>NZ_CP032738.1:0-5552047 GCF_003641105.1 Serratia sp. 1D1416 | reverse complement strand
ATATCTGCCGGTGATCCACGTGGTCGGCACGCCGGCGCTGCGCGCCCAGCGAGCCGGTGATTTGCTGCACCATTCGTTGGGCGATGGCGATTTCGGGCATTTTGCCCGCATGGCGCGGGAGGTGACGGTGGCGCAGGCCAACCTGACCGCCGACAACGCCGCAGCGGAAATCGATCGCCTGCTGACCACCGCGCTGTTTGAGCATCGCCCGGTGTATCTGATGTTGCCGAGCGACGTGGCGGAAGCGCCGCTGGCTTCCCGGCCGGCGCCGCTGATGCTGCGGCAGGCCAGGCTGTCGCAGACGTCGCTGCAGGCCTTTATCGCCGCGGCGCGTGAAAAACTGCAGGGTGCGCGGCGGGTGTCGCTGCTGGCGGATTTCCTGGCGGAACGCTTTGGCGCCGAAGCGGCGCTGGACCGCTGGATGAATGAGGTGGCGATGCCGCATTCAACCCTGCTGCTGGGCAAAAGCGTGCTGGACGAGACCCGCGCCGGGTTTATCGGCACCTATACCCGGCGCCGCCAGCGATCCGCAGGTCAAACAGTTGATAGAGAATGCGGACGTGGTGATTAACGTCGGGTGCGTTTCACCGACACCATCACCGCCGGCTTCAGCCATAACCTGCCGCCGGAGAAGTGCATCGACGTCCAGCCGTTCGAGGCGCGGGTCGGCCAGCAGGTGTTCGGCCAGATCCCGATGCGCGCTGCGGTTAACGCGCTGCATCAGCTGAGCCTGTCGCTGGCTGAGCGGTGGCAACTGCCGCCGATGACCCGCCCGTCGCTGCCGGCCGCCGGCGACGCCGGGCTGGATCAGCACGGCTTCTGGCAACAGCTGCAGGATTTCTTGCGGCCGGGCGATATGCTGATCGCCGATCAGGGCACCGCCTGCTTTGGCGCCGCCGGGTTGAGCTTGCCGCAGGGATGCCGGTTTATCGTCCAGTCGCTGTGGGGATCGATAGGCTATACCCTGCCGGCGGCGTTTGGCGCGCAGACCGCCGAGCCTGAGCGGCGGGTGCTGCTGGTGATCGGCGACGGCGCCGCGCAGCTCACCGTGCAGGAGCTGGGGTCTATGCTGCGCGACGGCCTGAAGCCGGTGATCTTCCTGCTGAATAACCAGGGGTACACCGTCGAACGGGCGATCCACGGGCCGGAACAGCGTTACAACGACATCGCCCAGTGGAACTGGACGCAGCTGCCGCAGGCGCTGGCGGCCAGCGCCCGGTGAACATCCTGCGCGTCAGCGAGCCGGAGCAGCTGCGCCAGGCGCTGCGCGAGGTGGCGGACAGCCGCCAGCTGGCGTTTATCGAAGTGGTGTTGCCGAAAATGGATATTCCGGAGCTGCTGGATACCGTTTCGCGCGCCATTCAGTCACGCAACGCCGCGGCCTGATGTTCATCGCTTTCCAGCAGCCGCTCCAGCATCCAATACCCCGCCGGCCCCGGGGTCAGTTTTGACCACACCGCATCCACCGAAATCAGCCTGGGCCAGCCGCGCGGCCCAGCTCGGTCAGCTTGCCGTGCCCGTATTGCCGCACCAGCCAGTGCGGCAATACCGCCCAGCCGAACCCCTGTTCCGCCATTTCCAACAGCAGCAGATAGCTGGGCGCCGACCACACCAGGCCGCCGGCGCGCGTCGCGTCGCTGCCGGTATAGTGTTCAATGTGAGCTGTCGGGTGCCGGATAGCTGATCCGGCGTAGGGCGGTAACCTGCGCCAGCGGATGGCGGTGGGCGACGAACAGGCCCATCTCCGTTTGTTCCGGCAGCCGGGCGAAAGCAATATCCGGCGGGTAGTGTTTTTGCACCTCGACCATGCCCAGCTGCGCGCGGCCGCTTTGCAGCAGATCGATCACGTCGCCTTCTTCGGCGATCATCCACTCCAGCTCGATATCCTGATAGCGCCGCTCGAAGTGCTGCATCAGGCGGTCATGGTGCTTGGGTTGATAGGTATCGGAGAACACCATGCTGAGACGCGGTTCGACATTGCCCGCCAGCCGGATGCTCAGCGCGTCAAGCCGCTCGCCGGCGGCGAGTATTTCCCGCACGTGGCCCAGCACCTTGTGGCCGGCGGCGGTCAACACCGGCTGGCGCGAACTGCGATCAAACAGCGTCAGCGCCAGATCGGCCTCCAGGTTGGCGATGGCGGTGCTGATGTCGACTGGCTCTTGCGCAGCTTGCGCGCCGCGCGGAGAAAGAGCCAAGGGCGGCGGCTTCAACGAAGGCCTGAAGTGCTTCGGGAGAATAGCGCATAAACTATCTATTTTATCGATGGAACATATTTTTAATCTACCGAAAAAACGATGATAATCACCTGGCTTTCACGATATCCGTCAGAACACAGGTGATGTATGCAACTGCAAACAAGTCTTTCATTGAACGTATCGTCCACGCCGTCGGCTTCGAAGCCATGGCTCAAGGTCTACAACTGTGGCCGGTAATGGGCGTAATCTGAAGGTGCGGGTGCTGCACGCCGTCGGTTTCGAAGCCGGCTTTATCCTGATCGGCGTGCCGATCGCCGCCTGGATGCTGAGCATTACGCTGGTGCGGGCCTTTATGCTGGAACTTGGTTTCTTCCTGTTCTTCCTGCCGTACACCATGTTTCAACTGGTTGTACGATACGCTGCGTCAGCGCTGGTTCGAGGCGCGTCAGCCGCTCAATTCCGGCGCCGTCGCCAACCTGCGGCTCCTCAGGTAATGTCAGGGGATAGTCTGATAACGCGGAGAAAGAGCGATGAAAGTGTTGGGTTTGCTGGGCGGCATGAGCTGGGAATCGACCATCCCTTATTACCGCATGATCAATGAACAGGTGAAGGAGCGCCTCGGCGGTCTGCATTCGGCCAAAATCGTGCTCTACAGCGTCGATTTCCAGCAGGTGGAACGCCTGCAGCATCAGGGCGACTGGGAAGGGGCCGGGCAACTGCTGGCCGCCGCCGCCGTCTCGCTGCGCCGCGCCGGCGCCGAGGCGCTGGTGATTTGCACCAACACCATGCACAAGGTGGCGGAGGCGGTTGAGCTGGCCGGCCTGCCGCTGATCCACATCGCCGACGCACGGGCGGGCAGGTGCGGCAGCAGGATATTCGCCGCGTCGGGCTATTGGGAACCCGCTTCACCATGGAGCAGGAGTTTTACCGCGGCCGCTTGCAGCAGCGGCATGGTATCGAGGTGGTGACGCCGGTCGCCGCCGATCGCGATATCGTCCACCGCATAATCTACGAAGAGCTGTGTCTGGGGAAAGTTCGCGATGCGTCGCGCGACGGAGTATCGCCGCATTATCAGCGATTTAGAGCAACAGGGCGCGAACGCATTATCTTCGGCTGCACCGAGATCGGTTTGCTGGTCGGCGCGCAGGATGCCTCGGTGCCGGTGTTCGACACCACCGCCATCCATGCGCGCGCCGCCGCGGAGTATGCGCTGGCCTAGTCGCCGCGCGGCGGCTGGCGTTTGTTCACCAGCATCAACGGCTTGCCCGCCAGCACCAGCCAGGCGGGCAGCATCACCACGCACAATACCGGCAGCAGGTGCAGGTCCGGCACCACCGCTATCGCCATGAACAGGCTGAGCCAGCCGTCGCGCGTGACCACCAGCACCAGCCCCATGATGGCGCAGGAAACGGTGATCGCCGCCGGCACCGCCGGCACGTGCTGATGCAGCATCAGCCCCAGCGCCACGCCGACAAACACCGCCGGGAAGATGCGACCGCCGCGAAAACCGCTGGCGGCGGCGATCACCAGCGCCGCCAGCTTGGTCAGCGTAATGGTCAGCAACGCCGCCACCGAATAGCCGTCGTCTGCGGCCAGGCGCTTCATCTCATCCAGCCCCTTGAACAGGGTGATCTCACGCCGAACAACGCCAGCACGCCGAGCGCGAAACCGCCCAGCCCCAGCATCAGCACCGGATTTTTTATCGAGTGGAACAGCCGATGGGCGTGGGGAAAGCACCACAGCGCACCATGCCAGGGCGATGGCGATCAGCGCCACCGCGCCGCTGAAAATGTCCGGCAGCCGGGTGATGTCGTAGGCGTCGAGCCGCAGCGCGAAATTCGGGGTGAAAAACAGCTGGGTAGTCACCGCGCCGGCCGCGGCGGCCATCAGCGGCGCAAACAGCCGGTCCACAGCGGCACCTCATTATTGCCCGCCAGGGTTTGTGAAAAAATCAGCGCCGCGGCCACCGGGGTGCCGAACATGGCGCCGATGGTGCCGCCGCCGCCAGAATGATCCAGTCCATGCGCGGCACCTTCGGCAGCAGGCGAGAGCCTGCGGCCACCAGCGCGATATTGATGGCGGTGATCGGGTTCTCCGGCCCCAGGCTGACGCCGCCGGCCAGCCCGATAATCAACGCCAGCCCCAGGCCGGGCACCGCGGCCAGCGGCAACGGCATGCCGATCAGCGATTCCGTCGCCGGATCCGGCCCGGCGTGGCCGGGCATGTAGCGCACGATCAGCCCGACCGCCACGCCGGCCAGCGTCAGAATGCCGAGCAGCCACCAGGGGGAAGCGCTATCGATGTTCAGCGCGGCGGGAATGTTGACCCACAGCAGCCGCTGCAGCGCTTCGGCGAACTTCATCACCAGAATGAGCACCAGGCTGGAGGCGGAACCGATAATCAGCGCGGGCAGAGCGAAGGCCAACATGGCATTGGCGCGCGGGTGCAGCATGAATGATCCTTGTCTATGGCCCCTGAACGGCAGGGCGGCGGGCGGTTGGAAGTGACCACAGCTTGCCAGACAATCGGCCGGCAGGCACGCATTGATATTGCCCGGCGCCGATGACGGTTAACAGCCGCCGCCGCGCGTTTTTTTGCCGCAATTTGTTTCAAACCGCGGCGACATCGCCAGGCTGAAACGTTTTTTGTGATCGAGATCGCTAATGGATGGCAGACCGGAGGATGGTGATTGTTGTTTTCGCAGCGGGATTTTACAGTGTGGGCAGCTTTTTATTTTTCATTTTGCGGAGAAGATATCGATGACCTATGCCCTCGTAGGTGATGTTGGCGGCACCAATGCCCGCCTGGCGCTGTGCACTGTTGCGACGGGTGAAATTACCCAGGCAAACCTATTCCGGCCTCGAATTCGACAGCCTGGAGGCGGTGATCCGCCACTATCTGCAAGAACGGGGTATCGCGGTGCAGGACGCCTGCATCGCGATCGCCTGCCCGGTGACCGAAGACTGGGTGGCGATGACCAACCACAGCTGGGCGTTCTCGATCAAGGAGATGAAGGCCAACCTGGGGCTGAGCCACCTGGAGGTGATCAACGACTTTACCGCGGTGTCGATGGCGATCCCGATGCTGTCGCCGGACGACGTGCTGCAGTTTGGCGGCGGCAGCGCGCAGCACGACAAGCCGATTGCGGTTTACGGCGCCGGCACCGGGCTGGGCGTCGCCATCTGGTGCAGGTCAACCGCCGCTGGGTCAGCCTGCCGGGTGAGGGCGGCCACGTCGATTTTGCGCCGAACAGCGAAGAAGAAGACGTCATTCTGGAGGTGCTGCGCGCCGAAGTGGGGCACGTTTCCGCCGAGCGGGTCTTGTCCGGTCCGGGATTGCTCAATCTGTACCGCGCCATCGTCAAGGCGGATGCCCGCTGCCGGAGAAGCTGGAGCCGAAGGACGTCACCGAACGCGCGCTGGCCGACAGCTGTATCGACTGCCGCCGCGCCCTGTCGCTGTTCTGCGTGATCATGGGGCGTTTTGGCGCAACCTGGCGCTGAACCTCGGCACCTTCGGCGGCGTGTATATCGCCGGCGGCATCGTGCCGCGCTTTATGGAGTTTTTCAAAGCCTCCGGGTTCCGCGCCGCTTTCGAAGACAAAGGCGGTTCCGGGATTACGTGCGCGACATCCGGTGTTCATGATCACCCACGGCCAGCCGGGCCTGCTGGGGGCGGGCGCCCACCTGCGCCAGACGCTGGGCATGCATCTGTAACGTTCGACGCGTAAAAAAGGGGCGTAGCCGTCAGGCTGCGCCCTTTTGTCTTTTCGGCGTATCAGGCTTTGCCAGCTCCGCCGCCTGGCGGCCTTCCTCTTCCTGCTCCACCGCCTTCGGCGCCTTGATGAACAGGGTAATCAGCAGTGATGCAGCCGACAGTACGCCAATCACCATAAAGGTGGCGTGGAAGCCGCCGAAGTATTTGGCGACGAACGAACCGGCCAGCGCGCCCAGACCGAAGCCCTGGTAGATGATGCCGTAGTTCTTGCTGTGGTTTTTCAGGCCGAAGAAGTCGCCGACAATCGCCGGAATACGGTGATGTTGCCGCCGAAGCAGAAGGCGACCGCGCCGACGCAGATAAAGAACAGCGTATGGTTCAGGGTCAGGAAGCTCAGCGCGACGATCGCCAGCACCGTCACCAGCATGGTGAAGCTGATAACGCGCATGCGGCCCACCTTATCGGACAGGGTGCCGAGGATGATGCGGCCGGCGGTGTTGAAGATAGCCACCGCAGAGACGGTGTTGGCGGCGGTGGCCAGATCCATCCCGGCCAGCTGTACGCCCATGTCTTTCACGATGCCAATCAGGTACAGGCCGCTCATGCAGGCCGCGAAGAAAATGATGAACAGCAGGTAGGCTTCCTTGGTGGCCAGCATCTGGCGCACGCTGAAGTCGTTGCCCAGGCCGTTGGCGTTGCGTTGCGCCGGCTGGTTGGCCAGCACCGGCTCTTTCAGCAGCAGCGAGCCCAGCACGATCAAGGCCATCACGATGGCGCCCAGTAGAAGAAGGCGCCGGAGACGCCGACGTCGGCAATCAGCGCGGCGTTGACGTATTTGAACAGCAGGCTGCCGCTGCCGAAGGCGCCGACGGAGATGCCGGAAATCAGCCCCTTGTTGGCCGGGAACCATTTAATCAGGTTGGACAGGGTAGAGATGTAGGCGATGCCGACCGCGAAGCCCACCACCACGCCGGCCAGCAGGTAAATCATGTCGAGCGAGCTGACGTGGGCGCTGGCGATCAATCCCAGGCCGACCAGCACGCCGGCGCACAGCGTCAGGTTGCGGATGCCGAAGCGTTCCTGCAGCTTGCCGGCGAACAGCGTGGCGAAGGCCAGGAAGAAGCTGGTGATGGAGAAGTGGTGGCGACGTCCGCCAGGCCCCAGTGGAACTTGTCGACCAACGGCTGGTTGAACAGGCTCCAGGTATAGATGGTCCCCAGACCCATCTGACAGATGATGGTGCCGAGAACGATTAAGCTGCGATTTGCCGGTTTGGTGTTCATGGCCGGTCTCCTTCCTGTGTGTGTTGCCGGGCGTCAGCCGTTGGCGGAAATTTGCGGGAAATCGGGGCCCGCGGTATGGGTTTATTATATGGGGGGAGTACCAGCCAACGGCGGATCGGGAATGAGTTGCACGGCGGCAGCGGAATGAAATGCATCTGGCGCTGCATGAGTTGCCGTTTTAGCGCCGAAACGGGTGTGAAATGCAGCGAGTGACACGTGATCTACATCAAATATATCAACGATTTATTGTGAATCGGCGGTGATGGATTGTGGCGAGATTGTGAAGGATTTGTCTGGAAGGCGTAAATCGGCCTTGCTCCTATAGAGCGGCGGCGGGCGCGGCCTATGTTATCCGGGAACGGACAGGTTCCGCTCTGCAGGAGTCCTTGAGATGAAAAAAACACTGTTGTTACTGGCGGCGCTGCTGGCGCTGCCGCTGCGAGCCACGCCGGAGTGTCGATCGGCGTTAACGTTCCGGGTCTGTCATTGCATATCGGCGACCGCGACAATCGCGGCCACTACTGGACGGTTACCGCTGGCGCGATCCGCGCTGGTGGTCTGAGCATCGCGTCTATCAACGGCCGCGCGGCCACTATTACGGGCCGCCGCCGCGGTGATCTACTATGAGCCGCCGCGGCGCGAATGGCGCGGACGGCCGCACTACCGCATGCCGCCCCGCCGCCGCCAGGCTATTACCATCGCCCGGGGCCGCGCTGGTAACGGGCTACAAGCGCATCAGCTGGCGGAATTCCTTCACCTTGCTGCGGCTGACCGGCACTTCAAACTCCAGGTCGCTCAGCCGCAGAATGTAGTGTTGTTGAACCAGGGCACGATCTCGCGGATTTTCGACAGGTTGACGCAGTAGGAGCGGTGGCAGCGGAAGAAATGCTCCTCCGGCAGGCGGCCGTAAAACTCCGTGAGGTTCATCGGCATCACAAACTCTTCGCGGCGGGTGTAGACCCGCGTCACTTTCTCGTCGGCGGCGGCGTAGTAGATGTCGTTGATGTCGGTAACGATGATCCGTTCGTCTTTAATCAGGTTGATGCTGTGGCCGCCGCGCCCCGCGCCGCGCTGTGCTCCGGCGCGCTGGCGGGCGGTTGTGCAGCGCCTCCAGCTTTTGCAGCATGGTGACGATGCGCGCCTCGTGATAGGGCTTGAGGATATAGTCGAACGCCTCGATCTCGAATGCCTCCACCGCATGCTCTTTGTAGGCGGTGATGAACACGATCGACGGGCGATGGGCGAATTTGCTGATGTTCTGCGCCAGCAGCACGCCGTCCAGCGACGGAATATTGATGTCGAGGAAGATGGCGTCGACCTGATGATTCTGCAGGTACTTCAGCACGTCCAGGCCGTCTTCGAAGGTGGCTTCGATCGCGATGTTGCTGTGCTTTTGATCAGGTAGCTGAGCTCTTCCTGCGCGAGGAATTCGTCCTCCACGATGATGGCTTTCATGAGGCCTCCCGGCCGGCAAGACGCCGCGTTCCGCCGGCAGCTTGCCGCCGTTTTTGCTGATGTAAAAGGCGATTTCGGTGCCGGGCTCCAGGCGGCGGATGCGCAAGCCCTGGCCGTACAGCAGCGAAACCCGGTGATGCACGTTGAGCAGGCCGATATTGTGGCCCGGCATTTCGTTGCGCGCCACCCGGGCGATGGTTTCCCCGTCGATGCCGTGCCCGGTGTCCTTGACCGAAATCTTCACCCGATCGCCGCCGTCTTTCACCGCGATCACCACCACCCCTTTGCCCTTGCAGGGCTGGATGCCGTGCACGATGGCGTTCTCCACCAGCGGTTGGATCAGCAGGCTGGGAATGCGCACCGAAATATCGTCGTCGATGTCGTAAATCACCGTCAGTTTGGCGCCGAAGCGCGCCTGTTCGATGGCGATATAGTCCTGGATCTGGTGCAGTTCCTTGCGGATGTCGATCAGTTCGTCGTTCAGCTCCAGGTTGTAACGCAGGTAGCGCGACAGGTTGATGATCAGCTGGCGGGCGGTGTCCGGATTGAGCCGAATCGACGAAGAAATGGCGTTCAGCGCGTTGAACAGGAAGTGCGGATTGATCTTGCTCTGCAGCGCGCGCATTTCAGCCTTGTCCGCCATCTGGCGCAGGTGCTCGATGCGCGACACCTCCATCTGGGTGGAGATGATCTGCGACAGGCCGACCGCCATCACCTTCAGCGTGTTGGTTATCTGGTGCGCGTGGCAGTAGTAAATCTTCAGCACGCCGGTCACTTCGCCCTTTTCCCACAGCGGCACCACCAGCTGCGAGTGGATCTGCGGCGTGGCCGGGTTCTCCAGGTTATTCTTGATGATGATCTTGCCGTGGCGGATGCTCTCGCGGGTGACGCGGCTCAGCCCCTCGCGGCCGATCGGGTAGGCTTCCTGGCCCACGCCGACGTAGGCCAGCACCCGGTGGGTATCGGTGATCGCCACCGCGTCGGCCTGAATGTCCTGGCGGATAATGTTGCAGATGGTGCCCAGCGACTCGTTGTTGATGTTGCGGAAGTAGGGCAGGGTTTATGGGCGATATCCAGCGCCAGCTTGGCCTGGCGGGCGGCGATCACCTCTTTTTCATCCTCGACGCTCTGCACCAGCAGCACGATCAGCCCGATGCACACCGTGCCGAGGATCATCGGCAGCGCAATCTGCGAGATGATGTCCAGCCCGAGCGAGGTCGGGGTGGCCCACAGCGCGATCAGCAGCATCGTCAGGGATTCGCACAGCATGCCGCCGATGATGCCGGCGCGCCAGCGCTGCTCCTTCTTTACCTTGAGGTTGATGTAACCGGCGCTGATGCCGGCGATGATGCTGGTGATCAGGCAAGGCACCGAAGTGATGCCGCCGATGTCGATCAGATAGCGATGCACCCCGGCGATGATGCCGGTAATGATGCCCACCCAGGGGCCGAACAGGATGCCGCCGGCCATGATGGCGATCACCCGCACGTTGACCAGCGAGCCTTCGACGTTGATGCCGGAATAGGTGCTGAACAGCGCGAACAGCGAGAAGATCGCCGTGACGATGCCCAGCTCGAGCGGCGTATGGTCTTCTTTCTGCAGCAGTTGGCGGAACAGCCGGGTGCGGGTCAGGAAAAACAGGCAGATTAACATCAGCGCGGCGCGATCAAACACCGCTAACAGCATTTCAAAAAAGGGTGCACGACGGGCTCTCGCTGCGGCGGACAGATGGCGGCAGTATATCACAGCGAAACAGACCCGTGGCGTCGGGGGCGCGCCACGGGCCGGCGGTCAGTTAACGCCGAGCTGCCGTTTGCCCAGCGGGGTCAGCAGGCTGAGCGTGGCGCGGCCGACGAAGTCCACTTCGAAGTCATCGGGGGCGAAATCCGGCGGCGTCTTGCCGGCGATAAAGCTCGGCAGCTGGCGCTGCAGATAGGCGTCGTTCTTCGCGCAGCCCGGCGCGGCGGCGATGTACATCACGTTGCTGTCGAACTCGCCGTTATGTTCGTTTTCCACCGCGTGGATCACGTCGCAGTGCCAGAACACCGTATCGCCCGGCTCCAGGTCGGGAATAGGGGAAATCCCACTGAGCAAAAGGGGATGCCATTTTTCCGAGATCGACAGCGCACGGCCCGGCGCCGCGCCGCACAGATCGTCGTCGGCGACGTCGTCCTGCAGCGCGCGCAGCAGCACATAGGCCATGGCGTTGGCGACCGGCACCAGGTTGAGCGTGCCGGCGTTGGTGCGCTGCGGCGTCAGCGCCGTCCAGCCCTGGAAGGTGCGGAACATCGAGCACACCGCCGGCGAGGCGATCTCGCGCACCTCGGTGCGGCCGTCGGCGGCGAAAGGATCGTAGCGCTGCCAGTCGCCGGAGAACACGTGGCGGTAAACGTAGCGGAAGTTTTCGTCCAGCCAGCGCTCGATGGTGCCGCTGTCGACGTGCGGCGACAAACCCAGCGACGACGAGTTCGGCGGGCGGCGGCGGGTGCGATCGGCATAGGTGGCGACCCGCGTCGGGTCGAAGTGCTGTTTGCCGTTGCTTTCGGTTTCCCACAGGCTGTTGAGGAACACCTGCACCGCATGCATGCGCGCATCCTGCCGCGCTTCGACCTGCGGTTTGGACCAGTAGATGCCGTAGATCTGCGGCTTGCTGGCGGCCAGCTTGCCGAAGTAGTTGTCTTCGGCGGCGTTTTTCAGCCGTTCGACGAAGTTATTGCGATCGAGGTAATCGCCGACCTCGCGGTTCCAGGCTTCGGCCCTGGCGCGCGGAAAGACGCCGCGGATGGCGCAGGCGCCGCGCTGTTTGATCAGCGCTTTTTGCCGCTCGCTGACGCGCTGCTGCAGAATGTCTTCGGCGTCGATTTGCGGCACCGGATTTTCTCCGGCGGCCAGCTCCTGGCGGATCTGTTCCACCTGGCCGCGGATATTGTCTTCCAGCGCCAAAAACACCTCGCGGTAGTTGGGCAACGCCTGGCGCAGCTGCTGTTTGACGCTTTTAATCGCTGCCGGGATGTCGTCGATGCGTAATGAAGCCATGGTGTTCTCCTCATGCCGCGTTCGCACGGCGGCGGGCAGTTGTAGGGGACGAGGTTAGACGTTATGGTTTTGTGGTTTTATCGTTAATGATTATCTGGATTTAATCGAGGAAAATAAAGGGATATCTTTCATTCGTAAGTTCCTCTTTTTCGTTTTTCGGAGATTTTGCATGAAGCTGAGTACGGAACGTTTGACCCTGCAGTCCATGACCCGTGATGACTGGCCATTGTTTTTAAGGCTGAATCAGGATCCCGAGGTGATCCGTTATATTTCCGACCCGCGCAGCGAGGAGGAAATCCGCACGCGCTTTGAGGCGCGCCTGCCGGAGTGGCATAAGCATGGGGAGCAGTGGCTGTGCCTGGTGATGCGTGAAAAGGCCGGCGGGGAGGCGGTGGGCATCACCGGCTTTCGGCCGATGTGGCTGCCGTGCCAACAGGCGGAGGTGGGTACGGCATTTTGCCGTCCGGGCACGGCAAGGGCTACGGCAAGGAGTCGCTGCGGGCGGTGCTGGATTTTGGCTTCAACGCCTGCGGCTTCCACAAGCTGACCGCCACCGTAACCGCCGGCAACATCGCCTCGCGCCGGCTGTTGGGATCCTGCGGTTTCAGCTGGAGGGCACGCTGCGCGATAATTTCCGCCTGGGGGGGCAGTGGCACGCCGACTGGCTGTTCGGGCTGTTGGCGGCGGAGTTCCGGGCGGGAAAATAAAAATATTGCGGCGGGTATCGACAATGCCGTCGCCGCTGCGATATGTTCGATATTCGACCTGAAAACGGGTCAGCGTCGCTCGGACGGTCCGGGCGCTAACGTCTCCTCGAGGAACCTATGGCTGATAACAGTCCACAACGCCGTTTTACGCGTATTGAACGCCTGCCCCCCTACGTATTCAACATCACCGCCGAACTGAAGATGGCCGCACGCCGTCGCGGCGAGGATATTATCGATTTCAGCATGGGCAACCCCGACGGCCCGACGCCGCCGCACATTGTGGAAAAACTCTGTACCGTCGCCCAGCGCGACGATACCCATGGCTATTCGACCTCGCGCGGCATTCCGCGCCTGCGCCGCGCTATCTCGCGCTGGTACGCCGATCGCTACCAGGTGGATATCGATCCGGAAAGCGAGGCCATCGTCACCATCGGCTCGAAAGAGGGGCTGGCGCACCTGATGCTGGCGACCCTCGATCACGGCGATACCGTGCTGGTGCCTAACCCAAGCTACCCGATCCACATCTACGGCGCGGTGATCGCCGGCGCCCAGGTGCGTTCGGTGCCGCTGGTGGACGGCGTGGATTTCTTCGGCGAACTGGAACGCGCCATTCGCGAAACCATTCCGCGGCCGAAAATGATGATCCTCGGCTTCCCGTCCAACCCGACCGCCCAGTGCGTCGAGCTGGACTTCTTTGAGCGGGTGGTGGCGTTGGCCAGGCAGTACAACGTGCTGGTGATCCACGATCTGGCCTACGCCGACATCGTCTACGACGGCTGGAAAGCGCCGTCGATCATGCAGGTGCCGGGCGCCAAGGACATCGCGGTAGAGTTCTTCACCCTGTCGAAAAGCTACAACATGGCCGGCTGGCGCATCGGCTTTATGGTCGGCAACCCGGAGCTGGTCAACGCGCTGGCGCGCATCAAGAGCTACCACGACTACGGCACCTTTACCCCGCTGCAGGTGGCGGCGATCGCCGCGCTGGAAGGCGATCAGCAATGCGTGCGCGATATCGCCGAGCAGTACCGCCAGCGCCGCAACGTGCTGGTGAAGGGGCTGCACGAAGCCGGCTGGATGGTCGAAAACCCGAAAGCCTCGATGTACGTGTGGGCGAAAATTCCCGAGCCATACGCCCATCTGGGGTCACTGGAGTTCGCCAAACGCCTGCTGGCGGAGGCCAAGGTGTGCGTCTCGCCGGGCATCGGCTTTGGCGACTACGGCGACACCCACGTGCGTTTCGCGCTGATCGAGAATCAGGACCGCATTCGGCAGGCGGTGCGCGGCATCAAGGCGATGTTCCGCGCCGACGGCCTGATCAAGCCGGGCAAGGCCGGCGCCGGCAAATAATCCCCGCAGGCCGGGCGGCGTCCCGGCCTTATTTTTGTCTGCCCTAAGGTTTTCTTCATTATTTCCCCATTATGCTCGACTACTCTTTTTTTATTTATCGGGAAGAGTCGATGCGCAACCGCTACGCGAGATCGCAAATTGCTTTGCACTGGCTGACGCTGCTGATGGTGATCCTCACCTATGCGGCAATGCTGCTGAGGGATCAATTTCCGGACGATGCGGTGCCGGCGGTGAAAAACCTGCACTTCAATTTCGGCGTTGCGGTCTTTGTGCTGATGCTCATTCGGCTGGGGCTGCGCCACGTCAAGGCTGCGCCGCCCGTCACGCCGGGTTTGGAAGAGTGGCAGGAGCTCGGCGCCAGGGTTTTTCACTGGCTGCTGTACGTGCTGTTCCTGACGCTGCCGGCGCTGGGGGCGCTGACGCTGGCCTATGGCGGGAAACATTGGGTATTGCTGGGCTGGCCGGTGCCGCAGTGGGTGACGCCGGACCCGGTGATGCGCCGGCTGATCAAAACCGCGCACGAAACCCTGGCCAACGTCGGCTACTTTCTCATTGGCGGGCATGCGCTGGCGGCGCTGTATCATCACTTTTTGCGCAAGGACGACACCCTGCGGCGCATGATGCCGGGTAAATAGCCCCGGCGGCCAGAAACAACAAGGGGACGCGTTTGCGTCCCCTTGTCTGTGTTCCCGGTCAGGCTGAGGTCAGGCAACCATCAGCATGAAGGTGCCAATCCACGCAACCAGCATGAATGAAACGCCCATCAAAAAATATTTCACTGAACAACTCCCGTGTGGAGTCCTCGCCAGCAATGATCCCGATTGTTGTGCTGAGTATTTTATGGGCAACCTGGGTTAGCCGGCGGGTTCTTCAAGCAGAAAGAACAACGTCCTCGACCACAAGTTGTCCGCTTGTCGCGCTTCACAGTCCGTGAGGTAAAATCTGAACCGCGACAGGATCGGCGCTAATGTACTCTCAATGCCAGAGTGATTTCAATACTGTGTTTTTGATCACATTTTTTGGCGTTTTTTTAATCACCTGTCGCTGTTTTTAAACGATTTTTATTTACCCCGGCGCACGGCGCGCCGCCGGGGCAGCCCGCGGCGGCGGGCTTTATCGTTATGTTTGCTGTGATGTTGTGAAACGGGATCAGGCGACGGCGTTGAGGCCGGTCAGCAGGATGGCCCAGAAGACGAGGCAAGACAGCAGAATAACGGTCCAGATATTACGGCGACTCCACTCCATTTTTAGCCTTCATGGTTGCTTTTGGTGATTGGGTAATCCACACATCGGCGAAAAATGAAGAAAATTTAGCCCCCGCAGAGAATATTTTTCCTACCGCTGAGGAATTTCCGCCACTGCGGCCCGCACCTCGTAGCCCAACAGGTACAGCGCCTGCTCCAGCGCTTCGACCTTCGAGGCGTAGCCGACGTCCAGCAAGCGATCCATTTGGGCGCCGTTAAAGCCCAGCCTGCGCGCCAAATCCGCTTTGGCGACGGTTTTGGCCAGCATAATGTTATGCAGCTCGCGCTTTAGCGCCACCAACACCGGCAGGTGGATCGCCAGCTCTTCCGCCTGCAGCGGAGAGGGGGCGGGGATCGCCAGCCCTTCGTCCATGGCGGCGGCGATGGCGTTCAGCAGGCTTTCCTGCGCCTCCAGCTCGACGTCTTCGCGCTTATAGCAGGCCGCCCGCTGTTCAGGAAAATCGCGAAAGCCAATCTGCCAGGCGTCGCTGTCGTGGTCAAAGGCGTAGTGAGCGGGGTAATGGCAAGGCATGGTGATTCCTGAGGGGGGGGGTGAATGATGCGGTATTGTGACCGCTTGGCCTGCAGATAGCCAGCGCGGGCATATCGATTTTATTTTCAAAACGGAGGATTATAGATTCGCCCCATTTTTTTATCGTTGGCAATATTCTTAATCCCCGGCATGGAAATGACCGGTTGTTATTCTGTTCGTTGCGGTTTTTTTATTTCCTCTGTGGGAATGATAATCAAAATCAAATATCACTCGATATTTTCATACGATTTCACTTTGCCGATATCGTTCGGAATATTATCAATAAAAAGTAATCAACTCATTGATATTGTTTATTTTGTTGTTTTAAATTTCACTTTTTAACTCATGTGAAATTCAGGGTTTCAGCAGATATCACTTTAATTCGGGTGTTATTGATCATGTTTATAAATAGTCTGTTTAAGAGATAGCGTTTTCTTTTGCTTGAGAATCTTACTTAAGAATATTCATTACGCCATGGCTATTAACCGACGGATCGCACCGATTTGTCGGGCGCCCGCTTGCATCCTCGTTATTACGGCAGGGAAGCAGTATCAGGATTAAAGGAATACTTCGTGTCTAAAGTTAACCCCCGCTTGCGCCGACCGGGTGAGCGCCGCCCCATTAAACATGCCGCGTCCGCGTCATTGTTATTCGTTGGTTTGAGCCTGCCGCTCGGCGCCGTGGCGGATGAACACTACGACGCATTGATTCGTCAGGCGCGGGCGGGAAATACCGGACCGGTATTGGCGTATCTGGCGCAGCGGCGCGCCGCTGCCGGCCTGAACCCGCAGCAGCGGGCCGACTTCATTCAGGTGGCCGGCTGGGCCGGGCGCGATGACGAGGTGATCGGCCTGTGGCAGGCGGGGGGCGCCGGGCTGCCGCCGGATGCCGCCAGTCTGGCGGCGGTCGCCCGCGCTTATCGCAACCAGAAGCAGTGGCAGCCTTCGCTGCGCCTGTGGCGTGCGGCGTTGCGGCAGGCCCCGGCCGACGGCGGGCTGCGGCGCGGCTATGCGATGACGCTGGCCGACGCCGGCCAGGATGCGCAGGCGCAGACGGAAGTGGCCAAGCTGGCGTCCAGCCTCGATCCGGCCGCCTGGCACTTGACGCGCGCCTACGTGGACCAAGCGGGGGGCCGTACCTGGGCGGCGTTGGAGCATGCCAGCCGCGCCCGGTCGCTGGCGCCGTCGGACGCCGGCATCCGCGCATACTACGTTACCCTGCTGGCCGCCAACCGGGTGGCCGAGCCCGCCCTGCGTGAGGGCGTCAGGCTGTCGTTGCCGCCCGAGCAACTGCGGCGGCTGCAGGCGGACGAGGCCGCCGAGCTGGTGCGCCTGTCGTTTACCGACGCCCGCGGCGAACGGCAGCGCTTCGTCGTCGCCGACCGCGCGCTGGCGCGCTACGACCTGCTGCTGGCGCAGTGGCGCCCGCTGCCGGAAGCGCAGGCCAATTATCAGCAGGCGCGCATCGATCGGCTGGGCGCGCTGTTGGCGCGTTATCGCATGGCGGAGGTGGTCAGCGGCTATGAAGCCTTGCTGGCGGAAGGGCGGGCGGTGCCTGATTACGCGCAGCGCTGGGCCGCGTCCGCCTATCTTTACCTGCAGCGGCCGGACAAGGCGCAGGCCATTTTCAGCCGCGTGAACGAGGCGGCCCCGCAGGCCGTTACCGCCGATGACGCCACCGACCTGTTCTACGCGCAGGCGGAAGATGAACGCATCGACAGCGCCGCGGCGCTGGCGCAGCGCGTCAGCCGGCAGTATCCCTACGCGACCCGTTTGTACCAACTGCCGACCCTGGCCTACAACGACGACTGGCTGGCCGGGCAGACGCTGCTGGCGCAGTCGCGGGTGTATCAGCGCGATCTGGCCGACGCCGAGCGGCAGCTGACCCATCTGGCGCGCACCGCGCCGGGCAATCAGGGGCTGCGCATTTCGCTGGCCGGCGTCTATCTGGCGCGCGGCTGGCCGCGCCGTGCGGAAGAGGAATTGAAACAGGCGGAGGGGCTGGAGCCGCGCAGTCTGCCGCTGGAGATCCAGCAGGGCTACGCGGCCCAGGAGCTGCAGGAGTGGCGGCAGCTGGATATGCTGGCCGACGACGCGATGCGGCGCGCGCCGGAAAGCGCCGCCGCGCAGCAGCTTGAGCGCCAGCGCCGCATTCATCACCTGTCCGAGCTGCGCATCAGCGGCAATCAGGGCATCGATTCCGACGGCCCGATCAGCGGCAGCCATGACTTCGGCATGCACGCCGCGCTCTATTCGCCGCCGATTGACGAGAACTGGCGGCTGTTCACCGGCTGGGGTTTCAGCACCGGCCAGTTCGAAGAAGGCAAGGGCATCAACCGCGATCTCGGCGCCGGGGCCGAGTGGCGCTCACGCGGCAACTGGGCGGAGATGGAGGTCGCCAACCGCAATTTCGGCCACGGCAATCAGCTCGGCCTGCGGCTTTCCTCCTGGCATGACTTCAACGACCAGTGGCGCATCGGCGGCTCCGCCGCGCGGCTGTCGGCCGACACTCCGCTGCGGGCGATGGCGAACGGCATCAGCGCCAACGGCGGCAACCTGTGGCTGCGCTGGCAGCAGAATGAAAGCCGCGAGCTGCGCGCCAGCGTGGCGCCTTCGCGCTTCAGCGACGGCAACAACCGCCTGGAATATGGGGTGGAGGGGCGCCAGCGCCTGCTGTCCGGCGCCCGCTATCGGCTGGATATGAACCTGACGCTGGCCGGCAGCCGCAACAGCCGGGAAAACACTCCCTACTACAACCCGCAGCGCGATTTCACGCTGCTGCCTTCGCTGACGCTGGATCACAGCCTGTACCGCCATTATCAGACCGAGTGGAGCCAGCAGATCCAGGCCGGCGCAGGCGGCTATTGGCAGCAGGGCTATGCGCGCAAGCCGATCACCCAGCTGGGGTACGGTCAGCGCGTCAGCTGGGGCGGGGTGCTGGACGCCGGCGCCATGCTGCAGTTTGAGAAGCATCCCTACGACGGCAAACGCGAACGAAACATCAGTGTGACTTTTGATCTGAATTATCGTTTTTAAAGGAATAACCATGCTTTTTCGATCCTCGCTTTTAATGCTGGCAGCGCTGCTGACCAACGCCTGCAGCCAGGCGGATGTGCCGCGCTTCACGCCGCCGGCGGAGCGCCCCGTCGCCGCCGCCGACCGGCCCTGGCCGGCCAATGGCTACGCGGTGCTGGCCTATCACGACGTGGAAGACGGCGCGGCGGACCAGCGTTATATGGCGGTGCGCACCAGCGCGCTGAACGAACAGTTCGCCTGGCTGAAGCAGAACGGCTACCGGCCGGTGTCGGTCGATCAGATCCTGCGCGCGCAAAACGGCGGCCCGGCGCTGCCGGACAAGGCGGTGCTGTTAACTTTCGACGACGGCTACAGCAGCTTTTATCACCGGGTTTTCCCCTTGCTGAAGGCCTACAACTGGCCGGCGGTGCTGGCGCCGGTGGGCGTCTGGCTGGATGCCCCGGCCGACAAGCCGGTCGACTTCGGCGGCCTGATGACGCCGCGCGATCGTTTCCTCACCTGGCAACAGGTGCGCGAAGTGTCGGCGTCCGGGCTGGTGGAAATCGGCGCGCATACCTACGCTTCGCATTACGGCGGCATCGCCAATCCGCAGGGCAACACCGAACCGGCGGTGGCCAACCGCCTCTATGACGGCAAAGCCGGGCGGTACGAAAGCGAGGCGGAGTACCGCCGGCGCATCGGCAAGGACGTCGAACTGATTACCCGGCGCATCACCGCCGCCACCGGCAAGGCACCGCGGGTGTGGGTATGGCCTTACGGCGCGGCCGGCGGCGTGGCGCTGGATATCGTCCGCCAGCGCGGTTATCGCCTGGCGCTGACGCTGGAAAACGGCCTGGGCGACGTCAACCGCCCCGATAACGTGCCGCGTCTGCTGATTGCCGGCAACCCGTCGCTGGCCAGCTTCGCCCAGCAGGTGACTCAGATCCAGAATCGGCAGATCATGCGGGTAGCGCATGTCGATCTGGATTACCTCTACGATCCGGATCCGCAGCAGCAGGCCAAAAATCTCGATAAGCTGATCCAGCGCATTTACGATCTGCGCATCAACACCGTGTTCCTGCAGGCGTTCGCCGATCCGAAGGGCGACGGCAACGTGCGCGAGCTTTACTTTCCCAACCGCTGGCTGCCGATGAAGGCCGATCTGTTCAACCGCGTGTCCTGGCAGCTGTCTTCACGCGCCGGCGTATCGGTGTATGCCTGGATGCCGGTGCTGGCGTTTGAACTGGGGCCGGAGGTGCCGCGGGTACAGCGCATCGATCCGCAAAGCGGCGCGCTGTCCGTCGACGGCAAACAGTATCGCCGGCTGTCGCCGTTCAACCCGGTGGCGCGCCAGCGCATTGCGCAGATCTACGAGGATCTGGCCGCGCACGCCACTTTCAAAGGGATCCTGTTCCACGATGACGCGCTGCTGTCCGACTTCGAGGACGCCGGCCCCGACGCGCTGGCCGCTTATCGCGCCGCCGGCTTCGCCGATTCGGTGCAGGCGATACGCCAGGATCCGCAGATGCTGGCCCGCTGGACGCGCTTCAAAAGCCGGGCGCTGATCGACTTTACCCAAACGCTGGCCGAACGGGTGCGGGCAATCCGCGGCCCGCAGGTGCAAACGGCGCGCAACATTTATGCGATGCCGATCCTCGATCCCGCCAGCGAAGCCTGGTTTGCCCAGAATCTGACGGACTTCCTGCAGGCCTACGATTGGGTCGCGCCGATGGCGATGCCGCTGATGGAGAACGTGCCGCAGGACGAGAGCGCGCGCTGGCTGGATCGGTTGGTCGGCGGCGTAGCGGCTTACCCCGGCGCGCTCGACAAAACGGTGTTTGAACTGCAGGCCGTCGACTGGCGCCGTGGCCGCCAGAACAGCCTGGACGACGGCCGACAGCTGGCCGAATGGATGCGTCGCCTGCAGCGCAATGGCGCGCAGAGCTTCGGTTATTACCCTGACAACTTCCTCGACGATCGGCCGAAGCTGGATGCCGTACGCCCGGTGTTGTCCTCAGCCTGGTTCCCGCTGCCATGACCGATCGTTTAATTGCCTTATTCATCCTGTGCGTGGTGTTGAGCGTGCCTTTCGGCATCGTGCTGCTGTTCACCGGCGAGATGCTGCTTAACTTCGTGTTTTTCTGGCCGCTGTTTATGTCCGGCATCTGGATCACCGGCGGCATTTATTTCTGGCTGCATCGCGAGCGGCACTGGCGCTGGAACGCCGATATGCCGCCGCCGGCGCTGCCGGGCAACCCGTCGGTCAGCATTCTGATCCCCTGCTTCAACGAGGGGCTGAATGCGCGCGAGACCATCTCGGCGGCGTTGGCCCAGCGCTACCAGAATATTGAAGTGATCGCCATCAACGACGGCTCGAGCGATGACACCGCCGAGGTGCTGGACCAGCTGACGCTGGAGTTCCCCCGCCTGCGGGTGATCCATCTGGCGCAGAACCAGGGCAAGGCGATAGCCCTGCAGGCCGGGGCGGCGGCGGCGCGCAGCGAATATCTGGTGTGCATCGACGGCGACGCGCTGCTGGATCGGGATGCGGCGGCTTATCTGGTGGCGCCGCTGCTGGCTAACCCGCACGTCGGCGCGGTGACCGGCAACCCGCGCATTCGCACGCGTTCTACGCTGATCGGGCGCATTCAGGTCGGCGAGTTTTCTTCGATTATCGGTTTGATCAAGCGTACGCAGCGCGTTTACGGCCGGCTGTTCACCATCTCCGGGGTGGTGGCGTCGTTTCGCAAGCAGGCGCTTACCGACGTTGGCTACTGGAGCCAGGACATGATCACCGAGGACATCGACATCAGCTGGAAGCTGCAGCTGAAGCACTGGGCCATCTTCTTCGAGCCGCGGGCGCTGTGCTGGATCCTGATGCCGGAAACCCTGCGCGGTCTGTGGAAACAGCGCCTGCGCTGGGCGCAGGGCGGTGCGGAAGTGTTCCTGAAGAACCTGCGCAATCTGTGGGCCTGGGAGCATCGCCATATGTGGCTGCTGTTCGCCGAATATTGCCTGTCCACGCTGTGGGCGTTCACGTATCTGGTCAGCGTGCTGATTTTCCTGGTCGGGCTGGCGGTGCCGCTGCCGGAGGGGATCCGCATTCATTCCCTGCTGACGCCGGCGTTCACCGGCCTGGTGCTGGGGGTGGTGTGCCTGCTGCAGTTCACCGTCAGCCTGATGCTGGAGCGCCGCTACGAGAAACACTTCGGCCGCTCGCTGTTTTGGATCATCTGGTATCCGCTGGTGTATTGGCTGCTCAGCCTGCTGACCACGCTGGTGGCCTTTTCCAAAGTGATGTTGAAAGCCCGGCGCGGACGCGCGCGCTGGATCAGCCCCGACCGGGGCATAGGGAGGATGAAAGAGTGACGGATATACTGATTTATTCTGAACGCGGCCTGCTGCCGCGCCTGATTGACGGGGCGTTGACGCTGTTCGCCTGGTGCGGGTTCATTTACCTGTTCAGCCGCGGCCTGATGTCGGTGATGGAGCAGCACGGGGCGCATTCCGCGCTGTCGCTGCTGCAGGTGATTTCGCTGTACATCGTCGTGGCGCTGTTTAACGCCGTCAGCCTGATCGGCTGGGCCAAGTACAACCAATATTTCTCGCGCCGCAGAGCGGCCGGCCGCTGGCGGGCGCAGCAGCAAAATACCCGTATCGGCTACATTACGCCCGAACTGACCGGGCAGCTGAAACGCCTGCCGATCGCGGTGGTCTTCCATAACCACGGCGGCGGCATCAGCCAGGTCAGCGCCCGGGCGACCCCGCCGGAGATGGCGGACAACAGCGCGATGCCGGCGGCGGTCCGAAAACAATCGGCATTTTAAAGCCGCAGGCTCCAGGGTCAAGGTGATAACCTTTCTCATTTAATGGCGGTTGATGTTTTCGGCTATACATCAAGTGACCTTGCGCTTCCGTGCTTCGCCTCACAATTCAGCACGTTTGATGCCTCTGAGCGTAAATTGACGCCATAATCCTGTTTGTTCGCGTTGAACAATGCATTAACATAACCCTACTCAATTTTTTGCATGGTCATATGGATATCCGATGCGTCACCTGGTTGCTCTTTTACCCCTGATCACCCTGCTTGCCGCCTGCAGCAGTACGCCTGAACCCAGCGCCACGGCCGCGCCCCAGAGCACCACGGTGAAGGGCGGCTTTTTGCTGACGCCTGCTCACAGCAACGGCGCGCCGCTGGGCGGGGATTTCGCCTATAACCCGAACGCCGCCCGTTTTATCGATAAAATGGTGCAGGAGCACGGTTTTGATCGCCAGCAGCTGCACGACGTGCTGGCGCAGGCCAGGCGGCTGGACTCGGTGTTGCGGCTGATGGATCGTCAGGCGCCGACGCCGACCACCCAGCCGCCGTCAGGGCCGAACGGATCCTGGCTGCGCTACCGCAACAAGTTCATCACGCCGGATAACGTGCAAAACGGCGTGGCGTTCTGGAACCAATATCAGGACGCGTTGCAGCGCGCCTGGCAGGTATACGGCGTGCCGCCTGAGATCGTCGTCGGCATTATCGGCGTCGAGACCCGCTGGGGCCGCGTGATGGGCAAAACCCGCATTATCGACGCCCTGGCGACCCTGGCCTTCGATTACCCGCGCCGCGCCGACTACTTCGCCGGCGAGCTGGAGACCTTCCTGCTGATGTCGCGCGCCGAAGGGGACGATCCGCTGGAGCTGCGCGGCTCCTTTGCCGGCGCCATGGGCTACGGCCAGTTCATGCCTTCTTCCTTCAAGAGCTACGCGGTTGACTTCAACGGCGACGGCCATATCAACCTGTGGGATCCGGTGGACGCCATCGGCAGCGTCGCCAACTACTTCAAGGCTCATGGCTGGGTCAAGGACGAGCCGGTGGCGGTGCAGGCCAACGGGCAGGCGCCGGGGCTGGAGCACGGCTTCAAGACCCGTTACTCGATCGCCTCTTTGGCGGCGGCCGGCCTCAGCCCGCAGAGCTCGCTGGGCGACAATCAGGAAGCGAGCCTGCTGCGTCTGGATGTCGGCACCGGTTACCAGTACTGGTACGGTCTGCCGAACTTCTACACCATTACCCGCTATAACCACAGCACCCATTATGCGATGGCGGTGTGGCAGCTGGGCGAGACGGTGGGGCGCTCGGCGCGCGGCGGGTTCTGATGCCGAACCGCGCAATGAAAAAGGCCGCTCAAGCGGCCTTTTTTACGTCTTCTATCCTCAGAAATCGTAACGCAGGCGCACCAGCGTCATATCGCCGAGGTTGTCGGTGCTGGACGTCAGCACGTGCTCCAGATCGACGCGGAAACCGTAGTCGAACTGAACGGTCACGCCGAGGCCGTTATCGATGCGCTGATAGTCGCGGCCGCTGACGTACTCCAGGCGGTCGCCCATAAAGTACGGCATCACGGATTTCACCGCATACTGGCCCACCGGCACGGTGTAGCCGGCCAGATATTCGATGCCCCAGGCGTCGCCGGCGAAGTAGTTGTCGACGTCGGCTTTCTTGGTGGTGAGGAAGTTGTTGTACCAGCCGCCGCCGAAGGTCAGCGTCCAGTTATCCGGTTTCCAGCTGATGGCGGTACCGACGATGTTTTGATCGTAGCTCTTGGCGCCGCTGGTCGACGGATTGCGCATTTCGGCGCGGGTGTAGTTCCAGGCGGTGCCCCAGGTCAGATCCGGCGTCAGGTGATAATCCACCCCCAGCGAACCGCCGCCCTTGCGCTTGTAACGCAGGCCGTTGCCCGGCAGGTATTCGTCATCGCTGAACAGGTAGGAAGCGTAGAGGTCCGCATCGCCGAAGCTGTTTTTGTATTTCAGCATTTTGCGTGAACGGTAGGAGCCGTCGTAGTCGCCGTTGATGCCGTTGCCCGGCGCCTGCGCCAGCATGTCGTAGTCCCAGATATCGGTTTTGGCCCCGACCACGTCGTAGTAAATGCTGTTTTGCTGGCCAAAGGTCAGCTGACCCCAGGTTTTGCTTTTCAGGCCGGTGTACAGCATGCGGCGGCTGGTGTTGTTGGCGCCGTCGGCATAGTGGTGGTCCCAGTCGAACAGCGCGGGAATGTTCACCCCCAGCTCGTAGTAGCCGATCCAGCTGATGTCGTCGAACAGGTAGTAGTCCGCCGCGAAGCGGAAGCGGGTGCCGCCGTCAAAGCCGTTGCGTTTGTAAGAGCCTTTGTCGCCGTCGCCGGTCATGTTATTGAACTGCGGCCGAATGCTGCCGCCGACGGTAAAGTTAAGCCGGCTGAGCGGGTCGCCGGCCTGCGGATCCTGCTTCAGCAGGGTGATCTCCGCCTGGGCGGCGAACGAAGCGCTGCCGACCACCAGTCCCACTGCCACTGCCTGAGTTAATGCGCGCAATTTAATCGCCATGTGTTATCCCTGTTATCGGTTGCCACTCTCATCGGCGCCGCCATGCCGATCTTCCGCGCAAAAAGCCGAGTTTTTGTGCGGTTCAGTGGTTTTTTTGATGTTTTTAAAGCGGAAGGCATGTGTAACACAATCGGCGACACAAAAAGTTACTTTTCTTGCTAATTATTAGTTTTGTTTTTAATCGCCCGCGGCGGGCGCGGGCAGCATCGGGCGCTGACTCTGCGGCGCTGTGACTGCGGCAACGGGGCGGCAAGACTCGGATGAATTCATCTAACGCCAAGCATTATATTTTTCACTTGTCAGGGGATCGCGTATGCCGTGTAATTTCATCACCCCGCAGGGAGTTTTATTCCCAAGGGTTAAGGCAGTGGTTTAATAATGCCTGGAGGTAAGTTGGTTGTCGGATTTTTCTCATTTCCGCTATTGTGTCCTTACTGCTGTAATTGTTTTATTTTTTAAATAAATCCTGGCAGGTAACGGCTGGGTCAGGGAACGCAAAGAGAAGATATAATTTAAAATCTATTAACACCTACAGCGAAAGAATGTTCTCATGTCCCCATCAATGACGTGTTATTCATATAAGTAAGAGGGTTTTAAATGCAGGGTATTTATTATCCTTGTTGAGTCAATCCAGGGATGACGTTGTGCTCCGGATATGTGAAACTATGGCAGAAGAAGTATGCCCATGGATGCGGGTGTCAATGTGAAGGGAGGAAAAGCAATGCGGTTGATTTATTTTACATCTGAAGATCTGGAGCCTGAGCTATTTTCTCGGATACTCAAGCCTACGGATGCTCGTTATGAGCTGGAGCGGCACTATCTGTTTGGTGGCTCATCTTTGTTATCCATATCGGAAAGACATAACATCACTCGCAATGTGCAAACTGGGATTGGTGTCTCTAGCTATCAGGAAAACACGAATATGAAGCGAGGGGTCTTCGATGAGATCAACCGGGGTAGTCTCCTTGCCATTGAACGCGGCTGGGGAAGCTGGAGCCCTGCCAAATATCTATTCTTTATTAACGGTGATGGGTTGTTACAGCTTTATTCTGGTAACCACCTGCCAGCGCAATACCCCGTAAAGCGTATCATCGAGCGTTATGAGGATATGGTCAGGAAGTATGCCGTCAGGGCCAGGCCCACGGCGATGCCGCCAAGGCAGAACACGACCGGCAAACCTTCTCTCCCTCAAGCGATCGCGACAACGGTTGCATCGGCAGCAGCGGTAGTAAGAGAAGCCCTCCGCCCCATGACCAAGCAACAACGCTGGCAGGCGAGAAAATATCTGATCGGTCGAGGCGAACGCAGCCGATACCCGGATAGCCGCACAGCGCTTGGCTCAAAACAATGTGGCCGTAGAAAAGGCTAAACTGGCTCAGAATATCTACCGCACCACGAATCCATTGTCTGCGACACCTGGTGTACCGGAAGGGTGGATGGATATGAGTAATGATAAGGATTATCTGAACTCCTTAGGTATAAAACCTGACATGTTATACGACGGTGAAACCCACCCTGATTTTTTAGCGAGGGTTTACGTCCCTAATAAAACAGTATTTGGTAATGATATGAACCCGACTATTGTTTTTAGAGGTTCAAGGATGCCAGAACTGCCTAATGGTAAGCTGAATGCGGCAAAGAAAATAATTATTGATAATAAGCTTCCGAAGATAAACAACTTAGAGGACTGGGCTAATAACTTTAATCAAGGAAGAGGCGCCGATTCTTATTACTATAAAAAATCTGTGGCTTTAGGCAAAGAGCTAAGAAAAGGCTCAGAGAAAGTGGATATATCAGGCCATTCTCTAGGAGGAGGCCTAGCCTCTGCGGCATCGATTGCGAGTGGAAAACCGGGATGGACATTTAATGCAGCCGGTTTGAATTCCGGTACAGTGGAAAAATATGGCGGCTCCCTCGTCGGTAGTGAGGATATTATCAGTGCTTATCGGGTCGATGGCGAGGTTTTAACGAAGCTACAAGAAATCAATCTCAAGCAAGATTTTATTGATGTGAACGGCAATCTTGCATTACTTGCTGTAAAAGAGAAAATATCGTCAGGTTTGCCAGATGCTGCTGGAATAAAACATACTCTCGAAGGCGGAGTAGGCAGCATGAACGACAGACACAGTATACAGCAAGCGATAGACTGTATCGAACAAGAAAAAGATGATGATATCGCAACTATCAGCCATAGGATATAAAAAAACGATGAAAGCAATAACGAAACTGATAGCCGGACTAATCATAACTGCTGGTTTAGTGCTAATAATGGGATGCAAGGAGAAAAAAATGGGCCTACCACCGGAGGGGTATTTTAAAGGTCAACAACTGACCTTGGCGCAAGCGATTAGCAAAGGGAATATTGATGACGTTAAACGTCTTGCAAAAGCAGCAGACCTGAACAGTCCGGGTCAACATGACATGACATTGCTGTTTTTTTCCTTGGCAACATCAACCGATGGCGATGCGACGCCAGAGCGGCTTCAGATCGCGACTGAACTAGTGAAGGCAGGGGCAGATCCTCTCCAGGCGCGTCCGAATGGAGGCGCAAGCCCAGCAGAATGGATGGCAAAATTAGACAGTGGGGTTTGGTTAAAAGCATTGCTTGAGGGCGGATTATCACCTGATGCTGAAGATAAAGTATGGGGTGAGCCTATTATTTTTCAAACATCAAAGGCTAATAACTCAGAAACATTAAAAGTCTTGGTCGATAACGGAGTGAATTTAGAGTTAAAAGACTCATTGGGCCAAACTGTTTTAATGGAAGCGTTTATCTATTCTTCATTTCCGCAAGTCAAATTCCTGATAGAAAAAGGAGCGAATCCAAACCCTAAAGATGCCAAAGGAAACTCGCTGGCTGAAATAGTAAACCGAGAGATACATGATAGCAAAAAGGGTAGTGAATATAATAAAGAGTGCTTAGAGATAAAGAAAATGATGATAGCCCATGGTGTCGTGTGGCCATAGGTATGAGCAATGACGTTAACCAGGCGGAAGTGAACGGGCTAACTCATAACGTCTCGGGTGGGGAGTGGGTTTTGATAGCTATGAATAGACGGCAAAATGGTGTCCCCGACTGGAATCGAACCAGTAACTAGCCCTTAGGAGGGGCTTGTTATATCCGTTTAACTACGGGGACCCTGCGGGCCGGCAACCGAAGCTGCCGGAGCAGTATACCTTTTTTTACCCGCAGAATAAGCGCTTAGCGGTTCGTTTGCTCATTCCCTCGCCAATCTGCGGCGAAATTCGTCCGCGGCGGCGGCCGTCAGGGCTTTTTCTGCTCGCCGAGCGGTTTTTCCTTCCGCAGCCGAGCCTGCTTATTTTTGGCGCTCAAATCGTTGCGGATCTGCGCATGGCTGATCAGCGCAAAGATGAAGGTGCCGCCAATGATGTTGCCCGCCAGCGTCGGGATGGCGAACGGGTAGAAAAAGTCCCGCCACGGGATCACGCCGTTGAACACCAGATAAAGGATCTCGACCGATCCGACCACGATATGCGTCAGATCGCAGATCGCCACCAGATAGGTCATCAGCACGATCACCCAGATTTTAGCCGCGCCGGCGGAAGGGAACATCCACACCATGGTGGCAATGATCCAGCCGGCCAGAATGCCGTTGGCGAACATCTCTGACGGCGAGTTCCGCATCACCTCCTGCCCCAGGCTGACGAAGGCGCTGCGGGTATCGTCGTCGAAAATCGGCATATGGATAAAGGCCAGCGAAGCCAGCCCGGTGCCGATCAGGTTGCCGCTCAGCACCACGCCCCACAGGCGGAACAGGATCAGGACGTTGCGCGGCGTCGGTTTGTGCATGATCGGCAGCACCGCGGTAACGGTGTTTTCGGTAAACAGCTGCTGGCGCGCCATGATCACGATGATAAAGCCGAAGGTGTAGCCGATGTTCTCGATAAAAAAGCGGCTGGGGTCGTCCGGCAGCCGGGCGTGAAAAATGCCTTTGGCCATCAGCGAAGCGCCCATCGACAGCCCGGCGGCCACCGCCGACCACAGCAGCGCCTGCCAGTCGCGCTCCAGCTCTTTTTCGCCCTCCATGCGGATCAGCTCGTGCACCGCCGCCGCGCGCGAGGGCAGGTTCTCCTCCTTGACTTCAATCTCGCTTTTGCCTTGTTCCTGCTCTTTGCTTTCAACCTGCATCTTCTCTTCGCCTGAATCATTCGGGCGTGTTTCTGCGTCGCTCATGATGTCTTTCCTTCATCAAAGGGGGCGGCCATGCATTAAGCGTAGATGCCCAGGCGACGGGTGGCGAAAATGCGGCGAAATGCAGAAAAAAGTAACAAGAGTTAAACTTCGGCGGTTTTTTCCGCGCATTCTTGATCCTGCGCGCCATATTGCCCCTCCGGAGCACGGGCGGCGGGCTGCGTGCGGCGCGAGGCTTATGCTATGATTCGCTATCCCAAAGAAAAATATGAGTTCCCTGATGCTGGAAGCCAGAGGTCTGAGTTGCGTGCGCGATGAGCGCACCCTGTTTAGCGAGCTAAGCTTTTCGGTGCATCCGGGCGAGATCATTCAGGTGGAAGGCCCGAACGGCGCGGGCAAGACCAGCCTGTTGCGCATTTTGGCCGGCCTGGCGCGGCCGGATGCCGGCGAGGTGTTGTGGCGCGGGCGCAATACGCTGCGCGACCGCGCAGCCTATCACCAGGAACTGTTGTTCCTCGGCCATCAGCCGGGGATCAAAACCCTGTTGACTCCCTTCGAAAATCTGCGGTTTTATCAGGCGGTGCGCAGCGCGCCCGAGAGCCGAGCCATCTGGCGGGCGCTGGAGCAGGTGGGGCTGGTGGGCTATGAGGATTTGCCGGTGGCGCAGCTGTCGGCCGGGCAGCAGCGGCGCGTGGCGCTGGCGAGGCTGTGGCTCAGCGACAGCCCGCTGTGGATCCTGGATGAACCGCTGACGGCGATCGATAAACAGGGCGTGGCTGAATTAATTAGCCTTTTTGAGCAACATGCGCGCCAGGGCGGCATGGTATTGTTGACCACGCATCAGGATTTGACCGGCGTGAGCCAAACGGTGGGGAAAATCCGCCTGGCGGACCAGCACGCGGAGAACGCTTAATGTTTTTGACCATACTGCGCCGCGAGCTGAAGATGGCCTTTCGCAAAGGGGCGGAGATTGTAAACCCGCTGTGGTTTTTCCTGATTGTGATCACGCTGTTCCCGCTGGGCGTCGGCCCCGAGCCGCAGCTGCTGGCGCGCATTGCGCCGGGAATTATTTGGGTGGCGGCGCTGTTGGCTTCGCTGCTGTCGCTGGAGCGGCTGTTCCGCGATGACTATCTCGACGGCTCGCTGGAGCAGCTGTTATTGCTGCCGACGCCGCTGCCGATGACGGTATTGGGCAAAGTGTGTGCTCACTGGGTAGTGACGGGGCTGCCGCTGCTGATCCTGTCGCCGCTGGTGGCGCTGCTGCTGTCGCTGGATATGCATACCTGGCTGGCGGTGGCCGGCACGCTGTTGCTGGGCACGCCGACGCTGAGCCTGATCGGCGCCATCGGCGTGGCGCTGACCGTCGGGCTGCGCAAGGGCGGGGTGCTGCTCAGCCTGCTGGTGCTGCCGCTGTATATTCCGGTGCTGATTTTCGCCACCGGCGCCATCGACGCCGCATCCATGGGCATGCCGATCGACGGCTACCTGGCGATTTTGGGGGCGATGTTGGCCGGCAGCGTGACGCTGGCGCCTTTCGCCACCGCGGCGGCGCTGAGGGTGAGCGTGCACTAGCTAACTGATTGAATTGACCTGCGGGGTTATAACGCCGGCAATTTCGTCGCTCCGGCAACAGGGGCGGCTGACGAATAAAATTTACCGTGAGCAATGACAACAATGTGGAAATGGTTACATCAACTGGCTCGGCCTGAACGGCTGTATCACGTCTGCGGCCGCTTTATCCCCTGGCTGGGCCTGGCGGGCGCCGCCTGCCTGCTGCTCGGCTGGGCGTGGGGCTTTGGCTTTGCGCCGAAGGATTACCAGCAGGGCGACAGCTTCCGCATCATCTATATTCACGTGCCGGCGGCCATGTGGTCGATGGGCATCTACGCCTCGATGGCGGTGGCGGCGTTTATCGGCCTGGTGTGGCAGATGAAAATGTCCGATACGGTGGTGGCGGCGATGGCGCCGATCGGCGCCGTGTTCACCTTTATCGCGCTGGTCACCGGCTCGGCCTGGGGCAAGCCGATGTGGGGCACCTGGTGGGTATGGGACGCGCGCCTGACCTCCGAACTGGTGCTGCTGTTCCTGTATATGGGCATCATCGCGCTGTACAACGCCTTTGAGGACCGCCGCCTGGCGGGGCGCGCCGCCGGCATTCTGGTGCTGGTGGGGGTGGTGAACATTCCGATCATTCATTTCTCGGTCGAATGGTGGAATACCCTCCATCAGGGGTCGACCAACATGCAACAGAGCATTGCCCCCAGCATGCGCACCCCGCTGCGTTGGGCCATCCTCGGCTATCTGCTGTTCTTCGTCACGCTCACCCTGATGCGCCTGCGCAATTTGATCCTGATCCAGGAGCGTCAGCGCCCGTGGGTCGCCGGCCTGGTCGATAAGGAGCGCCAATCATGAATGCCGCCTTTACCTCCTGGCAGGCGTTTTTCGCCATGGGCGGCTACGCCTTCTACGTTTGGCTGGCGGTGGCCGTTACGCTGATCTCGCTGCTGGGGCTGGTGGCGCACACCCTGTGGCAGCGCAGGCAGCTGTTGAATGAGATCGGCCGCCGTCAGGCGCGCGAACGGCGCATCCGCCATGCGCAGCAGTCAAAACAAAAATCCGCCGCATCGCGGGAGAAAGCATTGTGAATCCACGTCGTAAAAGCCGCCTGTATCTGGCGATTGTTGTGCTGATTGGCGTCGCGTTGACCGCCACGCTGATGCTGTATGCGCTGCGCTCCAACATCGATCTGTTTTATACCCCGGGCGAAATCCTGCAGGGCAAGGGCGAAGATCGCGAAAAGCCCGAGGTGGGCCAACGCCTGCGCATCGGCGGCATGGTGATGCCCGGTTCGGTGAAGCGTGATCCGAACACGCTGCAGGTCAGCTTCAAGATCTATGATGCGCGCGGCGCCATCGGCGTTACCTACACCGGCATTCTGCCGGACCTGTTCCGTGAAGGGCAGGGCGTGGTGGCGCAGGGGGTGCTGGGCGAAGGCAACGTGGTCAATGCGCGCGAAGTGCTGGCCAAGCACGATGAAAAATACACCCCGCCGGAAGTGGCCGATGCGATGAAAGAAAATCATAAGGGACCGGCGGAGGCTTATGCCGCGCCGCAGGACGGGGGCAGCAAATCATGATGCCGGAAATGGGCAGTTTTCTGCTGTGCCTGGCGCTGGCGATCGCGCTGCTGCTGAGCATTTATCCGCAGTGGGGCGCGGCGCGTCAGGATCGGCGCATGATGGCGGTGGCCCGGCCGCTGACCTACGGCATGTTCGCCGCCATCGCGCTGGCGTTCATCTGCCTGGTGCACGCCTTCGTGGTCAATGATTTTACCCTGGCCTACGTGGCCGCCAACTCCAATACCCGGCTGCCGGTCTATTACCGCATCGCCGCCACCTGGGGAGCGCATGAAGGCTCGCTGCTGCTGTGGGTGCTGTTGCTGAGCTGCTGGTCGCTGGCGGTGGCGCTGTGCAGCCGCAGCATGCCGCAGGATGCGGTGGCGCGCGTGCTCTCGGTGATGGGCATGATCACCGCGGGTTTCCTGCTGTTTATCATCATGACTTCCAACCCCTTCACCCGTACCCTGCCGAACTTCCCGATCGACGGCAGCGATCTCAACCCGCTGCTGCAGGACATCGGCCTGATTTTCCACCCGCCGCTGCTGTATATGGGGTACGTCGGTTTCTCGGTGGCCTTCGCCTTCGCCATCGCCTCGCTGATGGCCGGCCGGCTCGACACCGCCTGGGCGCGCTGGTCGCGTCCCTGGACCACCGCGGCCTGGGTGTTCCTCACCCTGGGCATCGTGCTGGGGTCGGCCTGGGCTTATTACGAACTGGGCTGGGGCGGCTGGTGGTTCTGGGATCCGGTGGAAAACGCCTCCTTTATGCCCTGGCTGGCCGGCACGGCGTTGATCCACTCGCTGGCGGTCACTGAAAAACGCGGCACCTTCAAGGCCTGGACGGTGCTGCTGGCGATCACCGCCTTCTCGCTGTGCCTGCTGGGGACTTTCCTGGTGCGGTCCGGCGTGCTGGTGTCGGTGCACTCTTTCGCCTCGGATCCGGCGCGCGGCATGTTTATCCTCGCTTATCTGGTGATGGTGATCGGCGGCTCGCTGCTGCTGTACGCCATCAAGGGCGGCCAGGTGCGCAGCCGGGTGCAGCACGAAACCTTCTCGCGCGAGACCTTCCTGCTGGGCAACAACGTGCTGTTGATTGCCGCCATGCTGGTGGTGCTGCTGGGCACGCTGCTGCCGCTGGTGCATAAACAGCTGGGGCTGGGCAGCATCTCAATCGGCGAGCCGTTCTTCAATACCATGTTCACCTGGCTGATGGCGCCGCTGGCGCTGCTGTTGGGTATCGGCCCGCTGGTGCGCTGGCGCCGCGATGAGCCGACCAAGCTGTGGCGCCGCCTCGGCGCGGCGCTGGTTGTCACCCTGGCGCTGTCGATTTTGCTGCCGTGGCTGCTGCAGGACAGCATCGTCGGCATGACGGTGGTGGGCCTGATCATGGCGGTGTGGGTGATCCTGCTGACGCTGATGGAGCTGCACGAGCGCGCCACGCATCGCCACGGTTTCTGGCGCGGCCTGGCGCACCTGTCCCGCAGCCATTGGGGCATGGTGCTCGGTCATCTCGGCGTGGCGGTGACGGTGATCGGCATCGCCTTCAGCCAAAACTACAGCGTCGAGCGCGACGTGCGCATGAAGGCCGGCGACAGCGTGGATATCCACAATTACCGCTTCGTGTTCCGTGACGTGCACGACATCCGCGGCCCGAACTACAGCGGCGGCGTCGGCATTATCGACGTCACGCGCAACGGCAAGCCGGAAGCGACGCTGCACGCCGAGAAACGCTACTACAGCGTGGCGCGCAGCATGATGACCGAAGCGGCGATCGACGGCGGCTTCAGCCGCGATCTGTATGCGGCGCTGGGCGAAGAGCTGGACGACGGCTCTTGGGCGGTGCGGCTGTACTACAAACCTTTCGTGCGCTGGATCTGGTTCGGCGGCGTATTTATGGCAATCGGCGGCATCCTGTGCATTCTCGATCCGCGCTATCGCATGAGCAAAAAACTCAAGCGTGAAGGCAAGCTGGAGGCGCAATCATGAAGCGTAAGCTGCTGTTTATTCCCTTAATCTTGTTCCTGCTGCTGGTGGCGGCCTTTATGGTGCAGCTGACGCGCAACGCCGGCGGCGAGGATCCGACCCAGCTGGAATCGGCGTTGATCGGCAAACCGGTGCCGACCTTCAAGCTGGAATCGCTGGATCAGCCGGGCAAAACCTACGATCAGGCGGTGCTGCGCAACGGCAAGCCGATGCTGCTCAACGTCTGGGCGACCTGGTGCCCGACCTGCCGCGCCGAACATCAATATCTCAATACCCTGGCGGCGCGCGGCATCCGCGTGGTGGGGCTCAATTACAAGGATGACCGCAGCAAGGCGGTGACCTGGCTGAACTCGCTGGGCAATCCTTATGCGCTCAGCCTGTACGACGGCGACGGCATGCTGGGGCTGGATCTCGGGGTGTACGGCGCGCCGGAAACCTTTCTGATCGACGGGCAGGGGGTGATCCGCTATCGCCACGCCGGCGATATGAACGAGCGCGTCTGGCAGCAGGAAGTGCTGCCGCTGTACAGGAAGTACGGGGGTGAGGCATGAGGCTGGTCGCCCTGATGTTCGCCGCGCTGCTGAGCTGGAGCGCCGCGGCGGCGATCGACACCTATAAGTTCAATTCGGTGGAGCAGGAGCAGCAGTATCGCGAGCTGACCGAACAGCTGCGCTGCCCGAAATGCCAGAACAACAGCATTGCCGATTCCAATGCCATCATCGCCGCCGACATGCGCACCAAGGTGTACGAGCTGATGATGCAGGGGCAAAGCAAGCCGCAGATCATCGATTACATGGTGGCGCGCTACGGCAACTTCGTCACCTATGAACCGCCGGTAACGCCGGCGACGCTGATTTTGTGGCTTGGCCCGCTGCTGTTCGTGCTGATCGGCGGCGCGGTGGTGATATTGCGCACCCGAAGCCGCGGCGCCGCGGCGGACGATGAATTCTCCGTACAGGAACAACAGCGCCTGGCTGCGCTGCTGAAAGAGACCGACAGGAAGAAACCCTAATGGCTTTTTGGCTGACTATTATTGCGCTGCTGGTTGGCGCCGCCGCGTTGCTGGTGGTTCCGGCGATGCGCCACGGCAAGCAAAACGCCGCCGCCAGCCGCGACGCGCTGAACAAGGCGTTTTATCAGGATCGCCTCAGCGAGCTGGAGCAGGATGAACAGCAGGGGTGATCGCCGAGCGTCCTGAATTGGTGAAGGAGCTGCAGCAAAACCTGCTGAACGATATTCCCGGCCAGCAGGAAGCGCAGGCGAAACCGATCAATCGCTGGGCGCTGGTGCCGGGCGTGTTGCTGCTGCTGGTGGTGACCCTGGGTTTTTATCTGAAAACCGGCGGGCTGGCGCAGGTGATGGAATGGCGCCAGGTGCAGGCGCAAATGCCGGCGCTGCGTGAACGCGTCGCCAACGAACGCGCCAGGCCGCTCGGCATGGAAGAGATCGCGCGTCTTGGGCTGGGCCTGCGCACCGCGCTGCAGCAGGACAGCCGCAACGTCAACGACTGGATGATGCTGGGCCGCGTCGGCATGGCGCTCAACAACGCCACCACCGCCACCCAGGCGTTTGCCCATGCATATCAACTGGATCCGAATAATCTGGAAGTGCGGCTGGGTTATGCCGAGGTCTTGACGCGATCCAACGATCCGGAGGATAACAAGCAGGCTGCGCAAATGTTGCGCCGGATGATCGCCGAAGATCACGGCAACCCGCGCGTGCTGAGCCTGTTGGCGTTCAACGCCTTCGAACGGGGCGATTTTAAACAGGCCATCGGCGCCTGGCAGGTGATGCTGAAATTGCTGCCGGCCGGGGATCCGCGCGCCGAGGTGATCCAACGCAGCATCGCGCAAGCAAAAGCACAGGCTGGCGAAGAAACTGTTAAACTGGGTGTTAATGTGACGTTAGCGCCGGAGGCGTCTAACGCCTTGCCGCAGCAGGGCACGCTGGTCATTTCGGTGACCGATGGCGTCAGCCCGGTGCCGGTAGCGGTGAAACAACTGCCGCTCAGCCGTTTTCCGCTGTCTTTTTCTCTGGATGACAGCAATGCCATGATGCCTGAGCGCCTGCTTTCGGCTCAGCATCGGGTGAAGGTACGAGTGCGAATTTCTCGCGACGGTATGGCCACGCCACGGGCGGGCGACTGGTTTGGCGAGAGCGCGCTGCAGAACTTCAGCGGCAAAGAGCAGGTTAGCGTTCAAATAAACAAGCAGGTTCCCTGAAAAAAGACCGAACGTGTTTTTATGGAGAAAAATATGAACTTTCGCCTGACTGGGCTGGCTTTCGCAACGGTATTATTGGTGGGCTGTGCCAGCGCGCCAGACAATGAACCACAAGGGCGATCCGATCCTCTGGAAGGGTTTAACCGGACGATGTTCGACTTCAACTACAACGTCCTGGATCCCTACGTCTTGCGCCCGGTGGCGGTGGCCTGGCGCGACTATGTGCCGATGCCGGCGCGTAACGGCCTGAGCAACTTCACCTCCAACCTGGAAGAGCCGGCCAGCATGGTCAACGCCTTCCTGAAGGGCGATCCGTACCGCGGGATGATCCACTTCAACCGCTTCTTCCTGAACACCCTGTTGGGGATGGGCGGCCTGATCGACGTGGCCGGCATGGCCAACCCGAAGCTGGCGCGTGAAGAACCGAACCGTTTCGGCAGCACCCTGGGGCATTATGACGTCGGCTACGGCCCGTACGTGATGCTGCCGGGCTACGGCAGCTTCACCCTGCGCGACGAGGGCGGCGACTGGGCGGATACGCTGTATCCGATGCTCAGCTACCTGACCTTCTGGATGTCGGCGGGCAAGTGGGTGGTCGAGGGCATTGAAACCCGCGCCCAGCTGCTGGATTCCGACGGCCTGCTGCGCAATTCTTCCGATCCTTACATCATGGTGCGCGAAGCCTACTTCCAGCGTCATGACTTCATCGCCAACGGCGGTTCGCTGAAGCCGGAAGAGAACCCGAACGCCAAGGCGATCCAGGGCGATCTCGACGAGATCGACTCGGCGCAATAAGCCCCGCCATACCGCGCGCGATAAAAATGCCGGTCGGGTAAACCGACCGGCATTTTTTATTTTCCGAACTCCCGTCCTCCTTCAGCACCTCTGTCAAATTCGTGATCCCGACTGCGATTCTTTAACATCGGTTGGCCTTTTCTTTAAATTTAAAACATTGTTTTATTAAATTGGATGGTTGATCGGCGCATTCTTCATTTTGGCGCCAGTCTTCGCCGCCGGGTGGCAAAGAAACCAAGGTTTTTTGACCGCCGCAAACCTACTTTTACCGAAAGCTTTCTGCAATGCACCGGACTACGACACCCGACGCCATCAGGAGGGGAGCAATGAAAACGCGTAAAATAGGTTTACTCAACTACCTTGCCTATGGCTCGGGGGATTTTCTCGGCGCGGGCACCACGGCGCTGACCGCCGCCTGGTTGCTGTACTTCTACACCACCTTTTGCGGCCTGAGCCCGATCGAGGCGACCTCCATTTTTGCGCTGGCCAGGCTATTGGATGCGCTGATCAGCCCGCTGATGGGCTACCTGACCGACAACTTCGGCGCCACCCGCCTCGGCAGGCTGTTTGGCCGCCGCAAATTTTTCATTCTGCTCGGCATTCCGATGGTGTTCAGCTATAGCCTGATGTGGGTGGGCGACATGGGTTACGGCTACTATCTGCTGACTTACCTGCTGTTCGACGTGGTCTACACCATGGTGCTGGTGCCGTATGAAACCCTGGTGCCGGAGATGACCGACGACTTCAAACAGAAAACCAAGTTTTCCGGCGCGCGCATTTCCATGGCGCAGCTTTCCGCGATCCTGGCGGCTTTTTTGCCGGGCGCTTTGCTGGGGTATTTCGGCAAGGACAATGCGGTGTCCTTTTTCTATGCCAGCCTGGTGTTCTCGGTGCTGTGCGCGCTGGTGCTGACGCTGGTGCATCGCTTCACCTGGGAGCGCGCGCCGGGGCCGGAGAGCCAGGTCGAACGCCGGCGGCTGACGCTGGGCCAAAGCCTCAGCCGTCTGTGCGTCGAACTGTCTTCCACCCTGCGGGTGCGGATTTTTCGCCAGCACCTGGGCATGTATCTCGGCGGTTACATCGCCCAGGACGTCTTCAACGCGGTGTTCACCTACTACGTGGTGTTCGTGCTGATGCAGAGCGCCGCGGTGGCTTCCACGCTGATGGGCTGGATGGCCGTGATGCAGTTCGTGGCGGTGATCGGCATGATCCCGCTGTGCATTCGCTTTGGGCCGGCGCCGTCGTACCGGCTGGTGGTGACGCTGTTCGGGCTGAGCGCGCTTTCCTACGGCGGGCTGTATTACGCCGGGCTGAATGACGCGTTCTCGCTGTTGCTGTTGATCTCCGCGCTGGCCGGGCTGGGGCGCGGCGGCATCAACTATGTGCCGTGGAATATCTATACCTACATCGCCGATGTGGATGAGGCGATCACCGGCCAACGGCGCGAAGGGATCTTCGCCGGCATCATGACCCTGACGCGCAAGGCCTCGCAGGCTGGCGCGGTGATTCTGGTCGGCCTGACGATGCAATTTTCCGGCTTTGTTTCCGGCCGCGGCGAACAGCCGCCGGCGGTGAGCCATACCATTTTGCTGATCCTGTGCCTGGGCACGGTGGCGGTGTTGTGCGTAGGGTTCTTTATTTCGCTGCGCTTTAAATTGAACCTCGCCACCCACGGCGTTTTGCGGGCGGAAACCGCCAAGATGCGCGCGGCGCGCGGCATCGTGCCGGAAAAAATCTTGCCGCAGGCGCGGGCGACCGTCGAGCTGCTGACGGGAATGCCCTACGAGTGCCTGTGGGGCAACAACAACATTGGCTACGCCAATCGCCATAAGCCCGCCGCGCCGCCGCTGCCGCGGGAAATCGACGGCAGAAAGCAGATGATCCTCTGAACCTCAGACCTGAAGCGCGAACAATCAAGGAGTCTCCGATGGTGGTATACCCCGTTAAGCACAGCCCGCTGCTGCGCCAACCCGAACGTTTCATCTCCCGCGAACAGCTGCAGCGGCGCATCGCCGATCTGGTGGATAACCTGGTCAACATCACCGATGACAGCGGCGAGTTTCTCTTGCGGCTGGACGACGGCAGGGTGATCGACACCAAGGGCTGGGCCGGCTGGGAATGGACGCATGGCATCGGCCTGTACGGCATTTATCAGCAGTACCGGCAGACCGGCGACGCCGGGCTGCGGGCGATCGTCGATGACTGGTTCAGCGCGCGCCTGGCGGAGGGCACGCCGACCAAAAACGTCAACACCGTCTGTCCGTTTCTGACGCTGGCCTATCGCTATGAGGAAACCGGGGACCCGCGCTGGTTGCCCTATCTGGAGAGCTGGGCCGAATGGGTGATGCACGACATGCCGCGTACCCAGGACGGCGGCATCCAGCACGTGACGCTGGCGGAAGAGAATCACCAGCAGCTGTGGGACGACACGCTGATGATGAGCGTGCTGCCGCTGGCGAAAATCGGCCGCCTGCTGAACCGTCCCGCGTATCTGGAAGAGGCCAAATACCAGTTTCTGGTGCATGCGCAGCATTTGCAGGATCGGGAGAGCGGGCTGTGGTTCCACGGCTGGACCTTCGAGGAGCGGCACAATTTCGCCAGGGCGCGCTGGGCGCGCGGCAACAGTTGGCTGACCATGGTGATCCCCGAACTGCTCGAGCTGCTGGATCTGCCCGAGCGCGACGCCACGCGGCGCTTCATGCAGCAGTTGCTGGCAAACCAGGCGGCGGCGTTGGCGCGCTGCCAGGATGACAGCGGTTTATGGCACACCTTGCTGGACGATCCGCATTCTTATCTGGAGGCTTCGGCGACGGCCGGATTCGCCTATGGCATTCTCAAGGCGGTGCGCAAGCGTTACCTCGGCGGCGAGTATGCGGCGATGGCGGAGCGGGCGGTACGGGGGGTGATTGAACGCATTACGCCGCAGGGGGAGTTGACCGACGTGTCTTTCGGCACCGCCATGGGGCGCGAGCTGGCGTATTATCGCCAGATCCCGCTGACCTCGATGCCTTACGGCCAGGCGATGGCGATCCTGTGCCTGGTAGAGTATTCGCGCATTTACTTATGACACCGTCAATAAAAAAGCGCCCCTGGGGGCGCTTTGGCTTGCCGTTCGATACCGCTCAGAAGCGGTAGTTGAAGTTGGCGCCGTACAGCCAGGCCTTGCCTTCGGACTCGAAGGTGTACGGGCCTTCCTTGACGGTGACTTTCTGGCCGTGCATGTAAGAAATGCCCACGTCAACCGATGCGTCCTTGTTGAACGCGTAGGTGGTACCGGCGCTCAGCCACAGGCGGTCCTGATCCGGAATGGAGATGGAGCGGTTTTGAGCCGGCACCGGGCTGTCGTCGAAGGCGATACCGGTGCGGAAGGTCCAGTTATCGTCATAGAAGTAGGTGGTGCCCAGCGCGATGCGGTAAGCGTCCTTGAAGCCTTCGTGCTTCTCAAACAGCGTCTGGCCGTTGCTGCCGGTGGCCTTCAGCTCCTGAAACTGGCTCCAGCTGGTGTAGGCCAGGCTGTAGTGGATAGCCCACTGCGGCGCCACCTTGTTGTAACCGGACAGTTCCCACATTTCCGGCAGGTTCAGGGTCAGAGAACCCGGAATAGTGCTGCCGTTGGTGCCCCATGGCAGGCCGTTGGCGGCCAGGATTGGGTTGAATGCCGAGGGCAGGCTGCTTTTGTAATCGCCGTCGAAGTCGATTTTCACTTCGGAACGGTAGGTGAAGCCGTAGCGGTTGTTTTCATCCACTTCGTACAGGATGCCGGCGTTCCAGCCGAAGCCCCATTCGTCACCTTTCAAATGAGAGATCTGGGTATCCGCCGGGATTTGAGATACCGGGCCGGCCAGCTGCGGCGGCAATTGACCTGAGCCGGCGAGCAGTTTCGGCAATTCACCGGCATAGCGTTCAAGTTTGGCTTTTGCGTAAACCGCGTCAAAGCCCAGACCGAAGCTGAAGTGCTGGTTCAGGCGGTAGGCGCCGCTCAGGTTCAGGTTCACGGTGGTCAGATCGGTTTTACCGCCGTAAGCGCCTGCGGTATAACCGTCGTTGAATTCAGTGGCCAGGCCATAGTTGCTGGTGACCGAGCCGCCAACCGCGAACTGGTCGTTAATCGGATGCACATAATGCAGGTTCGGCACCCAGGCCACCGGGGCGATGTTCTTGGAATTCAGGCTGGCGCCGGAGGGGGATTTGCCGGTGATGTCCACGTCCGGATCGATAAATACCGCGCCGATCGAGAATTCCGGGCGGGTGTACATCATCAATAGGGCCGGGTTGCGGCTGGCGGATGCCGCGGTGTCTGCGATGGCGCCTTCGCCAGAATACGAACGTCCTAAGCCAGCTGATGAAAACTCATTCAGCTGGAATCCTGCGGCAGACACGTTTGAAGAAATAATTGCCACTGCAGCTGCGAGAGCTGATTTAGTAAATAGGTTTTTCTGGCTCATGACCAAAACCTCATTATGTGTTTATTATTTAAACTATTGTTACACGTGGTAACAAGGAGCGCGGGATTGTAGGGTCCGTTATCATTCAGACAAATCAGACCAGTGGCTGAATTATAGGTCCGACCTGTGAATATGTTGCAACTTTGTTTTTGAAATATTTCCAATCTGATATCAAAAAAGAGATCTGCTTAACAAAAAGCCAACGGTAAATAACAAAATTCTTACCATTGCTTAGCAGACGCCGATTTTTATTTGTGATTTCCATCACTTAAAACACCTATAAAAAGTAAGTGCTAGTGATTGATTGCGCGGCGGAGTAAAATACCCGCAGAATTTTGTGGCTTTATGCCGGTCAGTCAATGGCAGTTCGGGCCCGTTTGCCAGTGGCCCCTGAGGAGAACCAACCATGTCAGATGCAATTAATAAATGCAGCGCCCAGGAAACCGCAGCTTGCTGCTGCGTGGATGTCGGCACCGTGATGGACAACACCGATTGCACCGCGTCCTACAGCCAGGTGTTTGGCAATCAACAGGATGCGCAGGCCATGCTGGCCGCGCTGACGGCCAAGGCGCGCGCGGTGGAATCCGACCCTTGCGACATCAGCAGCAGCATTAAACCGGTTGACGGCGGCGTACGGCTGGCGGCCGATTTTACCTTCGCCTGCCAGGCGGAAACGCTGATTTTCCAGCTCGGTTTGCGTTAACCCTACCTTGCACTGCGGCGCGCTATTCATCGCGCCGCGTTTCCCGCCGATAGAAAGTTGCTCCTGCTCTCAGTTTTGACCTCTGGCGGTTTGCCAAATGTAACCATTTAGTTAACAATGACCCCATCAGGTCAGACCTCTTTCTGCCCGTTGCGCGACGTTATTTTCTTCAGGAGCGTTTATGAGTAAGGCACTGCCGTTGGTGACCCGTCACGGTGACCGTATCGCGATTGTAAATGGACTGCGTACCCCCTTTGCCAAACAGGCGACCGCCTATCACGGCATTCCGGCGGTGGATCTGGGAAAAATGGCGGTAAGCGAACTGTTGGCCCGCAGCGGCATTGACCCGGCGCTGATCGAGCAACTGGTGTTCGGCCAGGTGGTGCAAATGCCGGAGGCGCCGAACATCGCGCGTGAAATCGTGCTCGGCACCGGCATGAGCGTGCATACCGACGCCTACAGCGTATCGCGCGCCTGCGCCACCAGTTTCCAGGCCATCGCCAACGTGGCGGAAAGCATCATGGCCGGCAGCGTCGGCATCGGCATCGCCGGCGGCGCCGATTCGTCCTCGGTGCTGCCGATCGGCGTCAGCAAAGCGCTGGCGCGCACCCTGGTGGATGTCAATAAGGCGCGCACCCTGTCGCAACGCCTCAAATTGTTCGGCCGATTGAAATTCCGCGATCTGATGCCGGTGCCGCCGGCGGTGGCGGAATACTCCACCGGCCTGCGCATGGGCGACACCGCCGAGCAAATGGCGAAAAGCCACGGCATCACCCGGGAAGAACAGGACGCGCTGGCGCACCGTTCCCATCAGCTGGCGGCCAAGGCCTGGGAGCAGGGCTGGCTGCGGGACGAGGTCATGACCGCCTACGTGCCGCCGTACCGGGCGCAAATCGCCGAAGACAACAATGTCCGCAAAGATTCCAGCCTGGCCTCCTACGCCAGGCTGAAACCGGCGTTCGATCGCAAACACGGCAGCGTGACCGCGGCCAACAGCACGCCGTTGACCGACGGCGCGGCGGCGGTGCTGATGATGAGCGAGTCGCGCGCCAAAGAGCTGGGCCTGCAGCCGCTGGGTTATCTGCGCAGCTTCGCCTTCGCCGCCATCGACGTGTGGGAAGACATGCTGCTCGGCCCGTCCTACGCCACGCCGCTGGCGCTGGATCGCGCCGGCATCGGCCTGGCCGATCTGACGTTGATCGACATGCACGAGGCCTTCGCCGCGCAGACCCTGGCCAACCTGAAAATGTTCGCCAGCGATGAGTTCGCCCGGCAAAAACTGGGGCGCAGCCAGGCGATCGGCGCGGTGGACATGGATAAATTCAACGTATTGGGCGGCTCGATCGCTTACGGCCACCCGTTTGCCGCCACCGGCGCGCGCATGATCACCCAGACGCTGCACGAGCTGAAACGCCGCGGCGGCGGGCTGGGCCTGGCTACCGCCTGCGCAGCCGGAGGGTTAGGGGCCGCAATGATCGTGGAGGTGGAATAATGAGCTTCGAAAACGCATTGCACGAACAGCGGGCCAAACCTTCGGCTTTTCAGTTGACGCTGCGTCCGGACAATATCGGCGTGATCACCATCGACGTGCCGGGCGAAAAGGTCAATACGCTGAAGGCCGAGTTCGTCGAACAGGTGAATGACGTGCTGCTCAAGGCGCAGCAACATCCGGCGTTGGAAGGGCTGGTGATTATCTCCGGCAAGCCGGATTCGTTTATCGCCGGCGCCGACATTACCATGATTGCCGCCTGCGCCAGCGCCAAAGAGGCCGAAACGCTGGCGAAGAAGGGGCAAAGCACCCTGGCGCAGATCGCCGCTTTCCCGGTGCCGGTAGTGGCGGCGATCCACGGCGCCTGCCTGGGGGGCGGGCTGGAGCTGGCGTTGGCCTGCCACAGCCGGGTGTGTTCGCTGGATGATAAAACCGCGCTCGGGCTGCCGGAAGTGCAGCTGGGGCTCTTGCCGGGCTCCGGCGGCACCCAGCGTTTACCGCGCCTGATTGGCGCCGGCAAGGCGCTGGACATGATCCTGACCGGCCGGCACATCCGCGCGCGGCAGGCGTTGCGCATGGGGTTGGTGGACGACGCCGTGCCGCAGTCGATTTTATTGCAGACCGCCATCGAGCGGGTGAAATTGGGCTGGCAAAGCGCGCGCGCGCTGCCGTGGCAGGAGCGTTTGCTCAATGGGCCGCTGGGCAGGAGCTTGCTGTTCAGCATCGTCCGTAAAAAAACCTTGGCGAAAACCCACGGCAATTATCCGGCGGCGGAGCGCATCATTCAGGTGGTGCGCACCGGGCTGGATCAGGGCAGCGCCAGCGGTTACGAAGCCGAGGCGCGCGCCTTCGGCGAGCTGGCGATGACGCCGCAGTCGGCGGCTTTGCGCAGCCTGTTCTTCGCCTCCACCGCGCTGAAGAAAGAGCGGGGCGGCAATGCGCAGCCGCACGCGCTGCATCGCGTCGGCATTCTGGGCGGCGGCCTGATGGGCGGCGGCATCGCCTGCGTGACCGCCACGCGCGGCGGCTTGCCGGTGCGGATTAAAGACGTCAACGAAAGCGGCATCAACCACGCGCTCAAGTACAGCTGGGAGGCGCTCGGCAAGCGGGTGCGCACTAAGCGCATGCGCCCGGCGGAGCGGCAAAAGCAGATGATGCTGATCTCCGGCTCCAGCGACTACACCGGCTTCGAGCAGGCGGACATCGTGGTAGAGGCGGTGTTTGAAGATCTGGCGCTGAAGCAGCAGATGGTTGCTGAAATCGAACGGCACGCCGCGCCGCATACCGTCTTCGCCTCCAACACCTCGTCGCTGCCGATCGGCCAAATCGCCGCCCAGGCGCAGCGGCCGCAGCAGGTGATCGGCCTGCACTATTTCAGCCCGGTCGATAAAATGCCGCTGGTGGAGGTGATCCCGCATGCCGGCACCAGCGAAGAAACCATCGCCACCACCGTGGCGTTGGCGCACAAACAGGGCAAGACGGCGATTGTGGTGGCCGACCGCGCCGGTTTTTACGTCAATCGCATTCTGGCGCCCTATATTAATGAAGCGGCGCGCTGCCTGCTGGAAGGTGAGCCGATCGAGTCGCTGGACAAGGCGTTGGTGGACTTCGGTTTCCCGGTGGGGCCGATCACCCTGCTGGACGAGGTCGGCATCGACGTCGGCACCAAGATAATCCCGGTGCTGGTGGCGGCGTTGGGCGAGCGCTTCGCCGCGCCCGCCGCCTTCGACGCGGTGCTGAAAGACGGGCGCAAGGGGCGCAAGAACGGCCGCGGTTTCTATTTGTACCCGAGCGAAGGCCAGCAACGCCAGCGGCGCAAACGCGCCGACACGTCGTTATACCTCCTGCTGGGCATCACGCCGAAATCGCACCTGCAGCCGGCGACCATCGCCCAACGCTGCGTGATGATGATGCTGAACGAGGCGGCGCGCTGCCTGGACGAAGGCGTGATCCGCAGCGCGCGCGATGGCGACATCGGGGCGGTGTTCGGCATCGGTTTCCCGCCGTTCCTCGGCGGCCCGTTCCGTTATATGGATGAACTCGGGGCCGAGAAAGTGGTGAAAACGCTGGAATACCTGCAGCAGCAATACGGCGAGCACTTTGCGCCCTGCGACAGGCTGCAGCGCATGGCGCGCCAGGGCGAGCGTTTTTACCCGCAGGGGCGCTGACGCAGGGCGGCCCGATTTGCACTATAGTTGCAGCAGGGCCGCATTGTGATCGCCATCACTCCTTGCAAAGCCTGCAATCCCGGCCCCTGTACAGGGAGATAGGGGAGGGGTAAGTTAGGCCGATGGCGGCAAAAGACTGACCGCCATCAATAAATTTCATGGTCAAACGGTTAAAATTTAACCCGTTGAATTGCTTGTTATGTGAGCAGTTGATTCACATCCGGACGCGGTTGATGTAAAAAACAGCGTTTTCTTTACGTGAACTTTCAGGCAAAATGCCCGGCCGCCATAGAGAGACGGCGCGTTATCGTTTCAAGGCTTCGGCTTTGGGGTTGTAAAACTCGGCGGTACAGCACGCTCGGCGTTTCTGTATAGCGTTATTTTGTCAACAACAGCGGTGCAATATGCAAGTTTTGATTATGCGTCACGGAGAGGCGGCACTCGATGCGGCCAGCGATGCGGTAAGGCCTCTTACCCTCTGCGGTCGTGATGAGTCTCGTCAGATGGCGGCCTGGTTGAACACCAAGTCTGTGGATATCGAACGCGTGCTGGTCAGCCCCTATCTGCGGGCCGAACAGACGCTGGCGACGGTGCGTGAAGCCCTGACGCTGCCGGAGGGCGAAGAAGTGCTGCCCGAGCTGACGCCCGGCGGGGACGCCGGACGCGTCGGCAGCTACCTGCAAGCGCTGGCGCTGCAGGGGGTTAGCTCGGTGCTGATCGTCTCTCACTTGCCGCTGGTGGGTTATCTGGTGGCCGAACTGTGCCCGGGCGAATGCCCGCCGATGTTCGCCACTTCCGCCATCGCCAATGTCGATCTGGCGGCCGACGGCAGCTACGGCAAGTTCGAATGGCAGGTGAGTCCGTCGCAGGTGATGGCCAAGGTCTGAACTGCCGCTGACGGTACCGATAAAAAGGGCGATGTCTGACATCGCCCTTGGTCGTTTTTGCGGGTTACTCCGCCAGCTCGACCAGCAGCAGGATGGCCGCGTTGCCGCCCCATTCCTTCGGCGCCTGGTGAAACGCCAGTACGTCGGGGTGCTGCGCCAGCCACAGCGGCGTTTGCTGCTTGAGAATGTGTTTGCCGTGGCCGTGCATCACGCAGGCGCAGTGCACGTGTTCGCGCTTGCAGGCGGCGATCAGCGCCCCCAGCTCCTGCTTGGCCTGCATTTGGGTCAGGCCGTGCAAATCGAGAAACAGATCCGGCGAATAGTCGCCGCGGCGCAGTTTTTTCAGCTCGAACGGGCTGTAACCCGGGCGCACATAGCGCGTCGGGCCTTCCTCTTCCAGCTGCGGCTGATACTCATCAGAGAAATAATAGCTCGCGTCGACCTGCTCCTGCAGCAGACGCTGCGGCGCCACCTGTTTTATCTTCGGCTTGGGCGGGCGGTGGACGATGGTGTCCTGTCGCAGTTTTTTCGCGCCCGCAACCGACTCTCTGAAGAGCTGCAGTTCATCTTTGCTCAGAGGGTGCTTGTTCTTCATTCTTCATTCACCGGAAATCATGTATCGCGCTAGTTTACCTTGTGAACGAGCGCTGTCGACGCAAAACTCGGGCCAGAATGAAAAGCGCAAGGGGTTAGCGTGATTTGTCGCGGGCTTCATGGCAAACTATGCGGCTAAATCATGAATCACAGTGCCTGCCGGAGGGCAAATTGGACAAAATTTTCGTCGACGAAGCAGTGAACGAGCTGCACACCATTCAGGATATGCTGCGCTGGGCGGTGAGCCGCTTCAACGCCGCCAATATCTACTATGGTCACGGAACCGATAATCCGTGGGACGAAGCGGTGCAATTGGTGCTGCCAAGCCTGTTCCTGCCGTTGGATATTCCAGAGGACATGCACACCGCACGTTTGACCTCCAGCGAACGCCACCGCATCGTTGAGCGCGTGATCCGCCGCGTCAACGAGCGTATCCCGGTCGCCTACCTGACCAACAAGGCCTGGTTCTGCGGCATGGAGTTCTACGTGGACGAACGCGTGTTGGTGCCGCGCTCGCCGATTGGCGAGCTGATCAACGATCGCTTCAGCGCGCTGATCCCGCACCCGCCGCGCCATATTCTCGACATGTGCACCGGCAGCGGCTGCATCGCCATCGCCTGCGGCTACGCCTTCCCGGAGGCGGAAGTGGACGCGGTGGATATCTCCAGCGAAGTGCTGGCGGTAACCGAGCGCAACATTCAGGCGCACGGCGTCGAACACCAGGTGATCCCGATCCGCTCCGACCTGTTCCGCGACGTTCCCGCGATCCAGTACGATCTGATCGTCACCAACCCGCCGTATGTGGACGCGGAAGACATGTCCGATCTGCCGCAGGAGTTCCGCTTTGAACCGGAGCTGGGCCTGGCGGCGGGCAGCGACGGCCTGAAGCTGGTGCGCCGCATCCTGGCCTGCGCGCCGGATTACCTCAGCGACGACGGCGTGCTGATTTGTGAAGTGGGCAACAGCATGGTACATCTGATGGAACAATATCCGGATGTTCCGTTCACCTGGCTGGAGTTCGACAACGGCGGCGACGGCGTATTCATGCTGACCAAACAGCAACTGATTGATTGCAAGGCGCACTTCAGCATCTACCGCAGCTAAGCATAATGACGGGCCCGCCACGCCGGGCCCCATAACGATAATGACTAACGGTAAGGAGCCGTGATGGCAGGAAACAGTATTGGGCAGATTTTCCGCGTCACCACTTTTGGTGAATCTCACGGGGTAGCCCTGGGTTGTATCGTCGACGGCGTACCGCCCGGCATCCCGCTCACCGAAGCCGATTTGCAGCACGATCTGGACCGCCGCCGTCCGGGCACCTCTCGTTACACCACCCAGCGTCGCGAACCGGATCAGGTGCGCATTCTCTCCGGCGTCTTCGAGGGCGTGACCACCGGCACCAGCATCGGGCTGATGATCGAAAATACCGACCAGCGCTCGCAGGATTACAGCGCCATCAAGGACGTGTTCCGTCCGGGGCACGCCGACTACACCTACGAGCAGAAATACGGCCTGCGCGACTACCGCGGCGGCGGCCGCTCTTCGGCGCGCGAAACCGCGATGCGCGTGGCGGCCGGGGCGATCGCCAAGAAGTATCTGCAGCAGAAGTTCGGCGTGCAGGTGCGCGGTTATCTGGCGCAGATCGGCGACGTGACCTGCGAATTGAAAGACTGGGATCAGGTCGAACAAAACCCGTTCTTCTGCCCGGATCCGGACAAGCTGGCGGCGCTGGACGAACTGATGCGCGCGCTGAAGAAAGAGGGCGATTCGATCGGCGCCAAGGTCAGCGTGATTGCCGAAAACGTGCCGGTCGGCCTGGGCGAACCGGTATTTGACCGCCTGGACGCCGATCTGGCGCATGCGCTGATGAGCATCAACGCGGTCAAAGGCGTAGAAATCGGCGACGGCTTTGGCGTGGTGACCAAGCGCGGCAGCGAAAACCGCGATGAAATCACCCCGGAAGGCTTCCAGAGCAACCATGCGGGCGGCATCCTCGGCGGCATCAGCAGCGGCCAGCCGGTGATCGCGCATCTGGCGCTCAAGCCGACCTCCAGCATTATGGTGCCGGGCCGCACCATCAATCGTCAGGGCGAGGCGGTGGAGATGGTGACCCGCGGTCGTCACGACCCTTGCGTGGGGATCCGCGCGGTGCCGATCGCCGAAGCGATGATGGCGATTGTGCTGATGGATCACCTGCTGCGCCAGCGGGCGCAAAACGGTGATGTGGCTTCCGACGTTCCGCGCTGGTAATAACCATGAAAAACTGGATGTTGGGCCTGGTTGCCCTGATGGCGTCAGGCTCCGCCATGGCGTTGACGCCGTGGCAGAAGATAGACCACCCGGTGGGCGGGGCGTCGCAGGCGGTGGGCGGCTTCGCCAACGGCTGCATTATCGGCGCCCAGCCGCTGCCGCTGAATTCGCCGGATTATCAGGTGATGCGCACCGATCAGCGCCGCTATTTCGGCCACCCGGACCTGCTGGCGTTCATTCAGCGCCTCAGCAGCAAGGCGAACCAGAAAGCGCTGGGCACCGTGCTGATCGGCGACATGGCGATGCCGGCCGGCGGGCGCTTCAGCAGCGGCCACGCCAGCCATCAGTCAGGGCTGGATGTCGACATCTGGCTGCAGCTGCCGCGCCAGCGCTGGAGCGCGCAGCAGCTGCTGAAACCGCAGCCGATCGATCTGGTGTCGAGCGACGGCAAGCAGGTGGTGGCGCGCCAGTGGCAGCCGCAGATCGGATCCTTAATCAAACTGGCGGCGCAGGACGTTGAGGTGACGCGCATCTTCGTCAACCCGGCGATCAAGCAGCGTCTGTGCCTGGACGCCGGCGCCGACCGCGACTGGCTGCACAAGGTGCGCCCATGGTTCGGCCACCGCGCGCACATGCACGTGCGCCTGCGTTGCCCGGCCGGCAGCCTGGAGTGCAAAGAGCAGGATCCGCCGCCGCCGGGCGACGGCTGCGGCGCGGAGCTGGCGAGCTGGTTCGTGCCGCATCAACCGAGCGCCAAACCGGGTAAACCGGTGCCGCCGCCGTTACCGCCTATCTGTCAGGCATTGCTGGATAATCACTTCGCAGCGGAATAATAAATGGACTGGTTAGTCGTTGGCCCCGAGATGCTCGGGGTTTTGTTTGCCGTGGCGCTGCTGGCGGGGTTCATCGACTCCATCGCCGGCGGCGGCGGGTTGCTGACGGTACCGGCGCTGCTGGCGGTAGGGGTTCCCCCGGCGCAGGCGCTGGCGACCAACAAGCTGCAATCGGTAGGCGGTTCTTTCTCCGCCAGCCTGTACTTTATTCGCCGCGGCGCGGTAAACCTCAAAGAACAGAAGCTGACCATTCTGCTGACGCTGATTGGCTCGATCATCGGGGCGATCCTGGTGCAGCACATGCGCGCCGATCTGCTGCGGCAGATGCTGCCGCTGCTGGTGATTGGCATCGGCCTGTATTTCCTGCTGATGCCGCGGCTGGGTGAGGAAGATCGCCAGCGTCGCCTGAGCGCCTTGCCCTTCGGTCTGGTGGCCGGCGGCTGCGTTGGCTTCTACGACGGTTTCTTCGGCCCCGGCGCCGGTTCTTTCTATGCGTTGGCCTACGTGACGCTGTGCGGTTTTAACCTCGCCAAGTCCACCGCGCACGCCAAGGTGCTGAACTTCACCTCCAACGTCGGCGGGCTGGCGCTGTTCATCATCGGCGGCAAGGTGGTGTGGAGCCTCGGCCTGGTGATGCTGGTGGGGCAGGTGTTGGGCGCGCGCCTGGGGGCGCACATGGTGTTGACCCGCGGCCAAAAGCTGATACGCCCGATGATCGTGATCGTTTCGCTGGTGATGAGCTGCAAGCTGCTGTACGACAATCACGGCGCCGAAATTCAGCAGTGGCTGGCGCTGCATATTTAGCATGCCAGGCGAGCATTAAAGTGGAATAATCACCGCTTTATTTTTGTGGTTATAGAGTTTTTTATTTATGTCAGACACGCAGACAACCCATCAATACGAACAGCTGATCGCTATTTTCAATCGGTGCTTCAGCGATGATTACAACACCCGGCTGGTCAGGGGCGACGATGAGCCGATCTACCTGCCGGCCGATGACGAGCTGCCGTACCACCGCATCGTTTTCGCCCACGGCTTTTACGCCAGCGGCCTGCATGAGATCTCGCACTGGTGCATCGCCGGCGAGGCGCGCCGCAAACGGGTGGACTTCGGTTACTGGTATTGCCCGGACGGGCGCGACGCGCAGACCCAGAGCGAGTTCGAAGCGGTGGAGGTCAAGCCGCAGGCGCTGGAGTGGATGTTCTGCGTGGCGGCCGGTTTTCCGTTCAACGTCAGCTGCGACAACCTGAACGGCGACTGCGAGCCGGATCGCGTCGCGTTCCAGCGCAAGGTGCGCGCCCGGGTGCTGCAGCTGCTGGAGCAGGGAATACCCACAAGGCCCGCGCGCTTTATTCAGGCGCTGCAATCGTTCTACAATACGCCACCGTTGGCGGCCGAGCATTTTCCCTACCCGGAAGATCTCAACTGACGCCACTGCTTGTTATTTTATGAGGAAATTTGATGATCGCAGAATTCGAAGCGCGCATTCTGGCGCTGATTGATGACATGGTAGAGCACGCCAGCGATGATGAACTGTTTGCCGGTGGCTACCTGCGCGGTCATCTGACGCTGGCGGTCGCCGAGGCGGAAGAGCAGGGCGAGCACACCGCCGAAGCGCTGAAGACGCGGGTTGAAAGCAGCCTGAACAAGGCGATTACCGCCGGTGAGCTGTCGCCGCCGGACCAGGCGCTGGTGCGCGGCATGTGGGAAAACCTGTACCAGACGGCGCTGCCGACCGCCTGACGCTCTTTTCGGGGCGCGTTTCTCGCGCCCCGTTATCTCGCTTAAACCGCACGCCCCTTCAACAGCTTGCGCACCCACATTCGGTTGGGATTCAACGCCGCCAGCATCTTCGCATCGCCCGGCAGGGGTTCGCCGAACAGCTGCGCCGCCAGAATTTCCGCCGCCAGCGGCGCCGAACATAGCCCGCGCGATCCCAACCCGCCGATAACGAACAGGCCCGGGTACGCCGGCGCTTCGGCAACGGCTTCGCCGCGCTGATTTTGCCGCTGCAGGTTTTGGTACTGCGCCAGCGTGGCCTGATAGTCCGGCAGCGCGCCGACCATCGGCAGGTGGTCGCGGGTGGCGCTGCGCACGCCGCAGCGCGCCTGCCGGGCGCTGACGTCCACCTGCTGCGGCCACTCCTGCTCCGGCAGGCAGCGCAGCAGGCGCGCGCGGTTATCCTGCTGTTCTTCTTCACGGTAGTCGGTGTCGGTATCGCCGCGCTGGTAGCTGGCGCCGATGCAGTGCTGGCCGTTGTCGGCGTTCACCGGCGTCAGATAACCGTCGTAGCACAGCACCTGTTTCAGTGGGCTCAGGGCCGGCGTAGTGGGGATGTGCGAAACCTGGCCGCGCACCGCATACAGCGGCAGAGCCTCCGTCGGCGCCAGGTCGGCCAGGCGATGGCCGTTGGCCAGGATCACCGTCGCATGCCGCGCGCTTTCGCCGTTGGCGAAGTCGACCCGCCAGCCGGCGTCTTGGCGGCTCAGCGCCCGCGCGTCGAATTCATACCGGCAGGTCATGCCCAGCTTGCGCGCCAGCTCGATGGCGCTGCGGGTCAGTTCGGCCGGGCACAGCCAGCCGCCCAGCGGGTAGGTAATGCCGCCGAAGCCGCTGTCGACGCCGCACAGTTCGCTGAGCGCCGGGCGGTCGACCGCCATCGCCAGCGCCGCCGGCCGTTCCACCTTCAATATATTGGCAATCTTGGCGGCGCTTTTGTCGTCATAGGCCAGCTGGCTGACGCCGCACCATTGATGGGCGAAGCTCACGCCCTGGCGCAGCAAAGCGTCGTACTGGCGACGCGCGAAGGGAAAGGCGGCGCTGAAGAAGCTCTCCAGCGCATCGCCGCTGCCGTTAAGCAGCGGGTAAAGCGCCCCCTGGCGGTTGCCGGAGGCGCCGGCGGCCGGCTGCGCATCCGCACAGTACAGCGTGACGCGGGCGCCGCGTCGCAGCAGGGCCAGCGCGGCGAGGGCGCTGGCGACGCCGCCACCGATGATGGCGATATCGGCGGTATTTTCCGCCGCCGGCCGATGGAACCAGGGGGCGGGATGCGGCGCGGCGGGCGCATCGGCCGGCAGTTCACCGGCGAGCATCTCGCGCTTCTGGCCGAAGCCTTTGCAGCGGTTTACCTGAAATCCCGCCTGCTGCAGCCCGCGCCGTACAAAGCCGGCGGCGGTGAAGGTGGCGAAGCTGCCTTGCGGGCGGGCGAAGCGCGCCATGGCGGCAAACAGCCGTTCGGTCCACATATCGGGATTTTTGGAAGGCGCAAAGCCGTCGAGGAACCAGGCGTCGATCTGGTTATCCATACTGGCGTCGAAATGCGGCAGCAGTTCGTTGACGTCGCCGAACCACAGATCGAGGGTAATGCGGCCTTCGGCCAGCAGCAGGCGGTGGCAACCCGGCAGCGGCAGCGGCCACTGGGCGCGCAGCTCCTCGGCGTAGGGCGCCAGCTCCGGCCAGCGCGCATGCGCCGCCGCCAGATCGGCCTGCTGCAGCGGGAATTTTTCGAAGCTGATAAAGTGCAGGCGCTGCAGCCGGGCCGCCGGCTGCGCCTGGCGAAAGGCGGCAAAGGCCTGCCACAGGGTTAAAAAGTTGAGCCCGGTGCCGAAGCCGGTCTCCGCCACCACGAACAGCGGGCGAGGGTGAGCGGCAAAGCGCTGCGGCAGCCGATTGCCGCCGAGAAACACGTAACGGGTTTCTTCCAGCCCATCCTGATTGGAAAAATAGACGTCATCAAACTGTTTCGAAACAGGTGTACCCTGTTCATTCCAGGTTAGCGTTGCGGTTTGGATGGGGGCATGGCTCACGGTCGGTAGCTCGTAACTCAAGGGATGACGCGAATTCTAACGGCGCTGGCGCCGTGGCGCAAACTGGATAAGAATAAAGCTGAAAAACGCTGATCGGACTTGTTCGGCGTACATCTGTACGCTAAAGTGCGAGGCAAAATCCCGTAGGTAAATAGTGGAAGAGGTATTGAATGAAACGTGCAGTGATTACTGGCCTGGGAATCGTCTCCAGCATTGGTAATAACCAGCAGGAGGTCCTGGCGAGCCTGCAGGAAGGTCGTTCTGGGATCACTTTCTCCCAGGAGCTGAAAGATTCCGGCATGCGTAGTCACGTATGGGGCGATGTTAAACTGGACACTACCGGTCTGATCGACCGTAAAGTGATGCGCTTCATGAGCGACGCGTCCGTTTATGCCTATCTTTCCATGGAAGAAGCTATCAAGGATTCCGGCCTGGCCGCGGATCAGGTGTCCAACGATCGTACCGGCCTGGTGGTCGGTTCCGGCGGCGGTTCGCCACGCAACCAGGTTGCCGGCTCCGACGGCATGCGCGCCAAAGGCCTGCGCGGCGTTGGCCCGTACATGGTGACCAAGGCCATGGCCTCCGGCGTTTCCGCCTGCCTGGCGACCCCGTTCAAAATCCGCGGCGTCAACTACTCCATCAGCTCCGCCTGCGCCACCTCCGCACACTGCATCGGCCACGCGGTCGAGCTGATCCAACTGGGCAAGCAGGACGTGGTGTTCGCCGGCGGCGGCGAAGAGCTGTGCTGGGAAATGGCCTGCGAGTTCGATGCGATGGGCGCGCTGTCCACCAGCTACAACGACACGCCGGAAAAAGCCTCCCGTACCTATGACTCCGCGCGTGACGGTTTCGTCATCGCCGGCGGCGGCGGCATGGTGGTGGTTGAAGAACTGGAACACGCTCTGGCGCGCGGCGCGCATATCTATGCGGAAATCATCGGTTACGGCGCGACTTCCGACGGCGCCGACATGGTGGCTCCATCGGGTGAAGGCGCGGTGCGCTGCATGAAGATGGCGCTGCAGGGCGTCGACACCCCAATCGACTACATGAACGTGCACGGCACCTCCACGCCGGTTGGCGACGTGAAGGAATTGGGCGCCATTCGTGAAGTCTTTGGCGACAACACCCCGGCCATCTCGTCCACCAAGGCGATGACCGGTCACTCTCTGGGCGCCGCCGGCGTGCAGGAAGCGATCTACAGCCTGCTGATGGTCGAGCACGGTTTTATCGCGCCAAGCATCAACATCGATAACCTCGACGAACAGGCCGCGGGCATGAACATCGTGACACAGCCGACTAAACGCGAGCTGAACACCGTGATGTCCAACAGCTTCGGCTTCGGCGGCACCAACGCCACCCTGGTGATGCGCAAGCTGCAGAAGTAATCCGTTTTATCGGTTGGACAAGCCCGCCCCCGAGCGGGCTTTTTATTGCCCGCCGTTCCGCCGCTCGGAGTTTTCCCAAATAACATCCTTTGACACATCATTACCTCGTCATTACAGGGTTTGCGCATACAATAGCCAGGTAGCGAAACCGTCGCGCGGCGTAGCGTTTCAACGTAATCGTACATAGAGGCAAGAAGTATGAAAAAGTTAATTGCGGTTGGGTTACTGTCGGCCGTGCTGGCCGGATGCGCCACCGATTCTCCCTGCGTCCCGGTCTATGACGATCAGGGGCGTTTGGTGCACACCAACACCTGCATGAAAGGCACCACGCAGGATAACTGGGAAACCGCAGGCGCCATCGCCGGCGGCGCGGCGGCGGTTGCCGGCCTGACGCTCGGCATCATTGCGTTGACCAAGTAATCTTTCGTCATCCGTAACGGATGACATGAGAAAAAGCCCGGCATCGCTGCCGGGCTTTTTTTATATCACTGCAGTAAAAACGCCTTGAACTGCGGCGTCATTACCGCGCTGAACCCCTCGTCGGTTTTGCTGATCAGATACACCGCCAACCCTTTCTCTTCCGCCAGCTTGAGCGCCTTTTCGCTGCCCAGCACCATCAGCCCGGTGTCCCAGCCGTCCGCCTCCAGCGCGGTGGGGGCGATCACCGTGGCGGACACCAGCCGGTGATCAATCGGCCGGCCGGTGGTCGGATCGATCACGTGCGAATAGCGATGGCCGTCCTGCTCGAAATAGTTGCGGTAGCTGCCGGCGGTGCTGATGCCATAGCCTTGCAGATCGACCAGCGCCTGCACCGCATTCTCGCGGTCGGTCGGCTTCTGGATCGCCACGCGCCAGGGTTTGCCCTGGCCGTTAACGCCGCGGGAAGAGACGGCGCCCCCGACCGACACCAGATAGTTGGTAATGCCGTTGCGCGCCATCAGCCGCACCAGCTCATCGGCGCCATAGCCTTCGCCCAGCGTCGAAAGGTCGACGTACATGTTCGGCAGGTCTTTCTGCAGCCATTCGCCCCGGCTGTCGCTCAACAGTTTCAGATGCTGCAGACCGACGTTCTGTTTCGCCGCGTCGATCTGCCGCGCATCCGGCGCTTTGACCACCCGTTTGTCCGGGCCAAAGCCCCACAGGTTCACCAGCGGGCCGACGGTAATGTCCATGGCGCCGCCGGTATCGCGGCCGATGCGCTGAGCCATCAGGATGATGTCCGCCATGCCGCGCGGGATAGGCTGCGGATCGGCGCTGCGGGACTGGTTAAAGCGCGACAGCACCGAATCGGCGCGATAGGTGGAGATGTCGTCGTTGGCCCGTTCGAGCACCGCATCGATCTGCCGCCGCAGCTGCTGCGGGCTGATGGCGATGTCTCCGCTGACCTTAACGCTGTAAAAGGTGCCCATGGTTTTGCCGTCGATATCGATCTGGCGGGATTGCGGGTCATTGCAGGCGGCAAGCAGGCTGAACAATGCGCTCAGCAGCAGCCCTTTGGCGAAAGCCTTAGCCATAAAATATCCTTTGAAGCCGTCAAAGGCGCTACAAATAAAGTAAAGCGCGGCAAATTGAAAGCGGATAACGCTAAAATAGCATTTTGCTGGCGTTAAAGCCGCGCCTGAGCTAACGTCAGGCTCTTCATTTCCGCTTAGGTTGCAAGCTGCCAACATGAGTTCAACCGCCGTCGCCCGGCTTATCCGGCCCTTTCTCCGCGATCGTTTTTTGCATGTTTTACTGTTGGCGGGCGCGGCGATGTTCGCCTTGCATCCGCAGACGTTGCCTGAGCTGGCCGGGTTCATCGACGGCCGCACCCTCATTACCCTGTTGGGGCTGATGCTGCTGACCAAGGGCGTCGAGGTCAGCGGCTATTTCGATTTTATCGGCCGTAAAATTATCACCGGTTTGCGCAGCGAACGGCGGCTGGCGCTGTTTTTGGTGTTTTCCGCCGCGCTGCTGTCGTCGTTTCTCACCAACGATGTGGCGCTGTTTATCGTGATCCCGCTGACCATCACGCTGAAAAAGCTGTCGGCGCTGCCGGTTGGCCGCTTGATCGTCTTTCAGGCGCTGGCGGTGAATGCCGGCTCGCTGCTGACGCCGATCGGCAACCCGCAGAACATCTTGCTGTGGAGCCGCTCGTCGCTGTCTTTTCTCGGCTTTATCGGCCAGATGGCGCCGTTCGGCGCCGCGATGATGCTCAGCCTGTTGGCGTTGGCCTGGCTGTGCTTCCCGGCGCGCGCGATGGCGAAAGCGCCGCATACCGAGGGATATCCCTATCGGCGGCCGTTGCTGCTGAGCTGCGTGGCGCTGTATGCGATTTTCCTGCTGTGCCTCGATTTCAATCTGGCGCTCTATGGGCTGCTGGCGGTGTTCGCCGGCTTTCTGCTGCTGGCGCGGCGAGTGCTGCTGCAGATTGACTGGAGCCTGATCTTCGTATTTATCGCCATGTTCATCGACGTCGGCCTGTTTACCCGGTTGCCGGCGGTTCAGCCCGGCTTCGCCGCCATTTCCACGCTGGGCGACGGCGGGATTTACGCGCTGGGCATCGGGCTATCGCAGCTCATCAGCAACGTGCCGGCCACCATTCTGCTGCTTAACACCCTGCCTTCCAACGCGCTGCTGGCCTACGCGGTCAACGCCGGCGGTTTTGGGCTGGCGATAGGATCGATGGCCAACCTGATCGCGTTGCGCATGTCGGGCGAGCGCAAGATCTGGCTGACCTTCCATTATTACTCGCTGCCGCTGCTGGCCTGGAGCGCCCTGGCCGGTTGGCTGTTGCTGTAAAAGGCCGGCCTGCGCCTAGCCGCGCGCCGCCAGCAGGCAGATGCTGCGCGTGACCTGATACGATTTTACGAAGGCGCTGACGGGCAGAAACTCGAAGCGCGAGTGGAAGTTGTGCGCGCCGGTAAAGTAGTTGGGCGTCACCAATCCGCGGCTGGACAGGGCCGCGCCGTCGGTGCCGCCGCGCATCGGGATCACCTTGGGCGGAATGCCGTGGGCGGCGAGCGCGCCGAAAATCAGCTCGATGGCGCGGCGGTCCTCGCCGAGCGAATTGCTGATGTTGCCGTAAATATCGGTGACGCTGCAGCTGACCTTGGCGCGCGGATAGTGGGCCGCCACCTGGCGCACCACCTCTTCGAGGCGCGCTTTGCGCGCGTTGAACGCCGCCAGGTCGAAATCCCTGATCGACACCTTCAGCGTGGCCTGGTTGGCGTTGGCGGTCAGTTCGTTGAACCAGAAATAGCCCTCGCGGCCTTCGGTATGCTCCGGCGTGTCTTGCGCGTCGAACTGGTTGATGATGTCGGTGGCGACGCGTATCGGGTTAATCAGCACGTTTTTCGCCGACATCGGGTGGGCGGTCACGCCCTCGATGCGGATCTCCGCCGCCGCCGCATTGAAGTTTTCATACACCACTTCGCCCAGCTCGCAGCAGTCGATGGTGTAAGCGAAGTCGACGTCAAAACGTTTCAAGTCCAGCGCCTTGGCGCCGCGCAGGCCGATTTCTTCGTCCGGCACGAACGCCACCAGAATATCGCCGTGGCGATCGGCGGCGCTCAGGTTGGCCAGCAGGGTCATCACCACGGTGACCGCGGCCTTGTTGTCGGCGCCGAGCACGCTGGTGCCGTCGCTGAAAATAATGTCTTCATCCCGGTAGGCGAGGATCTCCGGATGCTCTGCGGTGCGCAGCCAGATGTCCCGTTCGGCATTGAGACAGAGATCCTGGCCGCTAAAGCGCAGGCGCTGCGGATGAATGTCCGGCGCCAGGCCGACGTCGACGGTGTCGATATGGGTGATAAACCCGATGCGCGGGGCGCCGGGCTGGGTGCCGGGCTTGCGGGCGGTGACGGTGGCGTGCTCATCGATCTGCACGTTTTCCAGCCCGAGCAGGCGCAGCTCGTCCGCCAGCAGCTGCGCCATCTCGTGTTGGCCGGGCGTGCTGGGCAGGGTGGCGGCGGATGCGTCGCTCTGGCTGGTTACCGCCAGATAACGGAAGAAACGTTCGGTAAGCTGTTCGGCAATCGGGCTGGTCATCAGGGTTCCTCGACGTGGGCAATCCATCGGTTTTAAAACTAAATCAGCCGATTGTCCAATCGTACAATGCGTTAACCGCCGGAATGCGAGGCGTCGCGCAGAATCAAAAAATAGCGGCGCAACGAGGAAAGCGTAGCGGGTTTCTGCGGCAGAATCGTGGTTAGCAGGGGGCCGGGGAGCGCCCGCCATACCCCATCCAAACGTCAAGGAGAGTCCATGAATACCGGTCATGCTTTACTTATCACTTTGTTATCTTTGGGAATGTCACACAGCGCCTGGTCGTCCACCGACGGCGGCCATGCCAACGGCAACGCCAACAGCCGCGAGGTGGCCAGCGCCCTCGGCGGGTTGAAGAACAAAACCTATGCGCTGGAGCAGGCGCCGAAGATCCGCGTCGCCAGCTTTAATATCGCCGCCGGCAAAGTCGGCGACATGAGCGCCATCGCCAGGGCGATCCGCGCGATGAACGTTGACGTGGTGGCGCTGCAGGAGGTGGACAAGCTGACCGGCCGCAGCGGCAAGGTCGATCAGGCGGCGGAGCTGGCGAAGCTGACCGGCATGCAGGTGGTGTTCGGCCGGGCGATCGACTTTGACGGCGGCGAGTACGGCCTGGCGTTTCTGTCGAAATATCCGCTGCATGACAGCGCCGTTTATCCGCTGCCGTCCGGCCAGCGCGAGCAGCGCATCGCCTTCAGCGTGCAGGTCGACGTACCGGAGTTTCCGGCGCCTATCACCCTGATCAACACCCACCTGGACACCAGGGAAGATCCGGCGATGCGCCTGGAGCAGGTGCGCGAGCTGAACGATCGCACCATCGAAATGCGCGGCATCAAGCTGTTGTTCGGCGACATGAACGACGTGCCGGGCAGCGTGACCTGGACGGAGCTGAGCCGTTACTGGAACGACATCATGCCCGGCGCGCAGGATGGGCGCAGCTGGCCGGCGGAAAACGCCGAAATCAAGGTGGACTACATCTTCAGCGGCAATGCGCAGCGCTGGCATCTGGACAGCCTGACGGTGCCGAACGCCAGCGGCGACTGGAACGGCGTTCACTGGCCGGCGCTCAGCGACCATCTGCCGCTGGTGGCCGAGCTGCGGTTGACCGAGCAGTGATGTAGCCTGGGCGCGCGGCTCACTAAACGATGGCGATCCGTGCCAGCCGTTGCACAGCGGCACGTATTTCCCCCGGCGTCAGGGCAGAAAACCCAAGCAGCCAGCCATCGCGCCGCGCCTGCGCAGTTTGGTACTGTGCCGACAACCCGGGAGTGACTACGCCAAGCCGCTGTGCCTGGTGGCTAAGCCCTGCTTCCTGGCCGGGCGGCAGCCAGACGCTGAGCTGCAGTCCGCCGCTGGCCTGCTGTGGGGAGGCGAAATGGCCCAGCTTGTCTTGTACCTCGGTCAGCAACACGTCGCGGCGGCTGCGGTACAGTTGACGCATATAGCGAATATGGGCGGCAAAATGCCCTTGGAGGATAAACTCGGCGGTGACCGCCTGCATCAGCTGAGCGCTGTGGCCGTCATACACCGTACGAGCGGTGACAAAAGGGACGGTCAGCGCAGGCGGAGCTATCAAATACGCCAGACGCAGCGAAGGAAATAGCGCCTTGGAGAAAGTGCCGATATACAGAACCTTGCCTCGGCGGTCCAATCCCTGCAGCGCAGGCATCGGCAGGCCGTCATAATGGAACTCGCTGTCGTAATCATCTTCAATAATCCATGCCTGACGGCGCTCCGCGATTGCGAGCAGCTGCAGCCTGCGGGCGAGACTCAGCGCGCCGCCAGTGGGATATTGATGCGAAGGCGTCAGGTAGATCAAGCGCGGATCGGGCAGCGATGGCTTGGGTTGCATGCCGGCCTCATCCACCTTGACCGCCACCAACTCAGCGCCGACGCTGACGAAAGCGTTTCTCGCGCCGGCGTAGCCCGGCTCTTCCATCCATACCCGATCGCCGTTGTCCAATAACAGCGTGGCGATCATCTGCAGAGCCTGTTGCGAGCTGGTCAGTACGATGACCTGTTGCGCGTCGCAGCGCACGCCGCGCGTTTGGCTGACGTGAGCGGCGATGGCTTCGCGCAGCGGCGGATAGCCCTGGGGATCGCCATAGCGCAACAGGCTTTCTCCCTGTTGATGCAAGCGCTGGGAGGTCAGCTGTTTCCACAACTTGAGGGGAAAGGCGCGCAGTTCCGGCGAACCGGCGGCAAAAGGCAGCGGGCGCTGCGGATCCTGGCATCCGCCGGTATGTACGATTTGCTGTCCCCGCGATGAAAGCCTGGGCATGGTGCTGTCTTTACCGGGCACCGACGCTTTGACGATATTGATAGCCACGAAGGTTCCCTGGCCGACCCGACGCTGCAGATACCCTTCAGCTTCCAACTGGGTATAGGCCGCTTCGGCAGTGACGCGCGAGATGCCCAAATCGCCCGCCAGAACTCGACTGGACGGTAGCCGCTGCCCACAGGAGAGCGTGCCGAGTTGGATAGCCTGCCGCAATGCGCCGCACAGGCGATCGCGCAGTGTACCGCTGTTGCGCTCCGGCTGCTGAAACAAAGCGATGAGGGTAGGAGTCATAATGGGTCTTATCTATTCTCGGTAATTGGTATTAGTGATAAGACCAAAGTCAGGCACTATTGTCATCAGTCTTGATCAACCGGAGTAAGCACTATGGCAGTAGATTCGTTGGTTTTGGCCTTTCCCCCGGCGGCGCCGGGCGAGAGCCTGGATTATCTGGCGGCCAAGCTGAGCCGTTACGCCGACGCCTGGGACGTGGCGGAGGATCTGCGCAACGGCGTTGAGGATATTGTGGTTATCGATACCCGATCGGCAGCGCTGTACGCCGCCGGCCATATTCCCGGCGCCCTGAGCTTCCCGCATCGGCTGATGGAGGAAGCCACGGCTGCGCGGCTGGACCGGCAGCGGGTGTACGTCACTTACTGCGACGGCATCGGCTGCAACGGCTCCACCAAAGGGGCCTATAAGCTGGCCACGCTGGGGTTCAGGGTCAAGGAACTGATCGGCGGGCTGGACTTTTGGCGGCGCGACGGCCATCCGGTGGCCACCGGCGAGCTGCCGGGTTCGCTGCGGGATCAGGCGGCCGCAGAAGATTGCGGCTGCGCCTGACGGCTTAAAATACCAACGTCAGCAGCACCGCCAGCACCAGAAGCAGCAGAATAACCGCCCACACCGGCTTGCTCAGCGCCTGTTGCAGCGGCTGGGGCAGGGCGGCGATCAGCGGGTTGATCAACGGCTGCGGCTCGGCGTGGGGGCCGGCGAGTGGCTGAGCCTGGCCGGCCTTGTCCAGGCGGCGGGCAAACAGCTGATGAATGGCGTCGTTAATCTGCGGATGCGTCAGGGGGACGCCGGCGCCGCAGTTGAAACGCGCCTGGCAGTAGTCGCTCAGCTGCTGTTGTTCCTGGCGGTCCGCCGGCTGTTTGAGGGAAGCCAGCAGGTTGCTCAGGGTTGGGGCGGTCTGCGTGCTGAGCGCCACCTTGACCTGCAGAAACTGGTTCAGCAGCTGGAAATGCCGCGCCGGCAGCGGATCGTTGGTTTTCACTCCCGCCAGATCAAACAGCGTTTGCCAAATCTTGGCCGGCGATTCCCCGGTGGCGGCGCTGAGTTTGGTGACCTGCTGTTGCAGGCTCTGATGCTCGGCGGGCAGCAGCGGGCGATCGCTGGTGGCGGTTTGCTGCGGCTGCGGGATGGTCAGGCCGCCGGTCTGCAGCAGATTGAGCACCTGTTGCAGCTGCGGATGGCTCAGCTGGCTCAGCACCGTATGGCCGAACCGTTGGCGGATGAAGTCGCTGACCGCCTGGCGATTATTGCCCTGAGGCAGCAGCTCGGTGAGCTGTTGCAGCAGTTGGCGGCTGGCATGGTTTTGCTGCGCCGCCGTCAGGCGATTCCGCAGCAGCTGTTCCGCCGGCTGAAAATGGCGCGCCTGCAGCTCGCTGCTGTTGTCCGCGCCGAGATCGTGGCGCAGGCTGGCCCAAATCTCCGCCGATTTGGCCGGGCTGAGCGCCATGATTTTCACGATCAGCTTTTCCAGCGTGGTGCGCTGCGCCGGGGAAAGGGGTTGATCGTCGGTGGTTGTGGTTTTAGCCGGGTTCGGAGGGCGATCGCTGGCGATCGGAGCGCCCGGTCCACTCAAAGGTTGCATTGTCACCAGTCCTTCGCTGTGTATCCCCCGCTGACGTGAGACTGGGGGTGAATAATCATCGTACCCGGCGAAAAGCGCAGGCTTGGCCAATATGATACCTGTAAATCGCCGCCATCAATACCGTCCGGCAGACATTTCTTTACAGGCAAAACGTTGCTAAACGCGCAGGCGCCGCTAAGATAAGCCCAGACCCGGATTTGAGGATGGCATGGTTAAACGGCAGCGGATTGCAAAATGGTTTTTATGCCTGGCTTGCCTGGTGGTGCTGACTTGCATGACCCAGCGCATGGCGAGCCTGCACGCGCTGCAGCAAACGCTGGGTGTGCCGGCCATCGCCGCTCAGCCCGTCGGCGGCGACTACGCCGCAGCGCAGCCCACGCCTTGTGAACTGAGCGCCAAATCCCTGTTGGCATCGCCGCCGGTGATGTTTGAAACCGCCCTGTTCGGCTTGGGGCTGCTGCTGGCGCTGTTGGCGCCGACCGTGGCCGCGCGCCTGCGCATACCTCCGCCCAGGGTCATCTCGCCCACCACCCTCAGGGTGCATCTCCGATTATGCGTCTTCCGTGAATGAGTTAATCGCCTGTCCTTTGCGGTGAATTAATCATTTATGGAGAACAAACATGTTGAATATCATCAGGTCGGCTTTTGCCTGCCTGTTTATGCTGTGGCTGCCCGCATTGCAGGCGGCGGACAGCGGCTGGCTGCAGGAACCGGCCAACGACCACGCCAAGGTGCGGCTGCGCGCCGACACCTCGCAGCCCGGCGAGACCCGCCTGCTGCTGGCGGTGGAACTGCAAAAAGGCTGGAAGACCTACTGGCGCTCCCCCGGCGAGGGCGGCATCGCGCCGGCCATCGCCTGGCAGGGCAACCCGCCGGCGGCGGTCTGGCATTGGCCGACGCCGCAGCGCTTCGAGGTTGCCGGCATTACCACTCAGGGTTATCACGATAGCGTCAGCTTGCCGATAGTGCTGCCGGGGCGGTTGTCCGGCTCGCTGGCGGGCACCCTGACGCTGTCCACCTGCAGCAACGTCTGCATTCTGACCGATTATCCGTTCAGTCTGGATCTCGCCGCGCCGAACGATCCGCAGTTTAACCACGACTTTGCGCAGGCGATGGGGCAGGTGCCGATTGCCTCGGGCCTGGCGGAAGGCGTCAAGGCCGGCTACCGGCACGGTGAACTGCAGATCGTCGCCGAACGCGCCGCCGGCTGGCGGCAGCCCGCGTTGTTCTTCGATACGCTGAACGATGCCGATCTCGGCAAACCCAGGGTTGAAGCCGATGGCGAACGCCTGCTGGCGCGGGTGCCGGTCAGCGACGGCTGGGGTGACGCGGCGCCGGACCTGCGCGGCAAAACGCTGACGCTGGTGCTCAGCGACGGCGGCATGGCGCAGCAGGTGACGCTGCCGATCGGCGAGCCGCTGGCGCCGCCCGGCGCCGGGACGTTCCCGCTGTGGCAGGCGGTGTTGATGGCGCTGGCCGGCGGGCTGATCCTGAACCTGATGCCGTGCGTGCTGCCGGTGTTGGGCATCAAGCTCGGCTCCGTCCTGCAGGTGGAGCGGCGGGATCGGCGCAGCGTGCGGCTGCAGTTCCTGGCCTCGTCGCTCGGCATCCTGGCCTCCTTTATGGCGTTGGCGCTGCTGATGACGCTGCTGCGGCTCGGCAATCATGCGCTCGGCTGGGGCATTCAGTTCCAGAATCCGTGGTTTATCGGTTTTATGGTGGTGGTCACGCTGTTGTTCAGCGCCAACCTGTTCGGCCTGTTCCATCTGCGGCTCTCTTCTTCGTTGAATACCAGCCTGGCGACGCATGACGGCCATGGCCTGAGCGGCCATTTCTGGCAGGGCGCCTTCGCCACGCTGCTGGCGACCCCATGTTCCGCGCCGTTTCTCGGCACCGCGGTGGCCTTTGCGCTGGCGGCGCCGTTGCCGGTGCTGTGGGGCATGTTCGTCGCGCTGGGCATCGGCATGAGCCTGCCGTGGTTGCTGATCGCCGCCTGGCCGGCGCTGGCGCTGCGTTTGCCGCGCCCCGGCCGCTGGATGAACGGCCTGAAGCTGGCGATGGGGCTGTTGATGCTCGCCTCGTCGCTGTGGCTGTTGAGCCTGATGACCAATCATATCGGCGTGCGGCCGACGCTGTGGTTGGGCGGGCTGGCGTTGCTCGGCCTGCTGTTGGCGGCATGGCGGCGGCATGGCGCGCGCCTGGCCGGCAAGCTGGCGGCGGGGCTGCTGGTCGTGGCGGGAATAGGGTTGCTGGCCGGAGCGCTGACCGCCGGCCAGTGGCGGCAGCCGTTGCAGGACAAGGTGCATTGGCAACCGCTGAGCGAGCGGGCCATCGAGCAGGCGTTAGCCCGGCATCAACGGGTGTTTGTCGATGTGACCGCCGACTGGTGCGTCACCTGTAAAGCCAACAAGTTTAACGTGCTGCTGCGCGATGACGTGCAGCGGGCGCTGAGCGCCGACGACGTGGTGGCCCTGCGCGGCGACTGGAGCCGGCCGTCGGCCGACATCAGCGCTTTCCTGCAGCGGCGCGGCAGCGTCGCCGTGCCTTTCAACCAAATCTATGGCCCCGGCCGCCCCGATGGCGAGGTGCTGTCCCCGCTGTTGACCCGCGCAGCCGTGTTGCAAACGCTTTCCGAAGCCAAAGGAACCGAACAATGAAAAAATTACTGGTATTGCTGATGCTGATCGTGACCCCGGTGTGGGCCGCCGCGCCTTTCACCCCGGAGCAAGAGCAGCGCATTAAAGAGATCATCCGCGAAACGCTGGTGTCCAACCCGGACATTTTGGCGCAGGCGGTCGACGCCTGGCAGCAGCAAACCGCCGGCCAGCAAATCAGCCAGGCGATCAAGCAGAACGCCAAAACGCTGTATGAGGATCCGGCCAGCCCGCGCCTGGGCGCCAGCAACGCCAAATTGACGCTGGTGACCTTCACCGATTACAACTGCCCGTACTGCAAACGCTTTGATCCGATGCTGGAAAAAATCGTCAAGCAGTATCCGGACGTGGCGCTGGTGGTGAAGCTGCTGCCGTTCAAAGGGGAAAGCTCGGTCAGCTCGGCGCGGGTGGCCCTGACCACCTGGCAGCAGCATCCGGACCAGTTCTGGCCGCTGCACCAGCGCCTGATGGCGAAAAAAGGCTTCCACGACAACGCCAGCATCGCCGCCGCGCAGCAGACCACCGGCGTGAAGGCGGTGGCGCCCAGCGAACAAAGCATGACCCAGCTGCGCACCAACATGCAGCTGGCGGAACAGCTGGGCGTGCAGGGCACCCCGGCCACGCTGATCGGCGATCGGATGCTGCCGGGCGCAGTGTCCTACGAGGAGCTGGAAACCCTGGTGAAACAGCAATTGGCGCAGGCAAAAAATGGCTAAGCTGCGGCGCTGGGGGCGCGAACTGCTGATACTGCTGCTGATGGTGTTGGCGGTGGTTTCGGTGATGGATTGGCTCAACGCGCCGCAGGCGCCGCCGGCCTTTGATGCACAGCCATTGGCGACGCTGGCCGGCGAGTCGGTTTCGCTGGCGCAGCTCAGCCGTGAACGGCCGCTGCTGGTCTACTTTTGGGCCAGCTGGTGCGGCGTGTGCCGCTTCACCACCCCGGACGTCGCCCGGCTGCAGGCGGAGGGCGGCAACGTGCTGACCGTGGCGCTGCGATCCGGCGACGACGGCCAGGTGGCGCAGTGGCTGGCGCGCAAACGGCTGGCGCTGCCGGTGGTCAACGATCCGCGCGGCGCGCTGTCGGCGCAGTGGCAGATCGGCGTCACGCCGACCTTCGTGGTGATCTCCCAGGGCAAGGTGGTGCAGAGCACCAGCGGCTGGACCAGCTATTGGGGGATGAAGCTGCGGCTGTGGTGGGCGGCCGTTTAGCCCGCCGCGTCTTGCGTTATCACCTCTTTTATCGCCCGGCACAGCCGGGCGATGCCTTCCTCGATCAGCGGCGGCGTGTTGGCGGCAAAATTCAGCCGCAGGCCGTGCGCGCCGTGCTGTTCCTGCGCATAAAAGCATTCGCCGCGCGCGAAGGTCACCCCGTGGCGCCAGGCGACCGGCATCAGCGCCGCGGTGGTCACCGTGGGCGGCAAGCTTAGCCAAACGAACAGCCCGCCCTGCGGCGTTTCGAAGCTGCACCCCGACGGCAGGTGGTCGTGCAGCGCCTTGACCATCACCGCCAGATGCTGACGGTACACTCTCCCGGCGCGGCGCAGCTGTTTGTCATAGCGGCCGACGGTGACGAAGGCGTCCAGCGCCCGCTGGATCAGGCTGGAGCTGGTGAAACTGTCGACGTGCTTCAGCCGGGCGAAACCTTGATAGTGCTCGGCATCCGCCACCAGATAGCCGATACGCATGCTCGGCAGCAGCATTTTGGAGAAGGTGCCGACGTAGATCACCGCGCCCGGCTGCGCCAGCGATCGCAGCGCCGGCAGGTGTTTGCCCTGGTAACGCAGATCGCCGACGAAGTCGTCCTCGAGGATCACCACCCCGGCGCGTTGGGCGATGGCCAGCAGGCGTCGGCGTCGGGCTTCGCTCAGGCAGCGGCCGGTCGGGTTGTGGAAATTGGGGATGGTGTAAATCAGCTTGGGCCGGTGCCGTTCCAGCAGGGCGGGCAGCAGATCCACCTGCATGCCGTGCCGATCGCTGGGAATGGTGACGATATTGATGCGGTGCAGGCGCAATAATCCCAACGCTTCGGCGTAGGTCGGTTCCTCGACGATCACCGTGTCGCCCGGCGCCAGCAGGCTCTGCACGACCAGGCTGATGGCGTGCTGCGAGCCGTTGGTGATCAACAGCTGTTCGGCCTGGGTCGGGATGCCCTGTGCGCTGAGGATCCGGCCCAGCGTATCGCGCAGCGGGTAGTAGCCGCAGTATTCGCCGTAGCTGAACGCTTCTTCCGCGTGGCGGCTGAGCACCGACAGCAGGATCCTGCGGAATTCTTCCAGCGGGAAAACCTTGGGGCTGCCGACGCCGGCGGCGAAGTTGACGATATGGTCCGGCAGCGGCGCATCGGCATAGCCGTCCAGCCGCGAGGTGAGGGTGGTGAAGCTCTCGGGCGGGAAAGGCGCATCGGAGGCCGGGCGGGCGGGGCGCGCCTGCGTCAGTGGATGCGTAACGTAGGCGCCGCTGCCGCGCCGTTGGCGCAAAAAGCCCTTGGCCGCCAGCTCTGCGTAGGCGTTATCCACCGTCAGCCGGCTGACCGCCAGTTCGCTCGCCAGCGTGCGGGTCGAAGGCAGTTTGTCGCCGTCGACGAAAACGCCGGTGAGAATGGCGCGGCGCAGCGCCTCTTCAATTTGCAGATACAGCGGAACGTCCTGCTGGCGGTCTAACGGAATATGCATGCGAAATTGGCTCGGTCATAGCGATGCTTTTTACTATACCCCAAGCCTGGCGCGCTTCAAGACAAGAAAAGTGGCCTGCATAACAACGGGGGAAAGTGGCTATGGCGGGAAAATAACGCCGCGTTAAAATCTGCGCCTGAGCGTTTTTCCGCAGTTTTCTTGAGGATGTCATGTCATTACCGTCAGGTGTTTCCGCCCGGCCGGCGTTGCCCGGCGCGCGTATTTTCCAGGGCAGCGGCCAGGGCTATGCGATCGCCATCATCAGCGCCATGTTGCTGGCCTTTACCGCCATCATCATCCGCGCGCTGACCGAATATTATCATCTGCCGACCTTCGTGCTGGCGTTCTGGCGGGCGGCGTTGGTGGCGCTGGTCTTGCTGCCGTTGCTGCTGCTGGTGAAGCCGCAGTGGGCGCGTCTGCGCCGCGAACAGCTGGCGTTCTATGCGATTTACGGCCTGCTGCTGGCGCTGTTCAACAGCCTGTGGACGCTGTCGGTGGCGCTGAACGGCGCGTCGGTGGCGACCATCCTGACCTATTGCTCGGTGGGCTTTACGGTGTTTCTCGGCTGGGTGATGTACAGCGAGCGCCTGTCGCTGCGCCAGCTGCTGGTGATCGCAATCAGCCTGGGCGGCTGCTTGCTGGTCAGCAACGGCGACAGCATGGGCAACGGCCGTTTTGATCTGTTGGGGCTGCTGGTGGGCATGCTGTCCGGCATCGGTTACACCCTGTATACCCTGGGCGGGCGAGTGGCCAGCGAGCGCGGTTACCCGGTATGGAACACCATCCTGTACGTATTCGGTTTCTCGGCGCTGTATCAGCTGCTGTTCAATGCGGCGCTGACGGCATTTCCGCTGGCGGCGTTTCACGGCATGGCGGGCGATCTGTGGTTCCTGTCGCATGGTGCGCAGGGCGTTCAGTGGAGCGGCTGGCTGCTGCTGCTGACGCTGGCGGCCGGGCCGACGCTGCTGGGGTTCGGCCTGTACAACATCAGCCTGAAAACCCTGCCGCTGGCGGTGGCCAACCTGATCCTGTCGCTGGAGCTGGTGTTCACCGCGGCGATCGCCTACTGCCTGCTGGGGGAGAGCATGAACCCGCTGCAGCTGCTCGGCAGCGCGCTGGTGATGGGCGGCGTGCTGATGCTCAGGCACAAGACGGCCGAGGCATGATGGGTTATGCCGTTTCCGCCGTCAGGCGGCGTTTGCGACTATACCGCCATCCGGCTCACTGCAGCGTAACGACAAACGGTTAAATGCGCTGGCCCAGGGCGCAGCTACAGATACGCAATGTAAACAATAGCCTGACCAGAGAAGGGGCCTGGGCGGACGTCTTCATTTGCGGTCAATATTGCTTTTAGATTGATATTTCTTTGCGTTCCGCCCGTCAGATGATAATCCACGCCTGCCCATGCGGAATTCCCATCCAAAAATAGCGTCGAATAAAAGTTTTTACTGTTATTAAAATAAACCTTACCTTCACCGAAGGTAGACTGTGAATATATTTTCACCGTTCCTGATTGGGTGCACCCGACGGTTCCATTAATGGTTCTCTCAACCCCGGAAATTTCATTTTGCGAAAGCGTGCCGAAATCTATCACTCTTGGTAGATTCACCTCGCAAGATTGGTTTTGTGGCGGTAATTTACCGCAAACAGAATGAGGCCATAAAGCCGCACCTCCAGCCAGTGATGGTGTCTGTATATAAAAAAGCCCAACGCAGCTGGCCTGACCGGGATTCACGGTGTAAGGCTGTGAGGTCCATGGAATGCCAAAGGATTGCTTCCAGGCGATCTCGACTTCTTTTGCCGTTCGAAAATTTTCAATTCGAAGGCAGTTTTTAGACTCTATGCATGAACCATACAGCCCAGGGAACCTGGTGCTATATTTTACATCCGGGCCAATAAAGCAAGACCTCCACCCATAGCAAGGATTGAGGTCGGAAGGACTCTCATCCCATGCAACCAAAGATTGGACAACTCTCAGGCCAACAAAAGAGACAGGAAGCATATAGGCACCTGCCATGGCTGGCGGAGATAATAAAAAAAGACAGTAAAACATAAATTTTCTATACATTATAATCCCTGATTTAATTTTAATATTCCCTGTTGATAACCCGCCTGTAATATGTCACAAGCTTCCGGCGCACCTTTTGTCCGCGTGAAACTTGTCGGTTCCACCGCTCAGGCTTCAATATTTGGCGGATTTCATCACACTAGCATTTAACTGGTTGACCAGCAATGACCGGCGAGCGCCTTAATTGCCAGAAAAGTCTGACCCGCATTTTTAATATATTATGAGGTTATGAATGAGCCACGATTCATATTTCAGGTTGCGGGAAACGTTGATAGCCTTCATCAGGCTGAAAAACGATATCGCGATGATGGCGGGCATCTGTAATGCCGCCACCGCGAACGACGAAATCCCTAGCCTGTTCTGACATAAAAAAATCCGGCGTCAGGGGCTGACGCCGGATTTGGGCTCATTGGCCGGATCTTTCAAGCAGGCTGAAACGATCGGCATCGGGGGGATACCCCGCCATTTAGCTTATTCGGCCTTGGCCGTTTCCGTCATGCGGCGGCGCTTACGCAGGATGCGCAGCAGCGGCGGCAGCGCCAGCACCGCCACCGCCAGCACCAGCAGCGTTTGCGCGATGCCGCTGCTCCACAGGATGCCGAACTCGCCGTTGCTGATCGACAGCGCGCGGCGCAGGTTCTGCTCCAGCATCTCGCCCAGCACGAAGCCGAGGATCAGCGGCGACATCGGGAAGTGCATTTTCCGCAGGATATAGCCGAAGACCCCTAATCCCACCATCAACAGCAGGTCGAAGGTGGTGCTGTGCACCGCGTACACGCCCACCGCCGATACCGCGGCGATCGCCGGCACCAGGAACCACAGCGGAATGGTCAGCATGCGGGTGAACAGGCCGACCAGCGGCAGGTTCATGATCAGCAGGATAACGTTGGCGATCAGCAGCGCGGCGATCAGGCCCCAGACGATGTCCGGCTGTTCGGTGAACATCGCCGGGCCGGGGGTGATGTTGTACAGCGTCAGCGCGCCCATCATCACCGCGGTGGTGCCCGAACCCGGCACGCCCAGCGTCAGCATCGGAATGAATGAGCCGCAGGCCGAGGCGTTGTTGGCCGCTTCCGGCGCCGCCACGCCGCGAATGTCGCCCTTGCCGAAGGTTTCGCTGTTGCCGCTGATTTTCTTCTCGGTCATGTAGGTCAGCGCGCTGGCGATGGTGGCGCCGGCGCCCGGCAGGATGCCGACGAAGAAGCCAATCACCGAAGAACGCAGGGTCGGGCCCACGCACTCGGCGGCCTCTTTGCGGTTGAACAGCAGGCGGCCGGTCTTGCGCACCAACTTTTGCCCGGCGCTGGTGCTTTCCAGCATCAGCAGGATCTCGCTGACCGAGAACAGCCCGATCACCACCACGATAAACTGCACGCCGTCGGACAGATGCACGCTGTCGAAGGTGAAGCGATACACGCCGGTATTGGCGTCCACCCCGACCGTCGCCAGCCCCAGGCCGATCAAGGCCGCCAGCAGCGACTTCAGCGGATTCTGGCTCATCATGCTGCCGAGACAGGCGATGGCGAATACCATCAGGGCGAAATATTCCGCCGGGCCGAAGGCCAGCGACCAGCGGGCCAGCAGCGGGGCGAACAGGATGATGCCGCCGATGGCGATCATCGAACCGATAAAGGAGCTGACCGCCGAAATGGACAGCGCCACGCCGGCGCGCCCTTGCTGCGCCATCGGGTAACCGTCCAGCGCGGTCATGATCGCCGCCGCGTCGCCTGGCACATTGAGCAGAATCGAGGAAATGCGGCCGCCGTATTCACAGCCGATATACACCGTCGCCAGCAGGATCAGCGCCGACTCGGCCGGCAGCTTGAGGGCGAACGCCAGCGGCAGCAGGATCGCCACGCCGTTGATCGGCCCCAGGCCCGGCAGCAGGCCGACGATGGTGCCGACGAAGCAGCCGATCAGGGCGATAATCAGGTTCTGCGGCACCAGCGCCACCTCGAACCCTTGGGTCAAATACATCCAGGTTTCCATCATCGCCCCCGTTAGCTCAGCCAAACGCCGAGTGGCAGTGTGACATCAAGTAATTGGTCGAAGGCGTAATACAGCGCTACGCCCATGATGACGCCGGATATCGCCGCCGCCGGCAGGCTGGCCTGGAACAACAGGCCGATGCTGAAGGTCAGCAGCGCGGTCGCCAGCGGGAAGCCCAGCCATTCAAAACCCCAGGCGTACAGCACCAGCGCGATCACCAGCGTCAGCAGCCGCCGCATCACCTTGTTGTGCGGCCACTCCACCGCCTGCGGCCTGTTCAGCAGCAGCAGCGCCGCGCACAGCGCCATCAGGCTCAGGATCGCCAGCGGGAAAGGGCGTGGCCCCAGGGGTTCGTAGCTGTACTCGCTCTGAATGCCCCAGCCGATAAACAGCCCGCCGATGCACAGCAGCAGCCAGAAGCCGGCAAAAATACGATCGCTCATGTTATCCCCCGGGATTACTTGGCCAGGCCGAAGATTTTCGCCTGTTCACGGTATTGGGTGACCTGGTTTTTCACGTAGGCGTCCAGCTCTTTGCCGGTCATGTTGAATTCAAACAGGCCGCGCAGATTGCGCTGTTTCTTGAATTCTTCGGTGGCCATCATTTTCTGGAAGGTATCGAGCCACCACTGGTATTCCTGATCGCTGACCTTCGGGCCGACGTAGAAGCCGCGAATGATCGGCCACACCAGGTTGTAGCCCTGTTCTTTGGCGGTAGGGACATCGGCCAGCTGGCCCGGCAAACGCTGCTCGGAATACACCGCCAGCACGCGGATCTTGTCGCCCTGCAGATAAGGCACCATTTCGCTCAGATCGCCCGAGACCGCCTGAATGTGATTGCCCAGCAGCGCGGTGACCGGCTCGCCGCCGCCTTCGAACGCGACGTAGCGCATCTTGTGCGGATCCACGCCGACTTCGCGCGCCAGCAGGGCGGTTTTCATCCAGTCCTGGCTGCCGATAGAGGCGCCGGCGCCGAACACCACGCTGTTGGGATCCTTTTTAAAGGCTTCCATCAGGTCTTTCAGCGTCTTGTACGGCGAGTCGGCGCGTACCGCGATCATGCCGTAGTCGGTGCCGACGGCCGCCAGCCATTTGACGTCATCCACGCTGTAGCGGCCGAACTTGCCCTGTGAAAGGTTGAGCAGCGAGCCGCCGGAAAAGGCCACCACGGTACCGAACTCCGCCGGCCGCTGCGCGACGATGGCGTTATAGGCCACCGCGCCGACGCCGCCGGGCATATAGGTGACGCGCATCGGTTTGTCGATAGCCTGGGTTTCCTGCAGCGAGACCTGGATCAGCTTGCAGGTAAGATCGAAACCGCCGCCGGGCTTGGCGGGGGCGATGCATTCGGTGCGTTTGGGCGCGTCCAGGGCAAAGGCCTGACCGGCCGCCAGCAGCAGGGCGGTTGCGGTCAGAGTACGGGTAATTATTTTTTTCATTGTCTTCCCCTCGGTATTGTCTGGTTATCGATCCCGCCGGGTGCGGTTGCTGGATTGTTAAATCAATAACCTTTCATTTACCTTTCAGCCGTCGGGAAAGTTTGCAGGATGTGATATGCGTCTCCTGTAGGGGGGGAAACCGGCGCGTTAACATACAATGCTTGGCAATAACCACGCGTAAACTTGGCTTAAAACTTGTGTAATATCAGGATTGCCGCGTTTTTTCTGCGGTAAAATAGGGAAAATAAAAATCAATAGGGATGTAGTGTTATGTTTTTATTAGGGAAGTTGTTCAGCGGTAAGGATAGCGCCAAGGTGCGCGCCATTAAAATGTTGCCTGAGGTTTATGCCGAGATGGTCGGCGAAGCGGGCCGTTGTCGTCTGAAACGCCTGCGTGCGGAGATTGGCATGTTTGAGCTGCATTTCATTAGCGAAAGCGGTGAGAAATATGTTTGCCTGATGACCGCCTGTGTCACGGGCGTGGATTTGGTTTTCGCCGCCAATAACCGTTCGGTGCTGGTTTCCCGTCCTTTTAGTCCGGAAAAATTGCGACCGGTGTTTGATATTGCGCTGGCCGACTGCACGATCTCGATGAGCTAAAACGGAGGCCGCGCCATCGCACCGCATAATTGTGTGCCAGCTCCCAAAACTGGCACCGCGCCGCTCTTCTCTCCCTGTCCCTTCCATGCCATCCTTCTGTTATAGAGCTGTTAACAAGCGCCATGTCGGCGCTGGGTTGTGCAGATAAATCAATGGAATGGGAAAATGCGTCTGTTATTGGTAGAGGATCACCCCGAGTTATCCCACTGGCTGCAGAAGGCGCTGACCGGCGCCGGCTTTGCGGTGGACGTCGCGCCGGACGGCCTGGCGGCCGACCATTTATTGCTGAATGAGCGCTATGGCCTGGTGGTGCTGGATGTGGCGTTGCCGCGCTTGAACGGTCTGGAGCTGCTGGCGCGGCTGCGCAAGCGCGGGCAGGATCTGCCGGTGCTGTTGCTGACGGCGCGCACCGACGTGGCCGATCGGGTGAAGGGGCTGAACCTGGGGGCCGACGATTACCTGACCAAGCCCTTCGAACTGGATGAGCTGGAGGCGCGCATCCGCGCCTTGCTGCGCCGCAGCGTCGGCGTTACGCAGCTGGCGCTGCAGTACGGCGCGCTGACCTATCATGACGAAGGCTATTTTTTGCTGGACGGCAAACCGCTGGCGCTGACGCCGCGAGAGCTGTCGGTGCTGACGGCGCTGATGCACCGACGCGGCCGGCCGGTGGCCAAACAGCAGCTGTTTGAGCAGGTGTTTACCCTGTCCGATGAGGCCAATCCCGAAAGCATCGAGCTCTATGTGCACCGGCTGCGCAAGAAGCTGCAGGGCAGCGACGTGGCGATCGTCACGCTGCGCGGCCTGGGCTACAGCCTGGAGCTGTGCGATGCGGTGGTTTAACGCGCCGCGTTCGCTGTTTTATCAATTGCTGCTGTTCTTCGGCCTGCCGTTGCTGGCGCTGGGCGGCATTTCGATTTACACCCACTATTTCAGCGCGATGAGCGCCGCCACCCTGGCCTACGACCGCACGCTGCTGGCCTCGGCGCGCACCGTGGCGGAACGGCTGGTGGTGCGCGACGGCCGGCTGGCGGTGGATGTGCCCTATGTGGTGCTCGACAGCTTCGAGCGCAATATGAACGACCAGCTTTATTACGAAGTGATCTCGCCGCAGGGCCAAAGCATTTCGGGCTATGACGATCTGCCGCCGTTGCCGCCTAACATTCCGCGCTCCAGCCTCTATCCGGCGCTGGTGCATTTTTACGATGCGGAATATCTGGGCCGGCCGATCCGCGTGGCGGCGCTCTATCAGCCGGTCAACGAGTCCGGCGTCAGCGGCATGGCGACCATTCTGGTGGCGGAAACCCTGGAATCGCGCCGCTATTTGGCGCGCCAGATGATGATTGCGGCGCTGCTGAGCCAGGGCACCGTCGTGGTGCTGACCCTGATCCTGGCGTTCGCCCTGTTGAAACGGCTGCTCAAGCCGCTGCGCAAGCTGTCCGGCATTATGCTGCGGCGCGATCCGGGCGAACTGACGCCGCTGCCGATGGTGTTGCCCTGGTCGGAAATGCAGCCGTTGCTGCTGGCGTTTAACCGCTATATCGAACGGCTGCGGCTGATGGTGGCGCGTCAGGAGCGGTTCAGCGCCGACGCGTCGCACCAGCTGCGCACGCCGCTGACGGTGCTGAAAACTCAGGCGGGGGTGGCGTTGGCCAGCGACCGGCCGCAGCAGTGGCGTGAAAGCCTGCAGGCGATGAGCGCAACGCTGGACCATACCGTGGCGCTGACCGACCGTTTGCTCTATCTCTCACGCCTCAAGGCCCATGAGCACGATGCCGACCGCAAGCTCGAGCCGGTCAATCTGGCGCAGGTGCTGCGCGACGTCTGTTTCTCGCGCCTGCCGCAGGCGCGCAGCAAGCGGATCGATCTGGGTTACGAAGGCGAAGCGGCATGCTGGGTGGGCGGAGAGGCGTTGCTGTTGAGCGAACTGTGCGCCAACCTGTTGGACAACGCGCTGAAATACACGCCGCCGCACGGCGTGGTGACCGCGCGGTTGACGCGGGACGCCGCGCAGGGGGAAGGGGTGCTGGAAATCGAAGACAGCGGCCCGGGCATCGCCTCGCAGGATCAGGCGCTGGCGCTGCAGCCGTTCCACCGTTTGGACAACGTGGGCGATCAGCCGGGAGCCGGGCTGGGGTTGGCGCTGGTAAAAGACATTACCGCCTATCACCGCACCCGCCCGGAGCTGCTGAGTTCGGCCGCGTTGGGCGGCCTGCTGGTGCGGGTGCGTTTTAAGCTGTTGCCTTAATCCTTGCACGACTCCACGGTCGCCGGCGGGGTTTTTGCCTTGCGCGCCAGCGGGGTGCGCAGGCGCTGCGACAGGATCACGCCGAGCAGGGTGACGCCGCCGCCGATCAGGTGGTAACCGTGCAGCTGCTCGTGCAGGAACAGTACGGCGATGGCGGCGGTGAATACCGGCGCCAGGTTCATAAAGATCGAGGCGGTGTTGGCGCCCAGTCGCATCACGCCCAGGATCCACAGGAACGGCGCGACGATCGAGGCCGGAATGCCGGCGAACAGCACCAGCGGGATATTCTGCGCATTCAGCCCGACCTCTGGCGCCATCAGGAAATTAGGCAGCAACAGCACCACGCCAAACAAGATCTGCACGTACAACGACTGCCAGTTCGGCAGGGCGATGGCCCAGCGCTTGGTCAGCACGCCGTACAGCGCGTAAGAGGCGGTGGCGGCCAACATCATCAGCTCCCCCTTGCCGATGCCGTGCTGCAGCAACAGGCCGGGCTGCCCGGCGCTCACCAGCCAGATCAATCCGCAGAACGACAGCACGCTGCCAATGGCCACGCCGACGGTCGGCGCGATGCGCAGCAGCACGATGCTGATCAGAATGGTCAGCAGCGGGATCAGCGACACGATGATGCCCATAAACAGCGCGCTGACGCTGTGCGCCGCATAGTAGGCCAGGCTCTGGTACAGCACCATGCCCAGCAGGCCGAGCACCATCAGCTTCCACCAGTTGGCGCGCACCATCGGCCAGTTGCGGCAAACGCCGGGCAGCACGAACGGCGTCAGGGCGATAAGGGCCAGCAGCCAGCGATAGAACGAGATGGCCGCCGGATCGATGGCGGTGGCGGAAAGCTTACTGACGACGGCGTTGACCGACCAGATCAGCACCGCCAACAACGGAAACAGCATATTCATGATAATCATTCTCAATAACGTATAACACGCTGGCTAGTCTACGCCTGTCCGATTTATTATATATAGTGATATCCAGACAACATTTACCCTAAACAAGACAAATCACGGGGCGAAACCATGGCAGAAATCCGACACTTCCCCGAGGCGCTGATCCCGGCGCCGCGCCCGGTGCAGTTCCGCTGCGAAGAGTTCAATGCCCGCACCGAGTTCCAGCCGCACAGCCACCGCTGGGGCCAGCTGATGTGGGTGAAGGCCGGGGTGATGGTGTTGCGCATCGGCGGCCAGCGTTTTCTGGCGCCGCCGGAGTTCGTGCTGTGGGCGCCGGCGGACATCGAACACTCCTGCTACAACCAGCGGCTGGCGCAGTGCCGTATGGTGGACATCGCGCCGTCGCTGTGCGCGGGCATGCCGGCCGACCCCTGCCTGGTGAGCGTAACGCCGATTTTTCGCGCCATCGCCGAAGATTTCTATGCGCGCAAACAATATATCCCGCAAAGCAAACAGGATCTGCGCCTGTGCCGCGCGCTGATCGATCAGTTGCATCAGTCGCCGATTCAGCAAACCTACCTGCCGTCGTCCGACGACAAGTTCCTGGCGCCGGTGCTGGAGGCGCTGGAGCATTGTCCGTCGGACAACACGCCGCTCGCCGTTTGGGCCGGCCGGGTATACACCACCGAGCGCACGCTGTCGCGCCGTTGTCGGCAGGAGTTGGGCATGTCGTTCAGCGAATGGCGCCAGCGGCTGCGCTTTCTGCACGCCGTCTCGCTGCTGGAGCAGGGGAAAACCGTGCAGGAGGTGGCGCTGGAGGTGGGTTACAGCTCCGCTTCGGCGTTTATCGTCATGTTCCAGCAGATCGCCGGCAGCACCCCGGAACGCTTCCGCCGGGCGTGATTCGGTGGCACACTATTTCGCAGATACCCCCGCATATTTGCCGCCGCTGGCGCCTTGGCTGCGCCCATGATTGGCGGACAAATAGCGTAAACCGTCGGAGCAACAAGTGAAAATTCTGGTTGATGAAAATATGCCGTACGCGGCCGAGCTGTTCAGCCGCCTGGGCGACGTGCAGGCGGTGCCGGGCCGCCCGATCCCGCGCGATGCGCTGGCGGGCGCCGACGCGCTGATGGTGCGCTCGGTGACCAAGGTGAATGAGGCATTGCTGGCCGGCACCGGCGTCGGTTTTGTCGGCACCGCCACCGCCGGCACCGACCATGTCGATGACGCCTGGCTGCAGCGGCAGGGCATCGGCTTTTCCGCCGCGCCGGGCTGCAACGCCATCGCGGTGGTCGAGTATGTGTTTTCCGCCCTGATGCTGTTGGCCGAACGCGACGGCTTCCGGCTGCGCGACAAAACCGTCGGCATCATCGGCGTGGGCAACGTCGGCTCGCGCCTGGACGCGCGGCTGAAAGCTCTGGGGGTGCGCACCCTGCTGTGCGACCCGCCGCGCGCCGAACGCGGTGACGCCGGCGAGTTCTGGCCGCTGGAGAAGCTGGTGGCGGAGGCCGACGTCTTGACCTTCCACACGCCGTTGAATAAGTCGGGTCCCCACAATTCGCTGCATCTGGTCGACGCCGAGCTGCTGGCGGCGCTGCCGGACCGGCGCATTCTGATCAACGCCTGCCGCGGCCCGGTGGTGGATAACGCGGCGCTGCTGCAGGCGCTGGAAAAGGGCAAGGCGCTGAGCACGGTGCTGGACGTCTGGGAGCCGGAGCCGGATCTTTCCCTGCCGCTGCTGGCGCGGGTGGATATCGGCACCGCGCACATCGCCGGCTATACGCTGGAGGGCAAGGCGCGCGGCACCACGCAGGTGTTTGAGGCGTTCAGCCGCCATTTGGGGCAGCCGCAGCAGATTGCGCTGGCCGCGCTGCTGCCGACGCCGGAATTCAGCCAGATCCAGCTCAATGGGCCGCTGGATGAAGGCAAGTTAAAACGATTGATGCACTTGGTGTATGATGTGCGCCGCGATGACGCGCCGCTGCGCCACGTCGCCGGGCAGCCGGGCGAGTTCGATCGCCTGCGCAAGCATTATCAGGAACGTCGCGAATGGTCTTCGCTGCAGGTTCGCTGCGACGACAGCGCCAGCGCGGAATTGCTGCTGAAGCTGGGCTTCAGCGTGCAGTAAGGTTGCCTTAAGCAAACGCCGCTAGAGTCAGCGGCAAAGAATTCTCGGGCGGTGGCAGCACTGCCCGTCTGCTTTTACATGAAATACTCTGGAGAAAACCCAATGTCTGACGGCTGGAATATCGCTCTGCTGGGCGCCACTGGCGCGGTAGGTGAAGCGTTGCTGGAATTGTTGCAGGAACGCCAGTTCCCGGTGGGCGAGCTCCATCCTCTGGCCAGCGAACGCAGCGCCGGGGCCACAGTGCGCTTCAACGGCAAATCCATCCTGGTGCAAAACGCCGAAGAATTCGACTGGTCGCAGGCGCAGCTGGCGTTCTTCGTCGCCGGCGCCGAAGCCTCGGCCCGTTATGCGGAAGAAGCCGGCAATATGGGCTGCCTGGTGATCGACACCAGCGGTCTGTTCGCCATGGAGCCGGACGTGCCGTTGGTGGTGCCGGGCGTTAACCCGCAGGTGCTGGCGGATTACCGCAACCGCAATATCGTCGCCACCGCCGACGGCATGGTCAGCCAGCTGCTGACGGCCATCAAACCGCTGACCGAACAGGCCGGCCTTTCGCGCCTGCACGTCACTACGCTGATGTCGGTCTCGTCGCGCGGCAAGGCGGCGGTGGACGATTTGGCCGGCCAGAGCGCGCGTTTGCTTAACGGCATTCCGGCCGAGCCGGGCGTGTTCGCCAAACAGTTGGCGTTCAACCTGCTGCCGCTGCTGGCGGATGAGCAGGGCAGCGTGCGCGAAGAACGTTTGATCGTCGACCAGGTGCGCAAGGTGCTGCAGGACGAAGGGCTGCCGATCTCGGTGAGCTGCGTGCAATCGCCGGTGTTTTACGGCCATGCGCAGGTGGTGCATCTGGAGGCGCTGCGCCCGATCTCCGCGGAAGAGGCGCGCGGCGAACTGGAGCAAATCGCTGATATCCAGCTGAGCGAAGAAGACGATTACCCGACGCAGGTCACCGACGCCTCCGGCAGCGATGCGCTGAGCGTCGGCTGCCTGCGCAACGACTACGGCATCCCCGAGCTGCTGCAGTTCTGGTCGGTCGCGGACAACGTGCGCTTCGGCGGCGCGCTGATGGCGATCGAAACCGCAGAGCGCCTGGTGCAGGAGCAGATGTACTGATGTCTGAGGTGGCTTCGCCTGCCCAGCCGACGCTGAAAATCGCGCTGGGCATCGAATACGACGGCAGCCGTTATTACGGCTGGCAGCGGCAGCAGGAAGTGGCCAGCGTGCAGGCCTGCCTGGAACAGGCGCTGAGCAAGGTGGCGGATGCGCCGATCAACGTGCTGTGCGCCGGGCGCACCGACGCCGGCGTGCACGCGACCGGGCAGGTGGTGCATTTCGAAACCGCCGCGCGGCGCAAGGACGCCGCCTGGACCATGGGCGTGAACACCCATTTGCCGCCGGATATTGCGGTGCGTTGGGTCAGCCCGGTGGCCGAAGATTTTCACGCGCGCTTCAGCGCCACCGCGCGCCGCTATCGCTATATTATCTACAACCATCGCTATCGTCCGGCGGTGCTGCAGCAGGGGGTGACCCATTTTTATCACCCGCTGGACGCCGATCGCATGCAGCGGGCGGCGCAGGCGCTGCTGGGCGAGAACGATTTTACCTCGTTCCGCGCGGTGCAATGCCAGTCGCGCACGCCGTGGCGTAACGTAAAACACGTTAAGGTTACGCGCCACGGTGAATATATTGTGGTAGATATCAAGGCGAATGCCTTTGTGCATCATATGGTTCGCAATATAGTCGGCAGCCTGATGGAGATCGGCTGCGGCAATCAGTCCGAAAACTGGATGGCCGAGCTGTTGGCGCTGAAGGATCGCAACCTGGCGGCGGCGACGGCGCGGGCCGAAGGGTTATATCTGGTTTCCGTCGATTACCCCGAACACTTTGGCATTCCGCGGCCGCCGATGGGGCCGCTGTTTTTACCCGACGATTAAACGCCGGCGCGCCCGAACGCGTTGTTCCCTTGTGCTTTTGCCGGGTGGGTGAGACACCCGGCGTTAAAGAGAGAACTTATGGAAATCATCAAGTTTGTTATTGATTTTATTCTGCATATTGATGTGCATTTGGCCGAACTGGTCGCGCAGTACGGCATGTGGGTCTACGCTATTCTGTTCCTGATCCTGTTTTGTGAAACCGGGCTGGTGGTGACGCCGTTCCTGCCGGGGGATTCTCTGCTGTTCGTCGCCGGCGCGCTGGCGGCGTTGCCGACCAACGATCTGAACGTGCACACCATGGTGGCATTGATGGCGGCGGCGGCGATTATCGGCGATGCGGTGAATTACACCATCGGCCGACTGTTCGGCGATAAGCTGTTCAGCAACCCGAACTCGAAGATTTTTCGCCGCAGCTATCTGGACAAGACGCATCAGTTTTACGAGAAACACGGCGGAAAAACGATTATTTTGGCGAGATTCGTGCCGATCGTGCGTACTTTTGCGCCGTTCGTCGCCGGCATGGGGCATATGTCCTATCGCCACTTCGCCGCCTATAACGTGATTGGCGCGCTGGTTTGGGTGCTGCTGTTCACCTATGCTGGCTATCTTTTCGGTGATTTGCCCATCGTGCAGGAAAACCTGAAACTGCTGATCGTTGCTATCATCATTGTTTCAATTCTGCCGGGCATCATTGAAATCTGGCGCCACAAGCGCGCGGCTGCCCGCCAGCAAAAACAGTAAAAACATCGCCTAACCTATCGGTTCGACCAGTTTTTTATCCACAGTGTCGGGCCGATATGGTTTAATGAGCGACATTTATGGTCTGTTCCTGCGAACAACCCTGAAGCCAGTGCCTCGGTCGCGCGCCTGCCGCGCTTTGCTCGGGCACTTTTTCATTGGGTGTGTTTACGGGGGGATTGTTAAAGCATGAACAGCAGACTGGCGTCTGCCAGGTTCAAACAGAAAGGTCATCGATGAGCTGGATTGAACGAATTCTTAACAAGAGCAATATTACACAAACCCGTAAGGCGAGCATTCCTGAAGGGGTCTGGACCAAATGCGACAGCTGCGGCCAGGTTCTCTATCGCGCCGAGCTGGAGCGTAATCTGGAAGTGTGTCCTAAATGCGACCACCACATGCGCATGTCTGCGCGTATGCGTTTGCATACCCTGCTGGACGAAGGCAGCGAAGTGGAACTGGGCAGCGAACTGGAGCCGAAAGACGTTCTGAAGTTCAAGGATTCCAAAAAGTATAAGGACCGTCTGGTCGCCGCCCAGAAAGCGACCGGCGAGAAAGACGCGCTGGTGGTGATGAAAGGCACGCTGTACGGCATGCCTGTCGTGGCCGCCTCTTTCGAATTCGCCTTTATCGGCGGCTCGATGTCGTCGGTCGTCGGCGCGCGCTTCGTGCGTGCGGTGGAGCAGGCGCTGGAAGACAACTGCCCGCTGGTTTGCTTCTCCGCCAGCGGCGGCGCGCGCATGCAGGAAGCGCTGATGTCGCTGATGCAGATGGCGAAAACCAGCGCGGCGCTGGCCAAAATGCAGGAGCGCGGCTTGCCGTACATCTCCGTGCTGACCGACCCGACCATGGGCGGCGTTTCCGCCAGTCTGGCTATGCTGGGCGACATCAACATCGCCGAGCCGAAGGCGCTGATCGGCTTTGCCGGCCCGCGGGTGATCGAGCAGACGGTGCGCGAAAAACTGCCGCCGGGCTTCCAGCGCAGCGAGTTCCTGATCGAAAAAGGCGCGATCGACATGATCGTCCGCCGGCCGGAAATGCGCCAAACGCTGGCGAGCATTCTGTCCAAGCTGACCAACCAGCCGCAGCCGCATTTCGATGAGGCCGAGCCGGTTATCGCGCCGGAAAACCAGGCCGACGCCTGAGGTGCGGACAACGGCCCCGGTCAAACGGGGCCCTTCGGCCGTCATTTTGTGGCTAAGTGGCGGTCGAGGTATGCCCGATGCCTTTCAGGCTGCGGCCGAGCGCGCCGTTGCCTGAAAGCCGAGGGCATTATGGAGAGCATCGCCTTTACCGCGGTGAGGGTGGTGCCCTGATGGATCAATGAACCCAAGTTCAGCGATGGGACTCATGCAAAACCACCACATTCCCCAAGCCACGTCGCCATTGAGCTCGTGGCTTTATTATCTGGAACGCCTGCACAGTCAGGCGATCGAACTCGGCCTGGAACGCGTGCAGCGCGTTGCGGCGCAGCTGGATTTACTGACCCCCGCACCGACGGTATTCACCGTTGCCGGCACCAACGGCAAGGGCACCACCTGCCGCACCCTCGAAGCCATTCTGCTGGCCGCCGGTCTGCGCGTCGGCGTTTACAGTTCGCCGCATCTGGTGCGCTATACCGAACGGGTGCGCATTCAGGGCGAAGAGCTGAGCGAAGCGGAACACAGCCGCTCCTTCGCCGCCATTGAAGCCGGCCGCGGCGAAACGTCGCTGACCTATTTCGAATTCGGCACCCTGTCGGCGCTGCAGTTGTTCAAGCAGGCGCGGCTCGACGTGGTGATCCTGGAGGTCGGTTTGGGCGGGCGTCTGGACGCCACCAATATCGTCGATCCGAGCGTGGCGGTGATCACCAGCATCGCGCTGGACCATACCGACTGGCTGGGCGACGATCGCGAGAGCATCGGCCGCGAAAAGGCCGGTATTTTCCGCGCCGACACGCCGGCGGTGGTGGGGGAGCCGGACATGCCGGCGACCATCCGCCAGGTGGCCGAGACGCTGGGCGCGCCGCTGTACCTGCGCGGCGAGGCCTGGAGCTTCAGCGTGCAGGGCGACCGCTGGCAGTGGCAAGGCGGCGATACGCGGCTGACCGATCTGCCGACGCCGAACGTGCCGCTGGCCAATGCCGCCACCGCGCTGGCGGCGCTGAACTATTCTTCTTTGGAAATCGACGATCGGGCGATCTTCGCCGGGCTGCAGCAGGCGACGCTGCCGGGCCGCTTCCAGATTGTGCGGCAGGAGCCGACGCTGATCCTCGACGTGGCGCATAACCCGCACGCTGCCGGCTATCTGGCCGGACGCCTGGCCAGGCTGCCGCGCAGCGGCGGCAAGGTGCGCGCGGTGGTGGGCATGCTGTCGGACAAGGACATCGCCGGCACGCTGGCCTGCCTGAGCGAGCAGGTGGACGAATGGTACTGCGCGCCGCTTGACGGGCCGCGCGGCGCCAGCGCCGAGCAGTTGGCGCAGCATTTGACGGAACCGCGGCGCTTTGCCGATGTCGAAACTGCCTGGCGGCAGGCTATGCAGGATGCTGATAAACAGGATATTGTGATCGTCTGTGGATCGTTCCACACCGTCGCGCAGGTGATGGCGGCGTTAGACGAGATGCGGGGAGTGTGAGTGGCAAGTAAATTTCAGAACCGACTGGTTGGAACCGTCATTCTGGTGGCGCTGGGGGTAATCATCCTGCCAGGGCTGCTGGACGGCAAAAAGAAACACTACGAGGATGAGTTCGCGGCCATTCCTCTGGTGCCGAAACCGGGCGACGTAGAGGAAAACGACGTGTTGCCGCCGGTCACTCAGCCGTTGCCGGCGCAGCCGCCGGAAGGCGCAGGCGCGCTGGTTGAACAGCAGGCGGCCAATGAAGCGGCGGCTCGGCAGGCGGTGCGTCAGGGCGCCCAGCAGCAGCCGACGCAGGTGGCGCCGCCGCCGGTGGAAATCCGGCCGCAGCCGGTGCCGCAGCCGAAACCCAAGCCGGTGGAAGTGAAGCCCAAGCCAACGCCTCAGCCCAAGCCGGCGGAGGTGAAGCCGGTGGTGAAACCCGAACCGAAACCGGAACCTGCGCCGGCGCAGAAACCGGCGGAAGAGAAGGCGCCGGCCGGGCAGGCGTATGTGGTGCAGCTCGGCGCGCTGAAGAACGCCGCCAAGGTGAGCGAGATCGTCGCGTCGCTGCGACTGTCGGGCTATCGCGCCTTTACCGTGCCGTCGACGCCGGTGCAGGGGCAGATCACCCGCATATACGTCGGGCCGGACGCCTCGAAGCAGAAGCTGCAGTCTTCGCTGCCGTCGCTGAATTCCATCAGCGGTCTGAGCGGCCAGGTGAAGCCTTACGGCGCGCGTTAAAAACCGCAGGGGCACAGCAGGCTGCGCCCCTCAATCAACGAAGGGGGGCGTAATCACTGAAGAAAGTGCGCCTTTCACGGGCGAAACCCTCTATGTAGGCGCGGCGATTGGGATTTTTTTTATCGCCGCTTTTTATTTGTAACGTGGTAGGAAATCCCCTACGCAAACGTTTTCTTTTTCTGTTAGAATTCGCCGCGAATTGGATCACCCGATAGATTTCATGTCGCATCAAGGCGGCAAGAAAGATGAAGGGGGCAGGGGCGATTCATTATTGGAATAGTTTATGGTCTGGATTGATTACGTCATTATAGCGGTGATTGGGTTTTCGGCTCTGGTGAGTCTGATCCGAGGGTTTGTTCGCGAAGCATTGTCACTTGTGACATGGGGATGTGCGTTTTTTGTTGCCAGCCATTTCTACTCCTACCTTGCAGTCTATTTCACTCGTTTTGAAGATGAACTGGTGCGAAACGGCATCGCGATCGCCATTTTGTTTATCGCGACCCTGATCGTAGGAGCTATTGTTAACTATGTGATTAGCTCACTGGTAGAGAAAACCGGGTTATCGGGCACCGACCGGGTGCTGGGCGTCTGTTTCGGCGCACTGCGCGGCGTGCTGATCGTTGCGGCGATCCTGTTCTTCCTGGACACCTTTACCGGCTTTTCGCAAAGCGCAGACTGGAAACAGTCGCAGCTCATTCCCCAGTTCAGTTATATTATCAGGTGGTTCTTTGACTACCTGCAGAGCACGTCGAGTTTCTTACCGACCCATTTACCGGGGCGGTAGCGCTGATGAGGAAAAGACAACATGTGCGGTATTGTCGGTATCGCCGGTTTTATGCCGGTAAACCAGTCGATTTATGATGCGTTGACGGTGCTCCAGCACCGTGGCCAGGATGCCGCAGGCATCGTCACCATTGATGCCCATAACGGGTTCCGTCTGCGTAAGGCGAACGGTCTGGTGAAGGATGTGTTCGAGGCGCGCCATATGCTGCGCCTGCAGGGCAACATGGGTATTGGCCATGTGCGTTACCCGACGGCTGGCAGCTCCAGTGCCTCAGAGGCTCAACCTTTCTATGTAAACTCGCCGTTCGGCATTACGCTGGCACACAACGGCAACCTGACCAACGCCCATGAACTGCGCCAAAAGCTGTTCGAAAGCGGCCGTCGCCATGTCAACACCACCTCCGATTCCGAGATCCTGCTGAACGTGCTGGCCAGCGAGCTGGACCGTTTCCAGCATTATCCTCTGGAGTCCGACAACATCTTCACCGCCGTGGCCGCCATGCATCAGCAGCTGCGCGGCGCCTACGCCTGCGTGGCGATGATCATCGGCCACGGCCTGCTGGCGTTCCGCGACCCGAACGGCATCCGCCCGCTGGTGATCGGCAAGCGCACCCTGGAAGACGGCCGCAACGAGTATATGGTGGCCTCCGAGAGCGTGGCGCTGGATACCCTGGGCTTTGAGTTCCTGCGCGACGTGGCGCCGGGCGAAGCGGTGTACATCACCGAGAAAGGCCAGCTGTTCACCCGCCAGTGCGCGGAGAACCCGAAAACCAATCCGTGCCTGTTCGAATACGTCTACTTCGCCCGTCCGGACTCGTTCATGGACAAGATTTCGGTCTACAGCGCCCGGGTGCGCATGGGGCAGAAGCTGGGTGAGAAGATCGCGCGCGAGTGGGAAGATCTGGATATCGACGTGGTGATCCCTATCCCGGAAACCTCCTGCGACATCGCGCTGGAGATCGCGCGCATCCTGGACAAACCTTACCGTCAGGGCTTCGTGAAGAACCGCTATGTCGGCCGTACCTTCATCATGCCCGGCCAGCAGGCGCGCCGCCAGTCGGTGCGCCGCAAGCTGAACGCCAACCGCGCCGAGTTCCGTGACAAGAACGTGCTGTTGGTTGACGACTCCATCGTGCGCGGCACCACCTCCGAGCAGATCGTCGAGATGGCGCGCGATGCGGGCGCCAAGCGGGTTTACCTGGCTTCCGCCGCGCCGGAGATCCGCTTCCCCAACGTGTACGGCATCGACATGCCGAGCGCCAACGAGCTGATCGCCCACGGCCGCGAAGTGGATGAAATCCGCCAGATCATCGGCGCCGACGGGCTGATCTTCCAGGACCTGGATGACCTGATCGAGGCGGTGCGCGAAGAAAACCCTGATATCGTGCAGTTCGAATGTTCGGTGTTCAACGGCATCTACGTCACCAAAGACGTCGACCAGGGTTACCTCGAGTATCTGGAGTCGCTGCGCAACGACGACGCCAAGGCGCTGCGCGGGCAGACCGAAGCGGAAAATCTGGAAATGCATAACGAAGGCTAAGCGCCGGCGTTGTGCTGCCAAGGTGCACCGCGGCGTCCGTCGCGGTGCATTATCCCTCCCTGACTTGCTTATCCCTCGCCATTGCGGCAAAGTTTGCCTGATCCTATATTTTTCATGGCAGAGGCCAGCTTTATGAAACGACTCATCATCGGCATTTCCGGCGCCAGCGGCGCTATCTACGGCGTGCGCCTGTTGCAGGTTTTGCGCGACGTCGCGGATGTGGAAACCCACCTGGTGATGAGCAATGCGGCGCGGCAAACGCTGGCGCTGGAAACCCCGCTCAGCCTGCGCGAAGTGCAGGCGTTGGCCGACGTGGTGCACGATGCGCGCGATATCGCCGCCGGCATCTCCTCCGGATCGTTCAAAACCCTGGGCATGGTCATTTTACCCTGTTCAATCAAAACCTTGTCGGGCATCGTCAACAGCTACAGCGACGGCTTGCTGACCCGCGCCGCCGACGTGGTGTTGAAAGAGCGCCGCCGGCTGGTGCTGTGCGTGCGGGAAACGCCGCTGCACCTCGGCCACCTGCGCCTGATGACCCAGGCGGCGGAAATGGGCGCGGTGATCATGCCGCCGGTGCCGGCGTTTTATCATCTGCCGAACAGCGTGGACGACATCATCGATCAGACCGTCAATCGGGTGATCGATCAGTTCGACATTGAATTGCCGGTAGATTTGTTCACCCGCTGGCAAGGCCCCAGTTAACGGTTTTATCCCCAAATTGGTACATTTGTGCAACACCGCACTGAATTAGGGCGGCGCATGCACCATAATGATCCCACTTCATCACGCTCACTGTTTCATGGCGCCGATATTTCGCGGTCGCCAGTGGCGCGGCCCTGACCGGCCGGTTTATTTTTGCGGTTATCGTCCCGGGAAACAGTTTTGTGAAGGTCGGAGTCGTTCCCTCCGTCCGCAGCACTCAATGTGGCACGATTACTGCAAATTGATTTGGTGGGGAAAGTAATGTCCGTAGTGGCATCAAAAAAATCAATTTGAGGGTGATTTATGAAAAAGCTGGTTAAGGTTCTTCCTTTAGTCTTGGCTTTGAGCGCAGCAAGCAACGCATTTGCCGCCGTACCATCGACGCTGAAGATAGGTACCGATCCGACCTATGCACCATTTGAATCCAAAAATGCCAAGGGCGAACTGGTTGGGTTCGATATCGATTTGGCCAAAGAGCTGTGCAAACGCATAAATACCCAGTGCACCTTCGTGGAGAGCGACTTCGACGCGCTGATCCCGTCCCTGAAAGCGAAAAAAATCGACGCTATCATCTCTTCATTGTCCATTACCGAAAAACGCCAGCAGGAAATTGCCTTCACCGACAAACTGTACGCGGCCAACGCCCGCCTGATTGCGCCGAAAGGCTCCAGGCTGCTGCCGACCGTGGACGCGCTGAAAGGCAAGAGCGTCGGCGTGCTGCAAGGCACCACCCAGGAAGCATACGCCAACGCCATGTGGCAGCCGAAGGGCGTGACGGTCGTGCCTTACCAGAACCAGGATTTGGTCTACGCCGATCTGGCCTCCGGCCGCATCGATGCCGCCTTCCAGGATGAAGTGGCGGGCAGCGACGGCTTCCTGAAACAGCCGCCGGGCAAAGACTATGCGTTTGCCGGCGAATCGGTGAAAGATGACAAATTCTTCGGCGTCGGCACCGGCATGGGGCTGCGCAAGACCGATACCGAGCTGAAGGCGGCGCTGGATAAAGCCTTCGCCGAGATGCGCAAAGACGGCACTTACGACAAATACGCGAAAAAATACTTCGACTTCGACGTCTACGGCGGCTGATGCCGCATACCCTTCCATGCTGTGACTGCGGGGCCGGCCTGCCGGCCCCGCTGGTTCGGATCCTAGACGACAGGATGAAGTAAATGCTGCAAGGCTATTCCCAATTGATTTTCGAGGGCGCTCTGGTAACGCTGGAGCTGGCCCTCAGCTCCGTTTTGCTGGCGGTGGTGATCGGTTTGATCGGCGCCGGCGGAAAACTCTCGCATAACCCGCTGATCTCCACGCTGCTTGGCGCTTACACCACGCTGATCCGCGGCGTGCCCGATCTGGTGCTGATGCTGCTGATTTTCTACGGCCTGCAGATTGCGCTGAACCACGTTACCGAGCTGCTCGGTTTCTCACAAATCGATATCGATCCCCTCAGCGCCGGCATCATTACCCTCGGTTTCATTTATGGCGCCTATTTCACCGAAACCTTCCGCGGCGCCTTCATGGCGGTGCCGAAAGGGCAGATCGAGGCGGCGACGGCCTACGGGTTTACCGGCGCGCAGATTTTCCGCCGCATTCTGTTCCCGGCGATGATGCGCTTCGCCTTGCCGGGCATCGGCAACAACTGGCAGGTGATCCTGAAGGCGACGGCGCTGGTGTCTATCCTTGGCCTGAACGACGTGGTGAAAGCCACGCAGCTGGCCGGTAAAGGCACCTACCAGCCGTTCTTCTTCGCCATCGTGGCCGGCGTGGTTTATCTGATCTTCACCACCGTTTCCAACGGCGTGTTGCTGTGGCTTGAACGGCGTTATTCATTGGGCGTCAAGAGGGCCGAACTATGATCGACATTTTGCAACAGTATTGGCAGTCGCTGTTGTGGAGCGACGGCTATCGCTTCACCGGCGTGGCGGTGACGCTGTGGCTGCTGATCGCGTCGGTGGTGATGGGCGGCCTGCTGGCGATCCCGATGGCGGTGGCGCGCGTTTCCGCCATCAGATGGGTGCGCTTTCCGGTGTGGCTCTATACCTACGTGTTTCGCGGCACGCCGCTGTACGTGCAGCTGCTGGTGTTCTACTCCGGCATGTACAGCCTGGAGATCGTGCGCGGCAGCGAGTTCCTCAACGCGTTTTTCCGCAGCGGGCTCAACTGCACCATTTTGGCGCTGACGCTCAACACCTGCGCCTACACCACCGAGATCTTCGCCGGGGCGATCCGTTCGGTGCCGCACGGTGAAATCGAGGCGGCCAACGCCTACGGCTTTTCCCGCTTCAAGATGTATCGCTGCATTATTTTGCCCTCGGCGCTGCGCACCGCGCTGCCGGCCTACAGCAACGAAGTGATCCTGATGCTGCACTCCACCGCGCTGGCGTTTACCGCCACCGTGCCGGACCTGCTGAAGATCGCGCGCGACATCAACGCCGCGACCTATCAACCGTTCTATGCGTTCGGCATTGCGGCGGTGCTGTATCTGATCATCTCCTACGTGTTAATCAGCCTGTTCCGCAAAGCCGAGAAACGCTGGATGGCACACGTTAGCCACTGATAAATGACGGGAAGAAACCATGTCTGAGAATAAATTAGCCGTCACGGAACTGCATAAGCGCTATGGCGACCACGAGGTGCTGAAAGGCGTGTCGCTGGCGGCCAACGCCGGCGATGTGATCAGCATCATCGGTTCCTCAGGGTCCGGCAAAAGCACTTTCCTGCGCTGCATCAACTTCCTCGAAAAACCGAGCGAGGGTTCGATCAGCCTGAACAATGAAGATATCCGCATGGTGCGCGACAAGGACGGCCAGCTGAAGGTGTTCGACAAGAAACAGCTGCAGCTGCTGCGCACCCGCCTGACCATGGTGTTCCAGCATTTTAACCTGTGGAGCCACATGACGGTGCTGGAGAACGTGATGGAGGCGCCGGTGCAGGTGCTGGGGCTCAGCAAGGCCGAAGCGCGCGAGCGCGCGGTGCGCTACCTGGACAAGGTCGGCATCGACGAACGCGCGCGCGGCAAATACCCGGTGCATCTGTCTGGCGGCCAGCAGCAGCGCGTTTCCATCGCCCGCGCGTTGGCGATGGAGCCGGAGGTATTGCTGTTTGACGAACCGACCTCGGCGCTGGATCCCGAGCTGGTGGGCGAAGTGCTGCGCATCATGCAAAAGCTGGCGGAGGAGGGGAAAACCATGGTGGTGGTGACGCACGAAATGGAGTTTGCGCGCCACGTTTCCAGCCATGTGATTTTCCTGCACAAGGGGCTGATTGAAGAGCAGGGGCCGCCGGCCGAGCTGTTTGGCAACCCTAAAAGCCCGCGCCTGCAGCAGTTCCTGTCCGGCGCGTTGAAATAATCCCCTCAGCGGGCCGCCGCGGCCCGCTGATTGATAACATCGTCCAGCGCCTGCTCCAGTTCCAGATAGCGGAAATGGAAGCCGGCTTCCTCCAGACGTTTCGGCACCGCCCGCTGGCCGCCGAGCACCAGCACCGCGGCTTCCCCCATCAATAAACGCATGGCGAAAGCCGGCACCCGCATAAACGCCGGGCGGTCGAGCACGTTGGCCAACTGGGCGGCGAACTGTTCATTGTGCACCGGATAAGGCGCGACCATATTGAACGGGCCCTGCAGGGTTTCGTGCTCCAGCAGGAAGACGATGCCGTTGACCATGTCTTCCAGGTGGATCCACGGCAGGTACTGCCGGCCGTCGCCAATCGGGCCGCCGAGGCCCAGCCGGAACGGCGGCAGCATTTTGGCCAAAGCGCCGCCCTGCGGCGCCAGCACCACGCCGGTGCGCAGCAGGCAGACCCGGGTGGCGTCGCTCTGCGCCCGCAGCGCCAGGGATTCCCAGCGTTGGCACAGCTGGTGGGTGAACTCGTCATGCGGGGCTTCTTCTTCCGTAACCACCGCCTGCCCCTGATCGCCGTAATAACCGACGGCGGAGCCGGAAATCAGCACCCTGGGCGGCGTGCTGCCGGCCTTGATCAGCGCCGCCAGCCGTTCGGTCAGATCCCAGCGGCTGCGGCACAGGCGCTCTTTCTGCGCCGCGCTCCAGCGTTTGTCGGCGATGGGTTCGCCGGCCAGGTTGATCACCGCATCGAATTCGTCCAGCGAGGTCCGGTCATCCAGCGTCTGCCAATAGTCGGGCAGCTCGCCGAGGCGGCTGCGCGCCCGCTGCAGGTCGCGCGTCAGCACGGTTATCTGGTGGGAAAGCGCCAGCAAGCGCGCCGTCAGGCTGCTGCCGATCAATCCCGTTGCGCCGGTGATCAGGACTCGCATGATCTGTCTCCCTGAGTTAGTCCCGGCGATAGCTCATGGTCATGGAAACCGAGTCGGCATAGCGCAGGGCCAATAGTTTATCTATCTCTACTTCAGCATAGGTTACCCAGGCGTGTTCTTTCACGATATCGAGCACATCCTGAGTTAATTTTTCCAGCAGGGCGAAGCGGTTATCCTCAACGTGACGAATGATCGCCTTGGTGATGGTGCGGTAGTTGAGCGCATCGTCGATATTCTCGCTGTTGCGCGCTTTATCTGCCGGGTAGTGGATCACCACGTTAATCAGGATGTCCTGGCGGTTGTTGATTTCTTCTTCCTTGATACCGATGAAAGTACGCAACCGCAGATTTTTGATACGAATAATGGCGTCGGGTTGACTGAATGACATCAGAGATTCTCCACAGGTCTGATTATTGGCGCTCAGAATACACGGAAAGTGGGGAAATGATAACGAACGGGCTAACTCCCCGCTCGGCCGGGGAGTCGGGAAGGCTTAAGCCTGCTCGGCCAGCTTGTAGGCGCGTTCGGTCGCCGGCCGGTTGCTGATGCGTTCGAACCAGTTGCGCACCGCCGGGTAATCCGCCAGGTCAACGCGCTGGCGCGGATGCGACACCACCCAGGGGTAGGTGGCGATATCGGCGATGCTGTAATTGTCGCCGCCCAGGTACGGGTGTTTTTGCAGCTCGGCTTCCAGCACGCCATACAGCCGTTTGGTTTCCAGATGGTAACGCTCGATGGCGTACGGCACCGGCTGCGGGGCGTAGTGGTTGAAATGATGGTTCTGCCCGAGCATCGGCCCGAAGCCCGCCACCTGCCAGAACAGCCACTGCAGCGTGGCGGCGCGCTCGCGCAGCCCTTTGCTCAGCAGTTTGCCGGTCTTCTCCGCCAGATACAGCAGAATTACGCCGGACTCGAACAGGCTGATTGGCGCGCCGCCGTCCACCGGCTGTTGGTCGACGATGGCCGGGATCTTGTTGTTGGGGGAAATGCTCAGGAACGCCGGCTTGAACTGGTCGCCGGCGCCGATGTTTACGCGGTGGATACGGTAGGGTAAGCCGACCTCTTCCAAAAATAGGGTAATTTTATGACCATTGGGAGTAGGCGCGTAATACAGGTCAATCATGTTGCCTCCTGCGGTAAGGTGATCTGTAATTCATTACACGTTGCTGCGGTCTTCGCCGCGCACAAAGGTATTTCAGCGATCTGACTATAGGGATACCAACAATAGCAGCTAAGGATAGCAGGCTATGTGAGATTCGTCCGATGCTATCTGCGCAAGCGGGATCACAATTCTCGCCGGACGAACGCGGCCGGGCAGCGGGCGTTTCAACGCAAAAAATCTTCGCGCTGCGGCGTAAAGGTATCCAGCAGCGTGCCGGCCTCCAGGCAGACGCAGCCGTGCACCACGTGCGGCTTTTTGTACAGGGTGTCGCCGGCGGCCACTTCGCGCGTTTCATCGCCGATGGTGAAGCGAAAACGCCCGGATAACACATAGGTCAGCTGCTCGTGCGGGTGGCTGTGCAGCGGGCCCACGGCATTTTTCTGAAAATTGACCTCAACCGCCATCAGGGCGCCGCCGTGGGCCAATATGCGCCGCGTTACGCCATTGCCCAGGTCTTCCAGTGCGGTGTGCTGCTTATGGATAAACATGCGATGCCTCGGTATGAAATGGCCCAGGGGGTTAGGGCCGGGTTAAATCAAAATATCATTTCATTATTTTAGAAAAGTGATGCCGGCGCAATCCCGGGTGGCCGTTCGCTGCGTCTGTTTCTGCTAGCCGTGTCGCATAAATGATTTTTACCCCCCTCGGCCTCGTATGCTAACCCCCGCGCCGACGTTGCGCTAGAATAGGGGTTATTTCCCTGTTAAAGGCATGGTTATGAAGCTGATGTTTGCCTCGGATATCCACGGTTCGCTGCCCGCGACCGAACGCGTGCTGGAACGCTTCGCACAAAGCGCCGCCGACTGGCTGATTCTTCTGGGCGATTTGCTGAATCACGGCCCGCGCAACGCGCTGCCGGCCGGCTATCAGCCGGCTCAGGTTGCCGAACGATTGAATCGCTATAGCGACAAGATCATCGCCGTTCGCGGCAATTGCGACAGCGAGGTCGACCAGATGCTGCTGGCGTTTCCCATCACCGCGCCCTGGCAGCAGGTGCTGTGGCAAAAAAGACGATTGTTTTTGACCCACGGTCACCTTTATCATCCCTCGACACCGCCGCCGTTATCTTCCGGCGATGTGCTGGTCTACGGCCACACGCATCTGCCGCAGGCGGAGCGGCGGGGGGATATTTACTGCTTCAATCCGGGTTCGGTCAGCATTCCCAAGGGGGCTTTCCGGCCAGTTATGGCATACTGGATCGGGGCATTTTGAGTGTGGTCACGTTGGACGGCGGCGAGGCTGTTGCAGAGGTGGCGTTAACGCACTAATTTATACACACACCATAAAAATCTTTGAAAAACACTCATTGATTAACCAGTGCGCGGGATGCATCGCGCCAAAATAGAAGGTTTTAGAGGATGGCGGAACAGGGTCAGGCTGCAGATACCGAGTGGGTTGATATCGTCAACGAGCAAAACGAGGTGATTGCTCAATCCAGTCGTCAACAGATGCGGGCTCAACGGCTGCGTCATCGTGCTACCTATATTGTGGTGCATGATGGAATGGGAAAAATTCTGGTGCAGCGTCGCACCGATATCAAGGACTTCTATCCGGGCTGGCTGGACGCCACCGCGGGCGGCGTGGTGCAAAGCGGGGAAAACGTGCTGGATTCGGCGCGCCGCGAGGCGGAAGAGGAGCTGGGCATTGCCGGCGTGCCTTTCGCCGAGCACGGCCTGTTCTACTTCGAGGAAGAACAGTGCCGGGTGTGGGGCGCGCTGTTCAGCTGCGTGTCGCACGGTCCTTTTGCGTTGCAGGAAGAGGAAGTGGTCGAGGTGAACTGGCTGACGCCGGAAGAGATCACCGCACGCTGCGACGAGTTCACGCCGGATTCGCTGAAGGCGCTGTCGCTGTGGCTGACGCGCAACAACGAACAGGCCTATGGCAAACCGCTGCGCGATGCGGATGAAAACGCCTGACTTCTCGGCATGCAAAAGATAAAAAGCCGGCTGACAGACAGCCGGCTTTTTTATGCTCCGGATTCAGCAGCTGTCGCGCCGGCACAGCGTCGAGGGCAGGGAGCCTGCCTGACGCCAGGGTTCATCGTTCAGCCGCGCCAGCAGCGCCTGGCCGGCCTGAATGCCGATCTCACGGTGCGGGATGGTCATGGTGGTCAACGGCGGCTGACACACCCGGCTGAACTCACCGTTGCCGAATCCCACCACCGCCAGCTGATCCGGCACCTTGATGCGCCGGCGCTGGCATTCATACAGCGCGCCGCAGGCCAGCTCGTCCGAGGCGCACACCAGCGCGTCCAGCTCCGGCCAGGCCAGCAGAAACTCCGGCAGCTGCTGTGCGCCGGTGCTGAAGCTGGCGGGCTGCGCGGCGTTGATCACCCGATGCGGCGACATGTGGTTGCGCAGCAGCGCCTTGTGCCAGCCCTGCAGGTGCTGCTGGAAAATCCACTGCTCCTGATTGGCGCACAGCAGGCCGAGGTTTTGATAACCGCTGGCGATCACCGTTTGCGTCAGCTGATACATGGCCGCCACGTAATCGATGCCGATATTCATATCGATCGGGTCGGCGCGCATCGCGCCGATTTCCACCACGGGAATATTGGCGGCGATCAGCGCGTTGCGGGTATTTTGCGAATGCTCGACGCTGAGCAGCACCGCCGCCGCCAGGTTATACGACAGCAGGGTTTCCAGCAGCTTCTCTTCGCGTTCCAGGTGGTGTTGCGACTCGGCCAGCATGATTTGATAACCCGCCGGCTGCAGCACTTTCTGCAAGCCGGCGAACATGTCGGCGCAGCCCGATTCGGACAGGCTGGGCACCACCATGGCGACGGTATAAGACGAGGCCGACGCCAACGAGCTGGCGGCCAGGTTGGGCAGATAGCCCAGCTCGCTGACCGCCGCTTCAATCTTCTCTCTCAGTTTGTCTGAAACCTGCTCCGGGGTGCGCAGCGCCCGCGAAACGGTCATGGTGCCGACGCCCGCCAGCTGCGCCACGTCGGCCAGCGTCACCCTTCCTGTGCTGCGTCGTTTTTTACCGATCGACATTCGTAATCCCGACTGAAATGCGCATGCCGCGCATAAAAATTGTGATGATGGGAAGCCGGCAAAGCGGCTTCGACGATCCCAGTATGCGACACATTCTAACCCGTTACCCCGGCCAGCGATAAAAAATTGTGGTTAACGCCATCCTGCGGCCCGGCGTTTTGATAGCGCTATCACAGATCTGCATGATAGAACTTTGGTAGCGCTATCTTTGTGATGCGAATCACAGTGTGCCGCCGGGGCGTTGATTAAAGTTTTACCGTCGCCGGGGAGTGGTTCTTCGGCGCGGGGCTAACACATTGACCATCGGGGGATACGTGCTGAAAGACTGGCTGAGCGCCGAGCATATACAGCTGTGCGAGCGGGTGGAGGACTGGCGGCAGGCGGTGACGCTGAGCGCCCGGCCGCTGCTGCAGCGCAATATCATCACGCCGGATTATCTGACGGCGATTTTTCGGCAGCACGCGGCGCTGGGGCCGTATTTCGTGTTGGCGCCGGGCATCGCCATGCCGCACGCCCGGCCGGAAGAGGGCGCCAACGCGCTGGGGCTGTCGCTGCTGAAGGTTCATCAGGGGGTGCGCTTTCACTCCGAAGATAACGACCCGGTGTGGATAGTGGTGATGCTCTCCGCACCCGACAGCAGCAGCCATATTGAATTAATCTCGCAGCTGGCGGAGTTGTTTTCGGATAGCCCGGCGATGGACGCCTTATTTCAGGCGCGAGACAAACAACAGATCGAGGATATTATTGCCCGCTACTAATTTTTAATCACCAGGCCGAATAATGACGTCTTGCTCCGTCAGATTTATTTCTGACGGCGCTACCCTACATGCGAAATTTAACAGGTGAATACAATGAAAATCATGGCGATTTGCGGTTCAGGTCTTGGCAGCAGCTTTATGGTGGAAATGAACATCAAAAAAGTGCTGAAAAAAATGGCGATAGAAGCCGAGGTCGAACACTCCGATCTCTCTTCCGCCACGCCCGGCGCCGCCGATATTTTCGTGATGGCGAAGGACATCGCCGACAGCGCCAGCGTGCCGGCGGAACAGCTGGTGGTCATCAGCAATATCATCGACATCAATGAGCTGGAAGCCAAGCTGCGCGCTTACTTCGAAGCTCACTCAATCATCTGAATAAACCGATTGGCGAGGTGGATATGTTTATCCAGGAAACGCTTAAGTTTGTGGTTGATATATTAAAGGTGCCTTCAGTGCTGGTCGGTCTTATTGCCCTGATCGGTTTGCTGGCGCAAAAAAAATCATTCTCCGACGTGGTGAAGGGCACGGTAAAAACCATTCTCGGCTTTATTGTGTTGGGCGGCGGCGCCACCGTGCTGGTGGGCTCGTTGAACCCGCTCGGCGGCATGTTCGAACACGCCTTCAATATTCAGGGCATCATTCCGAATAACGAAGCGATCGTCTCCATCGCGCTGGAGAAATACGGCGCCTCCACCGCGTTGATCATGGCGTTCGGCATGGTGGCGAACATCGTGGTGGCGCGCTTTACCCGGCTGAAATACATCTTCCTGACCGGCCACCACACCTTCTACATGGCCTGCATGATCGGCATCATCCTGACGGTGGCGGGCTTTGAAGGCGTGCCGCTGGTGTTTACCGGCGCGCTGACGCTGGGGCTGATCATGGCGTTCTTCCCGGCGATCGCCCAGCGCTATATGCGCCGCATCACCGGCAACGACGACATCGCCTTCGGCCACTTCGGCACCCTGGGCTATGTGTTGTCCGGTTGGATCGGTTCGAAGGTCGGCAAAAACTCGCGCTCCACCGAGGAAATGAACCTGCCGAAAAACCTCAGCTTCCTGCGCGACAGCTCCATTTCCATCTCGATGACCATGATCGTCATCTACCTGATCCTGGCGATCTGCGCCGGGCGGGCCTACGTCGAGGGCCAGCTCAGCGGCGGCCAGAACTACCTGGTGTATTCGATTATTCAGGCCATCACCTTCGCCGCCGGGGTGTTCATCATCCTGCAGGGCGTGCGCCTGATCCTGGCGGAAATCGTACCGGCGTTTACCGGCTTTTCGGAAAAACTGGTGCCTAACGCGCGGCCGGCGCTGGACTGCCCGGTGGTTTATCCCTACGCCCCCAACGCGGTGCTGATCGGCTTTCTGTTCAGCTTCCTCGGCGGCCTGGCCGGGCTGTTCCTGCTGGGGCAGCTGAAGATGGTGCTGATCCTGCCCGGCGTGGTGCCGCACTTCTTCACCGGCGCCACCGCCGGGGTGTTCGGCAACGCCACCGGCGGCCGCCGCGGCGCGATGCTGGGCGCCTTCGCCAACGGCCTGCTGATCACCTTCCTGCCGGTGTTGCTGTTGCCGGTGCTGGGGGCGCTGGGCTTCGCCAACACCACCTTCTCCGACGCCGACTTCGGCGTGGTGGGCATCCTGCTGGGCAACATGGCGCGCTTTATGTCGAAAGAAATGATCATGCTGGCGATCGTCGCCGTGTTTGCGCTGTTGGTGGCGCACAACTTCCTGGGAAAACGCAAAAGCGCGCCTGCCGCCGACCGCGTTGAAAAATAAGCGAGGACAGTTCTGATGAGTCATACAATCACGGAAATTGAAGAGTTGCGCACCCTGGCGCGCGATATTCGCCTGGAAACGCTGAAGGCGCTGACCGGGCTGGGTTTCGGCCACTACGGCGGCTGCATGTCGGTAGTGGAAACGCTGGCGGTACTGTACGGCGGCGTGATGCGCATCGATCCGGCGGATCCGGACTGGCCGGAGCGCGATTACTTCGTGCTGTCCAAGGGCCATGCCGGCCCGGCGCTGTACAGCACGCTGGCGATCAAGGGGTATTTCCCGCAGGCGGAGCTGAAGACGCTCAACCAGAACGGCACCCGGCTGCCGAGCCACCCGGACCGGCTGCGCACCCGCGGGGTGGACGCCACCACCGGGTCGCTGGGGCAGGGCGTGTCGATCGCCGCCGGCATGGCGCTGTCGCATCGGCTGGCGGGACGGCGCAATCGGGTATTCAGCATCCTCGGCGACGGCGAGCTGAACGAAGGGCAGTGCTGGGAAGCCTTCCAGTTTATTGCCCATCACAACCTGAACAACCTGACGCTGTTTATCGATTACAACAAGCAGCAGCTGGACGGCCTGCTGGACGAGGTGATCAAGCCGTTCGATCTGGCCGGCAAGTTCCGCGCCTTCGGTTTTGAGGTGCAGACCATCAAGGGCGACGACATCGCCGCGTTGCATGAGGCGGCGGCGCCGGCGCGCGGCGGCGAACAGCGGCCGCTGGTGATCGTGCTCGACAGCATCAAGGGGCAGGGCGTGAGCTATCTGGAGAACCTGCAGAACTCGCATCACCTGCGTTTGACGCCGGACGTACAGCAAGAAATCGAAAAAGCCATCGCCGAACTGGAGGCCGCCCATGTTTAACGTAGTGACCGAGTTGGAAAACGACGCTATAGAGATGCGCAAAGTGTATGCCGGCATGGTGCGCCGGCAGATTGAGGCGGATACGCCGATCATCGCGCTGGAGGCGGACCTGATGAGCTCGATGGCGATGGACGGGGTGCACAAGGACCATCCGCGGCACGTGATCAACTGCGGCATCATGGAGGCCAACGTGATCGGCGTGTCCGCCGGGCTGGCGCTCACCGGCCGGGTGCCTTTCGTGCACACCTTCACCGCCTTCGCCAGCCGCCGCTGTTTCGATCAGCTGTTCATGTCGCTGGATTACCAGCGCAACAACGTCAAGGTGATCGCCTCCGACGCCGGGGTAACCGCCTGCCACAACGGCGGCACCCATATGTCGTTCGAAGACATGGGCATCGTGCGCGGCCTGGCGCATTCGGTGGTGCTGGAAGTGACCGACGCCACCATGTTCGCCGATATCCTGCAGCAGCTGATGGATTTGCAAGGCTTCTACTGGGTGCGCACCATCCGCAAGCAGGCGACGCGCATCTATCAGGACGGCTCGCGCTTCACCATCGGCAAGGGCAACCTGCTGCGCGACGGCGACGACATCACGCTGATGGCCAACGGCATCATGGTGGCCGAAGCGCTGAAGGCGGCGCAGATGCTGGAACAGCGTGGCGTCAGCGCGGCGGTGATCGACATGTTCACCCTCAAGCCTATCGACCGCGACATCATCAAAACCTATGCCGCCAAGACCGGCAAAATCGTCACCTGCGAGAACCACAGCATCCACAACGGCCTGGGTTCGGCGGTGGCCGAGGTGCTGGCGGAAGAATGCCCGGTGCCGATGCGGCGGGTGGGGGTGAAAGAGCGCTATGGCCAGGTGGGCACCCAGGCGTTTCTGCAGCAGGAGTACGGCCTGACCGCCGAGCATATTTTGGATGCGGCGCAGCAGTTGTTGTAACTGCAGGGCCGGCAATGCCGGCCCTCAACAGTGTCATTCCCCGCGCGTTGCCAGATCCAGAGCCGTTTATCAACGCGTTACCGACCGCAAAGTCCCTTAGGGGACTTTTTGGATTTTTATTGATAATAAGTGGTCAGTTTTGAGACGAAAAGCGATAATGAGGAAATAAATTCAATAAATACATATTGTTATATTCAAGGAGTGAATGATAACAACAATAAGCCGAAGGATGCCGATTCCAAACGCTTCTGGCAGCGCAGTTTCTCGCTGAAAATCAGTGACGGCCAGATTTCGCAGGTTATTGTCAGCGCAGAGTAATAAAGCCAAAGAGGGATGATAGGCATAACGCTTGAGAGAGTGCCGTTGGGTAACGATATCATTGGCATAACACGAGATTCTTGGTTGATAGAATTCGGTAGTACACAGTACGAATAATAGACTCTATTACAGCGCAGATAAGCGTCTTCTTATACCTAAGGGGATCGTTATATTTCTGCACCATAAGTTACATTCGGTTCTCAAGGAGGAGATTATGGCCGTGGTTCCATTACTGCCGCCAGGCGGTTTTACCGTTCTCGCCAGAAACTTGCGCGAGGCGCGCAGGCAGGGGCAACCGCGCAACATGGCGTTGCCTGGTACTTACTATTGGTTCTACCATCAGGTAAAAAATCGGGGCCCCTGGGATTACAAACAGCAAAATCGCGCCTTGGCTAACTTTGGTAATTTCAATTATGGTGCAACCGGTACCGCGGCTGGAATTCCCGCAGATATTTTGTTGATGGGCGCTGGATTTGCTCAGTCACGTGCAGGAACATCGCGGTTAGAATGGAGTCATTGGTATCAACGCCCGCCGTATGGTGATGACCCTCGGGATCAATATTGGATCAAACAAGGAATTGATTATGCAACTCGGCATGGTTACTAAATGGGCTCATCGGCTATTGACGACGGTTTTGTTGGTTATTGTCGTTGGCTTTGTGGGGTATTGGTATGCCACCCGCGATACTTATGACGATAAGCTCTACAGCAAAAAGCAGTTGACCGACGAGATTTGGCTCTATGTCACCGAGTACCAGAATGCGGGGGCCACCGACACGGATGTGTATCGTTACTATTTGAACGGAAGCCTGGATGGCGACCCTATCAACGTGCTGAGTCAAAGCGCGCCAATTTTGACGGCGGATCGGGCTGATGCAACTATCCGCGGCGAGGGCAACCGCGTCACCATCAATTTTTCCGGGAAGGTGTATTCCTTTACGAATTCGGCATTTTTCTATGCCAAGAACAGCCAAACACCCGTCATGCCTACCGTTGATTTTTCTGCGCGGGGCGTCAGCGCCTGGCGATGATGGAGTATGCAGCGGGGGCGGATATTGCCTAAAACAGCATTATCGCCAAAAGTATCAGGCATAAAAAAAGCCAGTCAGGATTAACTGACTGGCTTTTTTTTAACGGTTTATTACGCCTTGGCGGCGGCGTCAGCCTGGGAAGACTGGATCGCCGTCAGCGCGACGGTATACACGATATCGTCTACCAGTGCGCCGCGCGACAGGTCGTTCACCGGCTTGCGCATGCCTTGCAGCATCGGCCCGATGGACACCAGATCGGCGGAACGCTGTACCGCTTTATAGGTGGTGTTGCCGGTGTTCAGATCCGGGAAGATGAACACGGTAGCCTGGCCGGCGACCGGTGAGTTCGGCGCCTTGGACTTGGCGACGTCGGCCATGATGGCGGCGTCGTACTGCAGCGGGCCGTCGATGATCAGATCCGGGCGTTTTTCCTGCGCCAGACGGGTCGCTTCGCGCACCTTCTCAACGTCGCTGCCCGCACCGGAGTTGCCGGTGGAGTAGGAGATCATCGCCACGCGCGGTTCGATGCCGAAGGCGGCGGCGGAATCCGCCGACTGGATGGCGATTTCAGACAGCTGTTCGGCGGTCGGATCCGGGTTGATCGCGCAGTCGCCGTAGACCAGAACCTGGTCAGGCAGCAACATGAAGAACACGGAAGACACCAGCGAGCTGCCCGGCGCGGTTTTGATCAGCTGCAGCGGCGGGCGGATGGTGTTGGCGGTGGTGTGAACCGCGCCGGATACCAGACCGTCGACTTCGCCTTTTTCGAGCATCAGGGTGCCGAGCACCACGTTGTCTTCCAGCTGCTCGCGGGCAACCACTTCGGTCATGCCCTTGCTTTTACGCAGCTCGACCAGGCGCGGCACGTAGTTTTCACGCACGGCGACCGGATCGACGATCTCGATGCCTTTGCCCAGTTCAACGCCCTGCGCAGCGGCAACGCGCTGGATCTCGTCCGGGTTGCCCAGCAGCACGCATTCCGCGATGCCGCGTTCGGCGCAGATGGCCGCCGCTTTCACGGTGCGCGGCTCGTCGCCTTCCGGCAGCACGATGCGCTTGCCGGCTTTGCGCGCCAGCTCGGTCAGCTCGTAACGGAACGCCGGCGGCGACAGGCGACGCGAACGCTCGGAGGTGGCGGTCAGCGACTCGATCCACTCGGCGTTGATGTGGCTGGCCACGTAGTTCTGCACTTTCTCGATGCGCTGATGGTCGTCAGACGGCACTTCGAGGTTGAAGCTCTGCAGGCTGAGCGAGGTCTGCCAGGTGTTGGTGTCGACCATGAATACCGGCAGGCCGGTCTGGAAGGCGCGTTCGCACAGCTTTCTGATCGGCTCGTCGATGGCGTAGCCGCCGGTCAGCAGGATGGCGCCGATTTCCACGCCGTTCATCGCCGCCAGGCAGGCGGAAACCAGCACGTCGGGGCGGTCTGCGGAGGTCACCAGCAGGGAGCCCGGGCGGAAGTGTTCCAGCATGTGCGGGATGCTGCGCGCGCAGAAGGTCACGGATTTCACGCGGCGCGTCATGATGTCGCCTTCGTTGACCACGCGGGCCTTCAGGTGGCGAGCCATGTCGATGGCGCGGGTGGCGATCAGATCGAAGCTCCACGGCACGCAGCCCAGCACCGGCAGCGGGCTGTTGGCGAACAGCTGCGCCGGATCGACGTTGGTGACGCTGGCCTTGGTGGAGTCGTCGAAGATTTCAGACAGGTCAGGGCGGGTGCGGCCCTGCTCGTCGACCGGGGCGTTCAGCTTGTTGATGATCACGCCGGTGATGTTTTTGTTCTTGCTGCCGCCGAAGCTGCTGCGCGCCAGTTCGATGCGCTCTTTCAGCTGCGCCGGGGAATCGTTGCCCAGCGCCAGCACGAAGACGATTTCCGCATTCAGGGTCTTGGCGATTTCGTAGTTCAGCGCGTTGGCGAACTGGTGTTTACGGGTCGGCACCAGGCCTTCGATCAGCACCACTTCCGCGTCTTTGGTGTTTTCGTGGTAGCGCGCCACGATCTCTTCCATCAGTACGTCCTGCTGGTTGGAGCTCAGCAGGCCTTCGACGTAGCTCATGCGCAGCGGTTCGGCCGCCGGGATGGTGGAGTTGCTGCGGATGATGGTGGTGGTCTGGTCGAGAGAGTCGCCGCCGGAGCGCGGCTGGGCGATGGGTTTGAACACGCTCAGGCGAACGCCTTGCTGCTCCATGGAGCGGATGACGCCCAGGCTGACGCTGGTCAGACCGACGCTGGTGCCGGTGGGGATCAACATAATTGTACGTGACACAGAATAGTCCTCTTCACGATTAACATGAGGCTAAAACAACACCGTCAGCCTGGGCTGACGGTGTTTGAGAGCATTACGCGGTCAGGCGGGATGCGTCCTGCGCGATGACCAACTCTTCGTTGGTCGGGATCACCAGCGCCAGGCGGCTGCCGTCTTTGGTGATGGCGCCGGATTTGCCGAAGCGCGCGGCCATGTTGCGTTCGTGGTCGATTTCGAAGCCCAGCAGGCCCAGTTTGTCGAGGGTCAGCTCACGCACCATGCCGGCGTTTTCGCCGATGCCGCCGGTGAAGATCACCGCGTCCAGACGGCCCTCCATCAGCGCGCTATAAGCGCCGATGTATTTGGCCAGGCGGTGGCAGAATACGTCCATCGCGCGTTTGGCGTCGGCCTTGCTGTCGTAATTGTCTTCAACATAGCGGCAGTCGCTGGTGACTTCGGTCAGGCCCAGCAGGCCGGACTCTTTGGTCAGCATTTTATTGATCTGGTCAACGCTCATGCCCAGGGAGTCGTGCAGGTGGAAGATGATCGCCGGATCGATGTCACCGCTGCGGGTGCCCATCACCAGGCCTTCCAGCGGGGTCAGACCCATGGAGGTGTCAACGCATTTGCCGTTGCGCACCGCGGTGACCGAGCCGCCGTTGCCCAGGTGGCAAGTGATCACGTTCACTTCTTCCACCGGCTTGTTCAGCATCTTCGCGGCTTCTTGCGTCACGTAGAAGTGGCTGGTGCCGTGCGCGCCGTAGCGGCGAACGCCGTGGTCGCGGTACAGGCTGTACGGCAGAGCGTACAGGTAAGATTCTTCCGGCATGGTCTGATGGAACGCGGTGTCGAACACGGCGACGTTTTTATCAGCCAGTTTCGGGAAAGATTTCAATGCTTCAGCGATACCGATCAGGTGCGCCGGGTTATGCAGTGGTGCAAACGGCACGGAATCTTTGATACCCTGCAGGACTTCGTCGTTGATCACGGCGGAGGCGGTAAACTTCTCGCCGCCGTGCACGATGCGGTGGCCGATAGCGGTCAGCTGGGCTGAAAGCTCCGGTTTTTGTGCCAGAATAGTATTAACAATGAAGTTCAGCGCTTCGCTGTGTGCAGCGCCGGCACCCAGGGCAGCTTCGTGTTTGGCGCCGTCCATTTTCCACTTGATGCGGGCTTCAGGCAGGTGGAAACACTCGGCCAAACCGGAGAGGAATTCTTCACCGTTAACGGCGTCGATGATGGCGAATTTCAGGGAAGAACTGCCGCAGTTAAGAACCAGTACTAGCTTACTCGACATGGAAGTACCTACTTAATAGTTCGTGTTGTTAAAGAAAAACCAAAAACACGTGGTGAATTAATCGTCAATCAGACAACAAGCGTAGCGCATAATGCCGTTGACATTTATGATTAACATCATGTGAATTGCACAAATCGCATGATGATGAAAAAACCGATGATTTCTCTGCGGTTTAAATAATCTTGATTTTTATAGGGCTAAAAGTTGACAGAATTCTTGTCGTCTTCTACCGGCCAAAAGGCCGGCTTAGGATACCGATAGCCCGCAGCAAACACAAAATAAATTTAAAGCTTCAAATTTTTTAGTATTGTGTCTGCAGACGCCTTTTATTTTTTACGTGAAGTTGAGGTACGCGATGACGAGCAAACCGTCCGGTTCCGTAAGCTGGTTTCAGGTCTTCCAGCGCGGGCAGCATTATATGAAAACCTGGCCGTCAGACAAACGTCTGGCTCCGGTCTTTCCGGAGAATCGCGTTGCGCGTGCCACCCGTTTTGCCATCCGCTTTATGCCGCCGCTGGCGATATTTACCCTGACCTGGCAAATTGCGCTGGGCGGCCAGCTCGGCCCGGCGATCGCCACCGCGCTGTTCGCCTGCAGCCTGCCGATGCAGGGGCTGTGGTGGCTGGGCCGCCGCTCGGCGACGCCGTTGCCGCCGACGCTGCTGCAGTGGTTCCATGAGGTGCGCAACAAGCTGGCGGAAGCCGGCCAGGCGGTGGCGCCGGTCGAAGGCACGCCGACCTATCAGGCGCTGGCCGATCTGCTGAAGCGCGCCTTCAAGCAGTTGGATAAAACCTTCCTCGACGATCTGTAAGCGAAAAGGGCCGCGCCGAGCGCGGCCTTTTTGACGATAGCGCCAATAACCCCGGTTTAAATCAAAGAACGGTCGAGTTGTGATTTCCTGCGATATTGCGCTGTGCGATGCTCTCGCCATCATACAGAAACGAGGAAATCCTGATGGAAATGACCCATGCCCAACGGCTGATCCTGTCGAATCAGTACAAGATGATGACCCTGCTCGATCCGGACAACGCCGATCGTTATCGCCGGTTGCAGACCATCATCGAGCGCGGCTTCGGCCTGCAGATGCGCGAGCTGGATCGCGATTTCGGCGAACTGAGCGAAGAAGTGTGCCGCACCATCATCAACGTGATGGAGATGCATCACGCGCTGCAGGTCTCCTGGGGCAACCTGAAGGAAAAACAGGGGCTGGATGAACGCCGTCTGGCGTTTCTCGGCTTCGACGCCGCCACCGAAGCGCGCTACCTGAGCTACGTGCGTTTCCTGGTCGGCACCGAGGGGCGCTATACTCACTTCGATTCCGGCAGCCACGGCTTTAACGCCCAAACCAAGATGTGGGACAAATACCAGCGCATGCTGGCCGTCTGGCTGTCTTGCCCGCGTCAGTACCATTTGAGCGCCGTTGAGATAGCGCAAATTATCAATGCTTGATTAAAAAGAGGTTTCCTGTGGAGTGTAAGGGTTTTCTGTTCGATCTTGATGGCACCCTGGTAGATTCGCTGCCGGCGGTGGAGCGCGCCTGGATTAACTGGGCCAAACGCCGCGGCGTCAGCCCGCAGGACGTACTGGATTTCATTCACGGTAAACAGGCCATTACCTCCTTGCGCCACTTTATGCCGGGCGAAAGCGAGGAAGCCATCCAGCGGGAATTCTTGCTGCTGGAACAGGTGGAGGCGCAGGATACCGACGGCGTCCGTGCGCTGCCGGGCGCGGCCGCGCTGCTGGCGCAGCTGAACGCGCTGGGCATCCCCTGGGCGATCGTCACTTCGGGTTCTGTCCCGGTGGCCAGCGCTCGCCGTCAGGCCGCGGGGCTGCCGCAGCCGGAGGTGTTCATCACCGCCGAACAGGTGCGACACGGCAAACCCCAGCCCGACGCTTACCTGCTGGGCGCCGAGCGCCTGGGGCTGGCGCCGCGGGACTGCGTGGTGGTGGAAGATGCGCCCGCCGGCATCCTGTCCGGCCTGGCGGCCGGTTGCCAGGTGATCGCGGTCAACGCGCCGGCCGACGCGCCGAAGCTGGATCGGGTCGATCTGCGGTTGTCTTCGCTGGAGCAGATCGCCGTCAGCAAAAGCGCCGCCGGCGCCAGCATCACCCGGGTGGACTGATCGCCGTTATCTTCACCCAAATTGATTAGACCCCGCATCGGCGGGGTTTTTTTATGCTAGTTTTTAGGCCCCTGGATATGTTGCCGGATGAGGCCGTTTTGAACAGCGAATTACTGTGGGTGCTGAGTTTACTGTTAATCGCCATCGTGCTGTTTACCACCAACAAGCTGCGAATGGACGTGGTGGCGCTGCTGGTGATCATCGCCTTTGTGCTGAGCGGCACGCTGAGCATGCAGGAGGCGACGGCCGGCTTCAGCGATCCCAACGTGATTCTGATCGCCGCGCTGTTCGTGATCGGCGAAGGGCTGGTGCGCACCGGCGTGGCCTATCAGGTGGGGGACTGGTTGGTTAAGGTGGCCGGCAGCAGCGAAACCAAAATGTTGATGCTGCTGATGGTGACGGTGACCGGGCTGGGCGCCTTCATGAGTTCGACCGGCGTGGTGGCGATCTTCATTCCGGTGGTGCTCAGCGTGACGGCGCGGATGAAAATCGCGCCGGGGCGGCTGATGATGCCGCTGAGCTTCGCCGGCCTGATCAGCGGCATGATGACGCTGGTGGCGACGCCGCCGAACATGGTGGTGAACAGCGAGCTGGTGCGCGAAGGCATCGTGGGGTTCGGCTTCTTCGGCGTCACGCCGATCGGCCTGGCGGTGCTGGTGCTGGGCGTGGGCTATATGCTGGTGGCCCGGCGCTGGCTGGGCAACGACGCCGCCGGCAAGGCGAGGGAAACCTGGCAGCGCCGCACCTTCCGCGATCTTGTTCGCGACTATAAGCTGGCCGGCCGCGCGCGGCGTTTGGCGGTTCGCAGCGCTTCGCCGCTGATTGGCCGTTCGCTGGACGAGCTGCACCTGCGCGCCCGCTACGGCGCCAACGTGGTGGGCATCGAACGCTGGAAACGCTTCCGCCGGGTGATGATCAGCGCCTCCGGCAGCACCGAGCTGCGCGAAGGCGATGTGTTGCTGATCGACATGTCCGACAGCCAGGTCGATCTGCGCGAATTCTGCGGCGAGCAGCAGCTGGAGCCGATGGTGCTACGCGGCGACTACTTCTCCGAGCAGTCGCGCAACGTCGGCATGGCGGAGGTGACGTTGATCCCCGATTCGGCGCTGCTGGGCACCAGCCTGCGCGAGGCGGCGTTCCGCAGCCGCTATGATCTGAACGTGGTGGGCATTCGCCGCAGCGGCGAGACGCTGGCCGGCAAGCTGGTGGACGAACCGCTGGCGCTGGGCGACATTCTATTGGTGATCGGCGACTGGAAGGCGATACGCCAGCTGCAGGCCAACACCCATGACTTTATCGTGCTTAACCTGCCCGCCGAGGTGGATGAGGTGGCGCCGGCCATCACCCAGGCGCCGCATGCGCTGTTCTGTCTGGCGTTGATGGTGGCGATGATGCTGACCGATGAAATCCCCAACCCGATCGCCGCGCTGGCAGCCTGCCTGCTGATGGGCAAGTTCCGCTGCATCGACATGGCAAGCGCCTACAAATCTATCCACTGGCCGAGCATCATTTTGATCGTCGGCATGATGCCGTTCGCTCAGGCGCTGCAGAAAACCGGCGGGGTGGACCTGATCGTGCGCGGCCTGATGGACGTCGCCGGCGGCGCCGGGCCGCGGGTGATGCTGCTGTGCCTGTTCGTGCTGTGCGCCACCATCGGGCTGTTTATTTCCAATACCGCCACCGCGGTGCTGATGGCGCCGATCGCCATCGCCGCCGCGCGGGAAATGGGGGTGTCGCCGTACCCCTTCGCCATGATTATCGCCATTGCCGCTTCCGCCGCCTTTATGACGCCGGTCTCGTCGCCGGTCAACACGCTGGTGCTGGGGCCGGGCAACTACAGGTTCGGGGATTTCGTGCGCATCGGCGTGCCTTTCACCCTGCTGGTGATGGCGGTCAGCGTGATGGTAGTGCCCTGGTTATACGCTTTTTGACGGCGCGACGGTCGCCGCGCCGGCGGGATCACAGCGAGGCGTCGAGGCTGATTTCATCCAGCGACAGGCTGAAGCTCGGGATAAACACCTCCATGAAGTAGTCCATTTCCGGGCTGCGGCGCTGCTGCAGGGTTTTGTCCAGGCGCGCCTTGGCCAGCGTGAATTCGTTATTGCCGGCGGACAGTTCCTCCAGGCATTTGAGGTAGGCGCACAGCGCATCGGCCTGCTTCACCAGCAGCTTTTCATCTTCGCTGTAGTAGTGCTCATCGAGGATCGAGCGGAAATCGTTGCGCAGCTCCGCCGGGATCATGTCCAGCAGCTTTTGCTGGGCGATCTTTTCGATCTTCTTGTACTCGTGGGCGATCTGCGGATTGTAATACTTGATCGGCGTCGGCATGTCGCCGGTGATCACTTCGCTGGCGTCGTGGTACATCGCCAATAGCGCCACCCGGTCGGCGTTCAGATTGCCATTGAACTTGCGGTTCTTGATCACCGCCAACGCGTGGGCGACAAACGCCACCTGCAGGCTGTGCTCGGAGACGTTTTCGGTACGCACGTTGCGCATCAGCGGCCAGCGGTTGATCAGTTTCAGGCGGGACAGGTGGGCAAAAAAATGGCTCTGGCTCATGGTGCTCTCTTTTACAACGGCAAGTGAGGGCTCCATTGTGAAGCAGTGACCTGAAGTTATGCAACCGGCGTGTGCAGGGAAGGGGCGCAGCAGAGCGCTGCGCCCGCGGCGATTACTGGCGATAGCTTTCCAGGAAGCGGCCCAGCTTGCCGACCGCCATTTCCAGCTCGTCCACGCGCGGCAGGGTGACGATGCGCACGTGGTCCGGATACGGCCAGTTGAAAGCGCTGCCCTGTACCAGCAGCACTTTTTCCTGCAGCAGCAGATCCAGCACCATTTTCTGGTCGTCGTGAATGTTGAAACGCTTGGCGTCGATGCGCGGGAACATATACAGCGCACCCTGCGGCTTCACGCAGGAAACGCCCGGGATGTCGTTGAGCAGTTCCCAGGTGCGGTTGCGCTGTTCATACAGGCGGCCGCCGGGCTGGATGAACTCGCTGATGCTTTGATAGCCGCCCAGCGCGGTCTGGATGGCGTGCTGCATCGGCACGTTGGCGCACAGGCGCATCGAGGCCAGCATTTCCAGCCCCTCGATGTAGCCCTTGGCGTGTTTCTTCGGCCCGTTGAGCACCATCCAACCCTGGCGGAAGCCCGCCACGCGATAGGTTTTCGACAGCCCGTTGAAGGTGACGGTCAGCAGGTCCGGCGCCAATGCGGCGATCGAGTGGTGCTCGGCTTCGTCATACAGGATCTTGTCGTAAATCTCGTCGGAGAAAATGATCAGGTTATGCTGCCGGGCGATCTCGACGATCTGCTCCAGCAGGGCCTTGCTGTAGACCGCGCCGGTCGGGTTGTTCGGGTTGATGATCACGATGCCGCGGGTGCGCGGCGTGATCTTGCTGATGATGTCGTCCAGATCCGGGAACCAGCCGGCCTGCTCGTCGCACAGGTAGTGCACCGCCTTGCCGCCGGACAGCGATACCGCCGCGGTCCACAGCGGGTAATCCGGCGCCGGCACCAGCAGTTCGTCGCCGCTGTTGAGCAGCGCCTGCATGGACTGGACGATCAGCTCGGATACGCCGTTGCCAATGTAGATATCCTCAACGGTAACGTCACGCATGTTGCGCGCCTGGTAGTGCTGCATGATCGCCTTGCGCGCCGAGAAGAGCCCCTTGGAATCGCAATAACCCTGCGCGGTCGGCAGGTTGCGGATCACGTCGACCAGGATTTCATCCGGGGCGTCGAAGCCGAACGGGGCCGGGTTGCCGATGTTCAGTTTCAGGACCTTATTGCCTTCTTCTTCAAGACGTTTAGCTTCTTTGAGCACCGGGCCGCGAATGTCATAACAGACGTTGTCCAGTTTGCTGGATTTCTCAATGGGGGACATAGAAAGTTGAGCCTTTTGCTGGGATAGGGGCGTTCCTACCGTGGAACGCCGCAACCCGCCCAATGTACTCCTGGCGCTGATGCTTTTGAAGGGTTATGCACGCCTTTGGTGCAAACGCATGGCGCAAGGCGGAATTTTAGTGATGATAAACAAAGGAAAACGATGTTTGTGGTCTATAATGCCTTTGTTTATCATTTTGTTGGGGTTTTATTCTGATTTAAGCGGCGTATGTAAACGTTCTTGCCCCACCTGGCGGCGCCCGGCGGCGGGCACTGATAAGCGGCGGGGGAGGATAGCGTCAGATAAACTGTAAAGAAATGATAATACCGGAGTAGTCTGATGGCAGCCTGGCGTCAGCCGAACCACACTGGCTTAAACGGTTAATTACATTAGCGATGCTTTATCTTGTATCTTAAGAAAAGGTTAACTGACTATCGGAATATTATTGATTGGGAAAATCTTACTGATTGAATTTATTAAAATCAGGCGGGGATGAAACGGCGAACGCGGCGAGTCTCGTTTATATTTTTGGCCGACAAAAGGTCGGCGCCGCCCTGAGGTTCGGCGTTCTCTACAGCACGAATGGAGTGGTAATTGGGCGACGAGCATGAGTAAAATCTTTCATTTGGTAAAAGTTAAACACTTTTACTCGTATTAACCCCCCGCGTTCTATAAGCGTTTGCGATAGATCGCATTTTAAAAAGCGATAGAGGTAACGAAATATAAGTAATTTTTTTGCCCTCCACTAATGAGTGGGGTACTGTCATAACAGGCATCGTCCCTTTTCAACGATGTCTTGGAAACACACCAGGGTAGTTTGTAAATTAGAATTTAAAAAAGTGAAGAATACACTATGACAACTGCAAATCGTCCGATACTTAATCTCGACCTCGATCTGCTAAGAACCTTTGTTGCTGTTGCTGATTTGAATACCTTTGCGGCCGCGGCGGTCGCCGTTTGTCGCACTCAATCAGCGGTCAGTCAACAAATGCAGCGGTTAGAGCAACTGGTAGGCAAGGAACTGTTTGCCCGCCATGGGCGCAACAAACTCTTGACTGAGCACGGTATCCAGCTTCTCGGCTACGCCAGGAAAATCCTGCGTTTCAACGACGAAGCCTGTACCTCTCTGATGTACAACAATATAAAGGGCGTTCTGACTATCGGTGCTTCAGACGACACTGCCGATACCATTTTGCCTTTCCTGTTGAACCGCGTGACCTCGATTTACCCCAAGCTGGCGATCGACGTGCGGGTAAAACGCAGCCCGCAGATGGTCGACATGCTGAAAGAAGGCGAGGTCGATCTGGCGATCACCACGGCAGACGCCGAGGGGCAGCCGCATATCGTGCTGCGCACCTCGCCGACGCTGTGGTATTGCGCGGCGGATTATCACTACCAGGCCGGTGAACCCATTCCGCTGGTGGTGATGGACGAACCCAGTCCGTTCCGCACCATGGCCATCAAGCATCTGGACGAGGCCGGCATTCCGTGGCGCATCGCCTACGTGGCCTCAACGCTGTCCGCCGTTCGCGCCGCCTGCAAGGCCGGCCTGGGCGTAACCGTACGGCCGGTTGAGATGATGAGCCCTGACCTGCGGGTGTTGGGCGCCGCAGAGGGCCTGCCGCCGTTGCCGGATACCCAGTATGCCTTATGTAAAGACGCCCGGTGCGACAACGAGCTGGCGATGGCCATCTTCAGCGCGATGCAGGGCGGCAACGACAGCTATAACCTCAACGGGCAGGGCGGTACGGCGCAAGACGACGCCAGCCTGGTGGATGAGGAAGAATAACGCCGGACTGCGTTGACCATGACCAGAAAACCTCCGCTTCGGCGGAGGTTTTTTTTGGCCTTTTTTTAAGAAAATCGGCTGTTATGCGCATTTGGCTGAGGTTTTGTCATGAGTTGGTTATTTGTTTAACTCTTTCCATTAATTAAAAACCGGCTCAGGCCGCCGCAGACGAAAATCGTTTGCTTTATGACCAATTGGGTCGGAGCGTAAAGGCATGGAAATAATATGGTTATTTTGTTAGATTATGGCGAACGTTTTTTCGGCTGAATTTGACAAAAATTGTTAAAGGCCCACACTTTTTTTGAGGATTTATGCTGAAAACGTGTCCTGGATCAAAAAAATACCCCTAGGTAGTGAGTGGAAGAACAGGGAATTCCTGAGACAATGATATAGTAAAACTGAAATATGCATGACGGCTTATATCTGTCTGTTTCTACACAAAAATTAACTGACACGATTTAGCCTGAGCCTGGCGCATCAAATGTTAATCAAATGATGCGTATGTAAACTAGTGTGTAGATACTTTTGTCAAAGTTGACAAAAGGTTATAGAAAGGAGTAAAAAGCCCACAGTAAAACGCTGCCTAACTCGCTGTAAAAGCAGTTTGTTTGTGTGGTTAATTTATCCTTCCCTTAAATCGATGTGGTGCACTAACTGCCGGGTACAAGAGCAGAGCGATCGACGCCACTTTTGATGAGTAAGCATAGAGTATGTCAACAACCACTGAAGTTATCGCTCATCACTGGGCGTTCGCCGTATTTCTTGTCGTGGCTATCGGGCTCTGCGGCTTAATGCTGCTGGGTGCGTTCTTCCTGGGCGGGAGAGCCCGGGCGCGCGCCAAACACACCCCGTTCGAATCCGGGATCGACTCGGTCGGTACGGCGCGCATGCGTCTGTCCGCCAAGTTCTACCTGGTCGCCATGTTCTTCGTAATTTTCGACGTTGAAGCCTTATACCTGTACGCCTGGTCGGTCTCGGTTCGCGAGAGTGGCTGGGTAGGCTTTATCGAAGCCGCCATTTTCATTTTGGTGCTATTGGCCGGCCTGGTTTATCTGGTGCGCATCGGCGCGTTGGATTGGACTCCGGCGCGTTCCCGACGCCAGAGCAAACCCGGCACCATCACTAACACCAACAGTCATCCGCAGTAACAGCGAGGCATTAAGATGGACTATACGCTCACCCGCATAGACCCGAACGGTGAGAACGACCGTTATCCCCTGCAAAAACAGGAGGTCGTCGCCGATCCCCTGGAACAACAGGTCCACCGCACGGTTTACATGGGTAAACTCGAGCATGCATTGCATGACATGGTGAACTGGGGGCGTAAAAACTCTATTTGGCCATATAACTTTGGCCTTTCGTGCTGTTACGTGGAGATGGTGACGTCGTTTACCGCCGTTCACGACGTGGCGCGTTTCGGCGCTGAAGTGTTGCGCGCATCGCCGCGTCAGGCTGACCTGATGGTGGTCGCCGGCACCTGTTTCACCAAGATGGCCCCGGTCATTCAGCGCCTGTACGAGCAGATGCTGGAACCCAAGTGGGTGATCTCGATGGGCGCCTGCGCCAACTCCGGCGGCATGTACGACATCTATTCCGTGGTGCAGGGCGTGGACAAGTTCCTGCCGGTCGACGTGTACATTCCCGGCTGCCCGCCGCGTCCGGAAGCCTATATGCAGGCGCTGATGCTGTTGCAGGAATCCATTGGCAAAGAACGCCGCCCGCTGTCGTGGGTTGTCGGCGATCAGGGCGTTTACCGCGCCAACATGCAGTCTGAAAGAGAGCGTAAACACGGCGAGCGCATCGCGGTGACCAACCTTCGGACGCCTGACGAGATTTAAGACGTTCATTTAACGTCCATCTTAGTGCGCTATTGGTTAACACAGCGAAAGTGAAAATTGCGGCGAAATAACCCTTTAGTGTGGTGAAAAAAATTATGACAGATTTGACGACGCACGACGCCTTGCCTGCCTGGCAAACCCGAGATCACCTTGACGACCCGGTGATCGGCGAACTGCGCAACCGTTTTGGGCCGGAAGCCTTTACTGTTCAGCCCACCCGTACCGGAATGCCCGTGGTATGGGTCAAGCCTGACCAGTTGCTGGAAGTAATGACGTTCCTGAGAAAACAGCCGAAGCCTTACGTCATGCTGTTCGATCTGCATGGCGTGGACGAGCGTCTTCGCACCCACCGTGACGGTTTGCCCGCCGCGGATTTTTCTGTTTTCTATCATCTGATTTCCATCGAACGCAACCGCGACATCATGCTGAAAGTGGCGCTGTCTGAAAAAGACCTGCACGTGCCCACGGCCACCAAGGTTTTCCCTAACGCCAACTGGTATGAGCGCGAAACCTGGGAGATGTTCGGTATTACCTTCGACGGCCACCCGCACCTGTCGCGCATCATGATGCCGCAGACCTGGGAAGGCCACCCGCTGCGTAAAGACTACCCGGCGCGCGCCACCGAGTTCGATCCTTTCGTGTTGACCAAACAGAAAGAAGATCTGGAAATGGAATCGCTGACCTTCAAGCCGGAAGACTGGGGCATGAAGCGCGGCACCGAAAACGAGGACTTCATGTTCCTCAACCTCGGCCCTAACCACCCGTCGGCGCACGGGGCTTTCCGCATCATTCTGCAGCTGGACGGCGAAGAGATCGTCGACTGCGTGCCCGACATCGGCTACCACCACCGCGGCGCCGAAAAAATGGGCGAGCGCCAGTCCTGGCACAGCTACATTCCGTATACCGACCGCATCGAGTACCTCGGCGGCTGCGTAAACGAAATGCCTTACGTGCTGGCGGTCGAGAAGCTGGCCGGCATCAAGGTGCCGGAGCGCGTCGACACCATCCGCGTGATGCTGTCCGAACTGTTCCGCATCAACAGCCACCTGCTGTACATCAGCACCTTCATTCAGGACGTCGGCGCCATGACCCCGGTGTTCTTCGCCTTTACCGATCGGCAGAAAATCTACGACCTGGTGGAAGCGATTACCGGTTTCCGCATGCACCCGGCCTGGTTCCGCATCGGCGGCGTCGCGCACGACCTGCCGCGCGGCTGGGATCGCCTGCTGCGCGAGTTCCTCGAGTGGATGCCGAAGCGCCTGGACTCTTACGTCAAGGCGGCGCTGAAGAACAGCATTCTGAAAGGCCGCTCCGTCGGCGTGGCGTCTTATAACGCCAAGGAAGCGCTGGAGTGGGGCGTGACCGGCGCCGGCCTGCGCGCCACCGGCATCGAGTTTGACGTGCGCAAATGGCGCCCGTATTCCGGCTACGAGAATTTCGACTTCGAAATCCCGGTCGGCGACGGCAACAGCGACTGCTACACCCGCGTGATGCTGAAGGTGGAAGAGCTGCGCCAGAGCCTGCGCATCCTCGAACAGTGCCTGAACAACATGCCGGAAGGCCCGTTCAAGGCCGATCACCCGCTGACCACGCCGCCGCCGAAAGAGCGCACGTTGCAGCATATTGAAACGCTGATCACCCACTTCCTGCAGGTTTCCTGGGGCCCGGTGATGCCAGCCAACGAATCATTCCAGATGATTGAAGCCACCAAAGGGATCAACAGCTACTACCTGACCAGCGACGGCAGCACCATGAGCTACCGCACCCGGGTACGTACGCCAAGCTTTGCGCACCTGCAGCAGATCCCGGCGGTAATCCGTGGCAGCCTGGTCTCCGACCTGATCGTCTATCTGGGCAGTATCGATTTTGTTATGTCAGATGTGGACCGCTAATTATGCACTCTCAAAAAGACAATCACGCAGTCAACGATGCGCTTGAGCCCATCAATGCAGCCGCTCCTCAGAGCGGCGCTGATGCATTTGAGCTGAGTGCGGAAGAACGTGAGGCGATCGAGCATGAAAAGCACCATTACGAGGATCCGCGCGCCGCTTCCATCGAAGCACTGAAAATTGTGCAGAAGAAGCGCGGCTGGGTTCCGGACGGTGCGATTTACGCCATCGCGGAAGTGCTGGGCATCCCGGCCAGCGACGTAGAAGGCGTGGCCACGTTCTACAGCCAGATTTTCCGTCAGCCGGTAGGACGTCACGTGATCCGTTATTGTGACAGCGTTGTTTGTCACATCACCGGTTACCAGGGCATTCAGGCCGCCATTGAGAAGAAGCTGAACATCAAACCGGGTCAAACCACCTTTGATGGCCGCTTCACTCTGCTGCCGACCTGCTGCCTGGGCAACTGCGATAAAGGGCCGACCATGATGATTGATGAGGACACTCACAGTCAGCTGAAGCCTGAAGATATCGAGACGCTACTGGAGCAGTATCAATGATTAAAGACATTGTGCGCACTCCCGAAACGCATCCGCTGACCTGGCGTCTGCGCGACGACAAACAGCCGCTGTGGCTGGATGAATATCGCAGCAAGAACGGCTATGCCGGTGCGGAAAAAGCCCTCAAGGGCCTGGCTCCCGACGAAATAGTCGGCCTGGTGAAAGACTCCGGGCTGAAGGGCCGCGGCGGCGCAGGCTTCTCCACCGGTTTGAAGTGGAGCCTGATGCCGAAAGACGAGTCCATGAACATCCGTTACCTGCTGTGTAACGCCGATGAAATGGAGCCGGGCACCTATAAAGACCGTCTGCTGATGGAGCAGCTGCCGCACCTGCTGGTGGAAGGCATGCTGATCTCCGCGTTCGCGCTGAAGGCTTACCGCGGTTACATCTTCCTGCGCGGCGAATACGTCGAAGCGGCGGTGCACCTGCGCCGCGCCATCGCGGAAGCCACCGAAGCCGGTTACCTGGGCAAGAACATTCTCGGCACCGGCTTTGATTTCGAGCTGATCGTGCACACCGGCGCCGGCCGCTATATTTGCGGCGAAGAAACCGCGCTGATCAACTCGCTGGAAGGCCGCCGCGCCAACCCGCGTTCCAAGCCGCCGTTCCCGGCCTCCGCCGGCGCCTGGGGCAAGCCGACCTGCGTCAACAACGTGGAAACGCTGTGCAACGTGCCGGCCATTCTGGCCAACGGCGTTGAGTGGTACACCGGCATCTCCGCCAGCGAAGACAAAGGCACCAAGCTGATGGGCTTCTCCGGCCGGGTGAAAAACCCGGGCGTCTGGGAGCTGCCGTTCGGCACCACCGCACGCGAGATCCTCGAAGATTACGCCGGCGGCATGCGCGACGGCTTGCGCTTCAAGGCCTGGCAACCGGGCGGCGCGGGCACCGACTTCCTGACCGCCGATCACCTCGATCTGCCGATGGAATACGGCGCAATCGGCAAGGCCGGCAGCCGTTTGGGCACCGCGCTGGCGATGGCGGTGGACCACGAAATCGGCATGGTTCCGCTGGTGCGCAACCTGGAAGAGTTCTTCGCCCGCGAGTCCTGCGGCTGGTGTACGCCATGCCGCGACGGCCTGCCGTGGAGCGTGAAGATCCTGCGCGCGTTGGAAAACGGCGAAGGGCAGCCGGGGGATATCGAAACCCTCGAGCAGCTGTGCCGTTCCCTCGGCCCGGGCAAAACCTTCTGCGCCCACGCGCCAGGTGCCGTAGAGCCACTGCAAAGCGCGATTAAATATTTCCGTGAAGAGTTCGAAGCGGGTATTGCCGTTAAGCACTACGGCAACGCACATGCGATTGGCGGCATTCAGCCGAACAACCTGCTGAAGCAACGCTGGTAAGCCGGCTAGCTCGCAACACGGCCAGAATTTTTGATTAACGCCTGCCGCAAGGCAGGCCACTTGGAAGCATGCTGACTATGGCTACGATTCATGTAGACGGCAAAGAATACGACGTAGACGGAGCGGACAACCTGCTGCAGGCCTGTCTCTCCCTCGGGCTCGATATTCCTTACTTTTGCTGGCATCCGGCGCTGGGAAGCGTCGGCGCTTGCCGCCAATGCGCGGTAAAGCAATACCAAAACGCGGAAGATACGCGTGGCCGTTTGGTGATGTCCTGTATGACACCGGCATCCGATGGAACCTTTATTTCCATCGACGATGGCGAAGCGAAACAGTTCCGCGAGAGCGTGGTCGAGTGGTTGATGACCAACCACCCGCACGACTGTCCGGTCTGTGAAGAAGGCGGTAACTGTCACCTGCAGGATATGACGGTAATGACCGGCCACAGCTTCCGTCGCTACCGTTTCACCAAGCGCACCCACAACAACCAGGAGCTGGGGCCGTTTATCTCGCACGAGATGAACCGCTGCATCGCCTGCTACCGCTGCGTGCGTTATTACAAAGACTACGCCGACGGCACCGACTTCGGCGTGTACGGCGCGCACGACAACGTCTATTTCGGCCGTCCGGAAAGCGGCACGCTGGAAAGCGAGTTCTCCGGCAACCTGGTGGAAGTGTGCCCGACCGGCGTATTCACCGACAAGACGCACTCCGAGCGCTACAACCGTAAATGGGACATGCAGTTTGCGCCCAGCATCTGCCAGCAGTGCAGCATCGGCTGCAACACCAGCCCGGGCGAGCGCTATGGCGAGCTGCGCCGCATCGAGAACCGTTACAACGGCAGCGTGAACCACTACTTCCTGTGCGACCGCGGCCGCTTCGGCTACGGCTACGTCAACCAGAAGGATCGCCCGCGTCAACCGCAGCAGCTGCGCGGCAACGACTGGATCACCCTGAACGCCGAACAGGCGATGCAGGGCGCGGCGGACATCCTGCGTCAGGCGAAGAAAACCATCGGCATCGGCTCCCCGCGCGCCAGCCTGGAAAGCAACTTCGCGCTGCGCGAGCTGGTCGGCGCCGAGAACTACTACACCGGCATCGCTCAGGCCGAGCAGTCGCGCCTGGCGCTGATGCTGAAGGTGCTGAAAAACGGCGGCGTTCATACCCCGGCGCTGCGTGAAATCGAAGAGTACGACGCGGTGCTGGTGCTGGGTGAAGATCTGACCCAAACCGGCGCGCGCATCGCGCTGTCGGTGCGTCAGGCCGTCAAGGGCAAGGCCCGCGCGATGGCGGCGGCGCAGCGCGTCGCCGACTGGCAGATCGCGGCGGTGCAGAACATCGGTCAGCACGCCAAGTATCCGCTGTTCACCACCAACGTCGACGACACCCGTCTGGACGACATCGCCGCGTGGAACTATCGCGCGCCGGTCGATGAACAGGCGCGCTTCGGTTTCGCCATCGCCCATGCGCTGGATAACGCGGCGCCGGCGGTGAACGATTTGGCCGCAGGCCTGAACAAGAAGGTCGACATCATCGTGCAGGCGCTGACCGGCGCCCGCAAACCGCTGATCGTCACCGGCAGCAACGCCGGCAGCGAAGCCATCATCGAAGCGGCGGCCAACATCGCCAAGGCGTTGAAAGGCCGCGGTTCCGACGTCGGCATCACCTTCGTGGCGGGCGCGGCCAACAGCATGGGCCTGGCGATGATCGGCGGCGGTTCGCTCGATCAGGCGCTGGAACAGCTGGCCAGCGGCGCAGCCGACACCGCCATCGTGATGGAGAACGATCTCTATCGCCATGCGCCGGCGGCGAAAGTGGACGCCGCGCTGGCCAAGGTCAGCAACCTGATCGTCGCCGATCATCAGCGCACCGCCATCATGGACAAGGCCAACCTGATCCTGTCGGCGGCCAGCTTCGCCGAGAGCGACGGCACCCTGGTCAACCAGGAAGGCCGCGCGCAGCGCTTCTTCCAGGTTTACGACCCGGCCTATTACGATGACGCCAAGAAGAATCAGTTCACCGTGATGCTGGAAAGCTGGCGCTGGATGCACTCGCTGCACTCCACCTACACCAGCCGCCACGTGGACTGGACCCAGCTCGATGACGTGATTGCCGCCTGCGTTGAGGCGTTGCCGCAGCTGCAGGGCATCGTCGAAGCGGCGCCGGACGCGGCCTTCCGCATCCGCGGCCAGAAGCTGGCGCGCTCTCCGCATCGCTCCAGCGGCCGTACCGCCATGCGCGCCAACATCAGCGTGCACGAGCCGCGTCAGCCGCAGGACAAAGACACCATGTTCTCCTTCTCGATGGAAGGGAACAACAGCCCGCTGGCCGATCGTCAGCAGATCCCGTTCGCCTGGGCGCCAGGCTGGAACTCACCGCAGGCGTGGAACAAGTTCCAGGCCGAAGTGGGCGGCAAGCTGCGCCACGGCGATCCGGGCGTACGCCTGATCGAAGCGGGGGAGGGCAGCCTGGGCTACTTCACCGAGGTGCCTGCCGCGTTCAATGCGGCCGATGGCTGGCGCGTCGCGCCTTACTACCATCTGTTCGGCAGCGATGAAATGTCGCAGCGCTCCAACGTGATCCAGCAACGCATGCCGGAAGCCTACGCGATGGTCAACCCGGCCGACGCCGCCGCGCTTGGCGTTAACGCCGGTGCATTGGTGGAGTTCAGCTGTGCGGGCCAGACGCTGCGTCTGCCGGTGCGTCTGAGCGAAACCCTGACCCAGGGCCAGGTTGGTTTGCCGCTCGGCTTGCCAGGGATCCCGCCGATTTTGGTGGGTGCAACGGTTGAAAATCTGCGGGAGGCGGCACGATGAGCTGGTTTACCCCTGAGGTGATCGACATCCTGATCGCCATTCTTAAAGCGGTAGTGATCCTGCTGGTGGTCGTGGCCTGCGGCGCCTTCATGAGCTTCGGCGAACGCCGCCTGCTCGGCCTGTTCCAGAACCGCTACGGACCTAACCGCGTCGGCTGGGGCGGCTCGCTGCAACTGGTCGCCGACATGATCAAAATGTTCTTCAAGGAAGACTGGGTACCGAGATTCTCCGACCGGGTGATCTTCACCCTGGCGCCGATGATCGCCTTTACTTCCCTGTTGCTGGCATTCGCCATCGTGCCGGTCAGCCCGACCTGGGCGGTGTCCGATCTCAACATCGGTATTTTGTTCTTCCTGATGATGGCCGGCCTGGCGGTATACGCCGTGCTGTTCGCCGGCTGGTCGAGCAACAACAAATACTCGCTGTTGGGCGCGATGCGCGCCTCCGCGCAAACCCTGAGCTATGAAGTGTTCATCGGCCTGTCGCTGATGGGCGTGGTGATGCAGGCTGACTCGTTCAACATGCAGGCCATCGTTGAATCTCAGGCGCACGTCTGGAACGTCATACCGCAGTTCTTCGGCTTCGTGACCTTCGCGATCGCCGGGGTTGCGGTGTGTCACCGCCACCCGTTCGACCAACCGGAAGCCGAGCAGGAACTGGCCGACGGTTATCACATCGAATATTCCGGCATGAAGTTCGGTCTGTTCTTCGTGGGGGAATACATCGGTATCGTCACCGTGTCCGCCCTGATTGTGACGTTGTTCTTCGGCGGCTGGCAGGGTCCGTTCCTGCCGCCATTCATCTGGTTCGCACTGAAAACGGCCTTCTTCATGATGATGTTCATTCTGATTCGTGCTGCCTTGCCGCGCCCGCGCTACGACCAGGTGATGTCTTTCGGCTGGAAAGTGTGCCTGCCGCTGACGCTGCTGAACCTGCTGGCAACCGCCGCGGTCATTTTGTACAACGCTCAATAAGGGGTGAATAAACCATGACATTGAAAGAGTTATTGGTTGGTTTCGGCACCCAGGTGCGCAGCATTTGGATGATTGGCATGCATGCCTTCGCCAAGCGCGAAACCCAGATGTATCCGGAAGAACCGGTTTACCTGCCGCCGCGCTACCGCGGCCGCATCGTGCTGACGCGCGATCCGGACGGCGAAGAACGCTGCGTCGCCTGTAACCTGTGTGCGGTTGCCTGCCCGGTCGGCTGTATCTCGCTGCAAAAAGCGGAACAGAAAGACGGCCGTTGGTACCCGGAATTCTTCCGCATCAACTTCTCGCGCTGCATCTTCTGCGGCCTGTGCGAAGAGGCTTGCCCGACCACCGCTATCCAGCTGACGCCGGATTTCGAACTGGGCGAGTACAAGCGTCAGGATCTGGTGTACGAAAAAGAAGATCTGTTGATCTCGGGGCCGGGTAAATATCCGGAATATAACTTCTACCGGATGGCCGGTATGGCGATTGACGGCAAAGCCAAAGGCGAAGCCGAAAACGAAGCCAAACCGATCGACGTCAAAGGTCTGTTGCCCTAAGGAGCCAGCAAGCATGGAAATCGCATTTTATCTGGCAGGCTTGATTGCGGTGGTCGCGACGATTCGCGTGATCACCCATACCAACCCTGTGCATGCGCTGCTGTATCTGATCGTCTCGTTATTGGCGATCTCGGCAGTCTTCTTCTCCCTCGGCGCCTACTTCGCCGCCGCGCTGGAAATCATCGTTTATGCGGGCGCCATCATGGTGTTGTTCGTGTTCGTGGTGATGATGCTGAACCTCGGCAACGTGCAGCAGCAAGAGCGCGACTGGATGAAGCCGAGGGTATGGATCGGGCCTGGCCTGATGTCGCTGGCGTTGCTGGTGGTGCTGATTATCGCTATCCGCAGCGTCTCCGATCAGGGTATCAGCGGCGAGATGGTGGACGCGAAGGCGGTGGGCATCAGCCTGTTCGGTCCTTACGTGTTGGCGGTTGAGCTGGCTTCAATGCTGCTGTTGGCGGGCCTGGTTGTCGCCTTCCACATCGGCCGTGAGCACAAGCCCGGCGAAGTGCTGAGCAACGCGCCGGCGAGTGGCGAAATGGCGAGAAGAAAATCGGAGGAGCAAGCATGATCCCTCTTCAACACGGCCTGATCCTGGCGGCTATCCTGTTCGTGCTCGGGCTGACCGGGCTGCTGGTGCGCCGCAACCTGCTGTTTATGCTGATCAGTCTGGAAGTGATGATCAACGCCGCGGCGTTGGCGTTTATCGTGGCGGGAAGCTATTGGGGCCAGGCGGACGGGCAGGTGATGTACATCCTGGCGATCAGCCTGGCGGCAGCCGAGGCCAGTATCGGCCTGGCGCTGTTGCTGCAGCTCTACCGTCGTCGTCATACCCTGAATATCGATACTGTCAGTGAGATGCGCGGATGAACCTATTATATTTAACAATTCTGCTACCGCTGATCGGGTTCCTGCTGTTGGCATTTTCCCGCGGTCGCTGGTCCGAGAACACCTCGGCAACCGTCGGCGTGGGCTCCATCGGCCTGGCCGCGCTGGTGACGGTTTATGTGGCGATGGACTTCTTCGCCCAGAAAGCCGCCGGCGTGCAGCTGTTCGAACAAAGCCTGTGGACCTGGATGTCGGTCGGCAATTTCAATATCGGCGTAACCCTGACGCTGGACGGCCTGTCGCTGACCATGCTGTCGGTGGTGACCGGCGTCGGCTTCTTCATCCACATGTTCGCGTCCTGGTACATGCGCGGTGAAGAGGGCTACTCGCGCTTCTTCGCCTACACCAACCTGTTTATCGCCAGCATGGTGGTATTGGTGCTGGCGGACAACCTGCTGCTGATGTACCTGGGTTGGGAAGGCGTGGGCCTGTGCAGCTACCTGCTGATCGGTTTCTACTACAAGGATCCGGCCAACGGCGCGGCGGCGATGAAAGCCTTCATCGTGACCCGCGTCGGCGACGTGTTCCTGGCGTTCGCGCTGTTCATTCTCTACAACGAGCTGGGCACCCTGAACATCCGTGAACTGATGATCCTGGCGCCGCAGAAGCTGGCGGTAGGGGATACGGCCATCACCTGGGCAACCCTGATGCTGCTGGGCGGCGCGGTCGGCAAATCGGCGCAGCTGCCGTTGCAAACCTGGCTGGCGGACGCGATGGCGGGCCCGACCCCGGTTTCCGCTCTGATCCACGCGGCGACCATGGTGACCGCGGGCGTTTACCTGATCGCCCGCACGCACGGCCTGTTCCTGATGGCGCCGGAAGTGCTGCACCTGGTGGGCATCGTCGGTGCGGTGACCCTGCTGCTGGCCGGCTTCGCCGCGCTGGTGCAGACCGACATCAAACGCGTGCTCGCTTACTCCACCATGAGCCAGATTGGCTACATGTTCCTGGCGCTGGGCGTACAGGCGTGGGACGCGGCGATCTTCCACCTGATGACCCACGCGTTCTTCAAGGCGCTGCTGTTCCTGTCGTCCGGTTCGGTGATCCTGGCCTGCCACCACGAGCAGAACATCTTCAAGATGGGCGGCCTGCGCAAGAGCATTCCGCTGGTTTACGCCTGCTTCCTGGTGGGCGGCGCGGCGCTGTCGGCCTTGCCGCTGATTACCGCCGGCTTCTTCAGTAAGGATGAGATCCTGGCGGGCGCGATGGCGAACGGCCACATCAACCTGATGATTGCCGGTCTGGTCGGTGCGTTCATGACCTCGCTGTACACCTTCCGCATGATTTTCATCGTGTTCCACGGCGAAGAAAAAATCAAAGCGCATGCCGGTAAAGGCATCACTCACCACCTGCCGCTGCTGGTGCTGCTGGTGCTGTCCACCTTCGTCGGCGCGATGATCGTGCCGCCGCTGCAGGGCGTACTGCCGGACACCACCGAGCTGGCGCACGGCAGCGTGCTGCAGCTGGAGATCGCTTCCGGCGTGGTGGCTGTGGTCGGCATCTTGCTGGCGGCCGCGCTGTGGCTGGGCAAACGCAGCCTGGTCACCCGCATCGCCAACAGCGCGCCGGGCCGCTTCTTCTCGACCTGGTGGTTCCATGCCTGGGGCTTCGACTGGCTGTACGACAAAGTCTTCGTCAAACCTTATCTGGGCATTGCGAAGCTGTTGCAGCGCGACCCGCTGAACTCGCTGATGAACCTGCCGGCCATCTTCTCCCGCTGGGGGAACCGTGGCCTGACGGTGAGCGAGAACGGCCAGGTGCGTTGGTATATAGCGTCTATGGGTGTGGGTGCAGTGGTCGTATTGGCTCTGTTGATTTTGGTGTAACAGAACAATTCGAATACGGTTATCGGGCGTAGCGCTCCTTATAGTCAGCGCTATGTACAATGTTTTTGCTTTATACCCAAGGATTTCGGGTTGTGGCCAGGCGGCAAGTGCGTGAATCCCCGGGAGCTTACTGAAGTAAGTGACCGGGGTGAGCGAACGTAGCCAACGACGCCACAGCGTGAAAGACAAAGGTAGAATAAGGGACACAAAACGCCATGCTATTACCTTGGCTAATTCTTATCCCCTTTATCGGCGGTCTGCTGTGCTGGCAGCTGGAGCGCTTCGGTACTAAGGTGCCGCGCTGGATAGCGCTGATCGCAATGGGGCTGACGTTGGCGCTTTCCCTGCAGCTGTGGTTGCAGGGTGGCTACACATTGACTACGCCGAAAGGCATTCCGCAGTGGCAGAGCGAGTTCCTGCTGCCGTGGATCCCGCGCTTTGGCATTTCCATCCACCTGGCGCTGGACGGCCTGTCGCTGCTGATGGTAGTGCTGACCGGCCTGCTGGGCGTGCTGGCGATCCTCTGTTCCTGGCGTGAAATCCAGAAATATCAGGGCTTCTTCCACCTCAACCTGCTGTGGATCCTGGGCGGCGTTATCGGCGTGTTCCTCGCCATCGACATGTTCCTGTTCTTCTTCTTCTGGGAAATGATGTTGGTGCCGATGTACTTCCTGATCGCCCTGTGGGGTCACAAGGCGTCGGACGGTAAAACCCGCATCACCGCGGCCACCAAGTTCTTCATCTATACCCAGGCCAGCGGCCTGGTGATGCTGATTGCGATCCTGGGCCTGGTGTTCGTGCACTACAACGCCACCGGCGTGTGGACCTTCGATTACGAAGACCTGCTGCAAACCCCGATGTCCCACAACGTGCAGTATCTGCTGATGCTGGGCTTCTTCATCGCCTTCGCGGTGAAAATGCCGGTGGTGCCGCTGCACGGCTGGCTGCCTGACGCGCACAGCCAGGCGCCGACCGCCGGCTCCGTCGACCTGGCGGGGATCTTGCTGAAAACCGCGGCCTACGGCCTGCTGCGTTTCAGCCTGCCGCTGTTCCCGGAAGCTTCGCACGAGTTCGCGCCCATCGCCATGTGGCTGGGCGTGATCGGCATCTTCTACGGCGCCTGGATGGCGTTCGCGCAGACCGACATCAAGCGCCTGATCGCCTACACCTCGGTTTCCCACATGGGCTTCGTGCTGATCGCCATCTACACCGGCAGCCAGCTGGCTTACCAGGGCGCGGTGATCCAGATGATCGCGCACGGCCTGTCCGCCGCCGGCATGTTCATCATCTGCGGCCAGCTGTACGAGCGTCTGCATACCCGCGATATGCGTCAGATGGGCGGCCTGTGGGGGCGCATCAAGTTCATCCCCGCGCTGTCGCTGTTCTTCGCCGTGGCGACGCTGGGGATGCCGGGCACCGGTAACTTCGTCGGTGAGTTCATGATCCTGTTCGGCAGCTACCAGGTGGTGCCGGTGATCACCGTGATTTCTACCTTCGGTCTGGTGTTCGCTTCGGTTTACTCGTTGATCATGATGCAGCGCGCCTACTACGGCAAAGCCAAATCTGACCAACCGTTGCCGGGCATGACCGCGCGCGAACTGTTCATCATTCTGCTGTTGGTGGTATTGCTGGTTCTGCTGGGGTTCTACCCGCAGCCGATTCTGGATACCTCACATGCGGCGATGAGCAACGTGCAACACTGGTTTGGTTCGTCAGTTTCAGCAATTTCAACAACAAGGCCGTAATTCGCCATGACAATAACTCCTCAACAACTGATCGCACTGTTGCCGCTGTTGATCGTCGGATTGACGGTGGTGGTTGTGATGCTAGGCATTGCGTGGCGACGCGACCACTTTATCAACGCCACCCTGACGGTGATCGGTCTCAACCTGGCACTGCTTTCGCTGTACTTTGTCGGCCAGGCCGGCCCAATGGACGTCACCCCGCTGCTGCGGGTTGACGGTTACTCGATGTTCTATACCGGGCTGGTACTGCTGGCGAGTCTGGCGACCTGCACCTTCGCCTACCCGTGGCTGGTCGGTTACCCGGACAACCGCGAAGAGTTCTACCTGCTGGTGCTGATTGCCGCGCTGGGTGGCATTCTGCTGGCGAGCGCCAACCATCTGGCGTCGCTGTTCATCGGTATCGAACTGATCTCGCTGCCGCTGTTCGGCCTGGTGGGCTATGCCTACCGCCAGAAGCGTCCGCTGGAAGCCGCCATCAAGTACATGCTGCTGTCCGCCGCCGCCTCGTCATTCCTGCTGTTCGGCATGGCGCTGCTGTACGCTGAGTCCGGCGACCTGTCGCTGGCCGGCCTGGGCAAAAGCCTGCAGGAAAACATGATGCACCAGCCGCTGATCCTGGCCGGCATGGGCATGATGATCGTCGGCCTGGGCTTCAAGCTGTCGCTGGTGCCGTTCCAGCTGTGGACGCCGGACGTGTATCAGGGGGCGCCTGCGCCGGTCTCGACCTTCCTGGCCACCGCCAGCAAGATTGCGATCTTCGCGGTAGTGATGCGCCTGTTCCTGTACGCCCCGGCGGCCGACAGCGAGGCGCTGCGCCTGGTGCTGTCGATCATCGCCTTCTGTTCGATCCTGTTCGGCAACCTGATGGCCATCAGCCAGACCAACATCAAGCGTCTGCTGGGCTACTCGTCGATCGCTCACCTGGGCTATCTGCTGGTGGCGCTGATTGCGGTGCAAACGCATCAGCTGTCGCTGGAAACCGCCGGGGTTTACCTGGCCGGTTACCTGTTCAGCAGCCTGGGCGCGTTCGGCGTGGTCAGCCTGATGTCCAGCCCGTACCGCGGGCCGGATGCGGATTCGCTGTTCTCCTACCGCGGCCTGTTCTGGCATAAGCCAATCCTGTCCGCGGTGATGACGGTGATGATGCTGTCGCTGGCCGGTATCCCGATGACCCTGGGCTTCATCGGCAAGTTCTTCGTGATTGCGATGGGCGTCAGCGCGCACCTGTGGTGGCTGACCGGCGCGGTGGTGGTGGGCAGTGCCATTGGCCTGTACTACTATCTGCGCGTCACCGTCAGCCTGTTCCTCAGCGCGCCGGAATCGCTGCAGCGCGATACCCCGAACAACTGGGCGTTGACCGCCGGCGGCGTGGTGGTCTTGATCTCCGCGGCGCTGGTGCTGCTGCTGGGGGTTTATCCGCAGCCGCTGATTACCCTGGTGCAGATGGCGCAGCCGATGTTCTGATCGGGGTTCAGACAGCAAAAAGGTCGCTTCGGCGACCTTTTTTTGTCAGCCCTAAACCACCTCCTGGGGAGGTGGTTTAGGGCTGACAATCAAAGCGGGAGGGTTAACCCTCCCGCTTTGATTTCCACCAGTCAAATTCTGCATGTAGCCAGATGGCCAGCATGACGATGCAAGAGATGAACATCGTCTCAGGCCAACGGGTGAACCCCGTCGCAACAGATAGCGCAGAAAGTAAGCCGGCAAACCTGACGAAACCACGTTTAGCCATGGACTAAATAACCTCGGCGTAAAAAAGGCCCATCTGCGTGGGCCTTATTGGGGTGATATCCTGGTGTTGGAGTGTTTACCTATTAATACCATTTATTTGATCGAAATTGACAATCGATTACACAGATCAATATTTCGATTTCGATCGGTTTTGGCGATCAACTAGGCCCACCGTACAAACAAAAAAAAGCCGGCATTTCGCCGGCTTAATTTTCATGTAACTATTTATTTTCTATCTTTTTTGTCGGATATAAACCAAGTTAAACCGTAGATGGCCAGGGCAGCAATGAAGATAACCACCGGCCACACGACACGCATAATGCCTTCGCTCAGGAACCCAGTCATGAACATCCCTAACACACCGACGGATATCACCAGCGCCCCGGAGACCTCAGCAATAACCTTCCTGATGACTCTAAATATTTTCGATAGCACTGATAAATTTCTCCGTGTTTTGCGGATTATTGCGCAGTTCGCGCCCAGCAGCGATGTAAGGCTTCAACGGCTCTTCAAAGAGGAAGTACAGCATATCGTAGTCATGCACCGACAAGCGCCGCCACAGGCCAGGGTTTTCATGCTGCAAGCGACGCGAGGTAGAGCATGCGCGGGAGATAAGCCCTTGGGTTACTATGCCACCCAGCATAGCGCCTGTGGTTCCACGCACGGCTAATTTCGTCATCACCGGCAAGAGCATGCCGCCTAAAACTTTGGTGCCCAGGTAGGTAGATATGGCGATTTGCAGGGCTGCACGAGAGGCGAATGTAATACCGCCACCAACCAATTTATCATGGATTTTTTGCAGTGTTGGCTGGGGGAGACGGTCGAGAACATCATTGACAATGAGTTCAGCAACTTTTCTTATCGTATTCCTGTCGCGGATCGGATTCCGGAGAGCGCGCATGACCCGTAAGTCATCAGCCATATTCCTGCGCTGCGTGAATGATCTGCCGTCCGACAGGCCGAAATCCTGTAGCGTTCGCTCAACACCGAGGTAGATATCTTCAGGTATGGAGATTAGGCCTGAGGCAATCGCCTGGACGGTCATCTTAGCATCCATTGCTTTTCCTTATTGGTTATCCTCCCGTTACGATAACCAATGGCTCCAGTCGATTCAATTACCTTGCGGCGTTTTGTTTCGGACTGTCCAGTATCGCCTATTTTTTGAGGTGTTCGCAGTCCGGATTCTATTGCAATTCAGTCCGAAATTTTTCGCCGCGCTACAGGGGCGGGGATTATAAGATCGTCTGCGCCGGGCGGCAGCGATATAGCGCCGCCAGCTTTTCCCGGGTTTTCTTCTGCGGTTTAGAATCTACGGCTTCCCATTGGGACACGGCCGATTGGGTGGTACCCAAGCGTTCGGCCACTTCATGCTGCGACAAGCCGCGGAAAAGTCGCCACGCGGCGATCAGGCTGACGTCTTGATCCAACATGATGGAGATCACCTCGTGAGGCACCGTCTCATCGTCGTTCTCGTCAGCTTGATAGGAAATGGCTTTATATTCATCTCGCTGGTTCACCAGCTTTTTATATTCATCGAGAGGCAGCACCACATACAAGGGTTTGCCCGATTCATCATGGATATACTGCAACTTGGCCATCTGGCACACCTCGGGTCATGTATTTCTACTTATCGCGGCTCAGTAAGTCGTCGATGTTCTGCGCTTGATCTGCTGGATTAGGCACACTGTCGGTTTACCATCGATTATATCGAAAATAACGCGATAACTGCCGACGCGTAGCCGGTATTGATTATCGATGCCCTGCATTTTTTTAATGTCTACTCTGGCGGGGGGAAACATACTCAGCACATCGACTCTGTCTTTAATGGCTGAGCGATCCTGTAAGGCAGCGTCATCAATTGTTTAAGTGCCTTGCGCGACCAGTCAATCTTTACCATCGTTCCCTCGGCGTCGGCGGCACGTCCTGTGCGAAAATTAGATAATAAGATTATTATCTAATAATGACAATGCAAATAGAGCAAGAAAGGGAATGGGGGTCAGGCATGCTCCCCCCGAGTGGGCGCCATCAGCCGGGGTTGCGGGTGAACGACTCTTCCAACGCGCTTACCACCGCGCGCACCCGGGCGGCGCGCTGCAGATCGGGGTGCAGCACCAGCCAGATATCCACCCAGTCCTTATTCTCCGGCAAGATGCGCACCAGGTCCGGATCCTTGTCCGCCAGGAAGGCGGACAGCAGGCCGATGCCCAGCCCGTTTCGGGTGGCCGAGCGCAGCAGCAGCTGCGAATTGCACTGCAGCACCACGTTGGGGTCGAGCAGCGCTTCGCCGCAAAAATCGTTCCAGTGGCGCGGCACCAGCTCGCGTGGGAACATCAGCAGGTCGTGGCCGCGCAGATGATCGCCCTGGGTCGGCATGCCGTGCCTGTCGAGATAATCCTGAGTCGCGTACAGCCCCATTTCGATGGTGGCCATGCGTTTGATGATCAGCTCATCGGCATCCGGGCGTGCGCCGCGGATCGCCAGGTCGGCGCCGCGATACGAGATATCGGAGATATTGACCGCCGTCAGCAGCGTGACGGTGATCGACGGATACCGTTCGCGCAGCTGTTTCAACGCCGGAATGACAAAGGCTTCGGCCAGGGTGTCGGTGGTGGCGATGCGCACGTTGCCGCGCAGGCTGTCGTCTCCGCTGGTGGCCTTGCGGCCTATCGCCTGCACCGAATTTTCCATATTCATCACGTCCGCCAGCATCTCTTCGCCCAGCGGGCTGAGGGAGAAGGCCTTCGGCGTGCGGATAAACAGTTTTGAGCCCAGCGCCTCTTCGAAGGCGGCGATGCGCCGCCCGACGGTGGCCTGGTCGACGTGAAGTTCGTTGGCGGCTTTCCGTAGCGTACCGCAGCGGGCGACGGCCAGAAAGAAGCGTGCATCATCCCAATTCATCATGCCATTTCCTTTATGCCGGCTGGTCGGGGGCGATCATTTTCACCCGGCGCACAGGCCGGTTTATGCTGAAAATAACGCCGGTATATCATAATTATTTATTCTGTTTCAGGCTGTTAATAAATGCATCAGCCTGCCGCTGAACGTCAATGTTACCTTAACGCCAGTATCGGCGATGCATTAATGAATCACCCCGATGCATTCTTGGCTATTCTGCGCGTCATGGCCGGGCGGTATGATGCATGCCTTTTCGTTCAGAGCAGGGTAATCATCAGGCTGTTGCCTGAGAGGCCCGGGAGTAATGATGTCAAATACCGCCGCCGTTGAAGAAACGGCTAAAACGCAGCTGGGCGCGTCGCATTGCGCCATTCTGCTGTTTTTGGCGCTGGCGCTCATGTCGGCGCTGCTGAACAGCAGCGCCCCTACGCCGCTATATCCGCTTTATCAACATCAGTTGGGGTTGAGTTCAGTCAGCCTGACGATGATCTACGGCGCCTATGCCGCCGGCGTGCTGATTTCGCTGTTCGGCGTGGGCAACATGGCCGGCAAGGTGAAAGATCTGCGCGGCATGATCGTGCCGGCGCTGTTGGTGGTGCTGGCCGGCGCCTGGCTGTTCGCGCTGGCGGATTCCTTCTTCATGCTGCTGATGGCGCGGCTGCTGGCCGGGATCGGCACCGGGGCGCTGACCGGCGCGGCGAACATTGCGCTGGTGCGCTTCGGGCCGAAAGACGGCGGCAAAAGCGCCGCCCTGATCGCGACGTTGTCCTTCACCACCGGCCTGGCGCTGGGGCCGATTTTTAGCGGCGTCGCATTGCAAACCGGCTTTCACGCCACCTCGACGCCGTTCGTTATCATCATGGGCGTGGCCGCCGTCGCCGCCCTGGGGGTGATGCTCAAATGGCCGCGCGCGCCGGAGACCGCCGCGGCAGCGGGGGGGCAACTGGAGGAGCCGGCCGCGAAAAGCGCATTGGCCGACGGCCTGCGCGCCACCGGCGGCAGGTTTTTCCTCTGCGCCGGCGCCTTGTTCATCTGTTGGGCGATAGCCGCCAGCATTCTGGCGATTGGCCCGAGCGTGTCGGAAAAGCTGCTGGGCATGCACAGCCGCGGCGCCTTCGGCTATGCGATCGCGGTTTACCTGATCATCGCCGGTATCAGCCAGCTGCTGAGCCGCCGCATCAACGCGCGCCACTCGCTGCTGTGCGGCTGCCTGACGCAGGCGCTGTCGGTGGGCATATTCGCCGCCGCGATCCAGCTCCATTCATTGGGGCTGGCCGCCGTCGGCATGGCGATTGCCGGTTACGCCTACGGGGCCATTTTCGTCGGCAGCGCCACCCTGGTGAACCTGATCTCGCCGCCGGCCAGCCATGCGCGGCTGATATCGTTGTTCTATGTTATCGCCTATATCGCCAATTGGGTGCCGATCCTGTTGGGCGTGGTGATCGACCATGCCGATCTGCAGCTGGCGGCCAACCTGCTGTTCCTGGCCAGCGCCGCAGTTTGCCTGCTGTTGAGCCTAATGGTGACCCGTGCGGGGCTCCCGCGCTGATGCTGGCTCTGTTTTGTGATTTACAGCACTATTTTGAAATTTAGTTTTCCGTTATTGCATTGTTTGTGTGACTCATATCACTTGATGTTGCCGGTTTTCGCGTAAACTGCGCGCTTTCTCTGCTGCGGGTCGGTTTATGAACGTTCTTTTCGCCATTGCTGTGACTACCGGGATCCTTTCCGGCGTTTGGGGATGGGTGGCCGTCAGCCTGGGATTGATCGGCTGGGCCGGTTTCCTCGGCTGCACCGCCTATTTCGCCTGCCCGCAGGGTGGGTTGAAAGGGTTGTTGATCGCCACGCTCACCTGCTGCAGCGGGGTCTTTTGGGCGATGGCGATCGTTCACGGCAGCAAACTGGCGCCGGAATGGAATATGCTGGGTTACCTGTTGACCGGCGCAGTGGCTTTTCTGATGTGCATCCAGGCCCGGCAGCAGTGGCTGAGCTTCGTGCCCGGCACCTTTATCGGCGCCTGCGCCACCTTCGCCGGCGGCGGCGACTGGCCGCGGGTGACGATGTCGCTGCTGGTGGGATTGCTGTTCGGCTATGCGATGAAAAACAGCGGCCTGTGGCTGGCGGCGCGCGGCGAAAAGGCGCGGCGGCCGCAGGCTACGCAGCGAGGCGCCGAATCAAATAGTGCCGCCGAGTGAGATGCGGTAGTGCAGGTCGACGCGCTCGATGCAGGGCACGCCTTTAATGCGTTTCAGCAAGATTTCGGTGGCCACCTTGCCCATATCAAAACGCGGGGTGATCACGCTGGCGATGCCCGGGGTGGTGGCCTGGCCGATCTCCAGGCCGTGAAAGCCAGACAGGGCGATATCCTGCGGCACCCGCAGCCCCAGCCGCAGGCAGGCCTGCAGCACGCCTACCGCCAGATCGTCGTTGGTGCACAGGATGGCGTCCAGCTCAGGATAGAGGCGGCGCGCCGTCGCCAGCATGTCGGCGCCGACCGACACCGAAGAAACCCGGTGCGGGGTGATCTGCCGCGGCGTCAGCCCTGGCTTTCCATCGCCCGGCAATATCCCTGATAACGCTTGTTGTCGCGCGCGTCTGACATGGCGCCGAAATAGACCACCTGCCGCTTGCCGCTGGCGAGCAGCGCTTCGGTCATGTCGTAACCCGCCTGATGGTTGTCGAAACCTACCGCGATCCGCCCCGGCGGCCCGTCCAGATCCATCACCTGCGCCACCGGGATTTTCGCCGCGGCGAGGTATTTTTCCGCCCGCAGGGTATGCGCCGAATCGGTGAGGATCAGCCCGGCTATCGGGTAAGCCAACAGCTGGGCGATATGTTCTTCTTCGCGTTGCTGGCTGTAATCATAGTTCACCACCAGCGTCTGATAGCCTTGTTCCAGCGCGATGGATTCGATGCCCGCCAACAGGTCGGCGAAGATTTGATTATTGAACGACGGGATCAGCACGCCGATGCGCGGTTTCTGATTGGCGCGCGCGCCGTCGCCGTCGGTAAAGTTCACTTCCTGCATCACCTGAGCAATGCGCGCGGCGGTGTCGGCCGCCACCTTTTCCGGCGTACGCAGATAGCGGCTGACGGTCATTTTGGTCACGCCGGCGAGCAGCGCAATATCCTGCAGCGTAACGCGTTGGTTTTTCATTCGGCGCCTTAACGGGGTGAGGCATGGCTGATAGGCCATGTTAACAAATCGATCCGGTGATAACAATCGATGCCGATAACTATAAAAATCATATAATTCAATAAGGTGTAAGGCATTGCCGGCGCAATTCACTGCGCGGCTTCACGTTAAGGGTAACAGGGTTTAGTAACATGATTTTAAGTGATCTCAATCACGTTTTTACCGGTAACAATCCGCTGAGATAGACGCCTGTCCTAATCAGAACGAGATTGCCGGGGAATGTTATGAACAACCTGTTTTCGCTGGATAATAAAAAAATATTGATTACCGGCGCTTCGCGCGGCATCGGTTTCCTGCTGGCGCGCGGTTTGGCGCAGTATGGCGCGCATATCCTGGTCAACGCGACCACCGAAGAGAACGCCCTGCGCGCGGTCGACAGCCTGCGCAGCGAGGGATTCGGCGCCGACGCGGCGGCTTTTGACGTTACCGACACCCAGGCGATCCACGCCGCCATCGAGCGCATCGAGGAGAAGGTCGGCGCGATCGACGTGTTGATCAATAACGCCGGCATCCAGCGTCGCCATCCCTTTACCGATTTCCCGGAACAAGACTGGGACGACATTATCGCCGTCAATCAGAAGGCGGTGTTTATGGTGTCGCAAGCGGTAGCGCGCCATATGGTTCAACGCCAAAGCGGCAAGATTATCAATATCGGTTCGATGCAGAGCGAGCTGGGCCGCGACACCATCACCCCTTACGCCGCTTCCAAAGGGGCGGTGAAAATGCTGACGCGCGGCATGTGCGTTGAGCTGGCGCGCTACAATATTCAGGTGAACGGCATCGCCCCCGGCTATTTCAAAACCGAAATGACCCAGGCATTGGCCGACAATCAGGAATTCACCGCCTGGCTGACCAAGCGCACTCCGGCGGCGCGCTGGGGCGATCCGCAGGAACTGATCGGCGCGGCGGTGTTCCTGTCTTCCAAAGCGTCCGATTTTGTCAACGGCCACCTGCTGTTTGTCGATGGCGGCATGTCTGCGGCGGTGTAACGCGCCCACTTTGGAGAGCTGAGATGAAAATTCAAACCCAGTCCTGCGTGGTCAACGGCAAATATGACGTGGCGGTGGTGGCGCAGGAGGTGAATTACCGGGGGCAGGGCACGCTGGTGAAAATCAGCCGCGGCGGCATCTGCGGATCGGACCTGCATTACTATCAGGAAGGCAAAGTCGGCAGTTTTCAGGTGCGTCAGCCGATGGTGCTGGGGCACGAAGTGATCGGCGAGGTGGTCGCCAGCGATTCGCCGCGGCTGACGTCGGGGCAGAAGGTGGCGCTCAACCCCAGCAAACCCTGCGGACAGTGCAAGTACTGCCTGGCGCAGCAGCAAAACCAGTGCACCGGGATGCGCTTCTTCGGCAGCGCGATGTACTTTCCGCACGTCGACGGCGCCTTTACCCAGTACAAGATCGTGGACAGCGCGCAATGCATCGCCTTCGACGCCGATCGCGACGACAAGGTGATGGTGTTCGCTGAACCGCTGGCGGTGGCGATCCACGCCGCGAAACAGCCGGGCGACGTGGCGGGCAAGAAAGTGTTCGTGTCCGGCGTCGGTCCGATCGGCTGCCTGCTGGTGGCGGCGTTGAAAGCGCTGGGGGCCGGCGAGATCGTCTGCGCCGATCTCAGCCCGCGCTGCCTGGCTATCGCCGGCGAAATGGGGGCCGGCGTCCGCCTGCATGCCGCCGAGGCGGATTTCAGCGGTTATCTGCAGGACAAGGGGTATTTCGATATCGCCTTTGAGGTGGCCGGCCATCCGTCTTCCCTGCAGCGCTGCCTGGAAATCACCCGCGCCAAAGGCACGGTGGTGCAGGTGGGCATGGGCGGCAGTTTCCCCGACTTCCCGCTGATGCTGCTGATTGCCAAAGAGCTGAACCTGTTGGGGTCATTCCGCTTCGTCGAGGAGTTTGAGCTGGCGGTGGCCTGGCTGGCGCAAGGAAGGATCGATCCGCTGCCGCTGTTGTCCGCCGAGTTTGACAATCATCAGCTGGCGCAGGCGCTGGAATTTGCCGGCGACAAAAGCCGTGCCGCCAAGGTACAGCTGGTGTTTTAGGGCAAAAGTCTGATGGCCGCGGTCGGCGATCCTTGTCTATAGTTAAGGAATGTTTAATTTTTCAACCACGGAGAACTCACTATGGCGAGAAATACGGATGCCGATCAAACCACGCTCGACGACGATCTGAGAATGTTGACCGACACGCTGGAGGAGGTGCTGCAGTACTCCGGCGATCGCGCCGATCAGGCTTACGTCGACATCAAGGCACACGCCGAGCAGGCGCTGAGTGAGGTCAAGTCGCGGCTGGCGGACACCACCGAGTCTTATTATGCGCGGGCCAAAGACGCGGTGTATCGCACTGACGACTACGTGCGTGAAAACCCCTGGCACAGCGTAGGCATTGGCGCCACCCTGGGGCTGGTGTTAGGCCTGCTGTTGGCGCGCAAATAGCGAAAACGGGCGCAGCGATGCCGCGCTCTCGTCATCACCGCCCCAGCGTCACCTCAACCTGATGGACCTTCCCATCGTCGACCAGCGCGATGGTCGGCTCCGGCTGCACGGCGCCGTCTACGCTGACCTGAGTTTCCCCCTCGCCCTGACGCACCACCAGCCGATATTCGCTGCCGCCTTCGCGGTAACTGAGCGTCACCTGCGGCCAGTCGGCCGGCAGGCGGGTGTTGACGGTGAGCCGATCGCCGCGGCGTTTCAGCCCCAGCAGCGACTCCAGGATCAGCCGATACATCCAACCGGCCGAGCCGGTATACCAGCTCCAGCCGCCGCGGCCGATGTGCGGTTCTACCGCGTAAATATCGGCGGTGACCACGTAAGGCTCGACCTTGTAACGCTCGGCGGCGGTGCTGTCCAGGCTGTGGTTGATCGGGTTAATCAGCGCCATCAGCTGCCAGGCGCGTTCGATATCGCCCATTTCGGCGAACGCCATCACCGCCCACACCGCGCCGTGGGTATATTGACCGCCGTTTTCCCGCACTCCGGGCAGATAACCGCGGATATAGCCGGGGTTGGGGCCGTTGCCGTCGAACGGCGGCGTCAACAGTTTGATCAGCCCGGCCTGTGAATCGACCAGGTGTTTATCCAGCGATTGCATCGCCTGCCGGCTGCGCTGCGGTTCGCCCGCGCCGGACAGGATAGACCAGCTCTGCGCGATGGCGTCGATGCGGCACTCCGCCGCCAGGTGCGAGCCCAGCGGCTCTCCGCCGTCGAAGTAGCCGCGGCGATACCACTCGCCGTCCCAGGCGTGCTGGTGCAGATTGCCCTTCAGCGTGGCGGCCTGCTCGCGGCACTGTGCGGCCAGCTCGGCGTCGTTGCGGCGTTCCGCCAGCGCGGCGTAACGCTGCAGGATATGGAACAGGAAGAAACCCAGCCAAACGCTCTCGCCGCGCCCCTCCAGCCCGACCATGTTCATGCCGTCGTTCCAGTCGCCGGCGCCCATCAGCGGCAGCCCGTGCCCGCCGAAGGTCAATCCGTGTTTCAGCGCCCGCACGCCGTGCTGATACAGCGATTCGCGGGTGGCGCTCTGCGCCGGCTGTTCGTAAGAAGACTCTTCGCCCGGCGCCAGCTTGCGCGCTTCCAGGTAACCGACCTGCTCTTCGAGTATGCCGTGATCGTCGGTGGCGTCCAGATAGTGGCAGATCGCCAGCGGCAGCCACAGATAATCGTCGGAGCAGCGGGTGCGTACCCCGTTGCCCTGCGGCGGATGCCACCAGTGCTGCACGTCGCCTTCGATAAACTGACGCGAGGCGCACAGCAGGATTTGTTCGCGCAGCCGCTGCGGCGCGGCGTGGGTCAGCGCCAGCGTATCCTGCAGCTGATCGCGGAAGCCAAAGGCGCCGCCCGACTGATAATAACCGCTGCGCGCCTGAATGCGACAGGAGAGGGTCTGGTACAGCAGCCAGCCGTTGGCCAGCAGATCGACCGCCGGGTGCGGCGTACCGATCTGCACCTTGTTCAGCATGCCGTCCCAGTGCGCGGCGACCCGTTGCCGCTCGTCCTGCAGTGCGTCCTCGCTCAGGTAGCGCTGCAGCAATGCTTCGGCCTCGTCGGCGTTTTGCCCCAGCCCCAGTGCGAACACCAGGCTGCGCTGGTCGCCGTCGATCAGGCTGAGCGCCGACTGCACCGCGCCGCAGGGATCCAACCCGGCGCCGACCTTGCCGGACAGCCGGCGCAGCTTCAGCACCGCCGGATTGGCCAGCGAGCCGTTGCGGCCGATAAATTCGCGCCGATCGCCGCTGAAGGAACAGTGCGCACCGGTGACGCCAAAGAAGGCGGTGCGCTCGGAGCCGCTGCCGCCGTAGTGGTTGGTGGCTAAAATACCGCAGCCGCCTTCCGGCGCGGCGGCCTGGGTGACGATATGCATGGCCGATTTGTTGCGCAGGTCGCCGAGGATGAACTCCATATAGCCGGTGGCGGACAGCTTGCGGGTGCGGCCGGAGTTGTTGGTCAGCGTCAGCAGGAACAGTTTCACCGGCGCCTCTTGCGCCACCAACAGGGTGAGCTGGCTGTCGATGCCGCCTTCGCGGTGCTCGAACAGGCTGTAGCCGAAGCCGTGGCGCGTCAGGTAGTGGCCGCGGCCGCGGGCCGGCAGCGGCGTGGGCGACCAGACGTGGCCGCTTTCTTCGTCGCGCAGGTAGAACGCTTCGCCGCCGCGATCGCAGACCGGGTCGTTATCCCACGGCGTCAGCCGGTACTCATGGGCGTTTTCATACCAGGTATAGGCCTGGCCGCTCTCCGAGACCACCGTGCCGAACAGCGGATTGGCGATGACGTTCGACCAGGGCGCCGGGGTTACCTTGCTTTCGTTCATCGCGATGACGTATTCGCGCCCGTCGGCGGAGAAGCCGCCCAGCCCGTTATAGAACTGCAGGTCGTCGATGGCCGGCAGCTGCGGCGAATGCAGATTGCGCGGCAGATTGTCCACCGTCGCCAGCTTCGACGAGGCGGTGACCGGCGACAGCGGCTGCTGCAGGGTTTGCGGCAGCTGCAGGCGCTGATTGAGCTGCTCGGTCAGCCCGCCGCGGCGATCGTCGAGGTAAATGTGCGCGACGCTGAGCAGCAATCGGTGATCTTCCACCGACATGTGTTCGCTGGTGCGCACAAAAATACCGCCCGGCTTGTCGGTCAGCGTGGATTCCATGCCGGCGGCGATCAGGCCCATGATCTGATTTTGCAGATCCTGCCGGTAACCGCCGGAATCTTCGTTGAGGATCACCAAATCCACCAGCAGCCCCTTCAGCCGCCAGTAGTTGTGCGCCTGGATCAGCTGTTGCACCAGCGCGATGTTCTCGCCGTCGCTGACCGTCAGCAGCACGATCGGCAGATCGCCGGAGATCGAATGCCCCCACAGCCCGGACTGGCCGCGGCGATTGCTGATGATTTCGCTGCTGGCGGCGCGCATTTCCTGCGCCGGGAACACCACCGCGCCGGCCAGCCGGTTGAACAGGTTGGCGTCTTCCTCCGTGGCGTTCAGCTGGCGCAATACCACCTGGCTGTGCGACCAGGCCAGTTCGAAGACGCGGTCCGCCAGGTGGCGATCGCGATATTTCTCCAGCATCGCCAGGCTGGCCGCGCGGTCTTCGCACACGCCATAGAAAATATCCAGCGTCAGCGGCACGTTGGGCTCCAGCACCACCCGCTGGCGAATGGCGATGATCGGATCGATGACCGGCCCGGCGCTGTTGGTCAACGGCGCATTCTGATACAGCGCCTGCGGATTGGCCGGCGTGCGGCCGCGGCCGATGAACCTGGCGCGGTCGGTTTCGAACGAGGTCTGGCTGCTGTTGCCCTGCACGGTCATCATATGCAGCAGCCACGGGCTTTTCTCCTTGGGTTCGCGCGGGCGGCGGTGGCACAGAATGGCCTCCTGTTCCGGCAACAGTTCGGTTTGCACGAACAGGTTGCTGAACGCCGGGTGGGCCAGATCGTTGTTCGCCGGCGCCAGCACCACTTCGGCATAGCTGGTGATCTCAAGGGTGCGCGGCTGTTTGCCGCGGTTTACCAGCGTCAGGCGGCGCAGCTCGATATCATCTTCCGGCGAAACCACCACCTGGGTTTTGACCGACAGCGAACCCTGCCGGCGCTGGAACTCGGCGCCGGCGTCGTTGAACACCGCGCGATACCCCTTGGCGGCGGCGCCGATCGGCTGCCAGGTATTGCTCCACACCTCGCCGGTCTGCGGATCGCGCAGATAGCAGAAGGCACCCCAGTTATCGCAGGTGGCGTCTTCGCGCCAGCGGGTCAGGGCCAGGTTCTGCCAGCGGCTGTAGCTGCCGCCGGCCTGGGTCAGCATCAGGTGATAATTGGCGTTGGACAGCAGCTGCACTTCCGGCACCGGCGTGTCGACGCGGCTGAACTCGCGCGCGCTGAAGCTGGCCGGCTGAATGGTGCCCTCGTGCGTTTCGAAGTGGCGGCGGGTGCTGTACAGTTCGACCGCATCCGGCACCCGTTCCTGCAGCAGCAGGCGCGCCGACTGGAACGCCGGGTAATGCGCGAAGCGCTCCACCATCGGCGCATCCAGCAGCAGGTGCGACAGCGCCAGGAAGCTCATGCCCTGGTGGTGCGCCATATAGGAACGAACAATCACGTACAGCTGGCCGCGGCTCAGGCGCGCGGTGGTGTAGTCCAGCGCCTCATAGAAACCGTAGCGCCCCTTGGCGCCGTTTTGTTCCAGCGCGATCAGGTTGCTGCAGGCGGCATGCGGATCGACGATCAGGGCCATCACCGTGGCGTAGGGGGCGATGACCATGTCGTCGCCGAGTCCGCGCCTCAGGCCCAGCCCCGGCACGCCAAAGGCGTGGTACTGGTAGTTTTGCTGGGCGTCGAAGCCGAAATAGCCGGATTCGGAAATGCCCCAGGGCACGCCGCGCTCTTTGCCCCAGGCGATTTGCCGTTCTACCGCCGCCCGGCACATTTGCACCAGCAGCGAGTCGGGGTAGGCGGGCATCACCAGCTGCGGCATCAGGTATTCGAACATCGAACCGCTCCACGACATCAGCGCCGGTTCGTTTTCGATCAGGGTAAACAGCCGGCCGAGCGCAAACCAGCTGCGCTGCGGCACCTGGTTGGTGGCGATGGCGACGTAATTGGTCAGGCGAATCTCCGACGCCAGCAGGTCGTATTTGCTGCCGTCCATGCGGTTTTGGTCGCAGTTGAAGCCGACGGCCAGCAGGTGGGTCGATTCGTCGTACAGGAAGTTGAAGTCCATCCGCGCCATGTTTTCCAGCCGCTGCCGCAGGCTGTCCATCTGCGCCAGGCGTTCCTGCGCCAGCGCGCCGGCGGCGTCGAGCCGGCTCTGCTGCTCGGCCGACAGCGCAAGCGGGACGGGCGGGTTGGCCAGCCAGCGCAGGCTGGGCGCCTGCTCCAGCTCGGGCTGGGTATCGCTCAGCCAGCCGAACCACTGCGCCCATTCTGCGCACAGTTCGCCAAGCTGCTGATGCAGCGCGGCGGCCCAGCGTTTGGTTTCTTCGCCGTGATTCAGCGCCGGCTCCTGCAGGCCGTTGCTGTAGTTGCGCATGGCGTTCAGCTCCGCCAACAGGCCGGCTAGCGGGCTGTTTTGCGCTTGTTCCCAGTGTTTGCGCAGCTTGGGCAGGTTTTTCGGCGCGGCGTCTCCCCAGTGCTGCTCCAGCAGCTCCAGGCTGTCGCCGAGCCCGGCCAGCACCCGCTGCGGGTCGATCACCGGCTGGTTGGCCAGCGCGGGCAGCCCGGCGCACAGCGTCAGCAGGTGGCCGGCCAGGTTGCCGCTGTCGACGCTGGAAATATAGCGCGGGTTCAGCGGCTCCAGGGTACGGGTGTCGTACCAGTTGTACAGATGGCCGCGGTAGTGCTCCATACGATCCAGGGTATTGAGCGTCAGCGCGATGCGCCGCAGCGCCTCGCTCAACGTCAGGTAGCCGAAGTCGCAGGCGGTGAGGTTGGCCAGCAGCGACAGGCCGATATTGGTCGGCGAAGTGCGGTGCGCCACCACCGGCTCAGGGATCTCCTGGTAGTTGTCCGGCGGCAGCCAGTTTTCCTGTTGGTTGACGAAGGTGTTGAAGAAATCCCAGGTCTGGCGGCTGGTGTGGCGCAGGAAGCGGCGCTGTTCGTCGTTCAACGCCGTTTTGCTGCGCTGCGGTTCCAGGCTGAGGTAACACAGCAGGAACGGCGCCAGGATCCACAGGGTAGCAAACGGCAGGGTGATCAGCAGCGCCATGGGGTTATGCAGACAGGTGAGGATCAGCAGCGCGACGCCGGCCAGCGGGTTGATCCACATCGCCCGGTAGAAGTTGGCCGGCGTCACCTGCTGGCGCGATTTGCTCCGATCGTAGCTGGTCCACTCCTGCAGGTTGCGCCGGGTGACCAGCAGCCGCCACAGGGTGACGGCGATCGCCTTCAGGCTGAACAGCGACTCGTGCGGCAGCGTCGCCAGCCGCAGGCCGACCTGCGCCAGCCGGTGCAGCGCCCCGTTCAGCGCCAGCCGCAGGTGCTGGTGGAACGGCCGGCGCGGCGGCTTGCGCACCACATCCTGCAGCAGCGCCAGCAGGGTCGGCAGCAGCAGAATGATGGCGAATACCGCCAGCCAGTAACGGGTGTTCGGCAGCCAGACAAAGCCGCAGAACAGCAACAGCAGCAGGCTGGGCGCCGCCAGGCTGCGGCGCAGGTTGTCGAACAGTTTCCAGCGCGACAGGGTGCTCAGCGGGTTGGCGCAGCGGCTGCCGTCGGCCGTTTTCACCCGCGGCAGCAGCCAGTTGAGCAGCTGCCAGTCGCCGCGGATCCAACGCGAACGGCGCGCCACGTCGACCAGATAGTTGCTGGGATACTGCTCGTACAGCAATACGTCGCTCAGCAGCCCGGAGCGGGCGTAGCAGCCTTCCAGCAGGTCGTGGCTCAGCACCAGGTTTTCCGGGCAGGTGCCCTGCAGGCTGCGTGAGAACACGTCCACATCGTAGATGCCCTTGCCGATAAACGACCCTTCGCCGAACAGATCCTGATAGATGTCCGACGCCATCAGCGTATAGGGATCGTTGCCCGGCGTGCTGCTGCACAGGGCGGCGTAGCGGCCCTGACCGTAGCTGGGGATCTCTTCGGCCATGCGCGGCTGCAGAATGGCGTAGCCTTCCACCACCCGTTGCTTGTCGGCATCGTACTGCGGCCGGTTGAGCGGATGCGCCATGGCGGCGATCAGCTGATGGGCGCTTTCGCGCGGCAGCACGGTGTCGCTGTCGAGCGTGATGACGTATTTGACGTTTTTCAGCACCTCCATCCCGATGCCAACCTGGCTGCAAAAGGCGTTGTCGCGGTTGCGCAGCCAGTCGTTCAGCGCATTGAGCTTGCCGCGTTTGCGCTCCAATCCCATCCACACGCCCTGCTTTTCGTTCCATTGGCGGTCGCGGTGGAACAGGAAAAAGTGGCTCGGCCCTTCGCAGGGGTAGCGCGCATTCAGCGCTTCGATTTTTTCCGTGGCGTAGGCCAGCAGCGCGGCATCGTCGGCATGGTGCTGCTCAGATCCGTCGTTGAAGTCGGTGAGCAGGGCAAAGTGCAGGTGTTTCATCGCGTTGCCCAGGTAACAGACCTCAAGCGCATTGGTCAGCTTGTCGATGCCGCCTTTGCCGTCGAGCAGGGTCGGTATCACCACCAGCGAGCGGAACTCGGACGGAATGCCGCAGGAAAAATCGAGCCGCGGCAGGGGCTGCGGCGCTCGGCTGCGGGTGGTCACTTCGCTGAGCAGGTTGAGCACAAACTGGCTGACGACGATCGCCAGCGGGAAAAACAGCAGCGCCAATCCCCAACCGATGCCGCTGCCGTAGGCGTGGCGCAGCAGCTCCGCGCAGCAGGCGGTGGTGATCAGGCTGAGGCTGCCGAGCCAGGACAGCAGCGGCGCCTGGCTCAACGCATGGCGCAGCCGGGTGATGCGATCGAGCCGCACCTCGAGCTGCTGTTCCAGCTCCGGCCGGCCGTCGTCGATCAGGTAGTAGCCGATGTGATGCAGGCGCGGATCGGCGGCGGGATCTTCGGCCGCCACGCGCGCCATGTTGAGCACATGCCGGGCCACCTGCACCTCGTTGTGCCGGCTGTGGCGCGCCAGCATCTCGATCACGTGGCGGTAGTGGTCGCGGGTGTCGAAGTGCATCATCGGGTAGACCCCGGCCGGATCCTCGCGCAGCGTTTGATCGACCTGGCTCATGGTCTCGACAAATTCCGCCCAGTCCATTTCGCTCAGTTGGCGCAGGCCGGCGATGCTGTTGCTGACCGACAGCTGGCTGGCCGCCAATTGCTGGTTGAAGCGGTGGATCAGTTCGTCGGAGGTCATGCTGACCTCCGCCAGACGCTGTTCCACCCAGGTGAGCGGCAGCGCCAGCATGGTGCCGTGCCCCTGCAGCCGGCGCACCAGCTCGGCGACGAAGGCGCTGGTGCGCGGCGGGTTGGAGCGCGCCATGTCGGCAATCACCACGATCAGGTTGGCCGGATCGTTTTCCGCCGACTCGAGCATTTTGGTCACCCAGTCGTCGGCCAGGTTGCGTTCCCGCTGCGCCTGCGCCACCTCAACGCTGACGCGCCGCAGGTTCTCGATCAGCGCCAGACGCAGCATGCCGGGCAGCGCCCAGAGCTCACCCAGCGTCAGGTTGGTTTCCTTTTGATAGGCGGCGATATAGCGCGTCAGGCTTTCGGCGTCCCAGCGGCCGTCGCCGTGGGCGATAGCTTCGGCGGCGACGTCGTAAATGCGCGGGCAGTTGTGCGGGGCGGCCAGCTGCGGCAGGCCGCGGCCGAAGGTTTTCGGCAGATGGTGGCGTACCACGCGGATCTGCTCTTCGATCAGATAGTAGTTGTCGAGCAGCCATTCTCCGGCGGGCGTCATGCTGGCCTTTTTACCGTTGCTGAGCTGGCGGCAACTTTCCGCCAACACCCGTTCGTTATCATCCAGACGTTTCAGTAAATAGTAGGGGGTCTTACGTGTTGCCAGCTTGTGTGAGCGCGCCAGACGTTGGCCGTAACGTTCCATTTGGTCGACGGAAAACAGTTCGGCCTTGATGGTGCCGCCGAGGGGCTCGGGTTCACCCTTGCCTCGCCGGTCGGCCGACGGTTTTATCCTGGGTGACTTGCGCTGTTTTTTTAACCAATTGATAAGTATTTCTTTCACACAAAAGCTCCTTACATCTGACCAAAAGGGCAGCCGGTGAAACCGCTGGGAGATCGTGAACATCCTGTTTTTCGCGCTGGGCAGATCTGATATGGGTTCGCAGCAGGCAGGAACATGCCTTCTCAGTATAGCCGCTTAATGCCGCGCTGGCTGTTTTTTGAGCTAATTGTTTAGCGTTAATAAACAGTTGTTGGGTGAGGGCCTTGATTCCGCGCCTTTATTTTTTCGCCCGTCTGCGCGGACGGCCCTTTTTTATCGGCGGGCCTTTGGCCTGGACGGCGGAGCTTGTGATGTTTATGTGATTTTTATGTTTTGTTGTTGTGATGAATCTGCGTATTGACCGGCATAAAGTCGCGGAGATATACGGCGTTCTTGCGCTGGCGCAAAAGTTGGCAAAACAACACCCCATATAATACCGGGCATAACTTTTGGCGCGGCAGCGCCAGAGAGGGCCTCAGCCAACTGACCTGTGAGCGAACTATGTCGACAAGTGTTTTTAATCGCCGATGGGCGGCATTGCTGTTGGAAGCGCTGTCCCGCCATGGGGTGCGGCATGTCTGTATCGCTCCGGGCTCGCGTTCCACGCCGCTGACGCTGGCTGCGGCGGCCAACGGGTCTTTTATCTGCCATACCCATTTTGACGAACGCGGGCTGGGCCATTTGGCGCTCGGCCTGGCGAAGGCGACGCGTGAGCCGGTGGCGGTGATCGTCACCTCCGGCACCGCCGCGGCCAATCTTTACCCCGCGCTGATCGAAGCGGGGCTGACGGGCGAAAGGCTGGTGTGCCTCACCGCCGATCGGCCGCCGGAGCTGATCGACTGCGGCGCCAATCAGGCCATTCGCCAGAATGGCCTCTACGCCAGCCACCCCGCATTGCATCTCGATCTGCCGCGCCCGACGCCGGATATTCCGGCCAGTTGGCTGGTGTCCAGCGTTGACAGCGCCATGGCGCGCCTGCAGCACGGCGCATTGCACATCAACTGCCCGTTTGCCGAACCGCTGTACGGCGGTGATGAACGGCGTTATGCCGAGTGGTCGGCGGCGCTGGGCAGCTGGTGGCAAGACGGCGCCCCCTGGCTGCGCGAGCAGGACGCGCGCGCGGTGCAGCCTGAGCCTGACTGGTTCTTCTGGCGGCAGAAACGCGGCGTGGTGGTGGCCGGGCGGATGAGCGCCGAAGAAGGGGCGATGCTGGCCGAGTGGGCCGCCATGCTCGGTTGGCCGGTGATCGGCGACGTGCTGTCGCAGACCGGGCAACCGTTGCCCTGCGCCGATCTCTGGTTGGCGCGGCCGCAGGCTCAGCGCATTTTGCAGGAGGCGCAGCTGGTGCTGCAGTTTGGCGGCAGCCTGACCGGCAAACGCCTGCTGCAGTGGCAGGAAGGGTGCCGCCCCGAAGAATATTGGCTGGTCGACGCGCTGCCGGGGCGGCTCGATCCGGCCCATCACCGCGGGCGCCGCATCTGCGCGGCGATAGCCGAGTGGCTGCCGCTGCATCCGGCACAGCCGCGCAGCCCCTGGGCCGGCGAATTGGCGCGGCTGGCGGAGCAGGCGCTGGACGCGGCTTCCTCCCATCTGATTCATCGCTTCGGCGAGGCGCAGCTGGCGCATCGGCTGCCTGAGCTGCTGCCGGAAAACGGCCAGCTGTTCCTCGGCAACAGCCTGGTGGTGCGTCTGGTCGATGCGTTGACCCGGCTGCCGGCCGGCTATCCGGTCTACAGCAATCGCGGCGCCAGCGGCATCGACGGCCTGATATCCACCGCCGCCGGCGTGCAGCGCGCCACCGCCAAACCGACGCTGGCGCTGGTGGGCGACCTTTCCGCACTGTATGACCTCAACGCGCTGGCGCTGCTGCGGCAGTGCTCCGCGCCGACGGTGCTGTTGGTGGTCAACAACAACGGCGGCCAGATTTTCTCGCTGCTGCCGACGCCGGAAGACGATCGTCAGCGTTTTTACTGCATGCCGCAGGACGTGGAATTCAGCCACGCGGCGGCGATGTTCGGGCTGCGCTACGCGCGGCCGGAAAGCTGGGACCAGCTGCAGCAGGCGGTGGCTCAGGGGTGGCGCCGCGTTGGCGCGACGCTGATCGAGCTGCAGGTGCCGCCCAGCGACGGGGCCGAGAGCCTGCAGCAGCTGATACGACAGATGGCGGTGCAATGATGCTGGCGACACGCGTTTTACAGCGGGGCGAGGCGGATCGTCCCTGGCTGGTTTGGCTGCACGGCCTGCTGGGCAACAACAATGAATGGCGGGTGATCGCCGCGCGCTGCCCCGAATGGCCGTCGCTGGCCATCGATCTGCCCGGCCATGGCGATTCGGTCGCCGTGGCTTGCCGCGGCTTTGACGATATCAGCGCGCAAATCAGCGCCACGCTGCAGCTGCATGACATTGAACGCTACTGGCTGGTGGGGTATTCGCTGGGCGGGCGCATCGCCATGTATCACGCTTGCCATGGCCGGCTTCAGGGCCTGCAGGGGGCGATCATCGAAGGCGGCAATCCGGGGCTGGACAGCGAAGCACTGCGCGGCCGCCGCCGCGAACAGGATGCCGCCTGGGCCGAGCGTTTTCGCCATCAGCCGGTCGCCGAGGTGCTGGCGGACTGGTACCGGCAGCCGGTGTTTACCGAGCTCAGCCAGGTGCATCGGCAGGCGCTGATCGCCGCGCGCTCCGGCAATAGCGGCGCGGCGGTGGCCGATATGCTGGAGGCCACTTCGCTGGGCCGGCAGCCCTGTCTGGCGCCGCAGCTGCGGCAGCTGGCGGTGCCGCTGCGGGTATTGTGCGGTGAGAACGACCCCAAATTTCAACGGCTGGCGCGCGACGCCGGGTTGCCGTTGCGCATTGTGCCGCAGGCCGGACATAACGCGCACCTGGCCAACCCGCAGGCGTTCGTCGCCGAGCTGCAGGATTTTCTCGTTAACCCAGGTTAAGGAACCGAATATGCGCTATCCGAATGAAGAACAGCTGTACGCCGCCGTCGACTGGCGGGATTGCTCCGGCGATTTCACCGACGTTCTGTATCACAAGTCCGCCGACGGCATCGCCAAGATCACCATCAACCGGCCGCAGGTGCGCAACGCATTTCGCCCGCACACGGTAAAAGAGATGCTCGACGCGCTGGCCAACGCCCGCTATGACGACGGTATCGGCAGCATTATTCTCACCGGCGCCGGCGATCGGGCCTTCTGCTCCGGCGGCGATCAGAAAGTGCGCGGCGATTACGGCGGCTACCGCGACGACAGCGGCGTGCATCACCTCAACGTGCTCGATTTCCAGCGCCAGATCCGCACCTGCCCGAAACCGGTGGTGGCGATGGTGGCCGGCTACGCGATCGGCGGCGGCCACGTGCTGCACATGATGTGCGATCTGACCGTCGCCGCGGACAACGCCATTTTCGGCCAGACCGGGCCTAAGGTCGGCTCTTTTGACGGCGGTTGGGGCGCATCCTACATGGCGCGCATCGTCGGCCAGAAGAAGGCGCGTGAAATCTGGTTCCTGTGCCGCCAGTATGACGCCGCCGCCGCGCTGGAGATGGGGTTGGTCAACACCGTGGTGCCGCTGGCCGATTTGGAAAGGGAAACCGTGCGCTGGTGCCGTGAAATGCTGCAGAACAGCCCGATGGCGCTGCGCTGTCTGAAAGCGGCGCTGAACGCCGATTGCGACGGCCAGGCCGGGCTGCAGGAGCTGGCGGGCAACGCCACCATGCTGTTCTACATGACCGACGAAGGCCAGGAAGGGCGCAACGCATTCAATGAAAAGCGCCAGCCGGACTTCAGTAAATTCAAGCGTAACCCGTGATGCGTAGCGCGACGCTGTACCGCTACAGTGTGCCGATGGATGCGGGCGTGGTGCTGCGCAATCAGCGGCTGAAAACCCGCGACGGCCTGCTGGTTCGGCTGCGGCAGGGCGAACGGCAGGGCTGGGGCGAAATCGCGCCGCTGCCGGGGTTCAGCGAGGAAACCCTGGCGCAGGCGGAACAGGCCGCGCTGGCCTGGCTGCCGCACTGGCAGGCGGGAGATGACCCGGTCGACAGCCCGCTGCCGTCGGTGGCGTTCGGCCTCAGCTGCGCGCGGGCCGAGCTGGAGCAGCGGCTGCCGCCGCAGGCGGATTACCGCAAGGCGCCGCTGTGCACCGGCGATCCCGATGCGCTGTTCGAGGCGCTGGCCACGCTGCCGGGCGAGAAGGTCGCCAAGGTGAAGGTGGGGCTGTATGAGGCGGTGCGCGACGGCATGATTGTCAACGTGCTGCTGGAGGCGTTGCCGGAACTGCGCCTGCGGCTGGACGCCAACCGCAGCTGGAGCCGCGCCAGGGCCGACGGCTTCGCCAAGTACGTTAATCCGGCGTTGCGCGATCGCATCGCCTATCTCGAAGAACCCTGCCGGACCCGCGCGGAATCGCGCGCATTTGCCCGAGATACCGGCATCGCCATCGCCTGGGACGAAAGCGTGCGCGAGCCCGACTTCGTGGTGCGGGCCGAGCCGGGCGTGGCGGCGATCGTCATCAAGCCGATGCTGACCGGCAGCCTGGAACGTTGCCGCGGGCTGGTGGATCAGGCCCATGCGGCGGGGCTGACGGCGGTGATCGGCTCGAGCATCGAGTCCAGCCTGGGCTTGACCCAGCTGGCGCGCATCGCCCACTGGCTGACGCCGAACACCGTTCCGGGTTTGGATACGCTGGGGTTGATGCAGGCGCAGCTGCTGCGGCCCTGGCCGGACTGTCGGTTGCCGCTGTGGGGTACATCCGCGCTGGCGTGTCTATGGCGCCGTTGAACGATTGGCCGTGGCGCCATTGGGCGCAGCGCCAACCGCAGGCCACGGCGCTGATCGTTGGCCGGCAGCCGGTGAGCTGGCTGGCGCTGCGGCGCCAGGTGGATGAACTGGCGGCGCATTTTCAGCATCAGGGCGTGCAGGCGGGGAGCGGCGTGGCGCTGTGCGGCAACAACAGTTATCCGTTGCTGCTGGCCTATCTGGCGCTGCTGCAGTGCGGCGCACGGCTGTTGCCGCTAAATCCGGCGCTGCCGGCGGCTCAGCTGACCGCGCTGTTGCCCGAGCTGGCGGTGGCTTTCGCTTTCAGCCCCGACGCGCTGCCGGCGTTGCCGACGTGCGTCATCCCACTGACTTCGCCGTCTACCGAGCCGCGCCGGGCCGACCCGCCGTCCTGGGATCCGCGGCGGCTGGCGACGCTGACGCTGACCTCCGGCTCCAGCGGCATGCCCAAGGCGGCGGCGCACAGCTATGCCAATCACCTGGCCAGCGCCGCCGGCGTGCGGCAATTGATGGACTTCCGGCGGCAGGATCGCTGGCTGCTGTCGCTACCGCTGTTTCACGTTTCCGGGCAGGGCATCGTATGGCGCTGGCTGTCGGCGGGCGCCGCGCTGGTGGTGCGCGACAGGCTGCCGCTGGCCGAGGCGCTGGCGGGCTGTACCCATGCCTCGCTGGTGCCGACCCAGCTGTGGCGGCTGTTGGCGCAGCCGCTGGCGGGGCTGAGGCTGAAAGCGGTGCTGTTGGGCGGCGCGACTATCCCGCCAGACCTGACCGGGCAGGCCGAGGCGGCGGGCATTCGCTGCTGGTGCGGTTACGGCCTGACCGAACTGGCCTCGACGGTGTGCGCCAAGCGCGCCGATGCGCGGCCGGGCGTCGGTTTGCCGCTCGCCGGTCGTGAGATAAAACTGGTGGACGAAGAGGTATGGATCCGTGCGGACAGCCTGGCGCTGGGCTACTGGCGTGATGGCGGCCTGCAGCCGCTGGCGGACGCTCAGGGCTGGTTCCGCACCCGCGATCGCGGCGTGATGGCGCAGGGTGAGCTGCGCATTCTCGGCCGGTTGGACAATCTGTTCTTTAGCGGCGGCGAGGGCGTTCAGCCGGAAGATATCGAACGCCTGCTGCTGACCCATCCGCAGATTACGCAGGCGTTCGTGGTGCCGGTGGACGACGCTGAGTTCGGTCAGCGGCCGGTAGCGGTGATCGACAGCGCAACGTCGCTGACGCTGGGGGCGCTGCTGGCGTGGTCGCAGGGCAAGCTGGCCAACTTCCAGCGCCCGGCGGCGCTGTTCGCCTTGCCCGACGAATTGAAACAGGGCGGCATCAAGATCTCGCGCCGCCGGCTGCAGCAGTGGGTGGCGGCGCAGACGTCGCTCGCATAAAAAACTGCACCTTACTCAGTTGGGTGTCCAACTTTTGGGGTGCAGTTCAGGGGCGCGGGCGGCTTTAATTCAGACCCTGCGGTTTACTTCAGGCCCAGCGCTTTGGCCACGCCGGCGCCGTAATCAGGGTGCACCCTGGTGAACAGATCGACCTGGCGGCGCTGGATCTGCTCCGGCACCTGCGACAGTTCGCCGGCGATGCGGGTGAACATGCGCTGGTGTTCTTCGGCGCTCAACAGGTTAAACAGCGCACGCGGCTGGCTGTAGTAATCGTCGTCTTCGCGGTGGTTCCAGTGGTCGGCCGCGCCTTCGATGCTCAACGGCGGTTCGCTGAAGTCCGGCTGCTCCTGGAACAGGCCGAAACTGTTCGGCTCGTAGGTGGCGCCGTTGCCGCTGTTGCCGTCCACCCGCATCGCACCGTCGCGGTGATAGTTGTGGAACGGACATTTGGCGCCGTTGACCGGGATCTGATGATGGTTGACGCCCAGGCGGTAGCGGTGCGCATCGCCGTAGGAGAACAGCCGCCCCTGCAGCATCTTGTCCGGCGAGAAGCTGACGCCCGGCACCACGTTGGCCGGGTTCATCGCCACCTGCTCAACTTCGGAGAAATAGTTGTCCGGGTTGCGGTTCAGCTCGAAGAAGCCGACGTCGATCAGCGGATAGTCGCCATGCGGCCACACCTTGGTCAGATCGAACGGGTTGTAAGGGGTTTGCGAGGCTTCGTGCTCCGGCATGATCTGGATCTGCAGCTTCCAGCGTGGGAAATCACCGCGTTTGATCGCCTCGAACAGGTCGCGCTGCGAGCTTTCGCGATCCTTGGCGATGATCGCTTCCGCCTCGTCGTCCATCAGGTTCTCGATGCCCTGTTGGCAACGGAAGTGGAATTTCACCCAGAAGCGTTCATTGTCGGCATTGATAAAGCTGAAGGTATGGCTGCCGAAACCGTGCATGTGACGGTAGGATTTCGGGATGCCGCGGTCGCTGAAATCGATGGTCAACTGGTGCAGCGACTCCGGCAGGTGGGAGAAGAAGTCCCATTTGTATACCGGGTTGCGCAGGTTGGTGTGCGGATCGCGTTTCACCACGTGGTTGAGGTCGGGGAATTTCAGCGGATCGCGCAGGTAGAATACCGGCGTATCGTTGCCCACCAGATCCCAGTTGCCTTCTTCGGTATAGAACTTCATCGCGAAGCCGCGGATATCGCGTTCGGCATCGGCGGCGCCGCGTTCACCGGCGACGGTGGAGAAGCGGATGAACATGTCGGTCTGCTTGCCGATTTCAGAGAAGATTTTCGCGCGGGTGTATTGGGTAATGTCGTGGGTGACGGTAAAGGTGCCGTAGGCGCCGGAACCTTTGGCGTGCATGCGGCGCTCGGGGATCACTTCGCGGTCGAAGTGGGCCAGTTTTTCCAGGAACCACACGTCTTGCAGCAGCATCGGCCCGCGTTTGCCCGCGGTGATCACGTTGTTGTTATCGACAACCGGTGCGCCGGCTGCGGTAGTCAGTCCTTTCTTGCTCATCACTTGCTCCTTATCGTATTGCAACTGAGTTGATACTCGGGCGGTTTAAGCGTTCATCATCATAGTCCTGCCGGTAGGCTTTTCCCCTGACCGGGGTCAAAACCACTACTAGTTGTAGACCTTTAGCCGCCGCTCGGCAAATAGGTGCGAGTTATCGCTGGCGTCGGCGCCGCGAATTTGATTTCTGTTTTCACAAATTTACATTTCTTTGATTAGTTAAGCATTTTTTCGCTTTTATCCCTTAAAGAGTCGTTGTGCTTTGGTATAGACTCGTGACGGTATTATTGGCAGTTGACTCGATCATTCTGAATGGATGACAAAACCAGAGGGAAAGATGATGAAAAAGACTTGGGTCGCGTGCGCGGCAGGCCTGCTGTTGGTGACCGGTTCGGCGAGCGCCGTCAGCCTGTCTGGCGAAGCCGGGGAGCATTATACCAATCTGGGCGTCGGCATGAGCACCGGTTCTTCCGGCCTGGGCCTGACCGGTAACTGGGCGCGCAGCGACCATGACGGCAACGTCGGCAGTCTGGGGTTGAACTTCGGCGTGCCGCTGGGGCCGTTGACGGCGACGGTGGGCGGCAAGGCGCTGTACCTCAGCCCCAAAGACGGAAAAAGCGGCGGGGCGCTGGCGCTGGGCGGCGGCCTGGAGTGGGTGATTAACCGCTATTTCAGCCTGCACGGCGAAGGGTACTTCGCGCCGGAGTCGTTGACCAGCGGCGTCAAGGCCTATAACGAGGCCAGCGGCGGCCTGCGCTGGAATGTCTTCCGTCCGCTGAGCGTGGACGTGGGTTACCGCTACATGCAGATGGCAGGCAAGGACGGGCGCCGCGACAACACGCTGGCCGATGGTCCGTACATCGGCGTTGGCCTGAGCTTCTGACGCAGCAAAAAGGGGGCTTGCGGCCCCCTTGTTTCGACAACCAATGAGTTACCCCACCGCGGGCAGCATGCCGCTGGCGATGCCCAGCTGAATGGCAATGACCGTGACCCCGCAGACAAACACCAGCGCCAGCGCCGGCGTGCCGCCCCAGACGCGGTATTGCGCCTGATGCTTCTGACGCGTTTTCCACACCAGCAGCGACGGCAGCAGCAGCGCCAGCACCGACAGCGCGATGGCGGCGAAGCCCAGCGCCAGCACGAAGCCGCGCGGATAGAACAGGGCGAAGGCCAGCGGCGGCAGGAAGGTGATGGCGCCGGTCTGCAGGCGGCCGCGCACGTTATCCCGCCGTTTGAACAGGTCGGCCAGGAAATCGAACAACCCGAGCGCCACGCCGAGGAACGAGGTGGCCAGCGCCAGATCGGCGAACAGATGCACCGCCAGCTCCACGTGCGGTGAGGCTACCGCGTCGCGCACCGCCTGCAGCAAGCCGTTCAGCCCGGCCTGCTGGGCCAGGATGCCGACGAAGGTGTCGGAGCTGATGCTGCCCAGCGTGGCCAGCTGCCAGAAGATGTAGGCCACCAGCGGAATGGCGCTGCCGATGATGAATATCCAGCGCAGCCGGCGAATGTTGCCGCCCATGTAGTTGACGATGCTCGGCACGCTGCCGTGAAAACCGAAAGAGGTGAAGATCACCGGGATGGCGGAGAGCGCCAACCCTTGCTCCAGCGGCAACGTCATCAGGTTGGTTTGGTGAATATTCGGCAGCATCAGACCGAGCATCACCACCAGGAACACCACCTTGGCGCTGAACAGGATGCGGTTGAACAGGTCGACCGAATGGGTGCCGATGCAGACTACGCCGCCGGCCACCAGGGTAAACAGCAATACGCCGAGCGTGGTGGGGAAGTCCTGCGACGTCCACTGGCTGATGCTGGTCGCCAGCAACTCTCCGGCGCCGCTGATGTAGGCGGCGGTCAGGGCGTACATCAAAAACATCATGCTGAAGCTGGTCAGCCATTGGCCGCCGCCGCCGAGGTAGCGTTTGGCGAGGGTGCCGAGGCCGGTATCCGCCTTCTCGTGCTGGTAAACCTCAACCAGCAGCAGCGCGGTGTAACACATCAACAGCCACAGCCCGACCAGTAAAGCCAGGGTAACGCCGAAGCCGACGCCCGCCGCCGCCAGCGGCATCGCGAGCATGCCGGCGCCGATGGAGGTGCCCGCCACGATAAAAACACTGCCAAGAGTGCGATTCTTCACGTTTTTCTCTACCAGCCAAAGATTTTGGAAAATTATAGGTAACTAATTCTGAGTGCGGCAGGATAGTTGATCGACTATTTTGTGTCAAACCGACGTTACGGCTTGTGTTCAATAATGTTTACGCCGGGGTGGGCGGCGCGGCGGCGCTAAAAAATGCCCCTGAGCGAAATTATCCGGCGACGCTTAGTGAAAAGTTATTTACAGGCTTCTATAGTGGAATGACCAGAAAATGTGGGAGAGATCAATGTTAAGGGTGGAGATGCTCAGCACCGGTGACGAAGTGCTGCACGGGCAAATTATTGATACCAACGCCGCCTGGCTGGCGGACTTTCTGTTCCAGCAAGGCATGCCGATGAGCGGGCGCGAAACGGTAGGGGACAGCCTCTCCTCTCTGGTCGAAACGCTGCGGGAGCGCAGCCATATCGCCGATGTGCTGATCGTCAACGGTGGGCTGGGGCCGACCAGCGACGACCTCAGCGCGCTGGCGGCCGCCACGGCCAGCGGCGTCGGGCTGGTCGAACACGCCGAATGGCTGGCGCGCATCGAAGCTTATTTTGCCGAACGCGGCCGGCCGATGGCCGCCTCCAACCGCAAGCAGGCGCAGATCCCGGCCAACGCCGAAATGCTGGACAACCCGGTCGGCACCGCCTGCGGTTTTGCGCTGCGGCTGAACAAATGCCTGATGTTCTTCACGCCGGGCGTGCCCTCCGAATTTAAAGTGATGGTCGAACAGCAGATAGTACCGCGTTTGCGCCAGCGATTTACCCTGCCTGAACCGCCGTTGTGCCTGCGCTTGACCACCTTCGGCACCTCGGAAAGCGATCTGGCCGCCGAACTCGACGGCATGCCGTTGCCGCCGCAGGTGGTGCTGGGGTATCGCTCTTCCAGCCCGATTATCGAACTGAAGCTGACCGGCCCGGTCAGCCAGCGCGCAGCGATGGAGCAGGCCTGGGAGCGGGTGCGCGCCGTGGCGGGGGACAACTGCATCTTTGAAGGCACGGTCGGCCTGCCGGCCCTGCTGGCGCAGCGCTTAACGCAGCAGGGGCTGAAGCTGGCGCTGAGCGAGCAGTTCAGCGCCGGGCTGATCAATCTGCAGCTGCAGAGCGAAGCCGCGCCGCTGGCCGGCGGTGAATTGCTGCCCGCCCACTGTGTCGAAACGCTGGAAACCAGCCTGGCGCGCGCCCGTTCGCTGGCGGAGCTGACCGGCGCGCCGCTGGCGCTGGCGGTCAGCGCCATGAGTGACGAGCAGGTCAGCGTGGCGCTGCATACGCCGCGCGGCGGCATCGGCCAGACCGTACGTTATCGCGCATCTCGCCACGGGCTACGCCTGCGCCAGGAGTCGGTGGCGATGCTGGCGCTGGACATGCTGCGGCGTTGGCTGAATGGCGAGCAGGCATGTGGTAAAAACGCCTGGTTGGAGATCGTTGAAGTCATCGAGTAACAATGCTTGATGGTGGTGATATATCCCTTATTAATCATAATATTATAGGGGATATTCGCGGTGGGAGAATGCTGTTACTCTCAGTGCGGGTGCTTGAGACTGTTCGTCTTGGGCATTGTGTGACAAGGCGGATAGATGAAAGCCCCAGACTGACTCTCAATCAGAATGGGGCTGCACATACCGCCTAGACACCGGTATGGTAGCCCCTTCACAGCAAGGAGGCAAGCATGTATAAAAAACATGCGCTATACGCGTTAACTGTTGTATGTATTACGGTTTTGATATTTGTATGGATGATGAAAGATCGCTTTTGCGGGTTGGAAATCTACCAGAAAGATATCACTGTCCTAATGACGTTAACCTGTATGTGAAGCGGTAAATCATAGGGCGGGGGCAACCCCGCCTTCTGGTCTCCTGGCGCGGTTTCAGGCACCCAACCCATTAGATTTCCAGCTCGATATCGGTCAGCGGCATGCAGCAGCAGGGCAGGATTTCGCCGTCGTTGATAAACGCCAGCGGCTGTTGGCGATAGGTCACTTCCCCTTTCACCAGCTTCAGGCGGCAGGCGCCGCAATAGCCGGAACGGCACTGATATTCCACCTGCACGTCGTGCAGTTCCAGCACGTCGAGCAGGCAGCTTTCGCTTTTCGGGCAGGGCAGCTGCGCACCGGCGGTGCGCAGCGTTACGGTTGGCGTCGCCATCGCTTAGAGTTCGAAGTCGCTCAGGTCGTCGGCGTGCACTTCCGAGTCGATCTGGCCGACCAGGTAGGAGCTGACTTCCACTTCCTGCGGCGCGACCTGTACGTTGTCGGACACCAGCCAGGCGTTGATCCACGGGATCGGGTTGGAGCGGGTTTCGAACGGCAGGCCGAGGCCGACCGCCTGCATGCGGATATTGGTGATGTACTCCACATATTGGCACAGAATGTCTTTGTTCAGGCCGATCATCGAGCCGTCGCGGAACAGGTATTCCGCCCACTCTTTTTCCTGCTGGGCGGCCAGCACGAACAGATCGTAGCACTGCTGCTGGCACTCGACGGCGATTTCCGCCATTTCCGGGTCATCGGCGCCCGAGCGCATCAGGTTCAGCATGTGCTGAGTGCCGGTCAGGTGCAGCGCTTCGTCGCGGGCGATCAGTTTGATGATCTTGGCGTTGCCTTCCATCAGTTCGCGTTCGGCGAAGGCGAAGGAGCAGGCGAAGCTGACGTAGAAGCGGATCGCTTCCAGCGCGTTGACGCTCATCAGGCACAGGTAAAGCTGCTTCTTCAGCGCGCGCAGGTTAACGGTAACGGTGTTGCCGTTCACCTGGTGGGTGCCTTCACCCAGCAGATGGTAATAGCTGGTCATTTCGATCAGATCGTCGTAGTAGCCGGAAATGTCTTTCGCGCGCTTGAGGATCTCTTCGTTGGTGACGATATCGTCGAACACCAGCGCCGGATCGTTGACGATGTTGCGGATGATATGGGTGTAAGAACGCGAGTGGATGGTCTCGGAGAAGGACCAGGTTTCCACCCAGGTTTCCAATTCAGGAATGGAGATCAGCGGCAGCAGCGCCACGTTCGGGCTGCGGCCCTGGATCGAGTCCAGCAGCGTCTGGTACTTCAGGTTGCTGATGAAGATGTGCTTCTCATGATCCGGCAGCGCCTGATAGTCGATGCGATCGCGGGACACGTCAACTTCTTCCGGACGCCAGAAGAAGGACAGCTGCTTCTCGATCAGCTTTTCGAAGATTTCATGCTTTTGCTGGTCGAAACGGGCAACGTTAACCGACTGGCCGAAAAACATCGGCTCCAGCAGCTGGTCGTTTTTATTCTGAGAAAAAGTGGTGTAAGCCATAAACCTGAATCCATCGTAATAGAAGGGGCCGGAAAATTCCGGCCCGCTGTGTTAAAGCTTTAGATTTTGCAGGCGCCGCTTTCGCAGTCGTCATCGCCGGCCTTGGTTGGCTGCAAATCTTCCTGTACGTCTTCCGCACCGTCGCGGGTGTTTTGGTAGTACAGCGTCTTGACGCCAAACTTGTAGGTGGTGAGCAGGTCTTTCAACAGCTGCTTCATCGGCACCTTGCCGCCCGGGAAACGGGTCGGATCGTAGTTGGTGTTGGCGGAAATCGACTGGTCGATAAACTTCTGCATCAGGCCGACCAGTTGCAGGTAACCGTCGTTGTTCGGCATTTCCCACAGCAGTTCGTAGTCGTTTTTCAGGCGCTCGTACTCCGGCACCACCTGGCGCAGGATGCCGTCTTTCGACGCCTTGATGCTGATATGGCCGCGCGGCGGCTCGATGCCGTTGGTGGCGTTGGAAATCTGCGAAGAGGTTTCCGACGGCATCAGCGCAGACAGGGTCGAGTTGCGCAGGCCGGTTTCCTGGATGTCCTTGCGCAGGGTTTCCCAGTCGTAGTGCAGCGGCTCGCTGCAGACGGTATCCAGGTCTTTCTTGTAGGTGTCGATCGGCAGGATGCCCTGCGAATAGGTGGTTTCGTTGAACCACGGGCAGGCGCCCTGTTCCTGAGCCAGACGGTTGGAGGCTTTCAGCAGGTAGTACTGAATGGCTTCGAAGGTCTTGTGGGTCAGGTTGTTGGCGCTGCCGTCGGAGTAGCGCACGCCGTTCTTCGCCAGATAATAGGCGAAGTTGATCACGCCGATGCCCAGGGTGCGACGCCCCATGGCGCCACGGTGAGCGGCTTTGATCGGGTAGTCCTGGTAGTCCAGCAGGGCGTCGAGAGAACGCACCGCCAGGGTCGCCAGCTCTTCCAGATCGTCCAGGCTGTCGATGGCGCCCAGGTTGAAGGCGGACAGCGTACACAGGGCGATTTCGCCGTTTTCGTCGTTGACGTCGTCCAGCGGCTTGGTCGGCAACGCGATTTCCAGGCACAGGTTCGACTGGCGCACCGGCGCGATCTGCGGATCGAACGGGCTGTGGGTGTTGCAGTGGTCGACGTTCTGGATGTAGATGCGGCCGGTAGAGGCGCGTTCCTGCATCATCAGCGAGAACAGCTCAACCGCCTTCACGCGCTTCTGGCGAATGCTGTCGTCCTGCTCGTACCGGGTGTACAGGCGTTCGAACTCGTCCTGATCGGCGAAGAACGCATCGTACAGGCCCGGCACGTCGGACGGGCTGAACAGGGTGATGTCCTGGCCCTTGATCAGGCGCTGGTACATCAGGCGGTTCAGCTGCACGCCGTAGTCCATGTGGCGCACGCGGTTGCCTTCAACGCCGCGGTTGTTTTTCAGCACCAGCAGGCTTTCCACTTCCAGATGCCACATCGGGTAGAACAGCGTCGCTGCGCCACCGCGCACGCCGCCCTGCGAGCAGGACTTAACGGCGGTCTGGAAATGCTTGTAGAACGGGATACAGCCGGTGTGGAACGCTTCACCGCCGCGGATCGGGCTGCCCAGCGCGCGGATGCGGCCGGCGTTGATGCCGATGCCGGCGCGCTGCGAAACGTATTTCACGATGGCGCTGGAGGTGGCGTTGATGGAATCCAGGCTGTCGCCGCACTCGATCAGCACGCAAGAGCTGAACTGGCGGGTCGGGGTGCGCACGCCGGACATGATCGGCGTAGGCAGCGAAATCTTGAAGGTGGAAATCGCGTCGTAGAAACGTTTGACGTAGTCCAGACGGGTTTCACGCGGGTAGTTGGAGAACAGGCAGGCGGAGACCAGGATGTACAGGAACTGGGCGCTCTCGTAGATCTCGCCGCTGACGCGGTTCTGCGCCAGGTATTTGCCTTCCAGCTGCTTGACTGCCGCGTAGGAGAAGTTCATGTCACGCCAGTGATCGATAAAGGAGTCCATCTGCTCGAACTCTTCAGCGCTGTAGTCTTCCAGCAGATGCTTATCGTACTTGCCCATCTCTACCATGCGGGTCACGTGAGCGTGCAGCTTCGGCGGTTCGAACTGGCCGTAAGCCTTTTTGCGCAGGTGGAAAATCGCCAGGCGGGCGGCCAGATATTGATAGTCCGGCGCATCGCGGGAGATCAGATCGGCAGCGGCTTTGATGATGGTTTCATGAATGTCGGCGGTTTTGATGCCGTCATAAAACTGAATGTGCGAACGCAACTCTACTTGAGAAACCGAGACGTTGTTTAACCCTTCCGCGGCCCAGTCGATGACCCGGTGGATTTTGTCGAGGTTGATGCGCTCTTTACGGCCATCGCGTTTAGTTACAAGCAGACTTTGGTTCATGTGGTGTTTTACCTGTCCGTATGGTGCCCCTAAGCAGAAGTGTAGTAGCTCTGCTCAGTATGTAAACACTATATATAGGGGTTGTATGTCGGTGAGGTAACAAGATAGTGAGAAAACAGGGCGTTTGCAAGTGAACAAAACCGGCCTAATTTGTGGATAACTTGGGGGTGAAATGTGACTTCCTGTTCTGAGTGCGCGCTGTGACTGGCGCGGCAAGCTTGTCAATATCCGGGATAAGATTTTACTGAGGATTTGAAAAACGTGATCGTTTGCCGCTTTATTAAACGTTAGAAAAAAACGGCATATTGATCTGATTTAATATTCTAAAAAACTGTTTACATCGCGCATTTTGATCGAAAATCGGGAAACTGGGTATTTTTCCTAACGCCGATACGGCGCCTGGCCCCGGAGCGCCAGGGCCGGCGCGGCTCAAGGCGATTAACCTTCGTGTTGCGTATGAACCATATAGTTCACATCAACGTTGCGGCCAAGCTTGAAACGATCGGTGATCGGGTTGTAATGCAGGCCGATCATGTGCTTTTCGCGCAGCGGCGTGCCGTCGACCCAGCCGATCAGTTCGGAAGGGCGGATGAACTTCTTGTGGTCATGGGTGCCCTGCGGCACCATCTTCAGAACGTATTCCGCGCCGATCACCGCCATCAGCCAGGCTTTGGTGTTGCGGTTGATGGTGGAGAAGAACACGTGGCCGCCCGGCTTCACCAGATGGGCGCAGGCGCGCACCACCGAGGCGGGATCGGGAACGTGCTCCAGCATTTCCATGCAGGTGACCACGTCGTAGCGCTGCGGGTTCGCCTGGGCGTGGCTCTCGACGGTTTCCTGCACGTAGGTGACGTTCACGCCGCTCTCCAGCGCGTGCAGCCTGGCGACCTGCAGCGGCTCGCCGCCCATGTCCAGGCCGGTCACCTGCGCGCCTTCGCGCGCCATGCTTTCAGCCAGAATGCCGCCGCCGCAGCCGACGTCGAGCACCTGCTTGTCAAAAATGCCGTCGGCGCGCTGCATGATGTAGTTCAGGCGCAGCGGGTTGATGCGGTGCAGCGGCTTGAATTCGCCTTCCAGATCCCACCAGCGGGAGGCGACGGCCTCGAACTTGGCGATTTCCTGTTGGTCAACGTTTTGCGCGCGGCTGGATGATTCTGCATTCATGGGCTTGTCTGGCTCCTTGTTCTCGTTGCGCGGATTATACATGTTCCGGCGCAGCCCCGTCTGCGCCGATGCGTTTTTACCGCACTTATCTGCATAATTTCCGCGAAACAGCGGCGGTTATTTTCCCGTAAAGCGTGCTTTGTGATATAGTTTTACACCTTTGCCACTATGGCAGCGGGCAGATGAATCATTAGTAGAGGGATAGCAGCTCCATGAGCGACCTTGCCAGAGAAATCACACCGGTAAACATCGAAGACGAGTTGAAAAACTCGTATCTGGACTACGCGATGTCCGTTATTGTCGGACGTGCGCTGCCAGATGTTCGTGATGGACTGAAGCCGGTTCACCGCCGCGTTCTGTACGCGATGAGTGTATTGGGTAACGACTGGAATAAACCATACAAGAAATCGGCCCGTGTCGTCGGGGACGTGATCGGTAAATACCACCCGCACGGTGACAGCGCGGTTTACGACACCATCGTGCGTATGGCTCAGCCGTTTTCACTGCGTTACATGCTGGTGGACGGTCAGGGTAACTTCGGTTCCGTCGACGGCGACTCCGCCGCGGCGATGCGTTATACCGAAGTGCGCATGTCCAAGATTGCTCACGAACTGCTGGCGGATCTGGAAAAAGAAACCGTCGACTTCGTGCCTAACTACGATGGCACCGAGCAGATCCCGGCCGTTATGCCGACCAAGATCCCGAACCTGCTGGTCAACGGCTCGTCGGGTATCGCCGTGGGCATGGCCACCAACATTCCGCCGCATAACCTGTCAGAGGTCATCAACGGCTGTCTGGCCTACATCGATGATGAAAACATCAGCATCGAAGGGCTGATGGAACACATCCCGGGGCCGGACTTCCCGACGGCGGCGATCATCAACGGCCGCCGCGGCATCGAAGAGGCCTACCGCACCGGGCGCGGTAAAGTCTACCTGCGCGCGCGCGCGGAAGTGGAAGCCGACGCCAAAACCGGTCGCGAAACCATCATCGTTCACGAGATCCCGTATCAGGTGAACAAGGCGCGTCTGATCGAGAAGATCGCCGAGCTGGTGAAAGAAAAACGCGTCGAAGGCATCAGCGCGCTGCGCGATGAATCCGACAAAGACGGCATGCGCATCGTCATCGAAGTCAAACGCGACGCGGTGGGCGAGGTGGTGCTGAACAACCTGTACTCGCTGACCCAGCTGCAGGTGACCTTCGGCATCAACATGGTGGCGCTGCATCAGGGCCAGCCGAAGCTGCTGAACCTGAAAGACATTCTGCAGGCCTTCGTGCGTCACCGCCGTGAAGTGGTGACCCGCCGTACCATCTTCGAGCTGCGTAAAGCCCGCGATCGCGCCCATATCCTGGAAGCGCTGGCCATCGCGCTGGCCAACATCGACCCGATCATCGAACTGATCCGTCGCGCGCCGACCCCGGCGGAAGCCAAGGTGGCGTTGGTAGCCCAGCCGTGGGATCTCGGCAACGTCAGCGCCATGCTGGAACGCGCCGGCGACGACGCCGCCCGCCCAGAGTGGCTGGAGCCGGAGTTCGGCATCCGCGACGGCAAGTATTTCCTGACCGAGCAACAGGCGCAGGCGATCCTGGATTTGCGTCTGCAGAAACTGACCGGCCTGGAGCACGAAAAGCTGCTGGACGAATATAAAGAGCTGCTGAACTTTATCGCTGAGCTGATCTTTATTCTGGAAAGCCCGGACCGCCTGATGGAAGTGATCCGCGAAGAGCTGGTGGCCATCAAAGAGCAATACAACGACGGCCGCCGCACCGAAATCACCGCCAATACCTCAGACATCAATATCGAAGACCTGATCAATCAGGAAGACGTGGTGGTTACGCTGTCGCACCAGGGCTATGTGAAATATCAGCCGCTGTCCGACTACGAAGCCCAGCGCCGCGGCGGCAAAGGCAAGTCAGCCGCCCGCATCAAGGAAGAAGACTTTATCGATCGCCTGCTGGTGGCCAACACCCACGATACGATCCTGTGCTTCTCCAGCCGTGGCCGCTTGTACTGGATGAAGGTGTATCAATTGCCTGAAGCCAGTCGCGGCGCGCGCGGTCGCCCTATCGTCAACCTGCTGCCGCTGGAAGCCAACGAGCGCATTACCGCCATTCTGCCGGTGCGCGAGTATGAGGAAGGGCGCCACGTGTTTATGGCGACCGCCAGCGGCACCGTGAAGAAAACCGCGCTGACCGAGTTCAGCCGTCCGCGCAGCGCCGGCATCATCGCCGTTAACCTCAACGAGGGCGACGAGCTGATTGGCGTCGATCTGACCGACGGCAGCAACGAAGTGATGCTGTTCTCCGCCAACGGTAAAGTGGTGCGCTTCCCGGAAACGCAGGTGCGTTCGATGGGCCGTACCGCCACCGGCGTGCGCGGCATCAACCTGGGCGAAGGCGACAGCGTGATCTCGCTGATCGTGCCGCGCGGTGAAGGCGATATCCTGACCGTGACCCAGAACGGCTTCGGTAAACGCACCGCGGTCACCGAGTACCCGACCAAATCGCGCGCCACCCAGGGGGTTATCTCCATCAAGGTGAGCGAGCGCAACGGTCAGGTGGTTGGCGCCGTGCAGGTGGAAACCACCGATCAGATCATGATGATCACCGATGCCGGTACGCTGGTGCGCACCCGGGTGTCGGAAGTCAGCGTGGTGGGCCGTAATACCCAGGGCGTGACGCTGATCCGCACTGCGGAAGACGAGAACGTGGTCGGCCTGCAGCGCGTAGCCGAGCCGGTGGAAGACGAAGAGCTGGACAGTCTTGAGCCGGGCGCGGAAGCGGCGGAAGAAGACGCGACGCCGCTGGACGATGGCGACGATGCGGATATCGCAGATGATGCAGATGATGACAACGCCTAAAGGCTGAAACATCATTGAGACAAAAGGGCCTGGCAGCGATGCTAGGCCCTTTTTCAGTTATATGGTTTAATTGGCGGGCCAAACCGCAGGCTGCGGTTCCGTTGTGAACGCGCGCGCCGCCACTTACTTTCGTATGGTATCCGATTGAAATATTTAGCCTCTTTCCGAACTACGCTGAAGATATCCCGCTATTTGTTCCGGGTGCTGGCGATTATGCTGTGGTCGTTGGGGGCGCTGCTCACCACCTTTTATATTCTGAACATCCTGCATCAAAAAGAATCGGACATCCGGCAAGAGTACAATCTGGATTTCGATCAGGCGCAGGGTTATATCCGCCACTCTGCCGATATTATTCGTGACATCAAGTACATGGCGGAAAATCGCCTCAATGGCTCGGTCAGCAGCATCGATATGTTCAGCGGCGTTTTTCCCGGTAAAGGCAGCCCGCCGCAGTTTTACCCGCTGTATCCGGAATCCAACTGTACGCTGAATACCGCCTACCGCACCTCTTTGGATTCGCTGAGCGGGCTGATCCAGTATTGGAAAGAGAACTTCGTCGCCGCTTACGACCTCAACCGGGTGTTCTTTATCGGCGGCGACAGCCTGTGCATGGCGGAATTCGGCGGCGGCAACGCGGTGACCAACCGCGAGAACGTGCTGAAATCCCTGCACGAACGCATCCTGAAGTACCGCAACGCCAAGAACCAGGACAAGGACAACAACCTGTACTGGATCAGCCCGAGCCAACAGCGGCCGGACGTCGGCTACCTGTATGTGCTGACGCCAATCTATATCGGCAACAAGCTGGAGGCGCTGCTGGGCATTGAGCAGACCATAAGGCTGGAGGATTTCGTCACCGCGGGCAATCTGCCGATCGGCGTCACTCTGCTGGATGAGAACAACGAGCCGGTGCTGCGTCTGGCGGATGGCGAAAGGTACGCCGCGTCGCTCAACAGCTACCCCGACGAGCATGCGTATTTCGGCTATGTCGACAACTACCGCGATCTGATCATGAAGAAGGCGCTGCCGCCGTCGACGCTCAGCATCGTCTATGCGCTGCCGGTGAAGAGCGTGGTGGAGCGTTTCAAGGTGTTGATCCTGAATGCGCTGCTGCTGAACCTGCTGTCGGCCGTGGTGCTGTTCACGCTGGCCTGGCTGTTTGAACGCAAAATGTTCCTGCCGGCGGAGGAAAACGCTTTCCGGCTGGAGGAGCATGAGCAGTTCAACCACAAGATTGTCGCTTCCGCACCGGTGGGCATCTGCATCCTGCGCATCAGCGACGGCACCAACATTCTGAGCAACGAGCTGGCGCACAATTACATCAACCTGCTGACGCACGAAGACCGGGATCGCATAACGCGCATCATTTGCGAGCAGCAGGCGAACTTTGTCGATGTCATGACCAGCAATAACAATAATTTGCAAATCAGCTTCGTGCACTCGCGCTACCGCAACGAAGACGTGGCGATCTGCGTGCTGGTGGACGTGAGCGCCCGCGTGAAAATGGAAGAGTCGTTGCAGGAGATGGCGGCGGCGGCGGAGCAGGCCAGCCAGTCCAAGTCGATGTTCCTGGCCACCGTCAGCCACGAGCTGCGCACGCCGCTGTACGGCATTATCGGCAACCTCGACCTGTTGCAAACCAAGGCGTTGCCGCAGGGCGTCGACCGCCTGGTCAATGCGATGAACAACTCTTCCGGCCTGCTGCTGAAGATCATCAGCGATATCCTCGATTTCTCAAAAATCGAATCCGAGCAGCTGAAAATTGAACCGCGCGAGTTTTCCTGCCTGGAGGTGATCACCCATATCGCCGGCAACTATTTGCCGCTGGTGGTGAAAAAGCGGCTGGGGCTGTACTGCTTTATCGAACAAAACGTGCCGGAGCGCATCTATGGCGACCCGGTGCGGCTGCAGCAGGTGCTGTCCAACTTGCTGAATAACGCCATCAAATTTACCGATACCGGCTGCATCGTCCTGCAGGTGTGCACCCGCGGCAGCTATCTGGAATTCAGCGTGCGCGATACCGGCGTCGGCATTCCGGAAAAGGAGATCACCCGCCTGTTCGATCCGTTCTTCCAGGTCGGCACCGGCGTTCAGCGCCATTTTCAGGGCACCGGTTTGGGGTTGGCGATCTGCGAAAAGCTGATCAACCTGATGGACGGCGATATCGCCGTCGAATCCGAACCCGGCCTGGGCAGCCTGTTCAGCATCCGCATTCCGTTGTTCAACGCCCAGTTCCCGATCCCGCAGGCCAGCGACACCTGGCAGGGCAAAACGCTGTGGCTGGATATCCGCAATCAGCGGTTGGAGAGCTACCTGATGGAGATCCTCGGCGGCTACGGCGCCAGGGTGCTGCGCCATGAAGGGCAGGATACCGCCGCCGGCGAGGTGATGCTCAGCGACCATCCGATCATGGTCAATACGCCGCTGCTGGCGCAGATCCAGTTCTCGACCGAGCACATTGGCCCGTCGTTGGAAACCCGGCCGGGCTATTGGATGCACAGTACCTCCACCCCGCGCGACACGCTGGCGTTGCTCAACCGGCTGTTCGGCGTCGGCGGCGAAGGCGGCCAGGCCCTGATGCAGCTGCCGGTACCGGCCAAGGCCAGCGCGGTGGACAATGGCGATATCCATTTGCTGGTGGTCGACGATCACCCGATCAACCGTCGGCTGTTGTCCGATCAGCTCAGCTCGCTGGGTTATCAGGTCGTGACCGCCAACGACGGCGTGGATGCGCTCGGCGTGCTGGAGCACCAGGATGTCGACATCGTGCTGACCGACGTCAATATGCCGAACATGGACGGTTACCGCCTGACCCAGCGCCTGCGGCAGATGAACTTCACTGCGCCGGTGATCGGCGTGACGGCGAATGCGCTGGCGGAAGAGAAGCAGCGTTGTATCGAAGCGGGGATGGATAACTGTCTGTCGAAGCCGGTAACGCTGGAAACGCTGGAGCAGACGCTGGCGTATTACAGCCAGCAGGTGCGGCGCGACCGTACCGATGCCTGAAAAGCAAAAGGCACGGCGGATGCCGTGCCTTTTTTAGGCTGAGCGCCTGGGCGATCAGTCTTTGTCCAGCGGCGTCATGCTGACGGAGGACAGGTAATTGAGCAGCGCGATGTCGTTTTCGACGCCCAGCTTCATCATCGCCGACTTCTTCTGGCTGCTGATGGTCTTGATGCTGCGGTTGAGCTTCTTGGCGATTTCGGTGACCAGGAAACCTTCGGCGAACAGGCGCAGCACTTCACTCTCTTTTGGCGAGAGGCGCTTGTCGCCGTAACCGCTGGCGCTGATCCGCTCCAGCAGTTTGGAGACGCTTTCCGGCGTGAACTTTTTGCCTTTCTGCAGGGCGGCCAGCGCCTTGGGCAAATCGGTAGGCGCGCCCTGTTTCAGCACGATGCCTTCGATGTCCAGATCCAGCACGGCGCTCAGGATCGCCGGGTTGTTGTTCATGGTCAGCACGATGATCGACAACTGCGGATAGTGGCGTTTGATGTATTTAATCAGCGTAATGCCGTCGCCATATTTATCACCCGGCATCGAAAGGTCGGTGATCAGTACGTTGGCGTCCAGCTTGGACAGATTGTTGATCAGTGCGGTTGAGTCTTCAAACTCCCCAACGACATTCACCCATTCAATTTGCTCAAGTGACTTCCGGATGCCAAACAGTACGATAGGATGGTCATCAGCAATAATTACGTTCAGGTTATTCATGTTGTTGGTTACCTTGCTCCAGCAGTCTGCTGACGAAAAAATCAATCTGACTGATGTTATTCTCGATCTCGAGCGCATCACCGTCCGCGATGTGCTGTTCTAACGACTCACACAGTTGCTTGCCGGGAAGCAGATTTAACATGGCAAACACGCCTTTCAGGCGGTGTGCGGTTTGCGACAGAGCGTTGAAATCACTGCTGCCCGCCTCAGTATACAGTTTTTTGACATCAGCGGGTACTGTATCGACAAACAGACCATAGTAATCGCTTGATTTCAATTGTTTTTCATAGAGTTGGATGTCATCGGCGGTCAGCGAAAGCAGGTTTTCCTCCTGCTCCAGCGCCGCCATTTGCTGCTCGATCAACATCAGCACGGCGTCGATCATTGCGCCGCTCAGGTTATAGTTTACCCGGATGTAACGTTTTTCCAGCTGTTGCCAGCCCGCTTCATCGCTGGTCAGCAGCAGGGTGTAATCATCCGCCCGCCGCGGGTTATCGGTCAAGAGTACGTCGTAATCGCGGTTGATCTGGCGATCGTCGGCCACGATGCAGCTGGCGCCGTAGGCCTGCAGCAGTTGGGTGACGATGCCGCGCACTTCTTCCGAGGTAATGTCCAGCAGGGCGGTCACGCCGTCGAGCAGCTTTTCCTGCTCTTCCGCTTCTTTCTTTTCCATCTCCATGGCGACGCGGATGGTATAGCGGGTGCCGATATCCACCTTGCTGCGAATATCCAACTGGCCGTTGAGCTTTTTGCACAGCTGATTGCACAGGAAGAAGGTGATGCCGGAGCCCTGATTAAAGCGATCCACCAGCGTCTGGCTGAGGAACGGGTAGTTGAGGTTGCTGATTTCCTCGTTGGAGATGCCGGAGCCGGTATCGTTAATGTGGAATATCAGGCGGTCCGGGTGCTCGGGCTCATGGTCGACCACCAGCGAAATCTTGCCGCAGGCGGTAGTGATGATGGCGTAATGCACCAGCAGCGAGATAACTTTGCGCAGCGCATTGGCGTCGCCAATGTAATTTTGCGCGACATCCAGGTGGAAATGGTTGAACAGCGCCAGCCCTTTCTGATTGATGGCGGGCAACGCCTCCAGCAGCAGCTCGTCGATCAGCGCCGCCGGGTTGAATGGCTGCCGCGACGGCTGCCAGTCCTGCGTTTCCAGGCGGGTGAGCAGGGTGATGTTTTCAATCAACCCCAGTACCGAGGACGACTCCGCCGTCAGCTGATTCAGCAGCGCCTGGCGCTGCTCTTCATCCGGCTGGTGGCGCAGGCGATCGGCCAGATCGTGCATCTGGCGCACCGGCTGGTTCAGTTCGATGCCCAGGTTATGCAGCATCAGCTTGCGCGCCTGGACGTTTTTATCGTATTCGCGCCGCGCCTGCTGCAGCCGTTTATTGACCATCACCTCTTTGTCCTGATCGTTCAGCAGGAACAGGTAGGTTTCCGGCGACAGCTGGCTGCGGAAGATGCGGATTTCATAGACTTCATTATTCACCGTGGCCTGGATCACGCCGTGGTGCTGCTCGGCCATATGGGCGATTTTTTGCAGGCTGAGGTGCGGCAACAGGTGCTCGGCGATTTTATTGCTGGCGATCACCGCATTGCTGGCGAAGTTGTAGACCAGCAGGCCGGAGGGCAGGCTGGCGATGATCTCCTGATTCAGCGCGCGTTCGGCTTCCAGCTCCACCGCCATGCTCTCGCTGGGGCGGATGTATTGGCGGCGGATGAAATAGATGCTCATCATCGACAGCCCCAGCAGCAGCAGGTTGATGACGATCAGCCAGATATTGTTGCGCAGCAGATCGATGGCCAGATTGAGGGCCGAAACGCGATAAACCACCTTCAGCGGCGCATTGGGCAGCGCCGCGCTGAACTCTACCCAGCTGCCGTCCATCGCCACGCCGGTGCCGAGGGCGGTTTCCGCCGGTATGACGCTGTCGTCCAGGTCGACATCGTCGGGCTGCAGCAGGAAGCTTGAGCGCGCCATATTGGTCGGGATGATGTCGTTGATCGGCAGATCGAAGGCGATCACCGTGGCCAGATGCCCCGGCTGGTTAAAGGTGGTGCGGATCGAGAACGAGTAGGCGTTCTGGAAACGTTGCTTGCGTAAAGCGGAGAAGCTCTCGCGTTCGTCGAGCATGTTGGCTTGCTGCAGCATTTCGGCGCGCCGATCCTCCGCCGACGTGGTCAGATAGCTTTCCCTGAAGCGCGAGGCCAGCTCTTTCAGCGGCTGGGTGGTGATCAGGCTGAGGCTGTTATCCTGGCCGTTGAGATAATACATGGCGTAATTCTCGGTTTTGGCGCCCCAGTAGGTATCCAGATAGGCCGAGATATTGGCGATCATCGCCAGCGTGCCGTCGTCGTGGCTGCCGAAAATCACCGCATCGGTTTTCTTGTGCGGCTTTTCGACGTAGTAGACATCCGGGCGCAGCCGGGTTTCCTGCAGGCTGGGATCGAGGCTCAGCGACGGCGCGTTGCCGAACTTGTCATAGACCTGGTAGGTCATATAACGGTAAGTGTCGATGCGTTTCTGCAACGCGGTGGCGATGTTGTTCAGCGCGTATTTCTTTTCCGTCAGCCAGGCGTTGGTGTAGTTGTAGCCGTACAGGCCAATGCCGATCAGCAGCAGCACGATAAACAGCAGGAAGCTGCGGGTAATATTGTTTGAGCTGATGGTCAGTTGTTTGTTTTGCATAGATGGCTGCGCATTCCTGAATCAGCGGGTGATGGCTCTGGCGCTGGCGGTGACCGCCAGCAGCAGCGCGGCGACGCAGGCGAAGGCCACCGTCAGGTTGGAGAACTGAGCGATAAAACCAATTAACGCCGGCCCGGCGAGGATGCCGGCATAGCCCACGGTGGTGACGGAGGCGATCGCCAGGTTGGCCGGCATATCGTGCTGATTGCCCGCCGCGCTGAACAGGATCGGCACCACGTTGGAGGCGCCCAGGCCGACCAGCATAAAGCCGATCAGCGAAACGGTGGCGTGATTGAAGACGATGGCCAGGCTCAGACCGATTGCGGCGCACAGGCTGCCCAGCAGCAGCACCCGATACCTGCCCAGGGCGTTCACCACCCGGTCGCCGTTCAGCCGGCCGATCGTCATGGTAATGGAGAACAGGGCATAGCCCAAGCCGGCCTGGCTGTGTTCGACGCCGCGCAGGGTGGTCAGGAACAGCGCGCTCCAGTCGAGCATCGAGCCTTCCGCCAGGAACATGATAAAGCACAGTATGCCGATGAACATCACCCAGCCGCGCGGCAGCACGAACATCGGCCCGCCTTCGCTGGCGCCGCTTTCGCGCAGCAGGTTGCGGCTGGCGAGCGCCAGCAGAGCGAAAACCACCAGCACGGTAGCCAGCGTCGCCAGCAGCGGCGACAGCCCCAGCCACAGCAAGATGCTGACGCCGCCGGCGCCGGCAATGCCGCCCACGCTGAAAAATCCGTGAAAGCCGGACATCATCGCTTTGCCGCTGGCGCGTTCGACGATCACCGCCTGCACGTTCATCGCCACGTCTATCATACCGATGGCCGCGCCAAACAGCAGCAGCGCCACGGCCATGCCGCCGATGGAGTTCATCAGCACCAGCAGCGGCAAATCGATGCACAAGGCCAGCCCGGCCAGCAGGATCACCGGGCGGCAGCCCAGTTTGCCGGTCAAAAAGCCGGTGAGCGGCATCGCCAGCATCGAGCCGGCGCCAATGCACAGCAGCAGCAGGCCCAGCGAGCCGTCGTCAAGGCCGATGCGCGCCTTGGCGAACGGCACCAGCGGCGCCCAGGCGGCCATGCCCAGGCCGGCGACAAAAAAAGCCAGACGCGTGGCGATCTGTTGAGGAACGCCGGGAGTTTGCTGTTCATTGCACAAGGTGGAAGTCATGTAGGCGTCAGGATCTATGGTGAAAATGCCGGCTGAAAGTTATGGACTGTTTTTATCACAATACGCGATCCGGGTCGAAAAGATTCGCGCTGTCATCGCGCTGCGCTCCGCCCCGGCGCACCAGCCACAGGGCGATCACCTGCACGATATAGTCCTTCTGCCGTTGATCCAGCGCTTGCCCTGGGGGATGCCGTGCCATTTGGCCAGGCAGCCGAAGCCACAGCCGGTCGGGTTGGAATATCATCAATGAGCTTATTGCGGACATGCTGGTTTTTTTCAGGCTGCCAGAAGCGCGGCGGCGCTGCCAATATAACCTTAAATCATCCCGTTAAGCGGGGAAACGGCGGCGGAGAATTTTTTTGCCGAAGCAAATGCGGTTAACTTGTAGCCTAAAATAGCCAGAAAAATTAGCTATTAGTGCGGAAGTTAATTAGCGGAATAATATCATCGGGTTATTTGTTTTGGTCGGGATCGGCGCGGTTGCCGAATTGTGAGGTAAATGTGGAGAAAATAAAAACCGGCCATAAGCCGGTTAAAAGGTATAGAAATTATCTTTCGATAATGAAGGTAATAATGAAAATAATGATGATAGCGAGGTGATTATAGCGTCGGAGCTCAGCGGGCGTTTTGGCACAATGTGCTTATTGGTCGCCAAGATTGTATGGTTAGCTTTTTTTTCTTAAAGTTTTGTATAACTGCATGATTTTTTGTCTGTTAATCTATTTTTTATCATTATGTGCTTTATTTTGTTTGTCTGTAATGTTTTGTGAAAGTTCGCGCGTATTTACATTTTGAAACCTTTCATAATTACAATGAAACACTATCGGATACTTGGTATCATTTTCTTTCTGGATTAATATAAACCTTGTTACCAGAATGGTAATGCACAGTCGCGCTAATAATGCTCAGAAGGGCAGTGGCCATAGCTCGACATAATTAATGAGGATAATAACGATGAAACTTCGAGTACTCTCCCTGATGGTACCCGCACTGCTGGTTGCAGGCACGGCTGGCGCGGCGGAAATCTACAACAAAGACGGTAATAAACTGGATTTGTTCGGTAAAATCGATGGTCTTCACTATTTCTCCGATGATAACGGGTCCGACGGCGACCAGTCTTATATGCGTTTCGGCCTGCGTGGCGAAACTCAGATCAGCGACCAACTGACCGGTTACGGCGAGTGGGAATATCAGGCAAACCTCAACCGCGCTGAAAGCGAAGACAACAACAACTTCACCCGCGTTGGCTTTGCGGGCCTGAAGTTTGGCGATTACGGCTCTCTGGACTACGGCCGTAACTATGGCGTGCTGTACGACATCGGCGCATGGACCGACGTTCTGCCTGAGTTCGGCGGCGACACCTACGGCGCGGACAACTTCATGTTCCAACGCGCTAACGGCGTGCTGACCTACCGCAACAACGACTTCTTCGGTCTGGTGGACGGCCTGAGCTTTGCCCTGCAGTATCAGGGTAAAAACGACAGCGCCACCGAGTCCAACAATGGCCGTGACGTGCTGGCGCAGAACGGCGACGGTTACGGCATGTCCGCGACCTACGACCTGGGCTACGGCATCAGCGCCGCGGCGGCTTACTTCTCTTCCGACCGTACCAACGAGCAGAACGGCAACAACAACCCGGGCATCCTGGGGCGCGGCGACAAGGCTGACGCCTACAGCGGCGGTCTGAAATATGACGCCAACAACGTCTACCTGGCGGCGATGTACACCCAGTCTTACAACGCCACCCGCTTCGGCAGCAGCGGCAGCACCACCTACGGCTACGCCAACAAAGCGCAGAACGTTGAAATCGTGGCGCAGTACCAGTTCGACTTCGGCCTGCGTCCTTCCGTGGCTTACCTGCAGTCTAAAGGCAAAGACATCGACCGCGGCTGGGGCGACCAGGATCTGATGAAATATGTTGACGTGGGCGCGACCTACTACTTCAACAAAAACATGTCCACCTATGTTGACTACAAAATCAACCTGCTGGACGACAGCGACTTCACCAAATCCGCCGGCATCAACACCGACGACGTGGTTGCCGTGGGCCTGGTTTACCAGTTCTAAGCGACAGCGTGTGAATATGACAGCGCGGCCTTCGGGCCGCGTTTTTTTTTGCCTGCGATAGGGCACGGATTGATCTCTGAGCGGCACCGATTGCCATTCTGGCGCGGTGGCGATGGCCTAGGCTGTAGCTGTAGAGACGAACCGGGAGGTCATATGCAACTTAAAATCGAACGGGTAATTGAAACCGTGCTGTACGTGCGCGATATCGAGCGCGCCGACGACTTTTACCAACGAGTGTTGAAGCTGCCGACGATGGTGGCTAACGAACGCTTCCGCGCCTACAACGTGGGCGGCCAAAGCGTGCTGCTGCTGTTTATCGAAGGGGATTCGCTGAAGGGGGCGCATTACCCTGAAGGCTATATCCCGGCGCATGACGGCGCCGGGCCGCTGCATATCGGTTTGGCGGTGACGAAAGAACAGCTGCCGCACTGGGAGCGGCAGCTGGCGGCCAATGGCGTCGAGATCGAAGGACGGATGCGCTGGGAGCATGGCGGAGAAAGCATTTATTTTCGCGATCCCGACGGCCATCTGCTGGAGCTGGTAACGCCGGGCATCTGGGCCAACTACTGAGCGAACCCGCCTTTGGCCAGGGTTTGCAGCATTTCTTTCAACAGCCGCAGCGCTTCCTGCGGCTGCCGCTCAATCTGAACCTTCACGATCGCCCCGTCGATCAGCATCGCCAGCATGGCCGCCCGTGGCTGTTGCTCCGGGCCTTCGGGCAGATGACGGGCAATTTCGTCGGCCATCTGCCGTTTGTGCTGCTGCGCGAGGCGCAGGCTTTCCGGCAGCATGTCCGCCAGCTCCACCGCCGTATTGATGAACGCGCAGCCGCGATAGTGCGGATCGCCGAACCACTCCTCCAGACAGAGCGGCAATGCCGACAGCAGGCCGCCGGATTGAGCGACATGCCGCGCCAGAGAGCCGCTGAACCACGCCAGCCACTGCTGGTGGCGGTAGTTCAGGAAAGCCTGAATCAGCTCGTTCTTGCTGGGAAAGTGGCGATAGAAGGTCACCTTGGTGACGCCTGATTCCTTGATGATCCGATCGATGCCGGTGGCGCGGATCCCTTCCCGGTAAAACAGATCGTGCGCCGTCAGCAGGATGCGCTGGCGGGCGGGGGGCGCCTTGGGGGCAATCGACATGGCGGTTCTCCTGAGATTTTAGCTGCAATGATTGTAGACAACTCTGTCTACGTGCGCTAGCGTAAACGTGTAGACAGAGTTGTCTACATAATTGCAACCGAGGAGATCCGCATGAGCATCAAACCCCCATTGCCGCCCTTTAGCCGCGAATCGGCGATCGAAAAAGTCCGCCTGGCGGAAGATGCCTGGAACAGTCGCGATCCCGAGCGGGTTGCGCAGGTTTACTCCCCTGACACCCATTGGCGCAACCGGGCGGAATTCGTCGAGGGTCGCCAGGCGGTGTGCGCATTCTTGCGGCGTAAGTGGGCGAAAGAGTTGGAATACCGCTTAATCAAGGAGCTGTGGGCCTTTGACGGCGCGCGCATCGCCGTGCGTTTCGCTTACGAATGGCGCGACGACTCCGGCAACTGGTATCGCAGCTTCGGGAACGAGAATTGGGAGTTCAATCAGGACGGGCTGATGATCAACCGGCACGCCTGCATCAACGACATGCCGATCCGCCAGCAGGATCGCCGCTTCCATTGGCCGCTCGGTCGTCGCCCGGACGACGTTCCCGCCCTGAGCGATTTTGGATTCTGAACGCCGTTAAGCGCCGCTGCAGTGTCGAAGACGGGGGAGGCGAGCGTCAGCCGCAATTTTCGCTGTGTGGCCCGCCGCGTCATCCGCAGAAAAAACGCACCGATAGATAAAGTGAAATTTGTCGAAAAGTCTTTCTTCTTCTAGACTTAGGAGACAATAAACGCACTCCAAGAGGACAAGCTATGACGAAGAAGCTGGTTTTGGCCGTTTGCACAGCGGCGGCATTTTCCATTCTTGCTGGCTGTACTGCGTATGACCGAGCCACCAGTTATGTTAATGAACCGGTGGTCAGCGACGTAAAAGTAGGGATGACTAAACAACAGGTGCGGGCAATCGCCGGCCCTCCGTCCACGACGGCGACCCTGGTTCATGCGCAGGGCACCTGCGATACCTATGCGGTAGCGCCGCGCGACGGCAAGGTGCAGACCTATTTTGTCAGTTACAACGACACCGGCCACGTGATGAACAAGGGCTATCAGTCCTGTTCGGAGTACGACTCGCAGCCTAAATAATCGGCATCTCGCTGAGCAAAAAAGCCCCGCTTTCGCGGGGTTTTTCATTTTTTCACCGCTAGCGGCCTGAAGTTTAAGCAAATGCGCTTTCGGCAGCATTTTTTTTCATGAAAACGGTAGACATTTCATAACGGTACCGTTAATATCTGCGCCCATTGGAAGGATGGCCGAGTGGTTTAAGGCAACGGTCTTGAAAACCGTCGAGTGTAACAGCTCCCAGAGTTCGAATCTCTGTCCTTCCGCCAAATTTAGCCGGCTTAGCTCAGTAGGTAGAGCAACTGACTTGTAATCAGTAGGTCACCAGTTCGACTCCGGTAGCCGGCACCATAAAAGAAGCCCCAGCAGCGATGCTGGGGCTTTTTGCTTTTTGCTTTTTGTCATTGCCGGCTGGCGGTTCTCTGCAAGCGCCTAAAGAAAAAACCCGACAGCGCTGTCGGGGTTTTGGCATCGGAGGGTCCGCATGGTTACGGCATGGCTATCGCTTTTGCCTGCTGGCGACCGATAATGGTCTTGCCCAGTTTGATGCCCGGTTTCTCAATAAAGCGATACAACAGCGTCGCGATCCCGTAGGTGACAGGAACAATAATCGCGGATGCGGCGACGAATCTGACGGCTGAAGGCAGTTCCGCAAATTGAGTATTGGACAGCAGGTAGGCGATGACCGGCAGCACAATTAACAAATGCAGCAAGTAAACGGAGTAGGAGACATCGCCAATAAATACGCTGAATTTGTTAGTTAAAATCCAACGAGGGAAACGCAGTATGTTCGCCCATGTGCTCCCTTCGGTGCGCGGCCACAGGATAGCCGCCATCCCCAGGATCATGCCGATTTCCGCCAGGAAGCGCATTTTGTTCAGATTGCCTTGCATCAGATAGAGGCTGACGAAGGCTGCGACCAGAGCGCACGCCAGGTAGGCGATACTCTTACCGCGAATGGCTTCCGCAATAAACATCCCCGCGATAAACAGATTCAGCTTGAACAGGATCATCGATGGCATCGGGAAGGCTGAAAAGTAGCCAGGCAGCAGATACTTGGCGATAGCGCACAGTGCGATAACGCTAAAGCAGGCGCGCGCAAAGCCCCATTTCATTACAGCTAACATGATGAATGGGAAGAGGAAATAGAACTGCATTTCCAGCCCAATGCTCCAGTCAGGCAAGACGGTATTGAATGAAAACTCCGGCAGTAAACCAAACATAAAGCTGACATGGGTGAAAACGTTTAAAAATGAATGATCGCTATAGCGCGAGCTGTTGGTTTGAGTGGCGCTATAAAAACTACTGATAGTGTCTCTGGCTTCGCCAAAGTAGCTGCCAAAACCAATGGCGAAAATCAGTAATACGTAGTAAAGCGGGGCAATGCGGAAAAAACGGCGTAACCAAAACTTTTTAAAGGTGGCTGAGTCGGTCCACGGCTCTTTTTCTTTGCGCTCCACATAGTTTTTCGCCATCAGATAACCGGAGAGCAGAATGAAGAGATCAACGCCGATAGCTGGATCGGAAAGGATGGGGAAGTGAAAATTGGTTAAAATGCATATGTGGCCTAAAACGACCCAAAGAGAGGCCAGGCCTCGTAGCCCTTCTAATTCTTGTGACCATTTTTTAACAGGGGGCTTAGAGTGCCCCTCAGAATCGTACCCCATTACAGCTCCCAGTATTTAGGTAAACTTTGTTCAATATAGCATGCGGAATACGCTGAGTTTACTGGGCCAATTCTGAATCTGTTGGCGGGAAGCGCGGGGCTGTGGGAATGGCGGTCACTTCTCTGGCGGCACAAAAAAACCAACCGCAAAGGGTTGGTTTTTAAAGGTGTTTTGGTCGGCATGAGAGGATTCGAACCTCCGACCCCCGACACCCCATGACGGTGCGCTACCAGGCTGCGCTACATGCCGACGCTATGGAAAATCATACTACCTGTTCCCGATGTTAATGCAAGAGCCTCTCCATCCGATTGCTTTTGTTTTAAGCAGTTAGTTGGCGATAAAGCGTTTTACATCGGTCAGCACCTGCAACAGCAGGGCAAGCTGAGGTTTTTCGTCTTTTATCTCTTTGTCGTCTTTATCGTACGCGCGGTAGTTGCCGTTGTTGTCCAGCACCAGCGTCTGCGTTGGCGTGGTGATGACCAACAGGTTGCTGTCCCCGGTGGCGATCCAGTTGTTGCGGCGCTGGGCGGCGAACAGGTCTTCGCCCTGCGAATAATCCTTCGCCGTGGTTTTCACATGCAGCAGGCGCTGCATCAGCGTACGCATCACATCGTTATGGCCGGTGAGCTTATTGATGGTCTGCGCCGGGGTGCCCGGCCAGTGGATCACCAGCGGCACATGCAGCTGAGGCTGGCTGAAGCTGCTGCCGGCGCCCCATTGGCCTTTGCCGGTGTCGTTGAATTCGACGCCGTGCTCGGCCGTGATCACCACCACGGTTTTCTCCAGCAGGCCGCGTTGTTTCAGGGTGTCCAGCACCTGGGCTATCTGCGCGTCCACCTCTTTGGCGCCGCTGCGATAGCGCTGGATGAAGTCGGCCGGCGCCGGCGTTTTTTCATCGGCGGCCGGTTCGGCGCCGCTGAAGTTGATATAGGAGAACCAGGGTTCCCGGCTGCCCTGATCCGTCAGCCAACGCTGCCACTGCCGGGTGGTCATTTCGTCGCTTTGTTTGACCGGCGCCGGCAGCGAGAAATCGGTCAACAGAGCCTGGCGATACAGGCCGGCGTTAAAGCCGTCGGACGAGAACAGGCCGAACTGATAGCCCTGATCGCCAAGCGCATTCACCAGCGCCGAAGGCTTGCGCGCGGCGAGAACGCTGTCCAGATAGGTCGGCGAAATGCCGTAAAACAGGCCAAACAGGCCGGTGTCGGCATGATTTCCCGAACTGTAGTGGTCGCTGAAGCGCACATTTTCCTGCGCAAAGCGGGTCAGGGCGGGCATGTCCTGCGCCATATCCTGAGGGCGCATGCCGTCCACCACGATCATCAGCAGGTTGTAACCGCTGCCTTTATCGCTGTAGCTGAGGTCGCTGAGCGGGTACTCCACCGCCACGGCTTCCGGGTTGCCCTGCTGCACCAGGCGCCGTTCATATTCCTGCTGATCGAGCAGGCCGTGTTTCTCAAGGAACTTACGCGCGGTCATCGGGTACGACAGCGGCAGGTTGGCGCGCTGCATGGTGATCGGGCGATAGAAGTTGGCGTCGGCCCAGATGTAAATCAGGTGCGAGGCGAAAAAGGTGCAGATGAACAGCACCGCCAGCGGTTTGCCGAAACGTTGCCGGTTGAGGCTGCGCAGCTTCTGCCAGCTCCAGGTGCCGAACAGCATCTCCGCCAGGAAGATGATCGGCACGCAGATGAACATCAGCTGCCAGTCGCGCGCCAGCTCGCTTTGATCCGGGTTGACCACCAGTTCCCACACCACCGGATTGAGGTGAAGGTGGAAATGGGAGAAGACCTCGCTGTCGACCAGCAGCAGCGTCAGCCCTGCGGTCGCCAACGCGGCGGAAATAAAGCGCAGCAGCCGCTGCGACATCACCACGAAGGTGAGCGGGAAGATCACCAGCAGGTAGCCGGCGAACACGATAAAGCTGAAGTGGCCCAGCAGGCTGACCAGGGCGTAGATCCGGCCCAGCAGCGAAGAGGGCCAATCGGTGACAAACAGGTAGCGGCTGCCCAACCCGAGGGCGAGCAGGATATTGAATAAGGCGAACCAGTGCCCCCAGCTAATCATCTGGGAGACTTTTTCACGATAACGCTGACGGTTTGTCACCATAAGTAAGTATTAATGCGCTTTATCTTCACGAATAGAAGCCTGCAGGGCTTCAGCAAACGATCTCGCCAGGGTTTTCCGCTGCGCGGGAGCAACGCTGGTGTTGATCAGATTAGTTACCATGTTGCCCAGCACCATCAGAGAAAGATCGGTGGGAGTATGGTGTTTTTCCAGAACGTTGGCCAGCTCTGAGAGCAGTTGTTCAACGTGTTCGTCACTGTAACGAGATGATTGTGGCATAAGATTGCGCTTAGTAACCTGACAAAGTCCCATATCTTACCGTATAGGGCAGTGATTTTCCGCTCTTTTATCGCCCCCTTTCGTACTTGACGTCGCCGCATCGACGAGTTTGCGGATTGCCCGCGCTGTTTCGGGTTTTGGTATTGCAGGTCGAAGCCTTCGGTGTTTGAATACGCGGCTAAAGAACAGGAGGATTTACCATGAGTCTGGATATCGACCAGATCGCTCTGCACCAGTTGGTTAAACGCGACGAGCAAACGCTGGACGTGGTGCTGCGCGATTCCCTGCTTCCGGCCAACGCGGCGGTGGAAGAGATGATGGCGGAACTGCATCGCGTTTACAGCGCCAAGAGCAAGGCCTATGGCCTGTTCAACGAAGGCAGCGAACTGGCGGAAGCGCTGCGCACCTGCCGCAAGGACGACAAGGACTTTCTGGCGTTCAGCCGCGCGGCCACCGGGCGTTTGCGCGATGAGCTGGCCAAGTACCCGTTCGCCGAAGGCGGCGTGGTGCTGTTTGGTCAATACCGCTACCTGGCGGTGGAGTATTTGCTGATTGCGGTGCTGAACAGCCGCAACAGCATGCGCGTCAACGAAGAGCTGGATATCAACACCACCCATTATCTGGACATCAACCACGCCGACATCGTGGCGCGCATCGATCTGACCGAGTGGGAAACCAACCCGGAGTCAACCCGCTACCTGACCTTCCTGAAAGGGCGGGTGGGGCGCAAGGTGTCCGATTTCTTTATGGATTTCCTGGCGGCGGCCGAAGGGCTCGACACCAAGGCGCAGAACCGCGGGCTGCTGCAGGCGGTCGACGATTATTGCGCCGATGCGCAGCTGGATAAAAACGAGCGCCAGTCGGTGCGCCAGCAGGTGTACAGCTACTGCAACGAGCAGCTGCAGGCCGGTGAAGAGATCGAGCTGCAGGCGCTGTCGCAGGAAATCGCGCCGGTCGGCGAGAAGGATTTCATGCAGTTCTCCAGCGAGCAGGGCTACCAGCTGGAAGACAGCTTCCCGGCGGATCGCGGCACCCTGCGCCAGCTGACCAAATTCGCCGGCAGCGGCGGCGGCATCAGCATGAATTTTGACGCCATGCTGCTGGGCGAGCGCATTTTCTGGGACGCGGCGACGGACACGCTGACCATCAAAGGCACGCCGCCGAACCTGCGCGACCAGCTGCAACGCCGTTTGAACGGCGGCAATAAGTAAACCTGGCCGAATCGCAGACAATAAAAAACGCCGCAATTGCGGCGTTTTCTACTTCGGCGTCCCGAAAAGCTCGAATACGTTGCGATTACGCGCGAACGAAGTCGATGTGGGCCAGCTTCGGCTTGAACGGGTGACGCTGTACAGCCTGAACCTTAACTTTGGTTTCTTTACCGTCGATAACCAGAGTTACTGCTTCGCTGTAGAATTCTGGTTTAGCTTCCATGTTCTTTACGGAATCATGGTCCAGTTCGATGGAAACTGGCGCTTCTTCGCCACCGTAAACGATAGCTGGGAATTTATTTGCTGCACGCAGGCGGCGGCTCGCACCCTTACCCTGGTCTTTACGTACTTCTACATTGATAGTGAACATTGTTTTTTCTCTTAAAAGAAAATTTACCTCGCTACAGGCGACCCAGTAGCGAGTTCGATAACCTGCTTCAACGCCGGGCGAACCCGGGCAAAGCGGGCGGCATTTTAGCGGAAAGCGGCCCGCAGGGCAATGAAAACCTGCCCGCCGCCGCCGTTAATACAGATCGTTGGCGCGGCGAAAGCGGCCCTGATAATCGAACACTTTTTCCCGCACCTGCCAGAATTGGCCGCGTTTGCGCGCCACCACGAAGTCCGGGTGGCGCAGCGCCGCCTGCTGGGCCAGCACGTCGGCGGCGGTGTGCCAGTTGAACGGCACGCCGGGCGCGCGCTGATGCGGGCGCAGGAACAGCATGTCGAACGCCTTGCGCTGCGCCGGCGTTTGCAGGCGGAAACGCTCGCTGGTGCCGGTGCCGTCCTCGTCATAGTAGGTGGCCTTCAGCCATTCGCCCTTGTCGTCGCGGCCGCTTTGCAGCGCCATGCCGCCGCAGCGCAGCACCAGGGCGTCTTTCAACTTCAGCGCCGCCTTGAGCATATCGTCGGGATCGACCAGCACCGCCTGGCATTGGTGGCAGCGGCGCGCGGCAATGTCATTCTCGGCGCCGCAGTGCGGGCAGCTTTTGAAGCGAAAGCGGTAGTCGCACTGTTCGCGGTGGCCCTCATCGTCCTCCAGCCAGCCCTGACAGCGGCGGCCGTAATGCTCGATAATATCGCCGTTTTCGGTGCATTTGCCCCAGAACAGGTTGGCGAAGCCGCAGCCCGGGCAGAATACCTGCACCGGCTGGCTGTCGCCGTGCGGTTTGCTGGCGCCGACCTCCGGCGTGAACAGGTCGTGGGGGTTGCCGGCGTAGTCGAGGATCAGGCAGTCCTGCTTGCCGGGCGCCAGGCGCAGCCCGCGGCCGACAATCTGCTGATACAGGCTGACGGATTCGGTGGGGCGCAAAATGGCGATCAGGTCGACGTGCGGCGCATCGAAGCCGGTGGTCAGCACCGCCACGTTGACCAGATAACGCAGCCGCTGCCGTTTAAAGGCCTCGATCAGCGCGTCCCGCTCGGCGGCGGGGGTCTCGGCGCTGACCAACGCCGCCGAGCCGTCAGGCAACAGCCCGTGGATCTCGCGTGCGTGCTCGACGGTGGAGGCGAAGATCATCACCCCTTTGCGGTCTTCGGCATACTCCACTATCTGGCTGATGATGTGCGGGGTGATGCGATCCTGCCGCTTCAGTTCGCGGTTCAGGTCCGCTTCGCTGAACAGCCCGTTGCTTCTGGCCTCCAGCCGGCTGAAGTCGTACTGCACGATCGGCATGTCCAGCCGTTCCGGCGGCACCAGGTAGCCGTTTTTGATCATATAGCGCAGCGGCAATTCATAGATGCAATCGCGGAACAGGCTGCCGCCGTCGCCGCGGGTAAAGCCGTGGTAGTGGTATTGATAGATCCATCCCTTGCCCAGCCGATAAGGCGTGGCGGTCAGCCCCAGCAGCCGCAGCTGCGGGTTGGACTTTTGCAGATGCTGGATGATCTGCTGATACTGGCTGTCGTCGTCGTCGCTGATGCGGTGGCATTCGTCGATAATCAGCAGGGAGAAGGCGCCGTCAAACAGCGCCAGGTTGCGCGCCACCGACTGTACGCTGCCGAACACCACCTTGCCGGCGCTGTCTTTCTGCTGCAGGCCGGCGGCGAAGATATCCGCTTCCAGCCCGTAGGCGCAGTATTTGGCGTGGTTCTGCGCCACCAGCTCCTTGACGTGGGCCAGCACCAGCACCCGGCCGCGCGCGCGTTTCGCCAGCTCGGCGATCACCAGGCTTTTGCCGGCACCGGTCGGCAGCACGATCAGCGCCGGTTCGGGGTGCTGACGGAAATGTTTGATGGTGGCTTCGACCGCTTCCAGTTGGTAGGGGCGCAGGGTAAATGCCATAAATTAACGCCGTGAGTTGAGAAGGGCCGCCGGGAACAGCTTTTGTAACATCTGATCCCACAGAAACAGTGACATTTTACTCCCCAGACGGCCAAAAAATTTCTATTATTATGCCCTCTGAGCGCTCGCGGTGCGAGAAGCGCGGAAATACCCCTGTCAGGGGACGGTTTCCGCCGCTATACTTGTGTGACAGCAATCGCTGTTTCCCCACGCGATTTCCCCTTCGAACCTGCCATTTGCACCCGGTGCAACGGCGGGGCGTCATATTTTGGCAATACGATCAATGCGATCATAACAACGACAGGCAAAGCAGATCCAATGCGACTGGACAAGTTTTTATCTCAGCAGTTAGGTATTAGCCGTGCGCTGGTAGCGCGCGAACTTCGGGCCAAACGCGTCACCGTGGACGGTGAAGTGGTGAAGAGCGGGGCGCTCAAGCTGACCCCGGAGCAGGAGGTGACGTTCGACGGCAATCCGCTGCTGCAGCAGAACGGCCCGCGTTATTTCATGCTCAACAAACCGCAGGGCTACGTCTGTTCCACCGACGATCCCGATCACCCGACGGTGCTGTACTTCCTCGATGAACCGGTTGCCTACAAGCTGCATGCCGCAGGTCGGCTGGATATCGACACCACCGGCCTGGTGCTGATGACCGATGACGGCCAGTGGTCGCATCGCGTGACCTCGCCGAAACACCACTGCGAGAAAACCTACCTGGTAACGCTGGAGCACCCGTTGGCGGAAGATACCGCGCAGCGTTTCGCCGAAGGCGTGCAGCTGCACAACGAAAAGGACCTGACCCGTCCCGCGCAGCTGGAGCAGATTGAAGATTGCCTGGTGCGTTTGACCATCAGCGAAGGGCGTTACCATCAGGTGAAGCGCATGTTCGCCGCGGTCGGCAACCGGGTGGTCGAGCTGCATCGCGAGCGCATCGGCGCCATCGTGATGGATGAGGATCTGGCGCCGGGCGAATACCGCCCGCTCACCGAAGAAGAAATCGCCAGCGTGGGTGCGCCGCACCTGCAGGATTGAACTGACTATCGCGGCTGACTAAGGAGTCGTTGAACGTGCAACAGAACCGGACATCTCACCTCGGTTTGATTTTTATTCTGGGCCTGCTTTCCATGCTGATGCCGTTGGCCATCGACATGTATCTGCCCAGCATGCCGGTGATCGCCGCACAGTTTGGCGTCGAATCAGGCAGCGTGCAGATGACGCTCAGCGCCTACATGCTGGGTTTTGCCTTCGGGCAGCTGTTCTATGGCCCGATGTCGGACAGCATCGGCCGCAAACCGGTGATCCTGTGGGGAACGCTGATCTTCGCCATCGCCGGCTGCGCCTGCGCCATGGCGCAGTCTATCGATCAACTGATCGGCCTGCGTTTCCTGCATGGCCTGGCCGCCGCCGCCGCCAGCGTGGTGATCAACGCCCTGATGCGCGATATGTTCACCAAGGACGAGTTCTCGCGCATGATGTCGTTCGTCATTCTGGTGATGACCATTGCGCCGCTGCTGGCGCCGATGATCGGCGGCGCGCTGCTGCTGTGGTTCAGCTGGCACGCCATCTTCTGGACCATGGGCGCCGCGGCGCTGATCGGCTCGTTGTTGGTGGCGCTGTTTATCAAGGAAACGCTGCCGCCAGAGCGGCGGCAGAAGTTCCATTTGCGCACCACGCTGGGCAACTTCGCTTCGCTGTTCCGTCACAAGCGGGTGCTGAGCTATATGCTGGCCAGCGCCTTCTCGTTTGCCGGCATGTTTTCGTTCCTCAGCGCCGGGCCCTTTGTCTATATCGAGTTGAATCACGTTTCACCCCAGCACTTCGGCTATTACTTCGCGCTGAACATCGTGTTCCTGTTCCTGACCACGCTGGTCAACAGCCGCAACGTGCGGCGGGTGGGGGCGGTCAGGATGTTCCGCCTGGGGCTGCTGGTGCAGCTGGCGATGGGGCTGTGGCTGCTGGCGGTCAGCGCCCTTGGCCTGGGCTTCTGGGCGCTGGTGATCGGCGTGGCGGTCTATCTGGGCTGTATCGCGATGATTTCCTCCAACGCCATGGCGGTGATCCTGGATGATTTCCCGCATATGGCGGGTACGGCGTCTTCCCTGGCCGGCACGCTGCGCTTCAGCATCGGCGCGCTGGTGGGGGCGGTGCTGTCGCTGGCGCCGGGCAAGAGCGCCTGGCCGATGGTCTCCTCGATGGCGCTGTGCAGCATCGTGGCGGTGCTGTTCTACCTGTACGCCAGCCGGCCGCGCAACCGCGCCGCCTGACTTTCCTCCCAAGCCGGGGCTAAGCGCCGGCTTGGGTCCTGGCCCTACCGGCGGGCCTGCCGGTTGGCAATGAAAAGTTTGTTGCTAAATATTTGCAGGCTAATCAAGTGTCCTTCAGCGCGACTGTGTGCTTTTTGTTAAAAAAGTGCGGCGTTCCCCTGCGTGATTATCACCGTCTGCGCGGGTATTCTCCGGCCCCGCCGTTTGGCGGCGGTTTGCGTTAGTCACAAGCTAAATCAACGCATTAGGCGTATCGCACGCGGTGGCGCATAAAGTTAAATGTTTCTGCAATGTAAAATTATGGCGGCTAGAAAGTAGCCGTATTGCAAGAAAAAAGAGTTGAGATCGCTGCGGGAAAGGGTTACATATAACGCAAAAATGCGAGCTGAGTCGCAAAATGCCGTGAAACGACACCGCACGGCGCATGAAAAACAGCATGACATCAGCACGCGCAGGGCTAGGTTAACGAACTGTGACAAATTTTACATTCAAATAACATTTGTTCGCGGCAGAGTCGGTGGTCAGCGGCTATAACTTAGTAACCCTGTCAGGTAAAAAGTGTTTCACCTTTTCAAACTAGGGATTTCATGTGGAGAGTATCCAACTTTCGGTAGTGCATCGCTTGCCGCAAAGTTATCGTTGGCTATCTGGTTTCACCGGCGTCAAGGTTGAACCGATTCCGCTGAGCGGAATAGACGAAGATAACAACCTGATTGGCCTGAAGCTGCTCAGCCATGAAGGGGCCGAGGCCTGGCAGGTCATGCAGCAGCTCAACCTGTCGCTGCAGGAGATCCAGGTCGACTGCGCCGTCGTCGAATGGGAAGGGGAACCCTGCCTGTTTGTGCAACGCAGCGACGAAAGCGCCACCATGTGCCGGCTTAAAAACGTCGGCGCGGCGATTGCCGAGCAGCTTAGCGCACAGTACCCTTTCTGATCCCGCCGCTAATCCGCCAGCTGCAGCAGCTGTCGGGTATAGTCGGCAGCGGGCGAGGTGAAAATCGTCCGGCAATCCCCCTGTTCAACCACTTCCCCCTGCCGCAGCACGATGACCTGATGGCACAGTGAGCGCACCACCTGCAAATCATGGCTGATAAACAGATAGGCCAGCCGGTGGCGCCGTTGCAGCGACTTCAGCAAGGTCAAAACCTGCGCCTGCACCGATTTGTCCAGCGAAGACGTCGGCTCATCGAGGATCAGCAGCTGCGGCTGCAGGATCAGCGCGCGGGCGATGGCGATGCGCTGACGCTGGCCGCCGGAGAACTCGGTGGGATAGCGATGGCGCAATTGCGCATCCAGCCCAACCTCCTGCAGCGCCGCGATCACCCGTTGCTCCCGCTGTTCGGCGCTCAGTTTCTGGTGCACCTCCAGCCCTTCGGCGATGATCTGCTGCACGGTCAGCCGCGGATTCAGCGCGGAATAAGGATCCTGGAAGACTATCTGCATGCGGCTGCGGTAGGGCAGCATCTGCTTCATATTGAGCGCGTGCAGGGGCTCGCCGTCGAACCACATCGCGCCCTGAAAGGCCAGCAGGCGCAGCAGCGCCAGCCCGGTGGTGCTTTTTCCGGAGCCGGACTCCCCTACCAGCCCGACGCTTTCCCCGGCGCGCAGTTCGAAGCTCAGGCCGTTCAACGCGTAGTGGTAGTCTACCGTACGGCGCAGCAGGCCGCGGCGAATGGGGAACCGGACCTGCAGGCCTTCCACCTTGAGCAGCGGGCAGGCGCCGCCGGGGGGCGGTTCAGGCAGCGGCAGCGGTTCGCCGACGTCTTCGGCGGCCAGCAGGCGTTGGGTATAGGGGTGCTGCGGCCGGCTGAACAGCAAGGCGCGCCGGTTCTGTTCCACGCAGCGCCCCTCGCGCATGACCGCCACGTTATCCGCCAGGCGGCGCACGATATTCAGGTTATGGGTGATGAACAGCAATCCCATGCCCATTTCCTGCTTCAGCTCCTGCAACAGCTTCAGGATCTGCGCCTGAATGGTCACGTCGAGGGCGGTGGTGGGTTCGTCGGCGATCAGCAGCTTGGGCCGGGTCAGCACCGCCATGGCGATCATCACCCGCTGGCGTTCGCCGCCGGAGAGCTGGTGCGGATAATCTTTCAGCCGGGTTTTGGCACTGCGGATGCCGACCCGATCCAGACACTGAATAATCTCGCTGCGCGCCGCGTCGCGCCGCATGCCGCGGTGCAGCATCAGCACTTCCGCCAGCTGTTTTTCGATGTTGTGCAGCGGATTGAGCGACACCATGGGTTCTTGAAATATCATCGCTATCTGGTTGCCGCGCACTTTGCGCAGCTCAGACTCGGGCGCATGCAGCAGCGAGGCGCCGTTGAAGCGGATATCGCCGCCGGGATAGACCACCGGCGGCGACGGCAGCAGGCGCAGCACCGACAGCGCGGTAACGCTTTTGCCGGAGCCGGATTCGCCGACCAACGCCAGCGTTTCGGCCTGCTCTATCTGCAGCGACAGGCCGTTGACCACCGGAACCAGCGCCTCTCCCTGTCGGAAGGCGACGCTGAGATCCTGAATCGAAAGCAGTGGAGTGCTAGCCATATCAATGCGCCTTGCTGGGGTCAAAGGCGTCGCGCACCGCTTCGCCGATAAAAATGAGTAACGACAGCAGCACCGCCAGCACCAGGAAGGCGGTTATGCCGAGCCACGGCGCCTGCAGGTTGTTTTTACCCTGCAACAGCAGTTCGCCGAGCGACGGGGAACCGATCGGCAGTCCAAAACCGAGGAAGTCGAGCGAGGTCAGGGTGGTGATCGACCCGCAGAGGATAAACGGCAGGAAGGTCAGCGTCGCCACCATGGCGTTGGGCAGCATGTGGCGATACATGATGATGCGATCCGGCACCCCCATGGCGCGCGCGGCGCGGATGTAATCATAGTTGCGGGTACGCAGGAATTCGGCGCGCACCACGCCCACCAGGCTCATCCAGCCGAACAGAATGGTGATGCCCAGCAGCCACCAGAAATTGGGCTGCACGATGCTCGACAGCAAAATGATCAGGAACAGCGTCGGCATGCCCGACCAGACCTCGATAAAGCGTTGCCCCCACAGGTCAAATCGCCCGCCGTAATAGCCCTGGGTAGCGCCGACGCACACGCCAATCAGGCTGGAAAACAGCGTCAGCGCCAGGCCGAACAGCAGCGAAATGCGAAAGCCGTACAGCACCCGGGCCAGCACGTCGCTGCCGTTGCCGTCGGTGCCGAGCAAATTATGGCGCGAAGGGGCGGAGGGGAAGGGCACCTCGGTGGCGAAGTTGATGGTGTCGTAGCTGAAGCGGATCGGTGCCCAAACGGCCCAGCCGTGGCGTTCAATCTGCCGCAGCACGAAGGGATCCTGATAGTCGGCGGCGGTATCCAGCTCGCCGCCGAAGGCGGTTTCGCTGTAGTTGACCATAAAGGGCAGGTACAGCCGCCCCTCATAGCGCACCAGCAGCGGCTTGTCGTTGGCGATCAGATCGGCGGCCAGGCTGAGGACAAACAGCGCCAGGAAGATCCACAACGACCAATAGCCGCGGCGATTGCTGCGAAAGCGCGCCCAGCGCGCCTGATTGTTCGGGCTCAGACGGCTCATTGGCGGGCCTCGAAATCAATGCGCGGATCGACCAGGGTATAGGTGATGTCGCTGAGAATATTCAGCAGCAGGCCAATCAGCGTGAAGATATACAGCGTGCCGAACATCACCGGATAATCGCGCTGCAGCGTGGCGTCGTAGCCCAGCAGCCCGAGGCCGTTGAGCGAGAACATCACTTCAATCAGCAGCGAACCGGTAAAGAACATGCTGATGAAGGTGGCGGGAAAACCGGCGATCACCAGCAGCATGGCGTTGCGGAACACGTGGCGGTAGAGGATTTTCCGCTCGTCCAGCCCCTTGGCGCGGGCGGTGATGACGTACTGCTTGCGGATCTCATCGAGAAAGGCGTTTTTGGTCAACATGGTCAGGGTGGCGAAGCCGCCGATCACCGTCGCCAGCACCGGCAGGGTAATGTGCCACAGGTAGTCGGTGACCTTGCTGTACCAGGGCAGGGTGTCGAAGTTGCTGGAGACCAGCCCGCGCAGCGGGAACCAGTCCAGGTAGCTGCCGCCGGCGAACAGCACGATCATCAGGATGGCGAACAGGAAGGCCGGAATGGCGTAGCCGATGATGATCAGCGTGCTGCTCCAGGTATCGAAGGCGCTGCCGTTGTGGATAGCCTTGCGGATGCCGAGCGGGATCGACACCAGGTAGATGATCAGCGTGCTCCACAGCCCCAGGGTAATGGAGACCGGCAGGCTCTGGCCAATCAGTTGCATCACCGACGCGCCGCGAAACAGGCTGTCGCCAAAGTCGAGGCGCATGTAGTTCCACAACATGTTGAAGTAACGCTCGTGCAGCGGCTTGTCGAAGCCGTAACGCCGGGTGATCTCGGCGATCACCTCCGGATCCAGCCCGCGCGCACCGCGGTATTGGCTTTCGGCGGCGCTGGCGACGCCGACCCGCGCATGGCCCGCGCCTTCACCCGTTCCGCCGCCGCCGAAGCCGCTGCTTTGGCCCATTTCGATGTTGGCGATCGCCTGATCGACCGGGCCGCCGGGGGCGACTTGCACGATAAAAAAGTTGATGGTGATGATCGCCCACAGCGTGGGGATCACCAGTAACAGCCTGCGTATCAGATAAGCCGCCATCGCAGACTCCTTATTGCCGTTGGGCCGGCAAGCGCGCCGCCTTGTTGACGTCGAACCACCAGTTGTCGAAGCCGATGGCGTAAGGCGGGCGGATCGACGGCCTGGAGAACTTGTCCCAATAGGCGTAGCGGTCGTGGTTGGAATACCACATCGGCAGCATGTACATATTCCAGGTCAACACCCGATCCAGCGCGCGGCCGAGCGGCAGCAGGGCTTTCTCGTCGCCCTGGTGGCGCATGATTTGCCGCACCAGGCTGTCGACGGCCGGATCGCTGACGTGCGGGGTATTCCAGCTGGAGTCGATATATTTTGAGTCCCAGCTGGTTTCCAGGCTGGAGCCCGGGAACGGCATCGCCAGATAAACCGTGGGCATCATATCGAAATCGCCGTCGCGCATGCGCTTGGTGAACTGGCTGACATCGATATCGCGGATCTGCATATCGATGCCCAACCGCTGCAGGTTGTGCTGGAACGGCAGCACGTACTGAAAGTTGCTGCCGCTCAGCAGCATCAGTTCGAAGCTGAAAGGCTGGCCGGTTTTCACGTTGACCAGCTTTTGGTTTTTGACCGTCCAACCGGCCTCTTTCAGCAGCTGGGTCGCCTTCAGCAGGTTTTGGCGATCGTTGCCGCTGCCGTCGGAGGACGGCGGCTGATAGAGGCTGGTGAACACCTCCGGCGGCACCTGGCCCTTGAGCGGCGCCAACAGCGCCAGTTCGGCGGCGTCCGGATAGCCGGCGGCGGCGTACGGGGTGTTTTGGAAATAGCTGTTGGTGCGCTGGTAGGCGTTGTAATACAGCGCCTTGTTCATCCAGTCGAAGTCGAAGGCGAGGGTAATCGCCTGCCGCACCCGGCGATCGGCAAACAGCGGGCGCGTCATATTGAACGCCATCCAGCGGGTGTTCTGCGCCGACTGATTGATTTCGTCCTGCTTGATGATGTAGTTGCGCGCAAAGTTGCCGCCCTGATACTGGGTGGCCCAGCTTTTGGGCGAGCTTTCGATGCGGAAATCATAAGCGCCGGCCTTGAACGCCTCAAGCGCCACCTTGTCGTCCAGGTAGTAGTCGTAGCGGATGCTGTCGAAGTTGTAGCGGCCGCGGTTGACCGGCAGGTTGGCCGCCCAGTAGTCGCGTACCCGCTGATAGGTGATGTATTGGCCGAGGCGGTAGCCGCTGATTTTATAAGGGCCGCTGGCCAGCGGCGGCGTATTGAGCGGTTCGTTGAGCAGGTGGTTTTGCCAGAAGCTGGCCGGCAGGATCGGCAGGCCGAACAGCCCCAGCATTTTATCCTTGTCCGGCTGCGGGAATTCCATGCGCACCGTCAGCCGCGAAATGGCTTTGACCGTTACGCCCTTATAAGCCAGGCGGAACTGCGGCACGCCTTCGGTCATGAACTTGTTAAAGGTAAAGGCCACGTCGGCCGCGGTGATCGGGCTGCCGTCGTGGAAGCGCGCGCGGGCGTTGATGTCGACCTCAACCCAGCGCATGTCGGCCGGAAAGCGGGCCGATTCGGCAACCAGCGGATAGTAGCTGCCAATTTCATCGTCGGAGGTGGTGAACAGCGAATCGTAAAGCTGTTCCGTGCGCTCGCCGGGCACGCCGCGGGTGGCGTAGCGGTTAAAGTTGTCGTAAGTGCCGATGGCCGACAGCCGCACGTCGCCGCCCTTGGGCGCCGCCGGGTTGACGTAGTCGAAATGGCTGAAGTCGGTGGCGTATTTCGGATCACCGATCAGGGCGAAAGCATAGCTTTCATTGAGCGTTTCGGCCTGCAGGCCGAAACTGAGTGCCGAGAGCACCAGAGCAGCAAAAACGCGCACGGACATCAGACGGTAAGCTCCTGCTGTGTAATGAAATTAACCTGCGCCCAGCATAACATTCTCCGCATGGTCGCAGGGTAAAGAAGTTTAAAGATCGGATCGTTGCGCCTGATAATCAAACACCTGACGGGCGTTGCAGTAGGCGACGAAGTTCTCGATGCTCAGCGGCTTGCTGTAATAATAGCCCTGCATAAAGGTCACCCCGTGTTCTTGCAGAAAATGCACCTGCTCGGCGGTTTCCACCCCTTCGGCCACCGTCAGCATTTTCAGCTTTTTGGCCAGTGAAATCACCGCGTCCAGCACCGGGGCGGTGACCGTGTCCTGGCCGATCGAGTTGACGAAGCCGCGGTCGATCTTCAGGTAGTCCATGCTGAAACGCTCGAGATAAATCAGCGCGCTGTGGCCGGTGCCGAAGTCGTCGATCGCGATCTCGATGCCTTGTCTGTGCAGCCAGTCGAATTCCGCCAGCGCGTTATCCTCCTCCACCATACCGCGTTCGGTGATTTCAAACACCAGCGTAAAGTAGTTGGGCGGCAGTTGGGCCAGCAGTTCGTAGACATCCTGATGGAAGGACGGCGCGCTGAGATGCGAAGGGGAGATATTCAAACCGATCTTGGCGCCCTGCGGCAGCGCCTTGGCCAGCTGCGGCGCATCTTCGGCGATCAGGCGGAACAGGTGGCGGGTCAGCGGCACGATCAGCCCGCCGCTTTCCGCGTAGGGGATGAACAGGTCCGGCGGAATGCGCCCTTCGATCGGGTGCTGCCAGCGGATCAGCGCCTCCAGCCCGCCGATGGCGCCGCTGCGGGTATGCAGCACCGGTTGGTATTCGATAAAGAATTCGTTGCGTTTGATGCCGCGCAGCAGCGCCCGTTCGGGGCTTTGGCGCAGCAGCAGCATGTAGTAGCAGAGCACGCCGAGCATCAGCGACAGCACCAGGCTGCCCAACAGGGTCAGGCGAATGTCGTTGGGCGTCAGCTTTTCGTTGTAGAACATGATGCTGAGCGGCAGGCCGGCGATGGTCAGGCTGTCGGCCTTGTCGCGCGGCAGCTGGCTGACCGGCATCAGGTTCGGGCTGAAGGTGGTCAGCGCGCGATCGCCCATCACGATGGCGATGCCCGGCGCCTGGGCATCGTGCGAGGTGAACAGCATGTAGGGCATCAGATCGATGTCCAGCGTGGCCAGGATGCCGGTATCCTGCGCGCCGGGCTGGCGCAGCCAGACGGCGACCGCCGGTTTGCCCGGCACGATGGGCGTGCCTTGCTGCAGCTTGAGATCGAGCCGCCGGCTCCCGTCTATTTCCGGATAAAGATTTTTCAGCGTCATATTCATGTCGCCGGTGGCGGAAGAGCAATAGGCGAAGCCGTTTTTCACCAGCAGAAAGGTGCGCACGCCGGAGGTAAACGCCGCCTGATAGGTAATATCCGCCTGGCTGGACAGGCAGGGTTTGGCGGTGAGCGGCAACATTGTCTGCATGGCTTGCGTCAGGCTGTTGATATAGCCGAGGGCGAATTTTTGCGTGCGCGCTTCGACCGCGCGCTGATATTGCACGCGTTGATGGGTAATAAGCGACAGGGTGACGGCGGTGAACAGGATAAAAAAGACCAGGGCAGCAATGCTGCTTTTAACCAGGCTGCGCTGTCGGTGCGACACGCTGCGGGCAAATGCCCTTTTCAAACCCATAAAGCTGCCCCCTGAGCATGGCGTAGCCATCTGTTATTATTTTGGCGATAGGGTTTCATATATCTCAATAACGGCATTTCAGCGATTTCTCATCGTTACCCACCGGGGGGCTTGGCGCATTTTCTGGCGGCGGCGTGAAACTCCCCGGGATTTTAAAGAATATTTATCGTTCAGGCGCAGTTTAAATAACGCATCACCACCGTTACCGTCATTTGACGATAATAGGCGAGTTTTTCGTCGGCGGTGCGATTTCCTTCAAACAACGTGTCAAAAGTATATTGGTTGGCGGCGTGATGGAAACACAGCGAGCTGATGATGCGGTGCAAATCGCGCGCCTGGGTTTCGGCGGGGAACAGGCCCTCGCGCACGCCGCGCTGCAGAATGTCTTCCAGCGTCTGCAGCGCGCTGGTATTGAGCTGCTTCAGCTTTTCGGACTGCCGGGCATATTGGCCGCGCTGCATGTTTTCCAGGCTGACCAGGCGGATAAAGGCCGGGTGCGCCGCATGATAATCGAAGCTGGCCTCCACCAGCCGCTGCATCGCCTCCATGGGCGGCAGGGTCGCCAGATTGAGGGCGATTTCGTCCTGTCGTATATGGGTGTAGGCGTATTCCAGCACCGCGATATACAGCGCCTCTTTATTCTTGAAGTGATACACCACCATGCGTTTGGTGGTGTCGGCCTGCTCGGCGATGCGTTCGAGGCGCGCGCCCTTCAGACCGGACTCGGAGAACTCCGCCAGTGCGCTTTCAAAAATGCGCTGTTTCAGGCCTTCGGGATCGTTTTTACGCGGGCTTTTGGCTGGGGGATCGCGATGAACGCTCAAAATAGGCTCCGTTATATGGCTGGCTCAAAAACTGGGGACGTTGAACAATCTAAGAGCAGGGGAGGTAAAGTGCAAACATCGCGGCCGATGCCTGCGGAAAAAAAACGCCGCCCGAAGGCGGCGTCTTATCGCTCGTTTGGTATTCAGGACAATCAGGTATTTCGCCGTCAGCTGCTGGTCAGCACCCGACGCGCTTCGCGATAACGTTTATTCCAGTAGTTATCGGTCAGCTTGGAAATCATCACGCCGCTGCTGGTGGAGGCATGAACGAATTGATCGTTACCCAAATAGATGCCGACGTGGCGCCCGGTAGAGCCGGCGCGGAACAGCACCAGATCGCCTGGACGCAGTTTGGTGCGCTGGATTTTCTTGCCGACATCTTCCTGTTGATAGGTAGAACGCGGTAAGTCCATGCCAAACTGTTCGCGGAAGGTGCGCTGTACAAACGCCGAGCAATCGATGCCGCGCTTGGTTTCACCGCCTAAACGGTAGCGAACGCCTTTCCAGTCTGCATACTGATCCATAATCTTTGACTTGACGTCAACGTTACGAACCATGGCTTCGAATTCATCCTGAGAGGCTTGCAGTAAAAGACCGTCTTTGTCATTAACTGCACGCATCTCAGTTTGTGCGTTATTCAAGTTCGAAGTGTGAGTCGAGCTGCACGCGGAGAGCATGACCGCGGCGGCAATTGCAGGGATCGCCCGCAAAAAATATCTCAAAAACGGTTGAGATTTGACCATTGTTGTTGTTTTCCCTTGAAGTCCTTAACGACGAAAGTCGCTACCTGAAAAATGCCAAACGGAACGAGACTAATCCGCACCTGTTTCATCGACAATCAGTTACCTCTGAAAACGTGCTGGAACGCACATTTTTAGCGGATTTAATGCTGAGTCGAGTTAAACCAGGCACAAACGCATTTGAGATTACCGGAACAAATAAGGGATTGCGAGCCTTTTTCCATCCTTTTTTATATGAATTTGTGATGTAACATAATGTAAAACTTCATATAAAAAACGATGAGTGTGGGTTGTGCTGACTTGGTGGGGATGAGGTAACGAAATCGTTAACCCGCTGATGCGAAAATAAACCTGGGGCGATGGGAAGCCGGATCGGGAGGCGAAGCGCCTCCCGGCGTCATAGCTGCAGGTTATGACCGGCCTGGCCGATGCTTACCGGGCAACAGGCGGTTCAACCGGTCGATCAGCCAGTCGCTGAACGGCGTCATCAGGCACCAGCTGGCGCCGACCAGCACCACCGACAGCGAGCCGACGGCGATATCGGTGAACCAGTGCGCGCCGATCATCACCCGCGGCAGGGAGAAGAACAGGGTGATCAGCAGCGCCACGGCAAAGGCCCGGCGGTTGAAGTAGCGCAGCATAAAGCAGGAGAAAATGATCAGCATCATGCCGTGATCGCCCGGGAAGCTGTCGCTGGAGGCGTCCTTGGTGGGAATGCCGGTCAGTTCGCTGACGCGGTTGATGGAGTCAAAGGTCAGCGTCGGGCTGGGGTGCTTCACCGGCAGCAGGTGGCCGAGCTGGTTGAGCACCACGGCGGTCAGCAGCATCACCACGCCGGTAATCAATAAACGGCGGCGGCCGGCGGCGTCCTGTTTCAAATAGAAGTACAGGTACAGCAGCCCCATGGCGATCAGTGAAATAACGTCGAAAGCGCGGTTGTTGGTGATGGCGACCAGGTGCAAAAACGCCGGGTCGGTCGCCAGATGGCGGTTAAAGAAAAAGAAAATCGCTGAGTCCAGGGTAAACCACTCGCCATGGTTAGCCGGCAGGAACCAGGACAGGAACAGCGCAATGCCCAGTAAGTTTAATAGAATGATGAAGGGTAAATTGCGGCGCGTCATGACATAACCTGTTGGAAGTATAAATTAAACAATGCGAAATTCGGCGGTTTTCAGCCGGCTTTATCGGCCGGGGCGAAAACCGCGAGGTACCACGGTAATGTTGTTAACTTAAACGAATCTTAAACAATGCCGCTTGCAGGGCGTTCCAGTCGGCGTTTTCGCTGTGGATCAGCTCAATGCGGCTGTCCAGCGGCGCCACCGGGCGGGTTTCTATGCTGAGGTCTTGCCCCTGGCGGTTGATCAGCAGCGTGCCTTCGGCGATGCGCACTACGCCTTTGGCGCGATCCACCGGCGCCAGCCGCACCCATTCCATAAAGCCGACGGTGTCGAACCGGGTCTCGCCGTCAAAAATCCAGCCACAGCCGGTAAACCCTTGTCCCTGGTTGAGCGCCCGGCGCCAGCGTGAATTTTCCGGCAGCCGCAGCGCCGCCAGCCCCTGCGTTTTGGCATGGCTATGATGATGCTGCGCATCCGGCAATTCTGTGCGATTCGTGCGCGGGCTGTCCAGCCACGCCGCGTCGGCCTGTCCTTGCTCGATGCGATGGCAGGGCCGCTGCAGGGGATCCTGCGCCGTCCAGGCCTGCAGCGCCAGCACGTCTTCCGGCCGGTAGGTGTCGCTTTTGCTGGCCAGAATCAGGTCGGCCGCCGCCAGCTGGTCGCGGAAGTTTTCATTGTCGCGGTAGCGGGGCTGGCTAAGCTGGCGGGCATCCAGCAGGCACAGGGTGGCCTGCAAATCTATCCAGCCGGCGTAGCTGTCCTGGGTCAGCAGCGACAGGATTTGTTTCGGATGGCCGAGCCCGGTGGGTTCGATCAGCAAACGGTCGGGTTTGGCCTGCTGCAGCAGCATGTTCAGCCCGACCTGCATCGGCAGGCCGTTCACGCAGCACATGCAGCCGCCGGGGATCTCTTTCAGCACGGCGCCGCTGTCGGCCAGCAGCGCGCCGTCGATGCCGATTTCGCCGAACTCGTTCACCAATACCGCCCAGCGCTCATGCTCGGGTTTTTGCGCCAGCAAATGGCGGATGGTGGTGGTTTTACCGCTGCCGAGGAAGCCGGTAATCAGGTTGGTTTTGGTCATCGATTATTCCTGATTGCAAAAGTTAATCTGATCAATAAGTGAGCGGCGCTGTTCTAATGCCGAATAGCGGACGCCGGCATGTGCGCCATCTCGCAAATTTTGCACGCTACGATGCGCCTTTCAACCGCCAAAATCCATCGTATCAGGTCAGAAAATTCCTAGGTAAAACCATGGATTAGCCATGGAAAATGCGGGGTAGTAGCTTGTTTTTACATGGTTAATGACCCGATTAGCCGACAAATAAATCCCCTTTCCTTGCGATTATTCCTAACAAGATCCTCTATGTTTAAATTGGCTTAACTAAAAATGAGGTTGCCATGAACGTCTTTCGGTTATTTTTGATCGCAGGAATGTTGTTTTCATGGACGGCTGTCAGTCAGGCAGGCGTTGCCGGCGGGGTGATTCGCTTCGTCGGTTCTATCGTAGAAAGTCCTTGCTCGGTCAATATTGCCGATTCTACCGCGAAGACGCAATGTTATCGCAACGGTCAGCATTATCAGGCGCGGCAAACTTTGTCAGGTTTCGATGCTACACGCAAAGAGCTTCCGCTGAATCTCGGCACCACCGAGATGAAGTGGGTGGATCAACAGAAAAAACTGGCTGTCATGACGGTCGTTTATCGTTAAGTCGTTCCGCCATGCCGGAGCGTTGCGCCGGCATGGCTACCCTGGCGGGCCGTTCAGCCCGGCTGCCGCATGACCCAATCCTTCACCGTCTGGCGCGCGCCGCGGTCGCGCAGCGCCAGATAAGCGCGGCTGACCGCCGCCACAAAGGCTTCCTCCGCCGGCAATTGCTCGCCGAATACCGACGTTAGCGCCAGCAACGCCTGCACGCGCCGGCTATCGTCTGGCGTGGCCGCGACCTTTTGCCGCAGGGGTTCCAGCAGCGGATCGCGAATGTCGATAGGCTGACCGGCGTCATCCACGCCGCCGACATAACGCATCCAGCCGGCCACCCCCAACGCCAGGCCGGCATAATCTCCGCCGTGCTGCAGGTGCCAGCGTACCGAATCCAGCATGCGTTGCGGCAGCTTTTGCGTGCCGTCCATGGCGATTTGCCAGGTGCGGTGCTGCAGCGCCGGGTTGCTGTAGCGCGCGATCAGTTCGCTGGCGTAGCCGGCCAGATCGATGCCGCTGACGCTGAGCGTCGGCGCCTGTTCGTTGAGCATCAGACGGTGCGCGGCGCGGCGGTAGTATTCGTCCTCCATGCATTCGTTGATGTACTGATAGCCGCCGAGGTAGCCGAGGTAGGCCAAAAATGAATGGCTGCCGTTCAGCATGCGCAGCTTCATCTGTTCAAAAGGCAGCACGTCGTTTACCAGCTGCGCGCCGGCCAGCTCCCAGGCCGGACGGCCGGCGGCGAACTTATCCTCGACCACCCACTGAATAAACGGCTCGCAGGCGATGGCGCATTCATCGCGCACGTCGCCCAGCTCGGCGGCGATCTCATCCAGCGTCTCCGGCGTGGCGGCCGGGACGATGCGATCCACCATGGTGCTGGGGAAGGTCACCTCGGCGGCGATCCAGTCGGCCAGGGCGCGATCGCGCGCCTGCGCCAGATCGAGCACCGCGTTGCGCAGCACGTGGCCGTTTTCGGGAATGTTGTCGCAGGAGAGCAGGGTGAAGGCGGGAAGGGCGCGCGCGCGGCGCAGCCGCAGCGCCTCGACCAAAATGCCCGGCACGGTGGTCGGCTGCTGCGGCCGGGCCAAGTCGGCGACGATCCCCGGATGCTGCAGATCCAGCCGGCCGCTGCCGGGCTCGATGCAGTAGCCTTTTTCGGTGATGGTCATCGACACGATCGCCACCTGGGGTTCCGCCAGCTTTTCCAGCACCGCTTCGATGCCTTCCAGCTTGCGGTGCTGGCTCTCATGCACCGCGCCGACGACAATGGCCTGGTTCCCGCCGGCGCCTTTCTCCAGCACGCTGTACAGATGATCCTGCCGGCGCAGCGCTTCGAACAGCGGCACGCCGCCGGACAGGCTGATTTCGCAGATTCCCCAATCGCCGCCCTGGCGATTCAGCACCCGGTCGGTGAGCAGCGCCTGATGGGCGCGGTGAAAGGCGCCGAAACCGATATGCGCTATGCGGCTGCGCAGGGCGCGGCGGTCATACTGCGGCTGTTGAACGGCGGCGGGCAGCGGCTGATGGGCGATCGTTTTCATGCTTGGCTCCAAAACGGGGGAAACGACGGGTTGGCAACTTGTTAAAAGTTAGCAGACCAGTTTTTCCGGTCGTAAACAACGATGACGGCGCGGTGCGCCTGAAAATTTAACCGACGCCAGTGTAGAGCGGCTGGCGCATCAATGAAATTGGTCAGTCCAAAATAAGCCAGAATCGTGAAGTGGATCAACCAATGGCGCTTTCGCTTTTGACAGCGTGCGGCGAAAGGGTAAGGTAAAGATAAATGATATCTCGCTTCAATTGGTATAACAGAATCGCCGGCATCGGCGATGCGCACAAGGATAAATAATGGAACAAACATGGCGTTGGTACGGGCCGAACGATCCGGTCTCTCTGGACGACGTGCGCCAGGCCGGTGCAACCGGCGTGGTGACGGCGCTGCACCATATTCCGAACGGCGAAGTCTGGCCGGTCGACGAGATCCGCGCGCGCCAGGCGCTGCTGGCCGAAAAGGGGCTGGTATGGTCGGTGGTCGAGAGCATTCCGGTACATGAAGAGATCAAAACGCACAGCGGCGACTGGCAGCGGCATATCGCCAATTACCAGCAGTCGCTGCGCAATCTGGCGGCCTGCGGCATCGACACCGTCTGCTACAACTTCATGCCGATCCTCGACTGGACGCGCACCGACCTGGAATACCCGCTGCCGGACGGCTCAAAGGCGCTGCGCTTCGACCAGATCGCCTTCGCCGCTTTCGAGCTGCACATTTTACGGCGCGCAGGGGCCGAGCGGGATTATACGCCGGAGGAGCAAAGCCAGGCCGCGGCGCGCTTTGCCGCCATGAGCGAGGCGGAGAAAGCCAGGCTGACCGGCAACATCATCGCCGGGCTGCCGGGCGCGGAAGAGGGTTATACGCTGGATCAGTTCCGCGCCCGCCTGGCGGAATATGACGGTATCGACAAGGCGCAGCTGCGCGAGAATATGGCGGTGTTTCTGCGCGCCATCGTGCCGGTGGCGGAAGAGGCCGGCGTGCGGTTGGCGGTGCATCCGGACGATCCGCCGCGGCCGATCCTCGGCCTGCCGCGCATCGTTTCCACCTTTGAAGACATGCAGTGGCTGAAGCAGACCGTCGACAGCATTCACAACGGCTTCACCATGTGCACCGGCTCTTACGGCGTCCGCGCCGACAACGATCTGGTGCGGATGATTGAAACCTTCGGCGATCGCATCCACTTTACCCATCTGCGCGCCACCTGCCGCGAGGAAAACCCGAAAAGCTTCCATGAAGGGGCGCATCTGCAGGGCGATGTGGATATGGTGGCGGTGATTGAGGCGATATTGACCGAAGAGCGGCGTCGTCACCGGGCGGGCGATCGTCGGCCGATCCCGATGCGCCCCGATCACGGGCACCAGATGCTGGACGACCTGAAGAAGAAAACCAACCCCGGCTATTCGGCGATTGGCCGTCTGAAAGGGCTGGCGGAGCTGCGCGGGGTTGAGTTGGCGCTGAAACGACGCTTCTTCCCGGAACTGCCGTAACGGGAAGAAGCAAGCGAGATAACTTACTCAGCCCGGCTCATGTAGCGGCGTTCGGCGATATGTATGCGGATCTTGTCGCCGGCGCTGAGGTATTCCGGCACCTGAATGGTCAGGCCGGTCGCCATGGTGGCCGGTTTGTTGCGGGCGCTGGCGGAGGCGCCCTTAATGCCCGGCGCGGTCTCGACGATTTCCATATCCACGGTTTGCGGCAGCTCCAGCGCCAGCACCTGGCCGTCCAGCGTCAGCACCTGCATGCCCGGCAGGCCGGCTTCCGGAATGAACAGCAGCTCGTCTTCGATCTGATCCTTCTTGAAGATGTACGGCGTGTAATCTTCATCATCCATAAACACGTATTCTTCGCCGTCGATATAGGAGAAGTTCACCTTGCGGCGCGACAGGGTGATGGTGTCGAGAATATCGTCGCCCTTGAAACGCTCTTCCACCTTCAGCCCGGTGCGGACGTCGGAAAAACGCATTTTGTATAAGGTGCTGGCGCCGCGGGCGCTGGGGCTCTGCACATCGATATCTTTCACCAGCAGCAGTTTGCCGTTGTAGTTGATCGCCATGCCGCGCTTAATTTCGTTAGCTCTTGCCATATAAATTCATCCGCAATGAAGAGGTTTTGAGAAGTTGCGACAAGGTACTCGCGCCGCTGATTTCAGGCAAGAGCCCAGCGCAAAAAACAGTGTGCGACGAGAGAAAGCAGGAGGGCGGGCGCCCTCCCGTTGCGGCGTTAGCGGAACACCGGCAGCAGGCCGAACAGCGACAGCAGGTGCGCGGCGGCGTTGATCAGGCCGAACAGAATAATGAACAGGATCATGCCGCGGCCGCCCGGCGCACGATAGCTTGCCTGCGGGAAGCGGCGGCGGCTGGCGCGCGCCATCATCGCCGGCACCATCACCGCCCAGACGGTGGCCGCCAGCCCGGCGAAGCCGATGGCGTACAGGAAACCGTTCGGGAACAGCAGCGCGGCCAGCGTAGGCGGCGCGAAGGTCACCAGCGCGGTTTTGCTGCGGCCGACGGCGTCATCGCCGAATTTAAAGAAGTCCGCCAGATAGTCGAACAGCCCCAGCGACACGCCGAGGAACGAGCTGGCCAGCGCCATATAAGAGAAGGCGTTCAGCAGTTGGCTGACGGTCTGGCCGCTGGAGACGTTGCCCATCTGCTTCAGCAGGCTGCCGATATTGCCGCCTTCGGCAATCACCTGTTTGAAGGCGTCGCGCGCGATATTGCCCTGGATCACATACTGCCACAGGATGTAGATCGCCAGCGCCAGCAGGGTGCCGTACACCAGGCTGCGCACTACCGCGCCGCTGTCCTTGCGGTAATACTTCACCAGCCCGGGGATGTTGCCGTGGTAGCCGAACGAGGTCAGCAGGTACGGCAGCGCCGCCAGCGCATAGGGCAGGTAGCTGGCGTCGTTGTCGCCACGGTTGAACAGCACCGCCGGCTGTACGTGGGTGAACATGTCGCCGACCGACATCACAAAGGTGATCACCATACCGCCGATCAGGACGGTGCTGAGGCGATCGACCGCGCGGGTGGACAACCAGACGATAAACGCCACCAGGATGGCGAACACCAGCCCGGCGGCGCTTTGGCCGACGCCGACGCTGCCTGCCAGCGTGTGGGCGATAATCGAACCGCCGGCGGAAATATAGGCATAGGTGAGGATATACAGCACGAAGGCTATCGAGATGCCGTTGATGGCGTTCCAGCGCTTGCCCAGCAGGTCCTTGACGATGGTGTGGAAGCTGGCGCCGCTCGGGTAGTGGAGGGTGGCTTCGAGGATCATCAGGCCGGAGATCAGCATGCAGGCCCAGGTGTAAACCAGCAGCGCGACGGAACCGCTGAACCAGACGCCGGAAGTGACGATCGGAATGGAAAACATGCCGGCGCCAACGGCGGTACCGGCAATGATCATCGCGCCGCCGAGTACCGAAGGGCGGGCTGGCTTCTGGATGGTGTCCGTAGACATTGAGGCTCCTGGTGGGCTGGGGTTCTTTTGTACTAGCCCAATGGTACAGGTGCGGATGATGCATGTAAAGGGCAGTCGATGCGCGTTTCGCGCATTTCAGGCATGATTTAGGCCGTTGCTGGGCATTTGTTGGCCACCGGAGGTTTTCGCCACTGGCGAGGTGCGCAAGATGCGATGTAAAGATTGGCGGGAAAAGCGGGATTCTGCTGGCGGCGGATGAGCGCGGCTGATATTGTCGCGCTTCACTTCCCCCAGCCCACCAGGAGCCGCGCTGATGGACTGCCGTACCGACTGTGGCGCCTGCTGTATCGCGCCGTCAATATCCAGCCCGATCCCCGGGATGCCCAACGGCAAGCCGGCCAATACCCGCTGCATTCATCTGGATGAGCGGCTGCGCTGCGGCCTGTTTCATTCTCCGCTGCGGCCGAGGGTCTGCGGCAGCCTGCAGGCCAGCCGCGAAATGTGCCACGATCGCCGCGACCAGGCGTTGATTTACCTGGCTAGGCTGGAAGCGGACACCGCGCCCTAAGCGTCTTTCAGCTTCCACAGGCACAGCGCCGCGCCGGCCACCATCGCCAGCGCGGAATAGAACACCGCGTGATAGTTCCAGATCTCCGCTACCGTGCCGGCGATAGAGCCGGCGATGATCCAGCCGACCCGAATGGTGTTGGTGAACAGCGTGGTGGCCGCCCCGGCCTGGCCGGGCATCAAATCCTGGAAATACAGCATGCCGATGCCCGCCAGCACGCCGATAAACACCGCGTTAAGCAGCTGCAGCGCAATCAGCTGCCAACTGCCGGTGATAAACAGCAGGCCGATATAGAACAGCAGCCCGGCGCCGACCGCGCCGCGCATCAGACAACCTTTGCCGAAGCGTTTCGCCACCATGCCGGCGAGCAGCATGGTCGGGATCTCCAGCCCGGCGGCGGTGCCCATCAGTATGCCGGTCAGCCGCTCCGGCAGCCGCAGCGCGTGCGCCATATACAGCGGCATGTTGATCAGATACATGCTGTTGGCGGTCCACATCAGGGTGCAGGCGGCGAACAGCAGCAGCGCGTCGCGGCGATTCTGCCGCGGGGCTTCCAGCGTTGCGCCGCCTGCCGCCGCGGCTTTCGGCATCGAAGGCAACAGCTTCCACACCAGCGCGCCGCACAGCACAAAGGCCGCCGCCCCCGCCAGATACATCACCTTGAAACCGAAGCCCAGCGCCAGCGCGAAGGCGATTGGCGGGCCGATCACCCAGGCCAGCGACACCTGCGCGCGCATGATGGAGGTGAACATCACCGCCTCGCGCCCGGTGCGGTCGGCATGCTCCCGCGCCAGCGCGAACATCTGCGGATTGGCGGTGGAGCCGAAGCTGGTCAGCAGCACGCCGACCGCCAGCAGCAGGTAATAATTGCGGTTCCAGGCGAACAGCACGAAGCCCAGCGCGCCGAGCATGCAGCAGAAGAAGATCAGCGACTTGCGATCGCCTCTTTTATCCGAACGGCTGGCGAGAAACTGGCTGACCAGAATGCCGATGACCGCGCTGCCGGTAAAAAACAGCCCGACCATCGCCGGGCGCACCTTGACCTCGGTCGCCAGGAACAGGCTCAGCGTAGGCGTCTGCAACGCGCCGGCAATGCCGGTAAGGAATGCCGCCGCCAAAAAGGCCAGCGAAGTGAAGTCGGGAGAGCGGCGCGTTACCGCGGTTGAAGTCGGCATAGGGTCATTAAACAGTCGGAAAAGGGGAGGTCACGCGCATAATACGCCCGTTCTTTTAAAAAAAACAAAAAACAAAAAGGAAAAAAACAAAAAACGGTTTCAATTCGTTTAAGCGCCAGGCGCTGGGGGGAAAGGGGGCGACGGTTCCACCGCCCCCGGTGAAGCGATTAGGCGCCGGCCGGCACCGCATGCGCGGTATTTTTCAGCACCTCGCCGCGGTATTTTTCGATCTGCAGCTGCGCCATCTGCCCGCAGTTGCCCTGCGCCAGGCTGGACGAGCCTACGTCGAAGGTCAGGCAGTTGACGTTGCCGTTCTTGCACAGCGAGCCGGGCTGCGCCGGATCGGCCGGATCGAACCAGGCGCCTTCGCTGATGCGCACCACGCCGGGGCGTACGTCTTCGCTAACCACCGCCCCCACCAGGATCTGGCCGCGATCGTTGAACGCCCGCACCAGATCGCCGCCGGCGATGCCGCGCGGCTGCGCATCCTGCGGGTGAATGACGATCGCCTCGCGATCCGCCACCGCATATTTTTGCCGCAGCGGCGTGTTGTCGAGCTGCGAGTGCAGCCGGTTGGTCGGGTGCGCGGTATTGAGCGACAGCGGGTATCTGGCCGCCTCCGGCCCGCGGTACCATTCGTGCGGCGGCATCCAGGTCGGGATGCCGGGACAGTCCCGATAGTTCATCCTGGCGATGGCGTCCGAGTAGATCTCGATTTTACCGGACGGCGTGCCCAGCGGGTTCAGCAGCGGATTTTCGCGATAGTCGGCGAAGCGCACCCACTGTTTGTTGGCCTCCGGCACCGGGAAACGCACGTAGTTGTTGGATTGCCAGAACATGTCGAACGGCGGCAGCGCCACCCGGGCGCCGCGCGCCTGAGTTTTCATGTCGTCATACATGCCTTTCAGCCACTGGGTTTCATCCTTGCCCTCGGTAAAGGCGTCCTGCACCCCCAGCCTGGCCGCCATGGCGGCGAAAATGTCGAAGTCGCTGCGCGATTCATGCTGCGGCGGCACGCACTGGTGCATCGGGAACACGTACAGCTGCGAATAGTCGCCGCCCATCTCCAGATCGTTGCGTTCGTAGCTGGTGGTGGCCGGCAGCACGATGTCGGCATGCTTGGCGGTGGCGGTCCAGTAGGGTTCGTTCACCACTATGGTGTCCGGCCGCTGCCAGGCCTTGACCAGGTTGTTGGTGTCCTGATGCTGGTGGAAGGTGTTGCCGCCCGCCACGTAGACCATTTTCACCTCGGGGTAGGTGACCTGCGCGCCGTTGAAGTCGATGGTCTTGCCCGGGTTGCTCAGGCATTCGGCGATGCGCGCCACCGGGATCGGGGTCGGTGAGTTTTTCGGCGCATTGCCGGCGGAGATGCCGGCGATGATGCCGCCCTTGGCGGTCGGGCTGCCGCCGGAGGAGTAGTGATAGCTGAAGCCGAAACCGCCGCCCGGCAGGCCAATCTGGCCGAGCATCGCCGCTACCGTGACCAGCAGCCAGTGCTGCTGCTCGCCGTGGTGCTGGCGCTGAATGCCCCAGCCGCCCATGATCATGGTGCGGTGTTTCGCCATGTCGCGCGCCAGCTGGCGCAGCACCTCGGCGTCGACGCCGCTGATGTCGGCCGCCCATTCGGCGGTTTTCGGCGTGCCGTCGCTCTCGCCCAGCAGGTAAGAGCGGAATTTGTCGAAGCCGACGCTGTAGGTCTGCAGGAAATCCGGATTATACAGCTTTTCGGTCAGCAGCGTATGGGCGATGCCGATCAGCATCGCGCCGTCGGTATAGGGACGCGGGGCGATCCATTGCGCGCCGACAAATTTGGCGCTGTCGTTATGCACCGGATCTATGCTGATCACCCGGGTGCCTTTGTTTTTCAACGCCTCGAAGCCGGTCTGGCCGACGTGGTCCGGCACGTTCCAGCTGTTTTTCAGCGTGACCATCGGGTTGCAGCCCCACAGGATCACCAGTTGGCTGTTTTCGACCACGTTTGGCCAGGCGGTCTGCTGTTCGTAGACCTCCATCGAGCCGACCACGTGCGACATGATCACCTGCGCCGCGCCGGTGGAGTAGTCGCCGGCATAGCCGAGGAAGCCGCCGGTCAGGTTCATCAGCCGCTGCAGCAGCGTGCGGCTGTTGTGCAGCATACCGACGCTCTTCCAGCCGTAAGAACCGGCGTAGATCGACTGCGGCCCGTGGTCTTTCTGCAGGCGGGTGATTTCATTGCACACCAGTTCGATAGCCCGTTCCCAGCTGACGCGCACCCATTCGTCGCGGCCGCGCAGCTCGGTGCGGCTGCCGGGGCCGCCTTCCAGCCAGCTTTTGCGCACCATCGGGTATTTGACGCGGTTTTCGGCATGCACCTGATACGGCGCCATGGCGATCAGCTCATTCGGATAGGGGTCGTCTGCGATCGGCTGCACGCCGACCATCTTGCCGTCCCGAACTATGGCTTCGAAGGCGCCCCAGTGCGCGCCGGTCAGAATGCCTTTCTGCGCCTGACGCAGCGCCACAAACTGCGGCAACGCTTCGCTGATGGCCTGCGCCAGCGCGGATTTCGACCACAGGCCGGACAGCAGCGGAGCGGCGACCAGCGCGGCAGCGCCGGCCAGAAAGCGGCGGCGGTTCATTTTTAGCGGTTGTTGATGGTTGCTCATTGCGCTTCTCCCTTAAAGCTTGGCCGGTGCGGCGGATGGCATATCGCTGGCGTGTTTTTGCACGTACTGGGTCAGCACCCGCAGCTGTTCCTGCGTCAGCGAGGTGCGCGGCGCCATGCCTTTAATCACGCCGATCCACTGGTTGGCGTTGAAACGGTCGAGCGCGGTCAGCCCGTGGCAGCCGGTGCAGTTGGCCGACATCATGTCCGCCGCGTAGCGCCAGATTTTCTGCTGGTCGTCGATCAGCTGCTTGCGCGGCAGCCAGACCTGCAGCGCTACCCGATGCCACACCAGCCCGGTTTCCGCATCGGTCAGGGAGTCGCCGGTTTTCAGCTGTTTGCGGGCGTCTTCACCCAGCAGCACGCTGAGAATGCGTTTGCCCTGGGCGGCGTAGAACACTTCGCTGACTCCGTCCTGCTGCCAGCCTGCAACGCTGGCCAACACCCTGTCGCCCTCCTGTTTCACCACCTGCACTTCGGTGGACGGCATCAGGTTGCCGGCGTTGTGGTTGTCATCGGCGCTGAGGAAGAACGGCTCGGTGGCGATGGTGTAGAGGGTCGTGGCGTCAGGGGCGGTCTCCGCCGCGGCTTTCGCCAGCTCGGCGGCGCCCGCCTGGGTTTCGCCGCTCATGTCCGGCAGGATATGCGCCACGCCTTTGTGGCAGTCGATGCAGGTTTCACCCTGCTTGATGGCCACCGGGTGCTGAAGGCGCGCTTCCGGCCGCTGGGCGGTCATGTCCATGGCGTCAAAGCTGTGGCAGGAGCGGCAGGTGGCGGAGTCGTTTTCTTTCAGCGTTTTCCACACCGACTGCGCCATCGCAAGTTTGTGCGCCTCGTATTTCTCCGGCGTATCGAGGGTGCCGACCATCTCGCCATAAATGTCTTTTACCGCACGGACCTTGGTCCACAGGTAATCGAGCGGCTCATGCGGCACGTGGCAGTCGGCGCATTCGGCGCGGATGCCCTTGGCGTTCTGGAAATGGACGCTGCCTTGGTATTCGGCCAGCGGCTGTTGCATGCTGTGGCAGGAAACGCAGAAGGCGGTGTCGCTGGTTTTATGGAAGACGGTGGCGGTGCCGGCCAGCAGCGCCGCACCGAGGATAATCCCCAACAGCACCAGCCATACCCATCCCCACCGGCGCTTTTTCTCGGAGCCAGTCAGTTTTTTGCTCATGGTAAACCCGCTTATTATTATGAAATCACAAGTAAAATCTTGCCAAAGGGCCGCCGCAGGGGGCCGGCATGCCGTACTGATTATCGGGTTGATAATAAAAGGCACCTAATACCATAGGGTTATTCTGGGTCAATAAAATGGCGTTTAGCGAATAATTTAGGGTTATATCTTGTTGTATATAGCGGTTTTTTATCAGGAATTATGGCGGGGGCGGCAGGATCGCGGCCTGGGGATGAACCGCGATCGCTGCTGGGTTATGCGTTCGGCAGATAGGCCTGGCCGCTCAGCCACAGGCGAATGGCGGTGCGGCTGGCTTCGAAATGCGGTTCCGGCAGATGTTCGGGCGAGCACCAGCGCCACTCGGCGCATTTATCCGGCTCTTTCAACTCGGCCTGGCCGCCGGGGTGCGCCACCTGCAGACAAACAGACACCGTGTGTTTGCCTTCGGCGCGCCAGGTTTGCAGATTATTACTGACGCCGACAAAGCGCGGCGCATCGATCAGTAACCCGGTTTCTTCGGCGATCTCGCGCTGGGCGCACTGTTCGAAGGTTTCGCCGGCATCCAGATGCCCGCCGGGAATCGACCAGAAAGGGGCGTGCCGGCCGCAGCGTTTTCCCAGCAATATTTCCCCCTGCGGGTTAACGATAATCACCCCCACGCCAGTGACGACAGCCATGCTTTTCTCCTTCAGCAAAGTTTCAGCACAGTATGTCATTTTGCCGGCCGTGCGGCCAACCCTTGGGGAAAAGTGTGCGGAAGCTCAAAAATCTGCAATGGCAAAAGGGAGAAAACTTGCTTTCATCCTGAGCAGCTCACACACTCCTTGAAACGTTTCAGCGTTATCGGCCGCGACTCTCGCCGCAGGTAACGCTCCTTTTTCTCAATGAAGCTGAAACGATTCAATTCAGCAGGAGAGGAGAATCATGTTCCAGTTGTCACCGCAAGACATTCACCTGGGCGCCGCCGCCGGCGACAAACAGGACGCCATCCGCCAGGTGGCCGCCGCGCTTACCGCGGCCGGCTGCGTTAGCGCCGCCTACGTGGACGGCATGTTGCAGCGCGAGCTGCAAACCTCCACCTACCTGGGCAATGGCATCGCCATCCCGCACGGCACTACCGATACCCGCGATTTGGTGCTGAACACCGGGGTTCAGGTGTTCCAGTTTCCGCAGGGCATCGAATGGGGCGAAGGCCAGACCGCCTATGTGGTGATCGGCATCGCCGCCCGCTCCGACGAACATTTGGCGCTGCTGCGTCAGTTGACCCACGTGCTGAGCGACGACAGCGTCGCCGATCAGCTGGCGAAAACCGACTCTGCGGAAGAGCTGCGCAGCCTGCTGATGGGCGAGAAACAGGCGGCCGAGTTCCGTTTCGACGCGTCCCTGATTGCGCTCGACGTCGCCGCCGACAGCCTGATGACGCTGCAGGCGCTCAACGCCGGCAGGTTGCAGAAGATCGGCGCGGTCAACGCGCAGTTCGTCAGCGACGTGATCACCCGCAAGCCGCTGAATCTGGGGCAGGGTATCTGGCTGAGCGACAGCACCGAGGGCAACCTGGCCAGCGCGGCCACCGTCAGCCGCCCGGCGCAGGCGTTCGACGAAGACGGCGAGCCGGTGGCGCTGCTGTTGACGCTGTCCGTCGCCGATCCGCAGCCGCTGGCGGTGCTGAACTATTTGGGCGATCTGCTGCTGGCCAATAAAGCTGAACGCTTGCTGAACGCCGACGCCGCTACCCTGTTGGCGCTGCTGACCAGCGAGGTGGCGGAAGAAAGCGCCACGCTGAGCGCCGAGTACGTGATCCGCAACGAACACGGCCTGCATGCCCGGCCGGGCACCGCGCTGGTTAACGTGATCAAGCAGTTCAGCAGTGAAATTACCGTCACCAACCTGGACGGCAGCGGCAAGCCGGCCAACGGCCGCAGCTTGATGAAGGTGGTGGCGTTGGGCGTGAAAAAAGGGCATCACCTGCGCTTTACCGCCAATGGAGAAGATGCTGAAGCCGCGCTGAAAGCGATTGGCGAAGCCATTACTGAAGGACTGGGCGAGGGCGCAGCATGAGCAGAAGAGTAGCAACAATCACCCTGAACCCGGCTTACGATCTGGTGGGGTTCTGCCCGGAGATCGAGCGCGGGGAAGTCAACCGGGTGAAAACCGCCGGCCTGCACGCGGCAGGTAAAGGGATCAACGTCGCCAAGGTGTTGAAAGACTTGGGCATCGACGTCACCGTCGGCGGTTTTTTAGGCAAAGACAACCAGGACGGCTTCCAGCTGCTGTTCAGCGATCTGGGCATCGCCAACCGTTTCCAGGTGGTGCCGGGACGTACCCGCATCAACGTCAAGCTGACCGAGAAAGACGGTGAAGTGACCGATTTCAACTTCTCCGGCTTTGAGGTAACGCCGCAGGACTGGGAGCGTTTCGTCAATGACTCCCTGAGCTGGCTGGGCCAGTTCGACATGGTGGCGGTCAGCGGCAGCCTGCCGGCCGGCGTCGATCCCGACGCCTTTACCGACTGGATGATCCGCCTGCGCGCGCAGTGCCCGTGCATCATTTTCGACAGCAGCCGCGAGGCGCTGGTCGCCGGGCTGAAAGCCGCGCCATGGCTGGTGAAGCCGAACCGCCGCGAGCTGGAAATTTGGGCGGGGCACCCGCTGCCGCAGTTGGCCGACGTGGTGGAAGCCGCGCATGCGCTGCGCGATCAGGGCATCGCCCACGTGGTTATCTCGCTCGGCGCCGAAGGGGCGCTGTGGGTGAACGCGTCCGGCGCCTGGATCGCCAAACCGCCGTCTTGCGAGGTGGTCAGCACCGTGGGCGCCGGCGATTCGATGGTCGGCGGCCTGATTTACGGCCTGCTGATGCGCGAATCCAGTGAACATACTTTGCGTTTGGCCACCGCCGTGGCCGCGCTGGCGGTAAGCCAGAGCAACGTCGGCGTGACCGATCGTCCCCAGTTGGCCGCGATGATGGCGCGCGTCGACCTGAAACCTTTCAACCCATAAGCAGGAGGCAGAATGAAAACGCTGCTGATGATAGACAGCTCGCTGGGACAGGCCCGTAGCCACCTGGCGAAACGCATGCTTGAAGCCGCCGCGGCCAAAACCGGCCTGACGCTGGCGGCGTCGCCGGCGGACGCCGAGCTGGTGGTGGTAGCGGGGCAGGCCGTGCCCGCCGACGCCGCGCTGAACGGCAAATTGGTTTACCTGGGGGAGGTTGAACAGGCGGTTCGCGAGCCGGAAGCCTTCCTGGCGCAGGCCAGGGCCGGGGCCAAGGCCTATCAGGCGCCGGCTCAGGCCGCCGCTCCGGCGAAAGCCGCCGGGCAAAAACGCATCGTGGCGATCACCGCCTGCCCGACCGGCGTGGCGCACACCTTTATGGCGGCCGAAGCCATTGAAAGCGAAGCGAAGAAGCGCGGCTGGTGGGTGAAGGTGGAAACCCGCGGCTCGGTAGGCGCCGGCAACGCCATCACGCCGGAAGAGGTCGCGGCGGCCGATCTGGTGATCGTGGCGGCCGATATTGAAGTGGATCTGGACAAGTTTGCCGGTAAGCCGATGTACCGCACCTCAACCGGCCTGGCGTTGAAGAAAACCGCGCAGGAGCTGGACAAGGCGCTGGCCGAAGCCGAAGTGTTTCAGCCGCAAAAAAGCGGCGGCGCGGCGCCGACAGGGAAAAAGAAAGAGGGCAACGGCCCTTATCGCCACCTGCTGACCGGCGTGTCGTACATGCTGCCGATGGTGGTGGCCGGCGGCTTGTGCATCGCGCTGTCGTTCGTGTTCGGCATCAAGGCGTTTGAAGTCAAAGGCACTCTGGCGGCGGCGCTGATGCAGATCGGCGGCGGCTCGGCCTTCGCGCTGATGGTGCCGGTATTGGCCGGTTTTATCGCCTTCTCGATCGCTGACCGTCCCGGCCTGACCCCCGGCCTGATCGGCGGCATGCTGGCGGTGAGCACCGGCGCCGGCTTCCTCGGCGGCATCATCGCCGGTTTCCTGGCGGGCTATGTCGCCAAGGCGATCAGCGGCAAGCTGCGCCTGCCGCAAAGCATGGAAGCGCTGAAGCCGATTCTGATCATTCCGCTGGTGGCCAGCCTGATCACCGGCCTGATCATGATTTACGTGGTCGGCACGCCGGTGGCGAAAATCATGGAAGGCCTGACCCACTGGCTGCAGTCGCTGGGCACCGCCAACGCGGTGTTGTTGGGGGCTATCCTCGGCGCGATGATGTGTACCGATATGGGCGGCCCGGTGAACAAAGCGGCTTACGCCTTCGGCGTGGCGTTGCTGAGCTCCTCGGTGTATGCGCCAATGGCGGCGATTATGGCCGCCGGTATGGTGCCGCCGCTGGCGATGGGGCTGGCGACGCTGCTGGCGCGCCGCAAGTTCCAGAAATCCGAGCAGGAAGGCGGTAAAGCGGCGCTGGTGCTGGGCCTGTGCTTTATCTCCGAAGGGGCCATCCCGTTCGCGGCCCGTGATCCGATGCGCGTACTGCCTTGCTGCATCGCCGGCGGGGCGCTGACCGGCGCGCTGTCGATGGCGTTCGGCGCCAAGCTGATGGCGCCGCACGGCGGCCTGTTCGTGCTGCTGATCCCGGGCGCCATCACGCCGGTGTTGCTGTACCTGGTGGCGATCGCCGCGGGTACGCTGCTGGCGGGCGTGGCTTACGCCCTGCTGAAACGCGCCGAAGCGCCGGCGGCCACCCTGGCTTAACGGTTACGCAGGCAAGTAAGCAAAGCGCGGCCCTTGGGTCGCGCTTTGTCATTTCCGGCCGCCGCATGGCTAAAAGCCCCAACTGTTTCTATGATGGTGGGCAGACGGAAACCGACGTTTAACCGGAGAATCAATGAATAAAAAAGCGGCAGTGATAATGACCCCGGGCTTTGCCGACTGGGAATACGCTTTGATCGCTGGCATCGGTGGGCCTTTCTATGGGCTGGAGGTGGCATTTTTTGCGCCGCAGGTGGGGCGAATTCGTTCGCAGGGCGGCCTGGTCTGCGAGGTTTCAAAGGGGCTGGACGAACTGGCGGCATGGCATCCCGATGCCGTGGTGGTAGTGGGGGGCACCCTATGGGAACGCGAACAGGCGCCGGATATCGGCGCATTGCTTAACGCCCAGCATCTGCGAGGCATAACGTTAGCGGGTATCTGTGGCGGTACATTGGCACTGGCGCGTGCGGGTTTGCTTAACGACAGGGCGCATACGTCCAACGAGGTGGGATTTTTAACGCGCAACGCAAAGAACTACACCGGCGAACCGCTTTTTATCGCCAGTGCCTCAGCGGTGGCGGACACCAACGTCATCACGGCCCCGGGCACCGCGCCAGTCAGCTTTGCCGCCGCTATTTTCAGCGCCCTAGGGATCGATGAGGCGACGGTGACACAGTTCAAAGCCATGCTGGCCGCCGAACATGCCTGAGAACGCCGCCGTCTGAGCGGTTACTGCTGCGCTTTCAGCCAGGCGATTTCTTCCGCCCAGATGTCCGGGTTCACCGTTTCGAGGATCAGCGGAATATTGTCGAAGCGCGCATCGCGCATGATGTAGCTGAACACCGTTTTGCCGATGTTGCCTTCGCCCAGGCTGTGGTGGCGGTCGACGCGGCTGTTGAACTCGCTCTTGGCGTCGTTCAGGTGCATGCCGCGCAGGTAGTTGAAGCCGACGATATCGCCGAGCTGCTTAAAGGTTTGCTCGCAGTCCGCTTCGGTGCGCAGGTCGTAACCGGCGGCGAAGGCGTGGCAGGTGTCGATGCAAACGCCGACGCGGCTCTTGTCTTCCACGCCGTCGATGATGGCCGCCAGGTGTTCGAATTTGAAGCCCAGGTTGCTGCCCTGGCCGGCGGTATTCTCGATCACCGCCGTCACGCCCTGGGTTTTATCCAGCACGATATTGATCGACTCGGCGATGCGCGCCAGGCATTTGTCTTCCTCAATCTGCAGCAGATGGCTGCCGGGATGGAAGTTCAGCAACGTCAGGCCCAGCTGTTCGCAGCGCTGCATTTCATCGAGAAAGGCGTCGCGCGATTTTTCCAACGCTTCGCCGACCGGGTGGCCCAGGTTGATCAGATAGCTGTCGTGCGGCAGGATTTGCCCCGGGCCGAAGCCGTACTGGGCGCAGGCGCTTTTAAACTTATCGATCACGTCGGCGGGCAGCGGGGCGGCCTTCCACTGACGCTGATTTTTGGTGAACAGGGCGAACGCGGTCGCCTCTAATTCGTGCGCGCGGATAACCGCCTGATCCACGCCGCCTGACGCGCTGACATGTGCACCGACAAACTTCATTTTGATTCTCCTGTGTTATCGGCGTCATTATGGCATTGATGGCGGGCAGATTGAATGGCGGAAAAAAATAGCCCGCCGAAGCGGGCCGAAGGGGAGGTTAAAGCAGCGACTGCACCAGTTGGTTAATCGCGCCGCCGCCGACGATCAGCCAGACAAACAGCAGGGTGGCCAGCAGAATCGGTTTTACCCCGGCCTGACGTACCGCGCTGATGTGGGTGGTCAGCCCCAGCGCCGCCATCGCCATCGCCAGCATCCAGGTGTCGGCGGTAATCAGATGCCGCACCAGCGTGGCCGGGAGCAGGTCGAACGAATTCAGACCGGCGACGGCGATGAACAGCACCGCGAACCAGGGAATGGTGATGGCGGATTTGTCCGCCTTGCCGGTGGCGCTGCCGCGGCTGATGTAACCGGAAAGCAGCAGCAGGAACGGGGCCAGCATCATGACGCGGATCATTTTGGCGATCACCGCGGCGTTTTCGGCGTCCGGGCCGATGGCGTGGCCGGCCGCCACCACCTGCGCCACTTCGTGGATGGTGGAGCCGGCGTAGATGCCGAAGGTCTCCTGGCTGAGCGGCAGCCACTGGAAGTGCGCATTCAGCTGGTACAGCCACGGGTAAACGAAGATAGCCAGGGTGCCGAACACCACCACGGTCGCCACCGCCACCGCCACCTTGCTGGAGTCGGCCTTCAGCACCGGTTCGGTGGCCATCACCGCCGCTGCGCCGCAGATGCTGCTGCCGGCGCCGATCAGCATCGCGGTCTGGCTGTCGATGCCGAACACTTTCTTGCCCAGCCAGCAGGCCAACAGGAAGGTGGTGGTCAGCGTCAACGCGTCGATAATGATGCCGGTGGCGCCGACGTCGGCGATCTGCTGAAAGGTCAGCCGGAAGCCGTAGAGAATGATGCCCAGCCGCAGCAGACGCTGTTTGGCCAGCTGAACCCCGCTGTGGCAGCTGGGCTGCAGCCAGGGATAAAGCGTGTTGCCCACCAGAATGCCGAACAGGATCGCCAGCGTCAGCGCCCCCAGGCCCAATCCCGCCACCCAGGGCAGGTCGCCGGCCCAGATGGCCAGCGCGGTCAGCGCGCCGGTCAGCAGCAGCCCCGGCACCAGCCGCGGCAGGCCGAACAGGGGATAACGCCGTTCTGGAAAGGTATGCGTAGTATCGGTCGCCATATAACTCAGTCCTTCATCAAATTCCTTGCTGACAAGACTACGTTTCGGCGGCATAAAAGAGAAATTGATTATATATTTATAACCAATCTGAATAAGTGGTATAGGGCAAAGAGGCTCGCAAAATGCGAGCCTCTGAGCAGGGAGAGAAAAGGCTATCTAGGGGTAAAAGAAGTGATGATTGTTGAGCTGGTTGACGATGCCCTTTGCGACATAGTTTGCGCCGCTTAGGGTAAAGTGGCCGTAGTCGAAGGCAGAAGGTTGGCCGCTGTCGGTCATTTCCAGGCAATGGCCCGCCGGGCAAATCAAGTCGTAAACCGAGATATAGTTGACCTTCATGGACGCCGTCAGCGTTTTCAATTCGCTGTCCATCGCTTTCCGGCCTTTAACGATAGAACGGCTCGCCAGCGCAGGATCGCCATTTTCCTGATAAGCCAGCAGTTCCGGCAGCGGGCCCTTGTACTCGACCGTCGGCCCCAGTATGTAAAAGTTTTCCGTATATTTCCGCAGATAAGCTATGGTTTTAATAAGCTGATCTTTATCGTATTGATTCCAGCGCGCTGAGATGATCACGCCATCGATCTTGTTATTGGGAATAAAGTCTTTGTACACGTAGTTTATTAAATCGGTGCAGCGGTTGCTCATTTTCTGCTCGGTGACCGGCTTGCAGCCTGACGCGGTAGCCTGCATCAGGTTTACCTTATCGCCGGCGGCCAGGCTGATGGCGCGCCACAGGTGGGCGCCGTGGCTGTCACCGATCAATACGAAATTTTTCTGCGTTTCGGAAATCTTCAGGCACTTTTTCTTATCGTAGGCGCCATCGCCGCCGGGTTCGCCATTAATAAAGCACTCGCCCAGGCGATATTGGTAATTGTACTCATTTGAACCACGGTAATTGATGTAGTCGGCGATCTTCAACGACTCAGTGGAAAAGCTGCCGTTGTCATTCTTTATGTAACCAATGAACGCGGTCAGCGACGCCGCGAGTACAACGCTGGCCGCAGAGGCCGCGACAATACTTTTCGATGGAATGTTTTTCAGCTTATATCTGAACGGTATTTCGATTAAATAACGCGATGCGATCGCCAGCCCAAAGGTGAGCGAAATAACCAGCAGGCTCTTTTGCCACAGGCTGACGTCGAGCAGCAGGTTGGCGTAAACGATGATCGGCCAGTGCCAAAGATACAGGCAGTATGAGATCATGCCGATATACACGACGGGTTTGAGCGCCAGTATCTTGCCGACGATAGAATCCCGGCCGGCCAGGATTATCAGGAAAGCGCCAACGCATGGATAAAGTGCGTTATAGGAAGGGAACTTCTTGGTGGTGTCTAACCAGAGGAACCCAAAGATAATCAACGCCAACCCCAACAGGCTCAGGGCATGGCGGGTCGTCTTTTTATTCAGGGATGGCGAGTGCTCCATGCCGCTGACCGCCAGTATTGCCCCCATCGCCAGTTCCCAGGCGCGGGTCGGCAACATATAAAATGTCATGCTGGGCTGGAATTTTAGGCCCGCCAGGCTGAGTAGGAATGAACCGGCGATAATCAGGGTGATGATCAGGGTGATCCGGTTGCGGAAGAATTTTAACGCGGTGAAAAGAATAATAGGGAAAATGATATAAAACTGTTCTTCCACCGCCAGTGACCAGGTATGCAGTAGCGGCTTCAGCTCTGCTGGGCCATCAAAATAGCCGGTTTGACTAAAAAAGAAAAAGTTCGAGGAGAATAGGGTGGTGGCTAAGGCGCTCTTGCCTAACTCTGCAACCTGTACCGGGAGAAGTATATGGTAGCCAACGGCGAGTGTAGCGAATAATACAACAAATAAAGGCGGAAGGATTCTTAAGCTGCGTCGTTTGTAAAAATCGATATAAGAAAAATCACCTTTAATATATTCCTGGAAAATTATCCCTGAGATTAAATAACCCGAAATAACAAAGAATATATCGACACCGGTAAAGCCACCAGGAATACCGCCAAGCCCCATGTGATACGCGATGACCGGCAGAACGGCAAGCGCCCGTAAGCCGTCGATATCTGCTCTATACTTCACTTTTGCACCCAATTGGTAAGAAAAACGTTAGCGGAGTATAAGCAAATTGGGCAGTTATTTTGAAGGATATTTCGCCAAAACCCCGGTTTTGGGCATTAAAATAAGATAAAGCTTAGAATTGTTAACGAAAGTGTTTTTGGACGTAACGCGCCTGCGTTATGGTGTCTTCGTTTCTCGCCTAAGCCCCGCCACGGTCTTTGTGCGCGGGAGTTCAGGTTTTGATCGCATTTAAGGTTATAATTTCTCAAAGAGAATTTTTGAAATTTCAACACCGAGACGGTTATGCACATCACCCTGCGTCAATTGGAAGTTTTTACCGAAGTGCTGAAAAGCGGATCCACCACTCAGGCTTCGGTGGTGTTGGCGCTGTCGCAATCTGCGGTCAGCGCGGCGCTGGCGGATCTGGAAGGGCAACTCGGCGTTCAACTGTTCGATCGGGTCGGCAAACGGCTGGTCATCAACGAACATGGCCGCCTGCTGTATCCCAAGGCGCTGGCGTTGCTGGAGCAGGCGGGGGAGATAGAGCAGCTGTTCCGCCACGACGGCGGCGCGCTGCGCATCGCCGCCAGCAGCACCATCGGCAATTATATGCTGCCGGAGATGATCGCCCGCTACCGGCAAGCCTTCCCCGACACGCCGTTGGAGCTGAACGTCGGCAACAGCCAGGATGTGATCGTGGCGGTGGCGGATTTCCGCGTCGATCTGGGGCTGATTGAAGGGCCTTGCCACATGCCGGAGCTGGTGACTCAGCCCTGGCTGGAGGACGAGCTGGTGGTGTTCGCTGCGCCGGATAACCCGCTGGCGCAGCAGCCGCTGACGCTGGAGGCGTTGGCCAATGCGCCCTGGATCCTGCGTGAGCGCGGTTCGGGCACCCGTGAGGTGCTGGATCATCTGCTGTTGGCGCACCTGCCGCATTTCCAGCTGGTGATGGAGCTGGGCAATTCGGAGGCGATCAAGCACGCGGTGCGGCACGGTATCGGCATCAGCTGCCTGTCGCGCCGGGTGGTGGGCGAGCAACTGGCCAGCGGCGCGCTGGTGGAGCTGGCGGTGCCGCTGCCGCCGCTGATGCGCACGCTGTATCTGATCCATCATCGGCAGAAACACATCTCCAATGCCTTGCAGCGTTTCCTCAGCTACTGCGCGCTGTAATCCCTCACCACGCAAATCTCGCCTCTGCGCAGGAAAAATAAGCATAAAAACCTGCGCGCTGTCACATTAATGACAGTAAGTAAGGCTAACTGGCCCGTTGCTAATAATTGCCGCTGAGTTATGAAGCTATCTTATATCAGTGCAATGTTGCTAGTTCGCCGGTGGGTATTTGTTACAATCCGCCCTCATTTTTTTTGACGAGCAGATAGGGTAAGAATGGCTCAGCAGGATATAAAAACATCGGGGCAGCAAGCACCCGGATTGCGCCGCGAGCTGAAAGCCCGGCATTTGACCATGATCGCCATCGGCGGCTCCATCGGCACCGGCCTGTTTGTCGCTTCGGGCGCCACGGTTTCTCAGGCCGGCCCCGGCGGGGCGCTGTTGTCCTATGCCCTGATCGGTTTGATGGTGTACTTCCTGATGACCAGCCTCGGCGAACTGGCGGCCTTTATGCCGGTGTCCGGTTCGTTCTCCACCTACGGCGCCAAATACGTCGAAGAAGGCTTTGGCTTCGCGCTGGGCTGGAACTACTGGTACAACTGGGCGGTCACCATCGCCGTTGACCTGGTGGCTTCGCAGCTGGTGATGAGCTATTGGTTCCCCGATGCCCCGGGCTGGATCTGGAGCGCGCTGTTCCTCGGCCTGATGTTCCTGCTCAACTATATTTCGGTCAAAGGGTTCGGCGAAGCGGAATACTGGTTCTCGCTGATCAAAGTGACCACCGTCATCATCTTTATCGTCATCGGCGTGATGATGATCTTCGGCATCCTGAAAGGCGGCGAACATGCCGGCTGGCAGAACTGGACGGTGGGCGACGCGCCCTTTGCCGGCGGGTTCTCGGCGATGATCGGGGTGGCGATGATCGTCGGCTTCTCGTTCCAGGGCACCGAGCTTATCGGCATCGCCGCCGGCGAATCGGAAAACCCGGGCAAAAACATCCCGCGCGCGGTGCGTCAGGTGTTCTGGCGTATCCTGCTGTTCTATATCTTCGCCATTCTGATCATCAGCCTGATCATTCCTTACACCGATCCGAGCCTGCTGCGCAACGACGTGAAAGACATCAGCGTCAGCCCGTTCACCCTGGTATTCCAGCATGCCGGCCTGCTGTCGGCGGCGGCGGTGATGAACGCGGTGATCCTGACCGCGGTGCTGTCCGCCGGCAACTCGGGCATGTACGCCTCGACCCGCATGCTGTTTACCCTGGCTTCGGAAGGCAAGGCGCCGCGCATCTTCGCCAAGCTGTCGAAGGGCGGCGTGCCGCGCAACGCGCTTTACGCCACTACCGTAGTGGCCGGGCTGTGCTTCCTCAGCTCGATGTTCGGCAACCAGTCGGTTTACCTGTGGCTGCTGAACACCTCGGGCATGACCGGCTTTATCGCCTGGCTGGGCATTGCCATCAGTCACTACCGCTTCCGCCGCGGCTATATGCTGCAGGGGCATGACCTGAACGATCTGCCGTATCGTTCCGGCTTCTTCCCGCTGGGGCCGATCTTCGCCTTTGTGCTGTGTCTGATCATCACGCTGGGGCAAAACTATCAGGCGTTCCTGGAAGACAAAATCGACTGGTACGGCGTGACCGCGACCTATATCGGCATTCCGCTGTTCCTGCTGATCTGGTTCGGTTACAAGCTGACGCGCGGCACCCGTGTCGTGAAGTACAGCGAAATGGAATTCCCGAAGATGGACGTTAAATAATCTGCAATGCTGAAACGCGGCGGGATCCCGCCGCGTTATTGGGTCATTTCCTGCCGTTTTTGGCCAACGCCCGTTGCGCCGCCGCCATGAGACTTTCCACCGTCGCATAGTCCTGCGTCAGCGCCAACGCGCCGGCGTTGAGCTGCATCGTCACTTCGCCGAAATCACCGAAGCCGTAAGGCGCCTCCAGCGGCGGTAAAATACGCGCCAGGAATTCGCCCTCGGAACCGTAGGGCAAATCGTGCACCAGGATCAGAAATTGGCCGCCGATATAGCGGCAGACGAAGTCGCTGGGGCGGATCAGCATCTTGAGACGCTCGCCGACGGTGCGCAGCACGCCATCGCCAATCAACACGCCGTGGCTTTGATACAGCGCCGCCAGCGGGCCGAACTCGATAATAAACAGGTGCGAAAGCGGATGAACGGTTGCCGAAGGACGGCAGATCTCCTGCATCACCGCCTCGCCGCCGGCGCGGTTCAGGAAGCCGGTGAGGTGGTCGCGATGCGCCGCCTGCTGCTTTTCCCACGCCAGGGTGACGCGCAGCACCAGCTGCCGGTGGTAGAGGGCAATTAAGCCGTGGGCCAGCAGCACCCACAGCGGCGTGATGTCGGCCAGCAGAAACAGGTTTTGCACCCGCGACAGCGGCGCCGTCAGCAGATAGGGCAGGGTCAGTACCATCACTTCCAGCAGCGCGAAGCGCGGCGCCGCGGCGTGACGCTGCATCAGCCAGCAGGCCAGCGCGGTCACCGCCAGCCCGGCGAACAGGATCAGCACGAAGCGCCCCGACAGCATCGCCAGCACGGCGCCGGCGCCGACCAGCGCGGCCCACAGCAGCGCCATCACCAGCATGGCGTTCGGCCAATTCGGTGAACGATGGCGCGCCAGCCACCAGCGCCCGGCGGTCAGCAGCAACAGCAGCAGCAGCAGCCCAATGCCGACCAGCAGATGGCTCAGCCAGGCATAGCCGGCCAGCAGCAGCGCCGGGCCGGCGGCGTTCAGCCAGGGCGTCAGCGGGGAAGGCACCAGCGTAAGCCGCAGCTGGCGTTGGAAAGGGCCGTCGTCGGCATGCAGCGGGCTGTGCAGCAGCCAATGCAGCAGTGCCGGCCTCTTGGGCGTTAACCTGGTAGGTGGACTTCTCATTGCAGCCTCATCAATAAAGCCCTGTGCATAATAGGGACTGGAACCTCTGGTCCGGACGCGGTGATGCGTTGCGGAGCGCTTTGGCTTTGGATTCTATGTGGTTTTCTCGTCGTTTGTCATAGCCGGGCCGGTTCGGGGGCCACTTTCGGAATTGTTAACCCCGGGCAATTAACATGGCCGCAGCAGGCACGTTGGATAATAAGTATAGAAAATAAAACGTTACATCTTGATACGCCCGATTACAGCGATAGTTATGATTGATAAGTATTATCGTTTGCTTTATTGTTGGCGGCTGCTTAACGGTTAATGCAGCACTCTTTCCAGGTAAAAGCGGCCGTTCGCCTGCCGCTATCGTTATCGTCGTAACAGGTATCCGAAATAATGAGCGTATCCACCGATCCCGCCACCGGCGCCAAGGGGCAACCCGAGGTCAACGTGATGGGGCGTTATCAGCATATTCTTCGTCACCGCTTACTGATTATGGGCGTGCTGGCCCTGGCGATCCTCGGCTCGCTGCTGCTGGACTTCACCATGGGGCCATCCGGGCTCTCGCTGTCCTCGCTGTGGCAAACGCTGATCGACCCGGCGGCGGCGGACGCCGGCACCCGCGTGATCGTATGGGATATTCGCTTGCCCTACGCGCTGATGGCGGTGGTGGTGGGCTTTGCGCTCGGCCTGGCCGGCGCCGAAATGCAAACCATCCTGAATAACCCGCTGGCCAGCCCCTTTACCCTGGGGGTCTCTTCCGCCGCGGCCTTTGGCGCCGCGCTGGCCATCGTGCTGGGCATCGGCATTCCGGGCATCCCCGACCAGTGGTTCATTTCCGCCAACGCCTTTATTTTCGCGCTGTTCGCCGCGCTGATGCTGGACGGCATCACGCGCTGGACGCGGGTGGCCACCTCCGGCGTGGTGCTGTTCGGCATTGCGCTGGTGTTTACCTTCAACGCGCTGGTGTCGATGATGCAGTTCATCGCCAGCGAAGACACGCTGCAGGGCCTGGTGTTCTGGACCATGGGCAGCCTGGCGCGGGCCTCGTGGGACAAGCTGGGCATTCTGCTCGGCGTTTTCGCCGTGCTGCTGCCGCTGTCGATGATGAGCTCGTGGAAGCTGACCGCGCTGCGCCTGGGGGAAGACCGGGCGGTAAGTTTCGGCATTGACGTGCGTCGCCTGCGCCTGACCACGCTGCTGCGCATCAGCATCCTTTCCGCGCTGGCGGTGGCTTTTGTCGGCCCGATCGGTTTTATCGGCCTGGTGGCGCCGCACATCGCCCGCATGATTTTTGGCGAAGATCACCGCTTCTACCTGCCGGCCAGCGCCCTGATTGGCGCGCTGGTGCTGTCGATGGCGTCGGTGGCGTCGAAAAATCTGGTGCCCGGCGTCATCATTCCGGTCGGCATCGTCACCTCGCTGGTGGGCGTGCCGTTCTTCCTGAGCATTATTCTGCGCCACCGGGGGAATGTATGAGCCAGGGTTTGCGTATCGAACATTTCTCCGCCGGCTATCCGAAGCGCCAGGTCATCCGCGACCTTTCGGTGCCGATGCTGCCGCGCGGCCAGATCACCGTATTGCTGGGGCCGAACGGCAGCGGCAAGTCGACGCTGCTGCGTTCGCTGGCCGGGCTGAATCCGGCGCAGGGCAAACTGTGGCTGGACGACGGCGACCTGATGCAGATGCCGTTCGCCCGCCGGGCGGAGAAGGTGGTTTATTTGCCGCAGTCGCTGCCCGCCGGGGTGCATCTGCACGTGCTGGAATCCATCATCGTGGCGCAGCGCGCCTCGGGCGGCCGCAGCAATGCCGGCAGCGAAGCGGAAGTGATGGCGCTGCTGGAACAGCTGGGCATCGCCCATCTGGCGCTGAGCTATCTCGATCAGCTGTCCGGCGGCCAGAAACAGCTGGTGGGGTTGGCGCAGTCGCTGATCCGCCAGCCTTCGCTGCTGCTGCTCGACGAGCCGCTGAGCGCGCTCGATCTCAACTACCAGTTCCACGTGATGGATCTGGTGCGGCGCGAAACCCGCAGGCGCAATATCATCACGGTCGTGGTGGTGCACGACATCAACATCGCGCTGCGCCATGGCGACCACGTGCTGATGCTGCAGGATGGCGAGGTGATTGCCGACGGCGCGCCGGAACAGGTGATTACCCCGCACAGCCTGGCGCGGGTGTATGGCGTGCGCGGCCGTATCGAGCGCTGCTCGCAGGGCACGCCGCAGGTGCTGATCGACGGCTTGGTCAACCAACCGGTGATTTAGGCCCGCGGTTGCGCGGTAAGTCAGCTAAAAAAGGCCCTTTGCAGGGCCTTTCGCTTATCAGAAGTTGTAGCTCATGCCGACGGTGTAACGGCGGCCGTCCAGCGTGGTGTTGTAGTGATCGTAATCCACGCTCTTGTCGAGAATGTTGTAAACCCCGCCGGTCAGCTGCAGGTTTTTCGCCGCCTGGTAGCTCAGGCCGGCGTCGACAAAGGTGTAAGACGGCGTGCTCTTGGCCATCGAGGTGCGGCTCAGATAGTCCGAGGTTTTGCTGCGGAAGTTAACGCGCGTCCATACGCCCAGATCATGAGTGGCCTGCCAGTCCAGCACGGTGTTCAGCATATGTTTCGGCATCTGATTCAGCGGTTTACCCTGGAAATCGCCGCTTTTCTGCTCGGACGAGGTAAAGGTGTAGTTGGTGTTCCACTTCCAGTCTTTGCTGATCTGCCAGCCGAAGGTGGCCTCCACGCCGCGCATATTGGCTTTATCGACGTTGACGCGATCGCTGATGAAATAGTAAGGGGTGTTGCCGATCATGCACTGCGCATCGCCATCGCCGCTGTCACAGCGGCGTACCTCGGTGATCTTGTCTTTGAAGTCGGTGTTGAACACCGTTACGCCGGCGTTGATGCCTTTGAGGCTATCCCACATCAGGCCGATCTCTTCGCTCAGGCTCTTCTCAGGCTGCAGATCCGGGTTGCCGATAATGATCGACGTACGCCCGCCACCGGTAATTTGCCCCCAGTTGGCGGAGGATTGGCGCAGGTCCGGCGAGCGGTAGCCGGCGGAGACGCCGCCTTTCAGCGTCCACTGTTCGGTCAGATGCCACACGCCGTACATGCGCGGCGTCCAGTGGTTGCCGTAGTTTTGGTCCTGATCCATACGGATGCCGGTCGTCAGGCTGAAGTCGTTGGTCAGCGCCCATTCATCCTCGGCGAACAGCGCCCAGCTCCAGCGGGTCAACTTGCTCAAGCCGTCGGCGGCGTCCAGCTGATTGCCGCCGTCGCTCAGTTTTTCGTAACGGTACTGCCCGCCGAGGTTCAGCATGTGCGATCCCAGCTCGAATTGGTTCTGGGTATTGAAGATGGTGTTGTACATCTTCATGTCACGGCCCGGGTTATTGGTTTCTTCACGCTGAATGTAGCTGGTGGAGTTGCCGAAGTCGTAATAGCCGTTGTGGGTCAGGGCGTAGTTGGTGCGGGTATAGAGGCTGTCGCTGACGCTGTTTTGGGTGCATTTATTGTTGCGGCAGTTTTCGGCCGCCATGGATTTGCCCGGCGTGCTGTTGCGGTCCTGCAGCGAGCGGCCGACCTCGAAGTCGAATTCGTTTTTGTCGTCCGGCGTCAGCGTGAACACCGCGGTGCCGCTGCGCATGCGCTGTTCGTTGAAGCCGTTAAGGATCTTGTCCTCGGCGCGGCGCGACAGCAGGCCGTTGACCCGCAGGCCGAGCAGGCCTTCAATCAGCGGGCCGGAGGCGTAGGCGTTGGTCTGGAACAGATCGCCGGAGTTGCGGTTTTCCTGCAGGGTGGCGTCGCCGTGCAGCGAGCCTTTCCACTCGGTGCGGGAGGTTTTGCGGGTGATGACGTTGATCACGCCGCCCATGGCGTCGGAGCCGTACAGCGAGGACATCGGCCCGCGCACCACTTCGATGCGTTCAATGGCTTCCAGCGGCGGCAGCCAGCCTTGCTCGATGCCGGAGTTGTCGCTGTTCGGGCGGGTACCGCGGGTGTCTACGCGCTTGCCGTCCACCAGGATCAGCGTGTATTTGGACGACATGCCGCGAATGCTGATGTCGCTGCTGCTTGCGCCGCCGGTAACCACCACGCCCGGCACGTCTTTCAGCGCGTCGGTGATGTCGCGATAGGCCTTGTCTTCAATCTGCTGGCGCGGGATCACCGAGATCGAGGCGGCGGAGTCCTGGATCTTTTGCTGGAAACCGGAGGCGGTGACCACCATGGTGTCCTGAGCGTCGTCCTGCGGTGCGGCCAGCGCGCCGGCGCTGCTGAGTGAGGCGATAATCAATGCGGCGAGTCTGTTATAGCGTGGCTTTTCCATGAGGCAAACCTTTCCTGGTTTAGTGTTGTTTATTAACGTATTGAATAATTGGATAAATAATTCCATTGCCGCGGCGAAATGCATCGTTTCGCCCGCGTTGCGTCAGGGTATTGTAAGGATTTCAAACCAAATGTAAACGCAAATGATAATTCGTATCATTTGTATGATTGCGTCAATAAAGAGGGGAGTAACCGGATGAATTAAAGGGAAAAGCGGCGCAGCGGGGCTGCGCCGTCAGGCTTAGCGTTTCTGGATGTAGGTGATGGCCAGCGCCAATGCCAGCACCAGGCCTTTGATAATATCCATCGCGTAATAAGGGACCGAAAGCATCACCAGGCCGTTCTGCAGCACGCCGAGGATCACTGCGCCGACCAGGGTGCCGAGCGCGTTGGGTTTGCCGGAGCCGGCCAGCGAAAAGCCGATATAGGCCGCGGCGACCGCATCCATCAGATAACCGCCGCCGGCATTGACCTGAGAGGAACCAATACGTGACGCCAGCAATATGCCGCCAAGCGAGGCCAGCAGGGCAGAAATGACATAGGCGGAAACCCTGTAACGTACGGTGCGGATACCTGAAAGGCGCGCGGCCTCGGGATTGCCGCCGATGGCGTACATGCGCCGGCCGTGCTTGGTCAGCGACAGGAACAGCTGGACCACCAGGGTGACCGCCAGCATGATCAGCACGATCACCGGCACCTGGCCGAGGGCGGAAAACACCTCGGGGATCGTCCCCTCCGCCATATCCCCGCTCGGCAAGACCATGTTCTGGGTAATCGAGCCGCCATAGCTGTAGGTCATCGCCACCCCCTGGATGACGAACAGGCTGGCCAGGGTGGCCAGCATATCGGGGATTTTCAGCACCACGATCAGCAAGGCGTTGAACAGGCCGACCAGCGTGCACAGCAGCAGCGTCAACATTATGGCGCCGGCGGTGCCGAAGCCGTGCCAGACGAACAGCGAAATCACCAGCGCATTGGCCAGCGAGGCGGTGGAGCCGACCGACAAATCGAAGCCGCCGACCGACAGCGAAATAGAGACGCCGATGGCGATCACCGTAACGATGGCGATCGAACGCAGAATATTGATGATGTTATTGGGATCGAGGAAGTTATCCGACGCCAGGCCGAACAGCGCGATCAGCGCCACGACGGTGAGCAGCATGCCCCATTTATAGAGAAACTCAAACAGCTGATGGCGCCAGGGGCGGGCATTCTGCAAGGATAATTCTTTACTCACGCTGGGGTTCCTCCGGTGGAATACAGTAATAGCGTTTCTTCATCAATATCGGCGGCGTTCAGCTCCGCCACGACGCGGCCGTCCCACAGCACGCAGATGCGATCGCACAGGCCAACCAGCTCGGCGAACTCGCCCGAGGCATAGATGATGCCCTTGCCGGCGCGCGCCAGCCCGTCGATCAGGCTGAACAGCTCCTGCTTGGCCTGGATATCCACGCCTTTGGTCGGCTCGTCGAAAATCAGCACCTCGGCGTCGCCGCGCAGCCATTTGCCGATCGCCACCTTCTGCTGATTGCCGCCGGACAGCCGCGCCAGCCGCTGTTGCGGGCCGGAGGCGCGAATGCTCAGGCGCCGCATGATGTCCTGCGCCCAGCGCAGCTCCCGGCGCCGGCTGAACAGGCTCCAGCGCGAGAAGCTGTCGTCGGCGCTGACGCTCAGGTTCATCGGGATCGCTTCATCGATGAATATGCCTTCCTTGCGGCGCTCTTCCGGCACCAGCGCCAGCCCTTGTTCGACCGACAGGTGCGGCGCGCGCGGCCGCCAGGGCTGGCCGCGCAGCTCGCCGCGCTCGATGCGCGCCGGCGCGGCGCCGAACAGCGCCTTGCACAGCTCGGTTTTGCCGGCGCCGGCCAGCCCGGCGATGCCGAGGATCTCTCCCCGATGCAGCCGCAGCGAGACGTCGCGCAGCTTGTGCCTGTCGTGCAGACCCTGCACCTGCAGCAGCGGGCGGTCGCCGTGCGGCGGTCGCGGCGGCGGGAAGATGTCGTCCAGCCGGTGGCCGAGCATTTTCTCGACCACCTGTTCGCCGCTCAGGCCGTGCATGGCGTCCTCGCTGACGTGGCGCCCGTCGCGCAGCACCGTCAGCCGGTCGCAAACCTCACTCAGCTCATGAATGCGATGGGAAATAAACACGATGCCGATGCCTTCGGACCGCAGGCGGCGCACCACCCGGAACAGGCGTTCGCTCTCGGCGCGATCCAGCGGGGCGGTGGGTTCGTCCAGCACCAGAAAGCGGCAGCGGTGCGACAGCGCCCGCGCCAGCAACACCTGCTGTTTTTCCGCCAGCGTGCAGTCGGCCAGGCGTCGGCGCAGGCTGAGCTTCAGTTCCAGCTGTTGCAGCAGCCGCGCCGCCCGGCGGTGCAGTTCGGCCCAGTTCAGCAGGTGGCCCGGCTCATTCAGCCAGTCCAGCATGATGTTTTCCGCCACCGACAGCTGCGGAATCAACGCCACGTCGACCTCCTGCTGCACCACATGGATGCCGTGTCGGCGCGCCTGCAGCGGGGAATGGATATCCACCGCCCGGCCGTCGATCAGAATGTCTCCGCGGTAGTGGTCGTGCGCGCCGGACAAGATCGCCATCAGCGTCGACTTGCCCGCGCCGTTGGCGCCGACCAGCGCATGGGTGGAACCGCCCTGCAGGGTGAAATCGACATTCTGCAGCGCGTTGAAGCCGGCGAAGGCGATCGAGATATTGCGCATCTCGAGGCGTGAGGGCGTGGCGGTTGGCATAGTGTGATCGGGACGTTTAGGTGTTTAGATGGCTAAAGGTGATCTTTTGTAACACAGATCGCGATTTTGACAAGCCACTAAATGACATAACTAAGACGAAAAAAATCCTTGAGCGGGCGGGGCGTCAGATCCCCAGCCGATGCGCGCCGCTGCCGGAACCACGACGCGGCAACCCGCCTTCGTCAGGTGCAGCGCCGACGACGGGCCGGTAAAACCGCCGCCGACGATGCAGACGTCGCAATGGATGTCTTTGCTCCGGCGTCAGAAGGTGGTGGGGGTGTGCGCGCTGACGATGCGGCAGACGCGCGCCGAGGTATTGCTGAAGCTGTGCGGAATGCCGGTGTTGATGGCGTAGCTCTGGCCGGCGGACAGGCAATAGCTCTGGCCGTTGATGGTCAGCACGATTTCGCCTTCCAGCAGGGTGCCGATCTCCTCGCCCTGATGCTTGATCTTCTCGCCGGTGGTGGTGCCGGGCTGGTAGGTTTCCAGCATCATCGCCAGGTTGCGCGCCGGGTTGCCGTTATGCACCAGCTTCATCGATACGCCCTGGCTGCCGATTTCGATCAGGTCTGCGGCGTTGATCACCACCTTGGGTTCGTCGGCGGCTTCCGGCTCGGCAAAGAATTCCGACAGCGACAGCCCATACACCTTCAGCAGCTTTTGCAGCGTGCTGATGGCCGGACTGACCTTGTCCTGTTCGATGGTGCTGATTGCGCTGTGGGTTAACCCGGACAGTTCGGCGACCCGGCGCTGCGACAAACCCAACTGCAAACGGATCTGTGACAGGCGCTTGCCCGGCGCCAAGCTGACTTCGCTCATAGCGGTACTTCCTTCTGATAGGGACGACAGGCAGAAATGAATAACGGTATCGGGCGCCTGTCTGAGTGATATCGACACAGCATGATATCGGTAGTTGGGCCGGGTTTGGAAAATATATTGCCCATGGTCACCCTCGTTGCGACGGACGAAATTCTGTACGCGAAAATGGCGCCAAGGCCTTTTCGGTCAATATTTTATCAATTTAGCAGCCGGTGGCGAATAATCAAACAGGATTGTAACATTTGCAAACCCATTCTGTTAAGGCTATGTTTCATATTATGGATGTTATTTTGAGCGCCCGTTCCGGCGCAGTCTACAGAGAAATCAGACCATGTGTTGAATCGAGCGGCAAGTGGGCGCCAAGGCGCTCTCTGAGCATAATGGCGGGTGACCTATGCAAACCAATATCGCGGCAGTTGAAAATTTTGCGCAGCACAATGAAGAGAGGCGAAGTAGCGCGTTCCAACGTGAGGTCGCTCACTATTTGGAACGCCACCCCTCCACGCAGTATATCGATATCCTTCTCACCGATCTGAATGGTTCCTTCCGCGGCAAACGCATTCCCGTCTCAGGGCTGAAAAAACTGGAAAAAGGCTGTTACTTCCCCGCCTCGGTATTCGCTATGGATATCCTCGGCAACGTGGTGGAAGAGGCCGGTCTGGGCCAGGAGCTTGGCGAACCGGACCGCGTGTGCATGCCGGTGCCCGGCTCGCTGACCCCCTCGGCGGCGGACCCGGAAAATATCGGTCAGGTATTGCTGACCATGCTGGATGAAGATGGCACTCCCTTTGACGTTGAACCCCGCAATGTCCTGAATCGAGTATGGCAGGCGTTGCGCCAGCGCGGCTTGTTCCCGGTGGTAGCGGTAGAGTTGGAGTTCTATCTCATCGATCGACAGCGAGACTCGGAAGGGTATCTGCAGCCGCCGTGCGCGCCCGGCACCCAGGAGCGCAACATGCAGAGCCAGGTCTATTCGCTGGATAACCTGAACCATTTTGCCGAGGTGCTGAACGACATCGACACCCTGGCGCAGATGCAGGGGCTGCCGGCCGACGGCGCGGTGGCTGAGGCCTCGCCCGGTCAGTTTGAGGTTAACCTGCAGCATACCGACAACGTGCTGCAGGCCTGCGACCACGCGCTGGCGCTGAAGCGTTTGGTGCGGCTGGTGGCGGAAAACCACCATCTGCACGCCACCTTTATGGCCAAACCCTACGAGGAATACGCCGGCAGCGGCATGCACGTGCACATCAGCATGCTGGACGGCGAGGGGAAAAACCTGTTCGCCGACGCCGCGGGGGAAGATTCGCCGCTGCTGCATCGCGCGCTGGCCGGGATGATTACGCTGATGCCGGCGTCGATGGCGCTGCTGGCGCCGAACGTCAACGCCTTCCGCCGCTTCCAGCCGGGCATGTACGTGCCGACTCAGGCCTCCTGGGGGCATAACAACCGCACGGTGGCGCTGCGCATTCCGATCGGCGAGCCGGAAAACCACCGGGTGGAATACCGCGTGGCGGGGGCCGACGCCAATCCTTATCTGGTGGTGGCCGCTATTCTGGCGGGCATTCTGTACGGCCTGGACAACGCGTTGCCGCTGCCTGAGCCGGTGACCGGCAACGGGCTGGAGCAGGAAGGGCTGCCGTTCCCGATCCGCCAGAGCGACGCGCTGTATGAGTTCGAGCATCAACGCGAGCTGACCCAGTACCTCGGCGAACGCTTCGCCCGCGTCTATCATGCCTGCAAGATGGACGAGCTGATGCAGTTCGAGCGGCTGGTGACGGAAACCGAGATCGACTGGATGTTGAAAAATGCCTGAATGGGCGTAAAGTTAGTGACATCGTTCTGACGGCGAGCGGGTTAATAGCGGATTAATTCGCCTGGCAGGCGGGTTTCCGAACGATCGCCAAAAGAATTTGTGTAAGAAGGTTTCCGGATCTTGTCATCCGGAGGCATTCTGGTGCAAAATACCCCCAATGCAGATAGCCGACGTTTTAAAGCGTCGGTTATTTTTTTTGCATTTGTGTTTTACAAACTGAGCGTTTCATACACCAAGCGAGGCCGGACACCGATCCGGATAGATAAACAGTTTCGTGCACGATCAAACAAAACTTTATGGTCGTGACTCATGAGGATAAGAAAGATGGGGCAATTTTTCACTTTAGCGCCGGTGCCCGCCGGTTTCCGCTGCGGCCGCAGCGATTATGGAGCAGTCGAGGCTTCCTTGACCCGCTATCCAGCTTCCAATCCCCTTCTTTTAGAATTAAGTCGCTCGTTGCGAAGTTTCCCCGCAACCTTAAGTCTTGGCGTGTCCACCATCCGCAAGGCAGAAGGTAAGGGGGGCTGAACAATGTCCGATAACATCATCAGCGCCGCTCCGGCTCAGCGCACTCAGCTGCGTAAAACCCTGACTTTAGTTCCGGTAGTGATGATGGGCCTGGCTTACCTGCAGCCAATGACCATCTTCGATACCTTCGGCATCGTATCCGGCCTGACCGATGGTCACGTCGCGACCGCGTACGCCTTCGCTCTGCTGGCGATCCTGTTTACCGCCCTGAGCTACGGCAAGCTGGTGAAGAAATTCCCTTCGGCCGGTTCCGCCTATACCTACGCCCAGAAAGCCATCAGCCCGCACGTCGGCTTTATGGTGGGCTGGTCATCGCTGCTGGACTACCTGTTCATGCCGATGATCAACATCCTGCTGGCCAAAATTTACCTGGAAGCCATCTTCCCGGGCGTGCCGTCGTGGATTTTCGTGGCCGCACTGGTCGGTTTGATGACCCTTTTCAACCTGCGCGGCATCAAGCTGGTGGCCAACCTGAACTCGATCATCGTGGTGGTGCAGGTGGCGATCATGATCGTGTTCCTCGGCCTGGTGATTAACGGCGTTTATCACGGCGAAGGCGCCGGCACGCTGGTCAGCAGCCGTCCGTTCTGGTCCGAGAACGCCCACGTGGTGCCGATGATTACCGGCGCGACCATCCTGTGCTTCTCGTTCCTCGGCTTCGACGGCATCAGCTCGCTGTCCGAAGAAACCAAAGACGCGGAGAAAGTGATCCCGAAAGCCATCTTCCTGACCGCGTTGATCGGCGGGGTGATCTTTATCGTGGTGTCTTACTTCGTGCAGCTGTACTTCCCGGACATCTCGCGCTTCAAGGAACCTGACGCGTCGCAGCCTGAAATCATGCTGTACGTGGCGGGCAAGTTCTTCCAGTCGGTGATCCTGGTGTTCTCTTGCGTCACGGTGCTGGCATCCGGCATGGCGGCGCACGCGGGCGTTTCGCGTCTGATGTACGTGATGGGCCGCGACGGCGTGTTCCCAAGCCGTTTCTTCGGCTATGTGCACCCGAAATGGCGCACCCCGGCGCTGAACGTGCTGCTGGTGGGCGCCATCGCGCTGTCGGCGGTGTCGTTTGACCTGGTTACCGCTACCGCGCTGATCAACTTCGGTGCGCTGGTGGCCTTCACCTTCGTCAACCTGTCGGTGATCTCGCAGTTCTATATCCGCGACAAGATGAACCGCACGCTGAAGGATACCTTCAACTACCTGATCCTGCCGGTGATGGGCGCGCTGACCGTGGGCGCGCTGTGGATTAACCTGGAAGCCAGCTCGATGACGCTGGGCCTGGTGTGGGCGGCGATTGGCCTGATCTACCTGGCCGTGGTGACCCGCAGCTTCCGCTTGCCGGTACCGCAGGCGAGCGAAGACGCCGCATAACGCGAAAGAACGCTTTACGCGATTAAAGAAAAAGGCCGCTTATGCGGCCTTTTTTGCGTATTAGCCCGCCAGCTCGCGGCCGTAGTCAAACAGCGCTTTCAGCAGCGCGGTTTTTTCTTTGTCCCCTTCGTGCAGGTTATACAACGCTTCCAGCTGCAGCAGGTAATTCTGCACCCGCTCCGCGCTCAGCGCTTCCTGCCGGTGTTGCAGCCAGCGGCGCTGCTCGGCGTCGTCCAGCGTATTCGGGTAGTTGCGCGCGCGGAAGCGGAACAGCAGCTCTTTCATGCGATCGTCGCTGAAGGCCAGATCCAGCGCCGGCAGGTTTTGCGGCTTGGTTTGCTGGATAATCTTCATCGCCGCCTTGTCGGCATCGCTGAAGAAACCGTCGTACAGCCGGGCGTCGACGTCATCGGACCCCTTGAAAGGCTCGGCTTCGGCAAACAGCGCCACCACTTTTTCGCGCACTTCCGGATGCTGACGCAGCAGCTGCAGATTCTGCAGGCAGGCCTGGCGATCGATGCCCAGCCGCTCGGCATTTTCCGGCAGCAGCGTTTTGGCCGGCGCCAGCACCGGGCACTTGTTGATGTGTACCAGCTTGATCGGCACCGGCGCCTGGCCAGCGGCCAACTCGTCGCGGCGGGTATACAGCCGCTCGCGCAGCTGCTCGGCGCTCAGGGTCAGCAACGGGGTCATGTCGCCGGCCAGGTCGCACATGATCACCGCGTTCTTGTTGTCCGGGTGCCAGGCCAGCGGCGAAACCCAGCTGGTGTTGCCGCGCGCAGCGCCGAACATGCCGGAAACGTGCACCAGCGGGGTCATTTCGGCGATGTCGATCAGCGCATTCAGCTTGTGCTTGTTGCGGTGTTGCAGCAGAAAATCAAACAGCCGCGGCTGCGCCTGCTTGACCAGCCTGGCCATGGCGATGGTGGCGTAAACGTCCGACATGGCGTCGTGCGCCTGGGTATGCTCGACGCCGTTGGCGCGGGTCAGGTGTTCCAGACGGAAGCTGGGGAAACCCTCTTCGTTTTCCGGCCAGACGATGCCGTCCGGGCGCAGCGCATGGCAGGCGCGCATCACGTCCAGCAGATCCCAGCGCGAGTTGCCGTTTTGCCAGCTGTAGGCATAGGGATCGTAGAAGCTGCGGTAGAAAATGTTGCGGCTGACTTCGTCATCGAAGCGGATATTGTTGTATCCCAAAATACAGGTGCCGGGCACGCTGAACGCCTGATGGATCTGGCGGGCGAATTCCGCCTCGTTGACGCCTTTGGCCCGCGCCTGCTGCGGCGTGATGCCGGTGATCATCACCGCTTCTGGCTCCGGCAGGTAATCATCGGCCGGGGCGCAATAGATCACCAGCGGCTCTTCGATGATGTTGAAATCCATGTCGGTGCGCACGCCGGCAAACTGCGCCGGGCGGTCCATCGATGGGCTTTTGCCGAAGGTTTCGTAGTCGTGGATGTAGAATGTGTTCTGTCTATCGTTGTCTTTCACTGTCTAATATTGTCCGCGTTTGTCGGTTAATTTGCAGATTTTAAAGGATTTATTCCTTAGTTTATCGCTATCTTTGTCCATCTTTGTTATTGATTGTATTGTCCTGACTGCCTTTGTCCATGTAGTATTGCGTACAAATTTGGTACATAACCACAAATCGACTGCGTACAAAAAATTATTATGGCTATCAGCGATACAAAACTGCGTTCTATACATGGTAAACCATATTCGGGTAGTCCAGAAGTATCAGATGCTGACGGACTCAGTGCCCGTATATCGCCTAAGGGCGTAATCACATTTCAATACAGGTATCGCTGGCATGGTAAGGCTCAGCGGCTGGGTATTGGCAGATATCCTGCGGTAGCGCTGAAAGACGCGCGTGCAATTACATCTGAGCTGCGTATTCTTTATGACCGAGGGATAGACCCCCGTCAGTACTTTGAAACTAAGGGTAGCGCAGACACTAAGGTCACGGTCAAGGATTGCCTGGACTATTGGAAAGAAAATTATGTTGATATGTCGCTACGTGAAAACACTAAGGGACTGTATAAATCTACCGTCATTAAACGTTTAAGTAGCGCGTTTGAAGGCCGGCCAGTCACAGACATAACAGTCAAACAGTGGGTTGATCTCTTTGCGCGGGAAGAGCGGGAAAATAGCAGGAGGGCGCGGCAACTTCTTGTACAGTTGCGCTCGGCGATGGGGTGGTGTATCCGTCGGCATTTCATACCTGATTGCTCTGTGATGAAGATAGAACCGCGTGATGTTGGCAGCAGGTCTGAAAACGGGGAACGGGTACTGACATATTATGAGCTGGCAGAGATATGGGTTGCGATAGAACGCAGCAGGGCATCAACGTCAAATAAACTTCTTCATCAGATGCTGATGCTGTGGGGGGCGCGTGTTTCTGAACTTCGGTTAGCTGAGCGGAACGAGTTCAATATGCGTGAGATGATTTGGACGGTCCCAAAGGAACACAGCAAAACAGGGAAGGAAATTAGACGTCCGATCTTCACCAAAATGGAGCCTTTGCTGGAAAAAGCAATGCTGACGTATGACAAGGTTCTTTTCCCTGGGAATAAAATTACAGAACCTTTAACTATCGCGGCTGCTAACAGGTACATAAAGCGTATTCGTGAAGGATTGGACTTGGGATACTGGCGTGCTCACGACTTTCGTAGAACGTTGGTCACACGCCTATCTGAGGAGGGTATTGCCCCACACATTACTGAAAGAATGCTGGGGCATGAGTTGGGTGGGGTAATGGCTGTATATAACAGGCACGATTGGATAGAAGGGCAAAAAGAAGGGTATGAGATACATGCAGACAAGTTGTTCTGGCATGTTAAGAAGATTTCTGGTTGATACCGCCGTTTAATATCCACTGGTCAACCGCACTTTCTAAATATGCTTTTGGATGAGTGCGTACTGGCTTAGGGAAGCAATGTTTGCTCTGATAAGTGTACATCGTCTGACGTGACGAAATGCCAAGTTTGGCCATCACCTCTTTTTCAGGGATCAGGTTAATATTTTGCATAGTTACCTCGGTGATGTTGGTGGGTTTATTCTGCGGGGATAAGGCGTTGGTAAATCGCGGAAACATATCTTGCCTGGTGGGTTGCATCAGCCAGGGCGTTATGGCGTTCTCCGTCAAACGGTATATCTCGCTTAGGGTCAAAACCAACAGCTCTGCCCAGCTCAACGATGGTTCGAACGTCTCTGTCGTTGAACCATTCCCACGGCAGTTGAACGCACACGCGCTGGTATGATTCGCGTAGGATTACGTTGTCGAATACAGCGCCATTACCCCAGACACGCAGGCCGCGAGGCGTCGTTACATTAGCCCGAATGAATTTATTCAGGTCGTACAACGCAAACAGCAGCGACGGCGCACTGTCAACGCAGATAGCTGCGCGGGCTTCACTACTTTGCTTCATCCACCAGATTATCGTGTCAGCATCAGCTACTGCTTTGCTGGCAATCGCGCTTTTGAGGTCCACTGCAGTATAAAACGACTCACCCAACTCGCCGGTTGCTGGCTCAAATAGAACCGCCCCAATCGCTACGATGGGGGCATTTGGGTTATTACCCATAGTCTCAAGGTCGAGCATCATGTGTTTCATTATTTAAACCTATTAATATCAGGCTGTGGCTACATGCCTGAATGATGAATTTTTGTGAGTGAGCGGACACCAGTAATTACAGTTGCCGCTATTGTGGTTTTTCGATTTACAACTTCTATTTGGTAGGCTTTCCCGCGATAACGTACGGGGTATGTGACGTAATTATATTTATTTCCGGTTCCGAATTGCGCCTTATGCTTTTCTATCGCAATGTTAGCGGCAAAAACATGAACCGGCTCAGTGTCCCCTCGAATGACTTCTTTCATTCGTACCCATCCCAGCCATCTATCTCTTCTCGTTTACGATTTTCAATGAACCTCACGATAAATATAATGATTATGTAGTTCACGGCCATTAATAACGCCGCAACGTATCCCAGCGCAGGCCATGCGAGCAGGCTGATGATTGTTGCTATTAGGAGTATCATCACGGCTTCACCTCCGGCACCGCATCCCGCGCGGCCAGCGCTTCTTCCAAAGCATTCACCAGCATTTCCACTGTCTCGCCGCTGAATGACTCCTGCGTTTCACATATGGTGCGCAGGCGCTGAATATTCCCCTCGACGCTTTCGCCAAACTTCGGCATCGCTTTGCGTCTTGCGATCCCGGCTTTTATTTTCGCTAATGCTTCAGTTGTGATTGCCACGCCTCCCCCTTAACCCGCGGTTGATTCGACATTGTTCGGAAAATTTAAATACCCCAGCACTGCGCCGGCTTTCTCCGCTGCCGGCCCGAAGTCATGTTCGACCCCCATGTGCAGCGCCTGGTCTATCGTCCCGCGCAGCGATAGGTCGTAAACCGTGACGTCGCAGTCGCCGGTAGTGAAGAACGCGAGGCGATCGGACGGGCACGCTTCCAGCACCCGCTGAACGTCATCCAACCATTTCTGTTCTGATGCTGACAACTTACTCATCGTCAACGCTCCGCCATTTCACACCGGCGTCATTCATCGCCTGTTCGTAAATGCTCGCCACCTGCGCGGCTTTGTAGTGCTTCCATATTGACGGGATAACCACCACCACCGGTGCAGGGTACGGCGCTGCCGCCAGTTCGGTGCGTAGCTGTTCGATTTCAGACATAACCCGCCGGGATTTTTCGCGCTCACGTTCCAGAGTCTGCTCAGATGCTTCCAGCGCCTCTATCAACGCACCACAATCAGCAGGCGATAGGACCGGATAGGTGTCTTCTTTTGCGCAGGTAGCAAGGCGCTGCGCCAGCTCTTCCAGTTGTTTATTCATCATCACCTCATACGGTTTGCTGGTAGAGTTTTTCGTGAATGGCTTCAACGGATACTTCGTGCTCTTCGCAGCAGTCCCGGAAGTCGCTCTGGTGTTCGTCAAGGAATGACTTCAAGGCATGAGCCTCTTCCTCTTCGAGCTGGTATTTCCTGATATCTTCGAACGCCACCATACATAGGCGCCCACCGAGAATGTCTGTGTTGCAGTAGACCGCCGGCTCTTCCCCGTCGTTGAACTCAACAATAAACGTGTACTTGCTCATACTGCCTCCTTAGAAGCTTGACTACGCTGGCTCGGCATTCGAGCTGCCAGCTCATTACGGGTATCGTTAGAAAACATTTGAATGATCCCTTCGAACGAGTTTTTACCCCGGTACATGATTAAGTCAGTGTCGTTACGACTTGCCACCTTTCGGACGTTGCTACAGGTAATGACCGACAAAAATTGACGCGCCAGCGCTGGTTCATCTTTCGCAGCGAGGGCAATTTTCTGTATGGATTTTTTAATGCAAAAAACGCAGTTCCCCAGGTGCTCTGGGATTTGCAGATCGAAAGGTTGCCGGCTCCACCAGTCCAGGACATCCTGCTTACCAAGGCTGGAAATATCTGCCAGGTAGCTGGTGTGCGGCTTCTGTGTCAGGCGTTTTGGTTCGTCGGCACGTATACCTATCCATGTGTGGTAGCCTTTGCGCCCTATATGCTCGTCGCAGTATTTTTTAAACGGGCCAAGCTTCATGCGGTCCGTGCAGAACTCTCCGCTAACGTATGGAGTTCCGTATTTCTCCAGCATGGCGCGCCACGGTTCTAGGTCGGGGCCAATGTCGCCTAAACTGACCACGCGGTAGCTATTGCCTTTCCCGAGCACTGGATTTACTACAACGCGCAGACATACCAGGTCGATCCCCCAATGCTTAACTACATCACGTATAAACTGGTAGGTGGCCGGATGTTCTGCACCGGTGTCCATGAATACGAAATGGGTGCTAGGGTCCCGCTGTCGCATGAGGTATGCAAGGTACGCTGATGTCCGGCCGCCGGAGAAGCTGACAACGTTAATGGACATATCAAGCCTTTATTTATCTATTTCAGAGTTGTAATCATTGTGGGTAAGCAATTGCCAATTATTCCCGCCGTCTTTTGAAAGCAATCGCCAGTGTTTGTTTACCCGAAGTGTGAGATATTTTTTACCGTAGGTTTTCTTTGGGAATAATCGACCGAGGCGGAGTTGATTTAATTTATCCAGCGCCTTTGCTGTAATCCACAAAGGCGCATTATTAAACTTGATGCTCACTGCTGGTGGCCTTCATTGCGATAATCACTGATGATCTGGACCACTTCGTCTTTAACACCTGAAGGAAGTAATAGCATGTCGCTATCTCCTTGGATGATTGGTGCTGCATCAAACAACAGCTCTACAAGTCGGCGCGCTTTCTTGGCGCTAAATTGTGGCTGGGCGACGCTCTTAGTGATTTTTTTCTTACCTGAGGCCTCAGCCTTTTTCATTAGGCGCGAGGCTTCACGGTCTGCGTATACGCCGTGCTCTCGGTTTATTTGGATAGCCAGTGCGTAGTTAATAGAACCAGTGCGAACCAGGCTTTTAATGTAGGGGCTGCATTCTTGCAATTGCAGGTGTTGAATAATGTCAGATTCAGATCGCTTAACTTTCTTTGCTATCTCTGAGTTAGTCCATCCTTGGTTCACCAGCCGTTGATAGGCTGCGCCACGCTCAATGGGAGTTAGCGCCAGCCCCTGCGAGCTAGTGACCATGAATGCAATCTTATCGGCCTCAGTACCCACAAAATCTTTGCACTCAATGCGCACTACCTCATGACCAGCTTCAACGGCCAGAAGTGCGCCGTGGTAGCGGTGGTGTCCGTCGATGACTTTCACGCCGGTTTCAGTCACTTCAACAGCAAGTGGCGGTATATATTCCCCGGCAATCCACGCATCCCTAAACTCTTCGACGTGTGCCTGATTTAACTCACGAACGTTATAGCCCTCTTCGGCATAAATTTCGCTGAGTGGAACTAAGAACGTTTTGCGGGTAGTAATATCAGAACCGATACTTTCTTTTGCAGAATAACGCTGACTTAAAGTTGCCATATTTTATTTTTCCATCAGTTAATTGATAAAATACTTCACTATGCGCCACACACGGTGGCGCATAAGGCTGCACTTTATTGAGGTTTAAATTCGGCCTTCGAATACAGGAACGTCCGGCAGTTGGTTTTGCAGGTCAACCATAATTTCATTGTAGGCATGCTCAATGATTTTTTTCGGGTCAATCAGTTCATACCACAGGATCAGCCGCCCTTCGCGGAGGCGGTAGCGAATACGAGCATCAATTTGATATGGAGTGCCGTTATGGAACGGTGAGATAGCCAGTGAAATTTTTTCTGGCAGTTTAGTGTTGCCACTGCCGGTTTTTTCGTTGCTGAATGCCATCTGATATGTTCCGTCGTTTAAGCGGGTAACCGCTTTAAACTCAGATGTGCGCGTTTCCTGGAATGCCAGTACCATTTCCAGAAGTGCTGTGCCAGAGGTAGGGTTTGAGTCAGATTCTGGAGCAATACATTTAATATATTGCTCGATGAACTCTGCAAACATTACCTGATCCATTTTTTCAGCATCGTATTTACTGAATGCCTTCCATTCATCAGAAAGAGGGCAGTCATACGTTACATAGTGAGTGCTTTTGAACGGCGTTTTACTGTCCAGGTGATAGTCAATAAATGCACGGAAACGAGTGTTTTCAGTGTCCGCAAAAATAACACTTCGTTCGTCTTTGAAGCGAGAAACATATCCGATGAACGACGATGGCGAAATAACGACCACATGCTGTTTTACCTGCTGCTCATCAACCATGAAGTCTTTCAGTGACTCCAAAGAGTAGCCGTGAGGCACAACAGCATAAGGAACGTCGGTTTTAATTAAGTTGTTTGCTATTGCTAACTCAGCGATATGCTTAACAGACTCGTTATTGGTGGTAATAGCCATTTTATTTCCTTCTGGTTAGGGGAGTATTGGTTAGCCGTTTTGCGTCAATTTAATCGGCGCAACAGCAGGTGAGGTATCAATAACACGTAAATCCATTTGCACCTGCGATGGGTCATCACGCAGTAAATCACCGTCGGCGGTTGAGAACATAATAGTGTCGGCGCGTTCCAGCTCAGGAGTTGACAACTTGACGCTCGGCGTAACTTTCATCGTGTTTTCATCACGCGTATTCAGCATCTGGTAATTTAACGTTAGCGTGACGGAGCCTTTTTTACCGGTTTCACGTACAGCCTTAATTACTTTGGCCTGTGCTTCGGTCAATTCGCCGTCCAGCGTTCCTTTGTTGATATAGGCCAACTGTTGGCTAAACGGGGTACACTTAATTTCTTCAGACATTCGCATTTCTCCTTTTGACATACAGAGAAGAACTCGGGCCGGGTGACGCCCTCCACGTTAATGGATGCCTGAATTCTTCTATCTATGAAAAAGGGCGACCAGCCTATGAACATTATCTTCACCTCTTATTGGTTGAAGTTCGGCCTGGTCGCCAAAGACTACACACAGCGAATATTTAAAGCGGGTGGCCTTTTTGGCTGAGGATTTTTAGCAGACGGGCAAAGAACGTGAGTCGAGTTGCTTGAACGGCAGGGACGACACGCATACCGTCTACGACGATTGTGTTAATATTGTGGTTGATCATGTTGAATCTCCGTTCTATTGGTCATGCCCCGGCAAAGATTGGCGTCTGCAGCCGGGGCTATTTATTTCAGAAGTACCAGCGCGCGTAGCTATTAAGAATGCTGGTCCCGTTACAGTGGCCGAATTCTCTTATTGCTCTTCGGCGCTGCGTGCGTATTTCTCGCCGTGCTCTTCGACGTTCACGCTTGGTTAAGGTAATTCTCATAGGGGAGTCCTGCTGTGCGCCCAGCAGGGCGCGGTGGGGGTTAGCTGTTCAGCGCCGCTTTGGCTTCTTCAATACGCGCAGCGGTTCCCGCGTTTGGCTCAAGCTGCTGAATTCGCTGTGCGTCCTGCAGTAACTGCGCAATGATGTGTTTCAATTCTTCGTTGCTCATCGTGTAAACCTCTGCTGTGTTAATTCTCGCGCTGGCGAATGGTGTACCCGTAGCCGAGATATGCGTGTTCTTCAGTTAGCCTATAGGCTTCCGCTTTCGCTCGGTCTTCTGCCGCCCAGTAGAACGAGTCGTAAGTTTTACGCGGCGCGTCTTGAAATGTGGCGACGACGTAATCAGTGGCGTCCGGCCCGTTCTCGACTACTTCATAAATCAACGAGTGCACCTCTGTTCTGTAGTAGCGCGCCCTTTGGGCGCGTTTGAATGGGTCGTATTGCTCAAAAACCAGCTTCAATACAGATGTATTCTTGGCCTTTGGTAATGCCGAAAGGACCACATTCACCAACTTCCGAGCTTACAAATGCGCGGCCAAATTCGCCGCAATCACCGGTTGGATGGCTATAGAAAACAGATTTATCGCCATGCCCTTCGGCTTCCAGTTTTTGTAAATTTTTAATCATTTCGGATAGAGTCATCATATTCTTCCTCAGTGGTCTTATGCCTGCCGCCCTGGCTTAGCAGCGGCAGGGTAAATCCACTTTCCGTTTAGGCTGGTTGCTGCGTTAATGGGGCGCCATGCCAAACTGCCCAGTGCGCTATGCGCCTCCTTTCCCCTGGTGCGTCGCTGTGGGAACCCGACCTGTAACACCGTCGTCGCGTGGCTGGCCTGCTAGGCCATTAGCCGCTTTACTGCTTCATTGGATTGCCCTCCTGTTGTTGTGTTGTACATGACTTGTCAGCCTCCCACTGCGTAATCCTCTACGTAAGCTATCGCCCGCGGGCGCTTCACTTACCTGCCTGGTATCCGTACCGGCGCTATTTCAATTTGCCAGGGCGCGGTGGTCAGCCTGTCATGCGGTTCTGATTGTTAAAGAGCGTCCCGGTGGTTTGGGGTGACGTTGTTTCTGTTTGTGGAGTCATTAAAAACTATGGTTGTTTTTGTGTCAACAACGAAGGTTGTTTTTGTTGTCGGTTTTGTTTTATTTGGTTGTTTTTGGTGGTTATTTATTTTTCTGGGATTTGGTGTTGGAGCACTTATTTTGTGTGAGTGGCGGTGTATGTTAGTCGAAACTCATTCGGGGGATATGGATATGAAAGGCGTCAGCAGAGAGCAGCAAAAAGTCTATGAAGGGGTGTGCGCGATGATTGGCCGGGCAGTGATTGGGTTGGATGATATGGGGCATACCATATCAAAAGAGCTAATAATTTCTGCTTTAGAACAGCTTAGAGAGCGCGTGGATGAAGAGGGGGGCGATTACCCGCGATATCTTGATGTGGCGATCAAGAAGCTTGTAGGCTAGTTAAGTGTGTAAAACCCGGACCGGTGCCGGGTTAGATAGCTAAAGTTTTCCGTACATGACCGACTCGTGTAGAAGTGCTTTTCCCATCACATAGAATTGATCTTCTGTGTTTTCATCGATATACCATTTTTCAAGGTAGGGGTTGTCAGAGAGTACAGCGAGTTTAGAACCTTGCATCTGAAGGCGCTTCACATGGAACGTACGCCCGTATACGAACGCATAAACTCCATCTGTAGTGAATTCGCGAATAGCGACATCGAAAAAAAGCCGATCCCCTGACTTGATTGTGGGTGACATGCTGTCCCCATCTACCGTCATAACTTTTACGTCATCAGCTGAGCGACTACCGAATAGTGCCTTGGCTCGATCGGAAGTAAACTCAATTGCGTTTAATACTTCAACGACTTCGGAAAGCATGTATCTCCCTGGACCTGCGCTAACTACCAAATCAAGAACCTCAACTCGATAGATGTCGGGGGCATTCCTGACGCTATCTGTCAAATCGATACTCTTAGACTCTGTTGCACTATCGCACATAGGCTCTGTTCCTTCTGCAAGCCACGCTGGACGTACATCAAGAGCATTAGCAAGGTCAAGAATTTTGGTCGTTTCCTTGGCTTTTCCCACCTCTATTTTTTGGATGGCAGCCTGGCTTACGCCGATCAACTCCCCAAGAGCTCTCTGAGAAAGCCCCTTTTTGTTTCTGGCTATTTTGAGCCTTTCAGCAAGTGTCGTTTTCATTTTTCCAATTTACAACCTCGGTTGTATTCAATCAAACGAATATGGTTGTTGACTTTTTGACAACCATGGTTTTATTATTGACGTAAATAACGATGGAGGTTGTTTATGAACGAGGTAATAAAAACCGCTATCGCTTTAGTTGGGTCGCAAAAAAAACTTGGGCATGCCTGTGGGGTATCGCAGCAGGCTGTTTATAAGTGGCTGCACAACAAGGCGAAAGTTTCACCTGAACACGTAGGTCACATCGAGCGAGTAACGAATGGGGAAATCCATGGATACATGATTCGCCCTGATCTGCCGCACATGTTCAAAAAACCAAACAAATCTAGCCCATCAATCTGATGGCGACAGTATCTCGTAACTGTTGCTGCGGGGTAACCACAGTCTTAGGAGTACAACTGTGTCACAGCAAAAAGCGCCTGACTGGCAGGCAGAAAAACAACCTGATTGGGTCGTCTCTGTTGCCCGCAAAATCATTACTGGGTTGCCTGGCGGATATGCTGAGGCTGCACAGTGGCTGGGGGTGACTGAAGACGCGTTATTTAACCGCCTTCGCCCGAACAGCAATCAAATTTTCCCGATCGGCTGGCTCATGGTTCTGCAGCAGGCTGGTGGAAATACCCACTTTGCCGATGCCGTATCTCGTCAGTCGCGCAGTGTGAACGTACGTCTGCCCGAAGTTGAAGACGTCGATCGAGACGATATCAACGCAAAACTGATGGAAGCGATCGAGTACATCGGCAAGCACTCCGAACTTGTCCGCAAGTTCACCGAGGACGGTGAGATAGACGCCGATGAGCGTCAGGCACTGGATGCCAACAGCTACCGCCTCATCGCTACGTTTCAAGAGCACATCTTGCTGCTTTATAGCGTGTTTTGCCCGCCGGATGCACCGGTGAGGCAGCAATTCAAATGGAACGTCTGAAATGACGTAACGCCAACGACAGGAGGGCCGTTTTATGCAGCCTTCGACGTTTGTACGGACAGTTATGCCCACGGTTTATTGCCGTGAGGATGCCGCATGGATTCAAGGACAGCTTGGAAGGCTACCGCCTGGGCAGCGCGGGAGAATCGCGCTCGCATACGCGGAGGTATACCAAACCGCGTTTGACGGCGAGGAGGTTTCCTACCGGCAGGAGAACGCGGGGCGGAAAGCGGCGAATACCCGGCTCAGGTTGTTTGTAGTCCGGTACTCAAGAGCCGGTCAGGGCGGAACGATAGCCCCTCCGCTGGTGGGGCAGAACAGGGCAGCAGCATGAAATTTTTAGCAGGTGTTTTTTTAAACGGGGGAGAGGGGAAGGGTAAGAGGGGGGAAAGGGGGGTGATCGGGTTGGGGTGTGGGGGTAGGGACGGCCTTACCAAGAGGGATGATCTTTAAGGGATCGAGTAGTGGTGACCGCCGGCAGAAGTTTAGACGGCTAAATACTTAAACGAGGAAATGACGAATGCTTACCATTGAACCACGCGAAAAACAGGTTGTTGCACTGAATATGCTGCGCGCGGCATGGAAGCAGCATGCCTCGTTCATGATGTATGCCCCGGTTGGGTTCGGTAAAACCGCGATTGCTGCGCTGATTGCTGACGGCTTTCTGAGTCGTGGCATGCGTGTAATGTTTGTGGCTCCGTATACCGTGCTGCTCGACCAGACCGCCAGCCGCTTTATCGAATATGGCTTACCTGCCGAGGAAATTGGGTATATCTGGCGTGACCACCCGGCCTATGACCCTAGCCGCCTGATCCAGATTGCCTCTGCCGATACGCTTATCCGCCGTGAGTTGCCGGACAACATCGACCTGCTGATCATCGACGAGGCTCACCTCAAGCGCAAAAAAATTCTGCAGTTTATCGACCATCTGACAAAGAACACCGCAGTGAAGGTGCTGGGTCTTTCTGGCACCCCGTTCGCTAAGTTCTTGGGCAACTACTACGAGAAGCTGATCAAGCCAACGACGATGAAAGAGCTGATCAGCATCGGCGCCCTGAGCAAGTACGAGTTTTATGCACCGTCATATCCAGACCTGTCAAAAGTGAAAACCTCTGAGCATGCCGTTTACGGCCGTGACTACAACGAAGGCCAGCTCGGGGAGGTCATGAGCGAAGCTACGCTGGTGGGGGATATTGCGCAGAACTGGCTGGAACATGGCGAAGACCGCCCAACTATCTGTTTTTGCGTCAACGTGGCCCACGCAAATTTTGTCGCTATCGAATTCAACCGCGTTGGTGTGGCTGCTGAGGTCATGACGGCATCAACACCACACGACGAACGCCAACTTATTATTCGCCGCTTTGAGCAGGGCATAACGAAGATCATCGTGAACGTTGGCGTTCTGGTTGCTGGGTTCGACAGCGACGTGCGTTGCATCATCTATGCCCGCCCGACGAAATCAGAAATCCGCTGGTTACAAACCTTGGGCCGTGGCCTGCGCTCTGCACCAGGGAAAGACCACTGCCTGATCTTCGATCACAGCGGCTCGGTTCACAAGTTGGGTTATCCCGACGACATCGAATACGACTACCTGCCGTCCAGCTCAACGGGCATGGAAGACGCAGCGAAGCGCAATGAAAAAACCGATGAACAGGAGCGCCTGCCGAAAGAGTGCCCGAGCTGCCATTACGTTAAGCCTGCCGGAATTTATATCTGCCCAAAATGCGGCTTTAAGCCCCTGGCCGGCGAAGATGTGGAAACGGACAAGTCTCGCGGCCTGAAAAAAATCAAAAAGGCCAAAGTGACGGTAACGCTAGAAATGAAACAGAGCTGGTGGTCACAAATCCTCTATTACCAGCGTACCCGCAGCCTGCAGGGGAAACCCGTTAGCGACGGTTGGTGCGCCCATACCTACAAGCAGAAGTTTGGCGTTTGGCCGCGTGGGTTGCACAGAACCCCAAAGGAGATGACGCCAGAAGTGAGCAATTTCATTAAGTCCAAAAACATCGCATTTGCCAAAGCGAAGCAGAAAGAACAAAGGAACGCAGCATGAACACCAGACAAGCCGCCATTGGGCGTTGGCCCGAGATTTTCAAGTTTTACGGCTTACCTCCGGTGACGGGTAAGAACCACTTCAAAGGTGAGTGCCCGCTGTGCGGGAGAAAGGGTAAGTTCCGCAGTGATGATAAGAACGGCACCGGCTCATATATCTGCGTGTGCAGTGCCGGTGATGGCTGGGCGCTACTGAGTGGTGCCACCGGGAAAGAGTTTAAAGTTCTGGCCCCGGAAATCGACAAGCTGATCGGCAACGAGTATACGCCGGACGGCAACTATATGCGCCCTATGAGCACTGTTGATGCTACCCGCAACAAAGTCAGCAGGAAGTTTGCAACGTTGCCGCCGCTGCGCGGAACGGGGGCCAACAAATACCTGCAGAACCGAGGTATCAGCAGTTTGCCACATGACCATATCCGCTACTGCGATCATCAGCGTGCCGCTGGTGGGGTTTACCAGGCGATTTACTCCCTGGCGACGGATGACAAAGGCGAACTGTGTTACCTGCACAGAACCCTCCTGGATGGGGATAAAAAAGCGGTCGCTGGTGGCGCACAGAAGAAGCTGAGCAAGCTGCAGGAAGATACGTATTTAGAGCATGCCAACTCTGTCGCTATCCGCATGTTTCCTGTGGCTTCGACGCTTGGCATAGCGGAGGGCATCGAGACGGCGCTGTCGTGCCACCAGATCACGAACTGCAACACCTGGGCGACGCTCAACACGACATTTATGCGGAAATTCCGCGTTCCAGCCGGTGTTAAACGGCTAATTATTTTCGCAGATGCGGACAGTAACGGGGCAGGGCATGCAGCGGCCTTTGAGTGCGCAAGTGCGAATCTGCATAAGAAAAACGACCTGGAAGAGGTGTGCGTCCGCTGGCCGAGTCGTGGCGATTTTAACGACCTGCTGCAAAACGGTGCAGAGGTTTATGAGTGGGTATTCCGCCGGGAGGGCGCCAAGTGAAGAAGCCAGTCAAAAAAGTAAAGGTCTACAAACCGAAGGAGTGCGCGCAGTGCGGGAAAACGTTCACGCCAGTGAAATACCTGCAGAAAGTATGCGACCCACGTTGCGCCATTGACTACCAGCGCGCGGCAAAACGGCGCCAGGAAGAAAAGGAACGCAAAGACAAGCTGAAGCTTCGAAAGCTGGCCGTTAAACCGTTGCGTTATTTCATCAACCAGGCGCAGACCGAATTCAATGCGTACATCCGCGAACGCGACGCCGCTGAACCGTGTATCAGCTGTGGTCGCCATCATACCGGCCAATATCATGCCGGCCATTATCGCACTGTGGGGAGTCATCCAGAGCTGCGGTTTGATGAGGACAACTGCCATAAGCAGTGTTCAGTTTGTAACAACTTCAAGTCAGCGAATTTGAGCGAATACCGCCCTAACCTGATAGCGAAAATAGGTCAGGCGCGGTTTGACCGACTGATGGGGCCACCGCCGAAGCTTGGAAAGCTAACCCGCAGTGACTACGAGCAAATTCGCGACACATATAAAGCCAAACGCAAAGCATTGAAGCAGGAGAACGCAGCATGACCCCTAACCAGAAAAGACAGTTAAAAAATAACGCGTGGTCAGCAGCTGCCGCAGCGCCGCGTAAGTCATATCTCGGCAAGTTAAAACGTCTGAACGAAGTCCAGTCCGGCTGGATTAAATCGCTGCTTAGTGTCTGGGGTGAGTGTGTGGGTGGAAACACGGCAGGGCACCTCACCGGCGGCGGTGGAAGTTTCTGGGGCTGCATCATTCACGAAGAATGGAACGACGAGCAGGCGCAGAAGATAACGCGTGTTCTGAACGAACTGCGCAAGGCTGGCTATAAGGGCGAAGAACTGATCGCGATGGCTAAAACTATCATCTGGCCGTCAGAAAGTCTGGCAGACATGATCGCTAACGCGAAAGAAGCGGATGACGCAACGTTTGTGGAGTCCGTGATTCTGAAGGCGTTCAAGAAGGATAACCCGGTTTACATCCTCGGCCTGGACTACTACACGACAACCAAAACGGTTACGGACATGGGGCGCTATATGCGGCACTACCACGCGCCGCACCTGACGCGCATCCAGTCAGAGGACCGTGTGCGCTGGTGCATTGAGTTATTTAATTATGCCGCGTTCGTTGCTATTCGTGCGGCTATTTGTGCCGAAAATGCAGAAAAAGTGAAAAAATACTTGAAAACGGATAATGAAAACGTATAATTCATGTATGCTTTCGCGAAGCTGTACCATCAAGCGACAGTAAAAATCACCCGCCGCCGAGCGGGTTTTTTTATGCCTTAGCAATGCGAAGCGCCATCTAAATAATCAACGCCTTAGGCACTGGGTGTGTAGTGGTGAATTTGGTGGGTGGTGCTTCTCATTGCAGGAATAATGTTTGTGAGGTGGGCCGCGATAAAGTGGAGCAACACCCTATCGCGAGAACGCTCATGTAGAAGGTCACAAGCGAACCTTTGCCCGTGCTGCTAACAGCAGGACGAGCGTATCAACTAAGGGCGCTTATGATTTCAAACACACGTCTTATCAACGCTGACACAACAGCGTTTATCAAAACTTTGCCGGATAACTCCATCGACCTGATCGCGACTGACCCGCCGTATTACCGGGTTAAATCCTGCGGCTGGGATAACCAGTGGAAGAGCGAGGCCGAGTATCTCGCCTGGCTGGATTCGTTGCTGGTGGAGTTCTACCGGGTGCTAAAGCCGAACGGTAGTCTTTATATGTTCTGCGGTAGCCGCTTGGCACCCGATACTGAGCTGCTGGTGCGCCAGCGTTTCGACGTATTGAGCCACATCATTTGGGCGAAGCCTGCCGGTCCGTGGAAGCGGATGAACAAAGAAAGCCTGCGGTCATACTTCCCATCGACTGAGCGGATCATTTTCGCCGGTCACTACGCTGGCCCACTACAACCGAAGGTAGACGGCTTCGCTGCGAAGTGTGGAGAGCTGAAGCACAACGTCTTTAAGCCGCTGATTGATTATTTCAGAACGGCCCGGCAATCCCTCGGCGTGTCAGCGAAGGAAATCAACGCAGCGACGAAAACGCAGATGTGCAGCCACTGGTTCTCAGAGAGCCAATGGCAGTTGCCGAGCGAAAAGCAGTATCAGGCGCTCCAGGCTTTATTTGACCGTATCGCAAAAGAGCGGCATCAGGCTGGTGGATTGAATCGCCCCCATCATGAGCTGGTGCGGGAATACCGGACACTGAACCGCGAATATCTGGCGTTGTGCCAGGAATACAAGTCGCTTCGCCGTCCCTTCACTGTAACGGCAGCGGTTCCGTACACCGACGTTTGGCACTACCCACCGGTAGCGTTTTATCCTGGCAAGCATCCATGTGAAAAGCCCGCAGAAATGATGGAGCACATCATCAGTGCCAGTAGCCGCCCCGGTGACGTGGTGGCCGATTTCTTCATGGGTTCTGGCGCAACCATAAAGGCTGCGATAAAGCTGGGGCGTATCGGCCTGGGCGTAGAGCTTGAAGAAGAGCGGTTCAAACAGACTGAAAGGGAGATACATCCCGAAACCACACGCCCTGGCTAACCGCCGGGGTTTTTTATGCCCTCGACATGGTGAGGACAGCAAACAGCAATAAGGAGACACAATGGCTGCCGATCCAGCAACTGCATCATTTGTAGGAAAAGCGCTTACAGGCGCAGGTGTCGTGGGCTTTATTACCGGTGATTACGGGGTAGCGTTCGGGGCTTTTTCTGGCGCCGTTTTCTACGTGACTACGGCGACTGATTTACCGTTTCATAAAAAAGCCGGGTATTTCATTTTTTCGTTCCTGACTGGGGTGATTGGCTCTGACGTCGTTGGTGCGAAGCTTGCTCAATGGCTCAACTACAGTGACCGGCCGCTTAATGCACTCGGCGCCGTTATCTTGTCTGTTGTGGCGGTCAACGTGATGACGTTCATCAACAAACAGATGGAAAATCCAGGATCGTTCCTATCGAGGTTCAGAGGGGGACAAATGGCAAATGACCCACTGGTAGTTCTGAATGTCGGCCTGTGTGCTGCGATTGTCGTGCGATTGATGTTTTATCGTCGAAACGGTGCAGCTCATCGCTGGTGGGCTTCCTGGCTGGCATATGCGCTCATTGTTGCTTATGCATCCGTGCCTATCCGTTTCTTATATCACTTCTACATCGAGACACATTGGGCAGTGATATCCATCAATCTAATCATCTGCATTGCGGTGTTCCGTGCTAAGGGAAACGTCGCAAAACTTTTCCGAGTTCTGAGGCCACAATGACACAAATCGAATTTCAACGGGCGGCTGGTATTAGCGCCGGCTTAGCTGCACGCTGGTATCCACACCTGATCGCAACGTTTACTGAATTTGGCATTCAGTCTGCTGCTGAGCAAGCGATGTTCATCGCGCAAGTAGGTCACGAATCACGCGGGTTTAAAGCTGTCGTCGAGTCATTCAACTACAAAGTTGATGCGCTAATGCGCACGTTTGGGCCGTTATCCCGCTCACGCCGCCTTAGTCACCAACAATGCACGGCACTGGGCCGCACAATTCAGCAGCCGGCACAGCAAGAAGCTATCGCAAATTTAGTTTATGGCGGGCGAATGGGTAACCGAGATGCTGGTGATGGCTGGAAATACCGGGGCCGTGGGTTAATCCAGATTACCGGTCTGAATAACTACCGGGAATGCGGCGCGGCTTTGAAACTTGACCTGGTTGCCACCCCTGAGTTGTTGGAAGAGGATTTAAACGCTATGCGCTCGGCAGGATGGTTTTGGAATGCCAACAACTGCGGTCGCTATTCTGATGACGTCGAACGATGCACGCTGGTGGTGAATGGCGGGAGAAACGGACTAGCAGAACGGCAGGAGCTTTATGAGCGAGCCATGAGGGCGCTGGCATGAGCTGGTTCCCACTGTCGCACGGTAAAGCGCTGGTGGCTTCTATCGTGTTGGCCCTGCTTACCTATCTTGCGCTCAGTAATTGGGGGCTGCGTAAAGACTTGCGATTGGCCGAACAGCACAGTAAGAAGCAGCAGGAAACGATAGGGCAGCAGGCAGACATTATCGCCAGCCAGGCTCTGAATTTTCAGCGCGCAAACGCGATAAACGCCACCGCTTACCAGTACGGCATCAGCGCCGACGCCGCCACCCAGGAGAAAGAGATTGAATACCGGACGATCCTCAAAAATCAGCCGACGTGTGATCTGGCTGTTCCCGTTGCTATTGCTGGCCGGTTGCTCGACTACACGCACCGTCTACGTGCCGGCGCAGTGTCAGGCGATACCAACGACGCTGACGCAACCGGTGCTGGCTCCACTGCCTCCGGCACCCTGACATATTGCCAGGCGGTATTGTGGATTGACCCGCTGTTGTCGGCGATAGACAAGGCGAACAATCAGCTGCGTTCGATACGCCAGCTTGATTCGGAGAGAAATGATGGGAAGAAAGGCTCCAACTCCGCCACCATACAATCCGGGGGATAAAGTGGTTCGGCCACCGCCACCACCTACACCGCCATCACCGGTAACAAAATAGGCATTACAGATGGCACTCACTGAGCGCCATCGATAATGCACGATAACCGTAGATAAAGCTTTTTAGATTGCCATGTCGATAGCCTTTGTTACCATATTCTGATTATTTGGCTATCTAAAGGGACGGGCTACATGAATTTTAAGCATGGCATTTTACTTTTATCCATGATCGCGTCTTGTTCTGCGTTCGCGTCGTCTTGGAAGGTGTCGCACCAAAACGATGATATGCGCGGGACTTCTCAAAAGCTGGCTTATGCAACTTCTGACAATTTGGTTAATTTTGAGTTTCCATACAATGGTGGGTCACATCTTGGGATCATGGTTGCCTCAGCAAACACCAAGTTAGGGGAAGGGGAAAAGCCTGACAACCTTCCTATCATCAGAGCAATGCTGTTTATCGATAAAGGGCAGTTTCAATGTAATCCTTATAATGATTGTCATATCTCAGTTAAGTTCGATAATGGAGAAATACAATCATTCCCGATGGAAGAGGCTAGTGCCGGTCGTGCTGATGCCATCTTGTTCTCAGATTCCGAAGAGTTTATAAATAACCTTAAAAATCATAAAACGGTTATTATTGAAGCTGAATTTTATCGCGCAGGTAGGAAGCAATTTAAATTCAATTTAGATGATTTTCCTGGTCGTTAATTGTGCAGCCATAAGCCCGCCACTCGGTGGGTTTTTTGTTGGTGTCAACCGATATCAATTCATTCCAGTAAAAAAAACCATCAGATGCCGATAATGATTCCCATTTTCGCGGGTCCCTTTCGCGATTTTGAACACCGAGGGGGCGGCGACACGCGGGAAACGGCTAGTTTTTTGCATTTTATTGACATCATCATCATGTGCTCACGTAATTGTTTTCACTTGAAATTATTTTTTCAAGATGTCGAATCGTATAAAAAGTGTTCATCATCATGGATAAAGAATTGGAGAACGTCAGGCTGAACCTGAATCAGCTGGCGGCAATTACGGGATCACATCGGCAAACCATCGCTGCACGCCTGAAAAACGTCGAACCTGCCCCCGGCAGTAATGCCAAGCTGAAGCTTTACACGCTGCCGGATGTGCTGGCTGAACTGGTGAAGTCTGCGCCGGTGGCTGACGTTGACGAAATGCTACCGCCTGACCGAAAAGCCTGGTTCCAGTCGGAACGCGAGCGGCTCAAGTTTGAACAGGAAACCAATGAACTGATCCCTGCAGAAGACGTTGCCCGTGAATTCTCTGCGATGGCAAAGGCGATGGTTCAGGTGCTGGAAACATTACCGGATATCTTGGAGCGTGATTGCGCGCTGCCGCCGTCTGCCGTTTCTCGTGTGCAGTCTATTATCGATGACCTGCGCGATCAGATAGCGCTGAAGGTTATGAACGCTGATACAGAGATTGAGGAGGAAATGCCCGAGGAGGAGTAATGGTCGCACAGGCATCAGCCGCAGAAACCCGGCGGAATATGGCCGGTATTATTCAGGCTCCGCGCCGCATGCCGGTTGCCGAAGCTGTTGAAAAGTTTATGCGGGTGCCTATGGGCGCGGGCAACTCTGTTAAGTGGGACCCGAGCGTGGCGCCGTATGTGATTGAGCCGATGAACTGCCTGGCGTCACGTGAATACGACGCGGTGGTGTTTGTTGGCCCGGCGCGTACGGGTAAAACGATCGGCCTGATTGATGGCTGGATTGTTTACAACATCGTGTGCGATCCCTCCGATATGCTGGTCGTACAAATTTCGGAAGAGAAAGCGCGGGAACACTCCAAAAAGCGCCTGGCGCGCACGTTCCGCGTGAGTCCAGACGTGGCTGAGCGTCTCAGCCCCCGGCGCAATGATAACAACGTTCACGACCGGACCTTTCTGGCGGGGAACTATCTGAAGCTTGGCTGGCCATCGGTCAATATCATGTCCTCGTCGGACTACAAATGCACCGCGCTGACAGATTATGACCGCATGCCGGAAGATATCGACGGCGAGGGCGACGGGTTCACGCTGGCGTCAAAACGTACCACAACGTTTATGAGTGCCGGCATGACGCTGGTAGAGAGTTCACCAGGTCGCGATATTCTGGATTCAAAATGGCGCCGCCGCTCAGAGCATGAGGCCCCGCCAACCACCGGCATCCTTTCCTTGTTCAACCGCGGCGATCGCCGCAAATGGTATTGGCAGTGTCCGCACTGCGGCGAATATTTCCAGCCGATCATGGAAGTGATGACCGGATACAGGGAAATCCCTGATCCGGTCAAGGCCAGCGAATCTGCGCATATGTGTTGCCCTCACTGCAGCGGCACGATAACGGCAGATATGAAACGCACCTTGAACCAGTCTGGTGTGTGGTTGCGTGAAGGGGAGTCGATTGACGCCGAAGGCAACCGGACAGGCGATCCGCGCCGCTCCCGTATTGCGTCATTCTGGATGGAGGGGCCGGCGGCGGCATATCAGACCTGGTCACAGCTCGTCTACAAGCTGCTGACCGCTGAGCAGGATTACGAAACAACGGGATCAGAGGAAACGCTCAAGGCGGTCATCAATACCGACTGGGGCCGGCCGTATTTGCCGCGTTCTGCCTCTGAACAGCGCCGCAGTGACGAACTGCTGGCGCGCGTGGAGGATTACGGTAAACGCCTGGTGCCACCAAAGGTCAGATTCCTGATCGCGGCGGTTGATGTGCAGGGCGGCAAGAATCGCCGCTTTGTGGTCCAGATTGTCGGCTATGGCGAAAACGGCGAGCGGTGGCTGGTGGACCGGTACAACATCAAGCAGTCGATGCGGTGTGATCCTGATACGGGTGAAGCGTTGCCGATCCATCCGGGGGCATACCCGGAGGACTGGAACTTGCTGATCACTGACGTGCTCGATAAAACGTACCGGCTGCAAAGCAATCAGGACAAGCGTATGCCAATCCTCGCCATGGCCGTAGACAGCGGCGGCGAAGATGGCGTGACCGACAACGCGTATAAATTCTGGCGTCAGTGCCGCCGCGATGGCGTGCATAAGCGGGTGTATCTCATCAAAGGGGACAGCACCCGGCGTCAGAAAACCATTACAAAAATCCACCCGGACAACACAGACCGAAGCGACCGCCGCGCAGCTGCGCGCGGAGACGTCCCTGTCTACCTGTTGCAGACCGACACGCTGAAAGACCAGCTCAGTAACGCGCTGATTCGTGAAGCGCCAGGCGCTGGGTATATTCACTTCCCGAATTGGTTGGGGGAATGGTTTTTTGACGAACTGACCTACGAAGAGCGTGGATCAGATGGCAAGTGGCGTAAGCCAGGGAAGGGCAATAACGAAGCCTTTGACCTGTTTTGCTATGTGCATGCCGTCGTGATGTTGCGCCGTTACGAGCGTATCAAGTGGGATGAGCCGCCAGCCTGGGCTGAATCACAAGATACGAACCCCAATATTTTCAACGAGAACTCATCAAGGGAGGTCGTGTTGACGAAGAAAAAAACCAAGGCGGAACCGAAACAGGCTGCGCCTCAGCATACCTCTAGCGGATGGATGAACGGTGGCGGTACGGGGGGAGGAGGCTGGTTATGACGAAACAGGAAATCCGGGACATGGTGGTGCGTGTCAGGGGGTTCTACACGGACTCGCTCGACGGTAAATCCGTGTCCTTTACCGGCGTCAACGGCCGCACCATCACAAACCACGATCCGGCGGCGATGCGTGCAGAGCTGGAATATTGGGAAGGGCGGCTACGAAAGGCGTCCTGTCGTGGCGGTGGGTATAAGCTCGCTAACTTCGTGTAGGTAACCCATGGGATTTATAGAAAAGACACTCGGCGTTGTGGCGCCAGGGTGGGCCTTGTCTCGCGCCAAAAATCGTTATCAGCTGCGGGCGTATGAAGCGGCCAACGTGTCACGACTGCAAAAAGCCAAGCGCGAGGGGCGTTCTGCTGATTCGGCCGTATTCGCGGCCGGTGTGTCGTTGCGTGAGCAGGCGCGCTGGCTGGACGAAAACCACGACATTGTGATCGGCATCCTCGACAAACTGGAAGAACGAGTCGTCGGGGCGCAGGGTATTCAGGTCGAGCCGCAGCCGTTACGGAAGGATGGCACGCTGCATGAGGAATGCGCGGAGCTGTTGGCTAAGCACTGGTCCGAATGGTCCGTCCGGCCAGAAGTCACCGGCATGTTTACGCGCGCCGAGGTTGAACGGCTAATCCTGCGCTCAGCATTGCGTGACGGCGAAGTGTTCTCGCAACTGGTGCGGGGGCCGGTATCAGGGCTGAAGCATGCCACAAGCATCCAGCTGTCGCTGGAATGTCTGGAGGCGGACTTTGTACCGATGAACTTGGGAAGCCTTGGCAGCGGGAATGTTCAGCAGGGCATTGAGGTTAATGCCTGGGGCCGGCCGGTGGCTTACAACGTGTATAAGGCACATCCAGCCAGCACGCTGCGTATGTCTACGGCGACCAAGCGGGTGCCGGCTGAAAACATGTTGCACCTGGCAATGCGCAAGCGGCTGCACCAGCTGCGCGGGATCAGTCTGCTACACGGCGTGATTACCCGCCTGGCTGATATCAAGGATTACGAAGAGTCGGAACGTGTTGCGGCGCGTATCGCTGCGGCGCTGAGCTTCTATATCAAGCGTGGCGATGGTGCGGCAGGCGACGATGGGGAGTTTTCGGAGCCAGGCACGGCGCGTAACTTTGACATTGCGCCGGGCATGATCTTCGACGAACTGCGCCCCGGTGAGGATTTGGGGATGGTTGAGTCAAACCGGCCCAATGTGCACCTGTCTGAATACCGTAACGGTCAGCTCCGCGCCGTTGCCGGCGGTACGCGCAGCGGTTACTCCAGTATTTCCCGTGACTATAACGGCAGTTATTCCAGCCAGCGCCAGGAGCTGGTGGAAGGGTTCGAGGGCTACAACGTCCTGCAGAACTGGTTTGTCGGTCAATACAGCCGCCCGGTTTACCGTGCCTGGGTAGATATGTTGCGTCTGTCGAAAATCCGCCTTCCCGATGATGTGGATATGTCCTCGCTGTACAACGCGCTCTATCTGGGGCCGGTAATGCCGTGGATTGATCCGGTGAAAGAGGCTGAATCGTGGAAAACCATCGTGCGCGGTGGGGCTGGCACCGAGGCCGAATGGGTACGCGCGCGCGGCAAGTCACCGCAGGAGATTAAACGCCAGCGTGTACGTGAAGTTGAATTTAACCGCGATCACGGTCTGGTGCTGGACTCTGACGCAGCCAACGACTCAGGAGCGAAAGCGAATGAAACAAAAAAATCCGGGGTGGATGACCCCGAAAGCAAGTCTTAGCGGTATCGACGCGGTGAATACCGAAACCTGGTATGAAATCCGTGCCGCGCTGGGCCGTCCGGGGCAGGTAGAAATCTATCTCTATGAAGAGATCGGCCGCTGGGGTATTTCGGCGCAATCATTTATTAACGACTGCCGCGACGCCGGCGTGTTCGAGGCCACAAACGTTGAGCTGCACATCCACAGCCCCGGCGGGGATGTGATGCACGGGTTCGCCATTTACAACACGCTGCAGCGGCTGACCGGGCAGGTCGATATCTATATCGACGGCCTGGCGGCGAGTATGGCTTCGGTTATCGCCTGCCTGCCGAATGCCACGGTACATATGCCCTCCAATGCCTGGATCATGATACACAAACCGTGGGGCGGCATGGCCGGGGATTCTGACGAAATGCGCGATTATGCCAATTTCCTCGATCGTAACGAGGAGATGATGCTGGCGGCGTATATGTCGAAAACCGGTCTGTCGCGGGAAGAAATCGCGGCATTACTGAAGGCCGAAACCTGGATGGATGGTGCGGAGGCGGTTGCTAAAGGCTTCGCTGATGTGCTGGAAGAACCACTCGATGCAGCCGCATCGCTCAATCAAAACAAACTGAAGGATTATCACAATATGCCACAAGCAGCTAATCACCTCTTCGGCGCACGTGCGCAGACCTCGGCACCTAACGCGCAAAATTCACAGAACCCGGCTCCGGTCTCTCAGCCGGCGCCTGCTCCATCCACGCCGGTCGCACAGGCTCCACAAATCGATGTGGCGGCGCTGGCGGCGCAGCTGCAGCAGACGCTGCAGGCCAACAACACCGCACGCATCACGGATGTGAGTGCTGTCTTTGACGGTTTTCCTCAGTTGGCCGCGCTGCGCACCGAGTGCATCAACGACATGAGCTGCGATGCGAACATGGCGAAAGATCGTCTGCTGGCTAAGCTGGCGGAAGGCACCACGCCGAGCATTGGCGCCAGTGCCGCGCATATCCATGCCGGCAACGGTAACCTGGTCGGTGATTCGGTCCGCGCCTCGGTAATGAGCCGTGCCGGTCATGCGCAGGCGGAAAAAGACAACCCATATCAGGGGATGACGCTGCGTGAACTGGCGCGCGCCTCGCTGGCTGATCGCGGCATTGGTGTTGCCGGCATGTCTGGTCAGGGTGTGGTCGGTCTGGCATTCACCCATTCAAGTTCCGACTTTGGCAACATCCTGATGGATGTGGCCCATAAATCTGCGCTGTTAGGGTGGGAAGAGGCGAATGAAACCTTTGACCGCTGGACGCGTAAAGGCACGCTGACCGACTTTAAAACCGCGCACCGCGTTGGCCTGGGCGCGCTGGACAAGTTGCGTGAAGTGAAGCCGGGTGCGGAATACAAATACATTACGGTCGGTGATAAAGGGGAGCCTATCGCCCTGGCAACCTATGGCGAACTGTTCAGCATTGACCGCCAGACCATCATTAACGATGACATGGACATGTTGACGCGTATTCCTGCGATGATGGGCGGCGCTGCGCGTTACACCGTCGGTGAGCTGGTCTGGGCGGTGCTGACCAGCAACCAGAAAATGAGCGACGGGAAAGCCCTGTTCAGTGCGGATCACAATAACCTGGTGAACCAGCCTCTCACTATTGACGGACTGGATAAGGCCCGCCAGGCGATGCTGCTGCAGACCAACGGCAAGCGTAAGCTTAACATTCGTCCGGCTTATATGCTGACGCCGGTGGCGCTGGAGTCGAAAGCCAATCAGCTGATCCGCTCTGCCAGCGTGCCTGGCGCCGATGCCAACAGCGGCATCAACAACCCGATCCAGAACTTTGTGGAAGTTATCTCCGAAGCGCGTCTGGATGATAACAGCGCGGAAGCATGGTATCTGACGGCAGCACAGGGCAAGGACACGATCGAAGTGGCGTATCTGGATGGCATTGATACACCGTATCTGGAGCAGCAGCAGGGCTTCACCATTGACGGTGCGGCATTCAAGGTACGCATTGACGCCGGCGTCGCGCCGATGGATTGGCGCGGTCTGGTGAAGTCTACCGGCAAAGCCTGATAAACCGCCCGATAACGGCGGTTTTTTTATGTCCGTGGGTGGCGTCGCCACCCATTTTACTTTCTGGAGAAAATCATTATGGCAAAGAATTTACAGCAGGATGGCACCACGCTGGATTACGAGAACACGTCGGCAACACTGATTGAGTCCGGTCAGCCGGTGGCTGTTGGTGGCATTGTCGGTGTTGCACATGCCGATATCCCGCAGGGGCGTGGGGCGTGCTGCATACCGTCGGGGTGTTTGTTCTGCCAAAGGTAGCGGATGAAACCTGGGCGGTGGGTGACAAGGTTTACCTGGATGCCACTGGCGCGCTGACAGCAAAAGCTACCGACGGCGCAGAAGCTGCTGCAGCGTTCCCACTGGCCGGCTCGGCATGGAGCGCCGGCGAGGCCGGACAGGAAGAAGCCCCGGTGCGGCTGGGTTTCTAAATGAACCGGTTCACGGAACGGATGCAGCGTGCTGATCGTCGTGTGGACCGCTATTTCGCCGAAGACCCCTCGGTGGTTTTAGTCATTGAGGGGCAAGCCCGTCCGGTCGTCGCAATTTTTGAAAGCCCGGATGATATGGCCCTGGTGCAGGGCGGCGGTGAAATTCAGGATCATGCGCCAGCTATCAGCGTGTATACGGCTGACATTGTTGGACTTGAAAAAAAATGCCAGGCGTTGATCGGCGGGGCCAGCTATTGGGTGACGCATATTGGTGCTGATGAAGCGGGCAGAACGCGCGTGAAGCTTGCCAGAGGCGTCCCTGGGAAAGAGGTGGACCCCATTAACACATGGAGTAAGTAACGATGGCCAGGACTACGCGGTTACGCCGTGATCTCCCGATCGATATCGACACCATGGTTCTGCGTGACATTGCCCTGGCCGTCGGGGCAACGCACAAGCAGTACATGACCGCGTATTCCCGCGCATTGAAGCGAACCGCCGCCACCATGCGCAAACGGGCCATGGCGGATATCAAGGATGGGCTGGCGCCGCGCAGTATGGCAATGGTGAGAAAGCGCCTGCTTTCCTTTCGTGTTTCTCGCGGCTCGTTGCTGGATGAAGGGCGCTTGTGGTTCGGTCTGAATGCAATCAAGGTCAAGGACCTGAAGGGGCGTATTAACGGACGTATGCGTCCGCATCATACCCGCCGTGACCCGAAAACCGGGCGTTATGCTCCGTCGCGCCGGCGGGCAAACTCCGTGGGCTTTGAACCGCGCGGCAACCTGTTGTCAGCCAAAACGTTTGAGAATGGCGAGGTCGGACGGAGCAAACGAGAAGGACGCCGGACGGTGCTGATCCGCGACCCGGCGACGCGGCGTACCCGCGAAGCCGAAGTCGATATTTATGCGCCGATGCTGGATTACATCGAAGACAACGCGTTTGCGGATGTTGTTGAAATATTTCTGCATCACTTTGAAACCGATATCCGGGGCAGGGTAAAGGCGCGGGTTAATGTGAACAGCTGGAGGAAGTAAGTGGCCAAGCCTATTTTAATGCCGACCTATCACGACGCGGTCATTGAAGCGCTGCGGTCGTTGTCGTGGGTAAACAATGCCGACGACTACCCGGAACAGGCAACGCAGCTCACCACGCCGGCCGTGTTCTTTTCGATCATGGGCTGGGAACAGTCGCCAAGCAGTGACGGGCAGCTCAATGTTGAGTTTGAATGTGATTTGTTTGTGGTGATCGACAAGGCCAGCAACACCATTGATAAACCCCAAATTTTCGCCCGATCGGCGGCGGCGGATATCAGCCAGTGGATCAACGGACAAACCTTCGGGCTTGAAGGGCTGCAGCCGGCTGCGTTTATCAGCGCGGGGCCGGACAGCTTCGATCCTGCAATGGATGATTATATCGTCTGGCGCATCACGTATAGCCAGTCTGCGGCCATGGGGGAAGACCCGTTCGAATCGGTTGCCGGTCCGCTGCGTGAAGTCTGGCTGGGTGCGGCGCCGGAAATTGGTGCTGCGCACATTAATGATTACCGGCTTATCTACAAGCGCAAGGAGGAATGATGTCACAGGATATGGGGGACCTTGCCCGGCGCGTGGCCAACATGATCCGCCGTGGTGTCGTTCAGTCGGTGAAGCACGGCCCGCAGCCGCAATGCCGGGTAGAAATCGGCGACATTACCACGACCTGGTTGCCGGTCTGCCAGCCGTCATCCAGCGCCAACAGGGCTGACTCTAACCCGATTGCCGTAGGGGATGCCGTTACCGTCATCAGCGAAGCCGGCGACCTGAATAACGGCCGGGTGTTCCCCGGCTGGAACACGGGGAAAATGCCGGTCCCGGACGGGAGCGAGAGCGAGCATGTCACCCGATACAGTGACGGCACACAAATCCGTTATGACCGCGATGCCCATGCCCTGAAAATCATTATTGCCGAAGGCGGCACGTATGAGATTGAGGGTAAGGGGACGCTGCGCGGCCCGGTGGAGATCACCGACACTCTGACGGTTCAGGGTGTCACGCAGATCAATGCCAACACCGGCATTAACGGGGACTTGTCCGTCAGCGGCCAGATATCGGATGGCAAGAGCACGCTGGATCGGGTGAGGGAGGTTTATAACAACCACGCTCACCCAGGAGACAGCGGCGGCACGACAGGCGAGCCAAACAGCAAGATGTGACCCGCGATTGTGCGGGTTTTTTATTATGGGGGTAATCATGCACGGTGTTAATGCCGGCAACGGCAAGCGGCTCTCCGGCACTGAGCATTTACGGCAATCCGTCATTGACATACTCACCACGCCGATCGGCTCGCGTGTGCTGCGCCGTGACTACGGGAGCGAGCTGGTTGATCTGGTCGATAACCCGCAGGACGAAAGCAACCGCGTCCGTATTATTGCGGCGACGGCCGGCGCCCTGGCTCGCTGGGAGCCACGCATTCGTGTGTCATCGGTGCAGGTGGCGTTTGTTACCCACGGTCATTTTGACCTCACCATCGTTGGCACGGACATAGAGAGCAGCCAGCCGATCACGTTGACGGAGATAAGCATTAATGGCGACGAATTCAGCAACAATTAACCTTTCCGAGCTGCCGGTGCCGGATGCGGTGAAAGTCCCGGACGCCGGCCTGATTTTTGAAGGATGGTTAAACCGTCTGCGCGGGCTGGACCCGGTCTATGATGCGCTGCTACCTTCCGATCCGGTGTACAAACAGGGCGAAGTTCTGGCCTATCACTCCACGCTGTTACGCGTGGCGATGAATGACTCCATCCGCGCCGTGCTGCTGGCCAGCGCAAAAGGCGCAGACCTTGACCAGATTGGCGCAAACTTTGACGTGGCGCGGCTGCTGATAAATCCGGGCGATCCGAATGCAGTGCCGCCGGTTGAGCCGGTTTATGAAGATGATGACGCGTTCCGCACGCGCATCCAGTTGGCCTGGTCACGACTCAGCACCGCCGGCGCCGAGAACGCCTACACCTTCTTTGCCGCCTCTGCAGACCCCTCTATTCTGGATGTTCGCGCCTATGGGCCGCTGGATCATGGCCGACGCGGCGAGGTTGATATTTACGTGCTTTCCCGTGATAACGACGGTATCCCCACGGCGGAGGTGTTGGAAAAGGTCAATCAGGCCGTTAATGCGAAGGACGTCCGGCCCATGACCGACTTTGTCACCGTGAAGCCGGCGGCAATGGTGAAGTTCGTGGTAACGGCAGATATTTACATCCCCTCCGGCCCGGATATCGACACGGTGATGAGTGCATCACGGCGGGCGCTGGAAACCTACCTCGAACAGACACACCGGATCGGCAGCCGCGTATCACGTTCGGGGATTGACCGGGCGCTGCATCAGCCGGGTGTGGTCACTGTTAAGCTGGCCTCGCCGGTCGATGATCTGCTGATGGATATCGGTCAGGCGCCGCTTTGCACGGAAATCACGCTGAAAAAGGTGATCGTCAATGTCGATGCATAAAACGTTATTGCCGCCTAATGCGCTGCCCGCCGAACGGGCGCTGGAAGAGGCAACCACGACAGAGGTGCTGTCGATCCCCGACCTCATCCGCGCCGTAAAGAACCCCGACACGTGCCCGGCGGAGCTGCTCCCATGGCTGGCATGGGAATACAGCGTAGATACCTGGTTGCCTGAGTGGAGCGAGGAACAAAAGCGCGCAGCCATACGGAGCGCTACCTATATTCACCGGCACCGGGGGACGCGTGGTGCGATAGAGACGGCGCTGGAAGGTCTGCCCTTCACCTACCAGTTAACCGAGTGGTTTGAACAGACGCCGCGCGGGGAGCCGTACACGTTTTCGCTGGTGGTTGAGCAAGCCGGGAACCCGGTGAACGAGCAGCATATTCAGGATTTTAAGAACGCGGTGATGCGCAGTAAAAACCTGCGTTCGTGGTTCGACATGTCCTTTCAAAATGCCACACAAGGCACCGCATACTCGGCCTCCTACATGGTGACGTCCGAGATAACCAGTTACGGGAGTTAACTTAATGAGTGGTCTTATTCTGACGACTGCCGGCGCGGCGGCGATCGAGGCCGCTTACCAGGCGGGAACCGTCGTAAAAATTACGCTGGCGGCGTTTGGTGACGGTGGCGGTAAACCAATAACCCCGAATCCCGGCGCGACGGCATTGGTGAACAAGTTCGGCGATGCCCCCTTTACCGGTGGGGCATCAACGGAAGGAATGATTAGCGGTCAGACCGTTATCGAAGCGAGGAAGTATCCCGGCAAAGTTCTGCGAGAAGTGGGGCTGCTCAGTGCTGACGGTGTGCTGGTGGCGTACGGCGATTACCCGGACACGGTATTGCCGGCGGACGGTGCGCCGGTGATGAAAGAGATCATCATTAACTTCGTGATGACGCTGACGCATGCTGAGAGTGTGGTGATTGAGGTCGATCCCAATGTCTCCGCGTTAACCATTTCAGAGGCAGATAAGCGATATGTGAAAAAATCCGGTGACGTTATGTCCGGAAAATTACATGTCCAAAATAATATTGCTGTCGATGGCGAAGTGAGTATCGGTGGAGCACTTGGCGCAAACACGCTATCCATTGCCAAAACGGCACAAATTGGATCGTTGACGTTCAGTGATGACGTTTATGTCGGTTCAGCCCCGTTGATGCCAGTAGGGGCGCCAATCTCCTGGCCGTTAAGCTCACCGCCCCCGGTTATGCATTCCTGTTAGGCCAGGGATTTGATAAGGCCATTTACCCGCGCCTTGCGCAAGCCTATCCGTCCGGCGTGCTGCCGGATATGCGCGGTAATACGATTAAGGGCAAACCGGACGGTCGCGAGCTGCTGACCTTTGAGGCCGACGGCAACAAATATCACGGACATGGACTGGAGATTGACGGCACTGACCTGGGCACCAGGCAGACTACGCCGGGCGGCGCTTATCAGTTGAAATTACGCTCATACCGCTCTAACACCTCTCTGGACGGCGGCGAAAGTTCACGCCACAGCATCGACCAGGAAAGAGGCTTCGCTGACTTTGGCTTGATTGAACCGCTGCCTTCTCATACGCACGATGTTCCGATAGGTTGGCACAGCCACGGCGGCCGCATAAACCCGGACGGCAACCCGGAAACCACCGTCAAAAACATTGCATTTAACTATATCGTGAGGCTTGCATAATGAGCACAGACTTTGAGTTTTCTGCCCAGCCGCGCTGGATGTGGATTTACAATTTCGATGAAAATAACGTTTTTACTGGCACCCTGAATTTTTATGTCGCGCCACACACAGGGCTACCAGCCAACTGCACGACAACGAAGTGCGCGCCGAAAACCGGCCAGGCTGGCGTCTGGAATGATGGGCAATGGCAATATGTTAATGATTACCGAGGCTCACCGTACTGGGATGCGCAGGCGAATAAACACATCATGTTTGAGGTCGGCCCTTTGCCTGACGGTTGTACGTTTACGCCGCCGAACACACCGTATGACACGTGGGACGGTGAGAAATGGGTAACGGACGAAGCCAAGGCGCAGAGCGAGCAGCTTCAAATTGCAAAGAATGAACTGGCGCAACGTAGCGCTGAAGCCGCTGAAGCCATTGCACCGCTACAGGACGCGGTAGAGTTCGGCGACGCGACAGACGCTGAGCAGGAATCACTGACAGAGTGGAAAAAATACCGGTTGGCGCTAAGCCGCATCGATGTTAATCAGGCGCCGGATATCTCCTGGCCAACCCGACCAACCCCAATTAAACAATGACCCGCCATCGAGCGGGTTTTTTTATGCCTGGAGGATACTATGGCCGAATTGCACGGCGTAGAAACAATTGAACTGACAAGCGGGACGGTTGCCGTTACCACGATCCAGACTGCGGTTATCGGCCTGGTCGGTACGGCCCCGGATGCATCACCGGGAACCAAGGCGCAGGCTGTCACCGGGACTGCGCTGCTGGATAATGAACTGACGTTTGCGGCCTCGCAGCCGGGGCGGGCAGGTAACCAGCTCCGCGTTACCGCTGCTGCGGCGCCGGCCGGCGGAAAAACCAGTGCTACCTATGCGCGAGGCGTGCTGGACATTCTGCTGGCCAGCGATGCCGACGGCAAACTCACCGCCACCGCGCAAGAGGTGTCCGACGCTGTTCTGGCACTGACTGACAGCTTGGTCACCGTATTACCGGGCGCCGACACCGGCAAGGTCAGCCCGTTTAGCGTGGTGCTGTCCGGCGGACAGGATGAACCCTTTCCCCTCAACACACCGGTAGCCGTCGTCGGAGGTACGCAGATGCGGGCGCTGGGTAGTGCAGGAACTATCCCGCCGGCCGTGCAGGAGATTGCCGACCAGACCAACGCGCTGATCGTCATTGTGCGCGTTGAAGATAATGAACAGCCGGTCACCGTCTCCACCGAAGAAAAAGAGCCGATCACCGCCGAGGATGAACAGCGCCTGCTGTCTGATCAGATTTTCAATATCGATATCCGCGCGAATATCCTGGCGGGGATCAACGCCTGGTCATCCAGTGAATCGGTCAACGGTTATCGCCCTCGCATCTTGATTGCGCCGGGGTTCAGTGAAGATGACGGTATCGGCAAAGGGCTGGAAACGGCAGCCGAAAAACTCCGCGCCGTGGCTTATTTGGACTGCGCCTCGATGGCAACGTTGCCGGAAGTAGTGCAGCGCCGGCAGATGTACGGTGGTCGCGTCGAACTGCTGCGGCCTCGGGTGCAAAAAGTGAATGCCAGCGGCGAGCTGGAGTTCCGGCCGTATTCCGCCTTTGCAGCTGGCCTGCGGGCGCGCATCGATCTGGAGAAAGGCTGGTGGTGGAGCAAGTCCAATCAGGACATCAACAGCATTCTTGGCCTTGAGCAGGTTGACGAGTTTATTCTCGGCGATCCGAACTGTGAAGCGAACCTGCTGAACATGCAGAACGTCAGCACCATCATCCGCCGCACGGGGTACAAGCATTGGGGCAACCGCCTGTGCATCGATCACCCCAGTGGCGTTTCGAGTCGGTCCGCCGCACTGCAGACGTTATCGAAGACAGTATCCAGAACACGGTCATGATTTATAACGACCGGCCGCTTGATAAAGAGACGGCTGATGACATTCTCGGCACGGTGAACGCATACCTGCGCCAGCTTGTTGGCCTGGGTGCCATCTTTGGCGGTACTGCGTGGCTGGACGAAGAACTGAACACGGCGGAATCCCTGGCCGCTGGTGTGCTGTATATCAACTATGACTTCGGGCCGAAGTCGCCGACCGAGCGCATCACCATGCGTGTGCGCATCAATAATGACTACGCCGTTGAGGAGATGACCGCACAATGAGCGCACTACATACATTAAGGGCATGGACCATTTTTGCCGGCGGCTTCCGTGTTACCGGTGCACATGAGTTTACGCCGCCGGAGCTGTCCATCGTCACCTCGCAACTGCGCACCGGCGCCCAGGATGCACCGACCCCGTTGGATGATGGCATGGAGGCGCTGACGTGCTCTATCAAGTTCTGGGGCATTGATACCGACGTGCTGAGCCGCTTTGGTTTTATTTCCGGTCAGCGTCCGCGTTTTATGGCGTATCAGGGCTACCTGAGCAACGGCCGGGCGGTCGGCACGATCGAAGAGATTGAAGGGTTCGTCTCAAAGGTCACGCCGGATGCGCGGGGCAATGAAAACATGGGGGAAACGGCGATCACGGTTGAGATTGCGATGAGCTATTACAAGCAGACGCGCGACGGTATGGAGCTGTTTGAAATCGACACCGAGCGTTTTATCCGCCGTGTGAACGGCGTGGATCAGCTGGGCGGCCTGCGCAGCAAAATCCGCATCTAATCCCCACTCAACAACCATTAAGCGGCCTTTGTGCCGCTTTTTTATTGGAGCAATACCATGAATTACCCAGGCAGCAACGTAGAAATCAAACTGTACTCCCCGCTGACGCTGGCCGATGGCAGCAAGCTTGAAAAAGTCACGATGCGCGAACCGCTGGTGCGTGACCGCATCGAGTATGTCAAACGTCCGGGGAGCGATGCAGAAAAGGAAATTGGCATGCTGGCCGATCTGTGCGGCATGAATGTTGAGGACGTCTATCAACTGACTGCGGCTGACTATTACCAGCTTGAGGCGGCCTGGAACAATTTTTTGCTGCCTCCTGGGGAGCGTCAGAAGGCGACATCCGACAAGCATTGAGGCTGGTTGGCCGCACCCTGAATTACAGCATGGGGGACTGGCTCTCCATGCCGTTTTCCGCCTTTTACGACTTTGTTAAAGACGAATATGAGCGGGTGAGTAAATGAGCAGCATAAGTCAAAAACTGAAAGCCGTCATAACGTTTGGCGGCAACATCGACGGCAGCTGGGGCCGCTCGACGGACGGGCTTAACAAAGGGCTGAAAGCCGTCGAGAAACAATCTGAACACCTCGCCAAGCAGCAAAAGGCGCTGGCGGATCGGATGAAGCAAACCAAGCTGGCGGGCAAGGATGTCAGCGCCCTGAAGCGCGATTACGACACTGTGACGCGCTCTATCAAACGGACGGAGCAGGAGCAGGAATCGCTGAACCGCAGCCTGCAGCGCGCTGAACGTTTTCGCAGGGCGGGTGCTATGGGACGCGGCCTTGTAGGCCGGGCAGGCCGGACGCTTGGCGCCGGGTTGGGGATTGCTGCCGCTGGCGGGTTAATCGGGGCGGGGATCGGTGCGGTTATGTCTCCTGTTCGTTCTAATGCGGAAACCGCCGAGTCATACGGCATTGCCCGAAGCTACGGTGTGAACATCGATACGTTCAATGCCTGGCAGAGCCTCGGTAAGCAGATGGGGCTGAACGGGGAGAACTTCGGAGACCTGTTTGAAGAGTACCGCAATAAGGTCTCAGATTTTAAGAAGGACCCGACGAAAGGCGCTATCGCAGAGAACTTCCCGCTGCTGGGGTTCAAGGCCGGCGATATGTACGGCAAAAGCAATGAAGACCAGGTGTCGAGCATTTTTGAACGCCTGCTGAAACTGGATAACGAACAGCTGGCGGCAGGGTACGCGGACTCCATCTTCGGCGGTGAAGCCAACAAAATCCTGACCTACATGCGCCTGACCGGCAAAAGTTATCGCGACCTGATGAACGAACAGAAGCGATACAACCTGGTGACCCGTGACGGCGCGGAAGGGGCGATGCGCAGCAACATCGCGTTCAGCAACTTGCGGACGGTCTGGAGCAGCGCTGTTGACCAGATCGCCGGCAAGCTGGGCGGCGACCTGGCTCCGATGGTCACGAAACTGGCCGATGAGCTGTCTGACTGGTTCAAAAACGGCGGTATTGAGGTGATTGCGTCAACGATCCGCAATTCCTGGATACCTGCGCTGATTGAGTTCGGCAATGGGTTGCTCACCTTCAGCAAGGTGGCCGTAAACATTGCGAGGTGGCTGGGGCAGTTTGTGCCGGACGAGGCCGACAATAAGAAAAAGGTGTTGCGTTCGCTGGCTTATAACGGCTCCACGGAAATAGCCAGGCAGACGGCTGACCGTTATGGGTTGGGGGAGTGGTTTGATCAGCAGGTTGCTGCTAACCCGAACCTGGCTAAACAAGCCGTAGCTGCGAATACAGAAAGCACGAGTTTCTTCGGCACGTTTAAGGACGGTAAGGCTTTCGATAAGCGTATTGATGCCTTGTATAGAAACACCGTTGGGAATGAGTCAGGTGATCCGGTCATCAATAAGTTCTCAGAAATGATGGCGAATGTTGGCCTCACTGATAAGAAAACTCCTCCTAATGTCACCGATAACCGCCGGAATAATATTTATATGACCGTCAACGGTGCGCCGGGTCAGGATGCCAAGAGCATCGCCGATAACGCGGTAACGCAGATCGGCAAGCTGGACGTATTCAACGGGAACAATGCGATGTATGACGCACCGGGAGGCTGGAGCGGATGAGCGATATAGACATCATTGGAACGATAACCGGTGCGTACAGCTATAACGCGCCGAACGGGCGCCCGGCAGAAAATGCCAAAATCATGATGATGCTGGGCGACTTTGAATTCTCCATCGATACGGCAGCCTATAACCAGCTGACGCGGGAGGCGCGCTGGCGCTGGCAGGAGCAGGAGCGGATCGGCAAACAGGACCTGCTGCAGTACACGGGCAAGGAAGCCCGCAGCGTCAAATTGGACGGTGAGGCCCACGCCTTTTTCCGCAACGGGGTCACGTCCATCGATGCACTGTACGATCTCGCCGACAAGGCGCAGCCCCAGCAGCTGGTCAGTGGCGCCGGGGATGTGCTGGGCTGGTGGGTGATTACGGACTTTACCGATACCACGCCGGCATTCCTGCCTGGTGGTTCTCCGCGAAAGAAAACCTACTCGATCACGATAAAACATTATGCCGACGACATACATAACCCATGAAGGCGATGTGCTGGATGCCATCTGCGCCAGGCATTACGGTCTGGCAAATCTCCCTCAGACGCTGACGGAAGTGCTGGATGCCAACAGGGAACTGGCCGCGCTGGGGGCGATATACCCTTCCGGCTTAATCATTACGCTGCCTGATATCGAAACGCAGGTTGCAGAGTCAACGGTTCAACTGTGGGATTGATATGGAAAACGTGCAGAGAGAAGAATATCGGCCGGAGTTCAGCCTCACGGCGGAAGGGCGGGATATTACTGCGCTGATGCGTGAGAACCTGGTGGAAATCAGGCTGACGGATAATGGTGGCGCCACGGCAAAGGCTGACGAACTGCAGATCACCATTTTGTCGGAAACCATGGCGCTCCCTAACAAGGGCGCTCGCCTGCGGCTAGGGCTGGGGTTTAACGGGGTATTGCAGGACAAGGGATGGTTTGTTGTCAGCGGTATTTCCAGCAGCGGCCCGCCGCGCAAAATCGTTATTTATGCCACGGCAGCGCCGATGAACGCCCAGCGCCAGCCCGGTGACGTGCTGAACCAGAAAAGCCGCAGCTGGGACGACGTGAATCTTGGCGACATTGTGAAGACTGTCGCCAGTGACAACGGGTTGATCCCCAAAGTGGCCGGCGCACTGGCAGACATCGCGGTCGGGCACCTCGATCAGGTCAATGAGTCGGATGCCGCGTTAATGACCCGGCTTGCCAGTCGTTTTAATGCGATCAGCAAACCGTCCGGCGGCTATTGGCTGTTTCTCCAGCAGGGGGAGTCGTTAAGCGTCGGCGGGAAGCCGCTGGCCAGCGTAACGATTTTAAAGGAAGAGGTGTCGGAGTGGAGTTATACCGATGGCCAGCAGCGCGGCGCAACGACTGGCCCCGGTAAAAAAGGTGAGGGTGGGAAGAAGGGCAAAATCAGTGTCGCGTACTTTGACCCGGAAGATGGGCGAACGAAAACGCAGTCACTCGAACATGATGGCCCGTCACAATCCCACCCATTCACCCAGCCGACCAAAACCGCCGCCAACCACAGCGCGCAATCCAGAAAAACGCAGGTAAGCCGCAATGAGCGCCGCATGACGCTCAGCGGGCCGTGCCGGCCGGCACATATTCCACTGACGGCAGAGAGCCGGGTTATTACCCAGGGCTTCGGCACGGTGGAGGATCGGAGCTGGTTAATCGAATCGTTGGTGTTTTCTCTTACCTCTCAGGGAATGTCGTTCGCGTTCAATCTGGCGACGGATATCAAGCCGCCAAAAGGGAAGGGCGGGAAAAAGTCGGGGAAAAAGAAAGATGATGGTATTGGCTATTTTGATAAAACATAACGGGAGTCTGCAGCATGGTTAGCAGGTTAAAGCAAAGGGTGGTCAGTGACCCCATCGGTGTCGATAAGGAAATGAAGATATCGGAACTTCCTTCGGCAGAGAATTCGTTAATTGATGACCTTCTTGTTATTTCTCAAAGCGACAGTGATGGTTTGTTGCGCACCAAGAAAATATTAATGTCATTACTTATTAAGTCGCTGGTCTCTGATCGCTCCGGTAACCTCGTCAGTCTTGTAGACGGTTTTAAACTTTTTGCCGACAAGTCTGTTTTGGACGGATTGACGGAAAGGGCTGAGGATGCCGCAGGAAGGGCGGAGAATACTGCTGACGCCAACACGTATTACATCACCCCTGATGATCCTGATGGAACGATTGCCGGCCTTGCCGGTACGCCTTTCGGGAAAAGCTTCCGCGTCGGCCAGGGGGAAGGGAAAGGTTTTAAATATTATATGAACCTGAATGGCACCGCACTGGAGTTTGCAAGTGCAGCCGGTGCCAGTGATGTTGAGAATGCCATTGACTTTGCGAGCAAATCATTATCACAGAGTGGTGAGGTAGATAAGCGCACGCAGGGGTATGGCGTTGAAAAAAAGGTCTATGACACAGAGGGGGTATTAGTCGGGGGCGGTTTTTTTGCTGCGAACGGTGTGTCACCGATTAACTATACAGAAAATGGTGACGTCAATATTACCGGCGTACAGTTTAAAAATCTTGGCAACCATCATGAATATGATTGGGCGCAGACAGATAAAAAGAACGTGCCGTATATCGGCGGTTCGAAAATGGGCGGTGTCATCATTGGCCGGGTTGAGATTGTTGAAATTCCGGGGCCACCAGGCGTTGTGTTTGTCGATAAAGGTTATGTCCCTTATGCCTGTGATCCAGGGTATGAAACCGATCTGGATATTCCCGTGATTGGCTCTACCCCCCCGAAGCCTGATATTCCACCGGTGCCGTTCCGGCCGTATGACTACATGGGGGTGCGCAGTGAGGGGCAGTCGTTGTCTCTTGGTGCAGCGAACCCTAACGATGACCCACAACCGGTCAGCACAGAACAGCGCTATGGGAACAAGGGATTCAGCACTAACAACAACAGCGGCATGACTGATACAGACACGCTTGTGCCACTTGTAGAAAAACGCTACCAGCCTGCAGAGGGAACTTGGCCGGCGGCGGAAACCCCTGTTACCGGCGCGACGCATAAGCTGGTGGAAATGATCCAGGCAGAAACAGGGCTGCCCTTTGACCATCAGGCCAGCGCCTATATCGGTTCTGCGCCCGGCACCGGCGGTCAGCCAATCAAGAACCTGATCAAGGGCACTGCGGCCTATAGCCGCATGATCGCCCATGTTACCAACAGCCTACGCCTCGCTGCAGAAGAAGGAAGGACTTTTGCAGAATTGGCAGTTGTGTGGATGCAGGGCGAATCAGATTATCGCGATCAGACGTCGCGCGCTGACTATCTCGCTATTTACCTGCAGTACATCGCCGATTCGCTGGCAGACAAAAAAGCGATCACCGGCCAACTGTTTGACCCCATTTTTATCAGCTACCAGCTCAGCACGCACCGGGCGTACCGACGCCGCGACCCGCTTGTCGCTCTGGCACTGCGTGACGCTGCAATGCTGGGTAAAACGGAAATCGCTTACCCCGGCTACATCGGTGATTACTACGCATCAGACCACATCCACGGTATGCCTGAAACGTACTACATGTTCTCCCAGTATACGGGCCGCATGATTTACAAAAAGCGACGGGACATGCTGGAGGGCGTGACGCGCATGCATCGCCTGGATGTGATTGATGAAATCCGGCAGGGCATCTTCACCATGCTCTATTTCAACGTGCCTGCTCCGCCGCTGGTTTTCGACACGGACTGGGTGGCACCGGCGGAAAACATGGGGTTCTACATTCGTGACAGCGTTTCGCTCGACGTCATAGACATTATCACGGCCGTCGATATTGCTGGCCCCGACCGTGTCCGCATCACGACAACGCGGCCACTGCGCGATAGCGAAATCGTCACTTACGGATGGGGCAAGGCAGGTGATCCGCTGACGAACGGCAGAACGACGGGGCCGCGCGGCAACCTGCGCGATAGCGAAGGGGATTTACCGGGCGAAAGCTACACAGACAGCGCAGGTGTTTTGCGCAAACTGCACAACTGGTGCGTAATTTTTTAAGTAAGGTAACGAAATGACAACGATTATTCGCAATCTGGATATGGAAATTAAGAACCCAACATTACCACCGCTGTTTGAGCCGTTTGCCACGGTGTCGGGCCTGATGGCTGGATGGCGTTTTGGGGATGGTTTCTCCGATCTGTCTGGGAATGGACACACGTTAAAGGCTGTCGGCACGCCAGTATTTAACGCGTTCTTTGTGACTGGCGATAAAGATAACGGCTTTATTACCGATGTACCGGACGGACTGCAGCGCACCCTGATTGCGGTGTACCGCCAGGCTGCTGATGTGAATACGTTCGGTTACCCCGTAGGGAACATTGTGCAGTCGGCCTCGGCAAACGGGGAAGGCATTGCCATTACGGATGTATCAGTGGACGCACTTCGCCGGCGTTCATTGAGTATTGGCGGTCAAGCCTACAATGAAAAACTGTATGGTACGGCGGCAGGGCCTTCTGAGGCGACTTCAAGCCGTAACAACTTTGTATTTACTGCTGTCACTGTTGACGGCGCAGGTAACCAGGGCGGCTTATATGTACCTTCTGCCAGCGCTGACATTATCCCGGCAACACTCGCCGAAGGCGCGAATCTGGCCGAACGTTCGGTGACGGAAAAGGATACGGAAAGCTTCTATCGCATTATCACCTGGCGCAATCCAAACTTGCCGCCGGTGCCGCCTTCAAGTCCCAATACAGGGCTGGCTGTTGCTGAAGTGTTGATTTATGACCGGGTGTTATCTTTGGATCAGCTGAAGGTTCAATACGGCCGTTCTCAGCGTTACTTCAAAAACACGTATGGTGTGGTCGTTTAGTGATGGGCGCCGGGGGATATCTCCCGGCTATTAGTCATTTTCGATGCCAGTCCCACTCTGCATGCACCCAGATGGCTAACATCACGAAGTTATAGATGAACATGGCCTCGGGCCAGCGGGTGAACCCAGAGATAAGGGAAAGCGCAGACACAGCGGCGCCGAGTCGAACGAATGCTTTTATGAAGGTATTCATGCTGTTCCTGCCGTTAATAAAAAGCCCATGCGGTGCAGGCATGGGCGCAGTGAGGGGATTCCCTGGTGCTGTTGTAGTTGGTATGTGGTCAATGATTACACGGTTTGTATGCAAAATAACAATTGGTTGTATAGATCGGTTTTTTGGTATCGATCGGTTAAATCGATCAAGTTGTATAGATGAGTGTATTGCAGGCAAAAAAAAGCCCGGCCACGGTGCCGGGTCTATCAGGTAGGCATATGTTGAGGCTATAACTGCCTCTGGTACAAATTATAGATGTTGGCCTGAAAGCGTCAATACAGCCATCGGCCAGCCTTGGCTGATTCAACCAACATCCGTATTGTAATGGTCTTGAGGGGCGGGTCAGGGATTTTAGAGCCTAGAAATTCTGGGGCAAAATAGTGGGTAAACTCCATATCTCCTGGATCGACGTTCCACGTTTCCAGATAGGTGTTTATTGCATCATCGCCGTCATCCCAACCGATTTTCAAATCTTCACGCAGTCTCGTATCCAGAGTGACCGGCGTTCTGGGTCCCCAAAAAACATATTTTCTGGGGCTGAAATTTTCGTAATAGAACTCAATTATTTCCTGTTCTATTTGCTCAGGCGTTTTCATAGTCAAAAGTAGGTCCACTGGATTCTGTCGGCCGGCCGGGCGATAAGGTTAAATCGGTCCTTCACGTCGCGACTGATAGCGTAAATGGTCCAGGCAGATAAGGCATACCCCAACCAAGGAACATTGCGGCCGATAAATTTACCCCAGTTATTAACATAGCTGACATGCAAGCGCTGTGGGTTTTCTCCGATAAGGGTCGGCAACCGAATGCCTTTAGGAAGTGGCTTATCTAAAAGCTTACGGGATAGCCTAGACGCTATCGATGTGCCTACCATAGCGGTGCCGGGTTTTTGTCGGGTTGGTAACCAAGGTTGACCCGATACTATAAGAACGGCGTCAGCAATGCTTACGCCAAGGTGTTCACGGACTGCGTCTACGGTGATCAACCACCACAACTGTTGAGGAGTTAACTGGCTATAGCCCTTGTAGAAATACGTTCCGTTTAATTCTTCGACAGTATCCATCACTTTTCCTTGTTAATTGGCATGGCTGTAACATAGCCAACCATGCCCAAGGTTTCAATGATCAATCGGTAACCAACCACTGGTCAGACTCTTCACACATATCTTCCAGCAGGCGATTCAGCTTCTATTTGTCGCTTTTGCTCGCGTCAGTATTCAGGCCATTAAGATGCATAGGCTTGACCCTCACTTCGGAAGCGGGGGAACAACCGATCACGTCTCCCGTGTACATAAATGAGTACCAAGATAGAGTTTTATTTTAAAAATGTTATTATTATCAGTGTGTTGATGCTGTTGTTTTGTAATCGTGGATGTAGAATGTGGCCGGTGCCTTGCTGCTCAAAATCGCATCTCTTCAGTGGCGAATGAATATGCCCCTATTGTAACGGCGAGATGCGCGATGCCAAGCGGTGGTTAGCGAAATGCGCGTTATTACGCACCGCGGTAGTAATTCAGACGCTGAAAAAAATAGGCGCGCAGGTGTTCGGGCACCTGTTGTTCCGCATCGGCCTGAGTGGAGGCGATGCCGTAGCGTTCGTTATAGATAACGCTGATGGCCAATAAGTCGGCTTCGATTTTTTCACGTTCCGCCTGGGGCAAGCTATCCAGCTTTCGAGTCATTTTTATCTCCCTGTAAATCTCAGGGCATCATAGGATCGTTAGCGGTGCTTGTCCCTACCCATAACGGGGGGATCAGGCGGTTGGCGGCAAGGGGGGAGTCCCTTGCGCCGTGCGGGTGTCGTGATGGATTTGGCCGTGTTGCGCCGCCAGCTCGTCGCTCTGGCGATGCTGACCGACGCGCTCAAGGTCGCCATTGAGCGAAGAAATACCGCCGATCACCGCCAGCCAAAAAAAACTGCACAGCAGTAATATACCCAACCAAACTTTTTGGTTATAGGTCATACGCCCTCCAGGGGAAAAGAAAAGTTATGCTGAGAAGTAAATTAAATCAGAGACAACATCAATGATATTTAAACGACGCTGATTAACTCCCGTCATTTTAACGCCAATTTGTTACCAAATGCCGCGCGGGTGTTTCAAAACATTCTTAAGATAATATTAAGAAAAGATAACTAAACACTCCGAGGTTTTATTTAATATTTGTTTAAATATCCACGCATACAATCAGCCTCATTCAATGCCATTGTGGATAATTATTATGAAAACGCTGCTGTTGACTGGCGCTACCGGCTTTCTCGGTGGTGCGGTTCTTGAGAAGTTACTGAATGAAAATCAAAACATTAACTGCCTGTTGTTAGTGCGTGCAGAGGATGCGCCGCGGGGGTTGGCGCGTATAAAAGCCAATATGGAAAAATTTAATGTCGCCGCCAATCTATTATCTAAAATAACGACAGAAAATATATTGTTGGGCGACTTATCCGAGCCGGAAGCTTTTTTATCTGACTCGCGTATCGATAATGTCACGCACGTTATCAATTGTGCGGCGGTTGCGTCATTCGGCAATAACCCGCTCATTTGGAAAGTGAATGTGGAGGGCACGCTGGCCTTTGCCGAAAGAATGGCGCAGGTAAAAGGGCTGCAACGTTTCCTGCACGTCGGCACCGCGATGTCCTGTGCGCCTGAGCCGGGTTCGCTGGTGGCGGAAAGCGGCGAGTTTGAAGAGGGCGCCGAGCATCTGGTGGAGTACACCCGTTCCAAATCCACCATTGAGCAGCTGATGCGCCAGCGCTGCCCGCAGCTGCCGCTGGTGATCGCCCGGCCGTCGATTGTGGTGGGCCATACCCGCCTCGGCTGCCAGCCCTCCAGCAGCATTTTTTGGGTGTTCAGCATGGCGCTGATGCTGCGCAAGTTCATGTGCTCGCTGCAGGATAACATCGATGTGATCCCGGCGGATTACTGCGCCGACGCGCTGGTGATGCTGATGAACAGCGGCCCGCTGGAAAACGACGTCTACCATATTTCCGCCGGGGAAGGGAGCAGCGTCAGCTTCGCCGATATCGATCGCGCCATGGCCGCCGCGCTGGAAAAGGCGCCGGTCGGCGATGCTTACGCGCAGGTCAACTATGACGCGCTGGTAAAAATGCGCAGGCAGCTGAAAGATATCTTCGGCCCGTGCAATGAGCGGCTGATGCTGAAAGCGATGCGGCTGTACGGGTCATTCGCCATGCTCAACGTGCGTTTCAGCAATGAGAAGATACTCAAGCTGGGCATGCCGAAGCCGCCGCGCTTTACCGACTACATCCACAGCTGCGTGCAGTCGACCCGCGGCCTGACGATCCAGCAGCAGATGGTGGTGGACTTCAAGTAAGCGCCCGGTTGCGCGTCACCAGGACGACGAAGACCAGAACACCCGCCCCAGCACCACCAGCTGCTCTTTGCGCTGCTGGTAGCTGAGGTGCTCGTCCTGATATTCTTCCCGGTTGAGCGAGCGGATGACGACGCCGCCGTCGGGCTGCTCGATCAAAATTTTCACCCGCAGCAGGTTGCCGTGGCGTATCGCGTAGGTCTTGCCTTCGCGAATGCGGGTGTCGTCGGTATTGATGCCCACCACGTCGCCATCCTGCAGGCGCGGCTCCATGCTGGAGCCCGAGATGCGGATAATCCGCGCCGCGTTCACCGCCACCCCCATCTTGTGCAGATAGTAGCGGCGGAAGATCAGCGAAAACTCTTCGCGATCGACGATTTCATAGCAGCCGTCGCCGGCGGAAAAATCGATATCCAGCAGCGGGATCTCCACGAACTCTTCCTTGTCCTGTTCGGTGTCCTCCCACACCACCGGTTTCAGGCGGGCGGGTTGAAAGTCGGATTCTGCCGCCACGTTGTCGAACGGACGGGTCAGCTGCTTTTCATGAAACACGTCAAACCAGCCTTTGGGCAGATCCAGCCTGGCCTCTATCCGCCTGGCGAGGTTGTCGCCAAGATTGCGGGAGGATTTTTCACCGATGATTTGGCTCAGCGTGGGCGCAGAGGATTCAACCAGGGCGGCGAACTCGTTCTGGTTGACGCCTTGCCGGGCGTAGCGGGCCATCAGTTCGCGCAGGTTGTTGCGTCTTATTTCTTTAGTTTCCATCTGTGGATGATCTCACTCTTTAGCAAAAAGGTAAATAACGTTTTTGCTAAAAAACGCTTGCGCGAGATTTAGCGTTTAGCTAAAACAAAGAGGGGGTCTGCAGGCTCACGCCGAGAGAACGGCCAGTCATGATGATGAGCCGTTCAGTGAAATCAACCGAGAAGAGGGAATTTACGATGTTCAAGATTGATTACAACAGCTACCGTTCGGTCGCCAGCTTTGGCCACCGCGTGCGCTTCCTGGTGCTGCATTATACGGCGCAAAATTTTGTCGATTCCGTCCAGTCCCTGACCGGCAAGTCGGTCAGCGCCCATTATCTGGTGCCGGATCCGACCGATCCCGGTTACCAGGCCGCCGGCTTCAGCGGCGTGCGCATTTTCAACCTGGTGGACGAGAACGAACGCGCCTGGCACGCCGGGGCCAGCCAGTGGGGCAACCGCAATAACCTCAACGACACGGCGATCGGCATCGAGATCGTCAACCTGGCGAGCGGCGATGGAGAAGACATCACCTTTCCGCCGTTTGATCCGCAGCAGATTGCGGCGGTGACCCAGCTGGCGCAAAACATCCTGCAGCGCTACCCGGATATCACCCCGGTCAACGTGGTGGCCCACTCCGACATCGCGCCGGGCCGCAAGAGCGATCCGGGCCCGCAGTTCCCCTGGCGGCAGCTGCATCAGGCCGGGGTCGGCGCCTGGTACGACGACGCGGTAAAGCAGCGGCATCAGCAAAGCTATTGCAGCCAGGGCCTGCCTGCGCAGCAGGAACTGCTGGCGCTGTTCGCCAAATACGGCTACGACACCTCGGCGGCCACCAATGCAGAAGGGTACCGCCAGCTGGTGCGCGCTTTCCAGCTGCATTTCCGTCAGCAAAAGTATGACGGCGTAATGGATGCGGAAACCGCCGCCGTCCTGCGTGCGCTGGTCGACAAGTACGTCGCCTAGGCCGGGGGCGAATGGGGGACGCCTCATTCGCCTTTTCTCCCGTCGTCTTCCTCCGCTAAACTAAGCCTCTGGCCCGTATTAACCGGATGCATTGTGCGCCTCGACAGAAAGATTTCGCCGTTTGAACTGCTGACCTACCGCCATTACCGCATCGTGCACGGGGTGCGCATCGGGTTGGCGTTTATCCTGACCTTCCTGCTGATCCGCCTGCTGGAGGTGCCCGAAGGCACCTGGCCGCTGATCACCCTGGTGGTGGTGATGGGGCCGATATCTTTCTGGGGCAACGTGCTGCAAAGGGCGCTGCAGCGCATCGCCGGCACGGTGTTCGGCGCCGCCTCCGGGCTGATCGCCCTGTATCTGGAACTGTATTCGCTGCCGCTGATGCTGGCCTGGTGCGGGGGGTGATGTTTCTCTGCGGCTACCTGACGCTGGGCAAGCGGCCTTATATGGCGTTGCTGGTGGGGATCACGCTGGCGGTGGTGTGCGGCGCCGGCGCCGGCGACATGCATACCGCGCTGTGGCGCAGCGGCGATGTGATCTTCGGTTCCCTGCTGGCGCTGCTGTTCACCAGCATTTACCCGCAGCGGGCCTATATTCTGTGGCGCATGCAGATGGCCGACTGCCTGCAGAACGCCGGCAGGATCTATAGCGCCTATCTTTCGCCCAACGTGATTGAGCGGCCGCGGCTGGAGCCGCAGCTGAAAGACTTGCTTAATCAGGTGGTCAAGCTGCGCGGCCTGATCGTGCCCGGCAGCAAGGAAACCCATATCCCCAGGGCGGTGTTCGAAGCGGTGCAGACCCTCAGCCGCAACCTGGTGTGCACGCTGGAGCTGTTGGCCGACGCCTACTGGGCCTCGCGCGAGACTCACTTCATCATGCTGAATGCCAAGACTTTGCGCAGCGCCCAGCTACTGACGCTGAGTTCATTGGCGTCGCTGGCGGCGCTGATGCGTGAAGGGCCGCAGCAACGGCGGCAGGCCGCGGCGGGGCAACTGGGGGAAATCGCCGGCGAGTTGCAAATCCTGATGCGCGAGGCCAGCGTCAGCCAACACGGCGAAGCGCCGATTTACGGCTATGTGTGGCTGAGCATGGTACTGGCGCGGCAGTTGGAGGAGCTTGGCGACCTGCTCAAGGTGTGCACCGCCGGCGGTCCTGAATAAGGGGTCAGATCATGAAGCGAGCGCTTTCGGTTTTGGCCGATGGCCTAAAGTGGGTAAGATAAGGCAATGAGAGTTGTGCCTGACCGCCACAAACCTGTATCTTGGTGCCATTGTGGCCGTAAGCAAATGAATCTGTGTATTACTAAAGCAAGGGTATGAAGATGGATAATGCAAATAAGCCGAGTTTCCAGGACGTTCTGGAGTTTGTGCGTATGTTCCGCCGTAAAAATAAGCTGCAGCGCGAAATCGTCGACAACGAAAAGAAAATTCGTGATAACCAGAAGCGCGTGTTGCTGCTCGACAACCTGAGTGAGTACATCAAACCCGGCATGAGCATTGAAGACATTCAGGGCATCATCGCCAACATGCGCAGCGACTATGAAGATCGCGTTGATGACTACATCATCAAAAATGCCGATCTGTCCAAAGAGCGTCGCGAGCTGTCCAAAAAGCTGAAAGCGATGGGCGAAGTGAAGTAACCTGCTTTATCGGGCCAGGCGTTGCGCCTGGCCCCTGTGTTCCCCCTCTGTTTATCCTCCCAACGCCTTTACCGGCGCTTGCTATGCCTGAACCGCGCCTTTTCTTCAGTATGTAAACGCCGTTTAAAAAACGCATCAACGCGTGGAGAAGCGTCATGCCGTACCGGGCAAACTCTTCCCGATATGAGCGGATGCGATACCGCTACTGCGGCATCGGCTAGACTGTTTCTGTTTATTTTCAAACCATTGCCCCTCTGCAAGGATCCTCCGGCGATCTTTCACCTCATTCATAGTGGGATCGCTGTCGGGTTTGTAGCATTTTTAGCCGCAATGTTAACGATATGTGATTTCGATCAAACAATTATTTTTGCAGCTTTGGTTATATGATGATCAATGTTTACGTTGTCATTTTCTGTTTTTCGAGGTTTCTTATGTTAAATCAATTAAAATCATTAGGTTAATTTAACCTTTGTTTTTGTTTGCATAAAAATGACAACGTCAACATTGCTATTTTACAGTAACTTAACGTTTGTTTTTGGAGGGATTGATGAGCCAGTTGCCTGAAAAAATGCGCGCCGTAGTGTGCCACGGACCGCAGGATTATCGTTTTGAGCAGGTCCCTACGCCGCTGCCGAAGGCCCGCGAGTTGGTGATCAAGGTGGAAGGCTGCGGCATCTGCGCCGGCGACTGCAAGTGCAAAAACGGCGCGCAGATGTTCTGGGGGGAAAACCCGTGGGTCAAGCCGCCGGTGGTGCCCGGCCACGAGTTTTACGGCCGCATCGCCGCCATGGGCGAGGGCGCGGAGGGGAAGTACCGGATCGGCGAGCGGGTGATCGCCGAACAGATCGTTCCCTGCTGGGACTGCCGCTATTGCAAATCCGGCAGCTACTGGATGTGTGAAACCCACAACATCTACGGCTTCCAGAAAGACGTGGCGGAGGGCGGCATGGCGGAATACATGCGCTTCTCGGAAAACGCCATCGTGCACAAGATCCCGGAAAGCCTCAGCCATGAAGACGCGGTGCTGATCGAACCTATGGCCTGCGCGATCCACACCGTGGCGCGCGGGGATATTCAGCTGGACGACGTGGTGGTGCTGGCCGGTGCCGGGCCGCTGGGGCTGTGCATGGTGCAGGTCGCCCGGCTGAAGACGCCGAAGAAGCTGATCGTCATCGACGCCATCGACGAGCGCCTGGCGCTGGCGAAAGCCTTCGGCGCCGACGTGGTGATCAACCCGTTAAAGGAAGATGCCGACCAGATAGTCAAATCGCTGACCGGCGGCTACGGCTGCGACGTTTATATCGAAGCCACCGGCGCGCCGATCGGCGTAACCCAGGGGCTGCAGATGATCCGCAAGCTGGGGCGTTTCGTCGAATTCAGCGTATTCGGCAAGGAAACCACCGTCGATTGGTCGATCATCGGCGACCGCAAGGAGCTGGATATTCGCGGCGCGCATCTGGCGCCTTACAGCTATGAAATCGCCATCGACCTGTTTGAACGCGGGTTGGTGACCTCAACCGGAGTGGTGACCCACAGTTATTCATTAAATGAATGGGACCAGGCGTTCGCCCTGGCGGATTCCACCGACTCGATCAAGGTTATTCTGGTTCCCTGATTTATCACGTGAGTCTCGAGGCTTATTTCACTCGGCGATAGAGTGAAATAAGCCGCCTTATCAATAAATAAAACCAAGACATGCTGTTGCTCTGATAACCACAATAATATCCGAACCCTACAGGAGAATAAGCTATGTTTTCATTCGCCAGAAAAACCGTGCCTTTTATTATCGCCGGTGGAATGTTGGTGGCCAGCCAAATGGCGATGGCCAAGCAGATCACCATTGGCATTTCATTCCAGGAAATGAACAACGATTATTTTGTCACCATGAAAGAATCGCTGGAGCAGGCGGCCAATGACATCGGCGCCAAGGTGTATGTCGCCGATGCCCGGCATGACGTTTCCAAGCAAATCAGCGACGTCGAAGACATGCTGCAGAAGAAGGTGGATATCTTGCTGATTAACCCGACCGATTCGGTGGGGGTGCAATCGGCGGTGATCTCCGCGCATAAGGCCGGCGCGGTGGTGGTGGCGATAGACGCCCAGGCCGAAGGGCCGCTCGACTCCTTCGTCGGCTCGGAAAACTACGACGCCGGTTTCCAGGCCGGTGAGTACCTGGCCAAATCGCTGGGCGGCAAGGGCAAGGTGGCGATCCTCGACGGCATTCCGGTGGTGCCGATCCTCGAGCGGGTGCGCGGCTTCGAAGCGGCGATGAAGAAATACCCCGACATCAAGATTGTCACCAAGCAAAACGGCAAGCAGGAGCGCGATACCGCGCTGACGGTAACGGAGAACATGCTGCAGTCGGCGCCGGACCTGGCGGGGATTTTCAGCGTCAATGACATCGGCGCGCTGGGCGCGCTGGCGGCGATAGAAAGCAACGGCGCCAAGGTGAAGCTGGTCAGCGTCGACGGCCAGCCGGAGGCGATTAAGGAGATCCTGAAGCCGAATTCGCCGTTCATCGCCACCTCGGCCCAGTTCCCGCGCGATCAGCTGCGTATCGCGTTGGGCATCGCGCTGGCCCGCTATTGGGGCGCCAACGTGCCGAAAACCGTGCCGGTAAAAGTGAAGCTGATCGACCACAGCAACGCGGCGGGCTTCAGCTGGTAAAGGCGTCAATTATCGCTCCGTTCGGGCGGAGCGATAAACGCGGAGGGTATGACAGTGCTGACACCTTTATTGGAATTAAAGCAGATTAACAAGTCCTTTCCGGGCGTGAAGGCGCTGGACGGCATCGATCTCAGCATTCAGCGCGGCGAGGTGCACGCCTTATTGGGCGAAAACGGCGCCGGTAAATCCACGCTGGTTAAAATTATGTGCGGGATTTATCAGCCGGACAGCGGCGATATTTTTATTGATGGCGAGCAGCGCCATTTCAATAATTATCGCCAGGCGATCAACGCCGGGGTGGGAATTATATTTCAGGAGTTTTCATTAATTCCTTATATGAACGCGATCGATAATATTTTCCTGAACCGGGAAATAAAAAATCGCTGGGGATTATTGGATCGCCGCGCAATGCGGCGCAAGGCCGAAGCGATTTTCAAGCGCCTGACGGTGGATATCGATCTCGACCGCCCGGTGGAGCAGCTGAGCGTGGCGCAGCAGCAGTTCGTCGAGATCGCCAAGGCGCTGTCGCTGGACGCGCGCATTCTGGTGCTGGACGAGCCCACCGCCACGCTGACGCCGGGCGAGGCAGAGCACCTGTTCAGCGTGATGAACGATCTGCGGCTGCTCGGCGTCGGCATGGTGTTTATCTCGCATCACCTGGACGAGATTTTCACCATTTGCGATCGGATCACCGTGCTGCGCGACGGCGGCTATATCCAGACGCTGACCACCGGCGATACCGACGTCGAGGAGCTGGTCAGGCTGATGGTCGGGCGGAAAATCGAACATGCCTTTCCGCCGAAGCGGCACCCGGCCGGCGACGCGACGGTGCTGCTGGAGGCGAGCATTCAGCGCGAAAAGCACGGCGCGGAGGACCGCTTTCACCTGCGGCAGGGGGAAATCCTCGGCTTCGCCGGGCTGGTGGGCTCCGGGCGTACCGAAACCGTCGCCGCCATGATTGGCGCCAGCGGCTGTTACCGCAAAAACATTCGCCTGGCCGGGCAGCCCGCCGCGCTGCGCAATCCCGCGCAGGCGCTGCAGCGGGGCATCGGCCTGCTGCCGGAAAGCCGCAAAACCGAAGGGCTGGTGCTGCCGTTTTCGGTGGCGCAGAACATCACGCTCAACCGGCACCACCGGCGCGGCAAGATTTTCATCAATGCCCGCAAGGAGCAGGACATCGTGCAGCGGCTGATCCGCGCCGTCGGGGTAAAAACGCCGGATGCGGACACCGCCGTCAGCACCCTGAGCGGCGGCAATCAGCAGAAGGTGGTGATTGCCCGCTGGCTCAATAACGACTGCAACATTCTTATCTTCGATGAGCCCACGCGCGGCATCGACGTGGGCGCCAAGGCGGAAATCTATCAGCTGATGCAGCAGCTGACGCAAAAAGGCATCTCCATCATCATGATTTCATCCGAGTTACCGGAAATTATCGGCGTATGCGACCGCGTGCTGGTGTTCCGCGGCGGGCATATCGTCGCCGAACTGACCGGCGATGAAATCGAGTCCAACAACATCATGCTTCACGCGACCGGGAGTGCATTATGATCGGAATTGAACAGTCTTCCGCAACGGGGCGCGCCGCCGGCCCCGGCCTCAGCAAGCGCTGGGAAAAACGCCTGCATCACCCGGCGGTGCTGCCGTTTATCGGTTTCGTGATCCTGTTCGTGCTGATGAGCGGGCTGAACGACAGCTTCCTGACGGTAAACAACCTGACCAACGTGGCGCGGCAGGTGTCGATCAACGCCATCATCGCCGTCGGCATGACCTGCGCGATCCTGACCGGCGGCATCGATCTGTCCGTCGGCCCGGTGATGGCGCTGGCGGGCTCCATCGCCGCCGGGCTGATGCTGGCCGCGGTGCCTATCCCGCTGGCGATGCTGGCGGCGTTAACGATCGGCGCGCTGTTCGGCCTGGCCAACGGCGCCTGCATCGCCTATCTGCGCATGCCGCCGATCATCGTCACCCTGGCGTCGATGGGCATCGCCCGCGGCCTGGCGCTGCTGTACACCGGCGGTTATCCGATCTCCGGCCTGCCCGAGATGTTTTCTTTCTTCGGCCGCGGCACGCTGCTGGGCATTCAGGTGCCGATCCTGATCATGATCGGCGTGTACCTGCTGGCCTGGCTGATGCTGAACCACCTGCCGTTCGGCCGCTACGTCTACGCCATCGGCGGCAACGAAGAGGCGGCGCGGCTGAGCGGCATCCGCGTGCCGCGCTACAAAATGCTGGTGTACGTGGTCAGCGGCCTCACCGCCGCGCTGGCCGGGCTGGTGCTGACCTCGCGCCTGATGAGCGGGCAGCCGAACGCCGGCGAAGGCTTCGAACTGGACGCCATCGCCGCGGTGGTGCTGGGCGGGGCGGCGATTTCCGGCGGCCGCGGGGCGATTATCGGCACCCTGGTCGGGGCGATGATGCTCGGCGTGCTGAACAACGGCCTCAACCTGATGAACGTTTCCCCGTATATCCAGAACGTGGTGAAGGGCGGCATTATCCTGGCCGCCATCTATCTCAGTTCCGTGCGCCGCAAGTAAGGCGGGGGAGATAACGCCATGGGATTTTTTATCGGGGTGGATATCGGCGGTACGGTGATCAAGGCCGGATTATACCGCGCCGACGGCCAGGAAATGGCGATTGCCGAACGCGACGCCGGGGCGCTTTCCGTTAGCCCCGGATTTAGCGAGCGCAATATGGACGCATTGTGGGATGACGTTTGCGCGGTGATCCGCCAGGCGCTGCATGCGGCGGCGATCGACGCCGGCCAGGTGCGCGGCCTCAGTTTCTCCGCCCACGGCAAGGGGCTGTACGCCATCGACCGGCAAGGCCGCCCGGTCGGCAACGGCATTCTCTCTTCGGATACCCGGGCGGCGGCGATGGCCGAGGCATTGCGGCGCGACGGCGTTGAAGCGCTGAGCTATCCCCGCAGCCTGCAGCCGATCTGGAGCAGCCACCCGGCGGTGCTGCTGCGCTGGCTGAAACAGCGGCAGCCGGCGCAGTACGCCGCCATCGACCGGGTGCTGATGGCGCATGACTATCTGCGCTTTCGGCTGACCGGCGAGATTGCCGCCGAAGTGACCAACATCTCCGGCAGCAACCTGTTCAACCAGCACAGCGGCGATTATGACCCGGCGCTGATGGCGGCCTTCGGCATCGAAGAGGCCGCGGACAAAACCGCGCCGATCGTCGGTTCGGCACAGCTGGCCGGGCGGGTGACGGCCGCGGCGGCGGCGCAGTGCGGCCTGCGCGCGGGCACCGCGGTATACGGCGGGCTGTTCGACGTGGTCGGCGCCGCGCTCAGCTCCGGCGTGGCGGATCACCGTACGCTCAGCGCGGTGGCGGGCACCTGGTCGATCGCCACCTGCGTGACCGACCGTTTGCTGCCGGCCGACTACCCCTACGCCTGGGGGCGTTATTGCATCGAAGGGCGCTACTTTGCCCACGAAGGCAGCGCGACCTCGGCCGGCAACCTGGCGTGGTTTTTGCGCCAGTTCTGCGGCGGCGATCGCCAGCGCTACGCGCAGTTCAACGCCTGGGTGGCCGAACGCCGCGAACGCGCCTGCGACATTCTGTTCCTGCCGTACCTGTACGGCTCCAACCTCGGCGCCGGCGTGCCGGGCGGGCTGATTGGCCTGAGCGGGCACCACGGCATGGCGGACGTGGTGCAGGCGATTTACCAGGGCATCGTGTTCTCTCACCTGATCCACCAGGACCGCCTGCTGCAGCTCAACCCGCGGGTGGAGCGGGTGCGCATGACCGGCGGGCCGACGCAGTCGGAGGTCTGGATGCAGATCTACGCCGACGCCGGCAACTTGCCGCTGGAGGTGGTGGAGACCCGGCAAAGCGGCTGCCGCGCCGCCGCGCTGTGCGCCGCGGTCGGTGCCGGTGAATACGCCGGTTTCTCCGAAGCGCTCGAGGCCGCGCCGCCCCGGCTGCGCCGCTATTTCCCCGAACCCGCCGCCAACCGCCGCCTGCGCGCCCAGATGGCGCGCTATCTGGCGGTGGCGCAGGCATTGAATGAGGTTAACTATGCAAACCACTAGCGCCGCCTGTCTGGGGCTGTACGAGAAAGCGCTGCCCGCCGGCCTGAGCTGGGCGCAGCGGCTGGCGACCGCCGGCGAGCTGGGCTTTCAGTTTATGGAGATTTCCATCGACGAACAGCCGGCGCGCCAGCAGCGCCTGGACTGGGATCGCCGCGAGCGGCTGGCGTTTATCAACGCCCGGTTCGACAGCGGGGTGGCGGTGCCGAGCATGTGCCTGTCGGCGCACCGGCGTTATCCGTTCGGCAGCGCCGACGCGGCCACCCGGCAGCACGCCAGGATATTGCTGACCAAGGCGCTGGCGTTCGCCGGCGATCTCGGCATCCGCAACATTCAGCTGGCGGGTTACGACGTGTACTACGAGGCTTCCGATCGCCATACGCGCCAGCGTTTTATCGAGGGCATGCAGTGGGCGGTGGAGCAGGCGGCCAGGGCGCAGGTGATGCTGTCGGTCGAGGTGATGGACACTCCGTTCATCAGCAGCATCAGCAAATGGCGGGACATCGCGCGCCACGTCGGCAGCCCGTGGTTCACCGTTTACCCGGATATCGGCAACCTCAGCGCCTGGGGCAACGATCTGGCAACCGAGCTGGCACAGGGGATCGAGCAGATCACCGCGATCCACCTGAAAGACACCGTGCCGGTGGCGCCGGGCTCGGCCGGGCAGTTTCGCGACGTGCCCTTCGGCGAAGGCTGCGTAGATTTCGCGCACGCCTTCGCCATTCTCAAATCGCTCAACTATCGCGGCCCTTTCCTGCTGGAAATGTGGGCGCGCGACGACGAGCAGGACATTAACCGCATCCGCCAGGCCAAGGCCTGGATGGAGCAACAAATGATCAGCGGGGGGATTGCATGCTGAACGAACTCAAACAGCGGGTGCTGGCCGCCAACCTCAGCCTGCCGGCCTATGGGCTGGTGACCTTTACCTGGGGCAACGTCTCGGCGATCGACCGTCAAAACGGGCTGGTGGTGATCAAGCCTTCGGGCATCGCCTATGAACAGATGACGCTGGAGGATTTGGTGGTGGTGGATCTGGAAGGCCGGGTGTGTGAGGGGCACCGCAAACCCTCATCCGACACCGCCACCCATCTGGCCCTGTACCGCGCCTTTCCGGCGATCGGCGGGGTGGTGCACACCCACAGCCGCAACGCCACCATCTGGGCGCAGGCCGGGCAGCCGATCCCGGCGCTGGGCACCACCCACGCCGACTATTTTTATGGCGACATTCCCTGCACCCGGCCGATGAACGAAGCGGAGATTGCCGGCGACTACGAGGGGGAAACCGGCAAGGTGATTATTGAGACCTTCAACCAGGCGGGGCGCGATCCGCAGCAGGTGCCGGGGGTGCTGGTGTATTCCCACGGGCCGTTCGCCTGGGGCAAGGATGCGGCGGATGCGGTGCACAATGCGGTGGTGATGGAGGAGGTGGCGGTGATGGCGATGGCCACGCGCCAGCTTGCGCCGGCGATCGCCCCGATGCAGCCGCAGCTGCTGGACAAGCATTTCCTGCGCAAGCACGGCAAACACGCCTACTACGGGCAATAACCCGCCTTCAGCGATTCAGCAGCGAGCCGGTGAAGAATTCCCTGCGCACCGGCAGCTCGCCGCGGCTGGCGTTAATCGCGCTGAACAGCAGATCTGCGGCGATCTCCCCCAGCATTTGGGTGTCGTGATACACCCCGGCGATATGCAGGCCGTAGGCGCCGGCGCGCGGCGGTTCATCGATCGAGAAGAATTTGACCCGCTGATAAATGCCCAGCTCGTGACACAGGGAGATCGCCCCCAGCGTAATGATGCCGTTCAGGCCGATGATATAGTCCGGCAGGGTTTCCGCCGCCGCAAGATACGCCCTCACCGCCGCTTCCTGCGAGTTAAAATCATAATCGCCGTTGATGATATGGATATCGTGGCCGTTGTCCCGCAGCGCGTCGACGATGCCGGCGGTGCGCGCCAGCGTAATTTCCGAATCGGCCGGCCCGCCGATAATCAGCATTTTTCTTTCCGGCTGCTGCGCCAGATATTCCCCGGCCAGGGTGCCGATTTCGCGGTTATTGAGGAACACGCCGCTCAGCTGCTGATCGTAGAGGTCGCGGTCGATCAGGATCAGGGGGATGCGATACACCTCGGCTAATTCCAGGTAGGCGGGGCGGTAGTTTTTATCGTCGCGCACCGCCGAAAGCAGTATGCCGCGCGCCTTGTAGCCGAACAGCGCCTGAATGGCCCGCATTTCCGCCTCTTCGCTGCCGTCGGTGTCGAACAGCATGATCTGGTAGCCCTGCAGCCGCGCGATGCGCGACACGGTCTTGATCAGGCCGGAATAAAACGGGTTGTACATGCTGCTGGTGACGATGCCGATAATCTGGCTGCTGCTGCTTTTCAGCCCCTGGGCGAAGGCGTTGGGCACGTAGTTCAGCTCTTTGGCGATGGCGTGAATGCGCTCGCGGGTTTCCGGCTTGACCAACTCGGGCTTATTGAACGCGCGGGAAACGGTGATGTTGGTCACCCTGGCGCGGCGGGCGATATCCACGATGGTGGCATTGGAGTTGGCTTTCGACACCGTCTTTCCTTGCGTTATGCCTCAACAGATCCCTTATTGTAGGGAAGGGGCCGGAGGTATGCCAGATGTAAGTCACTCGGTGAGGTGGGGGCGGCAAAAAGCGTGCTTGGGGGGAAGGTTGGGGTTGTGTGGCGTATTGAAATGGCGGTCTGCTTGGTGGCAAGAGCGGACTTAAGTAACTCCTTAAACTTTTATCAACATCTCTTCTTCCCGTTGTCTAAAATGTACACCGAGTCACTGGCTAAACTATCAGTCGTTCATCCTGAGCAAAATCCAGAAACGGCTACGTACTATCTGTATAAATTTTATCGGAAGACGTTTTGGTGATTTCAGAAAAACATGTTGAAAAAGATGTATATCGACGTTAGTTTGATATGACTAATGATTAGAAAAGAAGGTGGGAAATACACCACGTACGGGGGCGGCACCTTCTAACAAATTGTTAGTATTCAATCGCGGAATATTGTGGAACGTTAGATTGTGGAGTTAAAATTGAGAGACTTTAACAATGGCGGTGACATAAACGTTAACGGGGATTTTAACGTAAATGATAATTCTAAAAGTGAGTTTAAACTCTATATTCATTGCTCAAACGAAGAGTTGTTGGCTGACCGTCCCTTTAGAGCTGAAAATATCAAAATTGAACAGCGAAAGAAAATTAAGCGCTTGAAGCCATTCTATGCTCTTACTGTTTGTTTAGCTTTCGCTGCGGCTATTTGGGCTATGTACAACGGAAAGACGGATCTTATTACGATATTGATGGGAGCAGTTTCCGCATTTTTTGGTTATCAATCTTTGATCGCGACCATTGAGCCAAATACATTTCAAAAAGAAGAACAGGCGGCAGTAAATGAGATAAGCAAAATATTAAAGCAGCGTCGAGTTGAATGATAGCAATGAATACTGACAAGGCGCTCAAGCGAATGAGTTGTTGAATTCGGCGTTAATGTCCGTTTTTCGCTCACAGCAGGCCGTTTTGTGACTGTGGTAGGCACCGATGCTTTGGGCCATATACAGGCTCGGAATGAAGCGCGTTTGTGATAAAAAGAGTTTCAGACCCGTTATGCCTGAAACTAGACGGAGCAGAAAAATGAGAACGCAGAAGCGATGCATGGGATATGTGGCCGTGGTGGTCGATGATTACGATCGCGCAATCGAGTATTACACAGACAAGTTGGGTTTTACCCTCGTTGAAGACACGCCGCAACCGGGGAAGCGCTGGGTAGTGGTGACGCCGAACCCGGAAAGCGATTGCAACATTCTTCTGGCCCGAGCCTCGAACGCGAAACAGGAAGGCTTTATTGGTAACCAATGCGGCGGCAGGGTGTTTCTGTTCCTGCAGACCGACGATTTCTGGCGCGATTACCACGCGATGAAAGCCAAAGGGGTTCATTTCTGCGAAGAGCCCCGTGAGGAGGGCTACGGAACGGTGGTTGTGTTTGAAGATATCTACGGCAACCGCTGGGACCTCTACCAAAACGCGTAGAACGAAGCGCCCAACGGTTAGTCGGACGCCGCCGCCTGATAATTGGCTGCCATTTTATCCAGCGCGGACTGATTTTCTAACCCCCATTGGTACATTTGCTCAATGGGTTCGGCCAAGGTTCGGCCAAGTGGGGTCAGCCGGTAATCGACTTTGGGTGGGATCACGTCATACACATGGCGGGCAATCAACCCGCGCAGCTCCAACTCTTTCAGCGTTTGGAACAGCATTTTCTTGGAAATCCCCTGCAAGCTGCGTTGTAACTCACCGGTGCGTGCGCGTTCATCCGGCCAGTGATACAGCGCGTGCAGCACCATTGTGCTCCATTTAACTGAAAAGAGCTCCATCAGGCGGCGCGGCGGCGAGTCCGCATAGAAAAAGAGTTTACCCTCAACCCAGGCTGGCACTGTTCTGTCCTCTGCTTATGGTCACCAAATGGTAACTACTATCAATATGAAACCCTGTTGACTATAGTCTGCCCCCTTGAGTTAGCCAAAACCAGCACATTCTTGAGGCAAGATGAAAATCAACGCATTAGTCGCACATGACGCGGCACAACCCTTAACATCAGGCCAGGTTTCGCTGCGCTCGTTACAAAAGCAGGATGTCAAAATCGAGATCCTTTATTGCGGCGTGTGCCACTCCGATCTCCATATGGCGCGTAACGAATGGGCGGTCAGCCAATATCCACTGGTGCCGGGACACGAGATAGTCGGGCGAGTCGTGGAGATCGGGGACGAGGCCACCCATTTTAAACCCGGCGATATCGTCGGCGTGGGCGTGATGGTCGACTCCTGCCGCGAGTGCCATTTCTGCAAGCACCACGAAGAACAATACTGTGAAGCGGGGTTTACCGCGACCTACAACGGCATTGATAAATATACCGGCGACAGCACCTGGGGCGGCTATGCGCAGAGCGTGATTGTCGATCAACATTTTGTTGTTTCCGTACCGCGAAACCTGTCGCTTGCCGGGGTTGCGCCGCTGTTGTGCGCGGGCGTGACCGTATGGTCGCCGCTGCGCCATTTCAACGTCAATGCAGGCGATCGCGTTGGTGTCGTGGGGCTGGGGGGGTTAGGCCATATGGCCGTGAAGCTGGCCAGTGCGATGGGGGCGGAAGTGACGCTGTTCACCACCTCCCCGGAGAAGGGCGAAGATGCCCGTCGTCTGGGGGCAAAACAGGTGGTGGTATCGCGCGATGCCGCGCAAATGGCTGCCTGCCGAACCTCGCTGGATTTTATTATTGACTGCGTAGCGGCACCGCACGATCTGGATCCTTATCTGGCAACGCTGAAAACCAATGGCCGCCTGGTGTTGGTGGGTATTCCTGACCAGCCGCACGACTCGCCGAATATTACGCCCATGGTGTTTCGACGTTTAAGCATCAGCGGTTCGTCGATTGGCAGCATTCAGGAAACCCAGGAGATGCTGAATTTCTGCGGCGAGCACAATATTACCGCCGATATTGAAATGATCGGTGGCGAGGATATCGAGGCTGCCTTCGGCCGTATGCTTAAGGGGGACGTTAAGTACCGCTTTGTGATTGATATGCAGGCTACGCGCTGGTAGCGGAGCGGCCGTTCCTGGCCGCCCGGTGCCTTCTCCCGCCTTCTGAGTAATGGCAGACAGCAGGGAGATCCTCCGGTTGTCTCAGAGCTGGCGGGAACCGCCAGCCTGGATTGCAACCCGTCTGCTAGTGGCTCGTTTGTGAACGGAGCATATTCACCCCGTTCTGGCGGACCAGCAGAGCAAGCAGAAGCATACCCGAGAGAGCCAGTATGCTGGCCAGTATAAAAGCGGTGTGATAGCCGCCTCCGTACTGGATCAGAAAACCGGTGATGCTTGGTGATAAGATCCCGGCCAGATTTGCCAGCAGGTGAACAAAGCCGCCAGCCGTTCCTATCCGCCCGGCGGGCACTATATCCTGCAGCAGAGACCAGCAGGCCTGCGGTGTCATATAGGCAAACACGCTCGCCAGGGTAATAAACGTCACGGCGGACATCACACTTTGGCTCCAGGCGGTAAGCAAAACGCACAGCGCTGCCACGGCAAGGCCCACGAAAATCACCAGCTTGCGTGACAACAGGAAATTCTGCGTACGGCGGAACAGCATGTCAGACACGACGCCACCTCCCAGAAAGCCTAGGGTAGCGCCCAGCCACGGCAGCACGCCGATAATGCTCATGCTTTTGATATCCAGATGCTGGAAGTCTGTCAGATAGCTCGGCAGCCAGGACAGGAAAAAAAACTGGATATAGTTGAAGCAAAAAAATGCACTGGCCACCCCGAGCACCGGTAACGAGAACACGTAGTGCCAGAGGGAATGGCTGTCCTGCTGGGGCTGATTCAAGGTATTCCCCGCCGGTCGCCGCTGCATGATGTACTCACTCTCAGCGGCGCTTACACGCGGGTGTTGCTCGGGCTTATCCCGGAACAGCAGCAACCAGCAGGCGACCCAGATGAATCCCAGTACGGCTATCACCATAAAAGCAATGCGCCAGCCAAACTGCAGACCGACCAGGCCTACAATCGGTGCCGCAATGGCCGCCCCGAGCGGCTGGCCCGCATTGGTGAAGCCTACCGCACGACCGACTTCATTTCGCGGGAACCAGTTAGCTATCGATTTGTTGGTGGTGGTCCCCATCGGGCCTTCCCCCACGCCAAACAGCATGCGTACGATGAGCAGGTGAGTGAATCCCGTCACCAGTGCCGTGGCACCACAGAACAAGGACCAGATGCTGGCTGCCCATGCATAGACGCGACGAGGTCCGAAACGATCTGCCGCCCAGCCGCCAATAAAGCAGAACAGGCAGTAACCGATAAAAAAGCAGCTGAACAAAATACCCATCTGCGCATCGTTGATGCTCAAATCCTTTTTAACCAAGGGGGCCATGACGGAGAGTGCTGCGCGGTCAAGATAGTTAAGGATGCCAGCAAAAAACAGCAACAGAGCAATGACGATACGGTAGTTTTTAAACATGGCTGCTGACTCCCTGCTGGTCGATACGCGTCAATGACAGGCGATAATTCCAGAGAACGGCGGGATCGGGCTCGTACCCCAACCCGGGGGCATCGCTCAGGCCGAAGCATACGTTCTGTGGGAGTGAGGGATACAACGGCGCTTCGAACGTAATCCAGGGGATTTCCATTTTGATGTCATCCGGCAATGCGGCAACCAGATGCGCGGTGGCCAGCATGCCCGCCCCGTAGTAGAAGCAGTGTGGCACCACCTTCACGCGATACTGGCGGGCCAGTTTGAACACGCGCAGTGCGGAAGTAATCCCCCCACCTTGGCAACGCTGGGCTGTGCAACGTCCACGGCACCACTTTCAAACAGGTTCACGAATCCGATGTCACCCTCTACGTTTTCACCCGCAGCGAGCGGTACGCCGGCTTTGCGCAGTTGAGACAGCCCCAGAAAATCATCCGGCGGCCAGATGGGTTCTTCAAGCCAGCCCAGTTGAAGAGGACGCAGTTCGCTCGCATTGGCCTGCGCCTGTTCGCGCGACCACGGGCAGTTGACATCCACCATCAGGTCAACGCCCGGCGGCAATGCCTGGCGTGCAGCAGCGATCGCGGCGGGATGTGTTTCATGGAGCTTGAGCGTACGGTAACCTTCCGCATACGCACGCTGGATCTGCGTAGTCACTTCCTTCGCGTCATTACCGTAGCTCACCAGACTTGCATAGCGTTCAATCTGGCTGCGCGTGGCTCCCAGTAATTGCCATAGCGGTTTCTGTTGTCGCTTACCTAACAGATCCCACAGTGCAATATCGAGTGCTGACAGGGCGTAACGAACCGGCCCGCTGCGGCCAAAGGCGTGAAGTGCCTGCTCGGTGGATTGCATCATCTCCGAAATCTCCTGCTGACTCGCAGGGACAGTTCGCTGAAGAAAAAGAGGGGCGACCAGGCTTATCAGCGCCTGCTCGGTGACGGGGTTGGACAGGTGACCAAACGCCTCCCCCCATCCTATGCTACCGTCTTCGGTGATGACTTTAACCAGCAGCGTTTCCATACGTTTCAGTGAAGGAGACGCCGCGTTATACGGGGTTTCTAGCGTATCGGGCTGGCGCCGGTGCGCATCAAACGGGATAGAGATACGTGTAATTTCTATAGCGGTTATTTTCATGCCATAAACCTCATAAGGGTAACGCCCGGCGATTTTTATAGTGGGTGCCGTAGCTAAGAGGGGGGTAAACCATTAATGAGTATAAAAAGGCACCTATGTATGAAGCATCAGGCATAAGCACAGGAGTCGTCGGCATTTCGAGCCAGATTTTTGGGCTTACCTACGATAAGAAAGGGCAGCGATCACATTAACCTGGGTTGTCCTGCCGAATTGAACCTGAAGCAGCACGCCCTTTTGTTCATACTCGGTAAATCCGGCACATCCGCTTTGCGGGTTAGCCCGTGAGGGCGGGGGAGAGGCTATTAAAGTTTATTTACAGAATGCGTATAGCTTCGAATAAAAACGTTGTTATAGTTTTCGGCCTTTGGAATACAGCCAGTTAAGTGGCTGTTTTTAATCAGCCAAGATGGTTTTGTGAAAGATAAGCTCCTCTTTTTGCCGTTGGCCTTCTTTGCCTTTGCCGCAGTAGCGCAACCTTTTGATGACGTCGTGGTTGCTGGTGGTAAATATTATGCAGGCGATGTTTTTGGCCGGCATGACTATGTCGCACATTCCAACATCACACTAACAGCCTTTCGTATCATGCGTTCTGAAGTCACCTACCGGTCTTATACCGATGTTCATGAATGGGCACTGGAGCATGGTTATGCATTTGGTGCCGGATGTAACGGTGCCAGTTACGAAGACTGCCTACCCGTTGCCACCGACAACGGTATGCATCCGGTTACCAATGTCGAATGGTCAGATGCGGTGGTTTTTGCAAACGCGCTGAGTGAGAAATCAGGGCTCAAACCGGTTTACCTCAATAAGAACGGTGATCCCGCGCGCGATAGCTCAACCGACCAATTTACGCAGGATACCCAAGCTAACGGTTATCGCTTACCCACGGCGGAGGAGTGGCAAGTCGCCGCCCGGGGCGGTAAGGCTGCCCTACAGCAAGACTCTTATGGCGATGCTTTCGCGGGTAGCAAAAACGCAAACGCTGTCGCGCCGCATTCAGGGCGTATTATGGAGCGAGCAGTAATTCAGAAAGTTTTGATGATGTTATTCAGGATCTTCTCAACAGAAGTGAACCGTTTCGCACCATGTGGGCTCGGCATAATGTCAGTAAAATCGGTGCAGGCAACAAAACCATTATTGATGAATGCAATACGATCCACCATTACACTTATACTTCACTGGAAATTGAAAGTTCTCCCGGCATGTATTTAATATTTTATCTTGCGGGAAATTCATCCAGCGATTAAAGAAGGTTTTTTTAGTAGGCGTCGCCGTGGCAATTGCCGTTCTCGACATGACGCCACCGGCATCTCGATGGCGTCAGCCCCGAGGTCTTCGAAAAGGCCCCACCTTGAGGGCAGAAACTGCCTGCCTGAACGAACGCTTCCCATGATGCACGGAACCGTTTAAGGATATCGGGGGGCATTCAATACTTACGCATCCAGTCGCGAATAATATCTCCATATAGCCGCTCTGCCTCGTCTATTCGGCTGAGCAGACAGTATTCGTCGGTCTGGTGGGCCATGGAGGGTTCTCCGGGGCCGAGAATAATACAGGGTGGATTACCCAGCGCCGGTAGCAGCAGAGATGCGTCGGTGAAGTAGGGCACCACGCGAGGTTCCAGCGGCTTTTCGTGCAGTGGCTGACAGCGCTGATAAACCTGTTTTATCCATGCGTTATCCTCCTCGCTCAGTACCGCAGGCAGATCGATCAGCGTGGAAACCGTTACGCTCTTGCCAAGCAGAGTGGTCAACTGCTGTCGAATGGTCGCGTGCTGTAAATTGGGGCCGCTGCGGATGTCCACATCAAAACGCGTGTGGTCTGGAACGGAATTGATATTTAGCCCACCTTCAATGCGTCCGACGTTAAGCGTGGGCTGCTTCATCAGTGGATGCGGTGCACCTGGTGAAAAGTGTCGAATCTTGCCCAAGGCATCCGCCGCCAGATAGATGGCATTAATCCCCAGCTCCGGCATCGCGCCGTGCGCAGTTTTCCCCCGAGTTTCGCAGCGAAGCCAAAGCGCGCCTTTATGCCCGATAATCGGGTAATTGGCGGTGGGTTCACCCACGATCAGCGCGCCAATCTCCGGTAACTTATCCGACTCGATCAGCGCCCGTGCGCCGTCACAGCCGGTTTCTTCCCCGCCGGTGATCAGCAATACCGCACCGTGCCCGGCGAGAATGTCTTTGCGCTGCTGAATGCAGGCGACGGAAAAAGCCGCCACTGCCGCTTTCATATCGCTGGCGCCGCGTCCGTAAAGTCGCCCTGCATCCATCTGTGAGCCGAAAGGATCGTACTGCCACTGCGCATTGCCGAGCGGAACTGTGTCCAGATGGCCGGTAAAGGCCAGCGGTTTGCCAGCCGTCGACCCAGGTAGCCTGGCGATCAGATTGCTGCGTCCCTCGCCGAACGACGACAGCGAAACCTCAAAGCCGCTATCGCGAAGCCAATCGGCAAAGAACTGCATGCAGTCGGTTTCGTTACCCGGCGGGTTAATGGTGTTAAAGCCCAGCAGTTGCCGGGCCAGTTCTAGGGTGGTGGTCATTAGCCGCGTTCCGTCAGCCAGTCGAGGCAGTTAATCCACAGTTGGCGGTAGCCGGGCCATTTGGCAAACTCTTCTGGCAGCCAATGTGCTGACATGTCGCTGGTCCATACCAGCGAGCGACCCTGTTGATATTCGCGAACGGCCAGCAGCGGATGACCGGTGCCGGCGACCGTAGCCAGCAGTTTGCCCTGCGGATGCATTTCCACTTCGTTATAGCCCAGTAGCCACGGCCACTCGCCCGGAATATCGTTAAACAGCGCGTGGGATCCCGTCACCTCGGCATAGCAGCCTTCCGGAGTTTCAATGCGATCGTCCCATGCCAGGCAGCGCACTGGCAGCACTTTCTCCACTGCGGTATTGCGATAGCGTGCGCCGCCGTTAATTCCCTGGAAGCTGTAATAGCCGCCAATCATCATCAGCGCGCCACCAGCCGCAACATAATCATGCAGTAGCGTCAGACGGTTGGCGGTACGGCAGCTTTTCAGCCAGGTATCCGGATGCAGCAGCAGCGTATTGGCACCGATATCCGACAGGATAATCGCATCCCATTGCTGTAATGCTTCCTGCGTTAGCGGAAACTCGGTCGCCGCCGCATGGGCTGGCATATAGGTAATGGCGTAGTTGCTGTCTGCCAGCGCGGCCAAAAAATCCGTTGCGCCGGTATGCCAGGTGGCAGTGGCAAACTGATCGAAGCCCTTAACGTGTGTTGAAGTGCTGGTCCAGGATTCACCCACCAGTAAAATTTTCTTCTGCATTATTATTTTCCTTTTATCCGCCAAAGACCCGTTGGGGATTTCCAATCATCAAGGTTTCCAGTTGTTCGCCGCTGACGCCGTGGCGCCGCAAGCGAGGAACGAAATGCTTGAGTATGTAGCCGTAGCCGTAGCCGCCATAGCGGGTGAGCATAGTTTTCAGGAACACATCCTGCGACAGTAAAATCTGCTGGATATAGCCGTCGTCAATCAGCTCGCAGATGGCGCGAGCGTTCTCCTCGTCAGAGGGCGATTGCGCCGACTCGTCGGCGTAGTAGTAGCTCATGCCGATCATGTCGTATTCGAGGAACGCTCCGCGCTGCGCCAGTTCGCGCTGGTAGCGCTTATCGGCAAAGCTCGGATTCATATGGCACAGCACCGTATGGCGTAGGTCGGCGCCTTCCTGTTCGAGAATATCCAGCACCCGATGACCAAGTCGCTCCCAACCTGGCAGATGTACTTCGATCGGTACGCCGGTCGCGGCGCTTGCCCGACCTGCTGCACGCAAAGACTTCTCTTCATCCGACGTAAAGCGGCTGGAGATACCGATTTCACCGATCAGCCCGGCGAGCACTGCCGGCTTCTCCTCCGCGCCGCCGAGGTCGTAGATCAGCCGCTCGGTCAACTGTTCGACGCTGCTGGTTTTTACCCACTCGGGATGCGACGGTTCCAGATAGAGTCCGGTACCCATAATAATGTTCAGCCCGGTCAGGCGAGCGATGCGCGCCAGCGCTTGCGGATCGCGGCCAATACCGATATTGGTCGGATCGACCACCGTTTCCCCGCCAAGGGCGCGATATTTGGTCAGTTCTTCAATCGCCACCTCGACGTCAAACAGTTGACAGTTATCACGGCTCATCAGTGGATTCAGCGACAGTTCGCCGAGGTTTTCTATCTTCACCGGCATTTCGGCAAGGTGGCGATCGCTACAGCAGCAGGGGGGCACCCATTTGCCGGAGGCATCCAGCAGAATATGCTCATGCATCAGCGTGACGCCCATCTCGCTAATAGGCAGCGGACCAAGCACCGTCATTACGTAACCGCTGTTGACGCCTATCGGCAGCGGAATGGGGTGGCGAAAAATCGATCCTTTCATCAGCTATCCTTTTGCCGCAGAGCGCATGGGGTTGAGAATGCGGGTGTTCAGCCAGATAGCCAGCAGGATAATGGTGCCGGTGGCTATCTGAGTGTAGAACGGCGAGATATGCGACAGGATCAGCCCGTTCTGAATCACCGCAATCGACAGCGCGCCCAACAGTGTGCCGATAATGGTGCCGAAGCCGCCAAACAGGCTGGTGCTGCCAAGAACAACGGCGGCGATCACCTGCAGTTCGAAGCCTTCGCCTTGGTTGGAGGATCCGCTGCCGAGGCGTGCGGTAATAATCATTCCGGCCAGCGCAGCGGCCATGCCACTGATGATGTACACCTTCATCGTCACCGCTTTGGTGTTAATCCCGCTGCGTCGTGCGCCTTCGGCGTTGGCGCCGATAGCCGTAACGTAGCGGCCAAAGCGCATATGGTTCAGTACGATATGCCCGATGACCAGAATCATAATGCCGATCAGCGCCGGCATCGGAATACTCATAACCCAGGCGCGACCAATAAAGGTAAACGGACTGTCTGCTGGAACGGGAATCGAGTAGCCCTGGGTCACCAACAGCGCGATACCCCGTACTACAGCCAGGGTGGCAAGGGTGACGATAAACGCCGGTATCCCTTCATAGGCAATGAAGAAACCGTTGACTGCGCCAACCAGCCCGCCGAGCAACAGACCACCGAGCAGGACCACTGGCCACGGCAGTCCCCAGTTATTCAGGGCGATAGCGGAGAGCGCGCCGACCAGCGCGAGGGTGGAGCCAACCGACAGGTCTATGCCACCAGTGGTAATCACCAGGGTCATCGCGGTCGCGACGATCAGCAGCGGAGCGCTCTGGCGGATGATATTCAGCCAGTTGGTGCCGGTGAGGAAGTTACTGGTGATCAGTGAAAACACCACGCAGCAGAAGACGAAAAACAGAGCGATGCTGACCACGCCCGAGTGGTTATGCAGTAGGCGCCGCGGCAGTGAATGCTGGATCATGCGGGAGCTGCTTAAGTTCATGATACTCATCCTGTTACCTCAGTGTGCAGCCGCAGAGTGGGCGGTGAATTTTTCGCCCACAATCAGATTGACGATATCGCTCAGGCTGGTGTCGGCCACCCGCCGATCGGCGACGTTGGTCCCTTCATACATCACCATGATCCGGTCACAGACCAGGAACAGGTCCTGCAGGCGGTGGGTAATCAGAATCACGCTCACACCGCGAGCGGAAACGCGACGGATGAGCGCCAGAACCGCTTCTACTTCCGCGACGGCAAGTGCGGCGGTTGGCTCATCCATAATCAGCACCTTAGGGGCAAAAGCCGCCGCACGGGCGATGGCAATAGCCTGGCGCTGGCCGCCGGAGAGATTACGGACCAGCAGGCGGGTGTCGGGAATGGAAATTCCCAGCCCTTTTAGCATCTCACGGGCATCGGCGTGCATTTTGGCTTCGTCGAGAAAGGGAATACCGAGCACAGATTTCATCGGCTCGCGGCCCATAAACAGGTTGCCCGCGACATCCACCGTGTCACATAGAGATAGATCCTGATACACCATCTCGATATGGCAACGCCGAGAGTCCGCCGGATTGGCAAACTGACGCTGTTCGCCGTCTATACGGATCATGCCGCTGGTGGGGATCACCGCGCCAGACAGCACTTTGGTCAGGGTTGATTTCCCCGCGCCGTTATCGCCCACTAAGCCCAGCACTTCGCCCGGAGCCAGCTCCAGGTTGACGCCGCGCAATGAACGTATCGACCCGTAGGTCTTGGTGATGTTGATCATCTCTACCCTTGGCGGGATAGTTTGTGGCTGCTGCATCTGTTAACTCCCATCGCTATTGCAGGGAAAATGTTCGCCATCCTGTGGGAGATACGCCATCCAACACGGTTTACAGTCTAGTAAACCGGTTTACCTGAGGAGAGGAGTACTCGCAAACACAGTCAGGCCAACGTTATTTTAGATATTTGTTCGCCAGTAAGAACATTGCAGCATCCGTGCCAGGGCAGGAACAACACAGCAGCCCTATCATTTAACTATATGTAATAAATAAATTTTTTTATTGCACTTCGGTAAACCGGTTTACTGATTATAGTGAAGAGATTTTAAGTTGAGCGTTTTTTGCGCCAAAACTGTGCGCTTTTGCGCCATTTTGGGACGTGCTTAACAAATCTTGATCGAATCACGGCTAATCCATTCAACCGGCAGGCGGGTTTCAGCGGGGATATCTTTCTCGTTGTTCAGCAGGCGCAGCATGATGTTCACTGCGGTGCGGCCCAGTTCCCGTGCAGGCTGACGTATGGTTGAGATACGCGGCTGGGTAAAATCGGCATAGTTGGCGTCATCGAAGCCGACCAGCGACAATGCCGCCGGTGCCTGTAGCCCGCTGGCGCGCAGCCCGTCGAGCAGGCCAAGCACCAGATAGTCGCTGGCGGCAAAGACGGCAGTAGGACGAACCGGCTGGCTAAACAGGTACTCTAGCGCCCGTTGGCCGAACTCGCGCTGGTAGTCGCCGTACATTACCCATTCAGCTGGCCAGCTTAGACCGGCCTGCTCCATAGCGGTGCAGAATCCCTGATAACGTTCGCGGACGCTCATCAACTTGTCCGGCCCGCCAACGAAGGCGATATGGCGATGCCCGGCGGCAATCAGCTTTTCAGTGGCAATTCGTCCGCCCTGTACGTTATCGGCAAAAACTTTCGGTACCTTACTGCCGGGAATGTCCTCATCCAGCAGCACAATGCGTTCGTGACGCTGGATCTCTTTGCGCAGCAGGCCGTTATCGGGGCGGTTAGTGGTGAACAACAGACCATCGACCTGGCAAGTATCCAGCCAGCGAATAAACTGACACTCTTTTTCCGGGTTATTGCGGGTGATGCACAGCACCAGGCTGTAGCCGCTGGCAGAGGCGGCCTCTTCGGCGGCATCGGCCAGTTCAGCAAAGAAAGGGTTGGTAATATCGGGTAGCACCAGGCCAAGGGTTTCGCTGTCGCCCTTGCTAAGGCGGCGTGCAAGGCTATTGCCGCGATAGTCCAGTTCGTGGATAGCCGTTTCGATGCGATCTATGGTGTCCTGCGGTAGCACAATACTGTTGTTCATATAGCGCGACAGGGTTGCCTTCGACAATCCCGCCAGCTTTGCCACATCGGATAACAATACGCGTTTTATACTCATTTCCTGCGCCATTTCTGCCAGAATCGGCTATCTGTAACATAGTTAAGCTCAGTGGATACAGCAATTTCTCTGGCAACAATTACGTGAAATAAATGCTTGACAAAATTTAATCGGCGGAGAATTGTATAGGCAGTTTACCGCATCATCCGGGAAGTCATTCCCAAACCCGCTTAAGACATTCCAGTAGCGCACCGAAACGGACCGGTTGCCGGAATGAATTCAAGCCGGTGCTAGCCGAACGGTCCTCGATTGTTCTGGCCATATACACGATATTTGCCCGCCAAAAAATAATTTTTCTGCGTTTGCATGCTGCGCGGAATTCTACTGGTTATCAACAATTCCCGACGAGGATAATGATGATGTTATTTAACACCGGAAAACTGCGTTTTATTGCTATAGCAACGACGATTCTGGCATCAGTCAGTTTTGTTTCTGCTGCCAGTGCTGCGAGTCCAACTTATGCTTTGGTGCAGATCAACCAGCAGGCCCTGTTTTTTAATCTGATGAATAAAGGCGCGCAGGATGCAGCAAAATCCAGTGGCAAGGATTTAGTTATCTTTAACTCTAACGATAATCCAGTTGCGCAAAATGACGCGATTGAAAACTATATTCAACAAGGCGTTAAAGGAATTCTGGTTGCCGCTATCGACGTTAACGGAATTATGCCGGCGGTAAAAGAAGCCGCCGCGGCAAACATTCCGGTAATTGCTATTGATGCCGTATTGCCGGTCGGACCTCAGGCGGCTCAGGTCGGCGTTGATAATATCGAAGGCGGCAGAATCATTGGTAAATACTTCGTTGACTATGTGCAGAAAGAGATGGGAGGTCAGGCGCGGCTGGGTATCGTCGGTGCTCTGAACTCGGCGATTCAGAATCAGAGGCAGAAGGGTTTCGAAGAAACGCTGAAAAGTAATCCGAAAATTACCCTCGCTGACGTCGTCGACGGCCAGAACGTGCAGGATAAAGCGATGACCGCAGCGGAAAACCTGATTACCGGCAACCCTGATCTGACGGCGATATATGCCACCGGCGAACCCGCGCTGCTGGGGGCAATTGCCGCCGTGGAAAACCAGGGGCGTCAGAAGGATATTAAAGTCTTTGGCTGGGATCTGACGGCGAAGGCGATTTCGGGTATTGACAGTGGCTACGTTACCGCAGTGCTGCAGCAGGATCCGGAACAGATGGGGGCTGAAGCCCTGAAAGCGCTGAACAGCATAACTTCGGGTAAGACCGTGCCGAAAACCATTCTGGTTCCGGCCACGGTGGTGACCAAAGCGAACGTTGATACCTACCGTTCGCTGTTCAAGTAAGTCAGTACGCGCCGCCCATGGCGAACAGGGCGGCGAGTTCATGGCCGTCAGGAAACGCGCTGAGCGTACCTCGGCGGCTAACGGTAATGGCGGCAGCGCGGCTGGCATGAGCAAGCGCCAGGCCATCCGGCGCCACCCCGCGCAGCAGCGCAGATGCCAGCATCACGGCGAGGAAAGTATCGCCCGCGCCGGTGGTATCAAGCGCTTCGACAGGGAGGGCGGAGCAGAACTGGCGCTGGCCTTCACGGAGCAGCCAGGCTCCGGCAGCGCCCCGGGTAATGACTAAGGTTTTCACGCCGTAAGGCTGTAGCAGTTCCGCCTCTGATTCATTGACCACCGCGATGTCGATAAGTGGCCACAGGTGGCAAAAGTCAGGATTAACCGGCGAGGGGTTAAATACCGTGGTCATACCCCGCGTTTTGGCGAACTGGAACAGGGCGCGAGTTTTTCCCAGCGAGAAATTCCCCTGTTGCAGCAGAATATCGCCCAGGGCGGCATCAGCCATATGTGACATAATATCATCGAGGCTGAATGTATCGGCGGCGGCGGTGGTTGTAATAATAGCATTATCGCCATCGGCACTGTTTAATATAATCGAGGTGTCACTATGTTGATTTAAATGGTAGTCGGGTAGCAGTGTCAGAGGTTCCTTTTTTATCTTCTGACGGATCCAGGTTCCGTTGCTGTCATTTCCCGTGGCGGCAATTAAACGCGTTTCTATTCCACAGCGGGACAATATAATCGCCTGATTCGCGCCTTTACCGCCGATATCCTGCGAGATTTTAACCCCATGAATTGAAGCTCCTTTTTGTGGTATGTCAGAAATGGACCAGGTTTCATCTACGGTAATATTGCCGGTAACGTAAACGCGCATAGTGTTCCCTTAATAGGAAGGATAAGATGGTTACTATCTCAGCAGAAAAGCCGGATGCAATACAAGCTATTTTTTCACGTAATAAAGTCGTTATTGGTGTCGTTCACTGCGCCCCTTTTCCTGGCGCGCCTAAATATAGAGGTTCATCAGTGAGTGATATTGTCGAGCGTGCGATTCGCGACGCTGATAATTATATTTCAGGCGGCGTTCATGGCCTGATTGTAGAAAACCACGGCGATATTCCCTTTTCCAAACCTGAAGATATTGGCCCTGAAACGTCAGCGCTGATGGCGGTCATTACCGAGAAAATTCGCGAGCGCTTCGGTGTACCGCTTGGGATTAACGTACTGGCTAATGCCGCTATTCCTGCGATGGCTACCGCATTGGCGGGCGGGGCCGATTTCGTCCGCGTAAACCAGTGGGCCAATGCCTATATCGCCAACGAAGGTTTTATTGAAGGGGCCGCGGCTAAGGCATTACGCTACCGCAGTAAGCTGCGTGCTGAACATATTCGCGTCTTTGCCGATAGTCATGTCAAGCACGGTAGCCATGCAATCGTTGCCGATCGCTCGATTCAGGAGCTGACTCGAGATGTGGACTTTTTCGAGGCCGATGCGGTGATTGCCACCGGCCAGCGCACAGGAGATAGCGCCACCATGGAAGAAATTGATGAGATTCGCGCTGCGACAGAATTACCCTTGTTGGTGGGGTCCGGCGTGACACCTGCTAACGTCTGCCAGATCCTTGGACATACCCAGGGGGTGATCGTCGCCAGCACCATGAAGGTTGATGGTGTGTGGTGGAACGACGTTGAACTGGCGAGGGTTAAGCACTTTATGTCGGTCGCTCAGGCCGCTTTGGAGGATGCGTAATGGAAGCGTTTAGCGAGCGTTTGCTGCGCGAACATCAGCAGGTCTGGCAGGCGATGCAGCAGCACCGTTTTGTGGTTGATATTGAGCAGGATCGGTTAGCAACGAGGGTATTTAACCGCTATCTGGTATTTGAGGGTAACTTTGTCGTCACGGCGATTGCGATTTTTGCCCTGGGCATCAGCAAGGCACCGAATATGACTCAGCAGCGTTGGTTGATCGGTGTACTAAATGCGCTGGTTGAAACGCAGATTACCTGGTTTGAAAAGGTATTGGCGGAGCGCCGGATTAATCCCGCTGATTACCCTGACGATCTGCCCGGCGTACGGCACTTTCGCAATGGTATGTTGCAGACGGCCCAGCAGGGCAGCTATGAACAAATCATCACCATGATGTTCGGCGCTGAATGGATGTATTACTGCTGGTGCCGACGGGCGAGTGAGCAAAGCCAGAGCGATGCGGACGTCCGGCGCTGGGTAGAAATGCATGCGGAAGAGGGGTTTTACCAGCAGGCTTGCTGGCTGAAGGACGAACTGGACCGCTGTACCATAGCACTTGGCGAATGCGAAAAGCAGACGCTGTCGGCGCTGTATGGTGACGTGCTTCAGTGGGAAATAGATTTCCATACTGCGGCGTATGAGAATTAGCCATGCTGGCAAAATGGGGGCACCTAAAACGGCCCTTTGCATTGCCGTTGTATTGGATGTCAACGCCAAGTTCAGATGCCTGGGGCAGGGTAAAGTTGCATGCAGTCCATTAGCGTGCTGGAGTCACCGCCGTCCAAAGATATCTGGGTGGGGTATCACTCTGACCTCCGGCATATGGATCGCCTGCGGGTCAATCGGGGTGTACTAATCAACGGGGGCAGGTCACATAGTCTAAAATGTCTGACAGAAAGATGATTAATAATCAATTATCTGTGTTCACACTTCAGCCATAAGGTCTGTCATGAAATCAGTAAGCCTGCAAAAGACGTATCTTTCTGCAAACGAGAACACCATCGCAATGTGGGGGAAAAATGCAGGAATTGGGGAAATCAGAGAAGAAAACTACTACGATCCACTAAAACTCGCTCTTGCAGCAGGCATTAAGCCCTCTGTGCCCGGTTGTGTCTCACATCTTATTGATGAATTAAAAAGACTTGCAAAGGATGATCCACTTGCCGATACGCTGCCAACACAGGGTTTCCATTTCACTTTCTTACCCCTGACCCTGCCACTGTATAAAGTGAACGAGCAATTGCCAGCGAAAGTGGATCAATTGGCAAAGATTTGGACTGAATTTCATGCGAAAAAAATTGTTATCAGGGATCTCCGGTTAGTTGCGTTGTCCAGTCAGTTGTTGCTTGCTGGGATCCCTGAGCGTTCTGCGATAGACATGCGCCAGTCATTTTGTGAAAAGGTTCTGGATTCGCACTGGAAAAATGAGTTGCTGATGCGACATACTGGCAGCCCTTTACCTGCACCATTCTGGCACAGCACGCTTCTGCGCTACAGTGCTGCTTTTTTACCCGTAACCGTGCGTCAATTTTTTATTGAACGTCAGACTATTAATTTCGGCGATGTTGCCGGAGAGCTGACATTAGCGAGGGTCAATTACAACTGGACAAAATGTTATCCATTAAAGAATTAACGGAGGCGTTGTCATTGCAGGCCAAAAATAATCCTGTATGTCTTCCACTGTGTGTACTAGCGTAATAGCCATTAAAGTAGTCCGCTTTCGCTACAGCGGACCTTCAGCTCAGTTAGCTTGCCCGCTTCGTGCCAAGAGCTGAAGTTGCTAGATTGGTTTATTTCATCAATATGTAACGTCATAACCATCCGACGCTATTTCGCCACTTACGATTAGTAATTTTATCATTTTCGATTATTTTTTTAGAAATAGAACGAGGATCCCTTCCAAGGTAATCAGATATTTCTGTTGGTGACAACTCAAAATCTACTAGCATGACTCTTAGTTTTTCCATTTCCTTTAAAGTCCAAGGTTTTCCATAATTTTCATAAAGAGAAACCATTTGGTTCCTAGTTGCTCGCTTTCTCAGAGTTTCTTTTTCCCTCTGAAAAATCTCACTTTCAAATTGTGAATGGAATTCTTTGCCAAAGTTTCCATCGATTCTTTTTAAAAATAAATTATCAAAAATAAGTTTGGATGCCGCGTCTACATCAGGAGAATCAATAATAAGATATTTAATATTTTCTAAATAAGGTTTCTCAATTTTACCCAAAATGCTTAAGTCTTTAGCATTAAAAAAACCTCTTAAATCAAAAGATTTAATGAGCTTTGATTGGATTACACTTTCAATTTTAGTTGCATTTGAAGAACAGTAATTGGCCATTGGCAGGGCCCATACTACCAGTTGAGGTATATATTTTTCAAATGCAATGCTCTCCCATTTGGCATCAAAAGTCTGTTTTTTTGCTAATATGTTTATAGGTGAATCAAAATGCAGTGTAGTTGAACCCCATATTTCATAATTCTTTGCCAAGGACTGATAGTGTTTTATATGATTTCGAATTTTGTAAGTTGACATAAGACGATATACGTCATCATTGTGACCTGCATTGTAAATTGTTCGATTTCCTCTCAGGTAACCTTCATAATGTTCATTTATCCTTCTTCCTACATTACAACTCACTCCAACATAAACAACACGATTAAATATCCCTTGATGAATGATAAGATAAACACCACTACAGCCGGACTTTCTGGCATCTGATATAGAACCTAAAAATCTCCATTCCATTTTTAAAATTCCATCTTCGCGTTAAAGGTATTTATTTATCATTATTTAATAAAAATATCAATTGGTTTAATTAAAGCATGGTGAATTTTTAGTCATATACAATTTTATTCACTATTGTCAATGATTATACATTGTAGTGATATGCGCATTTTTTTCATCTAACTAGAGGCGAGCAACTCTCCGTTGATTAATACAAAACAATGTTATTAATGTCTGTTAGACAGTAAAAAGTTATGAACTTCCGCTTTTCGCTCGGAGCGGACGTGACTATCCTCTGTATGCATGCGGCGTTAATCGACGGGGAGTCGCCGAACATTCCCTGCATGTCTAAACACGTCACGACGGCCAGCCTGCCAGCACCTGATTGATTATCGCTTCCAGCTTGTCGCGTCCGAACCCCGCCTTGGCCTGAATGGCCATGCCATGCAGTACGGTACACAGATAGGCGGCCAGGGCGGTGCAGTCGGTGGTTGGCGACAGCTCGCCTGCGGCTTTGGCCTGCTCGAACCTGGCGCGCAGCTGCGCCTCGCCGGCTTCACGCGTTTCGATCAACGCTTGTTGTACCGGTTTGGCCAAGTCAGAACACGCCAGTGCACCGTTGATTCCCAGGCAGCCGGTGTGCTCCGGATAGCGGGTATGTAAATCCGCTGCGGCGCGCAGCATATACGCCGCCACCGCTTTTGCGGTTGGCTGCGCCAGCGCCGCCGGAAAGAAATCCAGATAGTGCGCGTTGTAATGCGCCAGCGCGTGCAGAAACAGCGATTCCTTATTGCCAAAGGCGGAGTAGAGCGCAGGGCGCTCCACGCCTGTAGCCTTGGTTAAATCAGAATACGAGGTTCCCTCGTACCCCTTGCTCCAGAAAACGCCAAGCGCCGCATCCAGCGCCTGGACGACATCAAATTCGCGCGTACGTCCCATGACATGGCCTCATTATTTCATAACGATCGATATTAAATCGCTTGACGGTATAAGTCTAATTTCATAACGTTCATTACGATATTGATGTCATGAAACGTTCCAGACCCCATTAATGGGTAACTCTCACTGACGGAAGGAATTGGTTATGCAGAAATCATTAGCGGGTAAAGTGGCGCTGGTAACCGGTGGATCGCGCGGGCTTGGCGCCGTTATCGCCGAGCAGCTCGCCGAGCAGGGCGCGGATGTGGCGATTACTTACGTTGCATCCGGTGAAAAAGCCGAGGCGGTGGCGGAAAAACTGCGTGCGAAGGGCGTACGGGCGCTGGCCATTCAGAACGATCAGGCCGATATGTCGGCGGCGCAACCGCTTGTGCAGGCGGTGGTCTCGCAGTTCGGCAGGCTGGATATTCTGGTGAATAACGCGGCCATCGCCGTTCAGGGGAAAACGGTGGACGATCCGCAGCTGGATACCCCTAATCTTGACCGGCAGTGGCAAACCAACGTGATGGGGCCTGTGGGGATTACCCGTGCCGCCGCGCAGGTTCTGTCTGCGGAAGGCAGGATCATCTTTATCGGCTCGCTGCTGGGCGGCCACGTTCCCTTTGCGGGCGCCGCCGACTATGCCGGAACCAAAGCGGCCATTGTCGGCTATGCGAAAGGCGTAGCGCGGGATCTCGGCGGCAAGAATATCACGGTAAACGTTATCCAGCCTGGCGTTATGCCAACGGATATGTCGCGTGAGGCGTTGGGCGAAACGGTGCCGGAATTCCTGATGGATCTTCACCCCATCCGCCGCATCGCCACGCTGGAGGAGGTGGCGGCAATGGTGGCGTTCCTGGCGGGGCCGCAAGGGGCGTATATCACCGGCAGCGCCATTGATATCGCCGGCGGATTAAGCATCTGATGCCGTGGCTAAGCCGGAGGCTATCCGGCTTAGCGTTATCGCAGCAATGCGGGCGCCAGCGCCGTTTATTCTTCAGCGTAGGAAATACGATACCCCTCATCATTCATGAGAATGGTCGCAAATCCCGCGTGGCCCAGGTGCATGCCGCCAATAATCAGTTTTTCCCTAGCGGCCTGTTGCAGCACCGTTCTCCGGGTCTTTTTGGCTAACGCGGGGTCTACGTCAAACAAAATAGAAACGTCCGGTCGCGCCGACTGAATATGCGGGTAGTGGGCAATATCCCCCCATATGAATAAGCATTTATCACCCGAATCAATCCGGAACCCCGTATGCCCGGGCGTGTGGCCCGGCAGCCAAACGGGCAGGATGCCTGTCGCTATCTGGTCCCCGCTAAAAAAACGCAGGTTTTGTGCGTAGGCGTCCAGCGTTTGACGGGCCAGCGCAAAATTACGCTGCCCGCGCTCACCGGCAATTTTACGTTTTTCATCATCCCGCCAGTATTGCGCTTCGAGAGGGTGCAGGTGAAGTTCGGCATGCTGAAAGACCGGGCGCTGCTCAGCGTCCAGCAGGCCGCCGATATGGTCGGGATGGCAGTGCGTTAATAAGACGGTATCCACGTCGCCGGGGCTGACTCCGGCGGCGGTGAGGTTTACCTTGAGCTGCCCGCCGACGTTGTTCAGCCCTCCGGCGCCGGCGTCAACCAGAATGGTGCGTCCCCGGCCGCGGATAAGATAACCGCCGATCGGGATATTGCCGGGTTCAGCGATCCCGGCGTGGTGCTGAATGCCCGCTGCCTCAGCCGTTTCAATGCCTGACAGTAAATCCAGACTGGCAGAGATAGCGCCGTCACTCAGAGCGGTAACCTGAAAATCCCCAATTTGGCGGAACGGGGAGGCCGGATGGTTCATAAATACCTCGGGATGAGTTGCGGGCATATATTTGTGGCGCCGTAGATCTAACCCGTCTGTTAAGCGGGGACGTATATCGTTCTCCATCACTGCCGGCGTACGCCATCTCGTTGCTGATCCTCAGCCGAACCCTGTAACTGTACTGTCAGCGCTTCGTAGAGATGTACGCCGGGGATATTCGCCAATAACCCGGCTTTTTCACGCGGCAGAACGTATGCCACACGACGCAGCGGGAAGTTATCCAGTCCTGCGGCCTGCATGTCCAGCCTCTGGTAGCTCCGCTCGGCCTCTATCGCGTTTATCGGCTGAGCGCTAAATAGCAGGATTTCCTCTGGGGATACTGCCGGAGCCGGATCTGCACACTGATACAGGTTACGATGCCAGTCGGTGATATATGGCTGCCAACGGGCGAAATTACCGCCTCCCTTCAGCCGATAATCCTGGCTGCTGAGAACATCCGCTCCCCCTACCGTATGAATGGCGAGATAAGCAGGGCAGCCAGCTTGAACGGCGCGAAAGCGCTGAGAAGCCCTGAACCCGCTTACCGAGATCAGCGCGGGCAGCTTTTCCTGACTATAAAAGTGATTCCACTCTGCCTCGCTGGCAGGATCGTTATACGAACATTCCACGATATAGAACATCAACTCACCTTCGCATAATGGGATAGTAAAACAGCAATCGTGTTTAATGACCTTTCATCATGCTATAAGCTATTTTGACGATGATAAATCGATAATATTTCATTTATTAGTGACATTAACTCACTAAAAGGGTGTTGTGCGTACCGAGCGAGGGGGCCGTTTATATGCGTAAAAAAATACCCAGCAGCGCTTCCCTGCAGGCTTTTGATGCCGCCGCGCGGCACGGCAATTTTGCCCGGGCGGCAGAGGAGTTGGCGCTGACCGAAGGGGCCATTAGCCGCCAGATTGCGCGTCTTGAATCTTTGCTGAACTGCCGACTGTTTGATCGGACGGGAAGCCGCGTAAGGCTTAACCCTGTCGGAGCGCGCTATGCGCATCACGTGCGCGAAACGCTCGAACGGCTCGAAAGGGATACGCAGTCCATCATGGGGATGCCTGCCGGCAGCAGGAGTCTGGATATTGCCGTTCTGCCGACGTTTTCCAGCCGGTGGCTGATACCCCGTTTGGCCGGCTTTAACGCCTTGTACTCGGACATAACGTTAAATATTGCGGCCAGAACGGACCCTTTTATTCTGACCGGAAGCGGCTTTGACGCCGTGGTTCATTTTGCACATCCCGCATGGACGGGCATGCGCATGCAGTTTCTGTTTCAGGAAAAACTGCTGCCCGTATGCCATCCTGACCTGCTAACGGATAAGAACGTCAGCGAGCCGTTAAACGAACTGCCGCGGATTCACCGCAGGCAGAATCCGGATGCCTGGCAGCACTATTCCCGGGAAAGCGGGATAAGCCTGGATAATCCCGCTCAGGGCGTGCGCTATGATCTGCATGAGATGGCCATCGCTGCCGCAACGGCGGGGCAAGGCGTCGCATTGGTGCCGCGTATGTATGTCGAAAATGAGTTGAGCAGCGGCGCGCTTGTTGCGCCCTGGCCAGAATCAGACAGCCTGAGCAAAAAATTCTGTTTGGTCAAACCGGCGGAAACCGGCGCCAATGAAGCGGCATTAGAGGACTTTGAGCGTTGGCTACTGGCTGAAATCAAGACTCTGGCAGGCGGATAGCGGTGAGATGCCGAGCTATTAATTGCAGGGGGAACTGGCGGCGCCTCTGCCGGCGGATAATTTTGTGCTACGGACATACAACGAGCAAGCAGCCGGAGGCGGGCAACTCCGGCTATCGACCTATCGCAGGACGAGATTGGCCTGTGGGGCGTTAAGCGCCGCGTTAAAGCTCTGCTTGGCGGGCCCGGCCAGCCATTGCTCTAGCGTCATCATCATACCGAACTCCCGTTCGAGCGCCGGTATATCCGCCGAGCCTGCGACAATGCCATTGTCTACCAACGCCGTGAGCTGGCGAAGAAAAGTGTTCTGCGCTAACAGCTTGTCAGTAAAGCGGTGATAATGAACAGGATGACCGGCGGCATCTGAGAAAGCACGCTGCAAGTCTTCACCGGTCAATGCCTGGCTGGCCAGTTCCAGCGTCTGCCCCCGATAACGTTCAGGAGCACACAGGATTTGGGCATTAATGCGCCCCAGGTCTTGCAGCGCAATCATCTGCATCGCCTGATGGCGTTGCATGAAGAAGAAAAAATTGCCGCTGTTAAGCCCCATGCCGGGCAGCAGCATCATTTCCATAAAGCTTGCCGGACGCGTGATGGTCGTGGAGAGCGGCAAGGCGCGAAGGTAATCTTCAATTTTTGATTTACTGTCAAAATGCCCCATGCCGGTAGGGCCTTTTCCTGCCGCCCCGGACGAAGAATAGACGAGATGGCGGACACCCGCCGCCAGGGCGCTATCGGCAATGGCTTTTCCCTGCATAACCTCCTGCTCGTCGCTTATCTCGCCTGCCGGAGAACTGGTCTGAACGCTAAATACGCCCTGGATACCTGCCATTGCACGGTCAATGGAGGGGCGGTCGAACAAATCGCCGACGGCGAGCGCGATACCTTCTGTCGTCAGCGCCCTGGCCATTTCGCCATGCGGATCCCGTACGAAAGCACGGACTTGCCGTCCGGCCCGCCGTAACGTGCGGGCCACTGCGCCACCTTGCTGCCCGGTAGCGCCAAAGATGAGGAATTCTGCGGTGTGTGTCATGGTGGTTCCTTAGGGTAACTATTGTCAGTCACAGTATGGAACCAGTGCTATTCTGTTCACAAGACGGCACATTTTTGGTCCTCAGTTACACAAAGATAACCATTGGGGATATCCAGCGGAGAAAAATTATGGCGCGCGAGATTAATGGCAGACCCGTGATCGAAACACCGGATGGACCAAAACTGACACCCTGCGCACCGGGGAGTGTGCTGGCAAGGCTGGGTGATAAATGGACAATCCTTGTTATCTCGCTACTGGCGCTTTCACCGGAGGCGCCTATGCGCTTTAGCGCCATCCGACGCGGCATTCCCGACATTTCGCAGCGTATGTTGACCCTGACCCTGCGTAATCTCGAAAGGGATGGCCTGGTTGCCCGGTATTATTACCCCGAGCTTCCACCACGGGTGGAATATCAACTCACTGACCGAGGCCGGTCGATGCTGGAGCCGCTGGCGGGATTCACTGACTGGATCAGGGATACCTGGCAGGATATTGAGGCATCCCGAAAAGCCTTCGATGATTCAGAGGGCAAGCGAGCTGCTGCGCCCATGGCCCGCTTGTAGCCGTTGGCACTGCGGTAGTCCGCTGTGCCAAAAGCGGAAGTTAGTAGAGAGCCCTACATGTTACTGATATGATCATAAAATAGATAAAAGAGGTGACGCATGGGTACTGACACGATAGTTACGCTGTTCAAATACAAGCGCTGGATAGATATTGAAACTCTACAAGCGATTAAAAGAATTGATGCTTCTGCTAATGCAGAAAAACGCCATCTGACGCTCAGGTTGATGAACCACATACATGTGGTTGATATGATCTTCAGAGCTAACATTACCGGTCAGAAACATTCCTACACTGCACTGAACACACCAGAGACCCCTTCTGCCGATGAACTTCTGATAACGATGACTGAATGCACAGACTGGTATATTCAACATATCAATTCTATGTCCCCCGCTGACCTTGCTGAAACAATTAAATTCCAATTTGTCGATGGCGGATCTGGAGAGATGAAGGCGGTGGACATGCTCAATCATGTGCTGTTTCACGGAACATACCATCGCGGTGCTGTAGGTTGGCTACTTTCAGAAAGTGGTACAACCCCACCCAAGGACGTACTGACTGTTTTTCTAAGAGATCATAACCACGAGTAAATGAGTGACAGGGCCATGTAAATTTAAAACTCCATTGGCCCTTTAAGCAAAAACGCGAGTGCATAAATGAATTTCCGCTCCTCGCTCATAGCAGCCTCTCTGCGCTACGCACTTTTCTTCCCAGCATGCTGGGTATCTTTGAATGCGGGAGAGTTGACAGCAAGGCTCTCCCGTTTTCACAGCTCGGTTTACAGATCCTGAGCTGTTGGTCGGAATATGATTTCGTTAACACCGACATCTTCTGGTTCATTGATGGCAAAAGCTACCATGCGGGCATAGGTTTCCGGCGGAACGCCGACTTTGCCAACATACTCCTGATTAACAGCCTGCACGTCTTTATCGCTGATATGTTCAAGCAACTCTGTAGAGACGGCTCCCGGAGATATGATGGTTGCACGGACGTTATAAGCGCTGGCTTCTTTTCTTAGCCCTTCAGTGAGCGCGCGTACGGCATATTTTGTGGCGGAGTAAACCGCGGATGCGGGGAAAACCAGGTGACCTGCAACGGATGCTGTATTGATGATGTGTCCCGACTTCTGGGCCTTCATATAAGGCAGGGCGGCCGCGATTCCGTGCAGAACACCACGGAGATTCACATCAATCATCTGATTCCATTCGCGGACCTTAACCTGGTCAAGCGGTGACAACGGCATAACGCCTGCATTATTAATCAATACATCAATACGCCCCAGTTGATTAACGGCGGTATCAACGAGCTTTTTAACGTCATTTTCGCGGGTGACATCTGTTGCTATAGCAATTGCCGTTCCGCCTTGCTCGTTGATTTCCCGAGCCAGAGTATCAATACGATCGGATCGTCGGGCGGCAAGTACCACTTTGGCACCATTTTTAGCCAGGTGGCGAGCTGCAGCTTCGCCCATACCGCTTGAAGCACCGGTGATTACAATTACTTTGTCTTTAATATTGTTTGTCATCTTCGTTTCCTTTAGTACCAAATCAATAGCTGCTGCGCCATCGGAAAACAACGGCGGTAAGTTATTCTGCCCAGCTTTGCAGCCAGTACGCGTACGGAACCGGCAAAACAGACTCTGGAGCGGGCAGGTTAAGCTCCCGTGCTGCCTGAAAAATCCAATGAGGATTGGCCAGCAGTGTGCGGGCGAAAAACACCAGGTCGAGTTTTGAATCCTGAATAAAGTGACTGGCATCGCTGGCGCGGGTGATCATCCAGCTTGTCGAAACGGGTATGCCTGTTTCTCTGCGCACCCGTTCAGCCCAGGGAACCATAAAATTCGGCCCCCACGGTACCTGCTCATCTGGCGTAGTTAGTGCCAGGCCAACATCGACAAAGTCGATACCTGCTTCTTTCAGCCAGCGAATCACCTGCAGAGATTCAGAAAAACTGTATTCGGGACAGGCATCAAACTCAACGACACCCAGGCGAACGGTGAGAGGCAGATGCGACGGCCATACGGATTTGACGGCCTCTACCACCTCAAGCATGAAGCGTGCACGGTTTTCCAGAGAGCCGCCGTATTGGTCATCCCGCGTGTTGGTCTTTGATGAAAGGAAAGTTTGCGCCAGAAAGCCGTGGGCAAAGTGAAGCTCAAGCCATTCGAACCCTGCGTCACAGGCGCGATGAGCTGCTTCCCGGAAGTCGTTTACCCCTTTTTGAATATCAGCCAGAGACATCTCGCGAGGAACATAGTCGCTCCCCTGAGCAAAGGGTATGGCACTGGCTGCGACCGGAGTCCATGCCTGCGGATCCTGACTATTCAGTGGCGTGCCGCCTTTCCAGGGGGGTGTGCATCCTGCTTTTCTACCCGCATGTCCAAGCTGGATGCCGGCGACCGAACCAGCCTGTTTGATTGCCGTGACGACTGAAGCAAAGCCTTCCGTATGCGCATCGCTCCAGAGTCCCAGATCCCCCGGAGTGATGCGTCCCTCCGGCGTAACGGCCGTGGCCTCAACGATAAGCAAGCCCACGCCACCACGGGCCAGCATAGAATAATGCGTCCTGTGCCAGTCGTTAACAAAGCCGCTTTCTGCCTGATACTGGCACATGGGGGACGCGACAATTCTGTTGCGCAGAGTAATGTCTTTAAGCGTATAGGAATCAAATAAACCCGGCATCGGATATCTCATTCATTCAGGTGACGTGTGAGCGTAATGATAGTCATTTCCCGGCGTATATCCTTGTCACATTCGCCGGAATGATTGCCTAAAATGATTTATAGCGATTGAAAGGTGCAGGATGGGCTTTAAGAGTGATAGATTTACCGTATGATCTTAATCCTCATTACGAGGCGCGCATATGGCCATGAACATGGCGTTTAATCCAGAATACGCCCGAAAATCTCTTGCGAAGAGAGTTTCTGAAATTGCCCAAAATGATGGTGATTACCCAACGGACATTCCTTCGCTTACCCTTCATCGCCGTAGCGTACCCACGTCGCCTGTGCACTGCATTTACCCGATGGGGTTGGGTGTTGTGGTACAGGGCGCAAAAGAGGTCATGTTGGCGGGGAGGCGAATCCGCTACAGCTCAGGTGAATCTATGCTGACCACAATAGATCTGCCTGTGCTCTCCCATGTGACTCAGGCAAGCCAGAGCGAGCCCTTTCTGGGGCTAGTGTTGACGCTTGATCCTCGTGCCGTGGTGCAGACTGCGGCGATTATGCCTTCGGCAAAGCCAGCGAGAGAAACCCCGCTTAATCCGCTTTCTGTCGAACCTCTGGATGAAGGGCTTACGGATGCTTTGCTGCGGCTGGTAAGGCTACTTGCCGAGCCGGATTTACTTGCCCAGCTTGAGCCGCTCATCCAGCAGGAAATTATTATCCGCTTACTGGCCAGTAACCATGGCTCCCAGCTCAGGCATCTGGCCACTGCAGGCTCTCCTGGACAGAGTATTTCCAGGGTGGTCGGCTGGCTAAAACAGAATTTCACGCATTCTGTCTGCATCAATGAATTAGCCGCGAGCGCCTATATGAGCCCGTCCACTTTTCGGCAGCATTTCCGGGCGGTGACGGGGGTAAGCCCATTGCAGTACCAAAAAAAGCTTCGGCTACAGGAAGCCAGGCAACAGATGCTGAGCAAAAGCCTGGATGCCAGCAGCGCGGCCTTAATGGTTGGTTATGAAAGTGCTTCGCAGTTTAGTCGCGAATATCGCCGGGAATTTGGCGACTCTCCGCAGCGTGACATCAAACGTATACGCCTGGATGGTCACGCATAACCTCTGAGCCGCAATCCAAAGCGGCAAAAAGCGTTGAGCGCCAGTGCTAATGTCATACAGCGGAGCATCGTGGGTTCATAGATGAGGGTATTACAGCAGAGGCATTTCATATGGATATGAATCCTAAAGAAATCACTATTATTCCCTTTGCCCTTATTGACGGTTTTACCGCTCGCAGGGCGATAAACATCTCCTTCACATTTAGTCGAGTTCTGCCAATGTTCTCTGATTTGATATCAAAATTACTAAAATAAAAGCTTCACAGCCTGAATAAGTTTTTTTTAATCGCCTATGTCCGCTTCTCGCTCATAGCAGCTCTGATGCTCCCTCAGACAGCTGCTTCGTGTCAGACGTCACTTACAGCCTGGAACGTTAATAAATAGGGGGCAGGTCAGTGAGTCAATCAAGGTCCCTTACACGGCTAAACCGGTTGAAATCGCTCTAATAACCACCTACCTGCGGGGCCGGGTAACCGATCGCTTGGATAGATAGCTTGAAAAGGTAATAGGCCTGCCGATGGTCCTTCCAACTCGATGCGTACAAGACGGCCTTCCTTTAAATCTTCACCGATCAGCCAGCGCGGCATATGCCCCCATCCAAGACCAGCACGCAAGAAAGCATGTTTCGAACCAAGGTCAGCAAGTCGCCAGATGTTCTTGCCTTGTACGCCGTAGTCCACCCCGTTGGTCAGCGAAGAACGGTCGGTCAACACGAGCTGTGTTTCATCCAACAGTTCCCGAAATGCAATGGGGCCATTTCTACCGGCCAAGGGTGAGCCCGGTGCCGCAACCGTTATCATTTCTTCGTTGAATAGTCGTTCAGCCGCAAGCCCCGGTGGTAGGAACGGCAGTGTTCCTGTAATGCCGAGGCTGCACTGCCCCTTGATCACCAGCTCCGCAACGCGGCCCAAAGCCTCGACATGGAGTCTAAGCGGAGTAGAAGGAAAATGCGCCTTGAAGCTGCCGAGAGCATCGGTAAGGCAGCGGTGCGGAAACATGACATCGACGACGATTGACAGTTCGGGCTCCAGGCCAGCGGAGAAGCTACGCGCTTTGGCTGTCAGTGCGTCAGCCCCCATGACAACGCGGCGCGCATCGGCCAACAGGTTTGTTCCCTGAACCGTCAACTTGGGGTAACGGCCGACCCTCTCAAATAATGTTACGCCGAGCTGTCCCTCCAGACTGGCGATGGTTTGACTTACCACCGACTGCGCCCGCCCGATCACTCGGCCAGCCGCTGAAAAGCTGCCGTGGTCTGCGGCAGCGACGAAAGTCCGCAAGTAGTCCAGGGAAATGCCGTTCAGCAAAGTATCTACTCCTTATATGGGTCGTATCTAATAATATAGGCTTTTCAGAGATATCGATAGGCCCTAGGCTACAAGCAAAGGAGCCATTCATGTCACAAAATATATTCATCATTGGCGCATCCGGATTTGTTGGCGGCACATTAGCAAAACATTTTCTGGCGGATGGGCAACGAGTGGTCGGTTTGGCGCGAACCGATCGCACCGCGGCCACTCTCAAAACTATGGGTATCGCGGTGGTTCGCGGTGATCTTGAGGCCGATGTCGCTCCCGTGCTCGCTGCGGCACGCTCGGCGGAAGTCACAATCTACGCCGCCCAGGTTGCCTTCGAGCACGAGCCGGCCATTATTCGGACGCTGTGCGGTGCACTTGCGGGAAGTGGCAAGACGTTTATTTTCTTGTCGGGTAGCGGCGTTTTCATGCAACGCACGGGCGGGGCGTGGAGCCCCGATAGCTTTGCCGAAGACGATCCTTTTTTGCCGGAGCCACTGGCACTTCCCCGGGTAGAAGCAGAGGGCATCGTCCGCGCTGCTGCCGAGCATGGCCTGCGAAGCATGGTAATCCGTCCCCCGGTGATTTGGGGGCCAGACGACAATGGCCCTGTAGCGAGCGTGTACCGCTCCGTTGCCGCCACCGGCGCTGCCTGTTACATCGGCTCCGGACTTGCCGCTTATACCCATGTGTACAGCGCCGATCTGGCCCAGCTATTTTCCCTTGGCGTCGAACGCGGACAGGCTGGCGCGCTGTACCACGCCGCAGCCGGGGAAATTCCATACCGCTGGATTGCCGAGGCCGTGGCACGTGACCTGGGGATTAACACGCGCAGCCTGACGATGGGGGAGGCGACCGAGGTATTTGGCCCATTTGGAGCTCTACTGCTGTCAGCATGCAGCCGCTCGCGCGATCCGCGGACACGAGCCGAACTGGGCTGGCGGCCAAACCAATTCGATTTTCTGTCACAGGTGGGCGAGCCACGGCTGCGTGCGCTCGCAAATCTACAACCGAGGAAATAACCCATGAAGACACATGCAAACAAGGTCGCCATCATCACCGGCGGTAAGCAGGGCATCGGGCGCGGCATTGCCAATCTTTTGGCGCAGCGCGGCGCGCAAGTCATCCTCGTCAATCGCCAGGATGCTACGGAGGAAGCAGCCCAGATTGGCAACGGTGCGATTGCCATCGCCGCTGACGTGACGAATGAGGCAGATTGGCGGCGGGTTGCCGCCGAGGTAGAGCAGAAATTCGGCCGTGCCGACATCCTGGTGCATGCGGCTGGCATTTACCCGATCGCCGGGCTTGACCAGATGACGCAGGATGAATGGCATCGTGTCATGGCCGTGAACCTCGATGCGCACGTGATCGGCGCCCGAGCGATTGTACCGCTGATGCGCAAGGCCGGTGGCGGGGCGATCGTCGCCGTTGGTTCCGACGCAGTCGGCATGGTGACACCGCCCGGAATGGGCTTTTCCCATTACATTACGTCTAAGATGGGCGTGGTCGGTTTGGTCCGCGCTCTCGCCAATGAGCTTGCGGCTGATAACATCATCGTCAACGCAGTCCATCCGGGGATTACCGACACGGAAGGTGCGAGCAGCATGCCGAACGAGCAGAAGGCACAGGTCTACATGATGCAGGCGATTAAGCGGCTCGGCACGCCAGCCGATATCGCCGGGCCGGTCGCTTTCCTCACCAGTGAAGATGCGCGTTTTGTTACGGGACAAACTCTGGTGGTTGACGGTGGCCTGATGCGGCTATGAAAAGGTAGCGCCTGTAATATGGCTCGGCCCATGCCAGCGTCATGAGGTTTAATTGGCAACGCCAGATATCTAAAAAGCCAATGTTGTGGCTATTAGCTGCAAGCGCTAATGGCCGTTCCTCGCTTAGAAGAACAGGCCCGCATGGATGGCGACAAGACATTGGCGACCTGGCTGCCTGAAAGGCCAGTCCGCTCGTGCGCGGCGGATCGGAGAAACCTACCGTGCCGTCAACTAAGCGTCAACTTCTGCAAGGATCCAGACAATGCAGGGCGGATACAGGCCTTGTAACGACCTTCGAGCGCACTTACAATACGGGTGTCGAAAATGGTGGACCGGTTTGGTAAGCCCCGGTCAGTCAGCGCGTATCCGGCGCTGACCATAATCCAGCCCGTAGGGCCACGGACCGCGACGAGGGCGGACGCGCGTCTTTTCCTCGTCGGGACCGGTATGGATTGACGACGTCGCCTGACCTTCCCTGCGAACATTTCTGCGTCCTGTGCCGTGCCCGCGGCGTCATAAGCGAAGGACGTTTTATCCGTGAAACATATTCCCGTAATCATCGTGGGCGGAAGCCTGGTCGGACTGTCAGCCTCTCTATTTCTCTCTTGGCGCGGTGTATCCAACATCGTGGTCGAAAAGCACCTGGGTAGTTCGCCCCACCCACGTGCGATGGGTTTCACCGAAACGACGATCGAGCATTATCGTGCGGTAGGCATAGCAGACTACATCCCCCAGACGCAGCCAGATACGCGATTGCGTCGGGTCAGAGTGAAGAACCTGGCCGCCGATTGGACAGAAGAGAGGGAGTGGACCCCTGGTGAGGCAGCCGAACGCTCAAGTCGTCTATCTCCCTGCTCAGGCGCTGCGATCGCGCAGGACAAACTCGAACCGCTCCTGCGCAAAACGGCAGAGGGTATGGGGGCCGAGCTGCGGCTAGGTGTCGAGCTGATCGGCTTCCGGCAGGACCAAAGCCGAGTGGTTGCTACGCTGCGCGAGCGCGATGGCGGCGCGCAGTACGAGATCAGCGCTGACTACATGATTGCAGCCGATGGGGCTACGAGCAGCATTCGGGAAGCACTCGCCATCCCGCGCAGCGGGGTCGGATATTTGCGCACGCTGCGTAGCGTGTTGTTCTCTTGCCCTGAGGCGGATGAGTACCTGGCACGCGGCCCGCAGCAATATGAGATCGAGCAGGAAAACTTTCGTGCGTTCCTGACAACCTACGGCGACAGCCGATGGGTGCTGATGTTCGATGATGACAAGAATCGGTCGCATAAGGAGCTGTGCAATGCGATCCGTCATGCGCTGGGGCGAGAGATGACGTTCAGCATCATCATGACCGGACGATGGGAAATGGCCGGCCGTATCGCGGACACCTACTCGAAAGGCCGCGTATTTCTTGCCGGCGACGCGGCACATCAGCTTCCGCCGACGCGTGGCGGGTTTGGCGCCAACACGGGCATCGATGACGTCTGGAACCTTGCGTGGAAACTGGAGCGCGTCCTCGCCGGAGGAGCGTCGCCCGTCTTGCTCGGCACGTATAGCGAGGAGCGCCGCCCGATTGGCTGGCTCCGTCATCAGCAGGCATTCTCCCGTCCAGACTATTCCCGCTGGGTCGACGGGGTTTTCACACCGGACCCGCTCCTGAGTAATGACGCTATGGAGTTCGGGCAGCTCGTCCGTTCGGCGGCTGTGATAGGCGCAGGGCCGCAGCTGCCTGCGGCTGCAACGCCGAGCGAATGGGCGGGGCAGCCGGGCACGCGGGCGCCGCACATTTGGATCATCCAAAACGGCGTGCGCATCTCGACGCTGGATCTGTTCGGACGCGATTTTGTTCTGATCGCAGCAGACCGTAGGTGGAAAACCACACTCGAGGGCGTGCCCGTCGCAATTTTTGAGGACGGTTCTGATGTGCTATTTCCCGCTGACCAAACCCTTGAGACGACATATGGTATAGGCCGTTCAGGCGCGTCGCTCATTCGTCCAGACGGCATTATCGCTTGGCGCAGCTCGGCAGAGCCTACCACCCAGTCCAAGGAGACGATCGAGCATCTGTTGTGCGGCGACGCGTGAACCTGTGTAAGCATACCCGTTTTAGTTCCATACGCTTTTTGAGATTTCCGGGGAGAGATCAATTTGTCCCGCGCCCCGAATATGATCCGACCCTAATCGGGAATAACCGGCGTTTGAAATCGCGATGGCGAACGGTCACGTCTTATGAGCCGGCCAACCCTTCGACAATGGTGATCATCGCCTCGGCGACGTCTGCGCGCGCGGCCCGCGCCTGCCGGTACTCTGCGGAGTGGTAGCAGGCCAGCGCGCTCTCCATATCCGCGAATTCAATCAGCACATGTTTAGCAAAGGATGGGCCCTCCAGCGTCTGCGCTTCGCCGCCGCGGGCGATAAAGCGTGCGTTGTAGCGTTTGAACGCCGCCGGGGCCAAATCCATATAGTGTTGATAGTGCTCGGGGTCGTGGATGTTCACGTGGGCAATCCAATATGCGGCCATATTTACTCCGGTCTGGAAAGGATCTGTTTTGCCAGTTGAGAAGCTTCGGTGAGGTGATCGTACACCGCTTGCTTGGCCTGCGCCGGGTCGTTGCCGGCAATGGCGTCATAGATGCGCGACATGCGTTCAAACCCTGCGACCTGCCGTTCTGGCGACGCCAGCGTCAACGCTCGTAAGCGGCTGATGCGGCTGTTCAGGCGCTGAACAATTTCCCAGGCGATAGTGTGTTTGGCGACGTGGAAAAGGGTTTCATAGAACGCCTGCGACGCTTCCACGCGCTTGATGTCGTCCTGCTCACGTGACGCCTGGGCAATTTGCAGCAGCTGTGTATGCAGGCGCTTTTTGTCCTCGTCATTGGCCAGCTTCGCGCAGTCCCGCGCCGCTTCCTGCTCCAGCAGCATACGGATGTTGTAGATCTGTTCGGCGCTTTCCCAGTTCAGTACGGCGACGATCGGCCCTTTTTTCGGTAACGTCTCGATAAGCCCCTCCGCTTCAAGGTAGCGAATCACTTCCCGCACGACGCTGCGGCTGACGCCAAGCTGCTCGGTGAGCTGGCGTTCCACCAGGCGATCGCCCGCCTTGAAATAACCGGCGATAATCGCCTGACGTACTTTGGTCAGCGCCAGTTCACGTAGGGTGACCGGGACGTTCTCAATTTTTAGCGAATGGTTATCAACCATCAAATCCCTCTGTGTTTATCTAATGAGTCAAAAGCGGCGGCACGGCCCGCAGAGGAGAATAGCTTTACTATTAGCACCCTTTTGTAAAGCGATGCAATGTGGATCCGTCAAGGCCGACTGCGCTTTTCGCCCTGGCGAAAAGGGGGGAAATTGCGCTGGCTCACAAATCTGCATTCTGCTGAAGAAAAAATCATCACTTTCCTGCCGCAATCCTAATGTCTTGATTTTAGTCCATTTCAACCTGCCGATTGACGGGTTGTCGTTGCCTCACCCGTTGCGTGCCGTTGCTGCTGCCGTTCGCGAAATATGATTTCATAATTCCCATTTAAATCATGTCGTTACGTTTTTTCTGCCGCTCGTTTCATTGAATGATTCAAGCTTATTGGTCTGTTTGTATGATGGTATACCATATTTTGACATGTTAATTTCGTCGATGCTATACCACTCCCGAAACATTTAATTAGCAATTCATTAACCTTGTTGAGGAGAGAGCATGCATCCCGCGATTCGTAAAACAGTAGTCACCACCGAAACGCTGTACGTTGATGGTGGAAAAGCGGCGGCAAAACCGCTGGTGATGATTGCCGCAGCGGCGGTGATCCGCAATCCATGGGCCGGGCTGGGGTATGTTGACGATCTCTCGCCGCAAATCCGCGAGTTCGCACCGATCCTCGGCGAGCTGCTGACCGGGCTGATCCTTAAAGAAGCGGGCGGCGGCGAGAAGGTGGAAGCGTTCGGCAAGAGTGCGATTGTGGGCTTGGAAGGTGAGCTGGAACATGCTTCGGCGCTGATCCACACCCTGCATTTCGGCAACCACTACCGCAGCGCGGTGCAGAGCAAAAGCTATCTCGCCTTCAACAACACCCGCGGTCCGGCGAATTCGCCGGTATTGATTCCGATGATGAACAAAAACGACGAAGGCAGCCGCGAACACTACCTGACCATGCAATTCAACATCAGCGACGCGCCGCGCCATGACGAACTTGTCATCGCGCTGGGCGCGGCGTTAGGGGGACGCCCTCATCATCGAATTGGCAACCGTTATTCCGATCTGAAAGAGTTAGGCCATGATGCGCAAAACCCAGCTGCTGTCTGATAGCCAGATGCGGGTCAGCTATCTGGAAGCGGGGGAAGGCGCGCCTCTGGTGCTGCTCCACGGCGTCGGCATGAACGCGGCGTCGTGGTACCCGCAGATAGAGGCGTTAAGCCGCGATTTTCGGGTCATTGCCGTCGATATGCCGGGCCATGGCGAAAGCGAGGCGTTTACCCGCCCCGTCACCTTAACGGATTACGTGGCGTGGCTGTCCGATTTTCTCCGTACCCGGCCGGAGGCGCGTTTTGCCGTCGCCGGCCACTCGATGGGGGCGCTGATTACCGCCGGGCTGGCCATTGACCATTCTGAACAGGTCAGCCACGCCATCGTCATGAGCGGCGTTTACCGCCGCAGTGAAACGGCCCGCCGCGCCGTACTGCAGCGGGCCCGGGAGCTGGCGGCAGGAGAAGCGCTGCTTGATTCGCCGCTTGCGCGCTGGTTCAGCGATGACGCTCATGAGGCCGCGCTGCGCGAGCAGGTTGGCGGCTGGCTCAGCCAGGTCAATCTGCAGGGCTATGCGGCAGCCTATCAGGCTTTCGCCGACGGCGACCGGGTCTACGCTGACCGATGGCAGGAAATGCGCTGCCCGGTACTGGTGCTGACCGGCGAACTGGACGCCAACTCCAATCCGCAGATGGCGCGTGAGATGGCCGCCGCAGCGCCGCAGGGGCGCGCGGTGATTATTCTCGGCGCGCGGCATATGGTCAGCCTGACCGATGCGCCGCGGGTGAACCATGAAATGCTGAGCTTTTTGCGGTACGGCTCGGCAGTACAGGGCAACAGAACTGAAATGGCAGGATTCTCTTATGCAAACAGATAAACGCAGACAACTTCGTGATGCATTCGGCGCATTCATGACCGGCGTCACCGTCGTCACCAGTCGCGACAAAGCGGGCGCATCGATTGGTTTTACCGCCAATTCGTTCTCGTCGGTATCGCTGGATCCGGCGCTGCTGCTGGTCAGCATCGATAAGCGCTCGGCCAATTTCGGCAACTTCACCGAGTGTCGGTTTTTTGCGGTCAATATTCTTTCTGAACAGCAGAAAGAGACCGCCAATATTTTCGCGCAAAAGGTAGAGGATCGCTTCGGCATGATTGACTGGCATGTTAGCGAAAACGGCACGCCGATTATCGACGATAGCTCGGCCTGGTTCGACTGCGCGCTGCATCAGGTTGTGGACGCCGGCGATCACGCGATTCTGATCGGTCGGGTCGAAGGCTTCGACTCTACCGGTACGGCGGGGCTTGGCTACTACCGCGGCGCGTATTTCACGCCGTATCACAATGCGGAAGCGCTGATTCATCGTCTGAGCGTGGAGGTGAGCGCGCTGATTGAGCTGAATGGCCAGGTGGTGATGGTGCGACAGGAAGGGAACTATCGTTTGCCGACTCGCAGCGTCGCGAAAGGCAGCGTGAGCGATACCCTCAATACCCTGATGGGCGAGCTGGGCGTCAACGCCAGCCCGGGCTTTGTCTACTCGGTGTATGAAGACCGGCAGAATCATAAACAGCACATCGTGTTCCTGTGCGCCCTGCCGACCGAAGCGGAACTGCCGACGCTGCAAAACGCGCAATGGTTTGATCTGGAAAACCTGTCGGCGTTACCGATTGGCGATTCGGCCCTGAAGTCGCTGATGAACCGCTTCGTTCGCGAAAATGCGGTGGGCAACTACAGCATTTACTACGGCGATGAGCAGAACGGCGCTATCAAACAATTCGCTAGCTGAAGCTAATCTGGAGCCTCTGATGAAACTGTCACTCTTTATCCATATGGAACGTATCTCGCCGGATGAGCCGCAGGATAAGCTCTACAACGAGATGATGGCGCTGTGCGAAATGGCCGACGAAGCGGGTATGCACGCAATCTGGACCGGTGAACACCATGGAATGAATTTCACCATCGCGCCGAACCCCTTTATCAACCTCGCCGATTTAGCCAACCGCACCAAAAATGTGCGGCTGGGCACCGGCACGATTATCGCGCCGTTTAACCACCCGTTGCGCCTCGCCGGGGAAGCGGCGATGACCGACATCATTACCGGTGGTCGCCTGGAGCTTGGCATCGCCCGCGGCGCCTACCACTACGAGTACCAGCGGCTGATGCCCGGCCTCGATGCCTGGCAGGCCGGGCAGCGGATGCGCGAGCTGGTCCCGGCGGTGAAAAAATTGTGGGAAGGCGATTACGCCCATCAGGGGGAATTCTGGCAGTTCCCTTCCGCCACCTCGTCGCCGCAGCCGAAACAGCAGCCGCATCCGCCTATCTGGATTGCCGCACGCGATCCTAATAGCCACGAATTCGCCGTGACCAACGGCTGCAACGTGCAGGTGACTCCACTGCATCAAGGGGAAGAGGAGATTGTGCGCCTGGCCGAGTGCTTCCATGAGGCGCGTCAGCGTCTGGCTCCGGGAGAACCGCTAAAAATCATGCTCCTGCAGCATGGTTTTGTGGCGGAAGACGAAGCGGACGCCCAGCTCGCCGCCCAGGAGTTGAACCGTTTTTACAACTATTTCGGCGCCTGGTTTAAGAACGAGCGCCCGGTCAGTAAGGGGCTGATTCAGCCGCTGAGCGATGAAGAGATTGCCGCCAATACCTACTATTCCGCTGAAGCGATGCGCAAAAACCTCGCTATCGGCACGCCGAATGAAATCATCGCCCGCCTGAAGAAATACGAGGCGCTGGGCTACGATGAGTTTGCGCTGTGGATCGATAGCGGCATGTCGTTTGAGCGCAAGAAAGCGTCATTGACGCGCTTTATTCGGCAGGTCATGCCCGAATTTCATTAACAGGTGCAGAGATGGAATCGTTCAAACTCTATATTGACGGCAATTTTGAATCCGGCGCGGCCTGTTTTTCGTCGCTGAACCCGGCGACGGCGCAGCCGTGGGCGGAAATCGCCGAAGCGCGCGGCGATGAAGTGAATCGCGCGGTGGCCGCCGCAACACGCGCTTTCCATGATCCGGCCTGGCGCGGCCTGACCGCCGGCGCGCGCGGCAAATTGCTGCTGAAGCTGGCTGAGCTGGTTGAGCGCAACGCCGATGAGCTGGCGCGTATTGAGACCCTCGATACGGGCAAGATCATCCGCGAAACCCGCGCGCAAATTGCCTACGTTGCCGAGTATTACCGTTATTACGCCGGCCTGGCCGACAAAATGGAAGGGCGCACGCTGGCGATTGACAAAGCGGATACCGAGACCTGGACGCGGCGCGAGCCGGTCGGGGTGGTCGCCGCGATTATCCCTTGGAACAGCCAGCTCTTTTTGTCGGCGGTGAAAATCGGCCCGGCGCTGGCGGCCGGCTGTACGCTGGTGGTGAAGGCGGCGGAAAGCGCGCCGGCGCCGTTGCTGGCCTTTGCACGCCTGGTGGCTGAAGCCGGGTTTCCGCCCGGGGTATGCAATGTGATTACGGGTTTTGCCGAAGCCTGCGGAACGGCGCTGACGACCCACCCGGATGTCGACCATATCGCCTTTACCGGCGGCCCGGAAACCGCGCGCCATATCGTACGCAATAGCGCGGAAAACCTCAGCAAAACCACGCTTGAGCTGGGCGGAAAGTCGCCGTTTATCGTCTTTGAGGACGCCGATCTGGATAGCGCGGCGAACGCGCAAGTCGCGGCGATCTTCGCCGCATCGGGGCAGAGCTGCGTCGCGGGTTCGCGCCTGCTGGTGGCGGAAAGCATTAAAGATAAACTGCTGGCGAAGCTGGTCGAGCGGGTTGAACGCATCGTGATCGGCGCGCCGGATGATGCGGCGACGCAGTTTGGCCCGCTTTGTACCCAGCGCCAAAAAGCGCTGATCGAGCAGGTGGTGAATCGCTCTCTGGCGCAGGGCGCGCGCCTGGTGTGCGGGAATCAGGCCATCGACTCTCCCGGCTATTACTATCCGCCGACCATCCTGGATTGCTCGAAGGTGCCGCAGGCTGAAAGCGTAGTGCGCGAGCTATTCGGGCCGGTGCTCTCGGTGGTGGCTTTCCGCGACGAAGCCGAGGCGATTCGTCTGGCTAATGCGACCGACTATGGCCTGGCGGCAGGCGTCTTTACCCGTAATCTGGCCCTGGCCCACCGCGCCACGCGCGACCTGCGCTGCGGCGTGGTGTGGATTAACACCTACCGGATGGTGTCGCCGCTGGCGCCTTTCGGCGGTTATGGCCTCTCCGGCCACGGCCGGGAAGGGGGAATGGAAGCGGCGCTGGAATTCACCACGACCAAAACGGTGTGGTTACGCACCAGCGACGAACCTATCGACGATCCCTTTATCATGCGCTGAGTCCCGCTTTCTCAGCCGCCGTCGCGCTATGGCCGGCGCGACGGGCAGCCGCCGAGTTCTCATGATGAGACGCGTCGTCGCGGCCTTAACGGAATAGCCCCCGAAGCCTGTTTTTCCAGGGATCATGATGATCTCGGGCCCGGCCGCGCTCTTTTAGCCATCTAACCCCTACATATAAAGAAAAAGTCCCCACTAACGGAGGATAAAATGTCCCGGAGTCAAGTAATCGAAAATAAGACGGTGGACTATGTGCCGGAAAGTGAACGGCACGGTCAGGCACGCAGCCTGTTCACCCTGTGGTTCTGTACCAATATCGCGCCGCTGGCCGTGGTCACCGGCGCGATATCGACCCAAACTTTCCATCTGAATGTTCTGTCGGCTATCAGCGCGATCGTTGCCGGCCATATGTTTGGCGGTCTTTTCCTGGCGCTGACCTCAGCGCAAGGGCCGCGCGTCGGTATTCCGCAGATGGTGCAGAGCCGGGCGCAGTTCGGTCGTTACGGCTCCCTGCTGGTGGTGGTTTTCACCACCGTCATCTATCTGGGCTTTTTTATTTCTAACGTCACGCTCTCCGGCAAGGTGATTAATAACGTTTTCCCCGCCATACCGCTGACCGGCGCGACGGTGGTCGGCGCGATCGCCGCTACGCTTATCGGCGTAGTGGGCTATCGGTTCATTCACCGAATTAATAAAATCGGTGCGTGGGTGATGGGGAGCGCGCTGGTATTGGGGCTTGGGATCATGCTCCTGCAGCCGCTGCCGGCGGCGTTCTGGCATCAGGGTACCTTCAGCCTGAGCGGCTGGTTCGCCACCTTTTGTATCTGTGCGGTCTGGCAGATGAGTTTTTCTCCTTACACCTCTGATTATTCGCGCTATTTGCCGGCGAACATCGGCGTGTTTAAACCCTTTATCTGCACCTGGCTTGGCGCGTGCTGCGGCACGATCCTGGCATTCCTGGTCGGCGTCGTGGCTATCAATGTCGTGGGCGGCGAGGGCGATGCGATGGCGGCGGTGCGTCAGGCGACCGGCTGGCTGGGGCCGATTTTGATGGTGCTGTTCTTGCTCAATATTATCTGCCATAACTCGATGAATTTGTATGGTTCGGTCCTGTCGTTGATTACCGCCGTACAGACGTTTCGTCCTGACTGGCGCCCGGATGCGCGCGTGCGGGTGGTGGTGTCGGCCATTGTTCTGGTGGGCGGCGTGCTGGTATCGGCGGTGGCGGCGGCCAATTTTGTCGCTTTTTTCCTCAATTTAATCTGGGCGCTGATCGGCGTATTGATCCCATGGTGCGTCATCAACCTGCTCGATTTTTACGTAGTGAACCGACAGCGTTATGATATTTCGGCTATTTTCAGCGCCGATGGCGGCCGTTACGGGCTGGTGAACACGCGGGCGTTGGCGATCTATTTTGGCGGCGTACTGGTGCAGGTTCCCTTTGTCGAGAATACGTTTTTCACCGGGCCGTGGGCACATCTGATCCCCGGCGCCGATATCTCGTGGATGATTAGCCTGGTGGTGACCAGCGCAGCATATTTGTATTTTTACCGTCGTGATACTTCGCTGCATGCGATGCGCGGCAAAGATCATCTGTTCTTCGGTGAATCGTGACTTTTCAGCGGCAGGCCCCTCGCTCGGGGAAGCGAGGGGCCTGCCGGAGCTCTGTTTCCGAATGGCGCAGGCGTTCTGATCAGGATCACGCTCTCCGTCGACCTCTGCGCCCCGCCAGCGTGCAGAGCCCCAGGCCACGCCGGCGACCGTCGAAAAGGTTGCCGCCGCGCAATAAGCGGCTATCATCTTTCCTTTACGCCCCTGGCGCCTCTGAAAGGATTGTCCGCCGCTATGCCCGTGAATTTTGATCTCAACGATCTCTATGCCTTCCGCGCGCTGGTTGAATACGGTAATTTTCGCCTTGCCGCGGAATCCATCTGCCTGTCGCAGTCGGCATTGAGCCGCAGGATAGAGAAGCTGGAATCCGCGCTGGGCATCAAGCTGTTCGACAGAACCACCCGGCGCGTCACGCTGACGCTGTACGGGCAGACCTTCGCCGAGCGTTCAGACCAGCTGCTGGCGAACGTCGAGTCGGTATTGGCGGATGTCAATAAGGCCAGCCAGGATCGCGTGGGGCTGGTCACCGTCGCTACGGTGCCCTCGGCGGCCTACTATTTCATGCCCGACGTGATCCGCCGCTTCCAGGCCCGCTATCCGCGGGTACGGGTTAAGCTTATCGACAGCAGTGCAGGCAACGTCATTGAAGCGGTTGCCAGCGGTCAGGCTGACTTCGGCATCTGTTTTGCCCGGAACCTGCAGGCCAATATCGAATTTCTGCCGCTGGTGGGGGATGTCTACGTGGCGGCCTGCAGGCGCGATCATCCCCTCGCCGGCAAGAAAAGCCTGACCTGGCGCGAATTTTACCAGCAGGATTACGTGGGGCTGGATAAGACGTCCGGTAACCGCAATCTGCTCGATAAGATGCTGGAACACATCATTCCCGAGCGGCCCAGCATCTGCGAAACCCGCCATGTGACGACCATGCTGGGCATGGTCGAAGCGGGCGTCGGCATCGCCGCCGTGCCCGCCATGTCGATGCCGCCGTCAGAGCATTCGGTGCTGACGCACCTGCCGCTGACCGACCCGGTGGTGAAGCGTACGGTCGGCCTGATCCGGCGCAGCGGGCGTATGCAGTCCTACGTTGCCGCCGAGCTGGAAAAGTTGATCACTGAACGGTATCACGCCGTTTAACCGGCAGTTCGGCCTTTACGGATCGCATGCCGGTGGCGCGAATGCTGTCTTGCGCCTCGGCGGAAGCCAGGAAATCCAGCAGCGCCCGGCCTTCCTGGCGGTGTTGTGCGTCGGCGGTGACCGCGCCGGCAAAGCGGGTAACGTACTGCACATTTTCCGGCAGTTCGCCAATGAAGGTGACGCCCGGCACGGGAAGCAGTTCACTCACCTGCTGGAAACCCAGCGCATATTTTCCTTTCGCCACCTCCGACGCCACCGGAATACGCTCAATCATATGCGCTTTCCCTTTCATCTTGTCTTCAATACCCAGCTTTTTGAACAGCTGGCCGCTGACGTAGCGGCCGCTGGCGCTGTCGGAATAGGCGATGGATTTGGCCTGCAGCAGGGTATTGCGCAGCTCCGCCTCCTGGTTGATATTGGGTTTGGCGTCGCCTTGTTTGACCACCATACCAATCGGCGAGTCGGCCAGTTCCACGCGTGAACCCGGCTGGATCCGGTTATCCTTTGCCAGATTTTTCAGCGCATCGCCCACCATAATCACCACGTCGGCGTTTTCGCCGCGCGCCAGGCGCGCTGGGATCGCCTCAGGCGTCTTGCCCATCGAAGGGCCGGAGACCACAATGATGTGGTCGCCGCTCCTGGCTTCAAACTGCGGGGCCAGTTTTTCCAGGGCGGCTTTAAAGCCGCCTGAAATCATGACGGTCACGTCTTTGGCCAGCGCGCCGGTGCTGATGCAAGACAGTGCCAGGGTGGCGAGGAGCGAACGATAAATTTTTTGCATGGCGTAATCCCTGATTAACGTGCGGTTTGTAGTGACAACGCGCTGCGACGGTACAGATAAAGCGTCGCCAGCAATGCGCATACGGCGGCAAAGCTCATCCAGTAGCCGGGTGAGGCCTTATCGCCGGTGTACTCGATCAGTGCGGTGGAAATAACCGGGGTAAATCCGCCAAAAACAGCGGTTGCCAGGCTGTAGGCCAGCGAGAAACCGGCCACCCGGACCTCCACCGGCATGATCTCGGTTAACGCCGGGATCATGGCGCCGTTGTATAGGCCATAGAGGAAAGACAGCCACAACAGTACCGTCAGCATCATGGAAAAGCTGGGGGCTTCGGCAAGCAGGCTAAGCGCCGGATACGCAGTGACCAGGGCCAGCAGCGCCATGGCGACCAACACCGGCTTGCGGCCAAAACGGTCAGACAGGGCGCCGCCTACCGGCAGCCAGAGGAAGTTGGATACCGCAACCAGCAAGGTCACCAGCAGGCTGTCAGAGGCGCTGAGCATCAGCACTTTCTTACCGAAGGTCGGTGCATATACGGTGATCAGATAAAACGCGGTGGTGGTCATGGCGACCATCAACATGCCGGCGATAACCACCTGCCAGTTCGCCAAGAGGGTTTTAAACACCTCGCGCATCGCCAGGTGGTTGCGGCGGGCGGTGAACGCCTCGGTTTCTTCCAGCTTGCGGCGCAGGAAAAAGATAAAGGGCACAATCAGGCAGCCGAACAGGAAAGGCAAACGCCAGCCCCATTCGCGAATGGCGCTTTCTTCCATCACGGCATTCAGCGCGAAGCCCATGGCCGCCGCCACCATAATGGCCACTTGCTGGCTGCCGGACTGCCAACTGGTGTAAAAGCCTTTACGGCCCGGCGTGGCGATCTCGGCCAGGTAAACGGATACGCCACCCAGCTCGGCGCCCGCCGAGAAGCCTTGCAACAAACGCCCGGCCAGCACCAGCAGCGGCGCCCAGAGCCCGATCGCTTGATAGGAGGGGATGAGCACAATCAGGAAGGTGCCGGCCGCCATGATCGACAGGGTAACAATCAGCCCTTGGCGTCTGCCGACTTTATCGATGTACGCGCCCAGCACGATCGCGCCGATAGGGCGCATCAGAAAGCCGGCGCCAAAGACCGCGAAGGTCATCATCAACGAGGCGAATTCACTGCTGGCCGGAAAGAATGTATGGGCGATGTAGGTGGCGTAAAAGCCGAACAGGAAGAAATCAAATTGCTCCAGAAAGTTGCCGGAGGTCACGCGCAGTATCGCGCCGGCTCTTGCCCGAGCCGTCATGGGGGGGTAGGGGAATGCATCTTTATCTCCAGTTGGTCATTGGCGTTTTTGCCGCGCCTGTTGCTGCAGACTGGATCAGGAAAATAAAGTAAATAAGCGCAATAAACTCATGGGCCGATGCGTTCGGCGCATGAATCGACGTTAACAATTGGATGCGATGGGCTGTAACGGGCCATTAACAAGTTTGCCCGGTGCAATCTTGTTGGTGACGGGCTAAAAACTTCCTGCGTGTTTTGTGACGGGGTTCATATAGGGCGCGGGGGGGAAATGAGCGCTTGGCCCCGCGGAGTCCCCCGGAATTGAGCGGGAGCAAGCAGGTTTCAATGTGCAATCATCAGCGCGTGTGGCTTTCGGCGAGGTCGTTACCTGATGCCGAAGCGCATCAGTCTAGCGTGCGCTGGTTTTCCGTTCGGCAAAATAGTGCGCGGGCGTGCTGCCCATGGTTTTTTTGAACATGGTGATAAACGCATTGACCGATTCATACCCCAGATTCGCCGCCACGTTTTGTACCGATATGCCACTGGCCAACTCCCGAAGGGCAATGATCAGATGCAGTTGCTGGCGCCAGCGTCCGAAGGTCAGCCCGGTTTCGCGCAGCATCAAACGCGCGAGAGAACGTTCGCTGAGCGCCAGCCGTTTTGCCCAGGCTTTGAAGGTGCTGCGATCGCCAGGGCAACTGACCAGCGCATCGGCCATGGTGCGGATTTTAGGATGCGACGAGACAGGCAGGCTCAGCTTCTGTTGCGGCATGGTGGCCAATTCATCAAGGGTCACTCTGGTCAGCCTGGCGACATGGCTTTCCGACGGGTAATCGACGCCCTCGCAGGTTAAGCGATCAACTAATTCTTTGATCAGCCCGGAAATCGCCAGGGTGCAGCATCGCTCCGGCAGTGCGGCGGCCCCGGGTTCGATAAACAAATAGTTGAGATGCGCATTCCAGGTGGCTTTGGCGCTGTGCGGAATTCCGCCGGGGATCCAGACGGCGCAATCGGGCGGCACGATCCAGATGTCATTTTCCGCGCGGCAAATCACCGCGCCATACAGGGCAATAATGAGTTGCCCTTTGCGATGCGTATGCACCGGCACTTCTGCGGCGTAGTCAACGAAATCCAGATGACGCGCTACCGCCGGGCAGGGGGTGGAGTCAGGGTCAAACAACGTATTGGCGAATTGGGATATCATGTCATTGGCAACATTTAGGTATTTTTTGACAGAATAGAGTATTTATTGGCATGTGCAAGCCGGTAATAATCACCGGCATGAGCAAAATCCACTTCAGACACTTTCCGTTTTTACGCGCGATTGGCCAGGCGTTCTGCCGCATGGGCCCGGCCTCGCCCGCGATGCTGAATGATGCCAATGCCTTGCTGTATTCTGCGCGGAGTTTTGCCGCAGCGATGCTTGCGTACTATATTGCCCTGTCGATTGGCTTGGAGCGGCCTTCCTGGGCAATTATCACCGTTTATATCGTTTCGCAAACATCGGTCGGCGCGTCGCTGAGCCGGAGCCTCTATCGCTTGGTGGGAACCGTGGTCGGTGCGGGCGCGACCGTTTTTATCGTGCCTGCCTTCGTGAATATGCCCATCTTTTGCAGCGTGATACTGACAGGCTGGATCACCTTCTGCCTCTATTTATCGCTGCTTGAACGCACGCCCCGCGCCTATGCCTTTGTGCTGGCCGGTTACACCGCAAGCCTGATTGGTTTTCCCGCCGTGTTCGATCCCGGCGCGATTTTTAACATTGCCATTGTGCGGGTGCAGGAGATCATGATTGGCATCTTCTGCGCTGCGCTTATCCACCGTTATGTGTTGCCCATGCGGATCTCAGGGCTGTTCAACAGCAAGCTATCGCAGACGTTGGACGCGGCGCGACGGCGGGTTGCCGACACCTTGGCAGGCAAACCCGATGCGGCCTCGGGGCCGTTGCACCTGGCGCTGGCGTTACAGTTCCTGCAGGGCATCAGCCATCACATTCCTTATGACTTCGCGCTCTCCGTACCGGTCAGGCAGGCCAGAAAAGAGATCCATGACCGGCTGGCGCGATTGGTCATCGTGAACTGCGAATTACGCGATCGGCTGCGGATGATAGCGGTGATGCCAACCGATCTGCAGTCATTGCTGGGCGATGTTCAGGCCTGGTTTGCCTGTGAAGACGCGGGAAAACGCCACCGCGCGACAGCTGCGCTTAAAGAACGCAGTGAACAATCGGCTCGGTTGCACCTGGCGCAGATGCTGACGTTTGAAGACGCGCTGCGGGTGAGTTTTGTGCGTTATCTGACAGAGGCCATTCTCATACTGCAACAGTGCGATCGCCTTTCTGACGCCATTCGTCATCCGCAATCCGCGTCAGCGCAGACGGAAGACCACGCGGTAAAAGGCTATGTTTTCCATCGCGATCCCCTTAGCGCCGCCCGCACTGCGCTGGGCGCTTTCACCATCATCCTGAGCGGCTGTCTGGTCTGGATTTACTCTGCCTGGCCTGATGGCGGCACGGCGGTCTCGATCCTCGGCGTCTGCTGCACGCTGTTTGGTAGCTTCGACACGCCGGCCCCGCATATTGTGAAATACATCATCGGCTCCGTCTGGGGGGGGCGATTAGTTTGATCTACAGCTTCGCCCTGTTGCCGCAAGTGAGTGATTTCACCGTGCTGGTTGCGGTCTTCGCACCGGTATATCTGCTTGCCGGATCGCTCCAGGCCAGGCCGCCCACCACGTTTATGGCGATGGGGATCACCCTGACGCTGCCCATTTTGTGCGAGTTGGGTGCGCACTACAGCGGAGACTTTGCCGCGGCTGTCAACACCGCCATCGCGTTATTTTCCGCGACCGGCTTCGCCGTCATCAGCATGAGCCTGCTGCAAACCGTGCAGGCAGATGCGGCGATAAACCGCCTGCTGAAACTTTGCCGGCGGGACATTCGGCGTAGCGTGAAAGGCACGCTGAAAACCGATGAAACCCGTTGGACCAACCTGATGATCGACCGGGCGGCGTTGTTGGTGCCGCGTTTGCAGCGCAGCGGGCCGTCATCCGAACTGGCGCTTAACCACCTGTTGCACGCGCTGCGTATGGGTCTTGGCGTGATGCATTTGCGCCGATGTAAGCCACACGCGGGCACTGAGATGAGCGAGCTGTTTTCTCTGATGATCCGCGCGACGGACACCGAAGCCTTGCGCATGCGTATTACCGCTATGACCGAGCGCTGTTTGCCTGCGTCAGATGAGCCCTCGCGCCGGTTTGTCGCCGGGCTGGTTGATCTGTACTGCGCGTTAAGCGAGCGGAAAAAGGAGCTCGCCGATGATAAATGACATCAATATCGGGGGTGTTTTTATTCCCGGTTTGCTGATGACTGCGCTCGCCACCCTCGTCTGCACGCTGTTACTCGGGCCGCTTTTTTCCTTCAGCAGGCTTTACCGCCGTTTGCCTTTTCGCCCGCTGATTGATTTCTCCCTCTATATAGTTACCTTTTTCCTGCTGTTGCAGAGTCTGACCACGCCGGGGTTATTTACATGAAATCTTTACTCTCCCTGTTAGGCCGATATGCGCTGACGCTAAGCGCGGCGGTGATGGCTACCTTTCTGGCTTTTATTATCTGGAAACATTACGCGCAAACACCCTGGACCCGCGATGGCCGGGTTCGCGCGGATGTGGTGCAGATTGCGCCGGATGTTTCCGGGCCGGTGATGAGCGTGGCTGTCCGCGACAATCAGTGGGTTAATCGTGGGGATATGCTCTATTCCATCGATCCGCACTGGCTGAAGCTGGCGGTGGTCAGCGCGCAGGCCGATGTTGAGGCTAAACGTCATGAAATGTTGATGCGCCAGGACGCGGCCAGCCGACGCGCCAAGATAAAAGGGATGATTTCCGGCGAAGATTTACGGCAAACAGGCAGCGCGGCCAGCGTCGCGGCGGCCAATTATCACGGCGCGTTGGCCGCGCTGGAGCTGGCGCAGCTTAACCTGTCTCATGCTACCGTCCGATCACCGGTTGCGGGCTATGTCACGCATCTGCGGCTTCGCCCTGGCGACTATGCCGCGGCGGGAGAAACCAAAGTCGCCATCATAGATGCGCACAGTTTCTGGGTGGTGGGCTATTTCGAAGAGACCAAGCTGCGCCATATTCGCGTGGGAAATACTGCGCATATTTCGCTGATGGGACGTGAGCCGGTGATCGTGGGGCATGTGGAGAGTATCGGGCGTGGAATTGGTGACAACAATGACGAAACGGGCGGGCTTGGCCTGCCAGAGGTCAATCCCACGTTCAGCTGGGTGCGACTTGCACAGCGAGTGCCGGTACGCATCCAGATAGACACATTACCTGAGGGCATTGTGCTGGTGGCAGGATTATCTGCGAGTGTTTCCGTCATGCCTTAAGGGCTCATCCGGGGTGGTTTTATCAATACGTCGCCACCAGACAATGCAATCGTATTTTTCATGGATAGCTGGGAAAGGGCACCGCGTCGCGTTCACCCATGAAGAACAACTCAGCCCGCCTGGCGGTTTGGCAGCGTTAGCGATTGATTGCAGCGCTAGCCGCGGACCGAGTTGTTTCAGGTTATCGACAGCTTGGCGACGTTATTTAGCCAGAAGCTCTTTTCGGACGATTTCCGCGCCTGCATGTAAAGCGTCCAGCTTGCCCCTTGCCACCGCGCGCGGCAAAGGGATCATGCCGCAGTTCGTACAAGGGTAGAGCTTGTCGGCGTCGACGAACTGCAGCGCTTTGCGCAGCGTGGCGGCAACCTGCTCCGGTGTTTCAATGGTATTGGTCGCCACGTCAATCGCCCCAACCATCACCTTTTTACCCCGAATGAGTTCCATTAGCTCCATGGGAACATGGGAGTTTTGACATTCCAGCGAGATGATATCGATATTGGATTTTTGCAGTTTTGGAAAAATCTCTTCGTATTGTCGCCACTCCGATCCCAGCGTCTTTTTCCAATCGGTATTGGCTTTGATGCCATAACCGTAGCAAATGTGTACGGCCGTTTCACATTTAAGCCCTTCGATGGCCCTTTCTAAGGTGGCGATCCCCCAGTCGTTCACCTCATCGAAGAAAACGTTAAAGGCGGGCTCGTCAAATTGGATGATATCGACGCCGGCGGCTTCTAATTCCCTGGCTTCTTCGTTGAGAATTTTAGCGAATTCCCAGGCCAGTTTTTCGCGGCTTTTATAGTGGTTATCATACAGCGTATCTATCATCGTCATCGGGCCAGGCAGGGCCCATTTAATGGGTTGGCTGGTTTGCCGGCGTAAAAACTTGGCATCTTCGACAAAAACCGATTTTTGACGGCTGACGGGGCCAACGACCGTCGGTACGCTCGCATCGTAGCGATTGCGAATTTTAACGATCTCGCGTTTCTCGAAATCAACGCCGTTGAGGTGCTCAATAAAGGTGGTGACGAAATGTTGGCGCGTTTGCTCACCGTCACTGACGATATCAATACCCGCCTGCTGTTGATCTTCCAGGCACAAACGCAGAGCATCTTGTTTGCCGTCGATCAATTCCTGGTCCTGCAATTTCCACGGGGACCAAAGCGTCTCAGGCTGGGCCAGCCAAGAGGGCTTGGGCAAACTGCCGGCGGTCGACGTCGGTAATAACTTTTTCATAATGGATGACCCTGTATCTTGGTTAATCAAAGAGCGCAATTAGCGGACCACTGCTCAAGAATGTTCTGGTATGGTTTAATAAATTTCTCTTCAGTGAACTTACCCTGTTCAATGGCCAGATGGCTACGTTCTTCCCGATCATAAACCACGCGAGTTAAAGAATAATCCTGTTGATTCAGGCTTGGCCGATAGCATTTTCCTGCCGCAGAGTTGGCATTGTAAATCTCGGGCCGGTAAATTTTTTGGAAAGTCTCCATCGTGCTGATGGTGCTGATAAGTTCCAGATTGGTGTAATCGCCGAGCAAATCGCCGTTAAAATAAAAAGCCAAAGGCGCAACGCCGTTGGGCGGCATAAAGTAGCGAGCCTGCAAGCCCATTTTATTGAAGTAGGCATCGGTCAATGAAGGCTCGTCTTGCTGATATTCCACGCCCAATACGGGATGCTCATTACCCGTCCGATAATAGGTGTTTTTACTGGAAACGCTCAGGCATATCACCGGCGTTTTAGTAAAGTTATCTCTGTACGCCTCCGAGTTGACGAAGTGCTTGAATATATTCCCATGCAAATCACCAAAACTATCGGGAATGCTGAATTCAGACCGGTTCTTGTTGTGCGCCGACAACAATACGCTAAAGTCATAGTCGCGCACGTAAGAAGAGAAGTTATTCCCTACAATACCCTCAATGCGCTGGTTGGTTTTTTTATCGACGATGTTGGTTTTTAATATTTCAATCACCGGGAAGCTATTGCCATTGTCTTCAAGACGCATTTCAACAGAAATGATTTCAAGCTCGACAGAGTAACGATCGCCTTTGGGGTTGTCCCAATGCGCCAAACTATTGAAACGATTGTTAATCATCACCAACGTGTTGCGCAGGTTCTCCTGGCGGTCTTTTCCTCTGGCCAAGTTGGCAAAGTTGGTGGTGATCCGCGTATTTTCAGATGGGTTATAATGCTCATCGAAAAGACTGCTCTTAATCGTAAATGTAAAATCGTTATTCATCGTAGTCTTGCATCCTGAGTTCTGATATGAAAACTGAATTTACTTATTTATTTTCCAGAGAACTGACTGGTTTTCTCATGCATCAGTCTTCATGTTGTCAATAAGTTAACATTGCATAATTTATGCCAGAGCCATTGGATGAGTGAAAGCGACTTAATTTCATTACCACATGAGTCATCTTCATGATCCGGGTGCGGCGGATGCCGCAGGGGCTGCAGCCCTTGGCGTCACGTCCGGCTGGCGATGTCGCTGGAGCAGTAACGCGAGGCCGTTTTCTCACCGCCGTTATCAGGTTCGGATGGTGTATGGCGAAGCGTAAGCCGCGTTTTATCTGAATTTCCGCCCCCTGAATGGCAGATTCCCGATTCCTATGTCAGCCTTATTTCGTCGCCGGTCGGCGACGAAATAATAATGAAAAGGCATGGAGGAGACATGGGCAAGCTCTGGGGGCAGCGCACGCTGCCGGTCAAAACACGGTTATCGCGACTGCATATTGCGTTGACCATGGCAACGCTGTCGATGGCCGGCGCGGCCGATGCGGTTTACGCTGACGAAGCTATTCTGGATGGCGATCGCCATATTTCTCATTCGGTTTCTTATGACGGGAAGGTGATCGTCGGCGCGGTGGATGTCAGCCATTTATTGATCGACGGCGGCACGTTCAGCGCCGATCAGCTGGTTATTGGCTCGAAAGGCCAGTCGCAGGCGAGGGTGCGGGTCAGCAACGGCGCCAAATTGGTGAATGACGAAGCGACTATAGCGTACGGTGTTGACGATACTCAGTATGAGCAACGGCCGCAAGCGGTGATTAGCGGTCAGGGCAGCGAGTGGCGGGTTAACAATAAGCTGGCTGTTGCGGGCGTGTTGGATGTGCTTGGCGGCGCAAAGGTCAGCGCCGGAGCTTTGGCGATCGCGTCTCAGCCCTGGGAGGGGAAAAAGGCGGCGGATATTTACGTCGGCGGCGCCGGCTCGCACCTGCATGTTGACGGGCGGGCGGAAATTGAGAGTCTCTCTTTGGCTGACGGCGGGCGCTTCAGTACCGATAGCAAGAAATTATATGCCTCGGGGCTGCTGGTGATCGGCAGTCGCGGCTCTTTTAATGGTTCTGACAAGTATAGTTATGACTTGAATATAGGGACCGACCTGACGCTGGGCCAGGCTCAGGCCCCCGGGGTTTTGGACTCCGATATTGTGATAGATACCGGCACTGATGGGATGTCGAGTTATTGGGCTAACGGGGTGGTTTTCAATCACACCTCGAATGATTACGAACTTGCCAACGTTATCTCCGGCTACGGCTCGCTGGTCAATGTGAGCGGCCAGACGACATTGACGGGCGATCTGCGAGATTTTATTGGGCACGTTATCGTTAAAGGCGGCAAGCTTACCGTCAACAGCGATATGGCGCTGGGGTATGAGGACGAGTGGCTGATCAGATACCAGGAACTGAGCGTAGAGAATGGCGGGACGCTGGTTCTGAACGGCACCATGGGCTTTTTGGGTACGCGCGGCACCGGGTTCTCAAGCCATGTCTTTGTGAGGCCGGGCGGCGTACTGGCCGGCGATGCGACGGTCGGCAGGACACGGGTGGAGCAAGGCGGCCATATTTCTCCCGGTGACGGCGGTATCGGCAAGTTTACGATAAAGGGCGATGCGATCTTCAATGACGGCGCGTTCTATGATGTGGATATTGCCGCAGACGGTCGCAGCGACAGCGTGGCGGTGGCCGATAAGACGACGATAGGCAAGGATGTCAAGGTGCTGGTGAATGCGCTCGATCCGCATACCAGTTACCAGAACGGGCAAAGTTACCGGATATGGACGACTAACAAAGGCTACGAGGGGATGTTCAGCGAAGCGGTGTTGGACTCCGCCTTTTTGGATGCGTCACTGACGAACGATGAAAAATATGTCGATCTGACTATCCGGCAGAAAAACGCCGATGGTAATACCGGCGGCGACGACGGTAACCACGATGGCGGCAACCACAACGGCGACAGTCATGCCGGAGGCGGTGATGGCGATAGCCACAATGGCGGCGGTAATGACGGCCATACCGACGGTAGCCCGAACGCGCCGGGCATCTTCCAGACGGTGGCGACCAACGACAACCAGTGGAACACCGCCGGTGCGCTGAGCTCGCTGGCGCAGCTGGGGCCGTCGCTCGGGCTGTACAACTCGCTGCTGATGCTGAATGCGACTCAGGCGCGCGAGGCGTTTAACCAGTTGTCCGGCGAGCAGTATGCGTCGGTGCAGTCCAGCCTGCTGCAGAGCGGCACGTTGGTCGGCAATGTGGTGAACCAGCATATGCAGACGATGTTCGACGACGACAGCCTGACGGTGCCGCCGCTGGCGATGAGCCTGGTGCAGGGGGCGGAGCGCGAGCGCAGCGGTGCCTGGGGACAGGTGTTCGGCAACTGGACGCGCAGCAAGGGCGACAGTAACGTCGGCAAGCTGGACAGCAACACCGGCGGTTTCCTGGTGGGCGCGGACCGTGAACTGAGCGAAGGGGTTCGCGCCGGCGCCTATGCAGGCTACAGCCGCACCCATTTCGACGTTGACAGCCGTGCGTCTTCGGGCCATAGCAACAACTACCATCTGGGTCTGTATGGCGCGGGGCAGCGCGACGCGCTGGCGCTGCGCGGCGGCCTGGGTTACAGCTGGCACCGGATTGAGAGCGAACGCAACGTCGGCTTCGGCGGCTATCGCGATCGGCTAACGGGGGATTACGACGGCAATACGCTGCAGGCGTTTACGGAGCTGGGCTACCGGCTGCGTTATGAGTCGGCGAGCGTGGAGCCGTTCGTCAACCTGAGCTATGTGCGTCTGCATACGGATGCGGTGCAGGAGCAGGGGGGCGCGGCGGCGCTGAGCGTGAAGGATGAGACGATGAACACCTTCTACTCGACGCTGGGCCTGCGCGGCGCGACGGATATTCCGGTATCGGGCGTTGATGTGACGCTGCACGGCAACCTGGGCTGGCAGCACGCCTACGGCGACACGGACACCTCGGCGCAGATGGCGTTCGCCACCGGCGACAGCTTTGCCACCAAGGGCGCGCCGGTGGATAAGGACGTGGCGGTGGTCGGCGTCGGTCTGGACGTGCCGCTGACGCGTTCGACGCGGGTCGGCGTGTCCTATCAGGGGCAGTACGGTTCGCAGCTGCAGGCCAACTCGGTCAATGCGCAGCTGACGGTCACCTTCTAACGCGCCGTTGCTCGCGTGCGGGCTGCCCGTTTCTCTGGCAGCTCAATCAACCGTGCTCTGAATTTCGCCGCCCGCGTGGCGCATTTCCCCTTATTGGGTCGCGATGGCGGCCCAATAAGGGGAATCTATGGTGTATGCAGAGGGTAAAAACGGGAGGGGGTAAATTGAGACCTATAGGCAAAAAGCCCGCTCAGGTTTCCCTGAGCGGGCTTCTCTAATATGGCTCCTCTGACTGGACTCGAACCAGTGACATACGGATTAACAGTCCGCCGTTCTACCGACTGAACTACAGAGGAATCGTGTGAACGGGGCGAATAATAGCGACGCCGCCGGGCTTTGTCAAAGCGCTAAACCGTGAAAAAAGCGCGTTTGCTGACAGAATGAGCACCTTGCGCTGTTTTTCGGCATTCATCGCGGTTATGCGGTGATTTTGCCGACAAAAAAGCGCTGCCGCGCCCTGCACCCGGCGCTGCACATTTATGGTGCGGCGCCGGCACTCCCCACGCCTTCCGCGCGTGTCTCCGCGCTGCCTGCCCGGCGCCACGGCCCCCGCATCGCGCCGGATCGCCGGGGCGGCAACTTATATGTACGATGAATAAGCAAAAAATATGTATTGGCCGTCACAATGGCTGGATTTTTGCTTACTTAATTTTGGGTAATGCGACTGTGCTCTCACGCAAATTATTTTCCCCGTCTACACATAAAGTGACGTGCTCTGCGCCCCCGGGCGTTCCGCTAAAACAGTGCTGAGGAAAACAACGATGTCATCAAAATTGATTAAAAGTCCGCTCGCTGCTCTGCTTATCGGTTGTTTAGGAACCGCTTTCACCGCCCAGGCGGATATCGTTATCGGCGTCGCCGGGCCGTTCTCCGGGCCTAACGCCACCTATGGCGATCAGTACTGGCGCGGGGCTTCGCAGGCGGCGGCGGACATCAACGCCGCCGGCGGGATTAAAGGGGAAAAAATCAAGCTGGTGCAGGGGGATGACGCCTGCGAACCGAAACAGGCGGTGGCGGTCGCCAACCGTCTGGTCGATCAGGACAAGGTGTCGGCGGTGGTGGGGCATTTCTGCTCGTCTTCCACCATGCCGGCCTCCGAGGTGTATGACGAGGCCGGCATCATCGCCATCACCCCCGGCTCCACCAACCCGCAGATCACCGAGCGCGGCATGACCGGCATGTTCCGCATGTGCGGCCGCGACGATCAGCAAGGGGTGATCGCCACCAACTACATGCTGGATACGCTAAAGGCCAAGCGCATCGCGGTGATCCACGACAAAGACACCTACGGCCAGGGGCTGGCGGACGCCGCCAGGGCGGCGATGAACAAGCGCGGGGTGAAAGAGGTGCTGTATGAGGGGCTGTCGCGCGGCGAAAAAGACTTCAACGCGCTGGTCACCAAAATCGCCTCGGTCAAGCCGGACGTCGTCTACTTCGGCGGCTGCCATCCGGAAGCCGGGCCGCTGGTGCGCCAGATGCGCGAGCAGGGCGTCACCGCCAAGTTCTTCTCCGGCGACTGCATCGTGACCGAAGAGCTGGTGACCGCCGCCGGCGGGCCGCAGTACACCAACGGCGTGCTGATGACCTTCGGCAACGACCCGCGCCAAATCCCGGACGGCAAGGCGGTGATCGCCAAGTTCCGCGCCAGCGGCTTTGAGCCGGAAGGCTACACCCTCTACTCCTACGCCTCCATTCAGGCGATCGCCGCCGCCTTCGGCGCCACCGGCGGCAAAGACAGCGCCAAGGCCAGCGAATGGCTGAAGTCGCACGACGTGGATACCGTCATGGGCAAAAAGGCCTGGGACCAGAAGGGCGATCTGAAAGTCTCGGATTACGTGGTCTATCAATGGGACGACAAAGGGAAATATCACCAGCTCTAACTTTCGCCTGCGTCTTTCAGGCTGCGGCGTCGTTGGCCGCAGCTTGGAATCCATTGGAGAAATGCCAGTTATGGATCCGCGCATCGGGCGGATCCGTTCCGATACTTCCTTTGGGCCGCGTCGGATTTCGTTTGCGGCCTCACCAGGCGAGACTGCTTATTTATGGACGTTTTCTTTCTGCAACAGATGATCAACGGCCTGACCCTCGGCGCGGTTTATGGCCTGATCGCCATCGGCTACACCATGGTGTACGGCATCATCGGCATGATTAACTTCGCCCACGGCGAGGTGTACATGATCTCCGCCTACCTGTGCGCCATCGGGCTGGCGCTGCTGTCCTTCTTCGGGCTGCAGTCGTTCCCGCTGCTGATCCTCGGCACGCTGGTGTTCACCATCGTCATTACCGGCGTCTACGGCTGGGTGATCGAGCGCATCGCCTACAAACCGCTGCGCAACTCCACCCGCCTGGCGCCGCTGATCTCGGCCATCGGCATGTCGTTGATCTTGCAAAACTATGCGCAAATCAGCCAGGGGCCGCGCCAGCAGGGGATCCCCACGCTGCTGAGCGGCGTGTTCCGCTTCGAGTTCGACGGCGGCGTGGTGCAAATCACCTACACCAAGGTGTTTATCCTGGTGGCTTCGCTGCTGGGCATGGCCATTCTTACCTATATCATCCAGCGCACCCGGCTGGGGCGCATTTGCCGCGCCACCCAGCAGGACCGCAAAATGGCGTCGATTCTGGGCATCAATACCGACCGGGTGATCTCGCTGGTGTTCGTGATCGGCGCCGCCATGGCCGGGCTGGCCGGCGTGCTGATTACCATGAACTACGGCACCTTCGATTTTTACGTCGGCTTTATCATCGGCATCAAGGCCTTCACCGCCGCGGTGCTGGGCGGCATCGGCTCGCTGCCGGGCGCAATGCTCGGCGGGCTGCTGCTGGGCGTGGCGGAGGCGCAGTTCGCCGGCATGGTGAACTCCGATTATAAGGACGTGTTCTCCTTCGGCCTGCTGGTGGCGATCCTGATTTTCCGCCCTCAGGGCCTGCTCGGTCGGCCGCTGGTCGCCAAGGTGTGAGGGAGAAAACCATGTCGCAATCTGTCATGAATTCCGGGCTGGATATTAAACGCAGCCTGTTGGACGCCGTATTGGCCGGGCTGATCGCCCTGATCGTGTTCGGGCCGATCGTCGGCATCGTGCTGAACGGCTACAGCTTTAACGTCGAACCGCACCGGCTGGTGTGGATCATCGCGGCGGTGGCGGCGGGGCGTTTGCTGCTGAGCCTGTTCCTGCAAACCGCCTCCGGGCGCAAGGTGCTGGCGCGCTTCGACGGCGGCAACGACGGCGTATACGTGCGGCCGCTGGGCTACAAGTCCAGCCTGCGCTGGATCATCCCGCTGATGGCGGCGATCGCGCTGCTGTTTCCCTTCATCGCCACCAAATACCTGCTGACGGTGGCGATCCTCGGGCTGATCTACGTGCTGCTCGGGCTGGGGCTGAACATCGTGGTCGGGTTGGCCGGGTTGCTGGATCTGGGCTACGTGGCGTTTTACGCCATCGGCGCCTACGGGCTGGCGCTGGGCTACCAGTATCTGGGGTTGGGGTTCTGGGCGATGCTGCCGCTGGGGGCGCTGATGGCGGCGCTGGCGGGCGCGCTGCTGGGTTTCCCGGTGCTGCGCATGCACGGCGATTATCTGGCCATCGTCACCCTGGGGTTCGGCGAAATCATCCGGCTGGTGCTGAACAACTGGATGTCGCTGACCGGCGGCCCCAACGGCATCTCGGTGCCGGCGCCGACCCTGTTCGGCCTGGAGTTCGGCCGGCGGGCCAAGGACGGCGGCGTGCCGATCCACGAGTTCCTCGGCATCACCTATAACCCCAACCTGAAGTTCGTCTTTATCTACGCGGTGCTGTTCCTGGTGGTGCTGCTGGTGCTGTACATCAAGCACCGCCTGACGCGCATGCCGATCGGCCGCGCCTGGGAAGCGCTGCGCGAAGACGAGATCGCCTGCCGCTCCCTCGGCCTGAACCACGTGCTGGTGAAGCTGTCGGCCTTTATGCTCGGCGCCTCCACCGCCGGGCTGGCCGGGGTGTTTTTCGCCACCTATCAGGGGTTCGTTAACCCGACCTCGTTCACCTTCTTCGAATCGGCGCTGATCCTGGCGATCGTGGTGCTCGGCGGCATGGGCTCAACCATCGGCGTGGTGCTGGCGGCCTTCGTGCTGACGGTGGCGCCCGAACTGCTGCGCAGCTTCGCCGAATACCGGGTGCTGCTGTTCGGCGTGTTGATGGTGGCGATGATGATCTGGCGGCCGCGCGGGCTGGTGCGCATCAGCCGCGCCAGCTTCGCCGCCCGCAAGGGGGTGGCGCCATGAGCGACGCCATCCTGCAGGTGGAACATCTGATGATGCGCTTCGGCGGCATCAAGGCGCTGAACGACGTCAATCTGGCGGTGGAGCGCGGCTCCATCACCGCCCTGATCGGCCCCAACGGCGCCGGAAAAACCACGGTATTCAACTGCCTGACCGGGTTTTATCGCGCCACCGGCGGGGCAATTTTGCTGAATACCCACAAGCGGCCGACCGACGTGATCCAGGTGCTGGGGCAGAAGTTTCGCGCCGGCGACTGGGTGAACCCGAAGCGGCTGGGCTCGCGGCTGTATTACAAGATGTTCGGCGGCACCCATCTGGTCAACCGCGCCGGGCTGGCGCGCACCTTCCAGAATATTCGGCTGTTCCGCGAGATGTCGGTGGTGGAGAACCTGCTGGTGGCCCAGCACATGCTGAGCAACCGCAACCTGATCGCCGGGGTGCTGAATACCCCGGGCTACCGCAAGGCGGAGAACGAGGCGCTGGATCGCGCCTTCTACTGGCTGGAGGTAGTGGATCTGGCGGACTGCGCCAATCGCCTGGCGGGGGAGATGTCGTACGGCCAGCAGCGGCGGCTGGAGATCGCCCGCGCCATGTGCACCACGCCGGAGATGATCTGCCTCGACGAGCCGGCCGCCGGGCTGAACCCGGTCGAAACGGCCACGCTGAGCCGCATTATCCGCTTTCTGCGCCAGCATCACGGCATTACGGTGCTGCTGATTGAGCATGACATGGGGATGGTGATGGAGATCTCCGATCGGGTGATCGTGCTCGATCACGGCGACGTGATCGCCCGCGGCACTCCGCAAGAGATCCAGCATAACGATGCGGTGATAGCCGCCTACCTTGGCGCGGACGAAGAGGAGTTGGCGGGATGAGTGAGGCGATGCTGGAATTTCGCGATGTCGACGTGTTTTATGGCCCGATCCAGGCGCTGCAGCAGGTGTCGCTGCAGGTGAACGAAGGGGAAACGGTGGCGCTGATCGGCGCCAACGGCGCGGGCAAATCCACGCTGCTGATGTCTATCTTCGGCCAGCCGCGCATCAGCGGCGGGCAGATCCTGTTTCGCGGCGAAGACATCAGCCGCCGCTCTACCCATTTTGTCGCCAGCAGCGGCATCGCGCAGGCGCCGGAGGGGCGGCGCATCTTCCCGGACATGAGCGTGGAGGAAAACCTGCTGATGGGCACCATTACCGTCGGCAATCGCTATCTGCAGGAGGATCTGCAGCGGATGTTCGAGCTGTTTCCGCGGCTGAAGGAGCGGCGCAACCAGCGGGCGATGACCATGTCCGGCGGCGAACAGCAGATGCTGGCGATCGCCCGGGCGCTGATGAGCCGGCCCAAACTGCTGCTGCTGGACGAACCCAGCCTCGGATTGGCGCCGATCGTCGTCAAACAGATCTTCGGCACCCTGCGCGAGCTGACCCGCAGCGGCATGACGCTGTTCCTGGTGGAGCAGAACGCCAACCATGCGCTGAAGCTCTCGGATCGCGGCTACGTGATGGTCAACGGCCAGATCCGCCTGAGCGGCAGCGGCGAAGAGTTGCTCAACAATCAGGAGGTGAGAAAGGCCTATCTGGGCGGCGGGTAACCGCCTAGAACGTGCGCTGGATCCAGCGCACGTTCAGCCGCACCAGCGCGATGATGGCGCGGGAAAGCAGCCGCAGCCCGCCGGGTAAATCGCGGCGGCGAACGTCCAGCAGCAGCACGGTGCGCACCCGTTCGCTGTCGTTCCACACCTCGTGTTCGAAGGTATCGTCCCACAGCATGAACTCCCCCTCGCGCAGGCGATACTCCCGCCCGTCGACCTTCAGCACCGCCGCGGGCGAACCGTCCTCGCGCGTGGGCATGTCCAGCACCAGATAACCGCGCAGGATGCCGCGGAACGGGCCGCGGTGCGCCGGCACCCGCTTACCGGGCGCCAGAAAGGACAGCGAAGCGGACAGCACGTCCGGTGAAGCGGCGATAATGCCGGCCAGCGCCGGGCAGCGCGCCAGATTGCGGGGAATGGGGTGGCCGTAGGCCTGCATGATGAACATGCGCCAGTCGCGCGCGTCGTTGGCGGAGATCGACGCCTGTTCGCTCATGATTTCGTGGAATCGCGGAATGTTTCGCAGATCTTCGGCGACGGTCAGCGCTTCGTCGCGGATCTGCCGCCAGTGGGCGATAAAGCGCTGCGCATCGGGGAACAGCGCGGTGCTGTCCAGCACCGGCGCGCTATGGATGCGGCGATCGTAAACCTTGCGCAACGCAAGCACCGACCAATCGTAAATAGCTGACATAGTGACCTCGAATCAGTAACCGGGCTTTCCGCCGTCTTTTGACGCTATTGCTTGTTAAGGTGCGAGCGCCGAATGACCAGCTCGCCGGCATACAGCCGCTGGCCGCCGGGTTCAAACGCCTGCGTCAGGCAATGGATGCCGTCGGCCACCAGCGCCTGCATCGGCTGGCGGTAGGTGGTCAGCTGGTAGCTGGGGGAGGCCGCCAGCTCGATGTCGTCGAAGCCGACCACGGCGATCGGCGCGGCGCCCGGCGTGGCGCGCAGGGCGTCGATCGCGCCGATCGCCAGAATGTCGTTCTCGCAAAAAATGGCCTCGACGCGTTGCGCCGGCGGGGTGGCGGTCAGATAATCGCTCACGGCATCCAGCCCGCATTGGCGCTGATAGTGCGGCGCCTGCAGCACCAGGCTGACTTCGCGTCGCTGCTCCGCCAGCGCATCGCGAAAGCCGTCGAGCCGCCGCAGCTGGGTCGATTCACTGATCGGCCCCGCCAGATAGCCGATGCGCCGGTAGCCTTGCTGCGCAAACAGTTCGCCGATCTCGCGCCCGGCCTGGTAGCCGTTGGTGGCCAGCACCTGAATATAGGGGCTTTCGCTGTAGCGGTAGAGCACCACCAGCGGAATGCGATGAATATCCTGCGCCAGCCGGATCAGCCGTTCGTTAAGCACCGTGCCGAGGAACAGCAGCCCGTCCACCTGCATCTGGTCGGCCAGGGTCAGGGCGGATTCATAATCGCCCTCCGAGGTGATATTCAGCAGCAGCGCCATGTAACCGCGGCTTTGCAGCTGGCGGGTGACCTCATCCAGCAACGGAAAGATGTGCGGATTCTTCAGCTCGTCCGCCACCAGCCCGATGATGCGGGTGCTTTTTTTCGACAGGCTGCGCGCCAGCAGGTTGGGGCGATAGCCGAGCTCGCGCGCCGCGGCCTGCACCCGCAGCCGCGCATGTTCGGAGATCGACGCGCCGTCGGTAAAGGCGCGCGATACCGTCCATTTCGAGACGCCGGCGCGGGCCGCCACGTCGCTGGCGGTCGCCTTGTGGGCCGTCGTTTGCGGGGTAGAACCGGGTTTCTTCGCCATCATCCTTCGCTCGCGGTGAACGCTTCGGGTCGCTGAAATACCGCTCTGAAAAAACGGTAAGGTTCAACAGATTAGCACAGCCTTTCGCCAAGCGGGAGACGCCGCCGCGCCGCGCCCTCCCGGCGTGAGAGCCGGCAGGCGCGGTGCGGCGTATTTTTGTGCGAATTGTGATCCTGGCGGGCAAATATCACTCGCTGAATTTGACTTATTTTTAGCCATCTCCAATAGTCCACGGCAAGTGGCTCTGGTTTTGCGGTCGATTTGCCACCTGATTTTGCACCCGGTTGCATCCAATTTTGCACCCGGGTGCAATTTGATTCAATCCCCGGAATTCAGGAGCAGACATGTTGAATGGCGAAAGAAAAATAGCCCGTCCGTTGCGGTGGGCGATGGTGGGCGGCGGGCGGCTCGGGCAGGTGGGGTATAAACACCGCTGCGGGGCCCTGCGGGATAACACCGCCTTTGCGCTGGTGGCCGGGGCGTTCGATATCGTGCCGGAGCGCGGCCGCGAATTTGGCGTCAACCTCGGCGTGGCGGCCGATCGCTGCTACGCCGATTACCGCCTGCTGTTCAGCCGGGAGGCGCAGCGCGAGGACGGTATCGAGGTGGTGTCGATAGCCACGCCGAACGGCACCCATTATGAGATTGCCCGCGCGGCGCTGCTGGCCGGGCTGCACGTCATCTGCGAAAAGCCGCTGTTCTTCACCAGCCGCGAGGCGCGCGAGATCAAGGCGCTGGCGGCGGAAAAAAACCGCATCGTCGGCGTGACCTACGGTTTCTCCGGCCACCCGCTGCTGCTGCAGATGCGCGCGATGATCGCCGCCGGCGAGATCGGCGAGATCCGCATGGTGGATCTGCAGTACACCCACGGTTTTAACGCCACCGACGACGGCGACCAGGTCAACGAAGCGCAGCGATGGCGCGTCGATCCGCGCGTCGCCGGGCCCAGCTTCGTGCTGGGCGATCTCTCTACCCACACCTACTACATGTCGCAGCTGATCATGCCGCAGATGCAAATCCGCGAGCTGCTCTGCGATCGCCAGAGCTTTATTCCTGCGCGCGCGCCGCTGGAGGACAACGCGCTGGTAATGATGCGTTACGCCAACGGCGCGGTAGGACGCATGTGGGCCTCTTCGGTCAACGCCGGCGCCATGAGCAGCCAGCGCATTCGCATCGTCGGCAGCAAGGCCAGCCTGGAGTGGAGCGACGTCAACCCCAGCGAGCTGCGTTATGAGGTGCAGGGGCTGCCGGGCCAGACCCTGCATCGCGGCATGCCGTATCTGAACGACGACTGCAACGCCTATGAGCGGCTGGGCGTGCTGCATACCGAAGGGCTGACCGAATCCTGGGCCAACATTTACCTGAAGTTCGCGCTGGCGATCGACGCCAGCGATCGCGGCGACCGGCAGGCGCTGGCGCAGCTGGTCTATCCGGATATCGACGCCGGGCTGGAAGGGGTGCGCTGGATCGAAAACTGCGTGCGTTCCGCCGACGGCGGCGCCCGCTGGGTCAACTTCGAGTGATTTAAGGAATAACCGATGAAACTGTCTTTCTGTACCGATAGCCTGGGGCATCTGCCGTTTGAGGCGATGCTCGACCATTTGTGTTCGCGCTGGAGAACTTCGGTGGCGGCCCTGCAGCAGAGCCTCAGCCGGTAGTCCCTGTTAATCCCCGTCTGCCCGGCGCGGCGGACGGGGATCACAAAATTCCATACAATAAAAATGTGACGCATATCGCATTTATCCCGCCAGTTGGTTAAAATATCGCTACTTGCCGCACCTGTCCGGACCCCGTTTACCATGGAACACACCAACGTCTCCCGCTCAACCGCCTGGTTGCGCGTGGTCATTCTTGCCGTCTCGGCCTTTATTTTCAACACCACCGAGTTTATTCCGGTCGGTTTGCTGAGCGATATCGCCGCCAGCTTCTCGATGCAAACCGAGCAGGTCGGGCTGATCATCACCATTTACGCCTGGATCGTCGCCGCCGCCTCGCTGGTGTGCATGTTGCTGACCAGCAAGATCGAGCGCCGCAAGCTGCTGATCGGGGTGTTCATGCTGTTTATCGCCAGCCACGTGCTGACCGCCGTGGCCTGGAATTTCACCACGCTGGTTATCTCGCGCGCCGGGGTGGCGTTGGCCCACTCGGTGTTCTGGTCGATCACCGCGTCGCTGGCGATCCGCGTGGCCCCGGCGGGCAAGAAGGCCCAGGCATTGAGCCTGCTGGCCGGCGGCACCGCGCTGGCGATGGTGCTTGGTCTGCCGTTGGGGCGGGTCGTTGGCCAGATCCTCGGTTGGCGCATGACCTTTATCGGCATCGCGGTATGCGCCACCCTGGCGCTGGCGCTGCTGTGGCGCCTGTTGCCGGAGCTGAAAAGCGAACATTCCGGTTCGCTGTCCAGCGTGCCGGTGCTGTTCAAACGCCCGGCGCTGGTCAGCCTGTATATGCTGACCATCATCGTGGTGACCGCGCACTTCACCGCCTACAGCTACATCGAGCCGTTTATCCAGACGGTGGCCGGGCTTTCCGAGAACTTCACCACCCTGATGCTGCTGCTGTTCGGCGCCGCCGGCATCGTCGGCAGCCTGTTGTTCAGCCGCTTCAGCGAACGTTTCCCTTCGGGATTCTTTATCGGCGCCATCGCGCTGCTGGCGCTGAGCCTGCTGCTGCTACTGCCGGCCTCCGGCGATGAAAACCACCTGACCCTGCTGTGCATCTTCTGGGGCATGGCGATCATGGCCATCGGCCTGTCGATGCAGGCCAAGGTGCTGAGCCTGGCGCCGGACGCCACCGACGTGGCGATGTCGATCTACTCCGGGCTGTACAACTTCGGCATCGGCGGCGGTGCGCTGCTGGGCAACCAGGTCAGCCTGCATCTCGGCATGGGCAACATCGGCTTCGTCGGCGCGCCGCTGGCGCTGATCGCCCTCGGCTGGTGCCTGCTGAACTTCTACCGCAGCGAACGGCTGCAGCAGCACCACAGCCGTTAATCCCCCTGCGGCGGCCGGGCCCGGCCGCCGCAGCTAAATTTTCTCTCTGTAAAACAGTCCGCTGCAGCGTTTTATGCTTAACTTTTTTTCATAGGCTGCTAATTAAAAATTTAACTCCGGCGCCGGATCGCTAGCATAGAAAGTCATCAAATATGTTAATGAGAGGTTAACGGTGAGTGACTCTGTGGCGGCTTCGCCTATCCATGAGCGGGATCTGTCGGCCAGGATCGACGCCTTGCCCGCGTCGGCCGGCCTGTGGCGCTTTATCATCCTGCTGTCGCTGGGCGGCTTTTTCGAACTCTACGATCTGTTTCAGACCGGCTATATCAGCACCGGCCTGATCGCCGACGGCATTTTCCACACCGGCGCGCAGGGAGTATTCGGCGTTTCGGACCAGGCGGCCTTCGCCTCGGCCACCTTCCTCGGCCTGTTCATCGGCGCCAGCCTGCTCAGCCCTTACGCCGACCGCTTTGGCCGCCGCACCACCTTTATGTTCGCGCTGGCCTGGTACGGCGTATTCTCGCTGCTGCTGGCGTTCCAGCAGCAGGCGGAGTGGGTTATCTTCCTGCGTTTTTTGGTGGGGGTCGGGCTGGGCATCGAGCTGGTGACCATCGACACCTACCTGACCGAATGGGTGCCGGCGCATCTGCGCACCCGGGCGTTCGCCTTCGCGTTTTTCATTCAGTTTCTGTCGGTGCCGACGGTGGCGCTGATGTCCTGGTGGCTGGTGCCGCAGACTATTCTCGGGCTGAGCGGCTGGCGCTACGTGGTGATCGCCGGCGCAGTGGCTTCGCTGGTGATCTGGCTGGTGCGCAAGGGGCTGCCGGAATCCCCGCGCTGGCTGGTGCAGCAACGGCGCTACCCGCAGGCCAGGCAGGTGATGCTGGCGATGGAGCGGCGCTGCGGCGTGACCGACGCGGCGGAGTTCCCGCAGCGCGGGGGCGACGAGGCCGAGCCGGTGCCGAAGCAGGGGCGTTTCAGGGATATCTGGTCGCCGCAGTATCGCGGCCGCACGCTGATGCTGGTGGTGATGAATTTCTTCCAGGCGATCGGCTTCTTCGGCTTCGGCAACTGGCTGCCGGCGCTGCTGTCCGGCAAGGGCGCCTCGGTCACCCACAGCCTGCTGTACGCCTTTTTCATTACGCTGGCCTATCCGGTGGGGTCGCTGTTGTGCAGCCTGTATGCCGACAAAATGGAGAACAAGTGGCAGATCGTTCTGTCGTGCCTGGTAACGGTGATTTTCGGGTCGCTGTTCGCGCTGCAGAACAACCCGCTGTGGCTGATCCTCTGCGGTTTCTTCATCACCTGGTCCAACGCCTGGCTGACCTACAGCTACCATTCTTATCAGTCCGAGGTATTCCCCACCTACATCCGCGCCCGCGCGGTGGGTTTTTGTTACTCGTTCAGCCGCCTGTCGACGGTGTTCAGCAGCATCATCATCGGCGTTATCCTGCAGTACGGCGGATCGTTGGGGGTGATTGCCTTTATCGTCGTCAGCATGCTGATCGTCATGCTGGTGATTGGGCTGTTCGGCCCGAAAACGCGCGGCATCGACCTGGAAAACATCTGACCCCCCCAGCCGGCGCCGATTGAAGCGCTGGGTTTTCGTATCGGCCCGGATCGGCCGGTGGCGCATCACTTCCTGCCGCTGGAGCGGCGGCAGATGAAGCACTAACTGAACGAAGGGGGCGCTGAGAGGGTGCTATGCTTTCCGTCGGGCTCCGGCGGCGCTGCCGGCGGAAAAACGAATTCACTGAGAACAGGCGAGAAAACGATGACGGCATCTTCTGTTTTTACCCGCGCGCTTGGGTTGCGCTATCCGATTGTCCAGGGGCCGATGAACGGCGCTTCGCCGCCGGAACTGGCGGTTGCGGTCAGCAACGCCGGCGGTCTGGGATCCTGCGGCGCGGCGGCGTACGCCCCCGAGGTGATTATCGAGCGGGTGCGGCAAATCAAGGCGCAGACCGCCGCGCCGTTTAATATCAATCTGTTTATTCTCGATGAGCAACACCCGGAGGCCGCCGCGCTGCAGCAGGCTCAGCGTCTGTTGCAGCCGTTCCGCGACGCGCTGGGCCTCGGCAGCGGCGGCACGCCGCAAAAATTTGCGGAAAACAGCCGCGACCAGATTGCGGCGTTGCTGGAGGCCGCGCCGCCGGTGGTCAGCTTTACCTTCGGCGTGCTGCCGCGCGAAACGGTCGCGCAGTTTAAAAGGGCCGGTTCGCGGGTGATCGGCACCGTCACCACGGTGGCCGAAGCCAAAGCCTGGGAGCAGGCCGGGGCGGACTTTATTTGCGCCTCGGGCTCCGAGGCCGGCGGGCACCGGCCCACCTTCCTCGGCGATTTTGAACAGTCCTCGGTCGGCCTGATGGCGTTGATCCCGCAGGTGGTTGCGGCGGTGAAAATCCCGGTGATCGCCGCGGGCGGCATCATGAACGGGCGCGGCATTGCGGCCGCTTTGCTGCTTGGCGCCCAGGCGGCGCAGCTGGGCACCGCTTTCCTCTGCAGCCCGGAGTCGGGCATCGCCGAAGCCTGGCGCAGCGCATTGCGCAGCGCCGGCGACGACAGCACCCGGCTGACATGGGCCTTCAGCGGCCGACCGGCGCGTGGCATCGTCAATCAGTTTATGGAGCGCATGCGTCCTTTCGAGCGGCAAATTCTGCCTTACCCGGTGCAAAACGCACTGACCGGCGATATTCGCCAGGCGGCGGCCAAAGCGGGGCGTGCGGAATTTCTGTCGCTGTGGGCCGGGCAGGGCGTGGCGCTGGCGCGGCCGATGCCGGCTGCTCAGCTGGTCGCCCTGCTGGCGGAAGAGCTGGAGGCGATCCACGCCTGAGGCCGGTTATGCCGCTTGGCGATCGCCGTAAGGGTTATATTGCATTGTTAGCGCATCGGAGCGGCGACGTTAGCATAACCCAATAAATTTTATCAATTTGTTGAGTGTTTTTTGTGCGCTGGCGCCAACACGGATCTGATAGCCGGTGACCGCCACAATGGCACCCAGAAGTCGCTTAACCGAAAGCATTCGCTATAAATGGCGCGACCTTTAAGCTCCTTCAGTGCGACTCAAACTGAATTTTTTCAACATTCATCGATGGAGGCGTTGGCAGCTAAAGCTTATACGGGCCTATAAACCTTTCGTTATCACTTCAGTGTATTGAGGAGCATGGGTCCCTTACTCGATGAAAAGCCCGCCTGGGTCACCCCGGGCGGGCCCGTTTAACGCAGCTCAGATCAGGCCAGATCGAAGCGGTCCAGGTTCATCACCTTATTCCAGGCGGCGACGAAGTCGTGCGCGAACTTCTCCTGCGCATCGGCGCTGCCGTAGACTTCGGCCAGGGCGCGCAGCTGGGCGTGCGAACCGAACACCAGATCGACGCGCGTGCCGGTCCACTTGACGGCGCCGCTGTGGCGATCGCGCCCCTCGAAGATCCCGTCATCACCGACCGGGTGCCAGGTGGTGCCCATGTCCAGCAGGTTGGCGAAGAAGTCGTTGGTCAGCGCCTGCGGCCGATCGGTGAAGACGCCGTGTTTGGCGTCGCCGAAGTTGGCGCCCAGGACCCGCAGCCCGCCGACCAGCACGGTCATTTCCGGCGCGGTCAGCGTCAGCAGTTGCGCTTTGTCCACCAGCAGCACCTCGGCCGGCACCTGATATTTGCCTTTGAGGAAGTTGCGGAAGCCGTCGGCCGCCGGTTCCATCGCCTCGAAGGAATCGACGTCGGTCTGCTCTTGGGTGGCGTCGGTGCGGCCCGGCGCGAAAGGCACCTGCAGCTGGAGACCGGCGTTTTTCGCCGCTTGCTCCACGCCCGCACAGCCGGCCAGCACGATCAGATCCGCCAGCGAAACGCGTTTGCCGCCCGGCTGGGCATCGTTGAACGCGCGCTGAATGCCTTCCAGCGTGGCCAGCGTCTGCGCCAGCTGAGCCGGTTGGTTGACCGCCCAGTCCTTCTGTGGCGCCAGGCGGATGCGCGCGCCGTTGGCGCCGCCGCGCTTGTCGGAGCCGCGGAACGTGGAGGCCGAGGCCCAGGCGGTGGCGACCAGCGTCGAAACCGGCAGGCCGGAGGCCAGCACCCGGTTTTTAAGCTCGGCGATGTCCCCTTGGTCGATCAGCGGATGATTGACCGCCGGAACCGGGTCTTGCCAAATCAGCTCTTCCGCCGGCACTTCCGGGCCGAGGTAGCGGGCGCGCGGCCCCATATCGCGGTGGGTCAGCTTGAACCAGGCGCGGGCGAAGGCGTCGGCCAGCTCTTCGGGATGCTCGTAGAAGCGGCGCGAGATCGGCTCATAGAGGGGATCGAAGCGCAGCGACAGGTCGGTGGTCAGCATGGTCGGGCGGCGCTTTTTGTTGGGATCGAAGGCGTCGGGAATGGTTTCGCCCACGTCCTTCGCCACCCATTGGTGCGCGCCGGCCGGGCTCTGCGACAGCTCCCATTCGTATTCGAACAGGTGGCGGAAGAAGTCGTGATTCCATCGGGTCGGGGTGGTGGTCCAGGTGACCTCAAGGCCGCTGGTGATGGCGTCCTTGCCGACGCCGGTGCCGAAGGTGCTGTGCCAGCCGAGACCCTGGGATTCCAGGCCGGCGCTTTCCGGATCGGCGCCGACGTTCGATGCCGGGCCCGCGCCGTGGGTCTTGCCGAAGGTGTGCCCGCCGGCGATCAACGCCACGGTCTCTTCATCGTTCATCGCCATGCGGGCAAAGGTTTCGCGAATGTCGCGCGCGGCGGCGATCGGATCGGGGTTGCCGTCCGGGCCTTCCGGGTTCACGTAGATCAGGCCCATTTGCACCGCCGCCAGCGGGCTTTCGAGGTCACGGTCGCCGGAATAGCGGCTGTTCGGCCCGCCGCTCAGCTCCAGCCAGATTTTCTCCGAGCCCCAGTAGACGTCATCCGGCTCCCAGGTGTCGGCGCGGCCGCCGGCGTAGCCGAAGGTTTTGAAGCCCATCGACTCGAGCGCCACGTTGCCGGTCAGCACCAGCAGGTCGGCCCAGGAGATATTGCGGCCGTATTTCTGTTTGATTGGCCACAGCAGGCGGCGCGCCTTGTCGAGGCTGACGTTGTCGGGCCAGCTGTTGAGCGGGGCGAAACGCTGCTGGCCTTCGCCCGCGCCGCCGCGGCCGTCACCGATGCGGTAGGTGCCGGCGCTGTGCCAGGCCATGCGGATAAACAGGCCGCCGTAGTGGCCGAAGTCCGCCGGCCACCATTCCTGAGAGTCGGTCATCAGGGCGTGCAGATCCTGTTTGACGGCGGCCAGATCGAGGCTGTTGAACGCGTCGGCGTAGTTGAAATCTTTATCCATCGGATCGGACAGGGGGGAGTGCTGGTGCAGCGGCTTCAGGCTGAGTTGGTTGGGCCACCAGTCGTGATTCGAAGGGCCGCGCTGGGGATTCACCGGCTTATTGCCGCCCGAAAATGGGCATTTGCTTTCAGTTGTCATAATGCGCTCTCTGCTTCCGTTGGTATGCTCTCTGGGCGCGGCCGGTTGCGCCGCGCGGGGAGCCGTTAACTTGATATGCGGATGATGCTCGCGTCGGGTGTTGCGCTAAGTAACTGAACGTGTTCGATAGTTATCGAGTTTGACTTCCGGGCCGCTAACGGGCGCAGGAAGACTCATCGATAAGCTTAGTCAGCGGCGGCGGATAGATAAAATAGGAATGGTTGAATGTTGTGATAGTTCACGGCTATTCAATAAGATGTGATTGATAGACGGAATGCCGGGATTAATGGCGGGATATCCCTGATTGCGGTTCCGCCGCGGCTTATTTAAGCTGAAACGGCAGCGCTAACCGCAAAAAGGAGATAATCATGACTGATTTACCGTCCGCAGAGCGTCGCCCCACGCCCGATATCGCCACGCCCTCGGGCGATTCGGTGAAGCTGAAGATATGGACGTTTCCCGGTGAAGATCACGCGGTTAAAGCCATTTATGAGAAATATCGCCATCAGCCTATCGCCCAGCGCGGCTCGATAGGGGATAGAAACAGCGGGCATCATTGCCCGCTGTTGATATTTCCACCATCAGAATGCCGGGTAGTTCACCGGCGTAATTGCGTGTCTATCGAGGTTTTTGCTTAATGCACGCACGGCCCCCTTCATCGGACACAGCGTGCCAACAGCCGTTATCCGGCAGTCTGCCTGCTTCCATTCTTCGCGCAATAACGAATGTGTTTTATCGACGACCTGGAGGTTGCGCAGGTCGTCGAGGCTCTGCCCCTGGAAATAGATGCGCAGGAATCGCTCGCCACTTCTGGTGTCGCGCCAGCGTTCAAACACGAGGCTGCTACCCGGTGGAATGTTACCGCGCGCATAACCCGGCAGAGACCAACTGAAGCCCATCAACGTTCGCACCATCGCGATGTTGGTGTCGTGTGCAACCAGCAACAGCCAGCGCGTTTCCGGCGTGGCGTCGGCGGTATGATTTACCCCCTGTTCGGCGCCTTGCAGCATTGCATTCAGCAGAATTGAGCCACGCTTGCGTGCGGTGTAGAGCACGTCATTGCCCAGATCGTAATTGGCCGTTAATAGCGGCAGCACGGCGGTTATCTGATGAGCCGAGGTGATCTTGCCCCACGCCAATTGGCTGACGGGCAGATTTTCATTCCAGCCAAGCCGCAGCGTTTCCACCATGTTCGCTAGCACACTTAACCCGTCAATGGATGTCTTGCCGTTTTTGCTTTGCTTGATTTTCCAGGTCTTTTCAAAAAATGAGCAGTCCGCATTCGGGTTGCACACGGCATTTTTAAGCGTCTGTACGGCAGGCTGCAGAGCCTGCTGGCGGGCGGCTAAATCCCCCGCTTTTTCCTTCACGGCCGCCAGTTGTTGACCGGGATCGGTATGGGTCGCCGGGAACGCTTCTGTCTGGAACAGCGGATCGTTTTCCCCCTCCACGTGATGGACAGCCACGCCACAACCGGGAAATGCGCCGTCCACCAGAGCCTGAGCCGTCGCACGGGTACGCTGCAACGGACTGGCCCGCACATAAACATCCTGAGGCCGCGGGCATCCCGGTGTGAGCAGGCCCAGCCGGCGATAATGCTCGCCTTCCCAACGCCCTTTGTTGGCCACGGCGGCATAGCCATGACCCGTAAGCTCACCATCGCGGGTGGTCCAAACTGCCCAAGAACTCTGGGTGGCCGCTTCGATATCTTTGCGGTTTCCCTGCGTCGGCGGACGAATACCGTGGCGACTGAGCTCGACGACTTTCTCCAACTGATACTGTGCATCCGCATGTGCCTGCGTTGCGCCTAACCACAGCGCGCCGGCAATAAACAGACGTGCGACGGCCCGATGTCTGCGTGGCATCATGATGTCTTCCTTTTGAGTAGTTAAGATGAATAGAGGGGGCGGTGTTCGCTGGCGTTACGCTTGGCCACTATCGCGGCGGTGACAAAGCATAATAACGCAGAAACGAGACCGGCAGCGACCCAGAACAGCGACAACGTGTGAAAATCGTAGATCTTTTTACCATTTTCGATAATCGAAGTTTTATCGATGATGATACCCGTGAGGAATTCGCCAAAACCGGCCCCCGCGTAGCTGACAATGCCGATGGTGCCGAGCGCCGCGCCGGCCGCCTTACGCGAAGAGATGTCTACCGCCAGTAAACCACCGAGGAAGCAGGTAAGTGCCCCGATCGTGGCACCGAAGATCACCATAGAGATGATATCAGTGGAGTAACGGTGCGGAGCCCACAGCATCAGGGCAAATCCGCCGGTGTTCAGCAGGCTGATGAACCCTGCCATGATGCTGCGGTTACGGGCAAAGAAGCGGTCTGACAGTACGCCGGCAAGAAGGGTACCGACAATGCCGGCAATGGCGTTCACGCCAATGATGGCTGAAGCTTCTACGGTGGTGTAGCCTTTGCCTTGCTGCAGGAAAAAGATACCCCAGGAGTTCACCCCATAGCGATCGATGTACATAAAGGCGGAGGCCAGCGCCAGCGTCCAGAGCGCGGGGTTGCGCAACGCCAGCAGTTGGCTTTGCAGGATGGAGCTGTTCGCCTCTTCCTCTTCCATCGGTTCATGGCTGATTTCATGGATGGAGGGAAAACCGCTGCTTTGCGGAGAATCACGCATAAACAGCAACATGAGCACTACGCCCGCAGCGCCCAGTGCCGCCGTTGAAAGATAGCCCATGTGCCAGCCGTAACCGGCAATAACAGCGGCGATCACCATGTAGGTTATGGCTTCGCCGATGTTATGTGCGGTCGACCAGATTGAGTAGAAGGTTCCGCGCTCTTTGGTGCCGTACCAGCGAGCCAGCGAAACGGCACAGGGGCCAACCCCCATCGATTGCGCCCAGCCGTTAATGCCCCAGAAGAGTGCCAGCAGCAGAGCGTTGGTGGTCATGCCCATCATCAGGTTCATACCCGCGCTAAGCAGGAGACCCAGACTCATGAAGCGCACTATGTTGGCGTGATCGGCGAGAAACCCGTTCACAAATTTGCCTATGGCATAGCTGAAGAAAAGCGCAGATCCAATCATGCCCAGTTCGGCAGGCGAAATACCGAGATCGACCAGGGCGCTTTTGGCAACGGTGAAGGAAAGACGACAGACGTAAAATGTTATGTAGGCCAGCGTCATTGCCAGAAACGTTTGCCACCTGACAATGCGGAAGCGTTGTTCATTGAAAGCGCCAGCGTGTTTCTCCGGGCTGGCGCGAAAAAAACTGAGTAATCCAGACATCATCTTGTCTCCGATAGGCGGAGGTGCCGCTGATTGCGGTATCATCCTTGATGGCCGGATCCATTTTGTAGAGTACAGAATCAGAAGCTCCGCCCGTGCAGGTTAGAGTAAGGGTTGTTTAACCCATTGTTGTAATTGTGGGTAAAGCGTTTTACTTGCCAGTAATACCGGGTTGCCGCATGTGATACCCTCGGCAGCCAGATAGTCGTTGGTGGTGCCGCCTGCTTCGCGCATCAGCACGATACCGGGTAAAGCGTCCCACGGGTTCATGTGCGGTTCGTAGTAACCAATCAGGCGACCGGCGGCTGCCCAGGCGCTCATAAGCGCACCGGACCCGTTGCGTACAAACATGCCACCCTGCTGCAACAGTGCGTCCAGGAATGGCAGAAAATCAGCGGCAGAAACGCGTTGTGAGGTTCCTACGCCCATCACGCCGCCCGCGATGACGGTTGCGGCATGCGGCGCTAACCGGCGATCGTTCAGCCATGCTCCATGCCCCTTCAGCGCATGGAAAAGTTCCTGATGGTTAGGGTCATACACGACGCCGATTACCGGTTCGCCATCGACGACTATCGCCAGTGACAAACACCAGGTGTGCAGACCGTTAAGAAAACAGCTGGTGCCATCAATGGGGTCTACTACCCACAGCACAGGCTTGTCAGAATCAACCTTGCCGCTCTCTTCCCCCAAAAAGCCATCCTCAGGGAATGCCTCGGCGATGCGCGACTGCAGAAAGGCCTCCACTTCACGGTCGGCTCGGCTTACTACATCCTGCAGGTCAGTTCCCTTATGATCGGTTTGCAGCGTTTCGCGCTGCTGATAAAACGCCTCAGCCAACTTTCCCCCGGACTCGGCAAGGCGGCAGGCGAAGTGGTAACGCGCCAAAAGCGAATCATCTTTATGGGTCGCCATAACATCTCCTTGAAATGCACACGTGTGCAAAAAAAGATAAAAAATTAGCCCCGTAGGGCAGGAAGGAGTGTGGCGATTTTGCGAAGGTTAATCTGTGACCGATTCCGCATAAAACTAATTTTTCATTAATTGCCATTACGAATAATTAATTTCACCGGCACGGCACGGTGCCGTGATGGCAAATCAAACTGAGCGATACGCGTTACTAAAAGATCTACCGCCTGCTGTGCCAGCCCGTCTGTATCCTGCTGGATAGTCGTGAGTTGGTAAGGATCCCAGCTGGCCTGTGGGATATCATCGAACCCAATAACAGCCGGAATGCGACGCGTGCCGCGAAGGGAGCGCAGGCCATCGATCGCCCCCAACGCCAGCATGTCAGTGGCGCATAGCAAGACCTGACAGTCGCTCAGTTCAAGTGAAGTCGCTCGGCCGGCGGCATATCCCCCGCCAGGGACGAAACGGGTTGAAATTGACAAGCCGGACGCAAACGAGCTCAAAGCTAAATAGCGCTCATTCGTACTGAAGTTGGAACGATCTTCACCAATAAAACCAATGTGTTGCCAACCCTGTTGACGACAATATTCCACCATCAGCCCCATGCCTTGCACATTGTCGCTCGCTACGCGATCGCAACCCTGCAAGTCGGCATGACGATTGATCAGGGTGACGGGAATTTTTCTCTCCAGGTACTCTTCTGCCAGCGACAGAGGGGGGGCGCCAGAAGTAATGATCACACCTGCCACATGGTAACTTAGCAGCTGTTTGAGCGAAGGTGCCAGTTGGTCAGGGTCATCGGCGTTCATCAGTAGTGGCATAAACCCATGCAAAGCCAACTGGTGAACCAAGGGGGAGAGCAATTTGCTGCGGAAAGGATTATCAAAACCTGCGGTGACGATACCAATAAAGTTACTATTGCCGGTGTTCATGGTACGGGCGATAATATTGACCTGATAGCCAAGCTGCTCTGCAGCATGCATGATCTTCGCGCGCGTTTTCTCCGCGACAGATGCGCCAGGCGTGAAAGCCCGCGATACCGCTGAGCGCGACACGCCTGCCAGTCGCGCCACATCCTCCGCCTTAACCCAGTTTTTCCCTTTATCGCTCATCAACCTAACTCACCTTGTCAATTTCCCTCGATGATTACACAATCAAAATAGAAAAAAACGCCAGCAGTTTTTCAGGCAACGCCTGCTGAATGAAACAAATATTTAGCCAGCCCTCAGGCGATTTCCTTCCTTTTCCCGCTCTGGTCGAACATTACTGAAGTCGAGGGCCGTCTGTGGCTTTGCGATTGGGGGGCGGCAGCTACGGCATCCGTGCGCCGCTGGCTTTGGACATGATCGATACCGACATCGAGCAAAATTTCGATATTTTCCGACTTGCCCGTGACGCTAACGGCGAATACCTGCTGCAGGCGAAAGTGGAGGGGGAATGGGCCAATCAATACGGTTTTGATTTGTCACCCCAGGAATGGATTGATTTCGTCCCGGCCAACGACCTCAACTCCACCCACCCTGACGCCATCTTTGTGCAGAAGCTGCTGATCGTGCAGCATCGCCCCGAGGGGCGCGTCATTTTGCTGGGCGATGTGCTGAAGACGGTCACTGCGGATGGAGTAGAAAAGCAGCAGCTGTCGGAAGACGAAATTGCCCATGAACTGAAAAACCGCTTTGCCCTGTCTGTCCCGTAATCAACCGGGGGGCGATTTAGCCCCGGCATAACCCGCCCTCGATGTATCCTGACTCGGCATACGGAGGGCGTGCGGGCATATCAGGTCGGCTCATACGGCATTACTGCCACTTTTGACTTTATTTTTATCGATGCCGACAAAGTGAATAACCCGCGATATCTGGCGTGGGCAATCAAACTGTCGGAACAAGGTACGGTCATCGTGGGGGATAACTCGGTCCGCGGCGGCGTGATTGATTCTGATAGCGATGATCCTAACGTGCGGGGCCTGAGAGAGTTCATTCAGATGATTTCAGAAGACGAGCGACTTGAGGCGACAGCAATACAGACTGTCGGTGAGAAAGGATGGGATGGTTTTGTCATGGCGGCGGTTAAAGCACGCTAATTTTCCATCTTATCTGCCCAGGGCGGAGGGGGAAATGAAAATCCATCAGGAAGATTTATATGCTAACTCATTGAATTTAAATTGTATAAAGATTGGTGAATATTCTGCTTCCGAACAGGGCAGAATTTCGGAGGGAATATTACAGCTGCTGCACCAAGGCTTTCAGTTGCCTGACGAGCGCGCTCTCCGAACCCGCTGCGTCCGGTTTGCCGGTGGACTGCCGGATAACCAGGGTGGTCGGTAGCAGATCGTTAAACGCCTCTTGTGGCTGACTCGCCATGCTCAATAAATGAGTGACCGCACGTTTACCGATAAGGTCAAAGTCCTGCCTCACCGTGGTCAGGGCCGGGTGGAAATACTGGCTGTCGGGGGTATCGTCATAGCCAATCACGGACACATCCTGCGGTATACGCTTGTTGAGTTGCCGCAAGGCGCTGATGACCCCTAACGCCATCTGGTCGCTGGCGACCAGCATTGCCGTGATATCCGGGTGTCTGCTGAACAATTCCACGGTTTTTACCCAGCCGCTGTTGGCGCTCCAGTCGCCGTATTCGGTATCTGTCTCCGCAATGCCTGCCTGATACAGGGTGTCGCGCCAACAGGCCAGACGCAGCCGTGCCGAAATGGAGCTTTCCGGTCCGGCCAGCAAACCGAATTTCCGATGCCCCAGCTCCAGAAGCAGGTTAACGCTGCTGGTCGTGCCGTCGCTGTGGAGAAAGCCAAGATGACAGACCTCTGCGGCGGGAGGCACGTCCAGAAACAGTTGCCGCATGTCCGGGTTATCCCGTACCAGGGTTTCTGCATCCGCTTTTTCCAGCGGCAGGCTCATGACCACGCTGTTGATCTTCTGCGCCCTAAATTCATTCAGCGCCGACTGAAGGACGCTCAACCGCCCGGTTTTCAGCATCGAGATGGCCACCTGATACCCCACCAATTCCGCATGGCGCTTGAACGACGAGGCGATTTGCGAAGGGGCATGCAGTGCAAGGGAGGTGGTGAGCAAGCCGAACGTCGGCAAGGTCTTGCCGGCCAGGATCTGTGCGGAGCGGTTAGGCACATAATTGAGCGTATTCATCGCGCCCAGCACGTTATTGCGCGTGCGCTCGGAGACGATATCCGGGTTGTTCAGCACCCGTGACACGGTCTGTTGGGAGACACCCGCCTGTTTTGCCACGTCTTCCAGCGTTGCCTGTCGTTTATTCATCAATTCCCTCTCGCAATAAAGTGCGGCCTTGGCCGGCAATGCGTCGTTCTGTCCGAAAATGTAGTAAAAAAACATTTGATGTCATGCGTAATACATTAAAGGAAACAATCGAGAAATAGCGTGATTGAACTCAAATATAACCACTAAATTCATTGCTGGCCAAGGCGTGGATCGTATTTACTCGAATGAAAATGTATAGCGCTATACATCCCTTTGGCAACAGGTAAGGATTGTTATGAAGCAGCCTCTTTATTCGGTAAACGACAACCCGCCGGACAGCCTTCTCCATCAGGTTCTGGCCCGGCAGGACTGGCAAAACCCGGCCGTCACCCACCTCAACAGATTGCCTGCCCACCCGCAATTTCGCAGTTGGCGCACGGTTGAGGAGGCCAGGGATAGCCGGCGCTCCGATCGGCGCGTTTCGCTGGATGGCGAATGGCAGTTTGTTTATCTGGACCGGCCCGAAGCGGTGGATCCGCGTTGGTTGGTGGAGGATAGCCGGGATAGCCGGCCGGTAACCGTGCCTTCTAACTGGCAGATGGACGGCTATGATGCGCCGATCTACACCAACGTCCGCTACCCGATCTCGACCGAACCGCCTTTTGTGCCGCAGGAAAACCCGACGGGGTGCTATTCGCGCGAGATCGAAATCCCCGAGGCATGGCTGAAGACAGGCAAAACCCGAATTATCTTCAACGGAGTGAACTCGGCATTCCACCTTTTTTGCAATGGAGTGTGGATTGGCTACTCGCAGGACAGCCGTTTACCGGCCGAGTTCGATTTAACCGATGCGCTTCGTGCCGGCGGGAACCGCCTCTGCGCGCTGGTGATGCGCTGGAGTTCGGGGACCTGGCTTGAGGATCAGGACATGTGGCGCATGAGCGGCATTTACCGTTCGGTGTCATTGCTGCACAAGCCGGACATCCACCTTACCGATTTCCAGTTGTCCGCCGGGCTGGATACGGAGTACCGGCATGGCACCTTGCGGGCCTCGGTCCACGTCGCTGCGGGGAAAGCCCGGCTGACGGGGCTGCAGGTGGATTTGTCCCTGTGGCGAGGCGACGAAAAAATCGCCGGCCAGCGCAAGCCGTTGGGCACCGAGGCGATCGACGAGCGGGGGACTTATGCCGATCGGGTAACCTTTGCGTTGCCGGTGCAGGCGCCGGATTTGTGGAGTGCCGAGCTACCCCATTGTTATCGGACCGTCATTGCGCTTTATGGCGCCGATGGGCAACTGATCGAGGCCGAGGCGGCGGACACCGGTTTTCGCCACGTAGAGATAAGGGACGGGTTGCTGAAAGTGAACGGCAAACCGCTGCTGATCCGTGGCGTCAACCGGCATGAGCACCACCCGGTGCGCGGCCAGGCGATCAACGAAGAGGATATGATTCAGGATATTCTGCTGATGAAGCAGAACAACTTTAATGCCGTGCGCTGTTCGCATTATCCCAACAATCCACGCTGGTACGAGCTTTGTGACCGCTACGGCCTTTACGTGGTGGATGAGGCCAATATCGAAACTCACGGCATGGTGCCGATGGCGCGGCTGAGTGACGATCCGAGCTGGTTCCCGGCTTACAGCGCCCGCGTGACCCGCATGGTGCAGTGTAACCGCAACCATCCCTCCATCATCATCTGGTCGTTGGGCAATGAGTCCGGGCACGGCAGTTTGCATGATGCGCTTTATCGCTGGATTAAAAGCAACGATCCCACGCGGCCGGTTCAGTACGAGGGCGGCGGGGCCAACAGTGCGGCAACGGATATCCTTTGCCCAATGTATGCTCGGGTGGATGAAGATCAACTCATCCCTGGAGTGCCAAAATGGTCGATAAAAAAATGGGTCGGCATGCCGGGCGAAAACCGCCCCCTGATACTGTGCGAATACGCCCACGCGATGGGCAACAGCCTGGGGAATTTTGACGAATACTGGCGCGCGTTTCGTCAGTATCCGCGGCTTCAGGGCGGGTTTGTCTGGGACTGGGCCGATCAATCTTTGCTTAAAGACGATGGAAATGGATCGCGCGTATCGGCCTATGGCGGCGACTTCAACGACACCCCCAATGACCGGCAGTTCTGCCTGAACGGCCTGGTGTTTGCCGACCGCACGCCACACCCCTCGCTCCATGAAGCCAAACATGCGCAGCAGTTCTTCCAGTTTTCGTTGGTGGGCCATGCGCCGCTCGAGGTGACTGTCGGCAGTGAATACCTGTTCCGCCGTACCGACAATGAAAGGCTGCACTGGCGGATTGAACAGGATGGGCGCGAATGGCGGTCTGGCGAGGAGGCGTTGGATATCCCGCCGCAGGGAAATGCCGTCGTCACCCTGGCGGAACGTATCGATTTGCCGGCGAATGCCCGCAATGTCACTCTGATCCTTGAAGTTATCCAACCGGAAGCCACCGCCTGGTCATCGGCCGGGCACCGCGTTGCATGGCAACAATTCCATTTGCCGACGGCTCTGGCGTTGCCGGATGCGCCAAAACCTGGCGTTCGCCCTGAACTGCAGCGCCATGACGACGGCTACCGGGTGCTGCATGGCGATCGGGAATGGTTTATCGACAGCAAGAGCGGTTTGTTGATGCGATGGACGGTGGCGGGTGAAAACAAACTGATGAGTCCGTTCACCGACCAGTTTGTTCGTGCGCCGCTGGATAACGACATAGGGGTCAGTGAAGTTGAACGATGCGACCCTAACGCCTGGGTGGAACGCTGGAAAAAAGCCGGGCTTTATGCCATGCAGCGAACCTGCACCCAGTGCACGGCGGCGGTTTACGAAGACCGCGTGGAGATCCGCAGCACCTTCCATTACCGGTATGACGATGAGGTTCTGATCGTCAGCCACTGGCAGATGAGCATTGATTGCCACGGCGCGCTGAAGATCGACGTAGCAGGAGAGCGTGCTGGCCATTTGCCGCCGCTGGCGCGTATCGGCATGGTTTTCCAAGCCACATCGGCCTCCGCAGATGTCGAGTGGTTAGGATTGGGGCCGCATGAGAACTACCCCGACCGCCAAAAAAGCGCCTGTTTCTCACGCTGGCGCCTGCCGTTGAGTGAGATGGTCACCCCGTATGTCTTTCCCACGGAGAATGGATTGCGATGCAACACCCATGAACTCAATTGGGGAGGCTGGCGTGTCGACGGGTTATTCCATTTCTCCATCATGCCTTACGGCAGCAAACAGTTGATGGATGTCGACCATTGGCATCTGTTGCGTGCTGAACCCGGTATCTGGATTACCCTGGATGCGCGGCACATGGGCGTGGGGGGAGATGATTCCTGGACGCCGAGCGTGCATAAAGAGTGGTTGTTAAAGGAAACGCAGTGGCGTTATCAGGTCAGTATTAAGCATCGGTAAACGTGGAGGGGGGATATGCCCGTCATACTTGAAGCTGCCTCTGTGTTGGCTGCGCTCACTTACCCGAATCGTTGGGGCCAGCGCAAGCGCAGTTCAACAAAATCGTTGGTTTTGTTGTGATGCAACTCCAATTTTTTTGGGTATGTTTCCCCCATTACAAAATAATAATCCAGGTGACACTATGAAATTGACTCAGCTCTCGGCGCAGGAAAGACATAACTTTATTTATTTCATGCTATTCTTTTTTTTCTATTATTTTATCATGTCGGCGTATTTCCCTTTTTTCCCGATATGGCTTTCGGATGTCAATCACCTCAGCAAAACTGAAACTGGGATGGTATTTTCATTTATTGCCTTGTTTGCCATTATTTTCCAGGTGGTTTTCGGTTTAATCTCCGACAAGCTGGGCCTGCGCAAACATCTGCTCTGGGCGATTGTCATTCTTTTGATTTTATTCGCGCCGTTCTTTATTTACGTGCTCGCGCCTTTGCTGCAATACAATATTTATGCCGGCGCGCTGGCGGGGGGGCTTTACCTGGGGTTTGTTTTCTCCGGCGGCGCGGGGGCTGTGGAGGCCTATATTGAACGCGTCAGCCGCACCAACCGTTTTGAATACGGCAAGGTTCGCGTTTCCGGCTGCGTGGGCTGGGCCATTTGCGCGTCGATAACTGGGCTGCTGTTCAGCATTAACCCCAACATTACGTTCTGGATTGCCTCAGGGTTTGGGGGGGTGCTGGCCGTCTTGCTGATTGTTTCCCGCCCGCAACCGAACCAGACGGTGCAGGTAATGGACAAGCTGGGAGCGAATCGGCGCGAGTTCTCGCTGGCCATGGCGCTGGATCTGTTAAAAATGCCGCGCTTCTGGGCCTTCCTGTTATACGTTATCGGCGTCGCCAGTATTTACGACGTGTTCGACCAGCAATTCGCCAACTTTTTCAAAGGATTCTTTTCATCCCCCCAAAGGGGCACCGAGATCTTCGGTTTCGTCACTACCGGCGGGGAGTTATTGAACGCCTGCATTATGTTCTGCGCCCCGTTTATCATTAACCGCATCGGCGCCAAGAATGCGCTGCTGGTGGCCGGCGTCATCATGTCGGTAAGGATTATCGGTTCGTCCTTCGCCAGCAGCGGCATTGAAGTGATTCTGCTGAAAACGCTGCATATGTTCGAGCTGCCTTTCCTGTTGGTGGGCACCTTCAAATATATCTCCTCGGTGTTTGACCCCCGGGTGTCGGCAACCTTGTTCCTGATTGGTTTTAATCTGTCCAAACAGCTTTCGGGCGTGGTGCTTTCCGCCTGGGTAGGAAGAATGTATGACTCGGTGGGTTTTCATCAGGCCTATCTGATCCTTGGCCTGATCACCACAACCTTTACCGTCATTTCCTATTTCACGCTGACAGGGCGCGGCCTGCGTGCATCGGCGGAGGCTAACGCCGCCACGCCGTAACGCCAACGCAGGGGAGCCGGCCCGACAACAAGCCCGCTAGCTGATTCCTGTTTCCAATAGTAAAGTGGCTGGATCTATTGATGAGATCCAGCTTAACCTCAAAGCAGCTATTGTCTTTATGATTCTGTGCAAACAGGTTTTTTGATTGAATTAATATCATCGAGTGAAATATATATGTTCTTTTTGCTTCTGTATTTTATTAGACTCCCTTGTCATAGCTTCAGCTATCGTGAAAGCGAATTCAAACGCCACACCAAGGCCTTTTCCGGTAATGAGGTTACCATCAACAACGATATTCTCACCGGTGTATTTTCCATCCGGACAGGTTTGCCATAACTCACCTGAACAGGTATAGTTGCGATCATGTAACAGATAATTCTGGCCAAGAACCCGTGCAGGTGCAGAACATAAAGCACAAATCCATTTTTCACGCAGATCATGTTGTTGAATAAACTCGATAACTTTGGGGGCACGCGACATATCTTCAGTTGAGGCTGGCCCACCCGGGATAATGACCGCGTCGTATAAAGTGAGTCGCGCGTTATCAATATGTTTTCCCGCGTTTACAGATAAGGAAAAATATGCGTCTACTGTAAGTATTCTCAGGTCAGTACAGGAGATAACGTCCACATCCACATCAAGCCGGCATAAGATATCATAAACAATGACAGCTTCTGCCTCTTCAAAACCTTCTGTTATTAATAAAGCTGCTTTCATTTAGCCTCCATAGCTTCCAGTATTTGTGCTTCGACTGTTCTATGATTAACTGAAACACAATCAATCTGTGGGCCATACAGCATAGTTCGCCCACAGTTTTTGTTTTTCATCAAAAATAATATCGGATCCCGACACGGAAGCGATACTGTTCTTTAGCATATTCAATAGAGCGATCTAGCCAGGAAGCCTCTACATAAGGTTTCCAGTGCCGATCGTATGTATAGACCAGTTTATTATTTAGTTCCCAGCTATGATCCTTTCCGTTTGGGCGATGATAGTCATTAATATTCATATAATAGTCCGGCTCAAATGTATATGCCCAGGTATTATTGATTTTATAGTTCCAGTACATGACAATTTGATGCGTGCTATCCCTGTCGTCTTTTTCATTGAGATCGGGGGTTTCGTAGCTCCTATGGTTGTAACGGTAGCGTAACGTAACATTAAAATCAGTTGTAAACTTATAATTCATATCAACATAGGGTGATACAGTGGAACCATTTTTATTATCGGTGATAATCAGGGCCGGAGAAATGGTGAGCTCCCGTGTGGGTTTAAACAGCGGGTACCATCCTTCCAGTTCATTATAACTATGTTTCAGTTCATCATATTTGTTTGTGTCATAGGCATTGGTCAGCATGATTCCCGCGCCATTTGCGAAATTATATGCTCCGCGTAATACAAATTCATGTTTTTTAGATGCGGTATTATATGCTTCCCTAACTTCAATCCAAGGACCGGCAGAGAACGAGTTGACAGAGTAAAGGGTGCTCAGAGATAAAATCGCCACTTTAATATTTTTCATATTTATACCTTATACATTCACGCTTCATCATGAAAAAATGATTTGTTGCAGTGAAGCTATCGGGAATAACAGTTTCATCAAATGATTGTGAGACATATTTTTTGTGAGCAATTTTTGAAGTGTTTCACCTCCTGTAGGTAGTATGCCATTATTCAATGGTTAATATGAATAAATAATAAATTATGATAATAATTTTGTCAGAAAATGGCATTTAAGTTTTAGCGATGGCTGAATGTCCGGACACCATGAAAAATAATGGTTGTCATCTGCCTGACTCAGGGTGGATATATTTTACATGGTTTACAATCACTGTTTTAATAAATGCCATCTGATTTTCAAACAGAAACTCCCGCCTGTCGATAAATTAAGCATCCTTGCTGTAGACATTCCACATAACCAGTGACAGAGACTGGTTCAACCTGTGCAGCACATCACCAGTATATATTCCATGGCTGCGTCATACGGACTAGCGCCTCCACGTAGAAGTAATCACCCCAGCTTGCACATTCATCTACACCTTTATTACTCGCCAAGTGATAGACGGAATGTTTGAGCAGGCCATTACAGCGATCTTCTTTGCGAGCGAGGTATTTCCGTGTCAGGGAACGCATTATCCGTCTAGATGCACTCAGATATTGATCTCGTTCAGGATCGGTCACCGGAAGGTGTTTACATAATTCAAGCAATCCGCAAAGGGCAATTGCCGCAGAAGAAGAATCACGAAGGGCATCGGTGCCCAGCAGGGCGAGATCCCAGTGACATACACCATCTTCCGGCAGGCGGTTCAGGAAATAATTGGCAAGTCTTTTTGCCAGCTCCAGCAGTTCCCGATCGCCTGTATAGAGGTAACTGAGTGTGAAACCGTAAATACCCCATGCCTGACCTCTCGACCAGCAGGAGTCATCTGCGTAACCCTGCTGAGTATTCCCATAGCGAGGTTCACCGGTGACAATATCCATATAGTAGGTATGGTATGTTGAGGCATCCTCACGGACCAGATAGCGGGCCGCCTGGCGCACGTGCTCATAAGCGGCCTGTGCAAAGCGCGGATCCCCCGTCTGTTCGCTGGCCCAGTAAAGCAACGGAAGGTTCATATTGCAGTCAATAATCATCCTTCCGGCCTGTGTCGGATCGGAAAGGTCTCCCCATGCCTGTATGATTCGGGCTTTTTTATGAAAGCGCTCCAGCAGCGCCTCAGCCGCCAGCAGTGAAAAACTACGCGCTTCCTTATTGCCGGTTAGTCGCCAGGCGGACACACACGAGAGGGTATACAGAAACCCGAGATCGTGAGTATTCGTGTCGTGTCGGCCGGCTATACGCAACCCGAACGAGCGAACATTTTTTTCCGCCATCGCACGGAACTGTTGTTCCCCGCTCATTTCCCACGCGAGCCACAGCTGACCGGTCCAGAAACTTGGCGTCCATTCCACATTTTCTGTCAATGGATAATAACCGTCGACGCAGGTTTCTGCAGGAAAGCGTTCACCGAAATCAGTTAAATTACGACTAATCAGTCCAAGAACATGGCCACGTGCTTGAGTTAGCTCATCGTAAAACTGACGGTCTTTCTTAGATTCATCCGCCATATCACGCAGCGACTCTTTAACAATATTATTTAACATATTCCTATTCCTGTATTTACTGCCAGGTTATTGATGACCTGTATTGATTAATGAATTTCTTCCAGGGAACTTCTGTTTTCGGTTACGATACCTGTGCGTAAATCTCTTTTACTCTTACAGGAAGAAAGTGTCATCGAGGATATCAGCGTAAAAACAAGCGCGATGCACCCCATGATGATATAGGTTTTTTCAAAGCCGATTTTGTCATAAAGCTGACCTGCGGGGGCTGAAACGACCATATTACCCACGTATAACATGGCCTGATAACCCAGCAGATACATGGTTGCGTTAACACGTTTGTCAAAGTGTTCGGCAATGTATTTGAAGATGGATACCAGCAGCAGGCAGATTTCCAGACCGTAAAGGGGTTTGAGCACGGAAATTAGCAGATGGGAATCACACAGACCGGAGACTATAAGGCGGGAACCCACCACCAGGCCGACAATCAGCAGACCTTTTTTAGCTCCAATATAATTAACGAAAGCTGGGATAATCATATACATGATAAATTCCATGCCGGACTGTACGGTGCCCAGATAACCAAACACCTCATTCCCCCGATGGACATCATCAAAGAAAGTAACAAAATAGCGGGAGAACTGTTGTTCCGCGATAAACATCATCCAGGCTACACCGGCGATATACATACAGAACGCCCAGAACTTTCTGGTTTTCAGTAGGGTAAGGACATCTGCCGGAACAATTTTTTGCTTTGAAAGCACTTCACTGGCATGCGCTGTGGCTGTATTTACCCTGAGACTGAACAATACAGCCAGCATAATCAGCGACGTGACGCTGCCCAGAATAAAGTTATAGGCCGGAGACAGATTAAACAGAATGCCGGAAAAGGAGGATGCGACAGCCCAGCCGAGTGAACCCCACATTCGGATTTGCCCAAATTCCATCCCGTTAAGGCGGCTATAGCGATCCGTGTAAGATTCACAAGCGGCCACACCTGCATACCAGGAAAAGCTTAGGTAAATAGCACCAGCGATAATACCTGTCATGGTGCTTGACAGTAGTAAAGGTTGGTAGACGTAAATAAAGAACGGTGCCATCAGGGCAGACATCGCGACCACAAAGTAGAGCAGATATTTCTTCATTCCAAACTTGTCAAGAATATACCCATATATAGGTTTAAGGATGACCGAAAAAATACCGTTTACCGCAAAGATGGTACCAATAACGGTGCCGCTGAGGTTGGAGGTTTGTCCTAGCCAGATTGCAAGTAAACCTATGCTTGCTGACCATGTAAAAAATACATAAAAATAAATGAGCTGATTTTATAATATTCAGACCTGCTTTCTTTTGTAATACTTTTCATAAATGCCTCGATAAAATGCTGTTATTTACTATAGGGTCAGATACTGAAAGGTATATTTTTTTCTTCGCCAGCATGCCTGACGCAAAGAGCGCCGTCTCGAACAGTGACTTGTGGTCTTCCGGAATATTTTTTGTTTACTTCTCGTGAGGCAGCTACCGTGCAGACAAGCCAGCTCATCCCTTTTGTCACTTCCCCTGTTAAGACGGGAATAGCCGCGCATTCAGCAAACATGATGCTGCTGTTAGGGGGGGTCACCACACAGCCCGGTTGTCTCGGGGTATAAGGGGACAAATCCTGAATAAGACTGGTGCCGTTTCCCGCGCAAAGCAGGCTTTCCCGATCATCACGCGGGATGACGATATCTGCTCCGTTCATGACGGCAAATCCCCCCTCAACCGTTTGCAGATCTCGTGCGCTGTCAAGCCGATGAATACGAACATGCCATTCGTCGCAGGGAATAAGCCAGGTATCTATATGAACGTCATGCCAGGGAGACCAGTGTGACCAGATGTAATTATCATGAATTAAGATTTGCTCACAGTCCCGCCTTCCACGCCAGTAATTATCGTGTTCGCACAGCAGCAACATAGAGTCGCAGGCCGCATGTTTAATACCGTAGCGACCCCGCTCAATGGTAAACCCGAATTCCGTGGAATAAGCGAATTTTGTATATTTCGCCTCCGTATTGACATAATTATTTAGTTCAAGCTGTCCGGATGTAAGCATATAGACATGCCCGCCATTCTGTGGGTGAAGAATAATCTGCGAAGCCTGTGGGATGACATGTTTTCCATTTGTTACGGGTAATGGCAGCTCAGCTTCTGTCCAGAACGAATTATTTTCAGGAATAGCAAGAATAAGGAATATTTTAAGCGCCCAGTAGGGAGAGCCCGGCGAATTATAATCTTCGCAGAACGCGAGGTTGGGGTAACTATAACCGAGCGTCAATATGCCGTTCCGATCCAGAAAAGGCTTATTCTGCCACCAGCGTAAATTTCGTAGAATAAGCCCCTTGATCTGCCCTGGGGAAAGAACATCCAGCCCGGAGAAGGCCACGGCACACCAGAAGGCGATGGTTGCAAAACGGTAGGTGAGGCTTCTGCCGAAAGGAATGGAGGAGCCATCCGCTGCAGACATATAAACAAAATCATTCGCAAAGTGTCGTGCCCTGTTGCGGAGCTCTTCAGCACGCTTTGGGTCATCCTCGCCGTTCAGCGTCGCGTAAATCAGACCGTAAAAGTGAAACGCCATGGAGATATAATAATCGCGTGGACGGCCTATACCGTCTGAATACCATCCGCCACCAAGATAATAGGCTTCCATCATGCCGAAACGCTGATTAATGACCTCATTGTCCCAGGGCAGACCCGCACGCTTAAAACCCAGTTGGACCATAATGGCAAAATAATTCCAGTTACTGTCCGGCATAACAGCGGTGGAGATCTGATTCAGCCAGCGATAAAAGTCAGAAAGCTCTTTTTCACTGAATTTACTGGTCAGCCGGTCCTGCAGTAGTGACAGGCCCAGACCATAGACAGCCATTTCTACAAGACGCTGATCGTAGGGACCTGTTTCTCCCCAGTATGTCGATGATTGCGGGTTGGTGCCTGCTTTAATCGCCGCAACATAGCAGTTGCTGAAATGTTCTTCCTCACCGGACGCCATTAAGGGGAATATTCCCCACAGCGCCCGGGATAAACCTTCCATGCGGGCGATTTCCGCACCGTAATGCGCACAGGTGTCCCCTAGTGAAAAACCGGCATCGTCCGGTGAAAAAAGGTCATTTAGCGGTTCCAGAAGCGCAGACAGGAACTGAATAACGTCCTGTCTCGAGGTCAAAGGATTTGATTTTATAGACTCAAAATTCATGCTGTTACCTCTGCTGTATATGACTTAATCTGTTCAATCTGATGTTCAAGGATCAAATTTTTGAGCGGAACAGACTGATGCACAGAGGATAAGGAGGCTCTAATACCTGAAATGTTATCACCGTCACATATGTATCATGATAATGACACCGCGGTGTTGAAAATTTAAAAAAACGGTTTATTAATGGTTTTACTCCTAAAAAAACTTAAAAATATTGCACTATGAAACCATCATCCATTACCGACAGACTTGAACCTATTAAGCTCAGGGAAAGTATTATTTCTTTCAGCCGCCTTAATGCAAATCCGGTTCGTTATCATCACTGGCATCAGTGTCTTGAAGTTCTGTATGTCGAAGAAGGCTACGGAGTGGTTATTGCTGATAACCGGCATTACACCATGCGACCGGGAAGGATTTTTATTTTCCCTCCCTTCAATCTGCATAAAATTATGGTGGAGGAAAGTGCCGCAAGTATTTACCGCAGGACAATCATCCATGTCGATCAGAATGCATTACTACATGTCTTTGATGCGTTCCCACATAATCAGAAGAAGTTTCGCCAGTTGTCCGCGCGTGGAAATGAGGCTTTTGTTGCTGATCTGGAAGGTTTGCACATCTGGATTAATACTTTATTCACGCATTATAGTACCCTTGCGGAAGAGCATGAACTGAACAGGGAGAATGTGGCAACTTTACTTCTTTCCCTTTTCAGTATGCTTCCGCCACCAAACAAAAGCAACCATGAAGATGAGTGCCGGATTTCCTGCCAGGTGATGTTATGGGTGGAAGAAAACTACACGAATAAATTTTGTCTGGATAATATCGTCGATGATTTGAAAAAATCAAAAAGTTATATTTCCAGAAGGTTTCATGCTGAAACCGGAGAAAAGCTAAATGCATATATTACTACTTTTCGGTTGAGAAAAGCCTGTGAATTACTCCTGCGAAGTGAGTTGAGTATCAGCGAAATAGGAAGAACGGTTGGTTTTTCAGAGCCTACTTATTTTATAACTTCCTTTAAAAAAAGGATAGGTGATTCTCCTCTTCGATACAGGAGGAAACATTTGTGATTTATTAACATTTTTTCATATTGATGCTCAGGCTTAAATGTGTAACTTTCAACTGAAGAAGAGGCATATATTTTACCCTATCAAGGATATGCCTGATAGCGTAGTGCCGCCACACTTCTGGATCTACGCAGTTATCAGTGCCAAAGATATAAGGCCCCAAAGCGGCCATCCTCATTGGCGTTGATACCGTTAAGGTGGCAGGCGCTGAAGAGTGAGTACAGGAGTGGGCAGCGAGCCGCCGGCATATCGGGTGATTTCAGGTTGCCCTCCCGGCATTGTTGCCATTGCAGTCCGATAGCCGCATTTATTTCTTCGTCCGGCTCAGGCGTTCGGCCATAAGGTGCATGGACGCCGGGGTGAGAATAAACAGTTCAACAAGTGATAGCCGATTGAGGGCATTCTTGAGCGATGAGGGTAACCTTCAAGGTTGCTCGGTTCTAAACCTGGTTTTACGTAACGTGTCATTGATTAATAAATCTGGATGTCAACGGCATGTTCATCACAAGATGTAGTGGCCAAGCAAAATTTTACCATTGATACGATAAGCTGAGATACCAGAGTCGTGAACTGCCTGCATTAACTACAGGGTATAGCTGAAGCGAAGCGAAAACGTTGAAAGCTTCAGACTGTATGCCAAGAAAGGCGGCAAGATCCCAGAAATCGAAAAGCCCGCTCAGGTTTCCCTGAGCGGGCTTCTCTAATATGGCTCCTCTGACTGGACCTGAATCCAGGCTCTAACCAATTGATGAAATAAAAGTTTCATGGATAAACCAAATTGGTTAGGACTTAATTATGGACTTATTTTATAGCGGTTGCCACCATTTTGTATGCTGAGTTTCGTCGAGGAAATTTCTTTGATCTGAACGAAGCGGGTAACTAAACAAAATTCGGGTCGCGTGCCCTTCAAGTATACTTCGTGCAGACTCAGTGCCAATCACGCACAGCCATTCGGCTCCCCTCATGTCCAAGATTTCACTTACGCCCTTTGTTGTTCTGCTTCGTTTTTATAAAGGTTACTGAGTGTTCGGCTTACTTTTTACTGTGGTCGCAGCCAGACACTTGTTTACACCGAAGGGGGATCTCATTCAAACGCGCATACTGCAAAATTGTTGTCCTTTTCGTTGGAGGATCTTGCCACACCTCTGACCTGGATTCTTCTCGTCTTAGGTATCAGGCTATTGGTGATTGGCTGGTTGAAAGCCATGCTTCTTTCCCGCTTACTTAGGCGCGATCACGGGCGAGATGAATTCTATCCATTAGGTGGCTGCAGGGGAAAGAGATGTTGGCCGAATAGCAAATCTACATTTTTGGCTACCTTGCCATTGGCTGCTCTATTTTACGCCCCGCACTATGAAACAAGGCTCCGTCTTGCGAACGGAGCCCATAAGCTTCAATCATTATAATGACGATTTCCTTGGTGTATGGCTGATGTAAAGGTTTTACTTTACAAATAAAATGTAAAGGAATGCTAGACAGACGTCAATGATAAAAATTGATTGTCTGGATTAACAATGATAGGGAAAAGACTGAAAGAAGCCCGGAAGATGTGCGGTATGACACAGGAAAGGCTTGGGGTGATGATTGGCATTGAAGAAGCTACCGCAAGGCAACGTATCTCACAATACGAGCTGGGAACTCATACGCCAAAATTTTCACTTGCGTGTCAGATGGCTGAGCTGCTGGGTGTGCCTGAGTGTTATTTTTATGTCAAAGATGATGAGTTTGCGAAAAAAGTCCTGGATTTGTACAGGGAAGAACTGAAACACAGAACCTGACGTAGCCAGGTAGTCGCGTAGCCAGGGGAGGCCCGAAACGCGTTTTCGACGACAAGATATCGCTCTTCAGCGTATCATTGCGTTCTGTCACATAATGACGGGCTAACCAGCCCAGTATCAATTGATACTTAGGTACTTGTATGAAACTAAAAAAAATGCTTGAAATGGATTTTATTAAAGAGTTTCGGGAGCACTTGGAAACAGACTTTGAGTATGAACTCCTGTACGCCAGTCTTCGTAACTACTGTTCTCACGGCAATCCTCTTCGCTTAAACAACTTTGCTTATGCAATGCGTGAGCTGATAAATCATGTGCTGAAACGATTGGCGCCGGATGAAAGAGTTATGGCGTCTCCATGGTTCACTAAAAACAAAAATAACGCCACTGTTACCCGTAAACAGCAAGCTAAATACATTGCCCAGAAGCATATACCCGATCAGCTTCTTGATGAGGCAGCTCTCGAAATTCTAGAGGCTGGTATAGGCTGGTTTAATAAAAACTATGCTTCGTTAAACGATTACACCCATATTAGCGAACATTCTTTTGATAGTAACCCCAAGCTGTTTTTTGAACGTGCCAAACTGCTCATACAACTGTGTAATAAAATATTCGATGATTTCGATGAGCTTGAGCGACTTATTACTGAATCAATAATTGAAGAAGTTCAGAATGAAGTTAATGAAGTCACAAGAAATAACATTCCGGACGAACTGGATATTTTATCATCACAGACAACTGTCGATTGGTGCAATGTAGCCTCCACTGAATTGCTCAGCCTTGATGAAGTGTATATCTATCTTCTGGTTCGCGGAACAGTTGAGATTACGAGGCAGTATGGGCGTGGGGAAGATTACTTTGCGCAGGGAGACTCGTATCCATTCAAGTTCGCTGTTTCTATTCGCACTGATAATTTCAACGCAATATCACCATTACTTAACACTGCAGTGGTGGATACAGGCTCATGGTATGACGATGGTGAAGGGTCTGCTCATTATGACACAATTTATACAACCAGACGTTTTTTAGCGATGATCTCACATGTACACATTAAACCAAGTACAAAGAGAAAATTATTTCCCGAGCTTAATACGATAGTTGCGTTAGACACACAAGAAACAGAAGGCATATCAGGCTCGTTGGTATCAGAAACATTATTTTCAAATCAAGAAAGCTTCAGTTTAAGTGAATTTTAGGGTTGGCGGCGGTAAGAGGAAAAAATGTTCGATAAGATACTGAGCCTACATAGAATGCCTATTGAGTCTTTCAAAATATTTGCAATGTCATTACCACATGGACCAAATTATGGTAATGCAGAATTCCTTTCAGCTTGGGAAAATGAAAAAGGGCTTGGATATGGCGCAGTGCTTCGATTCAGTGATAGCTTATATGGCCTTGTCGTGCTCAGGCGGCGAGAAGATTACGTTCTGGTACCTATCGAGCATAAAACCTGTTTTACTGAGCAGGAAGCTGTAGCGCAACTGGATAAGCATCTTTCAGAGGGAGGGGGACCATTACCTATTCCATCTGGGCAATCACCTAGAGCCCGACTGGATCAGGTTGGTGGGCGGAATATTTGTCAGGCATTTCTACAATTATCGTCCACGATAAAGTACCGAGGACATTTCATTTAATTGCCGAACTTTATCTGGCATTGCCCAAACCTGATGATAATTTCATAACCGATCTCCAGAGCCGGAGGTTCAACTCTAGAATCTGGGCGCTATATCTCTTCGCATGCTTTAAAGAGCAGGGGATTAAAGTTTTTCAAGATTACCCATCTCCGGACTTTATGCTTATGTGCGGTAATAACAAAGTTTGTGTTGCAGCAGTCACCGCGAATCCAACTGGCCCGGGTAGCCTGGAGTTACCTCAAACACAGCATCCCCCTGAAGATCGATTAGCCCGCACAGCAGGTTATATGGCTGCACGGTTCGCCAAGACTATCAGGTCTAAACTCCAGAGAAAATATGAAAAATTACCGTATGTTAGAGGGTTGCCATTTACAATCGCTATAGCTGATTTTAGCGGTGGAGGCACTATGCTCTGGTCTCGCGAGTCACTTCCTGCCTATCTGTTTGGGCAAACGGCACATACAGTCGAAACGTCCAGGGGATGAAGGCTGCTGCGTTACCGATTGACCAACTTATAGGCCATGAACATATACAGGCTGGACTGTTTAACAATCCAGAAATAGCAAATTTGTCTGCTATCTTATTTAGCAATGCTGGGACATTGCCAAAATTTCAACGGATGGCCATCCAGGCTGAATTTTCCCCACCAGTTGTGAAAGCCCGCAGAATTGGTATTTTATTTGACAGGACTGAAGGTGCTTTGGAACCAATCAACTTTGATCTTGATATTCAATCACCTGAATATATAAATCTTTGCGATGGCAAAGAATTTTGGTGTTTTGAACTTGAAGTATTTCATAACCCCAATGCTACTCATCCAATGTCCCACGATTTCCTACCAGGGGCAACTCATTGATTTGAACACAATGGAGAGATCACCTGTGAGACCCAATGGAAAAACCAAGTACTTGCATCAGTAACCAAGTTTCGTATTGATCCAGATATCGCCGACAAACTCAAAAGTAAGGAAGAATCGTGATTTGTTTGGTGCTTGGTGCTTGGTTACTCGGGGAAGAAGAAAATTGACAAGAATGGTGGTGGAATGAGGACGATAGTTGTCACGAGTTTGATGGTCACCTCTGTGTTACTCAATACCCGATAGGTAGGCTTGCTCCTCGCTCGCAACTGCCCATCATCCTTGCTTACGGCAACTTCGTGCCATAAGCAGACATGGTTAATACTACAGTGTCTTAATCAATGGTCAGCTTAAGTGAAACGAATAGTGCACGGTGGACAATACCGGTACACTTAACGAGCAAAAGACTGACAGTGTGTTCCCAGCATATGCCATCGGTTTGGGGTGTAGATCAGGAAACGAGCAGATAAAACAGCATGGTAGATATCCATGTTTAGCTCCTTGCTAATTGAGAGAGTAATATATTTCGGCGCGTTATATCTCTTTTGTGGCTGTTTTTTGCGATCATGCCGCAAGTGAGGAAAAAAATAATTAAGGAGCAGGTCTGTGGTCAGAATTTGCAAAGTCGAGATCCAGAATTTCCGAACCATCCGCTTACTGAACTGGCAACCTTCACCAGGTCTCAACTGTCTGATTGGCCCTGGAGATAGCGGCAAGACCACGATTCTCGATGCGATTGACCTTTGCCTTGGCGCCCGCCGCAATATCAGTTTCGCCGATACTGATTTTTATGGGCTGGATATCGCCCAGCCCATCAGCATTACGCTGACGCTTGGCTCGTTGCCCGATGCCCTGATGCGTCTGGATTCGTACGGAAATTATTTACAGGCCTTCAACCGTGCAAACGGACTGGTCACCGAAGAACCTGAACAGGGTCTGGAAACGGTTCTTTGCTTACGTTTGACGGTGGATAGCGAGCTGGAGCCTGTCTGGTCGCTGGTGTCACAGCGCGCTCAGGCACAAGGGCAGGAGCGCAACATTGCCTGGAAGGATCGGTTGCTGTTAGCCCCAGCTCGGCTCGGGACTTATGCCAGCTCCAACCTGTCATGGACACGGGGTTCGGTACTCAATCGCCTGACCGAGGAGCGTCCAAACCTTGGCGCTGAATTGGCCAATGCAGCACGCCAAGCCCGAACCAGTTTCGGCGGTCAGGCCGGTATACAGCTGGCTGCAACACTGCAAATCGTGACTCAGAGAGCCAATGAACTTGGCGTGCCTGTCGGTGGTAGCGCTCAGGCATTACTGGACGCGCACGCGGTATCCATTGGAGACGGTGCTATTGCGCTGCACGATGCGACAGGTGTGCCCTTGCGCTCACTGGGTACAGGTTCGTCCCGTCTACTCGTCGCAGGTATGCAGCGTGCAGCAGCACAGCTGGCGTCTGTCGCTCTGGTCGACGAAGTGGAGTACGGACTGGAGCCGCATCGTCTTACCCGATTGTTGAATTCCCTTGGTGCGAAGGAAAATCCCCCACCCCTTCAGGTATTTCTGACCACCCATTCTCCGGTTGCTGTCCGCGAGCTTAACGGCAATCAGCTCTTCGTGGTACGCAAGTCTCCGGATGGTGCACATTGGGTTCTCCAGGTAGGCGTCGCTGATGATATTCAAAGCACTGTCAGGGCTGATCCGGAAGCTTTTCTCGCCCGAAGCGTCATTGTCTGCGAAGGCGCTAGTGAAGTCGGCCTGATCCGTGGCCTGGACCATTTCTGGACAAGCGCAAATGGAGCGTCAATGCTGGCCGCTGGGACTGCGTATGTGAATGTCGGCGGCGGAGAGCCTGACAGATGCTTTGTTCGCGGACTCGCATTGCGCCAGCTTGGTTATCGGGTATTGGTCATGGTTGATGCGGATAAGCCGCCCACTGTGGCGACCGTGCAGGCATACGTGAATGCCGGTGGGGAGTACATCACTTGGCGAGAAGGACGTGCTCTGGAGGACGAGCTGTTTCTGAGCCTACCGGATGCGGGTGTGGATGCTCTGCTTCAGCGGGCCATAGACCTTGTGGAAGAAGATCTGGTGGCTGCGCATATCCAGACTCAGTCAAACGGACGACTGACTCTCGCCCAAATCCGGCAGCAGCGTCAACAGCTAGGTGTGCCATATTCTCTAGCAACGCGACAGCTACTGGGGCTGGCAGCGCGTAATCGTCGAAACGGCTGGTTTAAATCGGTCACCAAGTTCGAGGATGTGGCACGCGATATTCTCGGTCCCTATAGCCAAATCTCAGAGGCAGAATTTGTCGCTCTGATCAATCGCCTCTACTGGTGGGCCCATGCCGCCTAAGTACAATTTATTCACTTTTCGTCGAGGCGCGATCACGGCCCCTGCAGGTTGTGGCAAGACGCAACTCATCGCCGATACACTGTCCCAACATACCGGGGCAAAGCCGGTTCTCATCCTCACTCATACCAATGCGGGTGTCACGACACTGCGTCTGCGCATGCAAAAAGCCGGAGTGCCCGCTTCGGCTTACCACATTGCCACAATCGATGGTTTTTCCATGCGGCTGGTGGCGATGTTTCCGCAGCGAAGTGCTGTTGCCGCTGACGTCCTCCAGCTCCGGAATCCAGGAGCCGATTACCCGGCAATACGCCTTGCTGCCAGGCATTTACTGCAAAGTGGGCACCTCAATGAGGTCCTCGCGGCAAGTTATGCCCACCTGATTGTCGATGAGTATCAGGACTGCAATCTTGTGCAACACGCTCTGGTGACAGCACTTTCCATGGTGTTCCCCACCTGCGTCCTTGGTGACCCGATGCAGGCTATCTTCGGCTTTCGCGGTAACCAACTGGTGGACTGGAATACCGACGTACTTCCGTATTTTCCTGCTATCGGTGAGCTGAATGAGCCCTGGCGCTGGACGAACGCAGGCACGTCTGAGTTTGGCCAGTGGCTTCTGGAGTGCCGGCGAATACTCTTGGCTGGAGGTGGCATTGATCTGCGCCAGGCGCCAGCAGAAGTCGTCTGGGTCGCGTTGCAGCCGGCTACTGCCATTCAGCAACGGCTCACCGCTGCGTTAACACAGGCTGTTACGCAGGATGGAGACGTGCTGGTGATTGGTGACAGCCGCAATCCTCGTGGCCGTCGGCAAATGGCCAGTCAGACACCGGGGGCGACTGCTGTAGAGCCCGTTGACCTGGCCGATCTCACGTTGTTTGGAACGACGTTTAACCTGCAGGCTACCGACGCACTGACTCGTCTGGTGGAGTTTGCCGCGGAGGTGATGACGCAGGTCGGCGCTGCTGCCTTGCAACCCCGACTGGAGAGCTTACGCCGGGGGACTGCACGCAATCCTGCTACAGAGGCAGAAGCCGCACTGATCGCTTTCGCGAATGCCCCAAGCTTCACCCTGGCTGCCGAGGCTCTGCGCGCGTTGACCCGGCAAAACAATGCCCGGGTCTATCGTCCGGATGTTTTGTATTGCTGTCTACGCGCGATGCAAATGGCTGCAGGAGGCAGTTGCAGTTTTGCCGATGCCACGGTGCGGGAACGCGAACGAAACCGGCACGAGAGCAGGCCCCTTACGCGACGTGCCATTGGCAGTACTCTGTTGTTGAAGGGGCTGGAGGCGGAAGTGGCCGTCATAACTGCTCCTGAAGAGATGGATGCCCGGCATCTCTACGTAGCCTTCACTCGTGGCTCGAAGAAGCTGGTTGTCTGCTCGTTGACTCCCGTGTTGATGGCCCGCTATCGCTGACGTAAAGCGCCCTTGCTAATTCGACGGAGTACTGACCCTTTATAAGGAACTGAGTGTGTTAAACAAAAAGGTACTTTCCCTGATACGGGATGTCGCTGATAGCGGCAATATGTCTCTCGCAGAGCAGGTTTACAATCTCTGCTGAGTCGGCCTCAGAGAGATTTACTGAGGCATAGTCCGGTTTGAGTTTCCATGCAAAAATTGCACTTTTGGTATTTTCTGTGCAGCCTTCAATCCAGCCTCCGGTTGAGACCCCGATCAGGGTTCCCGGACATACCCTCCTGATAGCATTCACAGTTGTATCAACCGCCCACAGACTTTCTGTTCCTGTCTCAGATCTGGGGTGTACATGTATTTCGGCTGCGCCTGCAGCCACACATGCGAGGACATCTGCGATTATTTCATCCGACCGAAATACATGGATGCTCCTGCTTAGTTCTGGCACCGTCATAACCGGGGGATGCGGCTACATACTTGTGATACGGGCGATATGCCTGTCCTAGTTTGGAGAATGGCCCAGAAATCTGAGTTCGCCGAAGTCATGTCGCGTCAGGAACGTACCACTCTTGATATGGATAGACTCAAGAAGAAACGATTGAGTCCGATCAGGGGAGTGAATATTATGCCGGATTTCTGTTTCTGAATGGAGCAGGATTTTGGGTCAGGGTCGGTACCCTAGAAAACCGTGATTGAGCAGCGCTTGAGTAAACAACTCACAGCGACAGTGTGCGGTAACTGGGTATCTTGGGAAGTAGGATGTCAGTAAAATTTACATATATAGGCAAAAGAGCCTAATGTTCAGCATTTTTATACTGCATAAGCTGCGGTAGACTGCTTCTGGGATTGTTAACATCACGGCTCATCGCTGGGAAACCTGTTTTATGTATTTTTTTAAAATAAGCGCAATCTGACAGGTAATGTATTAATCCGGTGGTTTGTTTTCGTGTGAAACCACATGATCTTTTTATGTCAATACAGAGAGTGCTTATCTACCCTGATAAAACAAAACGAATTAATCATTATATAAATATCAAATTGTTATCGCCCTATAGTCTGCTGTTATTGGCAGTTTAATGCCCTCTACCTCCTTCAGCACTATGCCGGCGCGTAGTCCCGGCGCGACATTGGGGTTGGGAAACAGGATCCACTCTCGTTCGTGCTCAACGCGGTATTCTTCCCCAAGTTGCTCGCACAGCAGCGTACCACGCCCAAAACTCATAAAGTTGGGCGTGGTGGCTGGCAGATGCAGTTTGAAATCATCGCTGCGTTTAATCAGCGATCGGACAACGCTGAATAGCCGCATCGCCTGAATGTTTCGAACTGGCAGAACAGATTCGCTCACCACAGCCCGCAGGGCGTTGTCAATGGCGCGGAACTGCGACAGATCATTCTGGCCGAACGGCCATGCCTTGCCCAGCTCCAGCGTGCAACTGGCTGCCGACAACTGCTCACTGCTGAAGTGGCTAAAGGTACCGCCCGGTTCACGGTGTACTACCAAAGCATCCAGTTCCGCCGCGTCTAAACTGGTCAGCAGACTTTTGTTATAAGGTCGGGACTGAAATGGTAATAGCCCAAAACGCGGCAGCACCGATTCGCGGATGGCGGTGTGCAGGTCGTAGTGATAACGCTCCACGTTGTTCGGCGAAGGATTCACTGAGAAAAATGCCGTCAGCACCTGTTCCAGTTGCCGCGCCCGCGCCGTTTCGCCACTTGCGGCGAACTGGCGGTGACGGCCGCCAAACATCCGGTTCATATCGTCATTGAGATAGCGCTTGCCAGCGCACATCGCCGGCGGGTTGCCCAGGATCAGCAGCAGACGCACAGCCAACGGCAGGCGTCCAGTCAGTAGGTCGTCGGTCAGCTGGTTCAGCAGTTCGATGGGCGCGGTTTCATTGCCGTGCACCCCGGCGGATATCACCACCGTCCGCCGGTAGTCCGCTTGCGGCATCAGCTCCAGCAGCCCTTGCCCCAGCCAGCGCCAGCGCAGGCCGTGCTGCTCGCCGCTCTGCTGCGCCGGCGTTTCACCGCGCAGCGTCAGCGCCAGAAAATCGTTCATTGTTCACCTCGCTTATCGTTGGAACGGATAAACTGATCCCAGCCCTAAAATGGTTGTCAGCTCGTCCAGTGCTGTGCGGCTTTCGCGCAACAGTTGCTGATCGGCCAGATCCTCCTGCGTCAGGCGATCGCGGTAGTGCCTGTCTATCCACAGGTTAAGGGTGGAGAACAGTGCATCATTCATCATCACCCGTGGGTTCACCGACTCCAACTCCTGCTCGTTGAGCGCCACCCGCAGCCGCAGGCAGGCCGGGCCGCCGCCGTTGCGCATGCTTTCGCGCAGGTCGAACACCTTAATATCGTTGATCGGGCCGCCCGAGGTGGCCATCTCGGTCAGGTAGCGCCACACCCCAGCGTGTTGTCGAGATTCCTCCGGCACCACGATGGTCATGCCACCGTCAGGACGAGTCAGTAGTTGACTGTTGAAAAGGTAGGTGCTCACCGCATCCGCCACAGACACTTGTTCCTTTGGCACCTCAATTGCCATCAGTTCCAACTTCAGCGTCGCCATTTTGCGGCGTATTTCATCCAGCGCCTGGGTTTGATGAAGGAACGCTTGCTGATGGTGGAACAGTACCTGTTGGTTGCTGACGGCGATCACGTCGTTATGGAATACGCCCTGATCGATAACCTCAGGATTTTGCTGCACGAACACCGTGTGCGCCGGATCGAGCTGATGCAGGCGGGCTACGGCTTCACTGGCTTCCCGCGTCTGACGCGCGGGATAGCGCCGCGGCCCCGGTTCGCCGCCGAATTGCTGCTGACCGTAAACGAATACCTGCACGCTGCGGCTATCATAAGCACCGCCAAGACGGTTGTGGTTGGCTGCACCTTCGTCACCGAACAGTGCCGCCTGCGGCAGCGCCTTGTGATGGGCGAAATAGCGTTCATCGCAGAACATGGCGCGCAATACCGCGGTGGTCGTATCTGCCTCGATCGCGCGGTGAAATTTGTTATTGAGGTTGGCGGCTGTGAAGTGCACACGGCCGTCGGCGCTGTCCGCCGAGGGCGAGACGGTGGCGGCGTTGGCCGTCCACATCGACGATGCTGAACTGAGCGCCGAGAGCAGTTGCGGTGCATACTTCATCGCTTGCGCCAGCACCGATTCGTCGCTGCCGCTGAAGCCGAGGCGGCGCAACTGCGGCAGGTGCGGACGCTCCTGCGGCGCCAGTACTCCCTGTTGCAGTCCCATCTCAGTCAACGCCTTCATTTTCAGCAGTCCCTGTTTGGCGGCCAGTTTCGGGTTGGCGACGCTTCGCTGATGACGTGTCGAGGCTTCGTTACCGAAGGACAGTCCGGCGTAGTGGTGCGTTGGCCCCACCAGCCCGTCAAAATTCACTTCAAATCCAGACATTATGCTCTCCATTAATCCGTCAGCGACAGGCCGGGCGACAGTGCGGCGGGCAGCGTGAGGGTATCGCTTTCCAACGAGGACATCGGCCAGGCGCAGTAATCAGCTGCGTAGAAGGCACTGGCGCGGTGGTTACCCGACGCGCCAACGCCGCCGAACGGCGCGGCGCTGGATGCACCGGTCAGGGGTTTATTCCAGTTAACGATGCCAGCGCGCGCTTCCAGTAGCAGGCGGTCGAATAGTTCACGGTCAGGTGTTACCAGCCCCACCGCCAGCCCGAAACGGGTATGGTTAGCGAGGCGTAGCGCCTGGTCGAAATCGTCGTAGCGCGTGACCAAGGTCAGCGGACCGAAATACTCTTCATCCGGCACGCCGTCCACGTCGGTGACGTCGAGAATGCCTGGCATAAGCAACGCGTTGCCGCCTTCCGGGCGGGTCATGGCCAGCAGTGCTTTAGCGCCCAGCGCCAGTAGCCCCTGTTGCGCTGCCATCATATGGTCTGCCGCCAGGGCGGATATTACCCCGCCCATAAACGGCTGTGGCTCGGCATCCCAGCGCCCAACGAGCAATCGGCTAACTACGTCCACCAGTCGTTGCAGGAAGGCATCCCCTTGTGCGCCACGCCTTATGAGCATACGGCGGGCACAGGTGCAGCGCTGGCCGGCGGAGATGAAAGCGGACTGAATGGCCAGATGAACCACCGCGTCCAGGTCGGTAACTTCATCAATAATCAGTGCGTTGTTACCGCCCATTTCTAACGCCAGAATTTTCTCCGGCTGACCTGCCAACTGGCGATGTAGTTGATAACCGGTGCCTGCGCTGCCGGTGAACAGCAGGCCGTCGATGGCCGGACTGGCGGCCAGCGTTTCTCCGGTGCCGCGTCCGCCCTGAACTAGGTTCAGTACGCCGTCAGGCAGCCCAGCCTGTTGCCATAGCCTGACTGTTTCTTCGGCGGTGAACGGAGTCAGTTCACTCGGCTTGAACACCACACAGTTGCCTGCCAGCAGAGCGGGAACGATGTGGCCATTCGGCAGGTGGCCCGGGAAGTTGTAGGGGCCGAACACCGCCAGTACGCCGTGCGGACGGTGGCGCAGAGAGGCTGCGCCACCGTCCATCGACGTGTGGCTTTCGCCAGTGCGCTGCTGGTAAGCCAGCAAGGAGATACCAACCTTGCCGATCATTGACTGGACTTCGGTTAGCGTTTCCCAACGCGGTTTGCTGGTTTCACGGCTGATGACAGCCGCCAACTGCGCCTTGTGCTGTTTCAACAGCGCGGCGAAACGTTCCACTACTGCTGTACGCTGCTCCAGCGTGAGCCTTGCCCAGGCAGGAAATGCCGCACGCGCCGAGGCGCACGCATCGGAAATGTCCGTCGCATCTGCGGCATGTCCTTGCCACAATGGCTGGTTGTCCAGAGGATCGGTTTTGATAAATTCAGCGCCGCGGCCTTGCCGCCAGACGCCGTTGATAAACAAACCAGTATATGACATCAGTGTGTCTCCGGGGAGTTAAGGGGCACTGCACGTACCTGAGCGCCAGGGCGCACGCCCAGCACTTTGGCGGCAACGGCGCTCAGTCGCACCGTGCCAGTGCTCAGATCGTCCGCCACCAACAGAGCACGATAATTGAGGTAGTTGTCATTGGCCACCAGACAGACAGACATGTCTGCCGGGGCAGTTCCTAGTGTTACCTCTACCCGGCGGCTCTCTTTCACCGCCCGTAGTTCATCCAGCTCTGCTTCCAGCGTTGGACCGCCATCGAAAATGTCGACATAGCCCTGATAGCGCAGTCCTTCGGACTCCAGCACCCGGCGTGCCGGGGCGGTGTGTGGATGTACTCTGCCAATTACCTCTTGAGCATCGGCGGGCAGGAAATCCACGTACAACGGATGGCGAGGCATCAGCTCGGCGATGAACGTCTTATGTCCGGTGCCGCTCAGGTAGTCGGCGTTCGCGAATTCCATCGCAAAGAAGTGTTTTCCCAGCCCTTCCCAGAACGGCGAACGCCCCTGTTCATCGGAGTAGCCGCGCATTTCGGCCAATACCTTGAGGGCGAAATGCTGACGGAAGGCGGCGATAAACAGGAAGCGCACTTTGGACAGCAGTTTGCCGTTAAGGCTATGGCGATAGTCCGGGTCGAGAAATAACGTACACAGCTCGCTGTAGCCAGTGTGGTCATTGCTGAGATACAGCGTCGGCAACGCCTTGTAGATGTTGAGCTCTTTGGATGCATGCACCTGGGTACCGACGCGAAAGTTGTACCAGGGTTCGGCCAGGCCCAGCGCCACTTCCAGCGCACTGACGCCCACTACGCGCTCGTATTCAGTATCTTCCAGCACGAACAGGTATCCCTGCTCCCCTTGGGGCAGTTCGCCCGACAGCGTTTTGCGTGTCCGTTCAATACGTGCCGCCAGCATCTCTGCGTTGCGCGGCAGTGACGTCAGCCCGATACCGGATTTATCAGCCAGCGCCAACAGGTCGGCCAGATCGCGCGGTTCGGCGTGGCGAATGATCATCATGATGTGAACCTCTTCTTAATGGCAAAACCGCGCCAGTGCTCGTGCCAGTCGTGCCAGACCTGCGTCGATGTCCGCGAAAGGAATGATCAAAGACGGTGTAAAGCGAACCACGTCTGGTCCGGCTATCAAAAGCAGAAGACCTTCTTCACTGGCCAGTTGGGTTAACTGTTTGGCCTTACCGGTATATTCGGAGCGAAGCTGGCAACCCAGCAGCAGGCCGCGGCCGCGAATATCGACAAATACCGGGAATTGGTGATTGAGACGATTCAGGCCATCAACGAAACGCTGATGGCGCTCATGCACCCCATCCAGTACTTCCGGGGTATTGATGAAATCGAACACCGCACTGGCCACAGCTGTTGCCAGTGGGTTGCCGCCATAGGTCGTACCATGAGTGCCAACAGATAGCACCTGAGCCAGCCGTTCGGTGGTAAGCATGGCACCAATTGGGAAGCCGCCGCCCAGTGCTTTGGCTGTGGTCAGCACGTCGGGCGTTACGCCGTAATCCATGTAGGAATAAAGTGCACCGGTGCGGCCGACGCCAGTCTGAACCTCATCAAAAATCAGCAGCGCGTCGTAGCGATCGCACAGTTCTCGCAGTCCTTGCAGGAAAACAGTGTCCGCCGGCAGCACGCCGCCTTCGCCCTGGATGGGCTCGACAATCACCGCGCAGGTATGATCGTCGATCGCCAAGGCAGCGGCGGTTAGATCGTTGAACGGAATGTGGTCGATACCACCGGGCAGAGGCGCGAAGTCTTTTGAATATTTCGGTTGACCGCCAGCGCTGACAGTAAACAGCGTACGACCATGGAAGGCGTTGTTAAAGGCGATGATGCGGTTTTTGTCTGCCGCACCGCCATCGTGGGCCACTTTGCGCGCCAGTTTCAGCGCTGCTTCGTTGGCTTCCGCGCCGGAGTTGCAGAAAAACGCCTTGTCGGCGAAGGTGGCGTCGATCAGCTGTTTCGCCAGTCGCAGCACCGGTTCGTTGGTGAAGCCATTGCCCAGATGCCAAACCTTACTTGCCTGTTCGGTCAGCGCCTTCACCGCCACCGGGTGCGCGTGCCCGAGCGCGTTGACCGCAATCCCGCCCGCGAAGTCAATGAATTCTTTCCCCTGCTGGTCCCACAGGCAGGAGCCTTCGCCGCGTACCGGAATAAACTCGGCGGGGGCATACACAGGTACTATCCAGTCGTCGAAATTGCTGCGGGTTATTGGTGTTGCTTGTTTCATACAGACCTCTGCTATCTGAAATTGCTGTTATGAAAAACTGTTTATATGAGTTTTAAGCCCCTGTTTTTAACTGAACTGGACATAATCTGTTAAAACATAGGCTTGATGTTTTTTTTTTGCTGGTCTGACATCCTATGGTTGTTTGTTAATGCTATGTTTTAAAAGAATTTATTATGCATTCCTGGGCCGGTAATCTTTACTTCTGTCTCGTAGATGTCTGATGGTCAGTATAGAGCAGCTAACGTGCCATAAAGTGAATAAAATTTATAGTTACACTATTTATATTTTAAAAACAATGGCTTAAAATGCATAAATATGCAGTATTTATGCATTTACACTGAGGTGTGATTGGAAAACTATAATAAATCGTTTAAAAAAGAGAAATGTTATGCAAAAGCGATAAAAAAAGAATTTATTGAAAAGACATCACGAAGTAATGCCTGAGTTAGCCCTGAAAAGGGGAGGAGGGAACTATGTTGGTGCAATTAATGCTTTGATATGGGGCATTTTGGCAATTAAATGGCCCAGCCAGTTTGAAGGCAAAATAACCACACAGGCGTGGGCGCTGACTCACTCATCAGCGCTCAGGTCGACATAACGCTGAATGGATTTTAAGTTGATGATATTTTCGTTGTGTGCTTCCCGAAAAATCAGCTGGATAATCAGCAAGATTATTGTGTGGGTGAGTAATCATTTAAGCAAAACCACGTTCGTACAGAAAAATTAGCTCCAGGTAATGCTCGGTTTTTCTGAGTTCAGGTAAACTTCGAACGTGACACTAGTCCCACATTTTCCTCAGACAATCAGGTGAGCAGGTAATATCTTGCGGATTTCACGCCGTACATGATCAACAAATGGCTTTAGAATGAGAGTGGATGAATTGCGTTGTGAAATGACGAGTGCGTAAGAATCAATGATTGCGGGCTCAAAGGGGATGAACTTGAGCATACCTCCTGTATAGACACTTGCCGTCAATGCATCGATGATAGAAATACCGACTCCCGCTTCTGCCAGCTTGATAATCGCTTCGGAAATCTGAGTTTCAACATTGATGCGCCGATTGACGCCATGCGACAGCATTAGAGAATCGATCTTAGTGCGTTCAGCCATCAACGGTGAAAGAGAGATAAAACTCTCTCCCTCAAAATCTTCTGGAGACAAAATCCGTTTATTCGCCAGCCGATGGTTTACAGGCACGACTCCCACCATTTTTGCACGCAATATTGTCTCACTGTTTCCATTCTGGGTTGTCTTCATAGGCAACATAGCGAACCCTAAATCGCAGCGGTCACGCTGAATCATGTCCAGCACAGTCGCCGAACTGTGCATATGCATGGTAACCACAACATCTGGGTGTTCATTCGTGAAGCTTTTTATTGCGTGAGGCAATAATGACAAAGCCATAACGGGAGCTGCGGCAATTTCCAGATGTCCCATCTGCAGCGCCTTGATATTGCTGGCGGCATTAACGATCCGCTCTATACCTATCAATGACTGCTCAACATCAGTGCATAAAAGCATGGCTTCTGGTGTGGGCAACAGACGCCCTTTGGTTCGGGTGAAAAGAGGGATTGCAATTCGTTCTTCCAGATCAGAGAGCAGTCGGGTCACCACGGGTTGTGTGACCTCAAGCATGTCTGCCGCGCCGGTAACCGTCTTTCGCACCATAATGGCGCGGAACGCCTCAAGATGGCGCAAGGTAATTCTGTTCTCCATCATCTTTCCTTTAATATCTATAGTATTTAGACATTGTATCATGTTCAATGGCTATTGAAATCGTCATTTTGTGGATAGATATCACATATAAAGCAGTAGTTTATTTATTTATGGCACACCTATTGCTAAATAACATTGTACTGATTGGATTCTCAATTTTTTAACAATCTGCCTCTAAATTTTTAACGAGGCCGATCCCCGGGAATTCGACAGTTCCAGTGTCTTTTTGATTATTAACCGGAGGTCATTATGGAAATACTCCAAGCACGATTAGGAGGCATATCACTCAATACTAAAGCCGTGCGTCATGTGGCGTATCAGGCCAAAAAACGGAGTGAGCGATGATCCGTCAGGCCACACAGATTCGGTCCATGCCCATGAAGAACGTCTCTGGAAGGCGTCATGAGTACGATGTGATTGTGGTAGGTGGGGGAACAGTCGGTGCTGCCATAGGATATGGGCTGGCGGGAATGAACCGCCGAGTACTAATGCTGGATGGTGCGGATACTGATTTTCGTGCAGCCAAAGCTAACTTCGGCCTGGTCTGGGTGCATGGAAAGGGACTGGGGCATCCCGCGTATCAGCGTTTGTCTATCCAGTCGGCGCAGGCCTGGACCGAATTCGCAAAGCAGCTTGAAGAAGAAAGCGGCATCCATCTCGCGTATGAGTGCAAAGGCGGCCTGGACTTTTGCCTGAGTGATGATGAGTTCGTTTCGTGCACCGCGGAAATTGATGCATGGAATGCCCAGACACCGGAGTTAGCTCACTCAGCCCATATGCTTAACCGCGACGAGCTGCAAAGACGTTTTCCTTCTCTGTGTTTGGGTGAGGAAGTGGTCGGAGCCAGCTTTGGAGATCTGGATGGTCATGTTAACCCGTTACGCCTGCTGGTCGCTCTGCAAACAGCATACCTGCGTCGTGGAGGTGAGCTACGGAATAACTGTGCTGTTACCGCCATTAAACCGTTGCCGGGGGGTGGCTTTGAGGTCGTAGCTGGAGACTGCAGAATGCGAACCGAACGCGTTGTGATCGCGGCTGGCCTGGGATCATCAGTGCTTGCCCCAATGGTTGGGCTTGAGGCTCCCGTGCGGCCACAACGTGGCCAACTTCTGGTAACTGAACGTTGGGCACCGCTACTACCCGTGCCAGCCAGTGGGCTCCGCCAGACAGAAGAAGGCACTTTCATGATCGGAGTGACTCATGAAGAGGTTGGATATGAGCTTGACACGACCATTGAAGGTGCGGTGCGTATGGCCCGCAGAGCCTTGCGCATCCTGCCGGTACTCGCTAAAGCGAAGCTGGTGCGCCAGTGGTCCGCCTTGAGGATCATGACACCAGACGGCAATCCCGTATATGCAAGTTCTGTAATCCACCCCGGCGCGGATATTGTGCTCTGCCATTCCGGCGTGACGCTGGCTGCCTTTCATGCAGGCGTTTATGCAAGGGCGATCGCTGACGGTATGTTACCGACTACTTTGGATATCTTTCATTATGAGCGTTTTAATGTTCAAAAAACTCTATGAACCTGGCACATCCAGGCTGGTTCTTTATATAGATGGTCAGCCTGTCGAGGCGGAATCCGGTGAAACCGTCGCCGCGGTACTCTTGCGACAGCAAGAACCAGCCAGCAGGACAACCCCTGTTCATGAAAGCCCTCGGGCACCGTACTGCATGATGGGCGTGTGCTTTGATTGCCTGGCCATTGTCGATGGTGTGGCGTCAACGCAGTCCTGTTTGATCACGGTTAGGGAAGGCATGCGTGTGGAGCGGCAGTATGGCCGCCGGAGCGTGATGCCATGATCCGCAGGTTCGATGTGGTTGTTATTGGTGCCGGACCCGCGGGAATGAGCGCGGCCATAGGTATGTGTGAACTGGGGCTCTCTGTTCTGGTAGTGGATGAGCAACCCGCGCCTGGCGGTCAGCTCTGGCGTGCTGTTGAATCAGTGGCGCCCACGCCTCTGGGCTCGATTCTGGGCGATGAGTACCGTTCCGGTACTGGCCTGGCTGCACGTTTTCGTGCCAGTGGTGCGGTCTACGAAGCGCAGACTCAGGTCTGGCAGATCGAACCCGAGTGGCGTGTATTCATGAAACGTGACGGTCTGACAGAGATGGTTAACGCCAGTCAGGTTGTTCTTGCCACAGGGGCTCAGGAAAGACCGGTACCTTTTCCCGGTTGGACTTTGCCGGGAGTGCTGACAGTAGGTGCAGGCCAGATCCTGTTGAAAACCTCGCGACAGGTGCCATCAGAGCCGGTATGGGTTGTGGGCAGCGGTCCGCTACCCATCCTCTATATAGCACAGGTACTGCGTGCAGGCGGAACGGTTGAAGGATGGCTGGATACTTCGCCGCCGGGTGAATGGCGCCGGGCGTTGCCATGGGCCGGAGCTGCGATTAAGGGATGGAAAGAGCTCGCCAAAGGGCTTATCTGGCTGCATGAAATCAGGAAAGCGGGGACGAAACGGGTGAGGGGAGTGACATCCGTTCGGGCACTTGGCGATGGCCGTCTGCAGGAGCTGGAATATACACAGGACAGTGGCAAAACCACGCGCGTCGCAGCCACTGTTCTGCTGACACACGAGGGTGTCGTTCCCTCCATTCACATGACGCAGGCATTGGGTTGCGCGCACAGTTGGAATACCCAGCAGACCTGTCTCTCTCCCGTTCTGGACGACTGGGGGCAGACCAGCAGGCAGGGGGTGTATGTGGCGGGGGATGGCGCCGATATTGGTGGAGGGCAGGCGGCTTGCGTTCGGGGGGAGCTTGTCGCTCTGGGGGTTGGTCAGCGAGCCGGGCGTATCTCTGCAGAAACTGCGGAAAAACAAGCCGGGGCGCTTCGGGAAAAGTTGCTCCGGCTGCTGCGTCTCCGTCCTATGCTGGATGCGTTGTATCCGCCTCCGCCACGTATTTTCTCTCCATCTGACGAAACCATCGTTTGTCGCTGTGAGGAACTGACCGCAGGTGATATCCGTAGTGCGGCCGCCATTGCGTCACCAGGGATGAACCAGATTAAAGCTTTTACACGAGCCGGAATGGGGCCATGCCAGGGGCGGCAATGCGGATACACCATTGCGCATATCGTTGCGGCCGGGCAGAAACGACAGGTATCTCACTCGGATTTCTTCCGTATTCGCCCGCCACTGAAACCTCTGACACTGGGAGAACTGGTGTCGCTAAAAACTGAGGATGAACAAAACACATGATTGAGAAACGATGAGGCGTAATCAGGAACAAAATACATATGTAACTTTTGTGGGGACGATGCCTTCCATTAATAGATCGAGGTAATGCACGTGTTCATAGCCGATTGCTCACCCCTGGATGTATTTACTTTTGTACCGTTGATGGCAGCAGTTGCTTCACGGAATTCCATGGGTGATTGGAAAAATATAGCGAGGAGAAATCTCAATGAGCAGTGTTAAACCCACATTGGTGGCAGAAGATATACATAAAAACTTCGGATCTCTTGAGGTTCTGAAGGGGATTTCTCTCACCGCCAATAAGGGTGATGTCGTTTCAATAATTGGTAGTTCCGGGTCTGGCAAAAGCACATTCCTGCGCTGTATGAATTTGCTTGAGACCCCGAGTAAAGGCCGGATCCTGGTTGGAAATGAAGAAATTCAGGTAAGCACTGATTCAGCAGGCCGACTGGTCGGGGTCGATCGTCAGCAAATCGAACGTATGCGGATGCAACTTGGTATGGTCTTTCAGAGCTTCAATCTGTGGTCGCACATGACGGTGCTGCAGAATGTCATGGAAGGCCCGGTCCATGTGCTTAAGCGACCAAAGAATGAAGTGCGCGATATGGCTATGGATTTTCTGGAAAAGGTGGGCATCTCTGGAAAACATGCAGCCTATCCATCCGAATTATCCGGCGGTCAGCAACAGAGAGTTAGCATCGCCCGGGCACTGGCAATGCAGCCAACAGCACTTCTTTTCGATGAGCCGACTTCAGCTCTGGATCCTGAGCTGGTGGGGGAAGTTCTTAAGGTTATCAGAAAACTTGCTGAAGAAGGCCGAACCATGATCGTCGTCACGCACGAAATGGGCTTTGCTCGTGACGTATCCAGCAAAGTTCTCTTTCTTGAAAAAGGGGAAATTGAAGAACAAGGAACGCCAGAAACAGTATTTCGAAATCCTTCTTCACCACGGTGTCGCGCATTCCTGTCTGGTGTCCTGTGACTATGCAATGACGAGAAGTAATCGCTCCTAAGAACATAATACAATTTCAAAAGAGGATTAATATCATGATGTTATTTAAGCGAAGCGCGTTAGTGACAATTCTTGCTGGCACACTGATTACCACAGTACCAGTGCAAGCGAAGGATTATAAAAGTATTACTATCGCAACAGAAGGATCGTATGCGCCATACAGCTTCAAGGACGCCAGTGGCAAGCTTGTCGGTTTTGAGATCGAGCTGGCTAGCGATCTTTGTAATCGTATGAAAATTAAATGTACTGTCGTCGAACAGGCCTGGGATGGCATTATCCCCTCGCTTATCGCTGGTCGTTACGATGCGATTATGGCAGCTATGGGTATCCAGCCCGCCCGTGAAAAGGTCATCTCATTTTCTCGCCCGTATATCTTTACTCCAATACGCTTTGTCACTATGACCGATAGCCCACTGCTCAACATTGTCAGTCCAATGGATAATCTTGCACTGGATGACATCAATCCAGAGAAACAGGCGATCCTGGATAAATACATCACGGCATTCAAAGGGAAAAAAGTTGGCGTACAGACTAGCTCTTCTAATGAAATATTTATGAGACAACTGATGCCGAACGTTGAACTCACATCGTACGATACCATTGATAATATGATACTCGATTTAAAGGCGGGAAGAATTGATTTGGGTTTGGCTTCGGTAAGTTTTCTAAAACCGCTCACAGACAAACCAGAAGGCAAAGACTTGCGCATATTTGGCCCAAACATGACTGGTGGACCATTCGGTAAGGGCGTTGGTGTTGGTTTACGTAAGGAGGACAATTCGCTGCGCGGAATGTTCGACCAGGCGATCGATGCAGCAATAGCTGATGGCACAGTTCATAGCCTTTCCTTGAAGTGGTTTGGCTATGACTCTTCACCTAAGAAGTGAGTCTGTACCTGGACTAAAATGTCGCATGTACCTGTGCGGATTCATTATCTTTTCAGCACCTGCCAATTTTGGAGCGTAAATTGTGGATTTTACACTACTCGGATGGGGGGACGCAGGATGGGGCGACGAATTGGCGCGCGGCGCCTTGATGACTCTCGTTGTCGCTACCTGTTCCTATTTCCTGGGAATACTTTTCGGCTCGGTCTTTGCCGCAGCAAAACTTTCCCGTTTCAGATCGCTGCGTTTACTTGGTGATCTCTACACGACAGTAGTTCGCGGTGTGCCCGAGCTTCTTATCATTTTCCTCGTTTTTTTCGGTGGAGGCACACTGCTTCGCTACCTTGCTAACTCGCTTTTTGGATTTGACGGATACATTGAGCTTCCGATTTTCGCAATCAGCGTTCTATGTATCAGTGTAAGTGCCGGAGCTTATGCCGCAGAGGTCATTCGTGCCGCTGTAATCGCTGTTCCAAAAGGTCAGATCGAAGCGGCAAGGGCTGTAGGAATGGGACCTATGTTACTCTTGCGCCGAATTCTTATCCCCCAGGCCGCTCGATTTGCACTACCTGGTCTGGGAAATGTATGGCAGTTCACGCTGAAGGACACCTCACTGGTTTCGATTGTCGGCTTAGTCGAGATCATGCGTACGGCGGCAACCGCTGCCGGCTCGACGAAACAACCCTTCACATTCTATATTGCTGCATTTGCAATATTTCTTTTGCTTTCCTCTGTATCTAACCGGGGCTTTCTCAAAGCAGAGAAATGGGCTAATCGTGGTGTAAGGAGCCAATAATGGATTTTCAACTTATTGCGGAATCTTTTCCAAGATTGCTTGCAGCAGTACCTACCACGCTTACGCTGGCTTCTGTCTCGATCTTTATTGGATTCATCATTTCAGTGCCAATTGCCCTGATGAGACTTTCGAAGAATAAGATTTTGTTCTCAATTGCCTATGGTTATGTCTATATCATTCGGTCCACACCACTTTTGGTGCAAATGTTTCTTATTTACTATGGATCGGCTCAGTTCCGAGTTTTCCTCGATCAAATCGGTTTATGGTCGTCCTTCAGGGAACCATGGTTCTGTGCGATCCTTGCGTTGGCACTCAACACCGCCGCTTATACGAGCGAAATTATTCGTGGAGGCATTCAAGCAGTACCCTGGGGACAAATTGAAGCCGCACACTCTATTGGGATGCCCCGTATTCTCCAGTTCAGAAGGATTGTCTTTCCGATAGCAATTAGACAGGCGTTACCAGCCTATGGTAACGAGATAATATTGATGATCAAATCGACTTCACTTGCTTCAACGATAACAATAATTGAAATCACTGGCCTGGCGAAACAAATAATTTCGAACACTTATCGCCCTGTTGAAGTGTTTCTTGTCGCAGGCACATTGTACCTGGTTATCATCTTCCTGGTTAGCCGTATAGTCTTGCTGACCGAGTGGTGGCTTAACCCTCATTTGCGGCCCAGGACTATTTCTCGAACAAAAAAAAGGAGTGGGGCACAATAGACGGAGAAGTGACGGGGACAACGTCTTATCAAATCCCATCCAGTTAGCCCGATGAGTCCTGACACTTGTTATGGCTCCTCTTATAAATAAATCAATCGCACGGAAAAAGGCAGGGAAGCCAAGATTGTCCAGGTGTCAAAGGTGAGATGGCTCTGTGAATAAAACAGTGGCACTCGATTTAGTAAATTTGACGGTGGCAGGTCCGCATGGTGAAAGCACAATGTCCTATCAGATACAACTTGCGAACATCCGCTGTTTTGTCATAGCAGCGGAAGAATTACATTTCCGAAGGGCGGCAATGAGACTTAATATGTCGCAGCCAACTCTCACTCAGCAGATCCGCCGACTGGAAGATCTTACTGGCGTGCAACTGTTCATTCGCTCGACGCGTCGCGTTGAACTCACACCTGCTGGGATCGTATTCCTCCATCATTCACGCGAGATTTTGCTTAAGATTGATGAAGCCATACTCAATGCCAAACTTGAATCCGGAGGACTAAGTCCCGGCGGCGAAGAATTAATCATCGGCGCGATCAGTCCAGCGACAAATCGATTGCTTCCATTGGTGTTAAATCGTTTTCGCGGGCGGTTTCCCAGAACCCGATTGGTTATCAAGGAAGTTGCTTCAACCGAACTACTACGCGGGATCGAATGCGGTGATTTCCATGTTGGCTTAATGCGACCGCCAGCGAACAGAAATTTGTTGCGGTTTCGTCATTTGATTTCGGAACGATTTGTTGCGGTAATTCCTCGGCAGTCGATACTTGCGAAGAAATCATCGTTGCAATTGTGTGATTTCATTGGGCATAGTGTTTTTGCGTTAAAACGCTTCGATCTGTCGAGCTTTGAGACTATTTGGGAACAGCTTTCCATCGCTGGATTGTTAACCGAGAACCATATCACCGTCTCCGACACCATGAGTGCTCTCGCACTCGTGACTGCCGGCGTGGGCATCACTTTCTTGCCTGAATGGGTCTCTGCAGTGGCAGATGACAGCGTCGTTACGCGGTTTGTCGACGATCTGTCAGTAGAGATTTCTATGGTTGTAGGATGGAATCCTGATAGCCCGGTTCCGGGTATATTGCCTTTCGTTGAGTATGCGACTCTCGCAGCACAAAGCTTGATTTCAGAACAAAAATAATATCAATAAAATGAAATTAGCTTCAATTCAATTCCATTGTGCGTCACATTGGCGATACGATGCCCCTAAGAAGGGGCATCCATCCTGGTACAAAAAAATCAATCTAGATCATTGATCTGATAAAGGAGTATTCGCTTTCACCCCAGATAATCTTGCATATTCTTCACAAACAACCTGATTTAGGTTATTTTTTTCAACTGTCTTGCCTTCCGCCAACATACGATGATGGACATTTTCGACAAGTTGACTACGAAAGCGTTGTTCAAATGTGAGTACCAGTGAGGCGAGTTCCTGGCGTGTAGCTGAAGGCCAAACCCTGTCTTGTCGCTCACGTTCGCTGCAGAAATTGAAGTCTGTAAACGTTCTCTTCCCGCGTTCGCACCGTTGCTTTGCAGTTGCGATTGCATCAATGTGTCCGTCCTGATCAAATACGATAGCATAAGCCGCAGTCGCACGTTCCGGTGACAGCATGCCGCTCTCGATCTCGCGTGTGATCGGCGCAATATCCCGTTCGAGAGGATCACCGAAGGCCCCGCCTGTCGAGCTGGTGATCCGGAGAACGTCTCTCTGCCCAAGTTCCAAAACCGAGATTTTTCCGATCGAACGTTCATCGGACTGGCCAGGATTGACGATCACTTTGCCAAGCAGGCCGATCTCCCCGCCCCTGAACCCCCAAGGTGCGAACACAAACCGGTTCAGGTTTCTGACCGTTATGACAGCGCGTTGTGACGTGTTTTCCATTTCGATTTCGAGTGCCGCGCCACTGACGAACTTTCCCGCCCGCCGGCTATCCGGCACAAGCCGGATGGCCCGCATCACCAGCACAGTTTCAATCTCGATAATCTCAACAGGGACGCTGCGCTGTGAGTAACGTACTTCGGATCCATCAAGGCCATCTCGGCCGCGGCGGGCACCTCCACCGCCGTCGATCGTACCCACCACATTGACGCGGTCACGGCCTGTACGAGGATCAGGAGCCGAAACAACGATGACCCCGCTCATACCGCCGCCAGCCGCGGCAAGGCTCTCCGGTAGCGCCTGATTGAGGCAACCCAGGATGACGTCGTAGGCGCGTGTCGCAGACGCAGCACGCGACCCGCCGGATGCTGGATAGACCGCATTGAGGACCGTGCCGCGGGGAGCATGGCTATGGATCGCCCGCAATATACCGGAGTTGCGCGGCGTCAGTGGATCAACAGTAAGAATGTAGGCGTAGAGGCACTGGATAATGTAGGGATGGGTAGTCGCCCCTGTTACCAGATTATAGGCGGCCGCCAATTGCGGATCCGTGCCGGTAAAGTCGACCTCGATCTCGCTGTCCTTCACCGTCATGGTCACGCTGAAATAGGCGAGCTGACCATCATGGATCCCTTCAAGATAGTCCGAGAATGTATAGATACCGTCCCGGATCGTCCTGATGACCGCGCGAGTCTTGGTCTCCGCGTAGTTGATGACTTCCCGCATTCCCTCTTCGACATCCTCACGACCATACCGGTCACAAAGCTCGTTGACACGCCGGTCCATGCTCTTCAGGCCCGAGATCATGGCCTGGATATCGCCCCACAGCTCGGTCGGAATACGGCTGTTGTCCTGGAAGATCGACTTGATTGCCTCGTTTAGAAACCCACCTTCGTAGAGCTTAACCGGCCTGACTCGCAGACCCTCCTGGAAGACTTCCGTGAAGGCGGGCGAGATACTTCCCGGAACGGCGCCACCGATATCTGACGCATGGACGAAGGCCCAACCGATCGCGATCAGCTTCTCATCGTGGAAGATCGGATAAAGCAGCGTCACGTCCATCAGGTGCGTTACCAGGCCGTCGGTCGCAAAGGGGTCGTTGGTGATGATGATATCGCCAGGCTTCAGGTTCACCAGACCGATGGCGTCCAGTGTCGGCTTCAAAGGGGAGCCCACAAAGACATTGACGCCAGACAACATCGGATAAGCGAACATCTCTCCTTCGGCGGTCGCGATCGCGCATTGGTAATCTTGGACGATCTTGACGAAAGTCGTGTGAGCGGTGCGGTAGATCGCGGCGGAGGCTTCTTCGACAATCGCGTTGAAACGATTGCTCATAACGGCAGTACGAACGGCATCCATTTGTCAGCTCCGGGTCATGAGGATTGCGCCATAGGCTCCGACGCGCGCAACGAACTCCGGCGGAACGACGATCGTCGCATCACGCTGCTCGATGACGGCTGGCCCTTGGATCGCATCGTTGGGGGTGAGAGATTCGCGATCGAAGACGCTCACCTCGGGAATGAGTTTGTTGTGGAATCGCATCGAACGAACCCCTTTGAGCGCATCGCCAGCCCCGGACGTTTCCGATGTGGTGAGCTGAGGTATCGACATCGATCCACGCACGCGCATGCGCAGGTCGACGAACTCGACGGGCGCCAGTTTGTCGGCATGGCTGTAGATGCGTTCATGCTCTTCGTGGAAGGCGGCATGCATTGCGGCGATGTCTTCTGCTTCTATTGCACTATCGGGTAGACGCACATCCACCTGGAAGGATTGCCCCACATAGCGCATCTCTGCCCAGCACTCGAATGTCTTCGAAACGAAACATTCGGGCGGAACTTGCCGCGAGAGCCACTCGGCGCCTTGCTCACGGAGCACCTTAAACTTTCTGGCGACCAACGCCCCATCGACTTTCTGACCATGGACAGTTTCAAGAGTGTCATTACTCAAGTCTGAAACGAGGCCACCGAGCGCGCAAAATACCGACGGGGTGGTCGGAACCAGTATTCGCTTCACTCCAATTTCTGCCGCCAGCAGAGGACCTTGAATAGCGCCGGCACCACCGTAGACAAGCAACGTCAGGTCTTCCGGGTCTACACCTTGGCGTGCAAGATAGGGCAGTACGCCAGCCACCATGTTTGAACTTGCGACCGTAACGCACATCTCAGCGGCGCTGAGAACATCCGTGCCCAATGCCTCGGCAATCGGTGCCATTGCCCGCGCAGAAGCATCTCGGTTGAGTGACATTTCACCGCCGAGAAGTGCATCAGGCAAATAGCCTGCAAGCAAGAAGGCATCCGTAAGCGTGGGATCAAGTCCGCCGCGGCCAAAGCAGACAGGGCCTGGATATGAGCCGGCGCTGTGCGGACCTACCCGGAGTACCCCTCCATCCATTGTAACGATGGATCCACCGCCAGCACCGATCGCCTCGATCCCCGTAACGGGCATAACAACCGGAAAATCGCCCACTTCGGCAGCAGTCGAGGTCAGCGCCTCTCCGTCACGCACGAGCGAGATATCGGTGCTGGTTCCGCCTATATCCATTGTGAGAATGTTATATTCACCCAGGGCTCGGCCCAGATACTGCACAGCAGTTACGCCGGAAGCTGGTCCTGAAAGAAGGGTATGAACCGGAAAGTTTCGCGCTTCACTAGCGGCCATCGCTCCCCCATTGGAACGCGTGACAAAAAGTTGCGACCCTGGCAATCGTTCAGCCACATAGCTTTCTACAGCGCCAATATATTCGTTCATCCGTCGCTTGACGAAGGCATTGAGCACGCTGACGATGGCACGTTCGTATTCTCCAATCCGCGGCCAGATCTCACAGGACAAACTAACCTCTGCATCAGCGCCGACGGCATGACGGATAGCTCGCGCGACCGCTTGTTCATGTTGCGGATTGGCATAGCTGTGGAGTAGCGCTACTGCATATCCGACTGCGCCTGCGTCTGCCGCCCGGTTGGCCAGAGTTTCGACTGCGGCCTCGTCGATAGGAGTCCGCACTTCGCCGCCTCTCAGCAGCCGTTCTTCAACCTCGAAAACCATTTCACGATCGATTAGCGACTTGGTCCGACTTTCAAATATGTTTAAAGGGTTGCGGACTCCGATGCGTTGCAGTTCAAGCAGATCCTTGTAACCCCGTGTGACGAAGAACGCGATTTTTGGTCCTTTTCGCTCAATTACAGCATTTGTGCTGACCGTTGTTCCGTGCATCACAAAAGCTGCTTCGCCCGGTTCGGGTGAAAGTTGTTCAAGGAGGCTTTCAAATCCTTGACGAAATCCATTTTCAAAGGAAGGTGGAGTTGAAGGTACCTTTAGGGTGACAATCCTCTCCTCTCCCTCGCGCCATCCACAAAAATCAGTAAAAGTTCCGCCAATATCGACGCCGATTCTAAGCATAATCGGAACATACTCCTGCGTTTCAGTTCAATGAGTTTTAGGGTGAGACTCGGGGCGATTCTGAGTCTCATGAAATTCTCTCCATCCTGGAGCGACCATCTGATTGCATTGACGTAAACAATACTTTCCAACTTCCAAACAGAGAAATTACAAGTTCGAGCAATTGATTCGATAAGCAAATCAATCTTTACCTCATTTCATGTTGTAACCCTGAGACCCACTACAGTTGTTATAACTGCCACATTGCGCATATCCTGGTTTATATAAAAATTGCAGTTGAGTACCGGAAAGCGTGCAGTTCTCGACAGATCGGTAATCCCCCCGAAAAACCGGAGTACTCATGAGTAGAATTTTCTCGTAACATGAATCGAGGAGATTCGGATGAAAAAATCCCGTCTGATCTCAGCACAAATCTGGCTCAGAGATATTGATCGCGACTTCCATGGTAGAATCTGGCATGGGAAAATAGGTTGAAAAAAGTGCGGTGCCCCATTAATTTGTATTGGTACTGTTGCTCTTAGTGGTTGTAATTATCCCAAAAAGGCTTCAGCGAGCAATTTCAAAGCAGCTGCTCAACAATATCTGGATACTGTATATCCGTCATGTTATTTCAAGGCTAACTTTCCCTTAAAATCGGACGGGTATTCATTCAATAACTTGCCTGACATATTGCATGTTTTGGCAGGAAAGGGACTTCTTACAGAAAAAGAGCTTTCACGCAAGCACGTTGAAGCTTCATGGGGGAGTAAAGCACATGATGTGGTAGTTAACAGCCATGAACTGACTGATGAAGGTAAGAAATTCTACATGGTCGATGCATCGAAAAATATGCGCGGAGAAAACTTAGGGGGCTGCTTTGGTAAAGCTACCGTTTCGGCGGTCAGTAATTTCACGGAACCTTCAGATGCTATGGGTCAGAAAATTTCCAGAGTTTCTTTCTCCTACAAAGTAACTGATATACCTGACTGGGATAAGTCACCTGAAGTTGCCGAACTGAACAGACAGCTTAAAAAAGACGTTGATTCAGAACTGGAACCGCTTAAAGTAACAAATGTATTCCTGCTTACCAATAACGGTTGGCTCCATGAGAGGTTATTCGGGAAATAAATAAAATATCTCGCGCTGTTTTTTAATAAATCTGACAGCGTCAGATAAGCGCCGTGATAAAATTGTCATTGGTTTTGATGTTATATAAAGGAAAAGAAAATGCAAGAATGGTATCATGGCACGAATGTCTATTTTGATAACTGGGCTCTGGAAGAAACAACGTCAGTATTTAAGAGGGAACTTATTCCACACAGTTTTATTTCTTTCAGCGTTGACAATGAACTCCTTAAAGGTGCAGGGCACGGTCGCTGTAAAATTAAAATAAATGAGAGCGCCAGGATTGTAAATTTATTAGAAGACTCTATGTTTTCTGAAGAACTGTGGAGGAAAATAAGGGCTCACTCGTTTGGTGCCATGCATATTGCATCGGGCAGTCTCTCTGAATGGGAAAGATTTTGTTCCACAGGACAAATCTTGCGACCTTACATTACTATTAATGAGACGTATGCTAAGTGGGAAAAAAAGTTGAATGCTCTCCCGGATAACCCCCCATAGACAGAATTTTTAAAAACATGGTGCAGCAAAATTTTGTTCGGCACTGGATAGAATTTTTCATGAGAACTGTTCATAGTATGAACGTCGATGGCGTTATCTGTAATGAACACACAAATTACAGTACCAATGGCCCACGCACCTCATTGAATTTATATGTTTTCGATGTGGCGAAGATTTCCCCGCCAATATGGGTGTGTATCCCTGATAACAGGAAGAGCATTGATGAAAGAAGTATTTATGAACGCGATGATGTAAAAAACATTATTAAAAAAGTGCATGAATACCCGTATCCTTTTGATTATTAGAAACAGCATGTAAATGCCTTTCATTTTTATATGGTTGTTGAAAGGCATATAGAAAAGGTATGGGGTGAATATCCCGATACCTCTTTACTGTAAAAAACGTTAACGCCGCAGGTGAGGATGATGCCTGTGAAGTTTTCCCATTAAAGAGGGACGTTGACGGAGGTATTGTGGTTCTTATCCCAGCGGTAGGAAGTTTATGCGTATGGTCTCCTGGGTTGGATCAGATTGGTAATAGTATGGCGTGGGTCGGGCAATTGAGCTCTTTATCCGCCACTCAGGGGTTTCAATGTTGGATATGGGGATAGGGTCTCATTGAGCGTCGTCGTTCTGATGTTACAGATAAACCAATCCATATATGAATCAGTGTACACGCGTTATTAAATATTACTGTGTTTCCGTATGTTCTTGTTTCATCAAGCTCAGGTATGGGTTGTTTGGCGTAGTAATATTTAATACTCCCCTGGGGTCTTCCAGCATATACCCATGCAGGCGACGGGTCTTGCGAGGGCCTGTCACCATACAGGTCCAGATGTTAAGTCCATCCTGTTGCTTACGGTGGAGCTTCAGCTTCTCGAAACGTCGCTGCATCCACAGCCAGTTCTGCATTTCTTCCCTTTTTGCCAAAGCGTCGATTTGCGGGTGTTCCTGTGCATAGCGCTGGAACAGCCCCGGGCTGACGAGATAGAGCGTATCGTTGACGGTATGCACCAGCGCTTTTGCGTCGTTGATGATGAGTTTGTGCGACAGGAGTCCCTGCTTCAGCCAGGTCATGAAGTGCTCGCCGGATCCGATGGCGGGTGTGTCGTTGCTCCCATCAACTACCGACGACGAGGACTCACTGGCGTTCTTTGACGATGCGGATTGTGTCGTAGTCTGTGACGGCGGTGGTACTTCATCGGGGGAGTCGAACAAATCGAGCAGATCCTCGACGGCATTCAATACCATGGGCTGTCGGTAGCCTTCTATGGGGGACATCCTATCAGAACCCGGGCCAGTGACCACAGTTGAGGTTTCGGGGGGAGTTGTGTTCGGTACCGTACTGTCCTGCGGCGGAACGGCGCTGTCAGCAGCATCCTGCACGAGTTCTACGTTGCCTGAGAACAGAGAGGGGCGCTTGTCGTGCTCCCAGATGAGGGCGGGGGAAAGGCGCAGCAGTGTGAAGCTGTGCGACCAGCCAGTCTCACTGGTGATTGTTGCTTTCCAGATAGCTCTGCCTTCCGGTGTGGGCAACAGGATGCCGTGCTCCTGCAGCACGTTGAATACGGCTGTGTTGCTTGACGGGATGCCTTCGATGCCCTGCGATAACAGGTAAGCACGTAGCTTGTCCGAAACGGTCTTGCTGACCAGCCAGAGTGCGTCCTGGTCCAGCCACCCGTCCGATGGGCCTGCCTGGTTGAGCTTGAGCTCATCGCGCAGCAGGTAACGCAGGCCGTCGACCAGCTTGCGTTGCAGTGAGTTTTTTGGGGCGGTCATGGCGCGGGCAGGATCACCGCCAAGTGACTGAGCAACCGATGCCTGATCAGCCTGAACGACCAGTTCGCCCAGCACGCCAGCATGCTCGTACTGGCCAGCCAGTACGTAAATCAATGAGGCCCACAGGGTGGGGTAGTCGCTCAGCCAGTCGAGTATGCTGCAATCGAGCACCTGGCCGTAGAGCAGTCCTGTGGCGGCGCCATGCAGACGATACTCCCGGTCTTTCTGGTAGCGGAACCGATAGGGCCGCGTCAGCGGCCCATGCCAGGGGTGCCAGACCTTGCCGTCTTCGTATTCAATGTGCAGATCGACGGCAATCTTGCCGATGTCATGGAGCAATGCTGCATACGCGACAGCTGCAGTCCAGGGCTCGGCCTGTGAAACCTGATCTTCTGGTGTCGCGCCCGCGGGCAGCAGATGGGCCTGCCGTAGTTTCAGTGCGAAGGCGACGATCTCCAGACCGTGATCAAGCAGGCCGCCGGGGTAAGCATGATGGTGGCTCTCCGAGGCGGGCAGGAGCTGTACCAGTGCGGCGTAGCGCTCCAGCGGTTTGCGGTAGAGAGTGGTGAACTGGTTGCGCGACAGGGAGGTGCGTTGCCAGATGTGTTCAAGCAGACGCTGTCGCCGTGGCGTAGCCAGCAGCGATGCAGCCGGTTCGGGTCGCAGCAGCCCTTTGGTTAGCTCTACGGTGGATGCTGGCTGTCGGATGATAATGGGCTGAGCCTTTTTGCGCTGGAAGAGTGACAGCATGTCGTGTCCCCGATGATGGACTGGCAGGTGACCTTTTCGCCTTTTCAGGTAGGGCCTTTCCCCTTGCTGCCCGTTCCCTTATCCGGCCCTTTGGCCTTTTAACCTTTTGGTATAAAGCAAACTGAAAGGTGACTCATCTACCAATGTGGAGGTAGCCTGAACGGATTGTTCAGGGCATCGGCGCGCTGGACTGAACTAGGCTATGCAACGAATAATAGTGTTTCTTGGGACGGTGCTCTTAGTAATGAGAGTATTTTGAGTTGTCAAAGTTGACATAGTAGACAAAGGAGACTAAAGTTATCTCTATGTTCCAGCCTTGACTACGGGAGTTGACCATGCCCAAGACCCTTGAATTCATTGCCGACCATCTGCCACGTATCACCGAGGCGGATGTGCATCGCTTTTTCAAGACTGTTGAAATCCGGGATGCTCGCGCCTTTGCGGCAGAACTCCAGGTGTTCGTTCATAAAAGCGTCGAAGCGGTGGAGCTTCCTGCCACCCTGGAGGTCGACACGGTGGAGCAATCCCTGGCACGAAAGGCTGCGGCCCTGCGCGCCCACACGCGCTGGGAACCTGGCGAAACGGATATCCAGCGTGGCCGTATGCTCCAGCTGGAAGCCTTTAACCAGCCGCACAATCTGCCGCTACTTAAGTTCGCCAGTCTGGCAGACAAATCGCGTCAGCAAATTTACAAGGACATTGAGGCTCGCCGGCTACTGGCTTTAAATGTGGGGCCACGCGGTCAGAAACTACCCGACTGGCAGCTTGAACCGGTGAAGCAGCAGTTGACACAGGCCGTACTTCAGAAAGTCGATGGCGTTGACAACTGGACGATCTACCGTGCGCTGTCTGAGCCGCTCGAAGGCCTGGGTGAACGTTCGCCGGTAGAGGCGGTGACGGCTGATTCGCTCGATGATGTGGTCAGGGCAGTATGCAATGTGCTGGGTGTGCATTTGGGTTAATGAGAAGAGGTTGGAGTGAGTATTGAATTGCCAACGTTCCGGATAGACGCAGGTCAGTTGCTCCAGCACGTGAGTCGTATCACGTACCGGGGGAGCCCTCTGTATTATGGTCGCGATGGCACCAATCGCTACGACGATCCCGCAAAAACCTATGGCGTGCTCTACCTGGGGCGGGATCTTCCTACGGCCTTGATGGAGTCGATGTTTCACAAGCACCAGTGGCTCGCGGCTACCAAACGTTCAGTGGCATTGAAAGAAGTCCGGAGTCGTCTGGTGCGGGCTGTCGGTGTGCATGAAGAGCTACGTCTGGCCGATCTCACGGCACCGAATGTCATGGCGGGCTACTTTGGCCTGAATCTGGAGCAATTATCCAGTCGCAACTATACCCACACGCAGGGGTATCTGCCCGGGTACATAAGCTGTCAGGAGGAGACGATGATGCGCCACTATTTGACGGTGTGCTCTATCCGTCGCGGAACAACTATCCTTCTGCGAGTATCGCCCTGTTTGACCGGGCAAGGGAAAAAATCCGGGTCAGTGCGGATATCGAGCTGGTCGATCATGTGGACTGGCCTGAATTCGTGGCTGACTATCAAATCGGTGTGGAACCTGATCCAGGTCCGTAGGGATTGATTGAGCAAAAGTCCCCACCTCAGCAGCGTAGTGCGCCCTGGCCACCAGGCTCAGACTTGTTATTCTTGATGTGTGATATACAATTTAAAATGTATATCAATGGAGGTGGTTCATGCAGGTTGCAAAATGGGGTAACAGTCTCGCGGTCAGACTGCCCGCCAGTCTGGTCGAGGCACTGGAACTCCGGGAGGGTGACGATATCGAGATTATCATAGACGATCCGCGCACGTTTGCTGTCCGCAGAAAACCGGGTACTGAAGAGCTGCTGGCGCGGTTGCGTAATTTCCGCGGTAAGCTCCCGGCCGATTTCAGGTTCAGCCGTGAAGAGGACTCTGAGCGTGGCTAAAACGGGTGCATTTCTGGACAGCAATGTTGTGCTTTACCTGTTATCTGAGGATCCGGTCAAGGCCGATAGCGCTGAAGCTCTGTTGAAGACGCGTCCTGTCATCAGCGTGCAGGTTCTCAATGAAGTGACCAGCGTATGCCGTCGTAAACTCGCGATGAGCTGGGAAGATATCGGAAGTTTTCTGGAACTGGTCCGGAGTTTCTGTGATGTGGTGCCGCTGACGGTGGAGGTTCATGACAGGGCTCGTCAGGTGGCACTGCGGCACCAGTTGTCTTTTTACGATGCCTGTATCGTCGCTGCCGCAACCACGGCTGAATGCCTGACCCTGTACAGTGAAGATATGAATCATGGACAGATTCTGGAAGACAGCCTCACCATCAGGAATCCGTTCGTTCGTAGTTGACCGGGATGTCTTTATAGCAGGAGACGACCATGAGAACCGGAGACAGTTATAGCCGTTACGCAGAACGTTGGGGCCACCGTTTCGGCCGCGGGTGGCGGGCTTATACCCAAGGCGAACGCAAGGCGATTACCTGGCTGGTTTCCCGGGGATTCTCATCGGTCACGGCCTCGGTTTTGCTATGGTCGGGCAAGTTGGTTGTCTGGGTATTACTGCTGTATATCTCTTTCTGGCTGGCACTCCTGTTGATATTTTTGATCTTGGCCGCCTGCGCCGCACGCAATTTGGACGAGAATGATGAAGAAGAGGAGCAACCGCAATGGCGCGTTGGTCCCGCAGGATATGGCTTGTATCGAGGCGATATACGGGTCGATAGTGGAGATCCCTATGATGATGACGAGTAATAGGCAGGGAAATTTACCTGAGTGACTTGGAAATGGTTCCTGGTCCTTTTGATCCCGCCGATTTTGCTCCATCGGTCGCCATCGTCATCATCTGAACAAAGTTGCCAGCCCGTACTCCGGCCCAAGCCAAGGCGGTCACCCAAAAACCCGGTAGCATAATAAACATCGTCGCCGTGACGAAGTTGAGCGTCATGTCTCCGAAGGCATTGTTCAGGCCCATCAGCGGTTCGAAGTTGGTATGCGGGCGATCTGCGCCCCAGCCCCAGCCATACAGTGCGTCAAGAATGGTTGAGTCGAGCCAGCGCGCCAGCTGGAACCAGAAGTCCACGAAAAACAGCGCAAACTCAATGCAGCTCACGGTCACCATCGCCTTCAGCTCGTACGTGCCGATCATCAACACCAGTGGGAGGCAGATGACCAACGCCATCTTCAGCAGCGACAGCACCATCGGCAGTGCCTGGCGCACCACATCCATCGCCGGGAAATAGGCCAGCGACCCTATTGTCACGCCCACATCACCCGCTGCGCGGGTGACGATGTTAGGCAGGGTCTTGTCGATCTGCCCGCCATAATCGGAATAGACGGCACCCTGGTTCATTTTCTGCTGTCGGGGAGATACCACCGCCCGGATGACTGAATCGTCAACCTCGGTCTGTGACAGAAAGCCGGCCCATTTGGCGATGCGGGTCAGCAGATCGGCATCAACCTGCGCCAGCAGACGAGCGCGCAGACCACTGTCGCCATCGGTCCACCACTGCTGGCAGGTCGGGTAGCCCCCGCCGCTGTCGACCTGGGCCAGCCCCGCGTCGCGGGTGGCATCAAAGGGCCAGGCCGTGCGCGGCGTGCTGGAGTGGTAGGTGTCGTAGAAACCGCTGGCGGTAAGGAAATAGTTCGAACCGATCCAGGTGACATCGTTCATCTGCACCTCGGAAAGCGTCGGACGGTTCATGAACAGCCTCGCACGTGAGGGACCATAGCAGTCGTGGGTGAAGTCGGCGATTTCCTGGGCCAGTACGGGGTCATTGATACGGGTGGCATCGACGTCCATGCGGAGCTGGCGCAGGTCGGTACCACAGGGGATGGCGGCTATGGCCGCGCTGGTGAGCGCTTTTGACAGGCTGTGCATGAAAAACCACCAGACTGGCACCAGCGCGCTCTGGTTATTGAGCGTGGTGTAGACACCAGCCCAGCCGGTGTCTGCGGGCTTCGGAACACTGACCTGGCATTGTGTAGAGCGGGTGGTATCAAATTTGATAGTGCTCAAATCCGCCGGGATGAAGGGAACACCGGCGAACAGGATCACCATTATCGCGACAAATACCCGGTTCTCGATACGCAGGGACGAGAGCACGCCCTTGTTGCCTTCATCGGCACCTTCGGTGCGCGCGCGTAGCCATTCCTGGACGATAATGGCGATGAAGGGCAGGGCAAATACACCACTGGCAACCAGCGTAGCCCAGATGCCATTGTTGACGATCCAGCCCACCAGTGTCAGGTAATACTCCAGATAGTCGGTCGTGTAGAGTGTCATGCCTGTGTCCTCACCTTAATCCGTATTGCCACCAGGTGCTGCCTTCCATCAGCACGATGGCGGCGACCGCGGCAATCTCAATGCGCAACAGACGCTGGCGGGTCAGGGGTAAGGGTTCACGCTGTAGCACACGCTGGCGCATCCAGTGCCATCCCCAGGCTGTTGCCCCGTACAGGATCATCCGCCAGGCCAGGAACAGGCCTGCATGCGAATGGAGCCAGCGTTGCCAGTGTTCAATACCGCCTATGAGACTGATACCCACCAGGTTGACCAGTACAGCGATACCGATAATCAGTGCACACCAGAGCAGCGACATTCCGATGCGGCGGTTGAACAGCCGGGTGAGTCCCCAGCGGATCATCGTCCTCATTGGGTATTGCTCCGCGGTTTCTGGATCTCGTCAAGCCGGTCACGCGTGGTGTCCCCTTCGAAAATGCCTCGTGAGCCCGCAGCCCGCACGGCCTGGCGCTGGATCAACGACATGGCCGAGTTTCCTGCCAGTTCGCGCCGCAGCTCCAGTTCGGTCCTGAGATTGCTGATCTCCTGTTCCAGGGCGGTGTTCTCGGTCCCGATGGCATTGACGGCCAGTTCGTTAGACGCCACGTTGGGTTCCTTTGCGCCACTCAGTAGGGTGCGCTGTAACAGCAGGGCTTTTTCGAGGACGCTGGAGAGGGCGACCTCTGAGGCAAGGCGCTTGCCAAGCACATCCTGATCAGGCTCGTCGCGCAGCGCTTCGATCACACCGCGGGTGATGGGCAGTGCGTTACTACCTGCCGCATCAAGGTTCGCAGTAGTGGTAGGTTTCACGCCCGTGACCAGGTCCTGCAGTGCCTGCAGTTTGGTTTCGTACTCTTCCTGAATCAGAGGTGTCAGGCCGACACCCGGCGTGGTCTGCGTCTTGGTGCAGTTCTCGCAAGTCTGCTGCTCACGTTCTCCGAGCACTCGCGTGGCCCAGTCGGCCGCAGCCTGAGGCGATGACCAGGTCTGACACGTGAGCCGGGTGCTGCAGCTCTCTGCGGAGATGGATGATGTGTCGGTGGCGCTGCGCCCGTTGAGCAGGTTGTAGCCGGCTTTGGTGACATCGCTGACAACCCTGATTGCGCTCTGCCCCGAGCCGCCAGCATTGTTGCCGCCGACCCAGGGAACGCCATTGTTGCCCCTGCTGTTTTCGGCTTGCTCGACGGCAGACACGGCATCTCCACTTGTGACTGATTGTTTAAGCGTCAGACCTTCTGCCAGTTGATCCCAGCTCGCCTGGCCGCCAGCCATGTCCGCGAGCCGGTTGGCTATCGCGCGGCAGGTGGTTTTGCTGCGGTCAAAATCAAGTCTCGCCTGCAGGATGCCATTGGTGAGCAGGTTGTAGAGTGCCGGGTCTGCGCGCTGGATGATCAATGCCGGTAGCGAGGCGACTGCGCCGGTGGCATTCTGGATCACATTGCTCATGATCGACTGAAAGCCGTTAGTGATGCCGTTCAGCTGATTCTGGATCGTTGTGCTGATATCCATGTTTCCGCAAATGAGATTGCTGTTCCAGCCGGCGCCCACGCCCAGGCTCTGCATGTTGCCGGCAGGACCCATCGAAACAGCGCGGCCGCCGCCGATGCTGTAGAGCACATCGTCACCGATGACGTGACCGCTTGAGCTCATGCCGTTTGAGTCAATGAGGGTCTGCGCGTGGGCAACTGTGGGCATGAGTAGTGTGGCAGTCAACAGCAGGCCCGCAAGGCGAGGTGAGTGAGTGGCGTGGTGAATGTTCATGGGCGCCTCACTGGAAATCGGTGCTGCCGAGGAAAATCTGTCCCCGGCGCTGGCAACAGGCGTAGGGACGCCACAGGGCCCATGCGTAGTCACCTTGCTGTGCCTGCACCTGAGCATTGTCATGCGGAAACACTGCGCAGCTGCTGGACAGCGTTGGCGTCAGCTCCTGCCACTTGCCGGTTTTTGGATCGCCTTCAACCAGTTCGCCAGCGGGCCAGTAGCCGTCACGTGCGTTGGCGAGCAGGGGCTGGTAGACATGGATCTGGCCGTGTCGGGTGACGATGTCGCCGGCCCGCTGGGCGACGACAGCGCCGGCCTTGTAGTCATCGCTCTGGTGCACAAAACCGCCGCGGGGGTAGACGTTGCCCCAGAGATTGGCGGTGCTGCGCGCGCCTACTTCGCGCATGCCTGGCGTCAACGCTTCGGGGTAGACCATTTCGGGCACGTTGTAGCGCCATGCGATCGTATCCAGCGTGCTCAACAAGTAGGGCATGAAGGCGGTACCGGCACCGGCGCAGGTGTAGCCCGAGGCGCTGGCGAACCGACTGAAAATTTCGCCGCCGGGATGGCCGATGACATCGGCGTTCCTGAATCGGGAGAGGTTGTTTTCGCCGTCATGATTGGTGGTGCCGTCACCACCGGCCTGTGCGGTGGTGTTGGGCAGGCTCAGGGTGCGAACCTCGGCCCAGGGGGTCTCACCGGTATTGGCGTAGCTGGAGACCACCGCATCGGGAATGTAGTGGCGGATCTTGACCGAGGTGCGCACGCTGCACCCAAACGGCGTGCAGTAGAGCCAGTAGCAGATGCCCGCAACGCGGTACTCCAGGCAGTCGGGCGAGAGGCTGGAAGCGATGATGCTGGCGGTGTTCACGGCAAAGACAGAGCCGGCGGTGCCGAGCATAAATGTGGCAAGGGCCAGCCGCATGCGGCGGGTGGTAGAGAGAGGGCGATTCATGGATATGCCCTCCGGTATGCCTCGATGCGCTGGACGGCACGGGCGACATCGGGTTCGCCGTAGACCACGTAGCGGCGATCGACGACGACGGCGGGGAGCTTGGTGATACCCAATCCCCATGCTTCAGTGATCCCCTGGTAGGCTGCGGCAAGCTTGAGCTGCAATACCTGTTCCCCGTCTTGCAGTCGTTGTCGTAGCAATGATTCGGCCTGTACCGGGTCTACAGGTAGACCCGCGGTTAGTCCCGCTTCAAGTTCTTGCGCTGCATCCATGTAAATGACCGCGGCAGCATCCTGGGAAGCAACCAACGGAAAGTTTTTGTCGGTATACACGCGCACATCTGTTGTCGCGTAGGCATTTATGGTGAGCATCGATAAGAGCAACGCGATGCCAGCCACTTTGGGGCTCGTGGGGGAATGGAGAACTGGCGGGCTTAACGGCTGCAGCATGGACGGTGCTCCGGACTGTTTGGGATAGTCTCAGAGTTCACCTCGCAGGGTTACTTTTCGCAGCAGGGAATAGGTACGCGGCTCAAACCGTATTTGAAGGGATGGCCCCGGTTTGCTGAAGGAAAACTGGGGAACGGCAATGGAGCGGTACGGTCGGGTAGTATGAAAAAGTAGGTCAGTTCTGTACGATTTTTCCTTTCGAGAGTACATCTCTTTAGCACCCTGGTTCACTCGATGACTTCTGCTGCTCTGACTGCCGAACAAGCACGACTGGTCGAGGAGCAACGCGCCCGAGTACCCGTCGCTATGGGGCAAGATGGAAGCTCAGAACCAGAAACTACAATGGGAGCCGGTACAGAAGTTGTTGGACCGCGCTGCCGGCCTACCCGAAAGAAGCATGCGTATCCCCATGTTGCTGCACGAAGCCGCATCCGAATGGGTAGATCAGCTTGCACCTTGCCGCTTGTCGCAAGGGTTGCAGCCATTGTTGCCATCTACCCGTGATGATTTCGGAGGGAGAGGCGGAAGTTCTGGCCGCTTGCTCTGACCGTTCAATGCGGAGGCCGGAGTCGCCCATACGTGTCATCGACATCGTGGCAATGGGTGAGCAGCAACGATATATAGTCCTTCGCAGCAGGCAGAGACCCTGTCCTTTTCTCGGTAATGAAGGAGAGTGCGTTGTTTACGAGCATCGCCCCGTCGCATGCCGGACCCATCTGAACCTCGATGATGACGACCTTCTTTGTCGGACAGTTCCCAGCTATCCGGCGAGCGTGCCCTATGCTGATGCAACGCATATCTACCGGTACTCACTACTGATACAGCGCAACGAAATCGTGGCTGACATTCGGGATTTTTTTGAAGCAGAACAGCCCACTCCCTGAAAAAGCGGGAGCCAGGGCTCCCGCAGGGATCAGCTTCGAGCGATTGAATGCACGACATGACATTGGTTCGGACTTCGAAGGGCTTACAACAAGCCTGCCTGAGCGAAGGAGAACGGTTCGCTTTTGCCGACGACAACATGATCCAGCACCCTGACGTCGAACATCTCCAGCGCAACTTTCAGCCGTTGGGTGATTAGTTTGTCGGCCAGGGAGGGCTCGGTATAGCCTGAAGGATGTTGGTGGGCCAGTATCACGGCGGCGGCGTTGTGGATCAGACACCTTTGTGCGATTACGCGTGGGTGGACAGTAACCGCATCGATCGTGCCGGTGAACACGGGTTCCCAGGCGATGACTTCGTGCTGGGAGTTGAGGAACAGGACGGCGAAGATTTCGCTCGGCTCGCCGGCCAGTTGCAGCCGCAGGTAGTCAAAGACAGCGCTGGGGTTTTGCATTGCAGGACCCCCTTTGAAGATACGGTGCTCCAGCAGGTCAAGGGCCTGATGAATGAGATGATCCTCGTACTGGATTGCATGTTGCTCCAACGAGGGTGTGTTGGGGATAGCGGTTACAGCATGAAGAGAGGACATGGCACTGCTCCTATAGGCAAAATGGAGGGCGCATGCCCCGATGAGGGCGAACCCTCCAGGGGATGACAGGAAATCGACTGGAACGAAGGAGCATCCGCCACCGTTGAGGTTAAGCCGGTGGCCGCTCGCGTAGATGGATGCGAAGCGAGCTGGAGGATCAACGCGCACGAGGCGCGCCGTAGCCTTGAAGACCCTGGCTACCTGGGCATGTCGCCGACATCGTCGGCAGGCATGGGGATGTCCGTGGTTTCTGCCGCGGCGGTCTCGTTCGTGGACACCATGTCGAGTGCCGACAGCAGGGCGTCGCCTTCCACCGGTCCGTGCAACAGCAGCGTCTTGCCGGTCGTGTTGTCCTTCAACTGCAGGGTTGGCGTGGCGGTGATCCCGTCGCGTCCGGCTTGCTCGCTTTGTGCCCGGATCACCGTATCAGGGCGATCGCTATCCAGGCATCGTTGCATCGAGGCGGTGATGCCGGGGTACTGCGTGTTGTCCGGCAGTCCTTGACCCTCGCTGCGGGTGTGCGTGTAGATCCATTCGACGGCCTGCCAGAATGCGGCCTGTCCGCCCGCTTCGCCGGCACATTCGGCCAGGCGTGCCTCGCGGCTGGCCGCGGGTTCGTGCATCTGCAAGGGGAGATGGTGCCATTGCCAGTTCGCCTCGGGGTTGGCATCGATCCATTGTTTGAGCCCCGGGAAATAGGCCTGGCAAAACGGACATTCCAGGTCGGCATATTCCACCAGAGTGTAGCGTGCATCGGCCTTGCCGTAGCGCCAGGGGGGGCCGTTATGCGTCGATGGCGCTGTCGCATCTGTCGGCATGTCCGGCTCGGTCTGGGTCAGCGTCTGGAGTGCCCACATCGCCATGCCCGTGAACAGACAGGTTGCCAGGATGAGCACAAGACGCGTGGGCGATAAAGGGCGCTTGAGACGATTGATCAGGTTCATGGGCGCTCCTTCATTGCGTCAGGGCATCAAGCGGAAGGGATTCGATGCCGCGCGCCTGGTCGATCATTTCGGCGATCTTGAAGGCGGCATCCAGTTCGCTGATGCCGTACTTCTGCATCAGTGCAAAACGTTCGGCTTTTTCTTCGGGTTCGGTTTGGGCAAGTGCCAGATACAAGCTGGGTGGAACCGCGCGGAACAGGATTTCCATGGAGCGAGAGAGGATCACGCCTTCGGTGTACTTGCCCGATTCCTTGCGGGCAGAGAGCATCAGGGCCTTCTGCGCGGCCGTGAGTTCACGGAAGCGGGCGATCTTCTCCACTTCGTCCGGCGGCATGTTCAGGCAGATCCACCACTCGATCATATTCAACATCGGCTCTGCCTCCCTCGGCAGGTCGTCGATGTTCTGCGTTGCCAGCCAGTACCATGCCCCCAACTTTCGCCACATCTTAGTGATCTTCACCACATAGGGGGACAGCAGCGGATTCTTCGTAATGATGTGGCCTTCGTCGGTCACGTTAATAATTGGCCGGCCAAGGAACTGATCGCGCTCAGCGATGTTGTTGACCGTATTAATCAGGCTGATGTAGGCGATCGCGAGTTGCGCGCCGTAGCCTTCGCGCGCAAATGTGGCCAGGTCCACGATGGTGATATCGGCTTCGGGCCACGGAGTACCGGACCGGTCGAACATTTCGCCATCGGTTCCCTGGCAGAAAATGTCCATCGCGTCGGCCATCTCCAGCAGCCGGGCGCGGCGTATTTCCGGCAACGATGCATCGCCGCCGCGCGTGCGCAGGGCATCGCGTACGTCTCGGGTCAGTACCGTGCGTTGTTCGGCTACACAACGATTTGCTGCGTCGATGATGCATTGGCGGATCAGGCTGCGATCAGCGCGGGTCATGCGTGCTTCTTCCTTCTCCTCGCCGCCGGTGATCATCAGTCGTGCAGTGATCTCCAATTCGCCGAGCACATCGCGCTGCTCCTCGCCTTCAACCGCCGCAGCCGAAGGTTGCCGGTCTTCATCCAGCGCATCGGCGTCCAGGGTCTCTACCTGTTCGGGGGTATCCACCAGACGCCAGGCGTCGGCGAACGGCGCCAGGCTGACGCCTGAGCCCGGCGCAAGCTTGATCCGATGGACGCTGACACCCAGGCGTGCTGCGAAATCGCCGAGCAGGCCGAAACTGTTCCCGGCTTCAACGATGAACAGACGGGGACGGTAGACGGCCGTCATCTGGATAAGCAGGTTGTTGAGCGTGGCGCTTTTACCCGAGCCAGTGGGGCCGAACAGGAAAAGATGAGCATTCATCTGCCGGTCCAGCCGGTTCAGGGGATCGATCGTAATGGGCTCGCCACCGCGGTTGAACTGGGTGATGCCAGGGTGCCCGGTGCCGCGGCTGCGGCCCCACACGGCCGAGATATTGGCGGCGTGCTGGGCGAACATGAGCTGGGTGTGCCACTGCCGTTTGTCGGCGGCCGGGTCGAACACGCCTGGTAGCCAGCGCAGGTAGCTGTTGAGTGGGGCAACCTCATCCTCTTCCCGAACCGGTTGCAGGCCGGCGTTGAGCATCACGTTGACCAGTTGCAGGCCACGCGCATCGAGTTCGGCTTGATCGTGACCGCGCAGGTAGAACGCAAGCGCACCGCGATAGAGTTTGTGGGCGCTGCCGATCAGCCCGCGCGCCTGCTGCACATCCTGGCGGGTCTGTTCGGAGGCCAGTGTCTCGCCGACGGCTTTCTTCGACAGATGATTCAGATGCGCTTCGAGCACATCCTGCGGGGTGGCTACCAGGGTAAGGCACATCACCGTGTCTTCAGGCATCTGGTCGAACAGGGCGTTGCAGGCATCGCCGCCCTTGTGCGTTTCCCCGGTGATATGCCCGGTTTGTGGCGGTGTGCGCAGGCGGTCAAGCACGATGACGCGGTGCGGCATGCTGTCGAAGTACCAGGTGCCTTCCTCCACGTCAGAACGTGGCTGGCCGAAGAACAGGCGCTGGGCAAAATCGCCGCTGGTCAGTTCAAGCTCGCCGGGTTCGGTTTCGTCCGGGTAACGTGTCAGGGCGTAGAAGCGCTCACGGTCATCAGCAGAATCGCCAATGAGAGTGGGGCAGGGATTGAACCAGCGCAGCAGCCAGTCGTGGATATCTGCCGCATCCATGCGTCGTGCCCTGACGCCGGCATTCGCCAGGCCGCCGGTCAGCCGGTCGCAGATGGTGGTGAGCGCTTGTTCGGGCGACTGGCCGCGGCGCGAAGTCGCCGTGGGTACGCGCCGGTAGACCACCATGCGTACGCGCCGGTGCTGGCCGCGCCAGGGCAGGCGGCTGACGGTATTGTCCTCGAACAGTCCGCCAGGTTTTGCGATCGCCTGCAGGTGATGAGCAAAGAATTTCAGATAAAAATTGGTGAATTCACTGTTCTTCGCACGGGGCTGGATGTAGCTTTCCAGTGAGCGCAGATAACTTTCCCAGTTCGCTTCGTCCTGTGCATAGATCTGGACCACCCAGGGATGTTCGTCGTGTTCGTCGAACGAGTCCTGCAACGCGTTTTCCAGCGCATCACGCGCTTTCCACAACCATTCTGGATCTCGTCCCTCGGTGCCGACCGGCGTCAGTTCGAAGAATGCGGCGACTGACTGCCCGTCCTCTAACAGCATGCCCTGCGAGTCGGGAAGATATTCGACCCAGGGCAGCAGATCGGCAAATGATGGCGCGATGGCGTAGAGGCGCTGGGTATCCGCATCGGTAGCTGGGCGACCGTGCTTCAGTTGGCTGCCTGGCTCGGGGATGCCATGAGAAGCGAGTTCGGCGACATGCCGGTCCCATGCGTCCGCTGATCCGGGGGGCGACAGCGGAGTCTGCTGGTGCCGCTTTTTGAGCAGGACCATCAGTAGTCCTCCGTCCGTTCGCCGGGCATGGCGTACTGCACCCGCTGGTACAGCGGGAACACGGTGGTGTAGCCAGGAACGGGAACGGGGTCGGTGCCCGCAAGATGCGGGAATACGTACATCATCAGGTCGGGGTTTGGCAGCCGGTGGAACTGGCGGTAGATTTCGTTGGCGGCGGTACGGGTATATGCGGCACTGGCGCCCGGTGCCGCCTGCAGGTCGTCGGTGGTCAGCGGGCGGCGTAACACCTGACGCGCGTCGAGCAGTTGACGCGCGAGCTGACCTCCACCTGCGCTTCCGCCGGTTTGCTGGTTCCAGACATCAAGCATTGTGCTGTCGCCATGCGGAAGCAGCCTCTCCTTGCTGGTCGCACAGCCGCCCAGTGAGGAGAGGATTAACACGGTCATCAGGCCGATCGTGGTGTTAGTCCAGATCCGTAGCATGCAAGCCTCCGGTTTGATGGTTGACACGGCGTCCGCTGGCGTCGTAGTCGATTTTGAGTTGTTGTTCAAGATGGATGGCGACTTTTGCGCCTGGCGGTACGTACACGGCAGCAAAGGCCTGTCCATAAAGTTTGTTGACCCACTGAGACATCTCCTGCACCCCCCGGCCAGGATCCGTCCCATTGCTTCGTTGCCGGTGATGCCCACGGTACCGAGCGTGCCGTTACTGTTGCTGATGTAGGAGGCACTGCCGCCGTCAGACTTAATCAGCGACGCTGTGCCTGCGCCGGCCGCAGTGATGAGTGCCTGGCTGCCGAGATACTGCTGGGCATTGCTGCGCCTTTCGCCTGACACGCAGGGGATGCCATAAGGGTCACTGATCCAACCCAGACCGCCCTGGGTTGCGGTGCCGGTGTTCTGAGTGTTGTTACTGTTGCTCGTGTTACCAGGAGCATCTTCCGGCAGGGTTCGGATCGTCCCGTCGTTGAAAACGAACGTCATTGAGCGGATCTGCCCGCGCACACAGGAGAGCGTCCAGTCGCCGGAGGCTGTGCCGCTGATCACTGCGCCAGTCACGTCCGGAATATCGATGCCGTTCGCGGTCAGGTTGTCCGCACCAACCAGCACCTTGAACGGATACGGGTCATTCACGGTCCCGTCGATCGGCACGCGGCCGATCAGTGCCGTCATCGCAACAGAGCCCATCAATGTCGAATTGGTGGGTACCGTGTAGACGGGCGTGGAAGATGTACCGAGTGCGCGACTGCCCGCATTGGCTACCGATTCCGCTGTGGCCTGGAGGGTCTTTTGTGCGGGGCCAAAGCTGGTTGGGAACGGCGGAGAGCCACCCGTCCCCGAATTTTTGTCACCGTGCCGTGTATCGGCCGGTTCTACCCAGTGCAGGTTGTTGCCGAACTGCTGACCGTCTCCCTCTTCCAGCCCCAGTCCCACCGGCAGGTCAGCGTTGCTGCCCTTGCCGGTAAGCCCGTCCAGACGCTGCTGCAGGCCCTGGAGCAGGCCCTGTGTCTGTTGGCGGTCGCTGGCGACCTGGTCACGTTCCTGCTGCAACCGGCTGCGTTCGCCGTCCAGGGTCGTCCGGATCCGCTGATCGATGGCGCTTTCGCGTGCCCGCAACCGTTCGTTTTCGACCTTCTGATTCTTGTTGTCATTCAGGGCCGTATGCAGTTCGTTGCGCAGTTGTTTGACCTGAGCCACGAGGGTGGCCACCGTATCACGCGGGGTGTCGCCCTCAATGCCCAGTGCCTTCATTTCGTCAGGGCTGAGCTGACTGTTGGTGCTCCAGGTATCCGATGCGCCGGTAGTCTTTGCTCCGGAGAACAGGCGAATACCGACGAATACGACAAGTAACACGACCGGGATCAGCAGCCACTTGAGCAGTGGATTACTTTGCATCGGATGCACCCCCTTTGGCCGGTTCGGCAGCGGTAGCCGGAAGGTTTACCGTGGCGTCGACGGTCGATAGTGTTGGCAGCAGCACGTCAGCCAGGCCGCGGTTGCGGGTGACGAGATAAAGCACGGTGGTGTCAGTCGGGGCTCCGACCGGACCAAGATCCGGGTGCTGAAAGGTCGCAGCCACAAAATTGCCCTGTAATGCGCGTGGATCAAGTTCAATCCATCTCGCCGAGGTGTTGGTGAGTTGTATGGCCGCCACCTGGAAGTCTTCGAGCCGCCAGGCCGCCAGTGCGCGGGCGCGGACAGGGAGGGTGGACAGCAGTGTGTCCAGCGCGAGGCCGCGATGCAGGTTCACCCGGCCGATACCTGTTACCGGTTCGACGGTGCGTAGCGGGACATAGAGGTTCTGCGCTGCGTAGCGTGTCAATACGACAGGTACAGGAGTTTCGGGTTGTGTAGTTGTTTGTGCTGGTGAATTCTCCAGGAGACGAGGTGTCTGCGCTGTGCCGCCATAGCGGGTCTCTGGTCCTTCGCCATTGATGATACGCACGGGTTCCAGCGCGGCTTGACCTTCTTTAGCCGCTTCGGCCGCAATGTCGAGCAGGATGATTTCTCCTGACTCCACGTCCTGCAATTGCAGACGGGTAGGAGGGAGCGGCGTACTGGCACGCAGATAGACCGCGCCGCCGGCGCTTTGTACCCGAAGTTTCCCGGTGACCTCGGGCGGCACGCCAATACGAACATTGCGATCGATGAAGGCCACCCGTTCCTGATCGACATACAGGGGAATACCCAGTGGCATTCGGTCCCAGTGCAGGAGCTCGACGGCATGGGCAGTGGTTGCCAGACACAAGCCGGTCAGGAGAATCAGGACATATCGATTCATGGGGTATCTCCCTGCGGGGCCGCCAGCGCTTTATCAGCGGTGTCCGAGGCGCCCGGTTCGATGCGTTGTGGTGTGCTGGCGTAGCAATCCAGCGCAAGGCCGAATGGATTGCGCTCCGGATCGACATCCAGGCGGGTGACCTTCAGCGGGTAGCGCACCAGAGCACGCTTAACCTGCTCAGACCCGAAATATTCATCGGCGCTGACATCCAGCGTTACCAACCAGTCGCGGGGAGAGAGCACACGTACGCGTACGCCCGGATTGTCGCCATACCCGCGACCGGGGATCTCGTAAATGCCTCGTACACGCTGACGTAACTCGCCATTGTTGCGTCGGTATTCATAATCCTGTTGCAGGTATGCCTGGCAGCCCGGGGTCAGGTAGGCTGAGAGCGCATGCAGGTTGCGCGGATAGTCGTCTTCTCCGTTCGTGGGCCACCTGTTCAACTGTTGAAAGACATAGAAGGCAAAGGTGTAAACGCTTTCCGGCGGCACTTCCCACCATTTTCGGGTGCTGCCTGAACGCAGGTCCGGCGGGACATGGATGGTCAGGTCGCGTGGTGCACTCCACCACCCAAAGCCGAGCAGTACGGCGATGAGCAGAAGTGCGCCACTGGCAAGTCGCAGTGTTCTGACGTGCGATTGCAGGTGGTGTACCTCATTGCGAAAACGGCTCATGAGGTTTTCCTCCCTAGCCTGGCCATACGTCGGGTCGACCAGCATCCGGAGCGGGTGATCAGCGCGGTGCCGCCGACGTAACGCGCCAGTGAGGGATGGCGCAGCGTAATACGCCATTGCAACTGGCGGTAGAGCCAGGTCTCAGGCCGTCCGCGTTTTTGTCGGCGCAGGAAGGCACCTCCGGCGAAGACGCCGAGTGCGACGCCGGCCACAATCAGAGTGGGTAGCATGGCGATGCTTGAGGTCAGCCATGCCATCAGCAAGCCGGGTACAAGTCCGACCGCTGCCGACAGGCCGCTACAGATCCACAATTCGTCTGTCGTCAGGCCACGCACGACGACCGGCTGGCGATTCAGCCGGTGCGGCAGGAAAGTGACGAGACCGTCGCCGGTGCGCATGGATTGCGGGGCTTGCATCATGATATCGCCTTACAGAACACCGGTGGCTTTGGTGAGCAGCCAGATACCGACGACCAGCAGCACGGCACCGACGGCCACGGTCAGACCGAACTGCCCCCAGGTTGCGCGCCCGGTATGGATTTCTGAATAACGGGTGTAGGCGTGATAACAGACGCCGATAAACATCGATGCCACCACCAGAAGGGCAACAAGCAGGACAATGTCGTAGCCGTAATTACGCAGCGTTTCCATAATGCCGCTGCCCGCCCCACGTGATGGGTCTTCCATCGTGGGCAGACCGGCTGCCATCGTAGTGACTGGCGCCACAGACAGTGCGACAAAACTGGATCGCGTAACCGCGTGCCGCATTTTCAGAATCAGAGTCATGTTCATAATCGTGCCTTTGTTCAGGACAAAAGGAAAAAACTCAGCACGAGGTACAGCGCGAGGATCCGCACCAGGACAGCCAGGAACTGTCGTTGCGTCAGGCGGTGCTCCGCCCAGCCGACCCAGGCGGTGCGCAGAGCCCAGACGGCCCAGAGCAACAGCACGGCGAACAGGGTACTGAGCACAACTGTTGACACATCAGCAGGACTAAAGCCCCCTGTGGCCCGGAATGCGGCGGCGGAAGAAGACGTCACGGTGGCGGCTCCTCGTCGCTGGCTCGGCCGCCGTCGTGCGAATAGCTGCCGATGAGTGGCACGGGATCGCGTGGTTGAGCACGCTGCGGAACGAGGTAATCCTGGACACCGGCGCGAACACGGTGGAGGTCCGCACGCAAGGCGCTGTAGTCCAGGTGGTAGCGGCGGCGCGTATCGGGAGAGAGCGTGGCCGCCTGGGATGCAAGGCGATCGGCCAGGTCGAGCTGGCGGGCGAGTGCAGCCAGTTGCTCCTGTTCACTGGCGCTGTCTGCGCTACGGGCAGCAGACAGACTGGAAAGCAAAATCAGTACGCCGACAATAATATTCCGCGTTGCGTCATGGAGACGGGTGGTGTGCATCGTGCTGACCTCGGATGATTTGAGAGCGAATGGCACGATGTTGAAGCGATGTAAGAATATTCTCCGCAAACAATCAGTAGCTCATTATCACCGTTTTTATTTTGCCAGGTTAAGAAGACATCCATCAGGACAGCGAGAAAAGGAAAATCTCATCAATCCTAGAGCCGGGCTCAGGCGTTCAAATGGAAAAGGATCATTTACCGTTGCTGGAAGACCAGAACCTGCTACCACGAGGAAAAAAACTTCCTGGCGGCAGAAGAACGAAATTCGCTCTTACTGAAGACATAAAAAGATTGTCTGATGTCTCAGGGGGTGAAGCGGACGTAAATACTGTTCCCTTACAGTTAGGACATGCTCCCGCCACACCAGCCGACTTTTAAAACTGGAACGTTTTTTTGGAATAACTGACATGTGCGGTAACATAACCGGACCGACGATTGCGGTCGGTGAGGATTCTGTGTCCCTACACCCTGACTCCAGTGAGGTAGCATGGCCAGTCCGCTTCCAATAACCACCAACGTTATCAGACAGCATACAGTTCCTTACTTTCTTCTGAAGCTGTTTACCGGCACCGGTAAGCGCAGACGATTCTGGGGGTTTGACAAGACGAGGGGCCGTGCATATCAGACTAACCCCAGAGACGCGACGGTTCGCAACACGTTTTATAACCTGGACGACCATCCCGAAAGGATGAGCCTGGAACCTCTCATGGCGATCTACGAAACTGACGCCGCCCCCGTTATTCACGATTTGCTGGCACACCGGGATATAAGGCGGCTGTCTGCAGACGATCGCTACAGGCTGGCCGTCTTCGTCGCCGTTCAGCGCGCCCGCACCTATGGTGAACAGCAGCGCATTCACGGTTTTGTTCAGACCCTAACCAATAAGATTGGAGCAATGGGCGCGTCGCCGGACCAGTCAGCGGAGATGCTGGACTTCTCACCACAAAGGGGTGCTCGCAATCTTTTCCTCGGGCAACTTGTGCAACAGGACTCCCACATCGATCATATTCTGGCGAAGGACTGGTATCTCTGCGAAAGCACGCCCGATCACCCGTTCTACATTTCGGACAGTCCGGTAGTGCTGCATAACGATAAAACGTTTGGTCCGTACGGCAATCTGGGGCTTGCGCTGCCGGGTATCCAGATTTACCTGCCGCTGTCGTCCACGGTGACACTCGCCATGTTCTGTCCTTCAACCAGAGAAGAGAAGATGCGTGAGAAAAGGGAAATCCAGATTCGTATGGCATATGCGCCTCACACGATCCCACACGGGTACAATCCATTTTTGCGTATCGCTGCCGCCGACGTGTTTATCAATCATGAGCTGATAAAAGTTGAAGCCGATCAGGTCATGCGGTTCAACAGTCTTCAGGTCAGATTTTCCGAGCAGTATATTTTCTGTGAAAAGAACGATTTTTTACTCGTTGAAAGAATGATTGCGGACGATCCTGGATTTAAGTCTGGTATGAGAATAACGTTTGGATAAGGTTGGCCTTCCTTAATTATATACCGGAGCGCATTATGGAGAATAAGGGATTACTTCACACTGATGTTATCAGGCAGCATACCGTACCGAGATTTCTGCTTCAGAATTTCGCCATCAATACGGAGAAAAGAAAACGGGGCGGTCAGATATTCGCGATCAATAAACAAACCCGGCGGGTTATGAAAATGAGCGTGAATGATGCCACGGTCCATAACCGGTTTTACAATCTTCACGACCTGCCCACGACTGTCAGCCTGGAATCCCTGCTGTGTCTCTATGAAGGCCGAGGTGCGTCGGTGATCCAGAGGCTTATATCCACGAAGAACATACAGGGGCTCTCAGAGGAAGAAAAAATCAATCTGGCCCGGTTCGTTACCGTGCAATGTCTCCGTTCACGGGGTGAGTATGAGAACCAGAAGCACATAGCACAGGAGCTTTATAATTCGCTCAAGTCAAGAGGCATAACCAGTGACGAAGTCGAATGCTATTTCAGCGAAGAGCGCTTTGAACAAAATACCAAGGGCAACTTTCTGGATCAGATAACTAACTGCGATTTTGAGATGGCAGTGCTTATGGGCAAGGAATGGCTGCTGTTTGAAACAACGGCGGATAAACCCTTTTATATTTCGGATAACCCCGTCACCCTGTATAACGAAACTGAGTTCAGTGACAGGAGTAATACGGGAATAGCCCTGAAAGGCATCCAGATATATCTTCCCTTGTCCGCAACTCTGATGCTGGCCATGGTTTGCCCTTCGCTGAATGACGTCCTGAGAGAAGGGCGAGAATTAATCTATAAATTTATTTTGAATAACGTGAGCAGCAGAGGCTTAAATATTTTTGAAAGGCTCGACTTCCTAAAGTGTTTACTGGACAAACGGCTGGTTAATATTGAAGAATGGCGGCGGACCCACCTGAATAATTTACAGGTCTGGCGAGCAGAGCAGTTCATATTCAGCCAGAAGGATGATTTTGAGCGTATCGGAGCGCTGCTTGACGAATGTCCGGAGCTGACTTGTGGCCCACGGTCCACTGTTTCATAACTCTTACAGAAAAAAGGATACAGATTACAATAATTGAAGAGAATATTATGATAGAACTACTCGCCCTCATCTGGCCAGGTAACCACGGCATAGGGAAATTATGAGCAAAACGCGGAAGTTGGTGTTCACCGTTCATGGCTCCAGCAGCGGACTTAAAGATGACTACTGAAGCCGTGTCGATTCGCTCCCTTGAAAGGCCATGAGATAATCAGAAACTATAATTAAGGCTGACTGAATAATTCCGGGGTTCGTTGAATGCTACACCGCCCGAAGGATTAGTGTTGTACTCGCGATCAAACAGATTTTTGATGTTTCCCTGAACCGAGAGGTTTTTGTTAACCTGATAGCGGGCAAACAGATTGGCCAGCGGATAACTTCCCTGATAAATACGCTCAGTAGCGCCTGAAGGGTTAGTCGCTTCTTTATAGGTACGGTTCTGCCAGTTCATCCCGCCGCCTATTGTCAGTTCAGGCAAGATTGGCAGATTGTAGCTGGTAAACAGTTTCAGGCTGGTCTGTGGCATGTAAGGGTTGGTGCGTTCGCCAGCCGCATCCCGGGCAACATAGCGCGTAGCACCAAACGTCACCTTCAGGTTGTCCGTGACCGCACCATTGATTTCGAAGTCAACACCTTTGCTTACCACACCCTTAGCCGCTTTATAGGCATTTTCGCTGCTGTTATTAACGTACGTGTCGCTTTGGATCTGCCCCAGGTTTTCCTGTTCAATGCGGAAGACAGACAGGCTTGCCGTGATCCGGCTGTTTTCCCAGTCCCCTTTGATGCCCGCCTCATAGTCCTTTCCGGTCACTGGTTTCAGGTAATTACCCTGCTGGTCGCGGTAGGTTTGCGGCTGGAAAATCGAGGTGTAGCTGGCAAAGGCTGAATAATTTTCGTTGATGTCGTAAACCAGCCCACCATACGGCGTCAGGTTGTTTTTCTCCATATCCGCTGACGTGCCGTGTGCACTGTACTGGGTATAACGCGCGCCAATAATCAGTGAGAGTGGATCGGCAAGCGAGAAGCGCGCTGCTGCATAACTGGCTTTCTGACGAATGGTATCTTCAGATGAAAGCGCCCAGGCTGGCCAGTCAGGCTCCGCAACATCACCGTTCCAGCTGTTCCAGTCCCCAATGTCTGCAGGGGAGAGCATGGAGGAAGAGTAGATATAACGGTTGCGCTGACGGCTGTAGTCAACCCCAGCAACTAACTGATGCTGACGGCCAAAGAGTTCAAGCGGCCCGCTTGCATAAGCATCAACAGCAGTCTGGGTACGCAAACCTTTATACCAGCCCGCAAAGCCATATCCACTGCTGTTCATAATGCCGGTGGCCTGGTCAGGATACCCTGACACATACAGCAGCTTACTGTCGAAATCAGACCGCGTATGCGTGCCGTTCACGCGCACCTGCCAGCCATTATCAAAGTTAGTCGTCAGATTAGCGAATACCTTGCGCGACAAAATATTGTAATGCGTCCAGTCTGCTGAAGGGTTGTCACCGCGACCGTACTGAATACGGCTGCCATTGCTGTACCATGTCGGCAGACCGCCCCAGGTGGCACCGTCTGTATCTCGTGCCTGATAGTCGTAACCCAGGTCCAGCGTGGTGTTGTCAGTGATATCCGCTGCAACGGTGGCATACAGGAATTTCTTTCTTTTATGATAACGGTCTACATAACTGTCCTGATCCTGATAGCCCGTCACGACACGCCCACGCAGCGTACCTGATTCATTCAGAGGACCTGATAAATCGGCGACATAACGCTGATTGTTCCAGCTTCCATAGCTGGCAGAGAGATTGCCTGTAAAGGTTTTGCTGTCCGCTTTCTTGCGGATCATATTGATTGCGGCACCCGGGTTACCCGTACCGGTCATTAATCCGGTTGAGCCGCGTACCACATCAATACGTTCATAAATGGCCGAATCACCATCCGTTTCGCCAAAGTTCCAGGCGCCGGTCTGCGTGGATGGGATGTCATCGTAGGTATAATTGTTGATATAAAAACCGCGGGAATAAAAGTCAACACGCTCTGAGTCATTCTGCGAAGCAGAGATGCCAGTGACATTCGCAAGCGCATCGCCCACATCCTGCAAATCCTGGTCTTTAATTCTTTGCTGTGTCATTACACTAACAGATTGTGGAATATCACGTTGAGTCAGGTTCATTTTGGTTCCGGTTCGCGTCGCCGGCACGGTATAAGATCCGGCAGAATCCGCTGCAGTTCCTGCGCTGCCATCCGCTGTAACAACCAGTGACTCTTCAGTGTCGGTTTTACCTTCTATGCTGGTATTATCAGCCGCTCCAGCTATGTTAACAATAAGAGCATGGCTGATGCAAAGTGTTAATAACGAGTAAGAAAACGTGTTTTTAAACCCTGACGTGTCGGCGGCGATGCATCGTTTCTTGCAGCTTTTTTCTCTGAAAGACATTTTAATACCTCATCATTAATATTGTGTATGCGCATGCTTTCCTGTTTTTAATCGTCTTTCTCAGTGGGATGTGCGAAAGAACTTATGGTAATGAGGTTCAGCAGCACAATGAATAGTAAATGCAAATGAGAATGATTTCTATTATTGTGTTTGTATGGCGTGGTTTTTCATTGAATGGATAAATCCTGAGCAGCTTTCGTTTCAACATTCAGAGGTCACTCACTGTTTTGACTTCTTCCCCTTTATTGATAAATCGTGGTAGATGGCTCATTAATTTCGTTAAGATTGTCAGCGTTTACTGTCTGCTTGAACAGTATCCAGTTACGTGATAGTTTCAAAATATTGCTGTTTATTTTGGGATGAATCTTATGGCTAATGCTGTGGTTGCAGGTTGGCAGGGACATGATTATCAGGCTCGTTTATTCTGGTATTACGCTTCGTTTCTAAAAGATAGAAGCCGCTCTGATGTCATAGAAGTTTCGTATGAAGCCGATGCTCCTAAAGCATTTGATGACGTGGTAGCAAAATATCATCCCCCAAGACCAGGATATGGTTCTGAACGTATCGCTGCAGACTACTTCCAAATCAAATATCATGTTGTTTCAGGTGGCCGATTCGGGTTTAAAGATATGGTTGATCCTGAGTTCATCAACGCGAAATCCACATCTTTGCTTCAGCGACTCAGAGATGCCAAGCAGGTTGCTCTTCCAAATTCTGCTTTTATTCTTGTCACTACCGACACTATCAGGGATAGCGATGAGCTGGGGAAGATCCACCAAAATACTGATGGATCTTTAGATCTGAATAAACTGGCCGTTGGCAAAACTGATAGAAGCGAGATGGGTAAAGTTCGAAAGTTGTGGCGTGAACATCTTGAACTTAGTAACGATGAAGAACTTTATGAGATTCTCCGAGGGTTTCGAATTGAGTCACCTTCCTTATCACTCGAACGCCTGCGTTATAATGTCAACTTGCAATTCAAATTTGTCGGAATGATACCCTGTGAATCCAATTCCGATTTTCGCTATGACGGACTCATCAGAGCGCTAAAGGGGCAGGGGAAATATCAGTTTAACCGTACCCAGTTTGAAGAGATGTGTGCAGCAGAACAGCTTTTGCAGTCATCAACTCCAGAAGAGTTTCGCGCTGTCGCACTCCGCTCATACAGAGATGGCCCATTTGAAACGCTGGACGCTTCTCCTGAATATACCCTTTCACTACTGAAATATTTTGAGGGAAGGTTTCCTGCTCCAGGCGCGGAATGGGTGGGCTCAATACAGCCTGTCGTAACTGAGTTTCTTGTCAAAATCAGACAAGCTGAAAGGGGTAAACGGATCCGGATCTTTCTTGATGCGCATACGTCTATTGCCATGCTTGCCGGTAAATGCCTCGGTACTAAGTGTAATGTGGCTGTTGAATTAGTACAGAAAGGAAAGATTGAAACGTCTGTGTGGAACGCCAATGACGGTGGTGAAATCAGCTCCACAATTGTCAATGTAGAAACCCTCGGCAGCGGTCAGGACGTTGCGATCGTACTCAGTATCACGAGAAATGCACTCCTGGATGCACGGGAGTACATTGAGACTAACCTGCCTCAAGTCGGCCGTATTTTACATTTTACTCCGGAAGCTGGGTATGGTTTTCAGTCAATAAAGAGCGGCGCACATGCATCCGATCTTGCAGAAGTCGTTGCACGTGCATTCGGTGAAGCTCGCGTTAAATTTAAAGCAAATGTGCATATTTTTAGTGCGGCGCCCAATGCGGTTAATTTCTATGTGGGGCAGCAAACAGACTACATGGGATCCTGCGTATTTTACGAATTCGATTTTAATCGTCAGCGAAATGGTTCATATCTTCCTTCATTCAGGGTTTAATCACGATGGAACTTAATCCACAGTTTAATGAGTTTTTAGCAAATATCAGACCCACGGAGACGCAGAAAGAAGATTGGAAAGGTGGAGCTAAAACGCTACGTGAAAGGCTGAATAATTATGAGCCTTTAAAGGATATCGTTGTGTCTACTTTTCTGCAGGGTAGCATCCGTCGTTCAACGGCCATCCGACCATTAAACGGTAAGCGCCCGGATGTTGATATTGTGGTGGTGACCAATCTTGACCATAACCAGATTGCGCCCAGGGCGGCCATGGATCTATTCGTGCCATTTCTCGAAAAGTATTACCCGGGAAAATGGGAGCCACAGGGGCGGTCTTTCGGGATTACGCTCTCTTATGTTGAACTGGACCTGGTGATAACTGCAATTCCTGCCTCAGGGGAAGAAAAAAACCGCCTTGAACAACTCTACCGGTCAGAGTCGGTTATGACAGTAAACTCACTGGAAGAGCAAAAAGACTGGCGGCTTAACAAAAGCTGGATGCCGAGTGCGAGTGGCTTGTTTCAGTCAAACTCTGCAAACGTTCAGGATGCACCTGTATCTGAATGGAAGGCGCATCCCTTAGTGCTCCCCGACAGGGATAATAATGAGTGGGGCAGAACGCATCCGCTCGCCCAGATCAGGTGGACCGCAGAGAAAAACCGCGAATGCAACGGCCACTACATAAACCTCGTCAGGGCAGTGAAGTGGTGGAGACAACAAAACATTGACAACCTACCTAAATACCCCAAAGGGTATCCTCTGGAGCATTTGATTGGTAACGCGCTGGATAATGGTACACCTTCTATGGGCAAAGGTCTGGTTCAGCTCATCGATACCTTTTTGTCCCGCTGGGCTTATGATTACAACAAAAGAAGTAAACCATCGCTTTCCGACCATGGTGTTGAAGAGCATGACGTCCTGGCGCGGTTATCAGCTGAGGACTTCTGTTTATTTTATGAAGGATTAGCGGATGCAGCAGTCATTGCACGCAACGCGCTGGCATCTCAGGATCCAAAAGAAAGTGCTGAGCTCTGGCGTCAGCTGTTTGGCACCAAGTTTCCATTACCCGGTCCACAGGGCGGGGATCGTAGTGGTGGGTTTACTGCCCCGACACAGCCAGCAGAACCTCAGAAAACCGGGCGCTTCGCTTGAGTACAGTAATTCAACAGGTACCTGATGAACTACAAGCAGTCTTCGCACTGATCAATGCAGACCCCCGCATGAAAACGGACAATGTGTGGGGGCTTTCTGGAGACAAAAGATGGTCGCTTAAATTCACAGCGCAACTTTCCGTGCCGCCATCCTGTTTCATGCCCGACTTCAGCGTCTGGCATCTTGTGCTGTGGCAGGAAGGTGCTCACATCCGGATAGAAATGTATCCCGATAAAACAGAAGGCATATCGGCTACGTTTCAACATCAGAGCTACAATTCCGCGGGGGAGTCCCCACAGGCCTGGGCAACGGGCAATCCGTGCCTTGAAAATCCCCCGCTGTGTTTGGCCGTCATCAATGGGGGAATGAGCCAGAGGAGTTTCTTGCCAGAGTCAGCTGGCGGCTCAGCAGGCTGTTGCTCTGGATCGATGCTGCCGCGCAGGGAAAACTGACGACCGTTGGTGACCCTATGGAATTGCCCGCCTTCCCCGGTCAGTCTCCGTTTTCAGCCATCGGTTTCAACGAGCAGCCTGATGAACTGCCGTACTGGGAATCCAGGACTGGTAAATGGGGCTATGTGAGTACTAGCCTGTTGCCAGGCGCGCGCGGAACCAGTTTTATACGTGAGTTTTTTGATAAAGATGAGCGGTTGCTTCGAACAACGAAATGGTCTCCGTTTATGCGCAAAAGGGCCAGAGTCACAAATACAGTCTGGTTTATGTTGCCCAAACTGCCAGTTATAGCGCCTTGGCAGGCACCGCGGACTTGGAAAGAGCTTAATCAGTGCTTCGAAAACTGCGGGTTATCACTCCCCGATCTCTTTGCTGATATTGGTCGGTCTGTCAGAGGCAGGCGTCACCGACGCATGCCCGGCTTACTTTTGCTGGGATGCCCTCTGGAGGAGCGCGCTGGGGAGGCACCAATGCGTATTCACTGGCTGGCGCTGCGCTTAACGGGTCTTAGTGACAGAATGACGACCCGTAATGGGTTCCGCCCCACAGAGCGCAACCGTAGAGCCTGGGATCGTGAACTGCCAATGTCGCAAGAAGCCATAAAATGGGTTCGGACGCAAAACTGGGCTTCCGATCAGCTAAGAAGTCGGGGCGAAGCAGGTAACTATATCAGAAGCAAAAAGGTGCTGATTATCGGTGCCGGTTCGCTTGGCAGCGCAATAGCTGAAAACCTTATGCGCATCGGTGTCGTATGGCTGGGTATCGTTGACGCGGATTTGATGCAGGCCGGAAACCTGAGCCGTCACGCCCTGAGCATGACAACCGTCGGCAATAATAAAGCTGCTGCGCTGGTTGAATATCTGAACCGCATTTTGCCTGACGCAAACGCGCGTTCATTTGACTTGGATTTTCCGCCGGAAAATGAGGTTGTAAAATGCTCTCTACGTAAATATGACGTCATCATTGATTGTACGGGGGAAGACGCCGTACTCAGGGCGATGGCGGCATTTGACTGGCAAAGTGAAAAAGTATTCATCAGTTTAGCCATGACATGGCGAGCGGAAGGTCTCTTCGCTTATGCTGCCAGTGAAACAATGTTTCCGGTCCTTGATGCTACCAGCCGTTTCAGAAATTCTGCTTCGCCTGAAATCGACCTGGGTGATGCCAGAATTGAAGGTATAGGTTGCTGGCATCCAGTTTTTCCGGCCCGAGCAGATGATGTTCAGCTATGGGCGGCAGTCAGTACAAAATTCATCTGCAGGGTGATAAGCGCACCAGGGAGAGTCTATGAATATTTTAAGCAAATGCCTGATGGCACTGTCGAGCGGCAGTCCCATGAAAATTAAAGATGTGACGTTTTCCCGCACGGGGGCGGATTATAGGGCCACACTCTGTTCATCATCACTACAGCAGATGATTGATGAATGCATCAGAGCAGGTGCGAATGAAACGGGGGGTATTTTAATAGGCTCATACAGTGAAGACGGCTCTACCGCCATAATTGTGGAAGCCACAGCCAGCCCTGCTGATTCGCTTGCCGGAAGATCGACATTCCAACGCGGCGTTAAAGGACTAAAGCATTTACTCGATGCCCGTTGGAAAACAGGGCTGTATTACGTTGGTGAGTGGCATTTCCACCCTGGCGGGTCTCCAGAGCCCAGTGGTGACGATCTAGTGTCCATGAGAAACATAGCCGCAAACCCAAACTACCAATGCCTGGAGCCTGTGATGATCATTCTGGGGGGAATCCAACTGGATCATACAGCCTGAGTGCCAGTGTGTTTCCTCGGGGAAAAGCGCCTATAAGATTCCATGAAGAATTGGCCTGATTTAGGGAAATATTATATCCTCGCCTTCTCCCATTCGGTCAACTTCCTCAAATATTCTTAATGCCCGCTCACAGCACTTAGCAGACTTTCACTTCTGATTAGGCTCAGAATCGCAAGGGGGGCAGATCAAGTATGAATCAAAACAACTAAAGGTAATGAAATGAGCACCTCACCCCGATGCTGTTTCGAGGATCGCAAACATCCCCTGCAGGGATGATCGAACCTGAAGGTGGTTACTTTCCAGAGGAGCTTCAGACAAAGCCATTACCAGCAATACCTGTCCTCTTAGGCTACTGTTGGTCGCATAACAGGTCACCTCCATTCTGACAGCGAATGTTTGACAATAACTGGCAAAGTTTTTAGTTTATCCAATATCAAATAACGCATTGTTTTAATATAAAATAAACACTCACATCGAACTCATATATACTTCTTAAAGCTGCCCACGGCGATATCCGTCGCAAGTCCCAACAGCACGGCCGCAGGCAACAACACCAGCAGGGGATGTACGCTGAAAGGGACCGCCAGATAGACCACCCAGGGCAATACGGCCAGAGGTAACAACGACGCTTTAGCACGGTGATAGACGAAGCCTGATTCCCTGCCAGCCCCAAAACGCCGGATATCCCGGCGGACCAGTCCGTCAACCACACCCACTATGGCCGCCAATAGAAATAGCGGCAAGCTCAGCACCAGTACCAGCAGACGCACCAGAAACACCAATACAACGTAGGCGCTGGCGATCAGGTAATCCTCCAGATAGACATAGGTATGACTCAGGTAGTAGCTGAAATCCTGGGCTGTGCTAAAACCCTTAGCCCGGGACCGGATTGATGCATCGCGCATCCATTCGAGCAGTCCGCTCTTTACGAATAGCCAGGTATAGGCTGTATCTACCAACTGACGTACGGTGTGCCCGGGTTCCTGCACCACCACACTCTGGATGAAATGACCTGAGAACTGGTCCAGCTCGAAGTTCAGCATTCCTTGTGCATGTCGCCAGCCCTGTTCCGGCCAGAAAAAATGCATTCCCACACACTCGATCACGACGCACAGAAACAGCGATCCCAGCAGAACGCTGACGAAACGAAACGGCAGCGTCACCATGCTGGCAATCAGTCCTTGCTGGCGTACCTGTTGCTGTTGTGCGGCGACGGCAGGATCTTTCACTGGCTTGTGTCCTCCTCTGCAATATGCGGGAAGTCTTCAAGCAGTTCCGCTGGAAGATCAGCTTCTTGAAGCTCTGGGTCACCACTGTCATTCCACCAATCACCTGCTTCTGTATAGCGCTGGCGCATGTAGCCTGCCAGTTCCTGTAAGTCTTGCGGCATCATCTCATCCGGATCGGTCGCTGGAAGCGGCATACGTACCTTCCAGAGATTGCCTCCTTCGAGCAGGGCGAAGCACTGGCCTTTAGGTAAGCTGACGATATGCGCGGGCTCAATGAGTGGAACACTGGTGGTGCTTATCCGGTCCTGGGTGTTGGAGGTGAAATCAGTATTGCCGTGAGGATCGGAGCTATCCGTCGCGCCGCTCATGAGGGACGTCGCGTAGACCTCGACCTTGGGAAGCTGTTTCGTAAGCAGTTCGGCTGTTGCAGTTTCGCGAACACGCAGCATGAACAGATTGTTGAAGTTCCCCACCACCTGACCGGCTTTGGCACGATTACCGATACGTGCTTCGATGTCGCTCAGTGTCTGTGTGTAGGCGGTGATTTGCAGTCCGGCCCCCCGCCTTTATTAATCATCGGAATGAATTCATCCCCCATAAGTTCGTTGAATTCGTCCGCATGGACGTTGATAGCCACCTTCATATCATTGGACGATCCCGGGAGGCCGTCATCGATGCCGAATTTGTAGATGTGGCCGGCGACCGACACCAGATCGCTGAACATTGAGTTGCCGACTGCAGCAGCAACCTCGGCATCGGATAATGCGTCAAGGCCCACATAGACGACGGCGCGTTTTCGGATGATCTGCATCCAGTCGAAGATCGGCCGTGGGTCGTCCAGGTCAGCGTAGTTCGGCGCCAGCAATTGAGCGGTCTTGCCTGTAGTGAGTTTTTCCAACAACGGCAGCAGCGAAGCGACAATCTTGTCGAAATAGGTGCGGTCGTAGCGCACGGCACTTCTCAGCCCGTCGAGTACCGGGTCATACAAACGCGCCTGTGATAAATACTGCTCAATTGCTACCACGCGCTTCTCGCGACCAATCATGTGACGGGGGATGTTCTTGTCGTTCAAACGCCCTTCGAGCTGGACGATGACTTCCCAGGCTTTGGCTTCATGGGTAGCAAAGTAGTGCTGTGCGTACTCGATGAACAGTGCATCAATGTTGACCACGTGCCGCTGGATCAACAGGTAGTCGGGACGTTGTCCCAGCTCGACCAGGGCGCGGGCTATGATGTTGACGAAGCGCCAGGCAAACTCGCGGAACGCGGCGCTGTTACCTTCACCGGAAAGCTGGCCGGCGATGCGCGTGGCCACCTCGGAGATGCGTCCGAAACGGCCAACGGCATTGTAGCGGGCAGAGATATCTGGCCACCCCAGGTGAAAAACGTAGAACTCGCTTTCACGTCCGGCGCGTTTAGCCTCGACGTACACGCGTTTGAGCAGGTCGGCATCGCCCTTCGGGTCGAAGATGATGACCACCTCATGCTCGCCAGCGGCATTTATGCGGCGGATATCCTGGGTGATGAACAGTTCCGCAAGACGCGTCTTGCCTACGCGGGTCGTGCCCAGAACCAGGCTGTGGCCCACACGCTCATCCAATGGCAGAGTGACATCATCTTCGTCGGGTTCAATACCGTGAAGGCGGGGCATCCCCCCGACCGGCGGCAGGGGGCGCACAGGGTTGAGCGGGCTATCCCAGGTTGTAAGTCGCGCAAGCCCGGCAAGCGGGAAAGACGCGAATTCCAGTTGCTCTTCCAGACGCCGGGCACGTCGATAGGCCCGGGTCGGTTCGACATAGCGACGAAATTCCGGCCGGTATGTCTGCATCAGGCGATGGGTATGGCGTTGATCCCACTTGAACCCGCGGCCGATGAACAGCCGCTTCTGGCTCACCGGAATTTCGCCACTGGTCATCACATAGCGGGGCAGGCGACGAATGTTGCGTTGATAGCGAAGGATCGTCATCGCGTCGCGCAAACGGATCGCACCAAGGGCGAGGAATCCCAGTGCCGATCCGGCTCCAAGCAACGGGCTTAGCGCGAGCGACCACGGTGCCACCACGCACAGCGTCGCGGCTGCGGCACAGACCGCAACTGTATATAACTCCACCGCTGGACGCAGGAGGACTTCAACTGCATGCGACAAGGCCATGGCGAGCGCTTCACGTCAGGGTTCGATGCCGGCTGCGGTGATGAGCACCGGGTAATGATGTAGCCTCAGCCGCTGCGCCAGATCGTCTGCCGTGGACGGGGAAAGAGTGAGTCCGGAGGCGATGCGACGCAACGCCGCCAGTTCATCTGCATTGGTAACGTTGACGACCAGGCCAACGGCGTTCAGTTCTCTCAACCTGTTCCGGTTCTGTGCTAACCAACTACGCGAACGTGTGTCTTCACCGATAAGAAAAAGCGGGAGCATGCCAGGTGCATGGATAATTTGGCTGGGCTCATCACCGGGGGTCAGTAATGTTGAGCGTACTGGTAGCATGGCCGCTTCAGCTTCACTGTGCGTAATCATATGAGTAGGCGAAGTTATGGGTGATGCCCCGTCATGCTTTTGCGGGGTGAGTGCCTGATACCAGTGGAGTGCTGAAACGCCACCAAGGTCCTCCACAATGATCAGGGATGAAGACGCGGACTGTGCGATGGCAGTCGCAGACGAGAGTGACCAGAAAATGATGAATAGTAAATTCTTCATGGAGCGGAACTCCTGTTTGAGGACAGCGACAGGTCGGGGTCGAAAAGCCGCACCAGATGCTGGCTGACACTATGGCGATAACGCGCTGCTGGCGCGCCACCTGCAGGACGGTGGTAGCGGCCGATTGTCAGGAGCCAGTCCTGGCCTGCCCGGTGTTGTTCGTGAAGGATCTGCCCGGCGATCGCCAGATTCCGGTAAGGATCCAGTACTTCACAGTGGGCCTTGTAGCGGTGTGCGTGATAACCCAGATTGATCTGGGCGAGTCCGACATCAATGCGAGTGACTTTGACGCGGGACAGGGCACGCCGGATACCGGCACAAGCCTCCTGCCGTGTGGCGTAACGTTCGGCACGTCCGGCGACGTTAAGCGTCCATGGCCAGGGCACGATCCGGCCATTCAATTGTGTGCCGCTTTCCTGCAGAGCAACGGCGTACAGGACTGGAGACGGTACCCCGGCTTGTTGTGCCGCTAGCTGGTATGCAGGCGGCGGTATTTCGCTGGCCTGAGGCGAGTGTGAAGCAAGCGAAATTACTAGCATCATTCCTGACGTCAGTTTACGGAGCCATCCCCTTTCACGGGCTGCTACTGACGCTGCCATTGCCCATTTTCCTCACGAACCACCGCCGGGAGTTCACCCGCCAGGCCAAGCGATAGCCAGCGACCGCTGTCGTGGTTGAGCGTGATCGTGCGCAAACGGACCATCGCTGGATCAATGCCTGCCTGCGTTGCCCACTGACGGATGCGGGCATCATCCTGACGGCTGCCAACCATGTAGAGGTCGAAGGGTATTCCGGACGCCTGCAGATGCTGTACGCGCTGCACGCAGGCGATGCAGTCCGACTTAACGAAAATGGCCAGTCGCCCTGATCCTGTGTTGCTGGCAACAGGCGTCAGGGCTCCGGGCAACAATACTCGCTGAACACCAGGATCCAGCCGCTGCCAGGCCTCGTCATAGGCGCGCTGATACGCGAGGGTTTTCTCGACACGGTGGGCTTCAGCCTGGACCTGCAATTCCGCGAAGTGGCGGCGCTCATCATCCGAACGCGCTTCGATGCCCAGGGCCGTCAGTGGATCGAGGTTGGGCGAGTAGATGCCAAGAGGGCCTTGCATCAGTTCCCGATATCGGCCCCATTCTTCGGCTTTCAGTCCCCAGTTCCGCGCCAGTTCTTCATCGGTGGTTGCAATCTCAACACTGTCGCGTTGCTGACTGGCAGCCGTGCGGGATGATGCCGACGGCAGGAGTGGTGCGGCGACGGCGGTGTCGAACAACATCATGACTGCAAGTAATGTGGCAAGGCTTTGGTGATGTTTTGCCATATTTTACTCCCGCGGCAGCTGCACCCGCTGCGTTTGCCCATTGACACGGAACACGGCGGTATCGGCATCGAGGGATTCTAACCGCCAGCGCCCGACGGTTTCGCCAGGCCGAAGCAGGCGAAGGTCGTCAGAATCTGCTCCAGCCCGGGGAAAGAGCGAAAGGAAGCGTTCACCGCCGCGCAGTTCTACGCCAAGGATGCGGAATGAGCGCATTGGTACGCGACGGTTGGGAGAGGAACTTGTGCGGGTGACGGGGGAGACGGGGACGGGTTTCGCCAGTGCATTGATACGCTCCTGAACCTGTTCGAAGCGATTGTTCATTGCTTCGAGTTCATCTGCCTTCACGGTGTCGGCAAGTGTTTGCTCAATACCCGTGATTTTCTTCTGGAGAGACTGGCGTACTGCAATGAATTCCGACTGGGGGCGGGGGTCGGCCGTGCTTCGAACAGCCTGAAATGATTCTCCACTTCCTCAACTCGTTCGGCCAGCGCCTGCAGGCGGGCATCCAGGGCGGCGTTCTGGCGCAGGGAGTCCAGACGCGAAAGACCAACAGTGTTAATGACTGCCAGAATGCTGACGGCAAGCAGCCAGATCGCTGCGGCAATTTTGAGCAAGTTGGCATGGCGGGCATATCCGGCCTCAGTCGAAATATTCATTGATGCGACTCCTTGTGCACAGACCGTACTGCCGATTCGGTGGTAGTGGCTGGTTTGGGGGGGAAGGGATGAGCAGTTGTTGACGTGTCGAGGCGGAGAAGGGGAGATTGGTCGTGCCGGTTAAAGCACACGCGCCGGTTCACATCGTCAACAGACAGCTCCCAGGCAGGTCCTGCTAGAGTCAGCAGCGCATCGCGCAGTACCAACGGACCCAGGTGCTGGTGTGCTGCAGGCAGAGGCAACGCAAAAAGGGAGGCGGTACCCGGAGCCTGACAAAGTCGGTAACCGGTATGCATCAGAAGATGCTGCAAAGCACTTCCCACAGTTGCATTGGGCCGTGGAGGGATGGTCACTTCGACGACCTGGGCCAGTAGGTCGCGCTGAGCGGCGAGGGGCACCAGTTCCACCAGGGTGTAGCGCCCGTAGCGCACTACCGGGATCAGCTTTGGTTCCGTCGATTCAGTGGTGTGCGGAATCGACGCTGCGGCAGACGGAGTAACCGGCGCTGGAATTGTTGAGCAACCGGTTAGAGCGGCGATTACGGCAGGCAGAATGTAACCGACAGAGCGCTGTAGCGAAAATATGGCTGACATGGTTCAGCTTCCTGATGCAGATGCAATAAGCTGATACCTTCGCAGTTGCCAGGGGCTCGTTCAGCAAAGAATGTGTAGCACATGCAGGCCGTATTGTTGTGACTTGCAAGAAGCTGTGCTGGAATCTTGTTACATTGTAATTGGTTCCGGAAATGACATGAAAACAGAGGACAGGAAGACAGACGGACTGGTTCAACTTATCCCCGAGGGCGATCTGAGGCAACAAGTTGGCGAGGTATTGAAGTGGATCCATGACCGGGCATGGCCGCTGACCGGATGCTTACTTTTCGTGGCGGTAATGTATCTTTTCAGCTTTATCCACGAGGAAAATATCCCAGTCAGTATCACGTCGCCGGCACTGGTTGCCTCTGTACCCTGGCTTATGGGGTTTGTGATCCTGTTCATCGCCTTGATTGCCGGATTGCTACTGGTTCCAACGATGACACTCTTCGTTCCAGCAAAACGGGGGGAGGCATCGCGGATGATTGATGTCTGGATGCAGGAACATAGTGAAAATGCTAACGGACCACTTCGCGTAAGATGGCGCATGTTCCGGGCATGGATGCTGATGCTGTCTTGGTTCGCGTTTATCTTCATTATAATGGCATGTATCGTGCCATCTGACTGGTTTGATGTTCATCCTTTCTGGATGCTGGTATTCGCCTTACTTGGCGTTGGCGTTTCGGTCGCCATCTTGCGAATTCTGACGCTTCCAGGTTCGGATGAAGGCATGACAGAACGGCTTGCTGCAGGGATCTGGCGGGAAGTCCCCCCGAATTCTGGGTGGTCGCTGTCATTGGCGGCTTCGCACAATTTGTTGCTATGGGATCCCTCTCCAGTTCGCTATCAAAATGGATGGAAATAACCCAAGATGAGCCGGTCAAATTCACATTTTTGATGCTTGGGATAGCTGTCATGCTTGGGCTGATTCAAATTGCTGGAGCGAGAATTGTCTTATCATTGAGTGGCCCAAAAGTATCGTTAAAACAAGCGCTGATGAGTATTGGTATTCTTATCGCACTCCTGGGGCTATATTCGCCCACAGGATCAGCCTTAACGGGCATGGTTTTTGAAACGAGCGCATCAGGAGGCCGGCGGTGCGCTGTCCTGACCTGGACAGACGAAGTGCCAGCCGGACTTGGTGATCTTGTAAGTACGGTTCAGGGGCGATTGAGCCAACCGGTACGGCTGTTTATTGAACTGGACGGGTATTATCGTGTTCGTTTGCAGGGGCAGGCAAATAAGCGGGTATATTTAGTTCCCGTTGCTAAGATCGCTGCTATCGATGAATGCGAGGCGAACAGAGTTCAGGCAAAGTCAAAAAAATTATAATGGTTTCTATCACCGCCCCGACACAAGGATTTCTTGAATCATTTTAAGATTCGTTGCTGAACCTAACCTATCCACAGAAGGCTCAAGAGCTGCTATGAGCGAGGCGCGGAAGTGAAAGCGGTTACCGGCAAAATATTGACAAAGTAGCCGAAAGACAGTTTTAGCCTTACTTGTTCTGATAAAGATCCCAGCGGTTGCCATAAAGGTCCTCAAATACGACAACTGTACCGTATACCTCATCACGAGGTTCCTCAGAAAACTCTACGTCCTTTGATTTCATGGCGTTGTAGTCGCGCCAGAAATCATCTGTCTGGAGAAAAAGAAATACCCTACCGCCGCATTGGTTGCCGATGAAACCTTCCTGCCTCTCATTTGAAGCTCGTGCCAGAAGAAGATTGCAATCGCTTTCTGGGTTCGGGGAAACGACTACCCAGCGTTTTCCTGGCTGTGGAATATCCTCAACAAGGGTAAAACCCAGCTTTTCCGTGTAATACTCAATTGCTCGGTCATAGTCATCAACCACTATGGCTACATATCCCATACATCGTTTCTGCGTTCGCATTTCTGCTCCTATTAAAGCTTCAGGCATAACTGGCCAGAAACTTCTTTTTAACACAAGCAGTCCTGATTTGTCGTCTGGATTTTCCCCCAGGCACAGACGTCCGCTTTGGCACAGAGCTACCTGCCAGATTCGCTATATGCGAAGAAACTGCTGCTAAGATGTTGTATCGGTCATGGTCGAATCCTTTGGGCGTTCAAGGGGGGTGTACCAGCCCGTGAGGCGGGTACACCCCCTGGGGGGAGGAATGCTCCGTCAGGAGCGATGTGTGAAAACTGCGTGCATTACCCGAAACGGGCGCAGTCCGCGTAGATCAGCTTTTGAGTTGTCGCAGGCCTTCGGCCAGCAGCCAGAGCGCGCGATTGAGGCGGACGTTCTGATCTATGCCTTGCACAGGGCGCGTGCGTTGATGGCGGCCATTGGCAGTCCGCCCGGACAGACCTCCTTTGACGAGGTTTTCCTGAATCCGGTTGAACACCGACCACAAATCCGGCCGATTGTCATCGAATCGGCGTGTCGCCAGAACCTGGCTTTCAGTTATCGGCAGCACCTTGCTTGCGCAGTCATATTTGAGCGTCAGAGCCGACCTTGCGAAGACTTCCGCCTCGCCATCATCGAGCGTGATCGCTCGCATGGCTTCGCGGGAGTCCTGCACCTGGTCGAAGCCACTCAGTACCTTGTAGGCGCCTTCGATTACATGGTCTGTGACATTGCCCTTGTGAGGCACACGAACGTCACCGACGATATCGCCGCACACCAGACCGTTCTGGCACACGAAACGGAACATGCCAGCCAGCATTTGATAGCTGCTGGTGCCATCATGCGAATTGAGCAAGATGATTTCATTCGCCTCTTTGCTGTTGATCTGGCTTGCATGGCGAAGGCGGAGCATGTGTTTCGTGAAGTCGCGACGATCTTCATGACGCACACGGGTCTGGCACACCATGAAGGGCTCGAACCCTTCATTGCGTAGTTTAGCCAGCACGGCGGAGGTTGGTATATAGCTGTACCGTTCGGAGCGGCTTTCATGCGGTGTATCCGCGAAAATGGAGGGAGCGACTGCGATAATCTGGTCATCCGACAGCGGATGATCTGTACGCAGTATCGGGGTACGTGATGCGAAACGAGATGCGAGTTGCATGTCTATCTCCTTGAGGATTGGGCAAGCGACATCGACGGCTGGCACAACGTCAGACGCGCACGCATGCGTTGAAAATCTGCAATGCAGGGACAGTCAGAAGACTGGTGGACAGGAATTTCAGGGGGCTGGAATGGCAGATGCCGAACGCGCTATGTGCCTGTGATCGTAGTACTACCGTACACCCGCTCGCCATTTCGGCGATTAAGTGGATGCACGTTCCAGATAGCTGAGAGGGCAGCTGGAGTAAAAGGGATGAACAGATTCAACCATCGACTTGTCGCCCCACTCGTTGAGATAGCTCTGCAGCAAGGTACAGCCGCTGTTGGTGCGGTTAGGTTTCGTCCTTGTTCAGTCGTTCGATGTTCGAGAGGGTCATCCCGACCAGGTGGGCGCGGATTTCGATGACCATCCATCCACTGGTTTTGTAGATTGAGGGACGAATTTCGGTGATAACGCAATCACCGTCATATTTGCCTTCGTCATACTGGCTCAGTTCGACATTCTTGATGACGAACTCGCTAATGCTGGTTGTCAGGCGGTCGACATTGAAGTCGCCGTTCCTGCCGCGGATGGTCTTGATGGCCAACCGGGCCTTTCGGACAACACCGTGTCAGCGATGCTCGGTTGATGAAAAGAACAAGCCCCCGGTGAGGGGGCCTTGCGGATCAGAACGACTCGGACAGTGCTGGTGCTTGTGCATCAGCGGCTTCGTCTGCAGGTTCGGCAACCGACTCTGATAGTTCCGGAGCCGGCTCTTCCTGAGGAACAGGAGCCGGTGCAGCGGATTGCTCCGCAACATCCTGTTCGGACTTGACCGGCTTGGTTTCGGCCTTGTACTTCAGGACGCCATCGACCTTTATCCAACTGATAAACAGCAGGCGGGCCTTCAGGCTGACGCCCTGTTCACCGGTACGCTTCCCCTTTGAATAGGTGAAAGTGTCGGCCCACAGGTCGCCCATACGGAACCCGATCATCACTTTCTTTTCCGCCTCGACGGCATCGATGCAGCGACGCACCAGGTGCTGGGCATCTGTGCCTGAAACGCGCGTATCGAAGCGCACATACGAGACATCGTCGCTCGGACCATTGAGCGCAGCGATATCGCAGGCCAGGAAGGGATCACCTTTCTTCGGCTTTACTTCGCGGATGCGATTGAGATAGCCGAGGCCGGTGATGTGCAGGTCGAAAAAGGACTTTTCGGTGGAAGTGGTCATGGTGAATCTCCAGACTTGAGGACAAGAATGCGGAGACACACCGACCCCATTCGGGAAGTGTGTAACCCCCGCGCGGGTTGATAGATCGTGAGATCCGGCAACAACTAGGGTGGCATCACCGCTGATTGCTCGACGGTCGTTCGCGCTTGGATGCCGAGTGCGAACTGGTGCGATCACGCGGACGGAACCGCGACGTAGCCTTGAAGATCGTGGCTACCTGGGCATGTTGCTGACCGAGGTCAGCGCAGCATGGCGGTAGAGTGGCATCCGCTGCGCCGGCCAGCTATTCGGAATCGGTACTGGTTCGTAGCCCTATTGTTCGGTCAGCGCACTTGAGTGGGGGCTTGCGTGCGGACATCTTCGTGGGACACATCTCGCATGCTGCCGGCATCCAGGCCTTTCGATCGGGAAGGTGCGCCAGACAGGCCGTGCGGAACTCCACACGAAAAATAGCCCCCATCAAGGGGGCTTGGTTGGAGCAGTGTGTTGTTATGAACCGCAACCGGCAGGGCAACAACCCAGCTCGATTCCGTGCGTGCAGTAGCCGTGCTCGGCATTCCAGTCGTGGGTTTCCTGCCTCTCGGCAGATGTTGTGTAATCCCAGTCCTGCGCGATCTGCAGAGCTTGTGCCCGTTGGTTATCGGGCAGTCGATCGATGTGTCGTTCAATCTCCGAACTGAAGCGTTCGACGTAAAAGTCGTGAGACAGTCCACAGCCGTTGCTGGCTTGTACGGCGATCTTTTCGCAGACGGCCCGCCACGCGGTTTCATCAAACGCGAGACCGTTATCGCCGATAGGTTGTGAGGATGTGCTGCAGGTAATTGCTGGCATGATGGATATCTCCAGTAAGAAACCGGAGTCCTCCCTCGCTGGGACAGGACTCCGGCGGGTGAATGAAACGTCGCGACTGTGAGCAGCGCGATCGGTTCGTCGTTCAGTCGTCGCTCTGAGTGGGTGAAACGGCTTGCAGGAACAGTTGTGTCGGCGTGGCGGATAGTTTGAGATCGTCCTCGCTGCTCAGGATGCGTGCGAACACGCTGTCCTGCAGTTCGAAACGTTCTGCGAAATCGTCCCCTCCCAACTCGGCTTGGGCGAGTTCCCACCAGTCATCGAACGGGTCGATGTCAGGGTTGCAGCCGATGGCATAGGCCAGCAGCTTCTGACGCCCCTCTGGCGTTCGCTCACCACGCTCGGCAAGGAAGTAGACGCCGTGGTCCTTTACCAGGACGACGCGGCATTTGTTCGCCTTGGCTTCGGTGAGCACAGGGCGTAAGTCGGCACCTTTGAAACGTAGTGACATGGACGGAATCTCCTGTGTGGAATAGTGAAAGCTCCCCAACCCTCTGGATGGAGAGCCGCTGCGGTACATGACCGGTTGATGGAAAGCCGGGGCTGGAAGTCTTGAGGTCAGCTGTAGAACTGTTGGGCCTCACGCCGGGGAACGAGCCGCGCGTCGTGGCCGACCGATATCGGCAGCACTGCGTCACGGGCCTTATCGGCTGTGAAACATGTCGCCTGATCGAGCGGGACCCAACCGAACTTGTTGGACCAGAAGCCCGTGCTGCCACTGATGGCCGACTCGTTGGGCGAATACACTACCCAGGAGTCGCTTGCCATGAACGTCACTCCAGCAACGCCTGGCGTCTGCGGGCGGGTCTGGCGTCGATCACGTTCACGTCGATCAGGCGCCAGCGCCCGTCGTCGATGAGGCGTTCGAGCACTTCGCCGAGGCTGTCGAAATACACCTCGTCGATGCGCTCGACCAGCTCGTCGCCCTGGCGTAGCTCGATCACGTATACGTCGCCAGCTCGGTCATAGAGCACGGTGACCCGGCCCACGAACTTTGCTGTTGAGACGGAGAAGCTGATCGCAGGCGGCGTTTCGATGATTTTGTCCGGCGTCGGATCGACCCAGGTGAAGTCCTTCGCTCCGGCATCGACCAGCAGATGCGTTATCTTGCGGAAGCGATCAGGCGCCGGCAGTTCTTCCAGTTGCCGGATGAGGTCGTGCAGTTCCGGGCATTTCGGCTCGGGGATGGGCAGTTTCGCCGGTGCTGAACCGAGGATGTGCGTCTTGATGGTGTAGGGCTTGCCATCCGACGAATACTCAGTTCGCTCCTCCGGCGTGTCCGCGCGTAATCCGTCGAAACGGCGCCGTGCATAGGGGCTGACATGCACGTGAGCGCCCTCGTCGGGCGTGGCGGTGACCAGTTGCTGATCGAGCACAGCGAATTCGGCACGGCCGGTCTTGAGGATGATCGCATCGTCGGTCCTGGCGATGACTTTGCCATCGAAGGGGGTGGGGTCCATACAGAAACCGAGCATGTTCGGCTGCGGCAGACCGTCGAAGATGCGGTACTTGAACGAACGGACGTTGCGTGGAACGTAGGCCGAAACGAGCGAGGATATTTGGCTCTCGATGATGGAACGGTTCATGGAAGTTCTCCTGGAAATAAAACAAGGGACTTCCAGCCCGTAAGGGATGGGTCCCTTGCGGTGAGGTGAATGGACGCGGGATGCGTCCGGCGATGAGGATGACCAGTGCCGAAACACCGCAGTCTCGAAGGTCTGGACTGCCTGGGATGCTGCTGGTTACACCAGCTGACATGGGGCCAGCATGGCCGGGGCAACACGACGGCGCGCGGAACAAATCATATCCCGGCGTTCCCGCATTGATTCAGCGCGGACAGGAAAAGGCCCCCGGGTGTCCGGGGGCTGCGGGTTGATCAGAGGTTTTCGTACACGAAGCAATGCGCCCGCTGCGCGGGGAAGAACACATGCTTCCAGCGGTCGCCGTGGCTGTTGCCGCCATCGAACAAAATCATCTCGTAGCGGTCGATGTCGGTATCAAGCAGGCTGAGGGGGGCGATCTCGTGCATGCGCAGTTCGGCGTCGTGGCGCTGGAGTACCAGTGTCTGTCCCACGGCATCATCCTGGCTCATGGCGTTGATGCAGGCCCCAAACTGCTGGTCGAAGTCCGGCTCAAGGCCGTGCTCGCCCATCAGACCATTGACGATGGCATCGAGGTTGAGGTTGTCGGGCAGTCTGCTCCTGTCGATTTGGTGCTGGCACAGGTCACGGACGATGTTTGTGAGTTGCAGCAGCAAGGTGTGCAAGTTCACGTTCTTATGAAGCATGATGAGTCTCCTGTAACAGGAGCGGGCTACTCACCTTTGCGGGTGTGGCAGCCCGCAACGTTGACAATGAAGTGAATCGGGCCGTCAGGCCCAGTCGTCGTAAAGCGGCAGGCCGTCGAGCACGGCAGCATCGGCATCGAAGATCAGCAACCGCACGTCCGCCCGGCCGGCCAGAGACAAGGCATTAACCAGGCATTCAGGCATGCCCTTGTCGTGGAACGTTTGTCGCAGTTCCTCGGCGGTGATGCCTTCCACATCCTGCAGATGGGTATCCGTCCAGGGAGTGGAGAGCAGCTTGACGCCGATTGCCGGGCTGTACGGCATATGAAACGCGATGAACAGTAAGTCGGTCGGCATGTTGATGTCCGCCCATTCCATCAGGCAGTTGCTGCCCTTTTGAGTGAGGTGAGCGCTGCTGATCTCCCAGGCGCGACTGTAAAAGCCCGTCTCGAATTGCAGATTGCGCACTATCGCCTGCGCGGTCTCCAGCGAGTAGCTGTCGCCAATGTGGATGAGGCCGTCTTCGGGGACCCTGCCGTAGATGCTGTGGACCACCGCCTGTATGGAGCCACTGCCGAAGCAGAGCGCATCGAGTTCGGCTGGCACGATTTGGTCTTCCGTGATCAGCGCGAACTCCTCGTTGAAGATGCATGCACGGTGGGCCACCTGTTCATTGGCCAGGTGTGCCTGCGATGGGTGTAGCGGCAGGAAAGTCTGGGGATGGCGATCGTCGTAGCTGATAACGACGGTGCGCCAGATCTCGAAACCGTAATACCCGCGTGCGAAAGGATTGGATGGACTATCTATGATGGGATTCTCAGATGAGGGGGAAAGGGCCATGGGAGATCTCCTTTGCAGATAAAAGGAAGGCAGCGCGAGATGTGCTGCGTCGTCGTTTCTGTTGGGGAAAAAGGCATCGACACCTGGGCTGGTGCGCGTCCGCGGACTCGATGCGTTGCGGACTGGAGGGTCGCGCGGTAAAACTGCGGCAGCCTCAGGACCCCGGCTGCAGGCATGGCGCTGACAATGTCAGCAACACATGCAGTCAGCTTCTTGCGCTGCTGTGGCAGAGTCAGCAAAAAATGGTAATCCTGCGCTGCCCGATTGATGCTGCGCGCATGAAAAAGCCCCGCAAATGCGGGGCTGCTGGTGTGCCTGGAAAAACGGAGATCAGGCGAACTGCAGGCGTGTGATCGGCGGGTGTTCTCTGTGCTCGGCCTGCCACAGGTCATAAGCCGCCTGCTCGGCGAGATATTGCCGCGCGCTGCCCAGTCCGGCCAACTCAAGCCGGTGGGCAAGATCTGCGCTGATCGCTGCGTGCCCGTTCAGCACGGTAGAGAGCTGCCCTCGCGAGTAACCGATGTGCCGGGCCAGGCCCGCCACCGTCATGTTGATCGCGGGCAGCACGTCCTCGCGCAACGCTTCACCCGGATGGGGAGGATTGTGCATAGCCATATCGACCTCCTGCTCAGTGATAGTCCAGGTAATCGATCAGCTCCACGTCGGAGCCGTCGAACCGGAAGATGACGCGCCAGTTGCCTGACACACTAACCGACCAGAAACCGGCGAGCTTCCCCTTGAGGGGATGCAGCCGGTTGCCGGGCCGGTCCAGGTCGCTTGGGATCTGCGCCACGTCCAGGGATGCCAGCAGACGCCGCAGGCGGGGAACATGACCGGCGTGAACGCCAGATGTGTCCCCACGCTGGTGCAGCGCCCGAAGCCCCTTGTGGCGGAAAGATCGGATCACGATAGCCAGAGTGTAAGGCCTGACCTTACACTTTTCAAGTGCAACGGTTGGGAGTCCATGCAGTTTGCTCCTTCTGGATCAGGACCGCACAAGGCGGCAGGGTGGTCAGGGATTATTTGCTGCCCAGGACGTGCTGCTTCCACAAGGCGAAAGCCTCATCCGGCGGTAGCTCGGCCAGGATGACGATGGGTTGCTTCTGCTGCTCGCGTAGCTTCGCGAAGTAGGTGGTGCGGTCGGCGATGGTCTTGAGCTTGACGCGTTTAAGGAACAGCAGCTTGCCGTCCTTGATGAACAGCACCTTGTTGTTGATGTCACGGGAATACGCGGTACGCAGCTTGCGATCGGCATGCTGTGCGGTGGCCAGGAGGTCGACCAGATAGTCGAGAGTGACGTCGATGATGAATGGTGCATCGGCATCGCCGGAGGCACTGCTTTCCAGTCTGTCGGGGGGCAGGCTCCTGGCAAACGCTTCAGCTTCGGCCAGCAGTGCGGCCTTGCCCTGGAGTGGGCTGACGTCGGTGGGGCCGCCGTAGCCGCCATTACTGGCTTCTGCAATGGCTGAGCCGTCGAACAGCACGGTGGCAGTGAAGCACAGCGTTTCTTCGCTGGCGAACTCGGCGACCTTGAGGTTCTTGAGGGCGATGCGGTCTTGCTTGATGGTGGTTTTCATAAGCATTCCTTGTGAGCTACAGGGAAAGGTAACGCGGCGGCCCTGCGGGGCGGGGCGTTCCTTCCGTGATTGGAGAAAGAGACATCGGTGCCTGTGAAGGCAGTGTCCGCCTGGGCGATGCGATGCGGACTGGTGGGAGCGTGGGTGGATACCTACGGCAGCCTGGAACCCTGGCTGCTGGCTGGGGCTGACGAATCAGCGAAACCGGGGCAAGAATGACGCCGGACGAGCTATCCGTCGCCCAACAAAGCGCTATGGTTTTCTTCCACTAAGAGAGGTGTTGCTGCAGGCGGCTTCAATACCCCCTACAGACGCTACCGTACTGCAGTGGCACCTTCGAAGAGGGATTAGGTGGCAAAGACATAGTTTCGATCTCCTGTTAACTGCCCGGAATTCTCGACATGTAGAAGAAGTAGCCGAAGGCCTGCAGGCCTTCGGCTCGGGAGGAGGAAACCACCCGTGGGCTGTTTCAGGATGCGGTCGTCGTCAAAACCGTTCGCTGTCCCAGCAATCGCACCCGGCCGTTTTCGTGGCTGTGGCCGATAACCTCTGGCGTGCATCCACACACAAAGGGAGCCCGGTTTTTCGCCGTCGGGCACGGCAATGAATACCGTCGTCCCCGAAAGGTCTCCTGATGGCTTGCTCTGGCTGGCCAGACAGCAGGGGACCCTTCGCAAAAGACGGAAGCATCAGAACGTCAGGGGAATCGACGGCGCGACTCAGGGATAAATATCCTTCTCGCCTGGTTGCCAGAACTGGCATGGTGTGGCGCGCGCGCATTTGCAGAAGGGTTAGCACGCTGGGTCCACGCATGACTGCGGGAGGAAAACCAGGCCGCCTCTGGGAGGCCGATATGGCAACGGAGAACGGGCATATCAGGATGCCTTTGTATGGACGCGACGCTTACGCGACGTACTGAGTCAGGTCGGGCCGGACTTGACCGACAGCGTGCCCCGGCATTCCGGGTAACGGGTACAGGACCAGAATGGTCCGTTCTTACCCGGGCGCTGGCGCATCGGTGATCCGCATTCGGGGCATGATGGCCCCTGGGGGAGCCGAATGGATAAGGATACGCTGCGGTATTGTTGTACAAGTTGCGCGATCCAGGCGGACTGTTTCTCGATGAACGTGTCGAGTGTGAGTTGGCCTGCTTCAATCATGTCCAGCGCCTGTTCCCAGACTGCCGTAGTGCCAGGGTTTGCAATCGCCTCAGGCACGGTGTCGATCACCGTGAAAGCGGTGTCCGATGCGCGGATTGCCCGGCCTTTCCTGAGCAGGTAGCCGCGTGCAAGCAGGCCGCTGATAATGCTGGCGCGCGTCGCTTCGGTGCCGATGCCGGTTGTCTCCCTGAGCTTCTGTTTCAGTCGTGGCTCCGAGACCAGTCTGGCGACGCTCTTCATTGCCTTGACGAGTTCGCCCTGCGTATAGGGCCGGGGTGGCAGCGTTTTGAGTGTCTTCAAATCTACACTAGCCACCTGGCATACCAGGTCGTCGTATAATGCGGGCAGTACCTGGCTGCGCGGTGAGGCGTCGTTTTCTTCCTCGCTCTGTGGCTCGGCCAAGATCGTGCGCCAGCCGGAGACGACGATCTGTTTTCCCCTGGCAGACAGTGCGTGCTGGCCGCAGGAAAGGTTCGCCACGGTGCGGTCAAACTCGTGGTTCGGCAGAAACTGCGCAAGATAGTGAGCCCGGATGAGTTTGTACACTGCCAGTTCCTTCTCGCTCATGGCTGAGAGGCTTGTCGGTTCAAGTGTTGGGATGATGCCGTGGTGCGCCGTGACCTTGCCGTCATTCCAGACCCGCGAGCGCTGGCTGTGGTCGAACTGGCCCATCATTGGACGCAGCATGGGATCGGTCTTGAGCAGGCTGTCGAGTACCGTGGGGACTTCGGCAAACATGTTCTCCGGCAAGTAGCCGGAATCCGAACGCGGGTACGTCGTGGCTTTGTGCGTCTCGTACAGGGCCTGGGCAATCTCCAGGGTTTCCTGCACGTCCAGCCCAAACTGCCTGGAGCACACTTCCTGCAAGGTGCCCAGGTCGAACAGCAGCGGCGGGCCTTCCCGTACACGCTCTGTCTCGACTGAGACGACCTGGACGATCCCGTTGATACGTATCTGCTGTACCACCTGCTGTGCCACCGGCTTCTGCAGGCACCGGCCCGCATCGTCGGTGCAGGATGCGGGCGGCACCCACTGCGCAGTGAAAGCCTGGTCGCCAGCGGACAGGGACACCTCGACAGCCCAGTACGGTACGGACACGAAGGCGGCGATTCCGCGGTCACGGTCTACGACCAGTTTGAGTGTCGGGGTCTGGACGCGTCCGACGGACAGTACTCCGTCGTAGCCAGCCTGCCGCCCCAGCACCGTGAACAACCGGCTGAGATTCATGCCCACAAGCCAGTCGGCCCGCGAACGCGCAAGCGCCGAGTGGTACATCGGCAGGGTCTCGGCCGAGGATCGCAGTTCGCCCAGCGCTTTCCGGATAGAGGCGTCGTTGAGCGCCGACAGCCAGAGGCGTTGGATCGGGCCGCGGTAGCCGCACAGTTCGATAATTTCCCGGGCGATCATTTCGCCTTCGCGGTCGGCATCTGTCGCAATGATCAGCTCGGATGCCTCACCAAGAAGCTGTTTAACCGATTTGAACTGACTGGCAGTTTTGGATTTGACCTCGACACGCCATTGCTGGGGAATAATCGGAAGCTGCTCAATATTCCAGCGCTTGAACTGGTCGCCATAGGCCTCTGGAGGTGCGGCTTCGATCAGATGTCCGATGCACCACGTGACCGCAATTCCAGCCCCCCTGTAGCAACCATTCCCGCGTTGCTTTGCACCCAGCACCCGGGCAATATCCTTACCCTGTGATGGTTTTTCGCACAGAAAAATGCGCATACGGACACCTTGCAGTCTGATAATGTGATGCGTACCAGTCTGCCGATGCTATGCTTATGTGACAGCAGAAAACCGGAGGCTGCTGGCCACCGTATTTTCGGTATATGCGTCAGGGAGTGTGTGGCTACGCTGAGCACGCGGAGGAAAAATTACCTCGTGATCGACAATATTGGCGGCACATGTCGGTCTTCGTCCGAACCAGCCAGCATGCGGCGAATGATCTGTACTACGCCAATTAGGCGTCGACGAAGCTGGTGATCTGATCCCCGCGACATCAACAGGATTACGGGAGATACGCTCGAGAGAATTAGGCTTGGGGGGCTGGACTGAATCACAAAAATCATTAAACGAGAGTGGTCATGTTTCAGAACAACCACTCCCTGCGTCCGATTATGATGCGTCCGATGGAGGATCCTCAACCGTTTTAGGGCTTACCGTCACTGCCTCAATTCGATAGGGAAGAATGCTGACGCTGCGGGCATTGATGCGGTAAGTGGTGCGAGGCTGACCGCTGTCATCTGTCCAGTCGTCCCGTTCCTCCCGTCCAACCACAACCACGCGCATACCCTTTTGAAACAACTGCGACCAATCTTCGGCATCCTTGTGCCACCAGTCGACGGGGCGCCAGAATCCGCCCCGGTCCGCGTAGCCATCCTTGACCGGTACCGGGTTGTCGAAATAGACATTCAGGCGTAAGACCCTGCGCGGTTCCTCGTTACCGTTGGGATATTCGCTAAATTCTGGCGCAGAGCCAATGTTACCCTCACCGCGAAAAAACGTACTCATGTGTGTGTCTCCTTCGGGTTGATGGTGCAGATACATCGTTGATAGACCTTGTCGGCATGGGCCAGTTTGTTGGCGCATTCCTCTGCCTGACGAGCAAGGGTATGGGTCAGGCTGACTTGCATATTCACCACGATGCGCTGCTGTTCGAAGGCATACAGCTCATTCAGTAGCGATCGCTGGGTGCTCGGTGAGGTGTTCTGTAACAGCTCTTCCCAGATAGCGACCCCCATACGAGACCTGTCCAGATTGCGCCAGCGCAGAAAGGTCGTGCCTGCGCCAGTCCTTTGCTGGGCAAGTTGAAGGGATAGCAGGTTGAAGGGAATCCGGTCCCACTGCTCCAATACCCGACGTTCTGCCAAACGGATCAAATCGTCGCGCAAGTGAAAGCACTTGCTGGCCCAGACTACCATCTCCCCTTTACCCTTAAAGGGTTTTAAAAGGCCTTTTAGATAGGCAGCATGTTCCAGACGTTGGAAGTCAGCCTGTTCCAGAGGTGAAAATTTCGAGTTCATATTGGCGCATTCTCCCCTGATAATTCGCTGGCACCCTCAACGTCAGTAACAGGGTCTTCTTCGTTGACCCTGGCATCGGCTTGGGCGCGCAACTGATCGAGGCGGGGAATAGGCGGCGCAAAACGAGACCGGCGAGTGCCATCCAGAACGTCCTGAGGAAGCGGTCCGAATTTCTCTGTGGCTGCTCGCGCTGCGGCATTATTAGCAGCAAAATCATCACGCGTTGCGCCGGAGTAACGGTATTGCTGCGCCAGCGCAAACAGGCTGCGAAGAGCATGTGCGCCATCATTGAGCCAACGCTCAAGGGTGCTGCGGTCAATCAGCGCGGCGTGATGCGCCAGCAGCAGACGCCTGGCAAGATCATCAAATTCGGCAAGCAGGTAAACGGCTGAAAAGCCGAGCTGGGAAGAGACGAACAGCGGCAGTTTCACCGGTTGTACGTTAAGATTTTCGCCGAGACTCAGGGCTGAGGGGACTCCGGCAAGGACCTGCTCGATCTGTTCGCTCAGGGCTTTGAGAATGGCGCGCGTTTGTTCCAGCTTTTCTTCAATCCTCAACATCCACCAGTCACTGTAGGGGTCGTCCTGTTCGGCGCCGCGCTTCATCTTGTTCATAACAGAAACGTACCCAGACAGTCCGACAATGCCTGGTCGGTCATCGCTGGGTGCCCGACCACGCCAGATGCGCGATGCATGATGGGTATGCAGGGTCAGCGACATGGCGCTGCGCAGTGACCCAAGGTTCAACTGTAAAGATTCTTCGCTAGCCATAGTCACGACTCCTGGTTTCATGGAAACAGAGTCGTCAGGATTACGACTTGGTGGAAGGCCGTCAGTTATCAAACCGTTACGGGAGTGCGCCTGATAGTTTCTGACGTTGCTACAAAAATTATACCAGTGGTATAGCCCTCTATAGCTGCTTGTGGACATATACATTAATGGTTGATGCCGACGAGTTACAGCATCGCGCAAAAACCTTGCGTTGAGCTATACCAGTGGTATAGGCGTCGGGGGAACACGGTGGAATATAAGGTCACGACGAGTTCAGCAGTTCGCGCAGCCTGGCAATATGTTGCCGGGCGATTTCGGGATCTGCCGTTGCCGGGGAATGTGGCACCGAAGGCCTGGTGTCTGGTTGTATCTGCTGCCCGGCCCAGATGTGAAACTCACCGCGCATGGCTTTCTGGATGATACCGAACAGGTAACCGGCAGGGTTTCGCACGATGGTTGAGCCGCAGCGGGCGTCCCATTCGTCAAGTACAGCCTGTTGAAGTGTGTTTTCCACGGCCTGTAATGCCGTCAGGGCTCCATTTTGTTGTTCAGCACTGAGGGACTCGAATCTCACCGGGATAGTCAGTTGCTCGTGCGTGCGCGGTACTGTACGTATTTCTTTTATTTTTTTTTCTTTACTTACTGTACTATCGGTCTTCGGATCCCGAAGAGTGCTGGTTTTACTGCTTTTGTTACCCACTTCGGAATCCGAACTGGGGGTATCACGATTCCGAAGAAAGGTGGGATCCCCGTCTTCGGAATCGTGATTATCCACAGGTTGTGGATAAGTAGCCCGGTCGTCCCACCCCCGATCTTGCATGCGCTGTATCATCAGGTGCAGCCGGCCTGGCAGCATGTTGTTGCATAGTAGGGGATCTTCGGAAAGCTCTTTCAGCGTGAAGGCCGCAACCCGTTGGATGGACTTACTCGTATGGATAAGAGACTGACTGATCAGCTCAAGGTAGTCAGCATCGAGCCGGATTGCTTCATACGGAGAAAGAGGCTCATCGTGCAGGACATACAGGTTGCCCTGTATACGACCCGTACGCTGTTCACGACGCCGTCGGACAAGGCTCAACCAGCGAGTCAGCCGTAAGACAACGAGAGCTCGCGCCACAGTTTCGTGGGAAGCTCGTTGGGTACAGGGCATTGAGGCAAGCCAGGGAGCGAGCTGATCGTAGGTCGGCAGGGCGGTGATGCCATCTTCATTGAGCTTAAGGCGAAATACCTGCCAGGCGTTGCGTTCGAGGGGAGTCAGTCTCTTATCAAGCAATAATGCGCGTGGCACGCTGTCGTGGGCATTGCCGCTGAAGATAATACCGTCTTCCATGAAGCCATTTCTTCGATTTGGCTCAGTCATTTCGCCCGGCGGTATCGGGATATGTGAGGAATCGAGCCTGCCCATCTCAGACAAGACCCTGGTCGATCCAACCTTGAATGGCATTCCAGATGACCGACAGGGGGAGTCCGGTGCCTTCGGCCAGTACGGCGGCGATATCAAGCATACCCATATCATCGGTCAGTGCAATGCCGCTCTTTTTCACACTAGCTGACCAACGATTCCAGAGATCTGCGTCCTGCGCCTCGCTCAATACCGGATGGCGACCTTTACGTTTTGGCAGACCAATCACATTGCGACGCAACGCAATTTCCTGATGGCTGAGGCCGAAGAACCTGCTGATCAACTCAGTGCTGGCTCCAAGGCACAGCAGCCGGTCAATTCGACTGACTTCTTCGGTGATGTCGTTAGCCTGATTCAGCAGTCGCTGGAGTACATTACGGTTGATGCAGACCGAACACCATGAGACGGTGGCATTGGCAAGGATGCTGGCCATTTGCGGGTGCTTGAGCGCATCCAGGTCGGTGTCGTCGAAGCCCATCGATTTTGCCCGACGCATTTGGCCGTTGCGCAGATCATGAAGCGCCTGCGCAATAACGGCTTGGTTGAGCGGATGCGGACCCGACATAGCGCAGCTCTCCTCATGTCCCTGGTTGGGCATCCACATGCCCGGCAATGGCGCTTTCAATATCCATCAAGCGCCGGCCAAGCCGGAGTAGGCGAAACAGTTTTACCAGACTGTTGTCGCTCAACCGTTCGGATTGTGTCTGCGATGTGCCTGCATGTGATGGGAAGCCCAGTAAAAGGAGGCCCAAATGTTCGGCGAGAAGCGATGTACTGATATGGGCTTCTGCAGGACTTTCTGATGCATAAGACGTGCTCAGTGAATGCAGTAACGCCAGCAGCGCGCTGGCAAGGGAAGGCAGTTCACGGTGCGGCAGCAGGCATCGGAAACCCAAACCTGCCTCGTACGTTTCGATGGCATCGCTCAGGTCTAACTCGCAGGCGATCTCCAGGGCGAATTGCGAGATGTGGGTGCGCAGTCGCACAGGCTCGTCGAGAGCAGGGTCGATGAACCAGACATCGGTGATGGGATAAAGGCCACCGGCCTGGACGGGGATTGCCTGCAGCACATTATTTTCGAAATCAGGAAGCTGCTCACCGGTGTGCCCGGCGATGAGACGCTGAATTGATTCCAGGCGTTCGGTCGTCCCTGCGGGGGACACGATATGCTCACTGATACGCGAGGTGTGCTGGGCGTCATTCTCATTATTTAAAGTCACGGACGAGGGTACTGATGATGGCGGTATGACTTCTGGTGATGTTCTTCCCGGTGCCGTGACAGGTTTTGCCGGGTGTAAGGCGGTTGTCGGCTGAGGAGGCGGCATCTCTGTCGTTTGCTGCGGCGATAATGCAGACATCATGGGTATGGAAGGTTCACTGCTCAGCACCTGCCAGCGTTTTTCCGTGTTGAGGATATCGATGGTCAGGGTGTCGTAATCGACGGAGAGCAGGTCAGACATTTGGCCTATCAGTTCATCCTTCACGCGCTGGATATTGAAATTCCCGGCGGTACCATCGAACCCGGTCAGAACATCCTGAAACAGAGAAGGGAAAGCGATATGTGCATGTTGTGATGCCGGGTGTGCCTCCCATATCCTTGCCGCCGAACGTCGCAGGCTGGTGAGTTGTTCGACCTGGGGACGCCCCATGCCAGCGTATAGTACAGTTGGGATGGCGGGCAGCAGGTACTGGATGGCTTCCTGCATCCGACTAATGCGTGGCTGAGACACCGGATAGCCGTCAGCTCGCAGGAGACGTGAGAGTTCCGACTGAGAAACCGTTTTGCCCGTTTCCTGTTCATAGAGTTCGCGTGCTCGTTCGACGCCAAGCGCCCGTTCGATGAAGGTGTGTTTGCCGTGTAGCTCGCCCTCTGCAAGATGACCGGTCAGCGCGATGATTTCGCCGCGTTCTGTCCAGGGCCGATACAAACATGAGATGCGAAAGAAGTGTTCGTCCTTCGTCTCTGACCAGAGTTCACGCAGGATGGCCAGCCGCGTGTTACCGCCGTTACGGATAATGTAATGGTGGGCGCCAGGGCGCCGTGTAATAGCAGGGGGGGCATCAAGTCCGCGTTCGCGAATCGAGTCTTTGATTTCATCATATAAGGGATTGCGGGTCAGCCGTGGATTGAGTTCGTAGGCTTGCAACTCATCCAGCGTCACCACCATCGGAGTGTCCTCAAGCGGGTCATTCAAGATATCAACGGCTGGACCATTTCGAATGAAGCCTTCGCTCACCAGCTCGTTGGCCTTCTCCTGTGGAGTGGCATCAGACATGGTCATCCCCTTCTTGCTCAGGCGCATCGAAACGGGCATGCTCGCGCTTTGTTCGCTGTAACATGGCTCGGGCATTGCGTCCGGCGCGGTGATCACTGGCTGTTGAACTGGTAAAGATTGGCGGAAGCCCTGCCTTGACGAACTTGAGGTGTCCGCCGGCTGTGCGGGAGATGAGCCAGCCTTCGCTCAACGCGTATTCGATCAGCGGCAGCAACACTTTGTGACCTCGGGCGAGTTTCCGGGCGTCAGACATGAGCGGCTCCCCTCACGGTTTTGCCGGTTACCATTACGAACTGTTCATGCCATTGTGGATAGAACTTCTGAGACAGGCTGCGTATCACCTCCAGGGTAGAAGCGGACAGCTGTTCGTAAACCCCGCATGGTACGTAAAAGCTCAATAGCGTGTGCTGCATGCCCATATCGAGTAGCGATATGCTCAGAACTGCATCCGCGATATATGTGCCAAGATTAGCCTCAGTCTCAACCGTCGTCTTCCCCACGTTGCCTTTAGTTGAAATTACAGAGATAACTTCCATATGAAATACTCCTGTCAGGTACGTTTTTCACCACGCTCGACGATCCATTGAGCAATTTCATCGGAATACCATCCGACAGCGCGCAACCCGATAGGAACGGCCTGAGGGAATTTTTTCTCCCTCATGAGCTTATAAATATAAGCCCGTTTCAGGCCGGTTCTTCTTTGGACTTCCGGGCGTCGAAGGATTATGCGCTCGTCTGTGGGCACATGGGTTTCATCTAACATACTGGTTACTCCTTAGCAGCCGGTGGCATTCCTGAGATTGACCCATTTAAAGTTCGCCAGCCCGGAAACTCAGCAAAGAATACGCAGTGCGCTTGCCCTTATTGTTACGTTCAGTTTGGTCGAATGAACCGCTCTGAAAGGTTGCTGCGACAGAGAAGCAACACCAACTAGACTCGAAATAGTTAGGGAAATGATTGAGTAACAAAAAATTAAAATCTAGTCCGCAGAAGAGAGTAGGTAGGACAGCCGTAGGAGCATGAAAAAAACAGAGGAGTGAGGAAAAAACTTCTGCTCATATTGTCTCTAAAAACTATAATATTTACGGTGGGTTGAGTAAAAAATGATATGCGCGTCTAGTTTTTTTAAGCATCAAAGGATATTTTATTGTTGTTTTTTTGCTCAGTTGGTGAAGAAAAAAAAGCATGGTCAGCGCCCTTGAACATGCGAAAAAATGGGTGTCCAAGGGTCTAACTCAAGAGAGGGTTATCGATTGTTCCGGCTCTTTGTATGAACCGGGCCACTGTAGGATCGAGCTCCCTGGCCTGTGTGATGAAATAGGTCGTAGTATCAGGGATTTCTTCGTGCAATGGCCTTACGATGACGTTGGGGTATGCGAAGATCCCCAACTGAGATGTTAATCCTATTCCGATACCGTAGCCTGCAGCTACCAGCATAAGCATTTGCTCATGTCCTGATGCGTACTCGGTGATGGTTGGAAGTGAAAGGTTCTCGCCGCAGAACCACCGGGAAACCACTTGGAATCCGCCTGCGCATTTCACCGGATGGAAAAGGATCAGTGGAAACTGCTTAACCTCCCGCAGTGTCACCTTGCTGGAAGCAAGCAGTGGATGATGAGTCGGTATAGCAACGGCGGGTCGTTCACCCCAGACCTTGTGTTTGATATAGCCACTTAAGGGGTCAGAATTGACTGTAATGCCAATATCAATTTGATCATGATGGAGAGCGCGCAGCATTTCGTCGGCTGTCATTTCAGTGATTCGAACTTGTGTGCTTGGTTCTTCTTCACGTGTTTTCGCCAGCAGGCTCGTTAATCTGGGCTGAGCAAGACTATCCGAGAGTCCGATACGAATTCTTCCCAGAGAGCCGTTGGAAGCGGCTTGAACCCTAGACTGTACATATTCGAAGAATGTCAGCATTTGGCGTACATCGTCAAGCAGTACTTCGCCAGACCATGTAAGCCGAATACCACCTTTGCTTCTATTAAAAAGGCGAACACCCAGTAGGCCCTCAAGGTCGTGTATAGCATGGGCCAGGGAAGACCGTTCTATATGTACACGCTCAGATGCGCGTACGAAACTCAGCTCCTCTGCAACGACCAGAAAATATCTAAGGTGGCGAATCCTCATGATAAATCTCCATATGTGAAGATGGAATCCAGTGGTCGTTGGAAGAGCCATCTCTGATTGTTGGTATATACGTTCTAATGGCTCACATCAGTACTTCAAGGCCCAAGGCTGAAATATTACCTTGACTGTCTGGATGCTGATTTTAGTCACTGTTTTCTGTAATTCTTATTTCTTTTCTGTATGGCATGCGTAACAAGGAAACTCGCGAAGTGCTTTTTCTTAATTCACAGAACTGGGGCTTAATACCCAATAGGTTGCATTGAGTTTAGCCTCTCCGCCAAATGTCAGCGTAGCCGGATTGTTGGGGAAGTAACGGTTGCTCATCACGCCTTCGCCGTCATTGATGAAAATTTCGATGCTGGAACGATCACAGAGAATATGCAGGTTGCGCACTTGCCCCGGCCAGTAACGATATTGCCATTCATCATTTTCAAGGCTGCAACGCGCTAATCTTAATCCATAGTCGTCCCAGCGTAATATTAACGTGCTGGCGAAATCGAGTGTCAGGGATTCAGGACTCTGTTTCTCAATGACCAGTTCCAATGATTGCGCGTTCAGTGTAGGGGCACTATCTGCGCCGCCACTCCACGATTGCCTGACGCCGCGAAGTTGCTGCAATTCCTGTACGGGTTGTTGATATAGTTTACCATTTCTGAAGGTCAGTTCTCGCATGCAGGTCATTTGGTGGATCCAACCGCAAGCAAGGGTCGGTTGTCGCATTTCTTCCCCATCCGGTACGCCCATCCAGCCCACCAGCAGGCGGCGACCGTCCGCAGTTAGCGTGGTTTGTGGCGCATAGAACTCGAATCCTGCATCCACTTCATTGACAGGCCCATGGCGGAAAGTGAAGGTTCCCATGTCGAAATCGCCGCACAGATAGGCGGCTGGATGAGTATTGAGGAATCGGCTGGCTTCGCGCGCGATCCCCTGAGGACAAAAGAGTAAGATGGTTTTGCCATCAAGCATAAAAAAATCCGGGCATTCCCACATATATCCCGTCTCTGCTAAACCGCCAAGCGTGCTACCCGCAATTTCACCGATGCGGGTCCAATCATGCAGATTGTCGGAACGTAGCAGAAGCACCTTGCCCCTGAGATTTTTATCCTGAGCACCTAATACCATGTACCAGCAGTTGGCATCACACCAGATTTTGGGATCCCGAACGTGCCCGGTATAACCCTCGGGGAGGGGGACCACTGGACCTAATTTATCGAAACCGCCGTCCGCATTTTGTATAGCCAGGCACTGCCAGGCGGTGCGGTTACCATCGTCGAATTCTACATTTCCTGTATAACACAGCGTAAGTTTGCCTTGATATTCCACAGCGCTGCCTGAATAACAACCGTTGCAATCGTATGTCTGGTCTGGCAACAGGGCTATGGGTTCATGTTGCCAGTGCAGTAAATCGTCAGAACTCCAGTGTCCCCAGTATTTATTCTGATGACTGCAAGACAACGGGTTCCACTGGTAAAACAGGTGGTATCTTCCCTGAAAGTGAATGAAACCATTTGGGTCGTTCATCAGACCAGTAACCGGAGCGAGATGCCAGCGCGGGTAGTGGTTATCGGCCAGCGTCCTGGGCTGACCTTTCATTACTGCCTGTAAGACAGAGGACAGCAGCGTTTGTGTGGTCATAATTGTATATCCAGGTTGTTTTTAAAAAGTAAAGAAATCATAGAAGTGAAGCGATGTATGCATTTTAAATAACTTCATAATTATCCCGTCACTCTATGTCGTTGAAGAGCTATGAAATCCGGCAGCGCCGTCATCGCGCCCAGGGCAGTTGTTGCCAGCGCGCCGCAGATTTGCGCTTCGGCGAGGCATTGCGCCAACTGCGGCTCGTTAAGTGGCAGACCACGCTCAGCCATTCCCCACAGTAATCCGGCCACGAAAGCGTCGCCTGCACCGGTGGTATCCACGCTTTTCATAATCTGGCTGGGGTAGTGCTGCACCTGACCCTGGTAGCAGACCAGCACACCGGCTTTGCCCAGGGTCACTATCAATAACTTGAGTTGATAGTCACGGCTCAGACGCTGGAGATTCTGTTGAGTCAATCCTGACTCACCACTGAAAAACAGCATCTCCTCTTCAGAGAATTTCACCACATCGGCGAATTGCAAAGCGCGTTCAACACAACAATGTAGCTCCGCCGGGTCCGGCCAAAAATCCATCCGGATGTTAGGATCGAAGCTTACCCAACCGCCGACCTGTTTCACCTCTGTCATGGCAGAGTATGCGGCGCTGCGGCAGGGTTCAGCAGAGAGTGCTATTGAGCAAACATGCAACCAATCGCCTGGTTGAAAAGTCGGCAGATCGGACGGTTCGAGAAACAAATCCGCGCTGGGGCGCACCATAAACGTAAAGTTGCGCTCCCCCTGGCTATCTAATGCCACTATTACGGTCGAGGTCCGTTGGGTCGGATCCAGCACCATAAACTCCGTATCCACTTTTTCTTGTTGCAGGGTTACCCGCATCAGTTGACCAAATGGATCATCGCCGACCCGGCCGATAAACGCACTGTTGCCTCCCAGTCGAGCGATACCGACCGCGACATTCGCTGGCGCGCCGCCCGGACATTGGCGCAATTTCCCCGGTTCATCGGAGATCAAATCAACTACAGCATCACCCAGCACCCATACTTTCGCTAACATAGGACCCTCCTGTTCGTCGTTAATATTGTAAAATTCAGTTGAACTGTTTTACGTCGCCTGAATGGCCGTAACGCGATGTTGGGATAACGGCCTGTTTCCGGCATCTAATCGACGGGGCAGATAAAAAAGAGTTCACTGTTTTTTATCTGCCCATTTCCTTTATATATCTGAACATCAGAACTGATAGATGAGATCTAAGGCAATGGCATTGTCAGTGTTGATGCCTGTAGCCTTAGTGAATTCATTATCTTTAAGTAAATTAATTCTGTAATCCACCCAGGTCAGGATATTTTTATTGAAGTAGTAGTAGGTACCAATTTGAATATACTTTTGAATAGTCTGATCCCCACCACGGAAGTTGCCGTAACCCTGGAGGTTTTCACCGCGCTGTGTCACAAATCCTATAGACGGACGCAGGCCATTCAGGAACAGGTATTGCGCAATGACTTCAAAATTTCGGGTTTTATCCGCTATCTGGCTCTGCCCATAAGGCGTCATATCTTTGGTCTGGCCGTAAATGGCACCAAAGTAAACCTGATTAGCGTCGTATTTTACGCCTGTTACCCAGGCCGACGCATCATCGCCCTGACCATCAGCCTGCTGAGTTAGTGTGCGGTTGGCTTTCATACCGGCAGCAGAGAGGGTGATCCCGTCGGTAATGGCATATGTCAGACCGGCACCGTATCCATCGCCGTTTGAGAGTTTGGCCGAACTTCGGTCATTTTTACCCTGATATTGTAGGGTATACTTCAGCCCATCCCAAGTCGGCGAGCGGTAGGTCAGCAGGCCGCCAGAGCGTTTGGACATGAAGTTGTCTGTGAAGGTCATGGAGCTGGCACCAAAACCCGGCGCCATGTCTGTGAATGACGCGGTATCAAACAGCACACCTAAATTACGACCATAATCGATCGAACCGAAGTCAGCATATTTAAGTCCAGCAAAGCCCAGACGTGTGGCGTTACTACTCTGCGCGTCGGCACCTCCTTCAGTGTGGTTTGCCATGAAATTATATTCCCACTGACCATAGCCCGTGAGTTTGTCGTTGATCTTCGTCAGCCCCCTGAACCCAAGCCGTGCCAGCGTGCCATCACCATCTTCAGATGTGTTATCAGAAATAACGTGTTTAGCTTCAACCTTTCCGTACAGTTCAACTTTGTTACCGTCTTTATTATAAATTTCAGCGGCCAGCGTCGGTGCTGAAATCAGAGTGCTTAATAAACCATAAACCCCCAGCCTTGAATTAAAATTACGCATCATATTTACCCGTATATTAATAGTGGTCACAGAGTTAAAATGAGGGCATCCTGGCCCAAATCGATAGGGCAAATTATAAAAAAACTATTTCCCCACACGAATCCTCTGGCGTGTATTAGCCAGTAATTTAAACGGTGGAACGTATTTTTTCCTGAATGAATAATCAGGATTGCAGAGTGATTTTTTTTATCAGTGAAATTTAACCTCCAAAATTTAAATGAATTTAATTTTTATCCCGATATTCACGAAGACATGTTGGGCCTATTTTTATTTCGTGAACTTTCATAAAGGACCAGTCAGTAATATTCAGCAGTAACCTACTTTCACCTCCAGAGAAAACGGTATAAACGGGAGCGCAAATCCGTGGGCATGAATATGCCTGAGGCCATGCTCCCTGGTTTTCAATGACTGACTGAACTGCCATGCCAGTCGTTGCAGCAGATGGTCATGACCCATTACAGCCATTTCGGGTTCTGCTGCTATAAAAATGCCATCAATACCGGTCAGCCCATCATGCTGAGGTAGGCACTCCACTCCCTTTTGCGTCTCTGTTCTGCAAGCCGGAAGACGCCCGTCTGAATATGTTTGCTGCCACAGCCCGGACAAAACGCACAGATCCAGAACTTCGGTTGCTATTAAGCGTCACTGTTGACCGAACCCAGTGCTATCACGATGTTGTATTTCACTACATCCCCGGCTTGCAGAGTGACTGAACCGTTCGCATGCGCCCCCTGCGGATCAAAGCGGCGTGCCGGTTCGATGCTCAGGGCATAGACGCCAGACTGAAAAGCCCGCCAGATGCCAAACGCAGGCAATTCTTCACGGGGATAACAGAGACGCACGCGCAATTCTCCGGCTGGCGTCTCACTGGTCAGACTGACGCTGGCGGTCTTACCGCTCGCCGTAATGGGGATATCCTCGTAGTAATCCCTATAATCATTATCCGGGCGCTTTTCATCGGTATTAAATGCCGCTGCCTTTTCCAGACAAACGTCACCCGATATCTGGGTACTTTCATTCAAAAAAGGATGCCCGAAATTAATGTGGTACAGGATGGCGTGCGGTGTTGGCCGGTATCCCTGATTTTCTACTCTGTCGCTGATGTGTATCGTTTCGCCGTAGACATCGAGCGTTATGCGGCGCGTTAGAACGAGGTTTTCACCGAATACTGCGCTCTGCCTGATAACGCCTTCAGCCCAGATGACAGGACCGTCTGCGCTCCAATCAATTCCATAGCCCGAAAGTACGGCTCGTTGACTGGAAATCCTCCCATGCAGGGGGTAGAAAACCTGCCGGCGATGTTTATGGATATAGTGGGCACCATCGTCCCGCCGGGCACCACCGATGTGGTCCAGGCCACATGTGGCAATGAAGCCATCAAAGTTTCGGTAAAAGCCTACGCCATCTTCCGCATCGACCGGATGCGGGGGCCATGGCATGCCGTTTGCGCTGTTCCATCCGATGTTAATACCGCGCCAGGTGGCACCGGAAATATCGAAACCGCGGTCAACGGCAATTTCAAGTCCGATCCCCCTCGCGTTCCGGACCACGAGCAGCCGCTGTCCCCGTCCAGGCCCGTCTTCCACCTGCAACAGACGGATATCTGCAACACCCCGACCATCCACGGTACGTCGCCGCAGTTCAGTGGGCGACATTTCATCAACAGCGCGAAACGCAGCCTTTGCCGGATCAGTCATGGGTGGCTCCGGTGGACGAGGAATTGCCACCAACCCTCTCCAGCAGTGGACGGACCTTTACCAGGAATGCTTCGCTTCCGCACGCAAACCGCAGCTTTGCATCCAGCCCGATGTTGTGCCAGTCAATGGTATGTGATGCACCAAGATTGGCGAGAATAGGCAGCGCCGCCATGACATCCCAGGTTGAGTCACCCAGCGAAATATATCCGTCGGTTTCGCCCATTGCGACTTCAATAAGGGAAAGTGTTGCTGAGCCGCCGAAGCGAAAGCTGAAATTCAATTCGTCGAAGATATAGCGCATGACTTCAAGCCGGTCATCGGTCGCAACGGAGGGATGCCAGCTCAGGCCCGTTGATGCCTGCGAATCATCAAGAGACGGCAGTGACATCATCGGGTTTCCGTTGAGTTTTGTTCGTAACCCATCGCCTCCGCTCAGCATGAGGTTGCGGACCGGCGCGTAAATGACGCCAAACACCGGACGATGATTTTCATACAGTCCGATGGATACGGCCCAGTTTTGACCGCCGCGTACGAAATTAAATGTGCCGTCGATGGGATCGATAACCCAGACTCGACCTGAACTTCCGGTAATATCGCATCCTTCTTCACCGAAAACGCCATCACGGGGGAATGCGTTGATCAGGCTGGTCATCAGAAACTGTTCAACCTGTCTGTCGGCTTGTGTTACCAGGTCGAGATGGCCTTTCTTTTCGACCTGCAGGGTTGCCAGAGAATGAAAATGAGCGAGAGCCATTTCACCCGCTTTTCGCGCGATGTCTTCAATTTCTGACACCATCGCCTGGACCGGCGCCAACGCAGTAGTTCTATTATCGGCCATAAATTTCATCCCTGATCCCTGCGACCAAAGCAACGTCGTTGCTCAAAATCTGATCCATCCAGCCACCGCGTATCCACTCAATAACCTGGGCACGGATATCAACACCATAGGTAAGAAGCGAGTCAAGATTATCCACGGGAATATATAAATGGGCCGCAATGCCTGCTTTCCTTAACTGGAGCGCTTCGCCGCGGGGGAAATGTTGGATTTCCAGATTAATGGCGTCGACATTTGCTTCACGAGCAATCGCCACCGGGTCAATGAGTCGTGAATGCGTGTGACCCACAGTCGGCACCTCCGGGATAGTCTTTTTGATATCCCGCAACTGAACAAAATCGAAAGAAGAGAACTGAAGCAGATCGGCACAGTCCAGCTCATCAATCAGTGCCCGGAGTTTCGGGAAAAGTTCATCGTTCCGATGGTGGATTTTCAGCTCAACCTGATAAACGATGTCCTGTTCACGAGCCAGCATAAGTGCATCTTTCAACTGGGGGATTTTCTCACCGGCAAATTCTGCACTGAACCAGCTACCGGCATCAAGACGGGACAGATCGGCATACGTCATGTCACACACAAGGCCACGTCCATCAGTGGTGCGATCAACCATGTCATCGTGAATGAGAACCAGCTCACCGTCGCGGGTCAATAGCAGGTCGGTTTCGCAGGTCACGCCTGCGCCACCCAGCTCGCGGGCTTTGCGAAAAGCGGCGAGGGTATTCTCTGGAGCACCGGCACTGTGGCCCCGGTGTCCTGCAACCCGGACCTGTCCGGGCTTCATCAACAATGGATTCATTCTATTTTCCTGTTTAACTGCGCAGATGCGCCTTTTAACCGTCGCACACACTGGCTTAAGGTTTTGTGGCGACTGACATATTGTGTTCCACAGGAAGGGTGGGCATATCCGGTCAACTGCGAGCCGGACTGGCTATCACGAACTTTCTGCGCAACTTATCAGGTACGTTATCAAGGAAGCTCTGGGCGCCCTTGTCAGTGACGATGACATCCACATCCTCAATTCGGGTGATGACCGAAAGGCTCGATTTCGTGAACTTTGAGTAATCAGCCACCACAATCACGCGGCTTGACACCTCCATCATTGCTTTCTCAACGCTGGCATTAACGGGGGTTGACGTACAAATCAGCCCACGCTCCAGATCCACAGAAGCGGCATTCAGAAAAAGCTTGTCCACGTTGAACTGGCGTATAAAGCTTTCTGCCAATGGTCCCCGGAATGACCTGTTCGCGTCGGTGTATTCGCCTCCGACGCTATAAAAATTATGCCGCTCCCCCCGGGTCAGCTCATTAATGATGTCCAGACCATTAGAGATGACCGTCAGGCTATTCCGGCCTGACAGCAGTTTGGCAATTTCGAGCGTTGTCGTCCCCGCATCCAGGAGCACGGCATCACCGTCAACTATCATCCCGGCAGCCACTGATGCAATCGCTGCTTTCTGTGGCAGCCTGGACACCGCGCGAGTCGCATGCGTCAAATCCTGTGCAACCTGATTGATGCTCACTGCACCACCATGTGTCCTGCGTAGCAGGCCAGCCTGTTCCAGCTCATCCAGATCCCGCCTGATGGTCGCAACAGAAACTTTCAGGCGACGGGTCAGTGTGGTGATATTCAGAAACAGTTCTTCCTGAAGTAACTCAACAATCTTCATCTGACGGTCTTTTGCAGTGTTTATCACAGTGTGTTCTCGCAATTAATATGATTTATTACGATCATACGAGCGAAATGCACACCCCGTCAATCGAAGCCAGCACGATACGCTTGATATGGCTAAACAGTAAGCGATTAATGGTGTGTCACGAGCATATGATCGAAATGCATCATTGGCAATACATGCAAGCGTGAAAAATTTGTGATGCATTGCACAGTTATGTAAGGATTTTTTATGAGGAGGTTTAATTTCGTACTCACAATATTTTTTACTATGAAATTTATTATGAACGATATCGATCATGTGAGCGTTGTCACTGAACCGTCATAAGTTTGTTGTGTACTGTCTCATAAAGTGATGCCATGTTACTTCGTGAACAAGATGTGCGTCATTTCGCTCGTGACTCTCATAACTCTTTACACAGGAAAACTCTATGTCCATGTTTACTTTTCGTTGTGGCTTGGTGAGTGCGATTGTGGGACTGGCGCTCAGCGGCAATGCATTGGCTGTGACAGAAATTACTTTTTGGCACTCAATGGAAAGCCAGGTAGGTCAGGAAACTAACGCTCTGGTCACCCGCTTTAACCAGACTCATCCCGATTACAAAGTTGTTGCATCTTATAAAGGAGGATATGAGCAGAGTCTGGCCAATGGCATCGCGGCAATTCGTAACGGCAAGTCGCCTGACATTCTGCAGGTATATGAAATCGGAACGACCACCATGATGGCGTCACGTGCCATCGTCCCGGTCCATCAGATATTTAAGGACGCAGGCATTCCGCTGGATGAAAAAGAGTTCGTGGCACCGGTAGCTGGCTACTACAGCGACTCAAAAGGCCAGCTGATTTCGATGCCCTTCAATAGCTCGACGCATGTCATCTTCTATAACAAAGATGCCTTCCGTAAAGCTGGACTCAATCCGGATCAGCCGCCTAAAACCTGGCAGGAGCTGGAAAAAGATGCCGAAGCGCTACGCAAATCGGGCATGAGCTGCGGTTACGGCACCAGTCGCCTGGGTATTCACCAAATTGTCAACTTCAGCGCCTGGCATGCGCTGCCGATCGCCACCAAAAATAACGGCTTAGATGGCTTCGATGCTGAGCTGAATTTCAACAATCCGACAGTCATCAGCCATATTCAGATGCTGGAAGACATGTATAAGAAAGGTGATCTGACGTATCTGGGGCGCCAGGACGAGGCGGCTACTAAGTTCTATAGCGGCGAATGCGGGATCGCTACCGGTTCATCAGGTGCGCAATCAGCAATCCAACGCTATGCCAAGTTCGACTGGGGTGTGGGCATGATGCCATACGACGAAACCGTACCGAATGCACCACAGAACGCCATGATTGGCGGCGCGAGCCTGTGGGTCATTAAAGGTAAAGATGCCGATACCTACAAGGGCGTGGCGGAATTCATGCAGTTCCTAGACCAGCCAGAAAATCAGGCGGAGTGGCATCAAAAATCGGGTTATCTGCCGGTAACGTTAGCGGCCTATGAACTGACTAAAAAAGAAGGTTTTTATAACACCCATCCCGGCATGGAAATTGCCATGCGCCAACTGATGAACAAACCCCCACTGCCTTACACCCGGGGTTATCGTCTGGGCAACATGACGCAGATCCTTACTGTGATTGATGAAGAGCTTGAAGACGTCTTTGCAGGTAACCAGACGCCGAAGGCTGCACTGGATAATTCTGTAAAACGCGGTAACGAATTGCTGCGCCGCTTCGAGCAGCAAGTGAAGTAATCGTTCTTTGTACAGGACCAGATCCGTTCTGGTCCTTATTCATTTTTACACGGAGTTAGCTATGTCTTCATCTCGACCGGTATTTCGCACCAGCCTGCTACCGTATCTGCTGGTGCTGCCGCAACTGCTTATCACCGCCATATTCTTTCTCTGGCCTGCCGGAGAGGCGCTGTTGTATTCACTGCAACGTGTTGACCCTTTTGGCATTTCCAGCACTTTCGTCGGGCTGGATAATTTCATCCGCCTTTTCGGGGATGCGCACTATCTCGAATCGTTCTGGATCACGATCAAATTCAGCGGACTGGTTACGGTCTTTGGTATGGTGTTGGCACTGCTGCTGGCGGCGTTGGTCGATTACGTGGTGCGCCTGCGCAAGCTGTATCAGACCCTGTTTATCTTGCCTTACGCGGTGGCACCCGCTGTTGCCGCTGTGCTCTGGATGTTCCTGTTCAGTCCCGGCCTTGGCCTGTTTAGCTACCTACTCAACAACATGGGGTATAGCTGGAACTACGCGCAAAACAGCGGACAGGCGATGTTCCTGATTGTGCTGGCGTCAGTCTGGCAGCAACTCAGCTACAACTTTCTGTTTTTCTTCGCCGCGCTGCAATCCATTCCACAATCACTGGTGGAAGCCGCCGCAATTGATGGTGCCGGGCCGGTGCGCCGTTTTTTCAATCTGTCGCTGCCGCTGATCACGCCGGTGAGTTTCTTCCTGTTGGTGGTCAACCTGATTTATTCCTTTTTTGGCACGTTTGCGGTTATTGACGCGGCGACCGCCGGCGGCCCGGTGCGGGCGACTTCCACTCTGATTTACAAAATCTACCAGGAAGGATTCGCCGGGCTCGATATTTCCTCGTCAGCGGCGCAATCGGTGGTGCTGATGCTGTTGGTTATCGGGCTCACGGTGATCCAATTCCGCTTTGTTGAACGTAAGGTGCAATACCAATGATTGAAAATCGACGTGGGCTGGATATCTTCAGCCATACCTTACTGGTGCTCGGTGCGCTGACTATCCTGTTCCCGTTGTATGTGGCTTTCGTCGCAGCCACGCTGGATAACGAGGCCGTCTATCAGGCACCGATGACGCTCGTCCCTGGCACGCATTTGTGGGAAAACATCAGCCGCATCTGGACACACGGCGTAAACGGCAGCGGTCCGGCATTCGGCATGATGATGCTCAATAGCCTGTTAATGGCACTCGGCATCACCGTTGGCAAAATCACGGTGTCGATTCTTTCAGCGTTCGCGCTGGTGTGGTTTCGTTTTCCACTGCGCTCACTGTTCTTCTGGCTGATTTTCGTCACCCTGATGCTGCCAGTTGAAGTGCGTATCTTCCCGACGGTGCAGGTGATTGCTGACTTGCATATGCTCGATAGCTACAGTGGCCTGACGCTGCCGCTGATGGCTGCCGCCACCGCCACTTTTCTGTTCCGTCAGTTCTTTATGTCGCTGCCTGATGAACTGGTGGAAGCCGCTCGCATTGATGGCGCGGGTCCGATGCGTTTTTTCTGGGACATTGTGTTGCCGCTGTCTAAAACCAATCTGGCAGCACTGTTCGTCATCACTTTTATCTACGGCTGGAATCAGTATCTCTGGCCTCTGCTCATCATTAATGACGCCAGCCTGGGCACGGCGGTGGCGGGGATCAAAAGTATGATCTCTAACACCGGTGCGCCGACGCAGTGGAATGAAGTGATGGCGGCAATGTTATTAACCCTGATCCCACCGGTAGTGGTGGTGCTGGCCATGCAGCGTGTATTCGTGCGCGGCCTAGTTGAGAGCGAGAAATAAGAAATGGCAGGCGTAAAACTTCAGGCAGTTACCAAGTCGTACGATGGGAAAAATCAGATCATTCATCCGCTGGATGTGACGGTGAATGAAGGCGAATTTATGGTGATAGTTGGCCCTTCCGGCTGCGGTAAATCGACGCTGCTGCGTATGGTCGCCGGACTGGAGCGCGTGAGCGCCGGTGATATCTATATTGATGGCAAACGGGTTACCGATGAGGAACCGAAGGATCGCGGGATTGCGATGGTATTCCAGAACTATGCGCTCTATCCGCACATGTCGGTGGAAGAGAACATGGCATATGGCCTGAAAATTCGTGGTATGGCTAAAGAGCAGATCCGCCAGCGCGTGCTGGAAGCGGCCCGCAGCCTTGAACTGGATCACCTTCTCAGCCGCCGCCCGCGTGAATTATCGGGTGGCCAGCGCCAGCGCGTCGCGATGGGCCGCGCGATCGTACGCGAACCGGCAGTATTCTTGTTCGATGAACCGCTCTCTAACCTGGATGCGCGTCTGCGCGTGCAGATGCGCCTTGAATTGCAACAACTGCATCGTCGTCTGAAAACCACCAGTTTGTACGTCACCCATGACCAGGTCGAAGCGATGACGCTGGCGCAGCGGGTGATGGTAATGAATAAAGGTATCGTCGAGCAAATTGGCACTCCGGTCGAAATATATGAACGACCCACTAGCCAGTTTGTCGCGTCGTTTATCGGTGCGCCGGCGATGAATCTGTTAGCCGGCCAGATCGACAGTGATGGCACGCATTTTAACCTTAATGCGTCGCACGCGCTGCCGCTCGGTGTGAGTAAAACCAAGTTAGCGAATCGTCCGGTGGTGCTCGGTATTCGCCCTGAGCACATTAAGATCTGCAGCCATGAGCAGGGCGGCAGCATTCCGCTGCTTGTGGAGACACTTGAGATGTTGGGGGCGGATAACCTCGTACACGGCCGCATTGGTGACGCACGTTTAGTGGTACGTTTGCCATATAGTGAACGTCCGCAAACGGGCAGCACGCTGTGGCTGCATCTGCCGTCAGATGCATTACATTTTTTCGATGCCACGCATGGGAAACGTCTGGATTGAGTCTGCAAAATTTCTGGGTTCTCTCATCAATACCCTCTGGAGAATGTTTTACGTTCTGATGGCTCACGATGTGCCCGTTTAATGGTGGGTTTTTTTATAGGGGACATTTATAGGCAGGCAGGGAAGATCGACATTCTAATAACATGACGTTCTCTGCCTCCAGCTTTTGAGCGGCCAGACAGAATTTCAGAAATATTTGACGAGTAAATAATATTGAACCGCCCCCGGGGATCCTGCAGGGAGTCAATAATTTATAAGGAGAAAGTGTGCTTACTCTATTGCATCTGCTTTCGGCGGTGGCGCTATTGGTCTGGGGCACGCATATTGTTCGTACCGGCATTATGCGTGTTTATGGTGCCAGGCTCCGGAGTGTGCTAAGCCGCAGTGTTGAGAAAAAACCGCTCGCATTTTGTGCGGGCATTGGTGTGACCGCGCTGGTACAAAGCAGCAACGCGACCACCCTGTTGGTGACGTCGTTTGTGGCCCAGGACCTGGTCGCCCTCACGCCTGCGCTGGTGATTGTGCTCGGGGCTGATGTGGGGACCGCGCTCATGGCGCGTATTCTGACGTTCGACCTCTCATGGTTGTCGCCGTTACTCATTTTCATCGGCGTCATCTTCTTCCTTAGCCGTAAACAGACTCGCGCCGGGCAACTGGGCCGCGTAGGCATTGGGCTCGGTCTGATCCTGCTCGCGCTGGAATTGATTGTGCAGTCTGTCACCCCGATAACTCAGGCCTCTGGTGTGCAGGTAATTTTCGCTTCGCTTACCGGTGACATCATACTGGATGCGCTGATTGGCGCGTTGTTCGCCATTATCAGTTACTCAAGTCTGGCGGCGGTGCTGCTGACGGCGACCTTAACCTCGACAGGGGTTATCTCTTTCGACGTAGCGCTTTGTTTGGTGATCGGCGCTAACCTGGGCTCTGGTTTGCTGGCGATGCTAAACAACAGTACCGCCAATGCGGCGGCCCGTCGTGTGGCGCTCGGCAGCCTGTTATTTAAGCTGGTGGGCAGTTTGCTGGTTCTGCCACTCATCCATGTTCTGGCGAAGACGATGGAGAATCTTCCCCTGCCGGAGTCAGAACTGGTTATCTATTTCCATGTTTTCTACAACCTGAGTCGTTGTCTGATAATGATTCCCTTTGTCGAAACAATGGCACGCTTTTGCCGTCGGATGATAAGCGAAGTCCCGGAAGTGGATGCCCGGATGAAGCCGAAGCATCTCGACACCACCGCGTTGGATACGCCCGCGCTGGGGCTGGCGAATGCTGCGCGTGAGACGCTGCGCTTGGGTGATGTTCTTGAACAGATGCTGGAAACCTGGCAGAAGGTCATGAACGGCGAGCCCAGGCAGGAAAAAGAGCTGCGTAAACTTGCCGATGATGTGGACATACTTTACACCGCAATTAAGTTGTACATGGCGCAAATGCCGAAAGAAGACCTGGCGGAAGAAGAGTCGCGTCGGTGGGCGGAAATCATCGAAATGTCGCTTAACCTTGAACAAGCGGCAGACATTATCGAGCGGATGGGCAGTGAAATGGCCGATAAATCTCTGGCCGCTCGCCGGGCGTTTTCCCAGGATGGTTTGGCCGAGTTGGATAATCTATTACAACAGTTAAACAGCAATTTGAAGCTTAGCCTGTCGGTGTTTTTTTCGGGAGATGTCAGCAGCGCCCGGCGCCTGCGCCGTAACAAACATCGTTTTCGTATTATGAACCGCCGTTATGCCCATGCCCACGTGGACAGGCTGCACCAGCAGAATGTGCAAAGTATCGAAACTAGCTCTCTTCACCTGAGTTTATTAGGGGATATGAAACGGCTGAACTCATTGTTTTGTGCGGTGGCGTATGGTGTTCTGGAACAACCGGAAGAAGACGATACGAGGGATGAGTATTAAAATTTGAAATGAATCGCCACGGGCAGTCTAGATATTTTCAAACATTACTGGACTGATCCCACCCCGGTAGACGATCCTGCCCTATAGTTGGACTAGCGTTTTCTGGGAAATTGTCTGCTAGTAGCCTGTCAGGTCTAATCTTGCTCTACTGTTGGAGCATTTCGGGTTGAGTGGTGAATAATCCAGTTAAATTCCCTGTTAGCACTATTTGTCCGAGAAGATTCGCGAGTTATGTCCAGACTCATGCTGGTCATCGTAGAGAGCCCCGCAATTTGTATGACCAGCTGACTATTTGCTGCTTCAACATGTCCTTTTTCTAACAAATCGAGACGGTCTGCCCAGTCCTGCATCATGACTCGCCGCTGTTCAACATAGGCTGCATGATTGTAGGCGGCACTGACTTTATTCGGTTCCGAATGAGAAAGTTGAGCCTCTATCCAGATTTTTGGATAGCCTATTTCATGCAGTGCGGTTGAAATGGTACCGCGGATACCGTGCCCGGTAAGGCGGTCTTTGTAACCCATTCGTTTGAGGGCCGCGTTAAGTGTATTTTCACTGATGCGTTTATTTAGGTCAGAGTTGCCCGGTAACAAAAATCGTTGCTTGGGCCTGACTTCATGCAAAAGGTGACGGATGATCTCAATCGCCTGAACAGATAGAGGGACGGTGTAAGGCGGGATGGTCTGTGGGCGCATGCTGTTTTTGTGCAAATGCCGTTTTAACTGCTTTACATTGTCTGGTGGAATTAGCCATAAGCCTCGCTCCAGATCAAACTGCTCTGGTGTCGCCAGACGTAATTCGCCAGTTCGCACACCAGTAAGAAGCAACAGGCGAATCCCCAACTGGGTATTCAGTTGTCCTTGGTAATGACGTAGCTTTTTTAAAAGAGTTGGGATCTCATGCATCCACAGAAAAGGATTATGGATTTCGGGTGGTTTGGGTAGGGCAACTACCTTCAGGTCGGTAGCTGGATTGTTTTCCAGCCCTTCAACTTTGACCAACGCAAAACGAAAAACTTGATTCAGCCAGCCTCTGACTTTTTGGGCAACGGTGAATGCTCCCCGCTGTTCGATTCTACTCAGTATTTGCAAGAGATCAGCGCGACGTACATCGTAAATAGATGTTTTGCCAATTCTCGGCAAGACGTCGTTTTTGAAAACACGCTTGCATTGAGAAAGGGAAGATTTTCTGCCTTCCTTCAAAGTCAGCGCCCGGTATTCAGTCCATTCCTTGAATACAGAGTGAAAGCTATTCCCAGAAGCAAGATGGATGGCATGACGTTGCTGCTCTCGGGCAACTCGTGGATTAATATCTTGTGCCAACAAAGCTGAAGCCTGATCTCTTGCCTGTCTGGCTTCACGCAGTGTCATCTCAGGGTATTGGCCCAGGGACATTCGCTTTTGTTTTCCGCACCAGTAATAGCGGAAGTGCCAGGATTTTCCACCTTTGGGTGCGACGGCAAGTGAAAGGCCGGAAACATCAGGGAGGGTGTAGGCTTTACCGGTTGCTTTGGCCCGGCGGACTGTCGTATCGGAAAGTGCCATGATCGTCGCTCCTGATTACAGGTCAGAGCTTGATTCTGGTTTCCGGTCGCAAAGACTTATAGCAAGAATGCGAACACAGTCCACCCGCTTTTCCGAAGGACTTAAAAATGGACTTAAAAGCATCGGATTCAGGTGGATTTCAGCGGACGTCAGTGGAACGTAGAAGAAGGAGTTTCACCCTTCTTTCAATGACCTGTGGACATCAGTAGACATCCAAAGAACAAGAAATGGCTCCTCTGACTGGACTCGAACCAGTGACATACGGATTAACAGTCCGCCGTTCTACCGACTGAACTACAGAGGAATCGTGTGAACGGGGCGAATAATAGCGACCCGCCGGCGGCATGTCAAAGGCGGATTGCGCATTCTGTGACTGTTTGCTTACAGAATGCGCAACCCGTTGAGCTTTTGGCAGATTTACACGGATTCTGCAGGTTTTAACCGCGGTCGATAGCGGTAAAGACCGTCGCTGAGCAGAAGGAATGGTATGCCAAACAAGATGCTGATGGACGATAAAAAAGTAAAGCGATTACACGCAGTCTTGCAAAGCCGATCAAATAACCGTCTATTGCCGTTCGGCGGCGTGGTAAATCCTCTGCGGGCGGCCCACCTTGCCGTAAATTATCTCGGCGCTCAGCTGTTGCGCGGCGGTGCAAAACTCCAGATAACGGCGGGCGGTGGTGCGGCTCAGCCCCATCTTTTGCGCAACGCTTTCAGCGGTATGGCGCGCCGCGGGCTCTGCGAACAGGGCGCGGATTTTCACCAGCGTCAGCGCATCGATGCCGGGCGGCAGCGCCGCCCGCTGTTCGCCGCGCGCATAGGTATTGAACATCTCGTCGATGCGGCGTTGGTTCAGGCGCGCCTTGTCCTTCAGCGCCGCGCGCCGCTGGCTGAACCTGTGCAGCGTGTGGCTCAGGCGATCGTAGGCCAGCGGCTTGATCAGGTAGTCGAACACGCCGTAGCGCAGCGCTTCGGCGACGGTGGCCATCTCGCTGGCGGCGGTGATGAACACGATGCCGCCGCGATAGCCGCTCAGCGTCAGCTCGCGCAGCAGCTCGATGCCCTGGCCGTCGGGCAGGAAGTTATCCAGCAGGATCAGATCCGGTTTGAAGCGTTCGGTCATCGCGCGCGCCTGCGCCAGCGTGCCCGCCAGCCAAATCTGCCGGCAGCCGCCGTTCTGGCGGATAAACTCGGCGTGCATCTCCGCCAGCGGCGTTTCGTCTTCGACGATCAGAATGTTCAGCCATTCCATAATGAAACCTGTAATTTAATTGCAAGAAAAATGCTAATTGATTGTGAGTGAATTGCGGCACCCAATAACCATTGTTTCAATAGTAAACACCATAAAAATAATTAAGCAAATAAACGACATTAAATAACTTATTTACCGGGCTTGGTTTGTGAAACAGGTCAATAATCGGAGGTTTTTTTCTGTTTACCATCTATCCATCAAACGTCGTTAATGTTTTTTATCTTTATGGTTTTTAAGGTTTTGATTAGCGTTAACCAAAGTGCGTTTTTGTATTTAATTTGTTATTCGTCAGTTAATTCAGAGAGCATATCATGTTGGGCGATGCCGTATTTAATCGGGTAAAAAGATCGGACCATAAAAGCATAGCGGCGATAAACGCATTTCTGCGCAGCAACGATCTGAATATAGATACCACGGTAGAGGTTTTTATTACCGTGACCCAGAACGATAAATTGGTCGCCTGCGGCGGCATCGCCGACAATATCATCAAATGCGTCGCCATCAGCCCGCAGCTGCGCGGGGAAGGGCTGGCGTTGGCGCTGGCGACCGAGTTGGTCAATCTGGCCTATGAGCGCCATCACACCCAGCTGTTCATTTACACCAAGGTGCAGAACGAGCCGCTGTTCCGCCAGTGCGGCTTCTACCCGATCGCCAGCGTGCCCGGCATCGTGGTGCTGATGGAAAACAGCCCGTGCCGGCTGAAACGCTATGCGGCCCGGCTGGCGGCGCAGCGCCGGCCGGGCGAGATCATCGGCAGCATCGTGATGAACGCCAACCCCTTTACCCGTGGGCACCAGTATCTGGTGCGCCAGGCGGCGAAGCAGTGCGACTGGCTGCACCTGTTTTTGGTCAAAGAGAACACCTCGCGCTTCAGCTATGAAGACCGGCGGCGGCTGGTGCTGGCCGGCACCGCCGACATCCCCAATCTGACGGTGCATGAAGGCTCGCAGTACGTGATCTCCCGCGCCACCTTTCCCTGTTACTTCATCAAGGATCAGGGCGTGGCCGACGACTGCTACACCGAAATCGATCTGAAAATCTTCCGCCGGCATCTGGCGCCGGCGCTGGGCATTACCCACCGCTTTGTCGGCAACGAACCCTTCTGCGCGGTGACCGCGAAATACAACCGCGACATGCGCTATTGGCTGGAAACGCCGGCGCTGCCCAGCCCGCCGATCGCGCTGGTGGAAATCGAGCGTTTGCAGTACCAGGGCACGGCGATCTCCGCCTCCTGGGTGCGCAAGCTGCTGGCTGCGGGGGATTTTCACGCCGCCGCGCCGCTGGTGCCGCCGGACACCCTGTACTACCTGCAGGATCTGCAAACGCAGCGCCGGGCCCGGCCGGCCCCGCATCCTCTTGAGTCCGCACAATCAGGTGAATGATGAAAATTATCCGAGAAGCAATGGCCGGCACGCTGGAATCCAGCGATGTCATGGTGCGCATCGCACCGGCCGAGGGGCCGGAACACGATCTGCTGATCGCCAGCAGCGTGGAGAAGCAGTTCGGCGCGGCTATCCGCCGCACCCTGCTGGAGGTGCTGCAGCGTTATGAGGTGGAACCGGTGCAGGTGATGGTCGACGACAAGGGCGCGCTGGACTGCGTGCTGCGCGCTCGCCTGGAAACCGCGCTGATGCGCGCGAGCGGCGGCGAGCCGCTGCCCTGGGAGGCGAAAGATGAAGACGCTGAATAAAACCCGGCTGCGCCGCAGCATGCTGTTCGTGCCGGGCGCCAATGCGGCGATGGTCAGCAACGCCTTTATCTACCAGGCCGATGCGCTGATGTTCGATCTGGAAGACTCGGTCATCCTGCGCGAGAAAGACGCCGCGCGGCGGCTGGTGTATCACGCGCTGCAGCACCCGCTGTACCGGGAGGTGGAAACCATCGTGCGGGTCAACGCGCTGGACTCCGCCTACGGGCTGGCGGATCTGCAGGCGGTGGTGCGCGGCGGGGCGGACATCGTGCGGCTGCCGAAGACCGACAGCGCGCAGGACGTTACCGACATGGCGCGGGAAATCGCCGCCATCGAGGCCGACTGCGGCCGCCCGGTCGGCAGCACCGGCCTGCTGGCGGCGATCGAATCGGCGCAGGGCATCACCAACGCGGTGGCGATCGCTCAGGCTTCTCCGCGCCTGATCGGCATTGCGCTGGGGGCGGAAGACTACGTGCGCAACCTGCGCACCGAGCGCTCGCCGGAGGGCATCGAGCTGCTGTTCGCCCGCTGCTCGCTGCTGCAGGCGGCGCGCGCCGCCGGCATTCAGGCGTTCGACACCGTCTATTCAGACGCCAACAACGAGGCCGGCTTCCTGCAGGAAGCGGCGCTGATCAAGCAGCTCGGCTTCGACGGCAAATCCCTGATCAACCCGCGGCAAATAGAGCTGCTGCACAACCTGTATGTGCCGACCGCCAAAGAGGTGGCGCATGCCCAGCGCGTGGTAGCGGCGGCGGAAGCGGCGGAGCGGGAAGGGCGCGGCGTGGTGTCGCTCAACGGAAAAATGGTCGACAGCCCGGTGATTGAACGCGCGCGGCTGGTGCTGGAGCGCGCGGCGCTGTCCGGCGTTCGCGAAGAACCGACACGGCGCGGGGAGGAAGCATGATGGATCGTCAACAACGGCTGTTAACCCTCAACAAGGCGGCGGCGCTGCGTTGTTATCAGGACGCCTCCAAGGCCAACCTGCAGGCGCGCAAGCCGCGCGATCTCAAACGCTGCGATTCGCTGCAGGAAGCGGTGCGCCGCAGCGGGCTGCAGGACGGCATGACCATCTCGTTCCACCATGCGTTTCGCGGCGGCGACCTGGCGCTGAACCAGGTGATGGAAACGCTGGCGGCGATGGGCTTTCGCAACCTGACGCTGGCCTCCAGCTCGCTGACCGATTGCCACGCGCCACTGGTGGAGCATATCCGCAACGGCGTGGTGAGCCGCATCTATACCTCCGGCCTGCGCGGGCCGCTGGCGGACGCCGTCTCGCGCGGCCTGCTGGCGGAGCCGGTGCAGATCCATTCCCACGGCGGGCGGGTCAACCTGATCGAATCCGGCGAGCTGAACATCGACGTCGCCTTCCTCGGCGTGCCGGCCTGCGATGAGTTCGGCAACGCCAACGGCTACAGCGGCGAGGCCTGCTGCGGCTCGCTCGGCTATGCGCGGGTAGACGCCGAAGCGGCCGGCGCCGTGGTGCTGCTGACCGAGCAAATTCTGCCGTATCCGCACCATCCGGCCAGCCTGGCGCAGGATCGGGTGGATCTGATCGTGCAGCTTGACCGGGTGGGCGACGCCGACAAGATCGGCGCCGACGCCACGCGCATGACCTCCAACCCGCGCGAGCTGCTGATCGCCCGCCGCGCCGCCGAGGTGATCGCCGGTTCCGGCTACTTCACCGACGGCTTCTCGCTGCAGACCGGCACCGGCGGCGCCTCGCTGGCGGTAACGCGTTTTCTGGAGGACAAAATGCGCGCGCGCGGCATTCGCGCCGGCTTCGCGCTCGGCGGCATCACCTCGACCATGGTGGACCTGCATGAGAAAGGGCTGATCGGCAAGCTGTTGGACGTACAGAGCTTTGACCGCGCGGCGGCGGTGTCGCTGGCGCGCAACCCCGGCCACCTCGAAATCAGCGCCAACCAATACGCCAACTTCAGCTCCAGGGGCGCCTCGGTCGACCGGTTGGACGTGGTGGTGCTGAGCGCGCTCGAGATCGACACCGGTTTTAACGTCAACGTGCTGACCGGCTCGGACGGCGTGCTGCGCGGCGCATCCGGCGGCCACTGCGATACCGCCGCGGCGGCGCGGCTGGCGATCATCGTGGCGCCGCTGGTGCGCGGGCGTATCCCGACGCTGGTGGAGCAGGTGACCACCTGCGTTACCCCGGGATCCAGCATCGACATTCTGGTGACCGACCACGGCGTAGCGGTCAATCCGGCGCGGCCGGAGCTGGCGCAACGCCTGCAGCAGGCCGGGCTGCCGGTGGTCGGCATCGGCTGGCTGCGCCGGCGCGCGCTGCAGCTGACCGGCGAACCGGCGCCGATCGCCTTCACCGACAAAGTGGTGGCGGTGGTGCGCTATCGCGATGGTTCGGTGATCGACGTGGTGCGCCAGGTGGCGGAGTAAGCGATGGCCGAAGTCGATCCGCGTTTAGCCGCCAACCGCGCGGTGAGCCTGCCGGCGCTGCTGGCCAGCCGCGAATGCCGCCAGGCCCGTCAGCAGGCGTGGCTGGCGCGCCACAGCTGCACGCTGCTGGTGCTGACGCTGGTGGTGCCGGGGCCGATAAAAGACAGCGCGTTGACGCGCGGCATCTTCAACCTGGGGTGGCGCGCGCTGCGACGGCTGTTGGCGGAGCAGGGCTGGCCCTGCCTGCAGGCCGAAACGCTGGCGCTGTCGACCGGCTGCGAAGGCTATCTGGCGCTGCCGGTCGACGCCCTGCGGGTCAAGGACTGCGCCATGCAGCTGGAAGTGCGCCGGCCGATCGGCCGGCTGTGGGACATCGATGTGCTCGATTCGCAGGGGCGCATCCTGTCGCGGCGCGATATCGGCCTGCCGGAGCGCCGCTGCCTGCTGTGCAGCCGACCGGCGAAGCTCTGCGCCCGCCAGCGGCGCCACGGCGGCGATGAGCTGCTGAACGAAATGGAAAGGATGCTCAATGATGCGCTCTCAGCCGATTGATGCCCGCGCGCGCCTGCCGCAGGAGATCCGCGATTTTGCCCGCGCCGCCTACCGCGCGCTGCTGGTGGAGGTCAATCTCACGCCCAAACCGGGGCTGGTGGATCGCCGCAACGCCGGCGCGCACCGCGATATGGATCTCGGGCATTTCTACCGCAGCGCCCGCGCCATCGGGCCGTGGCTGCCGCGCTTCATTCAGCGCGGGCGAGAGGACGCGGCGCTGCCGGCGGAACGACAGCTGGTGCGGCTGCGGCCGCTCGGCATGGCCTGCGAAAACCACATGTTCCGCGCTACCGGCGGCGTCAACACCCATAAAGGCAGCGTGTTTTCGCTCGGCCTGCTGTGTGCCGCCTTCGGCCGCCTGCACCGGCAGCGCCGTGCGATAAGCGCCGAAGCCTTGTGCGCAGAAACGGCGGCGATGTGCCGCGGGCTGGTCACGCGGGAGCTGCGGCGCAACAACGCCGGGCACACCGCCGGCCAGCGGCTGTTCGCCGCCCACGGCCTGAGCGGCGCGCGCGGTGAGGCGGAGTCCGGTTTCCGGCTGGTGATCGACGGCGCGCTGCCGCTGTATCGGCGGCGCATGGCGGCGGGACGGGGCGAGCAACGGGCGCTGACGGACAGCCTGCTGTGGCTGATGGCCCACAACGACGACACCAACGTCGCCTCGCGCGGCGGCATCGGCGGCTTGCGCTGGCTGCAGCGCCGCGCCGCGGCGCTGCTGGCGCACAGCGGCGATCAGGCCATCCGGCGCTTCGACGCCGAGTGCATCGCCCGCAATCTCAGCCCCGGCGGCAGCGCCGACCTGTTGATAGTGACCTGGCTGCTGGCGCAACTGCCGCAGCCGGGTGACCAGGAATCATAACCTTCAGGAGAAATCCCCATGTCCCAAACCCAGGAAAAAATCTGGAAAGCGATAGCGCCGCTGGCGGTGCTGGCGATCCTGTTACTGATACCGGTGCCCGACGGCATGCCGCCGCAGGCCTGGCGCTACTTCGCCATTTTCGTGGCGATGATCGTCGGCATGATTCTGGAGCCGATCCCCGCCACCGCCATCAGCTTTATCGCCGTGACCCTCAGCGTGCTGAGCGCCAACTGGGTGCTGTTCGGCGCGCAGGAGCTGGCCGAGCCGGGCTTCAAGGCGGGCAAGGAAGCGCTAAAATGGGGGCTGGCGGGCTTCTCCAGCACCACCGTCTGGCTGGTGTTCGGCGCCTTTATCTTCGCGCTGGGCTACGAGGCCACCGGGCTGGGGCGGCGCATCGCGCTGTTCCTGGTGAAGTTTATGGGCAAGCGCACCCTGACGCTGGGCTACGCGGTGGTGATCATCGACATTCTGCTGGCGCCGTTTACCCCGTCCAATACCGCCCGCACCGGCGGTACGGTATTCCCGGTGGTGAAAAACCTGCCGCCGCTGTTCGACTCCTTCCCCAACGATCCCTCTTCGCGACGCATCGGCGGCTACCTGATGTGGATGATGGTGGTGGGCACCAGCATCAGCTCCTCGATGTTCGTGACCGGCGCCGCGCCCAACGTGCTGGGCATCGAGTTCGTCGGCAAAATCGCCGGGGTGCACATCAGCTGGATGCAGTGGTTCCTGGCGTTCCTGCCGGTCGGCCTGCTGCTGCTGATCGTCGCGCCGCTGATTTCTTACTGCCTGTACAAGCCGGGGGTGACCCACAGCAGCGAGGTGGCCGCCTGGGCCAACACCGCGCTGGGCGAAATGGGCAAGCTGAGCCGCAAGGAGTACACCCTGATCGGCCTGGTGCTGCTCAGCCTGTGCCTGTGGGTGTTCGGCGGCAAGGTGCTGGACGCCACCGCGGTCTGCCTGCTGGCGGTGTCGTTGATGCTGGCGCTGCACGTGGTGTCGTGGAAAGACATCACCAAATACTCCAGCGCCTGGAACACCCTGGTCAACCTGGCGACGCTGGTGGTGATGGCCAACGGCCTGACCCGCTCCGGTTTTATCGACTGGTTCGCCCAGACCATGAGCACCCACCTGGACGGTTTTTCGCCCAACATGACGGTGGTGGCGCTGGTGCTGGTGTTCTATTTCGCCCACTACCTGTTCGCCAGCCTGTCGGCGCATACCGCCACCCTGTTGCCGGTGATCCTGGCGGTGGGGAAAGGCTTGCCGGGCGTGCCGATGGAGCAGCTGTCGATGCTGCTGGTGCTGTCGATCGGCATCATGGGCGTGCTGACGCCGTACGCCACCGGCCCGGGGGTGATCATCTACGGCTGCGGCTACGTGAAGTCGAAAGATTACTGGCGGCTGGGCGGCATTCTCGGCGTGGTGTACATCGCCGCGCTGTTGCTGATCGGCTGGCCGATCATGCGCCTGTGGTTCTAAATTAGCCTGCGGCGGCCATCGGCAGATGGCCGCCGGTACGATCTTTTCCCGTGAACCCCATCACACACTTGGGCGACCAACCCCTCCATCATAGCCGGGCGAAAGCTAACACATTCAAAACAATCACTTTCCGGGAGCCTCTGCGGATGAGAAAAAAAACGTTATTGCTGTGCCTGCCTTTGTTATTCACCGGGACCGTATGGGGGGCAACCAACGACTATCAGCTGGAGCAGGTGCTGGTGATGAGCCGCCACAACCTGCGCGCGCCGCTGGCCAATAACGGCAGCGTGCTGGCGCAGTCCACGCCGCGGGCCTGGCCGGCCTGGGAAACGCCGGGCGGGCTGCTGACCACCAAGGGCGGGGTGCTGGAAGTCTATATGGGGCACTACTTCAACGCCTGGCTGAAGCAGACCGGCCTGCTGCCGCAGGAAGGCTGCCCGACCGCCGGCAGCCTGTACGTTTACGCCAACAGCCTGCAGCGCACGGTGGCCACCGCGCAGTTCTTCAGCAACGGCGCGTTCCCCGGCTGCGACGTCGCCGTGCACCATCAGGAAAAAATGGGCGAGATGGACCCGACCTTCAACCCGATCATCACCGACAGCAGCGCAGCCTTCAATCAACAGGCGCTGGCGGCGATGAACGCCGAGCTGGCCTCGCTGAAGCTGGACGAGTCTTACCGGCAGCTGGCGAAAATCGTCGATTATAAAGACTCCAGCGCCTGCAAAACCGACCGGCACTGCGATCTGACCAAAGAGGCCAGCACCCTGAGCGCGGTGCCGGGCAAAGAGCCGGGCGTGACCGGGCCGCTGCGGGTGGGCAACTCGCTGGTGGACGCCTTTATGCTGCAGTATTACGAAGGTTTCCCGATGAAGGACGTGGCCTGGGGCAAAATCGCCACGCCGCACCAGTGGAAGCAGCTGGCGCAGCTGAAAGACGGCTATCAGGATTCGCTGTTCACCTCGCCGGTGGTGGCGCGGAACGTCGCCAAACCGCTGCTGGCCTACATCAACGGCGCGCTGCTCGGCGAGCGCAAGCCGGATGCGCCCAAGCTGACGGTGCTGGTCGGCCACGATTCGAATATCGCCTCGCTGCTGTCGGCGATGCAGTTCCAGCCGTATCAGCTGCCGCAGCAGTACGAGAAAACGCCGATCGGCGGCAAGCTGGTGTTCCAGCGCTGGCACGATCGGCAGAATGACCGCGAGCTGCTGAAAATCGAATACGTTTATCAGTCTACCGATCAACTGCGCAAAGCCACGCCGCTGACGCTGCAAAATCCGCCGCAGCGCGTGACCCTGGCGCTGAAGGGCTGCCCAATCGACAAGGACGGCTTCTGCGCCTGGAGCGATTTCGAAAAGACCATGAAAGGCATTCTGTAAGCCGCGTTCCTCTCCTCCGGCGGCGGGGGAGAGGAATAGTCGTTGTTGCCGGGGAGCGCGGGGGCTAAAATCGTCGCTCTGCGCACTGTTCAAGGAACCTCCCGTTGCCCGCTTTTATCCGCGATATCGAACTTTTTAACCTGGTTGATTACCCGGGGCAGGTGGCGCGTTGCCGTTTCTCGCTGGCGGACTATGGTGACGAACGCTTTCGCGAGGCGGGCATCACTCTGCCGGAGCACCTGGCGCGCGCGGTGCCCAAGCGCCGGGCGGAATATTTGGCCGGGCGCTGTCTGGCGCAGCGGCTGCTGGCGCCGTTGGGCTTCAGCGGTTTTATCCTGCTGCCGGGCGAAGATCGCGCGCCGCAGTGGCCGCCGGGCGTCGCCGGCGCGCTGAGCCACAATGCGGCTACCGCGCTGTGCGCGGTGCACGCCGAAAACGGCCTGGGCGGCATCGGGCTGGACGTGGAGACGCTGATGCCGCAGGCGCGCGCGGAGGAGCTGTGGGGCGCTATCGTCGGTGCGGAGGAGTGCGCAGAGCTGCGCCGCGGGCCGCAGGCGTTCAATCGCCTGCTGACGCTGACGTTCTCCGCCAAGGAGAGCCTGTTCAAAGCGCTGTACCCGCAGGTGCGCCGCTACTTTGATTTTTTGGATGCGCGCATGGTGGCAATGGATGCGCAAACCCAGACCTTTGAATTGGAACTGCTTAAGACACTCACCCCGCAGTGCCGTGCAGGCCGTCGTTTTTTGGGCCGCTACTGGCATGAAGGTGACGACGTAACGACATTTATTTACTTTTAAATCAGTGTGTTGATTTGCGTTGCACTGTAACGTGCATTTGCCATGCCTGAGCGTTTCATTCATTAATTATTACGCTAACGGTGATTGACCCGCGCCGGGCGGCGGTGTAATTTACCGGTCTTTATAACTAATGATAATCATTCGCATAACCATTATCATTAGTGCGGGCAACGCAAAGGAGTGGTCTTGTGGCTACACTGACAACGGAAAACCAAACCTTTCCCGGTTTTGTTTACTCAGAGCAATCTACCTTTTTATACCAGTCGGAGTTCCGCTCGCTGAGCGCGCAGGGCGTATTCGAACGCATCGAGACGCCGGCCTTCGGCGGCGAGCGGGCCGACAGCGCGCTGGCGCAGAACATCGGCCAGGCGCTGCAGCGCGCCAAACAGGCCGGCCAGGAGGCGCCGGTGGTGGTGGGCGCCATTCCTTTCGATACCCGCCAGCCCTCCTGCCTGTACGTACCGCAACAGAGCCGGTTCGTCGCCAATGACCATTACACCCGCGATGCGCGGCCAATGCTGCAGCAGCACCGGTTGGCCGCCTGCACCAGCATTCCGGACGAGCCGCGCTTCAAGCACGCGGTGGCGGAGGCGGTCAGCCGTTTTAAACAGGGCAGGCTGAGCAAGGCGGTGCTGTCGCGCATTCTGGAGATCGAGCTGGAGCAGCCGGTGGCGGGCCATCAGATCCTCAATAACCTGATGGTGCAGAACCCGAACGGTTACCACTTTTCCCTGCCGCTGCCCGACGGCGGCGTGCTGATCGGCGCCAGCCCGGAACTGCTGATCCGCAAGCAGGGCGGCGAGATCCACTCCAACCCGCTGGCGGGCTCGGCGCGCCGGCAGGCGGATGCGCAGCAAGACCGCATCGGCAGCGAACGCCTGATGCGGTCGACCAAAGACAAATACGAACACAAGCTGGTGATCGACGACATTCGCCAGCGGTTGGCGCCGCTGTGCGCGACGCTGAGCGTGCCTTCCGGGCCTTCGCTGATGAGCACCGGCACCATGTGGCACCTGTCCACCCGCATTCGCGGCGAACTGCGGGACCCGCAGCTTAACGTGATGCAGCTTGCCTGCCTGTTGCACCCGACGCCGGCGCTGTGCGGCTTCCCGACCGAAACCGCCCGCCGGCTGATCGCCGATCTGGAGCAGTACGATCGCGGCCTGTTCAGCGGCATCGTCGGCTGGTGCGACGCCAACGGCGACGGCGAATGGGCGATCGTCATCCGCAGCGGCATTCTGCGCGGCAACCGGGTGCGGCTGTTCGCCGGCGCGGGCATCGTCGAAGCCTCGACGCCGCAGTCCGAATGGGCGGAAACCGCCGCCAAGCTGGGCACCATGCTTAACGCTTTCGGCCTGAACAGCGGCGCGCTGTAAGGCCGGCTCTCTACCCCTTTTGCAGGAGAAACCGATTATGACAACGAATCACGCCGGCGCGAACGCGCTGATGGCGGTGCGCCCATGAGCGTACAGATGGATTTCAGCGGCAAGCGCGTCTGGGTGACCGGCGCGGCGCGCGGCATCGGCGAGCAGATCGCCCGGCATTTTATGGCGCAGGGCGCCGAGGTGCTGGGGTTTGACCGCGAGTTCGCCCAGCCGGATCTGCCTTACCCCTGCGTGACGCTGGATATCAGCCAGCCGCAACAGGTCGCCGAGGTATGCCGGGAGCAGCTGGCGCAAAATCCCCGGCTGGACGTGCTGGTCAACGCCGCCGGCATTCTGCGCATGGGCAATACCGAAGACCTGAGCCTGGACGACTGGCACCAGTGCATCAACGTCAACGCCTCGGGCGCGTTCTATTTGTTCCGCGCGCTGCTGCCGCACTTCAAGGCGCAGCGCCGCGGGGCGATCGTCAGCGTCGGCTCCAACGCCGCGCACGTGCCGCGGGTGCAGATGGCGGCCTACTGCGCCTCCAAGGCGGCGTTGACCAGCCTGAACCACTGCGTGGGGCTGGAGCTGGCGCCGTTTGGCGTGCGCTGTAACCTGGTGTCGCCGGGCTCGACCGACACCCCGATGCAGCGCGGCATGTGGCAAACCCCGGATGCCGAACAGCGCACCATCGCCGGTTTCCCCGAGATGTTCAAGCTGGGCATCCCGCTGGGCAAGATCGCCCGCCCGGACGAGATCGCCAACGCGGTGCTGTTCCTGGCCTCGGATCTGGCCAGCCACATCACCCTGCAGGACATCGTGATCGACGGCGGCGCCACCCTGGCTTCCTGAGGTCAAATGCGCCGGCGGCGCAGCAGGTGGCGGGTGCCTTCCGCCACCAACAGCAGCACCGCCAGCCAAATCGGCAGATAGGTCAGCCACTCGCTGCGGCTGATGCTTTCGCCGAGCAGCAAGGCGACGATCACCAGCAGCACCGGCTCCACGTAGCTCAGCAGGCCAAACAGGCTGAACGGCAACAGCCGGCTGGCGAGGATGTAGCACACCAGCGCCGCGGCGCTGATCACCCCCAGCAGCGGGATTTGCCAATAGAGCGCCGGGCTGACGCGCAGCGCCGCCGCAGCGCCGTCGCCGCCGAAGGCGAACCAGGCCGCCACCGGCAGCATCAGCGCCAGTTCGCACCACAGCCCGCCGAGGTTGTCGGTGCCGAAGCGCCGGCGCAAAATAAAGTAAACCGGATAACCCAGGGCCACCACCAGCGTGCTCCAGGAAACGCCGCCCACCTGATACAGCGCATTGCCCACGCCGAGCATGGCGCAGGCCACCGCCAGTTTTTGCAGCAGCGAAAGCCGATCGCGGAATATCACCCGGCCCGCCAGCACCATGGCCAGCGGCAGCAGGAAATAGCCGAGCGACACCTCCAGCGCCTTGCCGTGCAACGGCGCCCACAGAAACAGCCACAGCTGTACGCCCAGCAGCGCCGAGGTCAGCGGCAGAAACAGCAGCCGACGCGGCCGTTGGCGCACCCAGGCCAGCGTCTCTGCCACCTTGCGCCAGTCGGCGGAAACCAGCATAAACAGCGTCAGAAACGGCACCGTCAGCAGGGTGCGCCAGCCGTAGACCTGCTCGCCGTCGAGCGGCGCCAGCGTCGAGGTGTAGTAATACATCACGCCGAATAACACCGAGGCGATAACCGAAAGACCGATGCCTTTAATCACGCGCATTCCTTGAGAGTGACTGATTTCATTGCGGCTACTGTAGATAAGTTTGTCATAAACAACAATGAGGCCGCCGGGCGCTGGACATTCGGCGCGCGGCGTTTAAAATGAATACTGTGTATTCATACAGGTTTCGCGATGACTATCGATCTCTTTGAAGATTCGCCGCCGCCGCCGTGGCGCGAGCAGATCGCGCCGGGGGCGGTGGTGATGCATGGCTTCGTGCGCGATCACGGGCCGGAGCTGCTGGCGGCGGTGCGGGGCGTGGTCGCCCAGGTGCCGTGGCGGCACATGACCACCCCCGGCGGGCATGTGATGTCGGTGGCGATGAGCTGGTGCGGCAACGGCTGGAGCAGCGACAGCCGCGGCTATCGCTACTCGGCGCGCGATCCGCGCAGCGGCAAGCGCTGGCCGCCGATCCCGGAGATTCTGCTGGCGCTGGCGGACGAAGCCGCGCAGCAGGCCGGGTTCGCGCCCTTCGTGCCGGACTCCTGCCTGATGAACCGCTACGATCCCGGCAGCAAGCTGTCGCTGCATCAGGATAAGGACGAGCATGATTTCGGTTCGCCGATCGTTTCGGTGTCGCTCGGCCTGCCGGCGGTGTTTCAGTTCGGCGGCCTGCAACGCAGCGATCGGGCGCGGCGCATCCCGCTGGCGCACGGCGACGTGGTGGTGTGGGGCGGCCCGTCGCGGCTGTGCTTTCACGGCATCATGCCGGTCAAGGAAGGCTACCATTCGCTGGTGGGGCCGCACCGCATCAACATCACCCTACGCAAGGCGCTGTAGCTGCGGTTCTTTGGCCAGGCGGGCGACGAGGTAATCGATAAACACCCGCAGCTTGGGCGGCAGGTGCTGGTTGGGCGCATACAGCAACCACAGGCCGCCGTGATAGCTGCTGAGGAAATCCCATTCCGGCAGCACCTGCACCAGCTCACCGCTGTCCAGCGCCTGGCGCGCGGTGAAATACGGCAGGCTGCCGATGCCTATATGCTGCTTCACCGCGTCCAGCCGTACCCCGGTATGGTTGGCGGCGTAGCGGCCGCGCACCGCCACCGTGGTCGTTTTGCCGCCGCGGCGAAATTTCCAGCGCGCGTCGTTGGGCGTTTCGCCGAGATAAATGCAGCTGTGCGCCGTGAGATCTTGCGGCTGCCGGGGCGCGCCGTGCTGCGCCAGGTAGTGCGGGGTGGCGCACAGCAGATGATCTATCCTCATTAACTGACGGCCGATCAACCCGGGAGAAGGGCGATCGGTGATGCGCAGCGCCAAATCGACCCTATCGTCAATCAGATCCATATAACGATCTTCCAGCCGCAGCCGAACGTCCACCTTCGGGTAACGGCGCAGGAATTCCGGCATGTGCGGATGCAGCACGAATCTGCCCACCGCCTTGGGCACGCTGACGCCGATCGCGCCTTCCGGCTCCGCGGCGCCCTGGCCGTTGACGGCCATCACCGCGTCCGCCGCCGCCAGCATGCTGCGGCAGTGCAGCAACACCTCTTCCCCCGCTTCGCTCAGGCGCAGCTTGCGGGTGGTGCGGTGCAGCAAGCGCAGCGCCAGCGCCTGTTCCAGCCTGGCGACGCTGCGGCTGATAGCGGACGGCGAAGCGCCCAGGCGGCGGGCGGCGGCGGAGAAGCTGCCGCTTTCCACCACCTCGACGAAAACGGCCATTTCGGCCAGCAGCGAATGCGAAAGATTTGTGCTCATGGCGCAAAGGTCCATTGTGACGATGACGGATTATCCTGCGATTATGGCACGAATATAATAGCTCCCCCAACCAGGAGAAAAATGATGACCGAACGACGTTATTACTACAGCGATGATTTACAGGCCGAGGTACGGGTGCTGGCCTGCACCCCGGTGGAAGAAGGCGCCTTCGCGATTGAGCTGGACGCCACGCCGTTCCACCCGCAGGGCGGCGGGCAGCCCGCAGACGGCGGCACGCTGGGCGAAGCGGCGGTGCTGCGGGTGGCGCAGCAGGGCGATAAGGTGCTGCACTTCACCGCCGAACCGCTGCCGCTGGGGCCAGTGCTGGCCCGGGTGGATGGCGAACAACGCCGCCTGCACACCCGCTGGCATTCCGCCGGGCATCTGATCGGCTGGCTGGGCGAGACCCGCGGCTGGCAGCCGGTGAAGGCGCACCATTGGCCGGGTGAGGGGCGCATTACCTTCACGCCGGGCGCCGGCGCGCAAACGCTGGAGCAGGGCTATCTGCAGGCGGAGCTGGCGCGGCTGATCGCCGCCGATCTGCCGCGCCGCCAGCGGGAAGTGAACGGCATGCGTCAGGTCGGCTTCGGCGATTTGCCGGCCTACGGCTGCGGCGGCACCCACGTGGCCTCGCTGAGCGAGCTGGGCGAGGTCAACATCACCGCGGTGAAGATGAAGAAAGGGCAGCTGATCGTGCAGTATGAAATGGGCTGACCTGCGGCGGGTTTATTTCGCCGCGCCGGCCTGGCGCAGCTGGCTGCAGAACGCGCATTGGCACCCCGGCACCGGCACCGCCGCGCAGGTGCCGGGATTGACCGCCTGGGCGTCCAGCGCGTGAAAACCGTAGAACAGGCTTTCGATATTATCTTGCGCCGCGCGCGCCTGTTCGGGCTGCGGCTCCGGCACTTTGGACTGAAACGCCGCCGCCTGCCCGGCCGCCAGGCCAAGGAACAGCAGCGATAGCTGAATTTTCATCTTTTCACTCCCCTCGCTTATTCACGATACGTTATAACAAAACATCTTTTCTGCCAAGCCGCCTCGCCTTGTGCGATTTGCGCCATAGGTTAGCGAAAATAGTTCGTTCTACTCCCTGCCGATTTGGCTTGTTATATACCCGTCATCTTTCAAGCTGCAGCATTGTTGGCTGCACGCGCTCACCCCAGTCACTTACTTAAGTAAGCTCCTGAGGATCCTCGCGTTTGCCGCCTTGCTGCAACTTGAAAGCTATAGGGTACAACCCGTAACTTTCAAATAATAAGGGCAGACGGGCATGTTTAATTTTTCTTTCAATGGGTTAACCAGCGGGATCTCGGTGGCGTTAGGGCTGGCGGCGGGGATGCAACCGGCGCTGGCGGCGGTGCAGGGCGGCACGCTGGTCTACCTTGAACAGCAGGCGCACACCAATCTTTATCCGCCTTCCGGCGGTTTTTACCCCAACGGCGGCATTCTCAACCAGATAACCGACAAGCTGACCTATCAGAACCCCAAGACGCTGGAGATTGAACCCTGGATCGCCGAGTCCTGGAGCAGCAACGCCGACAAAACCGAATACACCTTCAAGTTGCGCCCCGGCGTGACCTTCTCCGACGGCACGCCGCTGGACGCCAACGCGGTGGCGAAGAACTTCGACACCTACGGGTTGGGCAACAGGGAGAAACGCCTGCCGGTTTCCGAGGTGATCAATAACTACCAGCGCAGCGAAGTGGTGGATCCGCTAACGGTGAAATTCTTCTTCACGCGATCGTCGCCGGGCTTCCTGCAGGGCACCGCCACCATCGGCTCCGGGCTGGTATCGCTCAGCACGCTGAACCGCAGCTACGACCAACTGGGCGACGCGCGCCATATCATCGGCTCCGGCCCCTTTGTGGTCAGCGGCGAAACGCTGGGGCGCGAGGTCGATCTCAGCGCGCGCAAAGACTACAGCTGGGGGCCGGCCCGCCTGGCTCAGCAGGGCCGCGCCAATCTGGACGGCGTTAAAGTGATCGTCACCGGGGAAGACAGCGTGCGCATCGGCGCGCTGCAGGCCGGGCAGGCGGATTTTATCCGCCAGATCCAGGCCTATGACGAGAAGCAGACGCAGGATCAGGGTTTTATCATTTATGCCGCGCCGACGCGCGGCGTCAACGACAGCATCGCCTTCCGGCCGGATAACCCGCTGGTGGCCGATCTGCGGGTGCGTCAGGCGCTGCTGCACGCCACCGACAGCAAACAAATCGTCGATACGCTGTTCTCCGCCAACTACCCGCAGGCCAAATCGGTGATCGCCTCCTCGGCCGCCGGCTTTGTCGATCTGTCCGACAAGCTGAAATTCGACCCGCAGCTGGCCAACCGGCTGTTGGACGAAGCCGGCTGGAAGAAGGGCGCTGACGGGCTGCGCGAAAAAGACGGCAGGAAGCTGTTGCTGACGGTGTACGAATCTTTGCCGCAGCCGCAGAACAAGGCGGTGCTGCAGCTGGTTTCGCAGCAGTGGGGCAAGGTGGGCGCGCGGCTGAACGTTCTGGCGGGCGACGCCGGCAGCCGGGTGGCGGATAACCTCGACCCGCAGAAAACCCCGGCGGCGGTGGTAGAGGTGGGGCGCGCCGATCCGGACGTGATCAAAAGCCAGTTTTACCCAACCAACCGCGACGGGCTGCTGCAGAAGGGCGGCGCCAGCAGCAACAGCGGCTTTAGCGACGACAAGCTGAACGCCCTGCTGCTCGGCATCGCCTCCGAGGTTGACGCGCAAAAACGCCTGCAGACAGCCGGCGAGGCGCAAAACTACCTGATTGACCAGGCCTACGCGATCCCGTTCTTCGAGGAGCCGCAGGTGTTCGCCGGCGCGCCTTATTTGAAGGGGGTGAGCTTCGAGGCGGTCGGCCGCCCGAGCTTCTACGGCGCCTGGTTAGAGAAACATTAAGGGGGGGCAATGAACCGATATCTGGCGGGGCGCATCGGGCAGGCGCTATTGGTGCTGTGGGCGGCCTTTACCCTGTCGTTCATCCTGCTGCAGGTGCTGCCGGGGGATGCGATCCTGATTAAATTTCAGAACCCGGACATGGGGCTAAGCCCGGCGCAGATTGCCGACATGCGCGCGGCCTATGGTGCGGACGTCCCCCTGTGGCGGCAGTATCTGCATACCCTGGGCAGCGTGCTGCATGGCGATCTGGGCTACTCGATGCAGGCCGGGGTGCCGGTTACCGCGCTGCTGGCGGCTAATCTGCCCGCCACGCTGCAGCTGGCGGTGCTGGGCTTTGCGGTGGCGTTGCTGCTGGCGCTGCTTATCGCTTTTGCTTCCAACCTGACCGGCTTCGGCTGGCTGCGTTCGGCGCTGCAGACGCTGCCGTCGCTGTTCGTTTCGGTACCCACCTTCTGGCTGGGCATAGTGCTGATTCAGATCTTTTCGTTCCGCCTGAAGCTGATCCCGATCATTAACCCCGGCGAGTGGCAGGGGTTGATCCTGCCGATCGCGACGCTGGCGCTGCCGATCTCCGCGCCGCTGGCGCAAATTCTGATCCGCAGCATCGACGCGGTGCAAACCCGGCCGTTCGTCGCGGTGGCGCGGGCCAAGGGCGCCGGCCGCAGCGGGGTGCTGTGGCGGCACGTGGCGCGCAACGCCATGCTGCCGGCGCTGACCATCGCCGGCATGCTGTTCGGCGAACTGATCGCCGGGGCGCTGATCACCGAAACCGTGTTTGGCCGCAGCGGCCTGGGGCAACTGACCCAGCAAGCGGTGGTCAATCAGGACGTGGCGGTGCTGCAGGCGATAGTGCTGATCTCGGCCGCCGCCTTCGTCACCATCAACTTGCTGGTGGATCTGCTGTTCCCGCTGCTGGATCCGCGGCTGAAAACCCAGGCAGGAGCATCCCTATGAGCAGTATCTCCTTTGACAAAGCCACGGTGCCGGAGCGCGATCTGTCCGGCGCGGAAAGTGAAGGCGCGCTGCCCGCCAGCCGCCCGAGCCGCCGCCGCGTCCCCCTGACGCTGCTGCTGGCCTGGGCGGTCATGGCGCTGGTGGCGCTGTGGGCGTTGGCGCCGCAGCTGTTTACCGCCTACAGCGGCACCGAAGGCATTGCCGGCGCGCAGCGGCTGGCGCCCGGCGGCGAGCACTGGCTGGGTACCGATCAGCTGGGGCGCGACCTGTATGCGCGCATGGTATACGGCGCTTCGCAAACCCTGGCCGGCGCGGTAGTGGCGGTGGCGCTGGGGTTGGTGTTCGGCACCGCGCTCGGCCTGATCGCCGGCGCGCTGGGCGGCGCGGCGGACGACGCCGTGATGCGCGTCGTCGACGTGCTGCTGTCGATCCCCGGCCTGCTGCTGTCGCTGAGCATCATCATTCTGCTGGGCTTCGGCACGGTCAACGCCGCCATCGCTGTGGGCGTCACTTCGGTAGCCAACTTTGCCCGCCTGGCGCGGGCGGAAGTGGTGCGAGTGCGCCACAGCGATTACGTCGAAGCGGCCTACGGCAGCGGCGGCAGCTTTTGGGCGGTGCTGTGGCGGCATATCCTGCCGAACTCGCTGACTTCGGCGATCGCCTTCTCGGCGCTGCAGTTCGGCAGCGCCATTCTGGCGATCGCCACCCTGAGTTTCCTCGGCTACGGCACCCCGCCGCCGACCCCGGAATGGGGGCTGCTGATCGCCGAAGGGCGCAACTACATTTCCACCGCCTGGTGGCTGACCACCTTCCCGGGCATGGTGGTGGTGGCGGTGGTGCTGGCGGCCAACCGCATCAGCCGTTCGCTGGGAGGAAAGGCGCGATGAGCGTGCAAGCGGCATGGCAACGGGCGGCGCGGCCGCCGGTACTGGCGCTGGACAAGGTTTCCATCGCCTATCAGGGCGACGAAGGCAACCGAAGGGTGGTGCATGAGGTGTCGTTCGCGATTGAGCCGGGCGAGGTGGTGGCGCTGGTTGGCGAATCCGGCTCCGGCAAAACCACCACGGCGCAGGCGATCATCGGCTTGCTGGCCGACAACGGCCATCTGGAACAGGGCGCCATCCGGCTGCACGGCACCGATATCGCCGGCTGGCCATCGCGGCGGCTGGATGCGGTGAGAGGGGCGCAAATCAGCCTGATCCCGCAAGATCCCTCCAGCTCGCTCAACCCGGTGAAAACCATCGGCGAGCAGGTGGCGGAGATCGTCAATATTCACCGTCGGCTGCCGCGCGGGCAGGTACAACAGCGGGTGACGGAGCTGTTGACCCGCGTGGGGCTGACGCACCCGGAACTGCGGGCGCGCCAGTATCCGCACCAACTTTCCGGCGGCATGAAGCAGCGGGTGTTGATCGCCATCGCCATTGCGCTGCAGCCGGCGCTGATCATCGCCGACGAACCGACCAGCGCGCTGGACGTGACGGTGCAAAAACGCATTCTCGATCTGATCGACGAACTGCGGCGCGAGTTCGGCACCGCGGTGCTGCTGGTGACCCACGATTTGGGCGTGGCGGCGGAACGCGCCGATCGGCTGTTGGTGTTCCGCCACGGCCGGGTGCAGGAACAGGGCGCTACCGCCGAGGTGCTGCGCGCACCCGCCAGCGATTACACCCGCCAGCTGCTCGCCGATGTGCCTTCATTGAGCGGCGCCGTCGCGCCGCCGGCGAAGCGCAGCGGTCAGCCGCCGGCGATCGTGGTTCAGGCGCTGGTGAAGGATTTTCGGCTGTCCGGCGGGCAGGGCTTTCGCGCGCTGGATCGGGTGTCGTTCAGCGTGCCGCGCGGCACCACCCATGCGTTGGTGGGAGAGTCCGGGTCGGGCAAAAGCACGCTGGCGCGCTGCCTGCTGGGCTTCGAGCGGCCGGATGCCGGGCAGATCCTGATCGACGGCGTCAACGTTACCGGCCTGAAAGGGGAGGCGCTGCGTCAGTTCCGCCGCCGCATTCAGCTGGTTTATCAAAACCCGTTCGGTTCGCTCGACCCCGCGCAAACGCTGTACCGAATCATTGAAGAGCCGCTGCTGAATTTCGAACCGCTCGACAAGGCCGAGCGCGATCGGCGGGTGCGCGAGCTGTTCGAACGGGTGGCGCTGCCGCCTGATTTGCTGAACCGCAGGCCGCACGAGCTGTCCGGCGGCCAGCGGCAGCGGGTGGCGATCGCCCGGGCGCTGGTGCTGCAGCCCCGGGTGCTGGTGCTGGACGAAGCCACCTCGGCGCTGGACGTCAGGGTGCAGGCGCAGATCCTGCGTTTGCTGCAGGAGTTGCAGCAGGAGCGAGATCTGACCTACCTGTTCATTTCTCACGATCTGGCGACGGTGCGGCGGATTTCGCACAGCGTGTCGGTGCTGCAGCGCGGTCAACGGGTGGACGGCGGCGCCACCGCCGAGCTGTTCGCCATGCCGGGCAGCGACTATACCCGCCAATTGATCGCAGCGATCCCCCGCCGCACGCCGCATGCCGGGCAGCCCACATTCGAGGAGGCATGATGAGCCACAAGAGACTCGGTTTTTTCACCCGTTTGCTGGATCAGGGCAGCGCTCAGGAGCGTTACCGACTGGCGACCGAACAGATCCTGCACGCCGAGCGAGCCGGTTTCGACGCCGCCTGGGTGGCGCAGCACCATTTCCACCAAGACGAGGGCGGCCTGCCGTCGCCGCTGGTGTTTCTGGCGCAGGTGGCGGCGCGCACCCGCCACATTCGGCTGGGTACCGGGGTGATCACGTTGCCGATGGAGTCGGCGGTGCGGGTGGCGGAAGACACGGCGGTGCTGGATCTGCTGTCCGACGGCCGGCTGGAGGTTGGGGTGGCCGCCGGCGGCACGCCGTCTTCCTTCGGCGCCTTCGGCATCGACGCCGGGCAGCGCAATGCGGTATTCGCCGAAAACTTGCGCATTCTGCTTGGCGCCTGGCGCGGCGAGGCGCTGGGCGGCGAGGAGAATCGCCTGTATCCGGCGGCGCCGCAGCTGGCGCAGCGCGTCTGGCAGGCGACCTTCTCGGTCGAGGGCGGCGAACGCGCCGGCCGGGCGGGGGACGGCCTGATGCTGTCGCGCACCCAGCCGCGCCCGGCGGACGCGCCGGACCTGCCGTTGGACGAACTGCAAAACCCGATCATCGACGCCTATCTGGCGGCGCTGCCGGCCGGCATCGCGCCGCGCATCATGGGATCGCGTACCGCTTTTGTCAGCGAGAGCGGCCAGCAGGCGCGCGATTTCGCCGCCGCCGGGCTGAATCGTGGCTTGGCGCGCCTGCGCGCCAGCGGTCATCAGCCGGCCGACGAGTCGCTGGACGGCCTGATCCGCGCTTTCGACGTGCACTTGGGCACGCCCGACCAGGTGATCGCCTCGCTGCAGCGGGACAGCGCGCTGGCGCGGGTCACCGATCTGGCGTTTCAGGTGCACTCCATCGATCCGCCGCACGCCCATATTCTGCGCTCTATCGACCTCATCGCCCGCCATGTCGCGCCCGAACTGGGGTGGCGGCGCAACACCCTCCACACCCCCAATGAACATCACGCTGAGGAAAAGCTATGACGACGTTATCGAAGACGGCCGACCTGCTGGCCGAACTGGCGGAAATCGCCGCAGACTCCGCGCTGGCGCAGGCCAGAACCACGCGTCAGGCGGCCACCGACGCCATTCAGGCCAGCTATCTGGCGCTGTTCTCCCCGGCCGACGCCGGTGATTTTCCGCTGGCGCAGCGGCTGCTGCTGGCCCGGCGCATCAGCGAATGGCACGGCGAGAGTCGGCTGGCGGCGCACTACGCGGCCTTGCTGGAACGGCAGGGCGAAGAGCCGCAAGGCGAGGGGCTGCGTGCGGCGCTGGATCACGCCGAGCGGCTGGCGTTTCAACCGGCCAACGCCGATGCCCAACATTTGCAGGCTTTACGGCAGGCCGGCTGGTCGCTGGACGCCATCGTTACGCTGTCGCAGCTGATTGCCTTCGTCAGCTTCCAGAGCCGCTTGCTGCAGGGTTACCGGCTGCTGGGCGGCAAAGCGGCCGCAGCTGCGGCGCATCCGCCGGTAACGGCCGGCCGCTGGCGCACCGGGCCGCTGACGCTGGACGGCCGTCAGGCACCGCCGGCCTTTACCCGGCAAGAGCTGGGGTGGGAGCCGTGGATCGCCGCCAAACCCCTGGCGGAGTTCGACGAAGACGGCAAGGCGCAGCTAACGCGCTTTGGCCACGCCGATTCGGACTACTTCCGCCTGCTGGCGCGCAACCACCCGGTGCTGGAGCAGCGCACGCTGGCCGACCGGGCGATTTTCTATACCCCCGGCGGCCTGGCGCGGCAGGAGCGCGAGCTGGCGGCGACGGTGGCCAGCAAGGTGAACGGCTGCATCTATTGCGCCTCGGTGCATGCGCGCAAGGCGGCGCAGCTGTCGAAGCGCGAAGCCGAGGTAGAAAGGCTGCTGGCGGTGGCGCCGGGCGAGGTATTGAGCCAGGGGCAGGATGAACGCTGGCGGGCGCAGATCGACTTCGCCGCCGCGCTGTCCGCCACGCCGCCGCGGGCCGATGGCGGGCAGCTGGCGGCGCTGCGCGCCCAGGGGCTGGATGAACTGGCGCTGCTGGATCTGGTGCAGTCGACGGCGTTCTTCGCCTGGGCCAACCGGCTGATGCTCACCCTCGGCGAACCCTATGTCTGATCCCCTTCATCTTTCAAGCTGCGGCCTTGTCGGCTGCAACTCGAAATCTACGGGCATATAACGTCGAGCTCTTCAGCAATAGCGGTTCACATCGGCCACACCGCGTCGCGCACGTTGATCGCTCTGGGCAGCAGGCCCAGGGCGTAAAAGCGGTCGGCGATGCTTTGCTGCTGGCGGATCACCTGCAGGTTCATCGCCCGGGTTTCGTGGCTGCGGCGCGACAGCGCCAGCTCCAGCGAGGCGGTCGCCAGCCCCAGCTCGCTGGAAAGATGACGCGCCGCCTCCACCGGCTGCGCGGCAATATAGCGGCCGGTGTGCTGCAGCGCCTGCATGATGTGCTGCAACAGATCGCCCGACCGTTCGGCAAAGCTGCGGCGCGCCAGATAAAACTGCTGATTCAGCACCCGTTGGGTGCCGTCGGCGATGACGCGCAGCTCGCCCGAACGCTGGGCGTCGCTGAGCAGCGGATCCCACATCATCCAGGCGTCGATCGCCTGATAATCGGTAGCCGACAGCGGGTATTTCGGCGGCGCGTAGACGATGCGCACGTCGTTCAGCGACAACCCCTGTTCATCCAGCATCTGCACCAGCAGATAATGCACGTTGGAGCCTTTGTTGACGGCAATGCGCTTGCCGCGCAGATCGGCGGCGCTGCGGATCGGGCTGTCGTTTGGCACCACCATCGCCACGCTCTGCGGCGCCGGCGGCTCGAAGGCCACGTACACCAGCGCATGGCCCTGCGCCTGGGCGAAGATCGGCGGCACTTCGCCGGTGGTGCCGAAGTCGATTTCGTCGTTGTCCAGCGCGTGCAGCAGCTGCGGCCCGGCGGGGAACTCGCTCCACAGAATGCTGATCGGCTGGTCGGCGAGGCGCTGCTCCAGGCTTTGCCGCGCCTTCAGCACCCCGAGGTTGCCGAACTTTTGATAGCCGATGCGCAGCTCGCGCTCGTGCGGCGGCGCGGCGTTCAGCGGGCGGGCCGCGCCGGCGGCGTTGCGACGCCGCGGCTTGATCAGCCCGAGGTGCGCCAGATGGGTGCGCAGGGTATTGCGGCTGATGCCGAGCAGCGCCGCCGCCTGCAGCTGATTGCCGTCGCAGGCGTCGAATGCGTTGCGCACCAGCGAGTCCAGCACCCGTTGGTAAAGCTGGCCGCCGTCGCCCTGCAGCTGTTGCCGTACAAAGTGGCCGATGGCGTCGTCGCCGGCGCCGGCCGCTTCCTGCAGGCTTTGGTTGAGCCGCAGCTGGTGGGGGGCGATCAGCGCATCCTTGCTCAGCAGCACCGCGTTGTGCAGCGTGTTTTCCAGCTCGCGCACGTTGCCCGGCCAGCGGTAATCCAGCAGCGCCTGCAGCGTCTCCGGCGCCAGCTGCAGCCGTGGCCGCCCGAGGCGGCGCGCGTACAGCGATAAAAAATGGTTGGCCAGCACCGGGATGTCGTCCGGCCGCTGGCGCAGCGGCGGCAGCGTCACCGCCGCCACGTTCAGCCGGTAATAGAGGTCTTCGCGGAACCGGCGTTCGCGGATGGCGCTGGCCAGGTCTACGTGGGTGGCGGCGATCACCCGCACGTTCACCTTCAGCGCCTTGCGCGATCCCACGCGGGTGATCTCGCGCTCCTGCAACACCCGCAGCAGCTTGACCTGCAGCTGCAGGCTCAGCTCGCCGATCTCATCCAGCAGCAAGGTGCCGCCTTCCGCCGCTTCGAACCAGCCCTGATGGGTGCCGATGGCGCCGGTAAAGGCGCCTTTCTCGTGGCCGAACAGCTCGGCTTCCGCCAGGCTTTCGGTCAGCGCGCCGCAGTTCACCGCCAGAAACGGCTGATGGCGGCGCGGGCTGTTGTGGTGCAGATAGCGCGCCACCACCTCTTTGCCGGTGCCGGTCTCGCCGACGATCAGTACGGTGGCGTCGGTCGGCGCCAGCCGGTCCAGCACGCTTTGAAAGGCGATCGACGCCGGGTCGATCAGCACCGGTTTGTCGGAGGCGTACGGCTGTGGGTTATGCATGGGCGGCTCCTGCGGTGAACGGAGGAAAAATCTTATCCCAGCGCAGCGGCGGCGGCGAGGGGGGCCGCCGCGGGCTTTGCTGCATTTGCAGCAGCTCATCAGCACCGGCTGTTGCCAACGCAACAGTTTTTCGCCGCCGATTTGTTTTCAATTGTTTGATTTTTAATGATTTTAAAAATAATCGGGGCTGGCATGCATCCTGCTATCAGATTTATAACCAAACAAAAACTTTCTATCGATAAAAATCAGTAATGGTTATATAGGAAATGCATAAATGACTGAGTCCGTGAAAGAGAGCATCAACGTCTTCTGGTTTTTGCCGACCCATGGCGATGGCCGCTATCTCGGCACCACCCAGGGCGGGCGCCCGGTGGATCTGCCCTATCTGCAACAGGTGGCGTTGGCCGCCGACAACCTCGGTTATTACGGCGTGCTGATCCCCACCGGCAAAAGCTGCGAGGACTCCTGGCTGGTGGCGGCGGCGTTGGCGCCGATCACCCGTCGGCTGCGCTATCTGGTGGCGGTGCGCCCCGGGCTGCAGCCGCCGAGCCTGGCGGCGCGCATGGCGGCGACGCTGGACCGGCTGTCGGAGGGGCGGCTGTTGATCAACGTGGTGACCGGCGGCGACCCGGTGGAGAACAAGGGCGACGGCATTTTCCTCAGCCACGCCGAGCGCTATGAGGTGACGCAGGAGTTTCTCGAGGTTTACCAGCGGCTGCTGCAGGGCGATAAGGTCGATTTCAACGGCAAGCATATTCGCGTCGAGGGCGCCGAGCTGCTGTTTCCGCCGGTGCAGGAAAACGGCCCGCCGCTGTATTTCGGCGGTTCGTCACCGGAGGCTATCGACATCGCCGCCAACCAGATCGATACCTACCTGACCTGGGGCGAGCCGCTGGCGCAGGTGGCGGAAAAGCTGGCGGTGGTGCGCCAGCGCGCCGAGCTGCAGGGGCGCAAACTCAGCTACGGCATTCGCCTGCACGTTATCGTGCGGGAAACCGAGGAGGAAGCCTGGGCGGCGGCCGATCGGCTGATCGCACACCTGGACGAAGACACCATCGCGTCGGCGCAGAAGATCTTCGCCCGCATGGACTCCACCGGTCAGCAGCGCATGAGCGCGCTGCACGGCGGCTCGCGCGACGGCCTGCGCATCGGCCCCAACCTGTGGGCCGGCGTCGGCCTGGTGCGCGGCGGCGCCGGCACCGCGCTGGTGGGCAATCCGCAGCAGGTGGCGGAACGCATTCGCGAATATCAGGCGCTGGGCATCGATAACTTTATCCTTTCCGGCTACCCGCACCTGGAAGAGGCGCACCGCTTCGCCGAACTGGTGATGCCGCTGCTGCCGCTGTCGCAACCGGCCAATCAGGCGGCGCGCACCGTGAATACCGGCCCGTTCGGCGAGACCATCGGCGGCGACAAACGCCCCGGCCAGACGGTGAAGGAGGGCTGATGACAACGCGTGCGCACGTCATCATCATCGGCGGCGGCTTCACCGGCGCCGCGCTGGCGATCCAACTGGCGCAGGGCGAGGTGGCGGTGACGGTGATCGAGCCGCGCGCCGCGCCCGGCTATGGGGTGGCGTACTCCACCGAAGAACCGGCGCACCGCATCAACGTGCCGGCCGACAAGATGCAGCTGGCCGGCGAGCCGCAGGGGGATTTCGAGCGCTGGTTTCGCAGCGGCGGCGGGCTGGAAACCGATCCCCAGGCGTTGTGGCGCGACGGCAAGATTTACCCGCAGCGCAATGCCTTTGGCCGCTACGTTGAGCAACGGTTTCATCAGGCGGCGCGTTCCGGCAGCGCCTCGCTGCGCCATCTGCGCGACCGGGCGGTGAGCCTGCAGCCGGATGCGCAGGGGGCGACGGTGACGACCGCCAGCGGCGAACGTCTGTGGGGCGACTATGTGGTGTTGGCGGTGAGTCATCCGCCGCCGTCGCCGCCGCGCCAGATTTCGGCCGGGCTGGCGCAGAGCGCCCGGCTGATCGCCAACCCCTGGGCGGCGGACGCGCTGGAACAGGTGGCGGCGGATGAGCCGCTGGCGATCGTCGGCGCCGGGCTGACCATGGCCGACGCGGTGGCGGCGCTGCGGCGGCGCGGGCATCGCGGGCAGATAGTGGCGTTTTCTCGCCATGGCCTGCTGCCGCGCCCCAACGCCGAAGGGGATTACCCGGCCTGGCCGATCGCGCCGGCGGCGCCGAAGCTCGGCCATTGGCTGCGACAGGTGCGGCTTGAGGTGGCCCGCGCCGCCGCGCAGCAGGTGCCCTGGCAGGCGGTGCTGGACGACGTTCGCGCCAACGGCCAGCGGCTGTGGCAAGCCTTCAGCCCGGTGGAGCAGCGGCGTTTTTTGCGCCATCTGCGCGCCTACTGGGACGTGCACCGCTACCGCATCGCACCGCAGGTCAGCACATTGCTGGAAGAAAAACGCGCGGCGGGCAGCCTGCGGGTGCTGGCGGCGCGTTTGCAACGTGCGGAGCTGGAACCGCAGGGCGTCAGGCTGGATTTGGCGCTGCGCGGCGGCGGTGCGGAAACCCTGCGGGTACAGCGGCTGCTGGTCACCACCGGGCCGGCGCACGCCGGGCTGCTCGCCAGCGGCCCGTTGCTTGGCGGGCTGGCGGAGCAGGGCGCGCTGCGCGCCGACCCGCTCGGCCTGGGGCTGTTGGTCAGCGCCGACAGCCAGGCGATTGACCGCCACGGCCGAGCCAACCCGCGCCTGCTGGTGGCCGGCCCGGCGGCGCGCGGCCGCTTCGGCGAACTGATGGGGCTGCCGCAGGTGGCGGAACATGCCCAAAGCGTCGCGCAATACCTGCTGGCGCGATGTCCGGCCTCACGCTGATCGTCCATTCCCGTTTTTAACATCCTAAAAAACCGATATCCGGCCCGGCAACGCCCGCGGCCGGCAGATAATTGTGGAGATCGTTATGTCATCGCAACGTGAAATTCGCCTTAACGCTTTTGATATGAACTGCGTCGGCCATCAGTCGCCGGGGCTGTGGGCGCACCCGCGCGATCGTTCCTGGCAGTACAAGGATCTTGAATACTGGACCGATCTGGCGCGCCTGCTGGAGCGCGGCAAGTTCGACGGGCTGTTTATCGCCGACGTGCTGGGCATTTACGACGTGCTGAACGGCAGCGGCGACGCGGCGATTCGCCAGGCCACCCAGGTACCGGTCAACGATCCGCTGGCGCTGGTGACGCCGATGGCGCTGGTCACCGAGCATCTCGGCTTCGGGCTGACCGCCTCGCTGTCGTTCGAGCATCCTTATCCTTTCGCCCGCCGGCTGTCGACGCTAGACCACCTGACCAAGGGGCGCATCGGTTGGAATATCGTCACCTCCTATCTGGAGAGCGGCGCGCGCAACATTGGCCATCAGGCGCAGACCGATCACGATGCGCGCTACGACTATGCCGACGAATACCTGCAGGTGGTTTACAAGCTGCTGGAAGGCAGCTGGGAAGACGGCGCGATCCTGCGCGATCGCCGGCGACGCATCTTCAGCGACCCGTCGAAGATCCATCCGATCAACCACCAAGGGGCGTTTTTCCAGGTGCCGGGCATTCACCTGAGCGAGCCTTCGCCGCAGCGCACGCCGGTGCTGTATCAGGCCGGCGCTTCAAGCCGCGGCAAGCGGTTCGCCGCCGAGCACGCCGAATGCGTGTTCGTCGCCTCGCCCTCGAAAGCGCTGCTGAAAAAAACCGTGGCCGACATTCGCCGCCGCGCCGCCGAGGCAGGGCGCGATCCGCGCAGCATTCTGATCTTCAACCTGCAGACGGTGATCGTCGGCGAAACCGACCGGCTGGCGCAGGAAAAATGGCGGGAATACAAATCCTATACCAGCTACGAAGGCGCGCTGGCGCTGGTGTCCGGTTGGACCGGCATCGATTTCGGTCAGTATCAGCCGGATCAGGTGCTGAAGCATCTGCACACCAATGCCATTCAGTCGGCGGTGGAAACCTTCTCCAGCGCCGATCCCAGCCGCGAATGGACGGTGCAGGGCATCGCCGAATGGGTCGGCATCGGCGGTTTCGGCCCGCTGCTGGTGGGCAGCCCGCAAACCGTGGCCGACGAGCTGCAGGCGTGGGTGGAGGAAACCGACGTCGACGGTTTCAACCTGGCCTACGCCGTCACCCATGAGACCTTCACCGACGTGGTGGAACTGCTGATCCCCGAGCTGCAAAAGCGCGGGGCGTACAAGCGCGACTACGCCGCGGGCACCCTGCGGGAAAAATTGTTCAACCAGGGGCCGCGCCTGGCGGAGCCGCACCCGGCGGTGGGCTACCGCTGGCCGGCCGGTGCGCCGTTGGCCGACGAACTGAGCGTCAAGTGAGGATGCGATGATAGAGATTGAGGGGTTGCACAAGGCGTACCGCGCGCCGGACGGGCGGCGGATTGAGGTGCTGAAGGGGGTTTCGCTCCAGGTGCCGGCCGGATCTATCACCGCGGTGGTCGGCCCCAGCGGGGCGGGCAAATCGACGCTGGCGAAATGCATCAGCCTGCTGGAACGGCCGAGCGGCGGCAGCATTCGGGTCAACGGCCAGGACTTGTCGCGGCTGTCGGGCGAGGCGCTGCGCCGGGAGCGGCGGGCGATCGGCACGGTGTTTCAGTCTTCCGCGCTGCTGCAGCGCAAAACCGCCTGGCAGAATATCGCGTTGCCGTTGGCCTATCTGGGCGTGGTGCCGCGCGATATCGACAGGCGGGTGAAGACGCTGCTGGCGGCGGTGGGGCTGGCGGACAAGGCGGCGTTTTACCCGGCGCAGCTGTCCGGCGGCCAGCGCCAGCGGGTCGGCATCGCCCGCGCGCTGGCGCTGAATCCGTCGGTGCTGTTGGCGGACGAAGCCACCTCGGGGCTGGATCCGGACGCCACCGGGGCCATTCTCGGCCTGCTTAAACAGCTGCGCGACGACTATGGCCTGTCGATCATCCTGATCACCCACGAGATGGACGCGGTGCGCGACGCCGCCGACGCGGTGGCCGAGATCCGCGACGGCGTGATTGTGCAGCAGGGGCCGGTGCGCGAGCTGCTGGCGGCGTCCGATTCCTTGCTGGGCCGCCAGCTGTTTCCGCTGAAGGCGCTGGCGTCCGACGCCGCGCTGCGGCTGCAGGTGACCTATTCCGCCCGCCAGCCGGCGGCCACCGACTGGATCAGCCGCATCAGCCGCCAGCTCGACGTGCAGATCGATCTGCTGGGCGGCCACGTTGAAGTGGTGGGCGGCAGCCTGGCCGGGCGGTTGGAAATTGCGGTGCGTTTTGGCGGCGGTTCGCGTTCGGTGGCCGAGCTGCAGGGCGAGCTGCGGCGGTTGGGCATTCTCGCCGAGGTGCTGGAACAGCGGTTGGCGCTGCGGGAGGCGGTATGAAGACGCTGCCTGACGGCGTGATGAGCCAGGACACTCCCTGGAACGAGATCCATCGGCTGATGCTGCCGGCCTACGGCGAAACCTGGCTGATGGTCGGTATCGTGATGCTGTTTGTGGTGACGATCGGCGGCGCGGTCGGCGTGGTGCTGTTCAACACTTCATCGCGCGGCTTGTTTCCGCGGCCGGCGCTGCACCGGGCGCTGAGCTGGCTGGTGAACATGGGCCGTTCGCTGCCGTTTCTGGTGCTGATGGCGGCGATTATTCCGTTCACCTTCTGGCTGACCGGTACCACTATCGGCATTCCGGCGGCGGTGATCCCGATGATCGTCGCCGGCATTCCGTTTTTCGCCCGGCTGGTGGAAAACGCGCTGCGCGAACTGCCGCCGGAGGTGACGGCGGTGGGGCTGGTGTCCGGCGGCTCGACCTGGCAGATAATCACCCGGGCGCAGCTCAGCGAGGCGCTGCCGGCGATCGTCGCCGCCATCACGCTGAACGTCATCTCGATGATCGAATATTCGGCCATCGCCGGCACCATAGGCGCGGGCGGCATCGGTTATCTGGCGGTGGTGTACGGCTACCAGCGTTTCGACAATCACATCATGATCGCCACCATTGTGGTGCTGATCGCCACTATTCAACTGATCCAGTTTATTGGTGACCGCCTGGTCGCCGCGTTGCGTCATCATCAGGAAACCTTTTAATCATGCCTAACAACGACTTTGAGATAGCGAAGAAGAAACGCTGGCCGTGGCCGGTGGGTATCGCGGCGGTGGTGATTATCGCCGCCGCGGTTTGGCACTTCACCGCCCGCCAGCAGCAGGCGGTGCAGTTCGGCAGCACGCTGCAGGTGCATTTTGAGCCGGCGATGGCCGGAGAACAGCGGGTGATCGAGTACGTCGGCGAACATATCGCGCCGGATTACGGCCTCCGCCTGGAGGCGGTCGGGCTGCAGGATCCGGTGCAGGCCGATCGCGCGGTGGCGCAGGGGCAGTACGCCGCCACTCTCTACCAGCACCAGTGGTGGCTAAAGCAGGTGGTGGACGCCAACGGCTTCAAGCTGACCCCGACGCTGCCGGTGTTCCAGTGGGCGTTCGGCATCTATTCCGACCGCTATAAGTCGATCGCCGCGTTGCCGGACGGCGCGGAGATCCTGGTGCCCAACGACGGCGCCAATCAGGGGCAGGCGCTGTGGCTGCTGCAGCGCATTGGGCTGATCGGGCTTGACCCGGCGATCGAGGCGCGCACCGCCAGGCTGAAAGACATTCGCGAGAACAAACGCCACTTCAACTTCAAAGAGCTGGACCTGCTGACCATGCCGCGCGCGCTGAACTCGGTGGATGCGGCCATTGGTTACGTGTCGCAGTTCGACGCCGGCAAGGTGCCGCGCGAGAAGGGCATTCTGTTCCCGCCGGCGCCGAAGACCTTCGCCTCGCAGCTGGTGATCGGCACGCCTTATCTGCAGGACGAAAACATTCGCAAGCTGCAGCAGGCGTTCGCCGACCCCCGGTTGCAGGCGTGGCTGAAAAGCACCGACGATCCGCTGGTGCAAGGCGTGCTGGTGCCGGTATCGGCAGAATAATCGCCGCTCGGGATGAGGGGGATGAGTTCCGGATTAACGCGGGTTAATCCGGCATTTTCGTTACGTCGTAACTTTATGTAATTAATTGATATTAATCATATTTATAGCGAAATTTGTTGTTTGTCGGCGTGCGTGTTTCACCCTATAAACGAGGTGTCACCCGCCAATTGCGACGAGGAAACTATGAGTACCTTAAATATTGATACCGCACCGCCGTTATCTGCGCCCATCGGCTCGGCCAGCGATGTGGCGCGTTTGATTAACCAACGCAGCGAGAAAAATACCCATGCGCGCATGATAGTGCTGTTGGCGCTGGGCGGCGTTTTTCTCGATGCTTATGACCTGACCACGCTGTCTTACGGCATCGACGACGTGGTGCGCGAATTCAGCCTCAGCCCGCTGCTGACCGGGGTGGTGACCTCGTCGATCATGGTCGGCACCATTCTCGGCAACCTGGTCGGCGGCTGGCTGACCGACAGGTACGGCCGCTACCAGGTGTTTATGGCCGATATGCTGTTCTTTGTGGTTTCCGCCATTGCCGCCGGGCTGGCCCCCAACGTCTGGGTGCTGATCGGCGCGCGCTTTTTGATGGGCATCGGCGTCGGCATCGATTTGCCGGTGGCGATGGCCTACCTGGCCGAGTTCTCCAAATTCACCGGCAAGGCCAACAAGGCGTCGCGCCTGGCCGCCTGGTGCCCGATGTGGTACGCCGCGTCGTCGGTGTGCTTTCTGATCATCTTCGCGCTCTATTTTCTGCTGCCGGCCGAACACGCCGACTGGCTGTGGCGCGCCTCGTTGATTTTCGGCGCCGTGCCGGCGCTGCTGATCATCATGGTGCGCAGCAAGTTCATGAACGAGTCGCCGCTGTGGGCCGCCAATCAGGGCGATCTGAAAGAGGCGGCGCGCATCCTGCGCGAGTCTTACGGCATCGCCGCCCATGAGGCGGAACCTGACGCCGCCAAACCGCCGCCGCCGCCGAAGGTCAGCTTCCGCGTGTTGTTTCAGAAGCCATACCGCGAACGCACCCTGGTTTCCAGCGTGATGAACGTTTGCATTTCCTTTGAATACACCGCCATCGCCTTCTTCCTGCCGTCGATTCTGGCGCAGTTTCTCGGCGCCGGGGTATTTGAAACCATCTCCGCTTCGCTCGGGCTGAACGTGCTGTTCGCCTTTACCGGCGGCCTGCTCGGCATGCGGCTGGCGTGGAAGTACCCGTCGCGCCACGTGGCGATCGCCGGCTTTGCGCTGCAGTTTATCGCGCTGATTTCGCTGGCGCTGATCGGCCACCCGCAGGCGGCGTTCGGCGTCGGGCTGGCGATTTTGATGCTCGGCCTGTGGCTGTTCGCCGAAGGCTTCGGCCCCGGCGCGCAGATGATGATCTACCCGGCGCTGTCTTACCCGACGGCGATCCGCGCCACCGGCGTCGGCTTCGGCCGCTCGCTGTCCGGCATCGGCAGCGCGCTGGCGCTGTTTATTCTGCCGATCCTGCAGGCGCGCTTCGGCACCGACATGTTCTGGATTGTTTCGCTGGCGGCGGCTATCCCCATCGCCTTCCTGCTGGCCATTCGCTTCGAGCCGACGGCGCACGACATCGACGACCTGGGCGAATCGCCCCAACCACAGAGGAAACTGCCATGACTCAGCATCTGTTATCCACCGGCGCGGACTATCAGCAATTGGCCGCGCGTTTTCGGCCCATTTTCGCCGACATCGCCGCCGGCGCGGTGGAGCGTGAGCTGTCGCGCACCCTGCCGCACGAGCCGATCCGCTGGCTGAAAGAGGCGGGCTTCGGCGCGCTGCGCATTCCGCGCGAGAAGGGCGGCGACGGCGCTTCGCTGCCGCAGCTGTTCGAACTGCTGACCGAACTGGCGGAGGCGGATTCCAACCTGCCGCAGGCGCTGCGGGCGCATTTCGCCTTTGTCGAAGATCGGCTGAACGCCCCGGACGACCCGCAGCGCGATCGCTGGTTCCGGCGCTTTCTCGACGGCGAGCTGGTCGGCAGCGGCTGGACCGAGATCGGCGACGTGAAGCTGGGGCAGGTCAACACCCGGGTGACGCCGCAGGCCGACGGCTGGTTGCTCAACGGCGAGAAGTTTTACAGCACCGGCAGCCTGTTCACCGACTGGATCGACGTCTACGCCGAGCGCAGCGACAACGGCGGCGCGGTGATCGCCGTGGTGAACGTCGGCCAGCCCGGCGTGGAGCGCGACGACGACTGGGACGGCTTTGGCCAGCGCACCACCGGCAGCGGCACCACGCGGTTTATCGACGCGCGGGTCGAGCGGGCGCACGTGTATGACTTTGCCGAACGCTTTCGTTACCAGACGGCGTTCTACCAGCACGTGCTGCTGGCGACGCTGGCGGGCATTGGCCGCGCGGTGTTGCGTGACGTCGGCGAGGGGGTGCGGCGGCGCAAAAGGGTCTACAGCCACGGCAACGCCGGCTGGGTGAAGGACGACGTGCAGATCCAGCAGGTGGTGGGGCACATCAGCGCCTGGGCTTACGCGGTGGAGGCGACGGTGCTGAAGGCGACCGCCTCGCTGCAGCAGGCTTACGAGGCGCATGACTCTGGCGATGAGGCGCGGCTGCAGGCGCTTAACGTGGCGGCGGAACTGGATGCCGCCAGGGCGCAGGTGATCGCCGGGGAATGGGTGCAGCGCGCCGCCGGCGAGCTGTTCAACGCGCTGGGCGCCTCGGATACCCGCACCGGCAAGGCGCTGGATCGCCACTGGCGCAACGCCCGCACGCTTTCTTCGCATAACCCGGTGATCTACAAGGCGCGCGACATCGGCGACTGGGAAATTAACCGCCATGCGCCGACCTTTATCTGGCAAATCGGCAGCGGCGGCTGAGGAACGGGCGAAAGTCAGGGGCGGCGAGGCCGCCCGGTCAGGTTACTCCGGCCACACCTGGGTGCTGCGCGGGCTGTCCATGCGGTAGTCGGAGTAGCTGCGGGTGAAGATCTCGCGTCCCAGCGCGCGCGCCGCCTGCAGCGGATCGCGCGGGTCGCGGGCGATTTCGCCGCGCTTGTTGCCTGCGCCGTGGACCAGGCCGACAAACTCGGAATGGGTGTAGCGGCTGAACTCCTGGATCTGATGCACGATGCCCAACGCCGCGCCGGGGTAAGTTTCTTCCGAAGCCACCGCCAGCCCGATGCGTTTGCCGCGCATGCGCCGATGTACCTGCTCCGCCTGCGGGTAGGCGTCGGAATAGAAGCTGAAGGAGCGGTCGAAGAAGGCCTTGGTCTGCGCCGACATGCCGTACCAATAAACCGGCGTGCAGAATACCGCCGCATCGGCCGGCAGAAAACGCTCCAGAAACAGTTCGGCGTAGCGATCGTCCGCCGGCGGCGCATGCCGCTCGTCGCTGAGAAAGCCGCTGACGTAGTCGTCGATAAAGTGCAGGCTGGCCTCGCTGCCTGCTGCGGTGGCGCCATCGATGACCGCCTGCCCGAGGGCGGCGCTGTTGCCGTCGCGGCGCGGGCTGCCGACCAGGACGATTAGGCGTTTCGGTTGATGAGTTGTGCTCATGTCAGTCTCCAGCGTTGCGGGTGAGGTTACCGGCCCTAATCTAGAAGATAACGGCGCCGGGCGACAAATGACGGCTTTTCTGCCAGGATGAGTTCAATTCATCTATTGGAGCCACCGTCATGTTCGCCACGCTGCCCGTCAATGCCTTGCGCACCTTCGAGTCCGCCGCCCGCTTGCGCAGCTTCAAGCTGGCGGCGGAGGAATTGGCGGTGACGCCAACGGCGATCTCGCATCAGATCAAAAGCCTGGAACAGCAGTTGGGTTTTGCGCTGTTTGAACGGGTGCCGCGCGGCGTACGGCTGACGCCGAAGGGCGAGCGGCTGTTTAGCGGCGTGCACGGCGCCTTGCTGGACGTCGCCAATACGCTGGAGACGCTGCGGCCGGTGCCCAGCGCCGGATCGCTGTGCGTTTCCGTTACGCACTCCTTCGCCGCGCTGTGGCTGGTGCCGCGGCTGGGCCGGTTTTATCAGGCCTATCCGCATTATCTGGTGCGGCTGGAAGCCTGCGCCGAGGTGATCGATCTGCAGCAGGACGCCAGCGTGGACATCGCGGTGCGCTACAGCCGCGCTCGGTATCCCGCCCTGCATCAGGCGGCGCGGCTGGAAGAGTCGTTTGGCGTGTACGCCGCGCCGGGCTTTGCCGCCGCTGAGCCGAAGAAACCGGTGCTGATCACCGTCAAATGGGGCGATTCCGCGTTGTACGATACCGGCTGGCGCGACTGGTGCCAGGCCGCGGGGGTGGACTGGTGGCGGCGGCATGCGGCGCTGCGCAGTTACGATGAGGAACATTATGCGCTGCAGGCCGCGGTGGCCGGGCAGGGGCTGGTGCTGGCCAGTTCGGTGATGGTGTCCGATCTGGTGAACAATGGCCTGCTGGCGGCGGTCAGGCCGGAGATCCGCGTGCCGGGCGCCGCTTACAGCGTGCTGTGCGCGCCCGGCCGCGAACGCCATCCGCCGGTCAGGGCGTTTTTGTCCTGGCTGCAGCAGGAACTGCCGCGCTGAATCAGCGCACAAAATAGAAGTTTTTCTGGCATAAGGTGTGGGAATATCAGATAACTTCCGTATTCACTTCAACGAGAGAACGCCCCATGAGTCAGCCCAGAATCCCTGATTACCCGATTGATGCGCAGTTTATCGAACGCTGGTCGCCGCGCGCGCTGGCAAACGATCCGCTCGACGATGAAACGCTGCTGAGCTTCTTCGAAGCGGCGCGCTGGTCGCCTTCCGCCTACAACATTCAGCCGTGGCGCTTCGCCTACAGCAAGCACGGCTCCGACAGTTGGGAAGACTACCTGGAGTTTTTGATCGAGTTCAACCGCAGCTGGGCGCAGCACGCCTCGGCGCTGGTGGTGATCATCTCCAAAACCACCAGCGTGAACGGCGAGCAGGAAGTCGGCAACCCGAGCCATTCCTTCGACACCGGCGCCGCCTGGGCCAACCTGGCGCAGCAGGCACACCTGAAAGGCTGGCTGACCCACTGCATGGGCGGCGTACACCACGATAAAATCAAGGCCGCGCTGAAGCTGCCGGACAACTACGTGGTGCACGGCATGGTGGCGATCGGCAAACCGGGCGATAAATCGCGCCTGCCGGACTTCCTGCAGGATAAAGAGATCCCTTCGGGCCGCCTGCAGCTGGAAAAAACCGTGATTGAGGGGCTGAATTTCAGCCTGTGACCGAATCCGATCGAGGCCCGCTTGGCGGGCTTTTTTATGCCTCAAATCCGCGGATAAAACCCGGAGGGTATGTTCCCTTGTCGTCAATCGCTGTATAATTATTTATATATCGGTATGAAATGGAGTCCACCATGGGCAATCACTTCGGCAAGGGGCTGCTGGCGGGATTAAAAGCGCAGAACCTGAAACCGGCGGCGGAACTGTCGAAGTTTTGCTCCGACTACAAACGCGGCTTCGTGCTGGGCTATGCGCACCGTCTGGCGGAAAGCACCGGCGATGAGAATCAGGCGGCGTTCGAAGCGGGAAGGCTGTGCCGGGATTATGGCCTCGGCGGTGAGTCAATGGGCGAGTTTTTCTCCGGCGGCGCCAGCCGCCTGGCGGAAAAGTTCTTTTGTGCCGGCTATAACCGGCCGGGTAAAAATTAACGGTTCCCCGCACTTTCCTGCCGGCAAACCGTACTGGATTGCCGGTTTTGGCTGACGATGATTTAACGGCAATGCCGGATTTGCGCCTGGAACACGGCTCTGGCAATGCCGAAATAATCTGAAAATTTCCGCCTGCATGGCGAGATCCCCCTGCCTATGCCAATCTTATTGAGCTTCTCAGAGCCGCTGCCGGCTCTTTTTTTGCGTTCGAATATCAGCAATGTATAAGGTTAAAAATTATTAACTGCCAAAATAACAAGGAGAAAATGGTGAATATACTCTGGGGGTATTATCCATCACCGGTAAAAACCCGGTTATCCAAACTCTATCTTGCATTGGCCATTGCGCCATTGACGATCGTCGGGAATATAGATCTTGCTCGTGCGGACGATGTCGTCTTTGAGGGCGATCATCGCATCACTGAAACGGTATCCTATGACGGCAATGTGACTATCGGTTCGGCAATGAATGATGGAAAATTATTGATAGACGGCGGTGGGTTAAATGCCAAAAACATATATATAAAGAACGTAGGGGTCGAGTCTTCGGCGTTGTTGGTTCTGCGCGGGGCAAATTCATTTGTAAATACCCAGGGCGGCAATATATACCTGAATCTTGGTGCGTTGGTCATTGGCAGCGATGCTCATTTTGAATATGACCCGAATGAGCCTGATTGGGCATACCCAGAAGTAAAGTTGGGTGCGGCGCAGGCACCCGGAGTCATTGATGACAATACGGTGATACATACCAGCAGTTTTGGATTTATTCCCGACGCCGATATTATTTTTAATCATAATTCAAATGACTATGAACTAAAAAATAAAATAGATGGGTTCGCGACGATCCTGAATTACGCGGGGAAAACAACTTTAAGCGGGGATATGCTTTTTTTCGAGGGGAACATTACTGCCAAAGGCGGGAAGCTGATCCTCAATAGCGACGTCAATACGGAAGTTGATACTGCTTACAAGTATCAGGCGTTGACCGTTGAGGATGGGGCTACCTTGATCATCAATGGAACGGCGGGCACATTTGCTTCTGGCTCCGGGTCCGGTAGCCTCGCGTTTTCAACGTCGGCATTCGTCAAGTCCGGGGGCGTTCTGGGCGGCAAAGGAACCTTTGGCAGAACCCTGGTGGAAACCGGCGGGCATATTTCCCCCGGTGATGGCGATATTGGCAAGTTGACGATTAGAAGCTGGCTGACTTTCCAGGACGGATCGTTTTATGACGTCGACATTGCCGCGGACGGCCGCAGCGATCAGTTGGGCATGCAGGGCGAGACGACGATCGGCAATAACGTTAAGGTGCTGGTGAATGCGCTTGACCCGCATACCAGCTACCAGAATGGGCAAAGCTACCGCATTCTGAGTTCGGGCGGCGGGATCAAGGGCATGTTCAGCGAGGCGGTGCTGAAGTCGGCATTCCTCGACGCAACGTTAACCCGCGACCGACAATATGTTGATTTGGCTATTAAACAAAAAGATACCGGTGGGGGTACGCCTGGCGGCGGCGACGGCAATACCGGCGGCGGCGACGGCAATACCGGCGGCGGCGACGGCAATACCGGCGGTGGTGACGGCAATACCGGCGGCGGCGACGGCAATACCGGCGGCGGCGACGGCAACACCGGCGGCGATGACGGCAATACCGGCGGCGGTGACGGCAATACCGGCGGCGGTGACGGCAATACCGGCGGTGGCGACGGCAATACCGGTGGCGGTGACGGCAATACCGGCGGCGGTGACGGCAATACCGGCGGCGGCGACGGCAATGCGGGGTCGACGGGGATCTTCCAGACCGTCGCCACTACGGGCAACCAATGGACTACCGCCGGAGCGCTGGGGACCCTGGCGCAGGAAGGTCCTTCACTGGCCCTGTACAATGGGTTATTGATGCTGAGCGCGTCGGAAGCGCGCGAGGCGTTCAATCAGCTTTCCGGCGAACAGTTCGCATCGGTGCAGTCCAGCCTGCAGCAGGGCAGCATGCTGGTCGGCAATGTCGTTAATCAGCATATGCTGACGATGTTTGACGATAACGGCGTCTTGCCGGTGCCGCCAATGGCCATGAGCCTGGTGCAGGGGGGCGAACGCGAACGCAACGGCGCCTGGGGGCAGACATTTGGCACCTGGACGCGCACTCAGGGCGACAGCAATATCGGCAAGCTCGACAGCGATACCGGCGGTTTCCTGGTTGGCGCCGATCGTGAGTTCAGCGACAACGTGCGGGCCGGCGCCTATGCGGGCTACAGCCGCACCCGTTTCGATGTTGATAACCGCGCCTCCTCCGGCCATAGCGATAACTACCACCTCGGTCTGTATGCCGGCGGCCAAAAGGATGCGCTCGCCTTGCGCGGCGGCCTGGGATATACCTGGAATCGCATTGAAAGCACGCGCAATGTCGGTTTCAGCACATTCTCGGATCGCTTGTCCGCTGACTACGACGCCAACGCGTTGCATGCGTTCACCGAGCTGGGCTATCGGCTGGGGAATGAGACGGTCAGCGCGGAGCCTTTCGCCAATCTAAGCTATATGCGCTTGCATACCGACAACGTTGAAGAACAGGGCGGGGCGGCGGCGTTGCGCGTCGAAGACGAAACCATGAATACCTTCTACTCGACGTTGGGGCTGCGTGGTGCAAGCGAGCTCCCGCTGGGCGGTGTCGATCTGACGCTGCACGGCACCCTGGGTTGGCAGCATGCCTATGGCGATACGGACACCTCGGCCAGGATGGCGTTTGCCACCGGCGACGCTTTCACGACCCAGGGAGCGCCGATCGATAAGGATGTGGCGATAGTGGGCGCGGGTGTCGATGTTCAGCTGACGCGCTCCACGCGTATCGGGATTTCCTATCAGGGGCAATACGGTGCGGATCTGCAGGCCAATTCGGTTAACGCCCAGCTGCAGGTTACCTTCTGACCGGCAAGGAATGGCCGAAGTGATAAACGCCGCGCATCCTTTTCGAGGTGCGCGGCGTCAAAATTTGGCTCCCGGGCGTCTTCGAAGCGGAGCGCGGGTTGCCTTTCGCCTACCACATTTCGCTAATTGTTGCGCCATTACGTCGGCAAGGGGGCTACACCTCGGCCCATTCGCGCAATAGGTTGTGGTACAGGTTCAGCAGCGACAGGATCTCATCCTGCTCGCCGAATGCGGTGCGCAATTTCTGGATATTCTGATCAAGTTCGAACAGTTGGGTGCGTTTCCGGTCGTCGCGCACCATGGACTGAACCCACAAGAAAGAGGCGACGCGGTGGCCTTTGGTGACCGGCGTGACGCAGTGCAGGCTGCTCGCCGGGTACAGGATCATATCGCCGGCGGGCAGTTTGACGCTGTGTTGGCCATAGCTGTCGTTGACGACCAGTTCACCGCCTTCATAGCCGCCGGGATCAACCAAAAACAGCGTGGCGGACAGATCGGTGCGCATCCAGCCGCTGGCGTCGTTTTGGCGCATGGCGCCATCGACATGAAAGCCGTAAAACTGCGCATTCCGGTAGCTGTTGAACAGCGGATTGGACAGCCTTGCGGGCAGCGCGGCGGCAAAGAACAGCGGATTGCGCTGCAGCGCCGCGCCGACCACGGCCTGCGCTTTTTTGTAGCCTGCGCTTTGCATGTCCAACTGCCGATTGTTTTTGACTTTGGCGCCTTGTTCTCCGGTGCTGACGCGGCCGTCGACCCACGGGGTTTCGGCCAGCGTATGCAGCAGGCAATGGACTTCTTCGGGGGTTAGCACTTCCGGGATATGCAGCATCATGATTGGCGTTCCTTGCCTCCCGCAGGACAGCCCCGCGGGACGGCGCGAAGATTAGAAATGCACGTTGGTGGTCAACATGAAGGTGCGCGGATCGCCAGGATGATAGCGATAGCCGCTTTTGTTGATCGACGATACGTAGTCTTTGTCGAAGAGGTTGTTGAGGTTAAGCTGGACATCGACGTGCTTATTGATCTTATAGCCCGCCATCGCATCCGCGACCCAATATCCCTCGGTGTAAGCCGGCGTGCCCACCGCGCCGTCTTTGCCGCGCTTCATCCCGCCGACGTAACGCGCGCCGCCGCCAAGGGTGAGCCGATCGGTGATTTGGTAATGGGTCCATAGCGTGAAAGCCCGTTTTGGCGTGTAGGTCAGCGCCGATGAACCGTCCTGTGCGGCATTGGCCCCGTCGCGGATGCTGGCGTTTTGCAAGGTGTAACCGGCGAACAGGCGCCAGTCGGGGGTGATATTGCCGACCATGCCCAACTCATAGCCTTGAACGCGTTTCTTGCCGTATTGAGAATAGGTTGCGTCGTCATTTTTCCCCACCTCGTTTTCAATATCGGTACGGAACAGCGCCGCCGTCAGCAGCAGGTGATTGCCCAACAGCGCCCATTTGGTGCCGATCTCGATGGTTTTCGCCTTTTGCGGCTTGAAGTCAGTTCGGTTGGCGCTGCTGCCTGAGCCGGACTCCGCCAGCGAAAAGTTGTTGCCGCCGGGCGGTTGTTGAGAAATGCCGTAGTTGAGGTAGGCGTTGCCGCGCTCGGTGATATGGTACAGCGCGCCGGCTTTCCAATTGAACAGGTTGCCGGTTTTGGCGATATCCAGCGTGTTGATGGGCGTATTGGTCGCTATGCCCGGCGGGCAGGCTACGGCTCGGCGCCCGGAACCGCCGCAGGCGGTGGCGCGATCGTATGAGGTACGGTAGCTGTCTAAGCGAACGCCGCCGTTAATTTCAACGCTTCTGCCCAGTTCAAGCGTGTCGAACGCGTACAGGCCGAAAGTCTCGGTTGTGCCGTTGGCGTTGGCGCCGTTGCGTGACACTGCGGGGGCGGAAACCGACGGATCGGGACGGTAGATATTGACGGCCGGCAGGGCGACGGCGTGCAGGCCATAATGGGTTTGGCGCTCGCGCGTAAACTCCACGCCGGCGCTAACGTCGTGGCGCACCGTGCCGGTACTGAATTTGCCGGTCAGGTTGGTTTGGTTGCTCAGCAAGGTGTTGCGCGCATCTTTGGTATTGGCCAGCCGTGAAGCGGTCCAGGTGTCGACACGATTAGCATCGACGATAACCACGTTTTTGTCGCCTATCATAAAGGCGCTCAACAGATAATCCTGTTTCACCTGGGACCAGCGGGTGGTATTGCGCAGCGTGAGGTTATCCGTAAGATCCCGTTCCAGGCGGAGCGTTGCCGTATCCGTGGTCGAGTTGTCGCGATCGTCTCGGGTGCCATAAAAATTACGGCTGTTCACTTTCCCCGCGTCGTTCAACGCGTCGGTTCGGGCACTCGGCGCGGAATAACCCGGTAAACCGAGGGTGGGAACGCCGCCGTCCGGCACGTTGTCCTGTTGCAGATGGAGGTAGTTCAGGTAGAGGCGGGTGGCAGTGCCAAGGCCGTAAGCGAAGGAGGGAGCAACGCCGAAACGTTCTTGCCGCACATGGCGACGGCCGGCCTCCGGCGCTTTCTCACCCAGCAGATTCAAACGGATAGCCGAGGTTTCGCCGAATGCCTGGTTATAGTCCAGCGTGGCGCGGCGGTAACGGGCGCTGCCCAGGCTGGCCGACGCGTCCAGGCCGGTATCCATGCGCGGTTGCTTGCTGACCTGATTGATCGAACCGCTGGGGGCGCTGCGGCCATAGTCTGCACCTGAAGGGCCTTTGAAAACTTCGATTTGCTCGGTATTGAAGGTGTCTCTGGAAACGCTGGCTATATTGCGCATGCCGTCCAGGTAGAGGCTGTTGGAGGTATCAAACCCGCGCATGTAGACGGCATCACCGGTCGTTGAGTTGCCGTTTTCGCCGGCGAAAAAAGCGCCTGCGCCGGCCACGTTTTTTAACGCCGCGGTCAGCGTAGTGGCGCCCTGTTCTTTGATTAGCGCTTCAGGGATCAGCACCATCGTACGCGTCGTATCTTTCTGCGGGCGGGTAAATTTGGGGTCGGCCGATGCCTGGATATAAAACGAGTCTGGCGCATCGGCGGTCACCAGCCTTTCTTCGCTCGCCGGAGCCGGGGGGGCGGTTTCGGCGAGGCTGGCGCCACTCGCCCCCATGCAAAGCCCGGTAAACAAGGTTAAGGAGCTAACGCCGGAGAATGAAAATCGGTCGTTCGAAATCCTGGCCGGTGAAGTTTTTACATTTTTTATATAGTTCATTTTTATCATCTTCCTGATGTAAATGGTAATGAGAACTATAATCACTGGTAGGTTATTGTGCAGCGATTTTATTTTCACTCTTACGTGAAAAGCTAATGATATTTAACTTTTTCTTTACTGTTTTTATTTGTTTTTTAGGCATTTACCTACAGAGTTTTGATAGGGGTTAATGTGTTTTATAATGATGTGGTTTTTACGAATTGATGGGGTGGGGGACAGGTTTATAAAATAACTCACAGAGTTATCTCTATAATGTAAATAACTCACGTTAATTGAATCAGTAAGTGATTGGGTTATAAAGAAGTGAATGTTTCTAATGAGTGGTATGAGTAGACACATTCATATTATTGTGATGTCAACGGTATGAAATAGGATTTAACCTTTTCTATCTTTTCTACGGTGGTTATCAGGGAATGGATCCCATAGCGGCGGCTTACACGCCCCTGACGTCGGCGTTTGGTCCGGTCATAGCCACAAAATACAGGCCCGGCTAGCGGGGGGAAACTGAATACAACCAGCAGCCTCCTTCGGAAGGCGGCATTTGGCCCTATGGCCCAGGCAGCCCCTGTCAGCGGTTAGCGGTAAAGAAAGGGGGTTGACCGTGCTGCTTTTATTTTTTTAGTTGGTTGTTAATGCTGTTGTTTCTCTCCTGACTGGTTTTTTTATACAAGATTTGAAACGGGGCCGTGATTGCGGTTGATGTTAATTTTAATAATAACTATTATCATTTTCATATCCATTTTGTTGATTTCAATATAAACTATTATTAGTTCAACCCCAGATCCTGAGGATTTTTATTTTATGGGTGCTCGAGACATACGCACGTTTATGATGTTCATTGTTTTTTTAACGGTGTCCGGCATCGCTAATGCAGCCAGCACGACTTTAACCGATGTCTTGGGGCGGCAGGTTACCCTTGATACTCCTGTAAAACGAGCTGTTTTAGGATTTAACTTTGAAGATTACCTGGCGGTGGGCGGAGAAGATGCGTTCAAACGCGTAATTGGCATTTCGCGTGAAGCATGGCGTGGGAAAGTACCCGCCAATTGGAATATGTATATAGAGAAAATACCCTACCTGGCGCAGATCGCCGATATTGGCGAAGTCGATCTCCATAATATCTCGCTTGAAAATATCATATCATTGAAACCTGACGTGGTCATCTTGGCTCAGTGGCAGTATGTTGCTTTGAAATATGAGGTTTCTCGACTCGAAGCTTTGAAAATACCGGTGGTTGTCATCGACTACAATGCTCAAACGGTTGAAAAACATGCGAGTTCCACAAAAATATTTGGGGTGCTTACGGGGCAGGAAAAGAGGGCTCAGGAACTCTCGGAGCTTTACGCCAATAACATTGCGGACATACAACATAGAATAAATAAAGCAGGTTTAAAAAAGCCAAAGGTTTATATCGAGTTTGGGAATAAGGGGCCTGATGAGTATTCATTCACCTATGGGGAGAATATGTGGGGAGCGATGTTGAAACTGGCCGGGGCGGATAATATTGCCGCATCACTTTTCGAGTGGTGGGGGGTTATTAACCCAGAGCAGCTTTTCGTCGCGAGACCCGATGCGATTTTTATCTCGGGAAGAGAAAACAACAAAATTTCTTCGGCATTGCCCATGGGTGTCGGGGTTGAGGAAAATATTTCTCGTCAGAAGCTTATCGCTTTCTCTACGCGTAACGGTTGGGGCTCCTTGCCGGCGATAAAGAGCAAAAAACTATTCGGTGTGTATCAAGGCGCATCAAGGACACTCTCCGATTTTGCCATGATACAGTTTATTGCCAAATCACTTTATCCGGAGCAGTTTAAGGATGTAGACCCGGTGAAAAATTACCTGGAGTACTACGACAGATACTTGCCCGTAAAACCCGAAGGAACATTCGCCATTTCCGCCTGGAAGTAAAATAAATTATATTTACTGGTTTTCTAATTATTCCTTTGTTGGCGACAGAAATAACCTGCATAAAACGGCAGGTTATTTTTTTAGGGTTTATTACGCATCCGCACAAACTCGCCGACATCTTCTTGAGCTTCCTGAGCGAGCAAGCGGGAACGGCAAACGTCCAGAATTTCATCCGCCAGGGTGGAATCATCAGGGCAGGCGCGAGACAGCACCAGAGCACCGACAAGATGCGCGAGGGTGTCGATCAGGTCTGCACGCGTTGCGTTTCCCGCGCCGTTTTCATCGGCTAAAAGGCTCAGCTGTCGTTCGATCCCGGCGGAAAATGTCGCCTTGATTGATTCTGATTGACGGGCTGTATCGGTACCCAGCGCCGACATCACGCAACCCTTACCCATAGCATCGCGATGCTGGCGGGAGAGGTAGTCTGCGATAAACTTTTCCCGCTCCACGCCTAACGAGCTTTCCGCCGATCGCCTAAAACCGCAGCTCATCGCCTCCGACAATAAATCCGCCTTGGAAGCGAAGTGCTTATAGAACCCGCCGTGGGTCAAACCTGCCGCCGACATCAATTCCGCGATGCCTACGCCGTCATAGCCCCGTTCACGAAACAACACCGAGGCGGCTTCAACAATACGCGCTCGGTTTTCGCGAACCTGCTCTTTAGACACTTTCACCCTTTCTGATCCCCACTGAAAACGCATGCTGCAATTATACATTGATGATGATCGTAATCAAACCGATTGACTTTTTAGATTATGATCATCATCATTAACTTCGTGACTTAGGCCCCTGTTTATTCATTGATAAAGAAGATTAACTCATGACCAAATCATCAGTCCTCATTACGGGCGCGTCTACGGGCATTGGCGCCGTCTACGCTGAACGGTTCGCACGCCGGGGCCACGACCTCGTTCTGGTCGCTCGCGACAAGGCAAAGCTTGAGAGCCTTGCCGAGCGTTTGCGGCAGGAAAGCGGCATTTCCGTCGATATTCTGCCCGCGGACCTCACGCAAGCGGATGATTTAGCGGCCGTCGAAGCGCGCCTGCGTAGCGATGAGCGGATAGGCATTCTCATCAATAACGCGGGTATCGCGCAGGCGGGCGGCTTTATGGAACAGTCTCCTGATGCGATCGAACGGCTTATCGCGCTTAACGTCACGGCCTTGACGCGACTCGCCAGCGCGGTGACGCCACGCTTTGCGCAAGCCGGCGAAGGATCGATAGTCAATATCAGCTCCGTTGTCGGTCTGGCGCCCGAATTTGCCATGTCGGTATATGGCGCCACCAAGGCCTTCGTTCTTTTCCTGTCGCAGGGAATGAACCTGGAACTGTCCGCCAAGGGCATTTATGTTCAGGCGGTGCTTCCCGCCGGCACTTACACGGAAATTTGGCAACGCGCAGGCATCGACATCAGTGCCTCACCCAAAATGATGGAGGCAGGGGCGTTAGTCGATGCGGCGCTGGTTGGCTTTGATCGCCGCGAGCTCGTTACCATGCCACCGTTACACAACGCGGCGCGCTGGGAGGCCCTCGACGCCGCGCGACAGGCGCTGCTTTCAGACATCAGGCAAGATGAACCCGCAGAGCGATATAAAACCCTTTAAAGGCCTTGTTTCAGCAGGGCAAATAAACCCGCAGCGCTTGTGGCGGGGCCCCCTCGGGTATTGGCGAGGCGACGGCAGGCAACGATTGAAACGGAAAGTACAGCGGGGGAAGAAGACGATGAAAGCCTTCAGGTTTAAACGCTATGGCAAATCGCCCGAATTGGGGTTCGATGACGTAGATTATCCGACACCCGGCGCCAATGACATTCTGGTTAAAGTGCACGCAGCGGGGCTGAATCCTATCGACAACAGGGTGCCGACCGGCATATTCAAGCCGATTTTGCAGTTTAAGCTTCCCGCCACATTAGGCAGCGACCTGTCTGGCGTTGTCGTTGCCGTGGGGAGCCGCGTGACGCGTTTTACGCCAGGCGACGAAGTCTTCGCCAGCATTTTCGATACGGGAACGGGCTCGCTTGCCGAGTTTGCGACGGTGCCCGAGAGCGCCGCCGCCTTGAAGCCGGCAAATCTGGACTTCGTGCAGGCGGCTTCGCTGCCGATGGTGAGCCTCACGTCCTGGCAAGCATTGACGGAGCGCGCCGGGCTGCGGCCCGGTCAGAAAATTTTCATTCCGGCAGGGTCGGGGGGAATTGGCACCCTGGCGATCCAGCTGGCTAAATACCTGGGGGCCAGGGTAGGCACCACCACCAGCACGGACAACGTCGCATGGCTTGAACGGCTGGGCGCGGACGAGGTGGTCGACTATAAAACGCAAGCATTCGAAAAGGTGTTGAGCGGCTACGACACCGTCCTTGGCACCATCGAAGGCGATACGATTGAAAAATCCATCCGGATCCTCAAGCCGGGAGGAAAGATTGTTTCTCTCGTCGGGCCGTTAGATGCCGCATTCGCACGGGCGCGGGGGTTAAACTTCTTGCTGACCTTGGCGTTTGGGATGATGAGCCGCAGGATAATGCGTCTGGCGCAAAAGCGAGGTATCGCCTATTCATTTCTGTTCGTTCGACCTGAAGGCGAACAGCTCGATCAAATCGGCAAACTGATCGAAGCTGAACGCATCGCACCGGTGATCGACAAGGTATTCCCCTTTGCCGAAACCAAGAATGCGCTTGCCTACCTTGCCCAAGGGCATGCGAAAGGCAAAGTGGTGGTCAAGATAATCGAATGACCGGCCTGTTAACGCGCCGCCTTGCTAAAGGTGGCGAAGGATTAAGCCGTCACCGCCCGGTTGCGCGCAATGATGGCATCGTGCGTGAGTAAACTGCCGGCGGCGATGAACTCATTGATTAATGCGTCTCGGTTCAGAGGCGCCCGCGCTTTATCCGCCGTTTGCAGGGCAAGGTTCAGCTCATCGATTTTCAGCTCGGTGCAGTACGCCGGGGTGCCGGGCTGCTGCCGCCATGATTCGTTCAGCGGGCCGGCGTCAACCGCATCGAAGCCGGTCTGATTAACCAACTCCAGCGCGATGGCTTTTGCATTGGCGCTGTCGCCGGCAACCGGGATGGCGAGACGGGATCCAGACCCGTCTGCAACGCCTTTCTCCGCCAACGTAGCCGCCAGAACGGCATTCCAGGCCTTAATCAAAGGCCGTTGAAGCACTTCACTGGCAAAGACGCTCTCCGGTTTCCCATTATTGATGTCAGCGATATCGCCATCGCGGAAGGGGTAGTAGTTAGAGGTATCGATAACAATCACGTTTTCGGGTACGCCAATTAACAGCGCCGCCAATTCTGCATGTTTGTCAAACGGCGTGGAGAGGATGATGACGTCCACATTGTGCACCGCTTCCTGACGCTCAACCGCGACCGCACCAGCTTCCCGCGCCAGCTCTGCAATGGTGTCCGGCCCCCTTGAGTTGGCCAGTTTGACCGCGTGCCCATGGCTTGAAAGTTTACGCGCCAGCGTTGCGCCTATATTTCCGGCGCCAATGATGCCAATTTTCATTTAATACCTCCGTATCCGAGTCGTAGGCGATTAACGGTCCGCCGGATGGGCAAAATCATTCAGGGTGTCGCGAAGTTCTTCCAGTTTGGCATCCGATAACCGGCAGGCTGATTTGATGTTATCGGTGATGCGCCAGAGTGCATCCTGCAGCGCCCTGCCTTCGTCCGTCAGGGTAATCAGCACCCGTCTTTCATCAGTGCGGTCACGCGTGCGGCGGACCCGCCCAGCGGCCTCGAGACGCTTGAGCACCGGGGTGATGGTGCCGGTGTCCATGCCGAGCTTGCCGCCGAGATCGCCGACGGTGCGGGGCGTTTCATTAAATAACTCCAGCATCACCAGGTACTGAGGGAAGGTGAGGCCCAGAGGCGCCAGAAAAGGTTTATGCAACCGGTTCATCCGGCTGGCCGCACCATAGAGCGCAAACGAAAGTTGTGTTCCGATTTCTCGGCGGGTCTGCGTTTTCATATCCGCTCCATTACCTTGTTGTTGATTGTCTAGTGCACTAGATAAAATACTAAGCCATTTTTTCCGCCATGAAAAGGCCGCGCACGGGTTAATTTGTGCGGCATAACATTTTCATACTCAGCTAAACCGGGGCGGAGTTGAAATTTCGCCAACTGACCCTATCTACAATCTGCTGCCCCGTTGCCGGCCTCGTTATGTTCGAAGCGGTTGAACATCGGCGGGGGCAGCGTCTTTCCCGCTGCGCAAACGCATACTGCGCATCACGCTCTAGCCGTTCAGCCAAGGCTGCTCACTGACATATTGCAAGAACAGCATCATGCTGATGCATACCAGTACCCCTATCACTATGATTATCGCCAGCCGCATAAATCCTCCCTCTTAATCATGGCCATGCGGGTCCCATCAGGTCAGGACATAGTAAGAAAAGACGATTCAATCATAAACCGATAATTCACCATAACGGCCGGGCGTGAAGGGGAAAGCGCGTCACTGCCGTTCCGTCGGCCTTCTCCCTGACAACTGACTTTCAGTTATCTCCGCCCGCTGATAAAGTGGGGCGGATACCGAAGAGCGATCGGGAGAGGCTTCAGCGTGACCGGACGAGTTGACTACCAGATTGAAAAGTATTGCTTTGCCGAAGCGACGGAAAGCCCCCGCCTGACCCGACAATGGGCCGATGTGATTGCCGAATGTCGGGAAAATAAGGCCGGAGCGGAGGAGCGCCTGCGTATCGCATTGCTGAACGTGGATTACGTTACGAGCTTTGAGCTTCCCTTCAGATTATTGCTCACCCGCGCCCCGCAATTGATAGCCGGCGTGCGCGATGAACTGCCGCTCAGCCAAAAAAACGTGCTGTTCAACGGTAAGCGTTTCGGCTGTATCTACAGCCTGAAGAGCGATCTGGCCGGAATACCGGACGAATTTCAGTACCGTCTGACGACCCGTATCCAGCGGGTCGACGCGGCGGGGATCACCGCGGCCCCTTACCGGCAAATCGCGCAAGAGGCGAAAGCGCCGCGGGAGCGCCTTAAATTGGCTCTGGAAAGCGGGCTGCCGGTCACGGCGCTGGACGGCCTATTCTGGCTCGGCATACAGCGGATCGCGGCGGAGGTGCGGCGGCTGAGAGAGGGCGGTATGAAGATAGCCACCTCGGTGGCTGAGGTCTCCGATACCCTGACGGGAACGGCGCGGCCGGTGCCCGTTTACCGGCACGACACGCGTTAACGCTGATATCCGGGGGGCTTGACGCCCCCTGATACTCGACGCGCGTTCGTTGTGTTCCGTATGCCGGCACTTGTCGGGCGGGCCTGTTTGCTCCCTGTCCATAATTAACTACCGCGCGCAGCTGACACATGCGGATTTATAACCGCGTCGCCATAGCAGTTCTTCCGCTCTTTTCCTGGCCTGGCCGCTAGCCTGCCGTTGAAATTGTGACCCAGCTCACGAGGTTTCCGCTATTTTATCTTTAATGCATGAGAACCCTCTCAAATCGATTTTTATTCATTGGAAACCGGTTTCCATTTTGTTTCCAATGAGGATCGGGAAGACCACGAATCGTCACTGGGGTAATCATAATGAAGAAAATCATGCTTTGTTGTTCTGCGGGGATGTCGACCAGTCTGTTAGTCAATAAAATGAATGCTGAAGCCGCCGGCCGCCAACTGGCGGTAGAGATCGCGGCGTTCAGCGCCAGCGAGTTCGATCAGCAGTTCCCGAACTATCACGTGGTGCTGCTTGGCCCGCAGATCAAATACATGCTGCCGGCGCTGTCAGCCCGCGCAGCGGAGAAGGGCGTGCCGGTCGCGGCCATCGACATGATGGATTATGGCATGCAGCGCGGCGACAAGGTGCTGGACTTCGCGCTGGCGCTGATCGCACGGCAGGGAGCGCGCGCATGAGTTCCCTTTATCAGGCGATGGTCAGGATCATTGAACAGCGGGTCACGCCGTTGGCCGGCAGCGTCGGTCAGCAACGGCATGTGATAGCCATTCGCGACGGCTTCGTATCGGCGCTGCCGTTCATGATTATCGGTTCGTTCATGCTGGTGTTTATTTTCCCGCCGTTCGCCGCCGACAGCAGTTGGGGGATTGCGCGCGGCTGGCTGAACTTTTCTCTCAAATACCGTGAACAGCTGATGTTGCCGTTTCACCTCAGCATGGGGGTGATGACCTTCTTTATTTCGGTCGGCATCGGCGCCAGCCTCGGGCGGCATTACAAGCTTGATCCGATCATGACCGGTCTGCTGGCGTTTATGGCCTTCCTGCTGGTGGCTGCGCCGTACCGTGACGGCGTGATCGATACGCAATATTTCTCCGGCCAGGGGATTTTTACCGCCATCATTACCGCGCTGTATGCCGGTGAGCTATACGCCTGGCTCAAACGTCGCAACGTCACTATCCGGCTGCCGAAAGAGGTGCCGACCGGGGTGGCGCGTTCGTTCGAGATCCTGATCCCGGTGGTGGTGATCGTGGCGACGCTGCACCCGCTTAACCTGCTGGTGCAGAGCTATACCGGCATGATCATTCCGCAGGCCATCATGCACCTGCTGGAGCCGCTGGTTTCGGCGTCGGACTCGCTGCCGGCGATCTTGATTTCGGTGTTTATCTGCCAGATCCTGTGGTTCGCCGGCATTCACGGCGCGCTGATCGTAACCGGCATAATGAATCCATTCTGGATGACCAATCTGGCGCTGAACCAAACAGCACTCGCCGCGGGCGCGCCGTTGCCGCATATCTACCTGCAAGGATTCTGGGATCACTATCTGCTGATCGGCGGCGTCGGTTCAACTCTGCCGCTGGCGTTTTTGCTGCTGCGCAGCCGGGCCGTCCACCTGCGCGCCATCGGCAAGATGGGCGTGGTGCCGAGCATGTTCAATATCAATGAACCGATTCTGTTTGGCGCGCCGATCATCATGAACCCGGTATTTTTCCTGCCGTTCATTCTGGTGCCGATGATCAACGCCACCTTCGCTTATATCGCCACCAAACTGGGCTGGATCGCGCAGGTGGTATCGCTAACGCCGTGGACCACGCCGGCGCCGATCGGTGCCTCCTGGGCCGCCAACTGGGCCCTCAGTCCGTTGTTCATGTGCCTGTTCTGCATGCTGTTGTCGGCACTGATGTATTACCCGTTCCTGAAAGCCTACGAACGCACCCTGCTCAAGCAAGAGCAGGAAAACAATCAACCGCAAAGCGACGTCGCCGCCGCCGCCAATTCCTGAACAAGGAGCAATAATGAAATATTCGTTCCCGCAAGATTTTTGGTGGGGCAGCGCCAGCTCGGCGCCGCAGACCGAAGGGGAAAGCCTGAACTTCGGTAAAAGCGCCACCGTTTGGGATGAGTGGTTTGCACAGCAGCCGGGGCGCTTTCACCAGCAGGTCGGGCCGCAGGATACCTCCGGCTTTTACCGGCACTGGCGCGAAGATATCGCCCTGTTGAAACAGCTGAATCACAACACCTTTCGCACCTCGATTTCCTGGGCGCGGCTGATGCCGATGGGGCGCGGCGGCGTTAACCAGCAAGCGGTGGCGTTTTATAATCAGACGATCGATGAAATGCTGGTGCAGGGCATTACGCCGTTTATCAACCTGTTCCATTTTGACATGCCGATGGCGATGCAGCGGCTTGGCGGCTGGGAAAGTCGTGAGGTGGTTGATGCCTATGCTGAATTCGCCGATAACTGCTTCCGGTTGTTCGGTGACCGGGTGAAGCACTGGTTTACCTTCAATGAGCCGATCGTGCCGGTGGAAGGCGGCTATCTGTACAATTTCCATTATCCGAACGTGGTGGATTTCAAACGCGCCGCCACCGTGGCGTATCACACCATGCTGGCGCACGCTCAGGCGGTGAAAAAGTACCGCGCTCGGCAACAGGGCGGGGAAATCGGCATCATTCTCAACCTGACGCCGTCATACCCGCGCTCCGACAACCCTGCGGACGTCAAGGCGGCCGAGGTCGCCGACCTGATGTTCAACCGCAGTTTCCTCGACCCGGCGTTGCGCGGCGCGTATCCGCAGGAACTGGTGGCATTGTTGCAACAGCACGGCCAATTGCCGAGCTGCCGGCCGGGGGATGCGCAGTTGCTGCGGCAGGGCGTGGTGGATCTGCTGGGCGTCAATTATTATCAGCCGCGCCGCATACAGTGTCGCGACAGCCTGGTAAACCCCGACAGTCCCTTTATGCCGGAATGGTTCTTCAGCAGCTATGAAATGCCGGGCCGTAAAATGAACCCGTACCGCGGCTGGGAAATTTACGAAAAAGGCGTTTACGATATTCTGTCCAACCTGCGCGAAAATTATGGCAACCCGCGCTGTTTTATTTCAGAAAACGGCATGGGCGTGGAAGATGAGCTGCGATTTGAACGGGGTGGGCAGATCCAGGATGACTATCGCATTGCCTTTGTGCGCGACCATCTGCGCTGGGTACATCGCGGCATTCAGGAGGGCAGCAACTGTCTGGGCTACCATATGTGGACCTTTATCGACAACTGGTCATGGTGCAACGCCTATAAAAACCGCTATGGTTTTGTGCAGTTGGATCTGGCTACGCAGAAACGCAGCGTCAAAAAAAGCGGTGAGTGGTTTGCCGCCGTCGCCGAAGCCAATGGTTTTGAAGGAGCGGAATAATGGACGATCTGGAAAGCACGGTGATGGAAATCATCGTCAATGCCGGCCAAACGCGCAGCCTGTGTTTTGAGGCGTTGCAGGCCGCGCGCGATGGCGACTTTGCCCTGGCGCAGGCGCGTTTGCAGGATGCGGATAGCTATTGCCGCGCGGCGCATCGGGTACAGACCCAACTGATTGAGCATGACGCGGGCGAGGGGAAGACGCCGATGACGCTGATCATGGTGCATGCGCAGGATCATCTGATGAATGCTATTCTCGCTCGCGAGCTGATCGCTGAAATGGTCGAACTTTATCAACGACAGCGGGCGGCGAGTTAAGGATAATCGTTAACGGGCCGGCGGCCCGTTTTTCAACATCAGCAGGAAGACCCGCAGTTATGGCCAATATCAACGATGTTTCCCGTCTGGCGCAGGTGTCGAAAGCCACGGTATCCCGGGTGCTGAGCGGCAGTCGCGGGGTAAAGGAAGAAAGCCGTCTGGCGGTGTTGCGGGCGGCGGAAACGCTCAACTATCGGCCGAACGCCGTTGCCCAGTCCCTGACCAGCCAATCAACCGGCTGCATCGGCGTGGTGTGCGCTACCGAACATATTCAGCAGTCCACCGGTTATTTGCAGGCGTTGGAAAAACAGCTTAGCCAACAGAGGAAGCACTTGCTGTTGCGTTTCGCCAACGACGCGCCGACGCTGGCGGCCGCGGTGGCGGAGCTGAGCAACGGCTGGTGCGATGCGCTGATTGTGGTCGGCGCGCGCTTTAGCCTGCCGCCGCTGCCGGATAGCGTGATGTGTCTGGACTGCCTGTCCGCCACCACCGGTAAAAGCGTCGGCTTCGATCATCAGTTTGCCGCCGAAACCGCGGTGCATTATCTCGCCAATCAGCAGCGACGGCAGATTGCGCTGGTCAATTTTGCCGGCGGCGACGCCGCGCAGCAGGTGCTGCAGGGCTACTGCAGCGCGCTGGAGACCCATCTGATCCCCTATAACCGGCAGTTGGTCGTGGAGGGCGAACCGTCAGCACGGATCGCATTGCAAAGCCTGTTGAACGGCAATATGCCGTTCAATGCCCTGCTGGTCACCGATGACTGCCAGGCGCAGGAAGCCCTCAGCGTCCTGCACCAGTATCAACGACAGGTGCCGGGGCAGGTGACGGTATTCAGCCTGGACGGTTCGTTGCAGTGGCCCGGCGCGCCGGCGGTGCCGTCGATCGAATATTCACTGGAAGCGCTGGCGCAGCGTGCGCTGGCGTTGCTGACCGGCGACGAAGACCATAGCCTGTTGCGCGGCAGCCTGACGGCGCGCTGACTTGCCGTTTCGCGAACATGGTCTATAAATCGACCCGCTTTTTACGCTAACGACGAAAAAGCGGGCCTGCGGTTAATGACCCGATTTGGTGTCAGGCTTTATATTTTTGGCATTGGCGATAGGCCGGCGGATATCCGTTCGCTGCTCTGGCTTATCACACCAATTTCCCCTGGAAGATCGGTATCGACTCAAATAGATAGCCGTCGAACTCCGGCGCATCGACGTCGGACAGCTCCATCAGCGTTCCCTTGATGTTTTCCATGTGTTGCCACATGGCCTGATACGATCCCATCACGTCGCGACGGCGCAGCGCCGCCAGAATGTTCTGGTGATCGGCCAGCCATTTCAGCCGATAGCCTTTAGTGGCAATGCGGCTGTGTAACTGCTGCCAAAGCGGGCTGGCATCCCGCCGCTGCCAGATGCTTTTTACCGTATCCAGCAGCATCTGATTCTGCGTCGCGCCGGCGATCAGCAAATGGAACATTTTGTCATTGTCGCCGCTTTCGTCATTGGCGATGATGGCGCGTTGCTCCTGTTCCAGCGTGCGCCGCAAATTTTCGATATCGGCCTTGGTGGCCATTTTGGCGGCAAACGCCGCAATATTGCTTTCCAGCAGTTGCCGCGCCTGGAGCATTTCGAACGGCCCGACTTCGCTTTGCAGCAGCGGATCGTCATCTTCCGCCGTTTCGCTCGGAATACGCATCACGTAGACCCCCGAACTTTGGCGAATATCCACCGTTCCTTCCAGTTCAAGCATCAGCAGCGCTTCGCGAACGATCGTGCGGCTGACGCCGTAGGTTTCGGCAATGTTGCGCTCGGGCGGCAGACGCGTGCCGATAGCGAAATGGCCCTGCTGAATTTTCTGCCGAAGGTCCCGTCCAATCTCCTGATACTGCTTTTTTTCCTGCGGAATCACGACTTTGCCCACCGTTTCACTCTGAAATACGCCTGGCCGATGCCATACCTTGCCTGCAAGAGGCTTTTAGCCCTGAAAAGTCCGTTGGGACGACAGCGGCGCTAGTCTACCAAATCCAACGCCTGATCGAGTACTTTTGCGCCGTTTAACGTGCCATAAGCCACAGAATCAATCACCGCGATGGGGATCCGGTGTTCGTCGGTGAGCTTTTTGTTTTCCGTCAGCTTGAAGCGCACCTGCGGCCCCAGCAGCACCGCGATGATGTCGTTGCCGTAACTTTGCAGCTCATCGCGCAGATTCTGTTCAGGGATGGCGTAGATCTGCAACGCCAGCCCGCGCGCTGTCGCTTCTTTTTCCATTTTGGTGACCACCAGCGAGGTGGACATGCCCGCCGAGCAGGCCAGAACGATTCGTTTCATCAGCAGGTCCTTATTTATTTTCGTCGTCAAGCGTCAGAAGCAGCCGCCGGCTGTCGCTCAGCGCGCGGAACCAGCGCGCTGATTTTTTTTGCCGCCGGTTGCGCCGGTTGTCCAGATCGATCTCAATCAGGCCGTAACGGTTCTTGAAGGCGTTCATCGGCGACAGGTTGTCGGTAAACGCCCACAGCATATAGCCTCGGCAGTTCGCCCCGGCCTCCACCGCTTTCAACGCCCAATAGAGATGCTCGCGGATGAACTCGATGCGGTAGTCATCCTGAATTTCCCCCGCGGCGTTTTTAAACCGCGCCTCGTCCTCGACGCCCATGCCGTTCTCGGCAATGAACCATGGAATGTTGCCGTACTCGTCGCGCATGCGCAGGCCCATGTCATAAACGATTTTCGGCAAGATTTCCCAGCCGCGCGATTTATTCATCCGCCGCCCCGGAAGTTCAAAATGCTCGTAGTACATCGCCGGGTGGAACGGCGTTGCGCTATGCCATGCGCGGCTCGGCGCCTTGACCCGGTGCGGGTAATACAGGTTGATGCCCACTTCGTCGACGGTGTTGTCGCGGATCAACGCCATTTCTTCCGGCGTCCAGGCGAAATTCACTTCATGCTTTTTCAGCAGCGCCAGCAGTTCCGCAGGGTATTCCCCCTTGATCGCCGGGTCGAGAAAAACCCGGTTGTAGAACAAATCATACAGCTCGGCGGCACGCCGATCGTGCGGCGCGCTGGAGCGGGGATAAGTCACCTCCGGGTTAAGTATCACCCCGATGCTGCCGGCGCAGTTCATTTGGCGAAACAGCTGCACCACCGAGGCGGTCGCCAGATTTTTATGGTGATTCCACTGCATCCATTTGGTGGTGTTCTGCTCGTACGGCCAGCGGATGGCGTCGAGATAAACCCGCGTCTGCACCACCACCGGTTCATTGAAGGTGAACCAGCGCGCCACCTTGGCGCCGAAGCGTTCGAACACCCGGCGGGCATACAGCACGAACAGTTCAACCACGCGCTTGGCGTTCCAGCCGCCGTATTTTTCCAGCAGGCAGCCCGGCAGCTCGTAGTGTTCCAGGCACAGCATCGGCTCGACGCCCTGGCGTTTCATTTCGTCCAGCAAGGCGTCGATATAGGCGGCGTAATCTTCATCCACCACGCCTTGCTCATAATCGGTAAGAAAGCGCGCCCAGTTGATCGACGTGCGGTAGTGGCTGACGCCGCTTTGTTTCATCAATGCCACGTCTTCCGGGTAGCGGTTGATAAAATCGGTGGCGACCGATGGGCCATAGCCGTTATGCCAAACGTGGCGATCGTGCCGATACCACAAATCAAGGTAAGAATCTTGCCCCTGTTTTTTACCGCTCCAGCCCTCGGTTTGCCAGGCGGAAGCCGCCGCGCCGAGAATGAAATCCCCGGGTATCTCGATTGAAACCTGACTCATTGCTGACCTCATGCATTCTGTATAACGGGTTGTTCGGCCTGTGCGGCACGGCGTGCGGCGACTTTGACGAACGGCAGGTAAATCAGCGTGGCGACCACGATGCAAATCAGCTGGGTGATTACCGCGCCCATCGAACCGGCGGTCGATAGCCAGGCGTTGATGATCGGCGGCGTCGTCCACGGCACCATCACCACCGCTTTGCCGGCAAAACCGATGCTGGTGGCGAAATAACCGATGGTGCCGGTAATCAGCGGCGTGATGATGAACGGGATCGCCAGAATAGGGTTGAGCATGATCGGCATGCCGAAGATCACCGGTTCGTTGATGTTGAAGAAGCTCGGCCCGAGCGACAGCTTGCCGATTTCCCGCATCTCCTTGCGCTTGGTGGCGATCATCACCGCAAACAGCAGCCCCAGCGTGATGCCGGATCCGCCGATGCTCATATAGACATCCCAGAATGGCATGGTGATGATGTTGGGGATGTCCTTGCCCTGCTCAAAGGCGGTCATATTGACCATGATGGCCCCCAGCAGCAACGGCTCGCGGATCGGTTTTACCATCTGATTGCCGTGAATGCCGATGACCCAGAACAGCTGCGCCACGAACATCAGGATCAGGATGCCCGGCAGGCTTTGCACCACCGTTTCCAGCGGCTGCTGCACCACCTGGTATACCGCGTCATACAGATAAATGCCGGTGAGGCGGTGGAAGACAAAACCGAAGGTTGCGATTGCCACCACGGTGATGATCGCCGGGATCAGCGCCGAAAAAGACGCGGACACGTTGGGCGGAACGCTTTCCGGCATTTTGATTTTTAGCCGGTCGAGCGTTTCCAGTTTGGAATAGATCTCCACCGACAAAATGGCGATAAACATGCCGAGGAACAGGCTGCGGGTATCCGAAAACTGTTTTGCCAACACGTCTTTCACCAGCTGCATCTGGTTGTTGACCATCAGTTCAACGGTGGTCGGCGTGACCGAAATAAAACAGATCACCGCCAGCAGGCCGGGGAACAACGAGCGCGAGCCGTTAATCTTGCCCAATTCGATGCCGATCAGGAATACCGCGCCAATGTTGAGAAAGCTCAACGTGGCGTAGTTGATGCTGCTCATGATCGGCTTCAGGTCCGCAAGGAACGAAAACATGGCGAAGCTCGCCAGGCCATTCTTGGGATCCATCACCATATTGGAGATCAGCACCGAAAACGCGCCGACGATGATCACCGGCATCAACGTGATGAACGACGCCTTGATGGCCATAATGTATCTGTAACTGTTGAACGTATTGGCGAAGGCTCCCAGAGAGTCTATTAGCCGGTCCCGAAATGACATGACACCACCTCTTGTTGTGTTGTGCTTGCTCAGACGACCGATTCGCGTACCGCCGTTTCGCGATTTGGCATACCAAAAAATAGGCCAATCGAATTATTTTTCTGTGATCGCATTCTCACAAGCCGATATTGGAATTCCAATGTGATAAAAAAGCTATTTTTGGCATGCCAATGAGTGAGCTATGTCGAACGAACGGGAAGAAACGGTAATGGAACCGTTGATTAATGCCGGTGAAGCACGGTCTCACGCGATGACCGCCATGTTGTGCCACGATCTGGCCAAGGAAATCGTGCTGCTGCGCCAGGCGATTTTCTCCAACGGGACATCGCCGGCGCGCAGTGGCCTGTGCTGACGGTTTCAATAGGGCAGGCCAGCCAGCCCTATCAGGAGCCATTACGCCTTCGTTAAGGCGACTGGCTTGCAACACGCTCAAGGTTTACTGCTATCTTTTTCCGCGCTTCCGGCATAGGGTGTTATGAGCATAAGCTCATTGACAGGAACGAATGATGCGCGATCTCCCCCCAACAGCCACGCTGCGCACTTTTGAAGTCGCCACTCGCCACACCACCTTTACCTCCGCCGCCGCAGAGCTTTTCATTACGCAAAGCGCGGTCAGCCACCAGTTGAAAAATCTGGAGGAAATCTGGGGCCTGCAGCTTTTTGAGCGCGGTAAAACCCTCAGCCTGACGCCCGCAGGCGCCGCGCTCGCCCCCCTGGTGCGCGAATTCTTTAGCAAGTTGGAAACCACGTTGGCCGACCTTCGCGAGCAAAAAGGTCGGGTGCGATTGCGCGTTAACACCACCTATTCTTTCGCGCTAAAGTGGCTGCTGCCGCGCCTGCCCGGCTTGGCGCGTTTGCACCCGGAGATTCTGGTGACGCTGGAAAGCACCGACACGGCCATTAACTTCGCCAGCACAGACTCCGATGTGGCGATCCGTTTTGGCCACGGCCATTATCCCGCGCTGCACACCGAGTTTATGTTTCGCGAACAGCTATTTCCGGTTGCCAGCCCGGCGTTATTGCGGCGCTTCGGCACCCCCTCCGAACCCGCCGAGCTGCTGCGCTATCCGCTGCTGACGCGTGACGGCGCCGATTTGGTGCCGAAATGGGACGTCTGGTTTAAGCTGATCGGCATAAATACCGATGTGTTGCACGAAAGCGTACGCTTCGCCGACACAAACATGACGATTGAAGCCGCGTTACTGGGGCAGGGCATTGCGTTGGCGCGCAGCGGACACGTGGAAAAAGAGATCGGCGACGGCAGCCTGGTGCGGCTGTTTGACGTGCCTTTTCCTTCCCCGGCCGCCTATTATTTCGTCTGCCCGAAAGGCATCGAAACGCAGCCGCACATCACCGCATTCCGCCGCTGGTTGCAGGCAGAGTCACAGCAGGCGCAGCTCAGCTACCGTTAAAGCATGAGTATTTGCTCATGCCGCAATGACGACACTTCACTGTCAATCCGGGCGGCTGCCGTTTAGTATCGGCGCATGCCTGGACACATTGTTTTGCTTACCTTATTCGCCGCCCTGCTGCATGCCGGCTGGAACACCTTATTGCGCGGCGGCGCTGACCGATTGTGGTCGATGACCATGATGTGTCTGACGATCGCGCTTGCCTGCGCCGCCGCCGCGCTGTTTCTGCCGCTGCCCGCCCGCGCCAGCTGGCCGTACGCGCTGCTTTCGGCCCTGCTGCATGTCGGCTATAACCTGTGTCTGGTACGCAGTTATCAGTGGGGGGAGCTCGGGCAAAGCTACCCGATTGCGCGCGGTTCTTCGCCGCTGATGGTGACCTGCGCGGCGGCAATATTCGCCGGAGAAAAAATTGAATTCAGCACCCTTGGCGGCATCACGCTGGTGTCCGCGGGTATTTTGCTGCTGGCCGTGAAAGGGGGGCGGCTGGCGACGCCGGGCCTGCAATACGCCCTGGCAACGGGCGTTTTTATCGCCGCGTATAGCGTGGTGGACGGTATCGGGGTGCGGGTTTCCGGCAATGCGCTCTCTTATACCCTGTGGATGGGCGCATTATGGGGCGGGCTGATGACGGCGCTTTATATCGCGCTGCGCGACAGTAAAAGTTTACTGCGCCGGCGGCCCGGCGTGCTCCATGCGGCGGTTGGCGGTCTGGTTTCGCTGGTCGCTTACGGCAGCATCATTTATGCCATGACGGCCGCGCCAATGGGCGCCGTCTCGGCGCTGCGCGAAACCAGCGTGCTGTTCGCCGCCGCGCTGGGTTATCTGTTTCTCGGCGAAAGGTTAACGCCGAGAAAAATGCTGGCGTGCGCGGTGATTGCCGCCGGCACGCTGATGATGGGCTAATCGAATCAGGAGAACACCCGATGTCTGAGCATCCCACGCTGGCTCTTATTGGTCCGGGCGCTATCGGCACCACCATCGCCGCGGCGTTGCATGAAGTTGAGCGAACGCCGGTCCTGTGCGGGCGAACCGCGCATTCGCAGCTGATTTTGCGTCGCGATAAGCGGGAAATCGTAGTGCCGGGCCCGGTATTGAGCGATCCGGCGACGGTCGGCCACCCGTTCGATCTGGTGTTCGTCGCGGTGAAAACCACCCAAATTGCCGACAGCGCCAACTGGTTGGCCGCGCTGTGCGATGAAAACACCCTGGTATGTGCGTTGCAAAATGGCGTAGAGCAGGAAACCCTGCTGGAGCCCTACGTCAACGGCGCAAAGGTGCTGCCTGCGGTAGTGTGGTTCCCGGCGCAGCGCGAGCCGGATGCCTCCGTCTGGCTGCGCGCCGCACCGCGCCTTACGCTGCCCGATACGCCGCAGGCAAAACGGATAGCGGAGGTGTTCAGCGGCACGGGCTGCGCGGTTGAGCTGGCAGCCGATTTTATCTCCATCGCATGGCGCAAGCTGCTGCAGAACGCGGTCGCCGGTCTGATGGTGCTGGCCAATCGCCGCGCCGGCATGTTCTCGCGGGGAGATATCACTGAACTGGCTTTGGCTTACCTGCGCGAGTGTTTGAGCGTAGCGCGTGCCAGTGGGGCGCAGCTGAGCGATAACGTTCCGCAGGAGATCGTTGACGGTTTTCATCGTGCCCCTGCGGATTTAGGCACCTCAATACTTGCCGACCGCCAGGCCAACCGCCCGCTGGAGTGGGATATCCGCAATGGCGTGATACGGCGTTATGGTCGGTTACTGGGTATCCCCACCCCCGTCAGCGAGGTGCTGGTACCGCTGCTGGCGGCTGGGAGCGAGGGGCCGGGTTGAGAGATTAACCGCAGGGGATGGAGCAGAAAGGTTCTTCAGCAAAAAGCCCGCTCAGGTTTCCCTGAGCGGGCTTCTTTAATATGGCTCCTCTGACTGGACTCGTGTCATTATGTTAACTTGTTGATAATTAATATAAAGATTAGCTTCCCTTCTGTCAAGACCATCCGGATGACCACCAATAGATGTAGCAAAAAAACATTTTTTTACATATGAGTTGACTCTTGTTCGAGGCAGTTTAAAGGGAGTTATTCTGTTTGTTTAATCAGAATTAATTTCTTATATGCGGAGCTCTATAAATGGTGAGTGTATCTTAACAGTAAGGTGTGTCACTCGATAGGAAACAGGTCAAGGCCTATGACTCGTTCAGCAGAATGAAGCTAGTATGGAAACTACTCTACTGAGCTAGATTTTGCAGAGTTCGATTAGAATTATCCTAAAAAAATGGCTAAGATGATAGCATTCTGACGTTGAATACCTTTGTTACAGTATAGACCGGGTATGCAATGATGATTTTATGGAACCAACGGAATCCCAGCCATGAATGATAACGAAGATTCACTGTTTAAGAGTACTAGCCTTTCTCTTCAGCAAAAACTAGAACGAGCTCGTACTGAGCTTCTTGACTTATCTGCGCGCAATAAACTCCTCAATATCCCTCGTTCTAAAACAGCCAAACTCTTAGAAATTATCGATGAAAGGTCTACTGAGATTTATCGTTTACTGGTAAAAGAAGGGAAAGTATTTACTTTTCTACCGGGACGGGCAGGAAAAAAGGGGGAGCTAATTGATGCTGAGATCATTGAAACGGATTCGGATGAAGCTCTTATTGATGTTCGGTTGCTTGTTTTTGATGACGATGTTAATCCAAACGCTATCAGTGCTGAGCATCAGGATACAAAACTACAAACAAGGTTAACCCCACAAGGTTTGCAAAAAAGATTGTTGGATCTTTACCATGATTCTAAAACGTTAGAGGAAGAACAGGGTGTAAACATACTCTATTTGACGCTCGGAACCTTAAAATGGATTGATCCCAATAATAAAGAAAATATCAGATATGCTCCTTTAATATTGATTCCTGTTTCCCTTGAACGTGGAACTGCTGGTGAGAGGTTTAAACTACGGGCAAGGCAAGATGAGATTATTGAAAACCTATCTCTGGAGGCATTTCTACAGCGAACACATGAAATTTTATTGCCTAAGATCAACGCAGATGAGGAGTTGGACCTTTCGGGGTATATCGATGAGGTTGCTCAGGCTGTGCAGACAAAGCCTGACTGGAGCGTTCAAGAAAACGATATTACTCTGGGGTTCTTCTCTTTCGCTAAGTTCCTTATGTACCGGGATTTAGATCCAGAAAATTGGCCAGAGGATGACAATATCACAGAACAACCCCTTATCCAGTCACTTATGGTTGATGGGTTTGATGAGAAGGATAAAAGGCTTTCAGATGATGTGCCGATAGACCCTTTTATTTCCCCGAGGGATATGCTCCACATCATGGATAGCGATACCTCTCAAACTCTTGCTATCCATGATGTGCGTGAAGGGAAAAACCTTATTATTCAGGGGCCTCCGGGTACAGGGAAATCTCAGACGATTGCAAACATAATTGCTTCTGCAGTAGCTGATGGCAAAACTGTCTTATTCGTCGCAGAAAAAATGGCTGCGCTTGAAGTGGTGAAACGCCGTCTTGACCATGCGGGCGTGGGCGACGCATGTTTAGAGTTGCATAGTAATAAGACGAATAAAAAGGTCTTCCTAGAGGAATTAAAAAGGGTCTGGGAGCTGGGATCTCCAATAGGAGAGTTTCCAGATACACTGATTGGAAACTTAACAGAGGCTAGGAATAAACTTAACGAGCATCCAGCAAGGCTGCACAAGATATATCATCCTTCAACGTTCTCTCCCTATCAGGTCATGGGGCATCTTGTCCGGTTACGTCAGTTAGGCCAGGCTCCGACCGATTTTAGCCTTGAAAAATTTGAACATTGGAATGCCAATGATCTTGAGAAACACCTTAAGCTCGTTAAAGAGATTGTAGATCGCATCCGAGATATTGGTTTACCTGCCCAGCATCCGTGGAACGGTGTTGGTCTTGAGCAGATATTACCTATGGATGTAGAAAAACTACTTCCACGTCTGCAAGAGATTGAAGGAGATATTTTACGCATTACAAACGTTATTGCAAGTCTGTCTGGTGAACTTTCTGTTACGCCCGTGCCGGAAACATTTTCTTCAATTTATAAATTAGTTGAGGTTGCAGAATGCATCAATAAAGCACCTGACCTATCAGTGAGCGCTTTTATCTCTGCTGTTTGGTATGAAAATATACCTGCAATTAAACGCCTTATTGCGTTGGGTAAACAGTATCAGCAAGCTCGCTTAGATCTTGAGGCAGATATAGTAACTGAAGAAATTGAAACTCCAGTTACCGAGCTGGAAGATGCATTGACTAGGCTTCCTAGGGATTTTCAGGTTAACGGTTTTTCCGCCGCTCGTGCTCTGGCAAAACCCTTAGCTAAGTTACGTCTTGATGCAGCTCGTTTACATGAAGAACTCGGTACTCAGGAAGGGTATTACACAGTTCAGGAAATAGAACGTCTCATCACCCTGGGCGAAAGAATTGCAGCAGCCCCTAATGCCAGTCCCGACGCCTTTATTGCATCAGTTTGGGATCATGGTATCGAGAAAGCCGCTGAACTAGTTGAGTCGATTACCTCTTTCAGAATTGTTAGCGAAGCTCTTGAACCCCAAATTAATGAGGTTGCCTGGAAAACAGATGTTCAGGAGGCCAGAAATATCCTGGCTAGTCATATTGGTATTTTCCGTTACCTCAATGGAAACTGGAGAAAAGCGAGAGGACTAGTCGGTTCTTTACTGCGAGATCGTTCTTTGCCTGTTGAGCAGCAATTGTTATTGTTGGACAAGCTAATTAAAGCGCAAGCAGAGAAGAAAAAAATCCAGGAAGGTAATGATTTTGGCCATTCTGCTTTCGGTAGCGATTGGCGCGGCGAAAAAAGTGACAGTTCATCTTTAATGGCATTAGTTGAATGGATGAGAACGCTCCGTGGCGTAGGGGCTGAAGCCCGGCTGTTAGCCAGCCGACTTATCGACCGTGAAGGTGTGAGGCTTCGTGCGCAGCAACTAAGCCAGTTATTGCAGCAGGTTCGGGGCCAGTTGGACATACTATGGAGTGCGTTCGGTTTTTCACCTGTGGAGCATTTTACTAATCAGGTATCTATAACCCGTGTCTCATTAGTGTTCATTGAAGAGAAAATAAAAAATCTTATAGAGATTGATGAACAATGCGCTCGCGTAATGCTTAAACCTCCTGCGCATATTGATGAGCGTTGCCAACTAGTCATACGAATGATTGAGTTACAGAAACTCATTTCAGAAATACGTGCAGAAGTCCCGCTTGCTAAAAGCGCCTTTGACGAACAGTGGAAAGAGTTGTCATCTGACTGGGATTATCTGAGCGAGGCTTGTTCTTGGTTAGAGGCGAACAGTGAACTACGTTTCGTAGTTGCAAAACTGGCAGATAGAGCTGAAACTGCACAGATTGCACAAGAAACTTACCTGTTCAGCCAAAAGATAGTCAATGAACTGGAAAAAATCGCGAAGGAATTAAAAGGAACTATCGAAACCCTTTTTGAATCATCATCTGATAAATTAAAGATATCAGTTGCGTACGAAAAACTTAAAATATGGGCTGCGAATTCAGAACAACTCTCTAAATGGGTTGCGTATCAGCATCGTATTAAACAGGCTCAAAAATATGGATTATCTGAGGTAGTAGAAAAACTAGCTAGTGGAGATCTTTCTCTGGATTTTTCTATTTCTGCCGTAGAACGGACCTATTTTGAGTCGTTACTTAAAATCATGGTTCACGAAGAACCTGATTTGGTTCGTTTTGATGGTGAGCTTCATTCTCGTCAGGTGGCAGGATTTGCAGAGCTTGACCTTAAACGTATCAAAGCTGCCAGTCTTGAGGTTGTGCGTACCCATCATAGACAAATTCCATCCAAGAGCGGTGGTATTGGCCCTGTGGGTGTTCTGCGTTCGGAAATGGTGAAAAAGAGGGGGCATTTACCAATTCGTCAGTTAATGCTAAAGGCTGGAGTGGCTATTCAAGCACTCAAGCCGGTAATGATGATGAGTCCGTTATCTGTTGCCCAATTCCTCATCCCCGGAAAACAAAAGTTCGATCTTCTGGTCATGGACGAAGCGAGTCAGATACAACCAGTTGATGCGATAGGTGCAATTGCTCGCTGTAAACAGGTCGTAGTAGTCGGGGACGAACGTCAGCTTCCGCCTACGCGATTCTTCGCTAAGATGACAGAGTCTGCTGCTAATGATGATGATGATGATGTATCTCAGGTTGCTGATATAGAGAGTGTATTGGGCTTATTCGTTGCCAGGGGATTACCTCAACGTATGTTAAGGTGGCACTATCGAAGCCGTCATCAATCATTGATTGCTGTATCCAATAGTCAGTTCTATGAGAATAAACTCTTCATCGTGCCGAGTCCGTACACTCAGGAAGCAGGTATGGGTCTGCAATTCCATCACATCCCGGATGGTGTGTTTGAATCAGGCGGTAAGGGAACCAATACGATAGAAGCTAAAGTTGTCGCTAAAGCAATCATGGAGCATGCCCGTAAATATCCTGAACAGTCGCTTGGTGTTGCAACATTTTCTGTTTCCCAGCGTAAGGTTATTCAGGACGAGCTCGAATTATTACGCCGTCTGAATCCCGATCTAGAAGAGTTCTTCAATGCGCATCCGAGTGAGCCTTTCTTCGTTAAAAACCTTGAGAACGTACAGGGTGATGAGCGTGATGTGATTATGATCTCCGTCGGCTATGCCAGAAATGCACAAGGATACATGGCGATGCGTTTTGGTCCTTTGGGGGCTGAGGGGGGGAAAGAAGGTTGAACGTATTAATTAGCCGAGCCAAACGTCGATGTGAGGTTTTCGCTTCAATCACAGACGAAGATATCGATTTGGAAAGAGCAAAGGGCAAAGGTGTATTTGCCTTTAAACTCTTCCTACAATATGCCCGTACTGGTCGGATATCGTTAGCTCAGCGAACTGAAAGAGAAATGGATAGTGTATTTGAAGAACAGGTTGCTGATGCGCTTCAGAAAGCTGGTTATCAAGTCCATCCTCAGGTAGGTATTGCCGGGTTCTTTATCGATTTAGCTATTGCTGATCCAGATATGCCAGGGCGATACTTGATTGGTATTGAATGTGATGGTCGTGCTTATCATTCATCACGCTCTGCTCGTGAACGCGATCGCTTGCGTCAGGCTGTACTTGAAGATCACGGATGGATTATCCATCGTATCTGGAGTACGGATTGGTTCCAGCGACCTGAAGAACAACTGGAACGAACACTTCAGGCCATAGAGTCTGCCAAAAAAGAGTTATCAGAACGGAGTGAACAATTGAGGCAAAGGACCCGTGCGGTACCTGTTGAAATTGTTACTGTCGATAGAGGACCTGTAGTAGAGATTGGTCTTGTCGATTCGGATATTGCAAAAGAATCTGAGATTACCTATGTGGAGGCTACTCCATCCGCTAATATGGTTTATGAACTGCATGAAACCCCGTTGGGTATTCTCAGCGAAATAATTGAGCAGATAGTTGAGGTTGAATCTCCTGTTCATGTGAGTGAGGTTATCACTAGATTGCGAACTGCTTGGGGGTTACAACGTGCAGGGGTCAGAATTGAGGCCGTTGTGAACAGGGCTGTTAATCTGGTCTGCAACAAAGGTGATATCCTTCAGGATGGGAAATTTTTAATACATCAGAAATCAAAGGTTATCTTACGAAACCGACAAAATGTTCAGTCGTCGGGACTGCGTAAGTCTGAGATGTTGCCACCTCAGGAGATTGCTGTCGGAATTACTCAGGTAGTAAAAAATAACCTTGGTGCAACAGAAGAAGAGATTGTTATGTCTATTTCTAGATCTCTTGGGTTTAAAGCAACAAGTGGAACCTTACGTAAAGTTATTTCAGATGTGATTGAACAACTTCTATTTAAAGGGGATGTTATAAAAGAGGACTCTCTGATTATTGAGAATAAAAAAATAGTTATAGAGTAATTTTCTATATTAAGACAAACTCAAGGTGTATTCTTTGAGTTTGTTTTTTATTTTCAATAATAATTTTTTGGCGTATTAAACTCCGAAATTACTTTGTTGCGTTTCATGGTGGTTATCAATCAATAAGGCGACATGCCTGATCGCTTACTTACGAAGACGAGAATAAAATTACTGACAGAGAAAAAACATGACGATTTATATTAATATACTCCATTTGCACCTGCATCAATTGTTATGATATTAACGGTAGGTTGCAGATTTATATCCGGCTTCCCTTTCAGCAGAACAATGAAATGACGAGATTTAAGCTCAGAGACTGACAGGTACCTGATAACCGGAAAAATATGATTATTTATGCTGGCAAACTGACGGGCAGCATGGTTCTCTGGCCATGTTCTGTTGCTTTTATACCAACTCAGTACCCAGACATGAAGGTTTTGTCTGGTGAGGAAGTGGTTCGTTCAGTCGATTGATGTTGTGATAGGTTGATATTATGCGCCAGCAATTTACGGATGCCGTCACGTTGTTGACGGGCATCAGCCAAAGACACTTCAGGGTAGGCACCTAAGCCGAGGCGTGATTCTTTTCTATTGATACGATATTTGAGATACCAGAGACGTGAACCGGCTGGATTGACTAAAAGGTACAGGCCATGAGAATCGGAAACTTTGAAAGGTTTAGCGGATGGCTTTAAGCTGCGGATTTTTGTGTCGTTAAGAGACATTTGGGGGTCACTCCGTCATCGAACCAACTTGACCCCAAATCTGACCACCAAATTCTCCCGATGCGGAGGGAAAACTAAAAATGCATCGGGAAGATTTTTCACGCTAACTTGCTGAATCTAAAATGTATAAACATTCGTGAAGATGCATGAAAACATAAATTTGGCTCCTCTGACTGGACTCGAACCAGTGACATACGGATTAACAGTCCGCCGTTCTACCGACTGAACTACAGAGGAATCGTGTGAACGGGGCGAATCATAGCGGCGCGCTTCCGGCTTGTAAAGCCTGAAAACGCCGCGCCGTTTCGTTTGCTGCAAGATTATTCAACCTGCTGCTTTTTATGGCTTTTGTTGATGAAACCGCGCGCAGCGCCGCCGCGGATGCCCGAATGCCTTATCTTGGTGCAACCCGCGCGCCGTTGGCCGCGCCGTCTCTGCAGGCCAGAATATCATTTATTGTTATTTTTCCTGTGATTAGCCTGCCCATATGCTAATTCGCCGACTCTGGCCCGGATCTTGCTCCTATTTCCCATTCGCAGTTTCGCGGCATGACGGAGGCAATATGAATCTCAGGCGTCTGAAGTATTTCGTAAAAATCGTCGATATCGGCAGTCTGACCCAGGCGGCGGAGGTGCTGCATATCGCCCAACCGGCGCTTAGCCAGCAGTTGGCGACGCTGGAAGGGGAGCTGAAGCAGCAGTTGCTGATCCGCACCAAGCGCGGCGTGATGCCCACCGAAGCCGGCAATATCCTCTACGCCCACGCCCAGACCATTCTGCGCCAGTGCGAGCAGGCGCAGAGCGCGGTCAACAGCGCCGGGCAGGCGATGAGCGGCCAGGTGTCCATCGGGCTGGCGCCTGGCAGCGTGGCTTCGCAGCTGGCGCTGCCGCTGCTGCAGGCGGTGCGCGACCAGCATCCGGGCATCTTGCTCAGCCTGAATGAAAACATCGGCTCGGCGCTGGCCGGGCAGGTGGCCAGCCAAACGCTGGATATGGCGATGATTTACGGCGCCAAAATGCCCGCCGGCCTGCACGCCACCGTCTTGATGAAGGAAGACCTGTACCTGGTGGCGACGCGCGCGGTGCCCAGCCCCGGCAACAGCGTGGAGCTGCTGGACGTGGCGCGGCTGAACCTGTTTCTGCCGCGAGAAGGCGACGTGGTGCGCAGCCAGGTGGAGGAAGCGATGGCGCTGCGCAAGCTGGCGGCCAACGTGGTGGGGGAGATCGAGTCCACCGGCACCCTGAGCGCGGCCATCGCCAGCGGGTTGGGCGCCACTATTCTGCCGGAATCGCTGGCGCGCGCCATGATAGGGCCGGCCAAGGCGTGGATGGCGCGCATCAATGCGCCGACGCTGTCCGTGCCGTTGTCGCTGTGCATTTCCAGCCAGCATTCGCTGTCTGCGCCGGCGCTGGTGGTGAAAGAGATGCTGCTGTCGATCGCCGGCAGCCGCAGCCAGGAGAAACGCGCCCTGGCGCTGGTGCGATAGGGCGCGTCGGGGTTAGCGGAACGGCGGTTCGTTGAAGGTGCGCAGCTTGCGCGAATGCAGGCGGTCGCCTTCGGCGCGCAATAAATCGATGGCGCAGATGCCGATTTGCAGGTGCTCGGAGATCGCCCCTTCATAGAAGCGGTTGGCCTGGCCGGGCAGTTTGATCTCGCCGTGCAGCGGTTTATCGGACACGCATAGCAGCGTGCCGTAAGGCACCCGGAAGCGATACCCCTGGGCGGCGATGGTGGCGCTTTCCATGTCCACCGCCACCGCGCGGCTGAGGTTAAAGCGCAGCGCAGAAGCGGAGTAGCGCAGCTCCCAGTTGCGGTCGTCGGTGGTGACCACGGTGCCGGTGCGCAGGCGCTGCTTGACCTCTTCGCCGGGCATGCCGCTGACCATCTTGGTGGCGTCGTACAGCGCGCGCTGCACTTCGGCGATGCTCGGGATCGGGATATCCGGCGGCAACACCGAGTCCAGCACGTGGTCGTCGCGCAGGTAGGCGTGCGCCAGCACGTAGTCGCCGATCGACTGGCTTTCGCGCAGCCCGCCGCAGTGGCCGATCATCAGCCAGGCGCTGGGGCGCAGCACCGCCAGGTGATCGCAGATGGTTTTGGCGTTGGACGGGCCGACGCCGATGTTGATCAGGGTGATGCCCTGGCCGGTGCGGGAAATCAGGTGATAGGCCGGCATCTGGTGGTTTTTCCACGCCAAATCCGACACCGCCTGATCCGGCGCGTCGGTTTCCGGCGTGATGTAGGTGCCGCCGGCGCTGGACAGGGCGATGTAAGGGCTGGCCGGATCGGCGATCTGCGCGCAGGCCCAGCGGACGAACTCATCCACGTAGCGGGTGTAGTTGGTGAACAGCACGAACGGTTGGAAATGCTCCACCGGCGTGCCGGTGTAGTGCCGCAGCCGCGCCAGCGAGAAATCCGCGCGCAGCGCATCGAAGTGCGACAGCGGGAAATGGTTGCCGGTGGCGTGGAACAGGCCGTCGGCGGTTTCATCGCCGATTTGCGCCAGCTCGGTGGTGGGAAAATGCTGAGCGATGCCGGCGCTCATCGAGCGGTCCAGCGTCAGGCTGGAGCCGTCGATCACATAAGGGAAGGGGATTTCCTGCCGCGACGGCACCACTTCGATATGGGCGGCGTAATCCTGTTCCAGCATCGCCAGCTGTTCGGCCAGATAGTGGCGAAACAGCTGCGGACGGGTAATGGTGGTGCTGTAGCTGCCGGCGTGGGTGAAACGGCCGTAGGCGCGGGTTTTGCTCTGGCCGGATTTTTTGCCGTCCCAGCTGACGCGCAGCTCGGGATACACGAACTGCCCGGCGGCGCGCGCCTGTGGGTCCGGCAACGCGCCGTGGCTGATAAAATCGCCGACCGCCTGGCGCAGCGCGTCGACCGCGGCGTCATACAAGGCTTCCAGTTTATCGAGCGCCTGGGCGGCGCTGAGGCCGGTGCGGGATGGGTCGTTGCTCATGCTCTCTCCTTGGTTCTCCCCCCGCGGCGGCGGGAGGCGGGCGGATGCCGATATCATTTCACCGCAACAGGTTAGCCGAAGACGAGCGCAAAAGCTTGGTCGAAATGGCGGGCGGGAAAAGAAAGCGCAGCGGCGCACCGGGCCGCCGCTGCGTTGGGCGGTCAGGAGGCGGGAGCCGCCCGTTCCACCTTGAGCGACACCAGGCCGATGCCCAGTTTTTTCGGCGTGAAGCCGCCGCTGGCGCCTTCCTGCGGCTCGGTGGGGGCCGGCGGGGTGATGCTGATTTTGCGCGCGCCCCGCGGGTTGTCGAAGCGCAGCGTGACGGTGCTGTCCTGCTCGCCGAGCGAGACGAAACGCTCTTCGTCGCCGACGCGCACCGAGATAGGCTCGCCGACGTTTTTGCCGTAGGCGCGGGCGCGCAGCACCAGATCGAAGGTTTTCGGCAGCGGCTCTACGTAGTCGATGTCCACCGCCGGCGCCAGGTTGGCGTCGGACCAGCGGCCCCAGTCTTCGACGCCGGACACCCCGGTAATGGCTTTCACCTGCTCGGGCATGCCCGGCAGCATGAATTCGATGGCTTCCGCCTGATACTTCACCGCCGCGTCGTCGACCTGCAGCCGGGCGATGGCGTCCTGGTAGCCGGCGACGCTGTCCGCCGCCGGGCTCTGGAAGCTCACCTTGCCGCGGAAGCGCTCGCCGGTGGCCCGCACGATCTGCGGCGGCGAAGCCAGGGTGCCGGAGGCGACGCAGATGTCGGTGCTCAGCGCCAGCTTCGGCGCCCAGACGCGGCCGATTTCATAGCATTTGTCGACCCAAACGAATTTCTCGCCCGCGCCCAGCCCGGCCAGCTGCTTTCTCAGCGGCGTGGACAGGTAGACGTTAAACATCGGTTCAATCTTATTGTCCGCCACCTTGAGGATAAACGGCACCTTGAAGGTTACGCCGGAGAAGGTGAAGCGGCGGCCCCGGGTATCGACGCTGTAGTCGGTGATGCCGTTCGGGAAGCCCCATTGCTTGATCACCGCCGGTTTCCAGCCGTTGATTTTCTCGTCGATGTTGAGGAACACCGTGGACAGCGTCGAGGCCGACAGGCTGCTGCGGCCAAGGCCGATGTAGTTGTCGCCGCCCATGCGGTCCAGCACGGTGGCGCCGTTGTCCAGCGTGCTGCGCTTCTCGTTGCGCTGTTCCGCCTGCGGGCGGGTGCCGTCGATGATAAAGAACAGGTTGCGCCGCTTTTGCTTGGCCAGAATGTCATAGGCGGTATTGTTCATCGCCAGATGATCGGAAGACACCACGATCACCGTGTTGCTGAAATACGGCGAACGTTTGATTTTTTCGATCAGCGCGGCGATATGTTGCTGGCTGCAGGCCACCGCGCTCAGTGAACGGTTGTCTTTATTCTGCCAGGCGTAGGTTTTTTTGCTGCAGCTGGCGGAGATAAAACCGTCCGGGTGATGGGTGTCGACGGTCAGGGCGAACAGCGAAAATTTTTGCTGCCGGCTGGAGAGCTCGACAAACTTGTCGTACACCAGATCCAGCAGGGTATCGTCATACCAGCCCCAGTCGTTTTTATAGCCCGGATCGCTGACCTGAGCGCGCAGTTCCTTATAGCCGTAAACGTGGTCGAAGCCGTGCGATTTGAGGAAGGTGTCCTTGCCGGCGAACGCCAATTCGGCGCCCTGATAGAAATAGTTGCCGTAGCCGGCGGATTTCAGCACGTCTCCCAGGCAGACGTTTTCCGGATAAAAGGTCGAAACGGCGCTGGACGCGTTGCCGTCGAACGGGGCGAACAGCGGGATGCCGCACTGCGAGGCCACCATGCCGGCGATGGTGTAGCCGGTGCCCGGCAGCTGTTGGGTGTTGCTGAAATCAATGCTGTCTTCCCGCAGCCGGTCCAGTTCATCGGTCAGGCCGGGGAAGCTGTGCCGATCGAAATAGGTGCGTTCCAGGCTTTCCGCATAGATATACACCAGGTTAGGCTGCTTGCCCTGCAGGGTCTTTTTCGGCGCTTTATAGTAGGTGGCGAAATCGGCGGTATCGCCGCCGATTTGGCTTTTGACCAGCAGCGAAATGTCCTGAAAGGCCGGCGTGGTGCCGACCGAAAACAGCGCCAGCAGCACGGCGATCAGGCTGTAAATCACGCTGCTGCTTTTGGCCTTGCGGCGCAGCAGGCTGCGGGCCAACAGGGCGAAAATCAGCGCCAGCGCCGCCAGCAGGCCGAGAAACGGCAGCACGTATTTGCCGACGCCGGCGCCTTTCAGGCTGCTGGTGACGGTGTAGATCACCGCATCGGTAATGCCGTCGCCGGTGAAGTAGTTGCTGGCGATCAGGATAACGTTCAGGATCAGATAGCTGCCGAGCAGCGTCAGCAGGATAGCGAACCACCAGCGGTTGGCGGCGGCCCGGGTGCGATAGATTGAAATCGAGGCCAAAAAAAGAACGAACGACGCGAGTGCTGAAACCATCCACCGAATCCTGTCTGATTAGAAAGAAAATCTTTACTGTTCTGGCGCACGCCGCCAACGCTGCCGGGGCGTGAAAAATGAAGGGTATAGCCTATTGAAAGCGGCAGGGCAATGCGCGTTTGCGCCGCGCGGCGTTCGGCGGCGGCGATTGGCGGTTTTTGTGACAATACTGTGACAATCATCACGCCGCGCAGGCCGATAACGCCGAAATATTGCTCGCCGGGCTTTTGGCTCTACCATTAATGGGTAGCGTCGAATGCCGGCGCGCCTATCAGTCATTCAGGAGAAAAACATGCAGGCTATTCCCGCAGCCGTACTCGAGGAACTGGCGCCGCAGGGCGCCCTGCGCGCGGCGATCAACTTCGGCAACCCGGTGCTGGCGCAGCGGGGGCCGGGCGGCGAGCCGCAGGGCGTCTCGGTCTCTCTGGCCGCGGCGCTGGCCGGCGAGCTGGGCGTGGCGCTGGAGCTGGTGCCCTATGATGCGGCGGGCAAGGTGTTCGCCGATCTCGACAGCGGCGCCTGGACCCTGGCCTTTATGGCCATCGAACCGGTGCGTGCGGAACAGCTCGCCTTCAGCGAACCTTATGCGATCATCGAGGGCACCTATCTGGTGGCCGAGGCGGCGCCCTATCGGCAAGTGGCCGAGCTGGATCGGCCGGGCGTGCGCATTGCGGTGGGCAAAGGCGCGGCCTATGACCTGTTCCTGTCGCGCACGCTGCAGCAGGCGCAGCTGGTGCGGGCAGGCACCTCCGCCGAAGCGATCGGCCTGTTTCTGGAGCAGGGGCTGGAGGCGGCGGCGGGGGTGCGCCAACCGCTGCTGGCCGCTGCGGCCGCGAACCCGGGGCTGCGGGTGCTGGCAGGGCATTTCACCGCGATCAGGCAGGCGATGGCGGTGCCGCGGCGCAAAACGCAGGGTGCGGCCTACGTGAACGATTTTATCGAACGCTGCAAGGCCGACGGCCGGGTGGCCGAGGCGCTGCGGCGCTGCGGCGCAGCGGCCAGGGCGATGTGACCGTGGCGGGCGGCAAGGCGCCCGGCTAAACGGGCTCCCGCCGCGGCCGGGGCAACTCAGCGCAGTTCGACCGCGTACTCCTCCACCGGGGTGATTTTCTTGATCAGCTTATTGTCGAACAGGAACTGCTCGTAAGCCTGGTAGCGCGCGCTGTCCAGCCTGGCCGGATCGGTGGCGAACAGCGGCAGGCTGGCCTGCCAGGCCTGCTTGTTCAACGCGGTATCCAGTTCGGGATGGGCTTTGGCGAACGCCAGCCAGGTTTGCTGCGGGTGCGCGCGCAGATAGTCGCCGCCTTTTTTCAGCGCGGCGAGGAATTTTTTGATCTTCGGCTCCGCCAGCGCGTCGCGGTTGGCGACGATGATCAGCTCATCGTAGGCCGGCACGCCGTAGTCTTCCACGTTGAACACCCGCGGCTCCTTGCCCTGCAGCTTCAGCTCCAGCGCTTCGATATTGCGATAGCCGCCGATCACCGCGTCCACCTGGCCCGCCAGCAGGGCGCCGGTCAGCTGGAAGTTGACGTTGATTAGCTTGATGTCGTCAGGGTTGACGCGCTGATTTTTGGCCATGGTGGCCAGCGTCGCCTGTTCGATGCCGCTGACCGAATACCCGACCTTTTTGCCTTTGAGGTCCGCCGGCGTGGCGATGCCTTTATCCAGCGTGATGACGGTGTTCAGCGGCGTGTCGATCAGCGTGCCGACGCGCACCAGCGGCAGGCCCTGATCGGCGAAGAAGTGCAGCTGCGGCTGATAGGTGATCGCGAGGTCCGCCTGTTTGGCCGCCACCAGCCGCGGCGGCAGCGCCGGATCGGACGGCGGCACGATCTTGACGTCCAGTCCGGCGTCCCTGAAGGCGCCGATCTGTTCGGCCACCATGATCGGCGCGTGATCGGGGTTGATGTACCAGTCGAGCACCAGCGTCAGCTTTTCGGCGGCGCCGGCCTGGCTCGCCATGGCGGCGCCGAGCAGCAGGCCGCAGACGGTTTTTTTAAACATGGTTGTTCCCTTAGTGGTTGAAATCATCAATGGTTCTCCGGCGCCCAGACGATCAGACGCCGCAGCAGCGCATCCACCGCGACCCACAGCAGCACGGTCATCAGCACCAGAATAAACAGCGCGGCGAAGCACAGGTCGGTCTGCATGCGCGCGTTGGCGTTGAGCATCAGGTAACCCAGCCCTTCGGCCGAGCCGACCCACTCGCCGATGATCGCGCCGATCGGGGCGACGGCGGCGGCCATGCGCAGCCCGGAGCCGAAGGCCGGCAGCGCCGCCATCAGCCGCACGTGGCGCAGCAGCGCCCAGCGCGAGGCGCCGAGGGTGCGCGCCAGGTCGAGATAGTCGTCATTGACCCGGCGCAGCCCGTCGAAGAAGGCGGAAACGACCGGGAAGAAGATCACCAGCACCGCCATCGCCACCTTGGCGCTCATGCCGAAGCCGAACCACAGCACCAGCAGCGGGGCCAGCGCGAACACCGGTATCGCCTGGCTGGTGAGCACCAGCGGCATCAGCCAGCGCTGCAGGCGCGGGGAAAAGATCATGCCCAGCGCCAGCGCCGCGCCGAGCAGCACCCCCAGCGCCAAGCCGCTGAGGATTTCCGAGGCGGTGACCAGCGTATGCCAGGCGAGGTAATCGCGGCCATGCCACAGCGCCTGCGCCACCGCCGCGGGCGAGGGCAGCAGGAAGGCGGGAATGTTGCCCAGGGTGAGCAGCCACCACAGCAGCAGCAGCCCGGCGAACACCGTCAGGCCGCGGCGCAGGCGGCTCAGGCCGCTTTCTGTCTGCGGTTTCATTGCGCCGCCCTCACCAACTGCCGCAACAGTTCCGCCTGGCTTTTCAGCAGGTGCGGATCGTCCGGCGCGCGCGGCGGTTGCCCGCCGATCGGGTGGTTATCGTCGATGCCGCTCGGCGAGTTCGCCAGCACCAGCAGGCGGTGGCTCAGGCGGCAGGCCTCCATCGGATCGTGGGTGATCAGCAGCACGGTGTTCTGCGCCAGCAGCTCGGCCGCCAGCGTCTGAATAGTGGCGCGGGTAATGGCGTCCAGCGCCGAGAACGGCTCGTCCATCAGCACGATCGGCCGGCGCTCGTACAGGGTACGCGCGATGGCGGCGCGCTGACGCATGCCGCCGGACAGCGCGGCGGGCAGGGCGCCGCCATAGCCGCTCAGCCCGACCCGCTCGAGCAGGTGGGCCGCCCATGGGCGATCGGCTTTCTCCCCGCGCAGCCGTGAGCCGAGCGTGATGTTTTCATCGATGGTCAGCCAGGGATAGAGCAGGTCTTTTTGCCCCATATAGGCGATGCGCCCGGCGATCGGCAGGCCGTCGCTGCCGCAGACGCTGCCCGAGGTGGCCTGAGCCAGCCCGGCGATGATCTTCAGCAGGCTGGTTTTGCCGGCGCCGCTGGCACCGAGCAGGGCGACGAAGCTGCCGCCGTCGATCGTGAAGCTGAGCCGTTCGAAAATCACCCGATCGCCAAAGCGCAGGGTTAAATCCCGGACCTCGATGCCGGGTGGCTGGCGGGGCGTCATGAGGCGTTCAGCCCCATCTGCCAGAACGCCGACTCCAGCCGGGTGGCGGTGGTGAAAATCTGCGCCAGCTCGGCGAAGCGGCTCTCGGCGCCGCGCTGGCGGCCGACGTTTTCCAGCAGATCGATGGCGGCCTGCACCCCGGCCAAGTAACCCGGATCGCCATAATTTTTGATCCAGGAGGCGTAGGGATTGCCCTCCATCCGGGTGGCGGGATCGTTCAGCAGCCGCAGGCCGATTTCGGCATAGCCGGCGACGCAGGGCAGCAGGGCGGCCAGCAGTTCCAGCGCATCGCCGGCGTGGCCGATGTCCAGCACGTAGCGGGTGTAGTTCATGGTTTCTGGCGCTTCGGGCTGGGCGGCGATTTCACCCTCGTCCAGCCCCCAGCCGGCGCAGTAGGCCAGGTGCAGCGGCAGTTCGGCGACGATGGCGTTGAGCGAGGCGGCGGCGGCGCGCATTTCCGGCAGGGTGCGCAGCTTGCTGACCAGCAACGCGTAGGCGCGGGCGAAGTGGATCAGGAACAGGTAGTCCTGGGTCAGATAGCGGCGGAAAGCGGGCTCGGGCAAGGTGCCGGCGGCCAGCTGTCGAATAAAGGGATGAGCGACGTAGTCCTGCCAGTGACCGCCGGCCTGTTGGCGCAGCCGTCCGTAAAGGCCGGTTTCGAACATGGTGGTATACATGGGACCTCCATAAGTGAGTGGAGATCCGGGCGCGCTGAGGTATGAACAGGTAATGAGCGAAGGCGTTATTGCCGACCCGTCCCTTCGCTGGCATGACCCAGATCAGGTTCAAAGGGTTCGGCTTGCGCCATCTCAGCCCATAACAGGACACCCCTCGGAGGTGCCTGTTATACGACATTTATTTTTTGATTACAATGCCTGGCCGCAGGGCGCGGCGGCGGCGGAAATCGGTTCGTTTAGTGCGATCGGGGGCGATTTTTCTGGCACGGGCAGCGGTATTTTTGTCACTGTAATCCCGCTACGTTGAATCTGAGGACAACATCTTGCGCGCCAGCCCATGCTTTATTTTGGAGTGATTTCCAACCCACCGGTTGATGTCCGCAATATTGTAAAACTTATAGCGAAAGTCCGCTCTTTACCCGCATCTTTTTTTCCAAGGCTATAATACGTAGAGTAGGTGTTTTGAGGCATGAAATTAAATCCAAATATAGGGAGGCATGCTCCTGTGGCTACATGAGGTCTCGTCACTGGATCAGAAAATGTCTTAAAAAAACGCTGCCCTGATTCACTGTAGAGTTGTACGGAGGTTATGTATTCCCAGTCTTTTTCTGATATTGAAATACAGACGTTGTTGTCTTTCATTGCCACTTGAGCGGGATGCTCTATCACGATAGGGTCTTGATGCCCGGGGCAGCCAGACAAGAGGAATACAGTGCCTAAAATTAATTTTTTTTTCATCATGATTTATCTCCGGCCTGTAATGATTCTTTTGTAAATAGAAGGAATTTCCCGCATGTTATTTACCCCGCGATATTTCCCCATCCTGTTTGGGCTTTGATAAAATCGCCATGCATCCATCCCATAAACTAATAGCAGCCAGTAGTCTGAAAGTATAGATGCCTGCTGTTCGAGAGAATAGTCGGTCAATTTCTCCTTATCCAGTCGATATGTATAATCAGCCGCCCAACTAAATGATCCACGCAGCCTGACCCATTGCCTGTTTTGGTGCTGCCAGACATGACCAAGTTCATGGATAAATACATATTTACTTTCTACTTTGACAGACGAAGCCGAGAAGTCTGGAGCATATCCGTCTTTTCGAAACCATATTTCACCATTCGGAGTCATTGCGAAGTTCGGCTTTTGCAGCCCAAAGGGTAAATAACTATCGCAATGCACCCAGACTCGATTATATAAGATTGAATCGCCGTACACTCGGCGAGCCATAGCAATCTCTCCTTGAGTCATCAGACGTAATGTCCCTTCCTGTACTTGTGGCGTATTGGCTTGCATCAACAAAATCCTTTTTGTTCAGTAAGAAAAGTAGAATCATATAGATTATTTTTTGTGCGGTCCAGTTCGCAAGTGATTTTGTAGAGCGATAAGTTACTGATAGTTCTATCAATGCCCTGCTGATGCCGGCATATCATGGTTTTCGGTATGCAATGTCATGTGTATACCCGATAGATATCTGCGACAAGGCTGATATAAAATGGCATTATTGTGTCTTATTTTGCTCATTTTGTATTTTAAGGACATGCATACATTTCTGATTATCGTCCCCGAAGGGGGCATGCTGTTCGAATCGGCGGGCATCGCCGACATTCTGATGCAGGCCAACCGCCTGCGGCCCGCCGATGCGCCGCTGTATCAGGTCGCGGTGGCCACCACGCAGTCCCATCGGGTGGTGCACGGCTCGTCCGGCCTGAACCTCTTGGCCGACCATCGCCTGTGCGATCTTGACCCCGAACGGGAACGCGACACCATAGTGGTGACCGGCCGGGGGGCGAACGAGGAAGAAGGGGCGTTGGTCGCGGAGTGGCTGCGGCGCGCCGCCCCCAACGCTCGGCGTATCGCCTCCGTTTGCGGCGGCGCCCTGCTGCTCGCCGAGGCCGGTTTGCTCGACGGCCGCCGGGCGACCACCCACTGGCGATTGCTGGAGACCCTGCAGTCCCGCTTCCCGCAGGTGAGCGTCGAAAACGGCCCGATTTATGTCCAGGATGGGCAGGTCTGGAGCTCCGGCGGCGTCAGCTCCGGTTTCGACCTCACGCTGGCGCTGATAGAAGACGACTACGGCTTTATTCAGGCCCGCGAAGTGGCGCAGGATCTGGTGATGTTCCTGCGGCGGCCCGGCGGCCAGTCGCAGTTCAGCCGCTACCCGTTGAACCAGGCGAAAACGCCCGGCCCGATCCGCGATCTGCAATGCTGGATCCTGGAAAATCTCACCGACGATCTTTCCGTTGAAAAACTGGCCGAGCGAGTGGCGATGAGCCCGCGCAACTTTACCCGAGTGTTCACCCGGGAAACCGGCATTTCGCCCGCCAGATTTGTTGAGGAGGGGCGCTTGCACAGCGCCAGACAGCGCCTGGAACAGAGTGCGGAAAGCATCGAACGCATCGCGGCGACCACCGGCTTCGGCAACGGCCTCAACCTGCGGCGGGTATTTGAAAGAAACCTGCAGCTCACCCCCAGCGAATATCGCCAGCGTTTTCATAGCCGCAATTTGGCGTAAATAGATCTAAAAACGTCATTTACGCCACCCGCGCTCCGGGCTAAGTTTACCTCAGAGCCAATAACGGAGGAGCAGATCATGGTCAAAGTAGGCATCAATGGATTCGGCAGGATCGGGCGCAACGTGTTGCGCGCGGCGCTGGGGCGCGACGATTTCGAGGTGGTGGCGATCAACGATTTGACGGACAGCAAAACGCTGGCGCACTTGCTGAAGTACGATTCGCTGTCGGGCACGCTGGCCGCCGACGTAGCGGCCGGTGAGAATCAGCTGCTGCTCGATGGCCGGCCGATTCGCGTGTTCTCCGAGCGGGATCCCGGCGCCATTCCCTGGAGCAGCGTTGGCGTCGAGGTCGTGATCGAGGCCACCGGCTTCTTTACCGATAAGGCCCAGGCCGAAGTGCATATCACCAAAGGCGGCGCCAGGCGGGTGATTATCTCGGCTCCGGCCAAAAACGACGACATCACCCTCGTGATGGGCGTCAATGACGGCCAATACGATCCGGCCCGGCATCGGGTGGTCAGCAACGGCAGCTGCACCACCAACGGGCTGGCGCCCGCCGCGCAGGTGCTGCATCAGACCTTCGGCATCGAATACGGCCTGATGAACACCACCCATGCCTACACCAACAGCCAGGCGCTGCACGATCAGCCGGAAAAGGATCTGCGCGGCGCCCGGGCGGCGGCGCTGTCGATAGTGCCTTATTCCAGCGGCGCGGCCAGGGCGCTCGGCAAGGTGATCCCGGAACTGGACGGCCGCCTGACCGGTTATTCGCTGCGGGTACCGGTGCCGGTGGTGTCGATCGTTGATTTGACGGTCACGCTGAAACGCGAAGCGAGCGCGGACGAGATCAACGCCGCGTTCCGCCGGGCCGCGGAGTCTGGCCCGCTGAGGGGATCCTCGGCTACAGCGATGAGCCCCTGGTGTCGAGCGACTATAAAGGCGACCCGCGCTCATCGATTATCGACGGGCTGTCTACCCTGGTCATCGGCGGCAAGCTGGTCAAGATCCTGGCGTGGTATGACAACGAGTGGGGGTTCTCGAACCGTCTGGTCGATCTGGCGGTGCTGATGGAAAAACGCGGGCTGTAACCGCCCAGCTAACGTCACCCGGCGCAAACCGGGTGACGCATTCAGGCGCAGATCACAACTGCGCGATTTGCGTTAACGCCTCTCTGGCCCCCGGGGCCACCGCCAGCACCGGCGCGCCGCGCAGCAGATGATCACCGGCGGTGTTGAACGGGTGCGTCCAGCCGCCGGCCTCGTTGACCAGGCAATATCCCGCCAGACAATCCCAGGCGTGCATATAGGGTTCGTAGTAGCCGACCAGCCGGCCTGCGGCCACCCAGGCCAGCATCATGGCGCCGGAACCGTTGCGGAAGAAGTTGCCGCCCGCCGCGGTGATCCCGGCGGCAATCTCACCGACGCGCTCGGGGGGAACATGGCTGTTGGCGCCGAAGCCGGTGACGTGATTTTGCATGGTGCGCGTCGGATCCACCCGCAGCGGTTTGCCATTGAGCGTGGCGCCTGCGCCGCGCGCCGCGATAAAGCATTCCTGCTGGCAGGGGGCGACGATCGCGCCGATGACCGGCTGGCCCTGATGAATGACGGCGATGGACACGCACCAGTTCGGCATGCCGTTTACGAAGGGGCTGGTGCCGTCGATCGGATCGACTACCCAGGTGTAATCGGAATCGCCGGCCTGCAGGCCAAACTCTTCCCCGAGAAACCCGTCGTCCGGAAAGCGCCCGGCGATCTGTGCGCGGATCAGCAATTCGACTTCGCGGTCGGCGATCGAGACCACATCCTGCGCATCGCGCTTGGTTTCAATCACCAGGCTTTCGCGGCGGTTGAAGTAGTCCAGCGCTTTGGCGCCCGCTTCGCGCGCCGCCTGTTCGGCCAGCGTCAGCCGCTGGGAAATCTGTGGGTTCATATAAGGTCCTTAACGCGTTGCGGATGGCCGGGCGATCAGCGCCAGCCCCTGAGATTTGAAATCCACGGCCACGCGGGTGGCCGGCGGCAGTTGGCGTTCCATCTGCACGTCGACGATAAACAGCGCGCCGAGCTCGGTCTTCACTTCATATTCGATATGGTCGCCCAGCCAGGTGCTGTGGGTCACTTCGCCGTTCAGGGCGCCGCTGTGCCCGGCCTGCAGGGTGATAAACTGCGGGCGCACCGAGAGCTGCGCCGCGCCGGGGCGAGCCTGCGCACCCGGCACCCGGTATTGGCGGCTGCCGAGGGTGATCAGCGCCTCGCCATTCTCCACCCGTTCGATGTCGCAGGGCAGAATATTGGCCTCGCCCATAAAATCGGCGATAAACACCGAAGCCGGGGAGTGGTAAAGCTCCTGGGGTGCGCCCTGCTGAGCAATATGCCCTTCTTTCATGACGATAATTTTATCGGAGACCGCCAGAGCCTCTTCTTGATCGTGAGTCACGTACACGGCGGTAAAGCCGAGGCGCTGCTGCAATTCGCGGATTTCGGTACGCACGCGGCGGCGCAGCCGCTCGTCAAGGTTGGACAGAGGCTCATCGAGCAGCAGCACCTGCGGCTCCAACACCAGCGCGCGCGCCACGGCGATGCGCTGCTGTTGGCCGCCGGACAGCTCCGCGGGCAGGCGCCGGCCCATGTTTTCCAGCCCGACCAGCTTGAGGCCGTCATGCGCCCGGGCCTGGGCCTCCTTGCGCGACAGGCCGCTGGCCAGCAGGCCGTACATCACGTTGTCCAGCGCGTTCATGTGCGGGAACAGCGCGTAGGACTGGAACACCATCGCGACGTCGCGTTCGTTGGCGGGCAAATGCGTAACCTCCTTGCCGCCAATCAGGATGCGCCCCGACGTTGGGTGCTCCAGGCCGGCCAGCAGGCGCAGCGTGGTGGTTTTGCCGCAGCCGGAAGGGCCGAGCAAGGTTACCAGCGTACCCGGTTCGACGCTGAGTGACAGACCGGGCAGGGCGATGAAGTCGGCGAATTGTTTGGTGACGTTTTCAAACACCACCGAGCCGGAACGAATGGCAGTCATGCGGCATTCTCCTGATGTAGGGCCGACGAGGGCGAGACCGGCGGCGTGGCGACACGGACGGCGCGGCGCAGGCGGCGTTCGCCGACCAACAGCTGAAAGGTGAGGATCACCGCCAGCATCACCACGATAAGCACCGAAGAGTAGGCGATGGCCACGCCGTACTCGCCGTTTTCGACCAACCCGACGATATACGAGGTGGCCATGTTGTACTGGGCGCTGACCAGGAAGATCACCGCGCTGATGGAGGTAATCGCACGCACGAAGGCGTACACCAGGGCGGCGCTGATGGCGGGTTTCAGCAGCGGCAAGATCACTTTGCGCAGGGTGCGGAAACTGTTGGCCCGCAGCGTCAATGACGCCTCATCCAGGCTGCGATCCAGCTGGCTCATGGCGGCGATGCCGCCGCGCACCCCCACCGGCATATTGCGGAACACGAAGCAGGCGACCAGGATCAGCGCCGTGCCGGTGATCTCCAGCGGCGGCAGGTTGTAAGCCATAATGTAACTGACGCCGATCACCGTGCCGGGAATGGCGAAGCTGAGCATCAGCATGAATTCGAATGTCTGGCGGCCGGCAAACTTTTGCCGCACGATCAGCCAGGCGGTGAGCAGGCCTACGATGGCGGTGAGCGGAGCGGCGATCAGGGCGATTTCCAGGGTGGTCCAGAACGAGTTCCAGGCCACGCCGGTCCAGACGATCTGGCCGTCGCGCCAGTGGAAGCCGAAAGCGCGGGCGTAATGCCCCAGCGTCAGGCTGTTGTCGAGCCCCCATGACTGCACGAAACCGCCGATCAAAATCATGCCGTAGACCACCAGCGTGAACAGGCCCCAGGGGATCACCAGCGCGTACACGCCATAACGCAGCCCGCGCGGCAGCCCGCAGTGCGTGCCGGAGTCGCCTTTACCGGTCACGGTGGCGAAGTTTTTCCCGGCCAGCCACAGGCGCTGCAAAATAAAGGCGCCGAGGGTAAAACACAGCAGGATGACCGCCAGCACCGCGGCGCGGCTAGGATCGTTTTGCGCGCCGACCACCGAGAAGAATATTTCGGTCGACAGCACGCCGTGGCTGCCGCCCAGCACCATCGGATTGCCGAAGTCCGCCATGCTTTCGATAAAGCCGATCAGGAAGGCGTTCGCCAGGCCGGGCGCCATCAGGGGCAGTGAAACATGGCGGAAGGTGCGCCAGCGGTTGGCGCGCAACGTTTGCGAAGCCTCTTCCAGCGACGGGCTGACCCCTTCGACCACCCCAATCAGCACCAGAAAGGCTATCGGGGTGAAGGACAGCACCTGGGCAATCCAAATGCCGGTCAGGCCGTACAGCCAGCGACCCGGCTCGATGCCGAACAGGTTGGCGAGCAGTTCGGTGACCACGCCGGCGCGGCCAAACAGCAGCATCAGCGCCAGGCCAATCACGAACGGCGGCGTGATGATCGGCAGCACGGTCAGCAGGCGCAATCCCTTCTTGAACGGCAGCGGCGTGCGGGTGGCGGCGAGCGCAAAGGCCAGGCCGAGCAGCGTTGAGCCGCCGGCGCTCATCAAGGCCAGCGTCAGGGTGCGCCAGGCGGTGCCGCAGCTGCCGCCGCGCAGGCAGCCCAGGCTCCAAATCGCCGGATCCCGCATGTTGGCTATCATGCCGTCGGGCTTGAACGATCCCTCCACGTCCTGCACCGAGGCGACAAACATGCTCAACACCGGGTAAAGCACGAAGGTGCTGACCAACGCCACCAGCAGCACAATCGCGGCCACCACAAAGGCGTCGCCTTTCAGAACGCCGCGCTCGGCCAACCCAAAAGAGAACAGCAGCAAAAAAGCGGTGAGCAACAGAACGGCGCCGGCGCCAAAGGCCGGTTGGCCGTCGCTGAGCGCGCCGAACAGCCGCTCGCTCCATTGCCAATTCCAGCCGCCGTAGCCGATGGCATGGCCTTCAAACAGCAGGAACAGCACGCCGGCGACGCTGGCGCCCATCAGCAGCTGCGTGCGCAGCCGGCCGACGGGCCGCAGGCGAGCCAGCGCGCAAATCGCCAGCAACAGCACGGCGCCAGCCAGCCAGGGGCGCTGAAAATGCAGCATTTGCCACAGCAATGGCGCGCTCTCCCGATCCCGCCAGAGCGTACTCAGCCAGCTAAAGTCGAAGAACCCGGATTCCTGGCTGTACCAGGGCAGCGCCAGCAATGCCAGCGCGCCGAGCAGCAGCGCCCCGTCAAGGCGGCGGTTTTGAGTATTCATCGTGACCTCGATCAATTCATCGTTCTTTCACTGCGTTATCGCAGGGCGCATGGCATTCAGAAGGGAAATCGACGGGAATTATTGGGCGCTGGCGCCGATCTCTTTGTCCCAACGGCTGAGCAGCGCCTTACGCTTGTCCGTGGCGCCGTAGGTCTTAAAGTCGTAATCGATCAGTTTGATGTTCTCGAAGCGCGGTGCGTATTCGGAAATCGCCGCGTTGCGATTTGACGGCAGCTGGAAGGATTTGGCGTCTTTCATGTGCGACTGGGCCTCTGCGCCGAGCGCCCAGTCGTACCATATCTTGGCGTCGGCCAGGTTGCGCGCGCCTTTGACGATCGACATGGAGCCGATTTCAAACCCGGTGCCCTCGCAGGGCGCCACCGCTTTTACCGGGAAACCATCCACCTGCATCGCCACCGCGTCATGCATAAACACGATGCCGACGGTCGTTTCGCCGCGCGCCGCCGCTTTCACCGGCGCGGAGCCGGATTTGGTGTACTGCGAAATATTGGCGTTGAGCTTTTTCAGGTACTCGAAGGCCGGATCTTCCCCCATGATTTGCACCAGCGTGGCGAGGGTGTTGTAGGCGGTGCCGGAAGAATTCGGGTTGGCCATCTGGATCTCGCCTTTATACGCCGGATCCAGCAGATCGCTCCAGCAGGCGGGCACCTTGAGCTTTTTCTCCGCCAGCAGTTTGGTGTTGTAACCCCAGCCGAGGGCGCCCGCATAGACGCCCACGGTGCGGTAACCGGCGCTTGCGGCCTGCTTGCGCGCCCAGTCTTGCTGTTGGTCCAGCAGCGGGGATTTATAGGGTTGGGTCAGGCCCTCTTCGGCGGCCTGCATATGCGGATCGCCCGTACCGGCCCACCAAATGTCGGTGCGCGGGTTGCGGGCTTCGGTACGAATACGCGCGTAGGCTTCCCCGGCGGAGAGGCGCACCATACTGACTTTGATGTTCGGGTGTTGTTGCTCAAACAGATTGGTCATTTGCTCGCAGACCACGACGTCGGCGGAACAGATCATATTCAGTTTGCCGGCGGCGTGAACGGGCAGGGCTGAGAGCGCAGAGCCGGCGGCGAGGGCCGCCATCAGAGTAACGCGATGCATGGTGTTCTCCTTGGTTGTGTAGGGTGGCGATACGTTGTCGCCATTTTCTTTGCACGTGTGTGCAAATAACTAGAGGATAAAAAATGCGCTGTCAATCTTGCTATAATACAATTCAAACCATTCGTCACAAAAATGAAACAATTTCGCAGTGAAAAATTTGCACAGCTTTGCAAATTGCGGCAAACTTTTCTCGGCAAGAGAAACGGAGAGATGTGAACAGGGCTATGGAAAAGGACATGATCAGTGCGAAAGACGTGGCGGAGCTGGCCGGGGTTTCCCGATCGGCCGTCTCGCGAACCTATACGCCAGGCGCCAGCGTTTCGGCGGCAACCCGCGAAAAGGTGATGCGAGCCGCCGCCGAGTTGGGTTACCACGTCAATCATCTGGCGCGGGGATTGGTGCGCAATCGCAGCGGCATCGTCTGCCTGATCGTTTCGGAGTTGGCGACGCCTTATCGGGCCAGCCTGGTGCGATTGTTGACCCAGCATCTGCAGGAGGCGGGCAAAATCGCCATGCTGATTAACACCGACCGGTCTGACGACAGCGTCTCACAGGCGTTGCAGCAGGCGATTAACTTCCGGGCGGATGCCTCTTTTGTGCTTTCCGGCATGCCGGACAGCGCTATTGCGCGCCTGTGCCACAAGCACGGCCAGCGGCTGGTGCTGATTAACCGTGATGATGTTTTACCGGGATCTCTGAGCATCAATCTGGATAACGAAGAAGCGGCCGGCAGGGTGGTGATGGCATTTGTGCGCGCCGGCTGCAAACGGATCGCCTTCGCCAATTCACTGGCGGGCACGCCGAGCCTGATGGCGCGCGAACGCGGTTTTATCCAGGCGGCGGAAGCGGCGGGGCTGCAGGTGAGCGTCGAACGCTTCGGCACCACTTCCTATGAGAGCGGCCAGATCCTGGCGCACCGGTTATTGACCCGCAGCACGCGCCCCGATGCGGTGTTCTGCGTGACCGATCTGCTGGCCTGTGGCTTTATGGATGAGGCGCGCCATCGCTTTGCGCTGCGTATTCCGCAAGACCTTTGCGTCGCGGGTTACGACGATATCCCGCAGGCGGCATGGTCCTCCTACAACCTCACCACCTTTACCCAACCGGTGATGCAGTATGCGCAGGATTCGGTGTCGTGGCTGGTGGCGGAGGAGACGAAGGAAGAACACATGCCGCCGGCGTTAGGGCAGGAAATGCCGGGGGAAACGCGGCTGTACCATGCCGATTTTGTTTGGCGCGGCACCATTCGCGGCGCTTGAAACCGGGCGTTCCAACAGCAAAAAGCCCGCTCAGGTTTCCCTGAGCGGGCTTCTTTAATATGGCTCCTCTGACTGGACTCGAACCAGTGACATACGGATTAACAGTCCGCCGTTCTACCGACTGAACTACAGAGGAATCGTGTGAACGGGGCGCATCATATCCAGCCGCCCCGGGCGTGTCAACGCTAAATTGGCCAATACGGCGCGACTGCTCGGTATCTGAGCAATGCGCGGCGATTTACTGCGCCTGCGCGTCGGATTCCGCCTGCAGCCGCAGCAGGCGCGCCAGCGGATCCTGGCGGTAGAAGCGGCAAAAATGCTGGTACAGCGCCGGAAAGCGCTCGGCCAGCAGCTCGGGAGCGCTGAAGAAATACTCCGACAGCACCGCGAAGCATTCGGCCGGATCGGTGGCGGCGTAGGCATCCATGCTGGCGGCCTCTTCGCCGACCATGTCTATTTCATCCTGCAGGCTGTCCATGGCGGCGTGCAGGTCATGCTCCCAGGCGGCGATTTCGCGCAGCGGAATAGGGGGGATGCCGGTAGCGACGCCGCCGTTGCGCATGTCCAGCTTGTGCACCGCCTCGTGGATCACCAGGTTAAAGCCGGAAAGATCGAAGGAATCCTGCACGTCCTGCCAGTTGAGCACGATCGGCCCCTGTTCCCAGCTTTGGCCGGATTGCACCACCGGCCCGGAGTGCACCAGGCCGATATCGTCCTGCCACTCGTCTTCCACCACGAAAGGCGACGGGTAGAGCAAGATTTCATTGAAGCCGTCGAGGCATTCCGCCCCCAGTTCCAGCACCGGCAGGGCGAACAGCAGCGCGATGCGCGCCTGCATTTGCGACGTCAGCTGCAGCCCCTGCAGCGGCACGATGCGTTTTTGCTGCAGGATTTGCCCGGCGACCGTCACCAGCCGCCGCTGTTCCTGTTCGTCCAGCGGCGAGAGCAGCGGGATCGCCAGCGCGTCCTGCCACTGGGCCTGCGTATCCGCCTGGGGTTGATTTGCTTTCCACGGCCATTTAATCATCAGGTTGCTCGTAAAGTGGTCACTTGAACGTTCGGCTGGAGGCTAACACTGTAAAAATGCCGCAAAAAGGGGCATGATAGCAAGCGTTGTCAGGAGAGATGCCGGAGCGGCTGAACGGACCAGTCTCGAAAACTGGAGTAGGGGCAACTCTACCGGGGGTTCAAATCCCCCTCTCTCCGCCATTATTCAATCACTTACGTAGTGATCTTTCAACGATCCCGGTCACAGATAGCCCATCCCCACCGCAGTACGCCCGCATCGAACACCTTGTCAAGCAGTAGCTCCGGGGATAGCTGACCCGGCACAGGCGCGTTCGCCGTGCCGGTGAAGATTACCAGGCCTTAATGGCGTCGCCCTTATAGACGTCCCGCGCTTTGTCCTCGACGCCCTTCGACTGGAAGGCCGCTTTCAATTTCTGCAGTTTTTCACTGTCTTTATCCTCTGCTCGCACCACCAGCGCATTCACGTAAGGCGAGGCGACGCCTTCCATAAACAGGCCGTCGCGCGCGGCGGACAAACCGGCCTGCGCCGAGAAATTGGTGTTGATGATCGACAACGAGACGTTAGGGTCGTCCAGCGTGCGGGTCAGCTGCGGCGTATCCACTTGCACGAACTTGAGCTTTTTCGGGTTTTCGACAATGTCCAGCGTGGTGGGCAGGTAGCCGACGCCGTCCTTCAGCTTGATCAAGCCCTGTGCCTGCAGCAACAGCAGGCTGCGGCCGAGGGTGGTGGCTTCGTTGGACAGGGTCAGGGTGGCGCCATCCTGCAGCTCGCTGAGCTTGCGGATTTTGTGCGAGTAGGCGGCGATCGGGAAAATAAAGGTCTTGCCGAGAATGGCGAATTTATAGCCGCGCTCCTTCGATTGATCTTCCAGATAAGGCAGGCTCTGGAAAGCGTTGGCGTCGACGTCTTTATTTCTCAGGGCTTCATTGGGCAAAACGTAGTCATTAAAGGAAATAACCTCGACATCCAGCTGGTATTGGCTCTTCGCGACCTTTTGCACTTCCTGCCAGATAGCCTCATCCGGCCCGGTATTGATCGCCACCTTTATCTTGCTGTCGTTGTCGGGCGAACAGGCCGACAACAAAATAACGGATGTGGCTACCAACGCCGAAAACATCAACTTTTTCATCAACTACGCTCTCCTGAGATCATGATTGATGGATACTATTACATCCCTTTCCGGCTGTATATCGCTTCTCATCCGGCGGCGGCGCTGGAAGATCGTTATATACTTGGTTATATTACGGTGGGTTGAGGCTGGTTCCCTGCGCGGATGCGGCCTCGAAATTTAGAGGTCTTCAGGGGGCGGCATGTCACTTTACTATCGGGGTTATTCGGGCAATTACGTCGGCAAACTGCATGCGGATATTGCGGCCAGCTGCGTGGCGGGCAAGGAGCGGTTGAACCTGCCGGTGACGCCCGCGCTGGTGGAGGCCGAGCAGCCCGAGCATCTGCGGCACTATTTCAAACAGCGTCTGGAGCACTACCGCCAGGTGGCGCAACGGCTGCCCCCCGAAAAAATCAACGGCTGAGCCATCGTCACCGGCGGCGCAGGGCTGCCGCTCGCTGCGCCGTTTGCGCATTGTTTAGGGAGAACATATAGTTAAAGCTATCTTACCCTTCCTGAACCAAGGAGCGTTCCGTGGCCGCATCAAGAAAACTTTTACTGTGGGTCTGCCTGCTGGCTTCCGGCAATGCGCTGGCTGAATCCGCATTGCAATCCCTGCAGTTTGAGCAACATAAACAGCAGGTGATGGCCGAGCTGAAGAAAGTCTGCCGTCAACAAGCGGGAACGTCCGATAACGACTGGGCGAACAAAATACTGTCCGTTGGCGACAATAAGCAGCATATCCGCGAGGCCACGGTGGCGATAGAGCGCAAAAACGAGAAGAATTATCGGGATGCTCTCGCCAAGGTGCAGTGCCCGGCATCCTGATCGGGCGGCCATTTCACCCTGTTCCGGCCGGTGCCTCGGTTAACCGAAACTCCTTGCGGTACAGCGAAGGCGACGTCTTGAACTGTCGTTGAAAATGGCGGCGCATCGACAGCGCGGTGGCGAAGCCGGCGGCCTGCGCGATACGCTCGACGGGCTGATCGGTTTTCTCCAAAAAACGCTGCGCCATCGCCAACCGTTGGTTGAGCAGCCACTGCATGAAGGTGGTGCCGGTGGTTTGCTGAAAGCGCCGGGTGAAGCTGCGGCGGCTCATGCAGGCCCTGGCCGCCAGCGCGTCCAGCGTCAGCGGCTGCCGCAGGTTTTCCGTTGCCCAATTCAGCGTTTGCATGAACCGATCGCCACCGGCGGTGTTATACACCGGCTGTTCGATAAACTGCGCCTGGCCGCCCTGACGATGCGGCGGCACCACCAATTGTCTGGCCACCGCGTTGGCCGTCTCCGCACCGCAGTGGCGGCGCACCAGATGCAGGCAGCAATCGATGCTGGCGGCGGTGCCCGCCGAGGTGACGATATCGCCGTCGTCCACGTACAGCACGTTTTTGTCTACCGACACCCGCGGATAACGCTGCAGAAAATCCGCCATCCAGTGCCAGTGGGTGGTCGCCGGCCGGCCATCGAGCAGGCCGGCGGCGGCCAGCACAAAGGCGCCCATGCACAGGCCGACAATTTGCGCCCCGCGCGCGTGGGCGGCGAGCAGGGCGTCGGTCAGCGCCGGCGGCGGCGGGATGTCCGGGGTGCTCCAACTGGGCACGATCACCATGTCGGCCTGCGCCAATGCCGCCAAACTCTGTTCCGCGATAATGGAAAAGCCGGCGTTGGTGCGCAGCGGCCCGGGTTCGGTGGCGCAAATCATCAGCCGGTAGGCGGCCTCGCCCTTGGCGTCCAGCGCCTTTTCGAACACCGCGCAGGGCACCGAAAGATGAAACGGGATGATGTCGTTAAAGACCACGATAGCCACGTTGAGGGGTGACATGTTGCTTCCTTCTGATGATGCACCGTCCGCGAAAATTTGGCCCGATGGTATCGTTTTTGGTGACTGGAGTATCTGTTGCCGCCGCGCCGCAACCCGCAAAATTGATCCTGTCCCCGCGGCGGATTGTCCGCGGTTTTTCTTACCTCACAAGGATAACCGAAAATGAAAAAACTGATTGCCTGCGGTGCGTTGACGCTGTCGATGGCGGCCTCCGGCCTCGGCTTCGCCGCCGACGCGCAAACGGCGCCGACCATCCGCACCCTGAGCGGCGCCCAGGCCACTCAAAGCCTGCCGGCCAACGCCACGGCGTTGCTGGTGATTGATTTCCAGAATGAATACTTTATCGGCAAGATGCCGATCCCCGACGGCCTCAAGGCGTTAAAGCATACCCAGCGGCTGGTGGCGTTCGCCCATCGGCATCATATGCCGGTATTCTTCGTGCGCCATCTTGGCCCGGCCAACGGCCCGCTGTTCGCCGAAGGCAGCCAGTTCGCCGCGTTCCATCCGGACCTGCAGCCCGCCGCCGGGGATAAGGTGATTACCAAAGCGACGCCCAGCTCGTTTGTCGGCACCGATCTGGATCGGCAGTTAAAACAGGCGGGCGTCAGGCAGCTGATCGTCAGCGGCTTGATGACTCACATGTGCGTTTCCTCGACGGCGCGCGATGCGGTGCCGCTGGGGTATCAGGTGATTATTCCGGCGGACGCCACCGCCACCCGCAGTCTGGCGACCTGGGACCATCAGGTGGTGAGCCATGCGGACCTGCAGCGCGCCGCGTTGGCCGGCGTCGCCGACGTGTTCGCCGAAATCATGAGCACCGATCGGGTGCTGGCGCTGCCGGTAAACTAACGCCGTTATCCTCATGCCGGCCGGTCTGGGCCGGCAAAGCGGGCTGTCCCCCCGCGGCGAATCGCGGTAAAATGCGGCGGTGAACCCTATCGCAACGCACCAGGCCGCTCAGACACTGTTTATGAAAACGCTTAAACCGCGCCGTCCGCACGGGCGGTGGATTTATTACATCCTGCATGAAGACATGCTGTGGCCCTGCCCGGTCAAATGGGAGTGGGAAAGCGGCTATAACGCCTGGCTGCCGTTCTACTACTCGCCCACCCTCGAATTCGTCGCCGGCAACCCCGCCCGGGCGACCAAGGTCAGCGGCGCCCGGCGCTAAGCGGCCAACCGTTGCTGCCGGGCTTTTCCGCTCGCCCACGTGCCATCGCCCCGATTTTTGCTGCCGCGCGTGAATCGGCTAAAAAATTCTTTGCAGGGTAACGGTTTGTCACTCATCATTTGAAATGAAGTTTCACTTTTATCCCGCGAGCCCATCTTGAATTTATATGCCGCACTGCGCCAGCGCGTGGAAAACACGCCCTGGTACGCCAAACGCAAGAGCTACCGGGTGCTGTTCTGGCGCGAAATCACGCCGCTGGCGGTGCCGATCTTTATGGAGAACGCCTGCGTTCTGCTGATGGGGGTGCTGAGCACCTTCCTGGTCAGTTGGATCGGCAAGGAAGCCATGGCCGGCGTCGGGCTGGCGGACAGCTTCAATATGGTGATCATCGCCTTCTTCGCCGCGGTGGATCTGGGCACCACCGTGGTGGTGGCCTTCAGCCTGGGCAAGCGGGATCGCAAAAGGGCGCGGGCGGCGGCGCGCCAGTCGCTGGTGCTGATGACCCTGGTCTCGCTGCTGTTGGCGGCGGGCATTCACCTGGCGGGCGAGCGGATTATCGACGTCATCGCCGGGGCGGCCACGCCGCAGGTCAAGGCGTTGGCGCTGTCTTACCTGCAAACCACGGTGTGGAGCTACCCGGCGGCGGCGATTGCGCTGATCGGCAGCGGCGCGCTGCGCGGGGCGGGCAACACCAAAATTCCGCTGCTGATCAACGGCGGCATGAACATTCTCAATATCATCATCAGCAGCATACTGATTTACGGCATGCTGGGCTGGGACGGGTTGGGCTTTGTCGGCGCCGGGCTGGGGCTGACCATTTCGCGCTATATCGGCGCCGCCGCGATTATTTACGTGCTGATGATCGGGTTTAATCCGGCGCTGCACATCACGCTGAAAAGCTATTTTACCCCGCTGAAGCTGAATATCCTGTGGGAGGTGCTGGGGATCGGCATACCCGCCAGCATCGAATCGGTATTGTTCAACGGCGGTAAACTGCTGACCCAGATGTTTGTCGCCGGGATGGGCACCAACGTCATCGCCGGCAATTTTATCGCCTTCTCCATCGCTTCGCTGATCAACCTGCCGGGCAATGCGCTGGGATCGGCGTCGACCATCATCGTGGGCCGGCGGCTGGGCAAAGGGCAGATCGGCCAGGCGGAACGCCAGCTGCGCCACATATTTTGGCTGTCGACCCTCGGGCTGACGGCCATTGCCTGGGGCACCGCGCCGCTGGCCGGGGTGTTCGCCGCCTTTTATACCCAACAGGATGACGTGAAAGAGGTGGTGAAGGTGCTGATTTGGCTCAACGCCGCCTTTATGCCGATCTGGGCCGCCTCCTGGGTACTGCCCGCCGGGTTGAAGGGCGCGCGCGACGCCCGTTTCGCCATGTGGGTGTCGATGCTGGGCATGTGGGGTTGCCGGGTGGTGGCCGGCTATACGCTGGGCATCGTGCTGGGCATGGGCGTGGTGGGGGTGTGGCTCGGCATGTTCTTCGACTGGGCGGTGCGCGGCGCGCTGTTCTATTGGCGCATGGTCAGCGGCCGCTGGCTGCAGAAATATCCGCGGGTTAAAAGGGCGGCCGCGCAAGAGCGGCCCGGCGGCTGACCCTCAGGCCGGCTGATTCTGCAGCCGCCATTTGGCGGGCGACAGGCCATACACCTGCTTGAAGGCCTTGGAGAAGTGCAGCTGGTTTTCATAACCCACCGAAATGCCGACCACTTTGATCGCCGTCTGGCTGTTGCACAGCAGGCTGACGGCGATGTTCATGCGCAGTTTCAGCAGATACTCCTTGGGCCCGACGCCGAACTCCTGTTTGAACAGCCGACACAGGTGGCTGCGGTTGAGATTGCAGTAGGCGGCCAGGCCTGCGACGGTCAGCGGCTCATGGTAGCGGTTTTCAAGGTATTTCACCGCCTTGCGCAGGTGCTGCGCGCGGTCGCTCTGCCGCTCGGCGGCGCCCTGCGGCGTGCTGGTCACCAGCGCGGAGAAAAACAGGTAGCACAGGCCGATCGCCGTCAAGCGGTGGCGCTCGCCCTGCGCGATGATTTGCCGCAGATAGCGCAGGGTATCGGGCTCATCGCCGTACTCTGCGGGGCGGTAAACCGGGGCGCGGCGGCTCAGGCGGCACTCTTCGAACATCTTGCCGGCGATCAGCCCGTCCACCTCCAGCCACATGTAGTGCCAGGGATCCCGCGGGTCGGCGCAATAGGTGGTGACATCCTGCGGATAGATCAGGAAACCTTCGCCGGCGGCAACCGGAAACGCGCCGAATTCGCTGTGCAGAACGCCGTGGCCGCTTATCACATAATGAAATAGATAGTGCCGCCGCACGGCGGGGCCGAAGCTGTGTCCTTTCGCGCAATTTTCCTCGCCGTACTGATACAGGTTCAGTTCGATGTTATCGGTGTGGCTCAGGGTAAAACTCTTGTGCATCAGGCAGTCTCCACACTTTTTGTTCTCGTTGACAGTGTAGCCGCCGCCGGCGAACGGCGCGCTCGGCAGACTCAGACTCAGCTCACAGTTTTTGACCGGCGTCATTTTTCGCCATAATCAGGTCACATTTATCCCTATACCGGGTCACCGCCGCCGGGTAGTTTCAAGCCATCGAAAACAGCAGCAGCGGAGACAGACGATGATTAAAGTGACATTTATGGGCGCAGGCAGCACCATTTTCGCCAAGAACGTGCTCGGCGACATCATGGCGACCCCGGCGTTGAAAGAGGTGGAGATTGCGCTGTATGACATCGACAGCGCCCGGCTGGATGAATCCTTCGCCATGTTGAGCAATATCAACCGCAACATCAACGCCGGCAGGGCGCGTATCGGGCGCTACCTCGGGGTGGAAAATCGCCGTGCGGCGCTGAAAAACGCCCACTATGTGGTGAACGCCATTCAGGTTGGGGGTTACGATCCCTGCACCATCACCGACTTTAAGATTGCCAAAAAGTACGGCCTGCAGCAGACCATCGCCGACACCCTGGGGATCGGCGGCATCTTCCGCGCGTTGCGCACCATCCCGGTGCTGTTCGATTTCGCTCGCGATATCGAAGAGGTTTGCCCCGACGCCTGGCTGTTGAACTACACCAATCCGATGGCGGCGCTGACCGGCGCGATGCTGCGCCATACCGGGGTGAAAACCGTCGGCCTGTGCCACAGCGTGCAGGTGTGCGCGGAAACCCTGTTGAAAAGCGTGGACATGCCCACCGACGACGTGCAGTTCCATATCGCCGGCATTAACCACATGGCCTGGCTGCTGGATATTCGCCGCCACGGGGAAGATCTGTATCCGGAGATCAAACGCCGCGCCAACGCCCTGCAGGGCAAGCACGACGATATGGTGCGCCATGAGATCATGAAAACCTTCGGTTATTACGTTACCGAATCATCCGAGCACAACGCCGAATACATGCCGTACTGGATCAAGCGCCACTACCCGGAACTGATCGAGCGCTTCAATATCCCGCTGGACGAATACCCGCGTCGCTGTATCGAGCAGATCGACCGCTGGCAGCAGCAGAAACTGGCGTTGACCCATGACGCCACCCTGAGCCACAGCCGCACCCACGAATATGCCTCTTATATCATCGAGGCGATAGAAACCGACCGGCCGTACAAGATTGGCGGCAACGTGCTCAACGCCGGCCTGATCGCCAACCTGCCGGCGGAGGCCTGCGTCGAAGTGCCGTGCCTGGTGGACGGGCAGGGGATTACGCCCTGCCACGTCGGGCGCCTGCCGGAACAGTTGGCGGCGCTGAACCGCACCAACATCAATACCCAGCTGTTGACCATCGAGGCGGCGGTGACGCGCAAGCGAGAGGCCGTCTATCACGCCGCGCTGCTGGATCCGCATACCTCGGCCGAGCTGTCGATCGACGACATTCGCAGCCTGTGCGACGAACTGATCGAAGCGCACGGCAGCTGGCTGCCCGCCTACCACTAAAGGTTAACCGAACGCATTTACCGCCTCGATAACGCACAAGGCGCAGGGCCTCCTGCGCCGTCAAAAATGGGATGGTGAGCCATGTTTTATTTGAAAAACAAGAATTTCTGGATCTTCGGTGCCTTCTGTTTTTTCTATTTTTTCATCCTCGGCGCGGTGCTGCCGTTTTTCCCGATCTGGCTGCATGACGTCAACCAGCTCGACCAGCGGCAAACCGGGCTGGTGTTCGCCAGCATGGCGCTGTTCGCGCTGATTTTTCAGCCGATCTTCGGCTTTGTCACCGACAGGTTCGGCCTGAAGAAGCACCTGCTGTGGATGATCATTTTCCTGCTGCTGTTCCTGGCGCCGCTGTTTATTTACGTGTTTTCACCGCTGCTGCGCAACAACTTTGGCCTGGGCGCGCTGCTGTGCGGCATTTATCTCGGGGCGGTGTGCAGCGGCGGGTCGCCGGCGATCGAAGCCTACGTCGAAAAGGTCAGTCGGCGCAGCCGCTTCGAATATGGCCGGGCGCGGCTGTTTGGCTGCATCGGCTGGGCGGTGTGCGCTTCGATCGTCGGTTACATGTTTACCATCAACAACCAATTTGCTTTCTGGCTGGCCTCCAGCTTTGCGCTGGTGCTGGCCGGGCTGCTGTTGCTGTTCAAACCGGAGCAAAACAACACCCTGACGGTGGCGCAGGGGCTGGCGTTGAACCACCAGCCGCCCAAACTCAAGGCGGCGTTGAACCTGCTCAAGATGCGCAAGTTCTGGTGCCTGGTGATGTACATCGTCGGCGTCGCCTGCGTGTATGACGTGTTTGACCAGCAGTTCGCCAACTTTTTCACCTCATTCTTCAGCGATCGCCACGCCGGAACCCAGGCCTTCGGCTATGTGACCACCCTGGGCGAGTTCCTCAACGCCTTCATCATGTTCTTCGCGCCGTTGATCATTAACCGCATCGGCGGCAAGAACGCGCTGTTGATCGCCGGGATCATCATGTCGGTGCGGATTATCGGTTCGTCGATGGCGGAGTCGGTGGCGGCGGTGATCGTATTGAAAACCCTGCATATGTTCGAGGTGCCGTTCCTGCTGGTGGGGGTGTTCAAATACATCACCACGCAGTTTAACGTCAACCTCTCGGCGTCGATTTACCTGTGGGGATTTTGCTTCTTCAAGCAGCTGTCGGCCATCGGCATGTCCTATGCGGCGGGCCTGATGTACGTCAGTTACGGCTTCAAGACGTCCTATCTGATCCTGGGCTGCGTCGCCTTGCTGTTTACGCTGCTCTCCGCGTTCACCCTGAGCGGCAAGGTGACGGTGTTGAAAGAGGAGGGCGCGCCGCAGGGGCCTTTCAATACCCTAGCGTCATAGCGCCGAAAAACAGCAGCGTCAGCACGATGATCACCACGTTTTGCACCGCTTTGCGCACCAGCCGGCTGGCGCCCAGACGGCTGTCTATCGCATACAGCACCGGCACCATCAGCAGCACATAGGCGAACATCAGCATGGCGGTAAAGGGCTGCGGGATCATGCGGATTTCTCCCGTTCGCCGCCGTCGCGGATGGGGCGATGCATTGGCGATGTGTGCCGAGCCTTGTCTTGCCGCTGGGGGATATGCCTGACCATGTGCCTCCGAATAAGGCCGCCCGAAGGCGGCCGACTGTTTACTGCCTGTGATGTGGAGAATGATTGTCGGCCACTGCCGGGGCCAACGCAGACATAATATTGCAAATGATAATCATTATCAACAATGGCGTAATATTTTATTGCCGGGCGGGGATAAAAAAAGAGCACGCCGGGCGGCGTGCTCTGGGTCGCATTACTGCAGCGGTTATTTCGCGTCAGGCAGCGCGTAGGCCACGATATAGTCGCCCAGCGTGGTGCCGAACGAACCGTGACCGCCGGCGGAAATCACCACGTATTGCTTGCCGTTGGCCTCATAGGTCATCGGCGTCGCCTGGCCGCCGGCCGGCAGCCGCGCTTCCCACAGCTTCTCGCCGTTGGTTACGCTGAAGGCGCGCAGGTAGTTGTCTGCGGTGGCGCCGATGAAGAAGACGTTGCCGGCGGTGGAAACCGGCCCGCCCAGCATCGGCATGCCCATTTTGAACGGCAGCGGCAACGGCGAGCTGTCGCGTACGGTGCCGATGCGTTTTTTCCACACGATGTCGTTGGTTTTCAGGTCAACGGCGGAAATGTAACCCCAGGCCGGCTGTTTGCACGGCAGGCCAAACGGCGACAGGAACGGGTTCAGGGTCACGCCGAACGGCACGCCGTACTGCGGCTGCACGCCGGATTCGCTACCGCTGCCGCCTTTGTCGCCCTCTGGCGGCTCAATCGGGTTGCCCGGGCCGCGTGGGATCAGTTTGGAAACGAACGGCAGCGCTATCGGGTTGGCGATGGCGATCTGGCGGTCGGTGTCGACGGACAGGCCGCCCCATTCGAACATGCCGAGGTTACCCGGGAATACCAGCGTACCCTGCTCGGAAGGCGGGGTGAAGGTGCCTTCGTAACGCAGGCTGTGGAACATCACCCGGCAGACCAGCTGGTCGTAGATGGTGGCGCCCCACATGTCCGCGCCGGTCAGTTTCTTCTCGGGACGGAAGGTCAGCTCGGAGAACGGCTGGGTTGGCGACAGGCGATCGCCCTTGGCCGGGCCCTGCGGCACCGGTTTCTCCGGCGCCGGCACCACCAGCTCGCCGTTGGTGCGGTTCAGCACGAAGATGTTGCCGGTTTTGGTCGGCACGTAGATCACCGGCACTTTGTTGCCGCTCTTGTCGGTGATGTCCGCCAGCGTTGGCTGCGCCGGTACGTCCATATCCCACAGATCGTGGTGCACCGTCTGGTAGAACCAAACCAGCTTGCCGGTGGTGGCGTTCAGCGCCAACAGGCCGCTGGCGTAACGCTCCATTTCCGGCGTACGGTCGCCGCCCCAGATATCCGGCGTGGTGACCCCCATCGGCAGGTAGACGATGTCCAGCTTGGCGTCATAGGCGGATGGCGCCCATGAGTTCGGCGAGTTCGGGGTAAAGTGATGCTCGTCCGCCGGAATGGCGTTCGGATCCTTGGCGCCCGGATCGAATGCCCACAGCAGCTTGCCGCTGTTGACGTCGAAACCGCGGATCACGCCGGAAGGTTCGCGATTCGAATAGTTGTCGGTCACCGCGCCGGCGATGACGATCACTTTGTCGGTGATCACCGGCGGCGAAGTCGGTTCATAGTGCCCCGGCGTCGCGTACGGCATGTTGCTCTGCAGGTTCAGTTCGCCGTTGTTGGCGAAGTCCGGGCAGCGTTTGCCGCTGTCGGCATCCAGTGCGAACAGGCGGCCGTCGTTGACCGGCAGGATGATGCGACGCGCGCACAGCGCCGGAGCGGCGCCGGCGGCAGCGCCCGCGGCGGCGGCGGTTTCATGGTAAGACACGCCGCGACAGGTGATGTGCTGGAAGGTCGGATCGAACTTCAGCTGCGGGTCGAACAGCCATTTCTGCTTACCGGTCGCCGCGTCCAGAGCGAACAGCTTTTGGTGCGGGGTGCAGAGGTAGAGCGTATCGCGGATCTTGATCGGGGTGACTTCGTTGGTGATTTCGCCCGGATCGTTGGCGGTCTTCAGATCGCCGGTCTGGAAGCGCCAGGCTTCCTGCAGCTGGCCGACGTTTTTGTCGTTAATCTGGCTCAGCGGCGAGTAACGGGTGCCTTCCTGGGTGCGGCCATAGGCCGGCCAGTCGGCGGCCGTCGCGTCGGTGGGCTGTACCTGCGCCGCGTCCAGGGTGCCGTTGATCTCTTGCGGATCGTTAAACACCGAATAGGCCAGGGCGACGACCGTGATCACCAGCGCGGCGCTCAGCGCGCCATAGGCCAGTTTGCCGTTGGCAATCAGGCGACGGTAAATAAACGGCAGCACCAGCCACAGGCCGAAGAAGAAGGTGACGTCCAGACGCGGCGTCAACGCCCAGAAGTCCGGGCCCACTTCCCACAGCGCCCAGGCGGTGGTGCCGAGCAGGAATACCGCGTACAGCAGCAGCGCGGTCGCGCGGCGGCGGAACAGCAGCCATGAGGTCAGCAGCAGCACCAGGCCGGCGATGATGTAATACAGCGAACCGCCCAGCTTGGCCAGCCAGATGCCGCCCCCGAGCAGATAGAGCCCGCTCAGGGCGGCAAATAGCGCCGTCAGGATGAGCAGCGGCGATAATGACGCTTTATTTTGCATAGCAATACCCTTACCAAAAATGAAAAGTCCCCGATTTAGAGATTAAGCTAAATCCAGAAAAACACGCGGTTTCTCGCTAAATAGGGTGACGTGAATACCGTCCCGCGCATTAGCCTAATGGTGCTTTGCCTTATTCAAAGCCTGAAGACAGGGTGGCGCGTTCACCCTGGCCGCACCCCGACGCCTCCCAGCGGCCGTCATGATGGACAACGTTTGCCGCTGCGCCGGGTGCACCGGGGCGAGAGTATCCCGATGCCGTCGGCGAGTGTCAATTCCCAGATATTTCCTTGCCAAAACCATCCCCCCGCCGGCGCGGCTCCGCGCTCGCCTCGGTGAAGTTTTTCAGGCATGGGCGAAGCCCACGGGTGATGAAAGGGTAACCCATCGCGGATCGTGAATAGCCATCTGTTGCTCCTTGTACATGACGCTAAACGGGAAGAGAAACGCATCCTGCATCGAGTATAGGTTATTCCGTTGTCAACCGCCCCGAGGCGCGTTTGCCTTGGAGGCGCGTTTCAGCGCCGAAGCGCGCAGGGCCAATCAGGCGCTGGTGACGGTGCCGGGGCGGATAGCGCAGTAAAAGGGCGTTAAGCCCGGTAGCGCAGCGCGTCGACCAACAGCGCGAAGGCGGTGGTGTGCTGCCTGCGGCTGGGATAATAGAGGTAGTAGCCGGGGAACGCCGGACACCACGCCTCGAGCACCTTGCGCAGGCGGCCGCTCGCCAGCTCTTGCGTCACGGTGTCTTCCGGCACAAAGGCGATGCCGAGGCCAAACAGCGCGGCGTCGATCCTCTGGCGCAGGCTGTTGAAGGTCAGCTGGCCGTCGACCCGCACCTTGATTTCGCGGCCGTCGCGTTCGAACTCCCAGGCATAGAGCCCGCCCATGGTGGGCAAGCGCATATTGATGCAGCGATGATTCTGCAGATCCTGCGGGCCGTTGGGCACGCCGAATTGTGCAAAGTAAGCCGGCGACGCGATGGGTACCATGCGCATTTCCGGCCCGATGCGCACGGCGACCATGTCCTTCGCCACCTGCTCGCCCAGACGAATGCCGGCGTCGAAGCGCCCGGCGACGATATCCGTCAGGCTGTTGTCGACGGTGATTTCCACGTTGATATCCGGATAGTCGGCGAGAAACGATCGCAGCACCGGCCACAACACCGAATCAACGGCATGTTCCCCGGCGGTGAGGCGGATATTGCCGGCGGGGCGATCGCGCATTTCGCTCAGGGCGTCGAGCTCGCTCTCAATTTGCGCAAAGTGCGGGCCGATGTTGTTCACCAGCCGCTCTCCGGCCTCGGTGGGGGCCACGCTGCGGGTGGTGCGGGTCAATAACCGCAGTTCCAGCCTCTCTTCCAGCCCCCTGATGGCGTGGCTGAGCGCCGATTGCGAAACGCCGAGCTTTGCCGCCGCCCTGGTGAAGCTGCGCTCTCTGGCCACCACCAGAAAAGAAATCAAGTCGCTGAAGTTCTCTTTTAACATCCCGGCTCCCGCAGGCTGGCGAAAATTCATCTCGGTATTCTATACCCTGGCGCGGAGGGGCACATCCGCTGATTCATGAGTTTTACTCATAGCTCCTTGCGTATTTTGCTGGCTAGCGCCCATCGGCTGTCGGCGGTATCTTTTCGTCAGCGCATCCCATTATCTTGTCACTGTCAGCGCCGGCAACCCGTGCCGACGCGGAGGAAAAAAATGAAGATTCAACGCAGCGGTTCCTTGCCTTCCCAACGCGGCCCGGAGAACTACTTTACCGGCCAGGTGCGCATCGACGCGCCCTTCGCCGGCACCGAACCGGCCCGGGTAGGCGGCGCCACCGTCACCTTCGAACCCGGCGCCCGCACCGCCTGGCATACCCATCCGCTCGGCCAGACGCTGATCGTCACCCAGGGGCGCGGCTGGATCCAGGTGTGGGGCGAAGCGGTTCAGGAAATGAACCCGGGCGATATCGTCTGGATCCCGGAAGGGGTGAAGCACTGGCACGGGGCGACGCCCGACACCGCCATGACCCATATCGCCATCGCCGAGTCGCTGAACGGCAGCCCGGTGACCTGGATGGAAAAGGTCAGCGACGCGCAGTATCAGGGATAGCATCGAGCCCTGCCGGCGTTGCCGGCAGGGCTTGTGGCGTTACGCTCGCTCGCGAAGCGCCGCCGGTTGCCGAAGGGATCGGCGACGTTCCAACCGAGAGGATGCGGAGCCGCGGGGGAGAACTCCATCTTAGTGTCCTGTTAGTCGCTCAGGCCGCCGAGACACAGGTATTTGATCTCGAGATAGTCCTCGATGCCGTATTTCGACCCTTCACGCCCCAGCCCCGAGTTTTTCATGCCGCCGAACGGCGCCACCTCGGTGGATATCAACCCTTCGTTAATGCCGACGATGCCGTATTCCAGCGCTTCGGCCACGCGCATTACCCGGCCGATATCGCGGCTGTAAAAATAAGCGGCCAGGCCGAACGGCGTGTCGTTGGCCAGTTCGATGGCTTCGTCTTCATGAGTGAAACGGATCAACGGGGCGACCGGGCCAAAGGTTTCCTCGCGGAAGATTTTGGCCTCGCGCGGTACCCCGGTCAGGATGGTCGGGGCATAGAAGTTATGGCCCAGCGCGTGCGGTTTGCCGCCCAGCAGCACCGAGGCGCCGTGTTTGACGGCGTCGGCGATATGCTCGCTGACTTTCTCCACCGCCTCCCGATTGATCAACGGGCCGATGGTGACGCCGTCGTCCATGCCGTTGCCGACCTTCAGCCGTTCCACAGCAGTTTTCAGCCTGGCGGCGAAGGCGTCATACACGCCGTCCTGCACCAGGAAACGGTTGGTGCAGACGCAGGTCTGGCCGGCATTGCGGTATTTTGACGCCACCGCCCCCGCGACCGCGGCATCCAGATCGGCGTCGTCGAACACGATAAAGGGCGCATTGCCGCCCAGCTCCATGCTGGTCTTTTTGATGGTCGGCGCACACTGCGCCAGCAGCTGCGCGCCCACCTCGGTGCTGCCGGTGAAAGACAGCTTGCGCACGTCGGGGTTGGCGGTCAGCTCGCCGCCGATGGCCTTGCTGGGGCCGGTGATCACGTTGCACACGCCGGCGGGCAGCCCGGCGCGCTCGGCCAGCACGGCAATCGCCAGCGCCGAAAACGGCGTCTGGCTGGCGGGACGGATCACCCCGGTACAGCCGGCCGCCCAACCGGGGCCGGCCTTGCGGGTGATCATCGCCGCCGGGAAGTTCCACGGGGTAATGACGGCGAACACGCCGATCGGCTCTTTTTGCACGATGATGCGTCGGCCCGGCTGGTTTTGCGGGATGGTGTCGCCGTACACCCGTTTGCCTTCTTCGGCGAACCATTCGATAAAGGACGCCGCATAGGCTATCTCTCCGCGGCTTTCCGCCAGCGGTTTGCCCTGTTCTGCGGTCATGATGCGCGCTAAATCGTCCTGATTTTCCATCATCAGTTCAAACAGCTTGCGCAGCTTGCCGGCGCGCTCTTTGGCGGTCAGCGCGCGCCAGGCGGGTTGGGCCTTTCTGGCGGCGGCGATCGCCCGGGCGGTTTCTTCGGCGCCGAAGGCCGGCACCTGGCCGACCGGTTCGCCGCTGGCGGGATTGCGGATTTCGATCGCCTGGCCGTCTTTAACCGGCAGCCATTGCCCGTCGATGTAGTTGGCCTCGCGGAACAGTGCGGGATCCTTGAGGGTGGCGGAAAAGTGAGTGCTCATCGGTATCTTCCTTTGCAGAATTCAACACAGGGTGGTCTGCCCCATACGACACCCTTCACCCTAGCAAATTTTTGCGGCGTCGTTGGGTCAAGCCCGACAAGAAAGCCATTTGCCGCATGCGCAGCAAGGCCGCCTGTTCTTTGAGCGGCTGAGTTATTTTCGCCAGTTTTATCAGGCCGACGCGGGGCTTGTTGTTTCAGCCGGGCCATACGCCGGTGCTGAGCGTCGCCGGCGAGTATTCCCGGTTGCGCCCCCGCCAGGGCAACGCCGCCTTAAAACGCCATGCGCTGCGGACATCAAATCGCCAGTAGCGTTCGGCGCCCTCGACCCCCGGGCCGCGTTCCGGCCGCCAGAGGATCTCCGTTTCCCCCTGCAAATGCAGCACGTCGCCGCGTTCGAAATCGATAAACAGCAGCGCGGCGCGCGGCTCGGCCAGCAGGTTGCCCAGCGTATTCATATAACGGTTGCCGCGAAAATCCGGCATCCACAAGCTGGCGCCGGCCAGATGGATAAACCCCGGCCGGCCGCCGCGGTGCGAAATGTCGACGCCGCCCTGCGCCAGCTCAAGGTGCGCGGCGCTGGCGACGAAGCAGGTGTCGGCCTGGCGGATCAGCGCCTGCGCCGCCGCGTCCAGCGCGCCGAGATGCTCGATCGGCTGCGCAACGCCCGCCGCCGGGTACAGCTCACGACGCTGAATATACTGCGGACAGTTGCCGAAGCTTTGCCGCACCGCGATCTCCAGCCGATTTTTGTCGGTGCGGCTGATGACGCCGTTGACCCGATTGCGCCGCCGGTTGCTGAAGTCCAGCCCCAGCGCGCCGACCGGTTTGCCGGGCAGCAGCATCGCCTGAGCCGGATCGTCGCCGCGGCGCGGCGCGCCGATGCGCAGGTGCCGGTCGTCCGGGGTGCGCAGAAACCCCGGCGGCCCGCTGAACAGCGTGGCGACCGGCCAGCGGTTATCGTCCAGCGTGGCGACGAACAGATAGGGCAGCGCGGCGAAGAACTCCCGGTGCTGCTCGGGCATGGCGTCGTAGATGCCGCTCCCCACGCGGTCGAAACCGGCCAGCGTCTGGGCGCGCAATTCGTCGGGGTGAAATACCGGGCCGGTCATCGGCTTCAGCTCGCAGCGGGTTCTGGCAGCGCCGGCATGGCGAAAAAGCCGGGCAGCGCGGCGATGCGGGCGATCCAGCGCTGGATCGCCGGATAAGGCGCCAGCGAGACGCCGCCCTCCGCCGCCACCGCCAGGTAGCTGTGGCAGGCCAGATCGGCGATGGTCGGCCGCTCGGTCGCCAGATATTGGCGATCGCCGAGATGCCGCTCCATCTGCGGCAGGAAGCGGTCGTTGATCGCCAACGCCGCCTGATAATCCTCCGGCGCGGAGAACTGCGCGATCAGCCGGCAGGACGCCGGGCCATAGCGCACCTCGCCGGCGGCTTTCGACAGCCATTCCTGCACCTGCGCCGCCGCCAGCGGCTGTTCAGGCAGCCAGTGGCTGCCCGGCGCGTAGCGTTTCACCAGATACACCAGTATGGCGTTGCTGTCGGCCAGCGTCAGTTCGCCGTCCTGCAGCACCGGGATCTGGCCGAACGGATTGAGGCGGCGAAACGCCGCGCTTTGGCGCATCGCCGCCGCGGCCTCGACCCATTCATAGGGCAGGTCGAGCATGCGCAGCAGCAGCGCCACGCGGTGGGCGTGGCCGGAAAGTGGCGTGCCGTACAGCTTGATGGTGGACATAATGTGTCTCCTCGTTCGTTTTCCAACAGCATACTCTTGCATTCGGTGACGTGAATCCGGCAATGTAGAAATTGATAATTTCACTTTATGGAACAGTCTATGGACCGATTGGACGAGCTGGCGATATTTGTGGCGGTGATCCAGCACGGCAGCCTGGCCGCCGCCGGGCGCAAGCTGCGGCGTTCCGCGCCGGCGGTCACCCGGGCCATCGCCGCGCTGGAGCAGCGTTTTGGCGCCCGGCTGGTGGAACGCACCACCCGGCGGCTGGCGCCGACCGAAGCCGGGCTGCGGTTGGCGGAGCGCGCGCAGCTGCTGCTGCAGGATTATCACGCGGCGGTGCTGGATACCGCCGATAGCCAGCTCAGCGGCCTGCTGCGCATTACGTCGCCGGTGCAGTTCGGCCGCATGCACGTGGCGCCGGTGGTAATGGCGTTTCTCGACGACTACCCGCAGATGCAGATTGAAATGGTGCTCAACGATCGCAACCTCGAGCTGATCGACGAGGGGTTGGACGTGGCGGTGCGCATCGGTCACCAGCAGGACTCTTCGCGGGTGGCGCGCCGGCTGGGGCAGGTCAGCCGGGTCACGGTCGCCAGCCCGGCTTATCTGGCGCGCCGCGGTGAACCCCTGACGCCGGCGCAGCTGGCAGATCACGACACCATCGTCGGCACCCAGCGGCCTTCGCTGCGCGAATGGCGCTTCGGCCCGCAGGAAAACGGCGAACGGGTGCGCCTGACGCCCCGGCTGCTGCTCAACGAGGTGGAAACTCAGCTGCTGGCCGCGCGCGCCGGCAAAGGCATCGCCCGTTTGCTGTCTTATCAGGTGGCGGACGATCTGGCCGCCGGCGCGCTGGTGCGGCTGCTGCCGGCGTTTGAACCGCTGCCGATGCCGGTACAGCTGGTGGCGCAGCATGTACAACGGATGCCGCTGAAGGTGCGCACCTTTTGGGATTACGCCTTCCAGCGGCTGAGCCGATTACCGCAAATTCAGGCCGGGCCGCCGGTTTAAATAAGCGCAATACGTTTCGCTGGTTGAACTTTTCGAGCGGAATTCAAGATTTATATTGTCGGGCGCGCATTGCTGATGCAGCCGTCTTGACAATATTTTTAGTGATTGCTAATAGTTAACTCACTTCTTAAATAATAAACGAAGTTTAATATATGAAACTTATGCCGGGGAGTTATGACAACGGTTCGACGGTGGAAAATGAAGGTGAAATTCTGGCTTCATTTCAATCGCGCAGTCGAGAGGTTTATCGAAATGGTCGGCATGATAAAAACATTCCCTATGGCGACTCTCCGCGAGAAGTTTTCGACTGGTTTTATTCCGCCGGAAATACGCAGGGGACGTTAATTTTTATTCACGGCGGTTATTGGCAGTTTTGCAGTAAAGAAGATTTCGCTTTTATTGCGCCGGCGCCGTTGGCGCTCGGTTTTGACGTGGTGCTGGTGGAATATGCGCTGGCCCCCGTGGCTTCTCTGGACGATATATGCCGCCAGCTGGGGGCGGCGCTGGACGTTATTCAACGGCGTCTGCCGCCGCGGCCCCGGCGGCCGGTTTACCTGTGCGGCCATTCCGCCGGCGGCCATTTGGCCAGCCTGTGGCAGCACCATGCTGCGGTCGACGCGGTCTTGCCCATCAGCGGCATCTTCGAGCTGGAGCCGCTGTTGAACTGCTATGTCAACCGGGCGCTGCAGTTGACCGGGCGGCAAATCTTGACGCTCAGCCCGGCGCGCAACATCCCCGAACGCATCAAGCCCATGACGCTGTTCTACGGCGCGGCGGAGCTGCCGGAGCTGATCGGCCAATCGCGGCACTATCACGCCGCGCTGCGGGAGCGCGGGCTGCGGGCCGGCCTGAACGCGGTGCCCGGCGCCAATCATTACACCATTCTGGATGCGCTGTTCGCCGCCGACGGCGCGTTGATCCGCCAACTTGGCAACCATGAGGAACTTCAGCATGCGCAAGGTCATTGATACCGGGCTGCCCGACATCGGCCAGCCTTTTTCCTGGGCCACCCAGGGCGGGGGCATGCTGTTTACCGCCCACGGGCCGGTCAGGGCCGACGGCAGCATAGAAACCGGAGCGCCGGAAAAACAAATAACCCTGACGTTCGATAATCTGGCTCAGACGCTAAAGGCGGCAAATAGCCATTCCGATAACGTGTTGCAGGTCATTATTTATTTGACCGACGTTAACGACGTTAAATTGCTCGATGACATTTATCTTGAATATTTCAACTATCCGTATCCTAACCGTTCCACCGTTATTGTCGAAAATCTGGTGGTGCCCGGCATGAAAATAGAGATTACCGTCAGCGCCATCGCCTGATTGTTTTTTCAGGCGTTGTTTCAGTTAATTCCATAGTGAACTAAGGCTTACCTGTGCTTGAAATTGTTAATTCAGCCACCGCCGCCATTTCGGACGTTAACCGCACTGCGTGAATAAGGTAGGGCTTAGTGATGAAACCGATAAAAGATTTTGAGCATATCGCCCGGCGCCAGGGCGGGTTGAATAAACACCTCACCGCCGGGCAAATGTCGATGCTGGCGATCGGCGGCGCCATCGGCACCGGGCTGTTTCTCGGCAGCGCCTACGCCATTCAAATGGCGGGGCCCAGCGTCCTGTTGAGCTACCTGATCGGCGGCGCGATCGCGCTGTTGCTGATGGGGTGCCTGGCGGAAATGACCTCCGAACACCCGACGCCCGGTTCGTTCGGCGACTACGCCGAGTTTTACCTCGGGCCGCTGTTCGGCTTTTTGGTGCGCTACTCCTACTGGTCCTGCGTGGTGCTGGCGGTGGGCACCGAGGTGACCGCCATCGGCATGTACATGCAGTTCTGGTTCCCGGCCACGCCGATCTGGCCCTGGGTATTGCTGTTCTCGGCGGCGGTGATCGCCATCAACCTGATCGGCGTGAAATCCTTCGGTCAGGTGGAATACGCGCTGTCCACCGTCAAGGTGGTGGCGATCGTGGCGTTTATCGTTATCGGCATCGGCATTCTGTCGTTTTCCGCCAACCCGGCCTTCGGCCTGCGCAATCTGACTGAGGGCGGTTTTCTGCCGTTCGGCGTCAAAGGCATGTGGTTCGCGGTGATCGTTTCGATCTTCAGCTACCTGAGCATCGAAATGATCGCGGTGGCGGCGGGCGAAGCCAAAAATCCGGTTATCGCGGTTCGGGCGGCATTCAAGGGCACCATTGTGCGCCTGTTTATTTTCTACATGCTGTCGATTGGCCTGATGCTGGCGATTGTGCCCTGGCGCCAGTCCGGCACCGGCGAGAGCCCGTTCCTGATGGCGATGAACGTGATCCATCTGCCCGCCGCCGCCGGCATCTTCAACTTTATCGTGCTGGTGGCGGCGCTGTCGGCGATGAACAGCCAGCTGTACATCACCACCCGCATGATGTTTTCGCTGTCGCGCGCCGGGCAGGCGCCGGCGGCGCTGGGGCGGATCAGCCGGCGCGGCATTCCGGTCAATGCGCTGGCGATGTCTTGCATCGGCATCCTGGTGTCGATCGTGCTGAGCCTGGTGGCGCCCAAAACCTCATTCGCCGCCATGATGTCGATTTCGGTGTACGGCGCCTGCTTCACCTGGTTGATGATCTTCGTCACCCACCTGTTTTTCCGCCGCCGCCATCGTCAGACGCACCTGAAGTTTCGCATGTGGGGCTTCCCGTACACCACGCTGGCCGGCGCGTTGCTGATGGCGGCGCTGATGGTGTCGACCGCCTTCACCGAGTTTTTCCGCATGACGCTGTGGTTCGGCATTCCGTTCACCCTGCTGCTGGTGGCGGCTTATCTGTTCCATAGCCGGCGCGCGCCTGCGCCGCAGCCACTCAAGGTGCCGGAGGTGGAATAGGGGGGAGGGCTGAAGGAAACCTTCAGCCTGGGGATCACAGCTGGCTTTTCGGGATCAGATGGTCGCCAAAGCTCAGGCGCTGGCGGCCAGGTTCGATTTCCGTCAGGGGGGCGACTTCGCGCAGCGAGGATTTGCAGCGCTGCACCAGATCCTGGTATTCGCGGGTGCCGGCGACTTTCCACTCCAGCTCTTGTTCGGTCAGATCGCGCAGCACGCGCGCCGGGCTGCCGACCACCAGTTTGTTGGCGGCGATCACCGCCGCCGCCTTGACGAACGCCATGGCGCCGACGATGGTGTTCTCGCCGATTTCCGCGCCGTCCATAATCACCGCATTCATGCCGACCATGGCGTTGCGGCGGATGCGGCAGCCGTGCAGGATCGCGCCGTGGCCGATGTGGCCGTCTTCCTCCACCACCGTATCCTGCTGCGGGAAGCCGTGCATCACGCAGTTATCCTGGATATTGGCGCCGTCGCGGATCACCAGCCGGCCAAAATCGCCGCGCAGGCTGGCGTTCGGGCCGATATACACCTGCTTGCCGACGATCACGTCGCCGATCAGCACCGCGGTCGGGTGCACGTAGCTGCTGGGGTCGACCACCGGGGTCAGGCCGTCAATCTGATACACAGGCATAGCGAAAGCTCCTTAAAAAGTGTCGCGCGGCAGGCCGCCGAAGCGCCGATAGTAGCTCGCCGAGGGGGCGGGCAGGGCGCCGATGGTGGTTTCCGCCAGTGCGCTGACGTAATCGGTCGCGGCGCGATCCACCTGCTGATAGATATTGATGCACAGGTTGCGGGCGATTTGCCCTTCCCATTGGGCGGGCAACAGCGCATCCGGCAGCAGCGGATCTTTCAACACCACGCGGCGAAAGAAGTGAATCAATAATAGCTTAATCTGGAAACAGCGCTGTGGCGTCAGCGCCGCGGGGGCGATCTCGCGCAGCAGCGCCATCAGCGGGCGGAAAGAGACGATAAACTCGTGGTAGCCCGCCGCCACTTCGTTCAGCGACCAACAGTCGGCCACCAGCTGCTGCAGCGTCTGTTCGGAGCGGTTGTAGGGGTAGTCGGCGCGGAAGTAGATCACCCGCTCGCTGGCGTTGAGTTCGCCGAGCAGCGCCGTGACGTCGGTCTGGGCGTGGGTGGGGGCCGCCATCAGGTTGTTGGCGATCTGGCCGAAGCCCAGCCAGCCCAGCTCTTTCTTCAGCCGCGCCCGTTCGTGCTTGTCGGCGCGCTCCAGCAACAGCAAATCCCATTTGCCGTCCCAGGCCGGTTGTTCGCTGAGGTAAATTTTCGACTCGGCATGGCGGAACTGGCGCATGCCCTGTTCGGTCACGCGGTAGAAGCTGCGCCGGCCGATTTTCTCCACCGCCAGCCAGCCCTCTTTTTGCAGGCGGAACACCGAGGTGCGCACGAAGCGATCGCCAAAACCCAGCGCCTCCAGCAGCGCGCTGAGGCTGCCGAGCCAGATCTCGCCGCCGCGGTGGCTGAGCGCGTCGCCGTACAGCGAGATGATAAGCGACGTGCCGCTGACCGGTTGGGCGTCTACGGCATGGCGGATAAACGCATCCAGTTTATGTTCCATATTTTTCCATGGGTTAGCCGACGATGAGCCCTAACATTACCATAATTCGCCGCGGCGTCATCCGTGACGCCGCGGGCCTCAGCGCGGCCGCAGGTCGACCACCCGCTGCGCCTTGCCTTCCGAACGCGGGATGTCGCCGCAGTTGGCGATGCTGACGTCGGTGCTGACGCCAACGATCGATTTGATGTGGTGGCGCAGTTGGTGGCAGATGTCGCAGCGCTGCTGGTGGCTGAGGCCGAGCGCCGATTCCTTCAGCTCGACGCGCACCGCCAGGGTGTCGAGGTGTCCGCTGCGGCTGACCTGCAGCTGGTAGTGCGGCGACAGCTGCTCGAATTGCATGATCTGTTCCTCCAGCTGCGACGGGAACACGTTGACGCCGCGGATGATCAGCATGTCGTCGGAACGGCCGGTGATCTTGCCCATGCGGCGCATCTGGCGGGCGTCGCCCGGCAGCAGCCGGGTGAGATCGCGGGTGCGGTAGCGGATCACCGGCAGCGCTTCCTTGGTCAGGGTGGTGAACACCAGTTCGCCGTGTTCGCCGTCCGGCAGCGCCGCGCCGGTTTCCGGGCAGATGATTTCCGGCAGGAAATGGTCTTCCCAAATGGTCGGGCCGCCGCCGCTTTCGGCGCACTCCATCGCCACGCCCGGGCCCATCACTTCGGACAGCCCGTAGATATCCAGCGCCTTGATGCCCATGCGGGTTTCGATTTCGTGCCGCAGCGCTTCGGTCCAGGGCTCCGCGCCGAACACCCCGAGGCGCAGCGAGCAGCCGCGGGCGTCGCCGCCCATTTTGCGCTCCAGTTCGTCGATCAGCGTCAGGCAGTAGGACGGCGTCACCATGATCACGTCGGGTTTGAAATCCAGGATCAGCTGCGCCTGCTTTTCGGTTTGGCCGCCGGACATCGGGATCACCGTGGCGCCAAGGCGCTCGGCGCCGTAGTGCGCGCCGAGCCCGCCGGTGAACAGGCCGTAACCGTAGGCGACATGCACCTTGTCTTTGGCGGTGGCGCCGGCGGCGCGCAGGCTGCGGGCGACGATATCGGCCCAGTTATCGATATCGCGCCGGGTATAGCCGACCACCGTCGGCCGGCCGGTGGTGCCCGACGAGGCGTGGATGCGCACCACCTGTTCCATCGGCACCGCGAAGGTGTCGAACGGGTAGTTGTCGCGCAGGTCCTGCTTGGTGGTGTAGGGGAAACGCGCCAGGTCGCTCAACTGCCGCAGATCGTCCGGGTGCACCCCGGCCTGATCGAACTTGCGGCGGTACATCGGCACGTTGTTATAGGCATGGCGCAGCGTCCATTTCAGACGCGCCAGCTGCAGCGCTTCAATCTCGTCGCGCGAGGCGAATTCGACTGCATCGAGTGGCTGTGGATTTATTGTCATAATTAGCCTCGGGGTCAGACACGCTCAATGATCATGGCGATGCCTTGGCCGACGCCGATGCACATGGTGCACAGCGCGTAGCGGCCGGCTCGCCGTTCCAGTTCAAACAGGGCGGCCAGCGCCAGGCGCGCGCCGCTCATGCCCAGCGGATGGCCCAAGGCGATGGCGCCGCCGTTGGGGTTCACCTGCGGGGCGTCGTCCGGCAGGCCGAGCTGGCGCAACACCGCCAGCGCCTGGGCGGCGAACGCTTCATTCAGCTCAATCACGTCCATCTGCGCCAGGCTCAGCCCGGCGATTTCCAATACCTTGCGGGTGGCCGGCAGCGGGCCGATGCCCATCAGCCGCGGCTCGACGCCGCAGGTGGCGGTGGCGACGATGCGCGCGCGCGGCGTCAGCCCCTGACGCGCCGCCATCGCTTCGGAGGCGACGATCAGGGCGGCCGCGCCGTCGTTCAGCCCGGAGGCGTTGCCGGCGGTGACGCTGCCGGGCTGGCGGAACGGGGTTTTCAGCGCCTGCAACTGTTCAAGTTGGGTATCGGCGCGCGGGTGTTCGTCCCGGCTGAACTGCGTGACCGCGCCTTTTTTACCGCTGAGGCCGACCGGCACGATCTCCTGCGCCAGGTATCCCAGATCCTGCGCGCGGGCGGTGCGCCGCTGGCTGCGCAGCGCAAAGGCGTCCTGATCGGCGCGGCTGATGTTGAACTGCGCCGCCACGTTTTCGGCGGTTTCCGGCATCGAGTCGGTGCCGAAGCCGGCCTGCATCCGCGGGTTGACGAAGCGCCAGCCGAGGGTGGTGTCATACAGCTGCGCCTGGCGGCTGAAGGCGCTGTCGGCCTTGCCCATCACCAGCGGCGCGCGAGTCATCGATTCCGCGCCGCCGGCCAGCACCAGCCCGGCTTCACCGGCCTTGATGCTGCGCGCCGCCATCGCCAGCGCATCCAGCCCCGAGCCGCACAGGCGGTTGAGGGTGGTACCGGAAACGCCGGTCGGCAGGCCGGCCAGCAGCAGCGCCATGCGCGCCAGGTTGCGGTTGTCTTCCCCGGCCTGATTGGCGCAGCCGAGGATCACGTCGTCGGTCTGCGCCCAATCCACCTGCGGGTGGCGCTCCAGCAGCGCGCGCAGCGGCAGGGCGGCCAGATCGTCGGCGCGCACGTTGGCCAACGCGCCGCCATAGCGGCCGATCGGGGTGCGCACGCCGTCGCAGATAAACGCCTGACTCATGCTTGCTCTCCTAAGATGCTGTGGCCGAGACGGTGCGCGCGGCCGCGGAACCAGGCGACGGTCTTGCCCAGTTGGTTGACTATCTCGACGTCGTACAGCCCGGTGGTTTTGCCCTGATGGCGCAGCTCGGCGCTGGCGACGAGGCGATCGCCGGCCCGGGCCGGCCGAATGAAGTCGATGCTGCAGCCGGAGGCCACCGCCGCCAACCCCTGGCTGTTGCAGGCGTAGGCGAAGGCGGTGTCCGCCAGGCTGAACAGCTGGCCGCCGTGGCAGGTCTGATGGCCGTTGAGCATCTGCGGCCCGACGGTCATGCTCACCTGGGCGAAACCGGCGTCGACCGCCTCGATGCGCATCCCCATGGCCTGGGCGCAGGTATCCTGCCGGAACATCTGTTCGGCGCAGCGCTGGGCCAGCGCGCGCGGCGTATTGGCGTTCATCGTTCGGCTCCTGAGCTTGGGGCGGTTGAAGGGGCGGCATAGCGGCGCAGCAGCGGCATCGGGCGATAGCGCGCCTCGCCGTAGAACTGCTGCAGGTTTTCCAGCGTGGCCAGGATATGCCGCCAGCCGAGGGCCGCGCTCCAGCCCAGCGGGCCGCGCGGGTAGTTGACGCCGTGCAGCATCGCCAAATCGGTATCGGCGGCGCTGGCGACGCCTTTGTTGACCACGTCGAGCGCTTCGTTGGCCAGCATGGCCAGGGTACGCATCACCAGCAGGCCGGGGTAGTCCGGCAGCAGGATCACCCGCTTGCCGAGCGACTGCAGCAGGCGGATCGCTTTGGCGTTGTGCCTCGCCTCGTTCTGCGCCGCGCAGCTGATGGCGACGGCGGGGGCTGGCGCATAGTTGGCGGACAGATCAAACAGCACCACGGGGGTTCCGGTTTCATCGGCAATCTGGCTGGCAGCTTTACCATTTGTTAACATAAATGTAACTTCATCGAGGGTGGCGAAGGCGCTGGTCTGGCCAGGTTGTTTGACCGCCGCCGCATTTCTCACCAACAGTTCGGCGAAATCGGCCAGCGGCGACCAGTCGCCATGCAGGGTCACGCGCTGCGGCGCTTCGCCCTGTTCCGCCGGCGCATACCGGGCGGCGGGGGCCGGCAGCTCGGCGCCGTAGCGATAAAAACCGCGGCCGCTTTTGCGGCCAAGGTGCCCGGCGGTCACCAGTTCCTGCTGCACCAGTGAAGGGGTAAAGCGCGGGTCCTGGAAGAAGGCCTGGAATACCGATTCGGTAACGGCGTAGTTGATGTCCTGGCCAATCAGATCGGTCAGCTGCAGCGGCCCCATGGCGAAGCCGCCGGCGTCGCGCAGCACCGCGTCCAGCGTGGCGGCGTCCGCCACCCGTTCCTCCAGCGCGCGCAGGGTTTCGGCGTAGAACGGCCGCGCCACGCGGTTGACGATAAAGCCGGGCGTCGAGCGGCACTGCACGCTCTGCTTGCCCCAGCGGTCCGCCAGCGCCCGCAGGGCGTTCAGGGTAGCCGCGCTGGTTTCCAGGCCGCCGACGATCTCCACCAATTTCATCAGCGGCGCCGGGTTGAAGAAGTGCAGCCCGGCCATGCGCTGCGGGTGCTGCAGCGCGCCGGCGATGGCGGTGATCGACAGCGAAGAGGTGTTGCTGGCGAACAGCGCGGCGGGTGAGCACAGGGCCTCCAGATCGCGGAACAGGCTTTGCTTGACCGCCAGGCTCTCCGCTACCGCCTCGATCACCAGGGCGCTGTCGGCCAGTTGGTCGAGTGAATCGGCGCGGCGGATGCGCGCCAGCAGCGCTTCGGTAGCCGCAGAGTCGGCCTTGCCGGCCGCCACCCGTTGGCGCAGCCGTTGAGCCAGCCCGTCGAGCGCGCGCTGGGCGGCGGGGGCGGAGATGTCGAACAATCGCACCGGGTGCCCGGCGGCGGCGGCCACCTGGGCGATGCCGATGCCCATGGTGCCGGCGCCAATCACCGCCACCGGTCCGTTGAGTGTGGGCGTGTTCATGGTCATTTCCCGCTGAAGTTGGGCGCGCGTTTGGCGAAGAAGGCGCTGACGCCTTCACGGTAGTCGTCGCTGCGCCCGCCCAGGCGCTGCAGATCGCGCTCCAGATCGAGCTGCTGGTCGAGGCTGTTGGTGGCTGAGCCGTAGAGCGCCTTTTTAATCAGCCCCAGGCCGTAGGTCGGCTGGGTAGCCAGATGGCGCGCCAGCGTTTGCGTGCGGTCGGCCAGTTCATCCGCCGCCACCACCTGCCAGATCATCCCCCAGTCCAGCGCCTGCTGCGCGCTGATTTTGTCGCCCAGCAGCGCCATGCCCATGGCGCGAGCGTGGCCGGCCAACCGCGGCAGGAACCAGCTGCCGCCGGAATCCGGCACCAGCCCCAGGCGGCAGAACGACTGAATAAAGCTGGCGTTGTCGGCGGCGATGACGATGTCGCAGGCCAGCGCCAGCGCGGCGCCCGCGCCGGCCGCCACGCCGTTGACCGCGCAAACCACCGGTTTGGGCAACGCGGTCAGGCGGCGGATCAGCGGGTTGTAAAAACGCTCCACCGACAGCCCGAGGTCCGGCGCCTGCTGGTCGGCGCTGACGTTGCGATCGTTGAGATCCTGTCCGGCGCAGAAACCGCGGCCGGCGCCGGCGATCAGCAGGCAGCGCACGTTGTCGTCGCGTTCGGCCTGGGTCAGCGCTTCGCTTAGCTGGCGGTGCATCTCGTCGTTGAAGCTGTTGAGCCGATCCGGCCGGTTGAGCGTCAGGGTCAGGACCCCGGATTCGAGATGGCTGAGAATCAATGCGTTTTCCATAAATCAGCGCCCCTGATAGTTTGGCGTGCGTTTTTCGAAGAAGGCGGCGATGCCTTCGCGGCGATCGTCGGTGGCGGCCAGGGTGACGAACTGCTGGCGTTCGATCGCCAACCCCTGGCTGAGGCCGGTCTCGTCGGCCTGTTTCAGCGCCTGTTTGGCGGCGCGCAGCGCCAGCGGCGCCTGGCGGCTGATGCGTTCGGCAAGCTGCTGCGCGCGCTCCAGCGTCAGCGCGTCGAGGCAGACCTCGCTGACCAGCCCGGCCTGCAGCGCGCTGCGGGCGTCGATGGCTTCGCCGGTCAGCACCATCTGGCTGGCGCGCGATTTGCCGACGCAGCGGATCAAGCGCTGGGTGCCGCCGGCGCCCGGCATCAGGCCGAGGGTGATCTCCGGCAGGCCGAAGCGTGCGCTTTCGCCGCAAATAATGATGTCGCAGGCCAGCGCCAGCTCACAGCCGGCGCCGAGCGCATAGCCGTTCACCGCCGCCAGCAGCGGTTTGCTGACTTGCGCCAGCCGCTGCCACAGCCGTGGGCGGTTGTCCGCCAGCGCGGCGGGCAGGTCTTGCCGCTGCAGTTCGCGCAGGTCGGCGCCGGCGGCGAAGCAGCGCGGCGCGCCGGCAATCACCACGGCGCCGACGCCGTCGTCGGCCTCGGCCTGCTCCAGCCGATAAACCAGCTGCTCCAGGCAGGGGGTGCTCAGCGCGTTACGCACTTCAGGGCGATGCAGCGTCAGCGTGACGACGCGTTGCTGCTGGTCGCGCAGGATCCAGGGGGTGTCCATCGGCGGCTCCTTATACGTCAAAGTCCAACACCACGCCGTCGCCGCTCGGCCACGACTGGCAGCTCAATACGTAGCCCGCCGCCAGCTGATCCGGCTCCAGGCTGTAATTGACGCCCATCTCCACCCGGCCGGCCTTCAGCCGGCATTTGCAGGTGGCGCAGACGCCGCCTTTGCAGGCATAGGGCAGATCGGCGCCCTGGCGCAGCGCCGCATCCAGAATGCTGTCGTCTTGCTCTCCGACCTCGATATCCAGCCGGCGCCCGTCGAGCAGAATTTCCACCCGGGTGGCGTTGCGGTTGCCGAGGTTGGCCGGGCGGGCGACGCCGCCGCCGGTATTGAAGCGTTCGCTGTGGATGCGCCCGGCGGGCATGCCGGCCTGTTCCAGCACGGTTTGCGCGTCGTCCATCATCGCTTCCGGCCCGCAGATGAAGGCGTGGTCATAGTCGCGGTAGTCCAGCAGCGCGCCGCCGATCGCCGTCAGCCGATCGCGGTCGATGCGGCCGCTGAGCAGCGGGCTGTCGAGGCTTTCCTGGCTGAACAGGTACAGCGGCTGAAAGCGTTGCGGATAGCGGTTTTTCAGGTCGGACAGCGCCTCTTTGAACATCACCGAGCGGCTGCTGCGGTTGCCGTAGATCAACGTAAAGCCGCTGTGCGGCTCGAGCTGCAGCGTGGCCTTGATGATCGACAGCATCGGCGTGATGCCGGAGCCGGCGGCGATCGCCAGATAGTTGCCGTGGCTTTCCGCCGTGGGCTGATAGCCGAAACGCCCCTGCGGCACCATCACCTCCAGCGCATCGCCCACCTTGAGCATGTGGTTGACGAACGAGGAAAAACGGCCCTGATGAATCGCCTTTACGCCGATCTGCAGCAGCCCTTCCTGCGGCGAGCTGCAGATCGAATAACAGCGGCGCAGCTCCTCACCGTTGACCTGCGCCTTCAGCGTCAGGTGCTGGCCGGGGGTATAGCGGTAGTGGGTTTTCAGCTCTTCGGGCACCCGCAGGGTGATCGCAACCGCGTCCGGCGTTTCGCGCTCGATGGCGGCGACGTTCAGGCGATGAAAGACCGTCATGATGTCAGCGCTCCTATATGCATTTGAAATAGTCGAAGGGTTCTCGGCACTCGCGGCAGCGATACAGCGCTTTGCAGGCGGTGGAACCGAACTCGCTGATTTTCTCGCTGCGGGTGCTGCCGCAGCGCGGGCAGGGCACCGGGCCGTGGGCGTGCGGCCGATCGCAGGTGTGGCCCTGCGGCGGCGCCACGCCGTATTGGCGCAGGCGTTCGCGCGCCGCCGCGTTCATCCAGTCGGTGGTCCAGGCCGGGCTGAGGCGAATATCCACCTGCACCGGACTGAAACCGGCCTCGGTCAGCCGCTGCTCGATGGCGCTGAGCAGAAATTCGGTAGCGGGGCAGCCGGAGTAAGTGGGGGTGAAGATCACTCGCCAACCGTCGCCGTCGCGCTCGACGTCGCGCACCATGCCCAGATCGGTAATCGACAGCACCGGCAGCTCCGGATCGCTGATTTGCTGCAGGCAGTGCCAGATTTGCGGGATTTCCGCGGGCTGCAGCCGGGTAACGTTCATGGCGTCTCCTTTTACCAGCTGCTGCGCGGGTAGGCGCGCTGCAGAAACTGCATTTCCGCCAGCAGCGGGCCGAGATGTTCGCTGTGCCGCCCCTGTTTGCCGCCGCGGCGGAATGCCCGTTCCTCCGGCAGCGAAAGGGTAGCCAGGCGCAGGGTGCCGTCCACCGCCGCCTGCCACGGCGCCTGCAGCAGGCGCGGGTCCACGGCGATGCCCTGTTCCGCCAGCTCCAGCTCGAGGTCGTCGGCGTGGAACAGTTCGGCGGTGAAACGCCACAGGTTATCCAACGCCTGTTGGATCTTCTGGCGGCTGAGATCGCTGCCGTCGCCCAGGCGAATCATCCAGCCGCGGCTGAAGCGCAGGTGGTAATCCGCCTCCTTCAGCGATTTGGCGGCGATGGCGGCAATTTGCGGGTCGCGGCTGCGGCTTAATGCCCGGTGCAGCTGCACGTGGTAGGCATCGAGCAGAAACTGACGCACCAGCGTGTCGTTGAAGCCGCCGTTCGGCTGCTCCGCCAGCAGCAGGTTATGAAACTGGCGCTCGTCGCGCTCGAAGGCGAGACGGTCTTCGCTGTAGTCCGCGCCGGCCAGCTCGGCGGCGTAGCCGAGAAAGTTGCGCGCCTGGCCGAGCAGATCGAGGCCGACGTTGGCCAGCGCCAGGTCGATTTCCAGCTCGGGCGCATGCCCGCACCAGGCGCACAGGCGCTGCGCCAGGATCAGGGGCGTATCCCCTGGCGCAGTAAATAGCTGATTCGCGGATCGTTAAGGGTCATGGCCGCCTCTACATGTTCTTGATGCCGTCGGGGATGGTGTAAAACGTCGGATGACGGTAGATCTTGTCGTCGGACGGATCGAAGAAAGCTTCGCGATCTTCCGGCTGCGAGGCGATCAGATGGCAGGATCGCACCACCCAGATCGAGCAACCCTCGTTGCGGCGCGTATAGGCGTCGCGGGCGTTTTCCAGCGCCATTTGGTCATCGGCGGCATGCAGGCTGCCGACGTGGCGATGCGCCAGCCCTTGTTTGCTGCGAATAAACACTTCGTACAGCGGCCATTCAGCGTGAGTCATCATCGGTTCCTTATCTATGCTATGCGGCGGTTGAGGCGCGTTTCGACGCGTGAGCCAGCGCGCCGTCGCGCACCCAGGCGCCGTCTTCCCAGGCGCGGCGCTTGGCCTGCAGGCGCTCGTGATTGCATGGCCCGCGGCCCTTGATCACCTCGTGCAGCTCACGCCAGTCAATTTCGCCGAAGCGGTAATGGCCGCTGGCCGCGTCCCAGGCCAGGCTGGCGTCCGGTGCGCTCATGCCCAGCGCTTCCAGCTGCGGCACGGTGTTGTCGACGAATTTCTGCCGCAGCTCGTCGTTGCTGTGGCGTTTGATCTTCCAGGCCATGCTCTGGGCGCTGTGCGGCGAGTCGTTATCGCTGGGGCCGAACATCATCAGCACCGGCCACCAGAAGCGGTTGATGGCGTCCTGCAGCATGGCCTTTTGCTCATCGCTGCCGTTGGCCATCGCCATCACCGCCTCGTAGCCCTGGCGCTGGTGGAAGCTTTCCTCTTTGCAAATTTTCACCATCGCCCGCGCATAGGGGCCGTAGGAAGCGCGGCACAGCGCCACCTGATTGACGATGGCCGCGCCGTCGACCAGCCAGCCGATCACCCCGATATCCGCCCAGTTGAGCGTCGGGTAATTGAAGATCGAGGAGTACTTCATCTTGCCGTCGAGCATCTTCTGGTAGATGTCCTGCCGCGAGCAGCCGAGGGTTTCGGCGGCGCTGTACAGGTACAGGCCATGGCCGGCTTCGTCCTGCACCTTGGCCAACAGCACCGCCTTGCGGCGCAGGGTCGGGGCGCGCGTCAGCCAATTGGCCTCCGGCAACATGCCGACCACTTCGGAATGGGCGTGCTGGCCGATCTGGCGGATCAGGTTCTGGCGATAGGCGTCCGGCATCCAATCCTTGGCTTCGATGGCGGTGTCCGCCGCGATTTTGTCGTCGAAATGCTGCTGATGTTGCGCGTCAGTTGTCATGCTTGCCTCTTGGTGATTCGTATTTTTCATATAAACCATAAAAATGTGAATCATATAATCCAACCCTAAGGCTACAAACTGATAACAAAAAGATCAAACGAGATTAATGTGGTTTTGCGATGCCACTCACAGGCTGATATGTTAACTTGTTGTTGTTAATGGGTATTTAAATGGTTTTTTTGCCGAAAATAACCGTTCAGGAGAGCGAAAATTAACCGGTTGTTCGTTTTTTGTTAATTTTAACCCTGGCGTTGACTGGAAAATATGTGATACGTAATTAAGCTGTATGGTGTTGATTTTTGAATTCCGGAGGAGTCGATGCAGCAGTTACACAGTTATCTTTCTGGCGGCTGGGTGTATGGCCAGGGGAAAGCCCGCGAGATCCGACACGCCGTCAGCGGTGAAACGCTGTACCAGGTATGCTCCGACGGGCTGCCGCTGGCTGCCAGCCTGGAGTATGCGCGCCGCTTCGGCGGCCGTGCGCTGGCGCAGATGACCTTTCAGCAGCGCGCGCAAATGATGAAGGCGGTGGCGAAACACCTGCTGGCGCATAAAGAGGCGCTGTACCGGATTTCTTATCAGACCGGCGCCACGCGCAGCGACGGCTGGGTGGATATCGAAGGCGGCATCGCCACGCTGTTCGCCTATGCCGGGCTGGCCGGCCGCGAATTGCCGGACGACACGCTGTGGCCGGAAGACGAAACGATCCCGTTGTCGAAGCAGTCGCAGTTCGCCGCGCGTCACGTACTGACGTCCCGGCCGGGGGTGGCGCTGCACATCAACGCCTTCAACTTCCCCTGCTGGGGCATGCTGGAAAAGCTGGCGCCGACCTGGCTGGCGGGCATGCCGGCGATCGTCAAACCGGCCACCGCCACCGCGCAGCTGACCCAGGCGATGGTCAGGCTGATCGTCGACAGCGGGCTGGTGCCGGAGGGGGCGCTGCAGCTGGTGTGCGGCGGCATCGGCGATATGTTCGACCATTTGGATTATCAGGATGCGGTGACCTTTACCGGCTCGGCGCAAACCGGCCAGCGGCTGCGGGCGCATCCGCGGCTGCTGGAGAAATCGATCGCCTTCACCATGGAGGCCGACTCGCTCAACTGCTGCGTGCTGGCCAAGGACGTGACGCCGGACATGCCGGAATTCGCGCTGTTCATCAAAGAGGTGTGCCGCGAAATGACCGCCAAGGCCGGGCAGAAGTGCACCGCCATTCGGCGCATCATCGTGCCGGCGGCGCAGGTGGCGGCGGTGCGCCAGGCGCTGTTGCAGCGCCTGGCCGGCGTAACGGTAGGCGACCCCCAGCTGGAACAGGTGCGCATGGGGGCGCTGGTGAGCCATGAGCAGCGCGACGACGTGCAGCAGAAGGTCGATTTCCTGCTGCGCAACGGCTGTGAACCGCTGTGCGGCGGGGCGCTGGCTAAGCTGAAGGTGGCAGGCGAAGGGGCGCAAAACGGCGCTTTCTACCCGCCGACCTTGCTGTACTGCGCCGATCCCTTTAGCCATCAGGCGGTGCATGGCACCGAAGCCTTTGGCCCGGTGGCGACCCTGATGCCTTACGCCGATAGCGAACAGGCGATCGCACTGGCGCTGCTGGGACAGGGCAGCCTGGCGGGTTCTTTGGTGACCGCCGATCCGGCGCTGGCCACGCGCTTTATTCGTGCGGCCGCCTGCGCGCACGGCCGCATGCTGATCCTCGACCAGCAGGCGGCGGCGGAGTCTACCGGCCACGGTTCGCCGCTGCCGATGCTGGTGCACGGCGGGCCGGGGCGCGCGGGCGGCGGTGAGGAGCTGGGCGGGCTGCGCGCGGTGAAGCACTACATGCAGCGCACGGCGATCCAGGGCAGCCCGGCGATGCTGGCGGCGATCGGCGGCGAATGGGTGCGCGGCGCACCGGTCAACGAACATCCGGTGCATCCGTTCCGTAAATATTTTGAACAGCTGGCGCTGGGCGACAGCCTGCTGACCGCGCGCCGCACCGTCACCGAGGCGGATATCGTCAACTTCGCCTGCCTGAGCGGCGACCATTTTTACGCCCACATGGACAAGCTCGGCGCAGCGGAGTCGCTGTTCGGCGAGCGGGTGGCGCACGGCTATTTTGTGGTGTCCGCCGCCGCCGGTTTGTTTGTCGATCCCGGCGTGGGGCCGGTGATCGCCAACTACGGCATGGAAAACCTGCGCTTTATCGAACCGGTGAAAATCGGCGATACCATTCAGGTGCGGCTGACCTGCAAAAAGAAAATTCGCAAGCCGCAGAAAACCGCCGAGGATCGCCCGCACGGCGTGGTGGTGTGGGATGTGCAGGTGTTGAATCAGCAGCAGCAGGCGGTGGCGCTGTACAGCATCCTGACGCTGGTGGCGCGGCAGCGGGGCGATTTTGACGCCTGACGGAGGGCATCGGCCAGGATGGTGCGCGCCTTCCCGGCAACGCCGCAACGCGCCGCTATTTCAGGGCGTTTCTCCGGCCGGCGGAAGGGTGCAGTTTTCGCAGGCAATACGGTTTTTCCCCTCTTTTTTCGCCAGGTAAAGCGCGTTGTCGGCCTCGTTGATAAAGCCGATCGGCGTATCGTTATACATGTGCGGCACCTTGGCGCAGATGCCGATGCTGATGGTGACGATGCCGTGCGGGTTGCCCTGATGCGGGATCTTCAGCTCGCGCACCGCGTTGATGACGCGCTCGGCGAAAATCAGCGCGCCCTGGGCGTCGGTGTCCGGCAGAATAATGCCCAGTTCTTCGCCGCCATAGCGCGCCATGATGTCGTTGCTGCGGCGCGCCAGGCCCTTCAGCGTCTGGCCAATCTGCTGCAGGCACTGGTCGCCGGCCACGTGGCCATAGATATCGTTGTACTGTTTGAAATAATCGATATCCAGCATCAGCAGCGCCACGCTGCGGTAGTTGCGCGAAGCGCGCGTCAGCTCGTTTTTCAGCGCGATATCGAACTGGCGGCGGTTGGCCAGGCCGGTCAGGCCGTCCAGCAGCGCCAGTTCTTCGAGCATTTGATTGATGGTGGTCAGCTGATCGCGGGTGCGAACCAGCTCGGCTTCGGTTTGCACGCTGTGCTTGATTTGCCGCAGCAGCACCAGCCCCAGCGCCAACAAAATCACCAGCAGCGAGAGCCCGCCGACGGCGAACAGGCTGGCGTCGTTGCGCCAATCGGCCAGAGCGTCGCGTTTTGACATGCCGGCGGCGATCACCAGCGGATAACGGTTCACCCGCGAGTAACCGTAAATGCGCTCGACTTTGTCATACAGCGAAGTGATGGTGGCGTTGCCGAACTCCGAGTGCGGCAGGATCTCGCGGAACAGCACCCCCTGGGAGATATTCTTGCCGATCGAGGCCGCGACGTAAGGCCGGCGGTAAAGGATGGTGCCGTCCGCCAGCAGCAGGCTCAGCGAGGCGTCGGTGTTGAGCGCAAAGCTGTCGTAAAACTGGCGGAAGTAGTCGACGTACAACGCCGCCAGCACGACGCCGGCGAAGCTGCCGTCCGGGTAGTTGAAGCGGCGTGAAATCGGAATGATCAAATCGCCGGTGGAGCGGCTGCGGATCACCTTGCCGATATACAGCCCTTTGCCATCGGCATCTTGATGGTATTTGAAGTATTCGCGATCGGCGTTGTTGGCGTTGGCGACGAACTTGCCCGACGAGGTGGCCAGCCAGCGGCCGTGCGAGTCGTAAATGAACATGCCGTGCAGCTGCGGCAGATTGCCGACCTGAGCCTGCATCACCCGCTGCAGCCGCAGCAGCTGCGGCTGGCCGAGGCCGTCGGTTTGGATGCGTTCGGTCAGATCGAGCAGGTTGCCGTCGACCTGCATGAAGGTGTCGTCGGCGTGTTGCGCCAGTGAACGGGCCAGGTTGGCGGATTCGTGTTCGGCGCTGCGAAGATCGCGTTGGTGGGCGTTCCAGATTTGCCAGCTGTTAAACAAGATCAGAGTGACGGCCACGATGAGGATAAATACGCCGGCCTGAAATAATAGCGGGGAGCTTTTAGCGGTGCGCGCCTGTTTTGCTTCCTGCGTGGGTTGCTGCTGAGTCATGTCACCCTTGTTATACAATCAATACGACAAATCGAGTTAAGAACAATCTTACATCTTATTCGTTAATCCTGCCGATCACTACCCCTCAAAGAGGTAGATGTTGGCGGCGGGTGGTATAATACGCGCCAAAAATTGCGGGCGAATGTGATGGACGTTGAGGCGAGCGATTAAATGTCGGACTACATTATTATCGGTTTATTGACGCTGGCGGTGTATTACCCGTTCACCCTGGGGGCGCTGGCGCTGATGATGTTCTTTGCCTGGCGGCGGCGCAAATCGCCGTATTGGCGCCTGGCGCTGGGGATATTGGCGCTGCTGTTCGCGTTGTTCGCCAAAGCGGCCTACGACTGGCACCGCTATCGCTAGCGGCGCCGCATTTCATCGTTATTCGACGTTGATCATCCAGTTGATGCCGAACTTGTCGGTCAGCATGCCGAATCCTTTGGCCCAGAAGGTGGGTTGATAGGGCATGGTGACCTGGCCACCCTGCGCCAGCTTTTCAAACAGCGCTCGGCCCTGTTCGGCGTCGGCGGGATTGAGCGACAGGGAGAATCCCTTGTGCGACGCGCTCTCGCCCTCATCCTGCGGGCAGCCGTCGGACGCCATCAGCACGCCGTCGCCAATCAGCAGGCGGGCATGCATGATCGATTCGGGGTTGGCGTCCGGCTGCCCTTCCTGTTTGGCTTCCTCCGGTAAATCCTTATAGCGCATGACCATTTCAATTTTGGCGCCCAACTGCTGTGCATAGAAATTAATCGCCTGCTCACAATTGCCGCTGAAAAATAAATAGGGTTGTACCAGCATGACATTGACCTCGGTTGTGGCCCGTCAGACGGCGTATCGGCCCGCGGGCGGGGAAGATAGTCACGGACGGCGATGATTGCCGCCGGTGACTTATTAGTGTAGCCCCAAAGAGGCGGAATGCCCGTCGGGCGATCACAGAACGGCGGGACGCCGTATTAACCGAAAAATCGGGATAGTCCATCCCATTTTGAGCAGATTATCCGCGCGATAACCTTTCCTATACTCATCGCACCTTCCACTAACGGAGTCATTGCTATGAGTAATCAATCTTTGCAGGGAAAAGTGGTGTTGATCGCCGGCGGCGCAAAAAATCTGGGCGGCCTGGTGGCGCGCGATCTGGCTGCCGGCGGCGCGGCGGCGGTGGTAGTGCACTACAACAGCGACGCCACCCGCGCGGCGGCCGAGGAAACGCTGGCGGCGGTGAAAGCGGCGGGCGCGCAGGCGATTGCGGTGCAGGGCGATCTGACCAGGCCGGCCAACGTGGCGCGGCTGTTCGACGAGGCGGTCAAGGCCTTCGGCAAGGTGGATATCGCCATCAATACCGCCGGCCTGGTGATTAAAAAACCGATCGCCGAGGTGACGGAAGCGGATTACGACACCAGCTTCGACGTCAACGCCAAAGCGGCGTTCTTCTTTATCCAGCAGGCGGGCAAGCACCTGGCGGACAACGGGCGCATCGTGACCATCGTCAGCTCGCTGCTGGCGGCCTATACGCCGTTTTACGCGGTTTACCCGGGCAGCAAGGCGCCGGTGGAGCATTTCACCCGCGCGGCGTCGAAGGAGTTCGGCGAGCGCGGCATCAGCGTGAACGCCATCGGCCCGGGCCCGATGGACACGCCGTTCTTCTACGGCCAGGAAAGCAAGGAAGCGGTGGACTACCACAGCAGCGCCGCCGCGCTGAGCAAGTTCTCGAAAACCGGCCTGACCGACATCGAGGATATTGCGCCGATCGTCAAATTCCTGGTCACCGACGGCTGGTGGATCACCGGCCAGACGCTGTTCGCCAACGGCGGCTATACTACCCGTTAACTTCAACGCCGCTGCGGCTGGTGCCGCAGCCTCTTATTCAGGATGGACTGCCGGTGGATAAAATAGGGAGATTGCGGGTTTTTATCCAGGTTGCCGAGGTCGGCAGTTTCATTCGCGCTTCACAAATTCTGTTGATGCCGAAAACCACCGTCTCGGCGGCGATCCTGCAGCTGGAAAACGAGATGGGCGCCCGGCTGTTTCATCGCACCACGCGGCGGGTTCAATTGACCAGCGACGGCGAACGGCTGCTGGACAAGGCCCGCAGCCTGCTGCAGGAGGTCAACGCGCTGGATGAGCTGTTTTCACCGCGGGACGGGCCGATCGGCGGCCGGCTGACCGTGGACGTGCCCAGCCGCATCGCCCGGCGCATGATTGTGCCGGCGCTGCCTGACTTTCTGCAACGCTACCCTGACATTCAGCTGTTTCTCAGCGCCGGCGATCGTTCCATCGATCTGATTCAGGAGGGCGTGGACTGCGTGGTGCGGGTCGGCAGCCTCAGCGACAGCAGCCTGGTCAGCCAGCCGCTGGGCAGGCTCGGCATGATCAACTGCGCCAGCCCGGACTATCTGCGCCGCCACGGCACGCCACGGCATCCCGAGCAACTGACGGATCACTGGGGCATTGGCTATGCGCAGCCCAACCTGCTGGAGGCCGACAGCTGGCAATGGATGCAGGGCGCGCAGCGCATGGAAAAAATGCTGCGCAGCCGGGTGACGGTCAATAATGCGGAGAACTATATCGGCTGCTGCCTGGCGGGGTTGGGGATGATCCAGATCCCGCGTTTCGACATTCAGCACCACCTGGACGGCGGCGAGCTGATCGAGGTGCTGCCCGATTTCAGGCCGCCGGCGATGGGCATCGCTCTGCTTTACCCGCACCGCCGCCAGCGCTCGGCGCGTTTCAGCGTTTTCGCCGACTGGTTCGGCCAACTGATTGCGCCTTTTTGCGAAAGCTAACCTACGGTTTTGATGGGATTTTTACCCAATACACCGGTATTTTTCGGTGTGATATCAATCGGCTGGCGGCGCTGAAAGATCACCACACAATTAAGCCGCTCGTAAAAGTGACAATCGCTGTGTAACCTTATAAAAATCCTCCGGCGGCTGAATGAACGAGGTTATTTTTCTTTCGACCAAATTCAGACGGACGGAAATGGGTAAACCGCTGATTTTTTACTATAGTCATAGTGTGAAGATGCGCGTTTACCGCAGATCACCCTGTAGTGAGCGGCCGGCAACGGCTAGCCCAGGGAAACATTAGTGTGAAAGTATCGCTCAGGCTGGGCCAGACGCGGAACTCGCTGTGAACTTTTCAGGCTATGTTAACGGAAGGATTTGAAATGTCGGTAAAAAATGACGTTACAGAGGGTGTGGGGCAACTGAGTGACTGCGCCAAAACCGCCGCGTGCGAAGTGCGGGCCGGGTTGAAACAGGCGGCAGGGCATTCATGTGCCTACATTAAGGATAACCCTTGGGCAGGGGTTGGCGCCGGTGCCGTCGCAGGCCTGGTGATAGGATTTCTTTTAGGCAAAAAGTCATAGGGAGAGTAAAAAATGGGCATCATTTCCTGGATCATTTTTGGTTTAATCGCCGGTATTCTGGCTAAGTGGATCATGCCGGGCAAAGACGGCGGCGGTTTTATCGTCACCGTTATCCTGGGCGTTATCGGTGCGGTTGTCGGCGGCTATATCAGTACCTTCTTCGGAATGGGACGCGTCGACGGCTTCAACCTGGGCAGCTTCGTTGTGGCTGTGATCGGTGCCCTGGTGGTGCTTTTTGTCTACAGAAAGATCAAAGGCTAAGCCGTCATTGATCGACAGGGTCGCCGCGGCGGCCCTTTTTCGTGAATTTAACCTGGCCGCGCGGCAGCGTCGCGCGGCCTGAAAGGGGATTACCATGGGTCTGTTTGATAGCGTATTGGGCAACATTCTGGGCGGCGGCGCCAACGGCAAGGGCATCGACTATGTCGCCATCATGCAATGGGTCGAACAACAGGGTGGCCTGCAGGCGATTCTGGACAAGTTCCGCCAGGGGCAATTCGGCGATGTGGTCGGTTCGTGGCTCGGCAACGGCGAAAACCAGCAAATTTCCGGCGATCACGTGCAGCAGGCGCTGGGCAGCGACGCCATCAATCAGCTGGCCGAAAAACTGGGGATCGATCCGGCCCAGGCGTCCAGCACCATTGCGCAGTTCTTGCCAACGGTCGCTGACGCCGCCTCGCCGAACGGCGAAGTGCAGCAGAACAGCAACGAACTGGGCGACATGGTCGGCAAGCTGTTCAAATAACGTCATGCCCCCGGTGACTTGCCGGGGGCATTCATCACCTTAATCCCTTCGATCTCCTCCAGCGCTTCCAGCAGATAATCCACCCAGGCCCGCACCTTGCCGGGGATAAAACGCGCCGCAGGGTAGACGGCGTGCAGCACCATTGGCGGGTAACGGTAATCTTCCAGCACCGGCACCAGCGTGCCGGCCGCCAACTGCGCGCCGATCAGCGGCAACTGCGCGCCGCCGATCCCCAGCCCCGCCTCGATGGCCGCCAGCAGCGAGAAGCCGTTGTTGGCGCGAAATACCGGCCGCAGCGTCACCATTTCAGTCCCCCGCGGGCCGATCAGCGTCAGCGTGTCGCCGTCGCTCAGGCCGCTGTAGCGCACGTGCGCATGCGCCGTCAGCTCAGCCAGCGTTCCCGGCGCGCCATGACGCGCCAGATAGGCCGGCGACGCCACCAGTATGCGCCGCATCTCTCCCAGCCGACGCGCCACCGTGCCGGGCGCGCTCAACTCGCCAAAGCGGATCGCCACGTCGATGCCTTCGCCGATCACGTCGGCCCGCCGGTCATCCAGCAGCAGCTCGATGTTCAGTTCGGGATTGCGCTGTTGAAAGGCGATGGCCAACGGCGCCAGATGGCGCTGGCCGAAGCCGGTGGGCGCATGGATGCGCAGATTGCCCTGCAGCTGCCGGGTTCCCCCTTGCAGCGTTTCTTCCGCCTCGGCCACCGCCGCCAGAATGGATTTGACCTGGCGATAATAGCGGCCGCCGGCGTCGGTCAGGGTGACCGCCCGGGTGCTGCGATACAGCAATTGGGCGCCCAGCTGCTGCTCCAGAGCGGCAATCTGCTGGCTGACGGCCGGCTGCGTCAGGCCCAGTTCGCGGGCGGCGGCCGACAGGCTGCCCAATTCAGCCACCCGCAGGAAGGTACTCATCGCATTCAGCTTGTCCATGGCCATTCCATATATAGATATTTCTTATAAGTATTAGTAGCAAGGCGCCTCTACCGCAAGCTTTGCTAATCAATGACACTGTCGCTATCGACACTGAGCGGGAGAAAAGTCATGAAAAATCGCAACCAGGCATTGGTGGTCGGCGCCAACGGCGTTATCGGCCGCCGGCTGATAGACGAGCTGGAACAGCAGGGATGGACGGTGGTTGGCCTGTCGCGCCGCGGGGGAGAGGACCGGCCGCAGGTGCGTTATCTGGCGGTCGATCTGCTGGACGCCACGGCGACGCGCGCCGCGCTGCAGCCGCTGACGGGGATCACGCACCTGTTCTACGCCGCCTATCAGGACGCGGCGGATTGGGCCGGGCTGGTGGCGCCTAACCTGCTGATGCTGCAAAACGTGGTGGAGGGGCTGGAGCCGGCGGCGCCCGGTTTACGGCACATCAGCCTGATGCAGGGCTACAAGGTGTACGGCGCGCATTTGGGGCCGTTCAAGACGCCGGCGCGGGAGAGCGATGCCGGGCATATGCCGCCGGAGTTCAACGTGGAACAGCAAAACTACCTTGAACGCCGTCAGCGGGGGAAAGAGTGGCGCTGGAGCGCGATCCGCCCCAGCGTGGTGGGCGGTTTCTCGCTCGGCAACCCGATGAACCTGGCGCTGAGCATTGCGGTTTATGCCTCAATCAGCAAGGCGCTGGGGCTGCCGCTGCGTTTTCCCGGCCGGCCGGGGGCTTACCACAGCCTGCTGGAAATGACCGACGCCGGCCTGTTGGCGCGCGCAACGCTGTGGGCGGCCACCGACCCGGCCGCCGCCAATCAGGCGTTCAACATCAATAATGGCGACCTGTTCCGCTGGAGCGAAATGTGGCCGAAAATCGCCGATTATTTCGAGCTGGAAACCGCGCCGCCGTTGCCGATGCCGCTGGAGCAGATGATGGCCGACAAGGCCGGGCTTTGGCAGGCGTTGGCGCAGCGGCATCGGTTGAGCGAGCCGAATTATCAGGCCGTGGCCGGCTGGCGCTTCGCCGACTTCGTCTTTTCCTGGGATTACGATATGTTCGCCGACGGCAGCAAGGCGCGACGTTTTGGTTTTCATCAGTACGTCGAGACCGAGGCGATGTTCTTCGCCTTGTTCGATGAATTCCGCCGCCGCCGGATTATTCCGTAACCTCGGCTGGCGAGGCGGGCGGTTTTTGTGGCAAGCTTTGGCTGCCGCAGGGCATGAGAGGCTGCCACCCCGGCAGCCTGAACCGAACGAGAAGGAAACAACCGTGACAGGGATTACCGTCATACTGACGTTGCTATTGGCTCTGATGACGTTGGCGCCGATTTCTACGCACCCGGCCTGGTGGATCAGGGTATGGGATTTTCCCCGTCTGCAAATATTGGCGCTTGCGCTGTTGACGCTGCTGCTCAATCTGCTGTTTGTTCCGCTGTCATCGCCGTTGAACTGGGGCATGATGGCGGTGGATCTGGCCTGCGCGATTTACCAGGCGGTGTGGATTTTCCCCTATACCCGGCTGGCCAAACCGCAGGTGGTGGATTTTACCGGCTATCGCCAGCGGCCGCGCATCCGCATTCTGGTCTCCAACGTGCTGACGACCAACCGCCGCGCCGACAAGCTGTTGGCATTGGTGGCGGCGGAACGGCCGGATGTGCTGGTGGCGGTGGAAACCGATCGCTGGTGGGAAGATCAACTGGCGGTGCTGGAGCAGGACTATCCTTACACGCTGAAATGTCCGCAGGATAATTTGTACGGCATGCACGTTTACTCGCGCTTTCGGATCGGCGACGCGGAAATCCAGTATCTGGTGGATGAGACGATCCCGTCGATGCATATGATGGTTCATTTGCCGCAGGGGCCGCAGGTGCGGCTGCATTGCGTGCATCCGATGCCGCCCAGCCCAACCGAAAACGATGAGTCGGAAGATCGCGACGCCGAGCTGGTCATGGTGGGGAAAAGCGTGGCCAAATCCGAGTACCCGGTGATCGTGACCGGCGATCTGAACGATGTGGCGTGGTCGACCACCACCCGACTTTTTCTCAAGGTCAGCGGCCTGCTGGATCCGCGACGCGGCCGCGGCATGTTCAGCACCTTCCACGCCGGCTATCCTTTCCTGCGCTGGCCGCTGGATCACGTGTTTCACAGCGATGATTTCGTGCTGGGCAGCCTGCGCCGTTTGACCGACGTCGGCTCCGACCATTTCCCGATCATGGTGGAGCTGGTGTATGCGCCCAGGCAGGGTGAGCAACAGGAAAGCCTGGAAAAACACCGAGAAGACGAGGCGCTGGCGCAGGAAAAACTCGGTGCCACCGATTCCACCCCGGAAGAGGTGCATACGCCGGGAAGCTAAAACGTTCCCCGCGGCCGGCGCCGCGGGGAGCCTCCTCAGTGCGTCAACATAATTTTGCCGATGTGCTCGCTGGACTCCATCAGGGCATGCGCCTCTGCGGCCTGTTCCAGGCGGAATGTTTTGAAAATTTGCGGTTTTAACACCCCGCGCTCCAGCAGCGGCCAGACTTTTTCCAGCAGTTCGGCGGCGATTTGCCCCTTGTCCTCGACGCTGCGCGAACGCAGGGTTGAACCGGTATGGGTCAGCCGCTTGAGCAGCAGCGGCATCAGGTTAAGCTCCTTCACCACGCCGTTCTGGGTGCCAATCTGCACGATACGCCCTTCCATCGCCGCCGCCTGGTAGTTCTTGGCCAGGTAGTCGCCGGCGATCAGATCGACAATCACGTCGGCGCCTTTGCCATCGGTGGCGCTTTTGGTGCGTTCGACGAAATCCTCGCTGCGGTAGTTAATCGCCACATCGGCGCCCAACGCCAGGCTGGCCTGGCGCTTGTCTTCAGAGCCGACGGTGGTGATCACATGGGCGCAAAAGGCCTTCGCCAGCATGGTGGCGACGGTGCCGATGCCGGAGGTGCCGCCGTGGATCAGCACGGTTTCGCTGGCCTTGAGATGGCCGCGCTGGAAGACGTTGACCCAGACGGTAAAGAAGGTTTCCGGAATGGCGGCGGCCTCGACCATGCTGAACCCGACGGGTACCGGCAGCGCATTGCTTTCATGCACTTTGCAGTACTCGGCGTAACCGCCGCCGGCAATCAGGGCGCACACCTTATCGCCGAGGGCATAGCGCTGCACCCCTTCGCCGAGCGCGACCACTTCACCGGCGATCTCCAGGCCGGGAATATCCGAGGCGCCCGGCGGCGGCGCATAGTTTCCGCGACGCTGCAACACGTCTGGGCGGTTTACGCCGGCGGCGGCGACCTTCACCAGTATTTCACCCGCTTGCGGGGTTGGCAGCGGGCGCTCGGTGACGACCAATACCTCGGGTTCGCCCGGCTGGCTGATTTCAATCGCTTTCATGCTGCCGGGCAGTGATGGATGTGCTGACATTGCCTTTTCTCCAGATAGGGGCAGGCGTGATCAAAGGTCCACGCGGACCCACGCCTGCAATAAAGCCTGAGGTTATCTTAGCGAAATGCGGGCGAGGGGTATGTAGAAGATAGAGCGGTTTTACCGGAGGAGGGGGCGCCGCCGCGGAGGGCGGCAGGGTATCAGTCGTTGGGCGGGATGCGAAAACCCTTTAGCGAGACGATAAAGTGTTCTTTTCCTTTGGAAATTTTGGCGCCTTTATCACACCACAGGCTAGCGAGCTGAAAAAAGTCGTCGCTGTCGATGTCATAAGCCAATTCGATTTTTTTTGCCGTTCCGGAGCGGATCAGCTTTTCTGCTTCTTGGTGGTTTGCCGCTTTTATTGTGGTCATTAGCGAAATCCTTGGTGTTGAGCCAATACGGATAATCGCGGACCATCATATGGCCGTATTGTGACAATTTTGTGATGAAAACATGACAATCGGCAAATGTGCGGCCTGAAACCGGCCGCACATTTCAGGCTGAACGTTGCGCTTAACGGTCGTGTGGATACACCAGGGTGCTTTTCTTCTGTGACTTGAAATGCCTGTACAACGCATAGCCTGCAATGCCGGCCAAAGCGGCCAGGAGTGCCAGATATTCTGTCGCCATCAGATTTACCTCCAACAAGAATGGCAAGGAGGCGTATTTGTGACATCCATCACGTACTGAAGCAATAAGACCATTCCGTAACCGCGTAATTTATTGATATCGAAAATAAAAAAAAGCGCCTATAGGGAGGCGCATAAAATTTACAACACAGCTTGTAGCGTTCATCACCAGGAGGAGCGATGAACTTCGGCTATTGTAGGCATCCCCCACAGCGGCAGATATAGGGATAACTCTTAAAGCGGAGCTGCCACCGGTACCGGCCTGGATGCCGAGACCGTTGGCGATTTCGTTGTGCCGTTCGGGCATTTAGGCCGATGCCGTTGGGCAACTTACTGAAATATCGCTGTAAAAATAACCGCCGCGGCTCAAATCCTGTGCATTTGGCGCGCCTTTCCCGCGCGTTGCGACAAAAAGAGTTGCTATTAGGGCCCGGTCATGAGTTAATGATTCCCGGCCTGTGGTACAGACCTATTTATGCACGACATTTTGAGTAAAGTAGTTCAAATTTAAAGCGTTATCCTAGATAGCTCTTCTCTGACGAATTTCCTTTCTAGTGCCTCCATAAGTAACTGATGACCGGCTATAACATGCCCATGGTGGCTTACATTTATTATTTAAGGAAATTAGACATGTCTAACATGATCAAAGGTCAAGTGAAGTGGTTCAACGAGTCTAAAGGTTTTGGTTTCATCACTCCGGCAGACGGCAGCAAAGACGTGTTCGTACACTTCTCTGCAATCCAGGATCAAGGCTTCAAGACCCTGGCAGAAGGCCAGAACGTACAGTTCTCTATCGAGAACGGTGCTAAAGGTCCATCAGCGGCTAACGTTACCGCTATCTAATCGGCTTCCGCTGATTAATAAAAACCCGCCAAGGCGGGTTTTTTTGTGCCTGTCGTTTGACCACGGCCAAAAAAAAGCCCGCAAGTCTGCGGGCAAAAGTTCCTTGTTACTTCTTCATTTGCAGGCACCTCTCTGGGGGGAAGCGCCTGGATACAGACTACCTGTCGGCCGCGCAAGATTCTGCGGACAAAGCGTTAAGAAAGTGAAAAACTCCGCTGGCCGCTGGCCGCTGGCCGCTGGCCGCTGGGCGTTAGGGGCCGGGCTGGTCACGCGAATTTACTGCGACCGCGCGGTGTTTTTCTCACTTCATTTTGTAATACACTGACCTCAATGACGAATGATGGGGAATAGCATGAACGTGAACGATCGGGTAACGGTGAAAACGGACGGCGGGCCGCGACGCGAAGGCGTGATCCTGGCGGTCGAGGAATTCAACGAAGGCATCATGTATCTGGTTTCTCTTGAGGATTATCCTGCCGGCGTCTGGTTCTTTAATGAGATCGACAGCCGTGACGGCACCTTTGTTGAACCGCGTCAGACCTCGGAAAAATAATCCGATCGGCCGGGGATAAATGATTCGGGCTCATTAGTTTACTTATGAAATTTTCCATAATGTAATTGTCCCTGCCGGGTAGGAGTTTTTATTAAAGACGACGGAAAACCCGCGGCGCCGGAGAATATCGTCGCGAGTCTTTTGTTGTCTTAGCCCAAAGTTTATATCGCCACGATTGGCGAACAAATATTTAAGACCCGGGCAGAGCGCCCTGAAGGGGTGTCACCGACTATTGACGAATATTCCACTGGTCAGATTGTCGGTTAAACGGACAACATGGTAAATGATTTGCTTGTTGTGCGTTTTTATTTTGCGCTTGATGTTTCCCTTGTGGGAAGAAACGGTCTTGGCTTTTATCTGCATCTGGTCGGATATCTGGATAGTGCCCTGGCCGGACATCCACATGCGCAGCATGTTTGACTCGGTTTGGCTCAGCGTCACCGGCGTTTGGTCCAGGGAACCCTTTTCCGTTCGCGGCGCTTTTTTCTCAAGATAGTGACTAAGTAGTTGATTCATAGTCTCTGGCTTGATGGATTTTGACGAAATGATGACATTCTTACGAACATATAAATAATCGTCAAAATGTACGTTGGTGATGGCCATGAAGATGAAGAATAACGTATCCGGATGCAGTGAGATCACCCGCTTTATTCGCTCGGTCGCATTCGCTTCATGTATGAAGCAATCTTCGTTAATAAATACCAGACTAGGCTTAAGTTTGCTGCATTTTTCATGCAGTCCGTCAATATCGTCGATGGCGTTAATATGGCGTTTTTTTACGCCGTGCGCCGTAAGATAGTCAGTTAGACCCAATCTGGTATAGCTACATGAATCCATGATAATTGTTGGCATATCGCACCCCCACTTAAATCCGTTTTACCGCGGTAATATGAGAAAAAGCCTGAAGCCTAAAGGCAAAAAATGGATCAATATTTCACTTATAGCGAGTGTTCTATCAATAAACGCGACGCCGCTCAACGATATTTTCATACTAAACTTATTAACCACGTGAATCTATAAGTTTAGCTTAAGTCAGCGTAATGCGCTGGCGTTCGGATGAGCGCCAGACAATCTCAACGCGCGCTTGAGCCCTGTACCTGTCGGTATCTTCCGCGTTGATTCTGTTCATCATGTCACGAAATGAAATTTTAGATTGTTAGGAAAATTCTTAAAAAAAATTCATGTGTTGTTTTTTTAACTTTTTTTCGCCTGTTTTGCGACCACTTTATGCGTGTTTGATCGCGCTGATAAGAAAATTGGTATTGATAATCAATTGGTTGCAGTTGAACTAATTGTATTTGGTAATGATAATCCCTTCTTTTTTTATCACAAAACTAATCAATTTGTTACATTACGGAAACATAAATTGCGCGAACCGTTAAAAAATAGCGCAACATAACAATGGCTTATGACGAATCTTTTTACATTAGAAATCAGTATGAAGAATATTATTACGTGATTAATTGGTTTTTCTGAACTATCTTTGCCTGCTGCGAGGGTATGGAGATGTCGGCAGGTCGGACTTGTATCGGTCAGCATCCGGCCTTAATTTGCTGAGAGTCTGCATAACAATTCAGGAGCAGGGATGAGGCACAATCAATACGGCCAGCCAATTGGCGACGCGTTAGACCACTGGCAGACGGCGGGCGAACCCGGCAATAAAGTGCTGCAAGGGCGTTTTTGCCGTTTGGAACCGTTGCAGGCGGACCGCCGGGCCGATGAGCTTTATCAGGCTTATCAACTGGCGGAAGATGGCCGCGACTGGACCTATCTGTTTTGCGAGCGGCCGGAAACGCCGAGCGAATTTCGCGATTATCTTCAGGCTCAGGCCAGCAATGCCGACAGGAAAACCATGGCGGTTATCGATCAGATCAGCGGTAAAGCGATCGGCAGCTGCGCTTTTTTGCGCATTGACCCGATCAACGGCGCGATCGAGCTGGGGACGATCAACTGGTCGCCGCTGATGAAACGCCGGGCGGTCGGCAGCGAAGCCATCTTCCTGATGTTGCAACACCTGTTCGACGATCTGGGCTACCGCCGCTGCGAATGGAAATGCGACAGCCTTAATCTGCCGTCGCGTCAGGCCGCCGAGCGGTTTGGTTTCAGCTTCGAAGGCACCTTCCGCCAGGCGGTCGTCGTCAAAGGCCGCAATCGCGACACCGACTGGCTGTCGATGATCGACAGCCAGTGGCCGGCGGTGCGCGCGGCGTTCAGCGCCTGGCTGTCGGCGGACAACATCAGCGATGACGGGCAGCAGAAACAGCGGCTGCAGGCGTTCCAGCCAGGTTGACCCGTGCCGCCCCACGCCTTCATTCCTCTTCCGGCAGGCAGTCGCGCATTGACGCCAGCGCCTGTCGAATATCCTCTTCCTCCGTCATCCAATTGACCAGCGCCGCGCGAATGCCCGGTTGACCGTTATAACGGGTTGGCGTACAGCGGACTACCGCTTGCCGATCCAGCCGGGCGAGGAAGCGATCGCGCGCCGCGTCGGCATCGCCTGTGGGTTGGCTCAGGGCAAAGCACACCACGTTGAGGTTGACCGGCGCCAGCAGGCGGAACCCTTCGCTGGCGGACAGTTCCGCCCCCAACAGGCGCGCCAGCCTGACGTTGCGTTCCACGATATCGCGCATGCCGCTGCTGCCGTAGGCTTTTAGCGCCAGCCACAGCGGCAGGGCGCGAAAACGCCGTGAGTTTTCCGGCGTCAGATGCAGATAGTTGTCCGGCCTGAGGCTGGGCGCCTCCAGATAAGCAGAATGGTTTTGAAACACCTGCATCTGCAAATCCAGGTGGCGGGTGAACTGGATGGCGCTGTCATAAGGCACGTTCAGCCATTTATGCGCGTCAACGGTAATGGAATCCGCCTGCTGCCAGCCGGCCAACAGCGGCGCGTAGTGCGGCGAGCAGGCCGCCACGCCGCCGAAGGCCGCGTCGACGTGCAGCCAGAACGGGTAGCGCTCGCGCAGCGCCAGCAGGCGCGGCAGGTCGTCAAAGACCACGGTATTGACCGTGCCGGCGCTGGCCAGCACCAGCGTCGGCATGCCCTCGGTCGCGGCCAGGTGGCGTTCCAGCGCCTGCGTATCTATGGCCTCGCAGCCCGGCTGGCTGGCGATGGTTATCAGCGCGTCACGGCCGATGCCCAGCATGCTGAGCGCCTTCACGCTGCTGGCGTGCGGGTTCGCCGCCAGCACCTGAATGTCGCCCAGCGCGGCGAGCCCCTGCTGCGCGATATCGATGCCGCGCTGGCGGCCCAACCATTGGCGGCCGATGGCCAGGCCGGCGAAGTTGGCCATGGTGGCGCCGCTGACGAAGCTGCCGGTGAACGTCTCAGGCAGGCCAAGCAGCGATTTGAGCTGTTCAACCGCGGCGAGTTCGATCGCCGCCGCCATGGTGTCGTGGCTAAGTTGACTGTTTTGGTCGATAACGCTAACCAGCCAGTCCGCCGCCACCGCCGCCGGGGTGCTGCCGCCGGTGACGAAACCGAAATAACGCGGGCCGGCGCTGGCGGAGACGCCGGCCTCATAGCGCCGCCAGAAATCCGCCAGCGCGGCCAGCGCGCCCGCGCCGTCCTCCACCAGCCGATCGTCGCCCGGCTGCAGCTGTTGCTGTTCCGGCGGCGGGCACACCGGCCGCCGTTTCAGCCCGCCCAGGAAATCCGCCGCGATTTGACGCGTGTGTTCGAGTATCTGTGGAAACTGCTCAAGATCTTGCTGCAAACGTGGGTGCATCATGACTCCATAAGAAAAAGGGGGAATGCGTTCAACATAGACCATTTGCTTTGGCGTCGAAATCGATGAAAAATGTTCTTTTTGGATGTCATGGCTAACCAGATGGTCAATGAACGCATTCCTTTGCATATTCTGCCTACCTTCGTGATTGCCGCGCAGTTGGAAAACCTGCGGGCGACGGCCCAGCGGGTGCATCTGACCCACGGTGCAGTCAGCCAGCAAATTCAGCAGCTCGAACAGGCTATCGGTTGCCCGCTGTTTGAGCGCCGTGGCCGCGGGCTGCGGTTGAATGCGGCCGGGCGTGAACTGCTGGCGGTGGCGGAGCCGGCGTTGTTGGCGCTGCAGCGCGGCGTCGGCCGCGTCAGGCGCATTGCGGCAAGCCGCGCGCTGCGCATCAGCGTGCTGCCCTCTTTTGCGCATTACTGGCTGCTGCCGCGTTTACCGGCCTTTCGCGACGCCTGCGCCGACATTGCGCTGGACATCGACGCCTCGCTGGCGGTGCAGGATCTGTCGCTGAAGGGGTTTGACGCGGCGATCCGCATCGGCAACGGGCGCTGGGCGGGGCTGCATGCGCAGCGCATCGCCTCCGGGGAAGCGATGCCGGTGGCATCGCCGGCGCTGGCGCAGCGGTGGCGGACGGCGTTCGAACAAGGCTCGCCGCTTACGCCGCTGCTGGAACACGACGTTACGCCGTGGCGCACTTGGTTTCAGGCGCAGCGGCAGCCGGAGTCTGGCCGGCAGTTAGCGCTGTTCAACGATGCCGGACTATTGATCCGCGCGGCGGAGCAGGGGTTCGGCGTTGCGCTGGTGAAAACGCTGCTGACGCGCGACGCCATCGCCGAAGGGAGGCTGGCGGCGATGGCCGGCCCGCGGCGGCTGAGCGAGGACGATTTTTATCTGGTTTGGCCGCAGGCCGCCGGGCTGACGCCGGTGGTCGCAGAACTGCTGGGCTGGCTGCAGCAGCAGCTGCCGGGCGCTTAGCGCCGCAGCCATGCCGGCTGAGCGCTGCCTAACGCGGTGGCCGGCAGCGCCCACTGCAATGCGGTGCCGGTCAGGCTCAAGGGGGCGTTCAGACGTTGTGCCGGGCCCCAGTGCGTCAACTCGCACGCCGGGTTTTCATCGGCGGCGGTTACCGGCGCCAATGGCCGCTGCAGGTGGTGCTGCGGATAAGGATGCGCCAGCAGCAGCTGAGCGGTGCGTGCCAGCGACAAGCGCGCGCAGTAGCCGGTGCCGCGGGTCAGGCGCTGTTTCATGCCCTGCAGCACCGCCGCCGCCATCAGATAGCCGGTGGCGTGGTCCAGCGCCTGTACCGGCAGCGGCACCGGCAGGCTGGCGCCTTGTCGGCGCATGCCGGTCGCCGCCAACCCGCAGCTCATCTGCACCAGGCTGTCGAAGCCGCGGCGCGCGCGCCATGGGCCGCTCCAGCCATAGGCGTTGAGGCAGACGTCGATCAGTCCCGGCGCCAGCGCCCGCCTTTCTTCGGGGCCATAACCCAGCTTCTCCAGTGCGCCGGCGCGATAGCCGTGAACGATAACGTCGGCGCTTTTCAGCAATTGCTCAAAGGTATGGCGATCGTGCGCATTGGTCAGGCTGAGTCGCGCGCAGCGCTTGCCCACTATCACTTCATGTTCGACGCCGGGCTCATCCCAGCCGTAGGGATCGATGCGCAACACGTCGGCGCCCAGCCCGGCGAGAAAGCGGGTGGCGACCGGGCCGGCGATAATGCGCGTCAGGTCCAGCACCCGCACGCCTTGCAGCGGCCGGGCCGTGGGAAGCGGCCAGCCAGGGCGCGGCGCCTCGGGCTGCAGCGAGGCGTGGATCAGCGGCTCGAGCGCCACGCTTTTGCCCTGAACATGCGTTTGCCATTCTTCCGCCGTGCGCATCTCCGCCGCGCAACCGCCGGCTTCAATCACCGCCTGCTCCAGCTCGGTTTTCTTCCAGCTCAGTACCTTTTCGGCCAGCGTTCCCTTATCCCGCACCGGCCCCAGCAGCCGTTCCACCGCCTGGCGATGATGCGGCGCATTGGTATGCAGCCGTATCCAGCCGTCGGCGGTGGCGTAGTCGCCGGCCAGCGCATCCCAGGCGCCGGGCAGGGTCCAGCCCAGCGGGCGTAAGGTCCAGCCGAACCACAGCGAGGCCAGCCGTCGATCGACCCACACCTGCGGCGCGGAGCCGCCGTCCCGGTTAAGCAGCTCGGCGCAGGCCAACCCGGCGGCGGCCCAGGCGGCGGTCGCCAGCTCGGTGACCGGAAACGCCGAGGTCAGCGCGCCGTCGCCGCCGACGGTAAGTTGATCGGCCGGAGTGGCGCGGTGCCCCAGGCTTTGCCAGATCGCGTCAAGCAGGGTATGGGTGAGGGGATTCATAACGGCTCCTTGGTGAGTCGGCGGGACATGTGCCTAGCGTAGTCCACCGCCGCCGGAGTTGCTAAGCGCAATGGCGCGCGATAATGGCCAGAGGCGGAAAATGAGGGTTATTTCCGGTTTAATTTACGTTTAATAAATTGACCTTTACATCATAACCTCGCGTCATTATACTCAGCCAAAATTTCAAAGGAGAAACCCAATTGGACAGTTGTAGTTGCAGTGAAATAAACAAGGCAAGCTGACCAATCCTCTTTTGATTTGTCGCTTGCCGAACACGGCGGGCGGCACTCCTCTCTGATTATTCCGAGCTGTGCATACCCGAATATAACTGCGTTACCTGATGCCGGTTGGCTTCAGGCTAATTGAGTTGGACGTCATTATGGTATTTTGCAGCCACAGCCTTTTCCCTCCAGGCACCGATACGCTGATTTGCTGATTTATTTTCAGCGCGATTTCGCGTGTGCTAAACAGCACATGATTTTATCTCCTGCGGTTAATTAAGGGGAAAGTCATGGCTATGACTCCTTTTGTTTTAAATTTATTACTGGCGATGTGCCTGGGGGCGGTTATTGGCGCCGAGCGCCAATGGCGCCAGCGTATGGCCGGCCTGCGCACCAATGCGCTGGTGGCGACCGGCGCGGCGGTATTCATTCTTAGCTCAATGTCCACCGATCCTTCCAGCGCCGGGCGGGTCGCCGCGCAGATTGTCTCCGGCATCGGCTTTCTCGGCGCCGGGGTGATCATGCGCGAAGGCCTGAATATTCGCGGTCTCAACACCGCCGCCACGCTGTGGTGTTCTGCGGGTATCGGCGTGCTGTGCGGCCTGGGGCAACACTGGGATGCGGTTATCGCCACGCTGGTTATCCTGTGCGCCAATATCCTGCTGCGCGAGGCGGCGCAGCGCATTAACCTGCAGCCGCAGCAGCAGGCGACCGATCTGGAATTATGCTACCGCATTCAGGTGACCTGCGGCGAACAGGATGAAATATTGGTGCGCACCCTGATATTACAGGCGTTGAACGGCGTGGCGCTGCGGCTGCAATCATTGCGCAGCGCTGATATTTCCAGCCCAGGTCAGCTGGAGGTTTGCGCGGAAATAACCGCGACCCCGGCCGCGCAAAAAGAAATTGAAGGCATTGTCTGCCGCGTCAGCCTGGAAAAAAGCGTGAGCGCCGTACGTTGGCGCGTTGCGTCCGAATTGCCGGTCTGATTAATTATATCAACTTAACTGACTTTAAATACATAAGGTATTAAGGAGGCGTTATGGACGACGACCCCAGCGGGCGATTATTGCAGCGTGGCTGTCTGCTCTCGCAATTCAATCACGCTAATTAAATAAATTCCCTTTCGCGCATATTCACCCATTAATCGGGCGGGCTATCCCTGTGCGCGGAATAAAAAAGAGAATAGCGTTATGACTCAGATTAACGAAAAAGCACGCCGCCGCGATAAGCAGGCTGCGACTTACGCCATCGCGGAAGAGGCGAAAAATAACATCGCCCAGACGCTGGCAAATTTAAAATGCAACCGCAACGGCCTGACCCAGGACGACGCCGATGAACGGTTGGAGCAGTTCGGCGCCAATCAGGTGGCCCACGACAAGGCGCCGCCTGCGCTGATCCAGCTTATCAAGGCGTTTAACAACCCGTTTATCTTCGTGCTGATGGCGTTGGCTGCGATCAGTTTCTTTACCGACTACTGGCTGCCGGCCCAGCGCGGTGAAGAAACTGAACTTACCGGCGTCATCATCATCCTGATCATGGTGTCGCTCAGCGGGCTGCTGCGCTTTTGGCAGGAGTATCGCACCAACAAGGCGGCGGAAGCGCTGAAAACGATGGTGCGCACCACCGCCACGGTGCTGCGGCGCAGCAGCTACAGCGCGCATCCGCTGACGCTGGAAGTGCCGATCCGCGAACTGGTGCCGGGGGACATCATTCAGCTCTCCGCCGGCGACATGGTGCCGGCCGACGTGCGCCTGATCGCCTCGCGCGATCTGTTCATCAGCCAGGCGATTTTGACCGGCGAGGCCATCCCCATCGAGAAATACGATGCGATGGGCTGCGTGGCCCCGAAGTCGAGCGAGGCCGAAGTCCCCAGCGAAAACGCGCTGCTTGAGCTGTCCAACATCTGTCTGATGGGCACCAACGTCGCCAGCGGCACAGCCACGGCGGTGGTGGTGGCCACCGGCGGGCGCACCTATTTCGGTTCGCTGGCCAAATCGATCGTCGGCTCCCGTGCGCAGACCGCGTTCGATCGCGGGGTGAACAGCGTCAGCTGGCTGCTGATCCGCTTCATGTTGGTGATGGTGCCGGTGGTGCTGTTGATCAACGGCTTCACCAAGGGCGACTGGAGCGAGGCGGCGCTGTTCGCGCTGGCGGTGGCGGTGGGCCTGACGCCGGAAATGCTGCCGATGATCGTCAGCTCCAACCTGGCGAAGGGCGCCATCGCCATGTCGCGCCGCAAGGTGGTGGTGAAGCGGCTGAACGCCATCCAAAACTTCGGCGCCATGGATGTGCTCTGCACGGATAAGACCGGCACCCTGACGCAGGATCGCATCATTCTCGAGCATCATATCAACGTCAGCGGCGCCAAGGATAACGAGGTGCTGCACCTGGCCTGGCTGAACAGCTTCCATCAAAGCGGCATGAAAAACCTGATGGATCAGGCGGTGATCCGTTTTGGCCGCGGCAAGCCGGGCATCGAGGCGCTGGGGCGTTTCAGCAAGGTGGATGAGCTGCCGTTCGACTTCGTGCGCCGCCGTTTGTCGATCGTGGTGGCGGATGAGAGCGGGCAGCGCCAGCTGATCTGCAAAGGCGCGGTGGAGGAGATGCTGGACATCGCCACCCACGTGCGCGAAGGGCAGCAGACGCTGGCGCTGGATGAGGCGCGTCGCGCTGCGCTGCAGGCGTTGGCGCGCGAGTACAACGAAGACGGCTTCCGCGTGCTGGTGCTGGCCACCCGCGAGCTGGGCGAGCAGCCGCAGACGGCCCCGCTGAGCGTGGCCGACGAGCGCGACATGGTGATCCAGGGGCTGCTGACCTTCCTCGATCCGCCGAAAGAGAGCGCTCAGCAGGCGATCGCCGCGCTGCAGGAAAACGGCGTCACGGTGAAGGTGCTGACCGGCGACAACCCGGTCATCACCTGCAAAATCTGCCGTGACGTCGGGCTGGAGCCGGGCGAACCGCTCTCCGGCCTGCAGATTGAGCGGATGGACGATGAGACGCTGGGGCGCGAGGTGGAGCAGCGTACGGTCTTCACCAAGCTGACGCCGCTGCAGAAATCGCGGGTGCTGAAAATGCTGCAGGCCAATGGCCACACCGTGGGCTTCCTCGGCGACGGCATCAACGATGCGCCGGCGCTGCGCGACGCCGACGTCGGCATTTCGGTGGATACCGGCACCGATATCGCCAAGGAGTCGGCGGATATCATCCTGCTGGAAAAAAACCTGATGGTGTTGGAAGAGGGGGTGATCAAGGGGCGCGAAACCTTCGGCAATATCATCAAGTATCTGAACATGACCGCCAGTTCCAACTTCGGCAACGTGTTCTCGGTGCTGGTGGCCAGCGCGTTCATTCCGTTCTTGCCGATGCTGGCGATCCACCTGCTGATCCAAAACCTGATGTACGATATCTCCCAGCTGTCGCTGCCGTGGGACAAGATGGACAAAGAGTTCCTGCGCAAGCCGCGCAAGTGGGATTCAAAGAACATCGGCCGTTTTATGCTGTGGATCGGCCCCACCTCGTCGATTTTCGACATCACCACCTATGCGCTGATGTGGTTTGTCTTCGCCGCCAACAGCGTGGAGCATCAGGCGCTGTTCCAGTCCGGCTGGTTTATCGAGGGCTTGCTGTCGCAAACGCTGGTGGTACACATGCTGCGCACCCAGAAGATCCCGTTCATTCAAAGCACCGCCGCGTTGCCGGTACTGCTCACCACCGCGCTGGTGATGGTGCTGGGCATCTACATTCCATTCTCGCCGCTCGGCGCCCTGGTGGGGTTGCAGCCGCTGCCGTGGGAATACTTCCCGTGGCTGGCCGGTACGCTGATCAGCTACTGCGTGGTGGCGCAAATGATGAAGCGTTTCTATATCCGCCGCTTCGGCGAGTGGTTGTAATCGTCGTCACCGCCGGGCGCCATGCCCGGCGGTCATAACAGCTTTTTGACCGCCAGACCGAGCATGATGGTCAGCGTAAAGGAAAACAGCGTGCCGAGCAGCACATACTCGGTGCGCATTTTGTCATCGCTCTGCCGTAAATCGCCAAATCGGAAAATTGACTTGGCGGCCAGCAGGAAACCGATCGCCGGTATCTGGCCAATCAGCACGAAGGTCAGGATCAGCGTTCTTTCCAGATAGCCAATCTGTTTGCCCGCCCGCAGCAGCGAATCGTTATCGGCCTTGGCCGAAGGCGGCATTTGCGGCGTCCAGCGCGCCAGCAATTGCCCAATCAAAATGCCCATCGGCAGGTAAATCAGGCTGTAGGCCACCAGCACCAGGCCGGTTTGCAGGCTGCCCAACTGCAGCCACAGCGCGGCGAGCAGGCTGCCGGCATGCGGGGTAAGGTACAGCCACAGCCAGGCAATGACCGCCAGATGCAGCCCTTGATCGAGCAGGAAGCTGCGGGCCTGGCTAAGACGGGTCATCAGCGTGACCTTCAGCAGGTCAATCAGGTAATGGCTGGCGGCGATCGTCAGCAGGCTGACCAGCACGTCGGCGGATGAAAGCCCGCCGTGCAGCAGGCCGAAGCCGGCCACGACCCAGGCGGCCAGCACCCCATGCAGCAGGGCGTGCAGCAGCAGAAAACGCGAACGGGCGCGGTAGCGGGTTTTATCGGCCACCCAACTGAGAGGCTGCAGCGGGAAATCCGCCAGCAGATGCACGATCAGCAGCCAGGTCAGCAGGGGCGCATAGGTGAGATCCATAGTCAGGTGATCCTGTTAATCGCATGAATGAACCGCATGATTTCCTCGTAGGCCGCGCGCTTCAGCGCGGCGGAGATGGTGGAGGCGGCTTTCTGCAGCTTCTCCGCCACTTCCGCGCTGCTGCCGGCGAACATGCGCGCCTGGACGATGCGCGCCTCGGTCTGCGAAAGACGGCTGATGACATGATCTAACATCGGCAGCAGATCGCTGACAATGGCGTTTGTCCGATCGTTGTCGGTTTTCAGAGCCAGCCTGCAATTTTTCGCCATGGCGTCCAGCGCGCCGCCGGAATTGACGAAGGCGCTGCCGTAGCCGGCGGCGTCCGTTTGCCGGCTGCCGAGCCCGACGGCGATCCGCGCGTCCCGGTCGGCGGCGTCCATCGCTTTCAGCGCAATGCGAATGTACACCGCCAGCAGCAGGCCCGATTCTGGCCCGGCCTGCGCCTGAAAGGCATCGCCGCGAAAAATCTCAAAGCCCTGCAGCCGATTGGCCTGTTGCAGCTGTTCGAGCAGGCTGCGTAGCCCGTTGATGTAATTTGGCGGATCGAGGCGGCGGGAATTGACCAGATCGCCGCTGATTACGCTGATATGCGTCTGCATGCGTTTGCCTGTATTGCCGGAAAGGATAATGATAATTTCGTACATAAAGGCGAATTTGTCAATAATTCGCCTCTAAATGCGAATTATGGCGATATCCGCCCTGCAGCGCGAAATCAGCGGTGCGGGCGGACTGATTTCCACAACAGCGCGCCGACGGAACGCTTCATCCGGGCCAGATAGACGCCGAGCAGGATCAGGGCGACGCCGAACAGGGGAGCCATGGCGGGGGGGCCGCCGTTCAGGCTATCGATCGCCACGCCGGCCAGCATTTGGCCGCTGATGATCAACAGCGCGGCGCGCATGGCGCCCAGCCGGGGCAGCACGTAGCTGTTCAGCGCCACGAACAGCGCGCCGATCGCGCCGCCCAGGTAGGCGCCCCAGGGCGCCTGGCCGGTTTGATCGAGGCTGAAGCCGCCGCTGGCCGCCAGCAGCAGGCTGAGGAACAGAAAGCCGACGATGTGGTTGCACAGCGAGGCGGAGAAAGCGCCGCGATCCAGCGCCAGACGGCCGTTGACCGCCCGGCTGATGCTGATGCAAACGCCGTTGAACAGGGCGAGAAGGATCAGGAATGACATAGGGTTATCTCAGAAAGATCAGAATGGCGCAGCCGGAAAGGATCAGCAGCGTAGCGAGCACGTCGTTGGCGTTCAGGCGACGTTTGGCGACGCCGAACCAGCCGCGGCTGTCGGACAACATGCCGAACAGCACTTGCCCGGTCAGCATCAGCGCCAGGCTGCCGGCAAGCGCCAGCGGGCTGTTGACGGTGATGGCGGCCAGCACCACGGTCAGCGCGCCGGGGATGCCGCCGAGGTAGGCCCAACGCGGCGGCGCAGCGGTTGAAGAGGGCCGCTGAGCGCCGAAACGGCGACGCAGCAGCAACAGCAGCAGCCAGGCGGTAAGGGCGCCGATGCCGTGGGCGGTCCAGGAAGCGAACAGCGGGGTGTAATGGCTCGCCAGCACGCTGTTTACGCCGATCATCAGGGCCAGCAGGGCGCCGGCGCTCAGCGCCAGCAGCGGATCGGAAAGACGTTCGCGCATGTTTCATACTCCGTGTGTTGAATGGCGCACAGGGTATATTGTTTTTATCGGTGCCATAATCCATTAGAATGGAAACTCATTGTTGAGTAAAAGTTGACGATAAATGAACGATAACTTCGCGGCGATCCCGGTGTTTGTGGCGGTGGTGGAGTGCGGCAGTTTTTCCGCCGCCGGGGTGCGCCTCGGCATCACCAAATCGGCGGTCAGCAAGCGCATCACCCAGCTGGAGAGCGCACTGGGCGCGCGGCTGCTGCACCGCACCACCCGCAGCCTGAGCCTGACCGAGGCGGGAGAGCAGTACTTCGCCTACGCCCGCAGCGCCTGCGCGGTGGCGCAGGAGGGTGAAGATGCGCTGACGCGTCTGCAGGGACGCCCGCGCGGCATGCTGCGGCTCAGCGTGCCTATGGTGTTCGGCCGGCTGCACGTTGCCCCGCTGATCCCGCGGTTTCTGGCGGCCTGTCCGGACGTGGAAATCAATATGATGATGGATGACAAGCTGGTCGATCTGATCGAGGGCGGTTATGACCTGGCGATCCGTATCGGCAGTCTGGCCGATTCCAGCCTGGTCGCCCGGCGCATGGCGCCCTGCCGCAGCGTGCTGTGTGCGGCGCCCGCCTATCTGGAGCGCTGCGGTCGGCCGGCGACGCCTGCACAGTTAAGCGAGCATAACTGCCTGTTTTACAGTTATTTCCGCGCGGGCAGCGAATGGCAATTTCAGGGGCCGGACGGGGCGGTGCGTTTCCAGCCGCGGGGCAATTATCAGGTCAACAATAGCGAAGCGCTGCGCGATGCGCTGCTCGCCGGGCTGGGCATCTGTCAGATGCCGACCTTCATCGTCGGGGAGGATTTGGCGCAGGGGCGGTTGGTGGAACTGTTGCCGGCGTATCGGCTGCCGGCGCATGCGATCTATGCGGTGTACCCGGAGCGCAGACATGTCCCGGCCAAGGTGTTGGCGTTTATCGATTTTTTGCTGTCGCAGTTTGGCGGCGAAGAGCCCTATTGGGACGTGCGGCGGGCCTGCTAGCCCAAGCGCCTCCGGCCGGGAATACGCGCGCCCTGCGGCTCGCCACCGGCGGAGAATGGCGGGGGATCAGAAACTTTTCACCAGCACATCGCGCGGCAGCTCGGTGCCGTGTTTCAGCAGTTGGTCGAAGGATCTTTCGCTGTTTTTCAGCTGCTGCAGAAATTCCTGCGGCGACAGATCGTGTTTTTTGCCGCTCATGTAAGCCAGCGCCAGCTCTTTTGCCTGATAGCGTGAGAAGTTGTACATAGTGTCCTCGCAACGGGGTTTTCAATGCCACGATTGTAACGAAAGAGCACATAATGAACAGTGGCTTTGGCGTATGGAATCGATAGCTGAAACTTAACTCGCCGCTTGCAGCAGTTCGTCGCACAGCCGTTTAATCACCTGTCGCTGCTGCAGGCCGTTGTCAAACAGGTGGCGGATCCGGTCCGAATCGTTCACCCCCAGCCGGACATGGCGCTCAATATTATCCAGCAGGCTCAGCTCTTCCCGGGCGCGGGCCTCCGCGCGCAGCGCATCGAGCGTGGTCAGCATATGCGCGGTCAGGCTGAGGCGGCGCAGGGTGGCGGGTTCGACATAGTCGGCGGCAAAACCGCGACGGTAGGCGTTGATTTTGTTGTAGTTGGTAAAGGCGTAATATTCCGGCGCCATCGGCCTGCGGTGCTTCAGCAAAAAACCGGCCAGCAGGCGACAATAGCCCACCAGCAGCGCGGCGTGCGAGAGATGCAGCGGCGTATCGCAGATGCGGATTTCCACCGTGCCCAGCTCCGGTTTTGGCCGGGCGTCCCAGTAAATGTCCTTGATGCTGTCGATGACCCCGGCGGCGCTCAACCTTTCATAGTAGCGGTTGAACTCGTCCCAGCTGTAGATCTGTTCCAGGCAACCGTAGTTGGGGAAGGAATTTTGCGCGCTGAAGCGCGAGCTGGCGAACAGCGTGTCGACCCCCTGATAGAACGGTGAAGAAGCGCTGAGGGCGATCAGGTGCGGGAAATAGGGCGTTAGCGCGTGGCACAGGTACATCGCTTCGTCGCCGTCGTTGACGCCGATATGAATATGCTGGCCGAACACGCAGGCCAGCTTGGACAAATAGCCGAAGCGGCTGGCCAGCAGGCGGTAGCGTTGAGCGTCGGTGATGGCTTGTTTGCGCCAGTCGTTGTTCAAGTGGCGGCCGCCGCCGCAGACGTCGCAGCCGACGCGCTGCGCGCTGCGACGAATGGCGAAGCACAGTTCGCGCAGCTCGTCGTGCAGTTCGCCGATGTCGTGATGCACCGAGCTGTTCAGCTCGACCATCGACTTGGTAAGCTCGTGTTTGATGCGCTTTTTATCGCCGAGATCCGCCACCACCAAATCGGCTTTGTCCGCGAGATCCAGGCTATCACCGTCGACCAGCTGCAGTTCTATTTCGGTGCCGATGGAGAGCCGTTGCGAGCGTTTGAATGCGAGCGACATGGCGTTTCCCTCCAAAAGAACAGCGGTCAGGTAAGTATAATCGCCCATCGAACCTTTGCCGTTGAGCCGGCGTTCATATTTGATGCTTGGTATGCCGCCCCGGCGGGGTCACCCCAGATCGCCGCCCGCTACCGGCAGCACCGTGCCGTTAATGTAGCTGGCCTGGTCGCTGGCGAGGAACAAGATGGCGTCGGCCTGTTCGCCGACGCTGCCGTAGCGGTGCATCAGGCTGCTGTCCAGGGTTTGGCTGACCACCTGTCGATACCAGACCTCCTCCTGTGGCGTTGGCGCCTGGCTGTTGCGCGGCGTCAGGCGCGGCGGCGCTTCGGTGCCGCCCGGCGCGGTGGCGTTGATGCGGATGCCGGCGCCGGCGTACTCGAACGCCAGCGATTGGGTGAGGGCGTTGACGCCGCCCTTGGCCGCCGAATAGGGCACGCGGTTGACGCCGCGGGTGGCGACGGAAGAGACGTTGACGATCACCCCGTACCCCTGCGCCAGCATATGCGGCAGCGCCGCGCGGCAGCCCCACAGCGTCGGGAACAGCGAGCGCCGAATTTCCGCTTCGATCTGCTGCGCGTCGTACTCGGCGAATGGCCGGGCCCAGATGGTGCCGCCGACGTTGTTCACCAAAATATCCAGCCGGCCGAAGTGCCGTTGCACCCGGTTGAGCGCGTCGCGGGTCGCCTCCCAGTTTTCCAGGTCGGCCTGCAGCGCGATGGCCTCAACGCCGCGTTCTGTTAGCGCCGCCGCCACCTCGGCGAGGTAGGGCGCGCGGTCGATCAGCGCCAATCTGGCGCCTTCCTGCGCCGCGCGTTCGGCGACGGCTTTGCCGATGCCCTGAGCGGCGCCGGTGATCGCCATCACCTTGCCGCCGAAACGGGGTTTATCCATGATGGGCTCCTTTAGCTGGCCTGGCTGGGGGCGAACTTTTCATAGTGGAAGCTGGCGGGGGTAAAGGCGCGGCGTTGGAAATCGCCGAGCACCGCTTCCACCATCGGCGGCGGCCCGCACAGATACACGTCCAGATCGCCGTCGTTGAGCAGGCTTTCGTCGAGGTGCTGCGTGACGTAGCCCTTGTGCGGCGACTGCGACGCCTCGCTGGCCACGCAGGTCAGGTAGCTGAAATTCGGCAGGCGCCGGCGATAGCTTTCCAGCTGTTCCAGCTTGACCAGATCATGATCATGGGTGACGCCGTAAATCAGATGCACCGGCTGCGGGCTGGCGTCGGCGGCCAGCTGCTCCAGCATGGAAAGGAACGGCGCCAGCCCGGTGCCGCCGGCCAGAAACAGCATCGGCCGCACCGGCGTGCGCAGGTAGAAGCTGCCCTGCGGGCCGCGCAGGCGGATCGCGTCGCCGGGCCGGGCCCGATCGGTCAGATAGCCGCTCATCATGCCGCCGGGCACGTTGCGCAGCAGAAAAGAGATTTGCCGGCCGCCGGGCAGCGAGCTGAAGGAATAGGCGCGGCTGGCTTCGCTGCCGGGCACCGCGATATTGACGTACTGGCCGGGCAGGAAAGCGATGCCGCGTTCGTCGTCCAGCGTCAGGCAGAACTCGATGGCGCTGTCCGACAGCGCGGTGGCCGACGTGACGGTGGCGGCAAATTCCTCGCTGCCGGTTTTGCACAGCGTCGAGGCGATGGGCACCTCGATGACGCAGTCCGAAGAGGGCACCATCTGGCAGGTCAACACCAGCCGCTGCGCCGCTTCCTGCTCGGACAGCGCCTCGTCCAGATAATCATCGCCCAGCCGATACTCCCCTGTTCGCAGCGGCATTTGCAGGTGCCGCACACGCCGTCCGAGCAGTCCATCGGCAGGTTGATCCTCTGCCGATAGGCGGCGTCGAGCACCTTTTCATTCGGGTTACACTGAATAAAGCGGCTGACGCCGTCTTCAAAATTAAGGGCAACGGTAAAAGACATGCTCACCTCACGATTCAAAGATGATAAATATCAATAACATGATGGATATAGTCATTATCCAGACGAATTTTCTTGCGCTTAATCCGCAGCGTATCGCCGGCGCGTTCCAGCAGCAGGCGGGTCGAGCCGAAGTAGGTATCCGTATGGTTGTAGCGGTGGTAGAAGGTGGCCCAGTGATAGTTCACCTCGGCCTGGCCCTCCGCGGCCGACAGGATTTCCACGTTGCTGACCAGGTGGACGGTGCGCGGTTCCGGCATGCTGCTGGCGGCCGAGCGTTCGGTCTTGATGCGGTAAACGCGGTCCTCCAGGCCTTCGCGGTTGGCGTAATAAATCAACGAAATTTCGCTGTGGGGATCCGTGGTCTGCCGGTCGTCGTCGGCCCAGGCAGGCATCCAGTATTCGACCTGCGGGTGATAGCAGGCGAGCCATTCATCCCATTGCCGGTCATCCAGCAGGCGCGCTTCGCGATACAGGAATTGTTCCACTTGCTGTTGCAGGTTGAGCGTGCTCATTGCGCCACCTCATCGTTGGGTTGTTGAAGCGCCAGCTTGCGCAGCAGAAGGGTTTGCCAGTGATGATGCTGGCTGAGATACAAGGCTTCGTCTTCCGGGCGCGGGCCGGTCATTTCAGGCAGGATCCCCAGCGCCCTGGCGTTGTCGTCCGCCTGACCTTCGAGCCAGCGGGTGGCGCCGCGGCTGAGATCGCTCCAGGGCATATTGCCGGCGTTGAAGCCCAGCTGGCAGGCGCGAAACTCTTCCAGATCGTCCGGCGTACCCATGCCGCTGACGTTGAAGAAATCCTCATACTGGCGGATGCGCAAGGCGCGCTCGGCGGCGCTTTCGCCCTTCGGCGCAAAGCAGAACACCGTCACTTCGGTTTTATTGACGGAAAGGGGGCGAACGACGCGCAGCTGGCTGGAAAGCTGATCCATGATGTACAGGTTAGGGTAGAGGCACAGGTTGCGGGTCTGGTTAACCATCAGATCGGCGCGCTGCGGGCCGAAGGCGTCGTTCAGGCGGCTGAAGTGGCGGTAAATAGGGCGGGACTCCGGATTCAGCACGCGGGTCCACAGCAGCAGGTGGCCATTCTTGAAGCCGTAGGCGCCGCCGTCGTTTTTTGAAGACCAGCAGTTGGCGTCCATGGTTTGGGTGCCGGTTGCGGCATCGCGGTGCGCCATGGTGGAGACATAGTTCCAGTGCACCACGCTGACGTGATAACCGTCCGCACCGTTTTCTATCTGCAGTTTCCAGTTGCCGTCGAAGGTATAGGAGGATGAACCGCGCAGCACTTCCAGCCCGTCCTCGGCCTGATCGACGATCAGATCGAGGATATGCCGCGTCTCGCCCAGATAGTCCGTCAGCGGCAGCACCTCGTCGCTCAGGCTGCCGAACAGAAAACCGCGGTAGGATGCAAAGCGCGGCAGCGGTTTGAGATCGTGCGAACCGGCCTGTTTGAAGCACGGCGGATAAGCGCCGGTCTTTTCGTCCTTGGCCTTCAGCAGGTTGCCGGCGTTGTTGAAGGTCCAGCCGTGGAACGGGCAGGTAAAGGTACTTTTATTGCCGGACTTGCGGCTGGCCAGCATCGCGCCGCGGTGCGAACAGCTGTTGATCATGGCGTGCAGCGCCATGTCTTTATCGCGGGTGATAATGACCGGCTGGCGGCCGAGGGTGAGGGTATAATAATCGCCGGGTGCGGCGATTTGGCTTTCATGGGCCAAATAAACCCAGTTACCTTCGAAAATCGCTTTCATTTCCAGTTCAAACAGCGCTTCGTCGGTAAAAATACCGCGATTACATTGATAAACGCCATTCTCTTTATCAATGATTAAAGCATTATTTATTTTCTTTTTTAATTCGGCGGACGCATTGTTCACTAATGAGTTCATGGTAATGACCTCGTATAAAGATACAGGGTTAATGAGCGGGTAATGCGTATTTAATTACCCGTTGCTGATATCGTTATTGGTGCTTCCATTGCGGGTAATTAGTCCTGCAGCGCCCGGGCGCGTTTAATTCTATTTTGCTCTTCGCTATCGGCGGCGGGGTACAGGCTGAAATCGAAAGTGACTTCGGTATGCGCACCGGGCAGATCGCGCCGGGCCGCAATGGCCGCATCTGTCACTTTTACCGGGTCGGCAATCAGTTCGGCGCGGGTGGCGAAGGCGAAGTCGTCCCACAGATAGCGGTCGCCGTTGAGGTTGATTTGGGTGGTCAGGTGCTTGTGGCCCGGCGCCGAGACGAAGAAGTGGATATGCGCCGGGCGATTGCCGTGGCGGCCCAGCCGGTTGAGCAACGCCTGGGTCGGTCCGTCCGGCGGGCAGCCGTAGCCGGAAGGCACGATGCTGCGCACCGCGTAGCGGCCGGCGGCGTCGGTCTTCACCCGGCGGCGCAGGTTGAAGTCGCTTTGCGATTTGTCGAAGAAGGAATAGTTGCCCAGCGTGTTGGCGTGCCAGATATCCACCACCGCACCCGCCAGCGGTCGCCCGTCGGCGCCGCTGACCTGGCCGTGCAGCCACATCACTTCGCCGGCGTCGGCGCCGTCGTCCATGCGGGCAAAGCCTTCGCTCAGCGGCGCGTTGGCGACGTACAGCGGGCCTTCGATGGTGCGCGGCGTACCGCCCGCCAGCCCCCGTTGCCGTTCCAGCTCATCGTCGCGCAGGTCGAGATAGTGCTCCAGCCCCAGCCCGGCGGCCAGCAGCGCCGCCTCCTGTCGGCCGCCCAGCGTATGCAGGTAATTCACCGCCTGCCAGAACTCTTCGGCGCTGATGTCATACCGGTCAATCAGCCGGCAAATATCGCCCAACAGCTGATGCATGATTTTTTTGAAGCGCGGGTCACCGCCTTCGTCGGTAAAGCCGCTGCTGATTTCCAGCAGCTTAATCACGTCTGGATGTTGATTGAAGGAAATAGACATTGCGAATTCCTCATTGCTTATTATGTAGGGAAGAGAGCAGGAATTAACGGCTAACCTTGGGGGTTATTATCCTATTTTTTATTTGTCATCGTCGCGAATCGATGACGGATGCCGACATAAGGCGTCGACGCGAATTTCCATATAAGGGTAAAGCGGCAGCGCGAATAATATATCGTGCAGCTCGGCGTTGCTGTCGACGTCAAAAATGCTGACGTTGGCATAGCTGCCCGCCACGCGCCAGATATGCCGCCATTTCCCGCGGGACTGCAATTCCTGCGAATAGGCTTTTTCACGCAGTTTAATGGCGTCCGCCGTCTCTTTGGGCATGTCGGGCGGCAGTTTCACCGTCATTTCGACTTTAAATAACATGGCGTTGTTCCTCGGGGGGTTATTTGCGCCGGTAAAAGCGCAGTTTGTCTTCATCGATGTCGATCCCCAGGCCCGGGCCGGAAGGCAGGCTGACCTGACCGTCGGCGAAGCGCAGCGGCGCGGTAACCACATCGTCTTTGAGCAGCAGCGGGCCAAACATCTCGCTGCCCCAGTCCAGCTTCAGCGTCGACCAGGCGTGCAGCGAGGCGACGGTGCCCAGCGTGCCTTCCAGCATGGTGCCGCCGTACAGCGCCACGCCGGCGGCCTGCGCCACCTGCGCCAGCTTCAGCGCCTGCGCCGGCCCCCCGCCTTGGCTATCTTCAGCGCATAGGCGCCGGTAAACCCGCCCGCCGCCAGCGCATAGCCGTCATGGGCGTCGGCCACCGCCTCGTCGGCGAGGATCGGCAGGGTAAAACGCCGGCTGAGCCGAGTCAGCGCGGCGCGATCCCACAGCGCCACCGGTTGCTCGACCAGATCGATGCCGATGTCCTGCAGCGCCGCCATGCCGCGCACCGCGGTGCCGGCGTCCCAGGCCTGATTGACGTCGACGCGGATGCTGACATCCGGCCCCAGCGCCCGTTTAATCGCCGCGGTATGGCGCAGATCTTCCGCCAGCGGGCGGGCGCCGATCTTCAGCTTGAAGGCGCGGTGTCGCCCCTCCGCCAGCAGCGTCTGCCCCTCGGCGATGTCTTTTTGCGTATCGCCGCTGGCCAGGGTCCACAGCACCGGCAGGCTGTCGCTCAGCGCGCCGCCGAGCAGGGTGCTGACCGGCAGGCCGAGGCGCTTGCCCTGCGCATCGAGAAAGGCGGTCTCCAGCGCCGATTTGGCGAAGCTGTTGCCTTTGACGTGGGCGTTCATCGTCGCCACCAGCGGCGCCAGGCCGTTAAACCCTTTGCCGCTCAGCAGCGGCGCCAGGTAGCAGTCGATGGCCGACTTGATGCCTTCCGGGCTTTCGGGGCCGTAGCTCAATCCGCCGATGGTGGTGGCTTCGCCCCAGCCGACCAGGCCGTCGGCGCAGGTCAGGCGCACCAGCGTCAGCGTCTGGCAGCCCATGGTGGCCATCGACAGCTTGTGCGGGCGGATGGTCGGGATATCCACCAGCCAGCTGTCGATACGTTCAATGCACAGTTCCATGCGTCATTCCTTTTCGGTGAGGAACCCGACAACGCTGCGGTTGAAGAGCTCCGGACAGGCGATATTGGAGATATGTGAAGCCGGCAGCCGTTGCAGTTCGGCGTGCGGCGCGTTGGCCACCAGAAACTCGGCGTCCGCCACCGTGGTGACCGGATCCCATTCACCGGCGATCACCCGCATCGGCCGCGACATCGCGGCCGTTTCGGCGCGCAGATCGGCCTGCGCCAGCGCGTCGCAGCAGGCGGCGTATCCCTGCGGATTGCCGGCCGCCAGCGCGGCCACCAGCGGCGCGACCTGCTCGGGGTGCCGCTGCACGAATGCCTCGCTGAACCAGCGCGCGGGGGAAGCGGCGGCGATCGGCGCCAGCCCGCGCTCACGCACCTGTTGCGCGCGCTGCTGCCAGCCTTCGGCGCTGCCGATGCGCGCGGCGGTATTGGCCACCACCAGCCGGCCGATCCGCTGCGGGTGATAGCGGTTGAGCCACAGCCCGGTCAGACCGCCCATCGAGATGCCGCAAAAATGGGCGACCGGCGCATCCAGATGGTCGAGCAGGGCGATCACGTCGTTGCCCAGGGTGTCGAGGCGCAGCGGCGCCGTTGGCAGCGGGGTGGCGCCGTGGCCGCGCGGGTTGTAGCGCAGCACGCGAAAGCGTTCGCTCAGCGCCGGCAGCTGCGGCCGCCACATCTCGAAGGCGGTGCCCAGCGAATTGGACAGCACCAGCAGCGGAGCGTCGGCCGGGCCGTCAAGGCGATATTCGATGTCCATGATTGACCTCATACCCGTTCGATAATCAGCGCGATGCCCTGGCCGACGCCGATGCACATGGTGCACAGCCCGTAGCGTCCGCGGGTGTTCTGCAGTTGGTAAGCGGCGTTCATCACCAGCCGGCCGCCGGAGGCGCCCAGCGGATGGCCGAGGGCGATGGCGCCGCCGTTCGGGTTAACCTGCGGCGCGTCGTCGTTCAGCCCCAGTTCGCGGGTTACCGCCAGCGCCTGCGCGGCGAAGGCTTCGTTCAGCTCGATCACGTCCATCTGGTCGAGGGTCAGGCCGGCGATGCCCAAGACCTTGCGCACCGCTTCCGCCGGCGCAAAGCCCATGATCGAGGGGTCTATGCCGGTAACGGCGCTGGCGACGATGCGCGCCATCGGCTGCAGGCCGTGCCGGGCGACGCCGCGTTCACCGGCCAGCAGCAGCGCGCAGGCGCCGTCGTTTAACCCCGAGGCGTTGCCGGCGGTGACGCTGCCCTGCGGGTTGACCACCGGTTTCAGCTTTTCCAGCGCCGTCAAGGTGGTGGCGCGCGGATGTTCATCCTGACTGAACCTCTGCGGGTCGCCTTTCTTCTGCGGCACGCTTACCGCGATCAGTTGGCTGGCGAAAAAACCGCTCTCCCGGGCCGCGGCGGTGCGCTGCTGGCTGCGCAGGGCGAAGGCGTCCTGATCCGCTCGGCTGATGCCGAATTTCAACGCCACGTTTTCGGCGGTCTGCGGCATTGACTCTACGCCGTACAGCGCCTGCATCTGCGGGTTGATAAACCGCCAGCCCATGGTGGTGTCTTCAATCTTCATCGCGCGGCTGAAGGCGCTTTCCGCCTTGCCCATCACGAACGGCGCGCGCGACATGCTCTCTACGCCGCCGGCGATCATCAGCTCGCTTTCGCCGGTTTTGATGGCGCGCGCCGCGGCCGCCACCGCATCCAGGCTGGAGCCGCACAGGCGGTTGAGGGTGCAGCCGGGCACCTGCACCGGCAGGCCGGCCAGCAGCAGCGCCATGCGCGCCACGTTGCGATTGTCCTCCCCGGCCTGGTTGGCGCAGCCGAACAGCACGTCGTCCACCACGCGCCAGTCGAGCTGCGGGTGGCGCGCCAGCAGCGCCTTCAGCGGCAGGGCGGCCAAATCGTCGGCGCGGATGCCGGCCAGGCTGCCGTTGAGGCGGCCGAAGGGCGTGCGGACGGCGTCACACAGATAGGCTGGATTCATGCGGTTGTTCTCCGTGCTGTAGGGCAAAGGTCAGGTCGACCGGGGTGACATCCTGCAGTTGCTGCGGGGTCAGCCCGCCGAAAATTTCCCGCACCACCAGGCCCTGCGGGGTGACGTCCATCACCGCCAGATCGCTGTAGATGCGGTCGATGCAGCCGATGCCGGTCAGCGGATAGCTGCATTGACGGACGATTTTGCATTCGCCTTTTTTGGTCAGGTGTTCGGTCATCACAAACGCCTGCCGCGCGCCGATCGCCAAATCCATCGCGCCGCCGACCGCCGGGATCGCCCCCGGCGCGCCGGTGCTCCAGTTGGCCAGATCGCCGCGTTCGGAAACCTGATAGGCGCCGAGCACGCAGATATCCAGGTGGCCGCCGCGCATCATGGCGAAGGAGTCGCCGTGATGGAAAAAGCAGCCGCCTTTCAGCAGCGTCACCGGCTGTTTGCCGGCGTTGATCAGCTGCGGATCCTCTTCGCCCGGCGCCGGCGCCGGCCCCATGCCGAGGATGCCGTTTTCGCTGTGCAGAAAGATTTCTTTATCCGCCGGCAGGTAGTTGGCGATCTGGGTCGGGATGCCGATACCCAGATTGACGTAGGCGCCTTCAGGGATATCGCGCGCAATGCGCTCGGCCAGCTGTTGATGGGTCAGTTTGCTCATGATGCGCTCCTTAAGCCGACAGCTGCGCCGGGCGCTCGGGTGAGGTCACCAGGCGTTGCACGAAAATGCCCGGCGTGATGATGTTTTCCGGATCCAGCTCGCCCAGCGGCACCATGCGATTGACTTCGACGATGGTGCAGCCGGCGGCCATCGCCATAATCGGCCCGAAATTGCGCCCGGTCTTGTCATACAGCAGGTTGCCCCAGCGGTCGGCTTTTTCGGCCTTGATCAGCGCGAAGTCGGCCTTCAGCGGCAGCTCGAACACATACTGGCGGCCGTCGATCTCGCGGGTTTCCTTACCTTCCGCCAGCTGGGTGCCGTAGCCGGTCGGGGTATAAAAACCGCCGAGGCCGGCGCCGGCGGCCTGGATGCGCGCCGCCAGGTTGCCCTGCGGAATCAGCTCCAGCTCCAGTTCGCCGCGGCGGTACAGCTCGTCGAATACCCAGGAGTCGGTCTGGCGCGGGAAAGAACACACCACCTTGCGTACGCAGCCGGCCTGCAGCAGCGCCGCCAGGCCGGTATCGCCGTTGCCGGCGTTGTTGCTGATCAGCGTCAACTCGCGCGGCCGGTGCCGGATCAGGGCGTCCAGCAGCGCATAGGGCTGCCCGGCCGGGCCAAAACCGCCGACCATGATGGCTGCGCCGTCCGGGATATCGGCGACGGCGGCGTCTGCGGACGCCACGCTTTTATCGATCATTTGCTCTCCTCGTACGCTGTGAATGAGTCAGCGCCAAACTTACGGGTCTGAAATTAACTTAGGGGATGAAAAATTCAGCAGCAAGTGCGAATATCAGATCATTGTGCGATTATCGAAACGTTATGGCTTTGGCGCTGCGTTTTGTGATGCAGGTAGCTAAATCGACATCGCATGCGCCACGGCACTCTGTCCGCTCGTATTGAGCGTATAAATTGGATGTGTGTTTATATGGGAGGCCTAAATGAGTGAAGTTCCTGAATTGGGTACCGAAGAGCTGCGCCGGCTGCAGGAGATCGGAGAATTAAGCAACGATCGCTACAAGGGCGATCCCAACTTTATGGCTTCGCTGGCCCGCGGGCTGGAGGTGCTGCAGGCGTTCAAACCGCAGTATTCGCAGATGTCGGTCTCCGAGATCAGCCAGCTGACCGGCATCCCGCGCGCGGCGGTGCGGCGCTGCCTGTATACCCTGCGGGCGCTGGGCTTTGTGCATTGCCCCGATGGCCGCCACTATCGCCTGCTGCCGCGGGTATTGACCATCGGCCACGCCTATCTTTCCTCCTCCGAACTGGCCAAGGCGGCGCAGAACTCGCTGGAGTATCTCAGCAGGCTGCTCAACGAATCCTGCTCGGTGGCGACGCTGGACGGCGACAATATTCTGTATATCGCCCGCGCCTCGGTGAAGCGCATCATGACCATCGATCTGGGGCGCGGCAGCCGTCTGCCGGCCTACGCCACGTCGATGGGGCTGGTGCTGCTGAGCGCGCTGGATGAGGAACAGCTGGAGGATTATCTGTCGCGGGTGACGTTCGAGCCGCTGACCGAGTTCACCGTCACCAGCGCGGAACAGCTGCGCGAGCAGCTGGCCAGGGTGCGCAGACAGGGGTACGCCATCAACGACCAGCAGTTGGAGATCGGCCTGCGCTCGATCGCGGTGCCGATGCACTCGCGCAAGGGCGGGGTGGTGGCGGCGATGAACGTGGGCGTCAACGCCTCGCAGATGTCGGCGGCGGCGCTGCGCGAACGGGTGCTGCCGCAGCTGCAGCGCGCGGCGATGGAGCTGGCGCTGCTGCTGTGATGCTTATTGCATGCCGCGCCCCCCGGCGCGGGGATGCACGAAACAAGACGGGGGCCGAAACGATCCCGGCCCCCGGTTTTATACGGCTCGCGGCCGGGTATCAGCCCGCTGCCGCCAGCGTGACGCGCACCGGCACCGATTTATACGACGGGGTGCCGCTTTCCGTGTCGATATAATCCAGCGGCACCAGCACGTTGGCCTCCGGATAATAAGCGCCGACCGAGCCCGGTGCGATGTTGTAGGCGATCACCGTGATGTTCGGCAAACGCAGCGTGCTGCCGGCGACCACCGTTTCAATATCCACCAGGTCGCCGTGCTCCAGCCCGCGCGCGTCGAGATCGGCATCGCACATGAACAGCACGTCGCGTCGGCCGAATACGCCGCGGTAGCGGTCGTCCATGGCGTAGATGGTGGTGTTGTACTGGTCGTGGCTGCGCAGGGTGATCAGGCGCAGTACGTCTTCTCCCTGCACCTGCGCGTCCTCGTGCACGCCGCTGAACACCGAGAACATGGCCTTGCCGGTCGGCGTCGGCCATTGGCGTTCGGTCGGCGGCAGCGGCATGCGGAAACCGCCCGGCTTGGCGATGCGCGCATTGTAATCGTCAAAGCCCGGGACGGTTTTCTCGATCAGGTCGCGAATGATGCTGTAGTCCGCCACCAGTTCCAGCCACGGCACCTGGCTGCCCGGCAGGGTCGCCTTGGCCATGCCGGCCACGATGGCGGGCTCGGAACGCAAAAACGCGGAGGCGGGTTTCAGCTTGCCGGATGAGGCGTGCACCATCGACATCGAGTCCTCGACCGTGATCGACTGGCGGCCGCTGGCCTGAATATCGAGCTCGGTACGGCCCAGGCAAGGCAGGATAAAGGTCTCTTTGGCCACCAGCAGATGGGTGCGATTAAGCTTGGTGCCGAGATGGACGCTCAGATCCAGCTTTTGCATGGCGGGGAAGCACTGTTCCGGATCCGGCAGCGCCACGGCGAAGTTGCCGCCCAGGCAGATCAACGCCTTGGCGCTGCCCTCCACCATGGCCTGCATCGCCTTGACCGCGTCATGGCCGTGCTCTTTCGGCGCGGTGAAGCCAAACACCTCCTCCAGTTTCGCCAGGAAATCAGCCGAGGGCTTCTCGGTGATGCCGACGGTGCGGTTACCCTGCACGTTGGAATGGCCGCGCAGCGGACAAATGCCGGCGCCCGGCTTGCCGATGTTGCCGCCCATCAGCAGCAGATCGGCGATCAGGCGCACGTTGGCGGTGCCCTTGTTATGCTGGGTGATGCCCATACCGTAGGTGACGATGGTGGCCTTGGATTTGGCGTAGGCTACCGCCACCTGTTCCAGTTCGGCGCGCGTCAGCCCGCTTTCCTTTTCTATCGCCTCCCATGGGGTCGCGGCCAAATCAGCGGCCAGCGACGCAAAGCCCTGGGTGTGCGCGGCGATAAACGCGTGGTCCACCACGTCGCCTTGTTTGGCGTCCATGACCAGCAGCGCTTTCATAATGCCCTTCAGCGCCGCAGCGTCGCCGCCGGCTTTGACCTGGAAGTAGGTCGAGGCGATGTTGGTCGAGCTGTAGGTGGCCATTTCTATGACGCTTTGCGGGTCGGCGAAGCGCTCCAGGGCCCGCTCGCGCAGCGGGTTAAGCACGATGATCGGCACGTTTTTGCGCGCCAGTTCGTGCAGGGTGCCCATCATGCGCGGGTGGTTGGTGCCCGGGTTGTGGCCGATGGAGATGATCAGCTCCGCATGATCGAAGTCTTCCAGCGAGACGGTGCCTTTGCCGATGCCGATCGACTGCGGCAGCCCCACGCTGGTGGGTTCGTGGCACATGTTGGAACAGTCTGGGAAGTTATTGGTGCCGTATTCGCGGGCAAACAGCTGGAACAGATAGGCCGCTTCGTTGGAGGCGCGCCCCGAGGTGTAGAACTCGACCTGGTCCGGCGACGACATGCCGCGCAGCACTTCGCCGATGCGGGCGAAGGCGTCGTCCCATTCGACCGGGCGCAGGGTATCGCTGTCGCGATCGTAGGCCAGAGGATGGGTCAGGCGGCCGTAGCCTTCCAGCTCAAAATCGGTTTTTTGCAGCAGCGAGGTCAGGGTGTTTTGCGCTAAAAACTCCGGCGTCACGCGTTTGCTGGTGGCTTCCCAGGTCACCGCTTTGGCGCCGTTTTCGCAAAACTGGAAGGTGGAATGATGCTCTTTGTCCGGCCAGGCGCAGCCCGGGCAGTCAAAACCGTCGGGCTGGTTGGTGCGCAACAGGGTGACCGGCGCCTCCAGCGTTTCCATTTGCGTGCGCACGGCGATGGCCGTCGCCTTCAGGGCTCCCCAGCCGCCCGCCGGCCCATCATAGGGGCGTATGCCGGGAACTGCGCGTCTTTTCTTTTTCATATGAACTCCTTACTGCCTGTTTTGTGCGATAGGTGAATGCAACTTATTGAGGCCTGCAATGGCTTTGGCGCGCCATCGCTCCTCCTGCCCATTAGCATTAGGCGCAGTGGGCGCGGTTTGAGACGGCTTTTCTTCATCAACGGCTGCTGGTTTTGCGCTGGCCATTTTGCATGACGGTGACATGTTCCGAGGCCGGACGGGCATGGCAAATATCACAGATAGGCATAATGAATTAACTCCAGTCAGGTTTAAGGAATACAACTTCAACCAAACCTATTTAAGCGTCATCGAGATTTTTCAATTGAATCAGCTCGATTAACCCAAATAGGGTAAACACGACCACGGATATCCATCCCTGATCAATTGCAAGTTAATAAATGCTGGCTTGGCGCAAAAATGAAATGCCCATGTTTTTATGAAAAATGTAACCCGTTGGGAAAATAGTTAAAAATAATCTAAGGCCCCGCCGCTTGGTTTTTTTTTTCAGGCGCGCAACGGTGCTGGGATAAATCCGAATTCACCTCCGCGCACCGCGTTGGGCTGCGCAAGGGCCGGCTTGCGGCGGGGTGGCGTTGGTTTTCATGCGTCCGGCTCCGGTTGTTGAGAGTGAATATCATTCGCTAAAGAGACATATTAAAAGCAACTATAGGCTGCCTGAAGGTTGTCGGCCTATATACAGAGCTACAGGGTTTACTTTGTCTTGTCAATATAGCCACATTTCGAATAAATAACATAACAGAGATTAACAAAGTGCGCGATAGATTGTATCTATTGCGCTATCAGATTAACCAATTTGACGAGATGTTAGCGGTTGGTAAAATAGTCTCACATCGCAGAAAAATGCCTCCCATAAGTTCGCTTGTATTTAATAGGCGACGCTCAGGCATATTTCAAAAAAATAAGATATCGAGACAATTATGAAATTCAAATCAAAAATAAAGCCGTACTCAGCGGCCGCGGGCGGTTGGGGCTCTCTTGAAGCCACCACACGATTTGTTTTTGATAGCAAGCAGGTGCTGAAGAACATGGTCAACCTGATGCGCATGAACAAGGCGAAGGGCTTCGACTGCCCGGGCTGCGCATGGGGCGACGACAACAAGAGCACCTTCAGCTTTTGCGAGAACGGCGCCAAGGCGGTGACCTGGGAAGCGACGCGTCGGCACGTCGACCGCGACTTCTTCGCCGCCCACAGCGTCAGCCGGCTTTACCTGGAAAGCGACTATTTCCTGGAATATCAGGGGCGGGTGGTTGAGCCGATGCGCTATAACCGCGAAACCGACCATTATGAGCCGATCGGCTGGGACGATGCCTTCGCGTTAATCGGCAAGCATATTAAAAACATGACCGGCCCCAACCAGCTGGAGTTATATACCTCCGGCCGCGCGAGCAATGAAGCCTCGTGGCTGTATCAGTTGTTCGGCCGCGTGCTGGGCACCAATAATTTCCCCGACTGCTCCAATATGTGTCACGAAGCCAGCGGCTACGGCATGCAGCAAAGCCTGGGCGTCGGCAAGGGCACCATTCACCTCGACGATTTTGACCACGCGGACGCCATCTTCGTGTTCGGGCAAAATCCGGGCACCAACCACCCGCGCATGCTGCACAGCCTGCGGCATGCCGCCGAGCACGGCGCGCGCATCGTGACGTTCAATACCCTGCGCGAACGCGGGTTGGAGCGCTTCGCCGATCCGCAAAAAACGCTGGAAGTGGTGACGCCGCTGGCGGGCACCATCAGCCATCGCTACTACCAGCCGAACCTCGGCGGCGGCATGGCGGTGGTGCGCGGCATGGTCAAGGCGCTGCTGGAAACCCACAATGCGCGCCTGGCGGCGGGCAAGGGCGGCATTTTCGACAGCGAGTTTATCGAGGCTCATACCCAGGGCGTCGCCGACTATCTGGCCGAGGTCGACGCCACCTCCTGGGCGTTTATCGAAAGCCAGTCCGGCCTGAGCGAGGCGCAGATCAGAGAGGCCGCGCAGATTTACCAGCAGGCCGACAACGTGATTTGCACCTGGGCGATGGGCATTACCCAGCACAAGCATTCGCTGGTGACGGTGCGTGAAATCGTCAACCTGCAGCTGCTGTTCGGGCAGTTGGGCAAGCCGGGCGCCGGCCTGTGCCCGGTGCGCGGGCACAGCAACGTGCAGGGCAACCGCACCATGGGCATCGACGAGCAACCTTCGCAGGCGTTTCTCGACAGCCTGGGCAACCACTTCGACTTCGCGCCGCCGCGCGCCCACGGGCACAACACGGTGGAAGCGCTCGGCGCCATGCTGCGCGACGAAGTGAGGGTGCTGATCGCGCTCGGCGGCAACCTGGCCGCCGCCGCGCCGGACAGCCACCGCACCGAAGAAGCGCTGAGACAGTGCGACCTGACCGTGCACATCAGCACCAAGCTGAACCGCAGCCACCTGGTTACCGGCAAGCGGGACGCGCTGATCCTGCCGGCGCTGGGGCGCACCGAGCAGGATATCCAGGCCGGCGGCCCGCAGTTCGTCACGGTGGAAGACTCTTTCAGCATGGTTCACGCCTCTGAAGGCATCGGCAAGCCGCTGTTTGACACCCAGCGTTCGGAAACGGCGATCGTGGCGGGCATCGCCGATGCGGCGGTGGGCAATACCCCGACCATCGACTGGCTGGCGTTGGCGGGGGACTACAACCAGATCCGCGATCATATCGCCGCCACCATTCCCGGCTTCACCGATTTCAACCGCAAGTGCGAACACCCGGGCGGTTTTTATCTCGGCAATGCGGCCGCGGAGCTGCGCTTCGCCACCCCGAGCGGCAAAGCGCAATTCAGCCACGCGCCGCTGCCTGAATCGTTATTCCCGCAGCTGAAGGGGGAAACGGTGCCGTTCGTGCTGCAGACCCTGCGTTCTCATGACCAGTACAACACCACCATCTATGGGCTGGATGATCGCTATCGCGGCGTCTATGGCCAGCGGGAAGTGCTGTTCATGAACCCGGAGGACATCGCCGCGGCGGGATACCGGCCGGGCGATCTGGTGGATATCGCCACGCTGTGGAATGACGGCGTCAAGCGCGAGGTATTCGGGTTCAAGCTGGTGGCCTATGACATCCCGCGCGGCAACCTGGCCGCCTATTACCCGGAAACCAATCCGCTGGTGCCGATGAACAGCATTGGCGACGGCACCGGGACACCGACTTCCAAATCCGTACCGGTCAAGATTTCCCGGGCGGCAACAAGACAAACGCTGAGAATTGCCTAGGTAATGAGGGCGTTTTATCGGACCGCTATTTGCACTGCAAATTAGCCGGCCTTTTTCAAATGGAAAATACCTCATCACCGAAAATAACCTTTCCGGCGATGAGTTTATCTGGCCTGTTGCACAGGGGTGAACAATGTTGGGATTAGATGCCTTTCACTTGGCGAGGATACAGTTTGCCTTTACTGTTTCCTTCCATATTATTTTTCCGGCCATCACCATCGGTCTCGCCAGTTTTCTGGCGGTGCTGGAGGGGCTGTGGCTCAAAACGCGCAATGATACCTACCGCGAGCTCTATCATTTTTGGTCGAAGGTGTTCGCGGTCAACTTCGGCATGGGAGTGGTGTCGGGGCTGGTGATGGCCTATCAGTTCGGCACCAACTGGAGCGGGTTCTCGCAGTTTGCCGGCAGCATCACCGGGCCGCTGCTGACCTATGAGGTCCTCACCGCCTTCTTCCTCGAGGCCGGCTTCCTGGGCGTGATGCTGTTTGGCTGGCACCGGGTCGGGCGCGGGCTGCACTTCTTCGCCACCTGCATGGTGGCGCTCGGGACGATCATCTCCACCTTCTGGATCCTGTCCTCCAACAGCTGGATGCATACCCCGCAGGGCTTCGCCATCGAGAACGGCATCGTCGTGCCGGTGGACTGGCTGAAAATCGTCTTCAACCCGTCCTTCCCGTACCGCTTGATGCACATGACCACCGCGGCCTTCCTGTCGAGCGCCTTCTTCGTCGGCGCCTCCGCGGCCTGGCACCTGCTGAAGGGCAACGATACGCCGGCGATCCGCAAGATGTTCTCCATGGCGCTGTGGATGGCGCTGATCGTCGCGCCTGTTCAGGCGGTGCTCGGCGATGCCCATGGTTTGAACACCCTGAAATATCAGCCGGCCAAAATCGCCGCCATCGAAGGGCACTGGGAAAACCAACCCGGCGAGCCGACGCCGCTGGTGCTGTTCGGCATGCCGGACATGGACGGCGAAGTTACCCGCTACAAGCTGGAAATCCCGTATCTGGGCAGCCTGATCCTGACGCACAGCCTCGACAAGCAGGTGCCGGCGCTGAAAAGCTTCCCGAAAGAAGACCGCCCCAACTCCAGCATCATCTTCTGGTCGTTCCGCGTGATGGCCGGGCTGGGCATGCTGATGATACTGCTCGGCGTGGTCAGCGCCTGGCTGCGCTGGAAAGGCCGGCTGTATCAGTCGCGGCCGTTCCTGTGGTTCGCGCTGCTGATGGGGCCGTCGGGGCTGATCGCGCTGCTGGCGGGCTGGTTCACCACCGAGATCGGCCGGCAACCCTGGGTGGTGTATGGCCTGCAGCGAACGCGCGATGCGGTTTCGGCGCACGGCGAGATGCACATGAGCATCAGCCTGCTGGCCTTCATCCTGGTGTATTCCTCGGTGTTCGGCGTGGGCTACATCTACATGATGCGTTTAATCAAAAAAGGCCCGGTGGCCGGCGATCTGCATGAGCCGGTTGCCGAAGGCACCCCTGCGCGTCCGCTGTCAGCGGTTCAGGAATCGTTGAATAAACCGGAAGGAAAACACTGATATGGGCATCGACCTTTCAATTATTTGGTTCACCATCATCGTGTTCGCCACGCTGATGTATATCGTGATGGACGGTTTCGACCTCGGCATCGGCATCCTGTTCCCGTTCAATAAGGACGCTACCGAACGCGACATGATGGTCAACACCGTAGCGCCGGTATGGGACGGCAACGAAACCTGGCTGGTGCTGGGCGGCGCGGCGCTGTACGGCGCCTTCCCGCTGGCCTATGCGGTCATTGTCGACGCGCTGTCGATTCCGTTGACCCTGATGCTGATCGGCTTGATTTTTCGCGGCGTCGCCTTCGAGTTTCGCTTTAAGGCCACGCCGGAACACCGGCCGTTCTGGGACAAGGCGTTTATCGGCGGTTCGATCGTCGCCGCCTTCAGCCAGGGCGTTTCGGTCGGCACGGTGCTGAACGGCTTCGAAGTGACCGGCCGCGCCTACAGCGGCTCTACGCTGAGCTGGCTGGCGCCGTTCCCGCTGTTCTGCGGCGTGGGTCTGGTGGTGGCCTACGCGCTGCTGGGCTGCACCTGGCTTATCATGAAAACCGAGGGCGGGCTGCACCGCAAGATGTCCGATCTGGCGATCCCGCTGACGCTGGCGCTGCTGGCGATTATCGCCATCGTCAGCATCTGGACGCCGTTGTCGCATCACGACATCGCGCAGCGCTGGTTCACCGCGCCGAACATCTTCTGGTTCCTGCCGGTGCCGCTGCTGGTGCTGGCCTGCTCCTGGGGGATCGTGCGGGCGGCCTATAACCACGCCAGCTACGGCCCGTTCCTGCTCACGCTGGCGCTGGTGTTCCTCGGCTTCAGCGGCCTGGGCATCAGCATCTGGCCGAACATCATTCCGCCGTCCATCTCCATTTGGCAGGCGGCCTCACCGCCGCAAAGCCAGGGCTTTATGCTGGTCGGCGGCCTGCTGATCATCCCGGTGATCCTGGCCTACACCTGCTGGAGCTACTACGTGTTCCGCGGAAAAATCAAACCTGACGAAGGCTACCACTGATATTGGAGACTCGCGTGATGAAATCTGAAGCCGAGAACCGGCCCGCCCTCTGGCGGCGCATGATGTGGATGATCGCCATCTGGGCGGCGAGCGTACTGGCGCTCGGGGTCGTTGCCTCAGTATTTAAATTGCTGATGGCCGCGGCCGGCATGAAGTCGCATTAACACCGCAGCAAGCCGGGCCGACAAACGACGGCCCGGCGCCTTTTCATTATGGAAGGAGGAGCAAATGACGCAATTTACCGATCCCTGGGAGCGTAAATTTTATTATTTGCGCCTTTCCATCACCGACGTATGCAATTTCCGCTGCAGCTACTGCCTGCCCGACGGCTATCGTCCGACCACGGGCAACAACAAAAGCTTTTTGACGCTGGACGAGATCCGCCGCGTCACCCGCGCCTTTGCGGCGGCCGGCACCGAAAAGGTGCGGCTGACCGGCGGCGAACCCTCGCTGCGCCGGGATTTTATCGACATTATCGCGGCGGTGCGCGAGAACGCCGCGATCAAAAATATCGCCATGACCACCAACGGCTACCGACTGGCGCGTGACGTGGCGCGCTGGCGCGAAGCCGGCCTGACCTCGCTGAACGTCAGCATCGACAGCCTGGACGCCAACCAGTTTCACGCCATCACCGGGCAGGATAAATTCCACCAGGTGATGGCGGGCATCGACGCCGCCTTCAGCGCCGGCTTTGACAAGGTCAAGGTCAATACGGTGCTGATGCGCGATATCAACCATCACAGCCTGCGCACCTTTCTCGACTGGATCAGGCATCGCCCGATTCAACTGCGTTTCATCGAGCTGATGGAAACCGGGGAAGGGCATGCGTTGTTCAAACGGCATCATATTTCCGGCGAGGTGATCCGCGATCAACTGATCGCCGCCGGCTGGCAGCGGCAGGAGCGGGAACGCAGCGCCGGGCCGGCGCAGGTGTTCGCCCACCCCGATTACCAGGGGGAGATTGGCCTGATCATGCCGTACGAGAAAAACTTCTGCGCCAGCTGCAACCGGCTGCGCGTCTCGGCGCTGGGCAAGCTGCACCTGTGCCTGTTCGGCGACGGCGGCGTGCCGCTGCGCGATTTGCTGCAGTCCGACGATCGGCAAACCGAGCTGCAGGAACGCATTGCGCACAGCCTGCTGCAGAAAAAACAGACCCATTTCCTGCATCAGGGCGATACCGGTATTACGCAAAACCTGTCGTTTATCGGCGGTTAACCGCCAGATGCACCCTTTCGATGATTTTTCGCCGCTGATGCGGAGTAAGGAGCGCCATCATGCTTGATATTTTATTCTTCGCGCAGGTGCGTGAACTGGTCGGCTGCAGCCGTTTGCGGCTTGGCGCCGAGTACGCCACGGTCGAGGCGCTGCGGTTGGCGTTGTTGAACCGCGGCAGCCGCTGGCAGCTGGCGCTGGAGTCCGAGCGCCTGCTGGCGGCGGTCAATCAAACGCTGGTGCCGATGGACCATGCGCTGCAGGCCGGCGACGAGGTGGCGTTTTATCCGCCGGTGACCGGCGGCTGAAACGCGCAATCTGTTGTGCAGGCAGGATAAAAAAGGCCCCGGCGCGTTGCGTTCGGGGCCTGAATATTTAGATCAGATTGAAGTGTTCGTCGGGTTTCAGCGGCGGCGGCAGCGGGCTCTGGTCGTTCATTTCCAGCAGGCTGCGTTCAATGGTGTTGCAGATGGCGTTCAGCGGCAGGTCGTTGGCCGAGGTGCCGAAGGGATCTTCCAGCTCTTCCGCCAGCGAGTCCCAGGATAAAAAGGTGTAGGAAATGAACACCGAGACGAACGGCGTCATGTAGTGCAGATCGGAAACCAGCGCGAAGGGCAGCAGTGAACAGAACAGATACACCGTGCGTTGCAAAATCAGGGTATAGGCGAACGGCACCGGCGTGTTCGACAGCCGTTCGCAGCCGCCCTGCACGTGTGAAAGTTCGCTCAGATTGGTGTCGATCATCTGAAAGTTGATGTCGCTCAGTAAACCCTGTTGCCGCAGTTTGCCGAACTCCTGGCCCAGCAACAGCAGGATCCTGTTGGTCGGCATCGGGCTGGAGGTTACCCTGGTCAGCTCTTGCAAGGACAGGTTGTGGTACAGATCCGCCGTGGCGTCGGTATTGCGCAGCTGATGCTTCAGGCTCCAGCTAAAAGCGATCAGCAAGTGGGCGATTTTTTGATGCACCGCCTTATCGTCCGGCAGCAGGCTCTTAATCTGGCGCAGCAGGGTGCGAACGGTAATTAACAGCGATCCCCATAAATTTCTCGCTTCGACGAAACGGCTATATCCGGCGCTATTACGGAAGCCGAGAAATATGGCGATGGCGATCCCCAGCAGGCTGAAAGGGGCGATGGTTAAATGAATGCCGAGCTGTTCATACCATTGGAAGCTGATAATCGCCACAATAGACATGAGAATATTTAATGATAAACGAAAGGTGATCTTTGACAGGACCGAACCGTGCCAGGCAAACAGGCGGAAAAACCAATTTTGGTTTGGGCGAATAATCATGGCGTTAATACTTCCCGGTGTTTTTCTTTGATATTAGTTTAGTACGGATTGGTTGCGGAACGGCACTTATTGCTCCGCAATCAGACGCTGCGGATGGGTGTAAACGGTGGCGCGGCCCGGTTTGCTGAAGCCCACCAGCGTCAGGTTGCAGCTTTCGGCCACCGCGACCGCCAGGCTGGTGGCGGCGGAAACGGCGAACAAGATCTCGATGCCGCACATGGCGGTTTTTTGCACCATCTCATAGCTGGCGCGGCTGGAAACCAGCACCGCGCCCCGTTGCCAACCTTGCTGGCTGCGGTAACCCAGCAGTTTGTCGAGCGCCACGTGCCGGCCGACGTCTTCGCAGCCGCCGCTCAGATTGCCGTCGGGCTGCAGCCAGGCCGCCGCGTGGGTGCAGCCGGTCAGTTGGCCCACCGTCTGGACGTTTTTCAGCTGTGACAAACCCCGATCAAGCATTGATAAATCAAAATGTTGGGTGAATGGCAGCGGGGCGATTGGCCGGGTGACCTCCTGCAATTGCTCCACGCCGCAGACGCCACAACCGGTGCGGCCGGCCAGGCTGCGGCGCTTCTCTTTCAGCTGCATAAACCGCCGGCTGGAGAGTTCCACATGCACCTCAATGCCGTTGCAGGCGGGCTGCTGGCGGATATCGTAGACGTCGTCGGGGGAGTCGATGATCCCTTCGGATAATGAAAAGCCGATGGCGAACGCCGCCAGATCTTTCGGGGTGGCCATCATCACCACATGCGAAATGCCGTTATACACCAGCGCTACCGGCACTTCTTCGGCCAGCCAGTCTTGCTGGGTCTGCGCGAGCTCGTTGCGTTGCCAAACCGGGTGTTGCGACAGGCATTGCTGTTCGACATCGCCTGGCTCATTGAGGAGCAAATGCTTATTCATGATTTTCTCGTCAGCGTCGCGGATTAAAGAGCGACGCGAATATTTTCAGGTGAGCAATGATGGGGTTTATTATACATGAGCGTCATTGAAATGGCGCATCGAATAAATGGAAAAGTCTTCTTTTCATTCGGCAAAGAATAAGATTTTTTATTTAACTCATCCCGGCGTGAAACTCTGTTGCAAAGTATTTCAACAATTCGACCGTTGCGGGCGGCAATAACCCGACAATCGTTTATTTCCTTTTAAAATGCAGGGCCTTTCACCGGCGGGGACGCGCCGATGACGAGTGCGGCAGCGGGCGCAAACGGGTGCTATATCCACACTATTTATATAAAATGACAGGCGTCCGCTATGGGGCTTTCGATAAATCGGGTAGCCTGTCAGCAGTCGACGGGGATCGTTCAGCACCATCCCCCAGTTCTCCGTAGTCAGGGAGGATGCCGTGGCAAAAAACTCACTCATACAGGAGACACCCGTGAGCTCAGCATCATCTTCACCGCTCTCAATGGCGCAACGCGCGCTCGAGACAGAACCGCAATACATTGATGCACCGATGACACCCGCCGCCGCTTTTCTGGTCCTGGAGGTCAAAGACGATAGCGCATCGCTCGAGACCGTTCGTTCCGTCATCGCCAGTACCGAAGACCTGATTAAAAACGTCCAGATACGATCCATCGATGTGGGCTTCAACTGTAACGTCGGCATTGCGCATCGGGTCTGGCAGAGCCTGACCGGGAAGCCGGCGCCCAAAGAGCTGAGGCCGTTCCAGGAAGTGAAAGGCGCCCAGCATACGGCGGTGGCTACCGCCGGCGATCTGCTGTTCCATATCCGCGCCGGCGCGACGGATCTGATCATCGAGTTCGAGAAAATCCTGCTGGAAGCCTTCGGTGACTCTGTCACCGTCGTCGACGAAGTGGCTGGATTCCGTTACTTCGATGGACGCGACCTGCTCGAGTTCGTCGACGGCACCGCGAACCCGATCGGTCTTTCATTGCCTGAGGCGACGATCGTGGGCGATGAGGATCCTGACTACGCCGGCGGCAGCTATGTGGTGATCCAAAAATACCTGCATAACCTGGCTGCCTGGCGCGCGCAAAAGGTGGAAACTCAGGAGGCGATTATCGGGCGCACCAAGTATGACAACGTCGAGTTGCCGGATGCGACGGAAGGGCAAAAATCACATAAGACGCTGTGCACCATCGAGGACGAGCAGGGGGAGCATGATATTCTGCGTAACAATATGCCCTTCGCGTCACCGGGCCGTGGTGAATACGGCACCTATTTTATCGGTTATTCCCGCCACCTGTGGGTGATCGAGAAGATGCTGGAGCGGATGTTTATCGGCAACCCACCGCCGCTGCATGACCGGATCCTGGATTTTTCCACGGCGGTCGCCGGCGTGACCTTCTTTGTGCCCGCCCGTAAATTCCTGAGCGATCTGGCTGACTGATTGAGCCTCGGCGGAATTGAATCCCGCATGTAGCGCGGCGAGGAGTCGCTGCGGCTCGCTTGAGAAGCAGGCGCCCAGCAAAATGGGCGCCTTGGGGAGAGAGACAGGCCATGCCAGTGGCCCGTTTGCCGTTAGTGAGTTTTCATGCCGGCCGCGTACATCAGCAGCTTGAATATCGAGGCCACCGCGGCCAGGGCGAGTACGCTCGCTCCCCAGATGGCCAGCATCCACATCAGGCGCCGCCAGAAGGCAGGCCGGTTTTCCGCTACGGACTTCATGATTTCAGCCTCCGTTTCGTTAAGCTGTCAGTGGTAACCCGCATCCGGTTTGATTTTGCCGCGGAACACGTAGTAGCTCCAGCAGGTGTACATCAGGATGACGGGAATAATCAGCAGCGCCCCGACCAGCATAAAGCCCTGGCTCTGCGGCGGTGAAGCCGCCTGCCAAATGGAGATGGACGGCGGGATGATGTTCGGCCAGATGCTGATGCCCAGGCCGCTGAAGCCAAGGAACATCAGGCCCAGCGTGAGCATGAACGGGCCGTAGCTGGCGTGGTTATAGGCCGCCCGCACGATCCCCCAGGAGAAAACCACGACCAGCAGCGGCACCGGCAGGAACCAGACGATGTTCGGGAAGGTAAACCAGCGCTGCGCAATGTCCGGATGCGCGAGCGGCGTCCAGATGCTGATAATGACCACCGCGGCCAGCAGCGCCAGCGTCAGCGGGATGGCCAGGTTCGACATTTTACGGTGCAGTTCGCCCTCGGTTTTCATGATAAGCCAGGTGCTGCCCAGCAGCGCGTAGGCCACCACCAGGCCCACGCCGCAGAACAGCGGGAACGGCGCCAGCCAGCTCAGCGCCGGGCCGCTGTAGGCGCGGCCGGTCACTTCGAAACCGTTCAGCACCGATCCTACCGCGACCCCCTGGCTGAAGGTCGCCACGATAGAGCCGACAATGAACGCCTTGTCCCAGAACGGCCGGTGTTCCGGCGTGGCCTTAAAGCGAAACTCGAAGGCGACGCCGCGGAAAATCAACCCCACCAGCATGATGGTCAACGGAATCGACAGCGCGTCGACAATGACCGCATAGGCCAGCGGGAAGGCGCCGTACAGCGCAGCGCCGCCCAGCACCAGCCAGGTTTCGTTGCCGTCCCATACCGGCGCTACGGTATTCACCATCATGTCCCGCTGAACGGGGTCCTGGTTAAACGGGAACAGGATGCCGATCCCAAGATCAAAACCGTCCATCACAATGTACATCAGCGTTGAGAAAACGATGATGGTGAACCAGATGACTGACAGATCGATACCCATGTTATTCTCTCCCTTCCGGTTTGTTCAGCGGCTCCTGAACCGCCGACAGTGGACGTGCAGGTGTTTGCGACAGGCCCGGGCCGCCCTCGGGGATCGGATGAGCATCTTCGCTGACGGGGCCTTTTTTAATCAATCGCATCAAATAGACATACCCCACGCCAAATACCGAGGTGTAAACCACAATGAAGAGAAGCAGGCTGAACGTCATGTGCATTTCGCCGTGCGGCGAGACCGCGTCCCGCGTGCGCATCACGCCATACACCACCCAGGGTTGCCGGCCGATCTCGGTGGTGAACCAGCCCGCCAGCAGCGCGATCAGCCCCGACGGCCCCATCAGCAGCGCGAACCACAGGAACGGCCGCGACTGATACAGCCGGCCTTTCCAGCGCAGCCAGGCGCTGACCACGCCGAGCAGTATCATCAGCATGCCCAACCCGGCCATCACGCGGAACGACCAGAAGATGATGCTGGAGTTGGGGCGGTCTTCTTTCGGGAAGCTTTTCAGCGCCGGCACCTGCTTGTCGAGGCTGTGCGTCAGTATGATGCTGCCCAGATAGGGAACTTCCAGCTTGTAGCGGGTGACCTCGTCGTCCATGTCCGGCATGCCGAACAGCACCAGCGGCGTCGCCTCGCCGGGTTGGTTTTCCCAGTGCCCTTCGATGGCGGCGATTTTGGCCGGCTGATGCTCCAGCGTATTCAAACCATGGGCATCGCCGAGCACCGCCTGGACAGGCGCGACGATCAGCGCCATCCACAGCGCCATGGAGAGCATCTTGCGGATCGCCGGCGTATCGTTGCCCTTCAGCAGGTGCCAGGCCGCGGAGGCGCCGACGAAGAAGGCGCTCGACAGGAAGGCCGCGGTGGTCATGTGCATCAAGCGGTACGGGAAGGACGGGTTGAAGACGATTTTCAGCCAGTCCACCGGCACGACGATGCCGTTCTCGATGGCGAAGCCCTGCGGGGTATGCATCCAGCTGTTGGAGGACAGGATCCAGAAGGTCGATATCAAGGTGCCCAGCGCCACCATGCAGGTGGCGAAGAAGTGCAGCCCGCGCCCGACCCGGTGCCAGCCAAACAGCATCACGCCCAGGAAGCCGGCCTCGAGGAAGAAGGCGGTGAGGACCTCATAGGTCAGCAGCGGCCCGGTGATGCTGCCGGCAAACTGCGAGAATCCGCTCCAGTTGGTGCCGAACTGATAGGCCATCACCAGCCCCGACACCACCCCCATGCCGAAGTTAACGGCAAATATTTTTGACCAGAAATGATAAAGCTCACGGTAGGTGTCATCGTGAGTTTTAAGCCACAGCCCCTCCAGCACCGCCAGAAAACTGGCGAGACCGATAGTAATTGCAGGAAAAATAATGTGAAAGGACACCGTAAAGGCAAATTGTATCCTCGCCAGCTCGAAAGCATCTAATCCGAACATTGTTAACACCCCTCAGTATTACCAAATTGCCAATCCGATGTTCCAGATGGTCATGAACGAAACAGGATCCATGGGACAGTTTTGAACCTGGGAATAATGTTCACACTGGCATACTAAGGTTAGCTCAGTTTCGCGGCGGGATAGTTTTCATCTGCATTGTGCGCGCCAGCGGCGATTCGATGATCGACGGCAATATTCAGGATGGCGATCTGCTGATCGTCGACAGCGCGCTGACGCCGGAGCATGGCAATATCGTTATCGCCGCCGTAGACGGCGAGTTCACCGTCAAGAGGCTGCAGCGCCACCCGGATTTGCGGCTGTTGCCGATGGATCCGGCCTACGCGCCGATGGTTTTCGGCGACGAAACGCAGCTGGAAATCTTCGGCGTGGTGACGTTTATCGTCTACGCCGCGACATAGCGCCGGCCTCCCGGCTTTCATTTTAATCATGAAATTAACCGGGAGGTTTTCGCGCGCCTGGCGGTGAGTGCGGTTAATACCCTAAAGCGCCAAGATAAACGTTCTCGGCTAAAGGTTACTGGCTAGGATATATCAATGGAATATCTTGGAATAATCCTGTTTACAAATAACTTTTTGAAAATAAAAACGAAAGAGATAATAGTGAGCTCCACGCAAAGGACAGCAAATTGGAATGAAAATGGATTTTTCAGGGATAATTATCGCATTGCTCTTGTTCGCTTTTTCCATATTTTCACTGGTAAGACACGCTAAACTCCAATCAAAACGCACCCTGCCGAAACCCCGCAAGCGGGTGAAACGTATCCTAAACAAGCCAGATAAACGCTCATGGTGCCTTGTCGTCTTCAATGATGAGTCCAAAAGAACGCCGGACCTTAACATGCTCGATCGTCAGGGAAGTTAAGGTTAAGCGGCCGGGCCAGCCTTCAAAGGCGATGCGATCGGCCTGTGCCCCCGTTTTCTCCTCCCCCGCACCGTCTGCCGCGCAGGGCATCGCCCTGAGGCCGGTAATACTCTTTTACACTAACGATTAAAATGCTTATAGTTCTCATTCGTATTAATGATCGCTTCGGCGGGCATTAACGCGTCAGCAGGGAAGGTTATCAACGTCGGAGTGATGCCTGGGGCGGTAACTCATTATTGGGACAGGGAAAACCGGCTGAGTGCGCCGTATCTTCATTCAGCCAATCAAACATAATAAAAATGCCTGAGGGTAAAGTCATGTTTCTGGCTCCATGCCATAGCAAAGGGGATCGCGCCGGCGGTTCGGCATCCCGTAAAATCCATGTTTCATCACTCACCGGCGTTGCCGCATTCGTCGCGGTGGCGCTGCAGGCGCCTTATGCTAGCGCCGCAGAGGCCGGGGCAAAAGAAGATACCCTGCTGGTCGAAGCCTCGGCCGAGAGCGCCGGCGAGACGGGGGAAAACGACTACAGCGTGCCGATAACCCGGGCGGGCACCAAAATGGCCCTGACCGCGCGCGACATACCGCAGTCCGTCAGCATTATCAGCAAACAGCGCATGCAGGATCAGCAGTTGCAGACGCTGGGGGATGCGCTGAAAAACACCACCGGCGTCACCGAAAAGGTGGCGGACCTTGACCGCAGCACCTTTTATTCGCGCGGTTTCTTGATCGACAACTATATGGTTGACGGTATTCCCACCCAGTTTGAAGAGCGCTGGAATTTGGGCGATTCGTCGGCCGATACCGCGATCTACGAACGCATTGAAGTGGTGCGCGGCGCGACCGGCCTGATGACCGGCGCCGGCAATCCTTCCGCTGCGGTGAACATGGTGCGCAAGCATGCCGACAGCCGCGAGTTTGTCGGCAACGTTTCCGCCAGCTATGGCAGTTGGAATAAGCAGCGCTATGTGGCGGACCTTTCCGCACCGCTGAGCGAGTCCGGCAGGGTGCGCGGCCGCGTGGTCGCCGGGTATCAGGGCAACGACAGCTATGTCGATCGCTACAGCGCCGACAAGACATTTTTCTATGGGGTGGTGGATGCCGATCTGACCGACTCCACGACGCTCTCCGTCGGTTACGACTATCAGAAAACCAACGCCAACAGCCCCACCTGGGAGGGATGCCGCGGTGGTACAGCGACGGCAGCAAAACGCATTACGATCGTGAATTCAACACTGCGCCCGACTGGGCCTACAACGATAAGCAATCGCGAAAGCTGTTCGCCACGTTGAAGCAACGTTTTGATAATGGCTGGCAGTTCACGCTGAACGGCGCCGATACGGAAACCCGTCTCGACAGCAAAATGCTGTATATCGACGGCTACTTCGATAAAAACACCGGCATCGGCGTCAGCCCTTACGCGAATTATCCGGTGGTCGGCGGCACGGGCTACAACACCGGAACGCGCAAGGTGCACGCCGTCGATGCGTTCGCCAGCGGGCCGTACGCGCTGTTCGGGCGCCAGCACCAGCTGATGGCCGGCGTCAGCTACAGCAGGCAGAACAATCGCTATTTCAACGCCTTCGCCAATCTCTCGCCGTCAGACGTGGGCAACTTCAATCACTGGGGCGGGGATTTTCCCGAGACCGACTGGAATGCGTTGAGCCTGGCGCAGGAGGATACCATTCACCAGAAGTCGGCTTATACCGCGACCCGCATTTCGCTGGCGGATCCGCTGCATCTGATCGTCGGCGCGCGTTATACCCAGTGGAGCACCAGCACCCTGAGCCAAAATATGGAGAAGAACAATGTCACGCCTTACGCCGGGCTGGTGTACGACATCGACGATACCTGGTCAGCCTACGCCAGCTACACTTCGGTGTTCAAACCGCAAACTTACCGCGACAGCGGCGGCAATTACCTGTCGCCGATTACCGGGAAGAACTATGAGGCGGGGCTAAAAGCCGACTGGCTGAACAGTCGGTTGACCGGCTCAGTGGCGATATTCCGCATCGAGCAGGACAACGTGGCGCAAAGCACCGGCGCGGTGATCCCCGGCACCCTGGAAACGGCTTACTACGGCGCGCAAGGCACGGTCAGCAAAGGCATCGAGTTCGAAGTGAACGGCGCAGTGACCGATAACCTGCAAATGACCTTCGGCGCCACCCGCTATGTGGCGGAAGACAGCGAAGGAAACGCGGTCAACCCGGCGTTGCCGCGCACGACGGTCAAGCTGTTCACGGCCTATAACCCGCCGACGCTGAGAGCGTTGACGCTGGGCGGCGGCATCAACTGGCAGACCCACGTGTGGCAGGACGTCAGCGGCCCGGAAGGGAACGGCACCCTGCGGGCCGAGCAGGGCAGCTATGCGCTGGTCAACCTGTTTGGGCGTTATCAGGTCACCCCGCAGCTGTCGGTGCAGGCGAACCTGAACAACCTGTTCGATAAAACTTACGACACCTCGGTTGACCGCTATGTGGTCTACGGCGCGCCGCGCAATTTCGCCGTCACCGCCAACTACCGTTTCTAAGCTAGTGCCTATGGCCCCGTGAGGGGCCATTCCTCCCCCTCTGGCCCAACTAAATTTCAACCGGCACAGTCTTTCCTTTGGCACACCCTTATCGAGTCAGGGGAATCACTAAGCGCTCTTACTTGGGAAGCGTATGGTCGACGTTTGTATGACTATTATGCTTTTCTGGAAGCCAATAATTTGGCCTGGAACGATGAAATTCCAGCTCATGGCCTCAGCGTTCTTTCTAGATATAGCGATTGGTCAATCGGCGAACTTGCGCTTGATCCTCGCACTGTGAACAACCGTCTGGCCCTAATCGTGAGGTTCTATCGTTGTGTAAGTATCCCTGTAAATGATCGGCTTTCATGGGCCACCTGCAACCGGACGGCTGCAGGTGGTTTCTTTGTGCGCCTTTATGCCCGGAAGGCATCAGCGTGGTCCAGGATGAAATCTTTCAGGGGACGCGGCTCGGCACCGGTGACATTTTTATAATCCTCCGTGACTATGTCGCCCCAGTTACGGCTGTATTCGATAAAGTAGTCACGAAGAACATTCAGCGTGTACGTATCTAATCCTTTGCTTTTTAACTCGGCAAGCGCAAGTTCAGTCATCACCGGCTGATAACGGATTTCACGGTTCAGTACTGAACTGAGATCGGCAGCCACGTCGTGCATGCTGACCGTTTCCGGCCCTGTAATGGTGTAAATTTTTCCTTCGAGGTCGGAAGTTGTCAGAAGTTGCGCGACAAAATGACCGATATCCCGGGTATCGATGATCCCCATACGATCTTCACCCAAAGCAAAGTAAAGTTTGCCCTTAGCCTTCACGCCGTCTGCAGCCATCATCAGATTCTGCATGAAAAAATGCGGCCGGATGATGGTCCAGGCCAGTCCTGATGCCATCAGTTCGCTGTCAGAAAGAGCATGGTGGCGGCCGTTAATGGTCGGTGCGTCGTGCCCGGCTCCAAATGCTGAAAGCCGCATCACATGCTTAACGCCTGCCTGATATCTTCTGTTCTTAACTGGCACAGTGCCGATGCATGGGCGCAGGACAAGATGGCGCTGGTTCTCTCATGACATAATCAGAACATCAGCAATCGTGAAGCCTACCGGTCCTTTTTTACGCTTAAAGGTCATCCCTGCAGTTAGTAAACAGAATTTAGGCAGTGCGATTTTCAGGAGGTAAGCCCTGCCATTACAGGTCTTTCGTTAATATCTCAATATTCTGCGCAAGGATGTTAAGCACTGCATTAACATACACATCCCTGCTGCCCTGATGCCACATCACGCACAGCGGCAGCCCTTCAATATTCTCGACCGGGGCCAGTGGCAGATACCTTACGCCGTCCGCGTTCATGTTGCGGTAAGAGGAGGGAACGAGCGCCACGCCCAGCCCTGCTGCAACAAAGCTCAGAATGGTCTGTTTTTCCTCGGCATACTGCGCAATAACCGGATGCCTGTCCGCCGCTCTGAACAAGTTCATCGTCAGGTCATGGCTGTGAGGACGGGTGCGTCTTTCCGGCACGATGACGGGCTCATTGCAAAAATCTTCGAAGCTCACCCGGCCGTAATTCACCAGCCGGTGATGCGCGGGCACCGCCAGCACACAGGTTTCATGGGCAATAAAGCGGGTGGTCAGGGTAACGTCTGTCTGTTCTGGGGGCCGAACAAACACCAGATCCAGCCAGCCGGAGGTCAGCCGTGGGATCAGGCTGTGCGATTTATCTTCGCTGATATGGATATCCGCATCAGGGAACGCACTGACAAACAGGTTGAGCAGTTTCGGCAGTAATCCCCTCGCCGCACTGTCAATGGCGCCGATCCGCAGCATTTTTTTCTGCGGCGCGATATTTTTATGAAACCTCAATCGTAACGCATCGAAATCCGCAACAACGGCTTTGGCTTCACTCAGAAACTCAGCGCCTTCCCGGGTCAGGGACACATTACGGGTCGAACGATTCAGCAGGAGCAGACCCAAATCCTCTTCCAGCAGCCGGATAAATCGGCTGAGTGACGCGGGCATCATTTCAAGCTTCCGGGCAGCCCTGCCAAAGTGAAGTTCATCACCTACTACCACGAAGCATCTGAGCTGATTTATATCCATTTATTATCCGGATTCAGATTGTACAAATTATTTATATAACTCGTTGCTGATGATAACGCCAGTCAAAACAGCATACTGAGTTCACAACAAAATGATAACAACCCTACCTGACTGTGGAGCATCCTGATATGCACAACGATCTCGAAAAAAAGGTGATGCGCAAAATAACGCTGCGGATCATTCCTTTTATCATGCTGCTGTATTTTATCGCGTTTCTCGACCGGGTTAATATCGGCTTTGCCGCCCTGACCATGAATCAGGACCTGGGATTTTCGCCAATGGTGTTCGGGCTGGGTGCCGGGATATTCTTTCTTGGTTACTTTCTGTTTGAAGTCCCGTCTAACTTAATTCTGCATAAAGTCGGTGCCCGTATCTGGATCGCCCGCGTCATGATCACCTGGGGACTGGTTTCGGGGTGTATGGCGTTTGTACAGGGCACGACCAGTTTCTATGTTCTGCGCTTTCTGCTTGGTGTAGCCGAGGCCGGTTTCTTCCCCGGCATCATTCTTTATCTCAGCTACTGGTTCCCGTCCGTAAAACGTGCGCAGGTCACCGCCATTTTTATGGCGGCGGCACCGCTCTCTACTGCGCTTGGATCACCCATTTCTGCCGCGCTGCTGGAGATGCACGGGCTGATGGGGTTCGCTGGCTGGCAATGGATGTTCGTGCTGGAGGCGATCCCGGCCTTACTGCTGGGCATCGTTGTCCTGTTCTGGCTCACCGACCGTCCGGCCAAAGCGAAATGGCTGACCGAAGAAGAGCGTACGTGGCTGCAAAATACCATGCAGGCTGAAGAGCAGGCTCGAGCAGGGGGGCAAAGCCACAGCAGCACATGGCGTGGCCTGGCGGATAAGCGGGTTCTGGCACTGGCGCTGGTCTACTTCGGCACGTCAGCCGGCCTTTACACCCTGGGTATCTGGGCACCACAGATTATTCACGGCTTCGGCGCCTCATCGTTAGAAATCGGCTTCCTCAATGCTTTCCCTGCGGTGATCGGCGTTGTTGCCATGATCCTCTGGGCCCGCCACTCCGATCGGACCCGCGAGCGCAGCTGGCACGTTATTGCGGCCTGTCTGCTCGCGGCAGCCGGGCTGATTTATGCCGGAAGCGTCAGCACCCTTTTCTCAGTGATTATCGCGCTGACACTGGTCACCGTCGGGATCAGCGCATCCAAGCCTCCGCTGTGGAGCATGCCGACTCTGTTTCTGAGCGGGCCGGCGGCGGCGGCGGGCATCGCTGCCATCAACTCGATTGGCAACCTCGGCGGTTTTGTCGGTCCGATGATGATTGGCATCATCCGCCAGCAAACCGGCAGCTATACCTGGGGACTCTATTTCGTGGCCGGATTGCTGAGCGTTTCAGCCCTGACGGTGCTGATTCTGGCGGGAAAAGCGAAAAAGCCACAAACCGCAGAATTTCATCAACCTCATATCCATTAATCGACACGGAGAAACACCATGCGTAACTACTCTATTGCCGCTATTCCTGCTGACGGTATCGGTCCTGAAGTCATCTCGGCCGGCATTGAAGTTCTGAAAGCGCTGTCACATCGCGATCCGCAGCTGAAATTTGATATCCAGACCTTCGACTGGGGTTCCGACTACTACAAGCGTTATGGCGTCATGATGCCGGAAGAAGGGTTGCAGACACTGAAAAAATTCGATGCTATCTATTTTGGCGCGGTCGGCGCACCGGATGTGCCTGATCATATTACCCTCTGGGGGCTGCGACTGCCGATTTGCCAAGGATTTGATCAGTACGCGAATGTGCGGCCGACAAAAATTCTTCCTGGCGTCACGTCGCCGCTGCGTAACCGGGGACCAGGCGATCTTGACTGGGTCATCGTGCGCGAAAACTCCGAAGGCGAATACTCCGGGAATGGTGGCCGCACCCATAAAGGTCTGCCGGAAGAGGTCGGCACCGAAGTGGCGATTTTCACCCGTGTCGGGGTCACGCGCATCATGCGTTATGCTTTTAAACTGGCTCAGTCACGTCCGCGTAAATTGCTGACGGTGGTGACCAAATCCAATGCGCAGCGTCACGGCATGGTGATGTGGGATGAAATTGCGGCTGAGGTGGCGCAGGAATTCCCGGATGTGCAGTGGGACAAAATGCTGGTTGATGCCATGACGCACCGCATGACACTGCATCCGCAGAGCCTTGACACGATCGTCGCCACCAATTTACACGCCGACATTTTATCCGACCTGGCGGGCGCGCTGGCGGGCAGCCTTGGCGTGGCTCCGACGGCAAACATCGATCCTGAGGGGCGCTTTCCTTCGATGTTCGAGCCGATTCACGGCTCAGCCTTTGATATCACCGGTAAGGGTATCGCTAACCCGATCGCCACCTTCTGGACGGCGGTACAGATGCTGGAGCATCTGGGCGAACATGAATCTGCCGCGCTGATCATGGAAGGCATCGAACGTGTCTGCTCCCTCGGCATCCTGACGCCTGATGTGGGCGGCACGGCAACAACGGCCGACGTCACGCGCGCCGTGGTGCAGTTCATCGAATCCCGTTCAACCGTTGCCGAGAGTGCATAACGATGAGAAACGATCAGGCCGCAGCGATACTGGGGGATATCTTTAAGCAGGCGGTTGACAGTGCCCGTCCCGGGCCTGTGGTTACGGCCGCGCTGCCGCAGAAGCCCGCCGGCCGCTGTGTGGTGGTCGGGGCGGGCAAGGCTTCGGCCGCCATGGCTGCGGCTGTCGATGCCGCATGGCCAGACGTGGATGTTAGTGGCGTAGTGGTGACGCGCTATGGTCATGCAGTGCCCGCCGGGCGTATCCGTATTCTGGAAGCGTCTCATCCGGTTTCAGATGCGATGAGTGCAATGGCAGCAATGCTGATTCTTGAGGCACTGCGCGGCCTGACACCCGACGATCTGGTGCTGGCGCTGATATCAGGCGGTGGCTCTGCCGTGATGGCATTACCCGCGCCGGGTATCACGCTGGCCGATAAACAGTCTGTTACCCGCGCACTGTTGCACAGCGGAGCCAGCATCAGGGAAATGAATCTGGTGAGGCGTCATCTGTCGGCAGTAAAAGGCGGCAGGCTGGCTGCAATAGCGCAGCCTGCACGGGTGGTTTCACTGATTATCAGCGATGTCCCGGGGGATAATCCGGCGGATGTGGCATCCGGTCCAACGGTGGCTGACGGCAGCACGCCAGAAGAGGCGCTGAAGGTGCTTGAACGCTACGGCATTCCGGTTTCCGCCGCGGTTTGCCATGTGCTGAGCCAGCCGCCTGTGTTGTCAGCCATGCTGCCCGCCGGTGAGGTCAGGATGATTGCCACGCCAGCAATGGCATTGCAGGCCGCGGCCAGCGCGGCGCGCCATCACGGTCTTAACCCGCTGGTGCTCGGTGACGCCATAGAAGGTGAGAGCCGGGAAGCGGCAACCGTCATGGCCGGTATCGCCAAATCCGTGAAGCAGCACGGTCTGCCGCTCAAGGGGCCAGCTGTGTTGTTGTCGGGGGGTGAAACAACGGTCACGGTAAGCGATGGACAGGCGGGTAAAGGCGGGCGTAACACTGAGTTTTTACTTGGATTAGCCTGTGCACTGAGGGGCGAAAGCGGAATCTGGGCCATCGCGGGCGACAGTGATGGTATTGATGGCACGGAGGATGCGGCAGGAGCAATGATTTATCCTGATTCGCTGGCGCGCGGAAAAATCCGCGGACTTGATGCACTTAGCTACCTGAATGCGCACGACAGCTACAGCTATTTTCACGCGATTGATGATTTGCTGATAACAGGTCCGACGCTAACAAATGTTAATGATATCAGGATAATACTTGTAGACTAACTTTCCGCTCTCTCTTTAACGGAGAGAGCGGGAGGCAATACATTATTCATTTTGTAAATCGGTCTGCCCAGGGCATCAGTCAGTGATCCTGACGTGATAGCGGAAGATTTGTGACTGCATAACGGCTTCAGGGTAAACGTATTTTCTTTTTTCAGTCTGTCAGATAACAACAGTGGCTCTCAGCGTTAACTTCGGGCGAACAGCTACATGGGTTGCATAAATTAAATACTAAGATAGCGAGGCTGTCCTGGCATTCAAAAGATACAAAAACTGGCTAAAAAAACGCCTGAAACTGAACATTTCCAGCCAAAAAGACAGGCTTAGGTGGAAATTTGACAGGCTATGTAAGCTGTATGATTAATCAGGAACGTATAATCGGGTTTTCCGTTCATACACAAGGCATAGCATGAGATTATTCAGCGACAGTTTTAAAGATGGTGATGTGATCCCCTGTAAGAACAGCTTTGCTGTATACGATCCTGAAAATCATATCCGTTTATCTGACAACTTAAACTCTCATCTCGCATGGGAAAATAGTAGTAACTATAGGGGGTGCTAGCTAGCTCACTGAATTCTAAACTGTTTCCATCCTAACTAATGTTGTGTGGAGTGAGCAACGCCCGCTTCTGGTACAGATTCGCCTCTTCACTACTCACCCGACGTAGCGGGGGTTCTGAAAATTATCGACAACGCCCAGCGGGCGGGATTTTCCCTTGAACAGATCCGCCAGTTTCTGCCGCATGCGCAAGAAAACTGGGACCACGAGGGGTTAATGCAATCGCTACAAACCCGCGTAGCCGAGATCGAGCGATTGCAGAATCAACTGCAGGAGAGCAAAGAGGGGCTGATGACGATGATCGCCGACATTGCAAATCGACCCGAGGGCATCTCCTGCGGGGACAATATGCAGCGGTTGATAGGCCTGTTGCGGGATCCGCAGCTGTTATCGCCTTCAACCAAACCCGCCCCCGCGGCGTGAAGCGTCGGCCCGCACATCAGGCCACCGGCGCCACCGTCAGCAGCAGATTGGCGAAGCGGCGCCGTTCGCCGGAGGCGATCACCAGCAGCGTCCGATCCGATTTGACCGCCGCATAAAAATCCTCGCGCGCCAGGTGCTCGATGGCGCAGCTTGCAGGCAGCAATCGCCGATACTCGGCTTCGGCGCCGTTGATAAAGTCCGGCGGGCAGGCCATTAGCGCGGCGCTTTCCACGTTGATGCAGGTCAGGATTTTTTCCAGGATCAGCGGGGCCGCGAGCGTGCCGGGCGACAGGTTCAAATAAACCCGGGTCGCGTCTTTGGGCGCGTTGGTCACGCAGGCGTAGTTGCCGTCGGCGATTAACAGCTGGGATTTGTGCCCGCATTGCGCCAACGCGCAGAGCAGCTGCGGATGGATGAGGTCTGATTTAATCATGATGGCTCTCTCTGAGCAGGCAGCCGCAGCGGGCCGCCTGCGGGTGAGTTACATGCGGAAAATGCCGCCGTTGATATCGATGGTGGCGCCGGAGACGAAGCCGTCATATTCCGCGGCCAGGAAGGCGATCGCCCGCGCTACATCGTCCGGCGTGCCGGCCCGGCCCAACGGAATGGCGCGAATGGTTTCCTCCGCCGACTGTTGGGTGGTGTGGCGGTTATGGAAACGCGTGCCGAGGATAAGCCCGGGGGCGACAGCGTTGACTCGAATGCCATGCTCACCCAGCTCCGCCGCCAGCGAACGCGTCCAGGTCAGCACCGCGCCTTTGGTGGCGGAATAAACCAGCGAGCCGGAATGGCCGCCGGAGCGGCCGGCCAGCGAGGCCAGATTGACGATGCTGGCGCCGTCCTGCGCCGCCTTCAGGAAGGGCAGCGCGCTCTGCGTAACGTTCAGCATGGTGGTCAGATTCACGTCGAGCACGGTTTGCCAGAACGCGCGGTCGATCTCCCCCAGCCACTTGCGCCCCACGATACCGCCGACGTTATTGATCAGAATATCGATGCCGCCGAGAAACTCGGCGCCGGCCAAAACGCAGCGCGCGGTCTCGTCGGCCGAGGTTAAATCGGCGTAGCTGTAGGCCGCCTTTTGCCCGCGCGCCTGGGCCAGCGCCACTAACGCTCTGGGGCCTGACTCATCGCTATGGTAGTGAAAATAAATATCGCAGCCGGCCTGAATCAGCCGCTCGGCCGTTGCCCGGCCAATGCCCTGTTCCGCCCCGGTAATGAAGACTTTTTTGCCTGCGAGGTCGCCCATGGTTTATTTCTCCGTTGTTAACGTGGTCTGAAAAAGAGTTAAGAGTTGATGACGCCTTCACGCTGTTTGGCGCAGTAAAAAATGCAGGTCAGGCCGGTGGCCAGCAGGCATAAAGACAGGAAAACCAGCCCCGGGGTGCTGCTGTGGGTCAGATCGTTCAGCAGCCCCACCGCATAGGGGGCGACAAAGCCACCGATATTGCCGATGCAGCTCACCACCGCCAGCCCGGCGGCGGCGGCGGCCCCGGTCGAAATGTTGGCGGGCATGGATAAAAATGACGGCACGGAGGTGTAAATGCCGATGGCGGCGATGCACAGGAAAGACAGCGAAACCCACAGGTTGTATTTAAAGAAGATCACTGCGCCCACCAGGCCGATGGCGGCGACCACCATGCTGATGCCGGCGAATACGCCGATTTTCCTGGTTTTGCTGGCCCACAGGCTCCACGGATAAACCAGCAGCGCGGCCAGGCCATAAGGAATGAGCGCCAGCAGGCTGACGTTGAAAATGTTGTCGCCGGAAATCGAGGTGAGGATGGAAGGCAACCACATGCCGAAGCCATAAATGCCGCACACCATGCCGAAGTTGAGCGCGGCATAGAGCAGGTATTTTTTGTTTTTAATGCCGTTGAAAAAGTCGGCCAGGGTGATTTTGGCGCCGGATTTGGAGCGGCTGGCGTTGTTCATCAGCCAGGCCTTTTCTTCGACATCGAGATAGCCGACGTCCTTGGGCGAGTTTTTGATGACAAACGGGATCAGCAGGCCGATGATCACCGGCGGGAGACCCTCGATGATAAACAGCAGCTGCCAGGGCTCCAGGCCGAACCAGCCGTGATCGATAGCGAGGATAAAGCCGGAGATCGGCGAACCGACGGCATTGGACAGCGGCTGGACGATAATGAACATGCCGAGGATTTTGGTGCGATACTTTTCCGGAAAGAAAACCGTGAAATAATAGACCACGGATGGGAAAAAACCGGCTTCACATACGCCCAGCATAAACCGGCAAATATACAGCTCCATCGGCGTGCGGACAAAACCGAGCAGGGTGGCGAAAACGCCCCAGGAAATGAGGATCCTGGCGAACCAGATGCGTGGCCCGAATTTTATGGTTCCTGCATTGCTGGGTATTTCAAACATGAAATAACCGATAAAAAATATGCCGGAGGCGAACCCGAAGGCCGACGCGGTTAGCCCCAGGCTGCTTTCCAGCGCCATCGCGGCATAGGCCATGTTGTTCCGGTCAAGAAAGGCCAGGAAATACAATATGATCATCAAAGGGACAATATGCAGCGTAAGTTTCCTTATGGCGCTGCGCTCAATTTCCTGCTGCGTTCTTTTTTGCATGTTCGTTTTTCCCATGAGGGGCTCGGAATAATAGAATCTCTGGCTCATCGGAATGAGCTGAGCAATTAATTAAGCGTCTAGTAGAGATGTGTCTGATGTATTAATTACCGCCGTGCAAAAAAACATTGGCGTGCATATTTATTTCCTCTGGTTTTGGCTAATACCACTCCGGACAATGAAAGCCCGCTCATCGTCGAAACGCATTCGTTTTATATCGCGCCGTTTAATTGGCGCTAGCTTGTTTCGCTTCTGACCGACTGCCGGCTGATAAAGGACGGCGGAAAGAGAAATTCGCCTGGCGGCAGCGCATGGTTATTGATGCGGCTGATCAGGCGCTCGACCATCAGCTGCGCCATTTCCGCCAGCGGCGGCATTACCGAGGTCAGGCCGGGGTCGGCCAGGCCGGACAATGAAATATTGTCGATGCCGACGAGGGAAACCTCTGCGGGCACCCGCACGCCGGCGGCGCGCAACCCCGCCATCAACCCGATGCCCAGCGCGTCGTTAATCGCCACGATGCCGTCCGGTCGCGGCTGCAGGGCGAGTATTTTCGCCGCCAGGGTCAACCCCAGTTCGAACATTTCGCTGTCGCCATATTCGCTGCGGGCTGTGCCTTCGATAACCCGCCGGCGCACCGGCAAGCGGTGATGGCGCAGCGCCGCCAGAAACCCCTCTATCTTGTGGTTGCGGCTCATGGTCAGGGTCGCTTCGGTCGCAAAAACGACGTTTTGGCAGCCGCGTTCAATCAGATGCTGCGCGGCCAGGCGGCCCGCTTCCGCGTTGTCCATCGATACGCTGTCGAATATCCGGGTCTCTTCGGCCATGCTGTCCGAGAAGCGGTTATCGTAGCTGACGACCCTCATTCCCCGCTCGGCGGCCCGCACAAAGTGGGTTTTGCGAATATCGCTCGCCGCCACGATAATGCCGCGCACGCCGTGCGCGAACATATCTTCGATAAACGCCGACTCTTCGTCTTCTCGCCGGTAAGAGTTGCCGAGCAGCACCCGATAACGATAGGCCCGGGCGGACAAATCGACGGCATGAGCCAGCGCCGAAAAGCTGGGGTTGACGATCGACGGTACCAGCAGGCCAATGATTTTCGCCCGATCGTTATCGCGCGGCGCCGGGGGCCTGAGCGGCCGATAATCCAGCGCGTCCATCGCCCGCTCGATCCGCATCCGGGTTTCTTCGCCCATTTGGCCGGTGCGGTTATTCAGAACGTTTGAGACGCTGCTGATGGATACGCCGGCCAGCCGGGCGACATCGCGAATATTGGCCATCTTGTCGATATCCTTGCTTCTTGCCGGCTGCCGATATTCAGCAATCTATAAGGGAACCAGGGCGCAGGCAAGCTGCAACGGGCGGCGAGCCGCGGCCGGATATCGCTTTTGTGAAAATAGTCATGCGCCGGCGGATATGTTTACTAAACAGCGGGGGCGGTGGGTATGACCGAGATCTGCGAGGCAACTCTCGTTTATAGTCCTTCGGGGGGGCGGGTTCTGTACTATTGTTTTCTCTTTGCAGCACGCGCCAGGCCGTTCCGGCGCTGGGCACCGCGGAGATAACAGATGAACAAACGGGAATTAGAAAGCGCGATTGTCACCGATTTTTCCAAACGCATGAGCTACGGCGACTACCTGTGCCTGGACCAACTGCTGGACTGTCAACATCCTCTCTCCAACCCGCAGCATCACGATGAGATGCTGTTTGTGGTGCAGCACCAAACCTCCGAACTGTGGATGAAGCTGATGCTGCACGAGCTGCAGGCGGCGCGGCTGCTGGTGCAGCAGGACAAGCTCAGCCACTGCTTCAAGATCCTCGCCAGGGTCAAACAGATCCAGCGGCTGCTGTTTGAACAATGGGCGGTGCTGGAAACGCTGACGCCGTCGGAGTATGTTGAATTCCGCGACGTGCTCGGCAACTCTTCGGGGTTCCAGTCGCATCAGTACCGTTCCATCGAATTTCTGCTGGGCAACAAGAATGCCGCCATGCTGGCGGTGTTCAGCAACGATGCGGAAAAACACGCGGCGCTGAAGGCGATCCTGGAAGCGCCCAGCCTGTACGATGAATATTTGTTGTACCTGGCGCGCCACGGCCTGCCGATCCCGCAGGAGTGCATCGAGCGCGACTGGACACAGCCTTATCAGCGCAACCCGAACCTGCTGCCGGCGTTCAAGGCGATTTACGACAACCCGCAGAGGTATTGGGAAGCCTATGAAATGGCGGAGAAGCTGGTGGATATTGAAGAGAGTTTTCACCTGTGGCGTTTCCGCCATATGAAGACGGTTGAGCGGATTATCGGCTTTAAAACGGGCACCGGCGGCTCCAGCGGCGTCAGCTTCCTGAAAAAGGCGTTGGAACTGACCTTTTTCCCTGAGTTGCTGGACGTGCGTACCGAAATCGGCGCTTAGCGGCCGGCCGGGCGCGGAACCTTAAACAGTGAGGGGAAGGGCGATGAGCATCAGGATTATCGATAAGGCGGCGGAGAAAGTGGTGGGGGTGCGGGTGGTGGGGCCTTATCCGCAGACCATCCCGCAGGGCTGCCAACGGCTGATGGCCTGGCAGCGGCGGCAGGGGGTGCCGCTCGGCAACCGGCTGGTGCTGTATTGGGACGATCCGGCCGAGGTGGCGCCAGAGCGGCTGCGCGCCGACGTGGCGTTTACCGTGGCGGACGATTTCATCCTGCCGGCGGGCAGCGAAGGCTTCAGCGTGCAGAGTTTGCCCGCCGGGCAATACGCGGTCTACAACGTGCGCGTCAGCGATGGGGACTTCGAACGGGTATGGGGGGATTTCTACCAGAAAGCGCTGCCGGCCAGCGGCTACCAGCCGGTAGAAGGCGTGAGCTACGAGCACTATCTCAACGACTGCGAGGCCGACGGTTATTATGACCTGGATATCTACCAGACGGTGCAGAAGTGGTGAGGCGGGGGATCGCGAGGCGGGAACGCGTCGCCAGGGGCTCGGTTGGAGCCTTGTTGATGGACCGATGACGTTGATGGACCGATGACGTTCATTTCTCCCGGCTAATCCGACTCGTCGAATAGCCCAAGGAGTTTTATATGATATCTGACGGGTTGGCTTTCACCTGCGGCGACCACCAGGACAATGACGCGGGATTTATCTGCGGACTCAACGCGTTGAAAGTACACATCTAAATGTTCAACCAGCCATCAATCAGCGTGCAACTCTTTCCGCCAATCCATGGCTCACCCTGAATAAAACGAACGTTGATCCGGCCTTCTCGATGTAGTTGAGTACCTTGCCGGACCTGATACCCCTGTGCCGTCAGGCCACCGTCGGGGAAGTTATTGGCCTTCAACCAACGGGCCAGGCACGCATTGGCGCTGCCCGTCACGGGATCTTCAACCAGGTTATCCCACTCAACCAGAAACGCGCGCATTTCGTAATCTGCAGGATCACCCGCTGAATAGGGACCATAAATCACTACGCCATCAACGTGACAAGCAATTTGCAGCTGTTTAATCACGGCTTGAACCGGTGTCACTCTCAGGCAGGATTGAGCGTCGGGCATACGTACCATAAGCCAGCGGATGCCCATGTCGGCAATCACCGGCATCGAATCTGTTGCAATAACCGCAGGTTGGAAAGCGGCCGTTAGCAATTCCTTTTCCTCAACGGCCATCGCGCGGAACGTCACCGCCGGTGCGGCAAACGCCAGGGTTCCTTCAGGTAAGATATTGACCGCAACCAGACCAACCCCACATTCTTGCATCACAACCCCCGGCCGTTTGGTCACCAACCCAGCCTCCAATAATGCATGGGCCGTACCCAATGTCGGATGCCCGGCAAAGGGCAACTCTTTCTCGGGGGTAAAAATGCGTACCCGATAATCTGCATCCGGATGAGTCGCTTTGAAAACAAAGGTCGTTTCCGAAAGGTTGGTCCAGCGCGCTAATGAAAGCATCTGCATTTCATTTAACCCTTCCGCCGCCAGGATCACCGCCAGGGGATTCCCCTGCAATGGCGAGGTGGCAAATACATCTACCTGTTTGTAGGCGCGTGGGGTTACCCTATCTCTACTGAGCATTTTCTATAATCCGCTATATACCAGGGTTGATTATGGTTTTATTTAATTATTTATATCAAGCTTTAACTGTTTTTGTTTTTTTATTGCCGGGTTGATTTCTGTATTTATATTTTGAACAGGACTCATAGAGTTTTCTCCTAGGCCCGTCAAGTTTTTCACTCTCTTCTCTTAGAGGGGAGTCATTCTTGCCAAATACAACATCATTCAGTGTTTCCATACCGCCAAATAACCCTTTAACATTGTCTATAAATCAATCTGGATATGTATCAGCTTCTGAGTAAACATTTTACAGGCATTTGGCTAGACTAATCTCATTGTTGTTCGGTAATGATTCGATGATTGATTTTAAGTGTTTTCACCTTCATTAATCATAATAGCGGCCACTTACCTATAACTTTAACTCCAGGGATACCACAAGCCTGAGGGATGACGATTTATTGATAAAATCCCATATGATATTGTTAACTCATTTATCTCCCATCTTCATGAGATCGGTTTCTGACGCTTGGGTAGTTTGCTGGATTTCTAATCCTTATATGAGTTAAGTCCGGATTTTTGATATATTTAATGATCCACTCAATAACATAAAGTTTCTGTAGAGGGACTTCTGTTATTTAATTGTATTGCTTTGTCACTATCAGGGGCTTATTTTAATTTAAGATCAATCCAAGTAATTTTACTTTGTATCTTGCTGGTTGAGTCTCACCAGCAGCAGTGACTATTGTGACTTTTTTATTGCCTTTTTCCGTGGTCGTTTCTTGTGTGTATATATCTAAATTGTCATGTTTATATGATGGTATTGGATCGAATTTGTACTCAATGATATCTATCCCGGCTATTTCTTTCGCGATTTTTTTTCTAATGTTCTCATCTGATTTCCATATGGGTATTGCAAGTGCGTTTTTATAAATAACTTTTTCATCAGTATTTGGAATGAGTATTTCCTCTTTGAAAATACGGAATTTATCTTCATTCCCATCAAAAATCTGTCTTTTAGTCTTGATGTTAATATATTTCTCATTCATATGTTCATCAATTTATCAATCGCTCGATTTTCACTATGCAAAGTCACCTCTCAATCTAGAATGTCGAGTTATTTATTATATTTCTTTATAGGCATGTTCCGCTTCTATAACTAAGCTGCCAAGCTCAAGATCAAAAGGCCATTGATCCGCGACTATATTGGCTATCCCTAAGGCTCTTTCATTTTTAGAAGGAACTTTATCTGAAGCTATTTTCTGGAGAGTGATCTCGAATACTTTTATGAACCTAGATATTTGTTCGGGTGAACTCACCGCTAAAACCGTCGAATTATGTGTGGCAAGAACTTCCTTGAGTTCATGAATGGATTTTTTTATCTTTTCTTCTGCTCTACACATTATTCAATGTCTATATCATAAAATGTATATTTAATATTTTTTATAAATTCTATTATGTGTAATAGTCTGTCATCTATTTTTTGGTGAGTTAAACAATCATTTTCTAATTTATTGATAATGGATAGGCAGTGTTCGTCTTTCACATCCATTGCGTCATAAAATTCCTGGTTGCATAAGTCAAACATTCTTGAAAAGAATGAGTTTGATATTTTTTGATCTAATGACTCAATGCTGCCTGGGATGTGGGTTGTTGCATTGATTAATATAAATCCTTGGTATGAAAAATCATCACTCAATAAAAAGTAAAGGCCATCTGAAATAAGTGTTTTATAAGCGGCCCGAGACATGTCAGATGTAACGATCAAACTGTTACTATCTGCTGAAAAGAAAGCTGTATCTTGAATGGTCACGTTAGATAAAAACTTATCAATGCAATCTGCAAGTTTTATATCATGCAATGAATTAGCGTTAATTAAATCTCCCTCATGTAAAACATTAAAAAAAGAGGGTACACTCAACAATATAAAAGATAGTTCCTTGGTTTTCTTGTCGATCAAGAACCAATCTAATGAATCCATCTCGCTAAAATTGCTGCTTCCCAATAACTTGCTTATATCATTTTCTAAATTATATATGTCGTTATACTTATTTTTCATCGAAATATTAAAATGTGCAACATCCCAAATAATTGATTTCATCTGTTAACCTCAGAATACTATAGCCGTTGCAGGTGGTAGGAATCCACCGCCTGGTTTCGAGATTTGTCCATTTAGAATCATGCTATCTGTTATTGGTAAGCCAGGATCGCTATCTAGCCCACCATGAATAGCCGCACCGCTAGCACCTCTTGGACCTGAAGGACCGTAAGATGTAATCGCTTGCCCTTTATATGCCCCTGACTTACTTCCGGCTAGAATGACAATATCTCCATCTTTTGCGAAAATAATATTATTATTACCTCCAGTGGAAACGTAAACCCCATCAGGGCTTTTAATTATTTCCTGCATTCTTTGCTCTGAAAGCCTACCGTGATATCCCTTGGGTGATATTTTACCCGGCGCTATCTTAGGGATTTTCCCATCAATTGCACGTTCTCGAATTTTATTCGCTAACTTAGCATGAGGGCATCCAGCCAACCCCAGCGGATCCACCCAGCCCAGCGGGTTCGGCGCATACTGATACAGGTTAATCCCGCCCGCCAGCCCGATCGGGTCGTGCTGGGTAAACCTGCCGATGTCCGGATCGTAATAGCGGAACAGATTGTAGTGCAATCCCGTTTCGCGATCCAGGTATTGGCCCTGCAGGCGCAGGTTTTGGGAGTAATCCAGATCTTGCTGATTTTCCTCATACTTTGTGCGGCCCCAGGCGCTGCTGTGGCCTTGCCAGCGCAGGGTGCCGGCGCTGTCGGTCAGGCTTTCCGGCTCGCCGTTCGGGGCGGTATGGAAGTAAAACACCTGCGCCTGGTGCCGGCCGTCGATACGCGCCAGCGGCTCGTAGCTGCCCTGATCGGCATACACGTAAGTGAGCGGCATGCCGTTGCGGATCTCCTGCAGCAGCCGGAAGCCTTCCCACAGGAAGGTGGTGGTCTGGCGCTTGCCGGCCGGCTGGCGCAGGTCCGGGCTTTGCAGCCACACCTGCTTTTGCGTACGCCGCCCGAGCGGATCATAACGGAACCGAACGTGCTGCTGTGGCTCGCTGCGGTGCAGGCTGTAGCGCACTACCTCGCTAAGGCGATGTTCGGCGTCGTAACGGTACTGCCAGCGGTAGTGGCCCTTGCGCTTTTCCACCGTGCGGCCGAAGGTATCGTAGCGATAGTCGATGCCCTGGTAGTGCATCACCCGGTTGTGCCGCTGGCGGAATTGCCCTTCGTCCAGCAGGTTGGAGGCCGGATCGTAACGGTAGCGTTCGGTGTCCGGCAGCGTACCGTCCTGGCTCAGCAGCCGGCCCGCTGCGTCATACTGGTAACGCTGATAGGCGAACGGGTTGGCGTTTTGTTCCTCGCGCGTCAGGTTGTTCTGATAGTCGTAGAACCACTGGCGTGAACTGCTGGCGGGCGCCGGCGACCTGCGGTTGTCATTGAAGATTTCTCGACGATCCTGGCGGCCGAGCCGATCGTAATGCACCCGGCTGGTCAGCCGCCCCTGGGTGCGGCTCAGCTCGCGGTGCAGGTTGTCGCGTTCGAACTCGCTGATGGTGACGTCATTCAGCGCCAGCTGCAGCAGGTGGCCGCTGCCGTAGTACAACGCGCGCAGCGTGCGGCCATCGGGCAGGGTTATCTGCGTGCGGTTGCCCATCGGGTCGTAATCATAGTGCAGCGCGCCATTGGCGCCTTGTTCGCCGAGCACGCGGCCCAGCGCGTCATAGCGGAAGCTGACCTCGCTTTCCGCCTCCGATTGATAATCGCGCCATACGTCGCCGCGATGGAAGGCGGCGTGCAGCAGTTGGCCAACCGGGTTGTAGCGATAGCGGGTTTCCCCGTCCGGCGTTTGTTTGCTCAGCAGTTGTCCGGCGGCGTCGTGGCTGAAGTAGTGCGAAAAAGCGGCGGGGGTATTGGCGGCGAAGCTGCGTTCAATCACCCGGCGGCACTCGTCGTAGCGGTAACGGGTGCTGATGCCGTCCAGCCCGACCTCTTCCTGCAGCAGGTTGCCCGCCATCCAGTGGAAAGCGTAACTTTCGGCGTTCTCATTGCGCAGGGCGGTCAAGCGACCGCGCGCATCGTAGCTGCGCAACACCTCGCCATCGAGCGGGTTGCGGGTGGCCAGCAGGCGGCCCTGGGGGTCGTAGCGGTAGTGGGTCAGGCGGCCATCGGCGCCCTGATAATGCGCCAGCTGGCCCTGTGCGTTCCAGCTCAGGGTTTCCTGCCAGCCTTCGGCGCGCTGCAGCCGGGTCAGGCGACCCGCTGCGTCGTAATGGTAGCGGGCGCTTTCGCCGGAGGGGTCGGTCACTTCGCTTAGCCAGCCTTGCGCAGTGTATTTGTAGGCGGTTTGCTTGCCGGAGCAGTCGCGGGCGCGGATCAACCGGCCATGTTCATCATAGGCGAAATGGCTGACGCCACCGTTGGCGTCGACCGCCTGCACCACCTGGCCGCAGTCGTCGCGCAGGTAACGTTGGGTATGCCCGAGGGCGTCTATCTCCGAAACCAGCGCGTGGCGTTCATCGTAGTAGAAATGCTGCGTGGCGCCATTCGGCTCCTTGACGCTGACCGGCAGCGCGCGCTGCGGCAGCCAGTCGGTCAGGCGAATATTGCCGATCGGATCTTCTTCCTCAACCAGGTTGCCGGCTTCGTCGTAGCGGAATTGCCAGCCGTGGCCGAGCGGATCGCGGGTGGCGATCAGCATGTCTTCGTCATTCCACTGGTAATGCCAGACTTCGCCGCGCTCGTCGGTGTACTCGACGATCAACTGCTGAGCGTTCCAGCGGTGGCGGTGCTGCAGGCCGTCGTATTCGGTCACCGTGGTCAGCCCGGCGGCCAGATCGTAATCGATGACGCAGCCGCCGCCGGCCGCATCGCGGTGTTCCACCACTCGCCAGTCGTCGAACATCGCCCAGCGATATTCGAAGCAGGAGCCGCCGGCCTGCTGATGGCGGGTCAGCAAGTGTCGGTCGTTATAATGGAACTCGCGCGTCGCCAGGCCACCGGCGTCGATCACCTGATGCAGGTCGCCGCCGTCGTCGTAACGGTAACGCACTCGCGGTTCATCGTTATGCCGTAGTGCGGTGACGCGCTCGGCAAAGCGCGGGTCGGCATATTCCAATTGCAGCGTCATGGCGCCGATGCTGTCGTCGATGCGGCTCAGGCGCTGCTGCTCGTCGTAGCTCAACAGCAGCGCATTGTCGTATTCGTCGCTCAGCGACACCAACCGCAGCCGGGAAGGCGCCTGGGGCAGCGGTACGAACAGCCGCCATACGCTGCCGTCGGTATCGGCGACGATCAGCTGGCCCTCTTCACCGCTGCGGAACATCAGCCCCTCGCCGGCGCTGAAGCTCGGCTTGTTCACCTCGGGCAGCGGGAAGCGCAGCTCACGGCCGGTTTCGTCATGCAGGCAGCACTCGACGCCGCCGTTGCCGTCGTCGGCCAAATCGACCCATACTTCAAATGGCGTGCGCCAGCCGTGGCCAAACAGCCCCTGATAGCGGTTGCGGCTGTTGTAATTGCGCTGCCAGGCCAGCGGGAAACGCGCCGGCAGCAGCAGGTCCAAATCTTCTTCGCCGTTCAGCACCTTGGCGCCGGTGGCGGCATGCACCGGATTAAAGGCGGCGTGGATCGCTTCGCCAAGCGCATTGACGCCCGCCGCCGCCAGGCCGCCGCCGATCATGCAGGGCAGGTTCTTGGCCAGCTTGGCCGGGTTGCCGAGCAACAGCGGCAGCACGGTCAGCGCCAGTCCGATGCCCGGCAGCTTGCCGCTCTTGATTTCGCGCACCGCTACAGCGTCACCGCCGATCCGCACGTTGTTCGAGACGTCGGTCGACACCTTGGCTTCGCAGGTGGAGCGGTCGTTGCTGCGCACCGCGGGCTGGCCGTTAATAAATACCTTGCCGGATCCTTCCGCCAGGTATTGCGGCAGAGGGTGTTTGTCACAGGTGATTTTATCTTCTTCCAGCGGTTGGCTGGGCTGGCTGGGGCCGGCGACGCTCGGTTGCCACAGCTGCGAGATGATGTTGCCGCCGGCGGCCAGCAGTTCGGCACCGTAGTCCCAAAAGCTTTGCGGCGGCTGCGGCGCGGGCAGGGCCTTTATTTCATCGGCGGTGAGCAGCCGGCCGGCGGCGCGCGCCGCCGGTTTGGCGTTGGTGAAAACATTGGGGGAACCGGTGAGGATCATGCCGGAAACGGCGGGGGGGAATAGCCAGTTGGCCACGGCGTCGCAGCCGTTGCCGATATGTTCGCCGACGCCGGTCAGGCTGGAAGCGAAGCCGACGATCAGGCCGGCGCCCACGCAGCCGGAAGCCGCCGTTGCCGCCGCGCCAAGCACCGCCACGCCCGCCAACGCCGGGGCTGCGGCCGCTGCGGCGGCCGAGACCGCCGCGGTCGCCACCGCATATACCGCCACTTCGGCTACCGCGCTGGCGATATCCGCCAACGGGCTGGTATGGATCAGTTCATCATCCTTTCGTGCTGCCCAGATCTCGCTCATGGTTATCGGTCATCCTGTCCGGCCAACGCCAGCGAAGCTTTCACCTGCCGCCATTGGTTGTCGTCCTCAGGGGTGAAGGGCTTCATTGAGGCGTAGGTGACGATCAACAACGTCTGGCTGTCATCCGGCTGCGCCGCCAGCTGGTGCTGGTGATGATGGTGCCCGGCGCGAATAAAATCGCTGCTGACCTCGATCGCCTTGATGCGGTTGTCCCGCCCGGCGCGGATGCGCTGGCGCGCTGACTGCCGCAACTCGCTGATTTGCGGCAGCAGCGCCTGCCATTGTTTGTCGAATTCCTCTTCCAACGAGCCGTCCTGCGGTATCACCCCACGGGTGATCACCAGCGAAGCGCCGGTCTGCGGATTTTTAAGGATGTTGACGGTGCAGTCCTGCCAAGGGCCGGCGGGCAGAGCGAAATGACCTTCCTGGAAAAGATAATTCATCGATGTTCTCTGGGGAAATGGGGCGCCGAAAATACGCGGCGGTCCGCCGCGTCAATAGTCAGGATTTGGGGAACATCTGATCGACGGCGCCCTGGATGGCCGCTTTGTGTCCCGATCCCGGTGCCGCGGTGCGTGCGGCGCCGCCCGGCTGGTTGAGATCCAGCTGACCGCCGGTATTGATTTCCCCGTCTTCTTTCACCGTGATGTTAAAGCTGGTGCCGGTGATGTTGATTTGGCCGTTGGCCAATAACTCAATTACGCTTTCGCCGCACTCCAGCCGCAGCGATTCGCCGGAGCCGAGGGTGAAGGCGTCCACCACGTTGTCGGCGCGCGTTTTGCCGGTCAGCGCCGAGGCGTCGCCTTTCACGCCGGTGGCCTGGTTGAGCACTACCCGCTTCATCTGATTGCCGCCCACCAGGTGCGTATGGTTCTTATCGATGGTGTGGCTCTCATCGTTCTTCACCTGGGTGTCCATATTGCGTTCCGCCTGGATCCACACCTGCTCGGCGCCGGCTTTGTCCTCGAAGCGCAGGGCGTTGGCGTTGTCCGCGGTGCCGTCCTTGGTGCGGCTCATAAAGCCCATCTGGGTGGCGGCGGCCGGCAGCGCCCACGGCGGCATGCTGGCGTCGTTATACACCCGGCCGGTGATGATGGGGCGGTCCGGATCGCCGTTGATAAAGTCCACCACCACTTCGTCGTTGACGCGCGGGATCTGCACCCCGCCGTAGCCCTGGCCGGCCCAGGCGCTGGAGACGCGCACCCAGCAAGAGCTGCCGTCGTCCTTCGGCCCGAAACGGTCCCAGTGGAATTTCACCTTGATGCGGCCGTATTTGTCGGTCCAGATCGATTCGCCGGCCGGGCCGACCACCCGGGCGGTTTGCGGGCCGTGGGTCTTCGGCCACGGGGCTTGCTGCGCCGGGTGCCAGGGAATATCCGCCGGCAGCACGGTGAAGTCGATGCGGTGTTCGCTGCCCTGGCCGTCGCCGCTGGCGTAGCGGTTCTCCTTCAGCCGGTATCTGGCCTGCAGCGTCAGGTATTCGCGATTGTCGTCGGCATGCGGCGCGTTATACAGCGTGAAGGTGCTGCCGGGGGCGATGCCCAGCGCGGTGGCGGTGCCTTTAATCTGCTGATGCTCGGCCTGCCAGGCTTCCTGGCGGATGCGGGCGTAGAATTCACCCTGCTGATGCTCGGTGTAACGGCCCGGCCAGTCGTAAACGTCTATCTGGCCCGGCGTCGGCGAAACCGGGTTCTGGCGCGCCTGGAACAGCCAGGCGTTAGGCTTGCGGAAGTCGTAGTCGTCGAGGCTGTAAATCCCCGGGGTAACGTGGTCGGAAAGGGTCCACTGGCTGATGCCTTCCTCGCTGGTGCTGCCGCCGGACGGGGTCAGATGATAAGGGATCATCTCGTAGCCGGGGTAGGGCTGATGATGGTGGGGAGCGTCGCCCAACACCAGAGTGTGCTTGCCCATCTCATGTTTGAAATAGTAATAGATACCCTCCAGCTCCATCAGCCGGCTGATGAAGTTGAAGCTGCTCTCGTTGTACTGCACGCAGTAGCCCCACAGGCGATAGTCGCCGGTCAGCTGATCTTCGATCTGCACATTGTGCTCGCTCAGCAGGGTCTTGACGATCTGCGGCACCGTCTGTTCCTGGAAGATGCGGAAGTTGCGGTCCTTGGTCATCGGCCACAGGTCCGGCTGCACGTGCAGCTTGTACACCGCGTAGCGGGTGCCGCCGATCTCTTCGCTGCTGACGGCGATCGCGGTTACCTTGCCGTTCAGGTAACGGGGGGCGCTGAGAAAGCCCTGGGTCGGGATCTCCAGCGTCAGCGGCTGGCCGAGCAGCGCCTTGCGGTCCAGGCGCGCATCCTTGCTCAGCAGCTCGATATCGAAGTCAAACAGAGCGGAAAGGGCCTCGGTCCCATCCAGCGAGTGAAACAGCAATTGTTCTTGGCCCAGCGGCGTGTGCGCGATAATGCGGTCCAGCATGAGAACGTCCTCTGTGAATGACGCCGCGCCCATGGGGTGGGGCATTTACGCGTCAGTCTCATGAAATAAGGTAAGGGCCCGCCGCGGCGGGCCGGGAAGTCGGAATTAACCGGCGACGGCCGGGCTGACCAGCCAGGTGCCGGCGTTGTCGATGTTGAGCTGTTGGCGGCGCAGCTGGTCGTTGTGGCGGATTTCCAGCCGGTAGCTGCCCGGCGCCAGGTTGAGGCTGGCGAAGCCGTTGTCGCCCGGCGTCACCTGCTGCGGCTTGCCGTCGAGGCTGACCTGCTCGCCGGGCTGCAGTTTGAAATACACCAGCGCCACCGGCTGCGGCGGCGCAACGGCCTTGGCCGGCTCGGCCGCCGTCGTTTGCGGCGCGCTTTGCTGCGGCGTCAGGGTTTTATCGGCCGGCGAAGCATCGGCGGTGTTGGCGCTGGCCGGCGTCTGGCCGTCGTCACCGCCGCTCAGCCAGGCGGTCGCGCCGATCACCAGCAGCGCGGCGACGCCCGCGCCGATCATCGTCGGGCGGGTGAGCTTCATGCTGCGTGCGGTTACGGTGCCGGCCGCCGCTGCGCCGGCCGCCGGATTGGCGGCCACCAGCAGGTTTTCCGGCGCGGCGGCCGGGGTGCTGATGATTTCGTTCTCGTCGGCGATCGGCAGGTGCAGCAGCTCGGCCATTTCGTCGATGGTCTGCGGCCGGTCTTCCGGCTTCAGCGCCAGCGCATGGTCGATAGTGCGCAACAGCTCCGGCGAATATCCGGCGGGGCGGCGCTCGCTCAGCGGCCGATAGCTGTCTTCGATGCTGCGCACCACGCTGACCGGCGGCGGGGTGCCGACGATCAGCGTATGCAGCACGGCGCCCAGCGCGTAGATGTCGGTCCAGGGGCCCTGTTCGCCGTCGCTGTTTTCGGTGTACTGCTCAATCGGCGCGAAGCCCGGTTTCAGCATGATTTCCGTTTCGTCGGACAGGTTGCCGATCTCTTTGCGCGCCGAACCGAAGTCCAGCAGCACCGGCAGCTGATTCTCCTGGATCTGAATGTTATCCAGCGAGATGTCGCGGTGCAGGTAACCTTCCTGATGGATGGTGTTGATGGCGCTGAACAGCGGCGGCAGCAGCCGGCGGATCCAGGCCTCGTCGATTTTTTCCGGCTGCTGGGCATGCAGGTTTTTCAGCGTGGTGCCGCTGTAGAACTGGGTGCCCATATAGGCGGTGCCGTTCTCTTCCCAGAAGCGCAGCACGTGCAGCAGCCCCGGGTGCGAGAAGCGCGCCAGCAGCCGGGCCTCCTGAATAAAGCTGGTCAGCCCGGCCTGGAAGGTTTTGCTGAAGCGTTCGCCGCGCAGCCCGATGCTGAGATCGTCGTTGCGCTTGGCCAGCGAGGTCGGCATGTACTCCTTGATGGCGATGGTGCGTTCCAGCTGATGATCGTAGGCGCGGTAGACGATGCCGAAACCGCCTTCGCCGATAGCTTCCTCGATCTCGAACTCATTGAACCGATAGCCGTTCGGCAGGCTGTTTGAATTCGGTTTTTTTACCCCGGTTCCCGACATAATGATGACTCTCTGTGTTCAAGTGGCCGCCATACCGGCGGCCGCGGCGTTAAGCCTGAAATTGACAAATAAATTCGTTCTGCTGCAGCGCGATATGCAGCCGGCGATAGCGCTGATCGTTGGCGCTGCCGGTCAGCAGGGTGTGGCTGATCTGCGGCAGCAGCGTGTTGGTCAGGATGGCGTCGACCATGCGGCCGCCGGACTCCACTTCGGTGCAGCGGCTGACGATCTGGTCGATCACCGCATCGTCGAAGGTGCAGACAATGTCGTGGTTCTCCGCCAGGCGACGCTGCACGCGGCCCAGCTGCAGGCGCACGATGTTGCCCAGCGTCGCGTCGGTCAGCGGGTAATAAGGCACCACCAGCAGGCGGCCGAGCAGCGCCGCCGGGAATACCGACAGCAGCGGCTCGCGCAGGGCGCCGCTCAGCGCTTCCGGCTCCGGCATCAGGTCCGGATCGCTGCACAGCCCGGCGATCAGATCGGTGCCGACGTTGGAGGTCAGGATAATGATGGTGTTGCGGAAGTCGATATGGCGGCCTTCGCCATCCTCCATCCAGCCCTTGTCGAACACCTGGAAGAAGATCTCGTGCACGTCCGGATGCGCCTTTTCGATCTCGTCCAGCAGCACCACGCTGTAGGGCCGGCGGCGCACCGCTTCGGTCAATACGCCGCCCTCGCCGTAGCCGACGTAGCCGGGAGGCGCGCCTTTCAGCGTCGAGACGGTATGCGATTCCTGGAACTCGCTCATGTTGATGGTAATGACGTTCTGCTCGCCGCCGTACAGCGTTTCCGCCAGCGCCAGCGCGGTTTCGGTTTTACCCACGCCGGAAGGCCCGGCCAGCAGGAACACCCCGACCGGCTTGTTCGGGTCGTCCAGCCGCGCGCGCGAGGTGCGCACCCGGCGGGCGATCAGATCCAGCGCATGCCGCTGGCCGATGACCCGCTGATTCAGCGTATCCGACAGCTGCAGCACCGCCTCAATTTCGTTTTTCACCATGCGGCCCAGCGGGATGCCGGTCCAGTCGGAGACCACCGCCGCCACGATATTGGCGTCGACCGCGGCGAAGATCAGCGGCGCCTCGCCCTGCAGTTCACTCAATTGCCGCTGCAGTTCGCCCAGCTGGCCGCGCAGCTCATCGGCGGAAGGCGCGGGCTGTGATTGTGATGCGGTTTCGTCGTCGGCCGGCTCGGCTTCCTGGCGGTGCAGCTGAGCGCGCAGATCGATAATCTGCCGGATCAGCGTCAGCTCTTCCTGCCAGCGGGCGGTGAGCTGTTCCAGCTCTTGCTGCAGCGTGGCCAGCTGGGCTTCGATATCCTGCGGGCGCTGCGGATTGCCGATGCCGACCTTGGTTTCGCGGCGGGCGATTTCCAGCTCGATTTGCAAGGCGTCGATGCGGTGGCGGCAGTCTTCCACCTGCGCAGGCTCCGCATGCTGGCTGACCGCCACGCGCGCGCAGGCGGTGTCCAGCAGCGCCACCGCTTTGTCCGGCAGCTGGCGCGCCGGAATATAGCGATGCGACAGGCGCACCGCGGCGTCGACCGCTTCGTCCAGCAGCAGAATGCGGTGGTGCTGTTCCAGCGGGCTGACGGTGCTGCGCAGCATCAGCAGCGCCTTGTCCTCGCTCGGCTCATGCACCTGCACCACCTGGAAGCGGCGGGTCAGCGCCGGATCTTTTTCGATGTACTTCTTGTATTCCGACCAGGTGGTGGCGCCGACGGTGCGCAGCTGGCCGCGCGCCAGCGCCGGCTTCAGCAGGTTGGCGGCGTCGCCGGTGCCCTGAGCGCCGCCGGCGCCGATCAGCGTATGGATTTCGTCGATGAACAAGATGATCGGCGTCGGGCTGGACTGAACCTCGTCGATCACCGCCTGCAGGCGTTTTTCAAACTCGCCCTTGACCCCGGCGCCGGCCTGCAGCATGCCGATATCCAGCAGATGCAGCTGCACGTCGCGCAGCTGCGGCGGCACGTCGCCGGCCACGATGCGCAGCGCCAGGCCTTCCACCACCGCGGTTTTGCCAACGCCGGCCTCACCGGTCAACAGCGGGTTGTTCTGGCGGCGGCGCATCAGAATATCGACGATCTGGCGGATTTCTTCGTCACGCCCGGCCACCGGGTCAATCTCGCCGTTGCGCGCCCTGGCCGTCAGATCCTGTGCAAACTGCGCCAGCACGCTGCCGCCGGCGCGCGGTGCGCCCGGCTCGCCTTCGGCGCCGCTTTCCGCCGCCGCGTCCTGGTTATTTTCCGCCGAGTTGGCGGTGACGGCGGCGAATTGCTCCAACAGCAGATCGGCGTTGATGCGGTCGAACTGCGCCGAGATGGCTTTCAGCAGATGGCGCAGGCTGTAGGTTTTCAGGATGCCAATCAGCAGATGGCCGCCGCGAATGCGCGACGCGCCGAACTTCAGCGAGCCGTATACCCAGGCGCGCTCCACCGCGCTGTCGATGTGTTCCGACAGGTCGGAAATCGCGCTGGCGCCGCGCGGCAGGCGGTCGAGCGCCTCGACGATATCGCGCGCCAGCTGCGCTTCGTCCAGCGCGAAGTGGCGGATCACCTGCTGCAAATCGCCGTCCGGCGACTGCATCAGCTGGTGCAGCCAGTGCGCCAGCTCGACGTAAGGGTTACCGCGCAGCTTGCAAAACGCCGTCGCACTTTCCAGAGAGGTGAATAACAGGCTATCCAGTTTGCCAAATAATACCGAGCGGCTGATTTCAGACATGGTTTTCCTCAGGTCTCAGAGTGGCGGAGCGCCGTGCGGCTCCGGCCAGAACAAGGGTCAGAACGGGTTTTCCAGCGGTTCGGGGCTGAAGGTCAAATCGTCGAGATCGCGTTGCCGGCGGGGGTCGGTCATCCAACTGCTCAACCCCAGGCGTTGGGCGCCGCCGAGCTGGGTGCCGCTCAGCTGATCCCGCGCCAGAACCAGCCGCACTTCCCAGACAAATTCGATGCCCAGATATTGGCGCACCCAGTCACGCAGCTGCAGGCACAGGTCGGCGCCGGGCAGAAAACGCGTATAGTTTTCCAGCGACATCGGCCCCAGCTCGATGCGGAACTTGTGCTGTATGTCGCGCACCGCGATGCCGAGGAACGAAGACTCGCCGAGCTGTGGCGCGCCGCGGCCCGCCTTGAGGCGCGCCTGCTCGCGTTTTTCCACCCGCAGCCAGTGCGGCACGTTCTCCACGATGCGCACCGGTACGTTGAAATACTGCTGTAAAATCTTGCACAGCCCTTCCGGATCGCGGCTGTGGCGAATCAGGTGACCGGCCATAAAATGCTTGGCGTGGGCGTTGATGCTGTCGCGCTGCCGCTGCGCCGGCTGGCCGATGCCGATCAGGCTCGACAGGTAGTCGTCGAAGCGCCGGTTGTCCGGGCGATCCAGCGATACCGTCGGCTGCGCGTCGGCCCAGGCGCGGTAAAACAGTAGCGTCAGCCGGTGGTGAAACAGGTTGGCGAAGGCCAGCAGGGTGGTGTCCTGATGGTGATAAACCCGTTCGCGCACGTATTCGGTCAGGTGCAGCGGCAGCGGCCCGTTGGGGCCGAACAGGCCGAAGCTGAAAATCGAGACGTCGTGCAGCGGGCTTTGCGGGCGCGGGCTGACCTGCGCCAGCGTCGACGGCGCGAACGACAGCGAAGGCTCTTGCCCCAGCCGCAGCATTTCGTGGCGCGGCAGCGGGGCGCGGCCCAGCAGGTAGCGCTGCCCGCCCTGGGCGTCGATGCGTCGCAGCAGCTGAAACAGATCCTGCTTGTAGGGCGCCTGGCTCAGCCGCAGCCAGAAATCCGCCGGCAGGCGGTGCAGCGCGCTAATCTTCGGCGCCGCCGCCAGCTCGGGTTCGGTGAGGTTTGCGCTCATATCAGCGTCCTTTTGCCCATGCGCGCCTGCCAGTGGGCGATTTCACCGCGCTGCTGGCTGGAAAGCGTCATTTCGGTAAAGGTGTTCATCGCCACCAGCCGGGTGAACAGCCGCTCCAGCACGCTGCCGAGCAGGTAAGGGCTGCTGCCGGAAAACGCCTGCTCGTCGACGGTCAGATCGACGGCGATGCCGCGCGCAAACACGATCGGGCCCGGTTCCGGCACCCGGCGATAAACCGGCCGCAGATTGCAGTGGCGCACGCCCTGGATTTGCTTGGCCACCGCCGGTTCGCTCAGGTTGCCGTACAGCCCCAGCAGCTGGCGCAGGCTGGCGGCGCCCTGTTCCGGATCGCCGTCCATCATGCTGAGATAGTTGAGCTGCAGCTGGCTGATCAGCCGCCAGGTGATCATGCCTTCGGCCAGCGCCGGGCGGGGCGGCGTGGGGCCCTTTTTCAGCGTCACCTGTTTGATGGGGATCGAGTCCGGCATCACGAAGTTGCCCTGATCCTGCTGCAGCAGCATCAGCGGCAGGTCGCGGCTGGTGCACAGCACGTCGGCGGTCAGGTATTTCAGATCGCTGTGCCACGGCGATTGCCGTTCGTCCACCAGCGAAACGAACACCTCCGAACCGACGTAGCCGGTGCGGGTACCGTAGCGGCGGGCGTGTTCGGACAGCGTGCGCTGCTCGCGGCGCAGCGAAAAATAGGCGCCGTAGTTGCCGTCGTCGGCGCTCAGGGTGCTGTAAAACGGCCGGAACTCTTGCTCGTAGCGTTTCTCGCTGGCGCTGCCGCCCAACCGCTGCACCGAGAACACCTCATAATCCAGCGGGCGGATGTTGTCGACCACCAGGTGATATTCGTGGTTTTTTTCGCTGACCGTGATGCGTTCGGCGACCTTGGGGAACAGGTTGATCACCGGCGTGCAGTGCAGCGCCAGATGGGCGACGTCGATCACCCGTTCCAGCGCCGCATCCTGACGATCCAGCAGCACCACGATCTCGAACTGGCGCAGCGCCTTTTTCCCTTCGCGCACGCTTTGCAGCAGCGGCTTCATGCCGCTGACGCTGAAAAACTGGAAGCGCGCCGGGAAGGCGAAGTATTCCTGCAGCAGGCGGTAGCCTTCGAAATTGCGCAGGTCGTTGGGCAGCAGCGCCTGCTCGGCGGCGAAGCCTTCCTGCCGCAGCCCGTCCAGCGCCAGCGCCCGCCGCTGCGGCTGGGTTTCCACCGTTTGGCAAATCAGCCCGACGCTGTGCTGCATCAGCAGCTCCAGCAGCTGTTGCGCCTGCAGGTCCGGGCCGGCCAGGTAGAACATCAGCTGGTCCAGCTGCAGGTTGTTGAGCGTCACGCTCTCATAGCATTCCAGCCGGATGCGCAGCGCGCTGACGCAGCCGCTGTTTTGCAGCCCCAGGGCGGCCAGCGGGATATCCGCGGGGATGCCGCCCAGCTCGACGCTTTTCAGCCGCACCGGCTGCAGGGTAACGTCGTGCGCGGTGGTGTAGCTGCAGGTGATGCCGCTCTTTTTCAGCGTTTGGCTGTCCATCATGGTGCCGCGCGGCACCACGAAGCCGCTGCTGATGTCGCCTTTGCTGCTGTCGGGCTGCAGCTCGGCAATCGCCATCGACGGGGTCGGCGACAGGTAATTGGGATAGATGATTTCCAGCAGCCGCTGGGAAAAACGCGGAAACTCCGCGTCCATTTTCAGCTGCACGCGCGAGGTGAGGAAGGCGAAGCCCTCCATCAGCCGCTCGATATAGGGATCCGCCACGTCGATGCCGCGCATGCCGAGGCGGCCCGCCACCTTCGGATACTGCTCGGCGAACTCGGCGCCCATCTCGCGCAAATAGGCCAGCTCGCGGTTGTAATACTCTAAAAGTTTACTGTCCATCGCCTTACCCTATGTCTTTCAGATCGAAGTGGCCGTTTTCCAGGTCCACGTCGGTACGGAACAGAAACTCCAGCGGATAGGGCACGCACCACAGGCGGCCCTTGATCTCGATCGACAACACGTTGTGCAGCTCCAGCGAGCCGGTATCCGAAACGCAGCGCACCTGCAGCCCTTCGGGCAGGATGCGCGGTTCGAAATTGAGAATGGATTCGGTCAGCGCGCGCTGAATGTCCAGCCACTCGATGTCCGACATGCGTTTGCCGGCCAGCGAGGCGATGCCGTAGTTCAGCGTCGAGCGCCGCACCTGCGGGAAATCGCCCAGGTCGAGATTGGATTCGCTGTTGACGCAGTTGAACAGCCATTGCAGATCGCGCAATACCCGGCGGCGCAGCTCGCTGTGCGACACCAGATTGCGCACCTGGGCTTCCTGCTTTTTCTGCGGCTCGTCGTCGGTCAGCATGTCGAGCAGCACCGGCTGCATCTTGTCGCGCGACGTCAGGCGCTCGCTGTCCTGGCGGAAGCGGTAGCCCTGGCGGTGCAGATCGCCGCCGTCATGATGGGTGAGTCGCTTGTTGCTCATCGTCAGGCGTCCGCGCCAAAGCTCAGATGGCGCAGGCTGTGCAACGGAAATTCTTCGCTCTCGCTCAGCCAGGTTTTCAGCCCCTGGCCGGCGTAGTGCGGGCCGTCGCCCAGCGGCAGCCATTCGGTGCGCTTGCCGAGCAGCAGGGCGTCGTCGCTGTCTGCGGCCAGCGGGTAGCGGGCGGGCAGCTGGCATACCTGTTCGCGGCCGTCATGCAGGCGCACCAGCGCATGGCTCCACACCAGATCGATGGCGCTTTGCGGCGCCTGGAATTGAATTTCGGCGATATCGGCGAACGGCAGCCAGTAATAGACGCCGTTCAGCGCCAGCTCGCACACCGGGCCAAGGCGGCCGTCGCCGTCGGTCAGCCATTCGAAGGCCACCGGCTGCTCCTGTTCGCCCTGAGCCAGCGTCAGCCGCCCGGCGCTGGCCGGTGCGGCGTCCAACGCGCTGTCGCGCAGCGCCTGCGCCTGTTCGGCCTCTCCTCGCGCGTCGTGGTCCAGCGCCTGGATCATCTGCTGCAGCCAGGGCTGATTCTGCTGCAGCAGCGCCGGCGCGGCCTCGCCGGCGAATACCGCCTGGCGCTGCAGCTCCGCGCTGACCGACTGCATCAGCAGCAGGGTGGTGGGCTGAGCGATCGGCTTCAGCGCCTGCCACGACTTCAGCTGCGCATTGGCGCGCTGCCAGTTGCCGCTCAGGCACAGCAGCTGCACCAGCGCGGCGCGCAGGTCGGCATCCGCCGGGCGCGCCTTGATTTCACTTTCCACGGCGCCGATGGCCGCGCTGACCGAACCGCCTTGCAGCATGCTTGCTAATGATTTCACAGGGCCTTCCTTATAATCAGTGAGTGGCGTCGTTAACCGACAGGTAGCTGCCGCTGGCGGGATCAACGCGATCGTCGGCCAGTTTTTCCACCAGCTTGAAAGTCAGCGGCGTGGCCGGAGCGCTCAGCAACGGTTGCCATGCGCTTTGCGCCTGCTTGACGCGCTGGGTGACCTTGGCGGGATCGGCGGCGTCGGTGCGCGGCATTTCCACGATCACCACGCCGTCAAACGACCAGGCGTGCAGCTGCGGTTCGAACGGCAGCAGCAGGAAGCTGCCCGGCGCCTGCGGGTTGGCGCCCAGCACCAGCCGTTGGGCATTGGCGCTGACCACGCTCAGCGGACGATCGCCGACGTTGACCTTCGCCAGCGGGTAACCCTGATGGAACGACAGCCTCGGCGACGCGGTTTGGCCATTTTGCTGCAAACCGATCTCGCCGCTGCCGCTCAGCCAACCGTCGTCGCCGCAGCGCAGCGCGGCGCCGCTCGGGATAAACAGCGCGCTGCCGTTGGCTTCGCCGTTCCAATAGGTGCGGAAATGGCACCCCTGCGGCAGATCGAAACGCTGGGCCGGCGCGCTGGCCGCCGGCGGTGAAGTGACGGCCACGGCGGCGGGGATCGCGGGCTGCGGCGGTGCGGCAGGTTCGTCGGCCGCCGGCTTAGGCACCGGTTTCCAGCCGCGCGCCTTGCTGGCCTCGCCGGAGGCCAGTTTTTCACCGCGTTTGTCGGTGAGGATCCACGGCAGCTGGCTGGCCTTGGCGCACTGTTTTTCCAGCAGGTTGCCGACGCGCGGCAGGAAGTCATTCAGCACTGCGGCGTCCTTGCTCTGCGCGGAGACGATGCGCAGCGGAATGGTTTTGCCGCACCAGCTTGCCGGCTGGCTGTTTTTGACGTTATCGATAAACACTTCCAGCTTTTGGCTGGGGGAATAAACCAGGCGATAATTCGCCGCCTGCGCGGCCGGTATCGCCATCAGGGCGACAAGCCCTGGCATCCAGTATTTCATAGGTAACCTTGCTGTAAATTTGCGCTCGACTCAGTCGCGGGACAGAAACCGCTCCGCATCCGCCAGCGAATGCAGCAGGGTGGTTTCCTGCGGTGAGCCAATCCAGACGGCGATAGCGCTGTAGTTATCGCTGTTATTGTTTTTCTTCCATGCCTGCTGCATCAGGGCGATCCACTCGCTGGGCGAGTTGACCATATGCAGCGATTGTTCGAGCTCGGACTGGCTGAAGCTGTGCCAGAAACCGTCGGTGCACAACAGGAACACGTCGCCGTCTTCCAGCTGCAGCACGTCGCTGTAGGTAGCGTCGCGCTCTTCGTTCAGGCCCAGCGCGAAGTACAGCAGGTTGCTGTTGATGCCGCTGGTCTGATAGCCGGCGTCCTGCATTTGTTGGATCAGGCTGTGATCGGTGGTGACGGCGTAGAGGTAGCCGCGGCGGAACAGGTACAAACGGCTGTCGCCGGCGTGCGCCCAATAGGCCAGCTGGTAATCGCGATCGATAAACAGGCTGACCAGCGTGGTGCCCATTTTGCTGTATTCGTCTGATTGCCGCTGCTGCTGGTGGATTGCCGCATTGGCGCGCGAAATATGCTGGCGAATGCTTTGCGCGTTCATGTGCTTTTCGCCGTCGAAGTTCTGCAGGATGGTGTCGCGCGCCAGCCTGGCGGCGATGTCGCCGCCGGGGAAGCCGGCAATGCCGTCGCACACCACGAAACAGGCCGCGCGGTTGCCGACCACTTCGCCGGTCTGATCCTGATTAGAGTCGCGGCCGCCCTGATTGGAGGTAGAGGCTATAGTGATATTCATTACGCGTCCGGTTTGGTCTGTGAGTCTTTATATTGATTCACTTCAACGTCATAGGCGTGCAGGAAGGCTTCGCCGAACAGAGTGTGGAAATCGTCTTCTATCTCTCCGGAAGTCTGCTGATAGTTTTTCACGAAGTAATCCCACAGCGCCGCCTTGCGATTGGCGGGCAGCGACAGACGCGGCGCGGCGCCTTCCTTGCGGGCCTCTTCTTCGAGACGGTCCGGGTTGAACGACTGCAGCATGGCGGCGATGATGGCGCGGATGCCGGCGATCATGCCCAACTGGTGCGCCTGCAGGTCGATCAGCGCATCGCGCACCGCCTGCTCCGGCGGCATAAAGCCAGGCATCTGGCTGCCGAACATCTGCATCAGCACCGTTTTGCCCGAGGGCAACAGCTTGAACGGGTTGTTGGCCTCGTCGAGGATCATGGTCATTTCCGCCTTCACGCCGCGCTTGAGGATTGAGCGCGAAGACAGCAGGGCGACGGTTCCCTGCGAGAACAGGCTGAGCAGCCGGCCGAACTGACGGATCTGCTGTTCATCGAAATGCGGCTGCGGCTGCAGATCATCCAGGCCGATGCCCTGCAGCAGCGCCGTCAGCAACGGCCCCTCCAACCGATCGCCGTTCGGTGCGGCGCCGTTTTGCGGGCGGGCGGACTGATAGGCGACGGGATCGATGCCCAGGCGATTGCCCTGGCGCGGGCGCGGCGGCTGTGCCGGCGGCTCTTGGCGCTGGAATTGCGGCTCCGGCTCCGGCATCGGCGCGGCGGGTGTGGCACGCGGAGGCTGCGGCGCTGCCGGTTCGGCGGCCGCCTGCGGCTGCGGCTGAGGCTGAGACGGCTGTGGCTGCAGCGGGGGTTGAGGCGGCGTGGAAGAGCCCGGCTGCGCCAGCGGCACGGCCCCGCCCATCAGCAGGCCCAAAGGATCGTTGCCGTTCAACGCATCGGGTGCGGCGGGGGCGGAAGAGTCGCCAAACAGCGCCAGCGGATCCAGTTCTTGCTCGCGTTTATCCGCCGCGGCGGGCGACGCTTTCATCGGTTCGGGCTGGCGGGTCGCCGCCGGGCGCTGTTCGGCCAACAGCGCGCTGGGGGTGGTGTCGGCCAGAATATGGTCGCGGTTGAACGTGGTGTCGGTATTGAACAGCGCCGCCGGATCGGTTTCTTGCTGCTGCAGCTGGCGTAAATCGACGTTGCCCGCCAGCTGCGCCAGCGGATCCGCTGGATTCAATTCAGGCTGCGGGGTTTCCAGCAGCGGATGGTTATCATGATTAACGGCCGGCGCCGGCGCGGCGGCGGTCGGCGTGTTAGGGGTAAACTCCTCCACCAGGCTGTCCCAGATCTCATTGGGAATGGGCCCGGCGGATTTTTCTTTGGCGGCGGGAGCCGGCGTTGGCGCAGGCGTGGCCTCGGTGACTCGTGCCGCCGGTTGGGCCGGCGGCGCGGCGTGCTGTTGCAGCGCGCTGACCTGAATTTGATAGTCGTCGATACCCAGAATGTCGCCGTCCTGCAGCTCGACCTGGCGGCCGCGCTCCAGCGGGATATCGTTAAGCAGCACGCGGGTCACGTTGCCGCGGTTGGTCACCCGGCATTCGCCGTCAGCGGAAATATGCACGATTGCCTGCAGGCGCGAGATGGCGCGCTCTTCGTCCGGCAATACCAGGTTGTTGTCTACGCTGCGGCCGATGGTGCCGCCCGGCGGCAGGAAATCGCAGCTGCTCTGTGGCGGAACCTGGCCATTTTTGTTTTTTACAATAGAAAATCGCATAAGGCATTCCTGCTGATAAGATCTTATGACCCAGACAGTTGAGCTCGGTAACTGGATGAATTCGACTTGATTTATTTCTAAGGGAGGTTTTTAAATGTGAGTGACCCAATTTTTTGGCAAACACATTTTATTCTCGCGAACCTAAATATATGAATGTGAGGCTGTATATGTCAGGTGATGTTTTTGCCATCGCGATCATTTTTTTTACTCTTTTCCTTGTAATATAAATTAGTTGGCAGTTGAGATAAATATATTATTGCAAATATAATACTGGCGTACCATACATTATCATAATCTTGGAATTTTATATTGATAATTGGATCTAATATCTCCGAGCCATAGTTAAATACCAAACCTTGAATGATGCTTGAAAATATGTTCACTATGGTGGCCATCACAAAAAGGAAGTATGATTTTTTATTGTTGGCTTTTTGCTTTAGGCGATACAATCCGACAAATACTATGATTGACAGGAAAAAGTATAAAAAAAACAAATGAGTAAGAGTAGGTGGAAAGCGTGACGTCATCACTCACTGTTTTGTTTCCTCGTCGACCCGTGCGGCGGCGGCATCGTTTTTTATTTCTTTTGCTGAGTACCCGTCGGCGATACAAACGCTAAGCGCGTAGTTTTTGAGGTTCTCTTCCGGGGAATATTTTACGTTGGCGACCGCTTTCATACTCAATACCGCCAATATTAATAGAGTTGCAATTTTACTCGTATGCGGAAAGATCATTGATTCTCTCTTGCATCATATTGGTCAGGCAATCCTTGTTATCCCTGCATTTATCCCTTTGCAGTAACCAGGTTTTTTGCGTACTGCTTAAAGAGGTCATCAGCTTTTTATCTCCTACGTCGGTAGCCTGTTTTTTTGCCAACAGCCAAGCTTGAGAGACACTTTTGTCATAGGCGGATAAATTGAAGTCTGAGCAGATTGTTTTTTCAACAATGCTTTTAGCTTTAGTACAGTCAAAAGACGCGACGGGCTTAGGGTTCTCTGGTAATCGTTCTAACTGCAATAGTGAACCATCGTACCATTTAACCAGCGCTTTTTGCGGATTGAGTTCGGCAAACCAGGAGCCTGCGCTATTTTCTGATGGGCCGAACGAGCCGGAATTGCACGTGAGCTTGAAAAGAGAAATTTCTGCTTGCCCGCTTTCATTCAGTTCATAGTTTTTAACAGTGACATTTGGCCCCATAGATTTAGCTATGAGTTGGTTTAATGTATTCTTCTCAATGCTCAAGGTTGGCGTTGTGCAGACGTCTTTTTCCGGTAAATTGCTTTCAATTGATTGACTGGATATATTGATGATCCTGCCAAGCAATCGAGGGTCGTTAAATTGATAATTGAGTGTGCGAGTTGCCTCATTGTCGATATTGACTTGAGTTACTTGCCACAGGCCATCAATAGCCAATGGTTTGACGTTTTTTTCTGCCGCATAAGCGGTGGAAGATAATAATAAGCTGCTGAGCAAAAATGCACATAATTTCATTAGGGCGAATTCCTTAGCGATAATTTCCATTTAAATAGAGCTCGACTTTATAATTTCTTCTGTTTATCAGCCCTTCATCACTTTTCCGCTTTAAGTAATTGCTCTTTGCTGTTGTGATGGTTTTGCCTGGAATTTTTTCTGGCTATTTCTCATAGGTTTTTCTATTTACTCTATCCGGATTGTCTTTCACCCAATTATCATTAGGGCGCTGTACATAGTCTTTCGCAAGTTTGTCAAGATCTTCACTATGGTACATATCCATGCACTTCATTAAGTCTAAGCGGATTTTACCATCTTTTGCATTGTAATTCTGTTGTAAGTACCGTTTTGTCAGCGCGATGATAGGGGATTCTTCATCACGAATTGTATAGTATGACCAGGCATCGATTCCATTCGATGAGGCAATTGCATCTTTGCTGGCCTCTGGTGATGTCTTATAAGCGACGGAAATGCAGTAGGTTAGAGCAATATCCTTGTAGTTTTGCAAATAGCTTCTGTATGCAGTTTGCGGTGGCCATCCGGCAATCGGTGCTTCATGACTTTTCTGTGCTAAAGCACAATTGCTAAATATAAAGAATAAAAAGCTGAGTGACTTTTTCATCTCAACACTCTTAAAATTCCCATATGATTCATGCAAAGGTAATCGTTGACTATTTCTTAGAGTAACGTTCAAAGATGGCTTTAGCTTCATTGGCGTTCTGCAGTGAAAGGCACTCTAAAGTATGATAACTACCTTTAACTGAGCCCTGCGTATCTTTTTTTGCGTATTGCTCAGCCAGTTTTTCGCCTTGTTCAAATGCGTCAATCGGCAATTTACTGAACTCTAAATAGGCTGCCGCTGAACGGAATGCATCTTGTTTGGTTTTTTCTGAGTCAGTGGACTTCCCAATACAGCGGCTGACTAGCCAATTCTCATAAATTTGGTCCTGGGATAATTTTTCTATTTTTATTTCTTCAGCCAACAGCATCGGAGAAATGAGAATAACAGTAATAAAAATATGGGCAATTTTCATTTTAATATCCAAAGTGAGGCGATTTCTGGAACAAATGATCCATTTTCAGGATCACCCATAAAATGACAAGAGTCAGAACAGATATCACCATTCCATAATGTGACATGTCCTCTGGCATTTCGCCAACCATTTCCTTGTATGACCATTATGCCCTTTTTACCTGAAAATTTGGCTGGAGTTGGAGCTTTTATCGTGATGTCGGGCTTGCCGAAATTCTTTTCTAAAAAGAGAATCATGTCATTCACGCGATAAAGATACCATTTTTTATCCTTGCCAGATACTGTGGCATAACCAGAGTTAGAGGGGATTGGTACGCCTGTGTAATTAAGTACGTAACTCATTCTTATAGGGCAGGCATTTTCAAAAATACCACTTTCAATATTACTTTCCACCTTTCCGCCAATCAATGCACCCACTTTTCTTACATTGATATTGACTTCGGAAAAACGAATCCATGCAGGCCCAAATAGAGGTTTTTTCATCCTGACTTTCCATTATGTCCATATTATGAACCCCGGCCGAAGCCGGGGCATACAAATTAAGCTTCGCGGTTTTCCTTGATATTCCAACCTGCGCTGCTTTCTGCGCCTTTACCGCCTTTATCGCTCTGCTCCCAGTATTGCTGCTTGACTTTAGCCGCCTGGAAGGAGTAGGTAACGCCTACGGTGTCTTCGCCGCCGGCACCGGTGTACTGCACCGCGGTGACCAGCACGTCGTCCAGAGTAATTTTGACGTACTCAACCTGAGTACCGCCGGCCTTGCAGACCGACAGCTCAATCTTGGTCAGGTGTTTGCCGCTGGAACAGTGTTTCAGCAGTGCAGGAGTTGACTTGTCGACCAGCGCATTCACATGCAGGTCGTTAAAGCACACCTTGCCGGCGCCGCCGCCGCCGCCTACACCCATGTTGCCCGGTTGAGAAGCGCCCCAGGAGAAAGAAGTAATGTCGGTCCAGCCCTTGTGATTCGAATCTTTAGATTCGCCGCTGGCACCTTCAACTTTCAGGAACATATCAATAGCCATAGTTTCTTCACTCTTTATTAAGGGTTAACAGTAGTATTAACGTTGCGTTGAAAAATTCAGGTAATAGCAGCAGGAATTGCAATGTGGTAATGCATTACCATTTTATATCCTTGTGCCATGCACCTTATGAAATACCGAAAGCTATCGGTATTAATTACCGGGCTCTTATTTCATTGAATAAGAAACCCAATTCGATGGTTGTGGCCGCTAATCCAACGCCCAAAACCAAACTTCTTGCGATTAAGACGGATGCCGGTCAGGCCGCCCGATCGCGGCCTGACTTTCAGCACATCAGGACGCGTCGTTCTGCTTCAGCGAAGGCAGCTTCGACACCAGGCGCAGGGAAACGGTCAGGCCTTCCAGCTGGTAGTGCGGGCGCAGGAAGAACTTGGCGCTGTAGTAGCCCGGGTTGTCTTCGATCTCTTCGACCTGCACTTCCGCCGCGGCCAGCGGTTTGCGCGACTTGGTTTCCTGCGAGGAGTTGGCCGGATCGCCATCCACGTAGTTCATGATCCAGTCGTTCAGCCAGCGCTCCATGTCGTCGCGTTCGCGGAAGGAGCCGATCTTGTCGCGCACGATGCACTTCAGATAGTGCGCGAAGCGGCAGCAGGCGAACAGGTACGGCAGGCGAGCGGAAAGCTGGGCGTTGGCGGAGGCGTCGGCATCGTAGTATTCCGCCGGCTTCTGCAGCGACTGGGCGCCGATAAAGGCGGCAAAGTCGGAGTTTTTGCGGTGGATCAACGGCATAAAGCCGTTTTTGGCCAGCTCGGCTTCGCGGCGGTCGCTGATGGCGATCTCGGTTGGGCACTTCATGTCCACGCCGCCGTCGTCGCTTGGGAAGGTGTGACACGGCAGGTTTTCCACCGCACCGCCGGATTCCACCCCGCGGATCGCGGTGCACCAGCCGAACTCTTTGAACGAGCGGTTGATGTTGGCGGCCATGGCGTAGGCGGCGTTGGTCCAGGTGTAGTTGCCGTGGGTCGCGCCGTCGGTTTCTTCCTCGAAGTCAAACTCGTCCACCGGGTTGGTGCGGATGCCGTACGGCAGGCGCGCCAGGAAGCGCGGCATCACCAGGCCCAGATAGCGCGCGTCTTCCGATTCGCGCAGGCTGCGCCAGGCGGCGTATTCGGTGTTCTGGAAGATCTTGGTCAGATCGCGCGGGTTGGACAGCTCCTGCCAGGACTCCATCTGCATCACGCTCGGCGCGGTGCCGGCGATGAATGGGCAGTGGGAAGCGGCGCCGATTTTAGCCATCTCACCCAGCAGCTCTACGTCCTGCGGGCTGTGATCGAAGTAATAGTCGCCCACCAGGCAGCCGAAGGGTTCGCCGCCGAACTGGCCGTATTCTTCTTCGTACACCTTCTTGAAGATAGGGCTCTGATCCCAGCCCACGCCCTTGTGACGTTTCAGCGTGCGGCCCAGCTCCTTCTTGGAAATGCTCATAAAGCGGATCTTCAGCATTTCGTCGGTTTCGGAGTTGTTGACCAGGTAGTGCAGGCCATGCCAGGCGCCTTCCAGCTTCTGGAACTCGTCGTGGTGGATGATCTGGTTAATCTGCTGCGACAGCTTCTCGTCGATTTCGGCAATCAGCGCCTGGATGGTGCGGTAGGCGTCGGAGGAAACGGTAACGGTGTTTTCCAGCGCTTGCTGCGCCAGGGTTTTTACCGCGTTTTCGACCGCTTCCTTGGCCTGATCGGTTTTTGGACGAAACTCTTTGTTCAGCAGCGCGCTGAATTCATCGCTGGAGAAGGTCTCGGTGGTCTGCAACGCTTTTTGTTGCTGAGGCGAGTTGCTCATCAATTAATCCTCACGCTCGTTGTTGTCGTCCTTTGCCGCCGGCTTAGGCGCATCGGTCAGGGATTGCAGCAGCGTCGGGTTTTGCAGGATCTTGGAGATCAGCTCTTCGGCGCCGTTTTTACCGTCCATATAAGACAGCAGGTTGGAAAGCTGCGTGCGCGCGTCCAGCAGGTTGTCCAGCGCGTCGACCTTGCGGGCGATGGCGGCGGGGGAAAAGTCTTCCATGCTCTCGAACGTCAGGTCGATATTCAGCTTGCCTTCACCGGTCAGGGTGTTGTCGACCTGATAGGCGACGCGCGGCTTCAGCGATTTCATGCGCTCGTCGAAGTTATCGATGTCGATCTCCATGAATTTACGCTCGTCGACGCTTGGCAGCGGATCAACCGCTTTCCCCACCAGGTCCGCCATCACGCCCATCACGAACGGCAGCTGGATTTTGCGCTCTGCGCCATAAATTTCGACATCGTATTCAATCTGTACGCGCGGCGCGCGGTTGCGGGCGATGAATTTCTGCCCGCTGCGGGATTTCGAGTTTGGCATGATTTACTCCATCTTGTGGCGATTGGGAACGCGCCTCATCCGGCTTGGAGAGTCAGGTTCAAATGCTGGCCTGCGCAGGTGAGCAGACGTTATGGGTGTCGTAAAGAGAACCGAAGGGTAGGCGGCTAGCTGTTCTCCTCGTTGTCGGGGCGACCGAGAATGGTCTCCAGTTGGTTGAGACCATCGGGCGCCAAATCGCGGACGATTTGCATAAAGTCCAGCGCGATCAGCCGCTGTACCCGATCGATCATCAGCGGTGCCGGGTGGCTTGGCTCATGAAGACGAAAATAGTTCTTTACCTTGTCCAGCATCAGCTGGGCGTCGTCGCGCGATTGGATCTGCGCGCTGCGCCAGTTGAGCGCCGCGGCGGCCTGGGGAGCCGCCGCGCTCGTCGGCGGGAGGCCGGCCTGCTCGGGCTGTTCCGCACCGGCGTCGGGAGCCGGCGCGTCGCTGTGGCAATACTGCGCGATCAGGGTGAATACTTTGGTCAGGCCGTTCATCTCCGGCAGCGCGCTCTCGCCCAGGTGGCGGCTGACCACCGCGCGGATGGCGTTCAGCGTTTCGTCGATGCGCGTGACCAGCAGCCCTTCGGAACGATCCGCCTGCGACAGCTCATCCTGCAGGCGCGCCCGGCCGCCGGGAAAGTTGGCGCACTCCAGCTTGCTGCCGTCGAGCAGCGCGCCGGCGTCGCGCAGCGATATTTCACCGGCGGCGCCTTTCAACAGCGGCGCGGCGCGCACGCTGGCGGCCAGCGCGGCCTTGTCGCCCAGGTCGGCCAGCACGTTGATGCGAAACAGCGGATCCGCTTCGCCGTCGAACTCGAGCAGCGGCAGCAGCGTATCCCAGTAGCGCTCCAGCGCCTGGTGGATCAGCGCCAGGCCGTCGGCATAGCCTTGCAGACCGCGCAGCTGCGTCCAGGCCCGGGTGAGATACAGCATGACCCGCAGATCCTTGGTGCGCGCCAGCAGGGCGGTGGCGAGGCGTTCCACCTGCATCCAGTCCGGCGCCTCCGCCGGGATGATGGTGCTGCCGAACTGCTGTTCGGTCTTGCCGGTGGCGGCCTGCTCCATCGCCAGAAAGTCGGCGTCATATTCCAGGTTGTCGCCGCAGGGATTCTCCGCGTCAACCGGGGCCAGCAGGGTGTCGATAGCCATAAAATTTCCTTAACAGACCGGGTTAATCAAACATTTGCGGGTACTGGCCGCTGCGGCCGGTGCGCGTCCAGCCATTGGGTTCGAACAACAGCGCAAACAGCTGCACCGTCAGGTTGCCGCTGTGCACGTGGGTATAGAGCGGATGCCCGTCGGCCTGATTGGTCCACCAGAAACTGGCGTACTGCGCCGGATCGAAGCAGTCGGCGGCCTGTTGCCAGCCGAGGCCCGGCACGTCCGGATGCTGGAAGCCGATGATCGACAAGATCTCGGAGTCGGCCTCCGCCGGCGGGCTGGGCAACGCCGGAATTTGCAACAGCGAGCGGTCGATCTGATCGGCGGAAAACCCGTTGCGCACGCCGTTCAGCAGCCGATAGCCGAGCTGGTTGTACCATTCCGCCGCCATGTTGAGCTGTTGCGGGCGCCAGTCGTCCTGGCTGAACAGGCGCAGGGCGCAGATCGGGTAGAGGCGTCCCACCCGATCGCGGGCCGGCAGCAGGCAGCCCATCTGCACATACTGGCTGCCGAGCGTGGCGGGAATGACGAAGTTCCACACCGGCGCATTGCTGAAAGGGTGCCCATGCGGCCCCGGCTGGTCGCGCTGCAGATTGACCAGCCCGTTATGAAACCAGTGGGCCCAGTTATTGACCACCAGGTCGGGCAGGCGGCGCTGCAAAAAATCGCCGGCGGAAGGGATCTTGCCATACCAGCCAATGCTCGCGGTCGGGCTCAGGTCGTTGCTCATCATCTTGTCCTTTCGGGGCTACGGGCAGGAGAATGCCGGCAGCTGGAATGGATTGCGGATACTGTTGGGCGTGAACTCCAGCGTAACGTGGTGGCCATCCAGATTAAACGTCGCCTGGCGGCCAAGGCTGCTGCTGCCGGCGGAGGACTGCGCCATATCCACCATGCGGTTCAGCGCCCAGGGGCCGCTGGTCACCAGGCTGGCGGTGGTGCCGTTGGCCAGCGCCAGCTGCAGATGCACCTGGTTGGTGTTGCGGGTGCCCGGCCAGCTCACCACCAGCGGAACCTGCGGGCCGTGGCTGTATTTGAACAGCTGCCCGTCGATATCCAGCGTCAGGTTGAGGATGTCGTTATCCATCCGCACCGGCCGCACGGTGACGCGGTAAGAGGGCGTCGCGGTGCCGTTGGCGAAGAAGGCGTCGCGAATGCGCTGCGCCTGCTGGAACGAGCGCAGGATCCCTTCGCCGCCCGGCAGCGTTTTGCCGTCTACGCCGGGGGTGAAGCGCCAGTTGGCGCGAGTGGTGTCAACCTTGCCCTGCAAATTGTCGCGGAAGAAGCTGTCCATCAACCCGCTGTTAGGCGCGAACATGCGCGCCAGATCGTCCGGCGTCACTTCCTGACGCGCCCGGGCGACCAGCGGATAACGCCCGGCTATCGCCTGGCGGCAAAAGCTGCCGACTTCGAAGCTGATGCGTTTCTTGACGTTCTCCATCTCCTTGCGCTGGGTATCGCTGCTGGCGCCGATCGCCAGCGACAGCAGCATCTGTTTGAACGGCACCGGCAGGCGGCCGGATTCGGCCTGCAGACGCGGGATAATGTCGCTCGGCGGCGCCGACATGCCGCTGTTGGCGGCGCCCTGAACCGCCGTCAGATAGCTGTATAGCTCATCGACCTGCTTCAGCACGCCGTCGAACGGGATCGCCTTGTTGCCTTCGCCCTGGCTCTGCGCCAGCTCGAGCAGCGGCGCGAAGTGCGCCATCACCAGCTGTTCCGGCTGGGCGGAAACGTCGCCGTCGGCGTTGGCCGGGCGGTTGGTGAACAGCGCCTCCAGCGTGCGGTTGGCGTTTTGGTTCAGCCGATCTCCGGTTTTATCCAGCAGCGATCGGCTGTCGGCATCGCTTTTTTCGTCGCGCAGGGTGACATTCTTGCTGACGTTGACCAGCAGGTTGCGCATCGGCGACGGGTTGCCGGACAACAGGCGCGCGCTGCTGATGCGCTGGGTCAGGTTGCCGATATTGGCCAGCTGGATATCGCCCAGCAGCTCATCCCAGGCGCTGATGAAATCCTGCATGTACAGCTGGCGGATGGTCTTGATCAGATCGGCGCTTTTCAGCTCCGGCGTTTTGCTGTTCAGCACCCAGACGTCTTCTTTGCGCAGGGTGTCGGTCACCGGGTCGATATTGTCGTTGAAGGCTTTCCAGTAGCCCTGCGAGGTAAACAGGCCCGGCACGCCGTCGGTCACCGGCTTGCCGCTTTTGCGCGAAAAGGCCAGTTCGGTTTGCGGGCCGGCCAGGTCGACCAGGCTGACCGGCTTGATGTCGGTCTGTTTCAACAGCAGGCGCTTCAGACGGCCATAAACCCGTTGCGACAGGGGGGCGCGGTTCAACGCGGCCTGCGCCTGTTCCACCAGGGGTTCGTCTTTGGCGTACGGCGAAGCCTGGATCTGGGCGTCGAGCAGCTGGCTCAGGTGCCATTCAATCTGCTGCAGCTGTTTCTGCGTACTGCCCTGCGGCAGGTTGCGCTGCAGGTTGAGCATCACCCAGGCGCGCAGGAATTTGCCGTCGTACTGCTTTGGCAGATACAGCATTTGATAGGCCTTCAGCGCCTCGTAGCTGAAATCCGCATCGCTGCGGTTGTCGTTGCGCAGCGTGGTGGCGATTTGCTGCGCCACCTGCGGCAACAGCAGTTCCTTCAGCGCCTTCTGATACAGCGCGTTGCTGGCGTCGCTGACCTGATCGCCGCGGTACAGACCCATGCGGTAGGTGAACGGCGGATCGTCCAGCGAGAAGTTCTGGCTGTCCGGCAGGTGCAGCACGCTGTTGAGGAACGGCAGCAGCGAGAACATATCGCCATTGCCCAACTGGGTGAGGTTCTGGCCCTGGCGCTCCACCCCCGGCACCTTGGCGCCCACCTCCGCCAGATAGCTCTTGTTGTTGCCGTAACTGGTGAACCAGAAAATCGCCAGGATTGTCAGGAGCAGCGCCAGCGCGATGTAGCCCGCCCAATGCAGGGCGCGGTTGCGGTATTCCCACCAGCGGTTGCTGCCCGCCAGGCCGGACTCCTGGAAGATCACCGTTTCCAGCGTGTCTTTCAGGAAGAAACTTTGCCCCTTGGTCGCCGGGATCGGCGCCTGCTGGTTGACGCTGTCCCAGGCCGAGTTGGCCTGCTGCGGATCGCCGGCGCTCGGCAGTTGCAGATAGCGGTTCAGCTCGCCCATCACCCGGTCGAACGGCAGGCCCTCCTGGGTGCCGCTGGTGAAGTAAATGCCGCGCGGCGTGAAGCGGGTTTCGAAGCTGGAGGTGGCGAACACCTGTTCCAGATACTGGCCCAGCAGCGGGCGCAGGGCGGCGAATTCCTGCGGGAACAGGTAGCTTTCGGCGCGTTGTCGGGCGTCGTGCTCAACCAGCAGGGTATCCGGCAGCGCCGCGTCCAGCCGCTGTTGCAGCAGGGCGTACTGTTGTTCAAAGGTGGCGTTCAGGTTGAAATCCGACTGGCGCGACTGCTCATAAGGGAAAGTGAATCCCCAAATCTGGTCGCGCTGCGCTTTGTCGAAGCCGCTGAAATAGGCCATAAAGCCGTTGAGCAGGTCGGTTTTGGTCACCAGCACGTACACCGGGAAATGAATGCCCAGCTGTTCGTGCAGCTCAATCAGGCGCTTGCGCAGTGCGCTGGCCTGCGCCGCGCGGGCTTCGGCGCTGTCGCTCAGCAAATCGGCGACGCTGATGGTTACCATCACGCCGTTGATCGGCTGGCGGGTGCGGTATTTTTTCAGCAGGCTGACGAAGCTTTTCCATTCGTCGGCGTCTTCTTCACGCTGGCTTTCCTGTGTGGTGTAGCGGCCGGCGGTATCCAGCAGCACCGCGTCGTTGGTGAACCACCAGTCGCAGTTGCGGGTGCCGCCGACGCCGCGCAGGGCTGATTTGCCGAAGCGATCGGCCAGCGGGAAATGCAGCCCCGAGTTGACCAGCGCGGTAGTCTTGCCGGCGCCCGGCGCGCCGATGATCACATACCACGGCAGCTGGTACAGATACTGGCTGCTGAAGCGCGTCATCCAGCGGTGCTTGCTGTCGCCCTGGCCCGGCGCAAAGCGCGCCTTCTTCAGCAGCTGCGCCGCTTCGTCGAAGCGCTGGGCCAGCTGCTCATCCTGTTTGGGCAGCGCTTTGCCGCTCTCCGCCGGTGGTTCCTCGGCGGCGCGCAGGTTGCTCAACAGGCGGCGATTGAACCAGGCGCTGTAGATCCGGGGAATGATGCGGCACAGGAACCAAATCAGATAAATTACGCCGATGGCTATCTGGCGGTTGAGTGCCGGTTCCAGCGGCCGATAGTCGCCGATAGCCACCAGCGGGCCGATCATCCAGATGATGAACGCCAGAGCGGTGATGCCGGCAAAGCCCCACAACAGGCGGCTGGTGATGATGGAGAATAACGTACTGAGCATTACTTTCCGTTTCCTTGCGGCAAGCCGTTGATTTCCGCCTGGGTGTTTTCCGGCGCGACCAACAGCGTAATTTCTACCCGGCGGTTCAGCGCACGGTTCACTTTGTTATCGTTCGGCGCCACCGGGTCGCTTTCGCCGCGGCCCTCCGCCTTCACGCGTTGCGGGTTATCGAGGTGTTTTTGCAGCCGGGCGCTGACCGCTTCGGCGCGCGCCAGGGACAGCTCCCAGTTGGAGGCGAAACGCGCGCTGCGGATCGGCAGGTTGTCGCTGTAGCCGGTGACCAAAATCTTGCCGCTGACGCCGTTCATCGCGGCGGCCACGCGGTCGATAACCGGAATATAGTTGGCGCGCACGGTGGTGGCGGCGGAATCGAACAGCCCGTCGCCTTTCAGGATCACCACGCTCTGCTGCGCTTCGTCACGCACCACCACCAGGCCTTCGGCGATTTCCTTGCGCAGGAAACTTTTCAGGCTCAGCGTCGGCGGCGCGGCCGGCGCCGGATTGCCGATCGCCACCTGCGGCAGGTTGGTCTGGTAAATCGAAGCCAGCACCGGGCTGGTGGCGTCGCCCAACCGCCAGTTGAGAGCGATGAACAGCAGCGACGCCAGGAAACCGGTCAGGGCCACGCAGGCCCACAACGGCACCAACGGCCGCCACAGTTTTTGCTGCACCGGCAGATCCAGCGCGTTCGGCGACAGCGGCGGCGCATACCCGCCGCGCACCGAGCGGATCAGCTGCAGCAGGCGCTGTTTCATGGTTTCCAGCTGCGATCGGCCGTTTTCCATCACCCGGTAGCGGCCTTCAAAGCCCAGCAGCAGGCAGAAATTGATCAGTTCCAACAGCTGGATGTGCTCGCGCGGGCTTTGCGACAGCTTGGCCAGCAGCTGGAAGAACTTCTCCCCGCCCCAGGTTTCGTTGTGAAAGGTCACCAGCAGCCCGCTGCCGGACCATACGCTGTTGCTGCCCCAGGGCGTCAGCGCGGCGGCCTCGTCCAGCGCGGTGCACAGACAGTAGCGCGCGCCGATGATCACTTCGTACGGCAGGCTGGCGCGCTGGCCGCGGATTTCAAAGCGGCGCACTTCGTCGATCAGCTGTTGGCGCAGCTGGGCCGGGTTGGCGTGGGTCGCCGACTGGCGGATCTGCGAAATGGCGTTCAGCAGCGGGTTGGCGGCCTCCACCAGCGGGTTCTCCGCCGGCGCCATGCTATTTTCCTGAGTCATGAGTTAGCGATCCGTATGGCTGCGAATGGCCCAAAATTCCATGTCCAGCCCCGGGAACTCGCCGGCCAGATGCAGGGCGAAGGCGCTGGATTTTTCCATCTGCTTCCACAGGTCGCCGCCTTTTTCCAGCTCGAAATAGGTGTAACCCGCGTGATAGGGGATCTGGCGCGGCGCCGCCGGCATGGTGCGCAGGCCGATACCCGGCAGCTGCAGCTGCACCAGGTCGCGTATGCGCGTCACCGGCGCGATCTTCATCTGCGCCGGGAAGTGCGTCAGCAGCACTTCGGCGGCGACGTCGGCGCGCACCGCCAGCACAAAACCGAAGTCGCGCATCATGCTGGTATCCTGCACCGTGGCGACGTTCAGGCCGTGCGAACGCTCGACCAGCGTCAGCTGGATGGCGTTGTCCTCCAGCACTACCGACAGGCCCTGACGCAGCAACAGCATCAGCTTGCCGAAGCACAGCGCCAAATTATCGTGGTCATACACCGGCAGGCGGCCTTCCGGCGTGCGCTGCGCCGAGAAGCTGGCGAGCTCGGTGGCGAACTGCAACCAGTCGGCGAACAGCCGTTCCGGATGAAGATGGTCAAGATGGTAAGCGTGGCTCACCTGGCCGAGATGGCGGTTGATCAGCTGCAGCAGCATGAAATCGACCATCTCCGAACTGCCGCCGCGGCCCGGCTGCAGCAGGCGCTGGCTCATTTGCTGGCTGCGCTGCTGCAGCAGGCCCTGCAGATCGTTGATGAAGGTTTTCAGCACCGGATTGCCCTGGCAGTTCAGCATCGGCGGGATTTGCGCCTGATCGAGCCGCAGGCTGTTGTCGCCGCGTTTTTCCAGCACCCGGGTCAGGCTGAGCGCGGTCCATTCGGCGTTGAGATCGCTCTCCAGCATCAGCCGCAGCCGCAGCTGGCCGAACTGCAGCGCCGCGCTGCCGACCGAGACGGCGTTCAGATCGTCGACTTCGTTTTCATAGGCCAGATAGCGCGCCAGCGCGTCCGGACTTTCCTGGAAGATCACGTCTTCGCGGCCCGCGCGGTAGGTCGGCAGGGCCAACACCACGTTTTCGCCGGTCTTGTTCTCGGCGATGGTCAGCGGAGCGGGCGCCTGTTGGGCGCCGGAGAAACGAAACGGCGTGCCGTCCGGCATAATGCCGCTGGCGGCGTTGAGCGCGATTTTTCCCTGGCGCAGCAGCGTCTGATCCAGATCCAGGCTGAGGAAGCCCCAGAAGCAACCGTTATGGGCCTGGCCCCAGTTGCGCATGTAGCCTTCGAGGTAATTTTCCGCCTGCTGAAAATGGTGAGGGCGCAAAAACATCCCCTCAGTCCAGACTACCTTATGAGCATCTTTCATCATCACACCTATAGTTACTTCGCATCAGCGCAGCGGTTGGTCAGTCCGGATCTTTCACGGTACGCAGGCCGCTAATGCCCGCGACGACGTGCGCCGCCAACTCATCCGGCGAGAATTGCCATACCTTGTAAAAATTGGTCTCGGTGGGTTCCGGCAGCGGCAGCGAGATGCGCCAGGCCTTGCCGTCCAAATTCTGATATTCGGCGATGATGCCGATGTAGCGGGTTTCCAGCGTGCTCTGGCCGCGTAGCTGTTTGCCCACCTGGCCCGGCGTCAGGAAGAACTGATCGCTGTCCAGCAGGCTGTTGCCGAGCACGCTTTTCGCGTCGTTCTGCAGGCTGAAGAAATCGGCCTCCATAAACTCCGCGTCGGAACGCAGCAGCAGCACGCGGATTTTTATCGGCGCCGGCCGTTGCCCCGCCGCGGCGTTGACCCGGGGGTCGGCGTCGAAGTTCAGGCTATAGCGCGAAGGTACGCTTTTGGCGGAAGACATGCAGCCGCTGAGCGCCAGCGCGCCCAGCATCAGGAATAACATCCCGCACCAGCGGGAGGCGATTGGTTTTGTCATCGTGGGGAGTCCCGTCACCCATGGGTGAACTACTGGAGGATCCAGGTGGCTGAGCCGGCGTTCTTGCAGGCCTTGCTGTCACCGCCGACTTTCACGCAGTCTTGTCTGGCGGCGCGGGCGCGGCGCGGCAGGTCCTTGCGCAGCGTCGATTTGTAACGCGCCTCCGGCACCCCGGCGTTTTTCTGGATATAGCCGATCAGGTCGCCGTCGCGGATCGCCGAGATCGCCAGCCAGTTGTTTTCGACTTCGCCCAGCGCATAGAACGCGGCGGCGTTATCCAGGCTGCCGACGGCGCTGCCGTTGTAACCCGGGCTGCTCATGATGCTGGCGGCGTACAGGCTGCGGTATTCCTCACCGATCGGTTTGAACTGCTTGGGGGCGGCGACGGCGGCGCGATGCTGCAGTTTTACGCCGTTGACTTCGCTGCTGACGATGGCGTCGTTGTCGAGCGCCGGCGGCGGCGGCGGCGGGCTGGAGCAGCCGGCAAGCGTCAGGGCGGTCAGTAGCGTCAGGGTAATCCGTGTTTTCACAATATCCTCTTTGATTTTTTATTGGCTGAAACGAAGGGGCTGTGCATTAAGAGCGCCGGTTTCATGGCGCAGGCAGCGATGTCTTTCGCCGGTCCGGCAGCCTGCGTGGCGACGCCAGGCGGCCATTCAGCGGTCCGATATCCGATAACGAATGAGCGTCGCCGCGGAGGAAAAACGGGAGAGGGGGGCGAGCCCGGCGCGGTCGTGGCGGTACCGCCAGTCGGGCTCCGGGTACGGACGCGGGGAAACCCCCATGTCGGCCGGCGCCAAAATGGAGGTTCCCAGAGGATGTTGCCCCTGCCGGCGGCAAGGGCGATGAGGTACGCGTAGGCGCAAGGGTTTTACGGCTTTCATTGTGTGTGCAAGGCTTCCTGTGGATATCAGCGAGCAGGCACGCCGCATCGCTCAAAAACAATCCCGTTTTTCGGTTTAATAGATATCAGGCTACTTCACAATAAATACATCCAGGGGCAGGGAACCCAAGCGGTAACGTTCCCTAAATCAATGACGTGCATGGGTCATAACGGGAAATAGGGCGAAATCCCTTGCCGCACCGGCATTGGCGGCGGGCAGGCTACCGAACGGTGACCCGCGGCGCCGTACCGGAGAATGATAAGTCAGATCGTAGTATTGCCGGCTTCAGGCATAGCTACCGCACGAGAGTAGACGCACGATCCCGATGGCGTAGCTGTCACGATTAGAGACAGGCGCTGACGAAAAACTTAACAAAGTTTACACATCAACAGATTTTCTGCAGTCTACAATAGCCGTCGGCATTTGCAAAATAACCTTCTGGATCAATGCCTAAATCGTTAACTCACGCACACTTTGCATTTACATCATTTAAAACAATATCTTGTGTCTATTTGGTGTTTTAAGTCAAATCATAAGGTTAATTGGTAATACCAGGAAACAAATGTGTCACACTTAAGTCAAGTTGCTTAAATGACAACAAATTTTTTACGGAAAAAAAGTGACAGATCGTTTTTTGCCCTTACCATTTGCAAGTTAAAGATGATCATATATATAAATTACGTGAATATGAATTAGGATAATTCCTATTGGAGTGGGCGAAAAGTGCCCGCGGAGAACGGCTGGCGGGCGATGAGGCGGCGTGAAAATGCGGTAAAATTCGGGGATCAGAGAGAGGGCGGAGCGAGGTTGAGTTGACCTATGGTGTCGCATAACCAGCCGAGGGCGGGATCGCGCTTTATCTGCCGGCCGGCGACCAGCTCGATGGGGAAGGCCGGCAGGCTCAATTCGTCCGGCAGCGGCAAGCATTGGATGCGCGCCGGATCGGCAAATTTTCGGGCGACGCTGGCCGCCAGCGTCGCGATCAAATCGCTGCCCGCCACTACCGCCGGCAGGGCGACAATGTGCGAGAAGGTGGCGGCGACGCGCCGTTGACCGCCGATTTCCGCCAGCCGCCGGTCGATCAATCCGCGTGCGGAGCCGTCATCCGTCGGCGCATACAGGCCGTGCGGCAGGCTGAGGTAGCGCGCCAGATCCCAGCGGCCGTCCGCCAACATCGGGTGATTGCGGCTGGCGATGCACAGTAGATGCTCGTCGAACAAGCGGCGGACGTAATGGCTTTCCGGCCCGGAAATATGCCCACCCAGGGCGATATCCACTTCGCCGCGCGCCAGCTGTTGGTGGATCCGGCGGCGATCCAGGCGTGAAACCCGAATGTCGATACCCGGCGCGTCGCGGCGCAGTTTGCCGATAATGGCCGGCAACAGCGTGATGTCGGCATAATCGCCGGCCGCCAGCGTAAAGCGGCGCTCGCGGGCGCTGGCGGGATCGAAATCCACGGGGGGCGCCAGCGTCAGATCGATCTGTTCCAGCACTTGCCGTATTGGCGGCATCAGTTGATGAGCGCGCGGCGTAGGCTGCATGCCGCCGCCGCTGCGCACAAACAGCGGGTCGCCCAGCAGGATGCGCAAGCGAGACAGCGCATTGCTGACCGACGGTTGCGCGCGGTTCAGGCGCAGCCCGGCGGCGGTGACATTCCGCGTTTGATACAAAGCGTCAAATACCACCAGCAGATTAAGATCGACCTTCGCTAAATTCATTTAATGAATACTCTATATGCAGATAATCCATTTCCAGAATCATACTGCGTTATCTAGGCTGGTAGCACGCCAAATCGGCCGGAATAGAGGGTGTTGCAATGGAAAGGGTACTGGTAACCGGCATCGAGCCGTTTGATGGGGATGCGATCAATCCCTCGTGGCAGGTCGCTCAGGCGCTGGCGGGCGAGCGCATCGCCGGTGCGCAAATCAGCGTGCTTGAGCTGCCGTGCGTACTGGGCGTCGCCAATGAGCGGCTGATTGCCGCGGTGGAGCAACTGCGGCCGCAGGTGGTGATTTGCCTGGGCCTGGCGGGCGGACGAGCGGAAATCTCACTGGAACGCGTGGCGATTAATCTGATTGACGCGCGCATACCCGACAATGCCGGCAAGCAGCCGATCGACGTGCCGGTGGTGGCGGGCGGCCCGGTGGGTTATTTCAGCACGCTGCCGCTCAAGGCGGCGCTGCAGCGCCTGCGCCGGCAGGGGATCCCGGCGGCGGTGTCATACACCGCGGGCACCTACAACTGCAATCACCTGTTTTACGGCCTGCGCCACCATATCGCCAGCCGGCAGTTGGCCATCAAGGGCGGATTTGTGCATATTCCTTATAGTCATGAGCTGGCGGCCAATCACCCGGGCAAGCCGAGCATGGCGTTGGCGACGATGATCGATGCCGTGCGCAGTGTCGTTCACTGCGCATTGACGGTGGAGGAAGACGTATTGCTCAGCGACGGCGCGCTGCATTGAGAGCATCAGGGCGCGGAGTGCGCCCTGAGCGACGGTTATTCGTCGGCGACGCGGATCACCAATTTGCCGAAGTTTTTGCCCTGCAGCAGGCCAATAAATGCCTGAGGCGCATTTTCCAGCCCGTCGACGATATCTTCGCGGAACCTGATTTTCCCCTGTTCGAGCCATTCGCCCATCTGGCGCAGGAAGTCATCGTAGCCGGCGGCATAGTCGTCGAAGATGATAAAGCCCTGCATGCGGATGCGTTTGCGCAGGATCAGCCCCTCCAGCATCGCCAGACGGTCTGGGCCGGCGGGCAAGCCGGTGGCGTTGTAGTGCGCGATAATGCCGCAGACCGGAATGCGCGCCCTGGCGTTCAGCAGCGGCATCACGGCGTCGAATACCGCGCCGCCGACGTTTTCATAGTATACGTCTATGCCCTGCGGACAGGCGGCGGCCAGCTGTTCGGCGAAGTCGGCGGCGCGATGATCGATGCAGGCGTCAAAGCCGAGTTCTTCCACCACGTAGCGGCACTTCTCCGGCCCGCCGGCCACGCCGACCACGCGGCAACCCTTGATGCGGCCGATCTGACCCACCACCGATCCGACCGCGCCGCTGGCGGCGGCAACCACCAGCGTTTCGCCCGGCTGCGGCTGACCAATATCCAACAGCCCCATATAGGCGGTGAAGCCCGGCATGCCCAGCACGCCCAGCAGGCGAGAAGGGTGTTCGAGATCGGCGCCCAGGTTGCGCAGGCCGCTGCCGTCCGACAGCGCGTAGTCTTGCCAGCCGTCGTGACCCAGCACCCAGTCGCCGGTGTTAAATTGCGGATGCTGCGAGGCGACAACCTGCGAAACGGTGCCGCCGACCATCACCTGGCCGATTTCGACCGGCGGCGCATAGGAAGGCGCGTCGCTCATGCGGCCGCGCATATAGGGATCCAGCGACAGATAGCGGGTGCGCAGCAGCAGCTGGCCGGCCGCCGGCTGCGGCACCGCGGCGATGTCGAGGCGAAAATCTGCCGCCTTGGGCTCACCGTGCGGGCGGGAAGCCAGCAGAATACGACGGTTTTGTTGAGGTTGGGACATGGGGCGCTCCAGAATGCAAACAGGTGCCCTAAGCCTAGTCGAGAGCGGCCGGGACGACGTACCCTAATGTGCGCTGGCTCAGAGCGGGACGATCAGCACGTCGACGCGGCTGGCGTTGATAAAGCGCGCGGCGGAGCAGGAAACCTTGTTCATTATGCTGTCGCTGTGGTTGCCGCAGACCACCAGATCGAAGGGCTGCCGGCTGCTGGCGTAGTTCAGGCTGTCGCCCAGCTCGCCGTGCACGATCAGCGTGTCGGCGATCGGATAGCCCGCCCGCAGGCGCAGCTCCTCCAAAAACAGCCGGGTTTCTTCTTCCATCAGCGCCCGCAGGTCGCCGAGCATCGGCCCGGCGAAATTATTGTACATTTCCGGATTGGCGATGGTGCTCAAAAGGGTGATTTTTCCCCGGTAGGGGCGAACGATGGAGACGGCCTTTTCAACCAGGCGATGGCTGTCTGCCGCGACGGCGACGGTGACCAGAACGTTTTGATATCCCATCTTCACCTCCTGTAGCCACTCTTCGGCTAAAAGGATAGGACCTGACGGGAAAAATAAATGTGTTTTGTATCACGCGCGGCAATAAATCCACGGGCGGAGCGGTTATATAGCAATAAAAGATAAAACGCCCGCCGCGCGCAATTAGCTGAATTAAAGCACCTGCGCCCACAGCGTTTTCGGCACCTTGCCCAAATCGAACAATTTACCGGCAACCAACTCGGCGCGACGGTGGTCGGCGGCGCGGTACATGTTGCTAATTTCCGTATCATTATCAATGGAATAGTTCAGCTTGTCGTACACCTTTTCCAGGCTGTCCAAACTGGAACATTTGCGGAATGTCATCAGATATTCGAGGGTATCAGTCATGATTAAAATATAGCCTGTTAATAGTTGTAGCCGGGCGGATTAAACATCAGCGGCTCGCGGAAACCCCGTCGAGGCAGCGATGTACGACCTGACAAAATCATTTCGAATAAATAAATTGCACTGCGGTAATAATGACGCGGCCAGACGGCTGCGGCGCTGGGTGAATAATAATATGCCGACGCGCCGTCAGCAATGTCATCCTGCTGATAAATGAATAAATAGGGAAAGTCTCAGGTTGCGGGGGCGGAGGGCGCGGCGGGCAGGGCGGCGGCGGTTGCCGAACCCTGCGCTTGACGATGGCGCGGATGAGCGGCGCCGTTCGCACGATGCTGAACCTGGCGCCTGCTTCTGCTTGCGCATCGGCCTGGCATTCTTTTATCGCGATATTTATGGTCGCTGTGATTTTTCGCTGCAGTGAGAGCCTGAGGGAATGAATAAAAAACTGCGTTTTATTTATCTTGAAATGAGATATGCCACCAAAAAACACAATAACAAATAACGCATGGTGATAATCAAGCGTTTTTTCACTGGGCCGAAAAAAAAGAATTAAAGTTTTAACGATTGCGGTCGATAATTCGTTTTAAGGCTATTTTTAGCCTGAAATGCCATTCTTGCGCCGCACTTATACGGAAACATATCGTTACGTCTGTTTTCTTGTTCACGACATCGACGAATCATCGTTAAGCCAATCTTCCCCCGCGCCGAAAATTAAAACGGCCCGCCGTCGGAAATTTAAGTCAAATCCGAAACCATAAAGACTTATAGTTGCCGTGTGTTACTTTTTGCGAGCTATAGTTTATCGCCCGTTAAATGGTTATTTATACTGCATTTATCGGCTAGTAACAGATTTTTGTTCTGTTATTTTGGTTTGGTGATGCTTTTGTTCGAATTGATCTAAAAAAGATAATTTTTTGGCTGATATACATTGTTTTTAAGACGTTTTTTTACTTATGGCTATTTAGTGAACGAAAATAAGCTCGAAAAGTGAGCGCAATACGAGATATTTGGCTTAAATATTTTTTATTTTTGTGATCTCTGTCACATTGTATTTAAAATTGCTTCTTACTTACATTGTGTGTGCTAATGGTTCGGGGGTAGAGTTGCGCTGCTTTAGGAATAATCTTATTAATTTTGTAAAAATAGTTTCATGGTGACTAAACACTATCGAAGCAAAAATGCTGTACATCCATACACGTTGGTTTACGCACGTATCAAATACTGAACAGCGGTCGAATTTAGTGATTTGCAAAATTTATAACGGCTGCTCTTCAGGAATTAATTTGCCAACTTCGGGAACAAACCCAGGTCACGGGCGATAAAAATTATCACCCAGCGTATGTTTTTAAACATAGTCTGTCGGGATGGGGAATATGGGTACGTCTGAATTACTTAAGCATATTTATGACATAAATTTGTCATACTTACTTTTAGCACAGCGATTGATTAATGATGAAAAAGCGTCGGCGATGTTCCGTCTGGGTATTGACGAAACCATGGCCGATGCACTCGCGCAACTGACGTTGCCGCAAATGGTCAAACTGGCGGAGACCAACCAGCTGATCTGCCACTTCCGCTTTAACGACAGCCAGAGTATCGAACACCTGACCAAAGAGTCGCGAGTGGACTCCCTGCAGCAAATCCATACCGGGATTTTGCTTTCGAGTCATTTACTGCAAGAGCTATCGGCTAAAGACGGTAGTGCGACGAAGAAAAGAGCCTGATGATGGTAGAGAAAAGTATTGTTCAGGAAGCCAAGGACATTCAGCTCGCCATGGAGCTGATTTCACTGGGGGCCCGTTTGCAGATGCTGGAGAGCGAAACCCAGCTCAGCCGCGGGCGCTTGATTAAACTCTATAAGGAATTGCGCGGCAGCCCGCCGCCTAAAGGGATGCTGCCGTTCTCTACCGACTGGTTTATGACCTGGGAACAGAACATCCACTCTTCGATGTTTTACAACGCCTACCGATTTTTGATGAAAAGCGGGCAGTGCAGCGGCGTAGAGGCGGTGATCAAGGCTTATCGCCTGTACCTGGAGCAGTGCCCCCAGCAGGCGGGGGAGGCGCCGTTGCTGGCGCTGACCCGCGCCTGGACGCTGGTGCGCTTCGTCGACAGCGGCATGCTGCAGCTTTCCGCCTGCAGCTGCTGCGGCGGCGCCTTCATCACCCATGCGCATCAACCGCTTAACGGTTTTATCTGCAGTTTATGCCAACCCCCATCCCGCGCAGTAAAAAGACGTAAACTTTCGCCGCAACTGGCCGATATTATTCCTCAACTGCTGGACGAGCAGGTTAAACGCGCCATTTGAGCCCGCAACATTGCCGGTTCTCGGCAGTGAAAACAGACGTGTGATACGCAAGTGGGCGGCCATGCCGCCCCGTCGACGCAGCCCAATTTGCTGCGCCGCCGGCGTGCCATGGCGCGTTTGCCCCACCTTCCATCCACATTGTTAATTTAAGGAATGCGTGTGTTAGTTATTTTGGGTTATCTGGTGGTATTGGGTGCGGTTTTTGGCGGATACCTGATCGTGGGGGGCCATCTCGGCGCGCTGTATCAGCCGGCAGAATTTCTGATTATCGGCGGTGCGGGCATCGGCGCCTTTATCGTCGGCAACAACGGCAAGGCCATCAAATCCACGCTGCGTGCGCTGCCCAAGCTGATGCGCCGTTCGAAATACAGCAAGGATCTGTATATGGATCTGATGGCGTTGCTGTATCGGCTGTTGGCCAAATCGCGCCAGCAGGGCATGTTGTCCCTCGAGTTCGATATCGATAACCCGCAGGAAAGCGAAATTTTCTCTAATTATCCCCGCATCCTTGCCGATAACACCCTGGTGGAGTTCATTACCGACTATCTGCGGCTGATGGTGAGCGGCAATATGAATGCGTTCGAGATCGAAGCGCTGATGGATGAAGAAATCGAAACTTTCGAACAGGAAAGCGAAGTGCCGGCCGGTAGCCTGGCGATGGTCGGCGACTCGCTGCCGGCGTTCGGCATCGTGGCGGCGGTGATGGGCGTGGTGCATGCGCTGGCCTCGGCCGATCGCCCGGCCGCCGAGCTGGGGGCGCTGATCGCCAACGCGATGGTCGGTACCTTCCTGGGCATCCTGCTGGCCTACGGCTTCATCTCTCCGCTTTCCACCCTGCTGCGGCAAAAGAGCGCCGAGACGGTCAAGATGATGCAGTGCATCAAGGTTACGCTGCTGTCCAGCCTGAACGGTTACGCGCCGCAGATCGCGGTCGAGTTCGGCCGTAAAACGCTGTACACCACCGAGCGTCCTTCGTTCGTTGAGCTGGAAGAGCACGTGCGCCGGGTGAAAGCGCCGGCGCAGCAGGCGACGGAAGAAGAAGAAGCATGAAACAGAATCACCCGGTCGTTCTGGTCAGAAAGCGCAAGGCGCATCAGGCCAGCCATCACGGCGGCTCCTGGAAGATAGCCTACGCCGACTTTATGACCGCAATGATGGCGTTCTTCCTGGTGATGTGGCTGCTGGCGATCGCCAGCCCGCAGGAGCTGACGCAAATCGCCGAGTATTTTCGCACCCCGCTGAAGGTGGCGCTGACCACCGGCGATAAAAGCAGCTCGGAAAGCAGCCCGATCCCGGGCGGCGGCGATGACCCGACCCAGCAGGAAGGCCTGGTGAAGAAGCGGGTTGATTCACCGGAAAAGCGCGCCGAAGAGCTGCGGCTCAACAAGCTGCGCGAGCAGCTGGATGAGCTGATTGAGTCGGACCCGCGCCTGAAGGCGCTGCGGCCGCATCTGCTGATCAACATGATGGACGAAGGGCTGCGCATCCAAATCATCGACGGCCAGAACCGGCCGATGTTCAAGACCGGCAGCGCGCAGGTTGAAAGCTACATGCGCGATATTCTGCGGGCGATTGCGCCGATCCTCAACGACCTGCCGAACAAGATCAGCCTGTCCGGCCATACCGACGATATCCCTTACGCCAGCGGCGAGCGCGGCTACAGCAACTGGGAGCTGTCCGCCGATCGCGCCAACGCTTCGCGCCGCGAGCTGATCGCCGGCGGCCTGTCTGAGGGCAAGGTGCTGCGGGTGGTGGGCATGGCGGCCACCATGAGCCTGAAACAGCACGGCGCCGACGATGCGATCAACCGCCGGATTACCGTATTGGTGCTGAACAGGGAAACTCAGCAGGGCATCGAGCACGAAAATGCCGAAAGCAACGCGATGGATATCGCCCAGCCCGACCGCCTGAAACAGCTGGCGCCTTCGGCGACCGCGCCGGCACCGACTAACCGCGACTCACAGCCCGAGGTGACCCCGTGAGCATGGATATTAGCGCTTTTTATCAGACCTTTTTTGATGAAGCAGACGAGCTGCTGGCAGACATGGAACAGCACCTGCTGGAGCTGGATCCGCTGGCTCCGGATATCGAGCCGCTGAACGCCATCTTTCGCGCGGCGCACTCGATCAAGGGCGGCGCCGCGACCTTTGGTTTTTCGGTGCTGCAGGAAACCACCCACCTGCTGGAGAACCTGCTGGACGGTGCCCGGCGTCAGGAAATGAGCCTGAGCACCGAGATTATCAACCTGTTTCTGGAAACCAAAGACATTATGCAGGAGCAACTGGACGCCTATAAAACCTCGCAACAGCCCGACGCCGACAGCTTCGAATATATCTGCCAGGCGCTGCGCCAGCTGGCGTTGGAAGCGCAGCAGCAGGCTCCCGCTGCACAACCGGCGGTGCCGCAAGCCATAGCCGCGCCGGCGGCGATCGAAGGCGGCATGCGCATCAGCCTGTCCGGCCTGAAGGCCAGCGAGATCCCGCTGATGCTGGAGGAGCTGGGCAATCTGGGCGAAGTGAAAGATCCGCGTCAGACCGAAAACAGCCTGGAGGTGACGCTGCTGACCTCGGCCAGCGAGGATGACATCAGTGCGGTGCTGTGCTTCGTGCTGGAGCCGGAGCAAATCGCCTTCGCTACGCCGCCGCAGAGCGAAGCGCCGCCTGAGCCGGCCGCCGCGCCGATCGCCGAAGCCGCTGCCGCCAAACCGGCCCCGGCCGAGGCGCCGAAAGCGCGCGCCAAGGCCAGCGAGTCGACCAGCATCCGCGTGGCGGTGGAGAAGGTGGACCAGTTGATTAACCTGGTGGGCGAACTGGTGATCACCCAGTCGATGCTGGCGCAGCGCTCCGGCAACCTGGACCCGGTGGTTCACGGCGACCTGCTGAACAGCATGAGCCAGCTGGAGCGCAACGCGCGCGACCTGCAGGAGTCGGTGATGTCGATCCGCATGATGCCGATGGAATACGTCTTTAGCCGCTTCCCGCGGCTGGTGCGCGATCTGGCCGGCAAGCTCAACAAGCAGGTGGAGCTGACGCTGCAGGGCAGTTCCACCGAGCTGGACAAGAGCCTGATCGAGCGCATTATCGATCCGCTGACGCACCTGGTGCGCAACAGCCTGGATCACGGCATCGAAGATCCCGCTACCCGCGTCGCCGCCGGCAAGTCGGAAGTGGGCAACCTGGTGCTGTCGGCCGAACACCAGGGCGGCAATATCTGCATCGAAGTGACCGACGACGGCGCCGGCCTCAACCGCGAAAAAATCCTCGCCAAGGCGGCCTCGCAGGGGCTGGCGGTCAGCGACGGCATGAGCGATGAAGAGGTCGGCATGCTGATCTTCGCGCCGGGCTTCTCCACCGCCGAACAGGTGACCGACGTCTCCGGCCGCGGCGTCGGCATGGACGTGGTGAAAAGAAACATTCAGGAAATGGGCGGTCACGTCGAGATCCACTCCCAGGCGGGCAAGGGCACCGCGATCCGCATCCTGCTGCCGCTGACGCTGGCGATCCTCGACGGCATGTCGGTCAAGGTGAACGACGAGGTCTTTATCCTGCCGCTGAATGCGGTGATGGAATCACTGCAGCCGCAGGCGGAAGATCTGCATCCGCTGGCCGGCGGCGAGCGGGTGCTGCAGGTGCGCGGCGAATACCTGCCGCTGGTGGAACTGTACCGGGTGTTCCAGGTGGAGAATGCCAAGACCGATGCCACCCAGGGGATCGTGGTGATCCTGCAAAGCGCCGGCCGCCGCTATGCGCTGCTGGTGGATCAGCTGATCGGCCAGCATCAGGTGGTGGTGAAAAACCTGGAAAGCAACTATCGCAAGGTGCCGGGCATCTCCGCCGCCACCATTCTGGGGGACGGCAGCGTGGCGCTGATTGTCGACGTCTCGGCGTTGCAAACCCTAAACCGTGAGAAGCGTCTGACGGACGCCGCCGCATAATAATTAATCTATTGATTCAGAAGGTGAACAAGATGGCAGGATTGGCAACCGTCAGCAAGCTGGCTGGCGAAACGGTAGGTCAGGAGTTTCTGATTTTTACCCTGGGCAATGAGGAATACGGCATCGATATCCTCAAGGTGCAGGAGATCCGCGGTTACGATCAGGTCACGCGCATCGCCAATACGCCGGCGTTTATCAAAGGGGTCACCAACCTGCGCGGCGTGATTGTGCCGATTATCGATCTGCGGGTGAAGTTCGCGCAGCAGGGCGTCTCCTACGATGAAAACACCGTGGTGATCGTGCTGAACTTTGGCCAGCGGGTGGTGGGCATCGTGGTCGACGGCGTCTCCGACGTACTGTCGCTGACCGCCGAACAGATCCGCCCGGCGCCGGAATTCGCCGTCACGCTGGCGACCGAATACCTGACCGGCCTCGGTTCGCTCGGCGAACGCATGCTGATCCTGGTGGATATCGAAAAACTGCTGAGCAGCGAAGAGATGTCGCTGGTCGACAGCGTGGCGAAAAGCGCCTGATGGCGTTTCCCGGGGCCAGCCCGCTGGCCCCGGCATTTTAGCTCCCCTGCCAAAAATAGTGACTCCCTCGCATAAAGTTCTGTCCCGCCGCGCCGATAACCCTGTCATTCAACATAGACAGAGCCTGTCCGCTCGGGCTTTCAACAAGGGAAATCATGTTTAATCGTATGAAGGTGGTAACCAGCCTGTTGCTGGTGCTGGTGTTATTTGGCGCCTTGCAGCTGGTTTCTGGCGGGCTATTTTTCTCCTCGCTGAAGAATGACAAAGAAAACTTCGCCGTGCTGCAGACCATTCGGCAGCAGCAGTCTGAGCTGAATGAAAGCTGGGTCAACCTGCTGCAGACCCGCAACACGCTGAACCGCGCCGGTATCCGTTACATGATGGACGCCAATAAAATCGGCAGCGGCGCCAGCGTCAACGATCTGCTGACCTCGGCGAAAAGCATGCTGACGGTGGCGGAGCGGCATTACGCCGCCTACGAAAAAATCCCGCTCGACCCGCGCCAGGATGCGCCATCGGCAGAAAAGCTCAAGCAGCAGTACGGCGTTCTGCACGGCGCGCTGTCGGAGCTGATCCAACTGTTGGGCGAAGGCAAAATCAACGCCTTCTTCGACCAGCCGACGCAAAGCTACCAGGACGGTTTTGAGGATATCTACAACACCTATCTGGCGCAGAACGACAAGCTGTATCAGGGCGCGGTCGTAGACAGCAACCGCTCGTTCACCTCGGCCCTGTGGACGCTGGGAGTGGTGCTGCTGGTGGTGCTGGCGACGATCGTACTGGTGTGGACCGGCATTCACCACATTCTGGTGCGCCCGCTGAACCGCATGATCGAACACATCAAACAGATTGCCGCCGGTGACCTGACCCAGCCGATTGCGGTCACCAGCCGCAACGAAATGGGCGTGCTGGCCGCCAGCCTGAAGCACATGCAGAACGAGCTGATCGAAACCGTCAGCGGCGTGCGCCAGGGCGCCGACGCCATCTACAGCGGCGCATCGGAAATCGCCGCCGGCAATAACGATCTCTCCTCGCGCACCGAGCAGCAGGCCGCCTCGCTGGAGGAAACCGCCGCCAGCATGGAGCAGCTGACCGCCACGGTGAAACAGAACGCCGAAAACGCCCGCCAGGCTTCGCAGCTGGCGCTCAGCGCCTCCGAAACCGCGCAGAAAGGCGGCAAGGTGGTGGCCAACGTGGTGCAGACCATGCACGACATCGCCGGCAGCTCGCAGAAAATCGCCGACATCACCGGGGTGATCGACGGTATCGCCTTCCAGACCAACATTCTGGCGCTGAATGCGGCGGTGGAAGCGGCGCGCGCCGGCGAACAGGGCCGCGGCTTCGCGGTGGTGGCCGGCGAAGTGCGCAATCTGGCGCAGCGCAGCGCCCAGGCGGCGAAAGAGATCAAGGGGCTGATCGAAGACTCGGTCAGCCGCGTCGATATGGGATCGGTGCTGGTGGAAAGCGCCGGTGAAACCATGGGCGATATCGTCAATGCGGTCACCCGCGTTACCGACATCATGGGCGAAATCGCCTCGGCGTCGGATGAACAAAGCCGCGGTATCGATCAGGTCGGCCAGGCGGTGGCGGAGATGGACCGCGTCACCCAGCAGAACGCCTCGCTGGTGGAAGAGTCCGCCTCGGCGGCGGCGGCGCTGGAAGAACAGGCCAGCATGCTGACCCAGTCGGTGGCGGTGTTCCGCCTGAGGGCGGAGGGGCAGGAGGAATTCAAAGCGCCCGCCGGCAGCAAGGCGGCGCTAACCCCGGCAATCAATCATAAAAAAATGAACGCCAGCGATCTGCAGGATAACTGGGAAACGTTCTGACCGGCACTGGGCCTCTCTTTTGCGCAGAGGCCCCTTTCCCTACGTAGGCGGGCCTGTGGCCGGCCGCAAGGAGGTTCACCGTGTTTAACCGAATCCGCGTCTCTACCAGTCTGTTTCTGTTGTTGATGACTTTTTGCGTTATGCAGTTGGCCACCAGCGGCCTGTCCTATACCGCTTTTCGATCCGATAACCACAACCTTAACCTTATCACCCTCGGCAGCCAGCAGCGCGATGCGCTCAGCCTGAGCTGGGTGTCGCTGCTGCAGGCGCGCAACACCCTGAACCGCGCCGGCACCCGCGCCGCGCTGAAGCTGCCGCAGGATCAGGTGAACGCGCTGATGGGCAATGCCCGCAGTTCACTGCAAAAAGCCGACCTCTATTTCAATCAGTTTCTGGCGGTGGAGCGCACCAGCGAGCAGGAACTGCAGCTGACCGCAGCCACCCGGGCCAGCTATCAGCGCCTGCGCGGCGCGCTGCGCGAGCTGATCGGCTTCCTGGAGAACGATAATCTGCAGGCGTTTATGGATCAGCCGACGCAGAAAACCCAGGATCGGTTCGAGGCCGATTTTGTGCAGTATCTGCAGCTGGTGAACGACAAGGTTAACCAGGCCAACGGCGCCAATCAGCTCTCCTTCACGCTGTCCGGCTGGCTGGTGGCCGGCGCGGTGCTGATGCTGATCCTGGTCGCCGGCAGCGCCATGTGGTGGCTGCGAACCATGCTGGTGCAGCCGCTGAACATCATGCGCAGCCATTTTGACCGCATCGCCGCCGGCGATCTGGCCGCGCCGATCCAGGTGTACGGCCGCAACGAAATCAGCCAGCTGTTCGCCGGCCTGCAGCGCATGCAGCAGTCGCTGATCGGCACCGTCGGCGCGGTGCGCGACGGCGCGGAATCGATACTGATCGGCCTGCAGGAGATTTCCGAAGGCAATAACGATCTTTCTTCGCGCACCGAGCAGCAGGCCGCTTCGCTGGAGGAAACCGCCGCCAGCATGGAACAGCTGACCGCCACGGTGAAGCAAAACGCCGACAACGCCCGCCAGGCGTCCCAGCTGGCGCGCGACGCCTCCGCCACCGCCGCCAGGGGCGGCGCGCTGGCCGGCGACGTGGTGACCACCATGCACGAGATAGCCAACAGTTCGCATAAGATCGGCGCCATCACCAGCGTGATCGACGGCATCGCCTTCCAGACCAATATTCTGGCGCTCAATGCGGCGGTGGAAGCGGCGCGCGCCGGCGAACAGGGCCGCGGCTTCGCGGTGGTGGCCGGTGAGGTGCGCAATCTGGCAAGCCGCAGCGCCCAGGCGGCAAAAGAGATTAAAGGCCTGATCGACGAGTCGGTCAGCCGCGTTAAGCAGGGCTCGGTGCTGGTGGAAAACTCCGGCGCCACCATGCAGGACATCGTGCGTTCGGTGACCCGGGTGACCGACATCATGGGGGAAATCGCCTCGGCTTCGGATGAACAAAGCCGCGGCATTGAGCAGGTAACGCAGGCGGTCACCCAGATGGACCAGGTGACCCAGCAGAACGCCGCGTTGGTGGAAGAGGCCGCTTCGGCCGCCGCCGCCCTTGAGGATCAGGCCATCACCCTGGCGGACGCGGTGTCGGTATTCCGTCTGGCGGACGATAACGTCGCCGCGCCAGGTAACAGTCATGACGCAGTTTCACCCGCGGTAAAGGAAGCCCCAGATTGTCAAAGCGCATAAGCAACCCGTTTTACCTGAGCGAGCAGGCATGAAGCAGGCGCCCTCAACCCAGAATCGAGACCCGGCGTCGTTGCTGACGCAAATGGTGCAGCGCCTGCCGCTGTCGGACGTGCATTTTCGTCGCATCAGCCAGCTGATCTATCAGCGCGCCGGCATCGTGTTGGCGGAGCACAAACGCGAGATGGTTTACAACCGCCTGGTGCGCCGCCTGCGGCTGCTGGGCCTGAGTGACTTCGGCGATTATCTGGCGCTGCTGGAAAGCGACCCGCACAGCGCCGAATGGCAGGCGTTCATCAATGCGCTGACCACCAACCTGACGGCGTTTTTCCGCGAGGCGCATCACTTCCCGATCCTGGCGGAGCATGCGCGCTCGCGGCCCAACGGCTACAGCGTCTGGAGCACCGCGGCGTCGACCGGCGAAGAACCTTACTCGATCGCCATCACCCTCAGCGAGGCGCTGGGGCAGCGCGCCACCGGCTGCCAGGTGTGGGCCAGCGACATCGATACCCAGGTGCTGGAGAAGGCCGAGGCGGGCGTCTATCGCCAGGAAGATCTGCGCACCCTGACGCCGGCGCAGATGCAGCGCTATTTCCTGCGCGGCACCGGGCCGCATCAGGGGCTGGTGCGGGTGCGGCCGGATCTGGCGGCGCGGGTGAACTTCCAGCCGCTGAACCTGCTGGCGCCGGAATGGGCGCTGCCGGGGCAGTTCGACGCTATTTTCTGCCGCAACGTCATGATCTATTTCGATAAGGCGACGCAGGAGCGCATCCTGCGCCGCTTCGTTCCCTTGCTTAAGCCGGGGGGGCTGATGTTTGCCGGCCACTCGGAGAATTTCAGCCAGATCAGCCGGGATTTCTACTTGCGTGGGCAGACCGTGTATGGGCTGACCAAGGAGAGGTAATGAATAAAATCAGAGTGTTGTGCGTAGACGATTCGGCCCTGATGCGCCAACTGATGACCGAGATCGTCAACGGCCATGCCGACATGGAGATGGTGGCGACCGCGCCGGACCCGCTGGTGGCGCGCGATCTGATCAAGAAATTTAACCCGCAGGTGCTGACGCTGGACGTCGAGATGCCGCGCATGGACGGCCTCGATTTTCTCGAAAAGCTGATGCGGCTGCGGCCGATGCCGGTGGTGATGGTGTCGTCGCTGACCGGCAAGGGCTCGGAGATCACCCTGCGCGCGCTGGAGCTGGGGGCGGTGGATTTTGTCACCAAGCCGCAGCTCGGCATTCGCGAAGGCATGCTGGCCTACAGCGAGCTGATCGCCGAGAGGATCCGCACCGCCGCCAAGGCGCGGCTGCCGCAGCGTTCCACCAGCCCGGCGCCGGCGATCCTCAGCCATGCGCCTTTGCTGAGCAGCGAGAAGCTGATCGCCATCGGCGCGTCCACCGGCGGCACCGAGGCGATCCGCCAGGTGCTGCAGCCGCTGCCGGCCACCAGCCCGGCCTTGCTGATCACCCAGCATATGCCGCCGGGCTTTACCCGTTCGTTCGCCGAACGCCTGAACAAGCTGTGCCAAATCACGGTGAAAGAGGCGGAAGACGGCGAACGCGTGCTGCCGGGCCACGCCTATATCGCCCCGGGCGATCGCCATCTGGAGCTGACGCGCAGCGGCGCCAACTACCAGGTGAAGCTGCACGACGGCCCGGCGGTTAACCGTCACCGCCCGTCGGTGGACGTGCTGTTCCGCTCGGTGGCGCAGTACGCCGGCCGCAATGCGGTCGGGGTGATCCTCACCGGCATGGGCAACGACGGCGCCGCCGGCATGCTGGAGATGCACCGCGCCGGCGCCTATACCCTGGCGCAAAACGAGGCCAGCTGCGTGGTGTTCGGCATGCCGCGCGAAGCCATCGCCGGCGGCGGCGTCAGCGAGGTGGTGGAGCTGGAACGCATCAGCCAGCGGATGCTGGCGCAGATCGCCGGCGGCCAGGCGCTGCGCATTTGATTTTATTCCGCAGGGCCAACCCTGCGGGCATCGGGTCAGCGGCCGCCGTTGGGCGGGCCGCTATTTTGCACCATTAAAACGGTTAAAAACTTCAGGAGTAGCAATGGCAGACAAGAATCTCAGATTTCTGGTGGTGGACGATTTTTCCACTATGCGCCGCATCGTCAGGAATTTGCTGAAAGAGCTGGGCTTCAATAACGTCGAAGAGGCCGAAGACGGCGCGGATGCGCTGAACAAGCTGCGCGCCGGCGGCTTCGACTTTGTGGTGTCCGACTGGAACATGCCGAACATGGACGGCCTTGAACTGCTGCAGACCATTCGCGCCGACGGCGCGCTGGCCGCCATGCCGGTGCTGATGGTGACGGCGGAAGCCAAAAAAGAAAACATTATCGCGGCGGCGCAGGCCGGCGCCAGCGGTTACGTGGTGAAACCTTTTACGGCGGCGACGCTGGAAGAAAAGCTCAATAAGATTTTCGAAAAACTGGGCATGTAAGGAGAGGGCGATGAGAGAGATTCCAATGCCTGCCAGCGATGCAGCGACCGCGGGAGAGATCATCTCCCGCATCGGCCAACTGACCCGCATGCTGCGCGACAGCATGCGCGAGCTGGGGCTCGATCAGGCGATCGCCCAGGCGGCAGAGGCGATCCCGGATGCGCGCGACCGTCTTGACTATGTAGTGACCATGACGGCGCAGGCGGCGGAACGGGCGTTGAACTGCGTGGAGGCGGCGCAGCCGCGTCAGGCGGAGCTGGAGTCCGGAGCCGATGCGCTGAAAGGACGCTGGGATGAATGGTTCGCCAACCCGATCGACCTGGCCGACGCCCGTTCGCTGGTTACCGATACCCGCGCGTATCTGGATCAGGTACCGGGGCACACGGCGTTCACCAACGCCCAACTGCTGGAAATCATGATGGCGCAGGACTTCCAGGATCTGACCGGCCAGGTGATCAAGCGCATGATGGACGTGGTGCAGGAGATCGAAAAACAGCTGCTGATGGTGCTGATGGAAAATATTCCGGAACAGCCGGTGAAAGAGAAGCGGCCGAACGACAGCCTGCTCAACGGCCCGCAGCTCGACCAGAACGGCGCCGGCGTGATAGCCAACCAGGCGCAGGTCGACGATCTGCTCGACAGCCTCGGTTTTTGACCCTTGTCGGGGCGCGCGACGGCGCGCCCCGACAAGTTGCGCTGTGTCCCGCAAAGATTAATGTATATAGCATTGCTATATACATCATGGCGGTTATAATTTGTACTCCAGTTAAAGGAGGTCGCCATGACGTTAGGTTCTGTCTTTACCAATAATCGGACACAGGCTGTACGCTTGCCTACAGAGGTGCGTTTCCCTGATACCGTTTCTAAAGTGACCGTCCGCGTAGTGGGCAAAGAGCGCATTCTTGCCCCTCTGGAGAATACCTGGGACAGTTTCTTCTGCGCGGAAAATGAGGTGAGCGATGACTTCCTCAATGAACGCGCCGGGCAACACCAGCGCGAGCGGGAAGAGTTTTGATGTTCAGCCATATGCTGGACACCAACATTGTTATCTATGTCATCAAGCGCCGGCCTCTGGAAGTGCTGGAGGCGTTCAATCGCTATGCGGGCAAAATGGTCATTTCGTCGGTCACCTATGGCGAATTGGTTCACGGAGTGGAGAAAAGCTCGCGTCCGGCGGTTAACGCGAGAGTGGTTGAGGATTTTGTCTCCCGATTGGACATTCTCGATTACGGCGCCAAAGCGGCTTCGCACTACGGCAACATTCGGGCTGCGCTGGAGCGTCAGGGAACGCCTATTGGCGTAAACGATCTGCATATCGCTGGGCATGCGCGCAGCGAAGGATTGATTCTGGTGACCAATAACCGACGCGAATTTGAGCGCGTTGATGGCTTACGGCTGGAAAATTGGCTGTAACGTCTCCCCTTGATTGCCTCATCCCCTAAATACCCCGCCTTTTTCCCCGCTGTTCCATCAATGACATCGGCAGTTTTTTGGCATGCTGACCGCCATTCTATTCCCTCCCGGTACAGGAACGGCGCGTGGCTGAAGACAGCGATCTGGAAAAAAGCGAGGCCCCCACGCCCCATCGGCTGGAAAAGGCGCGCGAAGATGGCCAGATCCCGCGTTCGCGCGAGCTGACCTCGGTGCTGATGCTGGTGGCCGGGCTGGCGATCGTTTGGCTGTCCGGCGGCAATATGGCGCAACAGCTGGCGATGATGCTGACCCAGGGGCTGCATTTCGACCACGGCATGGTCAGCAACGACAAACAAATGCTGCGCCAGCTGGGCATGCTGCTGCGCCAGGCGGTCTGGGCGCTGCTGCCGATCATGGCGGGGCTGGTGCTGGTGGCGATCGCCGCGCCGATGCTGCTGGGCGGCATCCTGTTCAGCGGCAAGTCGATCAAGTTTGATTTGAAGCGCATGAACCCGCTGTCCGGGCTGAAGCGCATCTTCTCCAGCCAGGTGCTGGCGGAGCTGCTGAAGGGCGTGCTGAAGGCGACGCTGGTGGGGTGGGTCACCGGTTTGTATCTGTGGCACAACTGGGCGGCGATGCTGCACCTGGTGACGCAACAGCCGCTCGATGCGTTGGCCAATGCGCTGCAGATGATTATTTTTTGCGGCCTGTTGGTGGTGCTGGGGCTGACGCCGATGGTGGCGTTCGACGTGTTTTATCAGCTGTGGAGCCACTTCAAGAAGTTGAAGATGACCAGGCAGGATATCCGCGACGAGTTCAAGGACCAGGAAGGGGACCCGCACGTCAAGGGGCGCATTCGCCAGCAACAGCGGGCGATCGCCCGGCGCCGCATGATGGCCGACGTGCCGAAGGCCGACGTGATCGTCACCAACCCGACGCACTACGCGGTGGCGCTGCAGTACAACGACCAGAAAATGAGCGCGCCGAAAGTGCTGGCCAAGGGGGCCGGCGAGATTGCGCTGCGCATCCGCGAACTGGGCGCTGAACACCGCATCCCGCTGCTCGAGGCGCCGCCGCTGGCGCGCGCGCTGTATCGACACAGCGAGATTGGGCAACCTATCCCGGCCACCCTGTACGCCGCGGTCGCCGAGGTATTGGCCTGGGTTTACCGGCTGCGCCGCTGGCGATGCGAGGGCGGTCTGATCCCGAAAAAACCTGAACGTTTACCGGTGCCGGAAGCACTGGACTTTGCTGGAGAGAGTAACTCTGATGGCTAATTTGGCCTCCCTGCTTCGTTTGCCGGGTAATTTTAAAGATACGCAGTGGCAGGTGCTGGCCGGCCCGATACTGATCCTGATGATCCTGTCGATGATGGTGCTGCCGTTGCCGGCGTTCATTCTCGACCTGTTGTTCACCTTCAATATCGCGCTGTCGATCATGGTGTTGCTGGTGGCGATGTTTACCCAGCGCACCCTGGAGTTCGCCGCCTTCCCGACCATTCTGCTGTTCTCAACGCTGCTGCGGCTGTCGCTTAACGTGGCCTCGACGCGCATCATCCTGATGGAAGGCCATACCGGTTCGGCCGCCGCCGGCCGCGTGGTCGAGGCCTTTGGCCACTTCCTGGTGGGCGGCAACTTCGCCATCGGCATCGTGGTGTTCATCATTCTGGTATTGATCAACTTTATGGTGATCACCAAGGGCGCCGGGCGCATCGCCGAAGTGGGCGCGCGTTTCGTGCTGGACGGCATGCCGGGCAAGCAGATGGCGATCGACGCCGATCTCAACGCCGGTCTGATCGGGGAAGACGAGGCCAAGAAGCGCCGCGCCGAAGTGACCCAGGAAGCGGATTTCTACGGCTCGATGGACGGCGCCAGCAAGTTCGTGCGCGGCGACGCGGTCGCCGGCCTGATGATCATGGTGCTGAACGTGGTCGGCGGCCTGCTGGTCGGCGTGATCCAGCACGGCATGGAGCTGGGGGCGGCGGCGGAAAGCTACACGTTGCTGACCATCGGCGACGGCCTGGTGGCGCAGATCCCGGCGCTGGTGATCTCCACCGCGGCCGGCGTGATAGTCACCCGGGTGGCGACCGATCAGGACGTGGGCGAACAGATGGTCGGCCAGCTGTTCAACAACCCGCGGGTGATGCTGCTCAGCGCCGCGGTGCTGGGGCTGCTGGGCCTGGTGCCGGGCATGCCGAACCTGGTGTTCCTGCTGTTTACCGCCGCCTTGCTGGGATTGGCCTGGTGGCTGCGCGGCCGCGAGCAGCAGGCGCCGAAGGCGGCGGAAGCGCCGGCGGCGCAGGAAAATCCGCAGGCTGCCGAGGCCAGCTGGTCCGACGTGCAGCTGGAGGATCCGTTGGGCATGGAAGTCGGTTATCGGTTGATCCCGATGGTGGATTTCCAGCAGAACGGCGAGCTGCTCGGGCGCATCCGCAGCATTCGCAAGAAGTTCGCTCAGGACATGGGCTATCTGCCGCCGGTGGTGCACATCCGCGATAACCTGGAACTGCCGCCCGCCGGCTACCGCATCCTGATGAAAGGGGTGGAAATCGGCGGCGGCGAGGCGCAGCCGGGCCGCTGGCTGGCGATTAACCCCGGTAACGCGGTGGGCGAACTGGCGGGAGACAAAACCGTCGATCCGGCCTTTGGGCTGGAAGCGGTGTGGATCGACAGCGCGCTGCGCGAGCAGGCGCAGATCCAGGGCTTTACCGTGGTCGAGGCCAGCACGGTGGTGGCCACGCACCTCAATCACCTGATTGGCCAGTTCGCCAGCGAGCTGTTTGGCCGCCAGGAAACGCAACAGCTGCTGGATCGCGTCTCGCAGGAGATGCCGAAGCTGACCGAAGACTTCGTGCCGGGCGTGGTGTCGCTGACCACGCTGCATAAGGTGCTGCAGAATCTGCTGGCGGAACGGGTTTCAATCCGCGATATGCGCACCGTCATCGAAACGCTGGCGGAGCATGCGCCGACGCAGAGCGATCCTTACGAACTGACCACGGTAGTGCGGGTGGCGCTGGGCCGGGCCATCACGCAACAGTGGTTCCCGGGCCACGGCGAGATCCAGGTCATCGGTCTGGACACCCAGCTGGAACGGTTGCTGCTGCAGGCGCTGCAGGGCGGCGGCGGGTTGGAGCCGGGGCTGGCGGATCGCCTGCTGGACCAGGCGAAGCAGGCGTTGCAGCGGCAGGAAATGCTCAGCGCGCCGCCGGTGCTGCTGGTCAACCATGCGCTGCGGGCGTTGCTGGCGCGGTTCCTGCGCCGCAGCCTGCCGCAAATGGTGGTGTTGTCGAATCTGGAAATCAACGACGATCGGCAAATCCGCATGACCTCGACCATTGGAGCCGCATAATGAAAGCCTGGCTGACGATACTGTTTTTACTGGCGCCGTCCCTGGCCCTGGCGGTGTCCGGCTCCTGGGTGGCCGAGGGGGCCGGCGTGACGCTGGAGCAGGGCGGCGTGCGCGACGCGTCGGACGCCTTGCGCCCGCCGAATGCGCTGCCGAACGCCGATGCGCGCATCACCAGCGTCAGCTGGCGCTATCGCCTGCTGTCGGGCGAACCGGCCGGCCTGCAGGCGCAGCTGTGCACCCCGAGCCGCTGCATCCCGCTGGGCGGCGGCAGCGGCACCAGCCGTGGGCTGCAGGGCGAACCGGCCAACGTGGAATTGCGTTTTATTTATCTTGTGCAGTCGCGCGGCGGGCTGAATCCGCCGCTGCGGGTGATCGGCAATCAGGTGATTGTCAACTATCAGTGACCGAACGCCTCAGGCCAGTATCGCCAGGCCGTTGCGGTCGATGAGAGAAAGCAGCTTCATGGCGGCGGAGTTCGGTTGCGCTTCGCCGCGCTCCCATTTTTGCACCGCTTTTTTGCTGACGTTCAGATACAGCGCGAACACCGGCTGGCTGACGTTTTCGCGTTCGCGCAGCGCGCGGATGTCTTCCGGCCCATAGTGCTTGACCGGCCGCAGGCACAGCATGTCGAAGGTGCGCATGGTGACGTCATCGACAAACCCGGCGCGGTGCAGGCCCTGAACTTCCTGGTGGATCTCGGCAAGAATTTTACTCATCGCTTAGCCTCCTTAATTCCTTGTTGTTGACCAACTGGTAGAGTCTGAAAGGCGAATAATCCAGATACAGCGCAGCCAGATGTTTCAATCCCTGTAACTCATCCGTACTGATGTTTTCTCTCTCACTTTTGGCAAAACCGCGCATGAAAAACAGGCGATTTTCATCGCAAAAGGCGATCGGCACGCGATAGCCGTTGCGTTTACCGCCGCCGGGGCGGGCGATGCGTTTTTTATATGCGCAGCCGCCGAGGTTGGCGTCATACAGCTGATTTTGCATTTCGCGCGCGGCTTTTATTATCGCGGCATCGCGGATGCGTTCACCGGCGGCGAAGGCCTGGAAGGTTTTGGTGAGGTAAATGTCGGTCATTCACTCTCCTGTGAAATTTATACCCGATTAGGGTATAGATCAAGGGGTTTAAAAACCGACGCAGGGTTGCGGACCCGGCTGGCGCAGGCAAGGCGTTAACGTAAAGGATGCGTGATGCTGCGCGAATAAACAGCGGTAAACGGCAGAGTGTAGAGTGATGGTGCGATCGGCTGCGCACGCCCGGCGGCCCCGGGCGAAGAAGAGGGTTCAGACGCCGATTTTACGCCCCAGCAGGCTATTGCCGCGCGATTGGCCATCCGGTCCGTACAGCGATTTGCTGTTTTTGCTGAGGATGGCCAACGCCTGGGCGTTGTGATCGATCTGCTGATTGAGCAACATGCCGTTGTGCTGGTTCTTCTCGCGCAGCGTTTGGCTCAGTTGCTGCACCCGTTGCCAACGATCCGCCAGCGGGGGCTGGTCGGCATAAGGCGCGCGTTGCCGGTGGGCGTTTTCGGCACCCAGGCGCTGCTGCTCCAGGTAGGCGACGGTGGCCAGCAGCTGGCTCTTGGCGTCGGTGGCGCGCTGCAGCGCCACGCCGGGCAACTGGCCCGAACACAGCAGATGATGTTCCTCCGCCAGCACCGTATCCAGCGCCTGCAGCGTTTCCAGCAGCTTATCCAGCAGTTTTGCCAGGTTTTCCATGGTGGTTGATTATCCTTCAGATTTTCCCTGCCGCTGCGCGTTCAGTCGCGCCCGGCGTTCCAGTGGCCATCGCGTTGCGCATCCTGCAGCAGCGCGTCGGCGATTTTACCGGCGTCCATGGTTAGCTCGCCGCTGCGGATCGCCTGCTTGATGGCTTCTACCCGGCCCATGTCAATATCCTGGGTGCCCGGCTGCATCAGGCGCGCCTGCGCATCGCTCAGCTTTACCTGGGTGCCGCTGACGGCCGTTTCCGCCGTAGCGGCTTTGCGCGGCTGAAGCGGATTGTCGGCGGGAGTTTCACGCGGTTGCACCGTTGGAACAGGTTGCAGCCGCTGGGTGCGATCGATACTCATGGTCAATCTCCATCTGCGCCATCGCCGTAGCGGCGACGGCGCTGCAATGATAATTTTGCGGCCCTGGTGGCCAATAAAATACTGCCTCTATTTTTCTTATCGGCAAGGTTCGGCAAACCTTTACACTTTTATAACGCAATGCGGATGCCGCCATCCTCGCCGGCGACGCCGCTGACGATTTGGCCCGACGCCATGCGCACGCGTACGCCGTCTTCGGCGGCGGCGTTGTTCATCGCGGTGCCGGCGCCGCTGATGTTGAACCCCTCTCCCCGGGCGCTCACCTGCACCCGCTGACCGGCCTTGATCACCCAGGCGCGGCGCAGCATGGCGAAGGTCAGCGGCTGGCCGGGGCTGATATTGCGCAGGCTGACGGCGCCGAGCGCTTTGCCGGTTGTCGTCAGGGTGCGCGGCGGCAGGGTATCCAGCCGGCCGGTTTTCAGCTGCAGATCCGCCGCAGTCAGGCGGCTGCCGGCGCCGATGCCGCGCGCCGAGACCAGATAACGGCCGATCACCTGCACCTGGGTCTGAATAAAGCGCCGTTCCTGGCCGCAGCGCACCGAGACGCTGATATTGCCCCATGAGCGGGCGTTCGACGGCAGCGACAGCTGCGGCGCCGCACACTGCGGCCACTGCGCCGGCGGGGTGCGCACCCGCACCTTGACCTGCACCGCGGCGTCGGTGAAGCGCCCCTTGATGAAGCTTTCGATTTGCGTCGCCAGACCTTCGGCGCGGGCGCCAGGACTGCACAGCAGCCCGGCAAGCAGCAGCATTTTACCTTTCATCATTCTCTTCTCAAGCTTCATCGGGATGCGCGTAAGTGTACCCGTACGACGCGCTGGCTAAGCAGACAAATAGCGACCCATTTTGCCCTTATTCCCGCGATAGGCTGGCGCTGCGGGCGTTTATGCTGTCGGCTCCAAATTCTAACCTCGCGGAGGGGGCATGCTCGACAAACTGGACGCTGCTCTGCGCTTTGGTCAAGAGGCGCTGAACTTGCGCGCCCGGCGGCAGGAAATTTTGGCCGCTAACATCGCCAACGCAGACACACCGGGCTATCAGGCGCGGGATATCGATTTCGCCAGCCAGCTGAATAAAGTGCTGGAACAGGGGCGCGTCAGCGGCGGCGGCATCGCGCTTAACCTGACGGCGGCGCGCCACATACCGGCGCAGAACATGCAGCCGCCGCAGCTCGATTTACTGTTCCGGGTGCCGGATCAGCCGTCGATGGACGGCAACACGGTGGACATGGATCGCGAGCGTACCCATTTTGCCGATAACAGCCTGAAATATCAGACCGACCTGACGCTGATCAACGGTCAGATCAAAGGGATGATGTCGGTGCTGCAACAAGGATAAGGCTCATGTCTTTACTGAATATTTTCGATATCTCCGGCTCGGCCCTGTCCGCGCAGTCGCAGCGCCTGAACGTCAGCGCCAGCAACATGGCCAATGCCGACAGCGTAACCGGCCCGGACGGCCAGCCCTATCGCGCCAAGCAGGTGGTGTTCGAAGTGGCGGCGGCGCCTGGCCAGCCGACCGGCGGCGTGCGAGTGGCGCAGGTGGTGGACGACCCGGCGCCGGAGCGGCTGGTGTATCAGCCGGGTAACCCGCTGGCGGACGCCAAGGGCTATGTGCGCATGCCGAACGTCGACGTGGTGGGCGAGATGGTCAACACCATTTCCGCCTCCCGCAGCTATCAGGCCAACGTCGAGGTGCTTAACACCACCAAGTCGATGATGATGAAAACCCTGACGCTGGGTCAGTAACCGGGAGATATCGCCATGTCAGTGGCCCCAACTACCAATGCATCGCTGGATGACACGCTCATCGGCGCCAACGGCAAAACCACCAACAGCCAGGACCTGAGCAACAGCTTCCTGACGCTGCTGGTGGCGCAGCTGAAGAATCAGGACCCGACCAACCCGATGCAGAACAACGAGCTGACCTCGCAGCTGGCGCAGATCAACACGGTGCAGGGCATCGAGAAGCTCAACACCACGCTGGGCTCCATCTCAGGCCAAATCAACAGCAACCAGTCGCTGCAGGCCAGCGCGCTGATTGGCCACGGGGTGATGGTGCCCGGCAACAACATCCTGGCGGGCAGCAAAGACGGCAAGATCAGCACCACGCCGTTTGGCGTCGAGCTGGAGCGCGCCGCCGATCGGGTGACCGCCACCATCACCAACGCCAGCGGCCAGGTGGTGCGCACCATCGAGATCGGCGGCCTGACCGCCGGCGTGCACGCGTTTACCTGGGACGGTTCGCTGGACGACGGCAGCACCGCGCCCGACGGCGCCTACAAAGTGGCTGTCAACGCCAAGGGCAACGGCGAGCAGCTGGTGGCGCGCAGCCTGCACTTCGGCATGGTCAACGGCGTGATCCGCGACGCGAACGGCGCCAGGCTGGATCTCGGCCTGGCGGGCAGCGCCACCCTGGAAGAAGTGCGACAGATTTTATAACCCCATTCCTTGTTTCATCAGGCTCAATCGGACGATAGCCTGACCACTATTCGGAGAATAACATGGCCTTTTCTCAGGCAGTCAGCGGCTTGAACGCGGCAGCAACCAACCTGGACGTGATCGGTAACAACATCGCCAACTCCGCCACCTCCGGCTTCAAATCCGGCAGCGTGTCCTTTGCCGACATGTTCGCCGGTTCGCAGGTCGGGCTGGGCGTCAAGGTGTCCGGCATCACCCAGAACTTCAAGGGCGGCACCACCACCGGCACCAGCCGCGCGCTGGACGTCGCCATCACCGGCAACGGTTTCTTCCGCATGCAGGACAAGGACGGCGGCATTTTTTACACCCGCAACGGCCAGTTCAAGCTGGACGAGAACCGCAACCTGACCAACATGCAGGGGCTGCAGCTGACCGGTTACCCGGCGGCCGGCACGCCGCCGACCATTCAACAGGGCGCCAACCCGGTGCCGTTGAGCATTCCCGAAGGCATGATGAACGCCAAGGCGTCCACCTCGGGCGAGATGGTGGCCAACCTGAAATCCACCCACAAGGTGCCGGAAAACAAGACCTTCGATCCGACCAAGCAGGACAGCTACAACTACGTCAATACCATCACCGCCTACGATTCGCTGGGTAATGCGCACAACATCAACGCCTACTTCGTGAAGACCGAAAACAATAAGTGGCAGGTCTATACCCAGGACGGCAGCGCGGCGCCGGTAGACGTGGGCACCATGGAATTCAGCACCAGCGGCAACCTGGTGAGCACCACCAGCGCCCAGGGCGCCGCCGGCGACTTCAACATGCTGATCCCGATGGCCGCCAAAGACGGCGCGCCGGCGCAGAACTTCACCCTGAGCTTCGCCGGCAGCATGCAGCAAAACGTCGGCAGCGACTCGGTCAGCAAGGTGGCGCAGGACGGTTATGCCGCCGGCGAATACACCAACTTCCAGATCAACAACGACGGCACGGTGGTGGGGATTTATTCCAACCAGCAGACCCAGGTGCTGGGCCAGATCGTAATGGCCAACTTCTCCAACCCGGAAGGCCTGTCTTCGCAGGGCGATAACGTTTGGCAGGAAACCGGCGCTTCCGGCCAGCCGCGCGTCGGCCTGGCGGGCAGCGGCGGCCTCGGCAAACTGGCCAGCGGCGCGCTGGAGTCGTCCAACGTCGATCTCAGCCAGGAGCTGGTGAACATGATCGTCGCCCAGCGCAACTATCAGTCGAACGCCCAGACCATCAAGACGCAGGACTCGATCCTGCAGACGCTGGTCAGCCTGCGCTAACAGGATTGATTTATGGATCACGCGATTTATACCGCGATGGGTGCGGCGCGGCAGACGCTGGACCAACAGGCGGTCACCGCCAACAACCTGGCCAACGCCGCGACGCCGGGCTTTCGCGCCCAGCTGTCGGCGCTGCGCGCGGTGCCGGTTGACGGCCCGAGCCTGGCGACCCGTACGCTGGTCACCGCCTCGACGCCGGGCGCCGACATGAGCCAGGGCGCGCTGAATTACACCGCGCGCCCGCTGGACGTGGCGCTGCAGCAGGACGGTTTTTTGGCGGTCAGCCTGCCGGGCGGCGGTGAGGCCTACACCCGCAACGGCAATATCCAGATCTCTTCCACCGGGCAATTGACGGTGCAGGGCATGCCGCTGATGGGCGACGGCGGGCCGATCGAAGTGCCGCCGTCGGCGGAGGTAACCATCGCCGCCGACGGCACCATTTCGGCGCTGAATGCCGGTGACCCGCCGAACACCATCGCGCAGATTGGCCGCCTGAAACTGGTGAAGGCCGACGCGCGCGAGGTGATGCGCGGCGACGACGGTCTGTTCCGGCCAACGCCGGAAACCCAGCGGCAGCGCGGCAACCTGCTGCAGAACGATCCGCTGGTGCGGGTGATGCCGGGGGTGCTGGAAGGCAGCAACGTCAAGCCGATGGAGACCATGGTCGACATGATCGCCAACGCCCGCCGTTTCGAAATGCAAATGAAGGTCATCCACAGCGTGGATGAAAACGAACAGCGCGCCAACTCATTGCTCTCATTGAGTTAAGCAGCAAGGAAATAATCAATGATCCCATCGTTATGGATTGCCAAGACCGGTCTGGACGCGCAGCAGACCAATATGGACGTGATCGCCAACAACCTGGCCAACGTCAGCACCAACGGCTTCAAACGCCAACGCGCGGTGTTTGAAGACCTGTTGTACCAGACCATGCGTCAGCCGGGGGCGCAGTCCTCCGAGCAAACCACGCTGCCTTCCGGCCTGCAGATCGGCACCGGCGTGCGCCCGGTCGCTACCGAACGCCTGCACAGCCAGGGCAACCTGTCGCAGACCAACAACAGCAAGGACGTCGCCATTAAAGGGCAGGGGTTCTTCCAGGTGATGTTGCCGGACGGCAGCCAGGCCTACACCCGCGACGGCTCGTTCCAGATCGATCAGAACGGCCAACTGGTGACCGCCAGCGGTTTTCAGGTGCAGCCGGCCATCACCATTCCGGCCAACGCCCTGAGCATCACCGTCGGGCGCGACGGCATCGTCAGCGTCACCCTGCAGGGGCAAACCGCCGCCCAGCAGGTAGGGCAACTGACGCTGACCACCTTCGTCAACGACAGCGGCCTGGAAAGCGTCGGCGAGAATCTGTATCAGGAAACCGAAAGCTCGGGCGCGCCGAACGAGAGCACGCCGGGGCTGAACGGCGCCGGCTTGCTGTATCAGGGCTACGTGGAAACCTCCAACGTCAACGTGGCGGAAGAGTTGGTCAATATGATCCAGACCCAGCGCGCCTACGAGATCAACAGCAAGGCGGTATCGACCTCCGATCAGATGCTGCAAAAACTGACGCAGCTGTAATTGACGGGCGCAGCCTGCTGCGCCCGTAACCCCATTTAGTGAAACAAAGGCGATACCCGTGGTAACCACATATTCGATGGCAATCCTGCCGCGGCAGGGACAACGCTGGCTGGCGGGAATGGTGATGCTGACGCTGAGCGGCTGCGCTTACATACCGCACAAACCGCTGGTGGACGGTGCGACCACGGCGCAGCCCGCGCCGGCGGGGGCGCCGGTGCCGAACGGCTCAATTTTCCAGACGGTGCAGCCGATGAACTACGGCTATCAGCCGCTGTTTGAAGATCGCCGCCCGCGCAACGTCGGCGATACCCTGACCATCGTGCTGCAGGAAAACGTCAGCGCCAGCAAAAGCTCCTCCGCCAACGCCAGCCGCAACGGCGCCAGCAAATTCGGCGTCGCCACCTCGCCGCGCTATCTGGACGGCCTGTTGGGCAACGCGCGCGCCGACATGGACATTTCCGGCGACAGCACCTTCGGCGGCAAGGGCGGGGCCAACGCCAACAATACCTTCAGCGGCACCATCACCGTGACGGTCAATCAGGTGCTGGTCAACGGCAACCTGCACGTGGTGGGGGAAAAACAGATCGCCATCAATCAGGGCACCGAGTTCATCCGTTTTTCCGGCGTGGTCAACCCGCGCACCATCAGCGGCAATAACTCGGTCACCTCCACCCAGGTGGCGGACGCGCGCATCGAATACGTCGGCAACGGCTATATCAACGAGGCGCAAACCATGGGCTGGCTGCAGCGCTTCTTCTTAAATGTTTCCCCGTTTTGAGTTCAGGCTATAACGCTTTTTGGCTAAGGCGAATGAGGTTCCAATGATAAAAAAATTCCTGATGGCTTTGCTGATCGGAACGATAAGTCTGGCGGCGGCGGCGGAGCGCATCCGCGATCTGGTGACGGTGCAAGGGGTGCGCGACAACGCCCTGATCGGCTATGGGCTGGTGGTGGGGCTGGACGGCTCGGGCGACCAGACCATGCAGACGCCGTTCACCACCCAGAGCCTGAGCAACATGCTGTCGCAGCTGGGCATCACCGTGCCGCCGGGCACCAACATGCAGCTGAAAAACGTCGCGGCGGTGATGGTGACCGCCAGGCTGCCGCCGTTTTCGCGCACCGGGCAGAATATCGACGTGGTGGTGTCCTCGATGGGCAACGCCAAAAGCCTGCGCGGCGGCACCTTGCTGATGACGCCGCTGAAAGGCGTGGATAACCAGGTCTACGCGCTGGCGCAGGGCAACGTGCTGGTGGGCGGCGCCGGCGCGGCGGCCGGCGGCAGCAGCGTGCAGGTCAATCAGCTGGCGGGCGGGCGCATCAGCAACGGCGCCACCATCGAACGCGAACTGCCGACCACCTTCGGCAGCGGCGGGGTTATCAACCTGCAGCTGAATGACGAAGACTTCACCCTGGCGCAGCAGATCAGCGACGCCATCAACCGCCAGCGCGGCGGCGGCACCGCTTCACCGCTCGACGCCCGCACCATTCAGGTGCTGGTGCCGCAGGGCAACAGCTCGCAGGTGCGCTTCCTGGCGGAAATTCAGAATATCCACGTCAGCGTCGGGGCGATCGACGCCAAGGTGATCATCAACTCGCGCACCGGTTCGGTGGTGATGAACCGCGATGTGATCCTGGACTCTTGCGCGGTGGCGCAAGGCAACCTGTCGGTGGTGGTCGATCGGCAAAATACCGTCAGCCAGCCGAATACGCCGTTTGGCGGCGGGCAGACGGTGGTGACGCCGAACACCCAGATATCGGTGCAGCAGCAGGGCGGATCGCTGCAGAAGGTTAACGCCAGCGCCAATCTGAACAACGTCATTCGCGCGCTGAATGCGCTGGGCGCCACGCCGATCGACCTGATGTCGATCCTGCAGGCGATGCAGAGCGCCGGCTGCCTGCGCGCCAAGCTGGAAATTATCTGATGGCCGGCGATCTGATGGCCATGTCGGGCGCGGCCTATGATGCCCAGGCGCTGAACGGCTTGAAACGCGACGCGGCGGCCGACCCGCAGGGCAACCTGAAGCAGGTGGCGCAGCAGGTCGAGGGGATGTTCGTGCAGATGATGCTGAAGAGCATGCGCGCCGCGCTGCCGCAGGACGGGGTGCTGAGCAGCGATCAAACCCGGCTTTATACCTCGATGTATGACCAGCAAATCGCCCAGCAGATGTCGCAGAAAGGGCTGGGGCTGGCCGATATGATGGTCAGGCAGATGAGCAACGCCAACGCCGTGCCGAGCGAAACGGCGGGCATGTCGCCGATGGCGCTGGATCATGAGGTACTGCGGACGCTGCCGAACCCGGCGCTGGAGCAGATCCTCCGCCGGGCGGTGCCGAAAGCGCCGCCGGCGGTCTCGCCGCTGTCGTTGAACAACGGCAACTTCGTCGCTCGCCTGGCGATCCCGGCGCGCGTCGCCAGCCAGCAGAGCGGCATTCCGCATCAGCTGATCGTGGCGCAGGCGGCGCTGGAATCCGGCTGGGGCCAGCGCGAAATTCCGACCGCCGACGGCGCGCCGAGTTACAACCTGTTCGGCATCAAGGCCGGCGCCGGCTGGAGCGGCCCGGTAACGGAAATCACCACCACCGAGTTCGAGCAGGGGGCGGCGAAGAAGATCAAGGCGAAATTCCGCGTTTACGGATCTTACGTCGAAGCGATCGCCGACTACGTCAGGCTGCTGACCAGCAACCCGCGCTATGCCGACGTGGCCGCCGCCCGCAGCCCGGAGCAGGCGGCGCACGCCCTGCAGCGGGCGGGCTACGCCACCGATCCGCAGTACGCCAGCAAGCTGGTCGGCGTGATCCGGCAGATGAAGAGCGCCGGCGAGCAGGCGGTGCGGGCCTATACCCACGATCTGAAAGATCTGTTCTAAAGCCCCGTCATTCTTGACGCCGCAGCGGCGTTGACTGCACAAGCTTGCCCCGGTCACTCGGTTTGACCAGGCTCCCGGGGACGCCCTTGCTTGTCGCCTTGCTGCGACGCCGATTATTTAGGGGATGGGCGGTAATGAAGGCTGGCTGGATGCTGACCGCATGGCCGCTTTTTTTCCTCAAGTTTTTCCCGTTTTTGCCGATAACCGAGACAGGCTGAGCGAACAGGCTCAGCAGATTAATTGAACCCTGTGGGCCGCAGGCGCCGCAGCATAAGGAATCCCGATGTCCAATAGCTTAATCAACACCGCCATGAGCGGGCTGAATGCGGCTCAGGTGGCGCTCAGCACCGTCAGCAACAACATTTCCAACTACAACGTGGCCGGCTATAACCGCCAGACCGCCATCCTGGCGCAGAACGGCGGCCTGAGCACCATGAACGGCTTTATCGGCAACGGCGTCACCGTCACCAGCGTCAACCGCGAATACAACCAGTTCATCAGCAACCAGTTGCGCAGCGCGCAGGGCAATGCCGAGGCGCAGGGCGCCTATTACCAAAAAATTTCCCAGATCGACAACCTGCTGGCGAGCAAAACCAACACCTTGTCGACCAACATGCAGGATTTCTTCACCAACCTGCAGAATCTGGTGAGCAACTCCGGCGACGACGCGGCGCGCCAGACGGTGCTGGGCAAGGCCAACGGCCTGGTTAACCAGTTCAACAACACCGATAAATATCTGCGCGATATGGACAGCGGCGTCAATCAGCAGATCGGCGACAGCGCGCAGCAGATCAACGGCTATAGCCAGCAGATCGCCAGGCTGAACGACGAAATCACCCGCCTGCGCGGCAGCGGCGGCGAACCGAACGCCCTGCTGGATCAGCGCGACCAGCTGGTGACCGAGCTGAACAAGGTGGTTGGCGTGCAGGTGACCCAGCAGGATGGCGACGCTTACACCCTTTCCTTCGCCAACGGTCTGACCCTGGTGCAGGGCAGCGCCACTTATCAGGTGGCGGCGGTGCCTTCCGGCAGCGATCCTTCCCGATTGACCCTCGGCTACGATCGCGGCCACGGCGCCAGCGAAGTGCCGGAAGGGCAGATCAACAGCGGCAGCCTGAGCGGCGTGCTGAAGTTCCGCAGCGAAACGCTGGACGGCGCGCGCAATCAGCTGGGCCAGATTGCGCTGGCGTTGGCGGACAACTTTAACCAACAGCACCGCGCAGGCTTCGATCTGAACGGCGACGCCGGCGCCGATTTCTTCAGCTTCGGCGGCGGCCGGGTGGTGGACAATACCCGCAATGCCGGCGACGCCGCGCTGTCGGTGTCTTATACCGATACCGGCAAGGTGAAGGCCAACGACTATCGCGTCGAGTTCGACGGCGGCAATTGGCAGGTAAGCCGGCTGCCGGACAACGTCAAGGTCAACGCCACCGCGGGCACCGACGCCGACGGCAAGCCGACGCTGAGCTTTGACGGGCTGCAGATCGGCATCGACGGCACCCCCCGGGCCAAGGACAGCTTCACCGTGAAGCCGGTGAGCGACGTGGCCGGCAGCCTGACGGTCGCCCTCAGCGACTCGTCGAAAATCGCCGCCGCCGGCAAGGACGACAGCGGTCGGGGCGACAACGAGAACGCCAAGAAGCTGATCGATCTGCAAACCAAGAAGCTGGTGGACGGCAAAGCGACCTTCAGCGGCGCCTACGCCGGCATGGTCAGCAGCATCGGCAACCAGACCGCCTCCGCCAAGGTGGCCACCACCTCGCAGGCCAACATCGTGACGCAGCTGACCCAGCAACAGCAGTCGATCTCCGGCGTCAACCTGGACGAAGAGTACGGTGAACTGTTGCGTTTCCAGCAGTATTACATGGCTAACGCGCAGGTGATTCAAACCGCCAGCTCGATGTTCGACGCGCTGTTGAACATTCGTTGATTTCATTGCCGGCCGGGCCCCGACGCGGGCGCGGCGGCCCATTTTGAGGAAACCACCGCATGCGCATGAGCACCAGCATGATGTATCAGCAGAACATGGCCGGCATCACCGGCAACCAGTCGCTGTTTATGAAGGCCGCAGAGCAGCTTTCAACCGGCAAGAAGGTGATCAATCCCTCCGACGATCCGCTGGCGGCGTCGCAGGCGGTGATGCTGTCGCAGTCGCAGGCCGAGAACAACCAGTATACGCTGGCGCGTACCTTCGCCCGGCAGAACGTCTCGATGGAAGAAAACGTGCTGGCCGGCGCCACCTCGACCATTCAGGACATCAAGGCGTTGATCGTCAACGCCGGCGGCACCGAAAGCGATAACGACCGCGATTCGCTGGCCACCCAACTGCAGGGGCTGAAAGATCAGCTGCTCAACCAGGCCAACAGCACCGACGGCAACGGGCGCTACATGTTCGGCGGCTATATGAACGACAAGCCGCCGTTCGTCGACCAGGGCGGCGCGGTGAGCTACCAGGGCGGCGACAGGGCGGTCGAGCAGAAGGTGGACGCCAACCGCACCATGACCATCGGCCATACCGGCAATACGGTGTTCATGTCGCTGACCAGCAACCCGAAACCCGAGCCGGACGGCAGCGCGCCGGTGGCCAACGTCTTCGAGAGCATCGACATTGCGCTGAAAGCGCTGAAAACGCCGCTGCAGGATGCCGACGAGGCCACCCAACAACAGGTCGCCGATGCGCTGGCCAAGGCTAACCGCGGCATGGACAACTCCTACAACAAGGTGCTGAGCGTGCGCGCCGAGTTGGGTAGCCAGCTGCAGGAGATGGATCAGCTGGACAGCATCGGCAAGGAACGCGACATGACCAATCAGGTGCAGATGAGCGCGCTGACGGATGCGGATTTGGCCGAGTCGATCTCCGCTTACTTTATGCAGCAGGCGGCGCTGCAGGCGTCGTACAAAACCTTCGGCGATATGCAGGGCATGTCGCTGTTCCAGATGAACCGTTAATCGGGCACTACCCCGGCGTGTCGTCACGGCGGGTTTCCCTTGGGTGCGCTTAGAAAACGCTATCGCTGCGAGGCAGGGGTAGGGAATTCTTGAAACCGGGCGCACTTGTTTGGCACGTCACTTTTTCTCCCACGAAAAGCTTGAGTGACGTGCCTTTTTTTCTTCAGGAACGAAAACAATAATAAGGCGGTCGGCCGGAGTTAATACCTAAGGGTATTATTGAGCTTCTGGCCGGGAAAACCTTGTTGAATATATTATTTTTAACTGACTGAAGAGGGTGGCGTTATTTCTTTTTCTTGATCACTTTCCATTCGCCGCCATTCGGCGTTTCGTCAAAGGCAATTTTGAAGCGGTTGCTCTGCCAGTGGGTCATGCCAAATAAACGTCTGGCCTTACGGTTGGTTTTCGCCTTGATCATGATATCACTCCTGGGGCTATCGGGGGGCATGCCTCGCCTGCGGCGGGTCGCCGGGTTTATGACGTGCCGGGGCCTGCACCTGTTTAATAAGCAGGTGATGAAATAATGCGATATTTATCGGTCGCCGTGTTATTGCCGGGTTATAACATTCCTCTCATAATAAAACCTCACTTGTATTTTATTTCAGGTCTATTCTAGGGCGGGTATTTTATTATTCAAGCCGTGGCGGGCTTTTGGACCTTAATGCGGATAACCGGGGTTTATCACGCTTTTGTTCCGATAAAGCCGGTTTCTTGCCATTTTGTCTTGCGGCGCGCCGCGGAAAGAGCGGGAAGAGGGGGATTCAGAAAGTCATGCCGCCGACCACCGCCGCCAGGCGGTCGAACACCTCGCCGAACAGGTGTTCGCAGAACGGCGCCAGCATCGGCATCATCATGCCGAGGGTCATGATGCCGATGGTCATGGTGACCGGGAAGCCGATCACGAACACCGACAGCTGCGGCGTCATGCGGTTGAGCAGGCCGAGCGCCATGTTGAGCGTCAGCAGCAGGCAGATCAGCGGCAGCGCCAGCATCAGGCCGTTGATGAAGATCAGCGAGCCGACCTGGGTCAGCACCAGGAAGCCGTTGCCGTTCAGCGGCCGGGTCTGGACCGGCAGGGTGTGGAAGCTGTCCGCCAGCAGGGAAATCAGCCACAGGTGGCCGTCAACGCTGAGGAACAGCAGCATCGCCAGCAGGTTGAGCAGCCTGGCCAGCACCGGCATGTTCGGCCCGCCGCTGGGGTCGAAGAAGGTGGCGAACGACAGCCCCATCTGCATGCCGATCACCTCGCCGGCCAGCCGCACCGCCGCGAAGGCGAACTGCATGGTCAGGCCCAGCGCCACGCCGATCAGGATTTGCTGGACAGCCAGCCACAGACCGGCGGCGGAGAAGATCGGGATATTGCTGGTGGGCAGGGTCGGGGCGATCAGGATCACGATCAGGCCGCCGAGGCCGATTTTCACCTTTTTGCTGATTTGCTTCTCGCTGAATACCGGCGCGGTGCCGATGAGCGCCAGAATGCGCAGCAGCGGCCAAAAATATTGGCTGAGCCATACGCCGAACTGGGCGCTGTCGACGGTGAGCACGGTCAGCCGATCAAATTGGGCAGGTTGCTGAACAGCATGCGCATGTAGTCCAGCAGCAGGTTCAGCATCCAGGGGCCGGCGATCACGATGGTGGCGAACACCGCCAGAATTTTGGGAATGAACGACAGCGTCATTTCGTTGATCTGGGTGGCGGCCTGCAGCAGGCTGACCACCAGGCCGCTGATCAGCGCCGCCAGCAGCAGCGGCGCGGCCAGCGCCAGCGCCACTTTCATCGCTTCGGTGCCCAGTGCCATGACCGATTCGGGTGTCATTATGCTTCCTTGAAAGGCGGCGTCAGCGCCGGGTTACGAATAAAAACTCTGCGCCAGCGAGCCGAGCAGCAGCTGCCAGCCATCCACCAGCACGAACAGCATCAGCTTGAACGGCAGCGAGATGGTCGCCGGCGGCACCATCATCATCCCCAGCGCCATCAGCACGCTGGCGACCACCAGGTCGATGATCAGAAACGGGATAAACACCGTGAAGCCAATCTGGAAGGCGGTTTTCAGCTCGCTGGTGACGTACGCGGGGAGCAGAATGCGCATCGGCACCGCCTCCGGCCCGGCCAGCGGCGGCTGGTTGGCCAGCTTGGCGTACAGCGCCAGATCGGTTTCACGCGTTTGGCGCAGCATAAACTCGCGCAACGGCTGCGAACCTTTGTCCAGCGCCGCGTCCAGGCCGATTTTGTCCTGGCTGAACGGCAGATAGGCATCCTGGTACACCTTGTCGAACACCGGCGACATGATGAAAAACGTCAGGAACAGCGCCAGGCCGAGCATCACCTGATTCGGCGGCGCGGAGGGCGTACCGAGGGCGTTGCGCAGCAGGCCGAGCACGATGATGATGCGGGTGAAGCTGGTCATCATCAACAGCATGGCCGGCAGGAAGCTGAGCGAGGTCAGCAGCACCAGCGTCTGTACCGGCAACGACCAGCTTTGGCCGCCGTTGGCCAGCGGCTGGCTGATCAAACCCGGCAGCTGCGCCGACGCCGCCGGACTGGCCAGCAGCAGCAGGGCGCCCAGCCAGGGGAAAATGCGCGCGGCGCGGCGGCGCGCGGCGGGTGAAATAGCGGTCATGCCGATTTTTCCGGGCGTTTCAGAACTTTTTGCAGCAGCTGGCGGAAGTCCGCCGGCGCCGCCGTTTCGGTCGCATTCCCCTCCTGCGGCGGCGCGGGCAGGGTATGCAGCGGGGTTACCCGTTGGGCGGTAACCCCCAACACCAGCCAGGTGTTAGCCACTTCGACCACCACCACGCGTTCGCGCTGGCCAACCTGGCAGCTGGCGCGCAGGTTCAGCAGCTTGCCGTTGCGCGCCTGCGGGGCGAAGCCCAGCCGGCGGAACAGCCAGCCGGCCAGCAGGATCAGCAGCAGAATGCCGCCGAGCGCGCTGCTGACCTGCGTCAACACCGAACCGGCCGGCAGGGCCGGCGCGGCGGGCTGTTGGGTGCCGTGGGCTGTGACGGGTGCGCCGGTGGTCATCAGCGGCTCAGGCGACGCATGCGTTCAGAAGGGGTGATGATGTCGGTGATGCGCACGCCGAACTTGTCGGCCACCACCACCACTTCGCCCTGGGCGATCAGATAGCCGTTGATCAGGATATCCAGCGGTTCGCCGGCCAGCCCGTCCAACGCCACCACCGACCCCTGCGACAGCCGCAGCAGTTCCTTGATGGTCATTTTGGTGCGCCCCAGCTCGACGGTCAGCTTGACCGGGATGTCCAGGATCAGATCGATATCCTGCAGGCTGCCGAGCGCATCCTGAGCTTCAAGCGACGTGAACACCCCTTCGGTGGTCGCGCCGGCTTTCTCGGTCGACTGCTGCTCGTTAAACGCATCAGCCCACAGATCGTCTACGGATCCCTTTCCTTCGCCAGACGGTTGCTTAGGGTCACTCATTGGGCTGTTCCTCACTCAGAGCATGTAAAATAGGGTTAATCAAATGTTCGACGCGCAGGGCGTACTGCCCGTTTAGCGTGCCGTATTGGCTGGTCAGAACCGGGACGCCGTCCACGTGGGCGATCAGGCGCTCCGGTTTGTCTATCGGTAATACGTCGCCCGGCTGCAGCTTCAGGATTTTCGACAGCCGCATCGGGATATCGACGAAGTTGGCGGTCAGCGTAAGCTCGGAATGCTGCACCTGTTTCACCAGCGTTTCGCGCCAGTGGCTGTCCTCCTGCCGCGAATTTTCCAGCGGCGGGTTGGTCAGCAGCTCGCGCAGCGGTTCGATCATCGCGAACGGGATGCAGATATTGAACTCGCCGGTCAGCGCGCCAATCTCCACCTGGAACGGCGTGGTGACCACGATGTCGTTCGGCGAGGTGGTGATATTGGTGAACTTCACCTGCATCTCGGCGCGCACGTATTCCACGCTGATCTTGTAAATGGCGCTCCAGGCGTCGCCGTAGGCGTCCAGCGCCAGGCGCAGCATGCGCTTGATCACCCGCTGTTCGGTCGGGGTGAACTCGCGCCCCTCGACCTTGGTCGGGAAGCGGCCGTCGCCGCCGAACAGGTTATCGACGGCGATAAACACCAGGCTGGGCGCGAACACGAACAGCGCGGTGCCGCGCAGCGGATTCAGATGCACCAGGTTGAGGTTGGTCGGCACCGGCAGGTTGCGGGCAAACTCGTGGTACGGCTGGATCTTGATCGGGCCGACGGTGATGTCCGGGCTGCGGCGCAGCAGGTTGAACAACCCCATGCGGAACTGCCGGGCAAAACGTTCGTTGATGATTTCCAGCGCGTGCAGCCGTTCGCGCACCACGCGGCGCTGGGTCGTCGGATCGTAAGGCTTGACCTCGCTCTCGTGGCCGACCACCGCTTCGGGTTCGTCGCCCGCGCTGTCGCCGTTGAGCAAGGCGTCGATCTCTGCCTGTGAAAGTATGCTGTCGCCCATAGTGATTACCGCAGTATGAAGGCGGTGAACAGCACATCGCTGACCACCTGCTTCGGTTGCCCCTTAACCAGCGGCGGGCTGAGCACGTCCTTAATCTGCGCCACCAGCTGCTGTTTCCCTTGTTCACTGGCCAGCTGACCCGCGTCCTGGCGGGAGAGCAGCATCAGCAGACGGCTGCGCACTTCCGGCAGAAAATCGTTCAGCTGGCGGCGGGTATGTTCGTCCGGCAGACGCAGCGTCAGACCGATGTACAGCACGCGGTCGGGGTTGTTGTCCGGCGTCACCAGATTGACGGTGAAGGTGTCCAGCGGCATAAACACCGGCGCGGCCGGCGGCTGTACCTTGGCGGCCGCCGGCTGGGCGCCGTCGGCTCGCTGCTTCAGCAGCCAGCCGCTGTAACCCGCCGCGCCGCAGGCGACCACGGCGATCAACGCCAGCAAGATGACCAGAAGGGAGCGTTTCGGTGCTGCCGGAAGGGTATTCTGAGACATAGCCAAATCAAATTCCTGTTGTTCCACCCGCGGCCGGCGAGGCGGCGGGCATGGCGCGCGGCAAAGCCGCACGCATGACATGATTTACCCCAAATAATTGGGGCTGCATCGCGGCGGCAAATTTGTAAGTCCCCAGGAGCATAGGTAACTATGTGACTGGGGCGCGCAAATGCAGCCAACAAAGATGCAGCTTCAAGTATGACGGGTAACGGTATTATCGCGCCTATCGCGGCGCGCAATAGCCTGAATAGACGCGCAAATGGGTGCCAGCTTGGGCGTTTGCGGCGGCTCAGGCGAAAATATCGACGCCGTTGACGGCGCCGGCCATACGCTGCAGCGCCGCCGGCGCGCTGACGATCTCGACCGCGCTATTGGCGTCGCCATGCCGTTCGGCGTAGCTCGCCCCCCCCTGGCCGTCGGCGGCCTGTTGCTGCCCGTGCTGCCCGTGCGGCGCAGGCTCGCCGCCGACGCTGCTTTGCCCCAGGCTGATGCCGCTCTCGGCCAGCGCGTGACGCAGCTGCGGCATCGCCGCTTCCACCGCCGCGCGCACCTGGCCATGAGCGGAAGCGATGTGCAGCTGCGCCTGCTGGTCATCCAGCTTCAGGGTTATCTGCAGCGCGCCCAGTTCCTGCGGATGCAGCCGCAGCTCGGCGCTTTGCTGGCCGTTGCGATGGAACATCAACACCTGCTGACTCAGCGCCTGCTGCCACTCCGGGCTGCCCAACTGCGCGCTCAGCTGCGGCGTCGGCGGGGCGCTCACCGGCGCGCCGACGGGCGCCGGGGCCGGCTGCAGCGGGCTGCCCGTCGGCGGCGCCATGGCGTGGCCGAAGGTTGCGGCTTGCTGGCTTTCGTTTCCCGGCTTCGGCTGCGCGAGATCGGGGCGTTCGGCCGGCGGTTGAGCCGGGCCGGCGACGCCGTTATCCGCGTTCGGCCCGGGTTTGCCTGGCGGCTGGGCGCCCGGTTGCGCCTCGGTCGGGCGGGCCGTTGGCGCGGCGGCGCTCAGCAGGCTGCCCGTCGGCGGCTCGGCGCCGTCATCGGTGACTGCGCTCGGGTGGTGCTGGCCGGAAGCGACCGGCGGTTGCGCGGCGAGCGCCGCCGGCAACATGGCGAACAGCGCCTGCGAGGTCGCGGCATCCAGCTCGCCGTCGGCTGCGGTTGCAGGCGGCGCCGATTGTTGCGCATCCGGTTGCCGCCGGTCGGCAGGCGCGTTGACGGCCCGATCGCCGCACGGCAGTGCGGTGGCCAGCAGGCCATCGCGCTCGCCGAATGTCGCCAACAACGCGTTGAGCTGGCTGCGGCTGAGCGCCGGCGCCTGCGGGTCGTCGGCGCTCGGCGCCGCAGCGGGCAGCTTGCCGCCGCCGGCGGGCAGAAAACGCGCCCCGAGCAGTTGGGCGAAGGCGGATGACAGCGAGGATCCATCCAGCGGCAGGTCGGACAGGCCGCCGGCTTCGCCGGTTGTCGCCAGGCCTGGCAGGGCGTTCAGATTCATGGGTTAGTGTTCCTTTGTGCACTGCGTTGAGCGAACTCATCCATCAGCTTTTGATCCCGTTTGTTCTCCCGCTGCTGCTCCGCGCTCAGGGCGCGAGTGTGCAGGGTTTCGAAGGCGTTCAACCGCTGCTGTTTGTCCTGCCAGTGCCTGACCGCATGGTCGACCTTCCGGCTCCACTGCAGCAGCTGTTGCCGGTGCTGATCGATAGCCTGCTCCAGGGTGCCGATAAACTGCTGGTAGTTTTGCCAATGGGAAGAGTCCATGCCGCCGCTCAGCTGGCGGTTCAGCTTCTGGCGGTACTCGTCCTGGTAGTTGAGCAGCATCGACAGCTGCCGTTCCGCCGCCTGCTGCGCCAGGCGCACCTGGCCCAGCTGCTGTGCGGCCTGTTCCACCGCGTCCTGCGCCAGATCGCGCAGGGTGTTCAGGGGTGACTGTGATTTCATCGGTCTCAGCCTCTGGTGTGGTTAAACAATCAGCTGCTGCAGCTGTTGACAGGCTTCGTCGTAGCCGCTGCGCTCAAAGATGCCCTGTTGCAGGTAGGCTTCCATTTGCGGATACAGCGTCATCGCCTTGTCCAGCAGCGGATCGCTGCCCGCGGCGTAGGCGCCGACGCTGATCAGATCGCGGTTGCGTTGGTAGCTGGCCAGCATCTGCTTGAAGTTGCGTACCCGGCGGTAGTGCTCTTCGTCGATCAGAGAGGTCATGGCGCGGCTGATCGAGGCCTCGATGTCGATCGCCGGGTAGTGGCCGGCCTCCGCCAGACGGCGCGACAGCACCACGTGCCCGTCGAGGATGGCGCGCGCCGAGTCGGCGATCGGGTCCTGCTGGTCATCCCCCTCGGTCAGCACGGTATAGAAGGCGGTGATCGAGCCGCCGCCGCTGATGCCGTTGCCCGCACGCTCCACCAGCGCCGGCAGCTTGGCGAATACCGAAGGCGGGTAGCCTTTGGTGGCCGGCGGCTCGCCGATCGCCAGGGCGATTTCGCGCTGCGCCATGGCGTAGCGGGTGAGGGAATCCATGATCAGCAGCACGTGCTGGCCGCGATCGCGAAAATCTTCGGCGATGCGCGTGGCGTAGGCGGCGCCCTGCATGCGCAGCAGCGGCGAAACGTCGGCCGGGGCGGCGATCACCACCGAACGCGCCCGGCCTTCGGCGCCGAGAATGTTCTCGATGAAGTCTTTGACCTCGCGGCCGCGCTCGCCAATCAGGCCGACCACGATCACGTCGGCCCGGGTGTAGCGCGCCATCATGCCGAGCAGTACGCTTTTACCCACGCCGGAGCCGGCGAACAGGCCCATGCGTTGGCCGCGGCCGACGGTCAGCAGGCCGTTGATGGTGCGTACCCCAACGTCCAGCACCTTTTCGATCGGCGTACGCTGCAGCGGGTTGAACGGCGCGGTGATCAGCGGCGCGCGGTAGCCGGTATCCGGCGCAGGCAGGCCGTCGAGCGGTTTGGCGCCGCCGTCCAATACCCGCCCCAGCAACGCCGGGCCGAGCGGCAGCTGTTTGCCGGCGCTCTGGCCCTCCGGGGCGATGCGCGCATAAACCCGCGCGCCCGGCACTATGCCTTCCACTTCTTCCAGCGGCATCAGGAACAGCCGCTGGCCGTTGAAGCCGACCACTTCGCTTTCCACCTCCTGCACCTCCCCGGCGTCGTGACGCTCGATCAGGCAGGTGGCGCCGAGCGGCAGCTGCAGGCCGGTGGCCTCCAGCACCAGACCGGTGGCGCGGGTCAGCCGACCGTAACGGCGCACCGTCGGCGCGCGGGCGATGCGTTTTTCCAGCGTATCGAGAGAGCTCAGCCAGCGGCCGAGACGCGCGGTCATTACACTTCCCCCGGGGCGGCCAGGCGGCACAGCTCATGCCAGCGCGTCGCCAGGCTGGCGTCGAGATCGCCTTCCTCGGCGCTGACCTTGCAGCCGCCGGGATGCAGTTGGCCGTCCGCCAGCAGCCGCCAACCGTGCAGGCCGAGGGTGACCCCCAGCTGCTGCTCGACCCGCGGATAGTCGTCCGGGTGCACGCGCAGCTGCGGCTTGCCGTTGAACATCGGTTCCTGTTGAATCAGCTGCTGGATCTGGCCGAGCAGGGCGGTGCCGTCGCACACCGGCGGCTGGCCCAGCACCTGCCTGGCGGCGGTCAGCGCCAGCTGCATCAAGCGGGAGGCGATCACGCTGTCCAGCGCGTCCAGCGTATGCTGGAATTCGGTCACCAGCTGCTGCCAGTGGGCGGTCAGCGGCTGTTGCTGCTGCTGCGCCTCCAGCAAGCCTTGCTGACGGCCTTCCTCCAGCCCGGATTGGAAACCGGCCTCGTAGCCTTGGTGCTGGCCGTCGGCGTAACCCTGCTGCCGGCCCTGTTGCTCGGCCTGCAGGCGCAGCTGCGCCAACCGTTGCTGCAGGTCGGCTTGCTCATCCTGCGGCGCCGCGTCGCTTGCCGCGACGGGCGGCGGCGGTTCGAAGGCCGGCGGTTTTTCGGCCAGATCGTTCAGCGACCAGGGCTGCCAGGGCAGGGCGTTAATGCGCTCAGACATAGGTGTCCTCGCCACCGCCGATGATCATTTCGCCGCTCTCCGCCAGGCGGCGAACCACCAGCAGAATGGCTTTCTGTTCGTTCTCCACCTGCGACATGCGCACCGGCCCGCGGTTGGCCAGATCGTCGCGCAGGATGTCGGCGGCGCGCTGCGACATGTTCTTGAGGAACTTCTCGCGCAGCGGCTGCTCGGCGCCCTTCAGGGCAATCAGCAACGACTCGCCTTCCACTTCCTGCAGCAGGCGCTGGATGCTGCGATCGTCGACTTCCACCAGGTTCTCGAACAGGAACATTTCGTCGATGATTTTCTGCGCCAGCTCGCCGTCGTATTCGCGCATCGCATCGATAACCGCTTCTTCCTGCTGCGTTTTCATCAGGTTGATGATCTCGGCTGCGGTACGCACCCCGCCCATTTTGCTGCGCTTGAGGTTCTGGCCGTCGAGCAGGTTGTTCAGCACTTCGGTCAATTCCGCCAGCGCCGCCGGCTGCACGCCGCCGAAGGTGGCGATGCGCAGCATTACGTCGTTGCGCAGGCGCTCGTCGAACAGCGCCAGAATATCCGCCGCCTGGCCGCGCTTCAGGTGCACCAGAATGGTGGCGATGATTTGCGGGTGTTCGTCGCGGATCAGATCCGCCGCGCTCTGCGGCTCCATAAAGTTGAGCGTTTCCATGCCGGTGGTGGTTTCGCGCGATTCGAGAATGTCTTCCAGCAGGCTGGCGGCGCGCTCTTCGCCCAGCGCTTTGACCAGCACCGAACGCAGGTAGTCGCTGGCGTTGACGCTCAGCGCCGCATACTGTTCGGCGTCGTCTTCAAACTCGCCCAGTATTTCGCTCAGCTGTTTGTGCGACACCTGGCTCATGCTGGCCATGGTGCCGCTCAGCTGCTGCACTTCGCGCGAGGAGAGGTGCTTGAACACCTCCGCCGCGCGATCTTCCCCCAGCGTCATCAGCAGAATGGCGCTTTTTTCGGTTCCGGTCAGGCTCATATCTCGTTACTCATCCATTGGCGGATTACCAGAGCGACCACGCGCGGGTCTTTATCAGCCAGATCGCGGATCCGCTGGCTCTGGACTTCTGCGCTGACGCGCTGCTGCGACTTGCGGCGCTGCGCCAGCTCCTCATTGCTCGGTTTGCCGCCGTCGGCCGGCTTGGCGGCGGGCGCATTGGCGGCGGCGATGGCGGCCTGCTGCGCCGCCTGGCGGTGCAGCAGCTGCGGCCGCACCAGTTTGCGCCACAGTAGCCAGGCCACCAGCAGCACCAGCAGGTAACGGCCGGCGTCGAGCAGGCGATCGATAAACGACTGGCTCTGCCAGAACGGCAGTTCGCCGCCGGTGGCCTCGTTATCGGTAAACGGCGTGTTAATCACGTTCAGGGTGTCGCCGCGGCTGCTGGAGTAGCCCATGGCCTCACGCACCAGCGATTCAATCTGCGTCAGCTGTTCCTTGCTCATCGGCAGCGGTTTGCCGTCTTTGCCCGCGCCGCGGTAGTTGACCACCACCGCCACCGACAGCCGCTGCACGGCGCCGGCTTTCTGCTGGGTATGGCGGATGGTGCGATCGACCTCATAGTTGGTGGTCTCGTCGCGCCGGGTGTTTTGCGGCCCGCGGCTGCCGGCATCGGCGGCGGTCGGCCGGGCGGCGTTATTGCCGGCGGCCGCGGGCTTGGCGGTTTCTATCGGCGCGCTGGCCGGCGCGCTCGGCTGATTGGACAGCGCCCCCGGCACGCCGCCGACCTGCGGCCCGCCAATCTGCTCGCTCAGGCTGGTTTGCTGAGAGCGTACGGCGGCCTTATTCGGCTGCTGATTGGGCTGATATTCTTCGTCGGTTTGTTCGCGGGTGGCGAAATCGATCTGCGCGGTGACCTGGGCGCGCACGTTGGCGCTGCCGACCATCGGCGCCAGGATCGCTTCAATGCGACGCTGGAAACGGCTTTCCACTTCGCCGGCGTATTTCAGCTGGGCGGCGTTGAGATCGCGCCCGGTGCCGTCGGACTGGGTCAGCAGACGGCCGGCCTGATCGACCACCGTCACGTTGCCCGGCGGCAGGCCGGCGACGCTGCTCGAGACCATATAGACGATGGCGTTGATTTGGCCGTCATCCAGCGCGCGGCCCGGCTGCAGCGTTAGCGTTACCGAGGCGGAAGGGGACTTTTGTTCGCGCACGAACAGCGAAGGTTTGGGCAGCGCCAGATGCACGCGGGCGTTCTGCACCGGCCCCAGCGATTCGATGGTGCGCGACAGTTCGCCCTCCAGCGCGCGCTGATAGTTAATCTGCTCGCTGAACTGGCTGATGCCGAATTTTTCCTGATCCAGCAGTTCGAAGCCGACGGCGCCGCCTTTCGGCAACCCCTGCTGCGCCAGACGCAGACGGGTTTCATGCACCTTTTCCGCCGGGATCAGCAGCGCCGCGCCGTTTTCAGCGAAGCGGTAAGGGATGTTCATCTGCGTGAGCTGGGTGACGATGGCGCCACCGTCGCGATCGTTCAGGTTGCTGTACAGCACGCGGTAGTCTGGACTTTTTGCCCATAACAGCAGCGCGACCACGATGGCGATCGCGGCGGAAGCGGCGACCAGCAACGGGATCTTCGGGTTGGCGCGCAGACGGTTCCAGATGGCCAGCAGGCCATGGTCGCGGCTTTCGCCGGCGATGATTGAGGCACTCATTTTAGGTCCGGTCCTTCAATGGCGCTCAGGATCCGGTGCGGGCCGCTGCGCAGCTCCCTGCCAGGCTGATGAACGGTATGGTTAGCATTGTGTGACAAAACAGACTCCCTGATACACATATCTTCTAAATAGCGGCGCTCCCATTTCTGGGCATGCCATTATTTGCCCGCGACGGCGATTTCGATGGCCCGATAAGCCGGGTTTTTTGCAGTTAATTAACCGATTTAGCAAAAAACCGCTGTGGTAGGCTGTGCAGCATCGGAGAAATGTCGGACGCCATAGCGCCCGTCAACGGAGTAAGGCAGAGATCAAAATGGCAATTCAGGGGATTGAAGGGGTGCTGCAGCAGCTGCAGGCGACGGCGATTCAGGCCGGGCAGATGGGGCCGGGCCCGACGACGCAGGGCGTCAGTTTCGCCAGCGAACTGAAGGCGGCCATCGGCAAAATCAGCGACACCCAACAGGCGGCGCGCAAACAGGCGCAGGACTTCGAGCTGGGCGCGCCGGGCATCAGCCTCAACGATGTGATGGTCGATCTGCAAAAGTCGTCGGTATCGCTGCAGCTGGGGGTGCAGGTGCGCAACAGGCTGGTGGCGGCGTACCAGGACATCATGAATATGCCGGTGTGATGGGATTTCCATCATCATCTGCACCCGTCTCTCGCAGCAAAAAGCCCATCGGAGGCTTTTTGCTATCTGGCGCTCTGAAATTCAATCTGCTTGAGATAGAAAACTTGAATATCTGTTTTGAACACATATAACAACGCGGCGACAATCAGCGCCACGACCAGCAATTTTTTCATTTTTAACCTTGCAGATTAGGTTGCCGCCGTCGCCAGCGTTGAGGCATCCTGAGGAAGTTTACTCTTCAATGGCCGAGTAACAACGTGATAAATCCTATTGTCGCCTTGGAGGTTAAGCCATGATCGACAGGCTATGCGCTTGTCTTCAGGGAGTGCTGAAGACGGAAATAAATCGGGGCAATAGCGTGCTTGAGGTCAGCGAAGGCTGGCCTTCGGCCGACAGCCTGTTCATTTCACTGAGCAAGGACCTTAACGAGCGAAAATATCGCGGCCGGGTTCCGTCCTCGGTGACATTCTCGATCTGCGCAGACCCGCATTATGGCTGGCACAACGAATGTTTTTGCCAAACGCATAAACACCTTTTGGTCGCCGGGAAGACCCACGGCCGCAAATAAGCGCATCTCGCCAAAAAACGTTGGCTAGCTACTTTCAAGGACTGACCCGTACTGGGATTGGCTCAGATGCCGTTGTGCTGATCTGTCGCCCGATTCTGGTATTTTTCGGGCATATATACCCGCACGCTTTGGACCCTATTGAGTTGAAAAATGAGTGGATCGGCAAATTTGAACTCGCTTTTTACCCTAGACGGGCGATACGCGTTCTGGCCTCGTCAAGGTGACGGCGTAATGCCTCAAGGCATGGACCGAAATGGGCGGAGAAACGCCCGCAATCACTGGCCATAACAAAGAAGTTCTCGGCCAGGCCCAACGTTTCCTGCCAGACATCCCCGCTAATGACTTCCGATAGTGACGCCGGCCGAAGCTCGTTCACTATTGCACCGCCCGCTCTGGGGGCGAATCCCATAGGCAGAATGTCGTAGGCCGGTGCAAGGTGATACGGGCGACCATGGCTGCTGATGAACGACAAGTTCCCGTGGTGCATGTCGGTATTGCCGATTAGCGTCCCAAATGCCCAAAGCCGGGCGGTGCCAGCTGCGGCATCAGGATGGACATGTCCTCCCGCAACGAGGCTATCAACCAAAACGGGCCAGGGGGCTCTGGCATTGCCGACAAACTCTGCATCAAGTGCCCGCAGAGAGAAGACGCCGATACGACCCAGTTGGCCAACGCGGTCGAATCGGGGGATCTCGAGGAAGCGCTGACTGCCAAAATCTAGTACCTGTGTTTCCACACCAAGCACTCTCAACGCTAAGTGTTCGGCCAGCAGAAGGTCACGCCAGCGTTCGCTAACCGGGTTATCGTCTGGGGCCGAGAATTTCACCAGGACATGACCGCGTTCTGTATAGGTGCAAAATTTCGGCTGTTCACCGCCTGCAGATGACCCGGGTACATCACCGGCAGCAGCCGCTAATGCCAGCGCGGGATACGCTGTGGCTCGCTCAACTGGACGGGGCTCCGGCATCTCGAGGAAACGGTCCCGTGCTTGTTCTCCTACCAGTAGGTTGCCGATAGCATCATGACCATGAGCAAGCAACGCCTTAACCACATCCGAGTCTGTCCATTGCTCTGGGTCCGCCGACAGGCCAAGATCAGCCGCATACGTTGATGCGTAGGCTCGCCCGAGATACCCTTGTGGTCGCATGTCAAACAGCCACCACGGCAGCCCGTCGCTATGGAGACTTACGTTGTCGGCTGGCACCATGACGAATCCCTCGGGACGAACCGGAATAAGCTCGCCAAGAGGCCTAATGCGCCCTTCATCGGTAATACGGTAAATGGGCGCAGATCTGAATCCGCGGTAGGTATCGCGTAGAGCGTATTGAATAGATGGGCCAGCTCCGATTCGAACAATGTCATCGCCAATATTTCTCAATGCACGGGACATTGTCGGTTGGCTAACTCCCATCATATCAATTAGTTGACGAGATTTCATCGGCCCTTGACTGAGCATTTGGCGTATCGTGTCAGAGCGAGCTGGCATAGTGGTGAATCGCTTTGTGAATAGATAATTGAATGCATATTCTATCAATTGATTTGCCGCTAGTCACCCCCTGAGGGAGCAGCCCCAACAGGAGTGACCAGGCTCTGGTAAACAGTTTCCGTCCTCACGGCGAGGTGACGCCGCCAGGATGCGGACTTTAAAACGAACAACGCTGGATGCTGCTCTTACCCACCTGGCTAAAGCTTATCGAAATAGGGTGTTAATTTATTAGCCCTGATTTAGTGGGGGTCCCTCAGCCGTTTGGGGCCAAGTGAATTTTCAATCAATGGAGCAGAGCGATAAAAAGCGCGCTGTCATTCATATTGGCCCAGGCTAGGGCGAATTATTATAAGCCTGCGAATAAGGTCATAATTTTGGGACGGGGTAATGAGCGGTAAAAGCGAAACCAGATGGCGACTGTTCAGCATTTTAATGCTGATGGTTTTAGTCGTACTAATAAGCGTTTTAATACAACCAGATTGAAACACCCCAGGCCACCCTCCGGTGGCCTCGATGTTTTATGGTGCCGCCGGCAAGCGTCCGTCCGCGTCTCCTGCGTCCATGCTCGCCGATTAAATGATCCCCTGAGGTTGCATCGCGCCGGGCTCCATGATCCGCTGGTGGCCGCGGATGGCGGTGGGGGCAAAGCCAAAGCGTTTGCGAAAACGCTCGGCAAAACGCGAGGCGCTTTCATAGCCGACGTGCTGAGCGATGGCGGAAATCGGCCAGTCGGTGGACTGCAATAACGCCAGCGCGCTGCTCATGCGCACGTCGATCATCAGATTGCGCAACGCGGTGTTCTCCATCGACAGTTTGCGGCGCAGCACCACTTCGCTCATCGACAGGCTTTCGGCCACCTTGGCCGCGGTCCAAATGCTGTGCGGGTCGGTCGCCAGGCAGCGACGCACCCGCTGGGTGAGATCCCGGGCTTCGTTATGAATGAAGCGCACGCCGAACTGCGTCAACCACAGCAGAATTTCCAACATTTTGTGGCGCACTATAATGGCCGGAAAGCGCTGTCTCAGCGCCAGCGCCAGGCTGGCGGTCTCGAAGCTGTGCATCAGGGCGCAGGGCAGGTTACGCAGCGCCAGCACCGCATCGAACGGCGTTGTCGGCGGCGTTTCTCCGCAGGGCGGTTGGGCGCTGAGCAGCAGCGGATCGCAGGTCAGCAGCTGGCAACTGAATACGCCTTCCTCCGAGGGGCCATTAATCACATCCACGGTTTGGCCGCCGTCGATGATCAACAGCTCGCCGGCCTGAGCCACCACTTCGCGCTGCCGCCAGCGCACGCGTTTTTGCCCTTGCCGTATCAGATACAGATGCGGTTGCTCAAAATAAACTGAGGGGAATAATAATTCAGTATGCTGAATGATGTGCGCCGATGCGCCAATTCCAGGACAGAGATTAATTGTACGTTCCATCGATATTCATTTCGCAGCCATTATCTGAAGAATATCTTTACGCTTTGCTGAGCGCTGGAGCAACATTTTTCCATACGTTGTGAAACACAACGACGTGTTTTATCTATCAAAAATCAATTTCCTGCTGAACAGAAAACGTCCGTGTCGGGGTGATATTTATCCGTTGCGATCTCATCGTACCTGCGGCTCTCCCAACAGCAGGGCGCGGTCGTGAAATTGCCCGTAGGTATTGTTGACCACGTTCTGGCGCGTCGACTGGCCAATCAGCTCTTTCAACTCGTCCATGCGCAGCTGCAGCAGGCGCTTCAGCTCGGTTTCGTTATCCAGGATCTGCTGCAGTTTGTTGCGCAGCATCTCCTGCAGCGCGATGGACGGGCCGACCAGGCCGGTAAAGGCGGCGGTTTTTTCCACCGCCGTCACGTAGGTGAGCTCCTGTTCGACCAGCTCTTCCCAGCGGCCGGTTTGCGCCAGCGCGATCATCTGGCTGCTGAGGGTGTGAATTTGTTGATATGCGGCTAACAGTTGCTGTTGACGTTCCATTACACGGCGTCCTGAGAGGGTTGATAGTGGGGGCCAATCTGGCGCCAGGCGTCAGCAATATTTTCCAGCAGCTTGACCACTTCGGCGATCGCCGCATCGTCGTTATGCAGGTTGGCCTGCATCAGCCGGCGTTTCATGTAGTCGTACAGCGCCGCCAGGTTGTCGGCCATTTCGCCGCCCTGCTGGTGATCCAGGCCGCTTTTCAGACCGTTGTCGATGATGTTGATGGCCTTGGACAGGGCCAGCCCCTTGCCGGCGATGTCGCCCTGGTTCATCAGGATGCGTGCGCGAAGCAGGGCGCTGAGCGCCCCGTCGAACAGCATCACGATTAACTGGTGCGGGCTGGCGCTCATCACGCCGCTTTCCAGACTGACCTGCGCATAGGCCTGAGTGCCGCTACGGTTATACATGCTGTTTTTTTACCTGGTTAAAAAGAATTATTTGAACTGTTGGTTTAAGTAATTACTGGTGCCGTTCAATTTGGACATCATGGTATCCAGCTGAACGAACTGCAGCTTATAGCGATCTATGGTGTTTTGAATGCTGGCGGTGACCGTGGTTATCTGGTTGTTCAGGCGATCGAGGTTGGTGTTGATGCTCTTGGTCGAGTTCTCGATGATGCCGCCGGACTTGATATAGCTTTGGATTTCGTTGTGGATCTCGGTGGCCATGCCGGTGTCTTTGCCGTTGCCGACGAAGAAATTGGTGACCTGATCCGGCTTTTCATCCAGCGCTTTTTTCAGCTTGGTGCTGTCGATTTCCAGCTTGCCGGTCTTGGTGTCGGTCGAGATGCCGAGGTTGCCCAGGCCTTTCAGCTCCGGGTTGTCCTGGGCGGCGCTGAGGGCGCTTTTAATCGACGACTGAACGCCGCGCAGCGTGTTGTCGCCCAGCAGGGGGCCGTTGCTGGCATTCTGCGCCTCACCGGTTTTGACCGGGGTGAACTTGGTCAGTGAGTTGAAGGTGTCCAGCAGCGAGTTATAGCTGTCGACCCACTCCTTAATCTTGTCGGTGGTGCCGGCGGTATTGGTGCTGATCACCAGGTTCTGCGGCTCGCCGTCTTTGGTTTTGGTTTTCAGATCCAGGGTCACGCCCTGCAGCGCATCGCTGATCGAGTTGGTGCTGCGCTTGATGGCGGTGCCGTTCACCACCAGCTGCGCATCCTGCGCCTTCACCGTTTCCTTCATCGGGCTGGTGCTGCGCGTGGCGTCGTAATTGAGAATGCCGCCCAACTGGGCGTCGTTATTGACCTGGATGGCGACCTGGTTGCTTTCGCCGGTGGTGGAGGAGCCGATCGCCAGCTGATATTGGTTATCGCCCACCCGCATGATGCTGGCGGTGACGCCGGCCTTGGCGCCGTTGATGGCGTCGCGCATTTCCACCAGCGAGGTCTGATCGTCGCTGAGCGGGATCTTGGTCTCTTTCGGCGGGTTGCCGGCGGTGATGCTGATCGAACGGTCGGCCGCGCCCTCGGCGCCGAGCCTGGTGGTCTGATCGCTGATTTTCTCCTGGGTGGTCAGGGTTTGCGCCTGCGCCAGCTGGGTGACTTCCACCACATAGTTGCCCGGCACCGCCTTGGCGTCGGTGCTGATTTTAAAGGCGTCGTGTTCGCTGGCGGTGGTGCCCTTGAAGAAATCTTCCTTCGCCAGCTCTTTGCTCAGGTTATCGAACTTTTCCAGCGAGCCTTTCAGCGTGCCGTAGGCGGTCAGTTGGGCGTTGTAGCTCGATTGCTTGGTGGTGTAAGGGGTCAGGCGCTGTTGTTCCGCCTTGGTCAGCTTGTCCAGCAAGCCGTTGAGGTCAAGTCCTGAGCCGATGCCTAATGAACTGATCGATGCCATTCGTAATTCTCCTTGGTAATGACTTTATTCGCTTTACGCGTTATCGGCCCAGCGGAGAAAAAGTTTACCGAAAAAATAAAAAGCCGATGGCGCAATAGAGGAGGGAAAAACCGCGCTATTTACGCCATTGCCGAAAGCGCAAAAAAAAATGAAAAATCTCTAAAGGTTGCAGGGGGAGGGCCGATACCTGAGGGGACGGTGGTTGACGCCGTGGGCAAATAAGCCCGAACCTTTTAACCGTGATGCGAATATCGCAACTGATTCGTAAGGAAAGCATACAATGGCACAAGTAATTAACACCAACAGCCTGTCGCTGATGGCGCAGAACAACCTGAACAAATCTCAGTCTTCTCTGGGCACTGCGATTGAGCGTCTGTCTTCCGGCCTGCGTATCAACAGCGCCAAGGACGACGCGGCTGGTCAGGCGATCTCCAACCGTTTCACCGCTAACATCAAGGGCCTGACTCAGGCTTCCCGTAACGCCAACGACGGTATCTCCCTGGCGCAGACCACCGAAGGCGCGCTGAACGAAGTCAACGACAACCTGCAGAACATCCGTCGTCTGACCGTGCAGGCGCAGAACGGCTCCAACTCTTCCAGCGACCTGAAGTCCATCCAGGACGAAATCACCCAGCGCATGTCCGAAATCAACCGCATCTCCGAGCAGACCGATTTCAACGGCGTGAAAGTGCTGAGCAGCGATCAGAAACTGACCATTCAGGTTGGCGCCAACGACGGTGAAACCATCGACATCGATCTGAAAAAGATCGACGCCAAACAGCTGGGTCTGGATACCTTCGACGTCACTGAAAAAGGCACCAAAATCGGCGCCGAAGTCGCCAACGGCGGTACGCTGAAAGTCACTGCCGGCGGCGCCGATGTCGCTTACGACAAAGCGGGCTCCGCTCTGGCAGCCGGTAAGACTGTCGTGGCCGGTAAAGATAAAGACGGTAAAGATGGTTTCTACGTGCAAACCGTTGCCGCCGACGGCACCAAATCTTACGCAGTCGCTACCGTTGCGGCCGATGGTAAAGTGACCGAAGGCGCGGCAGTGACCGACGTGAAAAACCCGCTGGACACCCTGGACAAAGCGCTGTCTCAGGTTGACGGTCTGCGTTCTTCTCTGGGTGCGGTACAGAACCGTTTCGATTCTGTCATCAACAACCTGAACAGCACCGTTAACAACCTGTCCGCGTCCCAGTCGCGTATTCAGGATGCCGACTACGCGACCGAAGTGTCCAACATGAGCCGCGCCAACATCCTGCAACAGGCTGGCACCTCCGTTCTGGCACAGGCTAACCAGTCTACGCAGAACGTACTGTCCCTGCTGCGTTAATCGCCTCTCCCGATTAACTGTCGCGAAAGAACCCCGCTCCGGCGGGGTTTTTTTATGCTCGCGCAGCCAGCGGCCAGTACATGGCGCAAATAAGGCCCGTTTTGTGCGACTGTTCAGCCGATTGGCATTTTGCCCCCTACGGATAATAGCGCTGACTCTCTTATCCGCAGGTTTTAGACATAGTGAGCTTTCTGTATACCGCCGAAGGCGTGATGGACAAAAATTCTCTTTGGCTGCGCTACGTGCCGTTGGTGCGCCACGAGGCGTTGCGCCTGCAGGTCAGGCTGCCCGCCAGCGTGGAGCTCGACGATCTGCTGCAGGCCGGAGGAATCGGGCTGTTGAACGCCGTCGAGCGTTACGACGCCCTGCAGGGAACCGCCTTTACCACCTACGCGGTGCAGCGCATCCGCGGCGCGATGCTCGACGAGCTGCGCAGCCGCGACTGGGTGCCGCGCAGCGTGCGGCGCCACGCGCGTGAAGTGGCGCAGGCGATGCGGCAGCTGGAACAGCGCCATGGCCGCCCGGCCAGCGAAGTGGAAGTGGCGCAGGCGCTGGATATCTCACTGGACGAATACCGTCAAATTCTGTTGGACACCAATAACAGCCAGCTTTTCTCCTATGACGAGTGGCGCGAAGAGCACGGCGAAAGCGCGGAGCCCCTGCTGGAAGGGCATGAGGAAGCCAACCCGCTGCACCATCTGCTGGAGGGCAGCCTGCGCCAACGGGTGATCGACGCCATCGAGGCATTGCCGGAACGCGAGAAAATGGTGCTGACGCTGTATTACCAGGAAGAGTTGAACCTGAAGGAGATCGGCGCCGTGCTGGACGTGGGCGAGTCCCGCGTCAGCCAGCTGCACAGCCAGGCGATCAAACGCCTGCGGGCGCGGTTGGCGAATGCGTCCTGACGGCGGATCAACCGCTTTCCCTTCAACCTGAACACCATTGCGACTATCGGATAGCCCTTATGCCAGGAATACTGTTGAAAAAACGGCCGCTGAGCCGTTATTTGAAAGACTACAAACACAGCCAGACGCATTGCTCCCAGTGCGGCAAGCTGCTGGACCGCATGGCGTTGGTTTTTCGCGGCAAGATCATCAACAAAGACGCCATCGCGCGCATGGATCAGCCGATCGACGACCACGTCTGGCTGAACGTGCAGCAGGAGCTGACTGCGCTGTGCCGCTTCTGCAGCGAAATTTCCTGCAACAGTCACCCGAGCTATTTCGACATCATGGCTTTCAAACAGTATCTGTTTGAGCAAACCGAAATGAGCCACAGCACCATCCGCGAATACGTGGTGCGCCTGCGCCGGCTGGACGAAATGCTGGTGGCGCGCAACTATCCGGCCGACAAGTTCGCCAGCAGCGCCAGCCATCAGCGCATCATCGACGATCTGCCGTCCGCGGCGCATAACAACTACCGCATCGCGCTGCGTAAATACGATCAGTATCTGGCCTGGCAGCGCAGCTATTGATCCCCGCTCCCCGGCGCGTCGGCCGGGGAGGCGCCGGCTTCCCGCCCAGCGATAAAGGATGATTATTCGGTTCACATCTGCTAAATCTATCCGCCAGATGTCGATATTTGATTCCCTGGGGGAAGTAGTGAACCTGCAACAGCGATTGGCGCAATTCCCGCGCCTGGATTTTGTTGGCTCTGCCACGCCGCTCGAAAAACTGTCTCGCCTTTCCGATTACCTCGGCCGTGAAATTTACATCAAACGTGACGACGTCACGCCGATGGCGATGGGCGGCAACAAGCTGAGAAAGCTCGAATTTCTTGCCGCCGATGCGCTGCGTCAGGGGGCCGACACGCTGGTGACCGCCGGCGCTATCCAGTCCAACCACGTGCGCCAGACGGCGGCGGTGGCGGCCAAGCTCGGTCTGCACTGCGTTGCGCTGCTCGAAAACCCGATCGACACCCGGGCGGAAAACTACCTGACCAACGGCAACCGCCTGCTGCTGGGTCTGTTCAATGCCGAAGTGGTGATGTGCGAAGCGCTGCACGATCCCCAACAGCAGCTGGCCGAACTGGCGACCCGGCTGGAGGCGCAGGGCTTCCGGCCTTACGTGGTGCCGGTGGGCGGCTCCAATGCGCTCGGTGCGTTGGGCTATGTGCAATGCGCGCTGGAAATTGCCGAACAGAGTCGCCGCAGCAATGTCGATTTCAGTTCGGTGCTGGTGGCGTCCGGCAGCGCCGGCACCCATGCCGGCCTGGCGGTTGGCCTGCAGCAGCTGTTGCCGGAGAGCGAACTGATCGGCGTGACCGTTTCGCGCAAGGCCATCGACCAGTTGCCGAAGGTCGAACAGATCCAGCAGGCGCTGGCCTGCTCGCTGAACATCGAACCGCTGGCGCCGATCGCGCTGTGGGACGATTATTTTGCGCCGCAGTACGGCATGCCGAACGAAGAGGGCACGGCGGCGGTGCAGCTGCTGGCGCAACAGGAAGGAGTGTTGCTGGATCCGGTCTATACCGGTAAAGCGATGGCCGGCCTGATCGACGGCATCGCCCAGCGGCGCTTCCGCGATGAGGGCCCGATCCTGTTTATTCATACCGGCGGCGCGCCGGCGCTGTTCGCCTATCATCCGCAGGTATGATCGCGCTTTGTTATTCCATTCTGGACTATATTTATAAGGTTATATTCCTTTATGCGGGCAACTGCACTGTTAAAGTGCTGATATCAAAAAAGATAAACAACATACAGGGGTGTTTATGATCTTTTCCAAAGTTCGTCGCCAGATGCTGATGGGCGTGATGGCCGTGGCGCTGACCGCCGGTTTAAGCGCGCAAACCTGCGCCGCCGACAACCTGCTGCAGCAGGTGAAACAGCGCGGCAGCCTGATTGTCGGTCTGGAAGGCACCTATCCGCCGTTCAGCTTCCAGGGGGAAGACGGCAAGCTGACCGGCTTCGAAGTGGATTTCGCCAACGCGCTGGCGCAGCACCTTGGCGTGAAGGCCAAGCTGAACCCGACCAAATGGGACGGCATGCTGGCTTCGCTGGAGTCAAAACGCATCGACGTGGTGATCAATCAGGTGACCATCTCCCCTGAGCGCCAGAAAAAATATGATTTCTCCACCCCTTATACCGTTTCCGGCATCCAGGCGCTGGTGAAGAAGGGCAACGAGGGCTCCATCACCAAGCCGGAGGATCTGAAGGGCAAGAAGGTCGGCGTCGGTCTGGGCACCAACTACGAGCAGTGGCTGCGTGAAAACGTGCAGGGCGTGGACGTGCGCACCTATGACGATGACCCGACCAAGTACCAGGATCTGCGCGTAGGCCGCATCAACGCCATTCTGGTCGACCGTCTGGCGGCGCTGGATCTGGTGAAGAAGACCGGCGATACGCTGGCGGTAGCCGGCCCGGCGTTCTCGCGCCAGGAATCCGGCGTGGCGCTGCGCAAAAACAATCCTGAGCTGCTGGCCGCCATCGATCAGGCGATCGCCGAAATGCAAAAAGACGGCACGCTGGCGAAGATTTCCGAGAAATGGTTTGGCGCGGACGTAACTAAATAATGCACGAAAGTATTCAACTGGCGCTGGATTCAGCGCCATTTTTATTGAAGGGCGCGATACTCACGCTGCAGCTCAGCCTGGGCGGCATGGCGCTGGGTCTGCTGCTCGGTTTTCTGCTGGCGCTGATGCGCCTTTCGCCGTTATGGCCGCTGTCGTGGCTGTCGCGCCTCTACGTCTCGCTGTTCCGCGGCACGCCGCTGATAGCGCAGCTGTTTATGATTTACTACGGCCTGCCGCAGTTCGGCATCGAATTTGATCCTTTCCCGGCGGCGCTGATTGGCCTGTCGCTCAACACCGCCGCCTACACCTCCGAAACGCTGCGCGCGGCGATCTCCTCGATCGAAAAAGGGCAGTGGGAAGCCGCCGCCAGCATCGGCATGACCCGCTGGCAAACGCTGCGCCGGGTGATCCTGCCGCAGGCTGCGCGCACCGCCTTGCCGCCGTTGGGCAACAGCTTTATCGGCCTGGTGAAAGACACCTCGCTGGCGGCCACCATTCAGGTGCCGGAACTGTTCCGCCAGGCGCAGCTGATCACCTCGCGCACGCTGGAGGTGTTCACCATGTATCTGGCGGCATCGCTGATTTACTGGGTGATGGCGACCCTGCTTTCCGCGTTGCAAAACCGCCTGGAAAACCACGTCAACCGCCAGGATCAGGAGTAACGCATGAGTGCCATCGAAGTTAAACAGTTGACCAAGCAGTTCAAGGGTCAGACGGTGCTGCATGGGATCGATCTGGAGGTGGCCGCCGGCGAGGTGGTGGCGATTATCGGGCCGAGCGGCTCGGGCAAGACCACCTTGCTGCGTTGCATCAATCTGCTGGAGGAGCCGGATTCCGGCACCATTCGCGTCGGTGATATCCTGATCGACGGCTCCAAACCCCTCAGCAAGCAGAAGAAACTGGTGCGCGCGCTGCGTCAGCAGGTGGGTTTCGTGTTCCAGAATTTCAACCTGTTCCCGCACCGTTCGGTGCTGGAGAACATCATCGAGGGGCCGGTGTTCGTCAAGGGCGAGGCCAAGGCCAGCGCCGAGCAGCGCGCTCGCGCCCTGCTGGCCAAGGTTGGGCTGAACGGCAAGGAGCAGGCTTACCCGCGGCGTCTTTCCGGCGGCCAGCAGCAGCGGGTGGCGATCGCCCGCGCGCTGGCGATGCAGCCTGAAGTGATCCTGTTCGATGAGCCGACCTCGGCGCTCGATCCCGAGCTGGTGGGGGAAGTGCTCAACACTATCCGTTCGCTGGCGGAAGAGAAGCGCACCATGGTGATCGTCACGCACGAGATGAGCTTCGCCCGCGACGTGGCCGACCGCGCCATCTTTATGGATCACGGCCGCATCGTGGAGCAGGGGCCGGCCAAAGCGCTGTTCGCCAATCCGCAACATCAGCGCACCAAGCAGTTCCTCGACAAGTTCTTGAATCAGTAAGTCCGTACGGGCCGAAGACGAATATGTTCGGCCCGTAGCCAACCTTCCCCGCCCCCATTGTATCTCCACAGCCACGCGGCTGTGGAGATACAAACAAAAAGGGCGCAGTTCAATTTGAACTGCACCCCAAATGTTGGATATCCATCTGACATTCGGAGGTGCAGTTTTTATGAAATATTCGCTCCCATTCAAGCTCGAGGCGGTCCGGTACTATCTCGCCGGGTTCGGCAGCCAAAGGCAGACCGCGAAAAAATTTTCCGTTGCTCATGTTCAGCTTCGCCGCTGGATTGCCGCCTATCAGCACCATGGTGAGGCAGGGCTACAATCCGGGCGTCAGCGGCAGTACACGCCCGAATTTAAGCTCGCCGTTGTCGAGTTTGCCCGCGCCAATCCCCTTTCTTTAGCCAGCGTCGCCGCCAAATTCGACATCCCCTCATACACGACGCTGGAACACTGGGTTAAGCTTTATCAGGAGAATGGGGCCGAAGCCCTCAACCTGAATCAGCGTGGTCGCCGAATGTATCAGCATCCCAAAACCCCCCATGCCGGCAAGTCGCCGGATGAACTGACCCCCGAAGAGATGCGGGAGGAAATCGAGTTTTTACGCGCGCAGAATGACTACATAAAAAAGTTGAGAGCCTTGATGCAGGAAAACGATGCCCGGGCACGGCGGAAAGGGCAAAAATAGTCACGGCATTAAGGCAAAAACACCGTTTAGACATGCTGTTGCATGCCGGTGGGCTGGCGCGCAGTACGTATTATTATTGCTGTAAAGTCAGTCGAGTGCCGGATAAATACCGTGAGGCTAAACAACGGATAACCGAGGTCTTTAACATACATAAAGGCCGTTACGGCTATCGTCGCGTAACCTGCGCAATGCGAAAGGAAGGATACGTTTTAAATCATAAAACCGTGCAAAAGCTGATGACAGAGTTGCAGCTGAAGTCACCGGTTCGCCGTAAAAAGTACCGTTCATACAAAGGAAATGCAGGCAAGGTGGCTCCCAATCTCCTGCAGCGTAATTTTACCGCTCAGTGCCCCAATCAAAAGTGGGTGACGGATGTAACGGAGTTCCGGGTTGGTGAGGATAAGCTGTATTTATCACCGGTGCTTGACTTGTACAACGGTGAAATCATCGCTTATGAAGTGGCACGCCGGGCAGAGTTTAGGCTGGTTAAAAAGATGCTGGACAAGGCGGTGTGCAGGATAAAACCGGGTGAGCAGTTACTGTTGCACAGTGACCAGGGTTGGCACTATCAGATGGCGGCTTACCAGCATGCGTTGCGGGTTAACGGGGTAAAGCAGAGCATGTCTCGCAAGGGAAATTGCCTGGACAATGCGGTAATGGAGAACTTCTTCGGTCATCTGAAAGCGGAGCTGTATTACTTGCAGCGCTTTGATAGTGTGGAACACTTGGCGCAGGAGATAGACGCCTACATTGATTACTACAACTACCATCGCATCAGGCAGAAACTGAAAGGCCTGAGTCCGGTGGAATACCGAACTCAGGCCTCGAAGGCTGCGTGAATTTACACCGTCCAACTTCTGGGGGTCAGTTCAATTGAACTGCGCCCTCAGGTGATTAGCTACAACGATCAGCCGATGGTCATCAGGCTGGCGTTACCGCCGGCGGCGGCGGTGTTGACGCTGAGCGAGCGTTCGATCAGCAGGCGTTCCAGCAGGATGTTGGTTTCGCCGTGGGCGAAGCCCTGCACCGAGACGATGGCGCCGCTGCGTTGGGCAATCTGCTCGCACAGGGTGCGCAGCTGGTCGGCGTCGCCGTGGTAGATGGCGGCGTCGAACTCGACCTTGTCCTGCTGCCAGTCTTTGCAGAAGGCGATGCGCGCCTGAACCTCGGCCGGCAGGCGGCGATACAGGTTGCGCTGCAGTTCGGCTTCCGGCCACAGCACGCCGCTGCCGACCGCCAGCACCGCCGCCAGTTGGATCAGGGCGTCGGCCTCGTTGTCCGCCAGGCACAGCACGCGCTCGCGCGGCAGCAGGGCGTAGGTGTTGCGCTCGCCGGTCGGGCCCGGCAGCGGGCGCACGGTGCCGCCCTGGCCGAGTTCCGCATAGCGTTGCGCCAGCTGGGCCAGATCGCTCCGTTTCTGGGCTGTCGCCCACTGCTCCAACGCCTGATGGGCGTTGAGCAACAGCGGCCGCGCGGTGGCTTCCAGCGGGCGCTCTTCATCCTGACGGTTCAGGGTGCGTTGCACCGCGTCGTCCGGGCGGTTGGCCAGCAGACGGTACAGATACAGCGGGCCGCCGGCTTTCGGGCCGGTGCCCGACAGGCCTTCGCCGCCGAACGGCTGCACGCCGACGACCGCGCCGACCATGTTGCGGTTGACGTACAGGTTGCCTACCTTGGCGCGGTCGGTCACCCGGGCGATGGTTTCATCGATGCGGGTGTGAATGCCCAGCGTCAGGCCATAGCCGGCGGCGTTGATCTGATCGACCAGCGCTTCCAGGTTGGCGCGCTGGAAGCGAACCACGTGCAGTACCGGACCGAAGATCTCTTTTTGCAGCTCGTCGAAGCTGTCCAGTTCGATCAGCGTCGGCTTGATGAAGGTGCCGCGCGCCCATTCTTTCTCGTCCTGCGCGCTGCCCTTGGCGGCCTGATACACCTTGCGGCCCTTGGCGCGCATCGCCTGGATATGGCGCTCGATGCCGGTTTTGGCGTCGGCGTCGATCACCGGCCCGATGTCGGTAGACAGGCGTTCCGGGTTGCCCATGCGGCATTCGGCCATCGCGCCGCGCAGCATCTGCAACGTGTGCTCGGCCACGTCTTCCTGAATGCACAGAATGCGCAGCGCGGAGCAGCGCTGGCCGGCGCTGTCGAAGGCCGAAGCGACGACGTCGGTCACCACCTGTTCGGTCAGGGCGGACGAGTCGACGATCATCGCGTTCAGGCCGCCGGTTTCGGCGATCAGCGGCGTCGGGCGGCCCTGCGGATCGAGGCGGCCGGCGATGCTGCGCTGCAGGATGCCGGCGACGTCGGTAGAGCCGGTGAACATCACGCCGCGCACGCGGGCGTCGTTGACCAGCACCGAGCCGACGGTTTCACCCTGGCCCGGCAGCAGCTGCAGCACGCCCTGAGGAATGCCGGCCTCCAGCAGGATGCGCACCGCCTGCGCCGCCACCAGCGGGGTTTGTTCGGCCGGCTTGGCCAGCACGCTGTTGCCCGCCGCCAGCGCGGCGGCGATTTGGCCGGTGAAGATCGCCAGCGGGAAGTTCCACGGGCTGATGCACACCACCGGGCCCAGCGGGCGGTGGCTGTCGTTGGCGAAGTCATCGCGCACCTGGCCGGCATAGTAATGCAGGAAGTCGACCGCTTCGCGCACCTCGGCGATGGCGTTGTTGAAGGTTTTGCCCGCTTCGCGCACCAGGATGCCCAGCAGGCTCTGCAGCTGGCTCTCCATAAGTTCGGCGGCGCGTTCGAGGATGGCGGCGCGCTCCGACGGCGGGGTGGCGAACCAGATAGGGCCGGCGGCGGCCGCGGCGTCGAGCGCGCGGCTCACTTCGCCTTCGGTGGCTTCGCGCACGTAGCCGACGACGTCGCCCGGTTCGGCGGGGTTGATCACCGGCTGCTCAGCGCCCTGATCCAGCTCGGCGTCGATGATAGGCTCGGCGCGCCATGGCTGGGTGGCGCTGGTCAGCAGAGCGCTGGACAGCGAGGCCAGACGCTGTTCGTTGGACAGGTCCAGGCCGCTGGAATTGGCGCGTTTTTCGCCGTACAGCTCGCGCGGCAGCGGGATGCGCGGATGCGGCAGGCCGATTTGGCCCTCGCTGGCCGCCATCGCTTCCACGGCGCTGACCGGATCGGCGACCAGTTCGTCGAGCGGCAGGGTGGCGTCGGCGATGCGGTTGACGAACGAGGTGTTGGCGCCGTTTTCCAGCAGGCGGCGCACCAGGTAGGCCAGCAGCGTTTCATGGGTGCCGACCGGCGCATAGATGCGGCACGGACGGTTCAGTTTGCCGTCGGCCACTTTGCCCACCACCTGTTCGTACAGCGGCTCGCCCATACCGTGCAGGCACTGGAATTCATATTGGCCAGGATAGTAGTTGTTGCCCGCCAGATGATAGATAGCGCTCAGGGTATGGGCGTTATGGGTGGCGAACTGCGGGTAGATCAGGTTCGGCACCGACAGCAGCTTGCGGGCGCAGGCCAGATAGGAGACGTCGGTGTACACCTTGCGGGTGTAAACCGGGTAGCCTTCCAGGCCGTCCATCTGGGCGCGTTTGATTTCGCTGTCCCAGTAAGCGCCTTTCACCAGGCGGATCATCAGGCGGCGGCGGCTGCGCTGCGCCATGTCGATCACCGCGTCGATGGCGAACGGACAGCGTTTCTGATAGGCCTGGATCACGAAGCCGATGCCGTTCCAGCCGGCCAGCTGCGGCTCAAAGCACAGCTTCTCCAGCAGATCGAGCGAGATCTCCAGGCGGTCGGCCTCTTCGGCGTCGATGTTGATGCCGATGTCGTACTGGCGGGCCTGCAGGGTCAGCGACAGCAGGCGCGGGTACAGTTCTTCCATTACGCGTTCGTACTGCGCGCGGCTGTAGCGCGGGTGCAGCGCCGACAGCTTGATGGAAATGCCCGGGCCTTCATAGATGCCGCGGCCGTTGGAGGCTTTGCCGATGGCGTGGATCGCCTGCTGGTAGGACACCAGATAAGCCTGGGCGTCGGCTTCGGTCAGCGCGGCTTCGCCCAGCATGTCGTAGGAATAGCGGAAGCCTTTGTCTTCCAGCTTGCGGGCGTTGGCCAGCGCTTCGGCGATGGTTTCGCCGGTCACGAACTGCTCGCCCATCAGGCGCATCGCCATATCCACGCCTTTGCGGATCAGCGGTTCGCCGCTCTTGCCGATAATGCGGTTCAGCGAGCGCGACAGGTTGGCTTCGTTATGCGTGGATACCAGCTTGCCGGTGAACAGCAGGCCCCAGGTGGCGGCGTTGACGAACAGCGAGGGGCTACGGCCAAGGTGCGAATGCCAGTTGCCGTTGCTGATTTTGTCGCGGATCAGCGCGTCGCGGGTCGGCTTGTCGGGAATGCGCAGCAGCGCTTCCGCCAGGCACATCAGCGCCACGCCTTCCTGCGAGGAAAGGGAGAACTCCTGCAGCAGGCCCTGCACCATGCCGGCGCGGCCGTTTGCACTTTTTTGGTTCCGCAGCTTCTCGGCGATGCCATAGGCCATTTTGTGGGTGGCTTTGGCAAGATCGGCCGGTAATCGCGCCTGTTCGAGCAACATCGGCACCGCTTCGGTCTCCGGGCGACGATAGGCGGCGGTGATGGCGGCGCGAGTGACCGACTGCGGCAGAATTTGTTCTGCAAAATCAAGGAAAGGCTGGTGTGACTCTTCCTGCGCTTGCGGCATAATGTCGTCCGCTTCGGCCTGGCCGGCAGCACCCAACGCGGGGATTTCAGGAATATCGGAACCGCTCTCGAGACGCTCGAGGTAATTAAAGATGGCCTGCTTGATGAGCCAGTGCGGCGTGCGATCGATGCGCTGCGCCGCGCTTTTGATCCGGTCGCGTGTTGCTTCGTCGAGTTTCACGCCCATTGTGGTAGTGCCCATGCCAATCCAACTCCTGTGTGTAGAACCTATCCCATCAGGCTAGACAAACGGCAGGCCACATAAGCCTGTTGGGATAGGTTCGTAAGATGTGTGGTGTGAAGAATGCAGACAATATCCTGCATGTTGCAACTTTGTGCAACCTTGTTAAAACAGGCTGATGAGCGAAGTGTGAGTTCCATCGATTTTTTAACATCGGCCGCTGGCATGGATGTTGCTTTAACGTACGGGCGAAGCGGGTTTTATCACGCGCAATCGGTTTTCCCTGCGCCAAATGAGGGTAATCAGGAGGTGCAACTCGTTTTGCGCGCCAAAAGTGCAACCCTAAGGGCGCCTAAATGTGACGCAGGGTAAACTTTGTGTAACTTTGTTGTTAAATATCTTGTTGGTTAATGAATGGCTCATCTAGGATAGCCAACGGTCAACAATTACGGGCAGAAACTATTTTACCTGCACTATCTATAGGGTAACGCCACGTTCCGGCGTGCCGGCAAGTGAAATGCATCGCGCGCCTGCTCCTTGTGCCCACGCCCGGGTGAGGGCAACGGGGGCCTAGCGCGAATAATAATGAAAGTGGAGAATTAAATGATAATGAGCACACCTATGCTGGTGACCTTCCTGGTGTACATTTTCGGGATGGTGCTGATCGGCCTGCTTGCCTACCGGGCAACCAATAACTTCGACGACTACATCCTCGGCGGCCGCAGCCTGGGCAGCGTGGTTACCGCGCTGTCCGCCGGCGCCTCCGACATGAGCGGCTGGTTGCTGATGGGCCTGCCGGGCGCCATCTTCCTGTCCGGCATCTCGGAAAGCTGGATCGCCATCGGCCTGGCCATCGGCGCTTACCTGAACTGGAAGCTGGTGGCGGGGCGGCTGCGCGTGCATACCGAAGCCAACAACAACGCCCTGACGCTGCCGGACTACTTCACCAGCCGTTTTGAAGACAACAGCAAGCTGCTGCGGGTGATCTCGGCCATTGTCATTCTGGTGTTCTTCACCATCTATTGCGCCTCCGGCATCGTCGCCGGCGCCCGTCTGTTCGAAAGCACCTTCGGCATGAGCTATGAAACCGCGCTGTGGGCCGGCGCGGCGGCGACCATCCTGTACACCTTCATCGGCGGTTTCCTGGCGGTCAGCTGGACCGACACCGTGCAGGCCAGCCTGATGATTTTCGCGCTGATCCTGACGCCGGTATTCGTGATATTGGCCGTCGGCGGCATCGACACCTCGATGCTGGTGATCGAGGCGAAAAACCCGGCCAACCTCGATATGCTGAAAGGGCTGAACTTCGTCGCCATCCTGTCGCTGTTGGGCTGGGGCCTGGGCTACTTCGGCCAGCCGCACATCCTGGCGCGTTTCATGGCGGCGGATTCTCACCGCACCATCCGCAGCGCGCGCCGCATCAGCATGACCTGGATGATCCTGTGCCTGGCGGGCACCATCGCCGTCGGCTTCTTCGGCATCGCCTACTTCGCCAATAACCCGGATCAGGCCGGCAACGTGTCGCAGAACGGCGAGCGGGTGTTTATCGAACTGGCGATGCTCCTGTTCAACCCATGGGTAGCGGGCATTCTGCTGTCGGCGATCCTGGCGGCGGTGATGAGCACCCTGAGCTGCCAGCTGCTGGTGTGTTCCAGCGCGATCACCGAAGACCTGTACAAGGCGTTCCTGCGCAAAGGCGCCAGCCAGCGCGAGCTGGTGTGGGTCGGCCGCATCATGGTGCTGGTGGTGGCGCTGATCGCCATCGCGCTGGCGGCCAACCCGGAAAACCGCGTGCTGGGCCTGGTGAGCTACGCCTGGGCCGGTTTCGGCGCGGCCTTCGGTCCGGTGGTGCTGATCTCGGTGATGTGGTCGCGCATGACCCGCAACGGCGCGCTGGCCGGCATGCTGGTCGGCGCGGTGACGGTGATCGTCTGGAAGCAGTACGCCTGGCTGGATCTGTATGAAATCATCCCGGGCTTCCTGTTCGGCTGCATCGCCATCGTGGCGGTGAGCCTGATGGGGCGCCGGCCTTCCGCCACCATGACCGAGCGTTTCGATCGGGCGGAAGCCGAGTTCAAAACCATTTAATCTTGTCCTGCCACCGATCGCAAAGGGCGCTTAAGGCGCCCTTTATCGTTGTTAGCCCGCAGTTTTCCCGCAAGCTCCCGAAACACCTGGCGACATTTGATTAGAAAAAATCACCCTTGCTCCCCTTGTATTTCTACGCGGCAGAATGATAATCACTATCGTTGTGTTTTACTTTTCTTTACATTGGCGCTGCGGCCCATTCCGGGCGCGCAGGCTCGCGGCGGATGCCTTTTCAGGGTTAATATCTATGTTCGTTCCCTTCCTTATCATGTTCCGTGAGGGCCTGGAGGCCGCGCTGATCGTCAGCCTGATCGCCAGCTACCTGAAACGCACGCAGCGCGGCCAATGGCTCGGCGTTGTGTGGATTGGGGTGATCGTCGCCGCCGCTCTGTGCCTGGCGTTGGGTATCTTCATCAACGAAACCACCGGCGAGTTTCCGCAGAAGCAGCAGGAGCTGTTCGAAGGCATCGTCGCGGTCATCGCGGTATTCATCCTCACCTATATGGTGTTCTGGATGCGCAAGGTCTCCAGGTCGGTCAAGGTGCATCTGGAAGGCGCCATCGACCACGCGCTCAACTCCGGCAAAGGCCAGGGCTGGGCGCTGGTGGCGATGGTGTTTTTCGCCGTGGCGCGCGAAGGGCTGGAGTCGGTGTTCTTCCTGCTGGCGGCCTTTCAGCAGGACGTCGGGATTGAAGCGCCGATCGGCGCCATTCTCGGCCTGGCGGCCGCCATCGTGCTCGGCATGGCTATCTACTGGGGCGGCGTGAAGCTGCACCTGGCCAAATTCTTCAAATGGACCAGCCTGTTTATCCTGTTCGTCGCCGCCGGCCTGGCCGCCGGGGCGATCCGCGCCTTCCATGAGGCCGGGCTGTGGAACCATTTCCAGGATATCGCCTTCGATTTCAGCAACGCCCTGTCCACCCATTCGCTGTTCGGCACGCTGCTGGAGGGCATTTTCGGCTATCAGGAAGCGCCGACGGTGAGTGAAGTGGCGGTCTATTTCCTGTATCTGATCCCAGCGCTGATTTTCTTTTTCCTGCCGCAGCGCGCGGAGCCGACCGCGGCCCCGGCGCAACGTAAAATCAATCATTAATTTTAATAGGGAATCTCGTATGTCTACTCCGTTATTCCGCCGCAAGGCGTTGCACGCAGCATTGCTGGCCCTCCCGGCGTTCGCGCTGAGCCTCGACGCCCTGGCGGCGGACGTGCCGCAGGTGAAGATTACCGTTAACGACAAACGGTGCGAGCCGATGCAGCTGACGGTGCCGGCCGGTAAAACCCAATTTGTGGTGCACAACGCCAGCCAGAAAAACCTCGAATGGGAAATCCTGAAAGGGGTGATGGTGGTGGAAGAGCGTGAGAACATCGCGCCGGGCTTCACCCAGAAAATGACCGCCAACCTGGAGGCGGGCGAGTATGACATGACCTGCGGGCTGCTGAGCAACCCGAAAGGCAAGCTGACCGTCGCCGCCGCGGCCGGCGCCGCCGGCGACGGCAAGCCCGACGCGCTGGATCTGGTCGGCCCGATCGCCGAATACAAGGTCTATGTCACCAAAGAGGTGGATGGGCTGGTGAAGCAGACCAAGCTGTTCACCGATGCGGTCAAGGCCGGCGACGTGGCGCAAGCGCGCAAGCTGTATGCGCCGACGCGCCAACACTATGAGCGCATCGAACCGATCGCCGAACTGTTCTCCGATCTCGACGGCAGCATCGACGCCCGTGAAGACGATTACGAGAAGAAGGCGGAAGATCCCAACTTCACCGGTTTCCACCGCCTGGAGAAAGCGCTGTTCGCCGACAATAGCACCCAAGACATGGGCAAATACGCCGATCGTCTGTACAACGACACCCTCGAGCTGCAAAAACGCGTGACCGATCTGACCTTCCCGCCAAGCAAGGTGGTTGGCGGGGCGGCCGGCCTGATTGAAGAAGTGGCGGCCAGCAAAATCAGCGGTGAGGAAGATCGCTACAGCCGCACCGACCTGTGGGACTTCCAGGCCAACGTCGACGGCGCGCAGAAGATTGTCAACCTGCTGCGCCCGCTGCTGGTCAAGGCCAACAAACCGCTGTTGGACAAGATTGACGCCAACTTCAAGACCGTAGACGGCATTCTGGCGAAGTACAAAACCAAAGACGGTTATGCGTCTTACGAGAAGCTGACCGACGCCGATCGCAACGCGCTGAAAGGGCCGATCACCACGCTGGCGGAAGACTTGTCGCAGCTGCGCGGCGTATTGGGTCTGGACTGAGGCACGCGCTATGAGCAACAAGATCGGCCCGGCTAACGGGCCGCATCCACAGGGCGCGGCCTCGCCGTCGCGCCGCCGCTTGCTGCAGGGGCTGGGCCTCGGCGCGCTGGCGCTGGGCGGCACGCGCCTGGCGCAGGCGGTGGACAAACCGGCAGAGCCGCTGGCGACCCCGCAGGACGAACGCTGGCAGACGCAGCCGTTTTACGGCCGCCATCAGGCTGGCGTGCTGACTCCGCAGCAGGCGGCGATGATGCTGGTGGCTTTCGACGTGCTGGCCACCAACAGGCAGGATCTGGAGCGCCTGTTCCGGCTGCTGACCGATCGCATCGCCTTCCTCACCCGCGGCGGCAGAGCGCCGGAGGTGGATCCCAAGCTGCCGCCGCTCGATTCGGGCATCATGGGGCCGGAGATTTATCCGGACAATCTGACCATCACCGTGTCGGTCGGCACCTCACTGTTCGACGAGCGTTTCGGCCTGCAGGCGCAAAAGCCGCTGCGGCTGCAGAAAATGACCCGCTTCCCCAATGACTCGCTGGACGCCAACCTGTGTCATGGCGATCTGCTGCTGCAGATTTGCGCCAACACCAACGAGACGGTGATCCACGCGCTGCGCGACATCATCAAGCACTCGCCGGATCTGCTCAGCGTGCGCTGGAAAAGGGAAGGCTTCATTTCCGCCCATGCGGCGCGCAGCAAAGGCAAAGAAACGCCGATCAACCTGCTGGGCTTCAAAGACGGCACCGCCAACCCGAAAACCGACGACCGGGCGCTGATGGATCGCGTGGTGTGGGTCGGCGCCGGCGCCGGTGAACCGGCCTGGGCGGTGGGGGCAGCTATCAGGCGGCGCGCATCATCCGCTTCCACGTCGAGTTCTGGGACCGCACGCCGCTGCAGGAGCAGCAGACCATTTTCGGCCGGGAAAAACACAGCGGCGCGCCGTTGGGGATGAAGCGCGAACATGACGAGCCGGATTATGAGCGGGATCCTGAAGGCAAGCTGATCCCGATGGACGCGCATATTCGCCTCGCCAACCCGCGCACCGCAGAGAGCCAAAGCAATTTGCTGCTGCGCCGCGGCTACAGTTATTCCATCGGGGTGTCGAACGCCGGCCAGCTGGAGATGGGGCTGCTGTTCGTCTGCTATCAGGCCGATCTGGAGCAAGGTTTCCTGACGGTGCAGAAGCGGCTGAACGGCGAGGCGCTCGAGGAGTATATCAAGCCGATTGGCGGCGGTTATTTCTTCGTGTTGCCGGGCGTCGAGGACCCGCAGGACTATCTGGCCCGCGGCCTGTTGCAGGCATAGCGGCAAGGCGAAAGGGCGGAGATTTCCGCCCTGTTTTATTGGCGCCGGCTCGCTCAGACAAAAAAAGTTACCCTTTCACGCATAATATTTTCAATTGGCCATTAAAAGTATTAACATTCCGGGAGTTTTGTCCCAAACGGTTCATGTTTCAGCACTTTTAACGGCATATTCCAGATGAAAAGCACCCCTAAAACTGCGCTGGCGGCGACCGTCATCGTTATTCCCGCCCTGTTGCCCGCGTCCTACTGTTTTGCGCAGGACGGCGAAGGCGAACAGAGCATGGTGGTTACGGCTACCCGCAGCGGCCTGTCCGAGCTGGCCACCCCGGCGGCGGTCAGCGTGGTCGACGGCGATCGCATTCGCGAGGCGAGGCCGCAAATCAACCTGTCGGAAAGCCTGGGCGGCGTGCCTGGCCTGCAGGTGCAAAACCGCCAGAACTACGCGCAGGATCTGCAGCTTTCGGTACGCGGCTTCGGCGCTCGCTCGATGTACGGCGTGCGCGGGGTGCGGATTTATGTCGACGGCATCCCCGCCACCATGCCCGACGGGCAGGGGCAAACCTCCAACATCGACCTGAACTCGGTCGAGAAGGTCGAGGTGCTGCGCGGGCCGTTCTCCGCGCTGTACGGCAATGCCTCCGGCGGTATGCTGAACGTCGAAACCGAAACCGGCCGGCAGCCCAACCGTCTTGAGGCGGGCAGTTACTTCGGCAGCTACGGCAGCTGGCGCTACGGCGTCAAGGCCACCGGCGCCACCGGCGACGGCAGCCATGCCGGGGACGTCAACTACAGCATCTCCGGCACCCGCTTCACCACCCGGGGGTTCCGCGACCACAGCGGCGCGCAGAAAAACCTCGGCAACGCCAAGTTGGGCGTGCGAATCGATGACGTCAGCACGCTGACGTTGCTGTTCAACAGCGTAGACATCAATGCCAACGATCCCGGCGGCCTGACCGACGCCGAATGGCGTGACAACCCGCGCCAGGCGCCGCGCGCCGATCGGTTCAATACCCGCAAAAGCACCTCGCAAACCCAGGCCGGGCTGCATTATCAGCGCCAGATGGGCGCCAACGACGACCTGAGCGTGATGATGTACGCCGGCGAGCGTGAAACCACCCAGTACCAATCGATTCCGGTAGCGGTGCAGCAGCGCAGCGCGCAGCACCCGGGCGGGGTGATTGACCTGACGCGCCACTATCAGGGCATCGACACCCGCTGGACGCACCGCGGCGATTTGGCGGCGGTGCCCTATACCCTGACCGGCGGGCTGGATTATGAAACCATGACCGAGCAGCGCAAGGGCTATGAAAACTTTACCCAGTCCGGCGGCGAGACCGAACTGGGCACCCAGGGGGCGCTGCGTCGCAACGAGCGCAACCTGATGTGGAGCCTGGACCCTTATCTGCAAACGTCATGGCAGCTGACGCCGCGCCTGACGCTGGATGCCGGCGTGCGGTTCAGCAGCGTCAACTTCGACTCCAACGACCATTACATCACCGCCGACAACGGTGACGACAGCGGCGGCGCCCGCTACCATCGCTGGCTGCCGGCGGGCTCGCTCAACTATGCGCTGGATAAAGGCTGGAATGTTTATCTCTCCGCCGGCCGCGGTTTCGAAACCCCGACCATCAACGAGCTGTCCTATCGCCCGGGCGATCAGAGCGGGCTTAATTTCGGCCTGCAGCCCGCCACCAGCGATACCGTGGAACTGGGCAGCAAAACCCGCATCGGCAACGGCCTGCTGACCGCGGCGGTGTTCCAGACCGACACGCAGAATGAAATCGTGGTCGACGAAAGCAGCAACGGCCGCACCAGCTACAAAAACGCCGGCCAGACCCGCCGCCGCGGGCTGGAACTGGCGCTGGATCAAGAGTACGCCTACGACTGGAAGCTGCAGCTGGCCTGGACGCTGCTGGACGCCCGCTATCGCGATGACCAGTGCGGCGACAGCCAATGCAGCGCGGCCAACGGCGTATCGGCCGGCAACCGCATGCCGGGCATCGCCCGCAATATGGGCTACGCCTCACTGGCCTGGTCGCCGCCGGCAGGCTGGTACGCCGGCGCGGAACTGCGCTATATGAGCGATATTCAGGTGAACGACCGCAATACCGAGCAGGCGCCGTCTTATACCACCGTGGGTCTGAATACCGGCTATCGCTATCCGTTAGGCAACTGGCTGTTCAACGTCTTTGGCCGCGTCGATAACCTGTTCGACCGCGACTATGTCGGTTCGGTGATCGTCAACGAAGGCAACGGCCGCTATTACGAACCGGCGCCGGGCCGCAACTGGGGCGGTGGGGTGAGCCTGTCTTACAGCTTCGAGTAAGGGTGAGGGGACCTGCAGGCGCAGGTTTCCCTCGTTTTTCCGATGCTGAATGCAAAAAGTTTGGGCTGAAAAGCAGAATTTAAACTGGCTGAAATTTAATCGGAAACCGGAATGTCATCCGGTAATTTTAATCATAACTATTTGATCTGACAGCGGGATAAAATTTCTGTGGAATGGCGTAACCGGCGTGATATAGTGTTCTTGCGCTGACTGAAAACAGAAAATATTAAATTTTTTACATTTTAGCAACGCTGCGGGATTGAATGTCATTATACTGTAATCATCTGGCGGTAGTTTTCACAAGGTGCACAGCTTGATGCTGTAAATAACACTGCGGGGATCGCTAATGGTAAAGTCCTTGGTTGGGCTGGAAAGAAAAAATAACATACCTACCCTGATTTCTCGTTGTAACGAGGGTTCTCTCTCCGACTCTCTTTTCCTGGCAACTCCGCTCTCTTATCGCTACCACCGCCTGTCACGTTTTACTCCACTTTTAATTACGCAACCTGCGTTATCCCGTGAAAAAATGGCGCATCAAACTGCTGCCGGCTATTCACCTGGTCCATTGGCTTTTATTGGCTCGAAGGAGGCCAAAACCTAATACGTGTGTGAAACATAATCGCGCGGCCCGGCCGCTGCGGTAGGTGAAACAAACTGTAAGGTGCCACTATGGGAAGACAGAAAGCAGTGATCAAAGCACGTCGTGAAGCGAAGCGCGTTATTCGTCGTGACGCTCGTAGTCATCGCCAGCTTGAAGAAGAGTCTGTGACCTCGCTGGTACAAATGGGGGGTGTCGAGTCTATCGGCATGGCGCGAGACAAGCGCGATAGCTCACCCATCGAGGCGCGAACCGAAGCTCAGGGTCATTACTTATCAGCCATAGATAATAAGCAGTTGATATTTGCCACCGGCGAAGCCGGCTGCGGCAAAACATTCATCAGCGCCGCCAAAGCGGCGGAAGCGCTAATACATAAAGAGGTGGATCGGATAATAGTCACTCGTCCGGTTCTGCAGGCGGATGAAGACCTCGGTTTCCTGCCCGGGGATATTTCTGAGAAATTCGCCCCTTATTTCCGCCCGGTGTATGACATTCTGGTGCGCCGTTTAGGATCGTCCTTTATGCAATACTGCCTGCGGCCGGAAATCGGCAAGGTAGAGATCGCGCCCTTCGCCTATATGCGCGGGCGCACCTTCGAAAATGCGGTGGTCATTCTGGATGAAGCCCAGAACGTTACCGCCAGCCAGATGAAGATGTTCCTGACCCGCCTGGGTGAGAACGTGACGGTAATCGTCAATGGTGACGTAACCCAGTGCGATTTGCCGCGCGGCGTGAAGTCCGGCCTCAGCGATGCGTTGGAACGCTTCGAAGAGGACGAGATGATCGGCGTCATCCGCTTCGATAAACAGGACTGCGTGCGCTCCGCCCTGTGTCAGCGCACGCTCAACGCTTACAGTTAACCTATCCGCTTAATAAAAAGGTCGCCGCGGCGGCCTTTTTATCCCCGCCGTCAAATTGCCGATCCGTTTAATCTTTGTGTAAATTAAAGTGGTTTTTTGTATAGATTTTCGTTGAGTCAGCGTTAATGATTAGTGGGTTCCAGATTGGCAGGCAGACGTCGTTTACCGCCAAAAGGACATTTCTGGGGTGTGCGCCGCGCCGGCGCACAGAGCGTTGGGTTCTTTGATGCGATGCAATCATGAAATATATTATCCTGATCTTATTTATTTTATGCGTTGTCTATGTTCATTACCGCGGCCGGATTCGCTATAACTTTTGGCGGCAGCTGTCCGATCATTCCACCTTTACCGCGCCGCTCAACGTCTTTATGTATCTGTTCTCGCGTGCGCCGACCACGCCGTATCTGCAGCCGGAACAATTTCCCGAGCTAAAGGTGCTGCGCGATAACTGGCAAAGCATCCGCGACGAAGGGCAACGGCTGATGGAGATCCGGCAGATCAAAGCGTCGGATCAGTTCAACGACGCGGGCTTCAACTCGTTTTTCAAGACCGGCTGGAAGCGTTTCTATCTGAAATGGTACGAAGACAGCCACCCGTCGGCGATGACCCTGTGCCCGCAAACCACCGCGCTGCTGCGCAGCCTGCCTTCGGTCAAGGCGGCGATGTTCGCCGAACTGCCGGACGGCAGCCGCTTGCCGCGTCACCGCGATCCCTATGCCGGTTCGCTGCGTTATCACCTGGGCCTGATTACGCCGAACGACGATCGCTGCTTTATCGAGGTCGACGGCGAACGTTACAGCTGGCGCGACGGCGAGGGCGTGATGTTTGATGAAACCTACCTGCACTATGCGGAAAACCAGAGCGGGAAAAATCGCTTGATCCTGTTCTGCGATATCGAACGGCCGATGCGTTACCGCTGGGCGCAGGCGGTCAACCATTGGCTGGGGCGCCATCTGATGAGCGCCGCCGCCGCGCCGAACGAAGAGGGCGATCGCACCGGCGGCGTCAATAAGCTGTTCAAGTACATCTATGCGATACGCAAGCTGGGCAAGCGGTTGAAGGCGTGGAACCGCACCGGTTATTACATCATTAAATGGATTTTGTTCGGCGGGATCGCCGCGGCGATTTTCTTCTCGGTCTAAAGCAAAAGGGGCGCGGTAAGCGCCCCTTGTTGATCAGGCGAATATCGTCATCATGTAGGCGGCGAACAGCGCCAGGTGGGCGGTGCCGTTCAGCACGTTGGTGCGGCCGGTGGAGAACGACAGCTGGCACAGCAGCAGCACCGTCAGCATCACCACGATATGCGGCGTCTGCAGGCCGAAGATCAGCGTCTGGCCGGTCAGGGTGGCGATGATGGTGACTGCCGGCACCGTCAGGGAAATGGTCGCCAGCACCGAGCCGAAGAACAGGTTCATGGCGCGCTGCACCTGATTGTTCAATACCGCCCGCAGGGCGCCCAGGCCTTCCGGCGACAGGATCAGCAGCGCCACCAGGAAACCGGTGAATTGCGCTGGGGCGTTCACCCTGGTCAGCAACCCTTCCAGCGGGTTGGCGTTGAATTTGGTCACCGCGATAACCGCGATCAGGTGAACCACCAGCCAGACGGCGTGCCAGGCGCTGCTGTGCGACGAGGGTTTGCCGTGATGCGGGTCACCGTCGTCATCTTCGTGTTCATAGACGAACAGGCTCTGGTGGGTCTTGGTTTGGATCACCAGAAACACGCCGTACATGGCGGCGGAGATCAGCGCCACCAACAGCGCCTGGCCGGTGCTGAAGTTGCCGCCCGGCAGCGCGCTGGGAAACACCAGCACAATCACCGCCAGCGGGAAGATGGCCATCAGGTATTGTTTGATGCCGCCGAGATTGACGTACTGGGTGGCGAATTTGCGGCCGCCGAGCAACAGCGCAACGCCCACCAGGCCGGCGCTGACGATCATGATAATCGAGTAGAGCGTGTCGCGCATCAGCGCCGGAGCGGCGTCGCCGGTCGCCATCAGCGCCGAGATCAGGCTGACTTCGAGGATCACCACCGACAGGCTGAGGATCAGCGAGCCGTAGGGTTCACCCAGGCGATGCGCCAGCACGTCGGCGTGGCGCACCACGCTGAATGCGCTGCTGAGGATACCGATCAGGGCGATGATGTTGATGCCGACGATCAGCGGGAAGTTGCCGGTGGTGCCCCACAGATTCAACACGATCAGCGCGGCGATGGGAAAAATCAGGGAATACTCGGTGTGGCGGGATTTGGATCGGCCAGGATCGTGTTGCGACTTCATGGGTGTGGTACTCCTTCTCAAACAGCGTGGTCCCGTCATCGCCGGCTGCCGCGAAACGGCAACTCTGCGTATCCAGTAAGTATTTTATAATAGGATACACCCGCAGCGTTGATGTGATGTTGTTTTTAAACTGAGAAAGCAATTGCTTGCTTTATGTGATCAGGGTAACAAAAAAACCGCAAGGGATGCGGTTTTATTTACTTACTTTTACGCAATAACATGATTTTTTCTGGCTAATGGCGAGAAATGTCGTGTTTACTTGCTTATCCCATGGTTAATCAAAGAAAAATTGGCCTCAGTCATCAATGTTGTCCATGATTTCATGCCGCTTATTGTGATAACCCTCTTCATTTAACCCCTCACGCCAATAAGGCACGGCATAAAGGCGATTACGATCGCATTGGCGCTCGCGGCGCAGGTAACGGCGCAGCTCCACCACCAGGCGATCTTCGCCGGCCAGCCAAAAATGGGTTTCCGCCTGCGGCGGCGTCAGGGCGCGGAATTGGCCGATCAGGTCGCCGGTTTTCTCGGTGCCGCCGATGATCCAGCTCAGCTCGACGCCGGCGGGCTTGTGCAGGTCGATGACGTCGGCGGCGCTGTCAACGCGGATGAACGCGTGGCCTGCCGCATGCGCCGGCAAAGCTTCCAGCAGCGCGGCCAGCGCGGGCAGCGAAGAGGGATCGGCGGCCAGGCAGTAGAAATCGGCTTCCGGTAACATCGGTTTGGGGCCGCCGGGGTTGCTGATGCCGATTTTGTCGCCGGCCCTGGCGTTGCGGGCAAACTCAACCGCCGGGCCGTTGTGGTCGTGCAGGGCGAATTCGATGTCGACCTCTTCCTGCTCCGGGCGCACGGCGCGAATAGAATAGGTGCGCACGATCGGGCGCAGCGCATCGGCGGCCCAGCGCGGGCCGTTTTCGGTCAGGGTCGGCAGGTCGGGGCGCTCCTGGCCTGGCTGCGGCAAAAACACCTTGATATGCGCGGCGGCGGCGTTGGCCGGGTAATAGCGTAAGTCGGGCGCGCTGAAGGTGATGCGGCGCAGGTGCGGCGTAATATCTTGAATGGCGCTGACGGCAATCAGGTAGGGGGCGCGTGAGCGAGGGGCTTCGGTAGTCACGGGGATCTCCTTATGTTCGTTTGCCGCGAGTATAACATGTCGTTTGATAATGAGAATTGTTTGCCAATTGAGGCCCGCGGCGGCATCGCCTAAACTTAAGGTTCATTCACCAGCAACGGGAGGAATGTGATGCCGTACCACAGCAGGAGCGCCTTGCCGGACAATGTGAAGCACGTGCTGCCGGAGCATGCGCAGGAAATCTATAAGGAAGCGTTTAACAGCGCCTGGCAGCAGTACCGCGATGCCGATGATCGGCGCGGCGATGACAGCCGCGAGGAAACGGCGCATAAGGTGGCCTGGGCGGCGGTAAAACAAAGCTATCGCAAAGGCGACGATGACCGCTGGCACAAAAAGTAACCCCTTCGACCGGCGCGTTCGCGCGCCGGTGAAATGGCCCGTTCGCCGCGGCAATTAATATTATTGCTGCTCAGTACAAATACTTTTTCACTTTAAAACCCGTTTGAAACTTGATCGCCCATCGAGAAAAGAATAATGTCATTCTTATTAGCAATGGCTAGTGAATTAATAAATTTCCGAACCAATAAATAAAATTGCAAAGGCGCCGTGGTGGCGAGGGCATGCGAGAAATCGTATTCCCGGGAGGATGTAAAGGTGTTAACGCGAGATTTTCTGCAAAAAGCAGACTGCAAAACGGCATTCGGCGCTATCGAGGAGTCATTGTTACTGACGCCGGAACAGCGTGCGGCCTCGTTGGATTGCACGTTATCGCGCCGTCCGGGCAATCGCCCGGTGTGGATATTCGGTTACGGCTCGCTGATGTGGAACCCGGTATTCGAATCCGAAGAGGTGCGGCCCGCCACGCTGCAGGGCTGGCACCGGGCGTTCTGCATGCGGCTGACCGCCGGCCGCGGCACGCTGCATCAGCCGGGGCGCATGCTGGCGCTGAAAGAGGGCGGCCAGACCACCGGCCTGGCGTTTCGCCTGCCGGAGGCCAAGCTGCGTGAAGAGCTGGAGCTGTTGTGGAAGCGCGAAATGGTGACCGGCTGCTATCTGCCGACCTGGTGCGATCTGCGGCTGGCCGACGGCGAAGTGGTCAGCGCGCTGGCGTTCGTCATGAACCCTCAACATCCGCTGTTCGAAGAAGATACCAGTCATCAGGTGATCGCGCCTTTGATCGCCAGCGCCAGCGGGCCGCTGGGCACCAACGCCCAATACCTGTTCGCGCTGGATAACGAACTGAAGAACCACGGCATGCAGGACGACTGCATCGGTGACCTGGTCAGCTATGTGCGGCAATGGCTGCAGCAGAATACCGCCGGCCCGATCGGCGGCGAAGCCACCGCCTGATGTGTTGCGGCGGCCGGGTTTATCCAGGGGCTCAGCGTGCTGAGCCCCTGTCGTTTATATATCTAATGCCTATATTTAATAACTTTATTTTGCAGCACTTATTAATCCCTTTCTTTAGAGTGGGTACTTATCTCGTTAATTCTAAAGCCATTAGATAATTATCAGCCGGAGAAACAGTTAATTCACCGCGGTGAAAAATTCACTTAGCATTAAAATGCATAAGTAAAGGTTATTTCTTATTTGTTCCTGTCCGCCTGACTCCGTATCAATGCAGTTAACGCTATTGCAAGAAAGGAAGACGGGGATGAACTTTCAACAATTAAAAATTATTCGAGAATCGGCGCGCTGCAACTACAACCTGACCGAGGTCGCCAATACCTTATTTACCTCACAGTCTGGCGTCAGCCGCCATATTCGCGAGCTGGAAGAAGAGTTGGGCATTGAGATATTCATCCGGCGCGGAAAACGCCTGTTGGGCATGACCGAGCCGGGCAAGGAGCTGCTGGTGGTGGCGGAGCGCATTCTGAACGACGCCAATAATATTCGCCGGCTGGCGGACGTATTCAGCAGCAACGACTCGGGGCAGCTGCATATCGCCACTACCCACACCCAGGCGCGTTACAGCCTGCCGGGGGTGATCAAGGAATTCCGCGCGCTGTATCCGCGGGTGAGGGTGGTGCTGAATCAGGGCAGCCCGGAGGAGATCGTGTCAATGCTGGCCTCCGGCGAAGCCGACATCGGCATCGCCAGCGAGCGCCTGATGAGCGACGAATCGCTGGCGGCATTTCCTTACTACCGCTGGCATCACACCATTTTGGTGCCGGAAGGGCACGAGCTGACGCGCCAGCCGCAGGTCACGCTGGAGATGCTCAGCACGCTGCCGCTGATCACCTATCGGCAGGGCATCACCGGCCGTTCGAAGCTGGACGCCGCTTTCAAGGCGGCGGGGTTGACGCCCGACATCGCATTGAGCGCGCAGGATTCCGACGTGATTAAAACCTACGTTGAGCTGGGGCTGGGCGTCGGCGTGCTGGCGGACATGTCATACGAAAAAGAGCGCGATCGCGGGCTGGTCAGCCTCAATGCCGAGCACCTGTTCGAACCCAACACCGTATGGCTGGGGCTGAAACGCAGCCAGTTACAGCGTAACTATGCCTGGCAATTTATCCAGCTGTGCAACCCGACTCTGTCGCTGAGCGAAATCAAGGATAAGGTATTCTCTTCCCAGCTGGATGCGGTGATCGACTACCAAATCTAGCTTCAGCACGGCAGGGTCGCCTGCCGTTCGCTCCTCCTCATGCGCAGCTAATAATCAAAACCCCATCTATATACGCAAAAAGAATATCTATAGTTATTTAAGTACCTTCGCCTGCCGATCGCGCTCACATACACTCGCGAAATTACTATAAATTCCATCCGCTTGGAGAGTTTCCGATGAAAGCGTTCGCCCCTTCTTTGCTGTTTTTGGCCGTGGCGGCCAGTGTCAACGCGCAGGCGGCCACCCCGGCCAATACGCTGGTGGTTGCCCAGTCTATCGATGACGTGGTCAGTTTCGACCCGGCCCAGGGATTCGAGTTAACCACGGTGCAGTCGTTCAACAGCCTCTATCAACGCCTGATTCAGTCGGATCCGCAAAACCCGATCGATCTCAAACCGACGTTGGCCGCCAGCTGGCAGGCCGGCAGCGACAACCGCAGCCTGACCTTCAGCCTGCGTCCGGACGCCAAATTCGCCAGCGGCAACCCGCTGCGGCCGGAGGATGTGATTTTCTCGCTATCCCGGGTGGTGAAGCTGAATCTGGAGCCGTCGTTTATCCTGACCCAGTTGGGCTGGAACGCCAAAAACGTCGACCAGCATCTGACCAAGCTGGACGATCACCGCGTCAAAGTGAGCTGGAGCGAGAACGTCAGCCCGGCCTTCGTGCTGAGCCTGCTGTCGGCGCCGGTGTCGTCGATTGTCGACGCCAAAGAAGCGTTGGCGCACCGGCAGGGGGATGACCTGGGCCACCAGTGGCTGAACAGCCACTCCGCCGGCAGCGGCCCCTACAAGATCCGCACCTATGTGCCGCACGAAGTGGTGGTGCTGGACGCCAACCCGGGTTCGCCGGAAGGCGCGCCGACGCTGAAAACCATTCTGATCAAGAACGTGCCGGATCCGGCCGCGCGCCGCCTGCTGGTCGAGCAGGGCGACGCCGACATCGCGCGCAACCTGGGCGCGGACCAGATGGCGGCGCTGAAGGGCAAGCCGGGGGTGAAACCGCTGGCTATCCCGTACGCCTCGCTGTATTACCTGCAGTTCAACGCCAAAGCCTCGCCGGCGCTCGGCAACCCGGCGTTCTGGGAGGCGGCGCGCTGGCTGTTCGATTACAAGGGCATCGCCGACGACCTGCTGAAAGGCCAGTTCCAGAGCCACCAGGCGTTTCTGCCCGAAGGCTATCTCGGCGCGCTGAAAGACCAGCCGTACAGTTTCAACCCGCAAAAGGCCAAAGAGATCCTGGCCAAGGCCGGGTTGACTAACGTCAGCTTCCGCCTGGACGTCAACAACCAGCCGCCGTACCTGGACATCGCCCAGGCGCTGCAGGCCAGCTTCGCCCAGGGCGGGGTGAAGGTGGAGCTGGTGCCGGGCATCAGTTCGCAGGTGTCGACCAAGGTCAAGACCCTCAACTACGACGCCACCCTGACCTCCTGGGGGCCGGACTACTTCGATCCCAACACCAACGCCGCCGCCTTTGCCTATAACCCGGAAGACGGCAGCAAAACGCTGGCCTGGCGCGCCAACTGGCAGATCCCGGCGCTGAGCAAACTGACGCTGGCCGCCACGGCGGAAAATGACGCCGCCAGGCGGGTCGCCGACTATCAGCAACTGCAAAAAGAGGTGCAGCGCAGCTCGCCGTTCGTCATCGGTCTGCAGGCGCGCAGCCTGATTGCGGTGCGCGACAATCTCAAAGGTTACCAACAGGGCATCAACCCGGACATGGTGTTCTACAGCAAGGTCAGCAAGTAATGGCCCTCGCGTCTTCATCCGCCGCCGGGGCGGCCCGGCGTTGGGGCGGCCGGCTGTTCGGCGGTGCGCTGTCGCTGGCGCTGACGTTGCTCGGTCTGCTGCTGTTCACCTTCATGCTCTCGCACCTGGCGCCGATCGATCCGGCGCTGCAGGTGGCGGGCGACCACGCCAGCGAGGCCACCTACGCGCAGGTGCGCCACGATCTGGGGCTGGATCAGCCGCTGCCGGTGCAGTTCTGGCGCTATCTGGCGCATCTGGCGCAGGGCGACATGGGCATTTCGCGCATTACCGCCCAGCCGGTGCTGAGCGACCTGTTGCGCACCTTCCCGGCGACGGTGGAGCTGGCGACCTGTGCGATTATTCTCGGCGCCTTCGGCGGCATTACGCTGGCGTTTCTGGCGGTGCTCAAACCGGGCAGCTGGCTGGACAACGCCGCGCGGCTGTTGTCGTTGATCGGCTATTCGGTGCCGATCTTCTGGCTCAGCCTGCTGGGTTTGCTGCTGTTTTACGCCACGCTGCACTGGTCGGCGGGGCCGGGGCGGCTGGACGACATGTACCTGTACAGCATCGAGCCGCGCAGCGGCTTTGTGCTGATCGACAGCTGGCTGTCCGGCGATCGCGACATGTTCTATAACGCCATCGGCCACCTGTGGCTGCCGGTGGTGGCGCTGGCGCTGCTGTCGATGGCCGGCATAACCCGGCTGCTGCGTGCGGCGATGTTGGAGGAGTGCAACAAGGAGTACGTCACGCTGGCGCGTTCCAAGGGGGCCGGCCGCCTGCGCATTCTGCTGCGGCATGTGTTTCCCAACGTGCTCGGCACGCTGATCACCGTGCTGTCGCTGTCTTACGCCAGCCTGCTGGAGGGCGCGGTGCTGACCGAAACGGTATTCGCCTGGCCGGGCGTGGGGCGTTACCTGACCTCGGCGCTGTTTGCCGCCGACACGCCGGCCATCCTTGGCGCCACCCTGCTGATCGGCGCCTGCTTCGTGCTGCTTAACGCGCTGGCCGATGCCCTGACCTATTTAGTGGACCCGCGAACCCGATGAGCCAATATCTTTCCGAACATGAACCCCAGAGCGAGCCGAGCGCCGGCTATCGCGCCGGCGGCCGACTGACCACGCTGACGCTGGGCGCGGCGCTGGTGGCTGTCCTGATCCTCACCGCGCTGCTGGCCCCGTGGCTGGCGCCTTTCGATCCCAACCTGCAGCACATCGAGCTGCGGCTGTTGCCGCCCTCCGCCGAGCACTGGCTGGGAACCGACGGCTTCGGCCGCGACCTGCTGTCACGGGTCATCTACGGGGCGCGGCCAACGCTGATACTGGTGTCGCTGATCCTGCTGCTGACCATTCCGATCGGCCTGCTGGTGGGCATCAGCGCCGGTTATCTCGGCGGCTGGGTGGAGCGCATCCTGATGCGCGTGACCGACATTTTCCTGTCGCTGCCCAGCCTGGTGATCGCGCTGGCGTTTGTCGCGGTGCTGGGCCCCGGCCTGATGAACGGCGCGCTGGCGCTGGCCCTGACCAGTTGGCCGGCCTTCGCCCGCCAGTCGCGCGCCGAAACGCTGGCGCTGCGCCGCAGCGACTACCTGGCGGCGGCGCGCATGCAGGGCATCGGCGGCCTGCGGCTGATGGGCGGCCACATTCTGCCTCTGTGCCTGCCGAGCGCGGTGGTGCGCGCGGCGTTGAGCCTGGGCGGCATTATACTGTCCGCCGCCGGCCTGGGCTTTCTCGGCATGGGCGTGGCGCCGCCGACCGCCGAATGGGGCTCGATGGTGGCCGAGGGCAGCAAAGTGATTTTCGACCAGTGGTGGGTCGCCGCCGCACCGGGCGGGGCGATCTTGTTCGCCAGCCTGGCCTTTAACCTGCTGGGCGATGGCCTGCGCGATAAAATGGATCCTCGTCATGGGCATTGAAAACCGGCTGTTGACCGTTGAACAACTCTCAATACGGCTACCGGCGCCGCAGCCGGTGGCGCTGGTGAAAAACATCTCTTTCAGCATGGGGCAAGAGCGGCTGGCGCTGGTGGGCGAGTCCGGCTCCGGCAAGTCGCTGACCGCCCGCGCGCTGATGGGGTTGCTGCCCGCGCCGCTGCAGCTGCAGGCGCGGCGTTTGACGCTCGGCGGCGCCGATCTGGCGCGGCTGAACGAACGCCAGTGGAGCCGGCTGCGCGGCGATAAAGTGGCGATGGTGATGCAGGATCCCAAGCATGCGCTGAATCCCAATCAGCCGATTGGTCGCCAGGTCGCGGAGCCTTTGGTGCTGCATGCGCGCCTGAGCCGCGCCGAGCGGCGCGAGAAGGTATTGGACATGCTGGCGGCGGTGGGGTTGCCGGATCCGGCGGCGTTGAGCAAGCGCTACCCGCACCAGCTGTCCGGCGGCATGGGCCAGCGGGTGATGCTGGCCATCGCGCTGATCAACGATCCGCAACTGCTGATTGCCGACGAACCGACGTCGGCGCTCGATCACCAGATGCGCGATCAGGTATTGCAGCTGATTCAAAATTTGGTTGAGCAGCGCAATATGGGGCTGATCCTGATCAGTCACGATCTGCAGCAGGTGGCGCACCACTGCGAACGGGTGCTGGTGATGTACCGGGGGGAATTGCTGGATCAGCTGCCGGCGGACCGGCTGGCGCAGGCGACCCACCCTTATACCCGCACCCTGTGGTCGTGCCGGCCGAGTCGGGAGACCCGCGGCAAACCGCTGCCGGTATTGGATCGCGCCCTGCTGGAGACCCTGAAATGAGCGTCATTGCGCTGGAAAACCTGAGCGTCAGCCACCGCCAGGGCTATGAATTGCGCACCGTGGTGCACGACGTCGACCTGCGGATCGAGCAGGGCGAATGTTTCGGGCTGGTGGGGCCTTCCGGCTGCGGCAAATCATCGCTGCTGTGGGTGCTGGCCGGGCTGAACGACAGCTGGCGGGGCGGGTTTGAGCTGCTGGGGCGGCAACTGCAGCCGGGGCGGCCGTTTACCGGCGCGCTGCGGCGCGAGGTGCAAATGGTGTTCCAGGACCCTTACGCTTCGCTGCACCCCAAGCATCGGCTGTTGCGTACGCTGGCGGAGCCGCTGAAGCTGCTGAAGGAACGCGATATCGAACGCAAAATCGGCGAGGGTTTTCGCCAGGTCGGGCTGGATCCGCGCCTGCTGGAGCGCTACCCGCATCAGCTGTCCGGCGGCCAGCGCCAGCGGGTGGCTATTGTGCGCGCCCTGTTGCTGAAGCCGAAGCTGTTGCTGCTGGACGAACCGACTTCGGCGCTGGACATGTCGGTGCAGGCGGAGATCCTCAACCTGCTTAACGAGCTGAAGCAGGCGGGGGATCTGACCCTGATCTTGGTCAGCCACGATGCCGATGTGATCGATCACATGTGCGATCGTTCGGTGGCGATGGCGCATGGCCGCATACTGCGCTGAGGCGCTTTCACCCGCCGCGTCCTGCGGCGGGTATATTCATCTGCGTAATAAATAAAGCAATTTATAGTGGTTCTTCTGCTAACGCTCGCCTCATACACTCGAAAAATAGCGCAACCGCGTGATTCTGGAGAGTGCATCGATGAAAAGGCTAATCCCAACCCTGCTGTGCAGCCTGCTGGCGGCCAGCCTCGGCGCGCAGGCCGCTACGCCAAAGGATACGCTGGTGGTGGCCGGCTCGCTGGAAGGCATTATCAGCCTCGATCCGGCCGAAAGCTTCGAAACCGTCAGCTCGGCCAACCTGGTCAACCTGTATCAGCGCCTGTTGGCGCCGGATCGCGCTGCGCCGCAAACGCTGGCGCCGGATGCGGCCGGCAGCTGGCAGGCGGGGGCGGACGGCCACAGCCTGATTTTCACCCTGAAAGCTGACCAGCGCTTTGCCTCCGGCAATCCGCTGCGCCCCGAAGACGTCATTTTCTCGCTGGCGCGCGCGGTGAAGCTGAACAAGGCGCCGTCGTTCATCCTCGGCGAGTTTGGCTGGACGCCGGCCAACGTGGAAAGCCAGCTGAAAAAACTGGGGGACAACCAGCTGCAGCTAAGCTGGCCGGCGAATATCGGCAGCGAACTGGCGCTGCGGCTGCTGACCGCGCCGGTGGCCTCGATCGTCGATGAAAAGTTGCTGAGCGAGCATGCGCAGCAAGGCGACTACGGCAACGGCTGGCTGCGCAACCATTCCGCCGGCAGCGGCCCCTACCGCGTCAGCAACTATGTGCCGCACGAGGCGCTGTTGCTCAGCCGCAACGATCGCGCACAGCCGCGGGCGAAGCTGAAGACGGTGCTGCTGAAGAACGTCAGCGACGCCGGCACCCGCAGGTTGCTGCTGCTGAAAGGCGATGCCGACGTGGCCTACGATCTGGGCGCCGATCAGTTCGAATCGCTGCGCAAGGCGCGGGGCGTGCGCATCGAGCAACAGGACTCGCCCAAGGTGTATTATCTCGGCTTCAATACCGGCAGCAAGCAGAACCCGGCGCTGGGCAAGCCGGCGCTATGGCAGGCGGCGCGTTGGCTGGTGGACTATCAGGCGATCGCCGATCGGCTGCTGAAGGGGCAATACCGGGTGCATCAGGCCTTCTTGCCGCAGGGGCTGGACGGCGCCATCGCCGATCAACCCTTTAAGCTTGATGTGGCAAAGGCCAAACGGATCCTGCATGACGCCGGCATTGCCGAAGGCACCCGCCTCGATCTGATCGTCATCAACCAGCCGCCGTACACCGATATCGCGCAGGCGCTGCAGGCCAGCTTCGCCAAAGCCGGGCTGCAGCTGGATATTCATCCGGTGGTGGAAAGCGACCTGTGGGGCAGGATGCGCAGCCGGGATTTCCAGGCGATCTTCACCTACTGGGGCGCCGACTACCTGGACCCCAACACCAACGCCAGCGCCTTCGCCTACAACGTGCCGAACGGGCCGAAAACCCTGGCCTGGCGCACCCAATGGACGATACCGGCGATCAGCGCCGAAACCCGCGCGGCGGCGGCGGAGGGCGACGCCGCCAAACGCAGCGCGCGCTATGGCGTGCTGCAGCGTGAACTGCAGGCCAGCTCGCCTTATGTGGTGGCGCTGCAGGGGCAAACGCTGGTGGCGCTGCGCGACAACGTCAGGGACGCCAGGGTGGATATCGCCAACAGCATGCTGTATCTGGACAAGGTGAGTAAATAAGGCACGGCACGGCTTTTGCAGGATCCGTTCATTTACCGCAACGGGGATCCTCATGAGCCGCACTAGCGCCTTTCCGCCGAGCGCCGGCGATTTTTTGCTGGCGTCCAAACGCTGTGAAATTACCGTACTGCAACAGCTGCTGCAGATGGGGCAACTGGTCGGCCGGGTGAGCCAACTGATCCATGTGCTGCAGCGCGAACGCGGCAGCGTCAATATCTACCTGTGTTCGCAGGGCGCGATGTTCGGCGAGCGGCTGGCCGGCCGGGCGCAGGAGGTGGAACAGGCGGAGCTGGCGGTGCAGCGTCTGTTGGCGCAGCTCGACGCCGCCAGTACGCCGCTGGCCGGCGCCAGTCGGTTGTTCAATCGCATCGCCTGCGCGCTGCACCATCTCACCGCGCTGCCGGCGCTGCGCCCGCAGGTGCGGCAGCGGCAGGTTTCACAGCCGGCGGCGATGAGCACCTTCAACAACATCATTCACAGCCTGCTGGCGCTGGTGTTCGAGGCGGCGGATGCCTGCGTTGAGCCGGCGATGGCGCGGGCGCTGATCGCCATGTTCAGCTTTATGCAAGGCAAGGAGCTGGCCGGGCAAGAGCGGGCGATCGGCGCGGCGGGGTTTGCGTCGATGCGCTTCAGCGAACAGGACCAGCAGCGGCTGCTGGCGTTGATCGAGGGGCAAGAGCGTTGTTTCGACACCTTTCGCGACTTTGCCGACGCCGCGACGCTGGCGCAGTGGGCGCGGATGCAGCGGCAGGACCCGCGCGAGTTCGAACGGCTGCGGCGTATCGCCTGCACCCAGCGGCAGCTGAGCGATCCGCTCGACACCAGCCTGCGTTGGTTCGACATCACCAGCGCGCGCATTGACCTGATGAAACAGATTGAAGATCGGCTGGAGGAGGCGCTGATGGCCGGCTGTCGCCGCAGCCTGGATGAAGCGCAGCGCGCGCTGGCGCAGGATCACGCCGCCTGGGCGCCGCCGCCGGCGCAGGACAGCTACGCGGTATTCGTCGCCGCCCCTGCGGGCGATGCCGCCCCGCTGCTGGGGGAAGGCATCAATCCGTACCTCGGGCGTTCGATGATGGAGATGATCCGCCAGCAGTCGCAGCGGCTGCAAGCGCTGTCGGCGGAGCTGGCCAGCGCGCACGCCACCCTGCACGAGCGTAAACAGGTTGAACGGGCCAAAGGGCTGCTGATGCAGCACCGCGGCCTGACGGAACAACAGGCGCATGGCCTGCTGCGCAAGATGGCGATGAACCAGAACCGGCGCTTGATCGACATCGCCGAGGCGATGCTGGCGGTGGCCGATATTTTGCCGCAGGCGGAAGATACTCCCTAAGGAGTATATGCACACACCCAGTGCAGTTTCTGCCTTGCGGTTGTGCAAGCGGGGCCGGCAGATGGCGGGCCGCCGCGCGCAACCGCGGGAAAATACGCCGCCGACAGAGTTGGCATGCAAGCTGCATTAATACAGGCGTGACCCGGCCAATGGCGGTCGGTCGCTAGCATGATTCGGATAAAGGCGTCCTTTCAGCATGTTCACCCCAACGGTGGAATGTGCTGATGGGACGCCTTTTTTTATTTTTACGCCTGACTGAAGGACTTGCTGATGACGCACACCAAACACCCTGAGCTGAGGCTGTCGCGCCGCCGTTTTTTAGCCGGCGGCGCGGCGTTGGGCGGCAGCCTGCTGTTGCCGGGCCTGATGAATGCCGCCTGGGCCGCGGGTTCCGATGCGCCGGAGAAGAAAGAGATCCGCGTGGGGTTTATCCCCCTGACCGACTGCGCGTCGGTGGTGATGGCGGCGGTGAAAAAGTTTGATGAGAAATACGGCATCAAAATCATTCCCAGCAAGGAGGCCAGCTGGGCCGCGGTGCGCGACAAGCTGCTGTCCGGCGAATTGGACGCGGCGCACGTGCTGTACGGCATGGTCTACGGTCTGCAACTGGGCGTCGCCGGGCCGCGGCACGACATGGCGGTGTTGATGACGCTCAACAACAACGGCCAGGCGATCACGCTTTCCAACCAGTTCAAACAGGCCGGCGTCACCGACGGCGCCAGCCTGAAAAAGCACATCGACGCCAGCGCCAAGGGCACCTACACCTTCGCCCAGACCTTTCCGACCGGCACCCACGCCATGTGGCTGTATTACTGGCTGGCCAACGCCGGCATCCATCCGTTCGACGACGTGCGCAACGTCGTGGTGCCGCCGCCGCAGATGGTGATGAACATGAAGATCGGCAACATGAGCGGTTTCTGCGTCGGCGAACCGTGGAACCAGCGCGCCATTGCCGAAAATATCGGCTTTACCGCCGCCACCACGCAGGATATTTGGCCCGATCATCCGGAGAAGGTGTTGGGCACCACCGGCGATTGGGTGAAAGCCAACCCCAACGGCGCGCGCGCGTTGACCGCCGCGGTGCTGGAGGCGGCGCGCTGGATCGACGCGTCGGACGCCAACCGGCGGGAGACCGCGCAGGTGGTGGCGGGGCGCGCCTATATCAACACCAAACCGGAGACCATTACCGGCCGCATGCTCGGCCAGTACCAGAACGGCCTGGGCAAATCCTGGCAGGACGCGCACGCGATGCGTTTCTTCCACGACGGCGAAGTGAGCTACCCCTACCTGTCCGACGGCATGTGGTTCCTGACCCAGCATCGCCGCTGGGGCCTGCTGGAGGCCGAGCCGGACTATCTGGCGGTGGCGCGCAGCATCAACCGCACCGATATCTACCAGCAGGCGGCCAGCGCGGTGGGCGGGGTAAACCTGCCCGGCGGCGATATGCGCGCCAGCACCCTGCTGGACGGCAAGCGCTGGGACGGCAGCAACCCGGCGGAGTACGCCAGGAGTTTCACTCTAATGCGCGGAGCCAAATCATGAAAAATCTCGCTGAACGTCTCGACCTGTCTGCGCCGGCCACCGCCGAAGTGGTGCCGCTGAAGGCGCCGCCCAAGCCGGGGCGCAAGCCGCGCTGGCGCCCGCTGTTGCAGCGCGGCTTTCGCCGCACGGTGCCCGCCGTTCTCGGCCTGGTGCTGGTTCTGGCCGTCTGGCAAATCGCCGCGCTCAACAGCCAGGGGGTTCCGACGCCGCTGGCGACCTGGCGGGCGGCGCTGACGCTGTTCGCCGACCCGTTCTATTCCGCCGGGCCGAACGACCAGGGCATCGGCTGGAACGTGCTGGCCTCGCTGCAGCGCGTCGCCACCGGCTTCGGCCTGGCCGCGCTGGTCGGCATCCCGGCCGGCTTTCTGCTGGGGCGTTTCGCCTTTCTGGCGCAGATGCTGAACCCGATCATCTCGCTGCTGCGGCCGGTCAGCCCGCTGGCCTGGCTGCCGATTGGCCTGCTGCTGTTCCAGCGTGCCGAGCCGGCCTCCACCTGGACCATTTTCATCTGCTCTATCTGGCCGATGATCCTCAACACCGCGGAAGGCGTCGCGCGCATCCCGCAGGATTACCTCAACGTGGCGCGGGTGCTGAAGCTGTCCGAGTGGACGGTGATGCGCAAAATCCTGTTCCCGGCGGTGCTGCCTTACGTGCTGACCGGCGTGCGGCTGTCGATCGGCATCGCCTGGCTGGTGATCGTGGCGGCGGAAATGCTCACCGGCGGCGTCGGCATCGGCTTCTGGATCTGGAATGAGTGGAACAACCTCAACGTGGAAAACATCATCATCGCCATCCTGGTGATCGGCGTGGTCGGGCTGCTGCTCGAACAGGGGCTGATGCTGTTGGCAAAACGCTTTAGCTATCAGAGTCATTAAGGAGTCGCCATGAAACCGATCATTCAGGTCCAAAACGTCAGCCAGCGCTTCGCCACCCCGCAGGGCGAGTTCGTCGCGCTGGACCGCGTGAGCTTCGATATTCAGGCCGGAGAAACCGTCAGCCTGATCGGCCACTCCGGCTGCGGTAAATCCACGCTGTTGAATCTGATCGCCGGCCTGACCCCGCCGAGCGACGGCGTGCTGCTGTGCGATAACCAGCAGATCGCCGGGCCGGGGCCGGAGCGCGGCGTGGTGTTCCAGAACCATTCGCTGCTGCCGTGGCTGACCACCTACGAGAACGTGGCGCTGGCGGTGCATCAGGTGTTCCGCCGGCAGATGAACCGCGCGGAAATGCGCGACTGGATTGAGCACAACCTGGCGCTGGTGCACATGAGCCACGCGCTGCACAAACGGCCGCACGAGATCTCCGGCGGCATGAAGCAGCGCGTCGGCATCGCCCGGGCGCTGGCGATGAAACCCAAGGTGCTGCTGATGGATGAACCGTTCGGCGCGCTGGACGCGCTGACCCGCGCCCACCTGCAGGATGCGGTGATGGCGATCCAGCAACGGCTGCACACCACCATCGTGCTGATTACCCACGATGTGGATGAAGCGGTGCTGCTGTCCGATCGGGTGATGATGATGACCAACGGCCCGGCGGCCACGGTGGGGGAAATTCTGCGGGTCGAGCTGCCGCGGCCGCGTTCCAGAGTGGCGTTGGCGGACGACGCCGACTACCACCACTACCGCCGGCAGGTGCTGAAGTTCCTGTACGAAAAACATGCGAAGGCGGCCTGAGCATGACGCGCCAGCGACTGGTGGTGATCGGCAACGGCATGGCCGGCATGCGGCTGGTGGAGACGCTCTGCCGGCTGGCGCCGCAGCGCTACGCCATTACGGTGATCGGCGAAGAGCCGCGCGGCAACTACAACCGCATTCTGCTGTCGCCGGTGCTGGCGGGGGAGAAGGCATTCAGCGAGACGGTGCTGCACGATGCCGGCTGGTATCTGCGGCATGGCGTGCGGCTGCTGGCGGGGGAGCCGGCGTTGGCGCTGGACCGGCGCAAAAAGCGGGTGACTACCGCCCGACGGCGACTGGGCTATGACCTGCTGGTGCTGGCGACCGGCTCGCGGCCGCTGATGCCGCCGCTGCCGGGCTGCGAATTGGCGGGCGTGCACGGGTTTCGCACCCTCGACGACGTCGAGGCGATGCTCAGCCGCTGCGCCGCGGGGCGACCGGCGCTGGTGCTGGGCGGCGGCGTGCTGGGCATTGAGGCGGCGGCAGCGCTGGCGCGGCGCGGCATGCGCGTCAGCCTGGTTCACCGCGGCGCGCACCTGATGGAGCGCCAGCTGGACGCCGTCGCCGGCCGGATGCTGCAGCGCAACCTGCAGCAGCGCGGCATTGTTTGCCGGCTGGGCTGCGAAGTCAGCCGGTTTCTCGGGCAGGGGGCGCTGAGCGGCGTCAGCCTGAGCGACGGCGATGAACTGCCGTGCGATCTGGCGGTGATTGCCATCGGGGTGCGGCCGGAGATCGGCCTGGCGCAGGCCGCCGGCCTGGAATGCGCGCGCGGCGTGCGCATCGACGACAGGATGCGCACCGCCGATCCGGCCATCTTCGCCTTGGGGGAGTGCGCGCAGTTTGGCGACGCCGTCCCGGGGCTGGTGGCGCCCTGCTGGCAGCAGGCGGCGTTGCTGGCGCGGCAGCTGGCCGGCGAGCCGGCGGAGGCTTACGCCCCGGCGCCGCAGCCGCTGCGGCTGAAGGTCAGCGGCATTGAGATGTTCAGCGCCGGCGAGGTCATGGCGGATGCGCGCAGTGAAATTCACAGCGCGGAGGATCCGCTGGCGCAGCACTATCGCCGGTTATTGATGCGCGACGGCGTGCTGTGCGGGGCGTTGCTCTACGGCGACGCCCAGGACGGCCCCCTTTATCTGCAGCAGCTCGGTCAGCCGGTGAATCACCCCGCCGAGCTGCTGTTTGGCAGCAGCGAACCCGCGGCGCCGCAGGCGTCCGGCGAGAGGATAACTGAGATGAACAAACCCGTTTTGGTGGTTGCCGGTCACGGCATGGTAGGGCAGCACTTCCTGGAGCAACTGGTGGCGCGCGAGCTGCACCTGCAGTTTCACATCCTGGTGTTCTGCGAGGAATCGGTAGCGGCCTACGATCGCGTGCATCTGTCGGAGTTTTTCTCCGGCCGAAGCGCGGATTCGCTGGCGATGGCGGAAGAGGGCTTCTTCGAACGTTACGGCATAGAACTGCGTTTGGGGCAGTCGGTATGCGCCATCGATCGCCGGCGGCGCTGCGTAATCGACGCCGCAGGGCGCGAGACGGCCTATGATCGCCTGGTGCTGGCCACCGGCTCCTATCCGTTTGTGCCGCCGATCCCGGGCAACGATCGCCCCGGCTGCCTGGTTTACCGCACGCTGGACGATCTGGCGGCGATCGCCGAATGCGCGCAGAGCGCCGGCGTCGGGGTGGTGGTCGGCGGCGGCCTGCTGGGGCTGGAAGCCGCCAATGCGTTGCGCCAGCTGGGGTTGAAAACCCACGTGGTGGAGTTCGCTCCACGGCTGATGGGCGTGCAGCTGGATGACGGTGGCGCGGCGATGCTGCGCAGAAAAATCGAGGCGCTGGGCGTCAGCGTGCATACCGGCAAGCAGACGCAGGCCATCGGCGACGGTTTGTTACGGCGTCACAGCATGAATTTCGCCGATGGAGAAAGCCTGGAGGCGGATCTTATCCTGTTTTCCGCCGGCATTCGCCCGCGTGACCAGCTGGCGCGAGAGGCCGGCCTCGAGGTCGGGCCGCGCGGCGGCATCGTGATAGACAGCCAGTGCCGCACCGAGGACGAGGCCATCTACGCCATCGGCGAGTGCGCATTATGGAACGGCCAGATTTTCGGGCTGGTGGCGCCGGGCTACCAGATGGCGCGCACCCTGGCGGATCGGTTGGCCGGGCGGGAAAGCGTATTCTGCGGCGCGGACATGAGCACCAAGCTGAAGTTGCTGGGCGTTGAGGTGGCGTCGATCGGCGACGCGCACGGGCATACCGCCGGCAGCCAGAGCTACAGCTGGGTCGACGGCCCGGCGGAGGTGTACAAGAAGCTGGTGGTCGACGCCGCCGGCCAGCGGTTGCTGGGCGCGGTGCTGGTGGGCGACAGCGGCGAGTACGGCGACCTGCTGCAGATGATGCTGAACGATTTGCCGCTGCCCGCCAGCCCGGAAAGCCTGATCCTGCCGGCTTCGGCCGGCGCGGCGCCCAAAGCGCTGGGCGTGTCGGCGCTGCCGGCGAGCGCGCAGATCTGCTCTTGCCATAACGTCAGCAAGGGCGACATCAGCTGCGCGGTGGAACAGGGCTGCGGCGATTTGGCGGCGGTGAAAAGCTGCACCAAAGCCGGCACCGGCTGCGGCGGCTGCGCGGCGTTGGTAAAACAGGTCATGGAACACGCGCTGCAGCAGCGCGGCGTGACGGTGAAAAAGGACGTTTGCGAACACTTTGCCTACTCGCGCCAGGCGCTGTATCACCTGGTGCGCGTCGGCGATATTCGCACCTTCGACGACCTGCTGGCGCGCCACGGTCAGGGGCGGGGCTGCGAGGTTTGCAAACCGCTGATCGGTTCCATTCTGGCGTCCTGCTGGAACGAATATCTGCTGAAACCGCAGCATTTGCCGCTGCAGGACACCAACGACCGTTTCTTCGCCAATATTCAAAAGGACGGCACCTATTCGGTGGTGCCGCGGGTGCCCGCCGGCGAGATCACGCCGGAAGGCCTGATCGCCATCGGGCAAATCGCCCAGCGTTATCGGCTGTACACCAAAATCACCGGCGGCCAGCGGGTCGACATGTTCGGCGCCAGGCTGGAGCAGCTGCCGGACATCTGGCGGCAGCTGGTGGCGGCCGGGTTCGAGACCGGCCACGCCTACGGCAAGTCGCTGCGTACGGTGAAGTCCTGCGTCGGCTCCAGCTGGTGCCGCTACGGCGTGCAGGACTCGACCGCGCTGGCGATCGCGCTGGAGAACCGCTACAAGGGGCTGCGCTCGCCGCACAAGCTCAAAATGGCGGTGTCCGGTTGCACCCGCGAGTGCGCCGAGGCGCAGAGCAAGGACGTCGGGGTGATCGCCACCGACAAGGGCTGGAACCTGTATCTGTGCGGCAACGGCGGCATGAAGCCGCGCCATGCCGACCTGTTCGCCAGCGATCTCGATACCGCCACGCTGATCCGCACCATCGACCGCTTTCTGATGTTCTACATTCGCACCGCCGACCGTCTGCAGCGCACCAGCAGCTGGATGGATAATCTGGAAGGCGGGCTGGACTACCTGCGCCAGGTGGTGCTGGAAGACAGCCTGGGCATCGCCGCCGAACTGGAAAAGGAGATGCAGTCGGTGGTCGCCAGCTACCAGTGCGAGTGGCAAACCACGCTCGCCAGCCCGGATCGGCTGAAGCTGTTCCGCGGCTTCGTCAACAGCGAGCAGCCGGATGAAGCGATCGCCTGGCTGCCGGAGCGCGGCCAGCATCGGCCCGCCGGCCTGCGGGCGGAGGCCATCCCGGTTATCAGCCAGGAAGCGCAGTGGCAAGAGGTGTGCTTACTGGCCGATATTCCCGCCAACGCCGGCGTCGCCGCGCGCCTGGGGCAGCAGCAGATTGCGCTGTTTCATCTGCCTGAGCACGGGGTTTACGCGCTGGCCAACCGCGAGCCAGACAGCGACGCCAACGTGCTGGCGCGCGGGCTGGTGGGCGACGTGGCGGGCGAACCCGTGGTGATATCCCCCCTGTACAAACAGCGTTTTCGCCTGCGCGACGGCGTCTGCGTGGACAGCGGCGAACCGGGCGTCACCGCCTGGCCGGTGCGGGTGGAATCCGGCCGGGTGTGGGTGTGCAGCCAACCGCTGGCGGTTCAGCCCGGGCTGCGGCAAACCAGCGGAGCCTCATCATGAGCGCCGGCCATTGCACTACCTGTCCCTACTGCGGCGTCGGCTGTGGGGTGACCCTCGAGCGGCGGGCCGACGGCGCGCTGGCGGTCAGCGGCGACGCGCAGCATCCGGCCAATCAGGGGCGACTGTGCGTCAAGGGCAGCGCGCTGGGGGAAACGCTGGATCTGGCGGGGCGCTTGCTGCATCCGCAGATCGACGGCCGACGCGCCGGCTGGGACGAGGCGCTGGAGCAGGTGGCGCAGCGCTTTGGCCAGGTTATCGAACAACACGGGCCGCAGGCGGTGGCGTTTTACGCCTCCGGCCAACTGCTGACCGAGGATTACTACGTGGCCAACAAGCTGATGAAGGGCTTCATCGGCGCGGCCAATATCGACACCAACTCCCGGCTGTGCATGGCGTCGGCGGTGGTGGGCTACAAGCGGGCGTTCGGCGGCGATGCGGTGCCGTGCAGCTATCAGGACATCGAACTGGCGGACCTGGTGATCCTGACCGGTTCGAACACCGCCTGGGCGCATCCGGTGGTGTATCAGCGGCTGGTGAAAGCGCGCCAGCAGCGGCCGCAGATGCGGGTGGTAGTGATCGACCCGCGCGAAACGGCGACCTGCGACATCGCCGACCTGCATCTGGCGCTGCGTCCCGGCAGCGACGCGGCGCTGTTCAATGGCGCGCTGCATTGGCTGGCGCGGCATGACGGCCTGGATCGGCGGTTTTTGCGCCGGCACGCCGAGGGCGTGGAGGCGACGCTGGCGAGCGCGGCGCAATGGCCGCCGGAGCGGGTGGCGGAGTTTTGTCGGCTGCCGATGGCGGCAGTGACGGCCTTTTTCGACCTGTTGAGCGAGGCGGACAACTGGCTGACGCTGTACTCGATGGGCATCAACCAGTCTTCCAGCGGCGCGGATAAATGCAATGCGATCATCAATCTGCATCTGGCGGGCGGCCGTATCGGCAAGGCCGGCTGCGGCCCGTTTTCGATCACCGGCCAACCCAACGCCATGGGCGGCCGCGAGGTCGGCGGGCTGGCCAACCAGCTGGCGGCGCACATGGGATTCAGCGCATCGGATACCGATCGGGTGCGGCGCTTCTGGCAGGCGCCGCATATCGCCCGTCAGCCGGGGCTGAACGCGGTCGAGCTGTTTCAGGCGATAGCTTCCGGCCAGGTCAAGGCGGTGTGGATCATGGGCACCAACCCGGCGGTGTCGCTGCCGGACGCCGATGCGGTAAGGCAGGCGCTGAAGCGCTGCCCGCTGGTGGTGGTGTCGGAGGTGATGGCCGCTACCGACACCGCGGAGCTGGCGCATATTCGCCTGCCGGCGCTGGCCTGGGGAGAGAAAGAGGGCAGCGTGACCAATTCCGAGCGTTGCATTTCGCGCCAGAGGGCGTTTTTGCCGGCGCCGGGCGAGGCGCGGGCCGACTGGTGGATCCTCAGCCAGGTGGCGCAGCGCATGGGGCACGGCGCCGCCTTCGCCTATCGCCATCCGGCGGAGATTTTCGCCGAGCATGCGGCGCTGTCGGGGTTTGAAAATCAGGGAACGCGCGCCTTCGACATCAGCGGGCTGGCGACGCTGACGCCGGCGCAGTGGTACCGCATGGCGCCGGTGCAGTGGCCGGTCAATGCGCAACATCCGGCGGGCTGTCGCCGCCTGTTTGCCGACGGCCGTTTCTTTCATGCCGACGGCAAGGCGCGGCTGTTGCCGATCGCGCCGCAGCTGCCGAAAAATGCGCCGTCGGCCGCCTATCCGCTGGTGCTCAACACCGGGCGCATTCGCGACCAATGGCATACCATGACCCGCACCGGCAAGGCGGCGCGGCTGATGCGCCATCTGAGCGAGCCCTTCTGCGAAATACATCCGCAGGATGCCGCACCGTTGGGCATCGACCATCGGTGCCTGGTACGGCTCGACACCCCCCATGGCTGGATGCTGGCGTGCGCGCAGATCAATCCGGGGCAACAGCGCGGCAGCCTGTTCGCGCCGATGCACTGGAATGGCCAGTTCACCGCCCAGGGGCGGGTCGACAGTCTGATCCCGCCGGTGGTGGATCCCGATTCCGGGCAGCCGGAAAGCAAGCACGCGCCGGTTCGGGTCAGCCGCTGGCGCACGGCCTGGCAGGCGGAAATATTTCTGCGCGCCGAAGCCCCTGCGCCGGCGGGCATTTACTGGAGCCGGGTCACGCAGGAGGGGGCAACGCATTACATCATGGCGGGCGCGTCGCCGGTCGACGACTGGCGCCGCTGGCTGCTGCGGCATTTCCCGGCGGACGAACTGACGCTGCAGACCGCGCAGCTGGCGCAGCACGGCTTCCACGCGATCGGCTGGCTGCAGGGGCGGGTGGCGCTGGCATTTTATGTCGGGCGAGGCGCGCCGGAGCTGGAAAGATCGTCGATTTTGCAGGCGTTTGAACAACCGCCCGCGCCCGGGGCGCAGCGGCTGGCGCTGCTGGCGGGGCGCGGAGCCGCGGATCGGCCGGCGGCCGGGGCGACGATTTGCAGCTGCTTCGGCGTGGGGGAAAAGCGCATCATCGCGGCGATCGCCGAAGGCTGCCACAGCGCCGCGGCCCTGGGCGAACGTCTGCAGTGCGGCACCAACTGCGGCTCCTGCTTGCCGGAGCTGAAAAAACTGATTCAACAGCACGCATCTCGCCGGGTGGCGTAACGGAGAACAACGATGAACGCGATAGATCAACTGAGCGCGGCGGGCGAACGGCGTCAGCCGGTGAAAAACGGGGAAGTCTGGCTGGTCGGCGCCGGGCCGGGGGACGCCGAACTGCTGACGCTGAAGGCGCTGCGGGTGATGCGGCAGGCGGACGTGGTGGTGTTCGACCGGCTGGTGTCGGCGGAGGTGATGGCGTTGCTGCCGGCTGAGGCGCTGCGCATCGACGTGGGCAAATCAATGCATCGTCACACCTTGTCGCAGCCGGAGATCGAACGTTTGCTGGTGGAGTTGGCCTCCGCCGGCAACCGGGTGGTGCGGCTGAAGGGGGGCGACCCTTTTATCTTCGGTCGCGGCGGCGAGGAGATGGTTGCGCTGCGGCGGCAGGGCGTCGCCTGCCATATCGTGCCCGGCATTACCGCCGCCAGCGGTTGCGCGGCGGCGAGCGGCATCCCGCTGACCCACCGGGATTTTGCGCAGTCGGTGCGGTTCGTTACCGGCCACTGTCGCGACGGCGGCGCGCCGCCGGATTGGCGCACGCTGGTCAGCGAAGGGCAGACATTGGTGTTTTATATGGGGCTGGCGCAGAGCGACGCCATCGCCGCCCAGCTGATGCGGCATGGTATGGCGGGCAGTACGCCGCTGGCGATCATCGAGCGCGGCACCCGGGCGCGGCAGCGGGTTCTGATCGGCACGCTGGCCGATCTGTCAGGGCTTATCGCCCGGCAGCGGCCGGTATCGCCCAGCTTACTGGTGATTGGCGCGGTGGTCGGGTTGTATCAGCCCGCGCCGGCAGCCGCCGAGCGCCCGGCCGCCGCGCTGGCGGTGTGAAGGCCCCGGCGCGCCGCCATCACCACGGCCCGGCGATTGTTAACGCTGTGTCAGAGTGAAATAAGATGAAATTTCATAACTTCCTGGCTAAACGGCGGTATTTTCAGCGTCACAAACGGCATCGACCGCAGTGAAACGGGAGGAAGATATGGCGAACAATGGAACCAGTTCAACCACGCGCTCTTTGGCGGCGGACCTGACGAGCACCGGGGAAGTGGTCACGCCGGAACAATACTATCGGGACGGCGACGGCGACGACTGGGCGCCGGCGATCAATAAGGCGGCCGCGGCGGCGCTGCGGGCCGGCGGTACCCTGTCGCTCGGCAAGCGGGTATACCGGGTGGCCGGACAGGTGATTATCCAAACCACCACGGATATTTACGGCGGCATGGGGCTGCGGGTGGTCGGGCTGGGCCGGGCGACGCAAATCGTCAAAACGGCGGATAACGACTACACCAATGAACAGGGCGAAACGAAGAAAGCGGTGATCGTGGTGAAGGGCTTCGCCAACCTGACGCTGCACGGCCTGACGCTGAGGGACGACAGCGCCGGCGCCGACGGCCATGGCGTGTGGTTCAGCGATCGCAACATGACCAAGTGCGATATCCGCGATATTTACACCCAGGTTGGCGGATACTCGCTGTTCGTTTCGGGCGACATGTTCATCAACTGGCTGGTGAACGTGCAGATGGCGGTCGATGCCCATCGCCCGGGGGACGGGGTGCTGTGGATGGACAAATCCGGCACCACCAATTTTATCGATGGCCTGCATGCCGCCCGCGCCAAAGGGAAGGCCTATATGATTTCCGGGTTTTATTCCACCCTGGGATCGTTGGCGGCGGAGGATTGCAGCGGCGACATCTACTGTTTCAAGGATTTTAACGGCACCGTCAATTCGCTGAGCTGCGAGAACCGGCAGGTGAAACGCGGCGCCGACGTCAGCCTGTTGTCCACCCATTTTGCCCAGGGCTCGATCGGCAGCATCAATATTCAGGATGCGCATAACGTTGAAGGCAGCGCTGTGCTCTGTCGCTTTATTAACGAATCGCGTTGGGATATCGGCCAATTGAACCTCTACGCCGGCGGCGCAGCGGCGATCGCCGTCTGCAGCAACAATACCGAAGTGAGGTTCAGCAATCTGCATCACGGCGGCGCGCCGCTGACCGGCAAGAGCAGGGTGGACGCCACCTCTTTCCTGAGCGGCGTCGACGTGACGGGCAGCCAGGGCGCGCGGGGCATTGCGCCCGGCGCCACCAGCCATCATTTGCCGCGCAATAGCGCGCGGCGGGCGTTCTGGGCCTTTCTCGGCACCCTGACCGCCCCTGACCGGCAACCGACCACGCGCATCACGCTGCAGCAAAGCGTTGGCCCGCAGGTGCTGGCCTGCGATCTGTACATCACCTTCGATCTTTCCTCGCAGGCGACCGCCTTCGTCGCCAATAAGGGCAGCCATAGCGCGCAGGGGGCCTTCAGCCTGCGCCGCACCGGGCCGCTGAGCTGCGAAATTTATTACCGCGTTGAGCAGGATTTCGGCGTCGGCAGCTATCAGGTGCAGACCTCGCGCGGCAGCTGTTGGCGGCCGGACGGCGCGGGGCACCCCTCCCGCCGACGCGCTGGAAATCCGCAACGATGAAATGCTGTCGGCGACCAAGCTGACGGCGGTGCAACCGCTGGTCAACCCGGCATCCGCCACCGCCGCCGAGGTCGCGGGGTTGCTTAATCGCCTGATTGGCGCGTTGAAAAGCTAGGCGTAATGGGCCCCGGCGTTCAGCAGCAGCGTCAGCCAGCCGGCGGCGGCGAGATAAACGCCAAAGGGCAGCGGCGCGCGCCAGGCCATCTTGCCCGGAGGGCTGCGCGCCAGCGTGACGCACAGCCCCGCCGCCGCCGCGACGCTCACCAGCAGCGGCAAGGCGCCCCAGCCGACCCAGGCGCCCAGCGCCGCCAGCAGCTTGAAATCGCCCTGGCCGATGCCGGCCCGGCGCCGCGCTCGGCGATAGAGCGCATCGAGCAGCCACAGCGACAAATAGCCGGCCACGGCGCCGAGTAACGCATCAGACAGCGGTACCCATTCCTGATTCAGGTTGCACAGCAGCCCTGCCCACAGCAGCGGCTGGGTCAGCCGGTCCGGCAGCCGCTGGTGCCGCCAGTCGATCAGCGCCAGCGCGATAAGCAGCGTCGCCGCCGGCAGCAGCCATAATCGCTGCTGCAGGGTCAGGTCGCAAGGCAGGGTAGCCAACCCGGCGGCGGTCGCCGTCAGCATCACCTGTCGCACTGTCCTCGGCGGCGATGCGGGGGCGTTTCCCGCCGGGGCGAATTCGGCGATCAGCCAGGCGGCAATCGCCGCGGCCGGCCACAGAGCGAGGATCGACAACGCCGCTGGCAGGTAGGTGGACATGACATTTCCGCAATCAAATAAAACATGCGTTCAAAATAGCGGCAAAAATTTCATTTCATCAGGGGCGTCGCCAATCGGTGGTTCAGGCTGCGCCGGGGCGCGCATCGCCATGTCGCGCACGGCCGGACGTCTCAGGCGCTTGCGCATGGCGCCGCGTTTGCGCGGCTGTTTTTCCGGCAAAATCGGCGATGAAATCCGGTGAATTCACTTCGCCATGCGGCGGCGGGTCATAACAAGGCTTATTTGTGACGGCGTCACTGTGAAAGATTGGGGTTTATCCGATTGTTTCTCATCATAAAGCCGCTACCCTGTGGGGATAATGACGCATGCTTGGCCAGTGGCCGCGCCGGCAGGGCCAGCCGCCCGCTGTGCTATAGTGTGCGAAGGTTTGGCTGTCTGTGGCCGGGAGTGGCCGCAGCAAAACAGGTTGATTCGCCGGGCTCTGAGGACGGGAGCGCGGCGACGGTGTGATGACTGACGTTATTCAAGCAGTGCGCAACAACGCAAGCAGCAAGACTTTTTGGCTCCATCGCCTGCCGGCGGCGTTGCTGGCCTGGCCGTTCCTCTGGCTGGGCGGCGCGCTGCCCGCCCGCGCCGAGTCTCCGCCGGCGCCGGACTCCGTCACCCGCCACGGCGGCGCCGACCTGCCTGAACTGGGCGGCGCCCCGGACGACGCCGAACGCGAGAAAGAATGGGCCACCATGGCCAAACAGCTGGGCGAACGCGATCTGAACAATGTGTCCGGCCAGCAGGTGCGCACCCGCGCCGAAAACTACGTGCTCGGGCAGGCGACCGGCGCGCTGCAGCAGCAGGCGCAGGAGCTGCTGTCGCCATTGGGGACGGCGACGCTGGCGCTGAAGGTGAACAACGAGGGCGATTTTACCGGCAGCACCGGGCAGCTGTTCAGCCCGCTGTATGACGTCAACGGCCTGCTGACCTACAGCCAGGTCGGTTTGCTGCAGCAGAGCGAAGGCTCGTTGGGCAACTTCGGCCTGGGGCAACGCTGGATCACCGGCGACTGGCTGCTGGGCTACAACACGGTGCTCGACAGCGACTTCGCCCGGCAGCGCAACCGCGCCAGCGTCGGCGCAGAGGCCTGGGGAGACTACCTGCGCCTTTCCGCCAACTACTACTATCCGCTGTCGGCACTGGCGCAGCAGCCGAACGACGCGGTGTTCTTCAGCCGCCCGGCGCGCGGTTACGACATCACCACGCAGGGCTACCTGCCGTTTTACCGCCATATCGGCGGTTCACTCAGCTACGAACAGTACCTCGGGGATAACGTCGACCTGTTCGGCAGCGGCAAAAAACAAAACGATCCGCGCGCCATGCAGCTGGGGCTGAACTATACCCCGGTGCCGCTGGTGACGGTGAAGGCGCTGCACAAGATTGGCGAGGGCGGCCAGAGCCAGGATCAGGTGGAGCTGGCGCTGAGCTACCGGCTTGGCGTACCGCTGGTCAAACAGATTTCTCCGGAGTACGTGGCGCAGGCCAAATCGCTGCGCGGCAGCCGCTACGACAATATCGAGCGGAAAAACGTGCCGGTGCTGGAGTTCCGCCAGCGTAAAACGCTGCAGGTGTTTCTGGCTACGCCGCCGTGGAGTCTGCAGCAGGGGGAAACGCTGCCGTTGGTGCTGGAGATCAAGGCGGTGAACAACATCACCCGCGTCAGCTGGCAGGGCGATACCCAGGCGCTGAGCCTGACGCCGTCGCGCAACGCCAACGATCCGCACGGCTGGACCCTGATCGTGCCCAAATGGGACGACAGTCCGGGGGCGGCCAACAGTTACCGCCTGTCGGTCACGCTGGAGGATGACAAGCAGCAGCGCGTAACGTCCAACTGGATCGATCTCAAGGTGACGCCGCCGCTGACGTTGTCTTCCGGCGATGAAGCCGCGCCGCCGGTGAAAACCCTCACGCCGCCGGTGATCCCGGCCCAGACCGGGCCGCTGGGGGGCGGCTAACCGTTTTTGCCCTGCAGCACCCAGACGGCGGCCTCAACGCGCGACTTAAGCTTCATTTTTTTCAGCAGGTGTTTGACGTGTACCTTGACGGTGCTCTCGGTGATGGTCAGGCGACGGGCGATCAGCTTGTTCGGCAGGCCCTGCGCGATCAGCTTGAGGATATCGCGTTCGCGCGGCGTCAGCTGCTGAATGTCGCGGTCGGCGCTGGGGCGATTTTCCCGCAGGCTGGCGGCCAGGATCGGCGTCAGCGCCTCGCTGAGCACCATTTGCCCGGCCGCCGCCTGATGCAGCGCCTTCAGCAGTTCTTCCGGCTCCATGTCTTTCAGCAGATAACCGTCGGCGCCGCGCTTCAGCGCGCTGACCACGTCATCCTCGTGATTGGAGACGCTGAACACCACGATACGCCCCGAAAGGTCCGTCTGGCGCAGGCGGTCGAGGGTTTCCAGGCCGTTGATGCCCGGCATGTTCAGATCGAGCAGGATCAGGTCCGGATCCTGCTGCTCCGCCAGCGTTACGCCCTGTTCGCCATTGCTGGCTTCGGCGATGACCTGCAGGCGCGCGTCCATGCCGATCAGCTGCTTGACGCCGTTGCGCAGCATCGGATGGTCGTCGATCAACAAAATGGTGGCGGCGGTTTCAGTGGTCATGGGATCTCCGTTAATCGATGGCAGGGTTGTCGGGCTTGAAGGTCACCCGCACCTCGGTGCCGCCGCCGCTGCGCGGTAAAATCTCGCAGCGGCCGTGCAGGCTTTTGGCGCGGTCGCGCATGATGATCAGCCCGTAATGATCGGGCCGCGTCGTGTCGGCCGGCAGGCCGCGGCCGTTATCGCAGACGCTCAGGCTCACTTCGCCCCGCTTGTTGAGCACCTGGATGCTCACCTGGCTGGCCGCGGCGTGCTTATGGATATTGCTCAGCGCCTCGCGGGCGATCTGCAGCAGATGGATCGCCTGGTAAGCGGGCACCGTGCGCGGCCCCAGCTGATAGTCGAGCGTAATCGTCAGGCCCAGTCTGGGGGTGAACTCGGTCACCGTAGACTGCAGCGCCGCCAGCAGGCCGGGCTCGGTCAGGCGCAGGCGGAAGGTGGTCAGCAGTTCGCGCAGCTGGCGATAAGCGCCGTTCAGCTCTTCGCGCATCTGCCGCACCAGCGCCTGGCTGTCGGCGGAAAGCTCCTTGCCCTGCATTTGCAGGCAGGCCGTCTGCATTTTCAGGCAGGACAGCGACTGGGCGATAGAGTCGTGCAGCTCGCGCGCGATCGCCGCCCGTTCTTCCATCAGCATCAGCTGCTGCTGGTGATCCACCTGGCGCTCTATCGCCAGTACGCTGGTCAACTGTTCGACCAGCGTATTGATCAGCTGGCGATGGTCGTCGTTCAGCGGCTGCCGCGGCGCATGCTGCGCGACGATCACCCCGTAGTCGCCCAGCTTGTCGCTCAGGCTCCAGCTCAGCGAGGGATTGTCGGCGTGCTGGCGGTCGCTGTCGTTCAGGCAGGCGCTGCATACCGGATTGTGGCAGTGTTCCGGCCGCAGCGGCTGGTTGCCGCTCAGCTGCAGCAGCGGTTCCCGGCTGTCGTTTTCGTACAGCCGCACCTGAATGGCGCGCAGCGGCGTCAGCGTCTGCAGCTGATTGAGTATCGGCGTCAGCCGGCTGCACAAGGGCTCACTGGCGTGCAGTTGGCGGCTGGCGCGATACAGGAAGCTCAACACCTGGTTTTTTTGCTGCAGATCGGCGGTTTTTTCCGCCACCCGCTGCTCCAGCCCGCTGTAGGTGGCGGACAGTTCGTCGGACATGGTGTTCAGCGCGCCGCCGAGCGAAGCCATTTCATCCTGATGGCCGCGCTGGGCAAAGCGGCGGCTGAAGTCGCCGCGGCCGACCGCCAGCGCCATGTCGACCAGCTGGCGCCAGGGGTGCAGCAGCCGGCGGCGCAGGTAGCAGGTGGTGCCGATCAACAGCAGCAGCGTCAGGGCGATAAATCCCGCCTGCACCAGGGTAACCATCAGCAGCCGTCGTTCGGTCTGCCGGTCGATATCCGACACCAGCTTGTCCACCAGCCGGACAAAATGCGCGGCCTGCCCCGCGGCGTCGGCAGGGCGCTGGGCGGCGCGCAGCGCGGGCTGCAGACCCTGTCTCCAGTAGTCGCGCAGGGCGCCGAAGGGTATCGCCAGACCTTCCTGCTCCACCGAACGCCGCAGGTCCGGGCTGTTTTCATCGCGCTCCAGCTCCTGAATCAACGCCTCGTGGCGCGCATCCAGCGGCACCTGCGCCAGCAGGCGATAGCTCTGCATGCGCAGCGAGCCGGCCTTGTTGATGGCGTGCGCGTTGCCCTGGATGCTTTGCGACATCCACGCGGAGATCCCCATGCCGGCCACCCCCAGAATGCCCAGCAGCAGCATCAACAGGGCGACCTGGTTCACCAGCGAAAGGGGAGCCAACAGGCGTTTCATAGGGCGAGGGTCTCCATGGCGCGCACGGCCGCGGTAGACGGCGGAGGCGCTAAAGTAGTAACGATTCAGCCATATTCTTCATTATCCCTGAGCATAACCACATACCTCGAACGAAGTACCCACTAGTTTCCGTTTGGCGCGAGTCTGTCGGGCGCCGGCGTGGGATGCGTGTTCAATTGATTGATATTTAATTGTTTATTTCTTTGCTGTGCGGTACTCACAAAGGGATGAGGGGCGTTTTCCCGCCGCCGACTACTTGCACCTGCGTTGATATACATCAACTTTGCCACCGGGGGCGCCCCCTAGGGTGTGCGGAGTGATTCCCCGTGTCTGAGGTTTTTATGTCGCAATTTGCAACGCCATCATCGAAAAAAACCGGCGCGCTGATCCAGGACTGGCGTCCTGAAGACGGCGCTTTTTGGCAGGAGCGCGGTCAGCGCATCGCCACCCGCAACCTGTGGATCTCCATTCCCTGCCTGCTATTGGCCTTCTGCGTCTGGATGTTGTTCAGCGCGGTGGCGGTCAATCTGAACAAGGTCGGTTTCAACTTCAGCACCGATCAGCTGTTCTTGCTGACTGCGCTGCCTTCGGTCTCGGGCGCGATCCTGCGCGTGCCTTACTCATTCGTCATCCCGCTGTTCGGCGGCCGCCGCTGGACCGCCATCAGCACCTGCTTCCTGCTGGTCCCCTGCCTGTGGCTGGGGTTTGCGGTGCAGGACAGCGGCACGCCGTTCAGCGTGTTTGTGATTATCTCGTTGCTGTGCGGCTTCGCCGGCGCCAATTTCGCCTCCAGCATGGCCAATATCAGCTTCTTCTTTCCCAAGGCTCGCCAGGGCGGCGCGCTGGGGTTAAACGGCGGGCTGGGTAATCTGGGCGTCAGCGTCATGCAGCTGGTGGCTCCGCTGGCGATCTCTTTCGCCATGTTCGGCCTGTTTGGCGGCACGGCGCAGAGCCAGCAAGACGGCAGCGCGCTGTGGCTGGAAAACGCCGCCTGGATCTGGGTGCCTTTTTTGCTGATGGCCACGCTGGCGGCCTGGTTCGGCATGAACGATTTGGCGGCGTCCAAGGCCTCGCTGCGCCAGCAGCTGCCGGTGTTGAAACGCGGGCACCTGTGGGTGCTGAGCCTGCTGTATCTCGCCACCTTCGGTTCCTTCATCGGTTTTTCCGCCGGTTTTGCCATGCTGTCGAAAACGCAGTTTCCGGACGTGGTCATTTTGCACTACGCCTTCTTCGGTCCTTTCCTCGGGGCGTTGGCGCGGCCGGTGGGCGGCGCGTTGTCCGACCGCTTTGGCGGCATTAGGGTCACGCTGATCAACTTCGTGCTGATGGCGGTATTCGCCGCGCTGCTGTTCTTTACCTTGCCGGGCGGCGGCCATCCGGGCTCCTTTATCGCTTTCTACGGCATATTCATGCTGCTGTTCCTGACCGCCGGATTGGGTAGCGGCTCCACCTTCCAGATGATCGCCGTTATCTTCCGCAAAATCACCGTGGACCGCGTCAAGGCGGCCGGCGGCAGCGACGAGAGCGCACAGCGCGAAGCCGTGACCGATTCCGCGGCGGCGCTGGGCTTCATCTCGGCGATCGGCGCCGCCGGCGGTTTCTTCATTCCCCAGGCCTTCGGCACGTCGCTGGCGCTGACCGGTTCGCCGGCGGGGGCGATGAAGATATTCCTGGTGTTCTACCTGTTGTGCGTGGCTATCACCTGGGTGGTGTACGGCCGGAAGAAAATGGCCCGATAGCCGACCCTGGCCTCATCCCTCCCCGGCCGGGGAGGGGATCCCGTCTTTCCCCCGCAGCGTCCTTTCTTTTGTCCCCGCTCAGTGAAATTTTCTGCATTTAGGTAAAATTCTTATTTCCGCATGCTATTTTTTCCTTTTTTTATAGGCGTATCTCTCAATGTACCAATGGAAATGCGCGGAAGGATTATATTATTAAATCCGTCCTTGCGTTTTATTGACGATAACCTGACAAAAATAAGGCAGAGCGACAAAGCGATGCAGAACAATAAAGTGGATGCATGATGATTTCACCTCATCAAATTTTCGATAAATTATCGCCCGAAGAGGGATATTTTCTTCGCCGGTGAATAATCGATGAAATCAGATAACTCTCATTCTGTTTTCGCTGGCTTTTTGTAGGCTATCTGGCAATCAGATTAGGTGGAAAAACGTGATGATTTTGCGGTGCAAGATGAAATTTCACAATTTCACTCGATTAACAACTAAATAACATTTTTAGGCGTACCAGGCTAACTTGTTGAAATCGTTTATTTAAATTAATGGCAATCGCGAAGAGAGCCCATGTTGCCAGCAGGGAAAAGACGTCGTTAGGATAAACTGAGCCTCCTGATCGGGAGGGAATGTAAAAAATGAAATCAGAAAAGTTTTATAAAAGCCAATATCCAATGAATGCAACCTGTTGAGTTTACATTTAATTTCTTGAACATTTTTTGATATTTCTATACAAAGTGTGCAGGACAGGCACGCTAAGGAAATTAAAAGTGAATCTTGATAAAAGAATAAAGATTAGGAATCTCGATGTTCTGACACCTTCTGGGGAAAAATTTCGTCTGCGCTGGAAGGAGTATCAGATACTTTCGTTGCTTGTCGCCAGGTCCCCCGAACTGGTCACCCGTACAGAAATTATAGAAAATATCTGGAAAGGGACCTATTGTTCAGATTCAACTATAAATCAAACAATTAAATCAATTCGTCAAAAAATTGGCGATGCCGAGCACGTGCTTATCAGAACCATTCCACGCCTGGGCTATAAGGTTGAGAACAAGGCGATTTTTCACTTTATATCCGAGGAGGATGAGTATATCGACGATGATATATTGAGTGAACAAGTCGGCGTCGATGATAATATTCAAGCGGAACTTTCCGAAAGTGCAAAAAAACAATCTGAAGAAATAAAGGAAGAAATAGATACGCCGGGAGAGAAAATCATTATTTCTCCTCATGCAGCGCAGGAAAAAACGGCGAAGCGCGGGGCCTCCGCGAAAAAAACGGCTGCGCTACGCCGTTTTTTCTCAATGCCGGCCATCAGAGTTGTGAAATATCTGACGGTGTTTGCGTCATTGCTGGTTATTTCACATTTTTCATACGTGCTGGGCAATCAGACCCGTCCTCCTATCATCAATGACATCCAGAACAACACGCGCGTGGTATTGACGCTCACCCTGAACAATCCCCATACCAACAGCCCGCAGACCCTGCTTTGCCTGTATCAGGGCGAGAGCCTGGACCAGGCGACCATCGAATGCGTCGATCCCAAACAGGGGCAGTTGAAATCCCCGGTGAAATACGAAACTTCCGCCGCCCGGGGTAAAGGTCAGATTAATCTCATATTGCCGAATAAAACCATGCAATATCAAGTGGCTTATGATGTTAAAAATTAGCGGACGTTGATATTTCATTTTTAGCCATAATTTTACAAATGCCGAATAAATTTATTTCATTATTTGTTATTTGAAAGCCCGGCGTGATTTGTCCAGTCTGGAACCCATTATCTAACGCGTATTAGCGTCCTGCCTCAATGGTGCGGCAGGAAATAATGGGAAACCTGGCTGAGTGACAAATTATGGACAAACGTAAGGTAGCAATTATCGGGGGTTCCGGCTTTATCGGCACACGCCTGGTGAAACGTCTGAGTGCGCGCGATGACCTGACACTGGTGATCGTCGACAAGCGCCCCAGCGCGCACTTTCCCGCGCTTTATCAGTTTGGCGATGTGACCCAACCCCAGACGCTGCAGCAGCCGCTGGCGGGCTGCGACGCGGTGATTAACCTCGCCGCAGAACATCAGGATAATGTCGATCCCATCTCGCTCTATTATCAGGTGAACGTTGACGGCGCGCGGCATGTTTGCATGACCGCCGCCGCCCTGAATATCCGCCAGATCATTTTCACCTCCTCGGTGGCCGTCTACGGCTTCGTCAAGCAGGAAACCGGTGAAGAGGGGCGTTTCGACCCCTTCAATCATTACGGCAAGTCCAAGCTGGAGGCGGAGTACGTCTACGAAGCCTGGCGCAAGGCCGACGCGGAAAACAAGCTGACGATCATTCGCCCGACGGTGGTATTCGGCGAAGGCAATCGCGGCAACGTGTATAACCTGTTCCGCCAGATCGCCAGCGGCCGTTTCGTGATGATCGGCAGCGGCAATAATATGAAGTCGATGGCCTACGTCGAAAATATTGCGGCGCGGCTGGAATATGCGTTGGATCAGCAATCGAGCTACCAGGTCAGCAACTATGTCGATAAACCCGATTTCACCATGAACCAGCTGGTGGACGTTATTTCCTCGTCGCTTGGCAGAGATAACAAGACGATTCGCATTCCTTATGTGGTCGGAATATGCGGCGCCACCGCATTGGATGTGGTGAGTAAAATAAGTCGCAAAAAATTCCCCATCAGCCGCGTCAGGGTGCAGAAATTCTGCGCGAGAACGCAATTTAAAAGCAATGTGAAGAATAATTTCGTGGCGCCGGTCGAGCTTGATTCGGCTATCGAAAAAACCATTAAACATGAATTTTCTGATAGATAACCTGAATACACGCTGACGTTCTTAATTAATTTTCATTGAAAACCGGATGGATCTGCATCTGCGGGATTAAATCATGCTGACTTATATCCTGGCACTGTCAATTTTGTTTTTGTTAATAGCGCATTGGGAGCTGTAACTCAAGGGCGGTAGCGTGCTTAATCGCTGGAGGAACGATGTTATATCAACTGAGCGTGATATTTATTTTGGCGCTGATGCTGGTGGTAATCGCCCGCCGGGCGGCGCTGAGGGTAGGGCTGGTGGATAAACCCAATGCCCGCAAGCGGCACCAGGGGCATATTCCGCTGGTCGGCGGCATCGCGGTCTACCTGACCTTGACGCTGATGACGCTGTGGCAGCCGGAGTGGCTGCCGTACAGCACGGTTTACCTGCCGTGCGTGGCGGCGCTGGTGGTGCTGGGCGTGCTGGACGACCGTTTTGATCTGCCCGTGGCGCCGCGCGTCATGGTGCAGGGAGGGATTGCGCTGGCGATGATGCTGGCGGCAGGGATGCAGCTTTCTTCGTTCGGCTATCTGTGGGGGCGCGAGGAGCTGATGCTGGGCTACAGCGCGCTGCTGGTTACCCCGCTGGCGGTTTGGGGCGCGATCAACGCCTACAACATGGTCGATGGCATCGACGGCCAGCTGGGGACGCTGTCCTGCGTGACCTTTGCCGCGCTGGCGATCCTGTTCGGGTTGGGCGGGCGCGATGAGCTGGCGCTGTGGTGCCTGGGGCTGATTGCCGCGTTGGCCGCCTACCTGCTGTTCAACATGAGCGTCTTCGGCCTGCGCCACAAAATCTTCATGGGCGACGCCGGCAGCATGGTGATCGGCTTCACCGTACTGTGGCTGTTGCTGCTGGCGACGCAGGGGCAGCAGGCGGTCATTCGCCCGGTGACCGCGCTGTGGCTGATCGCCATTCCGCTGATGGATATGGTGACGGTGATGGTGCGCCGCCTGCTGCGCCGCCAGAGCCCGTTCAGGGCCGGCCGCGACCATTTGCACCACATTCTGATGCGCCGCGGGCTCAATGCGCGCCAGGCGCTGGGCATGAGCACCATGCTGGCGGTGACGCTGGCCTGCGTCGGCATCTGCAGCGAAGTGCTGCAGCTGAAGGAAAGCCTGCTGCTGGTCGCGTTCCTGCTGTGTTTTGGCGGCTACTTCGCCATGTTGCACGAACCGCGCCAGGCGTCGGTCTTCGGCGATAACCCGACAGCCGATCGTTAATCCTCCCACAGGCCGCAACGGCGGCCTGTTTTTCACGGTACTTTCATGAATCTTCATTTACCTCATTTGATGCCGCTGGTGCTGTCCGCGACCTTGCTTGGCGGCTGCACGGTGGTGCCGGGCACCCATCTGCCCACCGGCGGCAAAGCCACAGTCACCCAGCAGGACGACGACTTCAGTCTGAACGAACAGGTGCAGGTCTACCGCATGACGCCGATGCTGCTGGAAAAAATGCGCCGGGTGGAACCGGTGGCGCGGCCCAACCCGGCGCTGGAACAGCGGCTGCAGAGCTATCAATACCGCATCGGCGTCGGCGACGTGCTGAACGTGACCGTCTGGGATCACCCCGAATTGACCACGCCGGCCGGCCAGTACCGCAGCGCCAGCGACACCGGCAACTGGGTGCATGCCGACGGGGCGATCTTTTACCCCTATATCGGCCGGGTGCAGGTGGTGGGCAAAACCGTCTCCGAGGTGCGCAACCTGATCGCCGGTCGGCTGGCGCAGTACGTCGAAAGCCCGCAGGTCGACGTCAGCATCGCCGCCTTCCGCTCGCAGAAAGCCTATGTCACCGGCGAAGTGAAAACCTCCGGCCAGCAGGCGATAACCAACGTGCCGCTGACCATTCTGGACGCCGTCAACGCCGCCGGCGGCCTGACGGAAAACGCCGACTGGCGCAATGTGGTGCTGACGCATCAGGGCAAGGAGCAGCCGATATCGCTGCAGGCGCTGATGCAGCGCGGCGATATCAGCCAGAACGTGTTGCTGCAGCCGGGCGACATCCTCTACGTGCCGCGCAACGACGAGTTGAAAGTGTTCGTGATGGGCGAGGTCGGCAAGCAGTCGACGCTGAAGATGGACCGCAGCGGCATGACGCTGACCGAAGCGCTGGGCAGCTCGGAAGGCATCAGCCAGACGGTCGCCGACGCTACCGGCGTGTTCGTGATCCGGCCGAACGGCGGCAGGCAGCCGCAGCGGCTGGCGACGCTGTACCAGTTCGACCTCTCCGACGCCACCGCGCTGGCGATGGGCACCGAATTCCAACTGCAGCCTTACGACGTGGTGTACGTCACTGCGGCGCCGATCGCGCGCTGGAACCGTTTGATCGGTCAGCTGGTGCCGACCATCAGCAGCTTTAACGATCTCAGTGAGGCAACCTTGCGCGTGCGCAACTGGTAAATCCGCCGGGTGAATAAGGAACATAAGATGAAAAACAATGCGCTGCCAATCGTCATGGCCGAACAGGACGAAAAGCTGGAGTGGGAACGCCTGGTGGGGCCGCTGTGGGACAGCCGCTGGCGCATCGCCCTGGCCACCGGCGTGGCCGGTGCGCTGGGCGCGGTCTACGCGCTGCTGGCGACCCCGGTGTATCAGGCCACCGCGCTGGTGCAGGTGGAACAGCCGGCCGCCGGCGCCTCGCTGCTGCAGGAGACATTGGCCACGACGCTGGGCCAGTCCGCGTCGACCCAGGATGAAATGGTGCTGGCCAACTCACGCTTTGTGCTGGGAAAAACCGTTGACGACATGAACCTGACCGTCAGCTCCCGGCCGGACTCTCTGCCGTTGGTCGGCAAGGGGCTGGCGCGTCTGCGCGGCGAGACCGCGCCGGTGCTCAGCATCGCCGCCATGACGGTGCCCGGGGAGATGCTGGGGGAAACGCTGCGGCTGACCCTGGACGACAAACGGCATTTTACCCTGAGCAGCGATGGCAGCCCGGTTCTGTCGGGTGTGGTCGGGCAGGCGGCGGCCAAGGGCGCCTGGAGCATCAAGGTCAGCGCGCTGGACGCGCCGGCCGGCACCCGCTTCCGGGTGATGAAGGTGGCGCGTCAGCAGGCCATCGACGATCTGCGCGACAGCCTGAGCATCGCCGGGGTGGGCAAAGACAGCGGCATCATGAGTTTCCGGCTGGAGAACGAGGATCCGCAGAAGGCGGAAGCGGTGCTGAAGAATATTGCCGACAACTATTTGCAGCAGAACGTCGATCGCAAAACGGAAGAGGCGCAGCGCACGCTGGCGTTCCTCGGGGAACAGCTGCCGCGCACCCAGGCCGCGCTGAATTCGGCGGAAAACCAGCTCAACCGGTTCCGCCAGCAAAACGACTCGGTGGATCTGTCGCTGGAGGCGAAGTCGGTGCTGGACACCTCGGTGCAGCTGGAGGCGCAGCTTAATGAGCTGACGTTCAAGGAGGCCGAAATTTCCAAACTCTACACGCGCCAACACCCGGCGTATCGCGCGCTGCTGGAAAAACGCGCCACGTTGGAGGAAGAGAAGGCGAGGATGGGGCGGCAGGTGCAATCGCTGCCGAAGACTCAGCAGGAGATCCTGCGTCTGACCCGCGACGTGCAGGTGGATCAGCAGGTGTATATGCAGCTGATGAACAAGCAGCAGGAGCTGAGCATCAGCAAGGCGGGCGCGGTGGGCAACGTGCGCATCATCGACGAAGCGGAAACCGCCATCAAGCCGGTCAAACCGCAGAAGGCGCTGATCGTGCTGTTGGCGCTGATGCTGGGCGCCGTGCTGTCCGCCTCGGTGGCGCTGCTGCGCGCGGTATTCCACCGCGGGATCAACGATATCGATACCCTGGAGAAACGCGGCATCAATGTGTACGCCACCGTGCCGCTGTCGCCATGGCAGGTCAAACACAGCCGGGGTCAGCAGCAGTTGCTGGCGAAAAGCGGGGCGGAGCGCCTGCCGATCCTGGCGTTGGCCGAGCCGACGGATCTGTCGGTGGAGGCGATCCGCAGCCTGCGTACCAGCCTGCACTTCGCCATGCTGGAGGCAAAAAATAATATTCTGATGGTGTCGGGCGCCAGCCCGGAAAGCGGAAAAAGCTTTACCAGCACCAATCTGGCGGTGGTGATCGCCCAGGCGGGGCAGCGGGTGTTGCTGATTGACGCCGACATGCGCAAAGGGTTTCTGCACCGCTGGCTGGCGACAGACGCGCGCAACGGGTTGTCCGATATGCTGGTGGGCAAGGTGACGGCGCAAGACGCGGTGCGGAAAACCGCGACCGCCAACCTGGATTTCGTTTCGCGCGGCCGGGTGCCGCCGAATCCCTCCGAGTTGCTGATGCATCACCGCTTCGCCGATTTTCTGCATTGGGCCGGGCAACGCTACGATCTGGTGCTGATCGATACGCCGCCGGTGCTGGCGGTGACCGATGCCGCCATCGTCGGCAACCATGTCGGCACCGCGCTGATGGTCGTGCGCTTCGAGGTGAACACCGTCAAGCAGATTGAAACCAGCCTGCGTCGCTTCGAGCAAAACGGCGTGGCCGTCAAAGGGGTGATCCTCAACGGCGTGGTGAAGAAGGCGGCGACCGACATGAGCTATTACAACTTCGCCTATCCAAGCCATCGCGAAGATCTGCCGCAGGCAGGGGAATAAGCGGGTGAAGGCCATTATCGCCAATGCCCTGTGGCTGATGCTGGAACGCGTCTCGCTCAGCCTGTCCGGCATCTTCGTCTCCATTTACGTCGCGCGCTATCTGGGCCCCGCGCAGTTTGGCGCGCTCAACTATCTGTTGGCGACGATCGCCATCCTGGTGCCGCTGGTGCAGCTGGGCGCCGACAGCGTCATCTTCAACCGCATCGCCCGCCGACGGTCGAGCGGCATTCGCCTGATGCTGGCCTCGATGCGGCTGCGCCGTCGGCTGTTCCTGGTGGCGGCGCTGCCGATGCTGACGTGGAGCCATTTCAGCCAGCCGCCGGCCACCCAGCTGATGACGCTGCTGCTGCTGATCAGCGCCTATTTCTCGATTCAGGACGTATACAAAATTTATTACGACGCCCGCCTGCAGTCGAAGCGCAATACGCTGATCAACAACCTGGCGCTGCTGCTGTCGATCGCGCTGCGGCTGGCGCTGGTGAGCGCCGCGCTGCCGCTGGTGTGGTTCGCGGTGCCTTACATCCTCAGCAGCGCCGTTCCTTACCTGGCGCGCCTGTGGTTATTCCGCGGGGAAGCGGCGGCCTCGCCGCGGGTTACGCCGCGCCAGGCCGGGCGCTATGGCCGTTATCTGCTGAAGGTGGGGCTGCCGCTGGCCATCTCCAGCCTGTCGATAGTGATCTATACCCGCATCGATCAAATCATGCTGGGCAATCTGGTCGGCGAACAGGCGGTCGGCTGGTTCAGCGCCGCCACCACCCTCAGCCAGGGCTGGGTTTTTGTGCCGATGGCGCTGATCACCTCGCTGATGCCGGGCATTGCCGGCTGCCGCGATCCGCTGGAGCAGGAGTACCGCATCCGGCTGCTTTATCTGGTGATATTGGGCCTGTCGTTGCCGGTGCTGCTGGGCCTGTGGTGGTTCGCTCGCCCGGCCATCGCGCTGCTGTATGGCGCCGCTTTTCAACCGGCCGCCGACATCCTGGCGGTCTGTACGCTGACCTCGCTGTTCTCGGTGATGGGGACGGTTTCGTACCGCAGCATCGTGCTGTTCGCCGGTTATCGCTTCATCGCCATCAAGATGCCGCTGGTGGCGCTGGCGAACGTGGTGATGAATCTGCTGCTGATCCCGCGCTACGGCCTGATCGGCGCGGCGGTGTCTACGCTGCTGGCGGAATTCATTTCGTTTTTCGTTCTGAACAGTTTTTTCCGCGGCGGAAAAATCACCCGACTGCAGCTGACCTGTTTTTACTGCCTGCCGCGTCTTATCAGCAAATTAAGGAGAGAGCATGTTAAACACCCTGGTTAAAAACATTTCCAAGCGCCTGCCCGATGCCTGGCACCATCAGGTTAAATACGCGCTCTGTTTCAAAAAGCTGCCGCACCTGTCGAAACCGACCGGCTTCAGCGAAAAGATCATGCGTCGCAAAATTTACCCGCGCAGCATCTACACCACCCTGTCGGACAAGTACAAGGTGCGTGAATTCATCGCCGGCCTGTGGGGCGAGGAGTATCTGGTGGAGCTGTATGCGCACGGCACCGAGCTCAGCTACGACACCTTCAGGCAGTTGCCCGACGCCTTCGTGCTGAAGGCCAACCATGGCAGCGGCTATAACCGGTTGGTGTTCGACAAGCGGCAGGTCAGCTACGCGGAGCTGTACGATCTCAGCAGCGCGTGGATGCGCAGCAACTTTTACGAGCAGAGCCGCGAAAAGCATTATCAGGACATCGAACCCTGCATCATGGTGGAGCGCATGCTGCTGGACGGCGAGCAGGTGCCGAACGACATCAAGTTTCATTGTTTCAACGACAATCATGAAATTCGCATGTTCATCCAGGTGGATTACCAGCGTTTCGGCACCCATCGGCGCGACATTTTCGATATCGACTGGAACCGCACCGAAATCCGCATCGGTTTGCCGAATGCCGACGAACCGATGCCGCGCCCTACGCGGCTGGAGGAAATGACGCGTCTGGCTCGCCAAGTAGCGCAGCAGTTCGCTTATGTCCGCGTGGATTTCTACCAGGCCGGCGAGCAGGTGTATTTCGGCGAGCTGACGTTTACGCCCGGCGCGGGGTTAAGCAAGCTGATGCCGAAAAACATCGAGCAGGAATGGGGCAGTTATTTTACTGAGTAAACGCTTATGCAGAGAGTCGCCTCCAGTTTTCACGCGCATGCCAATGCCGGTTATAATCAGTCGCGGGACTTGGTCAATCAATCAATAGTGTTGACCTTTCTGTTGATATTTTTCGTGAAAACCTTCCTGACCTCGGGATCGTTCAACAGCGATCTGATCAATAAAGCCGTGATGGGGCTTAATGGCCTGATGTTGCTCTATGTCGGCTATGCTTTTTTTATCGCCACGCTGGCGGAAAAGGCGGTGGCGGGATTTTTGGTTCTGCTGTTTCTGATTAATATCGCTACCGGGCATGGCGATTATCTTTTTGGCGCGGTATTCAGCACGGCGGTGATCATTTTATTTCGCCGCATCGAGATGGCGCGCGGCGCTGAAATGTTCGCCATCGCCTTTGTGGTCGCCGGGCTGTTGATGGTTATTCCCTATACCTTTTACACCGATGGATTTGTTTATCTGGATGAACGTTACGGCAACAGATTAACGCTGGGTTTCGATAACCCGAATACCCTGGCGTATTATTTTTTTGCCCTGTTCGCCATGCTGCTGTGCCTGATCGACCTGGCGAAATTAACGCGCGGCATGAAAAACATCGCCTCGCTGGCGGTGTCGGCGTTAATTCTGCCGGTGCTGATGTATTCCTATTCTCGCACCTGTTTCATGCTGGCGTTGTTGATGCTGCTGCTGTTTTGGCTGGCGCCGCTGCTGCGCGTCGCCCCCAATAGAAAAGTCTGCATCGCGCTGACGTTGGCCATTCTCGGCTTTCAGTTCGCCAGCGTGATGCGTTGGGGGAGCAATCCGGCGTTGGACGTACTGCTGAACCAGGCGCTGACCGGGCGCATCTGGTTCTCATGGCAGATGTTTCAGGCGGTGGGGCTGCCCAATCCGCTGTTCGGCATGAACATCGAACCTTATAAGCCGGTCGACTTCTTTTACATCGCCATGTTTTATTCGGCCGGCGGGATCGCCTCTGTCGTCATGCTTTCCTGTTATTTCCAGCTGTTGGGAAACATGCGCAGGCTGAGTCGGTTCATGCGCTGGGTGGTGGCTGTTTTCCTGCTGACAACTTTTACGGAAACCTATTTCCTGGTCCCGGTATTCAACGTGTCTTTATTGTTGCTTTGCCGTGGAAAAGAAATGATCAATTCGAAACTGGAGGGGTAAGAAATGGATTTCTCGATCGTGATTCCTATTTATAACAGTGCGCGCTACCTGCCTAAAACCCTGAAGCGGATTTTCAACGCCTGCCAAGGGTTCGATTATCAGGTGATTCTGGTTGATGATTGTTCCGACGAGGACGACATCAAACATATTCGCCAGATAGCGGCGACCAACAGCAACGTGATGCTGCATGAGAAAAAACAGAAGAGCAATGCGGCGGTGTCGCGCAATCTCGGCAGCCGATTGGCGCAATCGGAGATCGTGTTTTTTCTCGACTCGGACGATTACTTCACCACCAACTATATTATTCGCCGCATGAAGAAACACGAAGATCGCCATATCGATATTATCTTCGGCAACTATGCGGAGGTGAGCGGCGATTCGGTGCGCGACTTCAACTTCCACTATAAAACCGGTTCTTCCGGCGAGGATTTTCTTTTTCTGGAAATGGGCGATATTCGCTCATCCACCATCAGCATGCGTAAAAAAAGCGATCGCCGCTTTTTATTTCCCGAGTTTCTCAACAAGCATCAGGATTGGGGCTTTCTGGTCAACGCCACCAATTTGGGCGCCCATGTGGCGCACGACGCCGGCGGCGGGGTGTTCCTCGACGTGGGGCGCGACGGCCGCATGACGGCGAAGCTCAATCTGGAGGCCAGCGACCGCTTTATCAACACCTTCCTCAGCCCCAGCGATCGCCATATCAGCGGATTCGCCTGCAAGCACCTGCTGGCCTCGCTGTATTCCGAAAACGCCCAGGCGTTCAATTATTACTCGTCGCGCATCGTGCGCCACAGCCTGAGCGGCAAGTTCAAGATGATCAAATGGTATGGCGATTGCCTGGCGCGGTTGGGGTTGTTCCCGGTCGGCGGCCGGCTGCTGCGCAATGTGCGCCAGGGATTCAGGAGATGATATGCAACCACGCAAGGTAATCGTCGTTATCGAAAATATGGCGGGCAAGGGCGGCACCGAACGGGTCGCCAGCGGTTTGGCCAATGCGCTGGCGCGCCTGCCGGATTACGAGGTGGCGGTGTTTTCGCTGTTTGGCGAGCGGAGCTTCTTTCCGCTGGCCGCCGACGTCCGGCTGCGCTGCGGCGGCGGCGGCTCGCTGTTTTGGCCATGGCGGCTGGCGTTGGCCCTGCGGCGTGAACGCGCGGACGTGATCATCACCGTTTCCATGGGAAAACTGTCGGTGGTGATGACGCCTTTTCTGCGTTTGTTTTGCGCCCGCAGCCGGCTGTTATTGAGCGAACACGTCAGTTTTCACCAGTATCCGCGCGTATTCAAGTGGCTGAAGCTGCTGGTTTACCGGCTGGGCGATCGGGTGATTTTCCTGACGCGGCAGGATCGCGACGCCATCGCCCGCTGGGTGGGCGCCGGGAAGTGCCGGGTGATCGAGAACGTTTCGCCGTTCGGCGCGCAGGCGCCGACGCCGGAGCTGCAGCAAAAGGTGGCGCTGGCGGTGGGGCGGTTGAGCAACCAGAAAGGCTTCGATCGTCTGATCGCGCTGTGGCGAGGGGTGGCGGCGCAGGCGCCGGATTGGCGGCTGCTGATTGTCGGCGACGGCCCGGAGCGCGACGCGCTGCGGCGGCAGATTGCCAGCGCCGGGCTGGAGCGGCAGGTGAGCCTGCTGCCGGCCACCGCCGACGTGGCGGCCTATTATCGCCAGGCCAGCCTGTATCTGATGACGTCTCGCTATGAGGGGTTGCCGATGGTGCTGATCGAAGCCATGAGCTTCGGCCTGCCGCTGGTGGCCTACGACTGCAAGACCGGCCCGGCCGAGCTGATCGACGACGGCGTCAACGGCTATCTGGTGCCCGACGACGACGGCGCCGCCTTCAGCGACGGGGTGCTCAAACTGATGGGCGATCCGGGCCTGCGCGAGCGCTTTTCGAACGCCGCGTTGGAGAAGTCTCGCCGTTTTTCTCCCGAACGTATTTATCCCCAGTGGCGACAGCTCACCGAGTGAGGACAGAATGGAAAAAATATCCGTGATAATGCCGGCCTACAACGCGGCGAACTCTATCAAAGAGTCGATTCTTGGCGTGCTGAACCAGCGATTTACCGACTATCACCTGTATGTGATCGACGATGCGTCCACCGACAACACCGCCGAGGTGGTGCGGCCGTTCATCCACGACCGCCTGACCTATATACGCAATGAGCATAATCAGGGCGTGGCGGAAACGCGCAACATCGGCATCGAGGCGGCGGGCGGCGACTATATCGCCTTCTGCGACAGCGATGACGTCTGGCTCCCCAACAAGCTGTCGCGCCAGGCGAGCATCTTGCAGACCCGCCGCTACGACGTGGTGTGTTCGCATTATTACACCTTCGAAGACGACCTGAAGTTGATCAAAAACACCCGCGGCGCGGATGAGCTTATCGGCTATCAGGACATGCTGAAAAGCAACTGGATCGGCAATCTCACCGGCATCTACAACCAAAAGCGCATCGGCAAGGTGTACCAGCAGAAAGTGGGTCATGAGGACTACCTGATGTGGCTGGCGGTGCTGCAGAAGGCGCGTAACGGCCTGGCTTACTGCATTCCCGAACCGCTGGCCTGCTACCGGCTGTCGAGCCATTCGCTGTCGGGCAACAAAATCCGCGCCGCGGACTGGCAATGGCGGATTTACCGTCAGCATCTGGGGCTGTCTTACCAGAAATCCTGCTATCTGTTCGCCACCTATCTGCTCAATGCCGCGATGAAAAGGCAATGACCATGAGGGGCATGTACCGGATGGCGGCGCTGGGCTGCTGCGCCTGGTGGAGCGTTTCGGCTCTGGCGCAGGGCTGCCAACCCACGCTGTTGGCCAACCCCGGCTTTGAGCAGGGGCTCGGCGGCTGGCGCGCGCAGGGCGCGCAGGCCGACGACGATGCGCACAGCGGCAAGCGCAGCCTGCGCTACGACAATGCCGATGCCGCGCAGTACCGGACCTTCAGCCAGGCGCTGCGGGTGGCGCCGGGGCAGACGATCGATTTCGGCGTTTGGCTCAAGACCCGCGGCGTGCGGGGGCAAGGCCGCGACGGCGGCGCCGCGGTTTATCTGCAGAGCTTCGATGCGCAGGGGCGCTTTCTGGAAGGCGCCTATCCGGCCGGGGTGGCCGGCGACAGCGATTGGCGGCAGGTGAGCGCCAGCTATACCGTGCCGCCGCAGGCGGCGCGGGTCACCTTTGGCGTCTATCTGCGCAAGGGCAGCACCGGCAGCGCCTGGTTTGACGACGCCTATGCGTGCGTTCGCGCGCCTGCGCCGGCGTTGTATCAGCTCGGCCCGTCGGCGCAGGGTAAGGTCGACACGCTGCTGGTCACTCCGCAGCCGCAGCATGTGCAGGTCGACAGCGAATTGCTCAATGCCCAGGGGCAGGTTATCCACAGCAGCCGCGGCCGTTATCGGGTCGAAGGGCAGCGCCGCATCGAATACCAACCGCCGACCGGCCTGGCCCAGGGGGAATACCGCCTGCGCCAGCAGGTCAGCGGCGCGCAATCCCGGCAGGCGCAGGGCAGTGAGCTGTCTTTTCGCGTCGGGCAGCCGGCGGCCAAAGTGGCGATCGACAGCGAAGGCTTTACCCTGCGCGACGGCCAACGGATTTTCCCGCTGGGCATCTACGCCAACGTGGCTACCGATGAGCATTTGGCGCGCATCGCGGCGGCGGGATTCAACACGGTGCTGAACTATGACTATGGAGAAAAGAAAGATCCTTACGCCTTTTTCCGCAACGCGCGCAAGCGCGGGCTGCTGGTTATCTATTCCGTCAAAGATCAGTATCGCGGCAGCCGTTTCGCCCCGGCCGTCCGCGGCGGCGGCGACTACGCGGCGATGACCGCCTGGTACGTGCAGCGCTTGCGTTCGCAGCCCAACCTGCTCGCCTGGTACATCAACGATGAGCTGGGGCCGGAATATCTCGATAAAATCGAGGAAAAAAACCTGCAAATCAAGCGGCTTGACGGCGATCATCCCACCTTCCAGGTGCTGAACAAAACCGGGGAGCTGGACGCTTACTTCAACAGCAGCGACATTCTGGCGACCGATCCTTACCCGGTGGGGAACGATCGCGATCTGACGCGCACCACGCGTTATACCGCGCTGACGGTGCAGGCCGCCCGCCAGGCGCGCGGAGCCTGGGTGGTGATGCAAATCATGGATCACGCCGCCTATGACGCCCGCCGCCGGCCGCATCCGCCGTCAGAGGCGGAAATCCGCAATCAGGCCTGGCAGGCGCTGATCGGCGGCGCCAAGGGGCTGCTGCTTTACTCCTATACCGACCTGTTCTACAAGCGCAAAACCGGCCGCTTCGACCAGCGGGAGTTTGACGCCGCCTGGCGTGGGGTGGCCGCCGTGTCGCAGCAAATCGCCGCCTTCACCCCTTATCTGCTGACGGGGAAATCGACTCCGCTGACGGGAAGCGACCCGCAAATCCCGGCGCGGATGTTTATTCTGGGCGATCGCGCCTTGTTGCTGGCGGCCAATCCCTACTATCGAGAGGCCAACACCCGATTGCGCCTCCCGGCGGGCTGGCGGCCGCAGGAGGCGGGCGCGGAGGTCAGGCTGGCGTTGCCCGCGGTGGGCACGGCGACCCTGTGGCTTCAACGCTGAATTCTTCGAGTTAGCGCCACGCGGGAGGTTGCTCCCGCGTTCTACCCCCAAATACCCCATCTCTTATCCTTCCGTCCTCACCCAGTCCGTCAATCCTCGTTTATCGGTTTATTATCAATTATTTATATCGAGTTTTCGGAGTTATACTTTGGTGGTATTCCCGTCGCCTCCGGCGCTTTTTCCACCGCCTTCTCTTGATCGCAATCAAATCGCCGCCGTACCGCCCTCAGTAGGCTGGCGGCAGATTGAGCATGTCTTCTTATAACGACAAGAGCCTTCAGGAGCCTTCCGGATGAGCAAATTTTTAGACCGTTTCCGCTACTTCAAGCAGCTGGCGGAGCCTTTTTCTGGCGAACACGGCCAGACGCTGAACACCAACCGCGACTGGGAAGACGGCTACCGCAGCCGCTGGCAGCACGACAAGGTGGTGCGATCCACCCATGGCGTGAACTGCACCGGCTCCTGCAGCTGGAAGATTTACGTGAAAAATGGCCTGGTGACCTGGGAAACCCAGCAGACCGACTATCCGCGCACCCGCCCCGATCTGCCGAACCACGAGCCGCGCGGCTGCCCGCGCGGCGCCAGCTATTCCTGGTATCTCTACAGCGCCAACCGGCTGAAATACCCGCTGATGCGCAAGCGCCTGCTCAAGCTGTGGCGCGAAGCCAAGGCGCAGCACGGCGATCCGGTCGACGCCTGGGGCGCTATCGTCAGCGATCCTGAAAAAGCCAAAAGCTACAAGGTCGCGCGCGGCCGCGGCGGCTTTGTGCGCTCCAGCTGGCAGGAGGTCAACGAACTGATCGCCGCCGCCAACGTTTACACCGCCAAAACCTTCGGCCCCGACCGCATCATCGGCTTCTCGCCGATCCCGGCGATGTCGATGGTGTCCTACGCCGCCGGCGCGCGCTATCTGTCGCTGATCGGCGGCGCCTGCCTGAGCTTTTACGACTGGTACTGCGACCTGCCGCCGGCTTCGCCGATGACCTGGGGCGAGCAGACCGACGTGCCGGAGTCGGCCGACTGGTACAACTCCTCCTACATTATCGCCTGGGGCTCCAACGTGCCGCAGACGCGCACCCCGGACGCCCACTTCTTCACCGAGGTGCGTTACAAGGGCACCAAAACCGTGGCGGTGACGCCGGACTACGCCGAGGTCGCCAAGCTGTGCGACCACTGGCTGAACCCGAAACAGGGCACCGACAGCGCGATGGCGCTGGCGATGGGCCATGTGATGCTGAAAGAGTTCCACCTCGATCGCGAGGTGAGTTACTTCCGCGATTACGTGCGCCGCTATACCGACATGCCGATGCTGGTGTTGCTGGAGCCGCGTGAAGAGGGGCACTACGCCGCCGGCCGCCTGCTGCGCGCCGCCGATCTGGTGGACGGCCTGGGCCAGGAAAACAATCCCGAGTGGAAAACCGTCGCCATCGACCAGCGCAGCGGCGAGCTGGTGGCGCCGCAGGGCTCCATCGGTTTCCGCTGGGGCGAAAAGGGCAAGTGGAACCTCGAGCAGCGCGAAGGCAAGGAGCAGCAGGACGTCGAGCTGCAGCTGAGCCTGCTGGGCAGCCATGACGAGGTGGCCGAGGTGGGCTTCCCTTATTTCGGCGGCATCAAGAGCGGCGGCGCCGAAGGCGAGCATTTCAACAGCGTCGCGCTGGAAGAGATCCTGCAGCACAAGCTGCCGGTAAAACGCCTGCGCCTGGCGGACGGCCGCGAGGCGCTGGTGACCAGCGTCTATGACCTGACGCTGGCCAACTACGGCCTGGAACGCGGCCTGAACGACGCCAACTGCGCCGCGAGCTACGACGACGTCAAGGCCTACACGCCGGCCTGGGCCGAACAGATCACCGGCGTATCGCGCCACAATATCATCCGCATTGCCCGTGAGTTCGCGCAAAACGCCGAAAAGACCCGCGGCCGTTCGATGATCATCGTCGGCGCCGGCGTCAACCACTGGTACCACATGGACATGACCTACCGCGGGCTGATCAACATGCTGATCTTCTGCGGCTGCGTCGGCCAGAGCGGCGGCGGCTGGGCGCACTACGTCGGCCAGGAAAAACTGCGGCCGCAGACCGGCTGGCTGCCGCTGGCGTTCGGCCTCGACTGGCAGCGCCCGCCGCGCCATATGAACAGCACGTCGTTTTTCTACAACCACTCCAGCCAGTGGCGTTACGAAACCGTCGGCACCGATGAACTGCTGTCGCCGCTGGCGGATAAATCGCGCTTCAGCGGCAGCCTGATCGACCTTAACGTGCGCGCCGAGCGCATGGGCTGGCTGCCGTCGGCGCCGCAGCTGGGCACCAACCCGCTGCAGCTGGCGGCGCAGGCCAAGGCCGCCGGCCAGACGCCGGTGGAGTTCACCGTCGACGCCCTGAAGTCGGGCGCGCTGGGCTTCGCCGCCGAACAGCCGGACAACCCGCAAAACTTCCCGCGCAACCTGTTCGTCTGGCGCTCCAACCTGCTGGGCTCCTCCGGCAAGGGCCATGAGTACATGCTCAAGTATCTGTTGGGCACCGAGCACGGCATTCAGGGCAAGGATCTCGGCCAGCAGGGCGGCGTGATGCCGGAAGAGGTGGAGTGGCGCGCGCAGGGCGGCGAAGGCAAGCTGGATCTGGTGGTGACGCTCGATTTCCGCATGTCCAGCACCTGCCTGTACTCCGACATCGTGCTGCCGACCGCCACCTGGTACGAAAAAGACGACATGAATACGTCGGACATGCATCCGTTCATTCATCCGCTGTCGGCGGCGGTCGATCCGGCCTGGGATTCGAAGAGCGACTGGGAGATCTACAAGGGGATCGCCAAGGCGTTCTCCGCAGTGTGCGTCGGCCATTTGGGCCAGGAAACCGACGTGGTGACCCTGCCTATCCAGCACGACTCCGCCGCCGAGCTGGCGCAGCCTTACGGCGTGCAGGACTGGAAAAAGGGCGAATGCGGCCTGATCCCCGGCAAGACCGCCCCGCACATCATCGCGGTGGAGCGCGATTACCCGGCCACCTACGAACGCTTCACCTCGTTGGGGCCGCTGCTGGACAAGCTCGGCAACGGCGGCAAGGGCATCAGCTGGAACACCCAGACCGAGGTCGACTTCCTGAAGCAGCTGAACTACGTGAAAGCCGACGGCCCGGCGGCGGGGCGGCCGAAAATCGACAGCGCCATCGATGCGGCGGAAGTGATCCTGTCGCTGGCGCCGGAAACCAACGGCCAGGTGGCGGTGAAAGCCTGGGAGGCGCTGAGCAACATCACTGGGCGCGATCATCGTCATTTGGCGCTGAACAAGGAAGACGAAAAAATTCGCTTTCGCGATATCCAGGCCCAGCCGCGCAAAATCATCTCCAGCCCGACCTGGTCCGGCCTGGAAGACGAACACGTGTCCTACAACGCCTGTTACACCAACGTGCATGAGCTGATCCCCTGGCGCACCCTCAGCGGCCGCCAGCAGCTGTATCAGGATCACGAATGGATGCGCGCCTTCGGCGAAAGCCTGCTGGTGTACCGGCCGCCGATCGACACCCGCGCCGCGCAGCCGCTGCTGAACAGCAAGCCGAACGGCAACAGGGAGAAAGCGCTGAACTTCCTGACGCCGCATCAGAAGTGGGGCATCCACTCCACCTACAGCGACAACCTGCTGATGCTGACCCTGTCGCGCGGCGGGCCGATCGTCTGGCTGAGCGAGGATGACGCCAAAGATCTGGGCATCGCGGACAACGACTGGATCGAAGCCTTCAACGCCAACGGCGCGCTGACGGCGCGGGCGGTGGTCAGCCAGCGCATCCCGCCCGGCATGACCATGATGTACCACGCCCAGGAACGCATCGTGAATATTCCGGGCTCGGAAATCACCAGCCAGCGCGGCGGCATCCATAACTCGGTGACCCGCGCCTGCCCGAAACCGACCCACATGATCGGCGGTTACGCGCAGCTGGCTTACGGCTTCAACTATTACGGCACCGTCGGCTCCAACCGCGACGAGTTCGTGGTGGTGCGCAAGATGAACAATATCGATTGGTTAGACGGCGAAGGCAACGACTACGCGCAGGGCAGCCAGCAGGAGAAAACCCAATGAAAATTCGTTCTCAAGTCGGCATGGTGCTGAACCTGGACAAGTGCATCGGTTGCCATACCTGTTCGGTAACCTGCAAGAACGTCTGGACCAGCCGCGAAGGCATGGAATACGCCTGGTTCAACAACGTGGAAAGCAAGCCCGGCGTCGGTTATCCGCACGCCTGGGAAGATCAGGAAAAGTGGCGGGGCGGCTGGATCCGTAAAATCAACGGCAAGCTGGAACCGCGCATGGGCAGCCGCGTCGGCCTGCTGGCGAAAATCTTCGCCAACCCGGACGTGCCGGCGCTGGATGACTACTACGAACCGTTCGACTACGACTACCAGCATCTGCACACCGCCAGGCAGGGCAAACACCAGCCGGTGGCGCGCCCGCGTTCGCTGATCACCGGCCAGCGCATGAAGAAGATTGAAAACGGTCCGAACTGGGAGGAGATCCTCGGCGGCGAATTCGAAAAGCGTTCGCAGGACAAAAACTTCGACAACATGCAGAAGGCGATGTACGGCCAGTTCGAAAACACCTTCATGATGTATCTGCCGCGTTTATGCGAACACTGCCTGAACCCGGCCTGCGTCGCCACCTGCCCGAGCGGGGCTATCTACAAGCGCGGCGAAGACGGCATCGTGCTGATCGACCAGGATAAATGCCGCGGTTGGCGCATGTGCCTGACCGGCTGCCCCTACAAGAAAATTTACTTCAACTGGAAGAGCGGCAAGTCCGAGAAGTGCATCTTCTGCTACCCGCGCATCGAGGCCGGCCAGCCGACGGTGTGTTCGGAAACCTGCGTCGGCCGCATCCGCTACCTCGGCGTGTTGCTGTACGACGCCGATCGCATCGAGCAGGCGGCGGCGGTGGAAAACGACAAGGATCTGTATCAGAGCCAGTTGGATATTTTCCTCGATCCGCACGATCCGGCGGTGATTGCCCAGGCGCTGGCCGACGGCGTGCCGCAGGGCGTGATCGACGCCGCCCAGCAGTCGCCGGTGTACAAAATGGCGATGGACTGGAAGCTGGCGCTGCCGCTGCACCCGGAATACCGCACCTTGCCGATGGTGTGGTACGTGCCGCCGCTGTCGCCGATTCAGTCGGCCGCCGACGCCGGCGAGCTGGCGCACAGCGGCGTGCTGCCGGACGTAGAAAGCCTGCGCATTCCGGTGCAGTACCTGGCCAACCTGCTGACCGCCGGCGACACCGCGCCGGTGCTGCTGGCGCTCAAGCGCATGCTGGCGATGCGCCACTACAAACGCGCCGAGACCGTCGACGGCGTGGTGGACACCAGCGCGCTGGAGCAGGTCGGGCTGAGCGAGGCGCAGGCGCAGGAAATGTACCGCTACCTGGCGATCGCCAACTATGAAGACCGCTTCGTGGTGCCGTCCAGCCACCGCGAACTGGCGCGCGAAGCCTTCCCGGAAAGCAAGGGCTGCGGCTTCAGCTTCGGCGACGGCTGCCACGGCAGCGACGGCAAGTTCAACCTGTTCAACAGCCGCCGCATCGACGCCATCGACGTGACGCAAAAAACCGTACGCCCGGAGGATGCCTCATGATCAGCCTGAAAGTGATCGCCCGCCTGCTCGATTACCCGGAACAGGCGCTGTTTGACCATCAGCAGGCGCTGATCGAAGCGCTGGAGCCGGCCAGTGAGCTGGATCTGCACCACAGCGCGCAGCTGATCCTGTTTATCCGCCGGCTGTGCGCCCGGCCGTTACTGGACGTGCAGGCCGACTATTGCGAGCTGTTCGACCGCGGCCGCGCCACCTCGCTGCTGCTGTTCGAGCACGTGCACGGCGAATCGCGCGATCGCGGCCAGGCGATGGTCGACCTGATGGCGCAGTATCGCGCCGCCGGGCTGGAGATCGACAGCCGCGAACTGCCGGATTTCCTGCCGCTGTATCTGGAATATCTGGCCAGCCGCAGCGGCGAACAGGCGCGCGAAGGGCTGCAGGACATCGCGCCGATCCTGGCGCTGCTCGGCGCCCGCCTGCTGCAGCGGGAAAGCCCTTATGCGGTGTTGTTTGAGCTGCTGCTGGCGCTGTCGGGCAGCGAAGTGCAGGCGCAGGCGCTGGAGACGCAGGTGGCGAAAGAGGCGCGCGACGACACGCCGCAGGCGCTGGACGCCGTGTGGGAAGAGGAACAGATCAGGTTCCTTGGCGAACAACCGGGCTGCGGTTCCGATCGGCAAACCGCACATCAGCGGCGCTTCGCCGGCGCGGTGGCGCCGCAATATCTGGATCTGGCTGCAACGGCACCCAAAGGAAGATAATCATGCAATTTTTGAATCAGTTTTTCTTCGACATCTACCCCTATCTGGCGGGGGCGATTTTCCTGATCGGCAGCTGGCTGCGCTATGACTACGGCCAGTACAGCTGGCGCGCCGGCTCCAGCCAGATGCTGGACAAAAAGGGCATGCGCCTGGCCTCCAACCTGTTCCACATCGGCATTCTGGGCATCTTCGCCGGGCACTTCCTCGGCATGCTGACGCCGCACTGGATGTATGAGTCCTTCCTGCCGATCGAGGTGAAGCAGAAGCTGGCGATGATCGCCGGCGGCGCCTGCGGAGTGATGACGCTGATCGGCGGCGCGCTGCTGCTGAAACGCCGCCTGACCAACCCGCGGGTGCGCGCCACCAGCAGCTTTGCCGACATCATGATCCTGACGCTGCTGGTGGTGCAGGTGTGCCTCGGTCTGCTGACCATTCCGTTCTCCGCCCAGCATATGGACGGCAGCGAAATGATGAAGCTGGTGGCCTGGGCGCAGGCGGTGGTGACCTTCCACGCCGGCGCTTCGCAACATCTGGCGGGCGTGGCGCCGATCTTCAAGCTGCATATGGTGCTGGGCATGACGCTGTTCGTACTGTTCCCGTTCTGTCGCCTGGTGCATATCTGGAGCGTGCCGGTAGAGTACCTGACCCGGCGTTATCAGCTGGTGCGCAATCGCCGCTGAACCTGACCACGCCGCCGCCGGGCCGACAGCGGCGGCTGATTCTGCGGCCGTTGCCGGATCTGCGAAGCGTTGCGCAGTTCGCTAATAAAACGAGCCGATCGGGCAGGTGTTCGAACTGCCGAAGATCGGCGCCTTGCCGCTGGTCACGCTGGTGGTGTCCTTCTACTTTCCCAACCGCGTGGCCAGATAACGCCCGGCGCTAATGCGACTTCATCCCCGCCGCGGTCATCAGCAGGCGGAACAGCGAGGCGACGGCGAACAGCCCCAGCACGCTGGCGCTCCAGATGATCGCCAGCCAGCCGACGCGTTTCCACCAGGGGGCCGGCGCCGGGGTATTTTCACGTTGCATGCTTTTCTCCCTCATCAGTGATAGCCATCGTCATGGCTGACCTTGCCGCGGAACACGTAGTAGCTCCAGAAGGTATACACCAAAATAATCGGGATGATGAACAACGCGCCGACCAGCATAAAGCCGAGGCTTTGCGGCGGGGCGGCGGCGTCCCACAGGCTGATGGACGGCGGGATCAGCAGCGGCCAGATGCTGATGCCCAGCCCGCTCAGGCCGAGGAATACCAGCAGCAGGGTCAGCATAAACGGCGAATAGTGCGCGCCGCGCCTCACGCCGCGTCGAATGCCCCAGGCGCTGAGCAGCACCAGCGCCGGCACCGGCAACAGCCAGAACAGATTCGGCAGCTGGAACCAGCGGGCGGCGATTTCCGGGTGGGCGCTCGGCGTCCAGACGCTGACCGCCGCCAGCACCAGCAACAGGGTTATCAGCAGCGGCGTCGCCAGGCGATACATGCGCGCCTGCAGCTCGCCGGCGGTTTTCATCACCAGCCAGGTGCAGCCGAGCAGGGCGTAGGTCACCACCAGCCCCAGCCCGCAGAACAGCGCGAACGGCGTCAGCCAATCCAGCGCGCCGCCGGCGTAGCTGCGGCCGTTGACCGGAAAGCCGTTGATGATGGCGCCGACCACTACCCCCTGGCTAAAGGTGGCGAAGATGGACCCCCAGATAAACGCCTTATCCCAGATATGGCGTTTTTCCGCCGTGGCCTTGAAGCGGAACTCGAAGGCCACGCCGCGGAAAATCAGCCCGAACAGCATCAGGGTGAGCGGAATGGCCAACGCGTCGAGGATCACCGCATAGGCCAGCGGGAAGGCGCCGAACAGCGCCGCGCCGCCCAGCACCAGCCAGGTTTCGTTGCCGTCCCATACCGGGGCGACGGTGTTCATCATTACGTCGCGGTCACCGCTGTCCCTCACCCACGGGAACAGGATGCCGATGCCCAAATCAAAGCCGTCCATCACCACGTACATCATGGTGCTGAAGACGATGATCACCAACCAAATCAGCGGAAGATCGATGCCCATGTTCAGCTCCTGTCGTCCAAGGTGTCTTTAACTGCGGAGAGCGGGCGCGCCGGCCGGCCTTCGGTGTCGTCTGCGTGCGGCTCATGCCGCTGCGGCCCTTTGCGGATCAGGCGCATCATGTAGGAATAGCCCACGCCGAACACCGAACAGTAGACGACGATAAACGCCAGCAGGCTGATGCTCATATGCAGGTCGCCGTGCGCGGATACCGCGTCCCCGGTGCGCAGCAGGCCGTACACCACCCAGGGTTGGCGGCCGATCTCGGTGGTGAACCAGCCCGCCAGCAGCGCCAGCAGCCCGGAAGGGCCCATCCACAGGATGAAATGCAGGAACGGCCGGGAATGATACAGCCCGCCGCGCCAGCGCAGCCACAGGCTCCATACCCCGGCCAGGATCATCAGCATGCCCAGCGCCACCATGATGCGGAACGACCAGAACACCAGGGTGGAGTTTGGGCGATCTTCCGGCGGGAAGGATTTCAGCGCCGGCACCTGTTCGGTCAGGCTGTGGGTCAGGATCAGGCTGCCGAGGTAGGGCACCTCCAGCTTGAAGCGGGTTTCTTCCCGCTGCATGTCCGGCCAGCCGAACAGGATCAGCGGCGTCGCCTCGCCCGGCGGGTTTTCCCAGTGGCCTTCGATGGCGGCGATCTTCGCCGGCTGGTATTTCAGGGTGTTGAGCCCGTGGGCGTCGCCGATCATCGCCTGCACCGGCGCTACGATCAGCGCCATCCACATCGCCATCGACAGCATCTTGCGCATCGCCGGGGTATCGCGGCCGCGCAGCAGGTGCCAGGCGGCGGAGGCGCCGACGAAGAACGCCGAAGACAGGAAGGCGGCGGTGGACATGTGCAGCAGGCGATACGGGAAGGACGGGTTGAAGATCACCTTCAGCCAGTCGACCGGCACCACCTGGCCGTTGATGATCTCATGCCCCTGCGGGGTCTGCATCCAGCTGTTGGAGGCCAGGATCCAGAAGGTGGAAATCAGCGTGCCCAGCGCCACCATGCAGGTAGCGAAAAAGTGCAGGCCCGGGCCGACGCGGTTCCAGCCGAACAGCATCACGCCGAGGAAGCCGGCCTCGAGGAAGAAGGCGGTCAGCACCTCATAGGTCAGCAGCGGCCCGGTAATGCTGCCGGCGAACTCCGAGAAGAAGCTCCAGTTGGTGCCGAACTGGTAGGCCATCACCAGCCCCGAAACCACCCCCATGCCGAAGTTGACGGCGAAAATCTTCGACCAGAAATGATACAGATCGCGGTAGGCGGCATTGCGCGTTTTCAGCCATAACCCTTCCAGCACCGCCAGGTAGCTGGCGAGCCCGATGGTGATGGCGGGAAAGATGATATGAAAAGATACGGTGAAGGCGAACTGTATTCGGGCAAGTTCCAGTGCATCAAGACCCAGCATGGCGCCCCTTGGGTTGAACATAAATTAACCTCTTGAGTGTGGCTGTCATTTTTGTGTGGAAAGCTTGGCGTCAAGTTAAGCACGGAGTACAGTGACTATAATAGTGACAGTTATTTCACTTTTTCATATAACAGTTAGGGCCTATGACCAGATACGAGCAGCTTGCGCAGCAGATCAGAGAACAGATCCAGAATCGGGTATGGCGGGCGGGCGACAAGCTGCCTTCGCTGCGCGAGAGCGGAAAACGCGCCGGGTTGAGCCTGATGACGGTGGTGCAGTCTTATCAGTTGCTGGAAAGCCAGGGCTGGATCGTCGCCCGGCCGCAGTCGGGCTACTACGTGGCGGCGCGTCCGCAGCCGCTGCCGCAGCCGGCGCGCGGCGAGAAGCTGCTGCTGAGCGAACAGGTCGATATCAACGCCTTTATCTTCGACGTGCTGCAGGCCTGCCAGGATCCGGACATCGTGCCCTTCGGCTCGGCGTTTCCCGACGCCACGCTGTTTGCCCAGCCCAAGCTGGCGCGGGCGTTGAGCAGCGTGGCGCGCAAGTTTACCCCGCACAGTTCGCTGGCCAACCTGCCGCCGGGCAATGACGCGCTGCGGCGGCACATCGCGCAACGTTATGCGTTGAGCGGCATGCAGGTGGCGCCGGATGAGATAGTCATCACCGCCGGGGCGATGGAATCGCTGAGCCTCAGCCTGCAGGCGGTGACCCAGCCCGGCGACTATGTGGCGATCGAGTCGCCGGCGTTTTACGGCGCGCTGCAGGCGCTGGAGCGGCTGCGGCTGAAGGCGGTGGCGATCGCCACCCATCCGCAGGACGGCATCGATCTCGATGCGTTGCAGCAGGCGGTGGAGCAGTATCCGATCAAGGCCTGCTGGCTGATGACCCACTTTCAGAATCCGCAGGGCGCCAGCATGCCCGATGAGCATAAACGGCAATTGGTGACGCTGCTGCGCGAGCGGCAGATTTCGCTGATTGAAGACGACGTGTACGGCGAGCTGTATTTCAGCGCCGAGCGGCCGCTGCCGGCCAAGGCGCTGGACAGCGGCGGCCAGATCCTGCACTGCTCGTCGTTCTCCAAGTGCCTGGCGCCGGGGTTCCGCGTCGGCTGGGTGGCGGCGGGGCGCTACGCCCAGCAGATCCAGCGGCTGCAGCTGATGAGCACCGTCTCCACCAGCGTACCGACCCAGATGGCGCTGGCCGACTACCTGCTGCACGGCGGCTACGACACCCATCTGCGGCGGCTGCGGCGGTTGCTGGCCCAGCGCCAGAGCGCGATGCGTCAGGCGATCGCCCATCACTTTCCGCCGACGGTCAAGGTCAGCCAGCCCGACGGCGGCTATTTTCTGTGGCTGGAGCTGGATGCGGCGCTGTCGTCGATGGAACTGTATCGGCGCGCGCTGGCGCAGGGCGTCAGCATCGCGCCGGGGCGGATGTTTACCACCGGCGACCATTTCAACCACTGCTTCCGCCTGAACGCGTCTTTCGAATGGAACGACAGGATGGAGGCGGCGATCAAAACCTTAGCCAAACTTATCCGGCAGCTCGAACCGGCAGGCTGAACGGCTTCGCCGCGCCGGCCGCGCAATAGAAAAACTCATAATGCTTTTTCCGGCAATGGAATGCCGGTTTCGTTGTTAGACAGCCCTGTGGCCGCCCATTACTCTGCGATAAATTTTGTCACATTTTATCAACGGGTCGATGAGGGGCAGTGGGTGAGCGGAATAAAAAATAACATAAACAAACTGTTGTACAATCGGTTAGCGCCGCTGGCGCTGGCCTGCGCATTGGGCATATCCTTCAGCGCGCAGGGGGAAACGCTGGCGGAAGGCATCACGCCGGCCACCGACGCCGGCCTGGTGCCGACGGCCGCCAAGCTGCGCAAGGACACTGTGGTCGCCGGCATTCTCGAACCGCAGGGCATTTTCAACCCTTATCTGTTCACCAACGGCTGGGATGAGAACGTCACCGAGGTGATCTTCAGCCGGCTGATCGGCCTGGACAGCGCGGGCAAGCCGGAAGGGCGGCTGGCGGAGTCCTGGCAGGTCAGCCCCGATAATTTGACCTATGTCATCAAGCTGCGGCCCAACCTGGTCTACAGCGACGGCTCGCCGCTCAAGGCCGAGGATATCGCCTTTACCCTCACGCTGTTGCATGACCCGGCCTACGACGGCGAAACCGACATTGCCCCGGCGCATATTCAGGGCGGCGAGGCCTATAAAAACGGCACCGCGGACAGCATCAGCGGGTTGAAGGTGATCGACGATCGCACCCTTCAGATAACCACGACCCAGGCGGGCGCCACCACGCTGCAATTGATCGGCGGGCCGGTGCTGTCCAAAGCCTATTACGGCAAAGACTACCGGCGCGGCAAACTCGACGGCGTGCGCGCGCTGAGCGGCAAACCGCTGGGCAACGGCCCGTATATTTACGACAAATACGTGCCGGGTCAGGAGATCCGTTTCCACGCCAACCCGAACTTCTACCTCGGCGCGCCGCCGATGGCGCGGTTTATCTATCGCGTCACCAACCCGGCCACCAACTTCCAGCTGTTCCAGACCGGTGAAACAGACTACGACGCCTTCACCGCAAAACCGGACGATATCGAGCAGTTGAAGCTGCTCGGTTTCGCCAACATCAACCTCTACAGCTCCAGTGATTACAGCCGCATCGATTTCAACCTGAGGCGCCCGGCGCTGCAGGACAAGCGGGTGCGTCAGGCGCTGATCTACGGCCTGGATCGGCAGAAGCTGATCGCCGTGGTCTACCAGGGCTACGGCACGGTGGCCAACCAGCCGATCTCCCCCATTTCCTGGGCCTATGATCCGGCCGGCATCAATCCTTACGCTTACGATCTCGATAAGGCCAAACGGCTGCTGGACGAGGCGGGCTGGAAAGCGGGCGCCGACGGCATTCGGCAGAAAGACGGCAAGCGGCTGGAGCTGACGCTGCTGGTGACCAAAAAGCTGCTCAACGACGCGCTGGTGCCGATCGCCAAGGACAACTACTGCCGGCTCGGCGTGGTTCTGAAGCCGCAGGTGCTGGATTTCAACGCGCTGCTGGCGCAGCGCAAGACCGGCAACTATGACCTGGCGTCGCTGAGCACCAGCACCCTGAACGATCCGCACGACGGGGTGCGCGACTTCATCAGCAGCGAAAGCGAAACCGGCTATAGCAATCCGCAGGTGGATACGCTGATCGGTCAGGCCAACGCCACGCTGGACATCGAACGGCGCAAGCCGCTGTACCACCGGCTGTACCAGACGCTGGCGGAAGATCCGCCGGTGATCCTGCTGGGCAACCGCAAGGTGCTCAGCGCCAGCAGCGCGCGCGTCAGCGGCTTCAAGCCGGACATCTACAACGGTCTGGTCGGCAGCCTGCCGAACGTCAAACTGGCCCGGTAACGGCAATACGCCGCCGCGCCGGGCCGGGCGGCGGTGATGGGATACCGCATGAGAAACTTTATTCTGCGTCGGCTGCTGCAAACCATTCCGATGCTGCTGCTGGCCTCGTTGCTGATTTTCTGCATCTTCGCGCTGACCCCCGGCGATTTTATCGACGGCAACATCAACCTGACGGCGCAGCGCGCGGCGGAGTTGCGGGCGCTGTACGGGCTGGACCAGCCGCTGCTGACCCGCTATCTGCACTGGCTCGGCCAACTGCTGCACGGCGACCTCGGTTTTTCGCTGCAGTATCAGATCCCGGTTAGTACGCTGCTGAACCAGTATATCTGGAACTCGTTCCTGTTGGCGGCGGTGGCGCTGGTGCTGTATTGGGGCATTGCGCTGGCGATCGGGGTCGCCTCGGCGATGAAGCCGTATTCGCCGTTCGACCACCTGGTCACGGTGGGGGTGTTCGCCGCCATGTCGTTCCCGACCTTTTTCCTTTGCCTGCTGCTGATCAAGTGGTTCGCCGTCGATCTGCATTGGCTGCCGGCGGGCGGCATGCTGCGCACCGGCAGCGAAGCGACCGAGTTGGCCTGGGCGCTGGAGGTGGCGGCGCATCTGCTGCTGCCGGTGCTGGCCCTGGTGATGCTGCAGGCCGGCACCCTGACGCGCTATTTCCGCGCCAGCATGCTGGAGGTGATCCGCATGGACTATATCCGCACCGCGCGCGCCAAGGGGCTGAGGGAAAAAACGGTGATCTTGCGCCACGCGTTGCGCAATGCGCTGCTGCCGCTCATCACCCTGCTGGGGTTCGAGCTGCCGGCGCTGTTTTCCGGCGCGCTGATCACCGAAAAAATCTTCAACTGGCCAGGCGCCGGGCACATTCACATCGATTCGCTGGCGGCGCGTGATTACCCGGTGCTGATGGGCTTTACGCTGTTTCTGGCGGTGCTGACCCTGCTCGGCAACCTGCTGGCGGACATCCTGTACGCCTATGCCGATCCGCGCATTCGTTTGAGGTAATACCATGTTGGCTACGCTGTTTCTCGGTCGCCGTCGCCGCTGGCGGCAGGCGCAACTTCCGGCGCTGGCGCAGCTGTCGCCGCCGCCGACCGCGCAGGCCTGGCGGCGTCTGCGGCGGCATCGGCCGGCGATGATCTCGCTGACGCTGCTGCTGTTGCTGGCGCTGCTGTGCGTCTTCGGGCCGATGCTGTCGCCGTGGCGGGATGACGCCGGCGACGCCCTGAACATCAATCAGGCGCCGACGGCCGCACACTGGCTCGGCACCGATTTTCTCGGGCGCGATATCGGCACCCGTTTGCTGCTGGCGGGGCGCATTTCGCTGACCATCGGCCTGGTGTCGATGCTGCTGTCGGTCACGCTCGGCTACCTGCTCGGCGCGCTGTCAGGCTATCTGGGCGGCGTGGCGGACAAGCTGATTATGCGCTTCGCCGATCTGGTGATGACCATCCCCAGCCTGCCGTTGCTGATCGTCATGGGCGCGATGTTGAACGAGCTGGACGTTTCGTCGGACTACCGCATCTATATGGTGATGATGATGCTGAGCCTGCTGGGTTGGCCGTCGCTGGCGCGGCTGGTGCGCGGGCAAATCCTGTCGCTGCGCGAACGCGACTTCATGCTGGCTACCGAGGTGCTGGGATTGTCCGCCCGTCGGCGCATTTTCGGCCATCTGCTGCCCAACACCGTACCGATCCTGGTGGTGGTGGCCACCATGGGGGTGGCCAATGCGATCCTGAGCGAGTCGGCGCTCAGCTATCTCGGGTTGGGGGTGGTGCCGCCGATGCCCTCCTGGGGCAACATGATGGACGCCGCCAACAGCCTGATCGACTTTCAGCGCCGCCCCTGGCTGTGGATGCCGCCCGGGCTGGCGATCTTCATCACCGTAGTGGCGATCAACATTCTCGGCGACGGCCTGCGGGACGCGCTGGATCCGAAAATGAACGGGGTAAGACCATGAGCCAGCCTTTGGTGGCCTTCAGGCAGCTGTCGGTGTCCTTCCACGGCGAACAAGGGCGGGCCAGGGCGGTGCAGCAGCTCAGCCTGGAATTGCATGCCGGGCAAACGCTGGGGATCGTCGGCGAGTCGGGCTGCGGCAAAAGCGTCACCGCCATGGCGCTGATGGGGTTGTTGCCGCCGCCGGGGGCGCGGATTGACGGCGGGGAGATCCGCTTTGATGGGCAGAACTTGCTGCAGTTACGCCCTGCGCAGATGGCCGACCTGCGCGGCAATCGATTGGCGATGATCTTTCAGGAACCGATGAGCGCGCTCAACCCGGTGCTGACGCTCGGCGAGCAGCTGATGGAGCCGCTGATCCGCCACCGCGGCTTGTCGCCCAAAGCCGCCTGGCGGCAGGCGATCGGGTTGATTGCGGAGGTGGGGCTGGCGCGGGCGGAAGCGCTGATGAAGTGCTATCCGCATCAGCTGTCCGGCGGCATGCTGCAGCGCATCATGATCGCCATGGCCATCGGCTGCCGCCCGGCGCTGTTGATCGCCGATGAGCCGACCACCGCGCTCGACGTCACGGTGCAGGCGCAGATCCTGGCGCTGCTGCATGAGCAGACGCGCCGGCACAATATGGCGATGATGCTGATTACCCACGATCTGGGGGTGATCGCCCAGATGGCCGACCGGCTGGCGGTGATGTTCGCCGGGCGCATCGTCGAGCAGGGGCCGACGCGCGAAGTGCTGGCCGATCCGCAGCATCCTTATACCCAGGGGCTGATGGCTTCGCGTCCGGTGCCCGGGCAGCGCCGTCGCCGGCTGTATTCCATTCCCGGCCAGGTGCCTGACCTGACCCGCCTGCCGGACCACTGCGCCTTCGCCGAGCGCTGCGCGCAGGCCACCGCCCGCTGCCGCGACGGCGTGCCGCCGCTGTATGGCCCGCTGCAGCGCCAGTCGGCCTGTTTTCTCAACGCCGGAGGGCGCATAAATGTCGGTTGAACCTTTGGTCGAAGTGAAAGGACTGAAAAAATATTTTCCCTTGCGCGAGGGCCTGTTCGGGCAAACCACCGGCCAGCTGCGCGCGGTGGACGACGTCAGCTTTAGCATTCGCAAAGGCAGCATTTTCGGGCTGGTGGGCGAGTCCGGCAGCGGCAAAACCACCGTCGGCCGCACGCTGTTGGGGCTGCACGACAAGACCGCCGGCGAGGTGCTGTTCCGGGGGCAGGCGCTGGACCGCCTGAGCGCCGGCCGGATGCGCGCCCTGCGGCCGAAAATGCAGCTGGTGTTTCAGGACCCCTACAGCTCGCTGAATCCGCGCCTGCGGGTCGGCGATGCGATTGGCGAAGCCCTGTTGCAGCACGGATTGGCGCGCAAAAGCGAGGTGCGCGATCGGGTGATCGATACCCTGGAGATCTGCGGATTGTCGGCGCAACATTACGGGCGCTTCCCGCACGAGTTTTCCGGTGGACAGCGCCAGCGTATCGGCATCGCCCGCGCGCTGATCCTGCGGCCGGAATTTATCGTCGCCGACGAGCCTATTTCGGCGCTCGACGTGTCGATACAGGCGCAGATCATCAACCTGTTCTCCGATCTGCAGGAACGGCAGGGAGTGACGCTGCTGTTTATCTCGCACGATCTCGGGGTGGTGGAGCATCTGTGCCAGGACGTGGCGGTGATGTATCTCGGGCAGATTGTCGAAAGCGCCGATCGCGACACGCTGTTTCGCCAGCCGCGCCATCCCTATACCCGGGCGCTGCTGGCGGCGGTGCCGACGCTGGATCCGCAGCGCCGCGCGCCACAGGCGGCGCGCGGCGAACCGCCTAATCCCGCCAATCCGCCGTCCGGCTGCCGTTTCCATCCCCGTTGTCCGCAGGCGACGGCGCAATGCCGCGAGCAGGCGCCGCGGCTGCGCAGCGTGGCGCCCGGCCATCGGGTGGCCTGCCATTACGCCGGTCAGGACAGGTAGTGCCTCAGCGCGCGCCCGGCCTGATGCAGGGCGGAGTGCACCGCCGGCACCTGGGCTAGCGGGTTGAGCAAGCCGTAGTCGTGGATCAACCCGTTGTAGCGGGTAGCGGTGACCTCGACCCCGGCGGCGTTCAGCAGCCGGGCGTAGGCTTCGCCTTCGTCGCGCAGCACGTCCAGCTCGGCGGTCTGCACCAGCGCCGGCGGCAGACCTTGCAGCTGCTCCAATGAGGCGTTGAGCGGCGAGGCGGTGATCTCTTTGCGCTGCGCCTTGTCGGTGGTGTAGTTGTCCCAGAACCATTTCATCATGTTGCGGGTGAGGAAGTGTCCTTCGGCGAACTGGCGGTAAGACGCGGTATCGAAGCTGGCGTGGGTCACCGGCCACAGCAGGATCTGGCAGCGCAGCGCCGGGGTGCCTTTCTCCTTCGCCATCAGGCTGACCACCGTCGCCATGTTGCCGCCGACGCTGTTGCCGACCACCGCCAGCCGCGCGCCGTCGACGTTGATTTTCTCACCGTATTCGGCCACCCATTCGGTGGCGGCGTAGGCCTGGTTGATGGCGGTCGGGTAATGCGCCTCCGGCGACGGGGTGTAGTTGACGAACACCGCGGCGGCGCCTGAGGCGTGCACCAGATCGCGCACCAGCCGTTCATGGGTGGGGAAATCCCCAGCACCCAGCCGCCGCCGTGGAAGAACATAAACACCGGCAGTTTCTCTTTTACCCGGGCCGGCCGCACCAGGTGCAGCAGGATGTCCTGTCCATCGACGTGAATGGTTTTCTCGCTGATCTCCACCTCGCGCAGCGGCACTTCGACGCTGCTCTGCGCGCCTTCCAACACCTTGCGCGCCTCTTTCGGTTTCATCTGCTCCATCGGCTTGCCGCCGCCGGCGTTCAACGCGTCGAGAAAGGCGCGGATATCGCGCTGTGCGGCCGGCTGGCCGAGATCGACAGTTTTTTTGGACATGGTGTCTCCTGGTGAGCCGAAATAAGAAAAATGCGGTCAGGATCACAGTGTAGTCGCTGGTTAATCAAGATGGGCTCCGCGGCAAAAACGGCGCGCCGCCGAGCGCATCGCGCGGGGGCAACGCGCCGCGCAACGCCTGAGTTGACGCGGCCTTGCCCGATAATGGTGCGGGGCCTGCACTTTGACGGGGCAAAAGTGTGACCTTAAGCAAATCGGGCCAAATTATTTTTGCGAGCGCGATCAGAAATTTTGAAGTTTTTTGCAATTGAATAGGATTTCGCGGCCGATGATGATTTCCGGCCTTATTTTTTCAATTATTCATTACCAATGCATAAATATTGAATAAGTATGCATTATAAGCCGTTGTTTTAACGAAAAAAATCCAAAAATCCCCCGAAAATCCCGTTTTGGCACGATAGCTGCTCTACACTCTTTATCAAACGGCATGTATTTTAACTGCTCGTTAACATTTATTCCCCGTTCCGGACCCGATACGCGGCATAAATAGCGAAAAATCGATTTTATGTAACAGATTTGTTTCTGAATGGCCGGTGAATGGCAAAGTTATCACCGGTCGGAAAGTCGGTGTCGCGCTGCGTTTTTTTTGTTTTGTTGCGGAACATCCGGGCAGGAACGGCCCTTACAGTCAAAATTCAGCCTTTGCTGAAGTTATGAGGTCACTATGGAACAGCCAATCGCAGTTACCCGCCAGTCTTTCGACGACTGGATGGTCCCGGTTTATGCCCCCGCTGATTTTATTCTGGTGCGGGGAGAAGGTTCACAGGTTTGGGATCAACAGGGCAAGTCTTACATCGATTTCGCCGGCGGCATCGCGGTCAACGCGCTGGGCCATGCGCACCCGGCGGTGAAGGCGACGCTGGTGGAGCAGGCGGGCAAGCTGTGGCACCTGGGCAACGGCTACACCAACGAGCCGGTGCTGCGCTTGGCCAAACAGCTGATCGACGCCACCTTTGCCGACAAGGTGTTCTTCTGCAACTCCGGCGCAGAAGCCAACGAAGCGGCGCTGAAGCTGGCGCGCAAACATGCGCACGACCGGCATGGCGCCGGGAAAGACCAGATTGTGGCGTTCAATAACGCCTTCCACGGCCGCACGCTGTTCACCGTTTCCGCCGGCGGCCAGCCGAAGTACTCGCAGGACTTCGCTCCGCTGCCGGGCGGCATCACCCATACGCCGTATAACGATCTGGCCGCCGCCGCCGAGCTGATCAACGACCGCACCTGCGCGGTGATCGTCGAGCCTATCCAGGGCGAAGGCGGGGTGCTGCCGGCCGACGCCAGCTTCCTGCAGGGGCTGCGCGAACTGTGCGACCGCCACAATGCGCTGCTGATCTTCGATGAAGTGCAGACCGGCGTGGGCCGCACCGGCCACCTGTACGCCTACATGCAGTACGGCGTGGTGCCGGACGTGCTGACCACCGCCAAGGCGCTGGGCGGCGGCTTCCCGATCGGCGCGATGCTGACCACCGACGCGCTGGCGAAAACCCTCGGCGTCGGCACCCACGGCACCACCTACGGCGGCAACCCGCTGGCGACGGCGGTGGCGGGCACGGTGTTCTCGATCATCAACACCCCTGAAGTGCTGGAAGGCGTCAAGCAGCGTCACCAATGGTTCCTCGAGGGGCTGAACGCGATCAACCGCCAATACCCGATCTTCTCTGAGATCCGCGGCGGCGGTTTGCTGATCGGCTGCGTGCTGAACCAGGATTACGCCGGCAAGGCGAAACACATCACCCAGCTGGCCAACGAAGAAGGGTGATTGCCCTGATCGCCGGGCCGGACGTGGTGCGCTTCACCCCATCGCTGATCATTCCTGAGCAGGATGTGAAAGAGGGGCTGGCGCGATTCGCGCGCGCCGTGGCGCGGATTTGCAGCTAACAAACGGGCTGCGCCTTCAGCGGCGCAGCCTGATTCAGAAGAGGTTCGCATTATGATGATTATTCGCCCTATAGAGCGTCGCGATTTGGCTGATTTACTGCGGCTTGCCGGCAAGTCCGGCATCGGTCTCACTTCACTGCCGCAAAATGAAGATACCCTGTCGGCACGCATTGAGCGGGCGTTAAAAACCTGGCAAGGCGAACTTCCGCAAAGTGACCAGTGTTATCTGTTTGTGCTGGAAGACAGCGAGCGTCAGCAGGTGGTGGGGGTCTGTGCGATCGAAGTGGCCGTCGGGCTGGCGGAACCCTGGTACAGCTTCCGCGTCGGCACTCAGGTGCACGCGTCCAAACAGCTGAACGTGTATAAGTCGGTGCCGACGCTGTTCCTCAGCAACGATCACACCGGGCATTCCGAACTCTGCACGCTGTTCCTTGATCCGGACTATCGCCACGGCGAGAACGGCAAACTGTTGTCGAAGGTGCGTTTCCTGTTTATCGCCGCGTTCCGCGAACGCTTCGCGCGCCGGCTGATCGCCGAGATGCGCGGCTTTTCCGATGAAAACGGCCGCTCGCCGTTCTGGGAAAGCGTCGGGCGCCATTTCTTTTCCATCGAGTTCGCCAAGGCGGACTACCTGAGCGGCACCGGGCAGAAGGCGTTTATCGCCGAGCTGATGCCGAAGCACCCGCTGTACGTCGACTTCCTGGCAGAGGACGCGCAAAAAGTGATCGGCGAAGTGCATCCGCAGACGGTGCCGGCGCGCCGGGTGCTGGAGTCGGAAGGTCTGCGCTACCAGGGCTACGTCGATATCTTCGACGGCGGCCCGACGCTGGAGGCGGAAATCGACCAGATCCGCGCGGTCAGACACAGCCGCCTGGTGAAGGTGGTGCTGGACGAGACCCCGATGCGTCCCGATGCCCCGGCGCTGCTGGTGGCTAACGATCATTATCAACACTACCGCGCACTGCTGGTTAATGCCGATCTGTATGACGATCGCCTGCACGTCAACGCCGCCACCGCGGCGGCGCTGGGCGTCGAACAGGGCAGCCCGGTGCGGGTGATCCCCTTATTGCACAGGAGAAAGCGTGATGTCGCATCCCGCACTGTTTATCAACGGCGTCTGGCGGCAGGGCCGCGGCGCTGAATTCGGCAAAACCGATCCGGTGAACAATCTGCCGCTGTGGCGCGCCAACGCCGCCGACGCCGACGACGTCGCCGCCGCCTGCGAAGCCGCCCGCGCGGCTTTTCCGGCCTGGGCGCGTACGCCGTTTGAGCAACGCGAGCAGCTGGTGAAGCGTTTCGCCGCGCTGTTGGAGGAGCACAAGCCGTCGCTGGCTGAAACCATCAGCCGCGAGACCGGCAAGCCGCGCTGGGAAACGCTGACCGAAATCCAGGCGATGATCGGCAAGGTGGGCATTTCCCTGCAGGCCTATCAGGTGCGCACCGGCGAGAGCCATACGCCGATGGCCGACGGCGCTTCGGTGCTGCGCCATCGGCCGCACGGCGTGCTGGCGGTGTTCGGCCCGTATAATTTCCCCGGCCACCTGCCGAACGGCCATATCGTGCCGGCGCTGCTGGCGGGTAACTGCGTGGTGTTCAAGCCGAGCGAACTGACGCCGCTGACCGCAGAGGCGACGCTGAAGCTGTGGCAGCGGGCCGGTTTGCCCGCTGGGGTGATCAATCTGGTGCAGGGCGGCCGGGAGACCGGCGAGGCGCTGGCCGCCAGCGCCGACATCGATGGCCTGCTGTTTACCGGCAGCGCCGGCACCGGCTATCACCTGCACCGCCAACTGGCGGGGCAGCCGGAGAAGATCCTGGCGCTGGAGATGGGCGGCAACAACGCGCTGATCGTCGACGGTTTTGAAGACCGCGATGCGGCGGTCAACCTGGCGATCCAGTCGGCGTTTATCTCCGCCGGCCAGCGCTGCACCTGCTCGCGCCGCATTCTGGTGAAGCAGGGCGCTGAGGGCGACGCCTTTATCGAACGCCTGGTGCAGGTGGCCAGCGCGCTGCGCATCGGCCGCTGGGATGCCGACCCGCAGCCGTTTATGGGCGGGGTGATCTCATCGGCGGCGGCCGAGAAAATGCTCGAGGCGCAGCAAAACCTGCTGGCCCTGGGCGGCAAGCCGCTGCTGACCATGCAGCGCCTGGAGCAGGGTAATTCTCTGCTCAGCGCCGGCATTATCGATCTGACCGGGGTGCGCGGGGTGCCGGATGAGGAGTATTTCGGTCCGTTGACCACCGTGATCCGCTACCGCGACTTCGACGAGGCCCTGCGGCTGGCCAACCAGACGCGCTACGGCCTGTCGGTCGGGCTGGTGTCGCCGCGGCGCGAACTGTTCGACCGGCTGCTGCTGGAGGCGCGCGCCGGCATCGTCAACTGGAACAAGCCGTTGACCGGCGCTTCCAGCGCGGCGCCGTTCGGCGGCGTGGGCGCCTCGGGCAACCACCGCCCAAGCGCTTACTACGCGGCGGATTACTGCGCCTGGCCGATGGCGTCGCTGGAAAGCGAAAGCCTGTCGCTGCCGGCCAGCCTGTCGCCGGGCTTGTCGTTCCGTTAATCGTCGGCGGCGCCATGGCGCCGCCGCACGTCATCCCCAGGGGATCAACATGTCAGGATATGAAGTCAATTTCGACGGTTTAGTGGGCCCGACGCACCACTACGCCGGGCTGTCGTTCGGCAACGAGGCGTCGACGCAGCATCAGAACAGCGTATCGAACCCGAAACTGGCGGCCAAACAGGGGCTGCTGAAGATGAAAACGCTGGCGGATCTCGGTTTCCAGCAGGGGGTATTGCCGCCGCAGGAGCGGCCGCATTTGCCGATGCTGCGCCGGTTGGGGTTCAGCGGTTCCGACGAAGCGGTGCTGGCGCAGGCGATGCGCCAGTCGCCGCGCCTGCTGTCGGCGCTCAGCTCGGCCTCCAGCATGTGGACCGCCAACGCGGCCACGGTGTCGCCTTCGGCCGACAGCGCCGACGGCAGGGTGCATTTCACCGCCGCCAACCTGAACAATAAATTCCATCGCGCGATTGAGGCGGAAACCACCTCCGCCGTGCTGCGGGCGATGTTCAACGATGAACGGCATTTTTCCCACCATGAGGCGCTGCCGCAGGTGGCGCTGTTTGGCGACGAAGGGGCGGCTAACCATAACCGCCTGGGCGGCGACTACGCCAAACGCAGCGTGCAGATGTTCGTTTATGGGCGCCAGGAGTTCGGCGGCCAAACCGCGCCGACGCGTTATCCGGCGCGCCAGACGCGCGAAGCCAGCGAGGCGGTCGCCCGTCTGCATCAGCTCGACGAACGCCATACGGTGTTTGTGCAGCAGAACCCGGCGGTGATCGATCAGGGGGTGTTCCACAATGACGTGATTGCGGTCAGCAACCAGAACCTGCTGTTCCATCATCAGCAGGCGTTTTATCAGCAGCAGCGGGCGCTGGACGAAGTGCGCGGCAAAATGGCGACGCTCGACAGCGAACTGCTGACGATCGAAGTGCCGACGGAGCGCGTGTCGGTGGCCGATGCGGTGGCGACCTATCTGTTCAACAGCCAGATTCTGACCAAGCCGAACGGCAAAATGATGATCGTGGTGCCGGAAGAGTCGCGTCAGCACGCCGGCGTATGGGGTTATCTGAGCGATATGGCGTCCGGCGGCGGGCCGATCGATGAAATCCGGGTGTTCGATCTGCGCGAGAGCATGCGCAACGGCGGCGGTCCGGCCTGTTTGCGTCTGCGCGTAGCGCTCAATGAACAGGAGCTGCGTGCGGTCAATCCGCGCGTCATGATGAACGATACGCTGTTCGCCACGCTGAATCAGTGGGTCGATCGCCATTACCGCGATCGCCTGACCCAGGACGATCTGGCCGACCCGCAGCTGCTGCGCGAGGGGCGCGAAGCGCTGGATTCGCTGACGTCGATCCTCGGTTTGGGTTCCATTTATCCGTTCCAACAATAAGCGGGGCCATCATGTTTGATTTATTGCCCCTGACGCTGGAGGGGGCCGTGCCCCCGAGCCAGCAGGGTGAAACGGCGCAGCTGCGCTGGCGCTGGCTGGGCGAAGGGCTGCTGGAAATGACGCCGCGGCGCGACTATCGCCAGGCGGTGGTGCTGTCGGCCGGCATCCACGGCAATGAAACCGCGCCGATAGAGCTGCTGAATCAGTTGGTCAGCGATCTCTTGGCCGGCCTGCGGCCGCTGGCGGTGCGGCTGTTGGTGGTGCTGGGCAATCCGGCGGCGATGCGCGCGGGGAAACGTTATTTGCACAGCGATATGAACCGCATGTTCGGCGGCCGCTTCGGCGATTTCGCCCACAGCGGAGAAACCGCGCGGGCGCAGCAGCTGGAGCAGGTGCTCGAGGGGTTCTTTGACGGCGAGAAAGCGGAGCGTTTCCATTACGATCTGCATACCGCCATCCGCGAGTCGCTGTTGCCGCGCTTCGGCATCCTGCCTTTCCAAACGCGCCCCTACAGCGGCGGCATGCTGGCGTTGCTGGATGCGGCAGAGCTGGATGCGTTGGTGATCCACAGCGCGCCGGGCGGCACCTTCAGCCATTTCTCCAGCGAGCACCTCAATGCGGCCAGCTGTACGCTGGAGCTGGGCAAGGCGCGGCCGTTCGGCGGCAACGATCTGCGGCAGTTCGCCGCGATTGACCGCGCGCTGCAGGCTGCGGTGAGCGGTGAAGCGTTGCCTGAGCGCGCAGGCCCTGCGGTGCGGGTATTCCGCGTCGCGCAGTCGTTGATTAAGCGCAGTGACGATTTTACGCTGCACCTGAGCGACGATACCGCCAACTTCACCGAACTGAAGCAGGGGACCTTGCTGTGCGAGCAGCCGGGCGAGGCTTACCGCGTTAGCCACCCGCGCGAATGGGTGCTGTTTCCCAACCCCAATGTCGCGCTTGGCTTGCGTGCCGGCATGTTGCTGACCGAGGTTCCGCGCACCACCCTGTATTAATTTCCCACCGCGGCGGCGTTATCGCGCCGCGGTCATAATATTCCCGCTGTAAACTCCGCTTTTTATCGTTTTATTCCTTGTCGAATAAATGCAGGTTAATACACGCTTTTTGTTTCTCTCTGGCGCCGCTTGATGACGGTGGCTAAAGGGAGGGGAAATAAATATTGACGCCGCTATATTCGCCTGTCGGTTTTGTTAAGACGAAAATGTGAAATCCGTAACGTTATTAGTAACCATGCTAATTTTAATGTTATTTTCGATTGGTATGAAAAGCATACAAAACGAAACCGCTGCGCACCAAATTGGTGCGATGCACCATTTTGGTTATAAGATATGAAGCAAAAAATGCGTGTAATCAATGCGTTGTGAATAACTTGATTGAAACATAAAGTTACAAATAAACATGCTTTATCCACGGTGTTTTATGAACTTTTCGATTTGAAGTTTGGATTCATGATGCTAATGTCACATGGCTCCTGTATTAGAGGGGCTCATAAAATAGCAAAATATAAAGATCACAGCCCAAAGTATAAATTGGGCGTGACAGGCAGGGTTTTAATTATAATATCTAGGAAAATAAATGATGAAACGCAGTGTATTAGCCTTAGCCGTTGCCCTCGGGGCAATCACCACCTTCGCCAACGCGGCTGAAATTTATAATAAGGATGGCAATAAACTCGACCTGTATGGCCGTGTTAACGCCAAACACTATTTCAGCGACGCCAAATCCAACGACGGCGACATGACCTATGTGCGTCTGGGTTTCAAGGGTGAAACGCAAATCAATGATCAACTGACCGGTTACGGCCAGTGGGAATACAACGTCCAGGCCAACCACGATGAAGCGCAGGGCACCGCGGGCACCAAAACCCGTCTGGGCTTCGCCGGTCTGAAATTCGGCAGCTACGGCTCGTTCGACTACGGCCGCAATTACGGCGTAGTGTATGACGCCGAAGCCTATACCGACATGCTGCCGGAATTCGGCGGCGACTCCTACAGCTACACCGATAACTACATGACCGCCCGTTCCAACGGTCTGGCGACCTACCGCAACCGCGATTTCTTCGGCCTGGTGGAAGGTCTGAACCTGGCGGTGCAGTATCAGGGCAAAAACGACGGCGACAGCCGCAGCGTGACCAAGCAAAACGGCGACGGTTACGGCCTGTCCCTGGATTATCAGGACATCGGCGGTTCCGGCATTGGCGTAGCGGCGGCCTTCTCTGACTCCAACCGCACCAGCGACCAGAAGAAGCTGGCCTATGGCCAGGGTGACAGCGCCACCGCCTGGACCACCGCGGTGAAATACGACGCCAACCAGGTTTACCTGGCCGCCATGTACGCGGAAACGCGCAACATGACGCCAATCAGCGTGAACGGCACCTCCGGCTTCGCCAACAAAACGCAGAACTTCGAAGTTGTGGCTCAGTACCAGTTCGAAAACGGTTTGCGTCCTTCCGTGGCCTACGTGCAGTCGAAAGGCAAGGATATCGAAGGCATCGGCGATGCCGATCTGGTGAAATACGTGGAAGTGGGCGCGACTTACTACTTCAACAAAAACATGTACACCTACGTGGATTATCAGATCAACCAGCTGAGCGACGACAACAAGCTGAAACTGGCCAATGACGACATCGTGGCGGTCAGCCTGACCTACCGTTTCTAATCAGAGGCCATTACCTTCATCCTGTGTCGGGATCGGTAACCAGGCAGGGCGCAAGCTCTGCCTTCCTTATATAGAAAGCTATCCCCTGGGCGCCAGGCCCACCAGCTCAATCGCTGAACGCAGCGTGGCGGATCGCCGCGGGTTCTGTTCGCGCTCGATCTCCACCACCAGCTGCGCCAGAATATTGCCGCCGGAAACCTTTTTATTATTATTGATCAGCTGAAGCACCGCGCCGCCGAGCGCCAGGCTGACGTCGTGCAACAGGGTTTGATAATGCTCGTCGGAATGAGCAGAGACTGGCATGCAGGGTATCTCCGTATCTTTCGGAGCGTGCAATTTAGCAAAATGGCGGCCTGAAGCCGTAGCGCCAGCCGCATTTTCCGAGGAAATCAGAAATTCCTCAGGCGCGCAGGCCCGGGGGATCAGAAGGTTGAATACTCGCTGGCGGGCAGCCAGAAGCCGTCGATAAAATCTTCCATCGGGTAACAGCCGGCATGACGCAGGTTTTGTTCCTTCATGGCGACCAGGCACTGGCGTTCGTCTCGCAGCACGTCGACCACCATTTCGCTGCAGCCGCCATCCAGATAGCATACAAACATCACCAATGCGTACATAGTTTCTCGCATCCTCCGTCACGCTGCGGGTGTCTTGCGAACATTGTAGGTAAAAAAGCGCGATTTTTCAGCGTCATCACTGGGGAATAGGCCGAATTGACAGATAAACGTCGTATTTTCGGATTACTCCAACCCTTTAATCCCGCAGGCCGATTGAATATCCCTTTTGCGGTGCTAAGCTTAACAGGCCTTAACTCAATGCAATATTGCAACCATCAAAAGGAGCGGATATGGGATTGTTTAACTTCGTCAAAGAAGCCGGCGAGAAACTGTGGGACACGGTCACCGGCAATGCGACTGCCGAAGATCAAAGCGCCAAACTGAAGGAGCATCTCAATAAAACCGGCCTGCCGGGCATCGACAAAGTCGATGTGCAGGTCGTTGATGGTAAAGCCGTGGTGACCGGCGATGCCGCCAGCCAGGAGTTGAAAGAGAAAATTCTGGTGGCGATCGGCAACGTGGCGGGCATCAGCGGCGTGGAAGACAAGGTGGCGGTGGCCCAGTCCGCAGCGGAAAGCCGTTTCTACACAGTGAAGAAGGGCGATACCCTGAGCGCCATTTCCAAAGAGGTATACGGCGACGCCAATCAGTACAACAAGATTTTCGAAGCCAACAAGCCAATGCTCTCCAGCCCGGACAAAATTTATCCGGGGCAGGTGCTGCGCATACCGCAGTAAGCGTCTTAACCCAGCAACCCGGTCATTGACCGGGTTTTTTTATGTCAGGGTATTAGACGTGCTAATGATTGTGGGTTCGTCATAAAAAATAGACATGCTCTGTGCGCTTGGTCGCCCTCCAGGTGGGGGAGTGTTGACCCTGAGGAGGAAAATTGGTAGCGTCGTGCCCCGGTTGAGGTCTGAGAAGCATTGGACGCAAAATCTTGAACAGCCCGCTCTGACGGCGCTCATCAATCACCCTATAACAACAATGCCCGCAGTTGACGAGTTAAGACAGATTTTGTGAAACCACAGTGTAATGCCTCACCGGATAAAAACTATCGAGAAACCCTGGGAGATGCGCAATTTGCCATCATAGTGCTGGCGATTGCCTCTTGCTCCCTGATTATTTTTACGCTGACGGTCACGCTGTGGCTGACCTGAGGCCGTTAACCACAGGGGATAAAATGGAGCCCAATCTCCACGATGAAACCAAACTGCTGGCGATTATTGGCCTGTTGGTCTCGGTGTTGCTGGTCGTGTCGATTCTCTTTGGCGTGACCTACTTCTCCGATTTGAAACATGCGCGCGATGATATCGATATAAAAGGCTGTTATATCAAGGCCCCTTGAGCGAGCGTTTGAGACCTTTCCGGCCGGCGGCCCTGTGCTAAGCTGGAGCCTGGCATCTTTTGGCCACGGCGTCTTTCAGGAGGTCTTTGCAATGAGTCATTCCCGCCCAACCCCGTCTTCGTCTTCCCGCTTGTGCCCGACGCCCGACGGCGCGAGCCAAATCCAACGCATTGCGGTGCGCACCGCCGAAGTCGGCGGCGTGCCGATCGCCCGCGCGTTGCCCACCCGGGAACGGCGCACCGTTGGCGCATGGTGTTTTCTCGACCATGCGGGCCCGACGGTTTTCAACGGCGACGATCCCGGCATGGACGTCGGCCCGCATCCGCACACCGGCCTGCAGACCTTTACCTGGATGATTGAAGGCGAAGTGCTGCATCGCGACAGCCTGGGCAGCGAGCAGCTGATCCGGCCGGGGCAGGTAAACCTGATGACCGCCGGGCGCGGCATCGCGCATACCGAGCAGTCGGCGGGAAAGCAACGGCGCCTGCATGCCGCGCAGCTGTGGATTGCGCTGCCGGCGGAACACGCCGATATGGCGCCGCGATTTGACCACTACCCGGATTTGCCGCAATGGTTGGACGGCAATGTTAATCACCGGCTATTGGTCGGTGAATTTGGTCAATATCGTTCGCCGGTGTTTACGCTTTCGCCAATAATCGCCCTCGATCTGGAATGGCAGGCCGATGGCGATTTGCAATTGCCGCTGAATAATGATTACGAAATAGGCCTTTTGCCCCTTATTGGTGCATTTGAGCTTAATGATGAAAAATTTTCACCTGATGAGTTCGCCTATTTGGGCATGAACATTAACTCTATTGGGTTAAAGGCTGCGAAAGGCAGCCGGGGATTATTAATCGGCGGAGTGCCATTAAACGAAGAGATTCTCATTTGGTGGAATTTCGTTGGTCATACCAGAGAGGAGATAATTCAGGCGCAGCGAGATTGGGAGCAGGGGAATAGCCGTTTTCCCGAGGTGAACGGCTATTCGGGAGGCCGCATGACCGCGCCGCGCTTGCCCTGGAGCGATGTTTGATGCCTTCGGGCTATAACGAGGCGAAGATCTTATTCATTTCGCTCTATTAACGCCGAATTAATGTGATCGGAAGTCCAAGTTTCTTAGAATATATAGTTGATATGGTAAATAGTGATCTGGCGCAAATAAATTGACCGGGCAGAAGATTAAGATAAATCCCAAGCAGTGATGTTATCTACCCGTTAGTCAGAAGCCAGTGAGGTCATTATGAGCCAAGTACTCTATCGTGCAAGATTATCCCATGTTGTTGTTGCTACGGCGGCGTTTTGGATCTCTATCGCGGCACTTTTGGTGGTGGCGCTGAACTAACGCTGAATGAGTCAACAATCAAACCCGCTGCGGCGGGTTTTTTTATGTCGGTTAATGATTCAATTTCCCGGGAATGATTATACTTGATTAGATGCATGCCAATTAACCATGTGGGAAATAATGATAATAATTTTTGATACTCTGGTGTTGCTTATCGCCGCGCTGCATCTGTATATCCTGGTGCTGGAAATGTTCCTGTGGCAAAGGCCGGCAGGGAGGAGGGCGTTCGCCACCACGGCGGAGTTCGCCGCCTCGACGCGGGTGCTGGCGGCTAACCAGGGGTTGTATAACGGTTTTCTGGCGGCGGGGTTAGCCTGGGGATACTGGCGTGAAGACCCGGCGCTGCAGCTGTTTTTCCTCGGCTGCGTGCTGGTGGCCGGCGTTTTCGGCGGGTTGACCGCCAGCCGCAAGATCCTGTGGGTGCAGGCTTTGCCGGCGCTGATTGCCATACTGGCGGGCTGGTTGGCGTGGTAACCCGCCGTCAGGCGCTCTTCTGGTGGATGACGTGCAGCGGCGGAGCGATGTGCAGGTCTACGCTCGGATCCTGGCGGAAGTCATAAGGCGTAATGTTAAAGCGCTTTCTGAACATATAAGTGAAATGCGATTGTGAGCCGAAACCGAAATCCAGGGCGATATCAAAAATCGACGCTTCACTGCTGCGCAATTGATAAACCGCGCCGGCCAGCCGGCGTTCGCGAATGTACTTGCCCAGCGAAATCCCTGTCGCTTCTTTGAACAACTTCTGCATGTGCCACAGAGAGTAGCCGGAGTATTCGGCCAGCTCTTCGAGATGGATCACTCTTCCCAGATGAGTTTCGACCCATTTGCTGAGGGCGCAGACCAACGAGAGATGGTGTTCTTGTATCATCAGTGCGTCTGTGTGAGATCTACATAGCGGTGAAGTATACACAACTTGCCGCCGCGGACAAAAACGCCGCCGGCGCCGGCGCGAAATTATTCGGAAATACCATCGGCAAGTGGCTTGTCAGCCGGAGGGAAAAACGGCTACTCTGGCTTGGCCCGTTACCGCCGAATATGCAGGGGTGCCGGCCGCAGCAATACCCGCTTAAACCGAGTCAGCCGTAACAACGCAGCGTTGATGGGGTGATCGCATGTTGATGACAGTGATTATTACTCTGGTTGTAATCGTGGGCGTCGGCGCTTTTATCGCCACGCCGGTGATGAGAATGAATAATGCGGAAGGCGTGGGAGGTGAAGAGCCGTGATGTCAGGGCGCATTGTTCCCCGCGGAACGGATTGACCGACTGCCGAAAAAGCCTGGGCTGAACGCCCGGGCTTTTTGTTGCCGAACCGGCGATCAGACGTTCTTTCTCTCGACGGTTTCTTCACCCCAGTACAGCTGATCGGCACTGGTTTTGGCGAAGGCCATCTGCAGAGCCTCGTCGCTGCCTTCCTCCCAAATCTTCTGCGCCAAAATTTCATCATTTCCCGCCAGTTCGAAGATTGCCTCGGCAATTTCGACGGAGGTCTCACGCACTGTCGCCCAGGATTTCACATTGTGGTTCGCCATAACTTTCTCCCTTCGGGTTGTGGCTTGGTGAGCGGCGCCTGACGGCGCCCATGCCTGCAGTATAGGCCAAAGCGGGGAAGGATTTTGCCGCCCGATGCGCATTGGCGCTGAATAATCAGCGTTGCGCGGACAGGGATCGGCAAGCGGCGGGCGCCATGTTATCCTGTGCGGCGTCTGAATTAAGAGGGAAAGTGTATTATGTCTGACATGCTGAGCAACGATCAGGAACTGGCTTCCGATCTGGTCGCCTGCCAACTGGTCATCAAGCAGATTCTGGACGTCATTGACGTGATTGCGCCGACCGAGGTGCGAGACAAGATGGCCGGCCAATTGAAAAGCATCGATTTTTCCACTCACCCTGCGGGAGCCGATCCGGTGACCCGACGGGCGATCGAAAAAGCGATTGCGCTGATTGAGATGAAGTTTACCCGCAATTGATGCGGCCGCCGCAGAGCGGCGGCGTCGGACGGTGGGGGTTAGTCCACCACCGTTTCGATTTTCTTGAACAGCGGACAGTCGGTGACGCCGATGATGCCGTTATCGCCATTCACGTACTGTGCGGTCGCCACGTTGCGCGCCGTCAGATACTTGCACTGCAGGCCCAGCCCGCCGACGTTGGCATTGCTGCCGATCAGCACGCCATAGCCCGAAATCAGAAAGCCGCCGTAAATCACCGCCAGCACGACCACCCATTTAATCAATTTGCTCATTGAGGTTCCTCGCTATCTTCGATGAGAAGATCTAGCCACGCCGGGGCGCAGGCGACAAGGGTAACAATCTGAAAAATAACCCTTGTCGAGAAATCTAAACGACGGGTTAAACTTCGTTTAAGTTAGCTGTGATAGCATGGGCAATAGATTACCAAGATAACAATGAGGCTGCTAAATTTGTTGCGAAAAAAAATCCTCGTGATCGTTGCGGCCGTCGCTGCCTGCCTGTTCTTTTATCTGCTGGCGCTGGACAGTTACTGCGACGATGGCGGGAATTTTGCGTTGGGGGTGTGTTCGGTGACTCGCTTCATCCCCTGGTGAGTGAAGGAGCGGAACAATTTTTTGCCGGGATGTTCGCGGCCCGGCTTCGGGTGCTAAGATGTCGGCCTGATTTTCGCAGTAGGTAGGTTGTCCATGTTTGATTTAGGTGTTGGCCAGAACGGCCTGGTGTCGCTTGCCGTTGCAGCCCTGGCGCTGCTGGTGGGATTGTGGGTCTGGTTCCTGGTGAACCGCGCCAGCGTGCGCGCCAACGAGCAGATCCGTTTGCTGCAGGAAATTGCCGAGCAGCAGCGCCAACAAACGGCGCTGTTGAAGAGCCTGGCGCAAAACGCCCGCGGCGAAGGCCTGGCTGACGATGACGACCTCAGCCCGGCGCTGGATTTCAAAGGTTTTATCCCCGAGCGTTAATCGAGCGCGGCGGCGGACGGCGCCGTTAGCCCTCCGCCCCGTCAGAAAAACGTCATTCCCTGATAGGGCTTTTCCCGGCAGGCCGCCAATCGGCTGGCCAGGCTGCCGGCGTGAATCTCCAACTGATGCCCATCGGGATCGAGAAAGTAGAGCGATTCCCCTTCGCTGCGATTGCGCTTCCACTCCTTGACGCCGGCCTGCCGCAAACGTTGCGCGACGAGGGCGAGCTGTTCCTTTGCGGCGCTGAAGGCGTAATGCGTATAGTCGCGGCTATTCGCCGGCGAGCGGGCCGCATCCAGCGACAGACACAGCCACAGTTCCCCCAGCGACAGATAGGCGCCGCTTTGCCAGCGCGCGTGCGGCACAAATCCCAGCAGGTCGCGGTAAAAGTCGAGGCTGCGGTCAACGTCGGTCACGGCGAGCGTCAGGTGGTTAAGCCCGGTGAGCATAGTGAGATTCCGGCAGTCAGATCCATGGCGAAAAGTGTAATCAGGCTCTTGCTAAAGATAAAGTGAGAAAAACATTAGTAGGGATAATGTGAAAGCCGCCGCTTTGTCATAAATCTGTCGTATTGGCATCGTAATGTAGCGCCAACCTTACGAAAGACGGATAAAGCCGATGATTAAATGGTATGAAGAAAGCGACGCCGAAGTGAACCGCAGCATTGCGCTGATCACCGGAGAAAACCCGGATAAATGGTATCCCTACGGCGGCGTGAAAGGTAAAGATTACTGCAAGAATCCCTCCGATGCCTGGCCGATTATCTGCGCCAATAAAATCAGCCTCAACCCCGACGGCCAAAGCGACAGCCCGCAGTGGCAGGCGCGCATGAAAACCCAGCGCGGTGAATGGCAGGCGGACTGCGCCAGCCCGTTGCGCGCGGCGATGATCTGCTTCCTGCTGAGTCAGCAGGCCGGCGAGATGGCGCGCTAAACCCGCAGCGACAGAAATACCGATGACCGGCGAATAGTTTTTCCTTTTTCTTATAACAGAACTGTCTTTGGCGGAGCCTGTTTATGAAGCGCATTATCAAAGGTGATAAAAACTTGTCTCATCTGGTGATTGCCCATGCGGCGATCGATCGTCATGCCGAAAGCTTCGGGCAGCGCCGTCAGGGCTGGCCCTCGACCTATCTGATCAAATATCAAAACGATCGCGTGGCGGTGGAAGTGGTCACGCGCCGCCAGTCTTATGTCGCCACGCTGATGATCGGCGCGCGCAATCTGACCAAACTGTGCGGCATGCCGGGCTAACCGCCGCCGCTCTGCCGTTTCTCCCGATCAAAAATAGCGCCCTGGCCATTGGCTTCGGGGTGCTAATCCTTGATGCACACGGGGTTAAGTGTTAAAAAGCCGCCCGCAGATACATTTATTGATTGGTGAAATCTTGTCCGACAACGGCAAGATGATGCGCCACATGAGGATAAGATGGGCGGTCAGCGACAGGATACCCCGCTAAAACGCGGTTTAAAAAACAGACATATACAGCTTATTGCCCTTGGGGGCGCCATCGGCACCGGTTTATTTCTCGGCATCGCGCAAACCATAAAAATGGCCGGGCCTTCGGTACTGTTGGGCTATGCCATCGGCGGCTTTATCGCCTTTCTGATCATGCGCCAGCTGGGGGAGATGGTGGTGGAAGAGCCGGTTGCCGGATCCTTCAGCCATTTCGCCTACAAATACTGGGGCGACTTTGCCGGCTTTCTCTCCGGCTGGAACTACTGGGCGATGTTCATTCTGGTCGGCATGGCGGAATTGACCGCCGTCGGCATTTACGTCCAATACTGGTGGCCCGAGATCCCCACCTGGGCATCGGCGGCGCTGTTTTTCGTGCTGATTAACCTGATTAACCTGGTCAACGTGCGGCTGTATGGCGAAACCGAGTTCTGGTTCGCCATCATCAAGGTGGTGGCGATCGTCGGCATGATCCTGTTCGGCGCCTGGCTGCTGGTCAGCGGCAACGGCGGACCGCAGGCCAGCTTCAGCAACCTGTGGCTGCAGGGCGGTTTCATGCCGCACGGCATCTCGGGCCTGGTGATGGCGATGGCGGTGATCATGTTTTCCTTCGGCGGGCTGGAAATGGTGGGCATCACCGCGGCGGAAGCCGCCGATCCGCGCCGCAGCATTCCCAAGGCCACCAACCAGGTGGTGTACCGCATTCTGATTTTCTATATCGGTTCGTTGACGGTGCTGCTTTCGCTGTATCCGTGGGGGCAGGTGGTGGAGGGCGGCAGCCCGTTCGTGCTGATCTTCCACGCGTTGAACAGCAATCTGGTGGCGACCATTCTCAACGTGGTGGTGTTGACCGCCGCGCTGTCGGTATACAACAGCGGCGTCTACGCCAACAGCCGCATGCTGTTCGGCCTGGCGAGCCAGGGCAATGCGCCGCAGGTGCTGACCCGCGTCAACGCACGCGGCGTGCCGGTGTTGTCGATCGCGCTCTCGGCGCTGGTGACTTCGATTGGCGTGCTGATCAATTATCTGATGCCCGGCAAGGCGTTTGAGCTGCTGATGGCGCTGGTGGTCTCAACGCTGGTGATCAACTGGGTGATGATCTGCCTGGCGCACCTCAAGTTCCGCGCCGCGAAGAATCGCCAGGGCGTGATCCCCAGCTTCAGGGCGCTGTGGTATCCGTTCGGCAACTACCTGTGCCTGGCGTTCCTCGGCCTGATCCTGGTTATCATGTATTTCAGCGCAGGGATCCGCATTTCGGTATTGTTGATGCCGGTGTGGGTGGCGGTGCTGTGGGTCGGGTTTATGCTGACCCGCCGCAAAGGCGCCAGGCGCTAGATCGAGGCTCTGCGGAGGCGCATTGCGCGCCTCCGCCGTCGCGCTTAGCTGCGCGGCATGAAGGCGCGGCCTTCGTTATTGCGCCCCCGCCCCAGCAGCTTCCTGCACAGCAGCAGCAGGGTGCTGATCACATCGATAGCCACCACGCTGAGCATCAGCATGGCCAGCATAAAGAAACCGACCAGCGAACCCGCCAGCAGCACCAGCGGCGCAGGCACCCGCACGCGGCGCAGCTTCATGGCGAAATACATTTTCCAATACTGTTTCTGCGCCAGCAGCGCGCGGCGCATGCGGCTCAGGCGGACGCCCGATTTGCGTGATGTAGAACGGCCCATGACTTCTCCTTTTCTGAATGTGCTGTAAGTAAATCATAAAGATCTTAAGAGATGCTTAACGGGCTCTTGGCGGCCCTGGCATACCTACAAGGACTGTGACAACGGAATGGGGAGAAAGGTCCCTCGGTACAGCGCACTGTTCACAAAGCGCGTTCTCCGGCTATCTTGTTAAGCTGAAAGCCGTGCCCGTACAGGGTGTCCGCAGGGTCGGGAGAACAGACAGGATGAAGATAACCAATCGTTATTATGACGCCGCCAAGGCGCACCATACGCCGCAGGGCTTTCGCAACCCGGAGCCTTCGCAGCGGCGGGAAGGCGACCTGCAGCGCTGGCAGGACGAACGCAAGCGGCAGGGGTTGCCCAAGCCGCCGCAGATGGGCTATCAGCAATTCACCCAGCGCTGGTGGCAGCCCGCCGATCTCAGCGGCAGCGACGACAGCATCTGGTGGCTGGGGCACGCGTCGATGCTGCTGCGGCTCGGCGGGCGCCATGTCCTGATCGACCCGGTGTTGTCCGAACGCGCCTCGCCGCTCAGTTTCTATGGCCCAAAGCGCAGAACGCCGCCGCCGCTGACGGTGCGGCAATTGCCGGCGGTGGATGTGATCCTGATCTCCCATAACCATTATGACCACCTTGATCGGCGCACCGTGCGGCAGCTGGCGCGGCGTTTCCCTCAGGCCACCTTTATCGTGCCGCTGGGGCTGAAGCGCTGGTTCCGGCGCTACCGGCTGCAAAAAGTGCGCGAGCTGGACTGGTGGGAAAGCCTGACGCTGGGGGCGCTGACGTTTTACGCGACGCCGGCGCGCCATTGGAGCATGCGCACCCTGTGGGATCGCAACCGTTCGCTGTGGTGCGGTTGGGTGGTTCATCATCCGGCGCTGCGCTTTTATTTCTCCGGCGACAGCGGCTATTCCGACCGGCTGGCGGAGATCGGCGAGCGGCTGGGGCCGTTCGACGTGGCCGCGCTGCCGATCGGTGCCTATGCACCACGCTGGTTCATGCAGGAACAGCATATGGATCCGCAGCAGTCGGTGAGCTTGTATCGGCAGCTGCAGGAGCCGCGGGTGATCCCCATTCATTGGGGGGTGTTCGAGCTGGCCGATGAATCGCTGGATGAACCGCCGCAGCAGTTGAACCTGGCATTGAGCGAGGCGGGGCTGGAACGGCATCGCTTCCACCCGCTGAAGATTGGCGAGCGGATTGCGCTGGCGGCTACTTCTTAAGGGGTAATCGGCTGGGGCCCGCGCCGCAAGCCGCGGCCGGTGCGGGTTGGCGGGCGGTGATCCGAGGGCGAGCCGGATGCCGCCCGCGGGGAATAACGCAGCCGTTCGCGGCGGCGGCGAAATAATTAGGCGAATTGATAAGCACGAAAGGTGATTCAAATAACCGTGGTGTTTTAAAGATTTAATTCCGCTATAAGTTTTCGCTATCCATACGCTTATTCCTGTTATTTAAGCCCGCGCCGGCGGAGGTATTTATGCATCGCTGCACTAAGGTGAGGCATAAATTTGCCCGTTGCATGCTTATGCAGCAGCCGCAGGCGGCGGTGACGCGCCGGTTTGTCACGGCCGCCAATAATAAGCGCCGGCGTTATTGCCCGGGCGGCGGTCGCGGGGTGACCACCATCAGGCAACGGCCGCCGCGGCGTCGGCGGTCAAATGGTCGGATGAGCGAGGGCGGCGCGTCACCCGTTCATCGATATTCAAATGTTGCATATAAAATTCCATAAAGATTCAAATTTTTTAACGTTATAAGCGGCGGCGAGCGTTTATATGTTGTCATGATCATGCGTCAGCGCGATGAAAGAATTGTTAAAATACAGTCAGGATGCGGAGTGCAGCGCGGTGGCATGGTTAAGCAGAAAATAGCCAAGGCTTCAACATCTTTTAGCCTATTTAAGCAAATGTGGCTCTCGACCGTTTCAAATATGTGCGACATGTCCATCGGTGATTAAAAATGGCTTGCCATCGAATACAGAGTATGTGATAACGCATCTGGGTAAAACGAGGTACAGTTCTGTATATGTGTGGCATTTTCAGTAAAGAAGTTCTGAGTAAAGACGTTAGCGTTGAATACCGCTTCTCTGCCGATCCTTATCTTAGTGCCTCAAGCAGTAACGACTCTAGTTTGTCTATGTAACGCCTACGGGCGGTTTAAACAATCCAAAGGAAATACTCAAGATGGCAAAGATCAAAGGTCAAGTTAAGTGGTTCAACGAGTCTAAAGGTTTCGGTTTCATCACCCCGGCTGACGGCAGCAAAGACGTGTTCGTACACTTCTCTGCAATCCAGGGTAACGGCTTCAAAACCCTGGCTGAAGGCCAGAACGTTGAGTTCGAAATCCAAGATGGCCAGAAAGGCCCATCTGCAGTAAACGTTACTGCTATCTAATCAGCGTCAGCTGTACAAAAAGCCCGCCTTCGTGCGGGCTTTTTCGTGTGCGTCATCCGGTGGCGATGATGATGCCCGCGTACTGGTTGCGGCCGGTAATCCCCGGGTGGCTCGGATCCTGCGCGCGGCGATGGCTGTTGCGGCGATAGCTGGTGTATTTAAAGCGCTGCGCTCGCTGCGGGTCGGTGTCCGGGGTGCAGATGGTGCAGCTGCCGGCGCGATCGACGGCGGCAAAGCCTAAGGCGCCGAGCTGGTATTCCGCGATGGCGGCGAGGTCCAGGTGGCGATAGCGCGGGCTGATCAGCGCGGCGGGCAGCGGCAGCCGCTGCTTGAAGTTAGCCACCAGCGCGTCATCGACCTGGTAACAGCAGGGGCCGGCGGCGGGGCCGATAGACGCCACCCAGTTGGCGGTGGCGTCGTCGCGGTTGATGTGCGCCGCCATCTGCTCAAGAATGCCATCCAGCAGGCCGCGCCAGCCGGCATGCACGGCGGCAACCGCTGAACCGTCGCGGCGGCTGAACAGCACCGGCAGGCAGTCCGCCGTCAACACGCCGAGCAGAATGCCGGGTTGGCGGGTATAGAAGCCGTCGGCTTCACCGCAGGGCTGCGCCGGCCGCAGCACCTCAACGATGCGCGTGCCGTGCACCTGTTTTTTTTCCGGCAGGGTGGCGCGGTAGGGCAGCAAATGCCCGGGCAACAGCGCAGCCTTGCTGCCGAAACCGTGTTGAATGTGGGGAACCGCTTCGAGCAGCGGGGAACGATCGCTCATGGAATATCTTCACCTGCGTCAGAAAACAGACTCTCAGTGTAGCCAGCTTTTTCCTTCGTTGGCTAGCGCCGGCGGGGGATGCGCCTTGCATCGCACCGGCGCCTTCTTTAGACTAGCCGCGCCCTGTTTCTCTGGAATCCACCTCATGTCTTATCAGTGCCCCCTGTGCCACCGGCCGCTTCATTTTTCGCAACAACAATGGCGGTGCGACAGCCACCATCAGTTTGACTGCGCCAAAGAGGGCTACGTCAATTTGTTGCCGGTGCAGCACAAGCGTTCCAGGCAGCCTGGAGACAGCGCGGAGATGATGCAGGCGCGGCGCGCTTTCCTCGATGCGGGCTATTACCGACCGCTGCAGCAGCGGGTGGCGGAGCTGCTGGATTCGTCGCTGGCGGCCGGTGCCGCGGCGCTGCTGGATATCGGCTGTGGGGAAGGGTACTACACCGCCGAAGTGGCCGCACGCTTGGCGCAGGGGCGCACTATGGCGGTCTATGGGCTGGACGTCGCCAAGGTGGCGATCCGCTATGCGGCCAAACGCTACCCGAAGGTCTCTTTCTGCGTCGCCTCCAGCCATCGGCTGCCGTTCGCCGAAGGCGCTCTGGATGCGGTATTGCGCATCTACGCCCCGTGCAAGGCGGAAGAGCTGGCGCGGGTGGTGAAGCCGGGCGGCATCGTCGTCACGGTCTCGCCCGGGCCACGCCATCTGTATCAGCTCAAAGAGCGGGTATACCCGCAGGTGCAGCTGCATGACGAGCAGGATGAGCAGTTTGAGGGGTTTGACCGCGAGAGCCGGGAGGCGCTGGCCTATGACATGGCGCTGCCGGGTGAACAGGCCGCCAACCTGCTGCAGATGACGCCGTTCGCCTGGCGCGCTTCGCCGGAGGTGCGCCAGCGGCTGGCCGCCAGCGAAAACTTTAGCTGCGAAACCGACTTCGTCATCGCGGCGTATCGCCGCCGGGCCTGATGCCCTGAAACGAAAAAACCTGCCGCGGCAGGTTTTTTATTGCTCGATGTGCTGTCAGGACAGATAGCCCAGGTGTTCCAGCAGGATGTTGACGCCGATGCCGATCAGCACCACGCCGCCGAGAATTTCCGCGCGCTTGCCCAACAGCGGGCCGATAAAGCGCCCGACCATCATGCCGAGCGTCGCCATGATCATGGTGGCGCAGCCGATGGCCATGGCGGTATGCACGATGTTCACCTGCAGGAAGGCCAGCCCCACGCCGATCGCCATGGCGTCCAGGCTGGTGGCGATGGCGGTGGCGACCAGCAGCCAGAAACCGTGGCGCTTCACTTTCTCTTCTGCGTCCGGGCGATTTCTGACGCCTTCAACAATCATGCGCATGCCGAGAATAAACAGCAGCGAGAAGGCGACCCAGTGGTCCCACTCCATGATGTACTGGCTGGCGAACAGGCCGATAGCCCAGCCGATGATCGGCGTAATGGCTTCAACGACGCCGAAAATCAATCCGGTGCGGATGGCTTCACGGAAACGCGGTTGATGCAGGCTGGCGCCTTTGCCTATCGACGCGGCGAACGCATCCATGGACATGCCAAAAGCGAGAATGAGCGTTGCTGAAAGGTTCATCTAAAATAGCCTCGGCCGGGCGGCTCCATATACACGTAACCCACCCCCAACCATACGACGGAGTTACGTGTCTATGGTCTCGCCAACCTTACCTGGCTGCCCGCACCACGTTTCTTGCGGCGAAACGAGTATGTTGATACGGGCGTTTCTGACTTTTTATTGCTCAGAAACCGGCTACTCCCCAATGACGGCGCAACCATACCATATTATTTCCGCAGGCGACAACTTTATTCTTTGCGGGGATTGACGCTGAAATCGAGAATTGTTTTCATCAATGATCGTGCAAGAGGGAATATAATGTAGTCTGATGCAACAATGTTGCGGAAATAATAATCAGAAAGCCTCGGCGCTGCGGGTTAATTAACCACATGCAGCGCGCGGTCGTAGGGGTGAAAGGACGCAAGTGCATTTTTTAATCACTGATTATTCAAGAAAAATTGATATATCTTCTCCAGATCGTCTAATTGGGTGACCTGAATCAGCAGCCGGCGGCGCTCCAGGTCGATGACCAAAATGCCGTCTTCCGATAAATTCATGGCCTTAATGCGGTTATATTCGATAAAGGCATTGGCGTAAAAGAAACCCTGCGCTTTAAACAACATCTTCGGCCAGCGAATATAAGAAATATACACGGCGATTAACGCGAGGGAAATAAGCAGGTAGGTGGTTAATACCGTACCGTTGTCGGTGACATTGCGGTAAATAAGAATGGCGATCAGGCCGACGAAAATCAGGCAGTCGATCCGGTTGCGGCGCTTCAGCGGCACCCTGAGCAAGGTCTTGCCCTTCAGCAGGTTCATGCCGAACTCGTCATACAGCGAGTACAGCAACATCAGCGCGATAAATACCAGCAAAACGCCATCGGTCAGCGACATCTTCTACTCCACACATAAAAAAGCCGGGGGTTTCCCCCCGGCGGTCCATGACGATTACAGGCCCAGCAGGCCGATCCAGTAGCCAAAGATGCCGATGGCAAAGAAGCCGATGATGATCCACAGCGCGTTCACCTTGCGACGCAGCAGCCACATGCAGCCGAAGGTCAGCAGCAGCGGCACCAGGCCCGGCATCAGCTGGTCGAGAATGGTCTGCACCGTGGTCACCGTGGTATGCCCGGTCTGGTCGGTGATTTTCGACACCACCAGCGGGATATTCACGTGCGTCCACTTATTGACCAGCGCCCCCATGACAAACAGGCCGAGAATGGACGCTCCTTCCGTCAGTTTTTGCAGGAAGCCGCCGCCCATATCGTTAACGATGTCCACCCCTTTGCGATAGCCGTAGGCCACGCCGTAGTAGCGGGTCAGCAGGCGCACCAGGTTAAACAGCACGAAGAACAGGATCGGCCCGAGCAGGCTGCCGCTCATGGCGATACCGGCGCCCAGCGCGGCGAATACCGGCCGCACCGTGCCCCAGAAGATCGGGTCGCCGACGCCGGCCAGCGGCCCCATCAGGCCAACCTTGATGCCGTTGATCGCCGCGTCGTCGATCGGCGCGCCGTTGGCGCGTTGTTCTTCCATCGCCATGGTTACGCCAAGCACCGGCGCCGCCACGTAAGGGTGGGTGTTGAAGAACTCAAGATGGCGTTTGATCGCCTGCTTGCGGTCGTCGTTGTTTTCCGGGTACAGGCGACGGATCACCGGCACCATGGAGAAGCAAAAACCCAGCGCCTGCATACGTTCGAAGTTCCATGAACCCTGGAACAGGTTCGAGCGCATGAATACGCCGCGAATATCGGCCGGCGTGAGTTTCTTTTGAACTGTCGTATCAACCATTTCTCTCACCTATTCCTAGTCGAGTTCGTTATCGAGATCGTTGGCATTAGCCGGGCCAGCCTGAACAACCTGTGACTTGTTGTATTTCGGGCTGAGCTGGATATACAGCACCGCCATCACCACGCCGATGACGCCGAGCGCCACCAGGTTGAAGTTGGTGAAGGCTGCGGTAACGAAGCCCAGATAGAAGAAAGGCATCAGGTAGCCGGCGCGCATCATGTTGATCACCATCGCGTAACCGACCACCACGATCATGCCGCCGGCGATGTTCAGCCCGCTGGTGACCACTTCCGGGATCGAGTTGAGCAGCGCGTGAACCCCTGCGGTGCCGACCGAAATGGCGACGATCACCGCCGGAATGGCGATGCGCATCGCCTGCAGCAGCAGGGCGGAGATGTGGATCCAGGTGATGGCGCGCAGGCTGCCGCGCTCCGCCGCGCTGTCCGCCGCGTGCTGGAAGGCCACGGTCAGGGTACGCACGATGATGGTCAGCACCTGGCCCGCCGCCGCCAGCGGAATGGCCAGGGCGATGCCGGCGCCGACGCTTTGCCCGCCGGCGATGACCAGAATGGTGGAAATGATTGACGCCAACGCCGCATCCGGCGCAACCGCCGCACCGATATTCATCCAGCCCAGGGCAATCATTTCCAGCGTACCGCCGATGATGATGCCGGTTTTCATATCGCCGAGGATAAAGCCGATCAGCGTACAGGCGACCAACGGGCGGTGAAACTGGAACTCGTCGAGAACGGAACCCATCCCGGCGATACAGGCAACGATAAATATCAGTACAATCTGAAGAGTGGTAATCTCCATTGCACTTCTCCTATGACCAAAAAGCTCTGAGTAAAATAATTACTGGCGTGCGCCATTAATTGAGTTTGTTAATCAGGTCCATCATTTTTAACTGGCTGTCGGACGACACTTTGCGGACTTCCAGTTCGATACCGCGTTCGTTTAATTTCTTAAACGCTTCGATATCTTTTTCATCGACGGAAACGGCGTTGTTAACCTGAGTTTTTCCCTGGCGGAACGCCATGCCGCCGATATTGACCGACTTGATGTCCACGCCGCCCTCAACCAGCCGCCACACGTCCGTCGGGTTGGTGAACAGCAGCATCACGCGATCGCCGGCGTATTTCGGGTTGTTCCACACGCGGATGGCTTTCGCCACGTCGACCACGTGAGCGGTAACGCCCGGCGGGGCAACCTGCGTCAGCAGGGTTTTACGGACGTGGTCGGCGGCCACTTCGTCGCTGACGACGATGATGCGGCTGACGTTGGTTTCCTTGGTCCAGCGGGTGGCGACCTGGCCGTGGATCAGGCGGTCGTCGATGCGCGCCAGGCCGATTTTCATGTGATCATTCGGGCCAAGCGGCGCCTGCGGGGCGGCGGCCCTGGCGACGGGCGCCGCGGGCTTGACGCTCTCTTCCTGCGGTTTCTTGAGGGCCTTCACGCCTTCGCGGCCGGTTTCCAGCGCCAGCGCGACCAGTTCGTCAAAGCCGGGGTTGTCATCACGGGCCATAAAGGTTTCCACCAGCATCGGGATGTTAACCCCGGTGACCACCTCGTAGCGCTCTTTATCGACGGCGATGCGGCTGGCCGCGTTGAACGGGCTGCCGCCCCAGGTATCCACCAGGAACAGCACACCGCCGCTGGTGTCGAGTTCGCTGATTTTCTCGTTGTACTTCACGATTAACGTTTCGGCATTTTCACCGGGAACGAAATCTATAAAGGCGACGTTATCCTGCTCGCCCAATAGCATTTCTGCCGTTTTCAGCAATTGTTCCGCTGCGGTCCCGTGTGTGCCGATGATAATAGCTATTGCCACTCGCTACCTCCTCATTAAACTTCATACCCGTCATCTTTCAATCCGCAGCGTTGCGGCTGCTGCCTGAAAGCCATGGGTATAGGCACGGATTGTGTCGTTCTTATTGCCTCCCTGGCAGTCACTTCCGCGGTTCAGATACATTATGGTAGATAAAAAGAAACGCACGCCTAACATTTCCCACGCAGTTTCAAAAACCTGTGCGTGTTATTCCACGTTGACGCCATTTATTTTAGTGAGTGAAAAAATAAATTTTGTGACATTGCTCTGTTATTGAAAGCTCGGATTACTCCTAGTGCCGCGTTTGCGGAATTAAACGCCAGAGCGGTTACCAGACGTTGCAGCAGGTAAAAAAGCCGCTTTGCCGCCCAGAAAAATCCTGCTAGAGTTATTTCTTCTTTCATCACCAAGGAGTGAAGGGCCTCAGCCCTCCCTATGGACTGTCACCGAAGTTACTGTTTTTCAAGGTTTCACCCGCCACCTGCTGGCGTTGTATCATTCACCCGGCCGCTCGGCCACCCCCCGGTACTGCAATCCCGTAATCTTGCCGTTGTCGCCTGCGCCCCTGTGGCGTCAGCCTCGTCGCGCCTGAGCCTGGCTCGGCAATCCCGTCTTTTTTCCGGAGTCTGACATGGAATTTTTAATGGACCCCTCAATTTGGGCCGGGTTACTTACGCTGGTGGTATTGGAAATCGTTCTGGGCATCGACAACCTGGTGTTTATCGCCATTCTGGCCGATAAGCTGCCGCCGAAGCAGCGCGACAAAGCGCGGGTCCTCGGCCTGTCGCTGGCGCTGATCATGCGCCTGGGGCTGCTGTCGGTGATCTCCTGGATGGTGACGCTGACCACGCCGCTGTTCAGCGTGGGCGAGTTCAGCTTCTCCGGCCGTGACCTGATCCTGCTGTTCGGCGGGGTGTTCCTGCTGTTCAAGGCCACCATGGAGCTGCATGAGCGGCTGGAAGGGCAGACGCACCAGGACGGCGCCAACCGCGGCTACGCCAAATTCTGGGCGGTGGTGGTGCAGATTGTGATCCTCGACGCGGTGTTCTCGCTCGACGCGGTAATCACCGCGGTGGGGATGGTGAATGACCTGCCGGTGATGATGACCGCCGTGGTGATCGCCATGGCGGTGATGCTGCTGGCGTCGAAACCTTTGACCAACTTCGTCAACGCGCACCCGACCATCGTGGTGCTGTGCCTGAGCTTCCTGCTGATGATCGGCCTGAGCCTGATCGCCGAAGGCTTCGGCATGCATATTCCGAAAGGCTATCTGTACGCGGCTATCGGTTTCTCCATCCTGATCGAGCTGTTTAACCAGATTGCGCGCCGCAACTTTATCAAGCACCAGGCGCGCCGCCCGATGCGCGAGCGTACGGCGGAGGCGATCATGCGCCTGATGGGGCAACGGCGCGCGCAGCAGACGGATGAAACCGCCGCCCGCCCGACGGAAGAAACCTTTGCCGAGGAAGAGCGCTATATGATCAGCGGGGTTCTGACGCTGGCCTCGCGCTCGCTGCGCAGCGTGATGACGCCGCGTACCGACATCTCCTGGGTCGATTGCGAACGCTCCCGCGAAGAGGTGCGCGAGCAGCTGCTGGACACGCCGCACAGCCTGTTCCCGGTGTGCCGCGAATCGATTGATGAGATCGTCGGCGTGGTGCGCGCCAAGGATCTGCTGGTGGCGCTGGAGCAGGGTGAGGACATCGCCGAATTCGCCGCGCGCACGCCGCCGATCGTGGTGCCGGAAACCATGGACGTGATCAACCTGCTGGCGGTGCTGCGGCGCGCCAAGGGGCGCCTGGTGGTGGTCGCCAACGAGTTCGGCGTGGTGCAGGGGCTGGTGACGCCGCTGGACGTGCTGGAGGCGATTGCCGGTGAATTCCCTGATGAAGATGAAACGCCGGATATCGTGGCGGAAGGCGACGGCTGGCTGGTGAAGGGCGGGGCCGACCTGCATTCGCTGGAGCAGGCGCTGAACTGCGAGGATCTGGTCAGCCCGACGGCGGACTACGCTTCGCTGGCGGGTTTCCTGCTGGCGCATTATGGCCAGATGCCGGCGGTGGGCGACGTGGTGGAGCTGAACCGGCTGCGTTTCGACATCGTCGAGGTCACCGATTACCGCATCGAGCTGGTGCGCATTACCAAGACGGAGCCCGAACACCGGGAACTGCCGTAATCTGCGGGCCGGGGGCGTTACGCCTCCGGCTGGTTTGCCTGCCCCTCCGGCTCTGCGCCGGTTCTCAAACGCGACTCGTATTGCCGTAACCACAGCGGGAACACATGGATAGGCATGGGTTTGGCGAAGTAATAGCCCTGCAGGGCGTTCACCTCGCGCGCGCGCAGGTAGTCCGCCTGTTCCTCCGTCTCGACCCCCTCGGCCACCAGCTTCAGCTTCAGGCGCTGCGCCAGCAGGATGATGGTGTCGGTGACGGTGGCGTTAACCGCGTCGGTGCCGATGGCGGCGGTAAAGCCGCGATCGATTTTCAACACGTCCGGGCTGAGGTTTTTCAGGTAGCTCAGCGAGCTGTGCCCGGTGCCGAAGTCATCGATGGCCAGCATGATCCCCATCTCTTTCAGCGTTTTTATTTGCTCGTATTGAATGGCCGACAGCGCGGTGCGCTCGGTCAGTTCCAGCATCAGGGAAGGCATCGGCTGCGCCGGCAGCCAAATCTGCCGAATATCATCGATGATATTGACCGCGTTGAAATGCTCGGCGGCCACGTTGATGCTGATGTAAAACGACGGGCGCGGCGGGAACAGCTGCAGGTTTTCCACCACGGTATTCATCAGATAGCGGGTCAGCGGGATGATCAGCTCATGCTGCTCCGCCAGCGGAATGAACACGTCCGGCGAGATCCAGCCCTGGCGCTTCTTCTTCCAGCGCAGCAGCATCTCAACCCCCGAGCAACGTCCGGTGTCGCTGTTGATAATCGGCTGGCAGTAAACGCGAAACTCGCGGTGGGTGATGGCGTGGCCGATATGGTAGGCCAGGCTCATGCGGTTGGCGGTCAGCAAATACACCACGTAGGCCGCCAGCAGGCTGACCAATAACGCCAGCGGGATGTGCCGCGGCAGCGCGGCCAGCGCCAGCATGCCGACCGGCGGGCCAAACAGCGAAACCGAGAAGGGATATTTGGCGGAGTTGGCGGTATAGCGCAGGTCGGCGGTCAGGGTATCGCGGTTGAGGATTTCCCGTCGGCCGTATTCCAGGCTGTTGTCGGCGACGTTCAGCACCACCCGCTGGGCATAGGGGTCCTGAGGCTCGAGCAGGAAGTTGGCCAGCAGCTCGATATTGAAAACGTGCAGCACGCCGCTGTTTTTGTCGCTGGCGGACGGCGTCCACATCACCAGCGTCGGCACGCCCCGGCTCACCGCCAGCGAAGGCCGCAGCGCCAGCCTGGCGCCGCCGTTGGCGATGCTCGGCAGCACGGCGGCGAATTGATAATCGCGGGCGCCGAACAGGCTGGAGCAGTAAATCTTGTCGTTTTTCACCAGCAGCATGGAGCGCAGCGCCTGGTTTTGCGCGGCGCGAAAACGCAGCGTCGGCATGGCGCTCTCGCAGCTTTGTTCCAGCAGCGGCATGCTGCGCCCGGCCTGCAGCTCGGCCGGCTGCAGCAGCTGATTGATTTTGGTGACGGTGCGGGTGGCCAGCGCCTGCTGGCTCTGTTCGATGTTTGTGACCTCTTGATAATAGCGGGTGTACAGCGATATCAACAGAATAGCCAGCCCCACCGCGCCGGCCAGCAGCCAACGGTAGTAGCGATATTGGGACGCGGCAAGGTGGGTCATCAACATCTGGTAAATCCTTGTTCGGTAAACCTGCTCCGAGTCAGCGTCAGGCTATGTTCCCGTAAAATTATACTCGGCTAATTCTAGCCTGTGGTTATACAAGATTGATGATAACCCAGTAAATTATTTAAATTTGGCGAAACAGAAGGCTTATTTGCGGGTTAACCGCGGGATCGCAGGGAGCAACGGCGAGGGAACTTTGGGTGACAATGTCACAAATGTGGCCGCACGCGGGCGATTGGCGATAAAAAACCCCGCCGGAGGGCGGGGTCGGGGGTCAGTCGCACTGCACCTTGATGGCCAGGCCGCCGCGCGAGGTTTCGCGGTATTTGGCGTTCATGTCCTTGCCGGTTTCGTACATGGTCTCGATCACCTTATCCAGCGAAACGCGCGGTTCGCTGGTGCGGCGCAGAGCCATGCGCGCCGAGTTGATCGCCTTGACCGAGGCGATGGCGTTGCGTTCGATGCAGGGAACCTGCACCTGGCCGGCGACCGGGTCGCAGGTTAAGCCCAGGTTGTGTTCCATGCCGATCTCCGCCGCCACGCAAACCTGCTCCGGGCTGCCGCCCAGCAGTTCGGCCAGGCCGGCCGCCGCCATGGAGCAGGCGACGCCCACTTCGCCCTGGCAGCCGACTTCGGCGCCGGAAATGGAGGCGTTCATCTTGTACAGCGCGCCAATCGCCCCCGCCGCCATAAAGTAGCGGATGTAGATGTCCGGGCTGACGGATTCGATAAAGTGATCGTAATACGCCAGCACCGCAGGCACGATGCCGCAGGCGCCGTTGGTCGGCGCGGTGACCACGCGGCCGCCGGCGGCGTTCTCTTCATTTACCGCCAGCGCGAACATGTTGACCCAGTCGATCACGTTCATCGGATCGCTGGACAGCTTGTCGGAGGACACCAGCATGCGGCGCAGAGCGGAGGCGCGACGCGGCACGCGCAGCGGACCAGGCAGCACGCCTTCGGTGTTCAGGCCGCGATCGATACAGGCGCGCATGGTTTGCCAGACGTTGCCGAAGTAGGTCTCGATTTCCTGCTTGCTGTGCAGCGCCAGCTCGTTTTGCATCACCATGCCGGACAGCGACAGCCCGGTTTCACGGCAGTGCTGAAGGATGTCGCGGGCGAAGTTGAACGGGTAAGGCACGCTCAGCTCATGGGCGTCGGCCTTGCCGAAGTTTTCTTCATCGACGATAAAGCCGCCGCCGATGGAGTAATAAGTCTTGCTGTAAATTTCCTTGTCGCCGGCGAAGGCGTGGATGCGCATGCCGTTTTCATGCAGCGGCAGGTTGTCGCTGCGGAAGACCATGCCGCCGTCGCGCGGGAAATCAACCTCATGCAGACCGCTGGCCAGCATCAGGCGTTGACGTTGTTCTACATCGCGAATAAAACCCGGGATGCTATCGATATCAACGGTGTCGGGCATATTGCCCGCCAGGCCGAGGATGATAGCGATATCGGTATGGTGACCTTTACCGGTCAATGAGAGTGAGCCGTAAACGTCTACGGCGACACGCGTGATAGAAGGCATCAGGCCTTTATTTACCAGATCGTCGACAAACTGTTTGCCGGCTTTCATCGGTCCAACCGTATGAGAGCTGGACGGGCCGATGCCGATCTTAAACATGTCGAAAACGCTAATCACGCTAAAACTCCTTAGAGGCATATTGTTATGGCTGCGGCGGTTAAAAACCGCGCAGGGAACTGCGATAGTGTAAAAGCACCGTACGGGTTCGGCTGCCTTTTTCGCATGAAATAAAATAATCCTTGGTGTTACTTTCTTTGCTGATTACCGCAGGCGTCAGGCCGGGCGCGGAACCGTCCTTTGCCCCCATTCCATCAGAGGGTAATCGCGCCGGCTTCCGTTGCGGGGCGCCGCCGGCCTAATCCCTGTATCGACAGTGGTTTATCTCGGTCGGCAGTATTTTACAGGTATTTCGTAAGGTTTAAGAGAGGGTTTACAGTTTTTTTAAAACCGTGTCAGCCAGCAAGGTAGTTGAAAAAGCAAACGGATGAAGTGATGGCGATCGCTTTACCTGCGGCTGCGTGCCGCATACCGGTTTAAATTGTGATGCAGGTCACCTTATTGACTTCAGAGGCTGACTTGCTGCGCCAGACGTCGAATGATCGCGGCGGTGAGCCCCCACACGAACTGGCTTTGATACCAGGAAAGATAAATGCGGTGCGTATGGCCGCCGCGGTGAATATCCAGCGGATAATAGCGCGATAGCGTCAGGGCTTCGCGCAGCGGCATCTCGAAGACGTCAGCCACTTCGGCCTCGTTGGCGTGGAACTGCACCTCCGGCGGGATCAGGCCGACGATCGGCGTGACCTGGAATCCGGTGCTGCTGTCGAGCGGCGCCATCTGGCCGATGACGGTGACGGCCTGCGGCGGGATAGCCACCTCTTCCTGCGCTTCACGCAGCGCCGTGACGATCGCCGAGCCGTCATCGGCGTCGGTTTTGCCGCCGGGAAACGCCACCTGGCCGGCGTGTTTACGCAACGAGTCGGCGCGCCGGGTCAGCAGCAGCGTCGGCTCCGGGCGGCAAACAATCGGGATCAGCACCGCCGCCGGGCGCACGTTGTGCGAAATCTGCGATGCCTGCGGCAGCTGCAGCTGGAAACGGCTGATAAAGGCGGCCAGCGAGGCCGGATAATTCGGTGGGTTCACGACAGGCTAAACTCCCCAAGCTGCGGCAGAATGCGGCCAACCTTGTCGAAGGTTTCCTGATACTCCGCCTGTTCCTGGCTGTCCGCCACGATGCCGCCGCCGGCGGAGCAATGGATGCGGCCATTTTCGGCGATCAGCGTGCGGATGGCGATATTGGTGTCCATGGTGCCGCAGGCGCTGAGGTAGCCGATGCTGCCGCAGTAGGCGTTGCGGCGCTGCGGCTCCAGCTCTTCGATGATGGCCATCGCCCGCACCTTGGGGGCGCCGGTGATCGAGCCGCCGGGGAAGCAGGCGCGCAGCAGGTCGGTGGCCGGCGTGGTCTCCGGCAGCGTCGCGGTGATGGTGCTGACCAAATGATGCACCGCCGGGAAGGGTTCCACGGCGAACAGCTGCGGCACCCGCACGCTGCCCGGCAGCGCCACGCGGCCGATATCGTTGCGCAGCAGATCGACGATCATCAGATTCTCCGCGCGGTCCTTGGGGGAGTGCGCCAGCCGCTCGGCCTGTGCGGCGTCCTGCGCCGCGTCCGCCAGCCGCGGCAGGGTGCCTTTGATCGGCCGGGTTTGGATCCGCTGTTGCTCCAGCCAAAGAAAACGTTCGGGAGAGACGCTCAGCACGCTGTTTTCCGGCAGGCGCAGAAACGCGGAAAAGGGCGCGCGGTTGCTGGCGCTGAGCTGCTGAAACGCCTGCCATTCATCCCCTTGATAGTCGGCGGAAAAGCGCTGCGCCAGATTGATCTGATAGCAGTCGCCGCTGCGCAAATAATGCTGGATGCGCTGGAATTTCTCACCGTACTGTTGGCGCGTCATATTGGCCCGCCAGCCGCCGGTCAGGGCGAACGGCCGCTGCGGGGGGGCCTGCTGCCGGCTGAGCCACTGCCAGCGCTGCTCGACGTCCCGATAGCTGAGCAGCGTCAGCTTTTGCTGTTGATGGTCGGCGATCAGCGCCCAGTCATAGAGGCCTATCGCCATATCCGGCAGCGCCAGGTCGGCGGCGGCCAGCTGCGGCAGCGGCTCAATCCTGCGGCCCAGATCGTAACCGAACAATCCCAGTGCGCCGCCCTGGAACGGCAGGTCGGCATTGAAAGGCGGCCGCCACCCTTGCGCCGCCAGCTGTTGCTGCAGCAGGCTAAAAGGATCCTCGGCGGATTGTTGCCGGCTGTCGCCCTGGCGGATCTCGGTGACCTGGCCGCGGGTGGTCAGCGTGACGTTGGGCTCCGCGACCAGAATGTCGAAACGATTGTGGGAATGTTCGGCAAATCCCGAGTGCAGCAGCATCGCCCAGGGCTGGTGGGCGAGCGGGGCGAAGAGCGCCAACAGGGCGCCGCGGGAGTAGGGCAAAGACTTGACGTTTGGGGCGGTTACGCTCATGGAGTTGAATAAACCTGACTGTCGGAGGCGGCGGTGTCTGCCGGCTATTCTGCCATAGTCGGCCGTTGCGCGCATGCCTCGTCGTGCGCGACGCCAAGCACAGCCCACATCAACGGCAATTGAACAATCTGGCGACGAAGCATTTTTTGCGCCATTAACCGTAATTCAATATGCTAAAAATTAATAAGTCCGGTTGCCAGCGTCATATTTATCTATCGGCGTTCCCTGCCGGAAATTATAAAAAAATTAATCTATTAATTTCATCTTATTATTGTTTCAGTTCGTCATCAAACGAATGGGGGCAGCTATGTCTTTCTGTCGAAAATGCGGTCTGTGGATCGACGAATCCGCTGACCATGCAACTGTTCATTCATGTCTCTGCGGCGCTTGCGCACAAAAAGACAAAATCAGCCAACGCGCATTCAGGCATCCGTTGAAAAGCCTGGGGCATTATTTCGGCGCGACGCTGCATTCTAAAATGCATTGATATCGCTAAGAAATAAAATTAATTCGTCACATTATTGAAGAGCTGACCATGTCGTTAATGCTGAGCGTCATCGTCCCGCTGCATAATGCGGGATCGCTGTTCGAACCTTTCCTGGCCTCGCTGCTGGCGCAGCATGAGCGCCGGCTGGAGGTGATCATCGTCAATGATGGTTCCACCGACGGCTCCGGCGATATTGCCCACCGTTACGCGGCCCAACACCCGCATATCAGGGTGATCGATCAGGCCAACGCCGGGGTGTCCAATGCGCGCAATGCCGGCCTGGCCATCGCCCGGGGAAAATACGTGGCGTTTCCGGACGCGGATGATTTATTGGCGCCGGAGATGTATTCCACGCTGCTGGAGCAGGCGGAAAAACATCAATTAGATGTTATGCAGTGCAACGGCGAGCGCTATTTCGCCAGCCAGGATGAGCTTAAGCCGATATTCCCAGCGCAGCGGTTGAGCAGCACGGCGGTGATCGACGGCGTACAGTGGTTCGAGCGGGCGCTGAAGTCGCGCCGGTTTATTCACGTGGTGTGGCTGGCGATATATCGTCTTGATTTTATCAAACAACATCGGCTGTATTTTGAACCGGGTCTGCATCATCAGGATATACCCTGGACTACCGAAGTGATGTTCAATGCGCAGCGGGTCAAATACCTGAGTAAACCGCTGTACCGGCAGCGGGTGCACGATCGGTCGATCAGCAACCGCCGCCGTACCGGCAACGCCAATGTGCAATATCAGCGTCATTACATGAAGATCGTCGAAATGCTGACGCAGCTCAACCACCGCTATGCGGACAAAATCGATCTTCGCCCGGCGTTCCACTGGCAGATCGCCCGCGAAGCGCTGGGCATCTGCCACAGCATCCGCCGCGAGCCGGAGCTGACGGCGCAGTGCCGGATAACCGAAGAGTTCTACCGGCGCGGCATCGACAAGGCAATGGCCGCCAATGCGCGCGGCATCAAGCAAGGCTGGCATGTCATGCTGTGGCGACACCGTCTGAAGCAGTGGCACGGCCGCAGCGGCTGCTCGCAGCCCGCCTGAATCACAAGCATTGGGATCTGCCGTTTTAAGGCGTATACTCCCCCTCCATTTTGCTGGAGAAAAACACATGCTTGCAGGTATGCCATCACTGAGCCACGCAGAGCAACAGGCAGCGGCGGAGCGCATTCATCAACTGATGGAACAGGGCATGAGCAGCGGTGAAGCCATCGCCCGCGTCGCGCAGGAAATCCGCGAAAAGCATCAGGGTGACCCGGTTTCGGCGTTGTTCGATGACGAAGATGAAGAAGAGTATGAAGCACGGCCCGACGAGCAGGCCGATGACAACGATGAAGAAGACGAAAACTATTGATGTCAAAAGGGCCGGAAAACCGGCCCGCTGACATTACCCTTCGAGCGTGACCGCAGCGGCTGCCTGCTTGGCCATTTCCACCGCTTGTTCCACCGTTTCCGCCGTCGCCAGCGCCACGCCCATGCGGCGCTGCCCCTGAATCTCCGGTTTGCCGAATAAGCGCAGCTGATTATATCCGCTCAGCGCGCGGTCCAGGCCGCCAAAACGCAGGTCGGTGCTGGTCATTTGCGGCAGGATCACCGCCGAGGCGGAGGGGCCGAACTGGCGGATTGCGCCAACCGGCAGGCCGAGGAAGGCGCGAACGTGCAGCGCGAATTCCGACAGGTTCTGGGAAATCAGCGTCACCATGCCGGTATCGTGCGGGCGCGGTGACACCTCGCTGAAGATCACCTCATCGCCGCAAACGAACAGCTCTACGCCGAACAGGCCGAATCCGCCCAGCGCCTTCACCACTTGCTCCGCAATAGCCTGGGCGCGGCTCAGGGCCAGATCGGACATCGACTGCGGCTGCCAGGACTCGCGATAGTCGCCGTCTTCCTGGCGGTGCCCGATAGGGGCGCAGAAATGCACGCCATCCACGGCGCTGAGCGTCAGCAGGGTAATCTCGAAGTCAAACTTCACCAGACCTTCGACGATCACCCGGCCGCCGCCGGCGCGCCCGCCCTGTTGGGCGTAATCCCAGGCGGTTTTCAACTGCTCCGGGCCGCGGATCAGGCTTTGCCCCTTGCCGGACGAACTCATGACCGGCTTGACGATGCACGGATAGCCGATGTGCGCTATCGCCTGATGGAAATCGGCCTCGCCGTCGGCAAAGCGATAGCGGGAGGTGGGCAGGCCGAGGGTTTCCGCCGCCAGGCGCCGAATGCCTTCACGGTTCATGGTCAGGCGGGTCGCTTCGGCGCAGGGCACCACGCGGTGGCCCTGTTGCTCCAGCTCAACCAGCATGTCGGTGGCGATGGCCTCTATTTCCGGCACGATGTAATCGGGGCGTTCCCGTTCAATCAGTGCCTTGAGCGCGGCGCCATCGAGCATATTGATGACGTGGCTGCGGTGCGCCACATGCATGGCGGGCGCGTCGGCGTAGCGATCGACGGCGATCACTTCCAGCCCCAAGCGCTGGCATTCAATGGCGACTTCTTTACCCAGCTCGCCGGAGCCGAGCAGCATAACGCGGGTGGCGGACGGGCGCAGGGCGGTTCCAATCGTTAACATAGTCTCGTACCTGGATCGTGAAAGTTGAGCGGTCTGACAATCGGCGGCGAGTATATACGAAAACGATTGCGCATGCAGCCGCCGAGCGAAGGGAAAACGGCTGGAACGGCGCAAGAGAAATTGCTAACTCGCTGTTTTTATAACAAACAAAAACATTTGCTCCGTACAGATGATTATGCGTTAATGATCGACGGCGAAAGAAGGCCTACATATGCTAGGGCTTTCGCGCCTGAGTGCCGTTAAGGCAGGTTTATCAAGTAAAGGAAAGACAAATGGCTAAGATCACCGGTCACGTTAAATGGTTCAACGAAAGCAAGGGCTTCGGTTTCATCACCCCGGCCGACGGCTCCAAGGACGTTTTCGTTCATTTCTCCGCTATCGTCAGCGAGGGGTTCAAAACGCTGGCGGAAGGCCAGCAGGTCGAGTTCTCCATCCAGGACAGCCAACGTGGCCCGGCCGCAGCCGACGTCGTCGCCATTTAACGACGCCGCTGCCGAAAAACCCGCCGCCGGCGGGTTTTTTTATGCCTGAAGCCCGTAACCCGGCCTATCTCTGTTATCATCTGCGGTTGATTCGGCGCCTGCCCGCGGGCGCGCCGCCATTCCATTCGCCATATAAGAGTTATCGCCGTGAGCACAGTTTCTTTTTCTTCCCTGCCGCTGCCAGCCGCACAGTTGGCCAACCTCAACGAACTGGGGTATGCCGAAATGACGCCGGTGCAGGCCGCCGCGCTGCCCGCCATCCTGCAAGGGCGGGACGTGCGCGCCAAGGCAAAAACCGGCAGCGGTAAAACGGCGGCGTTCGGCATCGGCCTGCTGGACAAAATCAACGTCGGCCAGGTCGCCGCCCAGGCCTTGATCCTGTGCCCGACGCGCGAGCTGGCTGACCAGGTGAGCAAAGAGCTGCGCCGCCTGGCGCGCTTCACCCAGAACATCAAAATACTGACCCTGTGCGGCGGCCAGCCGATGGGCCCGCAGCTCGACTCGCTGGTGCATGCGCCGCATATCGTGGTGGGCACGCCAGGCCGCATTCAGGAGCACTTGCGCAAGAAAACGCTGGTGCTGGATGAACTGAAGGTACTGGTGCTGGACGAAGCCGACCGCATGCTGGACATGGGGTTCGCCGACGACATCGACGACGTGATCGGCTATACGCCGCCGCAGCGTCAGACCCTGCTGTTTTCCGCCACCTATCCGACCGGCATTGAGCGCATCAGCGCGCGGGTGCAGCGCGACCCTTTGAATGTGGAAGTGGACGGTGACGAAGACCTGCCGACCATCGAGCAGCGCTTTTACGAAACCACCCGCGATCAGCGCCCGGCGCTGCTGGTTTCGGCGATCCGTCATTTTCAGCCGTCCTCCTGCGTGGTGTTCTGCAACACCAAGCGCGACTGCCAGAGCGTGTTTGAAGCGCTGGAGGCGCGTGGCATCAGCGCGCTGGCGCTGCATGGCGATCTGGAACAGCGCGACCGCGATCAGGTGCTGGTGCGTTTCGCCAACCGCAGCTGCCGGGTGCTGGTAGCGACCGACGTCGCCGCGCGCGGGCTGGATATCAAGGATTTGGAGCTGGTGGTTAACTACGAGCTGGCGTTCGATCCGGAGGTGCACGTTCACCGCATCGGCCGCACCGGCCGCGCCGGCATGAGCGGCCGGGCCATCAGCCTGTGTACGCCGCAGGAAATGGCGCGTGCGCACGCCATCGAGGAATACCTGCAGCTGCGGGTCGATTGGGCGCCGGTGTCTGAGCTGAGCGGGGCGGCCAATACGCCGCTGGAAGCCGAGATGATCACGCTGTGCATCGACGGCGGCCGCAAGGCGAAAATTCGCCCCGGCGACATCCTGGGCGCGCTGACCGGCGACGCCGGCCTGACGGCGGCGGAAGTGGGCAAGATCGACATGTTCCCGGTGCATGCCTACGTGGCGATCCGCAAGGCCAGCGCCCGTAAGGCGATGCAACAGCTGCAGCAGGGTAAAATCAAAGGCAAAAGCTGCAAGGTGCGTTTGTTGAAATAACGCCGGGTCGGGGAGCGGCTTGCTCCCCGCCTGAAATCATTTTATACTGGTTTTATATACAGTAATTTCGTACCTTTGAGGACGCACGCATGGCGGTTGAAGTAAAATATGTGGTGGTGAGAAACGGTGAGGAAAAAATGACTTTCGCAAGCAAGAAAGAAGCCGACGCCTACGACAAGATGCTGGATTTGGCCGACAACCTCGGCGACTGGCTGCAGCAAGCGCCGCTGAGTCTGGACGACGAGCAGCGCGAAGGCCTCGGCTTCTTCCTGGCTGAGAACAAAGACGCCCTGGCGCAGATCCTGCGCGGCGCGGCGCCGCCGGAAAGCGTCAAAAAGCCGGCTAAAGCGAAAGCGGAAAAAAACCTTGCTGACCCAAAAGAGGGGGCTGCGTCAGAAAAGCAGGCGGCATAATGACTTATGTTGCGGTGTTGTGATGAAAAAGGATCTAAAATGAGCCGTGAAATAACCTTCTTCAGCCGCTTTGAGCGAGACATCCTGGCCGGGCTCAAAACCATCACCATTCGGGACGCCAGCGAATCGCACTTTCATCCCGGTGAAGTGTTGCGGGTAAGCCGTAACGAAGACGGCGAGTTTTTCTGCTTTATCGAGGTGTCGTCGGTGGCGCCGGTGCGCCTGGATGCGCTGACGGAACAACATGCGCAGCAGGAAAATATGTCGCTCGGCGAGTTGAAGCGGGTGATCGAGGAAATCTATCCCGGGGTGGATGAGCTGTTTGTCATCACTTTTGCCAAACGCTGATCCTCCGCCCGTCCGCCTGTGAACCCGGGGCCGGCGCCCCTGGATAGCGTCAATCACAACTGGAGGGCATATGAACAAAACGGGATTGGGTTTGGCCATTGCGTTGTTGACCATGGCTGGTTTGTCGACGGCGGCGCAGGCGCAGGAACAGCGCACCGCCAAGGTGGCGCAGTGCGCCGGTTTGCAGCCGGCGGAGGTAGCAGCCCAGGTGAAGCGCGATTTTCTGCAAAACCGCATTACGCGCTGGGAAGCGGACAAAAAGCTGCTCGGCACCGCCACGCCGATAGCCTGGGTTAGCCCCGACGCCATCAGCGGCAAGGATCAGGTTTGGCAGGTTCCGCTGAGGGTGCGCGGCACCCGGCTGGATACGACCTACCATGTCACGCTCAACTGCAATTCGGGCGAAATCACCTACGGCGCTCCCCAGTAATCCCGTCGCCGTTGCCCAGCCCCGGTGGCTGGGCCAAGAAAAAAGCCCGCTGTGTCAGCGGGCTTGTCAGTGAAAGGCAGGGGGCTCAGTCGCTGAACGGGATCACCAACTCGCCCGGTTTCACTTCCAGTCCTTTCGCCAGCTTCTTCGCCAGGGCTTCGGTTTTGCTGTTGTCAGGATTCAGCACGTAGGCCGGTTTCTGGTCGAAGTAGGATTTCAGCGACTGATTCAGGTAAGGGGTCAGCGCCTTCATCACCGTCTGCATTTTTTCCGGCTGCACGCTGTAGTCGGTCAGCTCCATGTCTTTCAGGAAGATGGCGCCTTTTTCACGATCGTAGACCGGCTGCGCTTTTAACGTCAGCTTCAGGTCCGCGGTCTGCGGGCCGAGGATCGAGGTAATGTTGACCTTGGCGTCGCCCGACAGGGTGACTTTGCCCGGCTCGCTGCGGCCAATCTGGCTCTGCAGCTGGGTCAGCACGATATTGGCGTCCAGCAGCCCAGGCACGCCGATCTGCTTCTGATAATCGTTGTGCTTTTGCAGGTAATCATTCACTTCCTGCTCGCTGAGCGTGTACTGGGTGAGTTGATTACAACCGGCCAATACGCCGGCGAACACCAGGGCGGCTACGCCCATCAGAATCTTCTTCATTTGTGCCTCATAGCTACTGCCAACGAAAAATGCTGCAGATAATTGATTGATTTATCATTATAAACCTTCGCCGTCGCGGAAAGATACGGCTATCGGGCCTTGAACATGCCGATAGTGCGCGCGAATCGCCGCCGTACCTATCGGATAACGCCGAAACTGTCAGCGCCGCAGGCGCAGCGCCAGCACCAGCACGCCGGCCAGGCAGGCCAACCCGCCCAGCAGCGGAAACAGCGGCACGCCCCACAGCCGCAGCGACGAATGCATCAGATATGGCGCCAGCCCCAGCGCAAAGGCGGCGGTGACAATGGCGATGGCCAACGTCACGGCGGCGCGTTCCAGCGCCTTGCTCAGCTGGCCGAGGTTTCTGACGTTGATCTCGGCGTTGAGCTGCCCCTGCTTCAGGCGCCGCATCAGCAGCCGCAGGGTTTGCGGCAGTTCTTCGCCGGCGTCCAGCGCTTCACCGCCCAGCATCAGTATCCTTTGGCGAATGGCCGCGGGAGCATAACGCTGCAGCATCACCTGTTGCAGCATCGGCTTCAGCGTGGCGATGATGTCGAAGGCCGGATCGAGCCGGTGCAGCACGCCGTCGGCGGTGATCAACGCCTTGAACAGCAGCGCCAAATCCGGCGGCAGGGCCAGCTGATGCTCGCGCGCCATGACCAGCAGGTCGGTCAGGGCCTTGCCCAGCGTCAGGGTGGCGGAAGCCTGCTTATCGAGAAAGTTCTGCGCCGCCAGCTCCAAGTCCATCAGGTCCAGCGGTTCGCTGTCCGACCAGGCGATCAGGGTATTGACGATGCCGTCGGACTGGCGTTCGGCGATGGCCTGCAACAGCAGGAACAGCTGATTGCGCCGCCGTTCGGAAAGCTGCCCCACCATGCCGAAATCGATAAAGCCCACGCGATTGCCGCTCAGCGCCATCACGTTGCCGGGATGCGGGTCGGCGTGATACAGCCGGTGCTCCAGCACCATTTTCATGAAGGCCTGGGCGCCGCGGCGCGCCAGCAACGGGCCGTCAAAGCCCGCCGCCGCCAGCTGCTGCGGGCTTTCCGGCGCCGTTCCGGGCAAAAACTCCTGCACCAGCAGCCGCGGCGATGACCACTGCCAGTAAATTTTGGGGATCGCCACCTCGGGCTGCTGTCGGAACCGTTCGGCGACCCGATCGCAATTATTGCCTTCGTGGGTCAGGTCCAGCTCGTGCTGGAGGGCGGTCGCCAGGGCGCGCACCATTTGCCGCGGGCGATAGCGAGCCAGCGCCGGGCTTTGCTGTTCCGCGGTTTCGGCCAGATAGGCCAGCAGACGCAGATCGGCATTGATGGTTTTGGCCAGCCCCGGCCGCAGCACTTTTACCACTACCGGTTCCCCGCTGTGCAAGCGGGCGCGATAGATCTGCGCCATCGAGGCGGCGGCCAGCGGCGTGCGGTCGAATTCGGCGAACAGGCGATGCGGGTCGTCCCCCAGATCCGCGGCGATCTGCGGCGCCAGCGTTTCCCAGGGCAGCGTCGTCGCCTGGCTGTGCAGGCGATCCAGCTCATCGGTCCAGGTTTGATCCAGCAGGTCTGAACGGGTGGCCAGTATCTGGCCGAATTTGACGAAGGTCGGCCCTAGCGCTTCAAGCGCCGCGCGCAGCCGCTCGGGCATCGTCTGGTCGCCGGCGCGCGGGGCATCGCCGCCGGTGCCGTTCAATAACGAGCCCAGGCCCAGCAGGCGAATGACATCCTGCAGGCCGTAGCGGATCAAGACCGATGAAATCTCTTTCAGCCGCGCGCGATCGCGGGCGGTAACCAGAACCATTTTCAGCATCTGCGCGCCATGTCCTTATTCTGTCGCCTGAGCGAAATTACTGTTCCATATCGAGCAGCAGCGGGATGTCGCTGCGTTGCGCCATCCGGTTGCGGTAGGCTTCCACATTTTCCGGCAGCGCCAGCCCGGCGACGATCGACAGCGAACGCAGCAGCGGGAACAGATGAATATCGTCTTCGGACAGCTCGCCGTTGACCGCCTCGGCGGAAACCACCCGCGGCGAGAGCCGTTGCAGATCGCGCTCCAGTTCGGCGATCAGATCGGCGCTGTTGGCCAAATGCTGGCTGAAATCCCCGATCGACGCCTGTTTTTTATTGATGAAATAGCGGCGCGCGGCGTCGGTGGCGAATTCTTCGAAATCGGCGTGGGCAAAGCGCGGCAGCAGTAATTTCGCCGTGTAGCCGCCAACGTGCTGCAGCCAGTCGGCGATGGCCGGGTTGGTTTTACCGGTCAACAGCGGCTTGCCGTCCAGACGATCGATATAGTGCACGATATCCATGCTTTCCGGCATATAGCTGCCATCGTCTTTTTGCAGGATGGGCGCCATCTTTTGGCCGATCATGCCGACCGGGGTCGCTTCGTCGTCGTTGAGCAGGGTGACCAGGCGGACAGGAAGGTGTTTGAGACCAAAAATCATGCGGGCTTTAACGCAGAATGGGCAATGATCGTAAATAAACAGTTTCATGCTTGCTCCGGTTTGTCAGGTTTTAACAGCAATAGTTACCACAGCTTATCGACGCTGTCGCGGAGTGTTCTTGTTGGATGATGCGATCACCCGCGCGCAGTGCGCGGGGCGGGAGGTTATTTCTTGGCGGGCACCGAGTTGAACACGTCGATCAGGTGGATGCGCGCCTGCTCCAAATCGATCTTGTCGCGCTCGTTGGCGGCGTTGACGACCTGCAGCTGTTTGATGATGTCGCTCTTCAGGCCGTCATTTTCGGCAATGATATGCGCCAGCGCCTTTTCCACCAGGGTGGCGCGCGCATATATCATGCGCAGGTTCAATACCATGTGCTCCAGCAGCTGCGGTAATTTCGTTTCGTCGGTCATGGCGGGTCTCCCGTTGATGTTTTTACTAACAGGATAGCAGCTGCAGGAAATTCGGCTGGTTTTCTGGCTACTTAGCGCAGAATTTAGCCGCCGGGCAGCACCGCCGGCGCAGCGCGGCGCGGGCTGAATTGCCAATAAAGCGCCAGCAGCGTAATGAAGCCGACCGCGCCGAGCAGCAGCCAGGGAAGCTCCGGCATGTTCAGCGTGCGGCCGGAGTCATACATCCAGCCGCCGCCGGTGTAACCCAGCGCGCCGCCCAGCGCCAGGCCGAGCCGGCTGAACCCCATATAGCTGCCGCGCGCCCGCGGATCGGCCAGCGAAGCGCTGAGGGTCTCGCGCGCCGGTTCGGCGATGATTGAGCCGAGATAGAAGCAGCAGATCAGCACGAAGACGCCTTGCAGGCTGCTGGCCAGGCCGATCGGCAACAGGCTCAGCGTCATCAGCAGCAGGCCGGCCATCAAACGCTGTTCGAGCCGGAAATGTTTTTCGCTCCAGCGCGCCAGCGGATAGAGCAGCGACAATGACAGCGCCGCTTCGATGGCGTACATCCATTTCACCGCCGCCGGCGAGCCGGCGATTTCGTTGACCAGGATCGGCAACATCAGCATCACCTGCACCGCCAGCATGTAGTAGCCGGTCAGCGTCAGCACGTAGGTCAGGAAACGGCGATCGCGCAGCACCCGCATCATGCCGTCTTTCATCGGCGCGCGTACGGTGGAGATTCGGTAGGCCGGCAGCAGCCAGGCATTCCAGCCGGCGGCCAACACGAAGATCGCCGCGCCGACCCAGCAGACAAAGTGGAAGTCATACTGCAGCAGCCAACTGCCGAGCAGTGCGCCAATGACCGCGCCGGCGCTGTCCTGCATCATCAGCAGCGAATAGAAACGGCCGCGTTCGTGCGGACGGGTGAGCTTGATCACCAGCGCGGTGCGCGGCGGGTCGAACAGCGTGCCGCCGAGGGCGGAAAGCGCGCAGGAGAACCACAGCAACCAGGGTTGATCGGCCATCGCCATGGTGGCGAAACCGGCCGCGCGCAGCAGCATGCCGGTCACTATCATCGGCTTGGCGCCGAAGCGGTCGGCGATCGCGCCGCCAAAGATGCCCAGCCCTTGCTGGATCAGCTGACGCAGGCCCAGCGCCACCCCGACCACCAGCGCCGCCCAGCCGAGCTGATCGACAAAGCGAATCGAAATAAGCGGGAAGACCACGAAAAAGCCTAAAACCACTAACAGGTTATCGAGTAACAGGAAATATTTACCCAAGCTCCGAGCTTGCGATACCAGAGACATGCTTCACCATGAGCAATTAACAAGGAGAGGAAGGTTGCATCTCCATTCTCTACCCGATCCCGGGCTGCTGATAGGGGCGCGCTAGATAATATTTTTTTATCGTCAAGACGTTACCTGCACGACAAAAACGTCTGAAAATAGCCGTAAAATGATTAATCGCCTATTTACTGAGCGACCGGGATTTTACCTCAGGGGCAGGCTACGGTTATATTAATTGAGGGGAAGTGCGGTTCTGCGCCGGTGGCTGCGAAATAATCTCTCAGGATAAAATCGCCACAGGATAATTATCCGGACGCGCGCCCAATAAATACTTCTTATCGAACCGTTCTGACCGCGGGGGAAATGATGTTCGGCTACCGCTCTGCATCACCAAAAGTACGTCTTACTACCGACCGGATGGTGGTCCGTTTAGTCCATGAACGGGATGCTTATCGCCTGGCGGAATACTATGCCGATAACCGGGCGTTCCTCAAACCCTGGGAACCGGTGCGCGATGAAAGCCACTGCTACCCCTCCGGCTGGCAGGCGCGGCTGGGCATGATCACCGAAATGCAAAAGCAGGGCAGCGCCTATTATTTTATCCTGCTCGATCCGGAGGAGCAGGAAGTGCGCGGCGTGGCGAACTTCAGCAACGTGCTGCGCGGCTCGTTTCACGCCTGCTTCCTCGGCTATTCGCTGGGGGAAAAGTGGCAGGGGCAGGGGCTGATGTACGAGGCGCTGCAGTCCGCCATCCGCTATATGCTGCGTCAGCAGCGCATGCACCGCATTATGGCCAACTACATGCCGCACAATCAACGCAGCGGCGCGCTGCTGAGCCGTCTGGGATTTGAACGCGAAGGTTACGCCAAGGATTATCTGCTGATTGACGGGCAGTGGCAGGATCACGTATTGACGGCATTAACCAATAAAGAATGGCTACCGCCACGCTGAGGCCAATAATGAAATATGAATTGAGCGCGAAAGAAGCCCGGGTAATCGGCTGCCTGTTGGAAAAGCAGGTCACCACGCCGGATCAATACCCGCTGTCGCTGAACGCCATTACGCTGGCGTGCAATCAAAAGACCAACCGCGAACCGGTGATGGATCTGACGGAAAGCGAGGTGCAGCAACTGCTCGACCTGCTGTTGAGAAAACATTTCCTGCGCACCCTGAGCGGTTTCGGCAACCGGGTGGTGAAATACGAGCAGCGGTTTTGCAATTCCGAATTCGGCCAGTTGAAGCTGTCGCCCGCCGAATTGGCGGTGATCGCCACGTTATTGCTGCGCGGCGCGCAAACCCCCGGTGAATTGCGCACCCGCACCCATCGCATGCATGAGTTCAGCGAGGTCAGCGAAGTCGAGCAGGTGCTGCAGCAGCTGACGGCGCGTGAGGACGGCCCCTTTGTGGTGCGCCTGGCCCGCGAGCCGGGCAAGCGCGAGAGCCGGTTTATGCATCTGTTCAGCGGCCAGATAGATGAGGCGCCGCCGGAGGCCGCGGCGCCTGACGAGGGCGAGCTGAGCGCCCGGATCGGCGCGCTGGAAAACGACGTCGCCGAACTGAAACGGCAACTGCAGCAGCTGCTGGCGCGGGGGACGCATGACTAAATTACGCGTTGGCGTGGTGGGGCTGGGCGGCATCGCGCAGAAGGCCTATTTGCCCATCCTCAGCCAGGCGGCGGACTGGACGCTGGTGGGCGGTTTTTCCCCCAATCAGCAAAAGGCGCAGCCGGTGTGCGACAGCTATCGCATGGCGTGTTTCCCCCGTCTCGACACCCTGGCCGGGCAGTGCGATGCGGTGTTTGTTCACAGCAGCACCGCCAGCCATTATCAGGTGATCGACGAACTGTTGCGGCAGGGCGTGCATGTCTATGTCGACAAACCGCTGGCGGAGACGCTGGAACAGGGCGAGCGGCTGATTGAGCTGGCCGAGAAACGGGGCAAAGCCCTGATGGTCGGATTCAATCGGCGCTTTGCGCCGCTGTACCTGCAGCTCAAACGGCACATGTCTCAGCCGGCCTCGATCCGCATGGACAAACACCGCGCCGACAGCGTCGGCCCGCAGGATCTGCGCTTCACCCTGCTGGATGATTATCTGCACGTGGTGGATACCGCGCTGTGGCTGGCGGGCGGCCAGCAGCAGCTGCTCAGCGGCCGCCTGCGCGCCAATGAGGCCGGCGAGATGCTGTACGCCGAACACCACTTCGCCTGCGGAGAGACGCTGGTGACCACCAGCATGCATCGCCGCGGCGGCAGCCAGCGCGAAAGCGTGCAGGCGGTGACCGACGGCGCGGTTTATCAGCTGAACGACATGCGCCAATGGCTGCGTGAAGATGGCGGTGGCGTGCTGGAGCAGCCGGCCCCCGGCTGGCAGACCACGCTGGCGCAGCGCGGTTTCGACGGCGCCATCCGCCACTTCCTCGATTCGGTCGGCAACCAGAGCGCGCCGGAAACCAGCGGTGAGCAGGCGATCGCCGCCCAGCGGGTGATCGAGCGGCTGTTGCGGGATAACTCTATGTAACATATGGCGGTAGCTATTCTGCTGCGGATACGTAAACTTACCCGGTTGTTTCGCTGACGCCTGCTGATGCAGGCGTCGATATTTAGGCATAATCAGAAAACCACATGAACCTACTAAAATCACTGGCCGCCGTCAGCTCAATGACGATGTTTTCACGGGTGCTGGGTTTTGCGCGTGACGCCATCGTAGCGCGCGTTTTCGGGGCCGGCATGGCAACGGACGCCTTTTTCGTGGCGTTCAAGCTGCCCAACCTGCTGCGCCGCATCTTTGCCGAGGGCGCGTTTTCCCAGGCCTTTGTGCCGATCCTGGCCGAATATAAAAGCCAGCAGGGCGAAGAGGCGACGCGCACCTTTATCGCCTATGTGTCCGGTCTGTTGACGCTGGTATTGGCGGTAGTGACGATATTGGGCATGCTGGCCGCGCCCTGGGTCATCTACATCACCGCGCCGGGCTTTGTCGACACGCCGGACAAGTTCGCGCTGACCTCGGCGCTGTTGCGCATCACTTTCCCCTATATTCTGTTGATCTCGCTGGCGTCGCTGGTGGGGGCGATCCTCAACACCTGGAACCGTTTCTCCATCCCGGCCTTCGCGCCGACCCTGCTCAACGTCAGCATGATTGGCTTTGCGCTGTTCGCCGCGCCTTATTTCAACCCGCCGGTGCTGGCGCTGGCCTGGGCGGTGGTGCTCGGCGGCGTGCTGCAGCTGGGCTACCAACTGCCGCATCTGCGCAAGATAGGCATGCTGGTGCTGCCGCGCCTCAAGCTGGGCGACGCCGGGGTATGGCGCGTGATGCGCCAGATGGGGCCGGCGATCCTCGGGGTGTCGGTCAGCCAGATCTCGCTGATCATCAACACCATCTTCGCCTCGTTCCTGGTATCGGGTTCGGTGTCCTGGATGTACTACGCCGACCGCCTGATGGAATTCCCTTCCGGCGTGTTGGGAGTGGCGTTGGGCACCATCCTGCTGCCGTCGCTGGCGAAAAGCTTTTCCAGCGGCAATCACGACGAATATTCCCGCTTGATGGACTGGGGGCTGCGCCTGTGCTTCCTGCTGGCGCTGCCGAGCGCCATCGCGCTGGGCATTTTGGCCAAGCCGCTGACCGTTTCGCTGTTCCAGTACGGCAAATTCAGCGCCTTCGACGCGGCGATGACCCAGCGCGCGCTGGTGGCTTACTCGGTGGGGCTGATGGGCCTGATCGTGGTGAAAGTGCTGGCGCCGGGCTTCTATTCGCGTCAGGACATCAAAACGCCGGTTAAAATCGCCATCATCACGCTGATCATGACCCAGGTGATGAACCTGGCGTTCATCGGCCCGCTGAAGCATGCCGGGCTGGCGCTGTCGATCGGTCTGGCGGCCTGTCTGAACGCCTCGCTGCTGTATTGGCAGCTGCGCAAACAGCAGATTTTCCAGCCGCAGCCGGGCTGGGCGCTATTCCTGGCCAAGCTGGTGGTGGCGGTGCTGGTGATGTCGGCGGTGCTGGTCGGCCTGATGTGGCTGATGCCGGCCTGGGATCAGGGCAATATGCTGGAGCGCCTGCTGCGCCTGGCCGCCGTGGTGGTTGCCGGGGTGGTCGCCTACTTCGGCGTGCTGGGGGGGCTGGGGTTCCGTCCGCGCGACTTCGCTCGCCGGGTGGTCTGATTCAGGCATTCGCATAAAAAAGGCCGCATAAGCGGCCTTTTTCGTGTTCAGCGCAGGTTGGCGTTACATGCGCTCGACGGTTTCGATACCCAGGGTATCCAGGCCGGTTTTCAGCGTCCGCGAGGTCAACAGCGCCAGCTTCAGGCGGCTTTGACGCGCTTCTTCGCTGTCGGCATTGAGGATCTGGCAGTGTTCGTAGAAGCCGGAGAACAGGCCGGCCAGATCGTACAGGTAGCTGCACATGACGTGCGGGGTGCCTTCGCGCGCCACGGCAGTGAGGATCTCTTCGAACTGCAGCAGGCGGGTGGCCAGGGCGATTTCACGCTCCTCGGTCATCACCAGCGGCAGCGTCAGGCCGCTTTCGTCGATCCCGGCGCGTTTGAATACCGAGGCCACGCGGGTATAAGCATATTGCATATATGGCGCGGTGTTGCCTTCGAAGGCCAGCATGTTGTCCCAGTCGAAGACGTAGTCGGTGGTGCGGCTTTTCGACAGGTCGGCGTATTTAACCGCGCCGATGCCCACCACCCGCGCCACCTGCTGCATCTCTTCCGCCGGCATGTCCGGATTCTTGCCGGCGATCAGCTGGCCGGCGCGTTCGATGGCTTCATCCAGCAGATCGGACAGTTTCACCGTGCCGCCGGAGCGGGTTTTGAACGGTTTGCCGTCTTTGCCCAGCATCATGCCGAACATGTGGTGCTCCAGCGACACAGATTCCGGCACGTAGCCGGCCTTGCGCACGATGGTCCAGGCCTGCATCAGATGTTGGTGCTGACGCGAGTCGATGTAGTACAGCACGCGGTTGGCGCCCAGCGTTTCGTAACGGTATTTGGCGCAGGCGATGTCGGTGGTGGTGTACAGGTAGCCGCCGTCCTTTTTCTGGATGATGACGCCCATCGGCTCACCGTCCTTGTTCTGGTATTCGTCGAGGAACACCACGGTGGCGCCTTCGCTTTCCACCGCCAGCCCCTTGGCTTTCAGATCGGCGACGATGCCCGGCAGCATCGCGTTGTACAGGCTTTCGCCCATCACGTCGTCTTCGGTCAGGGTGACGTTCAGGCGATTATAGGTCAGCTGATTTTGCGCCATGGTGATGTCGACCAGCTTGCGCCACATCTGCAGGCAGTATTGATCGCCGCCCTGCAGCTTGACCACGTAAGCGCGCGCGCGCTCGGCGAACGCGGCGTCTTCGTCGTAATGTTTCTTGGCCTCGCGATAGAACTGCTCCAGATCGGACAGGCCCATATCGCTGGCGTTCTCATTCTGCATTTTTTCCAGGTAGGCGATCAGCATGCCGAACTGGGTGCCCCAGTCGCCCACGTGGTTGGCGCGGATCACCTTATGGCCCAGGAACTCCTGGGTACGCGCCGCAGCGTCGCCGATAATGGTGGAGCGCAGGTGGCCGACGTGCATTTCTTTCGCCACGTTCGGCGCCGAGTAGTCGATAACGATGGTTTGCGGCTCAATCGGCGCGATGCCCAGTTTCGGCGCGTTCAGCACCAGATCAGCCTGGCGGGCGACCCAGTCGCTATTCAGGAAGATATTGATAAAGCCAGGGCCGGCGATTTCCACTTTGCTGGCGACGTCGCCGAGCTCCAGCAGCTGTACCACTTTTTCCGCCAGCTGGCGCGGCGGCATGCCGAGCTTCTTGGCGACCGACATGACGCCGTTGGCCTGATAATCACCAAACTGCGCTTTGGCTGACTGACGGACCTGCGCCTCGCAATCGGCTGGCGCGCCTGCGGCAATCAGCGCCTGGCTGACTTTATCTGAGAGAAGAACCTGAATATTCACCGGGTTACCTTAATAACGAACGAGGGGCCTTGTGCCATGCCCCTGCGGGATTCAAAGGTGGTTGCCGGGCCGCGCGCCGAAACGGCGACCCACCACAAAACAGCCTGTAATTGTAACCGATCTGATGAAGCGCGTCAGCAGTTGGCGCGGCCCTAAATGAAAGAGCCGACGCGGGGATTTTGCTTCGCCAGTAAGGGATGCCGTGGGGGACATGGACGGAGGATAAGCAGCAGCGAGTGGGGTAATAGGGAGTAAAATGAAAGTGGGGTAAGCGTGAAGTAACTAGTGTTTTTTATTGCGGCGTCCGCCATCCAGGGAGCTGGTGCGGCGTGACTTGAAATGGCGATAAATAGCGTAAGCGGCAACGGCAATGAGGACAAGGGATATCATTAATAGAATCATGGTAATTATCTCAAATTCAGCTTTAGCCCAAAGTAGCTTAATTGCTATTGCGAAGCAATTAGTTAAATTCCATTTAAGATAATCCTTAGTGTCGGGGATGTTATCAATCAGTAAACACAATGACTTAGTGCGGTTTTTTCGCCAAAAGTTGATTTTATCTGCATGTTTGACGGGTAATTTTGCGGGCCTTTATCAGGGGGCGATTTATGCTGGCGGGTTCAATGGTTGTGATGCGCGAAATGGCCAATTCCTTAAATCTTCTTGTCATAAGTAAAAGCTATAATCACTTGGGAAAATTCTGATTTTTAATTAAATTGTGACAATTTCAAATTAATCTCTGAATAGGGTAATGGTTTTTATTCTTTTGTGCCTTTTCGATTTCCGACTATGGATATGCCGTAATTGGCCTTGCGGAATAGGGAAATTTCCCCTGGCGGCGCAGGCAACCATGGCGGCTCGCGCGTGCTCGGTGTAAATTACGGCGCTTGAATTCGCATTCCGTTGTTTGAGGACCCCATGACCCCTTTGCAGGCCATCACAGAACTTGACGATCTCGCACTCGACCTGCCGCGTTTTGAACGGGCGCTGAGCCGATTTGCCGCGAAGCTGCAGCTCGACCTGTCACTATTCGGCGCCGATCACATCTCGGTGCGCTGTCACCAAAACGCCACCGCCGATCGTTGGCGCCAGGGCCTGATGCGGTGCGCTTCGCTGCTTTCCGAGTCGGTGATTAATGGTCGCCCGATCTGCCTGTTTGATCTGCAGCGGCCGCTGAACGTCGGACCGTGGCAGATTGATTGCGTAGAATTGCCGTATCCGGGCGAAAAACGCTATCCGCATGAGGGGTGGGAACACGTCGAGCTGGTGCTGCGCGGCGATCCCGCCACGCTGCATGCGCGGGCGCTGAGCCACCTGGCCGACGACGCGCTGCTGGCGCCGGGGATCAAACTGAAACAGAGCTCACCCCGGGGCGAGGGCGAGCGATTGCCTAATCCGACTCTGGCCATCACCGACGGCAGCGTGACGATAAAGTTTCATCCTTATTCCATCCGTGAAATCGTCGCCAGCGAACGGGCCTAAGGCGGTAACGACGCGCAGGCCTGCGCCATGCGGTCCAGCGCTTCGTTCAGCAACGCGCGCCGGCAGCCGAAATTCAGGCGCACAAAGCGGCGGTTGCCGAAATCCAGCCCGGGGCTGAGCCCCACGCCGGCCTGTTCGAAAAAGGCGTGCGGGTTATCCACCTTCAGTTCGCTGCAGTCGATCCACGCCAGATAGCTGGCCTCGATCGGCGGCAGGCGCAGCCCGGGCATGGCATTGATACGCTCGGTCACCACATCGCGGTTGGCGCGCAAATACAGCAGCTGCTCGTCCAGCCAGGGTTGCCCATGCTGATACGCCGCCTGGGCGGCGACCAGCGCCAGCAGATCGACGTCCGGCACGATGCCGTTGCGCGCGCGCTGCAGCCGTTGGCGCAGGGCGGCATTGGGGATAATCGCCATTGACGCGCCCAGCCCGGCGATATTGAAGGTCTTCGACGGCGACATCAGCGTGATGCTGCGCTGGGCGGCGTCTTCGTTCAGCGTGGCGAAGGGGATATGCCGCACGTCCGGCTCGAGCAGCAGGTCACAGTGAATTTCATCCGAGCACACGATCAGCCCGTGTTTGCGCGCGAAGTCGTGGTGCTGCAACAGTTCCTCGCGGCGATACGCGGTGCCGCCCGGGTTTTGCGGGTTACACAGCAACAGCAGCTTCTCCTTGCCGTCGAGCTGCGCCTCTATCGCCGGGAGATCCAGCAGCCAGCGCTGATTGACCAGCGCCAGCGGCACCGGCAGCTGCCGGCGGCCGGCGAATTTCGCCGCCTTGCGAAACGGCGGGTAGATAGGCGAAGGCGCCAGCGTGCCTTCCTGTTCTGCGGTATAGGCGCGTACGCAAAGATTCAGGCCGCAGACCAGGCCGGGCAGAAAAATGACCCATTCGGGCTTGATGCGCCAACCGTAGCGCTCTACCATGCGGCGGGTAAAAACCTCAACAAGATCATGGGAAGGGTGGCTGTAGCCGAACACGCCGTGCGCCACGCGTTGCCGCAGCGCGTCGATCACCGCCGGCGGCGCTCGGAAGTCGCTGTCGGCGACCCACAGCGGAATAACGTCGCGATCGTGATATTTGTCCCACTTAACGCTGTCACTGTGACTACGGTCTACCCATTGATCAAAATTGAATGCCATAGTTAGAAGCCTGAGCCGGTTTGTGCCTTATGCATGAGCCTACGTGAGAAATTGAGAAATGAACAATTGCCGTCGCATGTTGGCCGTCATCTGGGGGTGACAATGATTAAACTGGAAGTTTGCTGCTTTAGCGTCGACTGCGCGCTGACGGCTGAGCGGGCGGGGGCCGACCGCATCGAGTTGTGCGCCAGCCAGAGCGAGGGCGGTTTAACGCCGAGCTACGGCACGCTGCGTTTGGCGCGCGACAGGGTCAGGGTCCCGGTGCATCCGATCGTTCGCCCGCGCGCGGGCGATTTTTGCTACGGCGCGGTGGATTTCGACGTGATCAAGCAAGACATTGTCCAGATCCGCGATATGGGCTTCCCCGGCGTGGTGGTCGGCATGCTGGATGACGAAGGGCATATTGACCTGCCGCGCATGCGTGAGGTGATGCAACTGTGCGGCCACATGGCGGTGACCTTCCACCGCGCCTTCGACATGTGCCAGAACCCGATGGTGGCCCTCGATCAACTGACGCAGCTCGGCGTGGCGCGCATTCTGACCTCGGGGCAGCAGCAAAATGCCGAACTGGGCCTGCCGCTGCTGAGAGATCTGCTGCATGCCAGCCAGGGGCCGGTGATCATGGCGGGCGCCGGGGTGCGTCTCAGCAACCTGCACAAGTTTGTCGATATCGGCATTCAGGAATTGCACAGCTCGTCGGGCCATGCGGTGCCTTCCACCATGCGTTATCGCAAAGCGGGCGTCACCATGTGTTCCGACAATGAATTTGATGAATTTAGCCATTATTGCGTGGATGGCGAAATGGTGGAGGCGATGAAAAGCGCTCTGGCCTTGGTCGACCCCTTGGCGCAAAGCGCATGAACACGCAGCTAACCGCGTTTGAAAACCGGTTTCCGGGCCGCAAAGCCCCCTTGGCGTGTCACTGATCCTTCGGCGATCACGCGAGTACCAGGCCCCGGCGTTTTGTCGGGGTTAATTTTTTGTTTATCAATAGGTTATTGCTGCTAGGGGTTCTATTGGGGTGCCGATGCATGTGGAAATGAACAAAAAAAAGCATAAATAAATATCTAAAAAACCGGGCATAGCCCGGCATGGTTAGGCGTTTTGCATCGATTTGAAATACTCAATCCCCCGATCCCTTTGTTTATCGATGTAATCCGCCAAGTCATTTACGTGAATCATTCTTGGTGACTTCTGGCTATCACCCATTCTGAACGTTGGAACGGGAAGCTTGCCAAGGGAAGCTTTTTTATCCGCCGTGGCCACCTTCATGCCGAAGTATTTTTCGCATACATCCGCGAGTGGGATTGATGCGGTGTTGTATTCTGCCATCAACAAAAACATCGTATTCATAGTTTTCTCCACACGTTAAGCCCGCCGCATACGGGCATTAAATCAATCGTGACATGTCACAGTGATAGTTTTAACTCATGCCAGCCGTACGTTTGCCAGCACTCTGAATCACCGAGGAAGTAACACCCGGCAGGATCGCCGGGCAGCTTGTCTTTACACTTCCCGCAGCAGCGCTCACTGAGCGCCGCCAACTGCTTTTTTAGCTCGGCGTTATCCTTCCGGATCAGTATTGTTATGTACTCGTCCATGTCATACGGTTCACGTTGCGGCCGTCGGGCCGCGCAGTTTTCCTTTAACATTTCCACTTCTTGCTGATCCAACTTCAGTTCAAATGGAACAACACCGGATTTGCGTAGCCGTTCGCGCTGTGCCGCTTTGCGTTCTGCTGCTGTCTTAGCCATTGTCACCCTCCGGCGCTGCTGCCAGCAACCCGCGCACCGCTGTGAATGCCGGTGTCACATACTCAACATCTTCGGTGCATACCGCGTCGATGTTATTCAGCGTGTCGCCCATAAATTCCATGGCCTGTAACGCCAGTGTGAGAGCCTCGCGCACGTTATCCGGCAACCTGTAACCCTGGCTTACAGGTTGAGCCTGCACTGCTGGCGCAAGGCCCACACTTAAGCTCGCCCCAGGACACGCGGCTATACACCGGTCTACCAGTGCTACAGGATTGGCATTGGCTGGAGCTGGCGGGGCGGTGTAGAGAGGGGCATAAACCGCAACATCATCGGCCGCATTCGGTTGCTGCTCCAATGTCATGCATACACCTGAGAATTTGTTCAGGTAGGCCACCGGCTGCGCCTCCCGGTTAGCCAGGAGTTCGCGGGCCATGGCCTCGGCTTCTTCTGCCGGAATCATCACGTTGTGGCCAGCGCCGTACTTAGCGCGCCACGCCGCGATGGTTTTCAACCTCTCGGTCGTTAGTGTCTGTGTCATGGCTTCACCTTCATTCCCTTTCCAATGCCTTCAATTACTTCAGTAAGAGACTGCTTGAACCAATTCATTGGTCCCGTATAACCATCAAACCTGGCACCCTTGGCGTTAATCTTCGCAACGGTGATATCGCTTGCGGCCTTGATAGCTGCAATTGCAACTTGCTCTGAAAATTCCATGGCTACTCATCCCCCTCTACCCATCCGCGCGATGTGCTGCGGATTATCCCTTTCTTACGCAGGGCCTGCAGCCGGCGGTCAAGAACACGGAATGCATCATCGCTATCCTTGCCCTCAGTTCCAGCTATAGACGTGCAATAACCGCGGACGCACCCACCAAACAGCTCGCTAAATGTCGTTGGTGTCGAGCCAATTTTTCGCAGAATCGCCGCATCCAGATTTTCGTATTTGCTCACTGTTCACCCCCCTTTACGGTGAAGGTGAAGCCAGCGGAGCGGATTGCTTCGGCGCACTGGTCGTGGGTTCTATTCTGCTGCTCAAACTGCACCTGAACGATGCGGGGCGGGTTAACCTGCCCGGATACATCCCAGCGCTTAGGCAACCGCACCGGCGTAGCCAGCAACGCTTTCAGGTGTGCAATTTCCGCCTGAGCGCTGTCATTCATGATGATTAGATGTTTGGCTGCATCCTGTGCCTTCTGGAACTTTCCGGCATAATCGGTAGCGATAGATTCCAGCTCGGCGATGCGCGTATCGCGAGCGTAAATGACGCTTTCTAGCGATGCCGACTTGCGCTGTTCTGTGCCTACACCTGCCTGGAGCTGGATAACCCATCGTGCCAGCTCGCCTTTCTCATCATTCCGCAAACTTAGATCTTCGAGTAGATATTTATCGATCATCACAGCTCCCCATTGCGAAGGTCATCAGCGAAAGAAAACGCCTCTTGGCTCGCAGTGGCCCAATGCCGCTGCGCTTCATAATCTGGGAAGGTTTCGTCACTGGCCCATGACTTGAATGCTTCCGCCAGTTTCTCTACGCCCCTGATCTCCGCCTCAGATACGCGCTGCTCTGCTGCCTCGGCGCGCTTCTTCCATCCGGCAGACTCTCCAATCCAAAATTGAGCCACCTTATCCAGGGCGGAGACGTACTCTTGCGAGTAAATGAAGTGTGGGCCATCCGGCAACGCATGGCCCGCTGAACTCCATGCAACGGCAAACATATTTCCATCTGGTCGGCCGCGTTGAACGTCAACAGTCGCCACCGGCTTGCTCAGTTCGCTCAGATTATTGTCCATCAGGGGTATCCTTCAGGTAGTCCAACAGATTCAACACAGCCCAGCAGTAAGCCAAAAAGAAAACCCCACCCACGACATACCCAATGGTTCCATTCTCAGTGACATCAATGACTACAACCTGCAGCATCGATACAGCCAAGACCAAGATGCGAAGTAACCAGATAAACTTACTCATTTTTTCTCCTGAGATACTGACCGTTGTGCGCGGCGCTGGCGGCGTGATGGCTTGACGTGCTGCCACACGAATGGCGGGGTGTTGGCGTTGTATACCTGCCACCGCCGGTTGCTGATTTTGAAGCAGTCGGCATAACCGGCAATCGGAACCCAAAGTGTTATCCGCGCCCGCCGGTTGCTCTTACGCTTAGCCATTTTTCACCTCGGTATCCGTCGTAATCGCCTGCACCACCGGCCTACCAATGATCCGAATATTTGATTCCCCTTTGAATAACCTCCCCAGGCGGCCGACGGCCTGTTCCAATGCCTGCCGGTAAACCTGCTCGATCTTGCACTCTGGCCCCCACGAACCGAGATTTGTCAGCTCAAGGGTGAGAGTGACCTTTGCGCCGGTTTTTGTTCTGACGATTGGCTTAGCCATTGCTCTGTGCCTCAGTGTTGAAACCTCGCTCAGTGAAAAACGCAAGGCCATTTCGATATGCCTCAATCAGATCCGCCGCGTCACTTACAAACTCAGCAGACCATTTTTTCTGTACTTCCACGCCATCACGTAGCTTTTTTACGATTACGCGCTCGATGTATTCCCGGCGAGCCTCAAGCAGCTCCGGCGACGCCTCGGTCATGTAGAATTTGAGTTGCTCAATCACGCTCTACCTCCTGGCTGTGCCGGCGGTTCCAAGCCCTGATAGCCATATCTCGCTTACCTGTTCCGATGAACTGCGCTGATTGTGCGTCGCAGCCATGACAGCGAACGATGTAGGAACCCATGCCGCCATCGTCTTCCGGATACTGCTGGAATGCTTCAACGTCTTTCCCGCCGCAAAACGGGCAGGGCTTCAGTTCATTTGCTGGCATCACTGTCCTCCTTGCGGAAATCATCGGCAGAGTTAATACCGTTCAGCCAGACGCCTTCTCGTTCTTCAATAATCGAACGAACCAGGTGAGCGGCACTCACGATACTTTCCTTGATGATGGCCAGGTCGCGATTGCGGTCGGCGGTCTTCATCTTTTCACCTGCGATAGCGGCAGAGATATGCGCCGATACAAGGCCATCTAACAGCTTGCGGATTTCCAGGCTGTCAAAGTCGCCTGGGTATTGGACTTGTTGCTGCATCACTGGGCGCTCTTTCATTTGGCCTCCCGCAGCTCGTCGGCGTACTGCAAGACATCTCTGCCGATGGCTTTAATCAGTTCCTGCTTTTGTCCGGGCTTATACCGCAGCGATACTATTCCGACACGATTAGCGGCCGCTTCAACACCTTCGATTTTCGCCTGCAGGCGCACAGCGGCAAGGGCTGCGGAGGTGGCTGGGGTTTCAACAGCACACATGCTTTGAATATGTGGCGACAATCCGTAGCATTCGGAAATCAAAGAAAGCGCTGCGCCCTGCGCCGCATTCTCCACAGCCAGCGCATCGCACTTGATCAACGCAGCTGCTGCGTCGGAAAAGTACCCTTTGCATTTGGCTTCCGACATTAAAAGCTGGCGCTCCAGCGCATCGCGCTCAGCTTTAACCGTGGTCGCTTCATTCAATTTCCTGACCAGATATTCCGCTGTGCTCTCGTTAACTAAAATGTCTCGAGGCATGCACTTTCCGCGCAGGAATCCTTCCATTTCGTATACGTTCATGCGGCACCTACCTGTTGGCTATTCAGTTGATAGGCAATGGCCATCTGCTCGGCATCGTTCATAGCGTCATGCAGGGAGTTGTGCTTAACCATCGCGAAGCATGGCTGGTGGGTTTTAGGCAGGTAACCTTTGGTGCCTTTGGTCATGGCATCGATATAGGTCCGCACGTCGCGCTTACCGCCCCAGTGCCACGGACATTCGATCTCATACATTTTGTAGGCGTGCTCAAGGATAGAGCCGTCAAAGTCGGTACCACGGAAGAAGACGCGCGCACCTGGGTGTTGCTTAATCCAGTTAGAGAGCAGCCCGAGGCATTGACGCAGCGGTTCACGTTCGCCGATCAACGCGTCCTGCGCGTCTTCGCCTTGCTGACGCCACCACGTTTGTGTGCTGGCGCTGACGGTGCGGCCTTTCATCAATTGGTCGAATGTGTCAGCCAGGCTGTAAAATGCATTGGCTGAAAAGTCTGCCAGCTCGCTATCGCGCGCCACCTGGATGATGCTTTTCTGTGTCTGGTGAACATCGTCAATATCGAAAGCAAACGCGCCGATGGAAAGGAGCACTGCGGATGGAGCAGTGTCCAGCGTCTCAGTATCGATCGTGATTGTGTTGATCATCACAGCACTCCCCATTCAGTCAGCTCATTGAAGCGAGCAACGAACATTGCTCGAGCCTGCACCGGCATAACCGGGTTAATCACGATGTCAGCTGGGAAGATGCCTTCCAGCATTGGCCATGCCTGTCCATCATCGATATCAAGATCTCGGCGCTCGGTGGCCAGCATGACCAGGTCTGCATACTTCACAGCGATATCTATCTGCAGAGGCAGGCCGAAGCGCTGGCGGATCACTGCGTCGAGTTGGTCTTCGATGCGTTGGTAATCCGGCAACAGTCGTTTCAGCGGGGCGGGGATATCTTTGCAATAGGCTTCGGTGGCATCGTGCATCAGCGCCTCAAGGGCGAACTCTGGCGCCACGATTTGGCTGCACAGCACTGAGTGTTGCGCCACGCTGTAGAAGTTCGGCAGATGGCCGGCAAACCGACACTCATGGGACAGTGCCTGGGCAATATCCTCAATGCAGATGCTTTTGATCGCCGGCGCCGCAAAGTCCAAGTGGCGACCTGTAAAAGTGGTAATCCAGCTCATACGTTAATTCCCACACGCTGATTTTCGGCAAAGCGAATCCCTGCCAGAATTGGCAATTTTCCGCAGATAGAAAATCGAGTTTGAAGAAGGGAGGCCAGACGCCCGCATAGCGCTGGCTCCCGGTTAATTACTCACACATCAGGTGGCGCACTGGACCGGGGCTTTATACTGTGTAAGGGATAAGGTGAACCCGAAACAGTACGCCACCTGATATGTGAAAAAATAGCGGCCAGCCTATGAACATTATCTTCACTCCTCACGGGTTGAAGTTCGGCGTGGCCGCCAAAGACTCCACACAGCAATCGCATTTCCGCCGGATATCTGCGCTCGCTCTCGCTGCAGTGCGGCCGGCGCCGCGCATAAGGTGTGGTGGCTGGTAAACAACGCCCCCGAAGTTTCCAGCCTTGAACCACATTGGGCTGCTCACTCATGAGGTAGGATCCTTCACCGCTCCCAGAACTAAGGGAAAGGTCGAGTGAGCATTCCGATGTGCGCCGGTTACCCGGCGACTGCCACCACTACGAACAAAACAACCAACCAAAACGGGGTACAGACCACAACGCTATAGAGCACTGCCTTCCAACCTTGTGAGCTCATGATTGCCTCGGTGCGCCCCGTAGGGTGCGGGTTAGTAACCCATCCTGCGCTCATGGGCGCATTGGCGGAGGAATTCTGCTTCTGCGCGGGCTTCGATGCGCTGCATCACCAATTCGCGCTTTTCAGCGAATGTCATTGCCGCCACATCAGGTACTTTGACCTTGCCGCTGCCACGGCAATCAGGGCAGGGCACATCGTAAAGGCCGCTCATGTAGGATTCGCGGTCTTCATCACCCCATTGCTCCCATTCACTGGAAGTTATGCCGTTTGAAAATGCTGGGTTATCGACTTTGCCGTGGCCTTCGCAGCAGCCGCAGATCGCCCATCTGAACTTTGAGAATTGCATCGTGTAACCCTCTGCTGTGAACCTGGTAAGCGAATCATCCCGATCTTCGTGTGCCTCGGGCAGCTACTTCGTGGGCGTCCTGCCTGTTCGCTGTCGATGGGTTAACATTAAGATATCTTAAATTTAAAGTCAATATTAAAGTGAAGGTAACTTAAATAAGTGACTTTGACATTGGGTGGGTGTAATTTGATTAAAATTTGTACGGAGGTGGCATGGAAACGAATTGGGAAGATGAGCGGGCGGCTTTTATGGCCGGTGAAATTGGCGAGGCGGTGATGCAGCTGGTGGTTGACGGGTCAGAGGTTTGCCAGGCAAGCATCGTTGACTATCTGGAGCTGAAGAGGAAGACGGTGGGTAACACGATTCACAAGGGAGTTCTGCGAGATGCTGCAGCGTTCGTTAGGCGGGGGAAGTAGGGCGCAAAAAAACCGGCACGGTGGCCGGGTAATCGATGCATTGTTGAGTAGGGTAAAGCTACTATTCAACCTTTTGGTGATCTGTCATTATCAGCGTTTTTTTGTCCTGCCAATATGAGCTTAATATCATTTATCCCACTGTTTGTAGTAGCAAAACCACTATCTACCCTACTTTCAAGCTTATCGACTCTTGCAGAAACCTCTGACTTGCTTGTGTTGATAACAGTAGTCAATTCCTGACGCGAAGAGTTTATTTTGTCATTGATTGAATTGGATATGGTCCAAGAAGCTGTCACTGCGATAGCTACGATGCCCAACAATGAAACGCCAATTCCAATCCACATTTGTGTATGAGTAACTAATTTGCTGGTCATGTCATCTCCTCTTTGAGGTACATCTATACCAGCAGTATAGAACCGCGGCGATGCATCAAAGTTATGTGATGGTACATACCTATCCTGAGAATGCAATGGGCGATTTCTGTATGGTGTCTGGACAAGAATCTGAAAATCGTCTAAGGTCTGAGCCTTGACATACTCACCCTCCCGATGTTTCATCCCCATCCACCTTATCTTGCCTTACATAGTTTTGTTCTTTGATATTTTTTTCAACTGTTTTGTAGTTAAAAAGATGCATAAATCCACAATTTTGGCATTGCATCATTAGCAGATCTAAGCTGCGACTTCGGAAGAAACCCGCTTTTGCCTTCCCTTCCACGGGGAGGAAGGTGCCTGGTAATGTTGGCAATACAAGTGCTTTGTTTTCATCCGCTTCTGTAACCTCACTAGGTGTATGCAATTTCCACTGTTCTTCATGGCAAATTGGACAAACCTGTTCACCTTTTAAGGTGTTGAGATAATTAGCGAACGCATCAAAATCAACCATGTCACTATTCTTATCGCTCATCAAAATCTCACTTACTTTACACAGCAAATCATGTTAACTCTTTGTTAATTAAAGGGATCGTTTAAATTTTCATTATCAACGTGCCGCGATGCTTTTAGTATACCCGCTACATATTCAATCTTATGAACTTGAACTTTAGTTAAGGTTATGGGGCGATGATCTTGATTGATGCTGGTGAATTGATACTCGCCCTCGCGAGTATAGTTTAACACTTTTATCATGTTGTGTCCGTCACTGGTACGCACAAACACTTCATCACCTGGGTGGATAGCGGTACTTGGCTCAATCAGGACGAACTCGCCTGACTGAATTCTTGGCCACATGCTGTCACCCCTGACACGAAGCCCATAAGCATTCGGGTCATCGCTGTAAATCTTCAACCATCCACCACGGTACTCGACCATGTCGATCATGCCATCAACTCCTAAAACGGCATCACCAACCACAGGGACAAGCCCTGGTCGAACCTTGCCTACATATGTGATGTTTTCGTCTATCGCATCCCCATACAAGAGATGCGATGGAGAGCACTCTAATGCCGCCGCGAGAGACATCAGATTATCCCCCTTTGGCTCTGTTTCAGAACGCTCCCACTGGGAAATCGCAGCGTTAGAAACACCAACTTTTTTAGCCAGCGTCACCTGACTCAGCTTCTTTGCCTTTCTCAGCGCATGAATGCGCTCGCCAACGGTTTCTTTTTTCATAGTTAAGCAATCTTAAATCTTGTTGACTTAAGATTCCTTTAGTTAAATAATTGAAGATATCTTAAATTGAGTGAGGTGAAAAAATGCTAAAGGAAAAAGTGGTCAAGCACTACGGCTCTCAGCGTGCAATTTCTGCAGCTCTTGGCGTTAGTGATTCGGCCGTATCTCAATGGGGTGAAGTCATTCCAGAGAGAATTGCTCTAAAGCTAAGCCGTATCACTGGTGGTGTCCTTGCATACGACCCTTCGTTTTACAAAAAGTCTACCGCCCCAGCGGCTTAACAAAAACCACAGAAGCGGGGAAACCTTGTGGACAACAAAGACTTTCCTACCCAGGACGACATCAGCGAGGCGATACACAAGCTGATCACGTTGTTCCCAGGCAAGTACAGCGCGATGGCGCAGCAGTTGGACCCTGTAGCCGGCACTGAAAATGCTCTTCGTAACCGCGTCCGACAGGTATCGGGGCAGGTGGTTCCGCTGGGTATGGCTGCAGAAATGGAGTCTATCTCAGGTCGTAGCGACATCACTGAAGCCATGTGCAAGCGTGCTGGTGGAGTGTTCGTAAAGCTGCCGGAAATCGATCAGGTGGACAATGAAGAGCTGTTGGTCAAGTTCAACGAACTGATGTCAGCACTTGGTCTGTTTGCCAAGGCACATAACGAATTTACGGCTGATGGGGTATTGGACAACGACGAGAGTAAAAAACTGAAAGCTAAGGGTTACCGAATCCAATCGCTGGTGGCGGAGATATACGCCGTGACTGTGATGATGTTTGGAGAGGGTGACGCCACAGATATGCGGTCTGTGGCGTCGGGGCATTAACTAAACGTGTGGAGTAATTAACGCATGAACAGATTAACAGAATCTCGTTTGCGTGGGCAATTTCGTTGTGTAGCTGCGAGCTGCGCTAAACCGCCGGTGCCGTTGCGTTATGTGATGAGAATACCGGGCGGCTGGTTACCTGTCACCCACAGCGCGTTGCAGGAAGTTGTGGCCCGCTGCCAATATTTGGCACTGCCGGCGCCGGGAGCTGCTGCATGAGCATGAACCTGATGGCTCAAGCAATGAGCATAAAGGTTGGCAATCCCCTGCGTAAGCTGGTGCTGATTAAGATGGCTGATAACGCCAATGATGAAGGCGAATGCTGGCCGTCTTATCAGCACATTGCTGACCATTGCGAGTGCAGCAAGAGCGCCGTTAAGGCTCATATCACTGCACTGATAAAAATGGGGTTGCTCTCGAAAGAGAACCGCCTGGGCGTTAATAACGGAAAAGGGAATACATCAAACATTTACCAGCTAACACTCGGTAACCCTGTGGCGCCAGAAAGCACAGCCCCTGTGTCGCGAAAAACCATACCCCCTAGGGCACCAAAAAGCACAGGTGTGTCGTCAGAAAGCACAGCCCCTGTGTCACCTGCTGGCACCCCCTGTGGCACCACGTGGCACCAGAACCAGTCATTAGAACCTAAAGACAAAAAACCTTCTTGTCAGGTCGCTGCGCAACCGGACTTTTCCCCTGATGGTGAGTTTTTATCTCGACACCCTGAAGCCGCCATTTTCAGTGCCAAGAAAAAAATATGGGGAAGTGCCGAAGACCTCAAATGCGCGGAGTGGATCCGCTCTCGCATCGTGAAGCTCTACGAGCAGGCTGCTGAAAGTGATGGTGAGGTTGCCAGACCGAAGGAGCCTAACTGGGCTGACTGGGCCAATGAAATCCGCCTGATGTGCTCGCAGGATGGCCGAAACCATAAGCAGATTTGCGAACTGTTCGCGAAAGCCAATCGGGATCCCTTTTGGTGCAAGAACATCCTGAGCCCGTCAAAACTCCGTGAAAAGTGGGATGACCTGACGCTGAAGCTGAGCGTTAGCCCGGCGGCGACTGGCGGACATTGGAACACTGCTGAAGCGTGGGAGAACACCCTATGAACAAATTCATGAGCGCTGTTCAGAGTCGTGACGGTGGCGCCCTGGCGCGGATGATGCCAGCTGAGCCACAGGCGCGAGTGGTAAACGAGAACGCTGAAAAATTGGTTGATGCCCTGTTCACCAATCTGATGCAAATCTTCCCGGCCGCTAAGCAGACTGCGTTGAGCACGCCTGCTGAAGTAGCCGCTGCAAAACGTCAGTGGATCCTCGCCTTTGCCGAAAACGGGATCACCTCCGTAGAGCAGGTCAAGGCCGGCATGCGCATGGCGCGGCAGCAAGAAAGCGATTTTTGGCCGAGCTGCGGCAAGTTCATTGGCTGGTGCAAGAGTGGTGCAGCTGAAAGCGCGGGCCTTCCATCGGTCGAAGACGTTGAGGCAGAGTTCAAGCGCTACAGCGCTAACCGAGGTCAGCATGCCAGACCTGAAGACTTCAGATGGTCGGCGCCGGTCATGTACTGGATTGTGATAGACGTCCGTCACCTGATGATTCAGCACAACTACACCGATGCAGAGATCCGCAAGTCCATCCAGCTGCACCTCGGCAGGTGGGCTAAGCGTCTGGCAAAGGGGGATCGCGTACCGAACCCTGCACCGCAGATCACCCACAAAGAGCACATCCCAGCCCCATCAGAACTGATGGACAAAGACGGCAAATATCAGCGCAAAGGCGAAGAGCTGCTGGCGCGTATCCGTTCGAAAAGAGAAGGGGAGTCAACATGAAAAAATTAACGATCCCTGTGGACGTATTCGAAAGCGATCGAGTCAACAGCGGCATTCGCAGATTAATCCTGGCTGGTGTGCTGAAGGATAACCCTGAAAGTCAGGTGTGCCGCGTTCGCAATGCCGCCGCCGGCGCTAAATGGCATACGTTGCGTGACCTCGAATTGTTGGTACTGCAGATGTACGGGATTTACGACACACAAGCAGCTATCAGCGCCAGGCTGCGAGAGTTCAGTAAGCCATCCCAATGGCTGGTGAAAGAGCGACGCATGGAGAAGGGCGAGTCTGGGAAGTGGGTTTATTTCTACCGCTTGGTAGCTGTGGAGAAGGAGCAGGCTGCATGAAGTATTCACTGATTTATGCTGATCCCCCGTGGACATACAAAGACAAATGCGCGGACGGTAAGCGTGGTGCTGGGTTCAAATATCCAACGATGAAAGTTGAAGATATTTGCCGATTACCTGTTTGGGATCTGGCCGATGAAAATTGTCTGTTGGCGATGTGGTGGGTGCCAACGCAGCCGGAAGAAGCGCTGCGGGTAATGCGCGCATGGGGTTTCCGATTGATGACCATGAAGGGGTTTACGTGGCACAAGACGAACCTGCGCAAAGGAAATAACGCGCTGGGTATGGGCTGGATGACTCGCGCCAATAGCGAAGACTGCCTGTTTGCTGTGCGCGGGAAGCTGCTGCAGCGCCAGGATGCGTCGATCAGTCAGCACGTGACGGCGACACGCATGGAGCATAGCGCCAAGCCTGAGGCGTTCCGGGAAAAGCTGGTGCAGCTGGTGGGCGACGTACCACGTATTGAGCTGTTTGCGCGTCAGCAGGCCGAAGGTTGGAACAGTTGGGGTAACCAGTGCGATCAATCGGTGATATTGGTGCCGGGCAAAGCGGAGGTGGTGTTGTGAGCGATGAAACCCCGTATCCAGACAACAGCGCCAAGGTGCTGGCGTTCACCAAGCGTTTCGATGAGAACGCTGATATCAAAGAAATGCGGAATTTTGTCGAGGAAGACGAGCGGCTATCCCGGCGATGCGCCCATGGTGCCGTGTCTGTCTCTGAGCACGAGCGCAAAGTGACGTGCCGCCAGTGCGGTGCTGTGATCGATTCCTTCGACTACCTGCTGGCGCTGGCAAAGGGCGAAACGAAGCTGGACTGGGAACTGCGTGTACTGCGCGGTGAGATCAAGCAGCACCGGGAAGGTCTGGAGAAGCTGAAAAGGGAAGAGGTGAACTGCAAGGGGCGCATTAAGACGGCACAATTCCGGCTTGCAGACGTAAACCGGGAGCTGGTTGAGGCTGGCGATAAGCTGGTGTCGAAGAAAATGGAGAAGGGTAAATCATGATTTTGACGCTCCCATTCCCGCCAAGCGTAAACGGCTACTGGCGTTCTCCGAATAAGGGTGCGTCACGTGGCCGGACCATGGTCAGTGAGCGCGGCAGGGCATTCCAGGTAGAGGCGATCGCCCAAGTGATGGAGCAACTGCGCCGCCAGCCGAAGCCGATCAGTACGAATATCGCTGTTGAGGTTCTGTTCTGCCCGCCGACCCATGCACGGCGTGACCTGGATAACTATTTCAAGGCGCTGTTTGATGCGATGACAAAAGCTGGGGTATGGCTGGATGACAGCCAGATCAAACGCATTGTGGCGGCATGGGGACCGGTTACGAAGGGTGGCAAAGTCGAGCTGAAAATCTGCGAGGTGCAGCCATGCGCGGATTGATGAAAGGGGTGGTGGTCCGCGAGCTGGGGCAAGTCATTCTGAAGCCAGGCGACGAATTGATGCCAATGTTCGGTGATCGAGTGCTGGTGGCTACGGTCCCACCTGAATTTAGCAATATGCCAATCGGCCCCCTGCCGGCAGTGCGGCAGCAGCTTGCCAGTGACCCACGATTTAGCGCGTTCTTCATGCATGAGCGTGTCCTGAATGCTGCTGGTGGCCCTCGAGCACTGCAGGAATGGGTGGGCAATGGTTCTGGGTGCCAGTGGACATTAGGCGACGGCTATCACGACAAAAACTCCGGCGTTCATGTATATGGCCGCCTTGCTGTTCGGTTGTGTTGGCATCATCAGCACAAATTCCGGGACCACATACTGCCTGATTTGGATAGCCTGGCGGCGCAGAACGTGGCGGATTTCGTTGTGTATCGGGCCCGTCTGCATTTCAGGTTCGATGAGAGCCATCAGCTGACGTTGCCAGAGCTATGCTGGTGGGCCTGGGTTATGGAACTGACCGACCTGATACCGGAGGATGTAGCTGCAACGTCACTGCGCATGAAGCCCTACACCATGCCAGCAGGAGTGAAGAGAGAAACCGATATCGACCACACGCCAGCGGCGCGCCAGATTGTAGCGGAGAAGGCCAAGAAGGCGGCCAAGACGCTGGTAATCGATCCTGAGCCACCCAAAGCATTATTCAAGATACCTAAGCGCGAACGCTGGACTAGCGAGAAGTTTACCCGGTGGGTGAAATCTCAGCCGTGCGCATGCTGTGGTAACCCGTCAGACGATCCTCATCACATCATCGGTCACGGACAGGGTGGAATGGGGACCAAGGCACACGATTTTTTTTACCATCCCCCTTTGTCGAAAACATCACGACGATTTGCATCGTGGCATGTCACGTTGGGAAGAAGAGCACGGCACTCAGATCGAGGTGTGGTTCAGATTCATCGACCACTCATTATCGATCGGCGCCATTTCATAGTGTGGAGTATAGGCGAGCTGGCATGCGGGCCAGACGCCTGGAGAATAAGCATGATCGTGTCCGAACAACACCTGCAGTATATTCGCGAGAGCTTCATGATGGCGACTGCCGACTTGAGTGGAAAAACCAAAGGGCAGTTGCAAGCCTTTGCCGACTCGACACAGGTCTGCACAACACGCATGAAGCGTAAGAGGCGCACTATTGTAGAGCCAGACGGCACAAGGATAGTTGTTCATAGTAATCCTGTGCCAGGTACTGAAACCCGGCCGCGTTCTGGCTCCATTGCCCTGATAGAGCCGGAGACCTTTTCAGCAACCTCATGGCGCCGTGCTGCATATCCGCTGGTTGGCCATCAACGCAGTTGGCTGTCCTGGTGCTATGCCCATGATCTGGACTTCAATCATCAGGTGGAAATCACTCAATGGGGCTGGGTAGAGTTTAAAGCTCGGCTTGAGGGGAAGAAGGTGGCTGGGAAAACCATGGAGAGGCTGAAGGCATTAATCTGGCTGGCGGCTCAGGACGTGCGATCGGAAACCATGGGCGAAGTGGTATATCAGCTTCAAGATGTAGCTGCGCTGCTTCAGGTGTCGGCCCCGAACTGGTCGAAAAACTACAACCCTTACTGGTCGCTGATGCGCGGTATCTTCCGGAGGCTTGACCGTGAAGGACTCATGGCGCTATCGAGATCACGATCACAACAAAAATCGACATTTTCGCAGCAAGGTCTTGCAAAAGTTAATTAAATAGGCCATATTTAGCGTTAATTTGATATCGTGCCACAAATGTAATGACCGGCACTAAAATAAAAACCTCGCTCCGGCGGGGTTTTCTCGTATCTGGAGGTGGGATGTCAAAACACGTTACCGAGAGTCTCGTTTTCCGCCCAGCCAGCGAATTACCGACCGCTGACCTTGATGGTAGGGGTGTTCTGGTGCTCAATCCATGCGATGGTTGGCACGAGGGGCACATCCGGGCATTTGAAGAAGACGGCGAGGTTTACCACATTGGCATTCACACCTGGTTGATGGAAGAAATGACCCCTCACGATTTCTATGTGGCCTGGGCGCTGCTGCCGGACGGTATTGCGTTGAGTGAGAAATTCGAGGCGGAGAAACGCCGCTGGTAGCGACACAGCAGGTAAGAGCACTGCAAGCGCTGGGTCATAGGCAGCGCGGGAGCATGGGCAGCTATCAGGTGGGCCTGAGAAACCTAATTTGCCGGATAGTTGTTGAATTAAGTAGTGCTCTTATCTGTGGTGACAGCTATCTGCCCTGCATGAGGTTGACGCGTCATAAGCCACTCACTCGGCGGACAGGGCGGAGCGGCCACAACCCCTTATGGGACTTGAAGACCTCAGCAGAGGCCGCGCTCAGTTGGAGCCCCTTTCATAAGTTTAGTCGTTAATTAGGCTGAAGGATCACATTGGCTGTACCGGTGTATGTGTCTACGGGCATGGATTGCCAACTATTCCAGTAAATATCTCCGGTGCTTTTATCGTAAGACACTGTTCCCGAAGCTCCCTTTGTGCCAGTTAGCTGTATAGGAGCATCTTTGTTAACGGTTACGTGAGACAGGTCCGCGCCGGAGACGAGTTTTTTCCGACCAGGCTGTGCAATATTACTGATGGTTACCATTTCTTCGACGTCAACACTACGGTCAGGTTGTTTTTCAGCGTGACCTTCCTTGAAACCTATACTGTACGGAAAGTGGGTTTCATCAGGGGCTCTGGCAGCTCGAATATAAATCCTGTCAGACCATTTCCATGCTGTGAAGGAATACGGGCACGTCATCTTCACCATTTTTTCCCCGACGTCCAGAGCCACGGACATTGTATACTTTTGTGCCGATCCGGTATTGTTGATGGTGGCTATGCCGCTTGCGATGACCGCATCACCCACACCTTTCGTGATATGTTGGCCTACGAGTGGAATGTCTGTTTTATGACCGTTGGAGGTAATCTCAGTCTTGATGTGCCCGGTAAGCCCTTCAGCGTCGAGGGTGCAACCAGCAGGTACCGATACTCCAAGCACGCCACCCCCTGAGCTTTGCATTCCCCAAAGGACGTTAAAAGTGCCAGGTAAGTCAACCTGATAGTGCCCGGATGATAGATATGATACATAATAACCGGGTATTTCCAGACGTGCAGCGGAGCTCGAATTGAGAGATAAGAGAAACAACGAGGCGCCGAGCAGGGTCCTCGCACCCGGCGACCGGCGGAGGGCTGGTGCGCATAGTGAAGGGGACGCAAGGAAACAGAGGGAATGCAATCGTTTCATCATACAAGGTTTTCTCGATAGTTGTTGAGCTGGCAGACTGGATGGAAGTCTGGAGCCAGGTTAATATCGGGCATCCTTCAGTTTACTGCCCCGCTTTGCCTAGAGCCAAATTGTGTGAGTGGAAAAATCTACTCTGAAACTTCGCAACAGCAATCAAAATATTATCCTGTTGCGATGAGGATAATTATCCACACAGAAAGTTGACGCTCAATCTGATAAGTACGAAAGATGATGTTAACAAAATGGCTACAGGGAGTGGGCATTACATCGAATTCTCATCCAAAATTGACCCGGTACTTTGAGCCCTGACCTAATCGTCGGGGCTTACCTCAGCATAAAAAAGCTTTTCAGCCTGCGAAGATGGGATTGCCCGGAGTGGCTGGGAAGCGCCTCAAAAAGGTGCATTCATTGCAATAGTTTATTGATACGTTATGATGCCACTGATCCAGACGGGCGGGCATTGCCCGTTGTCCCCCAGAGCTAGCCGAACGGATCATTTAGATAGGTATCATCATCACTTTGGCCCCGAGCTTGATGCCCGGGGTTTTTTTTCATTCTGGCTAATCACATTTTGGCCGCTGGTGGTGATCCGCTGGCGACAATTATAAAGCAGGAATTCACGTCAACTATAGGCTGCCATTTGGCGGCCTTTTTGTTTTTTATCACCCGTAGATCGGGCCAAGCCCCGGCAAGGGGGAGGGATGAAAATGCCAAACAGTCCCCATAGCTGGGCGGACATCAGTGAAATTCTCGCTGCCTGGTGGCGCGGTGATGTGCCTATTGGTGGCGTCATCATGGCTGTCGTAATGGCAGTCCTTCGGATGGCGTACTCCGGCAGTAGCTGGAAAGAAACCATATTCGAAGGGCTGATGTGTGGCGCATTGGCCCTGACGACCTACTCCGCTCTGGATTATTTCGACGTGCCGAAAGCCCTAACAGTTGGCATCGGCGGCTTCATTGGCTTCATTGGTGTGAAAAAGCTCAGTGCTTTCCTTTCCGGGTATGTCAGCAATCGCTTTGGCGGCGGTAACGATTCAAAACCACAGGCATAAAAAATGACACAAATCGAATTTCAACGGGCGGCAGGTATCAGCGCCGGATTAGCTGCGCGCTGGTATCCGCACATAATCGCAACGTTTGCAGAGTTCGGCATCAACAAGCTGGTTGAGCAGGCAATGTTTATCGCCCAGGTAGGGCATGAGTCGAATGGCTTCACGGCGAAGGTGGAATCGTTCAACTACAGCGTTGATGGCCTGATGCGCACCTTTGGCCCCTTCTCGAAGGCTAAGCGCCTGAGCCATTACCAATGCACCATGCTGGGCCGCACCATTCAGCAGTCGGCAAAACAAGAGGCTATCGCCAATCTGGTCTACGGTGGCCGAATGGGTAACACCCAGCCTGGTGATGGTTGGAAATACCGGGGCCGCGGTCCGATGCAAACCACGGGCCTGAAGAACTACATGGCCTGCGGTCCTGCGTTGAAGCTTGACCTGGTTGGTCACCCCGAGCTGCTCGAGGATGACCTGAACGGCATGCGTTCTGCTGGCTGGTATTGGAAGTCGAACGACTGCGGGCGAAACCCTGATGATGTCGAGTGGGTAACTCAGCGCATCAATGGCGGTTTAAATGGCCTGTCTGACCGTCAGGCTCGTTTCGATACCGCAAGAAAGGTGCTGCTATGAGCTGGTTCCCGTTACCATGCGGTAAAGCCGTGCTGGTGGCAGTAGCCCTCGCGTTGTTCGCCTGGCTGGCCGTCAGCAACTGGGGCTACCGCAAAGAGCTGCAGCTGACCCAGCAACAGCTTTCAACATCGCAGTTGGAGAACAGCAAGCAGGCAGGGCTGATCACCACCCTGCAGGCTCAGGACACTCAGAATCGCGCGCTGGTGGCTGCACAACAGCAGCATGAACAGCAGCTACGCCAGCAACACGACATCTTGCAGAGGAAATACCGTGAAGCGATTAAAAACGATCCCTGCGCTGCTCAGCCTATGCCTGACGCTGTTGTTGAGCTCCTGCAGCAAAACACCGCCACCGGCGCCAGAACAGGTGATAAGCCTGCCCCCTGAAACAGTATTCACGCCATGCGAGCAGCCAGAGCTGCAGGGCGACACATGGGGCGACGCCGTCGGCTACACGCTGGCGCTTCAGACCTCACTGCAAATCTGCGCCGGCCAGGTGGCCACGCTTAATCAATGGCGGGAAGCCGCCGGGAGAAAACAATGAGCGAAGCTAGGCCGCAAGACGGCAGCACCGTGAATGGATACCGTACCCTGACCGCCGACGATATCGCGCAAATGAATGAACTGAAAGAAATCAGTCGTAATTTTTGCGAGCAACTCGACCTCGAACGCACACACCTCTCCCTGGAGGTGGTAGAGGCTGGCTCCCCGGAAGATGCCAGCCGCAGTGAGGCAATGCGCTGCCTGGCAATCGCCCGCACCAAAATGCAGGAAGCCTGCATGTGGGCCTGTCGCGCGGTGGATCGACCGGACTGGGATTGCTAACACCATCGGCATTACAGGTGGCATTCACTGAGTGCCACCGATAACGGGAGTCATGGTGAGGTGCTCCAGTTTTTCGCGATCTGCTCAATGTCAGACAGATGAGTAACCTCATAAACAGCGTTATTCATCTCGTCTATTGCTGATTTTTTATCCTGCTCATCACGATAATTAAACCGGTCAGCAATAGCCTCGATCATTTCGATGGTGATGCTATCACCACTCTGGCAATCAGAATTAATCAGCTCCATGGCAGCGCTTATCTCCGCCTGCTTAGCCTCAAGAGCTGCCAATAAGCGTCCGGATAGGTCCGCTGGCGTGCGAGATGAGCCAGAGATGAAATTGCGAATGGTTCTGTCGCTCACGCCCAAATAACGCGCGAGTGGGGATTGCCAGTTTTTACCGAAGGCAATTTCGCCGACTTTAATCAGTTTTTCGAGATTGTCCATTATGACCTCAATAGGCCCCATCACTGGGGCCGCTGTAGATTAGATAACGTAGTTGTTAACGATCTCGTCAGCGCTGTCTTCATCATCAGCGTTGCGATAAAGGTCTTCGACGATTTCATCAAAGCGCTCTAGGTCGATGAAGTCGATCATGCCGTGGTTGAACAGGAAAGTTTTAGCGTCGGAGATAGATTTGAACATTTTGAAACCCTCATTTGGTTATCGGTCGGCCAGTTGCCTTACCGTGAAAATATCATATCAAATTCCTAAAAATTAGGAAAGAGATATTTATCACAAATTTCATCACAGAGCAGCTTTCCGAGGCTGCTGCGTGATGATGATGTATAATCCTCCCAAATAGGAGGGCTTCATGTCATACAATCTCGGCAATCTGCCAAAAGAAGAAATGGACAAGGTCAACGTTGATATGGCCGCGTCGAGCGTTGCCTACAAAGAGCGCATGAACCAGCCAGTGATAGCTGAACAGGTAGAGCGACAGCAGCCCGAACATTTGCGAGAGTATTTCCGCGAGCGCGTGGCGCACTACCGGGATGTGAGTAAAAGCCTCCCACGCGGCTCTGACCCGGTTTATTTGCAAATGGCTGAGGCCAACGGCAAGAAATAACAAAACACTCAATCACAACCCGCTACGGCGGGTTTTTTTATGGGGGTAGCATGGCAGGTTTAAAAGAGCTGTCGGCTCAACTCCAGAGTGTCCGCAAGCAAATCCCGTTTGCCACAGCGCAGGCGCTGACAAGCGTAGCCAGAAAGATAGAGGCGGCGGAGAAAACGGCGTTTAAACGCCACCTGGAGAACCCCACGCCTTTTACCGTCAATTCGGTCAAATCCTTCGGTGCCCGGAAAAGCAACCTGAAGGCCAAGGTGTTCGTGATGGACACCGCGGCGAGCTATCTGGAGCCATTCGAATTCGGCGGCCAGCATAAGCTGAACAGCCAGGCGCTGTTGAACCCCAAGAACATCAAGCTGAACAAATACGGCAACCTGACACGCAACAAGATGACGCAGTTAAAGGCAAAGTCGGACGTGTTCATTGGTGATATTGGCGGAACCAACGGCGTCTGGCAGCGACGCAAGGCAAAGAAAGGGAAGAAGGGCAAGAAGCGGCGTAAACGCTCAGCCAATGGAACACGGCAGGCTCGCATGAAGATGCCGGCGCCGAAACTGCTGATCCAGTTCGGTGACGCGCTGCCCGTTAAGCCGACGCTCGGTTACTTCGATCGGGCACAGGCTATGGCCAATGCCTTGATGCCGACGGAACTGAGCAGGGCGATGGCTGAGGCAATGCGAACAGCAAAATGATCGGCGATCATCCCCGGGGGAGGCTCCAGAAAAAAATGGGTCCTTCCTGGCACTTTTGTAAAGCACGGGCATTGCGCGCCGCGTTCTGCGTCTAGCTATCAACTTTTGAAATTTGGGTAACAGGTAACACTGAGGTAACAGATGAACCAGTCAGATTTTGCCAAACTTCACGGCGTCAGCCGAAAGACGGTAACGAGCTGGAAGGCCCGCGGTTGGCTGGTTCTGGCCGGAGACGATATTGATGTCGAGGCGTCGAACGCCAACATTGAGCGCTTCCGAAAAACTGTTACCCGTCCGGAAAAAAAAGCGGCAGGTAACAAACAGGGTAACAAAACAGGTAACAGATCCTCGGGTAACAAATCAGGTAACAAAAACGAGAAGGATCTTCCCGAGTCTGCGACTGAAACCGTCAAGCGAATGATTGCAGAGCACGGCGTCACAATGACGCTTGATGAAGCGCGCCAGATGAAAGAGAACTTTCTCGCGTTGCTTACCCAGCTCGAGTACGACATTAAATCCGGGCAGGTGCTGCCGTACAAAGACATGATTGAGGCCGTAGGTAATGAATACGCCCGCATGCGCACCCGTCTCATTGCGATTGCTCCTGAACATGGCCCCCGTCTGCGGGTGCTGGCTTCTACCACCAACGACGCGGAGTTTGTCCAGGCACTGCAGGAGGTGGTTTACGAGGCGATGGAGGAATTGAGCCTTGATGCAGATAACAACCGAGGAGAGAGCTAACGCTGCAGCCTGGCAGAATTTCACCGGTGAGCTGCGCCAGCGTCGCTCCGATGTTCGCCCCCCAGAGCCGCTTTCACTGAGTGAATGGGCTAATAAATACGCGGTATTGTCGAAAGAGACCAGCGCGCAAACCGGCCGCTTTCGTTCCTTCGCTTATCAGGATGGCATGATGGATGCCATCACTGATCCAACGGTGACGCAGGTATCGGTGATGAAGTCGGCGCGAGTCGGCTATACCAAGATCCTTGACCACGTTGTCGGCTATTACCTGGCGCATGATCCGTCGCCGATCCTTATCGTTCAGCCGCGTGTTGAAGATGCTGAGGACTACAGTAAAACCGAGATCGCGCCGATGTTGCGTGATACTCCGGTGCTGGCGGAAATCTGCGGTGATCCAAAGGCAAAAGACAGCAATCAGACCATCCTCAAAAAGACCTTTGCCAATGGCGCCAACCTGACGCTGGTAGGGGCAAACAGTCCCGGCGGCTTCCGCCGTATCACCTGCCGGGTCATTCTTTTTGATGAGGTTGACGGTTATCCGGCCGGCGGAGCCGGCGTGGAGGGTGATCAGATTGCGCTGGGCATTAAGCGTTCCGAAACATTCTGGAACCGTAAGATTGCCCTGGGCTCAACGCCGACGGTCAAAGGGACAAGTCGCATAGAAAAGGCGTATGAGGAGAGCGATCAGCGCCGCTATTACGTGCCATGCCCGCATTGTGGTGAACATCAGGTATTGGAATGGGGCGGCCCGGATACCCCTTACGGCATCAAATGGGACAAGGATGAACACGGCGAGGGAATTCCTGAAACGGCGTATTACGTGTGCCGCCACAATGGTTGCGTGATCCACCATAACGAAAAAGCCTCAATGGTGAAGCGTGGCGAATGGCGAGCGACCAAACCTTTCAAAGGTCATGCCGGCTTCCACATCTGGGCGGGGTACAGCCTGTTCCCCAATGCCGCATGGAAATACCTGGTTGCCGAATGGCTGCGGGTGAAAAATGATCCGCTCATGCGTCAGACCTTTATCAACCTGGTGCTGGGTGAGCCGTATGAAGATCGCGGCGAAAAAGCGCTGAGTGAAAAACGGTTGTTGGAACGCTGTGAAGTTTATGCGGCTGAAGTGCCTGATGGGGTGACTGTGCTGACAGCCGGTATCGATACCCAGGATGGGCGCTTTGAAATTGAAGTCACTGGCTGGGGCCGCAACGAAGAAAGCTGGTCCATTGCCTTTGATGTGATTGAGGGTGATCTGGAAACCAATGAGCCGTGGCAGCGCCTTGATGCCTATCTCAAGCAGATATGGCGTCGGGCTGATGGTCGTGGATTTACGATCATGGCGGCATGTATGGACTCCGGCGGCCATCACACCCAGAAAGTTTACGAGTTTGCCAAAGAACGTCTTGGCCGCCGTATTTGGGCGATCAAAGGGGAATCTGCGCGCGGCGGTAAACGTTCTCCGGTTTGGCCGACGAAAAAGCCAACGTCCAAGTCAAAATCCAGTTTCAAGCCAATCATCATTGGGGTGAATGCGGCCAAAGATACCATCCGCGGGCGCTTGCATATCGATCCGCCCGCACCGGGTGAGGCTGCAGCCAGTTACATGCATTTCCCGACGGATCGTGATTTGAACTACTTCAGCCAGCTGCTGGCTGAGCGCTCTGTGCTCAAAATTTCCGGTGGCCAGCGTTATCGCGTTTGGGAACAAATCCCCGGGCGGGCTAACGAAGCGCTGGATTGCCGGGTGTACAGCTATGCGGCGTTGTGCGGGCTGTTTTATCTCGGGCTGAAACTGAACCAGCTGGCAGACAATATCGTAGTAAATCCTGATCGTCTGTTGCCGGCGCCACCGCAGCCGGAAGAAAAACAAAATCTTCGGCTGCCTGGCGTCATCATTGAAGAGCCGGAAAAACCGAAGCGCAAGCGCCTGTCGCAACTTTTGCCATCTTAAGGATCCCTATGTTTAACCGTAACACTAGCCTGCTGGCCGGTGCGATGACGCCTGAACAATTGCAGGCTGCATTGGCAAAGGCGCAGCAAGCCTATATTGACCTTGCTGCCGGGGCCCGCGGCGTGTCGTTTTCGTATACGCAGGGTGATGGCACACGTTCCGTTTCATACCAACAAGCCTCAATGGCAGACCTGATGGCGCTGATCCAGTTGCTGCAGGCTCAATTAGGTATTGTTACCCGCCCGCGCCGGCCGATGAGGTTTAGATTCTGATGAGTGACATCAAAATTTTAGGCCCAAATGGGCAACCGCTGCCCCCTACGCGGTCAAAGGCATCCATGCTGGTGGGAGGGAGCCGAGTACCCTACGATGCGGCGGATTCATTCAGTGACCAGTTGGCAAACTGGCAGCCGGCGCTGTGGTCGCCCGACAATGAGATCAATATTTACCGCGATCGCATTGTCTCCCGTGTCAGGGATTTGGCCCGTAATGATGGGTGGGCAAGCGGCAGTATTACCCGGGTACTGGATAACGCCGTCGGCGCGAACTTTCGTCCTATCCTCAAGCCAGACTACCGGATGTTGGCTCTGATGACAGGAAACAAGGCGTTTGATGCAACCTGGGCTGATGAGTACGGCAAAGTCATCGAGGCCCACTGGCGGTCTTGGGCGCAAGATGATCCGGGGCGTTATTGTGACGTTGAGAGGAAACAGACGGTGTCGCAAATGCTGCGGCTGGGTTTTCGTCATAAATTGATTGATGGCGATGCGCTAGCGGTACTCCAGTATCGCCCTGATCGGCTTGGGCGCGGTCGAGGGCGCTACGCGACTACGGTGCAGATTGTAGACCCGGATCGCCTGAGCAACCCGCAACAAAATTTTGATATGCCTAACATTCGCGGTGGTGTCGAAATTGATGATGATGGCGCTCCTGTGGCCTACCACATCCGCGAAGCGCATATTGGTGACTGGTGGAGCGGCGCCAAAACGATGACCTGGCGGCGTATTCCGCGGGAAACGGACTGGGGTCGCCCGCATGTTGTGCATGATTATGACCATGAGCGTGGTGCCCAACACCGCGGGAACGGGATATTAACGCCGGTTGTTCAGCGGCTGAAAATGCTTATCAAGTATGACCAATCGGAGCTTGAAGCCGCTATTTTGAATGCGGTCTTTGGCGCTTACATTACCTCTCCGTACGATCCGCAGATGGTTGAAGCGGCGATGGGGGAAACCTTTGACGATACCCAAATCGGCGCCTATCAGGAAGGCCGCGTAGACTTTCACAGTGATCGACGCATATCGCTGCAAAATGGCGCGAGAATGCCGATTTTGTACCCGGGTGAGGATGTGAAGGCAGTCAATGCAGCCCGCCCGCACAGCAATTTTGAAGTGTTCGAGAGCGCTGCATTGCGCAACATCGCCGCTGCTACCGGGCTTTCTACCCAACAGGTAACACAAGACTGGTCTGACGTTAACTACAGCTCGGCGCGTTCTGCAATGCTGGAGGCATGGAAAACGCTAACCCGCCGACGTGATGATTTTTCTGCCGGGTTTGCTCAGCCGATCCTGTCTGCGTTTATCGAAGAAATCCACGACACGGAAGATTTACCGCTGCCGAATGGTGCTCCGCATTTTCTGGACGCCAGGGCAGCTTATTGCCGTGCGCGCTGGATGGGGCCAGGTCGCGGCTGGGTTGATCCGGTGGCAGAGAAGAAAGGCGCCATTCTCGGTATGGATGCCGGGCTTTCAACGCTGGAAATGGAAGCGGCCGAAAACGCCGGTGAAGACTGGGAAGAAATGCTTGACCAGCGGAAACGAGAAATTGCCGCGTTCAAAGAGCGCGGGCTCCCGTTGCCGACTTGGGCACAGGCCGAAATCTTCGCACCAGAAACGATAAAAGACCCGGAGGCAGAGTGAATTTACCGCACCTGGCGCAGCGGCTGTTTAACACGCCGCTGGCGCTGCACCCGCAAAAGGCCGAAGTGGTCATGGCCGCCATGATGGACCGGTTCGGGATAACCCGCATCAACACGCTGGCATCTGACTGGCTGGGGGATGATGAAAGTTTTACCCGCAAGGCACGTAAACAGGACGCCGGCTATGACGTGGTTGGCGGTATCGCGGTGATCCCCGTGCAGGGGACATTGGTTCAGAAGTTGGGCAGTCTGCGACCCTACAGCGGTATGACGGGCTACGACGGGATCAGGCAGTCGTTCCTGACGGCGGTCAGCGACCCCGAAGTGATCGGCATCTGCCTCGATATCGATTCTCCCGGCGGTGAGGTAGCCGGCTGTTTCGATTTGGTGGATGAGATTTATCACGCCCGCGGTTCAAAACCGATCCACGCCATCCTTACCGAAAATGCGTATTCCGCCGCGTATGCCATCGCCAGCGCGGCAGATCGCATTCATGTACCGCGTACCGGTGGTGTCGGTTCGGTCGGGGTGATCGTCATTCATTGTGACTGGTCACAGCGAATTAAAGAAGACGGCCTGGCGGTCACCATCATCACCTACGGTGACCGCAAAGCCGAGAGCAACCCCTACGTCAAATTGAGCGATCAGGCCCGCGCCGCGATTCAGGATGATGTAGATGCGATGGGTAGGCTTTTTGTCAGTACGGTAGCCCGTAACCGGGGGATCACTGAAAAAACTATCCGTAACACCCAGGCTGCCTGTTTCCTGGCGGCTGATGGCGTCAAGTTGGGGCTTGCCGATGCGGTGATGACCCCTGATGCCGCATTCCGAAAATTAATCAATGAAGCAGGAGCTTAACGTATGTCTTATTTAAAGTTTGCCCATCTTCTCGGCCTCAAGAAAAAAGCGTCTGAGGAAGAGGACGACGACAAAGAAAAAAGCAAAAAAGCGAAATCCCGCCGCGCGGAAGAGGAGCGCGATGACGAGGAGGACGCCGAAGAGGAGGATGATCGCGAAGACATGGAAGATGATGATGAAAGCGGCCCTGATGCCGAAGAGGACGACGGCAAAGAGAAGGGTAAAAAGGCGAAGTCTCGTCGGGCGGAAGAAGACGATGATGATGCCGACGCGGAAGAAGACGAAAACCGCGATGTGAAAAAAGGTCGCCGCGCTGAGCGTAAACGTTGTGCTGCCATCTTTGGCAGTAAGCATGCCGCCGGCCGCCCGGATATGGCTGCGCATCTGGCGTTCAATACCCGCATGAGCGCGAGCGAAGCCATTGGCACGATGGCGACTATGGGGGCTGTTGTTCCCGCTAAGTCTGCGCGTGTATCGCTAGATTCGCGTATGCAAGCCGAACGGGTACGGCTGGGCCCGGATGGCAGCAAGCCTGCCACGGGAAAAAATGCGCTGGTAAGTAAGATGACCGGCCTCTATGACTCTGCACGAGGTATCAAATAATGGACCAGTTTGGACAAAACCAATTCGCACCGGGCATGAAAAGTTCGCTGTTCGTGCCCGATCAGCTTGTGTCGGGTCCGCTTCAGGTCGTCACCGATTCGGTAACTATCGGGGTTTCCGGTGTGCTTAAGCGCGGCACGGTACTCGGTATGGTGACGGCTTCTGGCGCCTTTATTCCGAGCAAAAAAGATGCGACTGACGGCAGTGAAAAACCGTCTGCCATTTTGGTCGATGATGTCGATACCACTGCTGCCGCACAAACGGGTGGCGTTTATCTGATGGGTGAGTTTAACCAGCACCGTCTGATCTTCGATGCGACCTGGACCGTTGCTGAACTGAAAGCACAATTCCGCCCGCTGGCTATCTTCCTGCGCGACAGCATCCAGGCGCCGGTATCCTGATCTCAATCTAACCCTTTCGAAAACGTAACTGGTGCCAGTTCTCTGGCAGGGTTGCACTCGTCCTGAATTCTGGCCGGCCACGGCGCCGGCATCACAAAGAGACTGAATATGGAAAACATTTTTGATACCAGCGTGCTGGTGCAGGTCGTCCCTAACCTGAAAACCAGCCAGAACTGGCTTCTGGATCGCTTCTTCCCGAATGTTGTGACCTACGAAACGGAAGAGGTGGCCATTGATGTGGACGTAGGTCTGCGTCGTATGGCGCCATTCGTATCGCCGCTGGTGGAAGGCAAACTGGTTGAAAGCCGCAAATACCAGACCAATACCTTCAAGCCCGCTTACATCAAAGACAAGCGCGCACCGGACCTGCGCAAACCCATTCGCCGGCAGATCGGTGAGCGTATCGGCGGTGAATATACTGCTGCTGAACGTGAAATGCTGAACCTGCAGTTCGAGATGGCTGACCAGATTGACATGATTAACCGTCGTCTTGAATGGATGGCCAGTAGCGCCATGGTGTCTGGCAAAGTCACCGTGAACGGTGAAGGGTACGAAACCAAGGTGGTGGATTTTGGCCGTTCGCCGGATCTGACCATTACCCTCAGTGGTAGCGATAAATGGCCGTTAACTGTTGCCGCCGGTGCTACTAACACGCAGCCATCGGATGATATTGAAGTATGGCAGACGCTGATCCTCAAAAATTCCGGTGCGGTACCGACGGATCTGGTCTTTACCAACAAATCGTGGAAAGCGTTTCGACTGGACACCACGATCAAGGATAACGCCATCACATTCCCGGCGTTGAGCCCGTATGGTAACCAGATTAATGCCGGTGCGCAGGTGCTGAAAGGGGCTGTTTATAAAGGTCGCTGGGGCAACTTCGACCTGTGGCTGTACAACGACTGGTTCATCGACCCGCTGGACAATGTCGAAAAACCGCTGATCCCCGATGGTGCTGTCATTATGTCGAGCGCTGACCTGATGGGTACTCGTGCGTTTGGCGTGATCCTTGATCCTGCATTCAATTATGGCCCCCTGGCCTATGCCCCTAAGACCTGGGTGAAAGAAGACCCGGCACAGCGCCTGCTGATGATGCAGTCTGCTCCGCTGGTTATTCCAAGCCGGGTAAACGCCGCGCTCTGTGCTACGGTGGTGTGATATGGCCAAAAAAGCGCAAGAAAACGAACTGGGCGGCTTGCCGCCCGAGTTACTTGTCGGTGAGCAGGAAATCCCGGAAACGTTGAAGGTTGACGATCAGAGCCACGATAATCCCACCGACACCGACACCGACACCGACACCGACACCGACACCGACACCGACACTGGCGATGATTCGGATGACGATGAGGACGGTGAAAAGCTGCCGGACGGCATGGTTTCAGTGGTTGTCACCAAAGGTAATACGGTGCGCCATGATGGCTGTGACTATTCAGAAAACCGGGCGTTCACGTTGCCGGTAGCAGATGCGCAGCGGTTGATAGGTCTGGGTGTGGTTGCTGATGTTGAACAACTCCGCAAGCTAGCGTTGCTTCGTAGTGCGCCAGCCGTAACTGTGCAATCGGGGGAGTAATGGGCATCAACTGGGATCAGCATTTGCTTGCACCGCTGCACGGCGTTTTTGGTGACCCGGTTGACTACCGGCCCGCCGGCGGTGCGCCGTACACCGTCAGCGGCATTTTTGATCGTGCCTATACGCAAGAAGTCGAACCGCTCGATGATGGCAGCACTATCAACACCACCTCTCCGGTGTTGGGGGTGCTTGATAGTCAGTTCCGGGCTCGTCCAAAGCAGGGAGATCGGGTGTTCGTCGGTATCGTCGGTGGGGTACCGGTTAATACGCTGTTTGCCGTGTCGGACGTTCAGCCGGATAGCCATGGTGGGACGAAGCTTATTCTCAATAAGGTGAAATCATGAACCCCAGAGGGATAAGGTTACTGGTCATTGAAGCGCTGAAGAATAAAACCGATGCAGGCGATCGGGTTTTTTCGCCGCGCGACTGGCCGACAACCGCTGATATGTACCCGGTTATTCTGGTGCAAACGCCGATCGACGTTAAGAGTTCTCTGGGCCGTAATGTTCCCCAGTTCAACACGGTGACCACGGTTCGCCTCACGGGGCGCCTGCAGGAGTTGGATGATGCAGCGGAAGACAATGGTGCAGAGAAAGCAGAAGAGGCGCTGGAGCAGCTGCGCGAGCAGGTAGAGCGCGCGGTGATCAACAGCTTTGAACTGACTCGCAAAATTCAGCAGTTTTTGCAGGTTCGCTCCACCATTGGTGTCGATGCTGACGGTGAAGGGCACACAGCCCAACTGCTGATGGAACTGGACATTGAATATTATCAGGGCCCTGAAGAGTTCTATGAAATCGATACGGAACCTCTTGAGGGGATAGACGCAACGATTTCCATGCCTGATGGCACCCCTGAACCACTCGTAAAAATCGATCTGGAGTAACCCTATGTTTGTGAAACCCGCACCGGGGCGCATTGTGCGCGATCCGGTCAAGGGCACCTTTTTGCCTGAATCCGGCGAACAGGTACCCGACAATATTTTTTGGGGGCGCCGCCTGAAGGATGGCGATGTAGAAAAATTCGACCCTGACGCGGCCACAAAGTCGGTAGCGGGGAAGAAAAGCCAGGAGAATGATCAATGACCGTTCCATTTACTCGCATTCCCTCCAATCAGCGCGCGCCGTTTTTCTTCGCTGAGTTTGATAACTCGATGGCCAATACGGCGACTGCAGTTCAGCGCACGCTGCTGATCGGGCAAATGCTGGCTACGGCAACCGCAGCACCGGGTATTCCGCAAAAAGTATCGTCTGATTCGGCGGTCGCCGGCATCTGTGGTAGCGGTTCAATGCTGCACAACATGATGACAGCGTATCTGGCCAACGACACGTCAGCGGAAATCTGGATCCTGCCCTTGTCGGACGGCGCTACCGGAACCGTGGCCGCAGCCGGCAAATTACAGGTGGTGACCGCTGCAGCCGCTACCGGGGTGCTGTCTCTCTATATTGCCGGTGTACGTGTGCAACTGACCGTCGTCAGCACTGATGACAAAGTCGCTGTGGCCGCCGCCATTGCAGCGTTGATCAACAGTCAAAGCAAGTTGCCTGTGACTGCAGCGGTAGATGGGGCCGCAACGGATACGGTGAACCTGACGGCGAAAAACAAAGGTGCGCACGGTAACAGCATCGATATTCGCCTGAATTATCTGGGGGCGGCCGGTGGTGAAGAAACCCCGCAGGGCATGGAACTGAAAATTACACCAATGGCCGCGGGTTCTGGCGCACCAGAACTGACGGATGCATTGGGTAACCTACAGGATCGGGCCTTTGACTTTATCGTCAACCCGTACACGGACACCGCGTCACTGGATGCCGTGAAAGAGTTCCTTTCCGATGCCACCGGCCGCTGGTCCTACGCGCAGCAGCTCTATGGCCATTCGTTCGGCGCGCTGGCGGGCACGTATGGTTCTCTGTCCGCCGCCGGCGAAGCGCGCAATAACCAGCATGAGACGCTACTGGGGATCAACGGATCACCGACGCCCGCTTATCTTTGGGCGGCAGCGTTGACCGGGGCGATTGCACCGAGCCTGCGCAACGATCCGGGCCGTCCAACGCAGACGTTGACCATCAGCGGTGTTCTGGCTCCGCCGCTGGAATCCCGCTTCATGCTGACTGAGCGCAATAATCTGCTGTACAGCGGTATCTCAACGTTCACCGTGGCTGATGATGGTTCTGTGCAGGTCGAAAAGACCATCACCACCTACCAGAAGAACAAGTTCGGCGATGCGGATGACAGCTACCTGAACATTGAAACGTTGTTCCTGCTGATGTTCGTGACGCGCTTCCTGCGCACTCAGATCACCTCCAAGTTCAGCCGCATGAAGTTGGCCAACGACGGCACACGGTTTGCGCCAGGCTCGGCCATTGTTACGCCGAATGTGATCCGTGCAGAGCTGATCGCCCAGTATCGCACGCTGGAGTTCAACGGCTATGTGCAGGATGCCGCGGCATTCGCGGAGACGTTGCTGGTGGAGCGTAACAGCAGTAATACCAAGCGGATCGATGTGCTCTGGACCGGCACGCTGATCGACCAGCTGGAAATTTTCGCACTACTCAATCAATGGCGCCGCGCGCAGACCGCAGCATAAGGGGGATTTATGGGAGATACAACTAACCGCCTGGCCGGCACCGCTTACGTTACCATCGACGGTGTGACCGTCATGGTCGCCGGCCAGTTTAAGTACAGCCCTGGCAAAGTGGAGCGATCTACGCTGACGGGGATGGACGGAGTCCACGGTTATAAGGAAAAACCGCGGGCGCCGTTCATTTCTTACCAGGCGCGTGACAGTGGTGGCACTTCGATCGCTCAGATTAACGACTCAACCAATGTTTCTGTTGTCGTTGAGCTGGCGAACGGCAAGACCATCATTGGCGAAAATATGTGGTCCGTGAACACGCAGGATGTTGATAGCGAAGAAGCAACATTTGATGTTCGCTGGGAAGGCGGCTCGGTAACGGAGTATTGATATGGCAGAGCTTGATAAAACCAAAACGATCCCGCTCAGTAAGGCGCTGGAAATGGGCAATGTTCGCTACGAGCAGATTGACCTGAAAGAACCGGCCCTGGCTGAAGTTGAGCAGTTTTATGAACAGCAGAAAAACAAAAACAGCATGGCTGCCATGAAACTGCTGATCGCGTTGAACTCCAGCATCAGCGAGAAAGTATTAGGTGGCATGGCATTTACCGATTACCGGAAATGTGAGGTCTTCCTGATGTCTTTTTTAACCTTCGATCCCTCGACGGATGGCAACAGCTAGCCGCTGAGGTGACGAAGTATTATGGATGGGGGCCACGTGATGCGTGGTCCCTGACCCGTACCCGGTTGAATTTTTGGGCCGATCAGGCTCGTCGAATTGAAAAGCTTAAGGCGGGCAAATAATGGCCAAGTCGTTCGATTTTGAGCTGACGGCGAATGATGAGGCGTCAGCTGCGATATTGCGTATTGAGGAGGTAGTAAAAAACCTCAATCCACTCCTTGATAAGACGCGTGATGCGTTGACACTGGGTGGGCAGGACTCGAGAGACAATCTGGATGATCTGGGCAGCCGATTTGATGTTCTGGCCCAGAATGCCCGCAGCGGTGTGCAGTTCATCGGTGATCTGGTCCCTCCCCTGAAAATGGTAGGGGGGCTCACTCTGGGGCTGGGGGGCGCAGCGGCAGTCGTCAATGTCGTCAAAAACAACCTGACCAACTTTGCCAACACCGGTTACCGCATCGACACCATCGCAAAAAACGTCAGTATGACGGCCGATGCGTTTCAGGAGCTTACCGGCGCCATGGTTGAGAACGGAAGTGCCCGCGAAGCGGCAGAGAGTTCAGTCGGTGATTTGTTCGAAAAGGCGAACGATGCGGCCCATGGCCGAAATGACGGATTTTTAGCGCTTCTCAAACAGCGCGGGGTGGAAATAAGCCTGACCAAGGATGGCCTGGCTGATGTGGGAAAGCTGGTCAACGATCTCAACCGCTCTATGCAGTCGCTGCCCGCCGGCCAGCAAGCACTGTTTGCCAACAAGCTGGGGCTTTCTCCTGAATTGCTCAGCTATTTGCGTAACACCACCAGTGAAGTACAGCGCCTGAAAGATCAGGCACGCCGTGATGGCCTTATTTTTAGCGATAAGGACCTGCAGAACGCGCTGGCGTTTAAACAGCAACTGAACCAGATCGGCGCTGCCTATGATGGGATGTTGCTGAAGGGACAGGCATGGTTAGGCCAATCTGAGACACTGGCGGCGTCGGTAGACCAGATAAAACAGGTGATGTCCAATGGGATGGACAGTGCGGCGGTTGGGTCCATCCTGACCTTTAACCGGGGTGGCCAGCAGGCCGATATTCTTCGCAAGGCACAGGGTGACGATAAATTTAAAGACACGCTTTCATGGAAGGAGCAGCTGGATTTAAAACTGGGCTACGCATCGGAAGATCTGATCAAAAAGCTCAACGGGTATTACAAACCAGTATGGCGCGCGGATCGGTTAAAAGGGGATTTGGATAAAATTTCCGGAACGCCGGCGGCCGGTACGGGTGTATCGATGCCGTATGGTCAGCCTGGGAATAATGCGCTGGGTTTGCGCAATAATAATCCCGGAAACCTGCGCGCGGCGCCAAATTCCACGGGAAGAAATGGCGGATTTGTCACCTTTGAAAACCCCGGGGATGGGTTAGCAGCGCTGTCACGCCAACTGATGTTATTCGGTGATCGTGGGAATAACACGTTGAACCGTATGATCAGGACGTATGCACCGCCCAATGAAAATATCACCCAGGCATATATTGATGACGTGGCAAAACAAACGGGCTTTAACTCAGCTGAACCGCTGGACCTACATTCACCAGAGGTACTGGAAAAACTTATTCCTGCCATTATCAAGCATGAGAACGGTGCTCAGCCGTACTCATCGGACGAGATTTCGAAAGGGATCTATGATTCTGTGAATGATGCGCGCTGGAGTGGCTTGCGGGATCAGAACATTTTATTTGGCCAGCGCCAGTCAGGAAATTTTGATTTTGGCGATACTACGGTGCCGCTATCTGCTCAGCCGCCAAAGGCAGCTGATACGCAAGCCTCGCTGTTCTCACCCAATAGCCCAGATAGTGAGGCATTGGGCCAGATCACTGAGGCCATGTCGAAGGCGATAGATGAGAATAAGTTCCAGTTGGAAATAACCATGGTGAACCCTCAGACCGGGGAGCGCCGAAAAGTGCAAACGGATGGTGGGGGGCGTGTAGCGCTGTCCATGCAATCATTAAGTTAAACCCGCTTCGGCGGGTTTTTTATTTCAGGAGGCTGGATGGCTCTGATCAACGATGCACTGTCTTCACTATTGGGCAGTGGCGAGAGCTGGGACTGGTTTGAGCATATTCACCCAGCATCCTTCCGCGGCGTGCCTTTTGCTGTAGTCAGCGCGGAAGGGGTGTTTGGCCGCCGGCAGGCAGTGCATGAATATCCCTATCGCAACACGGCCTGGGTTGAAGATTTGGGGCGCGGCACCCGGAAAATGACCCTCCGCGGTTTCATTGTGCACAACAGCCTGGCATATGACGCGCCCGATGTGATCACCCAACGTAATTCGCTGGTGGCCGCCTGTGAAATGGAGGGCGCCGGCACGCTGATCCACCCGACGCTGGGGGAGCTCACTGTCAGCGTTCCTGATGGTGGCCTGCGAGTGCTGGAAAGTGTGGATAACGGGCGATCATTCGAATTCACACTCACCGTCATTGAGTCGGGCCTGAAGGTTTTTGCCATTACCGGCAGTACCCAGGCGGCTTCTCTGGTTCAAACCAATTGGCTCCGCACTGGCATCATGGCAGCCACCAAATTCATCGCAACGGTGAAGGGCGAGATCAGGAGCGTCACCCAAGCCATCAAGACGCTGCGCAACACGGCAGCATTTTGGGGAAATATGGTGAAAGGTACGGCCAATGAAGTGACGAACTTAAGCAATGTACTGAAGTCCACCTTCGGCAGCGCGCGCTATGGGCGGTACAGCAAGGGCAGTGTAGGTGGTGGGGTTTCCGGTTCTACCGGAGCGATTAACCGGGCAGAGGACACCGAGGATTACGCCGGGCTGGTTCATCAAAAAATGGCGGAGGCGGTGACTGGCCGTGCAAAGTTGCTGACCCTCACGGCCACCTTCGAGAGTGTGGCCGCAGTCGATGCTTTTCCTGTCGATGCGAGAGCGATCATTGATGAGGTGATTTCGGTAAGCGGCAGCGTTGAGGAAAAGATCCGCATGCTGGAATCCTTGGCCTCATACCGAAACGCGACGTTTTACGCGACAGATGCTGAAAATGCCATTGCTCAAAGTGCCACGATCCTGCTCTGCGTTTTATCCGCCGGTGCCCTGGCTGTGGTGGCGGCAGACTATGAGCCCTCAAGCTATGACGATGCCATTTTGATGTTAAACCGCGTCTGCGACACGCTGGATGACGTTTTACTGATGGCGGCCGATACCGGCGACGATGACGACTATCTCAATTTGCTGGAAACCCGAAACGCCCTCGTCAATGCGTACGGGCAGAAAGGTGCGGAACTGAGTTCGCTGACTCAAGTTGTTATGTCCGCGTCATTGCCGGCATTAACGCTTGCCAATCGCCTATACCAGAACGCTGCGCGCGGGGATGAGCTTGTGCAGTCAGTTCAGCCGCGCCACCCAGCCTTTATGCCGGTGAAATTCAGGGCACTGCGAAAATGAAAGATGAACTGATATTGAAGGTGGGCAACAAGATCATTCAGGGCTGGGACGACGTCAGGGTAACGCGCGGCATTGAACGTTTACCCTCTGATTTCGATCTGTCGCTGATGGACTACTACCCAGCTACAAACGAGAAGCAGCTCGTTAAAAAGGGAGACGCGTGCCAGATCATGTTGGGTAATGACTTGGCGATGACAGGATACATCGATCGCTGGGCACCGACTTTATCAAAGTCGCGCCATGAAGTGAGGGCAACAGGCAGGAGCAAATGTCAGGACCTGGTTGACTGCTCTGCAGAGTGGCCTAATAACGTCATCAGTCAGGCCAACGCGCTGCAAATCGCTCAACGTCTGGCGTCTCCCTACGGCATAAAGGTCAGCTCTGACGTGACGGACCTGGTGACGGTGCCGCAATTCACGTTGAATTGGGGCGAATCCTCGCAAGAAATTATCGACAGGATCAGCCGGTGGGCGGCGTTGCTCTATTTCGATACCCCTGACGGCGATCTGCGATTGACCCGGGTGGGAACCCGCAAGGCCGCCAGCGGGGTGGCGCAGGGTGAGAACATTGAAAGCGCCTCGCTGATGGACTCGATGGATGAGCGATTCTCCGACTATGTCGGGGTATCGATGTCGATGACTCCCGCGATGGAACTCTCGCCTGATAGTGGATATTCAGCGGTAACACTGGCCAAAGCGCGAGATCCTGAAGCGGCAAAAATGCGGTATCGCAACCGGATCATCATCGTTGAGAGCACGATGAATTCCCATGGTCAGGCGCAGAACTGCATTGACTGGGAAATGAACCGCCGATATGGACGGTCCCGGCAACTGCAGGTAACAGTGGACAGCTGGCGCGATAAGGACGGCAAACTGTGGGAACCCAATACCCTCATTCCTATCAAGATCCCCACGTTTGGGCTCCCTGATGAGCTGTGGCTCCTTTCTGAAGTGACGTTTATTCGTAATGGATGGGAAGGGACCACGGCGCGGATGGTGCTCATGCCGCCGGAGGCTTTTGCGGTACAGCCGTACCAATTTTACAGTCAGGTGCAGGAGCTTAATCGATGAGTGGCGATATTTTGAGACAACTCGGGCGCCGCGTATCCATGATGCTCGGCATCGGCCGGATCACCGGACACAGCGACGCCGGCGGCATTCAAAAGCTGCAGTATCAGACGCCGCTGGAAGTGCGTGGCGGAACCCCACGCATGGCCGAATTTGGCTTTTCTTCAGGTTTGCCGGTGGGTACCGATGTTGTGCTCGCCTATTTGGGCGGAGATCGCTCCAGCGCCGTGATTGTGGCCAGCAACAACCAACAATACCGGCAGTCTGGTTTAAAGTCCGGTGAAACGGTCATTTATAACCAGTGGGGCATGTTCATAAAGCTGACTGAGACCGGTATTGAAGTCGAAGCAAAAGGTCAGACGGTGACGGTTAGCAATGCATCCACTGTAACGATTAATGCAGCGGAGGGCGTTCTGATGAATACGCCAGTCCTGAAGGTGACGGGCGATGTTATCGATAACTGCGAAAGCAATACCGCCACGCTGAAACAGTTGCGTGATGGCCACAATGATCACGACCACGTCGTGAAAAACGTCCAGAGCGGCAACGATGAGAAAACCAGCGAGAAACCCGGGGAGCCTGTTGAATGAGTGATATCAGTTCTTTCTGGGACGTTGAACGGCTGGCCGCGGACTGGCGTGAGGGGCGTGGCGATCTGATGAATGGTGATGATCTGCAGACCTCGATCATTATCAGCCTTTTTACCGATCGCGTTGCTCGTGATGACGACGACATTGATGGTGATGATCGCCGGGGCTGGTGGGGGGATGCGGACGAGGAGCATGACATTGGTTCCCGTCTGTGGTTGCTGAGGCGGCAGAAACTGACGCAGTCGGTCGCGCAAAAGGCAGAAGAGTATTCCCGAGAGGCTCTGCAATGGCTGGTGACTGATGGCGTGGTGTCGTCGTTCTCTATCGCTACTCAGATCGTCTATCCCCGCCGGCTGAACATGGTGATCCGCTATCAGAGGCCGGGGAATGGTGACGATACGGATATGCGATTCTTTTGGGTTTGGGAGCAATAAATTATGCCATTCAAGCGGCCTACATTAACTGAGCTGCGTGAGAAGAACCGCACACAGCTCCAATCAGAGCTCCGTAAAACCGGCTCACTTTTGCGCTATTCCAATATGCGGGTGCTGGCGGATGCCGATGCCGGCTTGGCGCATCTGCATTACGGTTATCTGGATTATATCGCGCTGCAGGCAACCCCATTTAACTCAACGGACGAATGGCTTTCCGGCTGGGCCGGGTTGAAAAGTGTCTACCAGAATGCCGCCAATCCGGCATCCACCCCGTCGTATCAGTTCAGCGGCACTGTAGGGGCGCCGGTAAGCAAAGGTGCGGTGTTGCGCCGCGGTGACGGCTACCGCTATCGGTTGGATGATGACGTGGTCATCGGTGCCGACGGGAAAGGGTACGGTAAACTGACGGCTTTACTTCCCGACATCATCGATGATCCGACAGGCGGCGGTATTGACGGAAATGCCGATGCCGGAACCTCCCTGACGCTGGATATTTCCCTGCCTGGTATCGACGCCAGCGGCGTGATGATGGATCCGGCAACTGGCGGCGCCGATATCGAAACGCAGGAAAGTTTGCGCGCCCGCATGCTGCTGGCATATCAAAACCCGCCGCAGGGCGGCAGTGATACGGATTACGAGCAATGGGCGCTGGCTGTGCCTGGTGTTACGCGCTGTTGGCCTAAACGGCGGCTGATGGGCGCCGGCACCGTTGGGGTGTACATCATGTGCGACGGCAACGATGAAACCAACCACGGCTTTCCTGTCGGCACTGACGGCATATCCCAGTTTGACAGCTGGGGGGCGCAAAAGGCGACCGGGGATCAGGGCCGCGTGGCGGATTATATTTACCCGTTGGCACCGGTGACCGCCATGGTTTATGTCTGTTCTCCCGTGGCCAAATCAGTCAATTTTGAAATCAGTGGGATCAGCAATGTTGGCAGCGTTATCACCGCGGCCATTGCGGCTGCGATCGACAACGTTTTTTTTGAAGGAGGCACGCCGGACGGCACCGGTAAGATTTTTCTTTCAGATCTGAACAGGGCGATCGGGGACATTGATGGTACCGCCGGCTTTATCCTGGTTTCGCCGGCGGCGAATATCTCGCTTGGCGTGGGGGAATTGCCAGTACGCGGTGAGGTGAATTATACATGAGCCAGTTTACCGCTGAAAATTACCAGCACGCGTTGCAGGCGTTGATACCAACCGGTTTGGCGTGGCCACGTGATCCAGACAGTGTCCAGGCGGCAGTGATCCGGGCATTAGCAAATGCCTTCCTGCGTAGTGACAATGATGCGATAGCGCTTTTAGTCGGCGCTTTTCCTGAAACTGCCACGATCCTGCTGACCGAGTGGGAGAAAACTCTCGGTTTGCCGGATGATTGCTCGATCGGTGAGGTAGACACGATTGCCAAGCGTCAGGCGGCAGTGGTGTCAAAATTCATCAGTACGGGCGGCCAGTCCAGAACGTACTTTGTGAGTATCGCCCGGGCGCTGGGTTACAACATCACGATCAATGAATACCGCCAGGCCCGCGCGGGGCTCTCTGTCTGTGGGGATGGGCTTAACGGTGACGACTGGCCATTTGTATGGCTGGTGGAGGCCGAGGAAACCACGATCACCTACGCGCGTGCGGGAATGAGCTACTGCGGTGACCCGCTGCGCTCCTGGGGCAACCGGCAGCTTGAATGCCGTATGAATGCCCTGGCGCCGTCGCACACCATCGTGAAGTTCGGTTACATCAATTTCGGCTTTAACGACGAAGGTGTTTATAACGTGACACCTGAGTTTGCCGAAATATTCGATATAGCCTCAGGCAATATTTAAAGCCCATTTAATCATCATTATCAATCGTTTAATCAGCGAGGATTTGTCATGCAAAAAGTTGGAAGTGTTACAGAAACAGCAGACCAAAATGCAGAGTTTACGAATGGCAACGTTGCCCAAGGGGTGCCGCCAACCATTTTAGAAGCGGCAATTTTTAATACGTGGCAACGTGAAATGTGTAATGTTGTGGTGGGGAGTGGTATTCCTCTCGATCCTGCAGATGATGGACAGATTTTAAAGGCAATAAAAAAAACGAATAAAGACCAAGCACCTGCTGCATTGTCTGGAAATGGATACCAGAAACTTCCATCAGGTTTGATTATTCAATGGGGAAGTGGTATTGCCGATTCTGATGGTAGGAAGCGAGTAAATTATCCTACACCATTTTTAACTTCTGTGTATCAAGTTATCGTATCTCCAACAAACAAAAATGATAACAATGCATTCGTTCTTGCAAATGTTGACAATACCAACTATCAATTGACGTATTTTGATATGGTTAGTTATATTTTTGACATGGATTCAGGTCAGGGCAGAAAAGACTCGAACGGGTTTACATGGATTGCGATAGGGAAATAGCAGGGTTACCCCTGCTTCAAAATGGATTTTGTGATCTTTTTCCCCATGATTTTATTTCTTATGTACCTCTGTGCATTAGTTTCTAGATAATAATGGCTGATTAAACTTAAAGGTATTAGAATTACCATGAATATAATTATTGAGTTGGGTGAGTAAAATATTTCTCGGCTATAACCTAAGGCATCGGAACATAAAGAAAATGTTATTTGCAGTGGGAAGTGAATGAGGTATGAAGAGTAGCTGATATCGCCAATCCAGCGAATTTTAGCAAACATATTATTGCAAGCTGGAATTGTGCTCAATGTGACCAAGAAGTAAATTGTTGTTGTAAATCCGCAGGATGTTATTACGAAAATATTCGATGAGAAAAAAGCAGAAACAATATACCAAGCGAAGACTAATAGTATGGAGCTTAAAATAATCGGGGTAAAGCCAGTGAGATTGTTTATTGTTAGCTTTGTTATTTTGTATGTGGCAGCACCACAGAAGAAGGAAAACAAACCAATGCCTATTTTATAGTTTTCAGGAAAAATGAAGTACCCGACCAATATAAGTATGGGGATTAGTGCTAGTCTGATTTTACCAAGTCTGCAAATAATGAAAAAAACGCCATAAAGCATAATTTCTATAGACACGGACCAAACAGGAGCATTGAACGACCATCCGCTTTCAAAACCCCATGCAGGAATCATTAATATATTTAGTATTGCGTGGTATAAATCATTTTCTTGGTAAACAAAGTACGAGCCATTATGAGATAAATAAAATCTCTGTAAAAATAGCACCACGAAGAATGTTGTTATGTATAATGGGTATAGACGGCTAAATCTCTTTGCGGAAAATTCCTTTATACTTATTTTTTTATCAGCAATGGATTGAGAATACAGCCAGTAAAAAATGAAGCCTGAAATGCAAAAGAATAACTCAACAGCAGAATCACCATGTCTGTATAGTAAGCTTAATGCACCAAAAAAAGGCTGATTCTCTGATATGAAGTCTTTTGGTTGATCACCGACATAGAAATAATGTTGCCAATGCCAAAAAACAACAGAAATTGCCGCGATCCCCCTTAATACATCTAAGGAGTATAATTTACTTGGCAATTCTCTACTCATTTTATCTCTGCCCCAATTGCTTTCATTTTTTCAATGATGTGAGATAGTTCTTTGTCATTTAATGCAAGCTGTGCTGCCATAAAAAAAAGTATGTGAGGAGACATTGCTCGCGGCTCAGCACCACCGGTGTATTTACGCCACTGGCTATTGCTGGCTACACCCGCAAGGTCTGCCATTTGTGTGCCAGTATATCCAAGCTCTGATTTTAAATTTTCCAGATCTTCAGGAGCGGGAGGAGTGTATTCGTTGATTAATCGCATTCTGCACCTATCAAAAAGCCCCTTCCGGGGCTTCTCGTTAAATAAATTTGATGATGATGGTTGTCACTGTTGCCACCGCTCCGATTAACCCCGTGGCGACTGCAACCGGATACCACATTGTTTCTCTGTTAATTTTTGCTGTTTCAGCCATCAGCTTTGCAATTTCAGCGTGAATCTTTTCCAGCTCGGCGGTGGTCATGTCGGTCATCTCGTTCTTCCTTTCGGGTTGGGCTGCGGCCTTTCCGCTACCTCATGTAATAAATAATAGCCCCATTGGTGCTAGTTGTCAACAGTCAATCTCTGCCGTTTATACGGCCCTATGGAACTAACTATGGCCCAACGATACAACACCTTAAATCCCCGGCCTTCAAACAGCATGAAGGACCTCAATGATAATGCCCTTGCCTATGATGACTTTTTGAATGGTGATGAAGATGTAGCGCATGATCGCTTTCAGAAACCGTTCCCGACGGTTCGCAAACAGGTATCGGAAAGGATTGATGAACTTGTTGGAGCTACCGCGAATGCAGCGCAATCAGCAGACAGAGCAGAGGAAGCTTTAAAAAATACCGAAGCGGTGAGTGATAATGAATATACGTTTTCTAACGTGGCGGCTGGTATCGCTGGGACTCCGTCAGGAGGGTATTTCCGCATACCAGGTGGACCTGATGACCTTGCGGCGTTCTATTATTTTTTGAACGATAACGGCACCGCTATCCAAGTTTCCCAAACTGTTGGTGCTGCTGCTGTGGCCTCTGCGATAGAAATGGCCAGGCTTATTGATAACCGTACAGCTGGGTTAAATTCAATCTTCACTCGGGACGGAAAGGTTATTTTTGGTGATCCTCGAGGGCGTCAATCGCTACTCATTGAGAAAAACGGTGATAAAACGTTGTTCGGAAAAACCAAGGCGTACCTGATAAATATCGCCGACAGGCTGTTATTCGGAGAGATGGCGCAAATGTCCACGATTGGCTCCGTATATAAATGGGGGCTGATGGGCAGCAATTTCCGGGTGGCATTCGGCATGCGCAAAGACAATCGGACTGTCGAGCTTCACGGCATCCCTTTGACGACTCAGCGCGGTGCCTTACCGAATGACGTGGCTGTTGCTGGCGATTCAATCTCTCAGTTTGGGCTTGCAGCATCACAGCCTAACGCGAAAGGAAAAATCTACGAGCCTCTGGTTAATGCGCAATGTTGGACAGCATGGGCAATGCTTTTCACCGGAGGCCGGTTCCGTTATGTGGGGACATACGCGACTGGCGGCTATACCGCTGCGCAAATCCTCGCGACACATATCCCGCGCGTTATTGCAGCAAAACCCACATTTTGCATCGTACTGGCTGGCCGTAATGATGTTGTTAAAAGCCTGGATTTTGAGACTGTAACTCGCCCAGCTTTAACCAAAATCTACAGCAAACTGCGCCGTGCGGGGATCATTCCCGTTGTGTGCACGATGTCAGCGCAGTCGGGAAATTCGGAGGCGCAGGACGTCTTGCGTTATGAAATTAATGCATTCCTCCGCGCGTATGCTGCCAAATATGGGTTACCCCTTGTTGACCTGCACGCCGCCACAACAGACCCATTAACTGGCCAGTGGATCGCTGGGTATAACCAGGACGAATCCCACCCGTGGCCTGTTGCTGCTAAGGCCATGGGGAAGGCGATAGCTGACACGATGAGCCAGTGGATTGCCCCTACGATCCCGCGAAAAGCCGTCTCTGTGACGACCCCGGAAAACAGCGACAACATTCTGCCCAACCCATTATTCATCCAGCAAACTGATGGCGTCCCTAATGGGTGGGTGGTCGATTCCTCCGGCACCTTCAGCGTTGAGAATGATCCTGACATTCTGGGCAATGCTTTCGTTATGGTCGGGGCCGGGTCTTCAATAGCTGCAGCGCACCGGACATTACCGGTCACCGGCGGGCAAAAATATGGCTTCGGTGTGGAGCTGAAAATTGCCGCAAATATTTCCAGCTGGGTGTCATTCTACGTCGTTGTGGGAAATTCCACTGCAGATACCGACAGCACCGTGTACCTGGCGGGCATTCGAAACTGGAAACAGTCTACTGACGGGTATGGGTATTTTTACTACGAATTTACTGCGCCTGATGATGCAACAGAAATCACCATAGTAGCCAAAGCCCAAGATGGAACGCTGCGTATTGCTCAGGGTGGCGTGTTAAAAATCACTGAAATTTAAGGGAACACGATGACTTTTAATTTTGATACCTCATCCGCTTATGATGACGAGTACCCGTTTGCCTATCCAGTGATGGCGATGAACCGGGATACCAGCGTAGGCACCTTCGCAATGGACGGTAAAACCGACTATAGCGGCCAGGGCAATAACCTGCTCACTAACGCAGAATTCAACGATGAGGGAATGGTGTGTGTGAAAACCGGCGGAGGGGCAATAATCCCCGTCGTGGAGCCGGAAAATGTAACGCTCGTCATAGCGTTAAAAATACTGGCCAAGCCGGCCGCGGCCGCGAATATTATTTCGACGGTGACGCCGGGTAGTGCACCGTTCACTGGATTCAGGGTTACACAGCAGCCTGATGGCTCGGGTTCTGTTCTGGTTGCGACTTCGACAGGAACAGTCACCCTGAGTCTTGGCGGGATCACCGGAGCATGGACGATGTTTGCCGTTTCTATCTCAGCCACTGAGATCATCGGCATGCGCGCGAACGGTAACCCGTTGCCCATGGCAATCACTAACGGCCGTTCCGTTAGCGGTAATCAGCTGGTGTTCAACGGTGCCCCGGCAGGCAGCCAGTTAACGGATGGTTTTGAGGGGGCTGGCGGTGGCGTTGCCGTCTATAACAGTGTGCTGACGCCAGCGGAGATGCTTGACGCGCTAAATGATATGCGCGATTCGATGGCCGCCAAAAATATACCCGTGCCGTAAATAGCCAGAGGCCGGGATGGACCCCGGCTCAGCACAACTATCTTTCGTTATCGATCAACGTCCTGCGTTCGGTCACTGAAAAACCGCCACTGACTGCATGAAAAATGTACACCTATGCATGCTGTACTATACTTGTGAGGCCGTCGGCGACAGGAATCACTACTGTACCGGCTAGTGCACTAAGAGCTGTGAAATGAGTATCCAGCGGGGACCAGTTTCCCCCTCAGGTGACAGACAGCGCTTACTGATGTCCATGTTATAACTGCAGGAGATAAGCAATGAATACGTTTCGTGAACTGAGTGCTGAAGAAATTGAATCGGTGGCAGGTGGTGGTTTGGTGGGAGATCTTTATGCTAGAGGTATGGAAGCCCTGGATGGTGTGGGAATAAACATTCCCCCAGTAGCAACCCCACTAGTCACCGGTATTGATAATGCGGTTGAATACACAGTTGATACGGTCTCGGGGGTTGTTGGTGAAACAACTGATTTTCTTGGTCAAGTAATCTCCTGGTAATGTAATATTTATCTGATATACAACATCATACCCAGACTGCACTCTGAAACGCCCTCTTAGCTAAAACTAAGCGCAGGCCAGTCAAAGTTTGATTGCCCTGCGCTTTGTTAAAAATAAAAATTTGCCCCCGACGCCGACCTCGCAATGTCGAGCGGGTTGGATATCGGTAGGAAGCGGTATCTTTAGGTGCTGACCGCCTGGCGGAGAATCGGTAGCTATTGACGGATCTTTTCGAAAATATCAAATAGTTACGCTGGCGGAATGGTGCTGACCACCCCGGCAAATTGTCTATTTTTAATCAACCAACTGCACGGCGTTGTTTTCGATACCGGCTTCGATGTAATCGACACGCTTCTGCAGTTCGCGGATCAGCTCCTTGGCAACGTCCAGGCGGATCATTACCTCTTGGTCTGGGTAGGTCGTCGATTTCTCAGCGCAGACATATGACATTGTGTCTGTGAATGATGAGTGCAGCAAAACAAAGCGGCCAAAGGCGCTATGGTCTGCTTGAAAGTCGGTTAGCTGTCGCATGCCGCTGATTTCGTCTTGAGGTTTCATGTCTTGGACTCGGTAAGTTTTTACTGGTTATTTGTACAGTCATGTTATTCTTTGGTCAACTTCGATTTCTGCAGTTGGTCGAATTTTTCGTGTAGCGATTTCGGGTATAGTTCGGTGTAAACCTGCCAAAGTATATTCAGCGATCGATGCCCTGTAACCTGGGCCACTTCCTCGATGCTGAATCCCGCCTCAAAAAGCCGGCTGGCTCCCTCCCGACGCAAGTCGTGGTAACGTAGGTCATCAATGCCAAGTGCGTCTCTAACCTGTCGGTAAGTCTGAGTAACGCTCCTACTGTTAAAGGGAAACACGCGAGCATCGTTTCTCGGCTGGCGGTGAAGGATAACCCAAGCATCACCAAGTAGCGGAACGGACATGTGATTACCAATTTTCTTGCGAGGATCTTTCCTGTCTCTTACCAAAACCGATTTTTGCTTTTCATTCACATCGTCCCATGTGATCTTACAAACCTCGCCGATACGCATACAGGTTAATATCGAAAATAGAAATATGTCTGCGAATGGGGTTCTGTTATAGGAGCCAAACTCCTTCTCTTTGAGTCCAGACAGGAGAAGTTCAGTCTCGGTGCGAGTAGGGCGCCGACTCCTCTTCTGCGAAGGTCCTACCACACGCATTTGTGAAAGATTCTTTCTGGCTAGTTCGTACGCCTGCAGGTCAACGTCTATGTTAAATATTGGCTTGGCGGCCTTGAGGACTGAGCCAATGTACGCCAAATCTTGAGCCACTGTTGCTGGCCCTGCACCGTTCCTTCTGCGCTGCTCACAGTGCTCGATAAAAACAGAAGCAGTGAGTTCTGTGATAGGGCTGGTTGCGATCTCTGATCGGGATAGCAGTTTAAGCACATCAGTTTTAGAGCGCCCATATTTTATGTTGGGGTGTGTTGTGTATTTCTGGATCAAATCCCCCAAGGTAGTATGTGTTGACCGCTCATCATCAGGGGTGCCATTGGCTTCGATGTGTGCGACACGTCCCATGCCCCATGATTTCGCCTGTGAGAGTTTGCCGAAGGTTTTGTTTTCACGATATACGTAATTACCGGCTTGCTTCACCCCTACAGTGCATCTATAGCGGGGTGTGCCATCCGACCGCATCCTCTTCTCAACCGTATAAAAGGCCATACTGATTCCTGTTGCATGGCACCCCGTGGGGTGCTGGGTGGGGGACTGTGCGGGAAAATTTAACCTAAATAAGTAAAAAATGCACCAAAAAATACTGTATATAAATGCAGTAATAAATATAATCAATTGATTTTAAATGTGTATTTATAGTGCGACTGTCACTATGAACCGGCGTTTTGCCGGGGCTTTTTTTATCTCGCCAACAGGGCAACGGCGTAAATAAGGTGCGGGATCAAACGTGACGATAAGTCGGTGCCCGGCGGTTAATCATGATGGATATTATATATTTCCTTGCCCTTGTTATTAGCGGCTGATAAATTTGTTTTTTAAAAAATCCTTTAATATCAAAATGTTGAATATGATGTTGGTTGTGTATCAATTAAGTGAATGAATGGCGGGAAATACCGCCGCCTTTGCAGCAGGGACGTTCTGTCGGATTTAACAAGGAGATAACTACAATGACCCGATCGGCATATTGCTTAACCGCATCACTTTTGCTGGCCATGACGTTGGCCGGTTGCCAAAACGCCAAACGACCGGCGGCGGCAGTGAATAAAGTCAGTGCAACGGAAACGGCGGAGCAGGATAAAAAACAGCGCGAGGCTGAACGTATCCAGCAGTGCCAACGTGAGCTCGAGGCCATGCGCAATATGGATCCCGAGAAATATCAAAAGTACAAACGCGAATTCGATGCGTTGATGAGCGGAGCCGCGCAGTACGCCGGGGTGCGGCCGCGGGTCAACACCGACACCCAGGAAACCGTCGACGCATTGTATCGCTACCGCATCAGCCGCACCTGCGTTGAAATAAGCACCACCATGATGACCGGTCTCGCCGAACGGGGAGAGCGCATCCAATGAGCCCACGTTCCCGGCTGGCGCTTTTAAGCCTGATGTTGCCGCTGATGGCGGCGCCCCATGCGCTGCATGCGGATGACGGCGTGCCCGCCTTGCTGCAGTTTGCCGAGCAGTATCATCGGCAGGATCCGCCGCCGCAGCCGGCAGACAAACCGCCGTCGCCGGCGGCGCAACAGCCGGCGGTCAAAACCAGGGCGTCCGCCGCCGGCCGGCAGCAGTGGGCGCTCGCCCAGAAGGCGCTGCGAGAAAAGAGCGGCCAGCTGGAGCGCCAGCAGGCGACAATCCAGTCTCTGCAGCAGGAATTGACGGCGCTGCGCGTTGCCACGGCGCTGACGGCCGCCGATCCGCCGCCGGTCAAGCCGGATCTGGCCGCGCTCGGCGCGTTGGCCAGCGGCGTGCGCCAGGCGCTTAACCTGACGCCGCAGGAGCAACAGGCGCAGGCGCTGATCGCCCGGGCCAGGGCGGCGCTGGCGCAGCAAAAGGCGGATTCCGCCAAGACGGTGGCCGAGCTTCGGCAACAAGTGACTCAGCTTCAGCAGCAGGAAAAGGCCCGGTTAACGCAGGCTGAAGCTTTGCAACAACGCCTCTCCAGGGCGGCGGAAGACAACGCGCAATCAACGCAGCGGCTGGATGCGGCAAAAAAACAGGCCGTCGAGGCCGAGCAGGCATTGACGGCCGCCAATCAGTCGCAGAAGGCGTTGCGCGATGAAATCGACGGGCTGCGCGCTCGCGCCAGGCTATTGCCGGATGGCCAGACGCTGAAAAAACCGCAGGGACAGCAGAGCTACGCCGCAGGCGTCGCGCTGGGGCGGGATATTCAGGCCCTGCTGGCGGAGCGCCAGAGCTGGGGCGTCACGCCGGACAAGGACGCACTGTTGGCGGGGGTGATCGATACCTTCAGCGGGCGCTATCAGTTGAATGAGGCGTTGTTGGCCAGCGCCCTGGCGGACTCGGAAAAAGCGGTGAATCAAGCGCGGGACAAATCGGCTAAGGAACAGCTGGCCAAGGGGGAATCCTTCATCGCCGAGTTCCGCAAGAAGAAGGGCATAAAAAAATCCTCGTCCGGCTTCTGGTATCGGCTGGACTACGCGGGGGATGAAGCGATCCCTGAAAATGCTTTGGTGTCTGTGGTGGTGAAAGAAACGCTGGCCGGTGGCCGCGTCATTCAGGATATGGACCGCAGCGGCAAAGTGCTTTCCCAGCCATTGTCGGCCTTTCCGCCGTTATTCCGCGAAGCTATCGGCTATCTGAAAAACCACGGTTCCTTGACCATGGTGGTTCCTTCGGCGCTGGCCTACGGCGAAGCGGGCTATCCGCCGCAAATTCCGCCAAACGCCACCATGGTGTACCAGCTGCGGATTGTCGACGTAGGGAAGGGATAACGCAGGGCCTGGCAGGCCAGGCCCCGGCAGTATCGGTTACGGCTTTTTGGCCACCAACACGGCGCGCAGCGGCGCCGGATAACCTTCGACCGTTTTGCTGCGGTCGTTGGGATCGAGGAATTCGGCCAGCGACTCGCTGGTCATCCAGTCGGTGCGGCGTTGCTCTTCGGTGCTGGTTACGCACATGTCGGCGATTTTCACGTCGACGAAACCGCATTTCTCCAGCCAGCACTTCAGCGCCTGGGCCGAAGGGATAAAATAAACGTTGCGCATCTGCGCGTAGCGGTCGCCCGGCACCAATACCTGATTGGCATCGCCCTCCACCACCAGGGTTTCCAACACCAGCTCACCCTCGGAAACCAGCTGATTTTTCAGTTGATAGAGGTGATCCAGCGGCGAACGGCGGTGATACAGCACGCCCATCGAGAACACCGTGTCAAACGCCGCCAGTTCCGGCAGCTGTTCGATGCCGAGCGGCAGCAGGTGAGCGCGCTGATCGCCGCCCAGCAGTTTGCGCACCGCTTCGAACTGGCACAGGAACAGCTGCATCGGATCAATACCGACCGCCAGATGAGCGCCGGCGCCGATCATCCGCCACAGGTGGTAGCCGCTGCCGCAGCCGACGTCGAGAATGGTGCGCCCGGCCAACGGGGAAATGTGCGGCAACACGCGATCCCACTTCCAGTCGGAGTGCCATTCGGTATCGATGTCGATGCCGTACAGCGAGAAGGGGCCTTTGCGCCAGGGCATCATGGTGCGCAGCATTTTTTCAATGCCTTCCAGCTGGCCCGGCGACAGGCCCGGCTCCATTTCGGCGCGCACGCCGTGCAGCAGATCGAGACGGGTCGGGGTCAGGAGCGGCAGATGCTCCACCGAATTGAACCACTGCTTGAACTTGCCGTGCAGCGATTCGCGCTGCCAGGCGCTGAGCTGGGCGGGCAGGGTGTCCAGCCAGTGGCTTAGGTTGCTCTTGGCGATGCGCTGGTAGAAATCACCGAACTCGATCATTGGGCGTCTCCCGCTTTCAGGGCGATCAGCGAGCCGAAGTTAAAGCACTGGAACCACACTTCGGCATGTTCAAAGCCGGCCCGTTGCAGGCGCGCCTTATGCGCCTCAACCGAGTCGGTCAGCATCACGTTTTCCAGCATGCTGCGTTTCTGGCTGATCTCGAGCTCGCTATAGCCGTTGGCGCGTTTGAAATCGTGGTGCATGTTGAACAGCAGTTCGCCGACGTCGGCGTCTTCAAAGCTGAATTTTTCCGACAGCACCAGCGCGCCGCCCGGCCTCAGGCCGCGATACACCTGCTCCAGCAGGCGCAGCCGATCGGCCGGCTCAAGGAACTGCAGGGTAAAGTTCAGCACCACCATCGAGGCGTTTTCAATATTGACGTCGAGAATATCGGCTTCGATAACCTCAACCGGCGTGTCGGCGCGAAAGGCGTCGATATGCCGCCGACAGCGCTCGACCATCGCCGGGGAGTTATCGATGGCGATGATTTTGCAATCCGCCACCTTGATATTCCGCCGCATCGACAGCGTCGCCGCGCCCAGCGAACAGCCGAGATCGTAAACCTGGCTGCCGGGTTGCACGAAGCGTTCGGCCAGCATGCCAATCATCGAAATGATGTTGGAATAGCCGGGAACGGAACGCTGGATCATGTCGGGGAACACTTCTGCGACGCGTTCGTCGAAGGTCCAGTCGCCCAGTTTGGCGATGGGGGCGGAGAAAAGAGTATCGCGGTTTGGCATAGCGGCAAATAAGTTCAGAATTCGAAGGGGCGTATTCTAACAGATAACCGCAAGAAAGCGGAGCGGAAGCAGGCGGCGGGGCCGCCTGATGATTAACGGGGATCAGTGCAGGCTGAAAATCAGATCCCAGGGCAGATAGAAAATATTCGCCAGAACCATCAACAACAACGAAATATAGGTCGCAGCCATGCCGGAACGGCGCCAGCGGACCTCGCGATTACGCAGGCCGTAGTAATGAACCAGACGCCCGGCCATCAGCATCAGGCCGCAGAGGTGGATCATCCAGATCTCCGCACCGTTCATTTCCATAATCACCAACAGCACTGCGGCGATGGGAATGTATTCTACGGCGTTGCCGTGCACGCGGATGGCGGTCTGTAACTCATAGAAACCGCCGTCTCCGTAGGCGACACGGTACTGCATCCTTAATCTGACCACGTCATATGAGAGTTTGATCAACAACAATGCGCCGAGCACAACATAAAGCGCGCTTACCATTTTTCACTCCATTCCCTAACCAAAACTGGCAGCCAGCATCATAGCCGTCATTGTATTCACTGTCGCGAGGAAAAATCTGATGCTATTGGTCAGATTAATAGGTCAAAACAGTGCATCCTGCTCCGGCCAGTCCGGCGGCGCGGGCAAATCGGGGATCGCCTGGCGCAGCTGTTGCCAGATTTTTTGCGCCTGCTGCGGCGAGTCGCCGTTGTCCGGCGTATGAATGAACAGATAAGGCTGATGCCGTTGTTGCCAGAGCGGCAGCTTCTGCTGCCAGGCGTCGAACCAGCGCAGGTTATCGGCCAGCAGGTCGCCACCGATAAAGCGCACCAGCGGTTGGCCGGCGGTCACCAGCGCATGCACCGGCAGCTTCGGCTTTTTCTGCTGCGCGTCGCGCACCGCCGCGCTGTTGGGGGCGGCATGGTGCACCGGGCGGCTGTCGAGGATCACCCGATTGATGCCGCGCTGATGCAGCCCCTGATTCAACAGGCGTTCTGCTTCTCCCTTGGCGAAGAACGCCGGGTGGCGCACTTCCACGCCGTAGGTGAAGGTTTTCGGCAGCGGGTCGAAAAACTGCCACAGGCGCGGCAATTCGTCAGGGCCGAAGGCCGAAGGCAGCTGCAGCCACAGCTGGCCGATGCGCTGATGTATCGGGCTCAGACACTGATAAAACGCCTGCAGCTCGGCGCCGCAGTTGCGCAGCGCGGCCTTATGGCTGATGTCCGAGGGGAATTTGAAGCAAAAACGAAAGTCATCGCCGGTCATATCGCGCCAGCGCTGCACGATTTCCTGTTTGGGCAGTGCGTAAAAGGTGGTGTTGCCTTCCACGCAGTTGAAATAACGGCTGTAGTCCGCCAGATCACGCAGCCCGATGCGGTTCCAGGCTGCGTGCTGCCACTGTGGTAGTCCGATGTAGATCAACGCGCCATCTTCCTTAATTTATCTCGTCAGGCTACAACTTAACGTTACTGGTCGAGCGCGGCAAGAATTTCACCGGTGCTGCGCACCCGCGCCAGGCGAGGGAAGATATTGTCGACGGCGAACCGGTGCATTTCACCGTTCTGCGCGCTGCAGGCATCTTCGGCTATCAGCAATTCATAGCCATGTTCCCAGGCGGCGCGGGCGGTGGATTCCACGCCGATATTGGTGGATATCCCGCACAGCACCACGGATTTGACGCCGCGACGGCGCAGCTGCAGATCGAGGTCGGTGCCGTAGAAGGCGCCCCATTGGCGTTTGGTGACCCGAACATCGCTGTCGCTGACCGCCAGCTGCGCGGGGAACTCCCACCAGCTGGCCGGCAGACCGCCCGCAGGGGCAGGGGCCGGCTGGTCCACCGGCTGCTTCAACGCTTCGGCGAAGGAATCGGACCACCCGACGCGCACCAGGAAAACCGGCGCGCCCAGCAGGCGAAAACGGGCGGCGAGAAGGGCGGCGTTGGACACCACCTGCTCGGCGCTGTGCGGCCCGCCGGCGTAGGGCAGAATGCCGTTTTGCAAGTCAATCAGCACCAGAGCGGTGGTTTGGGCATCAAGTTTCAGCATGGGATTCATCTCATTGCGAAGTGGATAAAATTCACTCAGGAAGGCGCACGCACGCGGCGGCGCGCTAAACCGGGGAGATTCAGGCTACGTGAAAAAAGCGTCACGGGTTAATGGGAAATTTGTTAACCAATGTGTTACTTCGAACAAAAACGCGCCATTTAGTGCAGCAACAAAGCTGTGTTCGCACTTATCTGCCGCATGAATTTCCTTTATAATGGCCCCCTTTTTTCGACACTCTTTAATCCAACGACCTATGCCGATTTACGAATATGCATGTGGTGCTTGCAGCCATCGGTTAGAGAAATTGCAAAAATTTTCCGACGCGCCGCTGACAGACTGTCCGGCGTGTGGGCAGCCCGCGTTAACCAAGTTAATCTCCGCTACCGGCTTCCAGCTCAAGGGAACCGGGTGGTATGCGACAGATTTTAAACCGGGCAACAGGTAGAGTTCATCAGATAACCGCCGCGCGACAGGGGCATTGCGGCCCGGCGCGGCATCGGCTGTGTAAAAGGATAGCGTATGCGTACTGAATATTGCGGGCAGTTGAATCTGTCCCACGTAGGCCAGGAAGTCACACTCTGTGGTTGGGTCAACCGTCGTCGCGATCTCGGCGGCCTGATCTTTATTGATATGCGCGACCGCGAAGGCATCGTGCAGGTGTTCTTCGATCCGGACCAGAAAGTGGCGTTCGACAAGGCCTATGACCTGCGCAATGAATTCTGCATCCAGATCGTCGGCACCGTGCGTGCGCGTCCGGACAGCCAGATCAATAAAGATATGGCCACCGGCGAGGTGGAAGTCTTCGCGCATGCGCTGGAGATCATCAACCGCTCCGAACCGCTGCCGCTGGATTCCAACCAGGTGAACAGCGAAGAAGCGCGTCTGAAATACCGCTACCTGGACCTGCGCCGCCCGGAAATGGCCGATCGCCTGAAAACCCGCGCCAAGATCACCAGCTTCGTGCGCCGCTTTATGGACGACCACGGCTTCCTCGACATCGAAACCCCGATGCTGACCAAGGCCACGCCGGAAGGCGCCCGCGACTATCTGGTGCCGAGCCGCGTGCACAAAGGCAAGTTCTACGCGCTGCCGCAGTCCCCGCAGCTGTTTAAGCAGCTGCTGATGATGTCAGGTTTCGACCGTTACTATCAGATTGTTAAATGCTTCCGCGACGAAGACCTGCGCGCTGACCGCCAGCCGGAATTCACCCAGATCGACGTCGAGACCTCCTTCATGACCGCCGAACAGGTGCGTGAAGTGATGGAAAAACTGGCGCGTGAACTGTGGCTGGACGTGAAGGGCGTGGATCTGGGCAACTTCCCGGTGATGACCTTCGCAGAAGCCATGCGTCGTTACGGATCCGACAAGCCGGACCTGCGCAACCCGCTGGAGCTGGTGGACGTGGCCGACCTGGTGAAAGACATCGAGTTCAAGGTGTTCTCCGGCCCGGCTAACGACGCCAAGGGCCGCGTCGCGGCGATCTGCGTTCCGGGCGGCGCACAGCTGACCCGCAAACTGATCGACGAATACGGCGCCTTCGTCAACATCTACGGCGCCAAAGGGCTGGCATGGCTGAAGGTCAACGATCGCGCCGCCGGCATGGACGGCGTGCAAAGCCCGATCGCCAAATTCCTCAGCGCGGAAGTGCTGGAAGCTATTCTGGCGCGCACCAACGCGCAGACCGGCGATATCCTGTTCTTCGGCGCCGACAGCGTCAAGATTGTGACCGACGCGATGGGCGCGCTGCGTCTGAAGCTGGGCCGCGACCTCGAGCTGACCCAGCTGGACCGCTGGGCGCCGCTGTGGGTGGTTGACTTCCCAATGTTTGAAGAAGACGGCGAGGGCGGCCTGGCGGCGATGCACCATCCGTTCACCGCGCCGCGCGACATGAGCCCGGAACAGCTGGCCGGCACGCCGACCAACGCCATCGCCAACGCCTACGACATGGTGATTAACGGTTACGAAGTGGGCGGCGGTTCGGTGCGTATTCACCGCAGCGAAATGCAGCAGACGGTGTTCAGCATTCTGGGCATCGACGAACACGAACAGCGCGAGAAGTTCGGCTTCCTGCTGGATGCGCTGAAGTACGGCACGCCGCCGCACGCCGGCCTGGCCTTCGGCCTGGATCGCCTGGTGATGCTGCTGACCGGCACCGACAATATCCGCGACGTGATAGCCTTCCCGAAAACCACCGCCGCGGCCTGTTTGATGACCGATGCGCCGAGCTTCGCCAACCCGGCGTCGCTGCAGGAGCTGGCGATCAGCGTGATAAAGAAAGTCTCGTTACCAGAAGAGAACGAGTGATGAGTTACAAGCGCCCCGAATCTATTCTGGTAGTGATTTATGCGAAATCCAGTGGTCGGGTGCTGATGTTACAGCGGCGCGACGATACCGAATTCTGGCAGTCGGTCACCGGCAGCCTGGAGCAGGATGAGTCGCCGCCGCATGCCGCGCGGCGTGAGGTCATGGAAGAAGTCGGCATCGATATCGAAGCAGAGCATCTGCCGTTGTTCGATTGCCAGCGCTGCGTGGAGTTTGAACTCTTTGTCCATTTGCGACATCGCTATGCCCCGGGAACCACGCGCAATAAAGAGCACTGGTTCTGTCTGGCTTTGCCCGAAGAGCGCGATCCGGTCATTACCGAGCATCACGCTTACCGATGGCTTGAGGCGGCGGAAGCCGTGAAGTTGACCAAGTCATGGAGCAATCAGCAGGCGATTGAAGAGTTTGTGATTAATTCAGTCCAGTAATTTTTCGGAGATTTTTATGGCAGGTCATAGTAAGTGGGCCAACACCAAACACCGTAAAGCGGCGCAGGATTCCAAGCGCGGCAAAATTTTCACCAAAATTATTCGCGAGCTGGTTACCGCCGCGAAACTGGGCGGTGGCGATCCGGGGGCTAACCCGCGTCTGCGTGCGGCGATCGACAAGGCGCTGTCCAACAATATGACGCGCGACACCCTGAACCGCGCTATCGCGCGCGGCGTCGGCGGCGATGATGATACCAACATGGAAACCATCATCTATGAAGGCTACGGTCCGGGCGGCACCGCCGTGATGATCGAATGCCTGAGCGACAACCGCAACCGTACCGTAGCGGAAGTGCGCCACGCCTTCACCAAATGCGGCGGCAACCTGGGCACCGACGGCTCGGTCGCGTATCTGTTCACCAAGAAGGGCGTGATCGCTTACGCGCCGGGCCTGGATGAAGACAGCGTGATGGAAGCGGCGCTGGAAGCCGGCGCGGAAGACATCGTCAGCTACGACGACGGCGCCATCGACGTGTTTACCGCCTGGGAAAATCTGGGCGAAGTGAAAGACGCGCTGACCGCCGCCGGTTTTGAAGCGGAAGCGGCGGAAGTGTCGATGATCCCATCGACCAAGGCCGACATGGACGCGGAAACCGCGCCTAAGCTGCTGCGCCTGATCGATATGCTGGAAGACTGCGACGACGTGCAGGAGGTTTACCACAACGGTGAGATCTCCGACGAGGTTGCGGCGACGCTGTAATGACGTTGATGTACGGCGCTGCCACGCGGCAGCGCCGGGCGGAACCTACGCTTAACGCAAGGTGGTGGTAGAGATGGCGATCATACTCGGTATCGATCCCGGTTCACGTATCACCGGCTACGGACTTATCCGCCAGCAGGGCCGCCAGCTGAGCTATATCGCCAGCGGCTGCATTCGCACGGTGGTGGACGACATGCCGACGCGGCTTAAGCTGATTTATGCCGGCGTCAGCGAAATCATCACCCAGTTCCAACCGGACTTTTTCGCCATCGAACAGGTGTTTATGGCCAAGAACCCGGATTCGGCGCTCAAGCTCGGCCAGGCGCGCGGCGTGGCGATTGTCGCGGCGGTTAACCAGAACCTGGAAGTGTTCGAATACGCGGCGCGGCAGGTCAAGCAAACCGTGGTGGGCACCGGGGCGGCCGAAAAGGCGCAGGTGCAGCATATGGTGCGCTCGCTGCTGAAGCTGTCGGCCAATCCGCAGGCGGACGCCGCCGATGCGCTGGCTATCGCCATCACTCATTGCCATCTCAGCCAGAACGTGCTGCGGATGAGCGAAGGGCGATTGAACCTGGCGCGCGGGCGGTTACGCTGAAGGCAACGCCGGTGAACATTCAGGCTGGATATTCATCCAGCCTTTTTTATGTTATAAGCTTTAGCAGCACGGCATGGCAGTGAGCCATGCTCAGGAATTCTGCAGGAGGGTAAATGATAGGTCGTCTCAGGGGAAATATTCTGGAAAAGCAGCCGCCGCTGGTGTTACTGGAGGCGAACGGCGTCGGTTATGAAGTGCATATGCCGATGACCTGCTTTTATGAGCTGCCGGAACTGGGGCAAGAGGCTATCGTGTTTACCCACTTCGTGGTGCGTGAAGACGCCCAGTTGCTGTACGGCTTCAACGACAAGCAGGAGCGCGCGCTGTTCCGCGAGCTGATCAAGGTCAACGGCGTCGGGCCGAAGCTGGCGCTGGCTATCTTGTCTGGCATGTCGGCGCAGCAGTTCGTCAGCGCGGTCGAACGCGAAGAGATCACCGCCCTGGTCAAGCTGCCGGGCGTAGGCAAGAAAACCGCCGAGCGCCTGGTGGTGGAAATGAAGGACCGCTTCAAAGGGCTCAACGGCGACCTGTTCAACAACAGCAGCGAAATCGCGCTGCCGGCCGCCGCCAACGCCGCCGAAGTGGATGCCGAAGCCGAAGCGGCCTCGGCGCTGGTGGCGCTGGGTTATAAACCGCAGGAAGCCAGCCGCATGGTCAGCAAAATCGCCAAGCCGGGCGCCGATTGCGAAACCCTGATCCGCGACGCGCTGCGCGCCGCGCTCTAAGGTCGACAAGGGGCAGACAATGATTGAAGCCGATCGCCTGATTTCCGCCGAGCCGATCACCGAGGAAGACATTCTCGATCGCGCCATCCGTCCGAAGCTGCTGGCCGAATACGTCGGCCAACCGCACGTGCGCGAACAGATGGAAATCTTTATTCAGGCGGCCAAGCAGCGCGGCGACGCGCTGGACCATTTGCTGATCTTCGGCCCGCCGGGGCTGGGGAAAACCACGCTGGCCAACATTGTCGCCAACGAAATGGGGGTTAACCTGCGCACCACTTCCGGCCCGGTGCTGGAGAAGGCGGGGGATTTGGCGGCGATGCTGACCAACCTCGAACCGCACGACGTGCTGTTTATCGATGAGATCCACCGCCTGTCGCCGGTGGTGGAAGAGGTGCTGTATCCGGCGATGGAAGACTATCAGCTGGATATCATGATCGGCGAAGGCCCGGCCGCGCGTTCGATTAAGCTCGATCTGCCGCCGTTTACCCTGGTGGGCGCCACCACCCGCGCCGGTTCGCTGACGGCGCCGCTGCGCGATCGTTTCGGCATTGTGCAGCGGCTGGAGTTTTATCAGGTGGCCGATCTGCAGCACATCGTTTCGCGCAGCGCCAACTGCCTGGGGATAGACCTGTCGGATGACGGCGCCCATGAGGTGGCGCGCCGCGCGCGCGGTACGCCGCGCATCGCCAACCGCCTGCTGCGCCGGGTGCGCGACTTCGCCGAGGTGCGCGCCAATGGCGTGCTCAACGGCGCGGTGGCGATGCAGGCGCTGGATATGCTCAACGTCGATGCCGAAGGCTTCGACTATATGGACCGTAAACTGCTGTTGGCGATTATCGACAAGTTCACCGGCGGCCCGGTCGGGCTGGATAACCTGGCGGCGGCGATCGGCGAAGAGCGGGAAACCATCGAAGACGTGATCGAACCCTTCCTGATCCAGCAGGGGTTTATCCAGCGCACGCCGCGCGGCCGCATGGCGACCCATCACGCCTATCGGCACTTCGGCATCGAGCGCGAAGAATAAGCCATAAAAAGGGCCGCTGATGCGGTAATGCCAGTCAGTTAACCCTGACTGGCATTTTTTTATCCAATTTCTGTACGCTCCGTGCAGGCGGAATTGCCGTAAATACCCTGCATTTCTCTGCTACCGCAATGTACGGCAATTGGAGGGGCCGAAGGCGCGGCCCCTCCACCCGCGCCTTCGCTTAACACCGTCTGCCCTGCGGGAATTACTCGGCCCGTCCTGGGCCTCGCCCCTTCGGGGCCGCTGCAAGCAGCGTTCAAATCTGCTCCCGGCAGATTTGTCCTCGCCGCGCCTGCGTTGTCGGGCGGGTCGGCTACGACAAACGTCCCTGTTAGTCTCGCCTCAACCGGCCTTCCCTGGCCGGTTGCCCCTGACAACGCCGTCTTGCTCGGCAGCCGGCGATGCGCGCCCAAGGTCAACACCCGAATCTGCAGCCACCGGGCAACTTGTCCCCTCCGTTTGATATTGCGTTATGGAAGACAGTGAAAATGATGGGATGAGCACGATGTTAGGTGCCCTTGAAGACGCCGAACGCAGGAGCGGCGCATAGGCGAAACCGCCAAGGACGGCGGTTTCAGGCGAGACAGGCAGGGACGCCTGTCGTAGCCGGCCGTGATGCGACGGGACGGAGAGAGGGGAGTTGGCACAGCCAACCGTCTGATAGGGCAAAGGCGCGGGTTGCAAGGGACCGCGCCCACGGTCCCTTGCTCGGTCGAGGCGCGGGATCCTCATGGCGCATCTCCCCTTTATCGACCGAAAATTTCACGGACGCCTGCAGAAAACGCTAACTGACAAGCATTACCGCTGATGCGGCCCTTGTCATATCACCCGGCAGGATCAGGCCTGCTGTTGGCGAAACAGGCTCAGCACAAACAGCAGCGCGGCGCTCAACACCACCGAAGGCCCGGCCGGCGTGTCGTAAAACGCCGAGAAGGTCAGCCCGCCGGTGACCGCCAGCATGCCGATCAGCACCGCGACGCCGGCCATCTGTTCCGGCGTGCGCGCAAAGCGACGGGCGGTGGCGGCGGGAATAATCAGCAGCGAAGTGATGATCAGCGCGCCGACGAACTTCATCGCCAGACCGATGGTCAGGGCGGTGACCAGCATCAGCACGGTGCGCGCGCGCGCCAGGTTGACGCCGTCGACGTGCGCCAGCTCCGGGCTGATGGTCATCGACAGCAGATCACGCCATTGCCACCATAGCACCAGCAGCACCACCGCCACGCCGCCGGCGATCATGACGATGTCGCTCAGGGTAACCGACAGCAGGTCGCCGAACAGATAGGCCATCAGATCGACCCGCACGTTGGACATCAGCGCCACCACCACCAGGCCGAGCGACAGCGCGCTGTGCGCCATGATGCCGAGCAGGGTGTCTACCGAAAGCTGCGGGCGGCGTTCGAGCCACACCAGCGCCAGTGCCAGCAACAGCGTGACGGCAATCACCGCATAGAACGGATTGACGTCCAGCAGCAGGCCGAAGGCCACGCCGAGCAAAGAGGCGTGCGCCAGGGTATCGCCGAAGTAAGACATCCGGCGCCAGACCACGAATGAGCCGAGCGGCCCGGCCGCGCCGGCCAACAACACGCCCGCCAACCAGCCCGGCAACAATAGTTCGATCATGCCTCGCCACTCCCGGTTTTCTTCAACACAATTCTTCCCTGCAGGTCGTGACGATGGTTGTGATGGTGGCGATAGACCGCCAGCTGCTCCGCGCCGCGGTTGCCGAACATGGCGATGAACTCAGGGTGCATCGAGACCACCTCAGGCGCGCCGGAGCAACAGATATGCTGGTTGAGGCACAGCACTTCGTCGGTTTTCGCCATCACCAAATGCAGATCGTGGGAGACCATCAGCACCGCGCAGCCCAGTTCCTTGCGCAGTTGGTCGATTAGATCGTACAGCGCCAGCTGGCCGTTGACGTCCACGCCCTGGGTGGGTTCGTCCAGCACCAGCAGCTGCGGCTTGTTGAGCAGCGCGCGCGCCAGCAGCACCCGCTGGTTTTCGCCGCCGGACAATTTTTGCATCGGCTGATCGAGCAGGTGGGCCGCCTGCACGCGCTTCAGCGCCGGCAGGATGTCGGCCTTTTTGACGCCGGGCTTGAGGCGCATAAAGCGGCTGACGGTCAGCGGCAGCGTGGCGTCAAGATGCAGTTTTTGCGGCACGTAGCCAATGCGCAGGCCCGGCTCGCGTTCCAGCGCGCCTTCGGAAGGGGAGATCAGCCCCAGCACTACGCGCACCAAGGTGGATTTACCCGCGCCGTTTGGGCCGAGCAGCGTCAAAATACGGCCCGGCTGCAGGCTGAGCGAAATATTCGACAACACCTTGCGGTTGCCGAAGGTGACGGAGATATTTTTTAGCGTTATCAGTGTGGACATCTCGTGATTACATTTTGCAGAACTAACCGAATGTTATAATATCACGCCTCGCTGACGAAAACGATGGGATTACTGATGATGGCACAGAAAAATAAATGGCTGCAGCGCACGCTGCTGGCCAGCGCTTTGTTGATGACCGGCCCGCTGAGCAGCGCTTCCGCTGCGGTGGTGACCTCAATTCGCCCGCTGGGCTTTATCGCCTCGGCCATCGCCGATGGCGTCACGCCGACCGAGGTGCTGTTGCCGGACGGCGCTTCTCCGCACGATTTCGCGCTGCGTCCGTCCGATCTGCAGCGCCTGCGCGCCGCCGATCTGGTGCTGTGGGTCGGGCCGGATATGGAAGCCTTTTTGACCAAGGCGCTGTCGCCGCTGCCGGCTAATCGCCAACTGGCCATCAGCGAGTTGCCGGCGGTGAAGCCGCTGCTGATGAAGGACGATGGAGGCCAGCATGACCATGAACATGCAGCCGATGCGCATAATCATGCCGATCATGATGACGGTGACGAGCACCATCACGGTGAATATAATATGCACGTTTGGCTGTCTCCGGATGTGGCTAAAGTGACCGCGATCGCGATTCACGACAGATTATTGGAACTTATGCCGCAAAATAAGGACAAATTAGACGCAAACCTGCGCCAGTTCGAGAATCTGCTGACGCAAACTGACAAAAATGTTGGTAACATGCTTAAGCCTGTGCAAGGTAGGGGTTATTTTGTTTTTCATGATGCTTACGGCTATTTTGAAAAACGCTTCGGTTTGAGCCCGTTGGGGCATTTCACCGTTAACCCCGAAATTCAGCCTGGAGCACAGCGCTTACACCAAATTCGAACACAGTTGGTTGAGCAGAAAGCGGTATGCGTTTTTGCTGAGCCACAATTCAGGCCGGCCGTAATCAATGCCGTCGCCAAGGGTACCACTGCGCGTTCCGGAACGCTGGACCCGTTGGGCACGGGCATCGCACTGGGGAAGGACAGCTACGGGAAATTCCTGACAGCGCTGTCAAACCAGTACGTGAGCTGCCTGAAGTAAAGCTTATGAGGATAATATCGAGTGCAGCAGATAGTCCGAACTATCGCTCTGGCGTATAACAACCTGCCACGGCCCCACCGCGTCATGCTGGGGTCGCTGACAGTGGTTACATTGGCCGTCGCCGTCTGGCGGCCTTTTGTTTATCACCCAGAACATAACCCCATCGTCAAGAACGTCGAATTAGAATCCAGCCAGTTGCGCTCCTTGCTGCCCGAAGCCAGCGAACCGATCGACGCCGATCAGGCCACCCCCGATGATGAAATCCCTCAGGATGAACTGGACCAGAAAGGCGCCGGTGAAGAAGGCGTGCATGAATATGTGGTTTCCACCGGCGATACCCTCGGCAGCATTCTGACCCAGTACGGCATCGATATGTCGGACGTCACGCTGCTGGCTTCGCAAAACCGCGATCTGCGTAACCTGAAAATCGGTCAGCAGCTGTCGTGGACGGTGAACGACGCCGGCGATCTGCAACAGCTGACCTGGGAGGTTTCCCGCCGGGAAACCCGCACCTACGATCGCGTCGGCAACAGCTTCAAAGAGTCGCAGGAATCGCAGCAGGGCGAATGGAAAAACAGCGTGGTCAGCGGCCGCCTCAACGGCAGCTTCGTCAGCAGCGCCGGCGACGCCGGCCTGAACCGTTCTGAAATCAATGCGGTGATCAAGGCGCTGCAGTGGCAGCTGGACTTCCGCAAGCTGCGCAAAGGCGACCAGTTCGCGGTGTTGATGTCGCGCGAGCATTTTGACGGCAAGCGTTCGCAAAGCCAGCTGCTGGGCGTGCGCATGCGCACCGGCGGCAAGGATTACTACGCCATCCGCGCCGAAGACGGCAAATTCTATGACCGCCAGGGTTCCGGCCTGGCGCGCGGCTTTATGCGTTTCCCGACCATGAAGCAGTTCCGCATTTCCTCCAACTTCAATCCGCGCCGGGTCAACCCGGTGACCGGCCGCATTGCGCCGCATAAGGGCGTCGACTTCGCGATGCCGGTCGGTACGCCGGTGCTGGCGGTGGGCGACGGTGAAGTGCTGATCGCCAAACGCAGCGGCGCCGCCGGCAACTATGTGGCGATCCGTCATGGCCGCCAGTACACCACGCGCTATATGCACCTGAAAAAGCTGCTGGTCAAGCCGGGTCAGAAGGTGAAGCGCGGTGACCGCATCGCGCTGTCGGGCAACACCGGCCGCTCCACCGGGCCGCATCTGCACTTTGAACTCTGGACCAACCAACAGGCGGTGAACCCGCTGACGGCGAAGTTGCCGCGTTCCGAGGGCCTGAGCGGCAAGGATCGCAGCGATTATCTGGCGCAGGTGAAGGAAGTGGTTCCGCAGCTGCAGCTGGATTGATCCCGTCGTCCAGGCGCCCCGGCGCCAGTGATCCCATCGGCCTGATTTCGGGCCGATGGCGTTTTATATGGGCGCTTCGCGGAGGTAATTGCAAATTCATCTGCTGCAATTATTATTAGCGAACCGCTAAGTTAAGAGCTTGTGCATGCAAAACCAGAAAAAATCGAACGTAGAGTTCATTCCGCAATTTCAGAAGGCCTTTTTCCACCCGCGCTACTGGGGCGTATGGCTGGGAACCGGCCTGATGGCCGGCATTTCGCTGGTGCCTGCGCGCCTGCGCGACCCGGTGCTGGGCGCCGTCGGCACGCTGGCCGGCAAACTCGCCAAGGGCGCCCGCCGCCGCGCGCGCATCAACCTGCTGTACTGCCTGCCGGAAGTGCCGGAAAGCGAACGCGAGCATATTATTGACCAGATGTTCGCCTGCGCGCCGCAGTCGATGGTGCTGATGGCCGAACTGGCCTGCACCAGGCCGGAAAAGGTGCTGAAGCGCGTGCGCTGGCACGGTGAAGAGGTGCTGGACAACATCCGCGCGGAAGGGCGCAACGTCATCTTCCTGGTGCCGCACGGCTGGGCGGTGGACGTGCCCGCGATGCTGATGGCCGCCCGCGGCCAGCCGATGGCGGCGATGTTCCATAATCAGCGCAACCCGTTGGTCGACTATCTGTGGAACGCCGTGCGCCGTAAATTCGGCGGCCGCATGCACGCGCGCAATGACGGCATCAAGCCGTTTATCAGTTCGGTACGCCAGGGATACTGGGGCTATTATCTGCCCGATCAGGATCACGGCGCCGAGCACAGCGAGTTCGTTGATTTCTTCGCGACCTACAAGGCCACGCTGCCGGCGGTAGGCCGCCTGATGAAGGTCTGTCGCGCCGCGATAGTGCCGCTGTTCCCGGTGTATGACGGCAAAACCAGCATGCTGAATATCTACATCCGCGCGCCGATGGACGATTTGGCCGAGGCTGACGATCCGCGCATCGCGCGCCGCATGAACGAAGAGGTGGAAAACCTGGTGGGGCCGAATCCGGAACAGTACACCTGGATCCTGAAGCTGCTGAAAACGCGCAAGGAAGGGGAGACGGAACCTTATTCGCGCGACGATCTGTACCGCTAGCGTCACGCAGGATGGCGTGGCTGAAGCGATAAAAAAAGCCAGTCGGCGTTAACCGACTGGCTTTTTAGCATTTCCGGCGGCGATTATTCGACGCGCAGGATGCGGCTGGTATTGGTGGTGCCGACGGTTTCCATCACGTCGCCCTGGGTGACGATCACCAAATCGCCGGAAACCAGGAAGCCTTTGTCGCGCAGGCGATTGACGGCGTCATTGGCGGCGACCACGCCGTCGTTGTGGCTGTCGAAGTACACCGGCGTTACGCCGCGGTACAGCGCCGTCAGGTTCAGCGTGTGCTCATGGCGCGACATGGCGAAGATCGGCAGGCCGGAGCTGATGCGCGACATCATCAGCGCGGTGCGGCCGGACTCGGTCATGGCGATCAGCGCGGTGACGCCTTTCAGGTGGTTGGCGGCGTACATCGAAGACATGGCGATCGCCTCTTCAATGTTGTCGAACTGCACGTCCAGGCGGTGTTTGGAGACGTTGATGCTCGGGATTTTCTCTGCGCCCAGGCAAACGCGGGCCATCGCCGCGACGGTTTCCGCCGGGTACTGGCCGGCCGCGGTTTCCGCCGACAGCATGACGGCGTCGGTGCCGTCCAGCACGGCGTTCGCCACGTCCATCACTTCGGCGCGGGTCGGCATCGGGTTGGTGATCATCGACTCCATCATCTGGGTGGCGGTGATCACGGCGCGGTTCAGCGTGCGGGCGCGGCGGATCAGCTTTTTCTGGATGCCGACCAGCTCCGGATCGCCGATTTCGACGCCCAGATCGCCTCGGGCCACCATCACCACGTCAGACGCCAGGATGATGTCGTCCATCGCTTCGTCGCTGCATACCGCTTCGGCGCGTTCAACCTTGGAAACGATTTTGGCGTTGCAGCCGGCGTCGCGCGCCAGGCGGCGCGCATAATTCAGGTCTTCGCCGGTGCGCGGGAAGGAGACCGCCAGGTAGTCGACGCCAATCTTGGCGGCGGTGACGATGTCGGCCTTGTCTTTTTCGGTCAGGGCTTCGGCAGACAGGCCGCCGCCCAGTTTGTTGATGCCCTTGTTGTTGGACAGCGGACCGCCCACGGTGACTTCGGTAAACACTTTCATGCCCTGCACTTCGAGCACCTTCAACTGCACGCGGCCATCGTCGAGCAGCAGCACGTCGCCCGGCACCACGTCGGCAGGCAGGCCTTTATAGTCGATACCGACTTTTTCTTTATCGCCTTCGCCTTTGGACAGGTTGGCATCGAGCAGGAATTTATCGCCCACGTTGAGGAAGATTTTGCCTTCCTTGAAGGTGGATACGCGGATTTTCGGCCCTTGCAGATCGCCCAGGATCGCGACGTGACGCCCCAATTTAGCCGCTATCTCGCGGACTTTGTCAGCGCGAGCCTGATGGTCTTCGGCGCTGCCATGGGAAAAGTTGAGCCGAACTACGTTAGCGCCGGCGGCAATGATCTTTTCCAGATTATTGTCGCGGTCAGTAGCCGGACCCAGGGTGGTAACAATTTTGGTTCTTCTGAGCCGTCTGGACATGTATTACTCCGTTGACTGGTGAAGCAAATAATGGTGTTGCGATAACGTCGGATAACGAAACCAGGAGTGAAATGTAATTTTACTACACCGATGTTTCACTCGGGTTACCCGCATGAGCGTTTAACAGGGTACTGCCTCTCTCGCTGTCGTTCAAATCAGGACGGACGGCAGCTTTTTTTCACTGGGTTACGAGTCAAAACTGTTGGGGATCATCACGCCCTTATCAAAGCGCGATTCTTTGAGCGCTTCCTTGACCCGCTTCAAGTTATCTCTGAATTTAGCCCCTCTGCGCAAGGTAAATCCGGTGGCCAGCACGTCAATGAGCGTTAATTGCGCGATCCGCGACACCATCGGCATATAAACGTCGGTATCTTCCGGCACGTCGAGCAGCAGGGCGAGGGTGGCCGCCTGCGCCAAAGGCGTATCGCGCGAGGTAATGGCGATCACCGTGGCGTCGTTTTCACGCGCCAGATGCGCCATTTCCACCAGGTTCTTGGTGCGGCCGGTGTGGGAAATGAGCACCACCACGTCGCCTTCGCCGGAGTTCATGCAGCTCATGCGCTGCATCACGATATCGTCGAAATACACCACCGGGATGTTAAAGCGGAAAAATTTGTTCATCGCGTCGTGAGCCACCGCCGCCGAGGCGCCCAGACCGAAGAAAGAGATCTTTTTCGCCTGGGTGAGCAGGTCAACCGCACGATTGATTGCGGCAATATCCAAATTTGCCTTTACTGTATCCAGGCTGGCCATGACCGATTCGAAGATTTTACTGGTATAGGAATCGACGCTGTCATCTTCCTCTACGTTGCGGTTTACGTAGGGGGTGCCGTTAGCCAGGCTTTGGGCAAGGTGCAGTTTGAAATCGGGGAAGCCTTTGGTCTCCAGGCGGCGACAAAAGCGATTGACGGTTGGCTCGCTCACGTCGGCCATGCGAGCCAGCGTGGCGATGCTGGAGTGGATGGCGGTCTGCGGGGAGGCCAGGATCACCTCGGCGACTTTCCTTTCAGATTTGCTCAGGAGCTCCAGATGGCTCTGGATTTTTTCCAGCGTATTCATATAACGGGAGTCACTCATGGGTTTTGTCGATTTCAATCAAAGGAGAAATCAATGCCGGTTTAGTGAAAATATACTACGTGCTGGTAACCGTTGGCAGTATCGACAGGGCGTATGCAGGCTTTTTTCACCAGAATATGACCTGTGTCTAACTTTCATAATGGTAATGGAACGCCAAAAAAGACGGAAAGTTACAGTTTTTGGCGCTTCGGGCGGCATCCGGCCGGGGGGCGCTTAACACTGAGATCTTTAGGGCTTTTTGATCCGGGTTTACTGGCCGTAGTCAAAGAGAGTACATTAGTAATGTAAGAAAATTACAAATATCCTGCAACGAGGAGATGAACATGGCGGTAACCTCTACAGCCCAGGCGTGTGACCTGGTTATTTTCGGCGCGAAAGGCGATTTGGCGCGTCGGAAGCTGCTGCCTTCCCTGTACCAATTAGAAAAAGCCGGCCATATCCACCCGGATACGCGCATCATCGGCGTCGGCCGCGCCGAGTGGGATAAGAAAGCCTACACCGAGGTGGTCAAGGAAGCGCTTGGCACCTTCATGAAGGAAAAGCTGGATGACGAACTCTGGGCGACGCTGAGCGCGCGTCTGGACTTCTGCAACCTCGATGTGAACGACAGCAAGAACTTCACCAGGCTCGGCAAAATGCTGGATCAGAAGCATCGCACCACCATCAACTATTTCGCGATGCCGCCAAGCACCTTCGGCGCCATCTGCAAAGGGCTGGGCGAAGCCAGGCTGAACCACGAGCCGGCGCGCGTGGTGATGGAAAAACCGCTGGGCACCGATCTGGCGTCCTCCCGCGTGATCAACGATCAGGTGGCGGAGTATTTCAACGAATCCCAGGTTTACCGCATCGACCATTACCTCGGTAAAGAGACGGTACTGAACCTGCTGGCGCTGCGCTTCGCCAACTCGCTGTTCGCCTCCAACTGGGACAACCGCACCATCGATTCCGTGCAGATCACCGTGGCGGAAGAGGTGGGCATCGAAGGCCGCTGGGGTTACTTTGACCAGGCCGGCCAGATGCGCGACATGATCCAGAACCACCTGCTGCAAATTTTGACCATGATCGCCATGTCGCCGCCGGCGGACCTGACCACCGACCGCATCCGCGACGAAAAGGTGAAAGTGCTGCGCTCGCTGCGTCGCATCGATCAAACCAATGTGCGCGAGACCACGGTGCGCGGCCAATATACCGCCGGCTTCGTGCAGGGTAAAAAGGTGCCGGGTTATCTGGAAGAGGAAGGGGCGAACAAAAGCAGCAGCACCGAAACCTTCGTGTCCATTCGCGTGGATATCGACAACTGGCAGTGGGCCGGGGTGCCGTTCTACCTGCGCACCGGCAAACGTCTGCCGACCAAATGTTCGGAAGTGGTGGTGTACTTCAAGAACCCGCCGCTCAACCTGTTCAGCGACTCTTATCAGCAGCTGCCGCAGAACAAGCTGACCATTCGCCTGCAGCCGGATGAAGGCATCGAGATCCAGGTGCTGAACAAGGTGCCGGGGTTGGACCACAAGCACCGTCTGCAAACCACCAAGCTGGACCTGAGCTTCTCGGAAACCTTCAACCAGGAGCACGTGGCGGACGCCTACGAGCGCCTGCTGCTGGAAACCATGCGCGGCATTCAGGCGCTGTTCGTGCGCCGCGACGAAGTGGAAGAGGCCTGGAAGTGGGTCGACTCCATCATGGACGCCTGGAAAGCGGACAACGAAGCGCCTAAGCCATACCAGGCCGGCACCTGGGGCCCGGTGGCTTCCGTGGCGATGATCACCCGCGACGGCCGTTCCTGGAACGAATTCGAGTAACGCTTACCGCCGGCAGCCTGTCTGCCGGCTTTTTTTTTGCCCGCGACAAGCGGGGACAACATCACTTGGGGTGCGGCCGGACGCCTGCGCTAACGCGCGGGGCCCTGTGGCAGGGGCGTGCCAGATTAAAACCGTAAGTAATGGAGAAGACACGACGATGAAAAACTGGAAAACCAGTGCAGAACAGATCCTGACCTCAGGCCCGGTGGTTCCGGTCATTGTGATCAACAAGCTGGAGCAGGCGGTGCCGTTGGCCAAGGCGCTGGTCGCCGGCGGCGTGCGGGTGCTGGAAGTGACGCTGCGCACCCCCTGTGGGCTGGACGCCATCCGCGCCATCGCCCAGGAGGTGCCGGAGGCGATCATCGGCGCCGGCACGGTGATCAATCCGCAGCAGCTGAGGGAAGTGACCGAGGCCGGCGCGCAGTTCGCCATCAGCCCCGGCCTGACCCTCGACCTGCTGCAGGCGGCGACCGCCGGCTCGATCCCTCTGATCCCGGGCATCAGCACCGTTTCCGAACTGATGCTGGGTCTGGACCACGGCCTGCGCGAGTTCAAGTTCTTCCCGGCGGAAGCCAACGGCGGCGTGAAAGCGCTGCAGGCGATCGGCGGCCCGTTCCCGCAGGTGCGTTTCTGCCCGACCGGCGGCATTACGCCAAACAATTACCGTGATTACCTGGCGCTGAAGAGCGTGCTGTGCATCGGCGGCTCCTGGCTGGTGCCGGCCGACGCGCTGGAGAGCGGCGACTATGCGCGCATCAGCGAACTGGCGCGCAGCGCCGTCGAGGGCGCTGCGCTGTAACCCGCGCCGAGCCTGGGGTTGGCGATTGTTTGCCCAGCCCCGAAGACACCGAGGTTCAACGGCTTGTTGAACCTTTTTTTATTTTTAAATTCCTTAACTTTATTATTTTTAACCCGTTTTTTTCTGATTTTTGTGAAAACGGCAGTTTGCTTTCTTATTTTTGCTATGGTACAAATATCGCAGTTGAAAATTTTACTTTTATGAGGATATTGGGCAAATCGCACGGTGTGCGGCTGAGAATAGAGAATAATTATGATGAAACTTAACGGAACTACCCTCAGAACCTCTACTTGCCAGCTTTTCCTTTCTGCCATCCTTGCCAGTGAGCATCACTGGTGCAGCGAGCTATAGCGTCTTTCTCCCTTAACCGGCGTCGATGACAGGCACAGCCCTTCGTCATTCCGCGTAGCCGGGCAAACCTTTTTATTGCGTTCGGGTCAGTTTATCCCCAGGGATCTCTGCGTCTTCAGCGCCTTGCCGCGCCTGTCAGACGAGATAAATCGGGATAAATACGCCTTAGCGTGCGTTATTCGCAGTTTGGGAGAAAAATCATGATTTACTGGATCTTTTTAGGCTTGGCCATCGTGGCCGAAATTATCGGTACCCTGTCGATGAAATACGCCAGCGTCAGCGGCGGCATGACCGGACACATCGTCATGTACGTAATGATTACCGCGTCTTATGTGATGCTGTCGATGGCGGTAAAACGCGTGGCCCTGGGCGTGGCTTACGCGCTGTGGGAAGGTATCGGCATCTTGTTCATCACGCTGTTCAGCGTGCTGTGGTTCGACGAGCCAATCTCGGCGCTGAAGGTGTTGGGCCTGGCGACGCTGATCGCCGGCATCATGCTGGTGAAATCCGGCACCCGCAAGGCGCGAAAACAGGTAAACCCGCGAGGTGACAACCATGCAACAGCTTGAGTTGTACCACATCGGGTTCCTGGCGTTGGCGATCGTGTTGGAAATCGTCGCCAACGTTTTTCTGAAAATGTCGGACGGCTTCCGTAAAATCTGGCTGGGCCTGCTGTCGTTGGCCTCGGTGCTGGGGGCGTTCAGCGCCCTGGCGCAGGCGGTTAAGGGCATCGATCTGTCGGTGGCCTATGCGCTGTGGGGCGGTTTCGGCATTGCGGCGACCATCGCCGCCGGCTGGATCCTGTTCGGACAGCGGCTGAACGCCAAAGGCTGGATAGGTCTGGCGCTGTTGCTGGCGGGTATGGTGATCATCAAACTGGCTTAACCGGCGCCGGTTAAACCGACAAAACCGCAGGCGGCGACGCCCGCGGTTTTTCTTTTTTAGACCGCGGCGATAATTTTGATTTCAACCTTGTACTTCGGGTTCATCAGTTTCGCCTGCACGGTGCAGCGCACCGGCGCGCTGCCGGCGACCACCCAGGCATCCCAGGCGGCGTTCATGGCGGCGAAGTCGGCGGCGTCGGCCAGGAAGAGGGTAGCGTCCAGAATGCGGCTCTTGTCCGATCCGACCCGCGCCAGCAGCACGTCGATGGCGGCCAGCGCGTTGGCGGTCTGGGCGGTGGCGTCGTCATCCAGGTTTTCCGGCACGCTGGTGTAGTAAACGGTGTCGTTGTGCACTACGGCCTCGGACCAGCGCTGATCGGGATCAATTCGTTCGATATTCATTTGCTTATCTCCATATCATAGTCCCGCTAAGGGTATCACAGCCGGCGGCGGAAATGCGCGGCGATAAAGTCGGTGGTAGCGGCGTGGCAGGCTTGGCATAATCAACGCTGAATTACACCGGCAGAGAGATAGCGTGACAGACGATTTTGCAACAGACGGCGCATTGGCGCAGGCAATCAAGGGATTCAAACCGCGTGAGCCGCAGCGGCTGATGGCGGAAGCGGTCACCGAGGCGATCAACTTCAAGCAAGAGCTGGTGGTGGAAGCGGGAACCGGCACCGGCAAAACCTTCGCCTATCTGGCGCCGGCGCTGCGCGCCGATCGTAAAGTGATTATCTCCACCGGCTCGAAGGCCCTGCAGGACCAGCTGTATGCGCGCGACCTGCCGACCATCGCCAAGGCGCTGAACTACAAAGGCAAGATGGCGCTGCTGAAGGGGCGCTCCAACTACCTGTGCCTGGAGCGGCTGGAGCAGCAGTCGATGGCCGGCGGCGAGCTGGCCGGGCAGACGCTGATCGACCTGGTGCACCTGCGCAAATGGTCGTCGCAGACCAAAGAAGGCGATATCAGCAGCTGCAGCGACGTGGCGGAAGACAGCTTCGTTTGGCCGCTGGTGACCAGCACCAATGACAACTGCCTGGGCAGCGATTGCCCGCTGTATAAGGATTGCTTCGTGGTCAAGGCGCGCCGGCGCGCCATGGATGCCGACGTGGTGGTGGTGAACCACCACCTGTTTTTGGCGGACATGGTGGTCAAGGAGGGCGGCTTTGCCGAACTGATCCCCGAAGCCGACGTGATGATCTTCGATGAAGCGCATCAAATTCCCGACATCGCCAGCCAGTATTTCGGCAAACAGCTCACCAGCCGCCAGCTGCTGGACCTGGCGAAAGACATCACCATCGCTTACCGCACCGAAGTGCGCGATTCCGCGCAGCTGCAAAAAAGCGCCGATCGCCTGAGCCAGAGCACCCAGGATTTCCGCCTGATGCTGGGCGAGCCGGGGTTTCGCGGCAATCTGCGCGACGTGCTCGGCCAGCCTAACGTGCAGCGCGCGCTGCTGCTGCTCGATGACGCGCTCGAACTGTGTTACGACGTGGTCAAGCTGTCGCTGGGGCGTTCGGCGCTGCTGGACGCCGCCTTTGAGCGCGCCACGCTGTACCGCGCGCGGCTAAAGCGGTTGAAAGAGGTCACCGAACCGGGCTACAGCTACTGGTATGAGTGCAATTCTCGCCACTTTGTGCTGGCGCTGACGCCGTTGACGGTGGCCGATCGCTTCCGCGAGCTGCTGGACGAGAAGCCGGGCAGTTGGATCTTTACCTCGGCCACGCTGTCGGTCAACGAGCAGTTGGGGCATTTTACCGAACGCCTGGGGTTGACCAAGGCAAAAACGCTGCTGTTGCCAAGCCCGTTCGACTACGCCAGGCAGGCGCTGCTGTGCGTGCCGCGCTTTTTGCCTTCGCCGAATCAGCCCGGCGGCGCGCGCCAGCTGGCGCGCATGCTGCGGCCGCTGATCGAAGCCAACAACGGCCGCTGCTTTTTCCTGTGCACCTCGCACCAGATGATGCGCGAGCTGGCCGAAGAGTTTCGCGCCACCATGACGCTGCCGGTGCTGTTGCAGGGCGAAACCAGCAAGGGACAGCTGTTGGCGCAATTTGTCGAAGCCGGCAATGCGTTGCTGGTGGCGACCAGCAGTTTCTGGGAAGGGGTGGACGTGCGCGGCGACGCCTTGTCCTGCGTGATCATCGATAAACTGCCGTTTACCTCGCCGGATGACCCGCTGTTGAAAGCGCGGATTGAAGACTGCCGGCTGCGCGGCGGCGATCCGTTCAACGACGTGCAGCTGCCGGATGCGGTCATTACCCTGAAGCAGGGCGTGGGGCGATTGATCCGCGATACCGACGACCGCGGCGTGCTGGTGATCTGCGACAACCGGCTGGTGATGCGTCCTTACGGCGAAGTGTTTCTCAACAGCCTGCCGCCGACGCCGCGCACCCGCGATATCGCCCGGGCGATCGCCTTTCTCAAGGCCGCCAATGCGCCGGCCACGTGACAGATGAAGGGCTTACGGGGCTGTGCTACAATGCGCGCCCTGTATGAAAACCCTGTTTTATTCCCGCCAGAGGTTGGCATGTCCACGCGAATTTTAGCGATCGATACGGCGACGGAAGCCTGTTCCGTCGCCATCTGGAATCAAGGCGAGATCCACGCCCTGTTTGAGCTGTGCCCACGCGAGCATACGCAACGTATTTTACCTATGGTGCAGCAGGTGCTGGCGGAATCCGGCCTGGCGCTAAACCAGCTCGATGCGCTGGCCTTCGGCCGCGGCCCCGGCAGCTTTACCGGCGTACGCATCGGCATCGGCATCGCGCAGGGGTTGGCGCTGGGCGCCGACTTGCCGATGCTCGGCATTTCGACCCTGCAGACCATGGCGCAGGGCGCCTGGCGGGTCGGCGGCGCCGATCGGGTGCTGGCGGCCATCGACGCCCGCATGGGCGAAGTCTACTGGGGGCAATTCGAGCGTCGGGCGGACGGCGGCTGGCTGGAAAGCGAAGGCGAAGCGGTGCTTTCGCCGGCGCAGACGCTGGAACGCGCTCAACGCCTGCAGGGCGACTGGGCCCACGTCGGCACCGGCTGGCAAACCTATCCTGACCTGGTCGGCGGATCCTCGCTGATCCTGCGCGATGGCCAGATGCTGCTGCCGCAGGCGGAAGACATGCTGCCGCTGGCGCTGCAGGCCTGGCTGCGGGGGGATGCGGTGGCGGTGGAAAACGCCGAGCCGACCTACCTGCGCAATGAAGTGACCTGGAAGAAATTGCCTGGCCGCGAATAGCCGCGGCTTATTGTGCTGCCGTTGATTTCGTCGGGGGGCGCGGTGCAACTTGCACGCCGAGTTGCGGTCGAAGTTACAGGTATTTCAGGAGATTGCGACCATGTTAACCCGCACTGCAAGTAAAAGAGCGTCGCTGCTGGCCATCGCCTGCGGCGCGTTGGCGTTAAGCGGCTGCGTGACCGTGCCGGACGCCATCAAGGGGTCGACAACGACGCCGGTGATGCGGCTGTCTTCGGTGCAGAATGCGCCGAATATGTTCACCGGGGCCGAGGCGCGTTTCGGCGGCACCGTGGTGAACGTGGCCAATGAACAGGGGCGGACGGTGCTGGAGATCGCCGCCGTGCCGCTCGATTCCGGCGCGCGTCCGGTTTTGGGCGAACCTTCGCGCGGCCGCTTGCTGGCCACGGTCAACGGTTTCCTGGAGCCGGTTGATTTCAAAGGCCAACTGGTGACCGTGGTCGGGCCGATTACCGGCCTGAAAGACGGCAAGATCGGCATGACGCCATACCGGTTCGTGACGATGAACGTGACCGGCTATAAGCGCTGGCGTCTGGTGCAGCAGGTGATGATGCCGCCTGCGCCGATGGGACCCTGGGGCTGGCGTGGCGGTCCGTGGGGCCCAGGCTGGGGCGCCGGTTACGGCTGGTATAATCCGGGCCCGGCGCAGGTGGAAACCCTCGTTACCGAGTAGAAAACGCTTGATGTGAACAATTTTTGACAGGGCGGCTCCGGCCGCCTTTTCTTTTTGGCGTAGGGAAACGCCGGCAATTAGTGACGTACATCGCAACCTGAATAATGTTTAAAACCTGAACTGGTCCGCTGAGTTAAAATATTGTTATGGTTAGGCTGCGAGTTTAGGGGCTGCGATGATAATTAGTAATGATTTCAGGAGTAATACCTTGGATAAGGTCTGGTTAAAACGGTACCCGGCAGATGTTCCCGCAGAGATCGACGCCGATCGTTATTCATCTTTGATCGAAATGTTCGAGAACGCGGTGCAGCGCTACGCCGATCAGCCCGCGTTCATCAACATGGGCGAGGTGATGACCTTTCGCAAGCTGGAAGAGCGCAGCCGCGCCTTTGCGGCTTACCTGCAAAATGAACTGGGCCTGAAGAAGGGCGACCGCGTCGCGCTGATGATGCCTAACCTGCTGCAGTACCCGATCGCGCTGTTCGGCGTGTTGCGCGCCGGGATGGTGGTGGTCAACGTCAACCCGCTGTACACGCCGCGAGAGCTGGAACACCAGCTGAACGACAGCGGCGCCAGCGCCATCGTGATCGTCTCCAACTTTGCCCATACGCTGGAAAAAGTGGTGTTCAACACCCAGGTGAAACATGTGATCCTCACGCGCATGGGCGATCAGCTTTCGGCCGCCAAAGGCACGCTGGTCAACTTTGTGGTGAAGTACATCAAGCGGCTGGTGCCGAAATACAACCTGCCCGCGGCGATCTCGTTCCGCAGCGCGCTGCAGCGCGGCCGCCGCCTGCAGTACGTCAAACCGGACATCATCAATGCAGATCTGGCGTTCCTGCAGTACACCGGCGGCACCACCGGGGTGGCGAAAGGCGCGATGCTGACGCACCGCAACATGCAGGCCAACCTGGAGCAGGCCAAGGCCGCCTATATGCCGCTGTTCCGCGAGGGGCAGGATCTGGTGGTCACGGCGTTGCCGCTGTACCACATCTTTGCTCTGACGGTGAACTGCCTGCTGTTCATCGAGCTGGGCGGCCGCAACCTGCTGATCACCAACCCGCGCGACATTCCCGGATTGGTAAAAGAGCTGGGCAAATATCCCTTCACCGCCATGAGCGGCGTGAATACCCTGTTCAACGCGCTGTTGAATAACGAAGACTTCCATAAGCTCGACTTCTCCACGCTGCGTTTCTCCGTCGGCGGCGGCATGTCGGTGCAAAAAGCGGTGGCGGACAAGTGGGAACAGGTCACAGGCAAGCATCTGCTGGAAGGTTACGGCCTGACCGAGTGCGCGCCGTTGGTGTCGGGCAATCCTTATGACCTGAAACACTACAGCGGCAGCATCGGCCTGCCGGTGCCGTCGACCGACATTCGCCTGGTGGATGACAACGGCCAGGACGTGCCCGTGGGCGAACCGGGCGAACTGTGGGTCAAAGGGCCGCAAGTTATGTTAGGCTACTGGCAGCGGCCGGAAGCCACCGACGAAGTATTGAAAGAGGGCTGGTTGGCGACCGGGGACGTGGTTACCGTAGACGAGCAGGGCTTTGTGCGCATCGTCGACCGCAAGAAGGACATGATCCTGGTGTCCGGTTTCAACGTGTATCCGAATGAGATCGAAGACGTGGTCAGCCAGCATCCGAAAGTGCTGGAGTGTGCGGCGATCGGCGTGCCGAGTGAGGTTTCCGGCGAGGCGGTGAAAATTTGCGTGGTGAAGAAAGACGCTTCGCTGACCAAAGAAGAGTTGCTGACCCATTGCCGCCGCCACCTGACCGGGTATAAAGTGCCTAAAATTGTTGAGTTCCGCGACGAGCTGCCGAAATCGAACGTCGGCAAAATTTTGCGGCGAGAATTGCGTGATGAGCAAAAATCACCGAAGCCGGCCGATGCCGCCTAGGCGATCGGCTTCTCGCCTTACTGATCAACAACGCCGGTGAATGCCGGCGTTGTTGTGTTTGAATCATATAAGAGAATGACGTTTTGAATTATCAGTTGATCACTACCGATGCCGGATTGCAGCAGGTCTGCGAGCAGGCGAGAAAGTATGCCCAGATAGCGCTGGACACCGAGTTTGTCAGAACGCGCACCTACTACCCGCAGCTAGGCCTGATCCAGCTCTACGACGGTGAGCAGCTTTCCCTGATCGATCCGTTGCCGATCAGGCAATGGCAGCCGTTCATCGAACTGCTGGCCGATACCGACGTGGTCAAGTTCCTGCACGCCGGCAGCGAGGACCTGGAAGTGTTCCTCAACGCCTTCAAGACGCTGCCGACCCCGCTGATTGACACCCAGATCCTGGCGGCCTTCACCGGGCGGCCGCTGTCGTGCGGTTTCGCGACTCTGGTGGCGGAATATATGCAGGTCGAGCTGGACAAAAGCGAATCGCGCACCGATTGGCTGGCGCGCCCGCTGACCGAAAAACAGTGTGCGTATGCGGCGGCCGACGTGTTCTACCTGCTGCCGATGGCCAAACGGCTGGTGCAGGAGACCGAAGAGGCCGGCTGGACCGCCGCCGCCCACAATGAGTGCCTGCTGTTGTGCCAGCGCCGCAGCGAGACGCTGGCGCCGGAATTGGCCTACCGTGAAATCACCAATGCCTGGCAGCTGCGTCCCCGTCAGCTGGGATGCCTGCAGAAGCTGGCCGAATGGCGGCTGCGTCAGGCGCGCGAGCGCGATCTGGCGGTAAACTTTGTGGTGCGGGAAGAAAATCTCTGGCAGGTGGCGCGCTATATGCCGACCTCGCTGGGCGAACTGGAGTCGCTGGGGCTGAGCGGGCCGGAAATCCGCTATCACGGCAAAACGCTGGTGGCTTTGGTGGCGGAGGCCGCCGCGCTGGACGATTCGGCCTTGCCCAAGCCGTTGGGCAACCTGATCGACCAGCCGGGTTACAAGAAGGTGTTCAAGGATATCAAAGCGGCGATCCTGGTTGTCAGCGAGCAAAGCGGGTTGAGCAGCGAGCTGCTGGCCTCGCGCCGCCAGATTAACCAACTGCTGAATTGGCATTGGAAACTGAAAGAAAACGACAGCCAACCGGAATTAATCAGCGGCTGGCGCGGTGATTTATTAACGGCGCCGCTGCAGGAAATCCTGAAGAATTATTAATCGCTGACAAGGTCGGGGCAGGGTAAGGAAACGCTGCTCTGATTATTGGCCGGAAATAATCAGGCGGGTAAAGAAACGACCAGAATTTACTTTAAACGACAATGCCGCAAGATTAATTGGGATTAGTCTCAAAGGGCAAAAAGGGTTTATTCGGCGATTTTGGGGATTAATAACTGGATGTGCATACAGTTACCCCCTGTATAAAATATACAGGGGGTAATTAATGCGTCGCAATCATTTAGCTGCTTCTTCCGATTCCGGCAATGTCACGTTGAGCTCAAGCACCGAAATATCATCCCCTTTCTGCTCGAACTGCACGTGCAGCATTTCAGGGTCGATTTGAATATATTTGCAAATTACCGCCAGAATATCGCGTTTCAAATCAGGAAGATACGGGGGCTCGCTGTCCCCGCGACGACGCTCTGCGACGATAATCTGCAGCCGTTCCTTGGCTATATTGGCTGTCTGTTTTTTGCGGGACAGAAAGAAGTCTAATAATGCCATGGTTTATCCCCCAAAAAGGCGTTTCAGGAAACCCTTCTTCTCTTCTTCGATGAAGCGGAATGGGCGTTCTTCTCCTAACAAGCGGCTAACGGTATCGTCATAGGCCTTACCGGCATCTGACTCGCCATCCAGGATCACCGGCTCGCCCTGGTTGGACGCGCGCAGTACGGACTGGTCTTCCGGGATCACGCCCACCAGTGGGATGCGCAGGATTTCCAGCACGTCTTCCATGCTCAACATGTCGCCGCGGCTGACGCGGCCCGGGTTGTAGCGAGTCAGCAGCAGGTGTTCCTTGATCGGCGATTCGCCTTTCTCGGCGCGGCGCGACTTGGAAGACAGGATGCCCAGGATACGGTCAGAGTCACGTACCGAGGAGACTTCCGGGTTGGTGGTGATGATGGCTTCGTCGGCGAAATACAGCGCCATCAGCGCGCCGGTTTCGATGCCCGCCGGCGAGTCGCAGACCACGAAGTCAAAATCCATTTCGCCCAAATCGTTGAGGATCTTCTCAACGCCTTCGCGGGTCAGCGCGTCTTTGTCGCGCGTTTGCGAAGCCGGCAGGATGTAGAGGTTTTCCGTGCGCTTATCTTTGATCAACGCCTGATTCAGCGTGGCGTCACCCTGGATCACGTTAACGAAATCATAAACCACCCGACGTTCGCAGCCCATGATCAGGTCAAGGTTACGCAGGCCGATATCGAAATCGATCACTACGGTTTTCTTGCCTTTCTGGGCCAGGCCGGTAGCGATGGCCGCGCTCGAAGTGGTCTTGCCAACGCCCCCTTTACCCGATGTAACAACAATAATGCGTGCCATGAAATGGATTCCTTGTCAAAAGGGCTTAATTTAAAGGTTGTATGGTTAAAGCGTTATCCAACAGGCTGAGTCGTACGGCCTGCCCGACATAATCGGACGGGATTTGGTCGCTCAACCAGTACTGCCCTGCGATAGAGACTAGCTCAGCACCCAGGTGCGTGCAAAAAATCTGGCACTGCGTATCGCCTGATGCGCCGGCCAGCGCGCGACCGCGCATCATGCCGTAGATGTGAATGTTGCCGTCGGCAATCAATTCGGCGCCGGCGCTGACGCTGCTGGTCACGATCAGATCGCAGTTGCGGGCATAAATTTGTTGGCCGGAACGGACAGGGGTACTGATGATGCGCGTTTTGGCGGGGGCGTTTTCCACCACCGGAGCGGGCGCGGGCGCCGGTTCCGGGGCGGCCATTTTCTGGCCTTTGCCTTCGCTCAGCAGCGGCAGCCCGGCACGGGCTATCGCACGCTTTTGTCGCTCATCTCTGCAACCGCTGATACCTACAACGCGCAGACCTGCTGCCGTGACAGCCTGTTGAAGTTCTTTCCAGTTCGCATCGCCGTTCAGCGTTGCTACGTTGATAACAACAGGGGCGTTTTTCAAAAAGGCGGGCGCTTGCTCCACTTTTTCCAATAACGCCTGACGTATTACCTCGGGTTCTGAATTATGCAAATGAACAACCGATAGGGTAAAACTGCTGCCTTTTAGCTCAATTGGCGATTGTGACATCTATCCTGACTCAGTCTCAGCAACTTTAAATCCCCGGAATACCACTCGGGGTGCGATATTCCGATGTACTAGAAGCATGTTATAGTCAGAGTTATATCCAGGCAAGACGCTGCCTCAATTAAATAGAGTTAAAAAAATGCTTTGTGTGATCTATAGAAGCTCGAAACGCGATCAAACTTATCTTTATGTCGAAAAAAAAGACGATTTCTCTCGGGTGCCGGAAGATCTGATGAAAAGTTTCGGTACGCCGCAATTGGCGATGGTGCTTTCGCTGGACGAGCGCAAAAAGCTCGCCTCGGCGGATATTGAGAAAGTCAAACAGGCGCTGAAAGATGAGGGCTACTACCTGCAGTTCCCGCCGCCGGTGGAAAACCTGCTGAATCAGCATCTGTCGGGAGAGAAAGAGTAGCCCCCGACGCGCTGAATCGATGACCGAAACGGATGAAGGAGGCGCGATGAGAACCTCGGCGAGGATAACGTTGACGCTGTTGCTGACGCTGGGCGGCGGGTCGCTTCCCCCGGCGATGGCGCAAACCCTCGGCGGCCAGGGAGCCACGCTGCGCGAAACCGGGCGCGACCCGGCGCAGTTCCCGGCCTACGTCGAGCAGCTGAAGCGGCAGGCGCGGGCGCAGGGCATCCGCCAGGCGACCCTCGATCGCGCCTTCGCCGACGTGCATTTTATCGACCGGGTGGTCAAGGCCGATCGCAATCAGCCGGAAAAGAAGCTGACGCTGGATGATTATCTGCAGCGCGTGATCTCGCCGGCCAAGGTGCGGCAAGGTCGCGAGCTGGCGCGGCAATATCATCCCCAGCTGACGCGGGTCAGCGCACAATATCGGGTGCCGGAGCGTTATATCGTCGCGCTCTGGGGCATGGAAAGCGCCTTTGGCAAGATCCAGGGGCGCGAAGACCTGATATCGGCGCTGGCGACGCTGGCGTTCGAGGGCCGCCGCGAGGCGTTCTTCAGCCGACAGCTGATGGCGGCGCTCAAGATTGTCGAACAGGGCCATGCCGGTGACGGCCCGCTGAAAGGATCCTGGGCCGGGGCGATGGGGCAATGCCAATTCATGCCGACCTCGTTTCTGCGTTACGCGGTGGACGGCGACGCTGACGGCCGCATCGACATCTGGCATACCCCGGCCGACGTTTTCGCCTCCACCGCCAATTATCTGTCTACCGAAGGCTGGCAACCCGGTGTCGGCTGGGGCAGGGAGGTCAAGCTGCCACCCGGCTTCGATACCGGCCGGCTGGGGTTGAAAGACGCCCAGGCGCAGAGCGTCGATCGGTGGCAAGAATACGGCGTGCGTCGGGTGGATGGCCGCGCATTGCCGCGCGCCAGTCTGCGCGGCTGGATCATCGCACCGGATGGCGTGCCGGGGCGCGCGTTCCTGGTCTATGATAATTTCCGAACTATCATGCACTGGAATAGCTCTTACTATTTTGCGATCGGTGTGGGTATGATGGCCGACGGCATCGGGCACTGACCCGCCGCGCTGCCGCCGGCGAAGAGACGCAGCAGACAGCGTCCGCGCGCCAATAACGGGCTTAGCGTGCTAAGCCCCTACATGTTTTGTAGGGAGAAGCGGTATGTATCAACATAGAGACTGGCAGGGGTCATTGCTCGATTTCCCGGTGAACAAGGTGGTCTGCGTCGGCAGCAACTACGCCGATCATATCAAGGAAATGGGCAGCGCGACCTCCGCCGAGCCGGTGGTGTTTATCAAACCGGAAACGGCGCTGTGCGATATTCGCCAGCCGGTGGCCATTCCCAAGGAATTCGGTTCGGTCCACCATGAGGTGGAGCTGGCGGTGCTGATCGGCACGCCGCTGAAGCAGGCCAACGAAGACCGCGTCGCGCGGGCGATCGCCGGTTACGGCGTGGCGCTCGATCTGACGTTGCGCGAGCTGCAGGCCGGTTTCAAAAAGGCCGGCCAGCCATGGGAAAAAGCCAAGGCCTTCGACGGTTCTTGCCCGATGTCCGGTTTTATTCCGGTCGCCGAATTCGGCGATCCGCAGAACGCCGAACTGTCGCTGACGGTCAACGATCGGCTGCGCCAGCAGGGCAACACCCGCGACATGATCACGCCGATCCTGCCGCTGATCGCCTACATGAGCCGTTTCTTCACGCTGCGCGCCGGCGACATCATCCTCACCGGCACTCCGCAGGGCGTGGGGCCGATGGTCTCCGGCGACATGCTGAAAATTACCCTCAACGGCAAATCGCTCAGCACCCGGGTGATTTGAATTCTCGCTTTGCCGTCGGAGCAAACGGCGGCAAAGCTTGCATCTGTCGGCTAAAATGTCTATATAGTGCACCCTCAAAACCTGTGCGCAGGTTATCTATTCCTTTACCTAAACCGGACGCCAACATGTCACAACTCCCTTTTTGGCAACAGAAAACCCTGGCGGAAATGTCAGAACAAGAGTGGGAATCGCTGTGCGACGGTTGTGGGCAATGCTGTCTGAATAAGCTGATCGACGAAGATACCGACGAGATTTATTTCACCAACGTAGCCTGCAACCAGCTCAACATCAAATCTTGCCAGTGCCGCAACTACGAGCGCCGCTTTGAGCTGGAAGAAGACTGCATCAAGCTGACGCGTGAAAATCTCACCACCTTCGACTGGTTGCCGCCGACCTGCGCCTATCGCCTGATTGGCGAAGGCAAACCGCTGTTCCCCTGGCATCCGCTGATCAGCGGCTCCAAGGCGGCGATGCACGGCGAGCGCATTACCGTGCGGCATATTGCGGTGCGCGAGAGCGAAGTGGTGGATTGGCAGGACCACATTCTGAATAAACCGGACTGGGCGCGTTAGGCCTAAAACGAAAAAAGCCCCTGCAAAGTGAGGGGCAAGACATACAACAACACCAGGGAAATTGGTGGTACAAACTTGCCGATACTATAAGGATATTTTGGGCAAAGTTCATCAATATATTGATTTAATAATACGTAGATAGGGTGAATTTTTTTGTACGATGCTGTAAATGACCAGGATACGTTGCCCCGCAGGCTCCCCTCGAGGTTGGCGCGCTGGCCCCGGTTTTGTCTTCGGCGGCGGGCTAAAGTTAATGTTATGTAAATTACGCGCTAAATGCCGTTCGAATGCTTCTTTTTATACAATAAGTTAGGTAGTTTGGCCGTTCTCACGTTGGTTCGAGAACACAACAATGAAAATGGTCCGACTGTTTGCCGTGGCTGGAGCACTGATCGTGCTCGTTTACTACCTTACCCATACCTGAGGTCAGGTAACCGGTAAGATTAACAGCAATCCGATAAAAAAACGGCGCCTTCAGGCGCCGTTTTTTGTTTGCGGAGGCTCAGCGGCCAAACAGATCGCGGCGCCGCGGCCGAACGAACTGAGCGATCAGGACCACCACCGCCACCAGCAGATAAGCGGCGAAGATGCCCACCAGCCACTGCGGCATCTCCAGCGTCAGGAACTGCCACTGGCGCACCGAGCAATCGCCGGAAGCGTGGAACACCGCCGGCAGCCATTTATCCAGCGGCAGCCAGGAAGGGAAGCTGACGAAGAAATCGCAGGTATTAAACGGCGACGGGTGCAGTTGGATCATGGTGTGTTTCCACGCCAGCTGCACGCCTTCCCAGGCGCTGTAGATCCACAACAGGATAGCCACGTAGCGCAGCGGGGTTTTCGGCGCAATGGCACCCACCAGCGAAGCGCCGAGAATGCCGAACAGGGCGCAGCGTTCATAGATGCACATGACGCAGGGTTGCAGCAGCATCACGTGCTGGAAATAGAGCGCGACTAATTCCAGCACCAGCGCCGTCAGGGCCATCAGCAGCCAAGCACCGCGCCCCCGTGAGCAGCGGTTAAAGAATTGCAACATATATTTATTCTTCCATGCAGTAAGCAATTGAACGGGCAGTGTAAACCAATTCAACCCCGCTGCCAGCCACCTGAACCGGATTAGGCATAAAAATAGTCGCGGCGGCGCAACGGGGTGAACGTCAGTGCCCGGCGGCAGAGGTTACCCCCTCGAGCGCCGGCGGCGTCAGCCAGTGCCACTGGGTCAGCAGTTCGGTCATCGGCGCCAGGGTAAACTGCACGCACAGCAGCCCAACCAGGGTCAATACCACAGTATAGGGCAACGCCATCCACACCATGCGGCCGTAGGATAAACGCACCAGCGGGGCCAGCGCCGAGGTCAGCAGGAACAGGAACGCCGCCTGGCCGTTCGGCGTAGCCACCGACGGCAGGTTGGTGCCGGTATTGATGGCCACCGCCAGCATTTCGAACTGCTTCAGTGAAACGGCGCCGCTCTCGAACGCCGCGCGCGCTTCGTTGATGTAGACCGTGCCGACAAACACGTTGTCGGATACCGAAGACAACAGGCCGTTGAACAGATAGAACAGCGACAGTTGGGAAGAAGGTTCCGACTGCAGGACGAACTGGATCACCGGGCTGAACAGGTGCTGCTCGATAATCACCGCCACCACGGTGAAAAATACCGTCAGCAGGGCGGTGAAGGGCAAGGCTTCCTGGAAGGCTTTGCCGATGGCGTGTTCGTCGGTCACGCCGCACAGCGAGGTGGCCAGTATGATCACCGACAGACCAATCAGGCCGACCTCCGCCAGGTGGAACGCCAGCGCCAGTACCAGCCAGACGCCGATCAGCGCCTGAACCACCAGCTTGAGCCGTTCCTGCTTGCTGCGGCCGGCGGTGGCCTTGCGATCGAACTCTTTCAGCACCTCGCGCACCGGCTCGGGCAGCTGCGCGCCGTAGCCGAACAGGCGGAAGCGCTCGACCAGCAGGCAAACCAGCAGGCCGCATACCAGCACCGGCAGCGTCACCGGCGCCATGCGCAGGAAGAAATCGATAAACCCCCAGCCGGCGCTTTTGGCGATGATCAGGTTCTGCGGCTCGCCGACCATGGTCATGACGCCGCCCAGCGCGGTGCCGACGCCGGCGTGCATCAACAGGCTGCGCAAGAAGGCACGGAACTGCTCCAGCGTCCGCTTGCGTTCGTCGCAGCTGAAATCGCTGTCATCGCCGATATCGCCGTCCGCGCGGTTGGAGGTGACATTGTGATAGATGGAATAAAACCCGGTGGCGACGCTGATCACCACCGCTACTACCGTCAGCGCGTCGAGGAAGGCCGAGAGCAGCGCCGCCGCCAGGCAAAAGGCCAGCGACAGCAGCATCTTCGAACGGATGTTAAGCAGCAGCTTGGTGAAAACGAACAGCAGCAGCTGTTTCATAAAGTAGATGCCGGCCACCATAAAGATCAGCAACAGCAGCACTTCCAGGTTATGGGCGATTTCATCCGCCACCTGAGCCGGGCGGGTCATGCCGATCGCCACCGCTTCGATCGCCAGCAGGCCGCCGGGCAGCAGCGGGTAACACTTCAGCGCCATCGCCAGGGTAAAGATAAACTCGACCACCAACAGCCAGCCGGCCACGAACGGGCTGGCCAAAAAGAACACCAGCGGGTTGACGATCAGGAAAACGATAATGGCCAGTTTGTACCAGTCGGGGGATTGCCCGAGGAAGTTTTTCACCAGGGCGCTGCGCAGGGTTGTTTCCATGGTCCTTCATGCATCCTTAATAAATTAAATCATCAGCCCGTACCCTAACAACGCCGGATAGGCGGGCGCAACCGAAGCTTGTTTCACGGCGACAAATTTCTCCACCGCGGTGTTTTTTCCTATTTTTTGCCAGGTTATGCACACTTTCGTTTATTGTTTTCCGCTCACGCTATGTCATGCCATGGCGATCTGGTATGATCAGCCGACTACTATTACTGATTATCGTCGCAACGGAACGTCAAACACATGGTCATAAAGGCGCAGAGTCCTGCCGGTTTCGCGGAAGAGTACATTATCGAGAGTATTTGGAATAATCGCTTCCCTCCTGGCTCTATTTTGCCCGCGGAGCGTGAGCTTTCAGAGCTGATTGGTGTCACGCGCACCACGTTACGTGAAGTTTTACAACGCCTGGCGCGTGATGGCTGGCTGACCATTCAGCATGGCAAACCCACCAAAGTAAACAATTTCTGGGAAACCTCGGGCCTCAATATTCTCGAGACCGTGGCGCGCCTCGATCATAACAGCGTCCCGCAACTGATCGATAACCTGCTGTCGGTGCGCACCAACATCGCCTCAATCTTTATTCGCGCCGCGGTGCGCAACCACCCGGAGCAGGCGCAGGAAGTGCTGGCGAAAGCGACCGAAGTGGAAGATCAGGCCGATGCCTTCAACCTGCTGGACTACGAGATTTTCCGCGGTCTGGCGTTTGCCTCCGGCAACCCGATCTACGGGCTGATTTTCAACGGCCTGAAAGGGCTGTACACCCGCGTCGGCCGCTACTATTTCTCCAACCCGGAAGCGCGCAAGCTGGCGCTGACCTTCTACAGCAAGCTGTCTACCCTGTGCCATGAAAAATCGCACGATCAGGTGATGGACACGGTGCGTAGCTACGGGAAAGAGAGCGGGGCCATCTGGCAGAGCATGCAGGGCACTATGCCGAGCGATCTGACCGAAGCGCGCCGCTAGTCGCGTGGGGAAAGAAGGGCGCCTGTCGGCGCCCTTTTTCGTTGATGGCGGTTACAGCGGCGCCGGCCGCGGCGGGCAGCGGTCCAGCAATTCCACGCTGCCGTCTTCATTCTGCTGTTCGAGGATAATGTCGAAGCCCCACAGGCGATGCAGGTGCTTCAGCACTTCGCGGCGGCTTTTGTCCAACGGCGCGCGTTCCTGCGGGATGTAGCGCAGCGTCAGCGAACGATCGCCGCGCAGATCCACGTTCCAGATTTGAATGTTCGGCTCATGGTTGCTCAGGTTGTACTGCGCCGACAGCTCCTGACGGATCGCCCGGTAACCGGCTTCGTTGTGGATCGCCGCAATCTCCAGGTAGTTGTTGCGATCGTCATCCAGCACGGTGAACAGCCGGAAATCGCGCATCACCTTGGGTGACAGGAACTGGCTGATAAAGCTCTCATCCTTGAAGTCGCGCATGGCGAAATGCAGCGTCTCCAGCCAGTCTTTGCCGGCGATGTCCGGGAACCAGTAGCGATCTTCCTCGGTGGGTGATTGGCAGATGCGCTTGATGTCCTGGAACATGGCGAAGCCCAGCGCATACGGGTTGATGCCGTTATAGTAAGGGCTGTTGTACGGCGGCTGGTACACCACGTTGGTGTGGCTGTGCAGAAACTCCAGCATGAATCGCTCGGTGACCCGCCCCTCGTCATACAGATGATTGAGAATGCTATAGTGCCAGAAGGTCGCCCATCCCTCGTTCATCACCTGAGTCTGCTTCTGCGGATAAAAATACTGGCTTACCTTGCGCACGATGCGCAGCACTTCGCGCTGCCAGGGTTCCAGCAGCGGCGCGTTCTTTTCCATAAAGTAGAGGATATTTTCCTGCGGTTCGCTCGGATAACGGCGAGCCTGCTCCGGCGCCTCTTCGCGCTCGACCCGCGGCAGGGTTTTCCACAGCGTGTTCACCTGGCTTTGCAGGTATTCTTCGCGGCTCTTTTGGCGCGCCTTCTCTTCGACCAGCGATATTTTCTGCGGCCGTTTATATCTGTCCACGCCGTAGTTCATCAGCGCGTGGCAGGAGTCCAGCAGGCGCTCTACCTCCTCCACGCCATAGCGTTCTTCGCACTGGCTGATGTAGCGGCGGGCGAACAGCAGGTAGTCGACGATCGAACTGGCGTCGGTCCAGCTGCGGAACAGGTAATTGTTCTTGAAGAAGGAGTTATGGCCGTAGCAGGCGTGCGCCATGACCAGCGCCTGCATGGTGATGGTGTTTTCTTCCATCAGGTAGGCGATGCAGGGGTTGGAGTTGATAACGATCTCGTAAGCCAGGCCCTGTTGCCCATGCTTGTAGCGCTGCTCGGTTTCGATGAATTTTTTGCCGAATGACCAGTGGGTATAGTTAATCGGCATGCCGACGCTGGAATAAGCGTCCATCATCTGCTCGGAGGTAATGACCTCTATCTGATGCGGGTAAGTGTCGAGCCCGTAATGCTTGGCTACGCGGTCGATATGCTCCAGGTAAACCTGCAGCAGGTCGAACGTCCAGTCCGGTCCATCGCTCAGACGTTTATCTTCCTTAACCTTTTCATGTGTCGAAGTAGTCATCAGCGCACCCTCGTTATTCACGGGCCTTGCTCAAACGGCAGGCCCTGTATCAATCGTAGCTCAATCTGCAGAGAGGGAATAATGATATAAAGCTTAAAAATTCAACGGTCTGCTGTCTTTCTGCCGTAAAGGGGAGCTTCGGCGGGCATCGGCGCCGGGTTTTTTGTGCTGCCGAGGCTCTGGCCGTCACGAGCGTCTTGTGTTGGTTAAGTGGCTTTTTATTGGTGTTTTATTCTGTTGGCTTGGGTGGGTTTCATTTTTATGTTCTGTTAAATCCTTGTTGCGGGCGGTGGCTTCGCGAGGTGCTTTCAATGATTGCATTGACGTCATAATGGGGCGAGTTTAGCGCTGGAAAACGCCTTTTACCGCAGCTTATCGCCTTTTGGGCTGAGCTATTGCAAAAAAAGCCGCCATCAACGATAAATTAATTGTGAATGTTGTCACGTTTGATAACGAAGTTGTTGGACGGATTTTTCCACTGAGTTAATTTCCTGTGAGCAGAAGATTATGCTTTGTGAAGCCTTGGGCCGGAGTCAGCGATGCGTGTGGTAATTTTAGGTAGTGGAGTGGTGGGCGTAGCCAGCGCCTGGTATTTGGCGAAGGCGGGTCACGAGGTGACGGTGCTCGATCGTCAACCGGGGCCGGCGATGGAAACCAGCGCAGCGAACGCCGGGCAGATCTCGCCGGGCTACGCCGCGCCCTGGGCGGCGCCGGGCGTGCCGCTGAAGGCCATCAAATGGATGTTCCAGCGCCATGCGCCGCTGGCGGTCCGCCTGGACGGCAGCAGCTTCCAGCTAAGCTGGATGTGGCAGATGCTGAAAAACTGCAACACCGAACATTACATGACCAACAAGGGCCGCATGGTGCGCCTGGCGGAATACAGCCGCGACTGCATCAAGGCGCTGCGCCAGGAAACCGGCATCCAGTACGAAGGCCGCCAGGGCGGTACGCTGCAGCTGTTCCGCACCCAGCAACAGTTTGAAAACGCCGCCAAGGACATCGCCGTGTTGGAAGACGCCGGGGTGCCTTACCAGCTGCTGGAGTCCAGCCAGCTGGCCACTGCCGAACCGGCGTTGGCGCAGGTGGCCCACAAGCTGACCGGCGGCCTGCGGCTGCCCAACGACGAAACCGGCGACTGCCAGCTGTTTACCCAGCAGTTGGCGAAAATGGCGCAACAGGCTGGCGTGACCTTCCTGTACAACCGCAGCGTCGATCGCCTGCTGGTGGACGGCGACAAAATCGCCGGCGTGCAGTGCGGCGAAGAGGTGTTCAACGCCGACAGCTACGTGGTGGCTTTCGGCTCTTACTCCACCGCATTGCTGTGCGGCCTGGTCTCGATCCCCGTCTACCCGCTGAAGGGCTACTCGCTGACCATTCCCATTACCGATGAAGCGGCGGCGCCGTTTTCCACGGTGCTGGATGAAACGTATAAAATCGCCATCACCCGTTTCGACCAACGCATTCGCGTCGGCGGCATGGCGGAGATCGTCGGTTTTAATACCCAGCTTGAGCAAAAGCGCCGTGAAACGTTGGAAATGGTGGTGCGCGATCTGTATCCGAACGGCGGACGGGTGGAAGAAGCGACCTTCTGGACCGGCCTGCGCCCGATGACGCCGGACGGCACCCCGATCGTCGGCCGCACGTCGTTGAAGAACCTGTTCCTCAATACCGGCCACGGTACGCTGGGCTGGACCATGGCCTGCGGGTCCGGGCAGCTGCTGGCTGATTTGATCTCCGGCGTCACGCCGGCGATCCCTTCCGAAGACCTGGCGGTGGCGCGTTACAGCGCCGGGTTTCGCCATCCGCATGCCGCCCCGTTGAACGACGCGCATGCCGCGCGTTAATCGCTGAATCGACATTTATGATGTTTAGGTCACCGGCAACGACCGGTGACCGGCATCCGCAGGTCCGAAGGAGAACTCATGCCTCGCCCGATAAGCGCCACGCTGCACCTTGGCGCAATTGCAAATAACCTGCAGGTGGTTCGCCGCTTCGCCCCCGACGCCAAAGTCTGGTCGGTGGTCAAGGCCAACGCCTACGGCCATGGCATCGCACGCGTCTGGCGCAGCCTGGCGCAAACCGACGGTTTCGCCATGCTGGATCTCGCCGAAGCGGTGCTGCTGCGAGAGTCCGGTTGGCAAGGGCCGATCCTGCTGCTGGAAGGGTTCTTTCAGCCGCAGGATCTGGCGCTGCTCGACCGCTATCGGCTGACTACGGCGGTGCACAGCGATTGGCAGCTGGCGGCGATAGCCGAAGCCCGGCTGTCAGCGCCGCTGGAGGTGTATCTTAAAGTGAACAGCGGAATGAATCGTCTGGGGTTCGCCCCCGAGCGCCTGCACGGCGTCTGGCAGCAGGCGCAGGGCATCGCCAATATCGCCGGCATGACGGTGATGAGCCACTTCGCCACCGCCGACGGCCCGGAAGGGGTGCAGCAGCAGATGGCGACCATTGAAAACGCGGCGGCGGCGATCCCCTTGCCGCGCTGCCTGGCCAACTCGGCCGCCACGCTGTGGCATCCGGATACCCACGGCGGCTGGGTGCGGCCGGGGATCGTGCTCTACGGCGCGTCGCCGAGCGGCCGCTGGCGTGACATCGCCGCCAGCGGGCTGCAGCCGGCAATGACGCTGAGCAGCGAAATTATCGGCATTCAGCGGCTGAAAAGCGGCGATCGCGTTGGCTACGGCGGCCGCTACGGCGCCACCGGCGCGCAGCGCATCGGCGTAGTGGCCTGCGGCTATGCGGATGGTTATCCGCGCCATGCGCCAACCGGCACGCCGGTCTGGGTGGGGGGCGTGCTGACGCGCACTTTGGGCACGGTGTCGATGGATATGCTGGCGGTGGATCTGGCGCCTTGCCCGCAGGCTGAACTGGGCACCGAGGTGGAGCTGTGGGGACGGCGCCTGCCGGTGGACGATGTGGCCACCGCGGCAGGCACGCTGGGTTATGAACTGCTGACGGCGCTGGCGGCGCGGGTGCCGGTCGCCAGCGAAATCTGAGCCTTACGCCACCTTCCTGATGTGTCCTTTAATCTGTTTGCTGCGCTGCCGCGCGTGCAGCGCCAGCAAGCAGCCCGCCAACATCACCAGCGCCAGAGAAAGCTTGGGCTGCAGCGGCAACGCCATCGCCATCAGGCCCAGCGCGGCGCCGCCCGCCATTTGCACAAAGCCCACCAGCGCCGAGGCAACGCCCGCTTCATTGGAGTAGGGCTCCAACGCATAGCTGGTCGCCGGCCCCATCATGAACGCCAGCCCGGCACAGGCGCTGGCCACCGGCAGCATATAGGCCAGCCAATGCGCCTGAGCCGCGTCGGGCAGCAGGGCGACGCCCAACAGCAGGCCCAGGCAGCCTAATCCCATCAGAACGCCGCCGGTCGCCAGGCAAACGGGGCGACCGACCTTATGGATAATGCGGTTGGCGAAGAAGCTGACCAGCATGATCCAGAAGCCGTTGGCGCCGAACGCCAGCGAGAACTGCAGCGGCGTCAGGCCGGCGGTGCCCATCAGAACGTTGGGCGCCAGCGAGACATAGGTCAGCGCCATCCCCATGGCGCCGGCGTTTACCACGGCGAAGGACAGGAAGCGGCGGTCGCTGAGAATGCGGGCATATTGCCGCACCGGCAGTCCCTTGACCGGCACGGTGTCGGCCGGCCGCGTTTCCGGCAGGCGCAGGGCGATCAGCACCAGCACCAGCAGGGCATAGAGCACCAGGAACCAGAATGGCGCGCGCCAGCCGAAGGCTTCCGCCAGCAGGCCGCCGAGCAGCGGGGCCAGCGCCGGGATGATATTCAGCGTACCGTTGAGGAAACCGAAGGCGCGGGCGGCGTCATCGCCGTTCATGCGATCGCGCACGCCGCTGAAGGCGACGACGGCGGTGCAGCATACCGCCACCCCTTGCAGCAGGCGCGAGGCGATAAACACCGTCGGCGTCGTCGCCAGCGCGGCCATTGCCGCGCCGATCATATAGATGACGACGCCGGCCAGCGCCACAGGTTTGCGGCCATAGTTGTCCACCAGCGGCCCGGCGATGATCTGGCCGAGCCCCAGCACCAGGATGAACAGCGAGATGGTGGATTGGATCAGCGCTTCACTGCTGCCAAGGCCGACGGCGATGGCGGGGATGGTCGGCAGATAGAGATCAATGCCTAATGGGCCGAGCAACACCAGGCTGAGAAGCAGAAACAGAAACTTTTGCATAACGAAAAAGGCACGTCCGAGTGACAAAGAGGGCTAGAGTAGAGACTCCGGCGGAAAATGGAAAGGGGCAAGCGGGTCAGGCGTCCGGCGTCCGGCGGTAATACAGCGCGCAGACCGTATCCGCCACGTAGCGAGCCTGGTGTTTGGCGTCGTCCAGCGCGCGATGCGGCGTGCCTTCAAAGGGCCGCGCCTTTTTCGGGTTGAAGCCGTGCAGCTCCGCCAGGGTGATCACCGTGCGCACATCCTGAGTATCCCAGAATTTCCACGGACAGGGCATTGCCAACTGCTGAAAGGCGTGCTCGAGAATAGCGCAATCAAACTCTTTGCCGTTGCCCCACACTTTCACCGTATCGGTGCTGTGCATATGAATAAAACGGCTCAGGCCGGTCAGCACGCGCTTGAGGCTTTCACTGCCGCCGAACGCCAGCCTGCGCGCCTCATCGGACTGTTTCGCCCACCAGGCGACGGTATCCAGGCTGATGGTTCTGCCGGGCTGATCTTTCTGGCTGCTGACCGCCGCTTCGAATTCCGCGCCCAGCTCGCCGCTTTTGGGATCGAAAAACACCGCCGCGACCGCCAGGATCACCGCGCTGGGTTTTATATCCAGGGTTTCAATGTCTAACATCAGATGGTGCATCGGCGCTTCCTGCTGTGGGGATTATCGCCCTATGTTACTACAAAGAAAGCGCTTCAGCTCGCGGCGGGATCTGCCCCTGATGCGCGATAACGGCCGGTAGACTTATGAAATACTTCGAAACAGGTTAAAATGCGCGAATCAGGCTATGATGCTCTGGGTGCAATTTCAGGTTGGTCATTATCAGTGAGAACGCTTATTTTTGTTTTATGCATGCTGGGTTATCTGCTGGTACTGGGCTACCTTGGCGTGTTCGTCACTGACAAAATTTGTGAAAAATCGAACAACTACACCAAGGTCTGCCGGCTGGTGGACATTTCTGAACCCCATATTCCCGCCGTTCAGGCCAAATAATCGGTGGTGATCAACGGAGTCAGCACCGCCGCCAGCGCGAGCAGCGCGATCCATTGCTTCCACCCCAACTGCGCCAACCAATCCTGCCGCAGCGGCGGCGTCGCCAGTTGCCCCACCGCGACGGTGCCGGTAAACAGCAACGTCAGGAGTATCAGCACCAGCCCCCGACTCAGCGCATCAAATTCGACGTGCAACAGGTTGGCGTAATACAGACGCATCAGAATGAAGTAGGCCAACATCATCCAGGCGAAAATCACCTTTTTCTTCAGCACCTGTTGCAGCATGGCGCCGATGAACAGGCTGTGGGCCAGCGACAGGAGCGGCCGTTCAAAAGGGTGGCGCACGCACAGGTTATAAACCGCCATATAGATATTGAAGATCAACAGCGTATACACGGCATAGATATACCAGCCGTAGATGACCTTGAGTTTCTTGCGGGATGGCGGGGTAGATAAGTCGTCCGATTTCATTGATGCCTCCTGAACTGGCCGCGCGACGCCTGTCGTTTTCAAATGACGGCAGGGCGGTTTGATTGGAAATCCACAGGGTATATATCACCCGCTCGCTAAATGAAAATTAAACGCTGCGCCGGCTTTATTTTGGCCGATGCGGGGAACTTATTTCGGCTCTCCAGGTCTGCTTAAACGGAGAGACCGCAGCGCTTGCTGATGCAAGAATTTAAGAGTAATGCATTGATATGAAAGACTATAAAAACCATGCGACCACCAAGTTCCTGATGCTGTTCACCCTGGCCATCTATGGTTTTTTACCGCCGGTGCTGACCACCTATTTTTGCGAATACTTTAACCTTAATCCGTTCTCGATCATCAAATTCTGGCACTTCAATCCCTTTGCCGCCGATCGCGGCATTCCCACCTATCAAACCTTTCTCTATCTGCTGGCGCTGTGGTGGGTGCTCAACCTCGCGTTGTGGCTCGTCCTGTGGGCCGGCTTTCGCGGCTATGCCCGCTGGATCGGCCCACGGCGTTAACCGGCGGGGGCTGCAGTAAAGTTGCAGACAGAAAGCACTTTACATCTTTTGTTGAGAGCGATTATCATTATCGTCGTCGATGAGGGGAAGAGGGTTGTCTCCTTATGTGCCCCCCGCATCGGCACGACATTGCTCACATTGCTTCCAGTTTAATTGCCAGCCTCGCGCTGGCATTTTTTTATCCCTATTATTTCAGCGTATTAATGCGGGCAGCGCCGGGAGGGAACCGGGCGCTTAGCCGGCTTATAAAAAGTCTCTATATATTCTAACTTTGTATTGATAAAGATAATAATTATCATTAATGTTTTCTTTTTGTTGCATACAGCACACCGATAATACCTCGGCGGTTGCCGCCAGCCAGCGTTGCTGACACGGGACCTCATACGGTGTGGTTTCATGGTTTTTACTAGGGATTACAGCATGTCCGCATCTTTTACGGTGAAACGGCCTCACCTTCTCTGCTCGCTGGCGATTTTCCTGCCGCTTGCCTCTTTCGCTGAAGATACGCTGGTCGTCACGGCGCAGCCCGCCGATACGGCGGATGCCGCCACCCAGGGCTATCAGGCGACCACCAGCCAGGGAGCCACCAAGACCGACAAGCCGCTGATCCTGACGGCGCAGTCGGTATCGGTCGTCACCCGCCAGCAGATGACCGACCAACATAGCCAGACGGTCAACGACGCCTTGAAATATACCCCGGGGGTATTCACCAATTTCGCCGGCGGCGCCACGCGCTATGACACCATCGCGCTGCGCGGTTTTCACGGCGGCGACGTCAACAACACCTTCCTCGATGGGCTGCGCCTGCTGAGCGACGGCGGCACCTACAACGCGCTGCAGGTCGACCCCTGGTTCCTGGAGCGAATAGACGTGATTAAGGGGCCGTCCTCGGTGATGTACGGGCAGAGCATTCCCGGCGGCCTGGTCGCCCTGACCTCCAAGCGGCCGCAGTTCGCCAGCGAGGGGCACCTCAACGCCATGGCCGGTAATAACGCCACCCAGGGCGCCGCCTTCGATCTGACCGGCCCGCTGTCGGAACACTGGGCCTATCGGTTGACCGGCATGACCCGCAGCAGCGACACCATGTACGATCATCAACGTGAAGAGCGTTACGCCATTTCGCCTTCGCTGCTGTGGCAACCGGATGAAAACACCTCGTTGTTGCTGAAAGCTTATCTGCAGAAAGATCCGTCCGGCGGTTATCACAGCGCGGTGCCGGCCGACGGCAGCATTTATTCCAGCAAGGGCGACAAGCTGGGGCGCGGGTTCTTTGACGGCGAGAGCAGCCGCAACCTGTTTAAACGCTGGGAACAGATCTACAGCTATGCTTTTTCGCACGCGTTCAACGATGTCTGGACCTTCCGGCAGAACGCCAGCTATACCCATTCCAACGTCGAGCTGCAGCAGGTTTACCAGATTGGCTGGAACGAGCAGCACAGCGAACTGAACCGTTACTACAGCGGTTCGTCGACCTCTCTGGACGCCTTCGCCATCGATAACCAGCTGGAGGCCGATTTCGCCACCGGGCCGGTGGACCACAAGGTGATGCTGGGAGTGGATTACCAGCGTTTCCGCAACAATCTGTGGGATGAGTCGGCCGGGGCGACCCCGCTCAACCCTTACACCGGCGTCTCCGGCGGGCCGGCGCTGAGCAACCTGGTCCATACCGACTCCCGACGCCATTATGAACAGGCGGGCGTTTACCTGCAGGATGAAATCAGCTTGAATAGCTGGTATCTGAATCTGGCCGGGCGCTTCGATCGCATGGAATCGAAAAATACCGTGCTCAATACCGGCTCCAGCGACGCGCGCACCGACGACAACTTCAGCGGCCGCGCATCGCTGCTGTATCACTTTGACAACGGCTTCTCGCCTTACGCCAGCTACAGCACCGCAGTGACGCCGGAGGCCCTGGCCGATCAGAGCGGCCATATGCTGAAGCCGAGCAGCAGCGAGCAGTACGAAGTGGGGGTGAAATATCAGGCGCCGGGCAGTGCGTCAATTTACAGCGTGGCGCTGTACGATCTCACGCAGAAGGATGTCGCCAACCGCGTGGTGCAGCAAAGTTATTATGTCCCGGCGGGCAAAGTGCATTCCCAGGGCATAGAACTGGAGGCGCGCAGCAAAATCACCGATCGCCTGGACCTGATTGCCGGCTATACCTACAACAAAGTGAAATTCAAGGATGCGGTTGACGGCAACGATGGCAACACGCCGTATCTGGCGCCAAACCAAATGGCTTCCGTATGGGGCCAATACGACGCGGGCTACGGGCTGAATGTGGGCGCCGGCGTGCGTTATATCGGCAAGCAATGGGCGGATAACGAAAATACGCTGCGCATACCGTCGGTAACGCTGGTGGATGCGTCGGTAAGGATGAATCTGGACCGCGTCAACAGCGCGCTGAAAGGGGCCTACGTGCAGTTGAACGTCAATAACCTGACCGATCGTAAATATGTCGCCGCCTGTTATGGCACCGGCTATTGCTATTGGGGGGCCGAACGTTCGGTGGTGGCGAGCGTAGGGTACGACTTTTAAGCGCGGGCGATGGATGCCCCGTCGGTTGTCCGGCGGGGTAGTCAGGCTGCGTCAGAACAGGGAAAACAGCAACACCACCGGCAGGCTCAACGGCCAGGTTAAACCGATGGTCAGCGCGCTGATAAAGCGGATTTTGACGGTGTCCCGGCTAACCAGATAGGTGAAAACCATAGAAACTAAAAGGCCAATTAAATAAAAATATTGTGTTGCAACCCACAGCGACGACATGAAACCCGATCCCAGTTGTATTTTTCAGCCGCGAATTCTAGGAGCTTAATTTTTTATAATCAATGGCCGAAGGCCGTTAATTCAAACCTTTATTTATAACCATTTATTTGGCATGGATATGAATAAATCCCCGTTATTTAGCCGATTTCCGCGATTACAACAGTAAATCAATAACATAGTTACCGGTAACATCGATTGGCGCCCGACAGTCTGAACTTAACCCTGACTAATTCATGGGTATAAGCCGCGGGGACCTCGAACGGGCAGGGGCGCAAATTTGAAAACGGTAATCCGATGTAATATGTTGATCCGGCATCAACCCTTAAAGGAGAAGTGAGATGAGTTTCTGGAGGATCGTTTTCACCATCATTCTGCCCCCGCTGGGCGTATTGCTCGATAAGGGCATCGGCGGCGCTTTTATCCTCAACATCATCCTGACTCTGTTGGGTTATATACCCGGCCTGATCCACGCTTTCTGGATCCAGACCCGGCAGTCGTAACCCCGTACTGCACCAACAACCCTGGCCGACGCGCCGGGGTTTTTTATTCGCGAACATGATCAATGAATGTTAAGACCGTAGACGAATAGCCACGAAAACAGCAGCGCCAGCAGGCATGCCATAAAGAGTATGGAGATCATTTCCTTCACGTCTACATTCCTTTTCCCGATCTACTGAGTGATTTGTCTTTGTTTTTTCATGATATTTTAGATCGCGATAGGTAAAATTCCTAGTTCTAATGTTTTTTTTCGGCCGATGAGCCATAACGTGCCCGGCAGAATGAGGGAGGTGTATCCTGACAGTGCCAATGTTAACCACGCCCCGCCTGGTGTTGCGGCCGCTGACGATCGACGATGCCGGGGATATTCAGCGGCTGTTTCCCCATTGGGAAATCGTGCGGCATATGACCCGTCGAATCCCCTGGCCTTACCCGAAGGAGGGGGCGCTGAATTTTCTGCAGCACGCGGCATTGCCGGCCATGGCGAGCGGCAACGCCTGGTTTTGGTCCATCAGGCGCAGGGAGGCCGATGGCCAGCTGATTGGCGTCATCAATCTCAGCCTCGGCAGCGCCGACAACCGCGGCTTTTGGCTGGCGCGGGAATGGCAGCGCCAGGGGTTGATGAGCGAAGCCTGTTACGCCGTAACGGAATACTGGTTCAACGTTCTGGGGCAGGAACGCTTGCAGGTATCTAAAGCCGCAGCTAACGCCGCCTCCCGGCGGCTCTCGGAAAAAACGGGCATGCGGCTGGTGGCGACCGAACGGCGTGACTACGTCGGCGGGAGCATGGACACCGAGATTTGGTCGATTACCCGGGCAGAATGGAATGCCGGGCCCGGCCGGCGCTAACTATTCGCAGCTATTGCCGAATGGCTCAAGGGCAACTATATACAAAGGGTATGGCCTGGCATATCACTCGGATGTCGGGCTTCAGGGGGCCTATCCGCGTTTGCGCAAGGCCCTTCACGTGACACAAGGATTCGCAATGAGCACAAAACCTACCGTCGTTCTGGTTCACGGATTCTGGGGCGGAGCGGCGCACTGGAGCAAAGTCATTCTTGAACTGTCACGCCGGGGCTATGAGTCGATTCATGCCGTCGAGATGCCATTAACCTCCCTGGCTGATGATGCGGAGCGCACGCGCAAAATGGTCGCTCAGCAGCGCGGGCCGGTATTGCTGGTGGGGCATTCCTATGGCGGCGCGGTGATTACGGAAATGGGCAATCAGCCGAACGTGGTCGGGCTGGTTTATATCGCCGCCTTCGCGCCGGATGCCGGTGAAAGCGCCGGTGGCATCACGCAGCAGTATCCTCCGGCGGCGGCGGCGAACCTGGCGCCCGACAGCGACGGTTATCTATGGGTAAAAACCGACAAGTTCCACCAGAGCTTTTGCCAGGATCTGTCCGCCGATGAAGCGCTGGTGATGGCGGTGGCGCAAAAGGCGCCGCTGGCCAGCACCTTCGGCAATCCCGTCAGCGAACCGGCGTGGAAGCACAAACCCTCGTGGTATCAGATTTCCAGCGACGATCGGATGATTGCGCCTGAAAATCAGCAACGAATGGCGGGGCGGCTACGGGCGAAAAAGGTGATTACGCTGGGCGCCAGCCATGCGTCCCTGGCGTCGCATCCGCAGCAAATCGCGGCTTTGATTGATGAGGCCGCGGGCTCGCTATAAAACCGCCGGCGCGCAATTCAAGGATAAACGCTGGGGCCGGGATGACAGTTGATGATCAACATGAACCCGAAAACCACGGCGACGGCGATCAACGCATAAAGTTCGAATTTTCGCATCTCGCGCTACCGCCCGTTGACGCCGATAACCTCAATGGCGGCGCGGTACAGTTTCTGGAAGTAGTCATCGGACTGTCTTTCTACCTCGTGCAACAGGTAAGAGATCAGGTTTTGCTTGCTGATGGGCTTGTTGGATGAGAGCACCTGGATAACGCTTTTGCCAATCAGGCAACAGATTTGCGTACGGTATTCGTCAACGTCATTCTCGTTGAGACCGTAGAGGGAATAGTCGATCATTATCTAAACCTGGTGAAATTTAATTGCCCGCAGAAGCGGGCGGAGAAGCCATAAAAAATAAAATCGGGCAAATTTCACTTAGGTACATGCCTGAGTGACATGTTAACGATAACGTACTAAGAATATTCCTATCAAGCATCTCCGTCCTTCAGACGGCTGTTTCGGAAAAACCTCAAAAAAATCCCGAAACAGGTTCGGGAGAAACCACGGTATGAGTTCGAAGGCTTATAAGCGCCTTTGGTTATAAGTTTAGTTCGTTAGGTTATTAGCCGCTGAAAAAATAAAACTCCGCCCGATGTGAATGAGCGGTTTTCACGCCGCCGGCTCGCGAATAAAAAGCCGGCAAGATTTGCCGGCTGATTTTTAAAAGGGGAGTGACGCATTACGCGGTCTGTTTGTGGAACAGCTCGCGGAATACCGGATAGATATCGTCCGGCTCGCGGATGTGCTGCATGGCGAAATTGTCGAATTTTGCCTGCAAATCTTCATATTCGCGCCACAGCGTTTGGTGAGCGCGGCGGGTGATTTCGATATAGCTGTAGTAACGCACCATCGGCAAAATTTTCTTCGCCAGCAGCTCGTGACACAGCGGCGAGTCATCGGCCCAGTTGTCGCCGTCCGACGCCTGTGCGGCGTAGATGTTCCACTGCGCGGGGTCGTAACGCTCCTCGACCACGTCATTCATCAGCTTCAGCGCGCTGGAAACGATGGTGCCGCCGGTTTCCTGCGAGTAGAAGAACTCTTGCTCATCCACTTCCTTGGCCTGCGTATGGTGGCGGATATACACCACTTCAACGTTCTTGTAGGTGCGGCTCAGGAACAGATACAGCAGGATGTAGAAACGCTTCGCCATATCCTTGGTGGCCTGATCCATCGAGCCGGACACGTCCATCAGGCAGAACATCACCGCCTGGCTGGACGGTTCCGGCCGGCGCTCATAGTTTTTGTAACGCAGGTCGAAGGTGTCGATAAAAGGCACGCTTTCGATTTTCTTGCGCAGCTCGGCGATCTCTTTGCGCAGCCGTTCCTCCTCCAGCAGCTGCACCGGCTCGGTGTTTTCCAACTGGCTGAGCTCATCCTCCAGCTCGTGCAGGGCGCGCCTTTTCCCGGCGGTCATGGCGGTGCGCCGCGCCAGCGAGTTCTGCAACGAACGCACGACGCTGATGTTGGCCGGCACGCCGTTGGCGGTGTAGCCGGCGCGGTGAGTTTTAAACTCCGTCAGCTGCTTGTACTGATTTTTTTTCAGGTTGGGCAGCGCCAGGTCTTCAAACAGCAGGTCGAGATATTCATCCTTGGAGATCTGGAAGACAAATTCGTCTTCGCCTTCGCCGTCCTGGCTGGCGTTGCTCTGGCCGCCGCCGCCACCGCCGCCCTGCGGGCGTTCGACGCGGTCATTTTGCACGAAGTGATCGTTGCCCGGATGCACACGGTGGCGCGTGCCGCCGCGCCCCTGATGGAACATCGGTTCGTTGATATCGTCCGTGGGGATCGAAACCGACTCCCCGCTGTCTACGTCGGTGACCGAACGCTTGTTGATGGCTTCGGCAATCGACTGTTTGATTTGCGACTTGTAACGGCGCAAGAAGCGCTGGCGGTTCACCATGCTCTTGTTTTTGCCGTTAAGCCGTCGATCAATGAAATAGGCCATACTTCCCCCAAACGACGTTGCCAACTCTTCATGTCCTTTACGCGGCGGCGCAATGGTCCGGTCCGTCCCTGGACCCCGCCGCAGCGTAAAAACGTTGGACATGGCCCTGATAATGCCGACTCGCTATGGCGTTATGAGGATTTTCTGACCCGCAGATACCATTCGCACAGCAGGCGAACCTGTTTGCGGGTATAGCCTTTCTCCATCATGCGATCGACGAAATCGTCGTGCTTTTTCTGCTCATCCGTCGAGGTCTTGGCGTTAAAGGAAATCACCGGCAGCAGCTCTTCGGTGTTGGAGAACATTTTCTTCTCGATCACCGTGCGCAGCTTCTCGTAGCTGGTCCAGTTAGGGTTGCGGCCGCTGTTGTTGGCGCGGGCGCGCAGCACGAAGTTGACGATTTCGTTGCGGAAATCTTTCGGGTTGCTGATGCCGGCCGGTTTCTCTATTTTCTCCAGTTCCGCGTTGAGGGATTCGCGGTCGAACAGTTGACCGGTATCCGGATCACGGTACTCCTGATCCTGGATCCAGAAGTCCGCATAGGTCACGTAGCGGTCAAAAATGTTCTGACCGTATTCCGAGTAGGATTCCAGGTAGGCGGTCTGGATCTCTTTACCGATAAACTCGGCGTATTTCGGGATCAGATAGCCTTTCAGGTGCTCCAGGTATTTCTCCGCCTGATCCTGCGGGAACTGCTCGCGCTCGATCTGCTGTTCCAGCACGTAGAACAGGTGTACCGGGTTAGCCGCCACCTCGGCGTGATCGAAGTTGAACACCCGCGACAAAATCTTGAAGGCGAAGCGCGTGGAGAGGCCGTTCATGCCTTCATCAACCCCGGCATAGTCGCGGTATTCCTGATACGACTTGGCCTTCGGATCGGTGTCTTTCAGGCTTTCGCCGTCATAGACCCGCATCTTCGAGTAGATGCTGGAGTTTTCCGGCTCTTTCAGCCGCGACAGCACGGTAAAGCGCGCCAGCGTTTCCAGCGTGCCCGGGGCGCATGGCGCATGGGTCAGCTCACTGTGGTCCAGCAGTTTGTCGTAGATTTTGATCTCTTCCGACACCCGCAGGCAGTAAGGCACCTTGACGATGTAGACGCGGTCGAGGAACGCCTCGTTGTTCTTGTTGTTGCGGAAGGTGACCCATTCCGATTCGTTGGAGTGCGCCAGAATAATGCCGCTGAACGGCAGGGCGGAGATGCCTTCGGTACCGTTGTAGTTGCCTTCCTGAGTGGCGGTCAACAGCGGATGCAGCACCTTGATCGGCGCCTTGAACATCTCCACGAACTCCATGATCCCCTGGTTGGCCCGGCACAGGGCGCCGGAGTATCCGTAGGCGTCGGGATCGTTTTGCGCGTGGTTTTCCAGCTTGCGGATATCCACCTTGCCGACCAGCGCGGAGATGTCCTGGTTGTTCTCATCGCCCGGTTCGGTTTTGGCGATGGCGATCTGTTCCAGAATGGAAGGGCGCACCTTCACCACTTTGAACTTGGTGATGTCGCCGCCGAACTCATGCAGGCGCTTCGCCGCCCACGGCGACATGATGGTGCCGAGATAGCGGTTGGGGATGTTGTATTCTTTTTCCAGAATAGAGGCATCCTCCTGCGGATTGAACAGGCACAGCGGATGATCGTTTACCGGGCTGCGCTCGCCGTTGGCGCTCAGGGTATAAATCGGCACGCGCTGCATCAGCGCCTTCAGGCGTTCAGCCAGCGATGACTTCCCGCCGCCGACCGGGCCCAGCAGGTACAGGATCTGTTTCTTCTCTTCAAGGCCCTGCGCGGCGTGTCTCAGGTAAGAAACGATCTGTTCGATCGCTTCCTCCATGCCGTAGAACTCCTCGAAGGCCGGATAGCGTGCGATCACGCGGTTGGAGAACAGGCGAGACATGCGTGACTCAAGCGCGGTGTCCACCATAACTGGTTCACCGATAGCCATCAGCAGACGTTCGGCCGCATTGGCATATGCACTGCGATCTTGCCGGCAAATGGTAAGAAATTCCTGCAGTGTGAACTCTTCGTCCTTGGCAGCTTCGTAGCGCTGGCGATAGTGGTCAAATATGTTCATGGCGATGCCCGTCCTTTCGTTATTAGCACAGGTTAAAAAGGGAACTGGTGATCGTGTTCTGGCTCCCGAAAGAATGAAGATATACCTGAGTACAGCAACCCGTATGCCAACTTGGTGCGCTTATTATCGCGAGTTGCGCTGTATTGCCACTGGGCTCAGGATAAATTCACCTTCTGATTTAAGCTTAGTTGGCATACCGAAAAATTTCCTGCGACAGAAAAAGCTTTTTTTAAGTCATATCAATGACTCAGTTATTTCGGCGGGGGCCAAATGCCTTGTCTGGCGCGGCCTGAGGCAGAAAACGTCATGCTTCTGCCATGATTAATTCATATTCCCGATCTAAGTTATTCGATCTTGGTTGTTTTCTATTGTAAAGATTAGGCGCGTAACTAAATTTTCACATAAACTAGGCCGGCTATTAACCCTGTTATTTATGGAAAAGAACCAGTGAAGATCTCTCAACTCAAAACGTTAGCCATTATCGCTTCCGCAATGGTTTGTGCGCACAGTGCTCAGGCTGGAACCTGGTCACTCGGCGCTTCCGCGCTGGTCAGCCCGGATCCGTATCGCGGTAATCAGGACCGCGTCTATCCGGTACCCGTCATTAATTATGAAGGCGACGACTTCTACTTCCGCACGCTGACCGCCGGTTATTACCTGTGGAAAGATCAGGAAAACCAGCTGAGCCTGATGGGTTACTACTCGCCGTTGGGCTTCCGTCCGGGCGACAGCGACGACGATCGCATGAAGCGACTGGACAAACGCCGCGGCACCCTGATGGCCGGCCTGGCTTACTCGCACAACGCCGAGTGGGGTACCCTCCGCACCACCTTCACCGGTGACACCCTGGACTACAGCAACGGCCTGGTGGGCGACGTCGCGTATCTGTACAAGTTCGACCTCGACGCTCTCACTCTGGTTCCCGGCGTGGGCGTCATGTGGAGCAGCAAAAACCAGAACAAATATTACTACGGCGTCAGCGAACACGAATCGCGCCGCAGCGGCCTGGACAGCTACACGCCGGAAGACAGCTGGGCGCCCTATGTTGAGCTGAGTGCCAACTACAAAATCAACAAGGACTGGAATGCCTTCTTTGTTGGGCGCTACGTTAAGCTCTCGGATGAAGTGAAAGACAGCCCGATGGTGGATAAATCATACACCGGGTTGTTGATGACGGGTGTGAGCTACACCTTCTAACGGCGCATTGCACGTTAATCGTGCAACGGCTGCACCACAAAGGGGCGCTCGCGCCCCTTTTGCTCGTTTGCGGTGCGCTGCGCCCAGGGCTAACCGCCAGGGCCGGTGAGCGCGCCGCGCCTTAACGGCTGAGCGGGTAGATAAGCGGGGCGGTAGCCAGCGCCGCCCCAAACAAGGTCAGGCGTTTTTGCGGCTGCGGAAGGTCACCGCCAGCCGTGCGGGCTGCTCGCCGGCGGCAACCAGCGGCTTGCCGACGCGGCCGGTTTCCACGCACACCATGGTTTTGTAACCGTCGTTGGTCATATCCGCCATGCTGCAGGAGAGCTCGACGCCGGGGTTCCAGGCGATCACGTCGCTCATATGGTGATGATGAACCTCGATGGTGCGCTGCAGCGCCGGATCTTTTATCAGGCTGAAGGCTTCGGGCCGGGTATAAACGCGGTCGGTCTGGCCGACGAACGTCAGCGCGCCGGTTTGGCGCGCTGGCGCACCGCCAGCCACTTTGTCGATATAGCTGTCGCCAAGGCCCGTCACCTTAACCTGTTCGATATCGCCGATCTGGAAGTAGGTGTGCAGCGCCGCAGTCGCCTGGTAGTCGCCGTGCGACTCCAGCTCGATCTCGCATTCTTCGCCCAGCTTGAAGCGGGCAATCAAGGTAAAGGCGTGCGGCCACAGTTTACGGGTTTGCTCGTTGTCCTTCAGCGTGAAGGTGAGGATAACGCCGTTGTCGTCTTCATCGTGCGCCGTCAGGCTCCAGGGCTGGTTGCGGGCAAAGCCGTGCGAAGGCTGCGCCACCGGGCCGAACCAGGGCCAGCAAATCGGCACGCCGCCGCGGACCGCCTTGCCTTTCTGGAACGGGGTATTGCCGCTGAGCCAGATAACCGGCCGATCGCCGCTGGGCTGCCAGGCTAACAGGTGCGCGCCCTGCAGGGCGATCGCCGCGCGCACTTTGGGGTGCGACACCACAACGACGCCCAGCTCATCGAGCTGCCGCTGGCTGATATACGGAGAAATCTGTTCGCTAACGGGCAGGGTGAAAATTTTTTCGTTCATCGGTTGGCCTTTTGTTCGCCTAAACACAAATAAAAAGGGCGACATAAATGTCGCCCTCGTCATCAGCTTAACATCATTCCATTATTTGGAGATGTGAGCGATCAGATCCAGAACCTTGTTGGAGTAGCCAGTTTCGTTGTCGTACCAGGAAACCAGTTTCACAAAGTTGTCGTTCAGCGCGATGCCGGCTTTGGCATCGAACACGGAAGTCAGGATTTCGCCGTTGAAATCGGTAGACACCACGTCGTCTTCAACGTAGCCCAGAACGCCTTTCATGGAGCCTTCGGCAGCGGCTTTGATGACTTTCTTGATTTCTTCGTAGGTAGCCGGTTTTTCCAGACGTACGGTCAGGTCAACGACAGAAACGTTAGGAGTAGGAACGCGGAACGCCATGCCGGTCAGTTTGCCTTTCAGCTCTGGCAGAACTACGCCTACCGCTTTCGCTGCGCCGGTAGAAGAAGGGATGATGTTCTGGGACGCGCCGCGGCCGCCGCGCCAGTCTTTGTGAGACGGGCCGTCAACGGTTTTCTGAGTGGCGGTGGTCGCGTGAACGGTGGTCATCAGACCTTCGATGATGCCGAAGTTGTCGTTGATGACTTTAGCCAGTGGCGCCAGGCAGTTGGTGGTGCAAGATGCGTTGGAAACGATGTCTTGGCCAGCGTATTTTTCAAAGTTTGCGCCACGCACGAACATTGGGGTCGCGTCTTTGGAAGGGCCGGTCAGAACAACTTTTTTCGCGCCAGCGGTGATGTGTTTGCGTGCGGTTTCGTCGGTCAGGAAGATACCGGTCGCTTCAGCGACCACGTCAACACCCACTTCGTTCCACTTCAGGTTAGCCGGGTCTTTCTCTGCGGTAACACGGATGGTTTTGCCGTTAACAACCAGATGGCCGTCTTTAACTTCTACCGTACCGTTGAAACGGCCGTGAGTAGAGTCATATTTCAGCATGTAAGCCATGTACTCTGCGTCCAACAGATCGTTGATTGCAACGATTTCGATGTCGGAACGTTCCTGAGCGGCACGGAAAACAATGCGACCGATACGGCCAAAACCGTTGATACCTACTTTGATAGTCATATATTCCACCAGCTATTTGTTAGTGAATAAAAGGTTGGTTGTAAAATTACAAAAACCTTACCAAGCGTCAAGCGGAATCGTGTCAATTCTTGCGGCAAGTCAAACCTGGGGGTCGGGTTTGCGCGCTTATTGCACAGTCCGTTTGCGTTCGGCCTCATCCGTAATATGGGGTCAAACCGCCAAGTATAAAGTCAGCATGCGCAAGATGTGTGATCGGTATCACATAACATCGCGGCGTGACCTTTATGGCGTACAGTTTAGGCCAAAAACCCCTGCAGCGGTGTTAATTTTTTGTTATTATTAATCATTGTTTTCGTTGACATTATCCACATTCAGAGAAACGCACAAATGGCTAAAGAGACAACCCCAGGTCAACCGGTCACGGAACTGAATGAAATCCAACGTTATGTGACCCAGGAGCGCGGCACCGAAGCGCCGTATTCCGGGAAATTGCTGCACAACAAACGCGAGGGCGTGTACCATTGCCTGTGCTGTAACCAGCCGCTGTTCTATTCGGAAACCAAGTATGATTCCGGCTGCGGCTGGCCGAGCTTTTATGAGCCGGTTTCCGATGATGCAATTCGTTATCTTGATGATAATTCACATAATATGCATCGCGTTGAGATCCGCTGCGGCCACTGCGACGCGCATTTGGGGCATGTATTCCCCGATGGCCCGCAGCCGACCGGCGAACGCTTCTGCGTTAACTCGGCGTCGCTGAGCTTTACCGACGGCGAGAACGGCGATAAGACCGTCGGCTAAGGGGGTCATTTGACCAACAAAATCGATTCAGCTAATTATTCTTCCGCAGGTGGGAAATGCTCTGATGGATGTGAAAGATCTGATTGCGGCGATGACGCCGGAAATCTACCAGCGCCTGGCGCAGGCGGTTGAGCTGGGCAAATGGCCGGACGGCGTGGCGCTGACCCCGGAACAGAAAGAAAACAGCCTGCAGGCGGTGATGCTGTGGCAGTCGATGAACAATGCCGATCCGCAACATATGAGCATCGGCACCGACGGCCAGATCGTGATGAAAAGCAAGCAGGAGCTGAAACAGCAGTTCGTCGGCGAACCGCTGGTAAAACTGAAACCGCAATAATGCGCAAGGCAGGGCGATGCCGCCATCGCCCGCCGTTTTAGCGCTTCCCGCCGTTTATCCCCAAAGACTCGCCAGACGGTAGTGGCCGTCGGTACCCATTCCCAGAACATAGCGCCGCTCAAACCTTTGAAATGGCGAACAGCGATTGGCGATTTTCGCCGGAGAAAGCAGGGCGCCCCGGCTGTCAGCCGGCGATGAATTGTGACAAGGTAACCAGCTGCGCGCCGGCTTGCCGCATCGCCTGCAGCGCTTGCCGGCTGTCGCCCGGCTGCAAATCGACGCCGCGGCAGCCGTCGACGATTACCTGCGTCTGATACCCCAGCTCCAGCGCGTCCAGCACGCTGAATTTGACGCAGTAGTCGGTCGCCAGCCCCATGATCGCCAGCCGGCCGACGCCATGGCTTTGCAGCCAGTCGTTGAGCGCGGTTTGCGCCCGGTGGCCGTTGTCGAAGAAGGCGCTGTAGCTGTCGATATCCGGGCTTTGCCCTTTGCGGAACACCTCCGCGATGGCCGCCTGATGCAAATCGGGATGAAATTCGGCCCCGGGGCTCCCCTGCACGCAATGCACCGGCCACCAGACCTGCGGCAGGCCCTCCAACAGGCCCAGGGTGCCCGGCTGGGCATTGGCGTTGACCGCAAAGCTGCGGTGGTTGGCGGGGTGCCAGTCCTGGCAGGCGACCACCGGTTCACCGCGCGCGACACAGGCGGCGATGGCGCGATTGGCGACGGCGACGGCGGCGTCGCCGTCCGTTACCGCCAGCGCGCCGCCGGGGCAAAAGTCATTTTGCAGGTCAATCAACAACAGGGCCGTTTTCATCGCCGCTCCAAAATGAGGTTAACCGGTAATGCTCAGCTCGCCGCGCAGGTCTTGCTGCATCAGGCTGCGGATTTGTTCCGGCGTCAGCGGCTGGCTCAGCAGATAGTGCAGTTTAGTCAACGCCGCTTCCACCGTCATGTCGAAACCGCTGATCACGCCGGCATGCGCCAACGCATTGCCGGTGGCGTAACCTTCCATATTGACCCGCCCGGAGATGCACTGCGTCAGGTTGACCACCACGATGCCGCGCTCGGAGGCCGCGCGCAGCTCATCGACCAGCTCGGCTTTTTGCGGCGCATTGCCGACGCCGTAGGAACGCAGGATCAGCGCTTTAACCGGCTGCAGCAGGAAGTTACGCACTACCGCGCCGGAGATCCCCGGATAAATAGTCACTACGCCGATGGGCTGCGGCGTGATGTCGTGCACTTTCAGCTCGCCGTTGCAGGCCGGGCTGTCGATGCCGTTTTGGCGGCGAATGTGGATACCGGCCTCCAGCAGCGGCGGCAGATTGGGGGAGGCGAAGGCGTCGAAGCCGTCGGCGTGCGCCTTGGTGGTGCGGTTGCCGCGGAACAGCTTGTTGTTGAAGAACAGACTGACCTCGTTCACCGGGTGATTGGCCGCCAGATACAGCGCATTCAGCAGGTTGGTCTGGCCGTCGGAGCGCAGCTCCGCCAGCGGGATTTGCGAACCGGTGACGATCACCGGCTTGGCCAGGTTCTCCAACATGAATGACAGCGCCGACGCGGTGAAGGCCATGGTGTCGGTGCCGTGCAGAATGACAAAGCCGTCGTAGCGATCGTAATTCCGTTTGATGTCGTCGGCGATGTGCTGCCAGTCTTCCGGCGTCATGTCGGAAGAGTCGATCAGCGGCGCATATTCGTGGATGGTGAAATCCGGCATTTCCGGCCGATGGAATTCCGGCATCAGCGCCAGCTGACGCTGCAAATGGCCGGAAACCGGAATATAGCCGTGCTCGGAGCGTTGCATGCCGATGGTGCCGCCGGTGTAGGCGACGTAGATGGATTTCTTTTGCATGGTCATTGTTTTAACGGAGATAAGATGGGCTGAATTATAGGGGGATAACGGCAGAAAAAAAGCCCGGCGGCTGCCGGGCTGAAGATTTATTTGTTAGCGGACTTCTCCGCAGGTCAAACAGATAGCGTAACGGTTTTGCGGATCGTTCAGATTGTTGAACAGGCCCGGTTGCTCTTTCACCGCCATGGCGACGGAGGCCAGCGGCGCCGGCAGCACGGCCTGAACGGCGGCAGGCAGCATGGCGTGAATCGACACGCCGAACTGGCCGAGCACCATATCGGTCAGGCTTGGCGTATCGACGAACCAGTTCAACTGCCACTGTTTCAGCTTGGCCAGTTCGGCCGCTTTTTTCACCGCGTCGTCGAAATCGCCCAGCTGATCGACCAACCCGTTGGCCTTGGCGTCGCTGCCGAGCCACACGTGGCCCTGCGCGATGTGATCCACCTGCTGCGGCGTCATTTTGCGCGCTTTAGCCACCAGGCCGATAAAGTTCTGGTAACCGTTCTCGATGTTCAACTGCATCATCTGAGCGAATTCCGGCGGCAGCGCCTTGGTCACGGCGATATCGGCCAATGGCGAGGTCGCTACGCCGTCGGTGTGCACGCCGATGCTGTCCAGCGTCTGCTCATAGGTGTTGATGATGCCGAAAATGCCGATCGAACCGGTCAGGGTGCTTGGGCTGGCGATGATGTAATCGGCCGGGGTAGAGACCCAGTAGCCGCCCGAGGCCGCCATGCCGCCCATCGAAACCACCACCGGCTTGCCGGCGGCGCGTACCGCCGCCAGTTCGGAGCGGATCACCTCGGAAGCGCTGACGCTGCCGCCCGGGCTGTTGACGCGGAATACCACCGCCTTGATGGCCGGGTCCAGACGCGCCTGGCGCAGTTCGTCGGCGGTGGTGTCGCCGCCAACGCTGCCGGGCGTTTGTTGCCCGTCCATGATGGCGCCGTTGGCGAAGATCACGGCTATCTTGCCGCCCTGATCCGCCGCCGGTTTCGGCTGGTAGTCATAGATGCTGATGGCGTTGAAATCATTGGCCTGCTTGTCCCAGCCAAAGGTTTTCACCAGCTGGTTTTCGATCGCGGTGCGCGAAGCCAGCTCATCCACCAGCTTGTTGTCCAGCGCATAGCGGGCGGTGTCGCCGCCAGCCGCCTGCAGGCCGGTCAGCACGCCGGCGGCGCCAGGGAACAGCTGCTGCGGGGTGAGCTGACGGTTGGCCGCCACGGTATCCAGATAGTTTTGCCACAAACCGCCGATCCAGCGGCTGTCCGCTTCGCGCGCGGCCGGCGACATATCGTCGCGGATCAAGGGTTCGACCGCCGATTTATAGGTGCCGACGCGGAAAATATGGGTGGTGACCTTGAGCATCTCCAGCAACGATTTGTAGTACAGGTTGTTGGTGGCGAAACCGTGCAGATCGACCGCGCCCTGCGGCGACAGATAGACCTTGTTGGCATAGCTGGCCAGGTAGTATTGCGTCTGGTTGTAGCTGTCGCCGATGGCGAAGATCGGTTTGCCGCTGTCGCGGAACTCGCGCAGCGCCTTGCCGATGTACTGCAGGGAAGGCTGATCGGCGCCGGCGAAGTCATTCAACTGCAATACCATGCCGGTAATGTTTTTGTCGTCTTTGGCCTTGCGGATGCTGTCCACCACGTCGAACAGCGAGTTTTCCTGCAGGCGGTTGCTGGAGGCGCCGAGCAGCTCGCGGCCCCACTGACGCACCTTGTTGTTCATTGACGGTTGATCGACCACCACGCCGCTCAGATCGACCAGCAGCGCGCCGCGCGCCGGCACCGTCGGGGTGGTGGAGCTTTGGAAGGACAGATAAATGCCGACCCCAACCAGGATCAGCAACACCAGGAACAGGTTAAGGATCAGTTCCCTGATAAAGTTCAGCAGACGCCATGTCCACCTGAATATGCCGGCAATAATTTGCCACAATGTGCGCATGTGCTCTCCAACAAGAGTCGAGAATGTTCCGCTATCCTAATGAGCGGCCGAAGAAATGTCAGCTTTAAATCGTGGCTCACAGACAGTATTGCCGAGGCTGTAACTCGCTGTTGAGCTATGTTAACGTGATCGTAATGAAAATTGTTATCAGGAGTTTACGATGGATGCACTGGATCTTTTACTGAATCGCCGCTCGGCCTCGCGGCTGGCGGAACCGGCGCCGGCGGGAGAAGTGCGCCAGAATATCATCAATGCGGGCCTGCGCGCCCCGGATCACGGCGCCCTGCAGCCGTGGCGCTTCGTGATGATTGAGAATCAGGGTCTGGAGCGTTTCAGTCAATTGTTACAAGCTGCTGCCAGGCAGGATCAGCTGGACGACGCGGCGATCGAAAAAGCCACCAAGGCGCCGTTCCGCGCGCCGTTGATCATCACCGTGATCGCACACTGCACCGAAGAAACCAAGGTGCCGCGCTGGGAGCAGGTGGTGTCCGCGGGCTGTGCGGTGCAGGCGATGCAGATGGCGGCGTTGGCGCAGGGCTTTAACGGCATCTGGCGCACCGGCGCCTGGACCGAGCATGCGCTGGTGCGCGAAGCCTTCGGCTGCCGCGAGCAGGATGAGATCGTCGGTTTCCTCTATCTGGGCACCCCGCAGCTGAAAGCCGCGACCAGGGTCATCGCGCCGGACAGCACGCCGTTCGTCAGCTATTTCTGATCCCGCGGCGGGAATGCGGCAAAAATGCGCCGTAACCCGCAGAATTGCTTTGTTTCTGAGCAGGCTGCACGCTAATCGGCGGCCTGCTCTTATCAATCCCTTCGGCAAGCGCTACCCTATGCTATCTTGAGTGCCGTTAATCGAAGGGAGTGGACTATGACATCGCCGGCGATCCGTTTAACCCAGTACAGCCATGGCGCTGGCTGCGGCTGTAAAATCTCACCGAAAGTTCTCGAAACCATCCTGCACAGCGAGCGTGAAAAGTTTGTCGACCCGCGCCTGCTGGTAGGCAATGAAACCCGTGACGACGCGGCGGTGTACGACATCGGCAACGGCGTCGGCATCATCAGCACCACCGACTTCTTTATGCCGATCGTCGACGATCCTTTCGATTTTGGCCGCATCGCCGCCGCCAACGCCATCAGCGACGTCTACGCCATGGGCGGCAAACCGATCATGGCGATCGCCATCCTCGGCTGGCCGATCGCCACGCTGCCGCCGGAAGTGGCGCAGCAGGTGATCGACGGCGGGCGCTTCGCCTGCCAGCAGGCCGGCATCGCGCTGGCCGGCGGGCATTCCATCGACGCGCCGGAGCCGATCTTCGGCCTGGCGGTGACCGGCGTGGTCAATACCGAGCGGGTGAAGAAAAACAGCGCGGCGCAGGCCGGGGCCAAGCTGTTCCTGACCAAACCGCTGGGGATCGGCGTGCTGACCACCGCCGAGAAGAAAAGCAAACTGCGTCCCGAACATCAGGGATTGGCGACCGAAGTGATGTGCCGGCTCAATAAACCCGGCGCGGATTTTGCCGAGGTGGCCGGGGTGACGGCGATGACCGACATCACCGGCTTTGGGCTGCTGGGCCACCTGAGCGAAGTGTGCCAGGGTTCCGGGCTGCAGGCTACGCTGTGGTTCGAGCAGGTGCCGAAGCTGCCGAACGTCGAGGCCTATATCGCCGAAGGTTGCGTGCCGGGCGGTACCGGCCGCAATTTTGACAGCTACGGTCACCTGGTCGGCGAGATGAGCAGCCTGCAGCGGCAGCTGTTGTGCGATCCGCAGACCTCCGGCGGCCTGCTGTTGGCGGTGCTGCCCGAAGCGGAGCAGCAGGTGCAGGCGATTGCCGAACGCCATGGCATTCCGCTCAACGCCATCGGCGAACTGCACGCCGCGGTCGCCGGCAAACCGCTGATTGAGGTCGTATAGTGTCCATCGCGCAGGGAAGGCCGGATACCGACGATTACCGAGGTATTTTTTTGCAGGATCTGCCGCTGATAGACCTGCGGGCGCCGGTCGAGTTTCAACAGGGCGCCTTCGCCCAGGCGGTGAATCTGCCGTTGATGAACGACAGCGAGCGGCAGGCGGTGGGCACCTGTTATAAACAGCAGGGGCAGCAGGCGGCGATCGCCCTGGGCCACCGCCTGGTGCACGGCAGGCTGCGCGAGCAGCGCACCCGGGCATGGCTGGCGCAATGCGCGCGTCAGCCCGAGGGCTATCTATACTGTTTCCGCGGCGGCCTGCGTTCGCAGCTGGTGCAACAGTGGCTGCGTGAGGCCGGGCTCGAGTATCCGCGGGTTATCGGCGGCTACAAAGCGCTGCGTCATTTCCTGCTCGACACGCTGGCGCAATGCGCGGAGATGCCGATGGCGCTGGTCGGCGGCAATACCGGCAGCGGCAAGACGCTGCTGGTCAACCAACTGGCCGATGGCGTCGATCTCGAAGGGGCGGCGCGTCACCGCGGCTCATCTTTTGGCCGAACGCTGGCCGGCCAGAGTTCACAGATTGATTTTGAGAATCGTCTGGCTGTGTTATTGCTGAAAAAACAGCATGGTGGCAGCCGCCGCTGGGTGCTGGAGGACGAAGGCCGGATTATCGGCAGCAATAATCTGCCGTTGCCGCTGTTCAACGGCATGCAGCAGGCGCCGGTGGCGGTGATCGACGATCCCTTTGAGACGCGCCTGGCCCGGCTGCAGGCCGAGTATATCGACGGCATGCGCGCGCAGTTTGAACGGGCCTATGGCGCCGATGAAGGCTGGCGGCAGTACGATGAGTATCTGCACCAGGGGCTGTTCGCCATCCGCCGTCGATTGGGTCTGGAGCGATTCCAGCAACTGACGCTGCGGCTGGAGGCCGCGCTGAAGCAACAGCGGCTCAGCGGCAACGGCGAGGCGCACCGGCAGTGGCTGGCAGCGCTGTTGCAGCATTACTACGATCCGATGTATCACTTCCAGTTGGAAAAGAAATCCCGACGAATCGTTTTCCGCGGGAACTATGCTGAAGTAAGAGAATTCCTGATGACGTACAGCCAGAAAAACGGTGAATAATGCGACTGTTTATTGCCGAGAAACCGAGTTTGGCGCGCGCCATTGCCGACGTACTTCCCAAGCCGCACCGTCGCGGTGACGGTTTTATCGCCTGCGGCAGCAACGATGTGGTGACCTGGTGCGTCGGGCACCTGCTGGAGCAGGCGCAGCCCGATGCCTACGACAGCCGCTATGCGCGCTGGTCGTTGGCGGATCTGCCGATTATCCCAGAAAAATGGCGTCTCCAGCCGCGACCGTCGGTCAGCAAGCAGCTGAACGCCATCAAAAAACTGCTGCTCGAGGCCGATGAGGTGGTGCACGCCGGCGACCCGGATCGCGAGGGGCAGCTGTTGGTCGACGAGGTGCTGGACTACCTGGAGTTAACGGCGGACAAGCGGCAAAACGTCCGCCGCTGCCTGATCAACGATCTCAACCCGCAGGCGGTGGAGCGCGCCGTCGACCGGCTGCGCGACAACCGCGACTTTATCCCGCTGTGCGTGTCGGCGTTGGCGCGCTCGCGCGCCGACTGGCTGTACGGCATCAATATGACCCGCGCCTATACCCTGCTGGGGCGAAATGCCGGCTATGACGGCGTGCTGTCGGTAGGACGGGTGCAGACGCCGGTGCTGGGGCTGGTGGTGCGGCGTGATGAAGACATTGAGAACTTTGTGCCGAAGGACTTTTTCGAAGTTAAAGCGCATATCGTTACGCCGAAAGAAGAGCGCTTCGTGGCGGTCTGGCAGCCCAGCGATTCCTGCGAGCCGTATCAGGATGAAGAAGGGCGGCTGCTGCACCGGCCGCTGGCGGAGCACGTGCTCAAACGCATCGAAGGCCAGCCGGCGCTGGTCACGTCCTATAACGATAAACGGGAATCAGATACCGCGCCGCTGCCGTTTTCGTTGTCGACCCTGCAGATTGAGGCGTCCAGACGTTATAACCTCAGCGCCCAGCAGGTGCTGGACGTTTGCCAGCGGCTGTACGAAACCCATAAGCTGATTACCTATCCGCGCTCCGATTGCCGCTACCTGCCGGAGGAGCATTTCGCCGGGCGCCACGCGGTGCTGAACGCCATCAGCGTACATCAGCCGGATCTCTACCCGCAGCCGGTGATCGACAGCGATCGCCGCAACCGCTGTTGGGATGACAAAAAGGTGGATGCCCACCACGCGATTATTCCTACCGCGCGCGCCAGCAAGGTCAACCTGACTCAGGATGAGCTGAATGTCTATGGGCTGGTGGCCCGCCAGTATCTGATGCAGTTTTGCCCGGATGCGATGTTCCGCAAATGCGTGATCGAGCTGGATATCGCCGGCGGCAAATTTATCGCCAAGGCGCGTTTTCTGGCCGAGGCCGGGTGGCGCACGCTGCTGGGCAGCAAGGAGCGCGACGAAGAGAACGAAGGTGCGCCGCTGCCGGTGGTGGCGAAAGATGACGAGCTGCTGTGCGAGCGCGGCGAGGTGGTCGAACGCCAGACGCAGCCGCCGCGCCCCTTCACCGATGCCAGCCTGTTGTCGGCGATGACCGGCATTGCGCGCTTCGTGCAGGATAAAGCGCTAAAGAAAATCCTGCGGGCGACCGATGGTTTAGGTACCGAAGCCACGCGGGCGGGGATCATCGAATTGCTGTTCAAGCGTGCGTTTCTGTACAAGAAGGGACGCTATATTCACTCCAGCGAAACCGGCCGCGCGCTGATCCACTCGCTGCCGGACATCGCAGCACGCCCTGATATGACGGCCAACTGGGAAGCCACGCTGACGCAAATCAGCGAAAAATCCTGCCGCTATCAGGACTTCATGCAGCCGCTGGTCGGCACTTTGCAGGAGCTGATTTATCAGGCCAAGCAGAGCCGGGCGAGTATGGCGTTTCGTGGGTTGCCGCCGCCGCCTTCGGCGGGCGGCAAGAAACGCAGGAAGAGCGCCGGCAAGGCGCGGGAGAAGAGCGAATGAAACACGGATTACTGATGCTGACGGCGGGGGTGTGGTTGGTTTCCGGCGCGGCCGGCGCCCATCGCGGTGACGTGGATGTGGTGCTGCCGGTTTCGCCAGAAATTTGGGGGGCGGCGAAAAACGCCGAAACTCAGGCCTGCAACCGCTGCTGCGTCTACCGGAATCAGAATTACTCCGAAGGGGCGGTGCTGAAAATCGACGATGAGGTACTGCAGTGCGTACGGGACCACAACGTGGTTGGCACCAATCCGCTCATCTGGGTGCGCCTGAAGAAGTGACGATGTAACCTGGATCCGGGCTCAGCGTGCTGGGCCCTGAGCGGCGATATAGGCTGCCAGCAGCGGAATATCCGCCGGTGCCAGGGCATAGCGCTGCGCCTGCTGCGGCGTAACCCAAACCAGTTCGGCATGGCAACGCCGCTGCAGTTCACCACGGAACGCCTCAACGCGCCAGGCGTGCAGCCGGATAATGCGCTCACCCTGTTGCCACTGGTTGCTGGCGACGTAATGCCCCACGCGGGCCAGGATCCCCAACTCTTCATCCAGCTCTCTCGCCAGCGCCTGCGGCTGGCTTTCACCCGCTTCAACCTTACCGCCGGGGAACTCCCACAGGCCGGCCTGATCGCTGCTGGCGTCGCGCTGGGCCAACAGAATTTCGCCGTCTTTTTCGATAATCGCGGCGACCACATCGATGATTTTCATTAGCACCACAGAGCAGAACCCCGGCGAGCGCCGGGGTGAACATATTACAGCGAGAATTCCGCCCACACCGGCGCGTGATCGGAGGGTTTCTCCATGCCGCGGATCTGATAATCGATGCCGGTAGCGGTGCAGCGCTCCGCCAACGGCGTGCTGGCCAACAGCAGATCGATACGCAGGCCGCGGTTATCATCGAAACCTTTCGAACGGTAATCGAACCACGAAAACTGGTCGTTGCGCGCCGGGTTGGCGTGGCGATAGGTGTCCACCAGCCCCCAGTTCAGCAGGCGGTCCATCCATGCGCGCTCTTCCGGCAGGAAGGAGCATTTGCCGGTGCGCAGCCAGCGCTTGCGGCTTTCTTCACCGATGCCGATATCAAAGTCGCTGTGGCTGATGTTCATATCACCCATGATCAGCACCGGTGACTCCACCGACAGCTGCTGCTCCAGGTAAGTTTGCAAATCCTGGTAGAAGCGCGTCTTGGCCGGGAATTTGGTCGGGTGGTCGCGGCTTTCGCCCTGCGGGAAATAACCGTTGATCACCGTCAGCGTGCCTTGCGGGGTCGCCAGGTCGGCCATGATGATGCGGCGCTGCGCGTCTTCATCGTCGGTCGGGAAGCCGCGACGCACCGCCAGAGGCTGTTCTTTGGTCAGCAAGGCGACGCCGTAATGGCCTTTTTGCCCGTGATAGAACACGTGATAACCATATTGGCTAACGTCTTCAAGCGGGAACATGTCGTCGTGGACCTTGGTTTCCTGCAGGCCGATAACGTCGGGCTGGTGCTGTTCGATGATTGCCGCCAGCTGATGCGGACGCGCACGCAGTCCATTGATATTAAAAGAGACAAACTTCATGAGCGGTGCCGTTTTCACAAGAAAAATGTGTGGAGATAGTAGCAGAGTTTGGCGGGAAATGTAACGCAGGCAGCGGCTGCGCCGCTGGCTGCCGGCCGGATTATTTTGCCCAGCGATCGTAAGTTTTGGGTTGGTAATCGTCAAACTGTTGCAGCAGCGTTTGCGCCGACTCGCTGATATGCAGGGTGCCCAGATAATCGTGACGCATGAACCCCTGATCGGCGACGTGCTCGAGGAAATTGTTCAGCGGGCGGTAGAAATCGTTGACGTTCAATAGCCCGACCGGCTTGCTGTGGTAGCCGATCTGCCCCCAGGTCCAGATTTCAAACAGCTCTTCCAGCGTGCCGATGCCGCCCGGCAGGGCGATAAAGCCGTCCGCCAGCGCCGCCATGCGGGCTTTGCGGGTGTGCATATCGGGAACCACCTCCAGCTCGGTCAACCCCCGGTGCGCCGTTTCCGCCTCAACCAGCCTTTCAGGGATGATGCCCACGGCTTCACCGCCGGCGGCCAATACCGCGTCGGCGACGATCCCCATCAGGCCTTTTTTACCGCCGCCGTAGATCAGGCGCCGGCCTTGAGCGGCGAGGGTCTGGCCCAGCAGGCGGGCATGGTCGGCATAAGCAGGGTTAACGCCTTCGCTGGCGCCGCAAAAAACGCAGATGTTGTTACGCATGCACTTTTTTCCTTACTGCATTAAAGAAGCCAGTGGTATAGCGAATTGTGGGCCGGAGTTCAAGTTACGGTTTGGTGGAATGATAAAGAAAATTGAGGATTTATGCGGTTTGGAGGGTTTGATTCGGTTTGGGATGCTTATTCAAGGATGGTGGTGGGGGAAGGATGACTCGTCGCTGCGCTCCTCGCCCTGCGGGCCGCGCTGAAGCGCGTTGTCTCACTGCGCGAGACTCGAACCTTGTCGAAGCTTCTCATCCTCCCCCAATACGGAGCGATAGGAATGCGTCGAGTTTTTGATTCGGTTTGGGATGCTTATTCAAGGATGGTGGTGGGGGAAGGATGACTCGTCGCTGCGCTCCTCGCCCTGCGGGCCGCGCTGAAGCGCGTTGTCTCACTGCGTGAGACTCGAACCTTGTCGAAGCTTCTCATCCTCCCCCAATACGGAGCGATAGGAATGCGTCGAGTTTTTGATTCGGTTTGGGATGCTTATTCAAGGATGGTGGTGGGGGAAGGATTCGAACCTTCGAAGTCTGTGACGGCAGATTTACAGTCTGCTCCCTTTGGCCGCTCGGGAACCCCACCATGATATTCATGGGTTTACAAATTTTAGCCCGGTTTTATCCGGAAGAAACCTGGCCGGCTTCTTTACTGCGACTTCGCTCCAGGCGGAGAGAAGATGCGGGTGGAGGAAGGATTATTCGTCGCTTCGTTCCTCACCCTACGGGCCGCGCTAAAGCGCGCTATCCTTCCTTTTTGCCTTGCTGTAATTCAGCACGCATCAGCGGAAAGAAGATGGTGGTGGGGGAAGGATTCGAACCTTCGAAGTCTGTGACGGCAGATTTACAGTCTGCTCCCTTTGGCCGCTCGGGAACCCCACCACTGGCCTTGCTTGCGAAACCGCTGTCTCGGTAAGCGGGGCGCATCATATCAAATGAAGCGCATGTGTAAAGTATTGAAATGAAGAAAATGAATCGTTTGCCGCTTTTTTATTCGTGGCGGTGCATCCCTGAACGAAATGCACCGTTTTATTGAGCAATTACAGGATAACCGTCCGATTGCCGTAGACGAAGACCCGCTGCGCCAAGACCTGATACAGGGCGCGGCTGAGCACGTTTTTCTCTACGTCGCGCCCCGCGCGCATCATGTCCTCGGAAGAATAGGTGTGATCGACATTGATCACGTCCTGCATGATGATCGGGCCTTCGTCGAGGTTGTCGTTCACGTAGTGCGCGGTGGCGCCGATGATTTTAACGCCGCGTTCGTAAGCCTGATGATAGGGCCGCGCGCCGATAAAGGCCGGCAGGAAGGAATGGTGAATATTAATCACCTGATTCGGGTAGTGCTGCACAAAGGCGGGCGTCAATACGCGCATATATTTGGCCAGCACCACATAATCCGGCTGGTATTGATCGATTTTGGCGGTCATTTCACGATCGTGCTGTTCGCGCGTCAGCCCTTCATGGCTGACCAGATGGAACGGAATATCAAAGCGCTCCACCAGCGTTTGCAGGGTGTCGTGGTTGCCGATCACCGCGGCGATTTCCACGTCGAGACCGCCGTAGGCGCTTTTCATCAGCAGGTCCCCCAGGCAGTGAGCCTCTTTGGTGACCAGCACCACGATGCGGCGCCGACCGGTGCTGTGCAGTTCGCGCACTGAGCCTTCCGGCAGCGCGCCGTCAAGATCCGCCAGCAGCGTGGTATCGTTGAAAATGCCTTCCAGCTCGGTGCGCATAAAGAAGCGGCCGGTGCGATGGTCGACGAATTCGTTATTTTGCACGATGTTGAGTTCATGCTTGTAACAAATGTTGGTGATCTTGGCGATCAGCCCTTTGGCGTCCGGGCAGATAGTGCGTAAAACTTTTCTTTGTACGTTTTGGTGTGGCATTAGCGTGAGGATCCTGTCTGATACTGTACGTCCTGTCTGCGCAGGCGTGAATGTAAAGCGCCGGCCGGCTAGCGCCCGCAGCACTTCTTGTATTTTTTCCCTGAGCCACAGGGACAAATTGCATTTCTGCCGGGCTGCGGCTTGGTGCCGTCGATATAATACCAGCGTTGTTCAAGGCGAAGAAAGCGTGAACGTTCGTGCATCGCCTGCGGTTCGCCGCTGCCGTCGACGAAGCGGGCGATAAACTCGACGAAACCTTCGTCGGCGTGATGGCCGGTTTTTTCTTCCACGATCGTCAGGCCGAGCCATTCGGTGTCTTTAAAGCTGTCGCCGATCGCGCTGCGCGCTGCGCTGGCGTGGCAGTCGGGGTGCCAAGTGGCGATAAGGTAGTCGAGGCTGTGTTTGACATAGGCGCTGAAGCGCGAACGCATCAGCGCGCCGGGCGTCGGCGCTATCTGGCTACCGGCGATATAGGGACCGCAGCATGCGTTATACTCCAGTCCGCTGCCGCATGGGCATGATTCGGGCAAAATAACTCCTGGGAAGGCGGTGCAGAAAGTGAATTTAGCGCATATGTTACCTAACATCATTCGCTGGTGACAATCTACCCTGAGGGATGGGGCGAAACAATGGCTGAAAAAGGGCGGACGCTGTGCGAAAAATCAAAATTGGCTTGGCATTGGGGGCCGGATCGGCCAAAGGCTGGGCGCATATTGGCGTGATCAATGCGCTAAAGAAATTGGGCGTAGAGGTCGATATAGTGGCCGGCTGTTCGGTGGGCGCGCTGGTGGGCGCGGCCCTGGCCAGCCATCGGCTGCCGGCGATGGAGCAATGGGTGCGCTCATTCAGCTATTGGGACGTCATTCGCCTGATGGATCTCTCCTGGCAGCGGGGCGGCCTGCTGCGCGGCGATCGGGTGTTCAACGCGGTCGGGCAATTGCTGAAGATTGATGATATCGCCGAATGCTCGCTGAAGTTTGGCGCCGTAGCGACCAACCTCAGCACCGGCCGGGAGCTGTGGCTGACCAAAGGCGACATTCATCAGGCGGTGCGCGCGTCCTGCAGCATGCCGGGTTTGCTGGCGCCGGTGTGGTTCGACGGTTATTGGCTGGTGGACGGCGCGGTGGTCAATCCGGTGCCGATTTCATTAACCCGGGCGCTGGGCGCGGATATCGTCATCGCCGTCGATCTGCAGCACGATGCGCATTTGATGCAGCAAGACCTGTTCTCGGTGCGCAGCGAAGACGCCGGGCAGGCCGGGCCCCCGGCCGACAGCTGGCGCGGGCGGCTGCGGGAACGCATCGGGAGGATGGGGTTGAGAAAACCCAACGCCACGCCGACGGCGATGGAAATCATGGGCACGTCGATCCAGGTGCTGGAAAATCGGCTGAAACGCAATCGCATGGCGGGCGACCCGCCCGACGTGCTGATCCAGCCTTATTGCCCGCAGATTTCGACGCTGGATTTCCACCGCGCCAGCGAGGCGATCGCGGCGGGGCAACTGGCGGTGGAAAAACAGCTGGATCGGCTTTTGCCATTGATAAAAAATAGATAATCATCGGTTCACAGGCGGAAAATGCGCGGCCGGCAGGTTTCAGGCAGGCATAAGTGACCTTTTTGAGCCACTATTACATGATGAAAAGGGATGAGGCTCGGCTGATGGCATTACCACTGACTCACAAGCGCATTTTGATCGTTGAGGACGAACAGGTTTTTCGTTCCGTGCTTGTTGGCTATTTGAAATCGTTGGGCGCAGAGACCCATGAAGCGAGCAACGGTTTGCAGGCGTTGAGTGCGGTGGACGACGTCAAGCCCGATCTGATCCTGTGCGATCTCGCCATGCCGGAAATGGGCGGCATCGAGTTTGTCGAACATTTGCGCCTGCAGGGCGTGCAGATCCCGGTGCTGGTCATTTCTGCGACCGATAAGATGGCCGATATCGCCAAGGTGTTGCGGCTGGGGGTGCAGGATGTGCTGCTGAAGCCGCTGACCGACCTCAATCGCCTGCGCGAAGCGGTGTTGGCCTGTTTGTACCCCAACATGTTTACCTCTCAGGCGATAGAAGAGGTTGAGCTGTTTCAGGACTGGGATGCGCTGAGTAAAAATCCCTCGGAAGCCGTCAGGTTGTTGAAGCAGCTGCAACCGCCGGTGCAGCAAAACATCGCCCATTGCCGGATTAATTATCGGCAGCTGACCACCGGCGAAAATCCTGGGCTGGTGCTGGACATCGCCGCGTTGTCGGATAAGGATCTGGCGTTCTATTGCCTGGACGTTACCCGGGCCGGCGATAATGGCGTTTTGGCCGCTTTGTTATTGCGCGCATTATTTAATGGGTTGCTGCAGGATCATTTGGCTAATCAGCGGCACCGGCTGCCGCAAATGTCCGCATTGTTAAAACAAGTTAATCATTTATTACGTCAAGGAAAACTCGAAGGTCAATTTCCGCTGCTGCTGGGCTATTATCACGCCGAATATAAAAACCTGATTCTGGTTTCGGCCGGGCTGCACGCCAATGTCAATACCGGCGATAACCAGATCCAGCTGAGCAACGGCGTGCCCTTGGGGACGCTCGGCGCGACCTATATGAATCAAATCAGCCAGCGCTGCGACGCCTGGCAGTGTCAGGTCTGGGGCAACGGCGGCAGGCTGCGGCTGATGCTGAGCGCGGAATAAAGCGGCGCTATAAAGAAATAGCCGGCGAAACCCCGATATTCAGAACGCTTATTTTCTCTCCAGGTTTACCTATTGGGTAATTGTCCTAAATTCTTTCTATTTGTGTTCCGGCTAATGCTCAGCAATCATAAGCTGGTATACTCCGAAGGTTTTTTGTGGAGTGCGTGAGGCTCATAAAATGAGCGTTTTAAGAGAGGAAATAATGCCTGCTGTAAATCGTAAAGTCAGAAAAGCGGTGATCCCGGTTGCAGGCTTGGGAACACGGATGTTACCGGCTACCAAAGCCATTCCCAAAGAAATGCTGCCGTTGGTGGATAAACCCCTGATCCAATACGTCGTCAATGAATGTATTGCGGCGGGCATTAACGAAATCGTGTTGGTGACTCACTCATCCAAGAACTCGATCGAAAACCACTTTGACACCAGTTTTGAACTGGAAGCGATGCTGGAAAAACGCGTTAAGCGCCAGCTGTTGGAAGAGGTTCAATCGATTTGCCCTAAGGGCGTTACCGTTATGCAGGTGCGTCAAGGGGTGGCCAAAGGATTAGGGCACGCCATCATGTGCGCCTATCCGATGGTGGGTGATGAGCCGGTGGCGGTGGTGCTGCCGGACGTGATCCTCGATGAGTACAGCGCCGATCTGAAAAAAGACAATTTGCACGAAATGCTGCAGCGTTTCGAAGCCACCGGCATCAGCCAGATAATGGTTGAACCGGTGCCCCATAAAGATGTCGGAAATTACGGCGTGGCCGATTGCCGGGGCTATGAACTGCAGCCCGGAGAAAGCGCGCCGATGGTCAGCGTGGTCGAGAAGCCGGCGCCGGATCAAGCGCCCTCGAATCTGGCGATCGTGGGCCGCTACGTGCTGTCCGCCGATATCTGGCCGCTGTTGGCGAAAACGCCGCCGGGAGCCGGCGATGAAATTCAGCTCACCGACAGCATCGAAATGCTGATGCAGCAGGAGACGGTGGAGGCTTACCACCTTAAGGGCACCAGCCACGACTGCGGCAACAAACTGGGCTATATGCAGGCCTTCGTCGAGTACGGCATGCGCCACGCCAGCCTGGGCAACGCGTTTTCTCAGTGGTTGCAGCAGTTGCTGACCGCTGAAAAGAAATAATTTATTTATCTTTCGTCTTAATTTGAAAAACTAGGATTTTCCCATGAAAGTAACCGTTTTTGGTATTGGCTATGTGGGTCTGGTACAGGCAGCGGTGCTGGCTGAAGTCGGCCATGACGTTATGTGCATTGACGTGGATGAGCGTAAAGTCGAAAACCTGAAAAAAGGGAATATCCCTATTTTTGAACCGGGCCTGACGCCGTTAGTGCAGCAAAACTACGAGGCCGGCCGTCTGCATTTCACCACCGACGCGAAAGCGGGCGTGGCGCACGGCGCCATCCAGTTCATCGCCGTTGGCACGCCGCCGGACGAAGACGGCTCTGCCGATTTGAAATACGTGACCGCCGTGGCGCGCACCATTGCCGAACACATGACCGACCGTAAAGTGGTGATCGACAAGTCCACCGTGCCGGTCGGCACCGCGGATAAAGTGCGCCAGGTGATGGCCGAGACGTTGGAAAAGCGCGGCAGCAGCGTGCCTTTCGACGTGGTCTCCAACCCTGAGTTCCTGAAGGAAGGGGCGGCGGTCGCCGACTGCATGCGCCCTGAGCGCATCGTGATCGGTACGGACAACAAAGACGTGATCGAACCCATTCGCGAACTGTACGAGCCGTTTAACCGCAATCACGATCGCATGATCCTGATGGATATTCGCAGCGCAGAGCTGACCAAATACGCCGCCAACTGCATGCTGGCGACCAAAATCAGCTTCATGAACGAAATGTCCAACCTGGCTGAAATGCTGGGCGCAGACATCGAAAAAGTGCGTCAGGGGATCGGCTCCGACTCGCGCATCGGTTACCACTTTATCTACCCAGGCTGCGGCTACGGCGGCTCCTGCTTCCCGAAAGACGTGCAGGCGCTGATCCGCACCGCCGAGCATATCGGCTACCAGCCGAAGCTGCTGCAGGCGGTGGAGCAGGTTAACTATCAGCAGAAATACAAGCTGACCAGTTTTATCAAAGACTACTTTGGCGACGATCTGCAGGGGAAAACCTTCGCGCTGTGGGGGTTGGCGTTCAAGCCTAACACCGACGACATGCGTGAAGCCTCCAGCCGCGTGCTGATGGAGCAGCTGTGGGAAGCCGGCGCTACCGTGCAGGCTTATGACCCAGAAGCGATGAACGAAGTTCAGCGCATTTATGGTCAGCGCGACGATCTGAAGCTGGTCGGCACCAAAGAGGCCGCGCTGCACGGGGCGGACGCCCTGGTTATCTGCACCGAGTGGCAAAACTTCCGCGCGCCGGATTTCGATGCCATCAAAGGCGCGTTAAAGCAGCCGGTGATCTTCGACGGGCGTAACCTGTTTGATCCGGAACGCCTGGAAAGCCGCGGCTTTACCTATTACGCCATTGGCCGCGGCGCTTCCATCAAGCCGGTTATTTAAGGGGTGAGCATGAAATTCCTGGTTACAGGCGCTGCGGGATTTATCGGTTATCACGTTGCAGAGCGTTTGTTGGCCGCCGGGCATCAGGTTGTCGGTATCGACAACCTGAATGATTATTATGATGTGGGCCTGAAAACGGCCCGCCTCGATCTGCTGGCGGATAAGCCGGGATTCCGCTTCATCAAGCTGGATTTGGCCGATCGCGAGGGGATGGCGGCGCTGTTCGCCGAGCATCGGTTCCAGCGAGTGATACATCTTGGGGCTCAGGCCGGGGTGCGTTATTCGCTGGAAAACCCGCTGGCCTATGCCGACGCCAATCTTATCGGCCATTTAAACGTGCTGGAAGGCTGCCGTCATAATAAGGTTGAGCATTTGCTCTATGCCTCTTCCAGTTCGGTATATGGTTTGAATCGCAAACTGCCATTCTCCACTGAAGATTCGGTTGACCATCCGGTTTCATTGTATGCGGCGACCAAAAAAGCCAATGAGCTGATGTCGCACAGCTATTCCCATTTGTACGGTATTCCGACCACCGGGTTGCGTTTCTTTACCGTGTATGGCCCCTGGGGCAGGCCCGATATGGCGCTGTTCAAGTTTACCAAGGCCATATTGGCGGGAGAGAGCATCGATGTATATAACCACGGCGAGATGCACCGTGACTTTACCTACATCGATGATATCACCGAAGCGATAGTGCGCCTGCAGGCGGTTATTCCGCAGGCGGATCCGCGCTGGAGCGTTGAGCAGGGATCGCCGGCTACCAGTTCCGCGCCTTACCATGTCTATAATATCGGCAACAGCGCTCCGGTAAAGCTGATGGAATATATCAGCGCGCTCGAGTCGGCGTTAGGTATCTCCGCCCGTAAAAATATGCTGCCTATGCAGCCTGGCGACGTTTTGGATACCAGCGCGGATACCGCCGAGCTTTATCGCGTTATCGGCTTTAAACCGGCAACCAGCGTACAGGATGGGGTGAAGCGTTTTGTTGATTGGTACAAGGCATTTTATAAAGTTCATTAATTGAACCGTCGACGAATGTCATAAGGGGCTGCGGCCCCTTTTTTACGTCTGCAATGGTTGACGCGGCGATTAATCGCCAGGGAAGGCGGGGTTTAGGATATTTACTTAAAAAGCCGGGAATGAATGAGAGAGGGCAAACAAAAAGGCCCTCCAGAGGAGAGCCTTTCGGATACGAAACTGTCGGCTATTACAGCAGGAAATCGTCCAGAGATTTACCTTGCTCTTCGATAGCTTTCTTAATCACCGCTGGCGTGCGGCCCTGGCCGGTCCAGGTTTTCAGTTCGCCATTTTCGTCTTTATATTGGTATTTAGCCGGGCGTGCTGCGCGTTTTGCTTTACCTGCGGCTTTGGTTGCAGCCATAGTTTGCAGCAGTTCATTTGGGTCGATACCGTCAGCAATCAGCATTTCGCGATATTGCTGCAGTTTACGCGTACGTTCTTCGATTTCTGCTTGAGCCTGGCTGTCTTCTTCGCGACGTTCGTTCACAACAACTTCCAGTTTCTCGAGCATTTCTTCCAGCGTTTCCAGGCTGCATTCTCTTGCCTGGGCGCGCAGAGTGCGGATGTTGTTCAAAATCTTTAATGCTTCGCTCATTGTCCTAGTCTCAAATTATATTGGTGGGGGGCGTCTGGATAATAATAGAGTGCTCTTTTCCTTTCTGCAATAGCCAAATTGGATTGAATACTCAAATTTACCTTTTAAAAAACGGTTAACTCAGATCTGTCCGACTAATATAGGAGAGGCTGTTAACTATTACCAGCATCCTTTTTAAGTCAAATTTTCAACAGCTGCGGTATGTTTGCCGCGCTAAAAGCCATTCAACGATAAGTTATAGTCGTAATTTATATCAATATTACAACGAGTTCTGTGGGCCTAATCACGCTGCGGATCCGCAAACACTGTAAACAATAGGGGTATACCGGTAAAGATTACGTCAAGATGTGTTGCCTGCGTCGTCTGGCGCCTTTAAATACCTCAGCCTCATGCGGGGAATTTTAAATGGGTTGCACTCCGGGTTAGCCGCAGCTCAGGCGCTAACTCCCTCAGTCATTACTGCGACGGCTTAATCATTAGCAGTAATTAATTGTGATGTCGAACAGACATTATCCTGTAAATAGATGTAAAACGCCGGCCGGGCAGAACGAAATGTTTCACTCGAAAGCGGGGGGTAACCCAATCGCGATATTGCGCAAGCAACGGCTGAGCAGGCCGCCCGGTTATGATACACTTGCCGTCTGAATCAACGTCTGAATATTTCTTATACCATTGGAGTTGCGGGCCCATGGCTCAACTTTATTTTTATTACTCTGCTATGAATGCAGGCAAATCTACCGCGTTGTTACAATCTTCATATAATTATCAAGAACGTGGTATGCGTACGCTGGTGTTTACCGCTGAAATCGATCACCGTTTCGGCGTGGGTAAGGTGAGCTCGCGCATTGGCTTGTCCTCCCAGGCGCAGCTTTATAATAACGACTCGATGCTCTACGCCATGATCGTTCAGGAGCATCAACAGCAACCGGTGCATTGCGTGCTGCTGGATGAAAGCCAATTTCTGACCAAGGCGCAGGTAGAGCAATTATGCGACGTCGTGGACCAGCTGGATATTCCGGTGCTGTGTTATGGCCTGCGCACCGATTTTCTGGGAGAGCTGTTCGTCGGCAGCCAATACTTATTGGCCTGGGCCGACAAGCTGGTCGAATTGAAAACCATTTGCCACTGCGGCAGAAAGGCGAACATGGTGCTGCGGCTGGATGAGAACGGCCAGGCGATGCATGCCGGCGAGCAGGTGGTGATAGGCGGAAATGAAAGCTATGTCTCCGTATGCCGCAAGCATTATAAAGAGGCTATCCATGCCCAGGAGTGAGGCGTCAGCGGCGCAGGAAGGATTCTGGCGCCTTTTAGCCGCGGGTTGATATATCGCCCCGGCTTGAAATAAAAAACCCGCCTTTCGGCGGGTTTTTTTATCGGTTCAGTCGACCGTTACTTTCTGGACTTCTTTACCGCTTTGGCCGCAACCGGGGCCGCCGCTTCTTCTTCAACCGCTTCGCTAAACTCGCGGCCGTAGAAGGTATCCAGCATGATTTGCTTCAGTTCGGCAATCAGCGGATAACGCGGGTTGGCGCCGGTGCACTGGTCGTCAAAAGCATCTTCCGACAGTTTGTCGACGCGGGCCAGGAAATCGGCTTCCTGCACGCCGGCTTCACGGATGGAGGCCGGAATGCCCAGTTCGGTTTTCAGCTCGTCCAGCCACGCCAGCAGCTTCTCGATTTTCTGCGCGGTGCGGTCGCCCGGCGCGCTCAGGCCGAGGTGGTCGGCGATTTCAGCGTAGCGGCGACGCGCCTGAGGGCGGTCGTACTGGCTGAAGGCCGTCTGCTTGGTCGGGTTGTCGTTGGCGTTGTAGCGAATGACGTTGGAGATCAGCATGGCGTTGGCCAGACCGTGCGGGATATGGAACTCGGAACCCAGCTTGTGGGCCATGGAGTGACAAACCCCGAGGAAGGCGTTGGCGAAGGCGATGCCGGCGATGGTGGCGGCGTTGTGCACGCGTTCGCGGGCGACCGGGTTCTTCGCGCCTTCTTTATAGCTGGCCGGCAGATACTCTTTCAGCAATTTGAGCGCCTGCAGCGCCTGGCCGTCGGAGTATTCGTTCGCCAGCACCGAAACGTAGGCTTCCAGCGCGTGGGTCACCGCATCCAGGCCGCCGAAGGCGCACAGGGATTTCGGCATGTTCATCACCAGGTTGGCGTCGACAATCGCCATGTCCGGGGTCAGCGCATAGTCCGCCAGCGGGTATTTCTGGCCGGTGGCGTCATCGGTCACGACCGCAAACGGCGTCACTTCAGAACCGGTGCCCGAGGTGGTGGTGACGGCGATCATTTTCGCTTTCACGCCCATTTTCGGGAACTTGTAGATACGCTTGCGGATGTCCATAAAGCGCAGCGCCAGGTCTTCGAAGTGGGTTTCGGGATGCTCGTACAGCACCCACATGATTTTCGCCGCGTCCATCGGTGAACCGCCGCCCAGAGCGATAATCACGTCGGGCTTGAAGGAGTTCATCTGCTCGGCGCCTTTGCGTACGATGCTCAGCGTTGGGTCCGCTTCAACTTCGAAGAACACTTCAGTTTCAATGCCGTGCGATTTCAGAACCTTGGTGATCTGGTCTGCATAACCGTTATTGAACAGGTAGCGGTCGGTCACGATGAAGGCGCGTTTCGCCCCGTCGGTCGCCACTTCTTCCAGCGCGATAGGCAGGGAGCCGCGGCGGAAGTAGATGGATTTCGGAAGTTTATGCCACAACATGTTTTCTGCTCGCTTCGCTACAGTTTTCTTGTTGATCAGGTGTTTCGGTCCGACGTTTTCAGAGATGGAGTTGCCACCCCAGGAACCGCAACCCAGCGTCAACGACGGAGCGAGTTTAAAGTTGTACAGGTCGCCGATGCCCCCCTGAGAAGCCGGGGTGTTGATCAGGATACGCGCCGTTTTCATCTTGTCGCCGAAGTAGGCGACGCGCGCGGTCTGGTTGTCCTGGTCGGTATACAGGCAAGAGGTGTGGCCGATGCCGCCCATGGCGACCAGTTTTTCGGCTTTGCCGACCGCGTCTTCGAAATCTTTGGCGCGGTACATCGCCAGGGTAGGCGACAGTTTCTCATGGGCGAAAGGTTCCGTCTCATCGACCAGCTTCACTTCACCGATCAGCACCTTGGTGTTCGCCGGCACTTTAATGCCTGCCATTTCGGCGATTTTCGGTGCGGACTGGCCGACGATGGCCGCATTCAGGCCGCCGTTTTTCAGGATGATGTCCTGCACCGCCTTCAGCTCTTTCCCCTGCAGCAGATAGCCGCCGTGGGAGGCGAAGCGTTCGCGCACCGCGTCATAAATGGCGTCGACCACGATGACCGACTGCTCGGAGGCGCAGATTACGCCGCTGTCGAAGGTCTTCGACATCAGGATAGAGGCGACCACGCGTTTGATGTCGGCGGTTTCGTCTACCACTACCGGCGTATTGCCGGCGCCTACGCCGATCGCCGGTTTACCGGAGCTGTAGGCGGCTTTCACCATGCCCGGGCCGCCGGTGGCGAGGATCAGGTTGATGTCGGGGTGATGCATCAGCTGATTGGACAGCTCGACCGTAGGCTGATCGATCCAACCGACGATATCCTTCGGCGCACCGGCGGCGATGGCGGCCTGCAGCACGATGTCGGCCGCCTTGTTGGTGGCGTTCCTGGCGCGCGGGTGCGGGGAGAAAATGATGCCGTTACGGGTTTTCAGGCTGATCAACGCCTTGAAAATCGCCGTGGAAGTCGGGTTGGTGGTCGGTACGATACCGCAAATCAGGCCGATGGGTTCGGCGATGGTGATGGTACCGAAAGTGTCGTCTTCGGACAGGATGCCGCAGGTTTTTTCATCTTTATAGGCGTTGTAGATATATTCTGAAGCGAAGTGGTTTTTGATGACCTTATCTTCAACGATACCCATCCCGGACTCTTCTACGGCCATTTTGGCCAGGGGAATGCGGGCATCGGCAGCGGCGAGGGCAGCAGCGCGGAAAATTTTATCAACTTGCTCTTGAGTGAAGTTGGCATATTCGCGCTGGGCTTTTTTGACACGTGCGACTAGCTCGTTCAGTTCAGCGACATTCGTTACAGCCATAATGCTCTCCTGATAATGTTAAACTCTTTCAGTAAATAAGCCGTGCGAGCCACTAGTATAGTCTGAACGGGCACTGTCGTTGGTTTAATGACCAGGGCTTTCCCGCTTTATTTCATCGCATGATGCTGATTTGCTTAAAGAGCTTCACCTCGCGCCAGGCGGAGGCGGCAGACAGGAGAGGGAAGGCAACGGCGGCGTTTCGCTTAACCTGTTCTACTCCCTGACTACGACTAAGAGCTTACCCACAGTTGGGTAGGCAATTTGTGATCTAAATCATGAAAAGTGCAAGCTGACACCATTCAGCCGAGTGCGGTTGAGAGTTGTTCTCAACAACCGACTGGTAGCGGTCTTTTTAAAACATAAAAAATCAAAAATCCGAACATAGCTTTAACAACAGTCGTTTGTTTTGTTTGTTGCGCTGCTAACAGCCAAAAATGCCAGATGAGCGGATGGATTAGCCGCGACATTTCCATTACATTAGCGCGCGTAGACAGCATCACTTATACAGCTATTAATGCGGAGCCATCTGTGGGCCAATCTTTGTTGGATTTTTCCGGCTACATCAAATTCTTTGTCGGCCTGTTTGCGCTGGTGAACCCGGTCGGCATTCTGCCGGTGTTTATCAGCATGACCAGCTATCAGGCGGAGGCGGGGCGCAATAAAACCAACCTGACCGCCAACCTGTCGGTCGCCATCATTCTCTGTACCTCGTTATTTTTGGGGGAAGGGATCCTGCGCATGTTCGGCATCTCTATTGATTCGTTCCGCATCGCTGGCGGCATTCTGGTGGTGACCATCGCCATGTCGATGATCAGCGGCAAGCTCGGCGAAGACAAGCAGAACAAGCAGGAAAAATCAGAGAGCGCGATCCGCGAAAGCATTGGCGTGGTGCCGCTGGCGCTGCCGCTGATGGCCGGGCCGGGCGCCATCAGCTCAACCATCGTCTGGAGCTCGCGCTACCACAGCTGGCAAAATCTGCTGGGCCTCACGCTGGCGATCGCGCTGTTCGCCTTCTGTTGCTGGCTATTGTTCCGCGCGGCGCCGTTGCTGGTGCGTTTGCTTGGGCAAACCGGCATCAACGTCATCACCCGCATCATGGGGTTACTGCTGATGGCATTAGGCATCGAGTTTATTGTCACCGGTATTAAGGCGATATTCCCCGGCCTGCTATGATTTATCGAAAGAGCCGCGAATGCGCCAGGTTCGCAGCTCAAATTAATTTTAAAGTTTAAATAATTCATTGGTTCGCATTATTATAGTGCGCAATATGAATGAATTTTCCGCGCTTGCACTATTATGTTGCATAAATCTCAGGTTGCTGTTCAATAAAAGCTCAAAGGGTTATTTTTGAGCCTTTTCTCTCGCCATTTCAGCGTTTTTCCTCCCGCCGTTGGTTAAACCTGCTGTTAAATTAATCACATCATTCTGTAGGGCTTGTCTCGCTTTCATCCAGGTGTTATTAGTGATTAACAGCCTATAAGCAGGTGTTTGTTCTTTGAACGCCTGCTTTGTTAACTGAATGTTTCTTTGTTTTGCCGCTTGGCAAATATCGTGGCCGACTTTAGATTGATTTGTCTGATTTTTTCATATAAATCAATGTAGTGACTTCTTCCTTCATCCGGCGGACTACGGGGCTGGCGAGCGGGGTTCGGTCAATAAAAGAGAATTGCTTAACATTTTCGTAAAATTTATTGGCTATGGAATTTGGCTTCTGCTAATTTCCGAGCAACTTTCTCGCGGTCAATTAACTGCAATGCGCCATGAAAACGGGAATGATTTTTGCTGGTATCCGTTTATTTAGAATTCTTATAAACACTTCACAAAGATCGATAAGCAATGCTTGTTGGTGAAAAGGAGCCTCGACTATGCAGCAAACCATGAAGCGCACATCTTTGGCCTTGTTGATTGGCGGCGCGCTGTGCGGCGGCCTGATTAATTCCGTTCAGGCGGCCGACGTGCCGGCCGGGGTGCAATTAGCCCGGCAACAGAACATCGTAATCAATAACGGCAGCGAAGTGGCCTCATTGGATCCGCATAAGGTCGAGGGCGTACCGGAAAGCAATGTCATTCTTAACCTGCTGGAAGGGCTGGTCAGCACCGACGCCAACGGGCATCTGGTGCCGGCGGTGGCCGTCAGCTGGGAAAATAAGGATTACCGCAACTGGACCTTCCATCTGCGCCCCGACGCGGTGTGGAGCGACGGTTCGCCGGTGACCGCGCAGGATTTCGTCTACAGTTGGCAGCGCCTGGTCGATCCCAACATCGCCTCGCCTTACGCCAGCTATCTGCAGTACGCCAAAATTGAAAATATCGACGATATCCTGACCGGCAAGAAAAGCCCGCAGACGCTTGGCGTGAAGGCCGTGGATGACGTCACGCTGCAGGTGACGCTGAGCGAGCCGGTGCCTTACTTTGTCAACATGCTGAGCCATACCTCGCTGAAACCGGTGAAACGTTCGGTGGTGGAGAAGTTTGGCGACAAGTGGACGCTGCCGGCCAACTTCGTCGGCAATGGCGCCTACCGCCTGAAAGAGTGGGTGGTGAATGAGCGCCTGGTGCTGGAGCGCAGCCCGAGCTACTGGAACAACAAGAAAACCGTCGTCAACCAGGCGACCTTCCTGCCGATAGCGTCCGAGGTCAGCGACGTCAACCGCTTCCGCAGCGGTGAAATCGACATCACCAACAGCGCCATTCCGCCGAATCTGTACGCCAAGATGAAGCGCGAAATTCCCGAGCAGCTGCACGTCAACCCGTACCTGTGCACCTTCTATTACGAGATCAACAACCGGAAAGCGCCTTTTACCGACGCGCGGGTGCGCGAGGCGGTGAAGTTAACGCTGGACCGCGACATCATCGCCAACAAAATCATGGGGCAGGGACAGATCCCGGCCTACAGCTTTACGCCGACCTTTACCGAGGGCGCCACATTCACCCAGCCTGAATGGGCCGGCTGGAGCCAGGAGCAGCGCAACGCCGCCGCCAAAAAACTGCTGGCCGAGGCCGGCTACAGCGACGCCAAACCGCTGAAATTCTCGTTGCTGTACAACACCTCCGATCAGAACAAACAGCAGGCGATAGCCGCCGCGTCTATGTGGAAGAAGAACCTTGGCGCCGACGTCACGCTGCGCAATCAGGAGTGGAAAACGTCGCTGGAAAGCCGCCATCAGGGCCAGTACGACGTCGCGCGCGCCACCTGGTGCGGCGATTACAACGAACCCAGCGCCTTCCTGAACCTGGTGCTCTCCAACAGCAGCATCAACACCATCTTCTACAACAGCCCGGCGTTCGACGCCATCATGGCCGCCACGCTCAAGGCGCCGGATGAGGCCGCGCGCGCCGCGCTTTACCAGCAGGCCGAGGCCCGGCTGGACAAGGATTCGGCGCTGATCCCGGTGTATTACCGCATCAGCGCCCGTCTGATAAAACCGAGGGTAGGCGGCTTCACCGGCAAAGATCCGCTGGACTACACCGACGTAAAAAATCTGTACATCATCAAGCAGTAAAGGGGTATTGCCTCACACAACGACGGTGGGTAATACAGGGAAGGCCGGTTGCCGCATTCGTTCCGCAGCGCCGGCATCACGAGGTCCGCTCACGGGCAACGCAGGCTCCACGACGAGCCTGTGATAATAAAAACTGGAGTATAACCATGACCAACATCACGAAGAAAAACCTCCTCGCCGCCGGCATTATTGCCGCGCTCGGCATCACGGCAACCGGCAGTGCCTGGGCGGCCGACGTGCCGGCGGGCGTGCAACTGGCAGACAAGCAAGAGATCGTTAAAAACAACGGTTCTGAAGTGCAGTCGCTGGACCCACACAAGATTGAAGGCGTGCCGGAAAACAACGTTACCCGCGATTTGATGGAGGGCCTGGCCAACAACAGCGTGGATGGCTCCATCGTCCCGGGCGTGGCGGAAAGCTGGGACAACAAAGATTTTAAAGTGTGGACCTTCCACCTGCGTAAAGATGCGAAATGGTCGAACGGCAAGCCGGTAACGGCGCAAGATTTTGTCTATAGCTGGCAGCGCGTAGTGGACCCGAAAACCGCTTCGCCTTACGCCAGCTATCTGCAGTATGCCCATGTGGAAAACGTCGATGACGTCATCGCCGGCAAGAAAGACAAGTCGACTCTGGGCGTGAAAGCCATCGACGATCATACCTTCCAGGTCACGCTGACTGAGCCGGTGCCGTATCTGGTGGAAATGACCCCGCACTACGCGATGAAGCCGGTGTACAAAGACGCCGTAGAGAAGTTCGGCGAGAAGTGGACTCTGCCTGCGAACTATGTCAGCAACGGCGCTTACAAGCTGAAAGACTGGGTGGTTAACGAACGTATCGTGCTGGAACGTAACCCGGAATACTGGGATAACGCCAAAACTATCATCAATAAAGTGACGTTCCTGCCAATTTCATCGGAAGTGACCGACGTTAACCGTTACCGCACCGGCGAAATCGACATGACCTACAACAACATGCCGATCGAACTGTTCCAGAAGCTGAAGAAAGAGATCCCGAAAGAGGTTCATGTCGATCCTTACCTCTGTACTTATTATTACGAGATCAACAACCAGAAAGCGCCGTTTACCGATGCGCGCGTGCGTGAAGCGTTGAAGCTGGGGTTAGATCGCGACATCATCACCAATAAAGTGAAGAACCAGGGCGACCTGCCGGCCTATAGCTTCACGCCGCCGTATACTGACGGCGCCAAGCTGACCCCGCCGGAGTGGTTTGGCTGGACGCAGGAAAAACGCAACGAAGTGGCGAAAAAGTTGTTGGCTGATGCCGGCTATGGCCCAGGCAAGCCGCTGACCTTCTCGCTGTTGTACAACACCTCCGACCTGCACAAAAAGCTGGCGATCGCCGCCGCTTCCATTTGGAAGAAAAATCTGGGCGTGGAGGTGAAGCTGGTGAACCAGGAGTGGAAAACTTTCCTGGATACCCGTCATCAGGGCACCTATGACGTGGCGCGCGCGGGCTGGTGTGCAGACTACAACGAACCAAGTTCATTCCTGAACATGATGCTGTCTGACAGCAGTAGTAACACCCCGCACTATAAGAGCGCCGAGTTCGACAAGCTGATGGCTAACGTGTTGACGGCGAAAACCAAAGAGGAACGTGCGGGGCTGTATCAGAAAGCGGAAGTTCAGTTGGATAAAGACTCGGCCATCGTGCCTGTTTATTATTATGTGAATGCCCGTCTGGTGAAACCTTACGTGGGGGGTATACCGGTAAAGACCCGCTTGATAACGTGTACGACAAAAACCTGTACATCATCAAGCATTGATACGGTAAGGAGCGGCGACATGAGTCGCCGCTCCATGTTGATAATAATAAGCCGTCATCAGGCTGTAGCACAGGGTTAGGGCAATGCTTAAATTTATACTTCGTCGCTTATTGGAAGCGATCCCGACACTATTTATCCTTATTACCATCTCCTTCTTTATGATGCGTTTGGCGCCGGGCAGCCCATTTACCGGCGAGCGCGCATTGCCGCCGGAAGTGATGGCGAATATCGAAGCCAAATATCATTTGAACGATCCTATCTGGAAACAGTACGGTCACTATTTAGCCCAGCTGTCGAAAGGCGATTTTGGCCCGTCATTCAAATACAAGGACTATTCGGTCAACGATCTGGTGGCCTCCTCCTTCCCGGTGTCCGCCAAACTCGGCCTGGCCGCGTTCCTGCTGGCGGTGGTGCTGGGCGTCAGCGCCGGCGTGATTGCCGCGCTGAATCAAAATACCAAATGGGACTATACGGTGATGGGGTTCGCCATGACCGGGGTGGTGATCCCCAGCTTCGTGGTGGCGCCGCTGCTGGTGCTGATCTTCGCCATTACGCTGAAATGGCTGCCGGGCGGCGGCTGGAACGGCGGGGCGCCGAAGTTCATCATTTTGCCGATGGTGGCGCTGTCGTTGGCCTATATCGCCAGCATCGCCCGCATTACCCGCGGTTCGATGATCGAGGTGCTGCACTCCAACTTTATCCGCACCGCGCGCGCCAAAGGCCTGCCGATGCGTCGCATCATCTTCCGCCACGCGCTGAAGCCGGCGCTGTTGCCGGTGTTGTCCTATATGGGCCCGGCGTTTGTCGGCATCATCACCGGTTCGATGGTGATCGAAACCATTTACGGCCTGCCGGGCATCGGCCAGCTGTTCGTGAACGGCGCGCTGAACCGCGACTATTCCCTGGTGCTGAGCCTGACCATTCTGGTCGGCGGCCTGACCATCTTGTTTAACGCGATCGTCGACGTGCTGTACGCCGTTATCGATCCGAAAATTCGTTATTAATCTGGAGCACGCGAATGATGTTGACCAAAAAGAACAGCGAAGCTCTGGAACACTTCAGCGAAAAGCTGGAAGTGGAAGGGCGCAGCCTGTGGCAGGATGCGCGCCGGCGCTTTGTGCACAACCGCGCGGCGGTCAGCAGCCTGTTTGTGCTGGCGTTGATCACCCTGTTCGTGATTGTGGCGCCCTGGCTGTCGCAGTTCGCCTATGACGATACCGACTGGGCGATGATGTCGGCCGCGCCGAGCCTCGAATCCGCGCACTACTTCGGCACCGATTCCTCCGGCCGCGACCTGCTGGTGCGCGTGGCCATCGGCGGGCGCATCTCGCTGATGGTCGGCGTGGCGGCGGCGCTGGTGGCGGTGATCGTCGGCACCCTGTACGGCGCAATGTCCGGCTATCTGGGCGGCAAGACCGATTCGGTGATGATGCGTTTGCTGGAGATCCTCAACTCCTTCCCGTTCATGTTCTTCGTGATCCTGCTGGTGACCTTCTTCGGCCAAAACATCCTGCTGATCTTTGTGGCGATAGGCATGGTGTCGTGGCTGGACATGGCGCGTATCGTGCGCGGGCAAACGCTGAGCCTGAAACGCAAGGAGTTCATCGAAGCGGCGCTGGTGTGCGGGGTTTCTACGCGCAACATCGTGCTGCGGCATATCGTGCCGAACGTGCTGGGCGTGGTGGTGGTCTACGCCTCGCTGCTGGTGCCGAGCATGATCCTGTTCGAGTCCTTCCTCAGCTTCCTGGGGCTGGGTACGCAAGAGCCGTTAAGCAGCTGGGGCGCATTGCTCAGCGACGGCGCCAACTCGATGGAAGTTTCACCGTGGTTGCTGCTGTTCCCGGCGGGTTTCCTGGTTGTCACTCTGTTCTGTTTCAACTTTATCGGCGATGGCCTGCGCGACGCCCTCGACCCGAAAGATCGTTAAGGAGTGCAATCATGAGCACCATTGAAAATCCGCAGTTGCAAAGCAGCGTCGGCGCCAAATCTTCGCTGTTGTTGGATGTAAAAGACCTGCGCGTGACCTTCGGCACCCCGGACGGCGACGTCACGGCGGTGAACGATCTGAACTTCGACCTGCGCGCCGGCGAAACGCTGGGCATCGTCGGCGAATCCGGCTCCGGCAAATCCCAGACCGCCTTCGCGCTGATGGGGCTGCTGGCCAGCAACGGCCGCATCGGCGGTTCGGCCAGGTTTAACGGCCGCGAGATCCTCAACCTGCCGGAAAACCAGCTCAACAAGCTGCGGGCGGAAGAGATCTCGATGATTTTCCAGGATCCGATGACCTCGCTCAATCCCTATATGCGCGTCGGCGAGCAGCTGATGGAAGTGCTGATGCTGCATAAAAAGATGAGCAAGAGCGAAGCCTTTGAAGAGTCGGTGCGCATGCTCGATGCGGTAAAAATGCCGGAGGCGCGCAAGCGCATGCGCATGTACCCGCACGAGTTCTCCGGCGGCATGCGCCAGCGCGTGATGATCGCCATGGCGCTGCTGTGCCGGCCCAAGCTGCTGATCGCCGACGAACCGACCACCGCGCTGGACGTGACCGTACAGGCGCAGATCATGACGCTGTTGAATGAGCTGAAGCGCGAGTTCAACACCGCCATTATCATGATCACCCACGATCTGGGGGTGGTCGCCGGCATCTGCAACAAGGTGCTGGTGATGTATGCCGGCCGCACCATGGAGTACGGCAGCGCGCGCGACGTGTTCTATCATCCGAGCCACCCGTACTCGATCGGCCTGCTGAACGCGGTGCCGCGCCTGGACGCCGAAGGCGAGGCGTTGATGACCATCCCCGGCAACCCGCCGAACCTGTTGCGTTTGCCGAAAGGCTGCCCGTTCCAACCGCGTTGCCCGTACGCGATGGAGCAATGCGCGAGCGCTCCGCCGTTGGAGCAGTTTGGTGAAGGGCGCCTGCGCGCCTGCTTTAAACCGGTGGAGGCGTTGGTATGACAGCGGTAACCGACAAGAAAGTGCTGCTCGAAGTGGCCGATCTGAAAGTGCACTTCGACATTCATGATGACAAACAGTGGTTCTGGCAGCCGGCGAAAACCCTGAAGGCGGTCGACGGCGTGACGCTGCGGCTGTTCGAGGGCGAAACGCTGGGCGTGGTCGGCGAGTCCGGCTGCGGCAAGTCGACCTTCGCCCGCGCCATTATCGGCCTGGTGAAGGCCACCAGCGGCCGCGTCGCCTGGTTGGGCAAAGACCTGCTCGGCATGAACGACGCCGACTGGCGCAAGACCCGCAGCGATATCCAGATGATCTTCCAGGATCCGCTGGCCTCGCTGAACCCGCGCATGACCATCGGCGAAATCATCGCCGAACCGCTGCGCACCTACTACCCGAAAATGCCGCGCCAGGAAGTGAAAGACAAGGTTAAGGCGATGATGCTGAAGGTCGGGTTACTGCCTAACCTGATCAACCGCTACCCGCACGAGTTCTCCGGCGGCCAATGCCAGCGTATCGGCATCGCGCGCGCGCTGATCCTCGAGCCGAAGCTGGTGATCTGCGACGAACCGGTCTCGGCGCTGGACGTATCGATTCAGGCGCAGGTGGTCAACCTGCTGCAGCAGCTGCAGCGCGAGATGGGGCTGTCGCTGATCTTCATCGCCCACGACCTGGCGGTGGTGAAGCACATTTCCGATCGCGTGCTGGTGATGTATCTGGGGCATGCGGTGGAGCTGGGCACCTATGACGAGGTGTACCACAACCCGCAGCATCCTTACACCAAGGCGCTGATGTCGGCGGTGCCGATCCCCGATCCGGACAAGGAAAAGGAAAAGCGGATCCAGTTGCTGGAAGGGGAACTGCCTTCGCCGATCAACCCGCCGTCGGGCTGCGTATTCCGCACCCGCTGCCCGATAGCCGGGCCGGAGTGCGCCAAAACGCGTCCGTTGCTGGAAGGCAGCTTCCGCCATGCGGTATCCTGCCTCAAGGTCGACCCTTTATAGCGTTTAGGGTTTATGCCAACAAAAAGCCCCGCTGATTCAGCGGGGCTTTTTTTATCCGGCGGAGCGGAAACTCACTCTTTCCACAAAATGTGGCACAGCTTGTGGTCTTTCTCGCGGCACAGCAGCACCCGGGCGAACACGTCGTTGATCGGTTCGCCGTCGCTGTCCGCCAGGCCAATCACCACTTCGGCGAAGAAGTCCGGGTTCAGATCGAAATCCACATGTTCCTGCCAGTCTTCGGCCGGGTCGTACAGCTCGGCGCCGCCGCGTTCCTCAAACTGCAGGTTGAACAGCAGAATATCCGCCGGATCCAGATTGTCGCCGGCCAACTCCAGGAAAATGTCGTAGGCCTGTTCCAGCGTTTCGTCTTCGGTAAGGCGGTTATTCAAATCCATAAAAAAATCCTGATAACAAATGATTTGGCGTTATTAAAGCACGCTCGCCGCGGCTTTTACAGCAGCGGGCTGAAAAAGTAGAACAGCCGCTCGAGCAGGCGGTGCCAGTATGGCCGTTTCAGCCACTCCTTGGCGTCCAGCAGCTGCGAACGGGCGATATAGTCTTCCTGCACGCAGGCCAGATCGCTGCCGAAGCCGTCGTCGTCGATCACCAGCGTGATCTCGAAGTTGAGCCACAGGCTGCGCATGTCGAGGTTGACGGTGCCGACCAGGCTGAGCTGGCCGTCGACCAATACGCTCTTGGTATGCAGCAGGCCGCCTTCGAACTGGTAGATGTTGACCCCGGCCTCCAGCAGCTCGGAGAAGAACGCCCGGCTGGCCCAGCGCACCATCATGGAGTCGTTGTCGCGCGGCACGATGATGCTGACCTCTACGCCGCGCAGGGCGGCGGTGCAGATGGCGTGCAGCAGATCGTCGCTCGGCACGAAGTAGGGGGTGGTCATGATCAACTGTTCGCGGGCGGAATAGACCGCGGTCAGCAGCGCCTGGTGGATCATCTCCTCCGGGAAGCCCGGACCGGAGGCGATTACCTGAATGGTATGGCCGCTTTCCTGCTCGAACGGCATGATATTGACGTCCGGCGGCGGCGGCAGAATGCGCTTGCCGGTTTCTATCTCCCAGTCGCAGGCGTAGACGATGCCCATGGTGGTGGCCACCGGGCCTTCCATGCGCGCCATCAGGTCAATCCACTGGCCGACGCCGGCGTCCTGTTTAAAGTAACGCGGGTCGACCATGTTCATGCTGCCGGTGTAGGCGATGTAGTTGTCGATCAGCACCACCTTGCGGTGCTGGCGCAAATCCATGCGGCGCAGGAACACGCGGAACAGATTCACCTTCAGCGCTTCGACCACTTCGATGCCGGCATTGCGCATCATTCCCGGGTAGGGGCTGCGGAAAAACTGCAGGCTGCCGGCGGAATCCAGCATCAGGCGGCAGTGCACGCCGCGCCGTGCGGCGGCCATCAGCGATTCGGCCACCTGATCGACCAGGCCGCCCGGCTGCCAGATATAGAACACCATCTCGATATTGTGGCGGGCCAGCTCGATGTCGCGGATCAGCGCCTTCAGGGTGTCATCGGTGGTGGTGAGCAGTTGGAGCTGGTTGCCCTTGACGCCGTCGATGCCTTGCCGGCGATCGCACAGCTGGAACAGCGGTCTGGCGACCTCGCTGTATTCGGTGGCGAAGATCCTGCGGCTTTCCTTCAGTTCGTTCAGCCAGCGGGCGGTGGAAGGCCACATCGCCTTGGCGCGCTCGGCGCGCCGCTTGCCCAAATGCAGTTCGCCAAAGGATAAATAGGCGACGATGCCGAACAGCGGCAGAATATAGATAACCAGCAGCCAGGCCATGGCCGAAGGCACGGTGCGGCGTTTCATCAGAATGCGCAGCGTCACCCCGGCGATAAGCAGCCAGTAACCGAACACCATGAGCCAACTGATTACAGTATAAAATGTTGTCATAAAGGCGAAAAATCCCGTTCGCAAACCACCAACGAAGAGTGTACGCACAGATTGATAAAGGGGAAACCTTTTATCGGCGCTTATGTTGCATAAATATGATGAAGTTAAGGCACTTGCTGAAAATAAAATGTGGCTTTTCGGACGCTTGCCCGGCAGCGGCCGCAGCGACGGCGACTTGGATCGCCGGCGGAAAGGGCTATAATGCCCGCGGTTGGCATTTGACGGACGAGTGATGAAATTATGAGACGCAGTAGAAACGAAGTGGGCCGCTGGCGGATGTTGCGGCAGAGCCAGCGCCGCAGGCATCGTTGGCTGGAGCGCCAGTCGTGCAGCAACCGGCATATCATCCGGGTGCGCCGCCGGCTGGACGACCAGCACCGGCGCTCGCTGCTGTTCGTGGTTTCCTGCGAATGGTAAAACGAAAACAGTCCCGTCAGGGACTGTTTTATCATGGCGGCAGGAATTATTTGCCCAGGTAGGCGTTGAGCATCCAAACCTGTTTTTCCTGCTCCTTGATGTAGTCGCTCATCAGCGAAGCGGTGCCTTCATCGCCCGCGTCGGCGGCCAGCGCCAGCAGCGCGCGCTGTTGCTGCAGCAGTACCGAATAACCGCCCAGCAAGCCGCCCAGCGTGCCTTTATCGTCGGTCACGTTGGTGTCCTCCTTGATATCGGCGGTTTTCAAATAGTCGCTGTATGCATGCCGCGGCTGTGAACCCAGCGTCAGAATACGCTCCGCCAGCTCATCCACCTTGGTCAGCAGATCGTTATAGGTCTCTTCGAATTTAACGTGCAGCTCAAAGAAATGCGGGCCGCTAATATTCCAGTGGTAGCCGCGCACGTTCATATATAACACCTGGTAATTCGCCAGCAGCGCGTTCAGCGCTTCGGCCAGCTTTGCCGATTGTTTACTGTCGAGGCCGATATGGGTCTTGGTCGCTTTCTTCGCCGTTGCCATAATAATCTTCTCCTGATTATTCGTTCCGAGGGTAGACAGGATAGTTTCCATAACACACACAGTAACCGGATTTATCGCAGGGTTAAATGCGATTTAAAGCATCATTGCCATCGCTAAAACCAATGGCGATAAATCCGTGAAGCAAATTGCCCAATCAGTTTACGCAGGATCTGTTAACGGCAAAAGTCGGTTTTGCCGCTTATTTGCGCAATGCCAATTTGACCGCGCCGGCGCCCAGCGCCATTAATGACGCCGCGGCGATTAATACGGCAATAAACGCCTGGTCGAAGGCCTGACGCGCCAATTGGGTCAATTGCTGCGCTCGATCGGCCGCCAGACCGGCGGCCAGCCGCAGCGCTTCGTCGATGCTGTCATAGGCCAGGTTTCCCACCGCCAGATCGGCCGGCAACGCCAGGCTGTGGCTGTAAACCGCCGTCATCAATCCGCCGAGCAGCGTGATGCCCAATACGCCGCCCAGTTCATAGGACACATCCTCAATCGACGCCGCCATGCCGGATTTCTCCTCCGGCGCGCTTAGCATGATGGCGGTAGACGCGGAGGTGATTGCGCCGCCCAGCCCGAACCCGCTGATAAACAGGCAAGCCAGCTGCAGCGCCAGGCCGCTTTGGTACAGCGCCGCCAACCCGGCGATGCCGAGCGCGGTCAGCATAAAACCGCCGAGGATGATGCGGCGTTCGCCATAGCGCGGCAGCAGCAGGCCGGCCATGGGGGCGGCCAGCGCCGAGGCCAGCGGGATAGGCAAAATGAACAGCGCCGCCTGCAAGGGGCTCAGGCCCAATACCAGCTGCAGGCGTTGGCTCAACACCAGCTCGACGCCGATCAACGCCACCATCGACAGCAACGCGACCCCAACGCCGCCGGCGAACAGCGGGTTGCGGAACAGCGAAAAGTCGATCATCGGGCTGTCGCTGCGCAGTTGGCGGCGCACGAACAGGGTGAGAAACAGCACGCCGATGATGGCGGCCATCGCCAGGGCGCCGAAAGAGGGCGCCGGCTTGCTCAACTCTTTCAGGGCGTAGATAGCGCCCACCAGTCCGGCCATGATTTGCACCGAACCGACAATGTCGTAAGGGCGCGGATTGTCTCCCCCGCAGTGCGGGATCAAGCGCCACGCCAGCGGCAATACCAGCAATACCACCGGCACGTTGATCAGGAATACCGATCCCCACCAGAAATACTCCAGCAGCAGGCCGCCGACCACCGGGCCGATGGCCGCGCCGCCGGACGCGACCGCCGCCCAGATGCCGATCGCCAGCGCGCGTTCGCCATCGTCGGTAAACACGTGGCGAACGATGGACAGGGTCGCCGGCATCATCATCGCCGCGCCCACGGCGAGGAACACCCGCGCGGCGATCAGCCATTCCGCGCTGGGCGAGAAGGCCGCGCACAGCGAAGCGGCGGCGAACACCGGCAGGCCGGAGATAAACAGCCGCTTATGGCCGATGCGATCGCTCAGCATGCCGGCGCCGGGCAACAGGCCGGCGACCACCAGCGGGTAGGCGTTGACGATCCAGAGTTTTTGCGAGGCGCCGGCGTCCAGCGCCTGGGTCAGCCGCGGCAGTGCGGTGTATAACACCGTCATATCGATGACAATCAGAAACAGTGCGCTGGAGATCATTGCCAGGATCAACCAGCGGTTATTGGCGTGCATAATAATATTCCACAAATGTGGGCGACGCGGTGGCGCCGCCATAGCGAGTAACCCACCGGGGTTGCCGGGTGATATACTGGTGCCAATATATATCCATACGTACGTATTGAAAAGAGGGGTTTCTCAATGGGGCGTCAACGCAGCATCGATCGCGACAAGGTTCTGGACGTGGCCGAAGAGATAGTCGCCACCCAGGGCGCCGCCGGCCTGACCATTGATTCCGTCGCCAAGGCGATGGGCATCTCCAAAGGCGGGGTGCAATATTGCTTCGGCAGTAAGGACGCGCTGATCGATGCGATGTTCGATCGCTGGGGCAAGGCTTACGACCGGGTATTCGACGCCATTGCCGGTGAGGATCCTTCGGCCATCACCAGCGTCAGGGCGCATATGCAGGCGACCTGCAGTTCGGATCAGGCCTCCAGCGCCAAGGCGGCGGGGCTGATGGCGACGTTGATCCAGACGCCGGAACACCTGGAAAGCTCGCGCGCATGGTATCGCAGCCGCATCGCCGGGCTGGATCTGCGCAGCGAAGAGGGCAAGCGCGCGCGGCTGGCTTTTCTGGCCACCGAAGGGGCTTTCATGCTGCGTTACTTTGGCTTAATGGATATCGATCAGGCTGAATGGGAAACGATGTTCACCGATATGCAGGCGTTGATTCTGGACCCCAAATAGCCGCCTATCGCAGCGATAGATGGAGCAACGCCGGCGAGCGGGAGTATGCTTGCCAGACAAGATATTCCCTCGAAGAACCCTTTGGCCAGCCGCTCCGTGCTGGCTTTTTTTTGTAAAAAAGCCGCGAAATTTCGCGGCTGTCGGCAAGGTTGGGCGATTAGACCTGTCGCAGATAGACATCGGTAATGCGCAGATCGAAATTGCTCTTCATTTTCGTCGTGTCAACCAACAGGAAAGCATGGGTAGCCCAATCCGGCGCTCGCTCAAATGACGGCGGCTGGGTGGCGTAACCTTGCATTTGCCCTGGAATAACTTCGGTTTTCAGCTGGGATTCGCTGCCGCTGAAATTATAGGTATACGAATGGCCGGTTTGCTGCATCAGGATTTTCGGTTCGACATCCTGTTGCGCGCCAAACTCGCTCAATTTTGCCCAAACGATTTTGACCTGACAGCTTTGCCCCTCTCCGGCATAGGTATTGGCGCGAATATGATGAATGACGCTGCCGTAACCTTTCAACTTGATGGTTCCCAGAACGGCCTGGAACACGCCGCTTCCTGCGGCAAGGTTGCGCCCCAGGGAAACGAAGCCGGTTTGCCGAATGATGCTGAAGTTGGTGCTGTTTTCGGTACCCCAACCATAGCGGGACTTGCGCACGGTGTTGACGCCGCCCGGCGGCAGTACCCACACTTCCTCGGTCCATTTTTCATTGCCGGCGCCGCTGGTATAGGTCGAACTGTCGAGCCAGTTGTCCTGCACCGCCGCATCGGTACGTACCTGCGTCAGCAGATACGGCCAGGCGATGGGCAGCTGCGTATCGTGCAACGATACCGAGCCGGTGCCGTCGAACCAGCCGCTGACGTTGGCATCGCCGCCTTGTTGCATTTGGCCGATATTGACCTTTTCAAACACCACTCGCGCCAGGTTGCCGACATAAAAAGGGTTGCTGGTGGTCGGGTAGGTGGATGGACTGCCGCCGGCTTTGAAGGTGAACAGGCCGCCGATAACGTTAACTTTGCAACTTTTATCGTCGGGGACGTTCATGATGTAATTCTGCGGCCCGTAGCCCTCGACATGGCAATCGCGGAAAATATGCTGCCCGCCCTCGATGTGCATGTATTTTCCCACGTGACTGGTTGAGGTTTGTTCGCCATTTTTCCCGTAGATATAGTCGAAGGAGCAATTGAAGAAATAGCTGTAGCCGCCCTGCAGTTTTACGCCGCAGTTGCTTTGCGCGAACACACAGCTGTGGAAGTTCATTTCTTCGCCGGAGTCTGTGGCGTTGTTCGGGAAGTAGTAGCAGATGTCACAGTGGTTAAAGGTAAAGCCGTACATGCGCAGGAAGTAGAAATGGCTGGTTCCCGTCAGGCCGTAAGCAAAGCCTTCGACAGCGCCGCCCTGGAAAGTCAGCGAGTTGCGCGCATAGCTCTCCGACAGCGACGTGGAGAAGGTCATGCCATCGACGAATGAGTCTGCGCCGGGGCCAATCATGCGCAGATTGCGGGCGCTGAGATTGCCCTGGGTATAACCGGCGCCGTTTTGCCATGCGATGGCGGCCATGCGTTTCGCCTCGGTGCCGTGCGCGAGGGCCGAAAAGTCCAGCAGGGCGCCGGAGAAATCGTAATCGACCGTTTTTACATTGAGATTCAGCGTCGCCAGGCATTTGAAACGGCCATTGCCAAATACCAGGTTGCCGTTTTTCAGTATGCGCGAACCGCTGAGGGACGCCAGCGAACTGGCGTAGTCATGAGCCTGTTGAATGGCGGCGGTGTCATCATTGATGCCGTCACCCTTTGCGCCATACATATAAGGGGACAGCGTGCCGGCAACGTCGAGCGCACGCACCCAGACCCATGAGGCGTTGGGGCGAATAAACATGCCGCCGTCGTCAGCGGGGGTCGATTGCGCCTTGGCGACGAAGGTGCCGCCGCCGGTGGGTTGGCGGTTGTTGGCGCTCCAGTCGTCATAATAAGCCGCAACGGCGATCTGTTCACCGGCGGCAGTCGGTATGCGGCTTCTCAGCGTGGCGATGTCAGGGCAAGTATCCATATTTTTTATCCTCAAATAATACTGTAATTATATACAGCAATTTAAGTCTATGCCTTGATGCGCCGGGTATCAAAGGAAGGCCGTTGTGCTATTCGTCAGCGAACGCGCCGCGCTCTGGCAGGCCAAACAGCCGGGCCGCATTGCCATCCAGAATGGCGGCGATCTGCGGCTCCGGCAGGCCGGAGCGCCGGATATACTCCACCGTGGTTTGGAACAAATCCCCTGGCTGGAACGGGAAATCGGTGCCGAACAGCAGCCGTTCGGCGCCGAACGAGTCTACCGCGGCGCGCAAGGCGGGAGGGTGATCATGGCCGACGGTGTCGTACCACAGGCGCTGTGCGGCGAGGCTCGGCCGTTCGGGGGTATTCGGCGCTTCCCAGGCCAGGGTTTGATCGATCCGTTCCAGCGCCATCGGCAACAGGCCGCCTAAATGCGGCACGATGATTTTCATCCGCGGGAAACGTTTAGGGATGCCGTTAACGATGAGGTGCATCGCCGCCACGGTATCCTCGACCGGAGCGCCGATCGCCCAGGTCAGCTGATAGTCGGCAATCAATGGAGACAGCGCGCCGCGGCCTGCCGGATGAAGGGCCAGCACGCTGCTGCGGCGATCGAGCTCCTGATAAAGCGGGTCGAACAGCGGGTTGGCGATGGAGAGGCCCAGCACCGAAGTGGTGATGCAGGCGCCCAGCATGCCCAGTTCGGAGAGCGCACGCTCCAGCTCGCGCAGAGAGGCGTCGATATGCGGCAGCGGCAGGGAGGCGATTGCGCGAAATCGGCGCGGATATTGCTGCACCACGGCGGCGTATTCGTCATTTATCCGCCGCGCCGCGTCGACGGCGGTTTTTTCATCTTCGAAGTGCGGGGAGAGCGGCGTCGCCGACAGAATTTGCATGTCGATATCGGCGGCGTCCAGCAGGGCGAAACGCGCGGCGAGTTCGCGCGCGGTGCTGCCCGCGCCCAACTGTCGATACTCGGCAACCTCCCGTACGCCTAGCGACTGCAAAAGGTCCAGATACTCCGCGCTCCACAGGTGGGCATGTACGTCCAGTCGCATCGGTCTTCTCCCGGTTGTCGAAAATCGCTCTTTGACAGTATAGGCGCGGCGGGTTTCACTCACCGCGGCCGGGCATTTTTTGGACCGGATGGATGGGGGAAAAGCACGTTCTGGACAGGGAACGCGCTTGGTTAATGCGCAGGAGTGGGGTCAGAACACCTGTTTGAAAAGTATTTTGGCAGGTTTACCCCTCAGTACTCACCTTTCACGTCTTTACCTTTTAAATCCCGTTGTGTCTGGCTTGATAGGGCAAATCGTTACCTTTTACCTCTAAGTTTTTACCCTCGATTTATCTGCAAGGCTTTAATTTTGTGTACACTAATACGTACATAAAAACACGAGCCAACCCCTATGTTGACAGACACGAAGCTGAAAAAATCGCTGGGTAAAAAACGCGATGCGATAGAGATCATTTCCGATAGCCACGGGCTGAATGCCCGGATCAGCAAAGCCGGCAAGATTACGTTCTTCTACCGCTACCGGTGGGTGAAAGAGCCTGTGCAACTGTCGATCGGCGAATATCCTGCGATGACCATCGCACAGGCGCGCGAACGGCGCCAGGTGCTGCGCGGTTGGTTGACGGAGGGTTTCGATCCTCGCGAAAAAATTCGTTTAGAGCGCCTTTCCCGCAACACTTCGCCGACGGTGGACGAGGCCTTCAACTACTGGATCGACAAATACTGTCGGCCGAACGGTTCGGTTAAGATCGACTATTACCTGCAGGTGTACTGCAAGCACATCAAACCCAAGCTGGGCGAACTGCGGATGGAGTCAACTGCCCGGATGCACTGGCTGGAGGTACTGGACTCTATCGATAGCAGTGTCATGGCCAACTACATGACATCGCTGTGCAAACGCGCGTTCAAGTTTTGCGTCAATCGGGGGTATATCGCGGCGAATCCCTTGGAAGGGCTGGGGCCGCGTGACGTAGGCACAGCTCCGGCGCGCAAAAAACGCTATCTCGCAGATCGAGAGATCCAGCAAACCTGGCAATGGTTGGATGACCACCAGACCGACGAGGCGCGCCTGATTATCCGGTTTATGCTGCTGACTGGGTGCCGCACCGCGGAGATCCGCCGGGCGTGCTGGGACTGGTTTGATTTTGAGGATGACACCTGGACGGTGCCGAAAGAAGAGTATAAGACCGGCGTGGCGGTGCGCCGCGCGTTGCCGCCGCTGGCAAAAGCGTTGCTGCTGGCCCATCGCGAAAAGGTGAATACTCGCCACGTTGTGACGTCGCAGCGCGGTATGCCAGGAAAAGAGTTTGATAGACCGGTAGGGCCGTCGGTAGCGGCTAATTATACTCGGCGGGTCTTTGAAGGGGCTGGAATGAAGCCGTGGTCTATGCATGACCTGCGCAGAACGTTGGCGACAAAATTATCGGAGCAGGGCGCGCCGCCGCATGTAATCGAGAAAATCCTCGGCCACCTGATGACAGGAACGATGGCGCATTACAATCTGCACGACTACATGGACGATCAGCGGCATTGGTTGGGGGTGTGGGAGGAGTATGTGAAGGGGGTTACAGGGTAACTTATTTCGCGCTGTTGGCGTCTTCCCAGGTCAGCACATCGGAAAGACGCCAGCGGTTTGGACTGCCGGGGATCGTCGGCGCCGGGAAGGGCAGCTTAAACCCCTTCGGGCATTGGTCTTTGTCTCGCCATTTCCACAGCGTCTTTTCTGAAATTTGATAGCGGGACAGAATATCCCGCGTGAACACGATCGGATTATCGCCCATTACATGCCTCTCTTTTTCATGGCTTCGAGCAGGATGTCCTGCACTTCACGTTTTGAATTGCGCCGCTCCATCACCATTTCGTCGGTGGTGTCGGCGGCGATGATGTGGTGTATCCAGACTGGTCGGTTGTGGCCGGCTTGCGCCTGGCGCGTCGGCCCGATGCGTTCGATAATTTGTTGGTACTGCTCCAGATCCCACCAATGCGAGAAGAACACCAGGATGTTGCCACCGTCCTGCAGGTTAAGGCCGTGGCCGGCGCTGGCCGGGTGTGCGAACATTACAGGGATTTTACCGGTGTTCCAGTCGCGGATTGTCTGCGGGTCTGCGTCGAGCTGGCACCCCTTAGGGAAGGCCTTTTGCAGTCGCTGCAGGTCGTGTTTCCAATGGTAGGCTACCAGCACCGGCATACCACCGGCCTCGGCCAGAATGCTGTCGAGCGCCTGCAGCTTGCCATCGTGCACTTTCGCCCAGTTGCCTGCATCATCGGTGTAAATGGCGCCGCTGGCGATCTGCAGGCACTTCACCGTTTTGGCCGCGGCATTTAGCGCTTCGATGTCGGCGCCGTTCAGTTCGAGAAACATCTCCTTTTCCATGTCCTGGTATTGCTGGCGCGCTTTCGGCGGCAGCTCTACGCGGATAACGTTATGGATGGGTTCGTCGATGTCGAACCAGTCGGCGGCATCCAGGGAGATCGTCACGTCGGCGAGCGCCGCCTGCATCTGCTCCTGCGCGTGCGGCCACGGCTCCAGTTTCGACCATTGCTGACCAGGGAACTGAATGCTGTTGAACCAGCGCGAGGTGAACGCGCTGAAGGTGCGGCCCAACCTATCACCGCGGTCAACGAACCACGCCTGGCCCCATAGGTCGATCAGGCCGTTCGGCGCTGGCGTACCGGTGAGGTTCACCCAGCGGTGCACGTGCTTATGTGCAACTTTCGCCAGCGCCGCCGCGCGTTTGCCGCCTTGCCGCAGGCGGAACGACTTCAGCCGGGTGCTTTCGTCCGCTATGACCGTGCCGAACGGCCAGCGGCCGCCGAGCTGCTCAACCAGCCACACCAGGTTGTCGTAGTTGGTGGTGAACACGCTGGCGTTGCTGTTGAGCAGCGCCGCGGCGCGCTCTTTGGCAGTGCCGACGATTGGTTGCATTTCTATGTTGCGAAGGTGGCCCCATTTCGCGACTTCATCCGGCCAGGTGCTGGCCGCCACGCGCAGCGGTGCCAGAACGAGCGTCGGCTGCGTCTCTTCACCGGAGCAGTAGAGCGCCTCCAGGCTGCTGAGCGTGCCCACTGTTTTGCCCATGCCCATGCCAGCCCACACGTTGGAGCGCGGTACCTGCAGCGCGTGGTCGATAATGAGATTCTGGTAAGGGCGGGGGGTGAATACTTTTTTAGATGAACTCATAGCCGTCCTTGTGTCGTAGAGAAGTGGATCCACTAAAAGGAAGGGCCGCTGTATTGGCGGCCCTTATCGGTTGCTGGGATGGCATTCGTGCTGCAAGCTCCTCCCTGCTTTCCGCTGAAAACATTGTGATTATTTCCCCGAAGCTATTTTTACCCCAGTACATGTCCAGGTCTGTCCCGTTACGGTTTTCCATTTTACGAACACTATTAGCATTAAGAACTTGCCAGAACTGCTTCGCCAATTCCGGTTCGTCTTTTGCAGCTAACGCTATTTTTTGAATGGATTTCTTTATGCAAAAAACACAGTTCCCGAGGTGTTCGGGAATCCCTAGGTCGAAAGGCTGACGAGACCACCAGTCAATAACATCATGTTTCCCTGTGTCAGATATTTCAGCTAAATAACTGGTGCTTTCCGATGCGTTTTGACTAAGCCTCTTCATGCATTTATCCAACAGTGCTGAAGGGGTGTTGAAGTCGTTTGCGAGACCTATTTTCGCCCAATCTTCCGACACCCACTGATAGGTATTCATGCCGCTCCGGTAGGCGATTAGCGTTTGCTCTCGCGTCATCCCTGCTTTAGTCATGCTGCGGTGTAGTAAACCGCCCCATAGTCGCGCTGGTTCATCTGCGCGAATACCTATCCACGTGCGATATGCCTTCCGGCCTATGTGCTCGTCGCAGTACTTTTTGAATGGGCCGAGCTTCATACGGTCGGTGCAGAACTCGCCGCCCACGTATGGTGTGCCGTATTTTTCCAACATGGCGCGCCACGGTTCCAGGTCGGGGCCGATCTCATCTAAGCTGATCACCCGGTAGCCGTTCCCCTTGCCTAATTCAGGGTTAACGACAACGCGCAGACATATCAGGTCAATCCCCCAGTGCTTTACGGCATCGCGTATAAATTGATATGTGGCCGGGTGTTCTGCGCCGGTGTCCATGAAAACAAAACGCGTATCAGGATCTTGTTGGCGCATCAGGTGTGCGAGGTACGCAGAAGTCCGGCCTCCTGAGAAGCTGACAACGTTAATCATGGTTTATACCTTGGGGATGTTGGGGGAAGCGGGGGAGATGCTTTATTTCGCCCACTCCACTACGACGATCAGCATCAGGCCGAAAGCGCCGAGCCAGAAGCTGGCGCAGAATGCAAAAACGGCGTACCAGATGGCACGCCGCGACCAGTTATAAATGTTCAATCCAATCACAATATGCCCTCCAGATTTTTACTGTCCAGCACCACCACCTCGAAGCCCAGCGCGTGCAGCTTGGCGTGACAACGCAGTTGGTCGGGGCGCGGCTTCTCGCCCGGTGCTTTGCACTCGACGAACACAGCCCGGCCGCCCGGTAGCAGCACAAGGCGATCGGGAACGCCGCGGATGCCAGGCGACACGAATTTATACGCAATACCGCCGGCCTTTTTTACCTCTGCGCGCAGGTACTGCTCAACTGAGGATTCTCGGCTATATGTCAAAACGTTTCCTCCTATGTCATACTGTTGTTTTGAGATTTCTTTACTGTCAGTTAGTGAGGGCTAAATGTCGGATGACCCGTTAAATACTATTGTTAAATCATCTTCGGAAGAATTGACTCGGCAACTGTATGGCGATGTGAAAAGCTTTATCGTAAACATGGCAAGAAAGATGATAACTCCGGTGAAGAAAAGCCAGGCTAAACGCTACGATAATATTGCGTCGCTATTGGATGACCTAAAATCAAATAAATTAAGGCAAGATAGTTTTGTTGCATTAGAGTGTAAGCCTAGCATGTTCGGCACTTTTCTTAGGGGGCATAAACTAAGTTTAATTAATTCTATGGGTCGTATTGTAGGACATAAAAACTTCATTTTGTCACCTGATCCATTCCTTCAGTTGATGGCAAATACGACCAGTTATCTTAAGCCTGTTGGATTGTATCCTAAGATTGATGATGAGGTGTCTCAAATATGCTTATACCCTGCGGATACAAATAATTATGGTATGATGGGTATAATGCCAGGTGTAGGGGATTTGGTACCTTCGATACCTGCAATAGCGTCTCAGAGCAAGTTAGTACACTCCGGTGCGTCTTCTAATGTTATAGGCATAGTTAGACTTATAACTCGAGCTATGTTTGAAGATAATAACATCCCTATCGAAATATATGAAGATTATAGAGCTAAAGGTGATGTTTGGTTTCTTGATCTCCATTCGGAGGGAACTGAAATAAAACCAATGTACAACGCAGCCACTACTGAGGTGTGGGCAGGGTTGTATGCCGAAGGGCACCTGGAACACAATGGGGTAGTGCGCTTTGATATACTTATCCCTGAACTAGTACAAGCATTCAAAAATGTTGGAATCGATGTTCAGTATATTCAGAATCAAGCTAGGGATAAGGATTTTTTATTTTGGTCGCCAGATGTTAGATTAGTGCTATATCCCAGCTCATCATATTTTTCCTTACACATGGATGCCGAGGTTAATATATCTTACAAAGTAAGCAGGAATAAATTCGACCGAATATGTCATGGTGTCTTAGACGCTTTAGTGCAATCAGCAAACAAATGTGGTGTTAAGGTAAATAATCCATACGATCTTGATTTTAGCTATACTGATTCATCAAGTATGTATTCATTGCTTACCTCGGGCGGAGCTAATGCTATTACAGACCCCTTAGCTATCGCCGTAAGAGATTGGCATCGTCTAAAAAATGGATAATATATATATATATATATAGTTTTTGCGTAAGATATTAATCCTTACGGTAATGGTAGGCCTCGAACCCACCGGCATTTAGCGGGAGGTCTGGAGCCCATGCAGGGTTAGTGGCGAGCAGCCGGCTTAGCTGGTCGTGGAAGTAGAAGTCTTTGTCTGGTGCCTCGGTGATCACCTCATCGTGCACGGTCAGCACGATCTCGTAGCCTCGCGCCTCGACGGCCGACATGTTGCCGGCTAGCACATCGCGGGCGCCGGCCTGGGTAACGTTCTCCACCAGTTTCCCGCCGTAGGTTTTGAGGCGCTGCCATTTGCGCGAATACGGGTTCACACCCATGTAAGTGATTTCGCCTTTGACGATTGCGGCCCCTGGGTAGCAGACGACGCGACCAGATGGCAGGGCGATACGTAGCCAGGAACCATCCTTGCGGACCTTCAGCCGCCGACAGTTGAACTGCTTACCCGGTTGCGAGATTGCGCGGCGCACGGCATTCTCCAGTTCGGACCACAGGCTAACCGTTTTGGGGTGTGCATTGCGCCACAGACGTTTCAGCGAGTCGCAGGTGATAAACACCCGTTCGGACAGGCCGTAGGTTTTTTTCTGCTTAACCGACACCTGCCACCAACTTTTCGCCTCTCGCTGGACGGCGATAGGGATGTTCGGCAGTGCAGCGTCGGCCAGGTCTTCCAGGTCGAGCCCGTAGACCAGTGCGAACGTCACGAACGCCGCCACACCACCGCCAAAGCCCAGCCCCAATTCCATTACCTTGCCGATTTGGCGCATGGCCTTATCGACTTCCTCGGGCGTCATGTTGAAGGCGCGTGCGTAGGCCAGCTTATACAAGTCATGTCCTGCGCGAATCGGTTCGCCGTTCTCGTCGGTGCCGAGGATGTTGTCGTAATCGCGGAACGCCTGCAGCTTCCACTCTTCACCAGCCAGCCATGCCAGGAACCGGCCCTCAATGTTTGACAGGTCGCTGACAACCAGCTTTTTGCCTGGTGGCGCCATGATGCAGCCGCGCAGCGCGGAACTGGTCAACTCCATGATGTTTTCGAACACCAGATCGGCGACGCCCAGTTTCAGCGCCTCGATGCCCTGATCGATTTGTTCCTGCTTCATCGTCGGGCGAGGGAGGTTTTGCGGCTGGAAGAGACGACCGGCCCAGCGGCCGGTTCGGCTGGCACCACAGAATTGAAGCGTTCCGCGCAGCCGGCCGTCACTGCTGACACCCTTCATCAGCGCTTTATATTTGCTGGTGCTGGTCGTACAGGCCGCCAGGCGTATGGTTAGCAGTTCGCGCAACGGGGCGGGCAGATCAGGGTCGTTGATGCGACGCTCGAGCGTGCTTTTCTGCATGTCTGGCAGCTCAACGCCGAAAGCCTCAAGGATGTGTTTCAGCATGGCGTCGCGCTGGGTCGCCGCCTGCACCTCGCCGTCGGTCATTTCCTGCGTGCGCTTTGCCAGCAGCAACTGCTCATCACCCACGGCAGTGATGGCGGCTTCGGCCAGCGCTATGTCCATGCACACGCCGCGGTCGTTGATCTGCTGATCGCGATGCCATAACGCCAGCTCGTCGCCCTGATAATTCCAGTTCGGTAGCTTGGCGTCGACGGCGCGCATGGCGTGGATATCGAGGCCGGCGTATTCAACAAAGCGCTGCCACTCCGCCGGGTGCGATTTGGCCGTGGCGCGACGCAGCTTGCTGTTTTTCGGGCGTGGCTTGCAGAACAACTGGATCAGCTGCTTACCCGCTTTATCCTTCGCCTTGTCGGTGTCGACGTTGAGCACTTCGCACAATGCACCCAGCGCGCCGGGGAGGCCGTGCGCCAGAGCCTTAACCATTGTGTCGCGCCAGCGTTCAACGCCGCCCACCACGATACCAGGCAGCAATCGCTGAAGTGCGTGGCGCAGCATGGTGCGGTCGAAATGACTGTATTACGGCATCCTGCTGCAGACGCGCACCGTCCGCGCGCTGGATGTGGACGTGTCCGATCCGATTGTCGCCGACGCGATTCTCAACGCGGTCACCACCATGATCGGCCCGCTACCCAAACGCATGCGCGACAACAGCCCGAAATTCCTGCTGGCGTTCCAGCTCGAGGGGCAGATGTCGAAACGCATCCTGCGCACCGAAGCCGGCAATATCGAATTTCTGGCCACCGGACAGCAGTTCGTCGCGCTGGGTACACACCCGAGCGGAGCCCGTTATCTGTGGGACGGCGGTCTGCCGGATGATATCCCGGTGGTGGGCGCCGACGATTTCGAGGCAGTGTGGACCATGCTCGAAACCGTGTTCGGCGTAGGCGAGACCGTCGTCGAGAAAGAAGGGCGGGCACGTGACCGTAGCGGGCGCGATGCTGGCGCCACAGACGAGACGGCCGACTACCTCGACGCCAACGGCTGGACACTCGACTGGGGCGCCGGCGGTGAGCGTTATATTCGCTGTCCATTCGAGGACGGACACAGCACCGAGAGCGCCGACAACACCGCAACCGCTTATTTCCCTGCGGGCACCGGCGGGTTTGAGCAGGGGCATTTCCGCTGCTTGCACGCCAGCTGCGCGCACCGCAACGATGGCGACTACCTGAATGCAATCGGCATTCGCGATAACGACTTCGACGTGGTGCCTCTCGCGCCAGCAGAGAAACCTCCGCTGCCGGCGTTTATTCGCAACGAGAAGACAGGGCAAATCAAGGCCACCATCGACAACGCCGCCAAGGCGGTGATGCGGCCAGATTTCTGCGGCCTGCAGATCCGTTTCGACCAGTTCCGCGACGAAATCATGTTCGCGCCCGAGAGCAGCGACCAGTGGCAGTCATTCGCCGACGCCGACTATTCGCGCCTGCGCATCACCCTGGAGCGCCGCAGCTTCGAGGCGGTGGGCAAGGAGCTGATCCGCGACGTGGTGATGCTGGCTGCCGACGAGCAGCCGTTCGACAGCGCCATGACCTGGCTCGAGTCGCTGAAGTGGGACGGCGTGCCGCGCATCGATACCTTCTTCCAGCACTATTTTGGCGTTGAGCCGTCGGCATACTGCCGCGCGGTGTCGCTCTATACGTGGACGGCGCTGGCCGGCAGGGTGCTGTCGCCAGGCTGCAAGGCGGACATGGTGCCTATCCTCGTCGGCCCGCAGGGCTGCGGTAAATCCACCGGCGTGGCGGCGCTATCACCAGACCCGTCGTTCTTCACCGAGATATCGTTCGCGGAAAAAGATGACGACCTGGCGCGCAAGATGCGCGGGCGCCTCGTGGCCGAAATAGGGGAGCTGCGCGGCCTGCACTCCAAGGAGCTGGAGTCCATCAAGGCCTTCATCACCCGCACGCACGAGAACTGGATCCCCAAATATCGAGAGTTCGCCACGCAGTTCCCGCGCCGGCTGGTGTTCATCGGCACCACCAACCAGGACGAGTTCCTCGCAGACGATACCGGTAACCGCCGGTGGCTGCCGCTGCGAGTCGGTAAAGTTGCGGTTGATCAGCTTAAAAAGGATGTCCTGCAGCTGTGGGCAGAGGCGCGGGAGACGTTTAAGCGCCTTGGCGGCGTCCAATTCCACGAGGCCGAGGTGCTGGCGGCGGGGGAACACGAGCAGCACACCATTAAGGATGCATGGCTCGAAATCGTCGAGAACTGGCTCGATGCTCCCGACAGCCTGACCGACGAGGTACCGCGAACACGCGATTTTTTACGTGCAGCTGACGTTTTGCGGGACGCCATCGGGCTGGACCCGCGCAGCATTGGAAAGCGCGAAGAAATGCGAATAAGTAATGTTTTGCAAAATTGCGGCTACTCCCGCGTGCGGCGACTAATCGAAGGTAAACAGCAACGAGTGTGGGCAGTGGCTAGTACCACCTAGACCACCTACGCGGAAGAGGCGGTCTAATTGCAACTTACTGATTGCACGAAACAAAGACCACCTAGACCACCTAGACCACCTGTTAAGTAAGAACCCCATTTATATATATAAGGGCTTTCAGGGAAAAGGATCTAAAAGAGCTGTCTAGGTGGTCACAGGTGGTCTAGGTGGTGAACTTGTAATTTTTCGCAAGTTACAGCGAACAAATAGCGGTTCGCAGCACATTGCCACAACAACCGGCACAGCGCGGCGGGCGAAGTTGCAAAAAAGATTAAGTTTGATGAGGTCACAACGAATGCGCAGAAATATGCAAGAAGTTTTAGAGCGGTGGGGCCGCTGGGCGGTCAGTGAAGAAAAATGCACGTCGGTGGACTGGCCGGCGATGTCCGTCACGCCAGCGCGCCTTCCGATGGCAGGGGGCGGCAAATCGTGCAGCGATGACGACGGGCTGATGATCGACGGCTGCGTCAGTCGCTTCAAGAAGCTACGCGACAGGGAAGACGTGCTGATCCTGGGCCTGCGCTACATCGGCGGGCTGCCGCTGCGCCAGATAGCGGAGGCGCTAAACATGGACCTCAACGCGGTGCGGCGCTCGCTGTATTCGACTGAGGCGTTTCTGGAAGGGTGCCTGGCAACGTTCTGCATTCCGTTGGACATGGATCCGGAAGTGTGCGAATAAGATTTTCTTTGTGTACACAGAAAACTATGCTATACAGATAACGTGCAAGAGTTGTATATGCACACCGACCTCGTGAAACACGGCCTCGCTTCGGCGGGGCCTTGTCGTTTCTGGCGCCCAAAACCAGAAAACCTCTCAAAATAGCCGTTTCAGCCATAAAATTGGCTATGCAAAAAGCACCCTGTTTTATGCACGGTTTATGCAGTCCGTTTTCCGCCGTATCGCCCAGAAGATTGCACAAAACACGCAGCTCGCCACGATCGCGCGGTGAGCGGTGTTACGGTGGTGCGCGTAAGGTTCATTATGTTAAAAAGTCCTCAAAATAGACAATTTTCAATGCAGAGCGCCATCCGATTAACTTCGTGTCCCGAAGCGACGTAGGGGTTGGTGTCGGTGCCTTGGTGGATGGCGCTCCGCATTGAAAATATTTGGCAGGTCCACCGGGGGTGGCGTGTGCATATTGGGGCTCACGTTTGACGGTTCGATTCCGTTACTTGCCACCAACACATTCGCAGCCCTGGCTAACCGCTGGGGCTTTTTCGTTTCTGGAACCCCTACATGAAAACTTACATCGCAGGGCCAATGACGGGCCTACCTGGATTCAACCGCCCGGCTTTCTTTGCGGCGGCGAAAGATATCGCGGCTGCGGGGCGCGTAGCGTTAAACCCTGCGGTGCTGCCTGATGGGCTTTCTGAGGTGGACTACATGTGCGTGTGCATCGCCATGCTGCAGCGCGCTGACGCGATTTACATGCTGGATGGTTGGCGTAGCAGTAAGGGCGCCCGCGCTGAATTCGCCCTGGCGGAGAAGCTGGGCATAGAGATCCTGTTTCAGGACGTGACGCCGCTCCAGTGCCTCTACACCCAACGCCGACACAGCCGGCAGGGGAAAGGATATGAAGATGCCAACCAATCCGCATAACTGGCCTGACTGGATCGAGCTGCTGCAATCTTGGTGGCGAGGTGAAACACCCATCGGCGGTGTACTCATGTCGATTGTGATTACCATTCTGCGTGTTGCCTACACCGGCGGCGGCTGGCGCCAGATGCTGCTGGAAGGGGCGTTATGCGGTGCGCTGACTCTGACAGCGGCGTCATGCATGGGGCTTATCGGCTTACCTCCAGCGGCAACCATCGCTTTGGGCGGCGCCATTGGCTTCATCGGCGTTGAGAAGGTGCGCGGCGTTTTGATCCGCGTGCTGAACCAGCGCTTCGGCGTCAGCGACGACAACAGCAAACCGCAGGCATAATCACCATGACACAAGACCAATTCCAACAGGCGGCTGGCATCAGCGCCGAACTGGCCGTGCGCTGGTTCAAGCCTATCACCGTCGCCATGGCGGAGTTCGGCATCACAACACCGGTGCAGCAGGCGATGTTCATCGCGCAGACAGGCCACGAGTCGCAGGGCTTCACCCGACTGGCCGAGTCGTTCAACTACACGCCGGCGGCGCTGCGGGCAACCTTCGGCAACCGCATCAGCAGCGACCAGGCTGCGATGCTCGGCCGCACGGTGGACCACCCGGCACGGCAGGAGGCGATCGCTAACCTGGTCTACCAGGGCCGCTACGGCAACAAGCTGCCTGGAGACGGTTGGAAGTTCCGCGGCCACGGCCTGATCCAGATCACCTTCCTCGACAACCACAAAGCATGTGGCAAAGCACTGGGCCTCGACCTGGTCGCCAACCCCGAACTGCTGATGGCCGACGCGAACGCCGCGCGCTCGGCGGGCTGGTATTGGCGTTCGCGCAATATCAATCAGGTGGCTGGCGATGTCCGCGAGGCAACCCGGCGCATCAATCCGGCGTTGCATGCACTTGACCAACGCGAGACGAGCTACAAACGCGCTATTGCGGTGCTCGCATGACATGGCCGCTACCGCATTGGCAGGCCGCTGTCGTGGCCGTTGTGCTCTGCCTGCTGGCGTATTTCGCTATCAGCAATCAGGCGCTGCGCCACGAACGCGACAAACTGCAAACGGCCAACAGCCAGCTGACTAACCAGCTCGCCTGGCAGAACAGCACACAGCGCGCGGTGGCTGCCATCGACGAACACCGTACCCAGGAACTGAACGATGCAAAGAATCAGATTGATGATCTGCAACGCCTTGTTGCCGCTGGCGCTCGCAAGCTGCAGCTCGCCGCCACGTGCACAACCACCGGCGCCGCCGGCGTGGCTAATGCAGCCAGCCCCAGACTTACTGACGCCGCTGAGCGGGATTATTTCCGTCTCCGAGAGCGAATAGAAACCGCCCGCAGCCAAATAGCCGGCCTGCAGGACTACATCCGCAACGTGTGCCTGGCGAAGTGAGGATGCATGGACAACGTAACCAAGCTGAACCTGATTAAGCCAGGCGAGAACGACCCGGCAATCGAGCATGACAAAGAGAAGATCCGGCGCATCCTGCTCGATGTTCTGGATAAGGTCGACACCGAAACGCTGCGCACGCTGGTGCTGGTTGCCATCACCGACGACGGTTCGGTTGTGCAGGGGCGCCACGTGCTCGGCAACTACCATTCGCTGCTCGGTGGCTTAAGCCGTTCGGCCTACATCGTTAACCAACTGCTGGACGGCGTTAATAACGCCAGCGAGCAGGAATATTAACCACCATCACCAGAAGACCCAGGAGAAGAAACCATGTTCACTTTGAAAATTATTACCGCCAACGGTAACGAAGTTATCCACGCGGCGCAGGATCCGATCTTTCACCAGGCCAGCAACACAATTTCGTTTCAGGGGTACGACAACCTGAGCAACTCGGTAACGCTGGGTGAGGGGCAAACGAGTGCAGGCGGCGATGTGGCCTACTTGATGGGCGAGCGAGGCGCAACCCTTGCAACGTGGCGTTATCGCCAACCGGAGCGTAGCGGAAACTCGCTGCAGCCGATGGATAGCTAAGCGCATTACAGAAGCCCTTCGTCGAGGGGCTTCGATAATGACAACAGGTGCGGCCAAGGCGGCTGTAAATATTAACCAGGGATGCCAACTGACAAGGATTAAGTCGTACCGCAGGAGACTCCCCGCAAATGGCGATTATCGAGATGACTGAATTGCAGGCAATGAACCTAGAGATCTTCCGCTTGGTTCAGAGCGACACAGCAGCGGCTGAGAAGGCGATCACTTTCATTGGCGGCGACAAGCTGAAATACGAGCTGTTTAAGGACGGCTACACCCGTGCCCAAAGCGAAACCGGTGTTGTGGCTCGCGCAGATAAAGCGATCCGCACTGCTGAGGAAGCTTTGGACCTGTTCCAAACTCCAGCCCAGTGAGGTGATGCATGAGCAACAAATGGCCGATTTTTACGGGTAATAACACCCAGGTTAACGCTGTGAAAATCAGCGCTATCCGTCAGCAGGACAACGGCTACGGCGTTATCACGCCAGATGGCGGCTACCCAGCGGTAACTGTGACCGACAGCTTTATGCGCGACTGGAAACCTGTTGTCGGCGGCTATTTGGTGCAGGACGCAACCGGCCAACTGGTGTTCATGTCCGCTGCCGCTTTCGAAGCGCAGTTCACACCTGGCGGTGGTGGCGATATCACCTCGGCAGATATCACCGATGCGACAACCGTCGGCCGGCAGGTCCTGACCGCAGCCAACTCGGCCGCAGCACGCACTGCTATCGGCGCCGGTACTTCGAGCCTGGCGCTGGGCACCACTGCCAGCACCGCGTTGGCGGGCAACGGTACAGCGGCCGCAGCTACCAAACTGGCGACGGCGCGCACGATCACCCTGACGGGAGCTGTCACCGGCTCCGCGACTTTCGACGGCACTGGCAACATCTCCATCGCAACTACCGCGGGCGCGTAATTTTTCGCGCCAAGCGAGACAGGAATAAATCATGGCAGGAAAACTCAAGGACAAAAAAGAGCTTTTTTGCCGCGAATACATCATCGATCTGAAAGCAGCGCCGGCGGCTGAGCGGGCAGGGTATAGCGCCCGTTCGGCCTGCAACATCGGTCCACGCCTGCTGAAGGAACCAGAAGTCCTGGCACGCATCGACGAGCTGAAGCGCGAGCGCCTTGCGCAGCTCGGCATTGATTCCAACTATGTGCTGCTGCGCCTGGTGGAGATCGACCAGATGGACGCGGCAGACATCTTCAACACCGACGGAAGCATTAAGCCGATCACAGACTGGCCCGCGGCATGGCGTCGCTATTTGAGCGGCTTCGATCTGGCAGAAATGTTTGAAGGTCGCGGAGAAGACCGCGAAATGGTCGGCTTGCTGAAAAAAATCAAATGGCCTGACAAGGTGCGAAACCTTGAGCTGATCGGCAAACACATCAGCGTGCAGGCCTTCAAAGACAAGATCGAGACTGAGGACGTCACCCCGGCGCCTAACCGCGATGTGCGGCAGTCGCGCATTAAGGAGTTGCTCAACCGTGGTAAACGCAGCGATTGACCTTGACGACCTGACCGACGAGGAGCAGGCCGAACTGCTCGCATTGTTGGAAGAGGAAGACGAGTATCGCCGCACGCACATGCTGTATGAATACAGCCCGTACGCCAAGCAGCGCGAGTTTCTGGACGCTGGCGGCGATTATACCGAACGCTGTTTCATGGCGGGCAACCAGTTGGGTAAATCCTACACCGGGGGGGCGGAGGTTACCTTCCACCTCACCGGGCGCTATCCGGGTGGCGCAGGCTATCCCGATGAAGGCGCCTACGATGGCGACTGGCAAGGCCGCCGGTTCAACGAGCCGGTGGTGTTTTGGGTCGGTGGCGAGACCAACGAAACCGTCACCAAAACCACTCAGCGCATTCTCTGCGGGCGAATTGAAGAGAACGACGAGCCAGGCTATGGCCTGATCCCGAAAGAAGACATCATCAGCTGGAAGAAATCGCCGTTCTACCCGAACCTGGTCGATCACCTGCTGGTGCGCCACCACGCGCCAAATGGCGTTGAAGATGGTATGTCTATCTGCTACTTCAAGCCTTATTCGCAGGGGCGCCAGCGCTGGCAGGGCGATACCGTGCACGGCGTCTGGTTCGATGAGGAGCCGCCGTACGCGATCTACTCGGAAGGTCTGACCCGTACCAACAAATACGGCCAGTTCTCACTGTTGACTTTTACCCCGTTGATGGGGATGTCGCAGGTCGTCGAGAAGTTCATTAAGAACCCGAGCAAGGCGCAAAAAGTGGTCACGATGACCATTCACGACGCCGAGCACTACACCGACGCCGAGCGCGAGCGAATCATCGAGTCGTATCCCGAGCATGAGCGCGAAGCACGTGCCAAAGGCATACCGACGATGGGTAGCGGGCGCATCTTCCAGATCCCTGAAGAGACCCTCAAATGCCAGCCATTCGAATGTCCTGATCACTTCTACGTTATCAACGGGCAGGACTTCGGCTGGGACCACCCGCAGGCGCACATTCAGCTGTGGTGGGACAAAGACGAAGACGTGTTCTATCTGGCGCGCGTGTGGAAGAAGAGCGAGAAGACCGCCACGGAGGCCTGGAGCGCCGTTAAAGCATGGTCAAACCGCATACCAGTAGCGTGGCCGCACGATGGCCATCAACACGAAAAAGGCGGCGGAGCACAGCTCAAAACGCAATATTCCGACGCGGGCTTCCAGATGTTGAAGGAGCACGCAACTTTCGCGGAGGGCGGAAACTCTGTCGAGTCCGGTCTTACTGAACTTCGTGACCTCATGCTGGAAGGTAGATTCCGGGTGTTCAATACCTGTGAACCCTTCTTTGAGGAGTTCCGACTCTATCACCGTGACGAGAACGGCAAGATATCCAAGACAAACGATGACGTCATTGATGCCGTTCGCTACGCCTACATGATGCGCCGCTTCGCGCGGATGATGCGCGACATCAGGAAGCCCAAAGAAAAAAAAATCCCAGCGCCAATACGGCCTATCCCACGTCCCACGAGGTAGATGATGGCTGACAACGACAAGCAGCAGGACAGGCTGCAGACCATCCTGACGATCTTCGATCGGGATTGGATGTCTAGCGACGAAGCCAGAACCGAAGCGACCAACGACCTGTATTTTTCTCGGGTGTCGCAGTGGGATGACTGGCTCAACCAATACACAACATTGCAGTACCGGGGGCAGTTCGACGTTGTCCGCCCAGTGGTGCGCAAGCTGGTCGCAGAGATGCGCCAGAACCCGATCGATGTGCTATACCGACCGAAAGACAACGCTGACCCCGACGCTGCCGATACGCTGATGGGCATGTACCGCACGGACATGCGCCACAACACGGCAAAAATCGCCGTCAACGTGGCCGTGCGCGAGCAGATCGAGGCGGGCGTCGGTGCCTGGCGTCTGGTCACCGATTATGAAGACCAGGACCCAACTAGCAACAACCAGATTATCCGCCGGCTGCCGATCCATGAGGCATCATCGCATGTTGTCTGGGACAGCAACGCCAAGCAGATGGATAAAAGCGACGCCCGGCACGTCACGGTTATTAACGCCATGAGCCTGGACGGGTGGAAAGCGTACGCTGAGGAACAGGGTTTTGACCCCGACGACATTCCCGACTTCCAGAACCCGGATATGACCTGGTTGTTCCCCTGGCTGACCAAGGACGTTGTCTACGTCGGCGAGTATTACGAGGTTGAGGAGAAGAAAGAGACCGTTTTCATCTATCAGGACCCACTGACAGGCGAACCGGTGAGCTACTTCAAACGCGATATTGCGGACGTGATCGACGAGTTAGCAGAGCGCGGCATACAGAAAATTGCAGAGCGTAAGGTTACGCGTCGCCGTGTTTATAAATCTGTCATCACCTCGTCGTGCATCCTGAAAAATCGTGAACTGATCGCCGGTGAGCACCTGCCAATCATCCCGGTTTACGGGGAGTGGGGTTTTGCCGGTGACAAAGAGGTCTACGAGGGCGTCGTCCGGCTGACGAAAGACGGCCAGCGCCTGCGCAACATGATCATGTCGTTCAACGCCGACATCGTCGCCCGTACGCCGAAGAAAAAGCCTTTCTTCTGGCCGGAGCAGATTTCAGGCTACGAATACATGTACAGCGGGCAGGATGATTTCCCGTATTACCTGCTGAACCGCACCGACGAAAATGGCGGTGACATTCCGCCGCAGCCGTTGGGATACATGGACAACCCGGAAGTACCGCAGGCCAACGCTTACATGCTTGAAGCCGCGACCAACGCAGTGAAAGAAGTCGCCACTCTTGGCGTGGACAGCGAGGCCGCCGGCAGCAATGTGGCATTCGACACCGTCAACCAGTTGAACATGCGCGCTGATCTGGAAACGTACGTGTTCCAGGACAACCTGGCCACGGCCATGCGCCGCGACGGCGAGGTTTACGCCTCAATGGTTAACGACATCTATGACGTCCCGCGAAACGTCCTTGTGACGCTGCCTGATGGCAGTGAGAAGGACGTGCAGCTGTTGACACAGGTTGTCGATTATCAGACCGGTGAGGTGGTTACGCTGAATGATATCCGCGGCCGGTATGAAACCTATACCGATGTGGGGCCATCGTTCCAGAGCATGAAAGAGCAGAACCGAGCGGAGATAGGGGAGTTATTGCAGAAAATCCCACCGGAACATCCGGTGTGGAATGTCCTGTTACTCCAGTTCCTATCGTTGCTAGATGGCAAGGGCATCGAGATCACTCGGGACTATGCTACGAAACAACTCGTCACGCAGGGGCTCAAGAAACCGGAGACTCCTGAAGAAATTCAGATGGTTCAGCAAGCACAACAGCAACAGGGGCAACCTGATGCTGCAATGGTGCAGGCTCAGGGCGTTCTGCTCACCGGGCAGGCCGACCTGCAGAAGGCGCAGAACGACCAGGCCAAGATCCAGGTCGAGGCGTTCAAAGCCCAGACGGAAGCTCAGGTATCGGCCGCGCGAGTGGTCGAGATTCTCGCTTCCGCTGACAGCACCAAGAAGCAAGATGTTCTCGCCGCGCTTAAGTTGCTCGGCGACTTCCAGAATAAGCAGGGAGATAGCGCCCGCGCTGACGCTGAGCTTGTCCTCAAAGGGCAAGGGCAAATTCACTCACGCCGCATGGATTTAACCAATCTCATGCAGCAAGCAAATCAACCCTCCGGCGGAGCAGCCGAGATTCCTCAATAGCGAGAGATTAAATCATGACCGACACCACCGAAATTCAGGCAACTGAAGAACAAACCCTGCCCGTCACCCCGCAGGCGGCACCTGCGGATGATCAGCTGGTCGACAATGCCAACGCCAGCGAAGGACAGGAAGACGGCTTCGATATTGTCCTGAACGACGATGAGGCAAAACCTAAGCAGGATCCGGCGACAAACGCCAAGTTCGCGGCTAAACGCCTCGAGCGAAAACGCCAGCGGGAGCTTGAACAGCAAGCCGAAGCGGTGCAGCGCGGCGAACTGCCGGACACCCTGCGAGTGGCTCCTGAGCTGCCTGCTCAGCCGGATATCAACGCATATCTGTCAGATGATGGCCTTGCCAAGTACGACTACGACCAGACGCGGGCACTTGCCGCTTTCAACGCAGCCAACACTGAATGGCTGATGAAAGCGCAGGATGCTCGCAGCAACGCCGTGGCCGCCCAGGGCAAGAAAACCCAGGAGTTCACTCAGCAGTCAGCTGTTTATGTGGATGCAGCACGCAAACACTACGACGCCGCCGAAAAGCTCAACCTGCCGGACTACCAGGCGAAAGAAGACGCCTTCCGCGCGATGCTCGCTCCGGGCATCGATACGGAGATCATGGCGCTGTTCCCTGAAAAGTCCGCAGCGATTTTCTACCACCTGGGCACAAACCCAGAGAAGGCGCGCGACATCCTGAGCCTGCCGCAAACGCAGGCCATCATCGAGCTGACTCGCCTGTCAGATCGTTTAACTCTCAAACCGCGTGCGCGGCAAATCTCCGGCGCGCCGGCGGTGGATGAGCCTGTGCAAGGTCAGGCCGCTGCAGCGAACCGAGACTCGCTCCAGAAACAAATGGAAGCCGCCGCCAACAAAGGCGACACCGCGACTTACCGCGCGCTCAAACAAAAGCTTAAGGAACTCAAATAATGGCTCTTAACGAAGGTCAAATGATCACCTACGCGGTAGACGAAATTGTCGAAACCGTAGCAAACCTGACGCCAATGGCGCAGAAAACTAACAAATACTCCCCTCCAGCGCCGTCGATGCAGCGTTCTGGCAACACCTTCTGGCTGCCGGTTGAGCAGGAAACGCCGACCCAAAGCGGCTGGGACCTGACCGACAAAGCTACTGGTGTGCTGGAATTGTCCGTGAAGTGCAATATGGGCGACCCAGACAACGACTTCTTCCAACTGCGTGCTGACGATCTGCGCGATGAGCGCTCTTATCGCCACCGCATCCAGGCGTCCGCTAAAAAGCTGGCGAACAACGTCGAGAAGGCTATTGCGCAGCAGGCTGTCGATATGGGTTCGCTTGTTGTCACCAATCCGCAGCCAATTGGCACCGCAACTGGCAGTGGCTGGGACTTCGTCGCAGATGCAGAAGAGATCATGTTTGCCCGCGAACTGAACCGCGACGCAGGCCTGTCCTACTTCTTCAACCCGGGCGACTACAAACGCGCAGGCCATGACCTGATCAACCGCGACATCTTCGGCCGCATCCCTGAAGAGGCCTATAAAAACGGCAGCATTCAGCGGCAGGTGGCTGGTTTTGATGACGTGCTGCGTTCCCCTAAACTGCCGACTCTGGCGGCATCTACTGCCACCGGGTTGACCGTAGCCGGTGCGCAGAAATTCAAGCCAGAAGCGTGGCGTGAAGATACTGACGGCAACAAGGAAAACGTCGATAACCGCGTGGCTACCGTCACCCTGAGCGCAGGCACCGGCTTGAAGCGCGGCGACAAAATTAGCTTCGCTGGCGTGAAGTATCTGTCACAGATGGCTAAAAACGTGCTGACTCACGACGCCACTTTCACCGTGGTTGCAGTGAACGGTGCCAACGTGACAATCGCACCTAAGCCAATCGCGCTGGATGATACCGCGTTGACCCCCGAAGAGCGCGCCTATGCGAACGTTAACACCTCGCTGGCCGATACCATGGCAGTGAACATCCTGAACGTGAAAACCGCGGAAACGAACGTGTTCTGGGCGGATGATTCCATCCGCCTGGTATCGCAGCCGATCCCGGCTAACCACGAACTGTTCGCGGGCATGAAAACCCAGTCGTTCGCCATCCCTGGCGTCGGCCTGAACGGGATCTTCGCGACGCAGGGCGATATCTCGACCCTGGCCGGCAAGTGCCGTATCGCGCTGTGGTATGCCGCGTGTGCGGTACGCCCAGAAGCGATCGGAGTCGGCCTGGCCAACCAGACCGCTTAACCAACTGAAAAGGGGCTTCGGCCCCTTTTTCTTTGTTGAGGATTGACCATGTCCCAGATGATTTACAAACACGGTGGCGGCACGCTGGTGTGGGGGCTGAAAGCCCACGTGAAAGTGGTCGAAGCCGACGAGTTGGACGAGCACCTCGCCGATGGTTGGCTTGACCACCCATCACAGCTTTTTGATGCTGCTGAGCCTGAGCCTGAGCCTGAGCCTGAGCCTGAGCCTGAGCCTGAGCCTGAGCCTGAGCCTGAGCCTGAGCCTGAGCCTGAGCCTGAGCCTGAGCCTGAGCCGACGAAGAAGCAACGCAAAGGAAAATCATCGGCTTCAGATAGCGCCGAAGAGTTCGTTTAACCACGGTAGGCGGTGACCATGAATCTCACGACAAAAGGCGATCTGGTGCTCGCCGCGCTGCGCAAAATTGGCATCGCCTCCAACGCCACGCTGACTGATGTCGAGCCGCAGTCTGTAGAGGACGGCGTGAACGACCTCGAAATGATGATGGGGGAATGGCGAGAAGACCCAGCGGTCGGCATCGACATTGGTTATCAGTTTGCCGCTGAAGGCGAACCGGCGATGGATGGCGACGACCACGGACTGAAAACGGCGCACCTCAGCGCGGTGTACCACAACCTGGCTATGCGTATTGCACCAGACTACCAGATTGAGCCATTGCAGAAGGTGGCGACCACTGCGCGCTATGGCAAGGAACTGCTGGTCAAGTCTTCCGCGCTTACGCGGGCTAAAAAAGTGTATCGCGATGCGGGATACCCAAACCGGATGCCTATCGGGTCAGGCAACCGCATTCCGACCTACAACGGCCACTACTATTTCCATCGCAAGGGTGATGAAGATGCCGACGACCCAACTACCTCTAGCTAAAGGACTCGGTAAAGACTACCGCAACGCGGATTATGTCGACCAGCTGCCGGTTAATATGCTGGCCACGCCGAAAGAGGTGCTGAACGCCGCCGGATATCTCCGCTCTTTTCCTGGGGTGGCCAAGAGGGCCGATGTGGCTGGAACATCCCGCGGGGCAGAGTTCAACACCGTGCAGAACCAGGTTTATCGAGTGGCGGGCGGCAAACTGTACAAAGGTACTGTTGAAGAAGGGAGTGTGTCAGGCAGTTTTCGCGTCAGCATGGCGCACAGTGCTACAAGCCAAGCGGTGGCCTCAAATGGCACGCTAACGCTGCACCGGTACGGTGGTGAAATAAAGACGCTGCAAAATTGGCCTGAGAGCGTTGGTGGGGTTTCATACGCTCAGTACGATATTGGCAGCGTGCGCGATATCTGCCGGGCCAGAGGCCGCTATATATGGGTGAAGGACGGCACTCAAACATTTGGGGTCACCGACCTCGAGGACGAGTCACATCCAGATCGTTTTCGCCCGTTCTACAGTGCGGAGAGCCAGCCTGACGGAATCATTGGTTGCGGTATCTGGCGTGATTTTGTGGTGATGTTTGGGTCAAGCACCATCGAATATTTCTCCCTTACCGGCGCTACAGACAGCACAGCAGCGATCTACGTTTCCCAGCCGTCGTTAATGGTGCAGAAGGGGATCGCCGGCACGTATTGCAAAACCGAATTCGGTGAATCTTTTGCATTTATTAGCCATCAGGCAACTGGGGCGCCGTCGATTTACATCATCAACAGCGGGCAGGCTACTACGATTGCCACGTCAACGGTTGAGAAGGTGCTACGCAGCTACACGGCGGATGACCTCGCCGCTGGCGTAATGGAAACTGTGAGGTTCGATAGCCACGAATTGCTTATCGTCCATCTCCCTCGGCATGTGCTTTGCTACGACGCGGCAGCCGGACAGAACGGTCCGCAGTGGTGCATCCTCAAAACTGGGCTGTTTGACGATACCCACCGGGCGATAGATTACATGTTCGAGGGGAACCAGATTACTGTCGGTGACAAAATCGAACCGGTGGTCGGAGTCCTGCAGTTCGACTCCTCAGCGCAATACGATAAGCAGGCGGAACATCTGCTCTTCACGCCGATGTTTAAAGCCAACAACGCCCGCGTGTTCGACTTCGAGCTCGAAGCAGCGACAGGTGTTTCGCAGTACGCGGAGCGCCTGTTTATCTCCTCGACCGCCGACGGGTCTAATTACGGCCGGGAGCAGATGATCGATGCAAATGCACCTTTTGCGTACGACAAGCGTGTGCTGTGGCGTCGCCTCGGCCGGGTGCGGAAAAATATCGGCTTCAAAGTTCGGGTGATCACCCGCTCGCCGGTGACTCTGAGCGATTGCTCGGTGAGGATTGAGTGATGGCTGATGATAACTTAAACAAGCCAGTGGTTATTCAGGCCACTCGAATTGATGCAACGCTCCTTCCTCGCAACGTTTTCTCTCAGCCATATCTCCTGTATGTCGTCCAACAAGGTACAGATCTGGGCAATGTGGCTGACAAAGCGAACGAGGCAGGCCAAGGGGCTTGGGACGCTCAGGTAAAAAATGACGAGCAGGATTTGGTCCTGGCAAACCATGAATCGCGAATAGAAGCGGCTGAGGAAACGCTCGTCGATCACGAGCAGCGCATTACTGCCGCAGAAGCCACGTTGGTCAACCACGAAGAGCGTATCACCGTAGCAGAAACTGAGCTCGCGGACCATGAAGCACGCATAGCAGCCAATGAATTGGAACTGGCGGACCATGAAACGCGAATCACGCAAAACACCAACGATATATCGGCGCTGGACACCCGGCTGGACACCGCCGAAAGCGACATCAGCACGCTGGAAACTAACTCGGTATCGAAAGCGGTATCGACCAGCCAATCCGTTCAGGCATCCGGCGGGTCGTTCCTCGTAGGCAACGTCGCTACCCCTACGACTGACAAGCTGCAGGTCGGCGGTAGCGCCAATATCAGCATCTCGTACAAAGTGGCAGGGCTGCAGGTGATAGGAGCACGCCAAACCGGCTGGACTGCCGCAACCGGTACGGCGAACAAATCCGCATTCAACGCTGATCTGGCATTCTCCGTTGGAGCAGCGTACACGCAAACCGAAATCCAAGCATTGGCCGACGCTTTAATTGCTGCACGTCAGCGCATCAAAGCGCTGGAGGATATGGCGCGCACTCACGGGATGATTAACTGATGGAAATTAAATTAATCGACAACCCGGCACGTTTGCAGGCGTTCCTGAACGACCAGGCCAATACTGGCAACATTGTCGATGACGGCGATCACTACTACATCAAGCCGGATGCGGTTTACCTCGGTATTTACGAAGGGGCGTTGCTGGCCGGCGTGCACGAGGTGCGCAACTTCTGGCAAAGCGTCGTTGAATGCCACGCCATCTACGACCCAGGTTTTCGCGGTCAGTACGCGCTCGAGGGGCATCGGCTTTTCTGTCTCTGGCTCCTGGCAAATTCGCCATTCACGAACAGCATCACGATGGTGCCCGATACCACAAAATATGGACGCGCAATCATCCGCCTGCTGGGTGCAACTCGAATAGGTCACCTGGACGATGCATATATCAGCAACGGCCAGACAGTAGGCGTCACTCTGTATCAGCTCAAACGCTCGCAGTATGAGGACATGCAAAAATGCTAATTTTCCAGCTCATGAACAAAGTTCGCGATCGCGCGGTGCTCTGCAAAGGTGGTGACAATGGTGCTGGCGCTTCTGCGGACGCAACCAAACAGGCCACCGCACTGCAGCGCGAGATGTGGCAAACCAATATGCAGAACCTGGCGCCGTTCACGCCGCTGGCGCAGCAGTATATCGGCCAGTTGCAAAATCTATCCTCGCTCGGCGGCCAGCAATCGGCGCTGAACAGCTATTACAATTCAGGCCAATTTAAAGACCTGGCAAATCAGGCTCGCTATCAGCAACTGGCATCTGCGGAAGCCACCGGCGGGCTGGGCTCGACTGCAACCAGTAACGGCTTAGCGACGATCGCCCCGATGCTCGGTCAGAACTGGCTCACCGGTCAGATGAACAACTATCAGAACCTAGCCAACATTGGCCTGGGGGCGCTACAGGGTCAGGCCAACGCAGGTCAATCCTATGCGAACAACACCGGCCAACTACTCCAACAACAGGCAGGTCTGGCGGCTGCGAATGCTAACCAGCCATCCAAACTGGGCGGCGCCCTACAGGGGGCTGCAGCTGGCGCGGCGGTCGGCACATCGATCATGCCGGGTTGGGGTACGGCGATCGGCGCTGGTGTTGGTGCACTCGGTTCACTATTTTAAGGGGGCATTATGGCAACGTGGCAGCAAGGCAACGCAGGTAGCCTGTTGGCCGGCATCGGCACCAACAACACGAACGCACCGCAAGCCAGTGATGCAAATACCGCGCTGAGCCTCATTCGCGATAATAACGACCGCGCGCGCGCCGGAGAGAACAATCTCGGCGTGCGGCTGGCGGGTGCGGCTGGGTCTATCTTCAACAGCTACAAGCAGGGCGAGCAGGTCCAGCGCCAGAAGGCGTTCCAGCAGGACTACGCGAATGCGTACGAATCTGGTGACCGCGGTGCGATGCGCGGGCTTGTCGCCAAGTACCCTGAACAGTTCGAAGCGGTACGCAACGGCATGGGGTTCATTGATGAAGACCAGCGCAATACGGTCGGCAGCCTGGCAGCGTCGGCGCGATTGGCAGCTCAAAGCCCCCAAGCCATGGGGCAATGGTTGCAATCAAACGCCGGTGATTTGACGCGTGTCGGCGTTAACCCCTCCGACGTGGCGCAGATGTACCAGCAGAACCCCGCCGGCTTTGGCCAGTTCGTTGACCATCTGGGGATCGCCTCGCTCGGCCCGGATAAATATTTTGACCTGCAGGCGAACAATGCCAAGTTGCAGCAGACCGGGCAGATCGCGCAGGCAAATCTCAACCTTGGCCAGCAGCGTCTGCAGCAACAAGCACAGTATCAGCAGGGACAGCTTTCCCAGGGGCAGCAACAACTGAACCTCACCGCCCAGAAGAACCAAGCGGATAACGCCAATAAGCAGCTGGAACTGAGTATGAAAGCGGGCGAGAACAGCGCTAAATCGCAGGCAACACAGCAGGCAGCAGTGCAGAAAATGCAGGACTACGTCGGGGCTCACCAAAGCAATGCGAATAGCGTGGCGAGCATGTACGACACGGTCAATCAGGTGAAGAGCATTCCACCCGACGTGTTCGACCGCGTGTTCGGATTTGGCGGCACAGTAAACTCCCGGATCCCCGGTACCGAGTCGGCCGACGCATGGTCCAAAATCGAGCAAATGCAGGGGCAGGCGCGATTGATGGGTGTTATCGGCATGAAAGGCACTGGGCCCGTGTCAGATTCCGAAGGGCAAGCTGCAGCCCGCGCTTTTCTGGCCATCAATCAAAATATGTCACCGAAAGCCGCCCGAGCTGCAGTAGACAACTGGCAGAAGGTTCTGCAGCGCCAGACCACCTATTTGCAGAAGCAACAGCCTACTATCGATACCTATCAGCAGAAGATCAGCGCATTTAACTCCCGGCAGAATGGTTCGGCGGTACCGCGTGCAGGGCAAAGCGAAGATGGCTATACGTTCATCGGCGGTGACCCGAGCAATCCTAATAGCTGGAGAAAGAACTAATGGCAGGACCTTGGGAAAAATATCAAAGTGCGCCAGCAGACACGCCACCCTCAGATGGGCCGTGGGCCAAATACCAGCAGCCTCAGGCTGAGCAATCGCCACCGCAACAGGGTGGCGATATTGTTTCTGCTGCCGAGCAACGTTTCGGGATTCCAGCGGGATTGCTCAGTGCAGTGATCAGCAAGGAAAGCAGCGGTAATGCAGGGGCCATTAGCGGGAAAGGTGCTATCGGCTTAGCGCAGGTCATGCCTGCCACGGCTCGCGGCATGGGCTACGACCCTGAGGAGCTGAAACGAAACCCGGCGCTGCAGGTTGAGGCCGGCGCTCGCTATTTGAAACAAATGCTCGATGCGCACGGCAATGTCACTGATGCACTGGCCGCCTACAACTGGGGTCCCGGCAACGTGCAAAAGTTTATGCGCGGTGAGAAAACGCAGATCCCGACGGAAACCGTCAACTATGTCACTGACCCGCGTTTTGCGCAGTGGACACAGCCGGCTGCTCAGCCAGGGAGTGAAAACGAACTGGCCCAGCTCTCACAGCAGGCAGAACAGCCGTGGGCCCAGGCAGCGCCGGAGCCCACGTTAGCGGAGAATTTAGGGCAGGCGGGGCGCGGTCTAGCGCAAAGCGCTGTGAACGTTGCCAACATCCCCGGGCAGGTGGTGAACACCGCTCTCGGTGCCGCAGGCGTGCCAGCTGAAGACCAGGTGATGCAGTTGCGCCTGCCAGAAAGCATGCAGCCTACAGACCCCTACGCGCAGCTGGGGGCCGAGATCGGCCCGTATCTTATTCCCGGCCTCGGCGCTGAACGTACTGCGGCGGCGCTGGCCTCTACAGCCGGCGCTGGGCGCGCAGAACGTATCGCAACGCAGGGCGCCAATATGCTGGCGGAAAACCTCCCCGGCGCGATTGCGCAGTCCTCCCAGGATAATGACCTGTCGGGTAATCTTGCCACCGGTCTAGCCGGTAGCGTAATAGGTCGCGGACTGCTGGCCGCTGGGGGCCGAGCTGCGGGCGCTATCCGCGGCGCGGCACAACGTGAAGGGCAGGCAACCGCAGCAGCGGCTGAGCAGACAGTACCAACGGCACCAGGAGCGCAGGCGGCTGCCACAGTGCCACCCGAACAAGGAGTGCAGGACGTGGCGGCGCGTGTTGGCGCTGCCGCTGACCGAGAAACTGCATCGCGCATGGCGGACGCCACGCGCGATGTCGCACCGCGACAGGATGTTATCGACGCCGCCAAGCAATTGGGGCTGAGCGAAGACGATTTGCTGTTGTCGCACGTATCAGGCAATCAGGCCTATCGCGATTTTGAACAGGCGTTGAAATCCGTTCCTGGTTCGCAGCTGGCGGCACAGGAGAATCAGGCGCTAACCAAGATCGCTAAACAGGCCACTGATATGACGGACGCAGCCGGCGCACTACCGGACAAAGCTGCGATGAATGACAAGTTTCTGTCTTCTTTCCAGCGCGGTATTGCCACTGTGCAGAATAAATCGGACCAGCTTTATAACCAGATTTCCTCTGCTATCCCCAAAGGCCAGACAGTTGAAGCGAACAACATCATTCGCTATCTGGATGGCAAAGCGGACGAACTGGGCGGCGCGGAGCATCTATCAACGATGGAGAGGCGGGTTTATAACTCCGTCGCCCCTGTTGGCACTGAAGCTACTGCGCCGACCTATGCGCGGCTAGACAACATCCGCAAGCAGATCGGGCAGGCTATTGGTAAAAACTCGGGGCCCTTCCGCGATGAGGAGACTGGTGCGCTGAAACAGCTCTATGCGAATCTGACAGCTGACCAGGAGCAGGCGGTTGTCGCTGCTGGTATGGGCGATAAATGGCAGGCTGCCAAGAAGCTGATCGGGGTCCGCAGCACGATGGAGGACGCGCTAACCGGCCTGCTGGGCAAAGACCTGCGTGGCGACATCGGCACAAAAGCCAGCTTGGCTATCCGCAACCTGGCCAAGGGTGATGCGAAAGGATTCCGGGCGCTGCAGCAGGATATACCCTCGCCGAGGATCCGGCGAGAAGTGGTGGCCACGTCGCTACGCGATGCATTCAGCCAGGGCAGCCGCAAAGAGAACGAGTTCCACCTACCGGGTTTTGTGGACTGGTATCAAGGTCTGAAATCCTCAGGCACATTGCCGATGGTGGAGCGAGAGCTGGGGGGAAGAACTGCCACCAACTTGCGGAATCTGTTCACCGTTTCACAGGCAGTGCGTCAGGCTCGCGAGAGCAGTATCCAAACGGGTCGACTGAACGCTTTCATCAAGCAGTTTGATGCAGAAGGCGGAACTTTGGACAAGATATATCGCCACGGTAAAGGTGCGTTAGCAACGACGGTGCTCGGGCACATCCCTGTTGTCGGCCCGACGTTGAGCTATGGCGCTGTAGCGGGGATGGCAGCGAAAGAAGCCGCCCGCCCGGCGCGTAGCGTCGCTGCAGATCGTCTGTTGGCGTCGGCTGAATTCAGGTCGGTTGTGAAGCAAGCAAAAGGAACCAGGCTGCCGGAGAAGGGTCAGCAGGCAATCAACCGGAAAATGGAAGCGCGCATCGCTAATTCCCCTGCGTGGAAATCGTTCTACCGAACGTTGACGCGCGAGGAGAAGCAGGCGATCACGAGAGTGGGGATTATTGGCTGGCTTTCAGGAGAGGCCGACGGCAGAGAATATTAACCCACGGCCAAGGATGGCAGAAATAGTTAACCAGATATATCATCTATGCCATAAATCAAAAGGGGTATATCAATGAAGAAATTAACTCTGGTTGTTGCTGCAATAGGACTGCTTTCTGGGTGTGCTAATTCGTCAAAAACTTTCGCGCCAGACGGACGTGAAGCATACTCAATTGACTGTTCTGGTACTGCCAGAACATGGGGTATGTGCTTAGAGAAAGCTGGTGATCTCTGCGGCGCTAAAGGCTATGACACCTTCATTTCTGCAGGGGATAAAGGTTGGATTGCAACAGCGCAACCTGATTTCTCCATGGCGGGAAGCACCATTTCAAGAAATCTACTTATCGCCTGCAAGAAATAGTGCAATGGGGCTTCGGCCCCTTTACTTTTCCGAGTAAATCACCTTCAGCGTTTCGACAACAACCTTTTTGAACTGCTCGGCGTGTTCGTACGCCAGGCGTTCTGCGTCGTTGCGAAAACCGGATATTTTTGGCGGCCGCGCCAGCGCTTCCTCGATTATCAGCGTGATCTCTGCGTTGAGCGAACGGCCGTTCATTTTGGCGCGCTGCTTAATTTTGCCGTGGGTTTCTTTCGGCAACCGTAAATGAAACTGCGTCTCTAACTCTTCCATAGTCGTGCCTCACCGGTGGGTGGATCGGCATGATATGGCGAACTGTATAAATCAACAATAGTACCATTTTGGTACAAAATCACACTTCAACACTACCGCAAGCCTCGCCTTGTGGGGGTTACACACGCCTGGAGAAAAACAAATGGCCGATGAGATCGTCCCGAACGTCGTTGTTTCGATGCCATCACAACTTTTTACGCTCGCCCGTGCATTCAAAGCGGCGGCGAACGGCCGGATTTACATCGGTAAAATCGACACAGATCCGACAATCCCCGAGAACCAAATCCAGGTATACCTTGAGAACGAGGACGGCACGCACGTGCCCATCGCCCAGCCGGTTATTATCAACTCCGGCGGGTACCCCGTGTATGGCGGCCAGATAGCTAAATTCGTGACCGTGCAGGGCCATAGCATGGCTATCTATGATGCATTCGGGGCGCAGCAATTCTATTTCCCTAATGTGCTGAAATACGACCCCGATCAGCTTCGCCCTGTAGTTGAGCAATTTATTAATGACATCAAGGGACCTGGCGGCGCTGACCTTGTCGGTAATGCGTTTGGTGGAAGCTTGCAGGATGCTATGGGATTTGTCACCCCGGAGATGTTCGGGGCGGTACCAGCGGAGAAATCAACTCCGGACGACAACGGAATGCACTACGAATCTGCAGCGGCCAACGTTGTAGCTATCCAGGCGGCGATCGACTATGCGCGAGTGAACCGGATCCCGCGCGTCTATGGGCGAGGTCTATATGCAGTATCAGGCCCGGTTCGTTTGGACGATATGGCGGAGGGATTTGAACTTGCCTTGGGGGGATTGGTAGTCAGCGATGATTGGCCGCTACTTTCCAACTGGAAGGATTCAACCGGCGCGGTTATTGTCGGTGAGAATTCAAACGGCAGCCAGGTAGGCCTGCGTACTATCATTGGTTATTTCAGTGGCAGAGATAAACGCGCAAGCCTGTTCCAGCTGAAAGGTATGGGCTGCGGCAGCTGTTATTTCGAAGTTGGTCGCGCGCGTGATTTCTGCGGGGTCTACGAGAACACGAAGTCAACCAAGTTCAACTCCGCGGATAACACGATCCGAATCAACTACGCGGCAACAGGGTACTTTGGCGTGCGACTTCGCCGTCCACCAAGCTTTATCTGCGAAGGGCACAAACTATACGGCGGATTTATCCAAGGCTGCTTATACGGCGCCGTTCAACTATTCAACGGCGCGCAGTACTTCACTGCACAGGGTATCGGTGTAGACTTCAACGGTCGTTATTTGTGCGAATACACCTTGGATGCAGGCTTTAACGCGTCAGTGGTCCGCGAGCAGTCATTTAGCAACGGTGCGAATAGCCGTGAGCTGCTCGACTATTACATCTACCCTGGCGGCACAAACAGAATTCTGTGCGTAGAGCCAGATAATGTTTCTAACGGGTCTGTCGCCACAGGCTTCAACGTCGGCGATACAGTAACAATGGGCGGGTATTCCGGGAAGGTGACGGCGGTGCGCCGGCCGGCGGCTAATAACTTCTATTTTGACGTAATCCACGGTTTTACAGGTAGTCCGTTCGGGAAGTGCGATATTCAGATGTCGTATTGCGGCGGCATTGTTGGCGGACTGTTCAACACGTCAACGCTTCGCTGGTATAACTCAAACTCTGCGTTCACTACTATCATTAACGGCATGCGTCTGCGTAGCACAGGAACCTCCGCCGTTTTGGAGGACGTTTATCTCGGGTCGATCATTGAGGCAACTCAGGGCCGCGTTATCATCTCGAAAGATCTGGACCTCGGGGAGTACCGGTTGCGGGTAGGCGATCAAAACGTAACTTTAGCTCAATCTGTCGTTACCAATGTTCGAACATTCGCCTACATAGATGACGAAACTGCGTCTGGGTTAGGGATTAAAAACCTGTACCGGATGACAATCAAAGGCCAATCCGCGTCGGGTAGCGTTCGCGGCGGTGCGTTAGTGTATGTCGGCCAGTCAGGCATTGAGGTGGTCGATAGCACCACATTCCCGGTTACGTTGAGTGTTTCAGGTTTTACGCTGCGGGCGGTCCAGAACGCACAGCCTAATATTTTCACCGTGTTCCAATTTGAGCGTATATAAACCCCGACTAACAAGATGTGGGGCACCCATGGGGCAAAAAATTACCGCAAAACGATGCAACTACTTGGTTTGTAGCGGCTCGGTTTGCGGTAATGCTCTGCTATTTAAAGGAAAACACGCTTTTATAAAGTGTACATAAAAGCGTGTTTAAATCGTTTTTAAAATGTCTTGTTTTATTTAATTTATTGTTTTTAAATGAATTAATTTAAAGCTAGAACACCTGTTTGAACGGCTTGACCGTCACTTCGGCATAGACGCCGGCGGCGACGTAAGGATCCTGCTCGGCCCAGGCCTGGGCGTCGGCCAGCGAGGCGAATTCGGCAATCACCGTCGAACCGGTAAAGCCGGCGGCGCCCGGGTCGTTGCTGTCGATGGCCGGGTTCGGCCCCGCCAGCACCAGACGGCCGGCGTCGCGCAGCGCCTGCAGGCGCGCCAGGTGAGCCGGGCGCACCGACAGGCGATTTTCCAGCGAGTGGGGAACGTCTTGCGCGTAGATCAGATAAAGCATGTTTCACCTTTAAAATCATTGCTATAAAACGGTAAATCCAAGGTAACGCAAAAGGCGGGACAAGGGAACGGCGCCCGACGGATTTTCATTGCGGTTGGCGCTTATGCCTTGAAGCAGCTAGTTTTTATTCGTATAGTGCGCCGCGCGGTTAAACAGACATGTCTCGGAGGTGAGGAAATGACGGAACTGGTGAGGGAAAAACTCGATTTGCCCGAGGGGAAAAGCAAACTGCTGCTGCATTCTTGCTGTGCGCCCTGTTCCGGCGAAGTGATGGAGGCCATTCAGGCTTCCGGCATCGAGTACGCCATTTTCTTCTATAACCCGAATATTCACCCGCAAAAGGAATATTTGCTGCGCAAGGAGGAGAACATTCGCTTTGCCGAGCAGCACGGGGTGCCTATCATTGACGCCGACTATGATACCGACAACTGGTTTGCCCGCGCCAAGGGCATGGAGCATGAGCCGGAGCGCGGCATTCGCTGCACCATGTGTTTCGATATGCGCTTTGAACGCACCGCCCTGTATGCGCATGAACATGGCTATGACGCGATTTCCAGCTCGCTGGGCATTTCCCGCTGGAAGAACATGCAGCAGATCACCGATTGCGGCATCCGCGCGGCGGAGAAATACCCCGATCTGCTGTATTGGGACTACAACTGGCGCAAGAAGGGCGGCGCGTCGCGAATGATCGAAATCAGCAAGCGCGAACGCTTTTATCAGCAGGAATACTGCGGCTGCGTTTATTCGCTGCGCGATACCAACCTGCATCGCAAAGCGCAGGGACGACCGCTGATTAAGCTGGGCGTGCTGTACTATGGCGACGAAGAATAACCCGCAATCGCGATAACGACCCGCTACGGCGGGTTTTTTTATTTTTAGCGTGAGTGAAACAGGTTAACGAAGCGTGTAAATCGCTCAGTTAAAAGGCAACGCGAAGGTTAATATCCTTATGAGTTTGCTGGTTTTAACCGCCAATACTGACGATTAAAGCGATAGTTTGCCTTTCGTTATTGAATATGATTGCTATTTGCATTTAAACTTGGCGAACCAGAGGAAACAGAATCATTATGCCGCTAAAAAAGATGTTCCTTAATCGCCGTTTGTCAGTGCCGATTGTCCTGTCCGTTGGCTTACATAGCGCCCTGGTGGTGGGCTTGCTCTATGCTTCCGTCAAAGAAGTGATGGACCTGCCCAAGCCCGAGGACGCGCCGATCAGCGTCATGATGGTCAATACCGCCGCGATGGCGGAACCGCCGCCGCCCGCGCCGGCCGAACCCGAGCCGCCGCAGGTGGAGCCGGAGCCAGAACCCGAGCCGGAACCGATACCGGAGCCACCGCCGAAGGCGATCCTGAAGCCGGAGCCGGTAAAGCCCAAGCCCAAGCCGAAACCCAAGCCGAAGGTTGAGAAGCAGGTCAAGCCCGCGCCGAAGAAAGTGGAGCCGCGCGAACCTTCGCCGTTCGAAAACGACGCGCCGGCCAAGCCGATTGACAAAGCGCCGGTGAAGCAGGCGCCGTCTGCGCCGGTGCAGGGCAATTCGCGGGACGTAGGGCCGAAACCGATCAGCCGTGCCGATCCCATCTATCCGCCGCGCGCCAGAGCGTTGCAGATTGAAGGTAACGTGCGGGTGCAGTTCGACATCGACAGCGACGGCCGGGTGAGCAACGTGCGCATTCTGTCCGCCGAACCGCGTAATATGTTCGAGCGCGAAGTGAAGCAGGCGCTGCGTAAATGGCGTTATGAAGCGAAAGAGGCGAAAGATCGCTTCGTTACTATCCGCTTCAAATTGAACGGCACCACCGAAATGAACTGATATTGAGGCTTACGCCAAAAGAAAAGGGTCGCCGCGGCGACCCTTTTTACCTTCGGCAGTTCAGCTTATTCTTCGAAACCGACGCGGAAGTTCATCTTGCCGTCGGGCAGGGCGCGCGAGTTGCCTTCGTCATCCACCGCCACATAGGTAAACACCGCTTCGGTCGCGCGGTAACGCTGGCCGATAGGGGCGGAAGAGACTTTCTTTACCCACACTTCAATGTTGATGGTGATGGAGCTGCGCCCGGTGCGGATACAGTTGGCATAGCAGCAAACCACGTCGCCCACGGCTACCGGTTTCAGAAAGGTCATGCCGTCGACGCGCACCGTGACTACGCGGCCTTCGGCGATTTCCTTGGCCTGGATGGCGCCGCCGATATCCATTTGCGACATGAGCCAGCCGCCGAAGATATCGCCGTTGGCGTTAGTGTCCGCCGGCATCGCCAACGTGCGCAGCACCAATTCGCCGCTCGGTAAAGGTCGTTGTTGTGTCATCGCTGTCTGCTTATCAAAGAAGGGATACCATCATACTGCCCGCGGCAAGCGCCGCAGGCATTAACAATTTTGTAACTATTTTTTCTGTTCTTCCGGCATGTGCCGGTAAATGTAAACGCCGCTGAGCAGGGTGAACACCAGCGTCAGCACCGTCAGGCCGAACACTTTAAAATTGACCCACACGCTTTGCGGCAGCCAGAAGGCGACGTAGATGTTCGCCAGGCCGCAGGCCAGGAAGAAGACCGCCCAGGCGAGGTTCAGATTGCTCCACACCTTGTCCGGCAGCGTCAGCTCTTTGCCCAACATGCGCTGTACCAGCGGTTTTTTCAGCACCAGCTGGCTGATCAGCAACGCCAGCGCGAACAGAGCGTAGATGACCGTCACTTTCCATTTGATAAACAAATCGTTATGGAATACCAGCGTCAGGGTGCCGAACACCAGCACCATCAGGAAGGTGATCAGCGTCATCTTCTCGACCTTGCGGTATTTCACCCAGGTGAACACCAACGCCAGGGCGGTAGCGACGATCAGCGCGCCGGAAGCGACGTAGATATCGTACAGCTTGTAAAAAGCAAAAAAGACAATTAGCGGGAGGAAATCTAGAAACTGCTTCATAAATCAATCCATCAACTGTTCATCGGCCGACTATACCGGATTCGACGGGCTCTGTGTACCGCCGGGAGCGGTCGATTATCGGCGTTTGGCCGGCGGATTTCTGCCGCGAAAGCAGGAATTTGCATAAACTTACGCTTGAAGTCGCGAGTTCGCAGCGGGCGGATTGCCAGTCTCGCCGGCGCGCCGCATAGTAAGCGTAATAATAGCCGCATAATTTACCACGGAAAATAGCATGCAGTGGAAATCTCTCCAGGCCCTGACGCCTGGTTTGACGCATTTGTTAGGGTATCAACGCAGCTGGCTCAAGCCGGACATGCGCGCCGGGCTTTCAGTGGCCGCCGTCGCGCTGCCGGTCGCCATCGCCTACGCCGAACTGGCCGGCGTCAGCCCGGTAGTGGGGCTTTATTCCTGCATTTTGCCGATGGTGGCCTATGCGCTGTTCGGCTCCTCCCGCCAACTGATCGTCGGGCCGGACGCCGCCACCTGCGCGGTGATCGCCGCGGTGGTCACGCCGCTGGCCGCCGGCAACATGGAGCGGCATTGGCAGTTGACCATCATGATGACGGCGATGATGGGGGCTGGTGCCTGCTGGCCAGCCGCTTCAGGCTGGGTGCGCTGGCGGATTTGCTGTCGCGGCCGATCCTCAGCGGGCTGTTGAACGGGGTGGCCATTACCATCATCGTCGATCAGATCGGCAAAGTGCTGGGGTTCGCGGTGCGGCCGGCGCAGCTGATCGAGCGCATCTACGCGCTGCCCGGCAATCTGTTGCACAGCGACTGGCTGACCATGGCGGTATCGCTGCTGACCCTGATAACGCTGATCGGGTTTAAAAAATGGCGGCCCAACTGGCCGGCGCCGCTGTTCGCCATCGTGCTGGCGGCGTTCGTCACCTGGGCGGGCGGCCTGCAGCGGCACGGCGTGGTGACGGTCGGCGGGTTCAGCGGCGTATTGCCGATCGTCCAGTGGCCGGATTTTCAACCGGGGCTGCTGCGCGACATGGTGATCCCGGCGCTCAACCTGGCGGTGGTGAGCTTTGTCAGCATGATGCTGACCGCCCGCAGCTTTGCGGCCAAGAACGGTTATGAGGTGAACGCCGACGCCGAATTCCGCGCGCTGGGCCTGGTGAATATCGTGTCGGCGCTGTCGCAGGGGTTCGCCATCAGCGGCGCCGATTCGCGCACCGCGGTCAACGACGCCAACGGCGGCAAAAGCCAGCTGGTGTCGATCATCGCCGCGGTGGTCATCGCCTTCGTGCTGCTGTTCCTGATGGCGCCGCTGCAGTTCATTCCGGTGGCGGGGCTGGGCGTGGTGCTGATGTATGCGGCCTGGTCGCTGCTGGATTTCCGCGGTATCTGGCTCCTGCGTCGCCGCAACGCCCAGGCTTTCCGCCTGGCGATGTTCACCTTCCTGTGCGTGTTGCTGGTGGGGGTGATCAGCGGCATCGGGCTGGCGGTGCTGCTGGGGCTGATGCAGTTCTTGCGCACGGTGTTCCGGCCAACGGAGCAGCTGCTGGGGGTTAACCAGGAGGGGATGATCCACTCGATGGGCCACAACAACGGCATCCGGCCGGTGCCGGGCGTGATGATGTATCGCTTCAACTCGCCGCTGACCTATTTTAACGTCGCCTATTTCAAGCGGCGCATTCTCAACCTGGTGGACGGCACGCCGTTCCAGCCGCGTTGGGTGGTGGTGGACGCGGTCGCCAGCTTTACCCACGCGGACATCAGCGTGCTGGCGGCCATCGATGAGTTAAAACGCGATCTGTTACAGCGTAACGTGAAGCTGGTGCTGGCGGGACGGCGCACCGAGCTGACGCGCTGGTTCCGCATCAATCGGCTGGGGCGCGACAAGGAGCTGATATTGGTGCCGGATTTGTATCTGGCGCTGAAGCTGATTCAGAGCAAAGAACAGGCGGATCCTCCGCCGGCGCCATAAAAAAGGGCACGCCGAGGCGTGCCCTTGATCTTGCCGGCCCACATTAGCTGCGCAGCAGCATATACAGGCGGAACAGGTAAATCAGCAGCAGCGCGGAAACCAGGTTGCTCAGCGCGGTCAGCACCACGCTGGCGACGTTTGGCGTCAGCACCGACAGATGGCTCACCATAAACAGCACCAGCAGCTTGGCCGCCAGCCACAGCATCATCGCCGGCACGATCACGCGCGCGTTGGCGAAGGCCAGCTTGCAGCTCAGCTTGATCGAGGCAAATACGCCCTTTTTGTCGGCGGTGGTGATCACCGGCGCCAGCGAGAAAGCGATGGCCATAATCACGCCGGGCACCACGAACAGCGTCAGGCCCAGTTGGATCAGCAGGGTGCAGATAAACAGCAGCAGCAGCAGGCGCGGCAGCTCCGGCGCCGAGATGCCGATGGCGCGCAGCGCGCTGGTACGTTGCCCCTGAGATACCAGGCGGATCAGCGTCAGCATCCCGCCGACCAGCAGCACGTTGCCCACCAGGGCGGAAAACGTGGCGGCGGCCGACACCCTCAGCAACACCATCTGCTGTTCCGGCGTCATTTGCTGGATGATCTCCTGGAGCCCCATGCCTGAAGTCGCGGCGAAATCGCTGGTCGTCGCGGCCAGGATCGTCAACTGTTCGGCGTCAGGACTGAATACCTGGTTGAGCAGCACGGAGATGAACGCAGTCAACAGCGCCAACATCAGGATGCTGGCCAGTTGATTACGGAAAAAATTAAAACTGTCACGGTACAAAGCGTTGGCCGTGATAGGCATGCAGACTCCTTGGCGTCGAGAAAACAGAGATAAATCAGTGGGCGATTGTACCCTGTTCCGCGCCGCTGTGGCACCCCGCGAGTTGCACTACGTCTAATTCTTCGACGATTGTCGTTTCCGGCAGCGACAAGGGCAGCGGAACCGGCAATGGCGGCAGGCCGTAGCGTTCACGGGCGCGATCGCAGGCTTCGTTGCGCAGCCCGTTTTCGCCCGACTGATCGAACTCGCGACAGGGGCTGGGGCGGTTGAGATAAATGGAACAGGACACCGCCTTGCCGATTTCGCCATCCAGTGCCGTACAGCGCGGGGCCTTGCTGTTGGTCCCCTGCATGCAGCGCAGGAAAGGGGTTAAGGGTTCGGTCAGGGATAAAGGCACCGCGCCGCCGCCATCTTCCGCTTCGGCCCAATAGAATGACACTCGAAAATAACCGCAGCATGCGCCGCAGCTGACACAGGGATTGAGAATTTCGCTCATCTTGATTGCCGACCGACTCCTTACGGCACCAACCAAAACCAACACGGAAGATGAAATTACTCAGCGGTAATTTTTTTAGCAACCGAAATTTGAACATGCAGATAATTTGCAACAAATTTGATTTTTTGATTCAGATCAATTCTCTATTTATTAAGCGGTTAGGTAACCTTGTTTTTAGTGGGATTTTGAATTTTTACACATAAGATGTGATCCCTATGGGATCATGAATACCCGTAAGTAGGTATATTCCCCGAGAGTTTAAACCACACAAATGGAATGGATAATGAAAAAGACAACTCTGGTGGTATTGGCGGCGATGACGGCCCCTATGTTGGCAAGTGCGCATCAGGCGGGGGATTTCCTGTTCCGCGCCGGGACCGCGACGGTGCGGCCGAACGCGGGGTCGGACAACGTGCTGGGGCTGGGCTCGCTGGATGCCAAAAACAACACCCAACTCGGGCTGACCTTCGGCTATATGGTCACGGACAATATCGGCGTTGAGCTGCTGGCGGCGACGCCATACCGCCATAAGGTCACGCTGGGCGGCACCGATCTGGCCACCGTGCACCAGCTGCCGCCGACGCTGATGGCGCAATATTACTTTGGCGACAAGCAGGACAAGCTGCGTCCTTACCTCGGCGTGGGGGTGAACTACACCACCTTCTTCGACGAGAAGTTCAACGACTACGGCAAAGAGGCGGGGCTGAGCAATCTGAGCCTGAAAGATTCCTGGGGCGTGGCGGCGCAGGCCGGTATGGATTACAACCTGGACGAGCACTGGATGCTGAACATGTCGGTATGGTGGATGAATATCGAAACCAAAACCCGCTTCGACGATGCGGCGGGTGGGCACCACAGCATAGATACGCGTCTGGATCCGTGGGTGTTTATGTTCGGGGCGGGTTATCGCTTCTGATGGGCCGGGCTCAGGGAGGCGTCGCGCCTCCCTGCAAAGGTTATTTCAACTGCATGACGTTCTCGACGGATTTCACGCCCGCTACGCCACGGGTGGTTTGCACCGCGCGGTTGGCGTCTTCGCTGGAGGTGACAAAGCCGCTCAGCTGAACGCGCCCTTTAAAGGTCTCCACGCTGATCTCTCTCGACTTGATGTTTTTGTCCGCCAGCAGCGCCGATTTTACCTTGGTGGTAATCACCGTGTCGTCAATATAACCGCCAGTCCCTTCGGATTTCGCCGTCGGCGCGCAGGCGCTCACCGCGAAAGCCACCACGGCTGCCATGCACCAGACCGAAAGGGTTTTAAATAGCTTCATAAATTACTCTCCATGCAATGTTATTGTCGAAACTACATTCGGTTTTCACCTGAAAAGATAGCGCATTCCCCAACACAAAGAAATGCCTGGATAACCAAGCCAATTGTGATGCAACAAGCGAATTTGTTCAAATTTCAGGTGTAAAAAAACGCCATAACCTTGAGCGCAAACAAGATGTTATCAGCGGGCGCCATCGGCTGCGCCCGCTGCGGCGGTCAGGAACGGGTGGCGGCCTTCATGTCGCGGACAAAGCTCGCCAGCCTGGCCAGCATCTCGCCCGGATCGGCCTGGTTCTGTTCGATAATTTTGACGATCGCCGAACCGGAAATCGCACCGGCGGCGCCGGCCTGCAGCGCATCCCGCACCTGGCCCGGTTCGGAGATGCCAAAGCCCTGCAGCGGCGGCGCGGCGCGGTATTCGCGCAGCCGGTTCACCAGGTGATGCAGCGGCAGCTGGGCGCGGCTTTCGGTGCCGGTAACGCCGGCGCGCGACAGCAGGTAGGTATAGCCGCGGCCGTGCGAGGAGATTTCGCGCAGCAGATCGTCGTCGGCGTTCGGCGGACAGATAAAGATCGGCGCAATGCCGTGACGCGCCGCCGCCGCGCGGAACGGGGCGGACTCTTCAAACGGCACGTCGGCAATCAACACCGAGTCCACGCCCACTTCGGCACAGCGTTGGTAAAACGCGTCTATGCCTTTATGGAACACCAGGTTGGCGTACATCAGCAGGCCGATCGGGATGGCCGGATGCTTTTGGCGGATCGTCGCCAGCATCTCGAAACACTGGGTCGGCGTCACGCCGGAAGCGAAGGCGCGCAGCGCCGCGCTCTGAATGGTCGGGCCGTCGGCCAGCGGATCGGAGAAGGGGATGCCCAGCTCCAGCGCGTCCGCGCCGGACTCGACCAGGGTATCGATAATCTGCAGCGACAGCGCCGGGTTGGGATCGCCCAGCGTCACGAACGGGACGAATGCGCCTTCCTTGTCGTTTTCCAGGCGTTTGAACAGTTGCTGATAACGTTCCATCAGATTTCTCCCCGTGCTTTCAGAATGTCGTGAACGGTAAATATGTCTTTGTCGCCGCGGCCGGACAGGTTGACTACCAGGATCTGCTCTTTCTGCGGCGTTTCACGGATCATTTTCAGCGCGTGTGCCAGGGCATGGGAGGATTCCAGCGCCGGGATGATGCCTTCGCTGCGCGACAGCGCCTTGAAGGCGTCCAGCGCCTCGTCATCGGTGATCGACACGTATTCCGCGCGGCCGATGCTGTTCAGGTAAGCGTGCTGCGGCCCCACCGACGGGAAGTCCAGCCCGGCGGAAATCGAATAGGATTCTTCGATCTGGCCTTCGGAGGTCTGCATCATCGGCGCTTTCATGCCGAAATAGATGCCGACGTGGCCATGCTTCAGCGGTGCGCCGTGTTGGCCGGTTTCGATACCCAGCCCCGCCGGCTCAACGCCGATCAGGCCGACGCCGGCGTCATCGATAAAGTCGGCGAACATGCCGATGGCGTTGGAACCGCCGCCGACGCACGCCAGCACCGCATCCGGCAGGCGGCCTTCGCGCTCCAGCATCTGCGCCTTGGTCTCTTCGCCGATCATGCGCTGGAATTCGCGCACGATGGTCGGGTACGGGTGCGGGCCGGCGGCGGTGCCGAGCATATAATGCGATTTTTCATAGCTGCCGGACCAGTCGCGCAGCGCCTCGTTGCAGGCGTCTTTCAGGGTGGAGGAACCGCTGTGCACCGGGATCACTTCGGCGCCCATCAGCCGCATGCGGAACACGTTCGGCGACTGGCGCTCGATATCTTTGGCGCCCATATAGATGCGGCATTTCAGGCCGAGCAGGGCGCAGGCCAGCGCCGAGGCCACGCCATGCTGGCCGGCGCCGGTTTCCGCGATAATTTCGGTTTTGCCCATGCGCTTGGCCAACAGCGCCTGGCCCAATACCTGGTTGGTTTTGTGCGCGCCGCCGTGCAGCAGATCTTCGCGCTTCAGATAAAGCTTGGTTTTGGTGCCGGCGGTGAGGTTTTTGCACAGCGTCAGCGCCGTCGGTCGGCCCGCGTAGTTTTTCAGCAGGTCGATAAATTCAGCCTGAAATTCTGGGTCGCGCTGGGCGCTGACGAAGGCTTCTTCCAGCTGTTTCAAGGCCGGCATCAGAATCTGCGGCACGTATTGACCACCGAATTCGCCGAAGTAGGGGTTAAGCAGCGTCATTATAGTTCCCGTTGTTATCCATTAATGTATACCCATTATTTAGGGTATAGAGTCGCATTCAGTAGGCGCGCAGGGTTTGGAACACCGCGGCCAGACGGGCGGCGTCTTTGATGCCGGGCTGGCTCTCCACGCCGGAATTAAAGTCCAGGCCGGCGCAGCCGAGCTTGGCCGCTTCGACGCAGTTGTCTGCGCCCAGGCCGCCGGCCAGCATCACGTTGCCCAGATCTTCGCCCTGCAATAACGACCAGTCGAAACGTTGGCCGGTGCCGCCGGCGCCGTTGTCCAGCAGGAAGCGATCGACGTGTTGCAGATCGCGCGCCGGCAGCCGGTCCTTCACGCTCAGCGCTTTCCAGATTTGGCAGCGGGCCGGCAATTGGGCGCGCAGGGCGGTGATATAGGCCTGATCTTCCGCGCCGTGCAGCTGCACCGCCTGCAGACCGAGGCGTTCGACGGTTTTCACCAGGGTGTCGACCTGCGCGTCGCAGAACACGCCGACATATTTCAGCGGCGCGCCGGAAATCACCTCGCGGGCGCGGTTGATGTCGACATAGCGCGGTGAGCGGCCGACGAAGATCAGCCCGCCGTAGAGGGCGCCGGCCTGATAAGCGGCGGCGGCGTCCTGCGGGCGGGTCAGGCCGCAGACCTTGTTGTCGCCGAGGATCACCCGGCGCACCGCGGCGCGCAGGTCGCTTTCCGACATCAGCGCACTGCCGATCAGGAAGCCGTTGGCGTAATGGCTCAGCTCGCGAATTTGGCCGTAGTTGTTGATGCCGGACTCGCTGATCACCGTCACGCCGTGCGGCACGCGCGGCGCCAGCTGGCGGGTGCGGCCCAGATCGATGCTCAGGTCGCGCAGGTCGCGGTTATTGATGCCCACCACCCGCGCCTCCAGGACGATGGCCCGCTGCAGCTCTTCTTCGCTGATCACTTCGGTCAGCACGCCCATGCCGAGGCTGTGCGCCACCGCCGCCAGCTGACGATATTGATCGTCGTTCAGCACCGACAGCATCAGCAGGATGGCGTCGGCCTGATAGAAGCGCGCCAGATAGATCTGATACGGATCGATAATAAAGTCTTTGCACAACACCGGCTGGGTCACGGTTTTGCTGACCAGCGGCAGGAAGTCGAAGCTGCCCTGGAAGTATTTCTCATCGGTCAGCACCGAGATGGCCGAAGCGAAATCCTTATAGACCGAGGCGATCTCCACCGGGTCGAAGTTTTCGCGGATCAGCCCCTTGGAGGGCGAGGCCTTTTTGCATTCAAGAATAAACGCCGTTCTGGTGCCCTGCAGCGCGTGATAGAAGCTGCGCTCGCTCGGGACGATGTCGTTCTGAAAGCTGGCCAGTGGCTGTTGTTGCTGTCGTGCTGCGACCCATTGCGCCTTGTCACGAACAATCTTGTTGAGCACGGTTTCCTGCATCATTTATCCTCTTGCCGCCAGTGCGATAACACGCTCGTAAGCCTGCCCGCTGTTAATCATGTCCAGGGCCTGCCGCGCATTGTGGCGCAGGTCTTCATGCCCGAATAACTTCAGCAGTAACGCCACGTTAGCGGCGACCGCTGCGGCGTGCGCCGGTTCGCCTTTACCTTGTAACAACCGTGCCAGAATGTCACGATTTTCTTCCGGCGTGCCGCCCAGCAGCGCCGCCAGCGGGTAGGTTTCCAGCCCGAAGGATTGCGGCGTCAGCTGGTAACTGGTGATTTCGCCGTTGTTCAGCTCGGCCACGTGGGTGGCGGCGTGGATCGCCACCTCATCCATCCCGCCGCCGTGCACCACCGCCGCGCGCTGGTAACCCAGCACCCGCAGGGTTTCGGCGATCGGCAGCACCAGCTCCGGGCTGTACACGCCGATCAGCGCCAGCGGCGGGCGCGCCGGGTTGATCAACGGCCCCAGCACGTTGAACAGCGTGCGGGTCTTCAACTGTTGGCGCACCGGCATCGCATGGCGGAAGCCGGTGTGATACTGCGGCGCGAACAGGAAGCAAACGCCGAGATCGTCCAGCGCCTTGCGCGCTTCTTCCGCCGGCAAATCCAGACGGATGCCGAACGCCGCCAGCAGATCGGACGATCCGGAACGGCTGGAGACGCTGCGGTTGCCGTGCTTGGCGATTTTCGCGCCGCAGGCCGCCGCGACGAAGGCGCTGGCGGTCGAGATGTTGATGCTGTTGGTGCCGTCGCCGCCGGTGCCGACGATATCGGCGAACGGATAGTCAGGGCGCGGGAACGGCTGGGCGTCGTCCAGCAACGCCATGGCGGCGCCGGCGATCTCTTCCGGGCGTTCGCCGCGCACTTTCATGCTGATCAACGCCGCCGCCAGCTGGCTCGGCTCCAGTTCGCCGCGCACGATGGCGCTGAATAACTGCTGGCTTTCCTGCTGGCTCATCGACTCGGCGCGGTACAGCTTTTCAAGAATAGGTTGCATCGTCGTTTTCCTTATTACTTCGCCAGCGCCCAGGCCAACGTCTGCTCAAGCAGGCGCGCGCCTTGGGTGGTCAGGATGGATTCCGGGTGGAACTGGAAACCGCATACGCGATGCCGGTCATCGCGCACCGCCATCACCATCTCGCCAAAGCGGGCGTTGACGGTGAGTTCGGCCGGGATATTGCTGCCGACCAGCGAGTGATAACGCGCCACCGGCAGCGGGTTGGCCATGCCGGCGAACATGCCTTCGCCGTCGTGAGCAATCGCCGACGCTTTGCCGTGCAGGATCTCGCCGGCCTGGCCGACGTGGCCGCCGTAGGCTTCGACAATCGCCTGATGGCCGAGGCAGATGCCGATAATCGGCAGCTGGCCGCGCAGGCGCTGCAGCAGTTCCGGCATGCAGCCGGCCTCGGCGGGGGTACCCGGTCCCGGCGACAGCATCAGCACCGGTTGCGCCATCTGCTGCAGGCGTTCGATAATCAGATCGGCGGCGATCTGGTTGCGGTAAATCACCACCTGATGGCCGCTGGCGCGCAGCTGATCGACCAGGTTGTAGGTAAAGGAATCGACGTTGTCGAGCAGTAAGATATCGGCCATCAGAACACCTCCCTGGCCTGATGCGCGGTAGCGATAGCGCGCAGCACGGCACGTGCTTTATTACGGGTTTCATCGGCTTCCGCCTGGGGAACAGAGTCCAGCACCACGCCGGCGCCGGCCTGCACGGTGGCAATGCCGTCTTCAACGTACGCGGAGCGGATGACAATACAGGTATCCAGATCGCCGGTGGCGGTGAAATATCCCACCGCGCCGCCGTAGCTGCCGCGGCGGGAGCCTTCGGAGGCGGCGATCAGTTGCATCGCGCGCACTTTCGGCGCGCCGCTCAGGGTACCCATGTTCATGCAGGCCTGATAGGCGTGCAGCACGTCGAGATCGGCGCGCAGGGTGCCGACCACGCGCGACACCAGGTGCATGACGAACGAGTAGCGATCCACCTTGGTCAGATCCGCCACGTAGCGGCTGCCGGCCTGGCAGATGCGCGCCAGATCGTTGCGCGCCAGGTCGACCAGCATCAGGTGCTCGGCCAGCTCTTTATGATCGGTGCGCATTTCCAATTCGATGCGGCTGTCGAGATCCAGATCCAGCGCCCCCTCCTTGTTGCGTCCGCGCGGGCGAGTGCCGGCGATCGGGTAGATTTCAATTTGGCGGTTGCCGGCGTCGTACTTCAGCGCGCTCTCCGGCGAGGCGCCGAACAGGGTGAATTCGTCGTCCTGCATGAAGAACATGTACGGGCTCGGGTTGTTGTCCTTCAGCGTTTGATACGCCGCCAGCGGCGCCGGGCAAGGCAGGGAGAAGCGGCGCGACGGCACCACCTGGAAGATCTCGCCCTGGCGGATCGCCTGCTGCAGTTCGCTGACCACCGCGCCGTATTCTTCGTCGCTCTGGTTGCAGCTCAGCTGCATGCTTTCCAGTGTCTGATGCGGGATCGGCTGCGGGGTTTGCTTCAGCTGCAGCTGCAGCTGCTCCAGACGCTGCTGCAAACGTTGTTCCTCGGCCGGGTCGGCGGTGAATACGCTGGCCTGCAAACGGGCGAAGCCGCGCTGGTGGTCCAGCACCAGCAGCGTTTCCGCCAGGTAAAAGCAGAAGTCGGGGCAGCGCTGGTCCTGGCGCAGCGCCGGCAAGTCTTCAAAGCCGGCCACCAGGTCATAGGCGAACAGGCCGCCGAGCATCACGGCTTCGCGCTCGTCCGCCGGCGAGTCGACCAGCGTCAGCAGGGTGCGCAGCGCGTCAAATACCGACAGCGAACGCAGGCGGGCGTCTTCATCCTGCACCGCATCGATCGGCGGGAAGGTCAGCTCGCGGCCGTTGGGGCGAACCTGGATGCGCACTTCGCCCGGCAGCGCTTCGTCCAGCAGCGGCAGCAGCGCGGCGCCGTTGGCGGTCAGCGCTTGTACGTTGACGATGCGGCCCAGCGCGGTGATGCGCAGGGCGCTGTCGATCACCAGCAGGCTTTGCAGGTTCTGCTTGCTGTTGATTTCAGCCGACTCCAGCAGCAGGGTGGCCGGGCGCGCGCCGCACAGCTGGTGGAAAATGGTGGTGGGGTCGCCCCGGTAACTGGCTTGCGCCTTTAACAACCTGAGTTGTGGTTTCTGGTTCATTATCGCTGGTTCCGCTTGAATTCTGTCCATAAAAAAGCCCGCTTCAGGGCGGGCTCAGGAAATCTGCATTGTCGGATGACAGGTATGCGCGATTACACCGCCCGCGAAAGGGAGGTACGCCACCAACGAAGAAGAGAAGTTTGCTTGTTCATTTCCGTGCTCTCTTGTTTATCATCCGACAGGGTATCCGTCGTGAACTTGTGTACTAGTTAACTGGTTCGAGGAAATAAAGTCAACCCTCTTTTCGCACAATGTTTTTAGCGTTGAGGATGAATTCTGTTCATCCTGACCCTGGGGCGGGCAGAATAGATTTCCGTCCGGTCGCCGATAACGGGTATGATAGAAAGCCAAGCCATTGCCGGATATTTGTTTTGACAGACAGCAGCCCACAGCCCTCCGCGTTTACCCTGTACGACCTCCACAGCCATACCACCGCCTCCGACGGCTACCTGACGCCGGCGCAGCTGGTGCAGCGGGCGGTGGAAATGCGCGTCGGCGTATTGGCGATCACCGATCATGACACCACCGCAGGGTTGGCCGCCGCCGCCGCGGCCATCGCCGAGCTGGCGCTGCCGCTGCAGCTGGTGAACGGGGTGGAAATCTCGACGCTGTGGGAAAATCACGAAATTCATATCGTCGGATTGGGCATCGATAGCGCTCACCCGGCTATGGTGCGGCTGCTGGCTGAGCAGAGCGAGCGCCGCAACCTGCGGGCCGGGGAAATCGGCCTGCGGCTGGCGAAGGCGCGCATTCCCGACGCCTATGAGGGCGCGCAGCGGCTGGCTGCCGGCGGGGCGGTCACCCGCGGCCATTTTGCCCGTTATCTGGTGGAGACCGGGGTGGCCGACAATATGGCGCAGGTCTTCAAGAAGTATCTCGCCAAGGGCAAAACCGGCTACGTTCCGCCACACTGGTGTACAATAGAACAAGCCATTGATGTGATTCATCAATCTGGCGGGCAGGCGGTGATGGCACATCCGGGCCGCTACGATCTGACGGCCAAGTGGCTGAAACGCCTGTTGGCGTATTTTGCCGAACAGGGCGGCGACGCCATGGAAGTGGCGCAGTGCCAGCAGGCGCCGAATGAACGTTCGCAGCTGGCTAAATATGCCCAGGACTATCGGCTGCTGGCGTCGCAGGGATCCGATTTTCACCAGCCCTGTTCGTGGATCGAGCTGGGCCGCAAGCTGTGGTTGCCGGGCGGCGTTGAACCGGTATGGCGCGACTGGCCGCAGCCGGCGCGGGCCGGGGCCATCTGATTTAACGCGGGCGATGCCGCCTGCGTGCATCATTTTAGGAGCAAGTCATGAGTCAGCTTTTTTATATTCATCCGGACAACCCCCAACCGCGCCTGATCAATCAGGCGGTGGACGTCCTGCGCAAGGGCGGCGTGATCGTTTATCCGACCGACTCCGGCTACGCGCTGGGCTGCAAGCTGGAAGAGAAGGCGGCGATGGAGCGCATTTGCCGCATTCGTCAGTTGGACGGCAGCCATAACTTCACGCTGATGTGTCGCGATCTGTCCGAGCTGTCGACCTATGCCTACGTCGACAACACCGCATTTCGACTGATCAAGAACAACACGCCGGGCAACTACACCTTCATTCTGAAAGCCACCAAGGAAGTGCCGCGTCGGCTGATGAACGATAAGCGCAAAACCATCGGTTTGCGCGTGCCTTCAAACCCGATCGCGCTGGCGCTGCTGGAAGTGCTGAATGAGCCGATGATGTCCACCACGCTGATGTTGCCGGGCAACGACTTTGCCGAATCCGACCCGGAAGAAATCAGCGATCATCTGGGAAAACAGGTGGATCTGGTGATCCACGGCGGCTTCCTTGGCCAGCAGCCGACCACGGTGGTCGACCTGACCGAATCCGCGCCGGAAGTGGTGCGCGAAGGGGCGGGCGATCCGGCGCCTTTCCGCTGATGTAAACTCTTGCCGCCTTGCTCATTATCTGAAAAGTGGCCGACGCGAGGTTATTTGCCGCGAAAGCCGCTATTCTACAGTTTCCAGAATTGATAATGAGCAGGATGCGTTACAATGATTAAACGGGTTTCTATTTTAGCGGCCTTATTATTTTCCTCTGCGGCCAGCGCAGGTTTCTATTCCGGCAGCGCCTTGCTGTCTGAGACCGGTGGCTACGTAAAAAACAAAAATGGCGAAGCCACCGTGGCCGAAGCGCTCGATGGCGGCATGTTTATGGGCTACGTGGCCGGGGTATTCGATACCTATTCCATGCAGGGCAACCGCAATATCTGCCCGGACGCCGGCATGAGCGTCGGCATGGCCGCCGATGCGGTGATGCAATATCTGAATGAGCATCCTGAGCAGCTGCATTATTCCGCCCCGTCGGTAATTATGCTGGCGTTAAGCGCCGCCTATCCCTGCGTGCGGCATTAACGGCCGGTCCATTTCGTGCGCATTTTTTCTTAAGGTGCGCTCTCTCCTCTTTAGCACGAACTCCCCTGGATAACGCCGCACAACGCTGGCAATTTGCTTCGGCGCGTCCCCCTTCGAACGGGGCGGAGAACTGCGTTTACCGGAGGTAAATATGACCGCGTTTCACTGTGCCAATATCACGTTCGATTATCAGGACGTCGGCGCCGGAGCGTTTTGTCACTCTGTCGGTGGCGCTGGCGGAAGCGATGCCGCAGCGGGTGCAGGGCATGTTGTTTCTCTACTGGAGCATGACGCGGCCGGAAGCGACCTTTTTTCAGGCGGTCGTGCAGATGCAACAGCCTCGCCACTGGCCATCGAGCGGGCCTATCGGCAATACGGTTCACCCCTGCAACGGCTGGCGGGGCTTTCGCCGGCGCCGCGCTGTCGGCATGTTTATTCGCTGGATCGCCACGAAGATTATCTGCACCGGCAGCAGGACTTCGCCGCCGAACATCGGTTCTTTTCGGTCGTGCGGCTGGAGCAGGCCCGCACCCACCTCGGCATTCTCGAGCGGCCTGAGGCGGTGTTGGGGGCGGTGGATGACTTTTTCGCCTATGGGACCTGAGGGAATGGCGGCCGCGCGCCCGGGAAAACACAATATATAATCTTATTTATAAATAAAAACAGTCATATAAAACATAGCCAGTTTGGGGCCGTGGGTTTGTGTTACAGCCGACAGTGCATTATTAATGCCTGTTGCCTTGGTTGAGGATTAGCTATTAGTATCAGCTTCTCTAAAGTGATGAGGATTCAGGGATGGATACTGTAGAGCAGTTAAACGGGACCTACTTCTACGCAGGACGGCCAAACCTGAGCGCAGGTGAAATGTTTTTCATGGTGTTCTGTGAACAGGTAGCCGAACAGTTAGGAGTTGATGATTTTGGCGCGATCGTTGCGATTGTGTCGGGTCTCAACGTTTCAAAGACGCGGGGCAAGTTTAGAGGGAACATTGAAGATACCTCCTATGCATCGCGCGGCGCTCGAAAAGTGTTCGGAAAAAAAACCTTTCCCGGTAATGTGAAATTGCCGTCTGTTGTAGGCGGGTATCCACTATCCACGATGAGAGTCATCCTAACGCGTAAAATGGGAACATTTGTAGGTCGTGCTGTCCCTGTTGTTGGTTGGATCATCCTCGCAAAAGACGTAACAGAGATTTCATTCAAATCCGTTACCAGATACAACAGCATAGCGCGAGGAGACGATAAATTATGGTAACGACCGAAGAAGTATTAGAGTTTTTCCGCAATGAACTATCCACGCCCGTAACATGGAAAGGAAAGGTTGAGCATCTCCAACTTGATACCCTACTTCAGGATTATGCTGAGGGGGATGAGTTTCCGTATGCGATTGAGGATTACGCTGAAAAGTTTGGCGTGGACGTATCCGTCATCGACATGACTCATTATTACCCGTGGGAAAATTTATCTCGCTGGGAACGCTGGTTTAAATGTAAAAAGAGTGACATAGAGAAAAACAGAAAGCCTTTAACCGTGCGTATGTTCGCGGAGTCTGCCAAGGCCGGTAAATGGTTATATGACTAATCTTCATCATCGAAAGTATTGAGCGATAAACCAACAAACTTTTTAGAATCATTGACTCTAAAATTTGTGTAGAATGTCCGGCCACGCTGTATCGTGTGTGACACCTTGTTTGACATGCTGTGTTCCAAAATGTATGCAAGATTATAGGGTTATGGCGTTACTGGCCGTAACTGATTGAAAGTATAGTATACGTTGACGTCTGTGAAGGCGACACTAGAGGTTGCTCAATGAGCGAGAAGTTACAGAAAGTTTTAGCGCGCGCCGGCCATGGCTCGCGTCGTGAAATCGAAACCATGATTGAAGCCGGCCGCGTCAGCGTCGACGGCAAGATAGCCAAACTGGGCGATCGCGTCGAGGTGAATCCTGCGATGAAAATTCGTATGGATGGCCACGTGGTGTCGATCAAGGAATCCGAAGAGGCGGTTTGCCGCGTGCTGGCTTATTACAAGCCGGAAGGCGAACTCTGCACCCGCAGCGACCCAGAAGGCCGCCCAACGGTGTTCGATCGCCTGCCCAAGCTGCGCGGTTCCCGCTGGGTGGCGGTAGGGCGCCTGGACGTTAACACCTCCGGCCTGCTGTTGTTCACCACCGACGGTGAGCTGGCTAACCGCCTGATGCACCCGAGCCGCGAAGTTGAACGTGAATACGCCGTGCGCGTGTTTGGCCAGATCGACGACGCCAAGGTAAAGCAGCTGAGCAAGGGCGTGCAGCTGGAAGACGGCCCGGCCGCCTTCCGCACCATCAGTTTCCAGGGCGGCGAGGGGCTGAACCAGTGGTATAACGTCACCCTGACCGAGGGCCGCAACCGTGAGGTGCGTCGCCTGTGGGAAGCGGTGGGCGTGCAGGTCAGCCGCCTGATCCGCGTGCGCTACGGCGATATCGATCTGCCGAAGGGCCTGCCGCGCGGCGGTTGGGCCGAGCTGGATCTGCCGGCGATCAACTACCTGCGCGAGCTGGTAGAGCTGAAGCCGGAAACGGTCAGCAAGATGCCGGTGGAGCGTGAACGCCGCCGCGTGAAGGCCAACCAGATCCGTCGTGCGGTCAAGCGGCATACTCAGGTCGCCGGCAACGGCGGCCGCCGCAGCGCGCCGGGCGGCAAATCCGGCAAGCCAGGCAAGCGCAGTTAAGCATGCCACTCTGGCCCCGTGCGGGGCCAGAGTGGGTTCCCGCTACCAGTCGATTCCCTGTTGCGCCTTGATGCCCGCGTCAAACGCGTGTTTCACCGGCCGCATCTCCGTCACCGTATCCGCCAGCTCCAGCACATCGCGATGGCAGCCGCGCCCGGTAACGATCACCGTCTGGTGCTCGGGACGCCGCCGCAGCGCCTCCAGCACCTCTTCCAGCGCCAGATAACCATAGGTCAGCATATAGGTCAGTTCGTCCAACAGCACCAGATCCAGGCTGCTGTCGGCCAGCATGCGTTTGCCGTGCTGCCATACCGCCTGACAGGCGGCGGTATCAGCGGCCTTGTTCTGCGTCTCCCAGGTGAAGCCGGTGGCCATCACCTGAAATTCGACGCCGTGCTGCTGCAGCAAATTCTTTTCGCCGTTGGGCCACTCGCCCTTGATGAACTGGATCACGCCGGCCTGCATGCCGTGGCCGACGGCTCGCGTCACGGTGCCGAAGGCGGCGGTGGTTTTGCCCTTGCCGTTGCCGGTAAACACCAGCAGCAGGCCGCGCGTTTCCTGGGCGGCGGCGATGCGCGCGTCCACCTGTTCTTTCAGCCGCTGCTGGCGCTGCTGGTGACGATCTTCAGCCATAAAACGGCTCCTTTATTCGGCGGCGCCGGGTTTGCGGTTCGGTTGCGCGTCGAAGGTCATGCCGGTTTTACGGCGGCTGTCATCCCCCATCAGATAAAGGTACAGCGGCATGATATCGGCCGGCGTTTTCAGCTTGTTCTTGTCTTCGTGCGGGAAGGCGGAAGCGCGCATTTTGGTGCGAGTTCCGCCCGGATTGATGCAGTTTACCCGAAGATGGCGGCTTTTGTACTCGTCCGCCAGCACCTGCATCATGCCCTCGGTGGCGAACTTGGACACCGCGTAAGCCCCCCAGGTGGCGCGCCCGGTGCGGCCCACGCTGGAACTGGTGAACACCAGCGAACCGGCGTTGGATTTCAGCAGCAGCGGCAGCAGCGCCTGGGTCAGCATAAAGGTGGCGTTGACGTTAACCTGCATCACCTCCTGCCACATCGGCATCGTCAGCTCAATCATCGGGGCGATATCCCCCAGCAGCCCGGCATTGTGCAATACGCCGTCGAGCCGCGGGATTTTCGCCGCCAAATCGTCCGCGATCTGTTGGCAGCGTTCCGGCGTGGCGTGCAGCAGATCCAGAGTGACGACCGAGGTCGGCGCGCCGCCCAGTGCGGCAATTTCGGCCTGAACCGCCTGCAGTTTGCTCTCGGTGCGGCCCAGCAGCACCAGTTGGGCGCCGAAGCGCGCGTAGGTCAGCGCCGCTTCACGGCCGATGCCGTCGCCGGCGCCGGTAACCAAAATAATGCGTTGTTCGAGCAGGTCTTGTTTAGGTTGGTAGTGCACAATAATTCCTCGCGCCTCGGTGGCTGGTCTCCCGCTTACGTCGGGGAGAAAGGGTGAATTGCCGGGCCGCGGCGGGAGCTAAGGCTCGACCGCATGACTGGCCCTGCAGCGAATCTGTCTCATCATGTTGATGAATAATGCGTGTTATATGCCTTAAATGGATCGCATTTTCAATGATTAGGCGGCGGAATCGGCATTCTTTTGTAACAAAAGTGGAATGGCGCCGGCTTGGTTAAGCTCGAAATTGCCCCCATAGTGCTTCACAGGGAACAAGGAATTTTTATTTAGCCGCGACAGCAGCCGCTGCGGATGGCTAAAATGAACCCGATCATACTAACAACCTGTAAATAAAGGCGGAATCTGTGGAGTTTATATCTGTTTATGGTCTGTTCCTGGCCAAGGTCGCCACTGTGGTGCTCGCCATCGCTGCATTGGCCGTGCTGGCGGTCAGCCTGGGGCAACGCAAGAACCGGCAGAAAGGGGAGCTGCAGCTGACCGATCTGGGCGAGCAGTATCGCGAGATGCAGCGCGAGATGCGCCTGGCGCGCATAGGTGACGCCGAACAAAAAATCTGGAGCAAGCAGTTCAAGAAGCAGACCAAAGCCGACGGCAAACTGAAAAAGCAACGCGCCAAATCCGGTGCGGTCGAAGTGACCAAGCCCTGCCTGTACGTGCTGGATTTTAAAGGCAGCATGGACGCGCATGAGGTGACCTCGTTGCGCGAAGAAATTTCGGCGGTACTGGCGGCGGCCACCCCGCAGGACGAAGTGCTGCTGCGGCTGGAAAGCCCCGGCGGCGTGGTGCACGGCTACGGCCTGGCGGCTTCGCAGCTGGAGCGCCTGCGCAAGGGCGGCATTCGCCTGACGGTGGCGGTGGACAAGGTGGCGGCCAGCGGCGGCTACATGATGGCCTGCGTGGCGGATCGCATCGTGGCTGCGCCGTTCGCCATCATCGGATCGATCGGCGTGGTGGCGCAGATCCCCAACTTCCATCGCCTGTTGAAAAAGAACGACATCGACGTGGAGCTGCACACCGCCGGGCAATTCAAGCGCACGCTGACGCTGTTTGGCGAAAACACCGAGCAGGGGCGCGAGAAGTTCCGCGAAGACCTGAACGAGACCCACGAACTGTTCAAGCAGTTCGTGCATCAGCAGCGCCCGTCGCTGGATATCGACAGCGTGGCGACCGGCGAGCACTGGTTCGGCAGCCAGGCCAAGGAGAAAGGGCTGGTCGACGCCATCGGCACCAGCGACGATCTGCTGATCGCCGAGCTGGACAACCATGAAGTGATCGCCGTGCGCTATGCGCGCCGCAAACGCCTGATGGATCGTTTCACCGGCAGCGCGGCGGAGAGCGTCGATCGTCTGCTGTTGCGCTGGTGGCAGCGCGGGGAAAAGCCGCTGCTTTAAGCGCGGATTAAACCGACTGCGGGGGCCAGGCGCCCCCGTTTTTTATTTCTCATCGACCAGGTGATATTTTTCGGAAAGCAGGTGGGCCAAATGTTTAAACATATTAAATACTGCGGTGGTTTTGGCGGTAGGCAATCCATCCGCGTCCAAAAAGAATTCGCCGCGGAAAACTAAAACGCTGCCTTTTTGTTCAACGTCGGTGGCGAGCATGCCGTGCAGATAATCTTCATGTTGACGAATGAGGTTATTTGCTTCCGCCAGCAGGGCTTCACGAGTGATGGGTGAGGTATTAGTGCGCATTTATTACACTCCAAACATAAATTCTGTGCATATTCTAACGCCGGTTCGCATTTATCCGCAAACCTACTAAGGTTTATTTGCCGTCTGGATGGCCAGCGTCAGCGGCCAGTTGGCGAAATCCGTCTTTCCGTGCTAATTAGGTTGCGTGACGCTTTTTATCAGGTACAGTGTGGGATTTTGCGGCGTCGGGTGGAAGGTTTTGTTTACGCCATGAATGAGTTTCACCCGGCCATACTTCTGGGGCATGGGTGAATAGCGGGCAGGATCAACAACTTGCGTTCAGGTTGAGCAATCAGTCAGCCAAAAGAAAAAAACCTGTTGATCTCTTGCCAGACTGCCGCAATATAAAAAAGAGACACGAATTGCCGCGGCACGGCGAGATAAAAGACTTCTTTTTAGAAGAAATAAATTAGGTAAAGGTAAATATGGGTAAAGCTCTCGTAATAGTTGAGTCCCCGGCAAAAGCCAAAACTATTAATAAATACTTAGGCAATGACTACGTGGTGAAGTCCAGCGTCGGTCATATCCGCGATTTGCCGACCAGTGGCTCAGCCAGCAAAAAGAGCGCTGACTCATCCGAAGACAAAGCCAAGAAGAAAGTTAAAAAAGATGAGAAGACGGCGCTGGTCAATCGTATGGGCGTCGATCCTTATCACGGCTGGAAAGCGCATTACGAAATCCTGCCGGGCAAAGAAAAAGTTGTCGCCGAGTTAAAATCGTTAGCGGAAAACGCCGACCATATTTATCTCGCAACCGACCTTGACCGCGAAGGGGAAGCCATCGCCTGGCACCTGCGGGAAGTGATCGGCGGGGACGACAAGCGTTTTAGCCGCGTGGTGTTTAACGAAATCACCAAAAACGCGATCCAGCAGGCGTTCAAACAGCCGGGCGAGCTGAACATCGACCGCGTCAACGCACAGCAGGCGCGCCGCTTTATGGACCGCGTAGTGGGTTACATGGTCTCTCCGCTGCTGTGGAAAAAAATCGCCCGTGGCCTGTCCGCCGGGCGAGTCCAGTCGGTGGCCGTGCGTCTGGTGGTGGAGCGCGAGCGCGACATCAAGGCGTTCGTGCCGGAAGAATACTGGGAGCTGCACGCCGATCTGCTGGCGAAAGGCGATACCGCGCTGCAGATGGAAGTGACGCACGCCCACGACAAGCCGTTCAAACCGGTTAATCGCGAGCAGACCCACGCCGCCGTCAAGCTGCTGGAGAAAGCCCGCTATACCGTGCTGGATCGCGAAGACAAACCGACCAGCAGCAAGCCGGGCGCGCCGTTCATTACCTCCACGCTGCAACAGGCCGCCAGTACCCGCCTGAGCTTCGGCGTGAAGAAAACCATGATGATGGCCCAGCGGCTGTATGAAGCCGGCCACATTACCTACATGCGTACCGACTCCACCAACCTGAGCCAGGATGCGCTCAACATGGTGCGTGGCTACATCGGCGACAACTTCGGCGCCAAGTACCTGCCGAAAGCGCCGAATCAGTACAGCAGCAAGGAAAACTCGCAGGAAGCGCACGAAGCCATTCGTCCTTCGGATGTGAACGTGCTCGCCGAGCAACTGAAAGATATGGAAGCGGACGCGCAGAAGCTGTATCAGCTGATCTGGCGTCAGTTCGTCGCCTGTCAGATGACGCCGGCGCAGTACGATTCCACAACGCTGTCGGTCAAGGCCGGCGATTACCAGCTGCGCGCCAAGGGCCGCACGCTGCGTTTCGACGGTTGGACCAAGGTGATGCCCGCGCTGCGCAAGGGCGATGAAGACCGCACGCTGCCGTTTGTTGAAGTCGGCAGCGAGCTGGAACTGCAAAAGCTGATCCCAAGCCAGCACTTCACCAAGCCGCCGGCGCGTTACAGCGAAGCTTCGCTGGTGAAAGAGTTGGAAAAACGCGGCATCGGCCGCCCGTCGACCTACGCGTCGATCATTTCCACCATCCAGGATCGTGGCTATGTGCGGGTGGAAAGCCGCCGTTTCTACGCCGAGAAAATGGGTGAAATCGTTACCGACCGCCTGGAGGAAAACTTCCGCGAGCTGATGAATTACGATTTCACCGCGCGCATGGAAGACGGCCTGGATCAGGTCGCGAACAACCACGCCGAGTGGAAAGCGGTGCTGGACGAGTTCTTCGTCGACTTCAGCGAACAGCTGGGTACGGCGGAAAAGGATCCCGAAGAGGGCGGCATGCGCCCGAACCAGATGGTGATGACCAGCATCGACTGCCCGACCTGCGGTCGCAAGATGGGCATTCGCACCGCCAGCACCGGCGTGTTCCTCGGCTGTTCCGGCTATGCGCTGCCGCCGAAGGAGCGCTGCAAAACCACCATCAACCTGGTGCCGGAAGCGGAAGTGCTCAACATCCTCGAAGGCGACGATGCGGAAACCAACGCGTTGCGCGCCCGTCGCCGCTGCCAGAAATGCGGCACGGCGATGGACAGCTACCTGATCGACAACCAGCGCAAGCTGCACGTCTGCGGCAACAACCCGGCGTGTGACGGTTACGAGATCGAAGAGGGCGAGTTCCGCCTGAAAGGCTATGACGGCCCGGTGGTCGAGTGCGACAAGTGCGGTTCTGAAATGCACCTGAAAATGGGGCGTTTCGGCAAGTACATGGGCTGCACCAACGAAAACTGCAAAAACACCCGCAAGATCCTGCGTAACGGCGACGTTGCGCCGCCGAAGGAGGATCCGGTGCCGTTGCCGGAGCTGCCGTGCGAGAAGTCCGACGCGTACTTTGTGCTGCGCGACGGCGCCGCCGGCGTATTCCTGGCGGCCAACACCTTCCCTAAATCGCGCGAAACCCGCGCGCCGCTGGTGGAAGAGCTGGCCCGCTTCAAGGATCGCTTGCCGGAGAAGCTGCGCTATCTGGCGGATGCGCCGGTGGCGGATGCCGAAGGCAATAAAACCATGGTGCGCTTCAGCCGCAAGACCAAGCAGCAATACGTCTCTTCGGAGAAGGACGGCAAGGCCACCGGCTGGTCCGCTTTCTACGTGGACGGCAAGTGGGTCGAAGGCAAAAAGTAACTTTGCAGCCTGAATGCAACAATCGAAAACCAGCCCCCGGGCTGGTTTTTTGTTGAAGAAACTCCGAAAAGGGATCTATCCTTTGCTGCTTTTGGTCCACAGGGGGCTGGGTTTCACGTTGATAGCAATGCAAAATAATCGTTATCATAGTGTGACGCGGATCTATACTTGAAGCTGCGGCGTGATATAGTGGTTATATAAAAAGTTTTTTTATGATTAAAGCTTATTAACGACGGCGTTTTCTTCAGCATCTGGGTGAAACACTGTGTTTAAGGCTTGTTACTTTCAGCATACCGGGGCGACACCGATATACCTGGCTGCGGGTAAGCCGCAGTGTTTAACCTAGGATGGTATAAGATATGAAATTGCAGCAGCTTCGTTACATCGTGGAAGTGGTTAACCACAACCTGAATGTCTCCTCGACGGCAGAAGGGCTTTACACCTCGCAACCCGGCATCAGTAAACAGGTGCGCATGCTGGAGGATGAGCTGGGCATCCAGATTTTTGCCCGCAGCGGCAAGCACCTGACCCAGGTTACCCCGGCTGGCCAGGAAATAATCCGCATTGCGCGCGAAGTGCTGTCCAAGGTGGATGCGATCAAAGCTGTCGCCGGCGAGCACACCTACCCGGATAAGGGCTCGCTGTACGTCGCCACCACGCACACCCAGGCGCGCTACGCCTTGCCTAACGTGATCAAAGGCTTTATCGAGCGCTATCCGCGCGTGTCGCTGCACATGCATCAGGGCTCGCCGACGCAGATTGCCGAAGCGGTTTCCAAAGGCACCGCCGATTTCGCCATCGCCACCGAAGCGCTGCACCTGTATGACGATTTAATCATGCTGCCGTGCTACCACTGGAATCGCGCGGTGGTAGTGAAGCCCGATCATCCGTTGGCCGGCAAAAGTCACATTACCATTGAAGAGCTGGCCGCTTACCCGATCGTCACCTATACCTTCGGCTTTACCGGCCGCTCGGAGCTGGACACCGCGTTCAACCGCGCCGGCCTGACGCCGCGCATCGTCTTCACCGCCACCGACGCCGACGTGATTAAAACCTACGTTCGCCTGGGATTGGGGGTGGGGGTCATCGCCAGCATGGCGGTGGACCCGGTGCAGGATCCGGATCTGGTAACGGTAGATGCGCGCGATATCTTTACCTACAGCACCACCAAGATCGGTTTCCGCCGCAGCACCTTCCTGCGCAGCTACATGTATGATTTCATCCAGCGTTTCGCTCCGCACCTGACGCGCGACGTGGTCGACAACGCCGTGGCGTTGCGCTCCAACGAAGAGATCGAACTGATGTTCAAGGACATCAAGCTGCCGAGCAAGTAAGCCGGTAAATCGCTATCCGCTCACAACACAGGAGAGGGCAAACCTCTCCTGTTTTCGTTTGGGGCAGAAATCGGTTAGTTCTGACGTTTCTCAGGATCATCCTGAAAAACACTTCCCTTGTTTTCAATACGTTTGCAGCCAGGCATACTCCAGAGCGGCCAAACAAATTGAATAGGGAAATCCAATGTTATGCAGATATGCAGGCTCGACTACACCACTGCTCATTCAGGGAAAAGGTGGCGTTACCGCCTGGCCAGTACTGGATTGTGGATCGCCCATTAAGCAGTATGCGTAATCGGCTAGAGGCTCTCGGTAAGGATCTATGGAATGTTCGGGGTGCGCCTGACTACAGTAATTGTGTGGTATCACGATGAAAAAGAGCCTGTGGATCGTCTTGTTTTTATGGTTAACCCTCCTTCTGTTGTTCTTCCTCCCCGATGGCGTTTGCAACGGTTTCGTATCCAATAACATAGAAATCAGCGGTGACGGTGAAGTGTCAATGAACAACTACGATACCGCCGTCATCCTCATTAAATTGGGTGTGTCCGCCGTTATCGCCCTTATTTTAATGGTCCTCATCCGGCGGATACTGCGTTCTCTGGCGCGCAGCTAAAGCGAGCGGTTTGATGACGGCGGACGCGAGCAATCATCCTTGCCGCTTTTTGTGCCGACGGCCCGCGTTGAATCTAACCCTTTGGCCAGACAGCAACTTCCCCGTCCCTGATTGTTTCCACCTATCGTTCTGATCAAAACGTGTTGTTATCAAAACGTTAATGCCTCTTTGTGGTATCTTTAAACAAGACCTCAGTGATTACCCTGTTTTAGTCATAATAAGAAATGGAGGAGCTATGTCGTCCGATCTTAGTGAAGCGAGTATGGATAAGCTGGTTGCGCTGAATAGCGAGTATTACTATTACAGCTTGCCGCTGGCGGCGAAGCAGTTGGGGGATATCGACCGGCTGCCCAAATCAATGAAAGTGCTGTTGGAAAACCTGCTGCGCCATGTGGATGGCGACACCGTGCAGGTTGACGACCTGAAAGCCATCGTCGGTTGGCTGCAAAGCGGCCATGCCGACCGCGAGATTGCCTACCGCCCGGCGCGCGTACTGATGCAGGACTTTACCGGCGTGCCGGCGGTGGTGGATCTGGCGGCGATGCGCGAAGCGGTGCAGCGCCTCGGCGGCAACGTCGACCAGGTGAATCCGTTGTCGCCGGTGGATCTGGTGATTGACCACTCGGTCACCGTCGACGAGTTCGGCGACGACGACGCCTTTGAAGAAAACGTGCGCATCGAAATGCAGCGCAATCATGAACGTTACACCTTCCTGCGCTGGGGGCAAAAAGCCTTCAACCGCTTCCGCGTGGTGCCGCCGGGTACCGGCATCTGCCACCAGGTGAACCTGGAATACCTCGGCCAGACCGTCTGGCACAGCGACGAAAGCGGCCGACGCATCGCCTATCCGGATACCCTGGTGGGCACCGACTCCCATACCACCATGATCAACGGCCTGGGCATTCTCGGCTGGGGCGTGGGCGGCATCGAAGCCGAAGCGGCGATGCTGGGCCAGCCGGTGTCGATGCTGATCCCCGACGTGGTCGGCTTCAAGCTGACCGGCAAGCTCAGCGAAGGCATCACCGCCACCGACCTGGTGTTGACCGTCACCCAAATGCTGCGCAAGCACGGGGTCGTCGGCAAGTTTGTCGAATTCTACGGCGACGGCCTGGCCGATCTGCCGCTGGCGGACCGGGCGACCATCGCCAACATGTCGCCGGAGTTCGGCGCTACCTGCGGCTTCTTCCCGGTGGATGACGTCACCCTGGGCTATATGAAGCTCAGCGGCCGCAGCGAAGAGCAAATCGCGCTGGTGGAAGCCTACGCCAAGGCGCAGGGCATGTGGCGCAACCCGGGCGACGAACCGGTGTTTACCAGCTCGCTGGCGTTGGATATGTCGACGGTGGAAGCCAGCCTGGCGGGCCCGAAACGCCCGCAGGATCGCGTGGCGCTGCCAAATGTGCCGCAGGCGTTCCAGGCGGCGACCGAGCTGGACATCGGCGGCCAGCAGGCCAAGGCCGAAAGCAAAACCTTTACCCTGGATGGCCGGCAGCATGAGTTGCACAACGGCGCGGTCGTGATTGCCGCCATCACCTCTTGTACCAACACCTCCAACCCGAGCGTAATGATGGCGGCCGGGCTGCTGGCGAAAAACGCGGTCAAAAAGGGCCTGCGCACCAAGCCATGGGTCAAAACCTCGCTGGCGCCGGGTTCCAAGGTGGTAACCGACTATTTCGACAGCGCCAAACTGACGGCCTATCTGGAAGAGCTCGGCTTTAACCTGGTGGGTTACGGCTGCACCACCTGTATCGGTAACTCCGGGCCGCTGCCGGATCCGATCGAACAGGCGATTAAAGAGGGCGATCTGACCGTGGGCGCGGTGTTGTCCGGCAACCGTAACTTCGAAGGCCGCATCCATCCGCTGGTGAAAACCAACTGGCTGGCCTCGCCGCCGCTGGTGGTGGCCTACGCGCTGGCGGGCAGCATGAAGATAGACCTCACCGCGGAGCCGCTGGGCGAGGGTAACGACGGTCAGCCGGTGTTCCTGAAAGATATCTGGCCGAGCAGCAAGGACATCGCTCAGGCGGTGGAAGAGGTGCGCACCGAGATGTTCCACAAGGAATATGGCGAGGTGTTCGATGGCGACGCCAACTGGCAGTCTATCCAGGTGACCGGTTCGGCGACCTATCAGTGGCAGGATGACTCCACCTACATTCGTCATCCGCCGTTCTTCAGCACCATGAAAGTGCAGCCGGATCCGGTGCGGGACATCAAGGACGCGCGCATTCTGGCCATCCTGGCAGACTCGGTGACCACCGACCACATCTCGCCGGCGGGGAACATCAAGAACGACAGCCCGGCGGGGCGCTATCTCAGCGAGCACGGCGTGGCGCCGCAGGACTTCAACTCCTACGGCTCGCGGCGCGGCAACCATGAAGTGATGATGCGCGGCACCTTCGCCAATATCCGCATCCGCAACGAAATGGTGCCGGGCGTTGAGGGCGGTTATACCCGCCACATCCCGTCGCAGGCCCCGCTGTCGATTTATGACGCCGCCATGCGGTACCAGCAGGAAAAGGTGCCGCTGGCGGTGATCGCCGGCAAAGAGTACGGCTCCGGCTCCAGCCGCGACTGGGCGGCGAAGGGGCCGCGCTTGCTGGGGGTGCGGGTGGTGATCGCCGAATCGTTCGAACGTATTCACCGCTCCAACCTGATCGGCATGGGCATTCTGCCGCTGGAGTTCCCGCAGGGCGTCACGCGTAAAACGCTGGGCCTGAGCGGCGACGAGCGGATCAGCGTCAGCGGGCTGCAAACGCTGCAGCCGGGCCAGACGGTGCCGGTGCACATCACCTACGCCGACGGCCGACAGGAAGTGGTCAACACCCGCTGCCGCATCGACACCGGCAATGAGCTGGTTTACTACGAGAACGACGGCATCCTGCACTACGTGATCAGGAAAATGCTGTAAGCAATAAAAAGGGCGCCGCAAGGCGCCCTGATTGTTTCCGCCGCGGCGGTGTTATTTCTGGTCCAGCAGGTGACCCATTTTGGCGGCCTTGGTGGCCAGATAACGCTCGTTCTTCGGGTTGCGCCCGACGATCAACGGCACGCGCTCGGTGATGTTGATGCCGGCCTCGGTCAGGATCTCAACCTTTTTCGGGTTGTTGGTCAGCAAACGCACCGCGTCTACGCCCAGCAGCTTGAACATGTCGGCGCACAGGGTGAAGTCGCGTTCGTCGGCGGCGAAGCCGAGCTGGTGGTTGGCTTCCACGGTATCGGCGCCCTTGTCCTGCAGGGCATAGGCGCGGATCTTGTTCAGCAGGCCGATATTGCGGCCTTCCTGACGGTGGTAGAGCAGAATGCCGCGGCCTTCTTCGGCGATGTGCTCCAGCGCGGCTTCCAGCTGGAAGCCGCAGTCGCAACGCAGGCTGAACAACGCGTCGCCGGTCAGACACTCGGAATGCACGCGCGCGAGCACCGGCGTTTCGCCAGAAATATCACCAAAAACCAACGCCAGATGGTCGTGACCGGTCGCCAATTCTTCGAATCCTACCATCAGGAAGTCGCCCCAAGGTGTCGGCAGTTTAGCCTCTGCCACCCGTTTAAGCTGCATGTCACTCTCCACAAACGCATCCGATTCAATCATTGTTGCGCATCCTACGTCCGGTGCAGCGAACTGACCAGTACTAAAACGTGCTACGCCGATCTCTATTTCGTTAATTATCGGCTATTTTGCCACAACTTCTTGCCCGGCGGTGCTCAGCAAAGCAGCAGATGGCGTATTAACGCCGGCTATTATTGCAATAGGTTGCTTATCTGTTTAATTTTTCGCGTGTTATCGATATTGCAACATTGTTACACTGCAGCCTGATTCACGCAGAGGAAAAATGGAATGTATGAGATAGCGAAACGCACCGCGGGCGGCGCTCTGCTGCTGCTGTTGATGCCCCTGGCGGTGTGGGTGTCCGGCTGGCAATGGCAGCCGGGCGGCAATGAACGGCTGCTCAGGGGGCTTTACTGGGTCACGGAAACCGTCACTTCGCCCTGGGGCGTTCTCACCAGCGTCATTCTCAGCGCCTGGTTTCTGTGGTGCCTGCGCTTTCGTCTCAAGGCGGCCATCGGCCTGGTGATTTTGCTTTCCGCCGCGGTATTGATCGGCCAGGGCGTCAAATCGCTGATAAAGGATCGGGTGCAGGAGCCGCGGCCGTTCGTGGTGTGGCTGGAGCAGAATCACGGCGTGGACGGAAAATACTTCTATTCGCTGCACCGCAAGGAGCGCAGCGCGCTGGTGGGCGAGCAGCTGCAGGATCAGCCGCTGGTGCCGAGCTGGCTGCGCAAGCACTGGCAGTTTGAAACCGGCTTCGCTTTCCCGTCGGGGCATACGATGTTCGCCGCCACCTGGGCGCTGCTGGGGGTGGGGCTGCTGTGGCCGCGCCGCCATTATAAAACCGTGGCGCTGCTGATGCTGTGGGCGGCCGGCGTCATGGGCAGCCGCCTGTTGCTGGGCATGCACTGGCCACGCGATCTGGCGATGGCGACGCTGATCAGCTGGCTGTTGGTCACCGTCGCCTGTTGGCTGGCGCAGCGCTGGTTCGGGCCATTGGCGCCGCCGCCGCAGGAACAGCGGGAAATTGCGGCGCGCAAGCCGGAGAAGTAACGATTTTGTGACTGTGTCACTTATCTGCGGCGCCGAAACGGCGCCGCATTAACCGCTTACATTTGGCCGCCATTGCAATTCGCTCCGCCGCCCCCATATCGTTATAAATCCGCTATTTTGAGAAGCTTTCTCATTAATTTGCGCGGCAGCGTCGTTTACTGCCGAATATGCCGGCAGATATGTGGTTTTATCGTGCCGCAGGGTTTCCCTGCCACGATGGGAAATGCTAACTTAATGGTTAGGGACGCCACGTATTGGCATAGTTCATCCGATTAACTCGGCATGCGGGAAAGAATGTGAAATATTTGCTGATTTTTTTGTTGGTTCTGGTGATCTTCGTGATTTCCGTCACGTTAGGCGCGCATAACGATCAGGTAGTGAGTTTTAACTACTTAATTGCGCAGGGCGACTATCGCGTTTCGACCTTGCTGGCTGCGCTGTTCGGCGCCGGTTTTGTCCTTGGCTGGATCATTTGCGGCCTGTTCTATCTGCGCACCCGCATTGCGCTGGGGCGCGCCGAACGCAAAATCAAAAGGCTGGAGCTGCAGCTTGAACAGCCTGCCGAGCCAGCGGCTCAGCCCGTTGTCAGCAAGGAATAATCCTCTATGTTAGAACTGCTGTTTCTGTTGCTGCCTGTGGCTGCCGCGTACGGTTGGTACATGGGGCGCAGAAGTGCTCAGCAGGATAAACAGCAGGAGGCTAACCGCCTGTCGCGCGAATACGTGGCCGGGGTGAACTTCCTGCTTTCCAACCAGCAGGACAAAGCGGTCGACCTGTTCCTCGACATGTTGAAAGAGGACAGCAATACCGTCGAGGCCCACCTGACGTTGGGTAACCTGTTCCGTTCGCGCGGCGAAGTCGACCGCGCTATCCGCATCCATCAGGCGCTGATGGAAAGCGCTTCTCTCACCTTCGAACAACGCCTGTTGGCGGTGCAGCAGCTGGGCCGCGACTATATGGCCGCCGGCCTGTACGATCGCGCCGAGGATATGTTCAGCCAACTGATTGGCGAAGAAGATTTCCGCATTTCAGCGCTGCAGCAGCTGTTGGTGATCCACCAGGCCACCAGCGACTGGCTGAAGGCGATCGACGTGGCCGAGCGGCTGGTCAAGCTGGGCAAGGAGAAACAACGCGTCGAGATCGCTCATTTTTACTGTGAGCTGGCGCTGCAGGCGATGGGCAGCGACGATCTCGACAAGGCGATGAGCCTGTTGAAGCGCGCCGCCGCGGCGGATAAACAGTGCGCGCGCGTGTCGATCATGTTCGGGCGCATATACATGGCGCAAAACGACTATGGCAAGGCGATAGAATTGCTGCAGCGGGTGCTGAGCCAGGATAAGGAACTGGTCAGCGAAACCCTGCCGATGCTGCACGAGTGCTACCAGCACCTGCCGAATCAGCAGCAGGATTGGGCCGACTTCCTCAAGCGTTGCGTGGAGGAAAACACCGGCGCCACCGCCGAGCTGATGCTGGCGGAGATTATCGAACAGCATGAGGGGCGCGACGTGGTGCAGGTGTACATCAACCGTCAGCTGCAGCGCCATCCTACCATGCGCGTATTCTACCGGCTGATGGATTACCATCTGGCGGACGCCGAAGACGGCCGGGCAAAAGAGAGCCTGCTGCTGCTGCGCGACATGGTCGGCGAACAGATCCGCACCAAGCCGCGTTACCGCTGCCACAAATGCGGTTTTACCGCCCATTCGCTTTACTGGCATTGCCCGTCATGCCGGGCCTGGTCATCGGTTAAACCGATCCGCGGCCTGGACGGGCAGTAGCGATCGATAACCAATAAAAAGGGGCGAAGATTCGCCCCGTTATTATGTTCGCGTTTTATTACTTCTTCTTGCCGCCCTTGGCGCCGCTCTTCAACAGCTGACGCAGTTTCTTCAGCTCCTTTTGGCTCAGCGGCTGCTCGTTCTGCTCTTCGATACCCTGATTATCAATCTCGTCATGCTGCAGCTCGGCCGGCTTCTTGGCCGCTTTGCTCGGCGCGGCGAAGCTGTTTTCCAGCCGTTGGCACACTTCGGCGCTCAGCGAGAATTCGTTGTCGGCGGCGGCGGCGCGGATTTTCTCTTTAAGTTCCAGAGGAATTTTAATGGTTAGTGTAGATATCTCGCTCATTTTGAAAGCCTTTCTGCGGGAAGATGCCTTCAAGCTAAGCCACCGGCGACCGGGTGTCTAGTGTGTAATAAAAATTTAATATTCATGTAACATTTTGGCGGGGGAGGATTGAGCGATCGGCGGCGAGAAATACAGGCAGGGCCCGGCGTGCCGGGCCCTGTACCAGGGGGAACTTATTTGTAAATAACCGCGGTGCCGCTCAGCATGTTGTTGCCGCCTGCAGAGACGATGCGATAGCTGCTGGCGCCTTGCGCGTCGGCTTTGGCGGCCAGTTTGGCTTCAAGGCCGCTGAGGGTGGTCGCATGGCCGGCGGACACGACGCCGGCGGCGGTCAGGCCGTCGGCCTGCTGCAGGTTAACCGGCTCAGCGGCCAGGGTGGCGAAAGAGCTCAGGGCGATGGCCGTTGCGGCTGCAAAATATTTGATGCTTTTCATGGGTGACTCCAGTCTATTCATTTAGGAAGGAAGCCGTTCGCTTCCGATGTGATGAATAATAAAGCATCTTCGCAGCTTTAAAATCTGATAATGCTGATAATCTCATTCAAAATATCTGATCGAGTATTTACACGTCTTTACGACGCTTTACGTTGGTTGGGTTATCGCCATCGCGCCTTCGCTGACGTTCGATGACTCAGACCGGGATTAACATTACTTAATCGCCTGGCGTGCTGCGGCTGGGATTTCTGCCGGCCGGCATGTAGAATGCGGCGGTCAGTTTGGCGGGTTATACCCTGATTATGTCCATTTTATAGAAGGTAGAAGAAATGAAGTCTGAAAATAACATTAATAACAATGACTTAAAATCATCTCCGATCGTCGTCGCGCTGGATTACGCCGACCGGGACGCCGCGCTGGCGTTCGCCGACCGTATCGATCCGCAGGACTGCCGGTTAAAAGTGGGCAAAGAGATGTTCACCCTGTTTGGGCCGCAGCTGGTGCGTGATCTGCACGCGCGCGGTTTCGAGGTATTCCTCGATCTGAAGTTTCACGATATTCCCAACACCACCGCGCACGCGGTGGCCGCGGCGGCTGAGCTGGGCGTTTGGATGGTCAACGTCCACGCCAGCGGCGGTGCGCGCATGATGACCGCCGCCAAACAGGCGCTGCTGCCGTATGGCTCTGCTGCGCCATTGCTGATAGCCGTGACCGTATTGACCAGCATGGAGGCGGAGGATCTGCGCGGCATCGGCATCGACGTCAGCCCGGCGGAACACGCCGAACGGCTGGCGCGCCTGACCCGAGACTGCGGTCTGGATGGCGTGGTGTGTTCCGCCCACGAAGCGCAGCGGCTGAAGGCGGCCTGTGGTCAGCAATTCCAGCTGGTGACGCCGGGCATTCGTCCGGAAGGCAGCGCCGCCGGCGATCAGCGCCGCATCATGACGCCGGTGCAGGCGCAGGCCGCCGGCGTTGATTACATGGTGATCGGCCGCCCGATCACCCAATCCGCCGATCCGGCCGCCACGCTGCGCGCCATCCGCACGTCACTGGCCTGAGGGGAAAGCCGATGAACGACGACAACAGCCGCCTGGTGTACTCCACCGACAGCGGGCGCATCAAACAGGAAGAGGCCAAGCCGCAGCGCGCCAAGGGCGACGGCATCGTGCGCCTTCAGCGCCAGACCAGCGGGCGCAAGGGCAAGGGCGTATGCCTGATCACCGGCGTGGATCTGGATGACGCGGCGCTGGACAAGCTGGCGGCCGAGCTGAAAAAGAAGTGCGGCTGCGGCGGTTCGGTCAAGGATGGCGTGATCGAAATCCAGGGCGATAAGCGCGACCTGCTGAAACAGCTGCTGGAAGCCAAGGGCATGAAGGTCAAGCTGGCGGGCGGTTAAGGCGGAGCGCCATGCCGCGGTGCAACGCTGCGGCATGGCTTAAGGGTAATAGCTGCCGGGCCGAGACCCGTAACGGCGAAAAGCCATAGACTCAATGAAAAACAGACCTGAAATAATCTTTATTATGGTTAATGCGTCAAAGCGCGAGCGCTTTTGCCAGCCTGTCGGCAGAGGTATTTTAAATTAGCCGGTAAGGTTATTTACCCACCTGATGACCAATGATACCCCCAACGGCGGCCCCACCCAGGGTGCCCAATGCGCTGCCGTCGGTCAGCACTGCGCCGCCGACTGCCCCGGCGCCGGCACCGATCGCGGTGTTACGGTCACGCTTGGACATGTTGGAACATGCGCTGAGTGAAAACGCCAGGGTCAATGCCAGAGCGGCGGTGGCGAAACGTTTATTGATAATCATCATAATGACTTCTCCTTAGCAGTGGCTATATGGAAGTGCCCTATAAGTATAGGCGTTAACCATAAAACGGGCCTGCTGTTGGCTCCCATACAGTATTGATATAAAAAATGGCATTTTTTGTTAAAGGCCGAATAATTAAAAAGTTACGGCCCAAAATATGCCCAAATTCAGTATAAGCCGCTATGCGCGGATAAACAGGTAAATTGTCTTAAAATCCGCCGGCCGGCCAAACTGTCGCAGTCAGCAGAAGGTAACGCGGTCTTCAGCGATTTAACCCATACCGCCCAGCCGTCGGCCTGTCGACAATTGTTCCCGGACAGTTTTTCAACGGGACCAGGCAAATGCTCAACGATCTTAAACAACAGGTGCTGGAAGCCAATCTGGCGCTCCCGCGCCACCATCTGGTGACCTTCACCTGGGGCAACGTCAGCGCCGTCGATCGTCGGCAGGGGCTGATGGTCATCAAGCCGTCGGGCGTGGCCTATGAGGCGATGACCCGCAACGATATGGTGGTGGTGGAGCTGGAGAGCGGCAAGGTGGTGGAGGGCGAGAAGAAACCCTCGTCGGACAGCGATACCCACCGCGCGCTCTACCTGGCGTTCAGCGGTGCGGGCGGCATCGTGCATACCCATTCGCGCCACGCCACCATCTGGGCGCAGGCCGGGCTGGACATTCCCGCCTGGGGCACCACCCACGCCGACTATTTCTACGGCGACATTCCCTGCACGCGGCCGATGAGCGATGACGAAATCAACGGACGCTATGAATGGCAAACCGGGCGGGTGATCGTCGAAACCTTTGCGCAACGCGGCCTGGATCCGGCCAGCGTGCCGGCGGTGCTGGTGCATTCCCACGGGCCTTTCGCCTGGGGGCCGGATGCGGACCACGCGGTGCACAATGCGGTGGTGCTGGAAGAAGTTGCCTATATGGGGATATTTTCCCGGCAACTGGCGCCTGCGCTGGCGAACATGCAGCAAACGCTGCTGGACAAGCATTACCTGCGCAAGCACGGCGAACACGCCTATTACGGCCAGTAACGGCTACTCTTTCACCATATCCAGCTGCACGCCCTGGCGTTTCAGCTGGTGCTGATACTCCAGCGGCAGGCGGGAATCGGTGATCACCCGGCTGATCTGCCCCGGCTGCGCCAGCGGGTTGGCCTGGATCTGGCCAAACTTGCTGGAGTCGGTCAATACGATATTTTCCACGCCCTTCGCCAGCACCGCGCCGACCACGTCGGCGCGCATCATATCGCGGCCGGTAAAGCCGGTTTCGGCGTGGTAGCCGTCAATGCCGATAAACGCCTTGTTGAAATGCACCTGCTGAATGCACAGCCGCGTTAACGGGCCGACCACGGTCTCGCTTTTTTTCTGATACATGCCGCCCAGCACTATCACCTCGCAGTCGGTTTCCTTCAGCAGGTTGGCGATGTAATGGCTGACGGTGATCAGCGTGATGCGTTTGCGTTCGGCGATATAACGGGCCAGCAGGGCGTTGGCGCTGCCGCTTTCGATAAACACGGTTTCGCCGTCGTTGACCTGCGAAGCGGCGTACTGCGCCAGATGCTGCTTGAGGGTGAAGTTGGACATCATGCGGGCGTCGACGTCGTCGCTTTCCAGCGCCACGGCGGAACCGTGCACCCGCTTCAAATAGCTGCGTTTCTCGAGCAGGTTGAGATCCTGACGAATGGTCACCTCGGAAACGCCGGAGGCGCGCGCCAGTTCGTTGACGCTGATCCGCCGGCGATCGTTAACCAGCTGCAAAATGGTCTGTTGTCTTGAATTCATATCGGCCTGATGATGCGGCCGCCAATGCGCGGCCGCTAATATTCATTGTTTAAATAGTATGTTCTGTTCGCGCAATAATATCATCCTGTGCGTCAGGGGATAATGCGGTAAAGAACGCGGAATATCCAGCGACCCGAACCACTAAATCACGATACTGGTCAGGATGTTGCCTGGCCGCCAGCAGCGTTTCCCGCGACACGATATTGTACTGCACGTGCCACCCGCGATAGGACTCGAAGAAGGTGCGCAACATCAGCATCAGCTTCTCGCGATCGCGCGGGTTGTCCAGCGTGGCGGGGTTCAGCTTCTGATTGAGCAGCACGCCGCCGAGGATCGCGGCGGTCGGCAGCTTGGCCAGCGAGTTGAAGACCGCCGTCGGGCCGAGATGGTCGGTGCCGGAGGCCGGGCTGGCGCCCTCCGCCAGCGGGGCGTGCGCCTTGCGGCCGTCCGGGGTGGCCAGGGTGGCCGCGCCGAACGGCACGTTGGCCGAGATGGAGGAGGTGCCGGCATAGTAGCCGCCGCCGATCGGCCCCCGGCCGAAGCGGGTGTTGCGGTACTGCTTCAGTTCTTCGATGTAAGTCCGGTAGGCGCGCACCAGCAGTTGGTCGACCTCGTCCACGTCGTTGCCGTATTTGGGCGCGGCGTTGAGCAAGCGCAGCCGCAGCCGCTCGCCGTCCAGCCCGTCAAAATCGTTCGCCAGCGCCGCCGCCAGCTGTTGCTGGCCGATGACGCCCTGCTCGAACACCAGCCTGCGCACCGCCGCCAGGCCGTTGCCCAGGTTGGCGATGCCGACCTGCAGGCCCGATACCCAGTCGTATTTGGCGCCGCCTTGCTTGATGCTTTTGCCGCGTTCTATGCAGTCGTCCACCAGCGCCGAGCAGAGGATATCCGGCGCGTTCTCCTCCAGCACGCTGTCAACCACGCACTCAATCTCGACTGATTTGCGGGTGTAGTAACGGATCTGTCGGTCCCAGGCGTCCATCACCTGCCCGAAGTCGCTGAAATTGCCTCTGGACAACGCCTGCTCCTGCGGCAGGAAAATTTTGCCGGAGGTGGCGTCGCGCCCCTGTTCCAGCGCCGCCAGCAGCACCCGGGCGAAGTTGATGAAGCTCATGCCGGTGCAGCGGTAGCCCCATTTGCCGCCGACCGCGGTCTCGATGCAGCCGATGGCGGCATAGTCGTAGGCGTCCTGCGCTTCGACGCCCAGCTTGATAAATTCGGGGATGACGATTTCGTCGTTGTTGAACGCCGGCATGCCGAAGCCGCAGCGGATCACCTGCACGCAGGCGTCGAGGAAGTCGCCGCTCATGCCGGCGTGATAGCGCACGCTGAGGTTAGGCTGAGTGGAACGCAGGCGCCCGCAGGACTCGAGAATGGCGTAAGACAGGGGATTGACCGCATCGACGGGGCGGCCGTTCACCAGCCGCTGCCCGCCGATGGTGACGTTCTGGTACAGCGGGCTGCCGGCCGAGGCCTTGGAGTGCGAACCGGAACGGATTTTGTTGACCTCGAGCAGCTTCAGCCAGCAGCCGTGCAGCAGCTCGATGGCGTCTTCGCGCGGCAGGGTTTGCTCCAGCTCCACGTCGCGGCGATACCAGGGATACAGATATTGGTCGAGGCGGCCGAACGACACCGAATGGCCGTTGGACTCGATCTGCAGCATCAGCTGGATGAAATAGCACAGCTGCAGCGCCTGCCGGAAGCTGCGCGGCGGCCGGTGCGCAATCAACTCGCAGCTTTCCGCGATGGTCAGCAGCTCGGCACGCCGCCAGCCGCGGGCTTCGTGCTGCGCCATCTCGCGCGCCAAGTGCGCAAAGCGCAGAATATGTTCGCTCAGCGCCGCCAGCACGATGTCGATGGCCTGAAGAAACTGCTCTTGGTGCAGGTCCTGCCAGTCGGTCAGGCGCAGGCGGCCGCGCCGTTCCTTCACCTGGTCGCGCAGGCCGTCGAGACCTTGCTCCAGCAGCCGCGGGAAGTTGACCGCCAGGTGGGCGTCGCCGGAAGTCATGTTGCCTTCCGCTTTAATGATGCCGCTGGCCAGCAGCGCCTGTTGCTCGTCGCTGAACATGCCATAGCAGCGGTCCTGCACCGTCTGGCCGCGCCACCAGGGGCAAATCCGCCGCAACACCGCCTTGTTTTCCTCGCTGACCCTGAAGCCGGCGCCGGGACGATCGGCCAGGCGGTCGATCTCGTCCTCAATCCAGCTGACGGTATATTCCGGGAAGATCGGCGCGGCGCGCAGTTCGCTGGCCTGATTGCCGACGATCAGCTCATCGTTGGCGATCCAAATCTGGCGTTTCGCCAGGTGATTGGCCAGCGCCAGCGCCCGGCGCACCGGCAGCGGCTTGTCCTGATGCCGCTGGTAAACCTCGGTATAGTGCTGTGCCCGTTCGGTGCATACCGGCGGTTTGACGATGTGGATCAGCGCGTTTTTATGCGCGCGAATGCGTTCGGTCAGGGTAGTCAAATCCAACGTGGTCATGGCGTTATCCTCGTAAAATGGCGGTCAGGCCCTTGGCGCCGGCGTAGTGCTCGGCATAGGCCAGCAGTTCGGGCGCGTCCAGCGGGGCGCGCGCGGCGCGGTAGGGTTCGCCGAGCAGCTGATATTTGTGGATGCCCAAGGTGTGATAAGGCAAAAAGTGGATTTCTTTCACGCCGATCTGGTCGGCGGCGAAGTCGACAATCGAGCGGATCGATTGAGGGTCGGCGTTGAAGTCAGGGATCAAGGGCACGCGCACCGTCATCCGCACGCCCTCGGCCGCCAGCCGGCGAAAGTTGTCCATGACCCGCCGCGCCGAGCCGCCGGTCCACTGGCGAAAACGCGCCGGGTCGGTATGTTTCAGGTCGGCCAGCAGCAGGTCAAGCCAGGGCAGCGCCGGCGCGATATAAGACCAGGGGATATGCAGGCAGGATCCCACGGCGGTATGAATGCCGGCTTCGCGGCTGCGGCGCAGCAGCGCGGCCGCCACGTCCGGCTGCAGGAAGGGCTCGCCGCCGGACAGCGTCAGGCCACCTCCGCTGCGCAGGTAGAAAGGCTTATCCCGCAGCACCTCGGCCATGATATCGTCGAGGTTGACTGCGCTGCCGCACAGGCTCAGCGCGCCGCTGGGGCAGCAGTCCGCCAGGGCGGCGTAGTCTGCTGCGCTGAGGCGTTCGCGCCGCAGCTGCGGTTGGCCGTTCGTTCGCCGAATGCCTTGCGGACAGCGTTCGGCGCACAGCGCGCAGCCGCTGAGGCACAGCCGCGGATCGTACAGCAGCTCCGCTCGGCGCGAACGGCTTTCCGGGTTTTGGCACCAGCGACAGGCGAGCGGGCAGCCCTTCAGAAACACCACGCTGCGAATGCCCGGCCCATCATGGGTTGAATAGCGTTGCAGATTGAAAATCATCGTTCACCCGTATCGCGTTGCTGAATCTTTCGCCATTAAAGGCATTTCGAATGAAAGTTGAATTGATTTTGGTCAAAGGTTTACGGGGTTTTTACCCTATGATGACCAGAGTTTGAATCCGCCCACATAACCTGACACAGGAGTCCGTGATGGAGCTTTATCTCGATACCGCCGACGTGAGCGCGGTAAAACGCCTGGCGCGCATTTTGCCGCTGCATGGCGTAACCACCAACCCGAGCATTGTGGCGAAAGAGGGCAAGCCGATTTGGGAAGTGCTGCCCGCGCTGCGCGACGCCCTGGGCGGCACCGGGAAGCTGTTCGCCCAGGTAATGGCCAGCGACGCGGAACGCATGGTGGCCGAGGCCGCGCTGCTGAGCCAGCGCGTGCCGGGGCTGGTGGTCAAAATCCCGGCGACCGCCGAAGGATTGGCGGCGATCAAGAAGCTCAAGGCGATGTCGATCCCCACGCTGGGCACCGCGGTCTACGGCGCCGGTCAGGGGCTGCTGGCGGCGCTGGCGGGGGCGGAGTACGTGGCGCCTTACGTCAATCGTCTCGACGCGCAGGGCGGCGACGGTATCGAAATGGTGCACGAGCTGCAGCAGCTGTTGAGCCTGCATGCGCCCAACGCCCGGGTGCTGGCGGCCAGCTTCAAAACCCCGCGTCAGGCGCTGGAGTGTCTGCTGGCGGGCTGTCAGGCCATCACGCTGCCGGTGGAGGTGGCGGAACAGTTCCTGGCGGCGCCGGCGGTGCAGGCCGCGGTGGAGAAATTTGAGCAGGACTGGCAGGGCGCTTTTGGCACTCAGCTGCTGAGCTGATCGCTGCGAACCCCATAGGGCGGCCATGTGCCGCCTTTTTTGTGCGCCGATAAACACTTTCAAAACAATGAATCTTTAAAATTAAAACATTGTTTTAATTTTACGCGTTCGATCACTTTTATTCACATGATGAACAGTTAGCTTAAGTGACCAAATCATCACGATGTTTGCACGCCCGGGACGGCGGCTGTCGGCGATGCGTTGCGTTAACCAATTCATTATCAGGGTGGAATGAGTGATGCAGATTAAACGTGCGATAGACAAGATCCCTGGCGGCATGATGCTGGTGCCGCTGTTCATTGGCGCGGTGTGCCACACCTTTGCGCCGGGGGCCGGCAAGTATTTCGGCTCTTTCACCAACGGTTTGATCGGCGGCACGGTGCCGATCCTGGCGGTGTGGTTCTTCTGTATGGGCGCGTCGATCAAGCTGAGCGCGACCGGCACGGTGTTGCGCAAGTCCGGCACGCTGGTGGTGACTAAAATCGCCGTCGCCTGGCTGGTGGCGGCGGTGGCGTCGCGGGTGATGCCGGAAAACGGCGTCGAGGTCGGTTTCTTCGCCGGACTGTCGACGCTGGCGCTGGTGGCGGCGATGGACATGACCAATGGCGGCCTGTACGCCTCAATCATGCAGCAGTACGGCAGTAAGGAGGAGGCGGGCGCCTTTGTGCTGATGTCGCTGGAGTCCGGCCCGCTGATGACCATGATCATTCTCGGCACCGCCGGCATCGCCTCGTTCGAGCCGCACGTGTTTGTCGGCGCGGTGCTGCCGTTCCTGGTCGGTTTCGCCCTGGGCAACCTGGATCCGGAGCTGCGCGAGTTCTTCGGCAAAGCGGTGCAGACGCTGATCCCGTTCTTCGCCTTCGCGCTGGGCAACACCATCGATCTGACGGTGATCGCGCAGACCGGGCTGCTGGGCGTACTGCTGGGCGTGGCGGTGATCGTCATCACCGGCGTTCCGCTGATCATCGCCGACCGGCTGATCGGCGGCGGTGACGGCACGGCCGGGGTGGCCGCCTCCAGCTCCGCCGGCGCCGCGGTCGCCACCCCGGTATTGATCGCCGAGATGGTGCCGCAGTTCAAACCGGTGGCGCCGGCCGCCACCGCGCTGGTGGCCACCTCGGTGATCGTCACCTCGATCCTGGTGCCGATCGTCACCGCAATGTGGTCGAAACGCGCCAAGGCCAGGGCGGCGCTGCGCGAACAGATGGCGGTGGTGAAGTAAAAACCATGAAAAAGGGCGCCGCGGCGCCCTTGACGTTTTTGGCCGTTAGCCTCAAGTGCGGCCCGCCTCCTCGCGCAGGGCGATATCGACCTCATGCGCCGTCGGCTGAGCCGAGTTGAGCGCGCGGCGGATCACGAAGAAGGCGGAAATCAGCATGGTGACCGCCACCAGCATAAAGAACCCGCACAGCGCGGCGTTGATCTGGTTGCTGAACACGATGGTTTCCATATCTTTCAGCGTTTTGGCCGGGGCGATCAGCGTGCCTTGCTCAATGCCGGCGGAGAATTTCTTCGCCTGCGCCAGGAAGCCGATGCTCGGCTTTTCATGGAAGATTTTTTGCCAGCCGGCGGTCATCGAGGTGATGAACAGCCAAACGGTCGGCACTATGGTCACCCAGGCGTAACGCTGTTTTTTCATTTTGAACAGCACCACGGTGCCGAGGATCAGCGCCATCGAGGCCAGCATCTGGTTGCCGATGCCGAACAGCGGCCACAGGGTGTTGATGCCGCCCAACGGATCGACCACCCCCTGATAGACGAAGAATCCCCAGCCGGCCACCGCCACCGTGGTGCCCGCCAGGTTGCCGAACCAGGAGCGGTTGTTGGCCAGCCGCGGCACCGCCACGCCAACCAGATCCTGCACCATAAAGCGGCAGGCGCGGGTGCCGGCGTCGACCGCGGTCAGAATGAACAGCGCTTCAAACAGAATGGCGAAGTGATACCAGAACGCCATCATCGCCCGGCTGTTGAACACCTCGCTGATGATGTGCGCCATACCGACGGCGAAGGTCGGCGCGCCGCCGGCGCGAGACAGGATCGAGTTCTCTCCCACCTCTTTGGCGATCAGCGCCAGCGTTTCCGGCGTGACGATAAAGCCCCAGCCGTTAATCACCTGCGAAGCGTTTTCCACAGTGGTGCCGATCAGCGCCGCCGGCGAGTTCATGGCGAAGTAAACGCCCGGATCCAGCACCGAGGCGCAGATCAGCGCCATGATGGCGACGAAGGATTCCATCAGCATGGCGCCGTAGCCGATAAAGCGGATATGGCTTTCACGCTCCACCAGCTTCGGCGTGGTACCGCTGGAGACCAGCGCATGGAAGCCCGAGATCGAGCCGCAGGCGATGGTGATGAACAGGAACGGGAACAGCGCGCCGGCGAATACCGGGCCGCTGCCGTCGATAAACCGCGACACCGCCGGCATTTTCATCTCCGGCATGGCGAAGACGATGCCGATCGCCAGCCCGATGATGACGCCGATTTTCATAAAGGTGGACAGGTAGTCACGCGGCGCCAGCAGCAGCCACACCGGCAGCACCGAGGCGACGAAGCCGTAGATCACCAGCACCCAGGTCAGGGTGGTGCCGTGCAGGGTAAAGATCGGTCCCCAGTATGGATCCTGCGCCACGTTGCCGCCGTAAACGATCGCCAGCAGCATCAGCACGAAGCCGATGATCGAAATCTCGGCGATCTTGCCCGGCCGGATAAAGCGCATGTACACGCCCATAAACAGCGCGATGGGGATGGTGGCGGCGATGGTGAACAGGCCCCAGGGGCTGTCGGCCAGCGCTTTCACCACCACCAGCGCCAGCGCCGACAGGATGATGATCATCACCCCCAGCGCCCCGAGCATGGTGATCACGCCGGCAAAGGCGCCCAGCTCTTGCTTGGCCATTTCGCCCAGCGAGCGGCCGTCGCGGCGGGTGGAGATGAACAGGATCAGGAAGTCTTGCACCGCGCCGGCCAGCATGACGCCGACCAGGATCCAGATGGTGCCGGGCAGAAAGCCCATCTGCGCGGCCAGGATCGGCCCGACCAGCGGCCCGGCGCCGGCGATGGCGGCGAAATGGTGGCCGAACAGCACCCATTTGTTGGTGGGCACATAGTCCAGCCCGTCGTTGTGGCGTTCGGCCGGCGTCAGGCGACGGTCGTCCAGCTCAAACACTTTTTTGGCGATAAACAGGCTATAGAAACGGTAGGCAATGCTGTAACAGGCGACGGCGGCCACCACCAGCCAAACCGCGTTGACGTGCTCCCCGCGGCTGAGCGCCAGCATGGCGAAAGCGAATGCCCCGACCAACGCCACCACCAGCCAGATAATTCCGGACCTGACGTTTTTCATGATCAACAGCTCCTCGGTGTGCAGAAGTAAAAATCGACGTTCTTATAAAAAAGGACAACGTCTTAAAAATAGGAGTTTTGCGGCTGAACAGAAGCAGGTCGGATGAGAAATGTGAAGCCGGTGGGGTTTTATTGTAAAAACAAAGTGATGAACCTACGGCGGAGCAGCATGCCGCGGCGCTCTTGGTATACAGCTTTTAGTTCTGCCATTTTAATTTGCACGCAGCGAATAATGTTATTTTTTTAATTCGATGCCGCGCCAAGAGGATTATTAACGCATCTGGCTGGCGGCGGTGAAAAAATTGGCGCATGGCGTGTTATATCTTTATTTTATTTGTGAGCGCAATGATTCATTCATTAAGTGAATAATAAACCTAAAAAAGGAGTTTAATTATGATAGATAAAGTTATCGATGGGTATTTATCGCAGCTGACGGCGATCCGCCGCGATATTCATCAACACCCGGAGCTGGGCTTTGAAGAGTTCCGCACCAGCGACCTGGTGGCGGATTATCTGAACTCCTGGGGTTATGAGGTGCACCGCGGTCTGGCGGGCACCGGCGTGGTCGGCACGCTGCGGGTGGGCGACGGTGCGAAGCGCCTCGGGCTGCGCGCCGACATGGATGCGCTGCCGATGGCGGAGAACAACGGCAAGGCCTGGAGCAGCAGCGTGGCTAACCGCATGCACGGCTGCGGCCATGACGGCCACACCACCATGCTGCTCGGCGCCGCGCGTTACCTGGCGCAGACGCGCAATTTCAACGGCACGTTGCACCTGATTTTCCAACCGGCGGAGGAGACGCTGGAAGGCGGCGCGCGCATGGTGCAGGAAGGGTTGTTCGAGCGCTTCCCCTGCGACGCCATTTTCGCCATGCACAACATGCCGGGGCTGCCGGTCGGCGAATTCTTCTTCCAGCACGGCCCCTTCATGGCGTCGTCGGATCAACTCGTCGTCACCGTGCAGGGGCGCGGCGGCCACGGCGCCATGCCGCACCTGGCCGTCGATCCGGTGCTGGTGGCCTCGCACATTACCCTGGCGCTGCAGAGCATCGTATCGCGCAATACGGATCCGCTGGCGGCCGCGGTGATCACCGTCGGCAGCATCAAGGCCGGCGAAGCGGCCAATGTGATACCGGACAGCGCGGAAATGAAGCTCAGCGTGCGCTCGTTGGGGCGTGAAGGGCGCACCGCGCTGCTGGCGCGCATTCCGGCGCTGATCGAGACCCTGGCGGCAAGCTTCGGCGCCAGCGCCCGGGTGGAGCACGTTAACGGCGCGCCGGCGCTGATCAATGACGAGGCGATGACGCGCTTCGCCCATCGGGTGGCGGAACAGCAGTTTGGCGCCGCCCGCGCGCACTACGGCGCCAAGCCGCTGATGGGCAGCGAAGATTTCACCTTTATGCTCGAGGTGAATCCGCAGGGTTGCTATCTGTTGATCGGCAACGGAGACGGCGAGGGCAGCTGCATGGTGCATAACCCGGGCTACGATTTCAACGATCAATGCCTGGCGGCCGGCAGTCATTATTGGGGAGCATTGGCTGAAGCCTATTTAAAATAACTCCAGATTATCATTCCAGGGAAATAAGATGAGTGAAACTACGCTTTCCAACGAGCGGGAAATAATAAAGGGGCGGAAGGTCAGCGGCAAACGGGTTATTTTCGCCGCGTCCTTCGGCAATGCGCTGGAGTTTTTTGATTTCGGCATTTACAACTTCTTCGTTATTTATATCAGCGTGCTGTTCTTCCCGCCTTCCAGCGATCCGAACCTGGCGCTGCTGCTGGCGTTCGCCACCTTTGGCGTCAGCTTCATCATGCGGCCGCTCGGCGGCGTGCTGATCGGCGCCTATGCCGATCGCTGCGGGCGGAAATCGGCGATGGTGTTGACCATTTCGCTGATGAGCCTGGGCACGGCGATGATCGGTTTCGCGCCGACCTACGCCAGCGCCGGCTACTGGGGAACGATTACGCTGGTCGCCGCGCGGCTGATCCAGGGCGTGGCGGCGGGCGGCGAAGTGGGCGCCTCGATGTCATTGCTGGTGGAGTCGGCGCCGCCGAACCGCCGCGGCTTTTATTCCAGCTGGACGCTGGCGACGCAGGGCATTGCCAGCGTGGTTGGCGGCCTGACGGCGCTGGGGTTGAGCGCGGCGCTGCCGGCCATCTCGGGCGATCCCGAAGCCATGGCCGACTGGGGCTGGCGCATTCCGTTCTTTATCGGCGTGGCCCTGGCGCCGATTGGCTGCTGGCTGCGGCTCAGCCTGGAGAACGATCGGCCGCCCGCGGAGAAGCAGCGGCAGACGCCGGCGCCGCATTTGCGCCGGCACGCGCGGGCGATCGGGCTCGGCGTGATGTTGACCATCGGCGCGACCGTCGCAACCTATATCTCGATGTATTATCTCGGCACCTATGCGGTGAAATACCTCGGTATGGCGCAGTCGTACGGCTATGCCGCGATGCTGCTGGCGGGCGTGGTCACCTTCGGCGGCAGCCTGCTGGTGGGCCACTGGTGCGACCGCTACGGCCGGTTGCCGCTGATCTTGTGGGCGCGCATCGCCATCCTGCTGCTGGCGCTGCCGGTTTTCTGGCTGTTGAGCGCCGTGCCGCACCCGGCGGTGTTGCTGAGCGCGGTCGCGCTGATGGTCGGCCTGACCACGCTGGGCTCGGTACCGACCCTGCTGATGATTTCAGAGCTGTTTCCTCAGCGCATCCGCGCCTTGGGATTTGCGCTGGTGTATAGCCTGGGGGTGGCGATCTTCGGCGGTTTTGCCCAGTACATCGCCTCGCAGTCGATCGCCCTGAGCGGCTCGCTGCTGGCGCCCGCCGGTTATTTGATGCTGGCTACGGTGATCTCATTGCTGGCGCTGCCGCTGCTGCGGGAAACCGGCGGCGATAAGCTGCGTTAGCGGAAGAGGGGCATAAAAAAACACCGGCGATTTTCATCGCCGGTGTCGAAGGTGACTGCGGGGCGCCGTTTCGGCGTCAGACCGCCGGGCGGGCAATCACGCTGCGGGTTTCCATGCGCACTTCGGCGATGGTGACCTGCAGAGCGTCGCTTTGACGGTAGGCCACTTCGCCCTTGATCAGCACGGTGCCGGTTTCCTGGCTGCACTGCATTTCGTCGCGCACCGCGTGGATGAACGGAGCCGGGATGAAGGCGACGGCGCCGTTGTCCAGCAGGCGCACGCGCAGGCCGCCGCGGGTCACGTCGATGATCTCCGCGTTAAAGCGCCGATCGGTGCCGGCCTTGTCCTGCAGATAGCGGGCGTACAGCCAGTCGCCGACGTCGCGTTCCGCCATGCGGTTCAGGCGACGGCGTTCCGCCAGCTGCACCGTAATCTCGTCCTGCGGTTTTTCCGCCGGCTGCTGGCCGATGATGGCTTTCAGCAGGCGGTGGTTGACCATATCGCCGTATTTGCGGATCGGCGAAGTCCAGGTGGCATACGCCTCCAGGCCCAGGCCGAAGTGCGGCCCCGGCGTGGTGCTGATTTCCGCGAAGGTCTGGAAGCGGCGGATGCGGCTGTCGAGGAACTGCGTCGGCTGCGAATCCAGGTGGCGGCGCAGCTCGCAGAAGCCGTCGAGGGTCAGCAGCTTCCCGGCGTCGGCCTCCACGCCGTTGGCCTGCAGCACGGTGACCGCCTGCTCGACCAGCGCCGGATCGAAACCGGTGTGCACGTTATACACGCCGAAGCCCAGGCGATCGCGCAGCACGATGGCGGCGCAGACGTTGGCGGCGATCATGCACTCTTCGACGATGCGGTTGGCGCTGCGGCGCTGCTCGGTGACGATGTCCAGCACGTCGCCTTTTTCGCCCAGCACGAAGCGGTAGTCGGGGCGATCCTTGAACACCAGCGCATGCTGATGGCGCCAGGCGTTGCGCGCATCGCACACGCGTTTCAGCAGGGTGATCTGCTGCGCGATCGATTCGCTTGGCGGCTGCCAGCCGGCGATGCCTTCCAGCCAGTTGGAGACGTCGTCATAAACCAGCTTGGCTTTCGATTCGATTTCGGCGGCGAAGAACTGGATATCGTTGCCCAGCGCGCCGTCGGCGCCGATGGTCACGCGGCAAGCCAGCACCTGGCGGCGCTCATTCGGGCGCAGCGAGCACAGGTTGTCGGACAGATCGCGCGGCAGCATCGGGATGTTGAAGCCCGGCAGATAGTTGGTGAAAGCGCGCACGCGGGCGATATCGTCCAGCTTGCTGCCCTGCTCAACGTAGGCGGTCGGGTCGGCGATGGCGATGGTCAGCTGCAGCGAGCCGTCGCCGTTGTCGACCACGAACAGCGCATCGTCCATGTCTTCGGTGCTGGCGCTGTCGATGGTGACAAAATCCAGCGCGGTCAGATCTTCACGCGCCAGCGCGGCGTCAGGTTCGCCGATGGCGACCATTTCCGGCGCTTCTTTTTCCAGATTGTGGCGTGCCAGCGTCACCCACCAGGGCGCGAAGTGGTCTTCGGCGTCGGTGATGAAGTGGGTCAGATCGGCGTTGAAGCCGCGATCGCCTTTCAGCGGGTGGCGGCGCATTTCGGCGACCGCCCAGTCGCCGGCCTGGAAGTTGTGGGTCAGCTCACGCACCGGGCGGCACTGAATCGCATCTTTCAGCAACGGATGATCGGGCACGATGGACAGGCGGTCATCGCGCTTCTGCACGCGGCCGACAAAGCGCGACAGGAACGGCTCGACCAGGGTTTCCGGCTCGGCGATTTCGCGTTCTTTCTCGGTATGCAGAGTGGCGACCACGCGGTCCCCGTGCATGACTTTCTTCATGTACGGCGGTGGGATGAAATAGCTCTTTTGACCGTCGACCTCAAGAAAGCCAAAGCCTTTCTCAGTCCCTTTTACTACGCCTTCAACGCGCGGGGTCTGAGAGTGAAGTTGCTGTTTAAGCTGCGCCAGCAGCGGGTTATCTTGAAACATATCGTCCAGTGAATGGGTTGTGAGTGGCAAGATTTGCGGCAGACAGTTTTACGCGAATCACCCGCTGCGGGCAAGCCTAACGTCACGGTTTTCCTGCGCTGGCGCGCGATTTTGCGCAATATCGGCCCAGCAAAAGACCATCGGTAAAACCCCGGCGCTGATGACCGGGGCGAGGGGCGGGCGGATCAGTCCTGCAGCGGGGTCGGCTGCAGGATCTCAATCCAGTAGTCGTCCGGATCGCGGATAAACGCCACGTAGTTCATGCGGCCTTCATGCAGGCGTTTCTGGAAGGTCACGCCAAGGCGTTCAAAACGCTCGCAGGCGGCGCGCACGTCCGGCACGGTAACGCACAGGTGGCCAAAGCCGCGCGGCTCGCCGTTGCCGTTGTGATAGCTGAAATCGGCCTGTTGTTCGGTGCCGTGGTTATAGGTCAGCTCCAGGATGCCTGGCTGACTCAAGGCCCAGCGTTTGCGCGCCACGTCATCCTGCGGGATCTGTTCGCGCGGGCTGCGGGTCAGGTAGCAGATGGTGAAGGCGGCTTCCTTGAACTCCTCCAGGTAAACCGGAGTGAAGCCCAGCACGCGGGTATAGAAATCCAGCGCCTTGGTCAGGTCTTTCACGCGGATCATGGTGTGATTGAAGACGTAGCCGTCGGTTACCGCCTCTGGTTGGGCGGTGACGCCCGGCAGCGTCAATAGGTCATTCAATGGCATCGGGGTTCCTCCTCAGGTTGCCGGTAAGACTGTAGGTCAAATTAATGCTAATCTAAAGTGATTGTTTTTAAGTAAAACGCTAACAAAAAGTGAATGTTTGATGAAGCTGAGCCAGCTTAGATTTTTTTGCGCTTTGGTAGAGTATAAGACCATCGCCGCCGCCGCGCGGGAGCTGCACTGCGTGCCCTCCAACGTCACCTTGCGCATCCGGGAGCTGGAGGCGTCGCTGGGCGGCGAGCTGTTTTTCCGCGACAAAAACCGATTGTACGTGAACCCCAAGGGGCGACTGTTCTACCAGCAGGCGCGCGATATCGTCGAGCAGGCCGATCGCAGCCGCCAACTGTTCGCCGGCGAGCAACACCAGGGGTTGCTCAATCTTGGCGCGCTCGATTTTTCGCTGGTCAGCCACCTGCCGGCGCGCATCGCTCAGCTGCGCCGCCGGCAGCCGCAGTTGCAGATCAACGTGCTGAGCCGCGATTCGCTGGTGCTGGAACGGATGCTGATCGACAGCGAGCTGGATTTGGCGATCACCGACGGGCCGATCGAACACCCGCTGCTGGCCAGCAGCAAGGCGTTTGATGAACGGCTGGTGCTGTTGCTGCCGGCCGATGTCACCCGGCTCGACGCCGCCTCGCTGGCCGGGCTGGAATTTTACACCTTTAGCCGCGAGTGCTCATTCCGCCTGAAAATCGATCACTGGCTGGCCTCGCGGAAGCTGAAACCGCGCATGACGCTGGAAATGGAGTCTTACGCCGCGATGGCGGCCTGCGTGCAGGCCGGCTGCGGGGTGGCCTGCATTCCCGGCTCGCTGCTGCCGACGGTCCTGCCGGCGCCTGCGCTCAAGGTAATGGAAATGGGGGAGGAAGGGGTCAGCGATTTGTATTTCGTCTGGCGGCGCCATCAGCTGTCGACCGAATTGCAAACCGCGCTGGAAATATTGGCGCGCCCGGCCTGAACCGGGCGCGGCCCGTCAGGCGATGCGCAGCGAAGGCGGCGCCGCGCAGCGGCGAACCGCCACCGGGATCGACTTGGAGGTCGGGGTGCCGGTGCCGTCGCCAAAGCTGGCCAGCGGCACCAGCGGATTGGTTTCCGGGTAGTAGGCCGCCAGATTGCCGCGCGGGATATCGTAGCTCACCAGCTTAAAGCCGCTCACCTTGCGCACCACGCCGTCGTTCCACAGGGTTTCAATTTCCACCCGTTCCCCGTCCCGCATGCCCAGCGCCGCCAGATCTTCCGGATGAATGAACAGCACCTCGCGCTGGCCGTACACGCCGCGATAGCGGTCGTCCAGCCCGTAAATGGTGGTGTTGTACTGATCGTGCGAGCGCAGGGTTTGCAGCGTGAAAGGCGCCTTCTGGCCGTTCAACTGCGGGAACAGACTGACCGGCAGCTCCGCCGCGCTGAACTCCGCCTTGCCGCTGGGGGTGGCGAACCGCAGTTCGGCGGCGGCGTTGCCCAGATAAAATCCGCCCGGCTGGTCACAGCGGCGGTTGAAGTCTGCAAAACCGGCGACGGTGGCGGCGATATGATCGCGGATCAGCGAATAGTCGTCCGCCAGCGCCAGCCAGTCGAGCGGCTGGTTGCCCAGCACCGCGTCGGCGATGCCGCAGACGATCGCCGTTTCAGAGCGTTGAGTGTCGGCCAGCGGTCTGCCGACGCCTTCAGAGGCGTGCACCATGCTGAAGGAATCCTCCACCGTGATGTACTGCGGGCCGCTGGCCTGCAGATCCCGTTCGGTACGCCCCAGCGTCGGCAGGATCAACGCGTCCTTGCCGGTCACCAGATGGCTGCGGTTGAGCTTGGTACTGATATGCACAGTCAGGTCGCAGCAGCGCAGGGCGCGGGCGGTGCGTTCGGTATCCGGCGCGGCGGCGGCCAAATTGCCGCCCAGCGCGATCAGCACTTTGACCTCGCCGCGCAGCATCGCCTCCAGCGCCTCGACGGTGTTATGCCCGTGCGCCCGGTTGGCGGTGAAGCCAAAATGGCGTTCCAGGCTGTCTAGCAGCGCCTTGGGCGATTTCTCGTCGATGCCCATGGTGCGGTTGCCCTGAACGTTGCTGTGGCCGCGCACCGGGCACAGACCGGCGCCCGGCTTGCCCAATTGACCGAACAGCAGCTGCAGGTTGGTGATTTCACGCACCGTCGCCACCGAGTGCTTATGCTGGGTTACGCCCATCGCCCAGGTGCAGATCACCCGCTCCGCCCCCTGGTAAATGGCCGCCGCCTGCCGCAGCTGGGCTTCGCTCAAGCCCGATTGTTCGGTGATCTGCGCCCACGAAGTGGCGTCGACGCGCGCCAGATAAGCTTCCACCCCGACGCTGTGCCGTTCGATAAACGCCAGGTCGAACAGGCCCGCTTCGCCGGCCGCCAGGCGCTGGCGGTGGCTTTCCTGCAGCGCCTTCACGATGCCGCGCACCGCCGCCATATCGCCGCCGAGGTTCGGCTGGAAGTAAGACGAGCTGATCGGCGAGGATTTCGGCGTCAGCATCTGCAGCGGATCCTGCGGATCGGCGAAGCGTTCCAGCCCGCGTTCGCGCAGGGTATTGAAGCTGACGATGCGCGCGCCGCGCTTGGCGGCGTTTTTCAGGCTGTGCAGCATGCGCGGGTGGTTGGTGCCGGGGTTCTGGCCGAAGACGAAGATGGCGTCGGCTTTCTCGAAGTCATCCATACGGATGGTGCCCTTGCCGACGCCGATGCTTTGCTTCAGCCCGACGCCGCTGGCCTCGTGGCACATGTTGGAACAGTCGGGGAAGTTGCTGGTGCCGAGCATGCGGCCGAACAGCTGATACAGATAAGAGGCTTCGTTGCTGGCACGGCCGGAGGTGTACAGCTCGATCTGGTTCGGGTTATCCATCGCCTTGATATGTTTGGCGATCAGCGCCAGCGCGTCCGGCCAGTCGATCGGCTCGTAATGGTCGGTTTCGGCGTTGTAACGCATGGGATGGGTGAGGCGGCCCTGATATTCCAGGAAATAATCGCTTTGCTGCTGCAGGGTGCCGACGCTGTGCGCGGCGAAGAATTCGGGCTCCACCGCATTGCGGGTGGCCTCCCAGCTGACCGCTTTGGCGCCGTTTTCACAGAAGCTGAAGGTACTGTGGTTATCGTCGCCCCAGGCGCAGCCGGGGCAGTCGAAGCCGCGCGCCTTGTTGACGCGCATCAGATTGCGCAGGTTTTTCAGCGTTTGCTTGCTGTCGAGGACAAAGCGGGTGGTGGCTTCGAGCGAACCCCAGCCGCCTGCCGGGCCGGTATAGGGTTTGATTGCGGGTTTGAATTTCATGGTGGTTTTTGTTTGCCGGTGTTGTAGCTAAAAAGTAAACGTTTTTTTAAGCTTTATGGGTGTTTATGTCACAAGTCTAGGAGCCTGCAGGGGGCGGCGTCTAATAGAATAGGATTATGACGGGATAGAGCGTATCTATCGCGCGGCGACCTTCAGCAAACAAATGGTTGCATAATGACATCCGCTGCAAAAGAGTAATGATTCCGCCGAGCGCCGAATTGATGCAGGCTATGCCACGGATTGTATTGGTATTTTATTTCGCCCGCAGGGCCTGAGGAACCTCCCTTGAAACGTACGGTATTGGCCGCGATCGGCGCAGCGTTGCTGCCGCTGGCGGCGCAGGCGGCGGATGCGCCGTTCAACTTTCCCGCGAGTACGCCCCCGGCGATAGACGCCGCCTCCTATGTATTGATGGATTACACCACCGGGCAGGTGCTGGCCGCCGGCAACCCGGACGAGCGGCGCAACCCCGCCAGCCTGACCAAGCTGATGACCGGGCTGGTGATCGATCACGCGCTCGACCAGCATAAAATCGGCCTGGACGACGTGGTGACGGTGGGGAAAGACGCCTGGGCGCAGGGCAACCCGGTATTCAAAGGGTCTTCGTTGATGTTCCTGAAGCCTGGTGACAGGGTCAGGGTGCGCGACCTCAGCCGCGGCATCATCATCGACTCCGGCAACGACGCCTGCGTGGCGATGGCGGATTACGTGGCCGGCAGCCAGGCCAACTTCGTCAAGCTGATGAATGATAAAAGCGCCCAGCTGGGCCTGCAGAATACCCATTTTGAAACCGTGCACGGCCTCGATGCGCCAGGGCAGTTCACCACCGCCGGCGATCTGGCGGTGATTTCTCGCGCCATCATCATGAGCGAACCGGCCGAATATCACATGTACAGCGAGAAATCGCTGACCTGGAACGGCATCACCCAACAGAATCGCAACGGCCTGCTGTGGGATAAAACCCTGCACGTCGACGGCCTGAAGACCGGCCATACCGCATCGGCCGGCTTTAACATCATCGCCTCCGCCACCGAGGGCGACCGGCGCCTGATCGCCGTGGTCATGGGCGGGAAAAGCCCCAAAGGCCGTGAGGAACAGGCGCGCAAGCTGCTGACCTGGGGGCTGCGCGATTTCGCCACCGTGCACCTGTTCAGCGCCGGGCAGAGCCTGGGGCAAGAGCCGGTGTGGTATGGCGATCGCCACCAGGTGCAGGTGGGCAGCGCGCAGGATCAGTTCCTGAGCCTGCCGAAGGCCGAGGCGGACAAGCTGAAGGCGCAGTACGTACTGAACGTCAAACGGCTGGACGCGCCGCTGACCCAGGGGCAGACGGTGGGCGAGATCCGCATCAGCGATAACGGACAGCTGCTGAAAACCTTGCCGCTGGTGGTGTTGCAGCCGGTGAAACAGGGCGGGATGTTCTCGCGCCTGATGGACTACGTGAAACTGAAGGTGTGATGGCCGGGCGCAAGCCGTCACGCGATGGTATAATTAGCGCGTATGCCTATTGATGAGCCGCGTTATGGATATTAAACAACTGATCTACCTGTGTAATCTTGAGCGTGAACGCCACTTTGGCCGCGCGGCCGAGGCCAGCTTCGTCAGCCAGCCGACCTTGTCCATGCGCTTGAAAAATCTTGAGAAAGAGCTGGGCGTCTCACTGATTAACCGCGGCAACAATTTCGGCGGTTTTACCGCCGAGGGCGAACGGGTGCTGGCCTGGGCACGAGAAATCGTGTCGGTCTACCAGGGGCTGAAGCTGGAGGTGGAGTCGCTGAAGCACGGCCTCAACGGCACGCTGCGCCTCGGCGTGGTACCGCAGTGCAGCATCTCGCTGGCGGAAATGCTCAAGGCGGTCAGCGAGCGTTACCCGCATCTGGACTACCGGGTGGCGGTGCTGAGCGCCGATCAGCTGCTGGAGGCGCTGACGGCGCATACCGTGGATATCGGCATCGGCTTCTTCGAACTGACGACGCTGAAAGAGCTGCATTTCCAGTCGCAGCCGCTGACGGAAACCGGCGTGGAGCTGGTGTTCCACCCGCAGCATTTTCCCAAGCTGGTCGGCGACACGCCGCTGCCGCTGGAAGCGGTGGCCGCGCTGCCGTTATGCCTGGCGGAACCGACGCGTTATTTCCGCCGCTATCTCGATCAGTACTTCCGCGAAGCCGGGCTGACGCTGCATCCGCGCCTGGAAACCACCTCGATATTCCAGCTGCTGGAAGGGATTTTTGTCGGTCTCGGCTGCGGCCTGTTCCCGCACGGCAACCTGCTGCCGGAAATGACGCCGGCGCTGCATCGTCGGCCTATCGCCATCGCTGCCATGTCGCGTCATGCGGCGGTGGTGGTCGATGTGCCGGAACGCGCGACGCCGTTGGCGCAGAAGTTTTTCGACGCCGCCAGCGAGTGGCTGCGTAAACAGAACGCGCACCCAGGGGCGTGACCGCCGCGGCAATCCCTGCGTTCTCCTCGATGGCCCCGCACGGGGCCATTATTTATGCTTCGTCGCCGTAGCGCACCGTTTCTCCCAGCGTCTGCCGCAGTCGGTTCTCCCAGGCATAGAGCGCCCCGGTGAGGATCACATCCAGCGCCTGCGCCTGATTCAGTCCGCTGTTGAACAGCGGCCGCACGCTCTGCGGGGTGAACTTCTCCGGCGCCCGCGTCAGGTCCGCGGCCACGCGGATCACCGCCTGGCTGACCGGGTTATCCGCTTTTTCCGCACCCTCGGCGACGTTGACAAACAGCGCGTTCACCAGCGCCGGCTGCTGAATGTCCTGCGCCACCGTGGCGGCGCAATACCGGCTGCCGTTAATGCGCGATACCGCCAGGGTGGCCAGCGCCTTCAGCCGGGCGGAAAGCCCGTAGCCGTCGGCGTTGATGCTGTTGAATACGCCATTGCGCTCGCGCAGCGCGGGCGCGTCGTGCGCCAGCAGCAGGTAGTAAGACTCGGTGCGGGCCTGCGGGTGACTTTGGTCCAGTACGTCGAGCTGCTCGGCGCTGGCGTCTTCCTCGTTGATCCCCGGCAGTCGCGATTGCCACGCCAGCTCCCGGTCGCTGAAAGCGATGCCTTCCGCGTCGTCGATATGCGGAAAGCCGGGCACCACCACGGTGGGGCGGCCGGCCAGCGCGGCGACGCCGGCGACCACCCGCGCCTGGTAGCTGACAAAGCCGATAATCTGCGAGAAGGTCACGATATCCGCCGGGCTCAGCCCGACATCGGCGAGCTGTTGCAACGCTTTGGGGCAGATTAACGTCGGTTGGCTGGCGAGTTGGCGGGCGTATTGGGTGATCTGGGCGAGGCGGATATTGCTTTCTCGGGAGGCGTCTGGGCTGTGCAGCGGGGCGAGGCGGGCGGCGTAGTGGCTACAAAGCGATTGCACGCCGGTCACCTGCGCGACGGTCAGCGCGGTGCTGAGGCGATCGTAGGGTGACAATGTCACGAATCGCGACAGCGCCACCTGATCCGGGAACAACGCGTGATAGCCGGCGAGCGAGGCGCTGAAAACGCCGGCGCGCGCGGTCAGCGCGGTGTTCAGCGCTTCGTCGGCAAAGGCGCCCAGCCCGAGCAGGAAGCGGTCGCGGATGGTGGCCGCCTGCGGCTCCAGCGGAGTTTCACCGCGCACGCTGCTCTGAGTTTCGTGATACCACTGGGCGTTGTGTTGTCGACGGAGTAGTTCCATAGGGTCAATCCTTAATCATGAGCAACGGCCGCCGCTGCAAGCAGCAGAGGCGACCCGATGGCAAGGCAAGCGCCCGCGGACGGGCAAGCAATGTGGCAGGATCAATAGGGTTCATCGCCGCACAGGGCGTGGCCATAAACAGAGAAACCTGCGGCTAAAGCGAGCAGAAACTGCGCGAGTCGGCGATTGCGGGGGCTGTTCATCAGTGCGATATCCTGTCGTTCAATAAGCTCAACGTAGGGGATATCCTCACCGATCGCATTGGCGAGATAAAATAATGTTACGTGCTAATCAATAACTGAAAGGAATAAAATATAATGTTATATAGCAAAAATGTAATTTGTATCTGCGCTTTTTGGCTAAGCCGCGGCGATAAAAAACCCGCCTGAGCGGGTTCCGTCATCCGATGGCGGCGGCGCGGTCAGAACCGCCCGCCGTCGCGGCGCCAGGCGTCGGCGGTCAGCGCTTCGCCAAAGTGGCTGGCGATCAGCCGTTTGGTCAGCTCATGCAGCGGCGCCGCCAGCACCTCCGCGGTACTGCCGCGCTCGACGATTTCCCCTTCGTGCATCACCATCACCTGGTCGCTGATATGCTTCATCATGCCGAGGTGCTGGGTTACATAGATATATGAAATACCATGCTTTTCCTGCAGTTCCAGCATCAGGTTGATGATCTGCGAACGCATCGACATATCCAGCGACGCCAGCGCTTCGTCGGCGACGATCACCTTGGGCTGCAGGATCAGCGCCCGCGCCAGGGCCACGCGCTGCTTCTGGCCGGAAGCCAGCATATGCGGATAGTAATAAGCGTGATCCGGCAGCATGCCGACCTGGCGCAGCGTCTGGTTGATGCGCTGTTCGCGCTCCGTCGGCTCGAGATCGGTATTCAAGCGCAGCGGGGCGTCCAGCAGTTGGCCAATGCGTTGACGCGGATTGAGCGAGGTGCTCGGATCCTGGAAAATCATGCGGATGCGCTGGCTGCGATAGCGGTAATCGCCGTATTCCAGCGGGCGATCGTCGATCAGGAGTTCGCCGCCCGACGGCTCCACCATGCCGGACAACATTTTGGCCAGCGTCGATTTGCCGGAGCCGTTTTCACCGATGATCGCCAGCGTTTGCCGTTCGCGCAGGGTAAAGCTGACCGACTTCACCGCCTCCACGTGTTGGCGGCGAAACAGCCCGGTGCGGTAGCGGTAGGTTTTACTCAGGTTGCGCACTTCCAGCAGCGTTTCCATATTATTGCTCCTCCATGTTGAGCGGGAAGTGGCAGGCGAAGAAGTGGTTTTTCACCGGGCGCAGGCGCGGCGTCTCGATGCATTTCTTTTGCGCATACGGGCAGCGCGGCCCCAGCCGGCAGCCGATCGGCAAATGCTCGAGCGAAGGAATGGCGCCCGGCAGGGTGTTCAGCCGGCTCTTGTGCGGCAACGAGCGGCCAAAATCCGGCATGGCGCGGATCAGCGCCTGGGTGTAAGGGTGGTGCGGCGCCGCCAGCAGATCTTCGCACTGCGCGCTTTCCACCGTCTGGCCGCAGTACAGCACGTTCACCCGGTCGGCCCATTTGCTCATCATCTGCAAATCATGACTGATCAGCAAAATGGTGGTGCTGTTGTTTTGATTGAGCCGCGCCAGCAGGCGGAAGATCTGCGCCTGGGTGGTCGGCTCCATGGCGTTGGTCGGCTCATCGGCGATCAGCAACCGCGGCTGATTGGCCAGCGCGATGGCGATCATCACCTTCTGGCATTCGCCTTCGGTCAGCTCATAGGGGAAGCTGCCCATGATGTCGTCGTGATCCTTGATGCCGACGCGGTGCAGCAGCTCGATGGCGCGGCGTTTGCGCCAGTTGAAGCGCTGCCACCAGCGGCCTTTGTAGGTCCAGCCCGGGATCGCCTGCGCCAGCTGGCGGCCGATGCTTTCGGAGGGATCGAGACACGACTGCGGCTCCTGGAAAATCATCGACACGTTGTGCCCGACCAGCCTACGGCGTTCGCGCGGCGTCAGCTGCAGCAGGTCGATATCGTCGAAGCGGAAACGGTCGGCGGTGACGCGCCAGTTATCTTTGGTCACGCCGCAGATGGCCTTGGCGATCAGGCTCTTGCCGGAGCCCGATTCGCCCACCAGGCCGCGCACTTCGCCTTCGCTCAGCGTCATGCTGACGCGGTCAACCGCCTTGACCGGCCCGTCGGCGGTCATAAATTCAATCGTCAGATTGCGGATATCAAGTAACGGCATTATTCCACTCCGGCATTGATTGCGCGGCGCATACCGTCGCCCAACAGGTTAACCAGCAGCACGCTGACAAGGATCGCCGCGCCGGGCAGCATCACCGTCCAGGGCGCCACGTAGACCAGTTCCAGCGAGTCGCCGAGCATGGCGCCCCATTCCGGCGAAGGGAGCTGCGCGCCGAGATCGAGAAAACCGAGCGCGGCGATGTCCAGGATCGCCATCGACAGCGCGCGGGTAAACTCGGTCACCAGCACCGCGGCGATGTTCGGCATCACCGCATACCACAGGATCTGCAGCGTGGACGCGCCGTCCAGCCGCACCGCCACCACATACTCCTTTTCCAGCTCGTCGTGCACCGCGCTGTAGATGGTGCGCACCATGCGCGGCAACAGCGCCAGCCACACCGCCAGCATCGCGTGCTCGAGTTTGGGGCCGATGAACGCCACCACCACAATCGCCAGCAGCAGCGAAGGGATCGACAGCAGGGTATCGAGAATATGGTTGAGCACCGCCGAGCGCAGCCCGTGGGTGACGCCGGCGAACACCCCGAGGATCACCCCGAAGAAGGCGGCGGCGAGCGTTACCAGCAGCGCCGAGCCGAAGGTGGCGGCGGCGCCGGTCAGCAGGCGGCTGAGGATATCGCGCCCGAGGTCGTCGGTTCCCAGGAAGAACGAAACGTTGCCGTAGCGCGACCAGGACGGCGGCAGCAGCTGATAGCCCAGGAACTGCTGATCCAGCGCATAGGGCGCCAGCAGGCTGCCGAACAGCGACAGCAGCAGCAGGGCGATCACGCCGTAAAAGCCAATCATCGCCAGCGCGTCGCCGTAAAAAATCCGCCAGGTGTAGCGCAGCGGGCTCGGCATTTTCTTTTCGCGGTATACGTTATCTAAGGGCATACCATTCCTTATGCTTCAGCGGGTTGGTGGCGGCGCCCAAAATGTCGGCCAGCACGTTGATGGTGATCACCAGCGTGCCGACCACCATCACCCCGGCGGAGATCGCCGCATAGTCCTGCTGGCGAATGGCGTTGATCAGCCAGCGGCCGAGGCCCGGCCAGCTGAAGACCATTTCGGTGATCATCGCCAGCGTCAGCATGGTGGAGAACTGCAGCCCCAGCTTGGGCACGATCGGCGGCAGCGCGTTGTGCAACACGTGGCGGCGGATGATGGTCAGGCGCGACAGCCCGCGAGTGGCGGCGGCTTTGATGTAGTTCTGGCTCAGCACGTCGTCGGTGCTGATGCGCATCAGGCGCACCACCTCGGTGGTCGGCGCCACCGCCAGCGCGGCGATCGGCAGGATCATGTGGCGCAGCGCGCTGCCGATCATTTCCGAACGGTATGGCGAATCCGACAGCCAGGCGTCAATCAAGGCAAAGCCGGTGATCGGCTTCACCTGGTATAACAGATCGAAGCGGCCGGAAACCGGCAGCCAGCCGAGGTGCAGCGAGAAGAACAGCATCAGCAGCAGCGCCAGCCAGAATACCGGCATGGAAAAGCCCAGCAGCGCAAAGGTGCTGATGGCGGTGTCCTGCCATTTGCCGCGCATCACGCCGGCGATAATGCCCAGCGGAATGCCGATGAACAGCGCCAGGGTAAAGGCCAGCAGGCACAGTTCCATGGTGGCGGGAAACACTTCGCGCAGCTGCTGGCTGATCGCCTGGCCGTTGATGCTGGAGACGCCGAAGTCCCAGTGCAGCAGGCTGACAAAGTAGAACTGGTAGGCATCCAGCAGCGCGGCGCCGTTGAGCGGCGCGCGCGGCGTGAAGTAGCTCAGGCTGAAGCTGACCAGCGTCAGGAAAAACAGCGTAATCAGCAGCAGCAGGATGCGGCGCAAGGTAAAGATAATCACTTTTTCGCCTCCTCCGCGGACTCACGGTATACCCCGGCAAACGAGGCGTTGCCGAACGGGCTCAGCACCAGCCCCTTGATGTCATAGCGGTAGGCCTGCAAACGCAGCGACGACGCCAGCGGCAACACCGGCAACTGCCGCTCGAGAATCTTTTGCGCCTTGCGATAGCTGTCGATGCGTTGCGACAGCTGCTGCGACAGCAGCGCGTCCTGCAGCACCTCATCGAAGCCCGGGTCACACCAGTGAGCATAGTTGGTTTGCGAACGTATTGCCGCACAGCTCAGCAGCGGCCGGAAGAAGCTGTCCGGATCGTTGCTGTCGGTGGCCCAGCCGGTGAGGGTCAGATCGTGGTTCATCTCCATCAGTCTGGCCTCCTGGAAACGGCCTTCCACCGGCACGATGGTGACCTTGACGCCCACCTGGCCCAGATCGGCCTGGATCAGCTCGGCGGTTTTCAGCGGGCTGGGGTTGTAAGACTGGGAGGCGGTCGGCACCCACAGCTTCAGGTTCAGCTGGCCGACGCCGGCCTGCTTCAGCATGTCGCGCGCCTTGGCCGGATCGTATTCGGTGACGTGCGCGTCGTTGTCGTAGGCCCAGGAAGCGCGCGGCAGGATCGAGGCGGCGGTTTCCGCCGTGCCGTAATAAATCGACTGCATCAGGCGCTGGTTGTTGATCGCCAGCGAAATCGCCTGGCGCACCTTCAGGTCGTTGAACGGCGGTTTGCGGGTGTTGAACGCCAGGTAGGCGATGTTCATCCCCGGCCGCAGCGTCAGGCGCAGGCGCGGATCGTCGCGCAAGATCGAAAGCTGGCTGGCGGCCGGGTAGGCCAGCACGTCGCACTCGCCGGTCAGCAGCTTGGACAACCGCCCGGTGCCGCCGGCGCCCATATCGATCACCACCTGCGGCATGCGCGGCCGCCCCTTCCAATAGGCGTCGTTGCGCGCCAGGCGGATATATTGCCCGGAGCGGTATTCGTTGAGCAGGAATGGGCCGCTGCCGACAGGTTCGCGGTCGATCATTTCCTGGCGGCCTTCGTGCGTCAGCCGATCGGCGTATTCGGCCGACAGCACCGGCGCATAATGGGTCGCCAAATGCCACAGGAAAGAGGCGTCCGGCGCCTGCAGGCGGATTTCGACGGTGTAGTCGTCCAGTTTTCTGACGCTCTGCACCGAATCGCCGAACTGCAGGCTGTCGAAATAGGGGTACTCGCCGCCGTTGACGTCGTGATACGGATGCTTCTGGTCGAAGACCCGCGCGAAGCTGAACACCACGTCGTCGGCGTTCATCTTGCGGGTGGGTTTGAACCAGGCGGTGGTCTGGAACGGCACGTCCTTGCGCAGATGGAAGCGGTAGGTCGCGCCGTTGTCCAGCACTTCCCAACTCTGCGCCAGCTCGGGGATCAGCCGGTAGGTATAGGGATCGACATCCAGCAGCCGATCATACAGCTGGGCGGCCAGGGTATCGACCGTCAGGCCGCTGCTGGCCATCTGCGGATTAAAGGTATTCAGTATGCCGCTGACGCAGTAGACAAAGCCGCTCTGGCGAATGTCCGGCAGCGGTGGCGCCGCGGCGGGCGCGGGCGGTGTCGCGGCCAGGGCAGAGCCCGTAAGGCACAACGACAGTATCCAAAGGGGTAAACCACGCATAGAGGATTCATGGGTTAATAAGCGATAGCGTTAGTGTATCGCACTCTGGCAGTCTGCCCAATCCATTGCGCAAAATGGCTGTGTTTTCTGCTACTTGATTGAGCAGGCGTCAACGGGCGGATAAAAAAATTCAATATAGCATGTTATAACATAACAGTATCATGTTACCGTTCCCCGGCAAAGGTCACAATAACGCAAGGGGATGTATGAACCAAATTGCACTTCCACCGCGCCAGCCGCTGCCGGACGCTCAGGCATGGCGGGGTGAAATGAGCGAGGTCGGGCTCGACTGGGTCGGGATGCAAGGGATAGCGCTGCCGCTGGAGCTGGCCGGCAAGCCGCTGCAGGCGAAAGTGGACGCCGGCATCAATTTGCGGCCCAGCGCCGCAGGCGCCCGCGGCATTCATATGTCGCGGCTGTATCTGGCGCTGGACGAGCTGACGCAGGGCGAACTGACGCCGCGGCGCATCGAAAACACGCTGCGCGCCTTCCTGGCTTCGCAACCGGAGCACAGCGACAGCGCCAGCCTGCGGATCGGCGGCGAACTGTTGCTGTCGCGTTCGGCGATGCTGTCGCCGCAGCGCGGCTGGAAAGCCTACCCGCTGCGCATCGATGCCGCCTTGACCCACCGGCTGGCGCTGTCGCTGCAGATCGGGGTGCCGTATTCCTCCACCTGCCCCAGTTCGGCGGCGCTCAGTCGCCAGCTGGCGCAGCAGCAGTTTCAGTTTGATTTCGAACAGGCGGCGAGCGTCAGCCCGCAACAGGTGCTCGACTGGCTGGCGGAGCACGGCATGCCGGCGACGCCCCATAGCCAGCGAAGCTGGGCCTGGGTGACGGTGTGGCAGACGGACGGCGGATCGGCGTTCAACCCGGTGAACCTGATCGACCGCATCGAACATACTCTGGGCACGCCGCTGCAAACGCTGGTGAAACGCCGCGACGAGCAGGCCTTCGCCCTGGCCAATGGCCAGAATCTGATGTTCTGCGAAGACGCCGCGCGTCGCCTGTACCAGATGCTGCGCAGCCAATGCGACGTCGGCGCCTTCTCGGTGCGCGTTGAACATCAGGAAAGCCTGCACGCCCACAACGCGGTGGCGGAGCTGAGCTGGCGGGAGGGCGGCGATGCTGCGTAAAAACCCCAGCGGCCATCTGCCGCAGGTCTCGCCGTTGGCCTATATCGATCCCACCGCCATTATTTGCGGCCGGGTGATCGTCGAAGACTTTGTTTACGTCGGCCCCTATGCGGTGATCCGCGCCGATGAATTAAACGCCGCCGGCGAGATGGAGCCGATCGTGATCGGCTCGCACTCCAACATCCAGGACGGCGTGGTGATCCACTCCAAAAGCGGCGCGGCGGTGACCATCGGCCGCTTCAGTTCCATCGCTCACCGCGCCATCGTGCACGGCCCGTGCCGCATCGACGATCGGGTGTTTATCGGCTTCAACAGCGTGCTGTTCAACTGCCATATCCGCTCCGGCTGCGTGGTGCGTTACAACGCGGTGGTCGACGGCGTGACGCTGCCGGAGAATCGGTATATCCCATCGACCGAGCGCGTCGGCGCCGACAGCGATCTGTCGCTTTATGCGCAGGTGGACCGCAGCGCGCTGCAATTTTCCGAAGAGGTGGCCGCCACCAACGTCGAACTGGTGCGCGGCTACCAGGCATTGCGCAATGAGTTTTAAGTGAGGGAACCCATGAGTCCATTACCCGTAACCGTGCTTTCCGGCTTTCTCGGCGCCGGCAAGACCACGGTGCTGAACCATATTTTGAATAACCGTCAGGGCATGCGCGTGGCGGTGATCGTCAATGACATGAGCGAAGTGAACATCGACGCCGCGCTGGTGGAAAACGAAGTGCGGCTCGATCGCCAGGAAGAAAAGCTGGTGGAGATGAGCAACGGCTGCATCTGCTGCACGCTGCGCGAGGACCTGCTGGTGTCGGTGCGCGAGCTGGCGCAGGCCGGGCGTTTTGACTATCTGCTGATCGAATCCAGCGGCATCTCCGAGCCGCTGCCGGTGGCGGAAACCTTTACCTTTGCAGACGAACGCGGCGAAAGCCTGTCGCAGTTCGCCCGGCTGGATACGTTGGTGACGGTGGTCGACGGCGTGAACTTTATACGGCAGTACCGGCAGGCGCAAACGCTGCAGGAGGCCGGGCAAAGCCTGGGCGAGGACGATCTGCGCAGCGTGGCGGATCTGCTGATCGAGCAAATCGAGTTTTGCGACGTGATGCTGGTCAGCAAAACCGATCTGTTGAGCGAGCGGCAGCAGGGTGAGGTGATGGCGCTGCTCGCCAGCCTGAACCCCGACGCGCGCATTCTGCCGATCTCTCCCGGCCAGCTGCCGCTGGAGGCGGTGCTGAATACCGGCAGCTTCAGCTTTGAAAAGGCGCAGCGGGCGCCCGGCTGGCTGAAAGAGCTACGCGGCGAGCATATGCCGGAAACGGAAAACTACGGCATCAGCAGCTTTGTCTACCAGGCCCGGCGGCCGTTCGCCCCGGATAAGTTTTACCGGGTGATCAACGGCGACTGGGGCGGCGGCACGTTGCTGCGCTCGAAGGGCTTCTTCTGGCTGGCGACGCGGCCGCGCCAGGCCGGGCAGTGGAGCCAGGCCGGCGGCATCGCCCATTACGGGCTGGCGGGCACCTTCTGGCGCGCTATTCCGCAGGATAACTGGCCGCCGGACGAAGAAACCCGTGCGCATATTCAGGAGAAGTGGGTAGAGCCGTTCGGCGACATGCGTCAGGAGTTGGTGTTTATCGGCCAGCATCTGCGCCAGGCGGAGATCGCCCGCATGCTGGACGCCTGCCTGCTCGACGACGACCAAATGGCCGCCGGCCTGGACTATTGGCTGGAGATGGCGGACCCGTTTCCTGCATGGTAATCGCACAACGTCGGTGTGGTAATGAGAAAAATTCTCAACAAAGTGCTTTACAGGTGATACTGATAACCATTATCATCGCCTGGCAGTTCACGGAAGGCCACAGTTTGCGGCTCTGATGTGGAAGGCACGACATTGCTCACATTGCTTCCAGTGTTTTTTAAGCCAGCTCGGGTGCTGGCTTTTTTTTGCCCGCTATTCCTCGTCCGCCTCACCGTTTTGCAACAGCGCATGCTTTTTCAACATGCCGCGCAGCTGATGGTAAGTCAGCCCCAGCAGTTGCGCCGCCTTGCGCTGATTAAATCTTCCCTGCCGCAGCGCCGCTTCGATCAAGGTTTTTTCCTGTTCCAGCTGCCAGGACTTCAGATCCAGCGGCAGGGCCGGCAGGCCGTCGCGCGCGTCGTCCAGGGGCGGCGGGGCGCTCTCACGCGGGGCGAAGGGATTGATGATGATCTCATCCAGCGCCCGGCCGCTGGTGCCGTGGCGATAGACCGAGCGCTCCACCACGTTTTTCAATTCGCGCACGTTGCCCGGCCAGGCGTAGCCGAGCAGGCTGTCCCTGGCGCGTTCGGTAAAGCCGGGGAACAGCGGCAGCGACAGCTCGCGGCACATCTGGATGGCGAAGTGCTCGGCCAACAGCATGATGTCTTGCTGGCGCTGGCGCAGCGGCGGCAGCTGCACCACGTCGAACGCCAGCCGGTCGAGCAGATCGGCGCGGAACTTGCCCGCCGCCGCCAGCGCCGGCAGATCGTCGTTGGTGGCGCAGACCAGCCGCACATCCACCTGCAGCGGCTGGCTGCCGCCGACGCGCTCCAGATGGCCGTATTCGATCACCCGCAGCAGTTTTTCCTGCACCAGCATCGGCGCGGTGGCCAGCTCGTCGAGGAACAGCGTGCCGCCGTCGGCGCGTTCGAAGCGGCCCAGATGGCGCTTTTGCGCGCCGGTAAAGGCGCCGGCCTCGTGGCCGAACAGCTCCGAGTCGAGCAGGTTTTCGTTCAGCGCCGCGCAGTTGAGCGAGATAAACGGCCCCTGCCAGCGGTGGGAGAGATAGTGCAGGCGGTGAGCGATCAGCTCCTTGCCGGTGCCGCGCTCGCCGATCACCAGCACCGGCTTGTTCAGCTTGGCCACCCGGGAGACCTGTTCCAGCACGTCGACGAAGGCATTCGCTTCGCCGAGCAGATTCTCTAACTGTTCGCTCATGATGAAATTCGCCAATGTTTGGTTAAAATAATCACTCTACAGCAAGCGCTTTCAGAGTCAAAAATAAATAATCGTTTAAATTCAATAAAATAAAACTTGGCACGGGTTTTGATTATATCTTTAGGCAAGCTGTACGACTTAACGCGGCGCTTCAGACGCCATCAGAACCAAGAGGAAGTGAATTATGGGTATTTTTTCTCGTTTTGCCGACATCGTGAACGCCAACATCAACACCCTGCTGGATAAAGCGGAAGATCCGCAAAAGCTGGTGCGCTTGATGATTCAGGAGATGGAAGACACGCTGGTTGAAGTGCGTTCCACCTCGGCGCGCGCGCTGGCGGAGAAAAAGCAGCTGCTGCGGCGCATCGAGCAGGGTGAAAACCAGCTCAACGATTGGCAGGATAAAGCCGAACTGGCGCTGCGCAAAGATAAGGAAGATCTGGCCCGTGCGGCGCTGATCGAAAAGCAGAAGGTGGCCGACCTGATCGCCACCCTGACGCAGGAAGTGTCCACGGTGGAAGAAACCCTGGCGCGCATGAAAAGCGAAATCGGCGAGCTGGAAAACAAGCTGACCGAAACCCGCGCGCGCCAGCAGGCGCTGACGTTGCGTCACCAGGCGGCGGCGTCTTCCCGCGACGTGCGCCGCCAGCTCGACAGCGGCAAGCTGGACGAGGCGATGGCGCGTTTCGAGCAGTTCGAACGCCGCATCGACCATATGGAAGCCGAAGCTGAAAGCGTCAGCATCGGTAAAAAGAAGTCTCTGGATCAAGAGTTTGCCGAGCTGAAAGCCGACGACGCCATCAGCGAGCAGCTGGCGGCGCTGAAGGCTAAAATGAATCGAGCCGAGTAAGGCAACGGCGGCCAGGGCCATGCTGGCCGCCCACCAAAGACCCGATAAAAAGGAACAGAAATGAGCGCTCTATTACTTGCCATTCCGTTGACAATCTTTGTGTTGTTTGTCGCACCGATTTGGCTTTGGCTGCATTACAGCAACCGGCAACAAAGCGGCATCCAACTGAGCCACCAGGAGATGCAGCGTCTGGCGCAGCTGGCGGAAGACGCCAGGCGCATGCGCGAACGCATTCAGGCGCTGGAAGAGATCCTCGATGCGGAACACCCGAACTGGAGACAGTCTTGATGAGCAATATTCTGGGCAGTAAAAAGCTGTATCGCGTCCCTGAAGAGGGCATGGTGAAAGGCGTCTGCGCCGGTCTGGCCCATTATTTCGACGTGCCGGTGCGGTTGATCCGCGTGATTGCCGTGCTGTCGCTGTTCTTCGGCCTGTTTTTCTTCACGCTGGTGGCCTATATCGCGCTGGTGTTCGTACTGGACGAAGCGCCGGCCAGCCGTTTTGACGGCGAACATCAGAAAACGCCGCGCCAGCTGCTCGATCAGCTGGAGTATGAACTGGGCAGCGGCGAACAGCAGCTGCGTCAGGTTGAGCGCTACGTAACGTCCGACACCTTCGGCGTGCAGAGCCGCTTCCGCAAGCTGTAACCCTTCTTGCGCTGCGTTGGCCTGCGCATGACGCAGGCCGGGCATTGCGCCTGCCGCATCATCCTGTTGAACTCAATCTTATTGTGCCGGAGGGCATCGCTAATGAATAAAATCTCTACGGTGAACGCCGCCAAAACGGCTGGTTTTAAACAAGGAGCGGGTGCAATGTTGAAGACATTGTCTAAAGTCATCATCATAGCGTTACTGAATTATGGCCCGGCGGGCGCCGCCGGCTGGTTGCTGAAGGCCGTCGGCCGCAAACCGATTCGCTTTGTGCTGGCGCTGGTGCTGGAACCGCTGTTCCGCAAAGGCCTGAACAAGGTATTTGGGCGTTATGCCAAGGAGAAGAATGAAACGACTGCAAAATGAGTTAACCTCGCTGGTCAACCGCGGAATGGATCGCCACCTGCGGCTGGCGGTCACCGGCCTGAGCCGCAGCGGCAAGACCGCCTTTATCACCGCCTTCGTCAATCAACTGCTGCACGTGCACAGCGGGGCGCGCATGCCGCTGTTTTCCCCGGTGCGCGAAGACCGCCTGCTGGGCGTGAAACGCATTCCGCAGCGCGACCTCGGCATCCAGCGTTTCACCTATGACGAAGGGCTGGCGCAGCTGTACGGCACCCCGCCGAGCTGGCCGACCCCGACGCGCGGCGTCAGCGAGATCCGCCTGGCGTTGCGCTATCGCTCCAACGACTCTTTGCTGCGGCATTTCAAGGACACCTCGACGCTGTATCTGGAAATCGTCGATTATCCCGGCGAATGGCTGCTGGACTTGCCGATGCTCGAGCAGGATTACCTGGCCTGGTCGCGCCAGATGGCCGGGCTGTTGCAGGGCGAGCGCGCCGAATGGGCCAAACCCTGGCTGGCGCTGTGTAAAAGCTGCGATCCGCTGGCCCCGGCCGACGAAAATAAGCTGGCGGCGATCGCCCAGGCCTATACCGATTACCTGCTGCGCTGCAAAAGCGAAGGGCTGCATTTCATCCAGCCGGGGCGCTTCGTGCTGCCGGGCGATCTGGCCGGCGCGCCGGCGCTGCAGTTCTTCCCCTGGCCGAACGTCGACGCCCTCGGCGAGTCGAAGCTGGCGCAGGCCGACAAGCACAGCAACTTCGGCATGCTGCGTGCGCGCTTCAACTATTATTGCCAGTCGATCGTTAAAAACTTCTATAAAGAGCACTTCGTCCGTTTTGACCGGCAGATTGTGCTGGTCGACTGCCTGCAGCCGATCAACAGCGGGCCGCAGGCGTTCAACGATATGCGCCTGGCGCTGACTCAGCTGATGCAGAGCTTCCATTACGGCAAGCGCACGCTGTTCCGCCGGCTATTTTCGCCGACCATCGACAAACTGATGTTCGCCGCCACCAAGGCGGACCACATCACCGCCGATCAGCACGCCAACCTGGTGTCGCTGCTGCAGCAGCTGGTGCAGGAAGCGTGGCAGAACGCCGCGTTTGAAGGCATCAGCATGGACTGCGTCGGCCTGGCCTCGGTGCAGGCCACCGAGAGCGGCATCGTCGACCATCAGGGCCAGCGCATTCCCGCGCTGAAGGGCAACCGGCTGAGCGACGGCGCGCCGCTGACGGTATTTCCCGGCGAAGTGCCCGCTCGCCTGCCGGGAACGGCGTTCTGGCAAAATCAGGGATTCCATTTTGACGAGTTCCGTCCGCGAGCGATGAGCGTGGACAGTCCGTTGCCGCACATCCGTCTGGATGCGGTGATGGAGTTTTTACTGGGAGATAAGTTGCGATGAGCGAGCCGATCAAACCGCGTATCGATTTTGAAGAACCGCTGCAGCCGCCGCAGGAGCCGGTGCTGCGTGCCGGGGTGGCCTTCGATCCCGAGCAGGCCGAAAGCTTTTATCCGGCGGCGCCCGAGCTGCAGCAGGAAGAGGAAGAAGGGCGCGCCGAAGGCATCATCAACGCGGCGCTGAAGCCGAAGCGCAGCCTGTGGCGTAAAATGGTCACCGCCGGTCTGGCGCTGTTCGGCGCCAGCGTGGTGGCGCAGGGCGTGCAATGGGTGCATGGCGCCTGGGTGCAGCAGGACTGGATCGCCATGGGCGGCGGCGTCGCCGGCGGGCTGATAGTGTTTGCCGGCGTCGGATCGGTGGTGAGCGAATGGCGCCGCTTGTACCGCCTGCGCCAACGGGCCGAGGAGCGCGACGTGGCGCGCGAACTGCTGCACAGCCACGGTTTGGGCAAGGGGCGCGAGTTTTGCGAGAAGCTGGCGCGGCAGGCCGGCCTGGATCAGGGGCATCCGGCGCTGCAGCGCTGGCAGGCCTCGCTGCATGAAACCCAGAACGATCGGGAAGTGGTGGAGCTGTACGCCAAGCTGGTGCAACCGGTGCTGGACAACCAGGCGCGCCGCGAAATCAGCCGTTCCGCCGCCGAGTCGACGCTAATGATCGCCGTCAGCCCGCTGGCGCTGGTGGACATGGCGTTTATCGCCTGGCGCAACATTCGGCTGATCAACCGCATTGCGGCGCTGTACGGCATCGAACTGGGCTACTTCAGCCGTATTCGGCTGTTCCGGCTGGTGCTGCTGAACATCGCCTTCGCCGGCGCCTCAGAGCTGGTGCGCGAGGTGGGCATGGACTGGATGTCGCAGGATCTGGCGGCGCGGCTTTCGGCGCGCGCGGCGCAGGGCATCGGCGCCGGCCTGCTGACCGCCCGGCTCGGCATCAAGGCGATGGAGCTGTGCCGGCCGCTGCCGTGGCTGGAGGGGGAAAAACCGAAGCTCGGCGATTTCCGCAGCCAGCTGGTCGGCCAACTGAAAGACACGCTGAAAAAAAGCGGCGGCAAGCCGCAATGATCGGCAGGCGACGCCCGACCGCGGCGTCGCCTCTCCCGAGCGCTGACTCTCCTGACGTAACCCTTGCTTGACGACAGTCGATCCCCCTGCGAAGGCGTTATAATTCTCTGCAAAATTAATTCCGTTTATAATAACTATCTGTAAATAGACTAAAATGACGCCGATGGTGTTATCTGCTTGCGTTTAAAATCGACAACGGCGCTAATAAATCAGAGTTCTGTCAACTTTTGCTGACAGATTGCTTCTACCGCTCGGGGTGAGGGAGTATCATCATCGCCAGTCATCCCCGCACTTGCAGAGATAAGGCCAATACTGATGCGTTTGGAAGTATTTTGCGAAGACCGGCTCGGTCTCACTCGAGAATTACTCGATCTTTTGGTATCGCGCAGCATTGATTTACGGGGCATCGAAATCGATCCCATCGGCCGCATTTACCTCAATTTCTCCCAGCTGGATTTTGACACTTTCCGCGCGCTGATGGCGGAGATCCGTCGCATCGCCGGCGTTACCGACGTGCGCACCGTCAACTTCATGCCGTCCGAACGCGAGCACCGCGCCCTGCGCGCGCTGCTGGAATCGATGCCGGAACCGGTGTTCTCGATCGACATGAAAGGCAAGGTCGAGCTGGCCAACCCGGCGGCCCAGGCGCTGTTCAGCCTGAGCGAGGACAAGATCCGCAATCAGACCGCCGGCGCCTTGATCGGCGGCTATAACTTCAGCCGCTGGCTGGAAAGCGAGCGCACCGCTCCGCACTCCGAACGGGTGGTGATCCGCAGTCAGGACTTCCTGATGGACATCACGCCGATTTATCTGGAAGACGAGAATCAGCAGCACGCCGCGGTGGGCGCGGTGGTGATGCTGAAGTCTACCGCGCGCATGGGGCGGCAGCTGCAGAACCTGTCGGTCAACGACGATACCGAGTTCGACCATATCGTCGCCGCCAGCGCCAAGATGCGCCACGTGCTGGAGCAGGCGCGCAAGCTGGCGATGCTCGACGCGCCGCTGTTGATCGTCGGCGACACCGGTACCGGCAAGGATATTCTGGCGCGCGCCTGCCACCTGCGCAGCCCGCGCGGCAAGCAGCCGTTCCTGGCGCTGAACTGCGCCGCGCTGCCGGACGACGTGGTGGAAAGCGAACTGTTCGGCCATGCGCCGGGCGCTTACCCCAACGCGCTGGAAGGCAAGAAGGGGTTCTTCGAACAGGCCAACGGCGGTTCGGTGCTGCTGGACGAGATTGGCGAAATGTCGCCGCGCATGCAGACCAAGCTGTTGCGCTTCCTCAACGACGGCACTTTCCGCCGGGTAGGCGAGGAGCACGAGGTGCACGTCGACGTGCGGGTGATCTGCGCCACGCAGAAAAACCTGACCGAACTGGTGCAGCGCGGCGAGTTCCGCGAAGATCTCTATTATCGCCTCAACGTGCTGACCATCACCATTCCGCCGCTGCGCGAGCGCCCGCAGGACATTATGCCGCTGACCGAGCTGTTCGTGGCGCGCTTCGCCGACGAGCAGGGCGTGGCGCGGCCCAAGCTGGCCAACGATCTGGGCGGCTTCCTCGGCAAATACGGCTGGCCGGGCAACGTGCGCCAGCTGAAAAACGCCATCTACCGCGCGCTGACCCAGACCGAAGGCTACGAACTGCGTCCGCAGGATATCGTGCTGCCGGAGTTCGAAGTGGAGATGTCGTTGGGCGACGAGGTGCTGGACGGCTCGCTGGACGACATCAGCAAGCGCTTCGAGCGTTCGGTGCTGACGCGCCTGTATCGCACCTACCCGAGTACCCGCAAGCTGGCGAAGCGGCTGGGCGTTTCTCATACCGCCATCGCCAACAAACTGCGTGAGTATGGGCTCAGCAGCCGCAAGGCCGCCGGCGAGGGAGAAGAATAAAAAAGGCGCCTTGCGGCGCCCTTGGTGGTATCGGGGTTCGGCTTGCGCCGGGCCCTTTTTTATTTCAGCGCGGCCAGCGCCGCGTCGTAGTTCGGCTCGGTGGTGATTTCATTCACCAGCTCGCTGTACAGCACGTTGTCCTGGCCGTCCAGCACCACCACGGCGCGCGCGGTCAGGCCCGCCAACGGGCCTTCGGCGATCTCAACGCCGTAGGCCTGCTTGAAGTCCGCGCCGCGCAGAGTGGAGAGGGTCACCACGTTGCTCAGGCCTTCCGCGCCGCAGAAGCGGGCCTGGGCGAACGGCAGGTCGGCGGAGATGCACAGCACCACGGTGTTATCCAGGCCGCCGGCCAACTGGTTGAAGGTGCGTACTGAGGTGGCGCAAACGCCGGTGTCGATGCTTGGGAAAATGTTCAGGACTTTGCGTTTGCCCGCGAAGCTGCTCAGGGCTACGTCTGACAGGTCTTTGGCCACCAGCGAGAAGGCGTTGGCTCGTTCGCCCGGCTGCGGCAGTTTGCCCGCTACGCTGACCGGATTGCCTTGAAAATGTACTGTCTGAGTCATTGCTGGATTCCTTTTACAGGTGTTTATACAAAGGGCATGAGCCTAATAAAGTGGCCGCTTTGGCCGCGGTTAACATTAGGTTCACACCCTCGCGCCAGTTTATGTCAACAATTGCGGGTTGGATATACAAAGTTTGCTAAATAGTTGTATATATTAGGCTGTTTATAAAAACATCGCCCGCGCATCCGCCTGGCCGATGCGCCATTTTCGCTCAGGAGCCGTTATGAGAAGCATGCGTTTTTATCCCGAAGCCTGGCCGCTGCATACCGCCTTCGTCATCGCCCGCGGCAGCCGCACCGAAGCCCGAGTGGTGGTGGTCGAAATCGAGCAACGGGGCGTGCGCGGCGTCGGGGAATGCACGCCGTATCCCCGCTACGGCGAAAGCGAAGCTTCGGTGATGGCGCAGCTGGCGGAGGCGGCGTCGGCCGTCGAGCGCGGCGCCGGCCGTGAGCAACTGCTGGCGCTGATGCCGGCGGGCGCCGCCCGCAACGCGCTGGATTCAGCGCTGTGGGATCTGGAGTGCCGTTTGCACGGCCAAAGCCTGTGGCAGCGCTGCGGCGTCGACGCGCCGCGGCAGATCCGCATGGCGCAAACCGTCAGCATCGGCACGCCGGAGGCGATGGCCTTCGCCGCCTGCGAGCTGGCGCGGCAGGGCGCGACGCTGCTGAAGATCAAGCTCGACGACCGGTTGATCAGCGAACGGCTGGTGGCGATCCGCGCCGCTGTGCCGCAGGCGACGTTGATCGTCGACGCCAACGAGTCCTGGCGGGCCGAAGGGTTGGCGGCGCGCTGCCAGCTGCTGGCCGATCTCGGCGTGGCGATGCTGGAACAGCCGCTGCCGGCCGGCGAAGACGACGCGCTGGACAATTTCATTCACCCGCTGCCGATCTGCGCCGACGAGAGCTGCCATACCCGCGCGGACCTGCCGCGCCTGGCCGGGCGTTATCAGATGGTCAACATCAAGCTGGACAAAACCGGCGGTTTGACCGAAGCGCTGGCGCTGGCCGCCCAGGCGCGTGAGCAGGGGTTCGCCATCATGCTCGGCTGCATGCTGTGCACCTCGCGCGCCATCGCCGCGGCGTTGCCGCTGGCGCCGGGGGCGCGCTTTGTCGATCTGGATGGCCCAACCTGGCTGGCCGACGACGTCGAGCCGGGGCTGGCGTTTGCGTGCGGGGCGATCCTGAATCTCGCCCCGGAGCATTAATCGGGGTAGGTCAGCAGCTCCACCATGGCGTCGAGATAGCTTTCGCTGGCGGCGTCGGCGGAGATCGGCGGAAATTCGGCGGTAATGCACGGCAGCGACAGATCGGCGCACCAGCTGCCGAAGGAGCCGGGGGTCTCGTAACCGACGCTGGTCACCAGCGGCAGGGCAAACTTATGCGACAGCCAAACGCCGAGCCGCGAGCTGGCGGGATCTTCGATGCAGGCCAGCGGCTCATGGAAAGAGACCACCCATTGGGGCTTCAGCCGATGGATCAGGTGACACAGGGCCTGGGTTTCCGGCTCTGATCCGGGGCGGCCGCCGGTCGACAATTTGACATCGCGCACCGGCGCCGCGCTGTTCCAGCGGTACACCGTATCGCCGGAGCGCCAGTTGGCGGCCGGGAAATTGCGGTTCAGATCGACGCCGTTGGCGTTGGCGCGCAGGCCCAGCTGGCAGCCGTCGGGGTTCACCGCCAGCACCACGTGGTGGCGCAGCTGGCTTGGGGCGATGCTGCGCAGCGCGCAGGACAAGGTCACGATGGCGGCGCTCTCGTCGCCGTGGGTGCCGGCGATGATCAGCCCGGTATCCGGCCCGCTGGCCGCCGCCGGGAAGTACAACAGCGGCGCCCCCAGCAGCGAACTGCCGTAATTCTCTCCTGCAACTGCCAATTGGCCACGTTCACTGCGCGGTCGATGTTGAGTCATGCTGTGGTCCCTGGTTCAAAGGTCGAGAGTCATTGTCATTTTATTCAGTGTATTACGCTTTTCCCGATCTTTCCCAGCGCAATTGTTCGGCCGTTGAGCAATCTGTGAGCCGCCCGGCGGTGAAAGCGCGAATAAAACCCCGCCGGGCATTTCGCTGTTGTTATACTAACGGCAGAAGCTAACCCAATAACCAGCAAGGGGATTTAACATGCCAGTAGCCAGAATAGTTGCCAGCTATAGCGAAAATGAGAAAGACACCATCACGCTGCTGTGCGGCGTGGACGCAGAGAACCAGATCCGTCAGGGGGAGTGGTTCGGCGTGGTGAAAAATGACGACGGGCGTGGTGATGAGTCGAACTATCCGTTTTCCCTGCACGTCGATTACCAGAACAACGCCTTCTATCTCGATTACGGCTATGACGACGCCGATTCGCGTCAGCTGCAACAGACCGATATCCACGCCAAACCTTTGGCGGAGAAAGGCTTCTTCACCATTTTCGATGAGGAAGAGGGCGAAGAGTTCAGTTACCGCATCGACAGCATTCATCTGTACGACTGATCGCCGCCGAACAGGAATACCCCCGTGCCGACCTGGTCGCACGGGTTTTTTATTGTCTGGCGCGCAGTTTTCGCATCTTGTTGACCGCGGGCTATAGGTGAGCGGGATCTTGTGCTATATGATAAAAAATTCAGACGGTTAACGGGGGATAATTCAGAATGACGGGAAGAAAAATTCAACGAGGTTTTCGTTTGGCGCTCTGCGCCGCGGCGATCGGCGCGTGCCTGAGCAGCGCGATGGCGGCGCAGGTTCCCCCGGGCACCGCGCTGGCGGACCAGCAGGAGATCGTGCGTCACATCAAGGACGAGCCTGCCTCGCTCGATCCGATCAAGGCGGTCGGCCTGCCGGAGGCCCAACTGGCGCGCGACCTGTTTGAAGGGCTGGTCAATCAGGACGCCAATGGCAAAGTGATCCCCGGCGTCGCCACCCGCTGGCAGACCAACGATAACCAAACCTACATTTTCCACCTGCGCAAAGATGCGCGCTGGTCAAACGGCGATCCGCTCACCGCCAAGGATTTCGTCTACAGCTGGCAGCGGCTGGTGGAGCCCAAGAACCTGTCGCCGTTCGCCTGGTTCGCTCAGCTGGCGGGCATCAAGAACGCCGAACAGATCATCAGCGGCAAGCTGCCGGCCGACAAACTGGGCGTGACGGCGCCGGACGACTATACATTGCAGGTGCAGCTGGACAAGCCGGTGCCGTACTTCGTCAGCTTGACCGCCAACTTCAGCCTGTTCCCGGTCAACCGGGCGGTGGTGGAGAAATTCGGCAACGACTGGACCAAGGTCGGCAATATCGTCGGCAACGGCGCGTTCAAACTGCAAGACCGGGTGGTGAACGAGAAGCTGGTGCTGACGCCTAACGAACACTATTGGGACCATGCGCACACGGTGCTGACCAAGGTCACCTTCGTGCCGATCAACCAGGAATCCAACGCCACCAAGCGTTATCTGGCGGGGGATATCGACATCACCGAATCCTTCCCGAAAAACATGTACCGAAAGCTGCTGAAAGACATTCCGGGCCAGGTGTATACCCCGGATCAACTCGGTACCTATTATTACGCCTTCAACACCCAGCGCGCGCCGACCAATGACGTGCGGGTGCGCCAGGCGCTGTCTTACGCCATCGATCGCAAGATCATCGCCGAAAAGGTGCTGGGCACCGGCGAAAAACCGGCCTATCACTTTACGCCGGACGTGACCGCCGGGTTCAAGCCGGAGCAGAGCCTGTTGCAGCAGCAATCGCAGGCCGAGCTGGATGCGCAGGCCAAGGCGTTGCTGCAGGCGGCCGGCTATGGCCCGAACAAGCCGCTGAAACTGACCCTGCTGTACAACACCTCGGAAAGCCACCAGAAGATAGCCATCGCCGTGGCCTCGATGTGGAAGAAAAAGCTGGGCGTCGACGTCAAACTGCAAAATCAGGAGTGGAAGACCTACATCGACAGCCGCAATACCGGCAACTTCGACGTGGTGCGCGCCTCCTGGGTCGGCGACTACAACGAAGCCTCGACCTTCCTGTCGCTGCTGACCTCGACCCACAGCGGCAACATCGCCAAGTTCAAGGATGCGAATTACGATAAGCTGCTGGAGCAGGCCGGCCACGAGACTCATCCCGCCGCGCTGACCGCCGACTACAACAGGCTGGAGCAGATTATCGCGGCGCAGGCGCCGATCGCGCCAATCTACCAATATACCAACGGGCGATTAATCAAGCCGTGGGTGAAAGGCTACCCGATCACTAACCCGGAAGACGTCGCTTACAGCCAGACGATGTATATTATCAAACACTAGCATCAGGCCGTAAATTCGGCCCCGCCTGCGTGGGGCCTTTATTTTTATTGAGCCGGCGTCGGCATCAGGTTTATTTAATTAACGCGAAAAACCCCGTTAATTAAAAACAGGGTTGCCATCATCAATTATATTTTTCGGTTGGGGATTAATTCTGCGTTATAAGCTATCCCGCATGGCGTCGACCACCACGCGGCCTGCCATATCGGTCTGGGTGATGCGGTAGCTGGTCGGGTAGGAGCGGCGGGTGCTCAGGTGATCGTGCACCGAGACTTTGCCGACCTGCGCGCCGGCGGCGTTTTTCACCACAAATTCGCTGATTTCTTCCTGGCCCTGATTTTGCAAATGAATGCTGCCGATCTTCTCCAGCGTATCGCTGTCGTTTAATTTTAAATGGTCGCGTAACATAACTACCTCCTCGTAGTGAGGAAAGTATATGCCCATGAAATTTGAGCTGAAACAGCTTTGTGTTACTTTATTATCATCATTTTGAATTAAAATTGCTGGCAATATGTTAAGTCATAATAATAAAACCATTGCCAGCGGTTTATTTCCGTTATCGCTGCATTTATCGGCAGCGGTTTATTTCATCGCCGTTATTATTAGTCTGCGCTGATAGAAAATAACGTTCGGCGCGCCACCGCGGAAGGAAATACGCAGGACACGCTGTGCGCGCAGCCGGGTACCCTCTGCAACCGGCGGTTTTTGTCCGGCGCAATAAAGCGGCGGTCATAGTCGGCGTAGGCCAGGCCGCGTTGCAGGCGGTAGGGGCCTTGCAGCCGCGCGGCGCAGGATTTGTCGAGTATCGGGTAGAAGCTGCCCGGCGCGTTGCCGCGGTCCCGTTCCGCTTCCAGGTAACTCACGTCGGCGGCGGCATAGCGTTGGCGTACGGCGTCGCCATTCAGCGTGCGGGGCAGCGCCTCAAGGCCATATTTCCAGCGGTTGGCCTGCGGGCATTGGCCCACGTCTGCGGCCCGCCAGCGGAAACGGCAATCTCCTTCGCGGCGACAGCGGTCCCAGCCGACGGGGCGCCCGTGCCGCAACGGCTGCGGCCGCAGGCGATCGAAATACAGCCAGCTGCCCGGATCGGCCACCACGTAACGCAGCCGCAATCCGTTCGGCGGATTGGCGAAGCCGATGTAGTGCTGCACGAACTGGGCGCCGGCGGAGAATCCCGCCACGGTCACGGTTTGCAGCGACGGCCAGCGTTGCTTCAGCTCGGCAATCAGGCGATCGAGCGCGGCGAAGGAGCCGGTTTTCCCGCCGTTATCCAAACCGCCCGCGATCCAGGAGCCGCAGCGCCACAGGGCATCGCCGCTTTGCGGCGGCGGTACGCCGGCCGAACGGCAATGGGCGGATTGCGCCTCGGGCACCTGAAACAGCGGGGCGACCAGCAGGGTGGTCGAGGCCCGGTCGGCGAGCCGTGCGGCGCGGATCGCCGCGGCCAGCGTTTTTCCCGCGTCCCGCGGGTGGCCGTGCAGCACCACCAGAGCCGAGCGCGGGCCGGACGGCGGCGATTTTGCAACGAAATAAGACAGGCTGCCCGCCGCGTTATCCAGCGGAATTCGGTAGGCGTCGGCGATCGCGGCCAGGGAATTATCGGCGGCCTGCGCAGCGCGCAGCGGCAACAGGCAAAGCGCCAGCACATAACAGAACGCCAGAAATTTCATATCGAACGGCCAGGCGAAGGGAAGATGCCTCCATCTTAGCGCATAACCGGCGCTTGAATGTTGAAACGGCTGTCATCTTTGATTCGCAAAGCATTAACGCTAGACTCAGGAGTACAGAAAGACGAAGGGGATAATGAATGGAAGTCATCGAGGGGCGCGAGTTACAGGTTCCTGACGCGGTATATGCTTATCAATTGGACGGTAAGGGCGGGGTCACCGCGATTGATTATGATGATAAGGTCACCTGCGATGAGCCGTGTTGGCTGCATTTGGACTATGCCCATCCCGGCAGCGCCGCCTGGCTGAACAGCACGCCGCTGTTGCCGGATGCGGTGCGCGAGGCGTTGTCCGGCGAAAGCTCGCGGCCGCGCGTTAGCCGGCTGGGCGAAGGCACCATGATCACGCTGCGCAGCATTAACTTCAACGCCGATTCCCGCCCGGATCAGCTGGTGACCATCCGCGTGTACATCACCGACAAGCTGATCGTCTCCACCCGCCACCGCAAGGTGTACTCCATCGATCAGGTGGTGAACGATTTGCAAAGCGGCAGCGGCCCGACCAACAGCGGCAACTGGCTGGTGGAAATTTCCGATGCGCTGACCGATCACACCAGCGAGTTTATCGAAGATTTGCACGACAAGATTATCGATCTTGAAGATGCGCTGCTCGAGCAGCAAATTCCCGAGCGCGGCCAGCTGGCGCTGATCCGCAAACAGCTGATCGTGCTGCGCCGCTACATGGCGCCCCAGCGCGACGTTTTCTCGCGCCTGGCCAGCGATCGCCTGCCGTGGATGAGCGACGACGACCGCCGCCGCATGCAGGACATCGCCGATCGATTAGGCCGCGGCCTGGACGATTTGGACGGCAGCATCGCGCGCACGGCGATCTTGTCGGATGAAATCACCACGGTGATGGCCGACGCCATGAACCGCCGTACTTACACCATGTCGCTGCTGGCGATGGTGTTCCTGCCCACCACCTTTTTGACCGGGCTGTTTGGGGTCAACCTCGGCGGCATCCCCGGCGGCGGCAACCCCTTCGGCTTTGCCGCATTTTGCCTGATGCTGACCGGGCTGGTGCTCGGCGTGGCCTGGTGGCTGAGACGCAGCCGCTGGCTGTAGCCAAAAACACGGAAAACCCGGCTAACATTGAGCGATATCAACATTTAGCCGGCTGAAATGGGGCATGATCTCTCTCGCAGGTGAATGCAACGTCAAGCGATGGGCGTTGCGCTCCATAATTGTCTTACTTTCTTATTTTTGAATTACTGCATAGCACATTTGATTCGTACAATGCCGGTTTAATCACCGGCATTTTTTTGTCTGCCGTTTCTCAGGCCGCGCTTTCATCCCAGAAGCTGGCTTCGATCTTGTGCCCATCCAAATCCCGTACGAAACAGCCGTAGTAGGCTTCGCCATAGTGCGGCCGCGAACCCGGCGCGCCTTCGTCGACCGCGCCGGCCAGCAGCGCCTGGCGATGGAACTCGTCAACCTGCTGTTTGCTGGTGGCGAAAAAGCCGACGTGCACGCCGTTGCCGACCGAAGCGGGTTGAGCGTCGTTCGGCAGCTGCAGCCAAAACTCCGGGTAATCGCGGCCATAGCCGATGGCGCCGGGGTGTTCGAGCACCCGGCGGCAGCCTAGGGCGGCCAGCGTGCGGTCATAAAATACCGCGGCGGCGTCAAAATTATTGGTTCCTAGCGAAACGTGGGACAGGCAAGGGGTAATGTTCATGGGCAATCTCCGCGTAACTGTACAAATAAACAGTATATCGGGAAAATGGCATCATCCATGGAATTTTGCGCAGATTGTGAGCGGGATCGACCTTGGCGACAAGGAAAAGCAACCGCCCGCAGGGTTGCGGGCGGCAGGGGATTATTTGATTTCGAGCACGTTCAAACGTTCCAGCGCCGGTGCGGCGTCGTCCGTCTCTTCCGGCTGCCAGCCCACCGGCTGCAGCGGGAGCTCTTCGCGATCAAACGCCAGGTCGCCGCCGTCTACCACCTCGCTGCCGTGGTGAATGCCTTTGAAATCAAACAGGTTGATATCGCTAAGGTGTGAAGGAACCACGTTCTGCATCGCGCTGAACATGGTCTCCAGGCGCCCTGGATAGCGCTTGTCCCAATCGCGCAGCATGTCGCCGATCACCTGGCGCTGCAGGTTGGGCTGCGAGCCGCACAGGTTGCACGGAATGATCGGGAAGGCTTTAGCGGTCGAGAAACGTTCGATATCTTTCTCGCGGCAATAGGCCAGCGGGCGGATCACCACGTGTTTGCCGTCGTCGCTCATCAGCTTCGGCGGCATGCCCTTCAGTTTGCCGCCGTAGAACATATTGAGGAACAGCGTCTGCAGGATGTCGTCGCGGTGATGGCCCAGGGCTATCTTGGTGGCGCCCAGTTCGGTGGCGGTGCGGTAGAGAATGCCGCGGCGCAGGCGTGAACACAGGGAGCAGGTGGTTTTGCCTTCCGGGATCTTGTCCTTGACGATGCTGTAGGTGTTTTCCTCGACGATTTTGTATTCCACCCCGAGTTTTTCCAAATAGGCGGGCAGGATATGCTCCGGGAAACCGGGCTGTTTCTGATCGAGGTTCACCGCCACCAGCGAGAAGTTCACCGGCGCGCTCTGCTGCAGATTGCGCAGAATTTCCAGCATGGTGTAGCTGTCTTTGCCGCCGGACAGGCAGACCATGATGCGGTCGCCTTCCTCAATCATATTGAAATCGGCGATCGCTTCGCCCACGTTGCGGCGCAGGCGTTTCTGCAGCTTGTTGAGGTTGTACTGCTCTTTTTGGCTAACGGTTTGCTTTTCTGACATTTAAATCGTGCTCATTCTCAATTGGGGGCACTATGGGGGCATGGCATTTTAGATAGCGAGTTTAACATTCAACAGGCTGATTTGATCATTATTCATCATCGTGCCTCCACGCGCCCTAAGCGAGGCCTGTATGGTACGGATTGTGCGGCCGAATGCCAGTCGTTTTATCGCCGATTTGCCGACGTCTGCGGCTGAAAAGCCAAATAGCCCAAGATTGCGCCGGCAAATATGACAGCGGGGCGCGAATCGCTCGCGCCCCCGGGGTTACTCGGCGGAGGATTTATCCGCCTTGCCGGCCAGCAGGCTGAGGAAATCGTACTTCTCCTTCAGCTCCCGCTCGGCGGCCCGATACAGCGCGCTGGCCACCTCCGGCTGCTGCGAGTTCAGCCGGCGGAAGCGCTGTTCCTTGAGCAGGGTTTCGGTCAGGTCGCTGTTCGGCGGCCGTGAATCCAGCGCCAGCGCCACCTTGCCTTCGGCGCTGCGGCGCGGATCGAAGCGGTACAGCGGCCAGAAGCCGGTGGCGGTCAACTGTTTCATCTGATCGTGGCTGAGCGCCAGATCGTAACCGTGCTCCTCGCAGGGGCTGTAGGCGATGATCAGCGACGGCCCCGGATAGGCTTCCGCCTCCTGAATCGCCTTCACCGTCTGGTTGAGCTGCGCGCCCAGTGAAATTTGGGCGACGTAGACGTGGCCGTACATCATCATGCTGACCCCCAAGTCCTTGCGCGCCTTGCGCTTGCCGTGCTCGCCGAACTTGGTGACCGCACCGAGCGGGGTGGCCTTCGACTGCTGGCCGCCGGTATTGGAGTAGCACTGGGTATCGAGCACCAGCACGTTGACGTTTTCGGTCAGGCTGAGCACATGGTCCAGCCCGCCGAAGCCGATGTCATAGGCCCAGCCGTCTCCGCCGATCAGCCAAATGGATTTATCCACCAGATAATCGGCGTCGGTCACCAGCTGGCGCGCGTCGTCGCCGTCCAGCAGCGCCAGCCGCGTGCGCAGTTCGGCTATCTGTTGGCGGCGCGGCTCCGGCGCGATGTCGGTCATCTGCAGCGCATTGACCAGCTGTTCTGGCAGCTGCGGCGCCAGGGTGTTCAGCAGGCGCAGCACCCGGATGCGGTGCTGGTCGACCGTCAGGCGGAAGCCCAGCCCGAATTCGGCGTTATCTTCGAACAGCGAGTTGGCCCAGGCCGGCCCGCGGCCTTCGGCATTGGTGGTGTACGGGGTGGTCGGCAGGTTGCCGCCGTAGATCGACGAACAGCCGGTGGCGTTGGCGATCAGCAGCCGATCGCCGTACAGCTGGGTCAGCAGTTTGATATACGGCGTTTCGCCGCAGCCGGAGCAGGCGCCGGAGTATTCGAACAGCGGGGTGATCAGCTGCGAGGTGCGGATGTCGATGCGCTCCATCTGCGCCGGGTCGATCTCCGGCAGCTGCAGGAAGAAGTCGTAATGCGCTTTTTCCGCGTCCAGATTATCGAGGCGCGAGGCCATATTGATCGCCTTGATTTCCGGGTTCTGACGATCTTTCGCCGGGCAGACCTCTACGCACAGGTTACAGCCGGTGCAGTCTTCCGGCGCCACCTGCAGCACATATTTCTGGCCGCGCATGTCGCGCGCCTTCACGTCCAGCGACTGCAGCGAAGCCGGCGCCTGTTCCATCGCCCCGGGCGGCACCACCTTGGCGCGAATGGCGGAGTGCGGGCAGGCGGCGACGCAGTGGTTGCATTGGGTGCACAGATCCGGCCGCCAGATGGGGATCTGTTCGGCGATATTGCGTTTTTCCCACTGGGTGGTGCCGACCGGCCAGGTGCCGTCCGGCGGGAAGGCGGAAACCGGCAGGGCATCGCCCAGCCCGGCCAGCATCGCGGCGGTGACGGTCTTGACGAAGTCCGGCGCGGCGTCGGAAACCACCGGCGGGCGCATCGGGCTGGCGGCGTCGACCGGCCGCCGCGGGATCTCGACCAATGCGCTGCGGGTGGCGCCCAGCGCCTGCCAGTTGCGCTCGACGATCTCCTGGCCTTTGCTGCTGTAACTGCGGGAAATGGCGTCCTGCAGCTGCTGCAGCGCCACCTCGCTCGGCAGGATCTGCGTCAGGTGGAAGAACGCCATCTGCATGACGGTGTTGATGCGCGCGCCGAGCTGGCATTCGCGCGCCAGCCTGGCGGCGTTGATGATATAGAAGCGCGCCTGGCGCTGGTTCAACAGGGCCTGCACCTCCTGCGGCAGCCGCGACCACGCCTCTTCGGCGCCGTAAGGGGTATTGAGCAGGAAGATGCCGCCGGGCTTCAGGCGCTCAACCATCTGGTATTTATCGATAAACTGCAGCTGGTGGCAGCCAACGAAGTCGGCGTGGCTGACTAGGTAGGCCGAGTTGATCGGCTGCTCGCTTACGCGCAGGTGTGAAACCGTCAGGCCGCCGGCCTTTTTCGAGTCGTAGACGAAATACCCCTGGGCATACAGCGGGGTACCGTTGCCGATGATTTTGATATTGTTTTTGGTGGCGGACACCGAGCCGTCGCTGCCCAGCCCATAGAACAGCGCCTCCAGCGAGGCGCGCGGCGGCAGGGTTTCGTCGCTCAGCGGCAGCGACAGGCCGCTGACATCGTCGAAGATGCCGACGGTGAAGCGCGGCCGCGGCTGGGGCTGCGCCAGCTCGCGGAACACCGCCAGCGCGCAGTCCGGCCCGAACTCTTTCGACGACAGCCCGTAGCGGCCGCCAATCACCCTCGGCAGGCTGGCGCGCTCGCCGCGGCTGAAGGCTTCCGCCAGCGCGGTCATCACGTCGAGATACAGCGGCTCGGCCAGCGCGCCCGGCTCCTTGGTGCGATCCAGCACCGCGACGTTGCGCACGCTTTCCGGCAGCACGCCGAGCAGATGCCGGGCGGAGAACGGCCGGAACAGACGCACCTTCAGCACGCCGACCTTTTCGCCGCGGCTCAGCAGGGCATCGACCGCTTCTTCGCAGGTGCCGATGGCGGATCCCATCAGGATCGCCACGCGATCGGCCTGCGGATGGCCGTAATACTCAAAGGGCCGGTAGGCGCGCCCGGTGATTCGGGCGAATTTGTCCATCGCGTCGACGACGTGCCGCTCGCCGTCGTCGTACCACGGGTTAGTGGCTTCACGCGACTGGAAATAGGTGTCCGGATTGGCGGAGGTGCCGCGCACCACCGGATGATCCGGCGACAGCGCCCGGCTGCGGTGCGCATCGATCGCCGCCTGCGGCAGCATCTGGCGCAGCGAATCGTCGCTCAGCGGCACTATCTTGTTGATTTCATGCGAGGTGCGGAAACCGTCGAAGAAGTGAATAAACGGCAGGCGGCTGTTGAGGCTGGCGGTTTGGGCAATCAGCGCGAAATCCTGCGCTTCCTGCACGTTGCTGGCGCACAGCATGGCGCAGCCGGTCTGGCGCACCGCCATCACGTCCGAATGGTCGCCGAAGATCGACAGCGCGTGGGTGGCCACGGTGCGCGCGGCGACGTGCAGCACGAAGGGCGTCAACTCGCCGGCCAGTTTGTACAGCGTCGGGATCATCAACAGCAGACCCTGCGACGAGGTGAACGAGGTGGAAAGCGCGCCGGTTTGCAAGGCGCCGTGCACGGTGGCGATGGCGCCGCCCTCCGACTGCATTTCGACCACGCGCGGTACGTCGCCCCAAATATTCTGCCGGCCGTCGCCCGACCAGGAATCCGCCTGTTCCGCCATGGTGGAGCTGGGGGTGATAGGGTAGATGGCAATCACTTCGTTGGTGCGGTAGGCCACGGAAGCGACTGCATTATTACCATCTGTAGTAATCATCGACTTTACCTTTCATTGCTCGAAAAGCTGCGGAAGTCGCCCCCCGCAGTAATTAATAAAGTCTAGCAGAGCGCGATAACCGCTCTTTATCGCGATTGTGTGGCGGCGGATAAATCGGCAATCGGCGGGGTAAGGGAATATTTCCTGCAGCAACATTGCGATAAAACAGGGAATTGTCATGATTGTTTAACGACAATTTATTTCCTGCACGCCATACTGGCGAACCGATGAAGATAGAGAAGAAGAAGCATGAGCGCATTTATGTATTTGACGATGGCGATCGTCGCGGAAGTGATCGCCACCACCATGCTGAAAGCCTCGGAAGGCTTTACCCGCCTGTGGCCGTCGTTACTGGTGGTAGCCGGCTACGGCGTGGCTTTCTGGGGGTTGTCGATGGTGGTCAAGACCCTGCCGCTGGGCATCGTTTACGCCATCTGGTCAGGGATGGGCATCGTGTTGGTTTCGATCGCCGCCGTATTCGTTTACCAACAGAAACTGGATTGGCCGGCGGTGATTGGCATGGGTTTAATTATCGCCGGGGTGCTGGTGATTAATTTGCTGTCGAAAGCCTCGGTGCATTGAGCGTTATTTATTGGTGAAAAAATCCGGCGTGACATAATGCCGCGCCGGTTGAAGAATTCAGTCATCATTCACTGAAAATAGTGGAATGCTAATAAGTTAGCGACAGCAGCATAGCCGTAAATAACGCGCTGGCCGGTAGCAAAAAATGCGCAGCGGCGGGCTAGCGCACGTCAAGTGAATTAACCCCCGGCACCGCCATCACCCGCTGATAAATATCGGCGATTTGTCGCTTGGGTGACAGCGTCACCTCCAGCGACAGCTCACAAAGCTCGGCGTCGCCTTCGCGCTGGGTTACCGCCAGGTGCGCCGGGCGGATGCGCAGCTTTTGCAGCTCCAGCAGCACCGCCGGCACGCTGTGCGGCGTCAGGCGCATCAGCAAATAATGGTGATGGCCGATCAGCCGATTGCTGAGCTGACGGAACACCTCCAGCACCACCAGGGTCATCAGCGTGCCGTAGATGCCGATCTGATACAGCCCGCTGCCGATCACCAAGCCGATCGCCGCCGTCACCCACAGCCCGGCGGCGGTGGTCAGCCCTTTCACCACCTGCTTTTGTATCATGATGGTGCCCGCGCCGAGGAACCCCATGCCGCTGACCACCTGGGCGGCGACGCGGCTCGGGTCCAGTTCCACGTGCGACAGGCTGAGCAGGTCGTCAAAGCCGTACTTCGACACGATCATAAACATTGCGCTGCCGATGCCCACCAGAATATGGGTGCGCAAACCGGCCTCTTTGGCGCGCAGCTGGCGCTCCAGGCCAATCAGGCCGCCCAGCGCGCCGGCGAGGGCGATACGTAACAAAAGGTCTGTAATCATGGTGCAAATATCCTTTAACGAAAATAAATGTCCGTGGCGTTCAAAAAAACGGCAAATAATTGCTGGAATATATTTTCATTATTTATATATCAAGCTAGATTAAACGAGTTTGCATCAAAGATAACAAAACGTGTCCGCATTAGTGACGCGCGTTATCGGCAATGGCGATTTTACACAGCGCAGTTTCGGGTTCAGGAGTGGAATAATGACAACATCAAAATGGTTGCTGGCCAGCGCCGTGCTGTTTTTGGCCGCCTGCAGCAGTAATAATGACGAACCGGTACAACAGGGCAACAGCGCCAGGATCAATACCCTGCAAACCAGCGCCAACTGCGCGGGCGTGGGGGGCGTCACCACCATTGCGCACAATCTGAACGGCGAAGCGCTGCGCATGTGCCAGATGCCGAACGGCATGCAGTGCGAAGAGCGGACGCTGGGCCAGGGGGCCTGCGCCAACGCCGGATAACGGCAGTCACCGGACCTTGCGCGGTCTGGTGAACAAGGATCACTGCACCCAGTCTCTCAGGGTATATACCAGGGTATGGTCGCCGTCGCTCAGCGTTAACCGCTGCGCGCTGAGGGTGACTTTTGCGCCGTTTTGCAGCAGCGCGCGGATCGTTCGGTCCCACCGATTGCGCTGCGCATCGGCACACGTCATGCGGGTGGTGGCCAGGTTTTTCACCGTCAGCACCCCGTCCGCCAGCTGGCCCTGGCCGAAGATGCGGCTGCACATGGCGCCGGAGACATGCATCTTTTCGCCGAATTCCAGGTTGGGCGGGTTGCCCGACCGGGCCGCGACCGCCACGCCGTCGACGCTGGACAGCACAAAATTGTGATGCAGCAGGTCGCTTGCCTGGATGCGCTCCTGCGGCCGGTTCATGCCGCACCCCGCCAATACCGCTGCCGCCAGGGCCACCAACGCCCATTTTTTCATCGTTATCGCTCCTCGAGTGCGGGCGCCGCCGTGCGCCCGGCGGAGTGGTCAGGCATTCAACTGGTTAGGGCAGTTTTCGCCGCGCTCCAGCTGGCCGATGTTCTGCAGCGTGGTCTGCGAGATGCTGGTCAGCGCTTCTTCGGTCAGGAAGGCCTGGTGGCCGGTAAACAGCACGTTGTGGCAGGCCGACAGGCGACGGAACACGTCATCCTGGATCACGTCGTTCGATTTGTCTTCGAAGAACAGATCGCGCTCATTTTCGTAAACGTCCATGCCCAGCGCGCCGATTTTCTGCTGTTTCAGCGCGTCGATGGCGGCGGTGGAGTCGATCAGCGCGCCGCGGCTGGTGTTGATCACCATCACGCCGTCTTTCATCATCGCGAAGGCGTCGGCATTCAGCAGGTGGTGGTTTTCCGGCGTCAGCGGGCAGTGCAGGGTGATGACGTCAGACTGCGCGTACAGCGTTTTCAGATCGACATATTCCGCGCCCAGCGCCAGCGCCTGTTCGCTTGGGAAAGGATCGTAAGCCAGCAGCCGCATGCCGAAGCCTTTCAGGATGCGCATGGTCGCCACGCCTATTTTGCCGGTGCCGATCACCCCGGCGGTGCGGTTGTGCATGTTGAAGCCGATCAGCCCTTCCAGCGAGAAGTTGGCGTCGCGGGTGCGCTGATAGGCGCGGTGAATGCGGCGGTTCAGGCACATCATCATGCCAACCGCGTGTTCGGCCACCGCTTCCGGGGAATAGGCCGGCACGCGCACCACCTTGATGCCCAGACGCCTGGCGGCGTCCAGGTCCACGTTGTTGAAGCCGGCGCAACGCAGGGCGAGGATCTCCACCCCTAACGCCGCCAGTTCTTCGAGCACTTCACGGCTGCCGTCGTCGTTGACGAAAATACACACCGCCTTGCATCCGGCGGCGGTTTTGGCGGTTTTCTTGCTGAGCATGAAATCGAAAAACTCCAGCTCAAAGCCAAACTGCTGATTCACCAGTTCGAGATATTTACGGTCATACTGTTTAGTACTGTATATCGCCAATTTCATCGTGGTTTCTCCACCGTGATTTTGTGATCAATTTAACAGATTTTAGTAAATTCTACAATTGGTTAGCATTTTGAAATGGGCTGGCATCAAGGCATTTTCTGCGCTTGAGCGGCGGTTATCAAGAGGGGCGCGGCGGCGGGCGATGGCGACAAAAAAATCCCCACGGGGGTGTGGGGAATGGCTTCTCTAATACACAGTTAGCTAACAGCTTACTTTTATTGGAATGGTTGCCAGCCTATTAATCCTCAAGTGCAACAACAATAACAAAAGTCTGAAAGCACCCCCCTTTATGTGACGAATATGTAACTAAAACCTACAGAACCCGTCGCGCAGGGGGGCAAAACCCCCGCGGGCGGCGTTTAGCGCCGCTCCCGGCTTCACCCGGTGTCAAATTCGTGCCATCATTATTGCTAATTCAGGCATAGACTTACCCTGTTGCCTCACTCAGGACTGAAACAATCATTTAATGACTAAGCGATTGAAAATATTCATAGGGATGGTGGCGGGTTGCGTGATCCTGCTGCTGGCGCTGTGGCAAACCCTGCCGCGCTGGCTGCCGAGCCTGTTAGCGCACTGGTTGCCGCAGGGCAGCCAGCTGACGCTGCAGGGCAATCTGCACTGGCGACAGGGCGGGCTGCAGCTGGACGGCGCCCGATTCAAGGCGCAAGACTGCGTGCTGGCCAATCTCGGGCCAACCCGGTTGGCCTACCGCCAGGGGCGCTGGCAGTTGCTCAGCGAACGGGCCAGCGTCGATACCGCCTGTTTATCCAAACTGCCGGCCGCGGCCGCCGACAGCCCGCCGTTGGCGCTCGATCGGTTGCAAAAGCGGCTTCCGCCGCTGGATCTCACCATCAATCAACTCACTGTGATCCCCTGGCAGCGCTACGCCGGCCAACTGCAGCTGAGCGCTGATGCCGAAGGGCAGCGCCTGCATTATCAGGGCCGCCATCTCAGCGCGGAAGCGCTGCTGGATCCGCAGCAGCAGCTGAGGTTAAACCGCCTGATCGTCACGCCGCCGAACGGCGAACGGCCGCTGCGCCTGACCGGCAAGGTCGCCATGCCGTTGGATATGGCCAGCGTACCGGAACAGGGCGCGCTGCAGGGTGAAATGCAGACCGGTTACCTGGAAAAACCGCTGTTGCTGGATATGCGCTGGCACCATCGGCAAGGCGTGTTGACGTTGACCGAAAAGGGCGACGAACGGCCGCTGGCCACGCTGCCGTGGGAAGTCACCCCGCAGCAGGTCAGCATCCGGCAGGGCGAGTGGCGCTGGCCGTACAGCCAGCAACCGCTGACCGGCGGCCTGAGCATCGCGCTGCACGACTGGAGCAAAGGCTTCGATGAAACCCAGGTCAGCGCTCGCCTCAATGTGATCACCGCCGGCCACAACGGCAAGGGCAACGCCGTGTTGACGCTGGGGCCGGGCAAGATCGGGCTGACCGACAGCGATTTGCGTTTTCAACTGACCGGGCAGGCCAACCTGGCCGACTTCTCCCTGACCGCTTCGATCCCCGGCATTCTCGGCGGCAGCATGCTGAACCCAACGCTGGTGCTGCAGCCGGGGGCGTTGTTGCGCCTGTGGGGCAACGCCACGCCGGAGATGAAGCTGGAAGAGGCGCGTTTGCCGCTGGCCGGGGTGAAGGTCACGGCCAACGGCATCACCGGCCGCCTGCAGGCGATCATTAACGCCAGCGACAGCTACTGGGGGCGTTTCAAGCTGCACCTGGACGGCAAGGCGCAGGACTTTTGGCCGGATCACGGCGACTGGCAGTGGCGCTATTGGGGCAATGGCCAGCTGCCGCCGCTGCAGGCCGCCTGGGACGTGGCCGGCAGCGGCCGCTGGCAGGACAGCGCGCTGGAGCTCGACAGGCTTTCCACCGGCTTCGATAAACTGAAATACGGTCTGGTCACCGTCGATGCGCCGCGCCTGACCCTGAGCCGGCCTCTGCGCTGGCAGCGGGGTCAACAGGCCCCGGCGTTCAACGGCGAACTGCAGCTGGCGGCGAGCAAGGTCAGCTTCAACGACGGCGGCCACCTGCCGGCGCCGGTGTTGGCGTTACAGCTCAAAGGCAGCGCTCCGGACAGCTTCCAGCTGCAGGGCAAGCTGCAGGCCGAGCAAATCGGCCCGATCGCGCTGCGCGGCCGCTGGGACGGCGAGCGCCTGCGCGGCGAAGGCTGGTGGCCGAAGCAGTCGCTGAAGGTATTCCAGCCGCTGATTTCACCGGATTTGAACATTACGCTGCGCGACGGCGAGTTTTACGCGCAGTCGGCGTTTTCCGCCGCCCGGGTGCAGGGGTTTGAAGCCGGCGGCCACTGGGTGGTGAAGAACGGCGGCATGTGGCTGAAAGACGGCGAAATGAGCGGCCTGGATTTTGTCATGTCCTACCGGTTGAAGAACCACCGGTGGCAACTGGGCGCCAGGCGGCCGGTCATGCTGCGCATCAAATCCTTCAGCAACCTGTTTGAAATGCAGAACATCACCGCCGATCTGCAGGGCACCTATCCTTACGATGAGGGGGCGCCGCTGACGCTGAGCAACGTTGGGGTGGATGCCCTGAACGGGCATATCAGCCTGTCGGCGCTGCGCTTGCCGCAGCATGACGCCGCGGTGCTCAAACTGGACAAAGTGGATCTCAGCGCGCTGTTTACCGCGCTGAAGCCGAAACAATTCGCCATGTCCGGCCGGGTCGACGGCGAATTGCCGCTGTACCTGAACCACCCGAAATGGCTGGTGCACGACGGTTGGATCGCCAACGCCGGCACCCTGACGCTGCGGCTGGACAAGGACATGGCCGACGCCATCGGCAGCAATAACCTGGCCACCGGCGCGGCCATCGACTGGCTGCGCTATATGGAAATCAACCGTTCGCAGGCCAGGGTCGATCTGGACAACCTGGGCGAACTGACGCTGCGGGCGCGCATCGACGGGGTTAATCCGCAGAAAAACGCCAAGCGCGAGGTGATCCTGAACTACAGCCATCGGGAAAACGTGTTTCAGCTGTGGCGCAGCCTGCGCTTCGGCGACAATTTACAGGAGTGGCTGGAGCAGGCCCTCTCACAACCTGGGGAACAACAATGAAAATCATGAGCGCGCCGGTGCTGGCGACGGTGCTGAGCGCCTCCTTGCTGAGCGGCTGCGTGCCGCGCATCGAGGTGGCGACGCCCAAAGATCCGATCACCATCAATATGAACGTCAAGATCGAGCACGAAATTCATATCAAGGTGGATAAAGACGTGGAAAATCTGCTGAAGAACCAAAGCGGTCTGTTCTAGGAGCCAACATGAAAAAACGTTATTTGTGGCTGATGGGCGCCAGTTGGCTTTTCAGCGGGTTGGCGATGGCGCTGACGCTGGACGAAGCCAAACAGCAGGGGCGAGTGGGCGAAACCCTCAGCGGCTATATCGCGCCGGTGAAGCAGGATGCGGAAACGCTGGATCTGGTAAAGCGCATCAACGCCGGCCGCGCCGAGAAATACCAGGAAGTGGCGGACGGCAATCACATCGCGATCGACGAAGTGGCGCGCATGGCGGGGCAAAAGCTGGTGACGCGGGCGCCAAGCGGCGAATATGTGCGCGGCATCAACGGCCAATGGCTGAAGAAATAAAAAAAGCGCGCCATCAGGCGCGCAACGGTAATACAGACATTGGATTATTATGAGGGCAGTGCAGGTTTGACAGGATGAGGATCCTGCGGAGCAGGGGCGGCGCTCCCCTGCGCGGGCGTCAGGCGGTCACCACCTGAGCCAGCGCCGCTTTGGCGTCTTCCTGAGCCTTGGTCGCCACGTCCGGACCGTAGGCGATGCCTTCCGCGAACACGAATTCGACGTCGGTGATGCCGATAAAGCCCAGGAACAGGCGCAGGTAAGGCTCAACCAGATCGGTCGGCGTGCCTTTATGGATGCCGCCGCGGCTGGTGAGGATGATGGCGCGCTTGCCTTTCACCAGGCCTTCCGGGCCGTTTTCGGTGTAGCGGAAGGTGACGCCGGCGCGGGCGATCAGGTCGAAATAGTTTTTCAGCTGGGTCGGGATGTTGAAGTTGTACATCGGCGCCGCCATCACGATGACGTCATTGGCCTGCAGCTCGGCGATCAGTTCGTCGGACAGCGCCAGCGCTTCTTTCTGGCGCGGCGTCAGCGGCGCATCCGAAGGGCGCAGGGCGCCGACCAGTTCGCCGTCCAGCACCGGAATTGGCTGTGCGGCCAAATCGCGCACGGTAATGGTATCGTTGCCGTGGGTGTTGCCCCATTGTTCAACGAAGAAATCAGCCAGTTGGTTAGACTGAGAATAGGTCGCCAGGATGCTGGATTTAAGAACCAATACTTTGCTCATCGGTAATTCCTTACGTTATGACAGTGACATCAGGACGGAGCGTCCTTTGCATGGAGTACATGCTATTCACATTTTTCCAACAGTGATAGCGCAATATTTCGAGTTCTTCGTTCGATTTTATTGAATGACATGATGCCTCTCAAGCAGAGGGATTATGGGGAAAAAGCCGCGTGTGATAGGCTGTGCGGCTAAAGCTGAAAAATCGCTAAAACACCATTAAACCGTTGCCAAGCCTCGTCACAGCAGCGATGAAACAAGGAATGCCGAACGTGAAATCTCCGCTCGAGACAGTGCCGGCCCAACTGGGCGAGCTGATGCTCCGCGATCAACAACGCCTGCAGCGCCGCCTGCAGGGCGCACGAAAAATCAAAAATCCCGATGCTCTGGCCGCGGTGGCCGGCGAGCTGGAAAGTGACATCGCGGCGGCGCGGCAAAAAGTGCAGGCGCGCGCCGCCGCGTGCCCGAAAATCAGCTACCCGGCAAACCTGCCGGTCAGCCAGAAAAAACAGGACATCCTGGACGCCATTCGAGAAAACCAGGTGGTGATCGTCGCCGGTGAAACCGGCTCGGGCAAAACCACCCAGCTGCCGAAGATTTGCCTGGAGCTGGGGCGCGGCGTGAAAGGGCTGATCGGCCACACCCAGCCGCGCCGTCTGGCGGCGCGCACCGTGGCCAACCGCATCGCCGACGAGCTGGAAACCCCGCTCGGCGGCAGCGTCGGCTATAAGGTGCGCTTTAACGACCAGGTAAGCGACAACACCCTGGTCAAGCTGATGACCGACGGCATCCTGCTGGCGGAGATCCAGCAGGACCGCCTGCTGATGCAGTACGACACGCTGATCATCGACGAGGCGCACGAGCGCAGCCTGAACATCGACTTCATCCTCGGTTATCTGCGCGAGCTGCTGCCGAAACGCCCGGACCTGAAGGTGATCATCACCTCGGCCACCATCGATCCGCAGCGCTTCTCGCGCCACTTCAACAACGCGCCGATCATCGAAGTGTCCGGCCGCACCTACCCGGTAGAGGTGCGTTATCGGCCGGTGGTCGACGACGCCGACGATACCGAACGCGATCAGCTGCAGGCGATTTTCGACGCGGTGGATGAGCTCGGGCGCGAAGGGCCCGGCGATATCCTGATCTTTATGAGCGGCGAGCGCGAAATTCGCGATACCGCCGACGCGCTGAACCGCTTAAACCTGCCGCACACCGAGGTGCTGCCGCTGTACGCGCGTTTGTCGAACAGCGAGCAAAACCGGGTATTCCAGTCGCACCACGGCCGGCGTATCGTGCTGGCGACCAACGTGGCGGAAACCTCGCTGACGGTGCCGGGCATCAAATACGTGATTGACCCCGGCACCGCGCGCATCAGCCGCTACAGCTTCCGCACCAAGGTGCAGCGCCTGCCGATCGAGCCGGTGTCTCAGGCCTCGGCCAACCAGCGCAAGGGCCGCTGCGGCCGCGTTTCCGAGGGCGTCTGCATCCGCCTGTATTCGGAGCAGGACTTCCTGTCGCGGCCTGAATTTACCGATCCGGAGATCCTGCGCACCAACCTGGCGTCGGTCATCTTGCAGATGACCTCGCTCGGCCTGGGCGACATCGCCGCCTTCCCGTTCGTGGAGGCGCCGGACAAGCGCAACATTCAGGACGGCGTGCGGCTGCTGGAAGAGCTGGGCGCCATCAGGACCGCCGACAACGGCCATTATCAGCTGACGCCGCAGGGCCGCCAGCTGGCGCAGTTGCCGATCGACCCTCGGCTGGCGCGCATGGTGCTGGAGGCGCAGAAGAGCGGCAGCGTACGCGAGGTGATGATCATCACCGCCGCGCTGTCGATCCAGGATCCGCGCGAACGGCCGATGGACAAGCAGCAGGCGTCGGACGAAAAGCACCGCCGCTTCGCCGACAAGGATTCGGACTTTCTGGCGTACGTCAACCTGTGGGACTACCTGAAAGAGCAGCAGAAAGCGCTGTCCTCCAGCCAGTTCCGCCGGCTGTGCCGCAACGATTTCCTCAACTATCTGCGGGTGCGCGAGTGGCAGGATATCTACACCCAGCTGCGGCAGGTGGTGAAGGAGCTCGGCCTGCCGGTCAACAGCGTGCCTTCCGACTACCGCAGCGTGCACACCGCGTTGCTGACCGGCCTGCTGTCGCATATCGGCCAGAAAGATGCCGACAAGCAGGAGTTTACCGGCGCGCGCAACGCCCGCTTCTCGATTTTCCCCGGCTCCGGGCTGTTCAAGAAGCCGCCAAAATGGACTATGGTGGCCGAGCTGGTGGAAACCAGCCGCCTGTGGGGGCGCATCGCCGCGCGCATCGAGCCCGAGTGGATAGAACCGCTGGCCCAGCACCTGGTGAAGCGCAGCTACAGCGAGCCGCACTGGTCGAAATCGCAGGGCGCGGTGATGGCCAGCGAGAAGGTGACGCTGTTCGGTTTGCCGATCGTCGCCGCCCGCCAGGTGAACTACGGCGCGATCGATCCGCTGCTGTGCCGCGAACTGTTTATCCGCCACGCGCTGGTGGAGGGCGACTGGCAGACGCGCCACGCGTTCTTCCGGGAAAACCTCAAGCTGCGCGCCGAAGTGGAAGAGCTGGAGCATAAGTCGCGCCGTCGCGACATTCTGGTCGACGACGAAACCCTGTTCAGCTTCTACGACCAGCGCATTCCGAACGACGTGGTGTCCGGCCGCCATTTCGACAACTGGTGGAAAAACGCCGGCAGGCAGCAGCCTGACCTGCTCAACTTCGAAAAAGAGATGCTGATTAAGGACGGCGCCAACAAAATCAGCGCGCTGGACTACCCGAATTTCTGGCATCAGGGCAATCTCAAGCTGCGGTTGAGCTACCAGTTTGAACCGGGCGCCGACGCCGATGGCGTGACGGTGCACATCCCGCTGCCGATCCTCAATCAGGTGGAGGAGCAGGGCTTTGAATGGCAAATTCCCGGCATTCGTCGCGAACTGGTGATTGCGCTGATCAAATCGCTGCCGAAGCCGGTGCGCCGCAACTTTGTGCCGGCGCCGAACTACGCCGAGGCGTTCCTCGGCCGGGTTACCGCGCTGGAACTGCCGCTGCTGGATGCGCTGGAGCGCGAGCTGCGCCGCATGACTGGTGTGACCGTGTCACGTGATGACTGGCAGTGGGATCAGGTGCCCGATCACCTGAAAATGACCTTCCGGGTGGTGGGCGAAAAGCACCAGACCCTGCGCGAAGGCAAGGATTTGGCGGCGCTGCGGCTGCAATTGAAGGACAAAGTGCAGGAGACGCTGTCGGCGGTGGCGGACGACGGGCTGGAGCAAAGCAACCTGCATATCTGGAGCTTCGGCGAACTGCCGGCGTTCTACGAGCAGAAACGCGGCGGCTACTCGATGAAGGCCTACCCGGCGCTGGTGGACGAGAAAGACAGCGTGGCGATCCGCCTGTTCGACAGCGAGCGGGAGCAGCAACAGGCGATGTGGCAAGGCACCCGCCGCCTGCTGTTGCTGAACATCCCCTCGCCAATCAAGTACCTGCACGAGAAGCTGCCGAACAAGGCCAAGCTGGGGCTGTATTTCAACCCTTACGGCAAGGTGTTGGATCTGATCGACGACTGCATATCCTGCGGCATCGACAAACTGATTGCCGAACACGGCGGGCCGGTATGGCAGGAAGAACGCTTCGCCCGGCTGCAGGAACAGATACGCGCCGAATTGAACGATACCGTGGTGGAGGTGGCCAGGCAGGTCGAACAGATCCTGACGGCGGTGTTCAACATCAACAAGCGGCTGAAGGGGCGAGTGGACATGTCGCTGGCGCTGGCGCTGTCGGACGTGAAAACCCAGCTCGGCGGGCTGGTCTATCGCGGATTCGTCACCAACAACGGCTGGAAACGCCTGCCGGATACCCTGCGTTACCTGCAGGCGATTGAACGCCGATTGGAGAAACTGGCTATCGATCCGCACCGCGACCGCGCGCAAATGCTGCGGGTGGAGCAGGTGCAGCAGGCCTGGCAGCTGTGGCTGAACAAGCTGCCGCCGAAGCGCCAGCAGGAGGAAGAGGTGAAAGAGGTGCGCTGGATGATTGAAGAGCTGCGCGTCAGCCTGTTCGCCCAGCAGCTGGGCACCCCTTATCCGATTTCGGACAAGCGCATCCTGCAAACCATCGAGCAGCTTTCCGCCTAAGCGCCGGCCGGCAAACGGCTGGCGCAGATCGGGCTGCGCGGCAACCGCGTGGCCGCCGCACCATGATCACCCGCCGGCGGCCAGCGCGTCCAGCGCGTCGCGAATGCCGGTTACCGCCAGCGCGCGGTTGTCGGCGCGGTAACGGTCTTTGGCGGCCGGCGCCGAGCTTTGGATGGCGATCAGGCTCCAGCCGGCGGCGGTTTTCAGCAGCAGCGGCGAACCGCTGTCGCCGGGCAGGGTATCGCACTGGTGCGAAAGAACGCCCTGTTGCGCCCAGCCGGTGACCTTGCAGTTCTGATGGCTGTAGAGGTCATCCAGATGATCCTCCGGATATCCCGCCTGGGTAATCAGCCTTTTCGCCTGTTTCAGCGTCTGGGTCAGCGCCTTGGCGTCGCCTTGCCACAGCGGCAGGGGTTTTATCGGCAACGGGGTTTTATCCTTCAGACGGATCAGCGCGAAGTCATAGGCCGCCGCCGCCGGGGGAACTATCCAGCCGTCGCCGTCCGGCTTCAGCTTTTTGCCCAGCTTGCTGTCGACCAGGGTTTCGATATTGTCGGTTTGGTACTTCCAGCTTTTATTGCCGGCGACAAAACGCAGCGCGATGGCCTTGTCGAGCTGCCCCGGCGGCGCCAGCACGCAGTGGCCGGCGGTTAACGCCAGATGCGGGGAGATCAGCGTGGCGGTGCACAGGTTGCCGCTGGCGGTTTCTACCTGGCCAATCGCCTGCCATGGCCAGCCGGCGGTTTCCGCGACTTTTATTCGTTCATCCGTGCCGAAAAACAGCCGGATCTGTTCGGCCGAGCCGTCATCGGATGGGCTGTCGGCGCGAGCCGAAAGGGAGAGCGCGAACGGGAATGAGCACAGCAAAAGTAAAACGGATATGCGCATAGATCTCTTGCCTGACGAATACGGATCATCCATAAACACACTGAATGCTAACTATAGACTGAATTAATCGGCGTGTGGATGGGCGTCGATTGATTTTTCAATAATTTCCCACCGGAATACGCGGCGGATTACAGGTAAAAGCAGGCGGCGATCAGTCCGCACAGGATCAGGGCGGCCAGAATGATTTCGAACAGGTAGCGACGCAGCATGGATGGGAACCCCCGATGAAAAAACACCCGGCGAACCGGGTGTGGGACAACTCTGGCCTGAACGGGTGAGGGGGTGCCTCACTGCAGGTTGCGATTAGGCAGCCGGAGTGCTGGTCGCTTTTTTGTGGCTGGCTTTCTTGTGATGCTTTTTAGCCGCTTGGGCTTTCTGCGCCGGGGCTTTCTTGTGGTGCTTTTTAGCCGCCTGAGCTTTTTGCGCCGGGGCTTTCTTCGCGTGATGCTTTTTCACGTGAGCGGTTTTAGCCGGAGCGGCGGTCGCGGCGGCGGCCGGCGCGGAGGTGGTGGTGGCGGCATCAGCCGCGAAGGCCACGGAAGACAGACCCATTGCAGCGGCAACAACCAGAGCCAATACTTTTTTCATCGTCGATTCCTCTAATTACTTTCAGGTATCAACCCCACTGCGGGGCCGTTGGAAAGATACTAGGCAAATGACGGCGCGCTTTCCGTGAGTGATTGGTTTCGGCGTGTAACCTAATGTACAGGGCGGCGGCGGCCGGCGGCATTGCTGCTATAATGGCCGCCATGGCATGTGAAAAGGGATTTTAAATGAATGAGATAGAAATTCGCCGCGGGGTCACCGAACAGGGTGACGTGCCCATCGCCTATGAGGACTGGGGCGCCGTTTCGCACCCGCCGTTGCTGCTGATTATGGGGATCGGCGCCCAAATGCTGTTGTGGCCGGACGATTTTTGCCGTGCGCTGGTGGCCAAAGGTTTTCGGGTGATCCGTTTCGACAACCGCGACGTCGGGTTATCCGGCAAGACGCAGGGCCAACGCCGGATGCCGCTGTGGTTGCTGATGCTGCGCGCCCAGTTGGGGTGGCAAACCGCGGTGCCTTACACCCTGGCGGACATGGCGGCGGATGCGGTGCGCCTGCTGGACCACCTGCAAATTCCCCAGGCGCACGTGCTGGGCGCCTCGATGGGCGGCATGATTGCCCAGGTGCTGGCCGCCGAGTATCCGCAGCGGGTGCGCTCGCTGACGATTCTGTTTTCCAGCACCAACCAGCCGCTGTTGCCGCCGCCGGCGCCTTCCTTGTTGCTGCGGCTGCTGCGCCGCCCGCCGGCCGAAGCGACGCAGCAGCAAAGGCAGCAAGCGATGAAGGACTTCCTGCGCGCGCTGGGCACCCGCAGTTACCCGCTGGACGAGGCGGAGTTGGACCTGCTGGTGCGACGGCTGCTGAAGCGGGGCGTAGAGCCGGAAGGCATGCAGCGGCAGCTGTCCGCGCTGTTGGGCAGCGGCGACCTGCGCCGCTACAGCCGCAAGATTAGCGCCCCGACGCTGGTGATCCACGGCGAGGCGGACCGGCTGGTGCGTAAGGCCGGCGGCGTGGCCATCGCCAGGGCAGTGGCCAACGCCAGGCTGCACACCATCCCCGGCATGGGGCATGATCTGCCGCCCCAGCTGCGGCCACGGCTGATTGCGCTGATCGCCGAGCATGCGGCGGAACCGTGCGCCGGGCGCGGCCTGCAATAAAAGTCGCCGGCCAGCGCCGGCGGCAGCACTCATTTTAGTTACAACATACTTATAGGGTGCTGAAGACCGCCACTCTGCGGCCAGGGTAACGCCAGAGGGAGACGGGGCCATGACGCATGGCAGGGTCATGCAGGGAAAAAGGCGCAGGGCAAGCCGCGCCTTTGAAGCGGATTACAGGTAACGGCTTTCCAGGTGTTCGCGGAAATAGCGCGGGTTAAGCGCTTCGCCGGTGGCGTTGGCGATCAGCGTGTCGGTCGGGAAACGGCTGCCGTGGCGCCAGATATTGTGCTGCAGCCAGTGGAACAGCGGCTGCAGATTGCCCGCGGCGATATCTTCGCTCAGCGACGGCAGCGCCTGGCGCACGCTGTGGAACAGCTGCGCGGCGTACATCGCGCCCAGCGTGTAGGTTGGGAAGTAGCCGAAGGCGCCGTCGGTCCAGTGGATATCCTGCATGCAACCGTTGCGGTAGTTGCCGATGGTATCCAGCCCCAGGTAGCTCTGCATCTTCTCATTCCACAGCGCCGGAATGTCCTCTACCTCGATGTCGCCCTCGATCAGCGCCTTCTCGATTTCATAACGCAGCATGACGTGCGCCGGGTAGCTCACCTCATCGGCATCTACGCGGATCAGCCCCGGTTTCACCCGCTGGTTGAGGCGGATAAAGTTGCGTTCTTCCAGCGCCGGTTGCTCGCCGAATTGCGCAATGGCCAGCGGACGCAGGATTTTCAGGAAGTCGCCGCCGCGCGCCAGCTGCATTTCGAACAGCAGGCTCTGCGACTCGTGGATCGCGGTCGAACGCGCCAGCGCCACCGGCTGGCCAGGCAGATCGCGCGGCAGGTTCTGCTCGTAGCGCGCATGGCCGGTTTCGTGGACGATGCCGAGCAGCGCGGTGAGAAACTCTTTATCGTTGTAGCGGGTGGTGATGCGCACGTCTTCCGGCACGCCGCCGCAGAATGGATGCGCGCTGACGTCGACCCGGCCGCCGTCAAAGTTGAAGCCCAGCAGCTTCATGACGCTTAGGCTCAGCTGGCGCTGGGTATCCAGGTTGAACGGCCCCTGCGGCGTCAGGCAGGGCTCTCCGGCCTGTTTGGCCACCACGCGCTGCAGCAGATCCGGCAGCCAGGTTTTCAGGTCGCCGAAGATGCGTTCCAGATCGCTGCTGCGCATGCCCGGTTCGTACAGGTTGAGCAGGGCGTCGTAGCGGCTGGTGCCGGCGGCCTGGGCGCGGATCTGCGCTTCCTGCCGGCTCAATTTGACCACTTCGCGCAGGTTCTCGGCGAAGCCATCCCAGTCGTTGGCCGGGCGTTGGGCACGCCAGGCGTGTTCGCAGCGGGCGCCGGCCAGTGACTTGGCTTCGACCAGCGATTCCGGCACCATCGCCGCGTTGTCGTACTGGCGGCGCATTTCGCGCAGGTTGGCGCGGTCGAGTTCATCCAGGGGTTCCTGCTGCGCGCGATCGAGCAACGCGCCGGTTTTTTCCGCCGTCAGGATCTGGTGCTGCAGTACGCTGAGCTCGGCCAGCGCTTCCGAACGCGCCTTGCTGCCGCCCGGCGGCATCATGGTTTGCATGTCCCAGCCGGCGATGGCGGAGAGGTGGCCGAAACGCGACAGCCTGGTGAACAGGGCGCGCAGCTCGCCGTAGGCGGAGGATGGGGAATGTGCAGATGTCATTGTTCAGCTCCATAGGATAGTGATCCGGACTCGATTACGCCGGGTCCGCTTTTAAATTGAAGGTGGGCTTCAGCGGCCAACAGAAGCGGAAGCCGGCGCCGCCGAGGGGGCTGCCTTCGACAAAGACCTGGCCCTGGTAGGCCACGGCGATGGAATGGACGATCGCCAGCCCCAGGCCGCAGCCGCCGGTCGCGCGGTCGCGGCTCGGATCGAGGCGCACGAACGGCTCGAACACTCTCAGGCGCTCTTCCGGCGGAATGCCCGGGCCGTCGTCTTCCACCTGCAGGCAGGCCAGGTCGCCGTCGAACCACAGGCCCACGCGCAGGCGTTGCCGTGAATAACGCAGCGCGTTGTTGACCAGGTTGTCCAGCACTCGCTCCATCAGGCGCAGATCCACGCCGCCGAAGTCGCCGGCGTGCGGGATATCGAGCTGGATCTCGCGCTCCGGGTGGATCAGGCGCATATCCTCGACCTTGTCCTGCAGCCAGGTCGGCAGATCGAGCGGCTCGATGTTCAGCGCGACCTGCGGGCGGTCCAGACGCGCATAGGTCAGCAGCTCATCAATCAGCGATTCCAGCTGGCCGATGTCGCGGTTCAACGCCTGCTGTTCGCTTTCGGCCAGGTTATCGCTCATCGCCAGCCGATAACGCAGGCGCACCAGCGGGGTGCGCAGCTCGTGGGCGATGCCGTCGATCAGCTGTTTCTTGCTGGCGATCAGCGTATTGACGTTGTCGGCCATTTGGTTGAACGCCACCCCGAGCCGGCTCAGGCTGGAAGTGGGATCGAAATGGGTGCGCTCGTCAAGGTGCCCGGCGCCCAGCCGCTGGGCGGCGTTTTCCAGCTTGAGCAAGTCCTGCCAGTGCGGGCGCATCCACAGAAACACCGGCAGCGCCAGCGACATGCCGATAAACACCAGCAACGCCAGGTCCAGCAGCCGCATCTGGTGCAGGTAGAACAGATAAGGGATCGGACCGACCACCAGCACGTAGTGGCTGCGCGGGATGCGCTGCATGAAGGTGTACTGATCGTCGAGCGCGATGATTTCGCCCAGCCGCAGCCTTTTCTTCAGATCCTCGCTCAGATCCTGCTTGCCGAGCGGCTCGATATGCAGCTTGAACGACAGATTCAAATCCAGCGTGGCGATGGTCTTGTTCCAGTCTTTCAGCGGGATTTCGCGCAGTTCGCTGCGCATCAGGTACAGCGAGCTTTTCATCAGGTCGTCCATCGACTGGCGGCCGGCGCGTTCGGCGGTAACCTTGTACACCAGGCCGACCAGCATCGCCATCACCAGAAAACAGACGAACAGCAGCAGGAAGAACTGCACGAAAAGCTTTCTCATTGCTGCACCGATTCCCAGGCGTTAGGGGCGAACAAATAGCCCTTGTTACGCACGGTTTTGATGCGGAACGGCTCCAGCGCGCTGTCGTACAGCTTGCGGCGCAGGCGCGAAATGGCCACGTCGATGCTGCGGTCGAGGCCGTCGTAGCTCACGCCGCGCAGGTTCTGCAGCAGGGCTTCGCGATCCATGATCTGCCCGGCGTGGGTCGCCAGCTCCCACAGCAAATCAAAGTCGGAGGTGGACAGGGTGACGGTTTCTTCTCCCAGCGTCACCTGGCGGTTGACCGGATCGATGCACAGCAGGCCGAAATGCAAGGCGTTGTGCTGGGTGAGCGGCTGGGAGGACTCTTCCTTCGGCTGCTGGCTGTGCTGGCGAAGATGCAGGCGCAGCCGCGCCAGCAGCACCGCCGGCGGGGTGGTTTTCAGAATGTAGTCGTTGGCGCCCATTTCCAGCGAGAGAATATGGTTCATATCGCTGTCGAGCGAGGTGAGCAGCACGATGGGGCCGGGAAAGGTCGGCCGCAGATCGCGGCACAGCGTCATGCCGTCCTTGCCGGGCAGCATGATGTCCAGCAGCACCAGATCGGGCTGTTCCTGTTCGATGCGCGCCTGCGCGCTGTCGCCGCGCGGCTCGATCAGCACGTCGATATCGTGCTTGCCCAGGTAGGCGGCAATCAGCTTGCCGACCTCTGGGTCGTCTTCTACAAAAACAATTTTATGCATAGGCCAGCGGTTTTATGAGAAAAGCGGAATTCAGCATAGCGCGGTGCCAAGGGATACGCCACGCACATCTGTTCTAGCGCAGCGGGCGCCCGCCGTCTACGCCGTGGGTGCGGCCGGTGACGTAGCGGCTTTCCAGCAGATAATCCACCAGATTCACCACTTCGCTCTCGCCGGGGGCGACCTGCATCAGCGATTTCGCCAGCGCCTGTTGGCGGTAGGCCTCGTCGTCGCCGGGATTAAAGATAATCAGCGCCGGCGCGATGGCGTTCACCTTGACCTCCGGCGCCAGCTTGCGGGCGAAGGAGCGGGTCATGTTGTCCAGCGCCGCCTTGCTGGCGGCGTAGGCGATATGTTTGTCGCTGCCTTTTTCCACCACGTAATCGGTCAGGTGGATAATGTCGGCGCCGGCCTGGCCCTGGCCCCGCAGGCAGGGCTCAAGCAGCTGATTCAGCAGGTAAGGGGTGTAAACATGGATTTGCAGCATTGCCGCCATAACCTGCTCCGGCGGCACCGCCGGCGATTCCGCCTGCCAGGCGCTGGCGTTGTGGATCACCGCGCGCAGCTTGGGTGCAGTCTGCCGCACCTGTTCGGCAAAGCGGTAGATCCCTTCATGGGTCGAAAAGTCCCCTTGAATGCAACATGCCCCCAGCCCTTTCAGCTCGGCCAGCGCCGGATAATCGCTGCGGTAGGCGATGATCACCGGCACGCCGCGCTGCAAAAATGACCTGGCGAGCGCCAGCCCGATCCGCCGCGCGCCGCCGGTGATCAGCACCGGGGCTGAGTTGTGATGTTCCATCGATTAAAGCTCCTGGACAGACTGGCAAACAATAGGGGAATTATGCCATTATACGGCGGAAAGTCGTTAAGGCTTCGCATCGATTATCCATTTCCGGATGTAAGATCCCCAATGAATTTCAGGTTGCCGGGCATCGGCAGGTTGAAATACCACGGGTTAACACTGGCCATGAGAGGAATGAGGGGATGAACAGCAGTCACCTTGCATCCATCGCGCGCAGTGAGAAAATCTGTTTCGATTACATGGATTTTCTGTCCGCATCGTGCAGAAAGCACTGGCGCTTTGTAGATGCTATTTATGGTGTGATGCCGATCTTCGGCATGGTGTTGAAATCACGGGTGACCACGTCACAAACGCGCAAAGAGCAGTTGAAGGAGTTGGCGCTGCAGGTGGTGTCTACCCAGGTCAGCGACGAAACCAATATTGTGCGCCTGATCGACCTGGCGCAGCAGCAGGGATTGGCGGTGTTCGACATTCAGCTGCCGTACGCGCTGGATGCGGAACAGCTGGCGGCGATCCGAAAAGAGTGTGTAGAAGGTGTGGAGATCGCACTGGTGGGAGAACGCATGACCATCACTCTCCCGCACGGAAACTGACCGGGTGTTTCCACCCGGCCGTCTCTCAATTACTGCAACATAAACCATCCGGCCGGCACCGTGGCCGCCAGCAGCAGAAAGATGCTGCCTTTCTCCAGTCGGTTCAGCAGCGCGATGTCCTGATGCCCGTGACGGGCGTAGATAAACACCAGCAGGCCCGGCGCATACAGCAGCACCGACATCAGCAGGTGCATCAAACCTGACGCATACAGCAGCCAAATCCCATACAGGCAGGCGCCGGTGGCGGCGAAGATCAGCCGTTTGTCCCGGCGGCGTAGCGCCACCTTGAACAGGAAAGCGCCGACCAGGAAGTAAGGCACCAGGATCATTTCCGAGGCGATGGTCAGCAGCGAATTGTAGTTGCTGCCGGTCAGCCAAATCAGCACCAGCGCCAGCTGCACCGCAATATTGGTCAGCCACAGCGAAGCCGAAGGGGCGTGATGCCGGTTCTGTTTGCGGAACATGCGCGGGAAGGCGCCGTGCTGGGCGGCCAATAGCGGCACTTCGGCCGCCATGATGGTCCAGCTCAGGTAGGCGCCGCAGACGGAAATAATCAGGCCGGCGGCGATGATCACGTCGCCCCAGGGGCCGATCAGATCCACCATCAGTACCGCCATCGACGGGTTGCGCATCTCGGCCAGCTCGGTGCGCGGCACCACGCCCAATGACAACAGCGTAACCAGCAGATACACCGCCAGCGCCGACAGCACCGCCAGCATGGTGGCGCGCCCCACGTCTTTCTTGTTGCGCGCGCGGGCCGAAACCACCACCGCGCCCTCTACGCCGATAAACACCCACAGGGTGATCAGCATGGTGTCTTTCACCTGCTCCCACACCGGTTTGCCGAGCGCGATGCCCTGGAAATCGAGGGTGAACACCTCCATTTTAAAGGCGATGGCCGCCAGCACGGCGAACAGCCCGAGCGGCAGCAGCTTGGCCAGCGTGGCCGCCAGATTGATGCTGGCGGCGGTTTGCACGCCGCGCAGCACCAGCGCGTGCACCACCCACAGCAGCAGCGATTCGGCGATCAGGGCCTGCCAGGTGTTGCCGTCACCCAGAATGACCTGGCCGCCGCGGTCGGTGAAGATGCTCAGCGCGGCAAAGACGATCACCAGATAAGAGACGTTGGCGATCACCGCGCACAGCCAATAGCCCCAGGCCGAGCAGAAGCCCACCAGCTCGCCGAAGCCTTCCTTGGCGTAGGTGAATATGCCGCCGTCCAGATCGGGACGCAGGCGGGTCAGCAGCAGCATGGCGAAGGCCAGAAACAAAATGCCGACGCCGGTAATCGCCCAGCCCAGCAGCAGCGCGGCGGGGCTGGCCACCTGCGCCATGTTTTGCGGCAGGCTGAAAACCCCGGCGCCCAGCATCGAGCTCAGCACCAATGCGGTTAACGCGGTAAGACCTAGTTTTTTTTCCAATGACGGGTCCTGAACACAGAATAAACAACTGGAAGGGAACTGCTTGGCAGCAACAACGTGGCGACAATCACCGCGCGTATAGACAATAGCCCTAAAAATTGGCGCAAATTCTACGGAGGGATGATTGCAGATGCAATGATTGAATATGCGGTATTTACAAAAAACTATTCAACCGGCGGGCGCGGCGGGGCAAATAAAAACGGGCAGCTCAAAGGCTGCCCGATGGTAAACCCTTTTGGGGCAAATACGATTATTTGAACAGGTCGGCGCTGACGGTCAGGTTGCCGCCGCTTTTGTTCTGCCACTGACGGGTCACGTGGTAGTACTTGGCGCCTTTCTCTGCCGCGCGTTTCGCCACTTCGCTGGAAACGTCGGTCATGCTGTTGAAGTGGCCGGTGAAGGTCACAGAATCGAACGGCACCATCTGCGCGGCGGTCACGTTGTTCACTTCCTGGATCTTGGTGCCGTTAGGCAGCGTGACGGTATAGCGTTGGCCGGTGGAGGACTGGGTTTCGAAGAAACGGCCAACCTCGCGGCTTGGCGAACCGGAAGAGGCGACGCCAGGAATTTCCACTTTAGCGGCGGCGGCGCCGCCGGCGGCCAGCGCGGCCTTACCGGCTTCGGAGTCGGCCGGAATGGCGTCTGGGCTCTGCACGCGGCGTTTTGGCGCATCGGCTTTGTAGACGTAAGCGGTGATGAACTGGTTGCCGCCCTGGTTGGCATCAACCTGACGCACGATAAAGAACGAGGCGGCGCCTTTCTTCTTCGCTTCTTTGGAGATGGCGTCGTTGATGTCCGGCTGGCTGCGGTAGAACCCGCTGACGCTGACGGTATCGTAAGGCTCAAGCAGGTAAGCCTGGTCTTTTGGCAGTTCGTTCACGCCGTTAAATACGCGGTATTTTTGCTCTTTGCTCACTTCCGGCGCATCTTTATGGTAAAGGTCTGCGGTGACGCGCCAGTTGCCGCCGTTGTTGCTGTTATTGCTGTCCTGGATGTAGAAGGAATCTGCGCCCAGTTTGTCTGCACGGCGGGATACGGCATCGACGGCTTCATTGATGGCATTAAAGCGGCCGGTAATCGTGATGCGATCAAACGGCTTCAGCGCCGCCGCTTTTTCAGGAGTTAACTCTTGCGCCGCATGAGCAGACAGCGCAGTGAGTGATAACAAGGCTGATGCGATGATCGTGGTCTTCAGCTTCATAAAAAATCCTTTCGCCTAGCGCATTAACGTTTATAACGTGCTGAACTGTTTAAGTGTAATTCAGCCGTCGATTATTACATGTAATCCCGGAAACTGTCTCAGCATTTTATGTTATCCCTGACGACAAATCGCCTGAGGAAACGCTCAGCGCCCGCCGGGTTCAAACGCCATAAGTTTCAATAATAAAGGCTTTGGTGTCATTAGTGTTAATTATTCACAATTTACTAACTTTTATTCCCGTTCGCCGCATGGCTGCAGAAAATGCCGCGAGGGCGAAAAACGTAATGTTGCGAAGAAAGCGATGTTCTATATGACTTTTTTCACTGAAAATTGCGTTTTGTCATATCGCCGCCTGCGTTTTTATGTAAAAACTGAGATGAATGCGTAAGCAGTTATGGATCATCGACCTTATTTTCAGTAGGTTATAGATGGCGCCCGAAATTCGGACGGGTAAGCATAAGTAAAAGACCGCCCGAGGGCGCCGGTGCTATGGGCAGGAAGATAATAAACATCATCCAAGACAGGTGAGAAGGGAACATTATGCGTATTGGTGTACCAAGAGAGCGGTTGGCCAATGAAGCCCGGGTCGCAGCAACGCCGAAAACGGTGGAGCAACTGCTGAAACTGGGCTTTACCGTCGCGATTGAAAGCGAGGCGGGCAAACTGGCAAGTTTTGAGGATGTCGCTTATGAAGCCGCTGGGGCGACGATCGCCGACGCCGCCGACGTTTGGCAGTCGGATCTGATATTGAAAGTTAACGCGCCGCAGGACGACGAGATCGCGTTAATGCGCGAGGGCAGCACCCTGGTCAGCTTTATCTGGCCGGCGCAGAACCCCGAGCTGATGGCAAAGCTGGCGGCGCGCAACGTCACCGCGCTGGCGATGGACTCGGTGCCGCGCATTTCCCGCGCCCAGTCGATGGACGCCTTGAGTTCGATGGCCAACATCGCCGGTTATCGGGCGATCGTCGAAGCGGCGCATGAGTTCGGCCGCTTCTTTACCGGCCAGATCACCGCCGCAGGCAAAGTGCCGCCGGCCAAGGTGATGATCATCGGCGCCGGCGTGGCCGGCCTGGCGGCGATTGGCGCCGCCGGCAGCCTGGGCGCCATCGTGCGCGCCTTCGACACCCGCCCCGAAGTGAAGGAGCAGGTGCAGAGCATGGGCGCCGAGTTCCTGGAGCTGGACTTCGAGGAAGAGGCGGGCAGCGGCGACGGCTACGCCAAGGTGATGTCCGAAGCCTTCATCAAGGCGGAGATGGCGCTGTTCGCCGCCCAGGCGGCCGAGGTGGACATTATCGTCACCACCGCGCTGATCCCGGGCAAACCTGCGCCGGTGCTGATCACCAAAGAGATGGTGGCGTCGATGAAGCCGGGCAGCGTGATCGTCGATCTGGCGGCGCAAACCGGCGGCAACTGCGAGCTGACCGTGGCCGATCGCATTACGCTGACCGACAACGGCGTGAAAATTATCGGCTATACCGATCTGCCCAGCCGTTTGCCGACCCAGTCCTCGCAGCTGTACGGCACCAACCTGGTCAACCTGCTGAAGCTGCTGTCGAAAGAGAAAAACGGCGAAATCGACATCGATTTCGAGGACGCGGTGATCCGCGGCGTGACCGTGGTGCGCAGCGGCGAAGTCACCTGGCCGGCACCGCCGATCCAGGTCTCCGCGCAGCCAAAACCGGCGCAGGCGGCGGCCCCGGTCGCCAAGCCGGCGGCCAAACCGGTGTCGCCGTGGCTGAAATACGGCCTGATAGCGCTGGCGATCCTGCTGTTCGGCTGGCTGGCCGATGCGGCGCCGAAAGAGTTCCTGTCACACTTTACCGTCTTTGCGCTGGCCTGCGTGGTGGGTTACTACGTGGTGTGGAACGTCAGCCATGCGCTGCATACCCCGTTGATGTCGGTGACCAATGCGATCTCAGGGATTATCGTGGTCGGTGCGTTACTGCAGATTGGCCACGGCGGCTGGGTGAGCTTCCTCTCCTTTATCGCCGTGCTGATCGCCAGCATCAACATTTTTGGTGGATTCACCGTCACTCAGCGCATGCTGAAGATGTTCCGCAAGAACTAAGGGGTAACACATGTCTGGAGGATTAGTTACAGCTGCATACATTGTTGCCGCTATTCTGTTTATTTTCAGCCTGGCGGGCCTGTCGCGCCACGAAACGTCGAAGCAGGGCAACCTGTTCGGCGTCGCGGGGATGGCGATTGCGCTGATCGCCACCATCCTGGGGCCGGATTCCGGCAACGTGGGCTGGATCATCATCGCCATGATCATCGGCGGCTCGATCGGCATCTATCTGGCGAAAAAGGTCGAAATGACCGAGATGCCGGAGCTGGTGGCGGTGCTGCACAGCTTCGTCGGCCTGGCCGCGGTGCTGGTGGGCTTCAACAGCTACCTGGACCACGGCGCGCCGATGGAACCGGTGATGGAGAACATCCATCTGACCGAAGTGTTCCTCGGCATCTTTATCGGTGCGGTGACCTTCACCGGGTCGATCGTCGCCTTCGGCAAGCTGCGCGGCATCATCTCGTCCAAACCGCTGATGCTGCCGAACCGCCACAAGCTGAATCTGGCGGCGCTGGTGGTTTCCTTCCTGCTGCTGGTGGTGTTCGTGCGCGCCGACAGCCTGGGCTGGCAGGCGGTGGCGCTGCTGCTGATGACGCTGATTGCGCTGGCCTTCGGCTGGCACCTGGTGGCTTCTATCGGCGGCGCCGACATGCCGGTGGTGGTGTCGATGCTCAACTCTTATTCGGGCTGGGCGGCGGCGGCGGCGGGCTTTATGCTGAGCAACGATTTGCTGATCGTCACCGGCGCGCTGGTCGGCTCTTCGGGCGCCATTCTGTCCTACATCATGTGCAAGGCGATGAACCGTTCGTTCATCAGCGTGATCGCCGGCGGCTTCGGCACCGACGGGTCTTCCACCGGTGACGCCGAAGAGATGGGCGAGTACCGCGAAACCACCGCGGAAGAGGTGGCCGAACAGCTGAAGAACTCCACGTCGGTGATCATCACCCCGGGCTACGGCATGGCGGTGGCGCAGGCGCAGTATCCGGTGGCGGAAATCACCGAGAAGCTGCGCGCGCGCGGCATCAAGGTGCGTTTCGGCATTCACCCGGTCGCCGGGCGCCTGCCGGGCCATATGAACGTGCTGTTGGCGGAGGCCAAGGTGCCGTACGACGTGGTGTTGGAGATGGACGAAATCAACGAAGATTTCCCGGACACCGACACCGTGCTGGTGATTGGCGCCAACGACACGGTAAACCCGGCGGCGCTGGAGGATCCGCGCAGCCCGATCGCCGGCATGCCGGTGCTGGAGGTATGGAAAGCGCAGAACGTGATCGCCTTCAAGCGTTCGATGAATACCGGCTACGCCGGCGTGCAGAACCCGCTGTTCTTCAAGGAGAACACCCAGATGCTGTTTGGCGACGCCAAAGAGAGTGTGGAAGCGATCCTGCGGGCGTTGCAGCAGTAACGCCGCCAGATGAAAACACGGGCCAATCGGCCCGTGTTTTTTTATGCGCGGAGCTTAATCTTCGTCGTCGTGCTCATCGTCTTCGTCCGCTTCGATCGGGCAGTTGAAGTTCTCCGGCTTAATCACCAGCAGATCGCATTTCAGATGATCGATCACATGTTCGGCGGTATTGCCGATAAAGGCCGCCGAAATGCCGGTACGGCCGAGGGTGCCCAGCACCACCACGCCGGCCTGCAGATGCTCGGCCAAATCCGGGATCACTTCTTCCGGCAGGCCTTTCTCCACGTGGGTGAACTCTTCTTTAATGCAGAATTTCTGCCTTAACGCCTTCATGGCGATCAGATGCTGCCCGCGGATGGCGTCGTTATAGACGCTGGGGTCAAAATCGGGCAGTTCGATGGCGATGTTGATCGGGGTGACGGGATAGGCGCCCACCAGGTGCACTTCGGTCTGGTTGACGTTTTCCGCCAGCTCGACGGTTTCCTGCACCAGCTTCAGGTTGAGCGGATCGTGATAGGGTTCTTCGCTGGCCAGGTTGACCGCCACCAGCGCCTTGCCGCCTTCCGGCCACGGCTGGTCCTTGACCATCCAGACCGGGCAAGGGCATTTGCGCAGCAGATGCCAGTCGGTAGGGGTGAAAATGACGGATTCCAGACGGTCGTGCTGGTGCGCCATCTTCAGCAGCAGGTCGTGTTGCCCGGTCAGCACTTCCTGGATGATGGCCTCGAAGGGGCGGTTGTGCCAGACCACTTTGATTTCAATAGGCACGCCTTCGTCGAGGTAAAAACGGCATTGCTCGTTGATCCACGCGGCGCGTTGGCTGATAACGCCTTGCCGCATCGCCGTCCGTTCGTCCGGGGAAAGCAGGGTCGTCATCTCGTAAGAGAAGTCATAGATAGGAAGGAAGGCCTTGATGCGCCCGCCGTTCCGCTTTACCAGGTACACCGCCCGGCGCAGCGCCGGTTGATCGTCCTGATTGGGGTCAATAGCCACCAGAAGATTCTGATACTTCGCCATAGGGCCTCCTTACAGCTGAAATCAACAGTCTGTTAATTTACAGAGTAACCCAACATTGAAAAACAGAACAGCGACAGAAGCGTGCCGGATCAACAATTTCGCGAATTGTCGATCCGGCGGGGGATCAGGCATTGACGCTGACGTTGATGCGCGGCGTGCCGGCCAGCGCCGACAGGGCGTCGGCGTTTTCGATGGTGATGTATTTGCCTTTTACGCTGAGGATCTCGCTTTTCTGGAAGCGGCCCAGCAGGCGGCTGATGGTTTCCACCGTCAGGCCGAGGTAGTTGCCGATGTCGCCGCGGGTCATGGTCAGGCGGAACTCGCGCGGCGAAAAGCCGCGTTCGGCGAAGCGGCGCGACAGGTTGTAAACGAACGCCGCCAGGCGTTCTTCGGCGTTTTTCTTCGACAGCAGCAGGATCATGTCCTGATCGCCCTTAATCTCGCCGCTCATCAGGCGCATGATTTGCTGGCGCAGGTTCGGCATTTTGCCGGACAGATCGTCGAGGGTTTCGAACGGGATCTCGCACACCATCGCGGTTTCCAGCGCCTGAGCGAAGCTGGGGTGCTTCAGGCCGCCGATGGCGTCGAAGCCGACCAAATCGCCCGCCAGATGGAAGCCGGTGATTTGCTCATCGCCCTGTTCGGTAATGGTGTAGCTCTTGATGGTCCCGGAGCGGATTGCGTACAGCGACTTCAGTTCGTCGCCGGCCTTGAACAGGGTCTGGCCTTTCTGGATCGGCTTTTTCCTTTCGATAATGTTGTCGAGCTGGTCCAGCTCGTGAGCATTAAGGGTAAAAGGAATGCACAGCTGGCTGATGCTGCAGTCCTGACAATGGATCGCACAACCACCAGACTGGATACGACGAATCACGCGTTTTTCCGGGATCATAGATTACGCTCATTCAATAATTGATATGAGTCAATTTTAACATCTTTTGCCGCAGCTGATAAGGGTAGCATTAATAAGATCAGGGGCATTGTGTTCGAATTTTGCGCACATACGCCGAAGATTATTCGCCGCCCGGTGAAAAACGGATGTGTTATTCTCTACTTGGCGCCGGCGGCGAAGGGGAGTAAACCGCGTTGGCCGCGGTTTATTTCGCTTGGTGTCGCTTGATATTTCACTCTGCGGTTAGCCGCGTTCGGAGCGCTCGGCCAGCGCTTCGGCGCTGGCAACATAGCGCGGCGCCGCGGCGTGCCCGGGCTGGTCGACCTTGACTATCAGCGTCAGCACCGCCGCCACCAGGTAGAGCGCGGTATATACCCACACCACGCCGACGATGTCGAAAAACGGCAGCACCAGGGAGGCGATCGCCGGGGCGGCGAAGTTGCTCAGGCCGGCGGAAAGGTTGTAAATGGACACCGCCGCGCCCTTGTGATTCGGCTCCAGCACCGGGAAGACCGCGGTCATCGGCACGAAGGCCGCCACCGTGATGCCCAGCATCACCGCCGGAATCAACGCCGCCCAAAAATTGTGGCCGAAGTGGACCGGCAGGTAGTAAAACGCCAGGCTGGAGATAGCGCAGCCGATACAGCCAAACCAGCGCACCTGGCGCATCCAGCCAATCTTTTCGCCCAGAATGCCCCACATCACGTTGGTGAAAATGGTGACGAAGAAGAATACCGCCCAGATCTGCAGCCACTCGGACATGCTGAAGCCCAGCCGGCCGACGAACAGCATCGGCATGATCACCGCGAAGCCGAACAGCGACAGGGTATTGATGATGCGGATCAGGCAAGACAGGAAAATATTGCGGTTGGTGAACAGAATGGTGACCGCGCGCGACAGCTCCTTCAGCTTCTCCTTCGGCGTCAGATCGGTTTTGCTGCCGGCCGTGCCGACGCGGCGCAGCAGCACCAGCGCCATCAGCCCGCCAACCGCCACCCAAACGATGGCGAACCACAGCGTGCCGGTCTCGCCGATCAGCGGAATGGTGAAGCTCGGCAGGTAGCTGCCGATACAGCCGATGCCAATCGAGTACATCGCCCAGAACCAGCCCATCGCCGACGAAAGCTGATGTTTCGGCACGTTCTGCACCACCAGCATCACGAACGAGTAGATAAACAGCGGATAGGCCAGGCCGCGCACCCCGTAGAACAGCAGCATCAGCGGGTAATTTTTCATGCCGAGCCCGAACAGCATAAACAGCGCATGCATCACCACCCAGAGAATGAAGCCGATGCGCATGGCTTTCTGCGGCGTGATGATCTCGGCCACCACGCCGGAGCTCCAGGCGGCGAGCGCGGCGGCCAGCCCATACAGGGTAAACACCAGCGCCGACTGCGTCGGAGAAAAGCCCATATCGGTGATGTGCTTGGACAGGAAGGCCATTTCAAAGCCGTCGCCGCTCATGAACACGGCGATGGCGATATAGCCCCACAGCAGGTTCATCGGCAGCCCGAACCAGTGTTTGTGCGGTTGTTGCATAGCAAACTCCTAGGCCGGCCTCAGCCGGCGGATGTAGGGACAGCGGTTTTATTGTTATTGGTGCCCGGCCTGGCGCAGCGCGAGCTGCTGTTGGTACAGCCGGCGATAGGTCGCCAGACGCGCGTCGAGCATCGGCTGCACGGCGCCGTCCGGCAGGAAACGCCGTTCGATCGGCGGCCGGCGGCACACCTCGGCTTCGGCGCCGCCGTCCGCCAGCTGGCCCAGCCGCGCCGCGCCCAGGGCGCCGCCGGCTTCGCCGCCCTGATGGGTGACGATCGGCAAATGGAGCGCGTCGGCCAACAGCTGCGCCCAGCGCTCGCTGCGGGCGCCGCCGCCAATCAGCGAGCATTGTTCCAGCCGGGTGCCGGCCTGTTGCATGACCGACAGCCCGTCCGCCATGCCGAACGCCACGCCTTCCAACACCGCATAGCCGAGCGCCGCCCGACGATGGGCATGCGTCAGGCCGTGAAACGCGCCGCTGGCCTGCGGATCGTTGTGCGGCGTGCGCTCGCCGGAAAGGTAGGGCAGAAACAGCGGCGCCTGGCGTTGTTCGGCCTGATCCAGCTGGGCGATTTCCGCCAGCAGCTGGATTTCGCTGCTGCCGGTCAGTTGGCAGAACCAGCGCAGGGCGCTGGCGGCGGTCAGCATGACGCTCATCTGGTGCCAGCGGTTCGGCAGCGTATGGCAGAATGCGTGCAGCGCCGAGTGCGGGTTGGGGCGGAAGCGATCGTTGACGGCGAACAGCACGCCCGAGGTGCCGAGCGAGATAAAGGCGTCGCCGGGATTGACCGCGCCGATGCCGACCGCGCTGGCGGCGTTGTCGCCGCCGCCGCCGGCGATGATCACGTCGTCGCTCAGCCCCCAGGCGCGGGCGATGTCGCCTTTCAATACCCCGGCCACCCGGCTGCCTTCTTCCAGCCGCGGCATCTGATCGCGCGTCAGGCCGCAGGCGGCCAGCAGGCTGTCGGACCAGTCGCGCTGCGCCACGTCCAGCCACAGGGTGCCGGCGGCGTCTGACATATCGGAAATTTTCTCGCCGCTCATCATCCAGCGCAGGTAATCCTTCGGCAGAAGCACGCAGGCGGTTTGCGCGAAAATTTCCGGCTCATGGCGCGCCACCCACAGCAGTTTCGGGGCGGTAAAGCCTGGCATCGCCAGATTGCCGGCGACGGCATGCAGATGGGGGGCGCTGCGCGTCAGCTGCAGGCACTGTTCCGCGCAGCGCCCGTCGTTCCATAAAATCGCCGGGCGCAGCACCCGGTTTTCGCTGTCCATCAGCACCGCGCCGTGCATCTGGCCAGACAGCCCGATAGCGCGGATGTGCGGCCAGCGCTGCGGGATTTTGGCGCGCAGCCGGGCGATCGCGCTCTGCGTCGCCCGCCACCAGTCCGCCGGGTTTTGTTCGGCCCACAGCGGATGGGGACGTTGCACCTCCAGCGTTTCACCGGCGCTGGCCAGCGGCGTGCCGCGTTCATCCACCACCATCGCTTTAATTTCCGAGGTGCCCAGATCGATTCCCAGATACATAACGTTCTCCGTCACTCGCCCAGCCAGCGGTTGACCCGCTCTACGGCGTGGCGCAGCAGTTGGGTAAACCCGGCGTTGTGGGCCAGTGCGCCGAACAGCGCCTCATCGGCGGCGTAAACCGCAAGCGGGTCGGCGGCCTCGAACATCCGCTGCACCGCCGGGGCATCCAGCATGCCGTCCTGATAGTCGTAAGGCAGGCGCCCCTGATGCCAGCGCCGCATAAAAACAAAGAACAGCGCCGGCAGCATGGCGGTGGCCTGCGGCGTTTCGCCGCGCTGGAAACACTCGCTGAGCGTCGGCACGATAAAACCGGGGATTTTTGAGAAGCCGTCGGCGGCCACGCGCTGGTTGGTGTCGCGGATATCGGGATTGCCAAAGCGTTCCAGAACCCGATCGCGATAGTCGGTCAGGTCGATCGGGCTGGGCGTCAGGCAAGGGATGACGTCCTGGGTGAGGTAGTCGCAGGCCATTTGGCGAATGGCGTCGGTCCGGGTGCTTTCATGAATGAAGCGTTGGCCGATCAGCGTGCCGGCCCAGGCGATGCAGCTGTGGCTGGCGTTGAGGATGCGGATCTTCGCCTCTTCGTAAGGCAGCACCGAATCGACCAGCTCGACGCCAACCTGTTCCAGCGCCGGTCGGCCTGCGGCGAAGTTATCCTCGATCACCCACTGAATGAAGGACTCCGCCATCACCGGCGCCCGGTCCTGAATGCCGGTGGCCTCGGCGACGCGTACCGCTACCTCTGGTGAAGGACGCGGCGTGATGCGATCGACCATGGTGTTGGGGCAGCGGGTGCAGCGTTCGATCCAGTCGATCAGCGCATCCTCGCGGCGCAGCTGAAGAAACTGCATCAGCCCCCGGCGGAAGCGGTCGCCGTTGTGCCGCAGGTTATCGCAGTTCAGCAAGGTGACGGGGTCACCATTGAGCTGCATTCTGCGCTGCAGCAGCTGGGTGAGCGCGCCATAAATGGTGCGGCAGGCGCCGTGCAGGTCGGCCTGGATATCGGCATGCTGCCGGTCGAGATTGAACTGATTGTCCAGGTAATAGCCGGCTTCGGTCACGGTGAAAGAGATCACCCGGGTTTCGGGCCGCGCGCCTTCGGCGGTCAGGGCCGCCAGTTCGGCATCCCAGGGGACGATGGTTTGAATCGAGGTGATGGTTTCATAGCTGCGCTCCCCGTGCGGCGTCACCGTTTCCAGCACGTACTCGCCGTGCTGGGCCTCAAGGGCCGCCAACAGCGGCGCGGCGTCGTCGCGGATATTGGCCAGCGCGATCGACCAGCGCCGATCGCCGGCGAGCCGCAGGCGATGCAGGTACCAGGCCTGATGCGCGCGGTGGAAAGAGCCGGCGCCGATGTGCAGCCAGACGGCAGGGGTGGAATGGGTTTGCGGCATAAAGATTCTCCGTGGATCCAAGATTATTTGGGCAAAGGCCCTTTTGTTGGGCAAATGCTCGGTCGATGCGCTGTAGCCTAATCAAACTTTTGCCCATTAAATGGGCTTTAGCTCACAAAAGTGTAAATTGGCACGCCACCGGGCCGGTGATGGCAGTAACATGGCGGCATGAGGCTTCATGGGCGAACGGCAGATGAGTAAACACGACAGGAAATTGGATCAGGCGGCGCGCGCCGCCTGGATGTATTACGTTGCGGGGCAGACCCAGCACGAGATCGCCGAGGCGCTTGGCGTCTCGCGGCAGGTGGCGCAGCGGTTGGTGGCCTGCGCCATCGACAACGGCCTGGTCAGCGTCAGCATCGCTCATCCGGTGGGCCGCAGCATGGAATTGGCCGCGCAGCTCGGCGCGCGTTATGGTCTGGCGCTCTGTCAGGTGGTGCCGAGCCAGGGCATGGACGGCGCCGGCATCAATCGGGCGGTGGCGGTGGCGGGCGCCGAGGTGATGGCGCAGTTTATCCGCAGCGAAGCGCCGCTGATTATCGGCGTGGGATCGGGGCGCAGCCTGAAGGCGGCGATCGACGAGTTGGCGGAGTATCAACGGCCGCAGCACAGCTGTGTTTCGCTGATCGGCGCCATTGCTTCGGACGGTTCCTGTACGCGTTACGACGTGCCGCTATGGATGGCGGAAAAAACCCAGGGGCGCTATTTCATCCTACCGGCGCCGCTGTTCGCCGACAGCGAGCAGGATCGCGCGCTGTGGTGCAACCACCGCATTTACCGCACGGTGAACGACAAGGCCAGCCAGGCGGACGTCACCTTTATCGGCATCGGCACCATCGGCGAACGCTGTCCGCTGCACCAGGATGGGTTTATCTCGTTGGAGGATGTGCAGCGGTTGACGGCGGCCAACGCGGTGGCGGAAATGCTGGGCCACTTTATCGACGCCGAGGGCGCGCGCGTCGCCAGCGATCTGGATGCGCGTCTGACCAGCGTCGGCCTGCGCCAGCGGCCGGAAAAGCCGGTGATCGCCTTGGCCGGCGGGCCGGAAAAACACCGCGCCATTCGCGCCGCGCTGGCCGGCCGCTGGATCAACGGGCTGGTGACCGACGAAGACAGCGCCCTGGCGCTGCTGGCGGATTAAAGCAGCGCTTTTGGCAGATAGCCTTCATGCTGCAGCAGCCATTGCTTGCGCTGCACGCCGCCGGCATAGCCGGTCAGGGCGCCCTGCGAACCGATCACCCGGTGGCAGGGCACCACGATGCTGATCGGGTTGGAGCCGTTGGCCATGCCGACCGCGCGCGAGGCGGTTGGCCGGCCGATGCGCTTGGCCAGCTCGCCGTAGGTGAGGATTTCGCCGCAGGGGATCTGGCGCAGCTGTTGCCAAACGGTGCGCTGGAATTCGGTGCCCGCGGTCATCACCGGCAGCCGGTCGATCACCGCCAGCTCCCCGGAAAAATAGCGCTGCATGGCCTCCGTCAGGCCGCCGGGATTACGCCGTTCGCGCAGTTGGAAACGGTCCGCCCGGTAATGGGTATTCAGCAGCTTCATCAGGCGCGCTTGGTGATCGGTCCAGTCGATAGCGCGCAGGCGGTCCTGCTCATCGGCGATCAGCACCAGTTCGCCCACCGGCGTGGCCATACGGTCAATTAAAAAAGTCTGCATCTGGATCACTCCTCTGTTCGATAGACCGATTATTGCATGAAACGCGGCGAAACGATGGCGAATTTCGGACATGCAGATGGGCGGCGCCGGGCTGCCCGCGCGTCGATCAATCGTTCGAAGTCCAGCCTGGGTTCGCCGTGGTACAGGCCGTGCGCTGAGCCGATCGCCACCGCCAGCGAGTCGATGCCGGTGGCGGCGACGAATTCGCGCGCCGCATCCGGATCGGTATCGCACGTGGTCAATCGGCAGCGAAAGTTCGGCTTTCGCTGCCTAATTCACCATTATTTGCTATACCTGATAGTCGAGGGATTTCATTTTTTTGTCATGTAACTGACACGTTAGAGTCATGCCTCTAGCTTAAGTTTGCAGCGACTAAGTCAGGAGATAACGCGATGTTCAGCCTGGATTCTCTGTTGCAAGACGCCTTTCCACACCGCAATACCCCCGCCTGGCAGCGTAGCCTGCTGAGAAGCCTTCTCTTCGAAAAAGAATTCAAACAGTTCGCCGTCGATTATCCCCATCTGAAAGGGTTGGACCTGATAGAACAGGTGGTGGTCCATTTCAACCTCAGCTGCGAGCTGGTGGACGGTGACCTGGAAAACATTCCCAGCCAGGGGCCGGTGGTGCTGGTGGCCAACCACCCGATCGGCTCGCTGGACGGGCTGGTGCTGCTGCGCGCCGTCGCCGCGGTGCGGCCGGACGTCAAAGTGGTCGCCAGCCAGCTGCTGACCTACATCGAACCGCTGCGCAGCCTGTTTGTGCCGGTGGACAACGTGGCGAACAAAACCAACCGCAAGCAAATCGAAGGCATGCAGCGCCAGTTGGATAACCAGGGCGCGCTGATCCTGTTCCCGGCCGGCGAAGTGTCGCGCATGAGCCCGAAAGGCATCCGCGACGGCCACTGGCATACCGGTTTCCTGCGCCTGGCCGCCAAGGCGCGCGCGCCGATCGTGCCGATCCACATCAGCGCGCGCAACAGCAATCTGTTCTACTTTACCTCGTTGGTTTATCGGCCGCTGTCGACGCTGCTGTTAGTGCGCGAAATGTTCCAGCAGCAGGGCGGGCGCATCAAAATCCGCATCGGCGGCCGCGTGCCGTTCGCCAACTGGCACGACGGCCACACCAGCGCCAAGGATCTGGCCGAACGCTTCCGTCGCCACGTGTATCGCCTGGGCCAGGGCAAACCGGGCCTGTTCGCCAGCGAGTCGCCAATCGCGCTGCCGGAGGATCGTCTGGAGCTGAAGAAAGCGCTGAGCCACTGCGAACGCTTGGGGGTGACGCCGGACGGAAAAACCATCTTCCTGTATCGCCGGCAGGATGAAGCGCGCACCCCGATCCTGCGCGAGCTGGGGCGGCTGCGGGAAATCGCCTTCCGCGCGGTGGGGGAAGGCTCCGGCCGCCGCCGCGATCTGGACAGCTATGACGACGACTATTATCACCTGGTGCTGTGGGACGAAGACGAGCTGGAAATCGTCGGCGCCTATCGGTTTATCCCGACCGCCGAACAGCTCGAGCGCAAGGGGCTGGAAAGCATCTACAGCAACAGCCTGTTTCACTACGATCGCGATATGGCGCCGATCCTGGCGCAGGGCATCGAGCTGGGGCGCAGCTTCATTCAGCCGGCCTACTGGGGCAAGCGCGGCCTGGACTACCTGTGGCTGGGCATCGGTGCCTACCTGGCGAAATACCCGCAGTACCGCTATCTGTTCGGTCCGGTGTCGATCTCCGGCGGCATGCCGCTGGCGGCGCGCGACCTGTTGATCGCCTTCTATCGCCTGTATTTCTCGCCGGATCAGGCGTTCGCGCAGTCGCGCCAGCCTTATCCCGCTTCGCTGCCGCAGGTGCTGGCGCAGTTCGCCGGCGACAACTACCAGGAAGATCTGGTGCGGTTGAAAAGCCTGCTCAGCAATATCGGCTGTTCGATCCCGACGTTGTACAAGCAGTACACCGAATTGTGCGAGCCGGGCGGGGTGCAGTTTATCGATTTCGGCACGGATCCGGCGTTCAACAACTGCATCGACGGGCTGGTGCTGGTGGATACCACGCGCCTCAAACCGGCGCGCTACCAGCGTTACATTGCGGTGCATCAGCCGCAGGCGGCGGACGCAGTGTGACCGGCCGCACACTCATGCCTTTTTGATCTAAGCCCCGGCTTGGGGCCGGCGGCGAGATAGCGCTACGATAGACGTTTTGTTATCGAGCCGCCGGAGCTTGCCATGTCGCAGTCATTTATCCCGCCACTGTTATCCGCCGAGGAACCGCCTGCGGTGGCCGTTGAAACTCCGCAGGGCGCGGCGCCGTTTTTGTTGCTGTGCGATCACGCCGGCCAGGCGATACCCCGGCGGTTGGGCGGTCTGGGCCTGCCGCCGGGCGAGATCGACCGCCATATCGGCTGGGACATCGGCGCGTTGAGCGTTTCCCGTCATCTGAGCCGCCATCTGGACGCCACGCTGATACACCAGCGCTACTCCCGGCTGGTGATCGACTGCAACCGCGCGCCGGGCATCGCCAGTTCGATCCCGCAGCTGTCCGAGCTGACGCCGATCCCCGGCAATATCGGCATCGACGCCGAGCACGCGCTGGCGCGTGAGCGCGAAATCTTCCTGCCTTACCACCGCGCCATCGACGATCACCTCGGCGAGCGCCACATGCGCCAACGTCCCACCGCCATTATCGCCATGCACAGCTTTACGCCGGTCTTCAAAGGCGACGCGCGGCCCTGGCCGGTGGGGCTGCTGTTCAACCGCCAGCCCGAGTTTGCGCATTTGCTGGCCGAACTGCTGCGGGAGGAAGGGGATCTGCAGGTCGGCGTCAACCAACCTTACGCCATGACCGACGCCACCGACTATACGCTGCCGGTCCACGCGGAACGCCGCGGTTTGCCTTACGTGGGCATTGAAATTCGCCAGGATCTGATCGCCGACGAGCGGGGCCAGCAGGCCTGGGCGAAGCGCCTGGCGCGCCTGCTGCCGCAGGCCTGGCTGCGCTGGCAAATTTGACTTTAGGAATATTCCCAGAGATGATATCCGTAAGGATTTTGTCATCCCCCAGTGGGAATAGGTCAGGAGAGACGTGTGGAACACAGCGATAGCGGACTGTTTATCAAACGGGAGCGTTTTGAGGTTCTGGCGATTTTGCGCGAAATTTGCAAACAACGCACGCCGCTGCGTGTGGAGAGCCAGCAACAGCGGTTTCAGAGTCTGCTATTGAGCGTCGGGGCGGACAACATCGTATTCAGCGGCGACGAGAACCAGCCGACGATCGACGGCGAATTCACCATCGTGATTGAAAGCCACGACGCCAAAATTGAGTTTGCGGTCGGCCAGCCGCAGATGACCGAACATCAGGGCGTCGCCGCCTGTTCGACCCGCCTGCCGCAGGAGCTGGTCTATATTCAGCGCCGGCGTCAGTTCCGCATTACCACGCCGCACTGGCGCGAGTTTCTGTGCACCGGCGAATACCCGGACGGCACGCCGTATCAACTGCGCATACATGATCTTTCCGCCGGCGGCGTCGGCCTGCGTTTCGACGGCGAGGTGCCGGCGTTTCTCCAGCCGGGTTTGCTGCTGCAAAAAGCGCAGCTGGATCTCGGCAGCTACGGCAGCTTCAAGGTAAATATGGAGCTGGTGGTGGTTAATGCCGATCGGGAAGTGGACGACCACGACCAGGTGGTGCATTTTTCGCGCCTGTCGTGCCGTTTTCTCAAGCTCGGGCTGGCGACGGAAAGGAAAATCCAGAGCGCGGTGTTTGCCTTCGAACTGGATTTCAACAAGAAAAAGAAACGCTGATCTTCCGCTGGGGCAGCGGGCTGCCCCGATGCTTCACTTCAACGCGCGCAGGCTGCCAATTTCTTCCCAGCCAAAATGCGCCGCCTCGGCCAACACCTCACAGACTTCATCGCCGGCGATCGCGATCGCCTCGCTGAGGCTTTTGCCCAGCAGCAGGTGGCTGACCAGCAGCGCGGTGAACAGGTCGCCGGTGCCCTTGGCCGCCGATGCGATCTTCGGATGGCTGTAGCTTCGCACCTCATCCCGGCTGACCAGCAGCAAACCCACCCGACTCTCGTTTTCCGCCACGCCCGGCGCGCTGGTGACCAGCACCCATTCGGTGGTGTCGTTCAGCAACGCCTGCGCGGCGCGTTGGGTCTGTTCGCGGCTGGACAGGCTGTGCCCGCACAGCTGCTCCAGCTCGAAGCCGTTCGGCGTCAGGCCGTTGGCCAGGTGCAAAAACGGCGAACGATAGCAGTCGACGAGGCGCCGATCGACGTAAATGCCTTCGCCGTAGTCGCCCATCACCGGATCGATATAGATTTTTATCTGCGGATTGATCGCGCGCACGCGTTGCAGCCAGTCGGCCAGAATATGGCACTGCATCACCTCGCCTAAATAGCCGACGATCACCGCCCGGGTGCGTTCCATCACCCCGCGTTCAATCAGGTCATCGAGAAAGCCGGCGAACCATTCCTGCGGAATGGCGCCGCCGTGCGGCCGGCCGTAATAGGGCGGGCAACCGAACAGCACGCTGGGTACCTGCAGCGCTTCCAGCCCCTTTTTCAGCAGGGTGCGGTAGGCGATGCCGTTGCCGACGCTGCCATACACCACCTGGGACTGAATGCTGATCACGTCGATCGGCGGCGAACGCCGTTGAGAAGCCTGTTGCATGGTCACTTCCTTTGTTCGTATTTATCCAGCCAGCGCTGGAACACCTGCCGGGCGCGCTGCTCCAGCCGCGGGCCGTGCCGTTCGGCCTGATCGCGCAGATCCTGCGGATCGATGCCGGCCTGCGCCAGCTCGCAGGCATGGCCGATCAGCCAGCGTTCGATATCGCGATAGTCGGCTTCCAGATGGAACTGCAGGCCCAGAGCGAAGTCCTGATAGTCAAACGCCTGATGCGGGCAGACTGCGGTACCCGCCAGGCGGCGGGCGCCGGCGGGGATCATGAACATATCGCCATGCCAGTGCAGCACCGGCGTGTCCGCCAGCGGCGCCAGCACCGAGTCGCCGTCCGCCGCCAGCGTCAGCGGCGCATAGCCGATCTCTTTGACCCCCAGCGAAACCACGTCGGCGCCCAGCGCCTGGGCTACCACCTGCGCGCCCAGGCATACGCCGAGGGTGGCCTGTCGCCGTGCCATACGCTGTTGCACCAGCGCCAGCTGATGATCGAGAAAGTCGTAGCGCAGCTCGCCGGAAAAATGCTGCGCGGCGCTGATCGGCCCGCCGAGCACCACCAGCAGATCGACGTTCTCATTATTGATAGCACGGATATCATCCCGGCCTGCATCATAATAATCAATCTGATAACCGCGCAGCGACAGCAGCGAGCCTAAAATGCCCAAATTTTCGAAATTGACGTGCCGAATGGCGACCACTTTCTTCATGGTTGTTCCTCCTCAACGGCGGGGCAAGGCGCCAGCACCCACGATTCTCCCAGGACGACAATGCCCTGATTGCCGCTCTGATAGAGCATTTTGCGTTCGCTAACCTGGCTGATTTGCAGCTGGTAGCCCTGGGTTGCCGGGAACAGCGCGCGGGCCTGCTCCAGTTGGCCGGCGGCCCAGGGGGTGAACATCTGCAGGCGGCCGAAGGCCTTTCCTGCATACTGAATGTCGAGCACGTAATGTTTATCCACAATGACCCTTACCTTTAGCCGCAGAAGCTGATATTCTGATTTGAACTAGTACAAAAAGGTTTTATGTATGAGTTTATTGTATGCAAAAGGCGGCGGCGCTGTCCAGATTGCTGAACAGATCGGCGCACGCATCAAAAGCGGCGAGCTGCGGCCGGGCGAACTGTTGCCGCCGGTGCGGCAGCTGGCGGCGGAGCTGGCGGTGAACCCCAACACCGTCGCCAGCGCCTACGCCAGGCTGCGCGACGCCGGGTTGGTCGCCACCCGCGGGCGCGCCGGAACGCGGGTGCTGGAACGGCCGCTGACGGCGGTGAACCCGGCGCCGCAGGTGCCGCCGGGGCTGCGCGACCTGGCCAGCGGCAATCTGGATGCCGCGCTGCTGCCGGCGCTGGGCGTGCAGGACGTTTTTCCGCAGCAAAGCGGTTATGACATCAGCGGCGATCTGCCGGCGCTTTGCACGCTGACCGCTGACTGGCTGCAGGCGCAGGGCGTGGCGTTGTCCGAGCCGGCGGTGTTTTCCGGCGCGCTGAGCGCGATTGAGAAAGCGCTGCGCAGCCATGCCCAGCCGGGTGAGGCGGTGTGGGTGGAAGATCCCTGCTGGCCGCCGCTGCTGACGCTGCTGCGGCATTTGCGCCTGCGGCCGCTGCCGCTGGCGATGGATCGGCAAGGCTGCCGGCTGCCGGAGAACCAGGCGGCATGCGCGGTGATCCTGACGCCGCGGGCGCAAAATCCGACCGGCATTTCTCTCAGCGCCGGGCGGGCGCAGGAGTGGCGCGCATTTCTGGCGCGCCACAGCGGCTGTCTGGCGATCGTCGACGATTTTTGGGGCCCGCTGTCGCAACAGCCGCTGCATCTGCCGTTCGACGGCGATCGCGGGCTGTACCTGCTGTCGCTGAGCAAGTTTCTCAGCCCGGACCTGCGCATTGCGCTGGCCTGCGGCAATCCGCAGCTGTTGCAGGCGATGCGCGCCGACCGCTACATCAGCGAACGCTGGGTCAGCCACATTCTGCAGCAGATTGCCGCCAGGCTCTGGGAGCAGGCGCAGCGGGATGGGGGGCTGCTGCGGGCGCGGCAGGCGTATCAGGCCCGGCGCGAAGCGCTGACCCAGCGGTTGAATGTCTTGAGCCCGCTGAGCGTGCCGGTGGGAGAAGGGTTGCATCTGTGGCTGCCGGTGCGCTCGGAAACCGCCGCCGCCCAGCTGATGGCGCAGCGCGGCTGGTTGGTGCAGGGCGGGGAGCCTTTCCGCCTGAAGAGCGGCCCGGCGATCCGCGTCAGCCTGGCCAACGTCGGCCTGGAACGATTGGCGCAGCTGGCGCAGGATTTGACCGATGCGTTGAGCGCCGGCGTGGCGGTCAACTAGGCCGGCGTCAGGTTTTCCTGCGCCAACAGCCGCAGAGAGGCCAAACGGGCGGCGGGCTCGCCGATCGGGGTATCGATGATGAATTCGTCCACGGCGTATTGCCGCTGCAGCTGGTCCAGCTGTTGACGCACCTGTCGCGCGGTGCCCAGCAGAATATGGCTCTCGCGCGGTTCGATGCGATATTCGGTCGCGCCGGCCTGCTGCACAAAGCTTTCCGCCTGTTCCAGACTGCCGACGGTCACGCTTTGCGCGCCGGTGACGTGCACCCGATATTGCTGGATCCCCGCCGCCAACGTTGCCGCCTGTTCGGCGCTTTCCGCGACAATCACCGCCACCGCCAGCAGCGCTTTGCGTCCGCCGCTCAGCGCCGCGTACTGCGCCAGCGCGCGTTGGATATCCTGCGGATTGCCGTTCAGATGGGCGGCGAACACAAAGGCCCAGCCCTGTTCCGCCGCCAGCCGGGCGCTTTCTTCGCTGGCGCCGAGCAGAAAACGTTGAGCGGGCTGCGGCGGCAGCGGGGTGGCGCTCAGGCCCGGCTGCGCATCGTCATTCAGATGAGCGGTAAGCTGGGCCAGCTGCTCGGGAAAGCCCGGCTTGCGCTGCCGATCGTGGGCGGCCTGCAGCGCCTGGGTGGCAAGCGGCAGGCCGCCCGGCGCCTTGCCCACCCCGAGATCGACCCGGCCCGGCGCCAGCGCCGCCAGCAGATTGAAGTTTTCCGCCACTTTATAGGCGCTGTAATGCTGCAGCATCACGCCGCCGGAGCCGATGCGAATGTGCGAGGTTTGCCCCAGCAGGTAGGCGATTAGCACCTCCGGCGACGGGCAGGCGAGCTGCGGGGTATTGTGGTGTTCCGCCAGCCAGAAACGGCGATAGCCCCAGCTTTCCGCCTGCTGCGCCAGATGCCGCGTGCGCGCCAACGCCTGCGCGGCGCTTTCTCCTTCGGCAATCGGACTTTTTTCCAATATGCTCAGGGCATAAGCCATTTTCCCGCTCCTTTGTCATCAGTTATCCATGACAAATACCATGGGCATCGCCGGCGGCTTAATACTGATTGGAGATAGGATATTCCATTGATACAAAACGAATTTAGATATGCGGCTGGCGGTAAAGGGCGCGCCATCAGCGCGCCCCGGGCGCTCAGGACGCCAGCCAGGCCTTCAGGCGAACGGCGTCGCTGTAGTGGCCGTAGCGCTGCGGCGAGCCGAGCAGGATCATCACCACCGGCTGGCCGTTGATCACCGTGCGCATCACCAGACAGTGGCCGGCTTCGTCGGTAAAGCCGGTCTTTTGCAACTGAATTTTCCAGGCCGGGTTGTTGATCAGCCCGTTGGAGCTGCGGTACACCAGTTGGCCGCGGCCCGGCCGCACGATCTGCTGTTTGTCGGTGCTGAAGCGGCGAATGGTCTGGTAGCGGTAGGCGTGATTGACCATCTGCAGCAGATCCCTGGCGCTGGCGACGTTGCGCGGCGTCAGACCGGTCGGATCGTAGAAGCGGGCGCGCTTCATGCCGATGGCGCGCGCCTTGCGGTTCATTTTCGCCACAAAGGCCTTGCGCCCGCCGGGATAGTTGCGGCTCAGCGCCGAAGCGGCGCGGTTTTCCGACGACATCAGCGCGATATGCAGCATATCGCGGCGGCTGAGGGTGGAACCTATGGTCAACCGCGAATGGGTTTTCTTCAGCAGGTCGCGATCGGCGGGGGTGACCCGCATCTTGTTGCCCAACGGGCGTTTGGCGTCGAGCGTCACCATGGCGGTCATCAGCTTGGTCAGCGAAGCGATGGGCAGCACGCGGTTGGCTTGTTTTTGATAGAGGACTTTACCGGTACGTGGGTTGACCACCAGCGCGGCCTTGGAATTCAGCACCGGCGGTGCGGCGGCGTGGGCCTGAGACAGGGCGGCCAACAGGCCGAGGAACAGCACGAGAACACGAGAAAAAGGTTTGGATAAAAACATGGCGACCGCAACTATGACCCTAAGTGATTAATAAATACCGGTAAGAGTCTGAGCAGTAAATGTGGAGAAAATAGGGGGATGGCCCTTCAATCTGTTAACAGGCGTTACAGCAACCCTGTTGCCGCAGGGTCCGGCTGAGCGAGGGGCGGTTGCCCGCCCCTGTGCGGCACTCAATAGACTTCCGGCACCACCATTTCGTCCGGCACCGGGCTGCGGCTGTATTCGGGGCTGCGCTTGCGCGGCGGCAGGGTAATGACGTTGCCTGCGCTTTCCTCATACGGCACCTGCTGCAGCAGATGGCTGATGCAGTTCAGCCGCGCCTTTTTTTTGTCGACGCCCTGAACCACCCACCATGGCGCTTCCGCAATGTTAGTGCGTGCTAACATGACCTCTTTGGCTTCGGTATAGTCTTCCCAGCGCCGGCGGCTCTCCAGATCCATCGGGCTGAGCTTCCACTGTTTGAGCGGATCGTGGATGCGGCTGAGAAAGCGCAGCTCCTGTTCGTCATCGGTGATCGAGAACCAATACTTGACGATCTGAATGCCGCTGCGGGTCAGCATTTTTTCGAACTCCGGCACGCTGCGGAAAAACTCTTCGTACTCTTCATCGTTGCAAAAGCCCATCACCCGCTCCACGCCGGCGCGGTTGTACCAGCTGCGGTCGAACAGCACCATCTCGCCGGCGGCGGGCAGGTGGGCGATATAGCGCTGAAAATACCACTGGGTGCGTTCGCGGTCGTTCGGCGCCGGCAGCGCCGCCACGCGGCAGGTGCGCGGGTTCAGACGCTGAGTGATGCGTTTGATCACGCCGCCTTTGCCGGCGGCGTCGCGCCCTTCGAAGATGATCACCAAACGGTGGCCGGTGCGCATCACCCAGTCCTGCAGCTTCACCAGCTCGCCCTGCAGGCGCAGCAGTTCGCGGAAGTACTGCTTGCGCCAGGCCTTTTTCTGATCGCTGTCCACTTCGGCGGCGTCGAAACGCAGGTCGTCCAACTCCATCTCCAGCTCTTCGTCGTAGCTGTCGTAAAATTCCTGCAGCAGGCGCTGGTTGAAGCTGTCGTCGCGGTTAAATTCATGCATAGACATAATAGTTTTCTCCGTGTTAGCCCGGTTTTAGATATGGGTGAAGATCCAGTACAGCACCGCCGAAAGCAGTATCGAGACCGGCAGCGTCAGCACCCAGGCCATCAGCAGGTTGCGCAGCGTGGACATCTGCAGGCCGGAACGGTTGGCCGCCATGGTGCCGGCGATGCCGGAGGACAGCACGTGAGTGGTGGATACCGGCAGGCCGAAGGCGTCCGCCGCGCCGATGGTGGTCATCGCCACCAGTTCGGCGCTGGCGCCCTGGGCGTAGGTCAGGTGCGATTTGCCGATTTTCTCGCCGACGGTCACCACGATGCGCCGCCAGCCGACCATGGTGCCGAGGCCCAGGGCGATCGCCACCACCACCTTGACCCAGAACGGGATAAAGCGGGTGGCGCTGTCCAGCTCGCCTTTCAGCGCGTCGAGGTTGCGCTGCGAGCCGGCGGCAATCTGCAGCTGCTTCTCCGACTTCAGATGCTTGATGGTTTCCGACGCCAGGTACATGTCGTTACGGGTGTTGGAGACCGCCTGCGCCGGGATCTTGTCGACCGAACCGTACTGGCGGATCTGGTCGCCGATGGCGCCGGTCAGCTGCGCCAGGGCCGGCACCACGTCCGGGGTCAGTTCGCTGGTGCGCACATAGCCGGTCAACACCTCGCGTGCCGGCGTCTGGCTCCGCGCCGGGAACTGCCGCAGCAAATCATTCTTGGTCACTTCCGCCAGCGCCGCCACGCGCGGGATTTGATCCGGCGGCATCGAGCGGTTCAGGGCGTAGGCGATCGGCATGGTGCCCACCAGGATCAGCATGATCAGCCCCATGCCTTTCTGGCCGTCGTTGGAGCCGTGGGCGAAGGAAACGCCGGTGCAGGTGAGGATCAGCAGGCCGCGGATCCACAGCGGCGGCGGCGCGTCGCCCTTGGGGGCGGTATACAGCTGGCGGTTTTTAACCAGCGCTTTCAGCGCCAGCAGCAGCAGGGCGGCGCACGCGAAGCCGATCACCGGCGACAGCAGCAGCGCGTAGCCCACCTTAATCGCCTGGCCCCAGTCCACGCCGCTGGTGCCGGTGCGGCCGTGGATCAGCGCGTTGGCCACGCCGACGCCGATAATCGAGCCGATCAGCGTGTGCGACGACGACGCCGGCAGCCCGAGCCACCAGGTGCCGAGGTTCCAGATAATCGCCGAGAACAGCAGGGCGTACACCATGGCGAAGCCGTTGCCGGTGCCGGCCTGCAGGATCAGCTCCACCGGCAGCAGCGAAATGATGCCGAAAGCCACCACGCCGCTGGACAGCAGCACGCCGAGAAAGTTGAAAAAGCCGGACCACACCACCGCCACCATCGGCGACAGCGAGTGGGTATAAATCACGGTCGCCACCGCGTTGGCGGTATCGTGAAAACCGTTAACGAATTCAAAACCAAGCGCAATAAGTAGCGCCAGGCCTAATAAGAGAAACGGGACGTAACTGGTATAAACCGCACCGGCGTCGGTGACGTCGTTAAATAAGTTCACCCCGGCGAAGGCGATCCCCAGTACCAATGAAAACACAAAAAAAAGAACAGTTAATCGACTGTTCTTTTGGTAGATCTTTGGCAGGCTGGATGCGGCCGGCGCACCCTGTTGAACGGCGCTGTTATCGCTCATAAGGACCTTCCTGAGAAACTGCATTAAAATATTGAACGTGTGCTGGCTATTGCCTGCAAAGTATTCTGAATTACTGTGACTTTTTTATGACGGGAATATTAATCATCGGGAAAGGTGAAAATAATTAACGTTGGCGGATAAAGATTGCTATAAAGGCGAGGTCCGGTTTCTCAGGGTAGCGATATTTATGGCTCAGACGCTTGCGGAAAAAATGCACCAGCTTGATTTCGACGACGAGGTGACCGGCCTGATCTACGGCCACCTATTCCGCCAGGGCGAGCCGCCGCAGCGGCTGACGTCGCAGCGGGTCTGCCAGGCTTACCAGACGCTGCCGCCCGGCGAAGGATTTATCTGGCTGCACCTCAATCTCAACCACGCGGCGGCGGAAAAGTGGCTGAGAAATCATTTCGCCATTTCCGATTTTTTCTTCGACGAAATTCGCCACGGTTCGCACACCACGCGCATCGAGCGGCAGGGCGACGACCTGTTCGCGGTGCTCAACGACGTGATTTTCCACCCCAAAGAGAACAACCCCGAAACCGCGACGCTGTGGCTGTACTGCTGCAGCGGGCTGGTGGTGACCGTGCGGCATAAGCCGCTGCGCCTGATCGAACGGCTGCTCGGCCGGCTGGGGCCGCTGCAGCTGGCGTCTTCGACCGAACTGCTGGCGCACTTGCTCGAAGAGCAGGAGGAGGTGCTGGAGCAGGTGGTGCGCCAGGCCAACCACTATGTCGATACCATCGAAGATCGCCTGTTGAGCAACCACGTCAAGCGCAACCGCACCGAGTTGGGGCGCATGCGCCGCATGCTGCTGCGCTTTCAGCGCCTGTTGGCGCCGGAGCCGGCGGCGCTGTTCCGCCTGCTGAATCGCCCGCCGAACTGGCTGAGCCGCGAGGTGGTGCAGGATCTGCGCCAGTTCACCGAGGAATTCACCGTGGTGCTGAACGATCTCGCCAGCCTCACCGAGCGCATCCGGCTGCTGCAGGAGGAAATTGGCGCCAAGCAGATGGAGCAGAACAACCGCACGCTGTACACCCTGACGGTGATCACCGTGCTGGCGCTGCCGATCAACATCGTCGCCGGCTTTTTCGGTATGAACGTCGGGGGATCCCGCTGGCCAGCAATCACCACGGTTTTATCCTGCTGGTGTTGCTGGTCGGCAGTTTTACGCTGATCGCCGGTTATCTGGCGTTCAGGCGCAGGGACGACGGCTGATCACAGCCTGGCGCGGTATTCCTCTTCCAGCCTGGCGTGGGTGCTCCAGAACGGCCGTGGCTGGCGGTCGTGCAGCCGGTCCACCAGGATATCCAGGTGGGTGTGCCAGCCGCCGGCCACGCTGAGCATGTCGTCGCGGTTGGCCAACCGGCGATGGGTCACCGTCAGCAGCACCGCCTGACCTTGCTCGGTCAGCTCGAAAGTCACTTCGGAAGGGCGGCCCTGATCCTGTTCGGCCCAGGTAAAGCTCAGCAGGCGCGGCGGGAAAAGGCAGGTAATGTGCCCGCGGTTGCTGACGCAGCCGCCGTGCTGTTTGTATTTGGCCGGCGGCTGTTCGTGCTCGCCCGCCAGATCGGAATTGCGGAAATTCAGCTCCAGCGCCGCGCCGCTTTCCAGCGTCATCTCACCGGCCGCCAGCCAGGTGGCGCGCTTGTCGGATTCGGTCAGGTAGGCCCAGACCCGTTCGATCGGGCCGGGCAGCAACCGCTGGATGCGCAGCGTGCCGGGTTCGATAATCATGCCGTAGTCATTCATGGTTCACTCCTTGGGAGGATGCTGTTCGGCCTGGCGCAGCGCCAGTTCCAGCGCGTCCAGCCGTTCAGTCCAGAAATGTTCATAGGTTTGCAGCCATTGCATGGCCTGCGCCATCGGCTCGGGTTCGAGCCGGCAAATATGGTTTCTTCCCTGCACGGTTCGCTGCACCAGGCCCGCATGTTCCAGTGCTTTAACGTGCTTGGAGGCGCCGGCGAACGACATCTGCAGCGGCGCGGCCAGTTCGCCGATGCTGCGTTCGCCGTCGGCCAGCGCGCGCAGCATGGAGCGCCGGGTCGGGTCGGACAGCGCGTGGAAAATGGCGTCCAGCTGAGAGGAAGATAATTTAACCATATGGTTGAATATAGAACAGTCAGGCTAATATTCAACCATCTTGTTGAATATTTTTTTGCGCCCCGAGCGGCCGCCGGGGGCGCAAAGGGATCAGGCGTCGGCGTGCGCCAGCAGCGCGTGCAACAGCACGTTGGCGGCGGCGGCGGCCCAGCCCGGCGTGATGTCTTCCCGTTCGTTGTGGCTGATACCGTCCACGCAGGGGATGAAAATCATCGCGGTCGGCGCCACCCGGCTCAGATAACAGGCGTCGTGGCCGGCGCCGGAGATCATGTCGCGATGGCTGTAGCCCAGCGCCTGCGCCGCATGGCGCACGCTGGCGATGCAGGCGGCGTCGAAGCGGATCGGCCGATACTGGAAGATGCGCTCGGCGCGGGCGCTCAAGGCGTCGCCATTCACCGCGCCGACCGCCGCCAGCAGGCGCTGCTCCATTTGTTCCAGCACCGCTTCCTGCGGATGGCGAAACTCGACGCTGAAGAACACCTTGCCCGGCACCACGTTGCGCGAATTGGGGGTGATTTGCGCCATGCCGACGGTGGCGCGCGCGTCCGGCGCAAAGTCCAGGCCAATCCGGTTGACCGCCGTGACCAGCTCGGCAAAGCCGAGCAGGGCGTCGCGGCGGCGATCCATCGGCGTGGTGCCGGCGTGGGCGCTGAAACCGACGATCTCCAGTTCATACCAGCGCTGCCCTTGCGCGGCGGTCACCACGCCGATCGCGATGTTTTCCGCCTCGAGGATCGGCCCTTGCTCGATATGCAGCTCGAAGGCCGCGTGGATCGGCAGGCCGCCCACCGGCCGTTCGCCGTCATAGCCGATTTCCCGCAGCGCTTCGCCGATGCTGACCCCCTGCGCATCGCGGCGCGACAGGCCGTATTCCAGGCTGAACTCGCCGGAGAAGACCCCGGAGGAAATCATCGCCGGCGCAAAACGCGCGCCTTCTTCGTTGGTCCAGTTGATCACCTCGATCGCCCGTTCGGTGGCGATCTGGCGATCGTTGAGGGTGCGCAGCACCTCCAGGCCGGCCAGCACGCCGTAAATGCCGTCGAAACGGCCGCCGTTGGGCTGGGAATCGCCGTGCGAACCGGTCACCACCGGCGCCAGCTCGGGGCGCGCGCCTTCGCGGCGCAGGAACATATTGCCCATGCGGTCGACCCGCACGCTGCAGCCGGCCTGCAGCGCCCAGTCGCGCAGCTGGTCGCGCGCCCGCCGGTCTTCTTCGCTCAGCGCCAGCCTGGTGACGCCGTTGTTGGCGATGGCGCCGAACTGCGCCATCTCATGCAGGCTGCGCCACAGGCGCTCGCCGTCGATCTGCAGAGTCATTTTTTCTCTTCCCGAGTTTTGGCGGTGTAGCGGAAGTCGCAGCAGGGCGCGCCGGACATGATGGTCTGGCTGCGCTGCAGTTCGACGTCCGGCGCGTAGCCGACGATGAACTGGCTGTCGCGGGCGCACGACAGCAGGTGGCCGATCTCGCCCAGCCCCATTTCGTGGTACATCTCGGCGTAGCGGCAGCGGGTGACGTTATAGTCGAAGTGCCGGTCGTCCAGGTTGACCACTTCGACCCGCAGCGCGTCGTCTTTTTCCCACAGGTATTGCAGCGCGGCGAAGCTTTGCAAATCCGCGCCCGCCGGCTCCTGCGCGGCAAACCGCTTGCCGGCGTCGATGGCGGCGTTTTCAATCGCCTCGCCGATCACCGCCTGGGCGCGCGCCTTGCCGATCTCGCGCACCAGGATTTGATAGATTGGTTTGATGATCTCCGCCTCAATCCTGCGGCGGGCCAGAATGCCCAATTCGTTTTTTGCACAGCTCATCGACATGCTCCTCATGGCTTTCTTATTGTGGTGTGGCGCCGCCCAGTACGGTCTGCGGCTGCCATTTGCCGTCGACCACCTTGTACAGGGTGAAGCTCGGCCGCTGCAGGTTGCCCTGGGCGTCGAAGGCGATGGTGCCGGTTACGCCCCGATAGCGGATGGCGCGCAGCTTCGGCAGGTAGTCGGCCGGGTCGGCGGAGCCGGCCTGCTCGATGGCGGCGATCAACACCCGGGTGGCGTCGTAGGCGAAGGGCGCATGCAGCTCGATATGGGTTTTGTAGCGGTCGCGGTAAGCCTGCTCAAAGGCCTTGCCGCCCGGCATCTGCTCCAGCGGCAGGCCGGGCTCCAGCGCCACCACGCCGTCGCCTTCTTTTTGCGCCAGCGTCAGAAACGTTTGGCTGACAAAGCCGCCGGCGCCCATCAATTGAGCGCTCATGCCCAGCTGTTTCAGACGGCGGGCCAGCGGCGCCGCCTGCGAATCCACGCCGCCAAAGAAAATCAGGTCGGCGTTTTTGCTGCGAATGGTGGTCAGCACCGCGCTGAAGTCGACGGTTTTGTCGTCGACGTATTCGCGGGTGACCGGCTGCACGCCCTGTGCCTGCAGCGACTTGACGAATTCATCCGCCAGCCCCTGGCCGAAAGCGGTGCGATCGTCGATGACCGCGATGCGTTTGGCCTTCAGCTCTTTCACCGCGTACTGCCCGGCATAGTTGCCGCCGTCGTCGTCATGGCCCATCACGCGGAAGCTGGTGTCGAATCCTTGCTGCGTATAGCCGTGGCCGGTAGCCACCGGCGCCACCTGGGCGATGCCGGCGTCGTGGTAGATGCGCGCCGCCGGGATGCTGGTGCCGGTGTTCCAGTGGCCGACCACGCCGACCACGCCTTCGTCCACCAGGCGCTGGGCCACCGCCACGGCGGTGCGCGGATCGGACTGATCGTCTTCGGACAGCAATTTGAAGGTGACCGGCTTGCCGTTCAGCGTCGGCTTTTGGGCATTGGCATCGGCGATCGCCAGCTGCGCGCCGTTTTCCAAATCCTTGCCGATGCGCGCGGAAGGGCCGGTCAGCGGCCCGGCCAGGCCGATCAGCAGGGTTTGGTCGGCCAGCGCGGGGGCGCTGAGGCCGATCGTCACGGCGGCGGCCAGCGCCAAGCGGGTAAAGCGAGTTGTCTGATTCATGCAAAGCTCCCGGTGCGGTTAACAGTAACAGGGTTATTCGCCTAAGTAGGCCCGTTTGATTTTTTCATCGTCCAGCATGCCGGCAGAGGGGCCGCTGTGGCTCAGGCTGCCGCTGTCCAGCACATAGGCGCGGTCGGTCGACTCCAGCGCCAGCCGGGCGTTTTGTTCCACCAACAACAGCGTGACGCCGTCATTGGCCAGCTGTTTGATCACCTCGAAGATCGCCTCCACCACGATCGGCGCCAGCCCCATCGAGGGTTCATCCAATACCAGCAGGCGCGGGCGGCTCAGCAGGGCGCGGCCCATCGCCACCATCTGCTGCTCGCCGCCGGAAAGCAGCCCGGCCTGCTGGTCAAGCCGCTCGCGCAGGCGCGGGAAGGTGGCGTAAATCCGCGCCAGATCTTGCCGCACCGCAGCGCGATCTCGCCGGGCATAGGCGCCGAGCTGCAGGTTCTCCCGCACCGTCATGCGGGCGAAAATGCCGCGCCCCTCGGGCACCATCACCAGCCCTTGCTGCAGCAGGCGGTGCGGCGGCACGCCGCGAATCGAACGGCCGTCGAACAGGATCTCGCCGTCGAACGGCAGCAGGCCGGTCAATGCGCGCAGGCTGGAGGTTTTGCCTGCGCCGTTGGCGCCGATCAACGTCACCTGTTCGCCGCTGTTTACCGTGAAATCTATGCCCTTAACCGCATGAATGCCGCCATAGGACACTTTGAGCCGTTTTACGCTCAGCAGGGGTTCAGACATGCGCCGCGCCTCCCAAATAGGCCCGTATCACCGCCGGTTCACGGCGGACCTCGGCCGGTTTGCCCTCGGCGATCGCCTTGCCGTAATCCAGCACCGTCAGGCGATCGCACAGGCCCATCACCAGCTTGACGTCGTGCTCGATCAGCAGCAGGCTGGTGCCGCCGTCGCGAATGCGCAGCAGCAGTTCGCGCAGCGCCACCTTTTCTCCGGCGTTCATGCCGGCCGCCGGCTCATCCAGCGCCAACAGCTGCGGTTCGGTGGCCAGCGCCCGGGCGATTTCCAGTCGCCGTTGGTGGCCATAGGAAAGATCGCCGGCGCGATAGTGGGCGAACCGGCCGATGCCGACGTACTCCAGCAGCGCCTGGGATTTTTCGCGCACCGCCCGTTCCTCCTCGCGGGCGCGGTGGTGGCGAGAGATCGCCGCCCACAGGCCGTTGCGGGTGCGCACGTGGCAGCCGACCATCACGTTTTCCAGCACGCTCATGTCGTTGAACAGCCGCAGGTTCTGGAAGGTGCGCGCAATGCCGGCCTGCACCACCTTGTCGATCGCCTGCGGCCGGTAGCGCCGGCCCTGCAGGCTGAACTCGCCGCCGTCGGCGCGGTACAGGCCGGTGATCAGGTTGAAGCAGGTGGTCTTGCCGGCGCCGTTGGGTCCGATCAAACCGTAAATTTCGCCTCGATGGATGCTCATGCTGACGTCATCCACCGCCGTCAGCCCGCCGAAGCGTTTGCTGACGTGGCTTAAGCACAGCAGCGGCGTCATGAGGCGGCTCCCCGTGAATGGCGGGCCGGCCATAAACCGGCCGGGCGATACAGCATCACCAGGATCAGCGCCAGCCCGTAGAACAGCTGGCGGACGATCTCCGGATCGATCCACACCTGGCCGAACAGCGCCTGCTGCAGCGGCCCCATGCTGCTGCGCAGCAGCTCCGGCAGGGCGGCCAGCAGCAACGCGCCGAGGATCACCCCCGGTATGTGCCCCATGCCGCCCAGCACCACCATCGCCAGCACCGCGATCGACTCCTGCAGGGTGAAAGACTCGGGCGAGACGAATCCCTGGAAGGCGGCGAACAATGCACCGGCGACGCCGCCGAAGGTGGCGCCCATCGCAAAAGCCAGCAGCTTGAAGTTGCGGGTATTGATGCCCATCGCCCGCGCGGCGTCTTCGTCTTCGCGGATCGCCGCCCAGGCGCGGCCCACGCGCGAATGCTGCAGCCGCAGGCAGATAAACAGGATCGCCAGCAGCAGCGCGGCGAACAGGTAGTAGTAGAGATACAGCGACGAAAAGCGTACGCCGAACCACTCATGCATGCCGGAAAACCGCAGGCCGAACAGGCTGACCGGATCGATGGCGGAAATGCCTTTCGGGCCGTTGGTGATGTTGACCGGCCGGTCGAGATTGCGCATCAGGATGCGCACGATCTCGCCGAAGCCCAGCGTGACGATCGCCAGATAGTCGCCGCGCAGCCGCAGCGTCGGCGCGCCGAGCAGGATGCCGCACAGCGCAGCCAGCACCGCCGACAGCGGGATCAGCAGCAAAATCGACAGGTGCAGCCCGTCCGGAAACCACTGCAACAGCAGCGGAAATTGTTGCGTCAGGTGCGGGGAAGACAGCAGCGCCGTCAGGTAGGCGCCCACCGCATAAAACGCGATGAACCCCATATCCAGCAGGCCGGTGAAGCCGACCACGATGTTCAGCCCCAGCGCCAGCATCAGGTACAGCAGGGCGAAGTCGATCACCCGCACCCAATAGTTGCCGCCGGCGGCGCCCGCCAGCCAGGGGGCCAGCAGCAGGCCCAGCATGAACAGCGCCACGCCCAGCCGGAGGCGGCGGGGAGCGGCGGTCTGCAGTGCGGAAGTCAGGATAGTCATGGTTACTCCTCAGGCGCGGGTGGCGACGCGTTCGCCCAGCAGGCCGGATGGGCGGAACACCAGCACCGCGATCAGCACCAGGAAGGCGAACACGTCCTGGTAGTTGCTGCCGAAGGTGCCGCCGGTCAGTTCGCCGAGATAGCCGGTGCCCAGCGATTCGAACAGCCCCAGCAGCAGTCCGCCTAGCATGGCGCCGCGCAGGTTGCCGATGCCGCCCAGCACCGCGGCGGTGAAGGCCTTGATGCCCGGCAAAAAGCCCATCGAAAAACCGGCGTTGCCGTAGTTGCTGGCCATCATGACGCCGGCCACCGCCGCCAGCGCGCCGCCGAGCGCGAAGGTCAGCACGATGATGCGGTTGGGGTTGATGCCCATCAGGCCGGCGACCTGCGGGTTCTCCGCCGTGGCGCGCATGGCGCGGCCAAAGCGGCTGTGTTCCACCAGCAGCAGCAGGCCGGCCATCACCAGCACGGCGACGGCCAGGGTGGCGATCGCCGTGCCGGTGATCACCGCCGGCGCATGTTCCGCACCGCCGCGCGTGAGCGCTATCGGGTCCATCGGCAACAGCTGCGGGAACATCAGCGGGTTGCGCGACCAGATAAGCATCGCCAGCGTCTGCAACAGCAGCGAAACGCCGATGCCGCTGATCAACGGCGCCAGGCGCGGCGCATTGCGCAGGCGGCGATAGGCCAGGCGTTCGATCGCCATCGAGGTCAGCGCGCATACCGCCATGGCGCACAGCGCCGCCAGCAGCAGCACCGCCGCAGGCGGCAAGGACGGGAAGTGGCGTTGCAGCATGCCGATGGCCGACAGGGCGCTCAGCGCGCCGACCATCAGCACGTCGCCGTGGGCAAAGTTGATGATGCGCAGAATGCCGTAAACCATGGTGTAGCCCAGGGCGATCAGCGCGTAAATACTGCCGAGCATCAGTCCGTTGACGGTCTGCTGTACCAGCGTATCCATAGGGGAGTCCCGAAAAATGATGATTCAGGCAGGTCACACTAGAGAATTAAAAAAAATTGTAAAATACGGAAAAATAATTTCTTATACGAAAAATGAGTGTTTTTAATTTATTGATTTATTTGTATATTAATTTCAACGACTGAGCCGATTTTCCATAAAATAGTCAATATATGAAAAAAACAGAACAGTATGATGCGCCGTTGCCGACGCTGCCCAAGGATCCGCCGCTGCGCGCCGTACGGGCCTTCGAGGCTGTCGCCCGGTTGGGCGGCATCGGCGCCGCCGCCAAAGAGCTGGCGATTTCCCCCTCGGCGGTCAGCCATCAGTTGAAAACGCTGGAGGCGTTTCTGCAGATGCCGCTGACCGAACGCCAGGGGCGCACTCTGATCCTGCGCGACGAAGGGCGGGAGTATTACCGCTCCATTCGCGCGGCGTTTAACGTGCTGCGTCAGGCCACCGAACAGGTGCGCGAGCGGTCCGCCTCGCGCCAGGTCACCATCAGCCTGATCCCGCTGTTCGGCATGGGCTGGTTTATCCCGCGTTTGCGCGGTTTTCTGCGTGAAAATCCGGATATCGACATCAACGTGGTGTACGCCAATCACCGAAATTACCTCAGCGACGCCGCCGATCTGTCGATCCGTTTTGGCGTCGGCCAGTGGACCGGCTACCGCAGCGAAAAGCTGATGTCCGGCAAGATGGTGCCGGTGTGCAGCCGCGCCTTCGGCAAGCTGCATGGCCTGCTGGATACGCCGGATCAGCTGGCGTCGCTGCCGCTGCTGCACGACGAAGAACGCAGCGCCTGGATGCAGTGGTTCCAGCAGGCCGGCGTGAAGCGCCCGCCGCGCAGCGCCGGCCCGATGTTTGAAGACGGCTTGCTGACGCTGGCGGCGGTGCAGGCGGGATTGGGCTGTGCGCTGATGCGTGAACCGCTGATCGCGCCTTATCTCCACGGCGGTGAGCTGATCAAACTGTTCGACCTGGCCGTCGACGACGGGCGCGACTATTACCTGTGCGCGCGCCAGGACAGCGAACTGTCGCAGGAGGGGCGGGATCTGCAGCTGTGGCTGCGGCGCGAAGCGGCGGCTCAGAACGCCGAGTCATAACCTGCAACCAAGGGGTATTTCAGCACCGCGCGCGCTCAGGATAGAGTGCAGGCCCACAGGATGACAAACAGGGCACGACGATGCTGTTCGATTTAAACGCGCTGGGCGCCGAACTGCCCGAGGGCTAGGCCAACGCCTTCAGCGCCGTCTGCACCGCCGCCGTCAGGCGCTCTTTCGTGACGCCGTCACGCGCTTGCACCGATAGCCCGTGCAGAAACGCCGCGAAGTAATCGCCCAGGCCCTCGGCATCGGTGGCGGGCGGCAGCTCGCCGTTTTGCACCGCCAGCCGCAGCCGCTCGATAATGCCCTGGGTGCGCTGGCGGCGATGCGTCGCCAGCCAGTCTTTCAGCCCGTCGTTTTCCGCGCTGACGCTGGCGGCGGAGGACACCACCATGCACCCCCGCGGCAGATCCGGCCGACTGTAGAGCTGTACGGCGTCGTTCAGCAGGCGTTCGAGCGCCGCCCGCACGCCGGTTTCTTCGCTAAACGCCCGATCGGCGAAGCCGCCCTCGTGGCTTTCATAGCTGGCGACGGCCTCGCGAAACAGCTGCTCCTTGGAACCGAATGCCTTGTAAATGCGGGCCGAGGCGATGCCCAGCTCGGCCACCAGATCCGACATCGAGGTGCCTTCATAGCCCTGGCGCCAGAATAAATCCCGCGCTTTCACTAACGCCTGTTCGCGATCGAACTCGCGTGGTCTGCCTGCCATCAGCGTGCTCCAATTTGCCTTTCATTCAGCGGCATAGCATTGCCTAAACCGATCAATTTGTAAATTCCGCTTGCCGCCGCACAGATTCGGTCCTATTGTTTGTCAATCGACAACTAATAGGGGTCTAGGATGAAAACCCTCAAAGGTCCAAGCCTGCATCTCGCCCAATTTAGCGATGACGCCGCGCCGTTCAACAGCCTGCCGGCCATTGCCCAATGGGCCGCCGCCACCGGTTTTAAAGCCCTGCAAATCCCGGCCTGGGATCGGCGGCTGTTTGACTTGGCCACCGCGGCGGAAAGCCAAACCTACTGCGACGATCTGCGCGGCATGCTGGCGGAGCGGGGTTTGGTGGTCAGCGAGTTGACCACGCATATTTTCGGCCAGCTGATGGCGGTGCACCCGGCCTACGATGCGCTGTGCGACAGCTTCGCCCCTGCGCAGCTGCATGGCGACCCGCAGGCGCGCGGCGAATGGGCGCGCGAACGGCTGCTGCTGGCGGCGCGCGCTTCCGCCCGGCTCGGCCTGAGTGAAATGGGCACCTTCTCCGGTTCGCTGGCCTGGCCGTATTTGTTCCCGTTCCCGCAACGCCCGGCGGGGCTGATCGACACCGCGTTCGATGAACTTGCCAAGCGCTGGCTGCCGGTGCTCGACGCCTGCGAGGAGCAGGGGGTGAACCTGTGCTATGAAATCCACCCCAGCGAAGATTTGCACGACGGCGTGACCTTCGAAATGTTCCATCGGCGGGTGGGTGGCCATCCGCGCTGCCAGATGCTGTTCGATCCGAGCCACCTGGTGCTGCAACAGCTTAACTACCTGGATTTTATCGATATCTATAAAGACGTTATCCGCATGTTCCACGTCAAGGACGCCGAGTTCAACCCGAGCGGGCGGCAGGGCATTTATGGCGGGTATCAGTCATGGGCCGATCGCGCCGGCCGTTTCCGTTCGCTCGGCGACGGCCAGGTGGATTTCAGGGCGATTTTTTCGAAGCTGACGCAGTATGGTTACGCGGGCTGGGCGACGCTGGAGTGGGAGTGCTGCCTGAAGCACCCGCAGGATGGCGCGCGCGAAGGCGCGGCATTTATTCGCGATCGCATCATTCACGTCACCGACAAAGTGTTCGACGACTTCGCCGGCGCGCCGGTTAACCAACGGCAAATCAACGCGTTGCTTGGCATCCGCTAAGCCGCCCCTCAACACGGAGAATATCCATGAAACAGCACGAAAACGGGTCCATGCCGTATGGACCTGAGCCGGAGCACGCCTATCTGAAGGTCAATGGCCAGCGCATACACTGCGCGATCCTCGGCGAAGGCGCGCCGGTGCTGCTGATCCCCGGCTGGCCGCAGACCTGGTATACCTGGCGCCATGTGATGCGCGCGCTGGCCTTGGCCGGCTTTCGGGCGATAGCGGTCGATCCGCCGGGCATCGGCGACTCGGACAAACCCCTGAGCGGTTACGACACCGGCAGCGTGGCGGCGACGCTGCACGCGGCGATGGCGCAGCTGGGGCACTCGCGTTACCAACTGGTCGGGCACGATATCGGCATGTGGATCGGCTACGCCATGGCGAGCGATTTCCCGCAGGCCGTGGAGCGGCTGGCGCTGACCGAAGCGGTGATCCCCGGATTGGCGCCGGCGCCGCCAATCTTTGTCGCGCCGGAGGAAAACATCTTCCTGTGGCACTTCATGTTCAACCAGTTGGCGGACCTGCCGGAAACCCTGACCCATGGCCGAGAACGCCAGTATCTGAGCTACATCTTCAACCGCTGGTCGCACCGCCGCGATCGGGTGGCGGCGGAGACCTACATCGCCGCCTATTCGGCGCCCGGCAGCCTGCGCGCGGGGTTTGATTATTATCGCGCCATTCCGGAAACCATTCGGCAGAATCGGCAACGCGCCGCGTCCCCGCTCGACATGCCGGTGATGACCATCGGCGCGGAGCACGCCACCGGCGAAGCGCCTTTCGCCACCCTGCGGGACAATGCGCGTAACCTGCGCGGCGAAACGGTGGCCGACTGCGGCCACTTTATTACCGAAGAGTGCCATGAGGCGTTTAACGCGCTGATTGTGCCGTTTTTGTCGGGAGAGCGCGATGCCGCTTGACGCTCAGATAGCCCGCCTGCTGTCCGAGCCGGCGGGTTAAATAAAAAAGCCCCGCACTGCGGGGCTTGGCTGTTTCATCCGGGGCATCAGCGCCCGGCGACGGTCACGAAGCGGGTTTCCAGGTAGGATTCGATCGCCTCGCTGCCGCCTTCGGTGCCGTGGCCGGAGTCTTTCACACCGCCGAACGGCGTCTCCGGCAGGCCGAAGCCGATGTGGTTGATGCTCAGCATGCCGCTTTCCACGTCGCGGCCCAGGGCGTTGACGGTGGCGACGCTGCGGCTGTAGGCATAGGCCGCCAGGCCGTACGGCAGGCGATTGGCTTCGGCGATGGCGTCGTCATAGCTGGCGAACGGCCGCAGCAGGGCGACCGGGCCGAACGGCTCTTCCGACATCGCGCGGGCGCTCAGCGGTACGTCGCGCAGCACCGTCGGCTCGAAGAAGTTGCCTTTGCCCGCCACGCGCTTGCCGCCGGTGCAGGCTTTCGCTCCCTGGGCAATCGCGTCCTGCACGAAGGCCTCGATGGCGTCGACGCTGCGGCCCAATACCATCGGGCCCATGGTGACGCCGTCTTCCTGCCCGTTGCCGAGCTTGATTTCGCGCACCGCAGCGGTGAACTTCTCCACAAAGGCCTCATAGACCCCTTGCTGGATCAGGAAGCGGGTTGGGGCGATGCACACCTGGCCGGCGTTGCGGAACTTGGCCAGCGCCAGCTCTTTGGCGGCCGCGTCGAGGTCTGCGTCGTCAAAAATCAGCACCGGGGCGTGCCCGCCCAGCTCCATGGTGGCCTTTTTCATATGCTGACCGGCCAGCGCCGCCAGATGTTTGCCCACCCGGGTCGAGCCGGTGAAGGAGATCTTGCGGATGGTCGGATGCGGGATCAAATACTCTGAAATTTCCGCCGGGGTGCCGTACACCAGCGCAATCACGCCGGCCGGAACGCCGGCGTCGGCGAAGGCTTTGATCAGCGCGGCCGGGGAGGCCGGGGTTTCTTCCGGGCCCTTGACGATGATCGAGCAGCCGGCGGCCAGCGCGGCGGAAAGTTTGCGCACGATCTGGTTGATCGGGAAGTTCCACGGCGTGAAGGCGGCCACCGGGCCCACCGGCAGTTTCAGGGTTTGCTGCTGAACGTCGCGGGCGCGCGAGGGGATGATTTGGCCGTAGGTGCGGCTGGCCTCGCCGGCGAACCAGTCGATGACGTCGGCGGAGTTGAGGATCTCGACCCTGGCCTGCGCGACGGGTTTGCCCTGTTCCTGGCTCATGGTGGTGGCGATGGCGTCTGCGCGCTCGCGCAGCAAGGCGGCGGCCTTGCGCATCAGGATCGCGCGCTGATAGGCGGAGGTGTCGCGCCAGATCTTGAAGCCGCGCTCGGTGGCGGCCAGCGCCAGATCGAGGTCGGCGGCGGCGGCGTGCGCCACCTGGCCGAGGGTTTCATCGGTCGCGGGGTCGGTGACCGGGATGGTTTTGCCGGCCAGCGCATCGCGCCATTGGCCATCAATATACAGTTGAGTATCCGGATACATGGTTGCCTCTTGCTTACGGGGGATCAGGCGGCGGTTATTCGCGATGACGCCGACCTGAACCGGACAGGGAACAATTACCCTACGCGGAATTAGACCGATCGTCTAGGCGCGGCGCACGAAAGCGCCCGCGCCGCTACTCAATCGCGCAAATTTTGGCTATGCTGGGGGCCGATGAGGCCATGTGACAAAGGTGATGCGGTGCAGGGTGTTCCAGAACAGTTTCCGTTTGAAAAGGACTGCGCGCAGTTTCGGCATTTGCCCCACTTACCGGGTGTAGAACTTTATCAGGCGCATATCGAACGCTACGCCTTCGAACCGCACACCCACGACGCCTTCGCCATCGGCACCGTGAACGCCGGGGCGGAGCGTTTTCGCTACCGCGGCGCGCAGCATCTGGCGGCACCGGGTTCCCTGGTGCTGATGAACCCCGACGAACTGCACACCGGCGAAGCGGAGACCCCCGGAGGCTGGCGCTACCGCATGCTCTATCTGGCGCCCGAGGCGCTGGAACAGCTTTCCGGTGAACGGGGGCAGTGGTTCACCGACGCGGTGCGCGAGGATCCGCTGGCGGCGCAGCGGTTGTCCGCCATTCTCGCCGGGCTGTGGCGGGAACATGACCCGCTGGCCATCGACGGCCTGTTGCTGGAGGCGGTCGGGCTGTTGCGCCCGCACATTCGCGTGGCGCACGGGGAAAAGGCCGAAGCGGCGCACCGCTTTGAGATTGTTAAACAGTATCTGCGCGATAATTTCTCCGAAGCCATTACGCTCAACCAACTGGCTGCGCTGGTATCGCTCAGCCCGTACCATTTTCTGCGTAAATTCAAGGCCGAATACCACGTTTCGCCGCATCAGATGCTGATGGCTATCCGCCTGTCGCAGGCCAAGCGCCTGTTGGAGCGCGGCCTGCCCGCCGCTCAGGTGGCGGCGGCGGCGGGGTTGACCGACCAGGCGCACCTGACGCGCGCCTTCGCTAACCGTTACGGCGTCACACCGGTGCGTTTTCAAAAACAGGTTAAATTGGGTTAAAACAGCAACCTGCTACAATAATTTCCCCCTGGGTTCCGTTACGCTGCTCCCATGATGATTGCCCGGGGAATGCCGGCTTAGCGTGGGAGTGGTGATGTTTATTGGCGTGTTGTTTGCCCTGATGGCCGGGCTGATGTGGGGGTTGATCTTCGTCGGCCCGCTGTTGGTGCCGGATTATCCCGCTGCGCTGCAGTCCACCGGGCGTTATCTGGCCTTCGGGCTGATCGCCTTGCCGTTGGCCTGGCTCGATCGTCGCCGTTTGCGGCGGCTGCTGCGCAAAGACTGGCTGGAGGCGCTCAAGCTGACCGCCATCGGCAACCTGCTGTATTACCTGTGCCTGGCCAGCGCCATTCAGCGCACCGGCGCGCCGGTTTCCACCATGATCATCGGCACCTTGCCGGTGGTGATTTCCATTACCGCCAATCTGTTTTATGGCCGGCACGACGGGCGCCTGGCCTGGCGCAAGCTGGCGCCGGCGCTGGTATTGATCGGCTGCGGCCTGGCCTGCGTTAACGTCGCCGAGCTGCGGGGCAACGAGGCGCCCCTCGACGGTTGGCGTTATCTCAGCGGCCTGGGGCTGGCGCTGTTGGCGGTGGCCTGCTGGACCTGGTTCCCGCTGCGCAACGCCCGCTGGCTGCGGGAGAACCCGACGCAGCGGCCCGCCACCTGGGCCACGGCGCAGGGGTAGTGACCTTGCCGCTGGCGCTGTTGGGCTATCTGCTGGTATGCGGCCAACTGGCCATTACCCAGCCTGCGTTCGCATTGCCGTTCGGGCCGCGGCCGGAAGTGTTTATCCTGCTGATGCTGATCATTGGCGTATTCTGCTCCTGGCTGGGCGCGCTGTGTTGGAACGAAGCCAGCCAGCGTTTGCCGACGGTGCTGGTGGGGCCGCTGATCGTGTTCGAAATTCTGGCGGGGCTGGCCTATACCTTCATCTTGCGCCAGGCTTGGCCGCCGTTGTTGACGCTATGCGGCATCGCCTGTTTGATTGTCGGGGTGGTGTATGCCATGCGCATCAAACCGCAGCCGGTGGAGGAAGGGGAATAACGCCCGCCGGCACTGCGGCGGGCGGATGGGGTTAACGCTGGCGGTGGTGGATAATCTCTTCGGCCACGTTGCGCGGCGCTTCGGCGTAGTGGCTGAACTCCATGCTGTAGGTGGCGCGCCCCTGCGACATCGAGCGCAGGGTGGTCGAGTAACCGAACATCTCGGACAGCGGCACCTTGGCGTGGATCATCTTGCCGCCGCCGCCCGGGATATCCTCCATGCCCTGCACCAGCCCGCGGCGGGAGGATAAATCGCCCATCACGTTGCCGGCGTAGTCCTCCGGCGTTTCCACCTCGACCGACATGACAGGTTCGAGGAGCGCCGGGTCCGCCAGGCGGCAGGCTTCTTTAAAGCCGAAGATCGCCGCCATGCGGAATGCCTGCTCCGAGGAGTCGACGTCGTGGTAGGAGCCAAAGGTCAGATGCACCTTGACGTCCACCACCTGATAACCCGCCAGCACGCCGTTGTTCAGCGCTTCCAGCACGCCTTTTTTCACCGCCGGGATGAACTCGCCCGGGATCACGCCGCCCTTGATCTCGTCGAAAAATTCGAAGCCTTTACCCGGCTCATTCGGTTCGACGGTGAGCACCACGTGGCCGTACTGACCCTTGCCGCCGGACTGGCGCACGAACTTGCCCTCGACGTCGGTCACCCGCTTGCGGAGGGTTTCCCGATAGGAGACCTGCGGCTTTCCGGTGGCGGTTTCCACGCCGAATTCGCGCCGCATGCGGTCGACGATGATTTCCAGGTGCAGTTCGCCCATGCCGTAAATGAGGGTCTGGCCGGACTCTTCGTCGGTGCGCACCCGGAACGAAGGATCTTCCGAAGACAGGCGCTGCAGCGCGATGCCCATTTTTTCCTGGTCGCTCTTGGTTTTCGGCTCGATCGCCTGGGCGATCACCGGCTCGGGAAACGTCATTTTCTCCAGCGTGACGATGGCGTCGGGATCGCACAGGGTGTCGCCGGTGGTGACGTCCTTCAGCCCGACGCAGGCGGCGATATCGCCGGCGTGCAGCTCATCCACGTCCTTGCGGTCGTTGGCGTGCATCTGCACGATGCGGCCGATGCGCTCTTTCTTGCCCTTGATCGGGTTGTAAACGCTGTCGCCTTTCGCCAGCACCCCGGAATAAACCCGCACGAAGGTCAACTGGCCGACGAACGGGTCGGTCATCAGTTTGAACGCCAGCGCCGAGAATTTTTCATTGTCGTCGGCTTTGCGGGTGACTATCTCATCGTGTTCGCCGTGGCCCTCCATCGGCGGCACGTCGAGCGGCGAAGGCATCAGCTCGATCACCGCATCGAGCATGCGCTGCACGCCCTTGTTGCGGAACGCCGAGCCGCACAGCATCGGCTGGATTTCGCCGGCCACGGTGCGCACCCGCAGGCCGTGGACGATCTCTTCCTCGCTCAGCGGCACCTGATTGAGATATTTCTCCGTCAGCTCTTCCGAGGCTTCGGCGGCGGCCTCGATCATGTTCTCGCGCCATTCCTGAGCCGATTCGCGCAGCTCGGCCGGGATCTCCTCAAAGCTGAAGCTCATGCCCTGCGAAGCCTCGTCCCACAGGATGGCCTTCATCCGCACCAGATCGACCACGCCGGTGAAATGGTCTTCGGCGCCGATCGGGATGACGATCGGCACCGGATTGGCCTTCAGGCGCTCGATCATCATTTTGCGCACCCGGAAGAAATCGGCGCCGACGCGGTCCATCTTGTTGACGAACGCCAGCCGCGGCACTTTGTACTTGTTGGCCTGGCGCCAGACGGTTTCCGACTGCGGCTGTACGCCGCCGACCGAGTCATAGACCATCACCGCGCCGTCCAGCACGCGCATCGAACGCTCCACCTCAATGGTGAAGTCGACGTGCCCCGGGGTGTCGATGATGTTGATGCGATGCTGCGGGTAATTATGCTGCATGCCGTTCCAGAAGCAGGTGGTGGCCGCCGAGGTAATGGTGATGCCGCGCTCCTGCTCCTGCGCCATCCAGTCCATGGTCGCCGCGCCGTCGTGAACTTCGCCCAGCTTGTGACTGACCCCGGTGTAAAACAGGATCCGCTCGGTGGTGGTGGTCTTGCCGGCGTCGATATGCGCGGAGATGCCGATGTTGCGGTAGCGTTCGATAGGGGTAGTGCGTGCCATAATCAACCTTTCTTAGCCGCGAGAAGGGCGTGCGGCTTAAACAGCATGAATATTGATGATAATCCTCAATGGGTTATCTGCCGGACCGCGCCGCCTCGGCGGTGGTCACAAAGTAATCGTAGTTGATGGCGGGGGGTTTATTAACCGATGGCTGCGATAGGCGGGAAATAAAAAGGGCCCGTAACGGCTGAGGGATCCCCACTCATTTCAGATACGAGATTATCCGCCTTGATTTCAGGTTATTGGCCTGATGTCACAGATATAATCCTTTATTTTCAGCATGATAACCCAGCAATCGCGGGACCACTGTGACAAGGTTTTACAGCTGTAACTGGAACTGGCACGAAGCCGTTAAACAGAGAAGAGTGCAAAGCACCAATGGTAACGGAACGGTGTGATTTCTTCGGTATCCATGCACACCGACGTGGTGAAGGCGAGGAGGAATATCCCGATCACTAGGTAATCACTGTTCAACGATTAATCAGTGAAGGTAAGTCGCACCGCATTATCGGTTTTGGCTATATAGGCGCTTTTATCAGAGCCTTCTTTTGCCCAGCGCTTACCAAACACCGGGTCATCCACCTGGTGGTATCCTAACGACACCAGGTAATCGGCCAATACGGTCTCATCCGTGCCTTTGCCGTACTCGACTTCATCGACCTGAGGAGAGTTTCCATCAGTGGCTCTAAAATGGAGGGGGGTTTCGTCGACCAACAGCGGGGCGCCTTTAATTTCGTCCGGTGCGATCAGCTTATACGTTAGCCAGTCAGAACGTGTGTAGTCTGCGCTGTCTGTTAGGGCAATGGACGCCGTCTTGTAAGCAGCGAATATCAAAACAGCGGCGACCGCAACAGAGACGATTTTAACTGCTTTGGTCATCGGTAATCCTTCATCGGTTCTACGCCAATATTCATATGTGCTCCGTCGTTGACAATGACATTAACCGTACCGTCGTTGAAATTGTTATATGGGGTGACCGCTTTCATGAACGGCGGTAACTCCCCATAGAGCGGTCTTGCTACCTTGTTTTTGGCTGGGTCTGGGAAAAGCATAGGGCGGAATAACTTGTTTTTGTAGTTGCCGATCGGCCCGTAGTGATCCCAGCGTTTTAGCGCTTCTTTCTTGCTGATTAAGCGGAGTTGTGGGAAGTAGTTCATTGGGCGGACGACGCGATAAAAGCCTAAGAGATCAGACACTAAATCTTCTGGGCTGAAGCCGCTGTCAGTCGTCCAGCTAAAAGGAGTAGACAAGCCCGTACATGGCCGTGGAAGCTTCTGAAAGCTCTATCAAATCCCCGCGCTTGCTCATCTACCTTCCCTCTGCATAATCCATAATAGTACCATTGTACGAGTTACGAGCGCTTATGAGAAGCCAGATGGTAAAGCAGGGTTTTCGAGGGTTGTAAGTTGGAAGCCGCCAAGTTTCTGGCGTCAGACCGACAATGAACTATTTTCGATAGTTACGGCAAACTTCTGGCATAACGCACGAGCAGGAATCGAGGTTATTTCATTGAATTTGCTAGCGTGATTTGCAGATTACAAAACGCGATGCCTGTCTTTTTTAGGGGCCCTTCAGCCGTAACGGGCCCCTTGTCTGGCTGGCGTAAAAGGTCTATTTACGGCCCAGCAGGAAGCCGAGCACGATGCCCACCGCCGCGGCAATGGCCACGCCGGCCAGCGGATTTGATTCCACCTGGGTTCTTACGCTGTCGGCCGCATCTCGGGCGGCATAGCTGGCCTGCGAGGCGTATTTGCGCGCCGCGCCGCGAACCTGATGCTCCTGCGAGTCGGTGGCTTTGCCAAACGCTTCTTCTACCGCGCCGGCCGCTTCGTTGGCTTTGTCTTCAGCTTTTCCAAACATATGACTCTCCTGTTCCTTGTTGGATAAACGAACCTTAAGCCTAGCAGAGGAAATGGCCGCGTGACGGATAATCGCGCCTTATGGGGGCAATCCGAGCGCGGGATAGCCACCGCGCGCCTTCACCCGGCAGGTTTTTTATGGTCTATTGGTCAGCTGTTTAACCGGGGCTATTTACCCTGAACAGATTCGCCGAGTTGAAAGGACTCCCCATGTCAGTACTGCGTATTCTGGTGTTGCTTGCCGCCGCCGCCAATCTGCCCGCCCATGCCAAACTGCCGGTCCGCGCCGCCGCGCCGGAAAGCAGCATCCGCTGGCAATCTTGCCTGAACAGCGGATTTCAGCGCTGGTTCGAAGATACGCCGCCGCCCGGCTTGCGCTGCGGCTACGTCGACGCGCCGCTGATCTACCCGGAAAGCGCCGGCCAGGCGTTGTCGGACCGGAGCGAAACCGTGCGTCTGGCGCTGACGCTGCTGCCGGCCACCGGGCCGAAAAAGGGCAGCCTGGTGGTGATCGCCGGCGGGCCGGGGCTGCCGGGCATCAATCCGCAGCTGGCCGCCGACGCCAGCGTCGCCCGCCTGAGAAAATCCTACGACATCATCGGCTACGATCCGCGCGGCGTGGGGCAGTCGACGCCGAAGATCGCCTGCCAGCGCGGCGAAAACGACGAAACGCCGTCGCCGGATGACAATGACCTGGCCGGCGCGGAAAGCCAGGTGCGGGAAATGATCGCCGCCTGCATCAGGCAAACCGGCGCCGAGGTGCTGCAGCATATCGGCACCGATGAGGCGGTCAACGACCTGAACGTTATCCGGCGCGCGCTGGGCGAACCGGGGCTGACCGCGGTGGCCTATTCCTACGGCACCAAGGTGGCGGCGCTGTACGCCGAGCGCTACCCGAAGAAAACCCGCGCGCTGGTGCTGGATGGCGTGGTGGACCTGGCCGAAGACGACTTTGCCCAGCGGGTGAATCAGGAACGGGCTTACCAGCAGAGCTTCCAGCGCTTTGCGGCCTACTGCGGCAAAACCGGCAGCTGCCCGTTGTCCGCCGACGCCAATCAGGCGCTGCAAAGCTACCATGCGATACTGCGCCAACTGCACGAACGCCCGTTCGTGACGCAGGACGGCTACGAGATTTCCGCCGATGACGTCATTACCGCAACCCGCTCGCTGCTGCCATGGCCGGAGCGTTGGCATGAACTGGCTACCCTGGTGCGGCAAATCAACGCCGGCATCGCCGGCCGGCAGGTCGCCGATCTGATTGACGAAAGCTACTCGCCGGACGCCGATGACGCCCTGAACGTCATTACCTGCGCCGATGTCGCCGACCCGGGCGCCGATCCGCAGCGGCTGCGGCGGCAGCGTCAGGAGGTCAACACCGCCGCGCTGTTCAGCCATTATCTGCCGCTGCACGAGTATCCGCTGGAAATGTGTGACCTGTGGCCGTACCGCGGCAAGGATCGGCCGCATGCGGCGGTAGCGTCGCCGTCGCTGCCGCCGCTGCTGTTTGTCGGCCAGCGTTACGATCCGGCCACGCCATACCGCAACGCGCAGGCGATGGCCGCCAGGTTCAAAAGCCCGCTGATCACCCGCGAACGGGACGGACACACGCTGGTGCTGAACGGGATCGATCGCTGCGTGGATGAAAGCGTGGTGGATTACCTGCTGGCGCCGAAAAAGCCGCGGCGCGACAAGGTGTGCCGCTGAGGTGGCCCGGCTTTTTTGTGGCAACCGGTTTACGCCGGTGTATTACAAAGCCAACGCCACGCCGATTCAAAAAATAAGGACGGCCGAATAATATCGGCCTTCTTTATGATTTATTCCATTAATAACAGTTTCCTAAATACTCCATCAACGGCGGAGGTTATTTTCTTCCCGCCGGCGAAAACACCGCCTATACTGCGCCGGTAGTTTATATGCAGTATCTCGTTTGGCGAGGCTCCTATACAAACACAGGTTACTGATCTGACGACATCGAGAGATGCCCAAGGTTAAGACAGGCTTTATCGAATTAAGGTTCAGCCCAAAGTAACTTCTGAGTAACACTTCAGATACGTTGTATAGTGCTAAAACCTGGACGCGGAGATAGGCCGTCTGCACTCCCTCTTTGGTTGCGCCCCTATGCGATTCGCTGTTGAAGTTCAAACAGAAATAGGGACTGACAATGACTCAATCACTTAAAAATCATTCCTCTGCGGCGCTGGCCAATGCTGAAGTTCTCGATGAATCTTCGATTGCCGGCTATATGAGCGCCGATTGATTATTTATTTCAAAATCGCCCAGTACGCATTGGGCATTTAACCATCGCCCCGCGCCGGCCCGGGCGGGGATGTTATTTATCACCAGGAGGACGTAGAACGCAATGGACACCGACCAACCCCGCTTTTTAATTAAAGAGGTTTTTATCGATAACGGTTAACTGAGGACGAGATAATGGGAAATATGACGGTTTTTGTAGGATTCCTGGCAATAATCAGCTCTCTGGGCCTGTTGGCGGCCTATATGAGCACCAAATGGGATGATTGATGAACGCTAAAGATCCACCTGGATGCATCCTCCCCATAATGGTTTTATTTTTTATGGGGAGGATTTAACGGCGCGCTGAACGCCGCCTGAGAAACGGAGTATAACGATAATGATGATATTAATTCTGGGGTTGCTCTACGCCATTTTGATGATTGCCGTGGGCGTTAATGAAATTTACTTTTACACCACCGGAAAATCCGAATTCCTCACCAGTTTAACGCTGACATTTTCCGGCAGCATGCTGCTGGTCGCCTTTGTCTGGCAACTCTCCGCGAAAGTAAAAAAATAATTCACCTAAGCCCGGCGTTTGCATCAGCCCGCGGGGGTAAACGCCAGTCGCCAGTGCGGCCGCTCGCCGGGCGTATCAATCCAGGCGCGGTAGGCGTCGGGCGGCAAAAAGAGCTGTGCCGAATGCATGAAACAGGGCAAAATTCGATCAGTGATCTGACGGAATTATTTTCGGTATCACGCCCAACGGTGTATTGGGCGCTCGCTCGCAGTCAGCCGAGTGTGTAGCGAATTTTCTCAGCATAATGGAGCAGACTCATTCCATCCCCTAATTTTAAGGAAGAAAAATGGTGTTTCGCCAGGAAGCGGTTGATAACCAGAAAATGAAATGGCGCGGTCGTGCGCTTCTTCTACCCGGTATCCCCTTATGGGTAATGGCGGGATTGTGTCTTTTCTTTCTTGTAGCGTTCCTGACCTTTGTCATTGCAGGCACCTACACCCGACGCGTCAATGTCACCGGTGAGATTTCCACCTATCCTCGAGCCGCCAATGTCTATTCCAGCGTCCAAGGCGTAGTGGTCAGACAGTTCGTCACCGAAGGGCAAGGGATCACCGCCGGTGCTCCTATCTACCAGATCGACGTCAGCAAAAGCACTCGCAGCGGCGTGGTGAGTGACAATCAGCGCCAGGATATCGATAGTCAGCTGGCACGCATTGCGCAAATCATTGGCCGACTGGAGAGCAGCAAAAAAAGCACCCTCGACATGCTGGAAAAGCAAAAATCGCAGTATACCACCGCGTTTCAACGCTCCACCGATATACTCCGGCGCGCCCAAGAGGGGATCCGTATCATGAAGGAGAACATGGAGAACTACCGACATTATCAGGCCAAGGGCCTAATAAACAAGGATCAGCTCACCAATCAGGTGGCGCTGTATTATCAGCAGCAAAACAACCTACTCGGCCTGTCCGGCCAAAATGAACAAAATTCCCTGCAGATCACCGCACTGGAAAGCCAAATCCACACCCAGGCCGCCGAGTTCGATAATCAGATTTACCAGATGGAGCTGCAGCGTTATGAGCTGCAAAAGGAACGGCTGAATATCGATGCTGGCGGGGCACTTATTGTCAGGGCCCTGGCTGACGGCCGCGTCGACTCACTGAGCGTCACGGTCGGGCAAATGGTCAATGCTGGTGACAGTCTGCTGCAGGTCATTCCACATCACATCGACCACTATTCCCTGGTGCTCTGGGTACCCAATGATGCCATCCCTTATATCGCTGCCGGGGACCGGGTCAACATTCGCTATGAAGCCTTTCCAGCGGAGAAGTTTGGTCAGTTCGCTGGCAGGGTGACCCTCATTTCCAAAGCCCCGGCCTCGCCACAGGAAATGCTGACCTATCAGGGAGCCCCCAAAGCAGCACTAACTAGTGCCATACCGTACTACAAAGTGATAGTCAGGCCGGAGATACAGACCATTGCCTACAACGGCAAGAGTCTGAGCCTGGAAAATGGCATGAAAGCCCAGAGTACTTTGTTTCTGGAAAAAAGGAGGATTTATCAATGGATGTTATCGCCATTCTACGACATGAAGCACAGCGCAACGGGGCCAGTCAATGAATAAGTATTCTTTTAAAAAGATGTTAAGTCAGCTGGATATGCGGCTACGAAACCGTGTTCCATTGGTCCATCAAACAGAATCCTCTGAATGTGGTTTGGCCTGCCTGGCCATGATTTGTGGCCACTATGGCAAGAACATTGATATGATTGCTCTCCGCCGACAGTTTAATCTTTCAGCCCGCGGTACTACGCTGTCTGGGCTGACAAGTATTGCCGACCAACTGGGGTTATCAACCCGGCCCTTGTCTCTGGAGCTCAATGAGATTAAGGCACTCAAAATGCCCTGCATATTACACTGGGATTTCAACCACTTTGTGGTACTCATCAGTGTTAACCGTAACCACGCGATCCTGCATGATCCAGCACTTGGATATCGTTCCGTCAGCCTGACAGAACTTTCACAGAGTTTTACCGGTGTGGCGCTTGAAGTCTGGCCAGGCAGTGCGTTTAAGGCAAACACTGTGCGCACTCGGCTCAGTTTAAGCACGTTAATAGGTAGTGTGCATGGACTTAAGATGACACTAGGCAAGATTTTCTTCTTATCTCTTGTTATAGAAACCATCAACCTGATGATGCCCGTAGGAGCTCAATTAGTGATGGATCATGCGATCCCTGCAGGAGATCACGGTTTACTCACTCTTATCTGTATCGGCCTCCTGCTATTTATTCTACTGCGTACAGCGGTAAGCATGCTTCGATCCTGGTCTTCCCTGATAATGACGACACTCATCAACATCCAGTGGCAATCGGGGTTATTGAACCATCTACTAAGGCTGCCATTGAGCTATTTTGAACGACGCAAACTGGGTGATATTCAGTCCCGATTTGGTTCACTGAACACATTACGTGAGACATTTACGAGTAGTATCGTAGGGGCGCTCATGGATGGCATCATGGTGTTCGGTGTAATTGTGATGATGGCGTTATATGGTGGCTGGTTAACTTGGTTTGTACTTGGATTTACAGCAATTTATGTGTTTATTAGACTACTATCATATGGAACGTATCGACAATTGTCGGAAGAAGCGTTAGTCAGGGATGCTCGAACAAGATCATATTTTATGGAAACCCTATATGGGATCGCAACGGTCAAGATGCAAGGAATGGGCGAACGAAGGGCAGCTCACTGGTTAAATTTAGAGATTGACACCGTCAACACAGAAATAAAAGTCACCAAAATGGACCTTTTTTTTGGTGGGATAAACTCCTTTATCAGGGCTTGTGATCAAGTGATAATCTTATGGCTGGGTGCAAGTCTTGTGATTGACAACCAAATGACTATAGGCATGTTTATTGCCTTTGGTGTATTCAGAGAGCAGTTTACAGATAGGGTTTCATCACTAACTAGCTTTCTTTTGCAATTACGTATGATGAGCCTGCATAACGAACGCATTGCAGATATTGCTATACACTCGCAGGAGGCTAGGAAACCTGATTTTTCGATAAATGTTGCCATGCGCCCCGTTTCATTAGAAACGTATAACTTAAGCTATCGCTATGATAGCCAGTCGCTACCAGTTTTTAATAGCCTATCTATCTGTATTCTACCTGGAGAAAGTGTGGCAATCACGGGACCTTCTGGCGCTGGGAAAACAACCTTAATGAGAGTATTGTGTGGATTATTCGACCCAGATGAAGGGAAAGTGATTATCGATGGCACTGATATACAGCAACTCGGCATTAATAACTACCATAAAATTATCGGTTGTGTAATGCAGGATGATAAATTATTTTCCGGTTCGATACGAGAGAATATTTGTGGATTTGAAGATAACGAAAATGAAGACTGGATGATTGAGTGTTCTAAGGCTAGTTACATTCATGATGTTATTATGAAAATGCCAATGGGTTATGAAACTTTAATCGGCGAGCTGGGGGAGGGATTATCGGGGGGGCAAAAGCAACGTATATTTATTGCTAGAGCTCTCTACCGGAAACCTGGTATTCTTTTCATGGATGAGGCTACAAGTTCATTGGACCATGAAAGTGAAAGTTTTGTAAACCAAGCGATAAAACAGTTGAAAATAACTAGGGTGATAATTGCTCACAGGGAAACTACCATTGCATCTGCAGACAGAGTTATATCGCTAAAACAATGACAATATGATTAAGTTATATAATCAAGATCTAGCAGGAAGCTATTCATGATTGACGACACAAACTTATCATCTATAGTCTCAATTATAAATTCGTCATGAGAATAGTTATCAATGCTGTCGAGTTTTTCTCTCAAGCTAAGCATATCATTATGGTAACGATGGGTTGACATCAAATAGAGTGAAATGAAGTAAAGAAAAAAACTATTTTTATCTCTATAATTTTCGAGTAATTCATCAGCATGAAAATGTGCATCAAAAAAATTAGATTTATCTAAGAGGTGTTTTATCAGTCTCGATTTTACGTTAAGTGCATATATTTCGATGTCATGACTGTAAGGAAGGGGTAATCTACCAAACTCGTTAAGGATACCTTCAAATTGTTCATCATGTGGCTCTAAATATCTAAGCATGAAATACTTCCATCTTAGCTCTGTTGGAGTCACATCCAACTGACGTTTTAAAAGGCGTAAGTTTCTATTTTTTTTAATATTTAATTCCCCACATTTCAAATACCCGGTGTGGTTTAATGTAATTTCAGGTGTATGTTTTATAGTATAATTCTCTTCATACAGATATTCATGAACAAACCCTTTATATCTTAAGGAGATTCTTTTCATAAAGATTCTTGCATTATTCCTTAATATAGAACCATTCATGTTATCGATAGCAGGTGCATATAGAGTGAGTTCCTCGCTATAAAATAGCGAATGTAGTTGTTCTCTAAATCCATTTCGACTGCTCTCTGCTAAATACTCGTCAGCATCAATAACAAAACAATAGGGTCCCGAAGCAAGATCTATTGCATAATTCCGCGGCGCGGAAAAATCATCATTCCATTCCTGACTATAAATTTTTACTTTTTTGTTATCTTTGGGGATGACATTTAGTGTATTATCGACAGAGCCAGTATCAACAATGATAACTTCATCCGTAACATCAATGATAGAATTTATAGTTCTCAATATTGAATCTTCAGCATCGCATACGATTATTAATGCACTTATTCCAAATTTATTCATTCCTATTTCTCCAGGCAGATTTGGTACCTAAAGGGGTGTCTAAAGTTTGTTTTTGGAACCCTATCCCAATTTCGCCATTTTGCATAAGCCTAGCTAAGTTATCGGTTGACAAGACTCTATGTAATCCAGTGAGCCCACATATTACGCGATATACTGTATTAGATATTAACTTTGGCCCTGCCAAATAAAATGTTACGAATTCATTTTCTGAAAATACATCACGTCGATAATTAAGCAAGAAATTGAAAACTGAACGACTATCCACAGAAGAAGACATCAAGGGATTATCATTAAATATATTTTTATTTTTCTCAATGTAATGAAAATTAAATGCTACTCTTTTAAGTAAGTTTTTTAAAAAACGGGAGTCAGGGGAGGAAGCAATGATGTTGTTAAAAAATACACCATTTATAAATTCCACTGTACTTATTGATATTAAATTATCATAAACATAAGTATCGCCAAGAACAGATAACTGAGAATGCTCGGCGTTGTTAAGGTCTGAAATTATTGCGTCTAATATATAATTAATTTCAATGCCATTAATGCTCTCAATCCGATTTAAATATGTTTTACAATCCATTAAACTGTCATTTGTATATTTAAACTCGCACAAGAAAGCATGGGATTTAGCTAAGTAAACGTGTTCATCATGGCGTATCCCAAGCTTACCCAAGAGAGCATTTGTCTTCTGATAAATATTGTCAATATAAGGTAGTGTATCTATATCTATATATACGCCACCATACCGGCACAAAATCAGAAGCCTAACAAAATCACTTGCACATGCAAGATTACCTCTCAATATTAACTCGTAATAGTAAAACTTTTTATACCTAATGAACTCTGTACTGAACAGTTCTTGAATGTTCATTATATTAATGCTTTCATATGCCTGCTTGTTAGAATCGCCTCTCTCAACATATTCATGGTTTTTTATATCAAGAAATTCACTCGCCGCATCATTAAACGTATCACCATCGTTTATTTTTGGCCAAATGTAATCAAACGCCTCGTTACGGAGGTTAAATATATCTTTTCCATTGGCATTACAATATGATCTTAAGGATTGCTGGAATAAGTTAACAAACGAGGAGGAGGCATCTAGCCATAAAAATAGCGACTTATCTTTATTAATGTCTCCCCATACTTTTACATATGACATATTTGATGATTTCAGATCACCAATCCAGACAAAGTGGATATTGTCCGGAACCTTAACCTTCTTAAACCCTTTAGCTCTTATTATGTTTATAGCTTCGTTAAAGCATCCATCATCATTGGCATCTCTCATTATCGCATTAAAGTTTAAGTTGTCTTTATCCATTTTATCTTAAAAATGCTTCAATAATAGAACTGAATGATATATCCTTTGTATACTCCTCAAGAGCTTTACTATTCTCTCCTAATTTTTCTTTGAATTTTTTAACAGCTTCTTTTTTTGATTCAGCCTCAACTTCCAATTTTTGAAAACCGTTCCCCATAAGTTTATCCAATTCACTTTGATTTTTTTCACTCTCATCACAGAGTAAGAAATTTTCGTTATTGTAGATAAAATTAAATTTTTTCATACCTTTCCTTAGCGTGTCTGGAATATCACAAGGAGAGTATATCTCCTTGTGAAGTTTTCTTCTATTTATTAACGAGGACGATGGCCACCAGTACAACCACCATCACCACCCTTCATACCTCCGGGGCGACCAAAGTGGTTAGCCTGGCTACCGCTGCCTCGATTGGACTGATTATAGCTATTATGTTGGCGATCATTTCCTGAATTTCCGCCATGACCGTTAGAGCCACCGCGGCCACCACCGTTATCAGAACGGTCACCGCCATTATTTCCACGACCACCAGATATACTGTCTAATAATGACGTATCAATAACTTTCATAAACAACTCCTTTTGAAGATGGTATTGAGTTATGTAAATCTGTGCAAAAGCGATTAGTTTTTAACCCACGTGAGAACATTTCTCAATAGCTTTGGTTAGAAAATGTCATCGTTATTGAGCTGGCGTTTATATTTTGCGAGATTACATTGCTTCGTTTTACTGTGATTTTAATATTGGCAGAGCTGCTTATCAATTAAAATCAATTGGTTACGTTATGTCCTTGTTGTCGACAGCCAATGCTGCTTTGTATTATGTATCGTTAGGTGACAAACGAGACAAACTTTTGGACGGTTCCCGCTTACGCCCCCAGATAACGGAAATTTTGGCGATTCCGGCGTAGAACCCCAACAGGGTGCTTTTGCCGCAGCCGTTGTGGCCGATTAAGCCGATGCGATCGCCTTTTTTCAGGCTGAAGGAAACCTCGCTCAGCAGGGGGCCGAACGCGTTGTCGTAACCGACGGATTGTGCAGAAAGTAATGTGCTCATTGCTTACTCAAGATTAACGGCATAGTCATGCCTATCGTCAAACATCGCTGACGACAACCCGGTAAGCCGGAGGGAAGGAACTCAGGTTTTAGTAAGCTTCGCTCAAGCTGGGTTATCGCAGCACGATACCGGTAACGCTTGAGCGGCGGCAATTACTGTAGAAGTGTGAGTAAATAAACAATTCACACATCGGCATAGTAATCCTCCTTTTATAATTTTGATTAATAGGTGAGCTGAGTATAGGCGGCTTTTTCAGCCTGCGCCAGATCAAAACCATCAGGATATCATAGGGCTAGCCTGCAGCGCCGTTTCGGCCGGCGGGCCGCGGCGCGGAATGGGAATAATTCCGGTATTTCGGCTTACATTAAGCAGCTATTATAATTGCCGTTTATGATTAAGTTGCGGGACTTCGCTCCCGCCTGTTCGCCTGGCTTTCAGGTTAATGCTGAGCACTGAATTTATGTTAAAGCCCCGTCAACTCTTTTTTTGCCTGTTCCTGTTGTTCGGCCTGCAGGCGGCGCCGCTGGCCTTCGCCGCGGAGCAGGATGATGCCGCCGCCGCCGAGAGCGCGCCGATAGACAGCGCCACCCAGCTGAAAAACGCCCAAAAGCAGCTGGACAGCATCAAGCAGCAGGTGTCCAAAGCCAGCACCGATAACCAGCTCAGCAAACTGCGGCTGGCCACCGACGATCTCGCCGCCGGGTTGGACAAGCTGGCGACCGATCTGCAGCCGGCGCAGGAAAAGCTGCAGGCGCAGCTCGACGTGTTGGGGCCGCCGCCGGCCGCCGGCGCTCAGCCTGAAACACCGGCGGTGGTGCAGCAGCGCAACGCGCTCAACAACAGTAAAAAACAGTTGGACGACGCGGTGAAGCGCGCGCAGGCGATCCACACCGGCGCGCTCGATCTGGGGCAGCAAATTGGCGATCTGCGCCGGGTGGCGTTCAAAACCCAGCTGGCGTTGAATACCGGCAGCATTCTGGGCGCCAAGTTCTGGTCGCCGATCGCGCATCCCTCGGATGAAGACGCGCAGCGTTTGGCCCAGTTCAACGCCGAGATGAAAGGCGCCTGGGACGCCAGCTGGCAGGAGGAGTGGCGCTACGGCACGCTCGCCTTGCTGGCGCTGGCGGTGATCATCTGGTCCTGGGGCCGCTACTACTCCGAGCGTTTTTTGGCCTGGGTCAGCATTCGTTTTCTGCCGGACGGCCGCCTGCGCCGCAGCTTTATGGCCATCGCCACCGTGGCGCTCACCGTGATCACCACCGGCATCTCGTTGAATCTGCTGAATCAGATCTTCACCCGCGTGCAGCCGTTGCCGGTGATGCTGCAGGACTTTTCCGAAGGCTTTGGCAAACTGGCGATTTTTTGCGCGCTGATCGCCGGCCTGGGCCGCGCGGCGCTGTCGCTCAACCGACCTTCATGGCGCCTGGCGTCGCTGGATGACGCGGTGGCCACCGGCCTGCGCTACTTCTCGCCGCTGCTGGCCGCGCTGGCGTTGGCGTTCGGCACCATCGAGCTGATCAACAACGTGGTGAGCGCCAGCCTGAGCACCACCATTTTCGGCAACGGGTTGGTGGCCGGGCTTATCGGCATGGTGTTGCTGGCGATCCCGCTGCGCGCCCAGCGCATCCGCCGCCGGCTGGAGCAGCAGGGCGAACATATCGAAAAGCGTTCCACCCTCAGCGGCCTGGTGCATATGGCCACGCTGGCGTGTTCGCTGATCATTCTGCTTTCGCTGCTGGTCGGTTACATCGCCTTCGCCCGCTTCCTGACTTATCAGGTGATCTGGATCGTTCTGGTTCTGATGACCTTCTATTTTACCGTGCTGTTCGCCACCGACCTGTGCGCCGCCATCTTCTCGTCGCAGACCACCAGCGGCAAAACGCTGAAGAAATCGTTCAACTTTAAAGATCGCCATCTGGAACAGATGTCGATCATCACCACCGCGGTGGCCAAATGTACGTTGCTGCTGCTGACCATCGTCTCGCTGTTCAACGGCTCCTTCGGCACCACCACGCCGAATACGCTGCTGGAAAAGATCGCCGCCATCCTGACCGGCGAAGGGCTGGAAAAGCTGAACATCGTGCCAGGCAACCTGATCAACGCGTTGATTTGCCTGGCGATCGGCATCTATATCCTGCGGGTGACCCAGCGTTGGCTGAGCAATGAGCTGCTGCCGAAAACCATTTCGGACGTCGGCATCCGCGCCTCGCTGGTCACGCTGTTCAGCAACGTCGGCTATGTGCTGCTGATCCTGATCACGCTGGCGGCGCTGGGCATTCAGTGGAATAACCTGGCGTGGATCGTCAGCGCCCTGTCGGTGGGTATCGGTTTCGGCCTGCAGGAGATTGTGAAAAACTTCATTTCCGGCCTGATCCTGCTGACCGAACGGCCGGTGAAGGTAGGGGATATGATCGGCATCGGCGGCGTGGAGGGCGATGTGCGCCGCATCAACGTGCGCGCCACCGAAATCCAGCTCAGCGACCGTTCGACCATGATCGTGCCGAATTCGCAGCTGATCTCGCAGAACGTGCGCAACGCCACCATGGGCAATGCCCAGGGCGTGGTCACCATTGCGCTGACGTTCCCGACCGACATCGACCCGGAGCAGGTGCGCAATATTCTGCTGAGCGCCTACAACGACTACGAGGCCATTCTGGACGCGCCGGCGCCTTACGTGCGCTTCAGCCAGCTGGGGCCGGAAGGCATTATCCTCAGCGTGACCGGCTACGTCCCCAGTCCGCGCATGGTCGGCGCCACCAAGAGCGAGCTGCTGTTCAATATCCTCAAACTGCTGCGCGCAGAACGCGTCAGCATGTCCAGCCCGCAGGAAGTGGTGTTTATGAAGCAGCAGGCGAAAAGCCTGGCCAATGAAGAGGAACAGTCTTCGTAATCTTCAGCACGCCATCGGGCCGCACTCTGCGGCCCGATGTGTTTCTCTAGTGCATCGACGGCACCACCGATTGCGAACAGTCGCTGTTGGCGCTGGCGGCGGAATTGGTGCAGGTATGCGGATCGTTGGTCGGCGGCGGCGGCGGCACGTCTTGCGGCCCGCCTCTGCCGCCGATACAGCCGGAAAGCAGCAACGTCAACAGCACGGGGATCATCGCTTTCATTTCACTCTCCTCCGGTGTGATAACTCCGTTAAGTATATGCGCTGAAAGGCGGCGGCACCGCCGCGGCGTGCGGTATAGACCGGGTCTATATCCGGCGCGTTGAAATCAATTTCACAACGGGATTGCGCGGCCCTATGCTGCAGCGGCGTATTAACCGGTTTTCAGGAGGCGACAAGATGGAAGAGCAACCGCAGGCGGCAAGGGTGCTGGCGGCGTTCGGCGGCGCGGACAACCTGACGCGGCTGCGCTACTGCGCCAGCCGCGTCAGGGCGGAGCTGCGCGACGGCGGGCGACTGGATCGCCAGGAAATGGCGCGGGTGGGCGGCATCAAGGCGGTGCTGGAGGTGGAAACACCGCAGCGCACCACCGAGTATCAGCTGGTGGTGGGGCCGGGCAACGCCCGGCCGCTGTATCAGGCGCTGATCGCGTTGAGCGGTGAGAAATAATCCCGCACCGAACGCGGCGCCGTTATGACTCGCGCTGCAGCAGCCGAACGTCGGCGAACACCCCGTGCGGATCATGGTCCAGGCGCAGTTGGCCGAGGCGCCGCCAGTTCTCGGGTGCGAAACAGCGCTGGATCTGGCCGGAACGCGCCTCGAGATCGAACTCGTTGATATAGCAGCCGCAGGAAAGCGGCTGCAGTTGATCATAGAGTTTGTGCAGCCAGCGGCGATGCTGTTCATCGCTGCCGGCGTCGTTCCATTGCAGATAGGTCGACACGAAGAATCGCCCGGTGACGGAATAGGCCGCATCGGGGAAATGCTGCTCACCGCGCCACACCAGCAGCGTGATGCCGTTTGGCGAGGGCTGCTGCGGCAATAATTCATCCAGCACCCCTTTAACCTGATGTATGGCGTTGGTGATGATGTTATCGCTGCGAAAACGGCGGTTTATCAGCATGCCTTCTCCCTGTTGAAAAATCTCCTCAAAGCCGCCGTGCGGATTTTCAAGCAGCGGCGTGACGGCGCTGCGGGGCAGCTGCTGAATAAATTCCCGCTGGAGAGCGGCGCTTTCCTCCTCGCTGTCGGTGAAGGCGAGGGTGTTCAAGATGATATTGTGCGGCTGGCCGGGCTGCGGCGGCGTGAGCGCCACCATTATCTGCAGGCGAGCGTCCCAGGCGCGCCCGTCGATCGCTTCCAGCAGCGGGCCCAGTTGGCCGTACGGCAGTTGGTAAAGATGGTTGGCGATGGCCCGCGGCAGCGGATGGCATTTGAGGTAAAAGCTCACCACCACAAAAAACGCGGCGGGACCGGCGCCGCGCGCCGCCCAAAACAGGTCCGGCTCCTCATGGCGACTGACGCGACGCAGCTGCCCGTCGGCGGTGATCAGGTCCAGCGCTTCAATGTTGAAAACGCTCATGCCGCCCCAGGCGGCGGAGTTGATCCCCATGCCGCCGCCCAGCAGAAATCCGCTGAGCGCCACGTTGCCGCCGTGGCCGGTGGGAAAGGCCAGCCCATGGGGCATCAGGGCAGCGCTCAGCTCACGGGCGGTGACGCCCGGCCCGATGCGCACGCGGGCGGCCTCGGGATCGACCTCAAGCTCATTCAACGCGGAAATATCCAAGAGAATGCCGTTGCTGCGCAGGAAACAGCCGCCGTAGCTGTGCCCGCCGGCGCGCACGCTGACGGCGTGCCGGTGCCGGCCGGCGAAACGCAGGGTTTCCGCAACGTCTTCAGCGGACTGGGCGCGCACGATCATTTCCGGCGCTCGGCCAAAGTCGCGCTGGTTCCAGGCGGATTGTCGCAGCCATCCGGCATATTCCGCGTGGTAGCGTGAGCGCACGCGGCCCGACAGCTGGTGAACAAAACGCCGATGATCATCGGCGCAACAGGTGTTATCTGTCATACACAGCTCCTGTAAGGCAGGGTTAAAGGCGGAAAGCCGGGGCATCGAGCCGTTCGCTGGTCACGGTATACAAACGCTCGGGCTGCAGCCCCAAACGGGTTTTGATCTTGGCGTTGAGCCGGCCGGCCTCGAGCCGCGCCAATCCCCGGTCAAACGCGTAGCGATACGCGTTGGCGAAGGCGAGCGTATAGGGGCTGAAATCAATGCGATCGTAACGCATGCCGGCGGACCACAGATGCAGCGTATCCTGCTGCTGGAAGCACACCATGCCGGCAACCAGCTCGCCCTCCAGCTCGATAAGATTCAGCCGGATCAGGTCGCCGCACAGGCGGCTAAAGCGGGCCAGCGGGGCCGAGGGAAAATAATGGGGCGTTCCATGGCGCGCGGTGGTTTGCTGGCAGAGTTCGGCGAGCTGCTCCAGCCGCCGATCGAAAGGCGGCGCCAGCATCGACAGCGTCGCCTTGCCGGCGTCGAATTTGCGCAGCTGTCGCCGCATTTCATTGCGCCCGTCGTAGGGCAATTTCTCGATAAAGTGGTCAAAATCGCGGTACTCGGTCAGCTCGGCGTACCAGCGATCCAGCATGAAGTTGACGTTTAGCCCCAGCGCGCCGGCGTGCTGCAGCAGAAAGGGGTCCTGCACGTTCAGCAGGCCAAAATAGCTGGCGCCCTGCGCAACGGCCAATTCGCGCAGGCGGCTGAACAGCGCGTCGTGCAACGCCAGCGAAGCCTGGCGGCTGGGGATGGTGCTGTCGAAGCAATGCATGATGTGGCTGAAAAGCCCGTAGTCCGCGCCGCGATTGTGCAGGCCGGCGTTTTCCGCCAATATCTGGAACGGATCGACCACGCTCAAATCCTGCAGGTACACCGGCAGCACCGCCATCAACTGGCCATGGCTGCGGGCAGTCAGGTAAAAAGTCTTTCTGACTGTTAATAAAGGCGATTGCTCCGCGGCAATGAGAAAACGCCAGTCATAAAACAAAGTCCCATTACGATGATGGTGAAATTGGCAATATTCGGATTCAGATAGCTGATTAAGCGATGAGAATACTTCAATCTTTATTTCCATTTATCCCCCGTGATTATTGCGATAACAACATCCCCTGGGGTATAGGCGATAAAATCGATCAAATATAAATATTTAGATATAATGGAATTGCATTATGGGTGAGTCTATTAAACGCTAATGGCTTCCATGATAATAACTGTCCACCAGCATGGTGTGCGGTCGCTGAAGATAGGCATCCAGCGATGGCGAGGCGCTCGCCGGGTTTGGCGGGTGGGGCGCATGCCATTGGATCTCGGACAGCCCGGATTGTTGCAGGGTGCGCGTCAGGGTCTCACGCGACCAGTACCAGGCGGTGATATCGACATGCCGATCGCCAACCGGCAGGTGCAGGTGAACTTCGCTGCCTTCCTGATGCGGCGTCGCGGTGGTCAGCCGGAAGCCATAGGGCGCATAGTAGTCGGCCTGCGGCGCGTAGGCCGGGTTCAGCGGCAGCGTGAGCAGGCGGCCCCCCGGGCGCAGCAAGGCGACCATGCTGCGAACCATGGCGCTCAGCTGCGCGCGCGTTGCCGCATAGGGCAAGACATAGACGCCGAGCACCAGATCAAACTGCGACTCGAACCCGCGGAGATCGCTGGCGTATTCGATGCCTCGCCGCTCCTGCGCTTCACGCTCGAGAGCGTAATGCAGCATGCCGCCGGCGACGTCATAACCGACCACCCGTTCAGCGCCTTTCGCCTTCAGCAATCGCGAGTAATGGCCGGAACCGCAGCCGAAATCCAAAATGCGCAATCCGCAAAGGTCACCCAGCCGCGTTAATACCGCAGGTATTTCTATTTCCTTGCGAAATGGCCAGTTGGCCATGTCCTCATACAGGGGCGCCAATGAATCAAATTGCGGTTCATGATTATTTTCACTCATAGGATTATTTCTATCCGCCATATATTCGGTAAAATAATTTATAGACAACGAATAAAAAAACCACAAATAAATAATGACGCTTTACACAGCGGAATTCGGTAGGTTTGAATTATTTGATTGGTTAATAATATTATTTGCCAATCAAATTTTAGCGGCGCGCGCGGGCGGGTCGATACGGTTATCTAGCGCAACAGCGGGCGGATCTGCTCCAGGTGCTGGCGCATTAATTCCTGCATTTGCACCACATGGGGCGCATCCGCCTTTTCACGCATCAGGTAGATGCCGACGGTGCAGCGCGGGCTTTCCTGGTTCATTTGCAGCGGCACGATGCCGTAATCGGCAAAATACCCCGCCATGCAGCTGGGGTAGGCCAGCATCACCGCGTCGGAATCGTTGACCATATCCACCGCCGACATCATCGAGTTGGTGGAACAGATCACCCGTTCCGCCAGGTGCAGGCGATTGCGCGCCAGCCGTTTCGGCTGCATGTCTTCCACCATGTGCTGATAGCGGGTCTCATCCGGCGTCAGCTCCACGCAGGGATAGTCCAGCAGCGCATCCGGCGTCACCACCCGGTCGAGCAGCGGATGCCCGCGGCGTACGAACATGCTGTCGGTGGTGCCGAACAGCGGCAGGAAGCTGATGCCCGCCTTGGGGTTAAGCCCCTGGATCTCGTGGCCGATAAACAGATCGATGTCGCCCCCCAGCAGCAGGTCCATCAACCGCAGATGGTTGCCCAGATCGATATGAATATTCACCGTCGGGTGCAGCCTGCGGTAAGCGTTGAAGCTGTCGCGCACGAACATGTACCACCAGGCGTGGCCGGTGCCCATGCGCAGGCTCTGTTCCTGGCGCGCCTTGATGAACGCCAGCTTGAGCAGCGTGTTGTCGTAAATGCGCTGCATCATCTGCGCCTGCTCCAGCAGCAGATCGCCGTACTCGGTGGTGTTTACCCCGGTCGACGTGCGTTCCAGCAGCTGCACCCCCAGCGTCTCTTCCAGCTTTTTCATGTTGTGGGTCAGCGTCGGCTGGCTCAGGCACAGCTTGTTTGCCGCATGACTCACATTTTTGAACATTGCCACTTCGATAAACTGCCGCAGAATTTTGTCCACGATCATATTTTCCGCTGGTGATATAGAAAGTTTCTATATCGTAGCGGTGAAAAACAATTTCCGCCAATGACCCCGCTTCGATAGCTTGCTCCTATGCCGGCGCTGCCCGCCGCCACCTGAGAGGAAGCCATGAGAAGAATCATCCCGAATCTGGTTGCCGCCGCGCTGGCGCTGACGTCCGGCCAGGCGCTGGCCGATACGCTGCGCATGGAGTGCGCGCCCAGCAAGGAAGGGCGCCAGTTCTGCAACGACGTCAAGCAGCGCTTCGAGGCCCAGACCGGGCATACCCTGGAGTTTATCGATCTGCCGCGCGCCTCGGACGAAAAGCTGTCGCTGTTCCAGCAGCTGTTCGCGGCCAAGGATGCCGGCGCCATCGATCTGTTTCAGGCCGATACCGTGTGGATCGGCGTGCTGAACAAGCACCTGCTGGATTTGACCGACCGGGTTGGCGACATTCGCCAGGACTTTTTCCCCGCCGCCTGGCAAAACAACGTGGTCAATGGCCGCGTCAAGGCGGTGCCGGCCTACCTGGATACCGGCGCGCTCTATTACCGCAAGGACCTGCTGGAAAAGTACGGCGAACGGCCGCCGGTCACCTGGGCCGATCTGACCCGCATCGCCACCCGCATTCAGCAGCAGGAGCGCCAGGCGGGCCGCAAAAATTTTTGGGGGCTGGTATTTCAGGGCAAGTCTTATGAAGGGCTGACCTGCAACGCGCTGGAGTGGGTGGCCTCGCAGAACGGCGGCGGCTTTATCGACGCCGCCGGCAACGTCACCGTTAACAACCCGCAGGCGGCCCGGGCGCTGGACATGGCCGCCGGCTGGATCGGCAAGATAGCCCCGCGCGGCGCGCTGGGCTACATGGAGGAGGAGTCGCGCGCGTTGTTCCAGAATGGCGATGCGCTGTTTATGCGCAACTGGCCTTACGCCTACGTGCTGGCGCAGGACAACAGCAGCGCGATCAAAGGCAAGGTGGGCGTGATGCCGCTGCCTAAAGGGGCCGACGGCGCCTCGGTCAGCGCGCTGGGCGGCTGGCAGTGGGCCATCAGCGCCTACACCAAAAATCCGCAGGCGGCGATCGCGCTGCTGAAGATCGTCAGCGACGCCGAATCGCAAAAAAAGGCGCTGGCGCTGATGGGCTGGGCGCCGTCGCGCGTCGCGCTGTACGACGATCCGCAGGTGCTGGCGCAGGCGCCGTATCTGGCGGACTTCAAGGGCATTTTCACGCAGGCGATGCCGCGTCCGGCCACCCAGACCAAGCGGCAATACGCGCAGGTCTCCAAGGCTATCTACAACGCCACCTACAACGTGCTGCGCGGCGACAGTGACGGCGTCACTGCGGTGGCGGATCTCCAGCAGCGTTTAGAACGCATCAAGGCCAGAGGATGGCGCTGAAGGCAGTGACAATCCCCCATTAACGGTTCGGAGTCCGATGCATGAAGCAAGAAACGCAGTCCCTATCCCTGGCGGCGACGCCGAGCCAGGACGCGGCGCGCTCGGCGAAGCGCGGCAAGCTCAATCACCGGCAGCGCCGCAGCCGCATCGCCTGGCTGCTGGTGGCGCCGGCGATGCTGTTGCTGGCGGCGGCGGCGGGCTGGCCGCTGCTGCGCACGCTGTTCTACAGCTTTACCGACGCCATGCTCGATGCGCCGGACGACTACCGCTTCGTCGGCCTGGCCAATTATCTGGATCTGGCCGACGGTGGCCGGCGTTACGGCGTATTGGCCGATCCGCTGTGGTGGCTGGCGGTCGGCAACACGCTGCGCTTCAGCCTGATGTCGGTCTCGCTGGAGCTGGTGTTCGGCATGCTGCTGGCGCTGCTGATGAACCAGAAGTTTCGCGGCCAGGGGCTGGTGCGCACCGCCATTCTGGTGCCCTGGGCGATACCGACCATCGTGTCCGCCAAGATGTGGGGCTGGATGTTCCACGATCAGTACGGCGTGGTGAACGATTTGCTGCTGAAAACCGGCATCATCAGCGCGCCGCTGGCCTGGGTGGCGGAGCCCGGGCTGTCGATGTGGGCGGTGGTGATCGCCGACGTCTGGAAAACCACGCCCTTTATGGCGCTGATGCTGCTGGCCGCGCTGCAATTGATCCCCGGCGACCTGTATGAAGCGGCACGGGTGGATGGCGCCAACGCCTGGCAGCGTTTCCGCCGCATCACGCTGCCGCTGATCATGCCGGCGATGATCGTCGCGTTGATTTTCCGGGTGATGGACGCGCTGCGGGTGTTCGACCTGATTTACGTGCTGACCTCCAACAGCGAGGCCACGGTCTCGGTGTCCGGCTATGCCCGCGATCGCCTGGTGAGCTATCAGGAAATGGGCTCCGGCTCCGCCGCCTCGGTGCTGGTGTTCATGATGGTGGCCGGCATCGCCGCCTGTTTCCTGATGCTGGGCCGCCTGAACGACAAGGAGAAGAGATCATGAAACTGAACCGACGGCAGCAAAAATTCGGCCAGCGGTCGCTGATTTTCGCCGGCGCCGCGCTGGCCGGCGTCATCTGCCTGTTCCCGTTCTACTACGCGCTGATCACCTCGCTGCGTTCGGGGCAGGACCTGTTCCAGGTGGCCTATCTGCCCAGCGGCCTGCATTGGGGCAACTACGTTACGGCGCTGATGGACAACGGCATCGCCCGCAGCCTGCTTAATTCGATAGCGGTCGCCACGCTGACGGTCGGGCTGTGCCTGCTGGTGTCGATCACCGCGGCTTTCGCCCTGGCGCGCATCGGCTTTCGCGGCCGCAAATACCTGCTGTTCACCATCCTGTGCGTATCGATGTTCCCGCAGGTGGCGGTGCTGTCGGGGATGTTCGAACTGGTGCGCTTTATGGGGCTGTATGACTCGCTCGGCGCGCTGGTGCTGTCTTACACCACCTTTTCGCTGCCGTTCACCGTCTGGGTGCTGACCACCTTTATGAAGTCGATCCCGGTCGAGCTGGAAGAGGCGGCGATCGTCGACGGCGCCGGCACCTGGACCATCATCAGCCGCATCTTCGCGCCGATCATGGGGCCGTCGCTGGTGACCACCGGGCTGCTGGCGTTTATCGGCGCCTGGAATGAATTCATGTTCGCCCTGACGTTCGTCATTTCCAGCGGCAAACGCACCGTGCCGGTGGCGATCGGCATGCTGCAGGGCGCCTCTCAGTTTGAACTTCCCTGGGGCACCATCATGGCGGCCTCGGTGATCGTCACGCTGCCGATCATTGCGCTGGTGCTGATTTTCCAGCGGCGCATCGTCAGCGGATTAACCCATGGCGCCGTTAAAGGCTGATTTTCGATTAACCACAAGCAGGAGACAGGCAATGGCTACAAAAATCGTTTTAGTGGGGGCGGGCAGCGCGCAGTTCGGTTACGGCACGCTGGGCGACATCTTCCAGAGCAAGACGCTGTACGGCAGCGAAATCGTGCTGCACGACATCAACCCGGCCGCGCTGGCGGTAACCGAAAAAACCGCCCGTGAATTCCTGGCGGCGGAGGATCTGCCGTTTACCGTCAGCGCCACCACCGATCGGCCAACCGCGCTGCGCGGCGCGGAATTCGTCATCATTTCCATCGAAGTGGGCGACCGTTTCGCGCTGTGGGACCTCGACTGGCAGATCCCGCAGCAGTACGGCATTCAGCAGGTCTATGGCGAGAACGGCGGCCCAGGCGGCCTGTTCCACTCGCTGCGCATCATCCCGCCGATCCTCGACATCTGCGCCGACGTGGCCGACATTTGCCCGGATGCCTGGGTGTTCAACTATTCCAACCCGATGAGCCGCATCTGCACCACCGTGCATCGCCGCTTCCCACAGCTGAACTTTGTCGGCATGTGCCACGAAATCGCCTCGCTGGAACGCTATCTGCCGGAAATGCTCGGCACGTCGTTCGAGAATCTGAACCTGCGCGCGGGCGGCCTTAACCACTTCAGCGTGCTGCTTGAAGCGCGTTACAAAGACAGCGGCAAGGACGCCTACGGCGACGTGCGCGCCAAAGCGCCGGACTATTTCTCCCGTTTGCCTGGCTACAGCGACATCCTGACCTACACCCGCAACCACGGCAAACTGCTGGAGACCGAAGGCAGCACCGAGCGCGATGCGCTGGGCGGCAAGGATAGCGCCTATCCCTGGGCGGACCGCACGCTGTTCAAAGAGATCCTGGAGAAGTTCCATCACCTGCCAATCACCGGCGACAGCCACTTCGGCGAATACATCCGCTGGGCCAGCGAAGTCAGCGACCATCGCGGCATCCTCGATTTCTACACCTTCTACCGCAACTACCTGGGGCAGGTGCAGCCGAAGATCGAACTGAAGCTGAAGGAGCGGGTGGTGCCGATCATGGAAGGGATCCTCGGCGATTCCGGCTATGAAGAGTCGGCGGTCAATATTCCGAACCGCGGCTTTATCAAGCAGCTGCCGGAATTCATCGCCGTCGAGGTGCCGGCGACCGTCGACAAGCGGGGCGTGCACGGCATCAGGGTCGATATGCCGGCCGGCATCGGCGGGCTGCTGAGCAACCAGATCGCCATTCACGATCTGACCGCCGACGCGGTGCTGGAGGGCTCGCGCGATCTGGTGATCCAGGCGCTGCTGGTGGATTCGGTCAACGATAAATGCCGCGCTATTCCGGAGCTGGTCGACGTGATGATTTCGCGCCAGAGCCCGTGGCTCGACTATCTGAAATAAGCCGCGCGGCGGGGCGTCTTGCGCCCCGCCTGGGATGAATCATCGTCAATTCGGAGGGGATATGGCGCAATTAACGCTGGAAAAACTGCAAAAACGCTACGGCGCTCATGCCGAGGTGATAAGGTCGCTGGATCTGCAGATCAACAGCGGCGAGTTCGTGGTGATCGTCGGGCCTTCCGGCTGCGGCAAGTCGACGCTGCTGCGGATGATCGCCGGGCTGGAGGAAATCAGCGGCGGCGGCATGTATATCGACGGCAACTACGTCAATGACGATACCCCGGCGGAACGCGGCATCGGCATGGTGTTCCAATCCTATGCGCTGTACCCGCACATGAGCGTTTATCAGAACATGGCGTTTGCCCTGGAGCTGGCGGGCCATGCGAAGGCGGATATCGATCGGCGGGTGCGTGAATGCGCGCGGGCGCTGCAGCTGGAGCCGCTGCTGACGCGTCGGCCGAAAGATTTGTCCGGCGGCCAGCGGCAGCGGGTGGCGATTGGCCGCGCCATCGTGCGCGAACCCAAGCTGTTTCTGTTCGACGAGCCGCTGTCCAACCTCGATGCGTCGCTGCGGGTGCAGATGCGCATGGAGGTGGCGGCGCTGCACCAGCGGCTGGGATCGACCATCGTTTACGTCACCCACGATCAGGTAGAGGCGATGACGCTGGCCGACCGCATCGTGGTGCTCAACAAAGGGCATATCGAACAGGTGGGCACGCCGCTGGAGCTGTACGATCGGCCGGCCAACGAATTCGTCGCCCAGTTTATCGGCTCGCCGAAGATGAACCTGATCCCGGCCATTCTGCTCCGCGCCGGCGAGCGGCAAAGCGTGGTGGAGTTGGACAACGGCAAGGCGTTGCTGCTGCCGATCGCCACCCCGGCGGCGGCCGAAGGCCAGAGCGTCAACGTCGGCATTCGCCCGGAGCATATCCGCGGCGGCGATCCCGGGCAGTGCGAATATCAGGGGGAGGTGATGTTCGTCGAGCATATGGGCAACGAAACCTATCTGTATCTGGACAACGGCAACGCCGGCGAACCCTGGGTGGTGCGGCAGCCGGAGCGTTCGGTCATTCGGGCCGGCGATCCGCTGGGGGTGCGCCTGCCGGTGGATTGCTGCTACCTGTTCGATCGTCAGGGGCGGGCTTTCCCGCGCATTCTGGCATCGTCACAGACGCATTAACGGAGGCAAGCGCACGATGAGCGGCGAAACGGCGCGATGGTGGAAAGAGGCGGTGGTCTATCAGATCTACCCGCGCAGCTTTATGGACTCCAACGGCGATGGCATCGGCGATCTGAACGGCATTGCCGACCGGCTGGATTATCTGCAGCGGCTGGGCGTCGACGTGCTTTGGATCTGCCCGATGTACCGATCGCCCAATGACGATAACGGCTACGACATCAGCGACTACCAGGCGATCATGACGGAGTTCGGCAGCATGGCGGATTTTGACCGCCTGCTGGCCGAGACGCACGCCCGCGGCATGCGGTTGATCCTGGATCTGGTGGTGAATCACACCTCGGACGAACATCCGTGGTTTATCGAATCCCGATCGTCGAAATCCAGCGCCAAACGCGACTGGTATATCTGGCGCGACGGCAAAAACGGCGCCGAACCCAACAACTGGGAAAGCATCTTCAACGGCTCGGCCTGGAAATACCACCCCGGCAGCGAGCAGTATTTCCTGCACCTGTTCTCCGAACGCCAGCCGGATCTCAACTGGGAAAACCCCGAGGTGCGCGCGGCGCTGTACGACATGATGCGCTGGTGGCTGGACAAGGGCATCGACGGCTTTCGCATCGACGCCATCTGCCATATGAAAAAACAGCCGGGCCTGAGCGACCTGCCCAACCCGCAGGGATTGCGCCATGTGCCGTCGTTCGAGCGCCACCTCAACTACCCGGGCCTGCTGGATTACGTCGATGACATGTGCCGACAGGTGTTTAACCGCTACGACATCATGACGGTCGGCGAGATGAACGGCGCCTCGGCGGAGCAGGGCGAGGACTGGGTGGGCGAACGGCACGGCCGGCTGAACATGATTTTCCAGTTCGAACACGTCAAGCTGTGGGAAACCGGGCACCGACGTTCGCCGGGCGCCGGGCTGGACGTGATGGGGCTGAAACACATCTTCACCCGCTGGCAAACGCTGCTGGAGGGCAAGGGCTGGAACGCGCTGTACGTCGAAAACCATGACATTCCGCGCGTGGTATCCGCATGGGGCGACGACGGGCGCTACTGGCGGGAAAGCGCCACCGCCATCGCCGCGCTGTATTTTCTGATGCAGGGCACCCCTTTTATCTATCAGGGGCAGGAGCTGGGCATGACCAACACCCGCTTCGCCGGTCTGAACGACTTCGACGACGTGGCGGCGCGCAATCGTGCGGCGCAGCTGCGTGAGCGGGGCATGGACGAGGCGCAGATCCTGGCGTTTCTCAGCCGCAGCGGGCGCGATAACGCGCGCACGCCGATGCAGTGGAGCGACGGACCGCACGCCGGTTTCAGCCGCGCGCAGCCCTGGTTTGCCGTCAACCCGAATTACCGGACAATCAACGCGGCGCGCCAGCTTGACGAAGCCGACTCGGTGTTCAACTTCTACCGGGCGCTGATCCGGCTGCGCAAGGCCACGCCGGCGCTGGTGTATGGCCGCTATCAGCTGCAGCTGGCCGAGCACCCGCATATCTACGCCTACACCCGCAGCCTGAACGACCAACGGTGGCTGGTGCTGTGCAACCTCAGCGCGCAGGAGCTGCAGGTCGATCCGCATCGGCTGGCATTGGCGCGCTGGCGGCCGCGGTTGGGCAACTATCCGCAGGGCGGCGAGCCGCAGCGGCTGCGGCCTTTCGAGGCGCGGGTGTACCGGGCATAAGCCCGGCCAGCCATCGCCGGGTTAATGCGACAGGATCACCGGCTGGTCCGGAATGCGGGTAAACTTCCGGATCAGCCGATGGTAATCGGCGGTGTACAAGGCGAAAAACGCCGGCCGCAACCAGGTCGCCACGCCGGAATCCTTCCCCTTGATTTACAGCGACATCTAATCCCCCCCGGCGCGCCTCGGCCACGACGTCTAAAATGGTAAGGGGCATCGGCATCTCGCCGGCGCCTGACCGACGGTCTTTCTCGGACAAGAGGAACCTGAAGATGAGCTATGTAGACGGTTTTGTCGTGGCGGTACCGGCCGCCAATAAGGAGGCGTACCATCAGCTGGCCGCGGCCGCCGCGCCGCTGTTCAAGGAGTTCGGCGCCACGCGCGTGGTGGAGTGTTGGGGCGACGACGTGCCCGACGGCAAACTCACCGACTTTCGCGGCGCGGTGAAGGCCGAAGCCGGGGAAGTGGTGGTGTTCAGCTGGATTGAGTATCCCTCCAAAGCGGTGCGCGACGCCGCTAACCAAAAGATGATGAACGATCCGCGCATGAAAGCCTTTGGCGAGCAGATGCCGTTCGACGGGAAGCGGATGATCTTCGGCGGCTTTGCGCCGATACTCGACGAATAGCGGGGGGATCCGATGACCAAAATTACCCAACATCTGTGGTTCGAAAAGGACATGGACGGGGCGTTGAACCTGTATGTCTCTCTGATCCCCGGTTCATCGGTGACCTGGCGCTCGGTGCTGCTGGCGGATACGCCGAGCGGCCCGTCCGGCAGCGTTAAAATGGCGTCGTTCACGCTCGGCGATCAGCGCTATGCGGCGTTTGAGGCCGGCCAGATGGAGCCGTTCAACCACAGTTTCTCGGTGATGGTTGAATGCGACGATCAGGCGGAAATCGATCGGCTGTGGGCCGGGCTGAGCGAAGGCGGCAAGATAGAACAATGCGGCTGGCTGCGCGACCGCTGGGGGCTGTACTGGCAGATTATCCCCAAGCGGTTGACCGAGCTGATGAACGATAGCGACGACGCCAGAGTCAGGCGAGTCACCGAAGCGATGCTGCAGATGGTGAAAATCGACATCGCCGGGCTGGAAGCGGCGGCGCGCGGGTAACGGCGCCCATGCCGCGAGGGAAGGGAACCGATGCATAAAGAGCGGCACAGCATGGCGCGCATAGGCTGGCTTCGGGCTGCGGTGCTCGGCGCCAACGACGGGATTGTCTCGACGGCCAGCTTATTGCTCGGCGTGGCGGCGGCCAATGCGTCGCACGCCGCGCTGACCATCGCCGGCATCGCCGGGTTGGTGGCGGGCGCGATGTCGATGGCCACCGGCGAGTATGTCTCCGTGTCTTCGCAGGCGGATACCGAAAAGGCCGCGCTGGCGGAAGAGCAATCGGAGCTGCTCAGCGATTACCCGGGCGAGTCGCGCGAATTGACGGCGATCTACGTGCACCGCGGGTTGGATCCGGCGCTGGCCAGGCAGGTGGCCGAAAAGCTGATGGCGCACGACGCCCTGGCGGCGCACGCCCGCGATGAGCTGGGGATTTCCGCCATCACCCGCGCCCGGCCGCTGCAGGCCGCGCTGGCTTCGGCCCTGAGTTTTTCCGTCGGCGCGTTGCTGCCCCTGCTGGTGACGCTGCTGGCGCCCGCGCTTTACGCCCGGCCGGCGATCGTGCTGTCCGCCCTGATTTCGCTGGGCATTCTCGGCGGCGTCGCCGCCAAAACCGGCGGCGCCCCGGTGCTGCCCGGTATCGCGCGCATCCTGATCTGGAGCGCGCTGGCGATGGCGGTGGCTTCCGGCGTCGGCATGCTGTTTGGCGGCCTGTCCTGACGGGTTGCCGGCGCTTGCATCAATCTGCTGCATGTTAAGCTTAGTTTTTATCATTTGTCAGCCGGCGGCGTTAACGGCATGTTATTGCGCACCGGCACTCACGACAGGGAAACCCGATGCAAGAAACCGAGATTCAGCAACTGGTGGCGCGGCACCCGCTGCTGCAGCAAATGGCGGCGCTGCAGCCCGTTACCTGGTTCAACCCGCGCGCGACCACGCTGCAGGCCGGGCTGCCCTACGTCGGGCTGAGCGCGAAGGATGTGGCCGACGCGGAGCGGCGCCTGGCGCGTTTCGCCCCTTACCTGAGTGCGGCGTTTCCAGAGACGCGGGCCGCCAATGGGATGATCGAATCGCCGCTGGTCGCCATTCCCGCCATGCAACAGGCGCTGGATCTGCGTTACGGCCTGGCGCTGCGCGGCCGCCTGTGGCTGAAGAAGGACAGCCACCTGCCGATCTCCGGCTCCATCAAGGCGCGCGGCGGCATTTATGAAGTGTTGGCGCATGCGGAAAAGCTGGCGCTGGAGGCCGGGCTGCTGACCTTGACCGACGACTACGCCACGCTGTTTTCGGCGCCGTTGCGCGAGTTTTTCAGCCGGTATCGCATCGCCGTCGGCTCCACCGGCAACCTGGGGTTGTCGATCGGTATCATCAGCGCCCGGCTGGGCTTTGACGTCAGCGTGCACATGTCGGCGGACGCCCGCGAATGGAAAAAGCAACAGCTGCGCGACAACGGCGTAACGGTGGTGGAATACGCCGAAGATTATGGCGTGGCCGTCGAGCAGGGGCGGCGGCAGGCGGCGGACGATCCGCGCTGTTTCTTTATCGACGATGAAAACTCGCGAACCCTGTTTCTCGGCTATGCGGTGGCCGGTGGCCGGCTGAAGCGGCAGTTCGACCTGCAGGGCATTCGGGTGGATGCGCAACACCCGCTGTTCGTCTATTTGCCGTGCGGCGTGGGCGGCGGGCCGGGCGGCGTGGCCTTTGGGCTGAAACTGGCGTTCGGCGATCACGTCCACTGCATCTTCGCCGAGCCGACGCACTCGCCCTGCATGCTGCTCGGCGTTTACAGCGGGCTGCATGACGGCATCGCGGTGCAGGATCTCGGCATCGATAACCACACCGCGGCGGACGGGCTGGCGGTCGGCCGCGCCTCCGGTTTCGTCGGCCGGGCGATGGAGCGCCTGCTCAGCGCCTTTTACACTCTCGACGACGGCGAGATGTTCGCGCTGCTGGGGCTGTTGGATCGGCAGGAAGGCATCCGGCTGGAGCCTTCGGCGCTGGCCGGCATGGCGGGCCCCTGGCGGCTGGCGGCCGATCATGCCTGGTTGCGCGAACGCGGGCTGAGCGCAGAACGCATGGCGCAGGCGACCCATCTGGTATGGGCGACCGGCGGCGGCATGGTGCCGGAGGCGGAGATGGCGAAATACCTCGCCGCCGCGCGCGCCACTCAGTGAGCCAGCAGTGACAGCTCCTGCGCGCTTTCCCGCAGGATGGGCAGAATGCGCCCGGTCAGTTCGCTGACCGGGACCTGTCCCGCCTGCACGCCGACGTTCAGCGCCGCGGCGACGCCGCCGTTGGCGTCGGCGATCGGCACCGCTATCGAGCGCAGGCCGATTTCCAGCTCCTGATCGTTGATGGCGTAGCCCTGCGCCCGCACCCGCCCCAGCTCTTCGCGCAGCTTTTCGATCGAACCGACGGTGTGTCGGGTATAGCGCACCAGCGTCAGGCGCTGGAGGTAATCCTCGCGTTTCTCAGGCGGCAAATGGCTCAGCAGCACGCGGCCCATCGAGGTGGCGAACGCCGGCAGGCGGCTGCCGATGTTCAGATCGATGGTCATGATGCGTTCGCTGGAGGCGCGGGCGATATACAAGATATTGTCGCCGTCCAGCGTGGCGATGGAGCAGGACTCGTTCAGCACCTGGCTGATGTGCTTCAGTACCGGCTGGGTGGTTTTGGCCAACGGCGTGGAGCCCAGGTAAGCGTGCGCCAGCGCCAGAATGCGCGGCCGCAGCTCAAAATTCTTGCCGTCCTGCGCGTAGACGAACCCCAGCTTGTTGAGCGTATACAGGCAGCGGCGCACCGCCGCGCGCGGAATGCCGGTCTTTTGGCTGATCTGCGAGATCGACATCAGGCGCCGCTGTGGGGTAAACGCCTGGATCACCTCCAGCCCGCGCGCCAGCGAGGCCATAAAGTTGGGATCGCCTTTGAAAGGATCGCCGCTGACGGCGGATACCGGCAGGCCCTCAGCGCTTTCCGGTGAAGAAGTCTCGGTCATTACGGGCTCCTGAAACGTTATTTTCCGCCGGTTATGGACGAACTTTCCCGTCACGTACCGCGGCTATGCGCTTTAATGCAGCGTTTTATATTACCTATCCCGCCGGAGTCACTATTTTTCCATGAAATAAAACGTACCGGTGGGTTCGATTGGCAACTCGATTATAGTAGACCCCCGTTGCCGACTCGCCTGATGACTCATGATAGTCGCGCATCTTGCAGGACCGCTCAAATCTATGGAGGAGAATGCGTATTGTGGCTGCCAATGAAATTGACGTTCGCTCGCTGATTAACGATCGCCCGCTGGGCGGCTATCAAAAACTGATCGTTTTGCTGGGTTTTTGGGTTATCGCGCTGGACGGTTTCGACATTACGCTGATGGGGTTTATCGCGCCGGAGCTGAAGAGCGGGTGGGGCCTGAGCAGCGCCCAACTGGGCATGGTGATCAGCGCCGCGCTGGTCGGTTTGGCGATCGGCGCGCTGTTGGCCGGGCCGCTGGCGGATTGGCTGGGGCGCAGGATGATCATCATCAACAGCGTATTTTTCTTTGGCCTGTGGACGCTGTTCACCGCGCTGTCGCACAACGTCGAGCAGATGGCGTTCTTTCGCTTTATGACCGGCCTGGGGCTGGGGGCGGCGATGCTGAACGTCGGCACGCTGATCTCGGAATACGCGCCGGAAAAGAAACGCTCGTTCATCATCACCCTGGTGTTTTGCGGCTTCACCTTCGGCGCCGCGCTGGGCGGTTTCGCCGCGTCGTGGATCATTCCGCAGTGGGGGTGGCACGCGCTGTTGATCCTCGGCGGCGTGTTGCCTCTGCTGAGCGTGCCGTTGCTGCTGGCCCGGCTGCCGGAGTCGGTGAGGTTTCTGGTCAGCAAGCGCGCCAGCGCCGCGCGCATCGGCAAAATCGTCGAGAGGCTGGCGCCGGGCAGCACCCGCGCCGACACCCGCTATACCTTGCCGCCGGCGGCGGCGCCCGGCAAAGGCGCGGTGCAGATTGTGGTCTCGCGTCAATATCTGTTCGGCAGCCTGATGCTGTGGCTGAGCTATTTTATGGCGCTGTTTCTGGTGTATCTGCTGGGCAGCTGGTTGCCGACGCTGGTCAAGGGCATCGGCCTGAGCGTGGCGCAGGCGGCGGTGATCACCGCGCTGTATCAGGCGGGCGGCACTTTCGGCTCGCTGTTTGCCGGCTGGTTGATGGACCGCACCAATCCGCACCGTGCGCTGGGCGTGATCTATGTGCTTGGGGCCTGCCTGACGCTGGCCATCGGGCTCGCCGCACACAGCGGCTGGCTGCTCGGCGCACTGGCGCTGGCCTGCGGCTTTTGCCTCAACGGCGCCAACACCGGCATGAATGCGCTGTCCGCCCGCTATTATCCCACCGAGGCGCGCGCCACCGGCTCCAGCTGGATGCACGGCGTCGGGCGCATCGGCGCCATTCTCAGCGCTTTCGCCGGGGCGCAAATGCTGGCGCTGGGCTGGGGGTTTGAGCAAATCTTCGCCATCCTCGCCGTTCCGGCGCTGATCACCGCCGGCGCCGTTTTTATCAAGGGACTGTGGGGATACGACCGCCAGGCCCGCCCGGTGGGCGTTGGGGCGGCCAAGGGCGCATAAGGCAGCGGGGCCGGCCAACGGCCGGTCCTGACGCCATGCGTAAATGTATCGGCAGTGTTAATTGACTCACAGAAAATACACCCTGAATTCCCCGCCAAAATCTCCTATTGCGCTGATAAAAAATAACTTTAACAAATCTCTGCGCTTTTTCGTTCGGTTATCGCACGGTTATTAATTTAACAATATTGAAACTTTTTGGCGGCAATGCTTTGATCGGGTCAGTCGATTAACGAACCATGTTCCGATAATCGCACAGTATGCGATGGCCCCGCCGGGCTATCGCCGGCCGTTCCCACCACGCCGTGCCAACCCAGGAAGCGTGCTATGTCTCAACACAACGTAGAAATTCAGTCGTTCATCGACGACCACCCGTTCTCCCGCTATCAATGGCTGATTTTGGCGCTGTGCTTTCTCACCGTCGCGCTGGATGGTTTCGACACCGCCATCATCGGCTTTATCGCCACGTCGCTGGTGCAGGACTGGGGAATAGAAAAAACCGCGCTGGGCCCGGTGATGAGCGCGGCCCTGGTGGGGCTGGCGGTGGGGGCGTTGAGCGCCGGCCCGCTGGCGGATCGCATCGGCCGCAAAAAGGTGCTGGTGCTGTCGCTGGCGCTGTTCGGCGGCTTCAGCCTGTTGACCGCCTTCGCCACCTCGCTCTCGGCCCTGACGCTGCTGCGCTTCCTGACCGGTCTCGGGCTGGGCGCGGCGATGCCGAACGCCGCCACCCTGATGGCGGAATATGCGCCGCAGCGGCGGCGCGCGCTGCTGGTGAATCTGATGTTTTGCGGTTTTCCGCTGGGCTCCTCGATGGGCGGTTTCGTTTCCGCCTGGCTGATCCCGCACTTCGGCTGGCAGAGCGTGATGGTGCTGGGCGGGGTGATGCCGCTGCTGCTGGCGCTGGTGCTGATCGCGGCGCTGCCGGAGTCTGCGCGCTTTATGGTGGTGCGCGGCTACCCGGCCGAGCGCATCGCCGCCGTGTTGCGGCGCATTGCGCCGCTCAATCTCGGCCAGCCGGTGCGCTTCACGCTCACTGAAAGCGGCCAGGTCAAGGCCCGATCGGCGCTGGGCGTGATCTTCTCCCGCCGCTATCTGCTGGGCACGCTGATGCTGTGCCTGACCTATTTTATGGGTCTGATGATCTTTTACCTGCTCACCAGCTGGCTGCCGCTGCTGATCCGCGAAACCGGCGCCTCCATTCGCCAGGCATCGCTGATTACCGCCTTGTTCCCGCTGGGCGGCGGCATCGGCGTGCTGATTATCGGCTGGCTGATGGACCGGATGGATCCGCACAAGGTGGTGGCGGTGGGGTATCTGCTGACCGGCGCCTTCGTGTGCGCCATCGGCTACGTCTACAGCCATCCGCTGCTGATGGCGGCGACGGTGTTTATCGCCGGCACCTGCATGAACGGCGCGCAATCCTCCATGCCGGCGCTGGCCGCCGGATTTTACCCGACCCAGGGCCGAGCGACCGGCGTCGCCTGGATGCTCGGCCTCGGGCGCTTCGGCGGCATCCTCGGCGCCATGAGCGGCGGGGTGCTGATGCAGATGCAGCTGTCGTTCAGCACCATTTTCACCCTGCTGGCGATCCCGGCGCTGGTCGCCGCGCTGGCGCTGATGGTCAAGCATTTTTCCACCCGGGCTTCGGCGCTGCCGGGCTCGTTCAATAAAGCGTTATAAGGAGATGGCAATGCGCACACAGGTTGCGATTATCGGCGCCGGCCCGGCCGGGCTCATGTTGTCCCACCTGCTGCACCTGCAGGGGATTGAATCGGTGGTGCTGGAAACGCGCAGCCGCCAGGCGGTGGAGTCGACCATCCGCGCCGGCGTGCTGGAACAGGGCACCGTCGATCTGCTTGACCAGACCGGCCTCGGCGAGCGCATGCGGCGCGAGGGCGCCCGGCATCAGGGCATCCGGCTGGCGTTTGACGGCCGGCAGCACCGCATCGACCTGACCGAACTGACCGACCGCGCCATCACCGTCTATGCGCAGCACGAGGTGCTGAAAGACCTGATCGCCGCCCGCCTGGCGGCTCAGGGGCAGCTTTATTTCGGGGTGGAGCAGGTAGCGCTGCGGGCGTTGGATAGCGACCGCCCGCAGGTGCATTACCGAATTGACGGCGCGGCGCAGCGGATCGACTGCGATTTCGTCATCGGCTGCGACGGCTTTCACGGCATCAGCCGGGCGGCGATGCCCGGCGGCCTGCGCCAGGACTATACCCGGGTTTATCCTTTCGGCTGGTTCGGCATTCTGGTTGAGGCGCCGCCATCCAGCGATGAGCTGATCTATGCCCGCCACGCGCGCGGTTTTGCGTTGATCAGCACCCGTTCAACCGGCGTGCAGCGCATGTATTTCCAATGCGATCCGGCGGAACGGGTCGAGCAATGGTCGGACGACCGCATCTGGCACGAGCTGGCCACCCGGCTGGAAAATCACGACGGCTGGTCGTTGAAACAGGGGCGCATTTTCCAGAAAAACGTGGTGGGCATGCGCAGCTTCGTCACCGAGCCGATGCGCTGCAAGCGCTTGCTGCTGGCGGGCGACGCGGCGCATATCGTGCCGCCGACCGGCGCCAAAGGGCTGAACCTGGCGATGGCCGACGTTTGCCTGCTGGCCCAGGCGCTGGAGAGCCTCTATCGCCGCCGCAGCTGGCGCCGGTTGGACGACTACAGCGATCGGGCGCTGCAGCGGGTGTGGCGCGCCGAGCATTTCTCCTGGTGGATGACCAACATGCTGCATACCCGCCGGGACAGCAGCCCGTTCCAGCACCGGCTGCAGCTCTCCGAACTGCAATATACGGTGAAATCGCGCAGCGCCATGACGATGCTGGCGGAAAACTACGTCGGCGCGCCGTTTCCGCTGATGTAGGGAAAAAATATCGGCAATGTTTCGATTATCGCCCAAGGTAGCGTTTATCGAAGTTGACGCTGCCTTGGGCGGCGCGCCATCATCGAAAAATCGCCCATTCGCCGGAGGACCTATGGAATTACTGACGCCGCTGTTGCGATCTTCTGCCGTAAGCGGCTGTTTTAGCGACGCCGCCACGCTGCAGGGCATGCTGGACTTCGAAGCCGCGCTGGCCGCCGCGCAGGCGGAGCTGGGCATTATCCCCCCCGGCGCCGCGCGCCAGATTGCCGCGTGCTGCCGCAGCGATCTGCTCGATGCCGCGGCGTTGGCGCAGGCGGCGGCGCAGGCCGGCAACCTGGCGATCCCGCTGGTGAAGCAGCTGACCGCGGTGGTGGCGGAGCGCGACGCCGACGCCGCGGGTTTTGTGCATTGGGGCGCCACCAGCCAGGACGCGATCGACACCGGCCTGATGCTGCAGCTGCGCCAGGCGTTGGCGTTGACCCGCCAGGATCTTGACCGGCTGGCGGCGGCGTTGGTGCGGCAAATCACCGCGCATCGGCACAGCCTGATGATCGGCCGCACCTGGATGCAGCATGCCTTGCCCACCACCCTGGGGCTGAAGCTGGCCGGCACGCTGGACGCGCTGTTGCGCTATCGGCAGCGGCTGGAAGAAATGTCAGGCCGGGTGCTGGCGCTGCAGTTGGGCGGCGCCGCCGGCACCCTGGCGTCGCTGGGCGAGCGCGGCGGCGAGCTGGTCAGCGCGTTGGCCGCCCGGCTGCAGCTGACGGCGGCGGATGCGCCCTGGCACGGCCAGCGCGATCGGCTGCTGGAAATCGCCGGCTGGTACGCCGGCTTGAGCGGCACCCTGGGCAAGCTGGCGCGCGACGTGTCGCTGCTGATGCAAAATGAAGTGGCGGAATTGGCCGAGCCGGCGACGCCAGGCCGCGGCGGCTCTTCCACCATGCCGCATAAGCGCAACCCGGTGGCCTGCGCGGTGATCCTCTCCGCCGCCAACCGCGCTCCGGCGCTGATCGGCGGGCTGTACGCCGCCATGGTGCAGGAGCATGAGCGCGGATTGGGCGGCTGGCACGCCGAATGGGAAAGCCTGCCGGAGTTGGTGACGCTTTCCGCCGGCGCGCTGCATCTTGCCGCCGATCTGGTCGCCGGGCTGCAGGTATTCCCCGCCGCGATGCAGCATAACCTCAGGTTAACCGGCGGGCTGGTGATGGCCGAAGCGGTCACCATGGCGCTGGGAGAGGCCATCGGCCGGCTGCCGGCTCATCAGCACATCGAACGCCAGTGCCGTCAGGCGCTGGCGCAGCAGCGCCCGTTGCTGGCGGTGCTGCTGGAAGACCCGCTCGCTCGCCGGCATTTCACCGAGCAACAGCTCACCGATTTACTGGATCCGCAGCGCTACCTCGGCAGCGCGCAGATCTTTACCCAGCGGGTGCTGACTCAGGCATCCCCGAGCCTACCGGGAGCAGAAAGGCATGAATGACGAACAGCGTTATCAACAGGGCATCGAGGTGCGCAGGGCGGTGTTGGGCGACGACCACGTCGACCGCAGCCTCAGCCGCCTGACCCCGCTCAACGAAGAGTTTCAGGATTTTATCAGCCGTTACGCCTGGGGCGAAATCTGGACCCGGCCCGGGCTGGAGCGCCATACCCGCAGCCTGATCACCATCGCCATGCTGATCGCCCTCAACCGCGAGGCGGAGCTGCGCATGCACCTGAAGGCGGCGTTCAACAACGGCGTCACCCGCGAGGAAATCAAGGAAGTGTTGATGCAGAGCGCCCTGTACTGCGGGCTGCCGGCGGCCAATGCGGCCTTTCATCTGGCGGCGGAGGTCTTTGCCGAATGCGATCGCCCAGCGGATCAGCCGTGACGGGTTGCCCCGGCGATGCGCCGCACGCTGGCGATAAAGGCCAGCACCGCGTCGCTGTGTTCGCCGTCGTTGCGCGTCAGGATCCCCACCGCTTCCTCCATGCCCTGGGTCGCCAGCGGCAGCGGGATCAGCTGCCCGCCGGCGATATCGTCCTTCACCGCGCTGGAGGGCACAAACCACAGGTAGTCGAACTGCAGCGTCATCTGGCGCGCCAGTGAGGCCGACAGGGTCTCGACATACTGGCCGGGCAGGCTGAACCCCCGCGAGGACAGCAGGTTTTCGGTGTTATGGCGCGGCACCGTGCCCTTGGGCGACAGGATCGCCGGGTAGCTCAGCGCCCGCTCCAGGGTTACGGTTTCGCTCAACAACGGGTGGCCGGGGCGGGTGACCAGCAGCAGTGACTCCAACAGCAACAGTTCGAAGGCGATGCCGCTCATCATCGCCGGCTCGGCCATGCGGCCGATGGCCACCTCCAGCTCTCCGGCCTTCAGCTGCGCCAGCAGCTCGTCGTTTTTTGCGGTGATCACCTGAATGCGCGCATGCGGATGGGCCTGCTGGTATTGGCCGATGGCCTGCGGCAGCATGCCCAACGCGGCGGTGGGCAGGGCGCCGATGCGCAGCGCCCGGGCGGGCGCCTCGTCGAACCGCTCCAGCGCATGGCCGGCGGCGGCCAGCGCCTCCAGCACCCGGGTGGCGTACCCCAGAAACTGTTCGCCCTGTTCGGTCAGCTGCGTGCCTTGCCGATGGCGTACCAACAGCAGGTTGCCGGTCAGGGCCTCCAGCTCGCTGAGGGTTTTCGACAGCGCCGGCTGGCTCAGATTCAGTTTGTCGGCGGCGCGGCTCAGCGAACGCTCCTGCGCCACGGCGACAAAGCCGTTGATATGGCGCAAACGCATGCGCTGGATAAACAGATTGGCTTTTTTCATACCCCAGTGTAGGGAGTTTTTCCCGCCGCCGACAAGTGACGGCGGCCGCAGATTTTCAATATCGGCGGCCGCCGCGGCGCCCGGGCTCAGAGGTCGAAGAACACGGTTTCCCGATCGCCCTGAATGTAAATATCGAAGCGATAAACCACCTCGTCGCCGCGCCGCTCGCGCTGAGCGATCAACGTCTGGCGGCGCACCTCCAGTTCGATCAGGTTCAGCACCGGATCCCGTTGGTTGGCCTGCGCCTCGTCGGCGAAATAGACGCGGGTATGCAGCCCGAGATTGATGCCGCGCGCCACGATCCACAGATTGACGTGCGGCGCCATCGGGCGGCCGTCGCGCCCGCACACCGCGCCCGGTTTGACGGTGTCGAAGCGATACAGGCCGCTGTCGAAATCAGAGCAGCTGCGCCCCCAGCCGCGAAACGCCGGATCCAACGGTTTCTCCCGCTGCAGATCGCCGGGATGGCGGTAGCGCCCGTGGGCGTTGGCCTGCCAAATCTCCAGCAGCACGTCGCGGATCGGCGTGCCGCTGCCGTCGAACACCCGGCCTTCGAGGGTAATGCGCTCGCCCTGGGTTTCCGGCTGGGTCAATACGTGGCTGAAGTTGTTTTCGAAGATGTCGAAGCCGGCGGCGTGCGGCGCCAGGCCGATGTGCACATAGGGCCCGGCGGTCTGCGACGGCGTTTCCGGCAAATACGATGAAGGCATCATGGGTTCCCCTGCAGGCGGTTTTCGAACAGCGTGGCGCGATGGCCGCGCAAGACCAGGTCGAAACGGTAGGCCAGGCTGTCCAACTGCACCGAGGCGGTTTTGTCCAGCCCGGCGATCAGCGTGCGCACCGCATCGTCATTGTTGATGCCGCGGACAATCGGGCAACCGGCGATCAGCGGATCGCCCTCGAAGTACATCTGGGTGATCAGCCGCTGGGCGAAGGCGTCGCCGGACAGCGAAAAGTGAATATGGGCGGGGCGCCAGTCGTTGACCCGGTTGCGCCACGGATAGGGGCCGGGTTTGATGGTGCGAAAAAAGTAGTAGCCGTTATCGTCGGTCAGCATGCGGCCGCAGCCGCCGAAGTTGGGATCGATCGGCGCCAGGTATCGGTCCTTTTTATGCCGATAGCGGCCGCCGGCGTTGGCTTGCCACACCTCGACCAGCGCGTTGCGCAGCGGCAGGCCGTTTTCGTCGCGCACATAGCCGTGCACGATGATGCGTTCGCCGATCGGCAATCCCTGCTTGGCGTAGTTGAGGATCAGATCGTTATCCAGCGGGCCCAGCTCGTGGTCGCCGAACACCGGGCCGGTGATTTCGGACAGCGAATTCTGCAGCGAAATCAGCGCGTGCTTCGGCGAACGCAGCACGCTGGTTTTGTATTCCGGCACCAGCGCCGGCGGGTGAAGATCGTAATTGCGAGCGTAAAGCTCGTTTATCTGGCTCATGCGGAGATCCTCATGGCGTAGGGATATCAGAGGGCTGAGGTGTTGAGTTGTTATGTCAGCGCGTAGGGGAAACCGCCCCCCATCCCGAGTCTACGCAGGCCAAAGTGTTACAAGAAAGTGAAATTTCGCCGCAGGTTGCATAACTCAAGGTTATGTTCCGGGCGTAAAAAAGGGGCGGAAGCCGCCCCTGAAAGGCAGAGAGATTTACAGCCGTTCGCCGTTGCTGGCGATCACCCGGCGGTACCAGTCGAAGCTCTTCTTGCGCGAACGCGCGAGGGTGCCGGTGCCGTCGTCGTGTTTGTCGACGTAGATAAAGCCGTAGCGTTTGCCGTATTCGCCGGTGGTGAAGGATACGCAGTCGATGCAGCCCCAGGGGGTGTAGCCGATCAGATCCACGCCGTCGTCGATCACCGCCTTCTTCATCTCTTCGATATGGGCGCGCAGGTAGTCGATGCGATAGTCGTCGTCGATCCGGCCGTCGGCCTCGACCTTGTCGAATGCGCCGAAGCCGTTCTCGACGATAAACAGCGGCTTCTGATAGCGCTCATACAGCACGTTGAGCGAGTAACGCAGCCCGACCGGGTCGATCTGCCAGCCCCAGTCGGAAGCCTTGACGTGCGGGTTGGGCACGTTGCCGGGGAAACCGAACATGCCGTCGCTGTTGCTGACCGCGTCGGCCTGCAGCGCATTGCTCATGTAATAGCTGAAGCCGATGTAGTCGGTGCAGCCTTCGCGCAGGATTTGTTCGTCCTGCGGCTGCATCTCAATCCGCAGTCCTTTGCGTTCCCAGTCGCGCAGCAGGTAGGACGGGTAGTAGCCACGCACCTGCACGTCGGTGTACAGGTAGCGCTGGTGCATCGCCTCGACGGCGTACATCACGTCGTCCGGCTTGCAGGAGTACGGGTAGAAGGGCACGCAGGCCAGCATGCAGCCGATTTTGAACTCGGGGTTGATCTGATGGCCGAGCTTAACCACCTGCGCGCTGGCGACGAACTGGTGGTGCAGCACCTGATACAGCGCCTGTTCCGGGTTTTCTTCCCGGGTGTAATCCACGCCGGAGCAGCAGTAGCCGAACAGCGGATACCGGTAGTTGCTCTGGTTGTTGATCTCGTTGAAGGTCATCCAGTATTTCACTTTGTGCCGATAGCGGCGCATCACCACTTCGCTGAAGCGCACGAAGAACTCCACGACCTGGCGGTTCTTCCAGCCGCCGTAGGCTTTCACCAGATGGTAGGGCATTTCGAAGTGGGACAGGGTGATCACCGGCTGGATGCCGTGCTTCAGCAGTTCGTCGAACAGATCGTCGTAAAACTGCAGGCCGGCTTCGTTCGGCTCCGGCTCGTCGCCCTGCGGGAAGATGCGCGTCCAGGCGATCGAGGTGCGGAAGCATTTGAAGCCCATTTCGGCGAACAGCGCGATGTCCTGTTTATAGCGGCCGTAGAAATCCACCGCCTGGTGGTTAGGGTAGCGGTAGCCGTCGAGCACGCCGTCGGTCATCACGCGGTCTACGCCGTGCGCGCCGCCGGACAGCACGTCGGCGATGCTTGGGCCTTTGCCGCCCCGATCCCAACCGCCCTCGACCTGGTGCGCGGCGACCGCGCCCCCCCACAGAAAATCTTTCGGCAAGCGTTGCTGTTTCATCGTCAGGTTCTCATTGGTTTATTAATGAAAGGCTATGTAGTTAGCGTCTGAGAATATAGTAGCAACAGTGGAATGATTGTCACGATATAACAAATTACCGTTCGAGGTAATTTGTCACATTAAAAAAACAGCCTGTTTTATTTTGCCGCATTAATTAACCCCAGGCGTTTGCCGATGGTTTCAATAAGGTAAATAACCGGGATTTGGGTGGTGATATTGTGCTGGCCGCCGATCAGATACTGAGGCACGTGGTAGGAGAGGTTGAAGTCCGCCAGCCGCGCCAGCGAAGAGGTTTCGTTGTTGGTGATGCTGATGATTTTACAGTGATGCAGGCTGAACTGGCTGGCCAGTCGCAGGATCTCTTCGGTTTCGCCGGAGACCGACAGCACGATCGCCACGGCGTCTTTATACATGTCGCTGTTAATCGGATAATAAGGATCGTCGATGTGGGTGCTGAATTTCCCCACGTTGGAAAAGAAACGCGCGCCATATTTCCCCAGCGCGCCGGAGGTACTGATGCCGACGAAAATAATGCGCTCGGCGGCTGAAATATGCCGCACCGCCTGGTCGATCAGCTGATTGAATTCGTCGTTGTTGACGCTTTTGAAAAAGCTGATGATTTCACCGGCGCCGGAATCGGCCGGCAGCACTTCGCTTTGTTCGAGGTACAGTCTGAAGCGAATGCGGAATTCGGAATAGCCCTCGCAGCCCATCTTCTTGCAAAAGCGCAGTACGGTGGTGGTGGACACCCCGGCGGCCTCGGCCAGCTCGCGGATGGTCATGTACATCACCTGATTTTTGTTTTTGCTGACGTAGTTATAAACCATCAGCTCCAGAGCATTGAGTTCGGCGATTGCTTTATGGGTAAACATGGATCTGTCCGGCGGCTAACAACGGGAAGCTAATCAGCGGGCTAACATAGCAAATTTTGCCGCAGCCCGCTCGTGGTTTCCGTTGCCCGTCAGACGCGTTTGGCCTCGCCCAGCGGCGCATCCTCCGCCGCTGGGTTGGCGGTCAGGTCGCAGGCGGCCGGCAGCCGCCAGGCGATCAGGCCGGCGATAATCAACGAGGCCGCCAGGGCGCACACCGCCACATTCTGGCCGTACAGGTAGATCATCACGCCGACCAGATACGGCCCGCAGAAACCGCCCAGATTGCCCAGGCCGTTGATCACCCCGCGCGCGCCGCCGGCCACTTCCGCCGAGGCGATGCGCCCCGGCATCGACCAGAACGGGCTAGTGGCGGCCTTCAGGAAGAACCCGCACACCACCAGGGCGATATAGGCGGCGACCACGTTGTGGCGCAGCATCACCGAGGCCAGCAGGGCGCCGGCGAAGCAGAACAGCGACACCATCACCCACAGGCGGCGCTTGCCGGTTTTGTCGGTGAGCACCGAAATCAGGTAAATGCCCAGCAGGGTGGCGACGAACGGCAGGATAGCCAGGAAACCGACCGAGGCCATGCTGCCGCCGGTGAGGTTCTTCAGGATGGTCGGCAGCCACAGGGTGTAGCCGTAATCGCCGGTTTGGTAGAAGAAGTTCAGCAGCACCAACTTCATCAGCCCACGGTTGCGGAATACGTCTTTCAGCGGCGCGTTGCTGACCGGCTGGGTTTTGCTGCGTGCCTGGCGCTCGCGCGTCAGCTCGGTAATCAGGTAGTCGCGTTCGCGGGCCGGCAGCCAGCGCGCCTCCTGCGGCCGGTCGCTGATCAGCAGCCACCAGACGGCCAGCACCACCAGGGACAGCAGGCCTTCGAGGATAAACAGCCAGCGCCAGTCGAGCTGGTTGATGATGGCGCCGGAGACCGGTGCGGTCAGCATGCCGCCCAGCGGCGCAAACATCATCACGAAGGCGTTGGCGCGGCCGATTTCCCGCTCAGGGAACCAGTTGCTGATCATGGTCAGCACCACCGGCAGCATGCCGCCTTCGGAAATCCCTAACACGAAGCGTAACAGCAGCAGTTGATAATGGTTGGTGACGAAGCCGGTCGCCACCGACACCACCGCCCAGGCGCACAGCGACCAGGCGATGAAGCGCTTGCCGCTGCCGTTGACCGCAATCCGGCCGCCGGGCACCTGCAAAAACAGATAGCCGATAAAGAAGATGCCGCTGGCCAGACCGGCCATCTGGCTGGTGATGCCCAGGTCGCTTTCCATGCCGCCGGGCAGCGCGAAGCTGATGTTGACGCGGTCCATAAAAGAAATGATGCAGGCGATCAGGATCGGGGCGATGACCCGCAGCCAGCGGGTATTGGGTATTTTCTTATCCATGGCTTTCTCTCTTTGCAGGCACGGGGAAGAGCGCGTTATCCGGGGACAACGCGGTTCTGTTGGTCGGCGCTAATGAAAAAAGCGTTACTCGATGGCGTGGGGCAACGGCTCGCGGTTGAAGAAGGCGCTGACGTTGGCGAACACGATGTCGCTCATTTTCTGCCGGGTTTCATGGGTGCCGCTGCCGACGTGCGGCTGCAGCACCACCTGTTCCATGGCGAGCAGTGCGGCGGGCACCTGCGGCTCGTCGGCGTAGACGTCCAGCCCGGCGCCGGCGATGGCGCCGCTTTGCAGCGCGGCGATCAAGTCCGGTTGATTGACCACGCTGCCGCGGGCGATGTTGATCACCAGCGCATGGTTGGGCAGCGCGTCGAACACCGCCTTATCCACCAGGCCGGCGGTCTCTTTGCCGCCGGCGACGGCGACGATCAAAAAGTCGCTCTCACGCGCCAACGCCGGCAGGTCGGGGTAGTAGGCGTAGGGCAGGCTGCTGTGCCGGCGGCGGCTGGCGTATTGGATGCGCATATCGAAGCCGGCGGCGCGCTGGGCGATGGCGCGGCCGATATTGCCCATGCCGAAAATACCGAGGCGCTTGCCGCTCACCCGGGTGGTCAACCCCGGCGCTTCCTGCAGCCAACGGCCTGCGCGCACAAAGCGATCGTAGTGACACAGCTGGCGCGCGGTGGCCAGCAGCAGGCCCAGCGCCATGTCCGCCACGTCTTCGGTCAGCGCGCCGGAGGTGATGGTTACCGCAATGCCGTGCCGGCGGGCGTAGTCCAGATCGATGCCGTCGGTGCCGACGCCGAATACGGCGATCAACCCCAGCCGCGGCAGCTGTTCCAGCACCGGCGTGGCGACGCCCACGTCGCCGCGGGTCACCAGCGCGGTGATTGCGCCGCCGTGTTCGGCCAGGTAAGCGTGCGGGTCGTCCTGTTCGTAGAGACGATGCAGCCGGAAATCGCCCTCCAGGCGTTCCAGCAGGTTGGCCATCACCGGGGCCATCAACAGCACATCATGCGGGGTATCGGTCATCATTTTTACCTGTCGAGAAAAGGTTGTTGTTTCGTTATTGTTATCAAAGCGGTTTTCGCCGGGCTTTTTTGCGACGGATATCACGCTGAAGGATGTTAAAAAAGGCTGTTACCCGTAATGTGATCGCCGGGTGGAAAATAGCGGGCATGCCGTTAAAAAGACGGCGAAAAATTGCCGCACGGCGGTTTTTTTCACCTTTAGTGCGCTGAAGGAGGGCCGAACAGGCGGCGGGTAACAGCGGGGCGTAACACGCGCAGGGCTAAAAAAGAAAAACCGCACGACAGAAGTGCGGCAAAGGGTTCACGACGAACGAAACAAGGACAAAAATTCCGGAAGACGCGCGATGGAGGACTCTCATCGCGCGTCGCCATGATAAGCAAAAAACCGGCGGCGACAAATGCCGGATTTTGCTTTCTATAGTTAAATTAATGCAAATTTATTCAGTGGGTTACTTGTCTTCCGACCAGCGGGCAGCGTTAATGTCCACCTTCACCGGCAACAGCCCGATGGCGGTGAACCTGTCGGCCAGCCGCTGCTGCTGGCTGAACACCTCCGGCGTCATGCGCTGGCTGCCGAACGGCATGCGGGCGATGGCCTTGGCCCAGATGGCCTGCTCCAGCCCGGTGCTCTGCGCCAGGATCTTCGCCGCCTCCTCCTGATGCGCGTTGGCCCAGTCGCTCAGCTCACTCAGCTGTTGGATCACCTGCTTCGCGCTGTCCGGATAGGTGTCGGCGAAGTGGCGGCTGGCGAGGTAAAAGGTGTAATGCGGCACCAGCCCCTCGGCGTCTTTCAGCAGCCGGGCGTTGGCGTGGGTTTGCACTTCGGCGTAGAAGGGATCCCAGATCGCCCAGGCGTCGACGCTGCCGCGCTGGAAGGCGGCGCGCGCGTCGCTCGGCGGCAGGTACACCGGCGTGATGTCCTTATAGCTCAGCCCGGCCTGATCCAGCGCGCTCACCAGCAGGTAGTTGACGTCGGAACCCTTGTTCAGCGCCACGCGTTTGCCTTTCAGGTCGGCGACGGTTTTGATCGGCGAATCCTGCGGCACCACGATGGCCTCGGTTTTCGGGCTGGGCGGCGAGTGCGCCAGATACACCAGATCGGCCTTGGCCGCCTGGGCAAAGGCCGGCGGCGCGTCGCCGGTCGCCGCCAGATCGATGCTGCCGACGTTCAGGCCCTCCAGCATCTGCGGGCCGGCGGGGAATTCTATCCAGCGCACCTTGATGCCCTGCGGCGCGAGGGCTTTCTCCAGCGTGCCGCGGTATTTCAGCAGCGCGAAAATGTTGGCCTTCTGGTAGCCGATGGTGATTTGCTGCGGTTTTTCCTGCGCCGCGGCCGACAGGCTGAGCGCCCCCAGCAGCAGGGCGGCGAACAGCGGGGCGGTAAAAATTTTCATCGCGATGTTCCTTATTGACGGTGGTTCAACCGGCGAGACAGCCGATCGCCAAAAAATTGCAGCAGGGTGACCAGCGCCACCAGCACCAGGATCACCGTCAGCATCACCTGGGTATCGAAGCGCTGATAGCCGTAGCGGTAGGCCAGGTCGCCCAGCCCGCCGGCCCCGATGGCGCCGGCCATGGCGGAGGCGTTGATCATGGTGACCAGGGTGATGGTGAAGCCGCTGACGATGCCGGGCAGCGCCTCGGGCAACAGCACGTGGCGGATGATATGCCCGCGTCGGCAGCCCATCGCCTGCGCCGCTTCGATCAGGCCGTGGTCCACTTCGCGCAGGCTGACCTCGGCGATGCGCGCGAAAAACGGCATGGCGGCGATGGTCAGCGGCACCACCGCCGCCCAGACGCCGTACGAGGTGCCGACGATCAGGCGGGTGAAGGGGATCAGCGCCACCATCAGGATCAAAAAGGGGATCGAGCGGAACAGATTCACCAGCCAGCCCAGCACGCGCTGGATGCCCGGCCGCTCATACAGCCCGCCGCGTCCGCTGACCACCAGCACCACAGCCAACGGCAGGCCGAGCGCCAGCGCCAGCAGGGAAGACACGCCCACCATCAGCAGCGTATCGAGAAATCCGGCCCACAGCCGGTCAAGCAGCAGCGACATAACCCAATACCTCCACATCGTCGGCCAGCGCCGGTGAAATTGCCTGAACGGAAGGTGACGGCGTCACGGTAATCAGCAGATACCCGACGGCGTGGCCCTGAATATGCTCGATGGCGCTTTCCACCAGCGTCACGCGGCCGCCGAACGCCGCCAGCACCTGATTCAGCTCCAGCGAAGCGCCCTGGCCGCGATAGCGCAGCCGGATCAACAGCGGTGCGTCCGGCGCCGGCGGCTCGGGGCTGAGACGGCCTGTCAGCGACTCCGGCAGGCGATCGTGCGCCGGCGTCAGCAGGACGCGCGTGGTCGCCTGCTGCGGATTGCCGTACACCTGCCACACCGGGCCGCATTCGATAATCTCGCCGCGCTCCAGCACCGCCACCCGGTGGCAGATATCGTGGATCACCTCCATCTCGTGGGTGATCAAAACGATGGTGATATTGAACTCGCGGTTGATGCGCTGCAGCAGCGCCAGAATGGCGCGGGTGGTTTCCGGATCCAGCGCCGAGGTGGCCTCGTCGCACAGCAGCAGTTCCGGGTTATGCACCAGCGCCCGGGCGATGCCGACCCGTTGCTTTTGGCCGCCGGACAGCTGCGCCGGAAAGGCGTCCGGGTAAGCCTCCAGCCCAACCAGCGCCAGCAGCGCTTCCACCCGTTGCCGCCGTTCGGCGGCGGGCACGCCGGCCACCCGCAGCGGCAGCTCGATGTTTTGCCGCACCGTTTTGGCCGACAGCAGGTTGAAGTGCTGGAAAATCATGCCGGTGCGCCGCCGATAGCTCACCAACCGATCTTCGTTCAATTGGCCGATATCCACGCCGTCGACCTGTACGCTGCCGCCGCTGGGGCGCTCCAGCCGATTGATGGTGCGGATCAGCGAAGACTTGCCGGCGCCGCTGCGGCCGATAATGCCGAAGATTTCACCCCGCAAAATGCTCAGGTTGATATCCCTCAACGCCTCGGTTTGCTGGCCGGCGTAGCGTTTGCTGAGGCCGCTGAAGCGCAGATGGACCTCATCCCGACAGCGCACGACGTCATCCGCCGCCATGGCCTCCGGGTTGGACAAGATCAGGCTGGACATAGGCTACTGGCTCCAGCCGGGCTGATACAGCTTGCCGTAGAAACTGTCCAATTTTGCGCGCACCACCGGCGAGTGCTGATAGACGTCGACAAACTTGCGCAGCCGCGGATCGCCCTGGTGGCCGTCGCGGATCACGAACTGAATCACGTACTCCGGGTTTTCCAGCCCGTCGAACAACAGGGCGCTGGCCGGATCGACGGTGCCGGACAGCTTCAGATAGTGCGGATAGCCCTGCGCCAGATCCACTTCGTCCAGGGTGCGCGCCAGCTGCACCGCTTCCACCTCGGTGATTTCGATGTGTTTGGGGTTGCTGACGATATCCGCCTGGGTGGCCTGGATGCCGACGCCGGGCTTCAGCGTGATCAGCCCGGCCTTTTGCAACAGCAGCAGGCCGCGGCCGCCGTTGATCACGTCATTGGCGATCGCCACGCGGGCGCCGTCCGGCAATTCGGCGAGGCTTTTGTGTTTTTTGGAATACAGCCCGACGTTGTTGATGATCGCCGGGGCATAGGCCACCAAATGGAAATTGCCTTCTTTGTTGGCGTTGTTGAGGAACGGCAGGTGCTGGAACAGGTTGACGTCGATATCGCCGTTTTCCAGGCTGACGTTGGGCGCAGTCCAATCGCTGAATTCGATGATTTCCACCTTCAGCCCTTGCTTGCCGGCTTCTTCCGCCGCCACTTCCAGCGGCGGAGCGAAGGCGGCGGTGGTGCCGACCTTCAGCGCAGCGCCGTAATCATCGGCTGCGGCGGCGCCGGCGGAAAACGCCAGCAGGGCCGAGAACATCAGGTTTCGTATTGTCATGGTGTCGTTCCTTCAAAAAAGAAAATAAGCCGCTCAGGCGGACAAGGGGGAAGGCAGGCGCCAGCTCGCCGCCGGGTGGCTGGCGGGCAGCCGGTCCTGCTGCCGGAACAGCTTTTGCCGCAGGCTGCCGGGGCGGTAGGCGGTTTTATAACGGCCGCGGGATTGCAGCTCGGGCACCACCAAATCGATGAAGTCGCGGTAGCTGCCCGGGTTGACGATGCGCGTCAGGTTGAAGCCGTCGATATCGGCCTGGTCGACCCACTGCAGCAGCGCGTCGGCCACCTGCTGCGGATCGCCCACCACCAGCGGATAGCGCCCGCCCATGGCGTGCTGCTCCAGCAGCTGGCGGCGGGTCCAGCCGCGATAGGTTTGGCTCACCGATTCGATGGCCTGCGTCGGCCCGGCCTGGATCGGCTCGTCCAGCCCGAAGCGCGCCAGATCGATGCCGGTAGAGCTGGAGAAGTGGGCGATGCCGGCCTCCGGGCTGGCGTAGCGCAGGTACTCGCGGTATTTGTCCTGCGCTTCGGCGGCGGTGGGCGCCACAATCACCCCGAGGCCCATGAACACCTTCAGATCCTGGCGCCGACGGCCGGCGGCCACCGCGGCGGCGCGCAGCTTATCCACCTGCGCCTTCATCGCCGCCGGGGTGGCGCCGTTAACGAAGCTGCACTCGGCGTGGCGGGCGGCGAACCGTATGCCGCGCGCCGAACTGCCGGCCTGGAACAGCAGCGGGGTGCGCTGCGGCGAAGGCGACGACAGATGATAGCCTTCGACCTGATAGAACTCGCCGCGATGGATCACCTTATGGATCTTGCCGGCATCGGCGTAGACGCGCCGCTGGCGGTCGGCCAGCACCGCATCGTCTTCCCAACTGCCTTCCCACAGCTGATAGGCGACGTCGAGAAACTCGTCGGCCTGATCGTAGCGGCGATCGTGGCTGACCTGTTCGGTCAGGCCCATGGCGCGGGCGGCGCTGTCCAGATAGCCGGTGACGATATTCCAGCCGATGCGCCCCTGGGTCAGGTGATCCAGCGTCGACAGGCGACGGGCGAACGGATAAGGCGCCTCATAGCTGAGGTTGGCGGTGATGCCGAAGCCGAGATGCTGCGTCGCCGCGGCCATCGCCGACACCAGCAGCAGCGGATCGTTGACCGGCAGTTGGATGGACTCGCTGGCGGTCAGGGCGATGTTTTGTTGGTAGACGTCGTAAACGCCGAGAATGTCGGCGATAAACAGCCCGTCGAACAGCCCGCGCTCCAGCAGCCGCGCCAGTTCGGTCCAGTAGTCGAGCTGGTTGAATTCGGTGGATCGGTCCTGCGGATGGGTCCACATGCCGTGATGAATATGGCCGACGCAGTTCATGTTGAAGGCGTTCAGCAGGATCTCTTTAGCGGGCTGGCTCATTACAGGGTCCCCCGGCGCGGCGGCAGCACGCCGTTCAACAGATAGTCGCCGATCGCCGGGTACTTCCAGCGCACCGGATCGTGTAGCGTGTGGGTGCGGGCGTTGCGCCAGTGGCGATCGAGGTTGTGTTCCCGCAGCGTGGCGCGGCTGCCGGCCAGTTCAAACAACAGGTTGCCGGCGGCCAGCGCCACCTCGGTGGTCCAGGCGCGCGCCTTGGCCACTTCGATCGACGCCAGCGCCACGCTTTGTTCGTCGCTGTGGCGCTGCGCCGCGTCGACCGCCTCGCCGGCGGCCTCCAGCAGGGCGTCGCCGGCCTGAATGCGGGCGGAAATTTTGCCGATGCGGTCCAGCGTCAGCGGATCCTGGCTGGCGCGCTCCACGCCGGCGTCGATCCACGGCCGTGAGCTGTTGCGAACGAACTGCAGCATGTCCTGCCAGGCGGCTTTGGCGATGCCCTGGTCGATGGCGGCGTGCATGATCTGCGCCAGCGGGCCGACCGGCGTCGGGCGCTCAAAGACGCTGTGGAAGGGGACGATATCCTGTTCGTCGACCGGGCAATCCGCGAACGTTACGCTGCCGCTGCCGGTAGTGCGCTGGCCGAAGCCGGACCAGTCGTCGGTGATGGTCAGGCCGGGCGTGGCGCGCGGCAGAAACACCAACCGCTCCTTGCCGTCCTCGCCCAGGGCGGCGGTCGGGATGCGGCCGGCATACAGCGCGCCGGTGGCGTAAAATTTCTGGCCGCGCAGCCGCCATTGGTCACCCCGGCGGTAAAGCGCGGTGCTGCGATGGTGGGCGGCTTTGCCGGCGAATTCCGCCAGCGCGTTGCCGAAATGCACGCCGGCCAGCGCTTCCTGATACAGCCGCCGTTGCTGCTGCGGCGAACCCTGGACCCGCAGCACTTCCAGCGCGTAGAAGTGGTTCTGCGGCACCTGGCCGATCGAAGCGTCGGCCTGGCTGATAATGGCGATAATCCGCGCCAGCAGGCCGTTCGACAGCGCCGGCCCGCCAAATTCGCGCGGCACGGTAATGGCGCCGAGGCCGGAGGCGAACAGCGTCGCCAGCTCGGCGACCGGCAGGCGGCGCTGGCTGTCGCGCTCGGCGGAGGACGGCGCAAACTGCTCCGCCAGGCGGTGTGCGGTGTCCAATGCCTGTTCGGCGCTGGTGATGCGCTGCGCCGTCTGCGCCGGGGTTACCTGAGTGCTCATGTCGGCTCCTTTAAATCCACGAGTGGCGCGCCGGGAAGCGCCCGTTGAGGTAGTAATCGCCAATGGCGTGATATTTCCAGCGCACCGGGTCGTGCAGGGTGTGAGTGCGAGCGTTGCGCCAGTGGCGGTCGAGGCCGTGCTCCGCCAGGGTGGCGCGGCTGCCGGACCATTCGAACAGCTTTTCGCTGGCCAGCAGCGCCACTTCGGTGGTCAGCACCTTGGCTTCGGCCACCGCGATCGACGCCGCGGCGGCGCTCTCGGCGGTGACCGGCCGGCGGTCGACCTGGTCCAGCGTACCGGCCGCGCGCTTCAGCAGGGCGTTGGCGGCGCTCAGCTCGATGCTCAGGCGGCCGACGTCGGCCAGGATGTAGGGATCATCGGCGTTGCGCTCGACCCCGGCGTCTACCCAGGGGCGCGACCGCTCGCGAATGAACTGCGCCGCCTCATCCAGCGCGCCCTGGGCGATGCCGGCATCGATGGCGGCCTGAATCAGCTGCGAGACCGCGCCCTGAATGGTCGGTTTGTCGCTTAATGGCTGCAGCGGAATGACGTTGTCGGCATCGACCGGCACCGCGCGCAGGCGCACCGTGCCGCTGGCGGTGGTGCGCTGGCCGATGCCCGACCAGTCGTCGACAATCTCCAGGCCGGCGGCCGGGCGCGGGATCAACGCCAGCACCGGCTGCTGCCGATCGTCCAGGGCCTTGGCCGCGACGATATGCGCGAACAGCGCGCCGGTGGAATAGAACTTGTCGCCGGTGAAACGCAGGCCGTCGGCGGTCTGGCGCAGGCGGCTGTGCATGTCCAGCGTATGCTTGCTGTTTTTCTCCGGGCCGCCGTTGCCGATGCGTTGGCCGGCCAGCACCGCGGCGAAGATGCGCCGTTTTTGTTCTTCGTTGCCGGCGTCGCGGATCAGTTGGATCAGGCCGAAATGGTTTTGCGGGATCTGGCCCAGCGCCGGGTCGACGGCGGAAATCAGCCGAAACACCTCGGCGAGGGTGACAAAGGACAGCCCGGGGCCGCCATATTCGCGCGGGATGGAAATGCCGCCGAGGCCGGACTGGCTAAACAGCGCCAGTTCCTGCAGCGGATATTGCCGTTGCCGATCGCGCAGCGCGGCGTGAGGCGCGGCGGCGATAGCCACCTGACGCGCCGCCGCCAGCGCCTGTTGATCATCGGCGATCGGGCGGGCCAATTCATCGGTGGGTACAGCGCACGGTTCGGGCGCAACGAATACGGCCATAACGAATTCCTCAATATGACGGACAGCGATAAAGAGCGCGCCGCATTGAGCGTAGCGCTATGAAATATAATTAAAATTTAAATCGGTTCTGCGGTGGGGTACCCGTCGATAATAATAATTTGCGCGCGGAAGTGTAAAGCGGTGGCTTATTATAAATAGTGCCTTGCTTAGCGATTAATTAGCTTAAGGATTACAACGGGTTCGCCTTTAGCCGGCGGGGGGATCGATGCCGGCTCATGCGGCGGCTAAGGGTGAAATCGCCCGGCGACGGATCCGCGCCGGGCGGCGCCGATAGTCGGCGCCCAGCTCAGGCTGACGCAGGCCACGGGCGAATAAGCGCTGGACAGCGTCGCCGCGATGGCGACAATAGGGCAATCAAGCCGAGACAAGGACAAATAAATGAATACCTTAGAAGCAATTCAGCAGCGCCGGGCCACCAAACAGTTCGATGCGCAGCACCGCATGACGCTGGAAGAAAAAAAAGCGCTGTTGGGCATTGCGCTGCAGGCCGCGCCGAGCGCGTTTAACCTGCAGCACTGGCGCCCCCTGTTGATCGAGGATCGCGCCCAGCGTGAAAAAATCCGCGAGGCGGCGTGGGGCCAGGCGCAGGTCACCGACGCCTCGATGCTGGTCGTGCTGTGCGGCGATCTGACCAGTTGGCAATCGCAGGTGAAAAACGTCTGGGGCGCAGCGGCGCAGCCGGTACAGCAGTTTATGTTCCCGGCTATCGATCGGTATTACAGGGACAAGCCGCAGGTGCAGCGCGACGAAGTGATGCGCAGCAGCGGCATCTTCGCGCAAACCCTGATGCTGGCGGCCAAGGCGCAGGGCTATGATTCCTGCCCGATGGACGGTTTTGATTTCGATGCGGTGGGTACCATCATCAACCAGCCGGATCACTACCAGATCGCGCTGATGGTGGCGATTGGCAAAAGCCTGAGCCCGCCTTACCCGCGTATCGGCAAACTGCCGGTCGATGACATCGTGAAAATCGATCGTTTCTGAGAAATAATGCGGCGGGGGATGGTGAATCGCCATCCCCCGCGCTATTAACGACGCACAGCTCGTTCCAGTAACTGAAACGTATGCGCCGCTTCAGGCGATCATTCCACATAATTCCCCCTCTCAAACGCTGCCTCAATAAATAACATCACCTCAGGCCGTAAGGCGAATACCTTATTTTGCATTGCTTGCCCGTAAAGCGGGATTAACCGGCTTTATCGGCCCGCATGGCGGGGAGCGGCAGCCGCCAGCCGAAGTTCATGCCCGCCGCGGCGCCCAGTATCGCCGCGGTCCCGAGCATCTGCAGCAGGCTGAGGCGGTGGGCGAATACCGCCCAGTCGACGACGATCGCCACCGCCGGATAAATGAACGACAGGGCGCCGACCAGGCTGGTGGGGATTTTCTGGATGGCGCTATACAGCAGAAACGACATCAGCCCGGTATGCACCAGGCCCAGGGTCGCCAGCAATAGCCAGTCGCGGGGCGCCGCCGGGGCCTGGACGCCGGCGAACGGCGCCAACAGCAGCGCGCCCACGCTGAGCTGAATCAACACCAGCAGCTGCGGCGGCAGGTTTTTCAGCTGTTTGACGATCGCGGCGGCGACGGCATACATCAGGGCCGCCCCCAGCGCCATCAGTACGCCCAGCAGATAGTCGGGGCCGGCGCCGGCGGAATGGCCGGTGACGATCAGGACCATGCCGCCAAACGCCAGCAGCAGCCAGCCGAGCCGATTCGCCGTCAGGCGTTCGCCGAACAACAACGCGCCCAGGCCGACCAACATAAACGGCTGCAGGTGATAGGTCACGGTCGCCACGGCGATGGACGCGTGGGCGTATGCGGCGAACAGCAGCGTCCAGTTCAGCACCAGCGCCAGGCCGCCCAGCATGGCGATGCCCAGTTGCCTGCCGCTCAGCGCGCCGCGCTTAAGCAGGCCCAGCAGCGCGCATACCGCCAGCATCGCCAGTGCGCCAAACGCGCAGCGCCAAAACACCACCGTCACCGCCGGCATTCCCAGCGCGACGACCGGCCAGCCGACGGTGCCCGAGATCGTCATCGCGAGGATCATTTGCCCGGTGCCGCCGATTTTTATCCGCATGTTTCCATCCTATTCATCCCTTGTGCAATCTGAGTAATTCATTAAAATGAACAATCGAACATTATGATGAACAGATACGAGTTTGTTTGTCAAACCGAACAATCGACCGATATGGTGAACAATGAGCAATGACCTTTCGCATAATCAGACGCCCATCGGCCTGCTGTCGAGCGCCATTCGCCGCGAGCGGGAACGCCTGAACCTGTCGCTGACGGAGCTGGCCAAACGCGCCGGCATCGCCAAGTCGACACTTTCACAGCTGGAAACCGGCAGCGGCAATCCCGGCCTGGAAACCCTGTGGGCGTTGGCGATGGCGCTGGACGTGCCGGTCAGCCGGTTGATTGCGCAGCCGCGTCAGCATGTGCAGGTGATCCGCGCCGATGAAGGGGTCGCTGCGGTGTCCGAACGGGCCGATTACGCCGCCACCTTGCTGGCGACCTGCCCGCCGGGAGCCCAGCGCGATATTTACCGGCTGCGGGTACAGCCGGGCGAGCCGCACCTTTCGCGCTCGCATATGCCGGGCACGATAGAGCATGTGATCCTCTGCAGCGGCAGGGCGCGGCTGGGTCCGGCCGATCGGGCCTTCGAGCTGGCGGCGGGCGATTACATCAGTTATTCGGCCGACTGCGAGCACATTTTTGAGGCGCTGGAGGCGGACACCACCGCCGTGATGCTGATTGAGCAAGGGTGAGCTCGATATTGATTTGATGAATCACCGGCGTTGACCATACGTTTATTGAAAATGATTCTCAGTTATATTAGTGTGCCTGCCTGTTTGGCGGCGGCCTCAAGGGGGCTCGCCGTCCCGCTTTAACGACCTTCAAGGATTGAAGATGAAAATCGCCATCCCCCCTCTACTGCTGCTCGCCGGCCTGACGGCGGCGCAACCCGCCACGCTGCTGGCCGCCGAGGTCGCCATACCCGCCGATCGCGGCGCGCAGCAAGACGCGGCCAGCAACGACTTCAGCTACCTGCGTTACCGCGCCGATTATCAGGTGCTGGCCAACGCGCACAGCGTGAAGACCGAAAGCTATGAAATCCTGCTGAAGACCAAGGCGGCGATCGAAAAGTTCGGCCAGATCCGCCTGGGTTACAGCGAAAAAATGGAGACGCTGGAGGTGGTGTCGGCCTATACGCTCACCGCCGACGGCCAGCGCCACGACGTTGCGCCGGATCGCATCTACACCCAGGAGAGCTACTCCAGCGCCTCGGCGCCGCTGTACGCCGATCGCAAGGTGCGGGTCATCGTGTTTTCCAACCTGGCGCCGGGCGCGCGCATCGTCTATCAGGTGCGCCAAACGCAAAAGGTACCGTATTTCCCCGGCTACTTCGGCCTGTGGGAAACCTTCAGCGTATTCGATCAGTTTGAAGACGCCGAAGTCAGCCTGCAGGCGCCGGCCAAGCTGCCGATGAATATTTTCACCCGCGGGGTGAAGGGCGGCGACCAACCGCAGATCCGCGACGGGCAGGCGCACTGGCGCTGGCAGTATCAGCGCAGCGTGCCGATGAAAGCGCAGAATTGGGCGGCGGGCAGCTGGACCTTCAGCCCAACCATCATGGCCAGCACCTACCGCGAATGGCCGCAGTTAGCCAAGGCCTATCAGTTGAAGGCCAGCCAGGCGGCGAAGGTGACGCCGGGCGTGCAGGCGCTGGCGGATCGGATCACCGCCGGCGTGACCGACCGTCGCGAGCAGGCGGCGGCGATTTATCGTTGGGTGGCGCAAAATATTCGTTATGTGGCGGTGTATCTGGGCAACGGCGGGCTGGAACCGAATTCGGCGCAAAGCATTCTCGACAACCATTACGGCGACTGCAAGGACCATGTGGTGCTGCTGGAAGCGCTGTTGGCCGCCAAGGGGATCGAAAGTTCACCGGTGCTGATCGGCATGGACGAAGGCCCGATCTTGCCGAAGGTGCCGCTGCTGGGGCGCTTTAACCATGCCATTACCTATCTGCCGGAATTCAAGCTGTATCTGGACTCGACCAACCCCTGGGCGCGCTTCGGCCAGTTGCCGGCGGGCGATCTGGGCGCGCCGGTGCTGCTGACGCGCGAAGCCCGGCTGGCGCGCACCCCAAGCAACGACGAGCTGCGCAATCGAAACGCCCTCAGCGTTGATTTCGTGTTCGATAAGGCCGGCAATATGCGCGGTCAAACCGAACGCCGGCTGAGCGAGGTGGAGGAGATCGATCTGCGCGGTTATTTCTCGCAGCTCAACCAGCAAAACCGCGCGCGGGCCGAGGAGTCCATTATGACGTCCTCCGGCATCGACGGCCGCGGGCAGGTGGCGATGCACGGCGATCCGCTGGATCTTGACAAGCCGTTTGGCTTCAGCTTCCGCTTCAAGGCCGACGACTATGTCGATTTTGGCGTGGTGGGCGGCATGCGGGTGCCCAATCCGCCCGGCGGCAAGTCTTTCCGCACGCTTTATACCTCGACCGCCGCGCCGAGTAACGAAACGCCGTTCTATTGCGATGCGCAACGCTATGATGAAACCTACCGCCTGCAGCTGCCGGCCGACGTGCCGATTATCGCCATGCCCAAAGGGCAGCGGTTCCGCAATGCGGCGGGCGATTATCGGGTGGAATGGCGGCGCGACGGCCAACAGGTGATCGTCAACCACCGGCTGCAAATGAACGCCGTTCGCGGCAAGGATGCGCTGTGCCAGCCGCAGGACTATCCGGCGTTCCGCGAGCTGTTCCAGCAGGTGCGGCGCGGGTTCCGCGGGCAGCTGGTGTATGGCGAGTTAGCCAACGCGGTGGTGAGCCCCAAGTAATCCGCAGAACAGCGCGGCCCGGCGTTGCCGTCCGGGCCGCGGTCTGACGCGTTACTTCGGTTCTTTCTGCACCACCAGCCCCACGCCGCGGCCGCGCGGATCCGCGGCGGTTTCCGGCGTGCGTCCCTCGACGCGGATAACCTGAATGTCCCCCATATTCCAGCCCTGATCTTCCAGCACATAGCCCATGGCTTTCAGCTGGTCGGCCACTTTGCCGCGCAGGGGGGCGAAGCCGTCATAGAAGAGGGTGTCTTTCGGCAGCAGCTGATGATGCACGCGCTGGGCCGCCACCGCCTGCTTCAAGGGCAGATGGTAATCGTAGATGTTGTTTATCACCTGGAAAATCGAGGTGAATATGCGCGAGCCGCCCGGCGTGCCGATCACCAGGCTGACCTCGCCGTCGCGGGTGATGATGGTCGGGCTCATCGACGAGAGCATGCGCTTGCCGGGCGCGATGGCGTTGGCGTCGCTGCCCACCACGCCAAAGGCGTTGGCTACGCCCGGCTTGGCGCTGAAGTCGTCCATTTCGTCATTCAGCAGGAATCCGGCGCCCTTGACCACCACGCCGCTGCCGAAGTCCCAATTGAGGGTATAGGTATTGCTGACCGCGTTGCCGGCGGCGTCGACGATCGAGAAGTGGGTGGTCTGGTGCGTTTCCAGTCCGGGGCGGACCTTCTCGGTCGGGGAGATCGCCGTCGGATTGATCTCGGCGGCGCGTTTTTTCAGGTAGTCGGGGGCGATCAGCTGCGCTTCGGGCACCTTGGCAAAGTCCGGATCGCCGAGGTAATCGGCGCGATCGGCAAATACCCGCTTTTCTATTTCCGCCAGCAGGTGGATATAGCGCGCCGAGTTCAGCTCCACGCCGTTGAAATCGGCGGCGCGATCTTCCTTAATGCCCAGCAGCTGCGCCAACGCAATACCGCCGGAGCTCGGCAGCGGGGCGGTATAGAGGGTGTTGCCGCGCCAGCTGATCTGCATCGGCTGGCGCCATTTCACCCGGTAATCGTTCAAGTCCTGTTGGGTGATCAGGCCGCCGTCGCGCTGCATCTGCGCCACCAGCAGCCTGGCGGTGTCCCCCCGATAAAAGTCTTCGGCGCCTTTGTTGGCGATGCGTTCGAGGGTTTTGGCCAGCTCCGGCTGTTTGAACACCGAGCCGGGTTTCATGCTGCCGAAGTAGTCGCCAAAGTTGGTTTTGCCGGCGAACAGCTTGTTGGCGTCCTCGCGGTATTGGTATTGCTGATCGGCCACCTTAAAGCCTTGTCGCGCATAGCCGATGGCCGGGGTCAGCAGTTCGGGCCACGGCAGCTTGCCGAAGCGCCGATGCGCTTCCCACAGCCCCAGCACGGTGCCGGGCACCCCGGCGGCGCGGCTGCCGACCAGGCTGAGATTTTCAATCACTTCGCCTTTCTCGTTCAGGTACATGGTTTTGCCGGCGGCTTTCGGGGCGACCTCGCGGTAGTCGAGGAAGTAGGGTTTGCCGTCGACGTACAGCGTCATGAAACCGCCGCCGCCGATATTGCCGGCCTCCGGATAGGTGACCGCCAGGGTGAAGGCGACGGCGACCGCCGCGTCGACCGCGTTGCCGCCGGCCTGCAGCGTTTGCGCGGCGACCTTGGCCGCGTATTCATCGGGAGCGGCGACCGCGCCGGCGGTCAGGTCGGCGGCGCAGGCGGCGGGAACGGCGCAGGCGAGCGCCACGCTCAGAGCTATCGTTTTCAATAAGCCAACAGACATAGAAGATCCTTTCAGCGTTATTCAATTATCAGGTGAATTAAACTAATTATTTTTAAACAGAGGCTTAGCGCTTTTTCGGCGCTTTATTGAAGGTAGCAGCGGTCAGGCGGCGACGCCTGACCAAGATAAGGAACCGTGACCTGAAGCGTTAAACCGGGTTGGCCGCATCAGTAGGCGTGGAAGTAGTCCTGGATCACCTGCGGATTGTGGGTTTTGGTCAGCGCCAGCATCAGCAGAATGCGCGCCTTGGCGGGGTTGAGCGAGTCGGAAACCAGGCCGGGCTGGCCGGCGTCTTCCGGCACGATGCCGCCGCCGGTGCGGCTGGCGCGCACCACGGTGACGCCGGCCTTTTCGGCCTTTTTGATGCCGGCCGAACTGCGTACCGAAACCGATCCGGCGCCGGTGCCGGCGTAGACAATGCCGTCGACCTTATGGGCGATGGCGGCGTCATACATGTACTCCGGATCGTCCTGATAGCCGTAAATGATGTCGACCTTCGGCAGGGCGCTGAGGTTGCGCACGTCGAACACCGAGCGTTGGGTGTGGATCTTGTCCACCCGGGTTTCGAAATACGGCTTGCCGCCGACGATCGCGCCCAGATAGCCTTCTTCCGGCGCTTTGAAGGTGTCCAGGGTGGTGGCGTTGGTTTTGCTGGTGAAGCGCGCGGAGCCGATGCGATCGTTCAGCACCACCATGACGCCGCGCCCGGCGGCGCGCTTGTCGGCCGCCACGGTAACGGCATCCAGCAGGTTCATCGGGCCGTCGGCGCTGATGGCGGTGGCCGGGCGCATGGCGGCGGTGAACACCACCGGCTTGTCGCTTTTCACCGTCAGGTTAAGGAAGTACGGCGACTCGTCGAGGGTATCCGTCCCGTGGGTGATCACCACGCCATCGACATCGTCGCGCGCCAGCAGCGCGTTGACCCGCTTCGACAGCGTGAGCAATATCTCGCTGGTCATGTTCTCGCTGCCGATATTGGCGATTTGCTCGCCGTCCACCCGCGCGATTTTCTGCATTTCCGGCACCGCGGCGATCAGCGTATCCACCCCCAGCGCGCCGGCCTGGTAGCCGGTGGTTTGCGTATTGGAGGCGGCGGAGCCGGCGATGGTACCGCCGGTAGCCAGGATCACGATGTGCGGCCGTTCCCCGGCGGCGTTCGCCGCGCCGGCAATGCCGAGTATGACGATGATAAATGCCGTTCTGATATGGTGAAGCATAAGCGTAACCCCTGATTAATAAGCCAAATAAGCAGGAGAGCTCAAAGCAAGAAGGGTGCCAGTTCGTTTATCGGCGGCGCTAGGGCCGCAGAAGGCGTGGCCGGGCGGGTTTTGCACCTGATGCGGGAACGGCCCGCACCAAAATGAGTCCGCGATCAGCGCTGTGGCGCCAATCCCTGGCGCTGCGACCGACTTTTACGGGATCCTTACGCAACCCTTTCAGACTAAAAACGCCGCATTCGATATATTGAGAATAGTCATTCTCAATAGGATAGATAGTCAATGCAGAGAAAAACGATTTTTCTTGTCAGCCTGTCATTATTGCTGGCCGCCTGCGATGGGCAAAGCGGCGGCGCGCCTGCGGGAGCGGGCGGCGAGCAGGAAGTGGGGGTGGTCACGCTTCACGGTCAGCCGGTGACCCTGAGCAGCGAACTGACCGGCCGGGTTAACGCCACCATGACTTCCGACGTGCGGCCGCAGGTTGACGGCATCATCAAACGGCGGTTGTTTACCGAAGGCGCCGAGGTTAAGGCCGGCCAGGTGCTGTATCAAATCGATCCCGCCACCTATCAGGCCAGCTACGATCAGGCCGCCGCCCAGTTGAAAAACGCCCAGGCGACGGTGAAATCCGCGCGCCTGAAGGCGCAACGCTACGCGGCGCTGGTCAAGGAGAATGGCGTATCCAGGCAGGATGCGGACGACGCGCAGGCCAGCTACCTGGAGGCGACGGCCTCGGTGGCGCAGTATCAGGCGGCGCTCGAGTCGTCGCGCATCAACCTCGAATACACCCGGGTGCGCGCGCCGATCTCCGGCCGCATCGGTATTTCTTCGGTGACGCCGGGCGCGCTGGTGACCGCTAGCCAGACCGACGCGCTGGCCACCATTCGCGCGCTGGATCCGATTTACGTCGATCTGACCCAGTCCAGCGCGCAGTTGCTTAAGCTGCGGCGCCAGCAGGCGTCGCTGCAGCATGCGGAATCGACCCCGGTGGCCATCAAGCTGGAGGACGGCACTCCCTATGGGCACGACGGCAGGCTGGAACTGACCGAGGTGTCGGTCGACGAATCCACCGGCTCGGTGACGTTGCGTGCGGTGTTCCCCAACCCGGAGCATGAACTGCTGCCGGGCATGTACGTGCACGCCAAGGTAGACAACGGCGTCGATCCGCAGGCCATTCTGGCGCCGCAGCAGGGCATTACGCGCAACGCCAAGGGCGAAGCCACCGCACTGGTGGTGGACGCGCAAAACAAGGTTGCGCAGCGCACCGTGACCGCCGAACGGACGATCGGCAGCCGCTGGCTGATCGGCAGCGGGCTGAAAGAGGGCGATCGGCTGATCGTCGAGGGCACCAACAAGGTGGCCGCCGGCGTGGCGGTCAAACCGGTGGAAGTGCAAACCGGCAACGCCCAGAGCGGGGTGCAGTAATATGGCGCAGTTCTTTATCCGGCGGCCGGTGTTCGCCTGGGTGATCGCCATCATCATCATGCTGTGCGGCCTGATGTCGATCAACTCGCTGCCGATCTCGCAGTATCCCGACGTTTCGCCGCCGCAGATTTCCATTGCCGCCACCTATCCGGGCGCCGATGCCGAAACGCTGGAAAACAGCGTCACCCAGGTGATTGAGCAGCAGTTGACCGGGCTGGATGGCCTGCTGTATTTCTCTTCGACCAGCAGCTCCGACGGCTCGGTGAGCATTAAGGTCACCTTCGATCAGGGCACCGATCCGGACATCGCCCAGGTGCAGGTGCAGAACAAGGTGCAGCAGGCGGAAAGCCGCCTGCCGAGCGAGGTGACCGCGCAAGGGGTGACGGTCAAGAAATCCCAGAACAGCTTTCTGCTGATCGTCGGCCTGTATGATGAAACCGACAAGGCGACGATGGCCGACATCTCCGATTACCTGGTGAGCAACCTGCAGGATCCGCTGTCGCGCATCGAGGGCGTCGGCGACGTGCAGGTGTTCGGTTCGGAATACGCCATGCGCATCTGGCTGAACCCCACCAGGCTGGCGTCTTATTCGCTGATGCCCTCCGACGTGGAGACGGCGATCGAGGCGCAAAACACCCAGGTGTCCGCCGGCAAGGTCGGTGATTTGCCGTCCGGCGCCGATCAGCAACTGACCGCCACCGTGAAGGCGCAGTCGCGCCTGCAAACGCCGGAGCAGTTCCGCAACATCGTGCTGAAAAGCGACAGCAGCGGGGCGCTGGTGCGGCTGGGCGACGTGGCGCGGGTTGAGCTGGGCAACGAGGATTACTCGTCCAGCGCCCGGCTGAACGGCCATCCGGCCTCGGGCATAGCGGTCAAGCTGGCCGCCGGGGCCAACGCGCTCAATACCGCCAAGCTGGTGAAGGCCAAGGTGGCGGAGTATCAGGCCTCGATGCCCAACGGCTACAAGGTGGCCTACCCGAAAGACAGCACCGACTTTATCAACATCTCGATCGAAGAGGTGGTGAAAACGTTGTTCGAGGCGGTGGTGCTGGTGGTGATCGTGATGTTCGTTTTCCTGCAGAACCTGCGCACCACGCTGATCCCGACCATTACGGTGCCGGTGGTGTTGCTCGGCACTTTTGGCGTGCTGGCCGCCTTCGGTTATTCGATCAACACCCTGACGCTGTTCGGCATGGTGCTGGCGATCGGCCTGTTGGTGGATGACGCCATCGTGGTGGTGGAGAACGTCGAGCGCGTGATGCGCGAAGAGCGGCTGCCGCCGCGCGAGGCGACCGAAAAGTCGATGAAAGAGATCACCGGCGCGCTGGTCGGCATCGCCATGGTGCTGTCGGCGGTGTTTCTGCCGATGGCGTTCTTCGGCGGCTCCACCGGCGTTATCTACCGTCAGTTTTCGGTCACCATCGTTTCCTCGATGGTGCTGTCGGTGGTGCTGGCGCTGACCCTGGCGCCGGCGCTGTGCGCCACGTTGCTGAAGCCGGCGCATGAGGCGTTGACCGACAAGGGGCCGCTCGGCCGGTTCAACCGCGGCTATGATCGCCTGCAGGAGAAGTACGCCGACAAGGTCGGCCGGGTGATCCACCGCCCAACGCGTTATCTGCTGATTTACGGGCTGCTGTTGATCGCCGCCGCGGTGATGTATATGCGGTTGCCGACCGGCTTCCTGCCCAACGAAGATCAGGGCGTGGTGATGGTGCAGTACACGCTGCCGGCCGGGGCCACCAACGCGCGCACCTCGGCGGTCAGCGACGCGGTGAAGGAGTATTTCCTCAACGAGGAAAAAGCCAACGTCAACACCATCTTCACCATTAACGGCTTCGGCTTCAGCGGCAGCGGACAAAACGCCGGCATGGCCTTCGTCAGCCTCAAGGACTGGAGCCAGCGCAGCGGCGGCGAAAATACCGCCGACGCCATCGCCAAGCGCGCCATGGCGCACTTCGCCGGCATCCGCGACGCACAGGTATTCTCCATGAGCCCGCCGGCGATCGACGGCTTCGGCCAGTCCGACGGCTTTACCTTCGAACTGCAGGCCAAAGGGGGCACCACCCGGGCGGAACTGCAGACGATGCGCGATCAAATCATCGCCGCCGCCGGCAAAAATCCCGCGCTGCTTGCGGTGCGGGCCAATACCTTGCCGGACACGCCGCAGCTGCAGGTGGACATTGATAACGACAAACTGCAGGCGCTCGGCCTGGGCGCCGCAGACGTCAACAGCACCCTCAGCAGTTCGTTCGGCAGCACCTACATCAATGACTTTATCGACCGCAACCGGGTGAAGAAAGTCTATATGCAGGGCGACGTGGAGTTTCGTTCCAAACCGGAAGATCTCGATAAGTGGTTCGTGCGCGGCACCAACGCGTCCGGCGCCAGCAGCATGACGCCGTTCTCGGCCTTTGCCTCCTCGCACTGGATCTACGGGCCGGAAAACCTGTCGCGCTATAACGGGCTGTCGTCCTTCGAGATCACCGGCCAGGGTGCGCCGGGCACCAGCTCCGGCACCGCGATGACCGAGATCGAAAAGCTGGCGGCCAAGTTTTCGGCCAACAGCAGCTATTCCTGGAGCGGGCTTTCCTATCAGGAACGGTTGACCAGCGGCCAGGCGGCTTCGCTGTACGCCATCTCGCTGATCGTGGTGTTCCTGTGCCTGGCGGCGTTGTATGAGAGCTGGTCGATCCCGTTCGCGGTGATGTTGGTGGTGCCGATGGGCGTGGTGGGATCGCTGCTGGCGATCACCCTGCGCGGCCTGGAAAACGACATCTACTTCCAGGTGGCGCTGCTGACCATCATCGGATTGTCGGCGAAGAACGCCATTCTGATCGTCGAGTTTGCCGAAGAGATGCATCAGCGCGGTGAAACGCCGATCGCCGCGGCGATCCACGCTTCGCGCATGCGTCTGCGGCCGATCCTGATGACCTCGCTGGCGTTTACCGCCGGGGTGTTGCCGCTGGCGGTCTCCAGCGGCGCCGGCGCCAACAGCCGCATCGCCATCGGCACCGGCATCATCGGCGGCACGATAACCGCCACCGCGTTGGCTATCTTCTTTGTGCCGCTGTTCTATGTGCTGGTGCGCCGCATGTTTACCCGCAAGCCCGCCGCCAAACAGCCCGCAAGCTCCCAACCGCAGGCAGGAGAATAATGTGCTGCAACGTTTAATCAGTCTGACCCTCCCGCTGTTGCTGGCGGGCTGCATTTCACTGGATCCCGACTACCAGCGCCCGACGGCGCCGGTGCCGGCCGCGCTGCCGCAGGGCGCCGCTTACGCCGCGCCGGACGGCAAACTGTCGCTAAGCTACCCGGACGTCGCCTGGCGCGATTACGTGCGGCATCCGCAACTGCGGCAGGTGGTGGCGATGGGGCTGAACAGCAGCCGCGATCTGCGGGAAGCGATCGCTAACATCGAATCGGCGCGGGCGCTGTACGGCGAGCAGCGTTCGGCGCTGTTCCCGACCATTAACGCCGGCGCAGACGGCAGCCGCGGGCGGGCGCTGACCGGCAGCGGCAACGCCACCGCCATCAGCCAAAGCTATGAGGCCACGGCCGGCACCAGCGCCTTTGAGCTGGATCTGTTCGGCAAGAACGGCAGCCTGTCGCGCGCGGCGTTTGAAACCTATTTGGCGGATTCCGAGGCGGCGAAAAGCACCCGCCTGACGCTGATCGCCGATATCGTCACCGACTGGGTGGCGGTGGCGGCGGAACGCAGCAATCTGGCGGCCGCCCGACAGACGATGGACAGCGCCAAGCGGTCGCTGGAGGTAACGCGCAAAAATCAGCAAAACGGCATTTTGTCGATGGTCGACGTGGCCTCTGCGGATACCGTTTACCAACAGGCGCGTTCGGACGTCGCCAGCTACACCACCAGCGCCGCGCAGGCGAAAAACGCGCTGGATCTGGTGGTGGGGCAAAGCGTGCCGGAGAATCTGCTGCCCGCGGGGATCGAATCGCTGTCGGGCATCATGACGGATCTGCCGACGCAGCTGTCGTCCGCCGTGCTGCTTAACCGGCCGGACGTGCTGGAGGCCGAACATAACCTGAAATCGGCCAACGCCAATATCGGCTCGGCCCGCGCGGCCTTCTTCCCGACCATCAGCCTGACCGCCAGCGGCGGCGTGGGCAGCAGCGAGCTGTCTTCGCTGTTCAGCCACGGTGCCGGCGTCTGGTCGTTTGCGCCGAGCATCAGCCTGCCGATCTTCAGCGGCGGGTACAACACCTCGCAGCTGAACTACACCAAGGCGCAGAAGGATCTGTACGTCGCCACCTATGAAAAGGCGGTGCAGACGGCGTTTCAGGAAACCGCCGATGCGCTGGCGCGCAAGGGCACCATTCAGGAACAGCTGGCGGCGCAAAGCGGCTATGTAGCGGCGTCGCGGGAGTATTATCGGCTGGCCGAGCTGCGCTATCGGCACGGCGTGGACGGCTACCTGACCATGCTGGACGCCCAGCGCACGCTGTATACCGCGCAACAGTCGCTGATTGCCGCGCAGCAAACCGCCTATGACAACCAGATCACCCTTTACAAGGTGTTGGGCGGCGGGATCGCCGCCGAACGGCAGGGCGATGGCGTGGCGGCCACCCAGGCCAGCCTTAGCCGTTAACCGAAAACAGGCGGGCCGATGGACTGGCCCGCCTGTTAATATGGGTTGATGAATGAATACGATTTGAGTTACAACCGAACTTCAAGATATCTAAAGCAGTTGCAGTGAAAAAACGGATTCAGCGGTTAGCTCTACCATGATGTATATCGAATGGAAGGGAATTCCACACTTTTGAAAACGGATAATTATTGTCATGAAAAAAACGTACAAAATCGTTGCAATTATTATAGGGCTGTTCTTATCATCATTTTTGTTGGCCGGCGCCGGTGTGAGTAATGACTATTTGTATTCCGCGCCAGAAAATCTTTCAAAATTCATTGTGTCAATCTGGTTCTCTATTTCGATAATTTTGACTGTTTACAAGTTGTTGTACTACCTGTTCGAGCAACAGCGTTAAGCTATAAATTCTATGAATACACCATAGATATGAAGTGTCTATGGTGTATATCATGTTAAAGTGACTGCTTTACCCGCCGACGCAATACTACCTTCCCTGTGCGCGATGATAACTCTAATGATGTTAAGTTCCCCACTAGCTAAATTCACCATAGTTTCACTCTCCTGACGATCTGAAGGGGTAATGAAAACGTAAAGAAAGGGAAAACCCGCCAAATCGCCAGAACTCAGCCTGGCCGTCAGAGTCTGAGGAGGACCACTACTCAGGTTACAGGTTCGAGGTCGCAATGGCAGCAGATATCCAGCAGCATATTATTTCGCTTATCGCCAAATTCAACGCCCCGGGGTTTCTTAAGAAGGGCGTGATCATCACCGCTGAAACGGCGATCAATCAGGCGCTCAACCTGTCTTTCAGCGACTCCAACGCCCTGATGCGGCGCTATTTTGACGCCTTCGAGATCGACAGCAGCAATTACAACCACCAACTGTATTTCCCTCAGCCGGCGGACAGCAGCCGCTGGTTTTCTCCTTCGTTCGGCGATGAACGCAGCCGGCCGCTGTACGTTTCCATGCTGGTGCGTTCGGCGCGCGCCAAACGCTGGCTGTATGACATTCATTTTCTGATTGAACAACTCAGGTAAGTAACGGGGCACGGCGTTTGCCGGGGGCGGGCAACCGTCACAAATCAACCAAAATCAGGATCGTCTTATAAAAATATCAGTAAGGTAACGTTCACTTAAGCTAAAGGAAACGGCTGATGAACATAGCGATTACAGCAAGCGTGGGTTTGAAAGGACTGAATAAACCTGACGATGTCAGGGCGGTGCGTCGACAACTGAACGCGCATTTTGCTCGAGTGCGAGGGTTGTCGCAAATCGCGATAGGCATGATTGCCGATGAGGAGCTTTATCGGGCGATACGCGTCTTTCAATTTTCCATGGAAATCAAGTCACCTGACAGTGTGATTTCACCAAACGGAAGAACATTGAGAACGCTGAATATTGCACCTCAGGTTTACAGGTTGGAAGGCCGAAGGATCCTCGGTACTCAAGAAGGGACATTAGGCAATGTACAAAAAAGAAATTTGATTAATATCAATGCCGTTGGCTATAACGGGAATACTCAGTGGGCTTATAATGTTGCCAAAAATGAGTTCCCTGTTAATTCGAATAAATGTAATAAGTTTGTCTACGATGTGATCAAGGAATCTGGCCTTGATGCATATGTTACAATTGCCGGAGTCAGACGACCTCCGCTGGCTGCAGAATGGGCGAACAAAAACACTCATATCTCTAACTGGCGCGTATTGTCAGATGATGAACAACCGGCCAAAGGCGACGTTGCAGCCTATCCGCTCTCCGGGGGGGCAAGTTATTCAGGCCACACCGGGTTCGTTGTCGTTATCAACGGTACGTTGACCAACATAAGTGCTCACAGTGATGCGATTTATCCCATCCTGGGGCAGTTCGAAAATGAAGTTACTACGCGTTATAGAAGATATATCGGAGCATAATGATGCTAAGGAAATACGTTCTCGGATTGTGCCTCGCTTTATTTCCTCTGTTCGCCAGCGCCAGCCGCACGATGGTTATCGAAGCACAGCCAGGGGAAATCGAGGGGGTGGCGTACCGGGTTGATGGCCGGTCTCTGAACTTTGATCAACTGGGTGAGGCGCTAAATCTATGGATGCAGGCCAAGCCTGGCGATAAGAATGAAATTCGCATCGCGGTGTTGGCGAGTGGCAAGATACCGCTGTCGACGTTGTATAACCTCAATGGATTGGTGAAACAGATCGGTTTCAATGGCCCCCGTTTCTTCTATACGGCGGATGAAGGTTCAAACAAACTGTCCGAGATTCAGATTAACCATCGGCCGCTGGTCATGAAGGGAGAATTGGAAAAACAGCTTGCCGTTGAACAACCCTAATTGAATTGGACCGTCGGCCAGGCGGTCCGAATTCTCGTTATCCCTCTAACGATACTGCTGCAGCACTTCGGCGAATTTCGCCAGCCATTGCGGGTGTGCGGGCCAGGCCGGCGCGGTCACCAGGTTGCCGTCGACGTGCGCCTGATCGATGCCGATGTCGGCATAGTGCCCGCCGCTCAGCCGCACCTCCGGCGCACAGGCCGGGTAGGCGCTGCAGGTCCGGCCTTTCAACACCCCGGCGGCGGCCAGCAGCTGCGGGCCGTGACAAACGGCGGCAATGGGTTTGCGCGCGGCGTCGAATGCCTGCACCAGCTTGATCACTTCCGCATTCAACCGCAGATATTCGGGCGCTCGGCCGCCGGGGATCAGCAGGGCGTCATAATCCGCTTCCTTCACCGAGAAGAAATCGGCGTTGAGAGTAAAGCGGTGGCCGGGCTTCTCGCTGTAGGTCTGGGCGCCGTCAAAATCATGGATCGCCGTCATGATAAAGTCGCCCTTGGCCTTGTCGGGGCAGACCGCGTCAACCTGGTGGCCAATCATCTGCAGCGCCTGAAACGGCACCATGGTTTCGTAATCTTCGGCGTAATCGCCGACCAGCATCAGGATCTTCTTCTTGCTCATCATGCCGCTCCCGCGTGAATAAAGATGCCTAAGGTATAGCCCAGTGACGGGGGGAATGCGAACCGCAAATCGCGTTCTATACTCGTGATACTGCGGCATTTTCACCCGCCGCCCATTTTAGGGAGGATCCCCCGATGCTTAATTTGGCGACCTTGCTTGAAGAGAGCGCGCGTTCCTGGCCAGACCGCTCCGCGCTGGTGCAGGACGACATTCCGCTCAGCTACCGGGCGTTGAATGAGCTGGCCAACCGGGTGGCGAATCTGTTGACCGCGCGCGGCGTTCGGCCCGGTGAAAGGGTGGCGCTGGCCTGCCCGAATCGGCCGGAGTTTCCGGCCATCTATTACGGCATTCTCAAAGTCGGCGCCACCGTGGTGCCGCTGAACACCCTGCTGAAAAGCGCCGAGTTTGCATATTACCTGGCGGATTCCGCTGCGGTGGCCTTCTTTTGCCATGAGGGCAACGAAGGGTTGCCGCTGGCGGCCGAAGCGCGGCGCGCTTTTGACGACGCAGAAAATTGTCGCGATTTTCTGATTATCGGCGATCGGTTGCCGCTGGAGGGAGAGCGGTTCAGCCGGGCGGTCGCCGAGCAGCCCACCTCGTTTTGCTCGGCGGTCACGGCGGAGACCGACACCGCAGTGGTGCTTTACACCAGCGGCACCACCGGGCGCGCCAAGGGCGCGGAGCTGAGCCATTCCAACCTGACGCTCAATGCGTTGGGTTCGGTGCGGCTGTTCGAGGGATCGGAAACGGATCCCGATCGCCATTTGGTGACGCTGCCGCTGTTCCATACCTTCGGCTCCACCGTACAGATGAACGCCGGCTTCGCCTGCGCCGCCACGCTGGTGTTGATGGAGCGCTTTGACGCCGCCCAGGCCATAGCGCTGATGCAAAAACACCGCGTCACCTTCTTCGCCGGCGTGCCGACCATGTATTGGGCGCTGCTGAACGCGCTGGACGACAAGGTGGATCTGGCGCGCTTGCGCAGCACGCTGCGCATGGCGGTATCCGGCGGCGCCAGCCTGCCGGTGAAGATCCTGGAAGATTTCTCCCGCCGCTTCGGCATCAACATCCTCGAAGGGTACGGGCTGTCGGAAACCAGCCCGGTGGCCACCTTCAACCATCCTCGCCGCCAGAACAAAGCCGGCTCGATAGGTCAGCCGATTTGGGGCGTGGAGGTGCGCCTGCTGGACGTGACCGGCCGGCCGATCGACGGCGTAGACCAGGTGGGCGAGTTGGCGGTGCACGGCTACAACATCATGAAGGGCTATCTGAACCGGCCGGAGGCAACGGCGGAAGCGCTGGATAACCAGGGGTGGTTCAGAACCGGCGATCTGGGGCGCCGCGACGCCGACGGCTTCTATTTTATCGTCGACCGCGCCAAGGACATGATCATTCGCGGCGGTTTTAACGTCTACCCGCGTGAAATTGAAGAGGTGCTGATGCGGCATCCGGCGGTGTCGCTGGTGGCGGTGATCGGCGTCGAGCATCCGGCGCTGGGCGAAGAGATCAAGGCGGTGGTGGTGCTGAAGGCGGCGGACGACGTCATTGCGGAAGATGAGCTGATCGCCTGGTGCAAGGAGCGGCTGGCGGCCTATAAATACCCGCGCATTCTGGAGTTTGTCGAACGCTTGCCGATGACCAGCACCGGGAAGGTGTTGAAACGCTGCCTGCGCTAGCGGGAAAGGGCGGAGAAATCCCGGCCTGCAAAGGCAAGCCGGGAAGCCGGGCATCAGCCCGGGTAGATGCCGCGTTCTTTACGCGCGGTCAGGATGCGCTCACAGGCCACGATGTAAGCGGCGGTGCGCAGGCTGCACTCTTTCTCTTTGGCCTTGTTCCAGACGTGGACCATCGCGTCGGTCATGATCTTGTCCATACGCTCGTTGATCTCGGACTCGCTCCAGAAGTAGCTGGCCATATCCTGCACCCACTCGAAGTAACTGACCGTTACGCCGCCGGCGTTGCAGATGACGTCCGGTACTACGGTGATGTTGCGTGAACGCAACATGTCATCGGCATCCGGGTAGGTTGGGCCGTTAGCGCCTTCCAGCACCAGCTTGGCGCTGAGGATCTCGGCGCGCTGACGGGTGATCTGACCTTCCAGCGCCGCCGGGATCAGGATATCCATGTCAACCGACCAGAAAGCTTCGCTTTCGATCTCGCTGGCGCCAGGGAAACCGGCGATCTGCTTGTTCTTGGTCTGCCATTCGGTCAGCGCGTTGAGGTCGATGCCGTTAGCGTTGAACAGGGTGGCGGAGTGGTCCTGGATCGCCACCACGCGCGCGCCGACGCCGACGAACAGGCGGGCCGCTTCGCTGCCCACGTTACCGAAGCCCTGAACCGCAACCTTGGCGCCTTCAATCTGCACGCCCAACCGCTTGGCCACTTCGCTGCCGGTGACGAATACGCCGCGGCCGGTGGCTTTTTCACGGCCGAGAGAACCGCCGAGGTGGATAGGTTTGCCGGTCACCACGCCGGTGATGGTGGTGCCCTGGTTCATGGAGTAGGTATCCATCATCCAGGCCATCACTTTGGCGTTGGTACCGACGTCCGGCGCAGGAATGTCTTTCTGCGGCCCGATGATAAAGCCGATTTCGCTGGTGTAGCGGCGGGTCAGTCGCTCCAGTTCGCCTTCAGACAGTTTGAAAGGATCGACGCGGATGCCGCCTTTGGCGCCGCCGTACGGCAGGTTGACCGCCGCACACTTGATGGTCATCCAGGCGGACAGCGCCATGACTTCATCGAGGTCGACGTCCGGGTGGAAGCGGATGCCGCCTTTGCCCGGGCCGCGGGACAGGTTGTGCTGAACGCGGAAGCCTTCAAAATGGCGGATGCTGCCGTCATCCATCTGCAGCGGGATATCAACAATCAAAGCGCGCTTAGGATGACGCAGGGTGTCGATCCAGCGCGACAGGTCGCCGAGGTACGGGGCGACGCGGTCGATTTGTTGCAGATATGTGGCCCAGGCCGTTGTGCTGCTTTCTGAAGCGTAGGATAGCTTTTCCATAACCAACCTTTTTTATATAGAGGTATTTATTTTGTTTAACCGTGGATTACCGAGTGCATAACACTTTGCGACGCTAAATTTACCATTAATCATGCCGCTTGATAGCCCCCAGCTCATCGGGCCAGAAGGCCGTGCGGGGCGGGCTGCAGGGCGGAAAATGAATAGTTAATTACTTTTTATCGACAGCGTCGGATGACATGCATATTTTATGCATAAAATATGCATAAAACCCGTTTTAATCTATTTTTCAGAAGCTTGAATGTGATCAAAAAGTTTCATTTTATTTAAGCGTCATGTTGACAATGCCGTTTCGCGCCGCCAGAGTTAAATTCATGTTAAAACGGCACCGGCGTCGTTTTTTTATCGCACAAGGGAAATTGCAACTTACTGATAGTTAGGTACTTACCCGCCACGCTCATGCTTTGCATGCCAAACGTGGGCGACATCGCAGTTTGAACAGCCGTTTTGTGGTTCGCAAAAATTATCACCTCTCTGTAACAACAGGGCGGGCATCGTTTGGTCTGAATTTTTTTTTTGCCGGTAGAACGCCCGAGGGCGTTTCACTCCTGCTGCCACCCACGCCCCGCAAGGGGCGGTGGCTTAATCGCCTTAACGACGGACAGGTAACACCATGACAAAAAATCACCAGCATCGGCCGAACTCAGGTTCAGCCGAGGGGCACGACTGCGCCCAAACATTGCAGCGCGGCCTGAGCTCACGCCATATCCAGCTGATTTCCATCGGCGGCGCCATCGGCACCGGGCTGTTTATGGGCTCCGGCAAAACCATCGCGCTGTCCGGCACCTCGATTGTGCTCACTTACCTGATCGTCGGCTTCTTCATGTTTATGGTGATGCGGGCGATGGGGGAGCTGCTGCTGACCCGGCTCGACTATCGCTCATTCGCCGACTTCGTTTCCGAATATCTGGGCCCGAAGGCCAGTTTCTTCCTCGGCTGGTCTTACTGGCTGAGCTGGGTGGTGACCTGCATCGCAGACGTGGTGGTGTGCGGCGGCTACGTGCAATATTGGCTGCCCGAGGTATCGCCCTGGCTGCCGGCGCTGCTGACGCTCGGGCTGCTGTGCCTGTTCAACATGCTGTCGGTCAAGATGTTCGGCGAAGCGGAGTTCTGGTTCGCGATGATCAAGGTGGTGGCGATTGTCGCGCTGATCGCCACCGGGGTCTGGATGGTGTGCAGCGGCTGGCGTTCGCCGCACGGCGTGACCGCTTCGGTGCGCAACGTCACCGATCCCGCCATCTTCATGCCGCACGGCATACTCGGCTTCTTCGCCGGCTTCCAGATAGCCATCTTCTCCTGCACCGGCATCGAGTTGCTGGGCACGCTGTCGGCGGAAACCAAAAACCCGCACAAGGTACTGCCCAAGGCGATTAACGTGATCCCGGCGCGCATTATCATCTTTTACGTGTTCTCGATGCTGACCATCATCGCCGTCACCTCATGGAGCCATATCTCTCCCGACAGCAGCCCGTTCGTGATGCTGTTCGACCAGGCGGGCTTGCCGGCGGCCGCGGCGGTGATCAACTTCGTGGTGCTGACCTCGGCGATGTCTTCGGCCAACAGCGGGGTGTATTCCAGCACCCGCATGCTGTACAGCCTATCGATGGAAAAACACGCCCACGGGCAGTTCCGCATCCTGTCGCGCACCACCGCCATACCGATCCGCAGCCTGCTGTTCTCCTGTTTCTGCATGGTGGCCGGCACCTTGCTGCTGATCCTGATGCCGAACGTGATGACGCTGTTCACCATCGTTTCTACCGTGGCGGCGATCCTGGTGGTTTACAGTTGGGGCATGATCCTGGCGGCTTACCTGGTTTACCGCAAAAAGCGCCCGGATCTGCATGCCGACTCTCATTTCAAGATGCCGGGCGGGGTGGTGATGGCCTGGCTGACGCTGGCGTTCTTCGCCTTCACGCTGGTGCTGATGGTGTTTGATCGCGATACGCTGATTGCCCTGTGCAGCATGCCGCTGTGGTTTATCGCCCTGGGGCTGATCTGGCGCTTCCGGGTGCGCGACAGCCTGGCGCGCGAAGGCTACGTGTTCAGCACCGAGGCGGAATAATGCCTGGGAGCGCGGCCCAGGCCGCGCTCCGCTCGGCAAGCGCGCGCAACTGAGGTATGCTAAGCGCCTGAGCAGCAGAGTAAACAGCGCCACACGGAGATACAGCAGCGTGCCGAACACCCCCTCACAACTCGAACTCTTGCGGTCGGTCGCCGACGGCATCGCAGCCCTGTTTTTCCCCAACGTCGAGGTGGTGATCCACGATCTGGCCACCAACAAGGTCGCCTATCTGGCCAACAATCTGTCGAAGCGCAAGCCGGGCGATGACGCCGGGCTGGATGACTTTGAACTGGGCGCCGAGGCGAAAGTGACCGGTCCCTATGAGAAGCTCAACTGGGACGGCAAGAAAATGCGCTCGGTGAGCATCGCCGCCCGCGATGGGCAGGGCAACCCCAGCTATCTGCTGTGCATCAACCTGAGCACCGGCACCTTTGAAGACGCCAGAAACGCGCTGGACATGTTCCTGTCGGTCACGCGCCTGCAGCCGCAGCCGCAGCAGCTGTTCAAGGACGACTGGCAGGAGAAGATCAACACCTTCCTGCACGAGTGGCTGCGCCGCGAGAGCGCCGCGCTGGGTGCGTTGACGCGCGAGCAAAAGAAGCTGTTGGTCAGAGACCTGTATCATGAAGGGGCGTTCAAGGCCAAAAGCGCGGCGGATTACATCGCCAACGTGCTGTCGATGGGGCGCGCGACGGTGTACAAGTATCTGCGCGAGCTGAAGCAGGACTAAAACTCGCTCACCGGCCCGGCTAAAAAAACATGGCGTTTTGCCGCGGCGCTTTGATATGGTTGTATTGTGCAACCATGTGAAGGAATAACCCATGCCCGACGCCTACCTGTTACCCATCCGTGACGCCAGCCGCCGCCTGGTGCGAGAGCTCGGCTTTATGGGCAATACGCTCGCCGGCACCGATTTGCCGCCCTCGGCGGTGCACGCGTTGATAGAGATCGGTGAAGGGCGCGCCAATCACGCCGCCGCGCTGTGCGGCGCACTTAATCTGGAGAAGTCCAGCGTCAGCCGCATGCTGAATAAATTGCGCAAGGCGGGGCTGTTGGACGTGCAGCCTAGCGAGCGCGATGGGCGTGAAAAGCTGCTGGCACTCAGCGAACAGGGGCGGGAGACGCTGGCCGCCATCAACCATTTTGCCGATCGGCAGGTACGCGGCGCATTGAACACACGGCATGGCGACGGCGCCGCCATCGTCAGCGGTCTACAGGCCTACGTGGCGGCCCTGCGAGCCAGCCGGACGGGAGAGGCACAGGTTAGGGCGGCGGTGGAGATCGTCAGCGGTTATCGCCCCGGCTGGGTGGCCAGAACGCTGGAAATGCATATGCAGTATTACTCGCGCAGCGTGGGGTTTGGCGTGTTTTTCGAGGCCAAGGTAGGGGCGATGCTCGCCGATCTCGCCGGCCGTTTGTCTCATCCGCAAAATCAGGCATGGTCGGCGATCGGCGACGGCCGCATTCTCGGCTCGATCTCGGTTGACGGTGAAAGCCTGGGCAACAATCGCGCCCATCTGCGCGCCTTTATTCTCGATGACGCACTGCGCGGCAGCGGCATCGGCCGGCAGCTGCTCGGCAAAGCGGTCGAGTTTTGCGACCAACGGCGCTTTGATGAAATCCACCTGTGGACCTTCAAAGGGCTGGACGCCGCGCGGCATCTCTATGAAAGCGCCGGGTTCAAGCTGGCGGACGAACAGCCGGGCACCGCCTGGGGGCGGCAAATGGTGGAACAGCTGTTTGTTCGCCGCCGCCTTAGCCCTGCGGCGTAGCGGCTTGCGGCCGATGTTGCTCGCCCCAGTCGCACATCATGTCGATCACCGGGATCAGCGAGCGCCCGCGCTCGGACAGGCTGTATTCCACCTTGGGCGGGATCTGCGGATACTCCTTTCTGATCACCAGCCGGTCTTTCTCCAGCTCTTTCAGGGTTGAACTCAGCGTTTTGTAAGAGATGGTGCCGATACAGCGCTGCAGCTCGTTGAACCGCAGCACCGGCTTATACAGCGCCAGCCAGTACAGGATGATCATCTTGTATTTGCCGTTGATCACCGACAGCGTGTAGCCGTAGCCGGTCTCCTCCAGGTTAATGCCCGTCGGGCTGCAAACGTCTTCAGCGTTCATTTTACACTTTCCTTAAGGTAAGTATGTGTAGTGAGTGTGCGTATTTTACATCTTGAAAGCATAACATATGATGCGTCGGTGAACTCATTGAAAGGAGATGCCCGAATGAAAACGCTGGTAGTTGTCGCTCACCCGGATATCGAGAACTCGGTTATCAACCGGCGCTGGCTGAACGAGCTGCGAAAGTATCCCGAGCTTTATACCGTGCATGAGCTTTATCGCGCTTATCCCGATTGGCGGATTGACGTGGCCAGGGAGCAGCGGCTGATAGAACAGCACGACAACATCGTGCTGCAGTTCCCGATCTTTTGGTTCAGCAGCCCGCCGCTGTTGAAGAAATGGCTGGATGACGTGTTCACCCATGGCTGGGCCTACGGGGCAAACAGCGGGTATAAAATGCAAAACAGAAATGTCGCGCTGGCGGTGACGGCCGGCGTTCGCGCAGAGGACTATGCCCGGGAGGGGCGCTATAAATATCCCCTGGAAGAGATATTTCGGCCGTTTGAGCTTACCGCGCACTACGTGCGGGCCAAATACGCCTCGTTTTTCGCGTTTTACGGCACGGAATCCGTCACTGACGGCGCGGTTGAGGAGGTGAACCGGCAGGAGCTTGAACGCAGCGCGGTGGATTACAGAACCTTCCTGGCCGCACTGAACTAGCGGTCTCTTATAGCCGCACTCCCCGCGAACCGGGAGTGCGGCTAATTTACGCCAGATGCGCGCTGAAGCCGCTGCGCTCCGGCGCGATTTCGTCCTTCAGCGTGAGCTGGGGGATCTGATAGTCGCCCGCATTTTGCCGCCGGAAAGGGATAGGCGCGGCATGCCACAGGGCATCAAGCCGCTGCCCCAGCGCCGTGCAAAGGGCGCCGAAGCGAGCCTCGTCAACCCGGCCGGTGCGATAAGTGACAAACGGCGGCAGCACGTCGAACCCCGGGTAATGCAAAATGCCATGCTGGATCGGGAACAGGATATCGTCGATCGGGCCGTTGATGCCGCGTGCGGCGTAGTGTGATTCCCAACCGCCGGTGCTGACGACCAGCATCGCCCGTTTCCCCGCCAGGGTACCTTCGCCATAGCGATCGCCCCAGCGCGCATCGGAATGCTCGCCCACGCCATAGGCAAAGCCGTAAGCATAAACGCGCTCGACCCAGCCTTTCAGGATTGCCGGCATGGAAAACCACCACAGCGGAAACTGCAGGATAACCGCATCGGCCCACAGCAACTTTTGCTGCTCGCGTTCGATGTCCTCACTCTGCAGCCCGGCGGCATAGGCGCGCTGCGAATCCATGGCAGGATCGAAGCGCCCGCTGTGCGGGCCGTCACGGCTGTCGTCGGCATCGAGCACCGCTTTCCAGCGCATGGCGTACAGGTCGGAAACCTGCACCTGATGGCCGGCCTGCTGCAGGTGGGCGACGGCAAAGTTTTTCAGTGAGCCATTCAGCGACTGCGGCTCGGGATGGGCATAGACGATCAAAACATTCATGGTAAACCTCCGTTGCAAGATAACTGCAGGGTAGGCAGCCATAAGGTATATTGGAAATGAATTTCCAATATTCCAGGTATTATCATGAGTAATTTGAGACGGCTGGATCTGAATCTGCTGGTGACGCTGGACGCCTTGCTGGCCGAGCATAACGTTACCCGGGCGGCGCAACGGCTTAACTTTTCCCAGCCTTCGGTCAGCGTTCACCTGGCCAAGCTGCGGGAAATCTTCGGCGATCCCTTGCTGCTGCCGGGCCCGCGCGGCATGCTGCCGACGGCCAGGGCGGAACAGCTGCGCGAACCGCTGCGCCAGGCGCTGGCGGCGCTTGAATTGGCGGTGGCGCCGAGCACGCCGTTCGATCCCGCAGCGGCCAATAATACCTGGCGCGTCGCCGCCTTCGACTACGGGGAGTCGACCATCGTGCTGCCGGCGCTGAACGGGTTGAGAACGGCGGCGCCGGGCACCCGGCTGGCGGTAATCGAAACCGCGCCGGCGCGTATCGCCCAGCAGGCGGAGCGGGGCGAGATCGACCTGGCGTTTCACACCCGGGAAGGCGCGCCGCCTAACCTGCGGCAGCGCACCTTGTTCAGCGAGCGCTACGTGCTGGTGGGGCGCGCAGGCCATCCGAAACTGCAAAAAACGCTGACGCCGGCTCAGTTCTGCCAGCTTGAGCAGGTGATGGTGTCGCCGGACGGCGGCGGTTTTTTCGGCATTACCGACCGGGCGCTGGAAGAACTGGGGCTGACGCGGCGCGTGGTGCTCTCCGTGCCGCACTTCCTGTTCGTGATTGCGGTGCTGATGAATACCGAGCTGGTGGCCATGCTGCCGGAGCGGCTGCTGCGTCATCAGCCGGCGCTGGAGGTGGTTGAACCGCCGGTGGCGGTGCCGGGTTTTGAGATGACCATGCTGTGGCATGAGCGCTCTCATCGCGATCCCGCCCACCAGTGGCTGCGGGAACACATTGTGCGATCGCTGTAAAAAACTATGAGTCCGGCGCCACCCCGGTCGATCGGGCCAACGGCGCGATCGGCGGGGCGGTTTCAACAACATCAACCGCCGCGCCGCCTATCCGGAAGTCAGCCAGCTTTTACGTAGCTCTATTTGAGCCAGCTTTATAATTGACCGATACTTTTCATATAATCCAAGTATCGGGTAAGTAATGCAGTATTGGTCGGCGTATAGTCAAGCCCTCCAGATTCGGTTAATACTGCCTGAGTCTGGCCAGCATCATACCGAGGTATGTTTCTGAAAACTTCCCACAGCGTAAGGTCTTCATACACGACTTCGGAAAGCATCGGTAACAGCGGCATCAATGGGTTGGCGTCCAAATTTGGATCGTCATACAATCTTTGCAACCACTGTTTATAAGGCATTGGGGTTAAAACGTAGCCGCAATGTTCAAATAGTTCAAAGAAGGTGTTCAGACTGATTGAATGCGCGTCACTCGGAGGGATCAGATGATACATACGCCCAAGATGACTATTATCGCTGGCGATACGAATTAAGGCTGCACTAGCATAGTCTACGGGGATCAGCTCTTTACGATCGCCAGGTAACAATGGCGATGCGCCGGTACTAATACACCCTTTGATCATCCGCCACATAAAATCTTCTGGATTACCCACACCGCTAACGCTGTCGGTCATCATGAAGCCCGGTCTGTAAACCGACAGCGGAATACCTCGCTCTCTCGCTTGCCACATTAGCCGCTCAGCCACCCATTTACTCTGTATATAGCCCAGGGTATATTTCATTCCTTCCCAATAGGGCATCAGATCGTCTTCTTCATAAAAACGTTCTGTCGGGAACAATAATCCTGCGGGCCCTATGGCGGCGACGGTAGAAACGTAATGAAGTGGCTTGGCCTTGTTCGCGATGGCTAAACGCAATAAGTTGATCGCTCCCAGCACATTAGTTGCACGATGCGCCTGGTAAGGCTCAATAAAACTAATATGAGCAGCGGTATGAAAAATGACATCGCAATCTGTTGTGAGACGCGTGTAACTCAGGTTGTCCAGCCCTAACTCAGGTTGGGTCATGTCCCCCGCAAGTGCTACGATACGCAAACCAAAATCTTGTTGCCAAAGCCCGTATTGGGTCATGTTATCTTTGACACGTTGTAGGGCTGCGTCATGATCCTTCGCTCGTACCAGACAGACAACTTGACGCACTTCATCTAACCGCAGTAAATCACGCAGGCAGAAAGCCCCCATAAACCCCGTCGCGCCAGTCAGAAACACTCGCCCTGCCGAGGCACTTAACCATGGCTGAGGTGACTCTAGATTTGGCTGAATATCCTCAGGAAGCTGGCTGTCTCTGAGTAAGGTAGCGCAGATGTCGTCGGTTGCGACTTCTTGTGGCTGTTGGAGTAAATGCAGTAGATTACGGGGTGTTTGAGCGTCATACAGATCCTGGATTGATAACCTCTGCCCGAACCGACGTTTGATTTCCAATACCAATCGCGCAGCCTGTAATGAGGTGCCACCAAGCAGGAAGAACTCATCATCCATCGAGGCTTGGGTTACATCAAGTACCTGCTGCCATATCAATAATAATTCGGCGGCGTTTTGGGGCAACTCTGACGGGCATTCGTTCGCAATCCGCAGTTTATCAACCTGAGCCTGCAACAGGGAGCGATTGGCTTTACCATTTTCATTTATAGGGATAGCATCCACGACCTGCAAGCGTGGGAGCATGTAGGGCGGCAGTTGCTGTTTAACGCGATTAAGCAGGTTGTTGGTGTCGCACTTACCAGGGTGTTTGGGGACGACAAAGGCGGTTAAATAGGCTTCGTTCGTCTCATTCCTCATCACACAAACCACGGCAGCAAGCAATTGCTCACTCCTTAGCAGCTGGGTTTCGATCTCTTCGATCTCAATACGGTATCCCTGCAATTTTATTTGGTTATCGATACGCCCGGCGTAAATGATGGCGCCATCAGATCTCTGCCAGCCCATATCCCCACTTCGATACAGACGCTTAGGTGTGCTTTCCCCGGCAATCTTAACGGTTGGGAATTTTTCCTGAGTTAACTCAGGTTGATTGATATATCCCCGTGCTAACCCTTCACCTCCGATATAGATCTCTCCCTGCTTACCTGGAGTTACAGGATTCAACTGTTCATCCAGAATATAGGCCTCCGTTTTATCGAGTGGCCGACCAATTGGCACCTCTTCCTTTTGCAAATCGTCCGCCACGACGCGGTGGTAAAGTGTGATCGTCGTCCCTTCCGTTGGACCATAGCAGTTAAGCAGATTTTTTGGCCATGCAGTTGGTAAGAGTGACTTCAACGCTTGAAGGTTAAAGGCTTCACCCCCAACCAGCAGATAATTCAGAGAGCGGAAGGCGGCGGGGCACTGTGGAGCGATAAAGTTAAACAATGATGTCGTCATAAACAGATAACTGACAGCATACTGTTGTAACCTATCCTCCAATCGTTTCGCATCGAGCAGAGTCTCTTTGGTGATAATAACTAAGGCAGCTCCATTGAGTAATGCCCCCCACACCTCCAGAAAGGAACCATCGAACGCCGGGTTCGCGTGACAGGCAACCCGATCGCTAGCTGTAACGTGAATAGCGCTGGAATTAACCAGCATGCGCACAATACCGCGGGCCTCAATTTCTACGCCTTTAGGTTGCCCAGTGGTGCCGGAAGTGAAAAGAATATGGCTACGTTGATTCAAGCCTTTGTCTTTCATCGGCATTTCAACATGCCGATTATCGGTTGAGGGGGAATTATCAAAGAGAATAAAATGGGTCGATAATGGCCGCGTACCCGAATTGATATCCGTAATGGTTAATTTCGCCTGCACTTCTTGCAGCATGAAATTGAGCCGTTCATCCGGCAGCGAAGGGTTCAGTGGGACACAGGTTCCGCCTGCTAGCAAAACGGCCAACTGGCAAATGATATACTCGGCCCCTGCACTCATTAAAATAGCAACGGGCTCCTCAGGTTGAACTCCTTTCTGGCATAACTCTATCGCTAGCTTCTGTGCCTGTTTCGCCAATTGGTTATAGCTTAATGTGTATTGAGGGGTGATGATTGCTGGCCGCGCAGAGTGCTGTTGCACCTGATGTAAAAAAAGAGCGGTGAGACCCATCGCGGGGAATTCATGAAGCTGTTTCATATTCTCGGCTCCATTGTAATTAAGTGGATATTTCAAATCTTTCCGGAAGAGCGTTGTTGCTTATACAATTCGAGGAGTTTAGGACGATCGGCCTTCCCATTCGGATTCCACGGGATGGCACCAACCATATGGATGCGCGGTAACATATAGGGTGGTAAGCATTGCTTAAGTTCACCGAGCAGCTGCTTGCTGTTGAAAGTAGATGGGTCTTGTGGAACAACAAAAGCAAGCAGGTAACCTTCATCGCCTTCTTTTTTAACCGCACAGACAATGGCTTCCAACAGCAATCCGGTTTTTAGCAATTGAGTTTCCACTTCCTCCGCTTCTATACGATAACCCTGTAATTTGATCTGGTTATCCACTCGCCCCGAATACATAAAGACACCATCGGCCCGTTTCCAGCCCAAATCACCCGTTTTGTATAAGCGCTTGAGCTCATCCTCTCCGCTAATTTTAATGGTGATAAATTTCTCTGCTGTTAATTCGGGACGATTTAAGTATCCACGAGCCACTCCATCACCACCTACATATATTTCGCCTAAGACACCGACATCGGCCAACTGCAACTGATCATCAAGTATGAAAACCTCCGTTTTATTAATTGGTTTTCCTAGAGGCATGCTTTCTGCCGTTAGGTCGTCCAACCCTATTGGGTAATACAGTGTGTAGGTGGTGTTTTCCGTCGGGCCATAAACGTTATAGATATTTTTAGGCCACGCTTCCAGGGGCAGTGATCTCAGAGTACGAATATTAAATGCTTCTCCGCCAATCATCAGATAGCTCAGGGTACGGAAGGTGTCAGGGCAGAGGGTAGTAATGAAATTGAATAATGATGGCGTAACTAAAATGGAGCTAACGGCATAATCAATAAAACAGGACTTTAACGCTTCTGGATCGAGCAGCACTTCTCTATCAATAATAACAGTAGCGGCACCATTAAGGAGTGCCCCCCAAACCTCAAGAAGAATGGCATCAAAATCCGGAGCAGAAATGCTGCCAAGACGATCCAGAGTCGAAATAGGAAGATAATCCGCATTGACCACCAAGCGTAGTATGCCTCGGTACTCAACCTCAACAGCCTTGGGCGTACCAGTTGTGCCGGAAGTAAACATGATATAAGCCCGGTGGTTCAAACCTGCCTTTATCCCCGGTAAATCGGTAGAAAGAACATTTTGACGCGGATAGGCGTCGAGCAGGACATAACGAGTTGATAATGCACGTCCAGCCAAGGCTGAGTCGGTAAGGGTAAATATGACCTTTGCCTCTTGGAGCATGAAATTCAGGCGATTGTCAGGTGAAGCCACGTTGAGAGGCACACAGCTCCCTCCAGACAATAGAATAGCAACCTGGCAGATGACCTGTTCAATGCCTGATTTCATCAAAATGGCCACTGGCATTTCATTTTTCACTCCCATTTGCAGTAAATGGCCGGCGAGTGACTGCGCCTGTTCAGCAAGTTCAATATAACTGAGAGTTCGTTCCGTTGTTATAACAGCCGGTCGATTGGGATAATGCTCAACTTGCTGTAGAAAGAGCTTCATCAACTCCAGGTTATCAACGCCTTTAATATCTTGACGTTCTGTAAAAGCAAAGAGTTTATTCATTAATAGCGACTCCTCTGCGTTTTATCCCCGTCATCACAAAAGCAACTCATTGCACATTTAGTGGTTACTAGGATTTATTTTGGGGTGATTTTAATACTTGGGAATTAGCTAGAGCTTCGCGAGTTGATTAATGTGTTTAGATCAACCGCTATTCTCCGGTCTTGCCGGCTCTCCAACCAATGATCAATATCTAACAGCCACCACTCGGAAATCTTCAATTCATAAAATCGGCGGGCACCTTTCCCGATAAATTCATCCAAAGGCGGCATCCATGCTGCGCGTAAGGTTTCATCGGGGAAGTTATTGAGGCCGAAATAATGGTGCGCTTCGGCACTTTCGTGCTCGGGGATTTCACGGCAAAGGCCGGTAAATTGAGCGCCATCTAAACCAAGTGGAGATACCCCCTGCAAGTCAGTACGAAATACTGAGCCGCTCACTAGTTCATGCTGTCGAATATTTTCAGAATGCCTGGCAGTACGCATCGAACACCAAAGAATTCGGACAGGCGAAAAGACCGGAACATAGTTAACCGTTGATGCCCAGACCTCCCCGGCTAGCGAACGGCTGGCAAGCGTGAAAAAACGCGCATTCTGTAGCAAAGAGAGACTTCTTTCTGCCTTCGACATAATTAGCCTCTACTCTGTTGGGAAACAGATGTGTAGTCCTTGTCATTTTTGATCCCTTCAACGATCGCCGCATGTGGGGAATGCAGATAACCATCAAGCGAAACACCGTGCTCTTGCTCAGGTTGAGGAGGCTGTAATTGTCGCCAGGAAATAGAGTGAAACCCGGCTTTACGCAGTGTCGATATTAGTGTTTCTTCGGACCAATAATGCGCTTTAATATTGACGTCATAGGGAGGCTGACAAATGTGCAGATTAACCAAGCTGCCATCTGTTCGTTTCTCTTTTTCTATCAGGCGAAAACCGTAGGGGCGGTAATATTCTGGATCTGGGTTGAATTTAGGGTGTATTGGTAAAGTAATAAGACGTCCACCGGGTTTTAAAAGCCAAGCCATCGTTTCACTCATTTTCAGTAATTTTTCTTTATCCGGCGCATAAGGCATTACATAGATAGCTAAGACGACATCAAATTGTTCCTTAAGGTTATTATCTAATGTTGCGACATAGGATATCCCTTGGGGGTGTTTTTGTTCTAAGCGTTTAGCATAGCTCAACATTCCCTCTGAAACATCGTACCCCACGATCTTCCTGGCACCTCTGCCCTGTAACCAACGAGAAATAAATCCTGGTCCACAGCCAAAATCTAGCACGTTCAGCCCTGTAAGATCGCCCAGCAAAGCACCAATCGTCGGGATTTCCAAGTATTTTCGATAGGGTGCAGAGAACATTTTTTCATAAAAGTCGGCATGAGCATCAAAAGTTTTCTCATCAAAATCATGAGATGTCTGTTGTTGCTTACCAATAAAATTTGATGGGCGGTTCAGTTCAACACTCATACTACCTCACTACTCAAGGGTGAATAAAAATAGTTCTACACGAAATTATCCCAATCAATAAATATTACTCTGGATTTAATAAAATTTATTACTCTATGAAAAACTTGGTAAAATAGTGAACTAAGGTAATTGTATTTTCATCTTCCCATAAAGATAGTAGTTAATGGGCACTGTTGCAAATGTAGGGAGGATAAAGATAGCTACCCTATGCAAAAATATTATATTTCAAAGGTGTAAGCTTGGCGAACGGAAATTATTGTACGCTAAGCATGCTTTTTAAGCAGACTCAGCATCCTTATACAGAGCCCGGGTGCGACAAGCCTGAGAAACACTGTAGCCCGTAGCTTCTGCCGTTTCACGGATATTCAATTTTTACCTGCAGGTAAATACATTACTTTCTGATGTCGTTCACCGTTAGCTTGCTTGCCCCGATATTTACTCAGTATATGTGCTCGCTCGATTAAAATATCATTGCGATGGCTGTCCATCAGTAAGCGTCCCTGTTCCGGGCGGTCAAGTATTGTACCGCTGATGTTCTCCCGGTAGTAATCGGCGTACAAAATTTCATCGCCAACACCCGCTAATAAGCAATTGGCCACGCAGCCGGGCCGCAGCTTCCAGTTGGGAGTTAACGTCGATTTCTGATAAACCGCCCGGCATGCGCAATGCCGGGTTTTTATCTCTGCGGAATAGGGGAAAAGCGGGGTATTACATGAACAGAAAGCGATCGGCCAGCTGGATGGAACGTTCAATTCGCGGCGGCAGCGCATCGTCATAATCTGCGCTTTCGGCAGCCTGCGGGGCAACCTCGTCGGCCTTCTCGATCAGCAGGTCGCTGAGCAGGGCCCAAAAACGATGGATACTTTGCATATTCCCTCCGGTCATTAATTACTCTGAGGCTGATAGTAATCGCCGCCGGCCCGGATGGGAAAAACTTAAAAAACATATCTTAAGATCCTAATCGCATATCGGCCGGCTCAGCTGAGATAGCGCTGGAACCAATCCAGCGTGCGTTGCCAGGCCAAATCGGCCGCCGCCCGGTCATAGCGCGGGGTGGAGTCGTTGTGAAAGCCGTGATTCACGCCGGGGTACATATAGGCCTGATACCTTTTGCCGCCCGCCTTGAGCGCCGCTTCGTAGGCCGGCCATCCCTCATTGATGCGGGCATCCAGTTCCGCATAGTGAAGCAGCAGCGGCGCCCTGATGCGCGGCACTTCGTCGGCCCGCGGTTGGCGGCCATAAAACGGCACCGCCGCCGCCAGCTCCGGATAGGCGACGGCGGCGGCATTGGCCACGCCGCCGCCATAGCAAAAGCCGGTGATGCCCACTTTGCCGGTGGTATGGGGATGCTGCATCAGGAACTCCACGGCGGCGAAAAAGTCATTCATCAGCCTGGCGGGATCCAGCCGCTGCTGCAGTTCGCGGCCTTGGTCGTCGTTGCCCGGATAGCCGCCGACCGAACTCAAACCGTCGGGCGCCAGGGCGATATAGCCCGCCTTGGCCACGCGCCGCGCGACGTCTTCGATATAAGGATTCAGGCCGCGATTTTCATGGACCACCACCACGGCCGCCACTTTACCGGCCGCCTTGGCCGGACGGACCCAATAACCGCGCACCGAACCATGGCCGTTAGGCGATGGATAGGTAATATATTCCGCCTTAATATCCGGATCGGTAAATTCAACCTGCTGAGCCAGCGCGTAGTTTGGCCCGATCAGGCTGAGCAGCGCCATCGCCGTCAGGCCGCCGACGGCGTACTTGGCCGCCAGCTCGAGGAATTCACGCTTGGTGATTTTGCCATGCGCGTAGTAGTCGTAGTACTCGAGCAATTCCGGGTGAAAATCTTTTGCGGTAAGACGAGACATAGGACCTTCTCCAGCGATTGGCGTTAGCCCTATAGATAGCCGATGGTGAAAATATGCGCAACCTTTGCTGGCCGGGCGAGAGCGAACCCTCGCCCGGTTTCGCTCAGAAGCTGACGTTCAGCTTGGCCCACAGGGTGCGGCCCGGTTCGTTAACCGAAGTATTGGCCGAATAGCCGAAGGCGCTGTTGCCCGCCAGATTCAGGTGCTCGCTGTAGGTTTTGTTCAGGATGTTGTCCAGACCGGTGCTCAGCTTGACGTTTTTGTTCACCTTATAAGCCAGGTTCGCGGACAGCACGCCGAAGCCCGGGCTGGCGGCAAAGTCTTTGCCCACCACGTTGCCCTCGTTGATCGCGACGCGATGCTGGCTGCTGACCAGCCGCCACAGGCCGGTGCCGCTCCAGTCGCCGCGCTCGTAGGTCAGCCCCAGGCGCGCCTCCAGCGGCGGGATCTGCGGCAGCGGCCGGCCATCGGCGGTATTTTTGCCCCAGGCATAGGCCAGGCTGGCGTCGGTTTTCCAGCGTTCGCTCAACTGATAACCCAGGCCCAGCTCCGCGCCCATGATATTGGCGTTCACGTTGTCGGCCTGGCTGATGCGCGCGTTGCGCGGATCGTATTTGAACAAAATAAAATCCTCGACTCGGCCGACATAGCCCGAGATCCAGCCGTTAAGGCGCTTGCCGCTGTATTGCGCGCCGACGTCCAGCTGGGTGGTTTTCTCGCTCTTGACGCTGGAGAACGGATCCCGGCTGCCGTTCGGCCCAAAGGTGGGCGAGAACAGCTCCCAGTAGTCGGGGAAACGCTCGGTATAGCCGACGCCCGCGTACAGCATCAGCGGCAGCGCCGCCAGGGTATGTTCGACGCGCATAAACCCGCCGGGCAGGGTATCGGAACGCTCCGCGTCCTTGCCGTTGGTGAAGTTCTCCGCCAGGCTGCGATCGAGGCGCGCGCCGCCGATCACTTTGCTCCGTTCGCCGGCCGCCCAGCTCAGCTCGCCAAAGACGCCGTAGTAGTTGAACTGGGCGTCTTTTTGCCAGGCACCGCGGCTCATGCTGCGATGGGTATTGGTTTGGCTATCCACGCCGCTTTCCAGTTTTACCGCCTGCCATTGCCAGGTGCCCATCACGCGGCCGCCGACGGTGCGCCGATCCAGCTGCATCGTCATGCCGGAAGCCATGCCCATGCCATGATGGCCGCTCATGCCGCCATGCCCCGGAGAGCGCAGGCTGGTGTTGTCCATGATGTGATTGGCATGGTGGTAATAGACCTGCGCCTCCAGCTTGTCGAACACCTGCCCGAGGTTGGATTTCTCAACGCGCATGCCCAGGCTTTCGCGTTTGAACTGCGAGCCTTCCATGCTGCGGCCCGCATAACGCGCTTCACCGTTGCCGCGGCCCATGGTCACCTCCAGCAGGGTATCGTTGTCGGGCGTCCAGCCCAGCGCCAGATCGCCGTTCCATTTATCCCAGCGCGAGGGAACCCGGGCGTGATCGCCATCCCGGTAGTCGTCGGAGCGCGATTTATTGGCCATCAGCCGCAGGTAGCCTTGCTCGGCGCCGAGGCTGGCGTCGATATTTTCGTCCCAGCGGCCGTTGGAGCCGGTCAGCACGCTGGCGTTGGCCTTGACGCCGGGTTTATCGAAGCGCGGGCGTTCACGCTCGAAGCGCACCGTGCCGGCCGAAGATCCCGGCCCCCACAGCACCGTTTGCGGCCCTTTGGTGATGGTCAGCAGGTCGTAGCTTTCCGGCGAAATGTAGGAGGTGGGCGCATCCATCCTGGCGGGACAGGCGCCCAGCATCTCTGATCCGTCGGTGAGGATTTTCAACCGGGAGCCGAACATGCCGCGAAACACCGGATCGCCGTTGGTGCCGCCGTTGCGGATCTGGGCAAATCCCGGGACGGTTTTCAGGTAGTCGGCGCCGTCGCTGGCCGGCACCGGCTGCCGCGGGGTTTTCGGCGAGGTGACGATGGTCAGCGGGGAGTAGAGCGGCGCGCTGACGGTGATGACCTCGTCGTCATTGGTTTTGGCGGCGCCGTCGTGCCGAGGCGGTTGAGCGGCCTGGCCCTGGAAGGCCGCCAACAAAAATAGCGGCATGGCGGCGGCGATGGAGCGGCTTACGGCGTTCTTTTTATAATCTGCAGCGAGTGTGGACATCATCTTTCCTTAATGTAAAAACGGTTTCCGTCGGTGGCGGTAAATAATTCAGGCACGGGGCGGCCTGGCGATAAACGCCACCGTAAATACGGGGTCAATCCAATTCGCTGACTGGAATAACCTTAAGAATAGGGCGTGCGACGCTATTTTATTCAGGCGAATTAAATCGGCCCGGTTGAAACCTTCAACGGAAATAATAGGGCGACGGTACGGCTATTTTTAAATCAGCGGGAAAGACGCGGGCGGGGCGCGGGGCTGTAATTCGGTATGAATGACGTGGGCAAATAAAGGGAATAGGGCGTATATCGGCGGCGGGCGGGAGGTGAGCGACCCGGACCAGAACAGCGGCGCGCCGCTCAAATCCAGCAGCGGCGCGTGGATCAGCAGCACGCAGTAGCCGCAGGCGCTGTCGTCCATCATCATCGCCATGGTGTGGCTGCCGGCGCCAGCGTGCGCCTGCGGCGGCACCGGCTGATGGTGCATCGGCATTTCCATGCCGCAATCCGCCATGACGGTCGTTTCAGCGCTGCCGACGCGGGCATGCTCCAGGGATCGCGAGACCACCGGAGCGATGAACAGCATCAGAATAGCAAAGATCCCTAACCAGGCGGGCGCCAGGCTTCGCGATGCATTGGTCTGAATTAACGACACATTTAACCTAAATACAGGGTTAACATAGGGTAGGTAATTGTACTGGTTTATGCTGCAAATGTTAAAACATTTTATGCCGGGTCAACGGCGTGTAGATTAATATATTTTTATGTTGTCTGAATAATGAGCCGATTAATTTTTCCGGCATAAAATATGCCCGGAAAAATAAGCGGGAGAGCGGCACATTGACGCTCTCCCGGCAGAGATTAGCGGTTTTGGCCCGCCATCAGCACGTATTTCACATGCACATATTCTTCGATGCCATAGTGGCCGCCTTCGCGACCATAGCCGGAATGCTTGATGCCGCCAAACGGCACCGAGGCGCTGCCGACCGAACCGGAGTTCAGTATCACCATTCCGGCCGCCAGCCGTTTCGACAGGCGGAACGCCCGGCCGAGATCGCGTGTCCAGGCGTAGGCCACCAGGCCATATTCGCTATTGTTGGCATTGCGGATGGCCTCCTCCTCGTCGCTGAAGCGGTAAATCGCGAACACCGGCCCGAAAATCTCGGTGTTATGCACGGCAAACGTCTCGTCCAGACCGCAGAGTATGGTTGGCGGGTAGAACAGGCCACCTTTCTCGTGCGGCTTTCCGCCCAGCCGCACCGTGGCGCCTTTCCCGACCGCATCATCGACCAATGAAACGACTTTATCCAGTGCCGCCCGGTTGATGAGCGGGCCGACGACAAACTCCTGTTGCATCCCCTGATCAACGCGAATTTTGGCCACTGCGGCAGCCAGTTGATCGAGGAACCGTTCGTAAATGCCATCCTGAATGAAAATGCGATTAGGTGAAATGCACACCTGGCCCGAGTTGCGCAATTTGGCGCTGACCAGAGCGGCGACCGCTTCTTCGATCGGACTGTCGTCGAAAACAATAAACGGCGCGTTGCCGCCCAGATCCAGGGTCATGGTTTTCAGCGTGGCGCCGCAGGCTTGCGCCAGCAGTTTGCCAACGCGGGTTGAGCCGGTAAATGAGATTTTGTGTATGCGCGGATCCTGGGTAAAGGCTTCGCCGATGGCGTTGGCATCGCCGGTCACCATCTCAAAAACCCCTGGCGGAATGCCCGCGCGCCGGGCGTATTCCAGCAGTTTGTAGGCGGTTAACGGGGTTTCCTCCGCCGGCTTGATGATCATGGTGCAACCAGCCGCCAGCGCGGTAGCGATTTTGCGCGTGATCATCATGAACGGAAAGTTCCACGGCGTGATGGCGGCCGTGGGGCCCACCGGTTCTTTCATCACCAGCACCGAAGCATCGGGATCGTGGGAGGGCAGAATATCTCCGTTCAGGCGCTTGGCTTCCTCGGCATACCATTCGATAAAGCCCAGTCCATACTCGATCTCCCCCAGGGCTTCGCTCAAGCATTTGCCGTTCTCTTTCACCATGATTTCGGCGAAAATTTGCCGGTCCGCACGGACCAGCTCGTACCAACCGCGCAACAGATCGCTGCGTTGTTTTGCGGTTTTAGCCGCCCAGGCCGGAAATGCGTCGCAGGTACGGGTAATGGCCGCCGCCACTTGTTCGTTATTCATAAACGGGGCTTGGCCGACGATGCTACCGTCGGCAGGGTTGATGACTTCAATCATTAGGCGTGATTCCTCAGCAGGTTGACGCCACCGATAATGCGGCGTTAGCTTTTTAGCCACAATCGATTAAAATCACCCGATTGTTGAGAAAAACTAAATGGTCAACGCTGATGCGCGATCTCCCGCCGTTAAATGCATTGCTAGCCTTTGAGTACGTGGCCAGAACGGGCAGCGTACGAGCCGCCGCCGAGGGCATGTCGGTGACGCCTGGCGCGGTAAGCCGGCAAATTCGCCTGCTGGAAGCGCATTTCGGCACCGCGCTTTTTCAGCGGCATGGGCGCGGCCTGGTGCTGACCCCGCCCGGCAGCGTCTATTTCCAGCAAATCAGTGAGCATTTCGCCGGCCTGCGCCGCGCCGGGCAACAGCTTTATCGCAATGCCGGCCGCGCGGTGATTCGGCTGCATTCCTTCACCACCTTTGCCACTCGCTGGCTTATCCCCAGGCTGTCTAACTTCCAGCTGGCCAATCCTGATATTGACGTGCGGTTGACGACGGCGTCCGAGTGGGACGACGGGGTAGACTGCGACGCGGCAATTCGACTGGGTGAGGGCGACTGGCCACCGAATCGCGCCGCGGCGTTAGTCAAAAACCTGTTGGTGCCGGTTTTCCGCCCTACGGAGGCGGGCGGGGCGAGGCTGGCGTTGGCGGATCTGGCGCAACAGACGCTGCTGATGGTGCGCGGTCGCCCGGATGACTGGCGACGGTGGTGCGAAGCCTACGGTGTGGACATGGCGACGTTGACCCGGCGGCGCGACATGGAAAGCTCGGCGTTAGCCTATCAGGCTGCGCTGGCAGGGCAAGGCATCGCACTGGCGCAGCGAGTGCTGGTCGAGGATGAGCTCAACGCCGGCACGCTGATGGCGATGGACGAAAATCAATGGGACTGTGGAAACCTGACCTATTATCTGGTGTGGAACCCGGCCAGCCCGAAAGCGGCAACCATCATGCGATTGGAAGCCTGGCTCACCGAACCACACAGGTGACGATGTCACTGATTAAATAAAGGGCGTTGCCCTTGGGCAACGCCCGCAGCGGCTTATTTTGCGCTGACGCGCCAGACGCTGTTGCCGACGTCGTCCGCCACCAACAGCGCGCCTGATTTGTCGATTGCCAGCCCGACCGGGGCGCCGCGCAGCTCTTTTTCATCGTCAGAGACAAAGCCCGTCACCACCGGCCTGGGGGTGCCGACCGGCTTGCCTTGCTCAAAAGCGACGTAGGCCACCCGATAACCGCTCAGCGGCGAACGATCCCAGCTGCCATGCTCACTGATAAAGGCGCCGCCACGATAGCCGGCCGGCAAGTTTTCGCCGGTATAGAACAGCAGGCCAAGCGGCGCCACGTGCGAGCTGATGGCATAGTCCGGCTTGATGGCTTTCTCCACCAGATCCGGGCGCTGCGGTTTCACGCGATGATCGATATGCTGCCCGAAATAGCTGTAAGGCCAGCCATAGAAGCCGCCGTCCTGCACCGAGGTGAGATAATCGGGCACCAGGTCGGCGCCAATCTCGTCGCGTTCATTGACGATGGCCCACAGCTTGCCGGTCCGCGGCTCCCACTGCAGCCCGGTAGGGTTACGCAACCCGCTGGCGAAAATGCGGCTGGCGCCTGAGGCGGTATCGACTTCCAGCACCGCCGCGCGGCGATACTCAACCGCCAGACCGTTTTCGGTAATGTTGCTGTTGGAGCCGACGCCGACATACAACTTTTTACCGTCCGGGCTGGCCAGCAATGCCTTGGTCCAATGGTGGTTGATGGTGCCCGGCAGGTCCGCCAGCACTTTGCCGGGATCGGTAATCTGCGTTTCCCCTGACTGATAAGGATATTGCATGATGTTGTCGGTATTGGCGACGTACAGCGTATTGCCGACCAGCTGCACGCCGAACGGAGAGTTAAGGTGCTGCAGAAAAGGGTGTTTTTCCCATTGCCCCTCGGCGGTTTGCCGCAGCAGGGTAATGCGATTGCCGCCTTTGCCGCCCTTGCCGGATTGGCCTTTGACCAGCCCGCCAATCAGCTGTTTGGGCGTAGTGACGGCCTCGGTGCCGGGCCCGTTGGACTCCACCACCAGGATGTCGCCGTTGGGCAGGGTCAGCAGCTGGCGCGGGTGCAGCAGGCCGTCCGCCACTTTTTCAATTTTCAGGTCTGCGGCGACCTTGGGCATTTGATCCGCCTGCCAGCCTACGCCTTTTGGCACCTGCATGGGCGGCATTAAAAAGTTCTGCGCCGCAGGCAACTCGGGATCCGGCCCTATCTGCCGCTCAGGATCGATAGCCGCTTTATTGTCGCAGCCGGCCAGCATCAAGGTGGCTGAGATGGCGATCGCCATGGTGGTTATTTTCATGTGGAATCTCCTTATTTTGCGCGCGCGCCGACGGCCAGCAGTATGTTGGCGATGCTCAGTAAAACGACAACGATTACCGACAGAACAACGCCTTGCGGTACAACGGCGTAGGCGTCCCGGCTATGCACGAAGGCGTTGACGATGGCGAGCGCGATAGCCAGCAAATTCAGCCAGAAATGGAGCTTTACCGGCGAGGATGGCGGCCGGGATGCGCCAACCCATACCTGAACCAGATTTATCAGGCGCGGGATAATGGCCAGGACCAGGCCGATAGCGATCAGCCAGCTGGCGGCCTGTACCCAGAGGATCTCCGCATTGCAGGCATAGATGATGTCGAAAATCATCGCCGCCGTAAAAAATCCATAAGGCAGCGGATTCAGCCATTCATAAACCGCTAGCGCGAATGCTGAGTGCCGTGCTGTTGCTTGCGTCGTCATTCAGGTATCTCCATGAAAATGATTTTTAAAGGATTGCAGCCTTTAAAGCATTGTTCACTTTCGCGGGTTTGAACAATTTGCGACGATTTTTTAGCACCGGATGTTAAACATTTAGCGTTTAAATTTAACTTACGCGGACATAAAATAACCTTATTCGCTATTCACATTGATTCGGCTGGGGAGTTGTCTAATGAAGACGGCGGGGGGCAGAGACTGGGTCAGGCTCCAGCGCGATGATGAAACCGGCATCGAAAGCGTACACGCGCATTTTCGCGGCCACGCTTACGATCCGCACGATCACGACGAGCTCCTGGTAGGCGTAACGCAGCAAGGCTTGCAACGCTTCAATTGCCATCGCGCGTTGCACACCAGCCGCCCCGGCCGAGCCATTCTCATCGAGCCCGGCGCGGTGCATGACGGCCACGCGCCCGAGGCCGAGGGCTTTACCTATGCGATGCTCTATCTGCCGCAGGCCTGGGTATCAGACCTCATGCAGCGCCGCGGCCTGGGCGATATCTCTGCGATCGAAGCGGCTTTTCGCAACACGCTCGCCGACGATCCCTTGCTGAGCACGGCGATACAGCAGGCTTTTTTTGCCGTTCATCACCGGGAAGGCCGCCTGGCGCGCGATCAGGGTCTGGACCACCTGATGACGCTTTTGGCGCGCCATATTCATCTGCGGCCAGCGTCTCAACGGAACGATTCCCTCGTTCAAATGAATCTGGTCAGGGATTACCTGCACGAGCGGATGGCCGATGATATCGGGCTGGAGGCGCTTTCGCGTTACTCGGGCATCGATCGATTCCGTCTCAGCCGGCAGTTCAAGCAGGCTTTTGGGCAATCGCCGCATGCTTATCTGGTGCGCCTGCGCCTGCGCGCCGCGCGTTTGCTGCTGGCTCAGGGGACTGAGCCCGCCGTGGCCGCGCTGCAGGTGGGGTTTGCCGACCAAAGCCACCTGGGGCGTTGGTTCCAACGCGCCTACCGGCTGTCACCGGCGGCCTATCAGCGCCAGTGCACAAACGTTCTATACCGATCGGCGCGCGATCTCCGAACATGCTGTTTTAAGTATGACGGAGAGTGATACAAGATGTTCGATACCAAAATTGCCTTTATCGTGCGTGATGATCTGCCGGCCTGGCAAAGATTGAACGTGGTGGCGTTTCTCGCCACCGGCATTGCGGCCGCAGCGCCTGAAATCATTGGCGAACGCTATGTGGATTCGCTGGGGCGCCAGTACGGCAGCATTTCCGGCCAGCCCATGCTGATCTTCGAGGCGGATCTGGCCAAGCTGCAGGGCGCGCATCGCAAGGGGCTGGAACGCGAGCTGACGCTCATTCCTTATGTGCACGCCATGTTTTCAACCGGGCATGATGAAGCCAATCGGCAGGTGTTCCTTGCCGAACGGCCGGACAATCTGGACCTGGTCGGCCTGGCAATCCATGGCCCCAAAAAGGCGGTAGATAAGGCCATCAAGGGAATGGCATTGCATCGGTAAGCGGGGATTGAGGTAGGCGGCTGCCATGAACAGAGCCGGGCGGCCGCCGAGATGTTGTGACGACGTCACGAAATTATGTTAAATAAAGGACGTTTTAGCCGGTTCCTACGCAGCGCGATCAAAAAGCAGGGTGATTTCGTCGCATCAGGTAAAAACATGTCCGTTCATCACAATGTAAATACAGTGGCTATAGGCGGAAAAGCTATGCGATCGCGGCCGGCATCCAGACTTTTGATTATCGAACCTGCAGGAAAGGTTTTACTGTTCAGATTCACGCACGGTTCGGACGCGCTGGCGGGAAAATCATATTGGCCTAGTGGAAGCGAAGCTACAAAAAGCGACATTTAGTGGGGGGCTGAGTAGCCCCCCTCTGATACTGTATATATTAAATAATGCCTCCAAAAATGATGGAGGACTCATTTTTATCACAATGCAAAAATATTTATATAACAGTCTGTAATACTGTTTTTTTGAGTTGAAATCCATTGCAATAAATTAGAAATTATAAGTCAGCTTGTTTATCCTGCATGCGACACTGTGAATAATCTCATATCTTTTATTTTTCAACTGAATAGCCCTAAAAACATCACTCATGTGAGCCTTCCCCCTAGAGAGATAGTAATAAGATCATATTCAGCCGTTGGATTCAAATTTCTGAATATTTCATTGTATTGTAAAGAATAGTTATTAATTAAGTCACCTGGCAGCTTAATTTCCACAGGGGGCAAAGGATACCCTTGCAGTAAGTGAAATACTTTTGTGCCTATTGATGGTCTGTTTTCCTCACTATTAAAATATAAAGTTACACCATTAGGTACATAAATTACTCCAGAACCATGCCTTATAAAATCTCGGCGCGGAGTATATCCCCCATGTGATAGTATTAGAGCTTTTCGAGCATTAAAATTCAGAGATTTGATAACTACATTTTTAATTGACAATTAAATATTCTCCAATGTGATTTTATTCTAAATTACGAGGGTAGTGGAGGCTTTTACTCTCAGAATAGTTTGTCGGGTAGTATTGAATTCACGGGCCACGTCACTCACAGTTATCCCCATGCTGAGCCGTTCTAGGACCGATTTCTTCTGTTCATCATTCAGCACAGAGGGGCGTCCGAAGCGTTTCCCTGATGCCCTGGCCCGTGCAATACCAGCGTGTGTGCGCTCGATTAGCAGATCCTTCTCAAATTCCGCTACGGCAGAAATCACCTGCATGGTCATTTTCCCTGCCGGGCTGGTGAGATCCACGCCGCCCAGTGCCAGGCAATGAACCCGAATATCTGATGCAGCCAGCTGTTCCACCGTTTTTCTGACGTCCATAGCATTTCGTCCAAGACGATCCAGTTTGGTGACAATCAGCACATCGCCATTTTCCATTCTGTCGAACAGACGGGTAAATCCCGGTCGCTCGCTGGCAGCAACGGAGCCACTGATGTGCTCCTCGATCAGACGCTGGGATTTGACGGCAAAACCAGCTGCTTCAATTTCTCTGCGCTGGTTTTCCGTGTTCTGTTCCAGAGTGGAGACGCGACAGTAAGCAAAAACGCGTGACATAATGAAATTTCCGTCCGAAAAGGATGTACGGATTATAATGCATGTCCGAAACAAATTTCACTTACTTTCGGACAGTGTTGAGATCCAGTGTACGAAACCGAACGGTTCCGGACATTATCAGGCTGCCAGCGCCAGTCGTTGATCCATGTTCAGCTCGATACGGCCATACGGATTAACATGGTGATATATCAATGGAGTCAAACCACGCCAGTCTTCTTCGGTCATTCGCTGCTGCCAGACCGGTTCCGACAGCACATTCTGGATCAACAACGTATTGATGTAGACCAGACTGATTTGCAACAGATGCAATGACAGCATCGATATTTCCTGATCCGCTGTCCGGTTGCTGGTAAATTCACCGTGCTCGCCATAAAAAATAAAATCATTGGCGCTGTTCCAGTTTTCCACGACGTTGAGACCCGCATTAATTTCACAACGCAGCGACTCATCCTGCAAATACCGGCAGAGGAAGATGGTCTTAATCGCTTTGCCCAACTCCGCTAATGCCTTATAGGTTGGGTGCTGGATGTTATTGCGGGTGAATCGCCTCAATATTGCCTCGGGTTCGGCCGTTCCTGTTTTCAGTGCCGCTGTATATTTGATTATCTCGTCATACTGTTGTGCAATCAGCTCCCAGTCGATCCCACGGGTTAAAACCGGGGTCAGGTGCGGGTACAACGGTGCATCTTCTTTTTCACACACATACAGTTTCTGTCGGGCGATCGCTTTCAGACGGGGCAGTAAATCGAACCCCAGCACATCACTGAACGCAAAGGCCACCTCACTTTGCCCATGGCTGTCCACATACTGGTGGTTGATTTCCATGTCGGTACAGTGACGCAGCACGCCCTCCATCATGGCGGCCACCTCCGATGAGGAACAGCGACGCAATTGCGAATAAATACATGTTGAGTGTGTATCCACATGCCAGTAAATCATTACGCCACGCCCGCCATAGCGGGCATGCCATTCTGTCATCATATTCTGATCATAGGCACCAAACTTCCGGGAGTCTGCGGCACAGGATGTTGTCGCATTCCCCCAGATGGCAGACTGGCGAATACGGAAAATACCGTTCACGATATGTGAAATCGCTGAGCGCAAAGCATCTTTTTGAATAAATCGCCGTTTAACGTAACGCAATTCATCATAATTGACGCGAGGTTGCTGACTGGCGATGCGTTTCAGTCCTACATTGGTACCGAGGCCAAACAGACATAACAACAGGCGACGTTGCAATACCTCAGGTTCAAGAACTTCCCGACTGGCAGATGTACGAAATAACGACGAGAAATGTTCCCGTAAATCCACCTCCTTGAGGATGTCTATCAACTCCAGATCAGCCCAGCGCAGGCCAATCTCCTGTTTCAGCGCCGCTGTGTTGGGTGGCTCAATCTGTTTACCCAGCGGCGTCAGGTGGATACGATTTTTTCCCTGTTCCCTGATGCGAAGTTTGGGATTATCTGGCAGCCCATTATTTAGCGTACCGAGCCAGTGGCGCATCCTGTCTTTGATTTGAGTAATAAAGGTTGTCGCATCACTGGGAGCCTGTAGCAGGGAATAATAATAGGCCCGATTAGTGGCAAAGTCGGCCGGGAGATCCTCTGCCGGATCACGATAACGGTCTGCGCCTGTTACCCAAATTTCTTTGTTACGCAGACTTTTACGTAAAGCCCGTAAAACACAAATTTCATAATTGATACGATTGATCCGTTCTTCACCGGATTTGCCCTGGATGATGACAATATCCCGCCATTTTTTCTGAATAATACCGTCAACAGGCACATCACCCACCGCATAGAAATGCTGATTGCTGGCTCTGTTTGCCTTAATAATCTGAATGGCATCAATAACAGGTCGATGCAGGGCATTGCCAGACTGAAACTCAAGCCGATCCAGCACCGGCATCAACATCCGGCGATAGTGGCTACCGTAAGAAGAACGCATGGATTCCTGTACTTCCTGCTCGGTATCTACTCCCAGTGTTTTGAATTCATCGACCAAATTTTGCAGCATTTTCTGTGAGACAACAGGATAGACAACCTCCTTTATGACGCCGTCCGGCTGGTCAACGGTAGCCTCGGCCATACGGAACAGCAGACGCGCCTTACCCCGGACTTTTTTAAACGCCGCAAACTGCTTTTTATCGACCTTTTTTTCTGCCCGTGTGCCGAGGTTATGGATCAGCACCATCAACATTTCAATCAACGCATCGGTCAGCTGTTGCCAGCGACGCCAGCAAAACATGGCCACCATACTGTAACGGATCGCCGAAGGGTGGCGACGAAGCTCCCTGATTGACTCACTGGAACACCGTTGTTGAAACTGCACGATGAATTTAGGGGATATTCCCTGAAAAATATTCGACTGTAGCGCAACGCAATCAAGACATTTTAGCTGAGAGATGACGGAGAGGACGTTTTCCAGACTGGGTCTTCCCGGGTCAGCTTTGAGGCCGCTCAATGTGACTCCGACCACTCTGGCAGTGCCAGGTTCTTCGGCCGACAGTAAATGGTTGATGGCCACCTTACTGTCGAGTGAAAGTCGGGTAAATATGATGTTTTGCTGTTCTGTTTCGAACTGGTGTACGGCTGAACGAATAATCCGCTCCAGGTGATCGGCTGCTGGACGCTCAATCTGCTGCGCCTGACACCAGTCAGTAACAAGTTCACTGCCGTGTACAGCCTGCGGATTTAACGGGAGGATAAATTCGGTTAACCAGGCGGTGAGCTGCGCTATATCGGTTTTGTTGGGGAGTCTGACGCCCAAATAGCGACGAATATTTTGTCGGTGCCGCTGGGCCTGCCGCCCCTGAAGAGGGTAGTTTTCAAGGGATACAGAAGTGCATCCGATCTGTTCAGCAATAGCATGCACAATACCTGGAGGGAATTCGTTTATTGATTCCGGGTAATGGCCCTGTACCTGTCGGAATTTCAGTTGAATGGCAAATCCTAAACGACCCGTATCGGTCATACCAGGGAGCAGGGAAAGCTCGTCAGCAAGCAAACTCCACACGTCCCTGTCATCAAACGTCTGATCCTGTGACAACATTCCAACTCCCTGAATCATCAATGGCCATCGCTATGGCAACCATTTCACAGGTGAGTAATTTTTACGCAGATCCAGTTCAAAAAAGTCAGATGTCGCATTTTGCAGCTTCGCTCCCACTGGGCCTAGTTGACAATTCGCCCGTCGTGACAAACCCAAAGAAGAACCAATGCCAGGCAAAATCATATCCTTTTGCAAAAATTTTCCGGCACACGGCGTCGTAACGCAAAGCTGAGCGGGAAATCAGACAAAAGGGGGGCAGTTTGGAGATCAGAAATTGTTGTACGGTAAACTTGTTTTTTGAACAGGCTAAGTTATCGCAATAGGGTGTACCAAAATGAAACACTTAACACGGCTATTGGGGAAAAGTTGGTTTGTCTGAAAAAACCGATACTTCAGGCTAAGGCCATTAACTGGAACAGCTGCAGGTGCATCTGTTCCAGATTATTTGTTTATTAAACAACTTGCTTAACAAGATCCACTAAATCAGAAACCGGTTCAGTTACTGGCTTGAGGACAGGGGACCAATTTCCTACTTCATCAATAGTACGACCCCATCCATCAAGGACGCCATCAACTGCATCCCCCACAATCGGAACAGAGTCGAGTAATCCTCCACCAGAGACCTCATTAATTTCTTCTGTATTCAGTTCACGAATATCATTCATCATCATATTCCCCCTAGTTAACTCATGGATAATAGCTGTGTTGAACGATATATATAATCAATCGTATCGCTGAACACATCTTCGTTTACAGATAGGAACAAACCGAATCAGTATGATTATAGCCAATGGGGAATAGTTTTCATGTTGAGGGTATACAAGCAGAAATAGCATTCTGATTTTTTTAGGAAAATATACTATTTATTTTCACTCTACGTCTTTCTTGTTAAATGTTTTAACTCCGTTTAATCTCACGCCAGCACGACTGTCCTGGATAGCTGTTGACTGGGGGTATCCAGGTACTTCCTGATGTTCTGTCCCGGTTGGCAGCCCTCGACTTCGGTAACTACAGTTGATATGACTTATTTATCAGCAACAACCGGAGTGTCCATGCTCTTTCGCCGTGAAGTCAGTGACCATCAGCAGGCCCACCACGACGGTCAGGTTCTGCTAATGACCGGATGGCCCCTGTGGGTCACCCTGTCTGCCACCGCAGCGTTGATGACAGGGATGGTGCTGTTCCTGCTGTACGGCTCCTTCACCCGCCGCGTCACCGTCAGCGGCGAAATCATCACCTGGCCACACACTGTGAACCTGTTCGCTCCGGCGCAGGGCGTGGTATCCCGCCTTCTGGTCAGCACGGGACAGGTGGTGGAGTCCGGTACGCCGCTGTACCGGCTGGATACCAGCCAGGTCTCCCCGGACGGCAACCTTTCCGCCACCACGCTGGCCCTGCTTCAGGGGCAGCTCCGCCAGGCCGATGAGGTGATAGCCCAGCTGGAGAAAAACAAAAAAGCGACGCTGGATGGCCTGCAGCAACAGCTGGAGCAGACGCAGCAGGCGCTCAGCACCTCCGATACGATGGTGGAATCGGCTCTGGAAGGGATGCGCGTGATGCGTAAAAACATGGATAACTATGACCACTACCGCCTGCGGGGTTTGATTACCAGCGACCAGCAGAATAACCAGCGCTACCTCTACTACCAGCAGCAGAGTGTCTGGCACAGTCTGAACGCCCAGCGTCTGCAGCAGAATCAGCAGCTCCTGTCGCTGCGCAGTGACAAGGTGACCAAGGCGGCGGATTTTGACGGCCAGATTGCGCAGTACCGTATTCGCCGGGAGGACACGGCACGCCAGCTGGCAGAAGCAACCGCCGGGGGGGCTCGCCTGATTACCGCCCCCTCGGCCGGGCTGATATCGTCTCTCAGTGTGACAGAGGGCCAGATGGTCAGCAGCGGCGACAGCCTGGTGCAGATGGTGCCGGTGAAAAATCCGGTCAGGCGCCTGGTGCTCTGGCTGCCGGGAGACAGTATTCCCTTCGTGCATCCGGGGGACCCGGTCAATATCCGCTATGCAGCCTATCCTTCCGATAAATACGGGCAGTTTCCCGGCACCATTGACACGGTGTCCTCTGCGCCGGTTCCGCCAGGAGAACTTGCCGGCCAGGGCAGTGCGCCGCGTCAGCCTGACGGGAAGGTGGCAGACGGCTGGTTCAAGGCCGTGGTGAACATTAACGCTGACGGGATGGTCCGCCAGGGCCGGCGGCTTCCTCTGACTGCGGGGATGCAGGCACAGGCCACGTTGTTTCTGGAAAAACGTCCGCTCTGGCAGTGGATGTTCACCCCGTACTATTCACTGAAAAACAGCCTTGCAGGACCCGTACATGACCCGAAATGACCTGAGCGCGCTGGCGGCCCGCCTGCACTTGCCACTGCGTCACCGGGTGCCGGTGATTTTGCAGACCGAAGCCGCAGAGTGCGGGCTGGCCTGTCTGGCGATGGTGGCCGGCAGTCACCGTCTGCCGGCAGACCTTCCGGCGCTGCGCCGCCTGTCCGGTTTTTCATCGCGGGGCGCCACGTTGCGGGCAATAATGCATGTCGCGGCTGCCACCGGGCTGAAATCCCGCGCCCTGCGTCTGGATATGGAAAATCTGAAGGACCTGAAGACACCCTGTATCCTGCACTGGGACCTGAACCATTTTGTGGTGCTGGTCAGGGTGCGCCGTAATACCGTCATCATTCATGACCCCGCCGCCGGAAAACGGGTTATGGGGATGAACGAGGTGTCTTTGCATTTCACCGGCGTGGCGCTGGAGCTGTGGCCGTCCGGTGAGGCGGCAACCGTTTCATCCCCAGAGCCGGCAGTGTCCCTGTGGTCGCTGACCGGACGCATCAGCGGGCTGGGCGTCACCCTGACGAAACTGTTCTGTTTCTCCGTATTGATTGAATCGGCAGGGCTGTTGCTGCCGGTGGGGATGCAGCTGACCATGGACCACGTTATCCCGGCTGCCGATATCAGCCTGCTGACGCTGATATGCCTCGGTCTGCTTCTCTCTGTCTTGTTCAGTACCACCGTCAGTTTGCTGCGTGCGCAGACCTCACTGATGCTGAATACCCTGACAGATGTCCAGTGGAAAGCCCGGCTGTTTGACCGGATGCTGTCACTGCCGCTGGATTACTTTGAAAAGCGGCGTCTGGGGGATATTCAGTCCCGGTTCATCTCGCTGGACACGTTGAGAACTACCCTGACCACAAATGTGGTCAGCAGTATCATCGATGGCCTGATGGCGGTGGGATTACTCATTATGCTGACGCTGTATGGCGGCTGGCTGGTCCTGGCGGTGCTGGGGATTACGCTGGTGTGGTGTATTTTTCGTCTGGCTACCTATACCCCTTACCGCCGGGTATCGGAAGAGCAACTGGTCAAATCAGCCCGCAGTAGCTCGCATTTTATGGAGACGTTGTACGGCATCGCCACCCTGAAAGCACTGGGACTGTCGGCATCACGTTCACAGCACTGGATGAACCTGAACATTGATACAGCAAACGCCACGGTACGCAGGACGCGCTATGAAATGCTGTTCAGCGGTGGCAGCACGCTGATTGGCAGCCTCGGACAGATACTCATCCTGTGGCTGGGGGCTGACCGGGTGATTGACGGACAAATGACGCCGGGGATGTTTGTGGCCTTCATGACCTACCGCACCCAGTTTGCCGGACGGGCGGCAAACCTGCTGAATATGTTACTGCAGCTGCGTATGCTTTCCCTGCATAAAGCCCGCGTGGCCGATGTCGCGCTGGCAGAGCCGGAAACCACCGCCACTGGCCCGGTCAGGCCGCTGGTCCCTGCCGGCGAACCGGCCGCCCTCAGCACGCAGGGGCTGGCCTTTCAGTATGACCCGCTGTCCCCGCCGCTGTTCAGCCATCTGGCGCTGGATATTGCCGCCGGCGAGAGCGTGGCCATCACCGGGCCGTCCGGTCAGGGGAAGACCACTCTGATGAAGATTCTGGCGGGGCTGCTGAAGCCGTCTGCCGGCGAGGTCCAGGTAAACGGCATCAGCATTGCGGCCTCCCCGGAAAACTGGCGGGCCAGTATTGCCTGCGTACTGCAGGACGATACCCTGTTTGCCGGGTCGGTGGCAGAGAATATTTGCGCATCAGACAGCCAGCAGGATACAGCCTGGATGGAACAGTGTGCCCGATTGTGCTGTATTCATGACGATATCTTGCGGATGCCGATGGGGTACCAGACGCTGGTCAGCGAGCTGGGCGGCAGCCTGTCGGGTGGGCAGAAACAGCGCCTGCTGATTGCCCGGGCACTTTACCGCCGTCCGGCGGTGCTGTTTCTGGATGAGGCAACCAGCCATCTGGATGAGGAGAATGAGGCGCGGATAAATGCCGCCATCCGGGAGCTGAAGGTAACCCGGGTGATGATAGCGCACCGGCCATCGACGATTGCCAGTGCTGACCGGGTTATCCGGCTAGGGCCTTGAAGGGGTGTAAAGGTGGTCGGCGCTTAATCCATTCGTGTGCGGGGAAAGCATCCGGGTATCATTTTTCGGTGGGCTCTGAATGTGTAGAGTCGCTAAAAATACATGCTGTTACCGTCGCAAAGGCGTTGTGCCTTTTGCACATGTCGGCACTGTGACTTCTGTGGCGACACTTTGTTTTTCAGGTGGGTATCAGGGGTAAATCCAGACTCAGTAACCCTCCCCTCGGGTAGTTGCCCCGAGAGGGGGAGAACCAAGGGCGGTAACCCGGGGTGTTTAGTCATTACTATCGCCCGGAGGGAGTGATGGCCGCCGGAATATATCGCCTGACAAAATAGAGTCCAGTATCTTCTCAACAGACAAGTTTAAGATAGTGTTATCCGGGTCAATAAGAGTAGGGGGCAGCTCACCTAAAATCCGACCAATATCAATAACACCGCCGGCCACCAATTCGGTTTCTACGGCACTCAGTTCGCGAAAAGCATTCATTGTTTCCTCCTGCTTTTACTGGCACACAGATACGATGATTAATCAGGGTAACGCCAGGTGACCAGCACCGGGCGTTACCTCCCTTCACGACAGGTTCGTAATTCACTGCACAATGACTGAAAGGAAATTAAAGTATAGATAATTATTAGTAATGTGCTGCCAAATGGGATCCTACGCCGGGTAATAACTACGATTAGTTGAATGTAAAAAACTGAAAGAAAAGGGCACGGTTGCAAAGTTCGCGGTGAGTAGCCTGATGTGTTGTTGAAAGCCTTAAATTTCAAATGCTCTGCTCACCAGGCGCATCTCGCCCAGGGGATCACCGTAATAAAATCGTGAGGCCTGTCCTTTGCGCAGTGCACGCATCACCTCAATACCCTTGATTGTGGCGTAGGCCGTCTTCATCGATTTAAATCCCAGCATGGCGCCGATTATCCTTTTCAGCTTGCCGTGATTGCATTCAATGACGTTATTCCGGTACTTAATCTGTCGGTGTTCAACGTCAGACGGGCATTGACCTTCGCGTTTGAGTAGCGCAAGCGCACGGCTATAGGTGGGCGCTTTATCCGTGTTGATAAATCGCGGGATCTGCCACTTCTTCACGTTATTGAGGATTTTACCCAGGAACCGGTATGCGGCTTTGCTGTTACGACGCGCGGAGAGAGATAAATCGACGGTGCGGCCCCTGCTGTCGACGGCCCGGTAAAGATAAGCCCAGCGGCCATTCACCTTCACGTACGTTTCGTCAATGTGCCACGGACAAAGATCGGAAGGGTTACGCCAGTACCAGCGCAATCGTTTTTCCATTTCAGGTGCATAACGCTGAACCCAGCGATAAATGGTGGTGTGATCGACATTCACACCGCGTTCGGCCAGCATCTCCTGCAGCTCACGGTAGCTGATGCCGTATTTGCAGTACCAACGCACAGCCCATAGAATGATGTCACGCTGAAAATGCCGACCTTTGAATGGGTTCATGCGCTGCTCCGTCAGCAAAAGGTGGCCATAATTTTATCACCTCCACATTTTTGCAACAGTGCCCTGTCACGTCCGGTTCCGTGGGAGCTCAGGGGGGAAGTTCCCTTGGACCCGATAACCCCTATCAAAATCAGGTAGATACACAAATGTCTAAACAGGCTCACATCCCCCCACAACGCTTATCCAGCGATACAGCTGCTGATTGTTCCTCAGATTCAGCCGTCTCATCGCATTGCGCTTATGCGCACTCACCGTCTTTTCGCTTACTCCCAATATTCGCCCTATACATGCCCCAGACATTCCACGGGCTACATACCGTAATATCTCCCTCTCCCGTAGCGTCAGCTGTACCCCGATACCCGATACCTCATGGCACCGCTGCAATACCCCTCGGCAGTGCCTTTCCAGTTGCTCATGTGCCCGGGGCAGATCAACTCGCCGGTCCCAGTAGTGCAGCCACGGCTGCTCCCATAATGCATTTCCCTCCTTGTCATCCATGAGGCACAGGCATCGTATCCCTCCCACACCGTCAGCTGCCAGCTTGAACGGCAGATTAAACGGCGCCCCCGGCGTAAAAAAAACCAGCGCAGGTTGGCGCAACTGCGACGAGGCACTGATAAACCGGAGCTCGATGTTGTGCATCTCAAAATGCTGGCAGATCGTCACCTGCAGCCCCGCCGCATAAAACCGGTTATTGTCCAGTATCATGACCGTCAATGTCGTGCTCATTGCCCTTCCTCCTTGCTGGGCACCGCAAAGCGGCGGTCATCAGGGAACAGGTAGCCGGCCTCACGGCGGTGTTGCGTTGCCTGCGCCACTTTTCCTTGAGCACGCTCGATGGCAATGAGATTGGCGTACACATTGCGGTCGATACGCGCTGCCAGATAGCGCTGCGCCCACTGGCGATAACCTTCAAGCCGTTGAGGGCCCCGGGTACGGTTGAACGTCAGTAGACTGTGGACCTGACTGTCAAATGCCCCGCGCTCGGTGTTTATGATGGGGTCGTAACGCATAGCCTGAGCCGTCTCGTCCGGTACCTGCCGGCCCTGTCGCTCAAACCGGATCAGCGCCCGCCCGCTGTTCAGACCCGGCAAAAAACAACCGGCCACCACAACCAACATTATGGCCGGTAGTCCCCACCGGGCTGTGTTCGTCACAGGGCGCGAGAGTGCCATTGCGCCGGCCCTGGGCAGTGTCTGTCGGTCAAGCAGCGCCTGCAGCAGAATAAACAGCAACCAGTGCGGCGTTGACAAGTAAAACGGATATTCGGTCTGTGCATGGATGCCTAGCAGGACCAGCGCCAGGACCAGCGGAAATTCGCGATATCGCGGTGACCGAAAACCCCTGACCTGCCGCAGCAATATCCACGCAACCACTCCGATGGCAGTGACAGCACCGCCGTCAACCAGCCAGTACAGCTGTTCACTGCCGGCGCGCGGAGGCTGTTTGTCGAGGCCGATCTGGCCAGCCTTGTCGCAGAAATCGTTCAGCATGAGCTGCACGCTGTCCACGGTCATTCCTTACTCCCCGTCCGGTTCAGGGAGGGGGGCGGTGGACAACACTCTCCACTGCCCGGCAATGTATTTCCGGAAATCATGAAAGAGTTTTGAATAGTTATCGCGGCTGCGCCATACCAGCCAGAGCGGCATCTCCGGCAGCTGCCAGTCCGGCAGCACGGGCGTCAGGGCCCCGGCCTGCACGTGCTGCCGGGCCAGCCAGTCCGGCAGGGCCAGGCACACGCCGGCCCCCGACAGGGTCATCTTCAGCAGGGCGGGGAGGTTGTTGGAAGCCAGACTGGTGGTGTTCGCGATGGTCAGCTCAGCGGTATCGGCCCCTCTGGTGAAGGTCAGGGGATAGCGCAGAAACGGGTGAGCAACCTTCATGATCCGGTGGCGATTCAGATCATCCGGGATATCCGGTGCCTGGTGTTTACGGAGATACTCCGGGCTGGCATACAGCGCGAACCGGACATTCCCGATGGACTGGTGCACCAGCTCAGGCGAGTCGGACATCCCGCTTTTTAACACCAGGTCATCAAATTCCGGTGATGCCACGGTGAGCTCCGTCCGGTCACGGGACAACAGCTGAATTTCTGCGCCCGGATTGCGGCACATGTAGTCAAAGACCCAGTGACAGGCTGCGAGCTCACAGAGCACCGACGGGGCGGAAAAGCGCATTTTCCCCCTGATGCAGTCATCCCGGTTACTGATCTCAGAAGACAGCTCCTGCCAGGACTGCCGGATTTCTTTGGCCCGGAGATAGGTCACCTGCCCGGCGGCGGTGACGTCCACCTTATGGGCGTTTCTGCTGAGCAGTATGACGCCCAGCGTCTCTTCCAGCCGGGAAATGGACTTGCTGACCGCTGCTATGCTGCAGTGGAGTTTCCGGGCGGTAGTGGTAAAACTGCGCGCTTCCACGACCGTGATAAACACCACCCAGTCGCGCATAATCCGGTTACTGATATCTCTCATGGATCCCTCCTTTATCAATAAGTGATTGGTTGCTGCCCCTGTACGGCGGCCTGCCGGGATGACTTCCTGTCAGCGCCGCCTGCCGGTTTCAGGGGGACTGGCTGTTATCGATGCGCAGCTGATACACCATCGTGGCGCCTGGCGGTACCTTGGGCGGATAGCCGGTGTCGCCGTACGCCAGCTCAGGGGGCACCACCATCGTCATCGAGCCATGATCCTGCAGGTGGCTCATCGCTTCCCGGAAGAGTGGCGGAAAGGCCGATAACGGCTGCGACAGCACTTTACCGCTGAGACCCATGTCCTGGATCACCGTACCGTTCGTCAGTTGCTCTTTCACAATCACATCGACGATGGTATCCGCAGTCAGCGCGCCTTTTCCGGCGTAATCCACCCGGTACCAGAAGCCCATATCCGACTTCTTGACCCCTTTCTGTTTGCTGAACTTGGCCAGGTAGTCTTTGCCCTCCAGCTGCTGTACGCGCAGTTGTTCGGCCCGCGCAGCCCCGGCGGCGTTGTCTGCCTCGGTCTTCAGCTGCTCCAGCTGTGCCTGCGGCAGCAGCAGGTGGCCCGATACGCTGTCAAACACCCCGGCGAACAGCGCAGTCTTTTCAACCGGGACGCCCTGGCTTTTCCGCTCATCCAGCAGCGCCAGAATATCACCGCCCAGCGCACTGCCGGCGGCGTAGGAGAGGCGCAGCTGTGCATTCTGCTTCAGCTGTTCCGCGGTAACGGCCCAGGGGTGTTGCTCTTGCCGGGTCGGTAACTTTTTCTGCCCGGCCAGCTCCTGTTCTTTATCCCTGATGATCCCCCGCAGGCTATCCTGCGCCTTCCGGTCCGCCTGCCGTTGCGTATCGAGCGTCTGCTGTGCGGTCTCGGCTTGTTGTCTGAAGGCCGCTGACTGCCGGCGGGCAAGCTCTGCGTCCTGTTTCGCGCCGGCGAGGTCCTTTTTCATCGTTTTTAGCAGGAATGCGGTACGAGCCTCATCCGGCGTTGCACGCCAGGCTCGCCCCAGCTCTGCGGCCCACTGCCGCAGTAGCGTCGGTTCCGCCAGCGCCGGCGTAGTGGTCACGGGGGCGGCCTTTTTTTCTGCCCGCAGCCGTGTCACCTCCTGGTGCAGGGCATTCAGCTCCGCCTGCAGGCGCGCCAGCTGCTGCTCCCGCGCCTGGAGATCTCTGCGCAGGCTGAATGAGCCGCCGTCACGCTGCAGGAGGGGGCGGGGCGGCGCATCCGGTTTTTTCCGCGCCGCTACCGCGGGCCGGCTTTTTTTCTCCGTGTCGTCGGCCGGCTTTTCCGCCGCCGGAGGCGTGTGCCCCTGTTGATATTTTTCTGCGAACTGCAGCAGGGCGGGCATGCCGTCATCCGCCCGCGCCACGCCGGCAAACGTCAGGATCAAACAGCCGGTACCTATCCATCTTCCCGCTCTCATTTCACCTGCCCCGCCAGCCCGGTTAACACCGCATTGTCCACCCCGGCGCACAGGTAGCTCACTTTATACCGGTACAGGGCGTCCACCGTATCCTGGGTGTCACTGTTCACCCGGGTACGCAGCCCCGCATATTGCGAGGCACCGCTCATCAGGCTGTCGAAGGCCTGTTTGTAATGCTGGTACTGCTTGACATCAATATTGTGCAGCGCACTCAGCTGTTTGTGGCACAGCTGCAGCCGGTCTTCTTCACGCTGTCTGCGTGCGGCGTCGTCGGCTACCCGCTGCGTGGTTTTGCTCTGCCCGGTAACCGAAAGGGGATTCAGTTTCTGTTTCTGGCAGGCGGTAATACTCAGTGCCAGCAGGCACACAATAGCGGTACGGACCGTGAATACGGTGGCTTTCATCATCGTTTTTTCCTTGTTCCTGGCACAGTCCTGCATCTGGCCGGTCAGGTGGGCACGCTGTCCTGATGACGGGGCGCTGTGCGGCCCACCACGCGATATCGTCCCAGGGGATAACCGGATACCAGCGCAGGGATTTCTTGCTGGTGATTCTGCTGGCGATGACCCGTCCCCGGGTGGCTAGGCCAAGTAACAGCAGACGGGACTTGTAAATACTGATGCCATGGACATCAGCAATCTGTCGGGTGACAGGCCATTCGGCCGGTGGGGGTAACGGACTGCCTGCTGCCGGTGCGGCCAGTCTGAATAACGTTCTTAATATTTCCCGCTCCAGATTATCCGGGCTGGAATATATTGCCGAATAATGCATTTCCATCACCCCGCCCTCACGCTCTTTCCGTTCTGGAGATAATAAATCAACCAAAACAAATAAAAGTTTAGATTTCCATTTGGTTAATAAACCTCTGATTGCTATTTGTCTGGAACCTTTATCACACCCACCAATACATCAGGAAAGCCGGCTGCGGCCTGTTTTACTGATATTGAGTCATTATCGTGGCGTGGTTGTCTCGACATATTGTATCGGAAGAAAGTCGTTTTCACTGGTTAATTTTGTTGGTGCGCGATTAATTGAAGTGAAATGTTGAGTTGTTGCTTTTAACGATCCAATATTCTTTATATTGCCTGCAAATTTGTGGTGTTCAGAGTTATGTTGCGTTTTTCCTTGTCTTACTTGTTTTTTATTTACTAAATCCATTTGTTTTGTGAGTATTTGCGATGACAAATGTCTGGAATATTCTTTGTGGCAATATGGTTGGTGAGTGTTCTAAATGTTGAATCGCACCCCATATTCCGGTGATTTATTCCCTGACTTTGTTAATGAAAAGAAAAGTAATTTTCACAAAACAGAAAACAAGGAAATTAATAAATATGTCCGTAAAGTTAAATAAAGCGGCGCTTGCCGCACTGGTGGCGTTTGGTCTGGCGGCAAATATGGCCAATGCCGCCGATCAGGGACACGGCAAAGTCACCTTCACCGGTTCTGTCGTGGATGCGCCGTGCTCCATCCACCCGGATTCTATCGACCAGACCATTCCACTGGGCCAGATTTCCAATGCGGCACTGAAAAATGGCAGCACATCCATCGCGCGCCCTTTTTCCATCAAGCTGGAAAACTGCACCTTCGGTACGCCTGCCACCAAGAATAAGGTAACCGTCACCTTTACCGGTTCGGAGTCTGATGCCGTGGCAGGGCTGTTGGCTACCACCGGCCAGGCCAAGGGTGTGGCCGTGGCCATCACTGACAATTCAGGTGGCGTGGTTAAGCTGGGCAAAGCCACCAAAGAACAGCAACTGCAGGAGGGCAGCAACACCCTGAGCTTTGCGGCATATGTGCAGGGGGCGGCGGGCACAAAGGATAAACCGGCCGTTATCACCGAAGGTGACTTCCAGTCCGTGGCGGACTTCACGCTGGCCTATAACTGATCACTTCAACGTCTGATATCACTGCAATGCATGCGGCGGCTCACATGCATTGCAGATGACGGTTAAACAGCGAAAGGAAGACTGTGAAAAATAACCGGAAGAATGTGCTTTTTTGCTTTCTTTTTACGGCGGCATTCGCTGCGCAGTCGGCGCCGTTTCAGGGCAATCACGGGCGTGTCAGCATGCAGGGGGCGGTTATCGATTCCGCCTGCGCCATTGCGGTTGAAAGCCGGGAGCAGACCATTGATATGGGCAGGGTGCCGCTGTCGGATATTATCCGCAACGGGCAGGGGCGCAGTAAAGACTTCGCAATTAAACTGATTAATTGCGTCCTGGAGCGACCGGGGAAAATAAACTGGCGCCAGTTCAGGATTGTGTTTGACGGTGATGCGGATGGCGCATTATTCGGTGTTCACGGGCAGGCTTCCGGCGTGGGGTTACAGATAACCGCCGATGACGGACGCGTTATCACGCCGGGGGCAGTCGTCCCGGCAACGGATATTGTTCCCGGCGACATGCTGTTAAATTATACCCTGAAACTGGTTGCGAACCGCCATGCCCTGAAGGCCGGTGATTATTCTTCGATAATACGATTTCGGCTGGATTATTTCTGACTGCGCTGCGGTGCCGGATGCGGTACCGGATTATGAAAGTGGATATAACGGAATAATAATATGAAACTGTCGCCAGGCGGGAAATTCGTACGCATTCAGACGTCGGCATTATGTGTAGCTCTGGCACTGGGATGCCCGGTCACCGTCGTTTATTCGGCAGAGAATATTCAGTTTAATACCGATGTGCTGGATGTTAACGATCGAAATAACATTGACCTCAGCCAGTTTTCCCGTGGCGGCTATATTATGCCGGGCAATTACGGGATGGTGGTGCATGTCAATAAAAGTGAATTGCCGGAACAACCTGTTCCTTTTTACGCCCCGGAGGACGACCCGAAGGGCAGCCGGGCCTGTATCGGAAAGGCGCTGGCCGGTCAGCTGGGCTTCCGGGACGCCGTATTGAAAAAACTGAATTGGTGGCACCACGGGGAGTGCCTGGATGAACGCAGCGTTCAGGGGATGTCTGTCCGGGGGGAGCTGGCCACCTCGTCGCTGTACCTGAGCATTCCGCAGGCGTTTCTGGAATACACGGCCGATAACTGGGACCCGCCGTCCCGCTGGGACGACGGCATTCCGGGGGTGTTGTTTGACTACAACGTCAACCTGCGCACCCAGAAACAGCAGGATAGCGGTGCCGGGAGCTATGCGCTCAGCGGCAACGGCACGGCCGGCGCCAACCTGGGCGCCTGGCGACTGCGCGCGGACTGGCAGGCCAACCTTGACCACCAGACCGGCTCGCAGCGCCCGACGCAGAAGCGGCTCGACTGGAGCCGTTACTACGCCTACCGGGCCGTCACCGCCCTGCGTTCGAAGCTGTCGGTGGGGGAGAGTTCTCTGGATTCCGGCATGTTTGACACCTTCCAGTTCACCGGCGCCAGCCTGGTATCGGACGACAACATGCTGCCGCCCAACCTGCGGGGCTATGCGCCGGAAGTGAGCGGGGTAGCCCGCACCAATGCCCGGGTGGTGGTCAGCCAGCAGGGGCGGGTGCTGTACGAGACCACGGTGGCCGCCGGGCCGTTCCGCATTCAGGACATCAGCAACTCGGTCAGCGGCCGGCTCGATGTGCGGGTTGAAGAGCAGGACGGTACGGCACAGGAATTCACCGTCAATACCGCGAATGTCCCTTACCTGACGCGCCCGGGCTCCGTCCGCTTTAAAGTGGCGGCGGGGAAACCCTCTGATTTTGACCACCGTCTGCAGGGGCCGATGTTCGGTACCGGAGAGTTTTCCTGGGGGGTCAGTAACGGCTGGTCGCTGTACGGCGGCGCGCTGGCCGGCGGCAACTACAACGCGCTGGCGCTGGGGACCGGGCGCGACCTGCTGGCGCTGGGTGCGCTCTCCTTCGACGTGACGCAGTCTCGGGCGAAGCTGCCGCAGGAGAAGGCGGCGCTGACCGGGGGCTCGTACCGCCTGAGCTACTCGAAGAACTTCGATGAGTACGACAGCCAGGTGACCTTTGCCGGCTACCGCTTCTCCGAGCGCAACTTCATGAGCATGAGCGGATATCTGGACGCCCGTCAGTACGGGCAGCGGGCGGGGAGCGGCAAGGAGATGTACACCGTCTCCTTTAACAAAAACTTCCGTGACCAGGGGCTGAGCGCCTACCTCAACTACAGCCATGAGACTTACTGGGACCGGCCGGAGAGCGACCGCTACAACCTGACGCTGTCGCGCTACTTCGACCTGGGGCGGCTGCGCAACCTGAGCCTGTCGCTGTCGGCGTACCATAACGAATTCAATGGTACGAAAGACGACGGGGGCTACCTGTCGCTGTCGGTGCCGTGGAGCGACCGCGCCACCGTCAGCTACAGCGCCACGGCCAGCCGTTCGGACACTACCCACCAGGTGGGGTACTACGACCGGGTGAATGAACACGATAACTATCAGCTGAGCGCAGGCGCGTCCCGCCGCGGCGGCAATGCGGCGGCGTATTACAACCATGAGGGCGATATTGCGCAGGTCAGCGCCAATGCCGGCTATCAGGCGGGCAGCTACAGCGCCCTGGGGCTCTCCGCGCAGGGCGGGATGACGCTGACGGCGCAGGGCGGGGCGCTGCACCGCAGCGGCGTGAATGGCGGCACCCGGATGCTGGTCGATACCAGCGGCGTGCCGAATGTCCCGGTCCATGGTTACGGCAGCACCAGCCGGAGCAACGCCTGGGGCAAGGCGGTCATCAGCGATATCAGCAGTTATTACCGCAACAACGCGAGTATTGACCTGAACCAGCTGGGTGACAAAGCGGATGCCACCACGTCGGTGGTACAGGCCACGCTGACGGAGGGGGCCATCGGCTACCGGAAGTTTGACGTTATCGCCGGCGACAAGGCGATGGCCATCCTGCGGCTGGCCGACGGCAGCCGGCCGCCGTTTGGCGCCACGGTCATGAATGCCCGCAAGCAGGTTACCGGCCTGGTTAATGACGGCGGCAGTGTGTACCTGACCGGCATCAACGCCGGTGAAAGGATGACGGTGCACTGGAGCGGCGCAGCCCAGTGTGAGGTGCGTTTACCCGCTCCGTTGCCTGCCGGCATGTTAGAGAAGGCGCTATTACTGCCCTGCCATCCCCTGCGTGCCGGGGAGGCACACACCTTAAAAGAGAGAACAGAGTAATGAAACAACACATCAGCGGCAGAGACGCCGTGCGCTCCACCCCGGTGAAATCCGCTGCGGCGGGGCTGTTGCTGGCGGCGCTGGTTGGCCAGCAGTGCCAGGCGGCGATAGCACTGGACCGTACCCGGGTGGTTTTCGATGGCGCCATGAACTCGGTGAGTCTGGACATCAGCAACCAGAACAAACAGCTGCCGTACCTGGCGCAGGGGTGGCTGGAAGACGAGAAGGGCAACAAAATCACCAGTCCGCTGACGGTTTTGCCGCCGGTACAGCGGATTGAGCCGGGCAAGCCGAGCCAGATAAAAATCCAGGCGCTGCCGGCGGCCAGGCAACTGCCGCAGAACCGGGAAACGCTGTACTACTTCAACCTGCGCGAAATTCCGCCGAGAAGTACCAAGCCCAATACCCTGCAGATTGCGCTGCAGACCCGCATCAAGCTGTTCTACCGCCCGGCGCCGGTCGCGGTCGACAAGAATGCCCCGCCGCCGCAGGAGCAGCTGACGCTCAGCCGCCAGGGGGACAGGTATACCGTCAATAACCCGACGCCGTATTACATCACCCTGGTGGATGCGGGCAGCCGTAAGGGCGCCGCCGGGGCGAAGGATTTTGAACCGGTGATGGTGCCGCCAAAGGGAACGCAGCCGCTGTCGGTCAGCGCCGCCGGTTTGGGGAGCAGCCCCGTGCTGACGTACGTCGATGACTACGGCGGCCGTCCGCAGCTGACCTTTAACTGCGCCGGGGAGTCATGCCGCGTGGTGCCGGATAAAGCACACCAATAACCACCGGACAGGATTTATTACAGGAGTGGAGGGCTATATGACCACAGGAACAGCTAAATGGCCGGTAGTGCAGACGGCGCTGGTCGCCGGAATGCTGCTCTGCCTGCTGCCCCCGGCGCAGGCCGTGGATAACGGGCAGGTTGAAGGGGCGCACGGCCAGCTGTACGTCCATGGCGTCCTGACGGAGAGCGCCTGCCGGCTGGCGATGAACAGCGCGCGCCAGGACGTGGCGCTGGGCGAGACCGGAACGGGGCGGCTGCGTTCGCCGGGCGCGCAGGGCCACCCGGTGTATGTCGAGCTGCGGCTGGAAGACTGCCTGCCGGGGCAGGCCGCGGTGCGGGATGACCGTACCGGCGGGCTGACGCGGGCGGCGGGGCAGCCGGCGGTCTCGGTGAGTTTTCAGGCGCCGCGCGACGCGGACAACCCGGCGCTGGTAAAGGCGCAGGGGGTCTCCGGCCTGGGGCTGCGGCTGGAAGACGAAAACGGCCAGGACGTGCGCCTGGGCGAACGCGGGAAGCCCCTGTCGCTGACGCCCGGGCAAAACACCCTGCGTTATATCGTGACCCCGGAGCGTACCCCGGCGGACCTGGTGGCGGGCAGCTACCGCGCCGTGGTGGATTTTCACCTGAGTTATGACTGAGGCGGGCCGTATGGGCAAAACAGTAACAGGGCGGAAGCGACGCTACCTGCTGGCCGGGGTGCTGTGTGCTGCCCCCTGATGGCGCAGGCCGTCACCAACGTGACGGTGAAGGTCACGGTGACCGCGCCCCCCTGCACGGTGAACGATAACAAGGCCATTGAGGTTAACTTTGGCGATGTGATGACCACCCGGGTGGACGGCACGAACTACCGCAAACAGATCGGCTACAGCCTGTCGTGTGAGGGCGGGGGAGGCAAGGCGATGAAGCTGCAGGTGCAGGGCACCGCCGCCGGGTTCGACAGTGCGCTGTTGGGCACCTCGGTCTCCGGGCTGGGTATCCGGCTGCAGAACGGCAGCAGCAACCTGTCGGTGAACGGCTGGGTGAACTTCACCTATCCGAACAAGCCGGCGCTGTGGGCGGTCCCGGTGCAAAAATCCGGCGTGACCCTGGCCGGTGGTCAGTTTTCCGCCGCCGCGACGTTGAAAGTGGCGTACCAGTAAAAGGAGCCGGCAATGAAAAAACACGCAATAACCCGCATCGCCCTGCTGATCGGCATCACCCTGCTGGCCGGCCCGGGCGTGATGCCGGCGGCACAGGCGACGCCGGGGGAGGTCGCCATGAATTTTCATGGCACGCTGGTTTCGCCGCCGCCCTGCACCATCAGCGAGGGTAACCAGATTGACGTTAATTTTGGTGAGCGCATCGGGATTAAAAAGATAGATGGAGTGAACTACCGGCGGACGCTGAACTACCGGATAACCTGCGAAAAGGGCAGTAGTGCCTGGGTGCTGAAACTCACGCTGGGCGGAAACGCGCCCAGTTTTGACAGCAACGCGCTGAAGTCAAACAGGACCGGGCTGGCTATCCGGATGTACCAGAACGATAAACCGTTCCCACCCAACAGCACGCTGACCATCAACCTGAACAATCCGCCGGCGCTGGAGGTGGTGCCGGTGAAAGATTCCGCAGCCGCACCGACAAAAGGCAGTTTTGATGTATGGGCAACGTTGAAAGCCGACTACCAGTGAGGAAGGGTTTTATGATTCGCCAGACTATCAGGCAGCGCCTTCAGGGGCGTCTGCGCGCCGGAATTATCGCACTGCTGTGGGCACCGGTACTGGCTGCCGGTCCGTTCGTCAGCGCGCAGGCGGCCGGCGGAACCTATGTGCATATGTATGGCGCGCTGGTTTCGGAGCCGTGCGTCATTCCGCCGGGAGAGGATGAAATCACCCTGGGCTTTGGCACGGTGGTGGAGAAGTTTTTGTATAAGTACAGCCGTACGCCGGCGCAGCCTTTTTTCATTCATTTGGCGGAATGTGACCTGTCGCTGGGCTCAACGGTCAGGATGACCTTTTTGGGCACGGAGAGCGCGGCTCTGCCGGGGTTGCTGGCCATGGATGCAGGCAGCGGTGCCAAAGGGATAGCGATAGGCATCGAAACGCCGGAGGCAAAGGCGGTAAAAATCAACAAGGCGAGCGATAAATTTGCGCTGCAGGCCGGGGATAACCGCATCCCGTTCAGAGCCTGGGTGCAGGGTGAGCCGCAGGCGATTACGCAGCAGAAGATAACCCCCGGGGCGTTCAGCGCCACGGCGACCTTTGCGCTGGAATATGAATAAGGCGGCAGTCTTCTACTCGGATGAAATTTTACAGGAAGCACCATGTGATAAACGTACAGAGAATGTCCGGCGGCCCTGCCAGGCCTTGCCGGGTATACGGTTTGGGACAGACAGGTCCGCCTGGCCACAGTGGGCAATAACCTCATCGTGAGCGACGTTTTTTGATCTGGCCTGCAACGAAAATAATGACATTCCGTTGCAGGTGCGGGCGTACGCAACACGGTGATGACAGCGGGCCAACGGCTGCCCGGAATTAAACAAAACGTGTTGTGGGCCATAAGCACAACAGATTGGCTTTATGCCAAAACTACCCCCCGTGTAGGGATGCTCTTCATCATATCCATCTACATTTTTGAGAGATTACATGCCTAAGCCAAAAATCTTAAACCTATTATTCGTAACCTTATCGTTGTTCACCTTTAACGCTGCAGCGGCCCCCACGGTTGTGCCCCATATTGACTCTTTGGAAATTGTTTATGCTAACAAATGGAGTCCTTTAAATTACGCTGACGTTAAAGTGTCGTATCCAGACAACCCCGGGGCAGCATCCATCCGACTTGACGCCGGCGGGTTCGGATTCGGCTGGTACTATTCAGACGACCTAAGGTGGGATCCAGAGATGTCCCCGGATTCACGGTATAATCAAGACTTTAACGTAATTTTGCCTAAACCTATGACCTTTGGCGAAGCTACAGAATATGCGCGTAAACAAGGCGCTCTGGATACATGGTATTACCTCTATCTGCCCCATTGGGGGATGCCACTCGAAGAAATGTGCATTTGTATCCGGAACAATAATCATTGCATAACAAGGCAATTGTGCTCTGGTGGTGTTAACCCTCCTATAATAAAATGCGACATGCCTGCAACAATTGAAATTACGCATCCCACTACCCAGGCCGGTCGTGATTCTTCCGAAAACAAAAATATAAATATATCATGTACGCAACCTGGGAATGTAATAATATCACTATCCAGGAGCACAGTGGATCTTGGCGGCGGAATAACCAGCTCGCTGAGTATGAATGTTGGGACGGGAGGCGTGTTCTCTGTTATTAAAGGGAACAACCCTTTAACCATAACCAGCAACCTGCATGTGCCTTCCGGTACTTCCCCCGGCAACTACCAGGGCAGCACAACGCTGACGCTTGAATACCCGTAAATTGTCTTTATCAAAGTGGCCCCTGCCGGTCTTGTGGTAGGGGCTTTTTTGGGTTCAGCATGCTTTACTAGGGAACGTTGCTTTGATTTTCAGGACGAACGGTCTGTGTACTCGCAGGCTGACTTGGTTTCACGACTCATTGAAAATGTTAAAAAGGTACACATAATGTATATTATGTTAAATTGAATCGAAGGATACGCACCGGGCCGTTCCTCCAGGCTCTGCCTCTCCTCACCTTCAATCTCTTGCCAGTTTCTTCTGCAGAATTTGCTCAGGCGCATCCTTGCCCGTGGTCCTGGTTTAGACCTTTCTGATCTCACTCATCGATCGCCGTGCCCTGATGAAAACGCAGCTGCCAACGACCGCCGCTTGCTGATGGCGATAGCAGCCAGTTTGACGAACGCGCTGTGCGACGAACCACCTTGCCGTCGGCATCACGTTGAAAACTTTGATACCTCAACAACGCAACGCCCTCGGCAATCATCGCCAGCCTGAACACTCCTCGGCGAAAATCTGCGGATGGTCAATTTCCATTTGCAGCGCGGCAACGGTTTGTCGTTTGTCATAGCACTGTCCCGAACGGCCGGTTTCTGCATTCGTCGACGATATTCGCATCGCAACGCGTCGCCGGCAGATGGAGCCGAGCCTCCAGTGATTGCAGTACGGGCAAAATCCCGGTGGGATCGGTCAAAACGCCCTCCTTTTTTGATCGCGCTACGTGAAATCTGAAATGAATTGGCTATCATATACTTGCAGATTTCTCCAAAACGCACCGTAAAAACCCCCTAAATCAGCCGATACATCAGCACTTCATCACTGTAGCCATCGGTATTCTTTAATGCCCGGGGTTCTTCGCCGTAGCAAGTAAAGCCGACGCGCTGATACAAGCTGATGGCCGACCGGTTTTCTTTTACTACCGAAAGCGTAATCTGTACTACCTGCGGGTCCAACCGCGCGAGCAATTCCGTGATAAGCCGTTCGCCTATCCCCAAACCTCGGTGTTTATCACTGACGTAAAGCCCCCAGATATAGCCTTTGTGTCGGGTTTTTGCCGTTTCCCCCTGATTAAAACCAACAGTGCCGACGAGCGAATCGTGCTGATAGGCACCGACAACCAGCCTGTTTTTGAGCCGGTTGGCAGTATCCTGACGGCTTCTGGCCAACTCTTCCTGGTAAAGCATGCCGAAAGCCTCAGGGGCGTTTTGCAACGCGCTCAGGCGAAACGCCAGAAAATCATCCGCGTCATCTTCATCTAATTGCCTAAATAATATGGAGTTATTCACTTATACGCACCATCTGGAATTTAACATAATACAGTGACATTGTCACCAGCCATGGTGCTTGCCGCTCTGCGCCAGCGCGCCGTCACCTGCCCGGTTCCCTATTGGCCACTGTCATGAGGCTGTTTTTTGCTGGGTTCCCGCAAAGTATGGCGAATGATTGAAATGCTCGATCAGGATTTCGGTCAGCGCACGTATCCTGCGTGCAGGATACTGCCCTGGCGGACGGATGATATAGGCGCCCGCCGGCGGAGGTGAATGCCGCGCCATCAGTGGGATAAGCTTTCCCGCGGCGATATGTTCGTGGGTAAGGCAATCTGGCAGATAAGCGATGCCGAGCCCGGCGAGTGCCGCTGCCACCAGAGCTACCCCGTTGTCGGCTTTGAAGCGCCCCTGGGGATGAACGGTGATGGTCTTGCCGCCATCCGTAAGCTGCCAGGCCTCCGTGCCTTGCATCAGCGCCTGGTGGGCGATCAGTTCTTCAGGCTTTTCGGGTTGGCCATGGGTCTTGATATAGTCTGGGCTTGCGACCAGCCGGCCATAAATTGGACCAATGCGTCGCGCAATCAAATTGGAATCCGCTAGATAACCCACCCGTATCGCACAGTCGTAACCTTCCGCGATCAGGTCGACGAAACGGTCGCTGTAGCTGGTTTGAATGTGAAGCAACGGATGCCGGCGCGCCATTTCCGCTATCACGGGTGCGAAGTGCGTCGGACCAAAGGAAATCGGCACGGCGACCCGCAGGCGGCCACGCAGCTCGCCATCGGGAGAAATCGTCTCTTTGGCCACCTCGATCTCAACGCAGACCCTGGCGGCATAGTCCCGAAACGCGGCCCCGGCTTCTGTAAGAACCGTTCCCCGGGTAGAGCGCGTAAGCAACTGGGTACCCAGCTCCATTTCAAGCCGCGCTAGCCGGCGGCTGACGATCGACTTGGACACGCCGAGCCGAAGCGCCGCGGCAGAAATGCCGCCGGCATCGGCAATGTCGACGAATGTCTGCAGTTCTTCAATGTTCATTCAGCGTTCCCCATCGTGCAACACGACTTTCCACAGAATGGCACTACCCTATCAAATATGCGGGCAGCACAATACTGATTCCAGAAAACGTCGCCGCAGGTGCATGTTGCTGGAAGCCCCATCCCACTAAAACAACAGAGGAAACCAACAATGACCTTTCGTAATGGCCTTGATTCGCTTCTCCGCCCCGAAGACTCTGTACTCGTTTTGATTGACCACCAACCTTACCAACTGGCTAACCTGAACAGCCACGAGCCGCAGATGGTTGTCAATAATGCGACGGCGCTGGCGAAGACCGCCAAGACCTTTGGCGTTCCGACAATCCTGACTAGCGTGATTGCCGATCGCGGCGGGGTGATCTTTCCTCAGATCACGGAGGTGTTTCCCGAACAGCAGGTCATCGACCGAACCTTTATCAATACCTGGCAAGATCCGAAAGTGGTCGATGCGGTCAAGGCGACCGGCCGCAAACAGCTGATCATCGCGGGTCTGTGGACCGAGATATGCGTTGCGATGCCGGCGATACAGGCGCTTGGCGAAGGATGGGATGTGACCGTCGTTACCGACGCCTCGGGCGGAGTGTCCGTCGAGGCCCATGAAGTCGCTATCCAGCGCATGATCGCCGCCGGCGCGAACATAATGACCTGGCTGGCGGTCGCGTCCGAGTGGCAGCGAGACTGGGCCCGTACCGAGCATGCGGCTGCTCTGGCGGATATACTGAAATACCATGTGGGTGGCAGCGGCATCGCCTTGCTGTGGGAGCAACAGTTGCTCAACACCCCGGCGCCTGGCACCGGGCGCTGATGCCGGTAAGATAGGTCGACAAGCCTGGCATGCGCGCCCTGTTCAACAAGCGACAGCTCGCCATTCCAGGCTTGTTCCGAATGACGCGATGCCGAGCCAGGCGCGGTTGCTGATGTTCCAACGGGAGAAAACCATGAAAGCGGCGGTCTATGACGAATGCGGAGCACCCGAAGTTCTGAACTACAAAGAGGTTCCAGACCCTAAACTGAGCGCGTCGGATATATTGATCGACGTGGAGGCCATCTCCATAGAAGGCGGCGACCTTTTCAATCGGCGATTAACGCCGCCGCCAAAACCTGATTACATCGTCGGCTATGCCTCTGCCGGAACGGTTATTGCGGTGGGGAACAAGTCACCTCACGCAAGGTCGGCGATCGTGTGACGGGGTTTGCAAGTGACGGTTCGCATGCCTCCCTGCGCGCCCTGCCCGTTAATCAAACCTGGCTGGTGCCAGACGGCGTCGCTTTAGCTGAAGCAGCCGCCGTGCCGATTTCATTCGGCACGGCCTATCACTGCCTCTTCGCGCGGGGCGCGCTTCAGGCCGGTGAAACCGTGCTGGTTCAGGCGGCCGCGGGCGGTGTCGGCCTGGCTGCGGTGCAGCTGGCGAAAAATGCCGGAGCCAGGGTTATCGCCGTCTCAAGCGGTGCTGATAGATTGTCAACGCTACAATCGCTGGGTGTTGATCACGTGATAGATCATCACCGCAGCGATGTCGCTGAAGCCGTGCTCGAATTAACCGCCGGCGAGGGCGCCAAGCTGGTTGTCGACCCGGTTGGTACAACGCTGCCCGCCTCTTTGAGGGCGCTCTCATCGGATGGCCGGCTGGTGTTCGTGGGCAATGCCGGAGGCGGGGATCTCACCCTCGACCTCTGGCCTGCACTGCAGGCAAATCAGGCGCTTTTCGGCGTTTTTATGGGCACAAAATTCACCGTTCCGCAAGTCAGCGCCACTGTGGATACCCTGCTTTCGCAAGTCGCCCAATCGAAGTTCAGGGTTTTCCTGGACAAGCAATTTCCGTTGGCTTCAGCGGCCGCGGCTCACGCCTACGCCGAATATGGCAGGCCATTCGGCCGGGTTATCTTGCTGCCGCGCCAGGGAGCCTTGGCTTAGCGGCGCTTCAGGGCCATTTTTGCCGGTGCCGCTGCGGTTTTGTTGCCCGAGTAGATAAAATAGAGGGCAATCCCCAGACAGGCGACGGCACCAAGGCGCGTCGGCGAGAAAGGGATCGCTTCATTACCCAACCAGCCGAAATTATCGATAATCATGCTCATCGCCAGCTGGCCGAAAATCACCGCCACGGTCGCCACCGCCGCACCGATGCGCTGAACGGCCAGCACCATAATAACGATATAAGGCACGCCGCATAACGCGCCAAGCAGCTGCCACTTAGGCACGTCCACCAGCGTGACGGCCTGCTTGGGGGCAAAAAAGAAAATCAACAGGCCGGTAACCAAAGCGCCCAAGGCGAAGGTCAGAAAAGCGCTGCGAAACACGCCGACCTTATTCGCCAATTGCCCATTGATCGCCGCCTGAATGCTCAGAACCGCCCCGCCGATAAACGCCAACGTTATCATTAAAATAGTCATAAACTCACCTCAGCCTTTCGCCACCAGCATCAGAGCGGCAATAATAAAAACAAGCGCAATCATTCGCTTGCTGTCAATTTTCCGATAGCCGGCGCCAAACAACGCATAGTGATCGATAATCAGGCTTTTGAATACCTGGCCGGCCAAAATGCCAATCATCGTCATCGCGATGCCGATGTGGGGCACCGCCACGGTCAGAATAACCACGTAAACCGGCCCCAGCACGCCGCCCAGCAGCTGCCATCCCGGCTGTGCAAAGAACGACGGGCTGTTGCGTGGGCTGAAGAACAGCATCAACAGGAATGTCAGCGCGGCGCCGACGCCAAAAATGCTGAACGTCGCCCATAAGTCGCCAACCTCGCTGCCCAGCGGCCCTAATAACCCGGCCTCGACCGACAATCCCATCCCGCCGGCAACGACGAGCAATATCAATAAAAGTTGCATAGAAACAAGCCTCTCGTGAATTCGCCGTGATGATAAGGCAACGTGGAGTATTGAAAAACGGTATAATTCAGGAAACACCTTTGCAGGATCCGAGATAATGCATGATTCCAGCACCATTAATTTTCGCGCCCTGTCATTTTTTATCAGCGTCTTCGAAGCGCAAAGCTTCTCCGTGGTGGCGCGGCGGGAAGGCGTCTCCGCCTCGATGATTTCACGCGTTATTCTTCAGCTTGAAGACGCGCTGGGCCAGCAGCTGTTTTATCGAAATACCCGAGCGGTGATCCCGACTGAAGCCGGCCGCTTATTCGTCGAGTATGCCCGCGCCATGACCGAGCAGCTGAGTGAGGCGCGCAAAGAGCTGCTGGACAGGTCACTGGAGCCTGCGGGCACCGTCAGGATCAACGCGCCGGTTTTCTTTGGCCAGCGTCATATCGCCCCTTGGTTGCCGGCCCTCTCCCGCCGCTACCCACGCCTGGCGATTGAGCTGACGCAGACCGACGACTATATCGATCCGCACCGCGAAGCCTCGGACGTCATTTTCCGCATTGGCGCGCTGACCGATTCCTCTTTCCATGCCCGGGTTTTCGGTACGCAGCGTTATCATCTGGCGGCTTCTCCGGCCTATCTGCAACGGCACGGGGAGCCGGCCGCCCCGGCCGATTTGCATCATCACCGGTCGCTGGTCTACCGCGGCTCGTCAGGCCCGAACCGTTGGCTGTTCCGGGAGCCCGACGGCGCCTGGATCCACTCGCCGATTTCTGCGTTGCTCATCTCCAACAATGCGGAATCGTTATTGACCGCCGCGCTTGGCGGCATGGGGATGGTGCTGTTTCCCGACTGGCTGATCGGCGACAGCATCAAAAAGGGCGAGTTGGTCCGGTTGATGCCGCATTACCAGGCGGCAATCAACACCGAGCCGCTGCAGATCGCCGCCATATATCCTCATGCCCGCCATCCGCCGCTCAATGTCCGGGCGGTGATCGACTATTTTGTCGAGGTTTACGGCGCGCCGCTTTATTGGCAGTTCGACTGAGTCTGCGGCTGCGCGGGGCCCGATTAACGCATCCGGCCAACGATTGACCCGATTTCATCGAATTGTGCCCTGAGTTCATGTCACAGCCTGGAACAGGGTATTGAAGATCGGGTTATTATTCCGGAAGATGGTGAAAGCATGATTTTCTGATAAACCGCCGCGGCCGGTTGTCAGCCGGTTTCATCAGGGCCGTAAAGCGGCAGAAAATAACGACGGCGAGGTTAAACATGTCCGCACTGAAAGTTGCTGTAATTGTTACCGATGGGTTCAGTCCATTTCATTTCTCAGTGCCCTGCATAGTGTTTGGTTCCGCCATGCCGGAGCCGGATTTGTTCCAGCTGGATATCTGCACCGAAAAACCGGGCGAGGTGATGTCCGATATAGGCTTGCCCCTTCACGTGGAACAGGGGCTGAAACAGCTTGATGCCGCAGACATCGTTATCGTGCCTTACTGGCGCCATCCTGATGAAAGGCCCTCTCAGGCGCTGCTCGATAAGCTAGTAAGCGCATGGCAACGCGGGGCCGAGGTGGTTGGCCTCTGTCTGGGCACCTACGTGCTGGCCTATTCCGGCTTGCTGGACCAGCATCGGGCCGCCACGCACTGGGAATTCGAAAGCGACTTCCTCGGGCGCTTTCCCGCGGTTCGTCTCGACAGAAACGCGCTGTATACCAATGATGAACGTCTTATTACTTCAGCCGGCACCGCGGCCGGGATCGACTGCTGTCTGAACGTCATTCGTGATCATTACGGCAGCGCAATCGCCAACAGGGTAGCGCGGAGGATGGTTATTCCCCCCTACCGTGAAGGTGGGCAAGCCCAGTTCATCGAGCGCCCCATTCCTGTTACAACCCGGGACAGCAACATGAATGCGTTGATGGACTATCTGCGACGCAATCTGGATAAGCCGCACGATCTCGACTCACTGGCCCGGTTTGTCAGCATGAGCAGGCGCACGCTGACGCGTCATTTTCTCAAGGCCACCGGCACCACGCCTGGAGAATGGCTGACCGCAGAACGCCTTCAAAGAAGCCAGGAGTTGCTGGAAACCACGGCCAACAGCATTGAAAGCGTGTCCGAACTGGCCGGGTTTCAGTCGCCAATTTCGTTCCGGCAGAGTTTTAAGGCTAGATTCGGTGTCAGCCCACGCGAATGGCGCCGGGCGTTCCGTGGACCGACACCGCTCAATCAGGAAAAGATCTCCGACGCCGCTAAAGCTCATCACCGTCGGTGAGTTTCATTATCGGCTACTCTGCAACCGGCCGCCGCCCGAGGGCCGCAGCCCCCTTTTCATCGCCGGGCGCTATTCTACGGCAATCGGCGTTTCCACCAATTTCGGTGATTGGTCTCCTTGCAGCGCCTTGATTTTTTTCTGATACTCGCCCACCTGTTCGGCATCTTTAAGCAAGGTGTAGCTCAGGTCGAAATCGGTGCTTTGTCCCGGCTGCAGCTGTTTGATGCGCCCCTGTTCCCGTTCAATTTTCACCGGATACGCATAGTTGGTACCCGGTTCGATGCCGGTTACGTAGCCCTGGCGCTCGGTGTCGGTATTTTTCCACAGCGTCAGCAGCGGCAATTGCCGGGTATCAAAACCTATCGCCACCCCGCGGTCTCCGCGCCGGTTATGCAGCATGGCGAGCGTTTTGCCTTGCGCATCCGCGTAGGGTTCGATGTTAAACACCATTTCGTCAAAGCCTTTGGTCGGCCCTTGATAGGTCGCCCAATTCTTCAGCCCGGCCCTGGCATAGTCATTAAACGGTGAAATTTGTTTGATGGGCGCGCTGAAGACGGCTCCTTCTTCCAGCAACGGCTTGCCAAAATTGCTGTGGTAAATAATTTGATAGTCACGCGGGTAATCCGCACGGTTAGTCACACGATCATGAATCGAAAACGTCGGCGAGCCCGGGGTATAGCGCAGTTCGGTCCAGGTTTCCAAATTGCTCTTTTTGAAGGTGTTTTCTTTCAGCAGTCCGCGAATGCGGATTTCATGCGGGGCCGCGTCGGCGATGTCGACAACCACTTTGGAGGCCGGCGTATTGCCGGCGCGGCCGTGCAACGTATACAGCGTGCCGTTTTCGACGCCGGGATGCCCGGTCCATTCATAGCCACAGCGCACCATCATTTCATTAAAGCCGTCCAACCACCCCAATCCGTTGCGACTCTCCAGGTTGATATAAGCGGGATTGACCACCTCGGTGACCGGCGAATCCCAGCCCAGACGGGCGTCAAAACCCTCAACATGCAGAATATCCATCCCCCGGGTGGGGCTGAGGGTAATGGTCAGCCCCGAACTGGTTAAGGTGAGTACCTTGGAGCCCTCCTGTTTACCGCCGCGCAGCACCTGTTGTTGCAGGCTGAAACGAGGCCCGGCAATGTTCAGCTTTTGGCTATCGGTCTGCCAGTTGCCTTGTTCTATGCCTTTTTCAGTATCGGTCAATACAAAGGTCTGAGCGTTTACTGCGCATGAAATCAACGAGATAACTGCAGAGAGTGAAACCAACTTCTTCATGATGTCGTCCTTATCGTTAGCTGAAAGGTTTAAGCTATAACGATTAAAAAATAGAACTCTACCGCCCATGAAAAAGAGATGCCGCTCACTCTTCCGGCAACAATCAATTAACCTTTAGGAATAATGCGATGAAAATCGATTAAATATGAAAAAAATAGATTGTATGTGCAAAATTAAGTGATCTTCATCACCCAGTACCTTGAGTTTGCTGTAAGGTTTCAGCTAGTGAGCCGAGGCATGGGGTTCCCTGATTGAAGGGACAATCTAAAGGATGCATTCTCAGGTTTGTGGCCAATGATACCCATGGCCAAAAAATCTATTAAGGGGATAAGCTGCGCAGTACCAATGCGGAAAGCAGCACCGCCGCCTCGCTGGCGGTATCCAGGTTGTATTGCAGCTGTACCGGGTTGATATAGGGCCGCATCGTCAGATAGATGGCGCCGGCGGTTTCATCCAGCGGGGTCTTGCGTTCGAACTCGCCCGATTCACGCCCTTCCCGCAGGATCTGCTCGATGACGCGCAGCAGCCGGGCTTCATGCTCCTGCGCCGAAGGCCATTGATCGCGTGCGGCCACGGCGGCGATGTCATAGAGCTTGCGGTCATGGAAGAATAAGTCGCTGCCGGTCTCTGAGAGCGTTCGGAACAGGCGCCTCAGCTTCTCTGTGGCGCTGGGCGCATCCGCGATCGCCGCGTTGACCACCGCCATGATCATCGCCAACCGGTTGCTGCAGATCACTTCGCCGATGGCCTGCTTGGACTCAAAGAATTTGTAGATATAAGCCTTGGAGAAACCGATAGCCTTGGCCAGGTCGGACACCGTGGTTTTTTCGTACCCGTAATGCCCGAAATAGGCCGTGGCGGCCTCCACGACCTGATCGCGAATGCCGTGATCCACGGGGCCGCGCGTGCTGAGTGCGTTGTTTTTTCTCGTCATGCCCCTAGCTTAACGCGGCATACTTTGATTGACAACGAGTGACCGATTTATAAATTAGTCAATCGTTGTGCCCGCCTTCACTCAGGGCGATATCGGCAGATAACCGCCATCGCCGCGGTCGCTATAGCGTGCCGGAATTTTCGCGCACGAACGCCTCGTAGGTGCGCAAAGGTTTCCCGAGCATGGCCTGCAATCGTGCCACTGCGCCTTCATCAGCTTGCATGCCGTGCTGCTGAATGCCCGCCATCATCAGGCTCATGTCGTAAGCCAGCCAGCCGGGGCCGTACGCTGCGAGTTGTCTTTCAAAAGCGGTGACGTCATCCCCTCCGTAGGCCACCTCACGCCCCAGGGCAGCGCCCCAGATCTTCGCCACCGATGCGCCGGTGAGCGCCTGCGGCCCAATCAACTCCAGCGTGACTCGGTCCAGCGCGGAAGATGCGCTGTCGCGCCGCAGCAGTTCTGCCACGGCGATATCCGCTATATCGCGCGCATCGATCATTGATACGCCCGCAGAGCCGATGGGCATCGGATACATCGAATGGTCCCGGATCCCCTGCTTAACCAGCAGATCGTTTTGCATGAAGTAAGCCGGGCGCAGAATGGTAGCGGGTAGGTCATGACTTTCTATCATGCGTTCAACCGTATGCTTGCCGGTAAAGTGCGGTACGTTAGTGAATTTGTCGGCATGGATCACCGACAGGTAAACGATGCGCTCGATGCCGGCCTCGCGTGCGAGGTTCAGTGCGATCAGCGCCTGCGTGATCTCATCGGGCGTAACCGCATTGAGCAGAAACAGCGTACGCACCGATGACAGCGCGACGCGCATCGAAGCGACATCGGTGAGGTCGGCAACGATCTCCGTGACCCCTGCCGGGAACCGGCGTTTACCTGGCTGGCGCACAAGGGCCTTGACCTCGGCGCCGGCGTCGGCCAGCCCCTGAATGATGAGTGAACCTATAGTGCCCGTGGCACCCGCAACGAGAATGCTCATGTTTGACTCCTGTGGAAAAGAGGTAGGTTAACGAGAAAAATCTGCAACGACCTTCCCGGTCCGGGAAAGGGTGCGATTGCGTTCTATTGCTGCCGGAATATCAGCAAAACCCACTACGTCGCCAATCCTGGACTGAAGCGTGCCGCTGGCGACTTCGTTGGCCAGTTTCTCCAGCAATGCGGGATCCGGTTTATTCATAAACCAGAGGCCACGGCGGTTTGCGGGCGTGCGGGCCAGAATGTCCGGTGATGCGGTGCTGACCACGACGCCGTCCTGCGCCAATACTTGCCAGGAGCGGTCCAGCACCTCCCCCCCGACGTAATCAAGCGCCAGGTTTATATTCAGGGCAATGTCCTCGAAACGTTGAGCCTGATAGTCAATGACGTGATCGGCGCCGAGGCTGCGCACAACGTCCCGATCGGCAAGGCTCGCCGTCGCGAAGATCTCTGCACCTGCCTGGCAAACTGCACGGCGTAAGCGCCCAGGCCACCCGCCGCGCCATGAATGAGGATCCGCTGGCCCGGATAGAGCGGCCCTGCGTGTTGCAAACTGTTCCAGGCAGTGACGGCCGCAACGGGTATGGCGGCGGCGCGGACATCGTCCAGCCCCTCAGGTACGGGCGAAAGGCTCGTTTCATCGAGCGCCACGAATTCGGCGTACGCGCCCAGACCGGCCATTGCCCCCATAACGCGGTCGCCCACGCGGAAACGGGACGTATCGGGACCGACTGCGTCGACAATCCCAGCCATTTCGGCGCCCAAGATGATGGGTAACGGCAGCGGGAAGGCATTTCGTACATGCCCTTCACGTACTTTCCAATCGATACTGTTCACGCCTGCGGCGCAAACCCGAATCCGAACCTGACCTTGCCCCGGCGCCGGTTTTTCGACGCTGGCCAGTTCTGCGGCATCAGCGCCGCCATAGTGTCGGATCAACACCGCACGTTGCAGGTTGTTCATTGCAGTTTCTCGCATATTGTCGGATAACGAGACAGTATTCTGTTGCAATAAAAAAACAAAGATCATAAAAAATAGACACCTTGTTTTAAAAATGAAACACCATGAATCTGAACGCGCTGTCTGACTTTATACTGGTCGCCACCAATGAAGGATTAGGAAAAGCCAGCCGTGCGAGTGGCATTTCCAAAGCCACCTTATCGCGACGGATCGCCGACCTGGAGGAACAGCTGGGCGTGCGGCTGATCGAGCGCAGCGCTCGCGGCCTAAAGCTTACCGAGGCCGGCGAAATGCTGATGTCCCGAACCGAAGGTCTGCTGAGTGAGGTCAACGAAGCCATGACGGCGGTCGGAGACGGCGTTTCAACGCCTCGCGGCCGCTTGCGAATCGCTGCGCCGGTGCTGTTTTCCCAGCTGGCGATGGGCCGCATTGGCGCAGAATTCTGCGCCGCCTATCCGGAAATCGAGCTTGAAGTCGTGGCGGAAGACCGCATGGCAGATCTCGTTGAGGAGCAATTTGACGTCGCCATTCGGATCAACCCCAGTCCCGACAGCCGTTTAGTCGGGCGTTGCTTCGCCAAAGACCGGTTGGTTGTCGTGGCCGCGCCTGACATTGTCCGGCCGCAGCCCGGTGCCGTCCGGACAGTTCCAGGCATCGTAACCCTGGGTTTCCAGCCTACCCGATGGGTGCTGGATGAAGGGCGGTTGATCCTGGAGCCACTCCCGAGACTGCGCTTCTCTTCGTTATTGATGGTTCGCGATGCCGCTGTCGCTGGCGGTGGAGCCGCCCTCATTCCGCAGTCCATCGCCTGGAATCAGCTTGCCCGCGGCGATTTGGTTCAGTGGGGCACCGTGTCGGGTGCCGATCGCACGCTTTGGGTTCTGCATACTTCCCGGCGGCTCGCGGCGCCGAAGGTGCGCGCTTTCGTCAATTTTCTGTGCGACAGATACCCGGATATGTCGCTTGTCCTGACGGGCTAGTTGCGTCGGGCAGCTGTTGTCAGTGCCGGCGACTGGCGCATAATCTATGCCATATCACCATAAAATACGGGAGTGACCATGAAAAGAGAGGCGTTGTTCAGCTATGCGCGGGAACATTTTAATTCTGAGCCGGAATATCTCTGGAGCAACCTTCCGGGCTATGCCGTACTTCGTCATCACGACGGAAAAAAATGGTTCGGCATCGTGATGAACGTGCCGGGAACAAAGTTGGGTCTGAAGACCGACGACGACGTAGATGTGCTCGAAGTTAAAGTCAGGCCGGAGCATATCGGCTCGTTGCGTAAAAAAGACGGCATTTTACCCGCTTACCATATGAACAAAGAGCACTGGATCAGCCTGCTTCTTTCCAGCCCACTCGCTCCAAAAGAAATACACGAGCTGCTCGCCGACAGCCATGAACTGACAAGAACATAGGCGCGCGCGGGGATCTTTTCCCGCCCTCACTTTTCGTTCACAACCCGAGGGATCGCGGGTTACACTACCCGCCTGATCGAACGCCTCAACCCGGGTTATCCTCACGCGATGAGAATGTCACGCCTCCGACAGCAGCGCCTTACCGCCTGCACCGCCATTCTCGCGGTGCTGCTGCTGTTTGTGGCGCCGACGGTGTCGAAATCGCTGATGCATCATCAGGGGATGGGCAGCGCAAACCCGGCCGAAGCGGCCAGCGCCGTAACGCCGGCGGACGATGCCCCCGCCATGTCGCATATGGCCCACTCACACCCCATGGCCATGCCGGATCCGCCCGCCGGGACCGGCCATCATGCGATGGGGATGGGCGAAGACATCGCCTGCGGTTATTGCGAACTGTTGATCCACGTGCCGCTGCTGCTGTGGCTTTTTGCGCCGCTGCTTTGGCTGATGACGCGCATCGCTCAGGCGCCCCGGCCGGTGCGGCTCCTGCCGCCTTCGATACGCCGTTTAGCCCTGCGCCAGCGCCCCAGAGCGCCGCCCGCCCCGCCGTTTTTCTTCGTTTCCTGATACTGGGTAAATCCGCCCGCTTGATTGCGAGGGGTCTGCCTGCGCACACCTTTTGAAAAACGAGAACGGCCATGTCTTCTTTCGCCACACCGGCCGCGCCGCAGCGCGGTGCAATGCTTAACCTCATCCGACGACTGCATTTTTATATCGGTCTGTTCGTCGCCCCTTTTATCTTGATTGCCGCCCTCACCGGCACGCTGTACGTTCTGACCCCGCAGCTCGAAAACGCGCTGTATCGGGACGCGCTGTTTACCCAGCCGCAGGGCCAGGCCAAACCGCTGGCCGGGCAGATCGCCGCCGCTCGCCGTCACGTCGGTCCCGAAGCGCGAATCTACGCCATCCGGCCTGCGCCGGAGGCGACGGATACCACGCGAGTGCAGTTCGTCGACCCCGCGCTCGGCGCTTCAGAGTCGCGGGCGATATTCGTGGATCCTTACACTCTGGCTATCCGGGGCGATATGGCGGTATACGGCACCTCCGGCGTATTGCCGCTGCGTACCTGGCTGGATAAGCTGCACAGCAGCCTGCTGCTGGGCGATCCGGGGCGCAATTACAGCGAGCTCGCCGCATCCTGGCTGTGGGTGGCCGCGCTGGGCGGCGTAGCGTTGTGGCTGGGCACGCGGCCTCGCCGCAAAGCCAGGCGCGTTAACGGCCGCTTCGCCGTCAGCCGGCATTGGCACATCACGCTCGGCATCGTGCTGCTGGCCGGGCTGCTTTTCTTCTCGGCAACGGGGTTAACCTGGTCGCAGTGGGCCGGCGGCAATATCGACGCCCTGCGCTCTGGCCTGGGCTGGCTGACGCCGCAGGTCAACACCAGCCTGCGTGACGATGCCGCCACGCCCGCCGATCCCCATGCGGAACATCGGGGGGCGGATATGGCCGGAATGGTGATGCCGGTCAACGCCGCGAACGGCGACTGGGAAAAGGCGCTGCAGGCCGCCCGCGCCGCCGGCATCGATGCCGCCAGGGTGGAATTGCGCCAGCCTAAAGGGGAAGGCAAGGCCTGGACGGTAAGCGAAGTGGATCGCAGCTGGCCCACCCAGGTTGACGCCGTGGCGCTGGCCCCCCGCCATTTTTCGGTTATCGATCAGGTCCGGTTCGATAAATTCCCTCTCATCGCCAAACTGACCCGCTGGGGGATTGACGCCCATATGGGCGTCTTGTTCGGCCTTGCCAACCAGCTGATGCTGGCCGCCTTTGGCCTTGGCCTGTGTGTGATGATCGGGTTGGGATACCGCATGTGGTGGCTACGCCGCCCTGCGGCGGGGGAAGCGAATCCGGTGCATACGCTGTTCGCCGCCTGGCTGGCGCTTTCGGGCGCGGGGCGTTGCGTTACGCTGCTGGTTGCGTTAACGCTGGGCTATGCTCTGCCGCTGATGGGCGGCAGCCTGCTGGCATTTATGTCGGCCGATGTTTTGCGCTGGCGCAGCGGGCGCGCCGCACCGTTATCCGCCCGGCAATCGGCGGCGCGCAAATTCCTGCTCGCCGTGGCGACCGTCGCCGTGATTATCGGCGGCATATTGGGCAAAGCCATCCTCGGCGGCATGGTTGATCAGTATCAGGTGCCGTTCGGCGACTGGAGCGCACAGATGTATGTGATGCAGAGCATGATGGTGCTGCTCTATACGTTGGTGTTTACCGGGCTGCTGTCGATACCCTTGTGGTATTTCTTCCTGGGAGAAAACCAAGCGCGGTAAGGCGGCGTTGTGGTATTGCGGATCCTTGCGCCGGCAGCTTGTCGCTGCCGGCGAGAGCCGGTCTTCAGCGGGCCAGCTCCACCCCGTCCAGTTCGGAGATCGCCAGGCAAATGACCTCGGTGACGGCATCCACCGTGTAGGCGGTGTTAGCCGGGATCATCAACATTTCATGAGACTGCAACGTTTGTTCGCCAATCTTGAGCTCACCGCTCAGAACCATCAGCTTGACCCAGCCCGGATGCAAGCGGGCTGATTGGTGGCTGCCCGCATCAAGTTTCAACAGCGCCGTATGTCCTTGCCCCTCACGTTTCAATATGTGGTAATGCACCCCAGCGTAAGGCATGTTCTCGTAGTGCAGTGACGCCAGCGTTCTTTTATGCATGATAGTTCCTCGTAACCTGTGAATGGGTGTTCCTCTCCCGGGACGCGGCCAAGACGCAATATTGTCCTTACTGCCTGGCCGTCGCTGCCGAAAGCACATGCTCCGTCAACATCTTTGCAAACTGATTAAACTGGCCTCTGACGCACTGATGCGCTTGCCTGATTCAGAGCCTGCTAATAAATATATAGGACCTGCGCCATAGGCGCAAAAATCCCGTCGGCGAGATCCCTGCCCCATCCTGCCGCTGCGCGAAATCTGAGATAAATCGCCGCCAGAGATGCCGGCATTTTTTAATCAGGAGCCGGTATATCCAATACAAATATTACGTATATAACCCGGCTGTCGCGACGCGCCCGGGCCGACAAAACCGAATATTTATTTTCTATTTCTGTTATTTACGGAAAAAGTCCCCTCAAGAATAAAACAGATTAACTTCATGCTCGAACCGGCGGCGGGGAGGATTTTCGTGCCATGTTAAACAATTGTTATGTTTTAACGGGCGAACGAACGGTCAATAAATCAACAACCTATTGATTGCCATAGGAAAAATCTAAACAAATCAACACAAAATAAGCTATTGAGTCCCAGACTAAAAAGCCATATATTGGTCGCGTTTTTCACAGGGTAACTATTTTCTTAATTTTATTAATTCAATCAGGGCGTACTGATACCCCCGGTTGTAGGAGAGATATGATGACGGATAAAGTCCGTATTGACACTTTAGTTGCGAATTCATTAAATGGAAACAATGAAACCTATTTGGCAAGACAGGCCGAATTTGAGTCTAATGTCAGGAGTTATCCACGCAAACTGCCGTTGGCAATTGCGCAGGCTCAGGGCGTCTGGATCACTGATGTTGAGAATAATCAATATCTTGATTGCCTGGCTGGGGCGGGAACGCTGGCGCTTGGCCATAACCACCCTGACGTATTGCAAAGCATCCAAAATGTCATTACCAGCGGCTTGCCGTTACATACCCTTGATCTGACCACGCCGTTAAAAGATCAATTCTCCGATTACCTGCTCTCGCTGTTGCCAGGACAAGGCAAAGAGTATTGCCTGCAGTTCTGCGGCCCTTCCGGCGCCGATGCGGTTGAAGCCGCGCTGAAGCTCGCCAAAAAATACACCGGCCGTTCCGGCGTGATCAGCTTCTCCGGCGGCTACCACGGCATGACCCACGGCGCGCTGTCGGTCACCGGCAACCTGTCGCCGAAAGAAGCGATCAACGGCATGATGCCGGAAGTGCAGTTTATGCCTTATCCGCACCTGTACCGCTGCCCGCTGGGCATCGGCGGCGAAGCGGGCGTCAAGGCATTGACCTACTACTTCGAAAACCTGATCAACGACGTCGAGAGCGGCGTGCGCAAACCTGCCGCGGTGATCCTGGAAGCGGTTCAGGGCGAAGGCGGCGTCAACCCGGCCCCGGCCGAGTGGCTGCAGCGCATTCGCAAAGTCACCCAGGAACACGGCATTTTGCTGATTATCGACGAAGTTCAGGCTGGTTTCGCCCGCACGGGCAAGCTGTTCGCCTTCGAGCACGCCGGCATTGAGCCAGACATCATCGTGATGTCCAAAGCGGTCGGCGGCGGCCTGCCGTTGGCGGTATTGGGCATCAAGAAGCAGTTCGACGCCTGGGAACCCGGCCACCACACCGGCACCTTCCGCGGCAACCAGCTGGCGATGGCCACCGGCCTGACCACGCTGAAGTACCTCAAGGAAAATCAGGTCGCCGATAAGGTCGCCGCCCAGGGCGAATGGCTGAAAGCCCGGCTGGCCGAGCTGCAGAAACGCTATCCGGTCATTGGCAACGTGCGCGGCCTGGGCCTGATGATCGGCATCGAGATCGTGAAGCCGAACGAAGCCCCGGACCACATGGGCAGCTACCCTGCCGACGGTGCGTTGTCCGCCTTGCTGCAGAAAAAATGCTTCGAAGCCGGTCTGATCCTCGAGCGCGGCGGCCGTAACGGCTGCGTGCTGCGTCTGCTGCCTTCGCTGCTGATCACCAACGACGAATTGGGTATTTTCCTGGATAAATTTGAACACGCCCTGTTAGCCGCAGGCATCAAACCGGTGTGATGGAGTAAGAGCTTAATGTCCAAGTTAAACCCTATTCTGGCGGCCTCGGCGCAAAGCACCGAGGCATACCAGCAGGCGATCGCCCAGAGCAGCCAGGCGGTGGTGCAGTGGCTGCAACAACCCGAGATGTATCAGGGGAAAACCGTTGCCGAACTGCGCGAACGCATCCAGCTGGATTTCAATCCGCAGGGCCTGGGCAACCAGGCGGCTATCGAACGCGCGATCGAGTACTTCCTGAAGGACAGCCTGTCGGTGCATCACCCGCAGTGCGTCGCGCACCTGCATTGCCCGAGCCTGGTCGTCAGCCAGGCCGCCGAAGTGCTGATCAACGCCACCAACCAGAGCATGGACTCCTGGGATCAAAGCCCCTCGGCCACCCTCATCGAGATGAAGCTGATCGAATGGCTGCGCACCCAGGTCGGTTATCAGCCTGGCGATGCCGGGGTGTTCACCAGCGGCGGAACCCAAAGCAACCTGATGGGCCTGATGCTGGCGCGCGACGCCTTCTTCGCGCGCCAGGGTCACTCTGTTCAGCAGGACGGTTTGGCGGGTGACCTGCGGAAGATTAAAGTGCTGTGCTCGGAAAACGCCCACTTCTCGGTGCAAAAGAACATGGCGCTGCTCGGCCTGGGGTATCAGTCCGTTACGCTGGTGAAAACCGATCAATTCGCGCGGATGGACCTGAACGATCTGGCCGAGAAAGTGGCGCAGGCGCAAGCCAATGGCGAACAGATCCTGGCGATCGTCGCCACCGCGGGCACCACCGACGCCGGCGCTATCGATCCGCTGCGCGCGATCGCCGCCCTGGCGGCGGAACACCAGATCTGGGTGCATGTGGATGCGGCCTGGGGCGGCGCGCTGCTGCTGTCTGAAAAATACCGCGACTATCTGGACGGCATTGAGCTGGTGGACTCCATTACGCTGGACTTCCACAAGCAATTCTTCCAGACCATCAGCTGCGGCGCCTTCCTGCTGAAAGAAGCCCGCCACTATGAGCTGATGCGCTATCAGGCGGCCTACCTGAACTCCGAGTTCGATGAAGCTCAGGGCGTACCGAACCTGGTCTCCAAATCGCTGCAGACCACCCGCCGCTTCGACGCCTTGAAGCTGTGGATGGGGCTGGAGGCGCTGGGCCAGAAGCAGTACGCCGAGATCATCGATCATGGCGTCACGCTGGCGCAACAGGTTGCGCGCTATATTGCCGATTGCCCGGCGCTGGAGCTGGTGATGCAGCCGCAGCTGGCCAGCGTGCTGTTCCGCTATCGTCCGCAGCGGCTGGACGTGTGCGGCAGTTCGGCGGTGGCGTTTGTCAACCAACGCATCGGCGATGCCCTGCTGGAATCCGGCCGCGCCAACGTCGGCGTGACCGAGTTCAACGGCGTCACCTGCCTGAAGATGACGTTGCTGAACCCGACGGTCACTCTGGAAGACATCAAGCTGCTGTTGGCGCTGGTCGAAACCACCGCCGAGCAGTTGCCGGCCGCGTAATCCCTCCGCGCTGCCCTGCTCTCTGGCTAAAAGCCGATACCCGCTGCGGGTATCGGCTTTTTTGTCGTAGCGGAAATATATCTATGCATAATAGATGACGGCAGGCACAGCATTTGCACTTATACCTTGCATCAGCCGCCGCCCCAGGTTTTCTTTGGCTCAGGAGTCCGCGACATGGCTGAACCCGATCTTAACTTGCTGTTCGCTCTCGAGGCGTTGCTGACGGAGGCCAGCGTTGTCGGCGCTGCGCGGCGCCTCGGATTGAGCGCCTCGGCCATGAGCCGCACGCTCAGCCGCCTGCGCAATGTGACCGGCGATCCGCTGCTGGTGCGCGCCGGGCGCACTATGGTGCTGACTCCCTATGCCGAAGCGATACGCGAACGAACGCAAACCGCGGTGTTTGAAGCCCGCGGCGTGCTCCGCCCCGACGCCTCGGCATTGAGCCCGGCCGAGCTGGAACGCACGTTTATCCTGCGCACCAACGACGGCTTTGTGGAAGCCTTTGGCCCGGCGCTGATCGCCGCGGCGGCCAAAGCGGCGCCCCGGGTGCGGCTGCGTTTCGCCCCCAAACCGGAGAAAAGCTCAGCGCCGCTGCGCGCGGGCCAGGTCGATCTTGAAATCGGCGTGCTGGGCGATATGGGGCCGGAAATTCGCCTGCAGGCGTTGTTCAGAGACCGGTTCGTCGGCGTGGTCAGAAAGGGGCATCCGTTGATGGCGGAGGCGGAGATCGCCGCCGGGCGCTATGCCGGCTGCGGGCACGTTGTCGCTTCGCGCAGCGGCAGAATAACCGGGCCGGTGGACGAGGCACTCGCTGAGCTGGGGTTGCAGCGCAACATCGCCGCCGTAGTGCCGAGCTTTCCCGCTGCGCTGGCCGTGGCTCAGGCTTCGGATCTGGTGGCGTTGGTGCCCGCCTCTTTCCTGCGCCATCAGCCGTCAGACCGGATCTGGGTATTTGAGCTGCCGGTAAAAACGCGGGGAATTACCGTTTCACAGATGTGGCATCCGCGCGTGGAGGCCGATCCCGCTCATCGCTGGCTGCGCCAGCTGGTGCTGGACGTTTGTCGCCCGCAGCACCGTTAATCGCCGTCACCTTGCCCGATGCCGGACAGAAACGCCGGGGTTAAGGGTTGCCCGCCGTCAGCCGATCGGCGAACATAATGGAAATTCTGCCTGACGCGGTGCGACTTTCTATGCCACTCCCTCTCCAGCCCGTCTTTGACGGGCACAACGATCTGCTGCTTAAGCTGTGGCTGGAACATGCCGCCGACCCGGTCGACGCCTTTTATTCCCGGGTGGAAAACGGCCACCTGGATTTTCCGCGCATGCGGCGCGGCGGTTTCTTCGGCGGCCTGTTCGCGGTGTTCATTCCGCCGGCGAGCTATATCGCCCAGATCAGGAACCAGCCCGAGTCCGAGGTGCTGGCGGACTACGATCCCCTCGCCATCACCGAAGCGCAGATCGCCATCATGCATCGGCTGGCGCAGGCCTCCGAAGGGCGACTGCGCATTTGCCGCACGGTGAAGGACATCGAAAGCTGCCGGGTCAACCGGCAGATCGCCGCGGTGCTGCATATCGAGGGCGCCGGCGCGCTGGATCCCGCGCTTTCGCGCCTCGAGCATTTTCATGCGCTGGGCGTGCGTAGCATCGGGCCGTTCTGGAACCTGCCGAACGCCTTCGGCGAAGGCGTCAGTGGGCCGTTCCCCGGTTCACCCGACACCGGCGCCGGCATGACGCCGGCCGGCAAAGCGCTGATCCGCGCCTGCAACCAACGCCGCATCATGATCGACGTTTCGCACATGAACGAGAAAAGCTTCTGGCAAACTGCGGCGCTGAGCGATGCGCCGCTGGTCGCCACCCACTCCAATGCCCACGCGCTGTGCCCGCAGCCGCGCAATCTGACCGACGCGCAGTTGAACGCCATCGCCCGAAGCGCAGGGTTTGTCGGGGTTAACTTCGGCACCGCCTTCCTGCGCGCCGACGGCAAGCGTGACAGTGCAACGACCTCGTTGACAGAAATTGTTAAACACGTTGAGTATTTGATCGCTAAACTTGGTGAAGATCGCGTGGGCTTTGGCTCCGACTTCGACGGCGTCAACGTTCCGCAGGCGCTGGGCGATGTCGGCGGGTTACCGCAGCTGATGCAGGCGCTGTCGCAGGCCGGATTCGACCGGCGGATGCTGGAAAAGCTGGCCTGGCGCAACTGGCTCGGCGTGCTGGCGGCCACCTGGGGCGAATAAACTTTTACCCTTTAAAGGTTGCGAACTCCATCACATTTCGTCAACATCGGCGCGCCGGATGCGATCGCGTCTCATTCGGCACGATATACCACGATTCACACAACAGGAGCACTGCTTATGACCACCTGGACTAAACCTGAGTTTGTTGACCTGCGCTTGGGCCTGGAAGTGACGCTGTACATTTCCAACCGTTAATCGCCCGTCCGCCCGCCTTTCGTGCGGGCGTTTCTTTCCTTACTTTTCCTGGTTTCTACATGCAGATAAAAGTTCTCGGTTCCGCTGCGGGCGGTGGTTTCCCCCAGTGGAATTGCAACTGCAAAAACTGTCAGGGCGTGCGCGACAACAGCATCAAAGCCTCGCGCCGGACGCAGTCCTCCATCGCCGTCAGCGACGACGGTAAAAACTGGGTGCTGTGCAACGTCTCACCGGACATTTGCCACCAGCTGCTCGCTTCGCCTGAATTGAATAACCCCGACGTGCTGCGCGGCACCGGCATCGGTTCGATCATCCTGACCGACAGCCAGATCGACCACAGCGCGGGCTTACTCAATTTGCGTGAGGGATGCCCGCACCAGGTCTGGTGCACCGCTGAAGTGCATGACGATCTCAGCAGCGGCTTCCCGCTGTTCACCATGCTGTCCCATTGGAACGGCGGCCTGGTCCATCACCCGGTCACGCCGCTGGCGCCCTTCCAGGTGGCGGTATGCCCGAGCCTGCGTTTTACCGCCATTCCGCTGTTGAGCAATGCGCCGCCTTACTCCCGCTATCGCCACCGGCCGCTGCCGGGCCATAACGTCGCGCTGTTCATTGAAGACGCCGCGCGCGGCAGCAACCTGTTGTATGCCCCGGGGCTGGGCGAGCCGGACGAGGCGCTGTTGCCCTGGCTGCAGCGCGCCGACTGCCTGCTGATCGACGGCACCCTGTGGCGCGATAACGAGCTGGCCAACGCCGGCGTCGGCCGCAATACCGGCAAAGACATGGGGCATCTGGCGCTGGCGGAAGAACAGGGGTTGGCGGCATTGCTCGGCACCCTGCCGGCCAAACGCAAAATCCTGATCCACATAAACAACACCAACCCGATCCTCGATGAAGACTCCGCGGAGCGTCAAAGCCTGACCGACGCCGGCATAGAAGTGAGTTGGGACGGGATGAACATCGAACTGTAGGTATTGACCATGACAACACAACCATCCCCCTCTCCGCGCAGGCGTTCGAAGCGGCGCTGCGGGCCAAGGGCGCCTATTATCATATTCATCATCCGTATCACATCGCGATGCACAACGGCGAGTCGACGCCCGAGCAGATCCAGGGCTGGGTCGCCAACCGGTTTTATTACCAGACCAGCATCCCGATCAAGGACGCGGCGATCATGGCCAACTGCCCGCAGCCGGAAACCCGCCGCAAATGGGTGCAGCGCATTCTGGATCACGACGGCTACGGCGGCAGCGAAGGCGGCATCGAAGCCTGGCTGCGCCTCGGCGAGGCGGTGGGCCTGAAACGCGAAACCCTGCTATCCGAGGAGCTGGTGCTGCCGGGCGTGCGTTTCGCGGTGGACGCCTACGTTAACTTTGCCCGCCGCGCCTGCTGGCAGGAGGCGGCCTGCAGCTCGCTGACCGAGCTGTTCGCTCCGCAGATCCACCAGTCGCGTCTCGACAGCTGGCCGCAGCACTACCCGTGGATCGATGCGGCGGGCTACGACTATTTCCGCAGCCGCCTCGGCCAGGCCAACCGCGACGTGGAACATGGGTTGGCGCTGGCGCTGGAGTATTGCGACAGCGTGGAAAAACAGCAGCGCATGCTCGAGATCCTGCAGTTCAAGCTGGATATTCTGTGGAGCATGCTGGACGCCATGAGCATGGCCTATACCCTGAACCGCCCCCCGTACCACAGCGTGACCGCCGCGCGGGTATGGCACAACCAGAGGCTGGTGTGATGACCCTCGATCCTGAACAAACCCCGGTCTTCCGTCGCGGCTATCGCCTGCAGTGGGAGCAGGTGCAAAACAGCCACGTGATCCTTTATCCGGAAGGCATGGCTAAACTGAACGAAAGCGCCGCCCTCATTTTGCAACAGGTGGACGGCAAGGCAACGTTGAATGACATCATCGGCCAGCTGAACGCCCGCTTCCCGGGGGCGGAAGGGCTGGCGGAGGACGTGCTGGAGTTTTTCCAACGCGCCTACGAGCAAAAATGGGTGATCTTCCGTGACTGAACCAAGCGCAACGCCGGCGGTGAATCCCCCGCTTTGGCTGCTGGCGGAGCTGACTTACCGCTGCCCGCTGCAGTGCCCCTACTGTTCCAACCCGCTCGACTTCGCCGCGCAGGAGCAAGAGCTGACCACCGAACAGTGGATTGAGGTGTTCCGCCAGGCGCGGGCGATGGGCAGCGTGCAGCTGGGCTTCTCCGGCGGCGAGCCGCTGGTGCGCAAGGATTTGCCGGAACTGATCGCCGCCGCCCGCGACCTCGGTTTTTACACCAATCTGATCACCTCCGGCATCGGCCTGACCGAGAAAAAGCTGCAGACCTTCGCCGACGCCGGGCTGGATCATATCCAGATCAGCTTCCAGGCCAGCGACGAAACGCTGAACGCCGCGCTGGCGGGCTCCGCCAAGGCGTTCCAGCAAAAGCTGGCGATGGCCAAAGCGGTCAAGGCGCTCGGTTATCCGATGGTGCTCAACTTCGTGCTGCACCGGCATAACATCGATCAGATCGACCGCATCATCGAGCTGGCCATTCAGCTGGACGCCGACGACGTCGAACTGGCGACCTGTCAGTTCTACGGCTGGGCGCACCTCAACCGCGAGGGGCTGTTGCCGACCCGCGAGCAAATCGCCCGGGCGGAAGAGGTGGTGAAGCGCTACCGCGAAAAAATGGCCGACGGCGGCAATCTGGCCAACCTGCTGTTCGTTACCCCCGACTACTATGAGGAACGGCCAAAAGGCTGCATGGGCGGCTGGGGCGCCATTTTCCTGAGCGTGACGCCGGAAGGCATGGCGCTGCCCTGCCACAGCGCCCGCCAACTGCCGGTGAAGTTCCCGTCAGTGCTGGAGCACGACCTGCAGCATATCTGGTATCACTCCTTCGGCTTTAACCGCTACCGCGGCTATGACTGGATGCCGGAGCCCTGCCGTTCCTGCTCAGAGAAAGAAAAAGACTACGGCGGCTGCCGCTGCCAGGCCTTTATGCTGACCGGCGACGCCGACAACGCCGATCCGGTGTGCTCCAAATCCGCGCATCACGGCACCATCCTGGCGGCGCGCGAGGCGGCAAACCGCACGCAGATCGGCATCGACCAGCTGCGTTTCCGCAACCGGGTCAACTCCCAACTGATTTTCAAGGGCTAAGGCATGTCGCGAAGCACCGCAACGCTGCGCCTCGATAACGGGCTGCGGGTCCGGCTGATCGGCGATCCGCAAGCCGGCCGTGCCGCGGCGCTGATGCGCATCGAGGTCGGCAGCCTGGACGAACCGCCCACCTGGCCGGGCCTGGCGCACCTGCTGGAGCACCTGCTGTTTCGCGGCAGCGAGGGCTTTGCCGCCGAGGAAGGCCTGATGCGCTGGGCACCCGCCCACGGCGGGCGGCTGAACGCCACCACCCAGGCGACCCAGACCGCTTTCTTCTTTGAGGTGGACGCCGAATGGCTTGAGGCGGGCGTGGCGCGCTTGATCGATATGCTCGGCGCCCCGCTGCTGGCGGCCGAGGCGGCGGACCGGGAGGCCGAAGTGATCGACGCCGAATACCGCTTGCTGCGCGCGGATGCCGAAACCCGCTGTGAGGCCGCGCAGCGCCAGGCGTTTAGCGGCATTGACGGCCTGCATCGTTTCCATATCGGCAGCCGCGCCGCCTTTGGCGCCGATGCGGCGGCCCTGCGGCGCGCGCTGCGGCAGTTCCATCGGCAAGGCTACCGCGCCGCCGGCATGACGCTGTGGCTGCAGGGGCCGCAGCCGTTGCCGCAGCTGGCCGCCATCGCCCGGCGATTCGCCGGGGGCATCCTGGGCGGTCCGGTTACGCCCCGCGCGCCGCAGCCGCCGTTGACCGCCCGGGGAGATTATCGCCTTGGCCTGGCCGGCGCGCCGCAGCTGCGCCTGACCCTGGCGTTGAATCGCGCCCCCTGCCGCGGCGCGCTGCGGCTGCTGGAGAGCTTGCTGCTGGATGAAGCCCCCGGCGGTTTGTTGGCCTGGCTGCGTGCGCAGGAGCTTTGCGATGCGGTACGCCTGACGCATGAGCGCTGCGGCGATGAACGCTGGCTGCTGAGCTGGATCTTTACCGTCAATCGGGGCACCGCCGATGAGGCGGCGACCCTCGAGCGCGCGCTGTTCGGTTGGCTGCACCAGCTGGCGGGCCTCGGTGACGCGCCGCTGGCGCATTATCGCCAATTGGCGAATCGGGCTTTCGACCGCCTGGCGCCGCTAGAACAGCTGAGGGAACGGGCCTTTGGCCTGCCGCCGGTGGAACACACCGCCGGCTGGGCGCAGCAACTTTCGGCGCTGCTCACCGCCCCGCTGAGCCGTTTGACGGTGCGCCCAGAGCCTGGCGCCGCGTCCCGCGAGGTTCAGGGGCTGCCTTTGTCGCTCACGGCGTTGGAAACGGCGCCGCAGCCGCCGAGCGACGTGCCCCGCTTCCATTTCTTCTCGCCGTCGGCCACGCCACCGCAAGCGCCGCAGCTGCCGCAGGAGCGCGCGCCGCTGCGCCATCGGCTAGCCGGAGCACCGCGGCCGGTATTGCTGCTGCGGCCGGTGCCGCAGGCGCCCTTCAGCGACGAGCAGGGTTATCGCCTGCAGGCGGCGCTGCGCACCACGGCGGCGACGCTGGCGCACCGGCACGGCCAACTGAGCATTGAGCGCTTCCAGGGCGTGTGGCAGCTGCAGCTCGCCGGAGATGATGCCTTGATGTGTCACGGCATGAGCGCCATCAATCGCGCGCTGTCGGCGCTTTCGCCCGCCGTGCTGCGCGATGCCGCGCGAACCTTGCGGCGGGAGCGGCTGCGCGAACAGGGCGACATCGCCATTCGCCGGCTGCTGGCGCAGCTGCCGGCGGCCTTGAGCGCCACGCCGGCGGCGCTGAGCTGGCGCGCCACGCTGATCGGCGGCCATGCGCCCTTGCAGTCGTCGCTGTCCCGGCTACTGAGCGACTTCCCCTACCCGATCACCGCCGCGCCGCAGGCGATGCGCGGCCACGCCCCGGTCAGGCTGTCGGAAAGCGGCGACGAAAGCGCGCTGCTGTTATTTTTCCCGCTGCCGGAAATCACCGCGTCGGGGCGCCTGGCGCTGCGATTGTTGGCGCAGCTGTACGCGCCGCATTATTTCCAGCGGCTGCGCGTCGAACGGAATATCGGTTACGTGGTGCAATGCGCCTTCCACCGCTGTGCGGACATCGAAGGTATTTTCTTTGGGTTGCAGTCACCCCGGTTTACCCTCGAGCAACTGCATCGGTTCACCCTCGAGTTTCTGCAGGATATGACCGCGACGCTGGCCTCATTAAACAGGACCCAGTGGGATCGGGCCAGACAGACCCTGATGCAGAGCCTGCGCCAACGCAGTGACGACCCCATCCGGCGGGCGCGTGAAACCGTGCTTGAAAACAGCGAGTTAGAAGCGGAATTAGCGCAATTTTCCCGCGAGGCGCTGCAGTTTTGGCAGCGCAGGATTTTCACTTCCCGCTAAAAGTCACAACAATTCTTTCCGGCAGCAACATATCCTTAACCACCTAACGAATCAAATGGTACAATCTGCGGCATTCATCGTTTGATTGCCGTTTGCCGCCTTTCTCATTTCCGGAAAGAAGGCCAAACGGCTATTACGCTTGGTAAACCAAAAGCCAGAAACATTATTTTCGGAGAGTGCCAGAATATGTCTGATTCAACTACCCGGCCGGGTATAAAACGTAAGCTATGGTGTTGCCTGCTGGGGATCATCCTTGCGGCTACCGGCCTGTTCTTCGCCATCGCCGGCGGAAAACTGGTTTCGCTGGGCGGCAGCAGCTACTTCCTGATCGCCGGTATCGTCACCCTGCTGTCGGCCATTCAATTCTTCCGCGGCAAATCCTCCGCGGTGTGGCTCTACCTGCTGGTGTTTATCGGCACCCTGATTTGGTCGGTGCTCGACGCCGGCTTTGATTTCTGGCCGCTGGTATCGCGCCTGATGGTGCCGACCGGCCTGATGCTGCTGGCCTTCCTGACCTGGCCCGCGCTGCGCAAGCCGGAAGGCAAAGCGCCGCTGGCCAAGCCGTCTTACCTGCTGGCCGCCGTGCTGGCCGTCGGCATGGTCGGCACCTTCTACCAGATGTTCCAGCCGCACCCGACCGTCGCTTTCAGCGGCCAGCCGCTGCCGCTGATCCCGGTAGATAAAGCCAAACAGCAAAAAGACTGGGACAACTACGGCAATACCCCGGGCGGCAGCCGCTTCGTGGCGCTGGACCAGATCACCCGCGATAACGTGAAAGATCTGAAGGTGGCCTGGACCTTCCATACCGGCGACACCCCGCTCAGCCCGGACGGCAACGGCGCCGAAGACCAACAAACGCCGCTGCAGATCGGCAACCGCATCTTCCTGTGTACCCCGCACAACAACGTGATCGCCGTCGACGCCGACAGCGGCAAAGCGATCTGGAAGCGCGAAATCAACGCCAAATCCCAGGTCTGGAACCGCTGCCGCGGCCTGGCCTATTTCGACGTCAACAAGCCGCTGCCTGAGCCGACCGTGCCGGGTTCCACCCCTGCCGCGCCGGTGGCGCTGGCCGCAGGCGACAGCTGCCAGCGCCGCATTCTGATGAACACCATCGACGCGCGCCTGGTGGCTATCAACGCCGACAACGGCGAGTTCTGCCAGAACTTCGGCCGCCAGGGCGTGGTCGATCTGAAGGCCGGCCTGGGCGACGCCGCCGATCCGAAATATCAGCTGACCTCGGCGCCGACGCTGGCCGGCACCACCGTGGTGGTCGGTGGCCGCGTGGCCGATAACGTGCAAACCGACATGCCTGGCGGCGTGCTGCGCGGCTTCAACGTGATCACCGGCGAAATGCGCTGGGCGTTCGACCCGGGCAATCAGCAGCCGAATGCGGCGCTGAAGCCGGGCCAGACCTTTGTGCGCAGCACCCCGAACTCGTGGGCGCCGATGTCCTACGATCCGGCGATGAACACCGTATTCCTGCCGATGGGCAGCTCCTCCGTCGACCTGTGGGGCGCCAACCGCAACGCGCTGGATCATAAATACAGCGCTTCCATCCTGGCGCTCGACGCCACCACCGGTAAGGAAAAATGGGTTTACCAGACCGTGCATAACGATCTGTGGGACTTCGACCTGCCGATGCAGCCAAGCCTGATCGACTTCCCGATGAAGGACGGCACCACCAAGCCTGCGCTGGTGATCGGCGCCAAAACCGGCCAAATCTTCGTGCTGGATCGCCACACCGGCAAGCCGCTGACCGAAGTGAAAGAGCTGCCGGTGAAAACCCGCAACATTCCTAACGAACAGTATTCCTCCACCCAGCCGTTCTCGGTGGGCATGCCGTCGATTGGCGCGGACAAGCTGACCGAGTCCGACATGTGGGGCGCCACGCCGTTCGATCAGCTCATGTGCCGCATCAGCTTCAAATCGATGCGCTACGACGGGCTGTTCACCGCACCGGACACCGACGTTTCCCTCAGCTTCCCGGGCTCGCTCGGCGGCATGAACTGGGGCGGTCTTTCCACCGATCCGAACAACCATTACATCTTCGCCAATGACATGCGCCTCGGCCTGTGGGTGCAGATGATCCCGCAGAAAACCGACGCCAATACGCCGGCCAGCAACGGCGGCGAATCGGTCAATACCGGCATGGGCGCGGTGCCGCTGAAAGGCACGCCGTATGCGGTCAACAAAAACCGCTTCATGTCGCCGCTGGGCATTCCATGCCAGAAGCCGCCGTTCGGCACCCTCTCCGCCATCGATCTGAAAACCCAGAAGGTGGTGTGGCAGGTTCCGGCCGGCACGGTGCAGGATACCGGGCCGTTCGGCATCAAGATGCGCGCGCCGATGCCGGTCGGCATGCCGACGCTGGGCGGCACCCTGGCGACCCAGGGCGGCCTGGTGTTTATCGCCGGCACGCAGGACTATTACCTGCGCGCGTTTGACTCGTCAACCGGCAAGGAAGTGTGGAAAGCGCGTCTGCCGGTCGGCAGCGGCGGCACGCCGATGAGCTATGTCTCACCGACCACCGGCAAGCAGTATGTGCTGATCTCCGCCGGCGGCGCCCGCCAGTCGCCGGATCGCGGCGATTACGTCATCGCCTACGCGCTGGATAAATAACCTTAGCGCTACCATCGCCAAGCCCCCGTCGCCACCATGGGGGCTTAATGATATGGTCACCCCCACCCTGTGAGCGGTACGCTGACAGGGTGTTTTTCTTTCTGAAGGGGATCATAATGCAAAACGTTACGCTCATCGGTATCGACCCCGGCAAGCGCTCGTTTCATGTCCATGCTCAGGATAAAAGCCGGGCATGCTTTACTGCGTAAGAAGTTTTCCTGTACGCAGCTAGCTGGGTTGGCGGCGCGCCGCCAATAGCCGAATTCGTTCCAAGAAATCCTTTGTCGTTGTTCCCCATAGCTCCGGCACAACATCGTTCCCCCAGCGCGAAATAAACTCATCATCAAGCGTATCAGGGTATGCGGCTTCAAATTCAGCCACATCTGCAATCAGCGTATTGATCTGTGATGGAGGATTGTCCTTAAGATAGAAGTCCATGACACCTGAAAGGGTCGTTGCTCCAGTGATTTCATAGCTATCCTGCCCGAAATAAATTTGTATCAGATGCTCGAGTGCGGAAAAGTTACCCATTATTTTCATGGTGCGATCTCAAAAAGTGGGGTGGGCAGTGAGGATGCAATAGGGTTTGCCGTGGAAGACTTCAAAGCGTATCCGCTCATCATGTTTTTTCCAAGATTAGTTATTTAATTTTGTTAGTTCACAGACTTACCCCCATCAGAGATAGTGCAGTGACCGCCTCTCAATATAATAATGAAGGTAATTAACATAATGATATATAGCAAAAAACTGGCAATCATCGCGGCGCTGTTGGGCTTTTCGGCCGTGGTTGACGCCGCGCCGGGCGTCGATATCGTGGCGAACGAAACCCCCATCCATACGGTGAAAAACGCCGACGCCGTCGCCAAGATCCCCGCCGGATTCAAATTTGTCGAGCCCGGCACGCTGACGGTGGCGATCTCGCTGCTAGGCAGCGGGCCGCCGTTCGGGCTCTACGCCCGCGACAACAAAACGGTGATCGGCAGCGAATCGGACATTGCGCGGCTGGTGGCCGATGGCTTGGGCCTGAAGCTCAAACTGGTGCCGACCTCGTGGGAGGACTGGCCATTGGGGGTGAGTTCCGGTAAGTACGACGCGGCCATCTATAACATCACCGTGACCAACGAGCGCAAAACCAGGTTCGATTTCGCCACTTACCGCCAGGATACGCTGGGCTTCTACGTGAAAAGCGACAGCAAAATCACCGCGATAACTTCGGCGCCGGACATCGCCGGCAAGAAGATTATCGTCGACTCCGGCACCAACCAGGAGGCGGTGCTGCTGGCCTGGGATAAAGAAAACCGCGCCAAGGGCCTGGCGCCGCTGCAGCCGGTGTATGTTACCGACAAAGCGGCGTCCACGCTGGCCATTCAGTCCGGCCGCGCCGACGCCACCTTCGGGCCGAACGTTTCCGGCGCCTACCAGGCCAAGCTGACCGGCAAAACCCGCCTGGTGGGCATCGTGCCGGGCGGCTGGCCGAAAACCGCCAACATCGCCGTCACGCTGAAGAAAGGCAATGGGCTGGCGGCGGCGGTGCAGGCCTCGCTCAACGGCGCCATCGCCAACGGCAGCTACCTGCGGGTGCTGGAGCGCTGGGCCGAAAGCGACGAGAAAATTGCGCATTCGGAAATCAATCCGCCGGGGCTGGGGGACTGAGGCGAAAGAAAAGCCCCGCCTGGCGGGGCTGGTTGCGGCATAGCTAAGGGCTGGCGGCGGCGAACTGCGCCAAATTGGCCTGGGTGATGGTTTTATACGGCACCCACAGGTAAGGCTCGGTCGGCTGTTTGTCCAACAGCGCTTTGGTTACCTTAACCGCGCCGATCGCCTGTCCTTTGGCGTCCTGGAAGATGGTCAGCGCCATGCCGCCGTTTTTGATAAACTGCAGGCCGTCCGGCGTGCCGTCGATGCCGGCCACCAAAATGTTTTTATTCTTCGCCTGGTTGAGCGCCATGATGGCGCCGATGGCCATTTCGTCGTTGTTGGCGGCGATGGCGTCGATCGGGCTGCCGTTGAGCAGCCAGCCGGAGACCACATCCACCGCTTCGTTGCGTTGCCAGCGCGCGCTCTGTTTCTCCAGCACCTTCATGTCCTTATATTTGGCGATCACCGCCTCCACCGCCCGGGTGCGTTCGCGCGCCTCTTCGTTGGACAACGCGCCCATCAGGATCGCCACGTTGCCGCGGTAGTTCATGCGCTTCGCCAGCGCCTCCATCTGCATTTCTCCGCCCACCGCGGAGTCGGAGCCGACGTAGGCCATCTCCTGCTCCAGCTTCACCTCCGGCTTGCGGTTAACGAAGATCAGCGGAATGTCGGCCCGTTTGGCCGCCGCCATCATCGGCTGCACGCCCTGGGTATCCACCGGGTTGAGGATGATGGCGTCGACGCCGAGGTTGATGAAGTCTTCCACCTGCTGCACCTGCAGCGCCACGTCGCCTTTGGCGTCGACAAACTGGCCGTCCATTTGCTGCTGTTTCAGTTCGTCGGCCATTTGCGTACGCAGGATGGAGACGAAGTTAAGATCGAAATTAGCCAGCGCCACCCCGACGCGATAGCTCTTCGCCTCGGCGCCGAAGCTGATGGCGATACACAACATTATCCACAGTAGGGTTTTGATTTTCATAACGATGTCCCGTTTGTTATCACGTTGTTATTGTTATGCCGGGCACAGGCGCATGCCCGGCGTCACGCTGGCTTACAGGGTGAAATGCTCGCGGAACTGCCGCAGCGCTTCGGTGCTGTCGCCGGCGGCCCAGCCCTCCAGCGCCACCACGCCCCGGTAGTCCATCTCCGCCAGCGCGCGGGCGATGGCGCGGTAGTTGATTTCCCCGGTGCCGGGTTGGCGGCGCCCCGGCACGTCGGCCACCTGGATCTCGCCGATCGCCGGGCCGCAGCGCCGCATCAGCGCGATCAGGTTGCCTTCGCCAATTTGCGCATGGTACAGGTCGAGATTCATCTTCAGCCCCGGGCTGCCGACCGCTTCAACCAACGCCAGCGTATCGCTGGCCCGGGCGAACGGCGTGCCCGGATGGTCGACCTCGAGGTTGAGGTTTTCCAGCGTAAACACCCGCCCGCTGCGTTCACCCCACTGCGCCAGCCGCCGCAGGGTGTCTGCCGCCTGCAGCCACATTGCGCCGCTCACCCGTTCGACCGGCCGCACCGGCAACCCCTTCCCGTCCAGCCCGGTGCCGTGCAGGTTGAGGTTGGGGCAGTTCAGCCGCTGCGCCACCGCCAGCGAGGCTTCCGCGCTCTGCAGCAGTTCGGCGATCCGATCGTCATCGGTCAGGTTGCCGCCGAGATAGCCGGTCATCGAGGTGAAGCGCGCGCCGGTGGCCGCCAGGGCATCGATGTCCTTATCGGCCCAGCCCCAGATTTCAACGCCAAATCCCAATTCGGCGATGCGCTGTACCCGTTCGACGAACGGCAGCTCGAGAAACACCATCTCGGCGCACACCGAGAGCTGATAACCGGCCATCAGCGCCCCCCAGCCGCACCGGGCTGCCCTGTTGAACCGACTCGATGCAGGCCAGCGCAATTTCCAGCGCGTTGCGCGCATCCTGCCCGGTGGCGCGCGGCCGCTCGCCCTGCCTAATGCAACGGGCGAACGCCGCCAGCTCGGCCGCGTAGGCCTCGCGCAACAGGTCGGTGTCCTGTCGCGAGGTGTCGATGGCGATGCCGCCGGCGTGATAGCGCACGCAGTTGTTGAGGTTGATGTTGCCGGCCTGCAGCATTCCCTTGCTGCCGAACACCTCGCCGCGCACGTCGTAACCGTATACCGCCTGGAAGCTGGCTTCGGCGGTGGCGATGGCGCCGTTATCGAAACGGATCGTCACCACCGCGGTATCGAGCAGCCCGCGCGCCTTGAAGTCCGGCCGCACCAGCGCATCCGCCAGCGCGTAGACCTCCACCGGGCGGCTGCCGGGGTTGAAATGCAGCAGCGTATCGAAATCGTGGATCAGCGTTTCGAGGAAAATGGTCCACGGCGGGATCGGCGTGGGGTCGCGCAGCTGCGGATCGCGCGTTACCGAGCGGGATAACTGCGTCACGCCGTTCTCGCCGCTCTCGATCGCGGCGATCGCGGCGGCGAAGCCGCCGACAAACCGACGGTTAAAACCGACCTGCAACACCACGCCCGCCCGTTCGGCGGCGGCGATAGCCCGATCGGCCTCCTCCAGCGTGATGGCCATCGGCTTTTCACAGAACACGTGTTTGCCGGCCTGCGCGGCGGCGATCACCCATTCCGCATGGGTGCGCGCCGGGGCGGCGATGACCACCGCGTCAATCTCAGGATCATCCAGCAGGTTCTGCAGGTCGCCGTAGGCTTTGGCCACGCCCAGCCGCGCCGCCAGATCCGGCGCGGCGCCGGGCATCGGGTCGGCCACCGCGGCCAGCACGGCGCCCGGTACCCGCCAGGCCAGCGACTCGGCGTGAAAACTGCCCATGCGGCCGGCGCCGATCAGCCCGACGCGTACATTGTTGCTTAGCTCACTCATAAGATCTCCCGTTGGTGGTTATGGCGTTGATAGGTGTTCGCCCTGGAGCTATTGCAAGGCGGATGCCAACGGCACTGGCCGGGATTCTGTGAGACGTTGCACAAATAGCGGCGACAAAATGGAAACAAAATGGACATGTCAACTTTGCATGTCCATAAAATGAACATTCCAATTCGTACCGGAGAACCAGATGGACGCCGCGGGACTCAAACCCATCAAAGACGAAAGCGACCCGATCTTCAGCCTGCCCGAGGGCGCGGAGGCCGCTGAGTGGGACAACCTGCTCTGGCAAGGCTGGCGCGCCTTTAACGCCGGGGAGCGGCCGGGTTGGATACGCGCCTCCATCCTGAGTTCCTGGCAGCGTTCGCGCCAACGGGGCATCGATCCCGACGACTTCGTCTATTGCGCCCCGCCCGCCGACGCGCTGGCGGCGATCCTGGCGGCCAACGCCGACCTGATCGCCGTGGCGCGCAGCGTGATGGAAAACCTGCTGGCCTATAACCCGGACGGCCACATCAACCTCACCGACGCCGACGGCGTCACCCTGCATTACTGCGGCGCCGACATCACGCCGGTCGGCAGCATCCTGCGCGAAGAGGTTCAGGGCACCAACTGCACCGCTCGCTGCCTGCTGGAACAACGGCTGGTCTACGTGTTGAGCGGCGAAAACTGGAAGATTGGCCTGCGTCAGCGCCACCGCCAGTGCGCCGCGGCGCCGGTGCGCAATACCGAGGGAGCGATGATCGGCGTGCTGACGTTGACCGCCACGCCGGACAACTTCAACGCCCATACGCTCGGCACCGTGCAGGCGGCGGCGGAGGCCATCGGCCAACAGCTGCAGCTGCGGCGGCTATTGGCCGAGCAACAGTCGATTTTGGAAACCCTGAATGAAGGGGTGATCGTCTGCGACGCCGCCGGGCGGCTGACCATCGTCAACCGCTATGCGCGCCAGATTTTCGGCGATCTGGAGCCCGGCGGCGGGCATATCGATGCGCTGTTGCGGCCGCAGTCCGCTTCGCTGCTGACCATGCCGTTCTGCAACGATCGCGAGATGACGTTCTGCCCCGACGGCAAACGCCCCCTTTCCTGCCTGATTTCGCTGATGCCGGCACCGGACAACGGCCGGGTGCTGTCGCTGCGCGAAGACCGACGCATCCGCGCCATCACCCGCCGCGTGATGGGCGTCAGCGCCAGCTACACCTTCGAAATGATCCGCGGCCATTCCCCCGCCATTCAGCAGGCGATCGCCCAGGCGCGCACCAGCAGCCGCAGCCACAGCACGGTGCTGCTGCGCGGCGAAAGCGGTACCGGCAAAGAGCTGTTCGCGCAGGCGATCCACAACGCCAGCGCGCGCAGCGGCGAGCCTTTTGTCGCGGTCAACTGCGGCGCGCTGCCGCGCGATTTGGTGCAGAGCGAGCTGTTCGGCTATGTCGACGGCGCCTTCACCGGCTCCCGTCGCGGCGGCTCGGCCGGCAAATTCGAACTGGCGGACGGCGGCACGCTGCTGCTGGACGAGATCGGCGAAATGCCGCTGGAGGCGCAAACCAGCCTGCTGCGCGTGCTGCAGGAAAACGAAGTGCTGCGCATCGGCGCCGCGCAGCCGGTGAAGGTGGACGTGCGCATCGTGGCGGCCACCCACTGCGATCTGGCGCTGGCGGTGGAGAGCGGCGCGTTTCGCCGCGATCTGTATTACCGGCTGAACGTGATCTCCATCGCCATCCCGCCGCTGCGCGAGCGCCAGGACGACATCGCCGGGCTGATCACCGGCTTTATTCGGCAGCTGTGCGCGCGCATGAAGAAAATCCCGCCGCAGGTATCGCCGGCGGCGATGGCGCGCCTGCAGGCCTGGCGCTGGCCCGGCAACGTGCGCGAGCTGGAAAATCTGGTGGAGCGGATGGTCAATCTGTGCGAGGGACTGCTCATTGACGTCGAGGATTTGCCGGCCGAGATGATCGCCGCTACGCCGCCGCTGCCGGCCGCGCCCGCGCTGCGGTTGGAAGACAGCGAGCGGGCGCATATTCTGCAGGCCATCGAGGCGCACGCCGGCAATCTGCGCCGCGCCGCCGATCAGCTCGGGCTGTCGCGCACCACGCTGTACAACAAAATTAACCGCTGGCGCATCGATGTGCGCCAGTTCCGGCAGTAACCCCGCTCGGCGGGGTTATTCCAGATAAAACACCGGCTCCAGCGTTTCGCTCAGCGGGCTGTTGTCGGGGTTGCCGGGCATCAGCTCGCGCATCGAGAGCCACCAGCGCCGGCAAACGTCGGTGTCGGCCACCGCCTGCCAGCGCGCCTCGGACTCGATCTCCACCACCGCGAACAGCAAATGACGCCGCGCATCGAGAAAAATACTGTAGCGATGCGCGCCGTGCTGCTTCAGGGTTTGCGCCAGCTCCGGCCAGATGGCGGCGTGGCGCTGCCGATACGCCGCGTGCGCGTGCGGGTACACCGGCATCACGAAGGCCTTGCGGATCATAACGCTCGTTCCGCGTCCAGCGCCGCCTGCCACGGCGTCACTTCAAACCGTTTCCCCAGCGCAATCAGCTGCGGCGTGCTGATGGTCTGCCGCATGCCGCCCATCGACAGCACCTTGACCAGCACCTGCGCCGACTTCTCGGCGGTGTCGATCAGGCCGAAGGCGTCGTCCAGCGACGGGCCGCTGGCGAAAATGCCGTGGAACGGCCACAGCACCAGCGTGTGGCTGCGCATCTGTCGCGCGGTCTGCTCGCCGATGCCGTCGGTGCCGGGCACCATCCAGGGCACGATGCCGACGCCGTGCGGGAACACCACCAGGCATTCGGTGCTGCCCTCCCACAGCAGGCGGGTAAAGCTGGCGGCGTCCAACTCCAGCACGTAGCTGAGGGCGATCAAATGGGTGGCGTGGCAGTGCATGATCACCCGATCGGCGCCGTCGGTCAGCGTTTTGCGCACGCAGTGCGACTGGAAGTGCGACGCCAGCTCGGAGGTCGGCAAACCGCCGTGGCTCAAGCCCCAGTGAATGCTGTAGGCGTGGCCGTCTTCGCTGACCCGCAGCAGCGCCAGGCTGTCGGCGGGATCGAGCTGCACGTTGCGGAAAAACTTGCCCGAGCCGGTGACCAGAAACCAGCAGTTGGCCAGTTCGACGGCCGGCTGGCTCAGCTCGACCCGGCGCGGCTGCGGGGTGAAATCGCCCTGATACGGCCGCACTTCTTCGTCCAGCAAGCGCAGGCTGATATTGCCGCCGTTGCGTTCATCCCAGCCCTTCAGCCACATGTCGGCGGTGGCTTTCACCATGCCCTGCACAAACCATGAAGAAAGAATACCTTGCATGCTGCCCCCTTAGCGTTGATTGAGTTGTTCGTAACGGCGGACGTCTTCCAGCCAGCCGGCCCCGACGGGCACGTCGTGACGCAGGCAGTAACCTTCCCAGATAGCCTGCCACGGCAGCGACTTCTGCTCTTCCAGCAGCGCCAGCCGCGCGGTGTAATCCCCCGCCGCCTCCCGCTGCCGCAGCAGCTCGACCGGCTCCAGCAGCGCCCGCAGCAGCGCCTTGCGCACGTTGCGGGTGCCGATCACCCAGGCGGCGATGCGGTTGATCGACGCGTCGAAGAAGTCCAGGCCGATGTGAACCTTGTCGAACAGCTGATGGCGCACGATCTCCTGGGCGATCGCCTGGGTTTCGTCGTCCAGCAGCACCACGTGGTCGCTGTCCCAGCGCACCGGGCGGCTGACGTGCAGCAACAGCCGCGGCACATACAGCATCGCGGTGGAAATCTTGTCGGAGATCACCTCGGTCGGATGGAAATGGCCGGCGTCGAGCGTCAGCGCGATCTGGCGGCTGGCGGCATAGCCCAGACAGAATTCGTTGGAGCCGACGGTGTAGCTCTCGGCGCCGATGCCGAACAGCTTGCTTTCCACCGCGTCGATGTGGTGGCGCGCATCCAGCGGCTCCGCGAGCACCTCATCCAGCGCGGTCATCAGCCGGCGCCGCGGCGCCAGGCGATCGACGGTCAGATCCTTCATGCCGTCCGGCACCCAGATGTTCATTACCGACGGCGTGCCGAGCTGCTCGCCAAAGTGGGCCGAGATGCGCCGGCTGGCCTGGCAATGCTCAATCCAGAAGCGGCGGATGGCCGGATCGGCGTGCGCCAGCGTGAAGCCGTCGCTGCTGAGCGGGTGCGAGAAGCAGCTCGGGTTGAAATCCAGTCCCAGGCCCTGGCTTTTGGCCCATTCCACCCAGTGGCTGAAGTGTCTGGGCTCAATGGCGTTGCGCTCGACCGGGCGCTCGCTTTCCAGATAGATCGCATGCAGGTTCAGCCGTTTCGGGCCGGGGATCAGTGAAAACGCCCGCTCCAGATCGGCGCGCAGCTGCGCGGCGTTGGTGGCGCGGCCGGGATAGCCGCCGGTGGCCTGGATGCCGCCGGTCAGCGCGCCCTGCGGGTTTTCGAAGCCGCGCACGTCGTCGCCCTGCCAGCAGTGGACGGAAATGGGCAGGCGATCGAGCAGGTCCAGCGCGCGCGCAACGTCGATGCCAAGATCGCTGAAGCGCTGTTTCGCCAGGTCAAACGCCTGTTCAATGGATCGGGTCATAAGCAAGGTTCCTTTGTCGACAGGCTGATAGCCTGGAATCGGTTGCGGTTGGCGACGAGTTCGCTGTCGGGATTGGGCGAAAACACCGCCGGCGTAAAGTTGCGGGCGACGATGCGGCGGAAAGCGGCGACGTCCGCCACCTCCCCCAGCGCGATCAGCTGGCAGCCCATATTGCCGAGGATCGAGGCTTCGACCGGGCCGGCATGCAGTTCGATGCCGCAGGCGTCGGCGCACAGCTGGTTGAGCAGCCGGTTCTGGCTGCCGCCGCCGACGATATGCAGGCGGCTGAAGGCGCCGCCGCGCAGCGTCTGCAGCTCCTCCAGCACCTGCCAATACAGCAGCGCCAGGCTGTCGAAGATGCAGCGCGCCAGCGCCGCGGCGCTTTGCGGCGCCGGCATGCCGTGGCTGAGGCAGGCGTCCTGGATCTCGCGCACCATGCTGGCCGGATTGATAAAACGCGGGTCGTTGGGGTCGATCAGCGCGCGGCAGCCCGGCAAGCGCGCCGCCTGGTCGATCAACGGCGGCAGTTCGGCTATCTCCAGCTCTTCGCACACCCGCTGCAGCAGCCACAGCCCCATGATGTTCTTCAGCACCCGAAAACGCCCCTCCGCGCCGCCTTCGTTGGTGACGTTGGCCGCCAGCGCCGCCGCGTCGGTATAGGGCCGGGCGCTTTCAAAGCCCATCAGCGACCAGGTGCCGGAGCTGAGGTAGGCGGCTTGCACGTCCTGCAGCGGCGCGGCCAGCACCGCGCTGGCGGTGTCGTGGCTGGCGACGGCGATCACCGGGATCCGTCTGCCGGCGGCGCTGCGCCAATGCCCCAGCTGATTGCCCGGCGGCGTCGGTTTGCCGAACCACGCCGGCCGCGCGCCGGCCCATTCCAACAGCGCCGCATCCCACTCGCCGCTGCGGATGTTCAACAGCTGACTGGTGGTGGCGTTGGTGTATTCCCAGTTCAACTGGCCGGTCAGCCGATAGTGCAAATAATCCGGCATCATCAGCAAGTGAGCGACGCGCGCCGCCTGCTGCGGATGGCGCTGCGTGAAAGCCCGCAGCTGATACAGGGTGTTGAACGGCAGAAACTGAATGCCGGTGCGCCGGTAGATCTGCGCCGCGCCCAGCGCCCGGCTGGCCTGCTGCATCAGGCCGTGGGTGCGATCGTCGCGGTAGGCCACCGGCAGCCCGACCCGCTGCCCGTCGGCGTCCAGCAGCACATAGTCCACGCCCCAGGTGTCGACGCCGATGCTGTCCACGCCGATGTTCTCGGCGTCGAGCCGCTGCAGCCCCTGCAGGATCGCCCGCTCCAGCGCATCCACATCCCAGCAGTCATGGCCCTCGATGCGCCGCAGGCCGTTGCCGAAGCGCACCACTTCCCGCAGGGTGATTTCCTGTTGCTCCGGCCGGTAGCGGCAAAGCATCACCCGGCCGCTGGAGGCGCCGAGATCTATGGAGACAATATGGCGAAGTGTCATGGGCTTGCTCCTGATGAATCGATGGCGACAGTTTAAAACCCTGGGGAAACGGCACCTTATCGCCACTGCCAGTCTGGCGCCCGCGGCTGGCAATCAGGCAAAGATGAACGTGATGCGCTTCACGCTTTGCGCTTTTGGCCGCGGTGTGACCCGGCGCGCAATTTTGTCTTTTTCCGGCGCATTCTTGAAAAAATGACCGCCGGAGCGGCGCTGACGCGTCGTAATTTCAAGGCGGCCCGCCGACGCCTCCTCTAGTATTTGTTGCAAAATGGTTAACGGAGATGAAGAGATGGCAATGTTGCGCGGCAGTGACTTTTTCGCTTCAAGCCCTTACCCGGTGACGATCGAGCCGCGGGTCCCGCAGTCCGGCTTTCCCGAGCATCACCATGATTTTTACGAAATCGTGATCGTCGAGAGCGGCGCAGGCACCCACGTGCTCAACGGCCAGCCTCAGCCGCTGTACGGCGGCTGCATCTGTTTTGTCCGCGACAGCGATCGTCACCTCTATGAACAGACCGACAACCTGCATCTGACCAACGTGCTGTATCGCGGCCCCAACGCCTTTCGCTTTCTCTCCGGGCTGGATCAGCTGCTGCCGCAGGCGCAAAGCGCCCACTGGTGCATCAGCAGCAAGCTGCTGGAGCAGGTGCGCGCGGTGGTCACCCGGCTGGCGCAGACGCCCGCCGCCTTCGGCCTCGAACATCTGGCGCAGCAAGAGCTGTTGTTCATGCAGCTGCTGGTGTTGCTGCGTCAGGGATCCGTCGCCGCGGCCGCCGACGATCCCGAGGGCCGGCTGCGCCTGCTGCTGGACTGGTTGGCGGAGCACTACAGCGACGAAGTGGACTGGGATTGGCTGGCCGATCGCTTCTCGCTTTCGCTGCGCACCCTGCACCGCCAGCTCAAGAAGCACACCGGCAGCACGCCGCAGCGCTACCTTAATCGGCTGCGGCTGCTGCAGGCGCGCCAAATGCTGCGCCATGAGGATACGCGCATCACGGATATCGCCTACCGCTGCGGATTTGGTGACAGCAATCACTTTTCCACGCTTTTCAAGCGCGAGTTTGGCTGTTCACCCCGTACTATGCGACAAAACGACTTCTGACCCCGAGGTGTCCCGGTGAACTCCCCGCTGCTGCTGGCCAAAACAGATTATCTGCCCTCTGAGCTGATGCCGGTGGCGGTCGCCGATCGGGCGCCTCAGCCCTCGTTTCCGCCGCACACCCACGAATTCAGCGAGATAGTCATCGTCTGGCGCGGCAACGGCCTGCACGTGCTCAACGACCGGCCCTGGCGGGTCACCTGCGGCGACATCTTTTATATCCGCGATCGCGATTGCCACAGCTACGATTCGGTCCACGATCTGGTGTTGGACAATATTCTGTATTGTCCGGAGCGTTTCCGGTTGGCTATCGACTGGGCGGAGCTGCTGCCGCCCGACGTTCGGCAGCACCAGTCCCACTGGCGGCTGACCACCCGCGGCATGGCGCTGACGCGCGGCGTGATCCAGCAGCTGGCGCAGGAAAGCCGCAAGACCGACCAGCTGTCGATCCAGCTGACCGAAGCGCTGTTCCTGCAGCTGGCGCTGATCCTGCGTCGCCACCGTTACGCCCCCGAACAGCACGGCCAACTGCCCGAGGGGGAACAGCTGGATCTGCTGATGGCGGCGATCCAGGGCGATAACGGCGGGCGCTTCGAGCTGGGGGCGTTCTGCTTGCAGCATCGGCTGGCGGAGCGCGGGCTGAAGCAGCTGTTCCGCCAGCAGACCGGCATGACCATCGGCCACTATCAGCGCCAGCTGCAGCTGTGCCGGGCCAAATATTTGCTGCGCCGCAGCGACTGCCTGATCGGCGAGGTCGCCGCCCGCTGCGGCTTTGACGACAGCAACTACTTTTCGGTGGTGTTCACCCGGGAAACCGGCGTCACCCCCAGCGCCTGGCGCCAACGTTTTGAACGGGGCCGGCGCCCGACGGCGGAGGTGAAGCTGTGATCAGCCCGCCATGCCGAGGCCGACGATGTTGGCCGCCAGGATGATCACCAGGCAGCCGACGCTCAGCACCGCCACCGGACGTCGGCCGGCGTTGTTCCACTCCTTCAGCAGCAGGCCGACCAGGCCGCCGCACAGCACGTAGAAACTCATGTGCAGCATCCAGCTGATAAAATCATACTGCGCCGGAATGCGCGCGTGCCCCCAGGCGTAGAAGAAGAACTGCAGGTACCACATGGCGCCGCCCAGCAGCGAAAACAGCAGGTTGGCCAACAGCAGCGGTTTGGCGCGCGAGAAATCGACCCGCACCGACAGCTCCGGCTTGATAGCCAGACGTGCCAGGCAGTAACCCAGATTGATCAGCGCCCCGCCGCCCATGATCACCACGTAGCTGGGCAAGGCGACATACAGAGGATCGATGCCCAGCTGCGCCGCCGCCTGATGCATCGGCTTGGCCGCATCCATGGCGAACGACATGCCGGCGGAAAAAATCCCGCACAGCACCGCCAGCACCAGCCCCTTGCGCAGGTTGAACTCTTCGGCGCAGATGCCCATCGCCCGCTCCTTCAGCACCCCGGCCCAGCTGACGATCGCCACGCCGACCAGCGCCACCAGAACGCCCAGCAGCGTCATCAGCCCGCCGGCGGAGCCGAACAGCGCAACGAAGCGGCCCTGCAGCAGCGGCGTCATCAGCGTGCCGACCACCAGGGTGATGCCGATGGCGATGCCGATGCCCATCGACATGCCCAGATAGCGCATGGTCAGGCCGTAGTTCACGTTGCCGATGCCCCACATGGCGCCAAACAAAAACACCGGCAGCAGCGTGCTCGGGCTGAAAGAGCGGTAGTACTGCCAAAAATCCGGCAGCAGCAGCCAGCTGACGGCCCACGGCAGGATCAGCCAGGACATCAGCCCGCCGATCGACCACATGGTTTCCCATGACCATTGCCGCACCTGCTTGAACGGCGCATAAAAACAGGCGGCGCTGGCGGCGCCGACCAGATGCCACAGTATTCCCAACAGAATGACGTTATTCATTGTCATGCCTTCCTTCGTAGCGTGTAAGAGGACAAAAAAACGACACGAAGGAGTCTATCGGGCTTGCCTGCCCGCCAACCTTAGCCTGACTGCCAGCTCTGACGTAAGTTGGCAAAATACAAGGGGTGACGCCGGGCGGGATCACAGTTCCCCGCACTGACGCGCGGGCAATGCGAAAAATGGCGGCGGCGATCGGCGCGATCCGCGCAGGGCTGCCAGCCGCGCGCCTTCGGTGGCACTGGCGCAAAGGTTATTAACATCAGGAATTCATTAATCTGACAATTCGTTAATCACCATCCCCTGTGGAGCCCTGCCATGAATAATCCTCAAAAACGCATGTATATCGACGGCGAGTTCACCGTCGCCCGCAACGACCGCTGGATCGAGGTGATCAATCCCGCGACCGAACAGACCATCCTGCACATTCCGCAGGGCGACGCCGCCGACGTCGAGCGGGCGATCGACGCCGCCGCCCGCGCCCAGCCGGATTGGGAGGCGCTGCCGGCGGTGCGGCGCGGCCAGTGGCTGCGCGATATCGCCGCCGGCATTCGCCAGCGTGAGGCGGCGCTGAGCGCGATGATCGTCGCCGAAGGCGGCAAGACGGCGGCGCTGGCGAAAATCGAAGTGCTGTTCACCGCCGACTACCTGGACTACATGGCCGAATGGGCGCGGCGCTATGAGGGCGAAATCATCCAGAGCGACCGCCCTGACGAAAACATCTTTATTTTCAAGAAGCCGATTGGCGTCACCGTCGGCATCTTGCCGTGGAACTTCCCGTTCTTCCTGATCGCCCGCAAGGCGGCGCCGGCGCTGCTGACCGGCAACACCATCGTCATCAAGCCCAGCGAGCTGACGCCGGGCAACGCGGTGATGTTTGCCGAGATCGTTCACCAAATCGGCCTGCCGAAAGGCGTGTTCAATCTGGTGACCGGCTACGGGCCGGAAGTGGGCCAGGCGCTGGCGGCCAGCCCGAAGGTCGGCATGGTCAGCCTGACCGGCAGCATCGGCGCCGGGGTCGCCACCCTGCGCGCCGCCGCCGACAACGTCACCAAGGTGTCGCTGGAGCTGGGCGGCAAAGCGCCGGCGATCGTGATGGCCGACGCCGATCTGGAGCTGGCGGTACGGGCCATCGTCAGTTCGCGGGTGATCAACAGCGGCCAGGTGTGCAACTGCGTGGAGCGCGTTTACGTGCAGCAGGCGATTTACCCGCAGTTTATCGCCCGGCTGACCGAGGCGCTGCGGCAGGTGACCTTCGGCGATCCGCAGCAGCGGAGCGGGCTGGACATGGGGCCGCTGATCAGCGCCGCCGCCTTGCAGCGGGTGGAGGACAAGGTGGCGCACGCCGTCAGCCAGGGCGCCGAGCTGGTGTTGGGCGGCAAGCGCGAGCCGGGAACCGGCTATTTCTTCCCGCCGACCCTGCTGACCCGGGTGCGGCAGGATATGGCGATCATGCATGAGGAAGTGTTCGGCCCGGTATTGCCGGTGGCCACCTTCGACACGCTGGACCAGGCGATCGCTATGGCCAACGACAGCGAGTACGGCCTGACGTCTTCGATCTTCACCCGTGACCTGAACGTGGCGATGACCGCGCTGAAGCGGCTTAAGTTCGGGGAGACCTATATCAACCGGGAGAACTTCGAGGCGATGCAGGGTTTCCACGCCGGCTGGCGCAAATCCGGCATCGGCGGCGCCGACGGCCGCCACGGGCTGGAGGAGTATCTGCAGACTCAGGTGGCCTACCTGCAATATCGATAGTCCCGCCCAGGCTAAAACCGCCCGGGCGGCGGTTTTAGCCGTTCGGGGCCGCCAGGCGTCGTTTATCCATCCTGCGGTACAGCGTGCTGCGCGAAATGCCGAGCGCCTTCGCCGCCAAACTCAGGTTGCCGTCGGCCTTCCTGATCGCCTCCTGCAGGTCCGGCGCGCCCGGCGCCGGTTTCGGCGGCGCGGTTATCGCCGGCGGCAGATCGTCGGGGGTGATGACGCCGCGGTCATCGGCCAGCGCCAGCAGCACCTTCAGGGTGCTCAGCAGCTGGCGCACGTTGCCCGGCCACGGGTAGCGCGCCATCAGGGCCAACGCCTCGGGCGACAAACGAATGCCGCGCCGCTCGCCGCCCAGCTCTCGCCACAGCTGCAGAATGAAGCGCTGCGGTTCCGCCCGCTCCCGGAGCGGCGCGACGTTCAGGCTGTATTCCTGAATGCGGTACAGCAGATCCTCACGAAACGCCCCCGCCTGCACCCGCTGGGCAAGATCGTGGTGGGTGGCGCAGATCAGCGAGAAATCGACGGCATAGGCGCTGCGGCTACCCAGCGGCGTCACCGTTTTTTCCTGCAGCACCCGCAGCAGCCGGGTTTGCAACGTCAACGGCATATCGCCAATTTCATCGAGGAACAGTACGCCGCCGTCGGCCTCCCTGATTTTGCCGAGATAGCCTTTGGGGTTGGCGCCGGTAAATGCGCCCGGCGCATAGCCGAACAGTTCGGATTCGATCAGCTGTTCCGGCAGCGCCGCGCAGTTGATCGCCACGAAGTTGCCGCGGCTCCAGCGGCTTTCCCGGTACAGCCGACGGCTAAAGTGCTCTTTGCCGCAGCCGGTCTCGCCGGTGATGCACAGCGCCAGCCCGGCGTTGAGGATGCGCAGCGCTTTCTGATGCTGTTGATCCTGTTTTTCCGCCGGCTGCGCGCGCGCGCCGACGGCGACTGAACCGCGCGGCGGCGCTTCCAGCAGCGAGTAGTAATGGCGGTCGTTGCAGGCCTGCGTCCGGCGCGGCGCACCGGACGGCTGCCGGGGCAGCAGCGGAAACAGGCTGGCGAAGCCGGTGGCGCCGAACGACGCCGGCGACAGGTTGAATTCCCGCATGGCGAGCCGGTTGGCGGCGATCAGCACCTCATCGCGGAACACCAGCAACAATTCCTGCGCGCTGCCGAGGCTGCGGGCGTCGGCATGCAGGCTGAGCGTCCAGTCGTGCGCGGAGACCAGGCTTTTCACCCAGCGGTGCTCGATATGCCTGACCGCCTGCAGGACCAGCGCTCGCGCATCGCGATAAGGATTTTGCGCCGGCGCCGAAATATCCAGCACGCCGGCAATCAGGCCGTCGGGGCGGTAAATCGGCGCCGCGGTGCAGTAAAGCCCGGCATTCTGCTTGAGAAAGTGCTGGTCGCCGTTCACCTCGCAAAACTCGCCGAGCGCCAGCGCGGTGCCGATGGCGTTGGTGCCCCGCACCTGCTCGCCCCACAGGTTGCCGGGCGCCAGAGCGAAACGCGACGCCCGATGCAAAAAGTCCGTATTGCCGCAGGTTTCCAGCACCAGCCCGGCGGCGTCGGAGATCACGACGATCGACGGCTGGCGGTTGATTTCCGATCCCAGTTGCTCGATGAACGGCCGCGCCAGCTGCGGCACCCAGGCGTTTTCACCGCGCAGCTCGCTGAGCAAGGCCGGCTTGATAAAGGGGATGTGGTCGTCGGCGCGCGTCAGGCCGTAACGCCGGCTGCGCTGCCAGGATTCGTTCAGCGGGCTCGGGAGAAGCCGGTTATCACCGGCCGAAGCCTGGCCCGGGCGGGCCGCTCGCTCTTTCTGCAACATGCGCTTCTCCACCGAATAAGAATGTTGCAAGTTTGTATCACGACCGTGTATCAGGTGTTGCGACACGGGACACAAAAAATAACCGCCGGGCCTGGCGGATCGGAACGGCGAGGTAACGAAACTATTTTAACGACAAATCAATCGATTGATATTAAAGCATTTGCTGAAATGAAGAGATAGGTGAAATCAATCTGGCATAGGGAATGCTTATGACTCACTGCGGCGACATGTCGCATTCGCAGGCGCAGCCCAATAGCGTCGGTTATCTTCTGCAGAGAGGTGCACAACATGAAATATGTCCATCCCGGTTTGCCTGGCTCGCTGGTTTCCTTCAAAAAGCGTTATGGCAATTACATTGGCGGCAAATTTGTCGAACCGGTTGCCGGCAACTACTTCACCAACACCTCCCCGGTGACCGGCCAACCGATCGCCGAGTTCCCGCGTTCGGACGCCAAAGATATCGAGCTGGCGCTGGATGCGGCGCATGCGGCGGCCGACGCCTGGGGCAAAACCAGCGTGCAGGAACGCGCCAACCTGCTGCTGGCCATCGCCGATCGCATCGAGTCGCGGCTGGAAATGCTGGCGCTGACGGAAACCTGGGACAACGGCAAACCGATCCGCGAAACCCTGAATGCCGATCTGCCGCTGGCGGTCGATCACTTCCGCTACTTCGCCGGCTGCCTGCGCGCGCAGGAAGGCAGCGCGGCCGAGATTGATCAGAACACCGTGGCCTACCATATCTATGAACCGCTGGGCGTGGTCGGCCAGATCATCCCCTGGAACTTCCCGCTGCTGATGGCCGCCTGGAAGCTGGCGCCGGCGCTGGCGGGCGGCAACTGCGTGGTGTTGAAACCGGCGGAGCAAACCCCGCTCGGCATCAGCGTGCTGATGGAGGAAATCGGCGATCTGCTGCCGCCGGGCGTGCTCAACGTGGTGCAGGGGTTCGGCGCCGAAGCCGGCGAGGCCCTGGCACGCAGCAAACGCATCGCGAAAATCGCCTTTACCGGTTCCACCCCGATAGGCCGGCGCATCCTCGCCTGTGCGGCGGAGAACATCATTCCCAGCACCGTCGAACTGGGCGGCAAATCGCCCAACATCTACTTTGAAGACATCATGCAAGCCGAACCGGAGTTTATCGACAAAGCGGTTGAAGGGCTGGTGCTGGGCTTCTTCAACCAGGGCGAAGTCTGCACCTGCCCTTCGCGCGCGCTGATCCAGGAATCCATTTACCCGCAGTTTATCGAGAAAGTGCTGGCGCGCATCGCCACCATTCGCCAGGGCGACCCCTTTGACACCGACACCATGATCGGCGCTCAGGCCTCGAAACAGCAGTACGACAAGATCCTGTCCTACATCGACATCGCCAAAAACGAAGGCGGCAAGATCGTCGCCGGCGGCGAACGCGTGACCCAGGGCGATGAACTGCAAAACGGTTTCTACCTGCAGCCGACGCTGATTACCGGCAACAACAGCATGCGTTTCTTCCGTGAAGAGATTTTCGGACCGGTGATCGGCGTGGCCAGCTTCAAGGACGAGGCCGAAGCGCTGGCGTTGGCCAACGACACTGAGTTTGGGCTGGGAGCCGGGCTGTGGACCCGCGACATCAACCGCGCCTATCGCATGGGCCGCGCCATCAAGGCCGGCCGCGTCTGGACCAACTGCTACCACCTGTACCCGGCGCACGCCGCGTTCGGCGGATACAAAAACTCCGGCATCGGGCGCGAGACCCACAAGGCGGCGCTGTCGCATTATCAACAGGTGAAAAACCTGCTGGTGAGTTACGACGCCAAGCCGCTGGGGCTGTTCTGATCGACGAAGGGCCACCGCTGGCGGTGGCCCTTCGTTGGCGGCGGCCGCAGTTACGCGGACAGGTCGATCACCATGCGGCCGCGGATTTTCCCCGACTTCATTTCTTCGAAGATGTCGTTGATGTCGCCCAACGGACGCTTGGTGACCTTCGGCGTCACCTTGCCTTCGGCGGCGAACTGGAACGCCTCTTTCAGATCTTCGCGGGTGCCCACCAGCGAGCCGACCACCTGAATGCCGTCCAGCACCAAACGCGGAATGCTCAGATCCATGTTCTCCGGCGGCAGCCCCACGGCCACCACTTTACCGCCGGCGCGCACCGCATTCACCGCCGAGTTGAAGGCCGATTTGGCCACCGCGGTAACGACCGCGGCATGGGCGCCGCCCACCTGCCGCTGGATAATTTCTTCGGCGTTTTGGTGCTGCGGATTGATGGTCAGGTCCGCGCCGATTTCTTTGGCGAAGTCCAACTGGCCGTCGTTGACGTCAATGGCGATCACCTTGGCGTTGAACACGTTCCTGGCGTACTGCAGCGCCAGGTTGCCCAAGCCGCCGAGGCCGTAGATGGCGATCCACTGGCCTGGCTGGATGCCGGAAATCTTCACCGCCTTGTAGGTGGTCACCCCGGCGCAGGTGATGCTGCTGGCGGCGAACGAGTCCAGGCCGTCCGGCACTTTTACCGCGTAGTCCGCCACCACGATGCACTCTTCCGCCATGCCGCCGTCTACGCTGTAGCCGGCGTTTTTGACCGCGCGGCACAGCGTCTCGTTGCCGCTGACGCAGTATTCGCAGTGGCCGCAGCCCTGATAGAACCAGGCGACGCTGGCTCTGTCGCCAACCTTCAACGAGGTGACGCCGTCACCGACCGCGCTGACCACCCCAATGCCTTCATGGCCGAGCGTAATGCCGGGAACTTCGCCAAAATCGCCATTTTTAACGTGCAGATCGGTATGGCACACCCCGCAGCACTCCATCCTCAGCGCCGCTTCGCCGTGCTTCAGCGGGCGAAGCTGTTTGTCCTGAATGTCCACGGTATGGTTTTTGGTCACTACGGCAGCTTTCATGGTGGTTTCCTCAGCTGAAATGAAAAGGTCACCTGTAACTGTAGTGACTGAGTCACCAGAGGGCAAATCGGGTATTTTTATGTAAAAACAAATAATTAAATATGAAAGATTTTGTCGTTTCCTTGAGGGGCAACCCACAGAGCGGCCAATTGACAAAGACGGGTGCGGCATCCGATGATAGCGGCAACGTTAATTTGCCGGCGACCCTACGATGAAAACCGCCCCTGCCGTTACCATTCATTACTGTTCACAATGCAACTGGCTGCTGCGCGCCGGCTGGATGGCGCAAGAGCTGCTCAGCACCTTCGGTGACGATCTCGCCTCCGTCACGCTGATGCCCGGCACCGGCGGGGTGTACCAAATCAGCGTCGGCGGCGTGATGATCTGGGATCGAAAAATAGACGGCGGCTTTCCCGATGCGGCGCAGCTGAAACAGCGCCTGCGCGACCACTGCTTTCCCGATCGCTCGCTCGGCCATAACGACGGCAAAAGCGCCAAGCATTGAGCCCGCTTAGCGGCCGGGGGCCTGAACCTCTCCCCGGCGCGGCGCCGGGGAGGATTTCAATTCGGCTGCTGAGCGCGCATGAAGCGGGAGCGCCAGGGTTTCAGCACCCACAGCGCCAATCCTGCGGTGATAAAGTCCAGCGCAATCGCGCAGCCGAAGACCACATGCCAACCCTGAGTGTGCTGATACAGCAGCGCCGCCAGAGGGCCGCCGAAAATCGAACCTATGCCCTGCGACATATACAGCCAGCCGTAGTTGGCGGTCGCATTTTGGCTGCCGAAGGTGTCGGTCAGCGTCGAGGGGAACAGCGAGAAGATTTCCCCCCAGCCGAAGAACACCACGCCGGACAACAGCACAAACAGCAGCGGATCCTCACGGCACATCAGCCACAGCGTCATTGCGCAGCCTTCCAGCGCGAAGGCGATGAACATGGTCTTTTCCCGCCCATAGCGGTCGGAGATAAAGCCAAACAGCGGCCGCGTCAGCCCGTTGGTAAATCTGTCGATGGTCAGCGCCAGCGGCAGCGCCGCCATGCCGAACACCACCGCGCCGCTGATGCCGAAGTCATGGGCGAACACCGCCATTTGCGAGGTCACCATCAGCCCGGACGTGGACATCATCGCCATCATCAGGAACATCAGCCAGAATAGCGGCTGCCGCAACATTTCCCGCGAGGCGAACTGTCGCTTGCCCTGTTCGAGCCTGACGCTGCCGGGCAGCGAAGCGGCATTGGCCGGCACCCTCAGCCCCTGGCTCGCCAGCAACCCGACCAACGCAAACGCGCCGCCGAAGACCATCATCGTCTGCTCCACGCCGTAGCTGCCCAATGAGAGGGAAATGGGGAATGTGGTCAGGATCGCCCCCATGCCGTAGCCCGCCGCGACCGCCCCGGCGGCGAAACCGCGATTGTCGGGGAACCATTTCACCATCAGCCCGACGATGCCGACGTACACGATGCCGGTGCCCAGGCCGCCCAAACAGCCGTAGACCACATACAGCGCCAGCAAACCGTTGACCTGCGATGACAGCACCCAGCTGAGCCCGGCCAGCAGCGTGCCGAGGGAAATCAGCCGGCGCGGGCCGAAGCGATCGATCAGTTTGCCCTGGAACGGCGAAAAAAAGGTTTGCAGAATAATCAGCAACGAGAACGTCACCTGCAGTTCAGGCAACCCCACGCCCAATTTCGCCGTCAGCGGCCCGGTCAGCAGCGTCCAGACATATTGCGGGCTCGATATTGAAGCCATGCAAATCAACCCGAGCAACAGCTGGGTCCATTTGCCGTATTTGCTCGCCTGCAGCGATTCGGTCAGTACCGTCATTATTTATTTCTCCCCGAGTGCGAATGTCATTACCGCGCCGCAGCGGCGGAGCCGATGCGATTGGCGCTTTATCGTATTTTTGACGTCGTGCGGCGATAGCCGCAGAAACTCAGGAAGCAGCAATCATGCCACCCCGACGACAGGGGAAATAAACAAGCCAGATATCAATTAGTTATATTAATATTTAATTATAATTAAATGGCCATTAATAAATTCGTTAAATATTCCCAGCCATAATGCACCGCCGTAGTGCCGAAATAGTCAATTGACGCACCAGTATATTCGTTAATTCGGGCCATTAATGAATTAAATAAATAGCTTTATTATTCCGCTCGCTTTATTTAACCCTTAATTGCCGTATCCCTGTGCGCAACGCCGCCCTCCCTCGGCGCGCCCTTTCCCCTTCATGCCGGTTGATTTCTCCCGGCCCATCTGAGCTATACTGTGGGCCCTTTGGTAACAAACTCAGATAACTATGGAACGTTTGATAGAAAACGCGATGTACGCCTCACGCTGGCTGCTCGCCCCGGTCTATTTCGGCCTGTCGCTGGCGTTGATCGCCCTGTCGATCAAATTCTTTCAGGAAATTCTCCACGTCCTGCCCAATATCTTCGCGGTGGCCGAAGCGGATCTGATCCTGACCCTGCTGTCGCTGGTCGACATGGCGTTGGTTGGCGGCCTGCTGGTGATGGTGATGTTCTCGGGTTACGAGAACTTCGTCTCGCAACTGGATATCAACGAAGGGAAAGAGAAGCTGAGCTGGCTGGGGAAAATGGACGCCACCTCGCTGAAAAACAAAGTGGCGGCCTCCATCGTCGCCATCTCCTCCATTCACCTGCTGCGGGTGTTTATGGACGCCAAAAACGTGCCGGACAACAAGCTGATGTGGTACGTGATCATCCACCTCACCTTCGTGCTTTCCGCCTTCGTCATGGGCTACCTGGACAAGGTCACCCGTTCCAAACCCTGACCCCTTCCCGCACCCGGCCGTCGCCGGGTGACTTTCACCTCGCCTTCTCGCCGCATCGCTTTTTCATCTGGCACATTCAATGATAATTTTATTATAATGTTATTACACTCCACTTAGACTGATGCCGCCAGCCTGGCCGGCGTCGCTCCGCTGACAGGACCGGAATCACCCATGCCGCTGAATGGTAACCCACTGCAATTTCAGGATATTCAATCTATCCTGCCTCATCGGTACCCCTGTCTGTTGGTCGATCGCGTGCTGGCCGCAGGCACCTGCGTCGCAGAAGGACGCCTGAGCGCCATCAAAAACGTCACCGCCAACGATCCGGCGCTTTGGCCTGCCGGCGGTGCCTTTCCGGGGGTATTGATGGTCGAAGCGCTGGCGCAGAGCACCGGCCTGCTGGCGCATTATTTCCTCGGCGCGCTGCAGGAAGGAGAGCACTATTACTTTGCCGCCATTCAGCGGGCGCGGTTTTATCGGGCCGCGCGCCCCGGCGATCGGGCCCATCTGGCGGTGACCTTCGTGCGCAAGCGCGGCGCGATCGCGCGCTTCCGCGGGCTGGCCACCGTTGATGGCCGCCGGATCTGCTGCGCAGATTTTATGTGCGCCCGCAAATAGACCCACAGGAGCCACAGCAAAACCATGTCTCTGGTTGACAGCTTACTCAGCACCCTCGATTTCTCGCCGCGCGGCCAGGTGATCGCCCGCCTGGAAGACGCCTGCGGCGAGATTATCGTCTCTGACCACAAAGACTACCGCACGCTGCGTTTCGACGGCATCTGCGAGCAGAGCAAAATGAGCCTCAGCAATCCGGCGCTGCCGATCCACAACTACATCAAGGCGATGCTGATGGCGGTCGCCTGGCAGCCGCCGGCGTCGGCGTTGATCCTCGGCCTGGGCGGCGGCAGCCTGGTGCGCGCGCTGCACGCCAGCGATGCGCATATGCGGCTGGAGGTGGTCGAGCTGCGCGCCGCGGTGGTGTCGGTCGCCGAACGTTACTTTACCCTGCCCGGCGCCGATGCCGTCGCGCTGCACACCGCCGATGCGGTGGAGTTTGTGCGCACCGCGCATGGGCGGCGCTATGACCTGATTTTTTCCGATCTCTACTCGGCCTTCGCCATGGATCCTCAGCAGGGCAGCCAGAGTTTTCTGGAGAACTGCGCCGCCCGACTGAACGATGGCGGCTGGCTGGTGTTGAACTATCATGAAGTGCCCCATGCCGATACCCTGCTGTATCACAGTCTGCATCGGGTTTTTGACAGCGTGCTGTTCTGCGTCGCACCGAGCGGCAACGTGATCATTTACGCGTCGCCGGCGCGCGTCACCTTGCCGCTGAGCCAACTGCGCGAGCTGGCGCGCGCCAGCGGGGAAATCTTCGGCTGCGATCTGGGCTACCTGTCGCGCAAAATAGAACGGCTGCATTTCAACTGAGCACCGGCAATGCAGCGCGGTTGGCCGATTCGGTCACGTGGTATTATCATTTAATTATCATTCTCTGGAGGACCCTGATGGAAAAGAAAACGGCGCGGCTGACCATACTGATCGACCCGGACAAGAAAAAAGCCCTGGAAGAACTGTGCCTGCAGCAGGATGTCACGCCCTCCCAGGTGGTCCGCCAGCTGATCCGCGATTACCTGCAAAAACATCAGGTGGATTACCCCAGCCAGCCGACGCGCGCCAATCCGCGCGTCGACAACGCCTGACTGTTTACCCAGCCGGCGAGCGCTTCCCCCGCGGGAAACCGTGGCGGCTGGCCGAATAAGCGATCCCCAACCCGATCAGCGCCATCGCCAGCGCCGCCCAGGGGAACGACAGCACGCCGAAATGCCCCAGCAGCAGGCCGCCCAGCATGCCACCCGCGGCTATCGCGCCATTCCAGATAACCACGTTCATCGACAACGCCGCGTCTGCGCCTTCGCCGGCGCTGTCCGCCAGCGCAGTCTGCAACAGCGTGGCCGCGCCGCCGAAGCTCAGGCCCCAGAAGGCGACCGCTCCCCATACCAGCTGCGGCGAGCGCAGGGATAACCCCAGCAGCAGCGTGGCGGCGGCGAAAACGCCGAGGCTCAGCAACACCGACCGGCGCAGATGACCGTCGACGGTGCGCCCGGTCAGCCAGATGCCGCCCAGCGCCGCCAGGCCAAACACCAGCAGCACCGCGTCGACATCGGCGCTCAACCCGGCCGGGGCCACCAGGGGCGCGACATAGGTATACAGCAGGTTATGCGCCAGCATCCAGCACATCACCACCGCCAGCACCGGCCGCACGCCGGGCGTGCGCCAGACGCGGCGCAGCGGCAGGCGCCTGGCGCCGGCTTGCCCCGGGTAGTCCGGCACCTTCAGCACCACCCACGCCATTAATATCACCGACAGCAGCGACATGGCGCCGAACGCCGCGCGCCAGCCGATGGCCGCCCCCAACCAGGTGCCGAGCGGCACGCCAAGGGAAAGCGCTACCGGCGTGCCGACCATCGCCACCGCCATCGCTTTGCCCTGCTGCGGCGGCGCTACCATGCGGCGGGCGTAACCGGCCAACAGGCTCCAGGCCAGCCCCGCCGATGCGCCGGCCAAAAAACGCGCCAGCAGCGTCAGGGCAAAGCTGGAAGACCAGGCGGTAATCGAGTTGAAAATCAGAAAGCCGGCGATGGTCAACAACAGCACGTTGCGGCGCCGCCAGCCCTGGGTGGCGAGCGTCAACGGGATCGCCGCCAGCAAGGATCCCAACGCATAGGCCGTCACCATCTGGCCGGCCAGCGCCGGCGATACCTGCAGACCCGGCGCAATTTGCGGCAGCAAGCCGGCGGGCAGCGTCTCGGTCGCGATGCAGATGAAACCGGTCATGGCCAGCGCCAACAGCGCCGCCAGCGGGAAATGCGCGTCTTCACGCGGCGGCGATAACGGGTCACAACAAGGGGAAGTCTGGCTCATGGCGCCTCTTTATATACCGATCGGTATAAATATGGGTAAATTTAAGCCGCATCGGATAAATCCCCCCCTGACGCGGCCGTTACGGGCCAATTGATTTATATATCGATTGGTATAATAATGCTAAGCAGACGGCATCAGGCTGTCAATCACATTTATAGCGATCGGTATAAATATTGGGAGGCCGCTATGGCACAAATGGGACGCCCACGCCGGTTCGACCGCGATGAAGCGGTACGACAGGCGCTGCACCTTTTCTGGCAGCATGGCTACGAATCCACCTCGCTGGCTCAGCTTAAGGCGCATATCGGCGGCGGCATCACCGCACCCAGTTTCTACGCGGCCTTTGGTTCCAAAGAAGCGCTGTTCCGCGAAGCGGTAGCCTGCTACCTCGACAGCCACGGCCGGGTCAACGACGCGCTGTGGGATGAATCGCTGCCGCCGCGCCGGGCGATTGAAATTTCGCTGCGGCGGTCGGTCAACATGCAGTGCGGAGCGGATCATCCCAAGGGCTGCATGGTGGCGCTGGGGGTGATGGCCGGCGGCGCAGAGGACGCCGCGGTGCTGCAGCCGCTGGCGGACTCGCGCCGGCGCACGCTGAACGGTTTTATATTCTGCGTCGAACGCGGCATCGCCGCCGGCGAACTGGCGGCCGACGTTCAGCCCGCCGTGCTGGCGACCGTTTTCGACAGTTTCCTGCTCGGCGTTTCCACCCTGGCCCGCGACGGCGTCAGCCACCAGGCGCTGGACGATGCGGTAACCCGCCTGCTGTCGGTATGGGATGCGCATCGCCCGAACGACTAGCCGGCGACATATCAGGAATGCTGCTAATGTTGTCATCACTACACCATGACCGAGAGGGATCAGGATGTTCAGCCACATTACCGTTGGCGTCAGCGATTTGGACGCTGCAGCCGCATTTTACGACGCCATCTTGCTGCCGCTGGGGCTGCGGCAGCGCGAAGTGACGCCGGATGACGGGCCCGCGGCCCGCTGCTGGATTATTCCCGGCCAGACCTTGCCCCGTTTCTATGCCTATCAGCCGTTTGATCGCCGGCCGGCCAGCGCGGGCAACGGCAGCATGGTGGCGTTTCTCGCGGCCGATGAGCAGCAGGTGCGGCAAGCCTACGCCGCCGGAATGCAGGCGGGCGGCGGCAGCGAAGGCGAGCCCGGCGAACGCCCGCACTACGGCAAAGGCTATTTTGGCGCCTACCTGCGCGATCCCGACGGCAACAAGGTTCACCTGGTTTATCGCGGCGATCTGGCCGCCGAATAACGCGTCATCAGCGCCCGGCCGCCGAGGGTAATGCCCAACGCGGCCAGCGCCAGCAGCGCCGCCGCGCCGTAGGTAACGCGCATGCCGCCGGCAACCGCCGCCGCTTCGGCGGCGTTGATGTCACTGCCGCCGCACGCCAGCACAAACAGCGCGCCCATCGCCGAGGCGCCGGTAATGCCCCCAGATTGCGCGCCAGATTGAGCATCCCGGCGATCGCCCCGCGCCGCTGCGGAAACAGTTCTTTCATCAGCGCCGTATTGTTGGCCACCTGAAACAGCGCGTAGCCGGTGGTGAGCAGACACAGCGGCGCGATATAGCCCCAAATCCCCTGCCTGGCGGCGGTCATCGACAGCATGCCGACGCCGCAGGTCAGCGCCGCCAGACCGATAACCGCGATGCGCTGCGCGCCCCAGCGGTCCACCAGATAACCGGCGGGCACGCCGGTCAGAATGGCCATCGCCGGGCCCGCCGCCATCGCCAGCCCGACCTGCATCGCGCTCAACCCGATACCCCGCGACAGGTAGAAAGGACCGACAACCAGCGTGGTGGTCATCACCGTCATCACCAGCGCGCTGCTCGCCAGCCCCGCCGCCAGCGCCGGGTGGCGTAACATCGCCGGCGCGATCAGGGGAGACGCCGCCCGCCGCTCCACGCCGACCAACAATGCCCCCGCCAGCGCGGCGGCCGCCAACAGCGCCAGGTTGAGCGGGCCAAAATGACCGCGCCCGAGCGTCATCGCCAGCGAGTAACAGAGCAAGGCGACCCCAGCAGCGCGGCGCCGGCGCCGTCGAAATCCGCCGGTTTTTCCGCCCGCCGCAGGTTGGGCAAAAAGCGCCGGCTTAACAGCCAGGCCAGCAGCCCCAGCGGAACGTTGAGCAGGAATATCGCCCGCCAGCCGAAAACGCCGATTAACGCCCCGCCGAGCGACGGCCCCAGCGCGGTGCCCACCGCCGACATGGTGCCGAGCAGCCCCATCGCCCGGCCGGTTTTTTCCGTTCCCAGCGTCTCGCCCGCCAGCGTCATGGCGATCGACATCATCGCCGCCGCGCCCAACCCCTGCGCCACCCGCGCCGCCAGCAGCAGCCAAAGATTCGGCGCCAGCGCGCCCAGCAGCGAAGCGCAGGTGAACAAGGCGATGCCGGCCAGCAACAGCCGCCGGCGGTTCATCCGGTCCCCCAGATAACCGACGCCGATCACCGCGGTAGTGACGGTCAACAGGTAGCTGAGGATCACCCACTGCACCGCCTGAAACGAGGCGTCGAACGCCAGCGCCAGCGCGGGCAGCGCGACGTTGGCGATGCTGATGCCGAGCGAAGACAGCAGCATGCTGAGGGAAAGGCTGGCGAGAATGCCGCGGATCGCCCGCGGAGAAGAGTTTAACGACATGATGGTGCCTCCTGAAATACGCTGTCTGCAGCCTATGTCAGGAGGCGGTATGGCGGAAGACGCACGGGATGCAGTTAATCAATGCATGCGGCGCCATGCCAAACGCGCGCGGCGTATTACCAGGCGGCGATTTCCGCGGCGGTGAGCGGCAAGGTTTCGGTCGCGCCGGTGCGCGCCGCCGTTTCGGCCGCCTCCAGCACCGCCATGACCGCCAACGCCTGCAAAGCGGTGACCGGGTTGGCCCCGTCGCCGCGCAGCGCGTCGCGCAGCCGAATATAATATTGGCGCTGGTCGCCGTCCGGCGTCGGCAGCGTGCGCACCGGCTCGGTGCCGACGAACAGGCTCAGCGCGTCGTCGTCTTTGCCCCAGCCGGCCGATCCCGGGATCACCCCGGCCAGCAGCTGGCTTTCCTGGCCGTCGGCCCGTGCCTTGACCACGCTGCCCTGATCGCCATGCACCGTAAAGCGCGATACGCCGCCGGCGACCAGCATGCTGCCGTGCAGGATCACCTTATGCGACGGATAATTCAGGATCACGTGCGCCCAGTCGTTGACTTCGGCGTTGGCGCGCAGCGTGGCGATATTGGCCTGAACGCTGAGCGGCAACCCGAACAGCTGCAGCGCCTGATCGACCATGTGCGGGCCCAGATCGAACCACAGCCCGCTGCCCGGCAGATTCTGCTCGCGCCAGCGCACCCGCACTTGCGGGCGATAGCGGTCGATATGGGACTCGAAATGCGATACCTGGCCAATCAGCCCCTGCTCGATCACCTGCTTGACGCCGAGATAATCGCTGTCCCAGCGGCGGTTCTGGAATACCGACAACAGCCGGCCGTGTTTTTCCGCCAGGGCGATCAGCTCGCGCGCTTCGGCCAGATCCAGGGTAAACGGCTTATCCACCACCACGTCTTTGCCCGCCGCCAATGCCGCTTTGGCCAGCGGCGCATGGGTGGCGTTCGGCGAGGCGATAACCACCAGATCCACCTGCGGATGGCGGATCGCCTCCAGCGGATCGGCGATCACCTGCACCTGCGGCAGGTCGGCGTGCACCTTGTCGGCGTCGCGCGACGACACCACGCTCAGTTCCAGCCCCGGCACCGCGTTGATCAGCGGCGCATGAAAAGCCTTGCCGACAAAGCCGTAACCTATCAGCGCCACCTGCAGCGGCGCGGCGTTATCATTCATCATGGTTCTCCTCTAGCGGTCGTCGGCGACGACACAAAGTTCAATCGGCAATTGGTCGTCCAGGCTGTCCCATGGACGATCGGTAAAGATGCGTTGGATCTGCGACAGTTCGGCTACCCGGTGCGGCTCGCAGCGATCCAGCTTCATATGGTCGGTCACCAGCCAGTGCTGACCGCTGGCGGCCAGCATGGCGCGTTTTACCGCGGCATCGGCCTCTTCGCTGGCGCTGAGCCCCAGCTGAGCGTGCACCGCACAGACCCCCAGCAAGGCGATATCCGCGCGGTAGCGTTCCAACAGCGACAGCGTGGCGCTGCCGGCGAACAAACGCTGGCGCGCGTCCCACTGCCCGCCCAGCAGGATAAGCTGAATCTCTGGCCGGTCGCTCAGGCACTGGGCGATGTCCAGCGAAGCGGTGATCACCGTCGCCGGGCCGCGCAGTTCACGCGCCACCGCCAGCAGTGTACTGCCGGCGTCCAGCATCAGCGTGCTGCCCGGCGGGATCTGCGCCGCCACCGCGCGGCCAAGGCGCCGCTTGGTTTCCGGCAGCAGCGCCTCGCGCGCCTGCCGCTTCATCTCCGGCGGATCCAGCGCTATCGCCCCGCCGTGATTCTTTTGCGCCAGCCCCTGGCGCGCCAGATCGGCCAGGTCGCGGCGCACGGTATCGACGGAAACCCCGATGGCGCCGGCCAGATCGGCCACCGCCGCCTGCCCGCGCTCGCTGAGCAGATCCAACAAATAACGCTGTCGCGCCGCTTTGTGCATGCTTCGACTCCGCAATAACAGGCTTAAAAATGCAATATACAGCAGAAAACAGCAAAAAAGATATCGCCGCCGCAGCGCATTTAACATCAAGCAGCGAAAAAACGCCGGGAAGATAATCGATTCGACACCAACAAGGAGATGTTATGAAAATCGATCTGATGTTCGATAACGCAGCCACCAGAGCTGTGCAGTACAACGCCCGCGCCTCGGTGGAAGACTTTGACGCCTGCATGACGGAATACGCGGCGCTGGCGCGACAGGCCAGGGAGCAAACGCCGGGGATTTACGACCTGCATTACGGCATGGGGGCCGCCGAGCGCCTCGATCTGTTCCCGGCCATCGGCCAACCGGCGCCGCTGCTGGTGTTTGTCCACGGCGGATATTGGCACTCGCAGCGCAAGGAAGAAGCCTGCTCGATGGCCGCCGCCTTCGCCCGCCGCGGCGTCGCGGTCGCCACCCTGGAATACACCCTGGCGCCGGAGGCCACGCTGGCCGAGATCGTGCGCGAAGTGCGCAGCGCCATCGCCTGGCTGTATCACCACGGCGGCCAGTACGGCATCGACCCCGAACGCATTTACGTCAGCGGCAGTTCGGCCGGCGGCCACCTGAGCGGCATGCTGATCGCCGACGACTGGCAGCAACGCTACCGGGTGCCGGTGAACGTGATTAAAGGCGCGCTGGCGCTGAGCGGCCTGTACGACCTGCGCCCGCTGTGCGATACCTATATCAACGGCTGGCTGCACCTGACGCCCGAACAGGCGCAGAGCCTCAGCCCGCTGTTCATGCTGCCGCAAAAGCAGCATGCGCCGCAGATCCTGCTCGACGTCGGCGCCAAAGAGACCCAGGGTTTCAAAAACCAGACCCAGGCCTATTACGCCGCCTGCGTCGAACAGGGGTTGAACGTGCAACTGTTGAACGACCGCCACAGCAACCATTTCAGCCTGGTGAACGAGCTGGCCAATCCGGACAGCGCGATGTTCCGGCAGGTTATGGCGATGATCCGCTCAACGCAGCGGTAACCTGGCGGTAAAACCGCAGCCTGGCGGTGACGGTCATCACCGCCAGCGCGGCGAACAGCGCGCCGCAGAGCAGACAGCCCCGCAGGCCGAGCGCATCGATAAACCAACCGCTGACCACCGCTCCCAACGCCACCCCCAAATTGATGAAGGCGATATACAGCCCGGTGACGAACTCCGGCGCCTGTGGCGCCTGCGACGTCAGCCAGACTTGCGTCACGATCAGCCCGCTGGTATGCGCGGCCCCCCAATACAGACAGATGACGATCATCGGCCCCATCTGCGCATCGGCGTAGCGATACAGCAGCAGGTAGGCCGCGGCCAGCGCCAACGGATGCAGCAAGGCGGTCGCCGTTTTATGGCGCTGCAGCAGCCTGCCGGCCAGCAGATTGCCGGCGACGCCCCCCAGACCGAAAATCACCAGCAGCAGCCCGATAGCCGCCTCGCTGACGCCGGTTTCACGGCTGAGATACTCGGCGGCATAGGCGTAGACGGCGAACATGGCGGCAAAAATCAGCACGCAGGTGCCGATGCTCAGCCACAATGCGCCGCTGCGCAGAATAGCCAGCTGCTTGCGGTAGCTGAGCCGCTGCGCGGCCACGTCCGGCAAACGCAGCAACAGCCCCGCCGCCGCCAGCAGGTTAATCAGCGCGCAAAAGCGAAATGAGGCTTCGTAGCTGATTTGCCCGGCGATCCAGTGGGTCAGCGGAATGCCGAGCACCATCCCCATGCTGGTGCCGACAAACGCGTAGGCGGTCGCCCGGGTTCGCTGTTCCGGCGGGTAGAGCGAAGCCGCCGCCACCATCGCCAGCGAAAAATAAATGGGGTGAAACAGCGCCGGCGCAATGCGCAGCAGCATCAGGGCGGCGAAACTGTCCACCTCGGCGGACCACGCGGCGGCGATCGCGAAAACGCACAGGGAAAGCAGCAGCATTCGCTTGCGGTTATAGCCTGAGGCCAGCAGCACCAGCGCCGGCCCCAGCAGTGCGATGGTCAGTGCGAACACCCCGACCAGCCAGCCGGCCTGGGCGGTTGAAATGCCATAGCGTTCGATAATCATCGGCAGAATGCCGACCACGCCGAACTCGATGCAGTAAACGCCGAACAGACCCAGCGCGAGGAAGAAAATCGGCGGCAACAGTTTCATCGCCGCCCCCCGATAGCCGTATAAACCGCTTGGCATAGCTCCCCGACGAAGGCGCCCGACATGCCCTCCAGAGCGGTATTGGTGAAGGCGACCACGCTCAATTGCCGCCGCGGATCGACGAACCAGGAGTGGCCGTAGGTTCCCCCCATGCGCCAACTGCCGGCCGACTCCGGCGTTTGCGCCGCCCGTGGATCCTTCAGGATGGTGATGCCCAGGCCAAAGCCGCGCCCCGGCCAGAACGGCATCGACAGGTCGCCGATCTGATTGCGGGTCATCGCCCTGACCCATTCGGCCGGCAGCACCGGAGCGCCGCCCTGGCGCAGGGCTTCCAGCAAACGCAGGAAATCTTCGGCCGACCCCACCATGCCGGCGCCGCCGGAGGCGTAGGCGTCAGCATCCAGCGCCCGCGCCGGAGACAGCCTGAAACCGGCCGTATGCTCGAGAAACGGCAGGCGATCGGGCTGTTGCAGCGGCCGGGGCGCGGGATGATGGTTAGCGTAAGCCACCGTCAGCCGCCGCGCATCCGTGGCGATAAACCCGGTGTCCCGCATCGCCAGCGGCCCGGTCACCAACTGCGCCACCGCCGCCGCCAACGGCACGCCGCTGGCCTGTTCCATCACCGCGCCCAGCACATCGGTGGCTATCGAATAACGCCACTCGGTTCCCGGCGCCGACAGCAGCGGCGCCGAGGCAATGCGCTGCAGATTCTCCGCCAGGCTGAGCCGATCGTCATCCATGCCGTCCGACACCCCGGCCTGCGCGTAGGCGCCCTGTTCCGGTTGGAAAAAACGGTAACTCAGCCCGGCGGTGTGGGTCATCAGGTGGCGCACCGTCATGGGCGGCTCGCGGCCGTCCGCCGTTCGCGGCCGGAAAGCCGGCAGCCAGCGCGTGACCGGATCGTCCAGCCCCAAACGCCCCTGCGCCATCAGCGCCAACGCGGCGGTGGAGACGATCGGTTTGGAAACCGACGCCAGCCGGAACAGCGCGTTGGCGCGCATCGGCAGGCCCGCTTCCCGATCCGCCATGCCCGCCGCGCGGCGGTAGAGTATCTCGCCGCCCCGGGCCACCAGGACCACCGCCCCGACCAGCCGCCGCTGCTCCAATGCCCGCTCCACCGCCCGGTCAATAATCTCGGCGTCCAATGGGTATTCACTCATGATTCACACTCCAGGTAGATAGTCATTCTGCCGCTACCGAGAATAGAGTTTGGCGATTAGCGGAAAAACAGGCTAGATTTCCCTTCATAACGGACTATGGTGTCCGCAATGAGGAAAACCGATGGATAATCTGGCCGGCGTCTCCGCCTTTGTGCAGGCCGCCGAGACGCTCAGTTTTGTGGAGGCCGGCCGCCTGCTGGGCGTTTCCGCTTCGGCTATCGGCAAAAGCATTGCCCGGCTGGAGACGCGTCTGGGCACACGGCTGTTTCACCGCAGCACCCGCAGCATGACGCTGACGGCGGAAGGCACGCTTTTCTTGCAGCGTTGCCAGCGCATTCTGGGAGAAATGGCGGCGGCGGAACAGGAACTCAGCGATGTGCGCAGTGCGCCGCGCGGCAGGCTGCGCGTCAGTTTGCCGCTGGTCGGCGGTTTGCTGAACCCGGTGCTGGCGGAGTTCACCCGGCAGTATCCGCAGGTTGAGTTGGAGGCCGATTTTTCCGATCGGCGGGTCGAGGTGATCGAGGAAGGCTTCGACGCGGTGATCCGCGTCGGCGACACCGAGGATTCCCGCCTGATGAGCCGCCAACTGGGGGTTTTCCATCTGCAATTGGTGGCGTCGCCGGACTACCTGCGGCGGGCGGGGGTCCCACGGCGGCCAGCAGACCTGTGCGGCCACGCCTGCCTGCTGTACAAGTTCCCCACCACCGGCAAGGTCGAAAGCTGGCCGGTGGAAGGCTGGGATAAACTGCTCGGCGCAGGCCTGGGCTCGCGCATGGTATGCAACACCGTCGATACGCTGATTTATCTGGCGGAACAGGGCCAGGGCATCGCCTGCCTGCCCGATTTCGCGGTGCGGCGGGCGCTGGAGCGGCAGCGGCTGCAGCCGGTGCTGGGCGACCACTGCCGACACAGCGGCAGCTTCAAAATTCTTTGGCCCTCCAGCAAACACCTGACGCCGCGCCTGCGGGCGTTTATCGACATCATGAGCGCCCGCCTTTTCCCCGCCGGATCCGGCTGAGCGCGCTAGAGCAATTTCAGCATTGCTTTGCACAAAATTAGCTAAAGCGCAGGCCGCCACGCCGGCGACCGGCTTTGGCGGCGACGCGGAACGGTGGTGATATTCCATTTTGGAATATGAAAGTCCCGTTCGTTCTTTCGGGGCGACGAAAATCGCCACACAATGCCTTTCAACCCGCAACCCTCGTGCATAACCGCATATAAAATCAGGTTTTAACCCCTTGTCATCGCCGATAACCGCCCGATTCGCTCATCAGATATTGCACAGCCGGCCGGATGAAGCCGCCCTGTCAGCCGCCCGCCGCGGCGTGAAAGACTATTTCGCCTGCGCACTGCCGATTGCCCGCGGCGCGTTGAGCGATGCCGGCCTGGCGGCGGTCGCCGCGGTGTTTCCGCCGAACGGCAGCGAGAACCGCGCGCTGCGCTATGGCTATGTCAGCCACTCGCTGGACTTCGATGATTATCATCCCGCGCTGCGCGGCCATCCGACCACCGTGGTGCTGTCCGCGCTGCTGGCGTTGAACGACAACAGTGACGATGTCACCGAATTGTTGTCCGCCTATGCCATCGGCGTGGAAGCCGCTGGCCGACTGGGGTTAGCCGCCGGCACCCAGCATTACACGCTGGGTTTTCACAGCACCGCCACGCTCGGCGCGGTAGCCGCCTGCGCCGCGGCGGCGCGTTATCTGCAGCTCGGCCAACGGCAAACGCAGATTGCGCTGGGCCTGGCGGCGACTCAGGCGGCGGGCCTGCGCAGCCAGTTCGGTTCGGCGGCCAAGCCGCTGCACGCCGGATTGGCGGCACGCAGCGCGGTCAACGCCGCCCTGCTGGCTCAGGCCGGTTTTATCGGCCAGCCGGAGGGGGTGCTGGACAGCTTGCTGAGTTCTCACGGCGACGGCCGGCAGCAGCCGGAGCTGCTGACCGCCGATTGGGGCGCGCCCTGGCGCATTCTGCAGCCGGGGCTGGAGTTCAAGCGTTATCCGACCTGCGGCGGCACCCACAGCGCGGCCGAGGCGGCGTTCGCCCTGCGCGCCCGCCTGCAGGACATGGGGCTGTCTGCCGCGGCTATCGCGCATATTCAGGTCAGCTTCCCGCCCGGCGCCGACACCGCGCCCTACATTCGCCGACCGGCCACCGGCGTGGAAGCGCGCTTCAGCCTGGAATACGTAATAGCCGACGCGCTATACCACGGCGAGGTCCCGCTGACGCACTACGGCGAACGGGAGGTTGATGAGGCCGTCGCCGCCCTGGCCGCTAACGTCGAGCGCCACGCCGATCCCGCAGCGCCGCCGGACGCGCTGGATCCGGAGCTGCGCTTCCATCGCCTGACCCTGACGCTGCAGGACGGGCGACAGTTAAGTGACGTCGTCACAAGAAAGCAAACCGCCGCCCGCCCGACGGACCTCGACGCCAAGCTGCGCGCCATTCTGCAGCTGCTGCCGGGCCTCGACGGCGAAAGCGTTATCCGCGACTGCGCCCTGGCGTCCCCCGGCGCGCTGCCGCGACTGATTGCCTTGTTAAATTAATAATAAAATAGGAATAATTATGAGTACTTCACCTTCAACACCATCGCGTCAACTTCGTCTCGGTCTGTTTGTACAGGCGCTGGGGCACCACGTCGGCGGCTGGCGCGCGGCAGGCGCCAACGGTTCGCCGACCGATATCGACTGGTTCACCTGGATCGCCCAAAAAGCCGAAGAAGGCACCTTCGACATGTTCTTCGTCGGCGACGCGCTGGCGACCAGCGTGCACCGCCTGCCCTCGACGATGTCGCGGCTGGAGCCGCTGACGCTGCTGGCGGCGCTGGCGGTCAACACCCGCCATATCGGGCTGGCGGCCACCGCCTCCACCACCTTCGATCAACCCTTCCACCTGGCGCGCGCCATGGCGTCCATCGACCATATCAGCCACGGTCGCGCCGCCTGGAACGTGGTGACCTCGTTCTCCAGCGATGCGGCGCGCAACTTCAGCCGCGACGATCTGCCTTCGCACGCCGAGCGCTACGAAGTGGCGCGGGAGTTCCTCGAAGCCAGCTGCAAGCTGTGGGACGGCTGGGAAAAAGACGCCATCGTGCGCGACAAGCAAAATGGCGTGTACGCCCTCGACGAGAAAATCCACGCCGCCAACCATAAGGGCAAGCATTTCTCGGTGCAGGGCCCGCTGAACATTTCCCGTTCGCCGCAGGGGCGCCCGGTGATCATCGAGGCCGGCTCTTCCCCGGCCGGGCAGCAGCTGGCGGCGGAAACCGCCGAGGTGGTGTTCACCGCCGCCGCCACGCTGGAAGAAGGACAGGCCTTCTACCGCAGCCAGAAACAATACGTCGCCGCCGCCGGCCGCAACCCGGATCACCTGCTGATCCTGCCGGGCGTGATGCCGATCATCGGCCGCACCAAAGCGGAAGCGCAAGAAACCTGGTATCAGCTGAATCAACTGGTGGATATCGATAACGGCATCGAGCAGCTGTCGGCGCGCTTTGGCTTCGATCTCGGCGATTACCCGCTGGACGGCCCGGTGCCGGACGTCGGCGCCACCGAAGGCGGCCAAAGCCGGGTGAAACTGCTGACCGATCTGGCGGCGCGGGAAAACCTGACGCTGCGCGAACTGGCGGCCGTCGCGGCCGGCTCTCGCGGCCACCGGGTGGTGGTGGGCACCGCCGAAGAGATCGCCGACGATTTCCAGCTGTGGCTGGAACAGCAAGGCGCGGACGGCTTCAACATCATGCCGGCGGTGTTGCCGAATCAGCTGGAGCTGTTCGTCGAGCTGGTGATCCCGGAGCTGCGCCGCCGCGGCCTGTTCCATGAGGAATATCAGCATGCCACCCTGCGTGAAAACCTGGGCCTGCCGGAACCGGCAATCAACTTCGCCAACGTAAAATCGGCTTAAGCCGCAGGGGAAACCATGATGAAAAACACCTTCAAACGCACCGCATTGTCCCTGCTGTTGGCTTCCGCCACCCTGGCGCCGTTGGCCGCCGGCCATGCCGCCGAAGGCGATGTGCCCTTCAAGGCGGCGGTGAAAGCCAGCGCCGATCCGGCGCTGCACGACAGCCTGCCCGAGGCGATCAAAAAGGCCGGCTACATCGTCGCCGGCACCAACCCGAACACCCCGCCGACCACCTTTTACCAGGCGGACAACAAAACGCTGGCCGGGCGCGAGATCGACGTGATGAGCGCGATCGCCGATCGCCTGGGCGTGGCGATCCACTGGAAGGACACCGGCGGTTTCGACAACATCATCCCGGGCCTGAAGTCCGGCCGTTACGACGTCGCGCTGGCCAACATCGACGCCAACAAGAAGCGCTTCCAGCAGGTGGACTTCGTCGGCTATTACAACGCCTCCAAGCTGGCGCTGATCGCCCGCAAAGACGCCGCGCTCGGCCCTTACACCGAGCTGGCCCAGCTGTGCGGCCAGACCGTCGGCGCCGGCGCAGGCACCTCGCAGATCACCCGCCTGCAGCAGGCCAGCGATCAATGCGTCGCCGCCGGCAAGCCGGCGATCGCCATTCCGATCTTCCCGGACCGCCCGGCCGGGGTGCAGGCGGTGATCAGCGGCCGCGTGCCGATGTTCTTCGGCCCGTATGAAGGGCTGCGCTATCAGGCCACCCACGTCAAGCCGCTGGCGCTGGCCGGCGACATCAACATCGACGGCACCACGGTGGCCATCGCCCTGCCGAAAGGCTCCGAACTGGTGAAACCGGTGCAGGCGGCGCTGAACTCGCTGATCGCCGACGGCAGCTACCAGAAAATCCTCGACGGCTGGGATATCGGCTTCGGCGCGGTGAAAACCGCCGGCATCAATGAAGAGATCGCAAAATGAGTGGGCAACACCCTGACGACGACGCGGCGCTGAGCATCGTCGGCCAGCGGCATTACGGGCGCTGGTTCAGCGCCCTGATCGTGCTGTTGATCGTCGGCCTGATCGCCAATTCAATGCTGCACAATCCGCGCTTCGAATGGTCGGTAGTGGCGGAAAACCTCACCGAGGCGTCGATTCTCAACGGCGTGGTCATGACGCTGAAGCTGACGGCGATCTCGGTGGTGTTCGGCTTCGCCGGCGGCGTGCTGCTGGCGCTGATGCGCCTGTCGGCCAATCCGGTGCTGGTGGCGGTAAGCTGGTTCTACACCTGGTTCTTCCGCGCGGTGCCGATGCTGGTGCAGCTGTTCCTGTGGTACAACATCGCCGCGCTTTATCCGCGCATCAGCCTGTGGCTGCCGTTTCTGGGCGAAGTCGCCAGCGCGCCGACCAATACCATCATCAGCACCTTCAGCGCGGCGGTGATCGCGCTGGTGATGCATCAGTCGGCCTACGCCGCAGAGATCGTGCGCGCCGGCATCCAAAGCGTCGGCAGCGGCCAGCTGGAAGCCGCCAAAGCGCTGGGCTACCGCCGCGGGCAAATCCTGTGGCGCGTGGTCCTGCCGCAGGCGATGCGCACCATTTTGCCGCCGGCGGGCAACGAGGTGATCGGGCAGCTGAAAACCACCGCGGTGGTGTCGGTGATCGCCCTGCAGGACGTGTTGTATTCGGCGCAGATCATTTATCAGCGCACCTACGAGGTGATCCCGCTGCTGCTGGTCGCCACCCTGTGGTACCTGGTGATGACCTCGATTCTGTCGATTGGCCAGTACTACGTGGAGCGCTATTTTGGCCGCGGCACGCAGGCAACGCGCAGCGGCGGGTGGTTCCGCAGCCGCAAAGCCCCTCAGGGAGGTGAACAATGAGCGCATCGATCCACATCAATCAGGTGCGGAAATCCTTTTCCGGCACCGAGGTGTTGAAAAACATCAGCCTCTCCATCCCGGCCGGTTCGGTCACGGTGATCCTCGGCCCTTCCGGCTCGGGAAAATCCACCCTGCTGCGCTGCATCAACCATCTGGAGAAGCTGGACGCCGGCACCATTCGCGTCGGGGAGCAGCTGATCGGCTACCGGCAGAAAGGCCGGCATCTGTACGAGCTGAAAGAATCCGAGGTCGCCGAGCAGCGCAAAAGCATCGGCATGGTGTTTCAGCAGTTTAATTTGTTTCCGCATCGTACCGTGCTGCAAAACGTCAGCGACGCGCCGCAGCTGGTGAAGAAGGAAAAAAAGGCGGTGGTGCAGGAGCGCGCCAAACAGCTGCTGACGCGAGTCGGGCTGGCGCACCGCATCCACGCCTGGCCGCGCGAGCTGTCCGGTGGCCAACAGCAACGCGTCGCCATCGCCCGCGCGCTGGCGATGAATCCGCAGGTGCTGCTGTTCGATGAGCCGACTTCCGCGTTGGATCCCGAACTGGTGGGCGAAGTGCTGCAGGTGATGAAGGATCTGGCGCATTCCGGCATCACCATGGTGGTGGTCACGCATGAAATCGGCTTCGCCCGCGAAGTGGCCGACCAGATTATCTTTATGGATCAGGGAAAGGTGGTTGAAACGGGCAGTGTGCAACAGGTGCTGGATGCGCCGGAGCATGAAAGGACGCGCAACTTCCTGGCGACGGTATTGTAACGGAGCGCCGGGGGGATAGCGCCCCCCGGCGTGCAAATTCAGCCGTTGTTCTTGCGGCCAATGGCGGAAAACAGGTTGAACAGTTCACCCAGGCCGTAAATCGTGCCGAGCAAAACGGCCACCATTACCGGCACCAGGATCACCACGGTCGCCAAACTCTCAATCATCTCTAACATCTTGTCTCCTGGTTTATAGGCAAAGCAAACCTGCGCCGGCAGAAAACCCGCCGACAGTCAGTGCAAATGTTGTGGGGAGCACTACAGAAACGTGAGCTACATCACACTTGATGCGAGCTAATGTAACTTACACAATTACATTAAAGCAATGCAAAAAATGCTCTGCGCAACAGGCTGATTTGAGAGGGGATTTACGGCGTAACCGCTTGTGATGCTGCGGTACAGGGGTAGCATCGCTCTACCCCGGCGGCCATATCGGCGATGCGGGTTTCCGCCAGGCCGAGCAGATTGTCAACCCGGACGGTGGCGCTTCAGTTTTCGATGCGGATTTCGTCTACCCGGTCAGGATAAAACGCCAGACGGTCTTTGATCGCCACCACCGCGTTGTAGGGCATTTCATAGCTCCAGACCGCGTTTACCGAACGCTGCCCGCCCGCCGCAATGGAAAAATAGCTGCACTCTCCCTTATACGGGCAATAGGTGGCGTATTCGGTTTTTTGCAGCAACGCCATGTTCACGTCGCCGCGCGGAATATACAGCACCGGCGGGTAGTTGGCCTCCTGCAGCGCCAGCGCGTCGCGGCTGTCGGCCAGGGTCTGGCCGGCCACGCTGACGATCACCCGCCCGGGCTGCGGAGCTATGTCGATGGGATGGTCCGGGCCGGGAATTTTCACCGGTTTGCCGGATGCCGGGGTCAGTTCAGACATCGTCGCCTCCAGGTTGGCGCCCTGCGCCTGCAGGGCATCCCCCCAGTATAGTCAACGACGCTCAGCGCGTTCGTTCACCGCTGCGCCGGCGTTAAAACAGCAATTGGCTGGCTCCTCCCAATCTTTGTCCGCGGTTTAACGGTTCATCGGCGGCTGTGCTTTTTTTGCCCATTACGCCAATGGCTAAAAATAAGGCATCACAAAATTAAGAATTTTTACCTGTTCTATTTTCTTGCGGAGGAATACATTCATCTCAACTTCTACCGACGGATTAATTGAAAGGTTTTTTTAACCGTTAATCGGTCAATTTATCAGGAAAACTCTATGAACATTAAACGTGCCGCCGGCGTGTTGGTTGTCGTAATGGCAACGCTTTCCGTAACCGCATGTGGACATATGTCCAACCGCGATCGCAATACCGCCATCGGCGCCGGCGTGGGCGCAGTGGGCGGCGCCGTTCTGACCGACGGCAGCACCCTGGGCACCCTGGGTGGCGCGGCGTTGGGCGGCATCATCGGCCACCAGACCAGCCGTTAATTCCACCGTTAAAATAAAGCCGCAGGCCGGTTATTCTTTGCTTGAAAAAGAATCGGCCTGCGGTTTATTTAGTCGACCGCACCCTATTCCCCACCCGCTATTAACACGCATACCGCTTATTTTATTTTCACTTTTAATATACGCATAAAAAAGCATCAGGCGTTTTCGAAGCCTGAAGGTTGTCTCGTGCAAGGTCAGTCTTTTTTTAGCACCGCCGCCAGCAACGACGTGAAAACGGCCCCTGCCCGCGTGCTGCTCTTCCCGTTTAATGTCCTTAAAGCGCGCCAACGCGGCGGCTGCGCTACTGGCCTGTTCCCGATGCCCACTCGCCAGCAGGCGCGCTTATGCGGCTCAAATTCGGTTGCGGCACCTACTTTTTATCATTTTTAATCCGCCGCCGAGAGGCCGCGCAATGCCGTAATCTCGCCACGCATTTCTTATCTTTATTTCTTGACTTGCATTATGTCGGGATTATAGTTTTTACATTAAAAAGAAACAATGTTTCATATTTGAAACCGGCGGTGATTAAGATAATAAACACTTAAGACAAACTTGTCTCACAGATAAAACAAAGCTGACTTCGCCCCTATTATCATTAGGGTGGGACCGGTACGTCACAAAGAAACCATTAAATAGTCAAATTATTCAGGGGAAAGCCATGCGCAAAATAGTTCTCGCAATTTGTCTAGCTTCACCAATAAGTTACGCCGGCAGCGCCGTTTCGCCGCCGGAACGGGAAAATACCTCCGCTCCCGCCGTTAAAAACAAATCGCCCTTCCCCCATCTGCATTGGCAAAGCGCCGACAATAAGAAAAACCTGGATATCGGCGGCGCATTGCGCGCCAATTATCGTTATGAAGACTGGGGCAGCAGTAATTATCGCCACCCGCCGCATTTGCGCTTTGACGCCTTTCGCATCGATACCAGCGCCAATTATAACGACGCCTTTTTCGATTCCGGGTTCTGGTTCCAGGACCGGAGAAAATACGCCATCGACCGCGCCTATGTCGGCTATCGCCTGACCGGCAATTCGGCTATCCAGCTCGGCGCGCCGTTCAAGCCTTTCGGCCTGATGCCCTATCCGCAGTTCGGCTGGTCCTACGGCATTCCGTTTTATCTCGGCTTCGGCGTCAATACCGGGCTGGGCGCCAGCTACCAATACCACGACCGTAACTGGACGCTCGACGCGGCCTATTTTCCGCGCATGATGCCGGCGGACGTGCGCTATGCGCCGGAGGTGGGCAATTACGACGATCTTAAAAACACCCAATACGGCTCGCAGCATCTGCAAGCCAACGAGAAGCGCGATCAGGTCAACCTGCGCCTGACGCGCGCCTTCCAATCGGGCGACTGGCGCAACGAAGTCGGCGGTTCGCTGGCGGCTTCCCGTCTTTACAATCATGCCACCGATGATAACGGCAGCTTTTGGGCGGCGGGCCTGCACGCGCTGGTGAACAACGATCCCTGGCATCTGTCCAGCCAGCTCATTCGCTATTCCTACCGCGCCAAAGGCCCCGCCGGGGCAGACAACGCGACGATCCTGATGGGCGGCAACGGCCTGACCCCGGCCTATTTGATCCCGGCGCAGGCCACCACCGCGTCGATAAACCTGGCGCGCGACGTCGAGGTGCCCTGGGGAGCGGTTAAAAAGCTGCGCTTTTATAATGACTACAGCGTGCTGTGGAAAGATAAAGACGGCGGGTCGGACTCGAAAATGAACACCCTCGGGGTGCAGATATTCGCCATGCCGGTGATGATCTGGGTGGATTTGACCTGGGCGCAAAACGCCAACCCCTGGGGCGGCGCGGAAAACGCTACCGGCTGGACCCGCGCCCAATCGCCGGGCAGCGATAAATGGTATTTCCGTTCCAACGTGAATATCGGCTATTACTTCTGATGTGGCCGCCGGAAGCCCCTCCGCCGAGGGGCTTCCAGGGTTACCCCTTGACCTGCGACACCACGTTCAACGGTTGGGCGTCCGGCAGGATGTTCATGTGCTCCAGCACCTGCGCCATGATCTTGCCGAACACCGGGCCGGCCACCGAGCCGCCGAAGTGCTTGCCGGCTTTCGGGTTGTTGACCATCACCACCAGCGCCACCTGCGGATCGCTGGCCGGCGCCACGCCGGCGGTGTAGTTGATGTAGCCGCCGTCATATTTGCCGTTGGCGCCCATTTTCTCGGCGGTGCCGGTTTTGATCGCCAGCCGGTAACCCGGCACCGCCGCGCTCACCCCGCTGCCGCCCGGCAAGGCGTCGCTCTCCATCATGTGCACGACGGTTTTGACCGTGTCGGCCGGCAGAATGCGCTGCCCCATCACCGGCGGCGTCACCTTGGTGATCGACAGCGGGCGGTAAACGCCATAAGAACCGATGGCGGCGTATTCGCGCGCCATCTGCAGCGGCGTTACGCGCAGCCCGTAGCCGAAGGAAAAGGTCGCGCGTTCGATATCGGCCCAGCGTTCGCGGTGCTGCGGCAAATAGCCGCTGCTCTCGTTGCCGATGCCCAGATCGGTCGGCCGGCCCAGGCCGAAGCTCTTGTACACCGTCGGCAGCACCGTGGCCGGCAGCGCCAGCGCGATATGCGACACCGCGATGTCACTGGATTTTTGCAGTACGCCGGTAATGGTCAGCTTCGACCAATGGCCCACGTCCTTGATCAGGTGGCCATTCACCCGGTACGGCGTGGTGTCCAGCACGGTGTCGGGCTTGATCAGCTTGTGCTCCAGGCCGACCATCACCACCACCGGTTTCACCGTTGAGCCGGGTTCAAAACTGTCGCTGCTGCAGACGTTGCGGATGTCCTTCGCCGGCGTATTGGCGTAGTTGTTGGGATTAAACGACGGATAGCTGGCCATGCCGAGGACCTCGCCGGTATTGACCTTCACCAGCACCGCACAGCCGGAGTCCGCCTGGTTGGCGATCACCCCGTCGCGGATCTGCGCAAACAGCACGTACTGAATAAACTTGTCGATGCTCAGCGTCACGTTCGGCGGCGGCACCGGATCCACGTTCTTCAGCACCCCGATCACCGCGCCGCTGCCGTCTTTCTGATAGACCCGCAGGCCGTTCTTGCCCTGCAGCAGATGGTTAAAGCCCAGCTCGATGCCTTCCAGCCCCTGGTTGTCCTGGCCGACGATGCCGATCAGCCCGGCGGCGTCCTGGCCCATCGGGTAAAAGCGGCTGAAGTCCTGTTCGGTGCTGACGCCGGTCAGATGCAGCTTGCTGATGTAGGCGGCGTTGTCGTCCTCCACCTTGCGCGCCAGATAGACGAAGCGTTTGCGGGCATTGTTCTGAATGATCTTCTGCACGTCCGCCAGCGGCATCTTCAGCACGTTGGCCAGGCTCTGCCAGCGTTCGTCGCCGGTGTCGGTGCGGGTGTCGATAATGTGCTTCGGATCCAGCACGATGTCGCGGGAAGAAACGCTGACCGCCAGCGCCTCATCGTTGCGATCGGTGATCATGCCGCGGTTGGTCGGCAGCACCTGGGTGCGGATCGAGCGCTGGTCCGCCTGGTCGGCCAGCTGTTGGTGCTCCAGCAGCTGCAAATAGCCGACCCTGAACGCCAGCAAAAAGAAGCAGACCAGCATGCCGGCGCAAATCCAGCCGAAACGTAATGTGGAGTAGTTTTTACCGCTCTTTTTAGTCGATGGCGCCACTGTTGTGTTAACCCTGCGTTTTTATTCGGTTTATGGTGTTATTTCAGTCTACCCTGACGGAAATATTCAGAAGATTGCAGTTTGTAAGAAAGTAAAACCAATGCCGTTTAGCCCTGCACGTCCGCACTGTCGTTTAACTGCGGTTTAACTTGCGCCGGGTTACCGGGCTGCGGCGCATTGGCCGGGTCGAAAATATGATCGAGGATCGCCCGCGCGGTCGGCCCCGCCACCACGCCCTCGCCGCCGCCGTTTTCCAGAATCAGCGCCATCGCCACCCGCGGCTGGTCATACGGCGCGAACAGCGTATAGAAAATATGGTCGCGCAGGCGCACCGGGATCATTTTGGCGTTGTAGGTCTGGTTCTCCTTCAGGCTGAAGACCTGCGAAGTGCCGGACTTGGCGGCGATGTGATACGGCGCGGTATGGAACAGCTTATAGCCGGTGCCGTTCGGCAGGTTGGCCATGCCGTACATGCCGTTGCGCACGATGCCCCAGTACGGCGATTTGGCGTCGCCGATCTGCGCCTCTCGCGCCGGCGGCTGATAGCGGCTGACCAGATTGCCCCGCTGCATGGAATACAGCAGGTGCGGCGTTTTGACCCGCCCGTCGTTGATCAGCGTGGTCAGCGCCTTGACCATCTGGATCGGCGTAGCGACCCAGTAGCCCTGCCCAATGCCCACCGACACGGTGTCGCCCTGATACCAGGGTTTTTTATGCACTTTCTGCTTCCAGTCGCGGCTGGGCAGCACGCCGCGGTACTCTTCATGCAGATCGATGCCGGTCAGTTGGCCGTAGCCGAACCGGCTCAGCCAGCTGTGGATGCGGTCGATGCCCATTTCGAACGCCACCTGGTAAAAGAAGGTGTCGGCCGATTCTTCGATGGCCTTGGTCACGTTCAACATGCCGTGGCCGGTCTTCAGCCAGTCGCGATAGCGCCGCTGGGTGCCGGGCAGCGTCCAGGTCGGCGCGCCGAAGAAGGTGGTGTTGGGGGTGATCACGCCGGCGAACAGCGCCGATGTGGCCATGTAAGGCTTCACCGTCGAAGCCGGCGGGTACAGCCCCTGGGTGGCGCGGTTGATCAATGGCAGGTTCGGGTTGCTCAGCAGCGATTTGTAGGCCTTATAGCTGATGCCCTTAACGAAAGGATTGGGGTCATAGCTGGGGCTGGACACCATCGCCAGAATGCCGCCGTCGCGCGGGTCTTCCACCACTACCGCCGCGCGCTGGCCCTTCAGCACCGATTCGATGTACTGCTGCAAATGCAGATCCAGCGTCAGGTAAATGTTTTTGCCGGCCTGCGGCGGCTGCTCCTTCAGCAGGCGGATCACCCGCCCGTGGTTATCCACCTCCACCTCCTGATAACCGGTGGTGCCGTGCAGCTCGGACTCGTAATAACCTTCGATGCCCTGCTTGCCGATATTGTGATCGGCGGCGTAGTTTTCGCTCAGCCCCGCCTTATCCAGCCGCTTCAGGTCGCCGTCGTTGATTTTGGAAACATAGCCCACCACGTGCGCCAGCTGCGCGCCGTATGGATATTCGCGCTGCTGATAGGTATCGATGGCGACCCCGTCAAAACGGTACTGATTGACGGCGAAACGCGCCACTTCGGTGTCGTTCAGCCCGGCTTTCAGCGTCACCGGCTTATAGCGGCTGTTGTGGTGCATCTCGTCGCGAAAGGCGCTGATGTCCTCCGGCGTCAGATCGACGATCGGGGTTAATGCCTGCAGCAATGCGGCCATGTCGTCGATTTTGCTCGGGGTCACTTCGATCTGGTACAGGGTGATGTTGCGCACCAGCGGAATGCCGTTGCGATCGAAAATCAGCCCGCGGCTGGGGGCGATCGGCAGCATTTTGATGTCGTTCTGGTTAGAGCGCGTTTGGTAGAAGGCATGCTGCTTAACCTGCAGCCGATACAGGTTAACGATCAGCGCGCCGAAGCAGAAAATCACCAACGCCAGCGCGATGCCGGCCCGGCGGATAAACAGCATTTCTTCGGCGGAATGGTCGCGAATTTTTTCTTTTAATAGGGCCATGCGGTGCCGGATACCTTCTTGCGTCACATTTTCCCTGCTAAATCAGGGAAGTGAAAAGCCGGCAAGCATAGCGTTATTGGTTCGGCCCCCCCATTAAAAGGTTGCTAATGAAATGGCATAAATGTTTCAGCATGTTGGAATGTTACCGATGGCCGATTTTTAGCCGGTTCAGGCATTGAGCGGGCCTTTATTCCGGTGCTACAATGTGACGCAGATCACACCAAACCCACTTATTGCTCCGCATTCACCTACCGGCGCCCTGCCGGAATGCGGCTTTTGTTACCAAGGATCGAGTTCGATGAGTACCATTGCCACCGGTTTTATCATGATGCGCTGGGAGTTGCTGAGCGCCGTCATGATGTTCATTGCCAGCCAGTTAAACGTCGTTTGCCGCAAAGCCAGCCGCAACGGCATGGCGTTCATGTTCAGCAGCCTCGGGCTGTTCACCACCTTCTGGTTCGTGATGGGGCTGATGGGCATCAGCTTCAGCCTGGAAGCCTTTACCCAGTTCTGGTCCAACGCCTGGGACATGTACGTGGAAGTGGTCAGCAATACCCCGACCGACTGGCCGATGCCTTAACGAACGCTCAGACCGGCGGCCGGCTTTCATGCCTGGCCTGTCGCCGGACATTGTCTGTCGCTCATCACATCCCATTATTCCCGAATGGTTCAGTAAATAAATAAAATATAACCTGATGGTCTGAGCGCTGTCGGGGAGTATGCTGACGCCATGTAACGGCATAAGGCCAATCGGCCTGCTCCGCTCTTTCCGTTTTTATCCTCATTAATCCAGGATCCGGCTTAATAACCCACCGATGACAGGCTGGCTGATGGATACGCCCAGCGCCCCATCAGGAAATATCATGATTTCTCCTTCTGCCCGCATCGCCGCCAACAGCGTGATCGAACCGGGCGTGATTATCGGCCCCGGCGTCAGCATCGGCCCCTTTTGCGTGATTTCCGCCGGCGTGGAGATTGGCGCAGGTACGGCGATAGCCTCCCATGTGGTGATCAATGGGCGAACGCGCATCGGCCGCGACAACGTCATTGGGCAATTCTCCTCGATCGGTGAAATGAATCAGGATCTGAAACCGACCGATGACGATGTTTCGCTGATCCTCGGCGACCGCAATCGCATCGGCAGCCGCGCCACGCTGCATCGCGGCAGCCCGCAGGGCGCCCGATGCACCGCCCTCGGCAATGACAATTTGTTGCTGGATAATGTGCACATCGCCCATGATTGCCGGGTCGGCGACCGCACCCGCATCGGCAACAACAGCGGCCTGGCCGGGCACGTAACGCTGGGCGATGCGGCCTGGATCGGCGCACTGTGCGGGGTGCATCAGTTTTGCGTTATCGGCCCGCACGCGCGGTTGGCCGACGGCGCCTTTCTGGTGCAGGACCTGCCGCCGTTTATCGATGGCGGCGGCGGCGGCCACGCCAGGCCGCAGGGAGTACATCAGCTGGCGCCGGCATTTCAAACCGCCGACGCGCAACAGCAACGGGTGATCCTCAGCCTGTACGATATGCTCTACCAGCGCTCGATGGCGCTGGAAGACGTCAGGGAGCAGGTCGCCAGGCTCAGCGTGGAATACCCGTTGCTGCGCCTGTTCGCCGCGTTCTTTTCCCAATCGACTCGCGGCGTGATCCGTTGAAAACGGCGCATTACGCCTTATGGCAGCGCACCGCCGCCCCGCTCGGGCTGGCCCGCAGCGCCTGCGGCCGTTCGCAGCCTTCGCCGGCATAGGGGCAGCGCTCGCGGAAATAGCAGCCGGTCGGCAGTTGACGATTGCCCGGCAACTCTCCCTTGCGGTCTTCGATGGCGCTGTCGCTCAACGCCCGCCCGGCGCGCGGCACCGAATCCAGCAGCAGCCGGGTATAGGGATGCTGCGGCCGGCGCAGCACCTGCTCGCTGCGCCCCAACTCCACGATTTGCCCCAGGTACATCACCGCCACCCGGTCGCTCATGTGCCGCACCACCGCCACGTTGTGCGAGATCAGCACGTAGGTCAGGTTGCGCTGCCGCTGCAGCTCGACCAACAGGTTGAGGATCTGCGCCTGTACCGAGATATCCAGCGCCGAGGTCGGCTCATCCAGCACGATGATGTCCGGCGCCGAAGACAGCGCGCGGGCTATGGAGATACGCTGCCGTTGCCCGCCGGAAAACTCGTGCGGCAGCCGGTCGAGGGTTTCCGGCCGCAGCCCCACCTGCCGCGCCAGCTCAGCCGCCAACGCCTTGCGCTGCGCCGCGCCGCTGCGTTGCCGCACGTAGACCGGCTCGGTGATGATGCGCCACACCGGCAGGCGCGGATCGAGCGACGACTGCGGATCCTGAAACACCATCTGCATGCCGCCGCCGCTGGCGCGATCGTGCAGCAGTTCGCCGCTGCTCGGCTTCAACAGCCCGATCAACAGCTGCGCCAGCGTGCTTTTGCCGCAGCCGGACTCGCCGACGATGCCCAGCGTTTCGCCGCGCATAATGTTCAGATCCAGCCCGTTGAGCGCATGCACATACTCGGTCGGCTTGCCGCGCCAGTTGTAGCCGGCGGGAAAACGCAGCCGCACGTCGCGCAGTTCCAACAGCGGTTCAATATTCATTGCGCACCTCCAGACTGACCCGTTGCGGATGCCAGCAGGCCGCGCGCCGTTGCGCATCCTCAGCCAGCGGCGTTAACGCCGGGGTTTGCCGACAGCGTTCGTCGGCGTGGCGACAGCGGTTGCTGAAGGCGCAGCCCGGCGGCAGCGCGCTCAGGTTGGGCACCGTGCCCGGAATGGCCTGCAGCATGCCGCGCGGTTCGGCGCGCTCCGGCGCCGCCTGCAGCAGCCCGATCGAATACGGGTGGGCCGGATGGTTGATCACCGCCGCGGTCTCGCCGCTCTCGATCACGTGCCCGGCGTACATCACGTACAGCCGGTCGCACAGCTGCGACACCACCGCCATGTCGTGAGTGATGAACAACACCGCCGTGCCGCTGGCGCGCGCCTTCTGCTGCAACAGCCGCAGCACCTGACGCTGCACCGTGACGTCCAGCGCGGTGGTGGGCTCATCGGCGATGATCAGCTCCGGTTCGCAGGAAAACGCCATGGCGATCAACACCCGCTGGCGCATGCCGCCGGACAGTTCGAACGGATAACGCTCCATCACCCGTTCGGCGTCGGCGATCTGCATCTCGCGCAACAGCTGGATAGCCTTGTCGCGCGCCGCGCGCGCCGGCAGCCGCTGATGCAGGCGGATCACCTCGCACATCTGGCGGCCGATTTTGCGGGTGGGATTCAGCGCGCTCATCGGCTCCTGAAAAATCATCGACGCCCGCGCGCCGCGCAGTCGGCGCATCTGGCGTTCGCTGGCGTTGAGCACGTCGACGCCCAGCAGCTGCACCGCGCCGCCGGTCACCCGATACCCCTCTTCGGCCAGCAGCCGCAGGGTCATCATCGCCGTCACCGACTTGCCCGAACCGGATTCGCCCACCACGCCGACGATTTCACCGGCGTTGACCTGCAGCGAAACGCGATTCAGCGCCCGGACGCTGCCGCCGTAGACCGGAAACTCCAGCTGCAGTTCGTTGATTGACAGTATCGTTGCGTCGTTCATCAGCGCCCCCGGGTTTTAGGATCCAGCAGGTCGCGCAGACCGTCGCCGAACAGGTTGAAGCCGGTGGCGGTGATCAGGATCGCCGTGCCGGGAAAGGCCGAATACCACCACTGGTCCAGCACATAGTTGCGGCCGTTGGCCACCATGGCGCCCCACTCGGCGGTCGGCTGCTGAGCGCCGAGGCCGATGAAGCCCAGCGTGGCCGCCATCAGGATGGCGGTGCCGATATCCAGCGACGCCTGCACCACCAGCGGCGGCATGACGTTGCGCAGCACGTGCCAGGCGATCAGATGCCGGCGCGAAGCGCCAAAGGTGCGCGCCGCCTGCATATAGGCCTGATGCCGCAGCGTCAGCGTTTGCCCGCGCGCCAGCCGCACGTAAAAGGGGATGCGCACCACCGCGATCGCCAGCATGGCGTTGAACAGGCTGGGCCCGAGCGCCGCCGCCAGCGCCATGGTCAGCACCAGCGACGGCACCGACAGCATGATGTCCATGCAGCGCATGATCAGCGCATCCACCGCGCCGCCCATCACGCCGGAAAAACAGCCGAGCAGCGAGCCGATGCCGCCCGCCAGCACCACCACCGCCAGCCCGGCGGCCACCGATTGGCGGCTGCCGACCAGCACCCGGCTAAACAGATCGCGGCCCACTTCGTCGGTACCGAACCAGTGCTCGGCGGAAGGCGGCAGCAGCCGGGCGGCCAGGTCGATGGCGTCCGGGTTGTGCGGCGCCAGCCACGGAGAAAACAGCATCAGGAACAGCACCGCCGTCATGATCGCCGCGCCCAACAGCGTCAGCGGGCTGCGGCGCACCCGGTACCAGCCGCGGCGCATGCCGCCAAAGCGCGGCGCGGTTTCCGCCGCCAGCGGCCGTTCGATTTGAGACATGGTCATTACCTCTCGCGCCCCATTCTTGGGTCAATCCACAGATAGAGCAGATCGACGATCAAATTCACCACCACGTAGGCGAAGGACACCACCACCGCGAAGCCCATCACCGCCGGGAAATCCAGCGCCTGGATAGAGTCCACCACGTAGGCGCCCATGCCCGGCCAGGCGAACACCGTCTCGGTCAACACCGCGCCGTACAACAGATCGCCCAGCGCCAGCCCCAACACCGTCACCGAGGGGATCAGCGCGTTCGGCAGCGCATGGCCGAGGATCACCCGCCAGCGCGACAGCCCGTTGGCGCGCGCGGTGCGGATATAATCTTCGCCAAGCTGCTCGAGCATCGCCGAACGGATCTGCCGCGCCACCACGCCCAGGTGGACGAAGGCCAGCGTCATCGCCGGCAGGATCAGGTGCTGCAGGCTGTTCCAGAAAACCTCGCCGTTGCCGCTCAGCAGCGAATCCAACAGATAAAAGCCGGTGATGTGGCTGGGCGGGTCGAGCCAGTCGTCCAGCCGCCCGCCGCCGGGCAACAGGTCAAGCTGGCCGTAAAACAGAATGATCACCCCCAGCCCCAGCCAGAACGCCGGGGTGGAGATGCCGGTGACCGACAGCAAACGCACCAGATGATCGGGCCAGCGGTTGCGATATACCGCCGACAGCACGCCCAGCGGCACGCCCAACGCGATCGCCAGCAGCAAGGCGCAGAACGCCAGCTCCAGCGTCGCCGGGAAAAACGCCCGCAGGTCGTCAAGCACCGGCCGGCCGGTGCGGATCGAGGTGCCCAGGTCGCCGTGCAGCAGCGCCGTCAGATAACGGCCGAACTGCACGTACAGCGGCTGATCCAGCCCCAGCTGCCGGCGCATGTGCTGAACTATCTCCTCGCTGGCGCGGTCGCCGGCCAGCAGCCGCGCCGGGTCGCCGGGGATCAGGTGCGAGATGACGAAGGTGATCACGCACACCCCGAACATCACCAGCACCAGCCCCCAGCAGCGCTGGCGGATAAGTCTCCAAACGTTCATGACTGATTTCCCCTGGCGGAGGGGCGGCCAAACGGCCGCCCGAAATGCGTTACTTGCTCATCTGGCCGACGTTGAACACCTGCTCCAGCATCGGGTTATACACAAAGCCCTTCACCTGTTTGTTCATCGCCACCTGGTAGTTCTTTTGGAACAGATAAACGTAGGCCGCCTGATCGATAACGATTTTCTGCGCCGCCTGATAATCGGCGGTGCGTGCCTGCTGATCGGACACCGCTACCGCCTTTTTCAACAGCGCATCCACCTGCGGATTGCTGTAGAAGGCGCGGTTGCCCGGCAGCCCTTTTTTGTCCGACTCGAACCAGTAGTTCATGAACATGTAGGGGTCGGCGAAGTCCGGGCTCCAGTTGCCGATGGCGATGTCGTAATTGCCCTGGCCGATGCGATCGCGCAGGGTGGCGTTGGCCAGCTTCTCCAGCTTGACGTTGATGCCGACGCTCGCCAGGCTGGCCTGCACCGACAGCGCTATCGCCTCCCAGTTGGGATCGTTGACCGAATACAGGAAGCTCAGCGAGGCCGGCAGGTCTTTGACCTTCGCCAGCTCCGCCTTGGCCTTGGCCGGATCCAGGCCGTACTGCTGCGCGCCGGCATCAAAGCCCCACATGCCTTCAGGGATCGGGCCGCGCATCTGCTTGCCGTTGCCGCCGAGTATGCCCTTCACCATGCCCTGATAATCCACCGCATAGGAAATCGCGCGGCGCAGATCGACCTGGTTCAGCGGCGCCTTGCCGTTGTTCAGGTACAGGTAGGTCACGCGCAGCGACGGATACTCGTTCACCGCCACCTTGTCTTCGCTCTTCAGCGCCGCCAGTTGGTCGATCGGCAACGACTCGGCGATGTCCAAATCGCCGCGCGTCAGCTGCAAACGGCGGGTGGCGCTTTCCCCGATGATTTTCACCGTCACCCGTTTGAACGCCGGTTTGTCGCCGCCGTAGTGCGGGTTCGGCACCAGCACCAGTTGCTGGCCCTTCTGCCAGCGATCCAGCCGGTACGGGCCGGAGCCGGCGGTATGGTTGGCCAGCCAGGCTTTGCCTTCGTCGGCGGGATTGGCCTTGGCGATCGCCGGATTGACGATGCCGGCGCCGTCGTTGGCCAGCGTATAGAGGAACGGCGCGAACGGCGTTTTGAGGGTGAATTTCACCGTCAGCGGATCCACCGCCTCGACCTGCAGATCTTTCGGGAAGGCTTCCGACGGCCCCTGGCCAATCTTCATCAAGCGTTCGAACGACCATTTCACCGCGGCGGCGTTCACCTCGCTGCCGTCGTCGAATCGGTTGCCCGGCCGAAGCCTGAAGGTCCATTCCCGTTGGTCTTCCGAGGCGCTCCAGCTCTCCGCCAACTGGCCCTCGACCTGGGTGGAGCCCTGGCCGCCCTCGGTTTTGTACTGCACCAGCCGCTGATAGGCCGGATAGGTCACCGTCCAGTCGTTGTTGTCGATGGTGACCGCCGGATCCAGCGTTTGCGGATCGGCCGCCTTGCCGATCGCCAGCATGTCTTTCGGCACCGCCGCCTGCGCCGCGCCCATCGCCGCCATGCCCAAGGTCACCGCAGCCGCCAGCGCGGCATATTTGATTCGGTTCATAACTCAGCTCCTGATGTGTGAAATGCCTGTTGTTTTAGTCGGGGGAAAAACAGCCGAAACGATCGGCCAACAGCGGGTAATCGCCGGCGTTGGGCAGCTCAAAGTGCCACCATTCGCTGGCGATGCCGCGGAATCCGCCGGCGGCCATCACCGCGCTCAGCAATAGCCGATTGCGTTGCACCTCTGGCGAAAAATCGGGGTAAAACGGGTGGGAACGCGCGCTCATCTCATCGAAGCCGGTGCCCATATCCAGCGCCATGCCCGCGGCGTCCTGCAGCGTGACGTCGACGGCCACGCCGCGGCTGTGATGAGAGCCGACCTCCGTCGCGGTGACATACTGCGAGTCCGGGCAGGCCAGCCACAGCAGCGCCTGCGCCTGCTGCGGGCGGTAGGCGTCGAACACCCGCAGGGAATAGCCGGCCAGCTGCGCCACCCGCAGGCAGCGCGCCAGCCCCTGCGCCGCATCGGGATGCAGCAGGCAGCGGCTCTCGCGGTAAATCGCCCGCCCGGTCAGGTTATCGGCGCTGGCGTATTTCAAATCGATGCACAGGCCGGGAAAGCGAACGGCCAGGTCCACTAACGTTACATTGTCACTCATTGCGTTATCCCATGGCGGTTAAGATTCAAATTGCCCCAGCTCTTTCTGCAGGCTGCGGTTGTTGGCCAGCCGTTGCTCCACCGCTGCGCCGCCCTGTTCCAGCACCGAAGACAACAGCAGGTTGAACAAGCAGCTGAGCGGCGCCAGCGAATCCCAGAACTGCCCGGTGTCGGTTTTCACCTGCAGCAGATCCAGCGGATAATCGCGCGCCCACGGGCAGTAGATATCGGTGATCAGCGCCAGCCGCAGCCCGCGCGCGCAGGCCGCCCGGCAGTATTTTTGCGCGATGGTGGAATAGGCGCGGGTGTCGGTCAGCACCAGATAAGGCGCGCTGAATTCGGAGTTAAGCGACTCCACGTAGGTGCCGGACTGCCCGTCGGCGTAGTAAACCCTGGGCCGCAGGTATTCCAGGTGGCTGTAGAAGGCGTTGGCGATGCCGCGCGTCGACTGAATGCCGACCACAAACACCGCCTCCGCCTGCGCCAGCTGGCGGCCGACCTGGGCGAAAGCTTCGCTGCCCGCCAACTGATAGACGTGTTCGATCGCTTCCAGCTCCAGCGTCAACGCCTGGCGCAGCTTTTGCGGCTGCGGCTGTGCGCGCCGCTGCCGGTAGGCGCCCAGGCGATCGGTAACCCCCCACGGCTGGTACAGGGCGGCGCCCTGTTCACGCAGCGTGCGCTTCAGATGTTCGAGGTTTTGGTAGCCCAGGCTGCGCAGATAGCGACCGACCGAAATGCCGCTGGTGGCGGTGCTGCGCGCAATGCTGTCGGCGGTTTCAAACGGCACCTGCGCCAGGTTGGCCAGCAGATAACCGGCAATGCGCTTGCCGGTCGGGGTCTGCACCGCAAAAGACGCTTCTATCTGTGCGATCACATCAGGATGGTCTGCCATAGTTCGCCCGCTGTTGTTGAGTTGTCACCAAAGCCCCTTTGTTACCCGAATAACAAAGGGGGATGATGACAATGCATGGCCTGTGCCAAATGCGAAGCTGGGGGGAATGAATCACGCTCGGCGGCGTACGGCGGCGCAGAGAAGGCAGACTCTGCGTTCACAACACAGTCATCAGCTGATAACTATTGCACAACAATTGGGCGACACCCGGCGAAACGCACCACCGCGTGCCACAGATTTTCAATTTTATGACAGCGCCTGCGAAACCAATGCAAAAGTCTGCACGCCGTCGGCATCCGGGCTATGAGGCGTTCCGCGCACCATGAGCGTCGGCGTATCGATGCAAGGCAGGCCGCGCTGCGTCAGCCAGTCGCTCAGGCCGCCGTTCGGCGTATCCACCCGCACAAACTGCCCGGCGCAGGCCTGCAGCAAGGCATCAGTCAGCACGACCGCCGCCTGAAGCCGCGGCGCGATCACCGGGCCGATAAGCTGTCCATAGCCAAAACGGCGGCGTATGGCGAAGCCGAGCATTTCGCCCTGCCGCTCCAGCACCAGCGCCTGCTCGTTGCCACTCAGCAACGCCTCGAACAGCGGCCGGCGCTGCATGCCGCTGGCGGCGGCGTCCAGTGCCGCCAACGCCGCCAGATCACGCGGCAGCGCCGGCCGCAGGCTCTGGCCGGCCGCTAAAGGCCGGGGCGCCCGCTGCGGCAGCTCGGCGCACTGGTGCTGCGCCAATGGCCCGAGCGCGGCGAACCCCAGCTTTTGATACAGCGGCCTGCCCTGTTCAGACGCCGCCAGATGCAGATGACAGGCGGGCACCGACGCCATCAAGCGGCTCATCATCGCCTTGGCGATCCCCTGGCCGCGCCAGGACGCGGCGACAATCACCAGCCCCAGCGTGGCGCGCGGGCCCCAACGCCAATGCAGCGCACAACCGATCGTTCGCCCATGGCCTACGGCAACCACACCGCCGCCCAAGGCCCAGGCCTGCCGCCAGTCTTCCAGCCGGTGCGGCCAGCGCACCTGTTGCGACAGTTCAAAGGCCGCGGCCAGGTCCGCCTGCGTCATCTCTCGCACACCGAACGTCATAAAAGTTTTCTCCTGCCCTACGCTGATTTTCGTTATAGCACCACGATCGCGCGGCCGCTGGCAACCGGCAAACTTGCGGCGAACGCCATTAGCCGTTAGGGTTAATTGTGACTTGCGTCACACTTCTGACGATGCCGCGACGGCCGCCGCCCGCGCGGCCGCCTAAGCCCGAGACAAAGTAATCCGTCTGTTTATCAACGAGCTGTATGCGATAAAACGGAGATGAAATGCTAACGCCAAATCAGCACCTGCTAATTTTCACCGATCTGGACGGCTCGCTGCTGGATCACGACAGCTACAGCTGGCGGGCGGCGCAGCCCTGGCTCGATCGCCTGGCCGCGGCGCAAACGCCGCTGATTATCGCCACCAGCAAGACCGCGGCGGAAGTCGCCCCGCTGCGCCAGCGCCTCGGCCTGCAACAGCAGCCGTTTATCGCCGAAAACGGCGCGCAGACGGTGTTCCCTGCCGGCTGGCGCGAGGCGCCGCTGCACGCCGGCGCAACCTACCCCGAAATTTGCGCCATTCTGGCCGCGCTGCGCGAACGGACCGGCTTCGCCTTTCAGGGCTTCGCCGACGCCGACGACGCCAGGGTCGCCGAATGGACCGGCCTATCGCCGGCCGAAGCGCATCTGGCGCGGCGGCGCGCCGGTTCCGAGCCGCTGCGGTGGTCCGGCACCGATGAACAGCTCGCCGCCTTTCGCACCCTGCTGGCGTTGCACGACCTGCGCCTGACGCAGGGCGGCCGCTTCCACCACGTCATGAGCCGGCAGGTCAGCAAAGGCGAGGCCGCGCGCCGATTGGTCAAACGCCTGCAGCACCGACGGCGCCGCCCCTTGACCACGCTGGCGCTCGGCGACGGCCCCAACGATATCTCGCTGCTGCAGGCCTGCGATCTGGCGGTGCTGATCCGCGGCCGCCAGGCCAAACCGCTCGCGCTGCCGGGCGAATTTCCCGGCCGGCTGTACCGCACGCGCCGACAGGGGCCGCAGGGCTGGAGCGAAGGACTGGACCATTTTCTGTCAAACGGGGGATCTGACCATGAGTGAGTTCTATCAGGACGGCATCATCACCAACTTCCACAATCTGGCGCAGCGCGACCTGGCCGAGCTGGAGTATGAGCTGCAGGTATTTTCCGGCCGCAACAGCATGGGGCTGATACTGCCCTCGCTGTATTCCGAACTGCAGGGGCCGGCGCTGGACAAGATCGTCGACATTCTGGCGCAGGTGCCCTATCTGGAGGAGATCGTCATCGGCCTGGATCGCGCCAGCCCCGAGCAGTTTCAACACGCCCGCGCGTTTTTCTCGCGCCTGCCGCAGCGCCACCGCATCCTGTGGAACGACGGGCCGCGCCTGAGCGCGATCGCCGCGCAGCTCAGCGCCGAGGGCCTGGCGCCCAACGAGCCGGGCAAGGGCCGCAACGTGTGGTTCTGCGTCGGCTACACTCTGGCTTCGCGGCGCACCAGCTGCGTGGCGCTGCACGACTGTGACATCGTCACTTACGATCGCCGCATGCTGGCGCGGCTGCTGTACCCGCTGGCCAATCCGCAGTTCCACTACGATTTCTGCAAGGGCTATTACGCCCGGGTGGCCGGCGGCAAGCTGAACGGCCGCGTTGGGCGGCTGCTGGTGTTCCCGCTGTTGAAATCGTTGCAGAAGGTATACGGCAACTCGGAGTTTCTCGACTACCTGCGCAGCTATCGCTACCCGCTTTCCGGCGAGTTCGCCATGCGCACGCACATTCTCAACAACCTGCGCATCCCCAGCGACTGGGGACTGGAGATTGGCGTGCTGTCGGAACTGCACCGCACCACCGCCACCAGCCGCATTTGCCAGGTGGATATCGCCGATAACTACGATCACAAGCACCAGCCGATGTCGGAAGACGACCCGCATAGCGGCCTGCAGCGCATGGCCGGCGATATCACCAAGGCGCTGTACCGCAAGCTGGCGATCCAGGGCGTGCCGATCACCAGCGATTCGTTCCGCGTGCTGCGCGCCACCTACTACCGCACCGCGCTGGACATGATCGACGCCTTTGAGCACGACGCGAAAATGAACGGCCTGGCGTTCGATCGCCACAGCGAAGAGTCGGCGGTCGAGCTGTTCTCGCGGGTGATTTCCCAGGCCGGACACGCGTTCAGCGAAAGCCCGGGCGACAAACCCTTCGTACCCAGCTGGAACCGGGTGCAGTCCGCCTTTCCGGATATTCTGCAGCGGCTGTACGACGCGGTGGAACAGGACAATCAACAATAACCCCAGCCCGCCGCCCGGCGGGTTTTACGTTTTCTCACGCATTTCCCCCACGCCGGCTGATTAGCGGTGTTATTATTAACCTGCTCAATAATTCCCTTCTAAATTCAAAGTGGTACGACAAGTTGATGGAAGCGTGGAAAGTCAATCTGATCTCAGTCTGGCTCGGCTGTTTCTTCACCGGGCTGGCGATGAGCCAAATCCTCCCTTTTCTGCCGCTGTATGTCGAACAGCTCGGCGTTACCGGCCATCAATCGCTCAGCCTGTGGTCCGGCCTGGTGTTCAGCGGCACTTTTCTGGTTTCGGCGCTGGTTTCACCGCTGTGGGGCAGCCTGGCCGACCGCAAAGGCCGCAAGCTGATGCTGCTGCGCGCCTCGCTGGGGATGGCGGTGGTGATCGCGCTGCAGGGCCTGGCGACCAACGTCTGGCAGCTGTTTGCGCTGCGCGCGCTGATGGGGCTGACCTCCGGCTACATACCCAACGCCATGGCGCTGGTCGCCACCCAGGCGCCGCGCGATAAAAGCGGCTGGGCGCTGGGCATGCTGTCCACCGGCCAGATCACCGGGGTGATCGCCGGGCCGCTGCTGGGCGGGCTGATGGCCGACCATCTCGGCCTGCGGGTGGTGTTTTTCGTCACCGCCGGGATGATGTTCGTCAGCTTCCTGATCACCTTGTTCCTGATTAAAGAACGGCGCATCAGGGTGAAAAAGGCCGATCAGCTGAGCGGCAAGGCGGTGTTCCAGTCGTTGCCCTACCCGGCGCTGATCGTCACTCTGTTCGTTTGCACCCTGATGATCCAGCTGGCCAACTCGTCCATCAGCCCGATCCTGACGCTGTTCATTCGCGAGTTATCCGGTGATGTCAGCAATATCGCCTTTATCAGCGGCATGATCGCCGCCGTGCCCGGCATTGCCGCACTGATTTCCGCGCCGCGCCTCGGGCGGCTTGGCGACCGTATCGGCACCGCGCGCATTCTGATCGCCGCGCTGATGCTGACCACCCTGTTGTTCGCCGTCATGGCCTGGGTGGAAACCCCGCTGCAGCTGGGCATTCTGCGCTTCCTGCTGGGCTTTGCCGACGGCGCGCTGATGCCGGCGGTGCAGGCGCTGCTGCTGCGCTACTCTTCCGATCGGGTCACCGGCCGAATTTTTGGCTACAACCAATCGTTTATGTATCTGGGTAACGTCGTCGGCCCGCTGTTGGGCTCGGGCATCTCGGCGCTGATGGGATTTCGCTGGGTGTTCGCCGTTACGGCGCTGCTGGTGCTGATCAATGCGCTGCAGCTGCGCCGCCAGATAACGGCGGTGGAACGGGCGCGGGAGCGACAAGACGGGAAATAAGCGGGTTACCGTAGACAGTACTGGGACAATGACGCCCAATCAACCGTGCCAGTACTGCCTAAGGCGGGCCGTAGCCTACTAGAGGAAACGTCATTTGTGTATTTTAGTAATTAAATAAAGCGGTTTATTTATATCGGGCCGCCGGATAAGCCAGCGGCCAGAGGCGGGTTACTCACCGGGGCCAAACCCGGCGATAAACAACACGCCAAGCCCGGCGAACTGCTGTTCCATATGATCTCCTTGTGGCATCAACGCCCCTGCCGCATCTGCAGCGGAGCGAATCCGTAGGCCGCCTTGAAGCGGTTGCTGAAATGACTGGCGGAGCTGAAGCCGCAGTCCAGCGCAATCTGCGTGAGCGGCAGCCGGCTGTGGCGCAGCAGTTTTTCCGCCTGCCGCAGCCGGGCGCGCATCACGAACTGGTGCGGCGCCAGGCCGGTATCGTGCTTGAACATCCGCGCGAAGTGGAACTCGCTCAGCCCGGCCTGCGCCGCCAGATCCGCCAGCAGCAGCGGGTGGTCCAGATGGCCGTCGATATATTCTTTGACGCGTTTCGCCACCGCCGGCGCCAGGCCGCCGCGCACCCGCGGCAAGGTCCATTGCAGCTGGGTATAGCGCTGGATCATGTGCGACATCAACAGGGTCGAGGCGCTGCTCAGCGCCAGCTGATTGGCGCGATCGCGCCAGTCGCGATTGAGCAAGAATTGGCGATACAGCAGCGTAATCTGCGGATCTTCGGCAAACGCGCGCTGTTCGACGTTGATTGACGCCGGGCTGCGATCCCAGGTTTGCTCTGCCAGCTGGCGCAGGTGGGCGTCGGTGCAGTAGAGATGCACGAAGGACAGATCGCTGCGCACGTCCCAGGTGGATTCATACTGCCGCGGCATGATGCAGAAGCGATCCGGCCCGCCGCCGTTTTTCCAGCCGCCCGGCACTTTTTGGTAGCACTCGTAGCCGTCGGCGACGTACAGGCTCAGGGTGTGGTGATCGGCGCTTTCCTGAGTGATGCGGTCGTTGCAGTTGGACCAGGCCGCCAGCTCTACGCCGGAGCCCAGCCGGATGCTGTCGTGCAACTGCGCCTTGTGCTTGCTCAGCGTTTCAAACGCCTGATATCTGGACATTGCCGGCCCCGTTTTCCTCAATCTCTGCAGTGTAAAGAGTGGCGCCGCCGCGCACCAGTCGCCACCCCACGCTTTTGCCAAAAAAAGCGCAAGAATATGCAACTGGGCGCAAAGCGCTGAAAGCGACGGCGCAGGCAACGGCGGATACTGCGTTCATCTGTTTTTAGCGGAGTCGATTATGAACGCGCTGTTGTACCTTGCCGTGGTGTTGATTTGGGGCACCACCTGGATTGCGATTACCCTGCAGCAGGAAGGCCCGGTGGCCATTCCCGTCTCGATCGGTTACCGCTTTATGATCTCCGCCGCGGCCATGTTCGCCGTGCTGCTGCTGGCGCGCCGCCTGCGGCGCATCGCCGTGCGCGACCACCTGTTCTGCATGCTGCAGGGCTGCTGCGTATTCGGTTTCAACTTCTACTGTTTCTACCACGCGGCGGTCTATATCAGCAGCGGGCTGGAATCGGTGATTTTCTCGATGGCGGTGCTGTTCAACGCCGTTAACGGCATGCTGTTCTTCCGCCAGCGCCCCAGCGCCAACCTGCTGCCGGCGGCGGTCTTGGGCCTGACCGGCATCGTTGCGCTGTTCTGGCAGGATCTGGCGGCGAGCCGGATGGCGCCGGAGCTATTGAAAGGCATCGGCCTGAGCGCGCTCGGCACCTACGGCTTTTCGCTGGGCAACATGATCAGCGCACGCCACCAGCGGCGCGGGCTGGACATTCTCTCCACCAATACCTACGCCATGAGCTACGGGGCGATCCTGATGGCGCTGATAGCGCTGGCGCAGGGCGCCTCGTTCCAGATTGAATACAGCGGCCGCTATATCGGTTCGCTGCTGTATCTGGCGATTTTCGGTTCGGTGATCGCCTTCGCCGCTTATTTCAGCCTGCTGGGGCGCATCGGCGCCGGCGCGGCGGCCTACAGCACCCTGCTGTTCCCTCTGGTGGCGCTGACCATTTCGACGATTTACGAAGGTTACCAGTGGCACCTCAATGCGGTGATTGGCCTGTGCCTGATCCTGCTGGGCAACCTGGTGATGTTCGCCAAACCGGGCATGCTGTGGCGACGTCGTGCGGCATAAGCGGGACTGCGCGATGGTGCAGTTGCCCGCTTATGCTGGTGCACTATAGTGCACAGGGTTATTCAGCCCTTTAAAAATCAACAGGTTAAAAGTTGGCATGGTTTCTGCCTGTTCTCCCTGACGTTTTTCAACAAGGAGATCAGACAGATGCAAGAAAGCAGCACCCTAAACCTGAAACGCAGACAGCTGTTGAAACTCTCCGGGGCCCTGGCCGGCGGCGTAGCGCTGGCGGGGCTGAGCCGCAGCTCGCTGGCGGACGCCATGCCCGGTTCGCCCGTCTTTACCGCCCCCACCGCCGCCAACCCCATTCGCATCAACTTCAACGAAAACCCGCTCGGCATGTCGCCCAAGGCGCAGGCGGCGGCGCGCGACGCGGTGGTAAAAGCCAACCGCTACGCCAAGGACGAGATTATCGCCCTGCGCAGCAAGCTGGCCAGCCAGTATCAGGTGCCGGAGAGCGCCATTTTGCTGACCGCCGGTTCCTCGGAGGGGATACGCGCCGCCGTGGAAGCCTACGCCACGCTGGACACCCAGCTGGTGATCCCGGCGCTGACCTACGGCGACGGCGAACACTTCGCCAAGATTGCCGGTATGAAAATCACCAAGGTGCCGATGCTCGACGGCTGGCAGTTCGACATCGAAGGGCTGAAACGGGCGGTGGCAGAGTACGGCGGCCCTTCGCTGGTGTATCTGGTCAACCCCAACAACCCGACCGCCACCATCACTCCCGCCGATCTGATTGAACCCTGGATCGCCAGCCAACCGGCCGACACGATGTTTATCGTCGATGAGGCTTATGCCGAATTCGTTAACGATGCGCGCTTCCGCTCGGTCGGGCCGATGATTAAGCAAGGCGCGGGCAACGTGATCCTGCTGAAGACCTTCTCCAAGATCTTCGCCATGGCCGGCATGCGCGTCGGTTATGCGGTGGCGCAGCCGGCGGTGATTGCCCGCCTGGCTAACCGCGTTGCCGGCGAGAAGATCAACTTCTGCGGCGTGGATGCGGCGCTGGCGTCGCTGGAGGACCAGGCTTTCATCACCTACAGCAAAAAGAGCAACGACACCTCGCGGCAAATCCTGCTGCAGGCGCTTAACGCGCTCAACCTGAGGTGCCTGCCTTCCGAAGGCAATTTCGCGTTCTTCCAGCTCGGCGTGCCGCTGGCGCAGTTTCAGCAGCAGATGAAACAGGCCGGGATCCTGGTGGGCCGCGCCTTCCCGCCGGCCGACGGCTGGTGCCGCATCTCGTTCGGCACGCCGCAGGAGATGACCTTTGTCGCTAAAACGCTGCACGAATTCCGCAGCAAGGGCTGGGTGTAAACGGGGAATATTTGCGGGCGGCTGGGAGCTTCACGCTTCTGGCGTTGCCCGCAGCATGGGGAGTAAGGCTGGGGTTATTGTCTACGGTTTTATGTAACAAGACGAACATTTTAAAATTAGCAAATCGAACTCAGATTAGTAATCTTTATAACTAATTTTTAAGCAACGATACAAACTCTTTAAATGCTTCTATTACACTTTCTTCACTTGATAATTCTCTTCGCTCATTAATTATATAGTTCCCGGTTTCAACATCAATGTTCTCCAGCATACAAGATGCATCATCCCATACGCTGAAGCGTGCAATCTTCGTATCATCATCTATATCAACAACCAGAGTATCTGTAAAATCATTAACATTGTACTTAACTTCATAATGGCTATTAGACAAGATCCAATCACTTATTTTTTTGAGCATGTTGAAATTCCTGATTCTGTTTTATGGGCCTTACCTCAATGTTTTTCACAGTCGGCATTTCTGGTACTGCTCGTCCCTTACGTTTGGCTAATCGACCCTCCAACGAGTCCGGAGCAACTATTTTTGTCCAGCCTTCATTGGTCTTGATTAAAGATCGTTCAGGCACTTCGAATTCAACGTACATAGTACCCGGTTTAGCTTGTTTTCTAAACGCATCAATATCTGCAGGTGATGCTACATGCGTTGTTCCCGTTGTACTTTGCACAACCTTACCTGTGGAAACCATTTTTTCGTATTCTGCTGGTCCCATCCAGCGACCAACAGTAACCTCTGTCACCCCCAGCGGATCCACCCACATCAGCGGGTTCGGCGCATACTGATACAGGTTCAACCCGCCACGCGGCCCGATCAGATCCTGGGTGGTAAAGCGCCCTACCTCCGGCTCGTAGTAACGGAACAAATTATAGTGCAGGTCGCTCTCGACGTCCTGGTACTGCCCGGCGTAGCGCAGCGGTTGATCGTACTGCGCGCCATTGCGCCTGGCCGCGCCCTCTACCGTTTGCCCCTGCAGCTTGCATTTGCTCTCCCTCTATTATCACATTTCAAACATCTTCATCCTTTACGTCTTGACTCAATTAATTGTAACTGTTTAGAGAAATCAATTGGATAAAGATGAGTACTATTTTTTGCAAAATTTTCAAGCAAGGATGCGTTATCCTTTTTCACCACATGATGATTTATATATGAATAGTCATCATCTATATGCCCCCCATATATAATAAAAAACCTCTCAGCAGACAATGTCTCGCCAAAATAAACTTTAAATATATTCTCCGCACTATTATTATAACCTTTTATAGCATCAAGTAGTGAGACGGAAAATACGCGCTCAGGTTTATTATCCAATAGAAAATAAACACCCACTCCGTTATATACATTGTTATATATGGTTTTTACAACATCTTCACTTAAATCACCATTAATCAAAGCCATATCGATGAAGTAATTATTATCATTGATTTTTACATCCTCTTTTTTTATTATATGCTTTTTAAGATCCATTAATCCTATCTTACCTACTGCACGTTTTATTGCTTTTAACTTATCACTTACACTAGTCGTGTAATAATCATCCTCGAAAAATAAAATCCTTTTTCCCTTGAAGGAGTTTATTATACTATGTAAACTTTCGATGTATAAATCATACTCTGATGATGAAAATACATAGGTTAAAGATAAACCGGCATTATTTGCATCGACACCAATTCTTTCCAGGCTCGTCTTACCGTTCGTGGCTAGTTCACTTTTCATTAGAAACACCGATCCCCTTTATATTTATTCGTATTTCTTGGATGGCCTTTTTCATAAGAGAAATGCTCCCCTTTAGTACCATGATAGTGCGGCTTTTCGAACGTATCAAAATAATGTGTCGAAGACCAATGCCATGAAGAGCATCACATCAGTCAGTGATCTGATTACCATGAAACAAGCGTAATGTCTTTTATGAGCCCGATACGCTTCAGGTACTCATCACCAACCAACATAGGTCTATAAGAGAAGCCTTTGAAATCATCTGCCTTCTTTGCTAAAACTCCTCCTCCACCGTCCTTGAGTCCCTGCAATAAACACAGTGTAGTGGTCAATGTTAAATCAATGACTTCATAGGTTGGAAGCGTCAACCAAGCATGAATATTGATTGTGGGTTCATGATGACCATTTTCTAATTTATTTTTAATATCATCATCATCAAAACGAAAGATCCCTTTCGGACTGCCATCATCTACCCAACCCAATGTGTAAAAAACAGGACAAGATAACCAATCCTCAATAACGGATTTGGCTGCTAGATGGACCTGAAGGCATTGCCCAACAAGCTGTTCATAACTTGTAAACCCCTCAAGGGCCGGTTGCAGTACTTTATTCATGTGTCGCAACCTTTTATCATTCAGGAGTCCTTTCCCCTCCATTTCAACAAACGTAACCGGATACTCGAACCCTAATCTCTCAGTTCTTTGGAGCGCATTTTCCCATTCTTTTTTGTACATCGCCTCTCCCTCATACATTGACACTCATTCAACTAGTACTCACCAGTCCCCTTGGTTCTACGCAAACAACTCACCAATAAAATCAGAAAAGGAATCAGCCACTTCCTCTAGTTCCTTTTCATCCATTAAAAATACAAAAACCCTGCCAAATGAATCATCTTCTTTCTTAAGCGACAAAAGAAAGCTGTTCCCACCCTCATCATAAGCAAACGGCACCATATCCTTTAGTTCAGCAAAGGACTCCGTAAGATCTTGATAAATTACCTCAATCGGCAAGTCACCATACTTTATTGGGTTAAAGCCACCTAACATGAAGATATTTCCCTCTTCGTTATCAATGGGATAACCACCATTATTCTTGAGAAAGAAATCTTTAAAAGAATCAGGCAAATCGTTATTAAAAAGCGCATTAAAGGAATCCATCTCCTCTACTGACAGCGTTTTTTCCGAGTCTGAGAGATACATTAACAGTTTCCTCCAACAAGTTTACGGACGCGATTTCTCGCAGGGAAGGTATATGCTTTTCCAGTTGCCGCCTTATACTGACTTACCCCCCCTACATGGGAGATACCTTGGTGTGCTTTTTGTTTCACTAGCTGCATGGTCCCCATATTAGTCTCGTGATTATAATCATCCAGGTGATGCCAGACATAACCACTCGGTGTTGTTTTCTGGTTAAGCCCTGCTTTTATGTTAGCCGCAGTGAAGTCCTGAAGGTAGTCCCCTGTATATTCAATTTTCACAATGGGGTTAACTCCTTCCCTTAGATTATACAGGGCATCACTCCCTGAATAATCGAGTCCTCCGGCAGGTGTCTTAACAACACCACTAAATCCCCGATCCTCCAATTTTGCTATAGGATCAACAGCCAATCCTAGCGGGTCAATCCACCCCAACGGGTTCGGCGCATACTGATACAGGTTCAACCCGCCGCGCAGCCCAATCGGATCCTGGGTGGTGAAGCGCCCCACCTCCGGCTCGTAGTAACGGAACAGATTATAGTGCAGGCCGCTCTCGTCGTCCTGGTACTGCCCGGCGTAGCGCAGCGGTTGATCGTACTGCGCGCCATTGCGCCTGGCCGCGCCCTCTACCGTTTGCCCCTGCAGCTTGCCGAAGGTGTCGTATTGCCCGGACCAACGCAGGTTGCCCGCCGCATCGCTCACTTCCAGCGGCGCGCTGTTCAGATCCGTGTGGTACCAATACATCTCCGCCGAACGGCTGTCGCCCGCCTGCTCCAGCGCCGCCAACGGGCTCCACGGGCTGGCCGGATCGTAGCTCCAGCTGCGGCGGCTGCCGTCTGCCCGCTGTTCCTGCAGCAACCGGTAGCCCTGCCACACAAAGCGCGTAGTCTGCGCCGCTTTCCCCTTGTAGCTGACCGTCTTGCGCGTGCGGCGCCCCAGCGCGTCGTAGTGATACTGCGCGTCGAACTCGCCCTGCGGCCCGCGGCCGCGCGCCTGTATCAGCCGGTTATCGGCGTCGTAACGGTAGAACAATTTCTGCCAATGCATCAGGCGGTTGTCGGCGATCGGCGCCAACGGCAGGTGCGCGTCAATGTCGTTCTGCGGGCGCAGGTAAAAACACCCTGAAGGCCAACTCGATTATTGCTCTTGTGGTTTATTTTTTAAAGAGCGTAAATATATTCAAAAATCTAAAACGACTTTCTTTACTCCTGATATATCAGGTTCTTCCTTATCAATTTCAAGACGATAAATAAAATCTTTCAAATCGTAAGCAGCTAGTGACAATCCTGCAATTACGTGATTTTCATCATATAAAGGATCTGCTTCATGATCCCAGAACCAAATTTGCCCAACCATTTTCCCAGTTAGGCAAAGACATATTTGATTGCCGCCATCTGATGATGCTATAGGCAGCCATTGTTCTCTAAGATCATCCTTATACATTTCAATGAACTCAAAGATATCACCTCCCCCCCCTTCTGAGTTACTTAATCCATAAAAGTATTCCAGTGAATCATATCCATCTTTACTTGCCCATGGAGACGCTTCAATTCCTTTATAAACGATTAAAGAGTCAAACTCAGCCCCTTGGCTAAAGTTAGCCAGAAAATCACAATATTCCTTCGGCAAAATACCTGAGTACCCTTCAAGTCTTTTTAATAAAGGATTGTCTACCCCATTCGGTAGCTTACTCAGAGAAACACCAAGTTTCTCTAGCTTTTTCAACATTTTTTTCCATTCCTCATATCTGATGCAGACCCTATATGTGGTACGTTCCCATGCAATCCACGAGGTACCAGTATTATCTCTGTATTACTAAGATGGTGTGGCGTTAGTTTATTTTTACGCAATAATTTTTGTGCAGCACTTTGCGTAATTCCCTTTTCTTTAGCTATTGCTTTGTATACCTTAGGAAAATCCTTTTCAGTGCCATCCAGAACATTATTTTCAAAAGTTATGCTTCCTTTTGACCATGGAGAAAAATCTGGCCGCCCATTAGAGAATGGTATTGGCTGATTATTTGTAACGGCATTTACCGCTGGCTTATAAGAATACCAATTACTTTCACCAGGGACGCCGTCCCAATGGCCATTTGTCCTCGGAATTCGAGTTCCAGATAACCCAAACGGATCCACCCACCCCAACGGATTCGGCGCATACTGATACAGGTTCAACCCGCCGCGCAGCCCGATCGGATCCTGGGTGGTAAAGCGCCCTACCTCCGGCTCGTAGTAACGGAACAGATTATAGTGCAGGCCGCTCTCGTCGTCCTGGTACTGCCCGGCGTAGCGCAGCGGTTGATCGTATTGCGCGCCATTGCGCCTGGCCGCGCCCTCTACCGTTTGCCCCTGCAGCTTGCCGAAGGTGTCGTATTGCCCGGACCAACGCAGGTTGCCCGCCGCATCGCTCACCTCCAGCGGCGCGCTGTTCAGATCCGTGTGGTACCAATACATCTCCGCCGAACGGCTGTCGCCCGCCTGCTCCAGCGCCGCCAACGGGCTCCACGGGCTGGCCGGATCGTAGCTCCAGCTGCGGCGGCTGCCGTCTGCCCGCTGCTCCTGCAGCAGCCGGTAACCCTGCCACACAAAGCGCGTAGTCTGCGCCGCTTTGCCCTTGTAGCTGACCGTCTTGCGCGTGCGGCGCCCCAGCGCGTCGTAGTGATACTGCGCGTCGAACTCGCCCTGCGGCCCGCGGCCGCGCGCCTGTATCAGCCGGTTATCGGCGTCGTAGCGATAGTGCTGCTCATAAATGCCGTTGCGCCGGCTGATCAGGTTGCCCCAGGCGTCGTAACGGTAGAACAACTTCTGCCAATGCGTCAGGCGGTTGTCGGCGACAGGCGCCAGCGGCAGGTGCGTTTCCACGTCGCTGTTGGGGCCTTTTTCCCCCAGCAGGTTATCCGCCATGTCGTACACCAACCGGCTACCCGGCTTGCCCTGCGCGGGTTCGCGATGCTGCAGCAGGCGGCCTTCGGCGTCGTAGCCGTAGTGCACCTCGCCGCGCAGCGCATCGCTAACGCCGGCCAGCTCGCCGCGCCCGGTATAGCGGAATGCCCGCCACAGCGCGCCGTCTTCCGGCCGGGTCAGCTTGTCGTGGCCGAAGGCGCTGCTTTGCCAGCTGCGGCGCCCCATTTCGTCATAGCGCCGCTGTTGCTGCAGCGCGCCCTGGCTGCGGCCGGTTTCCCGGTGCAGGCGATCGCGGGTGAACTCGCTCACCACCTGCTGGTTGAATTTGATGGCGCTGGCGTGGCCGGAACCGTAATACAGCCACTGCAGCCGGTCGCCCTGCGGCAGGGTCAGCGCCTGCAGGTTGGCCAGCGCATCCCACTGGTACTGCAGCTCGCCGTTTACGCCCTGTTCGCTGAGCAGCCGCCCGGCCGCGTCGTAGCGCATGCTGACGCTGTCTTCCTCGATGCCCTGCGTCACCCCAAGCGCCGTCGGGGTGCGGCTCAGCCGGCTCAGCCGCCCCATGGCGTCAAAGCGATAATGCCATTCCGCGCTGGCGTTGCCGCGCCACGCCAGCTGCCCGGCTTCGTCGAAGCGAAAGCGCTGCACGCGCTGCGTCAGTTCGCCGGCGCCGCCCGGCAGGCCGACCTCGCGATGTTCTTCCAGCAATCCCGCCGCGCCGTAGCGGTAATAATTGCTGACCTGGTCCGGCCGCTGTTCGGCCAGCACGCGGCCCACGGCGTCGTAGCTGAATCGATATTCGCCGCCGTTGCCGTTTTCCAACCGCGTCAGCCAGCCCTGCGGGCTGTAGTGGTAACGGCGGGTGCGGTCGATGCGGTCGGTCACGCTGCTCGGCAGGCCCAGCGCGTTGTATTGCCAGCGGGTCAGGCTGCCCAACGCATCCTGATGCTCGGCCAGCTGGCCGCGCTCATTCCAGTTGAAGCGCTCTTCGCTGCCGTCCGGCTGGATCAGGCTATGCAGCCGCCCGCCGTGGTCCCATTGGTAGCGGGTCACGTGGCCTTCGGCATCGGTCTGCGCGCTCAGCTGGCCCTGAGAGTCATAGGCGTAGGCGGTCACGCTGCCGGAACAGTCGGTATAGCGCGTCAGCAGCCCGCGCGCGTTCCACTCCAGCTTCACTTCGCCGCCCAGCGCATCGATCACCCGGCTCGGCAGGCTCTCTTCGTCATCCGGGTAGTGATAGAGCGTGGCGTTGTCCAGCGCGTCCACATAGCGGGTCGGCCGGCCCAGCGTATCCCAGTGCTGGCATTCGCGGCTGCCGTCGGGATAGGTGACGGAGAACAACCGGCCGCTGTTGCGGGAATACTGATAGGTCGTTTTGCGGCCGAGCGGGTCGGTTTCACTCAGCAGGCGGCCGTAGGCGTCCCATTCGCTCTGGCGCTGGGCGCCGCCGGGCAGCAGCACGCTGCACAGCTCGCCGTTTTGATAGATAAAACCGTAGCGCCGCTGGTCGAAGTCGGTGAACTGCGCCACGTTGTCGTCGTCATCCAGCTGCCAGTCCGCCCGCTTGCCGTCTTCGCGGGTGGCGCTGCGGCGGCCACCGGCGAAATCGTAGCTGAAGTCCAGCCGTTCGCCGGCGCTGTTGCGATACGCCACCACCCGCGGCACACCCTCAATCTCCTGCCACAGGTATTCGTTCAGCAGCCCGGCGGCGTCCTGGTGGCTGGCCATCAGGCCGTCGCGCCAGCTGAAACGCCGCGTCACCTCGCCGGCGCGGTTGCTCACCGTCACCAGTTGGCCATGCTCATCGTAGCCATAGTGCGCCAGCGGCAGCTCGCCTTCGGCGGTTTGCAGCGCCACCTCGCTCAGGCGACCGTTCAGGTAGCGGCACGCCAGGCGTTGCCCGCCGCTGTCCACCAGTTCGAGCAGCCGGCCGTCGTCGTCGTAAAACAACGAGCTGGCGTTGCCGATGGCGTCGGTGACCATGCTGAGGCGGCTGGGCTGGTCGCCCGCCAGCGGCGGGTAGTGATAAATCTGTTCGCCGACGTCAAACAGCTGCCAGCTGCCGTCGGCGTTGTGCATCAGCCAGCACTTTTCGGCTTCGCAGTAGGTTTTGTGCCCGCGCGCTACCATCGGGAAGGCAACATAGTCACCGGAAGGCGCGCGCCACACCAGGCCGTCCTGCCAGGTCTGCAGGCTGCTCTCCCAGAACAGGCTCCAGCCGCGCCCCAGCACGCTGTCGCCGGGGTTGCCGCTGCGCCAGTAACGTTGCCAGGCCACCGGCAGGCGCGACGGCAGCACGAAATCGAGTTCGTCCTCGCCGTCGAGGAATTTTTGGCCGCTGACGATATCCACCGGCCGGGCGATGATGCCGGCCGCGGCGGTGGCGGTCATCAAGGTGCCAAAACGGCAGGCGACGCGCCCCAGCTTGTTGATGCCGGGCAGCTTGCCGAGCATCTTGCCCAATGCGCCCAGCTTGCCGACGGCGCCGCCCACGCCGCCCACCAGGCCGGCGAACAGCAGCGTCAGGTCGGAAGCCTTGTACAGCCAGTCCGGCACTTCGGGTTTAATCGGCAGCGTGGTCACCGTGCCGCCGCCGATGAACACGTTGGGCGAGCCTTCCATCACCTGCGCGTCGCAGTTGGTTTTATCCCCCACCCGCGCGGCCGGCTGGCCGTTGATGCTGACCTTGTCGGAGCCCTGCGCCATCTGCATGCTCGGGCCGTCGTCGCTGCACGCCACCTGGCTGACGGTGGCGATGGCCGCCGGTTTGCCGTTGATGAAGACGTTGGGCGAACCGGTGACAATCTTGCCCTTCGGCGTCAGGCTGCCGGCCCCGGCGTCGGCAATGCCGTCACGCGCCGCGGTGGCCGCCTCGCCGGTGAGATAGCCCACCGCCAGGCTGGCGCCGATCAACAGCACGCCCACGCCCACGCAGGATGCCGCCAGGCCGGCGACGAACAGCGCGCCCGCCGCCACCGCGCCGGCGGCGGCGATCAGGCCGCCGACGAGGGTGCCGGCGATCATCCCGGCCAGGGCGTGCGAATGCCCGATGGTATCGCCGACGCGCGCCGCTTCGGTCATGGTAAGTTCCTTTTACGCAGGGTCATCATGATTCAGGCCGCCCGATAGCTGTTCAGCACGTGCTGCAGCAGCGCGTCGTCCTGCGGCGACAGCTTGCGCGCCATCGCCAGGGTAAACACCAGCACCCGGCCATCCGCCTGCGCAAATACCGCCTGGCTTTGCCAGATGCGTTTGCCGTCGCGCAGGTAGCTGGCGCGCACCCATTCTCCGGCCAGCAGGTCGCCGCCCAGCATCGCCGGTTCGCGGCTCTTGAACGCCCAGCCCTTCAGGCTTTGGCCCAGCGCTGCCAGCTGACGGCTGACGTAGCCGTCGAGGGCTTCCGCCGGTTGCAACGCATCGCGGGAAATATTGATCGAGGGGGAAACGTCATCGCCGGCCAATAGCACGTTGACGGTGCGGTCGGCATAGCCTTCCGGCAAGGCAACGCTGCCCTCGGTAAAAGCGCAGCGGGAGAGATCGGACATGCGAGGATCCTTTTGCATAAATAATGCTTAAGCATCGCATAACTTAGCCCTGAAATAAAACCGTCATGCCATGCCAATATTGAACGGCGTGACCACGTTCACCCTTGAGAATGCCGGTCCGGCGACTTCGCCCGAAATAAACCCGTGGTATTGCAGAATTATCTGAAAGGTACTGCGCGCATCTCGCTGTAAATCATGGTCGATTACCGCGTCGATTTTCTCCTGCGCCAGCAGCTGGCGATTCTCGCGATCCAGATCGTGGCCGATAAACACCTTTAACGGCCGCCGCAGCCGTTCGAACGCCGCCACGATGGCGGAATTGCCGCCGCCGACGCTGTAGACGGCGTGGATATCCGGGTAACGCCGCAGGGTATCCGTCACCCGCTCCAGCGTCGGCGCGTGCACTCCCAGCCCGCCGCTGATCTCCAGCACCCGCAGCTGCGGCGCCCGCTCCCGCAACCATTGCCGAAAGCCGCTCTCGCGCTCCTCTTCGCCGCGAAAACCCTGGCTGCTGAGCACCACCGCCACCCGCTGCGGCTCCGGCGGCAGCCAGCGCGCCAGCAGATAGGCCGCGGTGCGCCCGGCGGCGCGGTTGTCCATGCCGATATAGCTGATGCGCCGGCTTTGCGGCAGGTCGGTCACCAGCGTCACCACCGGAATGCCCTGCTGCCAAAGCCGGTCGACGGCGTCGTTCAGCCGCTGTTCATCGCTCACCTTGAGGATCACGCCGTAAGAGCCCAGCGTGCGGCAGCGCTCCAGCGTATTCGCCAGTTCTTCGGTGCTCGCCTGCTCGAAAATATGAAAGCGCAGCGTAACGCGAAACGGCGCAAAGCCGCCTAGCTGGCTGCAAAGCGCGTCGCTCACCAGCTGGCTGAAACGCTGCGGCGTATGCAGCACCACGTCGATCGTCAGGGTGCGGCCGCTGGCCAACAGGCTGCGCTGCTGGCTTTCCAAATCCTGCAGCGCCTGCTCGATGCGCCGCAGCGTTTGCGGGTGCACCTTGCCGCGCTGGTGCAGCGCGCGATCCACCGTCGCTTTGCTGACGCCGGCCTGCGCGGCGATCTGCTTGATAGAGAATTTCATTGCGCCTCCGCATGAGGTCTTTTTGAGGTTTTAGTGAGGTTTTGTTAACCAAATGTAGATGCTAGGGTTATCGATAGCAAGACCACACACAAAAACAACCAATTGATTTTTAAAATTAAAAATCAACGGAGGCTAATGCGATGAGTGAAGATGTAAATAAAATGTTTTCCGGTAACTATTACGTCGTGACCGGCGGCACCCAGGGGCTGGGCGCGGCGGTGGCGCAGCTGCTGGCGGAGCGCGGCGCCGCCGGGCTGATGCTGTGCGGGCGTAACCGGCAGGCCGGCGCGGCTCAGGTGGATAAGCTGCGCGCGCTCGGCTGCAACGCCCACTTTATTGCGGCGGACATCGCCGATCCGGCGGCCTGCCGCAAGGTGATCGCCGAGGCGGAGCGCAGCTTCGGCACCTTGCACGGCCTGGTGAACTGCGCCGGCATGTCCGACCGCGGCACCATCCTCGACACCACCCCGGAGCTGTTCGACGCCATCTTCGCCGTTAACATCCGCGCGCCCTTCTTCCTGATGCAGGAAGCGATCAAAGTGATGATCAAACATCGGGTGGCCGGAGCGATCGTTAACATCGTCACCATTACCGCGCACGGCGGCCAGTCGTTCCTCGCGCCGTACGCCGCCTCGAAGGGCGCGCTGATCACCCTGACCAAAAACGTCGCCTTCAGCGCGATGCGCAATCGCATCCGGGTCAACGGCCTCAATATCGGTTGGATGGATACGCCGCACGAAAATGAAATTCAGCGTCAATACCATGACGCCAATGACGACTGGCTGGCTCAGGCCGAGCGGGAACAGCCGTTCGGCCGGTTGCTGAAACCGCGGGAGGTGGCGCGAGCGGTGGCGTTTATGCTGTCTGAAGAGTCCGGCATGATGACCGGCGCCGTCGTCGATTTTGACCAGGGGGTGATCGGCTGCGGCGACGGCGGCTCACCGAAACCAGAACGGCCGCTGAGCCTGTAACGGGGGGACCACCATGAATAACACGCTGTTTTTGCACCCGGATCGGCTGTCGGTCAGCGAGTTTGCGGCGTTATGTGAGCAACCGCTAACATTAAGCGATTATCCGCTGGCCGCCGATGCGCAGAAAAAGGTGCTGATTTACCGCGCTCAGACGCTGCTCGACAGCGCCCAAACCGACAAAGTCGCGGTATTCAGCGAACTGCACCGCGCATTGTCCAGCGGCCCCGGCGTGCTGGTGATTAAAAACGCCTACCCGGATCTGGCGGTGATTGCGCGCCATAACCGGGTGTTCGAGGCGATTTTTCAGGCGGAATCCGCCAACGGCGGCGGTGGCGATCACTTCGCCGCCGCCGGCAGCAACGGCCGCATCTGGAACTCGCTGCAGAAAGCGGCGGAACAGGATGCGGACGCCTTTATCGACTACTACGCCAACCCGACGCTGGCGCTGGTGAGCGAGGCCTGGCTTGGCCCCTGGTACCAGATGACGGCGCAGGTCAACGTCGTGCGCCCCGGCGGCAAAGCGCAGCAGCCGCACCGCGATTATCACCTGGGCTTTCAGGAAAACCGCGACGTGCAGCGTTTCCCGCTGCCGCTGCAGCAGCTGTCGCAATATCTGACGCTGCAGGGCGCGGTGGCGCATTCGGCGATGCCGCTGGAGTCCGGCCCAACCCAGCTGCTGCCGTTCTCGCAGCGCTATGCGGGCGGTTACCTGGCCTGGCGCCAACCGGCGTTTATCGACTATTTCCAGCGTCATGCGATCCAGCTGCCGCTGGAACAAGGCGACGCGCTGTTTTTCAACCCGGCGCTGTTCCACGCCGCCGGCGACAACCTCACCGCCGATCGGGTGCGTATCGCCAACCTGCTGCAGATCTCGTCGGCATTCGGCAAACCAATGGAGACCGTTAACCGGCTGCGCCTGCTGCAGGCCATCTACCCGGCGCTGCGGCAGCGCCATCGGCAGGGAGGCCTGGGCGAAGCCGGGCTGGCGGCGCTGGTGGCCGCCGCCGCCGACGGGTATTCCTTCCCCACCAACCTCGACAGCGATCCGCCGATCGGCGGGCTGGCGCCGCAGACCCAGCAGCAGCTGTTGCTGCAGGCGCTGGACGAAGACTGGGACGCGCCGCAGTTCACGCAGCGGCTCGAGCGGCAACGGCAGCTGCGCAGCGCCTGACGCCGCGCCGTCGTCTGGCTTTCGGCGGCGGCGCTATTGCGGCTATACTCGGCTCTTGTCCGTTTTCATCAGGAGTTAAGGATGCTGAAATTGACCCGCTGCGCGCTGCTGTTCGGCGCGCTGGCCGCGTTCACCGCCGCGGCCGCCGACCAAACGCCGAAGTACGGCCCCGAGCTGCAGGGCTTCCACTACCCTTACCCGCTGCAGCAATTCAGCTTCAGCTCGCAGGGGCAGCAGTTGAAGATGGGTTACATGGACGTGCCGCCGGAGGGGGAAGCCAACGGCCGCACCGCGGTGCTGATGCACGGCAAAAACTTCTGCGCCGCCACCTGGCAGGACAGCATCAAGGCGCTGAGCAAGGCCGGTTACCGGGTCATTGCGCCGGATCAGATCGGCTTTTGCTCCTCCACCAAGCCGCAGCATTATCAGTACAGCTTCCAGCAGCTGGCGCAAAACACCCGCGACCTGTTGCAAAACCTGAAAATCGGCAAGGCGATAATCGTCGGCCATTCCACCGGCGGCATGCTGGCGACGCGCTACAGCCTGATGTACCCGCAGGCGGTCGAACGGCTGGTGATGGTCAACCCGATCGGGCTGGAAGACTGGAAGGCCAAAGGCGTGCCGTGGCGCAGCGTCGATCAATGGTTCGAGCGCGAGCTGAAAACCTCTGCCGAAGGCATTCGCAGCTATGAGCTGAAGACCTATTACGTCGGGCGCTGGAAACCGGAGTACGATCGCTGGGTGGACATGCTGGCCGGGTTGAACAACGGGCCGGGGCACCGGCTGGTGGCCTGGAATTCGGCGCTGATCTACGACATGATCTTCACCCAGCCGGTGTACTACGAATTCAAAGATCTGCAAACCCCGACCACCCTGATGATCGGCACCGCCGACACCACCGCCATCGGCAGCGACGTCGCCCCGCCGGCGGTCAAGGCGACGCTCGGCCACTACGAGGTGCTGGGCAAACAGGCGGCGAAGCTGATCCCGCACGCCACGCTGGTCGAGTTCCCGGGGCTGGGCCATGCGCCGCAGATGGAACAACCCGAGCGGTTTAACCAGGCGCTGCTCAAGGCGCTGCGGCCTTAGCCGACGGATTGGCGATGCCGGCCCGCCGCGGCTAAACTTTGAGCAGTGATTGCACTGCAGGAGACAGCCATGCGACACATTATCGTCGGCGCGTTCATCAGCCTTGACGGAGTTATGCAGGCGCCGGGCGGACCGGAAGAAGACCTCACCGGCGGTTTCCGCTTCGGCGGCTGGACGGTGCCCTATTGGGACGACGCCATCGCCGAAGCCATGGGCGAGACCTTTGCCCAGCCTTTCGATTTGCTGTTGGGCCGCCGCACCTACGACATTTTCGCCGCCTACTGGCCGCATATCGCCACCGAGCCCGACGCGGAAGGCTTCGAGCGGCTCACCGCCGATATCGCCAGGACCTTCAATCAGGCGACCAAATACGTCGCCACCCATCACGGCGAGACGCTGGGGTGGCAAAACAGCCAGTGGCTGGGGCGGGACATCGTCGCCCGCCTGCACGAGCTGAAAAACGGCCAGGGGCCGGCGTTGTTGGTTCAGGGCAGCAGCGAGCTGGTCCAGCTGTTGCTGGCGCACGATCTGGTGGACGAGCTGCGCCTGCTGACCTACCCGCTGATGCTCGGCGGCGGCAAGCGGCTGTTTGGCGACGACGCGGCGCCGGCGGCTTTCAGGCTGGCCCGCTCCATCGTCTCGCCCACCGGCGTGATCCTCGCGCACTATCGGCGCGACGGCGATGTCGCCACCGGCTCCTTTGCGCTGGAAACCGCAGAGGTTGAACAGTGAAGTGACAAAAGGGCCGAATGGCCCTTTTTCTGATTCTTATCAGCCGATCAGGCAAACAAAATATCGCTCTGCTCCACCTGCCCGACCACCTGGATCTTGAAGTCGGCGGCATAGCCGTGGTTTTGGGTGTTCAGCAGCAGATCGGTGGTGCCGCTGAAGGCGTCGAAGTTGAGCTGGATCTCCCCTGACCGGCCGCTGAATCCGCTGTCGGCGTCGATAAAGCGCAGCTCGCTCAGGCTATCGTTGAAGCGCAGACCGGAGAGATCGATCTTGTCGATGCCGTGTTCGAAATCCTCAATCACGTCGAACGCCGTCGGGGTGGACTCTTTGGCGCTGAGATAAACAAAATAATCGGTGAAGTTATTGGCGTCTTTGCCGCCCCACAAATGATCGGCGCCCAGCCCGCCGTACAGCACGTCGGAACCGGCGTTGCCCGCCAGCAGGTTGTCCTGATCGTTGCCGATAATCACGTCGCGGCCGCTGCCGCCAATGGCGTTCTCGACGATCGCGCCGCGGGCGATGGCCACGTTCTGCTCACCGCCGCCCACGCTGGAAAAGGCGCCGTCGTTCAGATTGATCGTCTGCTGTTGGCCGTAGCCGGAGAAATCCAGCGTGTCGTTGCCGCCGGCGTCCCACACCGCAAAGTTGACCGGCTGGCCGTTATCCGCCGTCGCCGTCAGAAAATCGCGCCCGGTGTTGGAATTGAAGCCATAGACGGTATCGCCGGTGCGGGTGCTCATATTGGCGCCGTACAGTTTCTGGATGGCGGCGATGTCATCGACCATCGGGCCGTAGCCGTAGACCCCTTTGGCGTCCGCGCCGGTGTAGGAGGCGTCGAAATAGCTCATGATCGAGTATTGCAGCGAGTCCTGGTAGTACTCGGCGTCATGTTGGTAACTCGGGTTGCCCCGCGCTGCGTCGTAGGCCCCCGGGTGCGACAACCCCAGCGCATGCCCCAGTTCGTGGGTAAACGTCTGGCTGCTGAAGTCGCCGGAAACCGGTGCCTGGTGGGTGGCGAAGTTCTTGTTGAACCACACCGTGCCGGCGTCGCTGTTATCCGCGCCGGGCCGTGAAGTGGGCGGATAGTAGGCATAGGCGTTGATGGCTTTCTCACCGCTGCCTGCCGCCACGCTGCCGTCGGCGCGCAGGGTAAAGTAGGCGAAGGTGATGTCCGCCCGGTGATTGAGATCGGTCGACGGCGCTTCGGTAAAGGTGACGTTCGCCACGTCGGCCCAGGCCTGCATCGATTTCAGCGCCTGCGCCTGCGCCGCCTGGGTCAACGGCTGTAGCCCCTTGTCGCCGTCGCCGGTCTGGCCGATGCGGTCTAGCGCGCTTTGCGTCAGAAACGAGTAGGTCAAATCCACCGACTGGTGATCAACCCGATCGCCGTTATGCGTCAGGCCGCTGCGCGTCAGCTGATCGGCGGCGCGGTCGAAACCGTAGTTGTCGCGGTTTTTGCCGAGGTTAGCGATCGGTTCGCCGCCGCGCTGGTTGCTGTAAAGGTTGGCGTTGCCCAGCGTCAGCACCGCGCCGTAGCCGAAGCCGTCGTAGATGCTGCCGGGCTGGTGATAGTAGAACCGATCGTTATGATCGTCGGGGGATGTGGCGGCCAGGCTGGTGAACTCATCGTCATCTTGCAAAATGTCATGCTGGTTACGGCTCATTGCATTCTCCTTGTACACAACGGAACCCACGGGATCGGTAAGACTATTCATCAGTACCTCTAATGCAAGCTTGCGCTTACGGATGTCCAGTATAGTCAGCGGGCCAGGAAATGCGGCTGCAGCGCCGGGATTACAAGGTTAAAATTCGCTGGCCGGCTCGAAATAAACTGCCGACACGACAATGAATTAATAAGAGTACATTAACAAAAGTCTGATAATGGCTCGTTTTTCAGCCGCATTTTCTCAATGTTCACTCAGAATAAACGAGGTTTAAAATGGCCTGCCCTTCGCTCACCGGCGCCCCGGTAACGTGCTAAGGTGTGTACGGATAGCCGAAAGGAGTGACCGATGCCGACCTTTTTCCCTGCGCGCGCGTTACGCCGCGCCCCCCTGACAGGAGTCGTTATGAGCTTATTGTGCAGCAGTGCGCTGGGCAGTTCACTGCCGTTGCCGGAACCTTCCGCGCTGAAAGGCCATTGGCGGCTGAGCGCCATCGACGGCGGCGGCGTAGCCTGCGACGTCGAGCTGAGCGACGAAAAAGTGGCGGACACCAACGCCTATCGCTTCAGCGCTTCGCCGCAGTGCCTGCAGCCGCTGGCGCTGAAAGAAGCGCCGGTCGCCTGGCGGCCGACGCCGGACGGCATGACGCTGACCAACGCCGACGGCGGCATGGTGGCGTTTCTGGCGCTGACCGCGCCAAAACGCTATGAATTGGTCGACCGCAACGGCCCTTCACGCTTTATGCTGACCCCGCGCTAACGGCGCTCAGGCCATCAGCAGCCCGAGCGCGGCGCCGCCGGCCAACACCCACAGCGGGTGAATGCGCTTGCTCATGCTCAGCGCGGTGGCCAGCGCAACGATCGCCGCCAGCGGCCAGTTGGGCGCCGAGGCTTCGGCGATCAACACCCCGCTGGCCGCCACCAACCCAACGGTCAGCGGCACCAGCCCGGCCTGTACGATGCGCCGCCACGGCCGATCCTTGAAGCGCCGCCAGGCGCCCATCACCAACAGCGTGACGATCGAAGACGGCCCGAATTTGGCGACTGAAGACACCAGCAGCCCCGCCCAACCGGCGACGTGCCAGCCGACCAGCGGCACGATCATCATGTTCGGCCCCGGCGCGGCCTGCGCCATGGCGAACAGCGCGCTGAACTCCCGGGCGCTCATCCACTGATGCACCTCCACCACCTGCCGCTGCATCTCCGGCAGTATGGTCATGCCGCCGCCGAACGCCAGCAGCGAAAGCTCGGTGAAAATCATCGCCAGCGCGATCAGTACGCCGATCATGACGGCATCCGCCACATCAGCAGAATGCTCAGCGGCGCCAGCACCAGCATGGTCGGCAGCAGCGGCAAGCGCAGCCAGGCGATGGCGACCAATGCCAGCGCGACAATCGCCAACGCCGGCCATTTACCGCGCAGCGGCAGCAGCATTTTCAGCCCGGTGGACAGCAGCAGCCCGGCCGCCGCCGCCGCCAAGCCGGCAAAAACGTGCTGGACATGCGGGTCGTCCTGAAAGCGGGCGTACACCATGCCCAACCCCACCACGATCGCCGTCGGCGCGCTGATCAGCCCGAGCAAGGCGCACAGCGCGCCGCGCAGGCCGCGGAACTCCATGCCCACCGCCACCGACAGGTTGATCACATTGCCGCCGGGCAGAAACTGGCACAGCCCGAGCAGCTCGGTAAACTGTTCGCCGCTCAGCCAGCGCCGTTGCTCCACCAGCATGCTGCGCGCCAGCGGCAGCACGCCGCCAAAGCCAATCAGGCCCAGCCACAAAAAACCCAAAAACAGCTCGCCGTTGCCCGGCTTGCCCTGCGGGCGGTTGTTTAACGCATTCGCATCAGACATTGCAGTTCCACATCGCTTATTTTTGATGGCTGGTATCATGCGCGCCGCCATGCCATGATGTCTAATGCATTTCAGATAAACCAAGGATACCCTGAAGGTATGGCAGCCATTGAACTGCGGCGCCTGCGGGCGTTCGTTACCGTAGTGGAAGAAGGCAACATCACCCGCGCCGCCGAGCGGCTGTTTATTCAGCAGCCGCCGCTGACCCGCTTGCTGCAGGGGCTGGAAGACGAGCTGGAGGTCAAGCTGCTGCAGCGGCTGCCGCGCGGGGTGCGCGTTACCGAAGCGGGCAAGGTGCTGTTTGACGAAGCGCGCACCCTGCTGGCCCGCGCGGAACATCTCACCGAGGCGGTGCGCCGCGCCGCGCGCGGTGAACAGGGGCATATCGCCATCGGCTTCACCAGCTCCGCCGCGCTGCATCCGTTCGTGCCCAACCTGCTGCGCCGCTACCGCGACATTTTGCCGGGCATCGCCACCCAGCTGGAAGAGGCCGGCAGCGGTGAATTGATGGACGCCCTGGTGGATCAGCGGCTCGACGTCGCCTTCGTGCGCTCGCCGGCCAGCGGCATTCCCGGATTGACCGTCGAGCCGGTGCTCAGCGAACCGATGATCGCCGCCCTGCCGGTGGGCCATCGGCTGGCGGTGGAAAGCCCGGCGCCGCTGCCGCTGGATGCGCTGGCCCACGAAGCCTTTATTCTCTACCGTCGCCCGGCCGGCCAGGGGCTGTACGACGCCATTCTGGCCGCCTGTCACCGCGCCGGTTTCAGCCCGCGCATCGTGCAGGAAGCGCCGCGCCTGCCGGCCACCCTCAGCCTGGTCGGCGCCGGTTTGGGCCTGTCGATCGTACCGGCCTCCATGCGCCGGTTAAGCGGCGACGGCATCGTTTACCGCGCCATTGCCGCAGATGCGCAGCTCAGCGCCCCGCTGTATCTGGCGCTGCGCAGCAACCAGACCTCGGCCATGGTTGAACGCTTTCGCCAATTGGTGGCCGAGACGGCTCTGGCCGATTACTCCGCCTGACTGGCGATGCGCGTCAGGTGGATCACCAGATACAGCAGTTCGTCGTTCGACATCTCCATCTGCAGCAAATTCTTCACGTAATCGCGGATCAATAACGCCCCGCGATAGGCATGCGGGTACTCCGCGGTCACCTGAGAGAAGATAAAGTCGTCTTTCGAGCGCACCTGCTGGCCTTCGATCATGCGTTGAATGAAAAACTGCATATGCAGCAAAAAGCGCGCGTAGTTCAGGGAATCCGTATCGATATCGATGCGAAAGTGATACTTGATGATGTTGAAAATGTCTTTCAGCATCTTCACCGCCAGCAGCGTATGCTCCATGTTTTGCACGTCGGTCTGGCCGTTAACCAGATGAAAGGCGATATTGCCCGCCTCTTCTTCCGGCAGGGTGATCTTCAGGCGCCGGTTGATGTGCGCCAGCGCCCGCAGCCCCACCGCAAACTCCTGCGGATAGAAGCGTTTAACCTCGAACAGCAGCCGATTTTGAATGGCGATGCCCTTGTGATAGCGCTCGATGGCGAAGCTGATATGGTCCGCCAGGGTGAAGAAAATCTGTTCGTTGATTCTGCCGTTAAGCTGCCGGTTGGCTTCATTGAGGATCATCTGCACGATCTCGATGTGCTCTTCCGGCGCGCTTTCAATCAGCCGCAGATAATCGCGGCCCTTTTGGCCGTCCTGCACCACATAAATTTTCTCAATAACGGCCGGATCGAGAACGTCACCCGCTTTGCTGTTAAAGCCGATACCCTTACCCATCACGATAGCTTCGCGGTTATCGTCGTCCGCCGTTAACACCAGACTGTTATTGAGCACCTTAATGACTTTCATCGTCTCCGCCGCAACCCTCTGTTTTATCGGTCAAGCCGGCCATTGGCGGCAATCAGCCGCTGATACCAGCCAAAACTGCGTTTCCTGATGCGCCGCAAATCCTTCAGATCCTGCTCTCCGCGGTTCACGTAGATGAACCCGTAACGCTTGGCGTACCCCTGATGCGTGCTGACCACGTCGATAGCCGCCCACGGGCAGTAACCGAGCAAGTCCACGCCGTCGTTGATCGCCAGCAGCATCTGTTCGACATGCCGGCGCATAAACTCGATGCGATAATCGTCGTCGATTGTACCATCGGCCTGCAACTCATCCGGCGCGCCGATGCCGTTTTCGGTGATTAATATCGGCAAATGATAGCGTTCATAGGTTTTGCGCAGCGTCAGCCGCAGCCCGACCGGGTCGATCACCCAGCCGTAGCGTGTTTTGCCGACAAACGGATTCTCCGCCGCGCGATACACGCCCGGTTCACCCAGCATGATTTGCTGATCGCCGGCGCGCGCGCTCACGTCCGAGCCGTCGCCGCGGCTGGCGGCGATGGTGGCGGTGGAATAGTAATTGATCGCCACATAATCCGGCTTTCCCGCCTGCAACAGCGCCGCATCTGCCGGCGCCATCTCCGGCGCCAGGCCGCGATCCTGCAGATAGCGCCAGGCCAGCGGGTTGTAACGGCCGTGCACCGCCACGTCGAGAAAGCTCCAACAGCGCAGCGTTTCCCAGTTGTGGGCGGCGATGGCGTCCAGCGGATGGCAGGTTTCCTGATACATCGAGGTGGTGTTGATCGCCGGGCCGATTTTCCCGCCGGGGCAGCGCTGATGGCACAGGGCCATCACCCGGGCCTGGGCCACCAGCATATGGTGACTCTGCTGATACAGCACCCGTTTGGCGGGCAGCGCGCCGCCCTTGGGCATGCCGATGGCCCCGGGGTGCAGGATCATGGTGTTCTGTTCATTGATGGTCAGCCAGTATTTCACCCGGTCGCCGAAGGCGTCGAACAGCACGCCGGCGTAGGCGACGAAAGCGTCGATGGTAGCGCGATTCGACCAGCCGCCCTGTTGCTCCAGCACGTAAGGCAGATCGAAATGGTACAGCGTCACCACCGGCTCTATGCCATGCGCCAGCAGCACATCGATCAGCTGGCGGTAAAACGCCAGCCCGGCCGGGTTGACCTCGCCGGTGCCCGCCGGCAGCACGCGGGTCCAGGCGACCGAGAAGCGGTAGGCCTTCAGCCCCAGTTCGGCGAACAGCGCCACGTCTTCGCGAAAGCGGTGATAGTGATCGCTGGCGACCTGAAAATCCGCCGTCCCCTGCGGGTGATCGAGCATATCAACTATCGACGGACTTTTGCCGTCTTCATCCCAAGCCCCTTCCACCTGATAGGCGGAGGTCGAGGCGCCCCACAAAAAATCGGCGGGGAAATCGTTCAGCCGTTGATAAATCATGCCTGCTCCTTGCGCGTATTCAGGGTAATAATCAGGTCGCCCGCGCCGACCGCGCCCGGCTTATGTAGCTTCTGCCGCGGGAACTCGTCGCTGTTGACCACCAGCACCGGCGTCGTCAGGTCGTAACCCAATTTGGCGATCGCCGCGATATCGAAGCGCACCAGCTCATCGCCCACCTTGACCCGATCGCCGATCTGCAGCCCGGATTCGAAGTGCCGCCCGCCGAGGTTGACGGTGTCGATGCCGATATGCAGCAGCAGTTCGACGCCGTTGTCGCCCTTGATGCCCACCGCGTGTTTCGATGGCAGGAAGGTCACCACTTCGCCGTCCAACGGTGCGCGCAACACGCCTTCCCGCGGCACCACAGCCACGCCCTGACCTAATAATCCCTGAGAAAACACGTCGTCGTTGACCTGCTCCAGCGCCACCAGTTGGCCGGTCAGCGGGCTGAAGATCGCGGCTTCGCCTGCCCGCTCCGCCGCCTGCGGCATCGCGTCGCCCTCCTCCTGCGGATCCTCAAAGCCGAGGATCCAGGTCAGGGCGAAGGTCACGACGATAGCGATGGCGCAGGTAATCAACGCGTGGACGATGTTCATCGGGTTCTCGCCGATAAACGCCGGCAGCGCCGCCAACCCCGGAGAAACGAACGCGTAGCGCACCAGGCCGCTCAGCCCGGCATAAATGCCGGCGCAGCCGCCGCCGATCATCGCGGCGATCAACGGTTTGCGCAGCTTCAGCGTCACCCCGTACAGCGAGGGCTCGGTGATGCCCAACAGCGCGGTAAACCCGGCGGAAGACGCCAGCTGACGCAGATTTTTATTCCTGGTGCGCAACGCCACGCACAGCGTCGCCGCGCCCTGCGCGATGTTGGACGCCAGCATGCCCGGCCCGTTAATCATCTCGAAGCCGTTCCGGGTCAATTGCCCGGTGGCGATCGGCGTCATCGCCCAGGCGGTACCGGTGATCACCAGGAACGGTTGCAGCCCGCCCATCAGCATCGGGATCAGCCAGCTGGCCTTGCCGTCGATGATCGCCGCGCCGGCGGCCACCAAATCGTTGAGGAAAATGCCGAACGGCCCGACCACCACCAGCGCCAGCGGCGCGGTGACCAGCAGGATGATCATCGGCTTGGTGAAGAATTTTATCATCGTCGGCGAGACCTTCTCGGCGAATCGTTCGATATAGGACATCAGCCACACGGTGAAGATTATCGGCAGCACCGAGCCGGCATAGTCCGCCAGCCGCACCGGAATGCCGATAAAGTCAATCGCCGCGCCCGCCGCCAGCATCTGCGCCAAATTGGGGTGCAGCAAGGCGCCGGCGATGGTCATCGCCAAAATCGGATTGCATTCGAACTTGATCGAGGCGCCGTAGGCCAGCAGCACCGGCAGGAAGAAAAAGGCCGCGTCGGCGACGGTATCCAGCAGGCGGTAAGTCGGGCTGGCGGGATCTATCGCCCCGGTCAGCTTGAGGATCGCCAGCAGCGCCTTGATCATCCCCGCCCCGGTGATCGCCGGTATCACCGGGGTGAAGGTGGTGGAGATCACGCTGATAATCCGCGAAACAACCCCGCCTTTCGGCCGCGGTTGCCGGCGGCCCGCCGGTGGCTCGCCGAGCTCTTTTTGCAGCGCGCGGAAGGTTTGCTGCACATTGTTGCCGACCACTATCTGGAACTGGCCGCCGCGCTCCACCACGCTGATCACGCCCGGCAAGGCTTCGATCGCCTTCGCCTCTACCTTGCCGTCGTCGTTGAATTCCATGCGCAGTCGGGTCGCGCAGTGCGTCAGTTTGCTGACGTTGCCCTTGCCGCCGACACGCGCCAGTATTTCCAAGCCAAGTTGTTGGTAATCCATCGTTTTCCCCGGTAAAAAAACAAAAAAAAAGACCAAAATGGAAATGCGCCTCGTCACAAGGAGAAGTGCATTCCTATTTTGGTCTTGCCTGCCTGAGCAGTAACACGCCGCAATAAAAATGGTTGTGCGGCCTGGCTGGCCGCGGCAAAAGTATCGCCATACTCGCCAATATTCAGCAATAGCCTTAAGCCAGCTTTGTGAATGTCATCACGCTTTAACGAAAACGCACTGCAATGTGGCCGCGCGCCCCGTTTTGGCGCAATGCCCTATTGCCAACCGAAAAATATAACAATAAAAATAACCACCGCACCGCATAAAAATGAGCTGCGTTGATTGTTCATTTATTTTTAATGGCGATTATTTTAATTGATCGCCGTGATTAATTTAAATTCCAGCCAATAATTAAACCATCGTTAAACCAGCAACGAAAGCAAACAAATAAAATCTGCCGAGATAAAAATTAATCACTAGGATTTAATGGTCGCCGCCATGAGTGTCGGTAACGAAAATCATTTTAATTAAAATCAAACCGTCCCTGCCGTCTGCCTTTGGCGGACGTTCGGTATTATACTGGAGAAAAGAGATATGTTATCGCGTCGTGATATATTAAAGGTCTCCGCCGTGAGCGCGGCGGCCGCAGGCGTTATGGGCAGCATGATTAAATCCGCCGCCGCCGACGACCATCGCAATATCGTGCCCCCCAGCGGCTATCAGCCGCCTGCCGATGCGCAGCATCTCTATAAATACAAGTTCACCGACAGCAAAAAACGCAGCCTGCCCAGCGGCTGGGCGCGCGAGGCCACCGTCGAGCAATTTCCGATCTCCGAGGGCGTAGCCGGCGTAGACATGACGCTGGAGCCGGGCGGCGTGCGCGAGTTGCACTGGCACGCCATCGCCGCCGAATGGGCATTTATGCTGGAGGGGCACGCGCGCATCACCATTATCGATCCGCAGGGCAACTGCGAGGTGGCGGATTTCGGCCCCGGCGACGTCTGGTACTTCCCCAAGGGCTATGGCCACTCCATCCAGGCGTTGGCGGACGGCGCGCATTTCGTCCTGACCTTCGATAACGGCCACTTCTCTGAATTCGGCACCTTCAGCATTACCGATTGGGTGGCGCATATGCCGAAAGAGGTATTGGAAAAAAGCGTGAACATGCCGGCGGCGGTATTTTCCAAAGCCAAACAGGGCGAGGCCTATATTGTCGGCGGCGCGGTGCCGCCTGCATTGCCGCTGCCCGCCAACGACGGCGGCCTGAATAATTCCCCGCTGACTCGCCGCTATGAATTAATGAAGAAAAAGCCCTTCTTTGAAAATGACGCCGGCAGCGTGCATTTGGTTTCTTCGAAGGAATTCCCGATTTCCACCACCATCACCGGCATTATCGAAATCGTTAAGCCCGGCGCGGTGCGTGAATTGCACTGGCACCCGAACGCCAACGAATGGCAATATTATATTTCCGGCAAGGGCCGCATGACGGTATTCAGTTCGCACGGCCATGTGCAGACCGAGGAATATGCGCCAACCGACGTCGGCTATGTGCCGCAGGGCTTCGGGCATTATATCGAGAATATCGGCGATGAGGATCTGAAAGTGCTGATCGTGTTGGATAACGGCATTTACCAGGACATCTCGTTATCCGACTGGCTGGCGAAAACCCCGGCCTATCTGCTGGCGGACAACTTCAACAATCGGCCTGACGACTGGCGGGATCGGCCGAAAGACAAGCTGGTGATGTCGCGACGTCGCAGCTGATCCCGCTGGCGAGGGGGCCTGCCGCCCCCTCGCCGTGCCGTTACTGTTTGCGCTGTTCAGCCACCTGCCCGGCGGTGACCGTCCCCTGCTTGTCGCCAAAGTGGCCGACCACAAAGTTGGCGACCGCCGCCACTTCCTCGTCAGAGTAAGCGTTGCCGAACTGCGGCATCACCTCATGCTGTTCGCCAATGCTGATGCGCGTGCCTTTGAGAATGGCCTGCACCACGCTGCGGCCCTGCGGATCGTTCACCGCGGTGCTGCCGACCAGCGACGCATATTTGCTCTGGCGGCCCGGGCCGTTCCACTGGTGGCAGCCGCTGCAGTCTCCGGCGAACAGCCGGCGGCCGAGAGACCGATCCTGCCCGCCCGGCAACACCGGGCTGGAGCCCAGGGCGCCCTTCGGCTGCAGGTTGACCGCGGCGGCGCTGTCGCCGGCGATCGGTTCGATATCGCGCAGGTATTTCACCAGCGCCAGGTTATCCTCCGGCGTCAGGAACTGCAGGCTGTTCTCCACCGCTTCCGCCATCGGCCCGGCGGCGCTGCTGCGCCCTTCGGCATGCCCGGTCGCCAAATACTGCGACAGCTGCTGTTCGCTCCAGCCGCCGATGCCGGTCTGTTTGTCCGGGGTGATGTTGGCGGCGAACCAGCCCTGGATCACCTCGCCGCTGAGGTGCTTGCTCTGGTTGATGCCAAACGCCAGGTTGCGCGGCGTGTGGCATTCGCTGCAGTGGCCCAGCGCCGTCGCCAGATAGGCGCCGCGATTCCACTGTTCATCCTTGTTGAGATCCGGTTCGAAGCGTTTTTCATCGAAGAACGCCAGGTTCCAGAACTTCATGCCCCAACGCTGGTTGAACGGGAACGGCAGATCGTTGTGCGGATTGGCCTGTTTCACCGGCGGCAGGCTGAACAGATAGGCCTTGATCGCCAGCACGTCGTCGCGGCTCAGGCCGGTATACGACGTGTAAGGCATCGCCGGGTACAGGTTGCCCTGCGGGCCAACCCCCTCGCGCACCGCACGCACGAACTGCTCGTCGCTCCAGTTGCCGATGCCGGTCTCCGGGTCGGCGGTGATGTTGGTGCCGTAGATCGTGCCGAACGGCAGCTTGAAGGCGAAGCCGCCGGCAAACGGCGTGCCGCCCGGTGCGGTGTGGCAGGCCACGCAGTCGGCGGCGCGCGCCAGGTATTCGCCGCGCGCCAGCTTATCGGTAATGCCGGCCGGCGCGCCGGCGATCGGCGCCGCAGGCTCCGGGCCGGTCGGCCGCAGCAGGGTGTAGAGCGCATAACCGCCCGCGATCACCACCACCGCGACAATCAGCCATAACAGCCCTTTCAAGGCGTTGCTCATCGCATCTCTCCCTAGTCCAGCGCCTTGGCGGCCTGATGGATGGCGGCGCGAATGCGCACGTAGGTCGCGCAGCGGCACACGTTGCCGCTCATCGCCGCGTCAATGTCCGCATCGCTCGGATTTTTGCTTTGCGCCAGCAGCGCGCTGGCGCTCATGATCTGTCCGGACTGACAGTAGCCGCACTGCACCACGTCCAGATCGACCCAGGCCTCCTGCACCGCCTTGCCCGCCGGCGTTGCGCCTATGGCTTCGATGGTGGTGATTTTCTTGCCGACCGCGGCGGAAACCGGCGTCATGCACGAGCGCACCGGCACCCCGTCCAGATGCACGGTGCAGGCGCCGCACATGGCGATGCCGCAGCCGAATTTGGTGCCGGTCAGCCCGGCTTCATCGCGCAAGAACCACAGCAGCGGCATATGGGGATCGCCGTCGAAGCTCAGCGGCTGGTCGTTTACGGTTAAGGTCATCATGCGGTTCTCTCCTTGTCAGACGCCGGCGTCGCGGTTGGGTTGATGTAACGGCAGGCTGAGCGAGGTGCGCGGCCGCCCGAGCAGCGCCAGCGCATTGCCGACCGCCGGCGCGATGGTCGGCACGCCCAGTTCGCCGACCCCGGTCGGCTTCTCGCTCGAGGGCACGATAATCACCTCGATCTCCGGCATTTCATCGATGCGCAGCGGGCGGAAATCGTTGAAGTTGGATTGCTCGATCACCCCGTCTTTCAGCGTGATGTTGCCGTACAGCGCCATGCTCAGGCCGTAGCCGATGCCGCCTTCAATCTGCGCGCGGATCACGTCGGGATTCACCGCCACGCCGCAGTCCACCGCGCACCACACCTTGTGCACCCGCGGAATGCCGCCTTCGCCGATAGACACTTCCGCTATCTGCGCCACCCGGGTGTCGAACGCCTTGGCGACGCCCACCCCGCGCGCGCGGCCGTCCACTACCCTGGCGCCCTGCCAGTTGGCGGCCTTGGCCACCGCCCGCAATACCCCGGCTTCGCGCGGCGCGTCGCCCATCAGCGCCAGCCGACCCTCGACCGGATCCTGCCCGGTCTCCTGCAGCAGCTGATCGATGAAGCTCTCCACCGCATGGCCGGTATGGGTGCTGGCGACGGAACGCAGCGAGGTGGTCGGCACCTTGCCCGGCACGATGTGCGCGTCGCAACGGAAGGCTTCGAAGGTATAAGGCAGCTCGCTGGCGCCCTCGACCATCATCAGATCGAGGCCGTTGACCACCAGCGCGGTCATCGCACTGTTGAGCGTCCAGGAATGCCCCACCACGGTATCGGTCCAGCCCACCACTTTGCCGCCGCGAATGGCGCCGCGCAGCCGGTGCAGGATCATCGGCCGGTACCAGCCGTTGCGGATGTCGTCCTCGCGCGTCCATACCACCTTCACCCCGTGCCCGGGGCCGATAGCCTTGGCCGCCGCCGCCATGTCCGCCGCCAGATCCGGCCCCAGCGTCGGGTTGCCCAGATCGATGCGTCGGCCGAAGCTGCCGCCGGCCAGAATGGTGTCGATTTGCACTTTTTCCGGCGGCAGCTGGAACAGATCGCACAGCTGCTTGTGGTCGAGAGTCTGGATCTGGCAGCCGTAGCGCGCCCTGACGCTTTCGCCGTCCCAGAACAGGTAACCGTCCAGCGGCTCCATCGGCGCATGCGCCACATACGGGAAGGTATATTCGGCTTCGATCACCCTGTCGGCCTTATCGAAGATCTCGTCCGGTTTGCCATGGCTCTTCGCCAGCACGCCGGTTTTTTGCGCCACCCGGCGGAACTCGGCGTAGATTTCCCCGGTGTTGCGCCGCTCGGCCTGCGCGTCATCCCACTCCACCCGCAGCCGATCGCGGCCCTGGATCGCCGCCCAGGTATTTTTGGCGTACACCGCCACCCCGGTGTCGGTCTGCTTCACCGCCACCACGCCCGGCACCGCCAGCGCGCGGCTGGCGTCAAACGACGCCACCCGGCCGCCAAAACGCGGCGATTTCTTGATGGTGACGGTCAGCATGCCCGGCTCGTGGATGTCCTGCGAGAACTGCGCGCTGCCGTTGGTTTTCGCCAGCGAGTCGACGCGGTGCAGCCCGCCGGCCTTGCCGATCAGGGTGAAATTGGCCGGGTCCTTCAGCGGCAGGCTGGCGGGATCGGGCGGCGGCAGCGTGGCGGCCAGCGCGGCGAATTCGCCGAAGCCCGCTTCCCGGCCGCTGGCGGCGTGGCGGATCCTGCCCGCCTGCACGGTGATTTCCTGCGCCGAGGTTTTCCAACTTTGCGCGGCGGCCTGCACCAGCAGCGCGCGCGCCATGGCGCCCATGCGGCGCATCTGCTCATAGGCGTTGGCCACCGAACTGGAGCCGCCGGTGCCCTGGAAGCCGAACGACAGGTTCTTGTAGACGCTGGTGTCCACCGGCGCGGCGACGACGCGCACCTGCGCCCAGTCGGCGTCGAGCTCTTCGGCGACCAGCGTCGCCATGCCGGTGTAGACCCCCTGGCCCACTTCGGTGTGTTTACTGATCACGGTGACGATGCCGTCGGCGCCGACCTGCACGAAGGCGTTGGCGTCCAGCGCCGGGGCGCCTGGCGCAGCTGCGGCGCTCGTTCTGGCCAGCGCGCCGGTGGACGGCAGATACGCGCCGATCACCAACGCTCCGGCGCCGACGATAAACCGCCGCCGCGAAAGCGGGACTTGCGATATTGTCATTGCTCATAGCTCCAAAATGCCGCACTGCGTCAATGCGTACGGCGAGAATCATTTTTTTATGGGAATCGTCGGCTGCGCTCGCGGGTGAACATTGAGCAACAGGTTAATAGTTAGCGTAGCCTATTATTCAGGCAGATTAATGTCAGGAGGGAATTTTCCGTTGTGGGATCGTGCTGTGCCGGATCGTCGTCGAAGCGATCCGGCGCCGGTTAATGCGGGCCGCAATCGGCCAAACGATCGAGCAGCGGCCCCAACGCCGCGCGCGAATGCTGCTGGAAACCGCTGACGCTCTCGGCGCTCAGCAGCGCGTCCAGCACCGCATATTCGGTGGCGTCCGCGGCGGCGGCGAACAGCGGCTCCAGCCGTTCATCCGGCAGCGCCGCGCCCTGCAGCCGGGTGGAAAACGCCAGCGCGATATCGCCGGAGCCGTGCCCCCAATGGCTGCCGACCCGGCCCAGCCCCGCGCCGGCGCGCTTGGCGATGCGGCCCAGTTGCCGGCTGTCCAGCACCCGATCGCAGGCGATAATGATGATGATCGACCCGGCGTCCACCTGCGGCGGCGGATCCGCCAACTCGGCGGCCAGCGCCGGCCCCACCCGCACGCCGCTCAGCGTGAGCGAGTCGAGGGTGCCGAAGTTGGCCAGCACCAGCACCCCCAGCGTCGCCCCCAGGCCCGGGCAGTAGCGCGAGGCGGTGCCGATGCCGCCCTTCAGGCCAAAACTGCTCATGCCGCGCCCGGCGCCGACGCTGCCGCGATCAAAACGGCTCGAGAGATTATCCAGCGCGCTGAACACGTGCTCTTCGCGCACCGCCATGGCCTGAATGTCGTTCAAATAACCGTCGTTGCACTCCAGCACCAGCGGATTGAGGGTGGCGCCGCCGCGGCCAATCTGCGGATAACGTTGGCAGCTGCGCCGCACCATGGCGTTGAACAGCGTGCCGACGGCGAAGGTATTGCTCAGCAGGATCGGCGTTTGCAGCACCCCCAGCTCATTGAGCTGCACCAGCCCCAGCGGCTTGGCGAAGCCGTTGAGCACGGCGCTGCCGCAGGGCAGCGGCTGGCCGAACAGCTCACCCGGCGGCATGATGGCGGTGACCCCGGTCTGGCAGTCGCCTTCGTTCAGGGTATGATGCCCCACGCTCACCCCGGCCACGTCGCTCAGGCTGTCGGTCGGGCCGGCCGGATAACGCGCGCCCGGCAGGCGGCGGTGTCGCCGCCAGTAGCCCAGCAGATTCTCCAGGCCCTGTCGTTCAAACGCATGGCTGTCTGTCATGGTTCCCTCCTCAGGCATGACCCAGTATGGCGCCAGAATATCGCGCAATGCCGCGCGCCGTAAATTGAAAGCCGCGGGCGGCGAGAAAAATAACCTTGCCCCGTCACGGCTCAGCGGTTGCACCAATTTGCGTCAGCCCGCCGCCTTCACCCCGCCCGCCGCCGCGCCGGCAGGTTGGTACGGAAATTGCTGCTTCCGGTAATAGCCATCAGGAGAACAACCAAATGAAAGCAATCGTCATTGGCGGCGGCATCGGCGGCCTGTGTGCCGCCATCGCCCTGCAGCGGGCCGGTATCGACAGCGAAGTGTATGAGGCGGTGAAGGACATTCGGCCGGTTGGCGCGGCCATTTCCATCTGGCCGAACGGCGTGAAGTGCCTGAACTACCTGGGCATGAAAGAGCCGCTGCGCCGGCTGGGCGGCCCGATGCGCTACATGGCTTATCAGGAATACCTGCACGGCCGGACCCTGACGCGTTTCAGCCTGGATCCGCTGATCGCCGGCGTCGGCGAACGCCCCTACCCGGTGGCCCGCGCCGAGCTGCAGGCCATGCTGCTGGATACCTACGGCCGTGACCGGGTACGTTTCGGCAAACGGGTGTGCGGCATAGAAGAAACGCCGGACGGCGTGACCGCCTGGTTTGAAGACGGCAGCCAGGCCAGCGGCGATTTCCTGATCGCCGCCGACGGCACCCACTCGGCGGTGCGCCCTTACGTGCTGGGCCACGCGGTGGAGCGCCGCTACGCCGGCTATGTCAACTGGAACGGGCTGGTGACCATCGACGAATCCATCGCGCCGGCCGACCAGTGGACCACCTTTGTCGGCGAAGGCAAGCGGGTATCGCTGATGCCGGTGGCCGACAACCGTTTTTATTTCTTCTTCGATGTGCCGTTGCCGACCGGGCTGGCGGAAGACCGCAGCACGGTGCGCGCCGACCTGCAGCGCTACTTCGCCGGCTGGGCCGACCCGGTGCAGAAGCTGATCGCGGCGCTCGATCCCGCCAGCGTCAACCGCATTGAGATCCACGATATCGAGCCCTTCGAACAGCTGGTGCGCGGCCGCGTGGCGCTGTTGGGCGACGCCGGTCACAGCACCACCCCGGATATCGGCCAGGGCGGCTGCGCGGCGATGGAAGATGCGGTAGTGCTGGCGATCGCGCTGCAGACCAACTCGCTGGGCATTGAAGACGCCCTGCTGCGCTACCAGGATAAACGCAGCTATCGGGTGAAGGATCTGGTGCTGAAAGCGCGCAAGCGCTGCGACGTGACGCACGGCAAAGAAATGGCGATCACCCGCAGCTGGTATGAAGAACTGAAAACCGAAACCGGCGAACGCATTCTCGCCGGCATGCAGGAAACCATTTTGGGCGGGCCGCTGGCCTGAGCCTGCCGTGCGGTTATGCAATCCGCCCCGCGCGCAGTTCGATAACCCGGTCGGCAGAGGCGATGGTTTCCGGCCGGTGGGCGATCAGTAAAATCGGCAGGCCAAGCTGGCGCAATGCGGCGCTGACCCGCATTTCATTGGCCACGTCCAGATGGCTGGTCGCTTCGTCCAGGAGCAGCAGCTTCGGCCGCTTGTAAAGCGCCCGCGCCAGCAACAGCCGCTGCTTTTGGCCGGCGGACAGGGTGCCGCCCATCTCGCCGACCAAAGTTTGATAGCCCATCGGCAGCCGCGCGATCTCATCGCTCAGCTGCGCCAGGCGTGCGCATTCGGCAAGCAGCGCCATGTCTGCCTGCGGCGCGAACAGGGTCAGGTTGTCGGCTATCGAACCGCGAAACAGCTGGTCTTCCTGCAGCACCACGCCGATCTCCCGCCGCAGCGCCGGATAGCCCGGCTGATGATGCGCCACCCCCAACAGGCTCAGCACGCCGGCGGTAGGCCGGTAGAGCCCCAGCACCAGCTTGGCCAGCGTGGTTTTTCCGCCGCCGGACGGCCCCACCAGCGCCACCACCTCGCCGGGCATGACCTGCAGCGAGACCTGCGACAGGATCTCCCGCTCCCCCGCGGCATAGCTGAAACTCACCCGATCCAGCCGCAAAACGGCGCGGTCGGCCGAGGGCGCGGGCGCGCGCTCATCCCCGCCCGCCGCCGCATCCTCGCGGGCGGTCAGCACGATATCGGCCAGCCGCTGGTTGTAGACGTCGAGCATCCGATAGGCGAACACGTTGTCTATCAGCCCGTTGATGCTGGCGGAAAATCGCCCCTGAAAAGACAGGTAAGCCACCAGCATGCCCACCGAAAACTGCCCGGCCAGCACCGCGCCGGCGCCCTGCCACAGCACCGCTGCGCCCACCAGGCTGCCGAACGAGGTATGCATGATGCCATACACCATCATCAGTTTGCTTTCGCGCAGGTGGGCGTTGCGCCGGGCGACGTTCAGGTTGCGCCACGCCGATTCCCGCCGCGCCAGCGCCCCGTTCACCCGCAGGCTCAGCACCCCGCGCAGGCTTTCCAGAAAGTGACTCGACTCCTGGGTATCGGCGCTCCAGCTGTCTTCCGCCGCCTTGCGCAGCGTGCTGAACCAGCATAGCCGCAGCAGACCGTAAATCAGGGCGGCCCCCAGCGCGATGGCGGTAAGCTTCGCGCTGTATAACAGCATCATGCTCAGCGTGCCGACCACCAGCAGCAGATCGAGAAAGGCCTCCAGCAGCGTGGTGGTGAGGGTTTCCTGGATGGTGTCGACGGCGTCGAACTTGGCGCTGATGTCGCCCATATTGCGCGCCTCGAACCAGCCGATCGGCAAACGCAGCAAGTGATGAAAAACGTTGGCCGTCCACTGCAGGTTGAAATTGACCGCCATGCTGAGGGTCGCCCACTGGCGCGCCAGCTCCAACAGCATCTGCATCACCGCCAGCAGCAGCATGGCGATGACGATCAGGCTCAGCAGATTGGCGTCGAGCGCTACCAGCACTTCGTCGATCACCAGTTGGTTGATCAACGGGCCAAGCAGCGCGAACGCCTCCAGCGCCAGCGCAAAACAGAAAATCCTCGCCAGCGCCGCCTTCAGCCCCTGAGTTTGGCCGATCAACGCCGTCAGGCGAACCTTTCGCCGGCGATCGCGGATGTCGAATTGGTGGGTGGGCGTCAGCTCCAGCGCCACGCCGGTAAAATGACGGTTCGCCTCCCGCAGGCTCATTTTCACCAGGCCGCGGGCCGGATCGTGCAGCTCGATGCGGGTGCCGCGCACCCGCTTCAGCACCACAAAATGGTTCATGTCCCAATACAGAATGCAGGGCGTCGCCAGCAGCCGCAGTTCCTCCAGCTCCAGCCGCACCGCGCGGCCGGCCAGGTTCAGCCGTTCGGCGCAGCCGGTCAGCTGCGTAAAGGTCATGCCGAGCTGCGAGGCGTTAAGCTGCTGGCGCAGCGTGGCTAAATCGACCCGGTGCCCGTACCAGCCGGCAATCATCGCCAGGCAGGCCACGCCGCACTCCGCCGCTTCGGTCTGGCGGATCAGCGGCAGGCGCTTGCGCCATGCCCAGTTAAGACTTTCCTTGTCGTGGCGCATCACATTCTCCCCTTCAGGCTCCACAAGGGTTCCAATAGCCATTCATACAGGCGGCGGCTGTCCAGCTCGACGTCCGCCGCCACCGCCATACCGATGCGCAGCGGCTCCTGGCGGCCATAGGCGGTAATGGCGGTTTTATCGAGCGCCACCGTTACCCGGTAGTGCCCTTCGTTTTCTTTCCAAACCATCGGGTTTTGCGGCATGGCGTCGGCCGCGCTCAGGCTGGCGCGAGTGATGGCCTGGATATGGCCGTACTGCACGCCAAACTTTTCGTAGGGAAACGCGGCGAATCGCAGGCCGACGCGCTGCTGCGGTTTGATAAATCCCGCCGCCTTGCTCGGCGCATAAAGCTCCACCTGCAGACGCGCACCTTCAGCGACCATCATCAATAAGGCATCGTGCTGTTTGACCGTTTGCCCGACGCGGGCCAGCACCGCAACTATCTGCCCGTCCACCGGCGCGGTCAGGGTATTTTCCGCCTGGGCGGCCAGTTCAATCTGCTGCTGGTGCAGGCCGTGCAGCTGGCGCGCCAGTTCGGCATCCCGCCCCTGCAGCTGTTCTCGCATTGCCTGCAGCTCCGAAGCCGCGGCGGAGAGATCGCGTCTTAGCCGCAGCTGTACCTGCCGCTGGATTTCCACCCGCTCCAGCGCGGCGGAGAGTTCGATCCGTTTTTGCTGCAGTTCGATCGCGGAAACGTACTTTTTGGCACTCAGCAGCCGGTAGCGGTCCATCACCGAACGCGACAGCTTCGCCTGTTGTTGCGACAGCGCCAAGGCGGAAGCGGCGCTGCCCAACTCGTCTTCCAGCTGCGACATACGGCGCCGAATGCCGGCCTGCTGCGAGGCGCCGGCGGAACGCTCCTGCGCCTGCTGCTGCTCCAGCATCCGGTATTGCTGGTTTAACGATGCCGAGACAGCGGCCAGCGCGCCCGCGCCGCGCCCGTTGAAATGCTCGCCGCTGAGACGATACAGCGGCTGGCCGGCCTTTACCGACTCGCCCTCCGCCGCCAGCCCGGCGCTAACCTGCCCGCCGCTGCGGGCCATCACCTTGATCAGCCCGGTAGAAGGCATCACCACCCCCTCCAGCCGCGCCTTGCGGGTGTACTGGCCCAGCAGCAGGAACGCCGCGATGGCCAGCAACAGCGCCACGCTGGCGCAGGCGTAGGCGGTTAAGCTGAGGCTGGGGGGAATAATCACCTCGCCTTCGGCATTGCTGGCCTGTGCAGCGAAATATCCCTCACGGTAAAGCTGCGGCGGACGTCCTGTCATGGCAATGACACCTTAAGGCCGGTTTATAAACCGGCGGTTATTTTCCTTTCCCCGCACGGATACACCAACATGGCGCAACATAAAGGCATGTTATTGTAGCGACTATGCCTGCCGACACGCGGAACATAATAATATAACCATACTTTCGTTTTTCAATGCGCCAGAAAAAACAGACAACCACGAAGACCAGGCCGCATTAAAAATGGCCACTTAGGGTTAAATCACCAAGCCATACGAAATCAACTATATTTCAAGCCAATGATCACCTGAAGTTTATAAATTAAACTCAAACATTCAACAACCACTTAAGCCATCATAAAATTATAATGACTTGCTTTTAGATTACGGCTTAGCCGAAAAAAAAGACTATTGCCATAACAATAACACAAATAGAACAGAGTAATGCGTCACCGGAAAAATCCTTTAACGAGCCCAAATAAGCATTGCTATTTTCATTCAGTATATCAACGGCTTGATTTTCATTTTCAGCCTCCACTTCCACAGGGTGCTTTCTAAACCCCTGCAGCTTCAGCTCCTTGATTACCTCCCGTGTAACCCCTTCTTTTTTCACCACCCTGGAAGCGCCACTCTTTATAAAAACAACATATCTATTCATCGCATACTCCATAAAAGCACGAATTTTCTGGCCTATCCCGATCCTGCCAGCCACCCGACACCGCAGCCAATTGGCCGTTTAAAATTCACTCCATCAATATTATTCCATGGATTTATTGTGTTTTTTTGGAAATCCCTGTGACGGCAAAAGTAAAACATACTGACAATAGTCCATCACTTTCTTGCACTCATTAATGCAATAAAACAATAAAAGCGTATTTTCAATATAGCAACCCATCATATTGGAATAAAACCCAGAATAATATACCTACTCTAATTACATGTAGATGCTATCGATTTAGCTAATTGAACGCCAGGCAAGCTCAACGCCCAGGATGAATAACCCGATAAAGAAAAGGCGGCGAAACAGCTGCGGGCGGCAATGGCGGCGCGCGATGCTCCCCAGCCACATGCCGGCCAACGCCGGTACCAGCGCCAGCAATGAGCTGCCCAGCGCCGCCCCCGGCAACGCCTGGTGCCACGCCAGCCCCGCCGCCAACGCCAGCGTGGAAACGGTAAACGACAGCCCCAGGGCCTGCACCAGATCGTCGCGCGCCAGTCCCAGCGCGTTCAAATAAGGCACCGCAGGAATAACGAATACCCCGGTGGCGCCAGTCACCAGCCCGGTCAGCAAGCCACACAGCGGCCCCAGCCAGCGCTCGGCCGCCGGTGCTGCGCGCCAGTCAAAACGGCTGGATCCCAGCAGCGCGTAAAGGATAAGGCAAATACCCAGCGCCAACGGCGCCCAATGGCCGCCGCCGGAAAGCGTTCCGGCGCTCACCAAGGTGCCTGCGGCGATCGACAGCATCATCAACCACAGCCTGCGGCACAGCGCCCGCCACTGCGGCCCGCACATCAGCTGCCACAGGTTGGTGATCAGCGAGGGAATCAGCAGCAAGGCCGCCGCCTGCCCCGGCGGCATCAGCAGGCTCAGCAACCCCATCGACACCGTGGGCAGACCGAGGCCAATCGCGCCTTTTACCGCGCCCGCAAGGACAAAGATACCCGCCAGGGCGAAAACTTCAGGTAACGTTGGCGTCATGCGTCTATCATTCCTTCATTGCGAATCAGTGGCCTGATTGTGCGCAGCCCTGGCCGGCCGCACAATGCGGCAATGGCTGAGCCGGCCTGTGGCAAAGACAGAGGGAAAAGGATGCATTTTGATTTTACCGATCTGCGGCTGCTGGTGGCGGTGATCGAAGCCGGCAGCATCACCGCCGGCGCCGAACGCACCGGTCTGTCGCTGCCTTCGGCCAGTGCGCGCATCCGCGGGCTGGAACAGCAGGCGGGCGTGCAACTGCTGGCGCGCGGTGCGCGCGGCGTGCGGCCGACGCCGGCCGGTGAACGGCTGCTGCCGCATGCGCGCCGGCTGCTGCGACAGCGCGAACGGCTGCGCGGCGAAATGGCCGAGTTTGCGCCCGGACAACGCAGCCGGCTGCGCATAATCGCCAACACTGTCGCCGCCGAGGCCTTCCTGCCGGAGCTGCTGGCGGACTTCCTGGTGCAACACCCCTATACCGACATTGCGCTGGAGGAGCTGCCCAGCACCGCCATCGCCCAGGCGCTGGTCGAACAAACGGCGGATATCGGCATCGTTGCCGATCACGCCGACCTGCGCGGGTTGGAAAGTTATCCGTTTCGGGCCGACCGCCTGGTGCTGGCGCTGCCGCCGGGCCATGACCTGTGCGGCCGCGCCAGCGTCGGCTTTGCGGAAAGCCTGCGTTATGAATTCATCGGTTTATCCGCGGACAGCGCGCTGCAGCGGCATCTGGAGCAGTTGGCCATGCGCAGCGGCGGCTCAATGCGGCTGCGGGCGCAGGCCGGCAGCTTTGAGGTGATTTGCCGCATGGTCATGCGCGGCGCCGGCATCGCCGTGGTGCCCGAAGAGCTGGCCCGGCAACTGCCGGGCATTCGGCAGCAGGTTATCGCGCTGGAAGACGACTGGGCCACGCGCCGGCTGTCGATCGCGGTGCGCAAGCTGGCGCAGTTGCCGCTGCCGGCGCAGCGGCTGGTGGCTTTCCTGCAGCGGCCGTAACGCCGTTAATGGCTGCCCGGGTTGGCGCGCAGCCGCGCCACCTGCGCCTCCACATCACGCCAGGCCGGTTTGTCGCCGGCGTAGCGCTGGCGCAGATAGTTCACCAGATCGGTCACCTGCCGATCCGAGAAGCTGTCTTTAAAACCCGGCATAAAGCCCAGCCCGGCGGTGGCCGGCTTGGAGATCCCCTGCAGGATCACGTTGATCAGGTTATCCGGCCGCTCACTGAAGATATTGGTGTTGGCGGCCAGATCCGGGCTGACGCCGAACAGCTGCGGCCCGCCGGCGGCGGCGCTGTGGCAGGCCTGACAGGCGCCCTGAAACAGCCGCTCGCCGGCCTGCTGCGAAAACGCCGGCTTAACGCGGGCGGCCAGCTGCGCCTGCGGCTCCACATTCAGCGGCGCCGGGTCGCTCAGTGAAATCAGGTAGTTGGCCATCGCCCGCACGTCGGATTCGGGCAGCGTCGCCAGCTCGCCGACCACCGGCCCCATCGGCCCGGCCGCCACGCCGTGTTCGCTCGAGTGCCCGCTGCGCAGGTACTGGAACAGCTGTTCTTCGCTCCAGGGTTTATCCGCATTGGCCAACTGATTCAGCGCCGGCGCTTCCCAACCGTCGACCATCGCGCCCGCCAGAAAACCCGCGCCGCCCTTTTCAGCGCCCAGCAGATTGCGCGGCGAGTGGCAGGCTGCGCAGTGGCCGAGGCCGTTGACCAGATAGGAGCCCCGGTTCCACTGCGCGGTCTGGGCGGGGTCGGGCTGAAACTCGCCCTGCCGCAGAAACAGCGCGTTCCAACCGGCCATCAGCGGCCGCATGTTGAACGGAAAACGCATCTGATTGGCCGGGTTGCTTTGCGATACCGCCGGCTGCGACATCATATAGGCGTACAGCGCCTGCATGTCGCCGTCGGTCATTTTACTGAACGCGGTATAAGGAAACGCCGGGTACAGATGGCGGCCGTCGCGGCTGATGCCCTGCCGCATCGCCCGCTCAAAGGCGGTAAACGACCAGTTGCCGATGCCGGTTTCGACGTCCGGCGTGATATTGGTGCTGTACAGGGTGCCGAACGGCGTTTCCATCGCCAGCCCGCCGGCGTTGGTCGCCCCCTCGGCGGCGGTGTGGCACACCGCGCAATCCCCGGCGGCGGCCAGCTGACGGCCGCGCTCCAGCGTGGCGGCTGACCAGGTGCCCGCGCCCGGCGTGGCGACCGGCGCGATTTCGGCGCGCCAAGGCAGCGCGGCGCCGGCGATGCCCAACACCGCGCCGAACAGGCCGGCCGCGCCGCCGAACCACCATTTGCTGCGCCGGGATTTGGCCGGCGGCGGCGCCTGCCGGGCGCTGTCCGGGCCGTTCAGCGCCTCACGCAGGCGATCCGAGGTGATCGGCAGCTCGCGAAACCGGATGCCGGTGGCGTCGAACACCGCATTGGCGATGGCCGCCGCGCTCGGCACCGAGGCCGATTCACCGGCGCCCAGCGGCGGATCGTACGGGCGCGGCATCATCACCACGTCGACTTCCGGCACCTCGGGGAAAGTCAGGATCGGATAGGCGCCCCATTCCTTGCTGGACACCGTCGACTCTTCGAAGGTCACCCGCTCCTTCAGCACCCGGCTGGTGGACTGGAGCACGTTGCCGTGGATCTGGTGGCGCACGCCGTCGGGATTCACCATCATGCCGGCGTCATGCCCCACCACGATGCGCGTTACCGCCACTTCGCCGCTGGCTTTGTCGATCGCCACGTCGGCCACCCAGGCCGCCCAGGCGGCGCCGAAACCGGGGAACTTGCTGTGGATATAGCGCGCATAGGCAAAGCCGCGCCCGCGCAGCACCCCGTCTTCCGCCGGGGTCTGCATCGGTTCGGTGTGCGGCGTCCAGCCGGCGCGTTCGGCGGTGCTGCGCATCAGTTCGCTGGCGCGCTCGTCGCTGATATAGCGCAGCCGATACTCCAGCGGATCGACGCCGGCGGCATGCGCCAGCTCGTCGATGTAAGATTCGTGCGCGAAGGTGTTCGGCAGCGCGGAAACCCCGCGCATCCAGGAGGCGCGCACGATCGGCGCCATGTCTTCGATGCTGACGCGCAGCGCCGGATAGTCGTACGGCGGCACCGAGGTGCGGTCGCCCATCTCATAGGCCACCGGCAGCGGCTCTACCCGGCCGGTCAGCAGCAGCGCCAGCGTCGGCGCGCCGTTGGAGGGGTAATAGGTGCGGAAATCGTAACCCACCGGATGGCCGGCGGCGTCCAGCCCGCCGTCCACCTCCATCAGCTGCGCGGTGCCCTTCGGCTCCCACAGGTGCTCCTGCTCGCGCGTGAGCTGCACCCGCACCGGCCGCCCCACCGCGCGCGACAGCAGCGCCGCGTCGGCGCAGACGTCATCGGCGCAGTTGCGGCCATAGCAGCCGGCGGCCTCCATGCGAATAATTTCTATCTGTTGCTCGGGGTACTCCAGCAGCCAGGCCAGATCGGCGCGCAGCAGATGCGGGTTCTGGCTGCCGGACCACACCTGCAGCCGCTCCGGTCGATAGTCCGCCAGTGCGCAGGAAGGCCCGATCGAGGCATGCAGCTGATACGGCCACAGGTAGCTGCGGGTCAAGCGCCGGTCGGCCGCCGCCAGCGCCGCATCGACGTCGCCGGTGTCGTGCACCACCCGGGTCGAGCGCGGATTGTCGCGCAGCGCCTGCGCCACGTCGGCCAGCTGCGGCAGATTGCGCCGCCAGTCCTTCCAGCTGACCTGCAACGCCTGCGCCGCCTTGATCGCCTGCTCTTCGCGCTCGGCGACGATGCCGATGAAATCGCCGATCGTCACCAGCTTGACGATGCCGGGAATATGGGCGATCGAAGCTTCATCCACCGCCAGCAGGCTGGTGCCGACGAATTCGCCGCTGTCGTAACCGGCGTACGGCGGGCGCACCACCCGGCCATGCAGCATGTTCGGCAGGCGCATGTCGTGCACGTAGGTGGATTCGCCGGTGGCCTTGGCCGGAATATCGACCCGCGCGGCGCTGGTGCCCACCAGCCGGTATTCGGCCTGAGGTTTGAGCGGCGCATCGCCGGAAATCGCCAACTCGACGTGCCCGCCCGCCACCAGCTCGGCGTAGCCGAGCGTCTGCCCCTGCGGGTTGCGGATCCGTCCCTCTTCCAGCGTCAGCTGCTCTGCCGGCAGGCCAAAGCGCTGCGCCGCCCGCTGCAACAGCCAGCGGCGCGCTTCGGCGGCGGCGTTGCGCAGCGGCACGGCGGAAATCTGCAGCGTGGCGCTGGCGATGGTGGCGCCCTGATTCGGCGCGCGCTCGGTATCGCCCAGCACCATGCGCACCTGATCCATGCGCAGATACAGCTCTTCGGCGACTATCTGCCCCAGCGCGGTGCGTACGCCGGTCCCGAGATCGACATGGCCGTTGAAGGCGTAGATTTCGCCGCTGTCGCACAGGGCGATGAACAGCCCCTGCTCTTTGGGTTTCAGCGTCGGCGTTTGGCCTTTCGGCACCAGGCCCGGCGGCGGTTGAATGCTGTCGATAATCAGCAGCACGCCGTCGCGCTGCAGCAGCTCGGCCTGGGTCGGCAATGGGGAATGGGCGTCAGTCATCGGGCTGGGTTTCCTCATCGCGGCAGAGAATGATGGCGCGCTGAACCGCACGCAGAATTTCGATATGGGTGCCGCAGCGGCACAGATTGCCGGACAGCGCCTGGCGGATCTCCGCGTCGCTCGGCGACGGGTTGCGATCCAGCAGGGCCTTGGTGGTCATGATCATGCCGTTCAGGCAGTAGCCGCACTGGGCCGCCTGTTCTTCGATAAAGGCGCGCTGCACCGGGTGCGGGTGTTCCCGGTCGCCCAGCCCTTCCAGCGTGACGACCGCGCGGCCGGCAATGCCCAGCGCCGGGATCACGCAGGCGCGCGCCGCCACGCCGTCAATCAGCACCGTACAGGCGCCGCACTCGCCCAGGCCGCAGCCGTACTTGGGGCCGTTGAGCGCCAGATCGTTGCGCAGCACCAGCAACAGCGGCGTGTCCGCCATTACCCGGGTATGGATGTTTTCGCCGTTCACCGACAGCATCAGCGGATGCTCCGTCAGCGTTTTTATCGCGCCCTCCCTGGACGATTGCACTTCAGATATCGCCATGTCGCGTCTCCGCCTGCGCTCTGGTTGTCTTTTGTGGGCCGAGAACCGCGCCGCCGACCGCCAGACAACCGAAGTTGCGATGGCGAGTCAGCCGGGCTGCGGATCCTCCAGCATTTTATTGAGCAGGAATATCAGCGCTATACGTTCGGCCGGATTCAGGGTGCCAAAGGTCAGTTCTGTGATCTTCGCCGCATGCGGCAGCGTTTCAGCCAGCAATGCCGCGCCGGCGTCGGTCAGCCCGACCACCACCTTGCGCCGGTCGATCGGATCCGGCATGACGGTGATCAGCTCGCGCGCCTTCAACCGCTCGACGATGCCGCGAATGGTGGCCTGATCGACCGCCGTCACCTGCACCAGCTCGGTCAGCGAACTCGGCCCCATGTCGCGCACCGCGCACAGGGTGATGAACTGCACCGCGGTCAGCTGCGAATCGCCGACGTTGTGCTGAAAAATAGCCACGTGGCGCTGATAAACCTTGCGCAGCAGGTGCCCGACCTGTTCGGTAAAGTGATAGTTTTCAGGCTTGCCGCTCTCTGCAGCCGGGTATTCGGGGGGCGTCATTGCGTTACTCTCACCGTCTATGGAATTCACCGAGAATAGTACAAACCCCCGCGGTTAACAGCAACGGTTAACCCTGGCGCACCCGCGACGCCGCCGGCGCCACCACCTCGCCGTCCGCCACCACCGTCTGGCCGTCGAGCGCGATATCGCAGCGGCGCAGCGCAATGTCCATATGGCAAGGCGTTTTGCGCGTGCCGCCGACTTCGGTATTCGGCCCGGTGGAGAACAGGAAATTGCCGTAAAACGCGCGCGCATCCATACACATGCCGTCGTTTTTATCGTGCAGGCCCATCGCCGTCCACTGGGCGCGCGGCTGCAGCCCCCAGCCGATGTGCGAGATGCCGTACACCTCCGGATCGTTGAAATACTTCATGTATTCCCGCAGATACTCCGCCTCGAAGCCGCCGTGAATGCGGGTCACGAAGCCTTTTTCGATCTCCAGGGTGATGCGTTCGCGCGCATAGCTCTTGAACGGCAACAGAATGTCGCCCACCTCCAGCACCAGCACCCCTTCCGCCTGCTCTTCGTTAGGCCAGGTGAACAGGAAACCGCTCGGCCAGTGGTCCCAGCGCCCCGGTTCATCGGCATAGCCGTATTCGGTCACCGTCGGGTACTGCCCCAAAGGCGCGCGAAAATCGCTGCCGGCGGCGGATTTCACCTGCATCAGCTGCGCCTGCTCCAGCACCGCCGCGGCGGCCAGCACCCGCGCCTTGTCCTCAGCATCAGGCAACATCCGTGCCAATACCTCCGGCGGTTCGACCGCCAGCAAAATGCGCGTGCCGGTTTTCAGGATCTGTTCCTGCTCCGGCGAATGCAGCAGCATCATGGTGTCGACGATCAGATCGGCGGCCTCCAGCGCGCGCTGCGCCGCAGGGTTGCCGGTCAACGCGGTGTCGCCGCAGTAGGCGGTCATGTCGTTGCCCATCGCCCGCGGGTGGTTGAACGACGGCAGCTCCACCGCATACACCTTGGCGCCGAGCCGCAGCGCGGCATCGGTGGCGGCGCGCACCGTGCGCGCATCGGAATAGTGGCTTTTCAGGATCGCCACGCTCTGCGAAGCATCGACCTTCGACAGCGTTAGCACCTGTTCGAACAGTTGAACCAGCTGACTATCATTGACCGCCATGATGTATCTCCTGTTGCGTCAAGGGTGACCGACGGCCCACGGGCGGCCGGCGATATTTTGCACGAATTAAAGCGAACACACTCTTTTATCATATAAGACCAAAATTCAACGGGAAGCAAGACGTCGCTCGCATCCATAAGAAAGTCCTATTTCACGCCCCATCAATCCTGTGATTACCCTGAGATTAACAGAAGTTAACCGCCAATTAGCGTGAGCAAGATCTAATTTAACACTTGTGCAACTTTGCGTTATTTAGCGTATACACTATAAATCAGTCGTCCGACACCGCGTTGGGCGCAAGAGTGAAAAAGCCAACAGACAGGGGAAACATGATGAGCAAACAACAACGCATCGCCGTGGTCGGCGCAGGTTTGGGCGGGGCCGCCGCCGCCGGGCTGCTGCAAAAAGCCGGCTTTACCGTCGATCTGTATGAGCAGAGCCCGGCGTTTTCTCGGCTGGGCGCCGGCATCCACATGGGGCCGAACGTGCTGAAGATTTTCCGGCGCCTCGGCATCGAACAGCCGCTGGAGCAGATGGCTTCGCACCCTGATTTCTGGTTCAGCCGCGACGCGGAAAGCGGCGATTACCTGTCGCGCATCGAGCTGGGCGCCTTCGCCCGCAAGGAATACGGCGCCGCCTATGTGACGGTGCACCGCGGCGATCTGCAGGCGCTGCAGCTGTCGGCGCTGCAGCCCGGCACGCTGCACTTCGGCAAGTGCCTGAGCCAGATTGAAGACCGCGGCGACGGCGTGATGCTGAACTTCGCCGACGGCAGTTCGGCCCAGGCCGATATCGTGATCGGCGCCGACGGCATCAACTCGCGCATTCGCGAGCACCTGCTGGGTGCGGAAGCCCCCACCTACAGCGGCTGGGTCGCCCACCGCGCGCTGATCCGCGGCGAGACGCTGGCGAAGTACAACCTGAGTTTCGAAGACTGCGTGAAGTGGTGGTCGGCGGACCGCCACCTGATGGTTTACTACACCACTCAAAAACGTGACGAATATTATTACGTCAGCGGCGTGCCGCACCCGGCCTGGGATTTCCAGGGCAGCTTTATCGACAGCAGCCGCGAGGAGATGTTCGACACCTTCGCCGGCTACCACCCGATCGTACAGGCGCTGATCGAGTCCAGCGAACAGGTCACCAAATGGCCGCTGCTCAACCGCAAGCCGCTGCCGCTGTGGAGCGAAGGCCGGCTGGTGCTGCTGGGCGACGCTTGCCACCCGATGAAACCCCATATGGCGCAGGGCGCGGCGATGGCGATCGAAGACGCCGCCATGCTGACCCGCTGCCTGCAGGAAACCGGGCTGAGCGACTACCGCACCGCCTTCCAGCTGTATGAGGCCAACCGCAAGGAGCGCGCATCAAGGGTGCAGGCGGTATCCAACGCCAACACCTTCCTGCGCACCCAGGAAGATCCGGCCTGGGTCTACGGCTACGACCTGTATGCGCAATCGCTGAAATCGGAGAACGCCGCATGAGCACTTTCCTGTATGGCGCCAATGTGCAAGCCAACGGCATCCGCCAGCACTACCTGCGCTACGGCGGCCGCGGGCCGACGCTGATCCTGATCCCCGGCATCACCAGCCCGGCGATCACCTGGGGCTTCGTCGCCGAACGGCTGGGCGAAAAATACGACACCTACGTGCTCGACGTGCGCGGCCGCGGCCTCTCCTCCAGCGGCCCGGAGCTGGCCTACGATGCCGAAACCTGCGCGCAGGACGTCAACGCCTTCGCCGCCGCGCTGGGGCTGCAGAGCTACGCCCTGCTCGGCCATTCGATGGGCGCGCGCTTCGCCCTGCGCGCCGCGGCGCTGCAGCCGGCCGGCGCACGGCGGCTGGTGCTGGTCGATCCGCCGGTGTCCGGCCCCGGGCGGCGCGACTACCCGGGCAAGTGGCCGTGGTACGCCGATTCGATCCGCCAGTCGCGCCAGGGGATGGACGCCGAACAGATGCGCGCCTACTGCCCGACCTGGAGCGAAGAGCAGCGCCGGCTGCGCGCCGAGTGGCTGCATACCTGTTACGAGCCCGCCATCCAACGCGCCTATGACGATTTCCACCAGGTCGACAGCCACGGCGACTACCCGCGGCTGACCATGCCGACGCTGCTGATGATCGCCGGCAAAGGCGGGGTGATCCTGCCGGAAGATCGCGAGGAAATCCGCGCGCTGCAGCCGGAAATCGCCATCGTCGAGGTCGAGAACGCCGGGCATATGATCCCGTGGGACGACGTTGACGGTTTCTTCCGCGCCCTGGGCGACTTTCTGGATTAATTGAGGAATGCCAATCATGAGCAACAACTACCGTATCGGCCAGATAGTGCCCAGCTCCAACACCACCATGGAAACCGAGATCCCGGCGATGCTGACCGCGCGCCAGCTGATCCGCCCGGAACGTTTCACCTTCCACTCCAGCCGCATGCGCATGAAGCACGTCAACAAAGAGGAACTGGCGGCGATGGACGCCGAATCCGATCGCTGCGCGCTGGAGCTTTCCGACGCCCGGGTCGACGTGCTCGGTTACGCCTGCCTGGTGGCCATCATGTCGATGGGCCTGGGCTACCATCGCGAATCGCAGGCCAGGCTGGCGCAGGTGACGCAAAACAACAACGCCGCCGCGCCGGTTGTCAGCAGCGCCGGCGCGTTGGTCAACGGCCTGAAGGTGCTGGGCGCCAAACGCATCGCGCTGGTGGCGCCCTATATGAAGCCGCTCACCCAGATGGTGGTGGACTACATCCAGCACGAAGGCATCGAGGTCAAGGTGTGGCGCGCGCTGGAGATCGCCGACAACCTCGAGGTCGGCCGCCACGATCCGGCCAGGCTGCCGGGCATCGTCGCGGAGATGGACCTGAGCGACGTCGACGCCATCGTGCTTTCGGCCTGCGTGCAGATGCCTTCGCTGCCGGCGGTGCCGGCGGTTGAGGCGCAAACCGGCAAACCGGTGCTCACCGCCGCCATCGCCACCACCTACGCAATGCTGACCGCGCTGGAGCTGGAGCCGATCGTGCCCGGCGCGGGCGCCCTGCTTTCCGGCGCTTACTGAGGAGGCACCATGAGCGAATCGCTTGCCGATAACTACAGCGGCGTCTGGGGCCGGCGCATCGGTTTCGGCCAACGCCCGGCGCTGCTGGCGATCGACTTCATGCAGGGCTACACCACGCCGGGCGCGCCGCTGTTCGCGCCCGGCGTGGTCAGCGCGGTCGACGAAAGCGTGGCGCTGCTGGCCTGCGCGCGCCAGGCGGGAATTCCGGTGATCCACACCAATATCCGCTATCATGCAGGCCATTTTGCCGATGGCGGCATGTGGGTCAAAAAAGCGCCGGTAATGAAAGACATGGTCGAAGGCAATCCGTTGGCGGCGTTCTGTCCGCCGGTGGCGCCGCTGGCCGATGAAGTGGTGCTGAGCAAGCGGTACGCCAGCGCCTTTTTCGGCACCGCGCTGGCGCCGCTGCTGGTGGCGCAAGGGATCGACACCTTGCTGTTGATCGGCTGCTCCACCAGCGGCTGCATCCGCGCCAGCGCGGTGGATGCGGTACAGCACGGCTTTCGCACCATCGTGGTGCGCGAGTGCGTCGGCGATCGCCACCCCGGCCCGCATGAGGCCAACCTATTCGACATCGACAGCAAGTACGGCGACGTGGTGAGCAAACGGGAGGCGATCGATTACCTGAAACGGCGCTGAACCGGGCTTCACCTGCAACAACAATAACGAAGGCGCGAAAAGCGCCTCACGCGACCGCCCGAAACAGGCCGGCGCAACGCAAACACAACAGGCACCTCCTCCGGAGGCCACAACGCACCACCTGGAGACATCATCATGGCCATTGTTGACACCCCGTCAGCGGGGAAAGCGGGCGCAGAATCGCTGCTGCTGTACCGCAAAATCACCTGGAAGCTGATCCCGTTCCTCTGCCTGTGTTATCTGGCGGCCTACCTTGACCGCATCAACGTCGGGCTGGCCAAGCTGCAGATGACCGACGCGCTGCAGCTGAGCGAAGCGGCCTTCGGCCTGGGCGCCGGGCTGTTTTTCGTCGGTTATATCCTGTTCGAGGTGCCGAGCAACCTGATCCTGCAGCGCGTCGGCGCCAAGGTGTGGATCGCCCGCATCATGATCACCTGGGGGCTGCTGTCCGCCGCCACCATGTTCGTCACCACCCCCAACCAGTTTTACGCCATCCGTTTCCTGCTCGGCGTGGCGGAGGCCGGCTTCCTGCCGGGGGTGCTGTATTACCTGACGCTGTGGTTCCCCACCTACCGCCGCGGCCGCATCATCGCGCTGTTCATGATTGGCCTGCCGCTGTCTAGCGTGCTGGGCGGGCCGATTTCCGGCTGGATCATGGGCCACTTCGACATGCGCCACGGGCTGCACGGCTGGCAGTGGCTGTTTCTGCTGGAGGGCATTCCCAGCGTGTTGCTGGGCGTGCTGACCTTCTGGGTGCTGCCGAACACCTACCAGCAGGCCAAATGGCTGACGCAGGAAGAAAAAGGCCGCATCGCCGAGGATCTGGCGCGCGACGACGCCGAAGCCAGCCACAGCAAGCACAGCTTCCGCGACGGTTTCTTTAACCTGAAGGTGTGGATGCTGGGCGGCATCGACTTCGCCATTTTGCTCAGCGCCTACGCCATGGGCTTTTGGATGCCGACCTTTATCAAAACCGCCGGCGTGACCGACATCACCACCATCGGCTACCTCACCGCCATACCGAGCGTGGCCGCCCTGTTGGGCATGCTGTTGATCGGCAGCAGTTCGGATCGGCTGCGCGAACGGCGCTGGCACATTATCGTGCCCTTTATCGTCGGCGCGATGGCGATGGCCGGCAGCACCTTCTTCACCCATAATCTGGTGGCCACGGTGCTGCTGTTTTCCGTCGCCCAGGCGGCGATCATCGGCGCGGTGCCGGTATTCTTCAGCCTGCCGGCCACCTTCCTGCGCGGCACCGCGGCGGCCACCGGCTTCGCGCTGGCCTGTTCGCTGGCCAACATCGCCGGGCTGGTGAGCAATTCGCTGATGGGGCTGGCGCTGGATCTGACCGGCAAAAGCGGCGGCGCGCTGTGGGCCTTCGCCGGCTGCCTGCTGCTCAGCTCGCTGCTGGTGGTCGCCCTGCCGGCCAAGGTGGTGAATCGCTGATCCCGGCCACTGACGGGCGAAGCCATCGCGGAAGTGGTGAATAGCCTGCATTGCGGCATTGCCGACGGGAGCCGGTGGAATTGCTGGTGTTTTGTCGGCATCCCGCTCAGCGTTGTCTGCGAGGCAAAAAAAAACCGGAGCCGCGGCGGCTCCGGTTTTGCGGCTATCGCAGGCGATTACTCGTCTTTCAGCCCGCGGTTGATCAGCATGGGTTCGATGCTCGGCTCTTTGCCGCGCCAGTCGACGTACAGCTTCTCCAGATCCTGGCTGTTGCCGCGCGACAGCACCATGTCGCGGAAGCGCTGGCCGTTTTCCGCCGTCAGGCCGCCGTGCTCGCTGAACCACTGGAAGGCGTCGTCCGCCAGCATTTCGGTCCACAGGTAGGCGTAGTAACCGGCGGCGTAGCCGTTGCCCCAGATATGCTGGAAGTAGCTGGAACGGTAACGCGGCGGCACATAGCTGAGGTCGACCTTGTCTTTCTGCAGCGACTCGGCTTCGAACTTGTCGACGTCCTGCTGCGGCTGGTCGGCGGTCAGCATATGCCAGTGCATGTCCAGCAAGGCGGCGGACAGCAGTTCGGTCATGTCATAGCCCTTGTTGAACTTGTCGGCCTTCTTGATTTTGTCGACCAGTGCCTGCGGCATCGCTTCGCCGGTTTGGTAATGCCTGGCGAAGTGCGCGAACACTTTCGGATCGCTGGCCCAGTGCTCGTTGAACTGCGACGGGAACTCGACGAAGTCGCGCGCGGTGTTGGTGCCGGACAGGCTCGGGTATTCCTGATCGGCGAACATGCCGTGCAGCGCATGGCCGAACTCGTGGAACAGGGTGATCACGTCGTCATAAGACAGCAGCGCGGGCTGGCCCGGCGCCGGCTTGGTGAAATTGGCGACGTTGTAAATCACCGGCCGGGTGCCGTTGAGCTTCGACTGATCGACGAAGTTGCTCATCCAGGCGCCGCCGCCCTTGTTGTCGCGCTTAAAGTAGTCGGTATAGAACAGCGCCAACGATTTGCCGTCTTTATCGAACACCTCATAAACCTTGACGTCCGGCTGATAAACCGGGATGTCCTTGCGCTGCTTGAAGCTGATGCCGTACAGCAGGTTGGCGGCGTAGAACACGCCGTTGTTCAGCACGTTATCCAGCTCGAAGTAAGGCTTGATCTGCGACTCATCCAGATCGTACCTGGCCTTGCGCACCTGCTCGGCGTAGAACTGCCAATCCCAGGCCTCGACCTTGAAGCCGCCTTTCTGCCGGTCGATCACCGCCTGAATGTCTTTGGCCTCGCGCCCGGCGCGCGCGGTGGCCGCCGGCACGATGTTGCGCATAAAGCTCAGCGCCGCATCCGGCGTTTTGGCCATCTGGTTTTGCAGTTTCCAGGCGGCGTAGTTCGGGAAACCCAGCAGCCTGGCCTGCTCGGCGCGCACCTTGGCCAGGCGAGAGATCGTCTGGCGAGTATCGTTGCCGTCGCCCTTTTCCGCCCGCGTCCAGGAGGCGTCGAACAGCGCCTTGCGCGTCTCGCGATCTTTCAGGCTCTGCAGGTCCGGCTGCTGGGTGGTGTTCTGCAATACCAGCAGCCACTGCTTGTCCAGCTTGCGTTCGCCGGCGGCCTGCGCCGCCGCGGCCAGTTCGCCCTCGGACAGCCCGGCGAGCTTAGCCTGGTCGGTGACCGCCAGCGCGCCGTTTTTGCTCGCCGCCAGCAGTTTGTTGGTGAATTGGGTGCTCAGCGTCGCCGCTTCCTGATTCAGCGCCTTCAGCTTGACCTTATCGGCATCGGACAGATTGGCGCCGGCCAGTTCGAAGTTCTTGTAAGTCACCTCCACCAGGCGGCGCGACTCCGCATCCAGCTTCAGCGCGTCGCGCTGCTGATAGATGGCCTTGATGCGCGCGAACAGTTTGCCGTTCAGCATGATATCGTCGTTCAGCGCCGCCAGCTTCGGCGAGCTTTCCTCATCCAGCTTTTGCAGCGCGTCGCTGGTGTTGGCCGAGGTCATGGCGCCGAACACGTTCATCACCCGCGTCAGCAGCGCGCCGGACTGCTCCAGCGCGATAAAGGTATTCTTGAAGTTGGGCCTGGCCGGGTTATTGGCGATTTTTTCCACCTCTTCCCGCTTTTGCCTGATGCCCGCGTCGATGGCCGGCGCATAGTCGCTTTCTTTGATCAGGTTGAACGGCGGCGCCTGGAACGGCAGGCGGCTCTGATAGAAGAACGGATTGGCGTTCTTTTTATTCTCGTGCTGATTGGCTTCACCGGTCACGTTAGCCTCCTTCGCCTGGCCGCTGGGCAGTGCGCTGTGGTCGGCGTGCGGGTGGGTTTCTGCCGCCTGAGCCTGCGTGCCCAGCGCCATGCCGATCGCCAGCACCAATGTCGATAAACGCATCAAATCGAAACTCCTCCATGTTCACAGAATAAGTTCGCGGGGAGCGGACGCCCCCGCCGAGTCACATCCTAGCTTAGGCGCAGTTATCAGTTTGAGCAAAAACAAGTGATTAGAAGTCAAACATCCGAGCCAGACCTTGATTTATGCCCATAGCAGGCCACAATCTCTCCGGCCACCGCCACCGCGATTTCCGCCGGCAGCTTGCCTTTTACGTCCGGCAGGCCGAGCGGGCAGCGCATGGCGGCGATCGCCGTTTCGCCGAGACCGCGCTGGGCAAGCTTATATTCGAAGCGTTTGCGCTTGGTCAACGAGCCGATCAGGCCGAAATAGCCGGCGTCGCCGCGCCGCAGGATGCGTTCCGCCAGCGCCAGATCCAGCGCGTGGTCGTGGGTCATCACGATGAAATAACCGCCCGCCGGCATGGCGTCGACCTCCTCGAGCGGATCTTCGCTGACGATGCGGCTGACCCCGGCGGGAATTTGCGCCGGGAATTGCTCCGCGCGGGCGTCTATCCAGCGCACCCGGCACGGCAGCGTGGCGAGAATGTTCACCAGCGCGCGCCCGACATGGCCGGCGCCGAACAGCGCAATCTGCGGGCGCGGCGGGATCAGCGGTTCGAACAGCACGCGGGTGGCGCCGCCGCAGCACTGGCCGAGCCGGGCCGCCAGCGGGAAACGCTCCAGCCGCAGGCGGCTGACGCCCTGCCGCAGCATGTCGCGCGCGATCGCCAGCGCCTGAAACTCCAGGTGGCCGCCGCCGATGGTATCGACCGCCCCTTCGGCGGTCACCAGCATTTTGGTGCCGCGGTTGCGCGGCGTGGAGCCAAGCTCATCCACCAGCGTGACCAGCACGCAGGGTTCGCCGCGTTGCCGCAGCGCGGCCAGCGCCTCAATCCATTCATCCATCGCCGTTCTCCCGCACCGCGGTCAGCATCTGCTGTACGCCCCACAGCACCCGTTCCGGCGTGGCCGGCGCGTCGATGGCGGGCTGCCGGCGATAGTCCGCCAGGCTGGCCACCGCGTCCTTGATGGCGCACCACACCGAGATGCCCAGCATAAACGGCGGTTCGCCCACCGCCTTGGAATGAAATACCGTGTCTTCCGGGTTTTGGCGGTTTTCCAGCAGCCGAACGCGCAAATCGGCCGGCACGTCGCCAATCGCCGGGATTTTGTAGCTGGCCGGGCCGTTGGTCAGCAGCTTGCCCTGCTCATCCCACACCAGCTCTTCGCTGGTCAGCCACCCCATGCCCTGCACAAAACCGCCCTCCACCTGGCCGATGTCGATCGCCGGGTTCAGCGAATCGCCGACGTCGTGCAGGATGTCGGCGCGCAGCAGCCGGTATTCGCCGGTCAGCGTGTCGATCACCACCTCCGCGCAGGCCGCGCCATAGGCGAAGTAGTAAAACGGATGGCCGCTGGCTTGGTCGCGATCGTAGAAAATTTTCGGCGTGCGGTAGTAACCGGTGCTGGCCAGCGAAACCTGATTGAAATAGGCCTGCTCGACCACCTGCTCAAAGCTGAAGTAGCGCTCGCCGACCCGCACCTGGCCATTGCTGAACGCCACCTGGTCGGCGCTGACGGCATGCTGTTTGACCAGCATGTCCACCAACCGCCGTTTGATGATCTGCGCGGCGTTTTCCGCCGCCTTGCCGTTCAGATCGGTGCCGGACGAGGCGGCGGTCGGCGAGGTATTGGGCACTTTGCCGGTGTCGGTGGCGGTGATCTGAATGCGCGCGATATCCACCTGAAACACCGCGGCGACAATCTGCGCCACCTTGGTGTTCAGCCCCTGGCCCATTTCGGTGCCGCCGTGGTTGAGCTGGATGCTGCCGTCGGTATACACCAGCACCAGCGCGCCGGCCTGGTTCAGGAAGCTGGCGGTAAAGGAAATGCCGAATTTGACCGGCGTCAGCGCCAGCCCTTTCTTCAGGATCGGGTTCTGCGCGTTGAAATCGCGGATCGCGGCGCGGCGCGCCCGATAGTCGGCGCTCTGCTCCAGCTCGGCGGTGATCTCCTGCAGCAGGTTTTGCTCCACCGGCTGATGGTAATGGGTGACGTTGCGCCGGTCTTTGCCGTAGTAATTGATTTTACGCACCGCCAGCGGATCGCGCGCCAGATAGCGGGCGATGCAATCCATGATTTCTTCGATGGCCATCATGCCCTGCGGCCCGCCGAAGCCGCGGTAGGCGGTGTTGGAGGCGATGTGGGTCTTGCAGCGGTGGCCGACGATCAGCACGTCCTGCAGAAAATAGGCGTTGTCGGCATGGAACATCGCGCGGTCGACGATCGAGCCCGAGAGATCGAGCGAGTAACCGCAGTTGCCCGCCAGATCGATTTTCACCCCGTTCAGCAGGCCCTCGTCGTTGAAACCGACGTCGTAGCGAATATAAAACGGGTGACGTTTGCCGGTGATCAGCATGTCGTCGCGGCGGTTGAGGCGCATTTTGACCGGCCGGCCGGTAAGATGCGCGACGACGGCACACAGGCAGGCCGGGCCGCCCGCCTGGGTCTCCTTGCCGCCAAAGCCGCCGCCCATGCGGCGCATGTCGACGGTCACCCGGTGCATCGGCAGATTGAGCACCGAGGCTACCAGCTTCTGGATTTCGGTCGGGTTTTGGGTCGATGAATAGACCAGCATGCCGCCGTCCTCGGTCGGCAGCACCGAGGCGATTTGGGTTTCCAGATAAAAGTGTTCCTGGCCCCCGACGTGCAGCTCGCCCTGCAGGCGGTGCTGCGCCTGCGCCAGCGCGGCATCGGCGTCGCCGCGCTGATGGCGGTGCGCTTCCTGTACCAGATAGCCTTCGCGCAATGACCGGGTGACGTCCAGCTGCGCCGGCAGATCCTGATACTCCACCCGGATCGCCTGTGCGGCGCGCCAGGCGATTTCCGGATCCTCGGCCGCCACCACCGCAATCACCTGGCCGAGGTACTCCACCTCATCTTTCGCCAGCAGCGGGTCGCCCTGGGTCAGCGGCGCGATATCCAGCTCGCCCGGTACGTCTCGCCAGGTAATGACCCGCACCACGCCGGGGAAAGCCGCACAGGCGGAAACGTCCAGTTTTTCGATCCGCGCATGCGCCCGCTCGCTCAGCTTCGCCGCCAGGTGCAGCTGATTGGGGAACTCCAGCCGATCGTCAATGTAGTGCGCCTCGCCGCTGACGTGTTTGTCGGCGCTTTCATGCTTGCGGCTGCGGCCTGCGCCGCTGCTCAAGCCCTGGTGGAAAAGCGCGGCCAGCTGTTGCTGGCTGTACTCGATGCGTTTAGCGTGGCTCATGGGCGGTCACCTCGATTGCCGTTTGCGGCGCCGTCAGCGCGATAAAATAGCGGCGCAGCAGGTTTTGCGCCACCAACAGCCGGTAAGCGCTGCTGGCGCGGAAATCGCTCAGCGGGGTGAAGTCCTGCGCCAAGGCCTGCGCCGCCAGCTCCACCGTGGCCCTGCGCCAGGGTTGGCCCACCAGCCGTTGTTCGCAGCGCAGCGCGCGCTGCGGCGTGGCCGCCATGCCGCCGAACGCCACCCGCGCCTCGCGCACCACCCCCTGTTCGATGGTCAGATTGAATGCGCCGCACACCGCGGAGATGTCATCCTCCCGCCGTTTGGACACTTTCCAGGCGCGGAAGTCCGCCGGCGCGTCGGCCGGCAGCGAGATGCTTTCGATAAATTCGCCGGGCTGCAGCGCGGTTTGCCGATAGCCGAGGAAGAACTGGCGCAGCGGCAGCGCGCGCCGCCGTTCGCCGCAGCGCAGCATCAGCTGCGCATCCAGCGCCAGCAGCAGCGGCGCGCCGTCGCCGATCGGCGAAGCGTTGGCGATATTGCCGCCCAGCGTGCCCTGATTGCGGATCTGCTGCGAGGCGAAGCGCGCCAGCAGCTCGCCAAAGGCCGGATGGTAACCCTCCAGCAGCGGGTACAGGTCGCTCAGCGTCGCCCCGGCGCCGATCGTCAGCCTGCCGTCCGCGCGCTGCGTCCGCTTCAGCTCGGCCACCTGGCCCAGCGCGATCAACAGCGGCAGATCCTGATGGCGCTGGGTGATTTCCAGCGCCAAATCGGTGCCGCCCGCCAGCAGTTTGGCCTGGGGGTGTTGCCGATACAGCGCCGCCAGCTCGTCGAGGGTCTGCGGCATCAGGCAGCGCTTGCCGGCCGCCTCCTGCGATTTGGCGGGCTCGATAGCCTGCAGCTGCCGCAGCGTCCGTTGCCGTTCCAGGTCGAAGCCGTCGGGGGTTTGCCGTTCACAGGCCTGCTGCGCCGCCGCCAAAATGGGGCGATAGCCGGTGCAGCGGCACAGGTTGCCGGCCAGCGCCTGCTGCGCCGCTTCGCGCCGATAATCGGCGCTATTTTTTTGCAGGCAGAACATCGACATTACGAAGCCCGGCGTACAAAACCCGCACTGCGAGCCGTGGCAGTCCACCATCGCCTGCTGCACGCCGTGCAGCCGGCCGTTTTGTTTCAAATCTTCCACGGTAATCAGCTGCCTGCCGTGCAGCGCGCTGACCAGCGTCAGGCAGGCGTTGACGCTGCGGTAGCGCAACTCGCCGTCATGCGGCTCCGCCAACACCACGGTGCAGGCGCCGCAGTCGCCCGAGGCGCAGCCTTCTTTGGTGCCGCAACGCCCCAGATCGCGGCGCAGGTAGTTGAGCAGCGTGGTGTTCGGGTCGAGCGCCGCCTCGCTTTTCAACCTGTTATTGAGCAGAAACCGGATCATGCCGCCTCCTCGCGCGCAGGCGCCTGATACACCACCTTGCCGTCGACGTAGGTGCGGTAAATGTTGCGGTCGTCCCCCAGCGTCATCAGCACGAACAGCTGGTCCGCCAGCGCGGGGCTGTTTTCATGCCGCAGCTTCTGCAACGCCGATACCGCCGGATCCAGCACCACGAAATCCGCCTCTTTGCCGGGGGTGAAATTGCCGATCTTGTCGTCCAGCGCCAGCGCCCGCGCACCGCCCAGGGTAGCGTGGTAAAACGCCTCGCAGGCGGAGAGCTTGTAACGCTGCAGCTGCCCCACTTTATAGGCCTCGCCCAGCGTCTGCAGCATGTTGAAGGTGGTGCCGGCGCCCACGTCGGTACCGATACCCAGCTTCACCCGCTTCTGCCAGGCCTTTTGCAGGTTGAACAGCCCGCTGCCGAGGAACAGGTTGGAGGTGGGGCAAAAGGCGATGGACGAGCGGGTTCGGCACAGGCAGTCCCACTCCTGTTCCTCCAGATGCAGGCAGTGGGCGAACACGCTTTTGCCGCCGGTCAGCCCGTAGCGGTGGTAAACGTCCAGGTAGCTGCGGCTTTCCGGAAACAGTGCTTTCACCCAGGCGATTTCATCGGGGTTCTCGCTCAGGTGGGTGTGCAGATACGCGTCCGGAAACTCTTCGCGCAGCCGCTGCACCTGCGCCAGCAAGGCCGGCGTGCTGGTCGGCGCGAAGCGCGGCGTAATGGCGTAGCTCAGGCGTTGCCTGCCGTGCCAGCGTTCGATCAGCGCCCGCGTTTGGCGGTAGCTCTGTTCCGGGGTCTCCAGCAGCGCCGGCGGCGCATGGCGATCCATCATCACCTTGCCGGCGATCAGGCGCATGTTCAGCGCCGCCGCCTGGCTGAACAGCGCCTCCACCGACTGCGGATGCACGGTGCCGAACACCAGCGCGGTGGTGGTGCCGTTGCTCAACAGCTGCCGCAGAAAGAAGGCGCTCATTTCACCGGCGTGTTTTTCGCAGGCAAAGCGGCTTTCCGTCGGGAAGGTGTAGTTTTTCAGCCACCCCAGCAGTTGGTCGCCATAAGCGCCTATCATTTCGGTTTGCGGATAATGAATGTGGCTGTCGACAAACCCCGGCACGATCAGCTTGTCGCGATAATCGGTCACCGCAAAACCCGGCGGCAACAGCGCCTCGCCCTGCCGCCAGCTGCCGTGCCAGACGATCGTCCCCTCGTTCAGCAACAGCAGGCCGTCGGGAATATGCCGCAGCTGCGCGTCCAGCCGCTGCGGTTCATCCACGCAGGCGGCGATATCGAAAAAATTGCCACGGATAGCCGTGGTGAATTGCATGCTCATTTGCCGTTCCTTTTCTGGCGACCAGCGCACAGCATCCGGCTGAGTGAGCTCAGCCCGACGAAATATGGCGGTCTTTTAACGATCGCAGGTGTTGATTCAAGAATAGCAAGCGGCGTGCCAGTTGGTTTTTTATTGTAATTTTTTTATTTAAAACAATGAGATATTAATTATTCGAAAAATATTGTCCGGCGAAAGAAATAAGAGAAATATAAGCAAACGGTTGCCTTGAAATAGCAACCGTTTGCTTAATTGGCTTAATCCGCGGGTTGCACCAATAATGGGCAGGAATAGCCCAACCGGAACAGAAAGCGGTTATTTCAATAACACTTCATAGCGCGGGTTGAATTCATCGAACAGCGGCAACGCCGCCGCCCCCAGCGCCGCCGTATCGGCGCCGGTGGTGCCCAGCCGCACCCGCAGGCCGTCGAGGTATTTGCTGCGCACCGAACGGTGCAGCGGCGTCAGCCGTTTAATCAGCTGCCCGACCAGGCTTTCCGGCATCAGGCCGCCGATAATCACCGCTTCGGCGTCGAACATGCATTCGATGATGTTGATCGCCTGCCGCAGCGGCGGCGCCGCCAGACCCAGCCAGGTATCGAGCTTTTCCTGCGGCAGCGCCAGCAGATCCTGCGGCATGGCGCGCATCGGATCCAGCCCGCAGCTCTCGTAGGCCGCCTGCAGCGAAACGTAACGCTCCAGGCAGCCCCGGTTGCCGCAGTAGCAGTCTTTGCCGCCCGGTTGCACAATCATGTGGCCGACCTCACCAGCATTGTGCGCATGGCCGGTGTAAATTCGCCCGTCGGTGAAGATCCCCGCCCCCAACCCGGTGCCGAGATACAAATAAATAAAGGAATTGAGCCGCTTGGCCACGCCGTGCAAACGCTCGCCGATGGCGGCGACGGTAGCGTCGTTTTCCAGCGTTACCGGCAGCCCGCTCTGCGCCGCCAGATCGGCCACCACGTCGGTATTCTCCCAGCCGTTGAGCGTGGTCGGCCCCACCGAGGAAATCCCCTCCACGCCAAACGGCCCCGGCATCACCACGCCGATGCCGAGCATTTTGCCCCACGCCAGATCCGGCTGCTGGCGCATTTCTTGCAGTACATCACAAATCAGTTTCAAGGTGGCGGCAGGCTGGGGCTTTTGCACCATAATCAGCCGGTGGAAGCGAACGCTGCCTGATAAATCGACGACGATGATCAACAGCGTCTGGTGATCCAGATGGATGCCGATGGAGTACGCGCTGTTCGGGTTCAGGGTCAGCGGCGTCGCCGGTTGGCCCCTTCCGCCGGCGCGGCGCGGCAGGTGCGAGGAGAGAATGCCGGCCCGTTCCAGCTCCGTCGCGATATTCGAAACGGTTTGCGGCGTCAGTGACGTCAGCCGGGCAATTTCGGCGCGGGTCAGCTCGCCGTGCAAACGAATAGCCTCTATCACTACGCGCCGGTTATGTGCGCGAGCATGTTCAAGGTTAGTGCCGGATGTCGTCATAACTGCCTATGCAGAAAGGGAAATCGTCTTAGCAGTATGGTGCCCTCCATTAAAGCAATCAAATTGATTTAAGTAACCGGCGCCTGGTTTGCCCAAGGGTTCCGGTTCAACGCTTGTTAACACCGGAGAACGCACGAATGAAAAGCCAACCCCTTGCCGCCACGGCGGTCTGTACCCTGTCCGCCCTGGCGTTCGGCGCTTCCTGCGCCAACGCCGCCCCGACGCGCATCAACGCGCTGTTCATGACCCAGGCGGCCTACAGCGAAAACGACATCCGCGCCATGACCGCGGACTTCAGCAAACAGCACCCGGATATCGCCGTTAATCTGGAGTTCGTGCCCTACGAAGCGCTGCACGATAAAATCGTCGCGGCGCGCGGCGCCGGCAGCAACGGCTACGACGTGGTGCTGTTCGACGCCATCTGGCCGGCCGAATTCACCAAATTCGGCCTGCTGCAGGACGTCACCTCGCGCATCAGCGCCGCCGACAGCGGCAAGATCTTCGACGGCGCCATGACCACCGTCACCTATAAGGACAAGCGCTGGGGCATGCCGTGGATCCTCGACACCAAATACCTGTATTACAACAAAGCGATGTTGGCCAAGGCCGGCATCAGCGCCCCGCCGAAAACCTGGCAGGAGCTGGCGCGGCAGGCGGAAATCCTCAAGCAGAAAAATCTGGTCAAGTACCCGCTGGTATGGAGCTGGTCGCAGGCCGAAGCGCTGATCTGCGACTACACCACGCTGGTGTCGGCCTTCAAGGGGCAGTTCGTTCAGCAGGGGAAAATCAGCTTCTCCTCCCCCGGCTCGCTGCAGGCGGTCAACTACATGAAAGACTCGCTGGACAAGGGACTGACCAACCCGAACTCGCGCGAATATCTGGAAGAGGACGTGCGCAAGGCCTTCTCCAACGGCGACGCCGCCTTCGCCCTCAACTGGACCTATATGTACAACATGGCCAACGATCCGAAACAGAGCAAAGTGGCCGGCGATGTCGGCATCGTTCCGGCGCCGGGATCGGTCGACGGCCAGGTCGCGGCGGTGAACGGATCGATGGGCCTCGGCATCGCCAAGGCCAGCGCCCATCCCGATCAGGCCTGGCAGTACATCAGCTACATGACCTCGCAGCCGGTGCAGGACAAATACGCCAGGCTGAGCCTGCCGATCTGGAAGTCTTCCTATGATGATCCGGCGGTGCAAAAAGGCCAGGAGCCGCTGATCGCCGCCGCCAAACAGGCGTTAAACGTGATGTTGTCACGCCCGGAAACCGCCGATTATTCAAGGATGTCCAACGGACTGCAGCAGAATCTGCAGCAGATCCTGCAGGGCAAGGTCACGCCGCAGGAAGGGCTGGACGCGGCGAGCGAAAGCGCCGCGCGGCTGCGTTGAGGAATGAGCATGCTCACACTGCCTCAACGTGAGCGGCGTCAGGCATGGGTGCTGCTGGCGCCCATGCTGCTGACGATGCTGCTGCTGACCGCCTGGCCGCTGTGCCGCACCCTGTGGCTGAGCTTTACCGACGCCGCGCTGGTCGGCGACGGCGTGGCGCCCGCCTGGGTCGGCGCGGACAACTTTCTGTATGCCCTGACCGACCCGGACTTTCGCGCCGCGCTGTGGCGCACGCTGTATTTCACCCTGGTGTCGGTGGCGTTCGAAGGCGTCATCGGCGTGCTGGTGGCGCTGCTGCTCAACCAACAGTTTCACGGCCGCAACCTGCTGCGGGCGCTGGTGATTTTGCCCTGGGCGCTGCCGACCATCGTCAACGCCACGATGTGGCGGCTGAACTTCAATCCGGACTACGGCAGCATCAACGCCCTGCTGACCCAGCTGGGGCTGATCGGCCAGTATCGCAGCTGGCTCGGCGATCCGGCCTCGGCGCTGAACGCGGTCATGCTGGCGGACATCTGGAAGAACTACCCGCTGATCACCCTGCTGACGCTGGCGGCGCTGCAGTCGATCCCGGACGATCTGCATGAAGCGGCGCGGCTGGACGGCGCCTCGGCCTGGCGGCGATTCCGCGCCATCACCCTGCCCGCCATCCTGGCGCCGCTGGCGGTGGCGCTGGTGTTGCGCACCATCGACGCCTTCAAGGTGTTCGACATCGTTTACGTGATGACGCGCGGCGGCCCGATGGACAGCACCAAAACCCTCGGCTTCTTCGTCTATCAGGAGTCGTTCAGCTACCTGCGCGCCGGCAGCGGCGCCGCCTACGCGGTGCTGATGACCTTGCTGTGCGGCCTGCTGATCGCCCTGTACCTGCTGATGCTGTTCCGCCAGCGCGGAAGGAGCCTGAATGATGAAGCGTAATATTCGGCGGCTGTTGCGTTACGGCGCCGCGCTGCTGCTGGCGGCGTCGATTCTGGCGCCGATGCTGTGGCTGTTTCTGATGAGCGTCAGTTCATCCGCCGATTTGGCCCGGGTGCCGCTGGAATGGCTGCCGCGCCGCTGGGATTTCTCGCGCTATCTCAGCCTGCTGTCGCTGCAGCCCGGCCAACCCGGCGCGCTGTTTCTGCATGCGCTGTTCAACAGCCTGCTGGTGGCCTGCGGCGCCACGCTGATCTCGCTGCTGCTGGCGATCCCGGCGGCGTTCGGCTTTTCGCGTTACCCGGGGCGCGACGCTTGGCTGTTCGCCAGCCTGGCGATTTACATGGTGCCGCAGGTGGCCTTCGTGCTGCCGCTGTACTTTATCCTGCAGCAGCTGGCGCTGCTCAATACCCATCTCGGGTTGGTGCTGGTCTACTGTTCGCTGATCCTGCCGTTTCTCACCTGGATGCTGAAGAACCAGTTCGACGCCCTGCCGATCGATATCGAACAGGCGGCGCGGCTGGATGGCTTGCGCCAGTGGCAGGTGCTGCTGCGCATTACCCTGCCGCTGGCCAAGCCGGCGCTGGGCGCTTCGGCGCTGTTCGGCTGGCTGCTGGCCTGGGACGAATTTTTCTACGCGCTGCTGTTTACCAGCAATATTCAGGCGCAGACGCTGCCGGTGACCATCGCCGGTTTTACCGCCGGGCGCGCCACCGACGACGGGCTGATCGCCGCGGTCGGCATTTTGGCCGCCGTTCCGCCGCTGTTTATCGCCCTGTGGCTGCAAAAGACGCTGGTCAGCGGGTTGACCAGCGGCGGCAGCAAAGGCTGATTTCAAAGGGAGAATTTTCGCATGATGAATACCAATACCAGACCCACGCTGTACGTGGTCGGCAATATCAACGTCGACGTGATCATGAGCACCCTGCAGCAGTGGCCGCAGAAAGGCACCGAAGCGATGCTCGACCGCAGCGAGCTGCGCCCGGGCGGTTCGGCCGGCAACTGCGCGCTGGCGCTGGCGGCGCTGGAAACGCCCTTTCGGCTGGTGGCCAATCAGGGCAACGATTACTTCAGCCCCTGGCTGGCGCAGCTTTTTCCGGACAGCTCGCCGTACTGGCCGACCTACAGCTGCGAAACCTCGCTGACCTTCGGCGTGACCCACCCGGACAACGAACGCACCTTCTTCAGCAATCAGGGGCATATCACCCGCCTGAGCCAGGACGACGTGCTGCACCAAATCCCGCTGTTCGCCGGCGGCGGCGACACCGTGCTGCTGTGCGGCACCTTCCTGTGCACCGCCTTGCTGGCGGACTACCCGGCGCTGCTGCACACCCTGCGCCAGCGCGGCTATCGCATTGCGGTCGACACCGGCTGGCCGCCGCAGGGCTGGAGCGAACCGCTGCGCGCGCAGATCGCCGACTGGCTGCCGTTTTGCGATATTTTGCTGCTCAATGAGGTGGAAACCTGCGGCATGGCGGGCAGCGAAGACCTGTACACCGCCGCCCGCACGCTCAACCGCCGACAGCCGGCCGACGCCGCCTGCGTGGTGAAATGCGGCGCGGACGGCGCCCGCCTGTGGTGCGGTGAGCGGCAGCTGCAGGCCGCGGCGCACCCGATCGCCGTGGTGGACACCATCGGCGCCGGCGACAGCTTCAACGCCGGCTTCCTGACCGCCTGCCTGCACGGCCACTCCGCCGCCGTGGCGCTGCGCTGGGGCATCCGCGCCGCCAGCCACGCCATCAGCAGCTCGCCGCGCCAGTATCTGGACTGGCAGACCCTGAAAACCTGCGCCGGGGAGATGATCTGATGGCAAGCGTAGAACTGGTGCAAGTGGCCAAACGCTATGGCCGGCAGCGGGTGCTGAACCCGATCGACCTGACCATTCCGGACGGCAGCTTTACCGTGTTGGTCGGCCCCTCCGGCTGCGGTAAATCGACCCTGCTGCGGCTGCTGGCCGGGCTGGACAGCCTGTCCGGCGGCGCTATCCTGCTGGATAATCAGAAGATCAACGACCTGGATCCGGCCGATCGCGATATCGCCATGGTGTTCCAGAGCTATGCGCTGTACCCGCACCTGACGGTGGCGGAAAACCTGGCGTTTCACATGCGGGTGATGAAGGTCGCCAGGGCCGAACAGCAGAGCAAGGTGCTGCAGGCGGCGCGCATTCTGGCGATCGAGCCGCTGCTGCAGCGCTACCCGCGCGAGTTGTCCGGCGGCCAGCGCCAGCGGGTGGCGATGGGCCGCGCCATGGTGCGCAACCCGAAGGTGTTTCTGTTCGACGAACCGCTGTCCAACCTCGACGCCCAGCTGCGCATGGAGCTGCGCGCCGAAATCAAGGCGCTGCACCAGCAGTTCCATACCACCACGGTGTACGTCACGCACGATCAAATCGAAGCGATGACGCTGGCTGACCAGATCGTGGTGATGAAGGACGGCGACATCGTGCAGCAAGGCAAACCGCTGGCGATCTACGATGCCCCCGCCGACACCTTCGTGGCGCGCTTTATCGGTTCGCCGCCGATGAACCTGCTGGAGGGCGTGGTCGCCGCGCGCGATGGCCGGCACGGCGTGAGCTGCGGCGAGCTGTGGCTGCCGCTGCCGGACAAATGGCGACGGGCGGCGCCGGGCAGCCGGGTGATCCTCGGGCTGCGCCCGCATGACTTTCGTCTGGCGGACGGCGGCGAAGCGCCGGCGGCCGAGCTGCGCCTGATGGAGGTGACGGGCGACGTCAGCCTGCTGCACCTCGACTGGGGCGGTTTCCGGCTGCACGTGCAGCTGGCCGGGCGAATCGAGGCGGCGGCCGGCCAGCCGCTGTGGCTGGCGCCCCGGATTGACGCCGTCCACCTGTTCGACGCCGCCAGCGGCAAGCGGCTGAACGAAAGCTGAAGGTCTGCGCGCCAGGGAAGGCACTCGACTTGAAACGATAACCATTCTCAATTATCATCCGCGCATCTTTCCTGACCAGCAACGCGAAAATCATGTCTGCCACCGCCTCAGCCCCCATGACGCCCTGTCGCGTCTTTACGCCACCCATCACGCCTGGCTGCAGGGATGGTTGCGCCGCCGGCTGGGGTGTGCCTTCGACGCCGACGATCTGGCGCAGGACACCTTCCTGCGCATTCTGAAGAGCGATGCGGCCGCCGCGATCCGCGAGCCAAAAGATTTTCTGGTCACCGTCGCCAAGCGGGTGATGGTCGATTTCTTCCGCCGCAAGACGCTGGAACGCGCCTACCTGGAGATGCTGGCGCTGATCCCGGCAGCCTATGCCCCGTCGCCGGAGCAGCGGCAATGCCTGCTGGAAAGCCTGCAGCAGATCGACAGCATGCTCGACGGCCTGGGGCCAAAGGTGAAACAGGCTTTTTTGCTGTCGCAGCTGGAAGGCCTGGGCTACGCCGAGATCGCCCTGCGGCTCGGCGTTTCCGTCAGCTCGGTCAAAAAATACATGGCCAGGGCCACTGAACACTGCCTGCTGTTCAGCCTCGAAAACGCCGCACCTTGATGAGCCACCCGATCACCCCCGAACAGCGCCAGGCGCTGAAAACGGCCGCCCAGTGGTTCGCCCTGCTGTGCGACGAAAACGTCACCGCGCGCCAGCGGCGGCAGTGGCAGGCCTGGCACCAGCAGCACGAGGTTCACCGCTGGGCCTGGCAGCGCGTCGAGGCGTTGCAAAGCCAGCTGCGGGGCGTACCGGGCAAATTCGGCTATCGCACGCTCGATCAGGCCGGCAAACAGGCGGCTCTGGATCGCCGCACCCTGCTGAAAAGCCTGCTGCTGTTGCTCGGCGTGGGCGGCGGCTGGCTGGGTTACCAGTCGCCGCTGGGCCGCGAGCTGCGGGCCGACTACCGCACCGCCACCGGCGAGATCAAACCGGTGGTGCTCAGCGACGGCACGCGGATGGTGCTGAACACCGCCAGCGCGGTCGACGTGCATTACGATGCGCAGCAACGGCTGATCCGTCTGCACGCCGGCGAAATCAGCCTGATTACCGGCCGCGACGCCCGGCCGCTGTGGGTAGCAAGCCCGCAGGGCGCAATGCGCGCGCTCGGCACCCATTTTCTGGTGCGCGAAAGCGGCGGCGAAACGCGGCTGACGGTGCTGGAGCATGCGGTCGAAGCCCAGCTGGCGCAGCGGCCGCAGGAGAAGCGCCTGATTGACGCCGGTGAACAGGTTAGCTTCAGCGCCGGGGCCTTCGCTGCGAAACAGCCCGCGGCGGCAAGCGACGATTGGACCCGCGGGGTGCTCAGCGTCAGCCAGTGGCGGCTGGATCGGGTGGTTGCCGAACTGGCACGCTACCGCCGCGGCCGCCTGAGCTGCGATCCGGCGGTCGCCGGCCTGCGCGTCAGCGGCAGCTTCCCGCTCAACGACACCGATCGCGCCCTGGCCCTGCTCGGCCAGACGCTGCCGGTGCGCCTGCAAAGCTTCACCCGCTACTGGCTGCAAATCGTCCCCGCCTGAATTTTTCAAATGAAAATGATAAAAAATCGCATTCTTGATTGTCCCTTGCCGTTTTTCATCCGACTCCAGATAAAACACCGCAGCAATAATTAAAATGATGAGGAGAAGGTATGCACCACTTTTGGGGAAAACGGGTTACACCTTTGGCGATCGCCGTCGGGCTGGCGTTCGCCTCGCCGTCGATGGCCGCCAGCGCCGCCGCGGCTTATCGCATCCCGGCCGGTGAGCTGGATGGCGCGCTGAACGCCTTCGCCGCCCAGGCCGGCATTGCGCTGTCGGTCGACGGCGCGCTGACCGCCGGCAAACGCTCGCCGGGGCTGAGCGGCAACTACGGCGTCGACGACGGCCTGAATGCGCTGTTGGCCGGCAGCGGCCTGCAGGCCAGGGCGCTCGGCAATCGGGGTTACACGCTGGTCACGCTGCCCGCGCCGCAGAAAAAAGAAGAAGAGGTTACCGTGGTCGGCGACTGGCTGGCGGAGGGCCGCCAGATTGACGTGTTCGAACACCCCGGCGCCCGCGACGTAGTGCGCCGCGAAACCTTCGCCAAAACCGGCGCCACCACCCTGCGCGAAGCCCTGAACCGCGTGCCGGGCGTGGTGGCGCCGGAAAATAACGGCACCGGCAGCCACGACATGGCGCTGAACTTCGGCATTCGCGGCCTCAACCCGCGGCTGGCCAGCCGCTCGACGGTGCTGATGGACGGCATCCCGGTGCCCTTCGCGCCCTACGGCCAGCCGCAGCTGTCGCTGGCGCCGGTCTCGCTCGGCAATATGGACGCGATCGACGTGGTGCGCGGCGGCGGCGCGGTGCGCTATGGGCCGCAAAGCGTCGGCGGCGTGGTTAACTTCGTCACCCGCGCCATTCCGCAAACCTTCGGCATCGAGGCCGGCATGCAGGGCCAGCTCAGCCCGACCTCCCGCCAGGATCACCCGAAAGGCACCGGCAACCTGATGATCGGCGGCACCGCCGACAACGGCCTCGGCGCCGCGCTGCTCTACTCCGGCACCCGCGGCAGCGACTGGCGCGAGCACAGCGCCACCAAGATCGACGACGTGATGCTGAAAAGCCGCTACGCGCCCAACCAGGTGCACAGCTTCAACAGCCTGCTGCAATACTACCAGGGCGAAGCGGAGATGCCGGGCGGCCTGAGCCGGGCAGACTACGACGCCAACCCGTTCCAGTCGACCCGCCCGTACGACAAGTTCTGGGGCCGCCGCCAGCTGGCGAACTTCGGCTATCAGTATCAGCCTGACCAGCAGCATAAATTCGACGTGCAGAGCTTCTATACCTATACCCTGCGCAGCGGCTATCTGGATCAGGGCAAGAACCTGACGCTGTCGCCGCGCGAATACTGGGTACGCGGCGTGGAACCGCGCTACAGCCAAAGCTTCCGCTGGGGATCCTCCGCGCATGAGGTCGGCGTAGGCTACCGCTACGTCAGCGAATCCACCCACGAGCTGCGTTACTACAGCAAGGCCAGCGGCGGCAAACTGCCCACCGGCAGCAGCCCGTACGACCGCGATACCCAGTCCGGCACCGAGGCGCACGCGTTCTATATCGATGACCGCATCGATATCGGCGACTGGACCATTACGCCGGGCATGCGCTACGAGCACATCCGGTCGTATCAGAACAACTACATCAAAAACAATCGGCTGGACGTCAGCTATAACGCCCCCCTGCCGGCGCTTAACGTGATGTATCACCTGAACGAATACTGGAACCTGTACGCCAACACCGAAGGCTCGTTCGGCACGGTGCAATACAGCCAGATCGGCAAGGCGGTGGACAGCGGCAACATCGAACCGGAAAAAGCGCGCACCTGGGAACTGGGCACCCGCTACGCCGGCGACGCGCTGACCGGCGAGATCGGGCTGTTCCTGATCAACTTCAACAACCAGTACGACGCCAACCAGGTCACCGACAGCGTCACCGCGCGCGGCAAGACCCGCCACGCCGGGCTGGAGGGCAGCCTGCGCTATGACCTGTCGCCGCTGACGCCGCGGCTGGCAGACATGACGATTTACGCCAGCTACGCCTACGTGAACGCCACCATCCGCGAGGACGGCGCCTACAAGGGCAACCAGGTGCCGTTCTCGCCGAAGCACAAAGGCACCCTGGGGCTGGACTATACCCCGGGCAACTGGGCGTTTAACCTCAACGGCGAGTTCCAGTCCAGCCAGTTCGCCGACAACGCCAACACCGTGGCGGAAAGCGCCGACGGCAGCACCGGCCGCATTCCGGGCTATATGCTGTGGGGCCTGCGCGCCGCCTATGACTTCGGCCCGGAAATGGCCGGCCTCAATCTGGGCGTTGGCGTGAAAAACCTGTTTGACCAGCGCTACTTCACCCGCGCCTACGACGACAACAACAAAGGCCTGTACGTCGGCCAGCCGCGCACTGTCTATCTGCAGGGCTCGGTGAAGTTCTAACCCCGCCGGCGGGCGCAGGCCCTGCGCCCGCCAATTATCACTTGATTAACATCTTTTTAACCCGTCGCCGATGCGCTATGCTCGAAAACTCCTCCGGCGTCAGCTTTTTTGAAACGGGATTTCTTTTATGCCTGCAATTTGCCTGCGTTCCGCCACGAGCGTGCCGTTATGAGCGTGTTTTCCCGCGCCAGCGCGCTGCCGCTGCTGGTGGCCGGCGCCATGTTTATGGAAAACCTCGACGGCACGGTGATCGTCACCGCCATGCCGCAGATGGCGGCTTCGTTCGGCGTGCAGCCGGTAGACATGAATATCGGCATCACCGCCTATATTCTGGCGCTGACGGTGTTCATTCCGGCCAGCGGCTGGATCGCCAACCGCTTCGGCGCCCGCACGGTGTTTTCCGTCGCGGTGGCCATCTTCACCCTCGCCTCGGTCCTGTGCGCCCTCAGCCCCAGCCTGCCGCTGTTCACCGCCGCGCGCATCCTGCAGGGGATCGCCGGGGCGCTGATGGTGCCGGTCGGGCGACTGATCGTGCTGCGCAACGCCGCCAAGCAGGATCTGATCAAGGCCATCGCCACCATCACCTGGCCGGCGCTGGTGGCGCCGATCCTCGGCCCGCCGGTCGGCGGCTTCATTACCACCTACGCCTCCTGGCATTGGATCTTCATCCTCAACGTGCCGCTCGGGGTGGTCGCGCTGATCCTGGCAGGAAGGCTGATCCCGCGCGAAACCGCGCAGCAGAGCGCGCCGTTCGATATCCCCGGCTTTGTGTTGACCGGCGTCGCCTGTTTCGGCCTGATGTTCGGGCTGGATCTGATCAGCCATCCGCAGCTTTCCTGGCTGGTGCCGGTGCTGTGCGTCGGCGGCAGCCTGGCGCTGGGCCTGTTGGCGGTGCGTCACGCCAAACGCAGCCCGCACCCGCTGGTCGAGCTGTGGGCGATGCGCATAAAAAGTTACGCCGTCACCATATGGGGCGGCACGCTGTTCCGCATCGCCATCGGCGCGGTGCCCTTCCTGCTGCCGCTGATGTTCCAGCTGGCGTTCGGCCTCAACGCCTTCGATGCCGGGCTGCTGGTACTGGCGGTGTTTGCCGGCAATCTGGCGATGAAACCCTTTACCTCCGCGGTGCTGTTCCGCTTCCCGTTCCGCACCATCCTGGTGGGCAACGGGCTGCTGAATGCCGCCACCATTTTCGCCTGCGCCTTGCTGACGCCGCAGACCCCGACCTGGCTGATTCTGGCGCTGTTGTTCGTCAGCGGCCTGACGCGTTCGATGCAGTTTACCGCCCTCAATACCCTGGCGTTTTCCGAAGTGCCGCAGCCGCGGATGAACGGCGCCAACACGCTGTTCAATATGGCGCAGCAGCTGGGCGGCGGCCTGAGCATCGCCATCGGCGCGCTGGCGCTGCGGCTGGCGGAGATGCTGTTTCCCGGCCGCAGCGCCGCCGTGCCGCTGGCCGATTTCCAGCTGGCGTTCGTGGCGATCGGCGTCGTCGCCCTGCTGGCGGTGGTGGACAGCTTTACGCTCAACCGCGACGCCGGCAGTGAAATCCGCCGGAAAAAAACCGCTACGCCGGCGCAGCGCGGCAATGCGTCGCCGCCCCTGCAGCAAAAATAAGTCGCATCTGCCGCCAATCCACGTAGTATCGACGATCCGCCTCATTTTTCCGGGGGCGGATTTTTGCCGTTTCAGGCCTGAAAAGCGAGGTAATAATAATGAATCACAGTGACCTTTCTCAGTGCCGCGTTGACACCGACCGTTTGTTGATTGCCCCTTTCACCGCAGCAGACGCCGACGATGTTTACCAGGCGATTACCCCTACGTTGACGCGCTTTATGAATTTTGAGCCGGAAGAGTCGCCGGAAGCGTTCGCCAACGTCTGGCAAGGTTGGCTGCCGCTGATCCGCGAAGGCGAGGAAGCGATGTTTATCGCCCGCCTGCGCGACGGCAAAGGGTTCGTCGGCATGGGCGGCGTGCACAATCTGCACAGCGCTACGCCGGAGCTGGGCATCTGGGTGAAAGAAAGCCTGCATGGCCAGGGCTATGGCCGGGAAATCGTGCAGGCGATGGCCCTGTGGGCCAGCGAACGCTACCGGCCGCAGCATTTCCTCTATCCGGTGGCCGAGCAGAATGCCCCCAGCCGGCGCATCGCGGAGTCTTTGGGCGGCGTCGTCGCCGGCCGCCGCGAAAACATCAAGTACGACTGCGTGGTGTACCACCTGCCCCCACAGCTGTAACCCCCGCTAACGGGCCGCTTCGCCGGCCCGGTTTTCGCCTTTTTCTCTTTCCGCCGCGATAACCGCTGCCACTGCGTGTGGGTTTATGCTAATGATATGCGGATGTAGGGTAAAAACAGTTGAGGAACAGCAACATGATCATTTTTGTCACCGGCGCCACCTCCGGTTTCGGCGAAGCTATCGCGCGCCGTTTCATTCATGAAGGCCACCAGGTCATTGCCGCCGGCCGCCGTATCGAACGTTTGGAAGCGTTGCAGGATGAGCTGGGCGAAGCGCTGCATATCGTGCGGCTGGACGTGCGCAACCGCGCCGCCATTCAGCAAGCGATTGAGGCGCTGCCGGCCGCGCTGCGCCAGATCGACGTGCTGGTCAACAACGCCGGGTTGGCGCTGGGGCTGGAACCGGCGCACAAGGCCAACGCCGACGACTGGGAAACCATGATAGACACCAACACCAAAGGGCTGGTGAACATGACCCGCGCCCTGCTGCCCGCCATGGTGGAACGCAATCTCGGCCACGTGATCAACATCGGCTCCACCGCCGCCAACTGGCCGTACGCCGGCGGCAACGTTTACGGCGCCACCAAGGCGTTCGTCAAGCAGTTCAGCCTCGGCCTGCGCGCCGACCTGCACGGCACGCGCATCCGCGTGACCGACATCGAGCCGGGCCTGGTGGGCGGCACCGAGTTCTCCAACGTGCGCTTCAAGGGCGACGGTGGCAAGGTCGGCAAGACCTACGAAGGCGCGGACGCGCTGACGCCGGAGGATATCGCCGAGTCGGTATTCTGGGTGGCGACCCTGCCGGCGCGCGTCAACATCAACACGCTGGAAATGATGCCGGTCAGCCAGTCGTTCGCCGGCTTGAGCATTCACCGCGAGTCCTGATCCCGTGCGGCGGGGGCGACCCCGCCGCCTTGGCTCAGGCGGCGCGCCAGCCGGCAACGATAATCAGCATCCCCGCCAGCGCCACCCCGGCGCCGAGCCAGTCCAGCGCCGACAGCTTCACCCCGTCCACCACCCGCAGCCACAGCAACGCCGTCGCCACGTACACGCCGCCATAGGCCGCATAGACGCGCCCGCTGGCCGCCGGATGCAGGGTCAACAGCCAGACGAACAGCATCAGGCTGGCCGCCGCCGGCAGCAGCAGCCAGGCGCCGGCGCCCTTCTTCAACCACAGGTAGGGCAAGAAACAGCCGACTATTTCGGCCAGAGCGGTAGCGAAAAACAGCAGCGTGGTTTTTAACATCGGGAACGGTTTTCTCTCGGTAAATTAAACGAAACGGCGCTTAACTGGTGCAGCCCAAAGGCACGGTGGTATATTGTCCAGTACGCCTGCGGGCGAGGTAACGCCGGTGTCGCCATCATCAGGCCACACTAACTTATAAGGATGAAACGATGAAAACACTTTCGACCCAACGACTGCTGCGCGGCATGCTGCCGATCGCCCTGCTGGCGCTGATCGGCGCCTGGCAGGCCCCGGCGCTGGCCGCCACCTGCACCCAGGGCAGCACCTGCGTCACCGTCGACGGCAAAAACGGCGCGATGAGCACGGAAGAAGCGCGGCAGAGCAAAGAGCAGTGGAATGATACCAAATCCCTGCGCCACAAGGTTAACACCCGCGTGGAGAAAGAGTTCGACAAGGTCGACCGCGCGGCCGACGACGAAGATCGCTGCAACGACAGTTCCAACGTCAATGCCTATTGGGAGCCGGGTACCCGCAAATGTCTGGATCGCCAAACCGGGCGTCGGATTAATCCTTAATCCGCCGGCGGCCGGCCGCGAGCGTTAAACTCGGCGGCCGTTGCTGCTATGCTGATAGAGGAAGTTCATTGTCAAATAAGGACGACATGATGAAAAAAGCGCTTGTATTAGCTGCACTGCTGCTGGCCGGTGCGCCGCTGGCGGCCCTGGCGTCTTGCGAAAGCGTGAAGGCGGAAATTTCGCAAAAAATCGTCAATAACGGCGTACCCGAATCCGGCTTCAAGCTGGACATCGTGCCTAACGATCAGGCCGATCAGGCCGGCGGCCAGGTGGTTGGCCATTGCGAAAACGACACTCAGAAGATCGTCTACACCCGTTTGAACAACGGGGATGACAGCGGTGACGCGGCGCAGACCGGCACCAGCCAGGACACCTCAAACCCACAGTAACAGCGACCTCAGGGCGCACCAGCGTTGCGCCCTCTCTCCCTCAGGCCTGTTGTTCCGCCTCTTCGCCTTCGCCCTGCGGCCTGCAGCGCGCCGGGATCAGCATCGCCGCCGCCAGCGCCAACAGCGAAACCAACGCCGACGCCAGAAATACCCAGTGCAGCGAAGCCGCCACCTGCTGCGTCAGGTGGGCCAGCATGTCCGGCGCCATGGCGCGACGCGTCGCCGGCTCCATCAGCTGCTGCACCGGATCGGCGATTTGCGGCAGCCGCAGCTGCAGATTGACGTTCAGCGTGGCGCCTAAAATGGCGGTGCCGATGGCCGACCCCATCATGCGGGTAAACACCGTGCAGGCGGTGGCGATGCCGCGGATGCTGTAATGCGCCGCGTTTTGCACCGAAACCAAAAAGGTGGTGTTGCATAACCCCATGCCGGCGCCGACCATAAAGGCCGCCACCCGCCCCCACAGCAGCCCGCCGTGCGGCTGCAGCATCAGCAGGATCAGCCCGCCGGCCAACAGCAGCAGCGCGCCCAGCAAGGCGGTGGTGCGATAAGAGGTCAACAGCATCAGGCGGCCGCTCAGCGTGCTGGCCAGCGGCCAGCCTATCGACATCAGCGCCAGCGTGGTGCCCGCTTCCAGCGGCGTGCCGCCCATCACGCCCTGAATAAAGGTCGGCAGAAAGGCGCTGATGCCCATCATCGCCGCGCCGATGACCAGACCGCCGATGTTGCCGGCGACGATCACCCGGCTTTGCCACAGCGCCAGCGGGAACAGCGGCTCCGGGGTGCGGCGTTCCTGACGGATCAGCAACGCCAGGGCGGCGGCCGACAGCGCCAGCAGCGGCACCACCCACCAGCCGAAGGTTTCCACCTGCAGCAGCGCCAGCAGCAACGTCGAGACGAACAGGGTCAGCCAGGCGGTGCCCGCCATATCCAGCGCGTGTTTGCGCAGCTGCTGATGCGAGGGCAGAAAACGCCACAGGAAAAACATCGCCAGCAGGCCGATCGGCAGATTGACCCAGAACACCAGCGCCCAGGGCAGATGTTGCACGATAAACGCGCCCAGCAGCGGCCCGGCGATCGCCGATACGCCCCATACGCTGGACAGGTAGCCCATCACCTTCGGCCGCTCGGTGGCGCTGTAGATATCGCCGATAATGGTGGAGGCGATCGGCATGATGGCGCCGGCGCCCAGCCCCTGCAGCAAGCGGAAGCCGATCAGCCAATACATGTCCGGCGCGAAGCCGCACAGCACCGATCCCAGCAGAAACAGCGATGCGCCGAAGAAAAACACCCGCTTGCGGCCATAGAGATCGGCCAGCCGCCCATAGATGGGAATGGTGATCGCCTGCGACAGCAAATAAACCGCAAACACCCACCCCAGCAGCGAGAAGCCGCCGAGATCGCCGATGATGGTCGGCATGGCGGTGGCGACGATGGTGGCCTCGATAGCGGACATGAACATCGCCAGCATGCAGGCGATGAGGATCAGCGGACGGTGGGCGATGGCTGCAGATGAAGCGTGAGTTGTCATGGCGTTGCGATTCGATTCCGGCTTTTGTTTTCACCAGTTTATACCAGCGCGGCGCAAGCGCGCCGTTACCGACGTCCACTTCTCTGTTTTTATTGACGAAAAGCGCACCATTTGAACCGATAGTTACGGCGTAACGCACAGGAGGCGAAATTTTTTCAATTCGCCCTCGCCCCAGCGCTGATGCGGCCTGAGACGAAAATAAACGCCCGCTCAATCACCTGATTTTGCTCATGAAACTTGTCATGCAAAACCGCAGGATGCTATACCTTTTCCTAGCCGCGGCCATTGCGCTTCGTGCTTTCCGAAATTTAATTATCAGCATCTTATGCTGATAAATTCACGTATTGAGCCACCGTTCAGCATGCCATGCCGAACGCCCCTTCGCTCGATATCGCAACCTCATGCGAAACGCCCGTTTTGTACCGCCACGCCGTCCGCGGCAGTGGGTAACAATCAGAGTGGAACCGCGCCGCGCCGTCGGCCTTCCGCATAACGGAGGACGCAACATCATGCAAAAGTCAGCGCAATACCAGCGCCTGGCCCTCGGCGGCCTGCTGTTTATCGCCGTCATCGCCCTGCTGGTGTACGGCATTGGCTGGGACACCATCAAGGGGCGCCAGGAAGATTTGGCGTATCTCGGCAAGCAGCATATGTTTTTGGTCGGCTGTTCGATGCTGCTGTCGCTGCTGGTCGGCATCCCCAGCGGCATTCTGCTGAGCCGCCCGTTCGCCCGCCGCTGGGCCGAATACGTGATGCAGGTTTTCAACGTCGGCAACACCCTGCCGCCGCTGGCGGTGCTGGCGTTGGCGATGGTGATCATCGGCATCGGCGACAAGCCGGCGATCGTGGCGCTGTTCCTGGCCTCGCTGCTGCCGATCGTGCGCAACACCTACTCCGGGCTGTGCTCGGTGCCGCCGGCGCTGATCGAGGCGGCCAACGGCATCGGCATGACCGCCGGCCAACGCCTGCGTCAGGTAGAGCTGCCCAACGCGCTGCCGGTGATTTTATCCGGGGTGCGCATCGCGATGGCGATCAACGTCGGCACCGCGCCGCTGGCCTTCCTGATCGGCGCCAGCAGCTACGGCGAGCTGATCTTCCCGGGCATCTACCTGAACGATTTCCCCACCCTGATCCTCGGGGCCGCCGCCACCGCGCTGATCGCGCTGCTGCTCGATCTGGCGCTCGCCGGCCTGGGCCGCTGGCTCAGCCCGCACACCGCATCCTGACAGGAGAAAACGCTATGGCGACATGGTTGCTACGAACCCGGAACGCGCTGCTGCTCTCCCTGCTGCTCGTCAGCGCCGGCGGCTGGGCCGCCCCGCTGACCCTGGCCAGCAAGAACTTTACCGAGCAGCGCATTCTGTCGGCCATTACCGTGCAATATCTGCAGGCCAAGGGCTTCCAGGTACAGCCCAAAACCAACCTGGCGACGGTAATCACCCGCAATGCAATGATCAACAAACAGATCGACATGACGTGGGAATACACCGGCACCTCGTTGATCATCTTCAACCACATCAATAAGCGCATGTCGGCGCAGGAAACCTACGACACGGTGAAAAAGCTCGACGCCAAACTCGGCCTGGTGTGGCTGCAGCCGGCGGACATGAACAATACCTACGCCTTCGCCATGCAGCGCAAACGCGCCGAGAAAGAGCAGATCCGCACCCTGTCCCAGCTGGTCGCCAAGGTGGAGCAGGTGCGGCGCACCGATCCGAAACATAACTGGATGCTGGGTCTGGACCTGGAGTTCGCCGGCCGTTCCGACGGCCTGAAACCGATGCAGCAGCTGTACAACATGCCGCTGGACCGCCCGCAGATCCGCCAAATGGATCCGGGGCTGGTGTACAACGCCATCCGCGACGGCTTCGTCGACGCTGGGTTGGTGTACACCACCGACGGCCGGGTCAAGGGCTTCGATCTGCAGGTGCTGGAAGACGACAAGGGCTATTTCCCCAGCTACGCCGTCACCCCGGTGGTGCGCGCCGAGGTGCTGAAAAACACCCCGGGGCTTGAGCAGGCGCTGAACACCTTGTCCAAACAGTTCAATAATCAGGTTATTACCGAGCTCAACGCCAAAGTCGATATTGAATATCAGACGCCGCAACAGGTCGCCGACGCGTTCCTGAAGCAGCGCGGCCTAATCTAGGAGGCACGATGGATACCTTAATCTACGCCTGGCAAAACTGGGCCTACGTCGGCGGTCTGACGCTTGAACACCTGCTGCTGGTCGGCGTCGCCGTCGGCATGGCGATCCTGATCGGCGTGCCGCTCGGCATCCTGATCGTGCGCCACAAGTGGCTGGCCACGCCGGTGCTCAGCCTGGCCACCATCGTACTGACCATTCCGTCCATCGCCCTGTTCGGGTTGATGATCCCGCTGTTCTCGCTGGTCGGCCACGGTATCGGTTACGTACCGGCGATCACCGCGGTGTTCCTGTATTCGCTGCTACCGATCGTGCGCAATACCCACACCGCGCTCGACAACCTGCCCGGCGGGCTGCGCGAAGCCGGCCGCGGCATCGGCATGACCTTCTGGCAGCGCCTGCGCTGGGTGGAAATTCCGGTGGCGCTGCCGGTGATTTTCGGCGGCATTCGCACCGCGGTGGTGATGAACATCGGGGTGATGGCGATAGCCGCGGTGATCGGCGCCGGCGGCCTCGGCCTGCTGCTGCTCAACGGCATCAGCAGCAGCGATATCCGCCAATTGATTACCGGCGCGGTGATGATCAGCCTGTTGGCTATCGTCCTCGACTGGTTGTTGCACCGCTTGCAAATTGCGCTTACGCCCAAGGGGATTCGATAATGATTAAATTAGAAAATCTGACCAAACAGTTTATGCAGAAGAACGGCAAAACCTTCAACGCCGTCGACAACGTCAGCCTGGAAGTGCCGGAAGGCGAAATGTGCGTGCTGCTCGGCCCTTCCGGCTGCGGCAAAACCACCACGTTGAAAATGATCAACCGACTGATCGCCCCCACCAGCGGCACCATCCTGATCAACGGCGAAGACACCAGCGGGCTGGATACCGTCAGCCTGCGCCGCAAAATCGGCTACGTGATCCAGCAGATTGGCCTGTTCCCCAACATGACCATCGAAGAAAACATCACCGTGGTGCCGCGCATGCTCGGCTGGGACAAAAAACACTGCCGCGCCCGCGCCGAAGAGCTGATGAGCATGGTGGCGCTGGATCCGAAACGCTTTCTGCACCGCTACCCGAAAGAGATGTCCGGCGGGCAGCAACAGCGCATCGGGGTGATCCGCGCGCTGGCGGCCGATCCGCCGGTGCTGCTGATGGACGAACCCTTTGGCGCCGTGGACCCGATCAACCGCGAGACCATTCAGAACGAGTTCCTCGACATGCAGCGCCAGCTGAAGAAAACCGTAATGCTGGTCAGCCACGACATCGACGAGGCGCTGAAGCTGGGCGACCGCATCGCGGTATTCCGCCAGGGCAAGATCGTGCAGAACGCCAGCGCCGATGAGCTGCTGGCGCGGCCGGCGGACGAGTTTGTCGCCTCTTTCGTCGGCCAGGACCGTACGCTGAAACGCCTGCTGCTGGTGCAGGCCGGCGATGTGACCGACCAACAGGAAACGGTGACGGTGCGCAAGGATACGCCGCTGGCCCAGGCATTCGGGCTGATGGACGATATCGATGCCCGCTCGGTGACGGTGGTCGACGAGGACGGCAAACCGCTGGGCTTCGTCAAGCGCCGCGAGGCGCGCGGCGCTCAGGGGGTGTGCGCCGACAGCCTGCACCGCTTCCGCGTGACCGCCCGAGCCGAGGAAAACCTGCGCGTGGTGCTGTCGAAGCTGTATGAACACAACACCTCGTGGATGCCGATCGTCGATGAAGAAGGCCGCTACAGCGGCGAAATCTCACAGGATTACATCGCCGACTACCTCAGCTCCGGCCGCACCCGCCGGGCGCTGAACCCGCAATAACGCCGCCGGGGGCGTTCCTCGCCCCCGCAATCCCCTGCGCCGCATAAAGATTCGCTGGCCTTCGGCCGGGCCGCCAAGCACAATGTTCGGCCGACCCTTTCATTTTTCACCAAATTTTGCCGACGCATGAAAAGACTGGTCCACCTGCACCACTACCGCGCCCTGCTGCGCAGCCTGCTCATCGCCGTGTTTCTCGGCATCGCCGCCGCATTCGCCGTTTGGCTGTTCCACCGTTCGATGATCGGCCTGGAATGGCTGCTGCTCGGTAATGGCGACGGCAGCCTGGTGGCCGCCGCCGCCGCGCTGCCCGGCTGGCGGCGCGCGCTCACGCCGGCGCTGGGCGGGCTGGCGGCCGGTTTGCTGCTGTTCGTCTATCAGCGCTATCGTCACCAGCGGCCGGCGGCGCCGACCGACTATATGGAAGCGATCGAAACCGGCAACGGCAAGCTGGACGTCAACGCCAGCCTGGTCAAGTGCCTGGCGTCGCTGCTGGTGGTGTCGAGCGGCAGCGCCATCGGCCGCGAAGGCGCGATGATCCTGCTGGCGGCGCTGGTCGGCTCGGTGTTCGCCCAGCGGTTTACCCAGGAGAAAGAGTGGAAGCTGTGGGTGGCCTGCGCCGCCGCCGCCGGGATGGCCAGCGCTTATCACGCCCCGCTGGCGGGCAGCCTGTTTATCGCCGAGATCCTGTTCGGCACCCTGATGCTGGCGTCGCTCGGCCCGGTGGTGATCGCCGCCGTGAGCGCGCTGTTGATGACCAACCTGCTCAACGGCGGCCAGGCGCCGCTGTATCTGGTGGAGCCGCTGGCCGCGCCGCTGCCGGTGCAGTATCTGCTGATGGCGCTGGTGGGCGTTGCGGCCGGCGCCTGCGGCCCGCTGTTTCTGTGGGCGATGTCGGCCAGCGGCCAGGCGTTTCGCTCGCTGCGGCTGAAGCCGCCGCTGCAGCTGGCGCTGGGCGGGTTGATCGTCGGATTGCTCTCTTTGCTGTTCCCTGAGGTCTGGGGCAATGGCTACAGCGTGGTGCAGTCGTTGCTCGTCGCGCCGCCCGGCGTGCTGTTGCTGGGCGCTATCCTGGTGTGCAAGCTGTTGGCGATCCTCGCCAGCAGCGGCTCAGGGGCGCCCGGCGGGGTATTCACCCCGACGCTGTTCGTCGGCGCCGCGCTCGGTTCGGTGATCGGCCAGCTGTGCGGCTTCTGGCCGGAGCTGGGCGCTGCCGTGCCGCTGTTGCTGGCGCTGACCGGCATGGCCACCCTGCTGGCCGCCACCACCCATGCGCCGATCATGGCGGCGCTGATGGTGTTCGAAATGACCGGTGAATACGCCCTGCTGCCGGGCATTCTGCTCGCCTGCGTGATCGCCACCACCGTGTCGCGCGGCCTGCGGCCGGTATCGGTCTATCACAACGCCTGACGATCGAGCAGCGCGGAAATGTCGAGGTAGTGCGCCAGTTCGCGCTGCTCCGCGCGCGGCAGGTACGGAATTTCACCCAACAACGGCGCCGGCAGGCGCTGCTGCAGCGCCGCGATGGTTTCGGCATAGTGCGCCAGACCCGGGTTGATGCGGTTGGCCACCCAGCCCAGCAGCGGCAAGCCGTCGTTGAGGATCGACTGCGCGGTCAGCAGCGCATGGCTGACGCAGCCCAGCTTGATGCCCACCACCAGCACCACCGGCAGCTGTTCCTGCACCACCCATTCGGCGTAAGGGCGCAGATCGTTCATCAGCACCCGCCAGCCGCCGCTGCCCTCCACCACCACCGTGTCCGCCCGGGCCGACAGCGCCTGCAGCCCGCGGCTCATCAGGCCGTAGTTGATGTCGTCGGTGGCATGCGCGTGGAACACCTCATCCAGGCAGGTAATGGGGTTGATCTCGTCGTAGGTCAGCGGCAAGGTCGAGGAGGCCTGCAGAACCAAAGCGTCTTTATTGCGAATGCCTGCGCTGGTTTCCTGACAGCGCGCCGCAATCGGCTTATAGCCGGCCACCGAGCGGCCGTCCGCCGCCAGCGCCTGCATCAACGCACGGGAAACGACGGTTTTACCGACGTCGGTATCCGTTCCTGTAACAAATAAACGCTTTAACATGAAAGAAATGCCCCGGAATGATCCGTTAACTAAAGTATCGCCGGCCGTGCGGCGAGGAAGTCGAACGGGAAAATTCTAGGGGATACGGAAAGCGCGGGGCTTGAGATAGCTCAATCTTTTGTCGTTAATTAATAAGAAGTTCTGATGTCAGCCCTGTAACAGCTGCACCAGCAGTGAACCGTTGTACAAGGCTTCCTTCACCAGCGCCGCGCCGGGCATGGTGCCCTGATTGAAGAACTGGGTGGACTCCACCTGCACCTGTTCGCTGTAGGCCGGCAGCGACTGCTGGCGAATGCATGAGGCGATGGCCGGGTGCAGAATTTCCGCCGCGCGATTCAACGGCGAACCCACCAGAATTTTTTCCGGATTGAACAGATTGACCATGATCGCCAGAATGCGCCCCACGCTATGGCCGACGCCAAGAATGATGTCCCTGGCCAATTGGTCGCCCGCCAGCGCGGCGTCGCACAGCGATTCGACGGTCAGCGGCGCGCCGTGCAGGCTGGAGCTCATCGAGGTGCCGAGGCGCTGCTGGGCGATCTCCAGCATATTCTCGATGCTGGCGACGGTTTCCAGGCAGCCGTGGTTGCCGCAGTAGCAGCGCTTGCCATAGGGATCGACCTGAGTATGGCCGATCTCCACCACGCTGTGGCTGCCGGCGTGCAGCACGCGGCCGCCGGTGATCACGCCGGCGCCGACGTTATGGTCGATCACCACCTGGATGACGTTTTGGCTGCCGCGCGACGCGCCGTACAGCGCTTCCGCCATGGTCCAGGCGCTGATGTCGTGCTGCAAATAGACCGGCAGGCCGGTGCGGGTTTCCAGCGCCGGGCCGAGCGGCATCTCCAGCGCGTCGTAGAACGGCATGCGGTGCACCACGCCGGACGCCACGTCGATAATGCCGGGCAAGGTGATGGCGATCGCCGTCAATCGTTCGAGCTTGCTTTGGTGGCGGATAAAGAATTGATCGACTTCGGAGAGAATGCGCTTCAGCAGCGGATCGGGGTGTTCGGCGGCCAGCGGCAGCTGCTCCTCCACCACCAGCTTGCTGCTGATGTCGCGCAGCGCCAGCGTGATGCTGCCGCGGCTGATGCGGGCGGAAAGGTAGTGCCAGGCTTCGGTGTCCAGCACCAGGCCAACCGCCGGCCGGCCGCGGCTGCCGACTTCCTGATACTCGGTTTCCTTGACCAGATGCGCTTCCAGCAGCTCGCGCACGATCTTGGTGATGCTGGCCGGCGCCAGCTGCGCGCGCTTTGACAGTTCAATGCGCGAAATCGGGCCCAGCTGATCGATAAGCCGATAAACCGCCCCCGCATTGGTCTGCTTGATTTGATCGATATGCCCAGGTTGCCCAACCGCAATCACAAACCTGCTCCTACTATTTTTCGCGCTTCTAAATAAAGACTAAAGGCTATGGTGGGGCTTTTGTAATACAGCGTCAACTATTTGATTCGTTATGTGATTTGCAGCACAAATTCGCTGCGTTTCGCCGCCGGATCGCGTTTTATTTGCTCAGCCACGGCTCAGGGCAACATCAGCGCCATCAGCGATTTGGCCGCCGCCGTCAGCGGCCGTTGGCGATGATGCACCAGCCAAACTTCGGTCATCGCATCCGGTTCCGCCAGCGGCAGATACTTCACCCCGTCGATCCGCACCCGGCTGAAAGACGCCGGCAGAATAGAGACGCCCAGCCCGGCAGCCACCAGGCCGATGATGGTCATCGCCTCGCCCACTTCCTGCGTGATGTAGGGGGTGATGCCCGCCTTGCCCAACAGCAGCAGGATCTCGTCATACAGCGCGGTGCCCACCTCGCGCGAGAAAAACACGAAGGGCTCTTCGGCCAGCTGCTGAAAACGCAGCGCGCCGGGCGCCACCCGGGTTAATGGGTGCCCTTCCGGCACCACCGCCACCAGCGGCTCGCACAGCAGCAGTTGGTGCTTGAGCGCGTCCGGCAGGCGGGTGTTGCGCATGACGCCCAGATCCAGTTCGCCATTCAACAGCGGTTCAATCTGCTGCTTGGTGTTGATCTCGCGCATCTTGATATGCACCTGCAGATGCTGCTGGCGAAAAGTCCGCAGGCTGCGCGACACCCAGCTGATAAAGGGCGCGGAAGAGGTGAAGCCGATGGTCAGCTCGCCCAGTTCGCCGCGCTCCAGCCGCGCCGCCTTCTCGGCCGCGCGCGCGACCTGATCGACCACCTGGTAAGCCTCCCTGAGGAACATATCCCCGGCCTGGGTCAGGCTGACGTTGCGGTTATTGCGCGCCAGCAGCCGCGCCCCGACCATTTCCTCCAGCGCCTGGATCTGTTGGCTGAGCGGCGGCTGCGAGATGCGCAACCGCTCGGCGGCGCGACCAAAGTGCAGCTCTTCCGCCACGGCGATAAAGTAACGCAGGTGTCGCAATTCGATATTCATATGCAAAACGTCTTAATTTGAATTATTAATATATTAGACAAAAAAATCCCCGCTCCCTATCATTTTGTCAATTCAAACCCGTCTGTTATCTCTCCCGAAGTTCGGTAAGGAAACGCTGTGACAACCCCCGTGCGTTCTGCGGCCGTGATGCCGTCGACGCTGGCCGCCAATGATGAGGCGGCCGCTGCGCCAAAAGCGAAACGTTCCACCCTCAACAATAAACTTCCCTACATTGAACGCGGCACGCCGCAGTTTATGCGCGTGACGCTGGCGCTGTTCTCCGCCGGGCTGGCGACCTTCGCACTGCTGTACTGCGTGCAGCCGATATTGCCGGTGCTGTCGCAGGACTTCGGCGTTTCGCCGGCGGAAAGCAGCCTGTCGCTCTCGGTGTCCACCGGCCTGTTGGCGCTCGGGCTGATGTTTACCGGCCCGTTGTCCGACGCCATCGGCCGCAAATCGGTGATGGTGGTGGCGCTGCTGCTGGCGGCGGTCTGCACGCTGATCTGCGCGTTTATGACCAGCTGGCACGGCATCTTGCTGATGCGCGCGCTGATCGGCCTTTCGCTGAGCGGCGTGGCGGCGGTCGGCATGACCTACCTGAGCGAAGAGATCCACCCGAGCTTCGTCGCCTTTTCGATGGGGCTGTATATCAGCGGCAACTCGATCGGCGGCATGAGCGGCCGCCTGGTCACCGGGGTGCTGACCGACTTCTTTTCCTGGCGCGTATCGCTGGGGGTGATCGGCCTGTTCGCCCTGGCCGCCGCCTGCATGTTCTGGCGCATCCTGCCGGCCTCGCGGCATTTTCGCGCCAGCTCTCTGCGGCCGCGCACCCTGTTGATCAATTTCAAGCTGCACTGGCACGATAAGGGGCTGCCGCTGCTGTTCGCCGAAGGTTTTCTGCTGATGGGCAGCTTCGTCACCCTGTTCAACTATATCGGCTATCGCCTGCTGGCGGACCCCTACCATCTGAGCCAGGCCATCGTCGGCCTGCTGTCGGTGGTGTATCTCACCGGCTCCTACAGCTCGCCAAAAGCCGGTGCGTTGACCTCGCGCTTCGGCCGCGGCCCGGTGCTGCTGGCTTCCATCATCATTATGCTGATCGGCATCCTGATCACCGCGCTGGCGCCGGTGCCGGTGATATTTATCGGCATGATGCTGTTCACCGCCGGCTTCTTCGCCGCCCACTCGGTGGCCAGCAGCTGGATCGGCCGACGTGCGCGCCGCGCCAAGGGCCAGGCTTCGTCGCTGTATTTGTTCTGCTATTACGTCGGCTCCAGCGTGGCCGGCACGCTCGGCGGCGTGTTCTGGCACAGCTTCGGCTGGAACGGCGTGGTGGCGTTCATCAGCCTGCTGCTGCTGCTGGCCCTGTTGGTGGTGCACTACCTGAAACGCCTGCCGGAAGCGGCGCGCGTTTGACGCCATCTCCGCCCCCTCCCGCGCGAGGGGGCCTTCGCCAATGTTCCCCTGCCGAGCCTGGACCGCACCGGGGCCGCCGCCGCCCCGTTTGCCGATGTTGCCCTTCCGTTTGCCATTCTCATAGAGTATGTTGTAACTAAAATGGAGGTGGGAAATGGGTAAGCACGACTTAATTGGCCGAATGAACGCCTGCTTCAATGCGTTGGAACAGGCGCTGGGCGCGCTGCAGCAGCAGATCGCGCCGCTGCGCCTGCTGGCGGCGCGGGTGTTCAGCCTGCCGGAAATCGAGAAAGGCCAGGAGCACCAGGCCATCGAGCGCATCGCCGTCGAGCAACACCTCGGCCAGGCGGCGCGGGCATTGGCGCTGGAGCACTACCAGCGGCTGTTTATCCATCACCATCGGCAGAATCTCAGCAGCAAGGCCGCGGTGCGCCTGCCCGGGGTGATGTGCCTGGCGGTGGAGCCGCCGGAATACCGGGCGCTGCAGGCGCAAATCGCGCTGATTAACCGACTGAAGGGCGAGCTGGAACAGATTATCACCCTGGAGTCGGGCCTGGCGCCCGAGCAGCGTTTCGAGTTTGTGCATACGCATCTGCACGGTCTGATCACGCTCAGCGCTTACCGCACCCTCACCCTGCTCACCAACCCGGACTCGGTGCGCTTCGGCTGGGCCAACAAGCACGTCATCAAGAACGTCAAACGCGACGATGTCCTGGCGCAGCTGGAGAAAAGCCTGAAGGCCGGCCGGGCGGTGCCGCCGCATACTCGCGAACAGTGGGCCGCGCTGGTCAGCCGGGAAATCGACGACGTCGGCCGCCTGCCGCAACACGCGACGCTGAAGATCAAGCGGCCGGTGAAGGTGCAGCCGATCGCCCGGGTGTGGTACCAGCAACAGCAAAAGCAGGTGCAACACCCTTGCCCGCTGCCGCTGATCGCCCTGTGCCAGGTGGAAAACGGCGCGGCGGTGCCGAAGATTGGCGAGCTGCTCGACTACGACGCCGCGGCGGTAAAGCACCGCTACAAGCCGGACGCCCGGCCGCTGCGGCTGCTGGTGCCGCGCCTGCACCTGTATACCGACGCCCCTACTCGCTGAGGGTATAGACCCGCAGGCGGTGGCCGTCCGGATCCTGCGCCACAAAGCTGTAGCCGAAATCCAGCTCTCGCGGCGCCTGGGCGATGGTCAGCCCCATTTCACTCCACCGGTTATAAAGCGCATCCACCTGCTGCGGCTGCTCGCACATAAAGCAGATTTCCCCGCCGCCGCCGCCGGCCGTCGCCGCCGGTTCTACCCCCTGTCTCGACCACATCCCCAGCTTGAAGCCGTTGTTCAGCACGAACAGGGCAAAGGTGGCGGACTGCTCCACCGGGGCCTGGCCCAGCAGCCGCTGGTAGAAGGCGACGCTGTTTTGCGGGTGGTCGACGTACAGAATAATCATGCCGGGAGTGGTCATCAGAAAGTCCTTCAGGCTGAGGGGAACCGGCCGGTTCCCGATAACCGCAGGCTACGCCGCCCCGCTGACAGTTTTTGGCAGCAGCGATTACTGCGCGCCGATGCCTTCGCTCTCTCGCCACTCCTTGAGCAACCGGCGGCGCCCGCGCGGATAACGCTGCGCCAACGGCGTGGCCTGGCCGATGCGATCGAGACGAAAATGGCGAAACGCCTGGCGCAGTTCACACCAGGCGATCAGCACCTGAACCTGTTCGAAATAGCCGAGCGCGAACGGCCACAGCGTGCGCTCGCTGGCGGTGCCCGCCAAATCGAGATAGCGCACGGCCAGCTTGCGCTCCTGGCGGATAACCTCGCGGATCAGCACCCGGATATCGTCCGCCACTTCCGGCGCCGGCACCGGGCCAATCAGCAGCGTGCTGGCGTCCAGCTCCTCGCGCAGCGCCGCCGGCAGCACGCCGGCGATTTTAGCCAGCGCGTTGTCGGCCGCCGCGGCCTGCTGGCTGTCGCCGCGCCGGCTGACCCAGCGCATGCCGAGCACCAGCGCTTCGATTTCCTGCTGCGAGAACATCAGCGGCGGCAGCGTGAACCCCGGGCGCAGCACGTAACCGACGCCCGCCTCGCCGGCGATCTCCGCCCCCTGCTGCTGCAGCGTGGCGATATCGCGGTACAGGGTGCGCATGCTGATCCCCAGCTCCTGCGCCAGCGCATGGCCGGCCACCGGGTAACGGCGGCGGCGCAGCAGCTGCATCAGATCGAGCAAGCGCTGAGTGCGTGACATCCGATTTCTCCATAAAAAAGGGCTTACCTCAGTAAGCCCTTCTCCGCGCCGGCAAGCAATTATTTCTTCATGCTGCCGACCATATCCTCTGGCCGCACCCACAGCGCGAACTGCTCTTCGGTGAGATAGCCCAGCTTCAGCGCGGCGGCCTTCAGCGTCAGCCCTTCCTTATGCGCCTTCTTGGCGATTTCCGCCGCCTTGTCGTAGCCGATGTGGGTGTTGAGCGCGGTCACCAGCATCAGCGATTCGTTCAGCAGCTGCGTGATGCGGTCGCGGTTCGGCTCGATCCCCACCGCGCAGTGCTCGTTGAAGCCCTGCATGCCGTCGGCCAGCAGGCGAATCGACTGCAGGTAGTTGTGGATCACCATCGGACGGAACACGTTCAGCTCGAAGTTGCCGGAGGCGCCGCCGATATTGACCGCAACGTCGTTGCCCAGCACCTGGGCGCACAGCATGGTCATGGCTTCGCACTGGGTGGGGTTTACCTTGCCCGGCATGATGGAGCTGCCCGGCTCGTTTTCCGGGATCGAGATCTCGCCGATGCCGCAGCGCGGGCCGGAGGACAGCCAGCGTACGTCGTTGGCGATCTTCATCAGCGAGGCCGCCAGCCCTTTCAGCGCGCCGTGGCCTTGCACCAGCGCGTCGCAGGTCGCCAACGCTTCAAATTTGTTGGGGGCGGTAACGAACGGCTGCCGGGTCAGATCCGCCAACGCTTTGGCGACGCGCACCGCGTATTCCGGGTGGGTGTTCAGGCCGGTGCCGACCGCGGTGCCACCCAGCGCCAGCTCGCAGATATGCGGGATGCCGGCTTCGATATGCTTCAGGTTATGCTCCAGCATCGCCGCCCAGCCGGAAATTTCCTGGCCCAGCGTCAGCGGCGTGGCGTCCTGCAGGTGGGTGCGGCCAATTTTAACGATATCGCGGAAGGCTTCGGCCTTGTCGCTCAGCGTTTTGTGCAGCACCTTCAGCTCGGGGATCAGGTGTTCGCGCAGCGCGATCACCGCCGCCACGTGCATGGCGGTCGGGAATACGTCGTTGGAGCTTTGGCTCTTGTTGACGTCGTCGTTCGGGTGCACCTTGCGCTCTTCGCCGCGTACGCCGCCCAGCAGTTCGCTGGCGCGGTTGGCCAACACCTCGTTCATGTTCATGTTGGTCTGGGTGCCGGAGCCGGTTTGCCAGATTGACAGCGGGAATTCGTCCGCGTGCCGGTCCGCCAGCACCTCATCGGCGGCCTTGACGATGGCGTCGCCGCGTTCGGTCGGCAGCAGGCCCAAATCCATATTCACGGCGGCGGCGGCGCGCTTGGTCAACGCCAGCGCGTGGATCAGCGCGGTCGGCATTTTCTCGCTGGAAATGCGGAAATGCGCCAGAGAGCGCTGGGTCTGCGCCCCCCATAGCCGGTCGGCCGGCACTTCGATGGGTCCCATGGAGTCTTTTTCAATACGAACGGCGGCCATCACTGTCTCCTTAGCATAAGGTCTCGGAATGCAGGGTTACGCCAACGCGCTCACGCCCGTCGGCACGCTCAACCAGTATAGTGACATAATAATTATTCGCATTAAGAGAGTTTTACGTCGGACCAGGCACATAATGATCATCCGCCGCCTGACTTTTGAGAGGCTCGCTATCAGGCTATACTGCGCTGAACCCATTATTTGATCGCGCCCCGCTTCACCGCCGCGGAAACGGGGTATGATGGCTGCTTGCAGGTTATGTTTTTAACCGTATAAAATCAGCCAGTTACTCGGCGAATGCAAAGGATGTTGACCAAGATGCAAAAAATGACCAATTCGGTGCAAAACTACGCCTGGGGCAGCCACGACGCGCTGACACGGCTCTACGGCATCGCCAATCCCAACCGCCAGCCGATGGCCGAATTGTGGATGGGCGCTCACCCGAAAAGCCCTTCCCGCGTGCCGGGCGCCGACGGCGGCTTGCAATCGTTGCGCGATCTGATCGATGCGGACCAGCCGAAACTGCTGGGCGCCGAGGTCGCCGGCCGCTTTGGCGAGCTGCCGTTCCTGTTCAAAGTCCTGTGCGCCGATCAGCCGTTGTCGATTCAGGTGCACCCCAGCAAAAGCGCCGCCGTCGCCGGCTTCGCCAAAGAAAACGCCGCCGGCGTGCCGCTGGATGCGGCGGAGCGCAACTATAAAGACCCCAACCATAAGCCGGAGCTGGTGTTCGCCCTGACGCCGTTTCTGGCGATGAACGGCTTCCGCGAGCTGGCCGATATCGTCGCCCTGCTGCAGCCGATCGCCGGCGCGCACCATGATATCGCCGCCTTCCTGCAGCAACCGGACACCGCCCACCTGGCCAGCCTGTTCGCCAGCCTGTTGGCGATGAGCGGCGAGCGAAAATCGCTGGCGCTCGGGGTGCTGAAAGCCGCGTTGAACAACCAGCAGGGCGAACCCTGGGACACCCTGCGCTTTATCGCCGGTTTCTATCCGGACGACAGCGGGCTGTTCGCGCCGCTGCTGCTGAACGTGGTGCGGCTTGAGCCGGGCGAAGCGATGTTCCTGTATGCCGAAACCCCGCACGCCTACCTGAAAGGCGTGGCGCTGGAAGTGATGGCCAATTCGGATAACGTGCTGCGCGCCGGTCTGACGCCGAAATTCATCGATATTCCGGAGCTGTTGGCCAACCTGCAGTTCCGCCCGCAGCCGGCGTCCGGCCTGTTGACCCAGCCGGAACGGCGCGGCGACGAGCTGTTCTTCCCGATCCCGGTAGAGGATTTCGCCTTCTCGCTGCACGATCTTTCCGCAGTGCCGCAGACCCTGGCGCAGAACAGCGCGGCGATCGTTTTCTGCGTTGACGGCGAGGCGACGCTGGAGAAACCGGGGCAGCAGCTGGTGCTGAAGCCGGGCGAGTCCTGCTTTATCGGCGCATTTGAGTCGCCCGTCAGCTGCAGCGGCAGCGGCCGTCTCGCGCGGGTTTACAACCAGCTGTCGTGATCTCTCGGTAAATTTCTGCAAATTGGTTGCTGAAAGAGAGGGTTACCTTCACAATTGAACGCCTGTGGGCGTTTTTTTGTTGGCCCTACTTTGCCCAGCCCTCGGCAACAGACCGAGGGGTTAATAAAGGATGAACAGAACTATGAAAAAATCGTTAGTCGCTGTCAGCGTCATTGTGGTTCTTGGCGCAGCATGGACCGGGGCTTCCTGGTACACCGGCAAACTGATCGAACAACGGATGGGCGAAGTGGTTGACAACGCCAACAGCCAGTTGAAGGTCTACCTGCCGAAGGCCGGGGTCAAGCTGGGTTACGAGAACTACCAGCGCGGCGTCTTCAGCAGTCAAATCCGCTATGTGCTGCGCGCCGACGGCAGCGTGACCACCGACGACGCGGCGCTGAAGCCGGGCGACGAAGTGGCCTTCCTGGAAACCATCGATCACGGCCCGTTCCCCTTCGCGCAGCTGAAAAAATTCAACCTGCTGCCGAGCATGGCGTCGGTGCATACCGAGATGGAAAACACCCCGGCGGTGAAAAAGCTGTTTGACATCACCAAAGGCAAGTCGCTGTTTACCGCCGATTCGCGCATCTCTTACAGCGGCGATACCTCGTCGGCGATCGACGTGATCCCGCTCGAATACCAGCAAGACAAGTCCGCGCTGAAATTCAGCGGCGCCACCATCAACGCCGACGTTTCGAGCGACATGAAAGCCATCGCCCTGGACGCCAGCAGCGACAGCGCGGTATTCAGCGGCCCGAACGAATTCGGCCAGACCGAGCAGATCAGCTTCCAGGGCGTAAACCTGAAAGGCACCAGCCACGCCAGCCAGTTCGACGTCAACCTCGGCGACCAGACCCTGACCATGAAGCAATTCAAGGTGGCGGTCGACGGTAAAGACACCGTCGCGCTGGACGGCTTCAACCTGGTGAGCAAGTTCGGTGAAACCGGCAGCAACATCGGTGGCCAGGTCGATTACACCATGGATGCGCTGAAGGTGCAGGGCAACGATTTCGGCGCCGGCAAACTGACGCTGAAAATCGACCGGCTGGACGGTAAATCGCTGAAAGAATTCGCCGATCGTTACAACCAGCAGACCATGGCGATGCTGCAACAGGGCCAAAGCCTGGATCCGGCCGCCTACGAGCAGCAGACCACCGACATTCTGCTGCAGAATCTGCCGCTGCTGCTGAAAGGCAACCCAACCGTCAGCATCGCCCCGCTGAGCTGGAAAAACAGCAAGGGCGAGAGCAGCTTCACCCTCGATCTGGCGTTGACCGATCCGGCGCAGGCCGGCTCCCCGGCCGAATCGCCGGACCAGCTGCTTGCCCGGTCGGTTAAAAAGCTGGACGCCAATCTGACCATTCCGGTGGCGATGGCGACCGAAACCACGGCGCAGACCGCGCTGCTGCAGGGCTACAATGCGCAAGACGCGCAGAAGCTGGCGCAACAGCAGGTGCAAGGGCTGGCGGCGATGGGCCAGATGTTCAAACTGACCACCCAGAAAGACGGCGTGATCGGCAGCAGCTTCCACTACGCCGACAATCAGGTCGATCTGAACGGCAACAAGATGTCGCTGCAGGAGTTCATCGGCATGTTCGGCCTGTTGGGCGCGCCGGCGGAAGAAGGCGCACCGGCGCAGGACGCCGTTCCGGCTCCGGCACAGTAATCTCTCTTCAGGGGCCCCTTCGGGCCCCTGCTTCTATCTGGTCCGATACACCGCGTCGCGGATCTGCTGCGGATACAAACCGCACATCCCCTCGAAGGCGGTGTTGGTTAAGACCACCACGCTCAGTTCTTCTTGCGGATCGCAGAACCAATTGTGCCCGTAGACGCCGCCCCAGGTCATGGTCCCCGCACGCTGCGGCGTGGTCGCCAGCCGCTCATCCACCAGCAGCGCGCCGCCAAAGCCGAAGCCCCAGCCCGGCCCCTGCGTTTGCGCCTCTGGCCCGACGTGCGGGCTGCGCATCAATGCCAGGGTTTCCGGCTGCAGGATCCCCTCTCCGCCGTTGCGCAGCGTTTCAACCAGCCGCAGCACGTCATCGGCGTCTCCCACCATGCCGGCGCCGCCGGATGGATAGGCGTTTGGGTTGAGGGCGCGCGAGGGTTGAAACTCCACGTCGGCGCCGAACCCTTCCGGCAACGCCACCCGCTGGCCGTCGCGCAGACGTTGCGGCCCCCCGGCGGTGTTGTAATACGCCGTCGCCAGGTTATCCGCATCCCGGGTATAAAACCCGGTATTGCCCAATCCCAGCGGCTGCGCCACCCAGCGTTCGAACAGCTGCGGCAACGTTTCGTCCGCCGCCTGCTCCAGCACCGCCCCAAGCACGTCGATCGCCAGCGAATAGTTGAATGCGCTGCCCGGCGCCGCCAGCAGCGGCGCCTGCGCCAACAGCCGCAGGTTCTGCTCCAGCGACAGCGCGGACAGCTCCAGGCCGTCTTTGATCCCCAATCGGTGGTAGTCGCCGCCGGCCGGCTGATTCAGGCGATAATCCAATCCGGCGGTATGGCTCAGCAGGTGGCGGATTTTAATTTCCGGCCGCCGGCCATCGGCCAGCGCCGGGGTGAACCACGGCAGCCAATCGCTGACCGCATCGTCCAGGCCGAGCCGGCCTTGTTCAATCATGCGCATCGCCGCCAGCGTGGCGTAAGGTTTGGACACCGACGACAGCCGGAACTGCGTTTCGCGCCGCATCGGCCGCCGTTGCTCGCGATCGGCATAGCCGCAGGCGGAAGCGAAAACCGTTTCGCCGCGCCGGGCGACCAATACCACGCTGCCCACGATGCGGCCCTCAGCGATGGCCCGTTGGCTGGCCGCCGTTATCCGTTGTGCCAATGACTGCTGTTCTGCCGACATGATTTTTACTCTCTGAAGGGGAAGTTAAATCAGTCTAAAGGGGTGACCGTAAAATAAAATAGTCCATAATTTAATGCATCATTAAGCACGGGTTATCAATCCATGAGTTCACTGTTGCAGCTGCTGCCGTTCTTTGAAGCGGTGGCGCGCCTGGGCAGCTTCACCCAGGCGGCCAATCAGTTGGGAGTAACGCCGCCGGCGGTGTCGCAAAATATTCAGGCGCTGGAAAGCCGGCTGGGCGTGCGGCTGTTTCATCGCACCAGCCGTTCGGTGCGGCTCAGCGACGAGGGGCGCATCTTTTACCAACGGGTTTCTCCGGCCATGAGCCAGATAGACGTGGCGGCGGACGACGTGCGCGCCCTGCGCGCTCAGCCGGCCGGCCTGCTGCGCATTACCCTGCCGCAGCTGGCCGCCTCGCTGTTGGTGATGCCGCATCTGGCGGAGTTTCAGCGTCGCTACCCCGAGGTGCAGCTGGAACTGTTTACCGACGATCACTTTTCCGATCTGGTGTTGGGCAGCTTCGATGCCGGTATTCGCATGCACGCCATGCTGCAAAAAGACATGGTGGCGGTGCCGATCGACAACGGCCAGCGGCGGGTGCTGGTCGCCTCGCCGGCTTATCTGGCGCAGCGCGGCGCACCGCAAACGCTGGAAGCGCTGGCCGAACACCCGTGCCTGCGCTATCGCTTCCCGGGCAGCGGCAAGCTCGAGCCCTGGTACTTCAACCTGGGCGGCGCACAGCGGGCTTTGGAGGTCAGCGGCAAACTGATTTTCAACGAGGATCGCCTGCTCAAGGACGCGGCGCTGGCGGGTATGGGCATCACCCAGCGCTTTCACGGCACGGTGCTGCGCGAGCTGGCACAGGGGCAACTGGTGGAGCTGCTGGCAGAGTGCGCCAGCGAGGCGCCGGGATTTTACCTCTATTTCCCCGCCGGCCGCCATCTGCCGCTCAAGCTGCGGGTGTTTATCGACTTTATGCGCGAACGGCAGTGAACGGCCCAGGGGCTGGCGCCCCTGGGCGTGCAACAATCAGCGCTTATCCAGCGCCTGAACGATGCGGTAGGTCGCCGCAACGCGATCGTCGTTGGGGAACCATTTATTGGCCAGCATCACCACGCCGATCTTCCTGGCCGGGATAAACGCTGCGTAGGTCGAGAAGCCGCCGGTCGAGCCGGTCTTGTTATACCAGCCGGCGGTTTGTTCCGGCTGCGGCGGCGTGATGGCGGTCGCCGGGGTGCCGTTCATGATCATGCCGGCGTTGTTGCCCTCGGTCAGCCGCGCCAGCTCCACCGGATACGGGTAGTTCTCCCACATCAGATCCTGAGTGAACGCCCCGGCCTTGTAATAGCCGATGTGGGTGGCGGCCAGCGCGCTGCGCCATTTATCCGCCACCTTGACCTGCTGCATATTGGCGTCCAGATAGCGGATCAGATCCTGCGCGTTGGATTTGATGCCGTAAGACTCGGCGTCCAGCGGGCCGGGATTGACCCGCACCGGTTTGTCTTCCTTGTCGTAGCCTTGGGCGTAATTGGCCATCTGATCGGCCGGCACGTGGATATAGGTGTGGCTCATGCCCAGCGCCGGCAGCAGCCCCTGCTCCATTGCCTGAGCAAACGGCTGGTCGAGGCTTTTGGCGGTGATCATCCCCAGCATGCCGATGCCGAGGTTGGAATACACCCGGACGCTGCCCGCCGGCTGCTGCGGCCGCCAGTTTTTGTAATAGGCCATCAGCTGCGCGTCGTTGGTGACGTCATCCGGCACGAACAGCGGCAGGCCGGAGGTGTGGGTCGCCAGGTTCAGCAGCGTGACGCCGTCGAACGCGCTGCCGCGCAGCTGCGGCAGATAGCGGCTGGCCGGTTCGTTGAACGACAGCTTCCCCTGCTGCTGCGCATAGGACGCCAACGTGGCGGTGAAGGTTTTGCTCAGCGAGCCGATCTCGAACAGCGTTTGGTTGGTGATTGGCTGGCCGGTCTGCTTCGACGCCACGCCGTAGTGATAGAACTGCTGCCGGCCGTCGACCGTCACGGCGATCGCCATGCCCGCTACGCCGTACTTTTTCATCAGCGGCCGGACGATGGCGTCGATATCCTGTTTTTCGGCGGCGTGGCCGGCCGGCAGGATCAGTGCGGCGAGCAACGCGGCCGCCAGGCGGTTCATTTTCGTCATGATAGAAGCTCTTTGGTTGCAGGATACCGGCCGATGACAAAAGATTTTATTGTCATTCTACAGCGGCGCGTCCCTGGATGATGGTGTAGTTCCCTCGCCGATTGCGCTATTACGCAAACGATGCGCAAAATATCGGGGTTTGACGCCGGGTTGACAAGCGATAATAATTTCAGCCAGCATAAAGAAAAACTTATGGCCAATCCGATGCGCAACCGACTTCCCCTCAACGCCCTGCGGGCATTCGAATCCTCCGCCCGCCACCTGAACTTTACCCGCGCCGGGCTGGAACTGAGCGTTACCCAGGCCGCCGTCAGCCAACAGGTGCGCGCGCTGGAGGAACAGCTGGGCATTCAGCTGTTTCGTCGCCTGCCGCGCGGCCTGGATCTGACCGAAGAAGGCCAGGCGCTGCTGCCGGTATTGAGCGACGCCTTCGACCGCATCGAGTCGGTGCTGCAGCAATTTGAGGGGGGGCATTTCCACGAGGTGTTGACGGTGGCGGTGGTCGGCACCTTTGCCGTCGGCTGGCTGATGCCGCGGCTGGCGGCGTTCAGAGAGGCGCATCCGTTTATCGACCTGCGGGTATTGACCAACAACAACCTGGTCAACCTGTCCGCCGACGGCATGGACTTCGCCATTCGCTTCGGCGAGGGGCTGTGGCCCGCCACCCATAACCTGAAGCTGTTCGACGCGCCCCTGACCGTGCTGTGCCCGCCGGCGGTCGCCGCGCGGCTGCAGCGCCCGCAGGATCTGCAACGCGAGCTGCTGATGCGCACCTACCGCAAAGATGAATGGGAGCGCTGGTTCGCCGCCGCCCAGGTGGCGCCCTGGCGCATCAACGGGCCGGTGTTCGACTCGTCCCGGTTGATGGTGGAAGGGGCGATGCAGTGCGGCGGCGTGGCCCTGGCCCCCGCCCGCATGTTTGCCCGCGAGCTGCGGGAAGGCTTGCTGCAGCGGCCGTTCGCCGCCGAAGCCGGCCTCGGCGCCTATTGGCTGACCTACCTGAAATCGCGCGATCTGACCCCGGCGATGAAGACGTTCGTCGGTTGGCTGCGTCGGCAGGCCGAAGAGGAGCTGGAGGGGGGCTAAGCGGAGCCGCGCCGGATCAGCGTCGGCGGCAAAATGACGTTTTGCGGCGGCAAATCGGCGTCGGCGATGCGCTGCAGCAACCGGGTGGCGGCGCTGCGCCCCACTTCGCGCGCCGAGCTGGAAACGAAGGTCAGCGGCGGTTCGGTCAGTTCGGCCTCAGGCACGTCGCCAAAGCCAATCAGCGCCACCTGCTGGCCGTAATAGGCGTCGACCCCCTCCGAGCCGATGCTGCGGCCGCTGCGCACGATGCCGAAATAAGCGCCGAGCGCCACCGAGGCTTTATGGCACACGATGGCGCTGACGTTCGGGTGCTGACGCAGCAGATTTTCCGCCGCTTCCGCCGCATGGCGCTGATGGCAGTCGCATTCGACGATCCAGTCGCTGCGAAACGGCAAACCATACTGCAACAGCGTGGCGCAAAATCCCCCGAGCCGTTCGGCGCGGGTCAATGAATCGCTCTGGCCGCCGAGGTAGGCAATCTGGCTGTGGCCGCGCTTGATCAGGAATTCGGTGGCCATTTTGGCCGCCTGCATGTTGTCCGGGCGCACGACGTCCACTTCGTCCAGGCCGTTGGAGCGCGCCACGCACACCAACGGCACCCCCTGCTCGGCGGCTTTCTCCTTCAGCCCGCCGGCCGAGCGGATGCCGCCCGCCAGCACCATGCCGTCGACGCCGTGCGCCAACAGGCTGTCGAAACAGCGCATCAGCCCCTGGCCGTCGCGCCCGCTCTGGGTCAGGAACAGCACCTTGTCGTGCGCCTCCAGCGCCTCGCTCAGCCCGGCGGTCATTTCCGCGTAAAAGGGCTCGCAAATGTCGCGCAGGATCAGGCCGATCACCCCCGATTCGCCGCCGCGCAGCGTCGCCGCCTGGCGATTGCGCACGTAACCCAGCCTTTCGATCGCCTGATTCACCCGTTCCACCGTGGTCGGTGAAATGCGTCCCTTGCCGCTCAGCACCAGCGAAACCGTGGTGACCGAGACGCCGGCCTGTTGCGCGACATCGGTGATAGTGATCTTTTTGATGGTCATAGCCTCTGCGAACCCGATCCTGGGCAAACTGCGCCTTGATAACCCATGGTATACCGAACCTGTTTGGCCAGTAAAACGATTTACTGGCGCCGACATTGTCGCCGCAAATCCTGCGCCGGAATTGTGATTCGCGGCGCATTTTTGCTAGGTAAAACGTTTTATCTTATTTTTACCTAACAGGGTATCCCTCACTTTTGCACGACTTTTCGCCAGGAGCCGTCGGTTATGCCAGCGTCTAAAAAACAAAAAATCACCCTCTGGGAGTTTTTCCAGAGCCTGGGCAAGACATTCATGCTGCCCGTGGCCCTGCTGTCGTTCTGCGGCATCATGCTGGGGATCGGCAGCTCGCTGAGCAGCCGCGACGTCATCAGCCTGCTGCCGTTTATCGGCCACCCGATCTTCCAGCTGATCTTCACCTGGATGAGCAAAATCGGCTCCTTCGCCTTCAGCTTCCTGCCGGTGATGTTCGCCATCGCCATCCCGCTGGGCATGGCGCGCGAGAACAAGGGCGTCGCCGCCTTCTCCGGCTTCGTCGGTTTTGCGGTGCTGAACCTGGCCACCAACTTTTATCTGACCACCGCCGGCATTCTGCCGACCACCGACCCGTTGGTGCTGAAGGCCAACAATGTGCAAAATATCCTGGGCATCCAGTCGATCGACACCGGCATCCTCGGCGCGGTGATCGTCGGCATCATCGTTTATCAGCTGCATGAGCGTTTCCACACCATTCGCCTGCCGGACGCGCTGGCGTTCTTCGGCGGCACCCGCTTCGTGCCGATCGTCACCACCCTGGTGCTGGGCCTGTGCGGCCTGGCTATCCCGCTGATCTGGCCGTGGTTCGCCGCCGGCATCACCGGCCTGGGCTGGGTGATCAACAGCGCCGGCGCCTTTGGCCCTATGCTGTTCGGCACCGGCGAGCGCCTGCTGCTGCCGTTTGGCCTGCAGCACATCCTGGTGGCGCTGATCCGCTTTACCGAAGCGGGCGGCACGCTGGACGTTTGCGGCCACAGCGTCAGCGGCGCGCTGACCATTTTCCAGGCGCAGCTTTCCTGCCCGACCACCGCCGGCTTCGCCGAAAGCGCCACCCGCTTCCTGTCGCAGGGCAAAATGCCGGCGTTCCTCGGCGGCCTGCCGGGGGCGGCGCTGGCGATGTACCACTGCGCCAGGCCGGAAAACCGCCACAAGATTAAGGGCCTGCTGATCTCCGGCGTGGTGGCCTGCGTGGTCGGCGGCACCACCGAACCGATCGAGTTCCTGTTCCTGTTCGTCGCGCCCTTCCTCTACCTGATCCACGCGCTGCTCACCGGTCTGGGCTTTACCCTGATGGCGCTGCTGGGCGTCACCATCGGCAATACCGACGGCAACATCATCGACTTCGTGGTGTTCGGCGTTCTGCACGGCACCGCCACCAAGTGGTATCTGGTGCCGGTGGTGGCCGCCATCTGGTTCGCCGGCTACTACACGCTGTTCCGCTTCGCCATCCGGCGTTTCAACATCAAAACCCCGGGTCGCGAAAGCGACACCGCCGCCGGCCAAAGCGCGCCGCCGGGCGCCGTCGGCAAATCCGGCTACAACGCGCCGGCGATCCTGGCGGCGCTGGGCGGCGGCGGCAATATCGTGACGCTGGACAACTGCATCACCCGCCTGCGGCTGTCGGTCCACGACATGAGCAAGGTGGACGACGCCGCGCTGAAGGCCAACCGCGCCATCGGCGTGGTGCACCTCAACGAACATAATCTGCAGGTGGTGATCGGCCCGCAGGTGCAATCGGTGAAGGATGAATTAGACTCACTGATAGCCGCGGCGCAACCTGCCGCGGAACTGCAGGGAGCGACACATGTTTGATTTTTCCACCCCGGTCGATCGGCACGGCACCTGGTGCACCCAATGGGATTACATCGCCGACCGCTTCGGCAGCGCCGATCTGCTGCCGTTCACCATCTCCGACATGGACTTCGCCACCGCACCCTGCATTCTCGAGGCGCTGCAACAGCGCCTGCGGCACGGGGTGTTGGGTTACAGCCGCTGGCAGCACGAGGATTTCCTCGGCGCGCTGCGCCACTGGTACCAGCAGCGCTTCACGGCGGCTGTCGATACCGCGAGCGCGGTGTACGGCCCCTCGGTGATTTACATGGCGGCGCAGCTGATCCGCCAATGGTCGGCGCCGGGTGAATTCGTGGTCACCCACACCCCGGCCTACGATGCCTTCTACAAGGCGATCCTCGGCAACCAGCGCCAGCTGCTGTCCTGCCCGCTGCACCAGGACGGCGACGACTGGCGCTGCGATATGGCGCATCTGGAGGCGCTGCTGGCGCGGCCGCAGACCAAAATTCTGTTGTTGTGCAGCCCGCACAACCCGACCGGCAAAGTGTGGCGCCGCGAGGAGCTGCAGCAGATGGCCGAGCTGTGCGAACGCCATGAGGTGCGGGTGATCAGCGACGAGATCCATATGGACATGGTCTGGGGCGAGCATCGCCACACGCCGTGGAGCCAGGTGGCGGCCGCGCCCTGGGCGCTGCTGACCTCCGGTTCCAAAAGCTTCAATATTCCGGCGCTGACCGGCGCCTACGGTTTTATCAGCGACGACGCCAGCCGCGAGGCCTATTTCCAGCAGTTGAAGGCGCGCGACGGGCTGTCTTCGCCGGCGGTGCTGGCGGTGGCGGCGCATGTCGCCGCCTATCGTCACGGCGCCCCCTGGCTGGACGCGCTGCGCGACTATCTGCAGGACAACCTGCGCTACGTCGCTGAGCGGCTGAGCCGGGCCTTCCCGACGCTCGGCTGGCGGCCGCCGCAGGCCACCTACCTGGCCTGGATCGATCTGCGGCCGCTGGCGATTGACGATCGGGCGCTGCAGCAGGTGCTGATCGAGCGCGAAAAGGTGGCCATCATGCCGGGCTTTACCTACGGCGAAGAGGGGCGCGGTTTTTTGCGGCTCAACGTCGGCTGCCCGCGCAGCAAGCTGGAGGCCGGCATGGACAAGCTGATTGCCGGCCTGCAGTTTGTTCGGGATGGCGCCTAAGCCCGCCGTTTTTACCGCACCGCCTGCGGGATCTCCTCCAGGCGGCGATACACCGCCAACCCCCACTCGTCGGCCACCTGCAGGTCCTTGTCCGCGCCGGCGGAAGCGCCCTCGATGCGGTACACCGCCTGGCACTGGGCGATCAGCCGGTGGGCCACCGGATAAAGGTACTCTTGGCAGATAGCGTCGCCATGCTCGGTCGAACCGGCCGCGGCCGCCAGCGGCAGCGCCAGCCATTCGCCGATCACCGGCACATGGCCGCGCTGATACACCTGCAGCGCCGCCTGCTCCAGCCGCCGCAGATTGGCGGCGATGCGTTGCGGATCGCCGTCGGTGCCGCTGCGATAAGGGCCGGCGATCAGGATCAGTTGCGCTTTCATGGCGTCTCCTCCAGGGTGCGGTTAAGGGCGACATACTGCAGCAGCATGATGGTCTTGGCGTCGACGATGGTCCCCCGCCGAATCGCCTGCAGCGCTTGCTCCAGCGGCAATTCCAGCACCTCCAGATCTTCCCCCTCGGCCTCCACCCCGCCGCCGCCGTCAATCCGATCGGCGGCCCGGTATTCGCCGAGGAAAAAGTGCAGCTTTTCGGTCACCGAACCGGGGCTCATGTAAGCCTCGAACACCTTCTGCACGTTTTGCACGCGATAGCCGGTTTCCTCTTCCACTTCGGCGCGGATGCGTTCTTCCGGCGAGGCGTTGTCCAGCAGCCCGGCGGCGGCTTCGATCAGCATGCCGTCGTGGCCGTTGACGAACGCCGGGAAGCGGAACTGACGGGTCAACACCACCGTCTGCGCCTGGCGATTGAACAGCAAAATAGCGGCGCCATCGCCGCGGTCGTAGGTCTCGCGGCTTTGCCGCTGCCAGACCCCGTCGCGCCGCAGATAATCGAAGGTGGTTTTTTTCAGCAGGTACCAGTCGTCGGACAACACCCGGGTTTCGACAATGCGAACCCGATCTTTGGTGGCTATCATTGATGCAACTCCGTCATGCAGGAAAGGAAATTGATACTATCGTGCAATTTCGTGTATGATCAAGATATTTCGTGCAAACAAGATTTAAGGACGTCGCATGCTCACCAGCCAGCGCAAAAAAATCATTCTGGAGAAACTCGCTCAGGACGGCCAGGTGCTGGCCAAGCAGCTCAGCGAAATGTTCGGCTTATCGGAAGACACCCTGCGGCGCGATCTGCGCGAGCTGGACGCCGAAGGCCTGTTGCAAAGGGTGCACGGCGGCGCGCTGCCGGTGTCTTCCGCCATCGCCAGCTTCGCCGAACGCAATAAGCTCGAGTCCGGCGCCAAGCGTGCGATAGCCAAGGCCGCCGCGGCGATGATCCTGCCCGGTCAGGTGGTGATTATCGACGGCGGCACCACTTCCGCCGAGTTGGTGAAACAGCTGCCGCCCAATCTGAACGCCACCATCGTCACCCACAGCCCCAGCGTGGCGGTCGGGTTGGTTGAGCATCCCTCGGTGGAGGTGATCCTGATCGGCGGCCGGTTGTACAAACATTCGATCGTCAGCGTCGGCGCCGCCGCGGTGGAGGCGATGTCGCATATCCGCGCGGATATCTACTTTATGGGCGTTACCGGGGTGCATCCCACCGCCGGGCTGAGCACCGGCGATCTGGAAGAGGCCTATATCAAACGCGCGTTGGCGGCCCGGGCGGCGGAAACCGTGGTGCTGGCCTCGGCCGCCAAGCTCAACGCCGCTTCGCAGTATGCGATTGGCGATATCAGCCTGGCGCAAACCATCATCGTCGAACGCGCCACCGACGACGCGCTGACGGCGCCGCTGCTGCAGGCCGGCGTTAGCGTGCTGAAAGCCTGATGCGCCGCCTGCCGGGCCGCCCGCGTGCGGGCCGCAGGCGCAATCCGGCGCTGCATAGCGGCTAAGCCGCGATAAAATGCGAGTAATATCACAATTCTTTCACCCGACCGGTCGCCGCCGGATTATTTTTCCCTTCCCGTGCGCCATTCAGCCAATGATTGGCTCAACCCAATGATTTAAATAAAAATTCCGTTTCCATTCATTTACCCGACCGCGGATTAAAATGTGACTGATATCACTTAAATGCGGCTGACGCAGAGGCTGTCAAGCCAGCGCGGAACTATTTTTGTGATTGTTTTGTGATGTCGCCTGCAAATTTTGCCCATGCCAAAAATAACAATGGCGTCAACGGAAATTGCGGGAGAAATCAGAATGAAGCTCGGCATGATAATAAGCGGTGGCGACGTCACCGGCATTAACAACTTTATTTTCCAGCTCGCCAAGCTGACCCAGGCTGAGATGGTTTTATTCGATGGTGGAATATCCGGACTTTTAGCCAATCGGCACCATTCCATTTCGTTTCGCGATCTGGCTGACTTTTCCATTTCGCCGATGCCGGTTATTTCTTCGGGGCGCACCGAGCGAAAATTGCAGGCCGCTGAATATGAAACCATCGCCAAACAGCTTAAAACCTTGCATGTCGACGTGCTTATTATGGCCGGCGGCGACGGCTCGCTGCAGTTCCTGAATACGCTCAGCGAATTCGGCGTCAATTGCTTCGGCGTGGGCATGACCATCGACAACGACGTTTACGGCAGTTGCTACACCATCGGCTTTTCCACCGCCTGCGAGCAGATCGTCAAAGAGGTCTCCAGGCTGCGGAACACCGGGCGCGCCCTGCCGGGCCGGGTGTTTATGGTCGAGCTGCTGGGCGGCTACTGCGGTGAGCTGACGCTGCAGTCGGCCATCAAATCCAACGCCGACTTCGCGCTGATCCCCGAATGCCAACAGCCGCTGCAGGCGCTGGCGGACAAGGTGAAGCGCCGGCTGGAACAGCAAAACAGCGTCGTCATCCTCTGTTCCGAGGGCTACACCAAAGAATACTCGCCCGGCTTTCAGGGCGCTATCGACACCATGATAGCCAGGCTGGAACCGAAGATCGGCGTGCGCATCCGCAAAACCATCGTCGGCTACGGCCTGCGTAACGGCGATCCCACTGGAGAAGAAATTTATCAGGGCACAATCATGGCCAGCGAAGTCGTGCGCTGCATTAATTCCGGAATGAAGAACAAGGCGGTGATTATCAACGCCAGCAATCAACCTATTCCGATCGATTTAATCAGCATGCAAAAACGCTTGGTTAATACCGAAGGACACCATTACAAACTCGCCAGGCAATTAAATATAATCTGAGGAGATGTCCCATGCTTAAAATATTGTGTGTTTGCGGCTGCGGCTTAGGCTCCAGCTTCGCTATCGAAATGAGCGCAAAAGCGGTGCTGAAAAAGCTTGAGATAGATGCCGATATCGATCACACCACGATCTCGGAGGCCGGCGCCTTTAAGTCAGATATTATTCTCACCCAAAAAACCTTCGCGGATATTTTAAACGCCGACGCCAGCGAGGAAGAAAAGAAACGCGTCATTATTCTGAACCGGCTGACGGACAAAACGGAAATAGAACAAAAGATCGTGGCATTTCTAAAAGAACGGGACAGCAAGGAAACGCCTAATGAATAGCCTGATTGATTTTATCGTCCGCGATCTGCTCGGCCAGGCGTCGATCCTGATCGCTTTCATCGCCATGCTAGGGCTGCTGCTGCAGAAAAAATCCCCCGGCAAAGTGGCCGAAGGCACCTTCAAAACGCTGCTCGGCTTTCTGATCATGATGGCCGGCATCAATATCATCGTCAGCGCGCTGAGCTATCTGAACAGCATTTTCACCCAGGGTTTCGGCATGACCGGCTACATCACCGACGTCGCCGCCATCGCCGGCCTGGCCAACCGCGAGCTTGGCTCCGAGGTCGCTCTCACGCTGATGACCATCTTCGCGGTCAATATCATCGTCGCTCGTCTGACGCCGTTCAAATACATCTTCCTGACCGGCCAGGCGCTGCTGTGGATGGCTACCATCGGCGCGGTGATCGGCTATAAAGCCGGGCTGACCGGCATGCCGTTGATCCTCACCGGCGGCGTTTTCGGCGGCGTGATGGCGGTGTTGATGCCGGCATTGGCGCAGCCGGTGGTGCGCAAGATCACCGGTTCCGACGAGGTGGCGCTGGGGCATTTTTGCACGCTCGGTTATCTGGTGCAGGCCGCCGTCGCCAAGGTGGTGGGCAAAGGCTCCCGCTCGACGGAAGATCTGGAGCTGCCCGATAATTTCAAATTCCTGCAGGACACTTACCTGTCGATGGCGGTGGTGATGATCCCGATGTATCTGATCCCCGCGCTGGCCGCAGGCCCGCAGTATATCGCCCAGTTCGCCGGCGGCATGAATTACCTGATGTACAGCTTTATGCAGGCCATTCAGTTCGTCGCCGGGGTATTCATTCTCTACAGCGGCGTGCGCCTGCTGTTGAACGAGCTGGTGCCGGCCTTCCGCGGCATCGCCATGCGCATCGTCCCGGACGCGCGGCCGGCGCTGGATTGCCCGGTGCTGTTCCCCTACGCGCCCAACGCGGTGATCGTCGGTTTCCTGGCCACCACGCTCGGCTCCATCATCGGCATGTTGGTCTTCCCGATGTTCGGCCTGGCGATGATCCTGCCGGGGCTGCTGACCAACTTCTTCGCCGGCGGCACCGCAGGCATCTTCGGCAACGCGCTCGGCGGGCGACGCGGCGCGATGATTGGCGGCGTGGTGCACGGTCTGTTCATCACCTTCCTGCCGGCCATCCTGGTGCCGATGCTGGAGAGCTACGGCTTTGTCGGCGTGACCTTCAGCGATTCCGACGTCATCGGCAGCGGCCTGGTGCTGGGACACGCCTTCCAGGGCAACTGGGGCCTCATCGCCCTGTTCATCGTCTTCATCACGCTGCTCGCGTGGTTCGTCAACGGCAAGTCAACCCAACACCATGAGGAAAAAATCCATGACACTCTATAACTTCAATGAGCTGCTGCCGGTCGCCAGACAGCGCCACTTCAAGGCCATCGGCTCGTTTAACCTGCACTGCCTGGAAATGCTGCCGGCCTTTTTCAAGGCGGCGCGCCTGACCGACAGCCCGTTGATGATCCAAATCTCCACCGGCACCGCCGAGTATCTGGGTTACCGGCTGCTGGTTGACGCGGTGCGCTCGCTGGCGCAAAGCGAGGGGGTGCCTACCTGCCTGCACCTTGACCACTGCTCGGACATCGCCGCCATCCAAACGGCGATCGAGGCCGGCTTCAGCTCGGTGATGTACGACGGCTCGCACCTGGAAATGGCGGAAAATATCGCCAACACCCGCCGGGTGATCGACCTCGCCCGCCAGCACAATGTGTCCGTAGAGGCCGAACTGGGGGCCATCGGCGGCGCCGAGGACGGCAAGGCGGTGGCGGAAGAGGATATTTGCTTCACCACGGTGGAAGACGCCAGGCGCTTTGTCGATGAAACCGGCGTAGACATGCTGGCGGTCTCGGTCGGCACCGTACACGGACTGTATACCGGCAAGGCGCATATCCAGCACCAGCGGCTGGCCGAAATCACCGCCGCCACCCGCACGCCGTTGGTGCTGCATGGCGGCACCGGCGTCAGCGATGAAGATATGCGCCGGGCGGTGGCCGGCGGCATCGAGAAGGTCAACGTCGGAACGGAAATGAACGTTCAGTGGGTCGACAGATGCAAACGCACCTTCGAACAGGGAAAGGTGAACGACAGCGTGCGCAAATTTCTGATCCCGGCCAATGACGCGGTCACCCAGGTGCTGACGGAAAAAATCAACCTGTTCAAATAACGCATCATCAACGCAAATACGTTCAATCATTCAATAAACCCTGGTGCCCCGGCACCCGTCGGGGCTGGAGACGATCATGTTTGAATTTATCAAACGTCGGCGGGAACGGCATGCAACGTCCGCCGCAGAATATGATGCCGAAGCCAGTAAAATAGCGGACGAGATCAAACGGTTGGAATTGACATTGGCGCAAAACCCGCGAGACGGGGAATGCCAAAAACGATTAATGCTGGCATATAACCGCGCGCTGAAAATTTACGCCAAGAGCCTTGCACATCGCCAGGGTATCGATGAGCTGTTCGTCAAAATGGATGAGCTGCGCAATATCATCAGGAAATCACTCTGAGGGAACATGATGACGATAAAACAATTATTGGTCGAGGCCGGCGCCATTCAGGTCGGGGTGCGCGAAAGCGACTGGCGGGCGGTGATTGCCCTGGCGGCGCGCCCGCTGGTCGAACAAGGCTATATCCACCCTTCTTATTATCAGGCGGTGATCGGCAATACCCTCGACCATGGCGCTTATTATGTCTTTGACGAAGGGATCGCTATTCCCCATGCTCGCCCCGAATGCGGCGTCATCAAAAACTGCTTCAGCCTGGTATTGCTGGAACAGCCGATTGCCTTTCAGGACAGCGAGAAAGCCGACATCGTGATCCTGTTTGGCGCGACCGACGGCAACCGGCATATTCAGGACGGGATACGCGCCATCGTCGAGCTGCTGGATAATCAGGAACGTCTGGCAAAACTGCGGGCGGCGACGCACTGGCGGCAGGTGGTGGAGATATTATGAGCCGATTCGTTTCCCCCGCCGCCGGCAAGAGCGTCATTTTGGTCAACGGCGTGCCCGCCTCGGGCAAGAGCACCGTCGCCCGCGCCCTGTCGCAGCGCTTTGCTCTGCCCTATTTGACGCTGGACGGCATCAAGGAGCCATTTATGTCCTGTCTCGGTGACATTGACCGCGCGCAGAACCGCGCGCTGGGCTGCGCCGCCTATCAGGCTATCTGGTCGGTGGTGGCGCAGGGGCCGCAGGGCTGCGCCTGGGTAATCGACGCCTGGTTCGGCTTCCAGCCCCGCGAAGCGCTGAGCCGCTACCTGCGGGAAGCGGGCGTCACCCAGGTGCTGGAGGTGTGGAATCAGGTCTCCGGCGCCCTGGCCGCCGAACGCTACGCCAGCCGGCTGGGGCAGCGCGTCAAGGGGCACCCCGGCGAAGAATATCTGCCGGAGCTGCGTGCGCTGGCCGAGCGGGCAACGCCGATGGCGCTGGGGCCGGTGTTCCTGGTCGAACAGGGGCCATCGCCGGATATCGACGGCCTCGCCGATTGGCTCGCCGCCCATGCGACGCAACGCGACCGGCGGCCAGGATGCCGATGCGAATGAACGGCCGAAAATGCGGCAAACGCCGCATTATTTGTGATTGTCATCACTTTTTTATGTAACGCAATGGCAATTTTCATCCATTTGTTTTTATACTGATATGCACTTTACCTACAACAAAATAACGAGTGCCTATCATGATCGACTCCCGCCTACCGCTTACCGATATCCACCGCCATCTCGACGGCAACATCCGCGCGCAAACCATTCTCGACCTTGGCCGCCGGTTCAACCTCGCGCTGCCCGCGGACGAACTGGAGGCGCTGCGCCCGCACGTGCAGATCACCCATGCCGAACCGGATCTGGTCAGCTTCCTGCAGAAGCTGGACTGGGGCGTGGCGGTGCTGGGCGACCTGGAGGCCTGCCGCCGCGTCGCCTACGAAAACGTCGAAGATGCCGCCAACGCCGGCCTGCACTACGCCGAGCTGCGTTTCTCGCCGTACTACATGGCGATGAAACACCGGCTGCCGGTGGCCGGCGTGGTAGAAGCGGTGATCGACGGCGTTCGTTCCGGCAGCCGCGACCGCGGCATCGATATTCGTCTGATTGGCATCATGAGCCGCACCTTCGGCGAGGCCGCCTGCCTGCAGGAGCTGGAGGGCCTGCTGGCGCACCGCGACGGCATTACCGCGCTGGATCTGGCGGGCGATGAGCTCGGCTTTCCCGGCAGCCTGTTCCTCAGCCACTTCAACCGCGCGCGCGACGCCGGCCTGCGCATCACGGTGCATGCCGGCGAAGCCGCCGGCCCGGAGAGCATCTGGCAGGCGATCCGCGAGCTGGGCGCCGAGCGTATCGGCCACGGAGTGAAGGCCATCGAAGATCCGGCGTTGATGGATTTCCTGGCGGAGCACGCGATCGGCATCGAATCCTGCCTGACGTCCAACATTCAAACCAGCACCGTGCCGTCGCTGGCGCAGCACCCGTTGGCCCAGTTCCTGCGCCATGGCGTGCTGGCGTCGATCAACACCGACGATCCGGCGGTTCAGGGCATCGAGATCGAACACGAATACCTCGTCGCCGCGCCGCAGGCCGGGCTGACGCCGGCGGAGATCCGCACCGCGCAGGAAAACGGCCTGAAAATGGCGTTCCTCAGCGAGCGGGAAAAGCAGGCCCTGCGCGACAAAGTGCAAGCCTGATGGCAATGGGCGCGAAAATCGCGCCCATGTTTCATTTCGCCGTCAGCGCTTCCGCTTCCGCCCGCTGTTTGGCGGTTTTACGCGCATAGCGCTGCGCCAGCACCGCGCACACCATCAGCTGCACCTGATGGAAAATCATCAGCGGCAGCACCATCGCCCCCACCGCCGCGGCCGGGAACAGCACGTTGGCCATCGGAATGCCGTTCGCCAGGCTCTTTTTGGAGCCGCAAAACACGATGGTGATCTCGTCGGCGGTATCGAAGCCCAGCCAGCGCGCGGTGTAGGTGTTGATGATCAATACCACCGTCAGCAGCACCAGCGACATCACCAGAATGGTCAGCAGCGACCAGCCGTCGATCCGCTGCCAAATGCCTTCCACCACCGCCGCGCTGAAGGCGGTATACACCACCAGCAGTATCGATGACCGGTCAGTGAGATTGATCAGCTTGCGGTGGCGATCGACCCATTTGCCGATCAGCGGTCGCGCCAGATGGCCGATGACGAACGGCACCATCAGCTGCAGAACTATCGAACCGATGGCGTGCAGCACGTCGGTGTTGCCGCCCTGGGTATGCATCAGCGCGCCCACCAGCAACGGCGACAGGAACACGCCGAGAATGCTGGAGGCCGAGGCGCTGCAGATCGCCGCCGCCACGTTGCCGCCCGCCGCCGAGGTAAAGGCGATGGCCGACTGCACCGTCGCCGGCAGCGCGCACAGGTAGAGGAAGCCAAGGTAAACCGTCGGCGTCATCAGGCCCGGCACCATCAGGTTCATCGCCAGCCCCAGCAGCGGGAACAGCGCAAAGGTGCTGAGAAACACCACCAGGTGCAGCTTCCAGTGGCTCATGCCGGCGATGATCGCCTCGCGCGACAGCTTGGCGCCGTGCATAAAGAACAGCAACGCAATGGCGGCGGTGGTCAGACGCTCAAAAAAGGTTTTCCATATCCCTTCGCAGGGGAATACCGACGCGACCGCCACCACCAGAACCAAAACCAGCAAAAATTTATCAATACGCAGACGCTGCAACCAGGACATTAAGCGGATTTCCTTGCATTAAACGATAAAAAGGCCCGGCGCAGCGCCGGGCCGACAACGGAGGGCCATGCTCAGGCCACCGGCAGCGCCTGCTGCCGACGGGCCGATTCGATGCCCAGTTCGATCAGTTCCATCACCGCGATGGCCTCGGCGGCCGGCACCGGATTATCTCCCGCGCCGGTGATGGCGTCGCGGATGGCGGCGTAATAGGCCGGGTAATTGCCGGGAACGTTCAGCAGCGGCTGCTCGGCCAGCAGGTCACCACGTGACAGCGTCACCACGCCGTCGCGCATATCGTACCCCCAGTCGGCCTGCGGCAAGCGTTCGCCGGCCTTCAGCCGGTCCTCCTGCGGATCCAGCCCGAATTTGATATAGCTGCCGCGGGTGCCGTGCACAATATAGCGGGCGCTTTCCGCCGCCGCCAACATCGTGGCGTGCAGCACCACCCGACGCTGGCCGTAGTTGAGCAGCGCATGGAAGTAATCCGCCGCCCGGGCGCCGGGCCGCAGCTCGCCCAGATCGACCAGCAGCCGGTCGGGCTTGCCGAACAGCTGCAGCGCCTGATCGAGCAGGTGCGGCCCCAGATCGTACCAGATGCCGCTGCCGGCGCCGCCCTGTTCGCGCCAGCGCTGGCGCACTTCTGGCCGGAAACGGTCAAAGTGGGATTCGAAGTAAACCACTTCGCCCAGGGAACCGTCCTTCAGCAGCGCCTTGAGGGTCAGAAAATCGCTGTCCCAGCGGCGGTTGTGAAACACCGAAAGCAGCAGACCGCTCTGTTGCGCCTGCTGCCGCAGGGCCTGCGCCTGTGACAGGGTCAGGGTAAAGGGTTTGTCCACCACCACGTGCTTGCCGGCGGCCAGCGCCTGTTGCGCCAGCGGATAGTGGGTGTCGTTGGGGGTAGGAATGACGATCAAATCGATCGAGGGGTCGTCGAACAGCGCCTGCGCCTCGCCGACCACCGGCATCGACGGCCAGTCGGCGTGCACTTTTCCGGCATCGCTGCTGGCAACCGCCGCCAACGCCAGGCCCGGGGTGCCGGCGATCAACGGCGCATGAAAGGTTTTGCCGGCGTAGCCGTAGCCGACCAGCCCGACGCGAATGTTCTCAGCCATGGTGTTTCCTCTACAGGTTACTGACTCCAGACAGACCCTGTCGATTTGACACCATGACGCCGGACGGAACAAGAAGTAAATTAAATGTTAATTCGAGGCGGCGCGCGCCGGTTCGCGCTGATTTTTCGCCGGGTAGTTGATCTCCAGGCTGCGGCGCCGGAAATCGCTTGGGCTGACGCCCACCCGTTTGCGGAACACCCGCGAGAAATAGAGCTGGTCGTCATACCCCACCACCCGGCCGATGGTGGCGATCGATTCCTGAGTGGTCTGCAGCAGCAGCTTGGCGCGGATCACCCGCTGGTCCTCGCGCCAGCGCAGGATATTGATGCCCACCTGTTCGCGGAATAAATGCGCCAGCCGCGACGGCGACAGGCAGACGTGGCGCGCGACTTCGTCGATGCGCAGCTCGCCGGCCAGGTTGCCGGTAATGAACTGGCAGGCTTCAATCACGCGCGGATCCATGATCTTCTGCGGGCTGAGCGGATCCTCCTCCATCGCCCGCAGCAGCAGCCGCTCCAGCAGGTTCATTCCCAGCTCTTCGGCGAAGCGGCGGCCGGAACGCTGGGTGTGTTCGATATTGGCGAACAGCCGGTCGAATTCCAGCAGCAGGTTGCTGTTCGGCAGCGTCAGCCGCCCCACCTGATGCGCCTTGCTGTGCCACTCCAGCCAATCGGCCCAGTAGGCGCGCGGGCGGAAATAGACCCAGCGGTGATACCAACAGTCGCTGTCCGGCGAACGGCCGTAATAATGCGCCGCCTTGGGCGGGAACAGCAGCAGATCGCCCGGGTTGCAGTACAGGGTGTCTTCGCCGTCGAACACCTTGCCCTGGCCCTTGATGGTCAAATTGAGGATATAGCCCTTCATGCCGCCGGGACGGTCGATAAAGAAATCCAGCGGGCCGTCGGCCACGATCGGCGTCAGCCCGGCCACCAGATAGGCGTTGAAGGTGTATCCCGGCAGCAGCGGGTTGGGCTGCGGTTCCTGAGCCATGCGATGGTACATCGGTCCTCCTCAAGTGGCTTGCGTAACGACCCTATGGCCGGTGGATGTCACGTTGCGGCCCCGGCGCCGGCAAGGCGGCGGGTATCAACCAGTGTATCGGCCCGGCGGATTACTGCGCGGGCCGATGGCGGAACTGTGAGCCGCCAGACGCTTTGCCTAGGCCGCTCGCTTGGCTTTCTGTTTGTAGCGGTCGAAGATCACCGCCGCCAGCAGGATCACCCCGCGCACCACGTACTGCGAGAACGGCGAGATATTCAGCAGGTTCATGGCGTTTTCCACCGTGCCGAGGATCAGGATGCCGGCGATCACATACGAGATCTTGCCGATGCCGCCTTTCAGCGACACCCCACCCAGCACGCAGGCGGAGATGACGATCAGCTCATAGCCGATCGAGGTCATCGGCTGGCCGCTGGTCATGCGCGAAGCCAAAATGATGCCGGCGGCGGCCGATACCAGCCCGGACAGCACGAAGATCACAATCTTGGTGCGCACCACCGGCACGCCGGCCAGCCGCGCCGCCTCTTCGTTGCCGCCGATCGCCAGCGTATTGCGGCCGAAGGTGGTCTTGTTCAGCAGAAAACCGAACAGGATCAGGCAGGCGACGGTGATCCAGATCGGCGCCGGCAGGCCCAGCCAGTTGGCGTAGCCGAGGGTGAAGAAACGCTCATCTTCGATGCCGACCGCCTTGCCGTCGGAGATGATATAAGCCAGCCCGCGGAAAATTTGCATGGTGGCCAGGGTGGTGATCAGCGCGTTGATCTTCAGGCGCGCGATGACGAAGCCGTTGATCAGTCCGGACGCCACGCCGAGCAGCAAACCGGCGGCGACGCCGATCCACAGGCTTTCGGTCAGGTTGATCACCACCGCGGTGGTGACCCCGGCGCAGGCGATCACCGAAGCGACCGACAGGTCGAAGTCGCCGGAGGCCAGGCAGAACAGCATGCCGCAGGCCACCATGCCGGACATCGAGATCGCCAGCCCCAGCCCTTTCATGTTGATGAAGCTGCCGAAATTGGGCACCAGCAGCACGCAGGCGATAAACAGCACCGCGAACACCACCAGCATGCCGTAGCTGTCCCAGATGCGCGCCAGCCCCAGGCCGCCGCGGTTCTTCACGGAATTGGTCGTCATGGTCGACATCTCTTTCTCCTTCACAGTCGGGCCACCGTCGCCGTGGCGTCCGGGGCGATATCGGGGGTGCGCAGCATCGCCAGGCTGAGCGCCTGTTCCTCGCTGGCGCCGTGGTGCGGCAGTTCACCGGCGATGGCGCCTTCGCGCATCACGATGACGCGGTCCGCCAGCCCCAGCACCTCCGGCAGGTCGCTGGAGGCGAACAGCACCGCGATGCCCTGCTGCGCCAGCTGGTAAATCACGTGGTAGATCTCGTGCTTGGCGCCGACGTCGATGCCGCGCGTCGGCTCGTCCAGCAGGATCACCTTCATTTCCTCCGACAGCCAGCGGCCCAGAATGGCCTTCTGCTGGTTGCCGCCGGAGAGGTTCATGATCAGCTGTTCGGCGCTGGGCGTTTTGATGTTCAGCGCGCGGATATGATGCTGCGCGTTGCTGACTTCCCAACCGTTGTTGATCAGGCAGCCGGCGCGAATGCTTTTGCGCCGCGCGCTGATGTTGATGTTGTCGCGCACCGAATGCACCGGGATGATGCCGTCCGCCTTGCGATCCTCCGGGCACAGCATGATGCCGGCGCGGATGGCGTCGATCGGCGAACGCACCGCCAGCGCCTGGCCGTCGAGCGTCAGGCGGCCGCCGCGCACCCGGGTGGCGCCGAAAATGCCCTTCATCAATTCGCTGCGCCCGGCGCCCACCAGCCCGAACAGCCCGACAATCTCGCCGGCGCGCACGCTGAGGCTGATGGGCGTTTTCACCCCTTGCGCCTGCAGCCGGTCCAGCTGCAGGCGCACCGCGCCCAGCTCTCGCGGCTGGTAGCCATAGACGTCGCCGAGATCGCGCCCGACCATCGCCTGCACCAGCTGAGCGTGATCGACCTGGTTCATGTCGGCGAAGGTGCGCACGTAGCGGCCGTCCTTGAATACCGTAATCGCATCGCTGAGGGCGAAGATTTCCTCCATGCGGTGCGACACGTACAGGATCACCCGCCCTTCGGCGCGCAGCTCGCGGATCACCCGGAACAGCTGTTCTATCTCCCTGGCGGACAACGAACTGGTCGGCTCGTCGAAAGCGATCACCTTGGCGTTGCGCGCCAGCGCCTTGGCGATCTCCACCATCTGCCACTGGCCGATCGACAGGTATTTGAGCGGCGTATCGGGATCGATATCCAGCCCGAGATGTTCCAGCTGCAGCCGCGCCTCGTAGCGCAGCAGTTTGCGATCCACCATGCCGCGCCGGGTCGGCAGTTGGCCCAGGTAGATGTTCTCCGCCACGGTCATTTCCGGCACCAGGTGCAGCTCCTGGTAGATGATCGCCACCCCGGCGTTCAGTGCGTCGGTGGCGTGGGCGAACTGCACCGGCCGCCCGCGAAGATGGATTTCGCCCTGGCTCGGGGCATAGTTGCCGCTGAGAATTTTCAACAGCGTCGACTTGCCGGCGCCGTTCTCGCCCATCAGGGCGTGGACCTGCCCGGCCTGACAGTCGAAGCTGATATCATCCAGCGCCTTAACGCCGGGGAAACTCTTGCCTATGCCTTTGAAAGCCAGATACGGCGTCGTGGCTGTCATCGCGCTGTCCTCATGCTTGCGTTGAAAACGCCGCCCGCGCCAGCAGGCGGCGCACCGGTTACATCAGGCCTTTTTTCTGCAGCTCGGCCTTGAAGTTGTCGCGGGTGATCAGCACCACGTCGGTCACTTCGGTGAACTTCTGCGGTTCGACGCCCTTTTCCACCCAGTCGTGCAGCATCTGGATGCTCTTGTAGCCGTGGATGTCCGGGCTGGGCAGCAGCGAGCCGTAGAAACCGGTGGCCTGCGCCTTGGAGAGTTCGCTCACCGCGTCCACGCCGTTGATGCCGATGCCGATCACGTTCGGCGCCTTGAAGCCCTGGCCTTCGGTGGCGCGCACGCCGCCCAGCACGGTGTTGTCGTTCATGCCGACGATCAGCCAGTTTTTCACTTCCGGATGTTGCACCAGCATCGAGTTGGCGGCGTCGAAGGCGCCGGGAATGTCATTGGACTTGGTCGGCACCCGGTAGATTTGCTTTTCCGGGAAGCCGGCGGCCTTCAGCGCATCCATCGAACCGCCGGTGCGGCGCCGGGCGGTATCCAGCTCATCGGCGGTGATCGCCATCACCGCGGTGTCCGCCACTTTCCAGCCGCGCTGGTTCATCTCTTTCCACAGCTCCTGTCCCTGACGCTCGCCGATTTTGGTCGCCGCCATCATCACCAACGGCACGCTGTCCATCGGTTTGCCCTTGGCGGTGACGAACTGATCGTCGACGGCGATCACCTTCAGGTCATAGCTGCGCGCCTTGGCGACGATCGCCGAGCCGAGCTTCGGATCCGGGGTGCAGATGACGAACCCCTTGGCGCCGCTGGCCGCCAGGCTGTCGATGGCGTTCAGGGTCTTCTCGCCGTCCGGCACGGCGATTTTGATCACTTCGAAGCCGAGATCCTTGCCGGCCTTGTCGGCAAACTTCCACTCGGTCTGGAACCAGGGTTCTTCCGGTTGTTTGACCAAAAAGCCCAGCTTCATGGTTTCGGCGGCAGCCGAATGTGACATAACGGCCGCCAGTCCCAGCGCCGCCAGCGCCTTAGTGAATTTATGCATGATGCTCTCCGCGGTGTCGTTCTCGTTGGCGGGGAAAATGCCGCCACTGTGAAAACGTTATCATTAGGGTATCTGTGGTCGGATAAGCGCTTATGCTGCGCTATTGACCGACGTAAAGAGTAAGACGGAATAAGTTTTAGCGGGAATTTGTTGCCGAAATGTAGAGCGCTATCACATCCAGGGATTACAGCAGATATGTGCATATATTTAGCCGATTCGGCCAAGCGGCGACATTTGACAGCCATCACAAAACCGCTGGCCGAAGCAGAAAAGTGCATACTTCCAGCCAATGGATCCTCACGCCGGCGGCCCGCACGCTCCTATCGTTAACCCCTGTGTAACAACCGATAAGGAGTCAGCATCATGACCGCAGGCGCTATCGCCCTGGGATTGGACTTCGGCAGTGATTCGGTACGGGCGCTGGCGGTGGATTGCCACAGCGGCCGCGAACTGGATACCGAAGTGGTGTATTACCCGCGCTGGCAGCGCGGCGAATTCTGCGACGCCGCGGAAAACCGCTTCCGCCACCACCCGCTCGACTATATCGACGCCATGGAGCAGGCGATCGTCGCGGTGGTGCAGCGCATGCCGCCGGCCAGGCGACTGCAGGTGGCGGGCATCGGCGTCGACTCCACCGGCTCCACCCCGGCGCCGATCGACCAACAGGGCCGGGTGCTGGCGCTGCGGCCCGAGTTCGCCGCCAACCCGAACGCCATGTTCGTGTTGTGGAAGGACCACACCGCCGTCGACGAGGCCGACGCCATCAACCGCCTGTGCCGCAGCGGCGAGTTCCCTGACTATTCGCGCTATATCGGCGGCGTTTATTCGTCGGAATGGTTCTGGGCCAAGATACTGCACGTTTCGCGCCAGGACGCCGAGGTGCGGCGCGCCGCCGCCTCCTGGGTGGAGCTGTGCGACTGGGTGCCGGCGCTGCTGTCCGGCACCACCGCGCCCGACCGGCTGAAGCGCGGCCGCTGCAGCGTCGGCCACAAAACCCTGTGGCATCCCGACTGGGGCGGCCTGCCGCCGAAGGCGTTTTTCGCCGCGCTGGATCCGCTGCTGGTAGAGGACTTGCCCTGGCCGCTGTTTACCGAGGCGCAGACCGCCGATCTGCCGGTCGGCACGCTGACCGCCGAGTGGGCCGCACGGCTGGGGCTGCCGCAGAGCGTGGTGCTGTCCGGCGGCGCCTTCGACTGCCATATGGGCGCGGTGGGCGCCGGCGCTCAGCCCTATACGCTGGTCAAGGTGATCGGCACCTCCACCTGCGACATCCTGATCGCCGACCCTCAGCGGGTTGACGGCCGCGCCATCGAGGGCATCTGCGGCCAGGTCGACGGCAGCGTGGTGCCTGGCATGATCGGGCTGGAAGCCGGGCAATCGGCCTTCGGCGACATGTATGCCTGGTTCAGCCGCCTGCTGAGCTGGCCGCTGCGCGAAGCGGCGAAAAACCAGCCGGCGCTGGCGCCGCAGCTGCGGCAGATAGAAGCCGGCCTGCTGACCGACCTCACCGACGCCTGGGCCCGCGCCCCTTCCCTCGATCACCTGCCGGTGGTGCTGGACTGGTTCAACGGCCGTCGCACCCCTTACGCCAATCAGCGCCTGAAAGGCGTGATTGCCGAGCTGAATCTCGGCACCGAGGCGCCGGCGCTGTTCGGCGGTTTTATCGCCGCCACCGCCTTCGGCGCCCGCGCCATCATGGAGTGCTTCGAACGGCAGCGGATCCCGGTCGACAACGTGCTGGCGATGGGCGGCATCGCCCGTAAATCGCCGGCGATCATGCAGGCCTGCGCCGACGTGATGAATCGCCCGCTACAGATTGTCGCCTCCGACCAATGCTGCGCGCTGGGTGCGGCGATCTTCGCCGCCGTCGCCGCCGGCTGCTTCGCCGACGTGCCCGCCGCGCAGCGGCGAATGGCCTGCGGCATCGAACGCACGCTGCAACCGGACGCCCGGCGCGCGGCGCGCTATCAGCAGCTTTATCAAAACTACCAGCGCTGGTGCCGGGCGGCCGAGCCGCGCTACGCCGCCGCTGACCACGCCTAACCACCGATACTCAGGAGTCTTTGATGGACGCATTCAAGCAGCTCGAAGTCTGGTTCGCCGTCGGCAGCCAGCATCTGTATGGCCCGGCGACCTTGCAACAGGTCAGGGCCCACGCCGAACAGGTGGTGGCCAGCCTCAATAGCGAGGCCGGATTGCCGGTGAAGCTGGTGCTGAAGCCGCTGGTCACCACGCCGGATGAAATCACCGCCCTGTGCCGGGAAGCCAACTACGCGCAGAACTGCATCGGCATTGTCACCTGGCTGCACACCTTCTCGCCGGCCAAGATGTGGATAGCCGGGCTGACGCAGCTCGACAAACCGCTGTTGCAATTCCATACCCAGTTCAACGCCGAAGTGCCGTGGGACAGCATGGACATGGACTTCATGAACCTCAATCAAACCGCCCACGGCGGCCGGGAGTTCGGCTTCATCGGCGCGCGCATGCGCCAGCAGCACAGCGTGATCGCCGGCCACTGGCGCGACGGCGAAGCGCAACGGCGCATCGGCCAGTGGATGCGCGTCGCCGCCGCCAGGCAGGAAAGCCGGCAACTGAAGGTGGCGCGCTTTGGCGACAATATGCGCGAAGTGGCGGTAACCGAAGGCGATAAGGTCGGCGCGCAAATCCAGTTCGGTTATTCGGTCAGCGCCTACGGCATCGGCGATCTGGTCGGCGCGATCGATGAAATTGGCCGCGGCGAGGTGGATGCGCTGATAGAAGAGTATGAGGCCAGCTATATTCTGAGCGCGGCGGCGCAGCACGGCGGCGCCAAACGCGAGGATCTGCTGGACGCGGCGCGCATCGAACTGGGCATGAAGCGCTTCCTCGAGCGGGGCGGTTTCCACGCTTTCACCACCAACTTTGAAGATCTGCACGGCATGAAGCAGCTACCGGGGCTGGCGGTGCAGCGCCTGATGCAGCAGGGCTACGGCTTCGGCGGCGAAGGCGACTGGAAGACCGCCGCGCTGCTGCGCATTCTCAAGGTGATGGCCGGCGGGCTGCAGGGCGGCACTTCCTTTATGGAGGATTACACTTATCACTTCCAGCCGGGCAACGATCTGGTGGTCGGTTCGCACATGCTGGAGGTGTGTCCGTCGATCGCCAAAGAGGCGAAGCCGCTGCTGGACATCCAGCCGCTGGGCATCGGCGGCAAGGCCGATCCGGCGCGCCTGATCTTCTCCACCCCGGCCGGCCCGGCAGTCAACGCCAGCCTGATCGACATGGGCGACCGTTTCCGCCTGCTGGTCAATCAGGTTGATACCGTCGAACAGCCGCAGCCGTTGCCCAAACTGCCGGTGGCGCGCGCCATCTGGCGGGCCCAGCCCAGCCTGGCCACCGCCGCCGAGGCGTGGATCCTGGCGGGCGGCGCGCACCACACCGTGTTCTCTCAGGCGCTGGACGCCGATATGCTGCGGCTGTACGCCGACATGCACAACGTCGAATTCCTGCTGATCGACAACGCCACCACGCTGCCGGCGTTCAAAAATGAAATCCGCTGGAACGAAGCCTACTATCAGCTCAACCGCCGTTAATCCGCCGGCGGCCGGTGTGAAAACCGGCCGCCGGTAGCCAAACGTGCTGCCCGCCCCGCTTTGCCGCCCGCCATCCGCTTGATACTGATGACGAAGCCCGCATTAACCGCTAAGCTATGCCGCCTGTTACCTCTGTTTCATTCAGGAAGCCGTTTATGTCTCAAGCTGAATACACCCGTATCGGCGGTTGGTTGCTGGCCCCGATGGCCTATCTGATCGTCACCCTGCTCAGCGCCAGCCTGATGCTGCTCCTGTACGCCATGGCGATCTTCATGCCGGAATCGCGTGAATATCTGCTGACCAACGCCCAGGCGTTCACCCTGCAATGGTATTTTTCGGTGCTGACCACCCTGGCGATGTGGTGTTTCACCCTGTGGCTGCTGTGGCTGTTCTGCCAGCGCTCGCGGCGTTTCCCGAAACTGTTCCTGCTGTGGCTGCTGGTGACCGTGGTGCTGGCGATCAAGGCCTTCGCCTTTGCGCCGGTGCCGGATGAAGTGGCGGTGCGCAGCCTGGGTTGGCCGCTGCTGATGGCGGCGCTGCTGGTGCCCTACATCAAACGCTCCCAGCGGGTAAAAGGCACCTTTACCGAGGGCTGAGCGCGCTGTAGCACGTTTTATGCGAATAATTGTGTAAATTTTCGCCAAAAATAGCCAAAAAGGGCAATACCCCTGCTATTCATATGTTGTCGTCCGGCCGCCGATTCCCGATAATAGGCGGCTTTTATTTTTTTAGGCATCGCAATGACCGAATACCTGCTCCTGTTTGTCGGCACCGTACTGGTGAACAACTTCGTCCTGGTGAAGTTTCTTGGCCTGTGCCCGTTCCTCGGCGTATCCAAGAAGCTGGAAAGCGCCATCGGCATGGGGATGGCCACCACCTTCGTGATGACGCTGGCCTCCGTCAGCGCCTGGGTGATCAACACCTTTATTCTGGTTCCGCTGGATCTGGTGTACCTGCGTACGCTGTCGTTCATTCTGGTGATCGCCGTGGTGGTGCAATTCACCGAGATGGTGGTGCGTAAAACCAGCCCGGCGCTGTACCGCCTGCTGGGCATCTTCCTGCCGCTGATCACCACCAACTGCGCGGTGCTCGGCGTGGCGCTGCTCAACATCAACCTCGGCTACAACTTCCTGCAGTCTGCGGTGTATGGCTTCAGCGCCGCCGCCGGCTTCTCGCTGGTGATGGTGCTGTTCGCCGCCATTCGCGAACGTCTGGCGGTGGCCGACGTTCCCGCTCCGTTCCGCGGTTCGTCGATCGCGTTGATCACCGCCGGGCTGATGTCGCTGGCCTTTATGGGCTTTACCGGGCTGGTGAAATTCTAATGAGCGCGTTGTGGATCGCTATCGCGGCATTGAGCGCGCTCGGTTTGCTGTTCGGTCTGGTGCTGGGCTACGCCGCGCGCCGCTTCGAGGTGGAAGAGGATCCGGTCGCCGAGCAGGTCGACGAGATCCTGCCGCAGAGCCAGTGCGGCCAGTGCGGCTACCCCGGCTGCCGCCCCTATGCCGAAGCGGTGGCCAACGGCGAGATGATCAACAAATGCGCGCCGGGCGGCGAACAGGTGATGCTGAAGCTGGCTGAGCTGCTCAACGTCGAACCGCAGCCATTGGGCAGCGAAGTCGCCGCCGAACCGGTGCGTAAAGTGGCCTATATCGACGAAGCCAACTGCATCGGCTGCACCAAGTGCATTCAGGCCTGCCCGGTGGACGCCATCGTCGGCGCCACCCGCGCCATGCACACCGTGATTACCGACCTCTGTACCGGCTGCGATCTGTGCGTCGCGCCGTGCCCTACCGACTGTATTGAAATGAAACCGGTCGCCGCCACCACCGCCAACTGGAAGTGGGATATGAAGACGATCCCGGTGCAAGTGATCCACGTGGAGCAACATGCTTAATCTGTTCGCCGCCTTTAAAAAAGACCGGATTTGGGATTTCGACGGCGGGATCCATCCGCCGGAGATGAAGACCCAGTCCAGCGGCGTGCCGCTGCGTGTCGCTCCGTTGCCCGATACCTTCATCATTCCGCTGCAGCAGCACCTGGGGCCGGAAGGCGAACTGTGCGTCAGCCCCGGCGATCGGGTGCTGAAAGGCCAGCCGCTGACCCTGGGCCGCGGCCGCACGGTGCCGGTGCACGCGCCGACTTCCGGCACCGTCAGCGCCATTAAGCCGCATATCACCGCCCACCCCTCCGGGCTGGCCGAGCTGTGCGTGATCATCGAAGCCGACGGTGAAGACCGCTGGTGCGAACGCGAGCCGCTCGCCGATTACCGTCAGCACGGCGCCGCCGAGCTGATTCAGCGCATCCATCAGGCGGGCATCGCCGGGCTGGGCGGCGCGGGCTTCCCGACCGCCAGCAAGCTGCAGGGCGGCATGAGCGGCGTGGAAACGCTGATCCTCAACGCCGCCGAGTGCGAGCCTTATATCACCGCCGACGATCGCCTGATGCGGGAACACGCCGATCAGATCATCGAGGGCACGCAGATCCTGCGCCACCTGCTGCAGCCGAAAATCACCCTGATCGGCATCGAAGACAACAAGCCGGAAGCCATCGCGGCGCTGAAACAGGCGCTGCGCGGCCAAACCGACATCGCGCTGCGGGTGATCCCGACCAAATACCCGTCCGGCGGCGCCAAACAGCTGACCAGGATCCTGACCGGCAAGGAAGTGCCGCACGGCAAACACTCCTCCGCCATCGGCGTGCTGATGCAAAACGTCGGCACCGCTTTCGCCATCAAACGGGCGATCGTCGACGGCGAACCGCTGATTGAACGCGTGGTGACCCTGACCGGCGAGGCGCTGAGCCAACCGGGCAACCTGTGGGCGCGCATCGGCACCCCGGTGCAACACCTGCTGAACTTTGCCGGCTTCCGGCCGCAGGCCCAGCAGATGGTGGTGATGGGCGGCCCGCTGATGGGCTTTACCCTGCCCGCCCTCAACGTGCCGATCGTTAAAATCAGCAACTGCATCCTGGCGCCGACGGTCGACGAAATGGCGCCGCAGGAACAGGAGCAGTCGTGCATCCGCTGCGGCCTGTGCGTGGACGCCTGCCCGGCGGGCCTGTTGCCGCAGCAGCTTTACTGGTTCAGCCGCGGCCAGGAGCACGACAAGGCGCGCAATCACAACCTGTTCGACTGCATCGAGTGCGGCGCCTGCGCCTTCGTGTGCCCCAGCAATATCCCGCTGGTGCAGTATTACCGCCAGGAAAAGGCCGAGATCAAGGCCATCGATCAGGAAGCGGCGCGCACCGCCGAAGCCAAGGCGCGTTACGAAGCCAAACTGGCCCGCCTGGAGCGCGAGAAGCTGGCGCGTGAAGAGCGCCATAAAAAGGCCGCCGTCAAGCTGACCGACAACGATCAGAATGCGGTGCAGGCCGCGCTGGCGCGGGTACGCAGCAAGAATAACGAAGCGGCGGTCGTTGCCGTCGACGGCCAGCAGCCGGACAACAGCGAGATGATCGCCGCCCGCGAGGCGCGCAAGGCACAGGCGCGCGAACGCCGCGCTCGGCAGGAAACCCAGGCCGCGCCGGCCGCCGCCGCGCCGGCCGAAGACGAGGATCCGCGCAAGGCTGCGGTTGCGGCGGCCATCGCCCGCGCCAAGGCCAGGAAAGCCGCCGCGCCGGCCGACCCAGCGCCGACGGCGGAAGAAGATCCGCGCAAGGCGGCGGTTGCCGCCGCTCTGGCCCGGGTGAAAGCCAAGAAAGCCGCCGCCCAGGCGGACGGCGCCGCGCCGGCCGACCCTGCGCCGACGGCGGAAGAGGATCCGCGCAAGGCCGCGGTTGCCGCCGCTCTGGCCCGGGTGAAGGCCAAAAAAGCCGCCGCCCAGGCGGACGGCGCCGCGCCGGCCGACCCTGCGCCGGCGGCGGAAGAGGATCCGCGCAAGGCGGCGGTTGCCGCCGCTCTGGCCCGGGTGAAGGCCAAAAAAGCCGCCGCCCAGGCGGACGGCGCCGCGCCGGCCGACCCTGCGCCGGCGGCGGAAGAAGAGGATCCGCGCAAGGCCGCGGTTGCGGCGGCCATCGCCCGCGCCAAAGCCAAAAAAGCCGCCCGGGAAACGGCGGCCTCAGACGCGGACAATAAGTGATGGGGTAACGCCTTGCAGGCCGCAAGGCGTTATTCAGTCGATGGAGATCAGATAGGTGTAATCAACTTCAATCTGGCGCATTTTCGATTCCGGCGTCCACTCCTTGAGTTGAATGATCTCCATTTCCATGCTGCCCTTCACCTCATGCCGCAGCCCCGGCATCACATGAGAAATCAGGTAACCGAAAAACTGCAGGCACTCTTTGGCCGAGCCCTGATGGGTGATCGAAATGTACTCGCGCCCCGGAATGTGGATATTGTCGATTTGATGCCCGGAAACGATATCCTTTTTGTTTTCCGGATCGACCGCCATCACGTGGGTCGATGAAAACCCCGCTTCCGCGCCGCTCAGCTCCGAATGAATGCTGTAAACCCGGTGGCAGTCCACGTTCAGGCCTTTGAAGAAATCGTTGAAAATCTCATCCTTCATCGCCATGCAGGACGCGTGTTCGATTTCCTGCTCGGCGCTGAAGTCCAGCTGGCGCGAGAAACCCACCAGCTGCATGTCCGGCAGCATCAAACGCTTCACCTCCGGGTAGTAGCCCGCGCCGTAGCTGGCTTCGAAATTGAAGCGCGGCATCAGGTTTTTAACGTCCCACTGTTCCATGGAGCGGTAGCGGTTAGGCGTGGTGCCGAAACGCTGCTTGAACATGCGGGTAAAGGTCTGCTGCGAGTCAAATCCCAGCTCGTCGGAAATGTCGATAATGGAACGGCGGGTAATGCGCAACGCCACCGCCGCGCGCGTCAGGATGCGCGAACGGATATAGGTGGCGAGCTGAATGCCGGTAATGCGTTTGAATTTGCGCTGCAGATGCCACTTGGAGTACCCCGAAATGCGGGCGACTTCGTCCAGGTTTGGCCTCTTCTCCAGATGTATCTCAACCCACTCTATTAGCTCTTCAATAAAAAATATGTCTTCATTTGTCATTATTATGCTTTCACTAACTCAGTTATAGTCGGGATAGTAACCTACATGGATTATGCAAAAGTTGTTATTTTGTGCGAAAAAACGTACCGAAAATCACATTCCATTCATGTGGTTATGCCCGTTATCCCGCCGCGACGATTTTGCGCAAATCGTCGCCTCAGGCAGCCAAACTAGCGCATTTTTATGACGGAAAAAAATCCGATCGCGCCATGCCGCGGCATTAGCCCTTACAAAGCGTGCTAAAAACCCAATACCCTTATTATTAAGGCGTACTCCCCCAAGCGCGAATCAGGTAGAATGCCCGGCTATCATTTTTTAACAGCGCCCTGTCGTGCGGCGCGATGAAACTGCCGCAGGCGCGGCAAAGAAGGTGTCGTTACTCTATGAAGTTCAGGCCGGTATCACCCACAGCCGCCAAAGGCTTACACATCGCCAGCTCACCTTTCACCCATAATCAGCAAAGCACCAGCCGTATCATGCTGTGGGTGATGCTGGCCTGTATTCCCGGCATCGCCGCGCAGCTGTGGTTTTTTGGCTACGGCACGCTGATCCAGACCGCATTGGCCATGATCGTCGCGCTGCTGGCGGAAGGCGCCATTCTGGCGCTGCGCAAGCTGCCGGTACGCAGCCGGCTGGCGGACAACTCCGCGCTGCTGACCGCCCTGCTGCTCGGCATCAGCCTGCCGCCGCTGGCGCCCTGGTGGATGATCGTCATCGGTACTTTCTTCGCCATCGTGATCGCCAAGCAGCTGTACGGCGGTTTGGGGCAGAACCCGTTCAACCCGGCGATGGTCGGCTACGTGGTGCTGTTGATCTCATTCCCGGTGCAGATGACCAGTTGGCTGCCGCCGGAGGCGCTGCGCGCCACCGCGCTGTCGTTCCAGGATACGCTGCTGGCCATTTTCAGCGGCCATACCGGCCAGGGCGCCACCATTCATCAGCTGCAGATGGGCTTTGACGGCATCAGCCAGGCGACGCCGCTCGACGGTTTCAAAACCGGCCTGCGCAGCGGCCACAGCGTCGATCAGGTGTTGCAGCAACCGCTGTTCGGCGGCGTGCTGGCGGGGATCGGCTGGCAGTGGGTCAACCTCGGTTTCCTGGCCGGCGGCCTGTTCATGCTGGGGCGCAAGCTGATCCATTGGCAAATTCCGTTCAGCATGCTGGCGGCCATCGCCTTTTGTTCCGGACTGGCCTGGTGGATTGATCCTGCGCAGCAGGCGTCGCCGTTGATCCATCTGTTCTCCGGCGCCAGCATGCTCGGCGCGTTCTTTATCGCCACCGACCCGGTCAGCGCCTCCACCACGCCCAAGGGCCGGCTGATTTACGGCGCGCTGATCGGCGTGCTGGTCTGGCTGATCCGCGTTTATGGCGGCTACCCGGACGGCGTCGCCTTCGCCGTGCTGTTGGCCAACATTACCGTCCCGTTAATCGACCACTACACGCAGCCGCGCGTGTACGGCCATCGCTGAGGAGCCATGATGCTGAAGTCAATGAGAAAGCATGGCACCACGCTGGCGGTGTTTGCCGCGGTGACCACCGGCCTGACCGCGGTGGTCAACGGCCTGACGCAAAAAACCATCGCCCATCAGGCGACGCTGCAGCAAAAAGCGCTGTTCGATCAGGTGGTGCCGCCGGAATACTACGACAACGACATGCAGGCCGAGTGTTTCCTGGTTAGCGATCCGGCGCTGGGCAACGGCGCGCCGCATCGCCTGTATCTGGCGCGCAAGAGCGGCCAACCGAGCGCCGCGGCGCTGGAAACCACCGCGCCGGACGGCTACTCGGGCGCCATTCAGCTGCTGGTCGGCGCCGATTTCAGCGGCACCGTGCTCGGCACCCGGGTGATCGAACACCATGAGACCCCCGGCCTCGGCGACAAGATTGAGCTGCGCATTTCGAACTGGATCGCCTTCTTCAGCGGCCAGAAAATCGAAGGCCCGGACGACAAACGCTGGGCGGTGAAGAAGGACGGCGGCATGTTCGATCAATTCACCGGCGCCACCATCACCCCGCGTGCGGTAGTGAACGCGGTGCGCCGAACGGCGTTGTATATGGAAACGCTGCCGCCTAAACTTGAGAGCTTACCTGCCTGTGGAGCCAGCGAATGAGTGAAGCAAAAGATCTGATTGTCCAGGGGTTGTGGAAAAACAACTCCGCCCTGGTGCAGCTATTGGGGATGTGTCCGCTGCTGGCCGTGACCTCCACCGTGACCAACGCCCTCGGCCTGGGCCTGGCCACCACGCTGGTGCTGGTGCTGACCAACAGCTCCATCTCCGCGGTGCGCCGCTGGGTGCCGAGCGAAGTGCGCATCCCGATCTACGTGATGATCATCGCCGCGGTGGTGAGCATCGTGCAGATGCTGATCAACGCCTACGCTTTCGGCCTGTACCAGTCGCTGGGGATCTTTATTCCGTTGATCGTCACCAACTGCATCGTGGTGGGCCGCGCCGAAGCGGTGGCCGCCAGGAAACCGGTCGGCCTGTCGGCGCTGGATGGCCTGGCCATCGGCCTGGGCGCCACCGGCGTTATGGTGACGCTGGGTTCGATGCGCGAACTGCTGAGCAACGGCACCCTGTTCGACGGCGCCGACATGCTGCTGGGCAGTTGGGCCAAGGTGCTGCGTATCGAAGTGGTGCACTTCGACAGCCCGTTCCTGCTGGCGATGCTGCCGCCGGGCGCCTTTATCGGCCTGGGGCTGCTGCTGGCGGTGAAATACCTGATCGACGAAAAAATGAAGGCGCGCAAGGCTCAGGCCACCGTGAACCCACCCGCGCTGCAGCCGGGACGCGCGGAGAAGGCCTGATGAACAAGCAAAAACGACTGGAAATTCTCACCCGCCTGCGGGACAACAACCCGCACCCGACTACCGAACTGGTGTACACCACGCCGTTTGAGTTGCTGATCGCGGTGCTGCTCTCCGCGCAGGCCACCGACGTCAGCGTCAACAAGGCCACCGCGAAGCTCTATCCGGTCGCCAACACCCCCGCCGCCATGCTGGCGCTGGGCGTCGACGGCGTGAAGGAATACATCAAGACTATCGGCCTGTTCAACAGCAAGGCCGAGAACGTCATTAAAACCTGCCGCATGCTGCTGGAGCTGCACGGCGGTGAAGTGCCGGAAGACCGCGCCGCGCTGGAAGCGCTGCCGGGGGTGGGCCGCAAAACCGCCAACGTGGTGCTCAACACCGCCTTTGGCTGGGCGACCATCGCCGTGGATACCCATATCTTTCGGGTGTGCAACCGCACGCGCTTCGCGCCGGGCAAGAACGTCGATCTGGTGGAGGAGAAGCTGCTGAAAGTGGTGCCCGCCGAGTTCAAGGTCGACTGCCACCACTGGCTGATCCTGCACGGCCGCTATACCTGCATCGCGAGAAAACCGCGTTGCGGCTCCTGTATTATCGAAGACCTGTGCGAGTTTAACGAGAAGGTTTACCCCGACGCCTGATCCTGCGGGCGCCATGTGCGCCCCGTCCCGCCTCTGGCGCTCAGCGCCTTATTTTTTATCAAAAATGTGATATCACGCAGCAGTAACCCCGGCGTTATCGCGGATTTCAGCGAAAATCCCATCTCAGAGTTATTTTCAAGCGGAAAATTAGTTAAAAATTGCGGTCGGCATCACGCTTTAACGATCACAATGCGTTCACAAATGCCAGCCCACCGCGTCTTGTTTTTCATAATTTTGCCAAATCCACTATATGCACAACAATTCAATGGATTATTCACCACCACCACTTCGATGAACCAAAAAAACGCATCTCAGCAGAATATATCCCTGTTTAAATTTCGTATAGCTTTTAATCGAAATAAAAAATCGGCAAAGCAGACAAACTCAAACGTTAATACTGCATAACATTTGCAACATCGCTGCATAATCCCGCCGCCGTTATATGTAACCGAATATGACAAACTGCTTGCCTCGTTGACAAAGATAGTGAACATTAACCGCCGTCATTCCATCCTATAACAACGCAGAAGGATGCAGTTCCGCATCACCTTTTGCACTTTCCCGTCTGCTTGAGTCGGGCTGCGAAAAAACAGAGGTACCAGTGTCAACAGCAAACAACAACAGCAAACAACCGGAGAGCGTGAGTCTCAACGCCTTCAAACAGCCTAAGGCGTTCTACCTGATCTTCTCGATCGAACTCTGGGAACGCTTCGGTTATTACGGCCTGCAGGGCATCATGGCGGTTTATCTGGTCAAGATGCTTGGCCTGAGCGAAGCCGACTCCATCACCCTGTTCTCTTCTTTCAGCGCACTGGTGTACGGCTTCGTCGCCATCGGCGGCTGGCTGGGCGACAAGGTGCTGGGCTCCAAGCGCGTGATCGTGCTGGGCGCGCTGGTGCTGGCCGCCGGTTACGCCATGGTGGCCTACTCCGGCCACGAGATCTTCTGGGTTTATCTGGGCATGGCGACCATCGCCGTGGGCAGCGGCCTGTTCAAGGCCAACCCGTCGTCCCTGTTGTCTACCTGCTATGAGAAAGACGACCCGCGTCTCGATGGCGCGTTCACCATGTACTATATGTCGGTGAACATCGGTTCCTTCTTCTCGATGCTGGCCACCCCGTGGCTGGCGGCGAAATACGGCTGGAGCGTCGCCTTCTCCCTCAGCGTGGTGGGCATGCTGATCACTCTGGTCAACTTTATGTTCTGCCACAAGTGGGTGAAACAGCACGGTTCCAAGCCGGACTTCAAGCCGCTGCACCTGCCAAAACTGCTGATGGTGCTGGTCGGCGTGGTCGCGCTGATCCTGGTGTCCAGCTGGCTGCTGCACAACCAGACGATAGCCCGCTGGGCGCTGGCGATCATCTCTGTCGGCATCGTCATCGTGTTCGCCAAAGAGACCTTCGCGCTGCACGGCGCCGCACGCCGCAAGATGATCGTCGCCTTCCTGCTGATGCTGGAAGCGGTGGTATTCTTTGTGCTGTATAGCCAGATGCCGACCTCGCTGAACTTCTTCGCCATCCACAACGTGGAGCACAGCATCCTCGGCATCGCCTTTGAACCCGAGCAGTATCAGGCGCTGAACCCGTTCTGGATCATGCTGGCCAGCCCCATTCTGGCCGCGCTGTACAACAAGATGGGCGACCGCCTGCCGATGCCGCACAAGTTCGCCTTCGGCATGATCCTGTGCTCCTGCGCCTTCCTGGTGCTGCCATGGGGCGCCAGCTTCGCCAACGAACAGGGCATCGTCTCGGTTAACTGGCTGATCCTCAGCTACGCGCTGCAGAGCATCGGCGAGCTGATGATCTCCGGCCTGGGCCTGGCGATGGTGGCGCAGCTGGTGCCGCAACGCCTGATGGGCTTCATCATGGGCTCCTGGTTCCTGACCACCGCCGCCGCCGCACTGATCGCCGGCAAGGTGGCCGGCCTGACCGCGGTGCCAGACGACATCAACGATGCGCATGCTTCGCTGGCCATCTACAGCCACGTGTTTATGCAAATCGGCATCGCCACCGCGGCGATCGCCATCCTGATGATGCTGACCGCGCCGAAGCTGTACCGCATGACGCTGGATACCGCCGAAGACGCTAACCAGAAGGCGCAGGAAGCCGCTGCCGCCAACTGATCGCCTCTGGGCGCTAATCATGACCAACGGGGCTTGTCGCCCCGTTTTTTTTGCCGTTGCCTAGCCGCAACGGAATGCGTCGCCCTGACGCTGCGATACAGCGCAGATTACCGGTCGGCGGCGGGCAATTCGACCGGATTGGCGGACCTATCCATCTGATAATCGTTTAATCATCCCCTGCCGTTTAACGAGAGAGCCGCCACGCACTTTACCCAAGCCATTACCCACCTTCCCGCCGACAGCTGCGGCGTATCCCGATGCCCACTTTGTGGAAGATACCGCGGTGGTGCTGCCCGAGCGGCGGCGATTGCCGCGGCTCAGGCCGGTTTGCCGCTCAGGCTGGCCCACATAAATTCGCTGACCAGCGCGCTGTGGAACGCCGCCTGCTTCTTATCGGCCGCCGCGCTGTGCCCGCCCTCGGTATTCTCATAGAAATACACCTGCTGGTAGCCCATTTGCTGCATGCGCGCCGCCATCTTGCGCGCGTGCGCCGGGTTAACCCGGTCGTCGCTGGTGGCGGTGTAGAACAGCACCGGCGGGTAGGCCACCTGCGTCTTGATGTTATGGTACGGCGAGAAGCTCTTGATATAGGCCCACTGCTCCGGCCTGGACGGATCGCCGTACTCGGCAATCCACGAGGCGCCGGCGGAAAGTTGGGTGTAGCGCTGCATGTCGAGCAGCGGCACTTCGCAAACGATGCAGCCGAACAGCTGCGGATACTGCGTCAGCATGTTGCCGACCAGCAGCCCGCCGTTGCTGCCGCCGCGCGCCCCCAGATGCTGTGACGACGTCACCTTTCGCGCAATCAGATCTTCCGCCACCGCGGCGAAGTCCTCATAGGCGCGGTGGCGATGCTGCTTGAGCGCCGCCTGGTGCCAGGCCGGCCCATATTCGCCGCCGCCGCGGATATTGGCCACCACGTACACCCCGCCGCGCTCCAGCCAGGTTGGCGCCTTGCTGCCCATGTAGCCCGGCAGCAGCGGCACTTCAAAACCGCCGTAGCCATACAGCAGCGTCGGATTGCTGCCGTCCAGCCTGAGCGCTTTGGCGGCGATCTGGAAGTACGGCACCCGGGTGCCGTCTTTCGAACGGGCGAAGTGCTGGCTGACCTGATAGCCGCCGGCGTCGAAGTCCTGCGGCCCCTGCTTCAGCAGCTCCGCCTCACCGCCGTCGAGGTTGCCCATGTACAGCGAGGTCGGCTGCAGGAAGCCGCCGATGGTCAGGAAATAATCGTTGGTTTCCTCATCGATGCCGCCGGCGGAAATGGTGCTGATGGCGCCCGGGTTGCCCAGTGGCCGCCGCTGCCAGCCGTCGCCGTGCGGCGTCAGCACCTCCAGGCGGTTCACCACGTTATCCATAATGCTGAGGATCAGACTCCCGCGCGTGCCGCTGTAACCGCTCAGCGCCATCTGCTCATTGGGGGTGAACAGCACCTGCAGCTCACGCTTGCCGGCCAGATAGTCGTCGAAGTTGGCCGCCAGCAGCGCGCCGGACGGATAGCGCTTGCCGCCCACCTGCCAGTCGCTGCTCGGCTTGATCAGCAGCCATTCGCGGTGGGTATCGAATTCGGCGTCTTCCGGGATCTCAATCTTGATCTGCCGGCCCTGCGCGGTCAGCAAGAAGCTTTCGCGACGGTAAAAATCCAGGCTGCGGCCAACGTAGTCGCGCTCGAAGCCCGGCGTGCGATCGTGATAGGCGAATACCGCCATATCCTCCGGCTGCGCCTGGTACAGGGTTTCGGCGGCGCTCAGCGGCGTGCCGCGGCGCCAGCGCTTGGCGATGCGCGCGTAGCCGGACTGGGTCATGGATCCGGGGCCGAAATCGGTGGCGATAAACAGCGTGTCTTTATCGATCCACGACGCCTGGCTTTTGGCCACCGGCAGCCGGAATCCGTCCTTCACGAAGGCCTTCGCGATCAGGTCGAACTCGCGAATTTCGGTGGCGTCGCCGCCGTCCGGCGACAGTTCCATCAGGCAATAGCGGTATTCCGGCGCCAGCGGCTGCGAACCGTGATACACCCAGTCCTTGCCCTCCGCCTTGCCCAGCGCGTCGATGTCCAGCACGGTTTCCCACGCCGGCCTGGCCTTGCGGTATTCCGCCAGCGTCGTGCGGCGCAGCAGGCCGCGCGGGTTGGCCTGATCCTGCCAGAAGTTGTAGTAGTAGTCGCCGCGTTTGCTGATCCAGGGGATCTGGGTGTCCTTATTGAGGATATCCAGCACCTGCCGCTCCAGCTGGTGGAAGCCCTCTCCCTGCGCAAAACGCGCGGCGGTGCGCTGGTTTTCCCGCTGCACCCATTGCTGCGCGGCCTTGCCCTGCAGCTCTTCCAGCCACAGGAATTCATCGCCGGCGGCGCTGCCGCCTTCCGCCGCCATCGCCAGGCGAATACTGTTGGGTAATGAAGTCATCGCGAATACGGCTCCTGCGGTTTGTGCGCTGAGTTTAATAAACTGACGTCGATTGCTGACCGGCAAAATCAAGCTCCTTTTGGCCGAGAAATAAGAGTCATTTTCAACAAGGTAGGCGTTTGGCGGCGCAGAGTCAAAGGCTGCGCCCAGGGCGTTGAGTCAGGATTTAGGATAGTGGATCAGATCGTGAATGCGCACCGATTGCTGGCCGGCATTGCGGTAGGCGTGCGGCCGATCGGCCTGAAAACGCATCGCCTCGCCGGCGGCCAGACGGTGCCATTGGCCGTCGATCGCCAGCTCCAGCCGGCCGCTGATGACGATCACGTGCTCGATGACGCCCGGCTCATGGGGCGAAGATTCGCTGAGCGCCCCGGGCGCCAGATCGATGACAAACATGTCGAAACCCAGCTGCCTGTCGAACGGGAACAGCGGCACCACGCGCATATCGGCATTGTGCTGGTCGAACACCGGCAAATCGCCGTAGCGGTGCAGCGCGGCCTGCTGCTGCAGCGGCGCAGCCTCGAGAAAGGCCGAAAACGCCACGTTGAAACCGGTGGCGATCTTCCACAACGTCGCCACCGTCGGGCTGGACTCGCCGCGTTCAATCTGCCCGAGCATCGCCTTGCTGACGCCGGTATGCGCGGCCGCCTGCGTCAGGCTCCAGCCGCGCTGAGCGCGCAGCGTGCGAAGGGTGTGCGCCAAATGGCCGGTCAGTTCCTGCATAATGTCTCCCCCTGCTTTTGGCGGCGATTATAGCCACTTGTGCGCTATAACGCACGATGCTATGCTGATTTTCGCTGTGCGTTATAACGCACGAATCATCATTCCCGGAGCCCGCCATGCGCCCAGCCCTTTCCCTGCGTCATCTGACGCTGCCCGCCGTCATGGCCGGTTTTGTCGCCGTGCTGGTCGGTTACACCAGCTCCGCCGCGATCATCTTCCAGGCCGCCGCCGCCGCGGGCGCCACGCCGCTGCAGATCGGCGGCTGGCTGAGCGCGCTGGGGCTGGGGATGGGCGTCACTTCGCTTGGCCTTTCGCTGTATTACCGCACGCCGATCCTGACCGCCTGGTCGACGCCCGGCGCGGCGCTGCTGGTGACCAGCCTGCCCGGCACCCCGCTAAATGAGGCGATCGGCGTCTTCATCTTCGCCTCCGGGCTGATCCTGCTGTGCGGCGTGACCGGCCTGTTCGCCCGGCTGATGGACTTTATTCCGCAGGCGATCTCCGCCGCGATGCTGGCGGGCATTTTGCTGCGCTTCGGCCTGGACGCTTTCGCCTCGCTGCAGGTTAACTTCGCCCTCAGCGCCGGCATGGGGTTGGCGTACCTGCTCAGCCGCCGCTATCTGGCGCGCTATGCCATCGTCTTGACCTTGCTGAGCGGGTTGGCCATCGCCGCGCTGCAGGGCAATATTCACCTGGCCCAACAGCCGTGGGCCTTCGCCATGCCGGAATTTATCACCCCGCACTTCAGCGCGTCGACGCTGCTGGGCATCGGCGTGCCGTTCTTCGTGGTGACCATGGCGTCGCAAAACGCCCCCGGCATCGCCACGCTGAAGGCGGCCGGCTACAGCGTGCCGACGTCGCCCCTGATCGGCTGGACCGCGCTGACCGCCCTGCTGCTGGCGCCGTTCGGCGGATTCTCGGTGTGCATCGCCGCCATCACCGCCGCTATCTGCATGGGGCCGGACGTGCACCCCGACCCGCAGCGCCGCTATATGGGCGCGGTCGCCGCCGGCGCCTTCTACCTGCTGGCCGGGCTGTTCGGCGGCGCCATCGGCATGCTGTTCAGCGCGCTGCCGGCGGCGCTGATCCAGACCATCGCCGGGCTGGCGCTGCTGGGCACCATCGGCGGCAGCCTGCAACGCGCCCTGCACGACGAGAGGCAACGCGACGCGGCCTTGATCGCCTTTTTGATCACCGGCTCCGGCGTGACGCTGCTGGGGGTCGGTTCCGCTTTTTGGGGCATTATCGGCGGCGCCATCGCCCACCTGCTGCTCTCGCTGCCGCGGCGCACGCCCGCGCCGTGAAAAACGTGCACATGACGTTGACAAGACACGCGGCGGCGCCTTCACTTGAGGTGCTCAGCAGCGATTTACCTGAAGACGGGGGACGGATTTGCCCTCGCCATCGTCAACCGGCAGGTGACAGCGTCACGAGAGAACCTATGAATGAGAAAGCCGCGCAGTTAGCCCAGCGCCTGATCCGCAATTTCGATCGGGCAGAGACACGCCGCGAGCAACGGGCGCCGCTGTATGACAGCGTCGGCGCCCGTCTCGGCACCGGCACCGCAGCAGAGAAGCTGGGCGCCTCCATCGATTGGGTGGCGCCGGGCATGCGTTCCTGCCCCTACCACTTTCACTACGCGCAGGAGGAGATGTTCATCATTCTGCAAGGCAGCGGCACCTTGCGGGTTGCCGGAGAGCGGCTGCCGATCGTCAGCGGCGATATCATTTTTATCCCGCCGGGCCCGGAATATCCGCATCAAATCATCAACACCTCGGATGCGCCGCTGAAATACCTGTCGGTCAGCACCCGGGAGCAGCCCGAACTGGTGGAATATCCGGACTCAGGCAAATATCAGGCTAGCGGGCGCGGCGGCGACGGCGAACCGGTGCGGTATCTGCAGCGCCCCTCAGCCTCGCTCGATTACTGGCAGGATGAACCCTGAATCACCGTCCGGCAGCGCCAGGCCCAGCGCGCGCGCCGCCAGCTCGGCCACGCGGAAGTCGATGTCGGCCGCTTCGCCGTCCTCCATAAACCAGGCGGCGGAGAGCCCCGACCAGGCCAGGATCCACTGCAGCTGACGGCGGCGATCCAACCCCGCCAGCCGACAAATCTGCTCCACCCGGCGCTGAAAAACCGCCGGGTCGGTGGCGATGCCGTAATTGGGATTGCAGAAAATATTGGCGTAATCGAAACCGCGCTCGCCGTACAGTCGTTTGGGATCGATCGCCAACCAGCCGCGTTCGCCGAAGTCCAGCACGTTGTCATGATGAATATCGCCGTGCAGCACCCCTTCCTCCCGCGGGCTGGTCAGCAACTCGGCCGCCGCGGTGGCGCTGAGGCGCAGCATGCCGCCGTGCGCCTGCGCCGCAGGCCACAGCGAGTTGAACCACTGGTGCAGCGGGATCAGTTCCGGCAAGGGTTGCGGGCGGGGAGCATGCAGGCCGGCGATGACCCGGCACAGGATCGCCGTCGCCTGGGCGTCATCGCCGTCGCGTACCAGCTGCGCCAGCGAACCGCTGCCCTGGGCGCGCTCCAGCAAGATGCCGTCTTCATGCCATGCCAGCACCCGCGCCGCGCCTTCGCCCCGCCACCAGCACATCAGCCGGCCGCCAAATTTCTCTTCCTGTTCGCGGGCGATTTTCAGCATGGCGGCGTCCCCGCGATAGCGCACCGGCATCAGCAGGCTGCTGTGGGTTTCGAAGGCCTGGCCGTCCGGCTCCAGCCGCCAGCGTTGCATATAGGGTATAAATGCCCGGTTCATTGGCCCCTGACCTTGTTGCGGTGATCCCCGCCGATTGCTCATTGCGTGAAGCGGACGGCACAGGAAAACAGATGTGAGTGATACGATAGATCGCCGCGATTTACCGGCGTTGCGCCAGTTATCCTAACCAAGTTTGCCGCTTTTTTTAATAAATCTCGCGAGGGGTTTTACCATGACGTCATTAAAACGCATTAATTATCCGCAGTTGCCCACGCCGGGCGGGCCTTATGTGCACGCGGTGCGCCACGGCGATCTGCTGTATGTCTCCGGCTTGACGGCGTTCGCCACCGAGGCGCAGGGCCAGGCTGCGGCGCAGCAGACCCAGGCGATTCTGGAACAGCTGGCGACCATCGCCGCGGAAGAAGGCACTAATTTGAAGGCGCTGATCAAGATCGGCGTCTTTTTGACCGACATCGCCGCGCTGCCTGCGGTGCGCCCGGTGCTGTTCGATTATTTTGACGGCGCGCTGCCGGCCTGTTCCCTGATGGCGGTCAGCGCCCTGTTTTCGCCGCAGGTCAGCGTGGAGATAGAGGCGATCATGGCGTTGTGATGCCGGCGCTATCGTGCGGCGGCCTGCGTTAACCTTTGCGGCGCTCGGGCGGATTCTGCTAATTTATCGCCAAGACAATTACTAGACGAGACGTTATGCAACCGAAGCCGGTGCTGCACGAGGCCAGACAGTTAAAGCGACTTAACGCCGCCACGCGGCGTCAATCCCATATGTACAAATGGATTGCCTTTATCGCTGCGCTGGATGCGCTGCTGGTGTTTTGGTATGACCGGGATATGCGCAACGTCACCTTTTCGGGGGCGGTCGCGCTGGTGTGCGGCTATTTATGGATCCGCGATCGCAACCGCGCCCGCGGCTACCGGCGCGAATACGACCGCAAATTCGGCAAGCGCAGCGGCCTTTAGGGCCGCATGGCTTCCAGCACTTTGGCGCTGTCGACCACCTGCACGAACTTGACTATCTTGCCGTCGCGCAGCGTATAAATATGCGCGAACGATGCGCTGAAGGACTTGCCGGTAGCCCGATAGGTGCCATGATAGAAACCCTGGGCAATCACGTTGTCGCCGGCGTCATAGAAGTGGTCGACGTCGGCGCGGTAACCCTGCCACTCGGTGCCCAAACGCTGATGCACATTTTTGACGATCGCCTCCGGGCCCACGTAGGTGCCGGCGTAGGGGAATCCGGCGGCTTCGGTCCACTCGGCGTCGGGCGCCAGCGCCGCCAGCAGGTTGCGGCCATTCTCTTCGGAACTGCCTTCATAGGTGGCGCGGACGACCTCAAGATGGGTTGGCATGTCTTTTCTCCTGTGGCTTTGCGGGATATTCCGGCCAGCCGCCGCAGACACAGTGCTAACACCAAGCGGCACCGACCGGAATCACGCCATTGTAGGTTGCTTATTCCATGATAAAAACCGTGGATATGGCAATAGTCCGTTGCAATAGGGTAAACAATACGCCGCCCTCAGCGTCATTTTTATGGCATCTGCGGCTGCCATGATTATTGACGATTTCCGCCAACCAGGAGCAAAACGTGCATTTATCCCCTCTTTCGCCAGCGCTGCTGCAGCCGTTCTCGCCCTATGAGACGCTGGCGCAGGCCCTGCTGCCGCTGACCCTCGACTCTGACGACGGCTCGCACGACGTGGCTCATCTGCACCGGGTATGGAAGAACTGCCGCCATATCAGCGAGCGGGAAGGCGGCGATCGTCGCCGGCTCTGCGCCGCGGTGCTGCTGCACGACTGCGTGGCGGTCGAAAAGAACTCGCCCCAGCGGCACCTGGCCTCGCGCATGGCGGCGGAAAAGGCGTCGCTGACCCTGGCGCAGCTGAGCTGGGAGCCGCAGGATATCGCCGCTGTGGCCCACGCCATCGAGGCGCACAGCTTCTCCGCCGCCATTGCCCCGGAAACGCTGGAGGCGAAAATCTTGCAGGACGCCGACCGCCTCGACGCCATCGGCATGATTGGCGTGGCGCGCTGCTTTTATATCGGCGGCCGCATGCGCAGCGCGCTGTACGACGCCGGCGACCCGCTGGCGCAGCTGCGTCAGTACGACGATAAGCGCTTCACCCTCGACCATTTCGAAACCAAGCTGTTCAAGCTGCAGGAAGGGTTCCAGACCGCCGCCGGGCGGCGGCTGGCGCAGCAGCGCACCGAGCGCATGCGGCGTTTTCTCGGCGAGCTGCTGGACGAGATATAACGCCGCGTTTCGCCCTGCCCGGCATTTCCGTTACGTCGACAACATCTTCCGTCAAATAAATCCTGTACACTGACGGTCAACTTCACCGAACGGGCTGCATAGATGAAAAAACTGACGCTGAAAGAAATGACCGAAAGCGAACAACGTGAAGTAAAAACCGAACTGGACAAGGCGCGCAAGCAGCAGGGCCGCCCGCTGACCAACGCCGAGCAGAACAAGATCAAGGACGAGGTGGTGGCGCGCATCATGGCCGCCAGAGAAAAAATCGCCAAGGCGGCGCGCGCCGAGCGCAAAGCCAATCGGGTCAAGCCCAGCGGCGAAACCTACAGCTGGTCCGCCTCGATCAGCACGCGCCCTCCGCGTTAATCGCTGCGCCGAAAATCCCCGCCGCCGCGGGGATTTTTCATTTATTAGCTAAACTCATCTGCCCAAGCGCATCATGAATAACAATGTTATCAAGCTGTTGTAAATTGACAGCATAATGAAGAATATTCATTATCAGCCGACATCCACTTTTCATGAGACCGCCATGACTGACTTGCGCCATTCCGATGCATCCCGTACCCCGGCGTTGGCCATCGGCGCGCTGTCCCGTCAGATGCGCTGACAGGCCGGTACGCAACGCTGCCCCCTGGTATTCTCATCCGGCTTCTCTCTCGGTCACACAAAAGGAACATTATATGGCCTCATTTTCCGGTATTTGGGTTGCGCTGGTGACTCCCTTCAATAACGACGCCGTCGACCTGCCGGCGGCCAAACGGCTGGCGCAGCACCTGCTGGCCTCCGGCGTCTCCGGGCTGGTGGTCTGCGGCTCTACCGGCGAGGCCGCCGCGTTAAGCAAGGAAGAGCAGCTGGCGGTGCTCGATGCGGTGCTGGAGGTGGCGCCTGCGCACCAGGTGGTGATGGGGCTGTCCGGCAACAACATGGCCGCCACCCTGCAGATGCAGCAGGCCATTCAGCTGCGCGACATCGCCGGGGTGCTGATCCCGGCCCCCTATTACATTCGCCCGTCGCAGTGCGGCCTGGTGGACTATTTCACCCAGTTGGCCGACGCCGCCAGCGTGCCGGTGATCCTGTACAACATTCCGCAGCGCACCGGCATCGCGCTGGAGCTGGCGACCCTGCGCCAGCTGGCCCGTCACCCGCGCATCGTCGCCGTTAAAGACTGCGGCGGCAACCCGGACGCCACCATGGCCTTGATCGCCGACGGCGAAATCGACGTGCTGACCGGTGAAGACAACCTGATCCTCACCACCCTGTGCCTGGGCGGCACCGGTGCCATCTCCGCCTCTGCGCACCTGCACCCCGAGCGTTTCGTCCAGCTGGTGCAGCAGGTGGCCAGTGGCGATCTGGCGGCGGCGCGCAGCAACTTTTATGCACTGCTGCCGATGATCCACCAGATGTTCAGCTTCCCTAACCCGGCGCCGGTCAAGGCGGCGTTGGCGCAGCAGGGGCTGATCCGCAACGAGCTGCGCTCGCCGATGCAGGTCGCCCCGCAGGCGCTGCAACAGCAGATCGCCGCCACCCTGGCGCAGTTGCAGCCGGAAGAGGCGCTGATCGGCTAAATTTGTTAGCTAATCCGCTGTAATTTTAACGTTATGGAACTAGGATGAGAGGTTAAGCATGCCTGTCAATCATCACTATCAAGGAGCTTCCGATGAAACTGTTCTATAAAGCCGGCGCCTGTTCGCTCTCCCCGCACATCGTGCTGCGCGAGGCCGGCCTGGATTTTACGGCGGAAAAGGTCGATTTGGCGCAAAAGAAAACCGAAAGCGGTGCGGATTACCTGAGCATCAACCCCAAAGGACAGGTGCCTGCGCTGGTGCTTGATGACGGCAGCCTGCTGACCGAAGGCGTGGCTATTGTGCAATACCTGGCCGACCGCGTGCCGGATCGCAACCTGATCCCGGCGGCCGGCACCCTGTCGCGCTACCATGCGATCGAATGGCTGAACTACATCGCCACCGAGTTGCACAAGGGATTCAGCCCGCTGTTCAACCCCAAAACGCCGGATGAGTACAAGGCCATCGCGCGCGCCAGGCTTGAGCAGCAGTTCAGCTACCTGGATTCGGTGTTGGCCAGGCAGCACTTTCTGTTGGGGAGCCGTTTCAGCGTAGCGGACGCCTATCTGTTTACCGTGCTGCGCTGGGCGATCGCCCTGCAGTTTGATATCCGACAGCATGCCCACCTGGCGGCCTGGTTCGACAGCGTCGCGGCGCGCCCGGCGGTGGAAGCGGCGCTGAGCGCCGAAGGACTGAAATAATCGCGCGCCCCGGCGTTTTGCGCCGGGGCGGCATACGGCGTTACAGTTTTACCGCGCTGAATGCGCTGCGGGGATGCACGATGCGATCCTGCGCCGCCACCACCTGCAGTTCATATTCGCCCATTTCCTGGGTAGTCAGCATCACTTCATAGACCGCGGCGGTGACGTGTTCCAGCGCTTTATCCAGCGCCTCGCCTTGCAGCAGGTTAACCAACAGCAGGCCGCTGGTCAGGTCACCCACGCCCACCGGCTGGCGTGCGCCGAAGTCCACCAGCGGGCGGCTGATGTGCCAGGCCTCGTCCGCGGTCACCAGCAGCATTTCGAAGCAATCCGGATGATAACCGGCGCGGCTCAGATGTTTGACCAACACCACTTTCGGCCCTTTGGCGATCAGCTCGCGCGCCGCACTCACCGCCTGAGCGACATCGGCGACGTCGCGCCCGCTCAGCAGTTCCAGCTCCAGCAGGTTTGGCGCAATCATGTCGCTGCACGGCAACGCCTGCCGGCAATGAAATTCAGCCACGCCCGGCGCCACGATGCAGCCCTTTTCCGGATGGCCCATCACCGGATCGCAGAAATACCAGGCGTTCGGATTGGCCAGCTTGACCTGCCGCACGATCTCCAAAATATGGCCGCCCTGCTCCGGCGAGCCGATATAGCCGCTCAGCACCGCGTCGCAGCGTTTCAATTGATCGATATCCGCGATCCCCTGCGCGATCTCGCTCAGGTGGCTGGCCGGCATCACGCAGCCGGTCCATTTGCCGTACTGGGTATGATTGGAAAACTGCACGGTGTTCAACGGCCAGACGTTAACGCCCATGCGGCGCATTGGGAACTCCGCCGCGCTGTTGCCGGCATGCCCAAACACCACATGCGACTGAATAGAAAGAATATTTTTCATATTACCCTGCATACCCAAAAAATAAAGGGGCCACCGGGGCCCCTTCTCGTCGTTAGCGTATTATTTCCAGTCCACCAGGCAGTAATGCTTCTTGCCGCGGCGCAGCAGCGTGTAGCGGCCGAACAGGCGATCCGCTTCGCTGAAAGCGTATTCCGCGTTGGATTGCTTCTCGCCATTGACGGTGACCGCGTTGGAGCCGATCATGGTGCGCGCCTGGCCGCGCGACGGCACCAGCTCGGCGTTCACCAGCGCCTGCTGCAGGTCGGCGTCGCCATCCAGTCTGATGGTCGGCATGCCGTCCTGCGCCAGCTGGGCGAAGTCGGCCTCGGTCATCTCGTGCAGCGCGCCGGAGAACAGGCTCTGGGTGATGCGCTTGGCCGCAGCCAGGCCTTCCGCGCCATGCACCATGCCGGTCACTTCTTCCGCCAGCACGTACTGGGCGCGCGGCGCCTTGCCGCTGTTCTTGTCTTCTTCTTCCAGCGCGTTGATGTCTTCCAGGCTCATGAAGGTGAAGAACTTCAGGAAACGGTAAACGTCGGCGTCGGCGGTGTTGATCCAGAACTGGTAGAACTTGTACGGGCTGGTTTTTTCCGGCGCCAGCCAGACTGCGCCGCCTTCGGTCTTGCCGAACTTGGTGCCGTCCGCTTTGGTGATCAGCGGCACGGTCAGGCCGAACACCTGCTTCTGGTGCATGCGGCGGGTCAGGTCGATGCCGGAGGTGATGTTGCCCCACTGATCGGAACCGCCGATCTGCAGCTCAACCTGATGGCGGTTGTACAGCTCGGAGAAGTCGAAGCCCTGCAGCAGGTTGTAGGAGAACTCGGTGAAAGAGATGCCGGAGTCGTCGCGGTTCAGACGCTGCTTGACCGCTTCCTTGTTGATCATCTGGTTGACGGAGAAGTGCTTGCCGATATCGCGCAGGAAGGTCAGCACGTTCATGCCGCCGAACCAGTCATAGTTGTTGGCGGCGATGGCGCTGTTGCTGCCGCAGTCGAAATCGAGGAACGGAGAAACCTGCTTGCGGATTTTCTCCACCCACTCATTCACCGTATCGGCGGTGTTCAGCTTGCGCTCGGCCGCCTTGAAGCTCGGATCGCCGATCAGACCGGTGGCGCCGCCCACCAGCGCGACCGGCTGATGGCCGGCCAGCTGGAAGCGCTTCAGGCACAACAGAGGAACCAGATGGCCCAAATGCAAGCTGTCGGCGGTCGGATCGAAACCGCAATACAGTGCAATTGGCCCTTGCGCCAGTCGCTCTGCTAACGCTTCCTCATCCGTAACCTGGGCAACGAGGCCCCGCTCTTGCAGTTGTTTAATCAAGTTGCTGCTTGCCATCAAAGACTCCATGTATAAACGAATGCACCTTTGCCGGTACACGGCCTTTCGCCCAGTGGCGAAATACAAAAATTCAGGGTAGCGCATAGAATAAAGCGCCGGCGACGTCAGTGCCAGCGCTTAGAGGGGATTTTCCGATTTCAGGGTGCCAGTCGGTCAATTTTCCAGTCATTCCCGTCCCGCTGATACAGGAAACGGTCATGCAGGCGGTTGGCGCCGCCCTGCCAAAACTCGACGGAGTCGAAATCAACGCGGAATCCGCCCCAGAAACTCGGCAGCGGTACCTCGCCCTGTTGGAATTTTTGCTTCAGCTCGAGAAATTTGCTCTCCAGCACGCCGCGCGCGGAAATGCGCGAGGACTGCTGGGAAACCCAGGCGCCGATCTGGCTGTCCTTCGGCCGGCTGTGGAAGTACTTCAGCACCTCCAGCGTCGACAGGCGCTCGGCCTTGCCCAGGAAGATAACCTGACGGTCAAGCATGTGCCAGGGGAACAGCAGGCTGATATGCGGGTTCTGCGCCAGCTGCTGCGCCTTGCGGCTGCCGAGGTTGGTGTAGAACACCAGCCCTTTGTCATCGACGTGCTTCAGCAGCACGATGCGCTGATAAGGCTGGCCGTTTTCGTCGACCGTCGCCACGCACATCGCGGTAGGATCGGCCAGGCGAGCAGCGCAGGCCTGTTTCAGCCAGCGTTCAAACAGCTCGAGCGGATTGGCGGTCAGATCGTTGCGGCGCAGGCCGCCCCGGGTGTATTCACGGCGCAGGTCCGCAACATCAAACTCGTTCTTTTCAATCATCTGGTTTATCAACCAACCGAAAAATCTGTCGTTACATTCTGCGCCTGCGGCATCAGGATCTCAATCGTTCTGACGCCGCCCCGGCCGATCAGTTGGCCTGCACGCAGTCGCTCATAATCACCCTGTCGTTACGCTCGACGTAGGCATTTTGGCCCTTGGACCAGAAAGTGTACTTGCCGTCGCTGTACTTGGCGCCGGTCATCGCCAGCACCTGCTTCAAATGCAGCTGCTCGCCGTCCATCAAGAAGCTGACCTCGCTCGCCTTGCCGTCCAGCGACACCGTCAGCGGCGTGGTGCCGCACTGATAATGCAACGTCTGGCTGCTTTGCGGCAGGAAGTAGCTGCAGCCGGACAGCGCCAGCGCGCCTGCGGCAAGAATGACCTTTTTCATCTTGTTGCTCCTTAGGGAAATCAATCCATTTCTATCCTAACAGAGCTGACGAGGGGCCAAAGGCAAAACCGGATAAATCCCACCCAGCAGGGTTTCGCGGCTGGCGCCGGTCACCGACGGCAGGTTGCCGGGCTGGCCGGACAGCGTGCGGAACGCCAGCCAGGCGAAGGCCAGCGCCTCCATGTCGTCGCCGCTGACGCCGAAATCGTCGGTCAGCCCCACCTCGGTGCCCGGCAGCATCGCCGCCATGCGCGCCATCAGCAGGCCGTTGCGCGCCCCACCGCCGCACACCAGCAGCCGCTCGCAGCCGCCGGCCAACTGCACCTGTTCGCAAATGGTGACGGCCGTCAGCTCCGTCAGGGTCGTCTGCACGTCGAGCGGGCTGACCGCCGGCAAGCCGGCCAGCTGTCGTTCCAGCCAGGCGGCGTTGAAATACTCGCGGCCGGTGCTCTTCGGCGCCGGCAGCGCAAAATACGGATCCGCCAGCATCTGCTGCAACAGCGGCAGGCAAACGCGCCCCTGCATCGCCCAGGCACCGTCCTTGTCGTAAGGCTGGGAAAGATGACGCCAAACCCAGGCGTCCATCAGCATATTGCCCGGGCCGGTGTCGAAGCCGCGCACCGGCGTGCCGGGCAGCAGCAGGGAAAGGTTGGCGATGCCGCCGATGTTCAGCACCATGCGGCGCTCGGTCGGATGCGCCAGCAGCGCCTGATGGAACGCCGGCACCAGGGGGCGCCCTGGCCGCCGTAGGCCATATCGCGCCGGCGGAAATCGCCGACGGTGGTGATGTCCGTCAGCGCGGCGATGCGGTTGTTATCGCCCAGCTGCATCGAGAAGCGCGCATCGCCCTCGGGTTCGTGCCATACCGTCTGGCCGTGGCAGCCGATGGCGGTAACGTGCTGCGGCGGAATGCCGGTCTGCTTCAGCAGCCCGAGCACCGCTTCGCCAAACAGCGTGCCCAGCTGCGCATCCAGCCGGCCAACCGCGGCCAGCGTGGTTTGCTGCCCCTGGCACATGGCCAAAATATCCTTCTTCAGCTGGATCGGCATCGGGTGGCTGTAGCTGGCCTGTTGCGCCACCATACGTTCGTCGATCGCGGCCAACACCACGTCGACGCCATCCAGACTGGTGCCAGACATAACACCTATATAGCGGCCTGACTTCATAGCAACATCCTTTAACCCGCACGGGGAAGCAAACATTTAACCTGACAAATAAACCAGAATTAAAAGATTAACGCCATGAATTATGATGCCTTTTTTCAGCGTTGTGAGCGCGGCGCCCGTTTGCCGGGGTTCGGCGACGGGGATAATCGGCGTTAAACCGCGCCTCAACCCGAAACGGAAAGCGCGGCGATGCTGTCATAAAGCTAAACAGCGGTTTATTATTGGTTGAACAGAGGAAAGTTAAGCTGCATGCAGCGATAGGTATGGAAAATGGTGATATTCGTGGCTTTAAACCATACTTTGTCTATTATTTTCACTGAATCTGGCCTGGAAAGGTTCCCCAGGTTATGGACTACCACAATCAGGAGTTTTATATGATCAAGCGTCTTCTCGTCGTTGCCATCGCCGCCGTTACCCTGGCGGGGTGTTCCAATGATTCCATGTCCGGCGACGTTTACAGCGCCTCACAGGCCAAACAGGTGCAGACCGTACGTTACGGCACGCTGGTTTCTGTGCGTCCGGTCAAGATCCAGGGCGAAGGCGGCTCCAACATGATTGGCACCATCGGCGGTGCCGTACTCGGCGGCTTCCTCGGCAATACCATCGGCGGCGGCACCGGCCGCAGCCTGGCGACCGCCGCAGGCGCAGTGGCCGGCGGCGTAGCGGGCGACCAGATTGGCGCGGCCGCCGGCCGTACCGACGGCGTTGAGCTGGAGATCAAAACCGATCAGAAAGACAACGTCGTGGTGGTTCAGAAGGCCGGGGCGACCAAGTTCAGCCCGGGGCAGCGCGTGCGTATGGCGCAGATGGGCGATACCATCACCGTTTCGCCGCTGTAAGCCGGCCGAACGAAGTAAAACCGGAGGCGATGGCCTCCGGTTTTTTTATTTCTGATGCTGTGAAATGTAATCGTAAAAGAAAAGAATATTATTGTTTGTTCTGCAGTTCGGTGATGTTCTGTTCCAGCTTGCCAATCAGACCTACCAACAGTTGCACTTCATCGGCGGTAATGCCGCTCAAGATTTCGCTGCGCGTCGAGGTGATGACGCTGTCCACTTCCCTGATGATCGGATCGGCCGCTTCGGTCAGCTTGATGCGCTTCGCTCGGCGGTCATTGGCACAGGTGTGGCGAGTAATCAGCCCCTTCTCCTCCAGTTGGTCCAGCGTGCGGACCAGTGACGGCTGCTCAATGCCGATCGCTTTCGCCAGCTGGATCTGCGACTGCTCCGGCGGTAAGCGATTGATATTGTGCAAGGTGACCCAATGCGTTTGGGTCAGCGCCAGCGGCTTGAGCCGATGATCGATGAGCGCGCGCCAAACACGAACCAATCGTGCTAAATCTGAACCTAATGTTGACTCCACTTACCCCTCCTTATAATTAGCATGCTAACATTATCTCCCAGAGTTTAGTCTATTTTGGGTAACTCACATTAAAAACACAAATGTATATAATGTATATTGTGGAAATAGCCACTATTTTTGTCAGTTATTGTTTAATCGTTATGCAAATATTCAACATATTCACCCTTAGGGATTGTTAATGTGAATACATCATGGCTACAGGCTTCGTCTCCCCTGCCCGATTTGGTGTTGGGCGCATCGCTTTATTTTCCACCGATATTTAAAGCTTTTTTGCTGGGGCTGGTTTTATGGTTGCTGATACATCACCTGTTACGAGACTGGATTTATTCCGGCGAGATCTGGCATCCGATGCTGATGGATTTGTCTATTTTTGTTCTGACCCTCAGCGGTTCCTTATGGATTTTAGCGAGTTGGTAACCCATGAAGCGTAAAACATTGAAATATTTTTCGACGGTGATCGTTTGCGCCGCGGCCGTTTGCGCCGGTTGGTGGCTGTGGAATTATTATATGCAATCCCCCTGGACCCGCGACGGAAAGGTGCGCGCCGAACTGGTCAATATCACGCCCGAAGTTTCTGGAAGATTAGAGAAAATAGGCGTTCATGACAATCAATTCGTACCTGCGGGAAGTCTGATTTTTACCCTCGACCCGGTGCCTTATCAAATCGCGCTCGACAATGCCGAGGCGGCGTTGGCAAAAGCGCGCTCCGACATGGCCAAGGCGGACCACGAAGCCGCGCGCCGCCGCGGGCTGCCGCGCAGCGTTATTTCCGCGGAGGATATGGACGAGGCGAATTTAACCGCGCAGGCAATGAAAGCCGCCTATAAAGCCGCGCAGGCGACGCTGGAACAGGCTAAATGGAATTTAAGCAAAACCCGAATTTACGCCCCGACGGACGGCTACATCACCAATTTACAGGCGCGGGCAGGAAACTATGCCACCGCGGGCACCCCGCTGGTGGCGCTGGTGGACGTTCATTCTTTTTATGTGCTCGGCTATTTTGAAGAGACCAAGCTGAAGCATATAAAAGAGGGCAATAAGGCGGACATCGTTTTATATAACGGCAACATTCCGCTGCAGGGTCAGGTGGAGAGCATTGGCCGCGCCATTTACGATCAGAGCGCCGAAAGCAATGGCGATCTATTAATGGACGTCAAACCCAACGTGCCCTGGGTCCGTCTGGCCCAGCGAGTGCCGGTGAGGATAAAATTGCTCAACGTCCCCGCCGACTTGCCGCTGGTGGCGGGCACCACCTGCACCATTTCGATTCATCAGCAAGGCTAAAGTGTGAACCTGCCTTTTCTTGAGTGGAGCCGAACCCCCTGGGGCAAAGCGACCGGCGGCCAATGGCGTTATGCGCTGCGCAATTCGCTGGCGATGTGCCTGGCGCTGTGGATTGCCTTCGTGCTCAACCTCGACGAACCTTACTGGGCGCTGACCTCGGCGGCGGTGGTCAGCTTCCCCACCGTCGGCGGGGTGATCAGCAAAAGCATCGGCCGCATCATCGGCAGCCTGCTGGGCGCCGCCGCGTCGGTGGCGATCGCCGGCCATTGCCTGAACGATCCCTGGCTGTTCACGCTGTTTATCGCCGCCTGGATCGGGCTGTGCACCTACGTCTCCAACCATTATCAGAACAACGTCTCCTACGCCTTCGCGCTGGCGGGCTATACCGCCGCCATCATCGCCTTCGCCACGGTCAACGTCACCGATACCCAACAGATTTTCGATATCGCGCAGGCGCGGGTATGCGAGGTCATCACCGGCATTTTGTGCGGCGGCCTGATGATGATGATCCTGCCCAGCACCTCCGACGGCGAAACCCTGCTGACCTCGCTGCGCCGCATGCAGCTGCGGCTGCTGGAGCACGCCGCCATGCTGTGGCAGCCGGAGGTGACGGCGCAGATACGCATCTCTCACGAAGGGGTCATCGGCCAGATCCTGACCCTGAACCTGCTGCGCATCCAGGCCTTCTGGAGCCACTATCGGCTGCGCCGCCAAAACAACCTGCTCAACTACCTGCTGCACCAGCAGCTGCGCATCACCAGCGTTATCTCCAGCCTGCGCCGCATGCTGCTGAACTGGCCGGACCGCCCCGCCAATCTGATGCCGGCGCTGGAACGGCTGCTGGCCGAACTGCGCGATCCCGCCACCGACAAATACCGGCTGGCGCGCATTCTGCAGCAGATTGCGCCGCAGGATGCCGCCGATTACCGCCACCGCGCCTTCTGGCTGCGGCTGCGCCATTTCTGTTGGCTCTATTTGCGCAGCAGCCGCTGGCTGCAGCGGCTGGAAAGCGCCACGCCGATCAGCGATATTCAACCGCCGCGCGTCACCTCGCTGGCGCGCCATACCGACAGCTACGAAGCCGCCTATAACGGTCTGCGCACCTTTTTGTGCATCATCATCGGCTGCGCTTACTGGATCAACACCCAGTGGGACGCCGGCAGCTCGGCCCTGACGCTGACCGCCATCAGCTGCGTGCTTTATTCTTCCACCCCTTCGCCGATCAACAGCGTCGCCACGCTGCTGAAGGCCATACTGCTGCTGTCCGTCGGCTGTTTTGTGGTCAAGTTTGGCCTGATGATCCAGATTGACGACTTTTGGGTATTCTGCGCCTTCCTGCTGCCGATCCTGGTCACCATGCAGATGCTCAAGCTGCAGAACCCGCCCTACGCCGCGCTGTGGGGGCAGCTGATCGTGTTCATGGGCTCGTTCCTTACCGTCACCAATCCGCCCAGCTACGATTACCAGTCGTTCATCAACGACAACATCGGCAAGATAGTCGGCGTGCTGTTGGCCGGCCTGGCGTTTCAAATCCTGCGCCCCAGTTCGGACAAACGCAAAAGCCGGCGCATCATCCGCGCGCTGCGGCGCGATTTTATCGACCAGTTGAGCGATCGCCCGCAGCAGAGCGAAAGCCAGTTCGAATCGCTGATCTACCACCGCATCAGCCAGCTCAACCAGAGCAAGGATCAGGAAGCGCGCGGTTGGCTGCTGCGCTGGGGCGTGGTGCTGCTCAACTGCAGCCATATCGTCTGGCAACTGCGCGACTGGCAGACCCGTTCGGATCCGCTGTCGGCGGTGCGGGACCTGTGCATACACTGCCTGCGCGGCATCATGACGGAGAAAGGCGTGCAGCACGGCTCGCTGAACGCCACGCTGCAGGAGCTGCTGCGCATGAGCAACTCGCTGGCGCACCACCCGGAACAGGCGGCGCGCGATTTGGCCGGTTTGATTTGGCGGCTCTATTGTTCGCTGCAACAGCTGCAGCAGGCGTTCGGCCAGCCCGCGCCGGCCGCCGCGGGGCGGTGATTACTTGATCACGCCGCAGGCGAAACGCTCGCCCCCGCCGCCCAGCGGCATCGGACTATCCGAGTGATTGTCGCCGCCGGCGTGCACCATCAGCGCCTTGCCTTCGATTTCGCTGATTTTTTTCAGCCGCGGCGCCAGCACCGGGTAGCTGGCCGTGCCGTCGTCGGTCACGTAGATAGCCGGCAGGTCGCCCAGATGGCCATCCGCATAGGGGCCGAGATGTTTGCCGGTTTTTTGCGGATCGAAGTGACCGCCGGCCGCCAAAGCCGCCACCGCCTTGCCGTCTTTCATGCCCGGCTCGCAGCTGCCTTTCTCGTGCACGTGAAAACCGTGCACCCCGGCCGGCAATGCCTTGAGCTGCGGCGTGAACAGCAAGCCGTACGGCGTTTCGCTGATGCTGACCTTGCCGATATCCTGACCGATGCCCTGCCCGGTGACCAGGTTCAACTCGACATCGACCGGGGCCGCCTGAGCCGCGCCGCAGGCCATCAGGCCGAGCGCCGCATACCAATAACGTTTCATCAATCAATCTCCTTATGGGGCGTGTGAACCTTCAGTATAGGAGAATGTGCGCCGCCGCCGCCCTGAACCCGCCCCATCCCCCCTTTTAATTCGCATTATTAATATTTCACGCTAATAATAATTTTACCGATGTTGGTCCTCCGACCAGCTGTCGTTCGGCTCACTCTGTACCTCCTGCACTCGCCGCCGGCGCCATTCCAAAACAATACCGGCCAGGCGGCATACTCATAAGGAACTGATATGGGCATCTTTAACTACCAAGATCGCGATGAGGCCGAATCAAAAGCGCTGTTTTCCGACGCCATGGCGATCGCCACCTACGCCTACCACAATATCGACAATGGCTTTGACCAAGGCTACCACCAGACCGGTTTCGGCCTGGGCCTGCCGCTGACGCTGGTTACCGCGCTGATCGGCAGCACCCAGTCACAGGGCGGCCTGCCCGGCATTCCCTGGAATCCGGACTCGGAACAGGCGGCGCTGGCGGCGGTGAATAAAGCCGGCTGGTCGGTGATCGGCGCCGAACAACTGGGCTATGGGGGCAAAACCGACGCCCGCGGCACCTACTACGGCGAAACCCTGGGATATACCACCGCCCAGGCCGAAGTGCTGGGCAAATATGACGGCGACGGCAATCTCACCGCCATTGGCATCTCTTTCCGCGGCACCAGCGGCCCGCGGGAATCCCTGATCGCCGATACCATTGGCGATGTGATTAATGACCTGCTGGCGGGCTTCGGCCCAGACGGCTATGCCGACAATTACACCCTGAAAGCCTTCGGCAACCTGCTGGGCGACGTGGCGACGTTCGCCCGGGCCAACGGCCTGAGCGGCGACGACGTCCTGATCAGCGGCCATAGCCTGGGCGGGTTGGCGGTCAACAGCATGGCGGCGCTCAGCGACGCCAACTGGGGCGGCTTCTACTCCCAATCCAGCTATGTGGCCTTCGCCTCGCCGACCCAGTATGAAACCGGCGGCAAGGTGATCAATATCGGCTATGAAAACGATCCGGTGTTTCGCGCGCTGGACGGCACCACGCTGACGCCGGCCTCGCTGGGGGTGCATGATGCGCCGCAAGACTCCGCCACCAACAACATCGTCAACTTCAACGACCACTACGCCTCGGCCGCCTGGAACCTGCTGCCGTTCTCGATCCTGAACGTCCCCACCTGGCTGTCTCACCTGCCGTTCTTTTATCAGGACGGTTTGATGCGGGTGCTGAACTCGGAATTTTATTCGCTGACCGAGAAAGACTCGACCATCGTCGTTTCCAACCTGTCCGACGTCACCCGCGGCAATACCTGGGTGGAAGACCTGAATCGCAATGCCGAAACGCACAGCGGCCCGACCTTTATCATCGGCAGCGACGGCAACGATCTGATCAAGGGCGGAACCGGCAACGACTATCTCGAGGGCCGCGACGGCAATGATATTTTCCGCGACGGCGGCGGCTACAACATCGTTTCCGGCGGCAAGGGCGACAACGTGCTGGACACCCGGCAGGCGTTGAAAAACACCGAAGTGGCCTACGACGGCGACCGGCTCTATCTGCGCGACGCCAAGGGCGGCATCACCCTGGCGGACGATATCGGCACCTTGCGCAGCAAGGAAACTTCCTGGCTGGTGCTCAGCAAAGAGGTGGACCACCGGGTGACCGACGCCGGGCTGAAATCGGACGCCGGCCTGAAGGCCTACGCCGCCTCCACCAACGGCGGCGCGGGCGATGACCTGCTGCGGGCCAAAGACGGCGACGCCTGGCTGTTCGGCAAGGACGGCAATGACCAGCTCATCGGCCACGCCGGCGGCAATCTGACCTTCGTCGGCGGCAGCGGCGACGACGTGCTGAGCAGCGCCGGCGGCAACAACACCTTCCTGTTCAGCGGCGATTTTGGCAGCGATCGGCTGGTTAACTTCGGCGCCAGCGACAAACTGGTGTTTATCGGCACCGAAGGCGCCAGCAGCGACATCGGCGACTACGTTTCCCAACGGGATAACGATCTGGTGTTGGCCTTCGGCGCCAGTCAGGTGACGCTGGTCGGGGTTGCGTTGGATCACTTCAATGCCGATCAGGTGGTGCTGGCCTGATCCACCGGCAAAAAAAAAAGCCGGGCGGCCCGCGCTGCCCGGCTTTCCCTTTCCCGATTTAAGGCACGTCGTAGCCCAGCGCGGCCTTGCGGATGCGGAACCACTGCTGGCGGCTCAGCGCAAGGCGCTGCGCTTTCAGCGCCGAACGTACGCGCGCTATCTTGCCGGAGCCGATAATCGGCAGCGGCGCGGACGGCAGACGCATCACCCAGGCATACACCACCTGCTCGATGGTCTCGGCGCCGATTTCCTGCGCCACCGCCTGCAGCTCGTCGCGCAGGGGCTGGAATTCGGCGTCGTTGAACAGGCGCCCGCCGCCCAGGCAGGACCAGGCCATCGGTCTGATGCGCAGCTGCTGGCACTGATCGAGGGTGCCGTCGAGGATCGCCGGCTGGTGGATCGGCGAAATCTCCACCTGATTGGTCACCAGCGAGAACGGCAGGCGCGACTGCAACAGCTGGAACTGCGCCGGAGTGAAGTTGGAAACGCCGAAGTGGCGCACCTTGCCGCTCTTGTGCAGCGCCACGAAGGCTTCCGCCACCTCATCCGCGTCCATCAGCGGGTCCGGGCGGTGGATCAGCAGCAGGTCGAGATAATCGGTATGCAGGTGCTGCAGCGAGCGTTCGGCGCTGTGCACGATATGGTCGCGATCGGTGATGTAATGGCCGATCGGGTTGCCCGGCCTGGCGGTAGTGGCGATGCCGCATTTGGACACCAGCTCGAGCGACTGGCGCAGCGCCGGCTTCAGCCGCAGCGCCTCGCCGAACGCCTGTTCGCAGGCATAGCCGCCGTAAATGTCCGCATGATCGGCGGTGGTCACGCCCAGTTCGATATGCTGTTCAATAAACCCCAGCAGTTGCTGAGGGGTCATGCCCCACTCCATCAAACGCCAGTAACCGCAAATCATGCGGGAAAATTCAGGCCCCTGCGGCGCGAGTCGAATACGATCTACCATTGCGAAAACCTCATGACATAAGTTAACGCCAGCATACACAAGCGGATAAGGCGCTGGGAAGCGGAAAGCCGCCCGAACGTGCGGCAGATCGGGAAAGGGTTAAAACAGCGACGGCTGTTCCGGCTGCGGTTCATCGGGCGGTTTATTGGCCCGCTGCAGGCGCAGCAGGCGTTGGCGACACAGGCGCAGCACGTCGCGCTTTTGCGCGTCGCTCATTTGCATCCAGCCAAAGCGCTCCTCGCGGCTGCGCAGGCAGCCGCGGCAGAAACCGCGCTCATCGGCCTGGCATATGCCGCGGCACGGGCTGGGGATGTCGAAAAACTCAAGCTGCTGCGCCACGGGGCCCTCCTGCACTCTCTTGCTAATTGAAGACGCCATCGGCGCCGCTGGCAAGTGACTTTTCGCCGTTGCGGCGAAAATAGTCGCGCAAATAGCGCAGCGCCTGGCGATTTTTCTCCGGCATCGCCCGCTCCAGCGTCAGAGCGTGCAGCCGCAGCGGCGCAGGGCGCCATTCCGGCATCAGCGGGATCAACTCGCCGCGCTGCAGCTCGTCGCCGATTTCATACAGCGGCTGAACTGAAATGCCCAATCCGGCGCGGGTAAAGGCGCGCATGACGTTCATGCTGTCGCTGACAATCTGGCCTTCCGCCAGGCGCAGCTTCACCTGCTCGCCGGACTGGTGATGCAAATCCAGATGCGCGCCGCCGTAGCCGCTGGAGATCCAGCGATGCTGAGCCAAATCCTGCGGTTTTTCCGGCACCCCGTGCTGGCTGAGGTAGCGCGGCGCGGCGCACAGCACCATCGGCCATTCCGCCAGCGGGTGGGCTATCATGCTGGCGTCCGCCAGCTGGCGATTGACCCGCAGCGCAATGTCGACGCGGTGTTCAATCATATCGACGACGCGGTCATCCGCCAGCACCCGCAGCCTCAGCTTGGGATGCGCCTGCAGCAGCGGCGCCAGCGCTTCGGCCAGCGGCCGGCCGCCAATGCCGACGGCGGCGGCGATGCGCAGCTCGCCCACCAGCGTATCCCGCAGCGCCGCCAGGCGCTGTTCGGCCTGCTGCGCCTGAAACAGCATCGCCTCGCAGCCCGGATAAAAAGCCTCGCCCGCTTCGGTCAGCGCCAGCCGCCGGGTGGAACGGTGCAGCAGCGGCACGCCGAGCGCCTTTTCCAGCGAGCGCATATGCTGGCTGACCGCCGACGGCGTCATGCCCAGTCGCCGGGCCGCCCCGGCCAAGGTCCCCTCCGCCACCACGGTGGCGAATACCGCCATTCGATTGAGTTTATCCATGATTATGAAGTTTTACTTAATCAAGAAAGCATGAATATGGCACTAATCAGGACTATTGTTAAGTACTAGAGTAGTTCCCAGCAGCAGGCCACAGGGTCTGCCCATCATACCGACCCATTTCAGACAGGAGCACGCAGATGAAAGTAGCCATTATTGGAGCAACGGGGTTTGTCGGCCGCCGCGCAGTGGACGAAGCCCTGGCCCGCGGCCTGCAGGTCACGGCCATCGCCCGGCAAAAAAAGGACCTGCCGAACCACGCCAACCTGACCGTCGCGCTGGGCGACGTGGCCGACACCCCGTGGCTGACGGCGCAGCTGAGCGGCCAGGATGCGGTGATCAGCGCCTATAACCCGGGCTGGGCGGAAGACCATCTGTATGAAAAGACCCGGCGCGGCGCGCAGCAGATCCTCGACGCGGTGGCGAAGGCCGGCGTGAAGCGCCTGCTGGTGGTCGGCGGCGCCGGCAGTCTGGAAGTGGCGCCCGGCGTCGAGCTGGTCGATACCCCGCAGTTCCCGGAAAACATCCGTCCGGGCGCGCAGGCGGTGCGCGATCTGCGCAACAAACTGCGCGACGAATCATCGCTCGATTGGACCTACCTGTCCCCCGCGGCGCTGCTGGAGCCGGGCAAGCGCACCGGTCAGTTCCGCCTCGGCACCACTCAGCTGCTGATGAACGGCCAGGCGCCGGCCAGCATTTCGGTGGAAGATCTGGCGGTGGCGATCGTCGATGAAATCGAAAAACCGCAGTTTATCCGCGCGCAGTTCACCGCCGCCTATTGAGGATGTGGGCCGGGCCCCGGCCTGGCCCACATCAAGCGCCCCGCCAGTAATCTGATTCTCTAAGGTTTTCTTAAGTTTCATCCTGTAGATTTCAGCGCATTACCTCCTCTCAGGATCCAGATTTGGCAATGTGGTTACGTCAACGCTTACAGTGCAACAGCCTCGGGTTTGTCCTCGCCAGCGCCCTGTTTTTCACCCTGTTCCAGAACGCCTTGTTTCTGCATAAGGCCTGGTCGTACATCAGCTTCGATAGCATCCGCAGCCTGATTTTCGCCGCCACCCTGCCGCTGGTGATCTTCTGCGCGCTGAACATTATCTTCAGCGTGCTGGCCTTGCCCTTCCTGCGCAAGCCGCTGATGATTTTCTTCCTGCTCGGCAGCGCGGCGGCCAACTACTTTATGTACAGCTATGGCGTGGTGATCGACGGCAACATGATGCAAAACGCCTTCGAGACCAACCCGCAGGAAGCCACCGCGCTGCTGACGCCGCGCATGGGGCTGTGGCTGACGCTGCTCGGCATCGTGCCGGCGGTGGCGGTCTGCTTTACCCGCATCCGCAAAACCCGGCCCTGGTGGTACATGCTCGGGCTGCGCGCCGCCAACGTGATGCTGTCGCTGGTGGTGATCCTGATTATCGCCGCGCTGTTTTACAAGGATTACGCTTCGCTGATCCGCAACAACAAAAGCGTGGTGAAAATGCTGACGCCGTCCAACTTCGTGTCCGGCACCCTCAAATTCACCCAGCAACGCTATTTCACCCGCCACCTGTCGCTGGTAAAAATCGGCGAAGACGCGCATAAAGGCCCGTTGATCGCCGGGCAGCAAAAGAAAACGCTGGTGATCCTGGTGGTGGGCGAAACCGCCCGCGCCGAGAACTTCTCGCTGGGCGGCTATGCGCGCGACACCAACCCGCGCCTGAAACAAGACAACGTGGTGTATTTCAAGAACGCCAGTTCCTGCGGCACCGAGACGGCGATTTCAGTCCCCTGCATGTTCTCCAATATGCCGCGCAAAGATTACGACGCCACGTTGGCGACCCACCAGGAAGGGATGCTCGACGTGCTGGCGCACGCCGGCGTCAACGTGCTGTGGCGCGAGAACGACGGCGGCTGCAAGGGCGCCTGCGACCGCGTGCCGCATGTGGACATGACCAAGATGAAACTGCCGCAGGATTGCGACGGCGACGTCTGCCTGGACAATGCGCTGCTGTACCGGCTGAACGACTACATCGACGGCCTGAAGGGCGACGGCGTGATCGTGCTGCACCAGATGGGCAGCCACGGGCCGGCTTACTTCCGCCGCAGCACGCCGGCATTGCGGAAATTTTCACCGACCTGCGACAGCAATCAGATCCAGGACTGCACTCACGAGCAGCTGGTGAACACCTACGACAACTCGCTGCTGTATACCGATGCGATGCTGGACGACACCATCAAGCTGCTGCAGCGATACAGCGACAAATTCAATACCGCGCTGGTTTATCTGTCCGATCACGGGGAATCGCTGGGGGAAAACGGCATGTACCTGCACGGCACGCCTTATCTGTTCGCGCCGAGCCAGCAAACCCACGTGCCGTTTCTGATGTGGATGTCGGCCGACTACCAGCGCAATTTCGGCATCGATCGCCAATGCCTGACTGCCCTGGCGGAAAAGGACGACGTTTCGCAGGACGATCTGTTCCACACCCTGCTGGGCATGCTGAACGTGCAAACCCGCGAATATCAGTCGCAGTTGGATATCCTGCAGCGCTGCCGCAGCGGCGCATAGGGGCTTAACTTCGCGGCGCCGTTGAGGCAAAATACCCTTCTGACCACCGGCGCCGCGACGCCGGTTTTTTTATTGCCCTTGACCTAGACCGATCGGTCTATTATGCTCAACCCCATTATGACCAAATCAACGCATTGCACCGTGGACACACGTGAACATCTGCTCGCGACCGGCGAGACCCTCAGCCTGCGCCTGGGCTTTACCGGCATGGGGCTGAGCGAACTGCTGGCCACCGCGGGCGTGCCCAAGGGCTCGTTCTACCACTATTTTCGCTCGAAGGAAGCCTTCGGCGAGGCGATGCTGCAGCGCTATTTCATGCATTACGACGCCGAGATGCAAAAGCTGTTTACCGACGGCCACAGCGATGCGCGCCACCAGCTGCTGAGCTATTACGCCCAGGCGATCAGCTACCATTGCCGCAGCGAATGCCACAACGCCTGCCTGGCGGTGAAGCTTTCCGCCGAGGTGAGCGACCTGTCGGAGCCGATGCGCCACGCGCTGGAAACCGGTACCGCGCGGGTGATTGGCCATCTGCAGGACGCGATCGAACGCGGCATGCGCGAAGGCTCGCTGACGATCGCCATGAGCCCGGCGGCCACCGCGGAAACGCTGTATTCACTGTGGCTCGGCGCCTCGCTGCGCGCCAAGATCCGCCGCTCGGTCGCCCCGCTGACCAGCGCGTTGGAGAGCATTGAGTTGCTGTTGCGCCCGCCGCAGCCGTAACCGAAATACCCTGATTTACCCAGAAAACCATGGCGATGGGGTTTTGTCGCCGCGTAACTAGTCGACCGGTCTATTCAAAATAGGATGCACCATGAAGATTGAAAAATTATTCTCCCCGCTGAAGGTTGGCGCCGCTACCCTGCCCAACCGCGTATTTATGGCCCCGCTGACGCGCCTGCGCAGCATCGAGCCGGGTGATATTCCCACCCCGCTGATGGGCGAGTACTATGCGCAGCGCGCCAGCGCCGGGTTGCTGATTACCGAAGCCACGCAGATTTCTTTCCAGGCGAAGGGCTATGCCGGCGCGCCGGGGCTGCACACCCCGGAGCAGATCGCCGCGTGGAAAAAAATCACCCAGGCGGTGCATGACAAAAACGGCCATATCGCCGTACAGCTGTGGCACGTGGGGCGCATCTCCCACGACAGCCTGCAACCGGGCCAGCAGGCGCCGGTAGCGCCATCCGCGATCAATGCCGACACCCGCACCACGGTGCGCGACGAAACCGGCGCCTGGGTGCGGGTGCCAACCTCGACGCCGCGCGCGCTGGAGACCGCGGAGATCCCGGGCATCGTTAACGATTTCCGCCAGGCGACCGCCAATGCGCGCGAAGCCGGCTTCGACTACATCGAGCTGCACGCCGCGCACGGCTACCTGCTGCACCAGTTCATGTCGCCGGCCTCCAACCAGCGTACCGACCAGTACGGCGGCAGCATCGAAAACCGCACCCGCCTGACGCTGGAAGTGGTCGACGCCGCCGTGGCCGAATGGGGTTCAGAGCATGTCGGCATCCGCATTTCACCGCTGGGTCCGTTCAACGGCCTGGACAACGGCGAAGATCAGGAAGAAGCCGCGCTGTACCTGGTGGAAGAGCTGAACAAACGCAATATCGCCTTCCTGCACATCTCCGAACCGGACTGGGCCGGCGGCAAACCTTACTCCGAGGCTTTCCGCGACTCGGTGCGCGCCCACTTTAAAGGAGTGATCGTCGGCGCCGGCGCCTATACAGCCGAAAAAGCCGAAGAGTTGATCAACAAAGGCTATATCGACGCCGTGGCCTTTGGCCGCAGCTACATCGCCAACCCGGATCTGGTGGAGCGCCTGCAGCAGAACGCCGCGCTGAACGAGCCGCAGCCGGAAACCTTCTACGGCGGCGGCGCCGCGGGTTATACCGATTATCCGTTTCTGGCCGACTAGTTAACCTTACTCCGCCCGGCGGCCATGATGTTGCGATGGCCGCTTTTTTATCGGCCGGCAAATGTGACGGCGTCACCCATTCGCCGCGTTGAAATCCCTTGCGTGACAAGGCTATACTGAATTCAGCTTCATTCTTTTCCATCGCCGTACGCCACGGCACAGCCAATCAGAGGAATTATGCGCTTACTCCATACCATGATCCGCGTCGGTGATCTGCAACGCTCCATCGACTTCTACACCAAGGTATTAGGCATGCGCCTGCTGCGCACCAGCGAAAACCCGGAATACAAGTACTCGCTGGCGTTTGTCGGCTACAGCGACGAAAGCGAAGGCGCGGTGATTGAACTGACCTACAACTGGGGCACCGACAGCTACGAAATGGGCACCGCGTTTGGCCACCTGGCGCTGGGCGTCGACGACGTGGCGGCCACCTGCGACAGCATTCGCGGCGCCGGCGGCAAGGTGACCCGCGAAGCCGGCCCGGTAAAAGGCGGCACCACGGTGATCGCCTTCGTCGAAGATCCGGACGGTTACAAGATCGAACTGATCGAGAACAAGCACGCCGGCCAGGGCCTCGGCAAATAAAGCTTATCCAGGGCGCAGCGGCGCCCTTCTTTTTATCCGCGTGATAAGCGCCTGCAACCGGGCGTAAAATTTGCCATAATGCGCGCTGCATTCGATGAAGATAAGAAACTGATGGCCGAAAAAAGTGATCTTAACGCCCTGAGTGGTCGTTTTCGTGGGTTTTATCCCGTAGTTATAGATATTGAAACCGCCGGTTTTAATGCCAAAACCGACGCGTTGCTGGAGATTGCCGCGGTCACGCTGAAGATGGATGAGGACGGCTGGCTGCAGCAGGACGAGACCCTGCACTTCCACGTCGAGCCTTTTGAAGGCGCCAACCTGCAGCCGGAAGCGCTGGCGTTCAACGGCATTGACCCGCACAACCCGCTGCGCGGCGCGGTCAGCGAATACGATGCGCTGCACGCCATTTTCAAAGCGGTGCGCAAAGGCATCAAGGATCGCGGCTGCAACCGGGCGATCATCGTGGCGCACAACGCCAACTTCGATCACAGCTTCCTGATGGCCGCCGCCGAACGCGCCGGCCTGAAGCGCAATCCGTTCCATCCGTTCGCCACCTTCGACACCGCCGCGCTCAGCGGGCTGGTGCTGGGCCAGACGGTATTGGCCAAAGCCTGCATCGCCGCCGGCATGCCTTTCGACAGCAGCCAGGCGCACTCGGCGCTGTACGACACCGAGCAAACCGCCCTGCTGTTCTGTGAGCTGGTCAACCGCTGGAAGCGCCTCGGCGGCTGGCCGCTGGCGCTGCCCGAGTCCGACGCGTGACAAAAAAATCGGGCGGCCCAGTTCGCACTGGCGCCGCCCGATATTCTATGGCAACAAGCCCCGCCGATTAAGGCTGCTGGTCTTCCTGCTCTTTGTATTTCTCTGCGGTTTCTTTGATCAGCTGCTGCAGCTCGCCGCGCTGATACATTTCGATGATGATATCGCAACCGCCGACCAATTCACCGTCAACCCACAGCTGCGGGAAGGTCGGCCAGTTGGCGTACTTGGGCAGCTCGGCGCGGATGTCCGGGTTCTGCAGAATATCAACGTAGGCGAAGCGTTCGCCGCAGGCGGACAGCGCCTGCACGGCCTGTGCGGAAAAACCGCAGTTCGGCAGTTTTGGCGAGCCTTTCATGTACAGCAAAATAGGGTTTTCAGCGATCTGGTGCTGAATTTTTTCAATCGTCGTCGTCATTTATTGCTTCCTCAAGCCACATCTCATGGCTACAACATGCATCACACGGGCTATTGTAGCGGCTGGAACAGTCGCAAGAAAACGCCATCTTTTGCAAGGACATTCGCCCTGTGCCGATCGCGCCTCACCGGCAACGCCATTCCGGTTAAAACTTAGGCTCAGAATAACATTTTTAATCCGACCATTTCACTAATATATTTCGTCGCCCCCCGCCCGGCGTTTAATTAAAACCGCAACGCGAGACTGATGATTTTTCATACATCAACGGGCTGATTTTAAACCAAAAAAAAGGCTATTAACGTTTTCTCACAATATGGATTATTATTTATGAGTTCTCCGCTGTTTTATATGGCGAAATTCGGGAATACTGTGACTCTTTCGATATCCGTTTCGGGGCCAAGGCTGGTGACGTCGACATGCGTTTAATTCTTACGCTTTTTGTGCTGTTGTTTACGCAGCTATTCTTCAATCTGGCGCACGCTGCGCCGCAGGCGCGTATTGCCGCCGAGCAGCGCAAGAGCCATGTCAATGAAGCGCGGCCGGACGATCGCAAGAAAAAGAAAGCGGTCAAGGCCAGCAAAAAAGTGAAAGTGGCGGCCCCAGAGAAAAAAACCAAGGTCGCCAAGACCAAATCAGAGAAAACGGCCAAAAAGATCGTCAGCGCCAAATCGAAAACCAAATCCCAAAAAATCGCCAAAATTAAGGTGACCCCACCGAAGAAGGGTTACAAAAAAGGCTACGGCCGCCACCGCAGTGCCGGGATGGCTACCGCCAAACTGGTGCACGACGATAAGCCGCTGAAGCTCAGCCCGGCGCATAAAAAACGCTATCAACACGCCAAGCAAACCGCCATGGCCAAGCTGATGGATCAAATGGGCAAGCCTTATCGCTGGGGCGGCAGCTCGCCGCGTACCGGCTTTGACTGCAGCGGCCTGATTTATTACGCCTATAAGGACGTGGTGAAAATCAAGATGCCGCGCACCGCCAATGAGATGTATCACCTGCGCGACGCCGCGCCCATCAAGAAAAGCGAGCTGGAAAGCGGCGATCTGGTGTTCTTCCGCATCAACAACCGCGGCGTGGCCGATCACGTTGGGGTTTATCTGGGCAACGGCAAATTCATCCAGTCGCCGCGCACCGGTGAAGAGATCCGCATCAGCCAGCTCGACAACGACTACTGGCAGAACCACTATATCGGCGCGCGCCGGGTCGTCACGCCGAAAACCATTCGTTAATACTTAGCGCGGCCGAAGTGGCCGGAGAACCTCCAGGCGTTGGCGAACGGGACGTTTGTTGCAGAAGAACGGGGATAACCGCGGGGAAAGCGACGAGGCGCAGCAAGCTGCGCCTGTTAATGCCGGGAATTCAGTTCAGCGCAGCGGTGAAGCTGAAGGCAATGATCACGGCCAGCGCACACAGGGTGGTGAACAGCGACATCTTCAGATCGGTATCCATTACTACTCCTTCTCAGATAGGCTTTCCCAAGGATAAAAGGCGTACAATTAGTACGTCAAATCATTTTCCCACAGTTCGCCAATAAAATCTTGTTATCATTTCCCGGTTTATAATGCCGATTACCTCTTCCCCTTTTGCTCAATATGCGACAAAATTCGCAGTTCACAACTGCGTACCGGCAACAATGCCCCTCCTGACCAGCGCTGAAGACTTCAACACATTAAAAACTCGGTTTTCGCTTCTCTGGAGAAGGATCTACGCAGGCAAACGATTAACATCACACTTACATGCTGCAACATGTGAGTTCAGGAGTCATTTCTTACATGGCAACGATTAAAGATGTGGCCAAACGCGCTGGCGTTTCCACCACCACCGTTTCGCACGTCATCAATAAGACTCGTTTCGTCGCCGAAGAAACCAAAGCGGCCGTATGGGCCGCGATCAAAGAATTGCATTACTCGCCGAGCGCCGTGGCGCGCAGCCTGAAGGTCAATCACACCAAGTCGATCGGCCTGCTGGCCACCTCGAGCGAGGCGCCCTATTTTGCCGAAGTGATCGAAGCGGTGGAGAACAGCTGCTACAGCAAAGGCTACACGCTGATCCTGTGCAACTCGCATAACAACCTGGACAAGCAGCGCGCCTATCTGGCGATGCTGGCGCAAAAGCGCGTCGACGGCCTGCTGGTGATGTGCTCGGAATACCCGGACCAGCTGTTGGGCATGCTGGAAGACTACCGCAATATCCCGATGGTGGTGATGGACTGGGGCGCGGCGCGCGGCGATTTTACCGACACCATCATCGACAACGCCTTCGAGGGCGGTTATCTGGCCGGCCGTTATCTCATTGAGCGCGGCCACCGCGACATCGGCGCCATTCCTGGCCAGCTGGCGCGCAACACCGGCGGCGGGCGACATCAGGGCTTTCTGAAGGCGATGCAGGAAGCCAATATCGAGGTGCGCGACGAATGGATCGTACAGGGCGACTTTGAGCCGGAGTCCGGTTACAAGGCCATGCATCAGATCCTGTCGCAGAAACAGCGTCCGACCGCGGTGTTCTGCGGCGGCGACATCATGGCGATGGGCGCCATCTGCGCCGCCGACGAACTGGGGCTGCGGGTGCCGCAGGACATTTCGGTGATCGGTTACGATAACGTGCGCAACGCCCGCTACTTCACGCCGGCGCTGACCACCATCCACCAGCCGAAGGAACGCCTGGGCGAAATGGCCTTCACCATGCTGCTGGATCGCATCATCAGCAAGCGTGAGGAATCGCAGGTGATCGAGGTGCATCCGAAACTGATCGAGCGCCGTTCGGTCGCCGACGGCCCGTTCGTCGACTACCGCCGTTAATCCCCGCCGCCGGAAGCCCGCCCGGCCTCCGGCGCCGCTTCGCTCAGCCATTCCTGATTCAGGGTTTCGCTGTCCCCCAGATAGTCCAGCAGCCAGGCCATCGCCGGCGACGGCTTATCCTGCTGCCAGGTCAGGCAGCACGGGCTGGCGGGAAAAGGCTGCTGCAGCTGCAGCGCCGCCAGCTCCCCGCGCCGCACCAGCGGCAACGCCCGATGGGCCGGCATCATGCCGACGCACAGCCCGGCGCACAGGCAGTCCAGCGCCGAGGTCCAGTCCGGCGCCACCAGCCGCCGTTGGTTGTCCAGCGTCCAGGTCACGCGCTTCGGCAGGCTGCGCGAGGTATCTTCCAGGCACAGCGAAGGATAAGGCCGCAGCTGGTCGTCATTCAGCGGGCCGCTCAGCAGCGCCAGCGGATGCTGCGGGCTGACCACGCACAGCCAGTTCATGTCGCCCATGTCGCGGAAGGCGAAGCCGCCGCCGACCGGCACCGCGCGCGTTGCGCCGATCGCCATCTCCGCCCGCCCGTCGACCAGCGCATCCCACACGCCGTTAAACACCTCCGGCTGCATCAGTAATTCGACATCGGGAAAGTGACGATAGAAATCCAGCACCAGCTGGCGACTGCGCTGCGGTTTGACGATGATGTCCACCGCGATTTTCAGCTGGCCGCGCCAGCCGTTGGCCACCTGCTGGCACTGGCGGCGGGTGTCGAGCATTTTTTTGATGACAACCCGCGCATCCTTGATGAACAGCGCGCCGGCCGGCGTCAGTTCCACATCGCGATGGCGCCGTTCAAACAGCGGCACCGCCAGCCATTGCTCCAGCTGACGCACGGTATAGCTGACCGCCGAGGGCACCCGGTGCAGCTCCTGCGCCGCCGCGCTGAAACTGCCGGTGCGGGCCACCGCGTCCACGACTTCCAGAGAATATTCAGACCACATCGTCTTGCCTTCAATTTTTTTAACAGCAGTTTGCAAATATTACCGTTTCACAAGCAGAGATCCAGCCGGATACACTTGCCGGCGCTAAAAACCTGCGACAACAAAATACCAACGAGAAATACCATGCGAAATTCCTTTGGCTTTATGTTCTATCTCGCCGGCCTGAGCATGCTGGGTTATCTGGCGACCGACATGTACCTGCCGGCCTTCGGCGCCATGCGGGAAGAGCTGCAAATTTCCGCCGGCGCCATCAGCGCCAGCCTCAGCATCTTTCTGGCCGGCTTCGCCTTTGCGCAGCTGCTGTGGGGGCCGCTCTCCGACCACCTGGGCCGCAAGCCGGTGCTGCTGATCGGCCTGGCGCTGTTCGCCCTCGGCTGCCTCGGCATGCTGTGGGTGCAAAATGCCGTGCAGCTGTGGTCGTTACGCTTTATTCAGGCGATCGGCGTCTGCTCCGCCGCCGTTACCTGGCAGGCGCTGGTGGTCGATCGCTACCGCGACGGCAAGGCCAACCGCGTGTTCGCCACCATCATGCCGCTGGTCGCGCTGTCGCCGGCGCTGGCGCCGCTGCTGGGCGCCTGGCTGTTGAACCACGCCGGCTGGCGGATGATCTTCGCCGTGCTGCTGGGCATCGCCCTGCTGCTGCTGCTGCCGACCCTGCTGCTGAAAGAAAGCGCCAGGCCGCAGCCCATCGCGGCCGAAAAGAACCGCGGCGTCAGCTTCTGGCAGCTGTTGAAATCCCCGCTGTTCAGCGGCAACGTCGCCATGTTCGCCGCCTGCTCGGCCGGATTTTTCGCCTGGCTGACCGGTTCGCCGTTTATCCTCGGCGACATGGGCTACGGCCCGAACGATATTGGCCTGAGCTATGTGCCGCAAACCCTGGCCTTCCTGTTGGGGGGCTATGGCTGCCGCACCGCGTTAAAGCGCATCAACGGTACAACCTTGCTGCCGTGGCTGTTGGTAACCTATGGCGCTAGCATGGTGGCGTTGTATCTGGTGGCCACCCTGACCGAACCGACCCTGACCAGCCTGCTGATCCCGTTCTGCATCATGGCCCTGGTCAACGGCGCCGGTTACCCGATTATGGTGGCGAATGCGCTGACGCCGTTCCCGGAAAGCAGCGGCAAGGCCGCGGCGCTGCAGAATACCCTGCAGCTGGGCCTGTGCTTCGTCGCCAGCATGCTGGTCTCGGCGTTTATCGCGCAGCCGCTGCCGGCGACGGTAACGGTGATGGTGTCAACGGTGGTATTGGCCGCGTTGGGCTATTGGCTGCAGCGCGGGAAAGCGGCCGATGCGGGGCAGCGCGCGCCGCGGGAACATGCTAACTCTGCGTCATAATTGCCAGAGTTAATAGTCACTTAAAGAATATTTTTGCCGAGTGCGATTTACGGTTGAGTAAGCGCCTCGGCACGCCTATACTCAAAAACAACCTTTTAAAGTAACACTTTATAATCTCTATATCTCAAGTAGCTATTGTGTTCGCGTATTGCGTCACACTTTTTTAAGGATGAGTTTTTCCCGCGCCCCTTGCGCTGGAGCCTTCTTAAAATTTTCCTCTGTTCATAGTCGGATATCAGACGCCGCGGGTAATTTTACCGTCGGGAAACGTATGCACCCGCAAAAATTGTCTAAGCTTTTTCCTAGCGGGTCATCAGTCAGAAGAAGGTGATGGAGAAGCTATGAGTTCATCGTGTATAGAAGATCTGAGCATCCAGGACAACCAATGGTACCGTATCGCACATGAAATGCTCGGCATGGCCGGTATTGAAATAAACGGATCGCGGCCCTTCGATATTCAGGTCAAAAACCCCAACTTTTTTAAACGCGTGCTGCAGGAAGGATCTCTGGGGCTGGGCGAAAGTTATATGGACGGCTGGTGGGAATGCGAACGGCTGGATATATTCTTTCAACGCGTGGTCAATGCCGGGCTGGAAAGGAAACTCCCCCACCATCTTAAAGACACGCTGCGTATCGCCGCCGCGCGATTAACCAACCTGCAGTCGAAAAAACGCGCCTGGATAGTCGGCAAAGAGCATTACGATTTAGGCAACGATCTGTTTACCCTGATGCTCGATCCTTATATGCAATACTCCTGCGCTTACTGGAAGGACGCCGCCACGCTGGAACAGGCGCAGGAAGCCAAACTGCGCATGATCTGCGAGAAACTGCAGCTGCAGCCGGGAATGAGGCTGTTGGATATCGGCTGCGGCTGGGGCGGCCTCTCCGCCTTTGCGGCGAAAAACTACGGCGTCTCGGTGGTCGGCGTGACCATTTCCGCCGAGCAGCAGAAGCTGGCGCAGGAACGCTGCGCCGGGCTGGAGGTGGAAATCCTGCTGCAGGATTATCGCGACCTGCATCAGCAGTTTGACCGTATCGTTTCCGTCGGCATGTTCGAACACGTCGGGCCAAAAAACTACCGCACCTATTTCAACGTGGTGGAGCGCAATTTAAAACCGGACGGTTTGTTCCTGCTGCATACCATCGGTTCCAACCGGACAGATATGAATGTTGATCCCTGGATCAACAAATATATCTTCCCGAACGGCTGCCTGCCGTCGGTCACCCATATTGCCCAGGCCAGCGAGGGACATTTCGTGATGGAAGACTGGCACAATATCGGCGCCGATTACGATCGCACGCTGATGGCCTGGTACGAACGTTTTAAACAGGCCTGGCCGCAGCTGGCTCAACGTTATTCCGAACGTTTCGAACGCATGTTCAGCTATTATCTGAACGCCTGCGCCGGCGCCTTCCGGGCGCGTGATATTCAACTGTGGCAGGTGGTATTCAGCCCTAAAGGGGTCGAAGGCGGTATTCGCGTCTCGCGCTGAGCGGCTGCGCGCGATAAAAAACGGCCCCGGTTAATCGCCGGGGCCGTTTTTATTTACCAGGCGCCGAACCGCGCATCAGCCGCAATAGACGCGGATGATTTTATCGTCGCTGTCGCCGAGGAAATTCAGGCGGCGCAGGTTGAAGTCCATGGTCACCGCCGAGTTGTACGGAATTGCCCGCACCTGGGACTCAATCCGCAGGCCCTCGAGCGAGGACATCGGTTTGCCGACATAGCTCTGATACTGCGCAGCGCCGCAGGTATCGTCCGCGTCGGTCGCCTGAGCGGTTGCGCCCTTCTCCGGTGAACTGCTGCAGGCGCTCAGCGCCAACAGCGCGGTTAACATCAACGTTTTCCCATAAAACTTCACGCGTTTCTCCTCTCTGGTTAGGATGCGATCCCGGCGTCAACGCCCGAACCGCGGTCAGTCTTTATGCGCCGGCGCCATCGCCGCCGCCAGGGTCGCCTCGCGGCTGGCCAGCACCCGCTCGACGGTGTCAACCACCGCCTGCGTCTGCGGGTCGATTTCGATATTCACTTTATCGCCCAGGCGCTTTTTGGCCAGCGTGGTGCGCTCCAGCGTTTCCGGGATCAAATGCACGCAGAAACGGTTATTCACCACTTCGCCGATGGTCAGGCTAATACCGTCGATGCCAATAAACCCTTTATGCAGGACATATTTCATCAATTCGGCATTCGGCATGCGCAGCCACACCTGGCGATTATTTTCCGAGGTGTAAATCTTGGCGACTTCTGCCGTGCAGATAATATGGCCGGACATCAGATGGCCGCCAATTTCATCGTTGAATTTCGCCGCGCGCTCAATGTTGACCACGTCGCCCAACGCCAGTTCGCCAAGGTTGGTCAGGCGCAGCGTTTCCTTGATCAAATCGAAACTGACGCGGTTGCCTTCGACCGCCGTCACGGTAAGGCAGCAGCCGTTGTGGGCCACCGAGGCGCCCAGCTCCAGCCCCGGCAGCAGCTCGGTCGGCATTTCAATCACGTGGGTGCGGAAGTTGGGTTTTTCATCAATGGCGACCAGCGGCGCTGTGCCCTGTACGATACCGGTGAACATGTAAGCCTCTTCTTGCTGAATGTGTTAAAAGCGCTTCCGGCAGTTTGCCCCAGTTGGCGCGGAAAACCAAATCCGCCGCGGCAAAAAATCTGCGTCTGCGCATTTAATAACTATTCGATCACAACGTTGGCTTAACCACGCCGAGCAGGTACACTCTTTTTGACAAAATTCCGCTATTTTTAATTGTTGTCCTCTCGCGACGACCCTCCCTCCATCATAAATAATAGAAAAGGTGTATGCGTGCAGAAGTACTTAATTGAAGCGCGTAGTTTATTGGCTCTCGCCATTCCGGTAATCATCGCGCAAATATCGCAAACCGCCATGGGCGTGGTGGATACCATTATGGCCGGGGCCTACAGCGCCACGGATATGGCGGCGGTGGCGGTTGGCACCTCTATCTGGCTGCCGGCGATCCTGTTCGGCCACGGCCTGCTGCTGGCGCTGACCCCGGTGATCGCCCAGCTCAACGGCGCCGGCCGCCGCGATCGCATCGCCCACCAGGTGCGCCAGGGATTCTGGCTGGCTTCCGGCGTCTCGGTGCTGCTGATTGCGGTGCTGTACAACTGCAAGTTCGTCATCGACATGATGCACAACATCGATCCGCAATTGGCGGACAAGGCGGTTGGCTATCTGCACGCCATCATGTGGGGCGCGCCGGGCTATCTGTTCTTCCAGGTGATGCGCAACCAGTGCGAAGGGCTGTCCAAAACCAAACCGGGCATGGTGATCGGCTTTATCGGCCTGCTGGTGAACATTCCGATCAACTATATCTTCATCTACGGCAAGTTCGGCATGCCGGAGCTTGGCGGCGTCGGCTGCGGCGTGGCCACCGGCAGCGTCTACTGGCTGATGTTCCTGATGATGCGCTGGTACGTCAAACGCGCGCCGTCGCAGCGCGACATCAAACGGCTGGAAGGCGATCGCGGCGGCCCGGACTGGGCGGCGCTGAAACGCCTGATCGGCATCGGCATGCCGGTGGCGCTGGCGCTGTTTTTCGAGGTGACGCTGTTCGCCGTGGTGGCGCTGCTGGTGTCGCCGTTGGGGATAGTGTCGGTCGCCGGCCACCAGATTGCGCTCAACTTCAGCGCGCTGATGTTCGTGCTGCCGCTGTCGCTCGGGGTTGGCGCCACCATTCGCGTCGGCTACCGGCTGGGTGAAGGCTCGGTCGAGGGCGCGCGGGTGGCCGCCTACTCCGCCATCGGCGTCGGCATCGTCATGGCCACCTGCACCGCGCTGTTCACCGCCGCCTTCCGCGAGCCGATCGCCCTGCTGTACAACGACAGCCCGGCGGTGGTGGCGATGGCGTCGCAGCTGATGCTGTTGGCGGCGATTTACCAGATCTCCGACTCGGTCCAGGTGATCGGCAGCGGCGTGCTGCGCGGCTATAAAGATACCCGCGCGATCTTCTTCATCACCTTTATCGCCTACTGGGTGCTGGGGCTGCCGAGCGGCTATCTGCTGGCGCTGACCGACATGCTGGTGCCGGCGATGGGGCCGAGCGGCTTCTGGATCGGCTTTATCATCGGGCTGACCTTCGCCGCCATCATGATGGCGCTGCGCATGCGCTGGCTGCAAAAGCAGCCGACCGCGCTGATCCTGCAGCGCTCCACCCGCTAAGCATGCCACCGGCCGGCGCCTGCCCGGCCGGTGGCTTCCTCATCAGAGTTTGCGGAAAAAACCGCCTTACTGCACACAAGCGCAGCAATCGCGTGAAATACCGAATGAAATTGCGTTTTTCCCCTTGCCAGCGCGCAGGTAGCTCGTTAATATTCGTCCCCGCTGTCAGCCATGACAGACAGGAAAATATGCGTCCGTAGCTCAGTTGGTTAGAGCACCACCTTGACATGGTGGGGGTCGGTGGTTCGAGTCCACTCGGACGCACCAAATTCCTGAAGCAGTTCAGTGCGTCCGTAGCTCAGTTGGTTAGAGCACCACCTTGACATGGTGGGGGTCGGTGGTTCGAGTCCACTCGGACGCACCAAATTCTGAAGCAGTGCAGTGCGTCCGTAGCTCAGTTGGTTAGAGCACCACCTTGACATGGTGGGGGTCGGTGGTTCGAGTCCACTCGGACGCACCAAAAATTGCTTTCTCCGGTTCTCTCCCGCGTTTGCAAGATTTCCGTTAATCTGTCCCGACTCGACCCCGTCATCCGGCACGTCGTTACCCTTCCGACCCTCGCCTATCAGGAGCGCACCATGACCACATTTATCGCCAAGACCGCGTTTCAGCCGCTGGACAATGGCCTGGCCCGGCGCGAAGGCACCATGAGCGACGGCCTGGCGGCGGTGGAAGTGCGCTTCGACGCCGGCGCTTTCGGCCAGCTGCAAAAACGCGACTGCGCGCTGCAAACCCGGGTGCTGTCAGGCGAGTTCGAATTCACCGTCGGCGGCGATCAGCACCTTCTGACAGCCGGTGAAAGCATCGAGATTGCGGCCCGCGTCGCCAGCGGCTGCTTCTGCCTGGCCGCCGGCTCGCTGCTGGAAATAATCCGGCCGCGGTAAAGACTTCATTCACAGCAAGGTTATTTGCGCAACAACTGCCCCCTGCCGATTTGCATTTGCGCCACATTTGCTGCCGATTTGACGGATCCGGCCCCGCCGCTCGGTTTTTTATTTTGTTTCCCGCCGCTTAGCCTTTATAATGCGCAACGTCTTTCAGTTGAATGGTTTCAGCCCTTGATCTGCGAAAACGCAATAACAACACATTTTCATCTCATCCCGTTGCGCAGCATCCCCGCACCCCGGCGCGGGCCGAATTTTTCCGCACCACTTCGACTGTCGTCACCTATCCTTAACTATGTTTTGCACCACCAGGCACGACTCAAATTCCATACCCGTGGTTCCACCACTGGTTTTATTCGTTTTTTTATCCATCACAACTTGTAGAAAACTCCGTCATGAAAAAGACCAAAATTGTTTGTACCATCGGTCCAAAAACCGAATCGGAAGAAATGCTGACCAATCTGTTGAACGCGGGCATGAACGTCATGCGTCTCAACTTCTCCCACGGCGACTATGAAGAGCACGGCAACCGCATCAAGAACATGCGCGCCGTGATGGCCAAAACCGGTATGAACGCCGGCATCCTGCTGGATACCAAAGGCCCGGAAATCCGCACCATGAAGCTGGAAGGCGGCAAAGACGCCTCTCTGGTCGCCGGCCAGACCTTCACCTTCACCACCGACCAGAGCGTGATCGGCAACAACGAACGCGTTGCGGTGACCTACGCCGGCTTCTCCGCTGACCTGAAAATCGGCAACACCGTGCTGGTGGACGATGGCCTGATCGGCATGGAAGTCACCCACGTGACCGAAAACGAAGTGGTCTGCAAGGTGCTGAACAACGGCGACCTGGGCGAAAACAAGGGCGTTAACCTGCCGGGCGTGTCCATCCAGCTGCCCGCGCTGGCTGAAAAAGACAAGCGCGACCTGATCTTCGGCTGCGAACAAGGCGTCGACTTCGTTGCCGCTTCGTTTATCCGCAAGCGTTCCGACGTGCTGGAAATTCGTGAACACCTGAAGGCCCACGGCGGCGAGCAGATCCAGATCATCTCCAAGATTGAAAACCAGGAAGGCCTGAACAACTTCGACGAAATCCTCGAAGCCTCCGACGGCATCATGGTCGCCCGCGGCGACCTGGGCGTGGAGATCCCGGTAGAAGAAGTGATCTTCGCTCAGAAGATGATGATCGAGAAATGCAACCGCGCGCGCAAAGTGGTGATCACCGCCACCCAGATGCTGGATTCGATGATCAAGAACCCGCGCCCTACCCGCGCGGAAGCCGGCGACGTCGCCAACGCCATTCTGGACGGCACCGACGCCGTCATGCTGTCCGGCGAGAGCGCCAAGGGCAAATATCCGCTGGAAGCGGTCGGCATCATGGCGACCATCTGTGAGCGCACCGATCGCGTCATGCCGAGCCGCATCGACAGCCTGAACGACAACCGCAAGCTGCGCATCACCGAAGCCGTCTGCCGCGGCGCGGTCGAAACCGCGGAAAAACTGGACGCGCCGCTGATCGTGGTCGCCACCAGCGGCGGCAAGTCTGCCAAATCGGTGCGCAAATACTTCCCGAACGCGGTGATCCTGGCGCTGACCACCAACGAAGTCACCGCCCACCAGCTGATCCTGAGCAAAGGCGTGATCCCGCAGATGGTGAAGGAAATCGCCTCTACCGACGACTTCTACCGCATCGGCAAAGAAGCCGCGCTGGCCAGCGGCCTGGCGCAGAAAGGCGACGTGGTGGTGATGGTTTCCGGCGCTCTGGTGCCGAGCGGCACCACCAATACGGCCTCGGTTCACGTGCTATAATATAAAACGTGACATAATTTCCTTGATCAAAACGCCGCTTTGCGGCGTTTTTTTTAGCAGTAGTAAACTATTTTCTCAAAAACGCAACCGCACGCTGCTCATTATTTGGCTAATTGCAAATAGGAGTTGTCCCATGGAATCCGGCTGTTTTCCCTCGTTTTTTTAACCATTTTGTCAAAGCAGATGTAAGTTTGAGCGAACGATCAAAATAAAGCACTCCAATACAAAAAAATTATTCTCTTTCGAAAAAAGTTTGTGTAATACTTGTAACGCTACATGGAGATTAACTCAATCTAGAGGGTGTTATAATGAATCGTACTAAACTGGTACTGGGCGCGGTAATCCTGGCTTCCACTATGCTGGCAGGCTGCTCTAGCAACGCTAAAATCGATCAACTGTCTTCTGACGTTCAGACTCTGAACGCTAAAGTTGACCAGCTGAGCAACGACGTGAACGCAATGCGTTCTGACGTTCAAGCTGCTAAAGACGACGCAGCACGCGCTAACCAGCGTCTGGACAACCAAGCACACGCTTACAAAAAGTAAGTTAGCTTCGGTTATTGAAAACGGCGCACACTGTGCGCCGTTTTTTTTCGTTTGCGCCATGCCCCCCTCTCCAGCGCAAAAAAAAGGGTTCAGCAAGCTGAACCCCGAGTCAGTCAATCCGGCTTAATTCACCGAGCTGATCGGCGCGCCGCCTTTGAATGGGCTCTTATTCGCCGCAGGCGCCGCTTCAGGCGTCAAACTCACCTCAGAGGGGTTCTGCCCCACGTTAACCAGTACCGGCATGCCAGAGCGGCGTACAACCGCGCTGTCGAATACGCCCCGATCGGTCTGCCCGTCGGCGGCGAAGGCTTTCTCGTCCTTCGACAGGGCGATCGGCATGGTCTGCGGATCGTCGTTCTCGACGCGCGACAGCGGCTGGTGCACTTCCACATAGCGTTTGCCGTCCGGCTCCATCGAGATTTTCACCGGATCGTTGATCACCTGCACGCGGGTGCCGCGCGGCACCATGTTGAACAGCGCTTCGATATCATCCGGACGCAAGCGAATGCAGCCGGAGCTGACGCGCATGCCGATGCCGAAGTTGGCGTTGGTGCCGTGGATCAAATATTCGCCGTGCCCCATCGCCAGACGCATGGCGAACAGCCCCATCGGGTTTTCAGGGCCGGCCGGCACCACCGCCGGCAGGGTTACGCCCTTGGCCTGATAGCGCTTGCGGATGTTGGCGGTTGGCGTCCAGGTCGGGTTGGGGATTTTCTGGCTGACCGAGGTCACCTGCAGCGGCGTATGCATGCCGGTCTGGCCGATGCCGATCGGATAGACAATCACCTTGTTCTCGCCTTTCGGATAATAGTAAAGACGCAGCTCGGCCAGGTTGACCACGATGCCTTCGCGCTTGGTGTCCGGCAACAGCATCTGGGTCGGGATGGTCAATACCGTGCCCGGCTTGGGCAGGAACGGATCGGTGCCCGGGTTGGCCTCCAGCATGCCCAGCAGGCCAATCTTGTAATCGGCGGCAATCGCTTCCAGCGGCCGGCCGTCGTTCGGCACGGTATAGGTGGTGTTTTCGCCGATCAGGCGGCTGTCCGGCGGCGGCAGCGGATATTCGGTCGCGCTGGCGGCTTGCGTGCCGGTCAGAACGGTGGCGAACAGCATGCCCATTAAACTCAACGCACGTTTCATTATCATCCCTATATTTTTATTACGGTTCGGCCTCAAGGCTAACGAGCACTTGGCTGTGGGTAAATCAGACAATACCTGATTAATACTAGCAACGCTGGCAACAAAGGCAATAACTCCTCTAAAAATCAACACGTTATAACGTAATCACCCTGCGTGATTGTCAGCGGTTCGTCAATGGGTAAGCTGCTGAAATGTCAATGGTTTAGCCCGCACTGCGGGACAGCGGAGAGGGATTGTAAAGACTCATTGACAAAGAAAATGCATCAACGAGTCTTGGTAGCTTCGATGGGAAGCGGCTCAGAGCAACTGAGCGGCCTTGTTGCGGATGGCGCGGATCATCGCTTCCAGCCCCTGGGAGCGCGACGGCGTCAAATGCTGGCTGAGCGCCAGTTCGGCGAAGAACGGCCGCACGTCGAGTTCGACAATTTGCTGCGGGGTCAGCTGACGATAAAGAACAAACACCACCGCCAACAGCCCTTTGACGATCGCCGCATCGCTGTCGCCGTGAAATTCAACCTGCCCCTGTTCATCGGTGCTCATCACAATCCACACCTGGCTCTGGCAGCCGGAAATCAGGTTGCCGGGCTGCCGCTCGGCGTCATCCAGCGCCGGCAGCTTGGCGCCCAGTTCGATCACGTACAGGTATTTCTCCTCCCAATTCAGGCAACGGGAGAAATTACGTACCAATTTATCTTTGTCCGGCAAATTCGCCATGAGGATCCTTTCAGTCATGCCGGGGCTAACCCCGGCCTAGCCCAACAGCTGATGAATACGCTGCAGACCGGCCACCAGCCGATCCACCTCTTCCCGCGTATTATATAACGCCAGCGAGGCGCGGCACATGCTCGGCACCTGATAAAACGCCATCAGCGGCATAGCGCAGTGATGGCCGGTGCGGATGGCGATGCCGTACTGATCGAGGAAGCTGCCGACGTCGTAGGCATGGTGTTCGCCCAGATTGAAGGCTATCACCCCGGCGCGAGCCGTCGGGCCGTAGATTTTCAGCGTCGGCACCTGCCGCAGCGCCTCGAGCGCATAGTGCATCAGCGATTGCTCGTAGTCGTGGATCGCCTCCAGCCCCAGCGCATTGACGTAGTCGATCGCCGCCCCCAGCCCCATGATGCCGGCGGTATTGGGCGAACCGGCCTCAAAGCGCCACGGCGGTTCGGCGAAGGTGGTGCCGTTGGTCAGGCTGACCTGTTGGATCATCGCCCCGCCGCCTTCCCACGGCGGCATCTGCTGCAGCAGCGCCTGGCGGCCGTACAGAATGCCGATGCCGGAAGGCCCGTACAGCTTGTGGCCGGAGAACGCGTAAAAATCGCAGTCCAGCGCCTGTACGTCGACCCGTTGGTGCATCACCGCCTGCGCGCCGTCCACCAGCACCTTCAAGGCCGGCGCCAGCGCCTTAGCCCGGGCGATGATCTCGCGCACCGGGTTGACGCTGCCCAATACGTTGGACACCTGAGTGAGCGCCAGCAGCCTGGTCGACGGATCGATCAGGCCCGGCAGCTGCGCCAGATCCAGCGTGCCGTCCGGCTGCAGCGGCCAGACCCGCAGATCCAGCCCGCGCTCCTGCGCCAGCATCTGCCAGGGCACGATGTTGGCGTGGTGTTCCATCTCGGTGATGACGACGCTGTCGCCCGGCTGCAGCAAATGGCGGCCGAAGCTGTTGGCCACCAGGTTGATGCCCTCGGTGGTGCCCTTGACGAACACGATCTCTTCCGCCGAGCCGGCGTTGATAAAGCGCGCCGCCTTTTCACGCACCGCCTCCATCTCCTGCGTCGCCTCGGCGCTCAGGGTATGAATGCCGCGGTGCACCGCGGCGTAGCCGTGGCGATAGAAGTCCAGCTCGCGATCGATCACCGCCTGCGGCTTCTGCGCGCTGGCGGCGCTGTCGAGGTAGGCCAACGGTTTGCCGTTGACCTCGCGCGCCAGCAGCGGAAAATCGCTGCGCACGCGCTCAATCGGATAACTCATGCGGCCTCCCCCGGCAGGCGCTGCGCAATGCGCGCCAGCACCCATTCGCGGATGGTTTCATTGGCGATGCCTTCGGTCAGTTCGGCGGCGAAGGCGAAGATGATCATCTGCTGCGCCGCGTGCTTGCCGATGCCGCGCGACTGCAGATAGAACAGCTGTTCCTCATCGATGCGCCCGACGGTGGCGCCGTGGCTGCACTTGACGTCGTCGGCGTAGATCTCGAGCTGCGGCTTGGTGTCCACCTCCGCCACCTTGCCCAACAGCAGGTTGTGGTTGTTCATCTGGCCGTCGGTCTTGATCGCGTGCTTGGCCACTTTGATCATGCCGTTGAACACCGCCCTGGCGCGGTCACTGACCACGGTTTTATGCAGCTGGCGGCTTTCGCAGTAGCCCTTGTTGTGCTCCAGGTAGGTGCGGGTATCGCATACCTCTTTGCCGACCGGCAGCACCAGGCTGTTGATCGCCAGCTCGCTGCCTTCGCCGTTCAGCTGCGCGCTGGTGTTGTGGCGGGTCAAGCCGGCGCCCAGCAGGAAGCTGTCGCTTTTCACCCGCGCGTCGCGGCCGATCACCAGATCGTTATGCGCGAAGTGATAGCTCGGCCGGCTTTCGAACGCCAGCTTGCAGTGACGCAGCCCGGCGTTGTCCGCCACGTTGGCGGTCAGGCGCGCGCCGGTGAAATGCGCGGCGCCGTCCAGGCTGACATAATGTTCGATCACCTCGGCCTCGGCGCCGCGCGCAATCTCCAGATGATGGCGATGATGCACGGTATTCACCTCACCCTCGCCGCCGCGCCCGCTGCTGATATGCAGCAGGTACAGCGGGCGTTCGGCGACCTTGCCGGCAGCCAGGCGGATGATGCTGGTTTCCTGCGCCAGGCTCTCGGTCAGGTGCAGGAAAATCTCCGGCTGAATCGGCTCCGGCAGCGCCTGCGGAATGCCGTAGGCGGCCAGATCGAACTGGTAATCGCCCAGTTGGCTGTCGCTGAGCGCTTCGCTGTAGCGGCCGTCGACAAACACCAGTCGGTAAGCGTCGATATCCAGCGCCAATGCGTCGCGCTGCGCCGCGCTGACCGCCTCGGCCTGCGGTTCGAGGAACTGCTGCTCCAGCAATCCTTCCAGCGGCGTGTATTTCCAGTTCTCATGCTTGCGCGTCGGCCAGCCCAGGCGCAGCGCCTGCTGCCAGTGCGCCAGCGCATGGGCGGAGTGTTCGCCGCCGCGGGCTTCAAACAGGCTGTACAACTGCTGCAGCGCGCGTGAATTATTGTTCGTCGGCAAGCCAGCCATAACCCTGCTCCTCCAGCTGTTTCACCAGCGAGAAATCGCCGGATTTAACGATGCGTCCCTGGGACAACACGTGTACGTAGTCCGGCTTGATGTAATCCAGAATGCGCTGATAGTGGGTGACGATAATGAACGCGCGTTTGCCGTCGCGCAGCGAGTTGACGCCGTTGGCGACGATTTTGAGCGCGTCGATGTCCAGGCCGGAATCGGTTTCATCCAGGATGCACAAATCCGGCTCCAGCGCCGCCATTTGCAGGATGTCGTTGCGTTTTTTCTCACCGCCGGAAAAGCCGACGTTGACCGAACGGGTCAGCAGATCGGGCGGCATATCCAGCAGCGCGATTTTCTCTTCGATAAAATCGGCGAAGTCGAAGCGGTCCAGCGGCTCCTGCTGGCGATATTTGCGCACCGCGTTGACCGAGGTCTGCAGGAAGAAGTGGTTGCTGACGCCGGGAATTTCCACCGGATACTGGAACGCCAGAAACACCCCTTCACCGGCGCGATCTTCCGGATCCAGCTCCAGCAGATCCTTGCCCTTGAAGCTGACGTCGCCTTCGGTCACCTCATACTCTTCGCGCCCGGCCAGCGTAGCGGACAGCGTGCTCTTGCCCGAGCCGTTCGGCCCCATGATGGCGTGCACTTCACCCGGTTTGATCTCCAGGTCCAATCCCTTGAGGATCTCGTTGCCTTCCACGCTGACTTTCAAATTCTTGATACTTAACATGCTGTGTCCTCAGGTAGCGCTGTTGCGCTAAAATTTCGGCGGTTAGCCCACGCTGTGTTCCAGGCTGATGGCCAGAAGTTTCTGCGCCTCGACGGCGAACTCCAGCGGCAGCTCGGAGAAAACGTCCTTACAGAAGCCGTTGACGATCATCGAGATGGCGTCGTCTTCGCTGATGCCGCGCTGCAGGCAGTAAAACAGCTGATCGTCGCCGATCTTCGAGGTGGTGGCCTCATGCTCCAGCTGGGCGCTGTTATTGCGCGCCTCGACGTACGGGAAGGTATGGGCGCCGCTGTCCGGCCCGATCAGCATCGAGTCGCACTGGGTGAAATTGCGGGCGTTTTCCGCCCCCGGCAGGATTTTCACCAGGCCGCGGTAGGTATTCTCGCTGTGTCCGGCGGAGATGCCTTTGGCGATGATGGTCGACTTGGTGTTTTTGCCGATGTGGATCATCTTGGTGCCGGTATCCGCCTGCTGATGGCCGCTGGTCAGCGCCACCGAGAAGAATTCGCCGATCGAGTTGTCGCCCTGCAGGATCACGCTCGGGTATTTCCAGGTGATCGCCGAGCCGGTTTCCGACTGGGTCCAGGACATTTTGGAGCCGGCGCCTTCACACAGCGCACGCTTGGTGACGAAGTTCAGAATGCCGCCCTTGCTCTCGCCGCCGGAGAACCAGTTCTGCACCGTCGAATATTTCACCTCGGCGTCCTTGTGCAGGATCACCTCCACCACCGCCGCGTGCAGCTGGTAGCTGTCGCGCACCGGCGCGGAACAGCCCTCGATATAGCTGACGTAGCTGCCCTCGTCGGCGATCAGAATGGTGCGTTCGAACTGGCCGGTTTTGGCGGCGTTGATGCGGAAGTAGGTCGACAGCTCCATCGGGCAGCGCACGCCCTTCGGCACGTAGACGAAGGTGCCGTCCGAGGCCACGGCGGCGTTCAGCGCGGCGAAGAAGTTATCGTTGGACGGCACCACGCGGCCCAGGTACCGGCGCACCAGATCCGGGTATTCCTGAATGGCTTCGCCGAACGAGCAGAAGATCACCCCGCTCTCCGCCAGCTTTTCGCGGTAGGTGGTGGCGACGGAAACCGAGTCGAAGATGGCGTCGACCGCCACTTCGCTGCCCTCGCGCACCGGCACGCCCAGCTGGTTGAACGCCAGCTCCACTTCGCTGGTCAAATAACCGCTGTCGGTGGCGGCACCCGGCTGCTGCTCCGCGCCGGGCTGCGAGCCGCAGGCGTCGTCGCAGCTGCCGCAGGACGGCGCCGAGTAATAGCTGTAATCCTGATAGTTCAGGCGATCGTAGTTGGCCTTCAGCCAGTGCGGCTCTTCCATCTGCAGCCAGGCGCGATAGGCTTCGAGGCGGAATTCGAGCATCCACTCCGGCTCATTGCGCTTGGCCGAGATCGCCCGCACCACGTCTTCGTTGATGCCTTTGGCTAACTCATCGGTGGCCAGCTGGGTGAAAAAACCTTCTTTATAGCGACCTTCGCTGACCCAAGCCTGTACTTCATTAGGCATTTCTACATTGCTTCGTGTCATGTTGATTGCATCGCTCAAACGCCAAAACTCTCGCCGCACCCGCAGGCATGCTGAGCTTTAGGGTTATTGAATTTAAATATCTGATTCAGCCCTTCGCGGACAAAATCCACCGTGGTGCCGTCGATAAACGGCATGGCTTTCAACGGCACGTAGAGTTTGGCGCCGTCGCGCTCGAACAGCAGGTCGTCTTCGGCGGGTTCGCGCGTCAGATCCAGCACGTAAGCGAACCCGGCGCAGCCGGATTGCTTCACCCCCAGCTGCAGCCCTTGCACCTGCGGATCCTGCTGCATCAGTTTTGTAATTTGTTGTACGGCGCTGTCGCTGAGCGCAATGCCTTGCCAGACATTTTCATCCAGAGAAAAAGTGCCGACATTTTCCGTTTGCATAGGGTCTACCTCACACTCGTGTTTGACCACAGCCAATCTGGGTTGCTTATATGTTAGTGATAACGATTATCACTTCAACCGTTTGTTTTGCGGGGGTATCCGCCGCGGGCGCGGTTTTTCGCTGCGGCGTGCGGCAAGCGCGCGGGACAGTCGCGGCGCGCTGCGCGGTCCGGCGGCCAGGAGCTCATTTTATCCCTATGAATTTACTGCATATCCTGCATCACCGTACCGCTTTCCCCGGTGGCCCGCAGGCTTTACAGCGCTGCGGAACTTTGCCGATTTAAACATTCATAGAAAATACCTATTTCTGCATTTTGTCTGTCGTAAAAATGCGTTTATCGGCCATAACCGGCATTTTCGGCCATTGGGCCGCGCCGGCGGGCGGACCGACAGGCCGCCCATTGATTAAAGTTTAGTCGCTACTGAGTATATTGGGCCGCCACGCGGCGATTGCACCCCGCCGGCCAATAAAAAACTCAACAGAACGATTGATCGCGAACGCAGCAGCAAATATGATAATGATTATCATTCAATTGGTATTTGAGCGCGGGCAAATGACTATTTCGATCAATGCATGGCTGCTGGGCAAGATTGATGACTACAAATTCAGCGTGCGTGACGCCACGGTAGACTTCTACATGGCCGAGGCCGCCCTCAAGCGGCCGGAATGCAACGTCAACCACCTGAAGCGCTACAACAACGTCAGCCTGGCGATGGCGAACCTGTGTCTGGAAAACGGCGACGACGAGAGCTACCTGCATGCGCTCAGCAAACTGCACAACCGGCTGATCGTCGAGATCAACAACCCGCAGCGTTGCCAGCTGTTCCGGGTGCAGAGCTACCATTTCGCGCGCCACACGCTGACGCTGATCTGTCAAAAATATGCGATGGAAGGCACCTGGGAAAAAGCCAACGCCTTCCAAAAGGACTTCGTCAAGCGGGTGCCGTTTCAGCTGTAAAAAACCGGCCTAAGCCGGTTTGAATGCGATGCGTGATGAAACATCGAGAGTGGGCTATCGCCATGAGGCGTTATCTGCCGGGGAGCTTTGCATTCTCATCAATATTTCCCGCTGACTCGCGCATCAGGTTCACCTCGGCCCGATTGTCTACCCAATAGTCGGCCTGCTTGATCCCGAGCTTCTCTGGGTGAAATACCGGGTCGACACCTTCAGCCAGCTGCTTTTCATAATCCTTCAGGCAGACGAAAGCCGTATTCCGCAGCAGCAAAATGGCGACGATATTAAGCCAGGCCATCAGCCCCACCCCAATATCCCCCATACCCCATGCCAGGTCAGCCGTCTTGACCGTGCCGTATACGGCGGATGCCATCAAGCCGATCTTCAGCACAAAGGTAAGCCACGGGCGATGTATCTTCCGGTTGAGATAGGCAATATTGGTCTCGGCAATATAGTAATAGGCAACGATGGTGGTGAAGGCAAAAAAGAAAAGCGCAATGGCGACAAAATAGCTGCCGAAGCCGGGCATCATGCTCTCCATCGCCGTTTGCACATAGCCGGGACCGGCGGCAACGCCGGCTATCCCGGTATAGAGCGCGCCGCCATCCGGCCCTTGAACGTTATACAACCCGGTAATAAGCAACATGAAACCGGTGGCAGAACAAACGAACAATGTGTCGATATAAACCGAAAAGGCCTGCACCAGCCCTTGCTTCGCCGGGTGACTGACCGCCGCCGCGGAAGACGCGTGCGGGCCGGTCCCTTGAGCCGCCTCGTTGGAATACACCCCGCGTTTTACTCCCCACATGATAGCCAGCCCCAAAATGGCGCCAAACCCGGCATCGAGACCAAACGCGCTCTTCCAGACCAGCAGAATGACACCCGGCAGTTGATCGATGTTGAGCGCGACGATCACGCAGGCCACGATGATATAACCCAGCGCCATGAACGGCACGACGGTGCCGGCAAAACTCGCAATCCGTTTCACGCCGCCGAAGATGATGAATCCCAACAGCATCGCCAACAGCGCGGCCGTTACATTAGGGCTTATCCCAAACGCGATATCCAGGCTGGCCCCGATAGAGTTGGCCTGCACTCCCGGCAACAGCACACCGCAGGAAAAAATGGTAACGATGGCAAAAATCCAGGCATACCATTTCATGCCAAGCCCTTTCTCTATGTAGAACGCCGGGCCGCCGCGATACTCGCCATCAAGCTTTTCTTTATAAACCTGGCCCAGTGTCGACTCCACGAACGCGGAACTTGCGCCAAGGAAGGCAACCATCCACATCCAGAACAACGCGCCCGGTCCCCCAAAGGTAATGGCGGTTGCCACCCCCGCGATGTTGCCGGTCCCTACTCGCCCCGCCAGGGTCATGGAAAGAGCCTGGAATGAAGAAACACCGGCGGCGTTGGCCTTGCCCTGGAATATCAAACGCACCATGCCCTTCAGGTGGCGCAGTTGCAGAAAGCGGCTGCGCAAAGAAAAATAGAGGCCGGTCCCCAAACACAGATAGATGAGCGCCTGGCTCCAGATCACGCCATTGACGGCATTGACAAATTCATTCATGCAATCCAACTCCTTCGTTGATGCCCGGGCAATGCGTGCAGTTGAGCTGCCTGACACCGGGCTGCTGCCTATATGCGCCGTCGAACGTGAGATTTATCCTGTGCAAACGGGTATAGTTACATTTCGCAACTAATCCACACATGGCTAAACTGTCGTAAAGTCTCGCCGTTTGCAAGCGTAACCGTGTGGAATACCTCGCATATTTAAACTATTTCTTTGCATGCACAAGCTCGCAACACGCGTGAATCAGCGCGATTTTCTCGTGTGATTGATTGATTAATTAACAGGCGAGTAACCATCAAGAACGCTGCGATATCCCTATAAACCGTCGATGAGAACAGCCTGGATATAGCCGCAAAAAAACCGGCCGAAGCCGGTTTGGATGAAGGACGGTGTCGGGGTGACGTCGCCGTTGCCTGTCATCATATCACGAGCATCCACACCCGGCGCTCCCCTGCAAGGATGGAGGAAATTTTGCTACAGTAGAATCGGCATCCCCCTCATCCAGGGCAGTTTTTACATCAAATGGAATGAATACAATATATGAGTGAGACTGATACAATCCCAAAGAAGTCAAAGAGCCAGATTAACAAAGCAGTATTTTTCACTTCTGCTTTGTTAATTTTTCTTCTGGTCGCCTTTGCGGCGATTTTTCCTGACCTCGCAGACAGGAATTTCAAACTTCTCCAGCAGCAAATCTTCACCAACGCCAGTTGGTTCTACATTCTGGCCGTCGCATTGATACTCCTCAGCGTCACATTTCTCGGCCTTTCCCGCTACGGTGACATTAAGCTTGGGCCAGATCATGCTCAACCCGACTTCAGCTATCATTCTTGGTTCGCCATGCTGTTTTCAGCGGGGATGGGAATAGGATTGATGTTCTTCGGGGTCGCCGAGCCAGTGATGCACTACCTTTCACCGCCGGTAGGCACGCCAGAGACCGTTGAAGCGGCCAAGCAAGCTATGCGCCTGACGTTCTTCCACTGGGGGCTTCACGCCTGGGCCATCTATGCGATTGTGGCGTTGATTCTGGCATTTTTCAGCTATCGTCACGGTCTGCCTCTGACGCTCCGTTCCGCACTCTACCCCATCATTGGCGATCGTATATACGGCCCCATTGGCCACGCCGTGGATATTTTTGCCGTTATTGGCACCGTATTTGGGGTGGCAACCTCTCTGGGATACGGTGTGCTGCAGGTGAATGCCGGACTCAATCACCTCTTCGGCATTCCCATTAATGAGACTGTTCAGGTCATACTGATCGTGGTGATTACCGGACTGGCGACAATATCCGTGGTTTCCGGTCTGGATAAAGGAATACGCATTCTCTCAGAGCTGAACCTTGGATTAGCCTTGCTGCTGCTGACGCTTGTGCTGCTGTTGGGGCCCACGATTCTGCTGCTGAAGTCTTTTGTAGAAAACACGGGGGGCTATCTGTCGGAACTGGTCAGTAAAACGTTCAACCTGTACGCCTATGAACCCAAATCAAGCAACTGGCTGGGCGGATGGACATTGTTGTACTGGGGATGGTGGCTTTCCTGGTCTCCGTTTGTCGGTATGTTTATCGCTCGCGTTTCCCGTGGCAGAACAATTCGCGAGTTTGTCACTGGCGTGCTGTTCGTCCCGGCAGGTTTCACGCTCATGTGGATGACGGTGTTTGGCAACAGCGCCATTTATCTCATCATGACCCAAGGTGCGACCGATCTGGCAACGACGGTCCAGCAAGATGTCGCACTGGCCCTGTTTAATTTTCTTGAACACTTCCCGTTCTCCAGCATCCTTTCGTTTATCGCTATGGCGATGGTGATCGTTTTCTTTGTTACCTCGGCGGACTCCGGTGCGATGGTGGTGGATACCCTGGCCTCTGGCGGAGCCAGCAATACGCCGGTCTGGCAGCGGATTTTCTGGGCAGCGCTGATGGGCGTTGTGGCGATTGCACTGCTGCTTGCCGGTGGACTGAGCGCTCTGCAAACGGTCACTATCGCCAGTGCGCTTCCTTTTTCGGTGATCCTCCTTATTTCCATATATGGGTTGCTCAAGGCGCTGCGCCGGGATCTTACCAAACGGGAAAGCCAGAGCATGGCCACAATTGCGCCCACGGCGGCGCGCAATCCCATCCCCTGGCAGCGCAGATTACGCAATATCGCCCACCTGCCGAAACGCTCACTCGTCAAACGTTTCATGGATGAGGTTATACGGTCCGCTATGACGTTGGTACAGGAGGAGCTGAATAAGCAAAGCACGCTCAGTCATATCAGCGACGCTTCCGAGGATCGCATCCGCCTGGAGGTGGACTTGGGGAATGAGCTCAATTTTATCTACGAAGTCAGGCTACGTGGCTACAACTCGCCAACGTTTGCACTTGCCGCAATGGACAACGACGAGCAGCAGGCCGAACAGCATAAATACTATCGTGCCGAAATCTATCTGAAAGAAGGCGGGCAAAATTATGACGTTATGGGCTGGAATCAGGAGCAGTTAATTAACGATATTCTTGACCAGTATGAAAAACACCTTCATTTCCTGCATCTGGTGCGATAGTACGATAATGCCGTCCTTCAGGGCGGCATTCATTTGGCTGCAAGGGAAAGGCCATGCGCAGCCAATCGCGGCGACGGCAAAGAACAAGAGATAAAAAAAACCCGCACATGGCGGGATGAAAGATGTTACATGAATCCATTCATTGTTGACGTTCGAGGCTGTTATTGTCGTCAATTGACGACAGTACTGTAATGGTTTGGCATCGGCAAGCGAGTTGACGGTAAAAGTAAGAATATTCTGTCTTGCCGCCCTATCCCGAGTAAAAAAACTGTTTCAACCTGCTGACTGGCCAATATTATGAGGGTGTACATACTGCCGCAGCATCAGAGACGTATCCCTTCTTCACCGCGGCGTATGCTGCGTTCCATGGCGACCCAATCCCCTCGGGTAAACGCCCCTCACATCGGTCGGGATCTCTTCCAGGAAAGGAAATACCGGTAGCGATCGCCCTTAAAACCAGACGTTCAACATCCCCCCAGCCAAACCGCCGAAAACCAGCGAGCCAGCGCGATAGAAAACGTCAACCATAGACAGCGGGCCCCCTGGAAAATAGGGTGGCAACGACCGGACCGACGCTTTTTGGCGGCTGCGAGGGAATTATCTGGCCACACGCCGCCCTTGCGCGTCTATTACCTTTTCGCCGTCTTCTTTGGTGAACTCGCCTTTTTGCGCATCCGGCAAGATATCCAGCACCGCTTCCGAAGGTCGGCACAGTTTGGTGCCTAACGGCGTCACGACGATGGGCCGATTAATCAGAATCGGCTGCTGAAGCATGAAATCAATCAATTGCTCATCGTTCCATTTCTCTTCGGCTAGCCCTAACCGTTCATAAGGCTCCACATTTTTGCGCAACAGGGCGCGCACGCCGATATGCATATCGGCGATGAGCTTCACCAGTTCATCACGGCTTGGCGGCGTCTCCAGATACAAAATGACCCTTGGCTCCGCGCCGCTGTTGCGGATCAGCGCCAGAGTATTGCGTGAAGTGCCGCAAGCCGGGTTGTGATAAATCGTAATGGCGCTCATAAATCACTCTCTTTAGAATGGGTCAGCGCCGTACGGTGCCGACAGTTGACCGAGTAAAAGGGGTATTTCTACGCCGACAAACGCAATGCCAGCGCCGCCAGCGTGACCAACAGCACCGGCAACGTCATGACGATGCCCACCCGGAAGTAATATCCCCAGGTGATTTTGATGTCCTTTTGCGCCAACACGTGTAACCACAGCAGGGTGGCCAGGCTGCCGATAGGGGTGATTTTAGGGCCCAAATCGCTGCCAATGACATTGGCGTAGATCATCGCCTCCTTGATCACACCGGTGGCTGCGCTGCCGTCGATGGACAACGCCCCTACCAATACCGTGGGCATATTGTTCATGATGGAAGACAGAAGCGCCGTGAGAAAGCCGGTGCCCAGGGTGGCGGCCCAAAGCCCATGCTCGGCGAAGCCGTCGAGTATCGCTGACAGGTAGCCGGTAAGCCCGGCATTACGCAGCCCGTAAACCACCAGGTACATGCCCAGCGAGAAAATAACGATCTGCCAGGGCGCGCCGCGCAGCACTTTGCCGGTATTGATGACATGCCCTTTCTTGGCCACGACAAACAGCAGCAAGGCGCCGGCCGCCGCCACTGAACTGACGGGCACGCCCAGCGGCTCCAGCCCAAAGAAGCCAACCAGCAACAGCGCCAAAACGCCCCAGCCGGTTTTGAAGGTTTGCGCATCGCGGATCGCCTGCCGTGGGGCTTTTAATTTGGCTGGTTCATAGGTCGCCGGGATATCTTTGCGGAAAAACAGATGCAGCATCACCAGCGTGGCGATAATCGCCGCGATATCGACCGGCACCATCACCGCAGCGTACTCGTTGAATCCCAGCTGAAAGAAATCGGCCGAGACGATGTTGACCAGGTTCGACACGATAAGCGGCAAACTGGCGGTATCCGCGATAAACCCCGCCGCCATCACAAACGCCAGCGTAGTCCCCTTGCTGAAGCCCAGCGCCAACAGCATGGCGATCACGATAGGTGTCAGTATCAATGCGGCGCCGTCATTGGCGAACAGCGAGGAAACCGCCGCCCCCAACAACACAATATAAGTAAACAACCAGCGCCCTCGCCCATTGCCCCATCGCGCAACGTGCAGTGCCGCCCATTCAAAGAAGCCGGACTCGTCCAGCAACAGGCTGATGATAATCACGGCGATAAAGGTCGCGGTGGCGTTCCAGACGATATGCCACACCGTGGGAATATCACCGAAGTGCACCACGCCGGACAGCAAGGCGAGCACCGCGCCCAGCATCGCGCTCCAACCGATCCCCAACCCCTTCGGCTGCCAGATCACCAGAACAATAGTCAGGACAAAAATCGCCGCAGCCAACCCCATACAACCTCCGTAGAACGATGGGCGATAGCCTCGGCCTCCCCCATCAAAATGGCATAGCGCCGATACGAATTCGAATAACCAAATATGAAAAGATAAAATTTTTATCCGTTAGAGACAGACCGCCTTGCCGCCGCTTGTGGCGTTGCTGCGAGAAACGCGGCGCGCCAATTGGGTGACTTCGTCTTTCTGACTCAGATAGGCCTGTTCAATCACGGCCGCAGCCCAGGCCGGCATATGCGGCGAAAGCCGATAATGGATCCACTTGCCATCACGTCGATCAATCAACAAGCCACTTTCACGCAGCATCGAAAGATGCCGCGAGATCTTGGGTTGCAGCTCTTCGAGCGAACCGGTCAGTTCGCAAACGCAGAGCTCGCCCAATTCTCTCAGGAGCAAGACTATTTTCAACCGTGTTTCGTCGGACAGATTCTTGAACAGTCGCAGGGCGGTTAACGCCATATTCATTTCCTCAGGCTACTTCTATCCATAGTATTGTTTTTTCCCTTAATGTCAATTTCATATTCGTAAAATCGAATTTGTAAAAGTGGAGCGGCGGGCGGTCATGCCCGTGGCGCCAAAGGCTTTCCCGCAGGCGAACCGCCTGCGGGAAAGGCAGGCTCAGTCGATCACCGCGGTGGTCAGGCGCGACGTGCAGCACAGGCGATCGCGCGGATCGAAAATCTCGATCTGCCATACCTGATGGCGCCGGCCGACGTGCAGCGCGCGGCACACGCCGCGCACCTGGCCGTCAAACACCGCCCGCAGGTGGTTGGCGTTGATTTCCAGCCCCACCACCTTTTGCTCGCCTTCGCTGCACAGATAGCCGGCCATCGAGCCCATCGACTCCGCCAGCACCACCGAAGCGCCGCCGTGCAGCAGCCCGAACGGTTGCCGGGTGCGGCTGTCCACCGGCATGGTGGCTTCGAGAAAGTCTTCCCCCAGTTGGGTAAACTCGATGCCCACGTGGCTGACCATGCAGCCGTCACCGGCGCGGTTCAGCTGCTCCAGCGATGTTTCACGTTTCCACAATTTCACACAATCATCTCCAGAAGTGCCTGTAATGGGTGGCGCACGCCGTTGCCCTCGATGCGCTTCACCTGGCTGCGGCACGAATAGCCGGTCGCCAGGCAGCGTTGCCGCGGCAGACGCTGCAGCGCCGGATGCCATGATAGCTCATAAATGCCGAGCGAGTTTTGCAGGTTCTTCACCTCGTGCCCGTAGGTACCGGCCATGCCGCAGCAGCCGACGCTGACGTTTTCCAGCCTGGCGCCGAAGCGGGAAAAGATCGCCGCCCACTGTTGGCCGCTGGCCGGCAGCGCGGTGGTTTCGGTGCAGTGCCCCAGCAGATACCAGGGCTCGCCGGTCGCCGGCTGCTCGGCGCGCTCCGCCACCAACTGCTGCAACCATTCGTGCACCAGCTGCACCTGGAACGCGCCGCGATGTTCACCGAGGATCTCGTTGTATTCATCGCGGTAACACAGCACCAGCGCCGGGTCGACGCCCACCAGCGGCATGCCGAGCTGCGCCACCCGGTTGAGGAAATCGGCGGTCTTGCGCGCGGTGCGGGCAAAACGCGTCAGGAAACCTTTAATGTGCTGCGCCTTGCCGTTCGGCGAAAATGGCAGCAGCACCGGCTGGTAGCCGAGTTTTTCCACCAGCCGGACAAAGTCCGCCACCACTTTGGCGTCATAATAACTGGTGAACGGATCCTGCACGATCAGCACGTGATTTTCGCGCTGCGCGGCGCTCAGCCCTTCCAACTGCTCCAGCGTCAGGGTAACGGCGGCGTGCCCGGAGAGCTGCTGGCGCAGCGTCGGGCTCGACAGCATCGGCAGATCGACCATGCCGATGGCGTTGCGGCTCAATTCCCGCACCCAGGGCTGCCGGAAGAAGAAGTTGAACACCTTCGGCGCCTTGGCCATCAGCGGCGTGTAGCTTTCCACTCCGGCCACCATATAATCGCGCGCCGGGCGCAGATAGCGGGTGTGATACAGCTGCAGGAAGCGCGAGCGGAAACCCGGCACGTCTATTTTGATCGGGCACTGGGTGGAACAGGCTTTACAGGCCAGGCAGCCGGACATCGCCTCTTTCACCTCGTGCGAGAAGTCGTATTCGCCCTTGCCGGCGTACCAGCTATTGCGGGTTTTCTCGATCAGCGTACGGAAGCTGAGGCGCTGCTGCGGCAGCTGTTTTTCCAGCGCCAGCGGATCGACGCCCTGCTCGGACAGCAGCCGCAGCCATTCGCGCACCAGCGCCGCACGCCCCTTCGGCGAGTGAATGCGGCTGCCGGTGATCTTCATCGACGGGCACATCGGGCTGCGCACGTCAAAGTTGAAGCACAGGCCGTTGCCGTTGCACTCCATCGCGCCGCGGAACGAGGTGCGGATCGCGATCGGGATCTGGCGATCAAAGGTGCCGCGCTTGACCGCGTCCACCTGCATCATCGGCGCATCCAGGCTCAGCGGCGAACAAATCTTGCCCGGGTTCAGCCGATTGTCGGGATCGAACGCCGCCTTGATGCGGCGCAGCTCTTCGTACAGCGTTTCGCCGAAGAATTCCGGGCTGTATTCTGCGCGGAACCCTTTACCGTGTTCGCCCCACAGCAGGCCGCCGTACTTGGCGGTCAGCGCCACCACCTGGTCGGAAATCTGCTTCATCAGCACTTCCTGCTGCGGATCGCACATGTCGAGCGCCGGCCGCACGTGCAGCACCCCTGCATCGACGTGGCCGAACATGCCGTAGCTGAGGTTATGGCTGTCCAGCAGCTGGCGGAACTCGACGATATAGTCCGCCAGATGCTGCGGCGGCACGCAGGTGTCTTCGGCGAACGGGATCGGCTTGGCCTGCCCTTTGGCGTTGCCCAGCAGCCCGACCGCCTTCTTGCGCATATTGTAAATGCGTTCGATGCCCGCCAGATCGCCGCAGACCTGATAACCGATCACGCCGCCCTGCCGCCCGGCGATCAGCTCATCCAGCCGCCGGCACAGGCTTTCCATCTGCCCGTCGATCAGTTCCTGGTCGTCGCCGGCGAATTCCACGATGTTCAGACCGAGCATTTCCTTATCCGGCACGTTGGTGATCAGTTCGCTGACCGAATGCCAGACGATGTCTTCGCGCGCCAGGTTCAGCACCTTGGAGTCGATGGTTTCCACCGACAGCGCCTTGGCCGCCACCATAAAGGGCGCATTGCGCAGCGCGGAATCGAAGGAGTCGTATTTGACGTTCACCAACCGGCGCACCTTCGGCAGCGGCGTAATGTCCAGGCGCGCCTCGGTGATGAACGCCAGCGTTCCTTCGGCGCCGGTCAGAATGCGCGTCAGATCGAAGGTTTGCAGGTCGTCGCTCAGCACGTGGCGCAGGTCGTAACCGGTCAGGAAGCGGTTGAGCTTGGGGAATTTTTCCAGGATCAGCGCGCGCCGGTCGCGGCAGCTGTTCAGCACCCGATGGTAGATGCGCCCTTCGGCGCTGTCTTCCTGGGCAATCGTTTCCGCCAGCGGCGTCGGCATGGCGCGGGTGTCGATCATTTCACCGCCCAGCAGCACCGCCCGCAGGCCGAGCACGTGATCGGAGGTTTTGCCGTACACCAGCGAGCCCTGGCCGGAGGCGTCGGTGTTGATCATGCCGCCCAGCGTGGCGCGGTTGCTGGTGGAGAGCTCCGGCGAGAAGAAATAACCGAACGGCCGCAGATACTGGTTGAGCTGGTCCTTGATGACCCCGGCCTCCACCCGCACCCAGCCCTGTTCGACGTTAATTTCCAGAATGCGGTTCATGTGGCGCGACATGTCGACCACGATGCCGGTATTGAGCGACTGCCCGTTGGTGCCGGTACCGCCGCCGCGCGGGCTGAAGGTCAGCGCCTTGAAGCGCTCTTCCGCCGCCAGACGGGCGATCAGCGCCACATCGCTGGTGGAGCGAGGAAACACCACCGCATCGGGCAACAGCTGGTAAACGCTGTTGTCGGTGGCCATCGTCAGCCGGTCGGCATAGCTGGTGGCGGTATCGCCGTTGAATCCGTTGTGCTTCAGTGCTTCCAAAAAGTCGAGCACCCGTTGAACGAGGCCGGGCGCCTGAGAAATCTGTGGGATCATTCGCTTTTTTGACCCTGTCTGTCTAATTTTTATGCGCTGAAAACGCTGAATCAGGTCTTTATTCAGACCCACCCTATTTTTTATTGATGGTAAAAACTAACATACTCGTTTAGTGAAGGCATTCACATTATTGCCCTTATCGCCGCACCGCCGGCTGCGCGGAAAAACGCGCCGGCGGGCTGTGAAAATCGGCCGGTATGCACCATGATTAAAAGGTGCCAAGGATTTAACTGACCAGGATGAGAACCCACTGATGCCACTTCCGCACTCGCGTTACGACTTACCGCGAATTATTTTCGGCGTGCTGTTTATCGCCATCATGATCGTCGCCTGTTTTTGGGTCATTCAACCCTTCATTCTCGGCTTTGCCTGGGCGGGCATGGTGGTCATCGCCACCTGGCCGTTGTTGATCAAGCTGCAAAAACTGCTGTGGGGCCGGCGTTCGCTGGCGGTGGTGGTCATGACGCTGCTGCTGATCCTGCTGTTCATCCTGCCGATTTCGCTGATGATCAGCAGCCTGGTGGACAACAGCGCGCCGGTGATCGCCTGGGCCAGCACGCCCGGCAAGCTGCATATCCCCGATCTGGCCTGGCTGCAGTCGATCCCGATGATCGGCAATAAGGTCTACAACAGCTATCACACGCTGGTTAACGCCGGCGGCGCGGCGCTGCTGGCGAAAGTGCAGCCGTATTTCGGCCAAACCGCCACCTGGTTCGTCGCGCAGGCGGCGCATATCGGCCGCCTGCTGCTGCACTGTACCCTGATGCTGCTGTTCAGCGTGCTGCTGTACGCGCGCGGCGAACAGGTCGCGTTGGGCATCCGTCACTTTGCGGTGCGCCTGGGCGCCGAACGCGGCGACGCGGCGGTGCTGCTGGGCGGCCAGGCGATCCGCGCGGTGGCGCTGGGCGTGGTGGTGACGGCGCTGGTGCAATCGGTGCTGGGCGGCATCGGTCTGGCGGTGACCGGCATTCCGGCCGCCACCCTGCTGACGGTGCTGATCTTCATCTGCTGCGTGGCGCAGCTGGGGCCATTGTTCGTGTTGGTGCCGGCCATCATTTGGCTCTATTGGAGCGGCGACACCACCTGGGGCACCGTGTTGCTGGTGTGGAGCTGCGTGGTCGCCACGCTGGATAACGTGCTGCGGCCGGTGTTGATCCGCATGGGCGCCGATTTGCCGATGCTGTTGATCCTGTCGGGCGTGATCGGCGGCCTGCTGGCCTTCGGACTGATCGGCCTGTTCATCGGTCCGGTGGTGTTGGCGGTGTCTTATCGCCTGCTCACCGCCTGGATGGACGAAGCGCCGGAGCCGAGCGCCGACCTGAAAGAGGTGGAGAAAAATCTGGAAGAGATGTAACCCTTCCGCCTGCCGCCCGGTTCGTCGGGCGGCATATCACGCCCCCTCCCTGCATTATTGATTGCCGACGCCTTTAAGGCATATTCGCCGAATAGCCTTCGGGTTAAATCAATTCCCGTCGGCGGCCAATTAAACATGCCGATTAAAGACATCTTTTCCGATCAAACAAAAATCCAACGCAGCGCAAAATAAAAAGATAACGTCGCTATCGATTAGGATGATTCTTAATGACTAATGGCGCCGGAATACCTAGTATTATGGCCATCTATTGCTTCAAATCACTGATTTTAAAGCAAGCTTTCCAAACAATGTAATGCCATACATGTGAATTGCTGTGTGTAGTCTTTGCCCATCTTTTGATGGGCTTTTTTTTATTCTTTTTCCGCCGACATGCTTATTTTACCGCCGGCTTTTTACATGCGGAAATAAAAAAGCCGCGACCTGAGCCGCGGCTTTTAGCGAAAACGTCAAATAGCCCCGAGGGCGTTACTTTTTCTTCGACAGATTAATCCATGTTTGCACCACGGTATCCGGGTTGAGCGACAGGCTGTCGATGCCCTGCTCCATCAACCACTCGGCGAAGTCTTCATGGTCGGATGGCCCCTGGCCGCAAATACCGACGTATTTGCCGTGGCGCTTGGCCGCCTGGATCGCCATCGACAGCAGCGCCTTCACCGCCTCGTTGCGTTCGTCGAACAGCTCGGAAACCACGCCGGAGTCGCGGTCCAACCCCAGCGCCAGCTGGGTCATGTCGTTGGAGCCGATGGAGAAGCCGTCGAAGTGCTCGAGGAACTGGTCCGCCAGCAGGGCGTTGGAAGGGATCTCGCACATCATGATCACTTTCAGCCCGTTCTCGCCGCGTTTCAGCCCCTGGCGCGCCAGCTCGGCCACGACCGCCTCCGCCTGCGCCACGGTGCGCACGAACGGCACCATGATTTCGACGTTGGTCAGGCCCATCTCGTTGCGCACGCGTTTTACCGCCTCGCACTCCAGCGCGAAACAGTCGCGGAAGCTGTCCGCCACGTAGCGGCCGGCGCCGCGGAAGCCCAGCATCGGGTTCTCTTCATGCGGCTCATACTTCTCGCCGCCCACCAGGTTGGCGTACTCGTTGGACTTGAAGTCGGACAGGCGCACGATCACCCGCTTAGGCCAGAAGGCCGCGCCCAGGGTGGCGATGCCTTCGGTCAGGCGACCGACATAGAATTCGACCGGGTGGTCGTAGCCCTGCATCAGCGCGCGAATTTCGTTCTGCAGCGCCGGGGTTTGCCGATCGAACTCCAGCAGCGCCCGCGGGTGCACGCCAATCATGCGGTTGATAATGAACTCCAGCCGCGCCAGGCCTACGCCTTCGTTCGGCAGGCGCGCAAAGTCAAAGGCGCGATCCGGGTTGCCGACGTTCATCATGATCTTCAGCGGCAGATCCGGCAGTTCGGTCACTTCCGAGCTCTGCACGGTGAAGTCGAGCATATCGCTGTACACGAAGCCGGTGTCGCCTTCCGCGCAGGACACGGTGACCTTCTGGCCGTCTTTCAGCACGTCGGTGGCGTGGCCGCAGCCCACTACCGCCGGGATGCCCAGCTCACGGGCGATGATCGCCGCGTGGCAGGTGCGGCCGCCGCGGTTGGTGACGATGGCGGCGGCCTTCTTCATGATCGGTTCCCAGTCCGGGTCGGTCATGTCGGTCACCAGCACGTCGCCGGCCTGGATGCGGTCCATTTCGCTGATGTCGTGGATCACCTTCACCGGGCCCGCGCCGATACGGTGGCCGATAGCGCGCCCTTCCACCAGCACCTTGCCGGAACCGTTAAGCTGGTAACGCTCCATGGTCTGTTCGTTGGAACGCACGGTTTCCGGACGGGCCTGCACGATCAGCAACTTGCCGGTGTGGCCGTCTTTCGCCCACTCGATGTCCATCGGGCGGCCGTAGTGTTTTTCGATCAGGATCGCCTGCCGCGCCAGCGCCTGCACTTCGTCATCGGTCAGAGAGAAACGGGTGCGCTGCTGTTCCGGCACGTCTTCGATGCGCACCTGCTTGCCGTGATCCTGCGATGGCGCGTACACCATGCGGATCTTCTTCGAGCCCATGTTGCGGCGCACGATCGCCGGATTGCCCTTCAGCAAGGTCGGTTTGTGGACGTAAAACTCATCCGGGTTCACCGCCCCCTGCACCACCATTTCGCCCAGGCCGAAGGCGGAGGTGATGAAGACCACCTGGTCGAAACCGGATTCGGTATCGATGGTGAACATCACGCCGGAAGAGGCCAGGTCGGAACGCACCATGCGTTGCACCCCGGCCGACAGCGCCACGCCGCGGTGATCGTAGCCCTGATGCACGCGGTAGGAGATCGCGCGGTCATTGAACAGCGAGGCGAAAACGTGCTTGATCGCCACCATCACGGCGTCGATGCCCTGCACGTTGAGGAAGGTTTCTTGCTGGCCGGCGAAGGAGGCGTCCGGCATGTCTTCGGCGGTGGCGGAGGAGCGCACGGCGAAGGAGGCTTCCGGTTCGCCGTCGGCCAGCTGTTGGTACGCCAGATTGATTTCGCGCTCGAATTCCGCATGGAACGGCGTGTCGATCACCCATTGGCGGATTTGCGCGCCGGCCTTGGCCAGCTGAGCAACGTCGTCAACGTCAGTTTGATCCAGTAACTGATAGATGCGCTGGTTAACACCGCTTTGTTCGAGGAAATCGTTAAACGCCTGCGCGGTGGTGGCAAAACCGTTTGGCACGGCCACGCCCAAATCGGAAAGATTGGTGATCATTTCACCGAGGGAGGCGTTTTTGCCGCCGACACGGTCAACGTCGTGCATGCCAAGCTGGTTGTACCAAAGCACATTACGCAAGTCTGGGCCATTGTTGGACATCGAGACAATCCTTATTGCTATCAGTAGGGTATAGACGGATTTAATTCGCTTGCTTTAAAAGCGCCGCTAAAAACGGAGCCGAACCAGACTAGCACAATGATCCATAGGAAATGGAAAGGTGAATCGATCAACCCGCCGCAGAAAGTGGATTTTAAGAGAATTACCTAAGCGGCTGATTTTCATGGGAACCGTTCCCAATGGCACTAAAAGCTTAATTCTCAACAAATTAAGTAGTTTTTAAACTGCAAATTTAAAGGCCATGCAAACGATACCCTTTTTGGCGAAAATAGCGCCAAAACCTCAGACCGACGGCGCCGGACACCATGAAACGCCCCTTGATAAAAAATGAAATATTATTTCAATATCGTCCAGGGCGCGCTGCGGCCGCCGCGCGCAATCCCCGCTGTCGTCACAATTTTTTTACCCGCCCCTTTACCGACCGATCGTCCGCAGCACATGATGGGGCCAGCGATTACAGCAGGAACACCGTTTTCAGGTAAGGAGCCTCGGGTGGAAAGAAGCGTTTTTTATATTTCGGATGGTACGGCGATCACCGCTGAAGTGCTGGGGCATGCGGTATTGTCACAGTTTCCGGTTACGGCCACGACCTTCACGCTGCCGTTCGTGGAAACCGAGGCGCGCGCGCGCGCGGTTTGTCAGCAAATCAACGATATTTATCGGGCCACCGGCGTCAGGCCGCTGGTGTTTTATTCGATCATCTCGCTGGAGGTGCGCGACGTCATCGTGCAAAGCGAAGGCTTCTGCCAGGATATCGTGCAGGCGCTGGTCGGCCCGCTGCAGGACGAACTGGAGGTGGAGCCGACGCCGGTGCCGAACCGCACCCACGGCCTGACGGCCAGCAATCTCGGCAAATACGATGCGCGCATCGCCGCCATCGATTACACGCTGGCGCACGATGACGGCATCTCGCTGCGCAATCTCGATCAGGCGCAGGTGATCCTGCTGGGCGTCTCGCGCTGCGGCAAAACGCCCACCAGCCTGTACCTGGCGATGCAGTTCGGCATTCGCGCCGCCAACTATCCGTTTATCGCCGACGATATGGACAATTTGCACCTCCCCGCGTCGCTGAAGCCGTTTCAGCACAAGCTCTTCGGCCTGACCATAGATCCGGAGCGCCTGGCCGCCATCCGCGAAGAACGGCGTGAAAACAGCCGCTATGCCTCGCTGCGCCAATGCCGCATGGAAATCGCCGAGGTCGAGGCGCTGTTTCGCCAAAACCAGATCCGCTACCTGAACACCACCAACTATTCCGTCGAGGAAATTTCGACCAAGATCCTCGATATCCTCGGCATGAGCCGCCGCATGTTCTGAGCTACGGCGGCAGGAAGCCCCTGCCGCACGCCGTTGATTTCACCGCCGCCGGCGTTTTTCGTGCTTTTTTTAGCGGCTTTGATCAACAGAACATCATCTCTACGGTTGAATTCAGCGATTTTTGCGTTATTGTGATCGCCATCACTTCCCGGCACTCCGCCGCAGAGAAGAACAGTTTCCAGAGATAATCATGCACAAAACAGATGAACTGCGGACCGCGCGCATCGACAGCCTCGTCACGCCGCAAGCGCTGGCCGATAAGCTGCCGATCTCGGCGGATATCGCCGATAACGTGACCGCGTCACGAAAACGCATTGAAAAAATCCTGACCGGTGAAGACCGCCGCCTGCTGGTGGTGATTGGCCCCTGCTCCATCCACGATCTCGACGCCGCCATCGACTACGCCGGCCGGCTGAACGCCCTGCGCGCTCGCTACCAGGATCGGCTGGAAATCGTGATGCGCACCTACTTTGAGAAACCGCGCACCGTGGTGGGCTGGAAAGGCCTGATTTCCGATCCGGCGCTGGACGGCACCTTCCAGGTTAACCGCGGCATCGAAATGGCGCGCCGCCTGCTGCTGGAGGTGAACCAGCTCGGCCTGCCGACCGCCACCGAGTTCCTGGATATGGTGGTCGGGCAATACATCGCCGATCTGATCAGCTGGGGCGCCATCGGCGCACGCACCACCGAAAGCCAGATCCACCGTGAAATGGCTTCCGCGCTGTCCTGCCCGGTCGGTTTCAAAAACGGCACCGACGGCAACACGCGCATCGCCATCGACGCCATTCGCGCGGCGCGCGCCGGGCATATGTTCCTCTCGCCGGACAAAAACGGCCAGATGACCATCTACCAGACCAGCGGCAACCCTTATGGCCACATCATCATGCGCGGCGGCAAAACGCCGAACTACCACGCCACCGACATCGTGGCCGCCTGCGACAACCTGCGCGAATTCGACCTGCCCGAACAGTTGGTGATCGACTTCAGCCACGGCAACTGCCAGAAGCTGCATCGCCGCCAGCTGGAAGTCGCCGAAAACGTCTGCCAGCAGATCCGCGCCGGCTCCGCCGCCATCGCCGGCGTGATGGCGGAAAGTTTCCTGGTGGAAGGCACGCAGAAAATCGTTGCCGGCCAGCCGCTGACCTATGGCCAGTCGATCACCGATCCCTGCCTGAGCTGGTCCGACAGCGAACAGCTGCTGGCGATGCTGGCGGACGCGGTCGATACGCGTTTCTGACTTCGCAGCCGGGGCGCCCTCGCCCCGGCTTTTCCGCCTTCCCCCGCTCATCTATACTGATAACCACCACCGCAGCCCCCAGGCAAGGATCGGAGCCCCGGCATGATTCATTCACTGTTATCCATCCCCTGCGTCACGCTGCAGGGCGAACATAAAACGCTGGGCGACTTCCCCGCCCGCGCCTATCTGGTGGTCAATACCGCCAGCAAGTGCGGTTTCACGCCGCAGTACCGCGGGCTGGAGAACCTGTGGCAATACTACCGCGAGCGCGGCCTGATGGTGTTGGGCTTCCCCTTCAATCAGTTCGGCGCCCAGGAGCCGGGCGACCCGCTGGAGATAGCCGACTTCTGCACCCTGAATTACGGCGTCAGTTTCCCGCTGTTCGGTAAAATCGAGGTCAATGGCCCCGGCGCCCACCCGCTGTTCAATGAGTTGAAACGCCTGGCGCCCGGGGTGCTCGGCAGTCGGCGCATCAAGTGGAATTTCACCAAGTTCCTGCTCACCGCCGACGGCCAGCGGGCCACGCGCTTCGCCCCGATCACCAAGCCCGAACGCCTGTTCGACCGCATCGAAACCCTGCTGAAATAACCCGATACCTCGCGGGCCGACGCCCCCGGCCCGTCGCCAGACGCATTTCCTGCAAAAAGGTTCAATCGGTAAGAAAATTTCCCTTGATGTAACCTTTCGTTCACATGATAATGATTATCACTTTGATATTAATTACCATTTAATGGTCTGTTTTATAAACGAATGACGATGGATAATCCCAACAACAACCTGCCCGCCGCCGGCGTTCCCGCCGGACGCAGCGCAGAACCGCACCCTTGTTATGACAGCGCCCAGCTGCTCGGCGCCGACGGCGTGGCGGTTATTACCCATCAGGGCCAGCGCTATCAGCTGCGGCAGACCAAAGCCGGAAAATTGATCCTGACCAAATAATAAAGATCCCCCAAACGCCAGCCACCCCGATCCTTTTGATCCAGGCAGCCAGCAAATCTATTGATATGTTAAAAACATACGGAGAGTTGCCCCATGCCTCTGACAATTTCCACCCGGCTGCGTTTTTCCGCATTGAGTCTGGCGATTGCCTGCGCTCTGCCTACGGTGGCTCTGGCACAAACCACCAGCACCACTTCTTCTACTTCTGCCGCCGCGGAAACCGACAAAAAAAAACCGGCCGCCGACGAAACCCTGACCGTGGTCACCACCGGCAATCAGCGCAGCAGTTTTGAAGCGCCAATGATGGTGACGGTGATCGAGGGCGATACGCCCGAAAGCCAAACCGCCGCCACCGCCGCCGATATGCTGCGCCGCGTACCGGGCATTAGCGTTACCGGCACCGGCCGCAGCAACGGCCAGGACCTGATGATGCGCGGTTACGACCGCCGCGGCGTGCTGACGCTGGTAGACGGTATCCGTCAGGGCACCGATACCGGCCATATCAACGGCACCTTCCTGGATCCCGGTTTGGTGAAGCGTATCGAAGTGGTGCGCGGCCCTTCCGCCCTGCTGTACGGCAGCGGCGCGCTGGGCGGCGTTGTTTCCTATGAAACCGTCGACGCCGCCGACCTGCTGTTGCCGGGCCATGATAGCGGCTACCGGGTTTACGGCACCGCCGGCAGCGGCGATCACAGCCTGGGCATGGGCGCCAGCGCCTATGGCAGGACCGACAGCCTCGACGGGCTGCTGTCGTTCGGCACCCGCGACGTCGGCGACCTGCGGCAGGGCAACGGTTTCGATGCGCCAAACGACGAAACCATCAGCAATGTGTTGGCCAAGGGCACCTGGAAAATCGACGATAACCAATCGCTGACCGGCAACCTGCGCTATTACAACAACGGCGCCCAGGAACCGAAGAACCCGCAGGAATCCGCCAGTTCAAGCGGTAACCTGATGACCGACCGTTCAACAATTCAACGCGATGCCGCACTGAGCTATAAGTTGAAACCCGTGGGTCAGGAGTGGCTGGACGCCGAAGCCAAAATCTATTACTCCGACGTGGAAATCAACGCGCATGCCGCCGGCAGCGAAGACGAAAACCGCAAACAAACCACCCGCGGCGCCAAGTTGGAAAACCGCACCCGCCTGTTTGCCGATACCTTCGCCTCTCACCTGTTTACTTACGGCACCGAAGCGTACAAGCAGGAACAAACCCCGGGCGGCGCGACCGAAAGCTTCCCGCAGGCGAAAATCAATTTCGCTTCCGGCTGGCTGCAGGATGAGATTACGCTGCGCGACCTGCCGGTCACCCTGCTCGCCGGCACCCGTTATGATAATTACAAAGGCTCCAGCGACGGTTACGCCGATGTCGATGCCGATAAATGGTCGTCTCGCGGCGCCATCAGCGTTACCCCGACCGATTGGCTGATGCTGTTCGGCTCCTATTCCCAGGCGTTCCGGGCGCCCACCATGGGTGAGATGTACAACGACTCCAAGCATTTCTCGATTCCTATGGGGCCAACCACCATAACCAACTATTGGGTACCCAATCCGAATCTGAAACCGGAAACCAATGAAACGCAGGAATACGGTTTTGGGTTGCGTTTTGACGATGTGCTGTTAGCCAGCGACAGCCTGCAGTTCAAAGCCAGCTATTTCGACACCAAGGCCAAAGACTACATCACCACCGACGTCACCATGGAGCTGGGGCGTGGCCCGCGCGGCCCGTATTGCATCAGCTGCACCACCTTCTCAACCAACATCGACCGCGCAAAAATCTGGGGCTGGGATGCTACGCTCAGCTACAAGACGCCGCTGTTTGGCTGGGATCTGGCCTATAACCGCACCCGGGGGAAAGATGAGGCGACCGGCGACTGGCTGAGCACCATTAACCCGGACACCGTCACCAGTTCGCTGGACGTGCCGCTGGGCGAAACCGGCTTGTCCACCGGCTGGGTGGCCACCTTCGCCCAACGTTCCACCCATGTTGCCACCGGCGTCGCCGAACAGGCGGGCTATGGCGTCAATGATTTCTATCTGAGCTACAAAGGGCGCGATCGCCTGCAGGGCGTCACCACCACCCTGGTGCTGGGCAACGCCTTCGATAAGGAATACTACTCGCCGCAGGGCATACCGCAGGATGGCCGCAACGCCAAGCTGCTGGTCAGCTACCAGTGGTAACTTTTTGACTACCGGGCGGACAAGCGGCTTGTCCGCCGTTTGCATCACAGCGCAGGAGAACAACGCATGAGCAATACCCTGTATGAACGCTACCAGCAGGCCAAAATCGACAATCCGGGCAAATACGCCCGCGACCTGGCGGAGATCCTCGGCGTCAGCGAAGCGGCGCTGACCCACGCCCGCGTCGGCCATGACAGTCGCCGCCTGCAGGCCGACGCCCGCACCCTGTTGACCGAGCTCGAACAGGTCGGCGTCACCAAATCCATTACCCGCAACAGCTATGCGGTGCATGAACAGATGGGCCGCTACCGCAACCAGCACCTCAACGGCCATGCCGGGCTGATCCTCAACCCGCGCGAGCTGGATCTGCGCCTGTTCCTCAACCAGTGGGCCAGCGTTTTCGCCATGAGCGAAACCAACAAGCGCGGCGTGCGCCACAGCATTCAGTTCTTCGATCATCAGGGCGATGCGCTGCATAAGGTGTACACCACCGACGAAACCGATCTGGCGGCCTGGATGTCGCTGATCGAGCGCCACCAGAGCGCCGAAAATCCGCCGCTGCAGCTGCAGCCCGTCGCGGCGGCCGCCGCCGACGATGCCGCGACCGACGCGGACCGGATCGACCGCGAATGGCGCGAGATGACCGACGTGCATCAGTTCTTCCAACTGCTGAGCCGCAATAAGCTGACGCGCCAACAGGCGTTCCGCGCCGTCGGCGACGATCTGGCCTACCGGGTAGACAACGGCGCGCTGTCGCAGCTGTTAAACGCCGCGCAGCAGTTGCAGAACGAAATCATGATCTTCGTCGGCAACCGCGGCTGCGTGCAGATTTTCACCGGCCAGATCGAGCGTCTGATGCCGCAGGAAGGCTGGATTAACGTGTTTAATCGCCGCTTCACCCTGCACCTGATCGAAGGGGCGATCGCCGAAAGCTGGATCACCCGCAAACCGACCAAAGACGGCATCGTGACCAGCCTGGAGCTGTTCGCCGCCGACGGCACGCAGATAGCCCAGCTGTACGGTCAGCGCACCGAAGGACAGCCGGAGCAAACCCAATGGCGTGAGCAGGTTGCCGCGCTGGAAGCCAAGGACATCGCCGCATGAAACCTTCATTGACCCGTTGCCTGGCGCTGGCCATCGCGCTGGCGCTGCCATTAAGCGCCGCCGCCGCGCAGCGTATCGTCTCGATAGGCGGTGACGTCACCGAAATTGCCTTCGCACTTGGCGCGGGCGATGAAGTGATAGCCCGCGACAGCACCAGCCTGCATCCGGAAGCGGTGAAAAAGCTGCCGGACGTCGGCTATATGCGCCAGCTGAACGCCGAGGGCATTCTGGCGCTGAAGCCCACGCTGGTGCTGACCACCGAACTGGCGCAGCCGGCGCTGGTGCTCAGGCAGCTCGAAGAGAGCGGCGTCAAGGTGGTCAGCGTGCCGGGCGACACCACCCTGCAGGCGGTGCCGAAAAAAATCGCCGCGATCGCCGAAGCGCTGCAGCGCGCGGAACAGGGCAAGCGGCTCAGCGCCCGCTATCAGCAGCAGCTGGCGGCGGTCAACACCAGCCCGCTGCCGGTCAAGGTGCTGTTTGTCATGAGCCACGGCGGCATTACGCCGATGGCCGCCGGGCAGCATACCGCCGCAGACGCCGTGATCGTCGCCGCCGGATTGAAAAACGCCATGCAGGGTTTCGACCGTTATCGCCCGCTGTCGCAAGAGGGGGTGATCGCCAGCGCGCCGGATCTGCTGCTGGTCACCACCGACGGGGTACGCACGCTCGGCGGGCTGCGGCAGCTGTGGTCCCTGCCCGGGCTGGCGCTGACGCCGGCCGGCCGGAATCACCGCGTGCTGATCGTCGACGATATGGCGCTGCTGGGCTTTGGCCTGGAAACGCCGGCGGCGCTGGCTAAACTGCGCCAAGCGGCGGAGCAAAAGTAATGCGCTGCCGCACTTCCCCGCAGTGGGCCATTGCCGGCCTGCTGGTGCTGCTGGCCCTGCTGGCGCTGGCCGCCGCCAATATGGGCGCATTGACGCTGTCGTTTCGCACCCTGTGGCGCGAACCCTTTAGCGACACCTCCTGGCATATCTGGCTGAACATCCGCCTGCCGCGCGTCCTGCTGGCGGTGGTGATCGGCTGCGCGCTGGCGGTGTCCGGCGCGGTGATGCAGGGGCTGTTTCGCAATCCGCTGGCCGATCCCAGCCTGTTGGGCATCAGCAGCGGCGGCGCGCTGTTTGTCGCGCTGATTATCGTCATGCCGCTGGCGCTGCCGCCGATGGTCGCCCTGTATGGCCATATGCTGGCGGCCTTCTTCGGCAGCCTGCTGGTGTCATTGCTCATCTACGCCATCAGCCGCAGCGGGCACGGCAGCCTGTCGCGCCTGCTGCTGGCCGGCATCGCCATCAACGCGCTGTGCATGGCGGCGATCGGCGTGCTGTCCTATCTCAGCAGCGATCAACAGCTGCGCCAGTTTTCGCTGTGGATGATGGGCAGCCTCAGCCAGTCGCAATGGCCGACGCTGATGGTCGCCGCTTCGCTGATCCTGCCGGCCGCGCTGATGACGCTGCTGCAGGCGCGCCGCCTGAACCTGCTGCAGTTGGGCGACGAAGAGGCCCACTACCTGGGGGTCAACGTCCAGCGCGCCAAGCTGCAGCTGCTGTTGCTGAGCGCGCTGCTGATCGGCGCCGCAGTGGCGATGAGCGGCGTGATCGGTTTTGTCGGGCTGGTGGTGCCGCATCTGGTGCGCATGCGCCTGGGCGGCGATCACCGCTGGCTGCTGCCCTGCTCCGCGCTGGGCGGCGCCTGCCTGCTGCTGGTCAGCGATACGCTGGCGCGCACGCTGGTGGCGCCGGCCGAAATGCCGGTCGGTCTGATGACCAGCCTGATCGGCGGCCCTTACTTCTTGTGGCTGGTGATGCGCCAGCGGGAGCGTCCGGGTGGATAATACCGCAAGCCTGACTGCTGAACAGCTGCGTTACAGCCTGGGTTCACGCCGTTTGATCAGCGACGTTTCGCTCCGCATCGCCAGCGGTGAAATGGTGGCGATTATCGGCCCGAACGGCGCGGGAAAGTCGACGCTGCTGCGCCTGCTGACCGGCTACCTGCTCCCGGGCTGCGGCGAGTGCCGGCTGCTCGATCGGCCGTTGGAACAATGGCAGCCGCAACAGCTGGCCAAGGTCCGGGCGGTGATGCGTCAGCACAGCGATTTGGCCTTCCCTTTCACCGTGGAAGAGGTGGTCGGCATGGGCCGTTCGCCGCACGGCAAACGGGACCGGCAACGGGCGATAAAACAGGTGATGGCGCAGACGGATTGCCTGGCGCTGGCGCAGCGCGACTATCGCCAACTGTCCGGCGGCGAGCAGCAGCGGGTTCAGTTGGCTCGCGTGTTGGCGCAGCTGTGGCAGCCGCAGCCGTCCCCTTCCTGGCTGTTCCTCGACGAGCCCACTTCGGCGCTGGACCTGTACCACCAGCAGCACACCCTGCGCCTGCTGCGCTCGCTGACGCGCCAACAACCGCTGGGCGTCTGCTGCGTGCTGCACGATCTCAACCTGGCCGCACTGTACGCCGATCGGATTCTGCTGTTGCATCAGGGCCGCCTGGTGGCGAGCGGTACGCCGCAGGAGGTGCTGCAGGCGGATATCCTCACCCGCTGGTATCAGGCCGATCTCGGCGTGGTACATCATCCCGAAGTGCCGCTGCCGCAGGTCTATCTGCGGCAATAAAAATTCAAGGGCGCCATTAGGCGCCCTTTTTCATCTCAGCTGGAGCAGGAAATCTCCAGATGCTTGCCCCAGTCCGGCGGCAGCGCGGCGAGATCGTCATATTCAGGCGCGTCGGCGAACGGCGTCAACAGCGCCCGATGCAAACGCGCCAGCCGGCCGACCTCATCCTTTTCAGCGTCTTCAATCGCCTGCTGCGCCAGATAGTTGCGCAGGATCAGGCGCGGGTTCACCGCCTTCATCGATCGTTGCCGATCCGCATCGCTCACCTGCTCCTGTTGCAAACGCTGACGATACTGCCGATACCAGTCGTCGAAGGCCGCGCGATCGATAAACTCATCCCGCAGCGGCGACTGCGCCTGCTGCTGTTCGGTTTCGCTCAGCAGGCGGAAGGTGCGGGTATAATCCCGCCCTTCCTGCGCCATCAGGCTCAGCAATCCGGTAAGCAGGTCGTTATCCTGCGTCGATTGAGTGAAGAAACCGAGCTTGGCGCGCATTTGTTCGCCATAGGCGCGCATCAGCGCCGGTTCGTAGGCCGACAGCGCCTGCTGCAGCTGTTCGGCGGTCATTAGCCCGGACAGCGTTTGCGCCAAACGATGGAGGTTCCACAACGCCACCGCCGGCTGATTGTCAAAGGCATAACGCCCCTGATGGTCGGAATGGTTGCAGATGTAACCCGGCTGGTAGTCATCGAGGAAACCGTAGGGACCGTAATCGAGGGTGATGCCCAGGATCGACATGTTATCGGTATTCATTACGCCATGCGCAAAGCCCACCGTCTGCCACTGCGCCATCAGGCGCGCCGTGCGTTCCACCACCTCGGTGAACCACAACAGGTAGCGTTCGCCCTGATCCTGCAGCTGCGGCCAGTGGCGCGCGATAACGAAATCCGCCAGCTGCCGCACCTGTTCGGGCTGTTGGCGATAATAGAAATGCTCGAAGTGGCCGAAGCGCACGTGGCTTTCCGCCACGCGCATGAGCATCGCGCCGCGTTCAGGCCGCTCGCGGAACACCGGTTGTTCGCTGGTCACCACGGTCAGCGCGCGGGTGGTGGGAATGCCCAGATGGTGCAGCGCCTCAGAGGCCAGGAATTCGCGGATCACCGAACGCAACACCGCGCGGCCATCGCCCATGCGGGAATACGGCGTCAGCCCGGCGCCTTTCAGGTGCCAATCTCTGTGGCTGCCGTCCGCCAACACCTGCTCGCCGAGCAAAATGCCGCGGCCGTCGCCCAATTGCCCCGCCCAAACGCCGAACTGGTGGCCGCTGTAGACCTGCGCCAACGGCTGCATGCCCGGCAGCAGCGTTTCCCCGGCCCAAATGGCGGTTTTATCCTGGGTAAACCAGCTTTCATCCAAACCCAGCTCCCGCGCCAGCGGTTCGCTGTGATACAGCAGGCGCGCGCCCTTCAGCGGCGTTGGGTTTAATGCGGTATAAAAACCGGCTAACTGTTGATGGTAAGCGTTTTCGAACTGCGGCATAGGCCCTCCGTTTCAGCCTAGTGTAGAGCCTGAGCGGCGGGATTAACACAGAGGAAATGCAAGGAGAACGCACCCGCCCGATGCCAGGGCCGATGCGGGAAGATCGGGGGGCACGCCGCGGCTTGCTTGGATGCCTTGCTGCGCCGATTAAAACAATATTTACCCGCGAGAAAGCGAGAATGAATAACAGCGCCGGACCGGCCACCGCCCGGTTCGTTATTTCCCCTGAATGCGGCGTATTTTATCCGTCATGGCGATTGAACTCGCCGGGCGTCGCCCGCAGAGCCGACAGGTTGTCCACGCCCACGCTGGGCCATAAAAAGCCTTGCAGACCAAAAACGCCGGCGTGTCTGAGCTTATTAAAATACTCTTTTTTCTCTATTCCCCCGACGATCACGCCCTTGCACAGCAGGTTGATATTTTTTAACAGCGAGTCGATCACCACGTCATATCCCTGGTGGGTAAACAGCTGCCAGTAAAAACGCTTGTCGATCTTTACATAGTCAAACAGACCGTCGTACAGTGCGGTCAGCGTCGCCTTGCCCGAACCGAAATCGTCCAACCACAGCGTAAACATTTCGCTTAATCGGCTGACGCTCTCATTTTTTTTCCCGGCGGAAAGATTCGGAAAACCCTCACTGATTTCAAACGCAATAAAGGGGCATTGCCAGATGCGCTGGCGCAACCGGGAGTCGGAAAGAATCAATTCAACCACGATTTCTTCAATATTGATGGTCAGCAACACCTGATGCTGGTTAAACCAGGCGGCGTTCTGCTGCGCCAGTATCAATTGCTCATTAAATAACTCAATCCTTTGCTCGGGGCTCAATAAATTAATCCCAATGTCGGCAGGCATGGCCAGGTCGCCGTCCAGGCTATTGAAACGGCTTAACATTTCCACCGCCAGCAGCCTACCCTCCATTGAGTAAACAGGTTGAAAAACATAGCTACTAATAAAGTCAGCGTCGAATTGAATTTTCATTTTAATGCCACAGGCTGAATGGCTAGCTTCTCATCGTATATCAATATATTTTATCGATCAATCCTTCTGGGATTAATCGGAAATATCAATGTAAATACCAATAAGTTATCATTTAATTGATAGTTTAAAGCTATATGAGCTTACTGAAATGCAGTCGGAAAAACAGGCTGGCTTATGGCGATTGACTCACTGCACGCCAGATATTAAAAGATATTTAACTTAAGAGATATAACTTCGCTGAAAATTTGACTTATCGCTGTTGTTTTTGTTAAGAAAAATCCTATTTTGTAAAAACCTCCCTGCCGCCGCGCCGCGCCTTTCGCTGACGGCCCAACGAAAACCGATTAAATTTAATAACGCATCAATTGAGCGTCTTATTCAGCGCATTGAAAAGGCAAAAAAATGCCGCCTTGATTTTTCAGAAATCTGTGCCAAGCCGGATGATGGTTTTTTTCGCCGCCGGCGGCGACATGGCGCCAAATGACAGGCATAAAAAAGGATGAGAATGCTCTCATCCCGCCACGGCAGATAGGAGATTATTTGACGGTCTCGACCAACCATTGCCGCAGTTCGGTCAGCTCAGCCGCCCGCTGCGGGAACGCGGCAATCAGACGATCGCAACAGGCGGCCAGAGCGTCACTGCGATAGGCGCACCCCACCAGCATGTCAGCCAACGCTTGCAGCGGCGCCGGATCCAGACTGTCGGTAAAGATCTGCGCTCGAACCAGCGCGCCTTTCTCGACGTCAAAGAAAATGTCTACGCCGCCCCACACGAAACGCTCATTCAACAAGTGGCTGAAGGCCGGCGCTTTGCCGAAGTTCCATTCCCAGCTGCTCTGCCGGGCAAACTGTGCGGCAAAATCCGGCAGGTCGGGAAACACGTCCGGCGAAATGATCTCGGGTTCGGCGCTGGCGCCATAATGGCTGAAGAAGGCCTGTATGATGGCGTCGCACACCTGCTGATGGCTGATGTCGGGCAGCAAGTCCGCCAGGTTGGCCACCCGCGATCGCACCGAGGTGATGCCCTTGGCCTGCAGCTTTTTCGGATCCGGATTGAGATAATCCGCCAAACGGTCAAGATTGGCGTTCAGCAACAACGTGCCATGATGAAAGCCGCGATCCTGGGTTTCGCGGTAGGCCGAACCCGAGATCTTGCGCGGCCCCTCCGGGGTTGCCATCACCAGATCGTTACGCCCCGAGGCGCTGGCCGTAACCCCCAGCTGCGACAGGGCCTGCAAGATAATCCCGGTCGACACAGACTTGTCGTAGCCCGGTTTGCCGGCCATGAAGGTAAAGCAGGTATTGCCCAGGTCGTGAAATACCGCCCCGCCGCCGCTGCTGCGGCGCGCCAGGCGAACGCCATCCTGCTCCATGCGCCGGGTATTGCATTCTTTCCATGGGTTTTGCGACTGACCGATCACCACCGTTTCGGCATTGCGCCATAAGAACAGGATTTTCTGGCTGGTCATTTCGCGGAAGATGCACTCCTCCACCGCCAGGTTGAACCAGGGGTCGTAAGAGTCGGAAATCAGTAAGCGTAAGGCGGTCATGGCGGTCACCGTTAAAGACGTGATGCCGCCATGATACACCAAATCAACGGGTTAAGGCTAAATGCGCCGCGCCTGCCAGTAAACCCGTTTCCAATAGACGTTATCGAGCGAGGAGCGAATCACCCCGCGGCTGGTCGACGCGTGGATAAACTGATCGTTGGTGTCGTAGATGCCGACGTGCAGGCCGTTTTCGCCGCCGCCGGTTTTGAAGAATACCAGATCGCCCGGCATCAGTTCGTCGCGGGAAACCTTGGTGCCGAGCGAGGTCTGCTCTTCGGTCGAACGCGGCAGCCGCATATCGAAACGATCGCGGAAGGTGCGGTAAACAAAGCCGGAGCAATCGACGCCGCCGCGATCCATGCCGCCGTAACGATAAGGCGTGCCGTACCATTGGCGCAGCTGTTCATTCAGCTGGGCCACCACCACGATAGAATCGGCCAGCTGCCCGCTTGGCGGCGGCGCATGGCTGCTGCAACCGGCAAGGATCAAACTGGCTAATAAAAACCACACTCGCATCCGCATAATATCCCTTCATCGAACCCGTTGCGCATCATGCCGTCCGGTACACCGCACCGACTGCGAGGCAAAGCCGACGCCAGGTAAGGAGAACGCTGTTTGGCGTTAATTTATCTCCCGCGCGGGGAAAAAGGCAAGCGCCATGCAGGAGATAATAGCATTAACGCCGGTTTTGCCCCTATTTTGGCGTTTTTACTGCGGCTTTGCCGTTAATCAGCCACACGCCAAACAAAATGCACAGCGTACCCAATGATTTCAGCAGGGTGGCGGATTCGTTAAACCAGGGCAAGATCACCGCCGCCAGATACACCAGCGCGTAACTGACGCTCAGCAGCGGGTAAGCGCGGTTAAGCGGCAGATAGCGCAGCGCGCAAAACCAGCACAGCATCGACAGCGCGTAGCCGAAGATGCCGCCGCCGACCGCCAGGAGCGGCAGCCAGTAATCCCCCAGCAGCGCGGGGGTGACGTCGGCGAACGACATCAGCGGAATTTGCACCATGCCCCACTTCATCAACAGCTGCGCCAGCGTGACCAGCAGCACGCTGGCCGCGCCCCAGGCATAGCCCCTCACGATTGCACGCTCATCAGCAGGATCCCCAGCATGATTGAGGCGACGCCACACCAATGGCGCGCGGTGGTCGGCTCATTAAACAGCCAGCGCGCCGCCAGCGTCACCAGCACGAAGTTGAGGCTGAGCATCGGATAAGCCAGGCTGAGCGGCAGGCGCTGCAGCACGTTAAGCCATACCGCCATGCCGAGCGCCAGCAGCAGCACCGCCAGCGCCAGCCAACGCAGGGTTACCTTCAACCGCACCGCCGCCGGCAGCCGCCAGCAGCGCGCCGCCTGTTTCTGGCACAGCTGCCCCCCGCAGGTGAGCAGGCTGACCAGGATGATCAGCAGGAAGCCCATCATGGCTGTTGCTGGTACCACACCAGCGCCAGGCGGTTCATCTCAACCACCTTGTCCGCTGCAGGCAGATTTTGCGGCACCCGATCTCCTCGCGACAGCTGCAATACCAATGAAACGTCACCCTGCTTGCGCGCCTGCGCCAGCCACTGCGGGAAGTCGGCGTCGCTGACGAAGCTGCTGCGGGCGTCGACGTAGTCCAGCCCGTAGGCCACTTCGCCCTTCTCGCTGAACATGATCACATCGCTGCGCTTCAGCTCCCAGGCCAATCCGGCCGCCACTCCGGCGCTGTCGGTCAACACAAAGCGGCTGTGCCCCAGTTCGGCCATGTTAACGCGAATAAAGTTCTGCGGCAGCTTGGAATCGATCACCCGCTGCGGAATAGCGTAGCCGATCAGCAAACACAACAGCAGCGGGCAGGCCGCCGCCCAGCGCCAACGTTGCGCCCTGTCGCCCGCGGAGAAAATCGCCAACGCCAACCAGCCGCCGAAAGCGACGAGACCAATCGCGACTTTCGGCCATTCTGCCGCGGTAAACACCTCCGCCTTCGGCAGCAGGCCGGAACCCAACGCCAGCAGCGCCAGCACGCAGATCAGTCCGAACAGCCCATTCAGCACCGCGTTGACCTTGAAGACCTTGCTGCGCAGCGAAGCGGCGTAGTCTTCCGCATAGGCCGCCATCAGCAACGCCAGCGGCGCCATGCACGGCAAGATATAGGTCGGCAGCTTGCCCTTGGCGACGCTGAAGAAAATCAACGGCATCGCGACCCAGCTGAGCAGGAAAAACAGCTCCGGGCGCTGCGCGCGTTCGCGCCACCCCTTCAGCAGCGCGCCAGGCAGCAGCGCCAGCCAGGGCAATACCGCCGCCATCAGAACCGGAATGTAATACCAGAACGGCGCCTTGTGCTGCGCGTTATCTTCGGCGAAGCGCTGAATATGCTCCACCCAGAAGAAGTAGTTCCAGAAGTCCGGCTCGCGCTGGGCGATGGCTATCGCCCACGGCAGGCTGAGCAACACCGCCACCAGGACAGCCAGCGGGCCGAACAGCAACAGCTCCTTGATGCGCCGCTGCTGGATAACGATCGGGATCACCGAGATCACCGGCACCGCCAGCGCCAGAAACCCCTTGGTCATGAAGCCCATGCCGCAGGCCAGCCCCAGCAACACGTAACCGCCCAGCTTGCCCTTGAGCGTGGTGGCCTGCAGCGTCAGGTAATAGCTGGCCATCGCCGCCGTCAGCCACAGCGCGATCATCGGATCCAGCACGCTGTAGGTGCCGATGCTGAACACCAACACCATCGACAGGAAAATCAGCGCCGACAGGCTGGCGCGCCGCGCATTGCGCCACATCAGCATCGCCAGCGCAAATACCAGCAGCGCGCTGACGCCGGTGCTGAATACCGAACCGAAGCGCACCGCAAAGTTGCCTTCGCCGAACAGCCACTGGCTGATGTTATTGAACCAGTAACCGGCGACCGGCTTTTCAAAATAGCGCAGCCCCAGCAGGTGCGGCACCACCCAGTCGCCGCGCTGCAGCATTTCACGGCTGATCTCGGCATAACGGGTTTCATCCGGCTGCCACAGCAGGCGGCCGTTGAGCGGAATCAAATAAACCAGAGCAAAAAAAACGGCCAGCACAATGGCCCATGATCCTTTTAGCGCCTTCATGAATCGTCCTTCACATCGGTTTGACAACCCAGCCAACCCTCGCGGCCGGGGAAAGGAGCGCGCTCGATGCGGCCCAACGGCAATGACGCCAAATCCTGCGGCAGCAATTCACTCAGCGGGCAGAATTCGATGCCCTGCCGCTGCGCCCGCTGCAATAGCCGTTCAAACATCGCCGCCTGCGACATCCCCTCCACCTCGGTATGAATGGTGTAGACCGGCACGCCGCGATCGTTTTCGATCGCGCGCAGGATGTAGTCGTTGAAATCGGCCATGCTGACCTCGCTGCCGATCACTTCGTCAAAAGTGGGCAGCGTGACGGGAATTTGCACCGTGCCCAGCCGATTGTCGCTCAGCAGCGGCCTGAACGGGTGGGTGCCGCGGCAATCGCTGTTGTAATGAAAGCCGAAGCGCTGCTTCACCTCCAGTACCCGCGTATCGGCCCGCCATCCCGCCGCCGCGGAGCATTTGACCGGCTGGCCGATGCAGGCGCTCAGGGCATCGACGCCCAGTTGAACCTGCCGCGTCAGCTGCGCCTGGGACCAACGGCCGACCTTGGCCTGCCAGCCCTGGTGGTCCCAGGCGTGCAGCCCCACTTCGTGGCCGGCTTCGGCGGTGCGCTTCATCAAAGGCCCCAGCGCGCGCGCAATATTGCGGCCCGGCCAGGCGGTGCCGGCCAACAGGATGTCCCAGCCATACAGCGAAGCGGCGTTCGAGCGCAGCATTTTCCACAGAAATTTCGGACGCAAAAGGCGCCAAAGATGGCGCCCCATATTGTCCGGTCCCACGCTGAAGAAGAAGCTGGCCTGAATGTCGTACTTCTCAAACAGATCCAGCAACTGCGGCACCCCTGCCCGGGTGCCGCTGAAGGTATCTACATCAACCCGCAGACCGACCTTCTTCATGCACCCTTACCTTCCTGAACGGTAGTGCGCAGGAAATAATCCAGCGTATCGGCGACGGTTTGCTTCATCTCGATCGTCGGCTGCCAGCCCAGCAGGCGGCGGGCGTTTTTGATGCTCGGCGTGCGGTGCTCAACGTCCTGATAGCCTTTGCCGTAGTAGCTGCTGCTTTCCACATCCTTGAAGCCGGCGAACGGCGGGAAGCGATCGCGCAGCGGGTGGTCGTTGAAGCTGGCCAGCAGCATTTCGGCCAGTTCGCGGATGCTCGCTTCGTTGGTCGGGTTGCCGATATTGACTATCTGGCCGTCGCACAGGCCGTCGCGGTTTTCGATAATGCGGAACAGCGCCTCAATGCCGTCGTTGATGTCGGTGAAGCAGCGTTTTTGCGCCCCGCCGTCCATCAGCTTGATCGGCGAGCCTTCCACCAGATTGAGGATCAACTGGGTGATGGCGCGCGAGGAGCCGATGCGCGCGGCGTCCAGGTTGTCCAGGCGCGGGCCCATCCAATTGAACGGCCGGAACAGCGTGAACTTCAGCCCCTCTTTGGCGCCGTAGGCCCAGATCACCCGATCCAGCAGCTGCTTGGAAACCGAATAGATCCAACGCTGCTTGTTGATTGGCCCGACGATCAGGCGCGAGTGGTCCTCGTCGAACTCTTTGTCGTCGCACATGCCGTACACTTCGGAGGTGGACGGGAAGATGATGCGCTTGTTGTACTTCACGCAGTCGCGGACGATTTTCAGGTTCTCTTCGAAGTCCAGTTCGAACACCCGCAGCGGGTTGCGGGTGTATTCGATCGGCGTGGCGATCGCCACCAGCGGCAGCACCACGTCGCACTTCTTGATGTGATACTCGATCCACTCGGAGTGGATGCTGATATCCCCTTCCACAAAGTGGAAGCGCGGGTTATCGAGGAAGCGGCTGATGGCGTCGGAACCGATGTCCAGACCGTAAATATCGTAACGGTCGTCCCGCAGCAGGCGCTCGGTCAGGTGGTTGCCGATAAAGCCGTTAACCCCCAGGATCAGCACGCGGGTGCGGCGCTGCAGCACCGCGTTCGGCTTGGCCGCCAGCCGCACGTCGGTGACGATGCCCATTTCCTGCGCCAACCGGCTACCCTGAACGTACAGGCCGCTTTCGTTCTGGCCGGAGACGATTTCCAGCGCCCCTTCGCCGCAGGCGATGACCAACGGAGAGGTGCTCAGCACGGTGCCCGGCAGTTTGTCGTGCCGGACATCCAGCGCGCGGGAACGCCAGACGATCAGCTTGCGCTGGCCAAGGTAGCTGAACGCGCCCGGATAAGGTTCGGTGACCGCGCGCACCAGATTGTTGATCTCGCGGGCGGATTTATGCCACAGGATCTCGCCGTCGGCCGGAGTGCGGCGGCCGAAATAGCTGGCCTCGGCTTCGTTTTGCGCGGTGAAGGTCGCCGTGCCGTTTTTCAGCTTCGGCAACGCGTTTTTCAGCAGGCCCTGGGCGGCCTCCAGCACTTTCTTGTGCAGCGTCAGCGCGGTGTCATCCTCGGCGATCGCCACCTTGCGCTGCTCGACAATATCGCCGGCGTCAGGGCGCCTGACCATTTTATGCAGCGTGGCGCCGGTTTCGGTTTCGCCGTTGACCAACGCCCAGTTTATCGGCGCGCGCCCGCGATAATGCGGCAACAGGGAGCCGTGCAGGTTGAATCCGCCCTGCGGCGCCAGCGACAAAATTTCATCGCTCAGCATATTGCGGTAGTAGAAAGAGAAAATGACGTCCGGCTGCAGTTGGCGAATGCGCTCGGCCCACAGCGGGTGATTCACGTCTTCGGGAGCGTAGACCGGCAGATCCAGCTCTGCGCCCAGCCGCGCCACGGAGGAGAAGAAGTTGTTTTCACCAGGATCGTCGGTATGCGTGAACACCGCCTGCACGTCATAACCCGCTTCAGTCAGCGCTTTCAGACCTGCGCAGCCAATATCATGGTAAGCAAATACAATAGCTTTCATCATTCTTCTTCCTGAGTATTGTGGGTCTGCTGTTCGCCGACCACTTTCTGAACAAAATAACGGGGACGAGCGCGCACGTCGGTGTAGATACGGCCGATGTATTCCCCCAGCAGGCCCAGGCCGACAAACTGGGCGCCGATGAAGGTGAACAGCACCGCGAACAGGGTGAACACCCCGCCCGCCGCCCATTCAGGCCCGAGGATCAGACGCAGCGCAATCAGCACCAGCGCCAGTACGAACCCGGAAAGCGCCACCACGCTGCCGACGACGCTGAGCAAGCGCAGCGGCGTGGTGGTCAGGCAGGTAATCAGGTCGTACATCAGGTTGATCAGTTTCATCAGGCTGTATTTGGAATCGCCAAACTCGCGTTCGGCGTGGCGCACGTCAATTTCTGTGGTACGTCTGGCGAAGGTGTTCGCCAGGATCGGAATAAAGGTGCTGCGTTCATGGCAGTGCAGCATCGCCTCGACGATGTGGCGGCGATAGGCGCGCAGCATGCAGCCGTAGTCCCCCATCGACTTGCCGGTGGCGCGCTGGATCATCATGTTGATCACCCGGGAAGCGCTTTTGCGGAACCAGGAATCCTGGCGGTTGGCGCGTACGGTACCGACCACGTCATAGCCTTCCTCCGCCACGCTGACCAGCCGCGGGATCTCTTCCGGCGGGTTTTGCAGGTCGGCATCCAGCGTGATGACCAGATCGCCGCTCACCTGGTTGAAACCGGCCATGATCGCCGAGTGCTGCCCATAGTTGCGGTTCAACAGCACGGCGATCACGTGGCTGCCCGGCCGTTCCGCGGCGGCGGTCAGCATCTCGGCGGAATCGTCGCTGCTGCCGTCGTCGACCAGGATGATTTCATAGGGTTGAGCCAGCTGTTTGCAAGCGGCGGTGGTGCGTTCAAGCAAGGCAGGCAAACTTTCCTGCTCGTTGTAGACCGGGATCACCACCGACACTTTTTTTATCGGTTCAATGCGAGGCACGTAACGACTCCACGACAGAAGACAAGGCATTGACCACGCGATCGACATCGGCGTCGGTCATATCAGGGAATAAGGGCAAGGTGCACAGACGCGCCGAGTTCCATTCGGTGTTGGGCAGCGACAGTTGCGGATAACGCTCGCGGTAGAATTTCTGGGTATGCGCGGCACGGAAATGCAGACCGGTGCCGATGCCCAGCGCTTTCAGGCGCTCCATCAGCTGGTCGCGGTCGATGCCGCAGCGCTCTGCGTCGACGCGCACCATAAACAGGTGCCAGGCGTGATCGTGCGGATAATCCGGCAGCCCCAGCGGCTGGAACGGCGAGCCTGCGAGCGCGTTCAAATAACGCTGCGCCAGCGCCTGCCGGCGGGCATTCAGCTGCGGCAACCGCGCCAGCTGCACCACGGCTATCGCCGCATGAATATCTGAGAGGTTGTATTTGTAGCCCGGCTCCACCACCTCAGCCTGCGGCCTGCGCCCCAGCTGCTGGCGATCGAAAGCGTCCACCGCCAGGCCGTGAAACTTCAGACAGCGCACGCGCTCCGCCAACGCGTCGTCGTCGGTGGCGATCAGGCCGCCTTCGGCGCAGGTCAGGTTCTTGATCGCGTGAAAAGAGAAAATCGCCGTGCCGCGCGCCCCTACCCATTCGCCGTTGAAACGGGCACCCACCGCATGGGCGGCGTCCTCGATCAGCGGCAGTTGGTGCCGGGCGGCCACCTCGCGCAGCGCATCCATCTGCAGCGGCGCGCCGGCATAGTGCACGGGAACAATGGCTTTGGTTTTTGGCGTAATCGCAGCTTCCACCTCGGCGGCGCTGACCATCAAGGTTTCACGGTCGACGTCGATCATTACCGGCGTGGCACCGAGCAGCACGATCATGTTGAGGGTGGAGACCCAGGTTTGCGAGGGGGTGATGACCTCATCGCCAGGCCCGATGCCCAGCGCCATCAGGGTGATGTGCATGCCGGCGGTAGCGGAACAGACGGCGATGGCGTGCTTGCAGCCGAAGGTAGAACAAAATTCGCTTTCCAGCCGCTGATTCTGCGGCCCGGTGGTGATCCAGCCGGAGCGCAGCACCTTTTCAACCGCCGCGATTTCTTCATCGCCGATCGCCGGGCGAGAGAAAGGTAAAAATTGATCCATAGTTAACCCCAAACGTATCGAACTTCTTTTAACGACACTGTAAAACTCTTTCATTTAACGAATATTAAACGCCAGAGAGAATCGTTCCCGATGGATTAACTGCCAATGTACGGCCGCAAGCTTAACTAAACCTTAAGACGATAGTTATTATCCGTTGGATAATCGGATAGGAGGGAGCCAGCATAATTAATTATAAATTATTAACAAAATCAAATAACTATAAATATTAACAATTATTTTCTTATTTTGTTTACAGTAAGAAAAGCCTAGCACGCCAGCGACGGTTTTCAAGAAAAAGCGGGAGGAAAGGGATAAAACGGAATAATAGCCGGTCATTATCCGGCTATTTATATCAACTACGTTTAATTTTCGTTTAGGCTGCATTGCGCTGACGCGGCCTTATGCCGTTCGGGTCATGATCCAGCGCTGGTCCCCTACCGCCTGCAGGTGGAAATCCACGTCATAAATCCGTGAAAGCAGCGTCGGCTCCATCACTTCGCCGGTGGGGCCTTCCGCCACCAGCCGGCCGGCATGCAGCAGCCACACGCGATCGGCCTGCTGCAGGGTATGGTTCAGATCGTGGGCGCACACCAGCGCGCTGCGCCCGCTTTGGCAAAACTCCCGCAGCAGGCGATCCAGCGCCACCTTTTGCGCCACGTCCAGGCTGTTGGTCGGCTCGTCCAGCAGCAGCAGTTTGCTGTGCGGATTAACGCTCGGCCACACCTGCAGCAGCACCGCAGCCAGCCGCACCCGCTGCCATTCGCCGCCGGACAGCTGGGTCAGCATGCGCGGCAGTTTGTCCAGCAGCTTGAAGCGCCGGCAAAGATAAAGGATCGCGTGCTCCAGCGCCGCCTCCGCCGCGCCTGCGGGCTGATGCAGCGCCAAATACTGAAACACCGGCATCAGCGCCACCGGCGGCTGCTGTTGGCTCAGGTAGGCCCGATGCAGCGCCAGATCCTTCCCCTGATAGCCGGGCAGCGCTTGCCCGGCCAAGGTTATTTCGCCCACCCCCGGCAGCATGCCCGCCAGGCGCGCCAACAGCGTGCTCTTGCCGGCGCCGTTCGGGCCGATCAGATGCACCTGCACCCCGGCGCCCACCTGCGCCGAAAAAGGCGCCAAACGCCCCGTTACCCCAACCTGAACCAGCTGCAGCATGTCAGATTACCCGGCCAGCGCCTGTTTTACCGCCGCCACCAGCGCCGGATCTTCCGGCGTCGTATCCGGTGAGAAACGCTGGATCACCGTGCCGTCGCGGGCGATCAGGAATTTTTCGAAGTTCCACAGGATATCGCCGGTTTGCTTCGGCGCGCGCCCTTTGCTGGTCATGCGCGCCAGGAACTCGCTGCCCTCCGGCGCCTGCGCATGCGGCTGCGCGGCAACCAACGCCTGATACAGCGGGTGGCGGTTTTCGCCGTTCACCTCAATCTTGGCGAACATCGGGAACTGCACGCCGAAGGTGCCGCGGCAAAACGCCAGGATCTCTTCATTGCTGCCTGGCTCTTGCCCCAGAAACTCGTTGGAAGGGAAACCCAACACTTCAAATCCCTGCGCGCGGTAGGTTTCGTACAGCGCTTCCAGCCCCTCGTACTGTTTGGTCAGGCCGCATTCAGAGGCGACGTTGACCACCAGCAGCACCGAGCCACGGTAGGCTTCCAGCGTGGCGTTTTGATTCTCGATGGTTTGCAACGGCAGGCTATAAATTGACTGGCTCATCAGATCTCATCCTATGGTTTTATTGGCAGGTGAAACGAAAAACTACCTTACGCTTTTTACCCGGATCAGTAACCAGATAAATAGCGGCGCCCCCAGCGTGGCGGTCACCACGCCGATCGGCAACTCGGCCGACAGCAACGTAATGCGCGCGATCACGTCCGCCGCCAGCAGCACCCCGGCGCCGGCCAACGCGCAGCCCGGCAGCAGATAACGTTGGTCGGTCAGCCCGCTGAGGCGCAGCATATGCGGGATCACCAGCCCGACAAAGCCGATCACCCCGGCCAGCGCCACGCTGACGCCGACCAGCCAGCCGATCGCCAGCACCAGCAGGTTGCGCCACAGGTGCAGCGAAAGCCCGAGCTGACGCGCCTGGGTCTCGCCCAGCGCCATAAAATTCAGCGCGCGCCCCTGGCAACACAGCCACAGCAGCACCGGCAGCAGCGCCAGCACCAGCCATTTCTGCCGCCAGTCGACGCCGCCAAAACCGCCCATCATCCAGTACATCAGCTGGCGCAGATCCAGGCTGGAGCTGAAATACACCGCCCAGGTCATCACCGCGCTGCACACGATGCCCAGCGCCACGCCGACCAACAGCAGGCGGGCATTGGTCAAACGCCGCCGGCGGGCAAAGCCGAGCAGCATAAAGGTCATCAGCAAGGCCCCGGCGATCGCGCTCAGGCTCATCAGCGCCGCCGGCAACAGGCCATTGCCCAGCAGCACCGTCAGCACCAGCGCCACCCCCGCGCCGTTCGCCACGCCCAACAGGCCGGGCTCCGCCAACGGGTTCTCAAACAGCGCCTGCATCACCGCTCCGGCCACCGCCAGGCTGGCCCCCACCAGCATCACCGCCAGCGCGCGCGGAAAACGCAGTTGCCAGACAAACAGCTGCGCCCGATCGCTGAACCATTGCGACGGCCAGATCCAATGATCGCCGGCGCTGAGGCTGAAAACGAAGGCCACGGCCACGCCCAGCGTCAACAGCGACAGATGGCGTTTATCGCGATGGCGCTGACGATGCAGCAATAAGGTAAAGGTCTGGCTGGTAGGCATAGGCGCGGCGATCCCCTGCAGGCCGTGGCAGCGGCCGGATAATTAACGTCTGGGTCGAATATTAGGGGGTTAACGCCGGAAGGGAAAGTATTGCGTACGCAACAGCGCAGGAAAACGGCGGCCGGCCCTGCCCGTCACCGCCAAGTGATGGCAAAACCCGCCGCCGTGCGGTCAATTAACGGCGCGGGCCGTCGTTGTTTTGCGGATAAGGCTGGCCTTTGCCATGGCCGTTGTCGTTCCCCCGGCCGCCATTGCCGCGATCGTTGTCGTTGCCGCGATCGTCACGGCGATGATCATTGTCGCGACGATCGCCATCGCCGTGGAACGGGTTGCCGCCGCGATCCGGCGCCCGATGCTCATAACCGCGCGGTGCGGAGTGCTGCCAGCGGCCGCCGTCCCAATACATGCCGCGCTCGTTGCGCTCCCCGAGGCCGCGCCCCTGGTGAGCGTGCCACCACTGCGGCGGCCGCCAGTCGTAGCCGTCCCAGTAATAGCCGCGCCGGTCTTGGTCGCCCAGATGCAGCGAAACGCCCGGTACGTTGATATCGATAGAGACATCGGCCTGTGCCGCCATCGGCAGCAGCAGCGGTAAACACACCAGCAACAGGATTTTTTTCATTTTGCGCTCTCACTTTATTTTCTCGCTGGAGTGGTTATATCAGCGCGATTATTTGTCGCCTATCTCACCGATGCCTATTTTCAGATCGTTTTCGGCGTCCTTACGCAATCCATACACTCTTTTTTTTGCCTGTTAATTATTATGAGCGCTACCACGCTTAATCCATATCTGACGTACCGCAACCGCGCGGCTATTTATCATTAAGCTGACGCCACCAAAGAGGCATTATTATGATTAAACGCATTGGGCCGTTGCTGACCCTGGTGGTGCCGAGCTCAGCGCCTGCTGCTTTGGCCCTCACGGGGGCGGTGGGCACCGCGGCTGCGGACCGGGGCATTATTACCATCATGGCTGAAGCGGAAAATAATCACCTCAATTGAAAAACCATTTAATATAAGAACATTCCGTAATCATCATTCGTTTTATTTCCTTAACGCGAGATCGGCTTCCGCATTTAATCCCGCAGCGGCTAATTAGGAATAAACTGAATTTTTAGCCACCAAAGAAAAAGGCCGCAAAAGCGGCCTTTTTGGGTTTCACGTTGCTTACTCTTTCGGACTGGCGTTCTCCACCCGACTTTTCAGCTTTTGACCTGGACGGAAGGTGACCACGCGGCGCGCCGTAATCGGAATGTCTTCGCCGGTCTTCGGGTTACGCCCCGGACGTTGGTTCTTGTCACGCAGATCAAAGTTGCCAAAACCTGACAGTTTTACCTGTTCGCCGTTCTCAAGAGCCCGACGGACCTCTTCGAAAAACAGTTCCACCAGGTCTTTGGCATCCCGTTTGCTAAGCCCAAGCTTTTCAAACAGGTGTTCTGACATTTCAGCTTTAGTAAGCGCCATAGGTTCAATCCCTCAAGGATGCTTGGAATCGCTGTTTTAAAGCCTCTACGCATTTTGCAACGGTAGCGGCTATCTCCTCTTCTTCCAGTGTACGAGCGGTATCCTGCAATACCAGACTGATAGCCAGGCTCTTATAACCCTCTGCCACGCCCTTGCCACGGTACACATCAAACAAGTTTACGCCAACTACCTGATTTGCGCCAACTTTCTTACACTCTGCCAAAATATCTGCTGCAGCGACGTTTTCAGCCACTACCACAGCGATATCGCGGCGGTTTGCCGGGAAGCGAGAAATCTCCCGCGCCTGAGGCACGGCGCGGCTTGCGACCTTGTTCCACTCCAGTTCGAACACCAGGGTGCGGCCGTTAAGATCCAGTTTACGCTCAAGTTCCGGATGAACCACACCGATGAAACCTACGCGTTCGCCGTGCAAATAAATCGCCGCACTTTGCCCCGGGTGCAATGCCGGATTGGCTTCCGCCCGGAACTGAATTTCGGATAATTTACCGGTCAGTTCGAGAACGGATTCCAGATCCCCTTTTAAATCATAGAAGTCGACCGGCTTGCGCGCCAGATCCCAGTGTTCATCATGCGTATGGCCGGCGATGACGCCCGCCAGCATGACATCCTGACGGATCCCCAGATTCGCCGCAGTATCAGGCACAAAGCGCAGGCCGCTTTCGAACAGGCGCAGGCGGGTTTGCTGGCGGTTCTGGTTATACACCACCGCAGACAGCAGACCGGTCCACAGCGACAGGCGCATGGCCGACATTTCCACCGAAATAGGGCTTGGCAAAATCAGCGCTTCTTCGCCCGGGTGCAGCAACGCCTGCACTTTAGGATCGACAAAGCTGTAGGTGATGGCTTCCTGGAAGCCGTGATCGACCAGCAGGGTTTTCACGCGCTTCAGCGTCAGGTCGGCCTCGCGGTGCTTGGTCATCACCAGATCGGCGCGTACCGGCACGTCGGGAATATTGTTGTAGCCGTAAACGCGCGCCACCTCTTCCACCAGGTCTTCTTCGATTTCCATATCGAAACGCCAGCTCGGCGCGACCGCCAGCCAGTTGTCGCCCTGTTCGGTGACCTGGCAACCCAGGCGGCGCAAAATGTCGCTGACCTGCTCGCTCGGCACCACGTGGCCAATCAGGCGATCCAGCTTCTCGCGGCGCAGCTGGATGGTGGCGCGCTTCGGCAGCTCATTTTCATGAGTCACGTCGATCACCGGGCCGGCCTGGCCGCCGCAGATGTCGATCAGCAGGCGCGTCGCGCGTTCCATCGCCTGGTACTGCAGCGCCGGATCCACGCCGCGCTCGTAGCGGTGAGAGGCGTCGGTGTGCAGACCCTGGCGGCGCGCGCGGCCGGTGATCGACAGCGGGCTGAAGAAGGCGCATTCCAGCAATACGTCCTGCGTCTCGTCGTTCACCCCGGAGTGCTCGCCACCGAAGATGCCGCCCATCGCCAACGCTTTTCGATGATCGGCGATCACTAGGGTATCGGCGCTCAGCTTGGCTTCGTTGCCGTCCAGCAGCGTCAGGGTTTCCCCTTCTTCCGCCATGCGCACCACGATGCCGCCTTCGATGCGGTTCAGGTCAAAGGCGTGCATCGGCTGGCCAAGTTCCAGCAGCACGTAGTTGGTGACGTCAACCACCGCATCGATGGAGCGAATGCCGCAGCGACGCAGTTTTTCGCGCATCCACAGCGGGCTGGCGGCTTTGACGTTAATGCCTTTCACCACGCGGCCGAGGTAACGCGGGCACGCCTGCGGCGCGTCGACGCGGATCGGCAGCGTGGCGTCGGTGGTGGCGGCAACCGGGCTCATGTCCGGCGCGGTCAGCGCCACCTGGTTCAGTACGCCCACGTCGCGCGCGACGCCGATAATGCCCAGGCAGTCTGCGCGGTTCGGCGTTACGCTGATTTCGATGGTGTTGTCGTTCAGCTGCAGATAGTCGCGAATATCGCTACCGATAGGCGCATCCTGCGGCAGCTCGATAATGCCGTCGTGATCGTCGGAAATACCCAGCTCGGAGAACGAGCACAGCATGCCTTCGGAAGGCTCGCCGCGCAGCTTGGCCGCCTTGATTTTAAAGTCGCCCGGCAGTACCGCGCCCACGGTCGCCACCGCCACTTTCAGGCCGGCGCGGCAGTTAGGCGCGCCGCAGACGATGTCCAGCAGGCGGTCGCCGCCGACGTTGACCTTGGTCACGCGCAGTTTGTCGGCGTTCGGGTGCTGGCCGCACTCGACCACTTCGCCCACCACCACGCCGTTAAAGGCGCCGGCGACCGGCTCCACGCCGTCCACTTCCAGGCCGGCCATGGTGATTTGATCGGATAATGCTTCGCTGCCGATGGCCGGGTTTACCCACTCGCGCAACCAGAGTTCACTGAATTTCATGTGATATTCCCGCCTTACTTAAACTGTTTGAGGAAACGCAGATCGTTTTCGAAGAACGCGCGCAGGTCAGTGACGCCGTAACGCAGCATCGTCAGGCGCTCCATGCCCATGCCGAAAGCAAAGCCGGAGTAGATTTCCGGGTCGATGCCAACGTTGCGCAGAACGTTCGGGTGAACCATGCCGCAGCCCAGAACTTCCAGCCACTTGCCGTTTTTACCCATGACGTCCACTTCTGCCGAAGGCTCGGTAAACGGGAAGTAAGACGGGCGGAAGCGAACCTGCAAATCTTCTTCAAAGAAGTTGTTCAGGAAATCGTGCAGCGTGCCCTTCAGGTTGGTGAAGCTGATGTCTTTATCGACGATCAGGCCTTCCATCTGGTGGAACATCGGGGTGTGAGTCTGATCGTAGTCGTTGCGATAGACGCGGCCCGGCGCAATGATGCGGATCGGCGGCTGCTGGTTCTTCATGGTGCGGATCTGCACGCCGGAGGTCTGGGTGCGCAGCAGGCGCGTGGCGTCGAACCAGAAGGTATCGTGATCGGCGCGCGCCGGGTGGTGCCCGGGGATATTCAGCGCGTCGAAGTTATGATAATCGTCTTCGATTTCCGGGCCGGTCGCCACGGAGAAGCCCAGCTCGCCGAAGAAGGTTTCGATGCGATCGATGGTGCGGGTCACCGGATGCAGCCCACCGTTTTCCATACGGCGGCCCGGCAGAGACACGTCGATGGTCTCGGCAGCCAGGCGTTCGTTCAGCGCTGCGGTTTCCAGCGCGTTTTTACGCGCGTTCAGCGCATCCTGCACCGCCTGCTTCGCCTGGTTGATCACCGCGCCGGCCGCCGGGCGATCTTCCGCCGGCACGTCACGCAGAGACTGCATCTGCAAGGTGAAATGACCTTTCTTGCCTAAATATTCGACGCGTACCAAATCCAACGCGGCAACATCCTGGGCATCTTCTACGGCTGCCTTGGCATTGGCAACCAGCTCTGCGAGATGTGGCATTGCTTTCCTCTTCCTTTGGCCGATATGGCCCTAAGTAATGACTGATAATTTATGTTATCTGGCCTAAATCATACCCACAGGATTTCAAGCTACAGCCAGGCGGCAAGTGGGCGAATCCCCGGGAGCTTAGATAGCTAAGTGACCGGGGTGAACACACGCGGCCAACGCCGCTGTAGTTTGAAAGACAAAGGGTATGACCAAAAACAAAAAAGCCTCCACAGGGGAGGCTTAGGCGCTACTTTTCGTTTCTTTTCTTACGCGCAAAGCCTCCTGAAATCAGGCGCTAAAGTAAAAAAAGAAACGAAAAATAGCAGCGTACATGGTTGCGTTACCTTGTCGATGATTGTCTACCAGTGATATAGCGGCAGGCAATAAAAGTCAATATTGGTGGCTGAAAACAAAGATTAAAAGAGGGAGCAAGCTCCCTCTTCCACTGACTTACGCCAGAGCTGCTTTCGCTTTCTCGACCAGTGCGCCGAAGGCCACTTTGTCGAAGACTGCGATGTCAGCCAGGATCTTACGGTCAATTTCAATAGAGGCTTTTTTCAGGCCGTTAATGAATTTGCTGTAAGACAGACCGTTCTGACGAGCAGCTGCGTTGATACGTGCAATCCACAGCTGACGGAACTGACGCTTACGTTGACGACGGTCACGGTAAGCATACTGGCCTGCTTTGATTACTGCCTGGAAGGCAACACGATATACGCGCGAACGGGCACCGTAGTAGCCTTTCGCCTGCTTCATAATTTTCTTGTGACGTGCGCGTGCAATTACACCACGTTTTACGCGAGCCATATGCTCTCTCCTAAAGTCTTATTCTAGATTCAAAAAAATGGCTTATGCGTACGGCAGGCACGCGGTAACCAGGACCAGATCGTTTTTAGACACCATGCCTTTCGGACGCAGGTGACGTTTACGCTTGGTTGCTTTTTTGGTCAGAATATGACGCAGGTTAGCATGTTTACGCTTAAAACCACCGCTGCCGGTTTTTTTGAAGCGTTTGGCTGCACCACGTACAGTTTTAATCTTTGGCATTTTAATTAAATCCACTTCGCATTGTTAAACAACGAATCAGTTGGGCGAATAAAACCCACACAACGCAGGCGTTGCGCGGGTTCGATTACTTGGAAGCCTTACTGTTTCTTCTTCGGTGCGAGCACCATGATCATCTGACGGCCTTCGATCTTCGTAGGGAAGGATTCGACAACGGCCAGATCAGAATCTTCGCACAGGTCTTTACGGACGCGGTTAAGCACTTCCATACCGATCTGTTGGTGCGCCATTTCACGCCCGCGGAAACGCAGGGTGATTTTGGCTTTATCGCCATCTTCCAGAAAGCGAATCAGGTTGCGTAGTTTGACCTGATAGTCGCCATCATCGGTGCCAGGACGGAATTTGATTTCCTTGACCTGAATAACTTTTTGCTTCTTCTTCTGTTCTTTGGTCGACTTGCTCTTCTCGTAGAGGAATTTGCCGTAATCCATGATTCGGCAAACTGGCGGTTCGGCATTTGGGCTGATTTCTACTAAATCAACACCCGCTTCCTCAGCTTTTTCAAGAGCTTCATTCAGACTGACAATACCAATCTGCTCGCCATCGACGCCGGTTAGGCGAACTTCTTGCGCGCGAATTTCTCTGTTAATGCGATTAGGACGCGCCGGTTGAACTCGTTTTCCGCCTTTAATACTTTATTCCTCCAGTTGATGAAGACTACGGCTGCGGATCTCTTTCAGCAGCTTGTCTACGACTTCGTTTACGTCCAGGCTTCCCAGGTCTTTGCCACGGCGGGTACGAACGGCAACTTTGCCTGCTTCGACCTCTTTATCACCGCACACCAACATGTAAGGGACTCGACGTAAAGTATGTTCGCGAATTTTAAAGCCAATCTTCTCATTTCTCAAGTCCGCTTTGACGCGAATACCTGCATCCTGCAATTTTTTGGTCAATTGCTGGACGTAATCAGACTGGCTGTCGGTGATATTCATCACCACCACCTGCACCGGAGCAATCCAGGTCGGGTAGAACCCGGCGTATTCTTCGGTAAGGATACCGATGAAACGTTCCATGGAGCCCAAAATGGCGCGGTGAATCATTACCGGCACTACGCGATCGTTGTTTTCGCCAACATACGACGCGCCTAAACGGCCCGGCAAGAAGAAATCGAGCTGCACGGTACCACATTGCCATGCGCGATCCAAACAATCATGCAGGGTAAATTCAATTTTTGGTCCGTAGAAGGCGCCCTCACCCGGCTGATATTCAAACGGAATACCGTTTTCAGTCAGCGCGGCGGCCAGGTCCTCTTCCGCACGAGTCCACATATCGTCAGTGCCGATGCGCTTCTCAGGGCGGGTAGACAGCTTCACCGCAATCTTGTCGAAACCGAAGGTGCCATACACATCATAGACCATGCGGATGCATTCGTTCACTTCGGCGCGCACCTGCTCTTCGGTACAGAAGATGTGGGCGTCGTCCTGAGTGAAGCCGCGCACGCGCATCAAACCGTGCAGGGAACCCGATGGCTCGTTGCGGTGGCAGCTGCCGAATTCGCCCATGCGCAGCGGCAAATCACGGTACGACTTCAGGCCCTGATTGAAGATCTGCACGTGGCCCGGGCAGTTCATCGGCTTGATGCAGTACTCGCGGTTTTCCGACGAGGTGGTGAACATGGCGTCTTTGTAGTTTTCCCAGTGGCCGGTTTTTTCCCACAGCACCCGGTCCATCATGAACGGCCCTTTCACTTCCTGGTACTGGTACTCTTTGAGCTTCATGCGCACAAAGGCTTCCAGCTCGCGGAAAATGGTCCAGCCGTCGTTGTGCCAGAACACCATGCCCGGCGCTTCTTCCTGCATATGGTACAGGTCGAGCTGCTTGCCGATCTTGCGGTGGTCGCGCTTGGCCGCTTCTTCCAGACGCTGCAGATAGGCGTTCAGCTGCTTCTTGTCTGCCCAGGCGGTGCCGTAGATGCGCTGCAGCATTTTATTTTTGCTGTCGCCGCGCCAGTAAGCGCCGGAGGTTTTCTGCAGCTTGAAATGATGGCAGAAACGCATGTTCGGCACGTGCGGGCCGCGGCACATGTCGACGTATTCTTCGTGGTGATACAGGCCAGGACGGTCGTCATGGCTGATGTTCTCATCCAGGATCGCCACCTTGTAGCTTTCGCCACGCGCGGCGAAGGTGTCGCGGGCTTCTTGCCAGCTGACCTTCTTCTTGATGACGTCGTAATCCTTGTCGGCCAACTCATGCATCCGCTTTTCCAGCAGATCCAGGTCTTCCTGCGTCAGGGTGCGGTCGATGTCGACGTCGTAGTAGAAACCGTTGTCGATCACCGGGCCGATGGCCATTTTGGTGTCCGGCCACAGCTGTTTGATGGCGTGCCCCAACAGGTGCGCGCAAGAGTGGCGCATGATTTCCAGGCCTTCGGCGTCTTTGATGGTCACGATCGCCAACTGCGCATCGGATTCAATCAGATCGCCGGCGTCGACCAGCTCGCCGTTGACGCGCCCGGCAATGCAGGCTTTCGCCAGGCCAGGGCCGATGTCGCGGGCAACGTCCAGAGGGGAAACGGGGCTTTCGAAATGACGCTGACTTCCGTCAGGAAGAGTAATAACGGGCATTAATAATTCCTTATCTACAGTGGTGACCCACACGACAGATCACATGCAGTACGAAAATTGATTTTGGATTTAGTCAGTTAGGTTTCGGATCTCGCCCACAATTGCCAGATTGATACCTAACTTGGTACACAGAATGGAAAGCATACCTTCGCGGCCGTATTCGGCTAAGTGAATAGTATCACTAAAATTGTTCCGGATAAATAAACCGCCGCCTCGCCCGCGCTTCAGGGTTTGGCCGCATCGGCGCCGGCCGGGCTCTTCATATAGTCCAGCGTCGCCACCAGGCAGAAAGCATATCCCATCAGCTCGCAGCCCTCCTCCACCATGTTTTTCACCACCCGGTTGTAGCCCTCCAGCATCAGTTCCTGCCACAGCGCGTTCATGCCGAACAGCCGCGAGAACACCAGAATGCACAGCAGGCCGGCGCACATCATGCCGTAGCCGGGATGGGTCGTAAAATACACCAGGCCGCGCAGCGTGGCGGCCCGATGGCGCACGCCATACGCCAGGCAGGCCAGGGTCACCGCCAGGGCGAACCACACCCAGGCGCCATGCCACAGCAGGTCGAAGGCGAAATCCATCTCGCGGATCAGCATGCAGAGAAAAAAGCCGCCGACCAGCACCCATGCCGGCCGGTAAGCGACGTCTCGGCAGGCGGCGATAAAGAAGCTGGCCGAGATGGTAGCCAGCATCAGCTCCTGCGCAATCTCGGTCAGCGAGGTTTCATAGACGAAGTTATGCAGCCAGTGAACGTCGATAAAGATCAGGCCCGCCAGCGCCGCCAGAAACGCGCTGCAGAGCAGAAAACGACGAACTTTCCCCAGTAAAATAGACAGATCATGTTTCATGGCAAGACTCATTATTATTTAAAGCGCGCCCATGGTAGCGTCCCGGTCACGGCGGTCGTGGCAATTGGTGCGCAATAGCCGCGCTTCACCCTGCCCCCCGGTGAAAACGCCATAAATAACAAAAGCCCCGCCACCGCGGCGTTGCCGACGCCGGCGAGGCAGGCTACTCTTTGCTTTGCCGTCGCACGGCGGCTCACACTTTGCACAGGGAATCTGATGACATGACGAGTATTCTGCAGTTATTCCAGGCCATCGGACTGGGTTTGGTGCTGCTGCTGCCGCTGGCCAACCCGCTCACGACGGTGGCGTTGCTGCTCGGGCTGTCGGGCAACATGACGCGCGAAGAACGCAATCAGCAGTCGTTGATGGCGTCGGTCTACGTGTTCTTCATCATGACGGTGGCGTTCTACGCCGGTCAGGTGGTCATGAACACCTTCGGCATTTCCATTCCCGGCCTGCGCATCGCCGGCGGGCTGATCGTCGCCTTTATCGGCTTCCGCATGCTGTTCCCGCAGCAGAGCGCGGACGAGGCGCCGGAGGTGGAAAGCAAAACCCATGAGCTGCGCCAAAAAACCTCGACCAATATCGCCTTCGTGCCCTTGGCGATGCCCAGCACCGCCGGGCCGGGGACCATTGCGATGATCATCAGCTCCGCGTCGAGCGTCAAAGAAAACACGCTGGGATTCGCCCACTGGGTGCTGCTGGTGGCGCCGGTGGCGATCTTTCTGGCGGTGGCGGTGATCCTGTGGGTCTGCCTGCGCAGTTCCGGCGCCATCATGCGCCTGGTGGGCAAAAGCGGCATCGAGGCTATCTCGCGGCTGATGGGCTTCCTGCTGGTCTGCATGGGGGTGCAGTTCATTATCAACGGCGTGCTGGAGATTATCTCCACCTACGCGCCGGGCGCCGCCTGAGCAGAAAAAAGGGCGCGATAAATCGCGCTCTTTCTCGTCTATCCGCCGGCGGCGGCGGCGAACATCACACCAGGCCGTAAATCAGCGCCGACAGCGCAATCAGCCCCATCACCAGCACGAACGCGTTGCTCAGCGCCCGATAGCGGCGCATCGCCGGCACCGCGCGCACCGCATACATCGGCAGGATAAACAGGATCGCCGCAATCAACGGCCCGCTGATGGTCTCGATGATATGCAAGGCGCTGGGGTTCCACACCGTCGCCGCCCAGGTCAGCAGGAACAGCGCCACCGCAGAGATGCGGTGAGTCACCCGCGAGCTCAGCGGCTTGCCGACCGCGCGCGTCAGTCCGTCGATCAGGCTGGTCGCCCCTTCGGTCACGCCCAGCGAGGTGCCGAGGAAGGATTTGGCCATCGCCAGCATCGCCATCACCGGCCCGAGATAGGCAATCAGCGGATTGGAAAACTTGTTGGCCAGCGTCGTCAGCACGGTGATGTTTTGATCTTTCGCCTGCTGCATTTCCTCATGCGACAGGCTCAGTACGCAGCTGAAGACGAAAAACAGCACGGTGACGCAGATCAGCAGATAGCTGTAGCGCATGATGCGCGCGCAGCGGCGCTCTGCCAGCTCGCCATACAGGCTTTTTTGCGTGGAGGCGAAAGACGAGATGATCGGCGCATGGCTGAAGGAAAACACCATCACCGGCACCGCCAACCACAGCGAATGCCACAGCGCCGGGCTGTCGAACCGGGTATTGGCCAGGCCGCTGGCGAAGTTGGCGGTATTCCAGGTCGGCATCAGGTACAGCGAGATGCCCATCAGGAACACCAGCAGCGGGAACACCAGCATGCCCATCGCCGCCACGATGCTGTCCTTGCCGCGCAGCAGCACCAGATTTAACACCGTCACCACCGCCAGGCTCAGCCAGATGCGCGGCAACGGCGTCAGGTGGAACTGATGGATCAGGAAGCTGTCCAGCGCGTTAGTGATCGAAATGCTGTACACCAGCACGATCGGGAAAAACGCCATCAGGTACAGCACCATGATGATCTTGCCGGCCAGCACGCCGAAGTGTTCGACCACCACGTCGTGGATGTTGCCGTCGCGGCTCGAACCGGAAAGTACGAAGCGGCTCAGCGCCCGGTGCGGCAAATAGGTCAGCGGGAAAGCGAACAGCGCCATCAGCAACAGCACCAGCGGGCCGTTCAGGCCGGCGTTGATCGGCAGGAACAAGGTGCCTGCGCCCACCGCGGTGGCGTAGAGGCCGAACATCCAGACGGTGTCGGTCTTGTTCCATTTATTGGCCTGCTGAGCGGTCGCCAGCCGGCCTGAATCGGGAGAAATCGTACTCATGAGACAGTCTACCTTAATCTGCAGCGACAACGATTGCGCTTAACGGGATATCCTTCTCCGCGAGTTTTTTAATATTAATCAGATGATTAAAGCAATATTTCATACTTTTGCCTGACGGAAGGACGGCAAAGAATAATGAAAAATGCCGCCCGGGTCTATGTTTTGTCGGCTGACTGGGTGATTTGCGAGCAGAAAATGCTGTCAAAACCGGCTGAAGGCCGCAAAAACGGAGGGCCTCTTGCGAGGCCCTCAACAGGAGGTTACTTGTTGGCGTCCGGGTGATCCGGCACCGCGGCGCTGCCCATTTCGCGCTCGTCGCGGATCATCGAGCGGTCTTTACGCACGTCGGCCACGTCGGAGGCGCTCACCGGTTTGGCGCTGTTGCCCCAGCTGGAGCGGATGAAGTTCACCACATCCGCCACCTGCTGATCGTTCAGCCGCCAGCCGAACGGCGGCATGGTGATGTTGGATACCGCCCCTTTCACCGCCGGCGTGGTGTTGCCGGTCAGCACGATGTGGATCAGCGAAGTGGCGTCTTCGGTTTGCACCACCGGATTGCCCTTCAGCGCCGGGAAGGCGCGTTTGTAGCCCACGCCGTCGGTGCGGTGGCAGGCCGCGCAGTTATCGACGTACAGCGCCGCGCCCGGCTTGCTGTCGTTGCCGCGCCACAGGTCTTTGGCGACGCTGTCTTCCACCGGCGCCGCCTGCGGCTGGCCGCCTTTCGGCGGCAGCGATTTCAGGTAGCGCGAGATCGCCGTCAGATCTTCATCGCTCAGGTACTGCAGGCTGTGCTCCACCACGTCGCTCATGCCGCCGAACACGATCGACTTGTCGTTGCGGCCGGTTTTCAGGAACTCGGTCAGTTCGGCTTCGCTCCAGCTTCCCAACCCGTCTTGGCGATCGCTGCGCAGGCTCGACGCCACCCAGCCGTCGATCGGCGCATTGCTGCCGGACAGATAGTCGTCGCCGTCGTTATTGCTCAGCGCCTTCTCCTGCATGGTGATGCTGCGCGGCGTGTGGCAAGCGCCGCAGTGGCCCAGGCCTTCGACCAGATAACGGCCGCGTTCGATTACCGGGTCGGCCTTGGCGTCAGCCACAAAATCCGCCGGCGTCGGGGCAAAAATGCCGCGCCAGATGCTCAGCGGCCAGCGCATCGACAGCGGCCAGGGGATATCGGAGTCCTGGTTGGCCTGCTCCACCGGCGGCACGCCGTGCATGAAATAGGCGTACATGGCGCGCATGTCGTCCTCTTTCACCAGCGCGAACGACGGATACGGCATCGCCGGGTACAGGGTACTGCCGTTTTTGGCCACCCCTTTGCGCACCGCGTTGTCGAAATCTTCGAAGCTGTAATCGCCGATGCCGGTTTTCTTGTCCGGCGTGATGTTGGTGGAGTAAATGGTGCCGATCGGCGTTTCCATCGCCAGACCGCCGGCGAAGGTCTTACCGCTCTTGCCGTTGGTGTGGCAGGCCACGCAGTCGCCGGCGCGCGCCAGATACTCGCCGCGCTTGATCAGCTCGCTGCTGACCGTCGCGTCCTGCGCCCACGCGGAAAAACTCAGTGCACTGAGAACCAGTGCCGGTACAAATGCTTTCATCGCTCGCCGTCCTTATGCCTGCACCAATGGGCCCGGGTTCTTCAGATACTGCTCACGAATGGCGCGCGCAGACCAGTAAGCCAACGCGGCCACGGTGCCGGTCGGGTTGTAGCCCAGCCCCTGCGGGAAGGCCGATGCGCCGATCGAGAACACGTTGTGCACGTCCCAGCTCTGCAGATAGCGGTTCACCGCGCTGGTCTTCGGATCTTCCCCCATCACCGCGCCGCCGTTCATATGGGTGGTCTGGTAGCTGGTGGTGTCGAAGTGGCTGTTGGCGTTTTTCGGGCTGCCGGCGATCAGTTTCGGGTTCATCGCCTTGGCGATCGGCGCCATCTTGTCGTACATGAACTGCGCCATCTTGACGTCGTTTTCCTGCCAGTCGAAGGTCATGCGCAGCAGCGGCTGGCCAAACACATTCTTGTAGTTGGGATCGAGGTCCAGATAGTTGTTGCGGTACGACTGATGCGCGCCATGGGCGTCCATCGAGATGTGGTGGGTATAGGCATCCGCCACCGCCGCCTTCCACTTGCTGCCCCAGGCTGGGGTGCCCGGCGGGGTCGGCAGGCCGGAGATCGGCTTGGTGCCCGCCTGGTTGACCCAGAACGGCGAACCGCCGACGAAGCCTTCTTTGGCGTGGTCGAAGTTGTCGGCGTTGAAGTCGTCCACGCCCACGCCGTTGCCGCCGGCGCCGATGAACGGGTTGGTGAACACGTCCTTATCGAAGAACGCCTTGATGGTGGTCATGTTCTGGTAGGCGAAATTGCGCCCGACCACCCCTTCGCCGGTCACCGGATCGTAAGGCTTGCCGATGCCCGACAGCAGCATCAGGTGCACGTTGTGGAACTGGAACGCGCCCAGGATCACCAGCTCGGCCGGCTGTTCGATTTCACGGCCCTGCGCGTCGATATAGTTAACCCCGGTGGCGCGGGACTTGTCGTCGGTCAGGTTGACCTTCAGCACGTTGGCGTTGGTGCGCAGCTCGAAGCGTTTCTCCATGCGCAGCGCCGGCAGAATGTTGACGTTCGGCGAAGCCTTGGAATACATGTAGCAGGCATAGCCGCTGCAGAAACCGCAGAAGTTGCATGGCCCCATCTGCGCGCCGTACGGGTTGGTGTACGAATCGGAGGTGTTGGCGGAAGGCAGGTTATAGGGATGATAGCCCACTTCCAGCGCCGCCTTCTCGAACAGCTGGGCGGAGAAGGTATTCTTCTGCGCCGGCAGCGGGAAATCGCTGGAACGGTCGGCCGCGAAGCGGTTGCCGCCCTTCTGCGCTACCTTCTGCCCCTTGATGGTCCAGGCGGTGCCGGAGGTGCCGAACACTTTTTCCGCCTTGTCGAAGAAGGGTTCCAGCTCGTCGTAGGTGACGCCGAAGTCCTGAATGGTCATGTCCTTCGGAATAAAGCCTTTGCCGTAGCGTTCTTCGTAGTGGCTGCGCATGCGCAGCTCGATCGGATCGACGCGGAAATGCACGCCGGACCAATGCAGCCCCGCGCCGCCCACGCCGGTGCCCGGCAGGAACGCCGCCAGCTGGCGGTAAGGCACCGCGGTCTGGCTGCCGTTGTGGCGAATGGTCACCGTGCTTTTCGACAGATCCTGGAACAGCTTGCGGCGGATGTTATAGGTCAGTTCGTCGATCACCTGCGGATACGAGCCGTCCGGGTAGGTGTCGCGCATCGGGCCGCGCTCCAGCGCCACTACGTTGAGACCGGCCTCGGTCAGCTCTTTGGCCATGATCGCGCCGACCCAGCCGAAGCCGACGATCACCGCGTCTACTTTTTTCATTACCGTTGCCATGGTTAGCCTCTCTCCCCACGAATTGATACCGGTGGGAAGGGATATCGCTCCCCTCGCTCAACCCAGTCCATAAAGTCGGCGCGCGCGCCGGGAAAATTAATCAGCTTCCAGCCGACCATGTCTTTATTGCCGCCATGGATCGGATCGCTGAAGAAACCTTCGCGGGCGTTTTGCAGCAGGTAAGAGAAAAACAGCTTGGCGGGCAGCTGGTCGAATTGCGCATCGCCGGACTCAAACTTCTGCAGCATGGCGTCTTGCTGCGCGGCGTCCAGCTCGGCAAACGGCTTGCCGGCGGTTTTTTTGCTGTAGGCGTCGGCGTCGGCGATGCCGAGGTTGTAAATCTGCTTCGGCACCAGCGGCAGCTGGTAGCCCATTTCCTTCGGCGCGTCCGGGTTGAACGGCCCCTGCATATACCAGATCGATCCGGTGGCGTACGGGGTGTTCATCTGGCGATCGATAAACTCCGGCACGCCGGCTTCCAGCGCGCCGGGGCCGCGCTCGTCGGCCGGGATCAGCCGCGCCACGGCCGCCTTGACGAACGCCCACTCTTCAGGGGTGAAGAAGGTCGGTTGGTAATCGGGGTGTTTTTCGGTGTCTGTTGCGGCAACCGCGGGGGCCGAGGCCGTCAGGGCGCTAACGCCGCTGCCGCCGATCACCGCCGCGGGAATTAAGGTCATCGATTTCAGCAGGAAATCGCGCCGTGAATTGTTAGTTTTATCGTCCGACATGTCACATTCCATCCAAAGATAATCACAACTATTTAACCTCAACCTTGCGGTCGATACGGGTTTTTAAAATAATTTGTTACTTATTTGTATATTTATTGAAGACCAGAATGTGAGCGACGGCAAAAATGTTACCGGTAACTTGCTGAATAAACGTAAAGATTTTGTCGTTAATGTAAATTTAACTTTTCGTGCGGTTTTTCAGGTAACAGGATGGGAAATAACAAGAAATGAGAGATGGGTCGCTATTTTGCCGGTGATTGAACCTAAAAACGGCCGCTTGAAGCGGCCGTTTCTTGCACTGGATGGGGTTACTGCGACATCGCCTGATAGGCGGTGGTCACCTTCCACAAATAGCGCGGCGCCTGCGGGGCCGGGTGCTTTTTCTGGATGTGCTGATAAAACTCATCCGGGCTCATCTGGTTGATGCGGTTCACCGCCACCCGCTTGTCGGACGAAAAGGTGCGCAGCATGGCGCCCGCGCCGTTGACATAAGAAACGATGGTCGCGTAACGCAGGGTCTGTGGGTTGTTGATCCCGGCTAGCTGCTGGCTTTGAAGAATATTGATATAGGCCGTTCCCAGATCAATATTGACCGCCGGATCCTTCAACTCGCGCGAGCTTGGCTGCCCGTTCCTTCCCTTCATCCGATAGGCGTCGCGCCCGGCGGTAGACGCCTTGAGCTGCATTAATCCCACCGCGTTCGAGGTGCTGACCACATTCGGGTTAAACCCCGACTCCACCTGAATAATCGCCTTAATCAAGGTTTCATCAACGCCATAGTTGCTGGCGGCCTGACGAATATAATCGTTATAGGCTACCGGCGTGCCCGTACGGTTTACCGGTGCCTGCGGCGGGGGCTGCTTTAGCCAACCGCCGCGCGGGGTGCCACTGCCTGAAATGGTACTTGCCGTTTGCGGGTCTTTGGCGCACCCCGACAAAAGCAGAATTGCCGTCAGACAACCTATTTTTGTTTTCACAGAATCCCTCACTCCTTTCAATGAGTTGCGTAGCATATACAACTTGTAAGGACGCCTGCATTAATTTTTTGGACTAATATCAAGCTATCCATATACCAAGAGGTGATTTATGAGTCAATCCGCAACAACGTGCTTTGTGGTGACTTTTCACTACCAGGAAGCAGGATTAACCGATTTGGCCAAGCTGACCGGGCAATTGACCCGCGAAGGATTTGTCACGTCGGTGACAGACGAAAGTGGCGTTCACCACGAACTGGGCAGCAACAGTTTTGGTTTTATAACCGTGTTGAATCAAGAAGATGTGCAACAGCTGGCCCAGGGCCTCGGGCAGGTTGCCCTGGGAAAAACGCCGGAGGTGGAGATCTTCACCTATGATGACTACGTTAAGCGGTTACATACGGATACATAAAATGCTATAACTCACCTGACGGTATCATTTTTTTCAGTTGGGGAAATAACCTGCCGTCAACCTGCAGGTGACGCTTGACTTTGCTTTAATTGATATTGATAATCATTTTCATTTGAGCCAGGAGATGTCACCATGCTATTGAAAAGTTGTGCCTTTCCCCCTAGTCGCCCGCCGCGCACCGCGGCTGTTTTTCGCCCTTTCGCCCTGCTGTGCCTGTTGCTGAGCGCCGCGCTGGTCAGCCAAACCGCGTTGGCGGAGAAAAAGCTGCGGGTGGTGACCACCTTCACCATTATTCAGGACATCGCGCAGAACGTCGCGGGCGACGCCGCAGTGGTCGAATCCATCACCAAACCGGGCGCCGAGATCCACGATTACCAGCCGACGCCGCGCGATATCGTCAAGGCGCAGCACGCCGACCTGATCCTGTGGAACGGCATGAACCTGGAACGCTGGTTCCAGCGTTTCTTCGAAAACATCAAACAGGTGCCGGCGGCGGTGGTGACCGACGGCATTACCCCGCTGCCGATCCGCGAAGGCCCGTACAACGGCAATCCGAACCCGCACGCCTGGATGTCGCCGAGCAACGCGCTGGTGTATATCGAAAACATCCGTAAAGCGCTGGTGCAGCACGATCCGGCCAATGCGGAAATCTACAACCGCAACGCCAAGGCCTACGCCGCCAGGATAGGCGCGCTGGACGCACCGCTGCGCGAACGCCTGTCGCGTATTCCGGCGGCCCAGCGCTGGCTGGTCACCAGCGAAGGCGCCTTCAGCTATCTGGCGAAGGATTATGCGCTGAAAGAAGTGTATCTGTGGCCGATCAACGCCGATGAGCAGGGGTCGCCACAGCAGGTGCGCCGGGTGATCGACGCGGTGCGCGCCCACAGTATTCCGGTGGTGTTCAGCGAGAGCACCATTTCCGACAAGCCGGCCAGGCAGGTGGCCAAAGAAACCGGCGCCAAATACGGCGGCGTGCTGTATGTCGACTCGCTGTCGGCCCAGGGCGGCCCGGTACCGACCTATATCGATCTGCTCAAGGTCACCGTAGAAACCATCGCTAAAGGATTCAATCAATGAGCACCGAGGTTTTTGTTCGCCCTGAGCTGAGCGTGGACGACGTGACCGTGACCTACAACAATGGCCATACCGCGATCCACAACGCCAGCTTCAGCCTCAGCGGCGGCTCGATCTGCGCGCTGGTCGGCGTCAACGGCAGCGGCAAGTCGACGCTGTTCAAAAGCATCATGGGGCTGGTCCGCCCCACCGCCGGGCGGGTGCTGCTAAGCGAAAGGCCGGTGGCGGACGCGCTGAAGAAAAACCTGATCGCCTACGTGCCGCAAACCGAGGACGTCGACTGGAACTTTCCGGTGCTGGTGGAAGACGTGGTGATGATGGGCCGCTACGGCAAGATGAACTTTCTGCGCATTCCCTCGAGGGAAGATCGGCTGAGGGTCGACAAGGCGCTGGAGCGCGTCGGCCTGAGCGATCTGCGCACCCGGCAGATCGGCGAGCTGTCCGGCGGCCAGAAGAAGCGCGTGTTTCTGGCGCGGGCGCTGGCGCAGCAGGGCACGGTGCTGCTGCTCGACGAGCCCTTCACCGGGGTTGACGTCAAGACCGAAAACGCCATTATCGACCTGCTGCGGGCGCTGCGCGACGAAGGCCACCTGATCCTGGTCTCTACCCACAACCTCGGCAGCGTACCGGAATTCTGCGACCGGGTGATCCTGATCAACCGCACGGTGCTGGCCGCCGGCCCGACCGAAACCACCTTCACCCAGAGCAACCTGGAGCAGGCGTTCGGCGGCGTGCTGCGCCATATCAACCTGTCCGGGCCGGACCTGCATGACGACAACGATCCGCGCACCGTCACGGTGCTGACCGATGACGAGCGGCCGGCGGTGTTCTATGGCCACACCAAGAGCGATCCGCCGACGCAAAGCCAGCAAAAGGAGAAACAACCCTGATGCTGGAACTTCTGCTGCAACCCTTCAGCTACAACTACATGGTGAAAGCCATCTGGGTCAGCGCCATCGTCGGCGCCGCCTGCGCGTTCCTGTCGGCCTACCTGATGCTGAAAGGCTGGTCGCTGATGGGCGATGCGCTGTCGCATTCGGTGGTGCCCGGCGTGGCCGGCGCCTATGCCCTCGGCCTGCCCTACGCCGCCGGCGCCTTCTTCACCGGCATGCTGGCGGCGCTGGCGATGACGCTGGTGCGCCACGTCACCCGACTGCGGGAAGATGCGATCATCGGCTTCATCTTCTCCACCTTCTTCGCCGTCGGCCTGCTGATCGTCTCGCTCAACCCGACCTCGGTCAACGTGCAGTCGATCATTTTCGGCAATATCCTCGGCATCGCCGACGAAGACGTGCTGCAGGTCGAGATCATCATCGGCGTTTCTCTGCTGATCCTCTGCCTGGTGTGGAAAGACCTGCTGGCGGTGTTCTTTGACGAAAGCCACGCGGTGTCGATCGGCCTGTCGCCGCTGCGGCTGAAGATCCTGTTCTTCACCCTGCTCAGCGCCTGCACCGTGGCGGCGCTGCAAACCGTCGGCGCCATCCTGGTGATCGCCATGGTGATCACCCCGGGGGCGACCGCCTACCTGCTGACCGACCGTTTCAGCCGCTTGGTGATCACCGCCATCGTTATCGGCTCGCTGACCAGCGGCATCGGCGCCTACCTGAGCTTCTTCCTCGACGGCGCCACCGGCGGCGTGATTGTCACCCTGCAGACCCTGGTATTCCTGGCGGCGTTCTTCTTTGCGCCCAAGCACGGCCTGCTGGCGTCCAAACGCCGCGTAGCGCGCGAACACACCGGAGGCCACTGATGGAAAACCTGTATCAACTGCTCAGCGAGCCTTTCGCCTACCCGTTTATGCAGCGGGCGATTATCGCCGCCATCGTGACCGGCGTGGTATGCGCGGTGCTGTCTTGCTATCTGGTGCTCAAGGGCTGGTCGCTGATGGGCGACGCCATCTCGCACGCGGTGTTGCCCGGCATCGTGGTGGCGTTCGTGGTCGGCATTCCCTTGGCCATCGGCGCGTTTCTCTCCGGCATTTTCTGCGCGGTGGCCACCGGCTACCTGAAAGAAAACAGCCGGGTGAAGGAAGATACGGTGATGGGCATCGTCTTCTCCGGCATGTTCGCCTTCGGGCTGGTGCTGTTTTCGCGTATCGATACCGATCAACACCTGAGCCATATCCTGTTCGGCAACATGCTGGGCATCACCGACGGCGAGCTGAAGCAAACGTTGGCGATCGCCGGCATCACCCTGGCGGTGGTGCTGCTGAAGCGCAAAGACTTTATGCTTTACTGCTTCGATCCCCATCATGCGCGGGTGATTGGCCTGCCGGTGAAAGCGCTGCATTACGGGCTGCTGTGCCTGCTGGCGATGACCATCGTCGCCTCGCTGCAGGCGGTGGGGGTGATTCTGGTGATCGCCATGCTGATAGCCCCGGGAATTATCGCCTTTATGCTGTGCCGCAGCTTCGACCGCATGCTGATCGCCGCGACGGTCGTTTCGGTTATCTCCTGCGTGCTCGGCACGTTGATCAGCTTCCACATCGACGGCGCCACCGGCCCCTGCATCGTTATCGTTCAGGCGATTTTCTTTGTTATCGCTCTGTTTTACAGCAAGCTACGCCCGTTACAGCGTCACCAAAATCCGCTGGTTAACCGCAAGTCCTGATGGCGCCGCAGCGGCGGGTTCCCGCCTCAGCCGCTGCGCGCCCCGCCAACCGCGACCAGAGTTGCGCGTAAAACAATCAATAGGGTATATACTTTGTGCAGGCGCGCTGATGAAAAAATCGCCGCCCGTTGGCGCCAGCTGTGCGCCACGTCGAGTTTTCACCCAGGGAAAGACGCTAACCTAATGAATTCACAGGCAGCACAGAGGGGGATACCATGTGGCAAGCCGTTAGCCGTCTGTTAAGTGAACATCTTGGCAGCGCAGAGATCCGCGAAAGGACTGAACTGCCCGGGGGAGACATTCACCCGGCGTGGCGCGTGAGTTACGGTGATAGCGAGGTGTTTGTGAAATGCGACGCCCGCGAACAACTGCCGATTTTTACCGCCGAGGCCGACCAGCTGGCGCTGCTGGCGCGCAGCAAGACCGTGCGGGTGCCGGAGGTGTACGGCGTCGGCAGCGACCGCGACTACAGCTTCCTGCTGCTGGAGTATCAGCAGCTCAAACCCCTCGACGCCCATGGCGCCTATTGTCTCGGCCAGCAGTTGGCGCACCTGCATCAGTGGAGCGAACAGCCGCAGTTCGGCCTCGATTTCGACAACGACCTGACCACGACCCCGCAGCCCAATGCCTGGCAGCGCCGCTGGTCGGAGTTTTTCGCCGAACAGCGCATCGGTTGGCAGCTGCAGCTGGCGGCGGAAAAAGGCATGACCTTCGGTGATATCGAGGAGATAGTCGATTTGGTGTACCTGCGGCTGCAGCACCACCAGCCGCAGCCCTCCCTGCTGCACGGCAATCTGTGGCCGGCCAACTGCGGCATGACGGCCGACGGCCCGATCCTGTTCGATCCGGCCAGCTACTGGGGCGATCGGGAGTGCGATCTGGCGATGCTGCCGCTGTACCCGGAACTGCCGCCGCAGATATACGACGGCTATCAAAGCGTTTGGCCGCTGGAAAGCGGGTTTATCGATCGCCAGCCGCTGTATCAGCTGTATTACCTGCTCAACCGCAGCAACCTGTTTGGCGGCCAGCATCTGGTCATCGCGCAGCGCGCGGTCGATGCGCTGCGGCAGCAGGAAACGCAGTAAAGCGCGACGGGGCGCCGTTGGCGCCCCGTCGCGGGTGATCAGGCCGCGCCGGCCAGTTGCCCGAGCAAGCGGATCACGAACCAGGCGACCACCGCAATGACCACCGGCAAGATATACAGCGGGAAATACTGCAGGAAAATGCTGTGGTGCGGCAGCGTGATGCGCGCTTCAAGCTGCTCGCGGGTATGCCCTTCGCTGCCCTTGGCCTGCTCCAGAATCATCTGGTCCTCCAGCCCTTCGCGGATGAACTTCACCTGGCGCGACATGCGCGCGCCGGAGGCACGCAGCGCCAGCCCAACGAAGATCAGAAAATAAATGATGATGAACATCAGATTGGCGCCGCTGAACAGGCTTTTATCCACGTCGGGCACCGGCGAGTTGTACCAGAAGAGGTTAAGGAATGGCGTATTGAAGCGCACCATGTCCACCATCACGTGCACGAAATCCAGCATCACCGCGTTGATGCCCTTGGTTTTTTCACTGTGCTGATAAACAAACCCCAGCAGCGAAATCAGCGTCGACAGCAACGCCGGGATAAAAACCACCCACCCGAGAATGCGTTTCACAATGGCGATGCGCCCGGCCTGTTGATACGTCATGTGTTCCCCTTGTTAGCGACGTAACCTAATCGGCTAAGTCTACCCGTAGTTGGCAAGACTCGCCCACCGTTTTCTTTACTTCGGCTGTGCCACCCGCCTGGCCAGAGAATTCGAAATCAACCGCTTACCCGCAACCGCACCGCCAAAAGCGTTATGCCATTTGAACCCACCGGTGTCGATGCTAAAGTAACGGGCACATTCACCGGCATCGGCAGGAGTTCACCGTTAATGGCCTATTCGCAACGCATTGAAACCGCAATTTTTGATATGGACGGCTTGTTGATCGACTCGGAGCCGCTGTGGCTGCAGGCCGAATTGGACATATTCGGCGCGCTGGGGCTGGATCTTTCCGATCGCCACAAGCTGCCGGACACCCTGGGCCTGCGCATCGATTTGGTGGTGAAGATGTGGTACCAGGCGATGCCGTGGCAAGGCCCGTCGCTGGAACAGGTTTCCGCGCGCATCATCGAGCGTGCCATCGAGCTGGTGCATGAAACGCGTCCGCTGCTGCCCGGCGTGCGCCAGGCGCTGGAGCTGTGCCGCAGCCAGGGTCTGAATATCGGCCTGGCCTCCGCCTCGCCGCTGCATATGCAGCAGCAGGTGTTGAAGATGTTTGATTTGGCAGGCTACTTCGATCAGCTGGTGTCCGCCGAATATCTGCCCTACAGCAAGCCGCATCCGGAAGTGTACCTGATCGCCGCCGAACGCCTGGGCAGCGATCCGCTGCGCTGCGTCACGCTGGAGGACTCGTTCAACGGCATGATCGCCACCAAGGCGGCGCGCATGCGCTCCATCGTCATTCCGGCCGCCGAATACCGGCAGGACCCGCGCTGGGCGCTGGCGGACCACCGGCTGGACAGCCTGGAGCAGTTGACCCCCGAGTACTTCGCCTGATCCCGCGGCGCCGGCCGGCGCCGCCTCCCTCTCCCTGCTCGCCCCTTCATTTTCAGAAAAAAGACTTACGTCAAAAAATAAATAAAACATTATTTCATTTTTATTGAATTAGCATGCCGAGGCCTCTATGCTGAAGGCAACAGGAAAGCGCCGGGCGGCGGGAGGCCGTTGTCACTGCCACGCAGCGCCGCCGGTTGCCCGGTTGCTTTCCCTACACACCTTCACTCTGAGAGGCATTGCGATGGACGTCCGTCAAAGCATTCACAGCGATCACGCCAAACAACTCGACACCGCCGGCCTGCGCCGTGAGTTTCTGATTGAAAAAATATTCGAAGCCGATACCTACACCATGACCTACAGCCATATCGACCGCATCATCGTCGGCGGCATCATGCCGATCGGCAAAGCGGTCAGCATCGGCGGTGAAGTGGGCAAACAGCTGGGCGTCAGCTATTTTCTGGAGCGGCGCGAACTGGGCGCGATCAACATCGGCGGCGCCGGCAAGATTGTCGTCGACGGCGAAAGCTACGAAATCGGCCCGGAAGAGGCGCTGTATGTCGGCCAGGGCGCCAAAGAGGTCGAATTCAGCAGCCTGGATCCGGCCAGGCCGGCCAAGTTCTATTACAACAGCGCACCGGCCCACACTCACTACCCCAACAAAAAAATCACCCTGGCCGAGGCTTCGCCGCAGACGCTGGGCGATGACGCCACCAGCAATCGCCGCACCATCAACAAGTTTATCGTGCCGGACGTGCTGCCGACCTGCCAGCTCACCATGGGCCTGACCAAGCTGGCGGAGGGCAACCTGTGGAACACCATGCCGTGCCACACCCATGAACGCCGCATGGAGGTCTATTTCTACTTCGATATGGACGACGAAACCGCGGTATTCCACATGATGGGCCAGCCGCAGGAAACCCGGCATCTGCTGGTGCACAACGAGCAGGCGGTGATCTCGCCGAGCTGGTCGATCCACGCCGGCGTCGGCACCAAGCGATACACCTTTATCTGGGGCATGGTGGGCGAAAACCAGGTATTTGGCGACATGGACCACCTCGCCGTCAGCGAACTGCGCTGATCTCCTTTTCCCCGATAACCGGCCGCACGGCGCCTTGCCGTGCGGTGAGAGAGCATGGCTATGATCCTTGATTCCTTCGACTTAAGCGGCAAAGTGGCGCTGGTGACCGGCTGCGATACCGGGCTCGGCCAGGGCATGGCGGTGGGCCTGGCGCAGGCCGGCTGCGACATTATCGGCGTCAACCGCAGCAACCCGCAGCAGACCCGAGAGCAGGTGCGCGCGCTAGGCCGCCGTTTCCTCAGCCTGAATGCCGATCTGAGCAGCATCGCGGTGATCCCGCCGCTGATCGAGCAGGCGGTGGCCGAATTCGGCCGCATCGATATTCTGGTGAACAACGCCGGCATTATTCGCCGCGAAAACGCCATCGATTTCAGCGAAAAGGACTGGGACGATGTGATGAACCTGAATATCAAGACGCTGTTCTTTATGGCGCAGGCGGTGGCGCGGCAGTTTATCCGCCAGGGCGGCGGCGGCAAGATCATTAATATCGCCTCGATGCTGTCCTACCAGGGCGGCATCCGCGTGCCCTCTTATACCGCCTCCAAGAGCGCGGTGATGGGCGTGACGCGCCTGCTGGCCAACGAATGGGCGCAGCACGGCATCAACGTCAACGCCATAGCGCCGGGCTATATGGCCACCAACAACACGCAGCAGCTGCGCGCCGATGAAGAACGCAATCAGGAGATCCTCGAGCGCATTCCCGCCGGGCGCTGGGGTCTGCCGCAGGATATGGGGGGCCGGCGGTGTTTTTGGCGTCGGCGGCCTCGGACTATGTCAACGGCTACACGCTGGCGGTCGACGGCGGCTGGCTGGCACGCTGAAAATACGCCGTCTGGCGACGCCGCTTCGAGCCCTGCATGCAGGGCTTTTTTATTTGCGCGACGCCAAAAACGGCCACGCGTTAGTCAACGGAGTAACAACCTGTTGTAAATCCGGGGAAAATAAACAATTGGTTACAGGGTAACTGCTTCCACTACTGGGAATTTTCCCATATACTGGATAAATTAACAGTTTACCAGCCGGAATAGCAACAGCATGACCGCGGAAGGACACCTTATATTCTCTGTCGCTTGCGCGATCTTCGCCAAGAAGGCCGAGGTCACCCCGGAACTGGCCACCGGCGACTGGTGGCACATCATCCCGGCCGCGCTGCTGACTTCGCTGCTGCCCGATATCGATCACCCCAAATCGGTGCTGGGCCAGCGCCTGCGCTGGATAGCCATTCCCATCGCCCGCGCCTTCGGCCACCGCGGCTTCACCCACAGCCTGCTGGCGATCGCCGGCGGCATGGCGCTGTTCCAACTGGACGTGCCGCGCAGCTGGCCCATCCCACCCGACGTGTTGCACGCCATGATCATCGGTTATTTCAGCCACCTGCTGGCCGATATGCTCACCCCCGCCGGCGTGCCGCTGCTGTGGCCCTGCCGCTGGCGTTTTCGCCTGCCGCTGCTGAATTCGCAAAAAGGCAATCAGCTGGAGCGCGCCCTGTGCCTTTGCCTGGTCGCCTTCGCCATCTATTGGCAAGGCGGATGCACCATCCCGGTGCAATCGTATTTCGAGCAGATAAAAAATATCAAACTGTGATCGCGATCGCCGACTAATTAATCATCAGAAAGAATATTAATTAAACAAATATAAACAAAAAGCTATATCAAATTCCATTTGGATATAAGTAGGCCATTCACCAAACTGTTAGGATATTGGCATCGCTACAGGCTGGTGCGTAGCCATTTTTATATAAGAAAAGATTATTGGAGACATTGGGGATGAATCTTCCGCTCGTAATTAACGTGGTGGTCTTTGTCGCCCTCCTTTTGCTGTTGGCGCAAACTCGCCACAAGCAATGGAGCCTGGCGAAAAAAGTATTGGTCGGTCTGGCGATCGGCGTGGTGTTCGGTCTGGCGCTGCAGCTGGTATACGGCTCCGACAACCCGGTACTGAAAGAGTCCATCAGCTGGTTCAACATCGTCGGCAACGGCTATGTGCAACTGCTGCAAATGATCGTGATGCCTTTGGTGTTCGCCTCGATCCTGAGCGCGGTCGCCAAGCTGCATAACGCGTCGTCGTTGGGCAAAATCAGCTTCCTGACCATCGGCACCCTGCTGTTCACCACGCTGATTTCAGCGCTGGTCGGCGTGTTGGTGACCAACCTGTTCGGCCTGACCGCCGAAGGCCTGGTGCAGGGCGCGCAGGAAAGCGCGCGTCTGTCGGCGATCCAGAGCAACTACGTGGGCAAACTGGCCGACCTGACCGTACCGCAGATGGTGCTGTCCTTTATTCCCAAAAACCCGTTCGCCGACCTGACCGGCGCCAGCCCGACCTCGATCATCAGCGTAGTGATCTTCGCCACCTTCCTCGGCGTGGCCTCGCTGCAGCTGCTGAAAGACGACAAGCCGAAAGGCGAGCGCGTGCTGGTGGCTATCGATACCCTGCAGGCCTGGGTAATGAAGCTGGTTCGCCTGGTGATGAAGCTGACCCCGTACGGCGTGCTGGCGCTGATGACCAAAGTGGTCGCCGGCTCCAACATCCACGACATCGTCAAGCTCGGCAGCTTCGTGATCGCGTCCTACCTCGGTCTGGCGATCATGTTTGCGGTACACGCCGCGCTGCTGGCCTTTACCGGCGTCAATCCGATGAAGTTCTTCCGCAAGGTATGGCCGGTCATCACCTTCGCCTTCACCAGCCGCTCCAGCGCCGCCAGCATTCCGCTGAACGTTGAGGCGCAGACCCGCCGTCTGGGCGTGCCGGAATCCATCGCCAGCTTCTCGGCTTCGTTCGGCGCCACTATCGGCCAAAACGGTTGCGCGGGCCTGTACCCGGCGATGCTGGCGGTGATGGTTGCGCCGACCGTCGGCATCAACCCGCTGGATCCGGTGTGGATCGCCACCCTGGTCGGCATCGTCACCATCAGCTCCGCCGGCGTGGCCGGCGTTGGCGGCGGCGCCACCTTCGCCGCGCTGATCGTGCTGCCGGCGATGGGCCTGCCGGTCACGCTGGTCGCCCTGCTGATTTCGGTCGAACCGCTGATCGACATGGGCCGCACCGCGCTGAACGTCAACGGCTCCATGGCTGCCGGCACCATCACCAGCCAGCTGATGAAGCAGACCGACAAAGCCATTATGGACAGCGAAGACGAAGTGGAACTGGCGCACCGCTAAGCCCGCGTCTGCCGAAATAAAAAACCGGGGCCATCCCCGGTTTTTTATTGCCTGCAAATAACGCTATGGCCGCTCGCCCGCCGCCAACCGCCGGTTGATATCGGCGATCACCCCCGGCAGCTGCGCCAGCGTATCGATCACGTAGTGCGCACCCGCCGCGTACAGTTTGTCCGCCGCCGCCGCACGCCGCCGTTCCACCTCCGCCGCCGCCATCCGCCGGTACTCCCGCAGGCTGGCGCCAAATTCGTTGCCGGACACCGCCAGGCCAACGCTCCACATGCCGGCGTTCAGCCCCTCGGCGATGCCGGGCAGCGCATCGTCCACCTTCACGCAGTGCGCCACCGCATCGACGCCCAGGGCTATCATGTTTTGCAGCGCCATCCAGGGGCCAGGGCGGCCGCCGGCGGCCAGATCGTCGGTCGCCACCCAATAATCCGGCGCGTAGCCGCGCGCCGCCGCCGCCGGCGCCAGCACCTCCATCACCGCCCGCGGGTAGCCGGAACAGGAACCGATCTTGATGCCCTGTTCGCGCAGCCCGGCAATCACCTGCGGCACGCCGTCGATCGGATCGGCGAAATCGGCCACTTTGGCTTGCTGCAGCGGCATAAAGGCCTGATACAGCGCGTCGATGTCCTGCCGGCTCATCGAACGCCCCAGCCGTCGCCGCCAGCGTTCATCCACCGCCGCCAGCTTGCCCAGCGCCTCAATGTGCTGCCACTTCCCCAGCCCCATCGGAATGCGCGCTTCCGCCAGGCTGATGTCGATATCGAAGGTCTGTTTGAACGCCTCGACAAAAATCTGCGTCGGCGCGAAGGAGCCGAAATCCACCGTAGTGCCGGCCCAGTCGAGAACCACTGCGTTAATCTTGTTCATGCTCATCCTTACCGCTCCCAGTACATCGCCTGCCCGACCGCGGCCAGCAAAAGTTCGATATCCTGCAGGTAAATCTCGCCGATGTTGCCGATGCGGAAGCAGTCGCTTTGCGACACCTTGCCGGGGTAAATCACGAACCCCTGCTGCTTCAGCCGCCGATAGAACTCGGCGAAGCGGTAGGTTGGCGCCTGCGGGGAATGAAACGCGGTGATGATCGGCGAATGTAGCGCATCATCCAGCAGAGGGGCAAAGCCCAGGCCGCGCATGCCTGCCACCAGCCGCCGCTGATTGGCCTGATAACGCCGGTGGCGCGCCGCGACGCCGCCCTCCTGCTCCAGCTCGCGCAGCGCCTGCGCAAAGGCCAGCACCGTGTGGGTCGGCGAGGTGAAACGCCATTTGCCGCCATGGTCCTCCATGCAGCGCCACTGCGCATACAGGTCCAGCGACAGCGAGCGCGAGCGACCGGCGCACTTCTCCAGCTCGCGGCGGCGCGCGATGACGAAGGCGAAGCCCGGCACGCCTTGAATGCATTTGTTGGCGGAGCTGATCAGGAAGTCGATGCCGAGCGCGTCCACGTCCAGCGGGATGCCGCCAAAGCTGCTCATGGCGTCGACGATAAAGGTTTTGCCGTTGCGCGCCGCCAGCCCGGCCACCTTCTGCAGCGGGTTAAGCATGCCGGTGGTGGTCTCACAGTGCACCATGGCGATATGGCTGATGCGCGCGTCGCTTTTCAGCACCGCCTCCAGCGCCGCGACGTCGGGTTCGTTCACCTCGCCGCAGTCAAAGACCCGATGCCCGATATCCATCAGCCGCGCCATTTCGGCCATGCGCGCGCCGTAGGCGCCGTTATTGACGATCAGCAGCTTGTCCTGCGGGCCGATGACCGTGCCCAACACGCCCTCCACCGCGAAGCTGCCGCTGCCCTGCAGCAGCACCGCGGTGTAACCGGCGGATTGCGTCGCCAGCGCCACCAGCTGCCGGCGAATGCTCTGCACCACGCCGAGGTTATAGTCTTCATCCCAGGTGCAGCTGTCGAACAGCATCGTCTGTTTCACCCCGTCGGAGGTGGTCAGCGGACCGGGAGTTAACAGCAGGTAGTTACGATCGGACATGTTTTTCACCAATTGGTCTATACCAGATGGCGATGATTGTGGCGGTAAATTCGCCCCCGGGTCAAACGGCAAAGCGCGGTGAAACAAAAAATTCATCAGCGGATGTATAATAGGCGCGTGCCGGAATGCCATAGCGAGATGAAATGAAACAACATCAGGGCGAGATGCCCCACTACCTGCAGATCAAGGATCAGCTCCAGGCGCGCATCAGCCGCGGCGCACTGCAGGCCGGCGACAAGCTGCCTTCGGAGCGCGAACTGTGCGCCCTCTTCTCCACCACCCGCGTCACCATCCGCGAGAGCCTGGCGCAGCTGGAGGCCACCGGCGTCATTTATCGCGCCGATCGCCGCGGCTGGTTTGTCACGCCGGCGCGGCTATGGCTGGATCCCACCCAGAACACCAACTTCCACAGGCTGTGCCAGGAACAGGGGCGCACGCCGCGCACGGCGCTGTTGTCCGCCGAGCGAACCAGGGTGCCGCCCGAGGTGATGCCGCCGCTGGCGCTAGAGCCATTCGATCACATCTACCTGCTGCGTCGGGTGCGTTACGCCGATGAGCGCGCCATCTGCTATTGCGAAAACCACTGCCTGCCGCAGCGGGTACCGGAACTGCTCGGCCGGGATCTCAACGGCAGCCTGACCGAGATCTATCAGCAGCACTACGGTCTGATCTACAGCAGCATGCACCTGTCGTTCTATCCGACCGCCTTGCCTTACGGCGCCGCCCGCGCGCTGGGAGCCATGGTCGGGCTGCCGGCACTGCTGCTGCGCCGGCTGAACTACGACCAGCACGGCCGCATTCTCGACTTCGATATCGAATACTGGCGCCACGACAGCCTGCGCATCGAGGTCGATACGCTGTAGCGCTTGCGCGCGCCATTGGCCGGGGCAAAAAAAACCGACGCGCCGTGGGTTACGGGGCGTCGGCGGTATCTTGAACGGCTCTGCCGGTCAGAACGGGTAGTCGTGGTAACCCTGCTGCTCGGAAATGTTGCGCGCGGCGGTATGCAGCCGCTTCACGTAATCGGCCTTGGCGTCTTCGGAGAAGCGCAGCGTCGGGAACGAGATGCTCAGCCCGGCGGTCACCACGCCAAAGCGGTCGAACACCGGCACCGCGATGCAGCGCAGCCCTTCCTCCTGCTCTTCCACATCCTCGCCAAAGCCCTGCGCGCGCACCTGTTCCAGCACCGGCAACAGTTCGGCGGCGCTGCCCAGGGTATGCGCGGTGCTGCGGGTGAACTCGACCTGCGACAGGATCTCGTCCACCTCCGCGCGATCGCGCCAGGCCAGCAGCACCTTGCCGATCGCGGTGCTGTGCAGCGGGTTGCGGCGGCCGATGCGCGAATACATGCGCAAATTGTACATCGAGTCGATTTTATGGATATAGACGATGCTGTCTTCATCCAGCGCCCCGAGGTGAATGGTTTCGCGGGTATGGTTTGACAGCTCGCGCATCTGGACGTCGGCGCTGCGGATCAGATCGACGTTTTGCAGCGACTTGGCGCCCAGTTCAAACAGCTTCAGCGTCAGCGCATACTTTTCCGACTCGCCTTCCTGCGACACATAGCCCAGCGATTTCATGGTCTGCAGAAAACGGTAGACGGTGCTCTTGGACATCATCACCCGCTGGGAAAGCTCGGTAATGCCAATCTCGCGCTCGTCGCCGAGCGCCTGCAGGATACCGAACACCTTCATTACTGATGAAACAGAATCCGGCTGTTTGTCTGTATCAGTGATAGCCATGGTAAATATCCTACGCTGCTGTTTCTGTTTTAAGAAATTTGAACACGGGTTTCAGTATAAGCGGAACGCCCAACGCCGCGCAATGCGCGGGCCGGATAAATGCCTGAGGTTAAATGGATAAACCGCCATCGGCTAACCGGCGCTTACAATTATCCGCATAATGGGCATGCAATCGCAGACCAAGATGATTAGCATGGTAATACTCCCCCGGATTAACACCTTCGAGACCAACATGCGTTCTTGTACCGACGGCCTCCCCGTCCCGCAGCGCTATGGCGCCATTCTCGCCATCGCCCTGGGCATCACCGTTTCCGTACTCGACGGCGCCATCGCCAACGTGGCGCTGCCGACCATCGCCCGCGACCTTAACGCCAGCCCGGCCAGCTCCATCTGGGTGGTCAACGCCTATCAGTTGGCGATCACCATCTCGCTGCTGTCGCTGGCCTCGCTCGGCGACCTGGTCGGCTACCGCCGCATCTACCAGGCCGGCCTGCTGGTATTCAGCATCACCTCGCTGTTCTGCGCCCTGTCCGATTCGCTGGTCACCCTGACCATCGCCCGGGTGCTGCAGGGCTTTGGCGCCGCGGCCATCATGAGCGTCAACACCGCGCTGATCCGCATTATTTATCCGCAGCGCTTCCTCGGCCGCGGCATGGGCATCAATTCGCTGATCGTGGCCTTTTCCTCGGCGGCCGGGCCGACGGTGGCGGCGGCTATCCTGTCGGTGGCCTCCTGGCAATGGCTGTTCGCCATCAACCTGCCGATCGGCATCGTCGCGCTGCTGCTGGGCATGAAGTTCCTGCCGGCCAATAGCCAGAAAAGCAGCAATCAACGCTTCGATCCCACCAGCGCGTTGCTGAACGCCCTGACCTTTGGCCTGCTGATCACCGCCATCAGCGGTTTTGCCCAGGGCCAAAGCCTGGCGCTGATCTTCGGCGAGATCGCCGCGCTGCTGGCGATTGGCGGGGTCTTCGTCCGCCGTCAACTGCGTCAACCGTTCCCGCTGCTGCCGGTCGATCTGCTGCGCATTCCGATCTTCGCCCTGTCGATGGGCACCTCAGTCTGTTCATTCGCCGCGCAGATGCTGGCGATGGTGTCGCTGCCGTTCTTTTTGCAGGGCACGCTGGGGCGCGACGAGGTGGCCACCGGGCTGCTGCTGACGCCGTGGCCGCTGGCGATTATCGTGATGGCCCCCATCGCCGGCCGGCTGGTAGAACGCGTGCACGCCGGGCTGCTGGGCTGTATCGGGCTGGCGGCGTTCGCGCTGGGGCTGTTCCTGCTGGCGCTGCTGCCGGACCGCCCGTCCGATCTGGACATCATCTGGCGCATGGCGCTGTGCGGCGCCGGCTTTGGGCTGTTCCAGTCGCCCAATAACCACACCATTATCTCCGCCGCGCCGCGCAACCGCAGCGGCGGCGCCAGCGGCATGCTCGGCACCGCCCGCCTGCTGGGGCAAACCTCAGGCGCGGCGCTGGTGGCGCTGATGTTCAATCTGTTCCCCAGCGCCGGCACCCACGCTTCGTTGATCCTGGCGGGCGTATTCGCCAGCCTGGCGGCGGCGGTAAGCAGCCTGCGCATCACTCAGCCGCGGGCGCAGCCGGCCGAAGCCCCTCAGCAAAGCAAATAGCGGCGATAAAAAAACCCCGGCAAGCCGGGGTTTTTTCACGTTTGGGCGATTATTTCAGGTACTGGCCGGAACGCAGCGCTTCGATGCGCTTGTCGAGCGGCGGGTGCGACATGAACAGCTCGCTGAACGACTTGGATTTGCCGTTGATGCAGAACGCCATCATGCTGCCCGCTTCCTGCGGCTCATAGCTGGTTTTCAGACGCTGCAGCGCGGCGATCATTTTCTCGCGGCCCACCAGCTTGGCGGAGCCGGCGTCGGCGTAGAACTCGCGGTGGCGCGAGAACCACATGGTGATAATGCTGGCCAGGATACCGAACACCAGTTCCAGCACCATCGACACCGCAAAATAGATCATCGGGTTGCCGTTGCCTTCCCCTTCGCCGTCGCGGTTGCCCAGGAAGCCGGCGGCCACCTGCGCGATCAACCGCGAAATGAAGATAACGAAGGTGTTCACGATGCCCTGGATCAGCGTCATGGTCACCATATCGCCGTTGGCGACGTGGCTGATCTCATGCGCAATGACCGCCTCCGCTTCGTCGCGGCTCATGCTCTGCAGCAGGCCGGTGCTGACGGCGACCAACGAGGCGTCGCGGCGCGCGCCGGTGGCGAAGGCGTTAATGTCCGGTGCGTGATAGATGGCCACCTGCGGCATGGCGATGCCCGCCTGCTGCGACTGACGGCGCACCGTTTCCAGCAGCCAGTTTTCGGTTTCATTACGCGGCTGTTCAATCACCTCTCCGCCAACGGAGCGCAGCGCCATCCATTTGGACATCAGCAGCGACACGAAAGCGCCGCCGAAGCCGAACAGACCGGCCATGATCATCAGGCCCTGAACGCTACTGGATTGGATTCCTGTCAGGCTGAGCACCAGCCCGAAAACCAACATCACCGCCAGGTTGGTGAGCAGGAACAGAGCTATACGCATCATAAAATGGTTACTTCCTCATAAATGTTAACAAAACGCGGTTGCCGATACCCTAGATCGTATGGGCATTCGTCACAGTTTCAAGAGTTGCGCGCCATTAACCTACTAAAAATACGAAACTTTACAAAAACGGCGCGCCATCGGGGTTCGGCAAATTGTAAACGATTGTTGCGCCTTGCGGCGGGTTTTTTAGCAAAAAATCCGCCGCGCGCTTCAGCCGGGTCGGCGACAGCGTCGGGCAGTTCAATCCCGCCGCCATAAAAAAACGCACCCGAGGGTGCGTTTTTAGCGGTAAATCCCGCGGCCTTACTTGACGGCCGCCGGTTGCTGGGCCGGCTGGGCCTTTTCTATATGGGCCAGATCCAGCGCTATGTGCACGGTTTCATCCAGGTACGGATCCGGTTCCTGGTAATCCTTCGGCAGATCGTCCAGCGACTTCAGCGGTTTTTTGCCGGCGCGCTGCAGGCGATCGTTGATGCGCTGCAGGCGGGTCGCGTCGTCATCGTGGTTCTCTTTCTCGCGAACCGCCAGATTGAGCGACACGATGTTGCGTTTGTCCTTCAGCGCCTTGTAATGCGCGATGTCCTGCGCAATGTACTGGAACTCGGGATCTTTGGCGATGCGCTGCTGGTGATCCTTCAGCAGTTCAGGTTCGAACGCCGCCGTATCGCCGGTTTTGGTATAGGTGGCCGCGTTGATGCTGTCCCACGGCATGGCGTTGTCTTCAAACGCCTCGCCGGTTTCCGCCGGATCGACGCCGGTCGGCATCAGAATGTCCGGGGTCACCCCTTTACGCTGGGTGCTGCCGCCGTTGACGCGGTAGAACTTCTGGATGGTGTACTGCACCGAACCCAGCGCCGGCCATTCGGGACGCAGCATCTGATCGTAAATGCGGTTGAGCGAACGGTACTGCTGTACGGTGCCCTTGCCGAAGGTCGGCTCGCCGACGATCAGCGCGCGGCCGTAATCCTGCATCGCCGCCGCGAAAATCTCGGAGGCGGAGGCGCTGAAGCGGTCAACCAGCACCACCAGCGGGCCTTTATAGTAGGTCACGCCGTCGGTGTCGGCGTCTTCACGCACTTTACCGTTGTTGTCGCGCACCTGCACCACCGGGCCGCTCGGAATGAACAGGCCGGACAGCGAAACCGCTTCGGTCAGCGCGCCGCCGCCGTTGGTGCGCAGATCGATGATCACGCTCTTGACGTTTTGCTTGGCCATCTTCTGCAGCTGAACTTTCACATCATCGGTCAGCCCCACGTAGAAGCCCGGGATGTCGAGCACCGCCACCTTCTCTTTGCCGACGCTCTTGATGGTCATTTTCACCGCGCGGTCTTCCAGGCGGATGCGCTCGCGCGTCAGGGTGACCACGCGGGTTTTGGTGCCTTTGCCGGCCGGCAGGATCTCCAGACGCACCTTGCTGCCCTTCGGCCCCTTGATCAGGGACACCACGTCGTCCAGACGCCAGCCGATCACGTCCACCATGCCTTTGCCCGCCTGGCCGACGCCGACAATGCGGTCACCCACGGTGATCGCCTTGCTCTTCGCCGCCGGGCCGCCCGGCACCATGGAGTTGATCAGGGTGTAGTCGTCGTCCATCTGCAGCACCGCGCCGATGCCTTCCAGCGACAGGCTCATCTCGGTATTGAACTGCTCGGTATTGCGCGGGGACAGATAGTTGGTGTGCGGGTCGATTTCATGCGCGAAGGCATTCATCGCCAGCTGGAACACGTCTTCGCTGTTGCCCTGCGTCAGGCGCTTGATGGCGAACTGATAGCGCTTGGTCAGGGTGTCGCGGATTTCTTTTTCGGTCTTGCCGGTCAGCTTGAGGTTCAGCTCGTCATAGGTGACTTTCGCGTCCCACAGGCTGTCCAGCTCCGCCTTGTCTTTCGGCCACGGCGCTTTGCTGCGGTCGAGATCGATAGTGCCGTTGCCGGTGAAATTCATAGGCTTCGCCAGCAGCGACAACGCATAGGTATAACGCTCAAAACGGCGTTTCTGTGCCAGATTGTACAGCGCGTAAAACGTATCCAGCTTGCCGTTTTTCAGCTCTTCGCCCACCTGGGTTCTTCTGTCGGCGAACTGCGCCACGTCGGAGGCCAACAGCACGTTATGGCTGTAATCCAGCATATTCAGGTAACGATCGAAGATCTTGCCCGAAAAGTCGGCGTCCAGGGCAAACTGGCGATAATGAGAGCGAGTGAAGCGCGAGGTAACGCGCTCACTCACGGTAGCGTGCTGAGGTTCCTGATGCAGCTGAGGCAGTTGATCGAGGCGGATGTTGGCTGTTTCCGCTCCGTAACTGACACCCGCCCACAACAGGCTCGCGACCGCCGTTAATCTGACAAATTTGTTCATGCCTTGGTTGGCCTCCGTATCAGAACTGCAAGTGTTCTGCGCGCACAATCATCGCCAGACCGGAAGAGAGCTGCACACGTACGCCATCTTTAGCGATTTCGAGTACGGTTGCATCCATCGCGCTCTTGCCTGCTCTGACTTTGATTTCCTGGCCAATTTGCAGTTTAGAGATATCCGTGACTGGCGCATAACGCGGCTGGCTTTCCTCTTTTGCTGCACGAGGTTGACGAGCTTGCTGTGGGCGAGTTTGTGGGCGCGGTTTGCGGTTCTCCGGCGCGGCTCCGCCTTCGCGACGCGCCGCGGGCTTTTTGCCGGCTGGGCGCGGACGACGCGGCTCGGCGTCGGCGGATCCACCGGCGGCTTCGCGTTTTTTGGCGTTTTGTTCGGCACGCTGTGCCTGAACGCGCGCTTTGGCTTCTTCAAGCTGCTGGCGAGCATGGTCTACATGCTGCTGTTCCAGTTCACCGCACGGGTTGCCGTCCAGGTCGACGCGCTGGGCGCCCACCTTGACGCCGTACAGGTAACGCCAGCTTGAGGTGTACAGGCGCAGGGCAGAACGCAATTGCGTCTTGCTGAGGTTTTCTTCCCCCTGCACGCGCTCTACCAAATCCTGAAAAATACCGATTTTCAGCGGGCGAGCTTCGCCTTCGGCGCTAAAGCAGAGCGGAAAACGCTCGGCAAGAAAAGCAATGACTTCTTTACTAGAGTTCAACTTAGGTTGATTTTCCATGAAATTTCCTGATTACAACGGGTTTGCCAACCAGCGCAGGCATGAACAGGCGTCATTATAATGACGCCATCGGTAAATGCCACGTTAACCGTAGATCAACTTGCCGTTACAGTGACATATTTCGCACTATCACACTGTTCGAGCTGCGCGCAAAGCCCCGCCACCACTGCTTTCAGGCCCAATTCGTCCTCTTCGTCGAAGCGTTGATAAACCGTGCTGTCGATATCGAGAACGCCGATGACCCGGCCGCCGACGAACAGCGGCAGTACGATTTCTGCGTTACTGGCCGCATCGCAGGCGATATGGCCCGGAAACGCATGGACGTCGCCGACCCGCTGCACGCGGTTTTCCGCCACCGCGGTGCCGCACACGCCCTTGCCGACCGGAATGCGCACGCAGGCGATTTTGCCCTGGAACGGCCCCAGCACCAGCTGGTTGCCGTCCATCAGGTAAAAACCGGCCCAGTTCACGTCATCCAACCGCTCGTTGATCAACGCGCTGGCGTTGGACAGCGCGGCGATAAAGTGGGTTTCCCCATCAAGCAGCGCACTCAAATCACGTTTTAATTCCGCGTAGAATTGTTCTTTTGTCATGTGTTAACCATTAAAACAGTGAAGATGGCCAGAAGCCCAAGGCTTAGGCCCTATAAAATAAGCATTAAATGCGTATAGCCACAAGGTTAATCATCTGTTGCTTCACAAAACCCCGCCCGGCAGGGTATGTTTGCCGCTCAGAAACCCTGTTTACCCTGTTTTGCCGCCCGTTGCTTAACCTTATAAGGCACTGGCTGGTTTATTTTTCAGCTACGCTAACAGTTCCGGCGGGCTCAAGGGCAGCTTTTGTCATGATGAAGATACACGCGATCACCGGCCCCCTTTCCAAAGCGCGCCATCAGCGCTGTTGCGAATGCGACCTGCTGTTTGTGCTGCCGCCGCTGAGCGGCAATCAGGCCGCCTACTGCCCGCGCTGCAACGCCAGGGTGGTGCACGGCCGCGACTGGTCGATGACCCGCCTGACCGCCATGGCGATCGCCATGCTGCTGCTGATGCCGTTCGCCTTTGCCGAACCCCTGATCAGCATCCGCCTGCTCGGCACGCGCATCGACGCCAGCCTGCTGGAAGGCATCTGGCAAATGAGCCGCCAGGGCGACCCGCTCACCGCCAGCATGGTGGCGTTCTGCACCATCGGCGCGCCGCTGACCCTGTCGCTGTCGCTGCTGTATCTGCGCGTCGGCCACGCGCTCGGCATGAACCTGCGCCCGGTGCTGCTGATGCTGGAGCGGTTGAAAGAGTGGGTGATGCTCGACATCTATCTGATCGGCATGGCGGTGGCGGCGATCAAAGTGCAGGACTATGCCGACATTCAGCCCGGCAACGCGCTGATCGCCTATCTTTCGCTGACCGTATTGAGCATCCTGACGCTGATCCACGCCAACCTGGAGCAGCTGTGGGAGCGTTACTACCCGCAGGAGCAAGCGGAAGGCCCGCCGGCGGCGCTGCACGTTTGCCTGTCGTGCCACTATACCGGCTACCCGGATGAGCGCGGGCGCTGCCCGCGCTGCCATATTCCGATGTGCCACCGCCAGCCCTACAGCCTGCAGAAGGCCTGGGCGGCGCTGATCGCGGCGATGATCCTGCTGATCCCGGCCAACCTGCTGCCGATCTCGATCATCTACGCCAACGGCGCGCGCATGGAGGACACCATCTTCTCAGGCGTGGTATCGTTGGCCACCTCCGGCAACGTGCCGATCGCCGCCATCGTGTTTATCGCCAGCGTGCTGGTGCCTTTCACCAAGGTCATCGTGCTGCTCACCCTGCTGCTGAGCATCCATTTCAAGACCTCGCACAGCCTGAAAACGCGCATTCGCCTGCTGCGGCTGGTGACCTGGATCGGCCGCTGGTCGATGCTCGATCTGTTCGTCATTGCGTTGATGATGTCGCTGGTCAATCGCGACCAGCTGTTGTCTTTTACTATGGGGCCGGCCGCCTTTTATTTTGGTTCGGCGGTCATTTTAACTATTCTTGCCGTCGAGTGGCTGGATAGCCGATTGATTTGGGATGCACATGCAACAGGAAACGCCGACTACACCGACTGAAGCGCGGGTCAAAAACAAGCGCCGCATTTCGCCATTCTGGTTACTGCCGTTTATCGCCCTGCTGATCGCGGGGTGGCTGGTCTATAACAACGTCCAGGAGCGCGGCACCACCGTCACCATCGACTTCCAGTCGGCGGCGGGCATCGTCGCCGGCCGCACCCCGGTGCGTTATCAGGGGGTTGAAGTCGGCACGGTGCAGAAGATCAGCCTGAGCAAAGATCTGCGCAGCATCGTGGTCGAAGCCAGCATCAAGAGCGATCTGGAGGATTCGCTGCGCGACGGCACCCAGTTCTGGCTGGTGACGCCCAAGGCTTCGCTGGCCGGGGTTTCCGGGCTGGATGCGCTGGTCGGCGGCAACTACATCGGCATGATGCCCGGCAGCGGCGAGCCGCAAACCCATTTCACCGCGCTCGATACCCAGCCGAAATACCGGCTGAACACCGGCGAGCTGATGATTCACCTGCACGCCGACGATCTCGGTTCGCTCAACACCGGCTCGTTGGTCTATTACCGCAAGATCCCGGTCGGCAAGGTGTATGACTACACCATCGCCGAAGACAACAAGGGCGTCACCATCGACGTGCTGATCGACCGCCGCTTCGCCAAGCTGGTGAAGGGCAGCAGCCGGTTCTGGAACGTTTCCGGCTTCAAGGGCGACTTCAGCCTGTCCGGCGCCTCGGTGCAGATGGAAAGCCTGGCGGCGCTGGTGAACGGCGCCATCGCCTTCGATTCGCCGCCCGACGGCCAACAGGCCAAGGCCGACCAGAGCTACACCCTGTACCCGGATCTGGCCCACAGCCAGCGCGGCGTCAACATCCAGCTGGATCTGCCGAGCGGCAACAACCTGAGCGAAAACCGCACGCCGCTGATGTATCAGGGGCTGCAGGTCGGCACCCTGACCAGGTTGACCCTGCAGCAGGACAGCAAGGTCACCGGCGAGCTGACCATCGATCCGTCGGTGGTCGATCTGATGCGCAGCGGCACCCGCATCGTGATGCGCAGCCCGCGCATCAGCCTCAGCGACGCCAAGCTGAGCCAGCTGCTGACCGGCACCACGCTGGAGCTGGTGCCGGGCGACGGCGAACCGCAGCAGCACTTCAACGTGCTGGACAGCAACGAGACCCTGCTGCAGCAGCCGGGCGTGCTGACGGTAACGCTGAACGCGCCGCAAAGCTACGGCATCGACGTCGGCCAGCCGTTGATCGTGCACGGCGTCAAGGTCGGGCAAATCATGAGCCGCACCCTGACCGGCAGCGGCGTGGTGTTCACCGCGGCGGTAGACGCCCAGTATCGCGGCCTGCTGCACAAGGACAGCAAGTTCGTGGTCAACAGCCGCGTCGACGTCAAGCTGGGGCTGGACGGCATGGAAGTGCTCGGCGCCAGCGCCCAGGAGTGGATCGACGGCGGCGTGCGCATCATACCCGGCGGCAAAGGGGAACCGGGCGGCCAATACCCGCTGTACGCCAACGCCGAGAAGGCCGAAGCCGGCATCGTCGGCAATAATCCGACCCCTACCCTGACGCTGAGCGCCGTCAGCCTGCCGGATGTGCAGGCCGGCTCGGTGGTGCTGTACCGCAAATTCCAGGTGGGTGAAATCGTCAACGTTCGCCCGAAGGCCAACGAATTTGAGGTGGACGTTTACATCAGCCCGGAATACCGCAAGCTGCTGACCCGCGAAAGCATCTTCTGGGCCGAAGGCGGCGCCAAGGTGCAGCTGAACGGCAGCGGCCTGACGGTGCAGGCTTCGCCGCTCAACCGCGCGCTGAAGGGCGCCATCAGCTTCGATAACCTGCAGGGCGTGACGCTGAACAAGGGCGCCAACCGGGTGCTGTACGCCAATGAAACCGCCGCCCGCGCGGTGGGCAGCCAGATCACCCTGAAAACCTACGACGCCAGCAAGCTGTCGGCGGGCATGCCGCTGCGCTACCTCGGCATCGACATCGGCCAGGTGGAATCGCTGCAGCTGGCGCCGGAGCGCAACGAAGTGTTGGCCAAGGCGGTGCTGTATCCGGAGTACGTGCAGACCTTTGCGCGCTACGGCGCCCGTTTCTCGATCGTCTCGCCGGAGATCTCCGCCGCCGGGGTCAGCAACCTCGACACCCTGCTGCAGCCTTATATTAACGTGGAGCCGGGCCGCGGCCGCGAACTGCGCACCTTCGAGCTGCAGGAAGCCAGCATTACCGATTCGCGCTACCTCGACGGCCTGAGCGTGATCCTCGACGCCGCCGAAACCGGTTCGCTGCAGATCGGTACGCCGGTGCTGTTCCGCGGCGTGGAAGTCGGCACCATCACCGGTTTCTACCTGGGCGCCATGTCCGACCGGGTGCACGTCGCGCTGCGCATCAGCAAGAAATACCAGCACCTGGTGCGCAACAACAGCGTGTTCTGGCTGGCTTCCGGCTATAACCTGCAGTTCGGCCTGACCGGCGGCGTGATCAAGAGCGGCACCTTCCAGCAGTTCATTCGCGGCGGCATCGCCTTCGCTACGCCGCCGACCATGCCGCTGGCGCCGAAGGCCGCGCCGAACAAGCATTTCCTGCTGAATCCGGAGGAGCCGAAAGACTGGAAAGAATGGGGCACCGCCATTCCGCGCGATTAATCCTCACTCCGCCTCGGGGGCCCGGCATGCAGGGCCCCCGTCGTTTCCGCTTTGTGGTAAACTCCCGCCCTTGTCATTACTGCTGCCTGAGAATTCACCCGTGGCCAAATCCACCGCCGTTTTTTTGCCCCCCGCGTTCCTCGACGCGACCCGCGCCATCATGCCCGCCGCGCTGTCGATGGACGACTTTATCGCCGCCTGCCAGCGCCCGCTGCGCCGCAGCCTGCGGGTCAACACCCTGAAAATCAGCGTCGCCGACTTTTTGACGCTGGTGCGGGATTATGACTGGCGGCTGGAGCCCATCCCCTGGTGCGCGGAAGGTTTCTGGATCGAACGCGAGGATGAAGAACTGCGGCTGGGCAGCGCCGCCGAGCACCTGAGCGGCCTGTTTTACATTCAGGAAGCCAGCTCGATGCTGCCGGTCAGCGCGCTGTTCGCCGATCGCCAAACGCCGCGGCGGGTGCTGGACGTAGCGGCGGCGCCGGGATCCAAAACCACCCAGATCGCCGCGCTGATGAACAACCAGGGCGGCATCGTCGCCAACGAATACTCCGCCAGCCGGGTGAAGGTGCTGCACGCCAACGTCAGCCGCTGCGGGGTGAAAAACGTCGCGCTGACCCATTTTGACGGCCGGGTGTTCGGCGCCGCGCTGCCGGAAAGCTTCGACGCCATTCTGCTGGACGCCCCCTGCTCCGGCGAAGGCGTGGTGCGCAAGGATCCGGACGCCATGAGCAACTGGTCGCCGGAAAGCGTCGCCGCCATCGCCGAAACCCAGCGCGAGCTGATCGACAGCGCTTTCCATGCGCTGGCGCCGGGCGGCGTGATGGTCTACTCCACCTGCACCCTCAACGCGCAGGAAAATCAGCAGGTGGTCGCCTGGCTGCTGGCGACCTACGGCGATGCGGTGAGCGTCGACCCCCTGGGCGAGCTGTTCCCCGGCGCGCAGCAGGCGCTGACCGCCGAAGGGTTCCTGCACGTGTTCCCGCAGATCTACGACAGCGAAGGCTTCTTTGTGGCGCGCTTGCGCAAGAATCATGGCGTCGCGCCGCTGCCCAAGCCGAGCTACAAGCTGGGTAAATTCCCGTTCCGCCCGCTTTCCGGCCAAGACGCGGCCGAGGTTGCCAGGGCCGCGGCGGCCTCGGGATTGGCCTGGGACGAGAGCGGCCGGCTGTGGGCGCGCGACAAAGAAATCTGGCTGTTTCCGGCAGAGCTGGAGCCGCTGGTCAGCAAAGTGCGTTTTTCACGTATCGGCCTGAAGCTGGCCGAACGCTTCCCGAAGGGCTTCCGCTGGCAGCATGAGGCGGCGATCGCGCTGGCGGTCGCCGACGGCAAGCCGCGGTTTGAGCTGGACGCCGCGCTGGCGCAAGAGTGGTATCACGGCCGCGATCTGTACCCGGAGCAGCCGCCGGAGAGCGATGAATGCATCGTCACCTATCAGCAGCAGCCGTTGGGCATCGCCAAGCGCATCGGCAGCCGGATTAAAAACAACCTGCCGCGTGAGCTGGTGCGCGACGGCGCGCTGGATTTTCATCTGTAACGACGCCGAGGCATAAAGGGAGCTGGCTTCGGCGATGCTCCCGCACCCCATGCCCCCTTTAATATCATTGATGTAAACTCGAACCTCTGCATCCTGTTATCGCGATATCAGGATGCATCTCGGCCGAATAGCCAACGCTGTCGCAGTGAAAACATGCCGCACAAGGTAGTCCTCACAATTTTATAGCGGAATACTGAGCGCCGCCGCGAGTCGCGGCCTGCAATTGTTGCCGGACTGTATTTTTTATGTGGCATTTTTTGCTCGTTTGGTTATGCTCATACGGACGACCGCTAACTGGTCTTACCTCCTACCACCTGGCAGAGCAAGGAGTTCCCATGGGCAAAACCGTCGTAAAAATAGGCAGTTTCGAGGTCGATGACGCACATCTGAGCGCGTCTTCCGAGCGGGCCAGCACCCTGACCATTCCGTGCAAATCGGATCCCGACCTGTGCATGCAGCTGGACGGTTGGGATGAGCACACCAGCATTCCGGCCACGCTCGACGGCAAGCAGTCGCTGCTGTACAAACAGCATTATGACCGGCAGGCGGACGCCTGGGTGATGCGGCTGGAATGATCCTCTATCGATATCCAGCATGACGCGCCGTTTTTTTGCCGAAAACAGCGCGTTTTTTTATGCGATGGCGATGCCGCGGCCGGCGAAAAAGCGGCCAAAGCGTTCCAACGACAGCTTCACCTGCTGACGCGTCGCCGGGCTGTCGCCCGAGGGGTTGTGAAACGTTACGCCGTGCGGCTCTGCGGCGGTAACCAGCACCAGATGCCCGCCGCGCTGCGGCGGCGGCGTCTCCGGCCGGCGAATGGCCGGATGCACCGAGGCGATGAAATAGCGGCAACGATCCAACAGCGCCGGTAGCTCCCCGCTCTCCAGGCCGACCTTCACCTCGGCCTGCAGCGCAAACTGTTCGCGCACGTAGTCGACGAACGGGGCGTAGATCAATCCCTTGATCCGTTCCCCTTCGCGCAGGTAAGCGCCATACGGCAGGCTGCGGCGCGCCAGCTCCAACAGCGGCGGCGCTTCGCCGTCGCGGTGGCTCAGCACCATTTTCAAACAGGCCATGCCGCACACGTGATTAGCCCATTCGATGTATTCCGCCCTGTCGCGGGCGCCGCTGCGCGCCCAGTTGGCATCGTCCGCCAGGGTCGCGCGGCCGGCGATCAGATCGGCGGCCAGCTCGGGCGTCGCCCACTGGCAGACATAGGGAACGGCGCGCATGATTTAAAAGGTGTCGACCACTTTGAAATTCATCAGCACCAGCGTCATGTCCGGCGAGAACAGATCGTATTCCTCAAAGAAGCGCTGCAGCTCTTTGCGCCAGTGCGCCAGCGAGCGGTCGCCTTCGCCTTCGGCATAGGCGTGCGCTTCATCCACCTGATCGTAGGTTTTCATCTCCACGGCGGTCAGCTCTACCGCGCAGACCGGATCGCCCTTGCCATTGACCACCAGGAACACGTCGCCGGCCAGCGGGATGCCTTCCCCGTCGAGGTTGGAACAGGTCGCCGTTTTGGTGCCGTTGAGGATCAGCTGCACCACGTCGTCGGCCTGCTGTTCGGTGTCGCCGAATGCCCAACGCTCGGTGTGTTCGTATTTCTGCGGAATTGCCGTCGCCATTGCTTTACCTTATTGAGAGAGTCATCACTGCAAACAGAATAGTACAACGTATCCATGGCCGTCTGCACCTGTCGCCGCAACGCCCGCGCACTCTATTCCCACAGCCTTTACGGGTTTTTACGGTAAAGCGCTGGGCCTCGCTCGGCGCAGCAGGCATACTGGAGCTAATATTCACTCCATGACGCAAAGTCAGGCGGTAAAATGAAGCAAGACGACAAAGACCCCGATGACACCTTCAGCGATTTATTGAAAGTCATTGCGCTGGTAGCGGTGGTGGCCATCGTGGCGATTGGCGGCTGGTATTTCAGCTAAGAGGTAGGCATGGCAACCAAAAGAATGCGCACCAAACATTGGAAAATGTTCCTGATCCTGCTGCTGATCTGCCTGGCCTTGCTGCTGCTGCGCTGGGCGGCGATGGCGTTCGGTTAACGCTGATTCGGCCGCCGGCTTTCCGGCTCCAGCAGTTCGCGCAGATAGGCGATGCGCGCCTCCCCCTGCGGCAGCCACAGCCGGCACAGCCGATTCTGCACTTCGGCCTTGCGGCTCAGACGGTAATAGTCCGCCAGTTGATCGACCAGTTTCATCATTCGCCCTCCTGATATTTGACACCACAAGTATTGAGCGTAAAAACCAGAAGAAATACTGATGGCTTGTTTTTTATTCTTCCGGTTTTAGCGACGGCGGCCGCTGCGGTGGCGAAGCATCGGCTCAGCTGCTACATTGACCAAAAATCACCCAGCCGAGGTAAACGATGATGTTCTCGGAGCAGGAGATAAAGCCCGTATGGGATGAAGTCGCCCGGCTGATTGGCGACGGCGTGATGCAGCTGCGTCACCGCGGCGAGGTTTTATCGGTAGAAACGCTGGCCAAACATCTGGCGCAGCAGCTGGCGGACAGCAACGATATCGAACGCCGCATACTGATCGGCGCGGCCATCAATATGCTGAAAGATGGAAAGTGAATCGCCAACCGAAATGGTTGGCGATCCGGCAGAAGCCCGAGGTATGCAAGCCCGGCCTTCTGCGCGCTACTATGTCAGGCTAATATGACGGAATTAATAGGAATTGTCGGGTTTTAGCCCAAAAAGCACGATTTCCATTGCCTGCGGCCGTCATATACCGCGGATCCGCCGACAAAAATAAAAAAAACCGGGGCAATCCCCCCGGTGAGCCGTAACAAGAATCGGACTCAGACTAACCAACCGAGCAGCAGCGTGGCGCCGATCACCGTGGATGCGCCGCCGATGCGCGTGGCGATTTGCGCGAAGGGCATCAACCCCATGCGGTTGGACGCCGACAGGATCGCCACGTCGCCGGTGCCGCCCAGGCCGCTGTGGCAGCAGGTGACGATCGCCGCCTCGACCGGGAACATTTTGAGATAGGGCGCGATCAGGAAGCTCACCAGCCCCATCGACAGCACCACGGAACCGCACACCACCACATAGCCCACCGAGAAGACCGCCACCACGCTTTCCAGCGGCACGTACAGCATGCCCAGGCCAATCATCAACGGCCATACCAGCGCGGTGGAAACGAACTTGTAGAAGCTGTGCGCGCCGGTCTCCATCGAGGCCGGGATCACCCGGCAGTACTTGCACAGCACCGCAAACAGGATCATCAGCACCGGGCCGGGAATATGCAGGATATGCTCGAACAGGCCACCGACGATAAAGAAGGCGCAAATCACCAGCAGCCCGCCGCCCATCAGCTGGAAGTCGACGTGGCCGCCGCTTTCCTTGATGGCGAACACCGCGTTTTCCTGGGCGGAGCGAATCAGCATGCCGTCGCCGCTCAGCGCCTTGCGCTGCATGCCGATGCGCGCCAGCACGCCGGCGGTGACGATGGCGAAGATATTGCCCAGCACCGCCGCCGGCGCCAGCTGCGCGACATACACATCCGGCGCGGAGCCCAGAATGGCGGAGTAAGCCAGCGACAGCGGCAAAATGCCCTCGCCGATGCCGCCGCCGATGATCGGCACGATGATGAAGAAAAAGGTGTGATAGAAGCTGAAACCAAACAGTTTGCCCACCAGCAGGCCAGTGGCCACCGCCGTCACCGTGCCCACCACCAGCGGCACGAACATGCGCACCATGCCCTGGATCAGGATCACCCGGTTCATGCCGAGGATGCTGCCGACCACCAGGCTGGCGATGACGAAATACAGCAGGTTGGCGTCTTTCATCAGCAGATGGACGGTGCTCATCACGTTCGGCTGAAAGACGTTGAAATACACCAGCACCGACGGCACCATCAGGCAAAGGATCGCCGGGCCGCCGATATCGCGCAGCAGCGGAATACTTTTACCCAGCTGCGCCAGCGCAAAGCCCAGCGTCATTATCACCGCCAGTCCGCCGATCATATTCTTCGGCAGGAAGTTGGCGTAAGCCGAAACGGAGACAATCGCGCAAATAGTGACAAACAGCGCTATCGGCACTGCGCCGATATCTATATGTCGAATTTGGTTAATTATTCCTGATGTATCAGGCGCCGCGGTATTTTTCTCGCAGGCCATTTCTGCATTTATCTGTTTCATTATTCACCCTGCTGACAAGTGTTCGGTGCGGGACGGCTCGCCTAACGGCATATGAATGACGTTACCAAGCAAAAACAATCGATTACGAAAAATCCTATTGTGGAAGCCGTTTTTTCTAATTGGGAATAAAACGCTAGACAGCACTGACGATATGATAAAAAATAAAAATGACGAACTAAATTACGCCGCCGGCATTCAATATTGTGAGCCTAAGCTAATGTTAGTTTTAATTAATTATCGTCAGCATTTTGTAATTAAAGTAAGCAGGTTTAAATTCGCTGCTATGCTATAGGGGGACGTCAGAGCCTCCCGTTTTATTAATGAGAACCGGAAACGCAATTAGCTGAATCCGGTCAGCTGTACCCGAACCTTAATCCTGCGCGCGGCACCGCTCAGCTTTAAGGCATAATATGACTAATAAGGAAGTAGAATATGTCTTCACGCGCTGTTACCCCACAAACCCTTGCCCGCTACGGCATTTCCCAGGCCGCCGAAATCGTCCATAACCCCAGCTACGAGCAGCTGTTCGCCGAAGAAACCCGCGCCGATCTGCCGCCGCTGGAACGCGGTACGCTGACCGCGCTCGGTGCGGTCAACGTCGACACCGGCGAATTTACCGGCCGCTCGCCGAAGGACAAGTACATCGTCCGCGACGACACCACCCGCGACACCGTGTGGTGGTCCGATAACGGCACCGGCAAAAACGACAACCAGCCGCTGTCGCCGGAAGTCTGGCAGCATCTCAAGACGCTGGTGGGCAATCAGCTTTCCGGCAAACGCCTGTTCGTGGTCGATGCATTCTGCGGCGCCAACGCCGACACCCGCCTGAAGGTGCGCTTCATCACCGAGGTGGCCTGGCAGGCGCACTTCGTGAAAAACATGTTTATCCGCCCGACCGACGCCGAACTGGCCGATTTCGAGCCGGATTTCGTGGTGATGAACGGCGCCAAGTGCACCAACCCGGACTGGCAGCGGCAGGGCCTGCACTCCGAGAACTTCGTCGCCTTCAACCTGACCGAGCGCATCCAGCTGATCGGCGGCACCTGGTACGGCGGCGAAATGAAGAAAGGCCTGTTCTCCATCATGAACTACCTGCTGCCGCTGCAGGGCATCGCTTCGATGCACTGCTCGGCCAACGTCGGCGAGCAGGGTGACGTGGCGGTGTTCTTCGGCCTGTCCGGCACCGGCAAAACCACCCTGTCCACCGATCCGAAACGCCAGCTGATCGGCGACGACGAACACGGCTGGGACGACGACGGCGTATTCAACTTCGAAGGCGGCTGCTACGCCAAAACCATCAAGCTGTCGCCGCAGGCGGAACCGGAGATCTACCAGGCCATCCGTCGCGACGCATTGCTGGAAAACGTCACCGTGCTCGCCGACGGCAGCATCGACTTCGACGACGCCAGCAAAACCGAAAACACCCGCGTGTCCTATCCGATCAACCATATCGACAACATCGTCAAACCGGTGTCGAAAGCCGGCCACGCGCGCAAGATAATCTTCCTCACCGCCGACGCCTTCGGCGTGCTGCCGCCGGTATCGCGCCTGACGCCGGAACAGACCCAATACCACTTCCTGTCCGGCTTCACCGCCAAACTGGCGGGCACCGAACGCGGCATCACCGCGCCGACGCCAACCTTCTCCGCCTGCTTCGGCGCGGCGTTCCTCACGCTGCACCCGACGCAGTACGCCGAAGTGCTGGTGAAACGCATGGAAGCCGCCGGCGCGCAGGCTTACCTGGTGAACACCGGCTGGAACGGCAGCGGCAAACGCATCTCGATCAAGGATACCCGCGGCATCATCGACGCCATCCTGAGCGGGGAAATCGAAAACGCCGATACCTTTACCCTGCCGATCTTCGGCCTGGAAGTGCCGACCGCGCTGCCGGGCGTCGATCCGTCGATTCTCGACCCGCGCAAGACCTACGCCGACGAGTCGCTGTGGCAGGAAAAGGCGCAGGATCTGGCGCAGCGCTTTATCGACAACTTCGCCAAATACACCGTCACCCCGGCGGGCGAAAAGCTGGTCGGCGCCGGCCCCACGCGGTAAAACCTTCCCCCGTTTCATCCGGGCGCCTGATGGCGCCCTTTTTTATTTCCGCCTACCGTAAATAAACAAAACTCATACCTCGTTAATCATTTTCCGGCAGACACTCGCCGCCACAGCCCCTAAGTTGGTAGCTGAGCCGTCGGTAATTATTTTTATAATTCCATGTTTTAAATAAATAAAATGATATAAATATTCTAACGACACGCGCTGGCGCTCATTTCTTACGTTTCCGGCCTGCGGCCAAAGTTTTAATCCGATCACAGATTAATAAAAAAAACAGAGAGCGTACCCGATGAGCAACCACAACATTGTCGACGTCAAAGCGTGGATCGACTCCCGCCCCATCTCCGGTTACCAGTGGCTGGTGCTGCTGCTGTGCTTCGCGATCATCATGTTCGATGGTTATGACGCCGCGGTGATGGGCTTTATTGCGCCTGCGCTGATCGAAGACTGGGGCATTTCGCGCGCCGAAATGGGCCCGATCCTCGGCGCCGCCATGTTCGGCGTGGCGTTGGGCGCACTGATCGCCGGCCCCTATTCCGACCGGTTCGGCCGCAAAAAAGTGCTGCTGCTGTCGATCCTGTGCTTCGCGCTGTTCAGCCTGCTCAGCACCTTCGCCCGCACCCCGCTGGAAATGGCGCTGTTGCGCTTTCTTACCGGCCTGGGGCTGGGCGCGGTGATGCCCAACTGCGTGACGCTGGTGTCGGAATACATGCCGGAGCGCCGCCGCGGATTGATGATCACCCTGATGTACAGCGGCTTCAACATCGGCTCCGGCGCCGGCGGGTTTATCGCCGCCGGCATGCTGCCGCACTACGGCTGGAAGGCGGTGCTGTTCTTCGGCGGCGTCATGCCGCTGCTGATGCTGCCGCTGCTGATCTGGATCCTGCCGGAATCGACGCTGTACATGGTGGTGCGCAACCACCACAAGGACAAAATCGCCCAGATCCTGCGCCGCGCCGGCGGGGTATTCAGCGCCGGCACCACCTTCGTGCTGAAAACGCCGGTGATCCCGAAAAAAGCCCGGGTGCTGCAGCTGTTCAGCAACGGCTACGCCAAGGGCACGCTGGTGCTGTGGCTGACCTACTTTATGGGGTTATTCGTTATCTACCTGCTGAACGGCTGGCTGCCGACCATCGTGCGCGGCGCCGGCTTCTCGCTGGAGCGCGCCGCCATCATCGCCGGTCTGTTCCAACTGGGCGGCACCCTGGGCGGGCTGATGGTCGGCGGGCTGATGGACCGCTTCGTCGCCAAACGGGTGATCGGCCTGTTCTACCTGATGGGCATGTGCTGCCTGCTGTCGCAGGGCATCTGGGGCTTTGGCCCGACGGTGCTGGCGGTGCTGGTGTTCGTCAGCGGCGTGTGCATCAACGGCGCGCAAACCGGCCTGCAGGCGTTCTCCCCGGCGTTTTATCCGACCGAAATGCGCGCCACCGGCGTCAGCTGGATGCACGGCATCGGCCGCAGCGGCGCAATCATCAGCTCGTCGATGGGCGGCGTGCTGCTGGGAGTCTTCCCCGGCGCCACCAGCATTTTCATTATTCTGGCGATCCCGGCGTTGCTGGCGGCGATCACTATCATTAATCATCAGAAAGCGCACCCGGCGGAAATGGTCAAAGGCATCGGGCTCAACGATTTGCCCGCGCTGTCGCGCACCATGAACAACCGGTAATTCTTTGCAAACAGAGGTACAGAATGGCTAAGATCATTGGCGGACTGGCGGTGTCTCACACCCCGACCATCGGCTTCGCGGTGGACCACAACAAGCAGCACGAGAGCGCCTGGGCGCCGATTTTTGACGGCTTCGCGCCGATGCGGCAGTGGCTGGAAGAGAAAAAGCCCGACGTGCTGCTGTACGTGTTCAACGACCACGTCACCTCGTTTTTCTTCGATCACTATTCGGCGTTCGTGCTGGGCATCGACGACAGCTATGCGGTGGCCGATGAGGGCGGCGGCCCGCGCGACCTGCCGCCCATTCAGGGCCATGCGGCGCTGTCCCAGCACATCGGCGCCAGCCTGATGGCGGACGAATTCGACATGTCGTTTTTCCAGGACAAGCCGCTCGACCACGGCCTGTTTTCGCCGCTTTCCGCCCTGCTGCCGTGGCAGGACGGCTGGCCGATGCAGGTGGTGCCGCTGCAGGTCGGCGTGCTGCAGTTCCCCATTCCCTCCGCCCGCCGCTGTTTTAAACTCGGCCAGGCGCTGCGCCGGGCGATCGAAAGCTTCCCCGAGGACCTGAGCGTGGCGGTGGTGGCCACCGGCGGCGTTTCGCACCAGGTGCACGGCGAACGCTGCGGCTTCAACAACCCGGAATGGGACGCGCAGTTTATCGACATGCTGGTCAACGACCCGGAACGTCTGACCGAAATTACCCTGGCGGAATACGCCACCCTGGGCGGGCTGGAGGGCGCCGAGGTGATCATGTGGCTGATTATGCGCGGCGCGCTGTCGGCCAACGTCGAAAAACTCCATCAGGCCTATTACCTGCCGTCGATGACCGGCATCGCCACGTTGATCCTCGAGAACCAGGCGCGCGAAGCGCCGGTTGACGTACACCAGCGCCAGCGCGACAAAATCAACCTGCAGCTGGCGGGCGTGGAGCAGCTGCCGGGCACCTATCCGTTCACCCACGCCCGCAGCCTGAAGGCGATCCGCATCAATCGCTTCCTGCACCGGCTGATCCAGCCGGCCTGGCGCCAGCGCTTCAACACCGCGCAACAGGCGCTGTTCGACGAGGCGCAACTCAGCGCCGAAGAGCAGCGGCTGCTGCGCGAGCTCGACTGGCGCGGCCTGATCCAGTACGGCGTCAGCTTCTTCCTGCTGGAAAAACTCGGCGCGGTGGTCGGCGTCTCCAACCTGCACATCTATTCGGCGATGCGCGGCCAGACGCTGGAGGAGTTCCAGCAAACGCGCAATCAGCAGGTGCTGTATTCGGTAGCGGGGAAAGCGGCGAAATGAACATTTTCGAGCAGCCTAAAATCGACTGCCACCATCACATCTTCGACCCGCAGCGTTTCCCCTACGCGGCGGACAGCGGCTATCGCCCGGCGGGCCACGAGCTGGCCACGCTCGAGCATTACCGCGCGGTGATGCAGGCCTACGGCATCCGCCATTCGCTGATCGTCGGCCCCACCTCGGCCTACAACACCGACAACCGCTATCTGTTGGCGGCGCTGGCCGAAGGCGCAGGCCGCCACAAGGGCATCGCGGTGGTGCCGCGCGACGCCGACAGCCCAACGCTGGCCTGTCTGCAAGCCCAGGGGGTGGTGGGCATCGCGCTCAACGTGGCGATGCTCGGCGTCGAGCCTTTTCTGCAGCTGGACGCGCTGATGGGCCGCCTGGCGGAGCTGGGCATGTACGCGCAAATTCAGGTGCAGGACGACCAACTGCCGGCGCTGATGCCGCTGCTGACGCGCAGCCGCACCCGGCTGCTGTTCGATCACTCGGGGCGGCCGGACGTGCGCGCCGGCCTGCGGCAGCCGGCGTTTCAGGCGCTGCTGTCGCTCGCTCAGCGGGAGCACACCTACGTCAAGCTGTCGGGCCTGGCGAAATTTTCGCGCCAGCGCTATCCGTTCAGCGACGGCCACCCTTACCTGCAGGCGCTGTTGAGCGCCTACGGCGGTGAAAAATGCATGTGGGGGTCGGACTGGCCATTCCTGCGCGCCACCGAGCGGATGGATATGGGCACGCTGCTGATGCTGGCGGAGCAGCTGTTCCCTGACGCCGCCCCCCGTCGACAGATTTTGTGGCAAACGCCGCAGCGGCTGTTTGGCTTTGGCGACTAACCCGGAGAAAAACCATGAAAACCATTTACGTGCTCAACGGCCCCAACCTCAATCTGCTGGGTAGCCGCGAACCGGAAACCTATGGCCGCGACCGGCTTTCGACCATCGAACAACTGTGCCGCGACACCGCCGCCGAACTGGAGGTCAACCTCGAATTTCGCCAGACCAACCACGAGGGGGAAATGATTGACTGGATCCAGCAAACCCGCGGCCAGGCGCAGGCGTTGGTGATCAACCCGGCGGCCTGGACCCACACCTCGGTGGCGATACGTGACGCCGTCACAGCAGTGGCGCTGCCGCTGTTCGAGGTGCACATCACCAACGTGCACAAGCGGGAGCCGTTTCGCCACCATTCCTATCTGTCCGACGTGGCCCACGGCGTGATCTGCGGTTTCGGCATTCAGGGCTACCGCTACGCGCTGATGCAGGCCGCGCGGCTCTAAGCGGCGCAGACCCGGCGCAGGCAGTCGATCAGCGCCTGCGCCGCCGGTGAATGCAGGCTGCCGGTGCGGCAGGTCAGCCCGATGGCGCGTTCGGTATCGGGCAACGCCAGCGGCAACCGCACCAGTTCGCCGGAGGCCAACTCATGCTCCAACTGGTGCGCGGAAACCGCCGCCAGCATGTCGGAATTCAGCAACAGCCCGCGCACCAGCGCCAGATCGCCGGTTTCCACCACCGGGTTGGCCGCCGGGATATCCATCGCCAGAAAGCAATCATCCAGCAAACGCCGCGCCGGCGTGGCCGAGCGCGGCAATACCCAGCGCGCCTCCTTCAGCTGTCCTGGCTGCAGGCCCGGCTGCGCCAGCGGATGACCGCGCCGCGCCAACAGCACCATCGCCTCGGTAAACAGCGTTTCGTTGTAAACGTCGGCGGCGTAATCGCTGGCGCGCAGCGCGCCGAAGATGAAGTCGATATCGCCGGAACGCAGCTCGCTGGCCAGCGAATCAAACGCGCTTTCGTTGGTGACCACGCTGACGCCGGGGTAACGCGACGTCAGTTGCACAATGGCCTGCGGCAGCAGCCGGGTACGGCCCAGCGGCAGCGCGCCGACCCGCACCCGCCCTTCCAGCACCCCGCGACGCGCGGCGATGTCGGCGGGAATGTGCTGCAGCTCATTCAGCGCGCGGCGCACGTTGGGCTCGATCTCGCGCCCGGCCAGCGACGGCACCATGCCGTGCGGCGTGCGTTCCAGCAGCGCCACCCCGGCGCCGTTTTCCAGCACCTTCAGCGCGGCGCTGATCGCCGGCTGGCTCAGGCCGAGCAGCGTGGCGACGGTTTGCATATGGCGGGTTTCGCACAGGCAGACAAAAATCTGCAGCCGCCGCACGTTGAACAGGTACAGCGGCTCGGCGTCGCCGCGCGCCGCCCCTTTGCCCTGCAGGCGCTGCAGCAGCGCCGGGATCTGATGCAGCTCGGCTATCGCCCGCCGGGCGCGCGGCAGCACGCACTTGCCGAAGTCGGTCAACAGCATGCCGCTGGCGTGGCGCTCGAACAGCGGCACCGCCAGCCGCAGCTCCAAATCGCGGATCGAACGGGTGATGGCCGACTGAGTTCTGAATAGCTCGTCGGCGGCGCGCGATACGCTGCCCTGCGTCACCACCTGGCTGAATGCCCTGATTTGCATCAGGTTTGTCAGCTCACTTTCATCATATTCCATTCTGTCCCCTCCGCTTCGGCCTGCTGGCAATATAAATAAAACGCATACCTGCTGCAATCAAATGAATTATCCGCCGCCGGCCGGAACTGCCAGCATGGAGTAAACCCCCGAGACCGAAGGAATCCGAAAATGAGTGATGCAACCCCGAAAAAAACCGCCCTGGTGGTCAGCGCCCATTCCGCCGACTTTGTCTGGCGCGCCGGCGGCGCTATCGCGCTGCACAGCCGGCTCGGCTATCAGGTGCACGTGGTCTGTCTGTCGTTTGGCGAACGCGGCGAATCCGCCAAGCTGTGGCGCAAGGGCGAGATGACCGAGCAACGGGTGAAGGCTTCGCGCCGCGAGGAGGCGCAGGCCGCCGCCGAGATCCTCGGCGCCAGCATCGAATTCTTCGACCTGGGCGACTACCCGCTGCGCGCCGACAAAGAGGCGCTGTTCCGCCTGGCGGACGTGTTCCGCCAGGTGCAGCCGCACTTCGTGCTGACGCATTCGCTGAAAGATCCCTATAACTACGACCATCCGCTGGCCACCCACCTGACGCAGGAAGCGCGCATCATCGCCCAGGCCGAAGGCTACCGGCCAGGTGAGCCGATCGTCGGCGCGCCGCCGGTCTACCTGTTCGAGCCGCACCAGCCGGAACAGTGCGAGTGGAAACCGGACGTGCTGCTGGACATCACCGAGGTGTGGGACAAAAAATACCGGGCCATCCAATGCATGGCCGGCCAGGAACACCTGTGGGAGTACTACACCCGCGTCGCCCAACAGCGCGGCGTGCAGGCCAAGCGCAACGTCGGCATCACCAGCAGCAAAAACATCATCTACGGCGAAGGCTATCAAAGCATCTTCCCACGGGTTACGGGGGAGCTGGCATGAGCATCATCGGCAAAAAAGGCGTGGTTATCCGCAACATCCCGCGCGCCGGCGGCAACACCCTCGACGGGTTGGCGGCGTTCGGCGTGGCGACGGTGCATGAGGCGCAGGGCCGCAAAGGGCTGCTGGATCCGGCCATCCGCCCGATCCAGCAAGATCTGGCCATCGCCGGCAGCGCGGTGACGGTGCTGGTGGCGCCGGGCGATAACTGGATGTTCCACGTGGCGGTGGAACAGTGCCGGCCGGGCGACATTCTGGTGGTCGCGCCGACCTCCCCCTGCGGCGACGGCTACTTCGGCGACCTGCTGGCCACCTCGCTCAAAGCGCGCGGCGTGCGCGGCCTGGTGGCCGACCTCGGCGTGCGCGACACCCGCACGCTGCGCGAAATGGGCTTCCCGGTATGGTCACGGGCGGTTTACGCCCAGGGCACGGTGAAGGAGACGCTCGGCTCGGTCAACGTGCCGCTGGTGTGCGCCGGGCAGCTTATCTACCCCGGCGACGCGATCGTCGCCGATGACGACGGCGTGGTGGTGGTGCGCCAGCTGGAAGCCGAGAACGTGCTGGCGGCCAGCCGCCAACGCGCGGAATTGGAAGAGAGCAAACGGCTGCGCATGGCCAACGGCGAACTGGGGCTGGATATCTACCGGATGCGGCCGCGGCTGGCGGAAAAAGGCCTGAAATATTACGACTCTGCCGATCTGCTGGAGGATTGATATGCGCCAACGCCGGATCCCTTGCCTGCTGATGCGCGGCGGCACCTCAAAAGGCGCCTTCTTCCTCGCCGACGATTTGCCCGCCGACCCCGCGCAGCGTGACGCCGTGCTGCTGGCGGTGATGGGTTCGCCGGATCTGCGGCAAATCGACGGCCTCGGCGGCGCCGATCCTTTGACCAGCAAGGTGGCGATCGTTCGGCGTTCGGCGCGCCCGGACGCCGACGTCGACTACCTGTTCGCTCAGGTCGGCGTCGATCGGCCGCAGGTCGACTACGGCCAGAACTGCGGCAACATTCTGGCGGCGGTCGGCCCCTTCGCCATTGAACGCGGGCTGGTCAGCGCCGGCGGCGCAGTGACCGAAGTGCGCATCTTTATGCAGAACACCGGCCAGACCGCGCTGGCGCGCATCGCCACGCCCGCCGGTGAGGTGCGCTACGACGGCGAGCTGGCGATCGACGGCGTTCCCGGCCGCGCGGCGGAAATCGCGCTGACCTTCAACGACATCGCCGGCTCCAGCTGCGGCGCCCTGCTGCCGACCGGCCGCCCGCAGGACAACTTTGACGGCGTCGCCGCGACCTGTATCGACAACGGCATGCCGGTGGTGCTGGTGCGCGCGGCGGATCTGGGCCGCAGCGGCTACGAAAACCGCGAGCAGCTGGATGCCGATGCGGAACTGAAGGCGCGGCTGGAAAGCATTCGCCTGCAGGCCGGGCCGGCGATGAACCTGGGCGACGTCAGCCAACGCACGGTACCGAAAATGACCCTGATCGCCGAGGCGCGCCACGGCGGCGCCATCAGCAGCCGAACCTTCATCCCGCACCGCTGCCATGCCTCGATCGGCGTGCTCGGCGCGGTCAGCGTCGCCACCGCCTGCCTGATCCCCGGCAGCGTGGCGCAGGGGCTGGCCCGCGTTGGCGACGCCGCCGAACTGCGCCTGAGCGTCGAGCACCCCAGCGGCGAATTCGGCGTGCTGCTGCGGCGCGATCCGGCGCGCGAAGGCGCCGATTCGCTGCAGGGGGCCGGGCTGCTGCGCAGCGCGCGGCTGATTTTTGCCGGCCAGGTCTGCATCCCCGGCGCGGTATGGCCAGAATAATCCAGGAGACCTTATGAACTCGACTCTACCTTCAGTGACGCTGATCGGCTTCGGCGAAGTGGGCGGCATTCTGGCGCAGGAGCTGCGGGCGCAACACCTTGCCGTCTGCGCTTATGACAGCCAGCCTTCGATCGCCATGGCGCAGAAAGCGGCGGCCTGCGGCACCCGGCTGGCCTCTTCGCTCCCGCAGGCGCTGGAAGGCGCCGAGCTGGTGTTTTCCGCCGTCACCGCCGCCAACGCGCTGGCGGTGGCGCAACGGTGCGCGCCGCTGCTGCGGGCGGGCCAAACCTGGCTGGATCTCAACTCCGTCGCGCCCAATACCAAACGCGCCGCCGCGGAGGCGGTGACCGCCGGCGGCGCCGGTTATATCGACGTGGCGGTGATGGCGCCGGTGCCGCCGCAACGCCTTAAAACCCCGCTGCTGCTGGGCGGTGCCGATGCGGCGGAAATCGGCGCGCGGCTGAATGCGCTAGGGTTCAACAGCCAGGTCTACAGCACCGGCGTCGGTGAAGCCTCGGCGATCAAAATGTGCCGCAGCGTAATGATCAAAGGGTTGGAGGCGCTGACCACCGAATGTCTGCGCGCCGCCCAGCGCTACGGCGTGGAGCAGCCGGTGCTGGCGTCGCTGCACGCCAGCTTCCCGTCGCTCGGCTGGGACGAAAAGCTCCCCCACTACCTGATCAGCCGGGTGGCGGAACACGGCAAGCGGCGGGCCGAAGAGATGCGCGAGGTGGTGCAGACCCTGCGCGACGTCGGGGTAGAACCCCACCAGAGCCTGGCCAGCGTCGAAACGCAGCAGGGGCTGGTTGACGCCATGCGGGCGCAAAATATCGCCTATTCGCAACTGACGCCTTTCGTTTGGCAGACGGCGCTGAACAAAATTTACCCGCCCGGTGATTAACATCAAAAAAACCATAATTTTTCATACGCAAACCGTTGTTAACAACTCTGCAACTGCGTATTTTGTACCAAACGATTCATAGCAAGCTAATTATAATATCACTCCGGGGAAGCCTGGCTTCCCTTTGCACTGGAAAAACAACGCATGAAACATCTCATCCCTCTGAGCGCCGCAGCCTTGCTGGCGCTGGCCAGCGGCCATGCCGCAGCCGCCCTGCACCCGCAGTTGGACAACGCCCAGGCCAACCAGGCGATCGCCAGCGTGCAATCCAGCCTGAAAGCGCAAAACAGCACCGGCTGTGCGGCGGTGGTCGATAGCGCCGGCCGCCTGCTGGCCTTTCAGCGCTTCGATGGCGCGCCCCCCGGCTGCGTCGACGCCTCGATCGGCAAAGCGCGCACCTCGGCGCTGTATCGCACCCCTTCGCTGAAATTTATGCAGCGCCTGCAGGGCGGCGAAACCACCGTGCTGAGCATTCCGCACGCGGTCGCGCTGGGCGGCGGTTACCCGCTGACGCTGAACGGTGAAGTGGTCGGCGCGATCGGCGTCAGCACGCCGAAGCAGGAGATCGACAACCAGGCGTCCGCCACCGCAGCCGGAGCGCTGAAATAACCACGGACTGACTACTCAGCTCAAGGAACCCTCCCTTATGATCACGCTTTCTCGCCGCCGGCTGGTGCTCGGCTCGGCGGGCCTGTTGGCGGCTGGCGCCGTCGGCCAGAGCCTGCTGGGCCGCATCGCTTTCGCCCTGCCGCAACCGGCCGCCATGCCGGAAAATTTTTTGGCCATTTCCCGTCTGCTGACCGGCATTCCGCTGCCGGACCCGCGGCTGGCGCAGCGGCTGCACGCCGCGTTGCAGCCGCTGTTTCCACGGCTTGAACATCAGATAACCCTGCTTGGCGAGCTGCTGGCTCGGCATGCCGATCTGCGCGGCGAAGCCTTGCATGCGCTGATTGAACAACAGCCGGAACGCCTCGCCGACCTGTACGAGGCGCTGATGAGCGGCTGGTATCTCGGCGTGGTCGGCGATCCGGCCAAACCGACCTGCATCGCCTTTGAAAACATCGTCAGCTATCAGCTGGTGCGCGACTCCCTGACGCCGCCGAGCTACTGCCCCGGCGTGCCCAATTTCTGGACGCAACCGCCCCGCAAGGAGAACGCGCATGTCTGATTCATTAAGTGCCGATATCGTGGTGATCGGCGCCGGCATCGCCGGTTCCCTGGCGGCGTTGAAAATGGCGCAGGCCGGCGCCTCGGTGCTGATGCTGGAATCCGGGCCGGAGATCAAGCGCGATGAGGCGGTCGAGCGGTTCCGCAATTCGCCGTTCAAAGGGGATTTCACCGAACCCTTCCCGCCCGAGCCCTGGGCGCCGCAGCCGAAGTTTGTGCCGAGCGATAACGACTATCTGATCCAAAAGGGGCCGGATCCCTACCGCGCCCAGTATCTGCGCGGCGTGGGCGGCACCACCTGGCACTGGGCCGGGCAGGCGTTCCGTCTGCTGCCGAACGACATGCGGATGAAAACCCTGTACGGCGTCGGGCGCGACTGGCCGATCGGCTATGAGCAGCTGGAACCTTACTACTGCGAGGCGGAATACCAGATGGGCGTTTCCGGCGACAGCAGCCTGGATTCGCCGCGTTCGCGCCCGTATCCGCTGCCGGGCATTCCGTTGCCTTACGGCTTCGAACGGCTGAAACAGCGCGTCGCCGGCCTGGGCTATGAAGTGGGCATCGGCCCGCAGGCGCGCAACAGCGTGCCCTACGACGGCCGCCCGGCCTGCTGCGGCAATAACAACTGCATGCCGGTGTGCCCGATAGACGCCCAGTATCACGGCGGCATTTCGGCCCGCAAGGCGCTGGCGGCCGGGGTGCGCATCCTGGCCAATGCGGTGGTGCACCGCATCGAGGCCGACGGCCGGGGCAATATCGTGGCGGTGCACTATCTCGACCGCAACAAGGCCAGCCACCGGGTCACCGGCAAACGCTTCGTGCTGACCGCCAACGGCATCGAAAGCCCGAAAATCCTGCTGCTGTCCAGCAGCGAACGTTACCCGAACGGCATCGCCAACGGCTCCGGCATGGTGGGCCGCAACCTGATGGACCATCCCGGCAGCTCGGTGGAGTTCTACGCCGACGAACCGGTCTGGTTCGGCCGCGGGCCGATGCGCCCCGGCAGCATCAACAACCTGCGCGACGGCGCCTTCCGCGCCGAACGCTCGGCGCTGCGGGTCGACGTGGCCAATACCTCGCCGGTGCGTTACCTCACCGAACGGCTGATCCGCCAGGGCTATTACGGCAAGGCGCTGAACGACAAGCTGGCGTTTCAGGCCGAACGTTACGTGCTGCTGAAGTGCCTGCTGGAAATGCTGCCGGAGCCGGAAAACCGCGTGCAGCTGAGCAAGACCGAAAAAGACGCCTGGGGCATTCCCAAGCTGGAGGTGTATTACAAATTCCCCGAATACGTGCACCGCGGCTATGACCAGTCGATGATCGATTTCCAGCGCATCGTCAAACAGATGGGCGGCACCGAAGCGGCCTACAGCAAACGCGGCGTCTACGACAACAACCAGCATATCACCGGCACCATGATCATGGGCGCCGATGGCCGCGACTCGGTAGTGGACGGCGACTGCCGCAGCCACGACCACCCTAACCTGTTCATCGCCGGCACCGGCGTCATGCCTTCCGCCTCCACCGTCAACTCCACCCTGACCGGAGTGGCGCTGGCGTTGCACATGGCCGATCGGGTACTGGACAGCCTGAAAGGAGGCATGGCGTGAAAAAGACCTTACTGGCGCTGTTGCCGCTGCTGGTCAGCGGCCAACTGTGGGCGCAAAGCGGCGCCGAGCTGATCAAACGCGGCGAATACCTGGCGCGCGCCGCCGACTGCACCGCCTGCCATACCGCCCCCGGCGGCCCGGCGTTCGGCGGCGGCTACCCGGTCAGCACGCCGTTCGGCGTGATTTACGGCACCAACATCTCCGCCGATAAACAGTACGGCATCGGCGGCTGGAGCGACGACGAATTTGTCGCCGCGGTGCGCGACGGCGTTGGCAAAGACGGCCAACAGCTGTATCCGGCGATGCCGTATGACGCCTTCACCAAAATGAGCCGTGCAGACGTGCTGGCGATCAAGGCCTACCTGCTGGCGCAGCCGGCGGTGGCCCAGGCCACGCCGCAAACCGATCTCGCCTTCCCGTTCAACCAGCGCTGGGGCATGCGCTTCTGGAAATGGTTCAACTTCACGCCTGGCGAACTGCGGCCGGATGCGACGCAGAGCGCCCAGTGGAACCAGGGCCGCTACCTGGTGGAGGCGCTGGCGCACTGCGGCACCTGCCATACGCCGCGCACGCTGACCATGGGCATGGACCAGGACAAGGCGTTCGCCGGCGGCGATCTCGGCGGCTGGGTAGCCTATAACATCACGCCGGACCGCAACGCCGGCATCGGCAGCTGGTCGCAGCAGGACCTGGTCGATTACCTCAAGTCGGGCCAGGTGCCGGGGCGCGCTTCGGCCTCGGGCCCGATGGCGGAAGCCGTCGAGCACAGCCTGCAGTACCTGCCGGACGCCGATCTGCAGGCGATGGCGGTGTATCTGCGCAGCGTGCCGGCCATCGCCGATGAACGGCAAACCCGGCCGCGCGATCGCTGGGGCGCCCCGTCGCAAGACGTGTTTGCGCTGCGCGGCAGCGACGAGCATCCGCAAACCGGCGCCACGCTGTTCAGCGGCAACTGCGCGACCTGCCACGGCATGGACGGCGCCGGCAAGGGCAGCGGCTTCCACGCTTACCCGTCGCTGTTCAACCACGGCAGCACCGGCGCCGCCGACGGCAAAAATCTGGTGTCGGTGATCCTCAACGGCGTGCATCGCGACATGCGGCAGGGCGAGATCCTGATGCCGTCGTTCGCCGAAGAGCTGAACGACGCGCAGATCGCCGAACTGAGCAACTACGTCAGCCGCCAGTTCGGCAACCCGGCCGCCGCCGACGTCAGCGCCGACCAGGTGCGGAAACTGCGCGCCGACGCCAACCTGCCCGCGCCGCCGGCGGTGCCGCAGGGTGATACCCCCTGATCATCCCCCGGCCCCGATCCCGGCGCGCAACGCGCCGATGATTGGGGCCTCACAGTTCCCGCTGAAAATAATTGATTGTTTTGTCATAAGAATTTAGAACTGACTGACAATAATTCGAATGTACGGGAACGGGGATGAACCAACACACTATCGACGCGCGCCAGTCGCGGCAGGCATTGCTGGCCGGCTCGGTCGGCAATTTCATCGAGTGGTACGAATTCGGCGTCTATGGCTTCCTGGCCACCGTCATCGCCGCCAACTTTTTCAGCCTGCAGGGTGAAAGCGAAATCACCAGCCTGATCCTGACCTACGCCGCCTTTGCGTTGGCGTTTTTCTGCCGACCGATAGGCGCGGTGATCTTCGGCCGCATCGGCGACCGCATCGGCCGCCGGCCCACGCTGATCGCCGTGCTGCTGCTGATGACCCTGGCCACCGCGCTGATCGGCGTGATGCCGACCTATGCCGCGATCGGCGTCGCCGCCCCGCTGCTGCTGACCCTGCTGCGCATGTTTCAGGGGCTGTTCGCCGGCGGTGAGTTCGGCGGCGCGGTCTCGCTGATGACCGAATTTGCGCCCAAGGGCAAACGCGGGCTGTTCGGCGCCTGGCAATCGCTGACCGTGGCGCTGGGGCTGTTGGCCGGCGCCGGTCTGGTGGCGCTGCTGGCCGCGTTGCTGACCCGGGAACAGCTGCATGACTGGGGCTGGCGCATTCCCTTCCTGCTGGCGCTGCCGATGGGCGCCGTGGCGCTGTGGCTGCGGCTGAAGCTGCAGGAGACGCCCACCTTCAGGCAGGCTCAGCAGAAGGATGCGCCGGGCGCCCCTGCGGCGGCGGAAGTGACGCTGGGCAGCGTGTTGAAGACCATCGTGCTCGGCATCGGCCGCATGATGGGCTGGTCCGCCGCCGGTTACACCTTCCTGGTGGTGATGCCTTCTTATCTGCAAACGTCGCTGCACGCCAGCTTCCAGCAGGCGCTGGTGGCCACGGTGCTGGCCAACGTCGGCTTCGCCCTGACCATTCTGCCGGCCGGCATCCTCAGCGATAAGCTGGGGCGCAAGACGGTGATGCTGACGGCGGTGATCGCGGTGATCCTGTTCACCTTCCCGCTGCTGCACCTGCTGCAGGACCCGCAGGGTTCACTGTTCGCCAAAGGCGCCGCGGTACTGACCGCCGGTGCGGTGGTCGGGCTGCTGGCCGGTCCCGGCCCGGCGATGCTGGCGGAGATGTTCCCGACCCGGGTGCGCTACACCGGTCTGGGGCTGGCCTATTCGCTGTCCAACGCGGTGTTCTCCGGCTCGGCGGGCCTGATCATCACCGGCCTGATCAAGCAAACCGGCAATATCGATATTCCCGCCTATTACGTGGTCGCCACCTCGCTGGTCAGCCTGTTTGCGCTGATGACCCTGCGGCGCGACGATCATTTGCGCTCGCTGAGCGAGCGTTGATTTCCCGGGGCGCCGGCCGCCCCGCCCGCAGCAACCCGTGACGCCGCTCACAAAGCAGAGATGTTAACGTTAACTTTTGTGATTAACATCGCAGTCGCCACATAAGGGTGCTTTCTCAGGCCGGAGGTTAACGTTAACAATGAGGCACTCTACTTCATCAGGGCCTTCCACATGAACCGCGAAACCAAAAAATATTATGTGCTGCTCAGCGGCCTGCTGTTCTTCTTCTTTTTTACCTGGTCGTCCAGTTTTTCTCTGATCTCGCTGTGGCTCAACCAAAAGATCGGCCTGAAAGGCGCGGAAACCGGGTTGATTTTCTCCGCCATCTCGCTGGTGGCGCTGTGCGCGCAGCCGCTGTACGGGTTTATTCAGGATAAACTCGGGCTGCGCAAGCACCTGCTGCAGTTTCTCGGGGTGATGCTGCTGCTGACCGGCCCGTTCTTCATCTACCTCTACGCCCCGCTGCTGGCGCACAGCCTGCCGCTTGGCGCGCTGGTCGGCGGGCTGTTTATCGGCGCCACCTTCTTTGCCGGCATCGGCGCGCTGGAATCCTATACCGAGCGCGTCAGCCGCATCAGCGGCTTCGAATTCGGCCGCGCCCGCATGTGGGGCTCGCTGGGCTGGGCCTGCGCCACCTTTCTGGCCGGCTTTATCTTCAATATCGATCCCAACATCAACTTCTGGCTGGCTTCCGCTTCGGCGGTGGTGTTCCTGCTGCTGCTCAGCCAGGTGCGCGAGCTGAAACCCAACGCCATGGCCGGCCTGGCGTTCGGCAAACCGGAGAACCTGAAGCTGCAGGACGCGCTGGCGCTGCTGCGCATGCCGGGCTTCTGGGCGCTGGTGGTGTTCGTGCTCGGCATCAGCGTCTATAACGTGTTCGACCAGCAGTTCTCGGTCTACTTCGCCTCGCAGTTCAGCTCCCGCGCGCAGGGCAACGAAATGTACGGCTTCCTTAATTCGCTGCAGGTGTTCCTCGAGGCCGGCGGCATGTTCCTGGCGCCGCTGTTGGTCAACCGCATCGGCGCCAAGCGGGGGCTGCTGCTGGCGGGCGGCGTGATGGCGCTGCGCATGTTCGGCTCCGGGCTGGTCAGCGGCGCGCTGATGATCTCGGCCATGAAGCTGCTGCACGCGGTGGAGCTGCCGATCCTGCTGATCGCCATCTTCAAGTACATCGCCACCCGCTTCGACAGCCGCCTGTCGTCCACGCTGTACCTGGTGGGCTTCCAGTTCATCACCCAGGTGATGGCCAGCTTCCTGTCGCCGCTGGCGGGTTACGGCTATGACCGCATCGGCTTCGCCGACACCTATCTGCTGATGGGCTGCGCGGTCGCCGCCACCACGCTGATCTCCTGTTTGCTGCTGCGCGGCGAGAACGCCGCCGCTACGCCCCACTTTCAATCCGTAATAAAATCAAGCGAGTCTGTTCAATGAAAAATGCCTTAGCTCAAGCCGACCATGCGGTCGAAGCCCTGCGCGCCGAGCGCCGGGACGATTACTACCCGCAGTTTCATCTGGCGCCGTCCGCCGGCTGGATCAACGATCCCAACGGCCTGATCTGCATTAACGGCGTTTACCACGCGTTCTACCAGCATCATCCCTACGACGAAAACTGGGGGCCGATGCACTGGGGCCACGCCACCAGCCGCGATTTGGCGCACTGGCAGCACCAGCCGATCGCCCTCGCGCCCGGCGAAGACGACGACAAGGACGGCTGCTTCTCCGGCTGCGCGGTGGACGACGGCGGCGTGCTGACGCTGATCTACACCGGCCACGTCTGGCTGGGCAAGGCCGGCGACGATGACCAGGTGCGCGAAGTGCAGTGCCTGGCCACCAGCGAAGACGGCGTGCATTTCGTCAAGCACGGGCCGGTGCTGACGCCGCCGGACGGCATCCAGCATTTCCGCGATCCGAAAGTCTGGCGCGAAGACGGCGAATGGTGGATGGTGGTCGGCGCCAGGGAAAACGGCCTGGGGCAGGCGCGGCTGTATCGCTCGGCCGATCTGCGCGACTGGCGCTTCGACCGCCTGCTGGGCGGCGCGCAGGCGCCGCATCAGGGCTATATGTGGGAGTGCCCGGACTTCTTCCCGCTGGGCGAGCAACACCTGCTGCTGTTCTCGCCGCAGGGCCTGACGGCGCAGGGCTACCGCAACCGCAACCGCTTCCAGAGCGGTTACCTGCTCGGCCACTGGCGGCCGGGACATGACTTCACCCCGACCCAGCCTTTCTGCGAACTGGATGCCGGCCACGACTTCTATGCGCCGCAAACCTTCACCGCCGCCGACGGCCGCCGCCTGCTGTTCGCCTGGATGGACATGTGGGAATCGCCGATGCCGAGCAAGGCGCACCGTTGGGCGGGCGCCCTCACCCTGCCGCGCGAGCTGACGCTGGGCGCAGACGGCACCGTGCGGATGAACCCGGCGCGCGAGCTGACGGCGCTGCGGCGCGAACACCGAACGCTGATCCCGCTCAAGCTGCGCAATCAGCGGCGGCCGCTGGCGGAAGCGCTGCAGGAGCTGCAGTTGACGCTGGATCTGGCCGGCAGCGACGCCGAACGCTATGGCGTGGCGATCGGCGGCGCGGCGCGGCTGTACGTCGACAATCAGGCGCACCGGTTGGTATTGGAGCGATTCAGCGAAGATCCGGGGCTGTGCGGCTGTCGCAGCGTAGCGCTGCCGGCGGGAGAGCGGTTATCGCTGCGCTTGTTCATCGACCGTTCATCGCTGGAGGTGTTCGTCAATCAGGGCGAGGCCTGCCTGACCAGCCGCATCTACCCGGCCGACGGCCGACGCGACCTCAGCCTGTTTGCCGAAGGCGGCCAGGCGCAGTTTGGCGATATGGAGGGATGGCAACTGGAGAGCATCTGGGCCTAAGCCCGACGAACGCAGACAGGGCGCGCCGCCGTGCGCCCTGCCGGCTAAAGTGAGCCGCGCTCCAGCAGCGGACACGCCACCTTCACCTGGTTGCGGTGTTCCCGTTGTTCAATCAGATGCAGCGCCGCCTGGCGACCCAGTTCGTAATGCGGCAGCTGCACCGTGGTCAACGGCGGCAGGAACAGCTCGCCGATGCCGACCATGTTGTCGTACCCCAATACCGCCACCTGCTGCGGTATTTTCCACCCCTGCGCCAGCAGCACCTGATACACCAGGAACGCCACCCGGTCATTGCCGCACATCACCACGTCGCAGTCGCGCCGGCCGGCGGAGAAATGCCGCTCCAACAGGGCCACGCAGTCGCGGTAACGCTCGTCGCCGTCGCTCAGATCGAGATGATACTGCCGCAGCTGGGCCAATTCGCCGCCCGCCTCGCGCCAGGCCCGCTCCAGCCCGCGGCGGCGCAGCCCGGCCGCCAGCGTGCTTTCGGGCAGGTGAATGCACAGCGGCGCGCGATAGCCCTTGGCGAGCAGCGCGCGCGTGGCCTCGTACTGCCCCTGTTCGTCGTCGGGAATATAGCTGGCAATCTGATAATCCGGGCTGACGCAGTTGGCCAGCACCAGCTTTTTATCCAACAGCCTGGCCGGCAGCTTGACGTGGCGCAGCCCCATGGCGGTGAAGATCACCCCGTCCGGGCGGTGCGCCAGCAGCAGATCGACGGTCTGTTCGGCGCTGTCGTCGGCGAACAGGTTGACCACAAAGCTGTTCCAGCCGTGTTCGCGCGCGGTCTTTTCGATCGACAGGATCATTTCAACCGAGAACGGCGTGGTGGCGGTGTCCAGCGCCAGCACCCCCAGCGTTTGCACCCTGTTGCTGTCGCCGCGGATGCGACGCGCCGACAGATCCGGCACGTAATCCAGCTGATCGATCGCCTGTTTGACGCGCTGGTAGGTCTCCGGCCGCAGCTTGCCGGGTTCGTTGATGGCGCGGGAAACCGTCATCAGCGATACTCCGGCGAGTTTTGCGACGTCTTTCAGCGAGGCCATGCGCCCTTCTCTCGTTATCGAATGGGAAAGGCGAATAATCCCACAACCGGGCCTCGGACTCTACTCCGGTTTAGCAGGCTGTGATGTCGGCCCACAGGATTGCGCACTCTTTCGCCAACGGCGCCAGCGTGCCGCCGAAGCCGCCCGCCGGCCACCAGGCGCCCTGGCGGGCGCGCAATGTGACCTCGCCCGGCAAGGACCATTCGCCGCTCAGCGCGTAGAGCACCCCGGCGTGCCCGGCCGGCAAGGCGACCGCGGCGTTAATCCGCCGCACCCCGGCGGCATGGCGCCCGCGCCGGGTCATGATATTGAAATCCCGGCTGCCGCCGCCCAACAGCCTGGCGTCCAGCGCCACATCGCCGGAGAAAGCGAAAGGTTCGCCGACCTGCGCCAGCGCATGGTCGATGCGCCCGGCGCTGAACAGATGCACGCCGTCGCCTTCCAGCAGGGTGATGGAGCGGTCAATGCCGGCAAAGGCCGAAAACGGCCCGTCCTGCGCGATGGTGGCGATGCTGGCGCGCCAGTCGAAATCCTGCGCGCCCGGCGGCCAGCAGGCGATCTCGCGGGTTTCCCCGCCGCCGTTGCGCCACGGGCTGACCGGCAGTTCGGCGAAGTCAAAAAGGTGCAGGCTCATCACGCCTCCCGCTGGAAGGTTTTCAGCACCTGCAGGAACTCGGCGGCGCTCTGCTGCTGCAGCGCATGCCGGCCCTGCTCAATGACCTGACGTCCGCCGACGTACACGTCGCGGATCTGTTCCTTGCCGCCGGCGAACAGCCAACGGTTGAGGATCGAGGCGTCCGGCGCGGCGGCCAGGTACGGGTCATCGCCGTCCAGCACCAGCCAGTCGGCGCGGAAGCCGCGCTGCAGCCGGCCGATCGGCGCGCCGCAGGCCTGAGCGCCGCCCTGCAGCGCCTGTTGATACAGCACGTCGGCCACCGCCGGCTGCTCCGGCGTGGTCAGGCGGTTGCGGCGCTGATCGCGCAGCCGCTGGCCGTATTCGAACCAGCGCAGCTCCTCCACCACGTTGAGCGATACGTGGCTGTCGGAGCCGATGCCCCAGCGCCCCCGCTGATGCAGGTACGCGTCGCCGGGGAAAATGCCGTCGCCGAGGTTGGCTTCGGTGGTCGGGCACAGACCGGCCACCGCCTGGCTGCGCGCCAGCGCCTCCAGCTCTGCGCGATCCAGATGGGTGGCGTGCACCAGGCACCAGCGCGCGTCCACCGGCAGATGCTCATACAGCCAGGCCACCGGGCGCTGGCCGCTCCAGGCCAGGCAGTCGTTCACCTCTTTTTGCTGTTCGGCGATATGAATATGCACCGGCAACGCGCTGTCCGAAGCGGCCAGGACGTGCCGCATCTGGCTCAGATCCACCGCCCGCAGCGAGTGGAAGCACAGCCCCTGGTTTTGCAGCGGCTGCTCGGCCAGCTGACGCGCAATCACCTGCTGCTGCTGCAGATAGCCGTCCGCATCCTGAATAAAGCGTTTCTGCCCCGGCTGCGCCGGCTGCGCGCCAAACCCGGCGTAGCTGTACAGCACCGGCAGCAGGGTCATGCCGATCCCCGCCTGCTGCGCCGCCTGGCTGAGCCGGCCGGTCATTTCGCCGCGATCGGCGTAGGGATTTCCGTCGGCGTTGTGATGCAGATAATGGAACTCGGCGACCTGGGTGTATCCGCCCTTGAGCATTTCGATATACAGTTGACGGGCGACCACCTCCACCTGCTCCGGCGTCAGCCGCTGCACCAGGCGGTACATCAGATCGCGCCAGGTCCAGAAGCTGTCCTGCGGGTTGCCGGCCACTTCCGCCAGCCCGGCCATCGCGCGCTGGAATGCGTGGGAATGCAGGTTCGGCATGCCCGGCACCGCATCGCCGTGCAGCCGGATGCAGCCTTCCGGCTCGGCATTGGCGGTGACGCCGGTCAGGTAACCGCGCGCATCGACGTCCATCCGGACGTTATGCGCCCAGCCCTCAGGGAGCAAAGCGCGTGGGGCAAAATAAGCAGGCATGGCAGGATTCCACTGTTGGTGTAACGGCAAATGACGCGCGGTGATGGCGCGCATCCAGGAAATTTTGCGGCCGTCGGCTAAAATCTGGCGCGGCGGCCCCTAGTTGTATATACATATACATACGCCGACATCAACAGTAAACTGGTGTTATTATTTTTTTATTTGACGAGGTTAACGTCGTGGTTGATCAACAGACCCTGTTACAGCTGGCTGCTGCAATGAGCGATACCCCCGCCCCGATCTACCAACGGGTCAAACAAGCGATCGTAAACCAGATCCGTGCGGGGCATTGGCAGCCGCACCAGCGCGTGCCTTCCGAGAGTGAACTGGTGGCGGAGCTCGGCGTCAGCCGCATGACCATCAACCGCGCGCTGCGCGAGCTGACCAGCGAAGGTTTCCTGATCCGCATGCAGGGGGTCGGCACCTTCGTCGCCGAGGCCAAAGCGCACACCGCGCTGCTGGAAGTGCACAACATCGCCGATGAAATCGCCGCGCGCGGCCATCGCCACAGCAGCAAGATCCTCGAGCTGAAGGCGCGCCCGGCCAGCGAAGAAGAAGCCGCCGCGCTGGGCATCCCGCCCGGCCAGCAGCTGTTCTACTCGCAGATAGTGCATTACGAAAACGACGTGCCGGTGCAGGTGGAGGACCGCTGCGTCAATCCGCTGGTGGCGCCGGACTACCTGAAGCAGGACTTTGACCGCGTCACGCCCTACACCTACCTGACGCAGGCCGCCCCGCTGACCGCCGGCGAGCACATCGTCGAGGCGGTTATCCCGACGCAGCGCGAGAGCGAACTGCTGCAGCTGGAGGCTCACGAGCCCGGCCTGCTGATCCATCGCCGCACCTGGTCCGGCAAAACCGTGGTCACGTCGGCGCGTTTGCTGTATCCCGGCAGCCGCTATCAGCTGTTCGGCCGCTTCACCACCGAGGTTTAAACGCCGGGCGGGCGCAGCCCCTGCGCCCGCGTCCTCCGCTGTCGATCACATCCCGATAACAAATTTTCTCCCGCCTCTTGTGACATCCCGATGAATGCGCTAGGTTGTTTTTAATTGTATATACAACCATGTGGGAGCTGCGGCTCCGGCGGAGGAACACGATGACGTCTGAGATTCACTGCGACAGCCTGTGGCACGGGGCCGACATTGTCACCATGCGCGACGGCAAGTATCACACCCTCAGCGACGGCGCGATCGCCGTGCGCGCCGGCAGGATTGTCTGGATCGGCGAATACGCGGCGCTGCCGCCCGGGCTGCTGGCGGATGAAACGGTGAAATTCGACGGCGGCATCATCACCCCGGGCTTCGTCGACTGCCATACCCACCTGGTGTTCGGCGGCAACCGCAGCGGCGAGTTCGAGCAGCGCCTGAACGGCGCAAGCTACGCCGAGATCGCCGCACAGGGCGGCGGCATCATCTCCACCGTAAAAGCCACCCGCGACGCCGACGAAGCGCTGCTGCTGGAACAGGCGCTGTTCCGCCTGCGGCCGCTGCTGGCGGAAGGCGTCACCTGCGTGGAAATCAAGTCCGGCTACGGCCTGAGCCCGGAAAGCGAGCTGAAAATGCTGCGGGTGGCGCGCGCGCTGGGTGAACGGCTGCCGGTCGAGGTGAAAACCACCTGCCTGGCCGCCCACGCGCTGCCGCCGGAGTACGCCAACCGCGCCGACGACTATATCGAACTGGTGTGCAACGCCATCATTCCTCAGGCCGCGGCCGCCGGGTTGGCGGATGCGGTGGACGCCTTCTGCGAACATCTGGCGTTCTCTCCGGCGCAGGTCGAGCGGGTATTCGCCGCCGCCGAAGCCGCCGGCTTGCCGGTCAAGCTGCACGCCGAACAGCTCTCCGCCCTGGGCGGCAGCGCGCTGGCGGCCAGGCACCACGCGCTGTCCGCCGATCACCTCGAATACGCCACCGAGCAGGACGCCCGCGCCATGGGCGACGCCGGCACCGTGGCGGTGCTGCTGCCCGGCGCTTACTACCTGCTGCGCGAAACCCAATGCCCGCCGGTCGATCTGTTCCGCAAGCACGGCGTGGCGATGGCGATCGCCAGCGACGCCAATCCGGGCACCTCGCCGGCGCTGTCGCTGCGCCTGATGATCAACATGGCCTGCACGCTGTTCCGCCTGACGCCGGAAGAAGCGCTGGCGGGCGTCACAACCCACGCCGCCAAGGCGCTGGGGCTGCAGCACAGTCACGGCACGCTGGAAACCGGCAAGGTCGCGGATTTTGTTCACTGGCCGCTGTCGCGCCCGGCCGAGCTGGCTTATTGGTTGGGCGGTCAACTGCCCTGTACGGTAATTTTCCGAGGAGAAGTACGTTAATGACCCTGCGCGATCCCTTGAGTTTCCAGGTCGGCAGCCTGCCGCTGCTGATCAGCATCCCGCACGCCGGCACCCGGCTCACGCCGACGGTGGAGGCCGGCCTGACCGACGACGCACGCCAGTTGCCGGATACCGACTGGCACATTCCGCAGCTGTATGACTTTGCCCGGGCGATGGGGGCCAGCGTGCTGGTCGGCAACTATTCGCGCTTTGTCATCGATCTGAACCGCCCGGCGGACGACAAACCGCTCTACAGCACCGCCACCACCGGCCTGTATCCCGACGTGCTGTTCGACGGCCGCCCCAGCTTCCTGCCGGGCAAGGCGCCGTCGGAGCAGGAACGCGCCGGCTATCTGCAACAGGTTTGGCAGCCCTATCACCGGCAGCTGCAGGACGAGCTGGCGCGCATCAAGGCCAGGCACGGCTATGCGCTGCTGTTCGATGCGCACTCCATCGCTTCGGTGATCCCGCGGCTGTTCGACGGCAAGCTGCCGGATCTCAACCTCGGCACCAACGGCGGCGAAAGCTGTGCGCCGGCGCTCAGCGATCGCCTGGTGAGCTGCTGCGAACGGCAGCGGCAGTATACGCACGTGCTGAACGGCCGCTTCAAGGGCGGTTACATCACCCGCGCTTACGGCCGGCCGCAGGAGCGGCAGCATGCGATCCAGCTGGAGCTGGCGCAGGTGAACTACATGTCCGAACAGTATCCGTTCGCCTTTGAGCCGCAGCGCGCGGCCTCGCTGCAGCGCCTGCTGAAGCAGATGATCGAAAACCTGCTGGAAGGCGCAGCCCAGCTGCGTTGACCCCGGCGCAGGCGTCGCTGATGGCGCCTGCTCCCCTCTCCCTCACGCGGCCAACGGCGCAATGTGCGCTCTGCATCAAATTTTCAGTGAAATTCCCCGCCGCGGGTCCGAACAGCGCACAAAACAGCGGCCCGCGAATGTCGCGCTGCGCCACAATCGGCCGAAAAGCCCGGCGCGCTGCGTCGGCCATAATCCCGTATCCCCTTCTTGCGTCAGCCCGGCGCCCGTCGTGAAAGGCCAGGCGAAAAGAGGCCGATAGGGCCCATGTTGAACGCCATCTCTGGAGGTCACTATGTCTGAAACCCCGCTAAACTGGCGCGCCGCAGGCGCGGCTGCCGAACGATTGCTGGCCGGCTGGCGGCAGGAAGGTGAACCCGGCGGCGCGATAACCCTGTTCGACGCCGGGAAAATCCGCGCCACCGCCTGCGCCGGCCTGGCCGATCTGGCGCAAAACACGCCGTTCAGCGCCGACAGCGTGGTGCGCTACGCGTCGGTCACCAAGCATATCTTCGCCGCGCTGGCGCTGAACGCCACCGGCGACGCCGTCAGGCTGGATCAGCCGCTGGGCGAGCTGCTGCCCGGCCTGCAGCCGGCGCTGGCGGCGGTGACCGTCGGGCAAGCGCTGGATATGACCAGCGGGTTGCCCGACGTGCGCGAAACGCTGGGATTATTGGGCATTTCGCTGCACGCCGTCAGCGATGCGCAGCCGGTCTTGCAGTTCGTCGAAGGTCTGGAGCGGCTTAATTACGCCGCCGGCAGCGAGGTCGCCTACACCAATACCGGCTACCGGCTGGTCGAGGCGGCGCTGAAGGCCAAGGGCCATGATTTCGACCAGCTGGTGCAACAGCATATCGCCCGCCCGCTGCAGGTGCAGCTGAAGGCGCCGGAGAGCTGGTTCGACGTGGTGCCCGGGCTGGCGCCGGGGTATTGGCGGGCGCCGCGGGGATGGCAGCTGGCCAGCGCCGGGCTGCATCTGTCGGCCTCCGGCAGCCTGACCGGCAGCGCCAACGCCCTCACCCGTTGGCTGCAGACGCTGCTGGCCGACCAGGGGCCGGGCCGCGGCGTGCTGGCGCAGCTCAGCGCCCCGCGGCACCTCAGCCAGGGGCAGCTCAGCGACTACGGCCTGGGCCTGGCGCATACCCGGCTCGGCCAGCATCGGTTGCTGGGCCACGGCGGCTCACACGCCGGGTACAAGACCTACTTCCTGCTGACGGCCGATCGGCGAGCCGGGGTGGCGCTGGTAGCCAACCGCGAAGACTGCGACAGCTTCGACATGGCGCTGCGGGTGATGGCCGCCCTGCTGGGCGCAACGCTGCCGCAACGCAGCGACGCCATCCCGGATGGCGTGTACGCCACCGTAGCGGAACCCTACTGGCTGGAGGTGAAAGAGGGCAACCTGGCCTACCTGGGGATCGGTGAGCCGCTGTATCGGGCCGATGACGGCTATGCGGTGTCGCTGTCCGCCCATATGCCGATCCGCTTGAAATGGACCGGCGCAGCGGTCGAAGGCGAAGTGGGCCACGTCAGCCGCAGCTTTCTGCCGGTAAGCGCCAATCACGACTGCCTGCGGCACGTTCAGGGGCTGTGGTACCACCCGCAGTACCGCACCGCCTTTGAGATCTGCGGCGATCGGGTACATATCGGCGTCGGCCCGGCGGCGCAAACCGGCAGGCTCACGCCGCTGGGCCAGGGCCGCATGCTGGTGGAAAGCAGCGACGGCCCCTGGCTGAAGCGCTTTTGCCTGTATTTCAGGGGGTACAGCGTGGATTTGATCGCCAATCGCAGCCGGGTGCTGACCTTCCGGCGCAGCGGCGTCGGCCGCGACTAGCCTCAGCCCGCCTTGCCGGCCTTGACCGCCAGCAGGGCGTCAAACAGGCGCTGTTTATCCGCCTCGCCGAGATTGACCTGGTTCATCGCCTGCACGAAAGCGCCGCGCTCCGCCTCGGTCAGCGGCCCGCTCTGCAGGCGCCGGGCCAGGCGTTGCAGAATACGGCTGCTCAATTCGGCTATCTGCGGCCGCACGCCGTCCAGCGGACGCGGCTGCCAACCGCTCTCCGGCGTCGCCAGCCAGTCGGCGCGATAGCGATACTGAATGGCCTTGGCCGCGTCCATCTGGGCGACAATAAACGGCCGCACCGACGTCGGTTCCAGGCCCAGACGCCCGGCCTCAGCCTGGCTGCTGGCCAATACCCTGGCCTCCTGCGTCAAGTCCTCGATCGGCAAATGCCGTTGCGCCTTATACCCGGCGACGTCCTTCATCAAAGACAGCCGCTGGTTCAGCAAATCGCCGATGGCGGCGGCGCTGTCCGCCAGCGCCGGGCAGCTGGTCAAACAGCAGGCTATCAGTAGCGCCCTGAACATAACGATTCCCTTACTGGCTTTAAAAAAAGTGAGGAAACAGAGTTCACCACGATCGCCCCGCATCAGGCAAATAAAAAAGCCCCGCCGAAGCGGGGCTGATATCGGTACGGTGCGGCGTTAGTCGAACACGCCGTTGATCACCGAGGCCACAATGGCGGTGCTGAGCGCCACCAGCACCAGATCGTCGCCGGCGATGCGCCATTCGTAACCCGGATAATGCGGCAGGTCACGCAGCATCGAGGACGGCACCATTTTCTTGGCGATGCCCGGCGGCAGCGGTTTGCCGCGCGCCAGATTTTTGGCGATGCCCGGCGGCAGTGAACCATAGCCGGTCAGGCCGTAGTTCAGCGCCAGCGAACGCGCGCGCTCACGGGAGATGCTGACGGAAACCAGGTCCCGATCGCCGCCTTTGTTTTTGCCTTTGTTGCCCTTGTTGCCTTTGTCATGATCGCCGCTGTTGCCATGGTTGCCATTATTGCCATGGTTGCCGCTGTTGCCGTGACCGTTACCGCCGCCGTTGCCATTGCCGCCCTTGTCGGCCAACGCCGGAGCGGATGACAGCCCCAGCGATGCAATCAGCGCCAGAACCGTAAGAGTAGTACGACGTTTGCTCATGTTGTGACTTCCTGCGTGGGATATTGCTTTTACTATAGCCTCATTTCTCCCCACAAAGCTTGCGGAAAACTCTGAGATCGTCGGCGCTGGGCGCCCGGTTCTTTTCCCGCTGGACCAAAGGATGTCGCAGCGCAAAACTATTCGAAAATCCCGAATTTCCAATCAGATTTTTCTTGCAGCGAAATAAGCGATCCGGTAGCTTGGCTGTGTAATAAAAAAGAGTTAGCGTGCTCTTTTTCGTTGCACCTCAAATCATATTCTTATCATCCAGAATGATAATACTGAATGCTTCCCGCCTCTCCGTGCGGGATTCTTTTTTCTGCTTCACCGGCGCTAATGCACCAAGCTGGTGCTTTATGTTGAGATTTGGTTGCCAATACTTTAAATTCGCTGTCTGAGAAACCTTAACCTCCCACGGTGGCCAGTCTGGCAACGGGTGGGCGTTCAGGAGCAAAAGACATGCAAATGACCCTCATGGAATACATCAAGCAGTACTTTAACGGCGATCTTCACCGCTTTGCCCAGTCCGAAGGCGTGAGCAGCGAACAGATCATCAGTTGGATTGATAATGAATGCCACGTGATCAAAGGCAGGCTCTTTATGCCGGTGAAGCATTTACCCGTTGAACAAGCGCAATAATGATGAAAAAAACCCCGCCGATGCGGGGTTTTCTGTCTCTGATACCACGGAAAATCAGAAGTTATAACCGGCGACGATGTAGTAACCCCAGCCGGTGGATTTGATCGCGCCGTCCGGGTTGCCGATATCGGCCCCGTCCTGCCATTGGCCGCCGTTATGGAAGTAACGCGCCACGAAGGAATAGTGCCAGTGATCGTAGTTCAGCGCCAAAATGTGGCTGGAGGCGATCGAGTTGCTGCTGCGCACCTGCTTGCCGGTGCCGTCGGTCCAGTGGCTGTCTTTGCCCAGATCGGAACCGAAGTCGAAGTTGGTGAAACCGATGTAGCTCAGATTGCCGCCCCACAGCTGGGTCAGGGGCACAAAGTATTTCACCTTGAAGCGATAGCCATCCCAGCTGTTCTCGTTAGCGGCCTGGTAGTTCTCCCACTGGTATTTGGCATAGATATTCAACGACAGGCTCATCGGCAGGCCGGTATCGATGTCGGTGCCCAGACCCATGTACCAGGTGTTCTGGCGGCCGTCCGCGTTGTGGCCCAGATCGTAGATGTAGTTATTGGCGAAGTACCACTCTTTGAACGGACCGAAGCTCAGATCGGTGCCGGTCAGCTTATCGATGGAGAAACGCGGTTCGATCTCCATAAACAGCGGCGAACCTTTGTCCCAGATGCCGCGATCCGGGGTATTGCCCACGCCGAAGAACTTCGGCACGTCGACGTAACCGTAGAAATCCAACCAGTCTTTCTTGGCGAAGGCTTCGTATTCCAGATACAGGTCGTTGTTGCGCTGCGGCCCGAAGCGGGTGTGGTAGCTGCCCACCACGTTGACGCTCTGGTGCCACCAGTCGGAGACGTATTGACTGTCTTTGCTATCAGCCATTGATGATGCACTGTATGACGCGGCGAGCAGTACACCTGCTGCGAGAGCTATTTTTTTCATTTTATTACCACATGCTTAAAGGGCCATTTCCTGCCCGTTAGAAAAGATGACAATGAGTCTGACGACACCTGGCGTTGCCTTGGCGAACAAATTCGGGCGACGCGCGCATTATAGAAATCACTGACTGTAAGAATCTGTGATCCAGTTAGGCATTTCGCGAATAGGTAATCGATTGCGTTCACATTTGTCAAATTATGTTTCATGCAAATTCACGTTAGCTGTGATTTTTGTCATGCACGATGATTTTTAAAGCAGTTTTTGTGCCAATTGTGACCAGCGGAGAAAATTAACGCGGGAGGAGACTGAACGCCGGATGCGCCCTCAGAGCGGGCATTTTCCGTTCGCTGACGCGCCTGACAGGGAGACGCCGGGGAATGGGCGCAGCGAAACGGCTACAGGCCGCACGCAGCCTGTTTTGCCGGGGCCGCCTCAGCCGAGCAGGCCACCAAACACGCGCTGCAGGAAAGGCTTCTTCTTGCGCGTGATCGGGTTGCCGTCGTACTTCCGCTGGGATTGCTTATTGAAGCTGCCGAACGGCGGCACGTTGCGGTACCGCTCCAGGGTATAGCCGGCTTGCAGCGCTTCCTGATAGTACTGCTCGAACAGCTCGCTCAGATCGTCACGATAATGGCGATAGATCTTGCCGTCGAACCAGTGGCTGCGGTTCTCGGCCTTAAGTCGCGGCATCGCATAACGATGGGAAAACTGACTGCCCATGTCGGAATAATGCAGCGCTTTCAGCGATCCCAGCGGCAAATCATCACCGTCGAGATTGCTGTACTCCGGCTTCAGCGGTTCGACCAATTCGGGATGCTGTTCAAAGAACTGCTGCATCTTTTTATGGCCCAGACGATCGCCGCGCAACGCCTCCAGCGGCGGCAAAAAGCGCGCGGCGGCCTCGCAGTCCCACAACATCTCGCCCAGACGCAGATCCTGGCCGGAACCGGCGGCCAATATGGCTTTCCCCTCCCCCATCGGATGACGCCAAATCTCGGCGATATCGCTGAGGTAAAGCACGTCCGCATCGGAATAGAAAGCGCGCCCCTGGAAATTGCAAAAGGCGGGAATGCCCCAACGGAAAGCCGAAAACGGCGTTGCCCAGCATTCGGTTGTCCAGCCTTCGCCTGCGGCGTTCGAATACCAAAAGTCGGCGGGATCGCGTGAAAGGCGCATCCATTCGATCTGAACGGGTATCGATGCATGTTTGCGCAGGCTGTACTCCAGAACCATCATCTGTTCCAGATCGCAGTCATTCGGGTCGCAGCCGACAAAAACGCGAGCAATATCCGTAGGTTGAGTCATAACTATAATATCCCTATCTGAAGCCACATCATTTCCGCAATGTTACCAATAACTATCAGAGTATTCTAATAGCAAATACAATTCCTTCTTATTTGGCAGAATAAAAATCGTGGGAATAATAATTAATCAATTGATTATAGTGAAACTAGCGGGGTTTGCAGCAAAGGCCCGGCGTTGGGCAACGCCGGGTCGAGTCACGCGGCTCAGCGTACCCCCGGCACCGCCCGGGCGATGTTTTCCTGGCGGAATTCCACCTCTTCGCCATTCCTCACCTCCCAGCTGGCGACCGGAATGTCCGTCTTGGGCGCCGCCGCCACCACCGAGCCGTAAATTTGCTTGTCGTCGCGGCGTAAAATATAGACGTCCAGCTGATATTCATGCCGCAAATTCGCCGTGGTCAGGCGCACGGTATCGCCGCGCTCGTAGCGGTGTCCGTCGATCTCGGGCTGCTGGATAAATTGGATATCGTTTCTCATCGCTTACGTTCCTTCAGGCAGAATCGCTAGTTAAATTCTAGTTCAACATTGCGCCCGCAACTGAGAATTTCCGTTAATTTCCGCGAGTTGCCCGCCAGCAGATCAGCGAGCCCAGCGTCACCATCAGCACCCCTTGCCAAAAATTGAGGGTCAGTGAGGTATGCAGCACCGCGGCGGCGAACACCGCCGACAACACCGGCGTAAAGTAGGAGACGGTGGCCAGCAGCGTCATGTTGCCGTGCAGAATGCCGACGTTCCAGGCGGCATAGCCGGCGCCCATCGCCACGCCGGCGCACAGCAGCGTCAGGGTAACGCCGGGCGTGAACTGCATGCCGCTTTCCGCGCTGAAGGCGTATTTCAACCACAGCGCCAGCGCGGTCAGCGTGATGAACAGCACCACGCCGTTGCTGCCCTGGGCGATTTTCTTGGTCAGGTTGCAATACAGCGCCCAAATCACCGCGCCGCTGAAGGCCAGCCCATAGCTGAGCGGATTGCCCTGCACATTAGCCAGCATCTGCGCCGGCGACCAACCGCCCTCGCCGCTCATGATCCAACCAATGCCGAACAGCGACAGCAGCAGGCCGGGGAGCAGCCACCATTTGGCCTTCTGCCCGTTGAGCCCCAGCGCCATCAGCACGGTGAAACAGGGCCACAGGTAGTTGATCATCCCCACTTCGATCGCCTGCAGGCGGGTGCTGGAGTAGCCCAACGACAGCGACAGGCAAATTTCATAGCTGACGAACAGCAGGCTGCCGACGATCAGATAAGGGCGCGGAAAACGGCGCAGCGGCGGCATGCCCAGCGTCAGCAGCAAAAACGCCGCGCTGACGCTGTAGATCATCGCCGCGCCGCCGATCGGCCCCAGCCCCTCGCTGACGCTGCGGATCAGCCCCACGACGCTGCTCCACAGCAGGATCGCCAGCAGGCCGCACAGCGTCGCCCTGCTTCGGTTGGGCGCAGAAGACATAAAACACATCCAATGGGTTATTTTTTATCGGATTTTCACTCTACTGCCGGGAAGGATAAAAAGAAAGGCGGGAAGATCCCGCCCGGTTGACTTACTGCTGCGGCTGGCGCTCCAGCTGCGGCGGCGGTTGGCGGAAGCGGCGGGTGAGATAGGCCAGGTAGCCGAAGCCCAGCATCGCCCAAATCAGGCCCATGGTGAGCGAGCTTTTCTCCAGGTTCAGCCACAGCACGCCCACGGTCAGCGCGCCGACCAGCGGCAGGAACAGGAAGTTGAAGCGGTCCTTCCAGCTCTTGTTGCGCCCTTCGCGGATAAAGAAGTGGCTGATCACCGACAGGTTGACGAAGGTAAAGGCCACCAGCGCGCCGAAGTTGATCAAGGCGGTGGCGGTCACCAGATCGAAGGACAGCGCCGACAGCGCCACCAGCCCGACCATCAGCACGTTCAACGCCGGGGTGCGCCACTTCGGATGAATATAGCCGAAGAACCGTTCCGGGAACACGTTATCGCGCCCCATCACGTACAGCAGGCGTGAAACGCTGGCGTGCGAAGCCAGGCCCGACGCCAGCGTATTGATAAAGGTTACGCACAGGAATATCGACTGGAACAGCTTGCCGCCGACGTACAGCGCAATCTCCGGCAGCGCCGCATCGGGCTGGTGAAAACGCTGAATGGTGGGGAAAAACAGCTGAATGAAGAAGGAGACGCTGATGAAGATCACCCCGCCGTACAGTGCGGTGAGGAAGATGGCGCGCGGGATCACCCTGGCGGCGTCGGGCGTCTCTTCGCACAGCGTGGTGACCGCATCGAAGCCGAGGAACGAGAAACACAGGATAGTGGCGCCGGTGATGATCGGCAGCAAGTGCGCGTTTTCGGCGATAAACGGCTGCAGGCTCCACACCGTGCCCAGCCCTTCGCCATTGTGCAGGCCGCGTACCACCAGATAGATGAACACCAGGATGATCGCCACCTGGGCCAGCACGAACAGCGTATTGAAGTTGGCCACCAGGTTGACGCTTTTCAGGTTGATGGCGGTAATGATGATCACGAAGCCCACCACCCAGATCCACGGGGGCACTTCGGGGAACAGCGCGGTCAGATAAATCTTCGCCAGCAGGGTATTGATCATCGGCAGGAACAAATAGTCGAGCAGCGAAGACCAGCCCACCAGAAAGCCGACGTGCGGGTTGATGGCCTTCTGGGCATAGGTATAGGCGGAGCCGGCGGTCGGAAACTGGCGCACCAGCTTGCCGTAACTGATGGCGGTAAACAGCACCCCGGCCAGCGCCAGCAGGTAAGAGGCCGGCACGTGGCCGTCGGTGATGCCGGAGACGATGCCGAAGGTGTCGAATACCGTCATCGGCGTCAGATAGGCCAGCCCCATCATCACCACCTGCCACAGCTTCAGGGATTTGCGCAGCTGCGGTTTGCCCGCCTGATCGCACTCGATGGCTTTAATCGTCATGGCATTTCCCCTCTTGGTCCTCTGCTGTTAACCGTTTAACGTCATTCAGAGAGGCCGCGGGGAAACTGCTGCTCGGGCGGCGGGACAAGCGATGCGAAATCAAGGCAATGCGGCCGCGGGCCGGCCCGTATTCACTGCGGCGCAGGCCAACGCCTGCGCGTACTGATTGAACGGTCATGGTTATTTCCTCGCCGGCGTCCTGTACGCCAAGATGGAAGAAATTCTGTACCGCTGCGCGCAGCCTCGCAGGCCACAGGATAGCCGGCGAAATGCGCTGAACGCGCGCGGTCGTCACGGGATAGAGCGGTCAGGCGTTTTTCAGCATCCACTCGATTTCGGTTTCGGTGATCAGGCGCTCAAACTGCACCAGCTCATCGGTTTTGCAGGCCAGATAAACGTGGCTGAACCTTTCGCCCAGCAGCGCATTCAGCACCGGTTGATGTTCGAACTCGTACAGCGCGTCGCTTTGGCGGATCGGGAACGGCAGCCCGTCCTGCTCCAGCCCGTTGCCGGTGACCGGCTCCTGCAGCGGCAGCGTGGTTTCCAGGCCGTAAATGATGCCTGCCAGAATAGTGGCCATCACCAGATACGGGTTGGCGTCCGCGCCGGCCACCCGATACTCCACCCGGTGGCTGTCGCGATCGCCGCAGGGTATGCGCAGGGCGACGGTGCGGTTGTTGTGGCCCCAGGAGGCCTGAGTCGGCACGTACATGCCCGGCTGGAAGCGGCGATAGGCGTTGACGTTCGGCGCCAGCAGCGCCATCGAGGCCGGCATCAGGGCGATCATGCCCGCCAGCGCCCGTTTCAACAGCGTGGAATCTTCTCCGTCGTCGTCGGCGAACACGTTGCCGCCCTGCGCGTCCAGCATGCTGATGTGCACGTGCATGCCGCTGCCGGCGTGTTCCTCGTAGGGTTTGGCCATAAAGGTGGCGTGCATGTTGTGATTTTCCGCCACCATGCGAATCAAACGCTTCAGCGCCAGCGCATGGTCACAGGCTTGCAGCACGTTGTCGGTATGATGCAGGTTGACCTCGAACTGGCCGGGCGAGGCTTCGGCCACGGCGCCGTCGGCCGGGATGCCCTGCAGCCGGGCCAGTTCGTCGATCTCGCTCAGCACGTCGGCGAAGTGATTCAGGTTATCGACGGAATACACCTGGCTTTGGGTGTTGCGCTCCTGGGTGCCCGGCGCGCACGGCGGCTGCAGGTAACCTTCCGGATCGCGCTGGCGATCGATGAGATAGAACTCCAACTCTACCGCTACTACGGGGGATAGCCCGCGCTGGCGCAAGCGCTGCCACACTCGGTTCAGCACATTGCGCGGTTCAACGTCAAAGGGAGTGCCATCTTCATCCAGCATGGTGAGCAGCACCTGCGCGATATACTGCGGATCCGCCGCCGACGGCGTCAGCGTGCCCAGTACGGGAACGCAGACATGATCCGGCTCGCCCAGCTCCTGCCCCAGCCCGGCTTCTTCCACCACGTTGCCGAGAATATCCATCGCAAATACCGACGCCGGGAAGTAGCAGCCTTTTTCCAGCTTGCTCAAGCCGCCGACCGGGATGCGTTTGCCGCGGAAGCTGCCGTTAAGATCGGTCAGCAACACGTCGACGTGCTGGGTCAACGGATAACGCTCCAGGTACTTCTTCACTTCGCGCTGGAACGCGCTACTTCGTCTCTCGTCATTGTGTTGAACAAAGTTTTCCACTGCTACGATGTTGGTCTGCATGATTCACCCGCCGTTTGTGTTTTGTCTGTCGTGATGTTTATTGACCATCTTGCTCAATATAATGTCCACAAATGAAACGTAGATGAAACAATTTTGTTTTGCAAGTGTTACTTTTGGTTTGAATATTGCCCATTCCACTGCTAGATTTATAGAATATTGAACGAAAACGGCAGTGGAGAAGCTTATCGTTCATAATTTCGAACATACCAAGGGGATAGCATGGGCAATATATTTAACAGACCAGTCATCGGCGTGGTGATGTGCAGGTATAGGTTAAACGGACACCTCACACAGACCTTGCAAGAAAAGTACCTGAATGCGGTGATCACCGCCGGCGGGCTGCCAATCGCCCTGCCGCACGCGCTGGCGGAGCCGGAATTGCTGGCGGAGCTGCTGGAACGGCTCGACGGCATTCTGCTGCCGGGCAGCCCCAGCAATGTGCAGCCGCACCTTTATGGTGAAAACGGCGATGAGCCTGACGCCGATCCCGGGCGAGATGAATTGAGCCTGGCGCTAATCCGCCATGCGCTCGACAGGCGCATTCCCCTTTTCGCCATCTGCCGCGGCATGCAGGAACTGGTGGTCGCCAGCCAGGGCACCCTGCACCGCCGGCTGTACGAACTGCCCGAGCTGCTCGAACACCGTGAAGATCACGACCTGCCGCTGGAACAGCAATACGCCCCCGCCCACGAAGTCATCGTTCAGGAAGGGGGACTACTTTCGCAACTGATACCGGATTGCAACAGATTCTGGGTGAATTCACTGCACGGCCAGGGCGCCAAAAGCCTCGGCCCGGAGATCCGCATCGAGGCCCACGCCGCCGACGGGCTGGTGGAGGCGATCAGCGTGCGCGATCGGCCTTTCGCGCTCGGCGTGCAGTGGCACCCGGAGTGGAACAGCGAAGAGTACGCCCTGTCGCGCCTGTTGTTTGATGGTTTCATCGCCGCTTGCCGGAACTATCAAAAGGAAAAACGCCCATGAGCAACGTCAGCTTGGCACCGGGAAAACGTCTGTCGCAGATCCGTCAGCAATTAGGGTTGTCGCAGCGCCGGGTCGCCGAACTGTCTGGATTAACCCATAGCGCCATCAGCACTATCGAGCAGGATAAGGTCAGCCCGGCCATCAGCACGCTGCAGAAGCTGCTGACGGTGTATGGGCTGTCGCTGTCGGCGTTTTTTGCCGAGCCGGAGAAGCCGGATGAGCCGCAAATCGTGATCGATCACGAAGATCTGATCGAGATCGGCAGCCAGGGGGTGTCGATGAAGCTGATCCACAATGGCGACCCCAACCGCACCCTGGCGATGATGATCGAAACCTATGAGCCGGGCACCACCACCGGCGAGCGCATCAAGCACCAGGGGGAAGAGATCGGCACGCTGCTGGAGGGCGAAGTGATGCTGCAGGTCAACGGGCAGGCCTATCACCTGCTGGCCGGGCAGAGCTACGCCATCAACACCGGCATTCCCCACAGTTTCAGCAACACGTCGGCGCGGATTTGCCGGATTATCAGCGCCCATACGCCGACGACATTCTGATCAACGGAGCAAGGTATGGATTTCCACCACCTGCAGTACTGGCAACACCGGGCGCAAGCCCTGCATATTGAGAACCGACTGTTTATTAATGGCCGTTATCAATCGGCCGCCGAAGGGGAAAGCTTCGCCGTCGAAGATCCCGCCGGCCGGCGCGAGCTGACGCAGGTGGCGCGCGGCGGCGGCGCCGATATCGATCTGGCGGTCAGCGCGGCGCGCGGCGCATTCGAGCGCGGCGACTGGTCGCAGGCGGCCCCGGCGCAGCGTAAAGCCACCCTGCTGCGCTTCGCCGAACTGATGGAACAGCACCATGAAGAGCTGGCGCTGCTGGAGACGCTGGACACCGGCAAACCTATCCGCCACAGCCTGCGCGACGACGTGCCGGGGGCCATCCGCTGCATTCGCTGGTACGCCGAAGCCATCGATAAGGTGTACGGCGAAATCGCCCCCACCGGCCGCGACGCGCTGGCGTTGATCGAACGCGAGCCGATTGGCGTGGTCGGCGCCATCGTGCCCTGGAACTTCCCGCTGCTGCTGGCCTGCTGGAAACTCGGTCCGGCGCTGGCCGCCGGCAACAGCGTGATCCTCAAGCCGTCCGAGAAATCGCCGCTGTCGGCCATCCTGCTCGGCGCGTTGGCGCAGCAGGCCGGTTTGCCGGACGGGGTATTGAACGTGGTTCCCGGCTACGGCCATGACGCCGGCAAGGCGCTGGCGCTGCATAACGACGTCGACGCCCTCGCCTTCACCGGCTCCACGCTGGTGGCGAAACAGCTGATGATCTACGCCGGCGAATCCAACATGAAGCGCGTCTGGCTGGAGGCCGGCGGCAAAAGCGCCAACATCGTCTTCGCCGATTGCCCGGATCTGGACAAAGCCGCGCAGAGCGCCGCGGCGGGCATCTTCTACAATCAGGGGCAGGTGTGCATCGCCGGCACCCGGCTGCTGGTGGAAGAAAGCATCCAGCAAGATTTTCTGCAGGCGCTGCGCAAGCATGCGGCGGCCTTTGCGCCGGGCGACCCGCTCGATCCCGCCACGGCGATGGGCACGCTGATCGACAGCGGCCACTGCGCGAAAGTGGCGGGCTATATCGAACAAGGGCTCAGCCAGGGCGCCGCGCTGTTCCTCGACGGCCGCCAACATCCGCAGAGCAATCACGCCGGTTACCTAGGCCCGACCATCCTGACCCAGGTGGACAACGGCATGAACGTGGCGCGCGACGAGATCTTCGGCCCGGTGCTGGCGGTAACCGCCTTCAACGGCGAGCAGCAGGCGCTGGCGTTGGCCAACGACAGCGAGTACGGCCTGGGCGCCGCGGTCTGGACCCGCGATCTGGCCCGCGCCCACCGGCTGGCGCGCCAACTGAAGGCCGGCACGGTATTCGTCAACAACTACAACGACGGCGACATGACCGTGCCGTTCGGCGGCTACAAGCAAAGCGGCAACGGCCGCGACAAATCGCTGCACGCGCTGGACAAATTCACCGAACTGAAAACCACCTGGATTTCGCTGGAATAAGGGCCAACATCATGACTGAACATGTAAAAAGCTACTATGCGGCCTCGGCCAACGACCATCGGCCTTATCCGCAGCTGAATGAATCGATCGAATGCGACGTCTGCGTGGTCGGCGGCGGCTATACCGGCCTGTCTTCGGCGCTGTTCCTGGTGGAGGCCGGGTACGACGTGGTGGTGCTGGAATCCGCGCGCATCGGCTTCGGCGCCAGCGGCCGCAACGGCGGCCAGTTGGTCAACTCCTACAGCCGCGACATCGACGTGATTGAGCAGCGTTACGGGCCGGAAAGCGCCCGGCTGCTCGGCAGCATGATGTTTGAGGGCGCAGAGATCATTCGCAGCCGCATCAAGCGATACGCCATCGAATGCGACTACCGCCCCGGCGGCATCTTCGCCGCGCTGAACAATAAGCAGTACCACGCGCTGATCGAGCAGAAGCAAAACTGGGAGCGCTATGGCAATACCCAGCTCGAACTGCTGGGCGCCGATCGGGTGCGGCAGGAAATCGCCAGCGATCGCTACGTCGGCGCGCTGCTGGACCACAGCGGCGGCCACATTCACCCGCTCAACCTGGCGCTCGGCGAAGCCGAGGCGATCCGCCTGCAGGGCGGCCGCATCTTCGAGCAGTCGGCGGTGACCGGCATCCGCCACGGCGAACCGGCGGTCGTCAGCACCGCCGCGGGCCAGGTGAAGGCTCGCCACGTGATCGTCGCCGGCAACGCCTACCTGGGCGACAAGCTGGAGCCGCGCCTGGCGAAGCGCAGCATGCCGTGCGGCACCCAGGTGGTCGCCACCGAGCCGCTGGCGCCAGAGGTGGCGCAGGCGCTGATCCCGCAAAACTACTGCGTCGAAGACTGCAACTACCTGCTGGATTATTACCGCATCACCGGCGATAACCGGCTGCTGTACGGCGGCGGCGTGGTCTATGGCGCGCGCGATCCGGACGACATCGACAACCTGATCCGGCCGAAGCTGCTGAAAACCTTCCCGCAGTTGAAGGGGGTGCGTATCGATTACCGCTGGACCGGCAACTTCCTGCTGACGCTGTCGCGCATGCCGCAGTTCGGCCGATTGGAGAATAACGTCTATTACATGCAGGGCTACAGCGGCCACGGCGTCACCTGCACCCATCTGGCGGGCAAGCTGATCGCCGAACTGCTGCGCGGCGACGCGGAGCGCTTCGACGCCTTTGCCAAACTGCCGCATTTGCCGTTTTTCGGCGGGCGCAACCTGCAGATCCCGTTTACCGCCATCGGCGCCGCATATTACACGCTGCGCGATCGCATTGGGGTGTGATCAAACAAGGCCCGGCGACGCCGGGCCAGATGGTCAACGCTTAAACGATTTTCGGCTGACCGTCCGAGGCGGTCGCCCCGCCGTCGACCGGAATGTTGGCGCCGTTGATAAAGCTGGCGTCATCGCTGGCCAGAAACGCCATCACCGCCGCCACTTCTTCCGGCTCCGCCGCACGGCCCAACGCAATGCGCTCGTTGAACTTGTCGCGGATCTCCTGCGGCCAACCGTTGGTCATGTTGGTTTTCACCAGGCTCGGGCACACCGAGTTGACGCGCACGCCGTCGCCGCCGTGATCCAGCGCCATGGCGCGCGTCAGGTTGACCACCGCGCCCTTCGCCGCGCAATAATATGCCGCGCCCCAGTCGCCGCCCAGGCCGGACACCGATGCGGTGTTGACGATGCATCCCTTGGTTTTCAGCAGGTACGGCAAGGCGAACTTGGAGCAGAACACCACGCCGTCGATGTCGACCCCGGCGATGCGCCGCCAGTCGGCGACGCTGGTTTCCAGCACGCTGCCCGCCACGTGTACGCCGGCGTTGTTCAGCAACACGTCGATGCGGCCCAGCTTCTCCGCCACCTCATTCATCATCTTCTCGACCGCAGCCGGGTCGGAAACGTCGATATGCACCGCCAGCGCCCGGCCCTGCGGCAGCGAAGCGGCCACCCGATCTACCGCGTCCTTGGCCCAGTCGGCCAGCACCACGATGGCGCCCTCGGCGGAAAAACGGCGCGCCGCCGCCTCCCCCATCCCGTTGCCCGCACCGGTGATGACCACCACTTTGTTGTCGAAACGCATGAGACCTCCTCCATGTAAATGTATTCAGATAAGTCATACAAATTCTCATTACCTCGAGGATAAAACTCATGGGCGAACGGGGCCAGTCAAAACGTGCGGTTTGTTAACCAAAAAGAGGTATCAAGAGCAATTTCAATGCGCTGGGACATGCATTCTCGGAATTAAGCCAAACTATTGATGGATATAATAAAATTTACCCTGGTGACTATTTCGATGGGGGGTGTTGCGATGGAGACCCCTCGCCGGGCGAGGGGCTGCGCTATTTTTTGTCGATGGGGATCACCAGCAGATCGACGTTCAGATCGTTGATCGCCTGACGGGCCGAAGACACCAGCCGGCTCCAGACATCGTGGTGATGGCCGAAGATAACCAGATCAAACCCCTTTTCCTTGGCCGCCCGGTTCAGCTCTTGCGTCAGTTCGCCGCGGCTGACGATCACCTCTTCCACCGGGTAAGACGATTGGCCGCGGATCGCATTGAGCATGTTCTTGACCCGCTCCGAGAAAGTGCGGTCGGTGTAGTTGTATTCGCCCACCCCAAGCTCGGCATAATAACCGGTGCGGTGGATATCGATATAGATCAGGGACAGTTTGGCGTTGAGCGCGGCGGCCAGCCTGGCGCCCTTGCCCAGCAGGAACTCGGCGTCTTCGCTGAGATCCGTGGCGACAACGATATGTTGATAAGCCATGATGGCGGCCCTCCGCATAGAGCTGGTAAACAGAATGGCGCTCCCTGCCCGGCTTTCCGCATGGTTCTCATGCAGTTTAAGTTTAGTCCAGCGTCGAAATGATCGCCTGTCGCACCATCGTTCCATTTATGGAACGATGCATCCCGCCTTTACCCTCTAGTGCAATTCAGCCGTGCGCCTAAACTAAGGGCAAGTGATGAGGTTCATCCTTGGTTATTCACCATTGATTGTTATCTCGCGATCCGACTACAGAGGGAAAAAACCATGAGCGCCCCAGCAAACTTCAACGGTCAGCGTCCTGTTATTGATGCCAATGATGCCGTAATGCTGTTGATTGACCACCAGAGCGGCCTGTTCCAGACCGTCGCCGATATGCCAATGACCGAGCTGCGCGCCCGCGCCGGCGCATTGGCCAGCATCGCCACGCTGAGCAAACTGCCGGTGATCACCACCGCCTCGGTGCCGCAAGGCCCCAACGGCCCGCTGATCCCGGAAATCCACCAGAATGCGCCGCATGCGCAGTACGTCGCCCGCAGAGGGGAGATCAACGCCTGGGACAACCCGGAATTCGTGGCGGCGGTGAAGGCTACCGGCCGCAAAACCCTGATCGTCGCCGGCACCATCACCAGCGTGTGCATGGCCTTCCCGTCCATCAGCGCGGTAGCCGAAGGCTATAAGGTGTTCGCGGTGATCGACGCCTCCGGCACCTATTCGAAAATGGCGCAGGAAATCACCCTGGCGCGCGTCGTGCAGGCCGGCGTCGTGCCGATCGACACCGCCGGCGTGGCCTCCGAGCTGCAGGGCAGCTGGAACCGCGAAGACGCGCAGCAATGGGCGGAGGTCTACACCAAAATCTTCCCGGCCTATCAGCTGCTGATCGAAAGCTATCTCAAAGCCCAGGACGTGGTGACCCACCACGAACCGCTGGACTCCCAGCGCTGATCCGCAGGCATAAAAAAGCCCCGGCGCAGAGCCGGGGCTATCAAATATGTGCCGGTTACTTTCCCGGCCGTCATGTTATGGCGCAAGCGTCCATCCAACACTCCAACGTTACGCAGCTTAAGCACAACTTTTTCACAACAGAAAAATAGACTGAGGCGCCGCTTTATTATTTATGCGCCAATCCGTTTTGCTGTTGCCAATAATAAATTATTGGAACGTCATCGAGGAATCGAACCCCAGTCCGCCAGTAAATAAATTCACCGCCGCTCTTCCTGCTGAGCTAATGACGTATTCATTAATACTCCGGGCGAACCCGGAGTTTATTCAGGCAGAGGTTTTTATTTCTTATCCGCTCCGGCTTAAACCATCATCGCTATCGTAAGAAACCGCACCTCAGCTGAAAATTACAACGCGACCACGTTGCCGGCAGAAGGACCCTTCATGCCATTTTCGATAGTGAACTCAACCTGTTGGCCTTCGTCCAGCGTTTTGAAATCGTTGCTCTGGATCGCAGAGAAGTGCACGAACACGTCTTTGCTGCCGTCTGCCGGGGAGATAAAGCCAAAGCCTTTACCTGCATCAAACCATTTTACCAAACCAGTCATTTTAGTAGACATCGATATTTCCTTTCTATTTTTGAGACGCCATAAGGCGATAGAGGTCTGTTTTTATTGGAAACTTATGGGGCACTAGAGAAGGAAATTCGCGGGAGAAGAGGTATCTGAGGATATCGCTAATACTGAGAACTGCTTTACTAAAACTGCTTTCATAAGGTCTGTACTACAAACCGATGACGCTATTTACACATAGCTGGATTATTTAAGCAAGGGATATTTTAAATTATATTCATAGCGCGGATAAATTTATTACGCCGCACCGCCGCGGCGGGCGGTAAAAAAAGCGCGATGCGGTGGAGACCGATCGCGCCTGCGGCGCGTTGATTATCGGCCTGGGCATCAGGCAACGGCTCAGCCGATAATCGCGATCCCCAGCCTCTCCATCAGTTGGGCGGCCTGATAGCTGTCCAGCTTCACGCCCTGCAGATCGGTATGGCGCAGATCCAGCTCCCCCAGCTCGGCATTGCTCAGGTCGCAGTGGGTGACGTTGGCCGCACGCCAGTCGAAGCCGGAGAACTCACCGCCGGACATATCGGAGCCGCTGAAGCTGGCGCCGAGGATCTGCGCCCCATTCCAACGGTTTTCCCACAGCTCGCACTTCTCCAGCACCACCTTGGAGAAATTGGCGTAGCTCAGATTGCTTTTGGTGATATAGGCGCTGCAAAACCAGGTGCGGCTGGTGATCATATTCATAAAGCTGGCGCCGCGAAAATCAGCGCCCTGCGCCCGGCACTCGCGGATTTCGAGGCCCAGCGCGCTGGCGTTTCTGAAATCGGCCATCGACAGATCGCAGCTTTTAAAGCTGGCGTCCTTCAGCAACGCGCGGCTGAAATTGGCGCCCAGCCCGCTTTCGCGATCGTAAAACCGGCAGCCGATAAACTCGCTGCCGGTCAGATCGGCGCCCGAAAAATCGCAGTTAATAAAGTTGCCGTTTTCGACCTTCTCGCCGGTAAAACGGTTACGGTCGATTTTCTCACCCTTCAACGACAGGCTCATTACGCACCCCTGTTTATTTATACAGTCGATGCGGCATTATAGACATAATCGGCTTTTGTAGGGAACCCACCGGCGGGCGGCAAACGAAAAAAAACGCGGCGGATTGGGCGCTAGCGCAGTTTAACCTGTATCCGGTTCATGTTAAGACCGGCGCTCTGCGCCTGCAGCGTCCCTTGCGCGATCAGCGCATACAGACGGAAATTGAGCAAGGTATCGCCGACCGGATAGGGGGAATTGACCATCGCGGCGCCGATCACCCGCGAACCCTGGGTATAATCGGCCGGGCAATGCGCCAGCAGCAGCGAGTCGTGAAAATCCTGCGCTTTGCCCTGCAGCTTTTCCTGGGCAAAAATGCGCACCGGCGCATTTTCCGCCAGCAAACGCCGCCAGTCGGCGATCAGCGCGCTCTTTTCCGCCGCGGACAGCTCGCGGCGGCGGATCCACAGCGGCTCCAGCATTTCCACCGAGCACCAGCCGGTGGCGTCCCGGCCGGCCAATTCGCTGACGTTCACCACGAACACCCGGCGCTCGGCCAGCAGCGGCATCAGCGCGCGCAGCATCAGCTGCTCGTCGGCGTTGTCGCCGAGCCACAGGGTCACCTGCCCGGTCAGCCTGGCCAGCTGCTGCCGAAGCTGAACGATACGCGCCGACATCTGTTCGCCGTCGTGCCATTCCGGCGCGTGGACAGATTGGTACATCTGCTGCAGCCAGCGGAGGCGCTGCGCCAACGCCCGATCGTCGTCCAGCGCATACAGCGGGCCAAACGACAGGGTATCGGGAAACTCCAGCACCACTTCGCCCGGGTACGCCAGCCGCACGCAGCCGTTTAACGGTGCGATATGCACATCCCTCATCGACAGTCTCCTCACGCCATTCCCTAAGATAATCCTGGGGATTCTGCCAACTTTTCTTCGGCGTCACTATACAAACAATCCGAATCTTGCCGACGCGAAGACACAAAAAAACCGCCCGCGTGAACTGACCCCATAAAGTTGGACGGTTTATATTAGGCGGCTATCTGAGCCTGGGTTCGGTACTCTACCGGACTCAGGCCTTTTAATTTCTGTTTTATTCTTTCGTGATTGTAATAGTCGATATATTCGTCAATAGCTACGCGTAATTCACTGATACTTTTATGCTCTTCCAGATACAGGCATTCCACCTTCAGCGTGCCAAAGAAGCTTTCCATCACCGCATTGTCATAGCAGTTTCCTTTGCGGGACATGCTCTGTTTCAACCCTGCGTCCCTGAGCCGTTTCTGATAGTGCCCCATCTGATACTGCCAGCCCTGATCTGAATGCAGCAGCGGATGTTCACCTTCACTCAGCACTGACTGTGCCTTAGTCAGCATATCGTCCACCATCGATAGATGCGGACGAGCTTCCATCTGATACGCGACGATCTCACCGTTGTACAGGTCAAGAACCGGTGATAAATAGAGTTTTTCACCGTTAATTTTAAATTCAGTAACGTCAGTTACCCACTTCTGGTTCGGTTTGTCCGCGCTGAACTGGCGGTTCAGAACATTGCCTGCGGCTTTGCCATAATGACCTTTGTAGGAGGTATATTTCTTCCTTCTGATACAGGATGTTAACGCCAACTGCTGCATCAGCCTTTGAACCGTTTTATGATTCAGCTGACTTCCTTCCCGGCGAACGGCAAGCGTTATCCTGCGGTATCCATACCGTCCTTTATGCTTATGAAATAGCGTCAAAATCTGACGCTTATCGTCGGCGTATTTGTCTTCCTTTTTGCCGCTCGTCATCTGCCAGTAAAAAGTACTTCTGGCTAATCCGGCAGCTTTCAGTAAGCGAGCCAGAGGAAACAGCAGCCTTAACTCATTCACGACCTGCGTTTTATCTCGCGCTTTGGTGTGTTCTTTTCCCTGAGTAAGGCCTGCAGCTTTTTTAAATAGGCCACCTCAACGCGTAGCTGCTCAAGTTCTTCACGTTCGTCCGAGCTAAGCGAGTCTTTGGAAGGGAGTACTGACTTATTTCCAGAGATTTCCGGCATCGTTTTTTTCCTGCGACGATTGTCTGTGAGGGCTTCTATACCGCCTTCATCATACAGTCGTTTCCACTGACAAACCGAGGAAAAAGCAGGGATAGTGAACTTTGCACAGGCTTCGCGAACAGACATCTGGCGTTCACGCATATGCAGGATAACGGACTCTTTGAAAGCAGGAGAATAGATGAAATGTCGGGTAATCAGTCCGGCTTCACCATGAAGTTTCCAGGCAACAGACCACTTACGAACGGCGCTGTGGTCGATACCAAAGCGCTTTGCCGTCGCCTTCTGCCCTTCCAGCCCGGAAAGATAGTGCTGCACGACCTGAAGCTTAAAGCTAAGAGAATATTTGCTCATAAAAAACTGCACCTTACTCAGTTGGGTGTCCAACTTTTGGGGTGCAGTTCACGCGGGCGGTTTTTCACCAGGATAAAGGGTTACTTCAATGCTTCCTGAATGGCGTCGGCCATCGGGCCAATGTGTTTCTCCGCCGCCTTCAGCTGGAAATCCACCCCGTTGCCGTCGTTGGTGTCGGACAAGGTGGCCTTGATCAACTCCAGCGCCGCCTGCACCGCCACCAGCCTCTTATGCTGCTCGTCCGTGACCGGTTTGGAGCCCATATTGCTCGGGTAATATTGCTCTAACATCCTGCTCTCCTTTTTGATGACGTCAGCGGTTAACTTAACAGAAACCCTCTGACTTATTAAGGAGACAAAGCTGGGCTCCGGCGCCGCTCAGCCGAACGTCACCCAGCCGGCGCCGGCATCGGCTGAGCGCACGCAGTTTTCCACCCAGCGCACGCCCAGGGTGCCGGCGTGCACGTCGGGGTACCAGAAGTCCGCCAGGAAAGCCGCATCCCGCCTGTCGGTGGCGTCCATCGCCAGCGCAAAGCGCCGATACAGATTCGACCAGGCCTCGAACAGCCCCTCCGGATGTCCGCCGCCGATGCGGTCGTCGGCCAATGCCGCCGGATCGAGGTAAGACATGCCGCGCTCCAGGATCCTCACCGGTTCACCCTGCACTTCAAAGCGCAGCTGGTTGGGCTGTTCGTCCCACCATTCCAGGCTGGCCTTCGAGCCGACGATCCGTATTTTCTGCCCGTGCATCGAGCCGCAGTTGACCGCGGAACACCACAGCGACCCCACGGCGCCGTTGTCGTACTCCATCAGCACGTAAGCGTTGTCTTCCAGCGGCGCGCGCGATTTCACAAAGCTCTGCCGGGCGCACATCAGCCGCCGGATGTTGAGCTGCGGCGCCATGGTCTCCGCCAGAAACAGCGTATGGGTAGCCAGATCGCCCAGCACGTAGCTGGGGCCGACAAAATGCGGATCCACCCGCCAGCGGGTGCTGGGGTTCTCCAGCTCCACCGGCTCGGCGTGAAAACCGTGGGAAAACTGCATATTGACGATGCGGATATCCCCCAACCGACCTTCGGCGATCATCTGCCGGGCCTGCAGGATCAGCTGATGCCCGGCATAGCCGTAAGTCACGCCCAGGATTTTGTTGTGCTGCCGGCAGAGCGCTTCCAGGGTTTGCGCCTGTTCCACGGTGAAACACAGCGGCTTTTCGCACACCACGTGCAGGCCGGCCTCGAGCGCCGCCCGGCAGATGGCGTAATGGGTATTGTTGGGCGTGGCGATCGACACCGCCTCAATGCCGTCCGGCCTGGCGGCCTCTTCGCGAAACAGCGCGGCGTAATCCGCATAGCAGCGGTCCGCCGCCACGCCCAGGCTTTGCCCGAAGCGGCGGCCGCGCTGCGCGTCGATATCGAACGCCCCCGCCGCCAGGGTGAAGGTGCCGTCGCGCAGTGCGGCCGAGCGATGAATATAGCCAATCTGGCTGGTGCCGCCGCCGCCGACCATGCCCCAGCGCAGGGATCTTGCCAGAGGTTTGCTGCCGTTGATCATGCTGTGTCTCCCGATTAAAAACCGACGCTGCGCAGGTAGCCCAGGCTCTCGGTCACGTCACGCAGGCTGCCCTGCACATTGCGCGGATCGCGCTCCTGTTCGATGGTGATCCAGCCCCGATAACCGCGCCGCGCCAGCAACGCCCGCAGCTGCGGGTAGTCGATCGCCCCTGTGCCCAGCGGGCACATTACGCCTTCGGCGCAGGCGGTGAAGAAATCCACCCCGCGCTTCAGCACCTCTGGGTAGACCTGCGGATCGACATCCTTGAAATGCAGGTAATCGAGGCGCGCGAAATGCTTCTCCAGCCAGGTGGCCGGATCCATGCCGGAGTAATACAGGTGCCCGGTATCCAGGCAAAGCCCGGCGGTCCGATGCGGAATATCCGCCGCCAGCCGGTCGATTTCATCGGCGAACTCGATGCAGCCGCCGGCGTGCGGATGCACGACCGCCCGCACGCCGTATTCGAGCCGGGCAATGTCGCTGATGCGCTTGATATGCCCGATCATCCTTTGCCAATCCGCGGCCGACACGCGCGGCGCCAGGGCGGGCTGCCCGGCGAACCTGGCGCGCTGCGGGTCGCCGAAATCGATAATCACCAGATAGGGCGGCGTATTTTCACCGGCCGCGCCCCGCGCCTGGGGCGCCTGCGACAGGTTGCGGCAAATGTTGTGGGTCAGGGCGAGGATAGAGGCGAAATTCTCTTCGCTGACCAGATCGTCAAAAATGGTGCCGGCCACCAGCGACAGCCCCTGCCGCCGCAACGCGGCGCTCAACGCCGCGGTTTCGGTGGGCAAATAGCCCCAGGGACCCAGCTCAATGCTGCGGTAGCCGGCGGCGGCCGCCTCCTGCAGCACCTTGGCGTAAGGCGGCAAATAGGGATTTTTCGGGTCGTCCACGCCCCAACTGCAGGGCGCATTGGCGATTGGCAGGTTCATCTCGGCGGTTCCTTATGGGGAAAACATGGCGGCAGTATCAAACAAATATTTCGAAACCGACAACGATGAAACTTTCATTTTTTGATGGAGATCGCGTTAATTTTGATAGTTTAAATGATAGTTTTCAATCAAACCGAGACGCCAAGCGGCCTGGACGCCAGGCCGACTATCTGCGGTTCAGAGGTTTTCTTTAGTGATGAGATCGAAACGGTTGAGTACCTGCAGCTGCCCGCCCTGCTCGCCGTTGGCGGCCGCGGCGACGAAGGTATCGATGATGGCGGCGGCGAACTCGGCGATGCGGTGAGACAGCATCAGATCCAGGGTGCCGTCGATCAACGCCATTTCCGCGCCGGCCACCGGGCCGTGGCAAACCAGCATCACATCCTGCTGCCGGCCGCTCTCGCGCAGCGCCCGGAAGATACCCTCAACGCCGCCGCTCGGCGCATACAGCGCCACCAGTTCGGGGTGCCGCTGCAGCATCTCATGCGTCACCCGGTGCGCGGTTTCCGCATCCTCATGGCTGCGCACCGGTTCCAGCACGCGCTGGCCGCTCATCTGCTCGCGCAGGTAGGAGCGAAAGCTGCTTTCGCAGGCCTCCTGACACAGAAAGCGATTATCGCCGATGATCACCCCCACCTCACCCTGGCGGCGACACAGGCGATCCACCGCCCAGGCGGCGGTGCGGCCGGCCTGCTGATTGTCCAGGCCGATAAAGCCGGCGCGGCCGTGCACCGAGAGATCCGACAGCAGCGCGAAAACTTTCGTCCCCGCCCGGCAGGCCTCTTCCACCGCATAACGGATCAGCGCGTTATCCAGCGCCAGCACCCCGATGACCTCCACCTCACGGCTGAGCCGCGTAATGGCGGCGGCGGTTTCGCCGACGGCGTTGATATCCTGAAAAACGAACTGCGGCGGCTGCCCCGGCTCATGATAAGGGCTTGCCTGCGCCAACAGGGCGTCGGCCAATTGGGCATAAAACGAGTGTTCCCGGCGCAACAGGATAAATCCCATCTTCAGCCGCCGTTCAGGCGGCCCCGCCAGCGCCGACAGGTAATGGGACTTTTCCAACGCAAACCCCAGCTTTTTCGCCGCTTCAATCACCCGCCGCTCCGTCGCCGGACGTACCGGCGAGCGCCGGTTCATGACCCGATCGACGGTGGCGATGCCGACCCGCGCTTCTCTGGCGATAGCCGCCATCGTGGTTTTTTTACCTGACATCATCGTCTCCATGATGGATTTGATGAAAAATTATCATAACTGGCCGCCGGCAAGAAACCCGCCGTGGCCGGTTATGTGAGTTGGCGCGTACCTGGCCGGCTGTACATGCTCTTCTCCTTGATATAGGCAGCCCGTCTTATCTTATCCGACGCTACTCGCAATGGTCTGAATCGGCGGATCAAACGCCAATAAAGCTCGAAATGTAAGGTTGTGCCGGCCGGCAGAGCAATAATTGAACTGCCGCAGCCGCGTTCCCGGCGCATAGTCTGCATTTCACCGCCCCGGAGATTGCCATGACCGCCATAAAACCTGAAGCGCTGGACTCTGTTCGCCTGACGCCCGCCACCCAATGGGCCGCCGTGGCGAACGTGCTGTTCGCCGGCATTGCCGCCGCCCTGCACGTGGGCAAGGCAACCATCGCCCTGCCGGAACTGCAGCGGGAGTTCGGCCGTTCGCTGGAGTCGCTGAGTTGGGTCATCTCGGCCTTTCCGTTCGTCGGCGTATTCGGCGGCATCGTTGCCGGCCTGCTGGTGCGGCGCTGGGGCGACCGACGCCTGCTGATACTCGGGCTGCTGATCGTCAGCGCCGCCAGCTTCGCCGGCGCCGCGCTGCACGGCTTTAACGGGCTGATCGCCACGCGCTTTATCGAAGGGATTGGCTTCGTGATCGTGGTTGTCGCTTCACCGGCGGTGCTCACCCGGGTGGTTGATCCGCAGCGGCGCAACCTGGTGTTCGGCATCTGGAGCACCTTTATGCCGGCCGGCATCGCCATTTCGCTGTTTTTCGGCCCGCACTTCACCGGCTGGCAGCAGAGTTGGCTGGCCGGCGGCGCCCTGACGCTGCTGACGGCGCTGCTGCTGCCGCTGACCACCCGCCGCAGCCCGAGCATCGCGCCATCCGCCGCCCCGTTCCTGCTGCGCCAGGCGCTGGGCCGCATCCTGCGTGCGCGGCAGCCCGCGCTGCTGGCGCTGATGTTCACCGCTTATAACCTGCAGTTTTTCTCGGTGATGACCTTTCTGCCAATCTTCCTGATGCAACGCGTCGGCCTGACGCTCACCGCCGCCGGCGGCGTCAGCGCGGCGATCGTCGCGGTGAATATCATCGGCAATCTCAGCGCCGGGTTGCTGCTGTCGCGCGGCCTGCGCGCCAGAACCCTGCTGGCCGCCACCAGCCTGTTGATGGGGATAACCGGAGCCGGCATTTTTCTTAGCGCCACGCCGGCCACTGTGCTGATCCCGCTGTGTTTCGTGTTTTGCGCCATCGCCGGCATGCTGCCCGCCACCCTTCTGGCGGCGACGCCGGCGGCGTCACCGGATCCGACGTTGATTCCGCTGAGTTTGGGGCTGGTGATGCAGGGCAACTACCTCGGCCAGGTGATCGGGCCGCTGGCGCTGAGCGCCATCGTCGCCTATGCCGGTTGGTCCGCTCCCGCCGCGCTGGTGTTGGCGGCCGCCGTGGCGGGCGCTGCGCTGGCGTTCGCGTCACAGGCCAAAGCCTGAGTGAAAAGAAGAGGAAGCAACATCGAGTGCGGGGCCTGCGGTTATTTTTATAAGAAAGCTTAATTATTCCCTGGCGAATGATGCATCTGCTATCTGGAAGGATACGGCCAGTGGTGATCCAAACCGGATAATGACAGCGCGCCGGTCGCCGCCAGATAGATCAGCAGGCCGGCAAAGACGATCAATACCGCCTTCTCGATGATCTTCAGTCGCTTGTGTTCAGTCACTTGCATACCCTCTTGGTTGTTTCAAAGAAATGTGATCCAGTTAAAACTTAGGTAACACCGGCCGCATCATCAAGCGCGCTTCACAAAATGAAACAAAAACCATAAAATTTGTTAATGGTTAATCCCGGAAGCCCATCAACGGCTCCCGCCGCCAATCGGGTAAACTTCGCTGTTTCACTGCAATAATTCCGGCTATCCACTAGAATTCTCCGGGGCTCCGGCGAAAAAAAATCCGCTACCGGTTAAGCGTTGGTGATGATAGGGTTGCTGGCAGTTAGCGCCGATGATTGGCGGATTTATCATTTGAGGGATGAATATGATGTCTAAAGGTATTTCAAAGGGATTTTTTATTCTGATCCTTTTTATCGTGACGGCCGCATTTCTGGACGTACTGGGCCCCTACTACTCCTCCGTGCTGTGGGCCATTATCCTGGCGGTGATTTTCCACCCGCTGAAGAAAAAGCTTAAACAATATCTGGGTGAGAGAAACGGGCTGGTATCGCTGTTGACGGTCGCGGTGATCTGCCTGATCGTATTTACGCCGTTGGCGATCATCGCCTCTTCGCTGGCGATGGAATTCAACGTCATCTACACCAAGCTGCAAAATAACGATACCCAGCTGCCGGTTATTCTGGCCGAGGTCCTGCAGCATCTTCCGGGCTGGGCGCGCCATTTCCTGGCGGAACACAACCTCGACAATGCGGCGGATATCCAGAAACAGCTTTCCGAAGTGGCGCTCAAAGGCGGGCAATACCTGGCCGGCAGCGTATTCCTGATCGGCAAGGGCACCTTCAATTTCTTCGTCGGCTTCGGCGTGATGCTGTATCTGCTGTTCTTCCTGCTGAAGGACGGCCCGTATCTGGTCAACCTGGCGCTCGAAGCCCTGCCGCTGTCCGAGCATGTTAAACACCACCTGTTCGTCAAGTTCGCCGCCGTTTCGCGCGCTACCGTTAAAGGCACGGTGGTGGTGGCGATAGTGCAAGGCGCGCTCGGCGGCCTGGCGTTTTACTTTACCGGCATCGACGGCAGCCTGCTGTGGGGCGCGCTGATGGCTTTCCTGTCGATCATCCCTGCGGTGGGCTCGGCGATTATCTGGGTGCCGGCGGCAATCTATTTCTTCGCCAGCGGCATGCTGTGGAAAGGCCTGTTCCTGGTCGGCTTCTTCGTGGTGATTATCGGGCTGGTGGATAATATTCTGCGCCCGCTGCTGGTCGGCAAGGACACCAAAATGCCGGACTACCTGATCCTGATTTCTACATTGGGCGGCATGGAGATTTACGGCATTAACGGCTTCGTCATCGGCCCGTTGATCGCCGCGCTGTTCATCGCCTGCTGGAATATCCTTTCCGGGCGCGACAGCAAAGAAACCACCGATGAAATCGACGAAGAGTTTATCGAGGAAGGCAAAAACCACCCCGACGCCAGCTAAGCGCGTCGAAAATGGTCGGTAGCAAAGAAAAGCCGGGAGGATCTCCCGGCGTTATTCACAGCATCTCGGCCGACGCCATCTTGAATCGCACGGTCATATCAACGTCCTTATAAGGCTGGTTCTTCTCAAAGCGCCACTGGGCCATGGCGGCGATGACTTTGTCTTCAAACAATCCCCGCGGCTGTGCATCCAATATCCTGACTTCGCTGACTTTGCCATCAGCGCCTACGTCGTACCGCAGTTTGACATAGCCCTCGATCTTATTGTCAACGGCATAGACGGGATAATTCGGATTCAGCCGGGATATGGGTTTCGGCTTAGGCCCCTGGGGGGCGTTGGAAGCCGTACAGGCGCAAAGCGCCAGAGCGATTGAAAGCATCAGTGGCTTGAACATGGCAACGTCCTGTTGAAAGTACTGCCGAATTTTAGCTTATCCCGGGGAAAATGAAAATGATTCTCAATTGAAATCAAGGTGCGGAGCGGATGAGGCAAGATAAAAATGTGGCGGGAAGATAGCGGCCATGGCGAGGTCAGTTTTACGCGCCTCTGCGCGGGTAAAAAAACACCAGTTCGGGATCGTTTTCATCGAGGTTTTCAATATAGCCGCTTTCGATAAATCCGGCCTTCAGGAGCAGCGCCCGCATAGGCAAATTCGAACGGTTGGTTGAGGTGAACAGCTTGGGCTGGGGGCAACGGGAGATCAATGCGGCTATCATCCTGGCCCCCGTGCCATGGCGCCTGCCGCCTGCGGCGACCATCAGCATTTCGATAAAGCCGCAGCCGAAGAAGTGGCCGTTCAGCACGCCATAGGCCATCAACTGCCCTTCTTCGCCTTCAGCCAGGTAGCAGTTGCCTGCCATGCACCATTGGCGGATCTGAACGCGACGATGCGCATCCTGGGGTGCGACGCTATCAATGGCGATCAATGCCGCAACATCTGCCTCGGTGGCAGGGCGAATCCTCATTGCAGACTCCGGTATTGCTGTTAATGCTGTTATTGAGCCCCTGGCGGGCGGAACTCCAATACGCTAGTTTTAAAGGTATCATAAACTGCGGGTGTCGGGGGCTTGGGAAGTCGAGCATGGGTAAGCGCCTTGACCGCGGCGCGGCAAAGCGCCGGATCCCCTCCTTCAGACTGTACGTTTAACAACAGCCCGTCAGGAGCCAACATAATCTTCAGGGCGCAACGTTTACCGGCATAAGAGTCGGCATCGTTCAAATGACGTGCAATAGCGGATCGCAACTGAGCGGCGTAATCATTCGCCTCAGAGCCAGGAGCGGGGGCCGCTTTGTTTTCGAGGGAAGCAAAAAGGTCATCGACCTCTTGGTTAATCGGATCGGCTTGGTGCGCGGAGGCGGCTTTGGCCCCTGCGGTTAACGTCAATGCGCCAATGATCAACAGCAATGAAGAAACGCCGGTTTTACATCCTAAATAGGTTACTTTCATATCCCTTTCCTTATGGATAATTCCCAGTAGGCCAGTCAAATAACGCCCACGCCAATATTTTATATTGAATAAAAAAGGGAGCCCTGAGGCTCCCGTTATCATTTGACGCTAAAACACCCTTACATGTGCTTAACGATAGCGTCGCCAAACTCTGAACATTTCAGCAGTTTAGCGCCATCCATCAGGCGTTCGAAGTCATAGGTCACGGTCTTGGCGGCGATGGCGCCTTCCATGCCCTTAACGATCAGATCAGCCGCTTCGAACCAACCCAGGTGACGCAGCATCATTTCTGCGGACAGGATGATGGAGCCTGGGTTCACTTTGTCCTGGCCGGCGTACTTAGGCGCGGTGCCGTGGGTCGCTTCGAACAGCGCGCAGTCGGAGCCGATGTTGGCGCCCGGCGCGATGCCGATGCCGCCAACCTGGGCAGCCAGGGCGTCGGAGATGTAGTCGCCGTTCAGGTTCATACAGGCAATCACGTCGTATTCCGCCGGGCGCAGCAGGATTTGCTGCAGGAAGGCGTCGGCGATCACGTCTTTAACCACGATCTCTTTGCCGGTGTTCGGGTTCTTGATCTTCAGCCATGGGCCGCCGTCGATCAGCTCGCCGCCGAATTCTTCGCGCGCCAGCTCGTAGCCCCAATCCTTGAAGGCACCTTCGGTGAACTTCATGATGTTGCCCTTGTGAACCAGGGTCACGGAATCGCGGTCGTTGGTGATGGCGTATTCGATCGCCGCACGCACCAGACGCTTGGTCCCTTCTTCAGAACATGGCTTAACGCCGATGCCGCACTGCTCTGGGAAGCGGATTTTCTTCACGCCCATTTCGTCGCGCAGGAATTTGATCACTTTGTCCGCTTCGGCGGAACCGGCTTTCCACTCGATGCCGGCGTAGATGTCTTCGGCGTTTTCGCGGAAGATCACCATGTCGGTCAGCTCAGGCTGTTTAACCGGGCTTGGGGTGCCCTGGTAGTAACGCACCGGACGCAGACACACATACAGGTCCAGCTGCTGGCGCAGCGCCACGTTCAGGGAGCGGATACCGCCACCGACCGGGGTAGTCAGCGGGCCTTTGATGGCGACGCGGTAGTCACGGATCAGATCCAGGGTTTCGTCCGGCAGCCACACGTCTTTCCCGTAAACGTGAGTGGATTTTTCGCCGGTGTAGATTTCCATCCAGGAGATTTTACGTTCGCCGTGGTAGGCCTTTTTCACGGCCGCATCAACCACGTGAATCATAGCAGGGGTAACGTCAACGCCAATGCCGTCGCCTTCGATAAACGGAATGATCGGGTTATTCGGAACAACCAGTTTACCCTGGGCATCGACCGTAATCTTTTTACCTTCTGCCGGAACAACTACTTTGCTTTCCATCAACCTCTCCTTCAAGCGCAATTTTTGTTAATGCTTTGTAAGATGCGTGTAGATACTACTTGAATATTCGCTCCGCGCCAATCCGAAACGGATTCGGTTATAATGCGCCTATCATCCGTAATCTCAACCGTTATGAAAAAATTCCCTGTTAGAAATCACGGCGTTAAACGATTCAGCAAACCCAATGCCGCCAAACCCGCGGCGGCGCACGGCCCGCGCCGGGTGGTGTTATTCAACAAACCCTTCGACGTGCTGCCGCAGTTCACCGACGAAGCCGGCCGCGCCACGCTGAAAGAATTCATTCCCTTCCCCGACGTTTACGCCGCCGGGCGTCTGGATCGCGACAGCGAAGGCCTGCTGGTGCTCACCAACGACGGCAAGCTGCAGGCGCAGCTGACCCAGCCGGGCAAGCGCACCGGCAAGGTGTATTTCGTGCAGGTGGAGGGCGCGCCGCAGGACAGCGATTTGGCGCCGCTGCGCAGCGGCGTCACGCTGAAAGACGGCCCCACCCTGCCCGCCGGCGTGGAGCGGGTGGACGAGCCGCACTGGCTGTGGCCGCGCAACCCGCCAATTCGCGAGCGCAAATCCATCCCCACCGCCTGGCTGAAAATCACCCTGTTCGAAGGGCGAAATCGCCAGGTGCGTCGCATGACTGCGCATATCGGGTTCCCTACCCTGCGCCTGATTCGCTACAGTATGGGTAATCTTTCATTGGGTGAACTGCAACCCGGTGAATGGAAAAGCCTTGATTCCCTGTAGTTCGCCAAGGAGCCGCCATGAAAAAAGCATTAACCGCGCTACTGTTCACCGGCCTGCTGTTGGCCTCTGCGGCGCAGGCCGCCAGCTTCGACTGCGCCAAAGCCGTCAATGCCGACGAGAAAGCGATTTGCGCCAGCCGCACGCTGAGCGATAAGGACGTGGAAATGGCCACCAAATACCAATTCCTGCGCGGCCTGTTCGCCATGGGCGCCCGCGGCGCGATGCAGGACCGCCAGCAGGGCTGGCTGGAACAACGCAGGCTGTGCGGCAGCGACGCCGGCTGCCTGGCGCAGAGCTATAAAGTCCGCATCGCCGAGCTGGATGACATTTACCAACGCATCGACAAACCGCTGTAAGGGGCCGCCATGTTCAAACCGCACGTCACCGTCGCCTGCGTAGTGCACGCCGCCGGCAAATTCCTGATCGTCGAAGAAACCATCAACCGCAAAGCCCTGTGGAACCAGCCGGCCGGCCACCTCGAGGCCGACGAAACCCTGGTGCAGGCCGCCGAGCGCGAGCTGTGGGAAGAGACCGGCATCCGCGCCACGCCGCAGTCGTTCCTGCGGTTGCACCAGTGGATCGCGCCGGACCGCACGCCTTTCCTGCGCTTCTGTTTCGTCATCGAACTGGAGCGGCAGCTGCCGACCGAGCCGCACGACAGCGACATCGACCGCTGCCTGTGGCTGAGCGCCGAGGAAATTCTACAGGCGCCCAACCTGCGTTCCGCGCTGGTGGCGGAGAGCATTCGCAGCTACCAACAGCCGGAGCGTTACCCGCTGTCGCTGGTCGGCAGCCATGACTGGCCGTTCTCGGCCTAAGCACAATAAGAGCAGTGCGCAGGCCCGCCCGACGTGATAAAATCCTGCGCTTGTTTTTATCAGCACGGTTCGTGTTCAAGTTCGTGAGAATCCCATGTCAGACAACAGCCAGAAAAAAGTAATCGTCGGAATGTCCGGCGGCGTCGACTCTTCCGTTACTGCCTATCTGTTACAGCAACAGGGCTATCAGGTCGCTGGGCTGTTTATGAAAAACTGGGAAGAGGACGATGACGAAGAATACTGCTCCGCCGCGACCGATCTGGCCGACGCGCAAGCGGTATGCGACAAGCTGGGCATCGAACTGCATACGGTAAACTTCGCGGCGGAGTACTGGGACAACGTATTCGAACTGTTCCTGGAAGAGTACAAGGCCGGCCGCACGCCGAACCCGGACATCCTGTGCAATAAAGAAATCAAATTCAAAGCTTTCCTGGAGTTCGCCGCGGAAGATCTGGGGGCCGATTTTATCGCCACCGGCCACTACGTGCGCCGCCAGGACGTGGACGGCAAAAGCCGCCTGCTGCGCGGCGTCGACGGCAACAAGGATCAGAGCTACTTCCTGTACACGCTGGGCCACGAGCAGGTGGCGCAAAGCCTGTTCCCGGTCGGCGAGCTGGAAAAACCGGAGGTGCGCCGCATCGCCGAGCAGCTGGAGCTGGTCACCGCCAAGAAGAAAGACTCCACCGGCATCTGCTTTATCGGCGAGCGCAAGTTCCGCGACTTCCTCGGCCGCTACCTGCCGGCGCAGCCGGGGCCGATCGTCAGCGTCGACGGCCAGGCCGTCGGCGAGCACCAGGGGTTGATGTATCACACCCTCGGCCAGCGCAAGGGGCTGGGCATCGGCGGCATGAAAGACAGCAGCGAAGATCCCTGGTACGTGGTGGACAAAGACGTGGCCAACAATGTGCTGGTGGTGGCGCAGGGGCACGACCATCCGCGCCTGATGTCGGTCGGCCTGATCGCGCAACAGCTGCACTGGGTCGATCGCCTGCCGCTCGGCGGCCCGTTCCGCTGCACGGTGAAAACCCGCTATCGCCAGCAGGACATCCCCTGCACCGTTACGCCGCTCGACGATCAACGCATCGAAGTGCGCTTCGACGAGCCGGTGGCCGCCGTCACGCCAGGCCAGTCTGCGGTGTTCTATCAGGGTGAAGTCTGCCTTGGCGGCGGCATCATCGAACAACGCCTGCAGTAACGGCTCGCCCCCCGCTATGCGAAAGGCGCTGCGGTGATTGCAGCGCCTTTTTCATTCAGAACTCCACCTGCGCGCCCAGCTCTATCACCCGATTGGGCGGGATCTCAAACAGATCCGGCGCCCGCAGCGCGTTGCGTTGCAGCAGCTGGAACACCCGGCCGCGTATCCGCAGATACCAGGGCCGTTTACCCAACACCAGCGTATCGCGCGACATAAAGAACGAGGTTTCATTCATGGTGAAACTCATCCCCTCCAGCCCGCAGCGGTAGAGAATGTCGGTGACGTTGGGCGTCTCGCGCCAGCCGTAGCTGGCCACCACGCGCCAGAAACTCGACGACAGCTGCTCGATGGTCACCCGCTGCACGTTGTGCACATAGGGCATGTCGGTGGTGGTGATGGTCAGCAGCACCACCCGTTCGTGCATCACCTTGTTGTGCTTCAGGTTATGCAGCAACACCAGCGGCACCGCATGGGGCGTGCGCTCCATGAACACCGCGGTACCCGGCACCCGCTGCGGCGGCGCTTTCTCCAGCGATTCGATCAATGCGGTCAGGCCCTCCTGATTGTCGCGCAGCCGGCGGATCAAGCGCGAGCGTTCGGTTTTCCACGTCAGCATGATCAGCAAAATGACCAACCCCAACGCCACCGGCAACCAGCCGCCGGACACCAGCTTGATCAGGTTGGCGCCGAACAGCGGAATGTCGACCGCCATCATCGCCAGCAGCATCGCCACGCCCCAGTAGCGCGGCCAGCCCCAGTTTTTCACCGCCACGATGCTCAGCAAGACAGAAGACAACAGCATGGTGCCGGTCACCACGATGCCATACGCGGAAGCCAGGTTGCCGGAATGCTTGAAGCTGACGATCACCACCAGCACCGCGGCGAACAGCAGCCAGTTAACCACCGGGATGTAGATCTGGCCAGACTCCTGATCGGAGGTGTAGATGATGCGCATCGGCGGCAGATAGCCCAGGCGCACCGCCTGACGCGTTAGCGAGAACACGCCGGAGATCACCGCCTGCGAGGCGATCACCGTCGCCAGCGTGGCGATCACCAATAACGGGATCAGCGCCCAGTTCGGCGCCAGCAGGAAAAACGGGTTATCGATCGCCGCCGGATTAACCAGCAGCAGCGCGCCCTGGCCGAAATAGTTCAGCACCAGCGACGGCGCCACCAGGGTAAACCAGGCGAGGCGTATCGGCTTTTTGCCGAAGTGGCCCATATCGGCGTACAGCGCCTCGGCGCCGGTTACCGCCAGCACCACCATCCCCAGCGCAAAAAACGATACCGCCCGGTATTCCAGAAAGAAATTAACCGCCCAATAAGGATTCAACGCCCGCAGCACCTCGGGGTGACGCAGGATGCCGCCAACGCCCAACAGCGCCAGCGTCAGAAACCAGACGACCATCGCCGGCGCGAACAGCTTGCCGACGCTGCCGGTGCCGCGCTTCTGGATCACGAACAGCAGGGTCAGAACCAGGATCGCCAGCGGGATGATAAAGCGGTCCAGCTCCGGCGCGATAATCTGCAGCCCCTCAATGGCCGAAAGCACCGAAATGGCCGGGGTGATCACCCCGTCGCCATAGAAAAAGCTGCCGCCCACCAGGCCGATGAGCACCGCCGCCGGCACCCAGCGCGAGTCCAGCCGACGCACCGCCAGCGACATCAGCGTCAGCACGCCGCCTTCGCCGTCGTTATCGGCGCGCATCACGAAGCAGACGTATTTGATGGACACCACCAGCGTCAACAGCCAGAAAATCAGCGACAAAAAACCGTAGATCGACGCCGGCGTCATGGCGATGCCTTCTTCGGCGGTCAGACACTCGCGCAGGGTATACAGCGGGCTGGTACCGATATCGCCGTACACCACGCCGATGGCCGCCAGCGTTACCGCCGGCAGCGGCTGCTTGTTTTTTACATGCATAAAGGGGTCTTTTTTAAGGGGTCACGTTGGCAGTATAGATGCCGCCGTTCAACTTTATTCATTGCCGCAACAATAAGTTCGCCCCCCCGTTCCGAGGATTTCCGCTGCATGTTTGCGCAGTTCCGCGCCGCGCGGCCAATCTGCCCCCGTGTCGGCGTATTAGACGCTGGGTTTAGCCCCGATTTTGTGGCATGATCTGTAACATTCGTTGTCATCGTTGTCACAGCCACGCCCGATCGTCGCCGATCCGCGGCCGCCGCCGTCACCCTTTCGATACGCGCAACCTTATGCAGTAAGCCATGTACCGTTAACAGCGTTTACAGGAGTAATCGTGGCGAAGAATTATTATGACATCACGCTGGCGATGGCTGGAATCAGCCAGTCGGCGCGACTGGTGCAGCAGTTGGCGCATGAAGGCCAATGCGACCGCGAGGCCTTCCATACCTCGCTGAGCAGCCTGCTGCAGATGGACCCGCCTTCGACGCTGGCGGTATTCGGCGGCGAAGAGCGCAAGCTGAAGGTTGGCCTCGAAACGCTGATGGGCGTGCTCAACGCCAACAACAAAGGGCCGGGCGCCGAACTGACCCGCTACACCATCAGCCTGATGGTGCTGGAGCGCAAGCTCAACGCCAACAAGCAGGCGATGAATACGCTCGGCGAACGCCTCGGCCAGCTTGAGCGCCAGCTGGCGCATTTTGACCTCGAGTCAGACACCATCATCAGCGCGCTGGCCGGCATTTATGTCGACGTGGTCAGCCCGCTCGGGCCGCGCATCCAGGTCACCGGTTCACCGGCGATCCTGCAGAATCCGCAGGTGCAGGCCAAGGTGCGCGCCACCCTGCTGGCGGGCATCCGCGCCGCGGTGCTGTGGCAACAGGTTGGCGGCAGCCGCCTGCAGTTAATGTTTTCCCGTAATCGTCTGTTCAAACAGGCGCAAAATATCGTTGCTCATTGTTAATAGATCCCAGGAGTTGCTACCGATGGAATTATCCTCACTGACCGCCGTTTCACCCGTTGATGGACGCTACGGTGATAAAGTCAGCGCACTGCGCACCATTTTCAGCGAATACGGTCTGCTGAAATTCCGCGTGCAGGTTGAAGTACGTTGGCTGCAAAAACTGGCCGCCTGCGCAGAAATCAAGGAAGTTCCCGCTTTTGACGCCGACGCAAACGCTTTCCTCGACAAAATCGTCGCCGAGTTCAGCGAAGAAGACGCGCAGCGCATCAAGACCATCGAGCGCACCACCAACCACGACGTGAAAGCGGTGGAGTATTTCCTGAAGGAAAAAGTGGCGGCGATCCCCGCCCTGCACGCGGTGTCCGAATTCATCCACTTCGCCTGCACCTCGGAAGACATCAACAACCTGTCGCACGCGCTGATGCTGCAAACCGCGCGCCAGGACGTGGTGCTGCCGCACTGGCGCAGCATCATCGACGCCATCAAGGGCCTGGCGCTGGAATACCGCGACATCCCGCTGCTGTCGCGCACCCACGGCCAGCCGGCTACCCCGTCTACCGTCGGCAAAGAGTTCGCCAACGTGGCCTACCGCATGGAGCGCCAGTTCCGTCAGCTGGAGCGCGTGGAGATCATGGGTAAAATCAACGGCGCGGTCGGCAACTACAACGCCCACATCGTCGCTTACCCGGAAGTGGACTGGCACCGGTTCAGCGAAGGCTTCGTCAGCTCGCTGGGCATTACCTGGAACCCGTACACCACCCAAATCGAGCCGCACGACTACATCGCCGAGCTGTTCGACTGCGTGGCGCGTTTCAATACCATCCTGATCGACTTCGACCGCGATATCTGGGGCTACATCGCCCTGAACCACTTCAAGCAGAAGACCATCGCCGGTGAAATCGGTTCGTCCACCATGCCGCACAAGGTCAACCCAATCGACTTCGAAAACTCCGAAGGCAACCTGGGCCTGGCCAACGCGGTGCTGGGCCACCTGGCCAGCAAACTGCCGGTTTCCCGCTGGCAGCGCGACCTGACCGACTCCACCGTGCTGCGCAACCTGGGCGTCGGCCTGGGCTACGCGCTGATCGCCTATCAGGCGACCATGAAAGGCATTAGCAAGCTGGAAGTGAACCAGGCGCACCTGCTGGACGAGCTGGATCACAACTGGGAAGTGCTGGCCGAGCCGATCCAGACCGTGATGCGCCGCTACGGCATAGAGAAGCCGTACGAGAAGCTGAAAGAGCTGACCCGCGGCAAGCGCGTGGACGCCGCCGGCATGCAGGCGTTTATCGACGGCCTGGCGCTGCCGGAAGACGAGAAAACCCGTCTGAAGGCAATGACCCCGGCCAACTATATCGGCCGCGCCGCCGCCATGGTTGACGAGCTGAAGTAAGCTTTCCCTGCCCGAGAAAAAAGGCGGCCCGCAGGCTAATGCCGGTCAGTTAAACCTGACTGGCATTTTTTTATCCAATTTCTGTACGCTCCGTACAGGCGGAATTGCCGTAAATATTCCGCATTTCTCTGCTACCGCATTGTCGTCTGCCTGGGGCTGACCCCGCGTGAACATTCCAGCGGTGGCAAACAACGTCTGGGCACATCAGCAAGCGAAGGGATGGCTACTCAAAAGCCCACTTGCAAGGTGGGCTTAACTTAGTAGTAATCCTGCTCGAAATAAATATGTATCAGGTGCTCGCGCGCGGAAAGTTACCCATGTATTTCACTCAATGTCTGGATGATTTTTTCGAGGAAAGCTCGTACAGAGTACCCCCATGCCGTAGGTGAAAACTCCCCTTCAGCCAGGTTTGTAAAGGCAACTTCAAGTTGCTTCTCTTCTGGATACAAACCCAGCAGCATTTGGGCTTCATTCACCGTTTTTTGCACAGTCACAACGTTTTCAGTGTCCCTATAAGACTCAAGGATCTCTTCTACAGATTCTCCAAACAAATCATAATCCTGCCCAAAAAAAACACGGACAAGGGTACCAAGGTTAGGTGTTTGAGATGCCATAATTGCCTTATCTGATAATTGGGTAGGCGGTCAAAATGTAATAGGGCTTACCGTTGTACACTTTTTTGAGTAAGACCACGCGTACGGAGTTGGAAGTTAACTTAATGGAACTTCCTTGTCTGTAACCAAAACCAATAGCTTTACCCGCATTGTGCGTTAGCTCAAGCACGTTAGCCGATGCTGAATGTTGTGCCCACCGCTTAATTAACGCCTTATTGAGCCTTAACGTTCGACTTATCACCTGTTCGGCAGTACGCAAATCGCTAAACGTTGATGCGGACTGCATGGCCGGACTCTTCGCCAAACGCCCGAGTAGTTCCTCCTGTGTTCTGGCAACGTGCTTTCCAATTGTATGGCCACCTCCTTTTATCCCGGGGACAGATTCATGTTCTATCAGCTTCACATGCCCGATACGAACGGAAGCTGCACGAGCTGCACCTATTGCCACAGCAAAAACCAACGGCACGGCAATATCCACGGTAAGCCCCACGTTGTATGCCGTATCCTCATCCGCTCCCAACGTTTTAGCCAGTACGACAGCCGATTGGTAGGTATCAGTGATTGTCGGTTGGCCGGTGATGATCTGATTGGAGGCGGCTTTGATGCTGTCCAGGCTGTGGGTACCAACAACGATGCAGCCGACTTTGGTTAAAAATGTGGGGTCCGGTGCATAGCACATCGCGCCGGCACCTATGAGTTCGACAACCCCACCAGCAAGCCCCAACCCGCCAAATAGGCGATTGCTTAGGGTTTCCCCCTCGGTGACGCTCCGGTCTGACATGACCGCCGCCAGTTGAACCGGCGAAAGTACAACCCTTAAACCTTCCTCTGTTGCCATACTAAATCCCTTTATTGTGGTTGGTTTTACTGTGTACAACCGTAGTTGTAGTTAATGCCGTGCCAGGTGACTTTCGATCTCGGGTAACAATGGATGCTGGCCTCTCCAGCCCCCATACCGGAGTCTTTAAGATTAATAGAACTCCCAACCTCTGACGATATAATTCATGTGATCTGCCGCCATCGCTCCAGATACAACTACCGATCGAAAGATTATTATCTGCTAGGAACTAACACCTTTCTGCTACCATTGATTCCTTGCTCGCTAATTCTCCATCTGTTCGATGATACGATTAGAGCGTTATTTCAATGTGCTCTTTACATAAACCATATTCCTCGTCAGTAATAAATGCTGAAACGCTCAGGAAACGCCCCCTGAGTAACAGGAAATGCCCTTAACAACCTCGGTCGAGACGCGTGATCCTCATGGCGCATCTCACCTTTATCGACCGCAAACTTCACCAACGCCCGCAGAAAAATGCTAACTGACAAGCATTAGGCCCGCAGGCCGCCTTTTTGTTAGTTTCTCAACGCCTGCAGGCGCTGCTTCTGCCGCCCCTGCGCATCGAAGTTATCCGCGCTCAGCCAACGTTCGAACGCCGCGCCGATCGCCGGCCAGCGATCGCCGGTGATGGCGAACCAGTCGGTATCCCGGCTGCGGCCCTTGACGATCACCGCATACCGGAAGCAGCCCTCGTAGCTGAAGCCGAAGCGCAGCGCGGCCTGTTTGGACGGCGCATTATGGCTGTCGCATTTCCATTCACAGCGGCGATAACCCAGTTCGTCGAAGGCATGGCGCAGCATCAGCGCAATGGCTTCGGTGGCGCTCGAACGCCGCTTCATCGCCGGCGACCAGCTGACGTGGCCGATCTCCAGCACGCCGTTGGCCTCATCGATGCGCATAAACGCCACCGTGCCCACCGGCGCACCGCTGGCGGCGTCGAACACCGTAAAGTTGACCAGCGCGTCGTTGGCCTGCAGGTTGTTCAAGTGCTGCCGCATCGCCGCAGGGCTTTCCGGCCGCTCCACCGGCAGATAGGTCCAGTCGCGGCCGTCCGGCGCCTGCTGAAAGGCGGCGAACAGTGCGGCGCTGTCCCGCTGCGGATCGAGCGGCGCCAGCCGGCAAAAACGCCCGCCGAGCGTAGTAACGCCTTGCGGGCGGCGCGCCGGGCGCCAGTCCGCCAGCGGCTCCCCCACCGGCTGACCATGCTGATTGGTTCTCATAGGCTTGCTCCCTGAATGCGGTTAACGGGTATAAACGATGAACGAGCTTCGCTTGCCGATCTTGTCGTACAGCGAACGCGCCGGCGCGTTGTATTCCTGCGTCATCCAGTAAACCCGATCGCTGCCGCGCTGTTCGGCCAGCCGATAGGCCTGCTCAAACAGCTTTTCAGAGACCTTTTGGCCGCGGGCCTGCGGCGACACGTACAGATCTTCGATATAGCAATAGCCGGCGGCGCTCCAGGTCGACGGATGGAACACCAGATTCATCAGCCCCGAAAGCTGACCGTCCGGCCCTTCCGCCACCAGGCCGTGGACCTGCGCATCGTTGCACAGCCGCTCAAAGGTGACATCGCTCACCTGCGGAGCCAGGTCGGCGCGGTAAAAATGCAGATAGCCCTGCCACAACGCCAGCCATTGGCGTTTATCGTCACCGCTCACTCTGCGGATCAGCACTTGATTGTTTGATGGGTTCATGGTGCCTCACGGATAGTAAGATATTATTTCCATTGGGGAAATAATCGAATACCCAGAGGATACACCGGCCGTTGGCGATGGAATACGGACCAATTTACAACGGCGAGCAGACCAATTTCAGCCCGCCGATTCCGTCGGCATTGCGCTGAAGATCTGCGCCAGCCGGCTGATGAACTGCGTGATTTCGTCCGGCGCGTAGGCCGAAAACCCCAGCACCAGCGCGCCGTGCCGCGGCCGTTCGGTGTAAAAATCCGCCAGTCCGTACAGCTGCATGCCCTGCGCCGCGGCCGCCGCGATCAACCGCCGCTCCGTCGCCGCATCGGCCAGCGGGCACACCAGCTGCAGCCCGCCCTGCGGCAGCGTCGGCTGCGTCCAGTCGCCAAGCTGGCGGTGCACTGCGGCGTGCAGTATATCCAGCCGCGCCTTATACAGCCGGCGCATATTCCGCAGGTGCTCGGCATAGAAACCGTCATGCAGGAACCTGAGCAGCGTGGTTTGCGTCAGCGCCGAGGTATAGCCGTCCTGGAACTGCTTGGCGGCCACCATCGGCGCGATCAGCGGCGGCGGCACGATCATAAAACCGATGCGCAACCCCGGAAACAGCGTCTTGCTGAAGGTGCCGATATACAAGGTGCGCCCGTCGCGGTCCAATCCCTGCAGCGCCGCCTTGGGCTGCCGGTCATAGTTGAATTCGCTGTCATAGTCGTCTTCGATGACCCAGGCGCGTTCGCGCCGCGCCCATTCCAGCAGCCTCAGGCGCCGCTCGAGGCTCAGCGAATGCCCCAGAGGATAATGATGCGAGGGGGTGATATAAACGCCCCGCCCGCCGCCGGGCGTCTGAATCAGGCGCTCGACGTCCAGACCGCACGCGTCGACGCCAATCGGCCGGGCTACCAGCCCCGCCGACTGCACCAGCTTTTTGGCGCCCTGATAGCCCGGCTCTTCAACGAACACCGCATCGCCGGGGTCAAACAGCACCTGAGTGCACAAAGACAGCGCCTGCTGCGAGCTGGTGACCACGATCACCTGCTCCGCGCTCGCTTTAACCCCGCGTTCGCGCTGCAGGTACTGCGCGATCGCCGTTCGCAGCTCCGCCACCCCCTGCGGATCGGCGTAGCCGAGCATGCGCTCGCCGTACCGCCTGAGCGCCTGCTTTTCCAGCTGTAGCCAGCTGTCGATGGGAAACGCCCGCAGATCGGGCAGCGACGGGGTCAGCGAGGCGCTGCGCCGGGTATGCGGCGCATGGCGGGCGCTCAACAGCGCCCGACCGTGCGCGCTCAGCTCAGGCTCCGCCAATCGCTCGTCTTTGGCCTGCCCGGCCGCCAGCAGCTCGCGGCCGAGCAGCCTGTCGGGCTGATGGCAGACCACGCTGCCGCGCCCGACGGCGCGGGCGATATAGCCCTCCGCCTCCAGCCGCGCATAGGTCTGTTCGACGGTATCGCGCGACACCGCCAGCCGCGCCGCCAGTCCCCGGCTGGGCGGCAGCCTGGCCAGATAGGGCAGCTCTCCGCCGGTCACCAGCAGCGTTAACGCCTGATGCAATGCCGATCTCAGCGTGATCCCGCGCTGCAACTGCTGGGTAAAGGCCGCCTGTATCGCATCGTCCGCGGCGTAGCGCTTGCTGTTGTGCTTCATGGTATTCCGAGTGGGAAGATGGCCATACCTGCTACTTTACCTCATTTCGCCGCCGCGTCGCTGCGGCGGCAGTTGCGCCGCCGAATGAAATCCCCTTAAATAGGCTATCGCATTGAGGCTACGGGATTTCTGTCGGCTATGAGCATGGACACCAACCAGCGTCTGCTGGACAAACTGCAGCGGGATCTGGCCAGCGCGGGCGCGATGCCGCTGTACCTGCGCTTTAACGAATCGGTGCGCCAGGCCATCGACCAGGGGGTGTTGAGCCAGGGGGATTTTCTGCCCAGCGAGCGCCACTTCACCGATCGGCTCGGCATCTCGCGCATCACGGTGCGCAAGGCATTGGCCTGCCTGGAACAGGACGGCATCATCGGCCGCTCGCGCGGCTACGGCACCTTTATCCAGCCACAGCAGCCGGAGCCCAAGCTGGCCTACTCGCTGGCGGACGTCAAAGGCTTCTCGCGTGAGGTGATGCTGCAGGGGCGCAAACCGGACACGGTGTGGATCAGTCGCGAACAGATCCCCGCCGACCCGGCGCTGGCGGCCAAGCTGGCGCTGGCGGAAAACACCCCGGTATACAAGCTGAAGCGCATCCACTTTATCGATAAACGCCCGATGTCGGTGGCGGTGTCTTACGTGGTGGCGGAAGCGATCGCCAACGTCGAGGACATCGGCGTTTCGCTGTATGACTATTTCCGCCTGAACAACGTCGAGCTGGGCTCGCTGCGCAGCCAGGTGAGCGCGGCGATGAGCGACGACGAGACCCTGCAGGCGCTGCAGCTGAAAGAGCCGATGCCGCTGCTGATCGTGCGGCAGACGCTGTTCGACAGCGGCAAAAAACCGATCGAATACAGCGAAAGCTTCTGCCGCAGCGACATGTACGAGTTTATCAGCGAGGACTAGGCTTCTTCGCTGGCCAGCAGCTGGGCCAGCGTCGGCGCACAGTCGCCGCCGGGCTGCGAAACCACGTAGCCGGCGATGCTGTTGGCCAGCATCATGGTCTGGCGCGGCGTCAGGCCCAGCGCCAATCCGGCCAACAGGCCGGCGCTGTGGCTGTCGCCCGCGCCGATGCTGTCCGCCACCCGCACCCGGCGCGCCGCGATCCAGCCGCAGTCCGCCTCCCCGGCATGGTAATACGCCCCCTCCGCGCCGCAACGCACCACCACCGGCTGGCGGGTGCGCCGCCACAGCCCGCGGCAGAAATGGCCGATATCGCCCCGCATGCCGAGATGCTGCGCCTCACGCTGGTTGAGGGTCAGGATCACCCCCGGGCGGATCAGCCGCTGCAGCAAGGCGGCGTCGATTACGTCGATGCGCGGGCCGATGTCCAGCACGACCCGCACCGTCGGCGGCAGGCGCAGCATCCAGTCGATCAACACCCCGCCTTTGGCGGCGCTCAGCTGATAACCGGAAAGATACGCCAGCCCGGCGACGGGCGCGGCCCGCTCCAGCCAGGCCGCCTGCCACTGGTTTTCCACCCCGTCGATGGAAATGAAGGTGCGCTCGCCGTCCGGCTCCACCAGCGCCATGCACCAACCGTTGTCTTCGCCGCTCACCGGCAGATCGGATCGCAGGCCGCGGCGCGCCATGCCATCGCGCAGGCGGTCGGCCCACGGGCCTTCGCCGACCGGCAGCAGGTTGCGGCTCTCGATGCCCAGCTGTTTCAGCGCCACGGCGATGTTCAGCGCGCAGCCGCCGAGGTGGAACCCCTGCATTTTAGCGGCGACGTCGCCGCCGCGCGGCGGCAGCGCATCGGCGCTGACCACCATATCCATCACCGCCGCGCCGATCACCGTCACCGGGCACTGCTGATGCCATCCACCCTGCGTCAGGCTGCGCAGCAGCTCGCGTCGTTCGTGGCTCATTCCGCCTCCTGCCAGCGCCGGCGGAAACGCAGAAACGCCGGCGCATAGGCGCTGACGTCCAGCGGGTTAACCCTTTTCAACTCCGCCAGCAGCGACGGATCGAAAGCATCGATGCCGTTCAGCGCGCCGCAGACTGCCGTAGCCATCGCGCCGATGGTGTCGGTATCCCCGCCCAGATTGGCGCACAGCACCGCACAGCGGGTGGGATCGGTCTGCGCCAGCTGCACCATCGCCAACGCCGCCGGCACCGACTCGATGGTGCTGACGCCGGCGCCGACCAGCTGATAAACCCGCTCGGAGGCCTGCTCGGTGCCGATGGACTCGTCCACCACCCGGAACGCCAGCTCGATGCGCGCCGACAGCGAGGCGCTGAAGGTAGTCTCCTGGCGGCGCTGGGCGTACTCCGCCACCCCCGGCAGCGCCAGACGGATCTCTTCCCAGCTGGCGCCCTCCACCGCTCGCGACACCGCCCAGGCGATAACGACCGCGCCGGCGACGGCGATGTCGGATTTATGCGTCGGGCTGGAGGCCAGCCAGGTTTGCCGGCAAAAACGCGCCAGCGGCGCTGACGGCAGTACGCAGCCCAGCGGCGACACGCGCATCGCCGCGCCGTTGGTGACGCCGTTGTTCTCCAGCTCGGCGATCGGCGTGCCCTGCTTCTGCGCCCCCAGCGCCAGCTTGGAGCTGGGGCCAAGGATGTTCTTGTTGAAGGCGTCGAAACTGTCCACCCAGCGGATCACGTTGCGGGCGATCAGTTCCGGCACCACCTGCCCTTCCGCCTCCACCAGGGCGTCGGCCAGCGCCAGCGCCATCGAGGTGTCGTCGGTATACTGGCCGGCCTTGAAATAGCAGGCGGCGCTATTTTCCGCCGGGCCGTCGAGAAAACGATCTATCCAGCCGAAGTGGCGTTTAACCCGCTCACGCGGCCACAGTTCGGAAGGCATGCCGAGCGCATCGCCCAGCATTTGCCCATAAAGTGCGCCCACTACGCGTTGTTCCTGGGTTAACTGCTTCATCTGTTGCTCCTGAGTATTGTGCCGCGCCGGGCGTCAGGCCCGGCGCCGAATCATGATTGGGTGAGGCTGACCGGCGTAATGTCGTGGCTGCGCTCGCGGAAAAACAGCAGGAACAGCAGCATCACCGCCACCACCATCGCCGCGCCGACGCCCCACACGGCGAACCAGTCAAAGGTCATGCCGTCGCGCGGCTGCGCCAGCGCGAAGGTGGTCATCGCCCGGCCGCCCAGCCAGTTGCCGATAAAGCTGCCCAGCCCCTGGCAGATCAGGGTGATCAGGCCCTGCGCCGCGGTGCGCATGTGCGGCGGCGCTTTTTTGTCGACGTAGATGTAGCCGGTGACGAAGTAGAAGTCATAGCTGACGCCGTGCAGCAGTATGCCGAGGAACAGCATGCTGTAGGCCCAGACGTCGGCGGTGCCGCCGTAGATAAAGAACAGGTAACGGATGGCGGCGGTGACAAAGCCGAGCATCAGCACTTTCTTGATGCCGAAGCGTTTGAGCAACAGCGGCAGCGCCAGCATGGCGAAGATTTCCGACACTTGGCCGAGGGTCATCCAACCGGTGGCGTCCGGCAGGCCGACCTGGGTCAGATAGCCGTTGGCGAACTGGTAATAGAACGCCAGCGGCATGCAAAACAGGAAGGAACACAGCGCGAAGGTGGCGAACGAACGATCCTTCAGCAGGCCGAGCGCATTCAGGCCAAGCAGCGCCTTGACGTCCACCGGGCCGCTGCCCTTGGCCGGGGTGTTGGGCAAACCGAAGCTGTACAGGCCGAGCAGCAGCGACGCGATGCCGGTGATGATCAGCGGCAGATTGCCGTCGGAGATATTGGCGCTGCCCAACAGCGGCGGCAGCATAAAACCGATCACCAGACCGGAGGCGATCCAGCCCAGCGTGCCCAGCACGCGGATGCGCGGAAACTCTTTTTCGGCGTCGGCGATGTTGGCGAAGGCGATGCTGTTGGTCAGCGCCACGGTCGGCATGTAAGTGATGGCGTACAGCACCAGCAGCGGGAAGAAGCTGGAGAACTGGGTCTGCCAGGCGATGATGAACATCAGCCCGCCGCCCGCCAGGTGCAGCCAGCCCAGCACTTTCTGCGCGGCGAAGTAGCGATCGGCGATCACCCCCACCAGCACCGGCGACAAAATGGCGGCGATGGCGGTGCTGCTGTAGGACCAGGCGATTTCCGCCGGGGTAAAGCCAAGCTTGTTCAGGTACTGCCACAGGGGGACAAACCACGCCCCCCAGATAAACCATTCTGCAAACATCATGACGGACAGCTTCAGATGAGGACGTTTCATTATTATATCCTTGCTGACTCAGGGCCGGCCGGGTTAACCGGGGCGGCGGTGTAAGGGCCTGGTGTTGGCATCAATTTGATACCTTGATAATACCTTAATAATACCTTTGAGTTTTTTCAACGATCTTGCTCACACTTTGTACCGCGGGTCGAGCCGCCTTGCGTTTAAGTTTCGTTTAATTTTGTGCCGCCGTTGTTTATTCAGCGTTTATCAGCCGTTGCCGATAATGATTCGGCACAAAAATTGATAGCGCATATTTCCCGGCTCGCTTGCGGCCTGAGCAGGTTATACCTACCATAACGTCAGCGTTTTCTTCGAATGGACAAGGTGGCCGCGCGTTATCCCTAGGCACGCCGTAAAGCGTGTTACCTTATAGAGCGTGGGTGACAGGATGTTCACCCGCATAGTCACAGGAGTCCCCCATGCGAGTATTGGTTGTTGAAGATAATGGTTTGCTGCGCCACCACCTTTCCGTTCAGATGCGTGAAATGGGCCATCAGGTCGATGCCGCTGAAGACGCCAAAGAGGCCGACTACTTCCTGCAGGAGCATGCGCCGGATATCGCGATCGTCGATCTCGGCCTGCCGGGCGAAGACGGCCTGAGCCTGATCCGCCGCTGGCGCGCTCACCAGATGAAGCTGCCGATCCTGGTGCTGACGGCGCGTGAAAGCTGGCAGGACAAAGTGGCGGTGCTGGAAGCCGGCGCCGACGACTATGTCACCAAGCCGTTTCATCTGGAAGAGGTGATCGCCCGCATGCAGGCGCTGATGCGCCGCAACAGCGGCCTGGCCTCTCAGGTTATCGTGCTGCCGCCGTTCCAGATCGACCTGTCGCGCCGCGAGCTGAGCGTGAACGAACAGCAGATCAAGCTGACCGCCTTTGAATACACCATCATCGAGACGCTGATCCGCAACGCCGGCAAAGTGGTCAGCAAAGATTCGCTGATGCTGCAGCTGTACCCGGACGCCGAACTGCGCGAGAGCCACACCATCGACGTGCTGATGGGCCGCCTGCGCAAAAAACTTCAGGCGGAGTATCCGCAGGAAGTGATCACCACGGTGCGTGGCCAAGGCTATCGATTTGACGCGAAATGAACATCATGTTCAACAAGGATAAAAAACCGTTTTCGCTGCGCGCCCGTTTTCTGATGGCGACCGCCGGGGTGATCCTGGCGCTGTCGCTGTCCTACGGCCTGGTGGCGGTTGTGGGTTATATCGTCAGCTTCGACAAGACCGCCTTCCGCCTGCTGCGCGGCGAAAGCAACCTGTTCTTCAGCCTGGCGCAGTGGAAAGACAACAAGCTCACCATCGCCATTCCCCCCGATCTCGATCTCAACTTCCCTACCCTGGTGTTCATCTACGACGACAAGGGCAAGCTGCTGTGGAGCCAGCGCAAGGTGCCGGAGCTGGAGAAGCTGATCAACAAGGAGTGGCTTGAGGAATCCGGTTTCTACGAAATCGATACCGACACCCGCATCAGTAGCGAAGTGCTGGGCAACAACCCCAAGGCGCAGGATCAGCTGAAAGATTATGACGACACCGACCGGAATGCGCTGACCCACTCGGTGGCGGTCAACACCTACGCCGCCACCGCGCGGCTGCCGGCGCTGACCATCGTGGTGGTCGACAGCATTCCGCAGGAGCTGCAGCGTTCCGACGTGGTGTGGGAATGGTTCAGCTACGTGCTGCTGGCCAACCTGCTGCTGGTGGTGCCGCTGCTGTGGCTGGCGGCCTACTGGAGCCTGCGGCCGATCAAGGCGTTGGTCAATCAGGTCGGCGAACTGGAAAACGGCGAGCGGGAACAGCTGGACGAAAATCCCCCCAGCGAGCTGCGCGGGCTGGTGCGCAACCTGAACATTCTGGTGCGCAACGAACGCCAGCGCTACACCAAATACCGCACCACGCTGTCCGATTTGACCCACAGCCTGAAAACCCCGCTGGCGGTGCTGCAGACCACCCTGCGTTCGCTGCGCTCCGGCAAGCAGACCACCATCGAGGAGGCCGAGCCGATCATGCTGGATCAGATCGGCCGCATCTCGCAGCAGATCGGCTACTACCTGCACCGGGCCAGCATCAACTCGGGCCAAACGGTGCTGACGCGCGAGATCCATTCGGTGCCGGCGCTGCTCGACAGCCTGACGGTGGCGCTGAACAAGGTGTACCAGCGCAAAGGCGTGGTGATCACGCTGGACATTTCGCCGGAGGTGACCTTTGTGGGCGAGAAGAACGACTTTATGGAGGTGATGGGCAACGTGTTGGAAAACGCCTGCAAATACTGCCTGGAGTTTGTCGAGATCACCTCGCTGCATTCCGAGAAAAACCTGACCATCGTCATCGACGACGACGGCCCCGGCATTCCGGAAAGCAAACGCGAACTGATCTTCCAGCGCGGCCAGCGCGTCGATACCCTGCGCCCGGGCCAGGGCCTTGGCCTGTCGGTGGCGGCGGAGATTATCGAGCAGTACGACGGCCAAATCGCCATCAGCGACAGCCCGCTCGGCGGCGCGCGCATGCAGGTGACCTTCGCCCGCCAGCACGACACCCACCACAACGAATGAATTCTGGCGCTCGGGCCCCGATCCACGGGGCCAAACCTCGCTATATACTCTAAATAATTCGAATTGCATTGCGGCGGCCAGTGAGCAAGCCCGATGAGCTTACCGAAGTAAGCGATTCAGGTGAGCAAACGTAGCCAACAAAGATGCAGTTTGAAGCATGACGCGTATAATCGCACTCAGGCTCACTCCTCTCTCCTGGAATAGAACATGGATTATCAATTAGATCTGGACTGGAACGATTTTTTGCAACGCTATTGGCAAAAACGTCCGGTGATTCTGAAGCGCGGCTTCAAAAACTTTATCGATCCGATCTCCCCGGATGAGCTGGCCGGCCTGGCGATGGAAAACGAAGTGGACAGCCGCCTGGTCAGCCATCAGGACGGCCGCTGGCAGGTTGCGCACGGCCCCTTCGAGAGCTTTGATCACCTCGGCGAGAATAACTGGTCGCTGCTGGTGCAGGCGGTGGATCACTGGCATGAGCCTTCCAGCGCGCTGATGCGCCCGTTCCGCCAACTGCCGGACTGGCGAATGGATGACCTGATGATCTCCTTCTCGGTGCCGGGCGGCGGCGTCGGCCCGCACCTCGATCAGTACGACGTGTTTATCATCCAGGGTACCGGCCGCCGCCGTTGGCGGGTGGGCGAGAAGCTGCCGATGAAACAGCACAGCCCGCATCCGGACCTGCTGCAGGTAGAACCTTTCGACGCCATCATCGACGAAGAAATGGAACCGGGCGACATTCTGTATATCCCGCCGGGCTTCCCGCACGAGGGCTACGCGCTGGAAAACGCGCTGAACTACTCGGTGGGCTTCCGCGCGCCGAACGGCCGCGAACTGGTCAGCGGCTTCGCCGACTACGTGCTGGCGCGTGAGCTGGGCAGCAAGCGCTACAGCGATCCGGACATCAAGCTGCGCGAGCAGCCGGCCGAGGTGCTGCCGCAGGAGGTCGACGCGCTGCGGCAGATGATGCTGGAACTGGTGCAGCAGCCGGAACACTTCCAGCACTGGTTCGGCGAGTTTACCTCGCAGTCGCGCCACGAGCTGGACATCTCCCCGCCGGAGCCGCCGTATCAGGCCGGTGAAATTTACGAGCTGCTGCAGCAAGGCGAGCCGCTGCAACGCCTGGGCGGCCTGCGCGTGCTGCGCGTCGGCGACCAGTGCTTCGTCAACGGCGAACTGATCGACACCGAACACCTGCAGGCCGCAAACGCCCTGTGCCAGCACTTCAGCGTCGACGCCGCCCTGCTCGGCGAGGCGCTGGACGATCCGTCGTTCCTGGCGCTGCTCACCGCGCTGGTCAACAGCGGGTACTGGTACTTTAACGACTGAGCTGACGATTGAAACAATAAAGCCACCCATTCGGGTAATGCCGGTCAGTTAAGCCTGACTGGCATTTTTTTATCCAATCTCTGTTCGCTCCGTGCAGGAAGAATTGCCGTAAATACCCTGCATTTCTCTGCTACCGCAATGAACGGCACTTGGAGGGGCCGAGTAACGTTGGCGTAGCCAACCGTCTGATTGGGCAAAGGCGCGGGTTGCAAGGGGCCGCGCCCACGGTCCCTTGCTCGGTCGAGGCGCGTGAGCTTCATGGTACATCTCATATTCATCGACCGAAAACTTCTCCAACGCCCGCAGAAAAACGCTAACTGACAAGCATTAACCCATTCGGGTGGCTTTTTTATGCCTGCCGCGCCTGGGCGCGGTAGCCGTCCAGCTCGGCATCCGCCATGCCGGCCTGCTGCGCGGCGGCGCAAATCTGCCGCCAGGTGTTGGCGTCCACCGGGATGCCCTGCTGCAGCCGCGCCGCGCGGTTGGCCTCTTCCCACTCGCCCGGCACCGCGATCGGCTGGCCGTCGCTCGGCGGCGAAGCCTTGACCCAGTCGATGAAGGCTTCGGCCTCTTCCTGCATCGCCGGCGCCTCGAAGGCCTGCGGGTTGAGGATCAGGGTGGTCATGCAGTTGAAGATGGCGTCGCTGTCGGCCTTCAGGGTCGCGTCATGGGTAGTGCGGCCGCCGGACAGCGCGCCACCGAGGATCTCGCACAGCGCCGCCAGCGCATAGCCCTTGTGGGCGCCGAACGGCAGCAGCGAGCCGAACGGCTGTTGGTGCATCACCTTAGGTTCCCGGGTCGGTTGGCCATGCTGGTCAATCAGGTAGCCCGGCGCCACCTGCAAGCCTTTGTTGTAGGCCACGCGGGTTTTACCGAAGGCGATGCCGCTGGTGGCGAAGTCCAGCAGCAGCGGGGTTTTCCCCGGCCGCGGGAAGATGACGCAGAACGGATTGGTGCCGAAGCGGCGATCGCTGCCGCCGAATGGCGCCACCATAGGATCGCCCACCACGTTGACGAAGTGAATCGAGATAAAGCCGGCGCGGGCGCACTGTTCCGCCCAGTGGCCGATGCGGCCGATATGGTGCGCATTGTGCAACGCCACCGCCGCCAGCCCCAGTTGCCCGGCGCGTTCGATGCCCTTGGCCATCGCCTCGTTGGCCACCACCTGGCCAAAGCCCCGGCCGCCGTTGACGGTCAGCACCGCGCCGGCGTCGCGCACCACCTCGGCGTGTTGATTAAGCTGCAACTGCCCCTGCGCCAGCGAGGCCATGTAGCTGGGGATCATGCCGACGCCGTGCGAATCGTGCCCGGCCAAATTGGCCTGCACCAGGTGCTCGGCCACCAGTTCGGCCTCGCGCGCCGTGCTGCCGGCCCGGCGCCAGATGGCCTGAACGAACTGCCCCAGGCTCTGGCTGTCGATGCGGTACTCAGTGCTCATACTGCAAGTCCTTGCGCTTAAAAAGTGTTCCCTCACACTAAGAGCAAATCATTGTTGCGGCAAGCAATTATGACAAAGGCAAGCGTCGTTTATCGCGCCCGCTCGGCGGTCAGCGCGGCGATGCGCACGATCACCGCCACCGCCTGTTCCATCCCCTCCAGCGACACGAATTCGTGCTTGCCGTGGTAGTTATAACCGCCGGTAAACAGATTTGGGCACGGCAGGCCGCGGAACGACAGCTGAGCGCCGTCGGTGCCGCCGCGGATCGGCTTCATCACCGGTTCGATGCCGCAGTCGCGCATCGCCTGCTGCGCCAGCGCAATCACCTGCGGATGCTCCGCAACCTGTTCGCGCATATTGTAATAGCTGTCTTCGATGGTCACTTCGATATAGCAATCGCGCGGCAAGCCTTTGCCCACCTGCCGGGCCACCTCCACCATCTTGCGTTTGCGCGCCTCGAAGCCTTCGCGCTCGAAGTCGCGCAGGAGGTAGTGCATCTCGGCGCGCTCCACGTGCCCCTTGATGCTGCTGAGGTGGTAAAAGCCCTGATAGCCGTCGGTGGTTTCGGGGGTTTCATCGGCGGGCAGCGCCTGGTGTATGCGGGTAGCCAGCGACAGCGCATTGACCATCACGCCCTTGGCGCTGCCGGGATGGACGCCGTTGCCGACGATTTTCACCGTCACCGCCGCGGCGTTGAAGTTTTCGCACTCCAGCTCGCCGACGCCGCCGCCGTCCACGGTATAGGCCCATTGGGCGTCGAACGCCGCCACGTCGAACAGCTGCGCGCCCTTGCCCACCTCTTCATCCGGGGTGAAGGCCACGCGGATATCGCCATGCGGGATCTTGCGCCGGCGCAGGCGCACCATGGCGGTAAGGATTTCGGCGATGCCGGCCTTGTCGTCGGCGCCCAGCAGCGTTTTGCCGTCGGTGGTGATCAGCGTCTGGCCCAGCATCTGGTGCAGGATCGGAAACATCACCGGCGAAAGCACCTCATCGCCGATGCCCAACGCGATGTCGCCGCCGCGGTAATTTTCGACGATCTGCGGATTGACGTGCTTGCCGCTGAAATCCGGCGAGGTGTCCAGATGGGCGATAAAACCGATCGCCGGCACCGGCCAGGCGACGTTGCCCGGCCAGGTGCCCATCACGCAGCCGTGCTCGCTGAGCGACACCCGTTCAAATCCCAGTTCGATCATTTCCTGTTGCAGCGCGCGCGCCAGCTTCAGCTGCCCGTCGGTGCTCGGCACATGCTTGACGTTCGCTTTGGATTGGGTGTCGAAAGAGACGTAGTTGAAAAAGCGATCAAGTAGTTTATCCATGGTAGCGGCCCTCAGAATATCGCGTTTCATTATGCGGAACCGATCCGGATCAAATATTGAGTCAGGTCATTTTTAACCAGATTTAACGAATATCATTAAAGTCTGTGATGATTTCAGCGGGGGATTAGCTGTCATATTAGGGTCATCTGCCGCTATCATGATGAAAAACGACGCATCTGGGCCGGAACGGCTTTCAATTCCGCGAGTCAACGTCTATCATGCGCGCTCTAAAAATTTCCATTGGCGCAGCTGGTTTTGAGCTTCATTTGATCAACGGGTTAGCCCCGCGAGCTCCGGCAGTCTTTTCCAGTTGCGGTTCTATCTGCATTAGCCCACGGGATAGAGTGACACTATAAATGACTGAGAAATCCTCTCTGACACCCCTCGTTGAACTGCATGCCCTGAGCAAGGGGTTCGACGGCAAAACGATCATTGCCGATCTCGATCTGACGATTAACGACGGCGAATTCCTCACCATTCTCGGCCCTTCCGGCTGTGGCAAGACCACCGTGCTGCGCCTGATCGCCGGTCTGGAAGACGTCGATCGGGGGCGCATCCTGCTCGACGGCCAGGACGTCACCGCCATCCCCGCCGAGCATCGCCACGTCAACACCGTATTCCAGAGCTACGCCCTGTTTCCGCACATGACGGTGTTTGAAAACGTCGCCTTCGGCCTGCGCATGCAAAAAGTTCCGAGCGCCGAACTGACGCCGCGCGTCGAAGAGGCGCTGCGCATGGTGCAGTTGGATCAGTTCGCCCTGCGTCGGCCGGGCCAGCTTTCCGGCGGGCAGCAACAGCGGGTGGCCATCGCCCGCGCGGTGGTCAACAAGCCGAAGGTGCTGCTGCTGGACGAATCGCTGTCGGCGCTGGACTACAAGCTGCGCAAGCAGATGCAGAACGAGCTGAAAGCGTTGCAACGCAAGCTGGGCATCACCTTCGTGTTCGTCACCCACGATCAGGAAGAGGCGCTGACCATGTCGGATCGCATTGTGGTGATGCGCGAAGGCCGCATCGAGCAGGACGGCACGCCGCGTGAAATCTACGAAGAACCGAAGAACCTGTTCGTCGCCAGCTTTATCGGCGAGATCAACATCTTCGACGCCGTGGTGCTGCAGCGCCTCGATCCGCAGCGGGTGCGCGCCGACGTCGAAGGGCGCCAGTGCGATATCTACGCCGAGCTGCCGGTCGAAGCGGGCCAGCGGCTGAAGGTGCTGCTGCGGCCGGAAGACCTGCGGGTAGAGGAAGTCAACGACGGCGAACAGCCGGACGGCCTGATCGGCTACGTGCGCGAGCGCAACTACAAAGGCATGACGCTGGAGTCGGTGGTCGAGTTGGAAAACGGCAAGACGGTGATGGTCAGCGAGTTTTTCAACGAGGACGATCCGGACGTCGACCACTCGCTGGATCAGAAGATGGCGGTGACCTGGGTCGAAAGCTGGGAGGTGGTGCTGGCCGATGAAGAAATCGCGTAAGGTCTTCCAGAATACGGTGATCGTCAGCGTGGTGGCCTGGCTGCTGCTGTTCGTGTTTATGCCGAACCTGATGATCATCGGCACCAGCTTCCTGACGCGCGACGACGCCAACCTGGTGCGGCTGGTGTTCACGCTGGACAACTACAGCCGGCTGTTCGACCCGCTGTACGCCCAGGTGCTGCTGCATTCGCTGAACATGGCGTTGATCGCCACCCTGTGCTGCCTGGCGATCGGTTATCCGTTCGCCTTCATCCTGGCGCGCCTGCCGCAGAAGCTGCGGCCGCTGCTGCTGTTTCTGCTGATTGTGCCCTTCTGGACCAACTCGCTGATCCGCATCTACGGCCTGAAGCTGTTCCTCAGCACCCGCGGCTATCTGAACGACGCGCTGCTGTGGATTGGGCTGATCGATAAACCGCTGCGCATCATGTACACCTCAGAGGCGGTGATCCTCGGGCTGGTGTACATTCTGCTGCCGTTTATGGTGATGCCGCTTTATTCCAGCATCGAAAAGCTCGACAAGTCCTGCCTGGAAGCGGCGCGCGATCTGGGCGCTGGCAAGCTGCAGACCTTTATCCGCATCATCGTGCCGCTGACCATGCCGGGCATTATCGCCGGCTGCCTGCTGGTGGTGCTGCCGGCCATGGGGCTGTTCTTCGTCGCCGATCTGATGGGCGGCGCCAAGAACCTGCTGATCGGCAACGTGATCAAAAGCCAGTTCCTCAATATTCGCGACTGGCCGTTCGGCGCGGCCACCAGCATCTGTCTGACGCTGGTCATGGGCCTGCTGCTGCTGGTCTACTACCGTGCCGCCCGGCTGCTGAACAAGAAGGAGGACCTGGCATGATCGGCCGTCTGCTGCGCGGCGGCTTTATGACGCTGGTATACGCTTACCTGTATATCCCGATCGTCATTCTGATCGTCAACTCCTTCAACGCCTCGCGCTTTGGCATCAGCTGGCGGGGCTTCACCACCCACTGGTACGGTATGCTGTTCAACAACGACAGCCTGCTGCAGGCGGCGGGCCATTCGCTGACCATGGCGGTGCTGTCCGCCACCTTCGCCACGCTGATTGGCTCGCTGACCGCGGTGGCGCTGTATCGCTACCGCTTCCGCGGCAAGCCGTTCGTCAGCGGCATGCTGTTCGTGGTGATGATGTCGCCGGATATCGTGATGGCCATTTCCCTGCTGGTGCTGTTTATGTTGCTGGGGATCTCGCTCGGCTTTTGGTCGCTGCTGTTCTCGCACATCACCTTCTGCCTGCCGTTCGTGGTGGTCACCGTCTATTCGCGGCTGAAAGGCTTCGACGTGAAAATGCTGGAGGCGGCGCGCGATCTCGGCGCCGGCGAAGTCACCATCCTGCGCAAGATAGTCCTGCCGCTGGCGATGCCGGCGGTGGCGGCCGGCTGGCTGCTGAGCTTCACGCTGTCGATGGACGACGTAGTGGTGTCTTCGTTCGTCACCGGCCCCAGCTACGAGATCCTGCCGCTGAAGATCTATTCGATGGTGAAGGTCGGCGTATCGCCGGAGGTCAACGCCCTGGCCACCATACTGTTGTTGCTGTCGCTGGTGCTGGTGATCGCCAGCCAGTGGGTCATGCGCGATCGCGGTCCCAAAGCCGGCTGACGCCGCAGGGCGCTGCGGCGCCCTTTTGCTCCCCCCTTCACGACCGGCACCGGTTGTCATTCGCTGACCACCGGTGCCTATTTCCTCCCGCCAATTGCTTCGCCGGATCTTTCCCCCTATAACTGAATTCAGGCAGGGCTCGCCATTATCACTTTCATCTTTTCAGGGAGCATGATCAGCAACGTCGTATCCACTAAAATATAAAAAAGGAACTGCCATGAAAGGTATTATTGATAATATCTTGAACAAGCTGCAGCTTTTTTCCAAAGCCATGATGGGACCGATATTTTTTCTGCCGGTTATCGGCCTGATACTGGCATTAAGTTCTATTCTCACCAATCCCACGCTGGTTAATGAAAGTTCCGGCATTTTTCATGTCGGAAAAATGATCGGCGATACCTTCTGGCCATTATTCGGCAACCTCGGCCTGATTTTCTGCATCGGCATTACCTACGGATTAGCCAAGGATAAAAAAAGCGAAGCGGCGCTGGTGGCGGTAATGTGCTTTATCATGTTTCTCGGCGCCAACGCCTCTTATCTGCAGCTCAGCGGCCAGGTGGCGCAAAAAATCAACGGCGAACACTACGGCACCGGGCAGACCGAGCTGCTGGGCTTCACCGTGGTGGACATGGGCATCTTCCTCGGCCTGATCCTCGGCGTCACCATCGCCTGGGTGCATAACCGCCTGTGCAACGTCGAGCTGGGCGGCGTGTTCTCGGTGTACGGCGGCGCCAAGCTGGTGCTGATCGCCATGACGCCGGTGATCCTGGTATACGCCATCGCCTTCAGCTACCTGTGGCCGGCCATTTCGCACGGCCTGATCTCGCTGACCGGCTTTATGAAAAGCTCCGGCTCGCTCGGCGTGTTCGTTTACGGCTTCTTCGAGAAATTCCTCATTCTCACCGGGCTGCACCACTTTATCTGGTCGCCGTTCCAGCTCACCAGCATCGGCGGCTCTATCGTGCAGGATGGCCATACCGTCTCCGGCTCGCAGGCGATCTTCCTGGCCTATATGCGCGACCCGGGCATCTCGCCGTTGATGAACGAGGCGCTGCGCTTCTCGCAACAGGGCATGGTGACCATTTTCGGCCTGTCGGGCGCGGCGCTGGCGTTTTACCGCACCGCCAAACCGGAGAAAAAAACGCTGGCCAAGGCGATCCTGATCCCCGCCATCACCACGTCAATTCTGGTGGGCATCACCGAACCTATCGAATTCACCTTCCTGTTTATCTCACCGCTGCTGTGGGTGATCCACGCGGTGCTGACCGCGCTGTCGCAGGTGGCCTGCAACCTGTTCGAGGTGCGCCCCTGGGGCGCCAGCGGCCTGATCGAGTTTTTGGTGTACAACCTGCCGCTGCCGGCCACCCTTACCCGCTGGCCGCTGTACGTGGTGATTGGCCTGGTGCAATTCGCGGTCTATTACCTGGTGTTCAAAACCCTGGTGCTGAAACTCAATTTGAAAACGCCGGGCCGTGAAGACCGGGACGACGTCAAACTGTATTCCAAACAGGATTATCAGAACAGCAAGAACCAACCGAATGAACTGAGCGGCATTATTATTCGCGCCCTCGGCGGCAAGGACAATATCATTTCCGTCGATAACTGCTTTACCCGGCTGCGGGTGGAATTAAAAGACCTGCAACAGGTAGACGAAGCGGCATTAAAAAGCACCGGCGCCAAAGGGGTGGTGAAAAATCGGCGTGAAGTGCAGGTTATTTATGGCGTCACCGTCGGCAAGGTGAAAAATCAGGTTGAGAAGTATTTAGCCACTCTGTGAAATGATTAATGGGAGATATCGAATGAAACTTACCGTATTGGGCGGCGGCGGTGTGCGCTCGCCGTTCCTAGCGAAGTCCATCGCCTATAACGCTCACCGCATCGGCGTTACCGAGGTGGTGTTTATGGACACCGACCAGCACAAGCTGGCGATTTACGGCGCCATCGCCCAGGGGGTGTTCCAGCGCATCCGCGGCGATATCGCCTTCAGCCTGACCAGCGACGCGCGCCAGGCGCTGAGCGGCGCGGATTATATCATCACCACCCTGCGCATCGGCGGCGAGGAAGGCCGCATCCATGACGAACGCATTGCGCTCAACCACCAGGTGCTGGGGCAGGAAACCACCGGCGCCGGCGGCTTCGCCATGGCGCTGCGCTCGATCCCGGCAATCGTCGACTACTGCCGCCTGATCGAGCAGCTGTCGTCGCCGGACGCGGTGCTGTTCAACTTCACCAATCCCTCCGGCATGGTCACCGAGGCTATCATCAAATCCGGCTTCACCCGCCGGGTGTACGGCATCTGCGATGCGCCCAGCGAGTTTATCCGCGAACTGGCCGAGCTGCTGGGCTGCCGCGAAGCGGAGTTGAGCATCGACTGCTTCGGCCTGAATCACCTGTCCTGGTTCCGCAATGCGCGGGTGAATGGCGAACCGGTGACCGACAGGCTGCTGGCGGATCCGCGCCTGTACCGCGACACCTGCATGAAATATTTCTCGCCGGAGCTGGTGACGCTGTCGGATAACCTGATGCTCAACGAGTATCTGTACTACTACTACTACCGCGAGCAGGCGATCGCCGCCATCGTCAGCGCCGGAGAAACCCGCGGCGAGCAGATTGCGGCCATCAACCGACAGATGCTGGCGAGCCTGGCGCAGCTGGACATTCCCCGCCAACTGGAACAGGCCTTCAGCGTCTATTTCAGCCATTACCTGACGCGCGAGAACTCGTATATGCAGCGCGAATCCAGCCAGGGCAAGGTGAAAGAGCGCGAAATGCTGACGCTGCAGCAGTTTATCGAACAGCCGGACAGCGGCGGCTACGCCGGCGTGGCGATCGACATCCTGGAAGCGGTGAACAGCGGCCAGCAAAAACGCGTCGTCGTCTCGATGCAGAACAACGACACGCTGGATTTCCTGCATCCGGAGGACGTGATTGAAATCAGCTGTGAACTGAGCAGCGCCGGGATCCATCCGGTGAAAATGCGCGACATCCCCGATACCCAGAAAAACCTGATCGCCCGGGTGAAGGAGTATGAACGGCTGGCGGTGGCGGCGATTTTAACCGGCGATCGGCAAAAGGCCATCAAGGCGCTGATGGTGCACCCGCTGGTGAACTCCTATTCGCTGGCGAAAACGCTGGTGGAAGAGTACCTGCAGGCCCACCGGCAATATGCCGAACACTGGCGGTAGCGGCGACGGCGCGGCTTTCAGCGGCTGCGCCGTTCAAACCAGGCCTTGATCAGGTTTTCGAATCCCAGCAGGCAGTGGCCGAAGAACGGATTGGGATAATAAATATCGTGGTCATATTTTTGCCGGTCTTCATAAATAAAGCGCATGTCGGCCTGCTGCGCCAGCGGGCTGTCGCCATCGCCGCAGAACGCCGCCAGGCGAATGTCGTTGCGCTTCACCGCCTCCCCCCAGCTCAGCGCCGAGCCGCTGTTGCCCGACTTTGAAATCACGATCACCATATTGAAGCGAAAGCGCGTTTCCCGATCGAGAATGTCGAAATCCGGCCACAGCGACAGGTAGCTGTCGATGCCCAACGTCATAAACTTGTTGTACATGTATTGCGCCACCAGCTGCGAGAAGCCGCTGCCGTGGATCAGAATCTTGCCGTGGTCGAGCAGGTCGAGAAACTGCGCCTGCTGCTGCGCGCTGACCGCCGCAGGCCCCTGCCGCTCCGCCAAATAGGCCGGCGCCATCGCCAGGTTGAACTTGATGAAATACACCAGCTCCAGATAACCGCGGAAACCCAGCTTCTTGGCCAAACGCACCAGCGTGGACGGCGAGCTGTAGCAGCGGGCGGACACCGCTCGGATGCCGTCATCGATGCAGGCGTCCGGATTGTCGAGAATGCAGTTGAGAATGGCCAGGTCCGTCTTGCTGAGATCCGCCTGGCTGAAAACCTGTTTGAAATTCACCGCCACCCCCTGCTTATTCACTAAGATTATGTTTCTCATGCGCGTGCACGGCTGTCCAGCGGGCAGCGATAAAACTGTGACACGCTGTCGGTCGGTAAAATCGCTGATTTGCCAACGGGATAACCGCCTTTACCCGCTGGACCCCGGCACCTATAATGACCTTTTTCTGGGGTATGACGCACCGCGGCAGGCGGCGGCGCATACGGGAACGGCTAAATACTGCTGAAGGATACGCTGCATGAAAAAGTGGTCACATCTGCTCGCAGCCGGGATGGTGGCGCTGAGCATGTGCTCTGCAAACGCCTCTGACGGCAAAACCCTGTACTTCTATAACTGGACTGAATATGTCCCGCCGGGGCTGCTGGAGCAGTTCACCAAGGAAACCGGCATCAAGGTGATTTACTCCACCTACGAATCCAACGAATCCATGTACGCCAAGCTGAAGACCTACAAGGACGGCGCGTACGATCTGGTGGTGCCTTCAACCTACTTTATCGCCAAAATGCGCAAAGAAGGCATGCTGCAAAAGATCGACAAAAGCAAGCTCAGCCATTTCAAAGATCTGGATCCCAACCTGCTGAACAAGCCTTTCGATCCCAACAATGACTATTCGATCCCTTACATCTGGGGCGCGACGGCGATCGGTGTCAACAGCGACGAACTCGACCCGACCACGATCACCTCCTGGGCCAATTTCTGGCAGCCGCAGTACAAGAGCCGCCTGCTGCTGACCGACGACGCGCGCGAAGTGTTCCAGATGGCGCTGCGCAAGCTGGGCTACTCCGGCAACACCACCGATCCCAAACAGATCGAGGCCGCTTACCACGAGCTGCAGAAGCTGATGCCGAACGTGCTGGCCTTCAACTCCGATAACCCGGGCAACCCGTTTATGGAGGGGGAAGTCAATCTGGGGATGGTGTGGAACGGTTCGGCCTTCGTGGCGCGCCAGGCGGGCACCCCGCTGGAGATCGTCTGGCCGAAAGAAGGCGGCATCTTCTGGATGGACAGCCTGGCCATTCCGGCCAATGCGCAGAACGTCGAGGGCGCGCTGAAGCTGATCGACTTCCTGCTGCGGCCCGAAATTGCGGTGCAGGTGGCGGAAACTATCGGTTACCCAACGCCTAACCTGGCGGCGAAAAAGCTGCTGTCGCCGGAGATCGCCAACGACAAATCGCTGTATCCGGACGAGTCGGTGATCAACAACGGGGAATGGCAAAACGACGTCGGCGACGCCAGCACGCTGTATGAAAGCTACTTCCAGAAGCTGAAAGCCGGCCGCTAGGCCCGCTCAGCCGCCGGGGCGCAATCCGCATTGCGCCCCGCCTCACGCCTTATGGCCGATCCGCTCGCGCCACCTTGCCCACCAGGAATTTGTGCACGAAGCGCGGCACCACCTCGCTGGCCGGGCCGTAATGCTTCTCGTCGAACTGACTCTCCACCTGGCTCGGCTCCAGGTTCAGCTCCATGGCGTACGCCCCGCCCAGCCGCGCCTCATGCACGAAACCGGCCGCCGGATAGACGTGGCCGGAGGTGCCGATAGCGACGAAAAAGTCGGCCTTGGCCAACGCCTGATAGATGTCGTCCATGCCCAGCGGCATTTCGCCGAACCACACCACGTGCGGGCGCAGCGGCGCCGGAAACTGACAGCAGTGGCAGCGGTCGTCGACGCCGAGATCTTCCGGCCAGTCGAACACCTGGCCCGAGCTGGTGCAGCGCACCTTGAGCAACTCGCCATGCATGTGCAACACCCGCTTGCTGCCGGCGCGTTCATGCAGGTTATCGATATTCTGCGTGACCAGCAGGAAGTTGTCCCCCAGCCACTCTTCCAGATCCGCCAGCGCGCGGTGAGCGGCGTTGGGCGCGATCTCCGCCGTTTGCAGCTGGCGGCGGCGCGCGTTGTAAAACGCCTGCACCAGCGCCGGGTCGCGCTGATAGCCTTCCGGCGTGGCGACGTCTTCGACCTGGTGCTCTTCCCACAGCCCGTCCGCGGCGCGGAAGGTGCGAATGCCCGATTCGGCCGAAATGCCGGCCCCGGTCAACACCACGACAAACGGCTTTTTCAGCTCGGCCGCCGCCATGGTGTCACGGTGAAAAATGCGTGAACGAAAGCGCTGATGCAGCACATGCTTACTCTTGCGAAACTGGCACAGCCGATGGCGAGTGTGCATTAACTCTCTCCTTACTTGTCCTTGACTGCCCTTCTTGCCTGGCGTTGCCGCGTTGTTGGTCACCCGCCGGCAACGCCAATTAGCTCGGGCGTACCAAATTGAGGAACGCCGCCCCGCGTACGCCGCCGGCATCGCCGTAGCGCGCCTTTTCAATCCGCGGCGGCCTGGCCACCCGCAGCAGGTGCGCCGGCAGGCGCTGCGGCAGCTCGCGGTAGATGGCGTCAAAATTCGACAGCCCGCCGCCGATCACCACCAAATGCGGATCCAGAATGGTCAGCAAATTGCCCAGGCAAATCGCCAACACGGCCATAAAGCGTTCGACGTGAGCCGCCGCCTGCGGCTCACCCGCCTGATAATGCGCAATAATCTGCGTGGCGGGCAAGTGCCGCCCGTAAAAGTGGGCGTACATCCACTCAAAACCGCGGCCCGAAATGTAGTTTTCTATGCAACCCTGGTGGCCGCAACCGCAGGCAACGCGAGGTATGTCACGTCCCAGCACCTCCAGAGCGTCCACCGGCAGGCGGAAATGGCCAAACTCGCCGGCGATATAGTTGCGCCCGGTCAGCGTCTTGCCGTTGACGATCAGCCCGCCGCCCACGCCGGTGCCGAGGATAATGCCCAGCACCGTCGGATAACGGCGAAACTCGTCGTCCCAGGCTTCCGACAGCGCAAAACAGTTGGCGTCGTTGTCTACCCGCACTTCTCTGCCGATCAGTTCGGCCAGGTCGCGCGGCAGCGGCTGCCCCATCGCCGCCGGCACGTTGGCGGTAAACAGCGTGCCGTCATCGTCGTTGGGCAAGCCGGGAATGCCGATGCCCACGCTGCCGCGCCGGCCGCAAAAGGCATCCGCTTCATGGGTCAGATCGCGCAGCGTCGCCAGCAGCTGCGAATAATCCTCGCGCGGCGTCGGCACCCGCTTCTGCCAGATGCGCTGCAGATTTTCGTCAAACACGCCCAGTTCAATCTTGGTGCCGCCCATATCGAAACCGTAGTACATAACCCACCCTCAGGCTAAAAAAAGGGGGCGGCATCTCTGCCTCCCCATTTTGTCTATTGTCCGCTCAACACCCGCGCCGGATCGATGCGGCTGGCGCGCCTGGCGGGATACCAGCTGGCCAACAGGCTGAGCACGATGGCGGTCGCCAGCACGATCGCCACGTCCAGCCAGTGCAGCTCGGAAGGCAGGAAATCGATAAAATAGATGTCGCCCGACAGGAATGAATGCCCAAGCAGCTTTTCGATGCCCTTGATGATGTTGGTCAGCTGCAGCGAGGCGATCACCCCGACCACCACGCCGCTGAGGCTGCCCACCAGCCCGGCCAGCAGGCCATACCAAATGAAGATGGCGCGGATAAAGCCGTCTTTGGCCCCCAGGGTGCGCAGCACCGCGATATCGCCGCTCTTGTCCTTCACCGCCATCACCAGGGTGGAAACGATGTTGAAACAGGCCACGCCGATCACCAGCACCATCGCCAGGTACATGATGGCGCGGATCATCTGGATGTCGCGGTACATGTAGCCGTAGGTGCCGATCCAGCTCTTGATGTAAACGTAGGAATCGGTCACCTCGCCGGCGTCGCGCACCAGCTTGTTGGCGGCGAACACGTCGTTGACCTTGATGGCGATGCCCGTGACGCTGTCACCCATATCGAGATACTGCTGCGCGTCGGCCAGCGGCACCAACGCCAGGCTGTGATCCAGCTGGCCGCTGAGCTGCAGAATGCCGGTCACCTGCAGACGAATGCGCTTCGGCTGCAGCAGCTTCATTTCCGGGTCGCTGTTGGGGATCATCACCGTGACATAGGCGCCCTGCTTGACGCCCAGCGCGTCGGCCACGCCCTTGCCGAGGATCACCTGCTGTTCGCCGGCCTTGAAGTTGGCCCAGGCGTCGCCCTGCACGTACTGCGGCAGCGCGCTGAGCCGGCTTTCCTGCTGCGGGTTAACCCCTTTGACCTGCACCGCACGCAGCTGCGCGCCGTTTTCCATCAGCCCGGTAAAGTTGATGTAAGGCGCTGCGGCCATAATGCCCGGCACCTTTTCCACCCGCTGCAGAATCGACGGCCAACCGTTGAACGGCGGCTTCACCGGTTCGATCTCGCCGTGCGGCACCACCGCCAGAATGCGGTTTTTCAACTCGCGCTCAAAACCGTTCATCGCGCTCAGGCCGACGATCAAGACCGCCACCCCCAGCGCGATGCCGATGGTGGAGATCACCGAAATCAACGACACCATGCCGCCGCGTTTGCGGCCGCGGCTGAAACGCAGGGCCGTCAGGAAGGAAAGTGAGGCTCCCGCCATTACTCGGCCCCCATCAGGGTCAGCTGCGCCTGCAGGTGGCCGTCGGCCATTTCCAACTGGCGGCTCAAACGCTTGGCCAGCTGCAGATCGTGGGTCACCACCAGGAAGGCGGTGCCCTGGCGCACGTTGAGTTCGCCCAGCAGATCGAAGATGCTGTCTGCGGTGCGTTTGTCCAGGTTGCCGGTCGGTTCATCCGCCAGCACCAGCGCCGGGCTGTTGACCAGCGCGCGGGCGATCGCCACGCGCTGGCGCTCGCCGCCGGACAGCTCGGAGGGGCGGTGCTTGCTGCGCTTTTCCAGCCCGACCGCCGCCAACATTTCCATGGCTTTTTCCTGCGCCAGCGCCGGCTTGGTGCCGCCGATCAGCAGCGGCATGGCGGCGTTTTCCAGCGCGGTAAAGTCCGGCAGCAGGTGGTGGAACTGGTAGATGAAGCCCAGCTGGCGGTTGCGCAGCTCGGCCTTGGCCGCCGACGACATGCCGTTCAGCGACTGGCCCTTGAAGATAACCTCGCCGGAGGTCGGCGAATCCAGCCCGCCCAGCAGGTGCAACAGGGTGCTTTTGCCGGAGCCCGAGCTGCCGACGATCGCCATCATCTCGCCCGGCTGCATGGCAAAGCTGACATTGCGCAGCACGTCGGTATGCAGATGGCCTTCCTGATAGGTCTTGCACAGGTTGTCGCACTGCAGCAAAAGATGGTTACTCATAACGTAAAGCCTCAGCGGGTTGTACGGCGGCAGCGCGCCATGAAGGGTAAAGCGTGGACAACAGGGACACCGCCATCGCCACCACGGCGATGATCGTCACCTGAAGCGGGTCGACCGCCACCGGCAGCGAAGCGCCGTCGATCAACGCGCCGAGGATCGGCATCAGGTTATTCAGATTGGTGGCCAGCAGCACGCCGAGCAGCGTGCCGAGCAGTGAACCTATGATGCCGGCGCTGGCGCCCTGCACCATGAATACCGACATGATCTGCCGGCGGGTCAGGCCCTGGGTCTGCAGAATGGCGACCTCGCCCTGCTTCTCCATCACCAGCAGGCCGAGCGAGGTGATGATGTTGAACGCGGCCACCGCCACGATCAGGCTGAGCAACAGCCCCATCATGTTTTTCTCCATGCGCACCGCCTGGAACAGCTCGCCCTTGCGTTCACGCCAGTCTTTCCACTCGGTGCCCTGCGGCAGCGTCTGCTGGCTGAGGGTGTCGACCGTCAGCGGTTGCTGCAGGAACAGGCGCCAACCGGTGATGTTGCCGGCCGGATAGCGCATCAGGCGCGAGGCGTCCTGCTGATTGACCAGCAGCTGATAGCCGTCCACCTCGCTGTTGGCGTGGAAGGTGCCGACGATGGTGAACAGACGCTGGCTGGGAATGCGGCCCATCGGCGTGAACTGGCTGGCGCTGGGCACCATCAGGCGCAGCGAGTCGCCGCGCTTGACGCCGAGCTGGCCCGCCAGCTGCTCGCCGATGATGAGGTTGTACTGGCCCGGCTGCAGCTGCTGCTGTTTGACGTTGACCAGGTAAGGGGTCAGCGGATCGGCTTCGTCCGGGTTGACGCCGAGCATCACGCCGACCGCCACGCTGCGGGCGCTTTGCAGCACCACGTCGCCGGTGGTCAGCGGCGCGACGCGGCTGACGCCCTTCAGCCCCTGCGCGGCCGAGGCCGGCAGCTGCTGCGGATTGATCGACCCCTGCCTGGCGGTGATCAACGCCTGCGGCATCAGGCCGAGAATGTTGTTCTCCAGATCCTTTTCAAAACCGTTCATCACCGAAAGCACGGTGACCAACGCCATCACCCCCAGCGTGATGCCGATGGTGGAAAGCCAGGAAACAAACCGCCCGAAGCGGTCTGAGGCCCGCCCGCGCATGTAGCGCAGGCCAATGAATAACGCGACAGGTTGATACATGAAATCCGTTTTGTTGCCGTAGCTTAAGCAAAGTAGTCTTGGATAATAAAGGCTCTCCCCCGTTTAGGGAACACCCGGCGGCCTTTTATTGCGCCGGGCGCCGCCTCACCCGGCGTCGCGTTTGAGCAGGTTATAGACCGACACCCGCGAAATGCCCAGCGCTTCGGCCGCCATGGTGGCCGCGCCGCGCAGCTGCAGATACCCCTGCCGCTTCAGCTGTTGGATCACCAGCAAGCGCTGTTCCGAAGACAGCGCGCGCGGTTGGGTGGCGTGCGAAGCGGCGAAGGCGTTGATCACCGCCGCGATGTCCGACAGCGAACGAGCGCCCTCAACCGCCTGCGGCGCGCTTTGCACCACCGCCGTCAGCTGCTGCAGGATGGCGGTGACGCTGTTGAAGATAGACACGTCCAGATTGAGGCAAATCGCCGCCACAAAGGCCCCTGGCTGTTGCGCAGGCCGATGGACGTGCTTTTGGCCGGGCGGCCGTCCGGGAAGGCGCTGGCGTAGTTCTGCACCACGTCGGGGAATTCCGGCGAAGCGATGCGTTCCAGCCCCATTTCCGTCGCGGCGTCGCCGATGCGGCGGTTGGACAGATTATTGGCGATGGCGACGATGGCGTGATCCGGCTGGGTCAGGTCGTGCAGCACCACCTCGCACCCCGGGGCGAACATCGCGCCCAGCGCCTGGACAATTTTTTCCGCTTCGCGCAGCAACAGCGCGTTTTCCTGCCTGAGATCGCTCATTGAGTTAACCATTTGACAATAACTTTACAAAGAGTAAATTAAAACTTCGTGACAATCAATTCCCCTTTTCCCCCGCGCGAGGTCGTTATGAGTTCAAGGCTCCATTGCATCACCGCCGCAGATATTTCCACCGCCGCCGAGGTTATTGCCGGGCATGCCGTTCGCACCCCGGTGATGACCTCGCGTCAGGCCGATCATCTCACCGGCGCACGGCTGTTCTTCAAATGCGAGAATTTTCAGCGCGTCGGCGCCTTCAAATTTCGTGGCGCCTATAACGCCATCGCTCAACTGAGCGAGGCGCAGCGGCGCGCCGGAGTGATCGCCTTTTCTTCCGGCAACCATGCGCAGGCGATGGCGCTGGCGGCGCGCGAGCTGGGCGTCAGCGCCACCATCGTGATGCCCGACGACGCCCCGGCCGCCAAGCTGGCGGCGACGCGCGGCTATGGGGCTAACGTGGTTATCTACCGGCGCCACAGTGAAGACCGCGAGGAAATAACCCAACGGCTGGCCGCCGAACGGGGCCTGACGCTGGTGCCGCCCTACGATTACCCGCAGGTGATCGCCGGCCAGGGCACCGCGGCCAAAGAACTGTTCGAAGAGGTCGGGCCGTTGGACGTGCTGCTGGTGTGTACCGGCGGCGGTGGGCTGCTGGCCGGCAGCGCGGTGGCGGCCCGGCACTGGTCGCCGGGGTGCCGCGTGTATGGCGTAGAACCCGCAGCGGGCAACGACGTGCAGCAAGCCTTTTTGCGCGGCGAACCGGTGCGCATTCCGGTGCCGAACACCCTCGCCGACGGCGCGCAAACCCAGCAGGTCGGGCGGCTGACCTTCCCGATTATTCAAGATTGCGTCGAGGGCATTCTGACGGTCAGCGACGCGCAGCTGTGCCGGCAAATGCGCTTCTTTATGGAACGGATGAAAATGGTAGTCGAACCGACCGGCTGCCTGGCGGCCGCGGCGGCGATGAACGCCCTGCTCGATTTGCGCGGTAAAAAGGTCGGCGTCATCGTCAGCGGCGGCAATGTCGACGTAGACAAGATCGGGCAGTACCTGGCTCTGGCCGGCGAAAATTAACGTCGTTAATATCAGGCGAAAAATCAAGGCGTAGCGCTTTTATCTGTGTCAGTTTGGCGGCCGCTGGGCTACTATAACCAGGATAAAGGCGCTTGTTATTTGTGCCGGGGCGAACTCTAACACATTGATTAAAGATACCTGAATGAGCACTTCCGATAGCCGTAACCGTTCCTCATCCCCCCGTTATTCCCTGCCCGAACGCACGGGCGACCTGCGCCAGCTCGGCCAGTTGACCGGCTCGGCCTGCGCCGTGGAGTGCGCAGAGATAGTCGAACGCCATAACGGGCCGGTAATGCTGATTGCCCCGGACATGCAGAATGCCCTGCGGCTGCGCGACGAGATCCAGCAGTTCACCGACCAGATGGTGACCACGCTGTCGGACTGGGAAACCCTGCCGTACGACAGCTTCTCGCCGCATCAGGAAATCATCTCCGCCCGGTTGTCGAGCCTGTATCACCTGCCGACCATGGTGCGCGGCGTGATAATCCTGCCGGTCAATACCCTGATGCAACGCGTCTGCCCGCACGAGTTCCTGCATGGCCACGCGCTGGTGATGAAAAAGGGCCAGCGCCTGTCGCGCGACAAACTGCGCGCCCAGCTGGAACAGGCCGGCTACCGCAGCGTCGATCAGGTGATGGAGCACGGCGAGTTCGCCACCCGCGGCGCGCTGCTCGATCTGTACCCGATGGGCAGCGAAGAGCCCTACCGCATCGACTTCTTCGACGACGAGATCGACAGCCTGCGCACCTTCGACGTCGACACCCAGCGTACGCTGAACGAAGTGGACGCCATCAACCTGCTGCCGGCCCACGAGTTCCCGACCGACAAAAACGCCATCGAGCTGTTCCGCAGCCAGTGGCGCGAGCAGTTCGAGGTGCGGCGCGACGCCGAACACATCTACCAGCAGGTCAGCAAAGGCACCTGGCCGGCCGGCATCGAATACTGGCAGCCGCTGTTCTTCAGCCAGCCGCTGCCGTCGCTGTTCAGCTACCTGCCGGCCAACACCCTGATCGTCAACACCGGCAATCTGGAGAGCGCCGCCGAGCGTTTCTGGCTGGACGTCAACCAGCGTTACGAAAACCGCCGCGTCGATCCGATGCGCCCGCTGCTGGCGCCGGACACCCTGTGGCTGCGCGTCGATGCGCTGTTCGGCGAGCTGAAAGCCTGGCCGCGCATGGCGTTGAAAACCGAAGACCTGCCGACCAGGGCCGGCAACACCAATCTGGACTACCGCACTCTGCCGGATCTGGCGGTGCAGGCGCAGAACAAGGCGCCGCTGGACCACCTGCGCCGTTTTATCGAGGGCTTCGACGGCAGCGTGATTTTCTCGGTCGAAAGCGAGGGCCGGCGCGAAACGCTGCAGGACCTGCTCGGCCGCATCAAGCTCGGCACCTCGCTGATCCAGCATCTGGATCAGGCGCAGCCGGCCGGCCGCTACATGATGGTCGGCGCTGCCGAGCGCGGTTTCCTCGACGGCATGCGCAACCGGGCGTTGATCTGCGAAAGCGATCTGCTGGGCGAGCGCGTCAGCCGCCGCCGGCAGGACAACCGCCGCACCATCAACACCGATACCCTGATCCGCAACCTGGCGGAGCTGCATCCCGGCCAGCCGGTGGTGCACCTGGAGCACGGCGTCGGGCGCTATGTCGGCCTGACCACGCTGGAAGCCGGCGGCATCAAGGCCGAATACCTGATCCTGTCCTACGCCGGTGAAGACAAGCTGTACGTGCCGGTGTCTTCGCTGCACCTGATCAGCCGCTACGCCGGCGGCGCGGATGAAAACGCCCCGCTGCACAAGCTGGGCGGCGACGCCTGGACCCGCGCGCGGCAAAAAGCCGCCGAACGGGTGCGCGACGTGGCGGCCGAATTGCTGGACATCTACGCCCAGCGCGCCGCCAAGACCGGCTTCGCCTTTAAACACGACCGCGAACAGTATCAGCTGTTCTGCCAGACCTTCCCGTTCGAGACCACCCCCGATCAGGAGCAGGCGATCAACGCCGTGCTGAGCGACATGTGCCAACCGCTGGCCATGGATCGCCTGGTGTGCGGCGACGTCGGCTTCGGCAAAACCGAAGTGGCGATGCGCGCCGCCTTCCTGGCGGTGGAAAACGGCAAGCAGGTGGCGGTGCTGGTGCCGACCACCCTGCTGGCCCAGCAGCACTTCGACAACTTCCGCGATCGCTTCGCCACCTGGCCGGTGCGCATCGAGATGATGTCGCGCTTCCGCAGCGCCAAAGAGCAGCAGCAGGTGCTGGACGACGCGGTCGACGGCAAGGTCGACATCATCATCGGCACCCACAAGCTGCTGCAGAGCGATCTGCGCTGGAAAGACCTGGGGCTGCTGATCGTCGATGAAGAACACCGCTTCGGCGTGCGCCACAAGGAACGCATCAAGGCGATGCGCGCCGACGTGGACATCCTGACGCTGACCGCCACGCCGATCCCGCGCACGCTGAACATGGCGATGAGCGGCATGCGCGATCTGTCGATTATCGCCACCCCGCCGGCGCGTCGTTTGGCGGTGAAGACCTTCGTGCGCGAATACGACAGCCTGGTGGTGCGCGAAGCGATCCTGCGCGAGGTGTTGCGCGGCGGGCAGGTCTACTACCTGTACAACGACGTGGAAAACATCGAAAAGGCGGCGCAGAAGCTGGCGGAGCTGGTGCCCGAAGCGCGCATCGCCATCGGCCACGGCCAGATGCGCGAGCGCGATCTGGAACGGGTGATGAACGACTTCCATCACCAGCGTTTCAACGTGCTGGTCTGCACCACCATTATCGAAACCGGCATCGACATTCCCAGCGCCAACACCATCATCATCGAACGCGCCGACCGCTTCGGGCTGGCGCAGCTGCACCAGCTGCGCGGCCGCGTCGGCCGTTCGCACCATCAGGCCTACGCCTATCTGCTGACGCCGAATCCCAAGGCCATGAGCACCGACGCCCACAAGCGGCTGGAGGCCATCGCTTCGCTGGAAGACCTGGGCGCCGGCTTCGCGCTGGCCACCCATGACCTGGAAATCCGCGGCGCCGGCGAACTGCTGGGGGAAGACCAGAGCGGCCAGATGACCACCGTCGGTTTCTCGCTGTATATGGAGCTGCTGGAAAGTGCGGTCGACGCGCTGAAAAACGGCCGCGAGCCATCGCTGGAAGATCTCACCAGCAGCCAGACCGAAGTGGAGCTGCGCATGCCGGCCCTGCTGCCGGACGACTTCATTCCAGACGTCAACACTCGGCTGTCGTTCTATAAGCGCATCGCCAGCGCCAAACGCGACGGCGAGCTGGAAGAGCTGAAGGTGGAGCTGATTGACCGCTTCGGCCTGCTGCCGGATCCGGCGCGCAACCTGCTGCAAAGCGCGGCGCTGCGCCAGCACGCGCAGACGCTGGGCATCAAGCGCATCGAAGGCAACGAACGCGGCGGGTTTATCGAGTTCGGCGACAAGAACCGCGTCGATCCGGGCTATCTGATCGGCCTGCTGCAGAGCAATCCGCAGGTTTATCGCCTGGACGGGCCGAGCAAGCTGAAATTCATGCTCGATCTGACCGATCGGCAGAAACGCCTGAAGTTTGTCGAAGATCTGCTGAGCGCCTTCCGCGAGCATACCCTGGCAATCTGATCCGCCCCCCGGCGGCAACGCCGGGGCACTCCCCGCAGCATATCTGGCCGCGTCGGCCCCCGACGTTGCGGTTCTATCTTATCGCCAAGGCGTCTATCTCCACGCCTGGCGTTCGGGATACTCTTTCGATCGCCAAGATTAACGGGGACCGCCATGACTTTAGACGATGATTTGCGCGCGCTCAGCGAACAGGAAGCGGCGCTGACCTTCAGCCATTTCGACCATACCACCGCCTGGGCGTTGGGCGCGGCGCTCAAAGCCGCCGCGGAGCAGCGCCGCCTGGCGATCGCCATCGAAATCCAACTGGCCGGGCAAACGCTGTTTTATTACGCCATGCCCGGCGCCACGCCGGATATCGCCGACTGGGTGCGGCGCAAACGCAACGTGGTGAAGCATTTCCACAAAAGCTCCTACGCCATCGGCCTGCGGCTGCAGCAGCGGCAATCGACGCTGGAAGAGCGATACGGTCTGAGCGTGCGCGACTATTCGGTGCACGGCGGCGCTTTCCCGCTCAACCTGAGCGGCGTCGGCTGCATCGGCAGCGTCAGCATTTCCGGCGCGCCGCAGCTGGAGGACCACCACCTGCTGGTCAGCACTCTGGCCCAGTTTCTCGGATTATCCTTACCCGCCGTCCACTAAGCGCCAAAAACCACTTTAAATCCCCCGCCACGGCCGCCGGATACGCGGCCTGGCTGGGTAAAATCAAATGCCCGCCATGACAAAACCCGCGCATTTCTTTTCCCGCGCCAATTTGATGCAGGTCTGGTAATCCTTCGGCCAATGGGCGTATGGTATGACCTGACGCGACGCGACGGACCTCATCTGGCCCGCCATTCCTTTCTCTTTTAAAGATTTGGTTTGCACCTTAGATGAAAACGCATGAAATCAACAGAATTCGCCCCTTCAGCGCACTGATCGACGCCTGCTGGCGGGAACCTTATACCCTGCAACGCCTGCTGAAAGACGCCATCGCCGGCGTCACGGTCGGCATCATCGCCATCCCGCTGGCCATGGCGCTGGCGATCGCCAGCGGCGTGCCGCCGCAGTACGGGCTGTACACCGCCGCCGTCGCCGGTATCGTCATCGCCGTCAGCGGCGGCTCGCGCTACAGCGTCTCCGGCCCTACCGCCGCCTTTGTGGTGATCCTCTACCCGGTATCGCAGCAGTTCGGCCTGGCCGGGCTGCTGATCGCCACCCTGCTCTCCGGGCTGTTCCTGGTGATTATGGGGCTGGCGCGCTTTGGCCGGCTGATCGAGTATATTCCGCTGTCGGTCACCCTCGGCTTTACCTCCGGCATCGCCATTACCATCGGCACCATGCAGATCAAGGACTTCTTCGGCCTGCAGCTGGAGCAGGTGCCGGAAAACTACGTCGGCAAGCTGCTGGCCCTGCTGCAGGCATTGCCGACGCTGGACGTCGGCGACACGCTGATCGGCGCCGTCACGCTGCTGATCCTGATTTTCTGGCCGAAACTCGGCCTGCGGGTGCCGGGTCACCTGCCGGCGCTGCTGGCGGGCACCGCGCTGATGGGCGCGCTGGCGCTGTTCGACCACCCGGTGGCGACCATCGGCTCCCGCTTCAGCTACCTGCTGGCCGACGGCGGCCGCGGCCAGGGCATTCCGCCGATCCTGCCGCAGCTGGTCTTGCCCTGGGAACTGCCGGGCGGCGACGGCAAACCCTTTTCGCTGAGCTGGCACACCCTCTCCGCCCTGCTGCCGGCGGCATTCTCGATGGCGATGCTGGGGGCGATTGAATCCCTGCTGTGCGCGGTGGTGCTCGACGGCATGACCGGCAAGAAACACCACTCCAACACCGAGCTTATCGGCCAGGGCGCCGGCAATATCATTGCGCCGTTCTTCGGCGGCATCACCGCCACCGCCGCCATCGCCCGCTCCGCCGCCAACGTGCGCGCCGGCGCCACCTCGCCGGTGTCCGCCGTCATCCATGCGTTGCTGGTGCTGTTGGCGCTGCTGGTGCTGGCGCCCTGGCTGTCTTACCTGCCGCTGGCGGCGATGGCTTCGCTGCTGCTGATGGTGGCCTGGAACATGAGCGAGGCGCATAAGGTGGTGTATCTGCTGCGCCGGGCGCCCAAGGACGACATTCTGGTGATGCTGCTGTGCATGTCGCTGACGGTACTGTTCGATATGGTGATCGCCATTACCGTCGGCATAGTGCTGGCTTCGCTGCTGTTCATGCGGCGCATCGCCCGCATGACCCGGTTGAGCGAGCTGAGCGCCGACCGCGGCCGCCTGGTGCTGCGGGTCAACGGACCGCTGTTCTTCGCCGCCGCCGAACGCATCTTTACCGAGCTGCTGGCGCGCAGCGAAGGGTATCAGGTGATCGTGCTGCAGTGGGATGCGGTGCCGGTGCTGGACGCCGGCGGGCTGAGCGCCCTGCAGCGCTTTATCGACGAGCTGCCGGCCGGCAAGCGGCTGGCGATCACGGATATTCCGTTCCAGCCGCTGAAAACGCTGGCGCGGGCGCGGGTACAGCCGATCGAAGGGAAACTGCACTTTTATCCGACGCTGCCGGAAGCGCTGGCGGCGCTGGACGGTTAAAAAAAAGCCCGACGAGAGTCGGGCTTTTTTATGACGCCGTTGGCGCTTAGTTGCTGGTATCCAGCTCCGGGAAGCTTTTCACCAGGTCGTCGATGGCTTTCATCTGCACCAGGAACGGCTCCAGCTTGTCCAGCGGCAGCGCGGACGGGCCGTCGCACTTGGCGCTGTTCGGCTCCGGGTGCGCTTCGATGAACAAACCGGCCAGGCCGACCGCCATGCCGGCGCGCGCCAGCTCAGCCACCTGCGCGCGACGGCCGCCGGAAGCGGCGCCGAACGGATCGCGGGTCTGCAGCGCGTGGGTCACGTCGAAAATCACCGGATGGCCACCGGTCACGTTTTTCATCACGTTGATGCCCAGCATGTCGACCACCAGGTTGTCATAGCCAAAGTTGCTGCCGCGATCGCACAGGATCACCTGGTCGTTGCCGCCTTCCTTGAACTTGTCGACGATGTTGCCCATCTGGCCCGGGCTGACGAACTGCGGCTTCTTCACGTTGATCACCGCGCCGGTTTTCGCCATCGCTTCCACCAAATCGGTTTGGCGCGCCAGAAACGCCGGCAGCTGGATCACGTCGACCACTTCGGACACCGGCTGCGCCTGCGCCGCTTCGTGCACGTCGGTAATGATCTTCACGCCGAAGGTTTTTTTGATTTCTTCGAAAATCTTCATCCCTTCTTCCAGGCCCGGACCGCGGTACGAGTGGATGGAAGAACGGTTGGCTTTATCAAAAGAGGCTTTGAAAACGTAAGGGATGCCCAGTTTTTGCGTCACGGTGACGTAGTGTTCGCAGATGCTCATCGCCAGATCGCGCGATTCCAGCACGTTCATACCGCCAAACAGCACAAACGGCAGGTCGTTCGCTACGTTGATGTCGCCAATGCTAACCACTTTCTGTTTCATGCTTTCGCCTTTGTTGAAGGTAAATCGAATAAATTAATGCAGCGTAACCTGTTTCGGCTCAATCGAATGGATCTGTACCTTGATCACTTCGCTGACCGGATCTTCAGGACACTGCTCGACAAAATAGTTGAGATCGGAAATGGCGATATGGTTGCACTCCAGCTGGGCGTAAATCAGCCCGCGATCGCGGATCTCGTACGGGTCGTCCGGATCGAAGCACAGCACCGTTTCGCTGGCGCGCAGCGCCATTTCCATCTGCTTTTCTTCCATCAGGGCCGCCTTCAGGGTGTCGAGCATCTTGCGCACCACCATGACGTTTTCCGATTCGTCGAGGTCGTCGTCTTCCAGCTCGGCCCCCAGCCCCAGGTTGCCCTTGATCCACACTTCCAGCTGATGTTCGTTCAGCGTTTCGCCGTTCAACGGGTTGATCAACCACATTTCGTCGTCCAGCCAGTCGGCGCGCAGAATAAGCTGGGTGGGGAAGATCACCGGCATCAGCGGCAGATCCAACTGGTGGGCGATGTGCAGGAAAATGGTGCCCAGCGACACCGGCGTGCCCTGGCGCCCTTCCAGCACCTTGTCCAACCAGATGGCGTCGGACAGGCGGTAAACGCCGCCGGCGCCGCCGAAGCCCCAGGTTTTGTAGAACAGCTCGATGAGTGCGTCCAGTTGCTGTTCCTGAGTCAGATCGTGCGGCATCGCCGCGCGCGCTTCATCGACCAGCTGCTGCAGCTTGCGCTCGACCTCGGCAACCGGGAAATCGCGCCGCACCGACTGCGACACCAGGATCACCCCTTCGCTCAGCGGCGAGGTGTTAAATTCAAAATCAGCAATGCTACTCATAGGTATCCCATCAGAAACGGTATTTTCGTCGTGGCAAGTTTAATTATCAGGTACAGACAGCCCAACGCCAGAACGAACGCCAACGCGCGCAGCTTCTGGCTTTTGGTCTTCTTGCCCAATGCGACGTAGCCAAGCAGGATATAGATAATAACGCCAAACAGCTTCTCGGTCAGCCATGAGTCCATACCCAGCAACGGATAAAACCCGAATGTCGCCACCAGCGCAATGCCGCTGACGAACAGCAGCGTGTCATTAAGGTGCGGCGCGATCTTGACCCAGCGCCGGCTCATCATCGCCGACTGGCGCCATTGCCAAAAGAAACGCAGCACAAACAAGGTAATACTGATGGCGACCGTCAGCAAATGGAAATGTTTCAATGCGGTGTATGCAGTCATGGGGCTTCCTTAAATTGCTTTGCGCGTCGTTATTATTGGTTTTCTGTTAGTGCGGCCATTGGCCGAGGGTTACGCGATCGTTATCGCCATAGTCGCGGTGGGTGGCGACCGCGGTAAACCCGGCGGCCTGCAGCAGCTCGCGCACGCTGCGGCCCTGCTGCCAGCCATGTTCCAGCAGCAGCCAACCCTGCGGCTGCAGATGCTGCGGCGCCTGGTGCACGATGGCGGCCAAATCCGCCAGCCCCCGATCCGCCGCCACCAATGCGCTGCCCGGTTCGAAGCGCACGTCGCCCTGCGCCAGATGCGGATCGGCGGCGTCGATGTACGGCGGGTTGCTGGCGATCAAGGTGAAGGTGCGGCCGGCCAGCGGCGCAAACCAGCTGCCCGGCAAAAATTGCGCGTTGCCGATGTTCAGCTTCCGCGCGTTGTGCTGCGCCAACGCCACGGCGTCGGGCTGCAGGTCGACGCCGGTAACCGCGCAGTCCGGCCGCTCGCTGGCCAACGCCAGCGCGATGGCGCCGGTGCCGGTGCCGAGATCGAGAATACGGCAGGGTTCCGCCGGCAAACGCTCCAACGCCAATTCCACCAGGCATTCGGTATCCGGCCGCGGGATCAGCGTGGCGGGCGATACCGACAGCGGCAGCGACCAGAATTCGCGCTCGCCGACCAGATAGGCGACCGGCTCACCGCGTTCGCGGCGCGCCAGCAGCGTCTCCAGCTGCCGCTGCTGTTCTGGCGGCAGCGGCGTTTCGCCGAACGCCATCAGAAAGGTTCTGGCCCGGCCGGTGACGAAACCCAGCAGGATTTCCGCATCGCGCCGGGCGCTGTCGCTGTGCGTCAGCCTGGCGGCGGCGGCCTGCAGCCAGCGTTGATAGTCCATTACTCAAGCTCGGCGGACAGCGCGGCGAGCTGGTCGGCCTGATATTCCTGCACGATAGGCTGGATCAGCATGTCCAGCTTGCCTTCCATCACTTCGTCCAGACGGTACAGCGTCAGGTTAATGCGGTGGTCGGTCACCCGCCCCTGCGGGAAATTGTAGGTGCGATTGCGGTCGGAACGGTCGCCGCTGCCCAACAGGTTGCGGCGGGTGGAAGCCTCGGCCTGTTGGCGCTTGGCCATCTCGGCGGCGCGGATGCGCGCGCCCAGCACCGACATCGCCTTGGCTTTGTTTTTGTGCTGCGAACGCTCGTCCTGGCACTCCACCACGATGCCGGTCGGCAAGTGGGTGATGCGGATCGCCGAGTCGGTGGTGTTGACGTGCTGGCCGCCCGCGCCCGAGGAGCGGAAGGTGTCGATTTTCAGATCGCCGGCGTTGATTTCGGGCATTTCGGCCTCCGGCACTTCCGGCATCACCGCCACGGTGCAGGCGGAGGTATGGATGCGCCCCTGCGATTCGGTTTCCGGCACCCGTTGCACGCGGTGGCCGCCGGATTCGAACTTCAGCTGGCCGTAAACGCCGTCGCCGGACACTTTGGCGATCACTTCCTTGTAGCCGCCGTGCTCGCCTTCGTTGGCGCTCATCACTTCCACGCGCCAGCGGCGGGTTTCGGCATAGCGGCTGTACATGCGGAACAGGTCGCCGGCGAAGATCGCCGCCTCATCGCCGCCGGTGCCGGCGCGCACTTCCAGGAAGCAGCCGCGCTCATCGTCCGGGTCTTTCGGCAGCAGCAGCACCTGCAGCTGTTGCTCCAGCGCTTCCGCCGCCGCCTTGGCCTGCTTCAGCTCTTCCTGCGCCATTTCACGCATTTCCGGATCGTCCAGCATCGTTTCCGCCGTCGCCAGGTCTTCCTGCACCCGGCGCCACTCCAGGAAGCAGCGGCTGACGTCGGTCAGCTGCGCATACTCGCGCGACAGCGCGCGGAACCGGTCCTGCTCGGCAATAACGCCGGCGTCGCCGAGCAGCGCCTGCACTTCTTCATGGCGCTCTTGTAACGCTTCCAGTTTGGCAACAATAGAAGGCTTCATGCGTGGTATTAAACCCTGTTAATAAGAGAAAACTAATGCTGATCCAGCCCGAGGCTGTCGCGTAATAAGTGCAACCGCTCCACGTCGCCGTCGCCGGCTGCCTGCTGGAGGGATTTGGTGGGGGCATGAATAAGACGGTTGGTCAGTTTGTGGGCCAGTTCGTGGATAACCTGCTCCACGTTGGCGCCCTGCGCAATGGCGGCCAGCGCTTTGGCTTCCATTTCGGCGCGAATTTGATCGGCCTGCGAACGGTAGTCGCGAATGGTTTCCACCGCGCCCTGTGAGCGCAGCCAGGCCATAAAGTTGGTGCTTTCCTGCTGCACGATGGATTCAGCCTGCACCGCCGCCGCCTTGCGCTGCGCCAGGTTGTTCTGAATGATGGCGTGCAGATCGTCCACGCTGTACAGGTAGGCGTTGGCCAGTTTGCCGACTTCCGGCTCGATATCGCGCGGAACGGCGATATCCACCAGCAGCATCGGCTGATTGCGGCGCGCTTTCAGCGCTCGCTCCACCATCCCCTTGCCGATGATCGGCAGCGGGCTGGCGGTGGAACTGATGATGATGTCGGCGTCCGCCAGGCGTTCGTCGATTTCCGGCAGGGTGATCACTTCCGCGCCGACTTCGTCCGCCAGCAGCTGAGCGCGTTCGCGGGTGCGGTTGGCGATGATCATATGCCGCACTTTGTGCTCGCGCAGATGGCGCGCGACCAGCTCGATGGTTTCACCGGCGCCGACCAGCAGCACGTTCAGATCGGCCAGCGATTCGAAGATTTGCCGCGCCAGGGTGCAGGCGGCGAAGGCCACTGACACCGCGCTGGCGCCGATGTCGGTTTCGGTGCGCACGCGCTTGGCGACGGAGAAGGATTTCTGGAACAGGCGCTCGAGCTCGCCGGAAAGCGACTGGCCGCGCTGCGATTCGGCAAAGGCCTTTTTCACCTGGCCGAGGATCTGCGGCTCGCCCAGCACCAATGAATCCAGCCCGCTGGCCACCCGCATCAGGTGGCTGACCGCGTCGTTATCATGGTGCCAGTACAGACTTTTCTTCACGTCTTCCGGGCGCAGATGATGGTATTCACACAGCCAGGCAACCAGCTGTTCGTGAATATGTTCCTGTTGCTCCACGCTGAGATACAGTTCGGTGCGGTTGCAGGTAGACAACACGACGCCGCCCTGCACCAACGGCTGTTGGAGCAAGCTGGAGAGCGCCTGATCGATAGACTCTGGCGAGAAGGTCACCTTTTCACGCAGAGAAACCGGAGCGGTTTTGTGATTAATACCTAACGCCAGCAGGGTCATTGCTTCGAGTAATACTTATGTTGGTACGGGTTCTCGTTGAACGGCATTCTACTTGATGCGCGGGATCAATAAAAGCAACAACCGCATCTTCCGTTCAATCGCTGATATAGGCAGCATCAATTGATAAATCCGTAATAAATACAGCAAGATGAATAATTGTTCGACGACATGACTTACTGAATTTTAACGCAGTCTGTGATATTCCGCACGCTATTCGCGCAAACGCCGCGCGTTGGGCCGAGGGAGCGGGCCGGCAATCTGACGCAAACGGCGGCGCGGCCGAACGATTGTGTTAATCTTATGGCAAACCCCGCGCCTGGCGCTGCGCTGGCAAAGCCGGCAAGATTCAACGCGATGCAGCAAAAAATTGACGCGCCGGCGCCGCGCCGCTAGCGTGAATGCTGAAAACGGGTTTCGCTGAGCATGCCCGCAAGGACAAAAGGACAAGAGAAAGTTATGCCAATCCGCAAAGTTAGTTTGCTTCGTCTGATCCCGCTGGCCAGCCTGGTGCTGGCCGCCTGTACCACCACCAGGCCGACCGGTCCGGCCACCAGCCCGACCTCGCCGCAGTGGCGCGCCCACGAGCAGGCGGTGCAGCAGCTCAGCCAATACCAGACCCGCGGCTCCTTCGCCTATTTGTCTGACCAGAAAAAGGTGTACGCGCGCTTCTTCTGGCAGCAGTTCTCCCCGGAGCGCTATCGCCTGCTGCTGACCAACCCGCTGGGCAGCACCGAGCTTGATCTGAACGTGCAGCAAAACGTGGTGCAGCTGACCGATAATCAGGGCAAGCGCTACGTCAGCGACAACGCCGAAGAGATGATCCGCAAGCTGACCGGCATGGCGATCCCGCTGGACAACCTGCGCCAGTGGATGCTCGGCCTGCCGGGCGAAGCCGATGACTTCGCGCTGGATGACCAATATCGCCTGAACAAGCTGACCTACCGGCAGGGCGGCCAGACCTGGACGGTGGATTACCAGGATTACCACGGCGACATCAAACCGCAGCTGCCGAGCCGCCTGGAGCTGAAACAGGGCGACCAGCGCATCAAGCTGAAAATGGATAACTGGACGCTCAAATGATTCGCCAATGGCCCTCTCCCGCCAAGCTCAACCTGTTTTTGTACATCACCGGCCAACGTGAGGACGGGTATCATCTGCTGCAGACGCTGTTCCAGTTTCTGGACTACGGCGATACCCTGACCCTGGACCCGCGACGGGACGACAGCATTCGCCTGCTGACCCCGGTGGACGGCGTGCCTGACGAGCAGAACCTGATCGTGCGCGCCGCGCGTCTGCTGCAGCAGCATTGCGATCGCCATGGTTTGGCCACCGCGCCGCGCGGCGCCGACATCAGCATCGAGAAACGCCTGCCGATGGGCGGCGGATTGGGCGGCGGGTCGTCCAACGCCGCCACCGTGCTGGTGGCGCTCAACACCCTGTGGGGCTGCGGGCTAAGCGACGACCAGCTGGCGGAGCTGGGGCTGAGCCTCGGCGCCGACGTGCCGGTGTTCGTGCGCGGCCACGCCGCCTTTGCCGAAGGCATCGGCGAACGGCTGCAGCCGGCCAACCCGCAGGAAAAATGGTACCTGGTGGCGCATCCCGGCGTCGGCATCCCTACGCCGGTGATTTTCGGCGACGCGGAATTAAAAAGAGATACCCCGGTTCGCTCCTTAAGTGAGCTGTTGCAGGCTCCGTACGCAAATGATTGCGAACCTATCGCAAGAAAACGTTTTCGCGAGGTTGAACAGCTTCTTTCATGGCTGTTAGAATACGCCCCGTCACGCCTGACTGGCACGGGTGCTTGTGTGTTTGCTGAATTCGACACAGAAACCGCCGCTCGTCAGGTGTTAAATCAAGCCCCGGTGTGGTTGCGTGGTTTTGTAGCGCGTGGCGTTAACGTCTCTCCACTACATCGCATCCGTTCCGGGCAGTTTGAGTCGTAGCTCAACGTTTCGCTGCGCAGGGTCATGCACACCTGGCCCTGTTATCCCTGCGCTGCCTGCGTCTCAACTTAGTTTTACATACCCGTATGTATATTGCGCCGGCGTCGCCAACTGCCCTTTGGCGAAGGCCGTATGACAATATCTTCTCTGGACGCAAGCCTGAGGTTCTTCTCGTGCCTGATATGAAGCTTTTTGCTGGTAACGCCACCCCGGAACTAGCACAACGTATTGCCAACCGTTTGTACACCAGCCTTGGTGACGCCGCTGTAGGTCGTTTTAGCGACGGCGAAGTGAGCGTGCAAATCAACGAAAATGTACGCGGCGGTGATATTTTCATCATCCAGTCCACCTGTGCCCCGACCAACGACAACCTGATGGAACTGGTTGTTATGGTTGATGCCCTGCGTCGCGCCTCCGCGGGCCGTATTACCGCAGTTATCCCTTACTTCGGCTATGCCCGCCAGGATCGCCGCGTGCGCTCCGCACGCGTGCCAATCACGGCCAAGGTCGTCGCCGATTTCCTCTCCAGCGTAGGGGTTGACCGCGTATTGACGGTGGATCTGCATGCTGAGCAGATTCAAGGCTTCTTCGATGTTCCGGTAGATAACGTGTTCGGTAGCCCGATCCTGCTGGAAGACATGCTGCAACAGAATCTGGTGAACCCGATCGTGGTTTCTCCAGACATCGGCGGCGTAGTGCGCGCCCGCGCTATCGCCAAACTGCTGAACGATACCGATATGGCCATCATCGATAAACGCCGCCCGCGCGCGAACGTTTCTCAGGTGATGCACATCATCGGCGACGTGGCAGGCCGTGACTGCGTGCTGGTCGACGATATGATCGACACCGGCGGTACCTTGTGTAAAGCGGCTGAAGCGTTGAAAGAACGCGGTGCCAAGCGCGTATTTGCCTACGCGACGCACCCGATCTTCTCCGGTAACGCCGTGGACAACATCAAGAACTCGGTGATTGATGAAGTGATCGTCTGCGACACCATTCCGTTGTCGCCTGAAATCAAGGCACTGAAAAACGTACGCACTCTGACGTTGTCCGGCATGCTGGCCGAAGCCATCCGCCGTATCAGCAACGAAGAGTCGATCTCTGCGATGTTCGAGCATTAATCCGCGTCCTTTCCGGTACGGCGCCCTGCCGTACCGGAAGGGGCGTTTGCTCGACGGCAGATAAAGAAAAACCCGTTGGCGCGTGAGCAACAACGGGTTTTCTACTCGTAGTCAAACATGACCTTAAACCTGAATACGCGGCAGTTCTCCTTTGCCGTACCGCCGGGTCCCTTCCGATTTTTTAATCAATGCGACGAACGATGTTGATCGTTTCGGCAGCGTTTATCAAAGTGTTTTACCCACCAGTAGCGATCCGCCACCTGTTCGCGCCCGCCGATACGTGCGCCAACCAGCCACAGCAGCGCGCCGACGAAGATGCTCATGATCGCGCCATGCGCGAAAAACTGGGGTAAATTGAACTGAGATACTTCAGCGATAATGGAGTATCCGACCCCGCCGACCATCACGACCAGCCCCAGCCCCATAAAAAAGTTGCCCATTCTGTCCGCGTTTCTACGTTTCATATGCCACCTCCATAGTGCCATGTGCCAACCGGGATAACGCTGCAAACTGTTAACCCACTTTGATAAGTCAAGTATAGTCCTTGCCCTGGCAAGGGGATTGCGGAGGCGATCACAAATGGTAAAGAAAGATTGACACTTCTTAACCCTATCCTGACAGTTAGCCGACAAATTGAATTATTCAGCTAATGAATTATTCATCTTTTCCCGCAGAGGCCGATCCGGCATCAGGGTTTTGTCATTCCGGGCCCCGGCAGGTAAACTATTGCCCTTTCCCTTATCTCGATCATAGCGAATCTCCCAGTGAGCAGTATTAAATTGATAGTCGGCCTGGCGAATCCGGGCGCGGAATACGCCCAGACGCGGCACAACGCCGGCGCCTGGTACGTCGATCTACTGGCCCGGCGCCACAACCAGCAGTTGAAGGAAGAGAGCAAATTCTTCGGCTATACCGCGCGGCTGAACCTGGCGGGCAACGACGTGCGCCTGCTGGTGCCGACCACCTTTATGAACCTGAGCGGCAAGGCGGTGCTGGCGATGGCCAATTTCTACCGCATCGAACCGGACGAAATCCTGGTGGCGCATGACGAGCTGGACCTGCCGCCGGGCGTGGCCAAGATCAAGCTCGGCGGCGGCAACGGCGGCCACAACGGCCTGAAAGACATTCAGAACAAGTTTGGCAACAACCCGAACTTTTACCGGCTGCGCATCGGCATCGGCCATCCGGGCGATAAGAACAAGGTGGTGGGCTTCGTGCTCGGCAAACCGCCGGCCAGCGAACAGAAGATGATTGATGAAGCGATAGACGAATCGCTGCGCTGCACCGAAATGCTGATGAAGGACGGGCTGGAAAAAACCGTTCAGCGCCTGCACAGCTTCAAGGCGCAGGCCTGAGTCTTGCCGCAGCGGGCCTGACGCCCGCTGCTTGCCGCTAGGTGCGGGTATTGAAGGTCTCTTCTCCCACCCGCCGATCGTCGGTATCGTAGCCCTCTTCCGCCACGTAGTAGTCAGGATCGTCCAGCTCATGGCTGCAGAACGGCCCGGCCCGCTTTAACAAACGCACGCAGTCGCCGCTCAGGTGACGCAGACGAATGCTTTTCCCCGCCGCCAGATAACGCGCCGTCAGCTTGTCGACAGCCTCCACGCCGCTGGAGTCCATCACCCGGGTGCCGGCGAAATCCAGCACCACGTGGTGCGGATCGTTGTTCGGATCGAACAGCTCGGCGAACGCCGCGGCGGAGCCGAAGAACAGCGGGCCTTCGAGCTGATACACCGCCACATCGCCCGCCAGCTGCCGCTGGCGCACCCGAATGCGCGCCTGTTGCCAGGCGAACACCAGCGCCGAGATGATCACCCCGCTGATCACCGCCACCGCCAGATCGGTAAAAATGGTGATCAGGGTGACGATCACCATTACCAGCGCATCGGCCTTCGGCATGCGGCGCAGACGGCGCAGCGAGCTCCATTCGAAGGTGTTGTAGCACACCACCAGCATCACCCCGGCCAGCGCCGCCACCGGCAGCAGGCCGATATAACGCGACAGGCTGACCACGAACAGGATCAGCAGAATGGCGCCGACGACGCCGGAAATGCGCCCGCGACCGCCCGAGGTAAAGTTAATGATCGACTGGCCGATCATCGCGCAGCCGGCAAAGCAGCCGAACAGGCCGCAAATCGCATTGCCGGCGCCCTGAGCGATGCTTTCGCGGTTGCCGTTGCCCTTTTTTCCGCCCATTTCATCGAGCACCGTCATGGTCAACAGCGATTCAATCAGGCCGACCAGGGCGATCACCACCGCATACGGCAGCACCACCTTCAGCATCTCCAGATTGAACGGCGCCACCGGCAGGCTGAAGTGCGGCAGCGAGCCGGAGATATCCGCCAGATCACTGACCCGCAGCGTGTGCAGGTTGAACCCGATCGCCAACGCCGACACCAGCAACAGCGCCGCCAGCGAAGAAGGGATGACCCTGGTCAGGCGCGGGAACAGCACCACCACCAGGACAGCCAACGCCACCAGGCCGTACATTAACGGCCCCTGCCCGGCAATCATATGCAGCTGCGCCAGCATGATGACGATCGCCAAGCCGTTGACGAAGCCGTGGATCGCCGGCAGCGGCACCAGCCGGATAAACTTGCCCAGCCGGAATACGCCGATCAGAATTTGGATCGCGCCGGCAAAAATGGTCGCCCACAGCACGTAACCCATGCCGTACTGCGCCGCCAGGCTCATCAACACCACCACGATCGAGCCGGCCGCGCCCGACACCATGCCCGGCTTGCCGCCGAACAGCGCGGTCACCAGGCCGATGATGAACGCGGTATGCAAACCGACGATCGGCGAAAGTCCGGCGACCAGCGAAAAGCCGACCGCCTCGGGGATCATCGATACCGCCACCACAAAGCCCGCCAGGACTTCATTCTTAACGTCCGCGATCCTGAAATTGCTCAGGTTAAACATGAATTATTCACTTCTGACAGATGAAAACGCCTCCCCGCGGAGCGGGAACGGGAGCCGCACGCTGCGGCGAACGAGCAGGCGGGCACAACTCAGGGTGGCGTAGGCAAGAAATACATCCGGCGCGTTTCCTGTCGGTTAATCGGAAGTGTCAGTATGTGTAAATGTGATCCAAATCTCAATCAAAAACCGGCCACCCTATCCGTCTTCCCTGCGTACCCTAAATAATTGGAGCTGCATCAAGGCGGGCAAATATGACGGGCGCACAGTCAGATCGAGATAAACGCCCATTACGTGTATAATGGCGGCATTATTTTGCCCTTTATGCAGCCAGTTAAACCTAACAGGCTGATAGTTAAGATATTTAAGGTGATAACAACATGGGATTCAAATGCGGTATCGTCGGCCTGCCTAACGTGGGCAAATCCACCCTGTTCAACGCGTTGACCAAAGCGGGCATCGAAGCAGCCAACTTCCCGTTCTGCACCATTGAACCGAACACCGGTGTGGTGCCGATGCCCGATCCGCGTCTGGACAAGCTGGCCGAGATCGTCAAGCCGCAGCGCATTCTGCCGACCACCATGGAATTCGTCGACATCGCCGGCCTGGTGAAAGGCGCCTCCAAGGGCGAAGGCCTGGGCAACCAGTTCCTGACCAACATTCGCGAAACCGAAGCCATCGGCCACGTGGTGCGCTGCTTCGAAAACGACAACATCATCCACGTTAACAACAAGGTCGATCCGGCCGAAGACATCGACGTGATCAACACCGAGCTGGCGCTGTCCGACCTCGACACCTGCGAGCGCGCTATCCACCGCGTGCAGAAGAAAGCCAAAGGCGGCGACAAGGACGCGAAAGCCGAGCTGGCGGCGCTGGAGAAATGCCTGCCGCATCTGGAAAACGCCGGCATGCTGCGCGCGCTGGATCTGACCGAAGAAGACAAGGCGGCGATCAAATACCTGAGCTTCCTGACGCTGAAACCGACCATGTACATCGCCAACGTCAACGAGGACGGTTTCGAAAACAACCCGTACCTGGACACCGTACGCAACATCGCCGCCGGAGAAGGTTCGGTGGTGGTTGCAGTGTGCGCGGCGGTTGAATCCGACATTGCCGAGCTGGAAGACGAAGACCGCGACGAGTTTATGGCCGAGCTGGGCCTGGAAGAGCCGGGCCTGAACCGGGTGATCCGCGCCGGTTACGAGCTGCTGAACCTGCAGACCTACTTCACCGCCGGCGTCAAAGAAGTGCGCGCCTGGACCATCCCGGTCGGCGCTACCGCGCCGCAGGCGGCCGGCAAAATCCACACCGACTTCGAGAAAGGCTTTATCCGCGCGCAAACCATCGCGTTCGACGACTTCATCACTTACAAAGGTGAGCAAGGCGCCAAAGAAGCCGGCAAGATGCGTTCAGAAGGCAAAGACTACATCGTCAAAGACGGCGACGTGATGAACTTCTTGTTCAACGTCTAACGACTTCTTGAACTCGGGAGCGCTTGGTGGCACTCAGTGGACTCAGTAGGTTTTTCAATCCATAACTTACAAAGCAATACGTTCTACTGAGCGCTCCTATTGTTTATCGAAGTCTGAAAAATCGGCTCGAGTTCACTTTCCCTGGCCGCCTCTCTGGCTACTTTAGTGTCTAGTGAACCAGTAAATCATTGAGGAAACGCCGCGCGCGCGGGTGCTGCGGCGCGGTGAAGAACTTATCCGCCGCTGCCTTTTCCAGTATTTGCCCCTGATCCATAAACCAGATCGTATCGGCGACGTCGCGGGCAAAGTTCATTTCATGAGTGACGCACATCATGGTCATTCCTTCCTGCGCCAGCCCGCGCATCACGCTCAACACCTCACCGACCATCTCCGGGTCGAGCGCAGATGTTGGTTCATCGAACAGCATCACCGGCGGTTTCATCGCCAATGCCCGGGCGATAGCCACCCGCTGCTGCTGGCCACCGGAAAGCTGAGCCGGGTAAACGTCGGCTTTGTGCGACAGCCCCACGCGCTCCAACAGCTCCCCGGCATGGCGCCGGGCCTCGGCGCGCTTCTCACCGAGAACTTTCACCGGCGACATCATAATATTCTCCAACACCGAAACGTGCGGAAACAAGTTGAAGCTCTGAAATACGAAGCCGATTCGCGTCCGCAGCGGGTTCAGCCGGGTGCTGGAACCATGGATATCGACGCCGTCAAACAGAATCTGCCCCTGTTCGATAGGCTCAAGACGGTTAACCGTCCGGATTAACGTCGACTTCCCGGACCCGGAAGGGCCGCACACCACAACCACTTCACCGCTTTTGATTTCGGCGCTCACATCGGTCAGGGCCTGATATTCCCCGTACCATTTATTCACCTGATTGAACAGAATCATCGGTCGCATGGTTGCTCCTTATTGAGTTTGTGATGGCGATTGGTCGAGCGCCAACGGCGTGACCGGCTTTCCCGTGGCGGGCGGCACCCGTTGCCTCCTGCCGGCGATACGTAGTTCGAGGCGATTGGCCAGCCACGTCAGGCTAAAGTTAATGATGTAGTAGCTCAGCGCTACGATGGCGAAGACCTGGAACGGTTTCGTCAGCAACTGGTTGCTGACCTGGTTAGCCGCATAGGTCAGCTCCGGAACGTTAATCACGTAGCCGAGGGTACTGTCTTTGATAATCGACACCAGCTGGCTTACCAGACTCGGTAGCGTGTTGTACAGCGCCTGCGGCAGGATCACCAGACGCAGCGCCCGGATATGCCCCATTCCCAGCGCTCGGGAGGCTTCGTACTGCCCCGAGGGCAGCGCCTGGATCCCGCCGCGTACGATTTCAGCAATATAGGCGCTCTCGTAGATGATTAGCGTACACAGCATGGTGCTGAAGCCGCTGATGTTGTGGCCGATCAGCAACGGCACACAAAAATAGGTCCAGAACACTACCATCATCAGCGGGATACCGCGCAACAGATAGATCCAGCCGGTTACCGGCCAGCTCAGCCAGCGCCACGGCGAGAGGCGAGCGAGGCATAGCAACACACCGACCGGGAAGGCGAACAGCACTGCCAGTAGCGACACCAGCAAGGTACACAGCACCCCGCCCAGCGGGCCATCAGGATACTGCCCCATCAGCAGCAACAGGCCGTTATCGTGCAGGATCGTGAAAAAATCAAACATACTTGTTACCTCGCGTACGCGCGCTGAAAGCGGCGGGCCAGCAGAGCCCCTCCCCCCATCAGCAGCAAAGAGAAGGCCAGGTAACCTACCGTCGCCACTATGTACGCTTCAAAAGTGCGGAAAGTCTGGTTTTCAATATCGCGCGTGACGTACGTCAGCTCGACGACGCCAATGACCATGGCAAGGCTGGTATTTTTAAACAGCAACACCGTGTGGTTAATCACCGATGGCAGCGCGTTACGGAGTCCTTGGGGCAGAATGACCAGTCGCATGGCGCGCAGATACCCCATTCCCAGCGCCCTCGCCGCTTCATTCTGCCCCTCGTGTATGGCGCGCAGGCCGCTGCGGATGTCTTCAGAGAAGTAAGCCGCCTGGCACAGACCCAGCGCGACCAGCGAGAACAGAAACTCCGCATTCATCTCGTTAACCCACATCTGCAGCGACTCGGGCAGCAGCGTCGGGATCGCGAAATACCACATCATCAGCTGGATCAGCGTCGGGACGTTGCGGTGATAGGACACATACGCCGCCACCAACAGCTGCGCGAAGCGCTTGTTGCTCAGGCGGATCATCACCAGCAACAGCGCAATAAACATTGCCAGCAGCCATGCACCCAACGCCAGTTCCAAAGTGACGGCGGTGCCATCGATAATCATCTGCCCGTAGTGACCAGTCATCACGTTACTGAAGTCGAGTGCCATATATCCTCCTCGTTTGCCGTCATTCAGGATTCGCGGTCACCGGGGCGCATCGTAGATAGCCCGCCGGGAACCTGCAGCGTCGGGGTGATCTCGATGTTGCCGATGTTAACCGCTACCGGCGTGGCGAGCGCAAAAGCCACGCAGTCGGCGATATCTTTTGCCTGCGGCAGCTCGAAACCATCGATAAAACGGCGGCGCGCCTCTTCGTGATCGCCGGAAACGTTACCGAAGATCTCCGTCGCCACTCGCCCCGGGCAAATTTCGGTGATCCGCACCCGCTTGCCGTAACAATCGACGCGCAGCTGGCGCGACAGCGCATGCACACCCGCTTTGGTAGAGTGGTAGATGGAATTGCCGTTGAAGTTATAAATCGCGGCGATGGAGGTGATGTTAATCACGTGGCCGCAGTCGCGCGCCACCATCCCCGGGACCAGCAGGCGGCACAGGTGCAGCACGGCGCGCAGGTTGACATCCACCTGGGTATCGATCCAGTCGGCATCAGCATCAAGAATGGAGCCAGGATGGGAAACGCCAGCGTTGTTCACCAGAATATCAACCTGCAAATCCCGGCACAGCGCGGTCAGCGCCTGAAGGTCGCCGACGTCGACGACGTGGGGAATGCAGCCGGTTCTGTCCGCCAGAGCGGCTAACTGTTCATGACGACGCGCTACCGCATGGACCAAAATCCCTTCCTGACAAAGGCGTTCGACAATCGCTTCACCCATCCCGGCGGAAGCGCCGGTCACCAGGGCCACTTTATAATCTGAAAATGGCATATATGCTCTCCTGTTATGGCAGACCGATCTGCCTTTGACGTCGTTTTTCTGACTGTATGCAGTTATGTCCAATGGGGATAAGACATAAATAGTTTGGCCCGATAAGGGGGGCTTATAACTTCGCCAAGACGGTGTCCGTGGGCAGCAGCAACGCGATCTCGCTGCCGTATTCCAGCCGGCTCCCCGCCGTCGCGACAAGGCTTTTGAGCGTCCCGGCCACCGGGCTGCACACCGGTAAATAGAGCGGCCCGACCTGCACCAGCGCGAGAATATCGTGCGGCTCAATGTGCTGCCCTTCGCTAACGAACGCCTCTCCATGGCTGGGGTGGCTCAGCAGTAGGCGTCCCGGCATCGGGGAACACACCGGCAGCAGGCTGGTTTCGGCCACGGTCGGCGGCAGAGGCAGCGGTTCGGCCATCGTGTCGCCGCCGGGATAGTGCAGGCGAACCGACCAGTTCGCGCCGCGCCACTCCAGCTCCCGTAATCCGGCGTGGTACATTTTCTGCGCCAGCTGGCGCACATCCTCAAGGGCTATCAGTTCTTTTTCCATCATGGTTCCATCACGCAAGGGTCAGATCACGGCAGCGCCGCGCGCCAGAGTAGCGACTCTAGCGCGGATATCGGGCGGGTCGATAAGAGGGTTTAGCTTTGAAGCAATAAGAGGGACTTATTATCCCACCAGGGTTAGTGGCCGATTGTCCTCGGTCCGCTGCGCCATCAGGGAGAGCAAAATCCCCTTCACCGCTTCCGCGGGCTGCGAAAGCGGCAGATGGTCGGACATACAGAAAGAGAGCGAGGTGAGCACATTGGGTTCGACAATTCTCGCCATCCAGGCATTGGCGGGCTGGAGCATAGCGCGCGCAGCGGACTCCGGCATGATGGTGCCGCCGAGCTCCGCCGCTAATGCCGCGTTAAGCGAGGTCTGCGATTCAATCTCGCACTTCACCCGATAGCTCAGCCCGACCTGGGTAAAGGCATCGTCCGCGGCTTTACGCATAATGTTATAAATTCGTGGCAGGAACAGGTCGTAGCGGGCGACCTCCGCGAGGGGAATTTCGCGCCGCGGCTCCCCCAGCGCATGCGGACAGACGAAAAAGAGCGCCTCTTTCATCAGCGGTAGAAAACGCAGGCCATGAATATCGCGATCGCCGTAAATCACCGCCATGTCCATCCGACCGCTCATGATTAATTCGCTGAGGGTCGTGCCAAAGTTCTCATTGAAATAGAGCACAATTCCGGGATGCTGGCGTTGCACTTCGGTCAACAGCGGGATCGCCAGCTGCTGGGCGGCGGTGCCCGGCGCCAGGCCGACGGAGACCTGGCCGCTCAGAGTCCGCCCCGCGCCGTCGATGGCGCTCTGCGCCTGCGCGCACTGACGCAAAATAGCCTGGGCGTGGGTATAGAGAATTTTCCCAGCGTCGGTTGGCGTTACGCCGCGCTTGGTGCGAATCAATAGCTGCTGATCGACCTCGCCTTCCAGGGTCGCCAGTTGCTGGCTGAGCGCCGGCTGGGCAATGTGCAGAATGTCTGCGGCCTGCGTCAGGCTCCCCACGTCGACAATTTTGATGAAATATTTCAGGCGGCGAAGATTCATAGTAGCGGTCCCACATCAATACGTATCCCTGATGACAAGCAAGATAGGTGCCAGAAGCAAAAAACCCCGCTGGCCGCCGCTCACGCCGAAATTTCGGGCACTCCGCTCTTCAACGCTCCCACGTTTGCACCGTCAGAGAGCACCGGCGCATAAGTGCGGCCCTGTCCATCCGACGGTTGCCAGGAAAGCGAACCTCGTCAGCCATCGCATTGCGTTATGTCCCCACAACAAAGCGCTATTAGCTCGCCGCCTTTACCTGCCTCTATGCTGGTTGGCGTGCATTGACCCCCTCTCGCCGCCCGTGGCGGATCGTTCTGCGCCGCGGGCGGGTTTGCTGACCTTGTAACCAGGAACCGCTGCTGATGCCTGATATCGCCGATCGTCTCAACAATGTTACCGTCTCCGCCTCCGTCGCCATGACGCAAAAGGCTCGCGATCTCGCCGCGCGGGGAATCGACGTCGTCGGTCTCTCGACCGGCGAACCGGACTTTCCCACACCGCCGCACGTGATCGATGCCGCCTACGCCGCAGCGCGCGCCGGGGATACCCGCTACCCGCCGACGGACGGCACGCCCACGCTGCGCGCCGCTATTCAGCGCAAGTTCCTGCGCGACAATGAACTGCGCTATGACGTCAGCCAGATCCTGACCGCCGGCGGCGCCCGACAGATCATCTTCAACGCCATGATGGCGACGATTAACCCCGGCGACGAAGTGATCATCCCCGTGCCGTCGTGGATCAGCTACGCCGATATCGTTAAATTCGCCGGCGGAACGCCGGTTGCGGTGACCTGCCATGAAGAGTATGGCTTTAAACCGCTGCCGCAGGACATCGAAGCGGCGATCACGCCGAAAACCAAATGGCTGCTGTTGAACTATCCCGGCAATCCGACCGGCTCCGTCGCCACGCATGCCGAGCTGCAGGCGCTGGGCGAAACGCTGCTGCGTCATCCACAGATCTGGATCATGACCGACGATATCTATGAGCATCTGCTGTACGACGGCGTGAAATTCTGGACCCTGGCTCAGGTGGAGCCCCGGCTGTACGATCGCGTTTTGACGGTGAACGGCGTCTCGAAAGCCTACTCGATGACCGGCTGGCGGCTGGGTTTTTGCGGCGGCCCGCAGGCGCTGATCAAAGCCATGAGCAACGTCAATACGCAAAATAGCGGCGGCGTGGCGACGCTGTCGCAGGCAGGCTCCGTCGCCGCACTTGACGGCCCGCAGGATCTGCTGGCCGAGCGGGCGGAAATCTACCGCCAGCGCCGCGATTACGTACTTGCGCGCCTTGCCGGTATTCCCGGCCTGCGCTGCCATAGGCCGCAGGGGGCCTTCTATCTGTTCGTGAACATCGCTGAATTTATCGGCAAAACCAGCGCCGGCGGGCATCGCATCGACAGCGACGCCGATTTCGTGATGGCGCTTATCGAAGAGCAACATGTGGTGACGGTACAGGGGGCGGCCTACGGCATAAGCCCCTACTTCCGCCTCTCTTACGCCACCAGTATGGAACGCTTGCAAACCGGTTGCGATCGTCTCGCGGCCTTCTGCACGGGTTGCCGTTAAGCTTCGGCGCGCAGATTCTGCGCGCTGGGCAGAGTGAAATGCCTGCTTGGCGTCTGACCGGCAGGCATTTTTTATCCCGTCTGCGGGGCTGCGGGATGGGCTCGTGCCTGACGGGATGGAAAATGGGCTTTAGCAGAATGGAAGTCCAGGTGTGCATAGGCAGAGCAGAGTGTGGTCAGGGGCGCGGTTTGCCCCCCTGACAACGGGAAAAGGCTTTACTGCGCCAGCACCTCCGCCGCCGGCGCCACCATCGCGCCGCAGGATTCAATCTCACTGCGAACCAGCGTCGCCAGCGTCAGCGAGCCCGGGGTATCGCTATGAACCAGGATAGAACGCGCACGTACCGGCAGCGTATTGCCGCTAAAGGTGGTCACCGTACCCTGTTGCAGAAACTGCCGTACTCTGGCGCGCACCGCCGTCTCCTCTTTGATCAGGGAACCGGCGATACCGCGCGGGACCAGCTGCCCGCGATCGTCGTAGGCCCGGTCAGCGAGAAACAGCGTCAGCGTCGGCAACCCTCTGGCCTGCGCCGCCCGTTCAATGATAGTGTCCGGCTGGCAGAAGATAATCAGTTGCGAATCGATCCGGGAGACGGCCTGCATGACTTGCAGCGCCAGGGCATCGTCGCGGTTAATCATATTCCCCATCGCCGCGTGAAAGCTCAGATGGGCGACGCGGGTGCCCTCGGCACGGGCAATGGCGGAGAGCGCGCCAAGCTGATAAACCACCTGTTGGCAGATTTCATCGGCGGAGAACGACATCTCTTTGCGCCCAAATCCCTGGCGGTCCGGCAGGCCGGGGTGAGCACCGATACCTACGCCGCGCGCCTGCGCCAGACGCACCATTCGGGTCATAATCGCCGGATCCCCCGCGTGAAAACCGCAGGCAATGTTGGCGGAGGAAACAATATTCATTAGCGCCGAGTCATCACATAACTGATAGACGCCAAAACCTTCTCCCATATCGGAGTTCACATCAATTTTCATACGGAGTTCCTTATCAACCGACAACCCTGGTCAGCGGCGCTACGCTGGCGCGCAGGCGCAGCAGCCAGCCTTCAATCTCCTGACGCACCGCGATGGCGGTACGCGTATCGCCCTGTACCAGTTGAATTGACTGACCCGCCTGCAGTTGGCCCAGGCGCCAGAGGTCTTCTTCAATCACGCAGGCAATTTTGGGATAACCTCCCGCAGTGTTGGCATCGCTCAGTTGAATAATCGGTTCGCCGGCCGGCGGAACCTGCACGATACCCGGGATCAGGCCGTAGGAGCGTATTTCAACCGTTTCGGCGGGCAGGAGCGGCTCCCCCGCCAGGCGATAGCCGGTACGGTTGCTGTGCTGCGAAATTTTCCACGCCTGGCTCCAGAAGCGCGGTGCATCGGCGGCAAACAGCGGATACTCGCCGGCGGGGATGGCGCGGATCTGAACGTCGCCCTGAGCGTTGAGCGGAAAAACGGCGCTCAAGGCCACTTCCGGCGGCTCAAGGCCGATCCCCGAGGCCGGGAGCGGCGCCCCCAGCCTCGGACCGCACGACAGCACATCGCCGCGCTGCAGCGGCCGGCCCTCGAGTCCGCCGAAGCCACCACGCAGAGCGGTACTGCGCGAGCCCAGCACCAGCGGAACATCAATACCGCCGGCCACACACAAATAGCCGCGCGCGCCGCGGCGGGGAAAGCGTAGTTCCAGCATCTGGCCTTTACGTACCGCGCAGCCCCACCAGGCCGGTAGCTCTGCGCCGTCAAGCCTGGCCCGGCAGTCGGCGCCGGTGAGCGCGATCCAGGTATCCGCCAGGAAACGCACGCGGAAGGGAAACATCTGCACTTCGATTGCCGCCGCGTTTTCCTCGTTTCCCAGCAGCGTGTTGCCGGCACGCAGCGCCAGCGGGTCCATCACGCCGCTCACCGAGACGCCAAGGTGGCGCCACGCCGGGCGGCCTAAATCCTGGATCGTATTTAGCGATGCGCTTTGTTCAATCTCAATCACAGTTCGACTCTCTCCGGCAGAAAACGGATGATATCGCCTGGCGCCATCAGCGCAGGAATGGCGGCATGGGGGTTGAATACCTCAATTTCCGCGTAGCCGATGGCGTTCCAGCCGTTCGGCCCGGTCAGCACCGAGACTCCGGCCTGCGGCCCGCCGATGGTGACCGTCCCCTTGAGCATATTCAGCGAAGGCACCTTTTTACGCGGCGTCGCCAGGCGCGGATCCAGGCCGTGCAAATAGCCGAACCCCGGCGCGCTGCCGAGCGCCACCACGGTGTAGACGCCCTGCGAATGCCGACGAACGACCTCCCGGGCGGAAAACCCGGTATGACGACAAACCGCCTCCAGGTCGGTGGCGTGTTCCCCGCCGTAGCACACCGGGATATCAATCTGCCGTCCTTCGACGTTGAGCGCCTGCGCCGCCAGCCAGCACTCGCGCAGACGGCGCTCCACCCCCGTCGGCTCCTCCGGCGTATCGCGTAGCAGCACCAGTAAATTGGTCACGCCGGGGATCAAGGACTCCACCTCCGGCCACTGCTGCAGGCTTTGCGCCAGCGACCAGATGCGCCGCTGCGCCGGAAGGTCGAAGGCGCCGGGCGCTTCGATAAGCCAGGCTCGGCTACCCATCATGGAGATCCGCGCCGGGGCGCCGGCATGAAGCTCAATGCGGCGCTCGGGTAACAAGGTTTTCGATGTCGGCGTCATACTTATTCCAGCGGTTCAAACGTGAGGCTGGATAGCGGCTGTACCCGTTCTTCGCGGGCCATTTTGTATTCGGTGTTCGGTCCAATCCAGGTATTCCAGATTTTGTCTATCGTCCCGTCGTCATCCATCGCCTTCAGGCTTTCATTGACGCTGGTCAGCAGCTGCGGTTCGCCCTGTTTCATCCCCACGCCGATGGGTTCAAGCGCCATCGGCTCTTTAATCATCGCCAGATTGATGCCGTCCTTTTTCGCCTGGCCGATCATTTTGATACCGGTCATGGTGTTGGTGACGAAGCCCTGCGCTTTATTCTGTTCAAGGGCAAGGAAGGCCGAAGCGGCGTCCTGGAAGGTAACCGGCTTGCCGCCCTTCAGCACGATGGATTGTTCTGAGGTGGTGCCCTTGGTAGCGCTGATGCGCTTGCCTTTGAAATCGGCGAGGGTTTTATCGGCATTCGCCTCTTTGACCAGCAGCATCTCTTTGGCGACGTAGTAAGGGTCACTGAACTGGATCTGGCGGCCGCGCGTTTTGGTATAGGCAAGGTTGGCGATCAGCACGTCGGCTCGCCCGGTGGCGATGACCGCGATACGCGCTTCAACGGAGGTGGGAACCAGCTGCGCCTTGACCCCCATCTGTTTCGCCAGCGCATGGCAGAGCTCAACGTCCATCCCGACCAACTGACGGGTTTGCGGATCCGGCGCAGAAAACGGCGGCACATCGGAATAGACCGCGCACCTCAGCTCACCGCGCGTATGAATATCCGCCAGCATGTCGGCGCACGCGGCGCCGGACACCGACACCAGCGTCAGAGCCAGCGCTAAACCCGCATTTCGCTTCAGTTTCATTATTGTTTCCCTCGGTCTGGATAAAAGAGTACCGACGTCCGGTAAGGGGTTCCCCGTTTCGCCAGTATGGCTAACCACTTGTCGCGACTATATCGGCATTGTTTGCGCGGCGGGTAAGAGGGAAACGCTGTCGGGAGATAGGTGATTTATATGACCGCGCCGGCGGGGAGAAATAAGCAAAAATTATCCTGACAGAACGAAATTATCTTATCTACCCACCTTGCGCACCCTCTACTGTAACGCCAAGCGCGACATCCACGCCGCGCCCCACCGCGACCGTTAACCGAAGGTAGTCACATGAATGCCCGACCTGGGATTTATCTAAAAATACTCTCCACCCTGTGCGCGACCTTAATGCTGGCCTGCGTCAAAGGGCTACAGGGGGCGATTCCGACCGGCGAAGTGATTTTCTTCCGCTCCTTTATCGCCATGTTCCCCCTGCTCATCTGGTTAAAAATTCAGGGCAACGTGCTGGCCAGCATTAAGACAAAAAATATTTTCGGCCATTTGATTCGCGGCTTTTCCGGTACCGGCGGGATGTACTTCAACTATCTGGCGCTGGTGTCGATTTCCCTCGCCGATGCCACCGCCCTGAGCTATGCCGCGCCGCTATTCACCGTCATCATGGCGGCCTTACTGCTGAAAGAGCGGGTGCATTTTTCCCGCTGGCTGGGGGTGCTTGTCGGTTTTTCCGGCATCCTGTTTATGCTCTCCGCCAGCTTGACCGCCAGCGGCTCCCTGTTCGCCGGCGGCCAGCCGCCGTCCGGAATGGCCCTCGGGGTCGTCTTCGCTCTGCTGGCCGCGCTCTGCACCGCCACCTCCAACATTCAGATCCGTTTTCTCAACGGCATCGAAAAACCCGGCGCCATCGTCTTTTACTTCTCGCTGATGACCAGCCTGATTGGTCTGGCAACCAGCCTGTTCGGCTGGGCACGGCCAACGCCGGGGCAGCTTCTGTTGCTGGTGGGCTGCGGTTTTTTCGGCGGTATGGCGCAGATTCTGGTCACGCTAAGCCTGCGCTTTGCCGACGCCTCGCTGCTGGCGCCGTTTGATTACACCACGCTGGTCTGGTCGATGGCGATTGGCTACCTGTTCTTAAACAGCCTGCCCGGTTCGTCAACGCTGATCGGTGCGGGGATGGTGGCGCTGGCGGGGATCTTCACCCTGTGGTGCGACCAGCGGCGGCGGCGGGCGCATATTGCGCGCGCCTCGTCATGATTTTGCAGATGACCCGCGCTGGCTGCGGGGGACTTGTCATCCTTCAGGCTAGCAGGACGATAGTCCGCGATCCCTACTCGCCGGCAAGAATGGCCTGTTCGTGCGAGCGCCGTTCGGACAAAGTCGCTGGGGTAAACAGGCGATCGTCACACCGCCGCCTGCGTTTCCGTACGCTTGCGATCGTCAGGACCTATCCTGAACCAGATGGCATACATGGCCGGCAGGAAGACCAGCGTGATGATGGTGCCGCCAAAGGTCCCGCCAATCAGGGTATAGGCCAGCGTTCCCCAGAACACCGAGTGCGTCAGCGGGATAAACGCCAGAATGGCCGCCATCGCCGTCAGCAACACCGGCCGGGCTCGCTGCACCGTCGCCTCCACCACCGCATGGAATGGCGCCAGCCCTTCCCGTTCGTTGTGATGGATCTGACCTATCAGGATCAGGGTGTTACGCATCAGAATACCCGACAGCGCGATTAAGCCTACCAGCGCATTGATGCCAAACGGCTGGTTGAAGAGCAGCAGCGTTGGCACCACCCCAATCAGCCCCAGCGGCGCGGTGAGGAATACCATCACCATCGCCGACATCGATCGCACCTGCAGGATGATAATCAACAGCGTCATGGCGATCATGATAGGGAACAGCGGCGCCATCGCTTTGGTGGCTTTGCCGGATTCTTCAATAGAACCCGCCTGTTCAATGCGGTATCCGGCCGGCAGCTTATCGATGACCGGCTGCAACTGTTTCATAATGGCCGTGGAGACATCCGGCGGCTGCAGATTTTCGGCGATATCGCCCCTGACGGTAATGGTCGGGGTACGATCGCGTCGTCGCAGCACAGGCTCTTCCATTTGCACTTCAACCTCCCCTATCTGTGAGAGCGGAATGCGCTGGCCGGAAGCCCCCACCAGGGTAAAGCCCGCTATTTTTGCCGGATCGAGCCGGATATCCCCCGCCGCACGCCCCATCACCTGCACCGAACGAATGTCTTCGCGCACAGAGGTGATCGGCACGCCTGAAAGCAGGAACTGCAGCTGCTGCGCGACCGCGTTCGATGTCAACCCCACCGCCTGCAGGCGGTCCTGATTGAGCGTGAAATGCAGCGTCGGCACCCGCGGCCCCCAGTCGGTGTTGACGGTTCTCATCATCGGGCTGGCCTGCATCACCTTTTCTACTTTGTCGGCAATTTCGCGCAGTTTAGTCGGATCCGGCCCCATAACGCGCCAGGCCACCGGATAAGGTGAATACGGACCAAACACCAGCTGGGTCACGCGCACGCGCGCCTCAGGTGCCAGGCCGCCGGCCGCCGCTTCGCGTAGCCGGAACTTAAGCGCCTCGCGCGCATCCTGGCTGGCCGTCAGTACGACAATTTTTGCGAACGACGGGTCGGGCAGCTCGGGCGCCATGGCCAGATAAAAACGCGGCGACCCCTGCCCGATGTAGGACGTGACGATTTTTGCCTCTTTCTGCTTTTTCAGCCAGGCTTCAATTTTCGCCGTGGTGGCACTGGTCTCCTCAATCGAGGTGCCGTAAGGCATCTGCACTTCAACCAGCACCTCCGGGCGATCGGATGTCGGGAAAAACTGTTTTTTCACCACTCCCATGCCGAGAATAGCAACGGTAAACACGGCAACAACGGTGCCGGCCACTATCCATTTTCGCGCGATAACCCGGGTCAGTATCCGGCGGAAGCGGTTGTAATGGCGGGTGTCGTAAATGGCCGCATGCCCGCCCGCCACCGTTTTGATTTTCGGCAGCATTTTCACGCCCAGATAAGGCGTAAACACCACCGCCACAATCCAGGAAGCAATCAGGGCGATACCGACAATCCAGAACATGTTGCTGGTGTACTCACCGGCAGTGGACTGCGCAAAGCCGTTGGGCATAAAACCGACGGCGGTGACCAGCGTGCCGGCCAGCATCGGCGCCGCCGTGTGGCTCCAGGCATAGGCAGAGGCTTTGATGCGGTCGTAGCCCTCTTCCATTTTCACCACCATCATCTCGATGGCGATGATGGCATCATCGACCAGCAAACCGAGCGCCAGGATCAATGAACCCAGCGTAATACGGTCGAAGTTCTTGCCGGAAGCCTCCATCACCACAAAGACGATAGCCAACGTCAAGGGTACGGCAGCGGCAACCACCACGCCCACGCGCCATCCCATACTGACGAAGCACACCGCCATGACCACCAGCAGCGCGACAAAGAATTTGATCATGAACTCGTCAACGGCTGAGCTGATGTTGACGGACTGATCGGTCACCTTCGTCAATGTCATGCCGAGCGGCATGCCTTCGTTGATTTTGGCCGTTTCCTCATCCAGCGCCTTGCCCAAATCCAGGCCGTTCCAGCCCTCACGCATCACGATCCCCAGCAACAGCGCCGGTTCATCCTGGTTGCGGACCAGGAAGGTCGCAGGATCTTCATAGCCGCGCTCAACGGTTGCCACGTCGGAAAGCTGCAGGGTTCGGCCCTGTGCGACGATGGGCGTTTCGCGGATCTTTTCCAGTTTGTCGAAGGCGCCATCAAGGCGAATAAACACCTGCGGCCCTTTGGTGTCGATCGAGCCGGCGGGCGTCAATACGTTCTGGCTGTTGAGGGCGGCGAAAATATCCTGAGGAGAAATGCCCAGCGTGGCCAGCCGGTCATGCGAGAACGAAACAAAGATGCGTTCGGCCTGCTCCCCGATGATATTGACCTTCTTGACCCCGGGGACATGCAAAAGGCGCTGGCGCAACGATTCCGCATCGCGCACCAGCCGTCGCTGCGGCTCCCCTTTCGCCTTCAGCGCAAAGAGCGCAAAGGTCACATCGGCGAATTCGTCATTGACCATCGGCCCGATAACGCCCGCCGGCAGGTTTTCGGCCTCATCGCCGAGCTTCTTACGCGCCTGATAGAATTCTTCCTGCACCTGCGAAGGCGGCGTACTGTCCTGCAGTGACAGCATGGTAAAAGCCAGGCCGGGGCGGGTGTAAGTTTCACTGCGGTCATACCACTTGAGTTCCTGCATGCGCTTTTCAAGCGGTTCGGCCACCTGATCCTGCATTTCCTGCGCAGTGGCCCCCGGCCAGGCGGAAATAATGGTCAGCTGCTTGACCGTAAAGGGGGGATCTTCAGCCCGCCCCAGCTCGAAGAACGAAAGAATCCCGGCCACGGTAATCAGGATAATAAGAAACAGTGTGATTGAGCGCTCACGCACGGCGAGCGCTGAAAGATTGAATCTCCCCTCGCTCATGGCTGGCTCCCGGCGACGCCGACGTCGCGCTGTTCGGTACGGACGGCCTCACCGTCGTGCAGCAAATGCGCCCCCAGGGCAACCACCTGTTCACCGGGTTTGAGGCTACCGGTTACCCTTGCAGCATCGTCACCCACCCCCAGCACCTGAACGGAACGCCATGACACTTTGGCGGGTTTAGCTGAAATGCTCCAGACGCCCGGCCCCTTTCCCGGATCATAAATTGCAGCCAAAGGTACCTGCATCACCTGGTGGGCCGCCTTATCTTCTGCAATATGGAGCGTAACGGTGGAGCCGAGCGGTGCGCCTGCCAGCGCCCCCTCAAGCACATATCTCGCCTCGAAGGTGCGTGTTACCGGGTCGGCGGCATCGGAGAGCAGGCGCAGTTTCGCGGGAGATGACCGTTTTCCGGTACCGTAGAGCGTTGCCTGCGCCTCGCTTCCTGGAGCCGGTCGTAACGTCTCAGGCAGCTGCACGATGGCCTCGCGTTGACCGGCTCTGGCCAACCTGACCACCGCTTGCCCGGCACTGACAACCTGCCCGGGTTCGGCCAGCGTATCCATGACCACGCCGTCGGCATCGGCCAACAGCACGGCATAGCCCGTCGCATTTTGCGCCACATTCGCCTGCGCCTGGGCAGCGCTGAGTTCTGCTTTGGCCGTATCGGCGGCGGCTTTTATCTGATCGTAGGCCGATGCCGACACCGCGCCTGTCGCGACCAGGCCGCGATAACGCGCCTCATCATCAGCGCTCTGTCTGGCGCGAGCCCGTGCGGCCGCGACGGCCTGTTGCTGAGCCTGCGCCTGCAGGCGCAGGTCAACGGGATCCAGGCGCATTAACGGCTGACCACGTTTAACGGTCTGCCCGGTATCGACCAGACGTTCAAGGATCTTGCCTGGTACTCTGAAACCGAGGTCGCTTTGCACCCGGGCGACAACGACGCCGGTAAATGCGCGGGAGGCATCGACGGCACTTGCTACGGTTGCCGCCCTGACCAGAGGCGGCTGAGTGCGAGGATCGTCGGTGCCGGAAGGCTCGCCGCAGCCCATGAGGGCAAGCGGCAACAGGCATACGGCAAAGGTGACAGGTTTGAGCCTGAGCATGGGTTCCCTTCTTGATTTGACAGGACAGTAACCGCATTCTCAGATCAGTGACCATTAATGTCAATGGTCACTCGGGATGACAGACTTCTCAATAAATGCTCGGCCGCGGCTGCCACGACCTGATCGCGGATACTGTGGCCCCATCACCTCGTGTGGGATATACATTTTCCTGCCTGGTCATTTTTCCATGCTTAGCCCAATGCCCCTGGTTGACAATGAGTAACCATCCTTAAATTAAGTCACCTCACTAAACTGAGCCAAGGATATCGGCATGATTCGCGAGAAATAACCCAGGCTATTAACAGGACAGCAAAAAATGACGCATTATTCACTTCGCCAGAGTGAACTCCTTATCGATCAAGTTATTAACATTCACCTGATGTGGCAGTATTTTTAACCGATAAAACAAATCGGCCACTGGCTGCAACACATTAATGTCCTGCTGATTGACGCTATGCGCGCCCTTTGACGTCCGATCCGCAATGTGCCGGGCGGTTTCCGGCGGCAAACGCGTCAGTTGAGCGTAAACCCTGGCGTATTCCTGCGGATGATCGATCGCCCACTGCCGCGCCCTGGCGACGCGTTCGGCAAAGTCTTTGATGGCCGCTCGCTTGTCCGGATCGGCCAACGAGGGCGTAGTGGCGGTTAAGAAACCGAGCGACGGGGTCAATCCCCGACCATCGCGCAGCAGGCGCGCGCCGCTTTGCTCCGCAACGCCCAAATAGGGATCAAAAACCGCCCAGGCCGCCACCTTGCCAGTGCTGAACGCTGCGCTGGCATCGGTGGGCATGACGAATTGAATCTTCACATCCTCCCGCTTCAGCCCAGCCTCCTGCAGCGCCGCGTACAGCAGGTTTTGCGAGATGCTGCCACGCGCCGAGGAAACCACCACCGTTTGCCCTTTCAGCTGCCGAACGCTGCGCAACGGCGAATCCTTCGGCACAATAATCCCGTTAGACTGGCCATAGCCGACGTTGGTCTGAATCAGCTTAAAATCCACCCCGCCCGCCGCCGCCATTAATACCGGCAAATCCCCGGCATAGGCCGTATCTACGGCTGCTGCGCGCTGCGCTTCAAACAACGGCGCCGCCCCTGGAAATTGGCCCATTGATATTGATAGGGCGCATCCTTCATCACGCCGGCGGCTTCTACCAGGCTACGCAGCCCACGGGCCTGATCGCCCAGAACCAGTTTGGCATCGCCGATTGCCCCCTGTGCCAGCGATGCGGTTAATAACAAGGCGCTCAGCCCCACGCCCCTCAGTAATACCGAAAAATGCGCCATACTTTTCCTCTTTGCCGGTGATGGTCATGCGTATTGTCGGATGATTCAAAGCACGGTAAAACCATGGGTTGCATCGCGCTCAAGCTGTTCCACCAGCCCGAACTCCCAGTCCAGATACGCTTGCATCGCTTCACGCGGATTGTCCGTGCCTTCGTACGGGCGGCGATAACGGTCAATGCGCGGCGCGGCCAACCGCCCTTCGCCCTTTTCCAACGGCCGATTTTCGGCTATCCACGCCTGGGTGCCGCCGGCAAGCAGCTGCACCGGCTTGCCGCTCAGCGCCACCACTTCCGGTACCGCGTAGCGCGCCAGCTGGCTGCTGCCGCAGGTCAGCACATAGCGTTTCGCCGGCGGCAGGTTTTCCAGCGCCAACGGCAACTGTGAACGAAGGACCCAATGCGCGCCGGGAATATGGCGCGCCACATAGTTGGCGCTGGTGGTGAAATCCAGCAGCACCGTGCCTTCCTGGCCCAACAGTGCGGCCAACCGCGCCGGGGCTATCTCATCCGCCGGCGGCGGCGGCGGCAGCTGCGCCGCCGGATCGCCCCGCTCGCTAAAGTCGGCGTCCTCCAGCCCATCGAGTACCGCCGCATCCCAGCCCATTTGCGCCAGCCAGGAAGCGCTCATATTGGCACGCACGCCGTCGTCATCCACCAGCACCACGCGGGCGCCGCGCACGCTGGCATAGTGATCCGTTTCCTGCACCAGCTGCCCGCCGGGCGCACCGTAACTGCCCGACAAATGCCCGACGCGGTACTCCTCGGGGCTGCGCACGTCAAACAGATAGGTGGTGCGCGCCGCATCCTGCTGCCACAGCCCAAGCGTCTCGCGGTCAATGCGCCGTACGCCGGCCGCGTCCGCCACTCGCCGCGCCCGCTGCTGCGCCAGCGCCAGGTTGTCCACCTTCTCGGTGTAACGCCGCTGCCGCTGACTTTCCAGCGCAAACCCCGCCAGCCCCCAGCCGATTGTCCCGTTGCGCAGCGCCGCCACCGGGTTGCTGATGCCGGCGTTGATCAACGACTGGGCGCCGATAATGCTGCGTGTACGGCCGGCGCAGTTAACTATCACCTGCGTATCAGGATCCGGCGCCAGCGCATTGATCCGCAGCACCAGCTCCGCCCCCGGCACGCTGGTGCTGGTGGGGATACTCATGGTTTGGTATTCATCAAAACGGCGCGCATCGACGATCACCACATCGGCATGCCGATCGATCAGGGCCTTAACCTGCTGCGCAGTCAGCGATGGCGTATGCCTGCGGCTTTCCACCCATTCGCCGAAGGCCTTGCTCGGCGTATTTACGTCCTGGAAAAGCTCGCCACCAGCGGCTTGCCACCCCGCCAGGCCGCCAGTCAGCAGGGCGACATCCCCATAACCGAACTGCCGTAGCCGCCTGGCCGCCCGTTCAGCCCGCCCATCGCCGTTGTCATAGACGGTAATCGGGGTACTGCGGCGCGGAATGCGCCGGTAGACTTCCAGCTCCAGCTTGCTCAGCGGGATGTTCACGGCGAACAGCGGGTGGCTTTCAGCAAATTCGGCTTCTTCACGCACATCGATCAGCGCCAATTCCCGGCGGGCCAACAACGCGGCGCGCAGGGTGGAAAAATCACGGTAAACAAAGGCAGGCATAATTACACTTCCTTAGAAAGGTCCCAAATATTAGGCAGTTGAGTATTGGAATAACCGGAGATAAAGGGCTTCACCGCGCCACTTTCGCCATACACGGCGCGCTTAACGGCGCCGATATTGCCGCCATACACATGAATGCTGATTGACACGCGATCGTTAAACGCATTGCGGACCTGGTGAATGTCGCCGTCCTGTTCGGACAGTTTCGCCACCTGCCCGGCGGTTAACCGCTCGGCGCCGCCTTCAGGCTGGGGCACGCCCTGGCCGTCAAGCAGGTAACGCTGGTTGATTTCAGCCCCGCGCAGCATGCCAATCAGCCCCCACACCCGGTGATCATGGATCGGCGTGACCTGCCCCGGCCCCCAAACGAAGCTGACGATGGAAAAACGCTGGGCGGAATCAACGTGCAGCAGGTACTGCTGGTAATGTTCAGGGTGTGGGCGGGAGTACTCTTCTGCCAGCCAGTCATCCTTGCCGACCAATTCGGCAAGCCATTGCGCCGCGTTATCGAGCCGCGCCGCGTCGCCCAGCGGCTGTTGGTGCAATTGGGCCAGCCGCGCGATGAACTGGCGTAAACGGTCTAAGCGTAAGGGCGTTGTCATGAGGCATTCCTGTCTGAAGGACTGCTTATCACGCTAACAAAGAACTTTTTATTATTTAAATGCATTTTTGTAATAAACTAAAATGCAAAATACACATAAAGAGAATTTCCATGCGTACAGATGATATTGACGCACTGCTGGCGGTGGTGCAATTCGCTTCGCTTAACCAGGCCGCGGAATACCTTGGCATTAGCCAATCCGCCATGACCCGCCGCCTGCAAAGCTTTGAACAGAGCCTGGGCGCCACGTTGCTGGATCGCCAAACCAAACCACTGAAGCTGACGGCCATCGGTCACCGCGTCTATGAACAGTGCCTGACGATCAAGCGCGAAACCAAGCGGCTGGAAAGTTTGCTTAATCAGGATGCGGAACCCAGCGGCCCGCTGCGCCTGGGGATCCCGCAAAGCCTGAGTGAGATAGCCCTGCTCCCGGCGCTCATTGCCCTGGGCGAGCATTACCCGCAGTTGCGCCCGCAGGTGACCTGCGGTTGGGGCGGGCAGCTGATAAAACGCCTGGAAAACGTTGAGCTGGACAGCCTGCTCGCCATGGGGCCGGCGCAGCAAATCTTCGATGACCACCTGGTGACGAAGGCACTGTGCCCGTTAGAGGTTGTCGTGATCGCCGGCAAAAGTCTTCGCATCCCCGCCGCCCGGCTCAGCGGTTGCGCCCATTATGGCTGGGTGTTAAACCCTGATGGCTGCGGCCTGCGCGCCGGGTTAGACCGCGATCTGCAGGCGCAAGGGTTAGGGCTGAAAATCAATGTGGAGACCACCGGCACCCAGTTGCAAATCGGCCTGGTGGCCCAGGGGCTCGGGCTCGGGTTGGTGCCGAAGGCAGCGCTGGCGCACAGCCCGCATCGAGGCGACATCGCGATTGTTGAGCTGAGCGATTTCCGGCCAAAAGTTCAACTGTGGCAGGTCAGCAGCCCGGGGCTGGGCAACCTGCAAAGGCCCACCACCTTTTTTGCCGAAAAGATCGTTCGGGGCTTAGCATTTAATTCCATGAATGATAAGGAGTTAACTTTATAATTAACTTTATGCATATTAAGATATGATAAAAATGCATTTAAATCATTAGACCATCGCGTATAGGGTATAAACACCATGCTGCTTATTGCCAGACATTATGGCCGGCAGCCAGACCCTATCACGATCCCTGACAAGGAGTTCTAATGAGCGTCCAATTTTTAGGCATGATCGGTCACCGTCTGTCTTCGGAAATCATCCCTCCGGCTGGCCCAATATTTGACCGCGATTACATTGTGCGTTTTGCGCAAACCCACGAGGCCGCCGGTTTTGATCGCCTGCTGGTCGGGCATTGGTCCGATCAGCCCGACGGCTTTTTAGTCACGGCGCTGGCCGGGCTATCCACGCAAAAAATCAACTTCTTGCTGGCGCACCGGCCGGGCTTCGTCTCGCCGACCTTGGCGGCGCGTAAATTCGCCACCCTGGAACACCTGTTGGGCGGACGCCTGGCGGTGCATATCATTAGCGGCGGGAACGACGCAGAACAGCGCCGCGACGGCGACTATCTCGACCACGATCGGCGCTATGCCCGCACCGAAGCATTTTTGGAGATCGTGCGCCAGGTCTGGACCCAGGAACGGCCGTTCGACGCCCATAATGACTTCTATCGGGTCGAACAGGCTTTTTCGGCAATAAAACCGCTGCAACAGCCCCATATCCCGATTTTCTTCGGCGGCTCATCCGACGCGGCGATCGCCGTGGCCGGCAAGCATGCCAATGTGTTTGCCCTGTGGGGCGAATCGCTGGCGCAAACCCGGGAAACCATCCAGCGCGTGCGGGCCGAAGCGGCCAAACACCAGCGCCAAATCGACTTTAGCGTGTCATTCCGACCGATTATCGCCGCCACCGAAACGCAGGCTTGGGAAAAAGCCAAAGAGATCCTGCATGTCGCCACTGAACATGCCGCGCAAACCGGCGCGGGCCATAAGAACAAGCCCAACAGCGTGGGCGCTCAGCGTCTGCTGCAAACCGTGGCGCAAGGCGATGTGGTGGATAAACGTCTGTGGACCGGCATCGCCAGGTTGGTCGGCGGCGGGCACAACTCCACTGCGCTGGTGGGTACGCCGGAGCAAGTGGCCGATGCCCTGCTTGATTATTACGATCTGGGCGTGCGCAACTTCCTGATCCGCGGCTTTGATCCCCTCAACGACGCTCAGGAATACGGTAAAGAACTGTTGCCGATCGCCCGCGCCAAAATCGCCCAGCGCGGCGCCAAGCAAAGCGCCTGATGGGTAACGGAAGAGACGCCGGTATGAATTCTGTCCAGTCTACCCGCCAGCTTGCGCGGCGACGGCACATGCAGCCGCCGCTTGAGCAGATCACCGAGCAACTGGCGCAGCAGGCTGCGGCGCTGGATCGCAGCGGCGCATTCCCGCACGCCAATCTGGCCTTGCTGCATGAATATGGGCTGCTGGGTCTGGCCTGCGAGCAGCGTTATGGCGGCGCCGAAGCCAACCTGTTCACTTTGCAGCAGGTTGTCGGCGCCATCGCGCAGGGCGAACCCTCAACGGCGCTGATCGTCTGCATGCAGTACCTGCACCACCTGCGCCTGGCTTCCAACCCCAGTTGGCCAGAATCGCTGCGCGGCGCAGTCAGCCACGGCGCGGTGCAGAACGGGGCCTTAATCAACAGCCTGCGGGTAGAGCCGGAACTGGGTTCCCCTGCGCGCGGCGGCTTGCCCCACACCGTGGCGGCTCGCACGTCCGCCGGCTGGCGGCTCAACGGCCATAAGCTCTATACCACCGGAATCGAAGGGCTGAGCTGGCTGGCAATCTGGGCTCGCAGCGATGATGCCGACCCGCAGGTGGGCACCTGGCTGGTTCCGCGCGATAGCCCGGGCATCACCATTAAACGCAGTTGGGATCATCTGGGCATGCGCGCCACCGGCAGCCATGAGGTGATACTGCGCGATGTGCTGGTACCGCTGCCCCATGCGGTGGAGATTTATCCGGCCGATCGGCCGCCGGCGCCGGATACGGCGCAGATCCAGGCCGCCGCCAATGCGCATGCCGCCCTGCTGCCGGCCATCTATGACGGCGTCGCGCGGGCGGCGCGCCGCTGGCTGATCGCCTGGCTGCAGCAACGGGTGCCGGCCAGTCTGGGCGCCCCGTTAGCCAGCCTGGCCCGCGTGCAGGAAAACCTTGGGCAAATCGATGGCTTGCTGCTGGTCAATCAAAGTCTGCTGCGCCAGGCGGCGGCGCGGGCATTCAGCACTGAACAAGCCAACCTGGCAAAAGTGACCATCACCGAAAACGCGATAGCGGCAGTGGAAAAGGCGCTAACCCAGAGCGGCAACCACGGCCTGAGCCGCCACAACCCGCTGGAGCGCCACTACCGTAACGTACTCTGCGGCCGGATACATACCCCACAAAACGACAGCGCATGGATCAACGCCGGCAAGGCTGCGTTAAAACCATAGGACGATAATCAACATGTTGCATATTAAACACACCCTGGGCGCCCTATTGCTGTTCGGCCTGGCAGGCCAGCCGTCGTTCGCCGACGCACGCATCACCCTGCATATCGCCGATCAAAAAGGCGGTATGCGTTCACAAATGGAAGCGGCCAACGAACTCGCCAACCTGCCTTACGACATCAAATGGGCCGAGTTCCCCGCCGCCGCACCGCTTGCCGAAGCATTGAACGCCGGCGCGGTTGATGTCGGCATTATCGGCGATGCCCCATTATTGTTTGCCCTTGCGCAGGGCGCGCCGGTTAAAGCGGTCGCGGTGGACAAAAGCAACCCGGCAGGCACCGCGGTGCTGGTGGGCGAACACTCGCCGCTGAAAAGCGGCCAGGATCTGCAAGGTAAACGCATCGCCACCGGCAAAGGTTCTATCGGCCACTTTGTGGCGTTGAAGGCGCTGCAGCAAGCCGGCCTGAGCGCGGCGGACGTACAGTGGGTCTTTTTGGGGCCAGTGGACGCCAAGGTCGCGCTGCTTAGCGGCTCGGTCGACGCCTGGGCCGCCTGGGAACCTTATACCACCCAACTGGTTAAAACCGGGCAAGGCCATGTGCTGGTCAGCGGCACCGGCCTGCTGCCGGGAAATACCTTCCTGGCGGCCACTGATGCAACGCTCGCCGATAGCGCGAAACGCCAGGCGCTGCAGGATTACCTGAACCGCCTGGCAACGGCGGAGCGCTGGGCCTATGCCAATCTCGACAGCTACGGGAACACCCTGGGGAAAATCATTAAATTCCCGCCCGATATCGCGCGCGAACAGTTCGCCAGCCGCCAACTGCGCTGGCAGCAAATCGATGAGACGACCGTACGCCAACAGCAGGCCACGGCCGATTTTTATCAGGCCAACGGTCTGATCCGGCAACCACTCGACGTTACCCATACCTTTGATAATGGCTTTAGCGTGCCGCCGTTGGCGCAGACACAACAGGAAGGTCGACCATGAACCCCATTGCTCATCATTCGCGCCGCAGATTCCTCCGGCTGGCCGGCAGCCTGCTGGCGGCCCCGGCGTTGGCCGGCATCTCGTCGCAGCTGTTCGCCCATGATATGGCAACCCGGCATCAGGGTAGCGACCACGCACTGCGCCTGCCCGAACCTTACAAGTTGAAACTCGCCATCAACCAGAGCGCGGTATGCATTGCCCCCGTCACCGTGGCGGAGCGGCAGCGCTTCTTCAGCAAGTACAATTTGGACGTAGAATTTGTCAACTTCGGCAACTCGACCGATCTGCTGTTGGAAGCGATCGCCACCGGTAAAGCCGATGCGGGCATCGGTATGGCCCTGCGCTGGCTGAAGGCGCTGGAGCAAGGCTTTGACGTAAAGCTCACCGCCGGCACCCACGGCGGCTGCCTGAATCTGCTGACCGCCAAAAATGCGCCCTTTACCAGCCTGGACAAGCTGAAAGGCCAAACCATCGGCGTGACCGATATGGCCGGCCCGGACAAGAACTTTTTTGCCATTCTGCTCAAACGCCACGGCGTAGACCCGATCGCCGACGTGCAATGGAAGGTTTATCCCGCCGATTTATTGAGCGTCGCGTTGGATAAACAGGAAATTGCCGCCATCAGCGGCAGCGAGCCCTTTAGCTACCGCTTATTGGAGACCGGCAAATACCAACTGCTGGCAAGCAATATGACCGGGGAATACGCCAACCTCAGTTGCTGCGTGGTTGGCGTCAGCGGGTCGCTGGCCCGCCAACACAAAGCCGTAGCGGCGGCGTTAACCCAGGCGCTGCTGGATGCCCACAGCTATGCGGCAGAGCACCCGGAGAGCGTTGCCGAAGCCTTTATGGCCCACGCGTTAAACACCAACGTCGAAGAAGTGGCCGGCATTATCCATGGCCAGGCCCATGGGCATCATGCCGTTGGGGAAGCCTTCGTCCAAGAGCTTACCCAGTACGTCAGCGATTTACAGCGGGTACAGGTGATTAAACCCGGTACCGATGCCCATCAGTTTGCGGAGAGCATCTATGCCAACGTATTTGCTTGATCGCACCATAAAAGGTGAAAAAAACGCCGGCGAACGATGCTGGCTCACCGGCCTGCTTGCCGCCGCGGCGTGGCTGGCGGCCGGGCTTTTCACCACCTATTGGCCCGACGCCAACCGCCAGTGGCCATACAGCCAGGCCTGGGCTTATCTGCAACTGGCGCTGGGGGTGGCGTTGCTGGCCCTGGCGCTGAGCTATCGGCGCTGGAACGGCCGCGGGCAGCGCTTGCAGCGCGCCGGACAATGGCTGGTCGCGCTGCCGCTGTTTTTCAGCCTGTGGCAGCTGCTCACGGCGAAAACCGGGGTGCTGCCGGTGCCGTTCTTCGCCCCGCCGCAGGCGCTGATTGAGGTTTACCTCACCGACTGGCCGCGCCTGCTGAACAGCCTGTATCACTCGCTATCGTTATTGTTGCTGGGGGTAGCGATCGGTACCCTGGCCGGCTTTGTCAGCGGCGTGGCGATCGGCTGGTCGCAGCGCATTGGCTACTGGGTGCATCCGATACTTCGCATTCTCGGGCCGGTGCCTTCAACCGCCTTGCTGCCGCTGTGCCTGTTTATCTTTCCCAGCAGCTTTGGCGCCAGCGTGTTTCTGATCGCTCTGGCGACCTGGTTCCCCGTTACCGTTCTCACCTGGTCGGGCGTCGCCAACATCGATAAGGCCTATTACGACGTGGCGCGCACCCTGGGCGCCAGTCAGCGCTTTTTGATTTTCCACGTGGCGATCCCCGCCGCCCTGCCCAGCGTGTTTGTCGGCCTGTTCATGGGGTTAGGGGCATCTTTCTCCGTGCTGATCGTCGCGGAAATGGTTGGGGTCAAAGCCGGCATCGGTTTTTATCTGCAGTGGGCGCAGGGCTGGGCTGCCTATCCCAATATGTACGCCGCGCTGATTGTGATGGCCTTTCTGTGCTCGGGGCTGATCAGCCTGCTGTTTTTCATACGCGATCGACTGCTCGGTTGGCAAAAAGGAGTGATGAAATGGTAGCGCAAGCCGCACAGGCTCAGATAAAAGCCACGGGTACGGCGATTGACGTGCGAAACGTCAGCCACAGCTTCACCCTGGGGAAACGGGAAATCGCCGTACTGGATAACATCAGCCTGAGCATTGCCCCCGGTGAAAGCGTCGCACTGCTCGGCCCTTCCGGCTGTGGGAAATCCACGCTGCTACGCCTGCTGGCCGGACTGGAACCGTTGCAGACCGGCCAGCTGCTTGCCGATGGCCGCCCACTCGGCGCCCCCAGCCCCGAGCGCATTCTGGTGTTCCAGGATCCCACGCTTTACCCATGGCGGACGGTGCGGCAGAACGTGCTGCTCGGGCCGCAGGCGCAGGGGCTGAGCGGCCAGGAACGGCAGGCAGACGACCTGATTAGCCGTATCGGCCTCGACGAGTTCGCCAACGCCTACCCGAAGCAACTGTCCGGCGGGATGGCCCAGCGCGCCGCGCTGGCGCGCGCGCTGCTCAACGAGCCGCGCCTGCTGTTGCTCGATGAGCCGCTGGGAAAACTGGATTCACTGACCCGTATCGGTATGCAGCGCGAATTGATTAACCTCTGGCAAAGCCAGGGCTATACCAGCCTGCTGGTCACCCACGACATCGAAGAAGCGCTGCTATTGTGCGATCGGGTGATCGTGCTGTCGCCGCGACCGAGCCGAATTCTGGCGCAGTTTGCCGTGCCGCTCGCCTACCCGCGCCACCGGGACGCCCCGCTGCTGATTAAACACCGGCAGGACATTTTGAAAATCCTGGGCCAAGAGATCGATTGGTAACGTTACTGCCCATCGCTGCCGACACTTATCAAACCACCATTAACGGGAGTTGTTATGTCTTTGGTATCTACCCCTACCGCCAATGCCGGCGAGGTAAAAAACGGCGTCAGCCAGGAAGAGTGGCAGGAGCGCGTCAAGCTGGCCGCTGCCTATCGGTTGGCTGCCCTGTATAACTGGACCGATCATATTTATACCCATTTCTCGGTGCGCGTACCGGGTGCGGAAGAGCATTTCCTGATTAACGCCTACGGCCTGTTGTTCAGTGAAATCACCGCCTCCAACCTGGTGAAAATCGATTTGGACGGCAACATTCTCGCCGACCCGACCGGGTTCGGCATCAACCGGGCCGGCTTTGTGATCCACAGCGCCATACACCGCGCCCGGCCCGATCTGAAAGCCGTGCTGCACACCCACACCAAAGACGGCGCGGCGGTATCGGCGCAAAAAGACGGCCTGTTGCCGCTGTCGCAACATGCGCTGGCTTATTATTCGCGTATTACCTATCACGAATACGAAGGCGTTGCGCTTGATCTGGATGAGCAGGAACGGTTGGTCGACGATCTGGGCCACAGCAACGTGATGATTTTGCGCAACCACGGTTTGCTGGCCGGCGGCGTAAGCATCGAGCACGCGTTCCGCGAACTGCACGGTTTGGAGCGCGCCTGCAACATTCAGGTGGCGGCGCTCGCCGGCGGACGGGACAACTTGCACTACGCGCCGCCGGTCGCGATCGAAAAGGTCAAGGCGCAGTCTGTTCGTTTTCGCGGCGGCTCGGATGAAATCACGCAAAAACACTGGGCGGCGGCCATCCGCCAGCTGGAAGCCAGTGGTTTATCCCGCTTTAACCAGTAACCTGTTATCGAGACATAACCTCCGTGGTGAACGGCGGATCCCTCTTTAACGCGGTGAGTCAGCGCAGGATGTTGTAGTGCGGGATCGGAAAGATTTGGATGGGATTTTTTAACCGCGAAAAGAAATTTTATGCCGTGCGAGATGGGCACAGCGACAGGATGTAAAAAAGGTGGCCTTAACGGCCACCTTGTGAATTAATCTTTAATGTTACTTCGCTTTCCAAACGTCGCTGGCGCCGGGCTTATCGCCTTTGGTCCACCATTTGGCGACCCAGCTTTTACCCTGATACGACACTTCGTCGCCACCGAGGTAAATACTCTTCATATTCCATTCACCGCCGATTTCCTTATCCTGGTTATCCCATACATCGTTGGTGCCCGGTTCATTATTCTGCGTCCACCATTTGGCTTTATAGGTCTTGCCATTCCAGGTCACCGTATCACCGCCATGATAGACCTTCGAACTGCTCCATTGGGTATGGTCATCGCTTTTCTCAGGCAGTACGTTGACGGTATAAATTTCAGAGGTGACGCTGTCTTTACCGTCGCTCACCACCAGCTGGAAGGTAAAGGCGGTCTTTTGGGTCACCTTGGGCGCAACGAAACTCAGCACGGACGAGTTCTTGCCTTCAAGGGCGGGATAGGTAACGCCTTTGGTCGGGGTTTCCCAGCGGAAAGTCAGCTTATCGCCATCGGCGTCGGCGGTGTTAGACGCGTCGAACACCACCTTCTGCCCACCGGCAACGTCCCGTTGTTTGGCGCCCGCAATATCAATAACCGGTTTGTTGTTTTCGATCTCGCTCTGGGCTTTGACGACCACGGTAGTCACCGCCGGTTTTGAATGCAGCTCGCCGTCACTGACGGTCAGAGAGAACTTCAGTTCACCGGCATCCGCAGGCGCAGAAAAATGCGCAACCTCGGCGGAAGCGTCATCAAGCGTCACTGCCGTGCCTGATACCTGCTTCCATGCATAGCTCAATGCATCCTGGTCCGGGTCATAAGAAGAAGAGCCGTCCAGCGTGACATCGTCATTGGCATTTACCGTTTGCGTGGCAACGCGGGTTACGGCGATCGGTGCCCGGTTTACTGGGTCAACCGTACCCTCTCCGTGGCCTAACCCTTCATGCATGGCATTCAGCAGATCGCCATTGCTGTTGCCGATTTCCCAGGAGAAGAGGCCACCCAGCTTATGTTTCTGCACAAAGTCGCCCTTTGCCTTTACCGATTGCGGCGTATCGTAACTGATTAAATCCCCGTTGCTGTCGTTAAAGATATAGGCGGCCTGCGCATTGCTATCGTAGAATTTTTTATAATCGCCCGATGAGTAATGGTTTACGATCTCGTTATACAACAAGACCCCTTTAGCATCGGCGCCCAGCGCACGGCCAATCATCGGCCCGGTCGCTTTGCCGGTAAAAGGCTGGCCCGGCTTATAGCCATGGACACCGGTCCAGGCACGGCCATACTCCGCCACGCCAACCACCAGCTTCTCTGGGTTAACCTGTTGCTTCAGCAGCGCATCAATCGCCTTCTCGGTACTGTGCTCGCTAACCGTACCGATATCGTTATTCGTATACAGCGAGGTCTGGTGATTGAGGTTGTTCAGATCGAAATGGCCCGCAAAGTCATAGTTCATCACAAAGATGTAGTCCATGTACTCTTGCGCCGCCTTATAGTCCACTGCCGCGATTTTTTGCACCCCAGCGCCGATAGCCGAAGTCAGTTCATAGGTGCGGTTATCCTTCTTCGAAAGATCATCAAGCATCGCGCGCAGTTCTTTCATCAGCAGCGTATAGGTTTGCTTGTCCCGGGCATTACCCACATCCGGGTTGGCACCGCCGCCGCCCGGGAACTCCCAGTCGATATCAACGCCATCGAAGAACTTCCAGGTCTGCAGGTACTCTTTGACCGAGTTCACGAAAGTGGTACGTTTTTTCTCATCATGCATGTCGAAGAATGGGTCGGAAAGCGTCCAGCCACCAATCGACGGGAGAATTTTAAGATGAGGGTTCGCCTTCTTCAGGGCAATAAGCTTGCCGAAATTGCCGCCAATCTGCTCGTTATACCCCAGAGCGCCGCCCATATCATGAATAGACACCGTGTAATCGGGCTGCCCATGGCAGGATTGCTGAAGCGTCCGGTAACTGCTTGGCATACCTTCAATATTCAGGCTTTCGTTATTGCCGCAGATAGGCACAAAACCGTACAGGATATGCGTCAGGTTTTGCGCAGGGATTTTGTCTACCGGGAAATGTCGGCCGTATTGGCTCCATTCGGTAAAATAGGTGCCAACCACCTTACCGGATGTGTTTTTATAAGGCTTATTATTGTCCTGCAATGGATTATCGAGCGCCTTTGCGCCGCTACCGTCGGTATCAACCACCACCATGTCCAACGCGTCGCTGAGGGTGCAGCCATCATCATTACAGACTTTTACCGTTAACTGGTAGTTACCCCCCTGGGTAATAGTCACGGGCGCAGACTTGACGCTGCCGGCCCCTTCCCAGACCGACTTTCCGTTCAATAATACGCTGGCGGTTTTGGCATTGTCATTACTCCACATGTCCCAGGCAATATTTAACTTCAGCCCGTCTGGATCACGAATGATCCGCTGCTTATAGCTTGTTGCACTCGGATTGTGTTTCAACATGCTTAAATTTTTCAATTGCCAACCGTCTTTAATCGACGGTTTGCCTGGCGCTGCAGCCATTACAGACGAGCATAGCGTTGCTCCAATAATGAGGGTAAGCAGAGATAATTTAGTTTTCACAATAATCCTTTCACAAAACACAATGGGTTAATGACTCACACAAATTGTAACCGATAGAAACAAACGAGTGCATAAGATGTCGCCCGGCAAAAAAAAGAAAGTCGATAAAAACCTTGAGAATATTCCAATCGCTAATAATAAAAATGGAATTGTACCTAAAGGAATTTCTGGCGAGGTTGCGAAAACAGGTCGTCCCGTCCTGCTAACGGCCGCGCGATCAAGATTAGCTCACCGGCAGCTCGCTCACATACTGCCAGTGTAGATCCCGTTGGGCATCACCCGTCACTTTCTGCGGAGTAGGCATTTGAACGAACCGCGTGATTTTCACGACGTCTTTCGCTGTGACTGATGAAAAATGAACGTCTGGAGCGACATAAAATTGCGAAAAATGACCGCACAAAAAATAACACACGAAAAATGTGGTTATCTGTGATTATAATAATTTGTTGATGCCAAAGAGGTAATATAAAGGAGAGCGCATGTGGGAAGTTGAGATGGAAAACATATGTAAGGATTATTACCTCGGCGAAACCAGGGTAAACGCGCTGAGAGATGTCAATTTAAGCATTAGAAAAAAGAAATTTACCGTTTTGTCCGGGCTTTCCGGCAGTGGGAAAACGACATTGCTTAATGTCATTGGCGGCATTGACAGCATAGACAGTGGAAAACTGTTTATTAATGGCCAGAATATGGCGGAGCTTACCGATAACCAATTAAGCGCCTTCCGCTCCCGTTGCCTTGGGTTTATCTTTCAGAATTTTAACCTTATCCCGGTGCTTAGCGCTTATGAAAACATCGAGTTTCCCTTGATAATGCAAGGCTCCCCCGCCGGATATCGCAGAAGGGCCGTGCTGGAAATGCTGGAAAACGTGGGTTTACAGAGCAAAGCAGGCGTATTGCCCGGCCAGCTTTCTGGCGGGCAGCGGCAGAGGGTCGCCATCGCGCGGGCCTTGGTTCACCGGCCATCGCTGGTGCTGGCTGATGAACCCACGGCAAATCTGGATAATAAGACCAGCATGTCGGTTCTGCGATTATTACGCCGATTACAGCAAGAGTACGCGGTAACCGTTATCTTCTCCTCCCACGATCCGCAGGTTATTGCTGAAGCTGATAATAGTTATATCGTGCATGACGGCGAGGTTAACCAACAGTTTTAAGGCAGGGATGCGCTATGAAAATCGTAAAGCTCGCTATTCGCAATCTTTTTCGCAATCGTCGCCGGGCGCTATCCACGCTGTGCGCCATTGTTGTCGGCATGGTGGGGATCCTGCTATTTGGCGGGTATAATCAGTCAATAAAATATAGCCTGCAAACTGCCTTTGTCAGAGATATGGGGCATCTGCAGATCCAGCAAAAAGACTACATGCTGCACGGCACCAGCAACCCGGCGAAATACAGCATTACCCATTACCAATACATTATGAAAATCTTGGCCAGCGACCCGGTATTAAAACCGCTGCTGGTTGCCAGCACGCCGGTGCTGGTAATGACCGGCATTGCAAGCCATTATTCTGCCGGCACCTCCCGCTCGGCATTGATCTACGGCAGTGAAGTCGCAGGTCAAAAATTATTAAACAAGTGGGATGAATACTCTCTCGGCGATTTACTGGATAAACGCCAAACGCTTAGCGCAACCACCTCTGACGCCGCCTTAATTGGCTCGGGTCTTGCCCAGCAGCTGCAACTTTGCGGACCAGGCCCGGTCTCATCCTGCCGGCCGCCTTCCAGGGCTAAACGCGATCGCCCTTCTGAGGTTATCCCGGCAGATCTGGCTCGGTTATCAGCGGCCAGCCGAAAGGCGCACGGCACGGATAAGGGGTCGCATATTGAACTGCTGGCGGTTTCAACCGGGGGGGCGCCAAATATTGCGCGTGTCAAGGTGGCCGGAATACAGCCCCAGCCAGCGCGGGAGCTGGATAACAGCTTCGTTGCAATTCATTTAAAACAGGCCCAGCAGCTGTTATTTGGCTTTGGCGAACCCGGCGTCACCGCCATTATTTTACAACTCCACAGCACCTCTCAACTAGCAACCGCACGGAAAAGACTGCAGCATCTTTTTGACACCACATTAAAAGCCCAAGACCTTACCGTTTATGATTTCTCAGAACTGCAACCCTTGTATTCACAGATACTCATCATGTTCGGGAAAATATTTAGCTTCTTGTTGGTGCTGATCCTTTGCCTGGCGCTTTTCACCGTGGGCAACACCATGAGCATGGCGGTAATTGAACGCACCGTGGAAATTGGTACGCTACGTGCCATTGGATTAAAGCAGCGTGATATTCAGTGGCTATTCCTTTGCGAAGGAATATGGCTTGGGATTATAGGATCGCTGTTCGGTATCATTATTGCCATAATCTCATCCTACCTGATAAATCACTCTGGATTAACATGGCAGCCCCCGGGCGTTATTGCACCAATACCGATTCAGATTAGAGTCTGGCATGAATGGACAATGATTTTAAGCGTGGTTGGCATATTACTTTTCGCGACTATTCTCTCATCCTGGTGGCCGGCGCGGAGAGCGTCGAAAATCTATATAGCACGAGCGTTGCGTCATATTTAAAATAAAAAAGGAAGGGGTTAATATGATTTCATTCCGCCATATCTATCATCTGACTATTTTTTTAACCTTAATCGCCGGCACGCTGCCTGCCTGGGCAAACAATGACGCCCAGCGCATTCTGGAAAAAAGTGACGCGGTGCGTAACCCGCAGCGCTCTTTCAGCCTGACGACAACGCTGATCAGTTATAAGGATGGGAAATTACTCGATACCAGCAAGGTGCAAATTTATTCCCGCGCGGATCCCGCAGGCGGGCAATTCCGCAGTCTGTTACGCTTTCTCGGTCCGGAACGTGACGTCGGGAAATTAACCTTAAAAAGCGGGCGCAATTTATGGCTTTACGATCCCGTCAGCCATGCCAGCGTGCCGATCTCCCCACAGCAGCGTTTATTAGGGCAGGCGTCTAATGGCGATGTCGTCACGGAAAACTGGGCTGCGGAGTACCGGGCGACGCTCAGCGGCGTTGAACAGATCCAGGATGGTGATAGACAAACCCGTGATTGTTATCGCCTGCACCTGGTTGCCCAAGGCATAGATACGACATATCCGGCAATGGATCTTTGGGTCGATAAAACCGACTTCAAAAGTCGCAAAGCCGAATTTTATGCGGTTAACGGCAGCCTGTTGAAGACCACATATTATCGCCGCTATCGGCCGGTACTTGGCGGGGTACGCCCCACAGAAGAAGTGATCATCGATGGCATCGACGCCGGCCTGGTCACCGTGATGCGCCAGCAGGATTTTACCTGGCGAGAGGTGCCGGAGACCTGGCTGCAGCGCGATTTTTTACCGCAGTTTAGGGGAAACTAACCCATGGCGACTTCCTCTGCGTCCGTCTATTTTGCCTGCTTGCCCCTGATATTTGCCTGCGGCCATCCGCTGTTTGCTGCAGATAAAGCGACCTCATCGGCGTTGAGCCTGGCCGATAACAGCAAGTTTGAAGAAACGGAATATAACGCCCTGAGCATGTTTGCAGAATCAGTCGCCCGTTTCAATCAGAGCAGAAAAGACCCGGCGCAGCGTTTCTCTCTGGATACCCGATGGGATACGCCGATATTGCGTCATGATATGAACCACTGGCGTTTGATGGTATCTCATCGCCTTGACAACTACTTTTCCCGTCGAATGCATCACAACCAAACCGTCAGCGCCCTGCGGGAAGCTTATATGGCTTATCAGCTGACGCCACAAACACTGATAAATATTGGGCGTGTCAATACCCGTTATGGCGTGGCTTTTGGTTATAACCCTACCGATTTTTTGGGCAAGGGAACGGCGCAAAAGGTGGACTCAGGCGATCCTGACGTACAACGCTTCAACCGCCTGGGGAATGCAATGATACAGCTGCAGCAACTCTGGTCCCGTGCCTCTGTCACCGCGATTATTTCTCCTGAGCTTGGCGCAGATTCCGGGAAAGGGAACCGGGGGCTAAACTGGAGAACCAGCAATCCCGATAATCGTCTGCTGCTGGTGGCAAGTTATCAGGTTACGGATAATTTCAATCCGCAGGTTTTATTTTATCAGGAGCGGCATAAATCCCCTCAGCTGGGCCTGAATATGTCATACGTATTGTCGCGCTCAACGCTGGCCTATCTAGAAGGCGCAGGGGGTAGAGAGCCCGAGCCCTGGGCAAGCATGGCGCCCGGCAGCGGTAAAGAGACGGCATGGCACAACCGGGTGGCCTTCGGCGCCACCTGGTCCGGTGCCGCCCACCAGACGCTGCGTTTAGAAGGCCACTATAATGGCGCGGCAGACAGCAGACGGGCCGACAAGGCGTTGTCCTCGCTTGCCTACTACGCTTCAACCGGCGGGCGCCCGATGCGCAGGCTCTCAGAGCAACAAACGCAGGACTACATGATGTCCCGCCGTGCCCTGTTAGGCCAGTTATTTTGGAAAGACGTCTTCGACCGGTATGACCTCAATTTTCTGTGGCAACGCGATCTGCAACGCCATAAAAATACCGGATTCATTGAATTGCGCCGCCATGCCGGCCCGGTAGACATTGCCGTTCAGTGGCAAAAAACCTACGAAATGAAAAACAACGTCATCACCCCGGATCAAATATGGCTATTGTCGGCAAGCTATTATTTCTAACAATTAATTCTTAAATATAAAACACCCCATGACACCTAATTAAACGGGGGTTATTTCCGTTAGATATGCCGGCCACTTTATGCCTACCAACTAATGAAAGGAATTAATACCCATGGAGAAAAGAATGAATAAACGCGTGGTCGTGACGGGCATGGGCCTGGTCTCCCCGCTGGCTGCTAGCCGCGAAACGTCCTGGGAAAGATTAATCGCCGGCGTGTCCGGCATTAAAGCGTTATCCGCCGATGATTACGGCAACTTCGCCGTTCGCATCGGCGGTACGGTGCCGTCGTGCCATGATGACCAGGCTGGGGGTCTGGATATCGATAAACACATTCCGCTGCGGGAGCAAAAAAGAACCGACCGTTTCATTCACCTGGCTTTAATTGCCGCCGAAGAAGCCGTTATCAACGCCGGGCTTTTGACGCTGAGCGAAGAAGAGAAGCTGGATGTCGCCACTATTATCGCCACGGGCATTGGTGGCGTGCATGCTATTACCCGCGCGGTAAACTCCGTCTACGGAGAAGGCAATAAAAAGCTGTCTCCGTTTACCATCCCTTCATTTATTGCGAATCTCGCCGCAGGGCACATATCGATCAAATATGGCTATAAAGGCCCGATCGGGACGCCGGTATCCGCCTGTGCGGCCAGCATTCAGGCGATTGGGGACGGGTTCAAAGCCATCCAGGAAGAACGCGCCAATATTGCCCTGGTGGGAGGGAGCGAAGCCTGTATCAGCCCTGTCGCACTGGGCGGTTTTCATGCCGCACGCGCGTTGAGCACCGGTTTTAATGAAGAGCCGGCCAGATCCTCACGCCCTTTCGATTCAATGCGTGACGGATTCGTCATGAGCGAGGGGGCCGGAGTCTTAATTCTGGAAGAACTGGAACATGCGCTAAACCGGGGCGCCGATATACTGGCGGAGGTTAAGGGATACGGCACCACCTCTGACGCCTGGCATATAACCGCCGGGCCTGCGGATGGCGCCGGGGCGGCGAGAGCAATGGAAAAAGCCCTTGCTGATGCAGACTTATTTGCAGAGGATATCGATTACATCAATGCTCACTCAACCTCTACCTATGTCGGCGACCTTTCTGAGATTGCCGCCATCAGAGCGGTATTTAAAAACAATTACCCCTTGATATCATCCACAAAGTCATCGACCGGGCATATGCTGGGCGCCGCGGGCGCCGCGGCATCTATATTTTCAATTATGGCCATCAACAGAGGGATCATACCTGCATCCATCAACATAGAGCAGATTGACGCATCGGCCGAATGCCTGAACATTATAAAAAACCAGCCCAGAATAGACGACGTTTCATACGCACTAGTGAATGGCTTCGGATTCGGCGGGGTAAATGCCTCAATTATCTTGGCTGCGTTTAAGCAGTAGGGGTAATGATCAGACCGGTCTCGTTCAGGATGGTCAGTTCTGAGGCTTCCTACCTTGTTGTCAAAATAAGTAAAAAACCTTTCATCTTTGGCTGGGATCGCGTTTTTTAAGATATTTGCCGGATATTTCACCGGCAAATATTCTTCACTCAACCAACGCTATTATACTGATGGTGCGAACAACTCAACGGTTGTTGTATAGCTACCGACAGGAATAACATTAGGAACAGGGTAAATATAAAACTCATCCGAACTGTTAGCTGCGACATCGTTAACCGACACATATTTATTACTGTCACTATTCCAAGAGAAATTCTGAGTACTTTTGCCCACTACTTTTGCAGGCTTGATTTTAATTTTGCTGTTATCAGCATCATTAACCATATACATATCACCATCATCGCTAACAGATGTTCCCACGCCTGTAATACTATATTTAGCAGCGGTATTTGTTAAATTCGATACTTTGAACTGAGCAAATTTCCCTCCACTGATTGAATTGGCAACCAAGGCGTTACCACTATCAACAAAAAAATTACCATCCTGAACCTTCTCAATCTTCCACTCCTGCATGGCATTCACCGTCATCTTCGCGGTCGCCGTACCGTACGACTTGTCTTCCGCATGTACAGCGGTGCTCGCCGCACACAGGGCCAGTGCCACCAGGCTCAGTTTGCTCATCATTTTCATCATTGCTCATCCTTATTCGCAGTACTCTGCGTTTACCGTGTTATCCGCGCCGGCCCGCACGTTTCGTGCAGCCGGCACATCGTGATGCGCGTTGCCGCGCCTTTTTTATCGCGGGTGCCTGTATGGCCGCCCGGAATTCTTTTTTGCCGGTCCGTCACCCCGCAGGTGCCGCCCGGACCCTCAGATCGTACTCGTCCGGCGACGCTTGCTGGTCGCCGTCCACCACTACTTCATAGCGCACCTGCTCTTCCGCCGTCCGGAGAATGCGCCCCTTGCCGTCTCGGCTGTCCGCCTCGCTGTCCCGGGCAGACAGCCGCACCCGCAGCTGGTGCGCCGGATGGTTTCTGCCGCTCAGCACGTAACGGTCCGGTGCGTCACCGCTCTTCACCGCATCCAGCCATACCTGAACCCCGGAGTGAGCCTCCCGTACTCTCACCCGGCCTTCTGCCACCAGGGCGCCGTCGCGCAGACGCGTATCCCCCTGGGTGCGCGCCGTCAGGCTGACCTCCGGCTCTGCCGCCTGCACGGATCCGGCACTGAACAGGCTGAGGCCTATCAGCAGCCCGCCCGTCAGCTGTGCCACTGCGGTTTTCAATACCCGGCTTTTCTTTCCGACTGTTCCGTTCATTTTGCTATTCCCGGTTATCATCTGCGGCATACCCCGCTGAAGCGGTATACCCCGGCCGGACCGGGCTGCGCCGGAAGGCGGTAAGCCGCCCGACACCGGCGCCCGTCGCCCCAAGCGGCGATCAGCTCGCCTTTTTCCGCCAGCCCGCTCATGTACACCTCACCATCACCGCCGACCACGCCGCTGCCCTGCCGCTCATCACCGGCCAGCGTCACCAGGGCGCCAAAGGGCACCGCACGGCCATCCGCCTGACGCAGGGCGATTACCGCCCTGCCACCTACCCGGGTAGGGAAACGCACCGGTATCACCGCCCCGTCCGTCGGCACCACCTTTATGCCGGTCTGCGGCAGCTCCGCGTCGGCCGGCAGGGTTGCCGGGTTCAGCTCCACCAGATTCTCCTGGTAGGCGCCAAGGCCACTCTGCGTGGTGTAACCCCGAAAATCGGTTTTGACACCCGGGCTGCCGTTTACCCCCACCCCGTTGATGCCCGGGGCCATCACCAGCGCCGTCGTCCCGCTTATCGGCTGGCCCAGGGTGACGCCGTGCTCATGCACCACCACCCCGCCGGACAGTCCGGCGTTCATCTGCCGGGTGTCGCCACTGTAGCTGTAGCCGCCATCCACCACGCCATAGGCCCCGTTCCAGGTCAGGTTCATCAACCCGCCGTAGCGGTTGTCGTTGGCGGCACCGGGCTGGTACTGCTGCCGGACGTTCCAGCGCAACTGCTGGTCAAATCCGTCGCCGCTCAGGCCGACGTCGTGGCGCACCCGGCCGTCGCTGCCGGACTGCATCTGGTAGGTGGCATAGCTACCGCCGCCCAGCCAGCCGGCAAGGGGAATGTTGAACCACAGGCTGACCTCCTGTTCGCGGCGATAGCCTCTGGCGTGCTGGTCGCCGTATTGCGGCGATCTGCGCTGCGACCAGTTCAGCGACCAGCCGATCCCCCGCGTTACGGAACTCAGCGAGGTGACCAGCTCATCCCTGGCGGTACCGTTGCGGTATTCTTCCCTCGACCCGGTCAGGTTGATATAGCCCAAACCGGCAAGCGACTGGCTCAGACTGAGGGTGTGCCGGGCTTCACGCTGCCGGTCACTGCGGGAATGAAAGCGCGTGCTTCCCTGCTCCCCCCGGGGCGTGTCACGCCAGCGGCTCAGTACCGATCCCAGCGAGACCTCTCCGGCCGGGGAATAGCGGCTGCTGCTCAGCGAGATACCCGTGCCGGTGGTATCCAGCACCTTGTTGTAACGCAGGCGCCAGGTCTGCCCGCTCTCCGTCGCCCCGTCCGGCAGGTCACCCTGCCCCCGGGTGCCATCCACGGACAATGCGCCCAGGTCACCCAGTTGCATTCCCAGCCCCAGCGAGGCCCCCCGGTAATGCTCCGCCCACTGCAGCCCCCCGTAGGTCGTCAGCCCCCACGGGAGGCCATACATCAGCGTCCCCTGCGCCACCGTCGCCGGCGTGACACTCCGATCATCCGGGCGATACTGGCCGGTCATCAGGCTGTATTTCAGATACCCCTCCCGCAGGGCAATGGCCGGCGCCGTCCAGGGTACCGTGAACACCTGGGGCGCCCCGTCGGTCTCCACCACCGTGACCTGCAAGTCTCCGTTACTGCCGGCCGACAGGTCGGTGAGGGCAAACGGCCCCGGCGCCACGGTGGTGGTATAAATCACATAGCCGCCCTGGCGGACCTCAACCCGGGCCTGGGTGCGGGCAATACCGCGAACCACCGGCGCGGATTCGCGCTGGTTATACGGCACCATCAGCTCGTCAGACTCCAGCATGGCGCCCCGAAACGGCACGCTGCTGAAAATATCGGATGAGGTATAGCGCTCACCCAGCGTCAGGCGGCTTTTCAGTCCGTACAGCCCGCGCTCGGCCCAGGTGTCGGCGGTCTGCCATTTGCCGGGCTGCCGGCCGGTTTTTCGCCAGGTGGTCATGTTGCGCAGGCGCCAGGCCCCCAGGTTAATGCCCGGGTCAAGACGGGCGAAATAGGCTTCGCTGCCGGGCCGGGCCGCCCGCCGGGTTTCGGTTCGGGTGGCGTTTGTCTGGTAATTCATCAGATACACCGGGGCCCCGTCATCCCACAACTGCTGCGGGGCAATGCCCTTCTGCGCCGGCGTCAGCGCCACCTGGGGCACCGACAGCAGCAGTTGCTGGCTGTTGAACTGCAGCTCCTGCGAGGCCTGCGGAATGGCCGACAGATGCGCACACTCTCCGTCAGTGCCTTTAGGAAACAACGCCGGGTAGGCTTCCACCCGGATGCCGTAACCGGCCAGCTGCGGCCGGGTCAGGCAGGTTTTCAACGCCGGGTGCCCGCCCGCGTCGGTCTCCTGATGGAACACCATTTCCCGTGAATCCACCCGCTCACCGTTAAGCATGACATCCACCAGGTAGGTGCCCGGCAGCTGGCCGCCTTGGTTGAACACGGAGATATCCACATCCTGCCCGGCCTGCCCCAGCTGCGCCGCATCAAACGACCAGCTACGGGCAGGGGCCGGCAGCGGTGACAGCATGGTCGCCAGCAGCCCACCGGCGCAAACGGCGCGGCATATCCTTTTGTTTTTATTCACGCAGTAACCATTAATTCAGCTAAAAGAACGACGGCAGGGCTACACCCCGCCCCCTGAGGGTGTTATTTCGCAGGAGCCTGCATCAGAGGGCTTTCACCGCCGTAATCGTTAATGATTTTCCAGTTCACCGCGCCGCCCACCTTCCCGCCTTTCACTGTGTACTCGTGGCTGCCGAACGGCGCGATATAATGTGGCGTATCCACGTTGACATTCCCTGCCTTCAGGCTGGTCAGGTTGATATAGAACGGGGAGTTATTGGTTCCTTTCAGTTTATTTCCCTGCCACTGCCAGCTGACATTGCGCGCCGCCTCGGTCGGCGAGCCCTTCACGGCTGCGGGGCGAACGAACAGCTTGATGCAGCTGTTAATAGACAGCTGAACATTCATTGACACTTTGTCTTTTGGCGCCGCAGGTTTACCATCGCCACCCTTTGCCCAGGCGTCATCGGCTTTGGGCGGAATGCCTTTGGCACACAGCCACTGGAGGCTTTCCCGGTCAGCGGCAAAATTGCCACCGGTACGTACAATGCGCAGGCGGCTCTGCTGCTGAGGGTCAAGGCGCATCAGGGGCGGAGTCACCATAAAATCCCCCGGTCTTTCATGTTTTCCGCCAGAGCTTCAGACTGCAGCAGGATGGGGTAATTCTGCGGGTTCACCAGCGGCAGCGTGGTGCCACCGGATGCCGGATTATAAATCACCCGGGTGGCCCCCAGGCGGACCGAAAAGGACTGCGTGGTCGTTTCCATATCGGCAGGTGCGGCAAATACAGTGCCGGCGGACTGGCACAGCAAAGCGCCGGCAATGGCTAATGTGATAATCGTTGTTTTCACCGTAAAACTCCTGACTAAAACAATACCGGCGTGAGTTGCAATGGGTAAATAACCCACCACCGTTATATTCGGTCATTATTAGCGTTGCACTTTAGTTATTACCGGGAAAGCATACGCCCCGGAAGTTGAATACGGGCAATTATCATCACTTCAAAAAAAAAGTAAATAAGCAAAATAAAAAGAATAGATTTGCAAAATGGAAAACAAATAAAAACACCACAAACAAAAAAACAATCAAAATCAACAAAAAAACAAAAAGCACAATAAAAACAACGAAATAAACTGACAGAACGGTGAGAGCAATCGGCCTAAAAGCGACATCATTCACATATTTATAAAGATATTTCTTATATATATTAACCACATTCCAATCTGATGATAGAAATAACCAAGTCAAATCACAGCCGTCATCCGCGGCGAGCAAACCCAATCCAATCAAGAGAACCGGTTGCTCCCCCCCCCAAAAAAAATGACACCCTGCAGTGTCATTTATAAAAAACCTTCTTGTCATTTCGCCATAACGCATATTTTGAATGTTTTAATAGCCGAAAGTAGCGGGTTTTCACGGCGTTCCCTTGCCGCCACGAAATATATGCAGGTGACCGGAGGAAGGTTTTCATCAAGTGCATGCTGTAGCGGCTCGCCCAGATCCCAGATCAATGAGCGATTGGCATTATCGGTAACTCACCTGCAGTGCAAACGCGGATTCGAGCTCATCATCCGCTGTATGCCCCCCCGCGCCGGTGCTGTGCAGCGACACCACAAACGGAATAACCAGTTCCCCTTGCCCCTGCGGTATCCGGTCGGCGCTGTACTCATAGACCACGCCGTTCAGATTGAAATATTGCCCTTGCGGGTTATCCCTTTCCGTCGGCGTATCCTTTACCAGTTCGGCGGTGTGTGCCGCGAGGGACAGCGGCCAGGATTGCGACTCTGCCGGCAGCCTTTCCTGCGCAGGTGCAGGCGCCAGGCGGAAATGCCATACCGCGGAAGGCCGCCGGGTACTCCTGCTCTTCAGTATTCCCCGGTCCGGATAACCCGGCCAGGTGGCGGCCCGGAACATAATGTTGAGCCCTTCGATATCACACTGGCTGAGGCGCAGAAACAGCCTCTGTGACGCCTGATCCGACAACTTGTCTTTACTGAATGTCAGACGGTCAGCGCCCGTATGGATCTTGCAGGATGGCACCACCACCGTGCCATTCAGCGAAATATCCTGCTCAGGGAGGAAAGTCTCGGCACATACCGGCTGGAAAACTATCCAGACCAGTACCACGGGGCGCAGTACCGCGCCCAGAAAACCCGTGATGCGATCAATCATAAGACACCTGGTATAATCCTCTGGCGGTGATCGCCCCGGCGCCAAGCGGCAGGCTATTGTCCGGTCTGGCATAAAAACCCTGTAATGCCACCGTAATGCCTTCGCTCAGCTCATCGCCACTCGGTGCAGGATGTGGATTGGTCAGCACCAGCGGCAGGGCGCGGTCCCAGTGGACCACCCCCTGCCAGGTTCGCCCGAACCCGCTGGCGGCATAGGTCGTCAGAAACCCGGTCCCGGTATCCCGGTTGTCGGCATCGCGCCCCACCAGTATCGTGGCGGGGCCGGCCACAGAGTCCGCCACCGCCCCGCCGGGAATGAAACGGATACGCAGATTGCGGGTGTTCTCCGAACAGTTTGCGACGACCAGCTGCGGGGCCGAGCCGAAACGATCGGCATAATGCCCCGGGACAACGTTGTTACGTAACCAACCCCGGTCGATATCAGGCAAACGGATACTCAGACTCCGCGTTGAACTGGTACAGGTCGGTACCCGAAAATCAGCGGACACCTGAAAGGTATCCCGTTGCACATATTTCACGCTGCCTGCCGGATCACGAAAGGTGGTAACCCGGGTAAAATCGGTTGCGGGCAGGTCGACTAACCCTGCCCCCACATCCCGGGCCAGTCGCACCAGCCCGACGCTGACTTCACCGTTTTCATCGAGCCGTGCGCCGGTTCCCTCCCGGGTCTGGCGCGTCCCGGGGGCCGTTCGTACCCCAATACCTATCCCTTTCAGCCCACTGTTAAACAGGTACCATCCTTTATCCAGCTGGGTATGGTCCCGGTTCAGTGAAATGTGCGATACCGACCAGTCGCGGGTCCAGCTGTCTTGCGCGGAACAGGTCGTGCATACCACCGGAGGTAACGTCAGCATCTGTGCCACAAAGGCCACCTGCGGGTTAACCTGCGTGTCCGGCGTCAGCGCCCGCACCCCGAACGCCACATTGACCGGCGTACTTTGGTGTTCGACAACGCTGTTTGCCTGTACGGGTCGTAGCTGGCACGACAACGCCGCGGCTATCAGAAGCAGCGAATATTTCATGATATCCATACTCTTCACCTTGATGTCCTCTTTATGGTGTCTGCCATCTTCACGAATGGCATACCGCCGCCACTTCAAGCGGATGCCCTTTGTCTGCGTTTGCCGGCAGTTTGTAGTCTGCAGTGCACTGTTCATCCGGAGCATTGCCCCAGTTGACAACTACGGTGCCGCCGGCAGGCATCCCCGACAGGTAGGCCTGCCCGTCTTCCCCGACGATGCCGGATATCGGGTATCCGCCGGATGTCTTTTGCTTCAGCGTCACCACCGAGCCAAAAAGAACCGGTCTGCCACGGTACTGTAGGCCCAACAAGATCCGGTATCCCGTTTTGCCGCGAAACGGCACCCTGACCAGGGCGCCGCGCGTCGGCACCACATTTTTGCTGGAAGCATCCAGCTCCATATCCTCCGGCAGCTTGAGCATATCAACGCTTACGCGGTTACGGTCATAGGGCGTCATGCCCCCGATCAAAGCCAGGCCATGCCAGTCGGTGGTGGCATCGCCAACCCGCACGCCCGGCGCCCCGGGGATAACCACCAGCGCGTTGCCCCCACCCAGCGCCAGGGATTTACCCAGCGTCACCCCCTGTGAATGCAACGCCAGCCCGCCGTTCATGCTGTATGAAAGGGTGTCGTTGCCACCATAACTGTAACCGCCGCTGAACGACGCAGACTCGCCTTCGTAACCCAGACTGAGGTTGCCCCCCCGGTTACCCTGCAAACTCTGTGACAGCGAGTAAGCCAGCCGGTTGTTCATGGCTGAACCGCTGAATCCCGCCTGCTGACTGACGCTGCCGCCAGAGCGGCTCCATGAGTAATGCCCTCTGCCGGAACCCAGCCATTTACCCAGAGGAAGGGAGATATTAAGAGCGACGGTGCGCTGCGTTTTTCTGTCTGACGCCAGGTTATATACCGGCTCGTCAGAAAATCCATGGCCTGCACTGCGGTAACTTTCCGTCATACTGCTGACGCCGGCGGACAAGCTGACCCCCACATCCTTTATGGTGGTGTTATATCCCAGCGTGACATTCTGCTGTTTTCCGCTCCCCCCCATGAGGTGGTGCGGGAACCATTCAAAACGATGCTGCCCCAGTTCCCCAGAGCGCGGGACAGGGTCAGCGCCAGGCTGTCATGCTCCCCCTGATGGCGCCCGGCGGCTTCAGCTGGGGTTTCGGCAGACAAACCCAGCAGCGTGCTGTAGCCGTATGCATTTTCGGTCAGGCTGCGGCGATAGGCGACGCCGACTGAGGTGTCGCCGAAACTGCGCGACCAATTCAGATCCTGGCTCAGGCCCCGAGCGACGCCATAGCGCCCCGGCACGGCGGCAAGGCTGGCGCGGGAGCCTTTCAGGGTGTAGGTAAATGCCCCCCAGCGCCCGGCGTAAAATCCGCCGCCGAGCGCCAGAGCCTGATAATCACGCGACAGCAGCATGCCGGTGGTTATCGTGGTATTGGCGCCGGTTCCGTAACTCCCCCCCCCCTGTATAAAACGGTCATCGACATATCCCCGGCTCTCAGAGGCTTTGCCGGCGGAGAAGCTGTAGCTGCGCGCCCCCTGCCGCATCAGTACGCCGCTGCTGGCCTGCGCCAGGGTAAAATGCCGGACTGTTCCGTCGGTCTCACGGACTTCCACCTCCACATCCCCGCTGCCGCTACGATTGAAATCTGTCAGCGAAAAAGGCCCCTGGGGAACATTCTGCTGAAAGATCACCTTACCGTACTGGCGCGCCGTGATGGTGGCCGGCGTGCCGGCAATCCCGGTAATCGCCGGCGTATACGTCGTAAAGGCCGGATCCAGCATCCCGTCATCTGAATCCACTTTGATCCCCATAAACGACACCGAATCCACGCTGCCGCCGGATGATGACGTATATCCCAGCGTCATCTGCCCGCCGCCAAAACGGGAAAATCCATGCTGGGCATACCCTCTGGACAGATTCCATTCGATCATTCCCCGCTGTTGCCGGTAAGCCGTCAGGTCATTTCGCAGACGCCATCCCCCCAGATTCAGTTGACCGTTCAACCCGACAAAATCGCTGCCGGCTTTCTGCGCCCCGCGTAGTTGCTGACTGCCGGTATAGTTGTAATTCATTAATAGTGCGGGGATCCCGTCATCCCACAGATGCGCGGGAACACGCAACCGCGAGGCCGGCCCCAGCGACGCCTGCGGAACGGTCAGAGACAACAGGCGGTGGTTAAAATCAAAGGTTTCCTGCGCATAAGGAACCAGGGCGGTAACGCCCCCGGTAGGGCAGCTGACCGCCTTTCGCTGGGCCGGCTGCTGCTCCCTGGCGCCCACGGCGGGAGGTAAAGAGCCAGCGCCCGACAGGTCTTCCTTCCCTGAAGCCATAATGCCCCACCAGTTCAGTAATTCGTCAGCGGTGACGCAGGCATACAGCTTTCCAGGCTGGTCCGGCCGGGAGCTGAAAGTGACCAGCCGGCCTTCGTCCACCGTTTTACCGTTGACGCTGACCGCCACAGAATAGCGCCCCGGGCTCATCCCCCCCCGGTGAGCGAAATAGGACAGATCCACATGTTTTTCGTCGCTGGCATCATCCTGGCCCAGGGAGAGAAAATCACTATCAAACGTCAGCGCCGGTGAATCTTCTACGGCGCTGTCGGCTACCTGCCTTGTCCCTGCCAGCGGGGGGGCAGCGACGATATCCCGACTCATCATCATGGTGAACGCGAGAATTCCGACTACATACCTGGACCGCGTCATACTCCGACATCCCAATAATCAAAAAAAACGGCTTTCCCCCCACAAAACGTGATAAGCGAGACAAGCCAAATAAAATAATGCGACAAAGCGGTCAGAATGTTTTTTTAAGCACCGGAGTGGTCATGCCACGATCGTCAATGGTGCTGTAGCTCAGGGTGCCATGAGGAGCCCCCGCAGGGAGCCGGATGTCGCCAAAGGGGGGCACCATGGTGTCTTGCTCTGTCTGAACCGGCGCGCCGTTGATGGCAATCTGACTTAGCGTGATAAAGTACGGCGTCGGGTTGTTGATCGACATCGCCTTACCCTTTACCGCGACCGACAGTTTGTTCGGCGCCCCCTTCACGGCAGCGACATTACTGACCGCCGCCGGGCGATAGAACATTTTGATACGCGTGTTAACCGCAAACTGCAGCCCGCCCTGCACTGATTTCTGGAAGTTTTTTTCCCCTTTCTTCGGCGGAATAGCCAGGCTGTTCAGGTAGAATACCGACTCGCGATCTTGTGGCAGGCTGTCCTTCATCTGGTTAACTCTCAATTGCACCGTTGCGTCTGGATCCAGCCGATACAGCGGCGGGGTAACCACGAAGGGGGCTTATTGTTTTTCCCTTGCTCTTTATCCGCTTTATCCCCATAAGGCGATATCCAAAAACGCATCAGCCAGACATCATCGGCAGCGGAATTAGTCACGGTTATGCCCGCAACATTTTTATTCCCGTCGTAGATCAGGCGAGTGCCGCTCAGCATCACGCCGCCGTTATTCGTTTCGGCCTGGGCCGCCGTGGCCCCCAGCACCGTCAAAAGAAGCCACAGTGCCGTATGTTGTTTAATTTTACTTTTCATTATCTGGTTTTATACCTAAAAAATAAATAGCCAAGCATTCGTCGGTTAACCGGCAGAGTGCTGAAAACGTTATCTTAGAAAACAGCCTTCCAAAGATCGGGGTATATTACAAACAATATTAAATTAAAAACAAATTTCCAAAATGGAAACATACTCTGCATTGAAAAATGCGAACCCAGAAAAAACCAAAAATATAATGATGGCCGTTGGGACGTATCCTGCCGCCCGCACACTGCATGAGCTTTCCATTTGGGAAATTTGTTTTTATTCTGGTTTCGTTTTACATTCGCCAGCGAGGGGGCACAATAACACCAGGAATATTCACCTATATGTTCATAACTGCATCGTTGATGTCCTCATCACGGTATATGTAATCGACCAATAATTTTCGGAATTTTTATTAACCTAAATAAGGTAATGGTAAGAAAAATGAAAAATAAACTTCACCTATCAACATTGGCCGCGCTGGTTATGGTTTGCAGCGGCGGCGTGTTTGCCGAGGGCAACTCCGTAACGCTGACTACCACCCTGAGTGTGGAAGCGGTGGACACCTGTGCTATCAATGTCGCTCCCGTGGGGAAAACCGCCTGGTCACCTAAATGGACGCTCGCTAAAAACGCCCAGAGTGGGAATTTAACCAAAGGGGAGAGCGACAGCAACAGCCCACTGCTTATCAGAGTGAAGTTAACCGATGACTCCAGCCCGGGTTGCAGCCTGGCAAATTTGAGCTTTGACGCAGATGCACCGAGTGCACTTAAGGAGCCGGATCTGGCTAAGAAGGTATACTTAATTGCCACCCAGCATGAGGGGTACTGGCGTTATATGCCGGTGGCGACCAAGCTAGCGTTGTTTACTGATACGGCAGGCACGGCAGCGAAAGCCATCGCCCTGAGTAAAGTCACGGTCAAGGATGCCGCAGGTGACAGTCATACGCAATCAGAAAGCGTTGTGCATTCAGCAATGGCGGAAGTTACCGGCGTGGCTGATTTTGGTAGCAACACCGCGATCCCGCTAACCGACAGCTATCTGGCCGCCAATGGCGTTGCCCCTCTCGCAAAAAGGGGGAACAGTGCAGCCCTGAGTTATTCGGCCACCCTGGAAGCCGGCCAGAAAGTTAAAAGTGCGCTGATTGGCGTGGGGGTGCTGCTGGCGAAGAACCCAGAAAAAAGTGATGGTACGGTGAAACTGAGGGCGGTTGAGAATGGTGAGACGATCAGCCTGCCCTTCACGCTGAATGTGACGCTGCAGTAACAGAAGCCCGAAAATTTAACGACGGGAGTGTGTGGCGTTATATGAACACTGAAAAAATGAAAAAAAGACGGTATGTTCCGCAACAACTAACCCTGGCGCTGGTGTTATCAGCAGCGGCATTACAGGCTTCGGCTGAGGGCGTGAATCTTCACTCAGATATCAGCATTACCAAGGAAGACCCGTGCGGCGTCACGGTCACTTCAGAGGGGACGACTATCACGGGGAGCATCAGGGTAGATGATTCGGGGCGGAAAGAGCTGCGACTGAATGATACCGGCGGCGCAAAGATAACGGTACAAGCATCAGGGGGAGAAGACTGCCGGGTTGGCACCCTAAAACTGGCATTTACCCCTGGAACGCAGATACGCGGCAGTTCAGCGCTTAGCTCAACCAACGGTTCTCTGTATTTTCCGTTTGACTACGCACTGGGGCCTACTCAGGTCACCAATTCCCAGGGTAAAAATGAGGATGAATCGGTGGTCTTCGCACAAATATCCACATACCGTTTCATGCTTAATGAGTTCTGCAGACCATCCTTTAGTCGGGAGATAAAAGATAGTCTCGTTCCCAAAGACCGTCAGTATCATTTACATGATGGCTATATCGGGTGGCAGACGAATGGAGAAAAAGTATATCTCGACAAATATAATATACCATTCTGGCTAAACACCATGTTTGAAACGGTGGTATTTCATGGCGAAACGAGTAAAAAAGTCAAGTTCAGTTTCATACCGGTAACAGCTTCCGATGGATACGATAAAGCAACGGGGAAACGAAACCGCGGTAAGATTAACAGTGATGAAAGTTTTTCTTACACCGCGTCATTGATTGTGACTACCATATAAATTTAGGAGTAAAAACAGGCATGGTCAGGAATTTTAGAACAGGTTTCTGACCATGAATGCCCTCTACTGTTTATAAGGGCCACGAGGTAGTGAGCAGCTGCATTACAATTAAGTGCCGCATCGGGAAATATGGCGTTTGGAGTACATTATTTTTCAGCCGGCAGCCATACCCGCCACCATGGCTGATGCCAGAGATACGGTTAAGATGGCAACAACCAGGGTGGTGGCCGCAATGCCCCCACCGACGGCCGCGCCGGTTTTCGCCGCGGAAACCGCCTGTTTTTCCAGCGAACTGAGCTCTGCTGCCGGAAGCGTTACGCCATTCTGGCCCACAATCGCCTGCGGCGTGAGGCGGGCTACGACCATCTCGCCTTTTTGCCCGTTGTTAAGCTGATAGCGTATTTTATCTCCGGCATAGAGAGGCGGATCGGTCACAACGTAGCTACCGTGGCTGAGGGGTTTATGGCTGACCGTTACCGCGTTGTAGGATGTACAGCCGTTTAACGCCACCAGCATCGCCACCAGCAACATCAGCGCCCTGATTCTGACATGTTTTAGCATCATATAGTCTCCGAACATTCAATATAATACCCCGTTGTTACAAGGATCATTTAACTAATCATCAACACCAGCCCCAGGGTGACAATTGCCCAGAACAACGCGCAAGATAAAAGCAATAACCGCCAGACGTAGCAAAATAATGTTTTTTTAAATTTCTTGGTTAACATGTGTTATTTAAACCCGTTTTTCAGATGATTGACAGGGGGTTAATGAACATCAATAAACAACCAACGCGGCTCTTACCGGGCAATATAGGGTCTCACAGAGCACACTGCCCCTGCCTTTATAACCTACCGAGCCGGCGCAGCCTGTTGGCGTATTTACCGTTAGTTAATATATATGTATCGTCTATCATATTCATTAGAACAAATCAGAAAGTCCTTAGCTTTGACCGCGGCATTCTGACACTGCCGCTATTCCGCCACGCGGCATATATCGCCACTGAGCCACCTGCCGAGAGCCTGCCGCACCATCCCATGATTGCCATGACAGTTTCCCTGAGGGTCACTGCGGCACTGGCCGCAGTGCTTTTTGTATATTGCGCTTAAAAGACGAATGCGGTGCCTGGTGCGAAACGCATGTCCGTTGACATCAGGCGGGATAACACAATGAGATACCGACGAAAAAACGTATTTTACACCCTCGCCTTCCGGCCTCTTTTTGCTTTCGTACTTGTCAGATTGAGTGTTAACTTTCTGTGTGGATAATTACCCCCATCGCAGCAGGGCAATATTCAGAGCGGCATTTCACCCTGCTTATATTATTTAACTCTGCGGTGGAATATCTGCACCGCCATGGCACCCGGGATGATTACTTTACCGACCTGAGACGGCTCCATCGGGAGCTCAGCAACGCGGTGACTCATCATCGCCGCATGCCGTTATAAACAGGCATCATGTCACCCTGCCGGACGTTATTGAAACTTCCATAGGGATACATGGCAAAAATATCTATTGTCGCAGTGAAAACAGCCGGGAAATATAAATCCTCACTGAATAACATGCCGGAGCATGGCCACGGCATAACGGGCGGACTGCGTCCGCATTCGGGAATGAGGGAATTTAATCACCTGACTGTTCATTACATAAGGTGAACTAAAACCATGAAGCATTTTTCACAGAAAATTATCGCTACCGTACTGCTCAGCCTGTCAGCCCTGTGCTGCGGGCCGGCTGCCGCCGCCGGCGGTATCTCGCTCGGCGCCAGCCGGGTGGTGTTCCCGGCGGATGCGCAGCAGAGCACCCTGTCCGTTAAAAACGGCACCGCTTCCTCCACCTATCTGATGCAGTCCTGGGTGGAAAAAGCCGACGGAACCAAGACCGGTGACTTTGTGGTCACCCCACCGCTCTACACCAGTGCGCCGGGTAACGAAAATACCCTGCGCATCATCTCTGCCGGCGTGCCGCATCCGCACGACCGTGAGAGCCTCTACTACATGAACGTCAAGGCCATCCCGTCCGTGAACCGGCAGGCCATGGAGAAAGCCCATGGCGGCCTGGTGGTGGCCACCGTCTTGCGCATCAAGCTTTTTGTCCGCCCGGCCGGGCTCAGCCCGGCCCGTGAAAAAGCCACCGATGCGCTGGAATTCACCCGCCGCGGCGGAAAGCTGGATATCCGTAATCCGACCCCCTATTACCTGACCCTGACGGACCTGCGTGCCGGCGGAAAAACGCTGGAGAATGTGATGGTTCCACCGCTGGGCAGCGCTTCCGTGGCCCTGCCGGCCAGCAGCGGCGGCGGCACCGTCACCTGGAACGCGGTTAACGACTACGGCGGCACGGACCCGGGCCGCGGCACGCTGCGCTGAGTGGCCGGGGAGACGACATGAAACTGACACGACACCCCGCACTCCGCCTGGCCGCCGTGGCTGCCGCCCTGCTCTGCAACCACGGCGTGGCGGCAGAAGACCTCTGGTTTCCGCCCGGGCTGATTTCCGAGACCGGAGAAGGCATTGACCTGGCCCGCTTCACCAAGGGGGAGCAGTTGCCCGGCAGCTATAAGGTGAGCGTTTTTATCAATCAGGAGCCGCTGGGCATCCGCGACCTGAACTTTATTGCGGCGGATACCGATGAAAAGCGTGCCGGTGTCACCGACGGCACCGGGCTGATGGCCGCGCTGACCCGTCGTGATTTGACGGAGATGGGGGTGCGGCCTGAAGCCTTCGGGGACAGTACGCCGGCAGAAAAGAATAACGGACAGCCGCTGTCGCCGGGCAGCGTTATCCCACAGGCCACTACCCGGTTCGATTTTCAGCAGATGCGTCTGGATATCAGCATACCGCACAAATGGATGCAGAAACGCCCGCGTAACTGGGTATCGCCGGAGCGCTGGGATAACGGTATCACCGCCGGGATGCTGAACTATGACTTCAGCGGCACCAACGGCGCCGGGCGCTATGGGCGCAGCAGCAGCCATTACCTGCGCCTGAATGCCGGCCTCAATGCCGGGCCGTGGCGGCTGCGCGACGAGCGCACCATGAGCGATTACCGCAGCGGCCAGACCCACAGCCGCGAATGGCGCCACGGACGCACCTGGCTGGAGCGCGGCATTCCCACCTGGCGCAGCGCGTTGGTCGCCGGCGACACCACCACGGACGGCAGTATTTTTGACTCTGCCGGGCTGCGGGGCGTCAGCCTGATGACGGACGACAGCATGTACCCGGACCAGGAGCGGGGCTATGCCCCGGTCATCCGCGGTACTGCGCTGAGCAATGCCCGCGTCCGCATCCGCCAGAGCGGATACGTGGTGTATGAGACCAACGTGGCCCCGGGTGAGTTTGTGATTGATGACATTAACCCGATGTACTCCAGCGGTGACCTGGAAGTGACGGTCACCGAAGCGGACGGCAGCGCCCGTATCTTTACGGTGCCTTACGCCACCCTGCCGGTTCTGCTCAGGGAGGGGCGCACCCGCTATGCCCTGCATGCCGGTCAGCTGCGCGAAAGTGGCCGCCATGACCCGCAGCATCCGGGCGTGGTGCAGGGCACCCTGTCACGGGGGCTGCCATACGGCGTGACCGCCTACGGGGGAATGCAGTATTCCCGGAAATACCGCTCCGCCGCCCTGGGCAGCGGTATCAATATGGGAGCCTGGGGGGCATTTTCGGCGGATGTGACCCATGCGGATAGCCGGCTTGCCGACGGCAGCTGCCACCGCGGGCAGTCCGTGCGCTTTCTTTACAGCCGGGCCTTTGACACCACCGGCACCACCTTCCAGCTAGCCGGTTACCGTTACTCCACCCGGGGTTTCTTCACCCTGGAGGAGAGCAACCGGTCGTACATGAGCGGCTGGATGAGCGAACAGCAGCGTGACGCGACGGGCAGGCTGCTGCCTCGCCCGGTGAGCGACTGGTACAACCTGAAGGACAACCGTCGCGAGAGGATGGAAATGAACGTCTCCCAGCGAATGGGAAACAGCAGTTCACTGTATCTCACCGGCAGCCGCCAGACCTTCTGGAACAGCCGGGGGGCCAGCACCTCTCTGCAGGCCGGCTACAGCAGTGCCCTGGGCCCGGTCAGCTACAGCCTGGGCTACAGCGAGAGCTACAGCCCATCGCAGCACCGTACGGACCGCGGGATGAACCTGTCGCTGTCCGTGCCGCTGAGCAGCCTGTTCGCCGGTGCCGGTAAAGCGCTGTATGCCTCCGCCAGCGTCAGCCGTGACGGCGACGGGGAAATGGCACAGCAGGCGTCGCTGAGCGGCACGGCGCTGGAGCAGAACAACCTGAACTGGACGCTCTCACAGGGCCATTCCCGCCGCAGCGGGGAGAGCGGCAGTGGCCGCCTGGCCTGGCGCGGGGCATACGGTGACCTGTCCGCCGGTTACAGCCAGGGGCGCGACCACCGCCAGTTCAGCTATGACACGGCCGGTAGCCTGCTGGTGCATCGCGGCGGGATAACGCCCGGCCAGCCGCTGGGCAGTACCAGCGTGCTGGTCTCTGTCCCCGGGGCCGCCGGTATTCCGCTGGAAGGCGGCAACGGCGTGAGAACCGACGGGCGGGGGTATGCCGTCCTGCCGTGGGCCAGCGAGTATCACGAAAACCGGGTGGCGCTGGATGTGGCACATCTGGATACGCAGACCGAGGTGGAAGCGCCGGTAACCCGGGTGGTGCCATCGAAAGGCGCCATTGTACGGGCAGAGTTTGTGGCGAAAACCGGCCTGCGGGCACTGATGACGCTGACGAAGGGCGGAAAGCCGCTGCCGTTCGGCGCGACGGTGACCGCCGGCGACAGCGGCGGCATGGTGGGGGATGACGGCCTGGTTTACCTGACCGGCCTCGCCCGCAGCGGAACCCTGACCGCGAAATGGGGAAGCGGGGCGGGCGAGACCTGCCACGCGGACTGGCACATCAGCGAAGCGGATGCGGCCCGGTCACCGGTCAGAGCCACTGCGGTCTGCCGGTAACACTGAATTTATTAAACTGACTGACAATACTGAGGAAATATCATGAAACACACGTTTAACAACAATATCCTGGCGCTGCTGGTTCTGGCAACGGCAGGGATGTCTGCCGGCGCACAGGCTAATAACAGCGCCACCGTGACCATCACCGCCAACATAACGGAGAAACTGGAGCTGGCTGTGGATAAAAACACCGTGGGCTTTACTGAAGGAAATATGGATGCCGATATTGTGATTACCACGTCAAACAACCATGCAGCAAAAATCACGGTGACCGGGGACGAGACTGCAACAGAAGACCATTTCAATCTGAAACAGGGTGATTACACCATTCCGGTGAAGGCCACCATTACAGATGATACCGGGGCGAAATTTGATGAGAAGCATGTCATGACACATAACCTGGATGGCAATAAGAATGACTTGCGGACAACGTTACATCTCACTGCGACCCCCGCAGACACTCAGGAAGGCGGTACCTACAACGGTATGCTGACCATTAAAATCGAAAAGCAGTAATCCTGCCTGCTGAACAGGCTGGGGATTACCAAGGTCAACCCAAAGTGACCGTCGGCACAGCCTGATTCATCGCCCCTCACGGCAGGCCAGGGAAGGCCGATGCCCGTGACTGACAGTATACTGCAGCGGCCCAGCATTGACATAATGCCCTGCTATATCAGGAAACAAATCATGTGCATATTAATATACCCTCTGATTCGTGCTCTGGCCCGGAAGCACCTTGTTTTAGTGACCGCGTGTTCCCGGGGCCTGCAACGAGCAATTACGCTTCTGCTCCTGCTACTGACAACCTCACCCATGGTGTCCCATGCCGTTCAGCTGGACGATGAAGTCAACCGGTGGTTCGTACGGGAAGCTGAGTCAGACAAAAGAACCGGCCAGAGAATTGGGCTGGATATTACCCAGGTGGCGGTCACGGTAAGCGCGCCGGCAGAATGTGACATGCACGTCAGCGATGTCCGGATGCGCCTTATGGACAACACGACAATACGGTCTGACTTTCACCGGGTAATTAACCAGCCTGACACGTTGATCCCGAAAGGGACATCACGCACCTTTACCGCCTCTGAAAGGATCATTACCAGAGGTTTGTGGAACACCATCCGCTTACGGTTTGCCGGTGAGGGGATCAGTATGGACTGCCCCGGGTACATTGGGTCAAATGGGGGAACGGCATTTCATGATACCATCACTTACTCTTACACCACCCAGGATGGCGTAACCTACCACTCTGGCCCCCTTGAAAACAACTTCAAGTCTACGACCTCAAAAAATTTACGTTCCTTGCACGCTTCTGTTGAAAGTACGATCCCCCTCCTGACATTGACGGGGACGCAAAAAATAGCAAGCGGTGACACAGTAAAATTCAGGGAAGCTGCTGACGGTAATATCAAGCTGGTAAACGACGCGCATCCCACCTCGACCGTCATTATCCGCTACGATGAAAAAACGGGGGAGCTGACATGGGACCTGCGACGCGCACAAGCCGGCGCCTACCACGCCGAGCTCACGGCATATATCGCGCTGGAATAAGTCGAACGGTAACCGAACAGTAACGTTACGGCCAACTGTTGTGTCGCATTAAGGACGCGTTGGGTAATATGCTGCTTTTTGTGATATGCCTCTGCTCCGAAAAGCCTTACGTCGTCTGCATTATCCCGTTGATATTATTGCTCAGTGTGTCCGCTGGTCTCTCGCGTATGCTCTCAGCCTGCGTAACCTGGAATAAATGATCAGCCCTTAACTTTGATGGCGGCATTCCCACACTATTTCCATTCCGCCATAACAAAAAAGCCCCCACCGCAAGACCGGCAGGGGCCACGTTGTGATAAAAACAATTTACGGGTATTCAAGCTTCAGCGTTGTGCTGCCCTGGTAGTTGCCGGGGGAAGTACCGGAAGGCACATGCAGGTTACTGGTTATAGTTAAGGGGTTGTTTCCTTTAATAACGGAGAACACGCCTCCCGTCCCAACATTCATACTCAGCGAGCTGGTTATTCCGCCGCCGAGGTTTACTGTTGAATTGGTTAATGACAGCATGACACTACCCGATTGATTACAGTCGACGTTAGCGTTTTTCGTGATCGTGGAGTTATGCCCTGCAGCTGTAGCAGAGTGCGTGATCTCAACAGATGCAGGAATATTGCAATGGAGGATCTTTGGGTTGTTACTAGTGCATACTGGCGTGGTGTAGCACTGCTGCCGTTCTAATCCAATGCAAAGACACATGCCGTCGATTGAACCACCGAAAGACCCGCTATACCAGTCTGCTTTCGACAATTTCCCCTGAAACGCGCCATAAAGCTCTTCCAGAGCTTTTCCGACGGTGCGAGTGTAGTGGGTATCTATTTTGACTTGCCAGCCATTCATTTCATCCATGCCACGGGTCCAGGGCTCGCCCATAGTCCAGTTTTCTCCTTTTATTTTATACCCGGCGCTCAGGAGGCCAAATGTACTACTACTACCCAATAGTACGGGAAGAGGCATCTTTTCCAGGCCAGGATTGTCGTAGTAGCTAACTGACACAGTTCCTTCTTGGTACGCCTCGTTGAATGTCATCTTAGGCGCGGTGAGTCGCGGTATCTGCGTCGCGTTGGCTTGTATCGAGACTATCCCAGCAACAATTGTTAGAGCTAAGTAGGTCCAGCGCATTTTTTAATCCTTGAGGTTTACTGTAAGTGGCAAAGGGAAGTAAAATAGGCGTCGTACACATGATATGAATCTTCCGGTCTGCAGCAGGGTGTCATCCAGTGATGTTCCGTTACAGGCCCGCTCAAAAAGCCGCAGGCTTCGCTCACGATGGGTTTACCGACGCAAAGACCGGGTGGCGCAGTCTGCGTAAACCCTAAGACATTATCTGTACATTTATCACATGGTATTTCCGGGCAGGCAGCCACCTCATTCATATTCCAGCGCGAAGGTCGCCGTGGCGCTGAACGCTCCGGGGGTAATCTTCTGCTGGGTAATCGCCTGCGGCTCACCCTGCACCCAGGCCCTGAACGGGATGCGGTTATCCCCGGAGCGCAGCGCAAATTTATCGCTCGCCTTGTTGATTTTTACCGCCTTTGCCTCCGGCGTTTCGATGCCTATCGCTATCCCTTTGGCGCCGCTGCCTGCATCCATGGCCAGCAACCCCGGCAGAGCCGCGCTCTCCGTGCCCAAAAAGGTCATCCTGACCGTTGAGCCCAGCGACAGGTCACATTCCGCCAAATGAATGAAAAAAGGCTGCGCCGGCGTACGGCTGTACTTATACAAAAACTTCTCCACCACCGTGCCAAAGCCCAGGGTGATTTCATCCTCTCCCGGCGGGATGACGCACGGCTCGGCAACCAGCGTGCCGTGCATGTACACCAGGGTTTCGCCGGCCGCCTGCGCGCCGGTGAACGGCGTGGCGGCCAGCACGCACAGCAGCGGGATAATCCCGGCGTACAGACGCCCCCGAGGGCACTGCCTGATGGTCTGATATGTCATAAAACCCTTCCTCACTGGTAGTCGGCCCTCAACGTTGTCCGTGCCACAAAGGGGCCTTTCTCCAGGGTATACGTGGGATCTTTTACCGGCACCACCTCCAGCTCCGGCGGGTTGTCCAGCCTGATGGCAATCGTGCTGTTAGGGGTGAAGGATTTGTTGTTCTGGTACATCCGGATACCCACCCCCCGGTTTGACATCAGTGCTTCCTTGTCAAAATCGGTCGGATTTCCGCCCAGCGAGAGTTTCAGGGCCCAGGCAGTACTGCCCTTTTCGCAGGTTATCCGGTAGTTCAGCTTCTGCCGGTAGTTCACCCCGTTTATCTTCTTGATCCCAATGTTGCCAAAATCAACGTCAATCTGGTTACCCTCGCTGATGGTGCAGGGCGGCGGCGAAACCAGCGTGCCATGAAAATTCATGGCGACCTCCCCCGGCGTCGCCTGTGCCGCCGGCATCACGCCCGGGCCGGCCAGCAGGGTGATGCCGATCAGCAGGGCGATGCGGGTTATTGCGTGTTTTTTCATTGCCGGCTCCTTTTACTGGTACGCCACTTTCAACGTCGCGGCGGCGGAAAACTGACCACCGGCCAGGGTCACGCCGGATTTTTGCACCGGGACCGCCCACAGCGCCGGCTTGTTCGGATAGGTGAAGTTCACCCAGCCGTTCACCGACAGGTTGCTGCTGCCGTTCTGCAGCCGGATACCCAGCCCGGAGACCGAGGTGCCCAACAGCGCACTGTCGAACCCGGCGGCGGTGCCCTGCACCTGCAGCTTCATCGCCTTGCCTCCCCCGCCCTCACACGACAGGCTGTAGCCGATCTGTTTGCGGTAGTTCGTGCCGTCCACCCGGGTGGTCATCACATCGCCAAAGTTAACCTCAATGGCCTTGTTATCGTTCACCGTGCAGGGGGGCGCGGTCACCGTGACCTTCACCGTCACGTTGGTGACGGCCTGCGCCATCAGGGGGGCAGCACACAGCACCCCGGCCAGCAGGTAGCGTCGCTTCCGCCCTGTTACTGTTTTGCCCATACGGCCCGCCTCAGTCATAACTCAGGTGAAAATCCACCACGGCGCGGTAGCTGCCCGCCACCAGGTCCGCCGGGGTACGCTCCGGGGTCACGATATAACGCAGGGTGTTTTGCCCGGGCGTCAGCGACAGGGGCTTCCCGCGTTCGCCCAGGCGCACGTCCTGGCCGTTTTCGTCTTCCAGCCGCAGCCCCAGGCCGGAGACCCCCTGCGCCTTTACCAGTGCCGGGTTGTCCGCGTCGCGCGGCGCCTGAAAACTCACCGAGACCGCCGGCTGCCCCGCCGCCCGCGTCAGCCCGCCGGTACGGTCATCCCGCACCGCGGCCTGCCCCGGCAGGCAGTCTTCCAGCCGCAGCTCGACATACACCGGGTGGCCCTGCGCGCCCGGCGAACGCAGCCGCCCCGTTCCGGTCTCGCCCAGCGCCACGTCCTGGCGCGCGCTGTTCATCGCCAGCCGGCAGGCGCTCTCCGTCAGGACGCCATGGACGTACAGCTGGCCGTGCGCCCCTTCAACCTGCCCGTTATCCACGGCCTGCGCCGGGGGCAGCAGGCAGAGCAGCATTCCGGCGACCAGCGCCGTCTGCACTACCGGCCATTTAGCTGTTCCTGTGGTCATATAGCCCTCCACTCCTGTAATAAATCCTGTCCGGTGGTTATTGGTGTGCTTTATCCGGCACCACGCGGCATGACTCCCCGGCGCAGTTAAAGGTCAGCTGCGGACGGCCGCCGTAGTCATCGACGTACGTCAGCACGGGGCTGCTCCCCAAACCGGCGGCGCTGACCGACAGCGGCTGCGTTCCCTTTGGCGGCACCATCACCGGTTCAAAATCCTTCGCCCCGGCGGCGCCCTTACGGCTGCCCGCATCCACCAGGGTGATGTAATACGGCGTCGGGTTATTGACGGTATACCTGTCCCCCTGGCGGCTGAGCGTCAGCTGCTCCTGCGGCGGCGGGGCATTCTTGTCGACCGCGACCGGCGCCGGGCGGTAGAACAGCTTGATGCGGGTCTGCAGCGCAATCTGCAGGGTATTGGGCTTGGTACTTCTCGGCGGAATTTCGCGCAGGTTGAAGTAGTACAGCGTTTCCCGGTTCTGCGGCAGTTGCCTGGCCGCCGGCAGCGCCTGGATTTTTATCTGGCTCGGCTTGCCCGGCTCAATCCGCTGTACCGGCGGCAAAACCGTCAGCGGACTGGTGATTTTGTTGCCCTTCTCGTCTTCCAGCCACCCCTGCGCCAGGTACGGCAGCTGTTTGTTCTGGTTGCTGATGTCCAGACTCACCGAGTTCATGGCGCCATCGAAAACCACCCGGGTACGGTCCAGTGCTATCGCCGCCTGGCACTGCTGGCCAACCAGCGCCGCCAGCAACAGCCCCGCCGCAGCGGATTTCACCGGGGTGGAGCGCACGGCGTCTCTGCCGCTGATGTGTTGTTTCATTACTCTGTTCTCTCTTTTAAGGTGTGTGCCTCCCCGGCACGCAGGGGATGGCAGGGCAGTAATAGCGCCTTCTCTAACATGCCGGCAGGCAACGGAGCGGGTAAACGCACCTCACACTGGGCTGCGCCGCTCCAGTGCACCGTCATCCTTTCACCGGCGTTGATGCCGGTCAGGTACACACTGCCGCCGTCATTAACCAGGCCGGTAACCTGCTTGCGGGCATTCATGACCGTGGCGCCAAACGGCGGCCGGCTGCCGTCGGCCAGCCGCAGGATGGCCATCGCCTTGTCGCCGGCGATAACGTCAAACTTCCGGTAGCCGATGGCCCCCTCCGTCAGCGTGGCCTGTACCACCGACGTGGTGGCATCCGCTTTGTCACCCAGCTGGTTCAGGTCAATACTCGCGTTGTTGCGGTAATAACTGCTGATATCGCTGATGACCGCCTTGCCCCAGGCGTTGCTCCGGCTGGTGCTGCCGTAACCATGGACCGGGACATTCGGCACGCCGCTGGTATCGACCAGCATCCGGGTGCCGCCATTCACGCCGCTGCGGTGCAGCGCCCCGCCCTGCGCCGTCAGCGTCATCCCGCCCTGCGCGGAGAGCCCCAGGGCGCTGTAGCTGCCCGCCTGATAGCCGGCATTGGCGCTGACCTGCGCAATATCGCCCTCATGGTTGTAATACGCCGCCGCATTGCCGCCGCGGCGGGACGCGCCTGCGCTCAGCTGATAGTTATCGTGTTCATTCACCCGGTCGTAGTACCCCACCTGGTGGGTAGTGTCCGAACGGCTGGCCGTGGCGCTGTAGCTGACGGTGGCGCGGTCGCTCCACGGCACCGACAGCGACAGGTAGCCCCCGTCGTCTTTCGTACCATTGAATTCGTTATGGTACGCCGACAGCGACAGGCTCAGGTTGCGCAGCCGCCCCAGGTCGAAGTAGCGCGACAGCGTCAGGTTGTAGCGGTCGCTCTCCGGCCGGTCCCAGTAAGTCTCATGGCTGTAGTTGAGGTAGGCGCTCAGCCCCTGGTCACGGAAGTTTTTGTTAAAGGAGACGGTGTACATCTCCTTGCCGCTCCCCGCCCGCTGCCCGTACTGACGGGCGTCCAGATATCCGCTCATGCTCATGAAGTTGCGCTCGGAGAAGCGGTAGCCGGCAAAGGTCACCTGGCTGTCGTACTCATCGAAGTTCTTCGAGTAGCTCAGGCGGTACGAGCCCCCGGTCAGCGCCGCCTTCTCCTGCGGCAGCTTCGCCCGAGACTGCGTCACGTCGAAGGAGAGCGCACCCAGCGCCAGCAGGTCGCGCCCGGTCCCCAGCGCCAGCGCGTTGTAGTTGCCGCCGGCCAGCGCGCCGCCGTACAGCGACCAGCCGTTACTGACCCCCCAGGAAAACTCTCCGGTACCGAACATCGGCCCCTGCAGACGGTGGTCAAAATCAGAGGGTTTCCCCGCCGCCACTTTAAAGCGGACGGAGCCCGGGCGCGTCAGGTAAGGGACATTCGCGGTATTGACGGTGAATTCCTGTGCCGTACCGTCCTGCTCTTCAACCCGCACATCGAGCCGGCCGCTGACCGAGTTGCTGATGTCCTGAATGCGGAACGGCCCGGCGGCCACCGTGGTCTCGTACAGCACCCGCCCCTGCTGGCTGACCACCACCCGGGCATTGGTGCGGGCTACCCCGCTCACTTCCGGCGCATAGCCCCGCAGGTTGGGCGGCAGCATGTTGTCGTCCGATACCAGGCTGGCGCCGGTGAACTGGAAGGTGTCAAACATGCCGGAATCCAGAGAACTCTCCCCCACCGACAGCTTCGAACGCAGGGCGGTGACGGCCCGGTAGGCGTAGTAACGGCTCCAGTCGAGCCGCTTCTGCGTCGGGCGCTGCGAGCCGGTCTGGTGGTCAAGGTTGGCCTGCCAGTCCGCGCGCAGTCGCCAGGCGCCCAGGTTGGCGCCGGCCGTGCCGTTGCCGCTGAGCGCATAGCTCCCGGCACCGCTATCCTGCTGTTTCTGGGTGCGCAGGTTGACGTTGTAGTCAAACAACACCCCCGGAATGCCGTCGTCCCAGCGGGACGGCGGGTCCCAGTTATCGGCCGTGTATTCCAGAAACGCCTGCGGAATGCTCAGGTACAGCGACGAGGTGGCCAGCTCCCCCCGGACAGACATCCCCTGAACGCTGCGTTCATCCAGGCACTCCCCGTGGTGCCACCAATTCAGTTTTTTCAATACGGCGTCCCGGAAGCCCAGCTGACCGGCCAGCGCCTTTCCGATACAGGCCCGGCTGCCCTTCGGGTCGTCCTCCGGGGCGTAAAAAGGAACAGGTTGTTCCGGCAATTCACTTTTATTGACATGCACCACCATCCCGTAATTGCCCGGCATAATATAGCCGCCACGGGAAAACTGGCTGAGGTCAATGTTATTTCGATCGTTAACATCCAGCACATCGGTATTAAACTGAATATTCTCTGCCGAATAAACGACGGTGACCGGGCATCCCAGTGCCAGAGCTACACATAATGCCGACGTCTGAATGCGTACGAATTTCCCGCCTGGCGACAGTTTCATATTATTATTCCGTTATATCCACTTTCATAATCCGGTACCGCATCCGGCACCGCAGCGCAGTCAGAAATAATCCAGCCGAAATCGTATTATCGAAGAATAATCACCGGCCTTCAGGGCATGGCGGTTCGCAACCAGTTTCAGGGTGTAATTTAACAGCATGTCGCCGGGAACAATATCCGTTGCCGGGACGACTGCCCCCGGCGTGATAACGCGTCCGTCATCGGCGGTTATCTGTAACCCCACGCCGGAAGCCTGCCCGTGAACACCGAATAATGCGCCATCCGCATCACCGTCAAACACAATCCTGAACTGGCGCCAGTTTATTTTCCCCGGTCGCTCCAGGACGCAGTTAATCAGTTTAATTGCGAAGTCTTTACTGCGCCCCTGCCCGTTGCGGATAATATCCGACAGCGGCACCCTGCCCATATCAATGGTCTGCTCCCGGCTTTCAACCGCAATGGCGCAGGCGGAATCGATAACCGCCCCCTGCATGCTGACACGCCCGTGATTGCCCTGAAACGGCGCCGACTGCGCAGCGAATGCCGCCGTAAAAAGAAAGCAAAAAAGCACATTCTTCCGGTTATTTTTCACAGTCTTCCTTTCGCTGTTTAACCGTCATCTGCAATGCATGTGAGCCGCCGCATGCATTGCAGTGATATCAGACGTTGAAGTGATCAGTTATAGGCCAGCGTGAAGTCCGCCACGGACTGGAAGTCACCTTCGGTGATGGCCACCTTCTCATCGGCGACACCCTGCACGTACGCCCCAAAGCTCAGGGTGTTGCTGCCCTCCTGCAGTTCCCGTGCTTTGGTGGCTTTGCCCAGTTGAACCACGCCACCTGAATTGTCAGTGATAGCCACGGCCACGCCCTTGGCCTGGCCGGTGGTAGCCAGCAGGCCGGTAACGGCATCAGACTCCGCGCCGGTAAAGGTGACGGTCACCTTATTCTTGGTGGCAGGCGTACCGAAGGTGCAGTTTTCCAGCTTGATGGAAAAAGGGCGCGTGGCAGACGTGCCGCCTTTTTTCAGGGCGGCGTTAGAAATCTGGCCCAGTGGAATGGTCTGGTCGAGAGAATCCGGGTGGATGGAGCAAGGCGCATCCACGACAGAACCGGTGAAGGTAACTTTACCATGCCCCTGATCGGCGGCATTGGCCATATTTGCCACCAGACCAAACGCCACCAGTGCGGCAAGCGCCGCTTTATTTAACTTTACGGACATATTTATTAATTCCCTTATCTTTCGGTTTTGGAAAAGTTATTTATTCAGAATAGACGACAGTAAATACAGGTTTTAAGCCAATTGCGCCGAACGCCTTTAATTTCAGCTAATGATATTCAATGCCGCCTTTCGTTATTAATACTCACAGAACGAAAGGGTTTAGTAAATATCAAAACACCCAACCAAACAAAAAATGAGACATTATTCTTTTTGCTGACTTACACTTATATAAAAAAAGGACAAGTGATCGTTAAAAAAATGTAATCAGCACATTATTCCGATTAATGATAATGGAATGGAATTAATTAACGGAAACCGCATCCATCCGATACAATAAATCGCAAAGGAGAGTCACACCTCCTCGCAGACGGCTCAAAAACACAACAGAAAGCTAACCCTACTGAAAAACCAGAAGTAACAAAAAATAAACATTTTGGCTTATTTATCCAAAAAGTAAAAATAAACTTTCGGAACTATAAATAAACATAATTCAGTCAATTCCTGAGTAAGCAGCCAATGAACATTCATTATTCAGTAACCTACACCGGCCCTGATAATTTACAGCTAAGCGTATTAAAATCGTTATTCAGCATAGCCTCGCCTGTCGGCGGCGGATTACCCCCGCCGGCCGACTGGCCGGGCACACGACAAATTGCCGATGCCAATGACGTCAGTATTTATCGGGCCCGGCTGCTGTTGCTCTCCCTGGTGAGTCAGGGGCGGGCCATCGTCAGCAAGGTCACCATCAACAAATCCCTGCGCTGGTACCCCGTCATCCTCTGGAACGATGTCGCCTGGTGGCCGCTGCAGGGCACCACTTTTTGTCGGAACGGAGGGGCCGTTCCGGCAGACGTATGCAGTACTGTTAAACATAAGGGAAAAATTAATGATGAAAGCCACCGTATTCACGGTCCGTACCGCTATTGTGTGCCTGCTGGCACTGAGCATTACCGCCTGCCAGAAACAGAAACTGAATCCCCTTTCGGTTACCGGGCAGAGCAAAACCGCACAGAGGCTAGCCGACGACGCCGCACGCAGACAGCGTGAGGAAGACCGGCTGCAGCTGTGCCACAAACAGCTGAGTGCGCTGCACAATATCGACGTAAAGCAGTACCAGCATTACAAACAGGCCTTCGACAGCCTGATGAGCGGTGCCTCGCAATATGCGGGGCTGCGTACCCGGGTGAACAGCGACACCCAGGATACGGTGGACGCCCTGTACCGGTATAAAGTGAGCTACCTGTGCGCCGGGGTGGACAATGCGGTGTTAACCGGGCTGGCGGGGCAGGTGAAATGAGACCGGGAAGATGGATAGGTACCGGCTGTTTGATCCTGACCTTTGCCGGTGTGGTGCACGCGGATGACGGCATGCCCGCCCTGCTGCAGTTCGCAGAAAAATATCAGCAGGGACACACGCCTCCGGCGGCGGAAAAGCCGGCCGACGACACCGAGAAAAAAAGCCGGCCCGCGGTAGCGGCGCGGAAAAAACCGGATGCGCCGCCCCGCCCCCTCCTGCAGCGTGACGGCGGCTCATTCAGCCTGCGCAGGGACCTGCAGGCGCGGGAGCAGCAGCTGGCGCGCCTGCAGGCGGAGCTGAATGCCCTGCATCAGGAGGTGACACGGCTGCGGGCAGAAAAAAAGGCCGCCCCCTTGACCAGCGCGCCGGCGCTGGCGGAGCCGACGCTACTGCGGCAGTGGGCCACAGACCTGGGGCGAGCCTGGCGCGCAACGCCGGATGAGGCACGTACCGCACTCCTGCTAAAAACGATGAAAAAGGACCTCGCCGATGTGAAACGGGACGCAGATCTTGCCCGCCGGCAGTCAGCGGCCTTGAGACAACAAGCCGAGACCGCACAGCAGGCGCTCGCAACGCAGCGGCAGGCGGACCGGAAGGCGCAGGATAGCCTGCGGGGGATCATCAGGGATAAAGAACAGGAGCTGGCCGGGCAGAAAAAGTTACAGACCCGGCAAGAGCAACAACCCTGGGCCGTTACCGCGGAACAGCTGAAGCAGAATGCACCGTTGCGCCTCTCCTACGCCGCCGGCAGTGCGCTGGGCGGTGATATTCTGGCGCTGCTGGATGAGCGAAAAAGCCAGGGCGTCCCGGTTGAAAAAAATGCGCTGTTCGCCGGGGTGTTTGACAGCGTATCGGGCCACCTGCTGCTGCCGCAGGCACAGCTGGACCAGCTGAAGACCGAGGCGGACAACGCCGCCGGGGCTGCGCGGGCCGAACAACTGCGCGTACAGCAGCTGGAGGGCAAAGACTACCTGGCTAAATTCAGCAGGCAGAAAGGGGTCAAGAAGTCGGATATGGGCTTCTGGTACCGGGTGGATTACGCCGGCAAAGGCGCGCTGACCGCGGATACCGTTGTTGATGTGGTGGTCAAAGAACAGCTGACGAACGGTACGGTGATCCAGGACATGGGGCTCAGCGGTAAAGTGCTGTCGCAGCCGTTGTCGGCCTTTCCGCCGCTCTTCCGGGAAGCGATGGGCCACCTGCAGGATCATGGCTCGATGACGATGGTGGTGCCCCCTGAGCTGGCGTACGGCGACACCGGCTATCCGCCCAAGGTACCGCCGGGCGCCACGATGGTGTATCAGCTGCGCATCGATAACAGCCAGTCCCCCTGAAACCGGCAGGCGGCGCTGACAGGAAGTCATCCCGGCAGGCCGCCGTACAAGGGCAGCAACAAATCACTTATTGATAAGGAGGGATCCATGAGAGATATCAGTAACCGGATTATGCGCGACTGGGTGGTGTTTATCACGGTGGTGGAAGCGCGCAGTTTTACCACTACCGCCCGGAAACTCCACTGCAGCATAGCTGCGGTCAGCAAGTCCATTTCCCGGCTGGAAGAGACGCTGGGCGTCATACTGCTCAGCAGAAACGCCCATAAGGTAGACATCACCGCCGCCGGGCAGGTGACCTATCTCCGGGCCAAAGAAATCCGGCAGTCCTGGCAGGAGCTGTCTTCTGAAATCAGTAACCGGGATGACTGCATCAGGGGGAAAATGCGCTTTTCTGCCCCGTCGGTGCTCTGTGAACTCGCGGCCTGTCACTGGGTCTTTGACTACATGTGCCGCAATCCGGGCGCAGAAATTCAGCTGTTGTCCCGTGACCGGACCGAGCTCACCGTGGCATCACCGGAATTTGATGACCTGGTGTTAAAAAGCGGGATGTCCGACTCGCCTGAGCTGGTGCACCAGCCCATCGGTAATGTCCGGTTCGCGCTGTATGCCAGCCCGGAGTATCTCCGTAAACACCAGGCACCGGATATCCCGGATGACCTGAATCACCACCGGATCATGAAGGTTGCTCACCCGTTTCTGCGCTATCCCCTGACCTTCACCAGAGGAGCGGATACCGCCGAGCTGACCATCGCGAACACCACCAGTCTGGCTTCCAACAACCTCCCCGCCCTGCTGAAGATGACCCTGTCGGGGGCCGGCGTGTGCCTGGCCCTGCCTGACTGGCTGGCACGACAGCACGTGCAGGCCGGGGCCCTGACGCCCGTGCTACCGGACTGGCAGCTGCCGGAGATGCCGCTCTGGCTGGTATGGCGCAGTCGCGATAACTATTCAAAACTCTTTCATGATTTCCGGAAATACATTGCCGGACAGTGGAAAGCGTTGTCCACCGCCCCCCTCCCTGAACCGGACGGGGAGTAAGGAATGACCATGGCGTACTCTGACAGGATAAAAAACATCTGCCGATTATCTGCCTGACTGACAACACCTGGATGCACATGGGGATGGTTGCCCTATTCCCGGGATGACTTTTTCGCATTAGCGTAAACAGGGTAGTTGTCGTATTTTTATGCTACCCGGCGTTCTTTTACCGGGTTTAGCGATAAGTTTTTATCGGTGACCAGTTTCGCGTTTGTTGTGACCAGCGCTCCGGATTCGTTTTTTTGCTGTTTCGTAGATAAATGTACAAATAGGTCATTTTAAATGATTAGCACCCTCCCTGAATGGAGAGTGCTAAATAATGAACTAAAATGCAATATAATCAGTACGTTATACGTATGAAGCCCCTAAGCACTTCTACATAACAACCATCAACGATAAGCTGCAACCGTGGAAGAAAATTCATTCATCGCTTTAACTGCATCAATTTTATCAGGAATACCCATGGGGATACCGTAATCCAATGTGTAACGATGAGGCGTTGCATAATAAGGAAGCGCATTGCCCCCCATTATTGTACCTAGTAAGCCATAGCCTTGATTATAAGAACTGCTCTCGCCAGCATGTTGCAATCCCATATTATGTCCAAGTTCATGCCGCATTACGGTTGTACCACAGTTAATCGATCCTGTAGCTACCATATTGAAAGAGTTAGCCTTCACCCAAGCCAAACCACAGCCATCTTCTGTACCTTCGTAATAAACCCCATCAGCCTTCAGGCTATTTCTCCATCCTTGAACGGTTGGATCGCTGCGTAAATCGCTGAGAGGATCACCCAGTGCTTTCCAACTGTCTTTGGCAGTGATTTTATTTAGCCCACGCATACGGTAACGGAAATTAGCACCTGAATTTTCCAATGCTTCATTGGTAAGATTGAATGCTTCGATTAACCGGTTACGCATGACACTTTCGCCTAAACGGTCCGCAGCTTTATCACTGTAAACCAGCAATAAATCGATAGTAATCGTTTCTTTGTTCCATATATTATTTTTATCAACACTAAAGGCGACTATTTCACCATTGGCGATACTGTAACTCTGCTCATTAGCTAGTACCATGAAATTCCACTCAGCAGAGCTTTGTACCACGATGCGTGTTCCTTCCTGTTGGTTAGATGGCAGTGTCAACACTGACTGCCAATTACCATTGGATACATTAATGAAAGTTCGTGGCCGAGTTAACTCTGGGACATTACCACCAGGAATATCTTTAGCTTGATAAACCGTGTCTGGATGTATCATTAACTGCCATTTTTTATTTTCGGCAATATAAAAAAAGTCATACTGCTCACCTGTATGCAGTTTCATAACACCAGGCAAGTTTACGTTTGATGGATCGATCGTCGCCGTAAAGGTGGCTACTGATTTCAATGAAACCTTATCTCTATCGCCTGCAGTTTCAGGGAGCTTTATTTTCTCAATCCAGTTAGCGTCTGAAAAATAAACCGTTGTGCTTTGTGAGGTTGGAGTGGGCACTTGTAACTTAATACCACCTGCATTTAACGTTCTGTTCGGTGCCGAGTCAACAACCCAGCCGGTAAAAGCCGATAAATACTTGAATACATACTCATCACCCGTGATAACTTGCGTCGTACTGGCATATAGCATATTGTCATTACTTACTTTTGAAGAATACGTGGCCAGAGAGCGGATAATGATAAATGCACCGTCTTTTGCTTTGGCAGGCAATGTTACCCGTGGTTCCCAGTTGCCGTCTGCCATTGAGTAAAAAGTAATAGCATCTGTACTTTCTGGAATTACCCCTCCGATTTTATTAGGAGTCAAGTAGCTAACATCGGTGCCACTAATTAACCATTTATTAATACCTACTTTGTATTCAAATCCATATTCGCAACCAGTCACAATTGCTAGCGAAGATAGCGGAACGTCCACATTAGTGACATCTAATTGTGCGGTGTAACTTGCTGATGAACGAATCACGACCTTGCTTTTATCTTTTGGTTGCGCTGGCAAAATAATTTTTTTAGTCCAATTACCATCTGAAAGTGTAAAGACGACTTCATCGTACCCTGATGGTAAGTTTCCACTACCGAGTTGGTTAGGTGTAGTGTTTAATATATTACTCATAGATACTCTCCAAATGTAAATTTACTTTCAATGAAATGAATTGTAATAACGTCCCATATCAGGTTAGGTCGTTTGATTGGGAAAGTTATTATGAGATAGAAAAATCACTTTTAACATTTGTCCATGTTTTGCTGTGAACCATACAAATTTATCGAACACTGATTCGATGACGCACCTATTCACGCTGTTGTGTAACCACATCCCGATGGAAACCGCCGAACGCCCCCCAGATCGTTCGCTGTCCTTTCATTTTTCCGATCTCATGCACGTACGAGTACACTCCAACCAATGCATTAATTTCTCGGTAGCTGACGGAAAGCGGTGAGGGCGTTGCTGAACGCCATTATCCCCACCGGTTCGCTCAGCCTCGACATCGCGCTCGGTGGCAGCCAGCCGGTCGGCCGCATCACCGAAATCTACAGCCCCGAGTCTTCCTGCAAGACTACCGCCGCTCCCCCTCCTCCCTGAACCGGACGGGGAGTAAGGTTCGATGCCGGCCTGGATAATCTGCGCTCGCCAAAACGCTTTGTACGCCAGCATCTGCCGGACGTGATGTTTACTGTTCCGGTGATCCTGTTCAGTCAGGTTGTTCAGCTGCTTACTCTGTCTGTTCCCGACCGACGACGCGGTGAAAAAGGGGATAAAGGGGCTAAAGGGAGTAAAGGGAGTAAAGGGAGTAAAGGGGCTATAGCTGGCAATCCAGGCGACCCCACTGCCGCTGAGGGACTGACGGATGGCAATGAGCCGCTTTATTATCGAGTTCAGTGACCGCCTGGACGGTCACTTCTGAGAAAAGTCAGTTACACAAAATCCTGTACAGGATCCTCGTTACGGAGGCCCCAATAATCACGCAGGGTGCTACATTCACGCTCAATGATCCAATTGAGACTCCTAAACCTCAAGTTCAACTACCACTCAAAATTAACGGATGCATTATACATGGTGGAGGACATTCCCCCTGCTGATGTCGCTACCCCCATCTTGGTCGCTACATTTTCACTGAACCTATACCCTGACCCAACAGCAATGGAAGTCTCCCCCTTATACCCACCGACACCTGCGCTAAAGTTAAACTTGCCAACACCATAAGGCTGAAAAAGCCCCGACAATGCAGCAGCCGAAGCCATTCCTTTGTTTACGTTGTTTTCCAGTTTCTGAATGCGCCGATCGGTGTAGGCGTTCGCTGCCCCTAGTGTCCGAGTTGTTTTGTCGTCGGTATAACCGTTGGCCGTCTTCAGCGTCTGCGTGGCTTTGTCGTCGGCATAACCGTTGGCCGTCTTCAGCGTCTGCGTGGCTTTATCGTCGGCATAACCGTTGGCCGTCTTCAGCGTCTGCGTGGCTTTATCGTCGGCATAACCGTTGGCCGTCTTCAGCGTTTCTGTCGCATTGTTATTAAGTTGGGATACATTCACCGCATCGTTATTATCCACCCCATCTTTCACGTTTTTAATTGCATTCCCTGTGACATCCAAATCGGATTTTTTTATTTTCACTCCTTCTTTATCTACAAACACCCCGGTATCCGTACCACCATAGGTAACAGCAGCCGCCTTATTGCCTGCCCACAAACCTCCTTTTTGTGAATCGTTCGTTGGTGTGACATATCCAAAACTACCCCCCATAACATCAGTCACACCTTTTCCCCAACGTTCTGTGTCCTGAATACTGCCGTTATTATAAGCATCAGACTTAGTGGATGTCTGCGTTCCTATATAAGGCATTGTTACATCCGTTTGCGCGAAAGTGCTATTGCACAGAGCCGCCCCCACCAGAAAAAGGTTTATTTTATTTAACTTCATTAATCACACCTATAAGCAACTTCATCACACTCACTCAACAATGTAATTTCGTTGCCACTAGCAAAAGATATAAAACAGTCAAAACTCACAGCGACGAACATGACCGCCTTAAGTAAAAATAACAAAACACTATATTTTTACTAGATTTTTTCTTGATATTTAATATTTCACTTTTGGAAAAGTAAAAAAGAATCATTATAAATAAACTAATTCGTTACGTATTCTAAAAGCTGGGATCATTTCGGTAACAACACCCGCCAAGCGATTTTCAGCATGACGGAAATCGATTTGAATGCGTGCTGTGTGGAGGGCGTCCGGTGTATCGCCACATGCTGGCGGGCTTGAATGAGCAGGAACCGGCAAAGGATCAGTTATACGGCAGAACCAGCCCCCCCAGGTGCTGCCGTTATCTCCGGGTTATCAGGCCGGCCTCAGCTCTCCGGCCTCTTCGCGACGCTTTTGCTCCAGCTCCAGCGCGCCACGGTGCGACAGCCAGCAGAACAGAATGCAGCACAGGGTTCCGCCCATCAGCAGATAAAATCCACCGTTCCAGCCCATCCGGTCCACCATCACACCGAACAGACTGGTTCCCAGCGATGCCCCCAGAATGTAACTCATAAAACCGCGTAATCCGACCGCCGAACCCACGGCGAAAGACGGCACAATGTCCATGCACTGCACTGAAGCAAGAAACTGTGGAACATAAATCAGACAGCCCACGATGGCGGCGAAAAACGTCACCACCCACAGTGAATCACTTTTCCAGTAGCCGATGAGGCAAAAAAATATCAGCGCCATACATATCATGGCCAGCGGCATACGACGCCCTTTGAACAGTTTATCGGACAACCAGCCGGCAAGGAGTGTGGAAGGAATGGCGGCCCATTCAAAAAACAAGAACGCAATGCTCATTTGCTCTCTGGAGAATTGTTTTACCGACAGCAGGTAAATAGGCAGCCAGCTAATCATGCCAAAGCGTACCATGTAGACAAAAACATCCACCATCGAGACATACCAGGCATGCTTGTTTTTCAGTACGTAAGTGCAGAATATCTGAAACGAACTCATGTTCTCCGGCGCCAGGGTGTTTTTACCGGTACCGAGCACCACTTTTTCTTCCGGCATCATTTCCTCCAGTGAAGGCAGGCCTTCACTGCGTGGTGAGCCCTTCCCGAGCATCAACACCACGGCAGCGAACAATATCGCCACCACGGCCGGCACCATGTAACTGGCGACCTGCCAGTGTTCGGCACCCAGTACGGCAAAGGCTGCACCCACAACGGGTGCGACAATACCGCCCCCCACATTATGGGAAATGTTCCAGAACGCACCAACGCGGCCTCGCTCCCGTCGTGGAAACCAGCCGGCAATGGTGATGAATGAAGGGCCTACCCCCATTCCCTGAAACAGACCATTAATCACCACCAGTACGGCAAAAATCCAGAAGGCGCCGCTGAATCCCAGCCCCAGGTTTACCAGGGCACACAGCACCAGGCCCGTCGCCATAAAGACTTTCGGACTGGCCTTGTCCGCCAGACTACTCATAATGCCTTTGCTGATACCGTAAGCAATCAGCATGCAACTGCTGAGCATCCCGATTTGCGTGGCGCTCAGCTCAAGGTGCTCCTTAAGATAAGGCGTCGACAGGGTGAAATTATTACGGACGATGTAATAGGCAAGATAGCCGAGAAAGACACTGAGCAGCGCCTGTAGCCGGTATCGCTTATAGGTGGCGTTTATCTGTTCGTCAGGAACGGTAAGCGACTTATTTTTTTGTTTTAAAAATGAGAGCATAGAGACTACCTGTGGTTGTTATCAATATGGGAATAAATATCATTCCTGGCAGAAAAGACGTAAAGCAGACCAGGCATCGGTGGGAAACACGCTTGATTTACGTTCGAAGCATCCTGCGGGTGGCTGGACTGTCATTAATATAATACCGGGATACTGCCTGAAACATTATTTACCATAACGCCCTCGGCAGGTACATAAGCATATTCTCCCTCAGAACAAGAATCGTCTTGATGCAAAACACCGATTACTGATTCTGCTTTCCCCTATGGTATCCTCCGCCAGAAACAGACTGGGGAAATTTCTACGGATATCTGTGGGTATGTTAACTCCATCACATTAACCACCCTGAACATAACACTAATATAAATACTCACAGGCAAATTCCTTTCCAAAATGGAAAGTATATATTCAGCATTATTTTCAGTTTTTTCGCTCAAAGAAAGGCGGAACTTTATTCGTCGGAGTGATTGCCACGGAGCGCTTGACTCCGCCATGTTTAATCATCATATACAGGAAAGTTGAAGTGAAATTTAAGATCTTATTTCTGTCCTGCATTGCAGGTAGCCTGATGTTCACCTCCAGTGCCCATGCCCTGAAAAACGAAGGCTTTCTGAGCCGCCAGGCGGCTCCCGACAGCCTGGCTATCTTGCCGCCACCGCCACAGGAAGATTCGGTGGCATTTCTTGCCGATAAAGTGCGTTACGAATCAGGGCATGTGCTCCGCAATCCACAGCGGGTAAAGCTGGCGGCAGAGGATGCGCATTATACACATTTCGGGCGCGCCTTTTCTGCCGCCTTCGGGATGGAAATTTCACAGAAGAATACCCCGGAACTGTATCAGTTACTGAGCCGAGTGTTACAGGACAGCCATGATTACGCCATGCGCGGCGCTAAAGATCATTACAAAAGGGTACGCCCCTTTGTTATCTACAAAAATGCCACCTGTACACCGGAAAAAGATAATAAAATGGCCGACACCGGCTCTTATCCGTCAGGCCATGCTTCCTTCGGCTGGGCTGCGGCGCTGGTGTTGTCGGAAATCAACCCACAGCGTGAAACTGAAATACTGCGCCGGGGGATTGATTTTGGTGAGAGCAGAGTGGTCTGTGGCGCGCACTGGCAAAGCGATGTGGAAGCCGGAAGGTTAATGGGCGCCGCCGTTGTTGCCGCGCTTCATCATAATGCCGGGTTTACGCAGAAGCTGGATGAAGCCAAAAAAGAATTCGCAACGCTAAGCAAAAAGTAAAACGGAGAAGGTTTCTGACTGATAAGGAGCGCGGCGACCGGGTTCATCATGTACCCACGCCGCTTCCTTTTTTATGGTTAATATGACCATAAACGGCAGTATGCCGTTAGCCATCATAATGATGACAAATTAACCAGCCAGTCCAGCGCCATGAATGACGCAGGCAAATGCTATTTTTTCCAGACTGGCCGGGAGTGTGAAATTTCATTCTCCCAGGTAATTTTACCGATCGTATCCTTCCAGGTGAAGTTGTCTATATTACCATGCTCCTTTCTCCAGGTACCGATCGCCTCTCTGTAATCATGAAATCTTTTCTGCTGGTATTCAACAGGATCATAAGCATGGCTTAATAAATGCAGGCCTTTAGCGTGCGGATTATGCCTGAATATTACATCAGGATACAAAATACCATTAATATGATCTATTTCATGTTGAAAGACTCTGGCGGAAAATCCAGACAGTTCCAGAAGTACTTCCTTGCCCGTCTGGTCCCTGGCTCTCACCGTTACATTTTTTGCTCTGGGGACCACGCCCACCATCCCCGGAACAGAAAAACACCCTTCGGAATCCAGTTCGCTTTCTCCGGAAGATGTCAGTATTTCCGGATTGATGTAAACGTCAAATGAATCCGGATTTGTGCCATCAGGAATCGGCCTTTGAGATTGCATTGATTTGCTGTTGATAATAACAATCGGCAACGATATACCAATCTGAGGAGCAGCAAGCCCCGCCATGCCAGGTTCCTGCTTTCCGATATCGAGCATCGCCTTGACATAATCCTGAATTGTCCTGTTCGCTATTTCTTCCACAGGGATAGGGCTTGCAACAGTTCTTAACACGGGATGATTGGTAGGGACATAATGAGAAGGTGTCATTTAATGGTTCCTGTGTAGAGTTTAAATGTCATAAATATGTAGTTTCATAAGACAGCGATACCAACCCTCTTTCGCCTTGGGTTATCAGCCCTGCGTTGACTTCTGCACCTCCTGTTTATTTTTGGGTATCTGGGAAAATAAAATCATGATGGATGACGTTGGTACGGAATAAACCGCCATTCACAGCCGGTGTAATGCCACTATAGGAGCTCTTCACTTGACCATAATATTCCACTTTTTCATACGTGAAAGCAGCGTGGTGCGCTTTAGCCCCAGGCGCTGTGCGGCACCGCGCGGGCCGGCAACCACGCCGTTGGTTTCCTTCAGCACCCGAATAATCCGCCGGCGCTCATCCTCTTCCGGTAATCCGGGTTCCGCCGCCGGGGGCAAAACCATCGAGGGAACCGGATATTGCAGTTCGGGCAGCTGTAAATTAAGCACCGTGCCGCGCGTTAGCAATACCGCACGTTCAATGACATTTTCAAGCTCGCGCACATTGCCCGGCCAGGGCATTTGGCTCAGCAGGCGCAAGGTCTCCGCCGGGATACTGTCGATGGTGCGCTTCATCCGCCGCGCAATTTTGTAGGTCAGAAACTTCACCAACTGCGGGATGTCTTCCGGCCGTTCACGCAATGGCGGGATGACGATCGGGAACACGTTCAGCCGGTAAAACAGGTCGCTGCGAAACTCGCGGTCGGCCACCATTTGCTGCAGATCCCGGTTGGTAGCGGCAATCAGGCGTACGTCCACCGAGATCACCTTGTTGCCGCCTACCCGCTCAAACTCCCTTTCCTGCAATACCCGCAACAGTTTTGGTTGCAGCTCGACGGGAATTTCCCCCACCTCATCCAAAAACAGCGTTCCCTTGTCCGCCAGTTCAAAGCGCCCCATCCGTTGATGAGTCGCCCCGGTAAACGAACCTTTCTCATGGCCAAACAGATCGCTTTCCAGCAGCCCGGCGGGCAAGACCGCACAGTTCATTTTCACCATACGCCGATCGCTTCGTTCGCTCAGGTTGTGGACCGCGCGGGCAATCAACTCTTTACCGGTGCCGGTTTCGCCAAGGATCAGCACGGAACAGTCGCTTTTCGCCACCATTTCAACCTGTTTAAGCACCGTGGACATCCCCGCGCTGCGCCCAACTATCTCGCCGAAGTCCGGGTTGTTACATTCAATGTGCTCGGTCAAATAGAGGTTCTCATGCACCAGCCTCTCTTTAAGCCGGTTGATCTCCTGGTAGGCCAGCGCGTTGTCCACCGCAATCGCGATACGTTCGGCGATCTGCCGCAATAATCGCAAATTGGCGGCGTTGAAGTTGTCCGGCTGACATTGCGCCAGCTTCAATACCCCCAGGGTCTTATTGCCAAACACCAGCGGCAATATGCACAGCGTTTGACGTTGGTGATGCCCAAGATCGAACAACTGGCGTTCATCGTCTGCCAGACGATCGGCCTGCTGCAGATTTAACAGCAGCATTTCACCGCTTTGCATCACCTGTTCCAATAAGGTTCCTACCAGCGCCGCGCCGTACTGCCGGCGCTCAACCTCGCCGGCGTGCAAATAACGTGTGGAATAAACCGTTACCTGCTCGGTTTTACCGCTGCAGAGCAGGATGCTGATGGCGTCGATGTTGAAAAAACGGTGGATCTCCGTCGAGATCTCACCGATCAGATCATCCAAATCGAGCTTCGACAGCACCGCGTTGGTGACGTCGACCAAGATACGATAATCGTCGCGCTCATCACTTAACTGGCGCAGGCGTAACCCGGCCTCTGCTCGCAGGGTCAGCTGCTCTGCCGCCAGTGCAACCCACTCCATCAGCGTTTGCAACTGCCCCAGACTGGCGTCGCTGAACGGTTTTTGCTGACAACGCAACAGTTCGCAGCCGCCGATCAGGGTGCCGCCGGCATGCAGCGGCATCAGGCAATATTGGCTAAACGGCTGATACAGCGCCAAGGCGTCGAGTTGCGGATAGCGAGCCTGCAGCTCATCACTCTGCCAGCGCTGTGGCGATGGGCTTTGCCGCAGCCGACTTACCGGACCATGCGCCAGCAGGGTCTCATCCTGATAGTTCAGCGGCTGTTGGCGCGCATCCAGGCCATAGAAGCTCACCCGTTCGCTGCCGGGATCAAACAAAACCAGCGTAATCTGATCTGCCAACTGCCAGCGCTGCAACACCTGACGCAGTTGCAGCAATAAATCGCTGAAACTGCGCTGGCTCAGCAGCGTGCGGGTAATTTCCACCAGTTCTTGTTTTTCTGATTGTGCATTCGACATTGTTTTTCACTTGCCTGAGTCGCGATGGTACTTTTGTGAGTCATAGGGTAAATGTGTCCTGCCGGGAGCGATGTTCTCCCCCGAAGCGGATCAACAAATCCGCGGCAAAGGTTCGGCATGCGGCAAATCCAGCAGGCGGCTGATGCCGTAAGCGCCCTGCAATCTCACCTGTCGCCCGGCCGTCACTCTGCCAATCAGCGCCGCCCCCGCCCCCAAAGGATGAGCATGCAAGGCGGAGAGCACGGCATGCTCGGCCTCCGGCGCGGTCACCAGCACCAGTTTGCCCTCGTTGGCAAAGTTGACGGCATCCAGCCCCAGCAGTTCGCAAATGCCCCGCACTGCCGGTGCTATCGGCAAGTCGTTTTCTTCAACCTCGATCCCAACCCCCGCCGCGCGGGAAAACTCATGCAATATGGCGTTCACTCCACCGCGGGTGGCATCCCGCATCGCCCTCACGCCGTTGATGGCGCGTAACGGCGCGATTAACGACGTTAACACCGCGCAGTCACTGCTCACCGCCAGATGCATGCCCAGCTTTTCGCGCAGATTGAGGATAGTTGCCCCGTGGTCGCCCAGCGTGCCGCTGACTATCACCGCATCACCGACGCGGATGTTTTGTGCCGCCCAATCCAGCCCGGGAGGGATCACGCCGATACCGGCGGTATTGATGAATATTTTATCGACGGCACCGCGCTGCACCACCTTGGTATCGCCGGTCACGATGCGGATACCGGCCTGCTGCGCGGTCAATGCCATGGAGGCGACCACCCGTTGTAACTGCGCCAATGGCAAACCTTCTTCGAGGATAAACCCGCAGGAGAGATAGCGTGGCAACGCGCCGCTCACCGCCAGATCGTTGGCCGTGCCGCAAACCGCCAGTTTGCCGATGTCGCCGCCCGGAAAGAAAATCGGGTCAATCACATAGCTGTCGGTAGTAAACGCCAGCCGATCGCCCTGCTGCGTCAGTTCGGCCAAATCCAGTCGAGCCTGATCTTCGCGCCGATCCAACTGCGAGTTCGAAAAGGCCGGCAAGAAAACATCGTCCAGCAACTGCTGCATCGCCGCGCCACCGCTGCCATGAGCCATAGTAATCACGTTATTCATGCCGGCGTTTCCTCTGTTTCGCGGCGATATTGGTACCAGGCGGCGCAGGCGCCTTCCGAAGAGACCATCAAGGCACCCAACGCGTTTTGCGGCGTACAACCCTGGCCCAATAACGGACAATCGCGCGGTTTGCACCGCCCGGTGAGCACCTCTCCGCAGCGTGAGCGCGGATCGTCGGCCACCTGCCTGTGTTGTGGGCGGAAACGCCGTTCCGCATCGAAGGAACGGTATGTGGGCGTTAAGGCAATGCCGGAGTCGGGGATGGTGCCAAGCCCGCGCCATTCGCTGCCGCCGCCCGGTACAAAAACTTCACGCATCGCCTGCTGCGCCAGCAGGTTTCCCTGCTCCGGCACCACCCGGCGATATTGGTTTTCGGTCTGGCTCTGCCGACGAATAAACTGTTCGACCAGCATCATCACCCCTTGCAAAATATCCAACGGCTCAAAGCCGGTTACCACCAAGGGTTTGCGATATTGCCTGCTGATGAAACGATAAGGCTCGGTGCCGATCACCATGCTGACATGGCCCGGCGCCAGAAAACCGTCAATGCGTACATCCGGTTGCAGCAGCAGGCTGCGCAACGTCGGGATCAGGCTAATGTGTTGGCAAAATACGCTGAAGTTGGCCAACCCCTCCAGCCGCGCCTGTTGCAGGGTAATTGCCGTGAGCGGCATGGTGGTTTCGAAGCCCAGGGCAAAGAACACCACCTGCCGCTGCGGATTTTGCCGCGCCAACGTCAGAGCATCCAGCGGCGAGTAAACCACCCGCACTTCGGCGCCCCGTTCGCGGGCTTGCAGTAGCGATCCCTGCTTGCCCGGCACCCGCAGCGCATCGCCGAAGGTGCAAAAAATCACCTCCGGGTGTTCGGCAATTTCACTGCAGGCATCGATACGTCCCATAGGTAAAACGCATACCGGGCAGCCCGGGCCGTGAATGAACTCAATTTGCGGCGGCAGCAGTTTGTCCAGGCCAAAGCGGAAAATGGCATGGGTGTGGCCACCGCATACCTCCATGATTTGCAGAGGCCGTTCTGCGGTGAAGGACAGCAGCGCGGCGCGACGCCAAATATGTTGCAGCAAGGTTTTCACCCGCTGCGGATCGCGAAATTCATCTACGTAATCCATGGCTGCCCTCCCCGGTCAAAAACAGCGCCACGTCCTGTTCCACTTCCCCCATCGCCTGCAGCGCCGCCAGCATCTCTTCGGCTTCTTGTTGATCGATACGGCTCATCGCGAAACCCACATGGATCAGCACCCAGCAACCTATCATCGCCTCTTTGGCCTCCCCCTCCCGATGAACCAACGCAATGTTCACCTCGCGCCGCACGCCGCAGACCTCGGCCCAGGCATGCTGAGGCTGATGCTGAGCCAGTGCCACTATCTGCCCGGGAATACCTATGCACATAGCTGCCGCTCCAGCCAGGCCAACCACTGTTCCATCCCTGCCCCCTGAACGGCCGAAAGGGGGATTATCTCGATGTCGGGATTGACCAGGCGGGCATTGGCGATACAGGCGGCCAGATCGAAGTTCAAATACGGCAGCAGATCGACCTTGTTCAGCAACATCAGGCGCGCGGCGGCAAACATATGCGGGTACTTGAGGGGTTTATCTTCCCCTTCGGTGACCGAAAGCACCGCGACCTTATGCCGCTCCCCCAGATCGAAACTGGCCGGGCAAACCAGGTTACCGACGTTTTCGATAAACAGCAGGCTGCGGGGTTTGAGTCCCAGACGCTGGGTAGCCTCATGAACCATCTGCGCATCCAGATGGCAGCCTTTGCCGGTATTGACCTGGATCGCCGGGACGCCGGTGGCGCGAATGCGATCGGCATCGTTGGTGGTTTGCTGGTCGCCCTCTACCACCGCGCATTCACGTACGCCACGCAGCCGCAGCAACGTTTCGGTCAGCAGCGTGGTTTTGCCCGACCCCGGGCTGGAAACCAAATTCAGCGCCAGGATCTGTCGCTCGGCAAAATATTGGCGATTGCGTTCCGCCAGACGGTCATTTTTATCCAATACCCGGGTTTCGATTGCCAGCATTTGCCGCTGACTGATCCCCGGCGCATGGGTGCCCGCCACCCCCAAGCCATAATGCAGGTCGCCTTGCCCCTGCCGCTGCGGGCGAAACGGCACCTTTACTTCCCCTTCAGTCGTCGGCTCCCCATGGGCACAACCGCAAGTACTGCACATTTTCATCCCCTTACGTTATTCAATTTCCAGGCGCTTTATTTGCAAACCATCATCGGCCTGCACCCGCAGATTTCGCCCGGCACAGTGCGGACAAACCCAAACCTGCGGGCTCAACAGCTCGACATCGGCCTGGCAGTCATAACACCAGGACAACGCGGGCTGTTCGATCAGATGCAGCTCGCAACCTTCGGCCAGGGTGTCGCGGCACACCATGTCAAAACAGAACCTCAGCGATCCCGCCTCCACGCAAGAAAATGCGCCAATCTCGAACCACACCGCGGTAATACGTTTGGCATGATGTTGCCGCGCCTGTTGTTGCATTATTTCCATCGCATATTGACACAAGGTTATTTCGTGCATCCGGCCTCCGATACTGGCGATAAAATACGCGACACAATCATTGCAAATATGATACCAAGCCAGACGCCGCATATTTATCGAGCAGCATAACGCCGCCATAATCCAAATGATTGCAGACGGTTGACTCAAAAGAAACGATTAAAACCCATCGAGCCTGGCACGCTTTATGCTTATAAGTCGCCGGCCCGAGTTATTTTCGACAATGAACCTAAACCTTGAGCGACGACAATGAGCAGAATCAGTGAATTAACCAGCCAGGCTGATTATATCGCCAAAAAAAGCAACCGCCTGACGACCCAATGGCAAACCTACCGCAATACCTTAACTAAAGCAGTAACGACCAAGAAAAACAAGATTAATCATAAATTTACTTTTGGTAAAGATAAGGACCTGCGCTTTGTTTTGTTCAACCACTTTACGGTCAGCATTGCGTTAAGCGAAGGGTTTTACAGCCGAGATATTTGCTACCGTATTAATTTGGCGATGGCACATGAGGCGGAAAACTTCGTCCCTTTCGCCCATGCCACATTGGATGAAAACGGAAATATTGACGACGTAATAAACAACCGTGACATGCAGGCGGTATTTGAACACTACCTGGATAAGATCGCCATTATTTATCAATGCCTGTTTGATTCTCTGCATGACGGCCATGCCATTCGCGATGCACTGAAGAAATTAACCTTAGCCGTTTGACTGTCAGTCATTATTCACCAACAAAAAACTGTCGAAACGTCATTTTCTACTGACGACCTCGTCAAAAATGACGAAGCAAGGAGTGTGCATGAACCGCTTTATTATTGCGGACCCCAAATTGTGTATTGGCTGTAATACCTGCATGGCCAGTTGTTCCGCAGAACATCGGCAGCAGGGTTTGCAGGCGTTACCCCGTTTGCAGGTGATACGTAACGCCCGCGATTCGGCACCGCTAATGTGCCGTCAATGTGAAGACGCGCCCTGTGCGCAAGTGTGCCCGGTCAACGCCATTCGTCATCAGGACGACGCCATCGTCCTGAGCGAGAGCCTGTGCGTCAGTTGCAAACTCTGCGGCATTGCCTGCCCCTTCGGCGCCATTGGCTTCGGCGGCAGTACCCCGATGGCGATCCCGGCGGGCTGCAGCACGCCGCTGGCGCTGCCGGCGGCCGGAGCGCCGCGGCCGATCGGCCCGTTCCTCGATTGTGTACCCGGCGTTCGGGCCGTGGCGGTGAAGTGCGATCTCTGCGCTTTCAGCCCCGAAGGCCCCGCCTGTATCCGTACCTGTCCGACCCAGGCCATTCGGCTGGTCAGCGACCGCGACGTGCGTAAGGCCGGCGAACAAAAAAGACGCAACGCCATGCAGGCGCTCAGCGCCGAATTGCCGTTCACCGCCGCCCCTGGATCCTGTAAGGAGCCGAATTGATGATCTCCGACCCATTGTTGTTGCTGACGCCGGCCCTGGCTGGCTATGCCCTTGTCGCCCTGTTAAGCTGGCTGCTGCCACTCTGGCCTCGTGCCAGTGCCATGCTGGGCGCCGGTACCCTGGTGTGCGCCATCGCCACACTGCTGGCCGCGGGGGCAATGCTGTTCGCACCGCGGCACAGCGCCCGCCTGCCCTGGCTGAATTATGCGGTGGAAATCAGCGGTCTTAATGCGTTATTGCTGCTGGTGATAGCCCTCTGTGGAATTTGCGCCGCTTTGCATCACATCGGCAGCCTCGCCAAACCAAACGCCGGTGCGCGCGGCCGGTTGGCTGGGCTGGCCAACCTGATGCTGGCGGCGCTGAGCGCCGCCGTGATGGCCGATAACGCCCTGGCTTTGCTGTTGCCGTTAGAGCTGGCGGCGCTGTGCGGTTATTTCCTGATCGTTCATACCCCGAATGCCAACAGCCTGCGAGCCGGGCACAGTCAGTTTCTGCTGATGCGGTTAGGCACGCTGCTGTTGGCGATCGCCTTCGCGCTGATATATTCCCATAGCCATAGCCTGCAGTTCAGCGTGATCCGCGCAACGCCATTACCGGACGCATTGCGTAACGGCGTTTTCCTGCTGGCCCTGGGCGGGTTTGGCATTTTTGCCGGGATAATGCCGTTGCATGGCTGGGTTCCCCAGGCCCACAGCAGCGCGCCCGCCTCTGCCGCCATGTTGTTTTCCGGCGCGCTGATGAAAGTCGGCCTGCTGGGCATTCTGAAGATGGGGCTGGATCTGTTGGGCACGCCGCCGCTGTGGTGGGGGTTATTGCTGCTGTTGCTGGCCGCCGGCACCGCGTTTTTCGGCGGCCTGTACGCGTTGATGGAACACGATCTGCGGCGTTTGCTGGCTTATCACACGCTGGAGAATATCGGCATCATCCTGCTGGGCATCGGCGGCGCCATGGTCGGCATAGCGCTGCAACAGCCGCTACTGACGGCGTTCGCCCTCACCGGTGGCCTGTTCCACCTGCTGAACCACAGCCTGTTCAAAAGCGCATTGTTGCTGGCGGCGGGCGCCATCGAGCAACAAACCGGGCTGAAGGACATAGAGAAAATGGGCGGTCTGGCACGGCTGATGCCCTGGACTGCCGTTTCTCTGCTGATTGGTCTGCTGGCGATGGCCGCACTGCCGCCGTTGAACGGTTTCGTCAGCGAATGGTTGATCTATCAGGGGCTCTTCCATTTCAGTGCCGTCGCCGGCTTTATCGGGCATCTGTTCGGCCCGCTGCTGGCGGTGGCCCTGGCGCTCACCGGCGCGCTGGCGGTAATGTGCATCAGTAAAGTGTTCGGTGTCGCCTGCCTGGGAGCGCCGCGCTGCGCCGCCGCGGCCAACGCCGTGCAGGCTGGCCTTTGCCTGACGCTCAGCCACCTGCTGCCGGCGTTGTTGTGCCTGATTTGCGGCTTGGGAGCCCCGTGGATCCTGCCGCTGTTTACCCGCCTGATCGGTGTGACGCCCGAACAGGCATTGTCCGTGTCCAATACCCCGCTGATCGCCATGTTATTGCTGGCGATGCCGCTGCTGCCGTTATTGATTGCGGCCCGCTACCGGACGCATCGCCAACCGCGCCGAGTACAAGGCAGCGCCTGGACCTGCGGCTATGGCCATGAGGATGCCATGGTGATCACCGCCACCGGCTTTGCTCAACCACTGCGGGTGATATTTGCGCCGCTGTATCGACTACGCCGCCGACTGCCGGGATCTTTCGTCAATCCATTTCACCGTAATGCCTTCGTCGCTTTCTGCCGCGGCCTGGCCGCAGTAGAGCTTGCGGTGCTGCTGGTGGTTACCTTTGCCTGAGGAGATGACAATGACCAGTCCCAATGTGTTACTCGGCCTGGCGCAGGCCCTGCTGTTACTGGCCATAGCCCCGCTATTCGCCGGAATTAGCCGGATGCTGCGTGCGCGTATCCATGGCCGCCGAGGCCCCGGTGTATTGCAGGAATACCGTGATATCGGCAAATTGCTTAAGCGGCAAAGCGTAGCGCCGTCGGCTTCCGGTCCGGCCTTTCACGCCATGCCTTACCTGCTGACAGGCACCCTGCTGACTATCGCTTGCGCGTTGCCGATGCTGACCACCGCCTCGCCGCTGCCCGCCATCGGCGATGTGATTACCTTACTCTATCTGTTCGCCGCGGTGCGCTTTGTATTCGCCATTGCCGGTCTGGATACCGGCAGCCCCTTTACCGCCATCGGGGCCAGCCGCGAGGCGGTGCTGGGCATTCTGGTTGAACCGATCCTGTTGCTGGGGCTGTGGGTGACGGCTCTGGTCGCCGGCTCGACTCAGCTGAGCGCCATGGCGCAGAGCCTGCTGGCGTTGCCGCATCGCGCCTGGCTGCCGCTGCTGCTGGCCGGTTTGGCCTGCGCATTCGCGACCTATATCGAGATGGGCAAGCTGCCTTTTGATATGGCAGAGGCCGAGCAAGAACTGCAAGAAGGCCCACTGACGGAATATTCCGGCGCCGAACTCGGCATTCTGAAGTGGGGCATCAACCTCAAACAGCTGGTGGTGCTGCAACTGTTCCTCGGCGTGTTCCTGCCCTGGGGGCAAGCGGCCCAGATCACCGCTATTCAATGGCTGCCGGCGCTGGAGTTGGCGCTGCTCAAGCTGCTGTGTGCGGTGATCCTGATCGCGGTAATAGAGAATAGCGTGGCGCGTTTGCGTTTCCTGAAAACGGCACCCGCCACCTGGGCCGGTTTTGGTCTGGCTTTTCTGGCGCTGGTTTCCTGGCTGGTCGTCGGCTGAAAATGATTAAGGCAATCAAGAATGACTAACGAATATCAAGGACGGCACTATCTGGCCGAGCTGCAGCAACAATTCCCTGCGGCAATACTGGCAGCCGAATGGCAAACCGCCGATCAGTTGACGGTCACCGTCAAACTCAATACGTTGCCGGAAGTGGTGGAATGGCTGTATTACCAACGGGGTGGCTGGTTGTCGGTGCTGTTTGGCAACGACGAACGCACGCTGTGCGGTCATTACGCACTGTATTACGTGCTGTCGATGGAGCAAGGCACCAAATGCTGGATTACGGTGCGTGCCGAAGTGGATGCGCAAACGCTGGAGTTCCCGTCGGTGACACCGCGGGTACCTGCCGCCGTCTGGGGCGAACGCGAAGTGCGCGACATGTATGGTTTGCGCCCAATTGGCCTGCCGGACGAGCGCCGGCTGGTGTTGCCTGACGACTGGCCGGACAACCTCTACCCGCTGCGCAAAGACGCCATGGATTACCGCCAGCGGCCCGCGCCGACCACCGACGTAGAAACCTATCCGTTCGAGAGCCAGGCCGGCGCCAACGCCAATGTGGTGCCGATCGGCCCCTTGCATATCACCTCGGATGAGCCCGGCCATTTTCGGCTGTTCGTCGACGGCGAAGACATTATCGACGCCGACTACCGTTTGTTTTACGTGCACCGCGGAATGGAGAAGCTGGCAGAAACCCGTATGGGCTACAACGAAGTGACCTTCCTGTCGGATCGGGTGTGCGGCATTTGCGGTTTTACCCACAGCGTGGCGTACACCAGCTCGGTCGAAAATGCCATGGGCATTCAGGTGCCGGAGCGCGCTCAGATGATCCGCTCGATCCTGCTGGAAGTGGAACGGCTGCACAGTCACCTGCTGAATTTGGGATTGGCCTGCCATTTCGTCGGCTTCGACTCCGGCTTTATGCAATTCTTCCGCGTACGCGAACAGTCGATGAAAATGGCTGAAATACTGACCGGTGCGCGCAAAACCTATGGTTTGAACCTGATCGGCGGCATTCGCCGCGACATTTTGAAAGATGACATGCTGCAAACCCTGCGGCTGGCCGGGCAAATGCGCAGCGAACTGACGGATCTGGTCGATATTTTGCTGAGTACGCCAAACACCGAGCAACGCAGCCGGGGAGTTGGCCGCCTCGATCCTCAGGTGGCCCGCGACTACAGCAACGTCGGGCCGATGATCCGTGGCAGCGGCCACCGTCGTGATACCCGCATCGACCATCCGTTTGCCGGCTACGCCAAACTGCCGGTAGCGCTGTGCGTGGAAAGCGGCTGCGACGTCTATTCACGGCTGAAGGTGCGCATTCACGAAGTGTTCAACTCGCTCGGCATCATCGAATTCGGGCTGCAGAGCTTGCCGGGCGGGCCGCTGGCGGTAGACGGGTTCACTTATATCCCCCACCGCTTTGCCCTGGGCTTTGCCGAAGCGCCACGGGGCGATGATATCCACTGGAGCATGACCGGCGATAACCAAAAGCTGTTCCGCTGGCGCTGCCGTGCCGCCACCTACGCCAATTGGCCCACCCTGCGTTACATGCTGCGCGGCAATACGGTTTCTGACGCCCCGCTGATCATCGGCAGTCTGGACCCCTGCTACTCCTGCACCGATCGCATGACCATCGTCGACGTACGCAAACGCCAGTCAATCATCGTGCCATACAAAGAGATCGAGCGTTATGGCATCGAACGGAAAAACAAGCCGTTCTAACCGGAGCCCACCATGCTGAAACTGATTAAAAAAGCGTTGAAGGCCGGGCCGGCCACCGTCGATTATCCGGCCCAGCCGTTGGTTGTTGACCCGAACTTTCGCGGCAAACCCGAATACACCCCACAGCAGTGCATTGCCTGTGGAGCCTGCGCCAATGCTTGCCCATCCAATGCGTTGACCATGAGCACCGACCTGGCCTGCGGAAGGGTACGCTGGCAGCTGTTTCTCGGGCGCTGCATCTTCTGTGCCCGCTGCGAGGAGGTGTGCCCAACCGCCGCCATTCGGCTTTCGCAGCAGTTCGAACTCGCCGTATGGCGTAAAGAGGATCTGTTCGAACAGGCCGATTTCGCCCTTTGCCACTGCCGTCAATGCGGCAAAGCCTATGCGTCGCAAAAGGAAATTGATTATGCCATTGCGTTGCTCGGCTTGAGCCGCTCGGAAGCGGCAAGCCGCCGCGCGCAGTTTGAAACCTGCCCGGCCTGCAAGCGGCAGCAGAACCTGGCCCAGGCCGATCGCATTGACGTTGGTCGCCATTTGATCCGGGAGGTCATTTTATGAATCAGCCATTGATTGGGCCTCGCGATGAGCATGGTCTGCCGGTGCCGATCACCCTCGACGAAAGTATCGCCAGGCTGAAAACCACCCTGTTGCGGGATATTCGCCGTTCCGCCTACGTTTATCGGGTGGACTGCGGCGGCTGCAATGGCTGCGAAATTGAGATCTTTGCCGCCATTTCACCGCTGTTTGACGCTGAACGCTTCGGCATCAAAGTGGTTCCTTCTCCGCGCCATGCCGACATTTTACTGTTTACCGGTGCGGTTACCCGCGCCATGCGCATTCCGGCAATCCGCGCCTGGCAGGCTTCGCCCGATCCGAAAATCAGCATCTCTTACGGTGCCTGCGGCAACAGCGGCGGCATCTTCCACGATCTCTACTGCGTCTGGGGCGGCACCGATCGCATCGTACCGGTGGATGTCTATATTCCCGGCTGCCCGCCGACGCCGGCGGCGACCATTTACGGCTTCGCCATGGCGCTCGGCCTGTTGGATCAGAAAATAAAAGGCCGGCACCATGACGAAACCCGGGGTGAAGCGACCCGCCTGCGGCATCCGCAACTTCCCCAGCCGCTGCGGGTGCTGCTGGATCGCGAAGCCCGGCGCATGGCCGGTTACCGCTACGGCCGCCAAATCGCCGACCAATTTATGCAGCTGCTGGCAACGAACGGCCCAGAGTCGGTCGAACGGCGAATTGCCGCTTACCTGCAACAGCAAGACGACCTGCGCCTGAGCGAAATTGTCGGCAACCTGCTGGCTATTTACCAACGGGTACTGCGTGGGGAGCTGCGGTTATGACGGGTTCTCAAGGTCAGGTGGTATTTTACTCCCTGAGCCGCAAATTTGTGCAGGAGAAAAAGGCGCCGCCGAAAGCACAGGAGGTGATCTATTACAGCCTGGCCATCGGTCACCATCTGGGGGTCATCGACTGCCTGGAAGCCAAATTCAGCTGCCCACTAGCGGCTTTCCGCGCCTGGATCGCGCAATTGCCCGCCGGCAGCAGCGCACGGCGCAAGCTGGAAGGCGTCGACCGCTTTGGTGAAATCTGCATCGACAACAGCCACACCCACCTGCTGGCTAATGCGTTAAGCCGTGCGGCCGTGCAAATGAATGCGGAGCAGCAGGGCTACAACCAACAGCTGCTCTCCCTGCTGCAATCGATAGAAAACGAACCTGCCATTTACCTGATGGTGCGGAGGCATGATGACTGACGTTTTACTCTGTGTGGGCAACTGCATGATGGGCGATGACGGTGCCGGGCCGCTGCTGGCGGAGCTCTGTGCCCGCACCCCTCCCGCCGGCTGGACGGTGATTGACGGCGGTGCCGCGCCGGAAAATGACATCGGCCATATCCGCGAACTGAAGCCGAAACGGTTGGTGATCGTCGATGCTACCGATATGGGGCTGGCGCCGGGGGAAACCCGGACGATCGACGAAAAAGATATCGCAGCCATGTTTATCGTGACCACCCATAACCTGCCGCTCAACGTTCTTATCGACCAACTGCGCGAAGACATACCGGACATTACATTTATCGGCATTCAGCCGGAGGTGGTGGCGTTTTACCACCCGATCGGCGCGGCGGTACAGCGGGCGGTAACGATCCTGCATCAACGGCTGCATAACTGGCCTGCCCAAGGGGGCTACCCACGACTGGTGGTGACGCATGCCTGACGCGACATCGTCATTTATGTCGATTCGCCGTCGGCCATCTCATCACTGCCGAGATAACCATCTGATTTTTATCGCCTTACAGGATTGGCGCGCTTTATGCTTAAGCAGGGTTCCCTCTTTTGCCATACCCGGACAAAGGGTATCCCAGGAGTTATTGATGAACCGGTTTATCATCGCCGATCCTAAAAAGTGCATCGGCTGCCGTACCTGTGAAATTGCCTGCGTGATGGCGCACAGCGAAAACCAGGATATTTCGGCGTTGAACGCCGCCAGCTTTGCCCCGCGCCTGCATGTGATCAAAGGCGTCAACGTCAGCACCGCCGTACTCTGCCGCCAATGTGAGGACGCGCCCTGCTCCAACGTCTGTCCAAACGGCGCCATCAGCCGCACCAACGGCATGGTACTGGTGATGCAGGAACGCTGCATCGGTTGCAAAACCTGCGTGGTTGCCTGCCCTTACGGCGCAATGGAGGTGATCACCCGCCCGGTTGTCCGCCAAAGCGGCGCCATGATGAGCGCACCCACTGAGAAAGCCGAAGCGCATAAATGCGACCTGTGCATTGAACGCGATAGCGGACCAGCCTGCATGGAAATCTGCCCAACCAAGGCGCTGCACTGCGTCGATCGCAACATGCTGCAGGAAATGAACGCCGAGAAGCGCCGCCGCGCCGCGCTCGACACTATGTCATCCCTGTTTTAGGAACTGAACCGATGAAAAAAATCACGACCGTCTGCCCCTACTGCGGTGCAGGCTGCAAAATGAAACTGGTGGTCGACAACGGCAAGATCATCCGCGCCGAAGCGGCCGACGGCGTAACCAATCAGGGCGAGCTGTGCCTGAAAGGCTATTACGGCTGGGACTTCCTTAACGATACCAAACTCTTGACCCCGCGCCTGAGCCAGCCGCTGATCCGCCGGCAGAAAGGCGGCAAGTTTGAAGCCGTCAGCTGGGACGAGGCGATCCGCTATACCGCGCAACGGCTGCAACAGATCAAAGGTCAGCACGGCGCCGGCGCCATCATGCACACCGGCTCATCACGCGGTACCGGCAATGAAACCAACTACGTGATGCAGAAATTCGCCCGTGCGGTGATCGGCACCAATAACGTCGATTGCTGCGCCCGCGTCTGCCACGGCCCCTCGGTAGCGGGTTTGCAGGCCACGCTGGGCAACGGCGCGATGAGCAACTCGATTGGCGATATCGAAAATTCCAAATGCCTGCTGATCATCGGCTACAACTGTGCCGATTCGCACCCTATCGTGGCGCGCCGGGTACTGAAAGCTAAAGAAAAAGGCGCGAAAATCGTCGTGTGCGATCCGCGCCGCATCGAGACCGCGCGTATTGCCGACCAGCACTTGCAGATCAAGAACGGCTGCAATATGGCGCTGGTGAATGCCTTCGGCTACGTGCTGATTGAAGAAAACCTGTATGACCGCGATTACGTCGCAAAATACACCGAGGGATTCGACGCTTACCGCCAGCAAGTGGCGGATTATGCCCCAGAGGCGGTGGAACACCTGACCGGCGTCACCGCTCAGCAGATCCGCCAGGCGATGCGCACCTACGCCAGCGCGCCATCGGCCACCATCATGTGGGGCATGGGCGTGACCCAGTTCGGCCAGGCGGTTGACGTGGTCAAGGGCCTCGCCAGCCTGGCACTGCTCACCGGCAATCTGGGGCGTGCCAACGTCGGCGTCGGCCCGGTACGGGGGCAGAACAACGTGCAAGGCGCCTGCGACATGGGCGTGTTGCCCAACGAGTTTCCGGGTTATCAGGCGGTCACCGATGCCGAAGTGCGCGCCAAATTCGCCGCGGCCTGGGGTATCGACGCCGCGCAGATGGATCCGAACATCGGTTATCGCATTACCGAAATCCCTCATTTGGTCCATGAGGGCAAAGTGAAGGCCTACTACATCATGGGGGAGGATCCGCTACAAACCGAGGCTGATTTGAGCCAGGTGCGCAGCGCGTTTGAAAAGCTGGAATTTGTGGTGGTGCAAGACATCTTTATGACCAAAACCGCCGAACAGGCGGATGTGATCTTGCCCGCCACCTCCTGGGGCGAACATGGCGGCGTGTTCTCCTGCGCCGATCGCGGGTTCCAGCGCTTCGAAAAGGCCATTGAGCCGCAGTACAACGTCAAGCGCGACTGGGAAATCATCAGCCTGCTGGCCAGTGAAATGGGCTATCCGATGCATTACGAAGACAACCAACAGATCTGGGACGAAATGCGCGAACTCTGCCCGCTGTTTTACGGTGCTACCTACGAAAAAATAGGCGAGCTTGGCCACGTACAATGGCCATGTACCACGCTGGAAAGTCAGGGAACGCCATACCTGTATCAGGGGAACCAGTTCACTACGCCATCCGGCAAGGGCCAATTGTTCGCCACCCCCTGGCGGGCGCCGGCGGAGATCCCGGACGCCGCTTACCCGCTGGTGCTCTGTACCGTGCGTGAGGTCGGCCATTATTCTTGCCGTTCCATGACCGGCAATTGTGCGGCCCTGCAAACGCTGGCGGATGAGCCCGGTTTCGTGCAAATCAATCCTCAGGATGCCGCCGCGCTGGGCATTGCCGATCAGCAACTGGTGTGGGTTTCCTCACGTCGCGGCAAGGTGATCAGCCGCGCCAACTATAACGAGCGCATCAACCTGGGGGCGGTTTATATGACCTACCAGTGGTGGATCGGCGCCTGCAACGAACTGACCCAGGAGAATCTGGACCCGATCTCCAAAACGCCGGAAACCAAATACTGCGCGGTAAAACTGGAGGCGATTGCCGATCAGCACTGGGCAGAAAGCTATGCGCAGCAGAGCTACAGCGAGATGAAAGCTCGCCTGCGCAGCGCAGCGGAAGACGTGATGTAATCCGCTCATCTTGGCAAGGGGGCGAATATATTCGCTCCCCTTAACGCGAATGCAGCGTCTGCTGAGCAATAAGTTTCCCGGGGGCCGACCGGCAGCCCCGGCAGAAGGTAATAAAAAATGTCCCAATCAGGGCTACTGCTGCGGATCAGCGGTAAAGTACAAGGGGTGGGCTTTCGGCCTTTTGTCTGGCAATTGGCCGAACAGCTCAACCTGCGCGGCGAGGTCTGGAACGACAGCGCCGGAGTGGAAATTCGCCTGGCGCAGCCCGTCGATCTTGAGATGTTTCTGCACGAGCTGTACCAGCAGGCGCCGCCCCTGGCGCAGATCGAGGGTATCCACAAGCGCCTTTTTAGCTGGCTGCAAGCGCCCGATGATTTTCGTATTCGCCCCAGCCAATGTGGCGCCATGATGACGCAGATTGTCCCGGATGCGGCAACCTGCCCGCAATGCCTGCAGGAAATGAACGATCCGCAAGATCGACGCTACCGCTATCCCTTTATCAATTGCACAGGCTGTGGCCCGCGTTTCACCATCATTCGCGCCATGCCTTACGATCGGCCGGCAACCAGCATGGCGCCCTTCTCCCTTTGTCAGCCATGTGAGCGGGAATACCTCTCGCCGCACGATCGGCGTTTTCACGCTCAGCCTGTAGCCTGCAGCGACTGCGGACCTCGGCTGTTCGGCCATGATGCGCAAGGGCACCTCCGGCATCGGGGCGAGGAAGCCTTGCAACAGGCGATAGCCGCATTGGCCGCCGGGCAGATTGTGGCCATCAAAGGGATGGGCGGATTTCACCTGGCTTGCGACGCCACCGATACACAGGCCGTCGAACGTTTACGATGGCGCAAACGCCGCCCCAGCAAACCTCTGGCGGTGATGTTGCCGCAGGTCGACTGGCTGGCTCGTTGCACCCATGGTATTGATTTGGCGCAAATGCAGGCATCGTTGACTTCTGCCGCCGCGCCCATCGTGCTGGTACCCCACTCGCCCCATTCGCCGCTGTCTGAGGCTATCGCCCCGCAGCTGGATGAAGTGGGCCTGATGTTGCCCGCCAACCCCTTGCACCATTTACTGATGCAGGGGATACAACGCCCGCTGGTGATGACATCCGGCAATGCAGCCGGCCGCGCACCTGCGTTAACCAATAACGAGGCACTGGCTGATTTGGCCGGAATTGCCGACCTGTGGCTACTGCACGATCGCGAGATTGTACAGCGCGCCGACGATTCTTTGGTGCGTCTGCTACCCGAAGGTCATGAAATGCTGCGTCGGGCTCGGGGGTTCGTTCCCGATGCCTTGCCGCTGCCCCCCGGTTTCCCTTCCCAACGCCCATTATTGGCGGTGGGCGGCGATCGCAAGAGTACCTTTTGTTTAGTGCAGGGAGATCAAGCCCTGCTTGGTGCGCATTTTGGCGATTTAGAACCAGAAGATATTCAACAGCAGTGGCAACAGGCGATACAACATTTTATCGGCTTATACCATTGCCAGCCACAGCGGCTGGCCAGCGACGCCCACCCCGATTATGTCAGCCACCGATGGGCCGCAAGGCAGTCGTTGCCGGTGACCGCGGTGTTGCACCATCACGCGCATATTGCCGCTTGTCTGGGTGAACACCATTGGCCGCTGGAAGGCGGTGCGATCATCGGCCTGGCGCTGGATGGCCTGGGATACGGGCAGGACGGTGCCCTATGGGGCGGAGAATGCCTGTTGGTTGATTATCGTCGCTGTCGGCACCTGGGGGGATTACCGGCCGTGGCACTGCCCGGAGGCGATTTGGCCGCACTACAGCCCTGGCGCAACCAACTGGCGCATTTTGCGCGCTTCGTACCGGGCTGGCAAAACTGCCCGCAGGCTGAACGGCTATTGACGCGTGCCTGGCGCCCCCTGCTCCAAGCCATTGACGCCGGCATCAATGCACCGCTGGCCTCCTCTTGTGGCCGTCTGTTTGACGCGGCCGCCGCCGCGCTGGGATGTGCGCCCGATCGGCAAAGCTGGGAGGGCGAAGCCGCAAGCATTTTTGAGGCTCTGGGCCACCAAAGCGGCCCTTGCTCCCATCCTGTGACGCTGCCACGTTGCGCAGAACAGCTCGATTTGGCCGTGTTTTGGCGGCAATGGCTGGCCTGGCAAGCACCGGCCGTTCAACGGGCCTGGGCGTTCCATGATGCCTTGGCGCAAGGATTTGCCCAGCTGGCCAAACATTTTGCCGCTCAACAGCACATTGAGCATGTGGCGCTAAGCGGCGGCGTTCTCCACAACCGGCTGCTGCGCCAACGGCTACGGCATCACCTGGCACCCTTGCAGGTGCTGCTGCCGCAACGGCTGCCTGCCGGCGATGGCGGGTTGGCGTTCGGCCAGGCGCTGGTCGCCTGTGCGCAACATTCCCCCGCTTCTTCTGCAAACTTTGACAGGATGTGACATGTTGAACCGCGAGTTTTTCCGCACGCATACCCGCGCCTTTTGGCTATTACTGGCATTAGTGGCGCTGAACCTGCTGGCATGGGCCGCCGCCTTTGCCGCCTTCCACCCCCATCCGACGCTGATTGCAGCCGCCCTGTTAGCTTATGGCTACGGCCTGCGCCATGCGGTGGATGCCGATCATATCGCCGCTATCGATAACGTCACCCGTAAGTTGATGCAGCAAGGCCAGCGCCCGGTTTCCGTCGGGGCATTTTTCTCGCTGGGGCATTCCAGCATCGTGATGCTGGCCTGCATGGCGATTGCCGCCACCTCGATGGCATTTGGCGAGCGTATCGGTTGGCTGCATCAATACGGCACGACCCTGGGCACGCTGATCTCCTCGTTGTTCCTCCTGGCGATGGCGTGGTTGAACTGGCTGATATTCAGAGACGTTTACCGCATTTTCCGCCGGGTGAAGCGCGGCGAGAAACTGGTGGAACAGGACGTTGCGCTGCTGGTTAACGGTAGCGGCGGTGTAATGACGCGCCTGTATCGCTTTGCCTTTAACCTGGTCAATAAAAGCTGGCATATGTATTTGGTCGGTTTTTTGTTTGGTCTGGGTTTTGATACCGCCACCGAGGTGGGGTTGCTGAGTATCTCCGCGAGCGGTGCCACCTCCGGCATGCCGGTCTGGTCGATCATGGTTTTTCCGGTGCTGTTTGCCAGCGGCATGGCGCTAATCGACTCACTGGATAACTTTGTGATGGTCGGCGCTTACGGCTGGGCGTTCAATAAACCGATCCGCAAGCTGTATTACAATATGACCATCACCGCCGCCAGTGCGACGATCGCTTTGGTGATCGGTGGGTTGGAAGGCCTGGGATTGTTAGCCGACAAACTGAAACTGCAAGGCGGGCTATGGTACGGCATTGAGATCCTCAATGACAACCTGGGGAGCGTCGGTTACGCCGCTATTGCGCTGTTTGTGGTGCTATGGATCTGGTCCGTGTTCAACTATCGCCGAAAAAATTATGATTCGTTAATCGTCTAGTTCTCCTCAGGCGTGCAGCTCCAGCCAATGGCGAGAGCTGCCAATAACGTTATCGCTAACCCTTTAATTGCCAAATTACGGCTGACTTTTCCCCGGCGTCAACAGTGCCTTCGCAATGCAGGCCGGCTGGTGAAATTCATGTACTTTAAAAGCGCTGCCGAGCGTGTACTTAAAGCATAAATCAGAGGTTACCGGTACCGGGACCCGGTACCGCCACACGCCGGACTTGCGGTTTCCGGCAATCAGACGCTGGAGCGCATCCGCCTCTGAGGCGACAGTAGACTGGAGTTTAGATGTCACGGGCGGAAAAAACTCGTCCTCGCCGTTGATGTTTGCAAGTAGGCCAACGTCCTGTTGCTCGCAGTTTCCGCCGGCGCAGGGAAGCCTGAACTCACCGCGTTGCGGGTCAGAGGCCATTTTCCCCCAGTCCACGGTGACAAGGAGGGTACCCGGCCGGTCCGGCGCCACCGATATCAGCTGCGGGCCGGCGGCACAGGTAAAGGACAGCGCCAGCCCGGCGAGCAAGAGCGCACATTTTTGGGATATTTTCTTCATGCAAGGGACTCCGTTCAGTATGGAATTTCAGGTAACGGTTCCTGTTCAGTGAACCGCACCGCATTCGTTACAACCGGTGAAATTAAATATAAAAATTCGCTGCTACCAGTGTAGCCTATAATTAATTTTAGGCACAGTAATCCCCTGACCCAATGCGTAACTTTGCCTTTATGGCATTTCAATCTTATATAATCACTCGACACTATTGCAGCGAGATACGCTTGGCAAGCCGGAAATTCGAAATATAAAATTTCATAATTGGAAAACTGTTCGCCCGATCTCATATTTGCAATAACGCTTGATTAATCACTATTGAATATAGTCAGTGATGGTAGACTGGCTTTTGCACCCTCTATATTTTCGCGATCCCAACCCACCGGGAATCTATGTTGCAGGCATCGCACACCTCCGAATGAAAAATAGGGTCTGGATTAACTAAGATAGTCCTACCCCTAAGAAAAAAATATTGAAAAATAGGAGAGAGGATAAAATGACAGAAAAAAAAGAAAATACGCCTAAAATCATAAATCAAGGCGTTTCCGTTACCAATATCGTCCTTGTCGGCTTATTTGCCGCCATTATTTATGTCGGCATCCAGCTTTTCCGCATCCCATTGCCCGCAGCAGTAGGAACACCGTTCATTCATTTTGGCAATTCGCTGGTAGTGCTCGCTGTCTTGTTTCTTGGGTTTTCGAAAGGGGCGATTTCAGGCTCCATCGGCCTGGGAGTCTTTGATGTATTAAACGGCTATGCCTCATTCGTTGCGATCACCATTATTGAAGTGATCATCGTGGCCTTTCTCGTGGCTCTGGTATTTAACCTGCTGGGCCGTAACGACCAGAAAAGCGTCAATATCACAATCGTTGCGATTGTCGCCGGCGTAACCAAAATTGTGTTGTCTTTTCTGGAAGGTTTCATCCTGCTTTTGCTTCAGGGAAGTGGCATCGCTGCTGCCACGACGAGTTCGTTTATCAGCCTGCCGGCCGCAATCATCAATTCTGTCTCCACTATTATTATTGTTAGATTGCTGTACAGACCGATTAAAAAAGCACTGACTATTTTTGCTGAACAAAACGGCGCTGCTTATTGATGAATGCAGAAGGAAAATGGCAACCGGCATGACGAAAAGTATTGAAACACACCAACTGCGTTTTGGTTATAAAAATAGTGCGCAGCCGCTTTTCCAAGATCTGAATATTTCCATTGAAGAAGGCAGCCTTACCGCCCTGCTCGGCTCAAATGGTTCAGGGAAATCCACACTGCTGCAGCATTTCAATGCTTTGATCATGCCGAAAAATGGTACCGTCATGATTCAGGGCAAATGGAATACACGGGATCCCACCACATGGTTGAATATCCGCCAGTGGATCGGGTATGTGTTTCAGAATCCCGAAAATCAGATCATTTCGACGTTAGTCGAGGAAGACGTCGCCTTTGCGCTGGAAAATCTTGGGGTACCGCAGGCTGAAATCCGCTCGCGCGTTGATGATGCGTTGAAAAGAGTCGGTATGTACGAATACCGCCTTCATCCGTCTTATCAGCTCTCCGGCGGCCAAAAACAGCGTGTGGCCATCGCAGGCGTTCTTGCGATGCACGCTCGTTGTATTCTTTTTGATGAAGCCACCTCCATGCTCGATCCTTACGGACGCAAGGAAGTGCTGCAAATCATTAAAACGCTCAACAAAGAGTACGGGGTGACGGTGTTGATGACGACGCATTTACTGGAGGAAGTCGTTGAGGTGGGTCGGGTGGTCGTGCTGCATCAAGGCTGCATTCTGTTCGATGCCGCACCTGAACAGGTCTTCACCCAGGTAGAAACACTGGAGGGCATCGGCCTTACGGTCCCGCTGATGGCCAAACTCGCCGATGCGTTAGCCAGACAAGGGATGGAGCTTGCTCAGCAAGGAACTGCGCTCCTGTCCCAGGACGAATTTGTTCAGGCGCTGCTGCGATATCTGAAGAGAATCGATAAACCGGCTCCTGAAGCATCGCCCCTTTCCTCCTAAATACAGGCTTAAAACCAGTATTCAGGTGACGTGGGTAACCCGACAGCGATGGCGTCGGGCAATGAGTATGGGGGAAAATCCAACCTAATGCCGATTCTGGAACTAAGAAACATCAGCCATATCTATAATCAAGGAACTCCTTTTGAAAAACAGGCGTTACAGGGCCTGAACCTTACGATTGAAACCGGCGACTTTATCGGCGTTATCGGTCAAACAGGCAGCGGGAAATCAACTTTATTACGGATGCTGAATGGGCTTTTGCGTCCGACAACGGGAACCGTTGCCTACTGCGGTCAAAACATCTGGATGAAAAGGTTCAACCTGCAGCAGCTGCGCTTTGATGTGGGTGTCTCTTTTCAATACCCGGAACATCAGCTTTTTTGCGATACGGTCCGGGAAGAACTGGCTTACGGTCTAAACAACCAACGTGTGCCGCCAGTTGAACAAACCGAACGCATCAGCGCGACAATGGCCATGCTTGATCTGGACGAGAGTTATCTGAAGCGCTCACCTTTCCTGTTATCCGGTGGAGAAATGCGCCGCGTAGCTTTAGCCAGTACCATGGCGTTACACCCCAAAGTTCTGGTTTTAGACGAACCGACCGCCGGCCTCGATCCCAAAAGCAGAGAGCGCATCTACAGCAGTTTGAAAAACTATCAAAAAGAGCATAACAGCAGCATTGTCATCGTTTCTCACTCTATGGACGATGTCGCTGAATATGCTCAAAAGTTAGTTGTGCTCCACCAGGGTAGGTTATGGCTGGAGGGTCCGATATATGAAATATTTGCTCAGGCCGAGCGGCTCACTGAAGTGGGGTTAGCACTGCCAGCCATCACCCAATTAATGCGAAAAATCCAGCAAGCAGGCCTGCAGGTTCCTACCGATGTCTATGATTTTAAAACGGCGCAAGCTGCATTGTTCGCTCTCGTAAAAAAGGAGGGATAACTTGGGTAATATTCTGGTCGGTCAATACATTCCTGGAAATTCGCGTATTCATCGCCTGGATCCGCGGACAAAAATTTTGCTGACGGTTTGCTGGATTGTACAAATATTCTTAACCAACTCAGTTCAGGGATTTGGTATAGATATTCTCTTTCTATTCACCGTCATTTTACTGGCGCAGGTGCCGGTACGGACGGCTTTTAACAGCCTGAAACCTATCCTGCCGATTATTTTATTTACGTCATTTTTTGATATGTTCTATAACGGCGGTACCGTTTTGTGGTCATGGGAATTTCTGCACATTACTCAACAAGGGCTGCAAAACGCTCTGTTTTTAGCGTTGAGAATTGCGTTAATGATTATTGGCAGCGCCCTCTTGACATTTACCACCTCACTCAATTCATTAACAAACGGCCTGGAAAAACTATTGGCACCTGCAGACAAACTTGGCGTAAAAGTCAGTGATATTGCTATGGCGATTACGTTGGCCATTCGTTTTATCTCAATCTTTTCAGAAGAGTTTAATAAAATAAAAGATGCCCAGAAAGCCCGGGGGGCACGTTTTGACAGCAAAAAAATAGGTGACAGGATCTGCAGTATATTGCCTATCATCCTTCCATTGATCTACTCGGCATTTCGTCGGGCATTTGATTTGACTAATGCCATCGAAAGCCGTTGTTACAATCAGCAAATCAAACGGACTAAATTAAACCCACTCCAGTTTAAAAATCCGGATGGCGTTAGTGGGATCCTGTTTCTTGCCGTCGGTATACTTACCCTGTTTTTACGACAGTAATAAAAAACTTGAAAAGAAAGAGAGATACACTTTATGAATAGACGTTTTCAGCAATTGTTTACAACCGTCGGCCAGTCCCGTCCCTTGGTGAGTGTCTGGAAGCACTTTATAAAAGCGGAACAGGACCCACAGGCGTTAGCTGCGCAAACCATCGCCTTTCAAACCCTCTATCAATGGGATTTTGTCAAAATAAATCCGCGTGCAACCTATTACGCGGAGGCTTTTGGTAATCGCTACGACACAACTGACTATACCGGTGTACTGCCTAAACTGGACTACTATCCTTTTCACCAAGCCGCTGATTTAACTGACTGGGCCAACACAATATGGGTAGATTATCAGCCCTTCGCAGAACAGATCCTGGTAGCGAGGCAAGTACGGAACAAGATTGCACCGGAAACACCGATTATACAGACGCTTTTTTCACCGCTTTGCATTCTGACATTTTTAGCGGGGCACAATCCTTATCCAGGCGCCCCCGCTGAACCGGCAAAAAATGCCAGCCAGTTGCGTACGCTGCTGGAATTAAATCCCAAAGGAGTGAAGCAAGCACTGGCGCTCATTACAGATACCTGCATTCGCTATGTTCATGACACCCTTGAGCAGGATATCGATGGTTTTTTCTATAGCATATTTGGGCACGGTAACCCGCAGGCGCTTCCCGGTGCTTATTATGATGAATTCTCAGCGCCTTATGACCAAAAAATTTTTCACGCAATTAAACAACGGCAAGGCTTGCTCATGTTCCATACCTGCGGTGCCGATGCGCATCCACAAAAATTTGCGGAAATTCCAGAAATCGACATCCTGCATTGGGCCGATCACGACGAGAGAAATCCTGCTTTGAGCGAATGTTCGTGGCTACAAGGGAAAATTGCCGCCGGCGGCATCGATCAGCGGTTATTTGCCAGCGCTCGGCAACTGAAAACCATTAAGAAGCAGGCACAACAGGCCACCCTGGCGCAAACCGGATCGTCTTTTGTTTTAACGGCTGGCTGCGGCCTTCCTATTGCAACAACCGCAGCGGCGTTGTGGGCACTGCGCCTTGCCACCATCACTCCTGCTGAGCGTTGATGATAGGCAACTGCTGCACCAGTCCAAAAAGGAGCTGCTCTCCCCTGACGACCGGGGCTTGAGAAACTGACCATGCGACAGGCATCAGACCCGCAGGTAAGTCATCGGGGGCCGTTATCCGCGGAGGAAACATCATCAGTCAGTTGTCGGTGGATGAATCAATGCGTAAACTGGCGCAAACGATCAGGCGAATTAAAAACTAAAGGAAGAAATAGCCAGCATAAAAAGAGCGTTCGAAATCGCCGGACTTACTGACCGAAACTATCGGAACATGTATATATCGAATAATATATACTAATAATGGCTGGCGAGTTTTTCGGTTAACTCTTCGCAAACCCTTCTTAGTTCAGAGAAATAATCATTTTGATTATCATGTATATCCAGACATTGTTGAACTTTATCTCGAATATATCGCAGCTCGCACACCCCAGGCTCATCATTGCAGATAATTTGCAAGAATGTCACCAATTCAGCGCACTCAATAAAACCATAAAACCCCAATCTCTTTATCAAAGCATTACGTGCTACTGGTGATGCTGAAACACCTGGGATGATGAACTTACTTTCACTATACACATTTACCTCAATGTAATATCAGTATTGACATAGTCATTATCCACACGGAAGCATGGAGTTCAATCTGACAAATACGAAATAAAAACTTAGCATGTAAAAATGGTGGCTCTATTTCTATATATAACACCGATAGTTGTTTATGTCATGGTCGTTACTTTTCAATTTCACTTTCGGCAGACACTCGGCATAAACACATGACGAAAACACCTATAAACGTCCCTACAAACACACCTGATATAAAACAAAGTATTAACATAACATGTTACCCTACGATAATTAACTAATCTTTGCACAAATATTCATTTATGGTTCAATAAGTGAAGATTTTTTCTGAAAACTAATTGCATCATATCCAATCGAGAAAAGCCTGCCTTTTTTAGTATTTCACGCCGGTGGTGATAAAATGTCTTCATGGCAATCCCTGACCATTTGGCAGTGAGTCGAATATCCAGATCATGAATTAAATAAAGTAACAGGCTGCTTTCTTTTCTTGTCAGAACAAAAGGCTCAACAAAGTCACCTGTTTTATCTTGTTGCGAGCAGAACACACACCCTCTGAGTTGTTGATATACGTTACGGAAATCTTGTTTCTGTTCAATAATAGGATCCCCAACACGCGTCTCTGGAAAAATCAGGCCTGAATCAGGTCGTTTAAGCCAGATAACCTTTGCTTCAGGTTTCTGTCCGATAATGTTATTAAATGCCGTCCACTCACCGCTTAGAAAAACCGACATATCCATGATAAGGGTTACTTTTTTATTTTGACTCTGCGCTGAAACAAAAAAATTGGCGTCGTTATAAGCTACTCTTACGACATTCATCTCAGGCAACATAGCCGCCACTCCTCGATATAACCAGAAGTTGTCAGTCAAACAAATAATCAGAGATTGTCTTTTCATGTCCCCATTCCTACCTGGTACTATGCTATGAAGCATTACGCACTGTCAGATTGCATGCCGGATAAAGGCGCCATGGACAACGTCTTCCACTGCCCGGCAATGAAATTCCGGAAGTCATGAAACAGGGCTGAATAATTCTCACGATAGCGCCATACCAACCAAACCGGCATTTCCGGTAGTTTCCATTCCGGCAGGACCATTTCCAGCTCCCCGGAACTGACGTGGCGTGAGGCCACCCAGTCCGGCAGAGCCAGACACACCCCGGCTCCAGACAGAGCCATGTTCAGCATTGCGGGTACATTATTTGATGTCAGGCTGGTATCGTTCAGGATAGTCAGTTCAGATGTTTCCTCGCCATTTGTGAAGGTAAGAGGATAACGCAGAAACGGATGGTCGACCTTCATTATCCAGTGGCTGTTCAGGTCCTCTGGGCTTTTTATTAACTCGTTTTTGCGTATATAGTCCGGACTGGCATACAGGCGGAACCGGACATTCCCTATGGACTGATGCACCAGGTCTGGCGAGTCTGTTACGCCACTTTTTAGCACCAGGTCATCAAACTCTGGTGAGGCCAGGGTTAGTTCCGTTCTGTCCCGGGATAACAACTGAACTTTTGCTGCAGGATTACGGCGCATATAGTCTAAAGCCCAGTGGTTGGCAGCTAACTCACAAAGCACCGAAGGGGCAGAAAAACGAATTTTTCCCTTAATCCGATCATCCCGATTACTGATTTCAGAAAAAAGCTCCTGCCAGGACTGCCGGATTTCTTTTGCCCGAGTATAGGTCACATATCCAGCTGCCGTAATATCCACTTTGTGGGCATTCCTGCTAAGAAGAATGACGCCAAGTATGTCTTCCAAACGAGAGATTGTCTTGCTTACCGATGCAATACTGCAATGAAGCTTCCGCGCGGCGGTGGTAAAACTGCGTGCCTCAACGACCGAGATAAATACCACCCAGTCGCGCATAATTCGATTATTCACATCTCTCATAGCTGCCACCCTTAATATTTGTTATTTATTTTTCGTTGCATCTATCATCATTCTGATAACTAACGTCCAAGCGAGATTGTTTTATACATTCCAGGAATACCAAAAAAACGTCCTTTCGTTCAGCGAACGCGACTATATTGATCGGCGAATGGCTCCAGAGGTGTATGTAATTACCTGGAGTTATACCGGCATAGCCAGCAGGGTTACTTATCTACAGTGAATTTTTCTGATACATCGGCGGTACTTTTTTGGTAATTCTGCGTTATACCGGTTACCGATGTACCCACTCTCCCCCATCCTTTATTCAGATGCTCATTACCATCCAGGGCTTTCTCGCTCTTCCACTCCTCAGCGGCGTTAACGATCCTCGTCGCCAGAGCATTCATTGGAACCTTGTCTTTTGGCACAGCAGTCTTGCCGTTACTGTCCTTTCCGTAGGTACGGCGACCGTACCGGCTGTGTGAAACCACAGGGTTTCAGCGTTTTCCCGTGTGTTCACCGTAAAAATCCTGTCTGAAAATAATGCACTGCGAGAGATATCACGAGAAAATAAAAGCCCACCACTGCACACGTGGATTATTAATGGCGCACTCTTCTGTTACCGGAAGAGAATACCTCCGGATTTCTAATGTGTCAGTGATTATCATCAATCCGAAGGAAAAGGTAAATAAGGAAATTACAAAGAAAAGATTAACCAAACAGAAATCTAAATAAGAAATGTGGTCTGTCACTCTGTTCCAGGTCAATAAAAAACAAAAAACAGCATAAAAAACATGTAATTAAAAAAACATAAAAACAAGAACATCCTAAACAAACAAACCACATTCGCATATTAACAGAGAAGTTTCTTATTAATAAGGCAGATAATCTCGTCAGGCAGAACAAATAACATCCTCAAATCATGCCCCGAGGATTAAGTCATCTTACCCACAAGAGGTATCATGTTGTAATTTCCCATATGCCGCCCGTCAGGCATGGTGTAGTAACGAAAACTCGGTTCTGCTATTTTACCGGAAGGCTTCACAGGCCCCTGTCAGCCGATATCTGAAAACAGGCGTGTTTCATGTAGGTGAATTTTCCATAAAACGAGGTATAATACTTACAGATCGTTTACATTTTAAGCAGAGAGAGCGCGAAATGGTCGGATGGCGTAAAGCCCTGTGGTACTGGCTAGCATTCAGTATCTTTTATTTTGGGCTGGCCATGTTCAGCCTCGAAACGCGCGATTCGTGGAGTTTATCCAGCTCGGTCTGGCTACCTGCAGGACTCGTTTTGGGGGTATTATGTACCTCTCAACCGGTTTACTGGCCACTCTGGGGAATGAGTGCCGGGGTGTTGCATATTCTGACCAGTTTGCTGTACGGCCGCTCATTCGATGTTGCTCTTACCTTCGCTTTAATCGACCTGTCGGTCCTGTTTCCTCTGGCGATCATATGGCGCAGTACGTGCCGCTATCCCGGTCATCACTCTTATCGAACCGAGGTGTTTTTCCTCCTTGCCGGTGTATATACAACCAGTATCATCGGGGGGCTTCTCAGCATATTCATCCTGAAGTTACTGAACTATCCAGTTTTGATATCTCATTTTTCGACCTGGGCACTCTCTAACGCTACAGGGTGCTTGTCCGGAGCTTCTTTTTTCATATTTCGTCGTTTCTTCAGGGAGCCACGTCATCATTTCAACGGGCTCCAATACGCTCTGCTGTTCATTATATCCGTCATTTTCATGTTACCGCCGGAGCTTATTTCCCCCATTCTGATAAAGCAGGCACTGCTTTATCTGGCTCTTGGCGTGTCTTTGGTTCTGAGCGTATCATTACCCCTAAATATATTAACGGTTTATTTATTGTATCTGACCTTGCTGATTAACCTGACAACATTATTGGGCTATGGACCGCTGGTCGTCAATGAACCCCAGGGAATGCAAGCTTCGCAACTCTACCTGCTGGTAGTCGTTAGCCTCGGGCTGATTTTTGCTGTATATAAAAAAGAGAATTCAGCCAGGTATGAAAAACTGCGTCAGCAGCTTACCTTGCTTTGCCATTTACTGGAAAGCCAACAACCCGTTTTTTTTCAGTTTTCTTCTGGCACCGAGCGGTTTCGTTGGTCAGGTAACCAATCAGTTTTCGGTATTGCTTGCCAAGAGCTTCCCACTTTGCTGTTGCTGCAAGCCAGACTGCATCCGGAGGATCAGAAGGCATTTGCCGAATACCTCTCCGCATGTCATGGCAATGCAAATGGCACTAATCAGTATTCTGTTCGTTTATTACTTTCTGATCAAAAATACCATATCGTACGCTGTAGTATTGCACCGGATCATTCGGTACTGGGAACTATTGGCGTATTGATGCTCAAAAACTAATATGATTTTCATAGGAGCTTCCATGCGACAACGTATCGTGATTGCAGATGACCATCCTGTCTTCCTGATAGGGCTTAGGGCAGTGATAACGTCGGCGTTTGGTGAACACTATATTGTCAGTGATGAGGCCACCCATGTGGATCAGTTACTTCAATCGTTAGAAAAAGAGCTACCCGATGTTTTACTCACAGATTTCAATATGCCCGGGGAACAGCAATCAGATGGGCTGCGCTTAATAGAAACGTTGCGTCGAAAATACCCTTCACTACCTATTGTCGTTGTCACGGTACTCGCCAATCAAGGTCTGATTAACACCCTGCTGGCCAAGGGAGTCTATGCCGTAATCAATAAACAAAGCCTGACGACGGAATTAACACTTTGCCTTAAACACTTATTGCAAGGACGTCGCCACCCTGTAGCGATCGTATCCGATACACCGAAAGAGATGAGCCCGCGTGAAATGGAGGTCGTTCGACTCCTGGCCCAGGGGAAAAGTGTCAATGACATCGCTGCTATACTTAACCGGACCAAGCAAACGATAAGCGCCCAGAAAAAAAGTGCGATGAATAAAATTGGCGTCAATTCTATGACTGAGCTACTGGAATATGTGCACAATGTGGGGCTGTAAGGTGATGAGATGGTTACTGCTGTTAGTGCTGCTCCCCCCGCACTGGCAACCGCCGCTGACAATGTTGAAGTTGGCTTGCTCGACGATCGTGCGCCGTACAGTGATTTCTCCCTATGGGGACGCGCAGAAGGTGCGCTGCCAGAGTTATTGAATCTGCTGTCAAGACCCGGGCAGCTTCAGTTTGAGCTGAAACCTGCATCAAGCCTCCCCAACTGGAGACCATGCTGCAGGAGCGTAATATTCGTATGGTATTACCCCCTCCTTTCAGTACACCACCGCCTGGAGTGTTGGTTTCCCATCCTTTATTGCAGCAACATTGGGCATTGATCACACGTAATAACCGTCTCCCGGTCTATTCGCACCAGAAACTTAATCTCAACCAACAACGTATATTGTTACTGCGTAACAGTCCCGTTGGCCCTAAAATTTCAGCTATCTGGCCAAATGTCTTTCGGGAAGAAGGGTTACAATTGAGCGAAGCGTTAAAACTCCTCAATGCCGGCGCTGCGGATGGTATTGTCTGTGATGCGGCATTGGCGGATATGCTTGTTCATAATCTTTACCCGGGGATCCTAAATAGCGTGACGCTACCTGATATCAGCAATAATCAGGCATTATGGCTCTCTCCGGGTGAGGAAGACCTCCTGAAAGAGATCAACGCGCGTATTGAGGCTCTTTCCCCTGGAGATGCGTCGTCCGTCACCACCCGTTGGTTATTAAATGCGGCACTGAATGAGATACACCCCATCAATGAAAACACGGATGGCATTATCGACTCTTTTGCCATCATTGCGGGCACTCTGCTGTTGTTCCTGGTTGCTTTTCTGCTGTCGCAGATTTTACGGCGTCGCCGTGCGGAACAGGACTTGCTGGATGCGCTGACATACTGGCAGACGTTACTTAACAGCATTCCGACACCGCTCCTTGTATGTAATCCGGTAGGAAAAATAACGCACTGCAATCAGACACTGCTGTCATCACTGCAGGTAAGCACTGACCAAGTGATCGACATGACGCTGGAACAATTCATGACGCATAACGCAATGGCTCCACCATTGGAGCATCATGAATGGGTGGAGGCAATTTGTTCGCTCTCCCCGCAATTTTCGGACCGTACCCTCCGTATCCGAGGAAAGATGTGCGAAGTAGTACAATGGCTCGCCGTTTATTGTGACAGCCGCAATGTACCACAAGGGCTGCTGATCGGTTGGTATGATATCAGCGAACGTAAAAGGCTGGAGCGTGAACTGGAGATCTCCTCTCAGGAAGCCATCAATGCCAGCCGGGAAAAAAGTCAATTTCTGGCCAGAATGAGCCATGAAATCCGTTCTCCGATGAATGCGATCCTCGGCATACTGGAGCTGGAACAACAAAAACAGCATACCCCCACCGGGTCTTCTCTCAATATCGCCTATGCAGCCTCTCGTCAGTTGTTACAGATTGTGGGGGGCGTGCTGGATATTTCGAAAATCGAAGCGGGTGAATTGAAACTTCAGGTACAAAATGGTGCTATTTATCCACTTTTAACCCAGGTGGTGAACACTTATTCAACTCTGGCGTTGCAAAAAGGACTACAACTGGAAAGCGTTCTTGAGATCGGGCGAGCAGCACATTACCGCATGGACGGGACCAAGCTAAGTCAGGTTTTGAGCAATTTACTCAGTAACGCAATCAAATACACCAAGCAAGGAACCATCAAGCTAACTGTGGTCGGAAAGCCCATTGCTACGGGAACTGACAGTTTGACATTTAGGGTACAGGATAGTGGACCGGGTATTGCCACTGAGATGCAGGAGAGGATCTTGCAGCCCTACGTTCAACTTGATCCTGATTCACCGGCCAGTACCGGGCTGGGACTGGCAATTTGTGCTCAGTTTCTAAAGCTAATGGGAAGCAGACTACATATTCAGTCTACTCCCGGTGAAGGTTCCTGCTTTTCTTTCTCGATAAGTCTGGAAAAAAGCCCTGAGCAAACGACGGCAGGCGTCCCTGAAAACAAAAATAGAACAGAAAAGCCATTGCACATTCTGGTTGTGGATGATCAACCCGCAAATCTGGTGGTGATGAAATTACAGCTGGAAACCCTTGGGCATCAGGTCACAACCTGCAATGACGGGAAACAAGCGCTGCAACACCTCCGCCAGCACGCATTTGACCTGTTATTAACTGACTGCCAGATGCCGCTCATGACAGGATATCAACTGGCACAACACCATCGGCAACGGGAACAGGAAGACGGGGGGTATCTGGTTATTATAGGCTGCACTGCTAACGCTTTTAGCGATGAGCAAAAGCGTTGTCTTGAATCAGGTATGGATGCAGTGTTAATCAAGCCTTTGACCCTCCAGGATTTACGTCAGGTGCTATCAGAACAACAACAGATACGCCTTGATATGGCGGAAATTCATGCGATGACAGCAAACCAGCCCCAGGTGATGACAACCATCCTTGATGAACTGCAGCGAACCAGTGAACATGATCGTCAACAGCTGCTTGGCCTGTCTACGGGGCAATCAGAACAATACAAAGTTCTTTTACACCGACAAAAAGGCAGTTTTGCCTTAGCGGGATTCCAGGCGGGAGTTAACTTGTGTAAAAGAATGGAAGAAATACTACAGGGAGATAAGGAAGAGGATAATACATTCCCTCTGCGCTGCCTGCAGCTTAATGCGCTGATATTACGGTTTATTGCCCTGCTTTCATCCCAGAAGAAAGGGCTGTAAATATACAACCAATGTACCGATGATCAGATAAGGGCCGAACGGGAAAACGTCGGTTCTTTTTTTTCGTAAAATCACCACGGCCATAACCATTGCCATCAGGGAAGCCAGCAACATGATATGTATCAGTGCTTCATATCCTAGCCAGGCGCCTACGCCAGCAAACAGTTTCATGTCCCCCATTCCCATGCCATACTGCCCGGTACGCCACAGATAAAATCGGTCCAGTAACCAAGGGATGCCAAACCCCAAAACTGACGCCATCGCTGCCTCGGAGAGTTCTATCCGCCCCTCCCAAGCCCTGCCAGAACGAGGGAGCTCAGCATTACCGTAAATGTCAGCCGGTCAGGCAACAATAAACAGGTCAGATCAATAATAAACAACGGCAGTAAACAACTTAAAACGATTAAATCCACCAGGCTTTGCCATGACATTCCACATAATGAAATCATGGTAGGAAACAAAATTGCCATTATAAGCTCAACCAGGAAATAACGAACCGGAATTGGACTATGGCAACGTATGCAGCGCCCCCTCAACCATAGCCATCCCAAAAGTGGAATATTATGATAGAATCTGATGTTGTTTTTACATATCGGACAATGCGATGCCGGCCAACATAATGTCAGCGATTCCCCCGCTAAAATGCGGGGAAGACGATAGATCACAACGTTCAGAAAGCTACCTGCAATCCCTCCAATCAGTGCAAAAAATAACGTTTCTTCCATTTAATGATAACTCTTGTTATTGCTTTTACAGACCGATGGATGAGGCGCATTGGCATCAGGTTTAACCGCAAATACCCATTCGGAATAGCTCTCTGCTTTTTTAAACTTGTGAACATCGACTTGCGCGTTAAACCCCGATTTACGGAGGGGGCGGCCAGACCCAAGGCTATGCACGCCAATCCAGCGCCCCTGAGGGTCGAAATTCATTCCCCATTGCGGATTGCCTGTAAGAGGATCGCTAAACCAGCGGCGCAGATGATGATGTACCTGGCTTCCCCGGCGATCTTCCAGCAGTTGTTCCAATCTGTCAGGATAGCAGCCATTAGCATAAGGAGCTTTCTGATAGCGGCTTATTGCTTTACGGATTTGTTCCCCTCGAAATAAAAGTTCTTCTTCCTGCTCCTGTCGATGATGTATCTGTGCAATCTCACGGCTTTTTAACAACATGCCAGCGATCAAGGTTAGAGCCAGCAGTACAAATAAATAAGTAAAGCCCCCTTGCCTTTTAGCGGTTACCATCGGCAGCTCCATTCTCCGACGGTGGCGATATAATATCAATAACCTGTCCTTCGTCGTCGATGATAATTTGCCAGCTTTCACGGCTATTACTGACGGGATCCAACGGTAGCTGACGCAGATATCCTTCCTGAACAAGCTCATCCAGACTGGCTGGACCGACAAAACGATCGCGTCTGAACGCCTCAAGCGCCATATGTAGCGCATTCAGATTATGCGCCTGTACTATTTGTTTTGAGCGTTCCGTCTGGCTGAAAAATCGAGGTGCCACCAGGGTCATCAGCGTGGCGATGATAGCCATGACCACCAGCAATTCAATCAGCGTGAATCCTTTTTCACCATTGCGCATAAGGAACTCCATTAAGGCCAGTAGCGTTGCTACTGGAACGCACGTCGTAAACATCCTTCCCCCCCGTGAAATCACTGGGGGGCTGTGTTGTGCCGCGTGTTTTCCAGGTCTCGGTATCAGAAAGGCCCTCACAGTCACAGAATGGGTCGCGCGGAATACGCCGTAAAAAATAGAGATATGTTTTATTTTTCGCCGTTTTGTCCACAACACCTTCCACCAGACTTTCCAGCGTAGCCGGATAAGTAGAGCCCCCCACCGCAGGTTCTATGCGCCCCTCCTCCACAGCCTGGCTGTAACGGTCCAATGCCGTGCGGATTTGACGTAACGACTCCTGTAACTGCCGTTCGTTGCGGTGCTGTTCCTGATGTTTCACCAGCGGAATGGCCGCAGCTGCCAGTGAGGCTAGTATTGTCAGCGTTATCATCATTTCAATTAAGGTAAAACCGCGCTGAAAAGTCATCGTTTGACCCTATAAGGTTGCCACTTGCTGGCTACTCAGCGGAACCGGAAGCGCACCGTTTTTAGCCGGAAACTGTGCGGGAGGAGCCAATGGCGGCAGCTCGGATTGACTCTTTTTGATAACGCTATCCGGGTCGCGGAACTGAAGGCTGCTGTCCCCTTCCATTTCTTCTGTTCCCATATCAATGGTGCTGACATGGCTACCGGGCAAATCGAGATTACGCTCAATAACAGGGGTAATCAGCAATACAACTTCGGTTCGTTCATGATCTTTCTCGTTGCTGCCGAATAGTTTTCCAACTCCTGGAATATCACTTAAGTAGGGAATGCCGGACGTTCCGCTTTGATCTTTCAGCTTGATAAGCCCTGCTAACATTTGTGTTTCACCACTTTGACTACTCAAGACCGTGTTAGCTTCCCTGTTGTTGGTACGATAATAATTCACACCGTCTTTAGAGCGTTCAGCACTCCCCTGAGAACTGAGTTGGAATTTCACGTCCATCGAGATCATGCCATCCACGCTAATCTCAGGCGTTACCTCCAGCTTTAAGCCCACATCCTGATATTCTACTTTTTCCTGCGAAATACCGTCAGACACCGAGCTGGTCAGCACCGGGATCCGCTCGCCAATATCCACGACAGCCTTCTTGTTATTTTTGACACGAATACGTGGATTCGCTAATACTTTTGCATTCGTGCGTATCTTTTGCAGATCTGCGCTGACGCCCTGTGTCCCCCCAGATTGACAAACATGTTGCCTGAATTGAAAGCATTCATGGCGATATTTTCTACTTTTCCATCAATACTGTTAAAACCGACACCAATCTTGCCTGGGTAATTGATCCCCAATTTCTCGACATCCTTCGAGTAAACTTCCAGAACGTCCACGGCCAAGGTAACCTCCGCCTCAGGACGGTCCAGCGTCATTAAAAGTCTCTCGGCCTTTTCAACACTGTGCCTTGAGCCACGTACCGTGACGGAGTTTGTCCTTTCATCGATGTGAATATCGCGTAATTTAACCAGGTTACGTAATGCCGGGTTTATATCTTTAGCTCGCGCATAACCAAGAAATATGGTTTTCATAACGACATCACGATACAGCTTATCCTTCTGTGGCGATGCCGGATAAACCAGAATGGTATTACCGTCAAGAACTTTTCTTTTCAAGTTATTGGATAACAATAACAAATTCAAAGCATCTTCCGCCGTGGTTTTGCGCGCAACCAAACTTGCCGTCATGCTTTTTGGAACATCTTTGTCATAGGTAATATTCACACCGGTCAATTGACTGATGGTGTCAAGAATAGACATCAAGCTGTGATGCCTGAAATTCAGCGAAACCGGTTTTTTTAATTCTCGCTTTAACTTTACTTCTGGCTGATTTTGCATTGCTATTTCACGCAGAAGGTGATCTTGCATAGCCCGGGCCTTTGGCCAGTTGGGATCTTCTTCCAAAATCAGGCGGATTTTATACAGTGCCTGTTCCGGGTCCTCAGAATGTAATTGCATTGCCTGCTGATACAGCTTGTCCATAGCTCGCGCGCCTTCAATTTTCCCCAATCCCTGGAGCGCTTTCTGGTTCCCGGGCTGATAACTGAGCACGTTGTGCCACAGGACAGAGGCACGGCTATAATTGTTATTCGCAACGGCGCGCTCAGCCTCCTGCAAGTAGCCATTGACGAGATTATCCGTCAACTGGACTTGCCGGCTGCGTAATGAGATATCATCAGGTGAAAGTATACGCGCCTGGTCAATTTGCTTCAGGGCAGCGATCAGCGTTTCTCTCCCCTGAGGAAAGTCAGTCTGTTGAGTATCAGGTTTCTGATCGGCACAACTTGTCAAGAATGAACACAAGAGCGCCAGGGTCACTATATTTTTTTTCATTTTATCATGTCGGTTTAGTTGTTAAATCACCAAGTTCAATACGTTTTTTGATATGGCTCGATGTCGATTCCACGACAAGATGATCATCTGCCAGGATATTCAGCTGCCAGTCTGGAATAATCATTTTCCCAGGCTGGATATAGTCTTTACCCTGACATTCTCTGCAGAGCAGGAAATTCCTTTCGGTATCGCTCAATACGATTATTCGCTTGCCACTTTCCCACCACCCCCCGACCACTTTCAGAGGAAAAATCAACTCCTTTTTCCTCTCTGGCTGAGGTGTTTTTATTTCTTTAGCGTTATTACCTGTCATTTTCCTGACTGGGAACAAGTCAACGATGTGGGCCTCTTTATTCTTTTTATGTTGGATATTAGACAGGGTATAGACTTTCGGCTCTGTCAACTCAGATAAGATGGGTTCCTCTTGAACATCATCACTTAACATTCCCCACATCAAGAGCCCCAACGTCATTATAAGTAAGATAATAAGATAAGGCGGGAGCTTCATGATTGACCTCTTCTTAGTATCAGTTGTAGCTTAATCGATAACAAATCGGTATCCGGTTGGGAACGGCTGATATGCAACCTTTCCACTTCCAGTGGTAATGCACGATTAATATCACGCAATGCCCGCGCGAGGGACATCCATGTGCCATTGAGAGGTATCGTTAATGTCATGGCTCCCGGAGAATTATTCTCTGTTGACTTGAGTTGATAGCTCCCGCTATCTATTTTCAGATGGTATTGATGAAAAATATCAAACAACATTTTAACTTGTTGATATTCGGTAATGCTTAACTTATCATCTTGAATATGCAGTTCATTTGGTATTAATGGAGCCGGTACAAGTAATTTATGTTGCACATCAGATAGTGACTGTTTTAACTCAATTTCTTGAGGCTGTAATATCACCACCCAATACCCCGCCAGAAATATAGGTATTAAACATGCCAGCAAAGGGGCTCTCCCAGTCTTTTCTATCAGGCAGGCTATTTTCCATCGACAAAAGTGCCAAAATTTTGATATTTTCCTACTCATTTGATTTTTCTTTTGGTAAATAGACTTTCATTGTTGCCCTGACTGGCCATGCTTGGTTTTTTTCTTTTACATATTGATGGTTTTTCAGCTCCACCCGCATGGGAATATGCTGAACTCGAGAAACAAAATCCAGTAATTCAGGCAGCGACGTGGCTACCACTTCAAAATCAACCGTCTGGCTTTTGAAATCAGAGTCCAACCTTAATAAAGAAATCTCTTCATTTAAAACCAGGCCAAAAGGATACAGCTTTTGGAAAGAGGGAGAATTGCTCATAAACTTATTCTTTTGGCGCGCATTAGCTTTAATTTCCGCCTCTACCTTCTTAATCTCCTGAAATCTGAGCTGTGCATTTTCGTGATCGCTCGCCAAACAATCAATCTCCAACAAAGAATATCCTAAGCAGGCAATTAACGGCAAGCAGAGTAATATCACTATCAAAGATATCCGACATGCCCAGGGGGGAAGCGCATCAATTCTCGAATTCATTCATCCTCACCTTTGCAAAAGACAGCATTATCTTATGTTTTTAAAGTTAACCGAAGAGTGGTTGCATCATACGAGGAGAGGGAATACATCACTATAGAACTAGTCAGAAATGTGTCAGACAGATATAAAAACCACGCATCCGGTTGGCTCGTGGTTTTAATCTGACGCGAACGTTTTTTCGTCGATATAACCCTGTTATTTTTCGACACCGGTTATAGTGGGAGCTTTATTTTTTCCCGCTAAGCGAGAGACCAATTTCACTTGTTTTTCAAGTGGCATATCAGGTAACACCATGCGATAGACTTGCTGCCATTCACTTTCGGAACGGCAGGCGAAAATATTTCCGCTGTCACCAGAAAGAACAAAAATACCCTCTTCAGCCAGACCATTCTGTTCGGTAACAAGAAGATCTCTCAACGGCGTTGTTACGCCAGAAAACCTCAATTTCAGGTCTCGGGTTATCTCGTAAAGACTTTGCCACAGGGTATCTTCGAGAACGAATGCCAGAGCGTTCCGCTGGTACCTGCAATCTTCAAAACCCACCCGGAGAGGTTTCCCGGAAAGATGGGGAAATTTTTGCCGGGCAAGCATTATGGTGTAATTGCGCAGCTCGGAAGGCGTGCGGACTCCCTCAGGCCAGGGAACAACAAGATGGTTAACCAGACTCGTATCCAGTACGAACCTTACCGCGCGAAACCAGGGCAATTGGCTACAAATGCTCTGCAGCTGCATTGGCAACGTATTTTCCAATGCTTCATTGGCCTGTATTTCTGAACAGGCAATTTGCTGCTCCCTGCGAGAAATACGCACCTGTCGAGAGAGTATTTCACAAGTATATATATCAGTCATGCACGATAACACGGCTAATCTCCTGCAATGTCGTTTTACCTTCCAGTACGGCGCGCAATGCGACATCTTTCAGTTGAATAAATCCCTCGGCGATTGCGATTTCGCGAAGACGAACGGCTGAAGAACGGGCCAAAAGCGCATCTTTCATGTTATCACTAAAGGTAAGAACCTCCGCAAGAGCAAGGCGCCCATGATATCCAGTATGACGACAACGCTCACACCCCAGCCCTCGAACCCAGCGTGGGGAGACATCTCGCAGATTGCTTTTTTTCCAGAAAGCCGTTTCCTGCTCGTCAGGCGTAACCTCAGTTGCGCAGGAAGAGCAAATTTTGCGTACCAAACGCTGGGCAACAACACCATTTAACGCCGTTAGCAGGCTTGCAGGTTCGACCTGCATATACAAAAAACGCTCCAGCACGCTAAATACATTATTAGCATGCACCGATGACAGCACAACATGCCCTGTCAGCGCGGCCTGTACTGCAATCCCTGCGGTTTCGCTATCGCGGATCTCACCGACCAGAATAGTATCCGGGTCGTGTCGTAAAATTGCGCGTAATCCACGTGCGAAAGTTAATCCCTTTTTATCATTTACGGGAATTTGCAATACATCATTAATTTGATACTCCACGGGGTCTTCGATGGTAATAATCTTGCTTTCGCCACAATTGAGCTCGCTCAGTGCAGCGTAAAGCGTTGTGGATTTGCCGCTGCCTGTCGGCCCCGTGACCAGCACCATGCCATGCGGCATACGAGTCAGCTGTCGTATTGACCCTAAAGTTTGATTATCGAAGCCCAGAGACTCAAGGCTTAATGTTTGCTCGTGTGATTTGTCCAGAACCCGGAGTACAGCATCCTCGCCATGGCTCCCCGGTACGATTGAGACCCGAAAATCAACGGGTCGTTGATGAACCAATGCTTTAAAACGACCGTCCTGAGGAACACGTCGCTCAGCAATATCCATGCTGCTCAACACTTTTAACCGCGAAATAACCTGTTCGGCATGTTGAGAACCATTGCAATGACGAATGAAATGTAGCACACCATCAATACGATATTTAACGGCCAAGCCATCAGGCACTGCGGAAAGATGTATATCGCTTGCCCTGCTCTGCAATGCATCAAATAAGGTAGCATTGACTAATTTGACGACATCATTGCTTTCTTGCGCAATGGTCGAGGGAGAGATCTCCAGCAGAGAGTCGTCAGAGCTACTGTCGCTGTTCTGCTGCTCAAGCTGGTCCAGTATACGTTGGCTCTTTCCCAGCACGTTGAGTTGTTCATTAACCCAGGCCGGAGGCGCCAGCACCGGGCGAAGCGGAAACCCATGCATCCATTCACGTAAGGCAAGCGAAAAAGGATCTGCGGGTACCAACCATCCCTGCTGCTGATACTGCAATGGTAAAACGCGCCGCTCCAGTGCCTCACTCAATGATACATGGGTGAAATCTGGCTCAGCATTCAGTAACTGTTCGGGAGCCAGAGAAGACAGACCCAGTTGATTCGCTAACTCTGGCAAATATTCCGGATGATCATTTAACAGGGCATCCAACGCCAGATCGCTTTTTACCTTCGGGTCGAGGAGCGTATCCAGTATATCCATGTCGGGTGGCAAAGGGGATGGCATCATGAAAGACCTCCTGCAAGTTCAAAAATTGGCATATACAACAAGAACACCACCAGGCCGACGATCCCCCGACGACCATCATCAGGACAGGTTCAAATACCTTGCTAAAAGTTTCGATTGCCCGTTCAAGCGCTTCGTCATAAAACGCCGCAATACGCTCGCACATTGCCGGCAATTCGCCACTTCGCTCCCCTGCCTGCAGCAGCCGGCTGGCAACCGGGGTAGTCAACCGTTGGCTCTCTAGCATCACGGAAAGCGCCTGCCCCGAATTGACCCCCTGCAGTACCTGATTTAACGACGTATGGTGGCTTTCCGGCAAAATACTGCGTGTCAGATTCAATGCCTGCGTAACGGAAAGCCCCCCTGCAACAGCAGGCCGAGAGTGCGATAAAAACGCACCAGAATGGTTAAATGATACTGATTACGTAACTGCGGCAATTTCAGTAACAGCAGTGCCAATGAACGGCGAAAAGAAGCGTGACGGAAAAAACTGATGGCGCTGATACCGGCAATAAAAATGGCCAGCAGCAGAGTAACGCCATGATGTTCAACCAGGGTCCCCCACCACAAAATAAACTGTGCGCTGCCGCTGGGCGTTTTCATACCCGCAAATACCTGTGCAAAACGCGGAATGACAAACCCCAACAGGAAAAAAAGAATCAGTCCACCGGCGCTGATGACTATCGTGGGGTAAAGCATCGTCGCTTTCACCCGCTTCCGGAGAATATCCATGCGTTGCTCATAGTGCTGAAAACGCGTTAGTGCGACAGGAAGATGTCCGGTTTGTTCTGAGGAAGCAACCGTGTTTTGCAGCAACTCAGGGAATATTGACGGTAGAGTGGCCATCGCCTGAGAGAGTTGATACCCTTGATAGAGTTTCTCAAGCAAGCAACTATAGATATTGCGAACATACGCCTCACGGCAGCTGGCCTGAAGGGCCTCAATAGCCTCGGTAACAACAAGACCGGCCTCCAGCAAAGCCACCAGCTCCTGGACGAATAATCCCACAGCAAACGAGCCTTCGCGAAGACTTTTACACCGGGTGACTCGCGTCACGAGATACCCATTGTCAATAAATCTGGTTTTAATCTCTTCAGGCGAATCCGCGCTGAGCTGCATTTTCTTCCGCTGCCCATTATCAAGGTAAACAATATCATACAGTTTCATGCCGTCATTTACCTTTATCTTTATTCATTTTGATTTGATGATAACGAAGCGCCACTTTTTCAATATACTTTTTTCTAAGCGCTTGCTTCCCCGGGCTATTGCCATAGCCTGCGTTATATGCACCGACAGCGTCCCAGGAATAACCAAAACGCCGTATATTTCCTGCCAAAATCCATGCTCCCGTCATCAGGTTATGACAAGGATCTTCCAACAGATGTCGGGAGGTGATATTGAATTTTTTTAGCGTATGAAGATGCGTACTGTTAATCTGCATCAGGCCATAGTCAGTGGTACCGTTACGATTAGTATTCGTCGCTCTGAAATTCAGGTCAGATTCAACCATAGCAATCGCCTGTAACAACTCCGGCTCAATGCCATAGCGCTCACCGGCCTGAACCCAGCAATCGGCAAAAGATGATGACGATAACAACAATAAGGTAAAGAAAAGTAACTTTTTCATCGTTCAGAACCGGTAGATCAACGCTTTCCCATCCTTGCCATTAGACGTAATATCCACCTCCGAGAGACCATCCGTTGTCTGCGTTGGATTATGCCATTGATATGCATTTCCCCATGGATCGAGCGGAACTTGCTGGCTGAGGTATGGGCCATTCCAGTTAGAAATACCGCTTGGCTTTTCCGTTAAAACCTTAAGCCCCTGGGTCTCGCTTGGCCATAACCCGGTATCCAGACGGTACTGAGTCAGAGCATCCCCCAAAGCACGCATCTGACGCTGTGCAGTCTTTTCTTTCGCTTGATCAACGTTAGAAAATACTTTGGGGCCAACAAAACCAGCCAGTAGGGCAATAATCATTAGCACTACAAGTAATTCAAGAAGAGTAAAGCCGCCTTGAACATACCGATAATTAAATTCTCGTTTCATAAACAATCTCTTCATATCTATTAGTTGATTAGAACGAGACCATTTTAATGTAAAAACCAGAAAATAAAACATGATTGCCCTTTGATTGTGTTAGATAAAAGAAAATTGAGTTGAGATTTTCCTTTTTTTGAATTTTTTCTGACTAATACTATAGAAATGCCTCATGCATCATTTTAAAATGGCACCATTATCAATATCCATCCATTTAATTTTACAATACAGGATTGATTCATGACTGTAAATATCGTTATCGCTGACCAATACACGATCATTCGTCGAGGTGTATTATCCATGATAAACAATATGCCGACGTCTGAATATGGCATGGATGGCGTAAAGCTTAACATCATTGGGGATACCAACTCACCCAATGATATAAATCAATACCTTACCGAGAATCGCATCGACATTTTATTGCTTGGATTTTCTTTAAAAACCCAAAAAACAAAAAACCCGATTTCTGAACTCGACGGGGCATCTTTGGTTAAGTGGCTGGCAAATAAATTCCCACAGACAAAAGTTATAGTTTTATCCCCCTACCGTAACAACAATATTGTACGCCATGTCATTCAGAATGGTGCCGCCGGGTACATCAGCCGCGATACTTGCGAGCAGGGGTTGTGGCGAGCAATTGCTGCCGTACTCAATGGGGAAACTTACATTGAGAGAAGCCTGATGAATTCTCTTTTTCGCAACGACTGCCTTATGGATAGCGAGTTGAGCCTGCGAGAAAACGACGTTTTACGCATGCTTTGCAATGGCCTTTCCTTGACGGCAATTTCCAGCAAGCTGAATTTAAGCAATAAAACGGTCAGTGCGCATAAGTTGAAGGCAATGGAAAAACTGGGCGTAAAAACAGACTGTCATCTGTTTTTTTTACTGTCGCAAATAAAAACTTATGACATTACAATATAAAGTTAAATTATAGCTCTATCGTTGCCGTCTTCAGTATGTTTTATATAAAAAATAAAAACTTCCAGGATTCTTGTTCAAATGGAGAAAAATCCATTCAGAGATCTTGCTAAAATAATCTCCGAGCGTGTTCATGTTAACTTTAACAACCCAGGAGTTATATTTTAACATGCTAAATTAGCTGCCTGGCAGGCATTTGTCATGCACAAACAAAATATCCAATATTTATAATTTACTGCAAGCCATTCAATCATAGACTGGAAAAGAAAATGAAACATAAATTTAAACATACTGCAATTGCTACCAGCCTGTTATTCTGTGGATTATCTTCCATGGTACATGCAGGTACGCAAGATGATGCCTCAAAAATCCCGGATCTTAATGGAAAGAATATTCTTGTCGGGTTCTGGCATAACTGGGCAAGCAAATCCGACGGCTACCAGAAAGGAAGCTCTGCTGAAATTCAGCTATCAAAGGTACATGCCGATTACAACGTGGTCACGGTATCATTCATGACTGGCGATGGGATCCCCACGTTTAAACCCTATAATATGACCGATCAGGCATTTCGCAATGAAGTAGCAAAACTTAATGCACAGGATCGGGCCGTATTGCTCTCTCTCGGCGGGGCTGACGCACATATTCAATTGGCCCATGGAGATGCGCCAAAGTTTGCAAATGAAATAATTCGCCTGGTCGAACTGTATGGATTTGATGGGTTGGATATCGATCTGGAGGGTGGCGCAATTACGGCAGGCGCGAACGTAACGGAAATCCCAGCGGCCCTGAAATTAGTCAAGAAAAAATTCCCTAACTTTATCATTAGCATGGCCCCCGAGTTCCCACATTTACGCCTGGGCGGCGCTTATGAAAAACTGATTAAAAACCTGGAGGGATATTATGATTTTATATCCCCTCAGTACTATAATCAGGGTGGCGATGGCGTCTCGCTTGACGACGCCCCTTATTATTTGGCACAAAACAATGACGCAAAGAAAGCTGACTTCCTGTTTTATCTGACTGATTCGATTGTTCATGGCACTCGGGGGTTTGTCAAGATTCCTGCAGATAAGTTTGCTATTGGTTTGCCAAGTAATCCGGATGCTGCGGCTACGGGTTATGTAAAAAATGAATCGGACGTTCGCACCGCGATGGAAAAACTCGCTGCACAGGGCACCCCGATTAAAGGGTTGATGACCTGGTCGATTAACTGGGATGCAGGTCACGACAAGAGTGGCAACAACTACGGCAACGAATTTGTAAACCGCTACTCTGATCTGATACATAACTCTCCGCAGCCCACACCGGATATTGAAGCACCGACAATGCCGGGAAAACCACAGGCAAAAGCAGCCCCTGATTTAATTAACCTGCATTGGTCAGCGTCAACAGATAACGTAGGGGTTGCACATTACGAAATCTGGCGAAACGGCGTTAACATTGCACAGTCAACCGCACCGGAATGGCAGGATAAGCAAATTAAGCCATCCACTCAATATAGTTATTATATTGTTGCGGTAGATAAAGCAAATAACCGTTCAGAAGCCAGTGAATCGACCCAGGTGCTGAGTGAAGAAAAAGTGAAGCCGGTTGAAGACACCGAAGCGCCGAGTATTCCACAAAAGCTGGTTATGTCAAAAGTGGCTGAAAAAAGTGCTTCCATAAGCTGGCAGGCTTCCTCTGATAATGTTGGCGTAGCCAGTTACCAGATATGGCGTGATGGTAAAATGCAGGCAAATACAACACAACTCCACTGGACAGATACCGGCCTGAAAGCAGACAGTGAATATCGATATCAAATCACCGCGAAAGATGCTGCCGGCAATCAGTCTGAAAAAAGCCAGACGCTGGTGGTAAAAACTCTTTCGGAATCAGGACGAGGAGATGATGCAACCCAATGGAGCAATACGAAAGTGTATCTTCGCGACGCAGTGGTTAGCTGGAATGGCAAAAACTATAAAGCCAAATGGTGGACTCAGAACAATGAACCTGGTGCGAGCGATGTCTGGGAAAATCTGGATAAAGAGAGCGGCGGTGACTGGAATGCCGGCAATGTTTATGTAGGCGGCGATGAGGTTTCCTATCAAGGGAAGACCTGGATCGCCAAATGGTGGACAAAGGGCGACAAACCCGGTGCCAGTGACGTCTGGAAACGAAAATAAACTGTACTAGCTCAGTTCTGAACTGACCGGTATCAGTGTTTGTAGGGCTCCGTTGATGAAACGGAGCCCTTTAAATGCAAGAGCCTGGCATCAGATCCGATGAGAGTGTTTACGATCGCACCGCGTGAAAACGTTAACCGCCAAGCTGATCCCATCGGCTTCGCATTATTTCACCGCGCCCGCAGCACCCGGTCCACCAGCCCCCATTCCACCGCCTCGTCGGCGGTCATAAAGCGGTCCCTGTCCAGCGCGCGTTCTACCTCCTCGTAGCGGCGGCCGCAGTGCTCGGCGTACAGGCCGATCACCCTATGCTTGGTGCGCTTCATCTCTTCGGCGTGGATTAAAATATCCGACGCCTGGCCCTGAAAGCCGCCCAGCGGCTGGTGCACGTGCAGGCTGGCGTTGGGCAGCGCCATGCGATGGCCCGCCGCGCCGGCCATCAGCAGGAAGGATCCCATCGAGCGCGCGGTGCCCATGCACAGCGTATGCACCGGCGCGTTGATGTACTGCATGGTGTCGTAAATGGCGAAACCGCTGGTGATCGCCCCGCCGGGCGAGTTGATGTACAGATTGATCGGCCGCTCGGGGTTTTCCGCCTCAAGAAACAGCAGCTGCGCGCACAGCATTTCGGCGATCTCGTCGTTCACCTCACCGTTGAGGAAAACGATGCGATCGCGCAGCAGCCGCGAGTAAATGTCGTAGGAACGTTCTCCCCGGCTGGTCCGTTCCACCACCATAGGGACGAGCAGCATCTTTTCACGCATTGGTGAACTCCTGGGTTGGCACAAAAGAAATGGGTCTACGGCGTCAGGCGGCGAGCATCATGACGTTCAGGCCGTCGTTGGCGGCGTCCAGCTGATGGATAATGCGCAGCAGGCTGCCGCCGGCAGTATCGGGCAGGATCTGCAGCGTCACCACGCTTTCCAGAAACGGCGGCTGGTCGTCGCGCATCCGATAGCGGATCCGCTCGCCCGGCGTGGCATCCAGCGGTTCAACGTCCGCCAGCGCGCGCCCCGGCAACCACCGCTCGCGCAATTCGGGAATGCTGAGCGCCCGCCAGACTTTCTCCGGCGGCGCATCCAGCGGATATTCGAGCACCAATTGCCGGTCATCGGCCTTTTTCATTGATCCAACTCCTGCAGCAGGGTTTGCAGCGCCTCGATGCGCTCTGGCCAATAGGCGCGGTATTTCGCCAGCCATTGGGTGATTTGCGCCAGCCCCGCGGGGTCAACCTGATAATTGACGAAGCGCCCCTGCCGCCGCTCTTGCACCAGCCCGGCATTGCGCAGCACCGCCAGGTGTTGCGACATCGCCGATTGACCGATCGGCATGCCCTCGCGCAGCGCGCTGGCGTTCATGCCGCCGGCGGCCAGCTTATCGAATATGCGGCGGCGGGTGGGATCGGCCAGCGCCTTGAAGATATCGTTTTCGTTCATGATTAGACATTAGTACATACTAATGTATTGCGCCAATAAAAAGCCGCGCGGCGACGCGGCTTAGGCATTACGATTTGATCGGGATCACCAGGACATCGATATTCAGCTGGTTGATGGCGTTGCGGGTGGAGGAAAACAGGTTGCTCCACAGGTCGTGATGATGGCCGAACACCAGCAGATCGATGCCCTTCTCCGCCACCGCCTGCTCCAGCTCAACCACAAAACCGCCGCGCCCGATAATCACTTCCGCGATCGGGTAATTGACGTTTTGGGTGGTGGGTTCCAGCTCTTTTTTGATTTTCTCTTCCAGCGGCACGCCGTCGTAGCTTCGCTCCGAGAAGCCGATCGCCGCATGGTAGGTATCGTAATGCACATCCACGTAGACCAATGAAAGCTTGGCCTGCAGCGCCTCGGCCAGCAGCGCGCCTTTTTCCACCAGCCGTTTGCCGTCATCGCTCAGGTCCGTGGCGACCACAATATGTTTGTAGCTCATAGCGCCTCCTGTCATGGACTCGGTAGAGAGCCGAGGCTCCGGTATCGCAGCGGCGATATCGTTATGGTTAATTTTAGTTCACAAACGCGCGGTTCGGGCGGGATATCACGGCGGGAAAAAGCCCCGTTGCCGGGGCCTGGTGCGGGATTAACGTTCGCGCTGCACTTCAAACCAGACGTTGCACAGCGACAGGATCAGCGTATTGGCGTCCTTCAGCATCACGTTGTCGCCGGGCACGCCTTCGGTGCCCTGATCGGTGATGCCCTTGATGGTGACGTCGGCATGCTGGATGGTGACCCGCTGCACCGACGGCGTGCTGATGCCAAGCATCGGGAAATCGATGTAAGAACTGCTGCCGGAGTTGTCTTCGACAAACTCCTGCGCCTCAACGGTGCTGAGGGTGGCGCCCTCGCTCTTCAACGCGGTGTCGTTCCAGCTGAAGCCGTCCGCCTTGTAGTTGATCTTGCCGCCGATCAGGCTTTGCGCCTGTTGTTGATCCCAGCAGCCGACGGTCTGGGTCGGCACTATCTTGCTGACGCGCCAGTTGCCCAGCAGCTGTTTGGGGATCGGGCCGGTGTCGCCTTCCGCCGCACGGACCTGAGTCGCCGACACGCAGGCCAAAACCACCAGCGGCAGCAGTGCCTTGCTCCAAGTGTTCAATCGCATTGTCTTTATCCTTCGTTCAGTGCCCAGTCTGCCCTCGCGGGCCTGCGGCTATCATAATAAGCCAGCCGAACCGCCGTCAAAACAAACTGACCGCCAGGGCACAAAGGGGGCGCTTGTCGCGGCGCCGCCGCCGCTCATAGCAAATCGCTATTAATCATAGTGAATCAGTATTTTATTTTAGCCAAGCGATTACCTAGAGTCACAGCCACTATTCTGCCTGCTGCAATCAGCAGACAATGTTGACAAGGACTCTGGGAAGATGACATTTACGCTGAAAAAACTCGCCCTCTCGCTGGCCGCCGCCGGCACGCTGCTGCTGACCGCCTGCGGCCCGGCGGCGCAGGACCAGCACCATATCAAGGTCGGCATCAGCGCCGGCATCGATCAATCGCTGTGGGCGGTGGTGCAAAAGGTCGCCAAACGGCAGTACGATCTGGACGTGGAGGTGGTGACCTTCAACGACTACGTGCTGCCCAACGAAGCGCTGAACAATGGCGATCTGGACATCAACGCCTTCCAGCACCGCCCGTACCTGGAGAAACAAATGCAGGAACGCGGCTATAAGCTGGCGGCGGTCGGCAACACCTTCGTTTACCCGATCGCCGGTTACTCGAAGAAGATCAGCGCGATCGGCCAGCTGCCGGACGGCGCCCAGGTGGCGGTGCCGAACGACCCCACCAACCTTGGCCGCTCGCTGCTGCTGCTGCAAAAACAGGGGCTGATTAAGCTGAAGGCCGGCGTCGGGCTGCTGCCGACCGCGCTGGATATCGTCAGTAACCCCAAGAAGCTGAAGATAGTCGAGATCGAAGCGCCGCAGCTGCCGCGCGCGCTGGATGACAAACAGGTGACGCTGGCGATCATCAACACCAACTATTCCAGCCAGATCGGCCTGTCGCCGGCCCGGGACGGGCTGTTCGTCGAGGATAAAAACTCGCCGTACGTCAACATTTTCGCCAGCCGCATCGACAATCAGGACAGCGACAAGGTGAAGAACCTGGTCAAGGCCTATCAAACCGATGAGGTGGCCGCCAGCGCCGCCGAAATCTACAAAGGCGACGCGGTAAAGGGCTGGTGATTCATTTCAATCAGGGCGCCGCCACGCAGCGCCCTCTCCCCCTCACTGCTTCGCCGCGTACTGCTGCATATTGGCCGGCGTCACCAGCTCGAACGGGATCCAGTAATACGGCTCCAGCTTTTCGCCCCTGATCATCCGCTGCGCCACCTCGACCGAGGCCCGGCCCTGGCCGACGGCGTCCTGGAATACCGTTACCTGCATCTTGCCGGAGGCCAGCGCCTTCAGGCCGTCCGGCGTGGCGTCGATGCCGCCGATCAGCACCTTGCGGTCTTTTTTTCCGGCCTGCTGCAGCGCCATAATCGCGCCAATCGCCATTTCGTCGTTATTGGCGGCGACGATGTCGATAGCTTCACCGTTGGTGATCCAGTTCATCATCAGATCCATGCCTTCGCTGCGCGAATAGTTGGCGCTTTGCTTCTGCACCAGCTTCATTTTCGGGTACCTGGCCACCACCTGCTCCACGTCTTTGGTGCGCTGCAGCGCGCCGGCGTCGGTCAGGTTGCCGATCATGACGGCCACGTTGCCCTGGTAATTGGCCAGGCGCGCCAGCGCTTCCATCTGCAGGGTGCCGGACTCCCGCTCGTCCGAACCGACGAACACCACGCCCGGGGGCAATGCCTTGTCGCCCGGGGTGCGGTTCACGTACACCAGCGGAATGCCGGCGGCCCGGACCATTTTGGTCATCATCGGCGTGCTGGCCGAGTTGACCGGATCGACGATGATCGCGTCCACCCCGGCGCTGATGAAGCTCTGCACCTGGTCGGTTTGCCGGCCGACGTCGCCGCGCGCATCTTCGAACTGCACGCTGATGCCGCGCGCCTTGGCTTCTTTATCGATCGACTGGCGGATGATGGTCAGAAAATTCTGGTCGAAATAGGCCATCGACACGCCGATGGTGTCCGCCAGCGCCGAAGTGGAACAGCACAGCACCGCAGCCAGCACCATCTTTTTCACGTATTTCATGATGATTTCCCCGAGGTAAAAAAAAACCGCCGGCCAAACGACGCCGGCGGCAATTCACGGCAATCAGTGTTTCTTGCGGTTGCGGCGCATGTCGATAGCCACCGCGGCCACGATGATGATGCCTTTGATGATGTCCTGAATGTAGGAATCGACGCCGATAAAGGTAAAACCGCTCTTGATCAGCCCGAGGATCACCGCGCCGATCAGCGTGCCGGTAATGCGCCCGACGCCGCCCATCAGGCTGCTGCCGCCGATCACCGCCGCGGCGATGGCGTCCAGCTCATAGGACATCCCCATGCTCGACTGGCCGCTGCTGACGCGCGCCGCCAGCACCACGCCCGCCAGGCCGGCCAGGCCGCCGGCGATGGTGTAGACCGTCACCAGGTATTTGTTGACGTTGATGCCGGACACCCGCGCCGAGGTCATGTTGCCGCCGATGGCGTAGATGTACTTGCCGTAGCGGGTGTGTTTCAGCGCAATATGGAAGATCACCGCAATCACCAGGAAGATGATCACCGGCATCGCGCCCTGGCCGATCGAGGTGAAGCCGTCCGACAGGAAGCTGACCGGGTTGCCCTTGGTGTAGTACTGCGCCAGGCCGCGCGCCGATACCATCATGCCCAGCGTGGCGATAAACGGCGGAATGCCGGTGCGGGTGATCAGGAAGCCGTTCACGAAGCCGCAGACGATGCCCACCCCGATGCCGGCGCCGATCGGGATCGCCGCCGGCAGGTCGAGCAGCCCCGGATACATCGGCGAGATGCTGTCGGAGGTCTGCGCCAGGCTGGCCGCCACCACCGCGGTGAGTGCAATCAACGAACCGGACGACAGATCGATGCCGGTGGTGATGATGACCTGGGTCACCCCCACCGCGATGATGCCGATAATCGCCACCTGCAGCACGATCAGCAGCAGGCGGTTCGGGTTCATCAGGAACGACTGATCGCGAATGTACCAGCCGAGAATTTCGAAAATCAGCGCAATGCCGATCATCACGATGAAAATGCCGGTGTCTTTCGGCATCTTGCCGCTCAGGCCGGAAAACAGCGCTCCCTTGCCCGCCGAACCGGAGGTGAGCGGCTTCTCAATCTTTACGTTACTCATGATGTTCACCTTTCGTTATTCAGAGGCCAGCGCCAGGATCTTTTCCTGGTCCGCGTCATCTTTGTCCAAAATGCCGGTGATGCGACCGCCGTGCATCACCATCACCCGATCGCTCATGCCGAGGATCTCCGGCAGTTCGGATGAAACCAGAATGATGGCCACGCCCCGGTTGGCCAGCTCGCTGATCAAGCGATAAATTTCCGCCTTGGCCCCCACGTCGATGCCGCGCGTCGGCTCGTCGAGGATCAGGATTTTCGGCTGCGCCAGCAGCCAGCGGGCGATCAACACCTTCTGCTGGTTGCCGCCGCTGAGGTTGTTGATGATCTGATCCATGGTGGGCGTCTTGATGTTGAGCTTCTTGATCTGCTCCATGCAGTCCTTGGCCATCTGCACATGGCTGACGAAACCGTTCTTGCCGATATATTCCGACAGGTTGACGATGCTCATGTTCTCGACCACCGACAGCACCAGGAACAGGCCGGATTTCTTGCGATCCTCGGTGAGGAACGCCAGGCCGTTTTCGATCGCCTTGGCCGGGGAATCCACCTTCACCGCCTTGCCTTCGATGAAAATGTCGCCGCCGTCCGCCGGGTGCATGCCGAACAGGCTTTCCATCACCTCGCTGCGGCCGGCGCCCACCAGCCCGGCGACGCCCAGAATTTCACCGCGCTTGACGCTGAACGAAACATCGTGGAACCAGTCGCTGCGGCGCAGCCCCTCCACCCGCAGCACTTCTTCGCCGATGTTGTTGTTGAATTTGGGAAACATCTGCGTCAGTTCGCGGCCCACCATCATGGTGATCAGCGACTGCTTGGTCAGGTTTTCGGTTTTGTCGCAGGCGATAAAGGCGCCGTCGCGGAAGATGCTCACCTCGTCGGTGATGGCGAAGATCTCGTCCATCTTGTGGCTGATGTAGATGATGCCTTTACCCTGCTCGCGCAGTTCGCGAATGATGGCGAACAGGTGCACCACCTCGCCCTCGGTCAGCGCCGAAGTCGGCTCATCCATAATCAGCACGTCGGCGTTGTAGGACACCGCCTTGGCGATCTCCACCATTTGCTGATTGGCGATGCTCAGATCGCCGACCAAAGTCTCGGGCTTCAGCTTGATGTTCAGCCGCGCCAGCAGCTCGCGGGTCTGGTTGTTCAACTCGTCGTGGTTGACGAAGCCGAGCCTGGCGGGCTCTCGCCCCAGCCAAATGTTTTCCGCCACCGTCATGTAAGGCACCAGGTTAAGCTCCTGGTGGATCATCGAAATGCCCGAATGCAGCGCCTGCAGCGTATCGCTGAAGGTGACCGGCTGGCCTTTTATTTTGATGGCGCCTTCATCCGGATGATAAATGCCGATCAGACATTTCATCAGCGTCGATTTACCGGCGCCGTTTTCGCCCATCAACGCGTGCACGCTGCCGGGTTTGATTTTAATCGAGACCTTATCCAGCGCTTTGACGCCGGGAAACTGCTTGCTGATGCCTTCGGCCTCAAGAACATAAGGGTACATACTGATAACCTCCGCACTCATTAATGCTTTCCTGCCGCGGCAGCCGCCCAAGGGCGACAACCGCGGCATGCCTTAACGCTTACTTTCTGTTCTTGTCGGCGAACTCCTGGTAGTTGGCCTTGGTGATCAGCTGATACGGGATCAGCACGCTGCTTTCCACCTTCTCGCCTTTCACCAGCTGAATGGCGGTTTGCACCGCGCCTTCGCCCTGGCCCTTGGCGTCCTGAAATACGCTCAGCGCCAGATCGCCCTTCTTGATGAATTCCAGCGCGTCCGGGGTGCCGTCGACCCCGGCCACCAGCACGCCGGATTTTTTGGCCTGCTTCAGCGCCAGGATCGCGCCGATGGCCATTTCGTCGTTGTTGGAAGCGATGGCGTCGATCTGCTGCCCGGACAGGATCCAGTCGGTAGTCACATCCACTGCCTCTTTACGGAAGAACTTGGCGGTCTGTTTGTCGATAATCTTGATGCCCGGGTATTTGGCCGCCACCTCCTCCACGCCGCGGGTGCGGTCTCGGGTGGCCTCGCTGGACAATTCGCCCATCAGGATCATCACGTTGCCCTTGCCGTTCATCAGCTTGGCCAGCTCTTCCATCTGCAGCTTGCCGGCCAGCTTGGAGTCGGATCCCACGTAGGCCATGCCGGCCGGCAGCGTGACTTCCGGCCGACGGTTGACGAACACCAGCGGGATCTTGGCGTTTTCGGCCAGCTTGATCATCGGCTTGACGCCTTGGGTATCCACCGGGTTGAGGATGATGGCGTCCACGCCCTGGCTGACGAAGTTTTCAATCTGCTGGATCTGCTGGGCGATATCGCCCTTGGCGTCTTCAAACTGGCCGCTGACGTTACCGTCGGCCTTCATTTTGTTCTGCATCGACTGGCGTAGAATGGTGAGGAAGTTGTCATCGAAGTAAGCCATGGAAACGCCGATCTTGATGTCTTTGGCTAAAACGCTGGCCGGCAACATGCACATCAATACCGAGGTGACGATCAGTTTCTTCAGCTTCATGTTCTTTACCCTTTAATCGTTAGAATGAGAGGTCTGTTGATTTGACCGCTAATGAAAAATATTTTTTACATTCAAACAACAATCCGGTCGGTGTTATCCCTTTGATACGGCGGAATTACCGGTTTTTTACCGTATTCAGGCGGTGTGCGAAATTTTGATCGATGTCTCAAAACAGATTAAAAACAATCAATTGAAATAAACCTTTGGCGTCATAACTTACGCCTTCGCATCATTATTAAATGTTTATTTCATAATTGAGATTATTGAAACTTTTTAACTCAAACAAGCGAAACATGCGTTTTGGAATGACCGATTAACAAAAACATGACACGGATCTAACAAATGGCGCAAAAGCGGTCAGAGAAGGGCACGCATTTGGTGCATTCAACGGTCGGCGGCCGATGCGCAAACTGCGAGCGCGCCCGCAGTTTGCGGTTTCCGCATTTCATGCCCATGCTTACTCGGCAATACTGGAGGTATCCCAATTTTCAGGAGGAACTGGCATGCAGCTCAGCGGTAAGGTGCGGATGAACCGGCTGTTTAATAACGGCAAATGTCTGGATGTGGCGATCGATCACGGCATCGCCAACGAACCGGATTTTTTAATCGGGCTGGAAGATATCGAACGGGTGATGGGCGACCTGATCGCCGCGCGCCCCGACGCCATTCAGGTCAACTACGGCCAGGCGGATCTGCTGCAGCGCGCGCCGCAGCGCGAGAAACCGGCGTTGGTGATGCGCACCGACGTCGGCAACGCCTACAACGCCGTGCGCCATCGCGAAATGTGGGCGGTGCTGCACAACCCGGATGCGCCAATTCTGGCGGCGCTGCAGATGGACGCCGCCGCGGTGGTGGTCAATCTGTACCACATCCCCGACGAACCGGGCATCTTTCGCCAGTGCGTGGAAAATATCGGCCGCCTGCGCCACGCCTGCGATAAATACGCCATGCCGCTGATGATCGAGCCGCTGGTGATGGCGCCTGCCGGCCAGGGCGCCGCCTATGGGTCGCTGGGCGACGTGGAAAAAATGGTGCCGCTGGTGCGGCTGGCGCGCGAACTGGGCGCCGACATCATCAAGGCCGACCCGACCGAGCGCGTGGAAGACTTTCATCGCGTGGTGGAAGCGGCGCGCTGCCCTACGCTGGTGCGCGGCGGCGGTAAAGGGGAACTGGGGCCGGTGCTGGAAAAATCCGCCGCGCTGATGGCCCAGGGGGCCTCCGGCATGGTCTACGGCCGCAACGTTTACCAGCACAGCCATCCGTCGCGGGTGGTCAGTGCGCTGATGGCGATCGTCCATCAGGGCGCCAGCGGCCAGCAGGCGCTGGCAATCTATAACCAACCCTGACCCGCTTTTGTAACTAAAATAACCCCTCCGCTAACCGGCGGCATGCTATAACCTGCTGCCGGTAACTGCATCCCTTGATCATCCCCGCTAGAATACGCCGTAATATCGCCACTCGGAGAACCGCCATGCCCAAACCACGCGCCCCGCTCAAGCTCAGCACGTCCATCACGCTGATGGTGTCCGCCATCATCGCTTCGGTGCTGCTGGTGGTGTATGCGCTGTTTTTTGTGCAGATGAATCACGAGGGGCAGGACCAGCTGCGCCAGAAGGCCATGGCGATCGCCGAAACGCTGGCGCTCTCCTCCACCGTGGTCGACGGGCTGCAGCGGCAGGACCGCGGCGGCGCGGTGCAGCGCTTTGCCGAGCAGGTGCGCAATAAAAACGAGCTGCTGTTCGTGGTGGTGGTGGATATGCAGGGCATCCGCTATTCGCACCCTAAACCCTGGCTGATCGGCCAGCATTTTATCGGCGACGATCTGGCGCCGGCGCTGCAGGGGCAGGTCAACAGCGCCACCAACCGCGGCGCCCTGGCCCCGGCGCTGCGGGTGTTCGTGCCGGTTTACGATGGCGAACGGCGGCAAATCGGCGTGGTGGCGCTGGGCATCGCGCTGGATACCGTGCGCCGAGTGGTGGGCGAAAGCCGCTGGATCATCTCCTGGACCCTCGCCTTCGCCGCGCTGGTCGGCAGCCTCGGCACCTTCTTCCTGGTCAAGGCGCTCAAGCGCATTATGCTGGGCTTCGAACCCTACGAAATTTCCAACCTGTTCGAACAGCGCAACGCCATGCTGCAGTCGATTAAAGAAGGCGTGATCGCGGTCGATAATCAGTCGCGCATCACCATCGTCAACGACGAAGCCAAACGCCTGCTGCGCCAGAGCGGCCCGGTAGAGAACCTGATGCTGGGGTCCGCCAGCAAACACTGGCCGGCGCAGCTGCACCTGGCGGAAGTGCTGGCCAGCGGCAAACCGCTGCGCGACCGGCAAATCGGCTTCAACGGCAGCGAGCTGCTGACCAACACCGTGCCGGTGATCGTCAACGGCCAGGTGATCGGCGCCATCGCCACCTTCCGCGACAAAACCGAGGTCAGCCGGCTGGTGCAGCGGCTGAGCGGCATGGCGCACTACGCCGATGCGCTGCGGGTGCAGTCGCACGAGTTTATGAACAAGCTGCACGTCATTCTCGGCATGCTGCACATGAAGGCCTATCAGCAGTTGGAAAACTACATCATCCACACCGCCAGCAACTATCAGGAAGAGATCGGCGCGCTGCTGCGCAAGATCCACTCGCCGGAGGTGGCGGGCTTCTTTATCGGCAAAATCAGCCGCGCCCACGAGGCCGGCATCGAACTGACCATCGATGAAACCAGCCTGCTGCCGGAAACCGACGATGCGGAAACCACCCACGTGCTGATCAGCGTACTGGGCAACCTGATTGAAAACGCCATCGACGCCATCGACGGCGTCGAGGGGCATGAGATCAGCCTGAGCTTCCATCACAATGATAATCATTTACACTGTATCGTTAGCGACGACGGCCCCGGCATAGATCCGGCGCTCGGCGCGCGCATTTTTGAACAGGGATTTTCCACCAAGGGACAGGGACGCGGCATCGGCCTGGCGCTGATCCGCAGCCATCTGGAAAAGCTGGGCGGCAGCATTGATTTCGAATCAGAACCGGGTGAACTGACCCAGTTCTTTGTGCATATTCCCTATCAGGCCAAGAGCTGAACACATGATTAACGTATTGATTGTCGATGACGACCCGATGGTGGCGGAGCTGAACAAATATTACCTGAGCCAGGTCAGCGGATTTCACTGTCAGGCGACGGTGGCCACCCTGAGCCAGGCGCGCGCGCTGCTGGCCGACGCCGGGGGCAGCATCGATCTGGTGCTGCTGGACATCTATATGCAGCAGGAAAACGGCCTGGATTTGCTGCCCGGCCTGCGCGAACTGGGCGAGAAAACCGACGTGATCGTCATCTCGTCCGCCAGCGACGTGAATACGGTGCAAAAAGCGCTGCACTACGGCGTGGTGGACTACCTGATCAAACCTTTCCAGTTCACCCGTTTTAAAGAGGCGTTGAGCAACTATCAGCAGCAGACGCAAATTTTGGCCCAGCGCGAATTCTCCCAGGCCGACGTCGACAGCCTGCTGCGCCGCCAGCCCAACAGCCAGGAAGGCAAGAAGCTGCCGAAGGGCCTGACCAGCATCACCCTGAGCACGGTATGCGAATGGATCGAGCAGCAGCACAGCGGTGAATTTTCCACCGACAACCTGGCCAACGCCATCGGCATCTCGCGGGTATCCTGCCGTAAATACCTGATCTACCTGGCGGAAAGCGGCATTCTCGGCACCCGCATTCTGTATGGCACCACCGGGCGGCCGGTGTACCTGTATCAGCTGAAGCCGGATGCCATCGCCCTGCTGAAGGAATACTGCCGGCCGGCCTAGCGCAAAAAGCCCAGCAGCGCCGCCAGAAACGCGTCCGGCCGTTCCACGTTGGACAAATGCACCACCGGCAAGACCTGCAACGCCGCCCCCGGCACCGTCGCGGCCAGCAGCTCGCCGTGCGACAACGCGGTGACGGTGTCGTCCCGCCCGGCGATCACCAGCGTCGGCGCCTGGATCAACGCCGCCGTACGCCGCATATCCATATCGCGCACCGCGGCGAAACAGCCGGCCAGCCCCTGCGGCGGCGTCGCCAACAGCATGGCGCGGAACCGCGCGACGGTCGCCGCATGGCCGCCCCGATACGCGGAGGAAAACCAGTTGTTCAGAAAACCTTCCGCCACCGGCGCCATATCGACCGGCGGCCGCAGCGCGGCGATGCGCGCATCCCACTGCCCCGCCGGCCCCAGCCAGGATGACGTATTGGCCAAAACCAGCTTCGTCACCCGCTCCGGAGCGTGCACGCCCAACCACTGGCCCACCATGCCGCCCAGCGACAGGCCGCAGAAGTACGCCTGATCCCGCCGCAGTGCGTCCAGCAACTCCAGCGCGTCGCGCCCCAGCCGGGCCAGCGAATAAGGCCCGGGCGGCGCATCGGACGCACCATGCCCGCGGCTGTCATAACGCAGAATGTGGAAATGCTCGGACAACGCCGGGATTTGTTCGGCCCACATCGCCAGCGTGGTGCCGATCGAGTTGGACAGCATCAGCAGCGGCCGATCCGCCGCGCCGTCAAAGCGGTAGGCAATCCGGCAGCCGTCGCCGGTGGTGAAAAAGGCGGTTTCGTTCATGATCGCTCCCGATAAGGCCGGCGCAGGATGAGGCCCTGCGCCCGATATCCACTATGCTATAGGATTGAAAATCGCCGACCAGTGACTTAAATGACCGGCTGTGTAGCCTGACGGGACCCTATAGTGACCATCAACGATCGCCTTACCGGCATTACCACCTTTGTGCGCGTGGTCGACGCCGGCAGCTTTACCCTGGCCGCCGAACGCCTGCATCTGACCCGCTCGGCGGTGGGGAAAAGCATCGCCCGGCTGGAGCGGAGGCTCGGCGCGACGCTGTTTCATCGCCATACCCGCCGGCTGGCGCTGACCGAAGCGGGCCAGGCTTACTACGATCGCTGCCTGCGCGCCCTGAGCGAGCTGGACGCCGCCGACGCCCAGCTGAACAGCGGCCGCTTGCAGCCGCAGGGCACGCTGCGGGTGAGTGCGCCCAAGCTGCTGGGCCGCCACTGCATCACCCCGGCGTTAACGCCGCTGACGGCGAGCCACCCCGAGCTGCGGCTCGAGATCAGTTTCAACGATCGGGTAACGGACCTGATTGAGGAGGGATTCGATCTGGCGGTGCGCATCGGCCCGCTCGGCGACAGCGCCAGCCTGGTGGCCCGGCGACTGGGCAGCCAACACCTTTCGCTGTGCGCCGCGCCGTCGTACCTGGCCCGCTGCGGCACCCCGCCGGATATTGCCGGCCTTCACGGCCACCGCGCCATCGCCTACCGACGCTTTGACGAGGACATCGGCTGGCGCACGCTGCTGGCCGGGGCGACGGGCCAGGATGTGCGGCTGGATATCCGCCTGCGGCTCGACGATTTGCATTCGCTGGCGGATGCCGCCATCGCCGGCGCGGGGCTGGTTTGGCTACCCTGCTGGTTGCTGGCGCGCTATCTGCGCAGCGGCGAACTGACGCCGGTGCTCAGCCGAATCCGCCTGCTGCCCAATGATATTCACGCCGTCTGGCCGAAAACGCCGTATTTGCCGGCCAAAACGCGGGTGGCTGTCGATACGCTGCTGATGCGGCTGCCGGCCATGCTGCAGCCCGAATAGCGGTTAGTACTGCGGATGCGAAGCGAAGCAGGCCGCCTGCCGGCGAGCGTCTTTGGAATACGCCTTGCGGCAGTTGCGCTGGCCGTAGAGCGGAGCCTGCCGCCGCTTGCGCTCCTGCTCGGCGGCCGCGCGTTGCTGTTCCCGTTCTATCGCCCGCTCATCGGCCAGCGCCAGGCCCTCGGCACTCCATATCCGGTGCTGCAAGGCGCTGCGTTTTTTCTTATATTCCTCTGGGATTTTATTATCCTGCGGCGGCGCGGCATGATATTCCAGATCGAGCCGCGCCGCCGACGGCAAGGAACAGCACAGCGCCACACAGGCAAGAAAGATCCGTTTCACCAGTACACTCCTCAATAAAATTCAGCAGCTCATCGGCCGCCAGTTAACCCCCACGCGACAAAACACGCCGGCGTAAAAACGGTGCGGGCCAGCCACCGGCGCCGGGCGCAGCTGCACCGACAGACAACGAATGGCATCGGGCGCCCGAGCGCACTGCACCCCGCCGCGCAGGGCGGATTTATCCTTGCTTTGCGGCGGCACGCCGGCTTGCAACGCCTTGCGTTCCGCCCGCAAGCGCGCCAACAGCGCCTGCTCCGAACGGATCTGTTCCACCAGCCAGAGATGATGCAGCAGCAGCCCATCGGCCCGCTGCGGGTAATGTTCTGCGCCGCCGCCGCGCGATGCGGCCGGCGCCGAATGGCGATCGACAAACGAATGGCAACAGGATGAGACCAGCAACGCCAGCGCTGCGGTCATGACCGAGGGTAGTTTCAATACATAGGCTCCATTAATGAATGCCGTGGCGGGCATGGCCGCGTCTTACAGAGAATTAACAGCCGCCGGATGACGCGTTCTGTTCCTCGCCGGGCTGCAGCGCGCGCTTGCCCTTGATCGGCGGATTTTTTTTCGCTTGCGCGTCACAATCGCTCAGCAGCGCCAGCTGCCCGACGTCGCGTTCCGGCGACGGGCAGCCCGCGTCCATCTGCTGCCACAGCCCGTGGACGAGATCCTTTAATTTCTTTTGAAACTGCACCGGCGACAGGGTTTCGCGTTCCCGATCGTAACGTGCCGCGCTGGCGTACGGGCCAACGGGCAATAATAGAAAGATGAGCATGGCGGGAACGATCTTTGCCATCATAACCTCCTGTAATTATACCCCAACGGGCAAAACTCTCCATTAAACGAAGCTTTGTCTGATAATTAAATACGATGACGTATAATGACCACCAGAATAACCGCGAAAAGATAAACCCTATGTCAATAATCTGGCAATGACACTTATAATTCCCATAATTATATTTAGCCGATTAACGATCCCACAGCCGTGACCAATCGATAGTGCCGCCAATGCCGGCGAGCCCTTCATTCAACACCGCATTCGCGGACTCGCCGCCGATGATGCGCTGCCTTTGCTCACGCGTGACCGGCTGCGCCCCACCGACCGGGTAATAGCTGCCGGGATGCAGACCGCTGCAGCCCGTCAATAACATCAACAGCGCAGGAATTAAATATTGCGATGGCATAATTCGTCCTTAAAATAACCTTAACTACCCACCAGGGTAAATGAAAAATGACTTTCTTTAGTTTATTAACTGACGTTATTTATAATGCAGAAGGTAACGGCGACGACTCGATGTTAATTAACACCGCAACTCATTTAACCAAAAACAAACAGGCAATAGCGGGCAGCCCGCAAAGGCAAATAGCATCGCCAATGCGAAAGCACTGCGGCGCACGCCCCGTGCACCGCCGCGCTAGTCTTCGTTGTCAGCTTCCCAGGCCAGCAGATCGCCAGGCTGGCAGTCAAGAATGCGGCAGATTTTGTCCAGCGTCTCCAACCGGACGCCTTTGACCTTGCCGTTCTTCAGCAGGGACAAATTCTGCTCGGTGATCCCCACCTGTTCCGCCAGCTCCTTTGAACGCATCTTCCTTTTGGCCAACATGACATCAAGACTTACTATTATCGCCACTCTGTTCTCACACGAAAGAAAGCTGTTCTTCATTCAGCCGCAGCGCTTCCAAAAATACCCGGCTAAACACCAGGATTGCGCAGCCTACGATCAGCGAGCGCACCGACTCGCTGTTGACGCCATAATAAATTATAAACAGCATTTTTTCACCGACGGTCAGCACCATTATCTGCAGCAGCCCGGCCAGCGACGGGAACAGCACGTCGACAATCAGCAAAATGCCGATAATCTGCAACAGCATCATATTGTTGCGCTGCCAAACGTTGCCGCGGAAGAATTGATAAAACAGGCCGGCGCCGCACAGCAGCGCGGCGTAATACGGCAGATAAACCAACATGTCGAGCAGCAACGTGGCGCCGATCGCCCACCCCTGCTGCGGCGCGGCGTAGGCCTTCAGCTCGGGGTAATATTCCCGGTAAGACGCGACGATAGCGTCATAGGCTGCGCCCTGCACCCAGGGTTGAACGATCATGAACATTTCAACGCAGGTGCTGACTATCAGCAACGCCATAATCAGTAAACACAGGCAGCGCACATACGGCGGCAGTTGGATCCTTGGCGTAGCGCCCATAGCTCTTCCATCCTTGTAAAACAGCAATAACTTATCGTAAAACGATAAGTTATTGCTGTCAACGATCTACTGGACCGATGAGGCCCGCGACGCGCGCCTGGCGCCGGACAATAAAAAAGGCCGGGATAACCCGACCTTTTCTCGCCCCCTGACGGGTTTACACCAGTTCGATCACCTCGAACTTGGCTTCACCGCTCAGATCGGCTTCATAATCGACGCCCTGAACGCCAAAACCGAACAGGCGCAGGAACTCCGCCTTGTAGCCCTGGTAATCGGTCAGTTCATTGATGTTGTTGTCGTTGATCTGCTTCCAGATCTCACGGCAGGTGTTCTGCACGTCGTCGCGCAGCTCCCAGTCGTCCAGACGCAGACGGTGTTTCTCGTCGGTATCCGGCGCCGCGCCGCTGAACAGCTTGGTGGCGAACAGACGCTGGATCTGTTCGATGCAGCCTTCGTGAATGCTCTGCTCCTTCATGATTTTGAACACGATGGAGATATACAGCGGCATCACAGGGATCGCCGAGGACGCCTGAGTCACGACCGACTTCAGCACCGCCACGTAGGCTGCGCCGCCCTTGGCCTTCAGTTTCTGGTCGATGGCTTGCGCCGCGCGGTCCAGATCTTCCTTCGCTTTGCCCAGGGTGCCGTGCCAGTAAATTGGCCAGGTCAGATCGGTGCCGATATAGGAATAAGCAACGGACTGAACGTGGTCCGCCAGCACGCCGGCTTCGTCCAGCGCGTCCATCCACAGCTGCCAGTCCTGGCCGCCCATGACCTTGACGGTATCGGCGATTTCCTGCTCGTTGGCCGGCTCGACCACGGCTTCAACCAGCAGGTCTTTGTTGGTGTCCAGCGCGACGGATTTGTAGGGTTCGCCGATCGGCTTCAGCGCGGAACGCACCACTTCGCCGGTTTCCGGCATTTTACGCACTGGGGACGCCAGCGAGTAAACCACCAGATCAATCTGGCCCAGGTCCTGCTTGATCAGATCGATAACGCTCTGACGGCACTCGTTGGAGAACGCGTCGCCGTTGATGCTTTTCGCGTACAGGCCTTCTTCTTTAGCTGCCTTGTCGAAACCGGCGGAGTTGTACCAACCGGCGGAACCGGTTTTGCCTTCGCTGCCTGGCTTCTCAAAAAATACGCCGATGGTGGCCGCACCGCTGCCGAACGCGGCGTTGATGCGCGAGGCCAGACCGTAACCGGTGGATGCACCAATAACCAGCACCTTCTTAGGCCCGTTTTTCAGTTCGCCGCGTGATTTGACGTAGGCGATTTGCTCACGGACGTTGGCTTCACAGCCTGCCGGATGAGCGGTAGTGCAGATAAAACCACGAATTTTAGGTTTGATAATCATAGTAATTTTTTCTTGGTAGCTAAAAACCGAAGGCTAATATACCTGATTTTCTCAATATACTTAAGATGGGCGCACGGCAGAATCGAAACAAGCGCAGTGAACAGACCAGTTCCCCGGCGAAAAAACCGGCGCGACAACGTTGGCTCCCTTAGCCGATTCAGATCGTCGGCCGGATCACTGCATCACGCCTTGCTCTTTTCCAACTGCTCAATCAGGGTATAGCGCAGTGAGGAAGCATCGGCCGGCACGTTTTCCAGCGCGGTCACCTGCACCTTCAGACGGTAGCGATATCCCGGCTCGAAGGTGAAGCCCTCGATGCCGGTATAAAACAGTTCCCACGGCTGCTGCGCGGAATGGCGCACCTGCATGCACTTCATCGGGGCAACGCCGACGCAATCCACCAGCGCGCTGTTGACCAGCAACACTTCCGTATGGCCGCCGTTTTTGTTTGCGGGCTGATTCATAGCGGCTCCTTCCTGGCTGCAGCCGGCCAGAGCGGCCAATGCAACGAATAACAACGCTTTGATTTTCAATGTACTGCATCCATGTTTGTTGAGGTCGGACCATACTACCAAATCCGCCGGCGGATTGGCAGAGCGCCGCCTCAGCCAAAGCGCACCAGTACGAAATCGGACCCACAACCGATGGCAAAACGCCTGATACGGATCAAAAATAACCCCGCTCACCGAGTGAACTCGCCGATGTTCATCAATAGCGCCGGCGCATGACAAAAACGGTTTATTGCCTGAGCGCGTCATTTGCCAGCCGCGACTTCTGGGTCTAACTTTATGAAACTGATAATCATTACGAGGTTCGCCATGCGTGCACTTTCTTGCCTTTTCATTGCGGGTTCAATGGCTTTACTGTCCGGCTGCGCCAGTCAGCCGCAGGTCACCAGCGATTACGATCACAGCGCCAACTTTACGCAATACCGCACTTACGGTTTTGCCGCCGACCCCGCAGGGCAATACCAGACGCTGACCGGCAAGTACATTCAGGCCGCCGTGGCGCAACGGATGGAGCAGCGCGGTTATAAAACCAGCCCCACGCCGGATCTGCTGGTCTACAGCAATACCATGAAGCAGGATAAGGTCCAGATGGACGATTCCCCGGTGATGGTTGGGCGATTCGGCTACGCCGGTTGGGGCGGCTATAACCAAACCCTGTGGACCTACACCGAAGGCACCCTGACGGTGGACGTCGTGGACAGCAAGAAAAAACAGCTGGTATGGCGCGGCTCGGCCACCAATACCTTGAATTCAGACAGCAAAACGGTCAGCCAGGCGCAAATTCAGCAGGCGGTCGGCGCGCTATTCGCCACTTACCCTGCGCGGGCCGGAGCGGCGAGCCGCTGATTCACCGCGCCAGCGCAGCCAGCAAAAGACTGCAGCTCGGTTATGCAAACCTTAGAGCTGCAGTTAAATAATTAACGCCTCCGCATAAGTAGCCCTTTTAAATACATTAACGCCAGATCCGGCTTTAAAATTAATAAACCCCCGCCCTCTCATCACGCAATTAAATACCGTAAAAATAGTTTCTGTTTGTTATGCGAATCGATAATTACTGCCCGCCGTTTTTCTGTTAAAACAAACTGCTTGCGCAAGCTTAATGCCATTCAACTTAATCTGATCGATAAAGAGGGAATCTTATGCAAGAGATCGATGCCAAATATTTTCATCTGATCGCCGGCGCCGGCAACTTTGCCGATAAACGCGACGGCTGCGGTAGAGTCAATAACGCCGGCAAACAGGGCAAGAAAGGTTCGGCTGCCGACGGCAAAGGCTTCTACGGTAAGCACACCTCGCCCGACTGCGTTAACGGCATCATTAGCGGATCGTTGGCGGGGCCGCTTGGCATGGCCGCCGGCGCGCTCAATGGCGGATGCTTTAAGGATGGCCGCAGCGGCGGCGGTAATGTCGGAATGGGTAAAGGCGGCAATAAGTCTAACGGCAGCTGCAACAGCGGCAAGTCCGGCAGCTGCTCCCGCTAAGCTGATTGATTGACTAAAAGCATAAGTTGTTCCGCGCAACTTATGCTTTCATTTTACGGTGGACCGAATGTTTCAACTTTTTCGCGCTCTCTGTTATTTAATGGGTTTTTTAATTGCGACCTCATTGCTCAGCGGCGCCCATGTGGCTTTCCCGCAGGCCTACGCCGCGCCGAGGAACTTATCGAACTTTGTCATAACCCTGGTGTTTATCGGCAGTATTATTCGAATGATTCATATACTGCTTAAATTTTATTTCGTAGATAAATTCAACAGAAAAGATAAATAGCGGCGCGTAGTCCGCCGCAGGCTCAAGGCACCCGGCGCATCGCCGCCCACGCCGCGCCCCCTCCTACTTGCCGGCGGAAGGGCTGGCCAGGGGCGACAGCCGGACAAACAAAAGCCCCGGCGATAAGGCCAGGGCTTGAAATGGGATGGTGTGGCGGCCGGTGCTTATCTTCGGCTTACCTCTGAGGGCTGCAATTCGCCACAACATAAATAACATATTAAATTCTACCGGGAAGCGGTTAACAGTAAATGCTTTTGTCGCTTCCCGGCGACAATACTGCAGGTGATGTCACTGTCAGTGATGCAGCATGTCGTCAACCACCTGTTCGGTAGTCAACTGGAACGGATAGTACGTCGGCCAGTTATCCATTTCCGCCAGTAGCGCTTCCTGCGATGTGTTGCCCACAAAGATATGGAAGTGAGCGGACTTGCGCGGGGCGATGATGTGATCGCTGAACTGAACGTATTTAGGCGCCTGGCTGCCGGCATCCTTACATTCAAACAGATAACGAACCCCTTTTTTGCCTGAGGCGTAAGTCAGGATCTTGTGCCCGGCATAGGCGTACTGGCAGGAACTGGCTTTATTACCGCGGTGGAACTCCATAACGCCGTTTTCGATGCCTATGGTATCAATATCGGTGGCATACCCTTTGCGGTAGTACTCCTTGATCTGTTCGAACGTTTTGCCCTGCTCTTTCTCCGCCTTCTGCTTAAACACCGGATCAAGGTCGCCATTCTGCAGGTAAGGATAGACGGACTGCCACACGCCATCCCAATCCGTTAAGCTTCTGTCCTGCACGTTCTTATCATCGAACACCCCCTTAGACGCCTGCAACTCCACTTCCGACATCGGTTTGCCATGCGAATGATGGGCATGAGAAAGCGCGTAACCGCTGACTACCAGCGCGCCCAGCGCCAATGAAATTTTTCCAAAATAGTTCGCCACTGTATATCCCTCTATACCTTCCCAGAAAAACAAAACGTTACAATATAACATAACAAATATCAATATCATCTCCGGCAAATTTTATCGGGGATAAACGGCAAGAAAGCCACTATGGGCGATCGACCCCAACGATAGGTTACGCCTTCTGGTTCAGCATAGGGTCGGCATGCTACTATCTACATGGTTAATAAGGGAAAAGTTAAATAATATAGTGGGATTTTAATGAAATGTTTAATCGGTTATCTCATTCTTATGAGCCCGATGTTGCTGCTAAGTCATTTTCTCGGCGATCTTGCTGTTTTCATCTGGGTTATAAACTCCGTCATACTTACGGCGCTCACTCAATACGTGATGAGAAGAAAACCCAAAGAGTATGATGAATATGATGATGTGTATTGAGGTCACACCGTTATAAAAGGAATGGCATGGCGGTTGTGCGACAAACGCGTCAGTTCGCCGCCCTGAGTTGTGATATCACGCCCCGCCGCAAGGGGGGATAGACGAAAAGCCGACACAGTGTTTAGACATAAGTCGGCATCGTCTCGTTTACCTTGATCACCCGAAGGCCGGTGTAAGGATAATAGCGCAGTGCTACCGGCATCCCCTTAATACACAAAAAAAGACCGAATACTATTTCTTTATGTGCAAAATAATGAAAATAGACAGAATAAACAAATGGTTACCTTAAAAACCATTACGACAATCCCTTGCCATTCCTTGTATTTCCTTTCTTTAATTTCAATTAGTTGGCAGCATCCTCGGATCGATTCGGAAAAATTTCGGCATGAAATGACGCATTAGTGACAGGTCATCAAATAACCGTGAGGAATGGCCGGGATCCATCCCGGCTGCCGCATCTTAAATCTGCTCGTTCAGCAGGTTTTTGAAATAACGCTGAGAACGCCCGTATTGAACCTGCAGATCGGCGAGTGACAGCGCCCTGTCATAAATCAACCACTCCGCCACCACCACTTTGCATATCCCATCGACGTAAACTATCGTTAAACTGCATAAGCTAGAAAATCCTTATCATTATTTTCGAGATTATCACCATGCTGACCGCCAGAACTCTGCATATATCGATTAACCGCCCCTATGTTGAAGCCTATGAATTTCTCTACCGCCCTGAAAATTTCCCCAAATGGGCTAAGGGACTTTCAGACAGTCTGCATCAGGAAGGGGAAAACTGGATTGCCGATACCCCTCAGGGCAGGATCGGCATTCGTTTCAGCGCGCCGAACGCCTTTGGCGTGCTGGATCATTGGGTGACGCTGCCGGGCGGCGCGGTGATTTATGTGCCGCTGCGGCTCCTTGCCAATCAAAGCGGCACCGAAGTGATTTTCACCCTGTTTCACCAGCCGGAGATGGATGACGCGATGTTCACCCGCGACGCTGAACTGGTGATGGCCGATCTGCAGGCGTTGAAACGGCTGCTGGAATCCCCCTCCGCAGAGGGAGCACGCCCGATTATCCCTTGATCTGGAACACTACTTTCATCGGCCGGCATTTTTTGCCGGGATCCATCCCAGCACCAGATTATTCACGGTACAGGTATGTTTTTGGCGGCCATCGAATCGCGCATATCATTTAGCGCGTCAAGCATCTCCGCCGGTGTCAGCACACTGTTATAAACGGCAACGCCACCGCCAGCCCCCTCAAAACCATCCGTTAACTGGCTGCCTGCCGGGGCACCGTTGAACACCAGCTGATTACCGCTAACGGAACGGTCGTTAGTGATTGCCATGGGCAACGGGTTACCGTTCGCGTGCATGCCGATGATCTCAGTGGCTGAGATAGACACGGCAAACATCGTCCATGCTCCGGTGATCCCGCCAAGACTCAGGGTGACTGTTCCTGTCGAAGTCGCAACCAGAACAGAACCCGAGCCATCAGGCTGCTGTGTAACCCTGAATCCAGTGAACGGTGCACTACCCGGCGTCACCGTCGAAATAATATTCGCGGCCGCGGCCGGCTTGGCCAGTATTTTTAACGCTATGACGAGCGTTACATTTTCCGGCTCCACGACGGGGATTATTGCCCCTCCGCCGGTTTTCACACACACCATTCCCTCATCGTTGAATTCTGCGTTAGTGATCAGGTTATTGCCCTGGCCGCTATAGTCGGTTTTACCGTCCATTGCGAAGGTGCCTACGCTGGTATCCCGGTTCATCGCCATCACTGGATAGGCGAACGGGTTGTTCTGCGCAAATTGTTCATGCTGTGGCTTTAGAAGGCTTGGGCTTTCTTTGTCCTTCCCTTCCCCTTCAGTGACAGCAGCGGAAACGCCGGATTCCGTGGGAGCGGGATTTTCGAGAATTTGCGCAGGTTGCGCACTGCGCATTTTTTTCTGCGCTTTCTGTTCTTTCCCTTGCGCAGGAATTTTTATGTGCCGGCGTGCTGTGGCGTAGTTGTAGCCGTTAGCCTCACGCCATTCTTTCGGGGAGATTTTGGTTTTGGCGTATTCGGCGAGGAACAGCTTTTGAATGGCTCCCCCAGTCCTGTTTTGCCATAACATTCTCCGTGAATAAAAAAAGCCACGGGCAACCATGATCTGAGTGATCGGAGGGTGTCGCCAGTGGCTTTGCTTGCGCATTGCGCAGCACCTGGATAGATGCTCTGTGATAGGCAATAAAAAAACCCACCGTAGCGGGCCGTTATCAATGCTCTGTTACTTCTTACCGCTCGCCTCACCATCACTAATCCATTGAGGGATAGCTAGCTTTAAAAGAGGCTTGTCAGTCTTAATATCAACAAGCTTGCATACCTTGTCTTTTAAAGTTGAACCAAGAGAGAATGCTTTACCATCGTAATAGCAGTAATACCCCTCATTAGAGCCCGAGTCTGTGAACAGTTCCTTGTTCTCTCTGGGAACCAGGACTACTGTTTCTGTGGGCTCACTCAGTCCAATTGGGGTGGATTGAAAATATGGGGGTGTTCCCGCCATAACTTGCATGGATAAAATCAGACAAGAAAATATGAGTCCCTTCATTTTGTCACCTCATTAATGAAAATTTCAGATTAGACCCACATCGTTCTTAATTGTTCCTCACTACTTTTTCACGCCATTGGTTCAGCGTGTCCACCTGGCCGGCACAAATTTGCAGTGATGTTTGGAGTACCAGCGTGTAGCTGACGGCGTCGCCCCATGTGTCGCCGGCCAACTGCGGCTGCTCGCATGGGGTGAATACGGATTCAGGGGGAATGAGGAACAGCGGCGCCGGCGGTTGCGCTGGCAGTCTGGCGCAGGAGCGCAAGCACAGCAGATTTTATGCTCAGTGCCGGCATCAGAAAAAAACAGCCCAGATGGACCTTTACACCCCGATGGTTTAACGAAAAAGTTTGTGTCCGCGCGAAAAGCTTCTGGACTGGATTTTGAAGAATGCCCACCGACATTTCATGAGATCCGGAGTCTGGCTGGCAGGCTGTATGAGAAGGAAAAAGGGAAGGAGTTTGCGCAAAAATTGCTGGGGCATAAATCCGAAAAAATGACGGGGAAATACCTGGACGCAAGGGGAAAAGAATACGTGATGCTATAAAAGACCGAATATCCAAATTCGAGTAAAATTCGAGTAATTTCAAGCCGGGAATAAAAAAACCTTATAAATCAAGCACACAAAAAAAGACCGAATACGATTCCTATATTCGGTCTAGGGAAATGGCTCTTGGGAGAGAGCCGTGCGCTAAAAGTTGGCATTTAGTGCAGGGCTTGTTCAGCCATGCACTTTAAGAGTAGCCTACCGCGCTATTTTTGCCAGCGGCCGGGCGGGCGGGTGATAGTTTCATGACGAAATCAATGCGGCGTGAATGCGTATCGAACGTCAGGATCCCGGCAAGCCGTTGGCGAACAAGCGGTTAATTATCGCACAGCTTCTCGGCGCGTTCGCGGAACGGCGCCAGGTTCATTTTATGACCGGGGTTGGCGGCGTCATCGAGCAGGATCACATCCAGCGGCTGCGCGCGCTGCTGCCCCGCCTTCACCTGCGCTTCGGCGGCGTCGTTGAGCGGATACTGCATCAGGGTGCTGTTGTTGAGCACAAACAGCGCGCCGCCGCTGCGGCACTGCAGCGTCACTTCTTCTTTGGTGAACGCCCACTGCTTGCCGTACTCCAGCTTGGTGATGTTAACCAGTTTGTCTGCCGCCAGCGCGCCGGTCGCGGTTGCCAGCAGCGTAATGCCAAGTAATACCGATTTCATTTGATGGCCTTCAGGTTGCTATTTGACTCGATTTTCCCGCAGTTTACCGGCATCCGGCAAGCCGTAATCTTATACCGGCGCATAGGTTGCAAATAAACTGACCAGCAGCAGCACCGCCCCGCCCAGTCCCACTTCAATCCAACAGGCCAACACCAGCCCGCGCTGCGCCAGCTTCGGCACGCGGCTCATCGCCGGCACGATGGCGTAACGGTTGGCCAGCGCCACCATCACCATCAGCGCCACCAGCGCGGTTTTGAACAACAGCAAACGCTGATACGGCGAAGCCACGTTCAGCGGCCAGCTGCCGAGAATGATCAGGCTGTTGACCGCCCCGGTGACGATCACCGCCGCCACCGCCAGGTGGCCCCAGCGCGAGAAACGGATCAGGGTGGTGATGGCGTCGCGGCGCCATTGCGGCTGCTGCAGGTAGCGCAGGCAAACCAGCAGCGGCAACAGGCTGCCGAACCAGTAACCGGCGGCCAGCAGGTGCAGCGCATGGTTGGCGCGATGCAGTACGCCAAGCGCGCCTTGGTGCATCGCCGCATGGCCGATAAACGCCATGCTCACCAGCAGCAGCGTAGAGCACAGCGCCAGCGCTTGAATGCGCCTCGCCTCCGGCAGCAGCAGGCTCAGCAGCGCCAGCAGCGCAAGGCCCAAATGCCAGCGCCACACTTCGCCGAAGGTCGTGCCGAGCACCGCCCACCACACCTCCAGCCGCCAGGTATCCTCCCAGCCATCGCCCATTTGCCCGGCCTGTACCGCCAGCAGCGCCACGGCGGAAAGCCCGGCGAGCCAGGTGCAAGAGACCAGCAAAGGACGCACGTCACGGGTGAGATACGGAGAAAGGCGCTGCGGCGACAGTAAGGCGGTGAACAGGCTGACGCCAAACATCAGCATCACCGCCGCAAAGTGCACCAAGCGACACAGAACGAACAGGGTCGCCAGACTCATTGATCAGTTGACGGTGAAGCTGTACTGGCCTTTGGTTTTATGGCCGTCGACCGAAACCACGTGCCAGCTGACGTTATATTTGCCGGCGCCAAGCTCGCCTTCGATCGGCAGATTAACCTGGGTATTGTTGTTCGGATCGAGTTTCAACTTGCCGGTTTTCACCGCGGCGTTGTCCGGGCCGGTGATCTTGACGCCGCTGAAGTTAGGCTCGATGCCTTCGGAGAAATTGAGCGTCAGCGCTTTCGGTGCCGGGCTCACGCTGGCGTCGGCCGCCGGGGTGACAACTTTCAGGTGGGCATGCGCCAGCGCCTGCTGCGAAGAAAGGCCGACAAACAGCACGAAAAGGGTGGAAAGCAGGCGATATGAGGAACGAATTTTACCGATCACAGTGGTATCCCTTAAAGCGAGGAACGAGGGTGATATGGGTGAGGCCATCAGCCAAGGCGATGAATCAGCGGCCCCAACCCACCGCAAATGATTGCGCCACGGGTAAACAGAATAAGAGGTTAATCAGCTAACCCGCTGTTTTGAATCTCTACCATCCCTGTAGCGTATCGCGGTAAATGATAACGATCGCCCCGCGGCAAGTCGAGCGCATCACTGGCATTTTGCGATCCGGCAGCACGTATCGCTGCATAGCCGCACAAACGTAGGGCATAAAAAAACCGCGCGTCAGGCAGCGGCCCGGCGCGCGGTTTTCTGCACCCGTTATCAGGCCTGGCCGTTGCCGTTCTCGGCGGCGCCCATTTTCTTCAAATCCTTGTCGATGAAGAACAGGCCTTTGCCGCTGGTGCCCACCAGCGCCAGCTTGTCCAATACGGATTTGAACAGCTTCTCTTCTTCGTGTTGCTCGGCAACGTACCACTGCAGGAAGTTGAAGGTGGAATAGTCGTGCGCCGTCATGGCCGCATGCGCCAGTTCGTTGATCTGACGGGTGATCAGCTGTTCGTGTTCGTAAGTCTGCTGGAATACGTCGGCCAGGGATTCGAACTCAACCGGCGGCGCGGCGATGGTGCCCAGCAGCGGCAGAGCGCCGGTATCGCTCAGGTAATCGAACAGACGCTGCATGTGCTGCATCTCTTCCTGAGAATGCTCCTTAAGAAATGCGGCGGCGCCTTCAAAGCCTTTATCGCTGCACCATGCGCTCATTTGCAGGTACATGTTGGCGGAGTAGAACTCCAGATTCAGTTGCTCATTCAGCTTCTTGGTCATTTCTTGCGTCAGCATAATGATTCCTTTTATTTTGCAGGTCGTGAATTTAATTTCGCGCATTATGCCTTGGGTAATTAAAAATAAAAACACCTGATTTACATTAAATCTTTAATTATTTAAAATAACAATAAAAACAACAAGATAAAATATCATTGAGCTGATTGTTTAAATTATTATGATAACTATTTACATCTACAGGGTCGCTCAAAAAGCGAATCGTTCTTATTTAAGAAAATAAACACATTGCATTACCCTTTCGGCAAGAAATAACCTTGCCCCCGCCGAGCGGTTATTTCACCGGCGCAATGGGCTTGCCAAGCGCCGCCGGGTGCATTACCTTCTGCGCAGATTCAATGCGGCAACGGTAAGGAGCAGAAGATGGGTTACAATCTGGCAGAGCTGTCCAAAGAAGAGATGGACAAGGTGAACGTGGATCTCGCCGCCTCTGGCGTGGCGTTCAAAGAGCGTTACAACATGCCGGTGATCCCGGAAGTGGTGGAGCGCGAACAGCCGGAATATCTGCGTGATTACTTCCGCGAGCGCGTGGCGCACTACCGCGTAGAATCGCACAAGTTTTCGCGCCTGCCTTACGAACCCAAATCCAGATAAAAAAGCCCGCCGCTATGGCGGGCCCTGCGCGTTACCTGCCGGCGAACCTGTCGGTGGCCAGCATCAGCTGGTGCAAAATGCCGGGCTCGTCGAACGAGTGCCCCGCCCCCTCCACGATGTGCAGCTCGGCTTCCGGCCAGGCCTGAGCCAAATCCCAGGCGTTTTGCACCTGACAGGCCATATCATAGCGGCCATGGATGATCACCGCCGGAATATGGCGGATCAGCGGCACGTTGCGCAGCAGCTGGTCGTCGCTGTCCAGGAAGCCCTGGTGGGTAAAATAGTGGTTTTCGATGCGGGCGAACGCCAGCGCGAAATCGTCCTCGCCAAACGAGGCGGATTCGGTGCTCGGCAACAGGGTCACGGTTTCCCCTTCCCATACGCTCCACAGCTTCGCCGCTTCCAGCTGCACCTGCAGATCTTCCGCGGTCAACCGCCGGCGATAGGCGGCAATCACGTCCTTGCGCTCCTCCGCGGACAGAATCGACAGCACCCGCTGCCATTTTTCCGGGAAGAAGCGCGAGGCGCCGTCCTGGTAGTACCAGTTCAGCTCCTGCTTGCGCAGGGTGAAGATGCCGCGCAGCACCATTTCGCTGACCCGCTGCGGATGCGTCTGCGCATAGGCCAGCGCCAGGGTGGATCCCCAGGAGCCGCCGAACACCAGCCATCGTTCTACCCCGGCCATCTCGCGCAGGCGTTCGATATCCTGCACCAGATGCCAGGTGGTGTTGTTGTCCAGGCTGGCGTGCGGTTTTGAGCGGCCGCAGCCGCGCTGATCGAACAGCAGCACCTTGTAGCGCTCGGGGTCGAACAGCTGGCGGTGATAAGGGGAAATGCCACCGCCCGGCCCGCCATGAATGAATACCGCCGGCTTCCCGTTCGGGTTACCGCTCAGCTCCCAGTAGATCCGGTGGCCATCCCCAGTGTCCAGCCAACCGCTGTCATATGCTGCTAACGGCGGGTACAAACCTCGTAATTGTTCCATGGCGCTTCCGTCTCTAAGTGGGTCATGCCTTCATCAAAGCCGAAGCGGCCCACCAGGTCAACGGTAAAACCCGAAAACTCTAACGCTCTCCAATAACTCTGCGCGCGTTTGCTCAAAATGAAGGCGACTTGTCGCTAAAACGCCCGCTAGACCGAACGGTTCAGGTGCGCCACCGCGCTGATTTCCACCAGTTGCTCGGGCGAAGCCAGCCCGGTGACGCCGATCAGGGTGCCGGCCGGGCGATGATCGCCGACATAGTCTCTGAACAGCGCGACGCATCGGGCGAAATGCGCCGGTACGTCGGTCAGGTAAATTTCCACGCAGGCCAGATTCGACCTGTCGGCGCCATGCCCCGCCAACACCCGGTCGAGGTTGTCCAGCGTCTGCCGGGTCTGCGCGTCGATATCGCCCGCGCCGACAAAGCCGCCCTGCATATCGTGGGAAAACTGCCCCGAGATATAAAGCACGCCGTTGACGCAGTACCCCTGAGTCACTCCGTTCCCTTCTTCCCACTCCACCCCGTGATCGTAATGCCTGATGATGTTCGCCATGTCATTTCTCCTGCCGGTTATAGGGTTACGCTGAAGACTATAATCGGATGATTGACGAATGGACGTCGCCACAGAAACGACGCTGACGCCACCGCCGGCAAATCGAATCTGTTATCTTGGCCGCTGGGCCATCGGCTAATCGGGAACCGGGCATGCTGCGCGCAAATCTGAATGACATACAGGTGTTTATGGCGGTCGCCGATGCCGGCAGCTTCGTCGCCGGCGGGCTGGCGATGGGGCTGTCGCGATCGGCGGCGGGGAAAGGCGTCGCGCGGCTGGAGCAACGCCTGGGCGTACGGCTGTTGAATCGCACCACCCGGGCGCTGAGCCTCACCGACGAGGGCCGGGAATTTTATCGGCGCGGCCTGCAGGTTCTCGCCTCGGTCGACGACGCGGAGGCCAGCGTGGCCGGCGCTGGCGGCACCGCACGCGGCGTGCTGCGGCTAACCGTGCCCGCCGCCTTTGGCCGTTTGGTATTGCTGCCGCTGTTGCCGAAGTATTTGGCGGCCTGGCCGGAAGTGCAGGTCGAGATGAGCTTTTCCGATCGGCTGGCCGATCTGGTGGACGAAGGTTTTGACCTGGCGGTGAGGATAGGCGTAACGGCGCCGGACACTCGCCTGGTTTCGCGGCGGGTCGCCAAATACCGCGCATTGTTGTGCGCTTCCCCCGCCTACCTCGCCAGCCGGGGTGAGCCGCGGAATATCGATGCGCTGGCAGAACACCAGTGCCTGTTATTCAGCAGCCGCAGCCAAAAGCAGAGTTGGCGACTGCGTGACGCGCACGGCGATTGGGTCAGGGCGCCGGCTCGCGGCCGCCTGCGTTTCGACAGCGGCGAAGCGCTGCGCGACGCCGCTCTGACGGGGCTGGGCATCGCCTGCCTGCCGGATTTTCTGGCGGCGGAAGCGCTGGCCGCCGGCCGTCTGCGGCGGGTGTTGGCCGGGGTCGAGGGCGAAGAGGTGCGCATCGTCGCGCTCTACCCCAACAAGCGTTTGCTGGAACCGCGCGTCAGGCGCTTTATCGATTTGATGGTCGAGGAATTAAGCGGCTGACGCCGGGGTTATCCGGCCTTGCGCATGTGCGGCTCGCGCATTTCCTGCGCGGTTTTCGCCTCGATGCTCAGCTCGGCGGTGGGCCGCAACAGCAGGCGCGCCAGGCCTATCGGCTCGCCGGTTTCCCGGCAATAGCCATACTCGCCGGTTTGCAGCCGCGCCAGCGCCGCGTCGATTTTCGGTAACAGCCGGCTTTCGCGATCCAGCTGACGGAACAGCAAACGTAGCTCTTCTTCACGCGCCGCCTTGTCCGCTTCGTCGCCGCTGGCGTCGCCGCCGTCGATATCCCGCTTCAGCGTTTCGATATGCAGCAGCAGCTTTTGCCGCTCGTCCAGCAACTTTTGGCGGAAAAACGCCCGCTGCGCCGGGTTCATATAGTCGGACTCCGGCATCGCCAGCAGCTGCTGCGGGCTGAGTAACATCATGGCTGTCATTGCGCTCTCCGATAAATAGCTAGTGTTACATTATAACATATCGATTGTTTTTGGCACCCGTTCAGCGAAAACAAAATTACGTGGATAAACAGCCCATTGTTCAAAATGCGCGCATTGCCGCTTGCATCCGGTCGGCGTAAGGGGGTTAATGGCTGAGCAACCCACCCAACCATAGGTAACTGAGAGGCCATCATGAGTAAGGGAATGGATAGCAAAAAAAATGCGAAGAAGAAGCCGTTGAAAACCCCAGCTGAAAAACGTGCCGATAAACGCGCCAAAAAAGCGCATCCATCTGGTGAGTAAGCGTCCTTCCACCCGTAGTTAAACCCGCCGAGGCGGGTTTTTTATTGCCTGAAATCGGCCTTCTGCGCGCCAGGGGTTGGCACGGCCGCGGCTGCCGGTTAAGCTGAATGCCTGCGGCAACTCCGAGGAAACCATGACTTTACGCGTAATAGATACCGAAACCTGTGGGCTGGACGGCGGCGTGGTGGAAGTGGCCTCCGTCGATCTGATCGACGGGCAAATCGCCAACCCGATGAGCGATCTGGTCAGCCCGGATCGGCCGATCGGCATCGAGGCGATGGCTATCCATCACATCACCGAAAAAATGGTGGAGGGTAAACCGCGCATCGCGGTGGCGATCGGCCGTTATCAGGGCAGCCCTTACTATGTGGCGCACAACGCGGCCTTCGATCGCGGCGTGCTGCCGGAAATGAACGGCGCCTGGATCTGCACCCTCAAGCTGGCGCGCACCCTGTACCCGGACATCAAATACGGCAACCAGTATCTGCGCTATGCGCTGGATCTGGACGTGCAGCTGCCGGAAGACGCCACCCTGTACCCGCACCGCGCGCTGTATGACTGCTACGTCACCGCCGCGCTGCTGCAGCGCATCATGAAGGATTCGGGCTGGACGCCGGAGCAAATGGCGCAGATCACCGAGCAACCGGTGCTGCTGAAGAAGTTCAAGTTCGGCAAATACCGCGGGCAGGAGATCGATCGCATTGCGCAGGAAGATCCCGGCTATCTGCGCTGGATGCTGAAATCCATCGAAGATCTCAGCCCCGACATGAAGCACACGCTGAAATACTATCTGATCGGTTAAAACAGCGGGCGGCAGAGGCCACCCGCTCCGCATTACACCGCCAGCGCCAAAATGAAGGCGTACTCCAGCGCGATATCCTCATAGGCTTTGAAGCGCCCGGACTTGCCGCCGTGGCCGGAATCCATATCGGTGTACAGCAGCAGCTGGCGATCGTCGGTTTTCAGCTCGCGCAGCTTCGCCACCCACTTGGCCGGCTCCCAATACTGCACCTGCGAATCATGCAAACCGGTAGTGACCAGCATGTGCGGGTAATCCTGCGCCTTCACCTGATCGTAAGGGCTGTACTGCTTGATGTAATCGTAATAGGCCGGCTCGTTCGGGTTGCCCCACTCGTCGTACTCGCCGGTGGTCAGCGGGATAGACTCGTCCAGCATGGTGGTCACCACGTCGACGAACGGCACCTGCGCCACCACGCCGTGGAACAGCTGCGGCGCCTGATTGATCACCGCCCCCATCAGCAAGCCGCCGGCGCTGCCGCCCATGGCGAACACCCGGCCGGCGTCGCCGTAGCCCTGTGCGATCAGCGCTTCGGTGACGTCGATAAAGTCATTGAAGGTGTTCTGTTTGTTGAACAGCTTGCCGTCTTCGTACCACAGCTGGCCCAGCTCGCCGCCGCCGCGAATGTGCGCCAGCGCGAACACGAAGCCGCGATCCAGCAGGCTCAGGCGGCTGGCGCTGAACGCCGGATCCATGCTGCTGCCATAGGAGCCGTAGCCGTACACCATCAGCGGATTGCCGCCACGCTGGAAACTGTCCTGGCGGTAGACCAGTGAAACCGGCACCTCGACGCCGTCGCGCGCCGTCACCCACACCCGCTCGCTGCGGTAGTTTTCCGGGGTGAAATGCTTCACCTCCTGCTGCTTGAGCAGCACCCGCTCGCCGCTGTCCAGGTTGAGCTCGTACAGCGTGGTCGGGGTGGTCATCGACGAATAGCCGTAGCGCAGCAGGTCGGTTTCCGGCTCCGGGTTGTACGCCAGCCAGGTGGTGTAGGTCGGATCGTCGAAGGCGATGCGCTTCTCTTCGCCGCTGCGCCAGTGGATTTGACGCAGCAGGGTCAGGCCTTCGCTGCGTTCTTCCACCACCAGCCAATCGCGGAACAGGCTGAACCCCTCCAGCATCACCGCGGCGCGCGGCGCGATCAGCGTTTGCCACTGCGCCTCATCGGCCTGCTCGCTCTGATACAGGCCGAAGTTTTTGCCGTCCCTGTTGGAGCGGATATAGAAATGCTGGTGGTAATGGTCGATGGCGTACTCGTGATCTTTGCGGCGCGGCACAAACATCTGCGGCCGGCTGTCGGCGCGGTCGGCGTCCAGCAGCAGGATTTCCGAGGTGGTCGTGCTGCTCAGATGGATCAGGATAAAGCGTTCCGAGGTGGTTTTTTCCAGCCCGACGTAAAAGGTGTCGTCCAGCTCTTCGTAGATCAGTTCGTCCTGCCGCGGGTCGCTACCCACCACGTGGCGGTAGACCTGATAAGGCAGCAGCGTTTTGGCGTGCTTGCGCACGTAATACACCGTGGCGGAGTCGTTGGCCCACTCGAAGCTGCCGGAGGTGTTTTCCAGCACTTCGCCGCTCCAGCCGTCGTCGCTCAGGTTTTTGAAGCGGATGTCGTACTGGCGGCGCGACAGGAAATCTTCCGCCACCGCCAGCTTTTGATTGTCGGGGCTGACTTCCAGCCCGCCGAGGGTGTAGAACTCGCTGTTTTCCGCGCGCTGGTTGCCGTCGAGCAGCACCTGCCAATTTTCGCTCTCGGCCTCCGGCTGACGCACATAGAGCGCGTATTCATTGCCCGGCTCATAGCGGGTCTGGTAGCGGAAACCGTGCCTGACGTAGGGAACCGAATGCTCCTGCTGCGGGATGCGCGCCACCATCTCTTCATACAGGGTTTCACGCAGCGCCTGCTGCGGTTTCAGCATCGCATCGGTAAAGGCGTTTTCCGCCTGCAGATAGTCCAGCACCTGCCGGTCTGCGCGATCGTCGTCGCGCAGCCAGTAATAGTCGTCCACGCGCGTGTCGCCGTGAAGGGTGATGGGATAAGGGCGTTTTTCGGCCTTAGGGGGTGTCATCATTGCTAAATCATCCGCTTACATTGATTAAGGCAAGAGTGACACGATTCCCCCCGGCTTGCCAAGCGGCGCTATGCCAGCTCGCGCTTTTTCTCGTTGACGTCGTTTTCAATGCCCTGCTTGACGTCCGCCGGGATTTTCAGCGACTGCGCCAGCGCGTCGAGGTAGCCGCGCTCCATAAAGTGATCGACGTCGATCACCATGCAGCTAAGATAATAGACCTCCAGCGCTTCGTCTTCATTTTTCACGCTCTGGGCGATCAGGTCGGGGTTCAGCGGCTGGTCGATGGCCTCCTGCACCCAGGCCTGCGCCTCTTCCCCCACCTGCAGCTGCTCCAGGCTGTGATCGATGGCGCGCTTTTCGTCCGCATCGATATGCCCGTCGCTCTTGGCGGCGAACACCAACGCCTGCACCAGCCGCCGGGCGCGCAGATCCACCGGGGTGGTTTGCAGGCCAAACTGCGGCTCGCCCTGATGGCTTTCCCTGACCCGCTGCTTGTACTTGTTCCACAGCACCGCCCCCACCGCCGCGCTGCCGCCGATGATCAGCGCGTTCTTGCCGAATTTGCCCACCAGCTTGCGCGAAGACTTGTTCGCCAACAGCACGCCAACCAGCCCGCCGAGCGCGGTCGGCGCCAGCAGCTTGCCGATGCCTTCCGAGCCGCCGGCCTTCTGGCCGATCATCGATTGAATCTGCTGCATCCAGTTACTTTTCATCATCTACCCCTTGCGTAAGAAAACGAGGCGCGCAGGCACAGCCAGCCAGACCGCCGGTAAACCGCCAGATTAGGGGATTTTTTGTCAATTTACGTATGGGGGATGCAAACCTGTGTGTAGCGGGGGAAAAACGCTGACGGGCCTGCCCGGCCCGTCGTTAAGCGGATCAGGCCTGTTCTTCGCCCGGCTCTGCGTCTTCATCCTGCTCATACTCCGCCAGCTCATCGCGCATCGCCTGGATGGCTTCGCGAGCCAGCAACGCCAGCGTGCGGTAGAACCCGGTGGTCGAGTGCGCCTCCACCTTGCCGAGGAAACGGCCGCACCACGGCAGCAGATAGTCGTCAAACAGGGTGATTTGCGCCTGCGCTTCGTCTTCCTGCGACTGATCTTCCAGCCAGGAAGCGGCCAACAGCAGCGAACCGAAGTGATCGGCCGGCGCTTCGCCCAGCGGCATGCCGCGCTGCTGCAGGAAAGTGCGCACTTGCGCTTCGCTCGCCCCTTCAACGTAGGCGGAGCGGAACGGCGGCACGCTGCACTCGCCGCCGACGAACATGGCGTTGAAATCGGCGGACAACAGGTTGACGTCGCAGCCCTGCTGCAGCCGCGTCAGCAGCTCATCCTGCTCCAGCGGCCAGTGCTGCTGCAGTTTGCCCTCCTGGATCAGCGTGAACAGCGGCACCAGCAGCGGATCCTGCGGCTGGCGGTAGAACAGCGTACCCAGCACGCGACAGACGACGGAAAACTCATTCATGATAATGCCTTATACAATGCAGAAAAATTTGCCGGGACGATGTCACAAATCGGCCAATTCCGCAATCGCCGGCTTGCCGCGCCGCTCGAGAAAGTCCAACAGGCGGCGCGGGCTGACGTTGAGAATGCGCTCCTGCGGGAAGGCCACCTCTTTGATAATGCGTTCGCAGTGTTCAAAACCGCCCAGCGAAAACGCGATGTGCGAATCCGAGCCCAGCGCCAGCCAGCCGCCGGCGTCGCGCACCGCGGCGGCGATAGCCCGACAGTTGGCTTCGCTGCCCTTGCGCGAATGGGTGAACGACGAGTTGTTCAGCTCCAGCGCCACCTCGTATTTGGCGGCGGCGGCGGCCACCGCGGGAATGTCGATCGGATAGCGCGGATTGCCCGGGTGGCTGATGATGTGCACGTCGCCCTGCGCCATCGCCGCGATCATCGCTTCGGTGTGGGCGGCCCGGTCCTGCGGCGCGAATACCGGCTCGTGGAAACCGGCGATGATCACGTCGGTGGCGTTCAGCATCGGGCCGGTGCAGTCGATGTCGCCCTGCAGGTTTTTAATGTTGGCCTCGATGCCGCGCAGGATCCCCACGCCGTCCACCAGGCGCGGCCATACGTGCATATTCATAAAGTGCCAATAGTGCGGCGCATCGGCCATGTCCGGCCCGTGGTCGGTGATGGCGAACAGCTTGATGCCCTTCTGATGGGCTTCGGCGATGTAATCGTGCAGCGTGCTGTAGGCATGGGTGCTGGCGACGGTGTGCATATGCAAATCAACGGGGTACATTATTTCTCCTTCCTGACGTCCCGCCCGGAGAAGTGCGGGACGGGCACGGTGATAGTTTCAGCTTAGCAGTTACCTCACGCGGGCTGAAGGATCAGTAGCCACGTTGCCGGTCAACGACGCCCGCCGGCGGCTGCCCGGCCTCCAGCGCGCGAACGTTGGCGGCGATCTGATCCATTGCCTGCTGCGGCAAGGTGATGGCAGCAATATGCGGGGTAATGGTGACACGCGGATGACGCCAGAACGCATGCGTCTCGGGCAGCGGCTCGCGCGCGAACACGTCCAGGGTTGCCGCGGCCAATTGCCCCTGCTCCAACGCCTGCAGCAGATCCTCTTCCACCAGATGCGCGCCGCGGGCGATGTTGATCAGATAGGCGCCCGGCGCTATCTGGGCGAACAGCCGGCGGTTAAGGATGCCGACGGTTTCCGGCGTATTGGGCAGCAGGTTGATTAACAGCTTTACCCCGTCGAGGAAAGCCGCGCGTTGCGCCTCGCCGGCGAAGCTCTCCACGCCGTCGATCTGCTTGGGGCCGCGGCTCCAGCAGCGCACCCGGAAGCCGAACTCCGTCAGCTTGCGCGCCACGCTCTGGCCCAGTACCCCGGCGCCGAGAATGCCGATGGTGAAATCATCCAACGAGTGAGGATCGAGCGGCCGCCACTCCTGCCGTTGCTGCAACAGCTGGTATTCATCGAAGCGGCGGAAATAACGCAGCACATAGCTCAACGCGTATTCCTGCATCTGCTGCGACATGCCGGTATCTTCCAGCCGCAGCAGCGGCACGCCGGCCGGCAGCGTGCCGGGGTGCTGACGTTCCTGATCGAGAATGGCGTCAACGCCGGCGCCGAGGACGAATACCGCTTTCAAATCGCGGCGATTGGCCAGCATCGGGTGCGGCGGGCGCCACACCAGCGCATAGTCGGCCGCCCCATCGTCGCCGGGCCGCCATTCGCGAATGTTGGCCTGCGGCAGGCGCCGCTTGATGCCGCTCAGCCATTCCTGGGCGTTAAACAAGGGATGGTAATAAATGATGTTCATGCAGCTTGCTCCCGTCTGTTTTTTGTCTGTTTTCCTCAAGACTTCCGTGATTCAGCGGCGGATGCAAGCGATAAAGCCCAAAATGAAAACAGCCCCGACCAGTGGGGCTGTTTTTAACCGGCTATATTCAGGCGCTGACCGGCTCTTCGCGCCGGATCAGCCGCCGCAACAGCGGAATAAGGATCAGCATCACCACGCCGACGCCCGCCGCGCCCCAGCCCAGCGCGCTGAACACCTCGCTGTAGCCCGGATTGGTCTGCGCCGGGGTGCTGCCGCTGTTTTCCGGCATCAGGCCGGAGACGTAGCCCGCCAGCACCGACGCCACGCCGGTGACCATCATCCAGCAGCCCATCATCACCCCCTGATAGCGCGGCGGCGCCAGCTTGCCGATCATCGCGTAACCGATTGGGGAGAGCATCAGCTCGCCGATGCTTTGCAGCACGTAGCTGATAACGATCCATTTGAACGCCACCAGCCCGTCGCCGCCGGCCAGGCCGATGCCCAGCGGCAGCACCAGCATGCCCAGCCCGATGCAGAACAGCGAGCCGGAGAACTGCATGGGGATGTCGATATTGCAGCCGCGGGCGCGCAGACGATTGAACCACCAGGCCAGCAGCGGGCCGCCCACCACGATCACCAGCGTGTTGATATTTTGCAGCCACTGCGGCGCAACCCGCATGCCGTAAACGTTGAGGTCGATATTGTGTTCGGAGAACAGCATCAGGCCCATCGGGGCTAACTGATACAGCGTCCAGAACACCAGCGCGCCCAGCGCCAGGATCAGGTAGGCCGTCATTCTGCGGCGTTCGCCGCGCGGATGATGGCGCAGCGTCACCACGCACAGCATCAGGAAGATCAGCGCGCCGAGGCCAATCACGAAATGGCCGCTGAATTCGGCGTGGGTAAGCATCACGCGGATGATCGGCACCAGCGCCACCAGCACCGCCAGGCCGACCAGCATGCGCCAGCGGTATTGCGCGCGGCTGGCGTCGTGCAACGGCGTATTGAGATCCGCCAGAATGCGCCAGCGGCTGACGGCGACGATAATCGCCGCCGCGTTGCCCAGGGTGGCGAACAGGAACAGCGCCCGGTAGTTTTCGCTCAGTTGGAAATAGCCGGCCACGGTGAAGCCGACGAAGAAACCGAGATTCATGCCGGCGTAGTTCCACAGGAATGCCGACTCGCGCCGATCGTCATCCGGCTTGAAACGCTGGGTGAGCATCATATTAATGCAGGTGACGTTCAGGCCGCTGCCGGTGAGGAACATCGCCAGCCCCCAGTACAAACCCCAGACGCCCGCCACGGCGATCAGCGCGCAGCCGATCACCTGCAGCACCATGCCCAGCACGAACAGGTTGCGGTTGCTCAGGAAGCGCCCGCCGAGATAGCCGCCGAACATATGCAGGCCATAGTTGAAGGCGCCGAACACCCCCATCATGGCGTTGGCGCTGCCCTCGCTGAAGCCGAGCCGCTTGGTGGCGTACAACACCAGCGTGGAATACAGCACGGCGAAGCCGAGCGTGGCGAAAATCTGGATGAAGAACAGCGCCCCGGCGCCCGGGGGGATGGCATGGCGCGGCGGCGACGCCGGCATGGAGTCTGAAGGAGTCAAAGTGAACCTCTGCGGCATTATTATGTAATAGGTCAGTCCCTGTCTGCGTTATCGCCGGGCGCATCACCCGACAATCTGCGCGGCGGCGTGATATTCCTTGCCAAATCCGCCGCGCAAGCGCCCTTTCATTTAGCGACACATCTGACTAATAATCCAGTATTAATGCATATAACCACATAGCAACCTAAGCAATTGGCGATATATTGAGCTAACAACAAGAGCAAAGGTCAAATATTAATCTGAAATGATATTTTACCGCACAGTTCCCGCAGCGAGGGGCGAAAAACAGCCGCCTATCGCTCGGTAAATCAGCAAATTGCTGTAACTTTGGCTAAACGGTCATGTGAATGTCATAAGGGGGTTGACGCTGGGATCAGATTCTCCTACATTAGCGCCCGTCGACAGCGCAAAGCGTTATCGGCGACAAAACGGTGAGGTGTCTGAGTGGCTGAAGGAGCACGCCTGGAAAGTGTGTATACGCGAAAGTGTATCGAGGGTTCGAACCCCTCTCTCACCGCCATATTCTGAAGAGAAAGCCTGGATTCGCGTCCAGGCTTTTTTTTATGCATGACGCACCGAAAGAGAGGGGTGAGAAGCCTCGACAGGGTTCGACAAAACGCATTGCGTTTTGGACCGCCAAAGGCGGCCCGCAGGGTGAGCGCAGCGAATCAAGCCCTCTCTCACCGCCATATTCTGAAGAGAAAGCCTGGATTCGCGTCCAGGCTTTTTTTTTATGCATGACGCACCGAAAGAGAGGGGTGAGAAGCCTCGACAGGGTTCGACAAAACGCATTGCGTTTTGGACCGCCAAAGGCGGCCCGCAGGGTGAGCGCAGCGAATCAAGCCCTCTCTCACCGCCATATTCTGAAGAGAAAGCCTGGATTCGCGTCCAGGCTTTTTTGCTGTCTGCAACCGGGCTAACGCCCGGTTTAGTGTCCCCGCCGCGCCTTACCGGCCCGCGGTTCGCCGCAGTTTCCAGCAATCTGAACACCGCGTGAGCAGACGCGCCGAAACGCAGAAATTCTGCTTGACCGGTTCGCCCTCACTCCCTATAGTAGCGCCCCGTTGCAGCGATGAGTTCGCAACGAAAAATACGGTGAGGTGTCTGAGTGGCTGAAGGAGCACGCCTGGAAAGTGTGTATACGCGAAAGTGTATCGAGGGTTCGAACCCCTCCCTCACCGCCATATTCTAAAGAGAAAGCCTGGATTCGCGTCCAGGCTTTTTTTATGCATGGCGCATTGGCCGGGAGGGGCGAGAAGCCTCGACAGGGTTCGACAAAACGCATTGCGTTTTGGACCGCCAAAGGCGGCCCGCAGGGTGAGCGCAGCGAATCAAGCCCTCCCTCACCGCCATATTCTAAAGAGAAAGCCTGGATTCGCGTCCAGGCTTTTTTTTATGCATGGCGCATTGGCCGGGAGGGGCGAGAAGCCTCGACAGGGTTCGACAAAACGCATTGCGTTTTGGACCGCCGAAGGCGGCCCGCTGGGTGAGCGCAGCGAATCGAGCCCTCCCTCACCGCCATATTCTAAAGAGAAAGCCTGAGCGAAAACTCAGACTTTCTCGTTGTCTGGCCCCCCACCGCTCAGTGGTGGGTTCGCCCCAGCGCCGCCTGCGGCTGCGTCAGCGCGCGGCGCCAGTCGCCCGGCGTTTGGCCGAACTGGCGTTTGAAGCTGCGATTGAACGACTGCTGCGAATCAAAACCCAATGAGATCGCCACGCTGACGATAGGCTCGCCGCTGTTGGCCAACCGCTCGGCAGAAACCTTCAGCTTCTGCATGCGAATGTACTCCCCCAACGCGTAGCCGGTCTGGCGCTTGAACATGCGCTGCAGGTGCCACTTGGAGTAACCCGCGCGATCCGCCACGGTGTTGATATCCAGCTTCTCTTCCAGATTGTTGTCAATCCACGCGATCAAATCAGTAATAAAGCCCGTATTGTTCATGCTGACGCTCCCATCATGCTGGCAGGTATGCCCGCTGCCCGATGCCAATACGTTGCAGCAGTTTTGCACTAAATGCAATTTTTATTATTGCATTTACAGGAAACCCACTCCTATAATCCACCCGATTAATGTAACCGATATTGATACATTAATGTGACAACAATGTGTTTCAAAACTTAACGCGGTGTCGATGAACGACGCCGCAGCTCCGCCGCCGGTCGCAGGCCAGGGACGTTACCCGGATTACAGGGCCGGGTGTATGGCCTGACCGCGCTTACTTATCGGAAATAAAAATAATGCCAAGCCAGCCAAACTCATTGTTCAACGTCAGCGGCCGCCTGCACGGCGCCGCCATCGGCCAGCGCCTTTCCGGGGTGGCGCTGCTGGTCGCGCTGCTCGCCGGGTGCGACAACGGCGTCGCCCAGAACGCCGCCCCGCCGCCGCCGGCGGTCAGCGCCGCCAATGTGGTGATCAAACCCATCAGCCAGTGGGATGCCTTCAACGGCCGGATCGAAGCGGTGCAGAGCGTGCAGCTGCGGCCGCGAGTGTCCGGCTATATCGATCGGGTCAACTACACCGAAGGCGACGAGGTGAAAAAAGGTCAGGTGCTGTTCACCATCGACGATCGCACCTACCGCGCCGCGCGCGAGCAGGCGCAGGCGGAGCTGGTGCGGGCGCGCAATCAGGCCGCATTGGCGCGCAGCGAATCTTCGCGCACCGAAAAACTGATCGGCACGCAGGCGATCTCCAGGGAAGTCTGGGAACAGCGGCGCTCCTCCGCCGCCCAGGCGCAAAGCAACGTGCTGGCGGCGCAGGCCCAGCTCGATATGGCGCAGCTGAATCTGGACTTCACCCGGGTGACCGCGCCGATCGACGGACGCGCCAGCCGCGCGATGATCACCGCCGGCAACCTGGTCACCGCCGGCGACAGCGCCAGCGTGCTCACCACGCTGGTGTCGCTCGACAAGGTGTATGTCTATTTCGACGTGGATGAGGCGACCTTCCTGCGCTACCAAAGCCAGGGCCAACGCGGCGCGCAGCTGCCGGTCAGGGTTGGGCTGGTGGGCGAAGAAGGCACGCCGCATCAGGGGCTGGTGGATTTCACCGACAACCAGCTGAACGCCGGCACCGGCACCATCCGCATGCGCGCCCTGCTCGACAACCGCGAGCGCCGCTTCACGCCGGGGTTATTCGCCCGGGTGCAGATGCCCGGCAGCGCCGAATTCAACGCCATGCTGATCGACGACAAGTCGGTGATGACCGACCAGGATCGCAAGTTCGTCTACGTCGTCGATAAAGACGGCAAGGCGCAGCGCCGCGATATCGAAGTGGGCCGCGTGGCCGAGGGGCTGCGCATCGTGCAAAAAGGCCTGTCTGCGGGCGATCGGGTGATCGTCGACGGCATGCAGAAGGTGTTCATGCCGGGCATGCCGGTCGATGCGAAAACCGTCGCCATGGCCGCCAATACCCCCGCACTCAACTAAGCCTCCAGCAGAGAATCCTGACCCATGGACTTTTCCCGTTTTTTCATCGACCGCCCGATCTTCGCAGCGGTGCTGTCGATTCTGATTTTTGTCGGCGGGGTGATCGCCATCCCGCTGCTGCCGATCAGCGAGTATCCGGACGTGGTGCCGCCCAGCGTGCAGGTGCGCGCCGAATACCCGGGCGCCAACCCGAAAGAGATCGCTGAAACGGTGGCCACGCCGCTGGAGGAAGCGATCAACGGCGTCGAAAACATGATGTACATGAAATCGGTGGCCGGCTCCGACGGCGTGCTGGTGACCACCGTGACCTTCCGCCCCGGCACCGATCCCGATCAGGCCCAGGTGCAGGTGCAAAACCGCGTGGCGCAGGCCGAAGCGCGGCTGCCGGAAGACGTGCGTCGCCAGGGCATCACCACCCAGAAGCAGTCTCCGGCGTTGACGCTGGTGGTGCATCTGGTGTCGCCTTCCGGCAAGTACGATTCGCTGTATCTGCGCAACTACGCCACCCTGAAGGTCAAGGATGAGCTGGCCCGGCTGCCCGGCGTCGGCCAGGTGCAGATCTTCGGCGCCGGCGAATATGCGATGCGCATCTGGCTGGATCCGAACAAGGTCGCCTCGCGCGGGCTGACCGCTTCCGATGTGGTCAGCGCCATGCAGGAACAGAACGTGCAGGTCTCCGCCGGTCAGCTGGGCGCGGAGCCGATGCCGACCCGCAGCGACTACCTGCTGTCGATCAACGCGCAGGGCCGGCTGCAGACCGAGGAAGAGTTCGGCAATATTATCCTCAAGAGCGGCGACAACGGCGAGATCGTGCGGCTGCGCGACGTGGCGCGCATCGAGATGGGTTCCGGCAGCTATGCGCTGCGCGCCCAGCTCAACAACAAGGATGCGGTGGGCATCGGTATCTTCCAGGCGCCGGGCGCCAACGCCATCGAGCTGTCGGACGCGGTGCGCGGCAAAATGGCCGAACTGGCCACCCGTTTCCCCGACGGCATGAGCTGGAAGTCGCCGTATGACCCGACGGTATTCGTGCGCGACTCGATCCGCGCGGTGGTGGATACCCTGCTCGAAGCGGTGATCCTGGTGGTGCTGGTGGTCATCCTGTTCCTGCAAACCTGGCGCGCCTCGATCATTCCGCTGCTGGCGGTGCCTATTTCGATCGTCGGCACCTTCGCCGCGCTGTACCTGCTGGGCTTCTCGCTCAATACGCTGAGCCTGTTCGGGTTGGTGCTGGCTATCGGTATCGTGGTGGACGACGCCATCGTGGTGGTGGAAAACGTCGAGCGCAATATCGAAGAGGGGCTGACGCCGCTGGCGGCGGCGCATCAGGCGATGCGCGAGGTCTCCGGGCCGATCATCGCCATCGCCGTGGTGCTGTGCGCGGTGTTCGTGCCGATGGCGTTTCTGTCCGGCGTCACCGGTCAGTTTTACAAGCAGTTCGCCGTCACCATCGCCATTTCGACGGTGATCTCCGCCATCAACTCGCTGACCCTGTCGCCGGCGCTGGCGGCGCGCTTGCTGAAACCGCACGGCGCGCCGAAAGACTTGCCATCGCGGCTGATTGACCGGCTGTTCGGTTGGCTGTTCCGGCCGTTCAACCGCTTCTTCGCCAGCGGCTCGCAGCGCTATCAGCGCGGGGTATCCCGCGTGCTGGGCCGGCGCGGCGCGGTGTTCGCGGTGTACCTGCTGCTGCTGTGCGCCGCCGGCCTGATGTTCAAAACCGTGCCGGGCGGCTTTATCCCCACCCAGGATAAGCTGTACCTGATCGGCGGCGTCAAGATGCCGGAAGGCGCGTCGCTGGAGCGCACCGACGCGGTGATCCGCAAGATGAGCGCCATCGGCCTGAGCGTCGACGGCGTGACGGACGCGGTGGCCTTCCCCGGCCTGAACGCGCTGCAGTTCACCAATACGCCGAATACCGGCACGGTGTTCTTCGCGCTCGAGTCGCTGAGCACCCGCACCCGCAGCGCGGCGCAGATCAACGCCGAAATCAACGCGCGCATCTCGCAGATTCAGGAAGGCTTCGCCTTCTCGATCATGCCGCCGCCGATCCTCGGCATCGGCCAGGGCTCCGGCTACTCGCTGTACGTGCAGGACCGCGCCGGCCTGGGCTATGGCGCGCTGCAAACGGCGATCAACACCATGTCGGGCACCATTATGCAAACGCCGGGCATGGGCTTCCCGATCTCGTCTTATCAGGCTAACGTGCCGCAGCTGGATGCGAAGATTGACCGTGACAAGGCCAAGGCGCAGGGGGTGCCGCTCAACGCGCTGTTCAGCACGCTGCAGACCTATCTGGGCTCGTCTTACATCAACGACTTCAACCGCTATGGCCGCACCTGGAAGGTGATGGCGCAGGCCGACGGCCAGTTCCGCGACAGCGTCGAGGACATCGCCAACCTGCGCACCCGTAACGACAAAGGCGAAATGGTGCCGATCGGCAGCATGGTCAGCATCGGCACCACCTATGGCCCGGACCCGGTGATCCGCTACAACGGCTTCCCGGCGGCGGACCTGATCGGCGACGCGGATCCGCGCGTGCTGTCCTCTACCCAGGCGATGAGCGCGCTGACCCAAATGGCCGGCAAGCTGCTGCCGAACGGCATGAACATTCAGTGGACCGATCTGAGCTATCAGCAGTCGACCCAGGGCAATGCGGCGCTGGTGGTGTTCCCGGTGGCGGTGCTGCTGGCGTTCCTGGCGCTGGCGGCGCTGTATGAAAGCTGGACGCTGCCGCTGGCGGTGATCCTGATCGTACCGATGACCATGCTGTCGGCGCTGTTCGGCGTGTGGCTGACCGGCGGCGACAACAACGTGTTCGTGCAGGTCGGGCTGGTGGTATTGATGGGGCTGGCCTGCAAGAACGCCATTCTGATCGTCGAGTTCGCCCGCGAGCTGGAAATCCAGGGCAAGGGCATCGTCGAGGCGGCGCTGGAAGCCTGTCGCCTGCGTTTGCGCCCGATCGTGATGACCTCGATCGCCTTTATCGCCGGCACCATCCCGCTGATCCTGGGGCACGGCGCCGGCGCCGAAGTGCGCGGCGTCACCGGCATCACCGTGTTCGCCGGCATGCTGGGCGTCACGCTGTTCGGGTTGTTCCTGACGCCGGTGTTCTACGTCACGCTGCGGCGCATGGTGGCGGGCAAGGCGCAGCAACAGCCGGCGTAATCGCCTGCAGCAAATGCAAAAAGGTCGGGTGAAAACCCGACCTTTTTTATTTGCGTACCGGCTGGCGAATTATTTGCCGGCGGCCTCAGCCTCTTGCGCCGCGGCGTATTCCGCACAGGCGCGCTTGTCGCCCCGCTCCAGCTCGGCCAGCGAATCGGCCACGGTATGGCGCGCCAGCACGGCGAGCGACGCCTGCTCCGCTTCGTTCACCACCGATTTGAAATACCAGCAGGCGTTGGCGCTCACCAGGCAGCGGGCGGGCACTTCAGGGCGCGCAGCCCAGATGCGTTTATCGTCGATCACCGCCAGATAAATATCCCGCAGGGTGATCTGTTCCGCCGGGCGGCCGAGGTGAATCGAGCCGTTACGGCCCAGGGTGGAGACGATAATGCCGTCTTTGGTCAGCGGCACCATCAGTTTGCGGATAAAGCTGGGGTTGGCTTCCAGACCGGCTGCAAGGATCGCGCTGGTTGAACGCACGCCCTGCTTCTCAGCTACGGCGACGCTAAGGACCATTTGCAACGCTGTCGGAAAGCGGAAATCTAACATATCGTTATCTCTGGGAGACGAAATTCTCGGTTTGCCGGTACGGCTCAGCGCTATACAACATCGCGCTCAATTGCACAATAATATAACAAACGCGGCGGCATTTTTGAAGTTATGCCCGGTGAAATCGCACGCATACATTAGGCTTGAAACCGCCGCGCGGCGGGAGACAGAAAGCAGAAACCCGCGTCAATGTTAACGCCGCTCGCTTAACCGGGTTAAACGATCAGAACTAACACTATCCGCGGGTTTAATTCTTGCCCCTGCAATCAGGCTTTGTTCAGCACCAGTTGGCCGCTTTTGTCCAGCGGGATCTGGGTGCCGGGATCGTGATCCATGCGGATCTTGCCCTGCTGATTGCCGATTTTATAGGTCACGTCATAACCCAGCATTTTCTGCGATTTGTCGTAGACCGTTCTGCAACGCTGCTGCGTGCTGGTGCGTACGTCGTTGTTCTGCATCGCGCCCTGCACCTGGTTGCCGGCATAGCCGCCGCCCAGCGCGCCCACGACGGTGGCGACGTCACGGCCGCGGCCGCCGCCGAACTGGTGGCCAATCACGCCGCCGGCTACCGCACCCAGCACGGAACCGGCGATGCGGTTTTCATCCTGCACCGGCGCACGGTGGGTCACGGTGACGTTGCGGCATTCCTGACGCGGGGTTTTGATGGTTTCTTTAATCGGCGTTGCGGCGAGAACCTGCGCGAATTGCGGACCGGAAGAAAAAACGTCCAGGCTGGCTACCGCGGCAATCCCCAGAGCGGCAGCGATGCCGATGCCAACACCGGCTAACATTGACTTGTTCACAGGAAACCTCCTGAAAGTGTTACCACGCATTTTATCCCGGGAGACGCTACCAACATTGCACCGCGCTTATTATTTTGCGCATGGGCGGCACGTGGTATCCCGGTTTACGGCGTGCGCGACGCGCCGTCTGTAAACGAGGTAAAGTCTGCACAATGTTCTGAAAGCCCGCAATAAGACAAAGGGACCAAAAATGCTGGAAATCCGGCGTTTCGCCGCTGTTTAGGAGAAATCTTAAGAATTTTGCCTATTTCGGCAACAGGATATTCTGGCCGATACCGCGCCCGCAGCATCGGGGGATAAAAAAACCCGCGCGGGCGAGCCGGCGCGGGCGGGGTTCGGCGCGGGGTGTTCAGTGCATTTTCAAACGCGGGCGGATCACCCGGTTAATGCCGCCCACCAGCATCATCAGGCCGGTTTTGATGTAACCGTGCAGCGCCACCTGGTGCATGCGGTACAGCGAGATGTAGACGAAGCGCGCAATGCGGCCTTCCACCATCATCGAACCGCGCATCAGGTTGCCCATCAGGCTGCCGACGGTGCTGAAGCGGGAAAGCGACACCAGCGAGCCGTGGTCCTTGTAAACGTAGGGCTTCAGCGTCTGGCCGTTGAGCAGCGCCAGAATGTTGGTGAAGCAGCGCGATGCCATCTGGTGCGCCGACTGGGCGCGCGGCGGCACAAAACCGCCGCCCTCTTTCGGGCAGGAAGCGCAGTCGCCAATCGCGAAGATGTTCGGATCGCGCGTGGTTTGCAGCGTCGGCTCAACCACCAGCTGGTTGATGCGGTTGGTTTCCAGCCCGCCGATGTCCTTCATAAAGTCCGGCGCCTTGATGCCGGCCGCCCACACCATCAGATCGGCATCGATAAACTCGCCGCCCTTGGTGTTCAGGCCGTTGGCGTCGGCGCTGGTGACCATGGTGTTGGTCAGCACCCGCACGCCGAGCTTGTTCAGTTCCTGGTGCGCGGCGGCGGAGATGCGCGGCGGCAGCGCCGGCAGAATGCGCTCGCCGGCCTCAACCAGCGTCACGTTCAGCGCGCGGTTGTCCAGGCCTTCGAAACCGTAGCTGTGCAGCTGTTTCACCGCGTTATGCAGCTCTGCGGACAGCTCCACGCCGGTGGCGCCGCCACCGACGATGGCGATGTTGACGCGCTCTTTCTGCCCCGGCTGAGCCGAGAACTTCAGGAACAGGTTGAGCATTTCATTGTGGAATCGACGCGCCTGATGCGGGTTATCCAGGAAGATGCAGTGTTCTTTCACCCCCGGCGTGCCGAAGTCGTTCGAGGTGCTGCCCAACGCCATAACCAAAATGTCGTAAGACAGTTCGCGCGCGGGCACCAGCTCGCCGCCCTGCTCGTCGCAGATCTGCGCCAGCTGCAGCGTTTGGGTTTCGCGGTTGATGTCGGTCAACGACCCCAGCTGGAAGCTGAAATGATGGTTGCGGGCGTGCGCCAAATAGCTGAGCGCGTCCACGCCGTCATCGAGGGACCCGGTGGCGACTTCATGCAGCAGCGGCTTCCACAGGTGGCTGTGGTTGCGGTCCACCAGCGTGACCTCGGCCTTGTTCTTGCGACCGAGCTTATGCCCCAGGCTGGTCGCCAGTTCCAAACCGCCGGCGCCGCCGCCGACAATGACGATTTTCTTCTTTGGCGTTGTCAAAATAACCCCCTAAATGTGAACCAATTGTTATCCTAGGGTAAAGAAATAATATCCTTAGAATACATAGGGTTCGCGTAAAATAAACCTGCTGTCTGCAGCCAGAATAGCATGTGGGGTTATTTGGTCATACCAAAATTGACGTGCATCAAACTTTTTTGGTTAAAGGCTGGACGAGGGACTTTTTTGAGGATTGCGTATCAAATAGTTAGCGCTGCGTCACAGTTTTGAATTCCGCCGCGGGCTCGCCGAAAACGGGCGCCGTTGCGCATAAAAGCCGCGGCTTATTGTGCCGAAAAGCAATAATCGCGGCCCGTTACGACGTTATGAAACTGTTAACCCAGGCTCTTGAACGCCTTGATGCGCTGCAGGTGCGGCGAGATGTTTTTGAACTTGTGGGTCTGCTGTTCATCCCAGACGATTTCATAATAGTGATGCAGCAGTGCGGCGCTGCGCCGGCTGTCCAGCACCTCATCATGGCGCGACAGCACCACCAGGCAGCGATCGCGGTTTTTCTCGCGGAAATCCTCGACGCACTTGGTGGCGATATCCCGATATTCTTCGGGCCGGTCTATCTTGCCGTGCATGAGTTCTTCGGGATACAGATTGGGATTGAACATCGCCTGACGGATGCCGCACAGGAAGCCGATACGCTCGGCCCAGAAACCGCCGAGGCCGACGCCGCAGATCAGCGGATGGGGGTCTCCGCCCTGCTGCACCGCCTTGTCCACCTCTTTCAACAGATGCTGCATGTCGTGACGCGGATGCAGGGTGCTGTAGCTGATAAAGCGCACGTCCGGATCGATGAACTGCAGCTGTAACACCTTTTCATGATTGCCGGGACTGGTGGAATCGAAGCCGTGCAAATAGATAATCATGTGGATCCTCGCAACAAGCTGAGGGCTGCGGGCGCAGCCCCCATCATTTCCGCTCTACGCCGCAGCGCGGCGTCCTGGACTCACCCCCGGGAATGCGACTTGCCCTCTTCCCAGCGATCGCTGAGCGCGCTCAGCGCCTGGTGCGCCTGCTGCCAGCGCTCGGAGTCGCGCAGTTCCTGGCGGGTGAACTGACCGCGATGATATAACCGCTTCACCTTCTCTGCTTTGACCGGGGACAGGTTATCCAGCACGCTGACCGCGCCGGCGCGGTTATTGCACACCAGTATCATGTCGCAACCGGCATCCAGCGCCGCCTGGCCGCGCTCGGCATAGCTGCCCATGATCGCCGCCCCTTCCATCGACAGATCGTCGGAGAAAATAACGCCGTCGAACCCCAGCTCCTGCCGCAGGATCTGCCGCAGCCAGTAAGGCGAACCGCTGGCCGGGCGGGGGTCCGCTTCAGTATAGATGACGTGCGCCGGCATCACCGCGTCCAGCAGGCCGCGGTTGATCAGCTCGCGAAATATCGCCATGTCATGCTCGCGGATCTGCGCCAGCGGGCGCGGATCGCGCGGGGTTTCCTTATGCGAGTCGGCGCTGACCGCACCGTGGCCCGGGAAGTGTTTGCCGGTGGTTTTCATGCCGGCGCTGTGCATCCCCTGAATAAAGCGCTCGGCCATCGCCAACGCCTGCTGAGGATCGCTGTGGAACGAGCGCTCGCCGATCGCGGCGCTGCCGTGGCCGATATCCAGCACCGGCGCAAAGCTGATGTCGATATCCTGCGCGATCATTTCCGCCGCCATCAGCCAGCCGGCTTCCTGCGCCAGACGGCCGGCTTCCTGCGGATCGTTCAACGCGGCGAACGACTGCGCCGCCGGCAGGCGGGTAAAGCCTTCGCGGAAACGCTGCACGCGCCCGCCTTCCTGATCCACCGCCACCACCAGCCGATCGTGCGACGCCGCGCGGATCTGGCGCACCAGCTCGCGCAGCTGCTGCGCATCGTGGAAGTTGCGGGTGAACAGGATCAGCCCGCCGACCAGCGGGTGTTTCAAGATCTCACGTTCTTCGGCATCCAGCTCGTAGCTGGCGACATCTAACATTACTGGGCCCACGGCCACCTCACTTCATTATTCATTCAGAACATGGGGATGATGATAAACAAAAACGCCGGCGCAAGGCTGCGCCCCAGCGCAAAAACTCGGCGTCGCCGCTTTGGCGCCAACGCACTTCAAACCACATCAGCATCAGATAGTCCACCCACGGCAGCCAACGCCGCACCTGGGCGTGCAGCCGGCCCGCGTCCGGGTAGCCGCGCCGCGCATAATGCCGCAAAAAAAGCTGCTGCTGTGCGAAGGACCAGCCGTTGCCGCGAAACAGCGCGGCGATGTCCAACGCCACGTCGCCGTCGGCGGCGTACTCCCAGTCGATCAGCCGCAGCCCCTGGGCGGAGGCGATCAGGTTGCCCGGGTGGATGTCCATATGCAGCGGCGCCAGCTGCAGCGGCGCGGGCGGCTCAGCCTGCAGGAAGTGGCGCTGCCAGCGCAGCCAGGCCGGGGTCAGGCGCCGCCGGTCCACTCGCTGCCAATAGGCGGCGAACTGCCGCGGCAGATCCACCGGGTAGCCGCTGAGCGGCCGCCGATGCAGCGCCGCCGCCATCGCCGCCAGTTCACCGCGTTGATTCAGCGCTGCGAAAGCGTCATTTGTGACGGCGTCACCCATGAGCCATTCGAGGATAATCCATTGATTATTTTGCGCTAAAACTCGCGGCCCCAGCCCTTCGCCGCAGCGGCGCAGCAGCCGGGCCTCGCGCCGACGGCAGACCCCCAGCGCGGTTTTTTCCGCGCTTTGATGGCGCGCCAGCAGGGTGACGCCCCCGCCGTCGATACGCCAGCTTTCACCGGTCAACCCCTGCACCGGGCTGAAACGACAACCGGCGGTATTCACCGCCGGCAGCCCGTTATCCATCAATTGTCGCAGCGCGGACTCAGCGTTTAACGGCGCCATTGCCCGACCAGACGATTTCACCGGTTTGCACCAGCATCAGCTGCATATCCAGCGTCGGCGACTTCACATCGCCGCTGACGTCGCTGTACAGCACGTACTGCGCGCTGACGATGCGCGCCAGGCCGATAGCCTTGCTGCGCGAACCTAGGCTGTCATCGGAAGATAGGCCCAGCGTCTGCTTGGCGCTCGCCAGCTGCGCTTCCGGCACCACGCTGAAGGTGGAGTTGGACGCCAGCGCCTTGTGCAACGCCGAGGTGGCCTTCGCCGTTTGCAGCGAACCGTTGGTGTTGTTTTTCACGCTGTCCAGCAGCAGCACGCTGCCGGCCGATACGCCATCGGCCTTGAGCATCTGGTTCACCAGCGGCTGCACGCTGCCCAGCCAGTCAAGCTGCTGGATTTTCGGCGGCTGCGGCACCGGTTCGCTGGTTGGCGGCTGCGGCTGTTCGACCGGCGGCTGCGGCGTCACCGGCTCGACGGTAACCGGCGGCTGCGGCTGATCCGGCGCGGGCGGGCGCGACAGGCAGCCGCTCAGGGTTAATGCGGCCAACGCCACGAATAAATACTTTTTCATTCTTTCTCTCCAAGCCAGGCAAGCGCTTACAAGTACAGATACAGACGCGCGCGTTTGGCGTCCAGATTACCGTTGATCGAATAGATTTTGGCCTCCGAGCCCGGCGCCACGACGATCTCGCGCGGCTTTTCGAAGGGCCGAATATCCAGCCCCTGCGCGTCGTACCAGTAGAAGCGGTAATGCAGGGTCACCGGCGACGTTTGGCTGTTGCTCAGCACCGAGGTGGCCATCACCCGCCCGGACGCGTTAGCGATCGCCGGGGTGTCGGCCAAAATGCCCGCGGTGAGCACCGATGAGTCCATCACCACCGTCTGCCGCTGATTGACCGCGATGCCGGCTGGCGAACTGCAGCCCATCAGTATCACGGCGGGTAACGTCAGCGCCATCAGACAACGCAGGGTTTTGCTATAGCGCATGATTTTCCTCGGTTAACGTGACAGCAGCGGCCCCAGCGAACGGCCGCCGACCAGATGCATATGAATATGATAGACCTCCTGGCCGGCATGGCGATTGCAGTTGAGGATCAGGCGGTAGCCGTCTTCGGCGACGCCTTCCTGCTCGGCGATTTTCGCCGCGGCGGTGATCATGCGGCCCAGCGCCGCCTCGTGCTCGACGGTGACGTCGTTCACGGTCGGGATCAACACGTTCGGCACGATCAGAATATGGGTTGGAGCCTGAGGAGAGATATCACGGAAAGCGGTGACCAGTTCGTCCTGGTAAACCACATCAGCAGGGATTTCGCGGCGGATAATTTTACTGAAAATCGTTTCTTCGGCCATCTGGCATTCCTTGTTTTGCACAATAAGCTGTACGCAGTATGAGTGACAAATTCTACTGCTTTCAACCTGATTGCGCACTTTCCGCGTCGAGTGATGCAGATTCGCGCAGCCGGCGCCGATCATCTGACTTTTTTCACTTTGGTTATTCACTATTGTTGCTTTACTTGCGCCCCGCCGCAGCCAATATTAATCCCATGATTAACAAAAGGATAGAGAGCATTATGCAACTCGGAACCCTGGCGTTGGGCGCGCTGCTGCTGTGCGGCGGCGCCCTGGCGGCCCCTGCGGGCATTATCGATCTGCAGGCCAACCGGCAGCCGCTGCGCGCGGCGAAAAACCCCGCCGCCATCGCGCTGATCCCGGCGGATTACCATTTTGCCGTGCCGGGCAAACTCACCGTGGCGGTCGCTTCCGAGAACTCCCCGCCGCTGGCGCTGTTCGCCGAAGACAACAAAACGCCGATCGGCAGCGATCCGGATATCGCGCGGCTGGTGGCCGACAGCCTGGGGCTCGAGCTGAATCTGGTGCCCACCTCCTGGGAGGACTGGCCGCTGGGCATCACCGCCGGTAAATACGATGCGGCCATCTTCAATATCGCCGTCACCAGGCTGCGCAAAACCAGGTTTGATTTCGCCACCTACCGGGTGGACACGCTGGGCTTCTACGTGAAGTCCACCAGCAAAATCACCGCGATCAACCGGCCGCAGGACGTCGCCGGGCTGCGCGTGATCGTCGGATCCGGCACCAATCAGGAAAACATCCTGCTCGGCTGGGACCAACAGAACCGCGCCAACGGCCTGCCGGCGGTGCAACCGATCTACGTGACCGACGACGCCGCCGCCAACCTGAGCATTCAATCCGGCCGCGCCGACGCCTACTTCGGCCCCCACTCCACCGGCGCCTACAAGGCGGCGCTGACCGGCAAAACCAAGATGGTCGGCATCGGCCCCAGCGTTGCCTACGTGGCGGTGACCAGCAAAAAAGGCAACGGACTGGTGAACGCCATCAACGCCGCCATCAACGGGGTGATCGTCAGCGGCGAATACGCCAGCGTGCTCGATCGCTGGGGCGAGCACGACGAGAAGGTCGAAAGCTCGGTCATCAATCCACCCGGCATCGGCGACTAATCGCCAATCAGCTGCGGCGCGTTCCGGCGCATCCATTCGGCCAGCGAATCCAGCGTCGGCCGCAGCGTTTTGCCCAATGCGGTTATCTGGTATTCCACCCGCGGCGGCACCTCGGGAAACACCTGGCGCGTCACCAGGCCGCGCTGTTCAAACTGCCGCAGCTGGCGCGTCAGCTCCTTTTGGGCGATCGGCGCCACCGCGCGCTGCAGCTCGCTGAAGCGTACCGGGCCGTCTATCAGTATCAGCCGATAGAGGATGGGGATCGCCCATTTTCCCGACACCAGGTTGACGAAGTCCACCATCGGGCAGGGTCTGCCCGCGGTGGGCAAGCGCGCTAAAATATTTTTTGCCGGCAACGGCGCTTCCGTGGTCATTTCATCCCTCCTCGTTCTTTAGTATCCAAAAGGTGCCTACTATGCAAAGGAAACTATAGCGCAAATAATGGCGTAACCAACAGCAAAGAGGAAAGGGTTATGTCACGACTGAAGGGCAAATACGCATTGATCACCGGCGGCACCAGCGGCATCGGCCTGGAAACCGCACGCCAGTTTATCGCCGAGGGCGCCACGGTGGCGATCACCGGCCGCAGCCAGAGCGGGCTGGAGGCCGCCGGAAAAGCCCTGGGCCCGGCGGCGCTGCTGCTGCACAGCGATGCCGGCGATATTCCCCGGCAGCATAGTCTGGCGCAGCGGCTGAGCGCACAGTGGCCGCGGCTGGACGCGCTGTATATCAACGCCGGCGACGTCACGCACCGTTCGCTGCAGGATTGGGACGAGCAGAGCTATCAGCGGCTGATGGACATTAACCTTAAAGGGCCGTTTTTCCTGATCCAGGCGCTGCTGCCGCTGCTGGCCAACCCGGCCTCGATTATTTTGTGCGGCTCGGTGAGCGCGCATATCGGCCTGCCGCAGAGCAGCGCTTACGCCGCCAGCAAGGCCGGCCTGCTGTCGCTGGCCAGAACGCTGTCCGGTGAGCTGCATCCGCGCGGCATCCGGGTCAACGGCCTGAGCCCCGGCCCGACCGAAACCCCGGCGCTCGGCAAGCTGGGGCTGCCGGATACCGACGAACGGGCGCTGCGCGAGCAGATCCACGCGCTGGTGCCGATTGGCCGTATGGGCACCGCGCTGGAGCTGGCCAAGGCGGCGGTATTTTTGGCCTCGGACGAGTCGGCTTTTATGGTCGGCGCCGAGCTGCAGATGGATGGCGGCGTGGGGAATCTATAACGTCAGGTGACAGAGGCCGCGCGCGGCCTGCCGAGGATCAAGCCAGGCCGGGGATCGCCACGCCGAAGGTTTGCAGCAATAGCACCATGTTGAGCAACACGATGACCACGGTGCCGACGATGGCCGCCAGGCTGGTCCATCGGCCGTTGGCGAACTCGCCCATGATGTCGCGGCGGCGGGTGAACATCACCAGCGCAATCATCGGCGCCGGCAGCGCCAGGCTCAGCACCACCTGGCTGTAGACCAGGGCGTCGGTGGCGTTGACCCCCATCGCCACCACGATAAACGCCGGCACCATGGTCACCAGACGGCGCACCCATACCGGAATGCGGAAACCGACAAAGCCCTGCATGATCATCTGCCCGGCCATGGTACCCACCACCGAGCTGGAAATGCCGGAGGCGATCAACGACGCCAGGAAAATGCCGGCGGCCGCCACGCCGAACAGCGGCGTCAGGGTATGGTAGGCGGTGCCTATCTCGGCCACGTCGCTGTTGCCGGCATGGAAGGCGCTGGAGGCCATGATCACCATGGCGATATTGACCATCCCGGCGATCGCCAGCGCGATGATCACTTCGATATTGGAAAAGCGCAGCAGCTTGCGGCGCTCGCCGTTGTCGCTCGCCGGGCTGCGGTGCTGGGTCAGACCGGAGTGCAGGAAGATGGCGTGCGGCATGACGGTGGCGCCGATGATGCCGACCGCGATGGTCAGCGCCTGCGCATCCGGCAGCTGCGGCGTCACCATGCCGAGCCCCGCCGCCTGCCAGTCCACCGGCACGATGAACATCTCGACCAGGTAGCACAGGGCGATAATGCCCACCAGCCCGCCGATCATCAGCTCAACCGGGCGAAAGCCTTTCTTCTCCACCATCAGCAGCGCATAGGTGATCACCGCCGTCACCCCCATCCCCGCCAGCAGCGGCATATGGAACAGCAGCGCCAGCGCGATCGCCCCGCCGAGGAACTCCGCCAGATCGGTGGCCATCGCCGCCACTTCGCTGAGCAGCCACATGCCGATCACCACCGGCCGCGAAAACTGGTCGCGACACATCTCCGCCAGATTGCGGTTGGTGACGATGCCGAGCTTGGCCGACAGCGCCTGAAACAGCATGGCGATCAGGTTGGCCATCACCACCACCCACAGCAGGCTGTAGCCGTATTTCGCCCCGGCCTGAATATTGGTGGCGAAGTTGCCGGGGTCCATATACGCGATAGAGGCGATCACCGCCGGCCCGGCGAACAGCAGCGGCGTGAAGGCGCCACGCTTGCGCCCGGCAAGGGCTGCGCCGATGGCCAGGTTGGTTCGTTCGGTTAACGATGTGGTGGTCGCCGCATCTCGCATGATTTACCCTCAATCTTTAACTGGTTATTTTTCCACCTGCCCTACAGGCAATGTAGCATCGGCTACACTTTATGCAACAGGCAAAATAAAATGGCTTTGTGTATAGATATTTCTAAATACCAGATTGCGGGGTATCGAATTGATAATGTGTGCTCTTTGGACTAACTTAGGGCAAACCTCCCGGCTTGGACGGGAGCCGTCAGTTTTTATGCTTAAGGACGCCTCACCATGGTAACAAGCGCGCCAGATAACGCCGAACGCCCTGCCCAGACCGAAATGCCGGATGAGGCAGAGCACGCACTGCGTTTTACCCGCGCCCGTGAAGCGCAGTCCAATGCGTTGATCGAAGATTACGTCGAGCTGATTGCCGACCTGCTGCAGACCACCCGCGAAGCCCGAACCACCGATATCGCTCGCCGCTTCGGCGTTTCCCACCCGACGGCAATTAAAAACATCGCGCGGCTGAAAAGCGCCGGGCTGGTGGAATCGCGCCCCTATCGCGGGGTGTTCCTGACCGAAGAAGGCGAACTGCTGGCGCAGAAGGTGCGCCGCCGCCACCGGATTGTGGTCGATCTGTTGATGTGCCTGGGCGTGCCGAGCGAAACCGCCGAGCTGGACAGCGAAGGGATTGAGCACCATATCTCCGACGACACCCTGGCGGTGTTCGAACAGTTTTTGCACCAGCATTCCGCGAAGTAACCCCGCAGACATAAAAAGGGGGGATTTCGCCTCTACATTAATAAAAATAATCCCGCTTACCCTGGGATTAACAATGGATTATTAGCTATCAAGAACTTCATTCAGTCCTGCGATGAGGCCGGGGAAATAGCTCTGATCGATGAGCATTCCCCCTTGCATAGTCCACAAAGTCAACATGCTCGGACAAACTTTGAAGTTGAAACCTATGACGTCAGTATCTTCAGCCTGGACGATTTCACAGTTAAAAGTTGGAATACGTGGAGAGTAGCTGATTTCTTTAGGACAGTCCCCGTGTGATAGAGACTGATAAAATTGCTCTAATTGATCGCGCAATGTCTTAATATCAAACAGACTAAATTCGCACTCGCATTGCAGACTCATCCCAGAGCCCTGCACCTCCAACCAGCAGATAATCAGGTCTTGATTTCTGTCTTCAATTTCTTCCAATCTTTCAACGAACGTGAACCTAAACAGAGAGTCGTTTGCTTTTATCTCAAACATAATCGCTTTTCTCAAAGGGAGTTATCGTAATGAAAGTGCGTAATCGTCCAGTCTTTTTCTCTGACGACCACGTGCAATTTATAACGTGTGCGTACATATTGAAGCTGGTTGCCTACTTTGCGTTTAACCAGCCTGCTCATTTCTGCACGGTAAACAAACTGCCCTGCGACCCCATGAGGGTCAGAACGCCTGACACCATATCTGATGACTTTTTCCTGAATTTGCAATGGCACAAAACGCCCGGGATCTCTCATTCGCCGAGCAACGGTTTCCGTGACTTTTAGGTTCCGCGCCGACAGCCCTAACTTTAGGCGTCCACGTAGAAAACTCATCGTTGCATCACTGAGTTTCACCGAGATGGCAGCCTTAGTACCAGCCTCTAACAGCGCCCGCCCCGTACGAAGAATGCGGAACACACCAAACGCTAGCAATGCAAGATCGGTGGGGTCGATAAGCGGACTTTCTAAAGGAGCCTCTTCCATTCGTACGAATGTGCCCTCTGCATCGTATATCCGCCATAAACCGGGAGCCTGTGTGACAGAATAGCCGATGCACATCCCCGTTTGGTCATCCAAAATCGGTTGCGAATTTAGCGGCTGATTACGAGGTGTAAACTCAAAAAAAACACCTTCTGGAAGCCGTGATTGAAAAGTGTAAAATTTACCCGGTTCTTCCTGTCTTAGGGAGGACGTTCCTGTCACCGTATTACTCCTTTGAGCCCATATAAAAGGATTGTTTATGGGTTATTCCATAGATTTCGAGATCTCGGCCATAGTCACGAGTGCATAACCGCAAAAATGATAGTGCATGTTTTATCAACAAATTCCATTGATACAAAGAGAAAGATTCGTCGACGCTCGCATTGACATAGTTATAATTTATTTAAACGCAAAAAATAACCATAAAAAAAGGGAGGCTTTCGCCTCCCTCGTCACTCCCCTGCCTGAATCAATGATTACGGATGTATTCGTCCATATCGGTTTTCAGGTTATCGGATTTGGTGCCGAAGATGGCCTGAACGCCAGAGCCCGCCACGACAACGCCGGCTGCGCCCAGTTTCTTCAGGCCAGCCTGGTCAACCTTGGATACGTCGGCCACGCTGACGCGCAGACGGGTGATGCAGGCATCCAGGTTGGTGATGTTGTCCTTACCGCCGAACGCCTGCACCAGCGCCGCAGACATTTCGGAACCGCCCTGCGCCACCTGCTCGGAAGCGGTGTCTTCGCGGCCTGGGGTCTTCAGGTCCAGCTTGGCGATCAGCACGCGGAAGATGGTGTAGTACACCAGACCGTAGATGATACCGACGATTGGGAACAGCCAGATTTTGCTGCTGTTGCCGCTCAGGACGATAAAGTCGATCAGACCGTGCGAGAAGCTGGTGCCGTCACGCATGCCCAACAGGATGCAGATTGGGAACGCCAGGCCGGCCAGGATGGCGTGGATCGCATACAGGATCGGCGCAACGAACATGAACGAGAACTCGATCGGTTCGGTGATGCCGGTCAGGAACGAGGTCAGCGCCGCGGAGATCATGATGCCGCCGACTTTAGCGCGGTTTTCCGGCTTGGCCGAATGCCAGATGGCGATAGCCGCAGCCGGCAGGCCGTACATTTTGAACAGGAAGCCGCCGGACAGTTTGCCCGCGGTCGGGTCGCCCGCCATGTAACGCGGGATATCGCCGTGGAACACCTGGCCCGCCGCGTTGGTGAACTCGCCGATCTGCATTTGGAACGGCACGTTCCAGATGTGGTGCAGACCGAATGGCACCAGCGCACGCTCAACCACGCCGTAGATGCCGAAGGCCACTACCGGGTTCTGATAAGCCGCCCACTGGGAGAAGGTCTGGATCGCCGTACCGATTGGCGGCCAGATGAAGGACAGCACTACGCCCAGAACGATCGCCGCCAGGCCGGAGATAATCGGCACAAAACGCTTACCGGCAAAGAAGCCCAGATATTCCGGCAGCTGAATGCGGAAGAAGCGGTTGAACATGTAGGCGGCGATGGCGCCGGAGATAATCCCCCCGAGCACGCCGGTATCCGCCAGGTGTTTGGCCGCAATCTCTTCGGCAGGCAGATGCAGCACCAGCGGCGCTACCACCGCCATGGTTTTCACCATGATGCCGTACGCCACCACCGCCGCCAGCGCGGAAACGCCGTCGTTATTGGTGAAGCCCAGGGCGACGCCGATAGCGAAAATTAACGGCATGTTGGCGAAAACAGACCCGCCCGCTTCCGCCATCACGTGGGAGACTACCGCAGGTAGCCAGCTAAAGTTGGCGGAACCGACGCCCAGCAGGATACCTGCGATAGGCAGTACGGAAACCGGCAGCATTAGCGATTTACCTACTTTTTGCAGGTTTGCAAATGCGTTCTTGAACATAGTTGAGTGTGCTCCTGAGTAATAATGCTTTGCTACTTCTCGCGATTGTTCGCGTTGCAAGGGGGGGAGAAAAACCCCTGCAATTCAGGGCGTCTGAGCACCCCTTGAATTTATTACGCAGAGTAAAATAAATGCCCTGCACAATGTTTGATGGCAATCACGTTTCAATGAACAAAGGCGGCAATTTTTCTTGAATCGGCTGTTTTTTGACAAAACAGACGGAAAAACGCTCGCCAGCCGTCCGAAAACGGCTGGGAACATTACCCGTTTCATCGATTAATTACGAGCTTAAAAAAAATTCAGCCGATCGTGACCCCAGCTATAGCCTAGGCCAAAGATCAAAGTTCGATGTGAAATAAGCGTGAAAAGTTGGCGGTGGTGGCTTCGGCCAGGCTTTCCAGGCTGACGCCCTTCAATACCGCCATGTATTCAGCCACATCGCGCACATAGGCGGGTTGGTTTTCTTTGCCGCGGTGCGGCACCGGCGCCAGGTACGGCGAGTCGGTTTCCACCAGAATGCGATCCAGCGGCACATAGCGCGCCACCTCGCGCAGCTGTTCGGCGTTGCGGAAGGTCAGGATGCCGCTGAACGAAATGTAAAAGCCCAAGTCCAGCAGCGCCTCGGCGGTAGCCCGGTCTTCGGTAAAGCAGTGCAACACGCCGCCGCATTCCTGTGCGTTCTCTTCGCGCAGGATCGCCAGCGTATCTTCACGCGCATCGCGAGTGTGCACGATCACCGGTTTGTTCAGCTCACGGCCGATGCGGATATGTTCGCGGAACGACGCCTGCTGCAGCTCGAGATTGTCTTTCTGATAGAAGTAATCCAGCCCGGTCTCGCCCAGCGCCACCACCCGCTCCTCCGCCGCCAGGCGACGCAGCTCGGCGTAATCGTAGCCGTCTTCGATGTTCAGCGGGTGTACGCCGCAGGAAAAGGCCACGTCGTCACGCGCGCCAATCAGCTGGGTCATGGCCTGATAGCCCGGCAGCGTCGTGGCGACCGCCAGCACGTAGCCCACGTCGCGCGCTTTGGCCTTGGCCAGCGCATCGTCGACGTTTTGATGCAGAGTTTGGTAATCCAGGCCGTCAAGATGGCAGTGAGAATCGACTAACAACATAATTTTTAACTCTTTAACTTACAGCGAATGGGGTTGGACAGGGCCGGCAGCGCCAAGCATCTGCTCCCAGCCCAGTAATTGTTCGGTCAGCAGCAGCTCGCGGTTAACGCCGACCACGCTGAGCAACCGGTGGCGGCAGGTCAACCACTGCTGCACGATTTGCTGCAGCGAGGCGCTGCTCAGCCGGCTGGCCAACTGATGCACCAGCGGCTGCTGATCCTGATTGAGCGCGTAGCCCTGCGCGCCCTGCTGCCACTTCATGGCGTCCACCAGCAATGCGCATAACCAGTGTAGCCGCTCGGCGACCTCCTCGTGGTTCAACACCGGCAGCAGCGACAACATGTCATGCTGAGGCAATGCGGCGCTCAGCGCGGCGCACAGGGCGTTGCGCTGCTGCCAGCGTTCCGGCTGCAGCAAGCGTTCGGCGGCGATCGGCGCACCGTCGTGCAGGCGCAGCGCGGTAAGATGATCGACCGGGTTGCCCGGCGTTTGGCGGTTCAGCCATTGCAGGCCCAGCTGCTCGTCCGGGCTGGCCAAATGCCAGTACAGACAGCGGCTGCGCAGCGTCGCCAGCAGGCGCGAGGGTTCGCGGCAGCCCAACAGGAAGTAGGTTTTCTCCGGCGGCTCTTCCAGCGTCTTCAGCAGCGCATTGGCCGCCGCCTCGGTCAGTTGCTCCGCCTGCGCCAGCCAGATCACCTTGGCGCCGCCCTGCTGCGCATGGGAATAAAGCTTTTCGATTACCTGGCGGATAGGCTCAATCCCCAGGCTGCTTTTGCCTTTTTCCGGCGCCAGCACGTGGTAATCCGGATGGTTGCCCGCCAGCATCAGCCGGCAGCTGTGGCATTCGCCGCAGCTCTTCTCACCGTTGCGCCGCTGGCAGATCAGCCAGCGGCTCAGGCCATAGGCCAGCGCATCGTCGCCGTTGCCCGCCGCCGCATGCAGCAACAGCGCATGGTGACCGCGGCCGGTGGCGTACTGGCCGACCAACTGGCGGTAAGGCGCGTTCAACCACGGATACCAGTTCATTACGCGCCTTCCTGCTGCCGCAGCCAGCGGTTGACGCTGGTACGGATGGCGGCGGTAACCTGCTCCAGCGGCTGCGAAGCATCGACGGTGACGATCGTCTCATCCTGCGCCGCCAATTCCAGATAGCGCGCGCGGGTACGTTCGAAGAACGGCAGCGCCTCTTGTTCGATGCGGTCCAGCTCGCCGCGGGCGCGGGCGCGCTGCAGGCCGACTTTCGGCGGCAGATCCAGGTAAAGGGTCAGATCCGGGCGGAACGCCCCCAGCACGGTATCGCGCAGCGAGGCCATCAGCTGCGGATCCACACCGCGCCCGCCGCCCTGGTAAGCCTGCGAAGACAGATCGTGACGATCGCCGACCACCCAGGCGCCGCGCTCCAGCGCCGGCTTGATGACGGTTTCCACCAGCTGCACGCGAGCGGCGTACAGCATCAGCACTTCAGCCTTGATGGTCGGCAGCTCGCCCTCGATGCCGCGCTTGAACAGATCGCGCAGCTTTTCCGCCAGCGGCGTGCCGCCCGGCTCGCGGGTGAAAACGATATCGTCGACGCCGTGTTCGCGCAGCACGTTAACTACGGTGTCGCGCGCGGTGGTCTTGCCCGCGCCTTCCAGTCCTTCGATAACCACGAATTTACTTTTCATTCTTTTCCTTTAGCGCCTGACGATAAACGCGCACCGCCTGGTTATGGCTCGCCAGGTTGGTGGTGAAGGTATGCCCGCCCTTACCGTCGGCGACGAAATAGAGGTAAGGCGTCTTGGCCGGGTTGGCGGCGGCTTTCAGCGAGGCCTCGCCCGGCATGGCGATCGGCGTTGGTGGCAGGCCGGCGATCACATAGGTGTTATACGGCGTGGCGGTTTCCAGATCCTTGCGGGTGATGTTGCCAGTATAGCCGTCGCCCATGCCGTAAATCACCGTCGGGTCGGTCTGCAAACGCATGCCGATACGCAGCCGGTTGATGAACACCGAGGCCACCTTGCTGCGCTCTTCCGGCACCGCGGTTTCCTTCTCGACGATCGAGGCCATGGTCAGCAGATCTTCCGGCGTTTTATACGGCAGGCGGGTGTCGCGCTCATCCCAGGCGGCCTGCAGCGTTTTTTCCATGCGCAGATGCGCGCGCTTCAGCAAGGCGATATCGCTCATGCCGGCGGTATACAGGTAGGTATCCGGATACAGCCGCCCTTCCGGGTGGCCGCCTTCAGGCATGCCCAGCGCAGCGGCGATTTCCGCTTCGCTCTTGCCCGCCAGGGTGTGTTTCAGGTATTTGGACTGCTGCAGCACCTGCAGCCAGTCGCGCAGCCGCGAACCTTCGATAAAGCGCGCGCTGAATTGCGCCTCTTTGCCGCTGGCCAGCAGCTTCAGCATTTGCCGCACCGTCATGCCCGGCGTAAAGCGGTAGGTGCCGGCCTTGAATTCCGCCAGCTCCGGCTCCACCCGCAGCAGCCATGGGAACCATTTGCCGTTGCGGATCAGTTTGTCGCGCACCAGCAAGCCTTCCAGCGCCACGCGCCCGGTCCCGGCCGGCAGTTTGAATATCGCTTCCTGCTGAATGGCCAACGGCGTATCGGCAAAGCGTTCGACCTTCTGGTAACCCCAGAACAGCAGGGCCAATGCCAGAACAACAATAAGGGACAGGATCTTCAGCTTTCTTTTCTTCATCAATCAGCCATGGTTAACAGTGTGGACGTAAAAAATCATACAGTTGCCGCGAATGATAACGCCATGATTGCGCAATATTTACCGGCAGCAACGGCATCAACGCATTGCTTACCAGCACTTCATCGGCGTCGGCCAGCGTATCCAGCGGCTCACTGACGCAGTGCAGGCGGTATTCGGTGCCCGCCAACAGCGCGATCACCCGCCGCCGCATCAACCCGGCGACGCCCGCCTGACTCAGGTCCGGCGTAAACACCGCTTTCCCCTTGCGCCAGAACAAATTAGCCGCACAGCATTCCACCAGCATACCGGCAGTGTCAAGCACCAGCGCCTCGTCGGCGGCCGTCTGGTCAAGATGCGCGCGGATCAGCACCTGCTCCAGCCGGTTAAGGTGCTTCAGGCCCGCCAGCAGCGGATTGCGCGCCAGCGGCACCGGGCTGAGCGCCAGGCTGATGCCCTGCTCGCGCCACTGCAGGTAGTGCGCGGGATAGCCGCTGCGCGCGACGATGCGCGTGGGGTTTTCGCACCCCGCCGGGCTGTAGCCGCGCCCACCGCTGCCGCGCGTCAGTATCGCTTTGACCACGCCCAGCGGGATAGATTCTGCCGCCTGCGCCATCTCCGCTTCGAAGGCCGCCCAGTCGGTGGCGGGCAGCATCAGCCGCTGCGCCGCCTGCTGCATACGTTCGATGTGCCAGGGCAACAGGTCGACCTTGCCGTCCCGAACCCGGGCGGTAGTAAAGCAGCCGTCGCCAAACTGCAAACCTCGGTCGCTCGGCGCCAGGGCGGCGTGTCGCTGCCCGTTAATCCAGTACATAGCTCCTCCGCAATATCATCGTGGCTGCGCCGTTATCGACAGGCGCCTGAACGCACAAAACGCATGGTATCCCAAATGGAACGCGCATTCAGCGCACGTTTTCCGCTTAACATAGCCTCTCGCCCGCTCGCATCACCTTAGGTTTGCTCCGACTTTGCGCCGGAGCGCATGGCGTCAGTAAAGCCTATCGCATTAATTTTCGAGCAAAAAAGTGCTAAATCTGCGGCGGCGGAAAAAATTCGGGCATAAAAAAAGCCCGGTTAAAAACCGGGCTTTTCTGCCGACCTGCACAGAGGTGATTACACTCTGCGGAAGATCAGGGAACCGTTGGTGCCGCCGAAACCGAAGGAGTTACACAGCGTGTACTGCAAATCACTCACCTGGCGCGCTTCATGCGGAACGAAGTCCAAATCGCAACCTTCATCCGGGTTATCCAGGTTGATGGTCGGCGGTACCGCCTGATCGCGCAGCGCCAGCACGGTGAAGATCGATTCAATCGCGCCCGCCGCACCCAACAGGTGGCCGGTCATCGATTTGGTCGAACTGACCATCACGCGTTGCGCATCGCTGCCGAATACCGATTTCACCGCCTGCGCCTCGGCCTGGTCACCGGCCGGCGTAGAGGTGCCGTGCGCGTTGATGTAGCCGATTTGTGACGTGGTCACACCAGCGTCAAGCAGCGCATTTTCCATCGCCAGCGCAGCGCCTGCGCCGTTTTCCGGCGGTGAGGTCATGTGGTAGGCATCGCTGCTCATACCAAAACCGACCACTTCGGCGTAGATCTTCGCGCCGCGTTTCTTGGCGTGCTCGTACTCTTCCAGCACCATCATGCCGGCGCCGTCGCCCAGCACGAAGCCGTCGCGGTCTTTGTCCCAGGGGCGGCTGGCCGCCTGCGGGTTTTCATTGCGGGTAGACAGCGCGCGCGCTGCGCCGAAGCCGCCGACGCCCAATGGGGTGCTGGCTTTCTCTGCCCCGCCGGCCAGCATCACGTCTGCGTCATTGTAAGCAATGATGCGCGCCGCATGGCCGATGTTATGCACACCTGAGGTACAGGCGGTGGCGATGGAGATGCTTGGGCCACGCATGCCGTACATGATTGTCAGGTGGCCTGCAATCATGTTCACGATGGTGGATGGCACGAAGAACGGACTGATTTTCCGTGGGCCACCGTTGACCAGTGAACTGTGGTTTTCTTCGATCAAACCCAGGCCGCCAATGCCGGAACCGATAGCGGCCCCAATGCGGCTGGCGTTAGCCTCGGTGATGTCCAGCCCCGCATCCTGCATGGCTTGCATGCCGGCAGCGATACCGTACTGGATAAAGGCGTCCATCTTGCGCGCATCTTTGCGCGAGATGAAATCCTCTGAATTAAAGTTCTTTACCAGGCCAGCAAACTTGGTCGCATAGGCAGTGGTATCGAAATGGTCGATCAGGCTGATGCCACTCTGACCGGCAAGAAGAGCGTTCCATGTGGACTCTACCGTATTGCCGACAGGAGACAACATGCCCAGTCCGGTCACAACTACTCGACGCTTAGACACGTTTGTCCTCCAAGGAGGGAAAAATATGACACTAGGGATAGAAAAAACTTAGGCGGTCGAGTGACCGCCTAGATATGTTCTCTTACTGCTGGCTAGCGTTGATGAAATCAATAGCTGCCTGAACAGTAGTGATCTTCTCAGCTTCTTCGTCTGGAATCTCGGTGTCGAATTCTTCTTCCAGTGCCATTACCAGCTCAACGGTGTCAAGAGAATCAGCGCCCAGATCTTCAACGAAAGAAGCGTTATTTAAAACTTCTTCCTGTTTAACACCCAGTTGCTCAACAATGATTTTCTTAACGCGTTCTTCGATAGTGCTCATACTCTTAAATTTCCTATCAAAACTCGCTTTCGCGATGGTTTTCGTAGTGTATAAAATGTTGAAAAAGATGCAACTAAATCCCGGCTGGTCAAACCACGATTTTACGCTATTTTGCGGTTTTTACCCCAAATAACGCAAATAGTTTTCGCATTTTTTAAATCATGTACATGCCGCCATTGACATGTAACGTTTCACCGGTGATGTAGCCAGCCTCATCAGAGGCTAAAAATGCAACAGCGCTGGCGATTTCTTTCGCATCGCCCAGCCGGTTGGCTGGAACTGATGACAAAATGCCTGCACGTTGATCATCTGTCAACGCCCGTGTCATGTCCGTCTCAATAAAGCCAGGTGCCACGACGTTGACCGTAATGCCACGCGAAGCGACTTCACGTGCCAAAGACTTGCTAAAACCAATCAGACCGGCTTTAGCCGCCGCGTAGTTAGCCTGCCCTGCGTTACCCATGGTGCCGACAACGGAACCGATGGTGATGATACGGCCAAACCGCTTTTTCATCATAGCGCGCATTACCGCTTTTGACAGACGGAATACGGAAGTCAGGTTGGTGTCCAGGATATCCTGCCACTCATCGTCCTTCATACGCATCAGCAGGTTATCACGCGTAATACCGGCATTATTCACTAAAATGTCGATTTCGCCAAATTCAGCACGAATAGATGCCAGCACGCTGTCGATAGATTGCGCATCGACAACGTTCAACATAAACCCTTTGCCGTTTGCGCCCAGGTAGCTGCTGATAGCCTCAGCGCCGCTCTCGCTGGTCGCGGTACCGATCACTTTGGCGCCGCGTGCCACAAACGTTTCTGCAATAGCCCGGCCAATCCCGCGGCTGGCGCCGGTGACCAGAACAACTTTACCTTCGAAGCTCATCATTTTCCTCTTTATTGTTCAAGCGCCGCAGACAGGCTGGCAGCGTCATTTACCGCCGCCGCCGTCAGGGTGTCAACAATACGTTTAGTCAGACCGGTCAGAACCTTGCCCGGGCCAACTTCCAGCAGCGACGTCACTCCCTGTGCTGCGATAAATTCTACGCTCTCGGTCCAGCGCACCGGGCTGTACAGCTGGCGCACCAGCGCGCTGCGGATCGCTTCAGGATCGGTTTCGGTGCGCACGTCGACGTTATTCACCACCGGCACCTGCGGCGCGCTGAAGGCGACGTCCTGCAGCGCCACGGCCAGCTTGTCGGCGGCCGGCTTCATCAGCGCGCAGTGCGAAGGCACGCTCACCGGCAGCGGCAGCGCACGCTTGGCGCCGGCGGCTTTACAGGCGGCGCCTGCACGCTCAACCGCTTCTTTGTTGCCGGCGATGACGACCTGGCCCGGCGAGTTGAAGTTGACCGGAGAAACCACCTGCCCCTGAGCCGACTCTTCGCACGCCTTGGCGATGGCGGCGTTGTCCAGGCCGATAATGGCGTACATCGCGCCGGTGCCTTCCGGCACCGCTTCCTGCATCAGCTTGCCGCGCAGTTCGACCAGGCGGATCGCCGCCTTGAAGTCCAGCACGCCGGCGCACACCAGCGCCGAGTATTCGCCCAGGCTATGGCCGGCCATCAGCGCCGGGGCTTTACCGCCCTGCTGCTGCCAGACGCGGAAGATCGCCACCGAGGCGGCCAGCAACGCCGGCTGCGTCTGCCAGGTTTTGTTCAGCTCTTCCGCCGGGCCTTGCTGCACCAGCTGCCACAGGTCGTAACCCAGGGCGGCGGAAGCTTCGCCGAAGGTTTCTTCGACGATCGGGAACTGTGCGGCCAGCTCGGCCAGCATGCCAAGGGTCTGCGACCCCTGACCAGGGAATACAAAAGCAAATTGCGTCATTTTTTCTTCCTGTCAAATCAGAAACGAACCAGCGCCGAGCCCCAGGTAAAGCCGCCGCCGAAGGCTTCCAGCAGCACCAGATGGCCGCGCTGAATTCGCCCGTCGCGCACCGCTTCATCGAGCGCGGCAGGAACAGAGGCGGCAGAGGTGTTGCCGTGACGATCGAGCGTCACCACCACTTTATCCATGCCCATGCCCAATTTTTTGGCCGTTGCGCTGATAATGCGCAGGTTGGCCTGATGCGGCACCAGCCAGTCCAGCGCGCTGCGTTCCATGTTGTTGGCCTGCAGCGTTTCATCAACGATGTGCGCCAGTTCGGTAACCGCAACCTTGAAGACTTCGTTGCCCGCCATGGTGACATAGGCCGGCTTGTCCCGATCCTGACGATCCTTGAACGGCAGCGTCAGCAGGCCGCCGTAGCTGCCGTCGGCGTGCAGATGCGTGGACATGATGCCCGGCTCTTCCGAAGCGCCCAACAGCACCGCGCCCGCGCCGTCACCAAACAGGATGATGGTGCCGCGATCTTCCGGATCCAGGGTGCGCGACAGCACGTCCGCGCCGATCACCAGCGCATGCTTCACCGCGCCGTTTTTCACGTACTGATCGGCCACGCTGAGCGCATAGGTAAAACCGGCGCAGGCCGCAGCCAGATCGAACGCCGCGCAGTCCTTGATGCCCAGCATCTGCTGCACCTGGCAAGCGGCGCTCGGGAATGCGTGAGTCGAGGTGGTGGTCGCCACCACGATCAGCCCGACGTCTTCTTTAGCCACACCCGCCATTTCCAGCGCTTTTTCAGCCGCATGGAAGCCCATCGTCGCTACGGTTTCATCAGCGGCGGCGATGCGGCGTTCACGGATACCGGTACGCGTGACGATCCACTCGTCGGAGGTATCCACCATTTTTTCAAGATCAGCATTGGTGCGCACTTGTACGGGTAAATAACTCCCCGTACCGAGAATCTTTGTATACATGTACGATCAGTCACTCTTAGGTAATACAGCCTCAAGGCGCGCAGCAATCCTTTCGGGGACTTGCCGCTGCACCGCCTGCACAGCCTGTTCGATTGCGACTGCAAACGCGTGAGGGTTCGCAGCGCCGTGGCTCTTGATTACGGTGCTGCGCAATCCTAACAGACATGCGCCATTATACTGGTCGGGGTTCAGGTGGCCGAAGCGCTTCGCCACCCGTTTTTGCAGCCAACGGCCCAACAATTTTAACCACCACGCCTGCTTGCCGCCGTCTCCGGACGATTTCAGCAGCGATAAGAACACTCTTACCACCCCTTCCATGGTCTTCAGGGTGACGTTACCCACAAAGCCGTCGCAGACCAGCACATCGGTTTTACCGGTGAGCAGATCGTTGCCTTCCAGATAACCAATATAGTTGATTGCCGGAGTATTTTTTAGCGCGGCGGCCGCTTCGCGGATATTATCCAGGCCTTTGGTCTCTTCTTCACCAATATTCAGCAGCGCCACACGGGGTTGCGCAATGCCGACCACCTCTTCCGCCATCACCGCGCCCATCACCGCAAACTGCACCAGCATGGTGCTGTCGCACTCGACGTTGGCGCCCAGATCCAGCACCACGGTTTTGCTGCGCAGCTGATTCGGGATCACCGTCATCAGCGCCGGGCGTTCAATGCCTTCCAGCGGTTTGATCAGCAGCTTCGCCAGCCCCATCAGCGCGCCGGTATTGCCGGCGCTGACGCAGCCCTGCGCCCGGCCGCTGTTGATCAGTTCCAGCGCAACGCGCATCGAGGTGCCGCGGCTGGCGCGTATCGCTTGTGAAGGTTTGGCGTCGCCGGCAATCACTGACTCGGCGGGCACGACTTGCAGACGCTCCAGAAGAAGAGGATCGGCTTTGGCAAGCAAGGGAGAGAGGGTGTCGGGATCGCCGACCAGCAGGAGATGAAGCTGTAAATTAGAGGCCAGTGCCTGCAATGAAGCAGGCACTGTGACGCAGGGACCGAAGTCCCCGCCCATTGCATCTAACGCCAGGGTTAGACGAGTCAAGGTACCGCTACTTAGCCGATAACCTTGCGACCGCGGTAGAAACCGTCGGCAGTGATGTGGTGACGACGATGAGTTTCACCAGAAGTCGCATCTACAGACAAAGTGGTGGTGGTCAGCGCATCGTGTGAACGACGCATGCCACGTTTGGAACGGGTTGGTTTATTCTGTTGTACGGCCATGGACCTTACTCCTCAATTACTTACGCTTTAAACTGGCTAATACGGCAAACGGATTCGGTTTCTCCGCCTCTGCAGGCAGTTTGCCAAATACCATGTCCGCTTCGGACACTTCACAGTGTTCAGATTCATGTACCGGAACGACAGGCAGTGAAAGAATAATTTCGTCTTCAATCATTGCCAACAGATCGACTTCGCCAAATTCGTCGACTTCGATCGGTTCGTACGCTTCCGGTAATGCCTCAGCCTGCTCATCATTGACGACCGGGCTAAAACAATATGTTGTGTGAACATGATGCTCGAACGGGACACCACAGCGTTGGCACATCAGCGTTACCGCGACGTCCGCATGCCCTGTTATCACCGCGAGGCGTTGGTTGTCGATATTAAACGACAACGACGCATCGACATCGCTGTCCACACTGACCACGGAGGCGGCGACACGTGTAACCTGCTCAGGGGTATAGACACCTGCATAATCCAGGCGTCGCTGAGCGGTACGTACCGCATCAATGGTCAAGGGTAATTTTACCTTTTGCATAGGGCGCGCATATTAACTTTGTAACGACGTAGAGTCAAAGAAAAAGGCCGTAAAACGGCACCTTTCACCAATATTCGCTTCCACAGCGGCCGACAGTTTAAAATGCCCTACCTATTTACGCCATGGTTTGCGAAAAAAATTATGCAGAGATTGCTGTTAGCCTCGACTTCACCCTACCGGAAAATGCTGCTGGAGAAGCTGCAACTGCCCTTCGCCTGCGCCGCGCCGGAGGTGGACGAAACCCCGCTGGCCGATGAAACCGCCGAGGCGCTGGTGCTGCGGCTGGCGGCGGCCAAGGCCCAGGCGCTGGCCATCGCCTATCCCGACCACCTGATCATCGGCTCCGACCAGGTCTGCGTGATCGACGGCAAAATCACCGGCAAGCCGCACAGCGATGAAAACGCCCGGGCGCAATTGCGCCGGGCCAGCGGCCAGACCCTCACCTTTTATACCGGCCTGGCGCTGTACAACGGCCGCAGCCGACATCTGCAGGCGCTGTGCGAGCCGTTCCACGTGCACTTCCGCACGCTGAGCGAGGCGGAAATCGACGCCTATGTGCGCCTGGAACAGCCGCTGAACTGCGCGGGCAGCTTCAAGAGCGAAGGATTGGGCATTGCGTTGTTCGAGAAACTGGAAGGGCGCGACCCGAATGCGTTGATCGGCCTGCCGTTGATCGCGTTGCTGGACATGCTGCGGGCCGAAGGCATCAACCCGCTGAGCTAGTAGTCTGGCTTATTTAACCGCCTGCCGGCGCAATACCTGCAGGCAATGGCGCAGTTCTTCATCCATCAGCGCCTCGACGCGCAGGGTTTCGCCGGTGGACGGATGTTCAAAACGCAGCGCCGCGGCGTGCAGGAACAGGCGTTTCAGGCCGGTGCTCGCCAACTGCCGGTCGAATTCGCGATCGCCATAGCGATCGTCGAAGGCGATCGGATGCCCGGCGTGCAGCGTATGCACGCGGATCTGGTGGGTGCGCCCGGTGATCGGGCTGGCCTTGACCAGCGTGGCGAATTCATAGCGCTCTTCCACCTTGAAGCGGGTTTCCGACGGTTTGCCTTCGCTGTTGACGCGCACGATGCGCTCGCCGCTCTGCAAAATGTTTTTCAGCAGCGGCGCCTGCACCGCCTTGCAGTGGGATTGCCACTGGCCGCGCACCAGCGCCAGGTAGTCCTTCTGCATCCCCTTCATCCGCAGCTGTTCGTGCAGCGAGCGCAGCGCGGAACGCTTCTTCGCCACCAGCAGCACGCCGGAGGTATCGCGATCCAGCCGGTGCACCAGCTCCAGGAAGCGCGCTTCGGGGCGCAGCGCGCGCAGCCCTTCGATCACGCCGAAACTCAGGCCGCTGCCGCCGTGTACCGCCGTGCCCGAGGGCTTGTTGAGGATCAGCAGGTGATCGTCTTCATACAGAATGCAGTCGGCCAGCGCCGCCACCTTATCGAGCTTGGCGGAGACCGGCGCCTCTTCGCGCTCGGCCACCCGCACCGGCGGCACGCGCACCACGTCGCCCGCCGCCAGCTTGTATTCTGCCTTGATGCGTCCTTTATTTACCCGCACCTCGCCTTTGCGCACGATGCGATAAATCATGCTCTTCGGCACGCCTTTCAGGCGAGCGAGCAGAAAGTTGTCGATTCTCTGACCGGCTTCGTCGTCAGAAATCGTGATTAATTGTACTGCCGGATTGTTCGTTTTCATGGACCGGGATTCTAAATAGAGCGCGTTAATAGCGCCACATCTTTTTCTGTGCTTAACTGTCTCTCTGACGGCGGGCGAAACCCCAGCGGACAATAAGGCAGCAAGCCGGTTTGAACGTTTGCGATTTCTACCGCAGTTAAGGAAAAGTCACCTTGCTATAACGGTATCAGCAGTGGAATAATGCAGTTACTTTCCGCGTTGATTCTCGTTAAACAGGGAAAACGGTGGAATTATAAAATTTGTCTGATCGCGCAAAAACGCAGCAATGGCGTAAGACGTAATGCGAAATCAAACAATTAGCGGGCTGCGGGTTGCAGCTTGGCCGGCAAATGGAATCAGATCTGTCGACGTAAATCAGAGGCTATTCCCCTAGTAAAAGTGCTGTCTTTCACAAAGAAATACAGGCTTACCGAGATAATGCGCCCCTATGCAGGCGACAACCGTGAGGTTGACGGCTTTGCGAGAAGACACGGGGTTTTCGGTTTTAATCCGGCCATGAGGTTATTTTGCCCGCAGCTTTGTCGATAATGTAAAAATAACGAGTAAGTTAAGATGAAAAGAATGTTGATTAACGCAACTCAGCAGGAAGAGTTGCGTGTTGCCCTCGTAGATGGACAGCGGCTGTATGATTTGGATATTGAAAGTCCGGGTCATGAACAGAAAAAAGCGAATATTTACAAAGGCAAAATCACCCGCATTGAACCAAGTCTTGAAGCAGCGTTCGTGGACTACGGCGCAGAACGACATGGTTTCCTCCCTCTTAAAGAAATCGCCCGCGAATACTTCCCAAGTAACTATTCTTCCCATGGCCGCCCGAACATCAAAGATGTGCTGCGCGAAGGCCAGGAAGTCATCGTTCAGGTAGACAAAGAAGAACGTGGCAACAAAGGCGCCGCCTTGACCACCTTCATCAGCCTGGCCGGCAGTTACCTGGTGCTGATGCCGAACAACCCGCGCGCCGGCGGCATTTCCCGCCGCATCGAGGGTGACGACCGCACCGAACTGAAAGAGGCGCTTTCCTCTCTGCAACTGCCGGACGGCATGGGCCTGATCGTTCGCACCGCGGGCGTCGGTAAATCCGCCGATGCGCTGCAGTGGGATCTGTCCTTCCGCCTGAAGCACTGGGAAGCGATCAAGAAGGCCGCCGAAGGCCGCCCTGCTCCGTTCCTGATCCACCAGGAAAGCAACGTCATCGTGCGCGCATTCCGCGATTACCTGCGCCCGGACATCGGCGAAATCCTGATCGACAACCCGAAGGTTCTCGATCTGGCCAAAGAGCACATCGCTGCGCTGGGCCGCCCGGATTTCAGCAGCAAAATCAAATTGTACAGCGGTGAAATCCCGTTGTTCAGCCATTACCAGATCGAATCGCAAATCGAATCCGCCTTCCAGCGTGAAGTGCGTCTGCCTTCCGGCGGTTCGATTGTCATCGACAGCACCGAAGCGCTGACCGCCATCGACATCAACTCCGCCCGCGCGACCCGCGGCGGCGATATCGAAGAAACGGCGTTCAACACCAACCTGGAAGCGGCGGACGAGATCGCCCGCCAGCTGCGCCTGCGCGACCTCGGCGGCCTGATCGTTATCGACTTTATCGACATGACCCCGGTGCGCCACCAGCGTGAAGTTGAAAACCGCCTGCGCGACGCCGTGCGTCAGGACCGCGCGCGCATCCAGATCGGCCGCATTTCCCGCTTCGGCCTGCTCGAGATGTCGCGTCAGCGCCTCAGCCCGTCGCTCGGCGAATCCAGCCATCACGTCTGCCCGCGCTGTAACGGCACCGGCACCATTCGTGATAACGAATCGCTGGCGTTGTCCATTCTGCGTCTGATTGAAGAAGAAGCGCTGAAGGAAAACACCAAAGAAGTTCACGCCATCGTGCCGGTTCAGGTTGCTTCTTACCTGCTGAACGAAAAGCGCGAATCGGTTAGCGCGATCGAAAAACGCCAGGGTGGCGTGAAAGCGGTCATCGTGCCGAACGATCAAATGCAAACCCCGCACTACTCGGTGCTGCGCGTGCGCAAGGGCGAAGAAACCCCAACGCTCAGCTACCTGCTGCCGAAGCTGCATGAAGAAGAGATGGCTCAGCCGCTGGAAGATGCGCCGATGGAGCGCAAGCGCCCGGAACAGCCAGCCTTGGCGTCCTTCTCTCTGGCTGCTGACGCACCGCCGCCGTCCGAAGAGCCGGCCGTTGCCCAACCCGCCGCCGCCGCCAAACCTGCAGCCGTGGTCGCCGCCAAGCCGGGCCTGTTCGGCCGTCTGTTCGGCGGTCTGAAAGCGCTGTTTGCCGCCGAAGAACAACCTGCCGTCGTTGAAGCCAAACCGGTTGAAGCGCCGAAGGCGGAAAGCACCGGCGAAAACCGTCGCCAGGACCGTCGCGGCCAGCGCCGTCAGGGTACCGGCCGTAAAGAACGCGGCGAGCGCGGTGAGCGTAGCGAACGCAACGATCGTCCGGAACGCGGCGAGCGCAAAGAGCGCGGTGAAGGCCGTGACAACCGCGGCGAACGCGACAACCGTGAAAATCGCGAGCCGCGCGACAACCGCGAAGGCCGCGAAAACCGCGAGTCTCGCGAAGAGCAGCGCCGCAACCGCCGCAACCAGCAACAAAATGCGCCGGTTGTCGAAGAGGCCGTGTCGGAAGAAGCCGCTAAAGCGCAGCGTGAAGAACAGCAGCAGCGCCGTGAGCAACGCGCGGAACGTCAGCGCCGCCGCCAGGAAGAGAAGCGTCAGGCTCAGCAGGAAGTGAAAGCGCTGGAAAGCGTTGAGGCTGTAGTTGAAAGCGATGAGGAGCAGGAAGAGCGTCAGCAGAACATGCAGCGTCGCCAGCGCCGTCCTCTGACGCAGAAAGTCCGCGTGCTGTCCGCCGAAGCCGAAGAAGAACTGCATCGCGCAGCGGAAGAACTGCTGGCGCCAAAAGCGCCGATCGCCAAAATCGAAGACGTTCAGCCGGCAAGCGCCGAAGACGGCGTGAAACTGCTGCCGGAAACCGTAGCCGCTCCGTCCGAAGACGATGCGCAGGGCGAACGCGCTAATGGCGAAAACGGCATGCCGCGCCGCTCACGGCGCTCACCGCGCCACCTGCGCGTCAGCGGTCAGCGCCGTCGCCGCTATCGTGATGAGCGTTATCCGCTGCAGTCGCCAATGCCGCTGGCCGGGGCTTTCGCCTCGCCGGAAATGGCATCGGGCAAAGTGTGGGTAAGCTACCCGGTCACGCAAACTGCACAGGCCGAAGAAGTTGAAGTTCAGGCCGCAGCCAGCGAAATCGCCGCCGACAACGTGATGGCGCCGGAAGCCGCCGCCGTTGCCGTTGCCGCGCCGGCTATCGCTGCCGTAGCCGAGCCAGCGAAGGTCGAAGCGGAAGAAACCCAGGCTGCGGCGGAAGCCGTCGAGCCGGCGGTCGACAGCCAGCCGGTTGCAGCCGCTGCAGAAACCGCCGTCGAAGCTGAAACCGTATCCGTAGTGGAAGAAACAGAAGAAACTGCGGCAGACCCTGAAGCGGAAGCCGTTGAGCCGGCGGTTGCAGAAGAAACGCCGGTCGCCGTCGCGGCGGAAGAACCGGCCGTAGAGCCTGCGCCGGCGGTTGTCGAAGCCGAGCCGGCGGTTGAAGCGGCACCTGCCGCCGCTGCTGAAGCTGAAACCGTTGCTGAAGAAACTGCGGAAGTGGTTGCAACGGTGGCGGAAGAAGCGCCACAGCAGGAAGTGGCGGCCCCGGAGGTTGTCGAAACTGCGCCGGTCATTCAGCAGCCAACGCCGGTGAAAACCGTGCAGAACGCGCTGTATAAGCATATCGCCACGGCGCCGATGACCAAGGCCCCGGCGCCAGCCTATGTGCCCGAAGAACGCAAGCACAGCGACTGGCAGCGCCCTTCCTTCAACTTCGAAGGTAAAGGTTCCGCCGGCGGTCACGCCGCGGTGAACCAGGCGACGGCGCCGGCCACCAAACCGCAGCCGGTTAACGAATAAGTTAGCCCATGCGATAAAAAAACCCGCCATTCGGCGGGTTTTTTCTTACCTGCGGTCAGGCAATTTTCTTCAGCTGCTTGATATCCAGCAGGTCCAGCTTGCCGTCTACCTGGCTGACAAACCGCTGAAAATGCGCCGTGGCGTTGTGTTTATTCAGCGCTTCGCTGCTGGCCCAGCGTTCGAAAAACACGAAGGTGCCCGGCTGTTCCAGATCGCGATGCAGATCGTACTGCAGATTGCCCAGCTCCTGGCGGCTTGGTTCGATAATTTCATGCACCGCCTCGCTGACGGCGGATGCAAACTCGGGTTTCGCCTGCAGGGTGGCAATAACGCGTACTTCCATTTCTCTCTCCCTTTCCAGATGATAAAGGTCGACCGCCGGGCGGGTGCCGGGATCGTTAAAATCCTTGCCACTATGCGCCCGACAGCCTACTGATTTCAACTTGCCTGCAACAAACAGATGCATCGCGGGCGCTTTCCGCTTATCCTTACACCCCGGCGTGAATAACCCCCATTATTCGCTTTTACTTAGACGTTTTCTGACCGCCGGAGCCCTGCAACATGACCGCACAACCTCAAGCCCTGAAAATCCGCCGCCCTGACGACTGGCATATCCATCTGCGTGACGACGAGATGCTGAAAACGGTAGTGCCCTATACCAGTCAGGTGTTTGGCCGGGCGATTGTGATGCCGAATCTGGCTCCGCCAGTCACCACCGTGGAGGCTGCGCGCGCTTACCGCGATCGCATTCTGGCCGCGGTGCCGCAGGGCCATAACTTCACCCCGCTGATGACCTGCTACCTGACCAACTCGCTGTCCGCCGCCGAGCTGGTGAACGGCTTCGAGCAGGGCGTGTTTACCGCCGCCAAGCTGTACCCGGCCAATGCCACCACCAACTCCAGTCATGGCGTGAGCGATGTGAAAGGCATTTATCCGCTGTTCGAACAGATGCAGAAAATCGGCATGCCGCTGCTGATCCACGGCGAAGTGACCGACGCTCACGTCGATATCTTCGATCGCGAAGCGCGCTTTATCGACCAGGTGATGGAGCCTATCCGCCAGCAGTTCCCCGAGCTGAAGATCGTCTTCGAGCACATCACCACCCAGGAAGCCGCTCAATACGTGCAGGAAGGCAATCGTTTCCTCGGCGCCACCATCACGCCGCAACACCTGATGTTCAACCGCAACCACATGCTGGTTGGCGGCATCCGCCCGCACCTGTTCTGCCTGCCGATCCTGAAACGCAATATCCATCAGGAAGCGCTGCGCAAAGCGGTCGCCAGCGGCTCCGACCGCTTCTTCCTCGGCACCGACTCGGCGCCGCACGCCAAGCACCGCAAAGAGTCCAGCTGCGGCTGCGCCGGCGTCTTCAACGCGCCGAATGCCATACCGGCCTACGCCACCGTCTTTGACCAACTGGGCGCGCTGGAACATCTGGAAGCCTTCTGTTCGCTGAACGGGCCGCGCTTCTATGGCCTGCCGGTCAACGAAGACTTCATCGAGCTGCAGCGGGCGCCGGCCACCCAGCCGCAAGAGATCGCGCTGGGCGACGAATCGGTCATTCCGTTCCTGGCCGGCGAAACCCTGAGCTGGTCGCTGAAGGACTGACAATATTTTTTTAACGCTGCCTATTGCTCCCGCCAAGGGTTAACTGTATAAATACACAGTAAATCGCTTCGGGGGCAATTATGCGTGTTGAAGTCACTGTAGATAAAACCAAACCCTTGCCGTCGGGGGCCATCGAGGCGCTGACCGGCGAACTGAGCAAACGAGTGAACCGCCAGTTTCCCGGCGCCGTGGTTCAGGTGCGTTATGCCGGCGCCAACGGGCTTTCCGTTCTGGGCGGCGCCAAAACCGACCGGGATCTGATAGAAGAAATACTCCAGGAAACCTGGGAAAGCGCTGACGAATGGTTCAGCGCAGAATAACACTGCAATGCTGTTTTTGCCGGGGGTCGCTCTCCGGCTTTTTTGTTTCTGGCGCCCGGTCCGTTCATCGCTTAACCTTAGTCTGAAATAAAGCCCGCATCTGGTTTGTACTGAATGTTTTAACAGGAGGTATTTAGCATGGCCCCGGACAAGGTGAAAACCGAAGAAGCAATGACCTTTGGCGAGTTGCTGGCGCTGATTGCCGATCAAAAAAGGCGCTTGAGCGTGCTGGAGGTCGCATTCTCTTATCTGGCGTTTGGTCTGGATGACAAAGCCAACCAGTTATTGATTCATAGCCTGAAGCTGGAATCGCAAAACCAGAATCGCGACGCCGAGACGCAAAAGCATTTCGCCCACCTGGCGGAAGAGTTGGAAAAACGCCTGCACAGCGCCCCGCCGTCGCCGGATACCCAATAGCCCGCCCGTTTTTAATCGCTCAACCATTCGCAGACGAAATTGTAGAATAATTGTTCAAATAAATATTTATTTTGCAAAAGAAGCAGGGAAATGCTCCAACGATGAAAGCAGATGCGTATACTGTAATTGCTCTCATGATGATGAGCCGCATTGATCCTCGTTAGTCACTCACGGTAGTTACTACTCAATAAGGGGTCTTTATGGACAGAAATGATGAAGTAATTCAGACACACCCGCTTGTTGGTTGGGATATCAGTACTGTCGACGTTTATGACGCCATGATGATACGCCTTCATTACCTGTCTTCACTAGACCAAACGCCCGAAGAAGCCCAAGTAGACAGAACGCTTTGGCTAACTACAGATGTCGCCCGTCAATTAATCAATATTTTAGAGGCCGGCATCGCCAAGATCGAAGCTACGGATTACCAGGACCTTGACAGAAGAAAGCACTAATTCACCAAACTCAACCCCCTGAGGCGCCGCGATTATTTCCGGCGCCTTTTTCTTTGCCTGCATGGCGCACAACGGATGCATTGCGGCGCTCAACCTTTTATCATAATGCGAAAAGCGACATCTGACAGAGAGGGTATGGCACGTGGAATATGACTTGATTGTGGTGGGCAGCGGTTCAGTAGGCGCAGCCGCGGGCTATTATGCCGCACAGGCCGGCTTGAAAGTGCTGATGATCGACAGCGCCATGCCCCCGCACCGTAACGGCAGTCATCACGGCGACACCCGCATTATCCGGCACGCCTACGGTGAGGGTGAAAAATACGTGCCGCTGGTGTTGCGCGCCCAGGCCTTGTGGAACGCCCTGATCCAAAAAACCGGTGAGGAGCTGTTCCAGTCCTGCGGCGTACTGAACCTGGGGCCGCAGCAGTCCGAATTCATCAGCAATGCCCAGCAGAGCGCGCAAAAATTTCGCCTGAATACCGAAACCCTCAGCGCCGAACAGATTATCCAGCGCTGGCCCGAATTCAAGGTGCCGGCAGGCTATGTCGGCGTCTTTGAGCCGGATGCCGGCTTCCTGCGTTCGGATCAGGCGGTGGCCAGCCTGATCAGGCTGACCAATGAGGCCGGCTGCGGCCAGCTGTTCAATTGCCCGGTCAGCGCGGTAGAGCCGATTGACGGCGGCGTCGAGGTAGTGACCCCCGAAGGGCGTTTCCGCGGCCGCAAAGCGGTGGTAACCGCCGGAACCTGGGTGAAAGCCCTGCTGCCGCAGCTGCCTGTAGCACCGCTGCGCAAGGTGTTTTCCTGGCATCAGGCGGATGGGCGCTACAGCACCAATAATCGCTTTCCGGCCTTCACCGTTGAAGCGCAGGACGGCAACCACTATTACGGCTTCCCGGCGGATAACGACGGGCTCAAGCTGGGCAAACACGACGGCGGGCAGCCGATGGACGCGCCGGAACAGAGGAAACCTTTCGGCAGCTATGCCAGCGACGGCACCGAAGTGTTCGATTTCCTGCGGCAGTTCCTGCCGGGTGTAGGCGTATGTTTACACGGTGAAGCATGCAGTTATGATATGAGCCCGGACGAAGACTTTATTATCGACACCCTGCCGGAGTGCGATAATCTGATGGTCATTACCGGCCTCAGCGGCCACGGCTTCAAATTCGCCAGCGTGTTGGGTGAAGTGGCCGCGTTGTTCGCCCAGGGTAAAGCCCCACCGGTGGACGTCTCGCCGTTCGCACTGAAGCGCTTTGACTGAGTCTTTCCAGCGCGTCCCGCCCCGGCCCTTGGTCCCGGCGGGCAGTCGGCGCCCTGAGTTACAATTCATTAATCTGCTAACTCTTTTAAATATCAAGTAAAAAAGCAGATGACGGAAATTTCTTATATTTGCCCGTCGAATTTCCGAATTGATCCCCCAGGGTGTAAGCCCTATTTTACAGTGGATATACCCCTATCGGTTTTAGCACCATCAACAAGGACGTCACCATGAAACTGCTAGTCGTGGACGAATGCTGCTTCACCCGGGTCGGTATCGCCAGCTATTTTGCTGACAACGGTTTCGCGGCGGTCAAATGCTGCCGCAGCATAGGGTCCGCCATACCGCTGCTGGCCAGCTTTCAGCCAAGCCATATCCTGGTGAACCTCACCAATCACTGCCGTTATGGCGAAGATGACCAACAGCTGCAGGCATTTATGGCGGCCAGTCGGTCGGCGTTGGCCTTCATCTATCTGGATACGCCCTACCCCTACAGCGAAACGCCAATGCGCATCGCCGATAACGCATTCCTGTTCAACAAAAGCGTTCTCCCCTTCGCCCTGCGCAGCCTGCGGGAAAATCCGTTCCCGTTGCTGGACGACAGCGTCGAACACTCGCTGTTCAGCCCGCAGGAGCTGACGGTGATGAAATATTGGATGGCGGAAATGCCCAACTACCGCATTGCGAAAAAGCTGCAAATCAGCTCGCATACGGTTTACGTGCATAAACGGCATATCACGGAAAAGATTAACGCCCGCAACCGCCTGGAGTTTTACTCGCTGTATAACGTACTGCGCTATTTCTACCCGCCCGCCACGCCGGCCAACTCGACGCCGCTGAGCCTGCTGGCGGTATAATATCGGGCCTGCCGCAGAGCAGGCTTTTTTCTGCCCGCTAGCCAGCCCCACGGCCTGCCAAGGTATTAAAGCCGGCGGCAAAAGGACTATAATCTGGGGACTTTATCCTCAGGCGGTTGGAAATGTTAAACAGAATACTGGCGGCTGTCGTCAACAACGTGCGCGAACATCTGGTGCTGTACCTTTGCCTGTGGCTGGTGCTGCTGGCGCTGGACCTCTATTTCTTCCTTATGCTGTAACCATGCCACCGCCCTATCCCCGCCTGAGCTTTCACCGCTTCGGTGAACCGGCGCAGGTGCTGGAACTTGAACATCGGGCCCTGCCCGGGCCGCGGCCCGATCGCGCCTTGCTGCAGATGCGCTATGCGCCGATCAACCCCTCCGATCTGATCCCGATCCACGGCCAATATGCGCATCGGATCGCCCTGCCGCAGGTGCCGGGTTACGAGGGCGTGGGCGAAACGCTCGACCCGTTGACCGGCCGGCCAAGCGGCAGACGCGCGCTGGCGATCATGGGCGATGGCAGTTGGCAAACCTGCGTTAGTCTGGATCGCCACAGAATAGTCTGGGTGCCGGACGATATCGACGACGCCAGCGCGGCGCAGATCTACATCAACCCGCTGACCTGCTGGGTGTTGTTGACCCAGTGGCTGCCGCTAAGCCCCGGCGAAGTGCTGCTGGTCAACGGCGGCGGCTCGGCCGTCAGCCTGCTGCTGGCGCAGCTGGCCGCACAGCGCGGCGTTCGGCTGGCGGTGGTGGCGCGTAATCCCGCTCACCGGCGAACGCTGCTGAATGCCGGCGCCTGGCGGGTGATAGAGGCTCCGCAGCTGCGCGGTATGGCCGGTTTTGGCGCCCGGGCCGCCATTGACTGCGTAGGTGGAGAGCAAGGCCTGCAGCTGGCGCGGGCGGTTCGCACCGGCGGCGATTTTGTCGCTCTCGGCCTGCTCGGCGGTAACCAGTTGGAGTGGCGGCGCATCGTGGATGAGCTGAAGCTGCGCGCCTCGCTGTTTCATCTGCGCAAATGGAATGCGCAAGCCGACGCCGTACAATGGGCAAACGGCGTTTCATCAATTGTTCCAGCTGTTGCGCCACGGCAGGCTGAGGCTGCGCCCGCCGGCCGCGATTTACCCGCTGCATCAATATGCCTCGGCGCTGCAACACGCCGCGCAGCCCGGCGTAAACGGCAAGATCTTTTTCACTCCGGCGGCAGCGCCGCCTTGTCCGGGCGGCCGTCACCCAGAATAACCGCCAGCCGGTGCCCGCTCTCGGCGGTCTCCAGCGCGATGCGGGCGATAATCGTCAGCGGCATGCCGACCGGTCACTTGCGTTTTGCCCATGACTTTTCCTTGGCATTCCATGGAGGTATCCGCTCCGATGGCGCCGCAAGATACAGCCATGTTAGCAAACTCCCGCCAGGGTCCACTGGCAAATTAGCGTCGCTGGTCGGATAAACGTCGATTTTATTCTTCCGCCGCTGGAAATAATCAGCAAGCTTTGCTAGCGGCTTATCGCCGCTGCCGCCGCGACTATTTACGTAACATGACAAAAGCTGACAGTAATAAATAATAAGCCGATATTTCAACAACTAATAAAAATAGCTTTTTAGAAAAATAATATGCACTCCAACGATTTAATTGATTAACTCTTACCTTCTTCAGCAAAACCATTGATTAATATTTCAAAGTAGTAACATAGTTAAATTTATTATTGATTTTATGTTTCCTAAAGTTTAATCATTGCACTCGGAAATTGAGGAAAGTAAGGAAACGGCATGCTCTGGAAAAATACCCCCGACCGCTTCGGTCACATTTCCGTGTTGATCCACTGGCTGGTGGCGCTGACGGTGTACGGCATGTTCGCCCTCGGCCTGTGGATGGTGACGCTGGGTTATTACGACGTCTGGTATCACCAGGCGCCCGAGATCCATAAAAGCATCGGCGTCCTGCTGTTTATCGTCATGGTGGTGCGGGTGATTTGGCGCTTCGTGTCGCCGCCGCCCAAGCCGCTGGCGAGCTACGGCCGTTTTACCCGCGTCAGCGCTATTCTGGCCCATCTGGCGCTGTACGTAGTGCTGTTCAGCATTCTGATCAGCGGCTATCTGATTTCCACCGCCGACGGCCAGCCGATCGGCGTGTTCGGCTGGTTCGACATCCCCGCCACCGTCACCGGCATGGCGGAGCAGGCCGATACCGCCGGCGCCATTCACCTTTATCTGGCCTGGGCCGTGGTAGTGCTCTCGGTACTGCACGGGCTGGCCGCGCTTAAGCATCACTTCGTTGATCGTGATGTCACTTTGAAACGGATGCTGGGTAGCAGCGCCGATTAACCTTTGGATTTATGGAGATTGCTATGTTGAAAAAGACCGTACTGGGCCTGACCGCAGGCGCCCTGCTGCTGAGCGCCGGTTCCGCATTGGCCGCGAACTACAAAATCGACAAACAGGGGCAACACGCCTTTATCGAATTCCGCATCCAGCACCTGGGTTACAGCTGGCTGTACGGCAGCTTCAAAGATTTTGACGGCGGCTTCACCTTCGACGAAAAAGATCCGTCCAAGGACAAGGTCAACGTCACCATCAACACCGCCAGCGTCGACACCAACCACGCCGAGCGCGACAAGCACCTGCGCAGCGCGGAATTCCTCAACGTCGAGAAAAACAAGCAGGCCAAGTTTGAATCTACCGAAGTGAAGAAGAGCGGCGAAGGCTATGCGGTGGTCGGCAACCTGACGCTGAACGGCGTTACCAAGCCGGTCACGCTCGACGCCAAGCTGATTGGCCAGGGCAATGACCCTTGGGGCGGCTACCGCGCCGGCTTTGAAGCCAACGGTAAAATCAAGCTGAAAGACTTCGGCATCACCACCGATCTGGGCCCGGCGTCGCAGGACGTGGAACTGATTATTTCCGTGGAAGGCGTGCGCGAGAAGTAATAAAAAAAGCGCGGCGATCGCCGCGCTTTTCATCAGGCTCAGCGAGCTGGGCCGTCTTCTTCCGGTGCCGGAATGTGCATCGTGGTCTGCAGCAGCCCTTTCGACTTATTGAAGATTTTAATGCCGTTTTCGCGGCCGGCGCGGCGGGCGCGCTGCTCTTCGCGCGGCAGCTTCAGCTCCTCGCGGCAGATCTCGCTGCAGCAGCCTTCAAACCTGGCGGCGCAGCTCGGGCACTGAATAAACAACAGGTGGCAACCGTCGTTCTTGCAGTTGGTGTGGGTATCGCAAGGCGCGCCGCACTGATGGCAATTGGCGATCACGTCCTCGGAGATCCGCTCGCCCATGCGCTCGTCGAACACAAAGTTTTTGCCGACGAACTTCAACGGCAGCCCCTGCTCTTTCGCCTTGCGCGCGTACTCGATAATCCCGCCTTCTACGTGATACACGTTTTTGAAGCCGTTATGCAGCATATAGGCGCTGGCTTTTTCACAACGAATGCCGCCGGTGCAGTACATGACGATATTCTTGTCTTTATTGTCCTGCAGCATTTCCACCGCCATCGGCAGCTGATCGCGGAAGGTGTCTGAAGGCACCTCAATGGCGTTCTCGAAATGGCCGACTTCATATTCGTAGTGGTTGCGCATATCGACAAACAGCGTGTTCGGATCGTCAATCATCTGATTGACGCGATCGGCCTGCAGATACTCGCCCACGTTCGCCGGGTTGAAGCTTTCATCATCGATGCCGTCGGCCACGATGCGGTCGCGCACTTTCAGACGCAGCACCCAGAAGGATTTGCCGTCGTCTTCCAGCGCGATATTCAGGCGCACCTGATCCAATGCCGGATGTGAAGCGAACAGCGCGGCCTTGAAGGCGTCGAAATTGTTTTGCGGCACGCTGATCTGCGCGTTGATGCCTTCTTTCGCCACGTAAATGCGGCCGAATACCTTCAGCTGGTCGAACTGAATATAGAGGCTGTCGCGAAACGCTTTCGGGTCGTCGATGGTGAAGTATTTATAAAAAGAAACTGTGGTGCGCGGCTCGGTTTCGGCCAGCATGCGCGCCTTCAGTTCCTCATTAGAAATTCGGTTATGTAACACTGGCATGGTGTACTTTCCTGTCTCTCGGGAGGTGACTGAGTTACCGCGCGCAGGCGCTTGGCCCGCGCGCGGCGCACATGATACCCGAAAATCCGACGCCGCGCAGCATTAGCCAGGCGTGCCCCCGCGTCGGCTGAAACTTGACGACGCTCACAAATCCCGATAAGCCTAATGATAGCTCGCTATCGATTTATTTATCACGGATCAGGAGAATGTCATGAGTCAGCTGTTTAGCCCGATCGCCCTGGGGCCGCTCACCTTGCCCAATCGCATCGCCATCGCGCCAATGTGCCAATATTCCGCCGATAACGGCCGGGCCACCGAGTGGCATACCATCCACCTCGGCCATCTGGCGCTGTCCGGCGCCGGCCTGCTGATTGTCGAGGCCAGCGCCGTTTCGCCTGAAGGGCGCATCACCTCCCAGGATCTCGGCCTGTGGGATGACGCGACCGAACAGGCGCTGGGCAAGGTGGTGCAGGCGGTGAAAAAGCACGCCACCCTGCCGCTGGGCATTCAGCTGGCCCACGCCGGGCGCAAAGCGTCCTGCGCCGTGCCCTGGGAAGGCGGCGCGCAAATTGGCGCGGCCAGCGGCGGCTGGCAAACGCTGTCCGCCTCTGCGCTGCCGTTCGCCGCGCATGACGAAACCCCGCAGGCGATGAGCCTGGAGCAAATCGCCGGGCTGAAGGCGCAGTTTGTCGCGGCGGCCAGGCGCGCCGACCGTTTGGGGTTTGAGCTGATCGAACTGCACGGCGCGCACGGCTACCTGTTGCACCAATTCCTGTCGCCGCTGGCCAACCAGCGCAGCGACCAGTACGGCGGTTCCTTGCAGAACCGCATGCGTTTGCCGTTGGAGATTTTCAGCGAGGTGCGGGCGGCATTTTCACCCGGCAAGGCGGTTGGCGTGCGCATTTCCGCCAGCGATTGGGTCGAGGGCGGCTGGGATCTGGCGCAGTCTGTCGCGTTGAGCAAAGCGCTGAAAGAACTGGGCTGCGACTATATCCACGTCTCCAGCGGCGGGCTGTCGCCCCGGCAAAAAATTCCGGTCGGCCCCAATTACCAGGTGCCGTTCGCCGAAGCGATCAAACGGGAAACCGGCCTGCCGACCATCGCCGTCGGTTTGATTACCGAAGCGGAACAGGCGGAGGCGATAGTCGCCACCGGCCAGGCCGACATGGTGGCATTGGCGCGCGGTATTCTCTACGACCCGCGCTGGCCATGGCATGCCGCGGCCAAGTTAGGCGACAAGGTCAATGCCCCGCCGCAGTACTGGCGTTCCGAGCCCCACGTGCTGAAAGGGTTGTTCAACAACGTCTGAATCGGGTAACGGTGGGCGTTCAGCGCCCACTCTCGCACTCGGTAAAACCGGATGTCACCATCCCCGCCAGCAACATTACGCCGGCCACCGCCAGCAGCGGGTTGCATTGCAGATCCGCGCCAAGGCTGCCCAGCAATGCTCCCAGGACCAACAGGCCCGCACTTAACCATGACGCCGACATGACTCTCTCCAAAATAATTACTCTGCTATCATATTGATGTCGCAGAGTTCTGTCTTATTCTTTTTGTGGATTTACGCAACGGCGGCAATACCCAGGTGCAAAACCATCACTAAAAATTATGTTTTAATGCGCTGAATTTTCCCGTTGCGCGAGAAAAATGCCACAATAGCGGACAATAAACGGCAGAAAAAGACCTGCGCGGCTGGGCTCCTCCGATTTCCAGGCCGGGGTATGTCTCTGTTATTATCGTAAAATGACTGCTTTCAAGCTGAGAACACATGACTCAAGTTCCCTCTTTCAATCGCTCTTTGCTGCATCCGCGTTACTGGCTTACCTGGTTCGGTATCGGTTTTCTTTACCTGTTGGTGTTGCTGCCTTATCCGGTGATCTATCGGCTCGGCACCTCGCTCGGACGATTTTCGATGCGCTTTCTCAAGCGCCGGGTCGCCATCGCCCAACGTAACCTGGCGTTGTGTTTCCCGGAAATGCCGCAGGCCGAACGCGATGCGCTGGTGGTGAAAAACTTTGAGTCGGTCGGCATGGGGCTGTTCGAAACCGGCATGGCCTGGTTCTGGCCAAACTGGCGTATCGAGCGCTGGTTCCAGGTCAGCGGGCTGGAGCATATTCAAAAAGCGCGGGACAACCGCCAGGGCGTGCTGCTGATTGGCCTGCACTTTCTGACGCTGGAACTGGGCGCGCGCATCTTCGGCATCCATAACCCGGGCATCGGCGTTTACCGGCCGCACGACAACAAACTGATGGACTGGCTGCAAACCTGGGGCCGCATGCGCTCCAATAAATCGATGCTGGACCGCAAGGACGTGAAAGGCATGATCCGCGCCCTGAAACAGGGCGACATTATCTGGTATGCGCCTGACCATGATTACGGTCCGCGCAGCAGCGTGTTCGCCCCGCTGTTCGCGGTAGAAAAGGCGGCCACCACCACCGGCAGCTACGTGCTGGTGCGGATGGGCAAGCCGGCGATCATTCCTTTCACCCCGCGCCGCCTGCCGGAAGGCAAGGGTTATGAGCTGATTATGCAGCCGGCGGTGGAAAACTTCCCGTTGGATAATGAACTCGAGGCCGCCGCCTTTATGAACAAGGTGGTGGAGAAAGAGATCCTGATGGCGCCGGATCAGTACATGTGGCTGCACCGCCGCTTCAAGACCCGCCCGGAAGGCGAACCTTCGCTCTACTGACCCCAAACCCGCCGACCGGCGGGTTTTTTTGATCGGCGGGGCTTGAGAATCGGCGACAAGGGTGGGATGTTAAAACCCTCAGCGCTAACCCGGGAGCCGTTATGTACATTGTAAACCTGACCTATCACCGCCCTATCGGCGAAGTCGACAGCCATCTCGACGGGCACATCGCCTGGCTGAAGAAATACTTCCAGGACGGCACCTTCGTCGCCTCCGGCCGCAAAAACCCGCGCACCGGCGGCGTGATCCTGGCCAAAGGCATTGAGCGTGCGCGGCTGGACGCCATTCTGGCCGAGGATCCGTTTAACGCCGTCGCGCATTACGACGTGACGGACTTCAGCGCCACCACCACCGCCGCCGGGTTCGAAGCCCTGGCCGGATTATAAAAACCCATAAATTCCGCGCGTTAAGCGCGGAATACCGCTAATAACTTATTCTTAAAACTTTATTTCATTTTCCTGCGAAATGCCGCCCTGCAATTGCCGTCCCCGCCGTTAAGGCGCATACTTATCAGGCTAACTTTCACGCTTTGCCCCCTCTTCGCCCGCGAGCAAAGCGCGCCACCTTCTCAGCAGCGGTAATTTATGGCTCCGGCGTCAGAACCTGTTAACTGGAAACGTAACCTTTTCGTCACCTGGCTGGGGTGTTTCCTCACCGGTGCGGCCTTCAGCCTGATCATGCCGTTCCTGCCGCTGTACGTAGAGGCGCTGGGCGTTACCGGCCATCAGGCGCTGAACATGTGGTCCGGGCTGGTATTCAGCATCACCTTCCTGTTCTCGGCGATCGCCTCGCCCTTCTGGGGCGGCCTGGCGGATCGGCGCGGGCGCAAACTGATGCTGCTGCGTTCGGCGCTGGGCATGGCCATCGTGATGGCGCTGATGGGCATGGCGCAGAATATCTGGCAGTTTCTCGCCCTGCGCGCCGTATTGGGGCTGCTCGGCGGTTTTATCCCCAACGCCAACGCGCTGATCGCCACCCAGGTGCCGCGCAATCGCAGCGGTTGGGCGCTGGGTACCCTGTCCACCGGCGGCGTCAGCGGCGCGCTGATTGGCCCGCTGATCGGCGGGCTGTTGGCCGACCAGTACGGCCTGCGGCCGGTGTTCTATATCACCGCCGCCGTGTTGTTCGCCTGCTTTGTGCTGACGCTGCTGTGCGTTAAAGAGCAATTCACCCCGGTACAGAAAAAAGACATGCTGCACGCGCGGCAGGTCTTCGCGTCGCTGAAAAGCCCAAAGCTGATCCTCAGCCTGTTCGTCACTACCATGATTATCCAGGTCGCCACCGGTTCGATCGCGCCAATCCTGACGCTGTATGTGCGTGACCTGGCCGGCGACACCCACAATCTGGCGTTTATCAGCGGCCTGATCGCGTCGGTGCCCGGCGTCGCGGCGCTGATGAGCGCCCCCCGGTTGGGCAAATTGGGCGACCGCATCGGGCCCGAGCGGATCCTGGTGTTCATGCTGATCGTATCGGTGCTGCTGCTGATCCCGATGGCCTTTGTCCAGACCCCATGGCAGCTGGGCGTGCTGCGTTTCCTGCTGGGCGCCGCCGATGGCGCGTTGCTGCCGGCGGTGCAGACGCTGCTGATTTACAACTGCACCAATCAGGTGGCCGGGCGCATCTTCAGCTATAACCAGTCGTTCCGCGACGTGGGCAACGTCAGCGGCCCATTGCTCGGCGCGGCGGTCTCCGCCAGCTACGGCTTCCGTACGGTATTTTGCGTCACCGCGCTGGTGGTGTTGTTCAACGCCGTTTATTCGTGGTGGTGCCTGCAGCGCCGGCCGGCGCGGATGCGTGAAGACACCCTGCAGGAAGAGCGATAGGCCAATTTATCACCAGCTTCTTGCCTTGAACGGGCCAATGGCCCGTTTACCCTACTTTTAACAATGCCTCCCTCCGGACGGCGACTTTTCCTTCCATTAAGAAAAATCCCATCCCAACGTTTTGTTTATAAAAGGTTAATTGTCTTTCTGCGCATAAAACCCGCTGTCAATCATATTCCTGTCGCAACCAACGTAAAAACCAAGAAAGTAGATGTTTGTCGACTTTTCATCTAAAAAATGGGATACAGGGACTAGACAAAACCATCATCCAGTTATCAAATGGTTAAATAATATCACGCCAGATGTAAAACATCGGCTAAGTGAAAAAATGGCCGGCGCGCTTTCCACGGTTTACAGGCGCTGCGGCTGAGGTTTTGTCGGGTAATCCGCATTGGGCGGATCGCCTTGCTTAAATACACATACATACCACAGTATCCGCTGCCGCAATGCGGCGCACTTTATTGGGAAGACGTTATGCAATCCTCTGTTAACAAACAAGAAAGCCGGACCTTCTTCGGCCACCCCTATCCGCTTGGCTCGCTGTTTTTCACCGAAATGTGGGAGCGATTCTCGTTTTACGGCATTCGGCCGTTACTGATCCTGTTTATGGCGGCCACCGTCTATGACGGCGGCATGGGGCTGGCGCGCGAAAACGCCTCGGCGATCGTCGGCATCTTCGCCGGCAGCATGTACCTGGCCGCGCTGCCGGGCGGCTGGCTGGCGGATAACTGGCTCGGCCAGCGCAAGGCGGTGTGGTACGGTTCGATTCTGATCGCCCTCGGCCACCTGTCCATCGCCCTCTCCGCCGTGATGGGCAACAACCTGTTCTTTATCGGCCTGATGTTCATCGTGCTCGGCTCCGGCCTGTTCAAGACCTGCATCTCGGTGATGGTCGGCACCCTGTACAAAAAAGGCGATGCGCGCCGTGACGGCGGCTTCTCGCTGTTCTACATGGGCATCAACATGGGCTCGTTCATTGCGCCGTTGATTTCCGGCTGGCTGATTAAATCGCACGGCTGGCACTGGGGCTTCGGCATCGGCGGCATCGGAATGCTGGTGGCGCTGGTGATCTTCCGCGTATTTGCGGTGCCGGCGATGAAACGCTACGATCGCGAAGTGGGCCTGGACTCCACCTGGAACAGCCCGGTCGCCAAGAAAAACGGCGTTGGCGCCTGGCTGCTGGCGCTGGCGCTGGGCGTGGCGGTGATAATCACCCTGATCGCACAGGGCGTGATCGTCATCAACCCGGTCGAGGTCGCCAGCGCGCTGGTGTACGTGATCGCGGCGTCGGTCACCCTGTACTTCATCTACCTGTTCGTGTTCGCCGGCCTGAGCCGCAAGGAGCGCGCGCGTTTGCTGGTGTGCTTCATCCTGCTGGTTTCCGCCGCCTTCTTCTGGTCGGCGTTTGAGCAGAAACCGACCTCGTTCAACCTGTTTGCCAACGACTATACCAACCGCATGATCGGTGGCTTCGAGATCCCGGCGGTCTGGTTCCAGTCGATCAACGCCCTGTTCATCATCCTGCTGGCGCCGGTATTCAGCTGGGCATGGCCGGCGCTGGCGCGCAACAAGGTGCGCCTGAGCAGCATCACCAAATTCGTGATCGGCATTCTGTTCGCCGCCGCCGGCTTCGGCCTGATGATGCTGGCCGCGCAGAACGTGCTGAGCAACGGCGGCGCCGGCGTATCGCCGCTGTGGCTGGTCGGCAGCATTCTGATGCTGACGCTGGGTGAGCTCTGCCTGAGCCCGATAGGCCTGGCCACCATGACCCTGCTGGCGCCGGAAAGAATGCGCGGCCAGATGATGGGCCTGTGGTTCTGCGCCAGCGCGCTGGGCAACCTGGCGGCCGGCCTGATCGGCGGGCACGTCAAGGCCGACCAGTTGGACATGCTGCCGGACCTGTTCGCCCGCTGCTCAATTGCGCTGTTAATCTGCGCCGCCGTGCTGATCGTCCTGATCGTGCCGGTGCGCCGCATGCTGGCCAATACCCAGACCAAGAGCGAGCAGAAACCGGTCACCAGCGCCTGACGGAAGCCAGGCTGGTCCCCTGCAGCCGGCGCTTGATGCGCCGGCTTTTTTACTGCCGCCAGTCCTGGCGCTGCAACACCACGCGATAGCCGTCGACATCTTCGAAAGTGCGCCCGAGCCGATCCCAATACGGATTGTAGGCGCTGACCGGAGAGAAACCGGCCGCCAGCATGCGTTCACAGGCTTGCCGCCATTCATCCGCCTCCGGCAGATAGAACACCAGCAGGTGATCCTGCGTCGGCGCCCGCCCCGCCCGTACGCCGTGGTGATGGGTGAATTCCAGGTGATAGGCATGCTGCGGATGCCCGATCATGACTCCGTCAAAGCCCTGGTGATCGACAAACTCGCCCAGGATCTCGAACCCCAGCCCCCGGCAATACATGGCGGCGATCTCCTGCAGACGATCGCTGGGGCGCGCCACGCGCAACACCGCTTTTTCGGTCGACATTATTCCCTCCGTGTGATGCTGAACCATGGGCCGCCGCCATTCGGGACTATCCCCGGCAAAACAATTGCGCCAGCATATACCCCTGCGGAAGCTGACTACCTGACAAGAAATGCGGCGCGCCTGCGCCACAGGCTGGTGCGGGGGCATGGCGCATGGCATGCTGTCGTTATTACCCCAGCCTGCGGAGGCCGCCCGACGATGTTGCTGTTTCACGATTTCCTGCCGGCCGACGAAACGATCAGGCCGCTGGCCAAGGACTACCTGCACGGTGATTTCGAACCCGACCACTATCACAACTGCGCGCAGCTGATCCACAGCCTCAGCGGCGTGGTGCAGGTCGATACCCGGCTGGGCAGCTGGGTGGTCCCGCCCGGGCGCGGCGTCTGGCTGCCGGCCCAAATGGTGCACAGCCTGCGCATCACCGGCAAGGTGGCGGCCAGAACGCTGTTTATCGATCCGCTGGCGCGCGCCGATCTGCCCGCGCAGTGTCAGGTGGTGCAAATCTCACCGCTGCTGCGCGAGCTGATTATCAGTGCGATGGACATTGCGCCGGGCTATCCGCCGGGCGGCCGCGATGAGCGGGTGATGGAACTGATCCTGGATGAGCTGCGGGTGTTGCCCATTCTGCCGCTGCATTTGCCGGAGCCGCGCGATGCGCCCCTGCTGGCGCTGTGCCGCCATATGCAGCAAACGCTGGCGCAGCCCTGGGAGCTGGAACAGGCGGCCGCTCATCTCAACGTTAGCGGCCGCACCCTGTCGCGCCGCTTTCAGCGCGAAACCGGCCTGCGTTTTGGCGACTGGGTGCGCCGCGCCCGCCTGCTGGCGGCGCTGAACGCGCTGGCGGCCGGGCATTCGGTGCTGGAAGTGGCGCTGGATCTCGGCTACGACAGCCCCAGCGCTTTCAGCGCCATGTTTCGCCGCATGCTGGGCGTAGCGCCCAGCGAATATTTCAGCAAGATGCCCCAAGATAGCGACCGGCGACGTTGAACAGCGCCTGCAGCGAGGCGCTGGCGGAGTCAACGTCGATGCCGACGCCATAGGCCGCCTCGCCGTGCGCCAGGGTGCAGCGAATATAGGCCACCGCACGGCTGCTGCTCTGATGCCCCAGCGTATGTTCATGATAGTCTTCTATCGCCAGGCTCAGGCCAAACCGCTGGCGCAGCGCATCCACCGCGCTGGAAAGCAGCCCGTTGCCGGCGCCCAACAGCCGCAATTGTTCCCCCTGCCACAACACCCGGGCGCTGAAGCTGTAAGCCTCGACGCCGTGGCTTTCCGTTTGATAGCTCAGCAGCTGCAGCCGCGGCAGGTCCACCAGGCCATAGCTGTCGCGAAACAGTCGCCATGCTTGCGCGGAGGTCATCTCTTTGCCGCTGCCGTCGGTGGCCTGTTGCACCCGCTTGCTGAAATCGATTTGCAGCCCGCGCGGCAACGACAACCCATGATTCTGCTCCAGCAACCAGGCGGCGCCGCTTTTGCCGGACTGGCTGTTGACCCGGATCACCGCCTCATAGCTGCAGCCGACGTCGGCGGGATCGAGCGGCAGATAAGGCACCTGCCACAGCCCGTCCTGCCGCTGTTGCTGCGCGATGAAGCCTTTCTTGATCGCATCCTGGTGAGAACCGGAGAACGCGGTGAATACCAGCTCACCGGCATAGGGATGCCGTGGATGCACCGGCAGCTGATTGCATTGCTCCACCACCTCCACCACCTGTTTTAAGCGGCTGAAATCCAGCCCCGGCGCCACGCCCTGGGTATACAGATTGAGCGCCAAGGTCACCAAATCGACGTTGCCGGTGCGCTCGCCGTTGCCGAACAGACAGCCTTCCACCCGGTCGGCGCCCGCCAGCAGCGCCAGCTCGGCGCAGGCCACCCCGGTGCCGCGGTCGTTATGCGGATGCACACTGATTGTCACCTGCGCGCGCTGGCTGAAATGACGGCAAAACCATTCAATCTGATCGGCGTAAACGTTGGGCGTGCTGACCTCCACCGTCGCCGGCAGGTTGATGATCATCGGCCGCTGCGGGCCGGGCTGCCAGACGTCGGCCACCGCTTCGCAAATTTCCAGCGCGAACTCCAGTTCGGTAAAACAGAAGGTTTCCGGCGAATATTCAAAGGTCCAGGCCGTTTCCGGCTGCTGTTCGCACAGGCGGCGAATGCGCCGCGCGCCGTTTACCGCCAGCGCCACGGTGGCGGCCTTGTCCTGGCGAAACACGATGTCGCGAAACATCGGGGCGGTGGCGTTATACAAATGCACGATGGCGCGCGGAACGCCCTGCAGCGCCTCAAAGGTGCGGTCGATCAGATCGTCCCGCGACTGGGTCAGCACCTGAATGCTGACGTCGTGCGGGATCAGCTGTTCGTCGATCAGCCCGCGCACAAAATCGAAATCCGTCTGCGAGGCCGAGGGAAAAGCCACTTCAATCTCTTTAAAACCGCACTGCAGCAGCAGCCGATAAAACTGGCGTTTGCGGGCGTTATCCATCGGCTCCGCCAGCGCCTGATTGCCGTCGCGCAGATCGCTGGAACACCAGCGCGGCGCCTGCTGCAGGGTGCGCCCCGGCCATTGCCGATCGGCCAACGCCACCGGCGGGAAGGGACGATATTTGCCTGAAGGGTCGATTAACATAAAATTCTCCTGGGACTGGGCTGAACGTTAGGGCCATTATTTCCCGCCGCGCCTTTCCCTGCGCCCGCCTAACGGACAACCGTCGTCGCAAAACGGACAACAAAAAAATTTGCATCCTGCGCCAGTGAAGCAACAATTAATTCTGACGTTTGTCATGACGCTGGCCCCTACCCCCTCATCGTCAACGGAGGCGAACATGAGCCTGTATGCAACTCTGGAAGAAGCCATCGAAGCAGCGCGCGAAGACTTTATCGATACCGCCGAAGGCGGCAATGGCGACGAGCCGCCGGTGCCGCAACAGTTCAACCTGCAGAAATACGTGATGCTGGATGGCGACATCATGTGGCAGGCGGAATTCTTCGAAGAGGAAGGCGAGGCGGTCGAGTGCCTGACGCTGCGCAGCGGCGCGGCCGCTCAGGCGATTTTTGACGGCGATTACGACGAGGTGGAAATCACCGCCGAATGGATCGATGAAAACACCCTGTACGAATGGGAAGAAGGCGATTTCCTGCTCGAACCGCCGCCGGACACCGAAGAGGGTCAGGCGGCCGCCGACGAGTGGGATGAGCGCTGAGCGCCCGCTTGCCGCCGTCCTGGCGCGAACCCGCGCCGATTTTGACGTCGGGGCGCTGTTTATCGACGACGATAACCCGCATTCGCCGGCGGCTCAGGTGCAGGGGCTGGGCATGACGGCGCTGGCGCCCTTCCGTTGCGGCCAGAAAGGCTATCGGCCGGCGGTATTCGCCACCCGCTGATGCGGATTATTCATACGGGCCATGCTGCGCGTCGAACGGCAGCATAAAGGTATCCACCACCATCGACAGCGGCACGTCTATCACCGTGATATAACGCCACGGCGTATCGCGCAGATCCCACTGTACGCCGGGATAATATTGATGGCCGTGCCCGGCGCCGGGCACGGTACGGCTGATGATGCTGCCGCAGCCGGACAAGGTCATCAGGCTGGCCGCCAACAGGGCCAGACGGAATAAAAAGGAGAGCTTCACCACATTGACTCTTCGCCATGGTTGTTCAGGAAGTAAACAACGCGTCGCGCAAATTCTACCATAGATTGACGCCGGCGATTTGTCAGTAATCCGTAAGCGACGGGCAAAAAAAATGGGGAACGCGCCAGGCGCATTCCCCGCAGGAACAGCGGATGCTGCGGTTAGCCTTGCCCTGCCGGATGCGCCAGCGGGTTATGCGGCAACTGCCGGTAGTGCTCGCGCCAGGCGGCGCCTTCCGGCTGCAGCCAGACGCGCTGGTGCAGACGCGACAGCGCCACCGGATCGCTCAGCAGCTCCAGGCGTTTGCCCTTCACCAGTTTTTCCGGCCCCAGTTCCAGCGCCTCGTTCACCCGCGCTTCGCGGTTGCGTTCGATCGCCGCGCGCAGATGGTGCCGCGCCGTCGCCAGCGCGGTGGACAGCGCATTGAAGGACGGGTTGACCACCGCATGCATAAAGCCGTTGGCCAAAGCGCGTTCGCGGTTGAGCTTCAGATACTCCTCCGTCGCCAGCAGTTCGCGCGGCGGCGAGTATTCTTCCGGGATCAGGAACAGCTTGGCGCGCTTGCTCTTCATGCCGAGGGTTGCACGGCTCGACAACACCGAGACGAACGGCGACAGGATCAGCGAGAACACGATCGGCGACAGCCACCACAGGAAGCGCAGGTCCAGCCAGGCCATGCCGCCGGCCCACACCAGCCCCAACAGCATCTGCGAACCGTGGCGTTTGAACGCTTCGCCCCACGGGGTATCGTCGTCGTCACGCTGCGGTGAATTCCACACCACTTCCCAACCGAGGAAGGCGCTGACCACGAACACGGTATGGAACAGCATGCGCACCGGCGCCAGCAGCACCGAGAACAGCATTTCCATCAGCATGGAAATCAGCAGGCGGAAAGCGCCGCCGTACTCTTTCGCGCCCTTCGCCCAGATCAGCACGATGCTCAGCAGCTTCGGCAGGAACAGCAGCACCAGAGTGGTGGAGAACAGCGCTATCGCCAGCTCCGGCCGCCACTGCGGCCACACCGGGAACAGCTGGCGCGGCTGCAGGAAGTACTGCGGCTCCATCAGGGTATGCACCACCTGCAGCGCGGTGGACAGCGCCAGGAACATGAACCACAGCGGCGCGGACAGATACGACATCACGCCGGTCAGGAACACCGCACGGTGCACCGGGTGCATGCCTTTCACCAGGAACAGGCGGAAGTTCATCAGGTTGCCGTGGCACCAGCGGCGGTCGCGCTTCAGCTCGTCCAGCAGGTTAGGCGGCAGTTCTTCGTAGCTGCCCGGCAGGTCGTAGGCGATCCAGACGCCCCAACCGGCGCGGCGCATCAGCGCGGCCTCGACGAAGTCATGCGACAGAATCGAGCCGGCGAAGGAGCCCTCGCCCGGCAGCGGCGCCAGCGCACAGTGTTCGATAAACGGCTTCACGCGGATGATCGCGTTGTGGCCCCAGTAGTGCGATTCGCCCAACTGCCAGAAATGCAGGCCGGCGGTGAACAGCGGCCCATAGACCCGGGTGGCGAACTGCTGCACGCGAGCGTACAGGGTATCCATGCCGGACGCCTTCGGCGCGGACTGGATAATCCCGGCGTTCGGGTTGGCTTCCATCAGGCGCACCAGCCCGGTGAGGCACTCGCCGCTCATCACGCTGTCGGCGTCCAGGATCACCATGTAGCTGTACTCTCCGCCCCAACGACGGCAGAAGTCGTCGATGTTGCCGCTTTTGCGTTTCACGCGGCGGCGGCGGCGGCGATAGAAGATGCGGCCGTGGCCGTCAACGTCGCGGCACAGCTCCATCCAGGCCTTTTGCTCCGCCACGCAGATATCCGGATCGTAGCTGTCGCTCAGCACGTAGATATCGAAGTGTTCCAGCTGACCGGTGGCGGCGACGGACTCATAGGTCGCGCGCAGGCCGGCGAACACCCGTTCGACGTCTTCGTTGCAGATGGGCATGATCAGCGCGGTGCGGTGCGCCGGGTTGATCGGCTCATCGCCCTTGATGGTGGAGGAGATGCTGTATTTGTCCTTGCCGATCAGCAACTGCAGGAAGCCCATCAGCGCGGTCCAGAATCCGGCGGACACCCAACAGAACAGAATGGCGAACAGGATCAGGATGCCGGTCTGCAATACGTAAGGCAGCAGCTGCAGCACCGATTGCATCAGATCCTGATCCAGCATGGCGAGCGGGTCGATCAGCGCCCATCCCTGATACGGCAGGATGGTTTTCATGTACCAGGTGGCGATGCCGGTCTGCACCAGCATCAACACCAGCAGCACATAGCGGCGCATGGAGCCGACGGCGCGCCAGCGGTTCTCCGCCGCCGCTTCCTCTTTGGACGCGTGGCGATTATGCGGCGTGCGGCCCAGCAGCGAGTCCCAGAAGCGCGCCACCGGGTTGGTGCGCCAGGCTTCGGGGAACATGCTGGTGCGCTTGATCGGCGGCGTCGCCTTGAGGATCGTCCGCCCTTCCGGGTCGGTATCGAAGTCGTCGTCGCTGACCGCATCCGGCCAGGCGCTTTCAATACGCGTCTTGACCGAGGCCAGCGCCACGTCATCCGCCGGCAGGCTGTCGACGTTGGCGTCGGCGGCGCCCATCTGACGATGCAGCGCCTCCAGCGCCAGGGCGTCATCCGCCGCCGGCTGTGGTTTGAGCGCCTCTGACCGCGCGGCGGTCAGAGGCATTGCCGCAAGATAATCCTGGGCAGATTGAGTAGGCTTATTCATTGGCAGGTAGCTGATAGCTCCAGGTTTCCGACAGGGTCTTATCACCATTGACCAGCGCAGCGCGCATTTCTACCAGCTTCTTGTCGTCTTTCACTTTCAGACGCACCGTCAGACGCCAGCCTTTGGTCACTGGATTATAGCGGACATTGTTTTCCACCAACTCACCGTTGTCGCCGATGCTGACCTGAGAGGCGATCGGCGTGTTGGCGTCCAGGTCTTTCAGCACCGGGCCGACGAAGTCAACCAGGAACGCCACGCTGCCGTCAGGCTCGCGGATCAGGTTCGACTGCTTCACGTCGCCGGTGGAACGCATGGTCTGGCTGACATAGGCGATATCCTGCGAATGCAGCTTGTCTTCATCGCGGGTGAAGTGCAGGCGGTAGCTCAGCGCCAGCGGCGTTTTAGCGTCCGGCAGCACGTCCGGGGTCCAGAAAGCGACGATGTTGTCGTTGGTTTCATCCGCGGTCGGGATCTCCACCAGCTCAACCTTGCCCTTGCCCCAGTCGCCGCGCGGTTCGATCCAGGCGCTTGGGCGCAGATCGTAACGATCGTCCAGATCTTCGTAATCCTTGAAGTTGCGGCCGCGCTGCAGCAGACCGAAGCCTTTCGGATTTTCGACGGTATAGGTGCTGACGGACAGGTGCTTCGGATTATTCAGCGGACGCCAGATCCATTCCCCGTTGCCGGCGTGGATCGACAGGCCGTTGGAGTCATGCAGCGCCGGGCGGTAGTTCAGCGTCGGCGAAGGCTGGCTCGGCCCGAACAGGAACATGCTGGTCAACGGCGCCATGCCCAATTTGCCGACCTTGTCGCGCAGGAACACTTTGGACTGGACGTCCACGGTGCTGTCGCGGCCCGGATAGACCACAAAGCGATAAGCGCCGGTGGCGCGCGGAGAATCCAGCAGCGCGTAGATAACCAGGTGCTTGTCGCCCTGCTTCGGACGCTCGACCCAGAACTCGCGGAAACGCGGGAACTCTTCGCCGGACGGCAACGCGGTGTCAATCGCCAGGCCGCGGGCGGAAAGCCCGTATACCTGGCCTTTACCCACCACGCGGAAGTAGCTCGCGCCCAGCAGGCTCATAATCTCGTCGTTCTTGTCTGCGCTGTTGATCGGATACAGCACCTTGAAACCGGCGAAACCGAGGTTCTTCACCGATTCAGGATCGTGCTTCACCGAACCGAAGTTGAAGTAGTCCGGGTTGTACTTGATCTCTTTGACGCTGGTGGCGGTCACTTCGTTGATCTTCACCGGCGTGTCGAAGTACATCCCCTGATGATAGAACTCAAGCTTGAAAGGGGTTTTCAGCTTGTTCCAATAGGCTTTATCGTGATTGAACTGAATCTGCTGATAGTCCGCGAATTTCATCTCGCGGAACTGAGAAGGAAGGTTGCTCTTCGGCGCCTCAAAGCCTTTTCCTGCCAGATCCTGCGCCTGCTTGGCCACATCATCGATGGAAAAAGCCCATGCCGGCGACGTAAACAGCGTGAACAATACGGTAGCACCTAACCAACGTACGCTCGCGGCGCGTGGTTGTCCGGATAATATATTAACTAGCACATCCCCCCTATTCGTGTGCTCAAAACATTTAAATCCATATTAATGGATTATTCAGCTTTCCGACAACATGATAAATGGATGGTTCATGTTTGTGGCTCATAGTTTAAGCAGCTGACGAAACACCAGCGTAGCAAGCCGCGCTACAAGACGCTATGGAAAAATGAGAATCGGTATAGTAGGGTTCCGGATAACGATTTAACCCTTGACGACTTATTAAGCGTGTTAATGATCATCCGATTAAATCACCAGCGGTAACCTATGACTGACGGCAGCAAGCAACGCGAGTACTTTCTTGATTCGATCCGGGCTTATTTGATGCTGCTCGGCGTTCCGTTCCATCTTTCTCTGATCTATTCCGGCCACGCCTGGGCGGTGAACAGCACCACGCCGTCCTTTTCCCTGACGGTGCTGAACGATTTCATCCACGCCTTTCGCATGCAGGTGTTCTTCGTGATCTCCGGCTACTTCTCCTACATGCTGTACCAGCGCTATGAGCGCCGCCAGTGGCTGAAGGTCAGGCTGGAGCGGGTGGCGATCCCGCTGCTGAGCTCTATCCCCCTAATCACCCTGCCGCAGTTTTTTTTGCTGAAAAACTTCACCGATAAATTAAACGGCTGGGACGCGTTCTCTCTCTATCAGAAAATAAATGTAACAGTTTGGGAGCTGGTTTCTCACCTGTGGTTTTTATTAACCCTCTCGCTGCTGACCTGCGTCTGTTTTTACCTGTTCCGAAAAATTAAGGCGCAAAAGAAAGATCGCGTTCCGGCGCTAATAAATAAAATGACCGGATTAGGAAACATCTCACTGCTCTTTCTTATTTATGCTTTATTCTATTCGGCCGCGCACCGCATTATTTTAATTCTTGCGCCGCAGTTATTGTCCAACGGCCTGTTCAACTTCGTGGTGATGGAAACCCTGTTCTACCTGCCGTTCTTCATCCTCGGCGCTTACGCCTTCAAGTACGTGTGGCTTAAGGAAGTTTTCCTGCGCCGCTCCCCGCTGGCGCTGCTCGGCTCGCTGCTGTTGTTCATCGCCTACATGCTGAATCAGAAGCTGTTGGCCGACAGCAGCTACATGTTTGAGCTGGAAGTGGTGATAAAAACCCTATTGGGCATCCTGACGACGAACCTGGTGTTCTCTTTCGGGCACCACTGGCTGAACGCCCATTCGGCGCGCATCACTTACCTGGTAAACGCCTCGCTGTTTATATATCTGGTGCACCATCCGCTCACCTTAATATATGGCGCTTTCATCACGCCTTATATCAGCAGCAACCTGCTGGGATTCCTGTTGGGCCTGCTGTTTGTCTTCTCCCTGGCCTTCGCATTATATGAACTGCACAAGCGCATTCCCCTGCTGCGTTTCCTGTTCTCCGGCAAGCCACAATAACCTTTAACCCTGCAAACATTAATGATTTGCAGGGTCTCCTCTGTCATCCCCCGGAAAGTTAAAGCGCGTATCATTCATTTTGCATACGCAGCACACATTGCTCAGCCGCCGATCGGAAGTTAGTGCAAAGTTATGCTGGAGCATATTGCAGCGAGTTGTTATAACTGCAATGCATAAGTGGAAATCCACATCCCTGCCTTACGGTAGCGATTGGGCTCAATGAACCCTGAGGGAATGCGCGACAGCTTAAATGAACGCGTTTGCCGTATCTCCCTTCCGCACGACAGAGAGGATTTTTGATGACCGACAAAGACACCACGGCGCCGGAAGCCGTGCCGGAAAACGCCACGCTGCTGAAGATCCTCGGCAGACTGCTCTCCGCGCTGGACGCCTCCATCAGCGGCAAAGATCGCAGTATCCTGGTAACCGAACTTTCCAACCTCAATCTTGACGGCGTGTCAGAGGCGGAAAGGAAGCTGGCCGCCGAGCTGATCAAGCGCGCCTTGCAATCCCTCGACCATTAATCACCCCCCGTCAGCAAACCATTAAGCCTCCTGGCGGGGGCTTAATGGTTTTTCCCCACGGCGCCGCAAACCGGGATTATTGCCAAAGTAAAAATACAGTAGCCTGATAACTATAGATAAAAGCAAGAACTCCGCCTGTTCCCCGCCGTTGATCATCGCTTCCTGACCAAACGAGAATAAATGCCAGATTGTTTTATCAATCAGCCTTGGCGTTTTACCCACTAAACACGTTATCATCATCGGGCTCATTGCGCTTACGCGCCGCCGCCCAGCCCAACCTCAGGAGAACGTTATTTTGGATGCCAGCACCATTAACAGTCTGTTCGTCATCGGTGCCGTGCTGGTGGGGGCAAGTATTCTGCTAAGCTCGTTTTCTTCGCGCCTCGGCATCCCGATCCTGGTGATATTCCTGGCGATCGGCATGCTGGCCGGCGTCGACGGCCCGGGCGGCATCGTTTTCAGCAATTATCCGGTCGCCTACCTGGTCAGTAACCTGGCGCTGGCGGTGATCCTGCTCGACGGCGGCATGCGCACCCGCGTCAGCTCCTTCCGCGTCGCTTTGTGGCCGGCGCTGTCCCTCGCCACCGTCGGCGTGGTGATCACCGCCGGGCTTACCGGCATGGCGGCCGCCTGGCTGTTCGATCTCGATCTGCTGCAGGGCCTGCTGATTGGCGCCATCATCGGCTCCACCGACGCCGCCGCGGTGTTTTCGCTGCTGGGCGGCAAAGGGCTGAACGAACGCGTCAGCGCCACGCTGGAAATCGAATCCGGCAGCAACGATCCGATGGCGGTCTTCCTCACCATCACCCTGATCGCGATGATCGCCGCCGGCGAAACCACCGTCAGCTGGATGTTCCCGCTGCACCTGATGCAGCAATTCGGCATGGGCATCGTATTTGGCCTCGGCGGCGGCTGGCTGCTGCTGACGCTGATCAACCACATCAAGCTGGCCGAGGGCCTGTATCCGCTGTTGGCGGTAAGCGGCGGCATACTCATCTTTGCCCTGACCACCGCGCTGGACGGCAGCGGCATTCTGGCGGTGTATCTGTGCGGCCTGCTGCTGGGCAACCGGCCAATCCGCAACCGCCACGGCATCGTACAGACCTTCGACGGGCTGGCGTGGCTGAGCCAAATCGGCATGTTCCTGGTGCTGGGTCTGCTGCTCAACCCGCACGAGCTGCTGCCGATCGCTATCCCCGCCCTGCTGCTGTCGCTGTGGATGATCCTGTTCGCCCGCCCGCTGTCGGTGTTTATCGGTCTGCTGCCGTTTCGCAGTTTTACCCTGCGCGAGCGCGGCTTTATCTCCTGGGTCGGCCTGCGCGGCGCCGTGCCGGTGATCCTGGCGGTGTTCCCGATGATGGCCGGATTGCCGAATGCGCAGCTGTTCTTCAACGTCGCCTTCTTCGTGGTGCTGGTGTCTCTGTTGCTGCAGGGCACCACGCTGTCCTTCGCCGCCAGAAAAGCCAAGGTGATCGTACCGCCGGCGCTGACGCCGATTTCGCGCGTCGGGCTGGACGTGCATCCGGAAAACCAGTGGGAGCAATTCGTCTACCAGCTCTCGGCCGAGAACTGGTGCGTCGGCGCGGCGCTGCGCGAGCTGAAAATGCCGCCCAACACGCGCATCGCCGCCCTGTTCCGCGGTAAAGAGCTGTTGCACCCCAGCGGCAGCACCCGGCTGCGTGAAAACGATATTCTGTGCGTCATCGGTCACGAGCATGATTTGCCGATCCTCGGCAAACTGTTCAGCCAGGCGCCGACCGTCACCCTCGACGAGCGCTTCTTCGGCGACTTTATTCTGCAGTCTGACGCCCGCCTGAGCGATATCTCGCAGCTGTACGGTCTTAATTTGCAAGAGGACATGGACGATCAGCAGACCCTCGGCCAGTTCGTCATTCAGCTGATTGGCGGCGAACCGGTGATCGGCGATCAGGTGGAGTGGGACGGCCTGACCTGGACCATCGCCGAAATGGAAGGCAATCAGGTCAGCAAAATCGGCGTAAAAATAGTGACCGACTGAGGCTCAGCCCTCCCCGCTGCGCGGCCAATGCCCGCAGCGGCTTCTCTCGCCTGGGGAACTTATCGCGGCCCGCAGGCTCTTAATCTCTGTGATTATTTATAGAACCGTATTCCAGGCCGGTCATATCCCATTGATAAATTTACCATTAATGAAATATTGACCGTCAACCGCAGCGGTAATAAAGGCGGGATATGAACAACAAAACTCGATTTCTTTCGGTAATGGCGATCATGGTGCTGGCAGTGGTAGCGCTGGATTTGGGCATCGCCGATTTGGTCCATAGACTTTTAATTGGATAAGCTTAACGTGACACAGCAGGAACAAGATAAGGACATTCTGGGAAAAATACTGGTGACGGTATCGGCGCTCTGCCTGATTATCGTGGCCGGGCTGTTGATCTGGGGATTCGTTCTGGATTAACCGGCCGCGACGCACACTGGCCATCACGCTCATTTTGTTACAATGTTGCTGCTTCTCATGCCGCAGGTTGAGCGTATGCTAAACAAACATGGAATAAATAAACAACAAACCCTCATACTACTTAAAGTGTTGGCCCGCCTGAAACGGGCTTTTTTTTTTGCTCCGCGCTTTACTCCAGGCATAAAAAAACCGCCGTAGCGGTTTTTCAACTGCGCAGGCGATCAGATCTTGCAACCTTCGCAGTCCGCCTCGTCCTCGAGGATCTCAGGGACTTCTTTTACTTTTTCCGCCGCTTTTTCTTCCGCTTTGGCTAATTCGGCATCGATATCGAAATCGAAAATATCATCACTCATCGCTAGGTCCTCTGGCTTACCTCGGTTCAGCACCGAGTATAATCGACAAGCGCGCGGGCGGAAACCCTCAGTTGAGCGCCGCGACCTGCGGCTGGGCATCCTGCGGCTTTTTTGAATACGCCAGGTCATAGACGTCATAGAAGTCGATTTCGCCCTTGTTGGCGATGATTTCCCGCATCCGCGTCTTCAACGCCGGGCCGATCGACGGCTCATCCAACAGCTGCTGAACCGCCTGCGGCGACAGCTCGCGGGTGAAGTACCACTCGCCGTTGTAGCAGACGCGCAGGTCCAACACGCCGATGTCTTCGAAGCGGTACACCGGCCTGATCTCAATCAGCAGCATGGCGAACATGAACAGCACGAACGCGGTAAAGGCCAGGAAAGCATAGAACCCCATATAAGGCACCGGGTACATCACGCCGATCACGGCGAAGTAGCCGGCGAACATGGCGAGACACAGATAACGGTGGGTGCGGGCGAATTCGCCATTGAATCGCGGCTTGCCGTCGCGCCCTTCGCGCCGGTTAATCTGTTCTATTTCTTTAACCAAGATGCTTTTAATCGCGTCCATCGTTACAACCTTATGCTGAAAGCATTATTGCCATCAAAAATCATCCCTCAAACTACCATAGGTACAGTTTGGCCAGGTAGATCAGTTAAACAATTAAAAACCGGGAACTGTTATAGTCGAGCGCTCAGCGAGGTTGGGAGGTTTTGCCCTGAGCGAACATAAACATGCGCTGAGCAACGTCGTCAGCCCGTTTGATTTTTTGTTTCTGCGGTTCATTGCTGCGCTGGATAGCGCGGGCGTAGGCAATCTCGTGCGCCTGGTCGATCATCGCAATAATCCGGTCGCGATCGGTCTTGTCCAGATTGCCGAGCATGGTGGTGATAATCGCCTGATAGGCGTTGGAAGCGGCGGTCAGCGCTTGTTCTCTGGCCTCGAGCGCCGCGACGCGTTGCAATAGCTCCTGCAGTTGATCGGGCTGAGACATATCGACCTCCTGTTGCCGGGCAGCAAGCCTGCCTGTTTACAGTTTAGCAAAGGATCGACGTCGGCAGGGCCGGGAAGCGGCGGTTAGGGTAAAGCGCACCCGAAAATCCCAACGAGGAGCCGATAGTGCAAATCAACCCGGGTGCGCTTTAGCCTAACGGCGGATAAAAAGGAAGCTGGCGCGCTATGCAGGACTCGAACCCGCGTCTATCAATTTCTAGCCAAAACAAGCCATTATAAAACCAATCACTCTGCCAACTGAGTTAATAGCGCGTTCCTTCGCTTCGGGTCGCCATTATCCATATTAATGCTGTGGGTTCAAGCCACTAAAGCAGGATCGCCTGATTTTGCAGATAAATCTCACTCGCACACCAGCGTTATCCTAGCTGGACAGTTCAATAATCCGGTAGTCGCCGCCCATCAGCGGCTTGCACAGGATCTTGTAACCGTCGCTGTCGAAATGGCTGGCGGCGCGCTGCAGGGTATCGACCCGCTCCAGGCTGTCGACCGAGCCCAGATAAAACCAGTTGTGGATCACGTGATACTGGCGCAGGCCGTTCCCCTGCTCCTCCAGCGCCACCCGGCCCGCATAGGGCCAGCAGGCGATGCGGGTTTGTTCCAGCGCGGCGGCCAGCCGCTGCCGATGCTGCAGTTCAGACTCCGCACCGCAGCAGGCACCGGCGCATTTGCGCAGGCTGAAGCGAAAACAGGCCCTGCCCACCGGCAGTTTGTCGATGCCCAGCCGGCCATAACACAGCCGGTGCTGGTCGGCGATGGCGCGCAGCTTTTCCTGCGCGGCGCCGCGGTTGGCGAACAGCCCGTACAAATCGGGCGTAGCGGCAAAATCGATGTCTTTGGCCTGTACGATCTCTACCCGCGTCTCGCTCAAACGCAGCGAACACAGCTGCTTCGAACGCCGCAGCCGTTTGTTGAACAGCGGCTGCCGCCGCTTGATCAGCTGCGCCTCCAGCAGTAGCGCCCCCAGCTCTCCCGCCGTGGCGATGCAGCTGATGCGCTGCGTCTGACGCAGCAGTTTGGCTTCATCCCGGGCGCGGAAATGCGCCATCACCCGGCTGCGAACGTTGACGCTTTTGCCGATGTACAGCGGCATGCTGTCGCTCTGGCCGTGAAACAGGTAGACGCCCGGCGCCCTGGGCAACTGCTCCAGGCTGGCGCGCAGGTGTTCCGGATACTGATAAATGTCGAGCTCCGGCTCGAGGCGATTTGGCATCATGATGGCTTTAGACGGTGGCTGGATTGCGATACATGGGTTTTTATCCAGTATAACGCCAATGTGCGCAAAATGCATGCAGCGGATTACTCATGACGCGCCGTGATATTTAGCAAAAAAATCATTACTATCGTTTCACGGCGGAAAACGCCGGGCGTTTATCGCCAGTTAAGGCTGACGCTGCCATTATGGCAGTCGACTGGAACTGCAGCTTTTATCGTTATGGAAAACCTGGGCCTACTGCTAATGAAACTCACCTCTCGCCGCCTGGCGCTTATCGCCGCCGCCTTGCTGATTATTTTCGTCGCCGCGCTGGCGTTCTTTCTGCAGCGTTCGCCGCTGCCGGCCTATGTCACCGCTCCGGCGCGCCTGGGCGATATCGAAAATGCCGTACTGGCCACCGGCCGGCTCGACGCGATAGAGCGCGTCAACGTCGGGGCGCAGGTTTCCGGCCAGGTAAAATCGCTGAAGGTGAAGCTGGGCGACCGCGTCGCCAAAGGGCAGCCGATCGCCGATATCGACGACCTGCCGCAGCGCAACGACCTGCGTACCGCCGAAGCGGCGCTCAACCTGGTTAAAGCCGACCTGCAGGCCAAACGGGCGCTGCTGAAGCAGGCCGAGTCGCGCTTCAAGCGCCAGCGCCGGATGCTCGACGATGAAGCCAGCTCGCGCGAGAACTATGAGTCCGCCGAGGCCAACCTCGCCACCGCCCGCGCCGAGCTGTTGTCCCTCAACGCCAAGCTGGTGCAGGCGCAGATCGAAGTCGACAAGAAAAAGGTCGACCTGAGCTATACCCGCGTCCTGGCGCCGATGGACGGCATCGTCATCGCCGTCGTCACCCAGCAGGGGCAAACGGTCAACTCCAGCCAGAGCGCGCCGACCATCATCAAGCTGGCTCGGCTGGACGTGATGACCATCAAGGCCCAGATCTCCGAGGCCGACATCACCCGCATTACCGCCGGGCAAAAAGCCTACTTCACCATCTTCTCGGAACCGGACCGGCGCTACGACGCCACGCTGCGCACCATCGAACTGGCGCCGGAATCGGTGATGAAGGACGATTCGCTGGCCGGCAGCAGCTCGGCCTCCGGCTCCGGCACCTCGAACGCCTCGGTGTATTACAATGCGCTGCTGGATGTGCCGAATCCGGAAAACCGGCTGCGCATCGCCATGACCGCGCAGGTCTCGCTGCTGCTCGGAGAAGCCAAAAACGCCCTGCTGGTGCCGATCCAGGCGGTGCATGCCGGCGAAGGGAAAAAGCAGCAGGTTCAGGTGCTGACCCCGAATGGCCAATTGGAAACCCGCACGGTAAAAACCGGCATCACCGACAACGTCGATATCCAGATCCTCGCCGGGCTGAAGGCCGGCGAAACCGTGGTGCTGTCGCAACCGAGCGCCCAACCGGCTGAAGGCGGCATCTTCCTGTGAACAACATCATCGAACTGACCGGCATCGGCCGCACCTACACCAACGGCGGCCAGGCGTTGACGGTGCTGAAGGACATCAACCTGACCATCGCCGCCGGCGAACTGGTGGCGATCATCGGCGCCTCCGGCTCCGGCAAGTCTACCCTGATGAACATCATGGGCTGCCTCGACGTGCCGGACTGCGGCGCCTACTGCATCGGCGGCCAGAACGCCGCCCAGCTGCCGCCTGATGAGCTGGCCAGGCTGCGCCGGGAACACATCGGCTTTATCTTCCAGCGCTATCACCTGATGCCCGACCTCAGCGCGCTGGGCAACGTCGAGATCCCGGCGATCTACGCCAACCGCCGGCGCGACCAGCGTCGCCGCCGCGCGGCGGAGCTGCTTGCCCGCCTGGGGCTGGAAGGCCGCGAGCACCACAAACCCGGCGAGCTTTCCGGCGGCCAGCAGCAGCGCGTCAGCATCGCCCGATCGCTGATCAACGGCGGCGAGATCATTCTGGCGGACGAGCCGACCGGCGCGCTGGATTCCCAGTCCGGGCAAGAGGTGCTGGCGATCCTCAACGAGCTTAACCAGCGCGGCCACACGGTGGTGATCGTCACCCACGACATGCAGGTGGCGCAGCATGCGCAGCGCATCATCGAGCTGCGGGACGGCGAAATCGTCGCCGACAGCGGCGGCCGCCCCACCGGCGTCGAATCGCTGCCGCCGCCAAACCGCAGCAGGCAGAGCGGCTGGCAAAGCCTGCTCGACCGCACCCGCGAATCGCTGCAGATGGCGCTGAAAGCGATGAACGCCCACCGTCTGCGCACCGCGCTGACCATGACCGGCATTATCTTCGGCATCGCCGCGGTGGTCACCGTGGTGGCGCTGGGCGAAGGCGCCAAACGGCGCACGCTGGAAAACATCAAAGGGCTGGGCACCAACGTGGTCAGCATTTACCCCGGACGCGATTTTTTCGACGACGCCATCGACAGCATCCGCACCCTGGTGCCGGCCGACGCCGACGCGCTGGCGAAGCAAAGCTTTGTCGACAGCGTCAGCCCCGAGGTGAACGCCTCCGACAACATTCGCTTTCGCGGCAAATCGGCCAGCGCCTCGATCAGCGGCGTCGGCCGCGACTATTTCCGCGTCAACGGCATGACGCTGCTGCAGGGCACCACCTTCCGCGACGACCGCAATGCGCTGCAGGAGGCGATCATCGACGACAATGCCCGCCGCGCGTTGTTCGGCGATCAGGGGGGAGAGCCGCTCGGCCAAGTCGTGTTCCTCGGTGCCGTGCCGGCGCGGGTGATTGGCGTCGTCAAAAGCAAGCAGGACTACGCGCCGAACCGCATCAACGTTTGGATGCCCTACAGCACGGTGATGTATCGCATGGTCGGCAAGCCGACGCTGAGCAGCATCAGCGTACGGTTGAAGGACGACGTCGACAACGCGGCGGCCGTCAGCGCCATCACCCAGTTGCTGACCCAGCGCCACGGCGTGAAAGATTTCATGCTGTTCAACCGCGATCAGTACCGCAAGTCAATTGAGCAAACCTCGATGACCCTCAGCCTGCTGATCCTGATGGTGGCGTCGATCTCGCTGGTGATCGGCAGCCTGGGGGTGATGAATATCATGCTGGTCTCGGTCACCGAACGCACCCATGAGATCGGCGTGCGCATGGCGGTTGGCGCGCGGCGCGGCGACATCATGCAGCAGTTTATGATTGAGGCGGTGCTGGTCTGCCTGATCGGCGGCGCGCTGGGCATTGCGCTGTCGTTTGCCGCCGGCTCGCTGTTCACCGCGCTGGCGGGCGGCATGCTCACCGCCATCTATTCCTGGCAGGCCGCCGCCGCCGCGTTCTTCTGCTCCACCCTAATCGGCATGATCTTCGGTTATCTCCCCGCCCGCAAGGCGGCACGGATGGATCCGGTCATCTCTTTGGCCAGCGAGTAACCCATGAAAATTTTATCTCCCCTGGCTTTATGCCTCGCCGCCCTGCTCAGCGCCGGCTGCGGCAACGCGCTGAAAAGCGATTATCAAACGCCGCAGGTCGCGTATCCGGCCCAGTGGCAACATGCCGATGCCGGCGACGTTCCGCCGCCGTTTGACTGGCGCGATTTTCGCGATCCGCAGCTCGACCGGTGGCTGCGGCAGGTAATGGCCGGCAACAATGACCTGGCCGCCGCGGTGCTGCGGCTCTACCGCGCCCGGCTGAATGCTGAACGGGTCGACGTCAGCAACGCCCCCAGCCTCAGCGCCACGCTGAACGCCGGCAGCGGCAGACCGTTGTCCGAATCCTCGCCCTGGACCAAGAGCAGCAGCGCCAGCCTCAGCACCGGCTATGAGCTCGACCTGTGGGGCAAGATTGCCCGCCAGCGCGACGCCGCCGAGTGGGCCAGCCAGGCCAGCGAGCAGGATTTGCAGGCATTCCGCCTGACGTTGCTGAGCGACGCCAGCAACAACTACTGGCGCCTCGGCTACATCAACCAGCAGATCGCCGTCAGCCGGCAGAGCATCGCCTATGCCAGAGACACGCTGCGGCTGGCCAACGCCCGCTTTCACGCCGGCAGCATCTCGGCGCTCGACGTGGTGAATGCCGAACGCAGCCTGCTGACTCAGGAAAACCACCTGCTGGCGCTGCGGCATCAACGCCAGCAGGCGCTGAATGTGCAAACGGTGTTGCTGGGCGCGCCGCCGGGTCATGCCGTAGTGGAACCCGCTCATCTGCCGACGCAGCCGCTGCCGCAGGTCAACGGCGGTATTCCGGCCAGCGTGCTGGGCAACCGGCCGGACATTCGCGCCAAAGAGCTGCAGCTGCGCGCCGCACTGGCCAACGTCGACATCAAACGCGCCGAGTATTACCCGACCTTTAATCTGACCGGCTCTCTGGGCACCAGCAGCACCGCGCTGCTGGAGTTTCTGCGCAATCCGATCGGTACCGTCGGCGCCAGCCTGACGCTGCCGTTTCTCCAATGGCGGCAAATGGGCCTGGACGTCAAAATCGCCCGCAACGACTATGAGCAGCGGGTACTGGCGTTCAAGCAGTCGTTGTACAAAGCGATGGCCGACGTGGACGACGCGCTGTCGCTGCGGGCGCAGCTGATGGCGCAGGAGACGCGTCAACGGGCGGTGCTGGCGCTGGCGCGCAAATCAGAACGGCTGAATGAGCTGCGTTACCGACAGGGCGCGGTCGCCATCACCGACTGGCTGGATGCGCAGGAACAGCGCCGACAGGCGGAACTGGCGCTGGATGAAAACCGATTCAGCCAATATCAAAACCTGGCGAAAATTTATCTGGAATTCGGCGGTTCGCCGCCATGATTCACCGGCCTGGCCCTGGCGTCAGGCCGTTCCTTTTCTTCGCGCGAAAACGCATTAATTTTGCCCGCATTCGCCGCGCCGGCTCCTATACTTCAATCACGGTCAATCAGACAAAAAACCGCCGATTTGAACTGACCCCATAAAGTTGGACGGTTTATATTAGGCGGCTATCTGAGCCTGGGTTCGGTACTCTACCGGACTCAGGCCTTTTAATTTCTGTTTTATTCTTTCGTGATTGTAATAGTCGATATATTCGTCAATAGCTACGCGTAATTCACTGATACTTTTATGCTCTTCCAGATACAGGCATTCCACCTTCAGCGTGCCAAAGAAGCTTTCCATCACCGCATTGTCATAGCAGTTTCCTTTGCGGGACATGCTCTGTTTCAACCCTGCGTCCCTGAGCCGTTTCTGATAGTGCCCCATCTGATACTGCCAGCCCTGATCTGAATGCAGCAGCGGATGTTCACCTTCACTCAGCACTGACTGTGCCTTAGTCAGCATATCGTCCACCATCGATAGATGCGGACGAGCTTCCATCTGATACGCGACGATCTCACCGTTGTACAGGTCAAGAACCGGTGATAAATAGAGTTTTTCACCGTTAATTTTAAATTCAGTAACGTCAGTTACCCACTTCTGGTTCGGTTTGTCCGCGCTGAACTGGCGGTTCAGAACATTGCCTGCGGCTTTGCCATAATGACCTTTGTAGGAGGTATATTTCTTCCTTCTGATACAGGATGTTAACGCCAACTGCTGCATCAACCTTTGAACCGTTTTATGATTCAGCTGACTTCCTTCCCGGCGAACGGCAAGCGTTATCCTGCGGTATCCATACCGTCCTTTATGCTTATGAAATAGCGTCAAAATCTGACGCTTATCGTCGGCGTATTTGTCTTCCTTTTTGCCGCTCGTCATCTGCCAGTAAAAAGTACTTCTGGCTAATCCGGCAGCTTTCAGTAAGCGAGCCAGAGGAAACAGCAGCCTTAACTCATTCACGACCTGCGTTTTATCTCGCGCTTTGGTGTGTTCTTTTCCCTGAGTAAGGCCTGCAGCTTTTTTAAATAGGCCACCTCAACGCGTAGCTGCTCAAGTTCTTCACGTTCGTCCGAGCTAAGCGAGTCTTTGGAAGGGAGTACTGACTTATTTCCAGAGATTTCCGGCATCGTTTTTTTCCTGCGACGATTGTCTGTGAGGGCTTCTATACCGCCTTCATCATACAGTCGTTTCCACTGACAAACCGAGGAAAAAGCAGGGATAGTGAACTTTGCACAGGCTTCGCGAACAGACATCTGGCGTTCACGCATATGCAGGATAACGGACTCTTTGAAAGCAGGAGAATAGATGAAATGTCGGGTAATCAGTCCGGCTTCACCATGAAGTTTCCAGGCAACAGACCACTTACGAACGGCGCTGTGGTCGATACCAAAGCGCTTTGCCGTCGCCTTCTGCCCTTCCAGCCCGGAAAGATAGTGCTGCACGACCTGAAGCTTAAAGCTAAGAGAATATTTGCTCATAAAAAACTGCACCTTACTCAGTTGGGTGTCCAACTTTTGGGGTGCAGTTCAGATTTGCACAATTATCATTCTAAAATAGCACTATTTCGGTGCAAACATATAAGATAAACTGCTAAATTTGATCGCCACGGGATATAACGTTAAGCTATAGATGCAAAATAATTAGTCACCTGAATGACATAATATCGGTAAAAACCACTTTGTTTTGTGATCCATATCTCATGAAGATCATGGAGGCTCACCACCTGAAACAACAATATGATTAGCCAAACTGATGGCTCGCGACAGAAAAGTGAACGGGGATTACGAATTCACGAACAACTAAAAATTCATTAAGGGATGATTATATGAAGTTAAGAAAAAAACGTCATAAACCGATGCACATTAATGACATCACCATCATCGACGACAGCAAGCTGAAGAAGGCGATCACCGCGGCCGCATTGGGCAACGCGATGGAGTGGTTCGACTTCGGCGTTTACGGCTTCGTAGCCTACGCCCTTGGGCAAGTCTTCTTTCCCGGCGCCTCTCCCGGCGTCCAGATGATCGCCGCGCTGGCGACCTTCTCGGTGCCTTTCCTGGTACGTCCGCTAGGCGGCCTGTTCTTTGGCGCCATGGGTGACAAATTCGGTCGCCAAAAAGTCCTGTCCATCACCATCATCATCATGGCGGTGAGCACCTTCTGTATCGGCCTGATCCCGTCCTACGCCTCGATCGGCATCTGGGCGCCGATCCTGCTGCTGCTGGCCAAGCTGGCGCAGGGTTTCTCCGTCGGCGGCGAATACTCCGGCGCGGCTATCTTCGTGGCCGAATACTCGCCGGACCGCAAGCGCGGCTTTATGGGCAGCTGGCTTGATTTCGGCTCCATCGCCGGCTTCGTGCTGGGCGCAGGGGTGGTGGTACTGATCTCGAGCATCGTCGGCGAAGCCAACTTCCTCGACTGGGGCTGGCGTATTCCGTTCTTCATCGCCGCGCCGCTGGGCCTGATCGGTTTGTACCTGCGCCACGCGCTGGAAGAAACCCCGGCGTTCCAGCAGCACGTGGACAAGATGGAGAAAGACGATCGCAACGCCATCGAAAACCCGCCGAAGACCTCGTTCAAAGAGATCGCCTCCAAACACTGGAAAAGCCTGTTGGTATGCGTCGGCATCGTGATCTCCACCAACGTGACCTACTACATGTTGCTGACCTACATGCCGAGCTACCTGTCGCATAATCTGCACTATTCGGAAGATCACGGCGTACTGATCATCATCGCCATCATGATCGGCATGCTGTTCGTGCAGCCGGTGATCGGCCTGACCAGCGACCGCGTCGGCCGCAAGCCGTTCATCATCGGCGGCAGCATCGGCCTGATGGCGCTGGCGGTGCCCTGCTTCATTCTGATCAACAGCAACGTGATCGGCCTGATCTTCCTCGGCCTGCTGGTGCTGGCGGTGCTGCTGAACTGCTTCACCGGCGTGATGGCCTCCATCCTGCCGGCGATGTTCCCGACCCACATCCGCTACAGCGCCCTGGCGATTTCGTTCAACATCTCGGTGCTGGTCGCCGGCGCCACCCCAACGGCCGCCGCCTGGCTGGTGGAATCTACCGGCAACCTGTACATGCCGGCCTACTACCTGATGGTGGTCGCGGTGATCGGCCTGATTACCGGGCTGTACATGAAAGAAACCGCCAATAAACCGCTGCGCGGCGCCACGCCGGCCGCTTCGGACCGTGCCGAGGCCAAGGAGCTGCTGCAGGAAACCTACGACAACATCGAACAGAAGGTCGAGGATATCAACGCGCAGATCGCCGAGCTGGAAAAGAAAAAGCAGACGCTGATCGACCAGCATCCCAAGCTGGACTAAGGACGTCTGATGTCAAAAAGCCACCCGCGGGTGGCTTTTTCATTGGTGGCGCGGCGTGAATTATTTGAATTGAGACGGAATATTGCTTTGGCTCGCTTGCTGCGCATCAAATGCCTCTCTGGCGGCATCGATATCTGCAATATGATCATTTGCCCAGGTTCCAAGCGCGATAACAGGCTCCGTAAGCGAGCGTCCAAGCGGCGTCAATTCATATTCCACATGCGGCGGCATCACCGCATAAACCGTTCTTTTGATAAGCCCGTCCCGCTCAAGCCCACGGAGGCACAGCGTCAACATTCTTTGCGATATTCCATTGATAGCCCGCTTGATTTCCGTAAACCTGCGCGGGCCGCTGGCCAGAAGCATAATAATGAGGATGCTCCATTTTTCCCCGACGCGGGCCAATACCTGGCTGATCTTTTGACAGTCGGAATTTCGAAGATCATGGGGTTGGCCGGTTACATTCATGATACTGAGTTCTCTTAATGTGCCGTATTGCACGCGGTTAATGGGGTAGTTACATTGCTAGTCCAGGTTACAATTTTATACCAGAGGACCGAGCAAATGACACTTCTTCATATCGACGCCAGCATTCTGAACGAACAATCAGTGAGCCGCCAGCTCACGGCCGCCATCGTCAAGCGGTTGAGCGAAACCGCTTCTGACATCGAGATCGTCCGCAGCGACCTTGCCGCAGAACCGATCGGCCACCTCTCCACGCCTGAGTTCCTGGCCTTCCAGGGAATCGAGCCAGAGGACGCCGCCGCCAGGCAGGCAGTCAGCCGCAACGCCAAGCTATTGAACGACTTCCTCGCCGCCGACACCGTCGTCGTGGGCGCCCCCATGTACAACTTCTCGCTGCCCTCGCAGCTCAAGGCTTGGCTCGACCGGATCGCCGTGGCCGGCAAAACCTTCCGTTACAGCGCCAGCGGTGTTGAGGGACTGGCCGGCGGCAAGCGGGTCATAGTGGCGTCCACCCGCGGCGGACAGTACAGCGAAGGAGCCCCGGCGGCTTTCCTCGATCATCAGGAAACCTACCTGCGCGGCTTCTTCGGCTTTCTGGGCATCACCGACGTGACCTTCGTACGCGCCGAGGGGCTGGGTTTGGGCGACGACGCCCGCAAGGCGGCCATCGACGCGGCGGTGGCCGACGTCGAGAAACTTAGCGCCTGAGACGCAAAACGACCATTCGAGAAAGGCCGCCATGAGCGCTTCACTGGCGCCAGGCGTGCCGACACCCGACAGGAGAAAGCTTATGAACACCGTTTTTGCCCGTAACGCCGAGCCCCCAATGCGGCGCATCGCGCATCGCACGCGGGGCCAGGGCCACGGGCCTATCACCCGGCTGATGAGTCCTTCCGATCTGGGCCAGGTAGTCAAGCCCTTCGTGTTTCTCGACCTGTTCGATGCGGACCAGCACACCATGCAGGCGATGAGCGCGATGCCACTGCATCCGCACTCGGGCATCGCCACTGTGACCGTGCCGGTCGAAGGCGCTTTCCGCTACGCAGATCCCGCCAGCGGCACCTCCAGCACGCTGACCTACGGTGGCGTGGAATGGTCACATGCCGGGGGCGGCATGTGGCATGGCAAGGAATTGTCCGCCGCCGACGTACCGCGCATTCAGGGTTTTCAGCTTTGGCTGGCCTTGCCCGCGGAACTCGAGGGCAGCGAGTCGATAAGCTGCTACATCGAAGCCCAAAACATGCATCAGGACGGGCCGGCGCACGTCATCGTCGGCAAGCACCAGGGGGCGCAAAGCCCGGTGCCCGCACCGGCAGGCATCAACTACCTGCTGGTGACGCTGCCGGCCGGTGAACGCTGGTCTTACCGCCCGCCTTCCGGCCATACCGTCGGCTGGTTGGCAATGGCGAAGGGCAGCCTCGATGCCGGTGCCGGCGCTTCGGTCAGCGCGGGAGAAATGGTGGTGTTCGAGCCGGGCGAAATGCCCATTGAGCTTGAAGCAACCGGCAAGAAAGATGCCGTATTCGTCCTTGGTTCGGCCGTACCGCATCCCTACCCGCTGCATCTTGGCTCTTACTCGGTGCATACCTCCGCGCAGGCGCTGGAAGCCGGCGAGCGCCGCATCGCTGAACTGGGCAGGAAGTTGAAGGAAGCCGGAGATCGTCGTACGGCATCGGGGACGATCCCGGTATTCCGCTGAGCGCCATAGGCCACCGACGCCCCCATGGCCGCTATCCGGACCGTTTCGCTGCCGAGTCAGCGTTGAATAAAAAAACCGCCGTCCGGCGGTTTTTCTTATTCAACGGCGGCGGATCAGTTAACCTGGCACCAGTTGCGCTGTTTGACGATGCCGCCGTCCGGCGAAGTGTAGCCAATGCAGCCCAATATGCTGTCGAACAGCTTCTCATGGAACACCGGCGTCTTGGCCTGCTGCAGCGCCTTCAGCTGGTTGAACGCCGCCTGATGATCGGGCTGGCTGAGAAACTTGTCCGACGCCCAGACCATGATCGGAATGGTGCGCTGCTCTTTGGGCGCGTGGTCGCGCGGCGTGCCGTGGAAATGCAGGTTCTCGGAGATCGATTCACCGTGATCCGAAGCGTAAAACACGATGGCGTTGCGGCTGCGCAACTGGTTGAACACCTGCTCCAGGAAGGCGTCGGTGTACAACAGGCTGTTGTCATAGGAATTGATCATCTCCTCGGTGGAGCAGGCGTCGTCGATGCCCTGGCATTCCGGCTTATAGCGGGCGAAGGCGCGCGGGTAGCGTTCGGTATACATATAATGCGAGCCTTTGGTGTGCAGAATCACCAGGTGCTTGCCCTGCGGATGGCGGCCCAGAGAGTCCTGCAGCTCGTTAATCAGCGCCATGTCGTCGACGGGTTTGCCGGCGTTGCGTTTTTCCGCCTGAATGGTTTCCCGCAGCGCATAGTCATCTGCCTGAGTCTTGTTATAGAACCAGGCCTCGCTCTGCATCGAGAACAGCTCCGAAGAAAAGCCCTGCTTTTTCAGCACCGAGAAAACGTTCATTTCCTTCAGCGTGCGCTGCGGCGCCTCCGAGGCGCCGCCCTCGCGCACGAACATGCAGCGCAGGGAGAGCTTGGTCGAAGTATCGCAGGAGTAGCCCTGCAACACCGCCAGATTCGCCTCTTTGTCCAGGTTGGGCGTATTGTCGCGCCGGTAGCCGTAAACCCCCATATGGTCACGCCGCGCACTTTCGCCGATCACGAACACCACATAAAGGTCATCGACGTCCTTCGGCGGCTGATAGGTAAAATGCGCCGCCGGGTCGAACAGATTGCGGCTGTCCTCCGCCTGGGTGTAGGCGCTGTAGGTGAATAGGCCCAGCGCGGACAACCAGTTGGAAGGCGAATAGCTGCCGGCCACCACGCCGCCGTAGCTGGCCATCATCTGGTTATTCTCTTTGTCGTGCTGGTCCTGCACCTGCCCCATCAGCTTCAGCGGCAGCCAGCAGCACAGCCCGGCGGCCAGCATGATCCCGCTCTTTTTCAGCAGCGTACGGCGGTTGCCGGCGCGCAGCGAGGCCTCCGCCATCGGCGCCAGCCAGATCAACAGCAGCGGCAGCAGGCTGACCAACACCATCCACACCACGAAATGCCAGCCCACCGATTCTTTGGACAGGTCGACGTCGGTAGTCATCACCGCGGCCAGAATGCCGTAGCCGATATCGACATGGAACAGCACCATATAATAGCTGGCGGCCACCGAGCTCAGCACCAGCAACGTAGCCAGCATGCGGAACAGACGCCGCCCCAAATGGGAAATCAGCAGCATGATGAAGCACACCAGGCTGAAGGCGGCGAACGCTTCAATGCTGATGGACAACACATTGTCATAGCGCAGCTGCTGATAGCGACGATAGAAAATGGGGATATTGAGTAATACGCCAAGATAAAACGCAATGAAGAAGCAGACCTGCAACTGGGTCCAACGTCGGAATTTCTGCATTATTTGATACCGTTCCCGCCAAAAAAAGTAGCTTGTTAGCCGATTGCTGACACAGCTTGTTGAGAGCCATGCCCTCACCTGCTGTTTAATTAATGGATGTCAGACAGACAATATGGCCGGGCGTTGCCGAAAAGGAATGGTTTAGCGTTGTTATAGTGTAACAAGTCATGTGCAACGCGGCGGCGGCGCTGCAGGAACGCCGCCGCCGCGAGGTTGCCGTTAGGACGATACCGGGCTTTCTGCGTTGACGGCAGGCTCCGCCGCCTGCGCCGCCTGATGCTCTTCGCGGTATTTCAGCCGGTCCCAAGCGCGGAAGAACGGATAGTAGATTGCCATCGAGATCAGCAAGTTAACCACCTGAATCACCGTGCCGGAAATATGGCCGCCGGTCGCCAGATAGCCGCTGATGAAAATGGGCGTGGTGAACGGCAGCGCAATCCCTACCGGCGGCGTCACCAGCCCGGTGGCCATCGCGCTGTAGGTGACGATCACCAGCACCACCGGCGTTAAAATAAACGGCAGGAAGAAATACGGGTTCATCACCAGCGGAATGCCGAACACCATCGGCTCGCTGATATTGAACAGGCAGCCCGGCGCGGCGATTTTGCCCAGCTGCTTCATTTGCGCGCTGCGGCTGCGGATCAGCATAAAGATCACCAGCCCCAGCAAGGCGCCGGTGCCGCCGGGCGCGATCCATAAATCATAAAACTGTTGGGTAATGATGTGCGGGATCGGCTGGTTATTCTGGAACGCCACCAGGTTTTCCGACATGTTGGCCAGCCACACCGGCTGGATAAACACCAGCACGATGGCGTCGCCGTGCAGCCCCAGCGTCCACAGCAGCCCGATCAGGATCACCGAGAAAATCATCCCCGGCAGGGTGCCGCCGACGTGATGCATCGGGATGCCGATCAGCGTGGCGATCATGGTGTTGATGTCGCCAAACGGCGTCGCCTCGACGATCAGGCGCAGTATCAGGATCACCGCCAGCACGCAAAAACCGGGGATCAGCGCCAGGAACGATTTGGCCACCGCCGGCGGCACCCCTTCGGGCATGTTGATCACCAGATTGCGGTTGTGGACGAAACGGTAGATCTCCGTCGACAGCAGCGCCACCACGATCGCCACGAACAGCCCCTGGCTGCCGATAAAGTTCATCGGCAGCACCCCTTTGACAATCTGTTCCGCCGCGCCCTTCACCGGGGCGAACAGCGTATGCTGCGGAATGGTCATGATAAACGCCACCAGCGACACCGCGCCGGTGCTGAGCGGATCCATGCCGCGGTACTTCTCCGCCAGCCGGTAGGCGATGCCGAAACTGGAAATGATCGCCATGATGTCGTAGGTCGCCTTGACCGGGTACAGCAGCTTGTCGCGCCAGGCCGCGCCGAACACCTCGCTCATCAGCCCGGCGTAGCTGGGGATCGGCAGGTAGGCGAAAATCAAAAAGAACGAACCGATCAACATGAACGGCATATTCAAAATAATGCCGTCGCGCACCGACAGAATATGTTTTTGCCCGGCAATCTTCAGCGCCGTCGGCAATACGTAACGTTCCAGAATGCTATTGAGTCCCGCCATCGTTCCCCCCGTCCGGCCGCGCCGGCTATCATCATGTGCGATTGTTATTATGGCGCCGCAGCTCAGTTGAACTGCGGCAAGTAATCCCGATTCAGGCTCAACACCTCGTCCAGCAACGGCTCGGCGATGCCGGCGCCGCCGATCAGCGGGTTCACCACCAGCGCCAACAGCGCGCTTTGCCGATCGCCGTGCACCGCCGCCTCGATGGTCAGCCGCTCGAAGTCTTTCACCTGCTGCGTCAGGCCGTTCATCGCCAGCGGCAATCGCCCGAAGCTCAGCGGATGCGCCCCCTGCGCGTCGATCACGCAGTTGGTTTCGATCACCGCATCATCCGGCAACCCCTGAATGGCGCCGTTGTTGCGGGTGTTGACCACCATAACTTTACCGCTGTTGTTGTGAATGGCGCGGAGCAGCTCCACCGCCACCTCGGAATAAAAGGCGCCGCCGCGCAAGCTCAGCTGCTCCGGCTTTTTATCCAGCGCCGGATCGGCATAAAGTTCGAACAGCTCCGCCTCCACCTTCATCACCTGTTCGGCGCGGGTGCCCTGCGCGGCGGCGGCTTCCAGCTCCTCTTCCAGCATGTCGGCGGTCTGATAGAAATAGCGGTGATAAGGGCAAGGAATGGCGCCCAGCGCCTGCAGGAACGCCGGCGGCCAGGGCAAATCCTTGATGTTGTTCATCGACAGCGTTTCGCCGCTGCTCAGCATCTCCAGCACCGCGGCGGTCACGTCGACGCCGTTTTGCGTCACCTGATGGACCCACACCATATGGTTCAGCCCGGCGAAGCGCAGGTCCACCCGATCGAAGGGCGCCTTCAGCATATTGGCTATCATATGGTGCATGGTGATCGGCACGTTGCACAGGCCGATAATCTTCGCCTTGCTGTAACGGGATACCGCCTCGGTGACAATGCCCGCCGGGTTGGTGAAGTTGATGATCCAGGCGTCCGGCGCCACCGCCTCCACCACCCGCGCCACCTCCAGCATCACCGGAATGGTGCGCAGCGCCTTGGCGAACCCGCCAACGCCGGTGGTCTCCTGCCCCAGCCGCCGGTATTTCAGCCCCAGCCGTTCATCGGCGGCGCGCGCCGCCAGCTGCCCGACCCGCAGCTGCGTCAATACGAACTGCGCGCCGCGGATCGCCGGCTCCAGCGAAAAATGCACCGACACTTTCACCTGATCCAGCCCGCTGCGTTTCAGCATTCTTTCGGTCAGTTCGGCGATGGTCGTCACCTTCTCCCGACCGGCCTCAACGTCCACCAGCGCCAGCTCGCTCAGAGGCACCTCCCGGTAGTGGGCGATCAGCCCTTCGACCAGTTCCGGCGTATAGCTGCTGCCGCCGCCGATTACCGCTATCTTAGTCATGGTTCGCTCCCGATGTTGAACGGCGATAAAGTTCGATCATGTCGGTGGCCAGGTCCTGAATCAGCATGGCGTTCATCAAATGATCCTGCGCATGCACCACGATCAGGCTGAGCGGTATTTTTCCCGCGCCCTGGTCGATGCCAATCAGCGCGGTCTGCATGCCGTGCGCTCTGCCTATCGCCGCCCGCGCTTCGGCCAACGACGCCTCTGCGGCGTTAAAGTCGCCGCCGCGCGCCTGCTGCAGGCCCGCAAGCAATGCGCTGCGCGCGCTGCCGGCCTGCACCAACAGCTCCATAACGCTGGTTTCCAAATCCATTCGCTCCTCCCCGCCGGCTTATTCAAGGCAAAACGATGCCGCGGCGAATTAATCAAATAACCCGCCAGCCGAACGATAAATTGTATTATTCGGCGGGAAGTCCGCCGATGACGGTTTAAGCCAGCAGGCCCAGCGCCTTATCCAGCACCTTGTCTCCGCGCAGGGTGCCGTAATCCAGCATATCGATCACCTCCACGGTCTTGCCCAGGGGTGCGGCCAACGCCGACAGCCGCGCATGTTCGTATTTCACCTGCGGCCCCAGCAGTACGATATCCGCTTCCCCGACCACGCGTTCAAAATCCGCCACCGGCACCGCTTCAATCTCGATCTCCAGCGCGCGCTTTTGCGCTTCGGTTTTCATTTTTTGCACCAGCATGCTGGTAGACATGCCTGCGGCGCAGCATAAGACGATTCGTTGCATGTTTTATTCTCCCTGTGGTGAGCCACGTCGGCTGCACAAACATAAAACAACCCTGCAACACGCTTGTAAATACCTTGATTCCATACGATTTAATTATGATTTTCACTTAAATCATATAAAACAATCGGTTAAAGAAAACGTTTCGTGAAAATTTTTTTCAACACTGTGATCCATGATCGGATTATCTTTATGCCGGTGGCTACGGTTAACTATTTATCCTTTAAAAACATAGAAATACTTTGGATCCGAAAAAGATTGCGAGAAGGTCGCGGTTTTTGGCTCCGGCTGATTGAAAATTATTTTCATTAATTTATTCTGTCGGTTATGACTTTATGCCGCACGAAAAACAGGCTAGTTTGGCTAAGATCGCCGGTTGGCGTAACCAAGGGACACCGCTGTCATGGATCTCGTTTACCACATCCAGTTTCGACAAAATCCGTTCAGCCGGCAGGAAGCGAAAGTAGCCCGCACGCTGCTGGATAACCCGGGTTTTGCCGCCACCGCCACCATCGAACAGCTGGCGGCGCGCGCCGGCGTCAGCACCGAGATCGTCGGCCACTTCGCCAAATCGCTCGGTTGCCAGGATCTCAACGATTTTATCGGCCTGATGCGCGCCCAGCCGGCGGCGCAGGCGGCCGACGGCACCGCCGTGCCCCAGCCGGTACTGGGCGGCATGGACGTCGCCTTCGCCACCGCCGCCGACATCGGCAAGCTGCCGGGCGTCAGCCCGGATACCCTCAGCCGCTTCGCACGATCCATCGGCTGTGAAGACATCGCCGACATCGTCTACCAAATTCGCGCCCGGCAAAATCAGCTGAGCCAACAGGAAGCCAAGGTGGCGCAAACCATCCTGGACGATATCGCCTTCGCCTCCTCCGCCACGATCGAACAGCTGGCGGCCCAGGCCGCCGTCAGCCCGGCCACCATCACCCGCTTCGCCAAAACCCTGGGCTGCGACGACATCCGCGATTTGCGCATGAAGCTGGCGCAGGCCAGCGTGGCGGGGTCCCGTTATCTGAACGGCGCGCCGCCCGCCGACGACAGCGGGCCGCGCCTGTGGCGGCAGCGGCTCGGCGATGTGGAAAGCACCCTGCATCAGCAGATGCAATCGCTGGATCACGCCGCGCTGATCGCTGTCTGCCAGCGCCTGAGCCAGTCGAAAAGCGTCCATATTTTTGGCGTCGGCAGCATGACGCTGTATGTCAACGACCTGCAGCAGCGCCTGGTGGGCATGGGCTGCCCGGCCTTCGCCTGCCTGGATCCGGCGTTGATGCGCATGACCGCCTCCACCCTCGGCGCGCTGCAAAGCGTGATCTTGCTGTCGGGCGGCGGCGAAAACGGCGACCTGCTCAATGCCGCCCGGCTGACCGCCGCTACCGGCGCCTACAGCGTCGCCCTTGCGCCCGCCGGCAGCACGCTGGCCGGATTGACGGACAGCCTGTTGCCGATCGGCACCGGCAGCGCGGCGCGCTATGGGCTGATGCTGACCCTCGATCTGCTGCTGGCGCAGCTGTTGCCGGAGAGCCTGAACGCGCAGGCGGCGGATTGATCGCCGGCGCGGCGCTCTGTGGCGCAGAGTCATCTACACTTACTGGCAGCGCAGCCAGATGCCGTGCATAAGGATGATAAAATGACCGACTACGTATTCTGCAATCAGATTTTAACCCGGCTCGCCGCCAACCACCCCGGCACGCTGGACGCCAAAACCTACGAGTATTGGAAGCAGGACGCCACCAGTCCCCACGCCTTCGCCGACCCCTTCGCCTATCAGCAGGCCAAGGGACTGATACAGGCCTACGTGATGAGCGACATCGACGAAAATAATTACGATATCGACCCGCACCAGACCAAAATAACCGCCGCCGGGCTCGATTTCATTCGCGACGGCGGCTTTAAATAACCTTATCGCCCCTCGAATTTCAGGCATAAAAAACTGCACCTTACTCAGTTGGGTGTCCAACTTTTGGGGTGCAGTTCAGAAAGGCGGTTTTTTATTCGCTGGCCGCTGTTTTCAGCCAACCGGGAAGGGGCGGTAAAAGATCCGCAACACTTCAGTATCGCCCGGGCGCACAAATCCGCCATCCGGCTGCCAGCGCAAATCGCGCGCCAGGTTAAGATTCTCCCAACCGACCGCGCCGCCAACGCCGATACAGGCATTCTTGTTACCGGCCGCGAATCCCGCTCCGGTGCCGATCATCGCATGCAGAAGCCGCGGTGCGGCGGCATCCCGCATCGAGAAAAAACCAATGAAACACCCCTGCGGCGCACGCAGCATATCAGCCATGGTGCTTATTTCCGTGTCGTCCGGGCTCACGAAATGCTTATATTGCTTATCGAACACCTTATACCACAGCTGATTATATTTGGCCTGACTGATGGCCCCGGATTTATGGGCGCAGAGCACTACCGCATCCCAACAGATCTCTCCGCTCAGCGACATGAATTCTGCCGAGCCGAACTGCGACTGGTCCGCATAATGTCGCGCATATTCGGCCGCATTCAAATGTGGGGGCACGGTCTGCCTGGCGGCGCCGCCGGTGTTGCGCTTGAAATTAAACCATTGCATGGGGGTTCCTCTCCCTTGTAATTGATGATAACCCCTGCGGGATCATTGTATCAGACGGGCCATCAGGTCCAGGGCGTCGTCAGCGGCCGCAACCGCGCTCTCGGTCACTCCCGGGCGCTCCACCGCCACTTCGATGGCGTCCATCACCGCAGGCGCGCTGGTTTCCCCGCCCAGCTTCACCACCTCCAGGACCGCTCTGCCGATGACCAGGCAAATCTCTTCGTCAAACTCAATGGGTTTATTCGGATGCATAGCCACCTCAGTCAATTTTTTACCGATAAATACTAGACCAGAATGCGCTATTTCGCCTGGGATCGGTTGACGGCTGTCACAACAAGGATGAAAAAATGGCTCTGGAATCAAACAAATCGCGGAACGGCGTAAAATAGCACCGGAGGAGTGGAACGAAATTGCGGGCACAAAAAAACCGCCTCTCGGCGGTCACGACATTACTGCTTATTGCTTTGATTATTCGGTATTTTTATTCCCTGGTACCCGGGGCGGGACTTGAACCCGCACAGCCATAAGCCGAGGGATTTTAAATCCCTTGTGTCTACCGATTTCACCACCCGGGCTCGGGAAAATTGGAGGCGCGTTCCGGAGTCGAACCGGACTAGACGGATTTGCAATCCGCTACATAACCGCTTTGTTAACGCGCCTTAATTCTGTTTGCCTTTTCAGGCTAAAGCCGGAAAACACCAGCTTCATTAAATTTGGAGCGGGAAACGAGACTCGAACTCGCGACCCCGACCTTGGCAAGGTCGTGCTCTACCAACTGAGCTATTCCCGCGTTAATCAGAACTTACTGATTTTTTTGCTATCTTTCGGCGATTCGTCGCTGCCGTCTGATGCGATGCATTCTACTTACCTGACGTAATGAGTCAATAAAATTGTTGGCTCATTACGTTCGTTTGCCGATTTTTGCAGCGCTTTGATCAGGGTTCAAGCAGATCGTTTCGCGCAGCGTTCAAATATTGGAACATCGACCAGAAAGTCAGCACCGCCGCGATGTACAGCAGGCCAAACGACACGTACTCGACGGAGCGATCGGGGCGCCACAACAGCCCGACCAGCGACATCATCTGCGCCATGGTCTTCACTTTGCCGATCCACGATACCGCCACGCTGCTGCGCTTGCCGATCTCCGCCATCCACTCGCGCAGCGACGAGATGATAATTTCGCGGGCGATCATGGTCGCCGCCGGCAGCGTGATCCACCAGCTGTGGTAGTGCTCGGCCACCAGCACCAGCGCCACGGCAACCATCACCTTGTCCGCAACCGGGTCGAGGAACGCCCCAAAGCGGGTGGTTTGCTTCCAGCGACGGGCTAAAAAGCCGTCAAACCAGTCGGTTACAGCAGCAAACACAAAGATGATGGCGCAAACCATCGGAGCCCAGGTGAACGGCAGATAAAATGCCAGCACAAAGAATGGGATCAGAACTACGCGAAACAGGGTAAGCCACGTCGGTATATTCAATTGCATAATGCTACGGTAACTATCTGGCTGGAGTGGGAATTAAGAGTATGTTGCTACATTGCCCTCAGTGTTTCAATGCATTGTAGATCTTTTCTGCCAATGCTTGTGAAATACCCGGCACTTTTGCAATTTCCTCAACGCTGGCGTTCAATAATGGTTGAAGTCCACCCATATACTTCAACAGCACCTGTCGCCGTTTTGGTCCAACGCCATCGATCAGCTCCAATGCGCTGGTATTTCTTACTTTTGCCCTTCTCTGGCGGTGCCCGGTGATCGCATGGTTGTGCGAATCATCGCGGATATGCTGGATCACGTGCAGCGCCGGCGAATCCGGCGGCAGCGAAATCCCCTCGCCTTCCGGCACGAAGAACAGCGTCTCGAGCCCGGCCTTGCGATCGGCGCCTTTCGCGATGCCGATCAGCAGCGGCTTGTTTTTATCCCAGCTGACGTTCAGCGCGTTGAACACCTCGATCGCCATGCCTAGCTGCCCTTTGCCGCCGTCGATAAAAATCACGTCCGGAATTTTTTTCTCTTCCAGTGCCTTACCATAGCGGCGTTTCAACACCTGCGCCATCGCTGCGTAATCATCGCCCGGGGTAATGCCGGTAATGTTGTAGCGCCGATACTCTGAACGCAGCGGCCCGTTGCCGTCGAACACCACGCAGGAAGCGACCGTTTGCTCGCCCATCGTATGGCTGATGTCGAAACATTCCATGCGGTTGATCTCGGAAAGGTTCAATACCTTGGCCAACTCCGCCAGCCGTTGATGAATGGTCGACTGCTGCGAAAGCTTGGTGGTCAGCGCGGTCGCCGCGTTGGTGCGCGCCAGCTTCAGGTAGCGGGCGCGGTCGCCGCGCGGCTTGCTCTGAATTTGAATCTTGCGCCCCGCCAGCTCGGAGAGCGACTCCGCCAGCAGGTCTTTTTCCGGCAGATTGAAATCCAACAGGATCTCCGCCGGCAGCGTGCGCGCCTGGCTGCCCTGCAGGTAGAATTGGCCGACGAAGGTCTGCACCACCTCGCCCATATCCGTGCCGCCCGGCACCTTCGGGAAGTAGCTGCGGCTGCCCAGCACCTTGCCCTGACGGATGAACAGTACGTGCAAGCAGGCCATGCCGGCCTCAAACGCCACGCCGATCACGTCCAGATCGTCGCTGTTGCCGGAAACAAACTGCCGTTCGGTCACCCGCCGTACCGCCTGGATCTGATCGCGAATGCGCGCCGCCTCTTCGAAATTCAGCAGCTTGCTGGCGTTTTCCATTCGCTCGATCAGCTGATGCAGCACCTGCTGATCTTTGCCGGACAGGAACAGGCGCACGTAGTCCACCTGTTGCCGGTACTCCTCTTCGCTCACCAGCCCGGCTACGCAGGGCCCCAGGCAGCGGCCAATCTGATATTGCAGACACGGGCGCGAGCGATTGCGGTATACGCTGTTCTCGCACTGGCGGATCGGGAACAGTTTCTGCAGCAGCGCCAGCGTCTCGCGCACGGCATAGGAATTGGGGAAAGGACCGAAATACTCGCCCTTGGCGTGTTTGGCGCCGCGGTGTACCGCCAGCCGCGGATGGCTATCCGCACTGAGGAAGATCAGCGGATAAGATTTATCGTCACGTAAAAGAACATTATATCGCGGCTGGTACAACTTAATGTAGTTATGTTCCAGCAACAGCGCTTCTGTTTCGGTATGCGTAACAGTTACGTCTATTTGCGCAATATTTTTGACCAACGTCTCGGTTTTGCGGCTGCCGACCTGCTGGCGGAAGTAGCTGGCGAGACGTTTTTTCAGGTCTTTGGCTTTACCGACGTAGATAACCGTGCCAGTGGCGTCATACATACGGTAGACGCCGGGCTGGCTGGTTACGGTGCTGAGAAAAGCTTTGGCATCAAAACGGTCACTCACTGCTTAACAACGTCTCCGCATTGAACAATCCGTGTCGGATAGCCAGATGGGTCAGCTCAACATCGCCGCTGATATTCAGCTTGCTGAACATCCGGTAGCGATAACTGTTCACCGTTTTCGGGCTGAGACTCAGCTGCTCCGAGATCTCATTAACCTTTTTGCCCTTGGTGATCATCAACATGATCTGCAACTCCCGCTCGGACAGGCAGCTGAACGGCGTTTCGGTCTGCGGCTCCAGCTGGCTCAACGCCATCTGCTGGGCGATATCAGACGCGATGTAACGCTGCCCGGCATGCACCGAACGCAAAGCGTTGATCACTTCTTGCGGCGCGGCCCCTTTGCTCAGGTAACCGGCGGCGCCCGCCTGCATCACTTTGGCAGGCAGTGGATTTTCTGTGTGTATAGTCAACATGATGACCTTGACATCCGGCGCGTAACGCACAATTTTGCGCGTGGCTTCCAGCCCGCCAATGCCCGGCATATTCATATCCATCAAAACGATGTCAACGGCGTTGCCACGGCACCATTTTACGGCGTCTTCACCGCACTGAGCCTCTCCGACAACTTTTATACCTTTGATATCTTCAAGAATGCGTCGTATCCCTGCGCGCACCAGTTCGTGGTCATCAACAAGAAGAACGCTAATCAAGGAAAAATCTCCAAAAAAAGGGAGTAACGCAATCAGCCTCTGTTTTCGCCAGAGATATTACTTGTTTTTCAGCCAAGAATGAATACAGATTAATACATATTCCCGATTAACTTTGCGGAGCAGAGCTGATTTTTCAATTTTAGCCGTCTATGCCGCCGATAAACCGTCCCTATAGCGAGAATCAGACGATAAAAATAACCGCGCCCCGCGACCGACAACATATGATACTGCAGCAATCGCGCAACGGAGGGAAAATCAGTGTAAGCAAGCGCAACAGGAATAATATTAGCATGCGCGCCCGGCTTTTGTAATCCTTTGAAATTCAACAATACCGCGAGGGTCCCTGCCAACAGACCGGTATAGTGCCGCACCAAAAAACAATTATTCAGCGAAAACTCCGGAAAAAGCGGAGAAAATGCCGCTATGCCAATTAAAATAACCGGGGATGTTTAACAATGCCGCCTCGGGTAAATACTTATTACCGCGATCAAAATAACTCGGCCATTATTGCGCCCGCCATACCGGCCCCTTCCCACCGGCATGGCGGGCAGTGCGCTCGGTACAGATGAGCGCCGCATGCTATGCTATACTCCGCGCCCAGTTAAATGCGCCTCCGCGCGTCCGGCCGTTCTGCCGCGCCGCGGAGGCGCACCGAAATGCATTGTGCTTCAGGCTTCGGCCTCAAAAATCAGGAGAGAAAATGAGCAACGTTGACTTCACTACGTCTGCAAACCCGGAAATCTTGGCGACCGAAGTCGCCTGCCTTAAAGCCACGCTGACGCTGATCCTTAAATCGATCGGCCAGGCTGACGCCGGGAAAGTCATTATCAACATGGAACGCTTTATCGCTCAGCTCGAGGACCCGACCCAGGCTGAAATCTTCAAAAACAGCATCCAGCAGATTAAACACGCCTACCGTCAATAATCCGCCGCAGTGCAGGTCTGCTCGCCCCGCAGACCTGCTTTTTCTGCCGGCCTCTCGCCAAGGATTGATCTTGCCCGCGCTTTCGGGCAGTGTATTTTCTTTTACTTCAGAGGGGCTTATGGGCATCCTTTTCAAAGCGCTGATCGGCGCTCTGGTGGTGGTGTTAATCGGTGTGCTGGCCAAAACCCGCAATTATTACATCGCCGGCCTGGTGCCGTTATTCCCCACTTTTGCGCTAATCGCCCATTATATCGTCGGCAACGAACGCTCGATCGCCGCGCTGAAAACCACGCTGATTTTTGGCATGTGGGCGGTTTTACCCTACCTGGTGTATTTGATATCGCTGTATTTTTTGCTCAACAGCCTGCGCTTGTCACTGGCGTTGGCCGCGGCGGTACTGTGCTGGATTGCGGCGGCATGGCTGCTGATCACGCTGTGGGGATGGTGGCAAGGGCGCTGAATGCCCCTTGCCGAGCATATCAAGGCTGGCTGGCCTGCAGGACGAACCCGCGCTGCATATCGCCAGCTACGCGGAAGTAACGGCTCTCCCCGGCGCGCAGCGTCATCGGCAATGCGCCGCGGGTGTCGCGCCAGATGCACAGGCTGTTTTCGATCATATCCTGTCCGATGCTCACCTCGTTATTGCCCACCGGTACCCGGAACGTCGCTTTTTCCTTGGCGGCCAAAGAGGCGGCGAACTCGCCGTTAATATAAACGCCGGTACGGCAGCTGCCCGCCAGCATGCCGCTATCACGCACCACCACAATGCTGGCGTAGGGGGTTTGCGGCGTGTTCTGGTACAGCAACAAACGGCTGGGCGGCGGCGACTCGGCCTGCTGAGGCGGAACGGCCTGTGTGGCGCACCCCGTCAACAAAGCAGAAGTAAGAAATAACGCGGCGTAATGCTTCATCCTGAGCTCCTGAGGAAAACCAACGTTTATAGTAGCAATAGAATACCCCGCGCCTGTAGCACTCATCCGCCAGAGAGAGAAAAATAGGATAACTTCCCACTCTCGGCCGGGCTGCCCGGCATGAGGATAAGAAGATTCTGTGTTTAGCGCCTTGAAATAAATAGTATTTTTATGTTTACCTCATAGTTTTACCATGCCGTTTTTGATGTCAGCCTCAAAGAGATTGACGACATAGTTAAATCCATCTCGCGTCACGTACACCCGCGAATATCCGGTATCCAACAGCGCCGTGACCATATATCCCGCACTGATCATCTCTGTAGACGGGGCATTCATCGGCGTCAGAAATCCACGCCCGCGGCACCATTGATAAAAACGGGTACGCCCATACCCCAGGGCGACCCCTACCTCGGAAAGCGGCTTCATTTGATCATAATCGTCTGATAGTGAAGATAAAGCGTCACTACCTTCAGGTGTTTTCTTTTTCCCCTGCAAAATAAAACTCCCTTTATCATTTTGGCATCATCATGACCGCTATCGTTCTGCGCTGAATCTAAAAAAACCGCTATTAAAATGCAAACTCATTACCTCAATACGATATGCAATTATCGAGAAATAAAAAATAAAATTTTGCCCGATTAAAATAGAAAAATGGAGAAATGACGCATAAATCCAGATAAAAATATTGCCGATAGGTAAATATCCTAATTATGAATTTCACTTTTCAGCTAAAAAAAACTCAGCGACAGACGCCATAGCCGCGCATGCCCAGATGAAAATGATTGGCGTGCGCGGCGTTATATTCCGGCCCCAGGGCACTGCCGAAAAACCCGCATCCTTCCTGAAACAATGTCCGCAAATAGCGACCTGACGCGTCCGACGACGCCCAGTCGTTCAACACCCGAAGCCGACGACCGTTGGCCAGACGAAAGCCGGCGATGTCCAGCGCCTCCGCCGTGGCATGCTCGCTGCGCCGGCCTACCGGCCGGTGATACACATTGCGGCAGGCATAACTGCCGAGATAGTCAATGCGCGCCAACCCAACGCCAAACTGCTGCTGCGCCTGCGGCGCGGCGACCTGCGCCACCCACATGGCGCTGCTCAGCGCCAGCGGGCAACTGGCCAGGAAACTTGAGCTGAGGCGCACCGCGCCGAAATTTCTCACCCGCACCGGCGCAACCAGCGGGCATTCGCCGCGGCTGTCGCCCGGCAGGCTGAAGGCGATCATCCCGGCTTCGCGCGCCTGGTTTATGATTCGCATGCAGGCCGCGGGATCTCCGGCCAGCAGTCTGAGCTTAATGCGGGTTATCAAGGTAGGCGGATCGTTCAGCTTTAACGCGGCAAAAGGCCGATAACCGGGCGGAAAATAACGGCTTAGCCAAAAAAACAGCGTCAACAGCGCCAGCAATACCGCGCCAGCTCGGATAATTCGCCCCATCTCCCCTCCTGACATGCTCGGCGAAACGCGCGGCCATGACCTCAATCGCAGTTAAACAAGAACTATTATCATTTCCAATTCACCCCTCAGTTTATTACACTCTTTCGGGCCATTGACTAGGAATATTCCTAGCAAGAGCCGTTTTATAATGGATAGAGGAATCGTTAGGGACACCATGAAGAACTGCCGTTTTTTGATCGTATTATCGATATTGACGCTGACCGCCTGCACGCAATGGGAAAGACCCGGCGCGGTGAACAGCACCCGCGATGCTGAATATGCCGAATGCCGAAGCCGGGGCTATGAGCGTTTTCCGCCCGATATGGTGAGAGACGTTGAGTTCGGCTATGAAGACGAATATGTGCGCTGTGAAAAAAATAAGAAAGACTGCCCGGCAGGTTATCGCTATGAAAAGCAACCGTCGTTTAAAACGGTGCAAAACGATCGCAACGCCGCCGCCCGAGACGCCACCATCGAGGCCTGCATGTATGGCAAAGGCTGGCGCGAGAAAACCTACTACTGGCCACAGTGGTAATGCAGCCCGAAGGCGGAGCCAGGCCCGGCTCCGCCTTCGGGCTTTCCGGCCCGCTATTGATCGTCGCCATGCGGCATGCCGGTTTTAGGCTTGCCTTTGTCCCCCTGCGGTTTTCTATACTTCGCCGAGGCCAGCGCCCGGCCAACCAGCCACAGCAGCAACGGTATCAACAGCAGGCATAGCCCCAGCGTAATCAGTGCGTTAGTCATCCATCAACCGCCTAAATCATCCAATCATTATCTCTGAGTGTAGCATTATTGGCCGTCGCGCTCTCCTCGCCCCAGGCTAACCAAGGTTTCAGTCCGCACCGGCGTTAACGGCGCCCTCGGCGTCGGCAGCGGCCAACCGAACAGCTGGCGCGTGGCGGCAGCGCAAATTTTACCCTGGCAAGCGCCCATGCCACAGCGGCTGGTCAGCTTCGCCGCCCCCCAGTCCGGTTGCCCGGCAACCTGCGATATCGCCACGTCTTCACAGCGACACAGCAGGGTTTCGGGCGTAGCCAGCGAGTTCAGCTGCGGATCGAGCCTGAAGGTTCGCGCCACCGCGCCGGCGAAACGCCGCCATTTATCGCGTTGCGCCATCAGCGCCTCGGCCCGTAGCTCTTCGCCGGCCGCGGCATAGCCGGCGATTGCGCCCTCGACCAGCGACAGCTCGCTGCCGCCAACGCCGGTGCATTCTCCGGCGGCATAGACCTGCGGCAGGCTGGTGCGCTGCCAACCATCGACAGCCACGGCGTCATCAACAATGCGGCATCCCAGCAGCATCGCCGGCTCGATATTGGCCACCAGCCCGAAACCGCAGGCCAGACGATCGCAAGCGATGGTCCTGACGCCGCTCCCCTGCCTGACGCGCACCGCTTCCAGCCGCCGTGAACCCAACGCTTCCAGCACGTGGCTGCCGCTGCGGTATCGGCGATTGAACAGCGAGCAAGCCTGCCGCAGCTTCGTCGGCCAGCGCCACAGGCCGGCGGCGAAGGCCGCCAGGCGCGCCGCGGATGCCTGCTCCGCCAGCAACACCACCTCGCCGCCGCCGCGCACCACGCTGTCCGTCACCGCCAGCAGCAAAGGGCCGCTGCCGGCAATCGCCACCCGTTCGCCCGCGATCGGTACCCCCTGCTTGATCTGCGCCTGCAGCCCGCCGGCGCCGGTCACGCCCGGCAGCGTCCACCCCGGAAAGGGCAACAGCAGCTCCCGCGCGCCGCAGCACAGCACCAGCCGCCGATAGCCGATGACGCCGCAGCCGGCGGCATCCTCATAGACCAATTGCCCTGGGCCGCGCTGCGCCACCAGCCGGCAACCGCGATGCAGCGTCACGTTGGGCAGTTCTTCAACGGCGCGCCGATACTCGCGCGCCAGCGCCGGCAGCCGCACCTGCGGGCCGTCGCGCCAAATTTGCCCGCCCGGGTGCGGATTATCATCCAGCAACCGCACCGCCTGGCCGCTTTCCGCCGCCGCGCGCGCCGCCGCCAGCCCCGCCGGCCCTGCGCCGATAATCAGCACCTCACAGTGAATTTCATTCATCGCCGATCCTCTCGATACGCATCTCGGGCTGACACAGGGTCTGGCACGCCAGGCGTCGCAGCCCGTTGATCGTCACCCGGCATTCCTGGCAAATGCCCATGCCGCAAAAGGGCGCGCGCGGTTTTTGGTTGACCGACAGCCGACAGCGGTCCTGGCCGCTGAGGTTAAGCGCCGCCGCCACGCTGATGCCCGCCGGCACGCGGCGGCGTTCACCGTCGATTGTCAGCGTCAATAGTTTGCGATTTTCGCTCATGCCGTCGCCTCCCCGGCGGTCAGCATGCGCGCCGCAAGATAGGGGGTATCATCAATCTCCGGCCGCCGTCGCCGGATCTGCGCCGCAATCAGGGCGGCGCTGCCCAGGGCGGTTGTCACTCCCAGCCCCTCATGCCCCAACGCCAACCACAGCCAGGGATGCCGCGGATGCGGCCCCAGCAGCGGCAGCCCATCGGCGGAAGCGGCGCGCAGGCCGGTCCAGCAACGGATAATGTTCATCTGCGCCAGAGAGGGTAAAAAATGTTGCGCGCGCGCCAGCATCGCCGCCAGCAGCGGCGGGTCCAGCGAGGCGTCGGGAGCGTCGAACTGCCGGGAGGAGCCGATCAGCAGCTGGCCGGTGGGCCGGGCCTGCACGTTAAAGGCCACCGAAGTGCCGTCGCTGGCGTGCGCGCTGGCGCCATAGCCCAATTCAACCAGCTGATGCCGAACCCGCGGCGGATAACGATCGGTGATCGCCAGGTGCCCCTTCTTGGCCTTCAGCAGCGGCCGCTCCAGCAAACTGTCCGCCCGCAGCCCGCAGGCCAGCACCACCACCGGCGCCGCCAGGCGTTCGCCATCGGCCAGCCGCACCGCCCCCTGCTCCAGCGCAACCGCTTCGCCGCCGGTCACGGTTAGCGCGGCGCCGCCGTCCGCCAGCAGCCAACGCGCCACGTTAGGCGCATACAGGATGCCGTCGCCCGCCACCCGCAACCCTCCGGCCAAACCGGCGCGCAGCATCGGTTCCCGTTCGGCAATCTGGCCGGCGCTCAGCATTTCCGCCGCCACGCCCTGTTCCTCCAGGCGCGCGCGTTTCAGTTCGGCAATGGCCATTTCGTCCGGCCGCTCCGCCAGCCACAGCGTGCCGCAGCCGCGCCAGGCGCAATGCGCCGGCATGCGCGCCACCACGTCGCGCCACAGCCGCAGCGAATAGGCGCTCAGCGCCAGCTCGGCGGGGTTGTCGTCCATGCAAACCAGGTGCCCCATGCCGGCGGCGGTCGCCCCGGCACGCCGATCGTCCACCACCCGCACGCGGTATCCTTCCTGCGCCAGCCGCCAGGCGCAGGCGGCGCCGATGATGCCGGCCCCCACCACAATCGCATCCGCCGATTGGCCGCCGGGCATCAGCGGATCCCCCAGACAAAGGGATCCCGCTCATCCAGCAGCAGCCGGCTGTCGGCGCACACATAGGCTTGCCCGCGGATAAAAGGCGTCACCCGGTCGCCGCTGCGGCGGTAGTGGGCGCTAAACTCGCTGCCGATCACGCTGGCCTGCCGCCAGATCTCGTCCGGTTGCAGCTTGCCGTCCGCCGCCAGGCAGGCCAGCTTGGCGCTGGTGCCGGTGCCGCACGGCGAGCGATCGTAAGCCTTGCCGGGACACAGCACGAAATTGCGGCTGTCGGCCCGCTCATCGTCGGCGAAAAGTTCGATATGGTCGATCGCGCCGCCGTCTTCGCCGCAAATCCCCGCCTGTTCCAGCGCCTGTCTGACCGCCCAGCAGAAGGCGGTCAGGGCGTCCAGATTTTGCGTAGTGATAGCCAACGGCGTCTCGCCAATCAGGAAAAACCAGTTGCCGCCCCAGGCGATATCGCCCACCACCGGGCCATAACCGCTGACCTGAACCTGAACCTGCCGGCGGTAACGGTATGCCGCCACGTTTTCCACCGTGACGCTGCCGTCGTCATGCAGCGTGGCGCTCACCGTGCCGACCGGGGTTTCAATCAGGTGCAGCCCGGCGCCGATGCGGCCCAGATACGCCAGCGAAGCCACCAGCCCGATGGTGCCGTGGCCGCACATGCCCAGATAGCCGGCGTTATTGAAGAAAATCACCCCGGCGGTGGCCTGCGGTGAACAAGGACGGCACAACAGCGCCCCCACCAGCACGTCGTTGCCGCGCGGCTCGAGGATCGCCGCGCTGCGCCAGCGGTCGTAATGCTGCGCAAACCGCGCTTTTCGCTCGGCCATGCTGCCGGCGCCGAGATCGGGAAACCCGTCAATAATCAGGCGGGTGGGTTCCCCGCCGGTATGGGAATCAATCGCCCGCAAGGCGGTCATCTGCGAAGGAAGAGCCATCGGAATCTCCTGAGTTAACGAAATGTTACCAATGGCGTTAGCCTGAACGAATACGCCCGCGGCGGCTTGATGCATTTCGGCGCGGTGAATGAAGAAATCAGCACAGTGCTCACCGCAGGATCCCCCGGGCGCATGCCCCAACGCCGTCGAGGGGCCATAAGAAGAGGTTATTTATCATGGCATTACTTATGTGCTACACCGGATAATTGCGTGATGTGCCGCCGTTTTCCGCAGGTTATCCCAGGGCCGTTCGGCAAAAGTATGCGGCAAACCGCATATTTGGCAGCGGCCGGGAAATAGCGCTTGATAAGTTACATAAAAGTTAATATTGATGCGAAAGCGCCAACCTGAACCTCAGACTCTGCGGCATAACGCCGAAAAAGGTATTGCCATGCGATTAACCCCAGACCATCAGGTTTCCTCCCCGCCGCCACCGGTGATTGGGCCGGCGGAAGATAACGATTTCGCCGTTGAGCACCTTTCACGCCTGTGCGACGGGCTGGCGCAGCAGCGTCCCGGCAGCCTGCGCGACCTGCTGAATTCCCTGGCGTTGATCGCTCCGCTGCTCAACGCCATTCCCAACGTGGTGTTTTTTATCAAGGATGAGCGGGCCCGCTACCTGTTGGCCAACCTGACGCTGGCCAGGCGCTGCGGCTTCAAGACCGTCGCGCCGCTGCTGGGCAAGACCTCGGCCGACGTTTTTCCGGCGCAGCTCGGCTCCGGCTATACCGAGCAGGATCTGCGCGTGTTGCGCCACGGCGTGGTGATTCAGGATCAGTTGGAAATGCACCTGTACAACGGCCGGGAAACCGGCTGGTGCCTGACGCAAAAGCTGGCGCTGTACGACGCGCAGGACAAAATAATCGGCATGGCGGGCATTTCGCACGATCTGCAGGAGGCCAAGGCCAACCACCCGGCCTATCAGCGGCTGGCGGCGATCGATGTGTATATCCGCCGCCATTATGCCCGCGCGATCGCCCTTGAAGAACTGACCGCGCTCACCGGGCTGTCGGTGGCGCAAATCGAGCGTTACTGCAAGCGCATCTTCCATCTCACGCCGCGCCAAATGATCCATAAGGTGCGGCTGGAGAAAGCCACCGAGCTGCTGGCCGGCGATCTGCCGATCACCGATATCGCCCTGCAGTGCGGCTACACCGATCACAGCGCCTTCAGCCGTCAGTTCAAAGCGCTGACCGGCTCCACGCCGCGCGACTTCCGCCTGACGCTTTCGACTTAATGATCTGATTTACCTGATGAATACTCCCGCCTCTGGCGCTCCCGGCGCCAGGCTTTCCCACGCGCGTTTTACCCGGTTACTGTGCCAATTTCGTCATGGCAATCGGCGAAAACCGTCAAGCCCCGGCGCGCAATACCGGTCAATCTGTTAGTGAAGTTCACCAATAATTCACCATTCATTAACAACATTGGACGACAGGATAAACACTATGAGCCATAAAGCCATCAGCTGGAGCGGCGTGTTCCCGGCGGTCAGCACCCAGTTTCGCAGCGATTTCTCACTGGATCTCGACGCCACCCATACGGTGATCAAAAATCTGGTCCGCGACGGCGTGTCCGGCCTGGTGGTTTGCGGCACCGTCGGCGAAAACACCTCGATGACGGTGCAGGAAAAACTGGCGGTGATCGAAGTGGCGAAAGACGCCGCCGACGGCAAAGTGCCGGTGATCGCCGGCATCGCCGAGTTCACCACCGCTTTCGCGCAGAACATGGCGCGTGAAGCGCAAAAGGTCGGCGTCGACGGCATCATGGTGATGCCGGCGCTGGTTTACTCCGCCAAACCGCATGAAACCGCCGCGCACTTCCGCAGCGTCGCCGGGGCGACCGATTTGCCGATCATGGTCTACAACAACCCGCCGATTTACAAAAACGACGTCACGCCCGATATCCTGACCTCGCTGGTCGACTGCGACAACATCGTGTGTTTCAAGGACTCCTCCGGCGATACCCGCCGCTTTATCGACCTGCGCAACGAAGTTGGCGATCGCTTCGTGCTGTTCGCCGGCCTCGACGACGTGGTGCTGGAAAGCATCGCCGTCGGCGCTCAGGGCTGGATCTCCGGCATGTCCAACGCTTTCCCGCGCGAAGGGGAAACCCTGTTCCGCCTGGCGAAAGACAAGCGCTTCGAGGAAGCGCTGGCGCTGTACAGCTGGTTTATGCCGTTGCTGCACCTGGATGCGCGGCCGGATCTGGTGCAATGCATCAAGCTGTGCGAGCAGTTGGTGGGCCGCGGCAGCGCCGTCACCCGCCCACCGCGCCTGGCGCTGCAGGGCGACGCCCTGGCCGAGGTCACCGCGGCGGTTGAAAAAGCGCTGGCCACGCGCCCAGCGCTGCCGAACGTCGGCCTGTAATCCCACTCAGCGCCCGGCCATGCCGGGCCTCGCCATTTCGCTATCGGGGGGACCCATGCCCAACGACCACCACGCCGCCATTCGCGGCCAACAGTTTATCGGCGGTCAGCGCTGCGCCAGCGGGGCGGCAGAGCTGATTAGCCTGCGCGCCGACAACGGCCAGCCGACCGGCTACCGCTTTCATCCGGCCACGCCGGCCGAAGCCGCCGCGGCAGCAGAGAGCGCCGCACGGGCCTTTGCCGGCTACGCCCAGCTCAGCGCCGATCGCCGCGCCGATTTCCTCGACGCCATCGCCGACCAACTGGACGCGCTGGGCGATGATTTCTTCACCTTCGCCACGCAGGAAACCGCCCTGCCTTTGGCGCGCCTGAACGGCGAACGTACCCGCACCAGCGGCCAGATGCGGCTGTTCGCCGGGCTGCTGCGGCGCGGTGACGTGCACGGCGCGCGCATCGACTGCGCCTTGCCGGATCGCACGCCGCTGCCGCGCCCGGATCTGCGGCAATATCGCACCGCGCTCGGCCCGGTCGCGGTGTTTGGCGCCAGCAACTTTCCGCTGGCGTTTTCCACCGCAGGCGGCGACACCGCCGCCGCGTTGGCCGCCGGCTGCCCGGTGGTGTTCAAGGCGCACAGCGGCCACATGATCACCGCAGAGCTGACCGCGCAGGCCATAGAGCGCGCCAGGGTGCAACAAGGCATTCCCGCCGGGACATTCAACATGATTTTCGGCGAACGCGCAGGCGCCGAGCTGGTGCAGCATCCGGCGATTCAGGCGGTGGGGTTTACCGGTTCGCTGCGCGGCGGGCGGGCGCTGTTCGATATGGCGATGCGTCGCCCGCAGCCAATCCCGGTATTTGCCGAGATGTCGAGCATCAACCCGGTGGTGATTTTGCCGCAGGCGTTGGCGCGGCGCGGCCGGCAGATAGCGCAGGAGCTGGTGGGATCCTTCACCTTGGGCTGCGGCCAGTTTTGCACCAAACCGGGGCTGATTATCGGCCAACGCGGCCCGGCATTCAGCCGGCTGATTGACGAACTCGTCGCCAGGGTCAACGCCGCCGCCCCGCAGCCGATGCTGAATGCCGGCACGCTGGAACATTATCACCACGGGCTGCGGGCGCTGGACGCCCATCAAAGCCTCCGCCACCTGGCCGGCCAACGCCAGGCCGCGCCTTATCTGGCGAACGCCCAGCTGTATCAGGCCGACGCCGCCCTGCTGCTGCAGGCCGATCCGCTGCTGCAGCAGGAAGTCTTCGGCCCCGTCGCCGTTCTGGTGGCGGTCGATAGCCCCGAACAGCTGCAAACGGCGCTGGAAGCCCTGCAGGGCCAGCTGACCGCCACGCTGCTGGCGGACGACGATGACCAGGCCGCCGCCGGGCTGGCCCAGCTGCTGACCCGCAAGGCCGGCCGCGTGCTGTTCAACGGCTATCCGACCGGCGTCGAGGTCTGCGACGCGATGGTGCATGGCGGCCCTTACCCGGCCACGACCGATGCGCGCGGCACCTCGGTGGGCTCCCTGGCCATTGAACGTTTCCTGCGGCCGGTATGCCTGCAAAATTATCCCGCCGCGCTGCTGCCGCCGCCGCTGCAGGACGCCAACCCGCTCAACCTGCTGCGGCAGGTTAACGGCGTGTACACCAGAGACCCGATAGATTCATCAGCCAAAAACTAGCCCGGCCGCATCTGCATGCCATCCAATAACAAAAGGGTCATACCATGACAACCCAAGGCAAATTCAAGAAGCAGCTTACGCTCACCGATTTGACGTTTATCGGCCTGGGCGCAATTTTCGGTTCCGGCTGGCTGTTCGCCGCCAGCCACGTCTCTTCCATCGCCGGCCCCGCCGGCATTTACTCCTGGCTGATAGGCGGCCTGGCGGTGCTGTTGCTCGGCATCGTTTACTGCGAGCTGGGCGCGGCGCTGCCGCGCGCCGGCGGCATCATTCGCTATCCGGTGTTTTCGCACGGCGAGTTGATGGGTTACCTGCTGGGCTTTATCACGCTGATCGCCTTCTCCAGCCTGATCGCCATCGAGGTGGTGGCGGCGCGCCAATACGCCGCCGCCTGGTTCCCTTTCCTCAGCCAACCCGGCTCCGGCGACCCGACGCCGATCGGCTGGCTGGTGCAGTTGGCGCTGCTGTGTTTTTTCTTCGCGCTGAATTACTACAGCGTGAAAACCTTCGCCAAATCCAACAACCTGATCAGCGTGCTGAAATTTCTGGTGCCGTTGCTGGTGATCGTGGTGCTGTTCAGCTTCTTCAAGCCGGAAAATCTGCACAGCCAGGGGTTTGCGCCCTTCGGCTCCGCCGGGGTTGAGGCCGCCATATCCGCCGGCGGCATTATCTTCGCCTACCTGGGCCTGACGCCGATCATCTCGGTCGCCAGCGAGGTGCAAAATCCGCAGCGTACCATTCCGATTGCGCTGATCCTGTCGGTGGTATTGTCCACCGTCATCTATGTGCTGCTGCAAATCGCCTTCCTCGGCAGCATCCCCAGCGACATGCTGAACGGCGGCTGGGCCCACATCAGCCAGCAGTTCTCCCTGCCGTTCCGCGACATCGCCATCACTCTGGGCATGGGCTGGCTGGCGTTTCTGGTGGTCAGCGATGCGATCGTTTCGCCGAGCGGCACCGGCAATATCTACATGAACGCCACGCCGCGCGTGATTTACGGCTGGGCGCGCGCCGGCACCTTCTTTAAAATTTTTACCCGCGTCGACGGCGAGTCCGGCATTCCGCGCCCGGCGCTGTGGCTGACCTTCGCCCTGTCGGTGTTCTGGACGCTGCCTTTCCCTTCCTGGGAGAAACTGATCGGCGTAGTGTCCGCCGCGCTGGTGCTGAGCTACGCCATTGCGCCGGTGACCGCCGCCGGCCTGCGGCGCAACGCTCCCGACCTGCCTCGCCCGTTCCGGGTGCGCGGGTTCTGCGTGCTTGGCCCGCTGTCGTTTATCATCTCGGCGCTGATCGTCTTCTGGTCGGGTTGGGACACCGTTTCCTGGCTGCTCGGGCTGCAAATCCTGATGTTTGCGGTCTATATATTGTTCAAAAATCAGGTGCCGACGCACGCCGTCGGCCTGAAGCAGCAGATTTGGTCCTCTCTGTGGCTGATCGCCTTCTATGCGCTGGTGATCGTCGTCTCCTATCTCAGCAGCTTCGGCGGCATCGGCGCCATCAGCCATCCCTGGGACACCCTCACCATCGCGGCGATTGCGCTGGTGATTTACTACTGGGGCGCCTATACCTGTTTACCTCAGGCGAATTTCGTCGGAGATGAAGAAGAGTGATTGAAAAGGAGGAAACGGAGATGACGCAAACCCATAACCTGTCGTTGGATCAGGCCTACCAGCTGGCGCTGCGCGCCCTGCTCAGCAATGGCTTCAGCCAGGCGCACGCCGAAGCGGTGGCGCAAAATGTCACCCGGGGCGAACGCGACGGCTGCGCCTCGCACGGCCTTTACCGCCTGCTGGGCTGCGTCCGTTCATTGCACGCCGGCAAAGTTTCCGCCGACGCGCAGCCCAGGCTTCTCGACAGTGCGCCGGCGATCCTGCGGGTGGACGCCGGCGGCGCCTTCTCGCTGCTGGCCTATCGCCACGCGCTGCCGGCCTTTATCGACAAGGTGCGCGCCAACGGCATCGCCGCGCTGGCGATTAACCGCTGCGTGCATTTTTCCGCCCTGTGGGCCGATATCGAACCCCTGACCGAGCAGGGCCTGGTGGCGCTGGCCTGCACGCCGAGCCATGCCTGGGTGACGCCGGCCGGAGGCAGCCGCCCGCTGTTCGGCACCAATCCCATCGCCTTCGGTTGGCCACGGCCCGGGCTGCCGCCGTTTTTATTCGATATGGCGACCAGCGCGGCGGCGCGCGGCGAAATTGAGCTGCACCGCCGCGCCGGCACTCCGCTGCCCGAGGGCTGGGGCATCGACAGCGCCGGCAATCCCAGCACCGACGCCGCCAGCGTGCTGGAGGGCGCGATGCTGACCTTTGGCGGGCATAAGGGATCGGCGCTGGCGGCAATGGTGGAACTGCTGGCCGGGCCGCTGATTGGCGATCTGACCAGCAAGGAGTCGCTGGCCTACGACGAACGGACCGGCTCTTCGCCCTACGGCGGTGAACTGATTATCGCCCTGGATCCCGAACGCTTTCTCGGCGCGGATAAGGCGAAGTATTTCGCCCGGGCGGAAGCGATGTTTGCCGATATGCGGGATCAAGGCGCGCGCATCCCCGGAGAACGGCGCTATCAGCGGCGACAACAGAGCGAGCGCCTGGGGGTAGAGATCCCGACGGGGCTGTACGACGAGATTGTGGCGCTGTGCCGTTAACGGAGGCAGGCCGCGGGAACGGCGGCCTGCCTTGCGCGAATTAACGGACCACCATCACCGATATATTGGCGTGGCGAACGATAGCGGCGGCGTTGGAGCCCAGCAGGTAGGTTTTCACGCTCGGGCGGCGCGAGCCAATGACGATCAGGTCGGCGTCGATCTCTTCGGCCAGTTCCAGCGCCTGATCGCGCGGCGAGCCAAAGCTGATGGTGTAATTCAGGCGATCCAGCGGAATGTCGATTTCGGACATGATTTTCTTCAGCTTATCGACCGCTTTCACTTCCGCCTGGTTCTCGAATTCCTTGATGCCAAACGAATAAGCGGTAACAAATGCCGAGGCATCCGGCAGCGCATGGAAGAAATGCACCCGGGCGCCGGACATTTTCGCCAGATACTCCACGTGCTGAAGCGCATGCTCGGTCAACAAATCCTCTTCAATGTCTATCGGCACTAAAATGGTCTTGTACATATCACGTCCTTTCTATGTAAACCGGGGAGCTTATAGGGTACTGCCGGGCATGCGCGGGGTGAACCGCTTTATCGCGCTTTTGTGATCGGCGGTAAATACTGGGGCAGGCAATTGATATTTTAACAAAATATAAACATAGCGCGGTTAACGGATAGTCAATTAATTATTATTTTCTCGCGATTAAATAAGCTGCAAATAAACCGCCTTGGCGGTGGCCGCGGTTTTATTGGCGACCGAGAGCTTTCTAATGGCGTTGCCGATATGAAAATTAACCGTACGTTCCGCAAGGCTCATGATAATAGCGATCTCCTGCGCCGTTTTCCCTTCGCTGCACCAGCGTAAAACGTCTTTTTCTCGCGGCGTCAGCACGTCTTTAATCGCCTCGTCGCTTTCCGGGAGCAAGGCTTCGCGCAATGTTTGATGCGCCGCCTGCGCCAGCCCAAGAAACTGGTGCTGCCTCGGCATATCGGCGGCGCTCTCCAGCGGCGGAGCCTGGCTTCCCGCCAACGTCAGAATGCCCACCCGCCCATGGCAATCCTTCACTGACTGCGTCCAGCCGGCGGCCAGCCCCTGTTCGGCCATGCGTTGCCACAGCGCGAGGTTGCCCTGATAGAAGCCATGGTCCCAGGCGAACCTCAGGGTGGAACGCTGCGCCTGTTCAATGACCGGATCGCGCAAATAATCGCGACCATGACGATAATCCTCGATAAATTCCAGCGGATAATTGCTCTCCATCGCCATTTTGGGGTGGCGAAGCGGGTAACCGGAGAAAACAATATAACAAAAGCGCTCAAATCCCAGCGCGCGCGTCTGCACTTCAAGCTGCACCAGGAAATTATCGGCCTGAGCGTTTAACGCCTGTCGGTGGTCAATAATCATCACTGCCTCTTCGATAACCTGAATATTCCGCAGCTAACTGTATAACAGCCAGGCATTTTATCGACAGCCGTTTTATATAACGAAATGGACGGTCATAAAACCCATCGCCACCGTCGCCGGCCTGGCACAGGCGGAGGGCCGGATGAAGCTGTCAGTTTTGCCACTTAGCCGGGATCGGTAAACCGATTATTCTGCCTGCGAACATCACCGTTTTTAACCAGAGAGTTAACATGCTTAAACGCAGTGACGACGGGTACTTGATCGCCTCAGGTCTGATGGCGCTCGGCACCTTTGCCATCGGCACCGACGCCTTTATTGTCGCCGGCATGCTCAGCCCCCTCGCCGCTACCCTGGCGGTCGCTCCCGCTCAGGCGGGGTGGCTGATTTCAATCTTCGCCCTGGCCTACGCGCTGTTCGCTCCACTGAGCGCCTGGCTGCTGGGCCATCTTAACCGCAGGCGCATTCTGCAGTTGGCGCTGGCGTTGTTTATCGTCGGCAATCTGACGTGCGCATTTGCCGCCGGCTATCTGCAGCTTTCGCTTGGCCGCATATTGGCCGCGCTGGGCGCGGCCTGTTACACCCCGCAAGCGGCGGCGGCCGCCGCCGAGCTGGCGCCCGAAAAACGCCGGGGCCGGGCCATTTCCATCGTCTATGGCAGCATGACGCTGGCTATCGCCCTCGGCGTCCCCTTCGGCACCTTCTTCACCCAGCTCATCGGCTGGCGGGAGGTGTTTGCGCTTATCACCCTGCTGGGCGCCGCGGCGCTGCTGGGGCTTTCGCTGGCGCTGCGCCCGCTGGCGGCGCCGGGCAGCTACGGCCTGAAAGCACGGCTTGCCCCGCTGCGGCAAAAAGCGGTGCTGACCACCTTGCTGATCGCTTTCTTCGCCGTCTGTTCCGAACACCTGGTATACAGCTATGTCAGCGTGCTGCTGCGGCATACCCGGCTTGGCTCGGAACGGATCCTGCCCTTCGCGTTGCTGGCGTTCGGCATCGGCGCGGTCATCGGCAATGCCGTTTCCGGCAAGCTGACCGATACGCTCGGCAGCAGGCTTACCCTGTTGCTTTCGATCACGGCCCAGACGCTTACACTGCTGTTGCTCGGTTTCTCCCTGGCCTCGCCCTGGCGGGTGTTGACCCTTTTTCTGGTTTGGGGCATTGCCGGTTGGATGTATCTTGTGCCCCTCCAGCATCACCTGCTGGCACTGTCAAAACGCGCCGGCCCGTTAACCGTCGCACTGAACGGCTCGGCGCTGTACGCCGGCATCGCCGCAGGCGGCATGCTGGGCAGCTTCGCGTTAGCCGGCCAGCCCGCTGACCGGTTGCCGCTGTTCGCGCTGCCGTTCGGTGCCATCGCCCTGCTGCTGACGCTCATCGGCTTCAAGAAAGAGGAAAATACGGGGGGGTAAATCGACCGCCGCGCCAACGTTCGGTAAACTTGGCGCATCAGAGCGATATTTCAGGGAAAGATAACATGGGACTGCTGGACAAGTATTTGCATGAATACCAATTCTCGGAGCGCCACGCTATCGAGATCCTAGCCTCGTCCTCCCGGGTGATCGCGGCCGTTGCGGCCTACGATCCGCAGCATGACCGTTTCTTTCGCGCCATGATAACCATACGGGAGCTGCCATCCCGGCTGATGGCGCGCCAGGCGCCCCCAGCGTCGTTTGGCCTGCATGACTTTTGCCTGCTGGAACAAAACGACGTGGCGCTGGTTTATGGCCTGATTGGCCGCTTCTGGCAGGCCGGCTACGGCCTGGTCAAGATAAACGATGGCGCGGCATTCCTCACCTTTCGGCAGCCGGGAGTGGCCAAGCTGGCATTGGGTTATGCCGTACACCCCGGGCGAAACGGCCGTTGTCGCCTGGTGACGGAGACCCGCATTTTCTGCCCCGATCGCGCCAGCCGCCGGCGATTTACCCCTTATTGGCTCGCCATCCGGTTGGTCAGCGGCCTGATCCGTCGCCGGATGTTGCACGCTATCAAAGCCGCCAGCGAGGCCGCTCCGGCTGCGTCCCGCCCATGATTCACCGCATCAATGTTCGTTTAGGAGCATTCTTAGTGAATGACAATCATTATCAGCCTATTTTTTAATCACTATAAGATATGTTAGAGAAGCCATTGACCCCGCTCCCCTGCGGGGCTTTTTTTGTCTATTCATCGCCCGCATCCGGGAAAGGCTGCATAAACAGAAAGGCGCAGGGCTGGCGCTGATGCAGGTTAATCTGGGGCACCAGGCGCTTGAAATGCTCGCTTTGGCAGTGCGCGTCCAGCGCGGCGCGATCGGGCCAGCTCTCGACAAAGATAAAGTGCCCGGGGTCCTGATGATCGATACACAGCTCATAGGAGATGCACAGCGGTTCCCGCCGGGTTTTCTCCACCAGCTCGCGATACAGCGGCATGACCTTGTCGATATGCTCCGGCTTGATAAAATCTTCTGCTATGACCTTCAACATAATCCTTCCCCTCGTGAGTTTTGCGTTTGTATGGCGTCACCCTAACCTAAAGAGGCGGACGCGCGCCCAGCTGATTGAGCTCTTATTGATGTTATAAATGGGACACTGGTCACCAAACGACAATTATCCGAGGTGGCCGATGGCTCCGCTCACGCAGATGATCGCCAAATACAGCCCGGAACCTGAATTCCTGCTGCTGCTTATCTTTCTGTTCTCGCTGGGGAAGTCGGTTATTTTTGTTTCATCCGTGCTGCCCCCGGCTTCCGTCACGCTGTTGTTGGCGATCCTGGCGGGCAAACATGCGCTGCCGCTCGGCGCTGTCTGGAGCGCCATCACGCTGGGGGCCGCTCTGGGTTCGATCCTGTCATTCCACTGCGGCGCGCTGCTGTGCCGCCGCGGGCCGATGACCTGGCTGCCGGCGCGGTTTGATGCTCCGCTGCGCAAGGCGCGGCTGGCGCTGCAGGAACAAGGCATGCCGCTGCTGTTCGCTTCGCGCTTTTTGGCGGTGATGCGTTACACGGTTCCGCTGATGGCCGGGATGCTTTCGCTGCCGCTGAAGCCGGTATACCTGACTTCGGCGTTTTCTGCCGCCGCCTGGGCGCTGGCGCTGATGTCGGTCGCTCACCTGTTTCCGCCCATTTTGACCTGAAAGATTCTTGGGTGAACCGCGACGCCAGCGCGTGGCCGCACAAAAAATCAGGGGGACGATTGGCCGCCAAAGCCGCCGATAACACCACAATTTGCGCCAGATCACCTTTCTGAACATCGGTCAAAAAACTCGGATTTATTGTTGAACGGCGAGCGGAAAAAACCGCCGAAGAAGCGAAGCGAGAGAAAACGTCGGGCGTAACGCCCTGATTTGGTTGGTGGGTGCTCCAGGATCCGCGCCTGCGCCCCATTGAGTCACCGCCAACGGAGCTGCCCGCTGAGCTCACGGCCCCGCAGGTTAGATTCATCGTCTCCGCATCGTCGGTGTCAAACGCTTACACTCATTACTTTTTTTCATGCGAAATTATCAACCCTCTGTTTTATCAACGAGATAAGCCGCATAAGGTCTGTTAATCCGGCGTTTTGAAGAGTAATCTTCCGCCCCCTGAACGTCCGATTTGCCTCCGCAGTGTAAAGAACAATCGACTTTTATCCCTCGCATAAATGTTGTAAACATGTTGCACAAAGGTGGCGTTATTGCACTACCTTACTGAAACCGGACCAACCGGATAAACGTATAAAAAAGAGCCACTTCAGAGCTCACTATTTCACCAATGACAGGTAAAACAGGACATCATCAGATGGTAGATCACTCTAAAATAGCGACGGATGCGACGCCCGCATCAGAAGATCATCTACGGCGAAACCTAACCAACCGACATATTCAACTGATCGCCATCGGCGGTGCCATCGGTACGGGTCTGTTTATGGGTTCAGGAAAAACCATCAGCCTGGCCGGTCCTTCCATCATCTTCGTGTACATGATCATCGGCTTTATGCTGTTCTTCGTGATGCGCGCCATGGGCGAGCTGCTGCTGTCCAACCTGGAATACAAATCCTTCAGCGACTTCGCGGCGGACCTGCTCGGCCCCTGGGCCGGCTTCTTCACCGGCTGGACCTATTGGTTTTGCTGGGTGGTGACCGGCATCGCCGACGTGGTGGCGATCACCGCCTACGCCCAATTCTGGTTCCCCGGGCTGTCGCAATGGATCGCCTCGCTGTTGTGCGTGCTGTTGTTGCTCGGTCTGAACCTGGCGACGGTGAAGATGTTCGGCGAGATGGAATTCTGGTTCGCGATGATCAAGATCGTCGCCATCGTCGGGCTGATCGTCGCCGGGCTGGTGATGATCGCCATGCAGTTCCAGTCCCCGTCGGGCAGCGTGGCCTCATTCTCGCACCTGTGGAATGACGGCGGCATGTTCCCGAAAGGCATCAGCGGCTTCTTCGCCGGCTTCCAGATTGCGGTGTTCGCCTTCGTCGGCATCGAGCTGGTGGGCACTACCGCGGCGGAAACCAAAGATCCGGAAAAAGTGCTGCCGCGCGCCATCAATTCCATCCCGCTGCGCATCATCATGTTTTACGTGTTCGCGCTGATCGTTATCATGTCGGTCACGCCCTGGAGCTCGGTCGTCGCTGACAAAAGCCCGTTCGTCGAGCTGTTCGTGCTGATCGGCCTGCCGGCCGCGGCCAGCGTCATCAACTTCGTGGTGCTGACCTCGGCCGCCTCTTCCGCCAACAGCGGGGTGTTCTCCACCAGCCGCATGCTGTTCGGCCTGGCGCAGGAAGGCGACGCGCCAAAATCGTTCGCCAACTTGTCAAAGCGCGCGGTGCCGGCCAACGGCCTGACCTTCTCCTGCATCTGCCTGTTGGGCGGCGTGGTGCTGATTTACCTGATCCCGAACGTCATGACGGTATTTACCCTGGTCACCACCGTATCGGCGATCCTGTTCATGTTCGTCTGGACCATCATCCTGTGTTCGTATCTGGTTTACCGTAAACAGCGCCCGGCGCTGCACCGGAAATCGATCTACAAGATGCCGGCCGGCAAGCTGATGTGCTGGGTGTGCATGGCGTTCTTCGCCTTCGTGCTGGTGCTGCTGACGCTGCGCGAAGATACCCGCCAGGCGCTGATCGTCACGCCGCTGTGGTTTGTGGTGCTCGGCCTGTCCTACCTGTTCCTGCGCAAGAAGAAAACCGCTTGATGTGGCAAGGGGACGGGCAACCCGTCCCCAGGCTTCTCCGGCGGCTCAGCGCGGCCGGATCCCATCGATAATCACCCGCTGCACATTCTCTACCGTTTGCCGGAAAAAGGCGTCGTCGTCCAGCGTCTTGCCGGTCACCGCTTCCACCTGCACCCAAAAATCCGCGTAGTGCTGGGTGGTGGCCCACAACATGAAAATCAGATGGTGCGGCTCCACCGCCGCAATGTGGCCTGCGGCCACCCAGCGTTCGATCATCGCCGACTTTTCGTCCACCAGCGTCTTCAGCCCCCCTTCCAGCTCGCGCTTCAGCAGCGGCGCCCCCTGGATCATTTCCAGGCAAAACAACCGCGAAGCCTGCGGATGATGGCGCGAAACCTCCAGCTTCAGGCGAATGTAATCGCGGATCGCCTGCAGCGGCTCCTGATCGGCGCGCAGCGCCTTCAGCGGCGCCAGCCAGACGTCAAGAATGCCTTTCAGGACCGCAACGTACAGATCCTCTTTCGACGGGAAGTAGTACAGCAGATTGGTTTTGGAGACGTCGGCGCGCTCCGCCACCTGATCGAGGCTGGTGCCATGAATGCCGTACAGCGAGAAAAACTCCAGCGCCGCATCCATGATGGTGCTGCGTTTGGCGGCCACCGCGCGTGAACGGCGCGTAGACGGTTTGACGGTGGGTGACTTCACTGCGGCTCCCTGGGGTTAGCGAACTCGGCAGCCAGCATAGCAAAGCCTTCGGGTGAAACCCACGCTTTTGCCTACCTCCTTCAGGGGATAACCTGCACCTTTTACGAGCAAGGCCGCCTGTTTATCGTGCAGTTATTTTTGACCAAATGGTCTGTTTTGGACCATTCGCTCCGACCGGAAACCGCAAACCACAGACAACAAACTGATAAATAACCCGTTTTAAAAACTGGCACCGGGTTTGCAAAACCTCTTCAGCGCCGCGCAATTCGGAACCCGCAGGAAGCACTCAAGCAGCGCCTGAAACCGTCCCTTAGCAGACCGAGGTGTTTACATGAAAATTGGCGTATTTATCCCGATCGGCAACAACGGCTGGCTGATTTCCAGCGCCGCGCCGCAGTACCAACCGACGTTCGAATTGAACAAGACCATCGTGCAGCAGGCGGAACGCTATAACTTCGACTTCGCCCTGTCGATGATCAAGCTGCGCGGCTTCGGCGGCAAAACCGAATTCTGGGACCACAATCTGGAGTCGTTCACTCTGATGGCCGGGCTGGCGGCGGTCACCACCAGGATCAAGATCTACGCCACCGCCGCCACGCTGACCATGCCGCCGGCGATAGTCGCGCGCATGGCGTCCACTATCGACTCCATTTCCAACGGGCGCTTCGGTCTGAACGTGGTGACCGGCTGGCAAAAGCCGGAATACGAGCAGATGGGCATGTGGCCGGGCGATGATTACTTCAGCCGCCGTTACGACTATTTGGCGGAGTATGTCAGGGTGCTGCGCGACCTGTGGGGCAGCGGAAAATCCGACTTCAAGGGCGAGTTCTTCCAGATGGACGACTGCCGCGTCAGCCCGCAGCCGCAGGCGGACATCAAGGTGATCTGCGCCGGTCAAAGCGATGCCGGCATGGCGTTCTCGGCCAAATACGCCGACTACAACTTCTGCTTCGGCAAGGGCGTCAACACGCCGGCCGCCTTCGCGCCGACCGCCGCACGGCTGAAAACCGCCGCCGACGCCGCGGGCCGCAGCGTCGCCTGTTACGTGCTGTTCATGATCATCGCCGACGAAACCGACGAAGCCGCCCGCGCCAAATGGGAAAGCTACAAGGCGGGCGCCGATACCGAAGCGCTGGCCTGGCTGACCGAGCAAAGCGGCAAGGACACCCGCTCCGGCGCCGACGCCAACGTGCGCCAGATGGCCGATCCGACCTCGGCGGTGAACATCAATATGGGCACGCTGGTCGGCTCTTACGCCAGCGTGGCGCGCATGATGGATGAAATCGCCGCCGTGCCCGGCACCGAAGGCGTGTTGCTGACCTTCGATGACTTTATCAAAGGGGTGGCCGACTTTGGCGAACGCATCCAGCCGCTGATGAAAAGCCGCGCCGACGTCTGCCCGCAGACCGCCGAAAAACGCGAGGTGGCCTGATGGAACGCACGAATAGTCAGCCGGTGGTTCATCGCGGTTCGCCGGACGCCGGCCCGGCAGTCACCCTACCCGCCCGTCCGGAGGCCATTGCGTTTTCGCCGCAGGAAACGGCGCTGATCGTGGTCGACATGCAAAATGCCTATGCCTCGCAGGGCGGCTATCTCGATCTGGCCGGCTTCGACGTTTCGGCCACCGCGCCGGTGATCGCCAATATCAAGCGCGCCATCGCCGCCGCGCGCGCCGCCGGCATCCGGGTGATCTTTTTCCAGAACGGCTGGGACAATCGGTACCTCGAGGCCGGCGGGCCGGGTTCGCCCAACTGGCATAAATCCAACGCGCTGAAAACCATGCGCCGGCGCCCGGAGCTGCTGGGCAAGCTGCTGGCCAAGGGGGAGTGGGACTACGCCCTGGTGGATGAACTGCAGCCGCAGCCGGGCGACATCGTGCTGCCGAAACCGCGTTACAGCGGCTTCTTCAACACCCAGCTCGACAGCCTGCTGCGCTCCTACGGCATTCACCACCTGGTGTTTACCGGCATCGCCACCAACGTCTGCGTCGAATCCACGCTGCGCGACGGCTTTTTCCTCGAATATTTCGGCGTCGTGCTGGCGGACGCCACGCATCAGGCCGGGCCGGCGTTCGCTCAGCAGGCGGCGCTGTACAACATCGAAACCTTCTTCGGCTGGGTATCGGACGTCGACAGCTTCTGCGAGGCGTTGAGCGCCCCGCTCCGCCAGTCGGCGTAACCGCGACCTTCAGCCTGCATCAGGAGCAACGCTATGCCAAAAACACCCATTACGCCGCCGGGCAGCGGCACGCCGCTGGCCCCCTTCGTTCCCGGCACGCTGGCCGACGGCGTGGTTTACGTCTCGGGCACGCTGGCGTTCGACCGGCACAATAACGTGCTGCACGTCGGCGACGCCGCGGCGCAAACCCGCCACGTGCTGGAGACCATCAAGCGCGTGATCGAAACCGCCGGCGGCACGATGGACGACGTCACCTTCAATTCGATATTCCTGACCGACTGGCAAAACTACGCCGCCGTCAATCAGGTCTATGCGGAGTATTTCCCCGGCGACAAACCGGCGCGCTACTGCATTCAGTGCGGGCTGGTCAAGCCGGACGCACTGATAGAAATCGCCACCATTGCCCATATCGGACGCTGAGGAACCCTCGATGTATTTTGAAATTACGGGAAAAGACACCCCGCTGGCGCCTACGCTGGTGCTCTCCGCCGGCCTCGGCGGCGCCGGCAGTTTCTGGCAGCCGCAGCTCGCCGCGCTGGGAGAGCATTTTCGCGTGGTGGCGTACGACCACCGCGGCACCGCCCGCAGCCCGGCGAGCCTGCCGGACGGCTACAGCATGGCCGATATGGCGGAGGAGGTGCTGCAGCTGCTGAATTCGCTCGATATTGAACGCTGCCATTTCGTTGGCCATGCGCTCGGCGGCATGATCGGTCTGCAGCTGGCGCTCAGCCACCCGCAACGGGTGGAAAAACTGGCGGTGGTCAACGGCTGGCCGGCGCTGGACAGCCAGACCCGGCGCTGCTTCAGCGTTCGGCAGGATTTGTTGCTCAACAGCGGCGTCGCGGCCTACGTGCGCGCCCAGCCGCTGTTTCTGTTCCCCGCCGACTGGCTTTCCCGCCATGACGCGCTGCTGGCGGAGGAGCTGGCGCATCAGGTGGCGCACTTTCAGGGCACGGAGAATCTGCTGCGGCGCCTGCAGGCGCTGATGAATGCCGACTTTCGCCCCCACCTGGCGGACATCGCCACGCCGACGCTGGCGCTGTGCTCGCGCGACGACCTGCTGGTGCCCCATCACTGCTCCCGCACGTTGGCGGACCTGCTGCCGAACGGCGAACTGGCGCAGATGAGCTATGGCGGCCATGCGATGAGCGTCACCGACCCGGAAAACTTTAACCGCATCCTGCTCGACTGGCTGTTGCAGCCGCGACGGATTTAGGCCACAGGAGACATCTTATTATGCCTGGCACCCCTTTGATCTCCGGCGCGCCGTCGCGGCCGCCGCAGGTGGAAAAACAGGAGTTTCGCGACGCCATGGCCCGCCTGGGCTCGGCGGTGAACATCATCACCACCGACGGCCCCGCCGGCCGCGCCGGATTTACCGCTTCGGCGGTTTGCAGCGTGACCGACTCACCGCCGACGCTGCTGGTGTGTCTGAACCGCGCCGCGTCGGTGTACGCGGCGTTCAAGCAAAATCAGGCGCTGTGCGTCAATACGCTGGCGGCCGAACATGAGTCGCTGTCCAACCTGTTCGGCGGCAAAACGCCGATGGAGCTGCGCTTTTCCGCCGCTCGCTGGTCAACGCTGGCCACCGGCGCGCCGCTGCTGCATGGCGCGCTGGCCTCGTTCGACTGCCGGATCGAGCAAATCGTCAGCGTCGGCACCCATGACATTCTGTTCTGTCGGGTGGTTGCGCTGACGTGCAGCGAAGACGGCCACGGCCTGGCCTATTTCGATCGCCGCTACCACCCGCTCCCGCGGGCGGCCGCGCAGTAACGTTCGACGTTCCCCCACACTCTGGAGATGACGATGGCGAATACCTGGTTTCCCCAATGGCGCATCAAACAAGGCAGCCTGGACGGCGCGGTAGTCGCCCCCGATGAGCGGCTGCCGCTGGGTCAGACCCTGATCATGGGGTTGCAGCACGCGGTGGCGATGTTTGGCGCCACCGTGCTGATGCCGTTGCTGATGGGGTTCGACGCCAACCTGGCGATATTGATGTCCGGCATCGGTACCCTGCTGTTCTTTCTGGTGGTGGGCGGCCGGGTGCCGAGCTACCTCGGATCCAGCGCCGCCTTCGTCGGATTGGTGATCGCCCTGACCGGCTACGGCGGCCAGGGCGCCAACCCCAACATCGCGCTGGCGCTGGGCGGCATTATCGCCTGCGGCATGGCGTATCTGTTGATTGGCCTGGTGGTGATGAGGATCGGCACCCGCTGGATCGAGCGGCTGATGCCGCCGGTGGTCACCGGCGCGGTGGTGATGGCCATCGGGCTCAATCTGGCGCCGATTGCGGTGCGCAGCGTTTCCGCCACCGCATTCGACAGCTGGATGGCGGTGGTGACCATCCTGTGCATCGGCACGGTAGCGGTGTTTACCCGCGGCCTGATGCAGCGGCTGTTGCTGCTGGCCGGGTTGATCGCCGCCTACCTGATTTATGTGGCGGCGACCAACGGCCTCGGGCTGGGCAAACCGGTGGATTACCGCGCGTTGAGCCAGGCGGCCTGGTTCGGCCTGCCGCAGTTCACCGCGCCGGTGTTCAACCTGCACGCCATGCTCTTGATCGCCCCGGTGGCGATCATTCTGGTGGCGGAAAATCTCGGCCACGTCAAGGCGGTGGCCAGCATGACCGGCCAGAATCTCGATCGTTATATCGGCCGCGCCTTCGTCGGCGACGGGCTGGCGACCATGCTGTCCGGATCGGCGGGCGGAACCGGCGTCACCACCTATGCCGAGAATATCGGCGTAATGGCGGTCACCAAGGTGTACTCCACGCTGGTGTTCGTCGCCGCTGCGGCGGTGGCCATCGCCCTGGGCTTTTCGCCGAAGTTCGGCGCGTTGATCCACACCATCCCCGGGCCGGTGCTCGGCGGCGCGTCGGTGGTGGTGTTCGGCCTGATCGCCGTCGCCGGCGCGCGCATCTGGGTGCAAAACAAGGTGGATCTGGCGGACAACGGCAATCTGATTATGGTGGCGGTCACCCTGGTGCTGGGCGCCGGCGATTTCGCGCTGTCGCTCGGCAGCTTCACGATGGGCGGCATCGGCACCGCAACCTTCGGCGCCATCTTCCTCAATGCGCTGCTGCGCAACCGCAGGATTTTACCGCTGGCGGAGAAGCAAGCGCCCTGAAACCGGTGCGGCCCGGTACGCCGGGCCCTATTCCGCCACTGCGGCGGGCTTTCCCTTGCGGCGCAGGCGCAGCTCGCTCACCAGCACCCCGATCACGATCATCGCCCCGCCCAACAGCGCGACGCCCGGCAGACGTTCCCCGGCGATGCGCCCCACCACCCCGGCCCATACCGGTTCACCGGCATAAATCACCGTTGCGCGCGTCGGCGACATGCTGCGCTGCGCCCAGTTCATGGTCAGCTGGATCATCGCGCTGGCGAGCCCCAGACCGATGGCGCTGTACAACAGATAGTCCGAATACGGCGGCGCCGATTCACCGGTCGGCGCCATCATCAGGAACGAGGCCAGCGAAGCGGTCGCCAGCTGTACGATGGTTACCCGGCGGATATTCACCTTGCCGGCGTAGGCGCCGATCAGGACTATCTCCGCGGCCATGCCCAGGGTGCCGACCAGCGTCAGGATCTCGCCGATGCTCAGCGTCATGTCGGCGCTGCTCGGCGCCGCCAGCAGCATCAGCCCGGTGAAGGCCAGTAAAATACCGATCCAGGACATGATGCCGGGGAACCGCCCCAACACCAGCCACTGCAGCAACGGGACAATCGGCACGTACAGGGCGGTGATAAACGCCGACTGGCTGCTGCTGATGGTTTGCAGCCCGACGGTTTGCAACCCGTAGCCGAACATGATCGACACGCCGATCAGCATGCCGGCCTTCAGTTCGTACCAGGTCAGGCCGCGCAGCGCCCGCAGGGAAAACAGCGTCAGCACCAGCGTGGCGGTGGCGAAACGCAGCCCGACGAAAAAGAATGGCCCGCTGACCTGCATCGCATGCTGCACCGCCAGGAAGGTTCCGCCCCAGATCATGGTGATGAAGATCAACACCGCCTCCTGCAATCTAATCTGCGGAATAACGGCGGAAATAAAGGATTTTTTTACTGCTGACACCGGCTTGCCCTTCCTGCTGGGTGCAATATAATGCACAGATCCTGCCAGTATGAGACAAAGCCTTGTTATGAGCAATACGCCGCACAACGCGAAAAGCCACCCGCCCAAGGTGCTGCAATATCTGAGCAGCAACCTGCGCGGTTACCGCCAGCAGGCGGGTCTCAGCCAGATGGCGCTGGCCGAACTTTCGGGCGTCAGCCGCCGCATGCTGGCGGGGATCGAGGCCGGCGATCGCAACGTCAGCCTGGCGGTGTTGGACAAGCTCGCCGCCGCGCTGGGCACCTCGTTCACCGACCTGATCCAGGCGCCGGAAGCGCGCGGCAGCCATCTGGTCGGCGAGCTGGCCTGGCAAGGCGCGCAGCCGGCCAGCCAGGCGCTGTTCGCCGCCAGCGTGCCGGCGCACCAACGGGTGGAGCTGTGGGAATGGACGCTGATGCCGGGTGAACATTACGACTCGGTGCCGGACGCCGAAGGCTGGAACGAGATCATCTATGTGCTCGCCGGCACCCTGACGCTGTTGCTGGAGCGGCAAACCCTGACCCTGGCGGCCGGTGAAACCCAGGTGTTCAACAGCGACCAAAAATACGCCTACGCCAACCGCGGCGAGCAGCCGCTGCGCTTCATCCGCAACGTCGCCTTTTGATTTTCACGTTCAGGCGTCTGCCGCAAGCTGCAGCCATGCCGCCAGCCGGGCCAGCGCGCTGCCCGGCGCGATGGCCTGCCGCGTCAGCAAATAGTAGCCGCTGCCGTCCGGCGTGAAGCCGAAGGGGGCGCTCAGCAGCCCGGCGGCCAAGTCGTCCCGCACCTGCTGCCACGGACCTATCGCCACGCCGAGCCCCGCCGCCGCGGCCTGCAAACTGAAATAGAAATGGTCGAAGCGCTGCTCGGGATGGCCTTCCAGCGAGACTCCCTGTTGCTGCGCCCAGCGCCGCCAGGCGCCCGGCCGGGTCGCGGCATGCAACAGCAGGGCATCGTCCCGCAGCCGCTGCAGACCGCCAACCGCAGACACCACCCGCGGCAACGCCTGCGGCTGGCACACCGGTCCCACTTTTTCGTTGAACAGCGCCACGCTGTGCGTCTGATCGCCCCAGTCAAAATCATTGCGCCTGATCGCCGCCGTAATGCCGTCGTGAAACGAAAACGCCCCGCCGCCGGCCACCAGCTGCAGAGTGATATCCGGATGCGCCCGTTGAAAGGCCGGCAGACGCGGGATCAGCCAGCGCATCAGCAGCGTCGGCTCGCAGGACAATACCAGCGGCGCGTCCTGCGCCTGTTGCCGCAGCTCTTGAGCCGTGTGCTGCAGGATGCCAAACGCCTGCTGCGCCGCCTGAAACAGCCGGCGCCCCGCCGCGGTGAGGTATACCCGCCGGTGGCGGCGCTCGAACAGCGCAATGCCCAGTTCCTGTTCCAACCCCCGCACCGCGCGGCTGACGGCGCCGTGCGTCAGGCTCAGACTATGCGCCGCCTGGGTGAAGCTTTCCAGCCGCGCGGCGGCTTCGAAGCAGCGCAGGCCGCCCAGCGACAGCGGCCTATCGATCTTGCGTGAGTTTTTCTCACCGATATCGTCAGTTTTCATCGTTTGTCACCCTCGGTGATACCCCTTATAAATCAGTCACTCTCTGCTGATTTATCGATAGGATAACTATGACCGAACTCATCGCCGTCGTCACCATCACTTTACTCGCTGTGATCAGCCCCGGCCCGGACTTCGCGATGGTGTCGCGCAACGGCCTGCTGCTTTCCCGCCGCGCCGGCATGCTGACCGCCTGCGGCATCGGCGCCGGCGTGCTGGTTCACGTCAGCTACACGCTGGTCGGCGTCGGCGTGCTGATCCAGCAATCGTTATGGCTGTTCAACCTGCTCAAGGGGATCGGCGCCGCCTATTTGATTTATCTCGGCATCAAACTGCTGCGTAACGCGGCCCGGCACGCCGACGCCGCAGAGGCCCCTGCAGCCGCGATCGGCGATTTCGCCGCGCTGAAAACCGGTTTCCTGACCAACGTGCTGAACCCCAAGACCACCATTTTCATCGTCAGCCTGTTTATGCAGGTGGTGGATCCGCATACCTCGCTCGGGGTGCAAATCGGCTATGGGCTGTTTATCGCCGCAGCCCACGTGCTGTGGTTCAGCGCCGTGGCGCTGCTGTTCTCCGCGCCGGGGATCAACGCCCGTTTCCTGCGGCTGCGCACCGGCATCGACCGCGCCTTCGGCGGGCTATTGATCGCCTTCGGCGCGCTGCTGGCGATAGCCGGCATAAAATGACGCGGCAGGCCAAGTTCGCCATTCGCTTCTATGCTTAGCAAGGCATCTCTGTTAATCATCCAAGCGGGAGTACGGAACATGGCGAAGGTCCTGGTGCTTTATTACTCAATGTACGGACATATCGAAACCCTGGCGCAGGCGGTGGCCGAAGGCGCGCGCCGGGTGAGCGGCGTGGAGGTCAGCGTGAAGCGGGTGCCGGAAACCATGCCGGCGGAGGCGTTCGCCAAGGCCGGCGGCAAAAGCGATCAGCCCGCGCCGATCGCCACCCCGCAGGAGCTGGCCGACTACGACGGCATCATTTTCGGCACCCCGACGCGCTTCGGCAACATGTCCGGGCAGATGCGCACCTTCCTCGATCAAACCGGCGGGCTGTGGGCCTCGGGGGCGCTGTACGGCAAGGTGGGCAGCGTGTTCTCTTCCACCGGCACCGGCGGCGGCCAGGAGCACACCATCACCTCCACCTGGACCACGCTGGCGCATCACGGCTTTATCATCGTGCCGATCGGCTACGCCACGCCGGAGCTGTTTGACGTCTCTCATACCCGCGGCGGCACGCCCTACGGCGCCACCACCATCGCCGGCGCCGACGGTTCGCGCCAGCCGAGCGCCGAAGAGCTGACCATCGCCCGTTATCAGGGCGAACATGTGGCAAAAATCACCGCCAAGCTGAAAAGTTAAGCTATTCCTGCCAGTTAGCCGCCTAATGGGGCCGGGCATACGCCGGCCCCATCTTGTTGCCGACCCGCCGCAGGGTTAAAATGCCGCTCTCCCGCCCTTCACTGCCTGAAGGGCGGGATCCAATTCGTTCTGCCCGTCACTCAGCGGCGCTTGCCCCGAGGACGGGCGTTCTGTTGAGCGGTTAAAAAACGTGCCAACAGTGCCAGGCGATATCAATTTTTACGCCTTTTTTATATCGCCTGCCTTATTCTTTATACACTTAACATTACTGACTCATCATTGGCAGGCAATTCGGGCAACAGCATGGTTAAAACCAAACAGATTCTGGTCGTTATTCATCTTTGCAGTTTTTTGGTCCTTCTTTATAGCCTTTCAATGATCCCCCGCTGGCAGTGGCGCTGTTGTATAAAGAAAAGAGCGTGTTTTCTTTTTTCTATACGCTGGCGATCGCCGGCACCTTCGGTGCGCTGGGATGGTTCAGTACCCGGCAAGCGAAAGTACAGTTGCGCACTCAGGACGGATTTCTGATTATCGTGCTGTTTTGGCTGCTGTTTTCCGTCATCAGCGCCCTGCCGCTGTGGATCGACGACACGTTGAATATCGGCCTCGCCGACGCGATGTTTGAAGGGGTGTCCGGCATCACCACCACCGGCGCTTCGGTACTGAACGATGTCTCGGGCGTGCCGAAGTCCTTCCTCTATTATCGCTCCCAGCTCAATTTTATCGGCGGCCTCGGCGTTATTGTGTTGGCGGTAGCGGTATTGCCGCTGCTGGGCATCGGCGGCGCAAAGCTCTACCAGTCGGAAATGCCCGGCCCATTCAAGGAAGAACGCCTGACGCCGCGGCTGGCCGACACCTCCAAAAACCTGTGGCTCATTTATCTTGGCCTGGGATTGGCCTGCACGCTCGCCTTCCGACTGGCCGGCATGCCCTGGTTTGACGCGCTCTGTCACGGGATCTCCACCGTTTCGCTGGGCGGCTTTTCCACTCGCAACGAAAGTCTGGGCTATTTCGACAGCGCGGCGGTGGAAATGGTCGGCGGTATTTTCTCCATCCTGGCGGCGGTTAATTTTACCCTGTATTTCGTCGCTGTCGGACGCCGCAGCCTGAAACCCTTGTATCGCAACCCAGAACTGCGCTTCTTCCTGCTGGTGCTGGCGATTATCGTCGCTATCGTCTGCATCGAGCTGTACCGCTCCGGCATGTACGGGGCGGAAGATGCCTTCGTGCACGGTTTTTTCCTCACCAGCTCGATGATGACCGACAACGGCCTGGCCATCGCCGACTACGCCAAAATACCCTCGCACACCATCATGCTGTTGTTGGCGGCCAGTTTTTTCGGCGGCTGCGTCGGTTCGACCTGCGGCGGCATCAAGGCACTGCGTTTTCTGATCATGTACAAGCAGAGCCGGCATGAAATCAACCAGCTGGTGCACCCCAACGCTATTTTCACCATTAAGGTCGGCAACGCGCCGATCCAGGATCGGGTGTTGCGCTCGGTATGGAGTTTCTTCTTTCTCTATGTCTTGTTCAGCTGCCTTTTCATCTGGCTGCTTAACCTGATGGGCTATGACATGGTCACCGCTTTCGCCACCGTCGCCGCCTGCATCAACAACATGGGGCTGGGGTATGGCGAAACCGCCGCCGGATTCGGCACGCTGAGCGATGCGGCCAAATGGCTGATGTGCGCCGCGATGCTGCTTGGCCGCCTGGAGATCTACCCCATGCTCATCCTCTGCTCGCGCGCTTTCTGGCGCTTTTGACCGACGGCGCGCCGCCATCGGTGCTTTTCTGCGCCGCTCCCGCCCTGCCAAGCTCGACACATTAATAATATGAATGTGTTGCATTGTTGTATTCACATCACTGCGGTAAGTTCAATTTACTGTAAATACATACAGTATTTTTAAACTTATTGAGGATATGAATATGCGCTTAAACAAGATGTTAGCCCTGGCCACCCTGCTGCTCGCCGCACAGGCTTCAGCCGAAACGCTCGAATCCATCGACAACTGCGCGGTGGGGTGCCCGACCGGCGGCAGCAGCAATATGTCCCTCGTGCGCCATGCCTACACGCTGAACAACAACAGCACCACCAAGTTCGCCAACTGGGTGGCCTATCACATCACCAAGGAGACCCCGGCCAGCGGCAAGACCCGCAACTGGAAAACCGATCCGGCGCTCAACCCGGCGGATACCCTGGCGCCGGCGGACTATACCGGCGCCAACGCGGCGCTGAAGGTTGACCGGGGTCATCAGGCGCCGCTGGCCTCGCTGGCCGGCGTGTCCGACTGGGAATCGCTGAATTACCTGTCCAACATTACGCCGCAGAAATCCGACCTGAACCAGGGCTCCTGGGCGCGGCTGGAGGATCAGGAACGCAGGCTGATCGAGCGGGCCGACGTCAGCTCGGTGTATACCGTCACCGGTCCGCTGTTCGAACGCGATATGGGCAAACTGCCGGGAACCCAGAAGGCGCATACCATTCCCAGCGCCTACTGGAAGGTGATTTTCATCAACAACAGCCCGGCGGTGAACCACTATGCGGCCTTCCTGTTCGATCAGGATACGCCGAAGAACGCCGACTTCTGCCAGTATCGCGTGACGGTGGATGAAATCGAGAAACGCAGCGGCCTGATCATTTGGGCCGGCCTGCCGGAAGACGTGCAGGCCTCGCTGAAAAGCAAGCCCGGCGTGCTGCCGGAACTGATGGGCTGTAAGAACTGATAAAAAACCCCGGTTTCAACGAAGCCGGGGTCATTCAGTAGGCGAGATGGCACAGGCGCCGTATCAGGGCTGTTTTTCTACCCGGGTGATCCCATGTTTTTTCATGACTTCATCCATGGTCAGCTTTTCGTCATAGGGCGTTTCGTCAACCTCTACCCCTTCCGGGCGAACATAGGGCTTGGTCGCACGTTTGAACATCCACCACCAAACGAAAACCAAAAATGCACCGGACTTCAGAAAGATCATGGTCCACAGTGCCACTTGATACCAGTTCATCTCTATCTCCATGAAAGCGTTAAGCGCAGACGATAAGATCGGCGTCCGTCCTGTCTCAGGCGATGATACCCTAAATATTCCGCTGAGAGCCCCTCTTATCGCCCGCAAAATGCGAAAAAAGCGGCGGGCTCCCATCGCCCGGAACGCGTTTTACGAGGACGTCGCCTGCGGCGTTTCGGCCGGCTCTGGCTCCTCATGCAGCGATGGGGCGCCCATCACCGCCTTACGCAGCGGCCCGACGCACAAGGCGATGCCCACCCCGCACAGCGCCGCCACGCCGCCAAACGCCAGCACGCTCAACGCCGGCGTCAACATGCGCCCCAGCACGCCGAGCCCCAGGGCGCCGATCGAATCGCCGGTGACGTCCTGCGTCGTCCACACGCTGTTAACCCGCCCCAGCAGGCGATCCGGCGTGTGGCTTTGCACCAGCGTATATTGCAGCAGCGAAGCCATGGCGCTCAGATAGCCGTAACAGGCCAGCGCGATCAGGGCCAGCGGCAACCAGCCGACCACGCCCAGCGCGGCAATCGCCAGAAAAGCGCCGATCGCGCAACCCAACAGCAGCATGCCCGGGCGGGCGACATGCGTCACCCACCCGCTGGTGAAGGCGCCGATCATCGCGCCCAGCGGGACCGCCGAATACATCAGGCCGATGGCCGCCGGGCCGGCATGGTAGGCCGTTTCTGCCAGCGCCGGAAACAGCACGCGCACCGCGCTTATCACGCTGATCAGCGCGCCGACGATCACCACCGAACAGACGATTTTATGGCTGAAGACAAAGTGAATGCCGGTAGCCAGAGAACGCAGAGGATGCTCCGGCTCTTGCGGTTCCGGGCGCATGCCGGGCAGGCTGAACAACGGGATCAGGGTAATCAGGGTGCCGATCGCCGCAATCGCATAGTTCCATTCGACGCCGTAAGCCACGATCACCACGCCGCCCACCGCAGGCGAAACAATCGCGCCCAGACGCACCGTCAACATGCTCAGCGCCCCGGCGGTCGCCAGATTTTCACGGCCGACCAACGCCGGGATCGCCGCCATTAACGCCGTCATGCCCAGCGCGCCAAAGAAGCCGTCCCAGACCGCCAGAATATACAGCGCCGCCAACGAAGGGGCCGCCAGAAACGCGTTATAGCTGAGCGCGGCAAAGCCCAGGCCGCAGGTGGTGCGGGCGAACAGGATCAAACGGCGGCGATCCAGACGATCGGCCAATACGCCGCCCAACAGCAGGCCGACAAACATGCCGGCGCCGTCCAGCGCAACCGCAATCCCCACCTGCAGGGTGGAGCCTGTCATCGCCTGGATCTGCACCGGCACGCCCACCGCCAGCATGCCCAGCGCCAAAACCGACAGCAGGCGCGCGATAAAAATGGCGCGAAAATTCGCATTACGCTTCAGCAAGCCGAAGTTTACAAAGATTGAGGGTTTAGCCATGTTCATTCCAAACTGCATCAAAAATACGGGCGTGCGGCGACGCATTCCTGCGCCGCCGCACGCGGTTCACGGTCCCGGCGAGCTGCGCCGGGTTTCGGTCAGCGCCCCAACGCGTCGCACCCCGCCAGTATCCGCCGCAGCAAAGGCCCCAATACCGTCATGGTTTCCGGCGACATCATGGTGATGTGCGAGCAGTCCAAAACGTGGGTTTCCAACTGGCTGACATAAGGCGCCCAAACCGCCTGCGGGTCGGCATCCAGCGTCTGCGAGGCGGCAAACAGCGTGATCTTGCCGTCGTAGCGCGGCGTTTTGGCGGCGGACAGCAGGCCGACCGAATCGTCATAGTTGGCCTGGATCTGATCGAACATCGCGCGTTTCTCCGCTTCGTCGTCGCCGGCGGACGCCATAAACAGGGCGCGCTCTCGCTCGACCTCCTCAAGCGCTTCGGCGGAAATCGGCGCATGCCAGTCCTGCGTTTCCGACGGATAGGTGTCGAGCAACCCAAGGAAGGCCACCTCTTCGCCCTGCTCGCGCAGCTTGACCGCGATGGCTTGCGCCACGGTGCCGCCCAGCGAATAGCCCATCAGGTGATACGGCCCGCTCGGCTGCAGCCGCCGCAGGGTGGCCAGATGCTGCTCGCACAGCGCATCCATATCGCGGTTGGCGGCAATCGCCCCGTGCGGCCGCGGCGACTGCAGGCCGACGATGGGGATCTGCCCCGGCAAATAGCGCGGCAACAGGCTGAACTGCCAGGCGAATCCCGATGCCGGATGCACGCAAAACAGCGGGCGCCCTTCGCCGGCGCGCAGCGGCAGCGCTTCGTCGAAGCCCACGCCGTCGGCCGCCGCCTCCGACGCCAACGCCGCCGCCAACGCCGCCACGCTGGAGGCTACCATCACCTGCCCGACGGCCACCGGGCGCATCAGCTCGCGCTTAAGCTCGGCGGCCAGGCGCATCGCCAGCAGCGAATGCCCGCCAAGGGCGAAGAAATCGTCTTCGGCATCGACCCGCTCCACCCCCAGCAAGCGGCAGAACAGCGCGGCGATCTGCCGCTCCAGGCCGGCGGCGGGCGCCCGGCCCTGGCCGGTTTTGCCCGTCGGCGCCGGCAACGCCTTGCGATCCAGCTTGCCGTTGGCGCTAAGCGGGAAGGCGTCCATGGCGACCAGGGCCACCGGCACCATATGCGCCGGCAGGCGTGAAGCCAGCTGGGCGCGCAGCGCGTCGACATCCAACCGGGCGCCGCTCGCCGGGATCACATAGCCCACCAGCTGCCGCTCATCGGCGCCGGCCATGCGCCCCTTGCCCTCGCCCGGCAGGCGCGCATGCACCACCGCCTGCCCTACCTGCGGCAGCTCCAGCAATGCCGCTTCAATCTCCCCCAGCTCAATGCGCTGGCCGCGGATCTTCAGCTGATCGTCACTGCGCCCGAGGTATTCCACCGTGCCGTCCGGCAGCCAGCGCGCCACGTCTCCGGTGCGGTACATGCGCTGCCCCGCGTGAAGCGGGTTGGCGACGAAGCGGGCGGCGTTTAAATCCGGCCGCGCATGATAGCCCTGCGCCAGCTGCACGCCGCCGAGGTACAGTTCCCCCGCCACGCCCAGCGGCACCGGCCGCAACAGGTGATCGAGGATGATCAGCTGCGTGTTCCACACCGGTTTGCCGATCGGCACGCTGACGCCGCTGACCTGCGCCAGGCTGGCGCCAAACGCCGGCTGATAGCTGACATCCACCGCCGCCTCCGTTGGGCCATACAGGTTATGCAGCGGCGCGGCGGACAGCCGCTGCCAGGATCCGCAGAGTTCGCGCTGCAGGGCTTCGCCGCTGCAGAACACCTGACGCAGCGTCGGGCAAGCGCCGCGCCGTTGGTCGAGCGAAGCGACAAAAGCGGCCAGCATCGAAGGAACGAAGTGCAGCGTGGTCACGCCGCGGCTTTCAATCAGCCCGCGCAGAGTTTCCGGTTCACGATGCGCTTCCGGTGGCGCCATAAACAGCCGGGCGCCGACCATCAGCGGCCAGAAGAATTCCCACACCGAGACGTCGAAACTGCACGGCGTCTTTTGCAGCACAACGTCTGCCGGCGTGAGCGGATACTGCGCCTGCATCCAGCGCAGGCGGTTGACGATGGCGCCATGCGACACCACCACCCCTTTCGGCCGCCCGGTCGATCCTGAGGTATAGATCAGATAAGCGGGATGCTGCCGGGTAATGCGCACCGGCCGGAAGCTCGCCTCAGGCAACGGCTCGTCGGTCAGCAGCAGCGGCGCCAGATCATTGAAACGCTCGGCCTGCCGGCTTTCGGTTATCAGCAAACGCGGCTGGGCGTCTTGCAGCATATAGGCCAGGCGTTGATCGGGATATCCGGTATCCAGCGGCAGATAGGCGGCGCCGGCCTGCAGGATGGCCATCAACGCCAGGCTGAGTTCGGCCGAGCGAGGCAAGGCCACCGCCACGCGGTCTCCCGGGCGCACGCCCTGCAGCTGAAGCTGGGCGGCCAGCGCGTTAACCCGCTGCCGCACCTGCCGATAGGTCAACTCGCCGTGAATATCCGCCAGCGCGATCGCCTGCGGCGTCGCCTCGGCCTGGCGCGCCAGCGCATCGCACAGCGTCTCGGCGGGCAGCGCCATCTGGGTGGCGTTCACCCGCTGCTGCAAGGCCATTTCCTCCGGCGTGCGCAGGTCCATCGCCGCCAGCGGCTGCGCCGGGTTTTCAACCAGCGCGGTCAGGATCGTCAGCAACCGCTGGGCCAGCGGCCGCGCATCGCCGACCGCCGCGCGGTATTCCAGCTGCAGACGCAGCCTTTCGCCGGGCAGCGCCAGCAGGGTCAACGGATAGTGGGTATAACCGTGGTTATCCATCGCCGGGCAGCGCAGCCCCTGGAATCGCCGCTGGTGCAGCCCCTCGTCTTCCGGGTAGTTCTCCACCACCAGCATGGTGTCGAACAGCGTGCCGCTGCCGGCCAGGCGCTGAATTTCGCCCAGCCCCAGCCCGTCGTGCTCGAGCATTGGGATCTGTTGCTGCTGTTGCGCCTGCAGTTGGGCCAGCAAGGGCCGCTCAGGCTGCAGGCGGAAACGAACCGGCAGCGTATTGCTGAACAGGCCGACATGCTGTTCGATGCCGCTGATTTCGCTGTAGCGGCCGGATACCGGGGTGCCGAACACCACATCGTCGCGGCCGGCCAGCGCCCCCAGCAAGGTGGCCCAAACGCCCTGCAGCAGGGTGCTGAGCGTAATGCCCTGCTCGCGCAGCAACGCTTTCAGCGCCTGTTCCAACCGCGCCGGGATCGGCACCTCCAGCTCATGGACTTCCCCGGCGATGTCCGCATCCGGGTACAGCAGCGTCGGCACAACGCCGAGCAGCCTTTCCCGCCATGCATCGCGCTGCGCGTTGCGATCGCGCTGCGCCATCTCGCCGATCAACGCCGCATAGTCGACCTTAAGCGCCGGCAGCGTTTCGCCCCCGTACAGGTGCAGCAGGTCGTGCAGCAAGATGGCCGATGACCAGCCGTCGCCCACCAGATGATGCGCCGCGATCAGCAGCGTATGGCGCTGCTCGCCAAGGCGCAGCAACACCGCCGACAGCAACGGCTGCGGGCTGGCCGCCATCAGGTCCTGCGCCAACAGTTCCTTCTCCAGCCGCCCGAGCGCCTCTCGCTGCTGCGGTTCCGCCATGGCGGACAGATCGAGGGTCCGCCATGGCCAGGCCGCGGCGCCGGGCTGCGGCAACACCTGCAGCGGCTCGTCGTGCAGGTCGCTGTCAAAAATGGCGGCCAGCTGAGGATAGCGCACCAGCAATTGCGCCAGCGTATCGCGCAACCGCGCGGCGTCCAGCGGGCCTTCCAGGTCGAAACGGCTGATGGCGTTGTAATTGTTGGCCTGGCTGCCCAGCTGGGCGTGGAACAACAGGCCCTGCTGCAACGGCAGCACCGGCAATACGGCATGCATCGCGCCGTATTTATCCCGGGCGCGCTTCAGGACGGCGTCCGGCAACCGCAGCGCCGCCGCCGGGCGCCGGGTCTGCGCCAGCGCTTGCAGCGCCAACGCCATGCGCGCCGGCGTGCGTTGCGAGAACACCTCTTTCGGCCGCAGCTGATAGCCTTCGCGGCGCAGCAGGGTGCCGAGCCCCATGGCGGAAATGCTGTCGCCGCCCAGGGTAAAGAAGTCGTCGTCCGCCCCCACCCGCGCCAGCCCCAGCAGGCCGGCCATCGCCCGGCAGATCAGGATTTCCTGCGGCGTCTGCGGCGCGCGGCTGGCCTGTTGAACCGGCCGCTCCGGCACCGGCAGCGCCCGCCGGTCGATTTTCCCGTTCACCGTTAAAGGCAGCTCATCGAGCACCACCAATACGGCGGGCACCATATAATCCGGCAGGCTGAGCGCCAGCTGCTCCAGCAAATTCGATGACAGCGCCGGGTTGGCGCGCAGCGCGGCGTCCGGCACCGAGCAGTAGCCGATCAACCGGTGCGTCGCGCCGATCGCCTCGGCGATCGCCACCGCGGTACTGACCTGCGGCAGAGCGACCAACGCATTCTCCACCTCGCCCAGCTCTACGCGGAAGCCGCGCACTTTAATCTGGTGATCGGTCCGCCCGACGAAATCGAGCTGGCCGTCGCAGCGCCAGCGCATCAGGTCGCCGCTGCGGTACATCACGCCGCCCGGCCGGAAGGGGTTGGCCACAAAGCGCGCCGCCGTCAAATCCGGCCGCCGCAGGTAACCGCGCGCCAGCCCGGCGCCGGCGATATACAGCTCGCCCACCACGCCCACCGGCACCTGCCGCAGCTGCCCGTCGAGCAGATACACTTCGGTATTGGCGACCGGCCGGCCAATCACCGGCTGTTCGGCCACCCGCGCGCTGGCGCCCAGGGTATCGATGGTGTATTCCGACGGACCATAATAGTTGTGCACGTTCAATTCAGGATGCTGCCGGAGCAAGTTCCACAGCCGCGGCGTGGCCGCCTCGCCGCCGATCATGATAAAGGCCGGGCGGTGCCTGCCGGCCTCCAGCAGGCCGCCGTCGATCATTTGCGTGAAGAACGACGGCGTAATGTCCATCGCATCGATCGGGATCCGATCCATGGTCTGCACCAGCGCATAGGCGTCGCGCCGCAGCTCTTCGTCGAAGATGTACAGCTCGCAGCCGATCATCATCCAGAACAGGGGTTCCCATGAGGAATCGAAGGAGAAGGAGGCGGTGTGGCCGGCGCGCATGCGGCGCGTATTGTGCCGCTGGAACTCGGCCATCGCCGGGCCATAAAGATGGCTGGCATGGGCGTGCAGCAAATTCAACAGGCCCTGGTGGGTGCTCATCACCCCCTTCGGCCGCCCGGTGGAACCCGAGGTGTAGATCATGTAGGCCAGGTGCGCGCCGTGCAGCGGCACCCGCCGCTCGGCGTCGCTGACCGGCCGCGCCGAATGCCGGGCGCAGGCGGCGAGGAAGTCGGCATCGTCCAGCAGCAGGATCTCCGGCAAAGGCGGCAGCTGCGCCTGGGTGGCGGCATGCGCCAGCAGCAGCCGGGGCCGGGCGTCGTCGCACATCAGCGTCAGACGGTCGCGCGGGTAGTCGAGATCGAGCGGCATATAGGCCGCGCCGCTCGCCAGCACGCCAAGGATCGCCACCAGCGAATCCACCGAACGCGGAATGCCGATCGCCACCACGTCTTCGGCGCCGACGCCGCGCGCGATCAGCTCGCGCGCCAGCTGCGCCACCCGGCCCGCCAATGCCTGATAGCTCAGCTGCGCATCGCCGCAGGCCACGGCGATATCCTGCGGCTGCGCCATGACCCGCTGCCGGAAGATATCCAGAACCGAAACGGCCCCGGCGGGCATCGCCAGCGCCGGGCCCTTGGCCCACTGTTTCATCATGGCCAGTTCGGCATCCGCCGCCAGCGCCAACGCTCCCAACGGGGTTTCGGGCCGCGCGATCAGCTGCCGCAGCAGGAACAGGAGCCGTTCGCCGTGCAGGCGCAGGCTGGCGTCGTCATAGCGGGATGGGTTGGCCGCCAGCTCAATCGTCAGCTCGCCCTGCTGGAGATAAATTTCAAACTCCAGATCGTCCACCGGACCGGTCGCCAGCGCATGGGTGCTGCCCGTAACGCCGCCCAAATCCAGGGCGTAGTCAAACATTTTGAAGTTGAACACCGGGCCATACAGCCCGCGCTGCTGGCCGACCAGCCCCAGATCGCGGCGCAGTTGTTCCGCCTCATAGCGCTGGTGCTTGCGCGCCCGTTTGATTTCCGCCGCCAACGCCTGCGCCACGTCCGCCAGGCGCTGTTCATCCCCCAGTTGCAGCTGCAGCGGCAAGATATTGACCACCGGCCCCAGCGCGTTCAGGGCTGCGGACCCCATTCGGCGCATAAACGGACAACCGATGGAAAGGTGGCTCTCGCCGCTCATGCGATACAGATACACCGCCAGCGCCGCCATCAGCGTTTCCGGCACCGCAACCTGAGCGCCCTGGGCGATGGCCAACAGCCCTTCGACCCCGGCGGCGTCCAGGCTGGCGCGATAGCGCCGCACGCGCAGATCGCCGGCATCCGCCTCGCCGCCGCTCGCCAATGAAACTGCCGCCGGCAGCGCGGCGCAGTGTTGCTGCCAAAATGCCGCGTCGCGCCGTGCGGCTTCGCTCTGCCGATAGCGTTGATACTCCTCGACCACCGCGGCGAACGGCGTAAACGGAGAGTCGCCGATCGGTTTACCCAGCGTTAGCGCGCGGTAAATGTCGACGATGCGCCGGGTCAGCGCGGCGAAGCTGAAACCGTCGATAGTCAGATGATGGAAACGCTGGAACCAGAACCAGCAAGGCGTGGCGCCGCCGTCCGCTGCGGGCACCCGCGCCAGCAGCTGGCGATAAAGCGGCGCATCGCCGTCCGCGGGCAGCTCGGCGGCGAGATCGGCCTGCATCAACGCCAGCGCGGCGGCGCGGCCATCCTGGCGCCCGCTGAAATCCAGCAGCTCCAGCGGCTGCACCTGCGCGGGCGTGCAGCGCCGCGGAATGCGTTGCAAGGGGCCCTGCTCGCCCTGCAGGAAGGTGGCGTGCAGGGTATCGGCCTCCGCCAGGCCATGACGCACGGCGACATCGAGCCGCGCGGGATCGATGTCGCCCTGCAGCTCGATATAGTGAGCGACGGCGAAAATATTACGACGGTCGGCGATTTGTTCGGCCAACCAGATACCGGGTTGCGCGGCAACCAGCGGCAATTCATGATAGCCCGCCGCAAGGGCGGGAGTAACGAGAGCTTCTGACACGATGGCAATTCCTTTGTCCGTTGACGACGTCTGGTTTAGCGGCCGGCGTTTTGCAGCCTGAGCGGGCGCATATCTTGCCAGTGGGCCTCGATATAGCCGACACAGGCCGGGCGCGCTTCGGGGCCGAACACCGCCCGCCAACCGGCGGGCAAAGCGGCGAACGCCGGCCACAGGCTGTATTGCGCTTCGTCATTGACCAGAACGTAAAACGGATGGTTTTCATCGTCGAAGGGATTCGCTTGCATTTGACTCATTTTCCTTACCTTTAAAGTAACGTTGTTCTGCGGCGCCTTTCCGGCTGCCTTATGGGGTAATGCTTTCCTTTAGGAAGTTAAGAGGATCTTCAGGCCGTCGATCAGGCCGCCGCGCCAGCAAACGGCGTCATGCCCGCCGGCCACGGCGCGGTAATGCACCCGATGGCCGGCAGCCGACAACGCCCGGTTCATTTGCCGATTCACGTGCGCGATCTCTTCTTCCCGATCGCCGGCCTCTTGAAACACGGTCAGCGGCGCCGCTGCCCCAACGCCCTGCGCCACCTGCTCCGTCAACCAGCCGACGCTGGCGGGTTGGCCGGCGCGGGCTTCAATGACGAATTCCAGATGCGGCCACCAAAAGGAGCCGGACTGCGTCAATACCCGGCCGAACCGCTGCGGCCAATGCAGACCGGCGTACAACGCCGCCAGGCCGCCGTAGCTCTGGCCCGCCACGACGGTGCGCTGCGGATCCGCGCTATAGCGCGCGCGCTCGCTGACCAGAGGCAACAATTCCGCCTGCACCGCCTGCCAGAAAAGCGGGTTGCACGGCAACTCTTCCGCGCGCTGCGTCATGTCGATGGCGTCAATCAGCAAATAGACCGCCGGCGGCAACGCGCCGGCCTGCGTTTGTGCGTCCAGCGCGCTAAATGCCGGAATGCCCTCAGCCCAGAACTGGCCGTCCAGCAACAGCACCAACGGCCGTTCATCGGCCTGGGCCTCGCCGCCGGTGGTGTAAAGCCAGATGCGCCGTTGGTTCGCCAGGCGATCGCTGTGCCAGTGAAAATGCTGCAGCCGGCGCGGATCGGCGCTGGCGCTTCCGGCGTCGAGCGCCAGCCAGGCGGATTGGTCCGGCGCGGCGGGCAGATGAATGGCGGAAAGCGGGAAACCGCGGCTGCTTCGATGGGGGGCGATCCGATTGAGCGGATCGTGGCGCATCAGCGGAAATAATGAGCACCACCAGCGGCGTTGCCGGCGATTTTGCTCTTCCGGCGTGCCGGAAAATACCGGCGGAAGCTGCTCGCGTTCGATGGGGATAAAACTGTAGCTGCCGCGCCAGTCGTGCTGAATAACCACCTGCCAGTACCACACGTCGGTACCGGGGCAGCGCGCCAGGCTTTGCGGGGAAAAGCTGTGGTGGTCGGTGACGCAATTGACGTCGGCATACACCCTTTCAATCCGTGAATGCCGCTCATCACCCTGCTCATCGCGCCAGATGAACGTCACGCAGACCTGATTAGCGGGTAACGCATCGATCAGCGGCGCGCCAGTCGTCGCCAGCCGTTGCCACCAGGCTTCACTGCCGATATCGGCGGCTTGCAGCCACTGCCGGGCGGTCGACGTTGCCTCTCCATTAGCGCTATCGATAACATATCCATTTGACTTTAAAGACATAAATTAAATCTTTTTTTGCTGCCATTCTCCATAATTGAATGCAAATACTATTGATAATCATTATTGTTTGCAATAACATGTAACACATTCTCAAAAAAAAAAACCTTATTTTGCCGACGCTTCCCACACGAAAACCGGCAGAAGAAATCGGTGCGCCTGTCGGTTCGCCGCCGTTACCGACGGCGGGCCGAGGCTCCGGGAGCAGGCAAGGCTCGCGGCATGCCCGCCATGGCGGGGCGCATTTACCCCATCAATAACAACCTATTGATAACAAGTTCTTATTTAGAGAATGATTTTTAAGGGATGAAATATGTCTGATACATCAAAGAAAGGAACCGGTTTGCTGTTCGCCTCTACGCTGTTCATGGTGCCGAACCTGTACGCGACGGCGGCGGATAACGCCACGGAAAAAGACATTACCGTGGTCGCCGGCAGGCAGGAAAGCGTCGCCGCGCCGCTGAAGGGCATTGTGGCGAAGCAGAGCGCCGCCGGCACCAAAACGGAAACGCCGCTGGTGAAAACCCCTCAGGCGATTTCGGTGGTGACGCGCGATCAAATGGATGCCCAGGGCGCCACCTCCATTCAGGAAGCGTTGCGCTACACCAGCGGCGTGGTCGCCGAGTATCGCGGCTCCTCCAACCGTTTTGACGAAGTGCTGATCCGCGGTTTCCGTTACGCGCCCAAGTATCTGGATGGCCTCAGCTTCGGCGACAGCAGCAAAATGAACGCCTGGCTGTTGGAACGGGCGGAAGTGATACATGGCCCGGCCTCCGTGGTCTACGGCCAGGCCAAACCCGGCGGGCTGGTGATGATGACCAGCAAGCGCCCGACGGCGGAAAATATCCGCAAGGTGCAATTCAGCGCCGGCAATCAACGCTACGGCGAAGCGGCGTTCGACTTCGGCGGTGCGGTAAACGATGACGCCAACCTGCTGTTCCGCCTGAACGGCGTGGCCAGCACCAAAAACAGCTTCGTCAAAGACTACAAGGAGCAGGCATTCGCCATCGCGCCGGCGCTGACCTTTATCCCCAATGAAGACACCACCTTTACCCTGCTGACCAGCTATCAAAAAGAACCCAAGGCCGGATACCGCAATTTCCTGCCGGCTATCGGCACGCGCGTCGCCTCTTCCGCCGGCTATATTCCGCAGGATTTTAACGTCAGCGATCCCAACTTTAACCAGTCCTGGCGCGAGCAGGCGGCTATCGGCTACAGCCTGAGCCACTACATCAACGAGGTGTTTTCCTTCCAGCAAAACCTGCGCTTCGCCAGCACGGAAGAGCGTTACAAATATCTGGTGTTTATGAAGTCTACGACGCCGGATACGCTGCTGAGCCGGCGCCCGCAGCGCGAACAGGTGAAATCGAAAGATCTGGGCATCGATAACCAGCTGAAGGCGGAATTCGCCACCGGGGAGATCGACCACAGCATGGTCGCCGGCCTGGATTACCGCTGGCGCGACGTGGACAGCAAACTGTGGCGCGGCAGCACCAGCGGCTACGACATTGACTGGACGCACCCGGTCTACGGGCTGAACATCGACGCCGGCGCCCTGCCGCTCGCCACCAGCACCCGCAAAAAGCTCGATCAGCTGGGGCTGTACCTGCAAGATCAGCTGAGCTACGGCGGCTGGAATATGACGCTGTCCGGCCGTTATGACTGGAGCGAAACCCGCACCCAGGACCGCGTCGAATCCACCCTGTCGCAGCAAAACGACACGGCCTTCACCGGCCGCGCCGGGTTGCTGTACGCCTTCGATTCGGGCATTTCGCCTTATGTCAGCTACAGCACCTCGTTCGAACCCAATCTGGACACCGGCGCGCCGGGTTCCGACCCCTTCAAACCGACCAAGGGGGAGCAAACCGAAGTTGGGGTAAAATATCAGCCGAAAGGCACGGAGATGATGATGTCGCTGGCGCTGTTCGACCTGACGCAAAAAAACGTCACCAGCTTCAACAGCACCACCAAATATAACGAGCAAATCGGCAAGATCCGCTCAAAGGGCCTGGAGGCTGAAGTGCACGCGCAGGTCACGCCGGCTTTCAACCTGATCGCCAGCTACACCTATACCGATATCATCAATAAGGAAACCAACAGCGCCGACGAGTTGGACAAGACGCCGCCGGCCATTCCGACCCATGCGGCTTCGCTGTGGGGCAGCTACAGCTTCCGGGACAGTCTGTTGCAAGGCTTCACCACCGGCGTGGGCGTGCGCTATACCGGCACCTCTTACGCCAACAGCACCAATACCGCCAAAGTGCCCGCGTTCACCCTGTATGACTGGATGGCGCGCTATGAGCTTGGCGAAGTTTCCCCTGCGTTGAAAGGCGCCGCCGTGCAGGTGAACGTGAATAACCTCAGCAACAAGAAATACATCGCCTCTTGCTCCAACGATTGCTTCTACGGCAACGGCCGCACGGCCTTCGCCACGCTGAGCTACAGCTGGTAACTCCCTCTTTACCGCAGCCGCCTAAACCGGCTGCGGTAAAAAATGCCCAAACAAAAAACCCCGCGCTCATCAGAGCGCGGGGTCAGGGTCAGTATTATTCTTTTTTATTTGTTGATATTACTTTCCGTATCAGTGATACGATCCATTTCGGGCTGGACCAGTCGCGCATATCGGGCAATCAATTGCTTCAGATGCATCTCCAGTTGAGCCTTGGCAGCGGCAGGTAAAGGTTCTCCAGCAGGGTTTTCTGACAATGCTCGCAGTTGCTCTTCAGCCGGTATGGATTGATTAAATGACTGCATGGCGGAAAATACCACTGATTTCAGTTCACTGACCGTCATGTATTTACCCTTCTGCTCGTCCAGCCCGCTCAGCCGGTCACTCAGTTGCTGTAGCTTCGTCATTCCCTGATGCCAGCCATTCAGGTTTTCTGTCGGTATGCTGGCGGCGTTCAACTGCCGCAGCCACTGCTGTGCCAGTGGTTTAGCCTGTTCAGGCCACAGCATCCGAGCCTGTTCTATCAGTTGATTACCGTAGTCAAGAGCCCAATCCGGCGGTAACTGACTCAGGCGAGCAAGCTGCCGCTGTGTCTCTGTGATAAGCGTTTCCGGTAAGGGAGATTGCTGACGCAGCGTATCCCGCTGTTCGGGTGAGAGTACTGCAGGTAAAGGCGCCAGGGAGGCAGCGAACCGAGTCTGCAACGGGTCAGGTCGGTGCGAGACATGCCAGCCCCACCCCGTTGCTGCACTTATCACCAGCATGGTACACATTCCGGCGGTGAAGGATTTCCAGTTTTTTGCCGGAACCGGTACCGCCGCCAACACGGCCACATTCGGCTGATGTGCCGGCTGTGCTGCATCCACCGATTGCACCGCGTTAGCCGATTCGTTGTTCTCTGCGACCGGAATACCAGCCAGAGCATTAACGGATGTTCCTGGATTATTGATTACCGTTACGGGCAGCGCAACACCGGGGCAAGTGACCGCGCCTGGAGCGGACGCGCAATCACTGTTTTCCAGCCGAACCGCACTGTTATGCATCAGGGTGCGCAGCGTATCGAACTGGCTAAGATGCTTGAGCTCCAGGCGCTGCAGCACCGCCCCCAGGCTGGCAAGTTGCTGTTCCGCTCGATAAAGCTGGCTGAGGTCACTGTAATTCAGGGGGAGCGTGCGCATCAGCTGCTGTATCCGCTGGCTCAGACCGCTGAGGATTTCCATCCGGGCGTGTACCGGCTGCGGCCAGAGTACGCCCCACCGATGGCTCATCAACGCGTCCAGTATCGCCAGCCCTTCATTCAGGCCGAGCAACCCGGCCAGTTGCGTACGGGCCAATGTGTACCAGGCCGCCGTCTGCAACTCCACGCCGTTTTGTTCAAACAAGGAGAGACAGAGCTTTTCGGCATAACGCCAGTTCACATCCGGACGCGCCGGATGCGTCAGTTTGCTCAGCTCATCGCGCAGGGCGGCATAATCCGATAGCGTACGCGGGTCGCTGCCGGTTTTAATTTTACGGGAGGGAATGTCATTCATAACCAGATATCCATTTGGCCGCATACAGCATTGGAGAGTTATTATTTAGGCCGCTTCACTCTCTGCATACTCCTTGCTCTGCAGATACTGTAATGCAGCCGGATCGGCAATTTTGTAAACATCTAAAATAAGAAAGGTAAAATAATTGCCTTTCAATACCTTGCTGCTATCGCTCAGGGGATAACCAGTTCTCTTCCCGTGCTTCTGTCCAGGCAGCGCCTGGTAACCGCTTCCCAATAGGCATTGAAATTTTTGCTGTTGATACATTGCACCTGAACATCAGGTGGTGGAGCGACGGGATCTGGCCTGGAGTCGCCAAGGCCTTTATCTCTCCTGACCGAGCCCGTTTTAGCTTTACTCATCCCAATCTCTTTTTTCGTCGAATACGGCTTTGTTTTTTTGGCCGGGGCTGCCGTCGTTTTATTATCCGATTGCTTATCCTGACCATAATAATCAACGCGCCGGCTTTTGCTGCCGTGGCAATGATATTCACCGGTTTTACGGTTGGTATGGCAGCCATCCGCGTTGGTTCGTCCGGGGTGTGCCATGACAGGCGTGGCGATCATGATGCAGAGCAGCAGCGACAATTTAATGCCGGTTTGCAGTTTCATTTGGAATATCCCTATAAGTTAAACGGTGCTGACCTCGCCTGTTTTCTTAAGTTTACGCTGAATTATCAAGATACTGCTGTTGCTTCAGATGCCTCAACAGCACTCTCCCTTCCGGCATAAACTCGGTGCCGTAGCGCACCAACCCCACGCCTTTCAGCTCGACGTCAATGGCATAGCGCAGTTCGCCGGGGACGTTCTGTTCCAGCAGGACAACGGTTATTTTTTTCAGGCGCGGCTCATATTTGAGCAGAACCGCCGACAGGGTGCCCATCAGTTCATGGGCCGTACCCGGCATTCCCTGAAGGATTTTGGTCATATCCGGCAGGCCGTAATCGAGTAAATGGGCCAGCGTGCCGGCGCGACAGTTGAGGATGCGCTGCATGTTGTCCAGTACCGACAGGATAACCTGATTTTCTTCACTGACCTGGCGGAGGCTCAGGCCACCGGAGAAATTACCACTCAGCGTTTCATACAGCGATGGCGTGTTGTGTCCCTGTGGCATCAGTCATCCTTCAGCGGTTGTAACCTCAGGTGGTTATTCCCGGCTTCCAGAATACGGGGCTTATCCGGATCGAGATCTTCACGTTTGAGAACCTGCTTCCAGCCGTTGTCGAGCATATCCGGATGGCGAAACAGCCCTGCCACCGCGACAAACCGTGCGTTTTCTTCCATTGGCATATCAAGATTCGCATCCCCGCCCGGTTTTACCACCACGTCGCGGGTCGCCAGCAGGTCGGCTTTCAGGATCGTTTCGCCGTCCTTGAGCAACTGCTGGTACAGCGTTTTGTCGAAGGTTTTGCGGTCTTTCAACTGGTAAACGCGAACCACAACCGGCTCAGACAGCGAATGGCTCTCTCGGGCATCGGTATTCAGCGCCTCGCGCGCGGTGAAATCCAGACGCAGGACTTTAATCTTCTTGTAAAAAACGGCGGTGAAGGCCGATTTTGTGCCGTCCGTGACGCTCTGCGCCACCCCGCAGCCGGTCAGGCTGAACGCCAGCAGTGCAGGTAGCCAGCATCGGGGAACGCACCGACAGGTAGTAGTCGGCACCTTCACGCAGACGGGGATCGTGCAGACGTGCCTGCCAAAAGTGCAGCCGCTTATCGTGCTCAAGCTCAATTGACACCACCCGAGACGGCAGGCTCGCCTCCAGCAAGTCGCTTAGTAAATCAAACAGCGGTGGGAAAACGGCATTCAGTCGCTCGTGCTGATAGGCCGGTATCACACTCACCTGATGTTCCAGGGAGAAGGTCAGCAGACTGCCGGCCAGGCGGGACAGTTCGGTATGAAGGCGTTCTGCCGGGCTCTGCAGATTGCGCTGGAACTGGCCCAGTACCGGCTCGGCACTGTTCAGGGCATTGAGCAGCCAGAAGAGAGACACGTCGGCCACCGCAAAATCCGCCATCCGCTCATTGCTTTCGCGGCGCATGGCCATCAAACGGGTCAGACGGGCGCGCAGCTGTGTCATCAGCTGTTCGAGTTGGGTCGCCAGCCAGCGGCTGCTCTGTACGGTCAGCAGCGGCGGGAGAAAGCCGTCATCAAGCCGCCAGACGCCCTGCAAGTCCTGCTGCAGACGGGCCACCGGGCAGGTCAGATAATCGCTGTTGTTCTGATGGGCAAAGCGCAGCGTCAGTTCCGGCTGCATCACCGCAATCTGGCGGAGGTCTTCACCAAACTGGTTACGCACGTCTCGCCAACGCTGACGGAAACGCACCGGACGATCGGCCACCTCATCAGGTTTCAGGCAGTTGCCGCCATTCGCCCGCAGCAGGGGCAGCGCCAGTAACACCACCACGTCACGCGATTCGCTGTCCAGTGACAGAACCGGGGGCAGCGCATCGGCATTATCTGTATCGATAAGCGTCCCGTCCGGGAAACGGACATGCAGCTTACGGGCCTGCAGACGGCCGAGCTTCAGTGCGTCCGGTTCAAAGACAGACTCAATCATCCCCCAGGGATGATTGAGTCCCATTCGGGCAATGCATTCCGCGGACCAGGCCGCATACGCGGCCTGTTGCTGGAAATGCTGGGGAGAGATCATGATGCCCCTGCCCCATAACGGTTGTTCCATTTTCATCGGCTTCCTGCCTTATTAGGCTTTTGCTTTCGGCATCTGGGAAACCAGCGACAGGTTCACGTCCATACCTTCCACCTGGAAATGCGGTACCGCATACAGCTTCACGCGGAAGAAACCCGGGTTGTCCTCGATATCTTCCACGATGACTTGCGCATCGCGCAGCGGGTGAGACGCCTGCAGGTCGTCGCCCGGATCGGTCATTTCCGTCACCAGACCGCGAACCCAGGCGTTAAGCTCCAGCTCCAGGAGACGACGGTCCTTGGTAGTACCGATGTTTTCACGCTGAATAAGCTTCAGGTAATGCGCAATACGAGACAGCAGGAAGATGTACGGCAGACGCGCGTTGATGCGGCTGTTGGCCGTCGCATCGGCGGTGTCGTACAGTGCCGGTTTCTGGGTGGAGTTTGCCGAGAAGAAGCAGCTGTAGTCGCGATTTTTGTAGTAGGACAGCGGAATGAAGCCGAGGTTGGCGAATTCAAACTCGCGGGTTTCCGGGATCATCACCTCACTCGGGATCTTCACCTGATTGCCGGTGCCCAGATCGTACAGATGGATAGGCAGGTCCTGAACGGCGCCACCGGCCTGCGGGCCACGGATTTGCACGCACCAGCCGTTGTTGATGAAGCTGCGCACCATGTTGGCGGCAAACGCAAAGGAAGCGTTGGTCCACAGATATTTGTCGTGATCCGGGCCTTTCACTTCTTCGACGTAGTTGAAGCTGCGCACCGGCACGGTGTCCGGACCGTACGGCAGGCGGCCCAGTACGCGCGGCATCACCAGACCGATATAGCGGGAGTCGTCCGTCTCGCGGAAGGATTTCCATTTGATGTATTCGGCGCGGTCAAAGTAGTTACCGATATCTTTGATGGCCGCCACGTCCTCCATATTGTCTTTGAGGAAGAACTTAGGTCCAGCCGAACCGATAAACGGCATATGCGCCGCAGCGGAGACTTTGGAGATATTGCGCAGTAACGCCACGTCCTGCGCTGACGCATCAAATTCATAGGCGGAAATCAGTGCGCCAATAGGTTCGCCACCCGGGGTATCGTACTCATCGATATAGGTGTGTTTATACAGTCCGCTCTGAATAATCTCCGGCGCGTCTTCGAAGTCCTGACGAAGATCGTCTTTCGACAGGTCAAGCAGCTCGATTTTAACGTTCTGACGGAAATCGGTTTTATCGACCAGTGACTTGGCGCCGCGCCACAGTGACTCAACGGACTGGAATGCCTCATGGTGCATTACCGCGTCCAGTTGGCGGCTAATTTGGTAATCCAACTCTGCGATATGGTGGTCAATCAGGGTCTTATCCAGTTTCTCGACTTTTGAGCCCGCTTTAGTCAGGCATTCCAGAAACACTTGCATACCGGCGGTCAGGCGCTCGTCGGCGGTCGCATCCGACATCGCCTGCGCATCCTGCCAGATATCCAGCGCACTCAGCTCGGAAACCGGGTTTAAGTTGATCTTTTCAAACAGGGAGGCGTATACCCCCCCGGCTTCCGGACGCTCCAGTACCACGTTCCCAGCGCCGGCGGTATTCTCATTTTTTACAGACATCAGCATTTCCTTCATTAATCCGTTAAATATCGCGGCCGTTATGGTTGTTTCGGCGCCAGAGCAGACAGCTCACTGCGCAGTTCAGCGCTAAGCGCAGGGTCGAGCAGGATTTTTTCCAACTCTTTGCGGAAGGTCGCGTTGTCCAGCAGGTTAGCCTTCAAGTCGCGCAGCAGATTGCGCATGGCGAGCATGGCCTTCAACTGAGGTATCTGGGCGGCTACCTGCTCGGGTTCGAAATCTTTCATTTCGTGGAAGGAAAGGCTGACGTTTTCTTCGCTGCCGTCACCGGCCAGGGTGTTCTCTACGGAAAGACACACTGAAGGGGAAAACTCAGCCAGCACTTTGTCGAAGTTGTTTTTATTTATGCCGACCGTCTCACGCTCCGACACCGGACGTTGTTCGGCACCGTTGCTGTAATCCCCTACCACCATCAACTTGAGGGGCAATTCGACTTTTTTCTGCGCACCGCCCGTATGCAGGCTTAACTGAATATTAACGCGGGCCTTGGGGATCTCGGACTGATAGGAGTTAGACATGGCTGTCCCTGTTCTATAGAGAATAGAAATGGTCAATGCCACTGAGAAATAATAAGAAAAGCTAACCCTGAAAAAACAACCCTCCGGCTTGCGTTATCCAACGCAAATCAAAATCCGGAAGAAAAGCGGGTATATTCCATTCACCAGCAAGCATGACACGTGTTTTAAGCATTTGTCTGAAACTGAAAAATTTCGGACAAAAACCTATAGGCGGAGTGTAGAAACGTTATCGAGGTGATTAAAATTCATTAATTGTAACCAATTATTACAGTTGGTTGTTTTGCCAAAAAAAGATCACCCTGATGATTTATAAGAACTTTCTTACGAAAACTCATTCAGGCCCTATGGAGCAAGGTATTCAAAAAACGACCGTGCCAGATCGGACCTTCAGGTGGCGCAAAATATAATCAATGGCGAGAAATATCTGATTTTGGCGTTTTTACGAAAAATACAACGTTGATGTCGCCATTTTTCATCTCGGATATAATGAATTGAAAAAACATTCATCAAGCTAATATTTTTTACCGATGCTATTAAGTGAAACGTTTATCGCTCCCCCAAGGCAAACTTGTATTTGCGATGAAGCTATTTACACCGCAACTTAGAGATGCAACGGCCAGTCCGTTGGAAAAGATTTCCCTGACCTGCAATTTAAGGGGGTGAACCGTCGGAGATTAACGAGGGCAATATTCTGGCAACTTTCCAGCGAATGCATCAGAGCAAGGGAGGATCTTGGAGCGTTGAGTAATTAACGCTTTCAATAAATTGCCGGGGTTGTCGGACCGTTACGGTAAAGGGTACGCCCATTTAGGAGGCAGGGAGCAGCAGGAGGTAAAGCACAGCAAATGAAATCAATGACTCATGGCATGCTGCAAAGTTCATAAAGCAAAAAACCCCGCGCTCATCAGAGCGCGGGGTCAGAATGTATGGCGGAGGAGCAGAGATTCGAACTCTGGAACGGTTTCCCGTCGACGGTTTTCAAGACCGTTGCCTTCAGCCACTCGGCCACCCCTCCGCAACGAGCCGAACTATAAACAGAGCGGATCCGCTTGTAAAGCCCAGGGCCGTTCAACCGCGTGAAAAACCAGCAACCGGCATTCGGCCGCTGAAGAAACGCCCGGCCGGCGCTCACTGTTGCAGCAATGATAACTAAGGGTAAAGATTGGTAAACAAACTTTAATCAAATGCTTGCGCTGCCTATCATCGTGATTAATTTTGTGATGACCTGATAAGAGAGATCATTATGGACCGCATTGTCGTCTCATCCTCCGCGCGCGACTCGCTGCTCAGCACGCATAAAGTCCTGCGCAATACCTATTTCCTGCTGTCTTTGACGCTGGCCTTTTCCGCCCTGACCGCCACCGCCAGCACCATGCTGGGCCTGCCGGCCCCGGGCCTGCTGCTGATGCTGGTCGGCTTCTATGGGCTGATGTTCCTGACCCATAAGCTGGCCAACAGCCCGGCGGGGATTCTGGCCGCCTTCGCGCTCACCGGTTTCATGGGGTATGCGCTGGGGCCGATCCTCAGCTCGTTCCTGAATGCCGGCGCCGGCGACCTGATCATGCTGGCGCTGGGCGGCACCGCGGCGGTGTTCTTCTGCTGCTCGGCCTACGTGCTGACCACCCGCAAGGACATGTCGTTCCTCTCCGGCATGATGATGGCGGGCTTCGTGGTGCTGCTGGTGGCGGTTATCGCCAACCTGTTCCTGCAGATCCCGGCCCTGCACCTGGCGATCAGCGCGCTGTTCATCCTGTTCTCCGCCGGCGCTATCCTGTGGGAAACCAGCAACATCATTCACGGCGGCGAGACCAACTATATTCGCGCCACCGTCAGCCTGTACGTTTCGCTCTACAACATGTTCATCAGCCTGTTGAGCATCCTGGGCTTCGCCCGCAGCAACTGATTCGCATCAACGCAGCGTCCAAAGCCCCGCTTTCGCGGCAATGCCGATCAGTTAAGGATCGGTTGACCGATCCTTAATCTGCGGCAATATAACGGCTCCACAACAGGGAGCCGTTTTCATATGCCACTTCTCAACGACTTGCTGGATTTCAACGAAAATCCACTGATGCCACCCCCCTCAGCTCAGCTTTTTGCTGAACACCTGCCCGTTGAGTGGCTCCAGCACTGCCTTTCCCTTTCTTCCCATGCCACCGTCAGACGCCGCCGCTTACCGGGGGATATGGTCGTTTGGATGGTGGTCTGCATGGCGTTTTTCCGCAATGAGCCCATCACCGAGATTGTTCGTCGCCTCAATCTGAGCGCCGATGGAGAGGCCGGAACTCAACTGCTTGCCCGCAGTGCTATCACTCAGGCCAGGCAACGCGTCGGGGCAGCGCCCGTGGAGTGGCTGTTTCGTCAAACGGCTCATGTCTGGGGGCTGAGCGCTATCCCAAAGATGACTGGAAAGGTCTGCAGCTCTTCGCGGTTGATGGTGCACAGCTGCGTACACCGGATGAACCTGAACTGCGTGAACACTTCGGCTCCAGCAACACATCCACGGAGCGGCAGAACCCTTTCCCGGTGATGCGCCTGGTGGCTCTGATGAACCTGAACAGCCATGTCTTGCTGGATGCCGTCACCGGCCCTTATCGCAGCAGTGAGACGCGGCTGGCACAGACCCTGCTTAAGGCCTTGCCGGATAACTCAATCACGTTGTTCGATAAGCTTTTTCACAGTGCAGACCTGCTGCTGACGCTGAATCGCAGTGGCGAAAACCGCCACTGGCTGTTGCCGGCACGCAAAGAGATCGTCTCGGAGGTTCAGGAAAGTTACGGGGCGGGAGACCGGCTACTGAAAATGAAGGTCTCCCCACAGGCCCGAAAACAGAACCCTTCCTTGCCGGAGTTTTGGTATGCGCGGGCGGTCAGCTATGACCTGAACGGGGTGGAGAAAACGGTACTGACATCATTGCCGGCAGACCGTTATCCGGCAAAAGCGGTGGCAGAGCTTTATCATTGTCGGTGGGAGATCGAGGTTGGGTTCAGGAACATCAAAAGCAGCCTGCAGAGTAATGCGCTGGTGTTGAGAAGCCGAAAAGTCGAGCTGTTGCATCAGGAGGTCTGGGGGCTGCTGCTGGCTTATAATCTTATCCGCCGTGAAGCCGCGTTGGCGGCAAAACACCACAAAAGAGCCCCATCGGAAATAAGCTTCAAGTTCGCTTTTGATGTGATATCAGCGCAGCTGCACTGGTTGGGAAACACAATATCACCAGGCACAATCCCCAAGCGGCTCATGCACCTGAGAGGTAGCCTGGAGGCGATGTTCATAACAAAACGCCCCCGACCATCAAGGCCGAGGGCGGTTAAGATGTCAAAAACCCGCTATCCGGTAAACCGCAATGCCGCTCCGCTTAAGTGAACGGCATTGCGCCTACGCGGGGCTTTATTTTTGGCTGCGCCAAAAGTTTGCTAAACTGGCCGCCGTTCCGAATTATCCGTTACCGAGGCAGTATGTTGGAGTTTGAAGGTCAGGTTATCGAGACCGACGCGCAGGGCTACCTGAAAAACAGCGCGGACTGGCACGAAGGATTGGCGCCGCTGCTGGCCGCCGAAGAGGAGATCGCGCTTACCGAGGCGCACTGGGAGGTGGTGCGTTTTGTCCGCGACTTCTACCAGGAATTCAATACCTCGCCGGCGATCCGCATGTTGGTCAAGGCGATGGCGCAAAAATACGGCGAAGAAAAAGGCAATAGCCGCTACCTCTACCGTTTATTCCCGAAAGGCCCAGCCAAGCAGGCGACCAAGATCGCCGGCCTGCCGAAACCGGTAAAGTGCATCTGATCCGCTAATAGCGAATGTCGAACCTCGGGTAGTCCGCAACCCCCCGCGGCTCCACCAGCACGCGGTCGACGCGCGCGCTGCGCGGGCCGCCCTGCTTCAGCCACTCCATCAGCCTGTCCACCTGCGCCGGCTCACCGCAGGCCACCACCTCGACGCTGCCGTCATCGAGGTTGCGCGCGTAGCCGGTTAACCCCAGCGCCGTGGCCTGATGCTGGGTGGAATAGCGGAAGCCCACCCCCTGCACCACGCCATACACATACGCAGCAATGCAAACCTGTGTCATAATCAGCTCCTTATCGATTTCGTTATGGCATTTCCGTGCGCCTGCACGGCGGTGTCACCCTTTTTTATCTAGCTGGCAGCATTGTTAATTATGACCGTACGCTTCGGTGATTCGCGGCTATCCTCGCGCGGATGATGGTTCGGTAGGTGTCATCGCCCAGCGCGGTGAAAACCGCTGCTATCGAACCGACCGCGCCATATTTCCGTTTTCCTCAGCCTTTTGGTCCGGGCCGCATGGAAGGCAGTTGCATACCTTTAGGTAATAGCCACTTTGCGCGGAAATAGTCATACAAATACTCATATTTTTCTCGCTCACCCGGAACAGCGATCACCTGCAGGTTCATACCTTCTTTTACACTACGTTTTTGGAATTATCATTAAAGTCACACACATTGTCATCTAATAACTTGATATAAATGACATAACCAATGATAGCGAGCATAAAAAAACAATACAGGATGCCTTCACATCAATATACTTCACGCCTTTTTTAATATTGCATATTGAAACTACACAAAGCATACCAACAATTTGGTAAAAAAACTGCATAAAAACCCCAAAGGCGCTTAAAAAGTAATCTGTCTTATTGGCCAGAATCCAAAAGAAAACAAACCTAAAGATCACATATGCTATTGCCATTCTTATGTTTTTATATATTACTCCAGCAAAAAGAAACAAACCCAAAACCAAGTAGGAAATCAATTCATAATCATTGAGGTAATAATGCGGAAAGAAAAGCAAATAAAAAAAGAAACCAAGTCAATTAATACCTGGGCCATCATAACATACAGGCTCATGTTAAATAACAATTCAGAACTTACCTTTGTTTTTTTATTCGCACCTAACATAATATAGCCCATTGTCAAATTAACTTACCATTAAACATAATCAAAACCGATAGAAGCACCTCACTGTAGCTCAGCGCATCGCCCCAAGTGTTGCCCTGCGGCTCTGGCGGCTCGCAGGAGACGACAGCAGCACCGGGCCGCCGCCTGTCAATTTTCTCACCCAGCCAGCCATGTTTGTCCCTGAGTACATACGGCGTTTTCCACTTCACGCCGGCTGATAATTGGTGCCGGTCTTTCCCGGCTGTCAGCTATTAACCCAAGCCTAAAATAACACTCAATGAGTGCACGTTTGGGTGCCAGTCTTTCCTGGCTGTCACTTCATATCAGAGGGACGCACTCACAAAACCCTGCCAAGGATTCGATAGTACATATTAAAATGAATGCTCCCTGCTGATACTTGGACTACGGTGCCGGGTGCCTCCCGGTAAGCCTTTGGCCAGCACCATGGCTTGCGTCTTCCAAACCTTGACTCACAACTTGCTGATTCGCCCCGCCGCCAGGGGGATTCACCGTAGAGATAATAAATTAACCCAAACTTCATTAACAAAATCTAAACATGATTGTTATTCAGATTATCCGCAGAGTTTAGTCCGAGTCCTTATGATATTAGAATTTACGGAATTCCCGTATGGTCAGTATAGTTATCAAGCAGCTTGCGCTTCGATATCTGATTATTCACAAATACTGACGTACGTGAACCCATGACCCCAAGCCGCATTAGCGCTTTTGAGCAGCAACGCACTCCCCGGCGCCAAAATTACACGGGAGGATCCATTTGAACCCGCCCCGATTTCGGAATAATCCCAAATTGAAATTGTCATCCAGGATTAACCATCCCTCATGACCTCCTCGTAATACTTGATACGCCAGAATCGCGTCTTCAGCCCGCATTACACTCCATTTCTGGCTGGAACGTTATGAAGAGACCGTGCTGCGCCGTGAATTGAAAGAAAAAACCATGGCCAATCGCCGCAGCAGAATGAAAGCGTTCCGCGAACGCCCACAGGAAAAGCCAGCTTGCGATTTCACGACCGTGGAGGTCAAGCGTGCCCGCCTGCTGCTGAATGAATAGATGACGGCCCGCTATCAGGATTCGCGCGGTAGTGAATGGGATGATATTCAGATATGATTATGAACTTATTTTGACTAATAATGACCCTGGTCATTTAACATGCTGATTATAAAGAAGTTTAAAAATGCGCTTAATTCTCGCCAAAGGACGTGAAAAGTCCTTGCTCCGTCGCCATCCGTGGGTATTCTCCGGCGCCGTTCAACGCGTTGAGGGCAAAGCCCTTTCCGGTGAAACCATCGATATCCATGACAGCCAGGGCAAATGGCTGGCGCGCGGCGCCTACTCCCCCGAGTCGCAGATCCGCGCACGCGTCTGGACCTTCCAGCAGGATGAAGAGGTTAACATCGACTTCTTTATTCGCCGTTTACAGCAGGCGCAAAGCTGGCGCGACTGGGTGGCGCAGCGCGACGGCCTGGACGGTTACCGCCTGATCGCCGGCGAATCCGACGGCATGCCGGGCGTCACCATCGATCGTTTCCAGAACTTCCTGGTGCTGCAGCTGCTGTCCGCCGGCGCCGAGTATCAACGCGCCGCCCTGCTTTCCGCCCTGCAGCATTGCTACCCGGAGTGCTCTATTTATGACCGCTCCGACGTTGCGGTGCGCAAAAAAGAAGGTTTGCCGCTGACGCAGGGCCAGGTGTTGGGCGATCTGCCGCCTGCGCTGTTGCCGATTACCGAACACGGCATGAAGCTGCTGGTGGATATTCAGCAAGGACATAAAACCGGTTTTTACCTCGATCAGCGCGACAGCCGCCTGGCGGCGCGCAATTATTCCGCCGGCCGACGGGTGCTGAACTGTTTCTCCTACACCGGCGCCTTCGCCGTCGCGGCCCTGATGGGCGACTGTGAGCAGGTGATCAGCGTAGATACCTCGCAGGCGGCGCTGGATATCGCCAAACAGAACGTCGAGCTGAACCGGCTGGATTTGAGCAAGGCGGAGTTTGTGCGTGATGACGTGTTCCAGCTGCTGCGCCGCTACCGCACCCAGGGCGAAAAATTCGATCTGATCATCATGGATCCGCCGAAGTTCGTCGAAAACAAAAACCAGCTGGCCAGCGCCTGCCGCGGTTACAAAGATATCAACATGTTGGCGCTGCAGCTGCTGAACCCGGGCGGCATTTTGCTCAGCTTCTCCTGCTCCGGGCTGATGCCGACCGATCTGTTCCAGAAAATTTTGGCCGACGCCGCTGTGGATGCCGGGCGTGATGTACAATTTATAGAGCAGTTCCGACAGGCTGCCGATCACCCGGTTATCGCGACTTATCCTGAAGGGCTGTATTTGAAAGGCTTTGCGTGTCGGGTGATGTAACTTGAAATACGCTGTTTTGCCCTCATATAGAGAGCAAGGCACTGTTTCTCAGGAGGTCATCATGATTGCCAGCAAATTCGGTATCGGACAACAGGTTCGGCATAAGCTGCTGGGGTATTTGGGGGTGGTGATTGATATCGACCCTGAATACTCTTTGGAACAACCAAAAGCTGACGAGATAGCGGCAAACGACGATCTGCGCTTTGCCCCTTGGTATCACGTGGTGATGGAGGACGAGGAAGGCCAACCGGTACATACCTATCTGGCGGAAGCGCAGCTGGATGGCGAGGCCCAGGAGGCTCATCCCGAACAACCCTCGCTGGATGAACTGGCGGAGTCCATCCGCCACCAGCTGCAGGCGCCGCGGCTGCGCAACTGAGCGCGCCAGACCTGAGAAACCCCATGAGGGCCCGGCATCGCGCCGGGCCCTTTTCATTTAACGCTCCAGCCCCAGGCGCGGGATCTCGATTTTCGGGCAGCGATCCATCACCACCTTCAGCCCGGCTTGCGCAGCCAGCGCTGCCGCCTGCTCGTTAATCACGCCTATCTGCAGCCACAGCGCCCTGGCGCCGATGGCTATCGCCTCTTGCGCGACGGCATAGGCCGCCTCTGAATTGCGAAAAACGTCCACCATATCCACCGGATGGGGAATGTCCGCCAGCCTGGCGTAAGCCGGCTGCCCCAACAGGCTCTGCCCCGCCAGCTTGGGGCTGACCGGCGTAACCTGATAGCCCTGGGCCAATAAATAGGCCATGACGCCATAGCTGGGCCGCGCCGGATTATCGCTGGCGCCGACCAGGGCGATGGTTTTCACCTGTTGCAACAGCTCTGCGATCTCATGGTCCTGCATACTCAGCTCCCGGCCATCAACGAAATTGTCTGTTCTGAGTGTAACCGATAGCGCCAAATTCAGCTAAACGCCGCGCGGCTGAAACTCCAGGCCAATTCCATGGTCTGAGGCTGTCACGGTGGGAGACAACGTCGGCATGTCCAAATGCATTTAAATGTGTAAAAATGTAAATCCACTGGCCATATTGAAAAATTTTGACACAACCTGTGGCGTGTCCAACACTATAGCTATGTCGCTTTATAAGGAGATAATGATGAAATTTGGTCTGGTGGTTGCGGCGCTACTCAGCATCAGCATGCCGGCCGCGGCTACGACCCTGAAACTCTCCCCGGACATCGACCTGCTGGCGGTCGACGGCAAGAAAATGACAGGTTCGTTGTTAAAAGGCGCCGACAGCCTCGAGCTGGACGGCGGGCAACATCAGCTGCTGTTTAAGGTCACCAAATCCGTGCGTTCCGGCCAACAGGATCAGATCGCCTACACGTCCCTGCCGCTGATCGCCACCTTCAACACGCAAAACGTCAGCGCCGTGGCGATTGAGCTGCCGCGGATAGAAAACGATCGTGACGCGCAGCGCTTCGACAAAACGCTGAATTACCAGGTGATTGATCCGAAAGGCAACGATCTGCCCATGCGGCACGACGTGTTGCACCCCGACAGCGTGACCTTCAATACCGACCTGGAGAAGGTGATGTCGGACTACAATCGCCAACATCGCCCGGCCTCGGTGCCGGCCTTCGCTCAGGCGCACTCCGCCGCCGCGCTTTCTCCGCAGTCGGCCGCGACGCTGAATTCACCGACCGTCACGCTGAAAGGCGAAAACGTCTCCGAGCAAATGCTGCAGTATTGGTTCCAACAGGCGGACAAGGAAACGCAGAAGCGCTTTCTGCGCTGGGCCAACAAGCAGCCCGTTCGCTAAACAATTCGCGCCTTGCCGGGGTAAAGGCGCGTTTTCTTCGCATTTTCAGGCGCAAACGCTAGGCAGTGAAAAACAGTTTCAGTAATCTGTCGCACATCACCCGATTAGCGAAGGACACCGAGATGGAATTGACCACCCGCACTATCGCCGCGCGCAAGCACATTGCGCTGGTGGCGCACGATCACCGCAAACAGGCCCTGTTGGAGTGGGTTGAAAGCCATAAGGCCATACTGGCGGAGCATCAGCTGTACGCCACCGGCACCACCGGCAACCTGATCCAGCGGGCCAGCGGCCTCCCGGTGCAGAGCATGCTCAGCGGCCCGATGGGTGGCGACCAGCAGGTTGGCGCGCTGATCTCCGAAGGTAAAATCGACATGCTGATCTTCTTCTGGGATCCGCTGAACGCCGTGCCGCACGATCCGGACGTGAAGGCGCTGCTGCGGTTGGCGACGGTGTGGAATATCCCGGTCGCCACCAACCGCTCCACCGCGGATTTCCTGATCGACTCGCCGCTGTTCAAAAGCGCGGTGGAAATCGCCATACCCGACTATCAGCGCTATTTGCAGGAACGCCTGCAGTAATGCCGCGGGTCTGGCTGCCCGCCAGGCCCGGTTTAGGGTTTTTTCTGCAGCGGCACGCCAAGATCCTGCAGCTGTTCGACAAACACCGAGGGGCGTTCGCGATCCTGCAGCAGCCAGACCTGGTGTTTGGCGCGGGTCAGCGCCACGTACAGCAAGCGCCGCTCTTCGGCGTCCGGGAAATCTTCCGGCTGCGGCAGTAAAACATCCTCCAGCACCGACTCGCGCGCCACCGCCGGAAAACCGTCGCCGCCCTCGTGCAAACCGGCAATAATCACATATTCCGCCTGCTGCCCCTTGCTGGCGTGAATGGTCATGAACTCGATATTCAGCTTCGGCCAGCGGGTCGCCGCTTTGGCCAGCGCCTGCGGTTTCAGGTGATGATAGCGCGCCAGCACCAGGATGCTTTCTTCCGGCTTGGCATAGCCGCTCAGCTTGTCCAGCAGCGCTTCCAGCTGTTCGTGCGGCAAAATCGCCACCGATTTTTTGTTGCCCTTGCTCAGGCTGTTCAGCGGTTTTTTCAACTGGTGCGGGTTCTGCAGCACAAAGCGGTTGGCCACTTCGCCGATGCGCTCGTTGAAGCGGTAGGTGGTGTCCAGCGCGCACTGCGCCCCTTCGCCGAAGTTGGCGGCGAACGCCGTGGTCAGCGCCAGCTCGGCGCCGCTAAAGCGATAGATCGCCTGCCAGTCATCCCCCACCGCGAACAGGCAGGTCTGCTTGTTCTGCTTGCGCAGCGCCGCCAGCAGCTGGGCGCGCTGCGGCGAGATATCTTGAAACTCATCCACCAGGATGTGTTTCCACGGGCTGACAAAGCGGCCTTTTTCCAGAATATTGACCGCCTGATGGATCAAACCGGAGAAGTCCACCGCCCCTTCGTCTTTCAAGGCGCTTTTCCAGGCCTTCAACAGCGGCGCCATCAGCCGGATGCGTTTTGAGAACAGGTCGCGGATTTCGTCGTCCGCCTGTTCGATCATTTCCGCCTGGCTGCCGCCGTGCATGCGCATCAACCCCAGCCAGCGTTCGAGCCGCCCGGCCAGCCGCTCCGCCAGCCGCTTATCCTGCCAGAAATCCCCTTCCGGCACTTCCCACTCGAGTTCTTCGGTCAGCCATTGACGCCACCCTTTGGCCTGCGCCTTTTTCTCCGCGCATTGCTGCTGCCAGTTGGCGATCAACAGCGCTTTCCGCGCTTTGCCGTCGGTTTCCAGCTTGCTGATAGCCGGCACTTTTCGATTGCCCTGCTGAATGATCTGCAGCGCCAGAGCATGGAAGGTTTTCGCCTGGATGCCGACGTCGCCCAGCCGTTCCTTGATGCGCTCATTCATTTCGCCGGCCGCCTGGCGGCCGAACGCCAACAGCAAAATTTGCCCGGGTTCGGCTTCCTGACGGCGCAGCAGCCAGCCGGCGCGCGCCACCAGCACCGAGGTTTTACCGCTGCCGGCGCCGGCCAGCACCAGCACCGAGTCTTCGCCGTTCACCACCGCGCGGCTCTGCGAATCATTCAGCGGCGAACTTTCGACCGTCTGGAAAAAGTCGTGATGGGTTTCCAGCATGCGTTCGGTCCACTGCCGGTTGCGCTGTTCGATGCTGTGCAGGCCATGCTGCAGCCACTGCAGGCAGCGTTGATAATCGTCACGGCAGTTGTCGAACTCATCCAGCCGCACCACCGGCATCGGCAACGCGTCGAAGGACTGGCGGATCTGCTGCTGCAGCTTGCCCAGCTCGGATTTTTTAAACCATTTATCCTGCTGTTCGATGCGTTGGATCTGCTCGACCTGCTGCTGCAGCACCCCGGCGCTGACCTCGCTCATCTCCGCGCTCCACTGCTGCCAGGCCTGCTGCAAGTAGTGATAAAAACGCTGGGTCTCCTGCCACTCGGTGCCGTGCAGCCGCACCACTTTCTCGTCGGGCAGTTCAAACTCCAGTTCGCCCCAGACGATGCCGCGCTTGCACCTGACCTGTATCAGCTGGTTGAACGGGATAAGGTATTCATGCTTCTCGCCGCTGACCTCAACGCCGGCGTGCAGCAGCCGCACGCGGTTGTAAGGGTGCTGAGCCAGGTGTTTCCCCAGCGATGTCGCTTTAAGTTCCATATCGTCGCGCCATGACTATGTTGAGATTAAATAACGGATATCTGCCAGTTTACCTGCGATAAGCAGTGGCACTCTAGCGCTAAAAAAAGGGTAGAATAGATTTTGCGTTTTGATAGCGAACGCAACCGCGTCGCGGTTTGACCATCATTAGAGCAGAATGACGACTATGCGTACTGTACTGAATATTCTTAATTTCGTGTTGGGCGGTTTTTTCACCACCCTGGGCTGGCTGATCGCCACGGTGTTCAGCGTCCTGCTGATCTTCACCCTGCCGTTAACCCGCTCCTGCTGGGAAATCACCAAATTGTCGTTTTTGCCTTTCGGCAATGAGGCGATCCACGTCAATGAACTTTACCCGGAAAAAAGCAATGCGCTGCTTTCCGCCGGCGGCTCGCTGCTGAATATCGTTTGGCTGGTGCTGTTCGGCTGGTGGCTGTGCCTGTCACACATCGCGGCCGGCATCGTGCAGTGCGTTTCGATCATCGGCATTCCGGTCGGCATCGCCAATTTCAAAATCGCCGCCATCGCCCTGTGGCCGGTGGGCCGCCGCGTGGTTTCGGTTGAAATGGCTCAGCAGGCCCGTACCGAAAATGCCCGTCGCCAGTATCAACAGCGTTAATTTTTTCTCCGTTTGAGGAGTTTTTCGTGCTCTCTTTTGCACCCGCGCTACGCCGTTACGCCTACAACAGCAATGTGCTTTACCATCTGCGCATCTTCATTGCGCTGACCGGCGCAGCCGCCGTTCCCTGGTGGCTGGGCATTCCCAAGCTGACCATTCCTCTGACGCTGGGCGTGGTCGCCGCGGCCTTGACCGATCTGGACGACAGGCTGACCGGCAGGTTGCGCAACCTGCTGATCACCCTGGTGTGTTTTTTTATCGCCGCCGCCTCGATTGAGCTGCTGTTTCCTTACCCTTGGCTGTTCGCGCTCGGTCTGATGCTCTCCACCTGCGGCTTTATTCTCTTGGGCGCCCTGGGGCAGCGTTACGCCACCATCGCCTTCGGCGCGCTGCTGATCGCGGTTTACACCATGCTCGGCACCTCGATGTATGGCGCCTGGTATCAACAGCCGATGCTGCTGGTCATCGGCGCGCTGTGGTACAACCTGCTGACGCTGACCGGCCATGTGATCTTCCCCATCCGCCCGCTGCAGGAAAATCTGGCCCGCTGCTATGAGCAGCTGGCTAACTATCTGGACGCCAAAGCCAACCTGTTCGACCCCGATGCCGAACACGACGCAGACCTGCCGTGGATGGATGTCGCCATGGCCAACAGCGCGCTGGTGACGCTGCTCAACCAGACCAAGGCCTCTTTGCTGACGCGCTTGAAAGGCGATCGCGGCCAGCGCGGCACCCGCCGTACGCTGCATTATTATTTTGTCGCGCAGGATATCCACGAGCGGGCCAGCTCTTCTCACGTTCAGTATCAGGCGCTGAGCCGGCAGTTCCGCCACAGCGATATTCTGTTTCGCTTCCAGCGCCTGCTGAGCATGCAGGCGCGTGCCTGCCGGCAACTGGCGCAGTCGATCCTGCTGAGGCAAAAATATCAGCACAATCCGCGATTTGAGCCGGTATTTAACCGCATCGAAGAAGCGCTGGCGCGCAGCGCCGCCACGCGGGAAAATGCCGAACTGACCAAAGCGCTCGCGCACCTGCTGAAAAATTTACGCGCCATCGACGCCCAACTGGCCAATATCGAATCCGAACAGGCGCTCGCCAATGGGCAAACGGAAGAGAATAGCCTGGCAGACGATCGCCTGACCGGCTGGAGCGACATCAGGCTGCGCATCAGCCGCCACCTGACGCCGCAGTCCGCCCTGTTCCGCCACGCAATCCGCATGTCGGTGGTGCTGTGCGTCGGTTACGCGTTTATTCAGCTTACCGGCATGCAGCACGGTTACTGGATCCTGCTCACCAGCCTGTTTGTGTGCCAACCCAATTACAATGCGACTCGGCGCCGGCTGGCGCTGCGCATCATTGGCACGCTGGCCGGCATATTGATCGGCCTGCCGATCCTTTACTTCGTTCCGTCGCTCGAAGGCCAGATGGTGCTGATCGTCATCACCGGCGTGCTGTTCTTCGCATTCCGCACCGTGCAATACGCCCACGCCACCATGTTTATTACCCTGCTGGTGTTGCTGTGCTTTAACCTGCTGGGCGAGGGTTTTGAAGTGGCGGCGCCGCGCGTTTACGACACCTTGCTGGGCTGCGCCATCGCCTGGGCGGCGGTCAGTTTCATCTGGCCGGACTGGAAGTTCCGCCAATTGCCGGCGGTGGTGGACAAGACGCTGAACGCCAACTGCCGCTACCTGGACGCCATTCTGGTGCAGTACCATCAGGGCAAAGATAACGGCCTGCCCTATCGCATCGCGCGACGGGATGCGCACAACAGCGATGCCGAACTGGCGTCGGTCATCTCCAACATGTCCGCCGATCCCAAGGCCGATCGGGCGCTGCAGGAGGCGGCTTTCCGGCTGCTGTGCCTGAATCATACCCTGCTGAGCTACATCTCCGCGCTCGGCGCGCACCGTGAACGCCTGAGCAACCCCGCGACGCTGGATTTACTGAATGATGCCGTGTGCTACGTTGACGGCGCCCTGCATCAGGAAGAGCAGGACGGCTCGCGCATTGCGCTGGCATTGGAAAACCTCGCTGAGCGCATCCGGCACACCGTCCCGGAGCCGGAAAGCAAAGATCAATTGGTCTTGCAACAGATTGGGCTGGTGCTTGAACTGCTGCCGGAGCTGACTGCGCTGCACGCGCGTATCAATAAGGCCAATTAATCATTCAGGGCCGCCCGTTGGCGCTGAATGACCGGCTCATGGCCATGGCTGCGCATCGCCATCGTATGCTCGAACCACTGGATCAGCTCGCCGCGCAGTTCGGCGGGCAAAGCGGCATGGTGATAGCCGGCGATCGCGCCCGCCAACGACAGCAGCATCCGCACCCCAAGAGGGTTTTGCTGTTGCAACAGCCGCAGGTAGCTGCGCCTGGCGCCGTACAGCCGCAGGTCGTAGACGTTGCGAATGCCGGCCCGCCACAGCAGCCGCTCCATATTGATATCGATATTGGGCAACGTCCTCAGCCGCCCGTGGCTGCCGGTTTTGCTCTGCTGTTCCCTGCGCGCCTCCCTGACCGCCTGCCACGCCAGACCAATCAGCTCGTTGCGTTCGCGCCAGAGCGCCTCATCGACCCAATAATAACGCATGGTGATCGGCACGCCGCGCTTGGAGTAAATCATATTGACCATGCCGCGGGCGCGAAACGTCGGCTCCAGACCATGAGTCGCCCGCAGATACAGTTCGCCTTCCGCTATCACCGCGAACATGACGCCCTCGGCCAGCAGCCCATAACCGCCGAACTGCGAGCGGATGGTGATGCAGCCCAATACCGAGAAGCAGGCTTTCGCCTGTGCAATCCTTGCCGTCGATATCCCTTTCATGACGAGACTCCCTTGTAGGTTATATGCGTAATATTTCTCACATCAATGAAATAAAGGTAACGTGAACAACTAATTAGAAAAATACGCACTAACGGTAGCCATGCCAATCACAAAAAACGGCAGTATAAAAAATAATCGCGGTTATGCGAGGCGCTACTAAAATTTGGGTTGATCTTATCTCCCACCGGGTATACTGTATATACATACAGTAACACTACGGGCGGGATACTTTATGCGTACTCAATCACTTTACCAACCCCATTTCAGCCGCAACGCTATCGCGGCGCCCCATGCTGCCAAGACCACCGACGCCGGCAACGAAAATGGCCTTATCAGTGAACTTGTTTACAATGAGCATCAGCCCGCGGTCGCACAGTTGTTACTGCCGCTGCTGCAACAGCTTGGCAAACAGTCGCGCTGGCTGCTGTGGCTTACGCCGCAGCAAAAACTCAGCAAACTGTGGCTGCAGCAATCCGGCCTGCCGGTCGAGAAAATGGTGCAGCTGAGCCAAATCAGCCCGCTGGCGACGGTGGAGGCGATGGAAAAAGCGCTGCTGACGGGGAATTACAGCGTGGTTCTCGGCTGGTTGCCCGAGCTTACAGAGGAAGATCGTCTAAAATTAAGGCGTGCGGCAGAATTGGGTAATGCTTACGGCTTCATCATGCGTCCGCAACGTGACATTAACCCGACTCACGGACACTGTTCCACCCTAAAAATTCACTCTTCTTTGTATCATTAAGTAAATTTAGGAATTTTCCCATCATTTTTATCCCCCGCGAAGGGAACCTTTGCCGGATCATGCAGAAAGCGAGTCCGGCTGCGGTTCCGCGAGAGAAAACGCTCAGAAATTCGCCCTGTTTTTTGCCGATTAGTGTTAGCAAATATGTACGATTCCGCGTTTTTTTTTAGAGCTTTATCACATCACACTTGTAACTTTCGCGCCACGTTGTAGACTTTACATCGCCAAGGTTGCTCTATAACGCCAGGAAAACTGGCCGAGTAACAAACGAGGGCTCAAACCTTGGCGAAGGAATTTAACCAAGGGCTTAAAACAGCTTTAAAGCTCATTGCCTATTTGGATGATAACGAGGCGCAAAATGAAAAAGACAGCTATCGCATTAGCAGTGGCACTGGCTGGTTTCGCTACCGTAGCGCAAGCCGCCCCAAAAGATAACACCTGGTACACCGGTGCTAAACTGGGCTGGTCCCAGTACCATGACACTGGTTTCTACGGCAACGGTTACCAGAATGGTATCGGCAATGGTCCGACCCATAAAGATCAACTGGGTGCTGGCGCGTTCCTGGGTTACCAGGCGAACCAATACCTGGGCTTCGAGCTGGGCTATGACTGGCTTGGCCGTATGCCTTACAAAGGCAGCGTGAACAACGGTGCTTTCAAAGCACAAGGCGTTCAGCTGGCAGCTAAACTGAGCTACCCAATTGCTGACGATCTGGACATCTACACTCGTCTGGGTGGTATGGTATGGCGTGCAGACTCCAAAGCTAACTACGGCAACGGCACTCGTCTGAGCGACCACGACACCGGCGTTTCTCCGCTGGCTGCTGTTGGTGTTGAATACGCACTGACCAAAAACTGGGCTACTCGCCTGGACTACCAATTCGTAAGCAACATCGGTGATGCAGGTACTGTCGGCGCACGTCCAGACAACACCATGCTGAGCCTGGGTGTTTCTTACCGCTTCGGTCAGGATGATGTTGTTGCTCCAGCACCAGCTCCGGCTCCGGCTCCAGTTGTTGAAACCAAGCGTTTCACTCTGAAGTCTGACGTGCTGTTCAACTTCAACAAATCCACTCTGAAAGCAGAAGGCCAACAGGCTCTGGACCAGCTGTACAGCCAGCTGAGCTCCATGGATCCTAAAGACGGTTCTGTAGTGGTTCTGGGTTACACCGACGCCGTTGGTTCTGACCAGTACAACCAGAAACTGTCCGAAAAACGCGCACAAAGCGTTGTTGACTACCTGGTTTCTAAAGGCATCCCGTCAGACAAAATCTCTGCACGTGGTATGGGCGAAGCTGATTCCGTCACTGGCAACACCTGTGGCTACAAATCTGGCCGCGCTACCAAAGCTCAGATCGCTTGCCTGGCACCAGATCGTCGCGTAGAGATCGAAGTTAAAGGTATCAAAGACGTTGTAACTCAGCCACAGGCTTAAGTTACCACTGCTTAGTAAAAAACCCCGCAATGCGGGGTTTTTTTTCGCCCTTTTCTCGCCGGGCCGGCAAAAGTAGCACCGTGCAATATGCAGTAAGAGGTTATTCCTGATCCTTGCCGAGGATAGCCTTGAGGTCTTCTTTCAACAGCGACATTTGGCTGGCGTACTTCTCTTTACGCTCGGCATCTTCTATCAGCTGCACTATGGTTTCCGACAGCGTAACGCCGCGGCGACGGGCCAGGGCAGCCAGACGTTGCCAAACCAGAAACTCCAGATCGATAGATTTTTTTCGCGTGTGTTGATGTTCTGCGTTAAAATGACGCTTGCGTCTGGCGCGGATAGTTTGCTTCATCCGGTTATCCAGTTCCGGATTCATATGAGCGGCAATCCATGCGAGGACTTTTACCGGTTCATTTTCCAGCTTCAGCAGCTCGTTGACAGCTTCCTGAGCAACGCTGTTTTCAATGTAGCGGGTAATGAGTTCCCCCTCCCGGTGCTTTTTCACCAGGTATTTCCATTTCCAACCGCTCTCCAGATTTTCCAGTTGCTGATATTTCATCTTGAGCTCTTCAGTGACCGCGTAACTTTATTAAGCATAACAGCTTTGCGCCAAATTTCCCCGGCAATTAAACCGTCTTTTAGACTGTTTTTTGCACAGTCGCGGTGCGATGTCAAACTCCCTGACGCCAACTGCCACTCTGCATGTATCAAGCTGGCGTTATTCTTGTATAATCGCCCTTTCCCTTTTTGACGATTGCATCTAACACTTTGACCAATAACCGACTTGAATGGCAATCTCTGTTGCCGGACGTAACGCCTTATCAGGCGATATTTGATACCGCCGCTCAGTTGGCACCCGTGCCCTTTGCCGCCATTCAGCCCCGGCTGGAAAACGCGCTGACGCTCTTTTGCCACCCGCAGTCGCCCCCGCGCTTCATGCTGTTGAAAGCGCAAGAGACGCGCGAGTATCTGGCGCTGCTCGCAGACGCCGTGCAGCAGTTGCAGCCGCAGAACACCGCCTTCAAAGGCAGTCATTATGTGATTCAGGGCAGCAAAGTCAGCGTGGAGGCCGCCAGCCGTGGCGACGAACCTTTCGCCGCCGGCGGCGCCTGCGTGTTCCAGGAATGGATCGAGCCGGAGCAGCTGTTTGGCTGCGTGCGCATTCACAATGGCGAAATCACCCTGCAACCGGGCCTGGTGCATCAGGCCAACGGCGGCGTGCTGCTCCTGTCGGCGCGCGCTCTGTTGGCTCAGCCGCTGCTGTGGCTGCGGTTGAAACAGATGATCACCCAACGCCAGTTCCACTGGGTTTCTCCGGATGAAACGCGCCCGCTGCCGGTCACCCTTCCGCCGATGCCGCTGGAGCTGCGCCTGATTGTGGTGGGCGACCGTCACGGCCTGGCCGATTTCCACGACATTGAACCCGAACTCTGTGAACAGGCCGTCTACGGGGAATACGAAGACGATCTGCAGCTCACCGAAGCCGAGGATATGGCGCAGTGGTGCGGCTACGTCAACAGCGTCATCGAGCAGCAGCAACTGCCTGCGTTGGCCGCCGATGCATGGCTGCCACTGATGATTCAGGCGGTGCGTTACAGCGGCGATCAGGGCATTCTGCCGCTCTCGCCGCTGTGGATTGGTCAGCAGCTGGCCGAAGCCGCGCTGTATGCCGAAGAAGACCATATCACGGCCAAAGCCTTCGAAGCCGCGCTGAATGCGCGTGAATGGCGAGAAAGCTACCTCGCCGAACGCATGCAGGATGAAATTGAGCTGGGCCAAATCCTGATCGAGACCGAAGGCGAAGTGGTTGGCCAGATTAACGGGCTTTCCGTTCTGGATTACCCCGGCCACCCGCGCAGCTTCGGCGAACCATCACGCATCAGCTGCGTCGTACACCTCGGCGACGGCGAATTCACCGACGTTGAGCGCAAAGCCGAACTGGGCGGTAATTTGCACGCCAAAGGCATGATGATTATGCAGGCTTTCCTGATCTCCGAACTGGAGCTGGACCAACAGCTGCCCTTCTCCGCCTCGATTGTCTTCGAACAGTCCTACGGTGAAGTGGACGGCGACAGCGCCTCGCTGGCGGAGCTGTGCGCATTGATCAGCGCATTGTCGCAGCAGCCTATCACCCAACAGATTGCCGTCACCGGCTCCGTCGACCAATTCGGCAACGTGCAGCCCATCGGCGGCGTTAACGAAAAGGTCGAAGGCTTCTTCGAGGTTTGCCTGCGCCGCGGCCTGACCGGCAAACAGGGCGTTATACTGCCCGCCACCAACGTGCGCCATCTGTGCCTGCGTCAAGACGTGGTCGAGGCCGTGCGCGAAGGGCAATTCCATCTGTGGGCGGTAAACAGCGCCGCAGAGGCCTTGCCATTACTGACCGGTTACCCCTACTCTGACGAACGGCAGCCGAATCTGTTGGCTGCCATTCAGGAACGAATTGCGCAGGTGAATCCACAGGAACGCCGTCGCTGGCCGTGGCCGCTCCGTTGGCTCAACTGGTTCAACCACGGCTGATCGGACTTGTTCAGCGTACACGTGTTAGCTAATCTGCGTCCTTCATTAAAATAAGGCTTACTGAGAACATGGTAGATAAACGCGACTCCTATACGAAAGAAGACCTCGAAGCATCCGGCCGTGGCGAGCTGTTCGGCGCCGGCGGCCCGCCGTTGCCGGCAGGTAACATGTTGATGATGGACCGCGTGGTCAAGATGACCGAAGACGGTGGTACCCACAACAAAGGCTATGTGGAAGCGGAGCTGGATATCAATCCGGACCTATGGTTCTTCGGTTGCCACTTTATCGGCGACCCTGTGATGCCGGGCTGTCTGGGCCTGGACGCAATGTGGCAGCTGGTGGGTTTCTACCTCGGCTGGCTGGGCGGCGAAGGCAAAGGCCGCGCGCTGGGCGTGGGTGAAGTGAAATTCACCGGCCAGGTGCTGCCGACCGCGAAAAAGGTCACCTATCGCATCAACTTCAAGCGCGTCATTACCCGTAAACTGATCATGGGCGTGGCCGATGGCGAAGTGCTGGTCGACGGTCAGGTCATTTATACCGCCAGCGATCTGAAAGTGGGCCTGTTCAAGGACACTGCCGCATTCTAAGCGGCTATGGCGGCCTGCTACGGCCGCCGTTTTATTTTCCCATCGTTATTTTTTGCTTCGGGGCGATGCTCATGCCCATAACGGCCAACCAGTAACTACAATTATTGTAGTAACATTGAGGTGCAGCATGCAAAAAACCCGTTTTGACCAGGCACCCTGCCCGGTCGCTCGTTCACTGGATCGGGTCGGCGAATGGTGGAGCATTCTGATACTGCGCGACGCCTTCCACGGCCTGTCGAAATTTGATGAATTCCAGCAAAGCCTGGGGCTGTCGCCCACCATACTGACACGCCGCCTGAAAGACCTGGTGGCCGGCGGTATCTTGCACAAGCAGCGCTATCAAACGCGCCCGGTGCGCTATCAATATCTGCTTACCGAACGCGGCTACGACTTTTTCCCGGTGTTGGCGGCGCTGTTTCATTGGGGCAATACCCATCTGACGGATGACGGCATCAGCGCGCAGCTGGTCGACCGCCGCAGCGGCCGGCCAATCCAGGTGCAGCTGATCGACAGCCAGACCCGACAACCCATCGAACAACGCCACATCACATTGGCGCCAGGGCCGGCGGCCAGCGAAGGCATGCGCCGGCGCGCCGCCCTGATGCAGCAGAATCACTCTGCCACTTTCCCTGAATCATCCAAGGAGTCACTATGAACAGTCGTCGTATCGTCATTACAGGCATGGGCGTCGTTTCGCCGTTGGGGTGCGGCGTTGAAGCCGTCTGGCAACGCCTGCTGAACGGTCAGTCAGGCATCCGCCCTCTGCCGGAAGCGATCGTCGCCGACCTGCAGGTCAAAGTCGGCGGCCAGGTGCCCTCGCAGGAACAGGATGCCGAAGCCGGCTTTAACCCCGACCTGTCCGTCGCCCCCAAAGACCAGAAAAAAATGGATCGCTTTATCCTGTTCGCCATGGCGGCGGCCGATGAGGCGATCCGCCAGGCCGGCTGGATCGCCGATACCGAAGAGAAGCAGGAACGCACCGCGACCGTGATAGCCTCCGGCATCGGCGGTTTTCCAGCCATCGCTCACGCGGTGCGCACCACCGACAGCCGCGGCGCCAAGCGTCTGTCGCCGTTCACCATTCCTTCATTCCTGGTTAACCTGGCCGCCGGCCACGTATCTATCAAGCATGGGTTCAAAGGGCCGATCGGCGCGCCGGTCACCGCCTGCGCGGCCGGCGTTCAGGCCATTGGCGATGCGGTGCGCATGATCCGTAACGATGAGGCCGATATCGCCCTGTGCGGCGGCACCGAGGCCGCTATCGATACCGTCAGCCTGGGGGGCTTTGCCGCCGCGCGCGCCATGTCTACCGCATCGGCGGACGAGGCGGCGCAGGCCTCGCGGCCTTTCGACAGCGCACGCGACGGTTTCGTGATGGGCGAAGGCGCCGGCATGCTGGTCATCGAAACCCTCGAACACGCACTGGCGCGCGGGGCGGCGCCGCTGGCGGAAATTGTCGGCTACGGCACCAGCGCCGATGCCTACCACATGACCTCCGGCGCCGAAGACGGCGACGGCGCCTACCGCGCCATGAAGATTGCGCTGAAGCAGGCGGGCGTTACGCCGGGCGAAGTCCAGCATCTGAACGCTCACGCCACCTCGACGCCGGTGGGCGATCTGGGGGAAATTAACGCCATCAGGCACCTGTTCGGCGCAGACGGCGGCGTAGCGGTGACCTCGACCAAATCGGCGACCGGCCATTTGCTGGGGGCGGCCGGCGGGCTGGAAACCATCTTCACCGCGCTGGCGCTGCGCGACCAAATCGCCCCCGCCACGTTGAATCTGGATAACCCCGATCCGGCGGCGGAAGGATTGCATCTGGTGGCGAAGCAGGCGGAACCGATGGGCATCACCTACGCCTTGTCCAACGGCTTCGGCTTTGGCGGCGTGAACGCGAGTATTTTACTGAAACGCTGGCAGGGGTAATCGGCAGCTGAAACAAAAACCTCCGCGCGCGGCGGAGGTTGTTCCTTTTTTTGACAGGGAGCCGCTTAAGCGGTCACAGCCCTGTCCTCCATGGCTTCTCGCCAACCTCCCAGCCATTGAGACCGGGCGTCCACCGATGATTGGTAGGGACAATGTTCCCTGGAACGCCCTAAAATGCCTGCCTGATACCCTCTCGAATGCGCCCTTTCCAGACGATCGCGTTTCTGTCTCTTCATGCCTCGTTTCCCTCATTTTTGGTCTGGTGGAAAGAAAACAATGGCTGCTTTTTGCGCAGCCACGATTAAGCAATAGCGCTAAATGACGCGAAGATCAATGCGCAAAATTCACGCCAATGTCATATTTGTGAGCTACGCCCGCGGAAAAAGCTAAGTGGCTGATATGCAGGGAAAGAGGTTAATTCGTTGATATAAATAAAAAATCCCTGCCGACAAGAAAAAGTGATATTTCTCACCGACAGGGATTAGATCATTTTAGTCCAAATTATGTCTAAAAGCCGCCGACCTGCGAAGCGATCGTCTGAGCCTCCTGCTGCCACCCCTGCGCCAGGGTGCGCACCAGCGCATCGTAGCCGTCTTCACCCTGCTTCAGCTCCAGGTTAAACGGCCGCTTAATCAGCCGCCCCTGATGATTCAGCACCCATTCGCCGCGAATGACGGCCTTGCCGTCGAAACGGCCGTGGAAGCCGCTGACGGTGACGTTAAGCACATCCTGATCGCTGTTCATCGGCTGCGAAGACACCACCCAACCCGGCAGCGCGCCGCTCAGGTTGGTGACCAGCGTCTGCTGCAGCTGTTGATCCAGCGGGCTGGCCCACAGGTTGTTCTGGGCGATGACGTACTGCACGTCGTTGGTCTGATAAACCACGCCGTTTTGCGCCAGATAATCGGCGACGCCAACGTGCTCCAGCCACAGCTGGCGCGTAGAGGCGGCACCTCCGCTCACCTGCGCCGACGCCCCCAGCGCCGGCAGCTGATAGTAGGTTTTCTGTGGCGTACTGCTGCAGGCGCTGAGCAACAGCGCCAGGGCTACCGGGATCCATTTCATCATTTATTGGCCTTCTTCGGCTGAGGGTCATTGCTGCCGGCGGCTTCAAACACCAGCGCGTTGCTCTTGTCATTCAGAGTGCGCAGCACCGGCTGCAGTTCGCGCAACACCTGATCCAGTCGTTGCATGTCGCCCACCATCTTGTTGTAGGCAGGTGAACCCGGCTGGAACCCTTTCATGCTGCGGTTCAACTCCTGCAGCGTTTTCTGCATGTCCTGCGGCAGCGCCTTCATCTCTTTGCTGGCGATGATGTCATTCAGCGACTTCATGGTCTGCTGCGTCGACTTCATGGTCTTCTGACTTTCCGCCAGCGTTTTGGTCGCTTCGTTGATCATCGGATTGATCGGCATCGCGTTGATCTTGTCCAGCGTCTGCATCAGCTTCTGCTGGATCTGCGCCAGGCCGCCGCTGGTGGTCGGCATCAGCGGATAACCGAACAGCTCACGCGGACCTTTCCAGGCCTTCTCCTGCGGATAGAAGTCCAGATCGATATACAGCGAACCGGTCAGCAGGTTGGCGGACTTCAGGGAAGCGCGCATGCCGCGCGACTCGGCGTCTTTCAGATGGCCTTCGATGTCGAAGTTGCCGCCCAGCTGTTTCTGGAAGCGATCCGGTTCGATGCGGATCAGCACCGGAATGCGGTAATCGCTGTCCAGCCGCTGCGCCATGCCCTCTTTGGAGAACGGCACCTGCGCCACCGTACCGAGACGAATGCCGCGGAATTCTACCGGCGCGCCCGGCTGCAGGCCGCGAACCGAGTCGGAGAAGAACATCAGGTAATCTTTATGCACGGTGTACAGCGAGTCCTGGATGCTGCGCTGGTTGTCGAACAGCTGATATTCCGCCTTCTCTTTCGCCAGTTCGCCGCGATCCCAACCGTCCGGCACGTCAAAGCTGACGCCGCCGCTGAACAGGGTCGCCAGCGAGCCCATTTCCACGCGCATCCCCTGCGCCGACATGTCGAACGCCACGCCGCTGTCTTTCCAGAAGCGCACGTTGCTGGTCACCAGCTGATCGTAAGGCGCCGAGATAAACAGCTGATAGCGCATGGCGCGCTGCTTGGGATCGAAATAGCTGGTTTCCACCGAGCCGACGCGATAGCCGCGGAACAGCACCGGATCGCCGGCGTTCAACTGGCCCGATTTTTCGCTGTCCAGCACGATGCGCAGGCCTTTGGCGTCCGGCGAGGCCAGCGGCGGCGCATCCAGCAGTTGATAATCGTCCTTGCCGTCCTTGCCCTTGGTGCCCGGCTGTAGCTCGATATAGGCGCCGGATAACAGCGTCCCCAGGCCGGAAACGCCTTCGCGGCCAATCTGCGGCTTCACCACCCAGAAGGCGGTGTCCTGCCGCAGCAGCTTCTCCATGCCGGCGTTGAGCCGCGCCTGCACCATCACCTTGCTCAGGTCGTCGCTCAGCGTCACGGTCTCCACCACGCCAACGTCGACGCTGCGGCTTTTGATTTTGGTTTTGCCCGCTTCCAGCCCTTCGGCGGTGGTGGTGACCAGCGTCACTACCGGTCCCTGATGGCTGAAGTGGTAAAACAGGATCCAGGCGCCGATCAGGGCGGTGACGATGGGAATGATCCACACCGGCGACCAGCGCTTGATCTTCTCTACGTCCGCGACGCTATGATTATTTTCCGTCACCTTGCGGCTCCTTTTTTGTTGTTTCATTTACGCGATCCCAGGTCAGCCGGGGATCGAACGTCATGGCGGCGAACATGGTGAGGATCACCACCAGGGCGAACAGCACCGCTCCGGTTGCAGGATAGATGCTCATCAATTGTCCCATACGTACCAACGCCGACAGTACGGCGATGACAAACACGTCGATCATTGACCAGCGGCCAACAAACTCGACGACTTCATAAATCAGGTGCATGCGTTCGCTGTCGGCGCGGTTTTTCCCCTTGCCGTTGGCGTCCCAGCACAGCCAACCGATCGCCAGCATCTTCAGCGATGGCACCATGATGCTGGCGATGAAAATCACCATCGCCACCGGATAGGATCCTTCGCCCCACAGCAGGATCACCCCGGCCATGATGGTCGAATTCATCTTGTTGCCCAGCGCCTCGGTGACCATGATCGGCATCAGGTTGGCCGGAATATACAGCATAATCGAGGTCACCAGCAGCGCCAGCGTCCACTGCAGGCTGTTGCGGCGGCGCACGTGGCCGTTGGTGTGGCAGCGCGGGCAATGGGTCAGATCGGCCGGCAGGATCGCGGTGCAGCAGCGGCAGGAACGCACGCCCTGGCGCATGCCGGTGCGGCCGACCGTCAGCGGCCGATCCAGCTTCGGCGCCGGTTCGATATCCTGCCACAGCCAGCGGCGGTCCACGCACTGGAAGGCGCGCACCTGCAGCAGGCAGAACAGGCAGTAAGGCACAAAGCTGCTGCCGATGCCGATATCGCCGTAGGCCATCAGCTTGACGAAGCTGACCAGTACCCCGGCGAGGAAGATTTCCACCATGCACCAGGTTTTAAACTGGAACAGCATTTTGGCCATCCACTCTTTCAACGCCAGCGGCATGCGCACTCTGGCGCACAGCAGAATGATCGCCAGCATGCAAAACGCCGGGATCAGCTGCACGAACACCATGAACAACGTGGCCATGCTGGCGTAATCTTCCGCCACCATCACCTGAGGAATTTGAATCAGTCTGATTTCGTTGCCAAGACCGGCAACGCGCATATTGATAAACGGGAAAATATTGGCCAGCAGCAGCATGAACAGCGCGCTGAGGGCGTAGCCGATCGGCCGCTTGCGCGGTTCCTCCCAGCGGGTGCTGAGGGTGGTTTTACAGCGCGGGCACACCGCTTTGGTGCCGAACGCCAGGGGCGGCAAGGCCACCAGCATGTCGCACTGCGGGCACAGCATCAGGTTATCCTGCTGCGGGGCGCCGGGCACCTTGGGGCTATGCTGCTTGTAATTTTCGTGGGAACACACCATATTCCTCCTTAATAACGTTGCTCACCGAGACGGCGATACCGCCCGCAGCAGCGCGCGGGCGGTAGGCGCAACGGTTAGCCGTTTTTCATCGCTTCCAGCTCTTCCCAACGGGCGAACGCCTGCTCCAGCGCCTGTTCGGCGTTGGCCAGCGCCGTCAGCACGCCCTGCGTTTCGCTGTGCGGACGCGTGAAGAAGTCAGCATCGCTCATTTGCGCCTGCAGCGCTTCAATTTCCGCTTCCAGCTGCTCAAGACGCTGCGGCAGCTGTTCCAGTTCGCGCAGCAGGTTATAGCTCAGCTTGGCGGCCGGCTTCTTCGGCTGCTCGGTTTTTTTCTCTGCGGCCGGTTTGCCCTGGCTCGGCGCCGCCTGGCGGATCGGTTTGGCGGTGGCGCGCTGATGGTGCGCGTCGTAGTAGCCGCCGACGAAGGTGCTGATGGCGCCGTTGCCTTCGAAGATCCAGCACTCGGTTACCGAGTTGTCGACAAACTGACGATCGTGGCTGACCAGCAGCACGGTGCCCTGGTAGCCGTCGATCAGCTCTTCCAGCAGCTCCAGCGTTTCGACGTCGAGATCGTTGGTTGGTTCATCGAGGATCAGCAGATTGCTGGGTTTCAGAAACAGCTTAGCCAACAGCAGGCGGTTACGCTCGCCGCCCGACAGCGCCTTCACCGGCGTCATCGCGCGTTTCGGGTGGAACAGGAAGTCCTGCAGGTAGCCCAGCACGTGGCGCGCCCGGCCGTTGACCATCACTTCCTGTTTGCCTTCCGCCAGGTTGTCCATCACCGTGCGCTCGGGGTCGAGATCGGCGCGGTGCTGGTCGAAGTAGGCCACTTCCAGCTTGGTGCCGCAGTGCACGCGGCCGCTGTCGGCTTTCAGTTGACCGAGCATCAGTTTCAGCAGCGTGGTTTTGCCGCAGCCGTTCGGCCCCACCAACGCAATCTTGTCGCCGCGCTGCACCTGAGCGGAGAAACCGCGCACCAGCACCTTTTCGCCGACCTGATAGTTGACGTCTTCCAGCTCAAACACGATTTTGCCGGAGCGGACCGCCTCTTCCACCTGCATCTTGGCGGTGCCCATCACTTCACGACGCTCCGAACGTTCGTTGCGCAGCGCCTTCAGCGCGCGCACGCGGCCTTCGTTACGGGTGCGGCGCGCCTTGATGCCCTGGCGGATCCACACTTCTTCCTGCGCCAGCTTGCGGTCGAACTCGGCGTTCTGCAGCTCTTCCACCCGCAGCGCCTCTTCCTTGCTCAGCAAATACAGATCGTAGTTGCCCGGCCAGGAGACCAACTTGCCGCGGTCCAGATCGACGATGCGCGTCGCCATGTTGCGAATAAACGAACGGTCGTGGGAGATGAACACGATGCTGCCATCGAACTCTTTCAGGAAGCCTTCCAGCCAGTCGATGGTTTCAATATCCAGGTGGTTGGTCGGTTCGTCGAGCAGCAGCACGCGCGGCGAGCTGACCAGCGCGCGGCCCAGCGCCGCCTTGCGCAACCAGCCGCCGGAGAGCGAGGAAAGCTCGGCGTCGCCGTTCAGCCCCAGCTGCAGCAGCACTTCGCTGATGCGGCTGTCGAGTTGCCACAACCCTTGATGATCGAGGATCTCCATAATCTGCGCCATGCGCGTCAGGTTTTTCTCGCTCGGGTCGGTTTCCACCAGGTGAGAGATCGCATGGTAGGCCTTCAGGTGCTCCGCCTGCTCCGCGACGCCTTCGGCCACGAAGTCGAACACGCTGCCGCCGATATTGCGCGGCGGATCCTGTTGCAGACGCGCCACGATCAGATCCTGCTCGTAAATCACCCGGCCGTCATCCAGCGGGATCTCTTTGCCGAGGATCTTCAGCAGGGTGGATTTACCGGCGCCGTTGCGCCCCACCAGACAAACGCGTTCGTTGTCTTCGATATGAATTTCGGTGTTGTCTAAAAGCGGCGCATCGCTGAAGGACAGCCAGGCGCCGGACATGCTGATTAACGACATAGTAATTATTTTCCTTCGCCGGCGTGGGTGACCAGCCAGCAGTTATGAATCTGACGGTTACGGGCAAAATCCTGCGACAGCGTCTGGGCGGTGATCTCTTTCGCCTCCAGACCCAGCTCGCTCAGACCGGCCAAATCCATCTGGAAACCGCGCTTGTTGTTCGAGAACATGATGGTCCCGTTGCGGCGCAGCAACCGTTTCAAATCTTTCATCAGCGCCAGATGATCGCGCTGCACGTCAAAGCTGTTTTCCATTCGCTTGGAGTTGGAGAAGGTCGGCGGATCGATAAAGATCACGTCGAACTGCTCATCGGCATTGCTCAGCCACGACAGGCAATCGGCCTGGATCAGGCGGTGCTGACGGCCGGTCAGGCCGTTGGCGCGCAGGTTTTTCTCCGCCCACTCCAGATAGGTGCGCGACATATCCACCGTAGTGGTGCTGCGCGCGCCGCCCAGCCCGGCGTGCACGCTGGCGGTGCCGGTATAGGCGAACAGGTTGAGGAAGTCCTTGCCCTTGCTCATCTCGCCCAACATGCGGCGCGCGATGCGGTGATCGAGGAACAGCCCGGTGTCGAGATAGTCGGTCAGGTTGACCCACAGCTTGGCGTTGAACTCTTCCACCAGCAGGAATTCGCCCTTCTGCGCCAGCTTCTCGTACTGGTTTTTACCCTTCTGCCGCTCGCGGGTCTTCAGGATCAGCTGATTGGACGGCAATTCCAGCACCGCCAGCGTAGCGTTGATCACGTCGAACAAACGCTGACGCGCCTTCTGCGCATCGACGGTTTTCGGCGGCGCGTATTCCTGCACCACCACCTTGCTGCCGTAGCGATCGACCGCCACGTTGTATTCTGGCAGATCGGCGTCATACAAGCGGTAGCATTCAATGCCCTGCTGCTTCGCCCATTTGTCGAGCTTCTTCAGGTTTTTGCGCAGGCGGTTGGCGAAATCTTCCGCCACCTGCACGCCGCCGGCGCCGGCCGGGTTCGCCGCCAGCTGGTAGTTTTTCTGCACGCAATCCAGCGGGCCGTTTTTAGCCTTGAACTGCCGCTCGGCGCGCAGCTGCAGGCAGCTCAGCAGCTCCGGCGAAGCGCTGAACAGCGACAGCTGCCAGCCGCCGAAGGCGCTCTTCATGATGCGGCCCAGCATGTTATGCAGCGCAATCAGCGCCGGTTCGCTTTCCAGGCGCTCGCCGTACGGCGGGTTGCTGACCACGGTGCCGGTCGGGCCTTCCGGCAGCGGATTGGTCAATTTGCTGACGTCATTGACGTTGAAGGTGATCAGTTCGGCAATGCCGGCGCGGCGGGCGTTGCCGCGCGCCATTTCGATCACCCGGCGATCGATGTCGGAGCCGAAGAAGCGCGAAGGGGTTTCCTGCAGGCCGCGACGAGCGCGCACCTGCGCTTCGGTGGTCAATTCGCGCCACAGGTCGGCGTTGTGGCCGTTCCAGGCGCTGAAGCCCCAGTGCTGACGGTGCAGACCCGGCGCGCGATCGGCGGCGATCATCGCCGCTTCGATCAACAGGGTGCCGGAACCGCACATCGGATCGAGCATCGGCGTGCCCGGCTGCCAGCCGGAACGCTGCACGATGGCCGCCGCCAGGTTTTCCTTCAGCGGCGCCTGGCCGGTCAGATCGCGGTAACCGCGCTGATGCAGGCCTTCGCCGCTCAGATCCAGCGCCACGCTGGCCATATCGCGCTGCAGGAACACGTTGACGCGAATGTCGGGCTGTTGCTTGGCGACCGTCGGGCGCCGATCGATTTTGCGGGTGAAGCTGTCGACGATGGCGTCTTTCACCTTCAGCGCGCCGTATTGGCTGTTGCGGATCTCTTCATTGACGCCGCTGAAATGCACGGCGAAGGTTTTATCCACCCCGAAGATGCTGGTCCAGTCAATCGCCTGCACGCCGAGGTACAGATCCAGATCGCTGTGCACGCGGAATTCGTTCAGCGGCAGCAGAATGCGCGAGGCCAGGCGGCTCCACAGCAGGCTTTGGTACAGAAGACGATCGTCACCCTGAAAATGTACCCCACCCTGCACCACTTTGCAGTCGTGGGCGCCCAGCGCTTCCAGCTCGCTTTTTAACAGTTCTTCCAGTCCACGCGCCGTGCTGGCAAACAGAGAGTTCATATCGTACTTATCACCAAAAAGAAAATTGTTGCGCATTATAGCTAATCCAGACCGCTTGTCATAAAGTTGCTCCCTTCTATTTAATAATCGCACGGAGATAAGGGTGATCACGCTTTCCAGACTCTACGTTCATCCGGTTAAATCGCTGCGGGGTTTGCAGCTTTCCCATGCCCAGGTCTCCAGCAGCGGCCTGGCCTTCGATCGCACCTTTATGATCACCGAACCGGATGGCACCTTTATTACCGCGCGCCAATATCCGCAGATGGTGCTGTTCACTCCGGCGCTGCTGGCGGACGGCCTGTTTCTCACCGCCCCGGACGGCGAAAGCGCCGCTATCCGCTTTAGCGATTTCGCCGCCGAAGCGCAGCCTACCGAAGTGTGGGGCAACCATTTCACCGCGCTGATTGCGCCGGCGGAGATTAACCGCTGGCTAAGCGGCTATTTCCAGCGCGACGTGCAGCTGCGCTGGCTGGGGCCGGAACTCACCCGCCGGGTAAAAAAACATCCGGCCATTCCGCTGTCGTTCGCCGATGGCTATCCTTATCTGCTGATTAACCAGGCTTCGTTCAACGATCTGCAGCGGCGCTGCCCCGGCAGCATCAAGCTGGAGCAGTTCCGCCCCAATCTGGTGGTCACCGGCGCCGGCGCCTGGGCCGAAGACGGCTGGCAGGTGATCCGCGTCGGCGATGTGATGTTCGATCTGGTGAAACCCTGCAGCCGCTGCGTGCTGACCACCGTCAGCACCGAGCGAGGCCGCAAACACCCGAGCGGTGAGCCGCTGAGCACGCTGCAGAAATTCCGCACCGCCGATAACGGCGACATCGACTTCGGCCAAAACATGATTGCGCGCAACAGCGGCATTATTCGCGTTGGCGATACGGTGGAAGTGCTGTCGACCAAGCCGCCGCGCCCGTATGGCGCCGGCACGGTGGTGGAGAGCGTAGCGGCGCCGCAGGACAGCGCGCAGGGCGTGACCATCGAATATGAAGGGAAGGTGTTTACCGGCAATAACCAGCAAATATTGCTCGAGCAGCTGGAGCAGCAGGGAATTCGCGTGCCCTATTCCTGCCGGGCCGGCATCTGCGGCAGCTGCCGTATTACCCTGGTCAGCGGCGAAGTCGCGCCGCTGAAGAAAAGCGCGGTGGCCGAAGACGGCACCATTCTTTGCTGCAGCTGTATTCCGAAAAGCGATTTGACGCTGGCGTAACCGGGCTTATACCGCCCGGTCGTAGGCCGCCGGGGTGGAAGATTCGTCCTGCGCACAAGGCTTCAGCCGATCGTGCATCACCTTAATCGCGTCGCCCAGCACCATGGTGCGACCGGCGACCGACAGTTGGTTCTGCGCCAGCAGGCACAGGCTGGCGTTATCGCCGGCCTCCACCACCAGCAGGCGGGCTTCAACGCCGCTTTCCATCACCTTCACCGCCGCCAGCTCGCCGTTCTTCGGCTGCAGCGGATAATGCTGCTGCGAGAAGTGCCAGCTTTTCGGCATCAGCGGTTTCAGGAAACGGTAGGCGACCAAGGCATTCAACACCAGCTCGGCGCGCTGTTCATGGCTGAGCTTGACCTGTTTGCACTGTTCTTCATAGGTGAAATACAGCGCGGCGTCGTCGACGCAAAAAGCGCATTCGTCAAAGGCGTCCGGGGTTAACATTTTGGCCGGAAAACGCGAGCGAAAGATCATACCATTAGCTAAATCCAGCATTAGCCGATCGTGTTCGGCGTCAAAATACCAACGCCAATTATCGTCAGGTTTTATCTTCATCTCTTATCCTTCTCGCTGCCTATGCCAACGCCGTATTTACCCCAAAAGGTGATTTTATCACCGATAAAGTCGCTTAAACATCGGATAATTCCGCGAACGATATTTATGCTAACGAACAAAATATAGACGAGCCGGGGGAAGAAATAAACCCCCGACATAAAATGAAAGAAAAAATATTAGATATGGGTAACGATATCTTTAATCAGGCGCGGGCCGTGGAAGATAAATCCGGAATAAATTTGCACCAGGCTGGCGCCGGCCGCCATTTTTTCACGCGCCGCCGTCAGCGAATCCACCCCGCCCACGCCAATAATCGGCAGGCGCCCTTGCAGCTCGGTCGACAGGCGACGGATCACTTCGGTGCTGCGCGACTGCAGCGGACGCCCGCTGAGGCCACCCGTTTGCTCGCAATAATTTAATCCCTGGATCAGTTTACGATCCAATGTGGTATTGGTGGCGATCACCCCGTCGATATTATGACGCACCAGGCTATCGGCAATTTGGATCAATTCTTCTTCAGAAAGATCCGGCGCGATCTTTACCGCCACCGGCACATATTTGTGATGGCGCGCATGTAATTCCTGCTGCTTATTTTTAATCGCCGCTAAAAGATCGTCCAGCGCTTCGCCATACTGCAAGGATCGTAACCCCGGCGTATTTGGTGACGAAATGTTAATCGCGATATAACCGGCATACGGATAAACTTTATCCATGCAGATCAGATAATCGTCTTTCCCCTGTTCAACCGGGGTGTCCTTATTCTTGCCGATATTGATCCCAAGAATGCCGCCGAAATGGGATTTCTTAACGTTTTCAACCAGATTATCCACGCCGTGGTTATTAAAGCCCATGCGGTTGATCAGCCCCTCGGCCTCCACCACCCGGAACAGGCGCGGCTTGTCGTTGCCCGGCTGCGGGCGCGGGGTCACGGTGCCCACCTCGACATGGCCGAAACCCATGGCGCCGAACGCGTCGATGCACTCGCCGTCTTTATCCAGACCGGCGGCCAATCCCAACGGGTTTTTAAACGACAGCCCCATGCAGCTGACCGGCTTGGTCGGCACCGACTGGCGGACAAGAAACTCTAACGGGGTGCCGGTTACACGGCGAAGCTGACGAAAGGTCAATTCATGCGCGCGCTCGGGATCGAGCTGGAACAACGCTTTCCTGATGATGGGGTAGTACATGGACTCTCCTGATTTCCCGGTTGCAAACCGGGGGCGTATTATCCGGCATCCCCCGACCAATTGGAATTGATTAAAGGCAAAAAAAGGCCTTTTTACGCAATCGTTTTCTTGGCGCCGAGGGAAAACGCCGCAAATCCGCTTTTACGCATAACAAAATCAAAAAATGAGATTTAAGAAACCCGCCCCTTTGCTGTTAGCTTTAAAACACTTCCCGTTCATTTTCTAATTAAACCTAACATTTAGTTATAAGGAGTGGCAATGCGCGTTATATCACTGGCCGGCAGCCCACGCATCCCATCACGCTCGGCGGGCCTGCTTACCCTGAGCCAGAACTGGCTGCGGCAGCAAGGCGTAGAGGTGATCGCCTATACCCTGCACGATTTCGATGCCGAAGACCTGCTGTACGCCAATTTTAACAGCCCGGCGATCAAAGCCTTCACCGAGCAGCTGGCGCAGGCGGACGGCCTGCTGATTTCCACCCCGGTATATAAGGCTTCATTTTCCGGCGCCTTGAAGACCCTGCTGGATCTGCTGCCGGAACGCGCGCTGGACCACAAGGTGGTGCTGCCCCTGGCCACCGGCGGTTCCGTCGGGCACATGCTGGCGGTGGAGTACGCCCTGAAGCCGGTGCTGGCGGCGCTGAAGGCGCAGGAAGTGCTGCACGGCGTCTTCGCCGACGACAGCCAGGTGCAGCTCAACGGCGAAGACGTCACCCTGTCGGACGGCGTCGCCGGGCGGCTGGAGGAGGCGCTGGAGAGTTTCTACCTGGCGCTCGGCCGCCGCAAGCCGCCCTCTCTGAGGGTAACCCTGCCCCTGTCGACCCGACAGACCGCCTGAAGCACTCCGGAAAAGGACCTCAATATGAAGCGATCTGTTCTGCGGCGCTGGTTTGGCGCCGCCACCCTGATGGGCCTGCTGTCGCTGGCCTGGGCCAATGCCGCCAGCGCGCAGGATCCGGCCCTGTTCCGTATCGGCTACCAAAAAGGATCGGTCAGCCTGGTGCTGGCGAAAAGCCACCAGCTGCTGGAGAAGCGTTTTCCCGCCACCAAAATCAGCTGGGTCGAATTCCCGGCCGGTCCGCAGATGCTGGAAGCGCTGAACGTCGGCAGCATCGATCTCGGCAGCACCGGCGATATTCCGCCGATCTTCGCCCAGGCCGCCGGCGCCGATCTGCTGTATGTCGGCGTTGAACCGCCCAAACCCAAGGCGGAGGTGATCCTGGTGCCGGAAAACAGCCCGATAAAAAGCGTCGCCGAGCTGAAAGGCCATAAGGTCGCCTTCCAGAAAGGCTCCAGCTCGCACAACCTGCTGCTGCGCTCGCTGCAAAAAGCCGGGCTGAAATTCACCGACATCCAAGCGGTCTACCTGACCCCGGCCGACGCGCGCGCCGCGTTTCAGCAGGGCAACGTCGATGCCTGGGCGATCTGGGATCCTTACTATTCCGCCGCGCTGCTGCAGGGCGGCGTGCGGGTGCTCGGCGACGGCACCGACCTGAATCAAACCGGTTCCTTCTATCTGGCGGTGCGCCCTTATGCCGAAGCCAACGGCGCCTTTATCCGGCAGGTGCTGGAGGTGCTGAGCCAGGCCGATGCGCTTACCCGCAGCGACCGCGCGCAGAGCGTTACGTTGCTGGCCAACGCCATGGGGCTGCCGGAAAAGGTGATCGCCAGCTATCTGGATCATCGACCGCCGACCGCCATCAAGCCGCTGGATGCGCACACCATCGCCGCCCAGCAGCAAACCGCCGACCTGTTTTACGCCAATCGCCTGGTGCCGGTAAAGGTGGACATTTCGCAACGCATCTGGCGCCCGAGCGCACAATAATTTTGGAGAACTGACGATGAGCCTTAACGTTTTCTGGTTTTTGCCCACCCACGGCGACGGCCACTACCTTGGCAGTTCGGAAGGGGCGCGCAGCGTCGATCACGGTTATCTGCAGCAGATTGCCCAGGCGGCGGACCGCCTGGGATTCGGCGGCGTGCTGATCCCCACCGGCCGTTCCTGCGAAGACTCCTGGCTGGTGGCCGCGTCGCTTATCCCGGTCACCCAGCGGCTGAAATTCCTGGTGGCGCTGCGGCCCGGCATCATCTCGCCAACCCTGGCGGCGCGTCAGGCCGCCACGCTGGACCGCCTGTCCAACGGCCGCGCGCTGTTTAACCTGGTCACCGGCGGCGATCCGGAAGAACTGGCGGCGGAAGGGCTGCACCTCAATCATGAGGAGCGCTATGAGGCCTCGGCGGAGTTCACGCAGGTCTGGCGTCGGGTGCTGGAAGGGGAAACCGTCGATTTCCACGGCAAGCATATCCAGGTGAAAGGCGCCAAATTGCTGTTCCCGCCGGTGCAACAGCCGCGGCCGCCGCTCTATTTCGGCGGATCCTCCGCCGCGGCGCAGGATCTGGCCGCCGAACAGGTAGAGATGTACCTCACCTGGGGCGAGCCGCCGGCGCAGGTAAAGGAAAAGATCGCCGAGGTGCGCGCCAAGGCGGCGGCCAAAGGCCGCCAGGTGCGCTTCGGCATCCGCCTGCACGTGATCGTGCGGGAAACCACTGAAGAAGCCTGGCGCGCCGCCGACCGACTGATCGCCAACCTGGACGATGAAACCATCGCCAACGCCCAGCAGGCCTTTGCGCGCTTCGATTCCGTCGGGCAACGGCGCATGGCCGAGCTGCACGGCGGCAAAAAAGACAACCTGGAGATCAGCCCCAACCTGTGGGCCGGCGTCGGCCTGGTGCGCGGCGGCGCCGGCACCGCGCTGGTGGGCGACGGCCCGACGGTGGCGGCGCGGATGCAAGAATATGCCGACCTGGGCATCGACACCTTTATTCTCTCCGGTTATCCGCATCTGGAAGAGGCCTACCGCGTCGGCGAACTGCTGTTCCCGCATCTCGACCTGGCGGACAACGCGCCGGCGCAAGTGCGCCCGCTGCGTCCCCAGGGCGAGGTGGTGGCCAATATTTACGTTCCGCAAAAAGTGTCACAGAGCTGAGGAGCAACGATATGGCAAACGGCACGCAACGTATTCTGAACCGGCTGGCGCCCTGGGCGCTGCCGGTGGCGCTGGTGGTCATCTGGCAAATTTCCGTGGAGGCGGGCTGGTTATCCAACCGCATTTTGCCGGCCCCCAGCGCGGTGGTGACCGCCTTCTGGACGCTGACCAAAAGCGGCGAGATGTGGCAACACCTGACCATCAGCAGCTGGCGCGCGCTGATCGGTTTCAGCATCGGCGGCAGCATCGGGCTGATCCTCGGTTTTATTACCGGGCTGTCGCGCTGGGGCGAACGCCTGCTCGACAGTTCGGTGCAGATGATCCGCAACGTGCCGCATCTGGCGCTGATCCCGCTGGTGATCCTGTGGTTCGGCATCGATGAATCCGCCAAGATCTTTCTGGTGGCGCTCGGCACGCTGTTCCCGATCTACCTCAATACCTATCACGGCATCAAGAATATCGATCGCGGCCTGCTGGAAATGGCGCGCAGCTATGGCCTGAGCGGTTTCCGGCTGTTTACCCAGGTGGTGCTGCCGGGCGCGTTGCCGTCGATCATGGTCGGGGTGCGCTTCGCGCTCGGCTTTATGTGGCTGACGCTGATCGTCGCCGAAACCATTTCCGCCAACTCGGGCATCGGCTACCTGGCGATGAACGCCCGTGAATTCCTGCAGACCGATATCGTGGTGGTGGCTATCGTGCTGTACGCCCTGCTCGGCAAGCTGGCGGACGTCGGCGCGCAGCTGCTGGAGCGCGTCTGGCTGCGCTGGCACCCGGCTTATCAACTGAAACAGGGAGAAGCGTTATGACCCTTCCCGCTCGTATTTCGCAAGGCACGCCGGTAACGCTGGAGTCCATCGCCAAGCGTTACGGCAACCGCACCGTGCTGGACGATATCCAGCTGCGCATCACCTCCGGGCAGTTCGTTGCGGTGGTCGGCCGCAGCGGCTGCGGCAAAAGCACCCTGCTGCGCCTGATGGCCGGCCTGGAAAACGCCAGCGGCGGCGCGTTGCTGACCGGCAACGCCCCGCTCAGCAGCGCCAGAGAAGATACTCGCCTGATGTTTCAGGATGCGCGTCTGCTGCCGTGGAAAAAGGTCATCGACAACGTCGGCCTCGGCCTGCGCGGCCATTGGCGCGATAACGCCCTGCAGGCGCTGGACGCCGTCGGCCTGGCGGATCGGGCCAACGAGTGGCCGGCGGCGCTGTCCGGCGGCCAAAAACAGCGGGTGGCGCTGGCCCGCGCGCTGATCCACCGCCCCCGCCTGCTGCTGCTGGACGAACCGCTGGGCGCGCTGGATGCGTTGACTCGCATCGAGATGCAGGGGCTGATTGAAAATCTGTGGCAACAGCACGGCTTTACCGTGTTGCTGGTCACCCACGACGTGAGCGAAGCCATCGCGTTGGCGGACCGGGTGATCCTGATTGAGGAAGGCCGCATCGGCCTGGATCTGGCGATCGATTTGCCGCGGCCACGCCGCAAAGGTTCGGCCAGGCTGGCCGAGCTGGAGGCCGAGGTGCTGGAGCGGGTATTGTCGCCACCGACCTCGGTAGCCGCGTCGCAGCGGGCGATGAATTAAAAAAAGGGACGGCGGATGCCGTCCCTTTTTCTCGTCGAGAGCGTGATTTACGCGTCGAGCGCCTTGCTGATCTTCTCGTACAGATCGCCGGACAGGTTTTCCAACCCCTTCAGCTGTTCCAGCGCTTTGCGCATCAGCGCCTGACGGCCGGCGTCGTAGCGTTTCAGGCGGATCAACGGTTCGATCAGGCGCGCGGCGATTTGCGGATTGCGCTGGTTGAGATCGCTGAGGATTTCCGCCAGGAACTGGTAACCGCTGCCGTCGGCGGCATGGAACGCCGCCGGATTGCCGGAGGCGAAGCCGCCAATCAGCGAGCGGGTGCGGTTCGGGTTGCTCAGGCTGAACGAACGGTGTTGCAACAGTGCGCGCACCTTGCTCAGCACGTCCGCCGCCGGGCTGCTGCCCTGCAGCACGAACCATTTGTCCATCACCAGGCCATCCTGATGCCAGCGCTCATCGAACGCCGCCAGCAGCGCGTCGCGACAAGGCAGCTGAGCCGCCACCGCCGCGGCCAACGCCGCCAGCGAGTCGGTCATGTTATCCGCCTGACGATACTGTTCGCTCACCAACTTGTCGGCCAAGGCCACGTCTTCACCGAAGGCCAGGTAGCCCAGACAAACGTTGCGCAGGGCGCGCTTGGCGATCTCGCCGTGCTCCACGCGGTAACCGTCGGTCCGGTTGGCGTAATACACCGCCAGCCACTCGTCGGCCATTTCCTTCGCCAGGCAGCGAACGATCGCTTCGTGCACCGCGGCGATCGCTTCCGGATCGATGGTGGCGAACAGTTCGGCAACCTCGCTTTCCGACGGCAGCGTCAGGATCTGCGCCGCCAGCGCCGGATCCAGCTGTTCATCCAGCAGCACGGCGCGGAACGCGTCGGCCACGTGCAGCGGCAGCGACAGCGGCTGTTTCTGCTGATGTTTGGCCACGTTCAGCTTGATGTAGGTCGCCAGCAGGCTCTGCGCCGCATCCCAACGGGCGAATTCGTTGCGCGCATGCTGCATCAGGAAGGTCAGCTGCTGATCGCTGTACGGATAGTCCAGCTTCACCGGCGCCGAGAACTCGCGCAGCAGCGACGGCACCGGCTTGTGCTCCACGCCGTCGAACACGAAGGTTTGCTCTGCTTCGGTCACGTTCAGCACGTTACCGATCGGCGCACCCTCTTTTTGCAACGCAATGACGTTGCCTTCGCTGTCGTACAGTTCGATATCCAAGGGAATATGCAGCGGCAGTTTTTCCGGCTGATCGGCGGTCGGCGCGGTTTTTTGGCTGACGAACAGGCGATACTGCTGATTTTCGGCGTCGTAGTCATCGCGCACCGTCAGCAGCGGCGTGCCGGACTGGCTGTACCAGCGGCGGAACAGCGACAGATCGACATTGGACGCGTCCTCCATCGCCTGAACGAAATCATCGCAGGTAGCCGCGCTGCCGTCGTGGCGTTCGAAATACAGCTGTATCCCTTTCTGGAAATTCGCTTCGCCCAGCAGGGTGTGCAGCATGCGGATCACTTCGGATCCTTTCTCATACACCGTCAGGGTGTAGAAGTTGTTCATTTCGATCACTTTATCCGGGCGGATGGCGTGCGCCATCGGGCTGGCGTCTTCGGCGAACTGCGCGCCGCGCATCACGCGCACGTTATCGATGCGGTTGACCGAACGCGAACCCAGATCGGAGCTGAACTCCTGATCGCGGAATACCGTCAGCCCCTCTTTCAGGCTGAGCTGGAACCAGTCGCGGCAGGTCACGCGGTTGCCGGTCCAGTTGTGGAAATATTCGTGGCCGATCACCGCTTCGATATTCAGATAATCCTTGTCGGTGGCGGTTTCCGCCTTCGCCAGCACGTACTTGGAGTTGAAGATGTTTAGCCCTTTGTTCTCCATCGCGCCCATGTTGAAGAAATCGACCGCCACGATCATATAAATGTCGAGATCGTATTCCAGCCCAAAGCGGGTTTCATCCCACTTCATCGAGTTCTTCAGCGACGTCATCGCCCAATCGGCGCGATCCAGATTGCCGCGGTCAACGAACAGCTCCAGCGCCACTTCGCGGCCGGAACGGGTGGTGAAGCTGTCGCGCAGCACGTCGAAGTCACCGGCCACCAGCGCAAACAGATAGCAAGGTTTCGGGAACGGATCCTGCCACTGCACCCAATGGCGGCCATGGTCCAGTTCGCCCTGGCCCACCCGGTTGCCGTTCGACAGCAGGAACGGATAGCGCGCTTTATCGGCCGTAATGCGGGTGGTAAAGCGCGCCAGCACGTCCGGACGATCCTGATAATAGGTAATGTGGCGGAAGCCTTCGGCCTCGCATTGGGTGCACAGCGCTTCACCGGACAGGTACAGGCCTTCCAGCGCGGTATTTTTCGCCGGATGAATGTCATTAACGATGGTGAGAGTAAATTGTGCTGGCAACTCATCAATCAACAGCTGGTTATCCTGCAGACGGTAGGCGCTCCACGCCTGGCCATCAACCTGAATGCTCACCAGCGTCAGGTCTTCACCGTTCAGCACCAGCGGCGCACCGGCGGCGCCCTGGCGTTTGATTTTGCTGACGGCGGTAACCCGGGTGGTCTCTGCGTCCAGATCGAAATCCAAATCGATATCGGTGGTGGTGTAATCTGGCGCGCGATAATCGTGGCGATACTTCGCCTGTGGCTGTTGTGTCATAAAAACCCTTCGACGTCTCAGTGAGTTACAGGTGCCAGGCCGTCATCATCCGCCAATGCCCTGATGCGCATCGCTTCGCGGTTTGGCCGATGGACCCGATTGTAAATAAACTGTATCACAGCTGCGTAAAAAACCCAGAGATGGCAGGCCGCCGAAGCGGAGAAATCAGAGGCGGATCGTAAACCGGCGCGCCCCGTCAGTCCTGTCGACCGCCCCGGACTTGAAAATCAGCATTTAATGCTAAATCCGGCGCGGCGGCGCCGCGGGGTATAGTTAAGGCGGCGCGGACGGCGCGATGTTATAATTGAACGATCAGGCTTAGGGATGTTCGGCGATATGAAAGTTAAATACTTTATCTATTTTTTCACCTTCTGCTTGATGTCGTCGTTCGCCATCTTTATTGCCGATGAGCTGTTGGAAGCCCACGCCGATTATCGCGAAAATCAGCTCGCCCTGTATAAAATCAACCGCGCCAAAGAGATTTCCGAAGCCTTTCAGGCCTCGCTGCAGGCGCACCGTCTGAAGCGCCTGAGCCTGATCAATCCGCAGATTACCCGGGCGCAGTGCCAGGCCGCCGATCGACTGGCGCGCGACAAAATAGCCCTGATCCGCCCCCACCTGGAAACCTGGGTTTCACAGCAGCTGGGCGTGCGGCAAAAAATCGCCGCGCTGTCGATGATCGGCCTGATGGAACAGCTGCTGGACAACGACAATCTTCAGCTTTCGCAGGTTAACGACGCCAACGCCAACCTGTTCAATATCAACAGCGCTTACTATATTTCGCAAACCAGCAAAAGCTATTATCGCTATACCTATGATACCCGCATGCTGGATACCGACTCATTTATGTTCCTCGAGGCGATTCGGCTGAACAACCGGCTCAACATGTCCCTGACCGAGCTCACCGATCAAATCATCGACGTCAATCGCAACCCGCAAGACCGCAAAGACGCTTATTTGAAGTCGATCCAACTGACCGGCGTGTTGAATGCGCTGAGCACCCGACTGATCTTTATGAAAATCAGCTATGACGATGCGCAAACCACCCGCCTCGTCAATATGCTGCTCGAGCTGGTCTCAAAAGATCGGCTCGCGCAGATCACCGGCGGGCTGTATACGGCGATCGATACCCATACCGACTACCCTATCGATTTTATTGAGCGCTATGTCGATGAGCTGAGCGCGCTTTCGCAACGGCTGTACCAGCGCAGTTACGAAATGGAAATCGCCGCCGCGCAGCACCAAATCTACGACAGCCAAACGGCCATCGACGGCATGATTTCTCTCGGCTGCCTGATCACGCTGCTTATTTTGCTGCCGTCGCTGGTGTTCTGTTCAAATATCAACCGCTGGCTGACCAAGACCCACAATAATATTGCCCGGCTGGCGCGCGGCAATATGAACATCGATCGCAACGAGGTGTTCTATAGTCAGGAGCTGATCGCCATCAGCGACGCCATTCAGCAGCTGCGGCAGTACCAGTTGGACAAGGTGTCGCTGGAGAGCGAGAAACAGCTGCTGATTAAAGAGCTCGAGGCATCGTCATTCCTCGACCCGCTCACCAACATCTATAATCGGCGCAAGTTTTTCCTCGAGTGCGAGCTATTGGGCAGCGGCAGCTACCCGCTGGCCTTCTGCCTGATCGACATCGATAACTTCAAAAGCCTCAATGACAGCTACGGCCACGACGTCGGCGATCAGGTGCTGGTGGCGTTCGGCCGCCTGCTGCAGCAGGCGTTTCGCGCCAGCGACATTTTTTGCCGTTACGGCGGCGAGGAGTTCGCGGTGATCCTGGGCAACTGCACGCTGGAGAATGCGCGCAATATTATGGAACAGCTCAGGCAGCGCACGCATCGCCTCAGCCTGACGCTGGCCAACGGGCAACAGGTGCGTTTCACCACCAGCTGCGGCATTGCCCAGGTCAACGCGTTTTCGACGCTGCAAGGCGCTATCAAACGGGCGGACGAAGCGCTCTATTTTTGCAAGAGAAACGGCAAGAACCGGGTGAGCGTGCATACCCTGAGCGGTTTTATCTGAATTGTTGTTTAAAATAATTAACATTATAATTTTTATGACTAATTAGGCTAAGTCATTCACCTTACAGGCTTATCTGGCTTTTCTGTCGCCATCCCGCAAGCAAGCCGCCATAAAGGCACGTTTAATCCTCGACCCGCTCCGGTGATTTGTGGTGTGATGCAGCTTCAATAACAGGATAATCCGGGTATACTCCCCCGACTTTTTTATGATTATCCGGATTTGGACACGCGCCTGACGAGGATGCTGTAACGCGCTATGACTCAATACGCCTCCCCGATTTTGACATCACTGCTTGATACTGACGCTTATAAGCTTCATATGCAGCAAGCAGTGTTCCATCGCTATCCCGCAATCAGCGTTGCGGCGGAATTCCGCTGCCGCAGCGACGAGTTGCTGGGAGAATATGCCGACGAGATCCGTGCGCAGGTCGCGCTGATGAGCCAGTTGGCGCTGACCGACGCCGAGTTCGCCTACCTCTCGGGGCTGCCCTTCTTCCGCCAGGACTATTTGAACTGGCTACGGGATTTTCGCTACGACCCGCAACAGGTGACCATCGATAACCGCGACGGCAAGCTGCAGATCCGCATCGCCGGGCCGTGGCGCGAGGTGATCATGTGGGAGGTGCCGCTGCTGGCGGTGATCAGCGAAGTGGTGCACCGCCACCGTTCGCCGGAGGTCACCCCGGAGCTGGCCGTCGCCCATCTGCGCAGCAAGCTGACGCAATTCAAAACGCTGGCCGGCGATCTGGATCTCTCGCGTTTCAAGCTGATGGACTTCGGCACGCGCCGCCGTTTCTCGCAGGGCGTGCAGCAGGCGATCGTCAGCACCCTGAAAGCGGAATTCCCGTATCTGGTCGGCACCAGCAATTACGATCTGGCGCATCAGTTGGCTCTGGCGCCGGTCGGCACCCAGGCGCACGAGTGGTTCCAGGCCCATCAACAGATCAGCCCGGTGTTGGCCAACAGCCAGCGCGCCGCGCTGCAGGCCTGGCTGGATGAATACCCGGAGCAGCTCGGCATCGCGCTGACCGACTGCATCACCATGGACGCCTTCCTGCGCGATTTCGGCCTGCAGTTCGCCCAGCGCTACCAGGGGCTGCGTCACGATTCGGGCGATCCGTTCGAGTGGGGCGAGAAAGCCATCGCCCACTATCAGAAGCTCGGCATCGACCCGATGAGCAAAACCCTGGTGTTCTCGGATAACCTGGATCTGGACAAGGCGCTGGCGCTGTACCGCCGCTTCTATCGGCGCATCAATTTGGGGTTCGGCATCGGCACGCGCCTGACCTGCGATATCCCGGGCGTCAAGCCCCTGAATATCGTGATCAAACTGGTCGAGTGCAAAGGCAAGCCGGTGGCCAAGCTGTCCGACAGCCCGGGTAAAACCATCTGTCAGGATCAGGCCTTCGTGAAAGCCCTGCGCAAAGCCTTTGACCTGCCGCTGGTGAAAAAAGCCAGCTGAGGTTCCCTTATATAAAGAAAGCCGGCCGGATCACCGCGCCGGCTTTTTCTTTACCTGCGCCTGTCTGCGCCCTTTTTACCCGACGCCGAGAAATGTTGCGCCAATCCGGCGATTTCTGCTTGTGCTCTGCACCGCGGCAAGTAACATAGCAATCATCCCCATATTCTTGGGTTGTAAGCTATTTCTAAACCAAATATTAAAGAGAGAAATCTATGAGCGTAGTGCCTGTAGTCGACGTACTGCAAGGTCGTGCTGCGGTTGACAGTGAAGTCACCGTGCGCGGCTGGGTACGTACCCGGAGAGATTCTAAAGCTGGCATCTCCTTCCTGGCCGTCTATGACGGTTCCTGCTTTGATCCGTTACAGGCCGTCGTTAATAATTCTCTGCCGAATTATCAGGATGAAGTGCTGCACCTGACCACCGGCTGCTCGGTGGAAGTGACAGGTAAAGTCGTCGCGTCTCCGGGCGAAGGCCAGAGTTTCGAACTGCAGGCCACCGCCATCAAGGTGGTCGGCTGGGTTGACGATCCGGACACCTACCCGATGGCGGCCAAGCGCCACAGCATCGAGTACCTGCGTGAAGTGGCGCACCTGCGTCCGCGCACCAACCTGATCGGCGCCGTGGCGCGCGTGCGCCATACTCTGGCTCAGGCCATTCACCGTTTCTATCACGAGAACGGCTTCTTCTGGGTCTCTACCCCGCTGATCACCGCCTCCGATACCGAAGGCGCCGGCGAGATGTTCCGCGTTTCGACGCTGGATCTGGAAAACCTGCCGCGCACCGATAAAGGCGCCGTCGACTTCAGCGAAGACTTCTTCGGCAAAGAGGCCTTCCTGACCGTGTCCGGTCAGTTGAACGGCGAAGCCTATGCCTGCGCCCTGTCAAAAATCTATACCTTCGGCCCCACCTTCCGCGCCGAAAACTCCAACACCAGCCGCCACCTGGCGGAGTTCTGGATGATCGAGCCGGAAATCGCCTTCGCCAACCTGGCCGACATCGCCGAACTGGCGGAGAAGATGCTGAAATACGTGTTCCAGGCGGTCCTGGATGAGCGTATGGACGACATGCAGTTCTTTGCCGAGCGCGTAGACAAAGACGCTATCGATCGTCTGAAACGTTTCGTGTCATCGGATTTCGCCCAGGTGGACTACACCGAGGCGGTAGAGATCCTGATCGCCTCCGGCCAGACCTTCGAAAACCCGGTTTCCTGGGGCATCGATCTGTCGTCCGAACATGAGCGCTATCTGGCGGAACAACACTTCAAGGCGCCGGTGGTGGTGAAGAACTACCCGAAAGACATCAAAGCCTTCTACATGCGCATGAACGAAGACGGCAAAACCGTGGCGGCGATGGACGTGCTGGCGCCGGGTATCGGCGAGATCATCGGCGGAGCTCAGCGTGAAGAGCGTCTGGACGTGCTGGATCAACGCATGGAAGCCATGGGGCTGAATAAGGAAGATTACTGGTGGTATCGCGACCTGCGTCGCTACGGCACCGTTCCTCATGCCGGTTTCGGCCTGGGCTTTGAACGTTTAATCGCCTATGTGACCGGTGTGCAAAACGTGCGCGACGTCATCCCGTTCCCGCGTACGCCACGTAATGCAAGCTTCTAATTAATCAGTTTAAACTTTTTTTTAACCGATTTTGTTACAAAACAAAGGCCAGCTCTGCTGGCCTTTCGCATTTTTTAATATTGACGTCCGTCACAAAGTTCCCTGAATATTACATATTGTTACAAATACTTTCTTTTTGAAACCGCATTAGTATATTCGTAGCATTTTCGTTCTAGATTAACCCGCCGCTGAATGGAACACTGCGTTCAGACACAGGACGACACCAATCTATCAACAATAGTTCAAAAGAATTATTGGCGGCAGTGGCAAAGGTGTCCGAATAACACCAATGAGGGTAATAATGATGAAGCGCAACATTCTTGCAGTGGTAATCCCGGCTCTGTTAGCTGCTGGTGCAGCAAACGCAGCTGAAATCTACAACAAAGACGGCAACAAGCTGGATCTGTACGGCAAAGTTGACGGTCTGCACTACTTCTCCGACGACACAGAAAATGATGGCGATCAGACCTATGTTCGTTTCGGCTTCAAAGGTGAAACCCAAATTACTGACCAACTGACCGGTTACGGCCAGTGGGAATACAACGTTCAGGCTAACCACGCTGAATCTCAGGGCACCGAAGGCACCAAGACTCGTCTGGGCTTCGCGGGTCTGAAATTCGCTGACTACGGCTCATTCGACTACGGCCGCAACTACGGCGTACTGTACGACGTGGAAGGCTGGACCGATATGCTGCCAGAGTTCGGTGGCGATACCTACACCTTCTCCGACAACTACATGACCGGCCGTACCAACGGCGTTGCGACCTACCGTAACAACAACTTCTTCGGTCTGGTTGACGGTCTGAACTTCGCCGTTCAGTACCAGGGTAAAAACGAGAACGACAGCCGCGCTCTGAAGAAACAAAACGGCGACGGTTGGGGTATCTCTTCAACTTATGACATCGGCGAAGGCGTAAGCTTCGGTGCCGCATACGCGTCTTCCGACCGTACCGACGATCAGACTAATCTGTCTACCGCCAAAGGCGACAAGGCCGACGCATGGACCGTGGGCGCGAAATACGACGCCAACAACGTCTACCTGGCCGCCATGTATGCCGAAACCCGCAACATGACCCCATACGGCGAAGCTGATAACACCATCGCCAACAAAACTCAGAACTTCGAACTGACCGCACAGTACCAGTTCGACTTCGGTCTGCGCCCAGAAGTGTCTTACCTGCAGTCGAAAGGTAAAGACCTGGCTGGCCGCACCGCTAACGGCTCTCGCTTCGCCGGCGGCGACGCTGACCTGGTTAAATACGTTTCTGTTGGTACTACCTACTACTTCAACAAAAACATGTCCACCTACGTTGATTACAAAATCAACCTGCTGGACGAGAACGAATTCACCAAGGCTAACAAAATCGCTACCGACGACATCGTTGGTGTAGGCCTGGTTTACCAGTTCTAAGCTGTCGCTTAACGGCGGTTCACCGTCGGACAAGTTAAAAAAACAGGGCTTCGGCCCTGTTTTTGTTTTTACGCCATGCGTGAATTTTTATCCTGCCGATTTGCCCTTCCCCATCATTTTTCCTGCCTAATGCGCCGCCTTCGCAACATCGCGGTGTTTTTGTCGCAAACGGTTGGCAAAGCCGAAAACTGGCGCTACCCTGATGCCTCTGTCTGCTTAACTCCGAGATTTGGAAGCACCTGACATGTTTGAAAAAATCACTGCCGCACCCGCCGACCCGATCCTGGGCCTGACCGACATTTTCCGCGCCGACGCCCGCCCAAATAAAATCAACTTAGGGATTGGCGTTTATAAAGATGAAACCGGCAAAACCCCGGTGCTGACCAGCGTAAAAAAAGCTGAACAGTATCTGCTGGAAAATGAGACCACCAAGAATTATCTCGGCATTGAGGGCATCCCGGCGTTCGCCAGCTGCACGCAAGAGCTGCTGTTCGGCAAACAGAGCCCGATCGTCGCCGACAAGCGCGCACGCACCGCGCAAACGCCTGGCGGCACCGGCGGGCTGCGCGTAGCGGCTGACTTTATCGCCAACCAGACCAGCGCCAAGCGCATTTGGATCAGCAACCCAAGCTGGCCGAACCATAAAAACGTCTTCGGCGCAGTCGGCCTGGAAGTGCTGGAATACGCCTACTATGACGCCGCCAACCACGCGCTGGACTTCGACGGCCTGCTCAATAGCCTGAAACAGGCGCAGGCGGGCGACGTGGTGCTGTTCCACGGCTGCTGCCATAACCCGACCGGCATCGACCCTACCGCCGAGCAGTGGGCCCAGCTGGCTGAGCTCTCCGTGGCCAACGGCTGGCTGCCGCTGTTCGACTTCGCCTATCAGGGCTTCGCCAAGGGCCTGGAAGAAGATGCCGAAGGGCTGCGCATTTTCGCCGCCAAGCATCAGGAACTGATCGTCGCCAGCTCGTACTCGAAGAACTTCGGCCTGTACAATGAGCGCGTCGGCGCCTGCACCATCGTGGCCGCCGATGCGGAAACCGCTGACCGCGCGTTCAGCCAGGTGAAGGCGGCGATCCGCGCCAACTACTCTAACCCGCCGTCTCATGGCGCAGCGGTGGTCGCCACCATCCTTAGCAACGACGCGCTGCGCGCGCTGTGGGAGCAGGAACTGACCGATATGCGTCAGCGCATCCACCGCATGCGGCAGCTGTTTGTGAACACGCTGCAAGAGAAAGGCGCACAGCAAGACTTCGGCTTTATCATCAACCAGAACGGCATGTTTTCGTTCAGCGGCCTGACCAAAGAACAGGTGCTGCGCCTGCGTGAAGAGTTCGGCGTCTACGCCGTAAACTCCGGCCGCGTCAACGTTGCCGGCATGACGCCGGACAACATGGCGCCGCTGTGTGAAGCCATCGTCGCCGTGCTCTGACAATCGCCGCGCGGCAGCCAAGAAAAAGGGGCGCTCAATGCGCCCCTCGTTATTTCTGCCGGGAAATAACCGTTACCAAACCGGCGGTTCTTCCTGCAGGAACGGGTTGGTCTGGCGCTCATGGCCGAAGGTCGACATCGGGCCATGGCCCGGAATAAAGGCCATGTCGTCGCCCTGCGGCAACAGCTTGGTGCGAATGGAGTCGATCAGCGCCTGATGGTCGCCGCGCGGGAAGTCGCTGCGCCCGACGCCGCCGTTAAACAGCACATCGCCCACCAGCGCCAGCCGCGCCTGCTCATTGATGAAGACAATGTGACCCGGGGTATGGCCAGGGCAATGCAGCACCTTGAAATGCATCTCGCCGACCTGCACCTCATCGCCTTCGGCCAGCCAGCGGTTGGGCGCCAGCGGCGCGCACTCTTCCAGGCCAAACATTCGGCTCTGCGCCGGCAGGCCATCCAGCCAAAAGGCGTCTTCCTTATCCGGCCCGTAGATCGGCACCTGATAGTGTTCGGCCAGCTCAGCGGCGGCGCCAACGTGATCGAGATGGCCGTGAGTCAGCAAGATCTGCGAAATTGTCACGCCCTGCTTCGCCACTTCAGCTTTGATTTTTTCCGCTTCGCCGCCGGGATCGACCAGCGCCGCCTGTTGGCTATGCTCGCACCAGATCAGGCTGCAGTTCTGGCTGAAGGCGGTAACGGGAATAATGTGGTATTTCATAAGGCTCCAACAACGACAACGGCGCCATACCCCACGGGCTGGCGCTGTTCACCTATCGGCACAGGCGATTACCAAGTCCGTACCGGGCCGGTATCGATGTGTACAAAGTTGCTACGTGGGTAATATCCTACACCACCGGCGCGCATTTTTAACGCCGCTTTGCGGATATTGCTCAGCTGGACGCCTTCAATATGGAAGTCCATCGCCTGGCCCTTGGTGTGGTAGCTGTGCTTCGCCACGCCGCGGCTATGCGCGCGCAGTTCATTATTGGTGTCCAGAGAGCGGTAACCGGAAATCAGCTGCACCGGCTTGCTGGTGCCCAGCAGCCCCTGCAGGCGGTAAAGATGGTCAAAGAGGCGAGGATCGATCGATTTAACCTTATTGGCGCGATAATCGCGGAACAGATGATTAAGCCGCACCAGCTCTTCTTTATTGTAACCTTTGCCGTCGAAAAACTCGGCTTTAATAGATTCACCGGTATGCAGGTTATTCAATACCAAAATACGCGGACGAGCGGTAGAAAGACTGGCGAACGCCTGCCCAGGGAGCAGCGCTATGCCCATAGCTGCGCCGCCTAGCGCCAGCCATTTACGGCGATGATGATCAATTTTGTCCATGACTCTGTTAAACCCGGCAAGAATGTCAAAAAATATGCACAAGAAAGCGCACTGTCCGAACCATAACCGCCTGCGTATGCTGAGTCAACCCGCGATACGCCTAGGTTTACGGGCCCCCGCGTAAGGGGGCCTGTGGTATAGCCAAACATTCTGACCGTTATTTATTTATAATTACTGCATTTATTGCATTAATTTTTCGGCCTGGGCCAAAATTTGTGCGCCCGATCTCACCGTATTATCATAATTGTAAATATCTGTACGGAATTGCGGCTGGCCGTCGTCAGAAACCCAAGCCGTCAGATAATACAATTTAACCGGAATACGCTGGCGAATATTCACGTAAGTGGTATTCCCCTCTTTCAGCGTGGAAGAAACGCGATTGTTGTTCCAGCCGGCGTCCTGCAGCAGCATATTCGCCAAATCAGACGCTTTGTTCACCCGCACGCAGCCGGAGCTGAGCGCGCGAATGTCTTTCTGGAACAGGCTGTGGTTCGGCGTATCGTGCAGATAGATGGCGTCCGAGCTTGGCATGTTGAATTTGAAGCGCCCCAGCGAGTTGGTAGCGCCCGGCGCCTGGCGCACCCGGTACGGGAAGTTGCGCGCGGAAACCATGCTCCAGTCGATCATCGCCGGGTTAATCACCTCGGCGTCGTTGCTCCAGCCGGAAAGCACGGTATAGCCGTGTTTCTGGAAGTAGTTGCCGTCGCGCATCGCCTTCGGCACGATATCCTCGCGCACCAGCGTAGTCGGCACGTTCCACGGCGGGTTGACCACCACGTTGTTCAGCGCGCTGCTCATCAGCGGCGTTTTACGGCTCGGCCGCCCCACGATCACCCGTGAAGACAGCACCTCGTTGCCGTTTTGGTAGTAGGTCAGCGAATAATTGGGAATGTTCACCATAATCCCGGTGCCGACGTGCCCCGGCAGGATGCGCAGGCGCTGGATATTCAACGCCAGCAGCGCGGCGCGGGTTTTCGGTGAAACATTCAGCCATTCGCGGGTGCGCGCGCCGATCACGCCGTCGGCGCTCAGCCCTTGCCATTTCTGGAAGCGCTTGACCCCTTCCACCAATTCGTCGGTGTACAGGTTATCGCTGACCGTCGCGGGCGCCGTCGGCTGCGTAATCAGCGCGGAGTTGGGCGAGGTGCTGAGATCCTGCACCGGCGCCGCCGCCGGGCTGACCGCCGCCTGGCTTTCGCGGTTTTTCTCTTCATCGACCGACAGACCGCCGTCATCGGGCTCATTGCGCGTCGCCAGCACCACCGCCGGCTCCGGCTGCGCTTCCGGCGCGGCATCGGTCAGCATGCCGGTGCGCTTGAGGATTTCGCGCAGCGCCGGAATGTCATTGCTCAGCTGGCCGGGGCGCAGGCTCGGGCCGTTGGCGACCTGCGGCCACGGCCGGTTATTGGCCAGCATGTCGCGCAGCGCTTGATGCATCTTGGCGTACTGCGGATGCTGCGGCGCCAGCGAATTGACGTAGCCCAGGGTTCTGCCCTGGCGCACCGCCAGTTGCCACTGGTTGATCACCGCGTTCGGCGGCAGACCGAGCTTGTAGGGAATATTGCTGTAGAGCCAGCTGTTGCCGTTGGCGCCGATGGCGGAAACGAACTGCAGATAGCCGAGCATGGCGTCGGACAACACAATGTCGCGCCCCACGTCGTTAATCGCCGGATCGGTGAGCATTTTCACCCATTGGGTGAACTGCGGCTGCACGCCGGACATCGCCAACTCGGCCAACTGCTGTTGAAACTGCTGCACCGCCTCGCGATCCTGCCACATCGGCTGCATATGATTCGCCGCGTAGAGAGGAGCCAAGGTTGAAAGGTAGTGCGGCGCCATGCCTCGCGGCAAGGCGGCCAACAGTTCCGAACGGCTTTGCGCAACGGACATGCCAGATGACGCCACCGGAAACGCCGGCACGGTTGCCCATGCGGGTAACGACGACGCAAGACCACATGCGATAGCGCAACTCAGCGCCAGACGCCGTATTGAGTTTCCATTTTTAAGCAACATCCCTTGCCCCCTGTATGCTCACAAAAAATACATCAAAAACTGCTTATGGTTTCAGTATACAAACAGAAAGGCCATTTCGCCCCGCAGAGCGCCGAATAACTGTTTATTTCATTAAGCTACCCGGTTTTCACCGGATAAAAAAGCAGGTCTATCATCCACGCGCACAAAAAAATAGCCACCCCGGGGCGGCTATTTTCAGAATATTAGCGCGTTTTTTTACGCTAAGGGGTTTCTACCGGCGCATTTCCCAACGCCGGCGGCTCGCTGGCGAAGCCGCGCAGCCCCACGACATGCACATGCTCATGGTTCTGGAACACCTTGCGCACCAGCTTGTAGGTGGTGCCTTTTTCCGGGCTGATGTTCTCCGGCGCCGCGATGATCAGCTGCATTTCCAGACGGTCGCACAGCTCGAACAGCGTAGCGATGGACTTGGCGTCCAGACGCGCCGCCTCATCGAGGAACAGCAGACGGCAAGGCGAGATGTCTTTGCCGCGCAGGCGACGCGACTCTTCTTCCCAGCTCTGCACCACCATCACCAGGATCGACATCCCGGTACCTATGGCTTCCCCGGTCGACAAGGCGCCGCTTTCGGCGCGCAGCCAGCCGTCGGAGCCGCGGAACACCTCCACCTCCAGCTCGAGGTAGTTGCGGTAATCCAGCAGCTCCTCGCCGATGGTTTGCGGCGTGCGCTGCCCCATGTCGATCTGCGGGTTCAGGCGCTGATACAGCTTGGCCAGGGCCTCGGAGAAGGTCAGGCGGTTGCTGTTGAACAGATCCTGATGCTGCTCCTGCTGCTCGGAGAGCACGTCCAGCAGCGTGGCGTGCGCTTCACGCACGTTGACGTTCAGCCGCACGCTCTTCACCTGGCCGAAGGAAACCGCCTGCAGGCCCTGGTTGAGCATGCGGATGCGGTTCTGCTCGCGCTGAATGGTCTTGCGAATGATGTTGGCCACGCTGCGGGAACTGATCGCCAGCTTCTGTTCGCGGGCGGTCAGCTCTTCGGTCAGACGGCCCAGCTCGATCTCCATCTGTTCGATGGCTTCGACCGGATCGTCGGTGCGGATAATATCCTGGCGGATACGCTCGCGCAGGTGTTGGTAGACCGCAATGTAGAACTGGATCTTGCGCTCCGGCCGCTTCGGATCTTCCGACAGACGCAGCACGTCGCGCAGGTGTTCGTTATCCGCTACCGCCAGGCGCAGCGCGCCGAGCGCCTTGTCCGACATCGAGCGCAGCTCGTCGCCGTCCATATACGCCAGCTCGCGGCGGTGCAGGCGGCGCTCTACGCCGTTGTCTTTCACCATGCGCATCACGGCGCACCAGCCCGCCTTGGCGGTCACCACCTGCTCACGCAGCTGATAATAATCGCGTTCCAGCTTGCGCAGCTTCTTCTGCAGGCTGTCCATTTCCGCTTCGCAGAAGGTCAGCTGTTTTTCCAGCTGGTTGCGGCGCGCACGGTTGTTGCTCAGCGCCGCGTGCAGTTCGTCGCGGCGCTGACGCGCACGCGCTTCGGCATTGGCGTCGGCCTGCACGCCGATATCCACCAGCTCCTGGCTCAGCTCTTTCAGCATGTCGCGCTTGGCGTCATAGGAGCTCTTCAGCGAGGCCAGCACCTGGCTGTACTGGGTGAACTGGCTCTGGTATTGGCGCAGCTGTTCGCGCGCGCGCGCGCGTTCCGCCTCCGCCTGCTCCAGACGCTGACGCAGCTTGTCGTTGAGATCGTTGTTGGCGTTCTGCATACCGGCGGAATCGGTATAGCTGAAGTGCGCGCGGCGCTGCACCACTTCGGTGAGCGCAAACGCCTGCTGCTTGGCCTGACGCTGCACGCTTTGCGCCTGCGCATAGTCCTGCTGCAGCTGTTCGTGTTGCTGCGGGTCGCTCTGCAGCACCGACAACAGCGGCTCCAGCTTGGTCAGGGAAACGCCGTGTTGCTGAATGTGACGCGCGGCGTCCTGCGCCTCTTCCAGCTCTTCGCGGATTTCTTCCACCCGATCCTGCAGGGTTTCGTCGTTCAACAGCGAAACCAGCGGCGTCAGGCGGTTCAGCGCGGAAATGCCCTCTTTGGCCTGATCGTACTGCTGGCGCTGCTGCTGGTTCTGCGCCTCATGGTTGTTCAGCGCGCGTTCGATCTCGCCGCGGCGGCCGTTCAGGCTGCGGATTTCCGCTTCCGGATCGGCGTCGAACGCCACCGCCAGATGGGTGCCGATAAAGCGGCTGAAGGCCTGATGCGAACGCTGGGTTTTCTGTACGTCGAACGACAGCGTGGCGTAGCGCTCCGCCAAGGTTTCGCGCTCGGCGTGCAGCACTTCCAGGCGGTTTTCGCGCGCGGCGCGGCCGAACAGCGGCACCTCAGGATAACGCGAGTAACGCCACTGGCGGTCGGCGGTTTTCACCAATACCGCCCGCTCCTGCTCTTCGACGGCGAATACGCTGTCGTCGAACGACTGCGGGTCCCCTTCGATCAGGTAGAGATCTTCCGGGCAGTCTTCCAACCCTTCCAGCATCTCGCGCACCAGCGACAGATCCGGCACCACGATGGCGTGGCGCGAAGGACCGTACAGCGCCGAGAAGTACGGCGCGTCGTCGATGGTGACATCGTCGTAGATTTCAGACAGCAACACGCCGCCAAAGCGTTCGGCCAGGGTAACCAACCGTTGATCTTCGGCGCCGCCAGGCTGGCTGAGGCGTTCGATCTGCGCTTCGACTTGGCGTTTGCGCGCCGCCACTTCGTCGCGTTCGACGGTGGTTTCACGCTCGCGCTCCAGCAGCTGCTGCATGTACTCGGTGACCTGCTGGCTGCTTTCCAGCGCTTCGCCGCTTTGTTCACTGAGCTGGCTCAGGGAATCCTGCGCCGCCAGCCATACCGGCGCGCGCGCCGTCAGTTCGCGGATGCGCTGCTGAAGCTGCTCCAGCTCCTGACGCATTTCCATCCGGCGTTCGCCGGCTTCGCTAACGCTCTGCGACAGCGATTCCAGACGCTCTTCCAGCTCCTGCTGCAGCGCGTCGAGATCGTCCGGCTGATATTCCTGGCCGTGGCGCTTGCAGAACTCCTGCAGCAAGCGTTCGGCGTCTTGCTGGGAGCGCAAACGCTGTTCCAGCTCACTCAGGCGCAGGCGCAGCGGCTGCACACGCTCGGCAAGGTGCTGCTGCGAAGGCCAGTCGCGCAGCAATTCGCGCGCGCACTGCCAGGCTTCGCTGCGGCTGACCTGGCCGGCGATTTTACCCACCAACTGATAGGCCTGTTCAAACTGACCGTGCGCGGCGTCGGCCACGCTCAGCTTTTGTTCCAGCATCAGCAGGGCTTCGGTCGCTTCCTGCTCGCGCGCCTGGAAGGTGTCCAGCCAGTGTTCGGCGTTGTCGGCGGTCAGCTCCGGCAGTTGGCACAACCCGCGGGCGCGCTCCAGCGCCTGCAGCGCCTGCTGGTACTGAATGGCGCGGGTCTGCTGCACGTCGAGCGCCTGCTGGTAGTCGGCGAGCTGGCTTTTCAGCTCATCCACTTCCAGCTCGGCCGCCTCGGCGCGCGCTTCGTTCTCGGCCTGCTGTTCGCCGGCTTCGGCCACCACCTCGTTCTGCTCTTCCAGACGGTAGGTCAGCTCTTCCAGATCGCCCTCATAGCGTTCGATCTTCTCCTGCTGCCGCATCGCCGTCTGCACCAGATTCAGGTGATCGCTGGCGGCCTGGTAGTCGGTTTCCAGATCGGATTCGGCGCCGCTCTGCTCCGCCAGCTCGCGCGCCATCTCTACGTGGCGATACTGCTCGGCGGCCAGCTGTTTGCGGCTGCCCAGCAGATCGCTGCGCAGCGCCAGCGCGCCGTCCAGGTGGATGCGGCGTTCGTTGGCGTGGCGCATGTAGTCCGCCGCCACATAGGAGGTGGCTTCGGAAATCAAATGCTTGAACAGGTCGCGGTCCGACTGGGTCACGCGGATCGCTTCCAGCGTCATGCGGTTTTCGCGCAGCGCGGCTTCCATATCCTGGAACGCCTTGCGCACGCCGCTGTTTTCCGGCAACAGGTAGTCGCGCAGCGAGCGGGTGATGGCGCTGGAGATGCCGCCGTACAGCGAGGCTTCGATCAGGCGGTAGAACTTGCTGCGGTCCGCGGAGGAGCGCAGGCGTTTAGGGATCACGCCCAGATCGAACATCAGGGAGTGGTAATCGGTGATGGAGTTGAACTGCTTGAACTGCACCCCCTCCATCTCTTCAACCCGCTCTTTCAGCTCCTGCAGCGACAGCACGCGCGCCTGACGCTCGCCCACCGTCTGGGTCAGGAGTTCGGTCGGCTGCACCGCGGTCGGCAGGCCCTGAATGGTGAACGGCTTGATGTCGACCTTGCGATCGCGCCCGGCCACCTGCTGCAGACGCACGCCCACCACCACGCGCTGGTGGCGCGAGTTGATCACGTCGAGCGTCGAATAACAGACGCCGGCGCGCAGCTTGCCGTGCAGGCCTTTATCGCGCGAACCGCTGGTGGCGCCCGCCTCGGTGGTGTTGCGGAAGTGCAACAGCGTCAAATCGGGGATCAATGCGGTGACGAAGGCCGCCATGGTGGTGGATTTCCCCGCCCCGTTGCCGCCGGACAGCGTGGTCACCAACTCGTCCAGATCAAAGGTGCGGGCGAAGAAGCCGTTCCAGTTAACCAGCGTCAGCGAGCGAAATTTACCGCGTTCAATCATTCCTGTTCATCCTCTGCACCGTCGGGAGCGTTATCGACCTGCTGATCCTCAGCGTCATTCTCATCGTTCAGCAGCAGGCTGTTCTCTACCGGCATCGCCTCGCCGTCGCGGATCATGCGCAGCTGCGCCTCGCGCGGATCGTCGCCGCTGCGCACATCGGCGCCAAAGCGGAACACCGCCTCGGTGATGCGGAACTTGCTGCTGTCGTTGCCCATGAAATAGACCATGCCCAAACGACGCAGACGGTTCAGCGAGGTGCGCACCTTTTCGTGCAGCTTCTGGCGATCGAGATCCGAGCCGGTGGAACGCTGGTTGACGAACTTCAGCAATTTGCTCTCGTCCGCCAGGCTCAGCAGCTCATCGTACAGCTCCTGATGGCTGAATATGCCCTCGTGCGCCAGGCGTTCCGGGCTGAGATAGAGGTAGCACAGGATCTTGCCGACCATCATGTCCAGCTCGGACAACACCGAGCGCGGGATCAGGGTGGTGGAGCGCGGGCGCAGATAGAAGAATCCTTCCGGCGCCCGGATCAGCTCAACGCTGTAACGGTTGTAAAACTCTTCCAGTTCATCCTGGAAGTCCATTAAGAAGGCATGGTTGTCCAGCTCATCGATACCGATGTGACGACCCGCGCGCAGTTGGCTATCCAGCGCCGGGAACAGCGCGTTGGACAGTGCCTTGGCCAGCTTGACTGGCATTACTTGTTCAATATTTGTCGATGACATGGGCCTGGACCTTGGCTCCGTAATCATTGATTGCCTGCCATTCGGCCGGCAACCCGGAGAAATCTGCTTCAGCCACACCGAGGCGCACCGCCTGGTCGACCACTAAACGCGCCACGTCGAAATGACGGGCACGCGGATATTGCGCCAGATAATCGCGCATCACCGCCCCAAGATTGAGCGGCATCTGTTGTTCCTGATAAACCTTCAGCGCCTGTTCGATCATCGCCGCCAGCTGTTCGCGGATTTCGCTGAACTCTTCGAACTCCAAATCCGCCGGCAGTTCCCCGGTCACTTCCTCACTGCGCAGCGCCAGCTCTTCGTCACGCATATCCAGCAGACGGTCGGCGTTGGCGTGGGTCAGCGTCCACGGGTTGTCGAAATAGTTTTGCACCGACTGGCGCAGGCGCTGGGCGAACACGCGGTTTTTATCCATATCGATGGCGGTACGGATAAACTTGTGCACGTGGCGGTCATAGCCGATCCACAGGTCGATCGCCTGTTGGCCCCAGCTGATGATGCGGTCCAGCTTGCTCTGCAGATCGAACACCAGCTTGTCGACGAAGCCCAGCTCCGCGCCGCCCAACGTCGCGTCCTGAATGCGCAGCAGGTTGGCCTGCAGCTTGTCGCCCGCCGCTTCCAGCGTATCCTGCAGCTCGCGCAGGGTGCCGGAGGTTTCAGACAGCAGCATCTCACAGCTGGAGATCGCCGCGCGCCAGTCCTGGTTCAGCAGCGCCGCGATGTCGTCCTTCACGCCCTGCTGCTGTTCGTCCATCACCCGTTGGGTCATGTCGATGCTGTCGAAGATCTCGGCCACCGAATATTTCAACGGCGCAAACACGTTGCGGTGCCAATGGAAATCATCCCCGCCCTCTTCGGCGGCGTCGGCGGCGCGCTTCAGCTCCTGCGCCACGATCGACAGCTGCATCGACAGCCGCAGCGTGGAAAATTCGCGCTGGCGAATATAGTAATCGGTAATGCCGATACCCAGCGGCGTCAGACGGTAAATCGCGTTGCCGTCCGCCAGTTCGCTGGTAAAGCGGTTCAACAGGCGCTGGCGCACCATGTCGTTGATCGCATTGTTGGCGCGGATGGCGACCGTTTCATGCGTCTGTTCGAAACCTTTGCTGACATGGCGAAATGCATCAACCAGCTCACCTTCGCTCATCTCGCCGTCCAGCCGCTCGCCGTTCAGGGTGGCGATAGCGAGCAGAAATGCGAGACGCTCCGTAGGGAGCGAAATAGAGAAATCATTTTTCCGTGCCCAGGCGACCAGTTCGGGTACTGTCTGGGAAAATTCACTCATAGTTCGTCCTTCAGGTTTGGTTTATGCGCCATGACGTGAATATAGCGCCCCAAACTCACGTACGGCTCCTGCCGGCAGTAGTGCTGTTCAAGCGCCAATAACTCTTCAAATTTTTGTGTCTGCAACTGCCTGCTCTGCAGATAATCATGGAACACCCGCACGCCGGTTTTCCCGCCGATGCGCATGCCCATTCGCTCCAGCCAGCCGTACACCTGCGGCGGACTGTGCGGATACTGCGGCGACAGTGAACGTTTTCTGCGCCTTCTGACCTCGGGATCCACCAGTTGGAAATTACCCAACACCACGTTGCGCATCAAGAGGCCATTGGCGTTAAAGAACATCAGCGACAGCGCGCCCCCCGGCAGCAGACTGTCGAATAACGCCTGGAGCGCGGCTTCGGGTTCGGCGATCCATTCAAGCACTGCATGAAACAATATCAGATCGACCGGCTGTTCCAAATGTTGAGCGATATCCTGCGCCGAACTTTGTATGAATTGCATGTTCTGGCTCACACCTTTCTGCTCGGCCAGCTGCGAGGCGCGTTGGATCATCTCACCAGAAAGATCGCACAACAACACCTGATGTCCTAATTCTGCCAGTTGGCAGGCCATATGGCCTTCGCCGCCGCCGGCATCCAGAATGCGCAGCGGGCGCTGCGGCAACTGCGCCAGCAACGCGGTCAGATCCTGCCAAACCACGGCCTGACGGATCTTCCCTTTGGTGGTGCCGTAAATGTTACGCGCAAACTTTTCAGCAATATCGTCAAAATTGCGATCCTGCATGGACTACGGCTCCGCTGATCTTATCCTGCTGGGGGCAAAGCGCCAGCCCATTCAAACCTGCTATTTTGGCACAGACTGGCTTAGAATGTATCTTCTTGCGGCCTGTTTATGCCCGGATGCCGTTTTTTCACCCAAAAGGATCTGATTTCCGATGCTGTTCAACCTGAAAAAGTTCATCGGCGCCCTGTTAATGCCGTTACCCGCCCTGATGCTGTTGATGGGGTTGGCGTTGCTGCTGCTGTGGTTTACCCGCTGGCAAAGAAGCGGCAAGACGATTTTAACGTTGAGTTGGCTGTTTTTGCTGCTTTTCAGCCTGCAGCCGGTGGCCGATCGGCTGCTGCGGCCGATCGAATCCGAATACCGGACCTATCGCGGCAATGACCCGGTCGACTTTATCGTGGTGCTGGGGGGCGGTTATACCTACAACCCGGACTGGGCGCCGAGTTCGAACCTGATCGGCAACAGCCTGCCGCGGGTAACCGAAGGAGTCAGGCTCTATCTCGCGCATCCGGGCGCCAAAATGGTGTTTACCGGCGCCCGCGGCGCGAATACGCTCAGCAACGCCGCCACCGCCGCGCGCGTGGCGGAAAGCCTGGGCGTGCCGGCGCAGGACATCGTGATCCTGGATCGCCCGCTGGATACCGAACAGGAAGCCGGACAAGTGGCGGCGCTGGTCGGCGCGCAGCCGTTCATTTTAGTGACGTCGGCCAACCATATGCCGCGGGCGATGCGCTTCTTCGTCGCCAAGGGGCTGCACCCTATTCCCGCGCCGGCCAATCAGTTGGCGATCGCCTCGCCGCTGAATATCTGGGACCGCATCATGCCGTCCTCGATGTTCCTCGGCCACAGCGAACGCGCATGGTATGAAACGCTGGGCAGCCTGTGGCAGCGCCTGAAAGGCGCCGGCGAAACCGGCGCCGATTAGCGGACTCAGCCGGCCAGCCAGGGCAACAGCTGCCGCGACGCATAATCAAACGGCTGCCGCTCCAGCTTGCCGGTATGAATCAGGCGCCCCACCGCCTCCCACACCACATACAGCCAGCGCCGCGCCAGGAAGGACTCCGCCACCGGCGCGCGCTGCAGATAATGGAACAGCAGCTGGTTCGGCATTCCCGGCTCGCACAGCCGGAACAGATCGTATTCGCGCGGCGCCCACAGCACCATGCCGGGATTGAGCATCGCCAACAGCTGATCGCTTTTGGCATCCTTCAACATGCTGCGCAACGACAGGTTGCCGTGCACCAGCACGCAGGGATCGTCAAAACCGATAAAGAAATGGGTCAACGATTCGCGGGTGCGGTACAGCAAACGGCGATCGGCCATGGTCAACTGCGGAGTGTGAAGATTGACGATCGTCGACCACAGCACTTCGACCCGCTGCTGGTACCAGCAGAACCAGTCATTTTCCTGGGTGCTGTCGACGCTGCCGACGCTGCCGTGGCTGTCGATGCGGTGCCAGGTCAATATCCCGTCGACGATCTGCTCCATCAGCATCTGCCAGCGATCCGGCGTGCGCGTCGGCGCTTCGGCCGATACGCCGCGCAGCCGCTCAATCAGCAGAATTTCTTTATAGGGCGCCTGGTGGGTGTAGACCACGCCATAGACCGTCGGCAAACGGATATCCCCTTCGCGCGCCAGCATCGACAGCTTATAGGCCTCCTGCTGGGCGATGCCCTGGCAGACAAAGCTTTTCGCCATCAGGGGGATAGCGTTGCCCTGCCGATCGTACAGCGAGTACATGTGCGCGTAAGGCTGCTCGCTAATCCGTTCCAACCGGCTGATCGACTCACCCAGCACGATGCTCAGTTCAGCGCGTAACTGCTCCATAAGGCCATAACCTCAGGTTAAAAGGGGACGCGTAACATCATCGAACGGTGAGCGGAAAAATACTTCAACGCAGATCAACAAAACGGGGATCAGGCAGGGGCACTTCGCCGGCGCGCTGCGTGACGCGCCGGCGGTCAATCAAAGGCTCAAGGTTTGATGCTGTCGCGCACGCGCTGCAGATCTTCCGGCGTATCGACACCCACGGTCGGGATCGCCTTGGCGACCGCTACGTGGATCTTCTCGCCGTACCACAGCACCCGCAGCTGTTCCAACAGCTCGATCTGTTCCAGCCGGCTCGGCTCCCAGCTGACGTAACGGCGTACGAAGCCGGCGCGGTAGGCGTAAATGCCGATGTGGCGCAGCAGGCTATCGCCGACGGTCTCTTGCGATTTGGCGAAACGCTCGCGATCCCAGGGTATGGTGGCGCGCGAGAAATACAGCGCGTAGCCCTGGGCGTCCATCACCACTTTAACCGCATTCGGATTGAACGCTTCTTCCGCGCTGTCGATCGGCACCGCCAGCGTCGCCATGCCGGCGCTGCTGCCGGCCAGGTTCTCCGCCACCTGACGCACGATCACCGGTGGGATCATCGGTTCGTCGCCCTGCAGGTTAACGATGATTTGGTCATCGGCGAAACCGTAATGTTCAATGACCTCCGCCAGGCGCTCGGTGCCGGAATGGTGATCCGGGCTGGTCATGCACACTTCACCGCCCGCGGCTTCCACTGCTTTGGCGACGTCCGGGTGGTCGGTCGCCACGATCACGCGGCTGGCGCCGGATTCGCGTGCGCGCTCCATCACGTGCACCACCATCGGCTTGCCGTGGATGTCGGCCAGCGGTTTACCCGGTAAACGGGTCGACGCGTAACGAGCTGGAATAATAGCGATGAAACTCATGCGTGTTTCTCATCCACTGACAGCGCGCGCGCTTCGTTCTCCAACAATACCGGAATGCCGTCGCGCAGCGGATAGGCCAGGCCATCCACTTTGCAGACCAGTTCCTGGTTTTCTTTATTGAAATAGAGCTTACCGTTGCAGACTGGGCAGGCAACGATTTCGAGTAAACGGTGGTCCATGTTTCCTCCAGGGTGGAGATACGTCATCGGGAAAGTGGATGAGGATACCATAACGGCGGGCCGCAGGTTAATCACCGGCTGTTGCGGCCCGCCGATATTTGCCCGCGGCATTGACGAGAGAGCTTGAATCAGACGGCGCGGCGGCGTAGAATTTTGTGATGCACATCACACAAAAGACCCTCTGACATGATCAAACGTCTGCACAAAATCATCGCCTTGTTCGCTAATTTCAGCCACTGAGGCCAGACAATAACGAGCGGCGCTGCAATCCGTTTTACCCCCCGCTGGCAACGCCGTTCGTTACCCGAGCTCCCAACCCTCCCCCCACTCGCCGGCCAGCGCCGCCGGAACGTCGCCCAGCGCGACACGCTGCGCGCCATGCCATTTTGCGCTGCGGGTAATCGCCTGCCGGATGTCCTGCGCCCGCAGCTTGCCAAGCCGTACCTGCGGTTCGGGATGGAAACTGATGATTTCAAACACCTTCTGCCGGCGATGCATTTTCGCGTCGATACGCCCCACCAGCTCGCCGCGCTGCAAAACAGGCAGGGTGAAGTAGCCATAGCGGCGCTTCTCTTTTGGCGTGTAGCATTCCAGACGATAATCGAAATTAAACAGCTCCAGCGCCCGCCGGCGATCCCAAACCACCGGATCGAAGGGCGACAGCAGGCTGGTTACGCTGGACCTGAGCTCGCCCTGCTCGGCCTGCTGCAGCGCCGCCGTCAGCGAACGATGGACATAAAACTGCGCGTCCAGCCCCTCGACCCGCACCGGCAAGATGTCGCCCTGCTGCTGCAGCGACGCCAGCAGCGCCTTCGGCGCCACGCGCTTGAGCCGGTAATAATCCGCCAGCCATTCGGCCCGAAAAATGCCCAGATAACGGCAGCTGCGGCTCAGCATTTCCCGCCGCGCGGGCTCTTCCGCCAGGGTATGACGCCGGTCATCCCACTGCGGCAACAGGCGCTCGGTCAGGTCGTAGACGCGGTGGAAATTACGCCGTTCGGCCACCATCAGCTTGCCGGCGGTGAACAGGGTCTCGAGGTGACGCTTTTCCGGCTTCCAGTCCCACCAGCCGCTGCTGCCCTTTCCGTTCGCGTTGAAGTCGGCCGAGCGCACCGCTCCCTGCTCGGCGATATGCCGGAGCAGGTCATCCATCGCCGTTTGATGCTCGCGCACCCAGTCGATGGAATATTTCCAGCCCATGCCCTGCGGCTGCAGCATGCGATGGCGCAGCAGGCCAAAATCCTCAATCGGTAAAAAACAGGCTTCGTGCGCCCAATATTCAAACAGCCTGCGGCCGGCCAGCGCCTGTTCCAGCCATTCCGGCCGGTAATCTCCCAGGCGACTGAACAACACCAGATAAGGACTGCGGGCCACCACGCTGATGGTGTCGATCTGCAGCAGCCCCATGCGTTGAATGGCGGTGACTACGTCGTCGGGTCTGGCCTGGCGTTTGAGTGGAGAGAGCAGCCCCTGGGCGGCGAGATGCAGCGCGCGGGCGGAAGCGAGGGAAATAACCGGGGTATTCATCCTGACATCCATAGTGACCAAACAATCGCTTGATAATAGTGGATATCGAAAGATTTATCTTCGCCAGTGCCTGGGGTGGCGGCACCCGCACTGGCGAGGAAGGGGGATCAGAACGCGATAACGTCTGGCCTGTCGGTGACAGATAGGCATCATTTCCAGATGGCCCACAATTGAAACCTCAGACGACGTTGGTTATGGTACAACACTGCTAATGGATGGTGGGTGTTCTCGCCAATGGATATTGAACCTATAGGGACAGCTAAGTTGACGACGAACGCGAAAGAACTGGCGAATAAAATGGCTGACTCGATAAACGTTAAAAGCAATTTTATCCGCAGCTTTGCCAGCGGTGCCTTGGAGTTACCCGTAGATCTGTACTACCTCGGTTATGATTTTCTTGACACTGAACACCGCACGATTAACGGCGTGGACAAGGAGCGTTGCATAAGGCTTATCCAAAAAGGCTCTGCCAACGTAAAGAGCCTTGAGAAAATAGCCAATATTATTATCCGCCGATATCTGGATAAGATTAACGTTGAAAAACTAAAGAATATCGCAGTGAATGGCTCTGGGCATCTTGCCGGTAGTGTGATCGCAAACCGCTTAATCTTGGGCAATGTTGGCGGGATGTTCGCCAGCAATCTCGCGACTAAAATGGTCGTTGGCTTCTCATTCTCGGCCATGCTCTCGTTCGGAGCGCTGATGTCACGAGCCGTTTATTCTTCCCGTGAGTTAAGCCTGCGCGATCCAGAATTATATAGTTACCTCAGGAGGTTAGGAGACCTGGACTTATTGTATTTTTTAATAGAGAAAAGGGTTCGCCCGTTTGAGGATGCCACAAGCATCTGGCATCGAAACCGTCAGCTTTTTGACGAGGTAGCACAGTATTTCTTCCAAAAGGTAAAATGGAAATGAACCTGATTAAACGCTTCCTGTCTCGTGGTATTGCCGGAGTTAGTGACTGCATAATCCTCGCTACGATTGGCTTCATTTTATGGTTCCTGCTGATCTCTGAATCTGAGTTCAGGTTCATCTTTGCCGGGATATCTTGCTTGGGATTTGTCGCAGCTTTTTTAGTGTACAAACTAGCTGACAAAATACACGATGGGATTTAATCAAAGTAGCGAGACCAACGCAGGTGGATGGCCTGGATATTTATCTTCGCCAGTGCCTGGGGTGGCGGCACCCGCACTGGCGAGGAAGGGGGATCAGAACGCGATAACGTCTGCTGCAGACAGCCCGTGAGAGCTGCGATAGATCGAGAACTCGACGTTCTGACCTTCGTTCAACGATTTATTCTTGGTATTGGCGATGGCATGACGGTTTACATAGATTTCGTCGCTGCCGTCTACCGGTGAAATAAAACCATAGCCTTCAGCCTGATTAAACCATTTCACACGGCCCATTTTTAACATAGTATTTTTAAACATAACTTATATCCTTTTACTTGAGCATCCGTAACAACGTCATTTTTATTATTGTTTGGACGCTACCAGCCCATCCTAAAGTTTTTCGTAACAAACCTCTCATGAGCAAAAAATAAAAAAACCCGCACTATGGCGGGCTTGTTGAACTTAATATCTTCCGCAATGAATCGGCTCGGCGCCTCTTCATGGTTGTATCAAGTTCTCTCTACGCGTTCCCTGTTTACTTACAGAGCAACTACGTTGGCGGCAGCCGGCCCGCGCGGGCTGTCCTGGATGCTGTACTCGACACGCTGGCCTTCAGCCAGGGTCTTGAAACCGTCGGTCGCGATAGCGGAGAAATGCACGAATACATCTTTGCCGCCGTCGTTCTGCTCAATGAAACCAAAACCTTTGCTTTCGTTGAACCACTTAACCTGACCCGTCTTCTTAGACATTACATTTACCTTTTAAATATATTTACAAAACCTGCCATAAGAGGCAATCGTGGCCGTTTTCAGAAACATTACTTATGGGAGGTACTTAGAAGGTTCGTCTTTGAAGCGGAATCGGATGATAACGTTTTTGGAGGAACTGCTTAACTCTAAACTCGAACATAAATAGGTCTGTATCACAGGCCGACTTTCATTTACTCATAAAACTGGTGAATGCACAAGAGCTTTGTCGAGTAAATTTCGTCAGCCCGGCGAATTAATTTTTATGTCCCTGATTGTGCATGAATTAATTTCCAAATTTTCGCTCGCCGCCGGCGGGATTTTTCTCGGCAAAACGGGGGTTCCTGGCTGCCGGGCGGCTGCAAATGAGAGCTAACGCATAAAAACCTAATATGCTTGCCCCACCTATAACAAATCCCAGGCGAGATGGCTAAACTTGAGGTGAAAACAAGGCGGATGGCCTTTAGGCCAGCACTTTTGCCGCCAAAAAAACAATTTTTCAGATTATGCTGAATCAAGGAGCTATGCGCATGACCGCCCAGCAGTTCGTCTCACCGAATGAAATTCGCGCCAGATTCTCCCATGCCATGTCAGACATGTACCAGAAAGAGGTACCCCTGTATGGCGATTTGCTGGAGCTGGTGGCGGAAACCAACCGACAGGTCCTGCGCGAAGACGCCGCATTGGCTCATCAGCTGCAAATTACCGGCGAAATCGAGCGGCTGGCCATGGAGCGCCACGGCGCAATCCGGGTCGGCACCCCTGCCGAGCTGGCCACGCTGCGGCGTTTGTTCCGGGTGATGGGCATGGAGCCGGTCGGCTATTACGATCTGGCCGTGGCCGGCGTTCCGGTACATTCCACCGCCTTTCGCGCGGTGCACGAGGATGCGCTGCAGATCAGCCCATTTCGAGTCTTTACCTCCTTGCTGCGTCTGGAGCTGATCGAGGATCCCGCACTGCGTGAGCTGGCGCAGCAGTTGCTGGCCCGCCGCCGCATCTTTACCGAACGGGCGCTGGAACTGATTGTCCTGCAGGAAGCGCAGGGGGGCTGGACGAGGCGCAGGCGCAGGAGTTCGTCGAGCAAGCGCTGGAAACCTTCCGCTGGCACAGCCGGGCGACGGTCAGCGCCGCCGAATACCAGCGGCTGCACGATCAGCATCGCCTGATCGCCGACGTCGTGGCGTTCAAAGGGCCGCACATCAATCACCTGACGCCGCGCACGCTGGATATTGACCGCGTACAGCGCGCGATGCCCGGCCGCGGCATCACGCCGAAAGCGGTGGTTGAAGGCCCGCCGCCGCGCCGCCGCCCTATCCTGCTGCGCCAGACCAGTTTCAAGGCGCTGGAAGAAAGCGTCGACTTCATTGAGCCTGACGGCCACGCCGTCGCCGGCCATCATACCGCCCGCTTCGGCGAGATTGAACAACGCGGCGTCGCCCTGACGCCCAAAGGGCGAGCGCTCTATGACCGCCTGCTGCAGGCCACCAACGATGCGCTGCAGGCGCCGCCGAGCGAAAAAAACGCCGAGCGCTACAACCAACTGCTGGCGGAAAACTTCCAGGCGTTTCCGGACGACTACGCCACGCTGCGCGACCAGCAGCTGGCCTGGTTCCGTTACTACCCGACCGAATGCGGGCTGGCGGCCAAAGAGTCGCTGGATAAGCACAGCACGCTGGAGCAGCTGATCGCCCAGGAATATATTCGCTTCCAACCGTTGGTATACGAAGATTTCCTGCCGGTCAGCGCGGCGGGCATTTTCCAATCCAACCTGGGTGACAGCCGGCACGCGCAGTACAACGCGGCCTCAAGCAGAGCGGCGTTTGAACAGGCGCTGGGCGCGGAAGTGATCGATGAACTGACGCTGTATCAGCAAACGCAACAGCGCTCGCTGGAAGCCTGCGCGCAAGCCCTGGGACTTGGCGCGCTGGCGGAGTGAGGAGGATTATTTAGTCAGCAGTTTTTCAATTTTTTGCAGCAATTGCTCAGCCTGCTCGGAGGGCAGTACCGCATCAACCGGCAGGTACCACCAGTTGGGCTGGGCAAAAGCGCGGCATTTCACCGCATCTTTTTCCGTCATCAGCAGGGTTTGCCCGGCGGACGTCAACGCCGCCAGCGTTGACAGCTGGTATTCCTGATGGTCGGCAAACGCCACTTCCTGCTCCACGGCGACGCCCAGTTTTTCCAGCGTGGCGAAAAAACGCGGCGGATGGCCGATGCCCGCCATCGCCACCACCTGCGGCAACGCTGCCGCCGGGCGGCGCTCGCCGCTGAGCAAGTTTACCGCCTCGCGCGCCTGCAAACGCATGGCGATCTCCCCCGCCTGCGCCACGCCGCCGTTGGCGACGCACGCGTCGACGCTGTTAAGGCGCGCGGCGCGCTCGCGCATCGGGCCGGCGGGCAGCCACCAGCCGTTGCCGAAGCGCCGCACCCCGTCGATCACCACCAGCTCGAAGTCGCGCTGCAGCGCATAATGCTGCAGGCCGTCATCGGTGATCACCAGATCCAGCGGCTGTCGCTGCAGCAACGCCTGCACCGCCTCGGAACGATTGGGTGAAATGGCCACCGGCGCCCCGGTGCGTTGATAGATCAGCACCGGCTCATCGCCCGCTTCGCGGGTGGTGGTATCCGGCCCCAATACCCGCGGATAAACCGCCGATTTGCCGCCGTAGCCGCGCGACACCACGCCGACCCGGTAGCCACGCTGCTGCAGTTGCTCCACCAGCCAGATCACCATCGGCGTCTTGCCATTGCCGCCGGCGGTGAGGTTACCCACCACCACCACCGGCACCGGCGCGCGCCAGCTCTTGCGCAGGCCGCAACGATAGCTGAGGCGGATCAGCGCGCTGACCAATCCATACAGCCAGGACAGCGGCAGCAGCGCCAAGTAAAGCAGCGAGCCGCCGGACCAGATGCGCTCAATCATTATTGACCAAACTGCATACGGTGCAGTTGGGCATAGGCGCCCTTGTGCTCGAGCAATTCGGCATGCCCGCCGCGCTCGACGATGCGGCCGTCTTCCACCACCAGAATTTCATCCGCTTTCTCGATGGTCGACAACCGGTGAGCGATCACCAGCGAAGTGCGGTTTTTCTGCAGTTCGTCCAGCGCCGCCTGGATAGCGCGCTCAGACTCGGTGTCCAGCGCCGAGGTGGCTTCGTCGAGGATCAGGATCGGGCAGTCGCGCAGCAGGGCGCGCGCAATGGCGATACGCTGGCGTTGGCCGCCGGACAGCATCACGCCGTTCTCGCCGATCACCGTATCCAGTCCGTTATCCATCTTTTCGATGAAGTCCATCGCGTAGGCCATGCGCGCCGCCTGTTCGATCTCTTCGCGGCTGTAGCGCTCTTCGCGGGCGTAAGCTATGTTGTTGGCGATAGTGTCGTTGAACAGATGAACGTTTTGCGATACCAGCGCCACCTGATCGCGCAGCGACGCCAGGGTATATTCACGCAGGTCATGACCGTCCATCAGGATCTCACCTTCCTGGATGTCATAGAAACGGGTCAGCAGGTTGGCGATGGTAGATTTGCCTGAGCCGGAACGGCCGACCAGCGCCACCGTTTTGCCTTCCGAAATGCTCAGGTTGATATCACGCAGCGCCGGCGTTTCTTTGCCCGGATAGTAGAAGGTGACGTTACGGAATTCGATATCGCCTTTCGCGCGCGCAACTTCACGGGTGCCGGTGTCTTTCTCTTGCTCCATGTCCAAAATCGAGAACAGCGTCTGGCAGGCCGCCATGCCGCGCTGGAATTGGGCATTGACGTTAGTCAGCGACTTCAGCGGGCGCATCAGCGCGATCATGGAAGAGAACACCACGGTAATGGTACCGGCGGTCAGGGTTTCCATCACGCTCGGGAAGCTGGCGGCAAACAGCACGAAGGCCAGCGCCAGAGAAGCGATCAGCTGAATGATCGGGTCGGAAATGGAAGACGCGGAGACCAGCTTCATGCCCTGCTGACGCATGCGGTTGCTGACCGAGTTGAAGCGTTCGGTTTCCACCTGCTGGCCGCCGAAGATCAGCACTTCTTTATGGCCCTTCAGCATTTGCTCGGCGCTGGTGGTCACCTGCCCCATGGTGTTCTGCATATTTTTGCTGATGTTGCGGAAACGTTTGGAAACCATACGGATGGCGATGGACACGATCGGCGCCAGCACGATCAGGATCACCGACAGCTGCCAGCTGTAGTAAAACATCATGATGAACAGGCCAATGATCGAGGCCCCTTCACGCACCACGGTAACCAGCGCGCTGGAAGAAGAGGACGCTACCTGCTCGGAATCATAGGTAATGCGTGACAACAGCGTGCCGGTGGACTGCTGGTCAAAGAAGGAAACCGGCATTCTCATCATATGGCCGAACAGGCGGCGGCGCATGTGCATCACCACCATGCCGGAAACCCAGGAGATGCAGTAGCTTGAAATAAAACTGGTTACGCCGCGCATCAGCATCAGACCGATAACCACCAGCGGCATCCAAATCAGCACGCTGCTGTCGGTTTTACCAAACCCATCGTCCAACAGTGGTTTAAGCAAGGACAGCATCAGTGTGTCCCCAGCTGCGTTCAAAATCAACGCAATGGCGGCCACAATCAGCCCGGTCTTAAAAGGAGCGATCATCGGCCAGAGGCGACGGAACGTCTGCAAGGTCGAGAGATCTTTATCATTCATCATGCAAATACCAGCATCGGAAGAAATAGCGGCCCATTTTACTCATTATCACCCTCTACGCCAAACCGCTGATGGTACCAACGGGGCATTAATTGTTCACGAAAGCCTTTAATTTGCCAATCGTTGTCGAAAAAGAGCACGGATAACTGCCCCGAGCGCGAAGTATCGCGCCATATGATGTCATTTGCCAGATATCTGGCGACAACTTTAACCGCCGGTAATCGCCATTTGTTGTAACGAGATGCGGAGGCCAGAGCCGCTTGAGGAGCAACCGCACGCAAAAACGGCGGCGTCGAGGACGTTTTGCTGCCGTGGTGCGGAACCTGCAGCACCGTGGCGGCCAACTGCCCGCGCCTCAGCCGCAGCAATTGCGCTTCCGCCTTCTTTTCCACGTCGCCGGTCAGCAGCAGGCTGTAGCGGCCATCATCGACGCGGACCACGCAGGAATCGTCATTGACCGGCCTTTTGAGCGCCTTCGGCGGCCACAGCACCTGGAATTGCAGCGATTGCCATTGCCAGCGCTCACCGGCAACGCAGGGTAAATGACCGCGGTCAAGCATCGGGCTGCGCACGCTGGCCTGCGGAAACGCCTGCCTTACCTCGGCCAATCCGCCGGTGTGATCCTGATGGTCGTGGCTGATGATAATCTGTTCGATAGCGATCCCGCGCCAGTTCAGCATCGGCAAAATATGGCGCTCAGCCGCGCTGCCCGTCGCCCAGCGATCGCCGGTGTCGAACAGGACTCCTTTGCCGTTTCGTTCGATAACGACCGCCAGACCATGCCCGACGTCCAGCATGTCGACCCGCCAGCGATAAGCGGGTTCCTTTTCCCGCCACAGCACGCAGCATATCGCCAGCGTCACCATTCCCGGCGCATAGCGCAGCCACCAATGAAAACGCCAGCAGATCACCAACAGCCAACCGGCGGCGCTGACCAGCAGCGAGGCGGCGCCCAGATCGACCCAGCCGCGCTGCAGATAATGCAGCGGCGTAAAAACCCACAGCAGCGTCATATCGGCCAGCCACCACAGCCCACTGCTCAGCGGCGGCAGCGCGCCGCACATCACCGCCAGCAAAATTAGCGGCACCGTCACCAGCGAGACCACCGGCACCGCCCACAGATTGGCCGGCAGCGAGCTCAGCGTCAGCCCGAGAAACAACGCGGCCTGCATCGGCACCAGCAACAGCGTGATGCCGAACTGCAAATGCAGCCAGCGCATCGGCGCCCAATACCAGGCCGCGCGAAAACGCGCGCTGAGCGGAGCCCATTCGAACCAAAAAATCAGGCAGGCGACCGCCAGCACCGAAAGCCAGAAGCTGTCCGACAGCACCGCCAGCGGGTCGCAAGCCACAATCAAGCCCACGCACCACAGCCAGACTTGCCAAGAGGTGCAATGTACGCCGCGCAGCCGCAGCAGCATCCACAAGGTTAACCCCAGGGCGGTGCGCACCGCCGGCGGTTGTGCGCCGGCCAGCCAGACATACGCCAGGGTACCGAGCCAGCTGACGACCAGGGGGAAGCGGTAACCTATCCAGTGGGCGGGGAAGAACAACTGCAGCGCGCGCAGCGAAGCCCAAATCAGGATGGCCGCCATCGCCACGTGCAGGCCAGAAATCGCCATCAGATGGGCAATGCCGGTTTTCAGCATCAGCGTGCGCAGCGCCGGTTCCAACGCGGTTCTTTCGCCAAACGCCAGGGCCAGCAACACCGATCGGTAACGCAGATCGCCCATGTGGCTTTCGGCATGGCTGATAATGCGTTGCCGCCAGCCGCAGCCGCCGTCCAGCAAGATGGCGTTTTTGACCAGCGCGGTCAGCGGCTGCCGCTGCGCCATTGCCCAGCGCTGGCTGTCAAAACCGCCTTCGTTCAGCTTGCCGTGCACCGGACGCAGCCGCAACCGCAGCTGCCAGCGCTGCCCGGCGCACAATTGCGTGTTATCCGTTTGCCAGACCGTGGTGAAGGCGATTGACGGCGCCAGCCAGCGGCCGTTGATCCTTTCGATACGCATCAGCGTTTGCTTGCCGGCCGCGGGCGTTAGGGTCACGCTGACAACCTGCACCACCGCCGTCACCTCCGGCCCGCGGCTCAGCCGCTCGACCTGCCCCGCCAGGCTGCCGGCGCAGAACACCGCCCACAGAAAACCCAGGGCGCCCCAACCGATGAATTGGCAAGCCGCTGGCCGAAAACGCAGCAGCAGGCAGACGGGCAACGCCACCAGCAGGGTCGTTAACCCGTCGGGCAGCTGCGGCAACACCAGCAACGGCAAAATACCGCAAACGACGGCGGCGACCGCCAGATCCAGTGAGGTTTTGATCGGCCTTCTCCCGTGCCTCCCAATCAGAGAGCGGATTGTTCACCCGCCGCCAGGCGGCCGCCAGCGTCCTTTTCATGCTATGCGCCGAAGGCTGCAGGTTAACGCTTCTGGTTTCACAGGGGGGATGCTGAACTGCGGCACGGCGCGCAGAGCAGGAAGGCGGCGTCAAACGAGGGCCAAAAAAAAAACGGCGCCCTGAGGCACCGTTTTATATTCTTTACAAGCAACAACCCTATGGGCAGTCAGCGACTAGCCATAGATATTGGCGCGGTCACGCAACTCTTTGCCTGGCTTGAAGTGAGGAACGTACTTGCCGTCCAGCTCGACTTTATCGCCGGTTTTCGGGTTGCGACCCACACGCGGAGCACGGTAGTGAAGAGAAAAACTGCCGAATCCGCGGATCTCGATGCGTTCGCCATCGGCCAATGTGGCAGCCATATGTTCGAGCATCTCTTTCACTGCATCCTCAACGGCCTTCGCCGGAATATGAGATTGCTGGCCAGCAAGTCTTTCAATAAGTTCAGACTTGGTCATAGTTCCTCCAAGCTTTGCAGCTAAACTACCGTATCGGGGCGGTCAGAAACCGCCCCCCGTCATTACTCGCCTTTAGCCGCTTTGAAAGCTTCAGCCATTGCGTTAGAGAAGTTGCCTTCTTCCTGTTTGTTGTTAACAGTAGCGATGGCGTCTTTCTCGTCAGCTTCGTCCTTAGCACGTACGGACAGGCTTACAACGCGGTTCTTACGGTCAACGCCGGTGAATTTAGCTTCAACTTCGTCACCAACGTTCAGAACCAGAGTTGCATCTTCAATGCGGTCGCGAGAGGCTTCAGATGCACGCAGGTAACCTTCTACGCCGCCTGCCAATTCAACTGTAGCACCTTTGGCGTCAACTGCAGTGACTTTACCAGTAACAATAGTACCTTTCTTGTTCATAGACAGGTAGTTATTGAACGGATCTTCAGCCAGCTGCTTCACGCCCAGGGAGATACGCTCGCGCTCTGCGTCAACCTGCAGAACAACCGCTGCGATTTCGTCGCCTTTCTTGTATTCACGCACTGCTTCTTCGCCTGCAACGTTCCAGGAGATGTCAGACAGGTGAACCAGGCCGTCGATGCCGCCGTCCAGGCCGATGAAGATACCGAAGTCAGTGATAGACTTGATTTTACCTTCAACGCGGTCGCCCTTGTTGTGGGTTTCTGCGAATTGCTGCCATGGGTTGTTTTTGCACTGTTTCAGGCCCAGGGAGATACGACGACGTTCTTCATCGATGTCCAGAACCATAACTTCCACTACGTCGCCCACGTTAACAACTTTGGACGGATGGATGTTTTTGTTGGTCCAATCCATTTCAGAAACGTGTACCAGACCTTCAACGCCTTCTTCGATTTCCACGAAGCAGCCGTAATCAGTCAGGTTGGTTACACGGCCAGTCAGCTTGGTGCCTTCTGGGTAACGTTTCGCGATAGCAACCCATGGATCTTCGCCCAGCTGTTTCAGGCCCAGGGAAACACGAGTACGCTCGCGGTCGAACTTCAGCACTTTAACAGTGATTTCATCGCCAACGTTGACGATTTCGCTTGGGTGCTTAACGCGTTTCCAAGCCATGTCAGTGATGTGCAGCAGGCCGTCTACGCCGCCCAGATCAACGAATGCACCGTAGTCAGTGAGGTTCTTAACGATACCTTTAACTTCCATGCCTTCCTGCAGGTTTTCCAGCAGTTGATCGCGCTCTGCGCTGTTCTCGGATTCGATAACCGCACGGCGAGAAACGACAACGTTGTTGCGTTTCTGGTCCAGCTTGATGACTTTGAACTCAAGCTCTTTGCCTTCCAGGTGCAGAGTGTCACGTACCGGACGCACGTCAACCAGGGAACCTGGCAGGAACGCGCGGATACCGTTCAGCTCGACGGTGAAGCCACCCTTCACTTTGCCGTTGATAACACCGGTTACAGTCTCAGCGTCTTCGTATGCTTTTTCCAGCGTGATCCAAGCTTCGTGACGCTTAGCTTTCTCACGGGACAGCAGAGTTTCACCGAAGCCGTCTTCAACAGCATCCAGAGCAACGTCAACTTCGTCACCAACCTGGATTTCCAGCTCGCCCTGTGCGTTTTTGAATTGCTCAGCCGGGATGGCAGACTCGGACTTCAGACCGGCGTCAACCAGTACGATGTCTTTGTCGATGGCAACTACTACGCCGCGAACGATGGAACCCGGGCGGGTTTCGATTTCTTTTAAGGATTCTTCAAAGAGTTGAGCGAAAGATTCAGTCATGTTGTTAATCTTCAGGGTTCTTTAGTTTAACGTCCATTTAGCGTCCCGCCGAATGGGGTTGTTTCACATACCCCGCCATTGGCTCCATGCCGACAGGGTTTAGGTTACAGGGGTAAAATTTTACCCGATATATTGCGATACTTCTATGACAAATATGACAAAAAGCCAATAACGCCGCCGCGCTTATTGCTGCGGCAACGCTAAAACTTTCTGTGCATACGTCAGCGCTTGCCGGATAACTTCCTCGATCGACATGCTGGTAGAATCCAGCACGAGGGCGTCAGAAGCGGGCACCAGCGGCGCGATAGCCCGATTACGGTCACGGTCATCCCGTTCCTTTATCTCGGCTAAAAGACGTTCAAAGTTAACATTAAAGCCCTTTTCCTGCAACTGTAGCATACGGCGGTGCGCACGCTCTTGCGAACTGGCGTCGAGGAAAATTTTAACCGGTGCGTCGGGGAACACGACGGTTCCCATATCGCGGCCGTCGGCAATCAGGCCGGGCGCCTCGCGAAACGCGCGCTGGCGGCGCAGCAGCGCCTCACGCACCCGCGGGAACGCCGCCGCCTGCGAAGCGGTGTTGCCGACGGTTTCGGTGCGGATCTCATTGCTGACGTCCTCACCTTCCAAAATCACCTGCAGCTTGCCGTCCTGGGCGATAAAGCGAACATCGAGATGTGCGGCCAGCGGAACCAGCGCGTCCTCAGAAGTGATATCCACCTGATGATGCAACGCCGCCAGCGCCAGCACGCGGTAGATCGCGCCGGAATCCAGCAAACGCCAACCAAGCGACTCGGCCAGCGCTTTACACAGCGTGCCTTTACCTGCGCCACTTGGTCCATCAACGGTTATCACCGGGGCTGTAGCCGTCATTTCTCTCTCCTTCAGGTAGAAAACCTCACAGGGACAACGCCGGCCCTCAGATGGGTGTGAAGGTCTGATTGCCGGCATCCCTGCCGTCTGCCCAATAGGGGGCAGATACGGTGGCGCATTATACGCTGCCACGCGGCGAACTGTTACCCTGGAACCGTCTGGTTGTTGAAAATAAGCGCACAACCGCGAAAAAGTATAGAAGAAACAGCGGGCGCTGAAAGGTAAAAACGATAAAGGCCCGCAAAGGGGCCTTAAAATAAACGATCTGACCGGTTACGCCGGCTGGCTGATCCGCGCCAGCTGCTCGAAATAGTCCGGGAAGGTTTTCGCGGTGCATTTCGGATCGAGGATGGTGACCGGCGTATCCGACAGCGCCACCAGCGAGAAACACATCGCCATGCGGTGATCGTTGTAGGTGCCGATCTCGGCGAACTTCAGCTTGGCCGGCGGCACCACGCGAATGTAGTCCTCGCCTTCGTCAACCTCCGCCCCCACTTTGCGCAGCTCGGTAGCCATCGCCGCCAGGCGGTCGGTCTCCTTCACCCGCCAGTTGTAGATGTTGCGGATGGTGGTCGGGCCTGCGGCAAACAGCGCGGTGGTGGCGATGGTCATCGCCGCATCCGGGATATGGTTCATGTCCATATCGACGCCGCGCAGCTCGCCGCGGCTGCACTCGATAAAATCCTCGCCCCAGGTGATGCGCGCGCCCATTTTCTCCAGCACGTCGGCGAATTTGGTGTCGCCCTGCACGCTCTTGCGGCCAATGCCGGTCACGCGCACGCTGCCGCCCTTGATCGCCGCCGCCGCCAGGAAGTAAGAGGCGGAAGAGGCGTCGCCCTCCACCAGGTAATCGCCCGGCGAACGGTAGGTTTGACCGCCCTGAATGTGGAACACCCGGTAGTTGTCGTGGCTCACTTCAACGCCGAAGCTGCGCATCAGGTGCAGCGTGATGTCGATGTACGGCTTGGACACCAGCTCCCCCTTGATGCGGATCTGCGTGGCCTGCGGCGCCAGCGGTGCGGTCATCAGCAACGCGGTCAGGAACTGGCTGGAGACGCTGCCGTCGACGGTCACCTCGCCGCCCCGGAAACCGCCGCGCAGTCGCACCGGCGGATAGTCGGTCTGCTCCAGATAATCAATCTGCGCGCCGCCCTGGCGCAAAGCGTCCACCAGGTGACCGATCGGCCGCTCTTTCATGCGCGGTTCGCCGGTCAGCACCACGTCGCCATTGCCCAGGCACAGCGCCGCCGCCAGCGGGCGCATCGCGGTGCCGGCATTGCCGAGAAACAGTTCCAGCGGTTGGTCGGCCACCAGCGGCCCGGCGACGCCCGTCACCCGGCAGGTGGTGCGATCGGCGGAAAGCTGATAGCTCACGCCCAGCGCCTGCAGCGCATTCAGCATGTGACGCACGTCGTCGCTGTCCAGCAGGTTGGTCAGCGTGGTCGTTCCCTCCGCCAGCGCCGCCAGCAGCAGAGCACGGTTGGATACGCTCTTGGAGCCGGGTAAGTTGACGGTGCCATTGACCAGGGCGACCGGTTGTAACGTCAGGGAATCCACCATGTGAACAAAACTCTCCAAATTCTGATAAACGAAACGGCCCCGGGGATAAATGCCGGAGCCGCTTTAATGCAAAAGGACAACAGCGGTGGCGGCCCGCGCAATGCGGGCGCCTGGGCTTAACCGTGGCGGCGCTCGAAGTCGGTCATAAACCCGGTCAGCGCCTGCACGCCGGCCAGCGGCATCGCATTGTAAATAGAAGCGCGCATGCCGCCAACTACCCGGTGGCCTTTCAGCGCCTGCAGGCCGATGGCCTCGGCTTCGCTGAGGAACACCTTGTCCAGCGCCGGATCGGCCAGCTGGAACGGCACGTTCATCCAGGAACGGTTGGCCAGCGCCACCTGGCTGCGGTAGAAATCGGAATTGTCGATGGTGGCGTACAGCAGCTCGGCCTTGGCCTGATTGCGCTTTTGCATCTCCACCAGGCCGCCCTGCTCTTTCAGCCACTTGAACACCAGGCCGGACAGATACCAGGCGAAGGTCGGCGGGGTGTTGAACATCGAGTCGTTCTCGGCCAGCACGGTATAGTCGAGGATGGAAGGCACTTCTCGGCGCGCCTGGCCCAGCAGATCTTCACGCACGATCACCAGCGTCAGGCCGGCCGGGCCGATATTTTTCTGCGCGCCGGCGTAGATCACGCCGAAGCGACTGACGTCCAACGGGCGAGACAGAATGGTCGAGGAGTAGTCGCCGATCACCACCTTGTCGCCGAAGTCCGGCGTTTCATCGATGGCCACGCCGTCGATGGTTTCATTCGGGCAGTAATGCACATAGGCGGCGTCATCGCTCAGCTGCCACTCTTTCATCGGCTTGATGCCGCTCAGGCCGTCAACGCGGGTCTTCACGTCGATGACGTTCGGCGTGCAGTACTTCTGCGCTTCGTTAATCGCGCTGTGCGCCCAATAGCCGCCGTCGATATAGTCTGCGGTGGCTTTGTCGCCCAGCAGGTTCAACGGCAATGCGGCGAACTGCGCGCGGGCGCCGCCGTGGCAGAACAGCACTTTGTAGTTGGAGGGGATTTTCAGCAGGTCGCGCAGATCCTGTTCGGACTGCTGTGCAACGGCGATAAATTCTTTGCTGCGATGGCTGATTTCCATCACTGAAGTACCCAGACCGTGCCAGTTGCACAGTTCCTGTTCCGCACGACGCAACACTTCAACCGGCAGCATTGCCGGGCCAGAGCTAAAATTATAAACCTGAGTCATTTCCCCTCACCACATTCACTATACGCCGCGCTAAGCGGCCTGCCGAAATACGCCCGAAGTTAACTCTCATGTTAACCAACCTATCGGTTTTATCACTCACGTAACGCGGCTGCAATGCTTATTCGCCCGCGGGCGGCAAACTGGCGCGGCGCAGAATAACAGGCTCTGCCAAGGCGAGGTTTTTTTGTGCGATAAAACGCTGTGTCATCGGGGAATTCAGTGGGTTAACGCGGTGTTTTATGCTGTATTCAGTCGGGAAGGCTAGTGGGGGGCCTCCCGTCCCCCGGAGAGAACAGCCGGCACTCAGTACTGATTGAACATCTGTTGGATCTGCCCGGCGTCTTTGGTCTGGGTCAGCGCCAACTGCAGCAAAATACGCGCCTTTTGCGGGTTCAGCGTGCCGGCGGCGACGAAGCCGTACTTGGCGTCGTCCACTTCCGCATCCTCGGTAGTGGCGCCGGTCGGCACCCGCGAGGAGCGCACTACCGCCACGCCGTTGTGCGCCGCCGTCGCCAGGGTGTCGAACACCGTCTTGTACAGATTGCCGTTGCCGACGCCGGCGCTGACGATGCCCTGATACCCCTCGGCGATCAGCGCCTTGGCCGGCGCGTCGGAAGCGTTGGCGTAGTTGTAGACGATACCCACCTTCGGCAGCTCGCTCAGCTTGCCGACGTCAAACGGCGTATCGGTGGTGTGCTTGCGGTGCGGCGAGCGCTGATAGTCGACCTTGCCGTTATGAATGTAGCCAAGCGGGCCGAAGTTCGGCGACTGGAAGGTCTGCACCGAGGTGGTGTTGGTTTTGGTCACGTCGCGCGCGTCCAGCACGCTGTCGTTCATCGCCACCAGCACCCCGCGGTTGGCCGACTGCGGATCGGCCGCCGTCACCACCGCATTATACAGATTGAACGGACCGTCGGCGCTCATCGCCGTCGCCGGGCGCATCGCCCCGACGATCACCACCGGCTTGTCGCATTTGACCGTCAGATCGAGGAAATAAGCAGTTTCCTCCAGGGTGTCGGTGCCGTGGGTGATGACAAAACCGTCGGTTTTGCCGCAGTCGCCGTTGATTTTTTTCGCCAGCGTCAGCCACACCTGGTCGTTCATATCCTGCGAGCCGATATTCACCACCTGTTCGCCCTGCACATTGGCGATGTTTTTCAGTTCCGGCACTGCGTTGACCAACGCCTCGACGCCCAGTTTGCCGGCGGTGTAATTGGACTGAGTGGCCGAAGACCCGCCGCCGGCGATGGTGCCGCCGGTCGCCAGCAGGGTAACGTTGGGCAAGGCCAGCGCCGAGCCGCTGCCCCCCGCCAGAAAGAGGGCCAAAACGCTGAGTTTCACTGATTTCATTAGATTTCTCCGTGACAGATAACTCGCTGAATTATGGCCCTTATCCGCAAAAAAACTGTGACTTTGCCACCGCTTTAGGAATACGTGGAGCTTGGGCGCAAAACCCCGTATCATTGCGCGTTTTTAGTACGCTCAAAAAGTGAAGACAATGACGCAAACTTTTATCCCCGGCAAAGACGCCGCACTGGAAGACTCCATCGCCCGTTTCCAACAGAAGCTGAGCGATCTCGGTTTTAATATCGAAGAGGCCTCATGGCTGAACCCGGTGCCGCACGTGTGGTCGGTTCACATCCGCGATCGCGATTGCCCGCTGTGCTTCACCAACGGTAAAGGCGCCAGCAAAAAAGCCGCGCTGGCTTCCGCTTTGGGCGAATATTTCGAACGTCTGTCCACCAACTATTTCTTCGCCGACTTCTATCTGGGCAAGCAAATCGCCGAAGGCGACTTCGTGCATTACCCGAATGAAAAATGGTTCCCGATCCCGGCGGACGACACGCTGCCGGCCGGCATTCTCGACGACCGCCTGCGCGCGTTTTACGATCCGGAGCAGGAGCTGAGCGCCGGCGATCTGATCGACCTGCAGTCCGGCAACGGCGATCGCGGCATCTGCGCCCTGCCGTTTGCCCGCCAGTCTGACCAGCAAACCGTGTATATCCCGATGAACATCATCGGCAACCTGTACGTTTCCAACGGCATGTCCGCCGGCAACACCGCCAACGAAGCCCGCGTTCAGGGGCTGTCCGAGGTGTTCGAACGCTACGTGAAGAACCGCATCATCGCCGAATCAATCAGCCTGCCGGCGATCCCGGCCGAGGTGTTGAACCGCTACCCGGGCGTGGTGGAAGCCATCGCCAAGCTGGAAGAAGAAGGCTTCCCGATCCTGTCGTATGACGCTTCGCTGGGCGGCAACTACCCGGTTATCTGCGTGGTGTTGTTCAACCCGGCCAACGGTACCTGCTTCGCCTCGTTCGGCGCGCACCCGGACTTCGGCGTGGCGCTGGAGCGCACCGTGACCGAACTGCTGCAGGGCCGCAGCCTGAAAGACCTCGACGTGTTCACCGCCCCGACCTTCGACGACGAAGAAGTGGCCGAGCACACCAACCTGGAAACCCACTTCATCGATTCCAGCGGTCTGATCTCCTGGGACATGTTCAAACAGGATGCGGATTATCCGTTCGTCGACTGGAGCTTCAGCGGCAGCACGCAGGAAGAGTTCGCCACCCTGATGAACATCTTCGACAAAGAAGGCGCGGAAGTTTACATCGCCGACTACGAGCATCTGGACGTGTACGCCTGCCGCATCATCGTGCCGGGCATGTCCGATATCTATCCGGCGGAGGACCTGCTGTTGGCCAACAACAGCATGGGTGCGCACCTGCGCGACACCCTGCTGGCCCTGCCGGGCAGCGAGTGGCAGCCTGAGGAATATCTGGCGCTGATCCAACGGCTGGACGACGAAGGGCTGGACGACTTCACCCGCGTGCGCGAGCTGCTGGGTATCGCCAGCGGCAAAGACAACGCCTGGTACACCCTGCGCGTGGGCGAACTGAAGTCGATGCTGGCGTTGGCGGGCGGCGATCTGGATCAGGCGCTGATTTGGGCAGAATGGACGCAGGACTTCAACTCTTCGGTGTTGAGCCCGGCGCGCAGCAACTACTACCGTTGCCTGCAGACCCTGCTGCTGTTGACGCAGGAGCCTGAGCGCGATCCGGCGCAGTACTACGGCGCCTTCGTGAAGATGTACGGCCAGGAAGCGGTCGACGCCGCCTCTGCCGCCATCAGCGGCGAAGAGCGTTTCAACGGGCTGTTCGCCGTTGACGGCAGCCTGAAAGCGCTGCCGGCCCACCAGGCGCTGCTGGCGGCCTACGAAAAACTGCAAAACGCCAAACGCCGCCACTGGGCGCAGGCGTAACCCTGCATTACCCACGCCGGCGGCGCGTCCGCCGGCGTTACTCCTAAAGAAGTATTCGATTGAATTTCCCCGCCGCCGCTATTATTTTGTCGCTTCATTCGCCGTATTTTTCACCCTGAATAACGCACTTAAACGCCAGAAATACAAATAAAACGGCAATTGTTACCGGACGGTGAAATAATAATTAACCGACAATTAAACTTTAACCGCCAAATAGCGACAACAAGCCTGAAAATTTAACCTTTCCGCCGGTGGCGAGGTCACCACTTTCAAAATTTTTTGTAAACATTAAAAAATAGTTTTTCCATAAAAATCATAAAATTAAACCATAAAACCTTGTTTTTTATACGGCTTTTGGCCGCTTTACTTCCCCGCCTTATGATCCAAATCAAATTTTACCCTATACTGCTTTGCTAGTATCTCATTGCGTTGTTTTAACCCTTAAGAGCGAGAGTTAGTGTGAAAACTGACAACCCCTTCGATCTGATACTACCTGCGGCAACGGCGAAAATCGCCGAAGATGCAGGTGTTTATAAAGCCACCAAGCATCCGCTGAAAACTTTTTATTTGGCGATCACCGCCGGTGTCTTCATTTCTATCGCGTTTGTCTTTTACATCACCGCGACTACCGGCACCGCCGGCGTGCCTTTCGGCCTGGCTAAACTGGTCGGCGGCATCTGCTTCTCTCTGGGGTTAATGCTGGTGGTGGTCTCGGGCGCAGACCTGTTCACCTCCACCGTGCTGATCGTGATCGCCAAGGCCAGCGGCCGCATCAGCTGGTGCCAGCTGGGGGTTAACTGGCTGAACGTGTATATCGGCAACCTGGTCGGCGCGCTGTTCTTCGTGGCGCTGATTTGGTTCTCCGGCGAATACATGGTCGATAACGGCCTGTGGGGCCTGAACGTGCTGCAAACGGCAGATCACAAACTGCACCACACCTTTATCGAAGCCGTCTGCCTGGGCATTCTGGCTAACCTGATGGTCTGTCTGGCGGTATGGATGAGCTACTCCGGCCGCAGCCTGATGGACAAAATGTTCGCCATGATCCTGCCGGTCGGCATGTTTGTCGCCAGCGGTTTCGAACACAGCATCGCCAACATGTTTATGATCCCTATGGGTATCGTGGTTAAACACTTCGCCACGCCGGAATTCTGGCAAGCCGTAGGGGCAACACCCGAGCAATTTGCTCATCTGACCGTAAGCAACTTCATCATCGACAACCTGATCCCGGTGACCATTGGCAACATCATTGGCGGCGGCCTGCTGGTTGGGTTGACTTACTGGGTAATTTATCTGCGCGGTGGTGAGCAACAGTACTAAGCTGTTAGTTACCGCGCGCCGGGTTTACAAAGAAATCCACATTAGAAGGTAGGTGTACAATGACCGAACTTAACGAAAAGTTAGCCAAAGCTTGGGAAGGTTTCAGCAAAGGTGACTGGCAGAATGAAGTCAACGTTCGTGACTTTATCCAGAAAAACTACACTCCTTACGAGGGTGATGAATCCTTCCTGGCGGGCGCGACTGAAGCCACCACCACCTTGTGGGACAAGGTTATGGAAGGGATCAAACTGGAGAACCGCACCCATGCGCCAGTTGATTTCGACACCAACGTCGCCGCGACCATCACTTCTCACGACGCAGGCTACATCGCCAAAGAGCTGGAAACCATCGTCGGCCTGCAAACCGACGCACCGCTGAAACGCGCCCTGATCCCCTTCGGCGGCATCAAGATGGTGGAAGGTTCCTGTAAAGTTTACGGCCGCGAGCTGGATCCGCAGCTGAAGAAAGTGTTCACCGAGTACCGTAAAACCCACAACCAGGGCGTATTCGACGTTTACACCAAAGACATCCTGAACTGCCGTAAATCCGGCGTGCTGACCGGTCTGCCGGATGCCTACGGCCGCGGCCGCATCATCGGCGACTACCGCCGCGTCGCGCTGTACGGCATCGATTTCCTGATGGCCGACAAGCTGAACCAGTTCAAATCGCTGCAGACCAAGCTGGAAAACGGCGAAGACCTGGAAATGACCATCCAGCTGCGCGAAGAAATCGCCGAACAGCACCGCGCTCTGGGCCAGATCAAAGAAATGGCCGCCAAATACGGCTACGACATCTCCGGCCCGGCCACCAACGCGCAAGAAGCGGTGCAGTGGACCTACTTCGGCTACCTGGCCGCGGTGAAATCCCAGAACGGCGCCGCCATGTCCTTCGGCCGCGTTTCCACCTTCCTGGACGTGTTCATCGAGCGCGACATCAAAGAAGGCAAACTGACGGAAGAGCAGGCGCAAGAGCTGATTGACCACCTGGTGATGAAGCTGCGCATGGTGCGCTTCCTGCGTACCCCTGAGTACGACGAGCTGTTCTCCGGCGACCCAATCTGGGCGACCGAATCCCTGGCGGGCATGGGCGTTGACGGCCGTACCCTGGTGACCAAAAACAGTTTCCGTTTCCTGAACACCCTGTACACCATGGGCCCGTCGCCGGAACCGAACATGACCATCCTGTGGTCTGAAAAACTGCCGTTGAACTTCAAAAAATACGCCGCGAAAGTGTCTATCGACACCTCCTCCGTACAGTATGAAAACGACGACCTGATGCGCCCTGACTTCAACAACGACGATTACGCCATCGCCTGTTGCGTCAGCCCGATGATCGTCGGCAAACAGATGCAGTTCTTCGGCGCGCGCGCCAACCTGGCGAAAACCATGCTGTACGCCATCAACGGCGGCGTGGATGAAAAACTGAAAATGCAGGTTGGCCCGAAAGAAGCGCCAATGATGGACGAAGTGCTGGACTATGACAAAGTCATGGAACGCATGGACCACTTTATGGACTGGCTGGCCAAGCAGTACGTGACCGCGCTGAACATCATTCACTACATGCACGACAAGTACAGCTACGAAGCCGCGCTGATGGCGCTGCACGACCGCGACGTTTACCGCACCATGGCCTGCGGCATCGCCGGTCTGTCGGTCGCGGCAGACTCCCTGTCTGCCATCAAGTACGCCAAAGTCACCACCATCCGTGACGAAGACGGCCTGGCGACCGACTTCAAAATCGAAGGCGAATATCCGCAGTTCGGTAACAACGATGCCCGCGTCGATGACATCGCCTGTGACCTGGTGGAACGTTTCATGAAGAAAATTCAGAAACTGCGCACCTACCGCAATGCGGTGCCGACCCAGTCGGTGCTGACCATCACTTCCAACGTGGTGTACGGCAAGAAAACCGGTAATACCCCAGATGGTCGCCGCGCAGGCGCTCCATTCGGTCCGGGCGCCAACCCAATGCACGGCCGTGACCAGAAAGGCGCAGTCGCCTCCCTGACTTCCGTAGCCAAACTGCCGTTTGCCTACGCCAAAGACGGGATCTCCTACACCTTCTCCATCGTGCCGAACGCCCTGGGCAAAGACGACGACGTGCGCAAAGCCAACCTGGCGGGCCTGATGGACGGTTACTTCCACCATGAAGCCGCCATCGAAGGCGGCCAGCACCTGAACGTCAACGTGATGAACCGCGAAATGCTGCTGGAGGCGATGGAAAACCCTGAGAAATACCCTCAGCTGACCATCCGCGTATCCGGTTACGCCGTGCGCTTCAACTCGCTGACCAAAGAGCAACAGCAGGACGTAATTACCCGTACTTTCACCCAGTCGATGTAATTGCCCCTCCCGGGCGGGATTTCCCGCCCGGCACCAACGTCGGGGCCGGTTCTTCCGGCCCTTTTATTCAACCGCACTCCCCTCTGACTCTCCGCGAGTCTGTTTTGCCGGACATCTATACTGAATGGATATCCGGCAAAACAGTTATCCGGCTACTGGCCGGCCGACAGGCATCGTTCCACCCCGGCGGCGGGTTCTTCTCCCACCGCTGCATCGCAGATACCTGGCCGGCGGCTACGCGCCTATTTTTAGACTGCGTTTGACAGTCAATATTGGAGAAAACCCCGCAATGTCAGTGAAAGGTCGCATCCACTCTTTCGAATCCTGCGGCACCGTCGATGGTCCCGGGATCCGTTTTATCGTCTTCTTCCAGGGCTGCCTGATGCGCTGCCTGTATTGCCATAACCGCGACACCTGGGATACGCACGGCGGCAAAGAAGTCACCGTGGAAGAGCTGATGAAAGACACCGTCTCTTACCGTCACTTTATGAACGCTTCCGGCGGCGGCGTTACCGCCTCCGGCGGCGAAGCCATTCTGCAGGCCGAGTTCGTGCGCGACTGGTTCCGCGCCTGCCATCAAGAAGGCATCAACACCTGCCTGGACACCAACGGCTTTGTCCGCCGTTACGATCCGGTGATCGATGAGCTGCTGGACACCACCGATCTGGTGATGCTGGATTTGAAACAGATGAACGACGACATTCATCAAAACCTGGTCGGCGTTTCCAACCACCGCACGCTGGAGTTCGCCCGCTACCTGGCGAAGCGCAATCAGCGCACCTGGATCCGCTATGTGGTGGTGCCGGGCTGGTCGGACGACGACCAGTCGGCGCACATGCTGGGCGAATTCACCAAGGATATGACCAACATCGAGAAAATCGAGCTGCTGCCTTATCACGAACTGGGCAAGCACAAATGGGTGGCGATGGGGGAAGAGTACCGGCTGGACGGCGTTCATCCGCCGAAGGCCGAAACCATGGATCGCGTCAAAGGCATCCTGGAGAGCTACGGCCACAAGGTGATGTACTGACCGACCTCAGCACGATAAAAAACCGGCGCGATTGAACTGCACCCCAAAAGTTGGACACCCAACTGAGTAAGGTGCAGTTTTTTATGAGCAAATATTCTCTTAGCTTTAAGCTTCAGGTCGTGCAGCACTATCTTTCCGGGCTGGAAGGGCAGAAGGCGACGGCAAAGCGCTTTGGTATCGACCACAGCGCCGTTCGTAAGTGGTCTGTTGCCTGGAAACTTCATGGTGAAGCCGGACTGATTACCCGACATTTCATCTATTCTCCTGCTTTCAAAGAGTCCGTTATCCTGCATATGCGTGAACGCCAGATGTCTGTTCGCGAAGCCTGTGCAAAGTTCACTATCCCTGCTTTTTCCTCGGTTTGTCAGTGGAAACGACTGTATGATGAAGGCGGTATAGAAGCCCTCACAGACAATCGTCGCAGGAAAAAAACGATGCCGGAAATCTCTGGAAATAAGTCAGTACTCCCTTCCAAAGACTCGCTTAGCTCGGACGAACGTGAAGAACTTGAGCAGCTACGCGTTGAGGTGGCCTATTTAAAAAAGCTGCAGGCCTTACTCAGGGAAAAGAACACACCAAAGCGCGAGATAAAACGCAGGTCGTGAATGAGTTAAGGCTGCTGTTTCCTCTGGCTCGCTTACTGAAAGCTGCCGGATTAGCCAGAAGTACTTTTTACTGGCAGATGACGAGCGGCAAAAAGGAAGACAAATACGCCGACGATAAGCGTCAGATTTTGACGCTATTTCATAAGCATAAAGGACGGTATGGATACCGCAGGATAACGCTTGCCGTTCGCCGGGAAGGAAGTCAGCTGAATCATAAAACGGTTCAAAGGCTGATGCAGCAGTTGGCGTTAACATCCTGTATCAGAAGGAAGAAATATACCTCCTACAAAGGTCATTATGGCAAAGCCGCAGGCAATGTTCTGAACCGCCAGTTCAGCGCGGACAAACCGAACCAGAAGTGGGTAACTGACGTTACTGAATTTAAAATTAACGGTGAAAAACTCTATTTATCACCGGTTCTTGACCTGTACAACGGTGAGATCGTCGCGTATCAGATGGAAGCTCGTCCGCATCTATCGATGGTGGACGATATGCTGACTAAGGCACAGTCAGTGCTGAGTGAAGGTGAACATCCGCTGCTGCATTCAGATCAGGGCTGGCAGTATCAGATGGGGCACTATCAGAAACGGCTCAGGGACGCAGGGTTGAAACAGAGCATGTCCCGCAAAGGAAACTGCTATGACAATGCGGTGATGGAAAGCTTCTTTGGCACGCTGAAGGTGGAATGCCTGTATCTGGAAGAGCATAAAAGTATCAGTGAATTACGCGTAGCTATTGACGAATATATCGACTATTACAATCACGAAAGAATAAAACAGAAATTAAAAGGCCTGAGTCCGGTAGAGTACCGAACCCAGGCTCAGATAGCCGCCTAATATAAACCGTCCAACTTTATGGGGTCAGTTCACGATTGGCCGGTTTTTTTTATCGTCAGGCTGCGGCGAACGGCGTGTGGTGGCGGTCCGGCTTTTGCTTTTTCAGCAGCATCACCAGATACACCATGGCCACGGCGGCAATCATCACGAACAGCACGCGATCGGAATAGTTCTGCATCAGCAGCGCCGTCATCGACGGGCCGAGCAGGCTGCCGATAGTGTAGCTCATCAGCAGCGCCTGGTTCATCGCCACCAGCTCGTGCGGCAGCGCCTTTTCGCAGGCCCAGGACATCGCCACCGGGTACAGCGTAAAGCCGGCGCAGCCGAGGATAAACAGCGACGGCGCCATGGCGTAGTTGCCCAGCATCGCCACGCTGGCGAGGATCACCACGAACACCTGGATGCGCAGCACCAGCAGCCGGCCATAGCGATCCGCCAGCCGCCCGACCGGCCACTGGCCGACGATGCCGGAACTCACCAGCAGCGCCATCCAGTAACCGACGTTGGCGTCGCTCATGCCCTGATGGGACAAATACAGCGGCATCAGGCCGTACAACGATCCCAGCACGATGCCGGAGATAATGCAGCCGTTGATGCCCAGCCGCGCGCTGCGGCGTTTCAGCATCGGCCATACCGCCGCCTGCTGGGGTTCGTCATGCTGGCTGTTTACCCGGGCGAACAGCATCGGCAGCATGGCGCAGATCACGACGCTGGTTACCCAGGGCACCACGTTCAGCAGTTCGGTAGACACCATGCTCAACAGCAGCTGGCCGGTTACCGTGCCGAGGTAATAGACCATCATGTAGGCCGCCAACAGCTGGCCGCGATTGCTGAGGTTGCCGCTGCGCAACAGCGCGCTTTCCACGATCACCCAGATCCAGGCGCAGCCGACGCCGGCGAAGAAACGCCAGCCCAGCCAGCTCCAGAAATCGAGCGACAGCGCCATGCCGGCGGTCGCCGCGGCGAACACCACGCAGGAGAGATGGTAGCTGCGGGTAAAGCCGATGCGCTGGATCAGTTTTCCCGCAATCAGCGTGCCCGCCAGGTTGCCGGTAAAGTAAGAGGAACTTACCATTCCCACCTGCCAGGTTGACAGCTGAGCATGGCTTAACCACAGCGGGACCAACGTATTCAATACGGCGATGGAGACCGTAAGCAACAACAAGCCGCAGAGCAACAGGAGCACTGGGCGGGAGTATGCGGACATAGTGAAATTGAAACCGAACGCGCAAGAGAGAGTGCGCGCATCATGCCACTGGCGATAAAAAAGTCAATCGGCACTTATCGATGGATAGCACGATTTGTTGGCCGGCCATCGCAGAGCCCGTATCGAGGCAAAAAAAAAGCGCCCGCGGGCGCTTTTTTCAACGTTTGTCCGTTCAGCCGATGTATTCCAGGCCGCCCATATAAGGACGCAGCGCCTCAGGCACCTGAATGCGGCCGTCGGCCTGTTGATAGTTTTCCAGCACCGCCACCAGCGTGCGGCCAACCGCCAGCCCGGAACCGTTCAGCGTATGCACCAGGCGCGGCTTCTTCTCGGTTTTGCTGCGGCAGCGCGCCTGCATGCGACGCGCCTGGAAATCCCACATGTTGGAGCAGGAGGAGATTTCACGGTAGGTGTTCTGCGCCGGCAGCCACACCTCCAGATCGTAGGTTTTGCAAGCGCCGAAGCCCATGTCGCCGGTGCACAGCAGCACTTTGCGGTAAGGCAGCGCCAGCAACTGCAGCACTTTTTCCGCGTGGCCGGTCAGTTCTTCCAGCGCCGCCATGGAATCTTCCGGGCGAACGATCTGCACCATTTCAACCTTGTCGAACTGGTGCATGCGGATCAAACCGCGGGTGTCGCGGCCATAAGAGCCGGCTTCCGCACGGAAGCATGGCGTATGCGCGGTCATCTTCAGCGGCAGGGATTCTTCTTCCAGGATCTCGTCGCGCACCAGGTTGGTCAGCGGCACTTCCGCCGTTGGGATCAACGCGTAGTTGCTGCTGTCGGATTCCTCTTCCAGCGGTTTGGTATGGAACAGATCTTCACCGAACTTCGGCAACTGACCGGTGCCGTACAGCGTAGCGTGGTTGACCAGGTAAGGTACGTAGGCTTCCAGGTAGCCGTGCTGTTCGGTGTGCAGGTCCAGCATGAACTGAGACAGCGCGCGGTGCATGCGGGCGATCTGCCCTTTCATCACCACAAAACGCGAACCGGTCAGTTTGACCGCCGCGGCGAAATCCAGGCCGCCGGCCATTTCACCGAGATCGACGTGATCGCGCACCGCGAAATCGTACTGGCGCGGTTCGCCCCAGCGGCTGATTTCCTGGTTTTCGCTGTCGTCTTTACCGTTCGGCACAGAATCGTCAGGCAGGTTCGGCAACGCCAGCGCGTAGTCGCGGATTTGCGCCTGCAGCGCGTCCAGCTCGGCCTTGGCGGCGTCCAGCTTGTCACCCAGCTCGTTCACTTCGCGGCGCAGTGGCTCGATGTCTTCCCCGCGCGCTTTGGCCGCACCGATGGATTTCGATCGGGAGTTGCGTTCTGCCTGCAGCGTTTCAGTTTCTACCTGCAGAACTTTGCGGCGCTCTTCTTGCGAACGCAGCAGATCCAGATCGAGTTTAAAGCCTCGGCGAGCCAGTTTGACGGCGACTGCGTCTAGCTCATTACGCAGCAGATTGGGATCGAGCATGCTAATCCTGTGCTTGTTGTTATTGAAAGAATATTTGTTGTCTTATGCGGCTGATTTATAGCCGTATAAAAGGAAGAGTGATACCCGCTAACCTTACCGCAACGGCAACGCTAGCGGTAGCGTTTTGTCTGGCTATTTTGATCCTGCTCAGCCAGCCATGCCAACTTTTCGCCGATTTTGCCTTCCAGCCCGCGCGAGGTGGGCTGATAGTAACGCGTATTGGCCATTTCAGGCGGGAAGTACTGCTCGCCGGCGGCGTAGGCGTTGGGTTCGTCGTGCGCATAGCGGTATTCCGCCCCCAGCCCCATTTCCTTCATCAGCTTGGTCGGCGCGTTGCGCAGGTGTTCCGGCACGTCGTAATCGGCCCGCTCTCTGGCGTCGCGCATCGCCGCTTTGAAAGCGGTATACACCGCATTGCTCTTCGGCGCGCAGGCCAGATAAACGATCGCCTGCGCGATGGCGCGCTCGCCCTCCGCCGGCCCCACGCGGGTAAAACAGTCCCAGGCGGCAATCGCCACCTGCATGCCGCGCGGATCGGCGTTGCCGACGTCTTCCGAGGCGATCGCCAACAGGCGGCGCGCCACGTACAGCGGATCGCCGCCGGCGGTGATGATACGGGCATACCAGTACAGCGCGGCGTCCGGCGCCGAGCCGCGCACCGATTTATGCAGGGCGGAAATCAGATCGTAATAGCGGTCGCCCTTGTTGTCGAAGCGCGCGCTGCGCTCGCCCGACACCTCTTTCAGCAGCTCCGGCGTCAATACCCGCACGCCTTTGGCGTCGATTTCGGCCATGTCCGCCATCATTTCCAGGCTGTTCAGCGCCCGGCGCGCGTCGCCGCCCACCAGTTCCGACAACATGCGGCGCGTCTCTTCCGGCAGCTCGATGTTCTGGCCGCCGAAACCGCGGCCGCTGTCGTTCATCGCCTGGTCCAGCACCTGGCTGATGTCTTCGGCGGTCAGCGCCTTCAGCAAATAGACCCGGGCACGGGACAGCAACGCCGAGTTGAGCTCAAACGAAGGGTTCTCGGTGGTGGCGCCGATAAAGGTGATGGTGCCGTCTTCGATATGCGGCAGAAAGGCGTCCTGCTGGCTTTTATTGAAGCGGTGCACCTCATCGACGAACAGGATGGTGCGCCGGCCGGCGTCGCGGTTTTGCCGCGCGCGCTCGATAGCCTCGCGGATCTCTTTGATGCCGGAGGTCACCGCCGAAATGCGCTCCACGTCCGCCTGGCCGTAACGGCCGATCAATTCTGCCAGCGTCGTCTTCCCGGTGCCCGGCGGCCCCCATAAAATCATCGAGTGCAGTTGCCCGGCCTCTATGGCGCGCGGCAACGGCTTGCCGGCGGCCAGCAGATGCTGCTGGCCGATGTACTGCGCCAGCGTGGTCGGCCGCATACGCGCGGCCAACGGCTGGAACTCGTTCTGGGAAAAATCGAGCGACATATTACTCACGGGTACCTCACTGGCGCTGGTCGTCCAGCGTCACCCCCTTCGGCGGGGTAAATTTGAATTTGGCGGGATCGGCAGCGACGTTCTGCTGGCTTTTCAGCGCATACGAGCTGCGTTGGCCGTCCTGCTCTACCGCGGCGAAGCTGCGGATGGTGCCGCTGTTGGTCACGGTAATGGCGAACTGTTTCAGGTTGCCGCTGGCGGATTTTGGCGTCAGCTCAAAATCGTCGCCCTTCTGCTTGACGTTGTACTGTTTCCAGTCGCTGGCGTTGTTGCGGGTGATCAGCATGAACGGCGTATTGCCGGTGGCGTTCTTCAGCCAGGTCGCCGTCACCTGCTCAACGAACGGGTTGTAGAACCACAGGGTCTGGCCGTCGGAAACCAGCACGCTCTCATCCGGGGAAGTCATGTGCCAGTTGAACAGGTTCGGACGCTTGACCCACAGCTCGCCTTCACCCTGCTGCACCGCAGCGCCGTCGCCGCTGGTGACGGTCTGAGAGAAGCTGGCGTGGAAACTGTTCACTTTCGCCAGACGACTTTGCAAATCCTGCGCGGCGTCGGCCAGCACCGAGGTGGACGCGAATCCCGAAAGCAGACAACAGGCAACTAACAGTTTTTTCATTATTCCAGATACCTTATGAAATGCGTTAACCGCAAGGCGGCGCCGTGCGGGTCAAATTAACCCTTAACAACCGTTACTCTACCCGAAGGCGACGGCCGTCAGATAGGCCAATGTTCCGAGAAGAAACGGCTTTACGCTTCTTTGCACAAGGGCCGCTAAGCGGCCCTTTATGAGTGAATAACAGCGGTTAAACCAACGTCAATCATGCCGCGGCGGCGCCAGCACCTCACGGTTGCCGTTGTGCCCCTGCTCGCTGACGATGCCCTGCGCTTCCATCTGTTCGATGATGCGCGCGGCGCGGTTATAGCCGATGCGGAACTGACGCTGAACGCCGGAGATAGAGGCGCGGCGTTTATCCACCACGAACTCCACCGCCTGGTCAAACAGCGGATCCAGCTCTTCATCGCCTTCCATGCCGCCGCCTGCACCGCCCTCGCCGTCTTCTCCGCCGCTGAGGATCCCCTCTTTATATTGGGGCCGTTCGCGCGCTTTCCAATCCTTGACCACCGCGTGCACTTCCTGATCGCGCACAAAGGCGCCATGCACACGCACCGGGATCGAAGAGTTCGGCGCCAGATACAGCATGTCGCCCATCCCCAGCAGCGATTCCGCGCCGCCCTGATCGAGGATGGTACGCGAGTCAATCTTGCTGGATACGGTAAAGGCGATCCGGGTCGGGATGTTGGCCTTGATCAGGCCGGTGATCACATCCACCGACGGACGCTGGGTCGCCAGCACCAGGTGAATACCCGCCGCACGCGCTTTTTGCGCCAGACGGGCGATCAGCTCTTCGACCTTTTTGCCGACCGTCATGATCAGGTCGGCGAACTCGTCGACCATCACCACGATATACGGCTCTTTCTCCAGCACCGGCGGCGTGATGTCCATGCTGTCGGTCGGTTTCCAGAACGGATCCGGGATCGGTCGGCCCATGGCTTCAGCCTGATCGACGCGCTCGTTGTAGCCGGCCAGGTTACGCACGCCCAATGCAGACATCAGCTTGTAGCGGCGCTCCATCTCGCCCACGCACCAACGCAGCGCGTTGGCGGCGTCCTTCATGTCGGTCACCACGTCGGTCAACAGGTGCGGAATGCCCTCGTAGACCGAGAGCTCCAGCATTTTCGGGTCGATCATGATAAAGCGCACTTCTTTCGGCGTGGCCTTATACAGGATGCTCAGGATCATGGCGTTGACCCCGACCGACTTACCGGAACCGGTAGTACCGGCGACCAGCAGGTGCGGCATTTTGCCCAAATCGGCCACCACCGGCTCGCCGGAGATGTCTTTACCCAACACGATCGACAGCGGCGACGGATTGTCGCGGAAGGCCGGGCAATCCAGCACTTCGCGCAGGTACACCGTTTGGCGTTTGACGTTCGGCAATTCCAGCCCGACGTAAGGCTTGCCGGGGATCACTTCCACCACGCGCACCGCCGAGGTCGACAATGAACGCGCCAGATCGCGCGACAGGTTGGAAATGCGCGCCGCCTTGACGCCCGGCGCCAGATCCAGCTCGAAGCGGGTGATCACCGGCCCCGGCAGAATATCCACCACGTCGGCTTTAACCCGATAATCGGCCAGGCTGGCCTCCACCAGACGCGCCTTTTGCTCCAGCGCGAAGGTATCCACCGGCTCCACCTCTTTCGGGGCTTCGGTCAGCAGATCCAGCGTCGGCAGCGGCGTGGTCGGCTTCTGCAGCGGCTGATCGTTACGCATCAGGAACGGGTGGATCAGGCTGTCCATCGCCGGCTGCTGCGGTGCGGCCGGGGCCGGTTGCGCTGCAGGCTGCTGATAGGATGGCGGCTGAGCCGGCTGCTGAGGCTGTTGATACGGTTGTTGCTGCGGCTGAGCCGGTTGTTGATAGGCTTGCTGTGCCGGCGGCGTTTGAGGCTGCGGCGGCTGATAGGCCGGCGCTGCGGGTTCAAACTGGCCGAACGGCACGTCGTCTTCCCGTTCGCTTTGCTGCTCGATGCGCTCTTCCAGCTGCGGCGACAGCGTGAACAGCGGCTCGCCAGGGCCGTCGTCCACCAGGTCGTCCATCGGCGAGAAGCTGAACGCATTGCGGGTGTCTACCGGGCTGGCCGCCGGGGTCTGAACCCGGGGTTCAGGCTCGGGCTGCTGGCCGTAACGCGCCTGCTGCTGTTCGGCGAACGCCTGACGCAGCGCGGCTTCCTGCAGCGCCTCTTCATCGTCCTGCTGGTAATCCTCACCGTAGCGCTGATTTTGCTGCTCGGCGAACGCCTGGCGCAGCGCCGCTTCCTGCATGGCTTCTTCATCCTGCGGATTTGCGCCGATCGGCGGCTGCGGTTCTGCCTCGACCTGACGTTGATCCTGCTCGGCGGCGCGCTGCGAAGGCAGTTTGATGCCGTAGGAAGCCAGCTCGCGTCGGGTAGGAATGCGCACCGGATTCGGCCGCGGCAATTCAGGGCCAATACCCTGTTTCACCTGCGGGTTGCCGTCGCTGGTGGCGGTAAAGGCCGGCATAAAGGTAGTGGCTGCGGCGCCGGCAGCAGCGGCCGCCGCGGCGGTGTCCAGCTGAGGCCTGGCGTTGCCGAACGGCGTTGCCGCGGCATCGGCGGCGTCGAAACCGGACGAACCGCTGACGTCGACCTGGTCGCTCTGGGCGGCAGAGAAGTCAAACGGCGAATGGTCGCGCGGCTGCGGCGCGGCAGGCGCCTGCCAGTTGCCGAGCCGCGGTTCATCGTCGTCCTGATAAGGGTCTACCGGGCGCGTTACCTTCGGCGCCGGCGTTTCTTCAGGGATCTCGAACGAATACAACGGCGGCGCGGCGTTTTCCGCCGGCGCGCTCATCGGATGCTGGCTGACCGTGGCCGGGGCCGCGGGCGCCACGGTGACCGACGGCGCCTGGGCGACAACGGGCGCCGCGGTGACAGCTTCGTTAACCGGCGCAGGCGCAGGGGCCGGCGTTGCCGCAGCCGCGTCAATATCGTCGTCATCGCTGGCGCGCAGCCCGCTGAGCAGCGGGTCTTCGGCGTCTTCCGCCGCCGATTTGGCGGTTTCGGCTACCGAAGGCGCGGAGAACAGCACGTCGTCATCCGCTGCAGCGGCGGTCGCTGCGGTAGCGGCAACCGCCGTCGCGCCCTTCTCTGCCAATCCCGGTTCGTCGTCGAGGTAGCGATCGTCGTCGTGATAGCGGTCTTCGCGGCGCGAACGGTTGGTCATAAAGGTCGCCACGCCCAGCACCGCGCCGCCGATCTTCTCGGCGATCACCAGCCAGGACCAGCCGGTGAACAGCGTCAACCCCGCAGCCCAAACGCACAGCAGCGCCAACGTGGCGCCAATGCCGTTGAACCACGGCAGCATGGCGTTGCTCAGCAGGCTGCCGATCACGCCGCCGGAGGCGAAGTAATAGAGATCGTCGACGTTCAGCGCCGCCAGGCCACAGGAGGTGAGCACCAGCGCCAACGTGCCGATCAGGCGCAGCGACAGCGCAAAATAGTCGATATATTCGCCGCTGCCGCGCTGGCGGTAGGCCGCCCAGCACAGCACCAGCATGATCGGCGGTATCGCGTAAGCGAGCACCCCGAAGGTGAAGAACAGCGTATCGGCCATCCAGGCGCCGACGCCACCGCCAAGGTTATGAATAGGCTCATGCCACGCGGTCTGCGACCAGCTGGGGTCAGATGGATTGAAACTGACCAGCGCAGCCATGAGGTAAACGGCAAAAATCGCCACCACGATCAACACAGCCTCCAGCAAACGCCGGCCACTGCTGAGTTTTCTCAGGGTAACTTCTTTATCTTCTGTATATTCCTGGCTCAAGAAAGGCTCTCCAGGTTCCTGTTAGCTGACATAGCAACAGCGCCGAGAAGCTTCCCCGGCGCCGAAACTGTATGAATAAACAGGAGTGTAACCAATTTAATCAGGTTTTGCACCTGCACCTTACCGTGTTTTGATAACCAGACGGTTACTCTGTTTTACTTCTTCCATGACTACGTAGGTACGGGTGTCGTTAACCCCCGGCAAACGCAGCAGGGTTTCGCCCAGCAGCTTGCGGTAAGCCGACATGTCCGGCACGCGGGTTTTCAACAGGTAGTCGAAATCACCGGAAACCAGATGACACTCCTGAATTTCTTCGAGCTTCTGAACTGCCGAGTTGAATTGCTCAAACACATCCGGCGCGCCGCGGTTCAGCGTGATTTCCACGAAAACCAGCAGGGATGCATCCAGATAATGCGGGTTAAGCAATGCGGTATAGCCATGAATGAAACCCTGGCGCTCCAAGCGGCGCACGCGTTCCAAACACGGAGTTGGGGATAACCCCACGCGCTTCGAAAGCTCAACGTTCGAAATACGCCCATCCTTCTGTAACTCGTTCAGGATATTGCGGTCGATACGGTCGAGATCTTTACCCGGGCGTTTCTTGTTGTCTGCCATTATTATTGTCTCTCTTATGTTCTTCCTTGCACTTGCCACACCCTAGCCAACGTCAATGTGTAAGGGTTCGTTCCAAGCGAAGACCCGATGCCTGTCATGTGCTTCTTCACTACCATCATTCGACGTTGCGCAGTCTGTCTGTCCAACCCTGCGCACCGCGTGCAATGACGTTAAGGTGAAGAAAAAATCTGCAAACGCTTGCGCGCCGCTCCCCTCACCCGCCGCGCGACGTTGCCGCCGCGGCGCGAATACGTACGATTTGCTGGCGTTGCGGGGATAATTTCTTCTTCCTATGATGTTTTCGCAAATGCGCAGCGGATTGTCAAAGTAAAAGAAGCAAAATCAGAAGAACGTACCGTCATGAAAAGTCAGCACCCCATTTTTAGTTATGAATCGCTGGCTGGAAAACCCTGTCGCCATGGGCTAAAGACGGCAAGCGCGCGGTTTTCGACCGCCCCCGCTTTGCGGGCGGCAATCAGGCTTCCATAAGTTAAATTGCTGTATCCGGCGCTCACTTTATCCGCAGGCGGCGCATTAATAGGCGCCAACTATCATACAAATCGTTAACAACGTCGCCTGACGCTTTTTTTACTGCGCCGTTTTCCCTACAATCGGTTTCATTGTCCGCCATTGTGGGAAAAGAGGTTATTCATGGGCACGGCTAAACATAGCAAATTATTGATCCTGGGTTCCGGCCCGGCCGGCTACACCGCCGCCGTTTACGCGGCGCGCGCCAACCTGAGCCCGGTGCTGATTACCGGTATGGAACAAGGCGGTCAATTGACCACCACCACCGAAGTGGAAAACTGGCCGGGCGACGCCGAAGACCTGACCGGCCCGGCGCTGATGGAACGCATGCGTCAGCACGCGGAAAAGTTCGATACCGAGATCGTTTTCGATCACGTCAACAGCGTCGATCTGCAGCAGCGCCCGTTCCGCCTGTTCGGCGACAGCGCTGAATACACCTGCGACGCGCTGATCATCGCCACCGGCGCCTCCGCCCGTTATCTGGGCCTGCCTTCCGAAGAGGCCTTCAAGGGCAAAGGCGTTTCCGCCTGCGCGACCTGCGACGGTTTCTTCTACCGCAACCAGAAAGTCGCCGTGGTCGGCGGCGGCAACACCGCGGTGGAAGAAGCGCTGTACCTGTCCAACATCGCCTCCGAAGTTCACCTGATCCACCGCCGCGACAGCTTCCGCTCAGAGAAGATCCTGATCAACCGGCTGATGGAAAAAGTGAAAAGCGGCAACATAGTGCTGCACACCGACCATACCCTGGACGAAGTGCTGGGCGATGAAATGGGCGTCACCGGCGTGCGCATCCGCAGCACCAAGGCCGAGAACGAGACCCGCGAACTGGAACTGGCCGGCGTGTTCATCGCCATCGGCCACAGCCCGAACACCGGCATCTTCGGCGGCCAGCTGGAGCTGGAAAACGGCTACATCAAGGTGCAGTCCGGCATTCACGGCAACGCCACCCAGACCACCATCCCCGGCGTATTTGCCGCCGGCGACGTGATGGACCACATCTACCGCCAGGCGATCACCTCAGCCGGCACCGGCTGCATGGCGGCGCTGGACGCGGAACGCTATCTGGACGGCATCGCCGACGCGGAAGTCTGCTAACCCGGTCTTGTCCCCTCACGACGAAAAGCGGCTGCCACAGCCGCTTTTTTTATCCCCCACGCTCGGCGGACGAACGCCCGACGCAGAATCTTCTTCACTGGCGGCCAGGGCGGACAGTCCGGCGGTAAAATAACCTCGTTGAATGTCTGTTATAGCAAGATTTGGCCGCTTTATTATTTTCAGTCTGCCGGGTGACGAGGTAACATTAGCCTTCGCTTGTTCGCCTCAGGTTGAGGCAAACACTTTTTTTAACAGTACGTTAACCTTGCCTGTAACAAACAGGCGCCGGCGACGCAGACGTAAATCTGATGAAAAAAACCAGACAGCAACAGTTAACCCGTTGGCTCAAAACCCAGAGCTCGTTGGCGCAGCGTTGGCTGCGCCTTTCCATGCTGTTGGGGCTGATAAGCGGCATGTTGATCGTCGCGCAGGCCTGGCTGCTGGCCGCCCTGCTGCACGCCCTGATTATCGAACATACCCCGCGTGAACAGCTGATCCCGAGCTTCGTCGGGCTGGCCGCCACCTTCGCGCTGCGCGCCGTGCTGAGCTGGCTGCGGGAGCGCGTCGGTTTCCTCTGCGGCCAGGTGATCCGCCAACGCATGCGCCAACGGGTGCTGGACAAGCTGCAGCAGCTCGGCCCGGCCTGGATCCAGGGCAAACCGGCGGGCAGCTGGGCCAGCGTCATCGTCGAGCAGATTGAAGACATGCAGGATTATTACTCCCGCTACCTGCCGCAAATGTACCTGGCGGTGTTTATTCCGCTGCTGATCCTGATCACTATCTTCCCGATCAACTGGGCCGCCGGCATTATTCTGCTGGCCACCGCCCCGCTGATCCCGCTGTTTATGGCGCTGGTCGGCATGGGCGCTGCCGACGCCAACCGCCGCAACTTCGTGGCGCTGGCGCGGCTGAGCGGCAACTTCCTCGACCGCCTGCGCGGGCTGGACACGCTGCGGCTGTTCCATCGCGCGGAAGCGGAAACCGCGCAGATCGCCGACTCCTCCGAAGACTTCCGCAGCCGCACCATGGAAGTGCTGCGCCTGGCCTTCCTGTCTTCGGCGGTGCTGGAATTTTTCGCCTCGATTTCCATCGCCGTGGTGGCGGTCTACTTTGGTTTCTCCTATTTGGGTGAACTCAACTTCGGCAGCTACGGCCTCGGCGTCACGCTGTTTTCCGGCTTCCTGGTGCTGATCCTGGCGCCGGAATTCTTCCAGCCGCTGCGCGATCTCGGCGCCTTCTACCATGCCAAGGCGCAGGCGGTCGGCGCGGCGGAAGCGCTGGAAACCTTCCTCGACGCCGAAGGCGAACAAATGGGCCACGGCGCGCAGACGCTGCCCGCCGATGCGCCGCTGGCGCTGCAGGCGCGCGATCTGGAGATCCTGTCGCCCAACGGCGCGCTGCTGGCCGGCCCGCTGAGCTTTAGGCTGCAACCCGGCCAACGCATCGCGCTGGTCGGGTTGAGCGGCGCCGGTAAAAGCTCGTTGCTGAACCTGTTGCTCGGCTTCCTGCCCTATCGCGGCTCGCTGCAGATAAACGGCATCGAACTGCGCGAGCTGGCCGCCGAAGACTGGCGCCGCCAGCTGAGCTGGGTCGGGCAAAATCCGCACCTGCCGGCGCAAACGCTGCGCGCCAATATTCTGCTGGGCCACCCGCAGGCCAGCGAAGCGCAGCTGCAACAGGCGGTCGAACAGTCTTACGTCAGCGAACTGCTGCCGCTCCTGCCGCAGGGGCTGGAGACCGAGATCGGCGACAACGCCGCGCGCCTGTCGGTCGGCCAGGCGCAGCGCGTGGCGGTGGCGCGCGCGCTGATCGGCCCGCGCCGGCTGCTGTTGCTCGATGAGCCGGCCGCCAGCCTGGACGCCCACAGCGAACGGCGGGTGATGCAGGCGCTGAACGCCGCCTCGCACCGGCAAACCACCCTGCTGGTGACGCATCAGCTGGAAGATACCGAAGACTACGACCAGATTTGGGTGATGGACGGCGGGCGCATCGTGCAGCAGGGCGATTACGCCTCGCTCAGCGGCCAGCCGGGCCTGTTCGCCAACCTGATCGCCCACCGCCGCGGGGAGCTCTGATCATGCGCGTTTTGCTGCCGTTCCTGGCGTTGTATCGCCGCCACAGCCTGTTGATCTGCCTGGGCATCATTCTGGCGATCGTCACCCTGCTGGCCAGCATCGGCCTGCTGGCGCTGTCCGGCTGGTTCCTGGCCGCCTCGGCGCTGGCCGGGCTGGCGGGCCTGTTTACCTTCAACTACATGCTGCCGGCCGCCGGCGTGCGCGGCGCGGCGATTTTCCGCACCGCCGGGCGCTACGCCGAACGCGTGGTCAGCCACGACGCCACCTTCCGCGTGCTGTCCCATCTGCGGGTGTTCACCTTCAGCAAGATCCTGCCGCTGACGCCGGGCGGCATCGCCCGCTTTCGCCAGGCCGAACTGCTCAACCGACTAGTGGCGGACGTCGACACGCTGGATCACCTGTATCTGCGGGTGATCTCGCCGCTGGTCAGCGCGGCGGTGGTGATCCTGGCAGTCACCTACGGCCTGAGCTGGCTGGATCCCGCGCTCGCCCTGACGCTGGGCGCCATTCTGTTGGCGCTGTTACTGCTGGTGCCGCCGGTGTTCTACCGCGCCGGCAAACCGATCGGCGGCCAGCTGACCGCCCTGCGCGGCCAGTACCGCACCGATCTGACCGCCTGGCTGCAGGGCCAGGCGGAGCTGGTGGTGTTCGGCGCGGTCGAAGAATTCCGCGCCGGCCTCAACGCCGTCGAGCGGCGGTGGCAGCGCCGCCAATGGCAACAGGCCTCGCTGGGCGGCATGGCGCAGGCGCTGATGATCCTCGCCAGCGGCCTGACGGTCACCCTGTTGCTGTGGCTGACCGCCGCCGGCATCGGCGGCGACAGCCGGCCCGGCGCGCTGATTGCGCTGTTCGTCTTCGCGGCGCTGGCGGCTTTTGAAGCGATGATGCCGGTTGCCGGCGCCTTCCAGCACCTCGGCCAGGTCATCGCCTCCGCGACGCGGGTCAAGCAAATCATCGATCGGCAGCCGGAGGTCAGCTTCCCCGCCGCCGGCCCGGCCGCCGCCGAACGCGCGGCGCTGAGCCTGCAGCAGCTGGCCTTCACCTACCCGGGCCAACCGCTGCCGGTGCTGCGCGGCATATCGCTGGAGGTGGCGGCCGGTGAACATATCGCCCTGCTGGGCCGCACCGGCTGCGGCAAATCCACCCTGCTGCAGCTGCTGACCCGCGCCTGGAACGCCGACCACGGCAAAATACTGCTCAACGGCCAGCCGCTGCAGGCCTATGATGAAGCCACGCTGCGCCAGATGACCACGGTGGTGAGCCAACGGGTGCATGTCTTCAGCAATACGCTGCGGGAAAACCTGCGCCTCGCCGCGCCTGACGCCGGCGACGCGCGGCTGAGCGAGGTGCTGCAGCAGGTCGGGCTGGCCAGGCTGCTGGAGAACGAAGGATTGAACGCCTGGCTGGGCGACGGCGGCCGGCAGCTTTCCGGCGGCGAACAGCGCCGCCTGGGCATCGCCCGCGCGCTGCTGCACCCGGCGCCGCTGCTGCTGCTGGATGAGCCGACCGAAGGGCTGGACGCCGAAACCGAGCGGCAGATCCTGGCGCTGCTGCGCCGCCACGGCCAGGGCAAGACGCTGATTATGGTGACGCACCGTCTGTACGGGCTGGAGCATCTGGATCGCATCTGCGTGATGGACGACGGCCAGATTGTCGAGCAGGGCGACCACGCCACCCTGATGCGCCGGCAGGGGCGGTACGCCCGTTTCCATCGCCGCATCGGCGGCATAGCGCCGTAAATGGCCTGTAGAGGACGCTGAGACCTTATATGCGCATTGTTAAGCTGTCACCGCAGTCGCTGGCCTTCCCCTCGCCTGAGAGCGCCCTGCGCGATCCTAACGGGCTGCTGGCGATTGGCGGCGACCTGACGGCGCCGCGTTTGCTGGCGGCCTATGAACGCGGCATCTTCCCCTGGTATTCGCCCGGCGAAGCCATTCTGTGGTGGTCACCCGATCCGCGGGCGGTGCTGTTTCCGGCCGAATACCACCTCAGTCGCAGCCTGAAACGCTTTCTGCGCGACGAGCCGTTCCGCATCACCCTCAACCATGACTTCGCCGCGGTCATCGCCGCCTGCGCCGACCGGCCGCAAGAAGGCACCTGGATAGGCCCGGAGGTACAGCGCGCCTATTTGCAGCTGCATCGCCTCGGCAGCGCCCATTCGGTGGAGGTCTGGCAGGGCGGGCGGTTGGTCGGCGGCATGTACGGCGTGGCGCAGGGCGCGCTGTTCTGCGGTGAATCGATGTTCAGCCGCGTCACCAACGCCTCCAAGTGCGCGCTGATGGCCTTTTGCCGCCATTTTGCCGCTTATGGCGGAGAATTGATTGACTGTCAGGTGCTTAACGCTCACACTGCCCGGCTTGGAGCGAGAGAAATCCCCCGCCGCCAATTTTTGCAGCAGCTCAGCAACCTTCAGCGCAGGCCGTTAGCGCCGGAATGCTGGGCGCCACAAGTTATACTCCCACAGCAGGTTGAACCACCCTCCCCAACAAACTAATTTGCGGAAACGGTGCAATGTTCACCGACACTTCTTTACATAATGTGGGTTTTTCGGCATTATCTTGCCGGTTAAAAACTAAGGTAGTTAGACCTAGAGGATTCGATGGCCAAAGAAGACAATATTGAAATGCAGGGCACCGTTCTTGATACGCTGCCGAACACCATGTTCCGCGTTGAATTGGAAAACGGGCACGTGGTTACCGCACATATCTCCGGTAAAATGCGTAAAAACTATATCCGCATCCTGACGGGCGACAAAGTCACTGTTGAGCTGACCCCGTACGACCTGAGCAAAGGCCGCATTGTCTTCCGTAGCCGTTAATCGGCTCACCGGTCGCCAGACGCTGGCGGCATCGAGGATGTAATATCCCTCCGGAGCCCTTTCCGTTTACCCCCGTCGCAACGTTCAACACCGAGTTGCAGGTGCGCAGGTAAACTGAGAGGGCTCACTCATTTCTGTTTGCGGTGAATTTCACCCATAAAAAAAGCGATGCCGAAGCATCGCTTTTTCTTTATCCGACCGCGGCCTTAGTGCACCGCGCCCTCGTCCGCTTTGCGCTTCTGCGCGCTGAGGAAGTGGTAGGTCAGCTGTTTCTTGTCTTTATCCAGCTCGACCTTCACCGAGCCGCCGTCCACCAGCGAGCCGAACAGCAGTTCGTTGGCCAACGGTTTCTTCAGGTTTTCCTGCATCACGCGCGCCATCGGGCGAGCGCCCATCGCACGGTCGTAGCCTTTCACCGACAGCCAGTCGCGCGCTTCGTCGCTGACTTCCAGCGAGACGCCCTTCGCATCCAGCTGCGCCTGCAGTTCGACGATGAACTTGTCGACCACCTGCTGGATCACCTCGGTAGACAGATGGTTGAACCAGATGATGTTGTCCAGACGGTTGCGGAACTCCGGCGTAAACACCTTCTTGATCTCTTCCATCGCGTCGGTGCTGTTGTCCTGCTGCACCAGACCGATCGATTTGCGTTCGGTTTCGCGCACCCCGGCGTTGGTGGTCATCACCAGGATCACGTTGCGGAAGTCCGCCTTGCGGCCGTTGTTATCGGTCAGGGTACCGTTGTCCATCACCTGCAGCAGCAGGTTGAACACGTCCGGGTGCGCCTTCTCGATCTCATCCAGCAGCACCACCGAGTGCGGATGCTTGATCACCGCGTCGGTGAGCAGGCCGCCCTGATCGTAACCGACATAGCCCGGAGGCGCGCCGATCAGGCGGCTGACGGTATGGCGTTCCATATATTCGGACATGTCGAAACGCAGCAGCTCGATGTCCATCGCCTTGGCCAGCTGTACGGTGACCTCGGTTTTCCCGACCCCGGTCGGCCCGGCGAACAGGAACGATCCCACCGGCTTGCGATCGTGGCCCAGGCCGGCGCGGCTCATCTTGATCGCCTCGGTCAGGGCTTCGATCGCCTGATCCTGCCCGAACACCAGCATTTTCAGCCGGTCGCCCAGGCTTCTCAGCACGTCGCGATCGCTGGCGGATACGGTTTTTTCCGGGATGCGCGCAATGCGCGCCACCACCGATTCAATGTCCGCCACGTTGACGGTTTTCTTGCGCTTGCTGACCGGCATCAACCGGCTGCGGGCGCCCGCCTCGTCGATCACGTCGATCGCCTTGTCCGGCAGATGGCGGTCGTTGATGTACTTCACCGACAGCTCCACCGCGGCGCGGATCGCCTTGGCGGTGTAGCGCACGTCGTGATGCGCTTCGTATTTGGTCTTCAGGCCGTTGATTATCTGAACGGTCTCTTCCGGCGTCGGTTCGGTAATGTCGATTTTCTGGAAGCGACGCGCCAGCGCGCGGTCTTTCTCGAAAATGTTGCTGAACTCCTGATAGGTGGTCGAACCGATCACCCGGATCTTGCCGCTGGACAGCAGCGGTTTGATCAGGTTGGCGGCATCCACCTGCCCACCGGAAGCCGCACCGGCGCCGATGATGGTGTGAATTTCGTCGATAAACAGGATGCTGTTCTGATCCTGCTCCAGCTGTTTCAGCAGCGCCTTGAAGCGTTTTTCGAAGTCGCCGCGGTATTTGGTGCCGGCCAGCAGCGAGCCGATATCCAGCGAATACAGCGTGCAGTCCGCCATCACTTCCGGCACGTCGCCCTGCACGATGCGCCAGGCCAGGCCTTCGGCGATCGCGGTCTTGCCCACGCCGGACTCGCCCACCAGCAGCGGGTTGTTTTTGCGGCGGCGGCACAGCACCTGAATGGCGCGCTCCAGTTCAGGATCGCGGCCAATCAGCGGATCGATGCCGCCCACGCGGGCCAACTGATTGAGGTTGGTGGTGAAGTTTTCCATACGGTCTTCCCCTCCGGACTGCTCTTCGTTCACCGGGTTTTCCGCATTCGGCGCTTGGCCCGGCTCGTCTTTACGTGTGCCATGTGAAATGAAGTTCACCACGTCGAGACGGCTGACGTCGTGTTTGCGCAGCAGGTAAGCCGCCTGCGACTCCTGCTCGCTGAAAATCGCCACCAGCACGTTGGCGCCGGAAACCTCGCTGCGGCCGGAAGATTGCACGTGGAATACCGCGCGCTGCAGCACGCGCTGGAAGCTGAGCGTCGGTTGGGTGTCGCGCTCTTCTTCGCTGGCGGGCAGCGTCGGCGTGGTTTGTTCGATGAAGGCCTCCAGCTCCTGGCGCAATGCGGCCAGATCCACCGTACATGCCTCAAGCGCTTCCCGCGCGGCAGGGTTGCTGAGCAGTGCCAGCAACAGGTGCTCCACGGTCATAAACTCGTGTCTGTGCTCACGCGCCCTGGCGAAAGCCATGTTGAGACTGAGTTCCAGTTCTTGATTGAGCATAAGCACCTCCCCAATAGATTGCCTTAATCAGGCTTTTTCCAGCGTACAAAGCAACGGATGCTCGTTCTCCCTTGCATAGCGGTTCACATGGACGACTTTGGTTTCCGCCACCTCGGCGGTAAAAACACCGCATGTCGCCTTGCCTTCATAGTGGACCCGGAGCATCAGTTGCGTTGCGCGTTCAATATCATAAGAAAAGAACTTTTGCAGAACGTCAATCACAAATTCCATCGGCGTGTAATCGTCGTTGTTAAGTATAACTTTATACATAGACGGCGGTTTTACCGCATCGATTTGTTTTTCTTCGGCTAAATGTTCGAAATTCAACCAGTCGTTGTTATTGCCCATTGCTGCTCATCTTCTCTGCTCTGCCCTGTTATATGGGGGCAGGTTTCGGTTATTCAAAGTGGGGGATAGTTACTATTTTATCATCTTCGGCGTCATCCCGCCGCACTGTAACGTGCGCAAAAAACGCGAACGAATTGTTACCAAACAATGTCAATAGCGTTACCTGCTTCAAACTTTGGCGAACTGCTCCCCGCCGACAAAAGCCGATCCCTTGACGTGATGATCATTTGCTCTAGAGTGTAAATTCGTGAGCTGGTGGTCTTTTAACCGCCCTCTGCCCACCTGCTGCCCGCCTCTGGCGGGTGCGAAATCAGTTATTCATCTCACTTAAAATAGCGTTGCGAGGGATGTAAAAGCATGGAGACGGGTACTGTTAAATGGTTCAACAACGCCAAGGGCTTCGGGTTTATCTGCCCTGAAGGCGGCGGCGAAGATATTTTCGCTCATTACTCGACCATCAAGATGGATGGTTACAGGACGCTGAAGGCCGGCCAGCAGGTCAGCTTTGACGTGCACCAAGGGCCGAAAGGGAACCATGCGAGTCTTATTGTGCCGCTGGAAAGCGAGGCACTGGCCTAAACGCTTCCCGCAGAGCCGCTCTGCAATAATACGCCGCTAAAAATGCCAGCCGCAGTGTGACTGGCATTTTTTATTTTCGGTAGCTTTACTCGCGCGCCAGGGCGTCTATCGGGTTCAGCCGCGCGGCGTTGCGCGCCGGCAGGTAGCCGAACACCACGCCGATGCCGGTTGAGCAGATAAACGCGCTCAGCAGCGCCGCCGGCGGGAAGCTGATCTGCCAGCCCGGCAACACCAGCTGCACCAGCAGGCCGATGGCGAACGACAGCGCGATCCCCAGCGCGCCGCCGACCAGGCACACCAGTATCGCCTCGATCAGGAACTGCTGCAGCACGTCGCCGGAACGGGCGCCCACCGCCATGCGGATGCCTATCTCGCGCGTGCGCTCGGTGACCGACACCAGCATGATGTTCATCACCCCGATGCCGCCGACCACCAGCGAGATCACCGCCACCAGCGTCAGGAACAGCTGCAGCGTGCGGGTGGTTTTCTCCGCGGTCTGCACCAGGCTGTCCATGTTATAGGTGAAGAAATCCTTCTTGCCGTGGCGCAGCGTCAGCAGGCGCGTCAGCTGCTGCTCCGCCTCCCGGCTGCTGTAGCCGTCGCGGATGCGCACGGTGATCGAGTCGAAATAGGCGTTGCCCATCAGCCGGTTCGCCATGGTGCTGTACGGCACCCACACGCTGAGCGTCTTGCTGCTGCCGAACATCGACTGCTTCTCTTTGGCCACGCCCACTACCGTCGCCGGCATGTTGCCCACCAGGATCACCTCGCCCACCACGTTTTTCTGATGCGGGAACAGCCGGCGCTGGGTATTGGCGTCGATCACCACCGTCTGCGCCTGCGACTGCACCTGCAGCGGGTCGATGCCGGTGCCCTGCGTGAAGGTCATGCCATAGACGCGGAAGAACTGTTCGCTGACGCCGCTGACGTTGGCCGCCACGTCGACGTTGCCCAGCCGCAGCCGCATGCTGCTGCCGATCGACGGCGACAGCGCGCCGACGTAAGGCTGTTCGCGCAGCGCATCGAGATCCTCGTATTTCAGCGACTGGCGAAAAGTCGGATCGTCGTCGCCGAAGTCCTTGCCGGGGTAAATGTCGACGGTGTTGGTGCCGATCGACTTGATATCCGCCAGCACCATTTGCTTGGCGGCGTCGCCGATCACCAGGATCGACACCACCGAGGCGATGCCGATGATAATGCCCAACATGGTCAGCGCGGTGCGCATCTTGTTGGCGGCCATCGCCCGCCAGGCCATCACCAGCGCCTCGCGGAAGCGGCCCGCCACCTGCTGCCAGGACGGGGCGGCCGTCGCCAGCTCCAGCGGTTTGCCCTGCGGATTGTCCTGCCGCGCCGCGCGCGAGTCGGCGATGATCTCGCCGTCGCGGATCTCGATGATCCGCTCCGCCTGCTGCGCCACCGCCGGATCGTGGGTGACGATAATCACCGTATGCCCCTGCGCGCGCAGCTGCTTGAGGATGGCCATCACCTCTTCGCCGGAGTGGCTGTCGAGCGCGCCGGTCGGTTCGTCCGCCAGGATCACCTGGCCGCCGTTCATCAGCGCCCGCGCGATGCTGACGCGCTGCTGCTGCCCGCCTGAAAGCTGGCTCGGCCGATAGCCGACGCGTTCGCCCAACCCCAACCGCTGCAGCAGCGCCACCGCCCGCTCGCGCCGCGCCGCCTTGCCCAGCCCGGCGTAGACCGCCGGCACCTCGACGTTATGCGCGGCGCTCAGATGCGGCAGCAGATGGTAACGCTGGAAGATAAAACCGAAATGCTCGCGGCGCAGCTGGGCCAGCGCATCGCCGTTCAGCGTCGCCACGTCCTGCCCGGCCACCCGATACACGCCGGCGCTCGGTTTATCCAGGCAGCCGAGAATGTTCATCAGCGTCGATTTGCCGGAGCCGGAGGCGCCCATGATGGCCACCATCTCGCCGGCCTCGATGCTCAGACTGACGCCCTTCAGCACGTCCACCGTCTGATCGCCCGACCGATAGCTGCGGCGAATGCCGCTCAGTTGCAACAGCGCCGCCATCAGCCCGCCTCCGCGCCGCCGCGGCTGACGATCACTTCATCCCCCAGCCGCAGGCCGCTGAGGATCTGCACGTCGATATTGTTGCGCATGCCGATGGTCACTTCGCGTTGCTCTTCTTTGCCCTGCTTCAGCACCGCAACATGGTAGCGGTTGTCGGCGATCTGATCGCCCAGCGCCGCCAGCGGGATCACCTGCGCCTGCTGAACGCCCGCCAGCTGAATGTGCACCTGCGCAGTCATCTGCAGGCGCAGCAGCCCTTCCGGGTTAGGCACTTCGAAGCGCGCGTAGTAGAAGATGGCGTTGTTGACCTTTTCCGGCGTCGGCTGAATGTCTTTCAGCACGCCGTCGAAGCGCCGGGTGGGATCGCCCAGCACGGTAAACCAGGCTTTCTGGCCCGGTTTGAGGTTGATGACGTCGGCCTCCGATACCTGCGCCTTCACCAGCATGGTGCTGAGGTCCGCCAGCGTCAGAATGTTCGGCGCCTGCTGCGCGGCGATCACCGTCTGGCCCTGCAGGGTGGTGATCTGCACCACGTCGCCATCCATCGGCGCCTCGATGCGGGTATAGGCCAGGTTGATCTTGGCGGTATCCAGGCTGGCCTGATTTCTGGCGATCTGCGCATTGATGGTGCCCACCTGCGCCTTTTTGACCGCCAGCTGCGTCGCCGCCTGATCCAGATCCTGGCGTGAGACCGCCTGCAGCTTGGCCAGCGCCTGGTTGCGCTGCAGCGTCACCGCCGCCAGCCGTTGCTCCGCCTGCGCCTGCAGCAGCTGAGCGTGCAGCTCGCGCAGCGTCGCCTCCCCTTCGCGGATGCTGTTCTTCGCCTGCTGCGGGTCGATCACCCCCAGCAGCTGGCCTTTCTTGACCTTGTCGCCGATCTCGACATCCAGGCTTTCCAACTGCCCGCTGACCTGGGCGCCGACGTCAACCTTGCGCACTGCGTCCAGCTGGCCGGTCGCCAACACGTTTTGCTGAAGGTCGCGCTTAGCCACCTTCACCGTTTTAAAGTCGGTCGGCGCCGGATGGCGAAAATGCCAGACTGCCGCCGCGGCGATAACCGCGACGGCCACCAGAATGAAGGTCCAGCGTCGTCTATGTCCTTTAAACCACGTCAAAATGGATTCCTGCCTGTTGTGCTTGTTAATGGGGGCCGCCCAACGCGGCGGCGAGGTAAATTATCACGCGACCGGCGAAATAACTAAACCTTAGCTCAACACAGTGTGGAGGGCCTCGGGGTTACAGTTCGGCATTGAACTCTCGTTTAGCGAACCCTTGATGAAATAACGCCATTCAACACAGCCAAGGATTTCATCATGTCACAGCTCAGCTATCCACTCGTATCCGCCCGGCCGCTCAACGGCTGGCAACTGATGACGGCGCTGATTAATGGCGATAAGGCGCCGAGCAACGCCTGGAAAAAAACCTCGTTTCGCCTGAAGTTTCTCAGCCGTTCGCTGCTGAACTGGCGCACCACCCGCGGCCTGCTCAGCACCCTGGCCGCCAATCCGCTGCTGGACGAGATCCTGCGCGCGCAGCCTAACCTGCCGTGCAAGCTGCATCGCCCGTATCTGGCGGCGAACATGAACAAAATCGAGTGCCTGTTCGCGCTGCGCGATCATTACGATCTGCTGGTCCAGCGCATGCCGCTGAAGATGCGCCTCGGCCATCTCGGCCGGCAGCCGTTCGTGCTGGCCAGCGCGCAGGGCAAAAGCGGCGCGCCGGTCACGCTGGAGCTGGCGGCGATCGACACGCTGAATAAGGAAGGGGAAGCGACCCTGCTGCTGCGCAACGCCAATGGCGTGATGCTGGCGGAGATCACCTTTGCGCTGATGCACTATCGGCAGCAGCCGACGCTGTTCATCGGCGGGCTGCAGGGCGCCAATCACCAGGTGCCGCACGCCGAGATCCAGCAAACCACCAAGGAATGCCACGGGCTGTTTCCGAAACGGCTGGTGCTGGAAGGCATCGGCACGCTGGCGCGCCACCTGGGCATCCGCCAGATCGTGGCGGTCGGCAACGCCACGCACATTTATCAGAACTGGCGTTATCAGAGCAAGAAGAAAGATCAGCTGCACGCCGATTACGATCAGTTTTGGATTTCAATGGGCGGCAAACCGCTCGACAGCGGCTATTTTCTGCTGCCGGAGCGCATCGCCCGCAAGCCGATTGATGAGGTCGTCAGCAAGAAACGCGCCGAATACCGCCGCCGTTATCAACTGCTCGATGAGCTGGAGCACGGGCTGGCGGCGCACTTCGGCGCCCGGTAACGCCGCGCGGGCGCTTAGTCCGCCCGGCCGCGCGCCAGCCAGATCACCCGCGAGAACATTTTCTTCAGCAGCGGCGGCACCGCATCCGTGCCCCATTCGCCGGCCTGCATCGCCACCTCGATCGCCAGATCGGGCTTCGACGAGTGATGCACCGCCTTCAGGATCACTTTGCGCATCGGCATCTGCGCGTTGATCGGCACCGACGCCACCCGATGGTAGACGGCGCTGAAGCCTTCGCGGAACATAAAATGCTCCATGTCCGGCGCCGGCAGCGCCGTCAGCCGATCGCGTTCGTTGTCTTCGTGATTGTCCAGCAGGCTGCGCACGGTATTGGCGTATTTTTTACCCGCCTCGTCGCCGTCCACCAGCGCATGCCACTCAATGCCCATGCGCCGGGCGAATCTCAGCAACGGCTTCAGGCCGCACTGGGCGAACTCGATCACCCGCACCCCTTCCGCTTCGAAATGGTAGCCGCACTGGCGCGCCAGCTCGTTCAACAGCCAGACTTCGGTCTCGCCCTCCACCAGCAGCCAACAGCGGGCGAACAGCGACGATGGCCGGTTGAAGCGGATATGAAACGCGATGCGCCGCCCATCTTCGGCGCCCAGCCCGCGCGGCCCGAGACGGTAGGTCGCCACTCGCCCCGACTCGCGCACCAGGCGGCAGACGTGCTCCACCGGCACCAGCGACACCAGCTCGCTGGAATTGGTGGTGGTGATGCGCTGCAGCGGCAGCTGGTTGAGCAGCCCCCAGGCCACCGACAGCATGATCGGGTGCAAACGGGTTTCCGGGTCTTCCACCAGCAGCAGCGGCCGGGCGTGGGGATCCAGTTTGACGTTGCCCTTGGCCTGCAACAGGGTGGAAAACATCCCCAGCAGCACCAAACGCATGCTGCGGCTGTTCGGCTCGGCCACCATACGGTTGATGCCGTCCAGCGCGCGCCACGCATCCTGCTCGGGTTCCTGGCCGCGCCGCCGCGGCCGCGCCACCTGCGACCCCTGCTCGGCAAAGTAATGCTCCAGCAGTTGCTGCATGGCGGCCAGCCCTTGCCGCAGCTCGCCGTTGGTCAGCTTTTGCGGGTTGCGCACCAGTTCGCGCATCAGTTGATCCAGCTGCTGCGCCAGCGCCTGGTGGTCCGCCGGGTTTTCGTCGGTCAGGCTGCTGGGGCGCAGGCGGCGGATGAAACGCGCGTCGCGCAGGCGCAACACCGGGTGAATGCGGATAATGGCATGCGCCAGCTGCTCAATGTGGTGCAGCTGCATCGGGTTGCCGTCGACGTCGAGAAAGCCGCGCCAGGTGCACACCGTGCCGTCATCGGCCAGCTCCCCTTCGCAGCGGTAGTGAATGCGGCTCAGGCTATCGTCGCCCTTGACCCACAGCGGCGTCAAATGCCGATAGCGCGGCAGGTGCGCATGGCCGATGTCTTTTTCGCAAAAGGTGAACACCACCTGCAGATGGCGCTCTTTGGCCGACTCTTCGCCCGGCGGGTAGTGAAAATCCTGCGCCTCGAAGCGGTACAGCTTCTGCTCCGGCGCCAGCAGCAGCGTCAGCGCATCCAGCAGGCTGGACTTGCCCCAGGCGTTTTCACCGAGCAGCAGCGTGTTGTCGTCCAACGTCAGCGACAACCGGTTAATGCCGCGAAAACCTACAATCTCGATACGCTCCAAGAACATCAGCCGCCTCCCGTGCGCGCCGTCACCGTCGTCAATGAGGTGACCTTCACAGAGCATGGTCAAAAAACCCCTTGCAGGTCAAGCGGCCAAGGTCAAATCTGCCGCTTTACTCCGGCGCGGCTTTTGGTTAGCGTGTGGGCCTCGCCGGATCTCCGCGCCCCCGAACAAAGGACGTAAGCTTCACCATGTATTCAGGACTGCTGATTATTCTGTTACCGCTGATTGCCGGTTACCTTATCCCTTTACACAGCCGCCGGCTGCTGCAGCTGATCAACCGGCTGTTAAGCTGGATGGTGTACGTGATCCTGTTCTTTATGGGCATCAGCCTGGCGTTTATGGAAGATCTCAGCAGCAATCTGCTGTTGATCTTCCAGTACGCCGCGGCGTTTTTCCTGTGCATCCTCTGCGCCAACCTGCTGCTGCTGGCGTTGCTGGAGCGCCGCATGCCGTGGCGCAACAGCCATAAACAGGAGAGGCTGCCCTCGCGCCTGCACATGGCGCTGGACTCGCTCAAGCTGTGCGGCGTGGTGCTCGGCGGTTTCCTGCTCGGGCTGACGCAATGGCAATGGCTGCAGTTCGCCGGCAAGGGCAGCGAATACGCGCTGATCTTCCTGCTGCTGCTGGTCGGCATCCAGCTGCGCAACAGCGGCATGACGCTGCGCCAAATCGTCTTGAACCGCCGCGGCACCCTGGTGGCGTTGGCGGTGGCCGTCGCCTCGCTGGCCGGCGGCGCGCTGGCGGCGCAGCTGATGGGCCTGCCGCTGAAGACCGGGCTGGCGATGGCCTCGGGCTTTGGCTGGTATTCGCTGTCCGGCATTTTGATCACCGACGCCTACGGCCCGGTGCTGGGCAGCGCCGCCTTCTTCAACGATCTGGCCCGCGAGCTGGTGGCGATCATGCTGATCCCGACGCTGGTGCGCCGCAGCCGCTCCTCGGCCCTCGGCCTGTGCGGCGCCACCTCGATGGACTTTACCCTGCCGGTGCTGCAACGCAGCGGCGGGCTGGAAATGGTGCCGCCGGCCATCGTGCACGGTTTCCTGCTGAGCCTGCTGGCGCCGGTGCTGATCGCCCTGTTCTCCTGATCCCTGCCCGGGGGCCTGCCGGCCCCCGAAAGCGTAACAATTCCCATCCGCACGGCAAAATTGCGCTAAATCAACGTTGCCCGCGATAGTCGCACAAAAGCCTTTTTCATCCCCGGTCGCCGATCTATGCTTTTAAACAAGCATTATAAATGCAACTTTAAAAAGGAAGCGATTATGTTCTGTGTGCAGTGCGAACAAACTATCCGTACCCCGGCAGGCAACGGCTGCTCTTATGCCCAGGGCATGTGCGGCAAAACCGCCGAAACCTCCGACCTGCAGGACCTGCTGGTGGCGGCGTTGCAGGGGCTGTCCGCCTGGGCGCTGCAGGCGCGATCGCTCGGCATCGTCGATCACGATATCGACAGCTTTGCTCCGCGCGCCTTCTTCTCCACCCTGACCAACGTCAACTTCGATTCCGAACGCATCATCGGCTATGCGCGGGAAACCCTGATGCTGCGCGATTCGCTGGCCGCCCGTTGTCGGCTGCTGGACGCCGGGGTGCGCGTCGATCATCCGCTGGCGGCGCTGCAGCTGGCGGGAAGCGATATGCCGTCGCTGTTGCAGCAGGCGGCGCAGTTCGCCCTCAACAGCGACCAGGCCGAGGTGGGCGACGACGTGCACGGCCTGCGCATGCTGTGCCTGTACGGTCTGAAAGGCGCGGCGGCCTACATGGAGCACGCCCACGTGCTGGGCCAGTTCGACCCGCAGATCTACGCCGACTACCACGCCTTTATGGCCTGGCTCGGCACCCAGCCGCACGACGTCGATACCCTGTTGAACAACGCCATGGGCATCGGCAAGATGAACTTCAACGTGATGGCGATCCTCGATCGCGGCGAAACCCAAGCCTACGGCGATCCGCAGCCCAGCGCGGTTAACGTGCGCCCGGTGGTCGGCAAGGCCATTCTGATCTCCGGCCACGATCTGAAAGATCTGCAGATGCTGCTGGAGCAGACCGAGGGCCAGAACGTCAACGTCTACACCCACGGCGAAATGCTGCCGGCGCACGGTTATCCGCAGCTGAAGAAATTCAAGCACCTGGTGGGCAACTACGGCAGCGGCTGGCAGAACCAGCAGGTCGAGTTCGCCAGGTTCCCCGGCCCGATCGTGATGACTTCCAACTGCATTATCGATCCCAACGTCGGCAATTACGGCGACCGCATATGGACGCGCAGCATCGTCGGCTGGCCGGGCGTCAACCACCTGGAAGGCGACGACTTCGGCGCGATTATCCGCCAGGCCCAGGGCATGAACGGCTTCCCTTACACCGAGATCGAGCACCTGATCACCGTCGGCTTCGGCCGCCAGACGCTGCTGAACGCCGCCGACACGGTGATCGACCTGGTGGCGCAGAAAAAACTGCGCCATGTGTTCCTGGTCGGCGGTTGCGACGGCAGCCGCGACGAACGCAGCTATTTCACCGACTTCGCCCGCAGCGTGCCGCAGGACTGCCTGATCATGACGCTGGCCTGCGGCAAGTACCGTTTCAACAAGCTGGACTTCGGCACGCTGGAGGGCCTGCCGCGCCTGCTGGACGTCGGCCAGTGCAACGACGCCTATTCCGCCATCATGCTGGCGGTCAAGCTGGCCGATACGCTCGGCTGCAGCGTCAATGAGCTGCCGCTCAGCCTGGTGTTGTCCTGGTTCGAGCAAAAGGCGATCGTCATTCTGCTGACGCTGCTGTCGCTGGGGGTGAAGAATATCGTCACCGGCCCGACCGCGCCGGGCTTCCTGACCGAAAACCTGATGGCGGTCCTCAACGAGAAGTTCGGCCTGCGCCCGATCACCACCGTTGAGCAGGATCTGTCCGCCCTGCTCGGCTGATGCCGTTACCTGACGGGGCCGCCTGCGCCGGCCCCCTTGCTTTTGAGGTGTCTGATGACCCAACCCAGCCCGCTGTGCCCCAACCGCGTGCAGGTGCACTCCATTCAGCGGGAAACCGCCGACGTCTGGACGCTGAACCTGATCTGCGACGTCTTTTATCCCTACCAGCCCGGCCAATTCGCGCTGATCGGTATCCGCAACAGCGAAGAAACGCTGCGCGCCTATACGCTGTCGTCGTCTCCCGGCCAGAGCCGCTTCCTCAGCGTCAGCGTGCGCCGCCTGCCGAACGGCGTCGGTTCGCGCTGGCTGACGCAGGAGGTGCAGCCCGGCAACACCCTGTGGCTGTCCGACGCGCAGGGCGATTTCAGCTGCCAGCGCTATCCGGCCGATAGCTACCTGATGCTGGCCGCCGGCTGCGGCGTAACGCCGATCATATCGATGTGCCGCTGGCTGGTGGCCAACCGCCCGTCCTGCGACATCGCCGTCATTTTCAACGTGCGCACCCCGGCCGATATGATTTTCGCCGACCAATGGCACGCCCTGTGCGCCGCGCACCCGCAGCTGAGGTTAACGCTGATGGCCGAACGGGATCCTCTGCCGGGCAGCCTCAGCGGCCGTCTCGATGAGCGGGCGCTGCGCCAGGTGGCGCCGGACGTCGCCGATCGCCGGGTGATGGCCTGCGGCCCGGCGCCCTATATGGATCTGGCGCAGCGGCTGTGCCGGCAACTCGGCGTACCCGCCGACCGTTTCCATAAGGAACAGTTCCATACGCCGGAGGCCGCGGCCCAAGCCGGCGATGGGCTAACGCTGCGCGCCGCTCGCCCGCTGCGCGAGTTTCGCGTGCCGGTCGGCAGCACCCTGCTGGCGGCGATGGAAGCCAACGCGCTGCCGGTCAACGCCGCCTGCCGCGCCGGGGTGTGCGGCTCATGCAAAACCCGCATCCTCGACGGCGACTACACCACCACCAGCAGCATGACGCTGACGGCGGAAGAGATAGCCCAGGGTTACGTGCTGGCCTGCAGCTGCCAACTGCAGGGCGACGTCACCCTGGCCTGACGCCCGGCCGCCCCATCGGCCCGATGGGGCATTTATCGGCAAGCGTAGTTTTCAACTCGCTTCTACACTTCCTCTGTTCCATGCGTATCAATGATTTCATCAGCAAATACTCAAAACGATGCCCAATAGATTTCAAGCCGCAGCCGAGGCGGCGTGAAAGATGCAGGGGATCTTTACCGTGCTTGGGGGAACTATGAAGCAAACCGTAGCCACACTGGTCGCCAAAACTCTGGAACAGGCCGGCGTGAAACGCATCTGGGGCGTCACCGGCGATTCGCTCAACGGCCTCAGCGACAGCCTGCACCGCATGGGCACCATCGAATGGCTGGGCACCCGCCATGAAGAAGTCGCCGCCTTCGCCGCCGGCGCCGAAGCCCAGCTTACCGGCCGGCTGGCGGTTTGCGCCGGATCCTGCGGCCCCGGCAACCTGCACCTGATCAACGGCCTGTTCGACTGCCACCGCAACCATGTGCCGGTGCTGGCGATCGCCGCGCATATCCCCTCCAGCGAAATCGGCAGCGGCTATTTCCAGGAAACCCATCCGCAGGAACTGTTCCGCGAATGCAGCCACTACTGCGAGCTGGTCTCCAACCCGGAACAGCTGCCGCGGGTGCTGGAGATAGCCATGCGCAAGGCGATCCTCAATCGCGGCGTCTCGGTGATCGTGCTGCCGGGCGACGTGGCGCTGCGCATGGCGCCGGAAGACGCCGCCATGGTGTGGCACACCCCGGCGCTGCCGCTGGTGCAACCGCCGATGAGCGAACTCAACCAACTGGCGGAAACGCTGAACAAGGCGAAGAACATCACCCTGATGTGCGGCAGCGGCTGCGCCGGGGCGCACGACCAGGTGGTCAAGCTGGCCGAGCTGCTGCAGGCGCCGGTGGTGCATGCGCTGCGCGGCAAGGAGCACATCGAATGGGATAACCCTTACAGCGTCGGCATGACCGGCCTGATCGGCTTCTCTTCCGGCTACCATGCGATGATGAACGCCGACACCCTGGTGCTGCTCGGCACCCAGTTCCCCTACCGCGCCTTTTACCCGACCAACGCCAACATCATTCAAATCGACATCAATCCCGGCAGCATCGGCGCGCACTGCCCGGTGAATATGGCGCTGGTGGGCGATATCCACACCACCCTGTCCGCCCTGCTGCCGCAGCTCGAAGCGAAAAGCGACCGGGCGTTCCTCGACAAGGCGCTGGAGCACTACCGCAACGCGCGCCAGGATCTCGACGGGCTGGCGACCGCCAATGACGATCAGCCGATCCACCCGCAGTACCTGGCGCAGCAGCTCAGCCACTACGCCAGCGACGACGCGGTGTTCACCTGCGACGTCGGCACGCCGACGGTGTGGGCCGCCCGCTACCTGAAAATGAACGGCAAGCGCCGGTTGCTCGGTTCGTTCAACCACGGCTCGATGGCCAACGCCATGCCGCAGGCGATCGGCGCGCAGGCCACCGAACCGGGCAAACAGGTGATAGCCCTGTGCGGCGACGGCGGTTTCACCATGCTGATGGGGGACTTTCTGTCGCTGGTTCAGCTGAAGCTGCCGGTGAAGATCGTGATATTCAACAACAGCGTGCTGGGCTTTGTGGCGATGGAGATGAAGGCCGGCGGCTACCTGACCGACGGCACCGATCTGCACAACCCGGACTTCGCGGCGATCGCCAACGCCGCCGGCATCAAGGGCATCCGCGTGGAAAAGGCCTCGGATCTGGACGGCGCGCTGCAGGAAATGCTGGCGCACCCCGGCCCGGCGCTGCTGGACGTGGTCACCGCCAAACAGGAGCTGGCGATGCCGCCGCAGATCAAGTTCGAGCAGGCCAAGGGGTTCAGCCTGTACATGTTGCGCGCCATCATCAACGGCCGCGGCGACGAAGTGGTCGAGCTGGCGAAAACCAACTGGCTGCGTTAATAATCGTATCCTCTTTCCCATCACTTATAACTATCCCCAATAGATTTCACGTTGCAGCCAACAACGCTGCGGCTTGAAAGATAAAGGGGATAAAGGAATTGTATGCTTATCGATTTACGCAGCGACACCGTGACCCGCCCCAGCGCCGCCATGCGCGAGGCGATGGCCCGCGCCGAAGTCGGCGACGACGTCTACGGCGATGACCCGACGGTCAACGCATTGCAGGCGGAGGCGGTCCGCCTGTCGGGCAAGGAAGCCGCGCTGTTCCTGCCCAGCGGCACCCAAGCCAACCTGGTGGCGCTGCTCAGCCACTGCCAGCGCGGCGATGAATATCTGGTCGGCCAGCAGGCGCACAACTACAAGTACGAAGCCGGCGGCGCCGCGGTATTGGGCAGCATCCAGCCGCAGCCGATCGAGGCCGATGCCGACGGTACGCTGCCGCTGGCCAAGCTGGCCGCCGCCATCAAACCCGACGACATTCACTTCGCCCGCACCCGGCTGCTGAGCCTGGAAAACACCCTCGGCGGCCGCGTGTTGCCGCAGGCGTATCTGCAGCAGGCCTGGCGATTCACCCGCGAGCACGGCCTGGCGCTGCATATCGACGGCGCGCGCATCTTCAACGCCGCGGTGGCGCTGGATGTGCCGCTGAAAGAGATTGTGCAGTATTGCGATACCTTCACTATCTGCCTGTCGAAAGGGCTGGGCGCGCCGGTCGGCTCCCTGCTGTGCGGCAGCGAGGCGTTCATTCAGCGCGCGCTGCGCTGGCGCAAAATGACCGGCGGCGGCCTGCGCCAGGCGGGCATTCTGGCGGCGGCCGGTCTGTATGCGCTGGAACACAACGTCGCCCGCCTGCGGGACGATCACGACAACGCCAAATGGCTGGAACAGCAGTTGCAAAGCCTCGGCGTGGAGATCGCCGAACCGGGCGCCCAGACCAACGTGCTGTACCTGCGCCAACCTGCCGAACTGGCGGCCAGGCTGGGCCCGTGGATGCGCGAGCGCGGGGTGCTGATCAGCAGCGGCCCGCTGACGCGCATCCTGACCCATCTCGACGTCAACCGACAGGATCTGCAGAAGGTGGTCAGTCTGTGGCGGACGTTCCTGCAACAGCATGCCTGAGCATGCTCCCCGCGCTGGCTCCGCCGGCGCGGGGCTAAGCGTTGCCGATGGCGGCCACAAAGCGCCGGGTGATCTGCTGTGGACGGGTGATGGCACCGCCCACCACCACCGCATGCGCCCCCAGCGCCAGGCAGCGCGCCGCCATTTCCGGCGTCTCTACATTCCCCTCGGCGATCACCGGCAGGCTGACCGCCGCCAGCACCTGACGCAAAAAGTGAAAATCGTCCCGCGCCAGCCGCTCGCCCCGCGTTTCGGCGGTATAGCCGTGCAGCGTGGTGCCCACGCAGTCGAAGCCGAGCCGCGCGGCATCGACCGCCTCTTGGCAGGTGGCGATATCGGCCATCAGCAGCAGGCCGGGGTATCTGGCGCGCACCGCAGCAACCAGCTGCGCCAACGGCAGCGCGCCCGGCCGCCGATGCCCGGTGGCGTCCAGCGCGATCATCTGCGGCGCCACCGTCATCAACTCATCAATCTCCCGCAGGGTCGGGGTGATGTAAACCTCACTGTCCGCATAGTCGCGTTTGATGATGCCGATCACCGGCAGCGCCACCGCGCCCAGGATGGCTTTAACGTCATCGACGCCGTTGGCGCGGATCGCCGCCGCCCCGCCTTGCTCGGCGGCCACCGCCATGCGCGACATAATAAAATCGCTGTGCAGCGGTTCATCGTCCAATGCCTGGCAGGAGACCACCAGCCGGCCCTCAATGTGCTGCAAAATGGAAAGCGTCATAAATCCAACAACTCCTCAACCTCGTTTTTAATGATGGTGACGTGCGGGCCGTAAATCACCTGAACGCCGTTGCCGCGCACGATTACCGCCCGCGCGCCGCTGGCCTGCAGCCCGCTTTCGTCCAACAGCCGGCTCTGTTTCACCGTTACCCGCAGCCGGGTGGCGCAGCAGTCCAGCTCGACGATATTCTCCTTGCCGCCCAGCGCGGCCAGCACCCGCTGCGAACGCGGCGTACCCTCCGCCGCGACGCCCGCCGGCGCATCGGCCCCGCGCCCCGGCGTGTTGAAATTGAAACGCACAATCAGGAAACGAAAGCTGAAGTAGTACAACAAGAACCAGGGCACGCCCACCAGCGGCACATACATCCAGTGAGTTTTGGCTTCTCCCTGCAGTACGCCAAACAGCATGAAATCGATAAATCCGCCGGAAAACGTCTGGCCGATGGTGATATGCAGCAGGTGGGCGATCATGAACGCCAAACCGTCGAACAACGCATGCACCACGTACAGCGCCGGCGCAATAAACAGAAACGAGAACTCGATCGGTTCGGTGATGCCGGTGAGGAACGAGGTCAGCGCCGCCGACAACAGCAGGCCGCCGACGCGTTTGCGGTTCTCCGGACGCGCAGTGCGGTACATCGCCAGACAGGCGCCGATCAGGCCGAACATCATGGTGATAAAGCGGCCGGACATAAAACGCGCCGTGCCGATCGTGAACTGCTGCGTATGCGGATCGGCCAGCTGAGCGAAGAAAATGCGCTGCGCGCCTTCGACCAATTGGCCGTTGACCATTTCGCTGCCGCCGAGTGCGGTGGTCCAGAACGGCAGATAAAAAATATGATGCAGGCCAAACGGCCCGAGCATCCGCAGCACAAAGCCGTAGATGAAGGTGCCGAGATAGCCGCTGGCGTCCACCAGCCCACCCATGCTGAAAATCAGCCGTTGAAAGTGCGGCCAGATCACGGTCATCAGGGCGCCGATCGCCATCGCCGCCAGCGAGCAGACGATCGGCACGAAGCGCGAGCCGCCGAAAAAACCCAAAAACTGCGGCAGCGCCATCTTGTTGTAACGAGCGTGCAGATACCAGGTCGCCAGGCCGATAATCACCCCGCCGAACACCCCGGTTTCCAATGTCTGTATGCCGAGGAGGGTCCCTTGCCCCACCGCGCCGGGATTTTCCGTCGCCAGCGAGCCGTTGATTTTCAGCAGCGCATTGATGGTGGCGTTCATCACCAGATAGGCGATCAGCGACGCCAGGCCCGCGGTGCCTTTATCGCTTTTGGCCAACCCCACCGCCACGCCGACCGCAAACAGCACCGCCAGATTGGCGAATACCGTGGCGCCGGCGCTGGCCATCACGGTAAATGTGCCCTGCAGCCAGCCGACGTCGAGGAACGGATAGGCTTCGACGGTGTTGGGGTTGGACAGCGCGCCGCCGATCCCCAGCAACAACCCCGCAGCCGGCAGCACGGCGATCGGCAGCATGAAGGACTTGCCGAACAGCTGGGCCTTTTCAAACCAGCCGCCGGACTGAATTTCCCCGGACGTTGACATAAATTATCCTCACCATCATTTATTGTGATAAAAATTTTTACCATAATAAAAGTCAGATGTTGAAAATTTTATTCACAACGATGATCGGCTTCACAATAAGCGGATTTAGCTGGCGGGCGGCGGCGACTTTCCGCCACAATAGGCAAGGAGACAATCAGAAAGGTAACGTGATGAATACTGGAAACTTGTTATTGCGGCTGCGGCAGGATCTGACGGGTTATAGCCCGACGCTGCAAAAACTCGGCGGCTATGTCCTCGAAGCGCCCTCCAGAGCCGTTTACTTTACCATCACCGAACTGGCCCGCGAGAGCGGCACCAGCGAAGCCAGCGTCACCCGGCTGTGCCGCCATCTGGGCTGCAAAGGTTATACCGAGTTTAAAATGGCGCTGGCGCTGAGCCTGCAACAGAACCAGCCGGAAACGGCGGCTCGCCACAGCGCCGGCGAAACAGTGCTGGAAGACAGCGTGCAGGCGCTGCGGGACACCGGCGCGCTGTTGGACCGCCGGGCGCTGCAGCTGGCGGCGGAAAGCCTGCATCAGTGCGCGTCGGCGCAAATTTACGGCGTGGCCGCCAGCGCCATCATCGGCGACTTCCTGCACTACAAGCTGCTGCGTCTCGGCAAACCGGCGCAGCTGTTCAGCGATATGCACCTGGCGGCGATGAACGCCGCCGCCCTGGGAGCGCACGACCTGCTGATCGTCATCTCCAGTTCAGGCTCGACCAAAGACGTGCTGCACGCGGTCGCGTTGGCCAAACAGCGCGGCGCGCGCATCATCGCTCTCAGCAATACGCAGCGCAGTCCGCTGGCCAAATTGGCCGATGTCCTGTTGGTGGCGGCCAAGCCGGAAGGCCCGCTGAACGCCGGCGCCCTGCCCGCCAAGGTCGGCGCGATGCTGCTGGTGGAGCTGATGGTGGCCGAGCTGATCCTGCGCGATCCCGCCTATGTGCAGGCGGTGCAGGACACCGCAAGCGCCACCCTGCCGCTGTTGTTGTGAATCAGACTATCCAGCGGCCATACATCCAGTACCACAGCCCCAGCGTCGCCGCCAGATTGAGCGCCACGCTGAGGATAAACCAGGTCTTGAACGGCTGTTTCCGGGTTTTATGGCGAAACAACTGCTGCGCCGCCAGCGCGCCCAACCAGCCGCCCAGCACGCCGAACAGCAACAGCGTGGCCTCGGGTACCCGCCGCCACCCCTTGCGCGCCGCCAGTTTATCCCCGGCGTAAATCATCAGGGTCAACAGGTTGATCAACAGCAGCCACATCCAGACCGGATGCAGGAAAAACAGGCTGGCGACCAACGCCAGGCCCAGCAGAGCGTAACAAAACACATTGAGTTTCATGGCATCCGGTTTTCGAACGATAAAAAGGGCGCGTAGTGTGACCTTGCGTCACCTGTGATGCAACCGAGATATATCCATACAAACAGTGCATTTAAATCGTCGATTTGGCATCCTGTGGCGATGCCCATACTGACTTTCACCGCATAAGGCGGCGCTGATGACACCTCAACGCGTGCTGGTTCTCGGAGCCAGCGGCTATATCGGCCAAAACCTGATCCCCCATTTGATCGCGCAAGGGCATCAAATCACCGCCGCCGCGCGGCGTATCGACTGGCTGCAGGAGCAGAACTGGCCGCAGGTCCGCTGCCTGTACGCCGACCTTTACCGGCCGGAAACCCTGAGCGCGGCGCTGTGGGACATCGATACGCTTTACTATCTGGTGCACGCGATGGGCGACGGCGATGACTTTGTCGAGAAAGAGCGCCAGGCGGCGGAAAACCTGCGCGATGCGCTGCGCGGCGCCGGCGTCAGGCTGGTGGTGTTTCTCGGCGCGCTGCAGCCGGCCGACGACAGCTCGCCGCACCTGGTGGCGCGCAGGCTGACCGGCGAAATTTTGCGCCAGAGCGGCGTTCCGGTGACCGAACTGCGCGCCGGCATCGTCATCGGGCCCGGCTCGGCGGCGTTCGAAGTGATGCGCGATATGGTCTATAACCTGCCGGTGCTGACGCCGCCGCGCTGGGTGCGGTCCAAATCCTCGCCGGTGGCGCTGGCGAATCTGCTGGTTTATCTGGCCGATTTGCTGGAACACCCGGCGCAGGAGAACCGCATTTTCGACGTCGCCGGGCCGGAATACATCAGCTACCAGACGATGTTCGAACGCTTCATCGCCATCAGCGGCAAACGGCGCTGGCTGATCCCGCTCCCGCTGCCGACGCGCCTGATCTCGGTGTGGTTCATCAGCCTGATCACTTCGGTGCCCACCTCCATCGCCCGCGCGCTGATCCAGGGGCTGAAACACGATCTGCCCGCCGACGGCCAGCCGCTGCAGACGCTGATCCCGCAGCGGCTGCAGACCTTCGATCAGGCGGTGGCCGCGACGCTGCAACGCGAACGCGAGGTGGTCGACTCGGCCGACTGGGGTTACGATCCGGCGGCGCGCGCCCGTTGGCGGCCCGGCTACGGCTACTACCCCAAACAGGCCGGCTGCACGCTGGAAACTCAGGCCTCCAGCGAGGCGCTGTGGCAGGTGGTGCAACGGCTGGGCGGCGAGGAAGGCTATTTTTACGCCAACATCCTGTGGAAAATCCGCGCCCGCATGGACGACATGATCGGCAACGGCGTGGTCTACGGCCGCCCGGCGCGCGATGCGCTGGCGCTGGGCGATCGGGTCGACGGCTGGCAGGTGATCACACTCGTTCCCCAACGCCAACTGGCGCTGCTGTTCGGCATGAAGGCCCCGGGGCTGGGGCGTCTGAGCTTCACCATCAAGGATCACGGCGACCGCCGCAGCCTGGACGTCCGCGCCTGGTGGCATCCGGCCGGCTTCAGCGGCTTGCTGTACTGGTTCGCCATGATGCCGGCGCACCTGTTCATTTTCCGCGGCATGGCGAAACGCATCGCCCGGCTGGCGGAGCGGCAGGATCGCCATCAGCCGTAACCGCCGGTCATTTGTCGATCAACCGCACAGTTTGCCGCTGTGGTTAGTCCCTTTCCGATTGCATAGCGCACGAAATCACGGAAGAATGGCATCTTATTTGCTGGGGCGTCGCCAACGGCCCCCGGCATTCTAATTTTTGGTGAGAATAGAGTCCGTTATGAAGGTATTGGTCACCGGTGCAACCAGTGGGTTAGGCCGTAACGCCGTTGAATATCTCCGCCGCCAGGGCATAAAAGTGCGCGCCACCGGCCGCAACCGGGCGATGGGCAGCCTGCTGGAAAAAATGGGCGCGGAGTTCATTCATGCCGACCTCACCAACCTGATCTCTTCTCAGGCCAAAGCGATGCTGACGGATGTCGACGTGCTGTGGCACTGTTCCAGCTTTACCTCGCCGTGGGGCACCGAAGAGGCTTTCGAGCTGGCCAACGTGCGCGCTACGCGTCGCCTGGGCGAATGGGCGGCCGCCTACGGCGTCGCGCAGTTTATCCACATCTCTTCACCGGCGATTTACTTCGACTACCACCATCACCGCAACGTCAACGAGGATTTTCGCCCGGCGCGCTACGCCAATGAGTTTGCGCGCAGCAAGGCGGCCGGCGAGCAGGTGATCCAACAGCTGGCGCTGTCCAACCCGCAGACCCACTTCACCATCCTGCGCCCGCAGGGGCTGTTCGGACCGCACGACAAGGTGATGCTGCCGCGGCTGCTGCAGATGATCAAAAGCTACGGCAACCTGCTGCTGCCGCGCGGCGGCGCGGCGCTGGTCGACATGACCTATCTGGAAAATGCGGTGCACGCCATGTGGCTGGCGACGCAAAAAGAAGACACGCCGTCCGGCCGCGCCTATAACATCACCAACCAGGAGCCGCGCCAGCTACGCAGCGTGGTGCAGCGGCTGATCGACGATCTGGGCATGAAGTGCCGCATACGTTCAGTGCCTTACCCGATGCTCGACATGATGGCGCGCGGCATGGAACGGCTGGGCAGCAAAAGCGAAAAGGAGCCGGTGCTGACCCACTACGGCGTCGCCAAGCTCAATTTCGATCTGACGCTCGACACCACCCGCGCTCGGCAGGAACTGGGCTATCACCCCATCGTTTCGCTGGATGAAGGCATCGCCCGCACCGCCCGCTGGCTGAAAGAACACGGCAAGCTGCACGGCCTGTAATCAGCGCGCCGCGCCATACTTCAGCAACAGCGCATCCACGATCGCCTCACTCTCCGCATCCGGCTCGCCGCGAAAATCGCCGGGCCGGAAATGCATTTGAAACGCCGCCAGCACGTTGCGCTGCTGGCGGGCGTTCCATGTCGGATCTATCGCATAACCGTAGCGCGCCAGCCTGGCGAGCAGCGGCGCCATCGGCACCGGCGCCTGCCGGTCGCGCCCGGCCAGCAGGCGCTGCACGTCGCGTTCGTTCGGCCAGGCGCCGACGCCGGCCTCGGCCAGGGCGTGCCAGGGGAACAAAGGGCCGGGATCCTGCTTGCGCTGCGGCGCGATATCGCTGTGCCCCACCACGTCCTGCGGCTGAATGCCGTAACGGTTGATAATGTCGCGGCTCAGCGGGATCAGCAGCGCAATTTGCTCCGCCGTATAGGGCTGCCAACGGGTGTACAGCATGCTGCGGGTGAACCCGCGGTTGACTATCTCGATGCCTATCGAGGTGTCGTTCAGGTTGCTGCGGCCGCGCCAGCCGCTGGCCCCGGCGTGCCAGGCGCGCATCTCCTCCGGCACCAGTTGAAAGGCCGTCGGCTTGCCGTGCTCAAGCTGCGGGTGCGCCGGCAACAGATAGTGCGCGCTGACGTGTTCGTCGGTCAGCGTCTTCAGCGAAGAATGGAAATCTTCCGCGGTATAGTGCATCACCAGAAAGCGAATGCGCCGATCGGCGCCCTGCGCCTGATGCAGGGTTTCCAACCGGTAATTGCCGCGGTCGACGGTGGTGCCCTGCTGAGGATGTTGGCATCCCGCCAGCAGCGCGGCGGCGAATATCCCTGGCCAAATTTTCACTTATCCCCCTGTGGTTTGACGGCCCGACATAGCGCTAACGTTAATCAATAATCGTCGCGGACGCCATCGACGGCGGCACAAAACAAAACGCCCCGGCGCGGGCCGGGGCGTTTTGGGCGGGATTAGCGGCTGACTTTCACCGCGGTGCCGCTGACGGTCACCATCAGCATGCTGCCGTCTTTACCGACGGTTTCGTAGTCGATATCGATGCCGACCACCGCGTTGGCGCCCAGCTCCTTCGCCTGCTCTTCCAACTCCTTGAAGGCGATCAGGCGCGCCTTGCGCAGCTCTTTCTCATAGGCGCCGGAACGGCCGCCGACTATGTCGCGCACGCCGGCGAAGAAATCGCGAAAAATATTGGCGCCGAGGATCGCTTCGCCGGTGACAACGCCGCAGTATTCGGTAATGGTAAACCCTTCCAGGGTCGGGGTGGTTGAAAGCTGCATCAGGGGTCCTTGTTTGATTAATTCAACACATCTATGACCAGCAATTTGGCATTATGTTCGGTGCAACAATGGCACGCAGTACGAATGCAAGGCCAAAAAACGCATTTATACTGTAAGCTATCGGTCTTCATGGTAGAGACTTTCACATAAGGTAATAAGATGAAAACAAAAACTATTGCGGCTGTTTTTCCTTTAGCGCTGTTGCTGAGTGCCTGCACCACCGTAGAGCCGGCATTCAAGGATATTGGCACCCGCAGCGGCAGCTGTGTGGAAGGCGGCCCGGATGCGGTCGCACAGAAGTTCTATGACCTGCGCATTCAGCAGGGTTCCGCCACCAGCCTGCCGGACAGCAACCGCCTGGCGCAGCTGCAGCCTTACCTGAGCCAGGTGCTGTATCAGGATCTGGTCAGCGCCGGCCAGAATCCGGCTAAACATCAGGTGACCGGCGACCTGTTCTCCGGCAATGCCCAGGGGCCGACCAGCGCATCCGTCGCCAGCGCTTCTACCATTCCCAATACCGATGCGAAAAACATCCCTCTGCGGGTGGCGCTGAGCTACCAGAAAGACGGCGGCAGCGCGGTCAACTGGCAGGATGAAGTCTTGATGGTGCGCGAAGGCACCTGCTGGGTGGTGGACGACGTCCGTTACCTGAACGTGCCGCCGCACGCCGCCAGCGGCAGCCTGCGCCAGGTGCTGGAAAACCAGTAATTCCACTGCGCATACCGGCGCCGCTCTGGCGCCGGTTTTCGTCAAACGCCTTGATTGCGCTCAAAGTTTGCTCTGTTTGAGAAATTTCGCTACGCATCTCACAGCCTGCGCCACAAATCCCCCTTCCGCTCTGAGTCGCGGTATCTTGTGCTATTCTTTTACTGTCCCGCCGCACAGTCATAAATTTTAACGCACAAAGATTGCATAAGTATTCTGTGGAAGTTAACATTCGCGGCATCAATGTCTATTCAATTCTGGCGCATGAGTATTCAACTTAACGGTATCAACTGCTATTACGGCGCGCATCAGGCGCTGTTTGACATCACGCTGGATTGCCCAGCGGGGGAAACCCTGGTGCTGCTCGGTCCAAGCGGCGCCGGGAAAAGCTCATTGCTGCGGGTGCTGAACCTGCTGGAAATGCCGCGTTCGGGCCAGCTGCAGATCGCCGGCAACCGGTTCGACTTCAAGCAGGCGCCGGGTGAAAAATCCATCCGCGAACTGCGCCAGAACGTCGGCATGGTGTTCCAGCAATATAACCTGTGGCCCCACCTCACCGTGGTGCAAAACCTGATCGAGGCCCCCTGCCGCGTGCTGGGCCTGACCAAGGCCCAGGCGATGGAGCGCGCCGACAAGCTGCTGAAGCGTTTGCGCCTCACCGACTTCGCCGACCGTTTCCCGCTGCACCTGTCCGGCGGCCAGCAGCAGCGCGTGGCGATCGCCCGTGCGCTGATGATGGAACCGCAGGTGCTGCTGTTTGACGAACCGACGGCGGCGCTGGATCCGGAAATCACCGCTCAGATCGTCAGCATCATTCGCGAACTGGCCGGCACCGGCATCACCCAGGTGATCGTGACCCACGAAGTGGAAGTGGCGCGCAAAACCGCCAGCCGCGTGGTGTATATGGAAAACGGCCGCGTGGTGGAACAGGGCGACAGCAGCCACTTCACCCAGCCGCGGACCACCGAGTTTGCCAATTACTTATCACACTAAAAATTTAACTTGCTGTAATTTGGGGAGTTTGCGATGAAAAAACTAATAATCGCCGCCGTTCTGGCTGGCATCAGCGTTTCCGCCTCCGCAGCCGAAACTATCCGTTTCGCTACCGAAGCCTCCTATCCTCCGTTTGAATTTATTGACGCCGGCAACAAGATCCAGGGGTTTGACGTCGATTTGGCCAACGCGCTGTGCAAAGAAATGCAGGCCGAGTGCACCTTCACCAACCAGGCGTTCGACAGCCTGATCCCCAGCCTGAAGTTCAAGCGCTTCGATGCGGTGATGGCCGGCATGGACATCACGCCAGAGCGTGAAAAACAGGTATTGTTCACCAAGCCGTACTATGACAATTCGGCGCTGTTTGTCGCCCAGAAAGGCAAAGTGGCCGACGTGGCGGCGCTGAAAGGCAAGAAAGTGGGCGTGCAGAACGGCACCACTCATCAAAAATACCTGACCGACAAGCACCCGGAAATCACCACCGTGCCTTATGACAGCTACCAGAACGCCATTCTGGATCTGAAAAACGGCCGCGTGGATGCGGTATTCGGCGACACCGCGGTGGTCAACGAATGGCTGAAACAAAATGCCGCGCTGGCGACGGTGGGCGACAAGGTTACCGATAAAGACTACTTCGGCACCGGCCTGGGCATTGCGGTGCGTCAGAAAAATACCGAGCTGCAGGGCAAATTCAACGCCGCTCTGGACAAGATCAAGCAGGATGGGACCTATGAGACCATCTACAAAAAATGGTTCCAGCAGTAATACGCCCCGATGAATGAATTTCAACCTCTCGCAAGCGCCGCCGGCATGACCGTCGGCCTTGCCGTTTGCGCCCTGATCCTCGGGTTGATCCTGGCGATGCTGTTCGCCGTATGGGAATCATCCCACTGGAAACTGGTTAGCTGGCTGGGCACCGCCTGGGTGACCCTGCTGCGCGGCCTGCCGGAAATTCTGGTGGTGCTGTTTATCTATTTCGGTTCGTCGCAGCTGCTGCTGATGCTGTCGGACGGCTTTACCCTCAATCTGGGCCTGTTCCAGCTGCCGATCCAGCTGGCGATCGATAACTTCGAAGTCAGCCCGTTCCTGTGCGGCGTGATAGCCCTGGCCCTGCTCTACTCCGCCTACGCCTCGCAAACGCTGCGCGGCGCGCTGAAAGCGGTGCCGCAGGGGCAGTGGGAATCCGGCCAGGCGCTGGGGATGGGCAAGGCGGCGATCTTCTTCCGCCTGATCATGCCGCAGATGTGGCGCCATGCGCTGCCCGGCCTCGGCAACCAGTGGCTGGTGTTGTTGAAAGACACCGCGCTGGTGTCGTTGATCAGCGTGAACGACCTGATGCTGCAGACCAAGAGCATCGCCACCCGCACCCAGGAACCTTTTACCTGGTACGTGATTGCCGCGGCGATCTACCTGCTGGTCACCCTGCTCAGCCAGTACGTCATCAAACGCATCGAGCTGCGTACCACGCGCTTTGAACGAGGGCCGGCCTGATGCTTGAATACTTGCCGGAAATCATCAAAGGGCTGCATACCAGCCTGACGCTGACCGTGACCGCGCTGATCGTGGCGCTGGTGCTGTCGCTGCTGCTGACGGTGATCCTGACGCTGAAAACGCCGATCCTGACGCCGCTGGTGAAAATCTACATCACGCTGTTTACCGGCACGCCGCTGCTGGTGCAGATCTTCCTGATCTACTACGGCCCCGGCCAGTTCCCGGCGATCCGCGACTATCCGTGGCTGTGGAACCTGCTGTCGCAGCCGTGGCTGTGCGCGATGATCGCACTGGCGCTGAACAGCGCGGCTTACACCACCCAGCTGTTCTATGGCGCGGTGCGGGCGATCCCCGCCGGGCAATGGCAGTCCTGCGAGGCGCTGGGCATGTCCCGCCGCCAGACGCTGCGCATCCTGCTGCCGTTCGCCTTCAAACGCGCGCTGTCGTCCTATTCCAACGAAGTGGTGCTGGTGTTCAAAAGCACCTCGCTGGCCTACACCATTACGCTGATGGAGGTAATGGGTTACAGCCAGCTGATGTACGGCCGCACCTACGACGTGATGGTGTTTGGCGCCGCCGGCCTGGTGTACCTGTGCGTCAACGGCCTGCTGACGCTGCTGATGCGGCTGGTCGAGCGCCGCGCGCTGGCGTTCGAACGCCGCAACTGACGGCCAAACGCGCCTGTCGAAGCCCCGTCTCAGCACGGGGCTTTTTTATGCTCGACCGCAATTTTTAATCATTTACATTGCATATCAATTCACTCGATGGCATGGTTATCTTCCGGCACATTCGCGAAAACCCTCTGGTTATTATCAGTAAAATCAAGCGATGGCGAGATAACGACATTCTGAATTCAGACAGGAGCACTACGCATGAAAAAATTACTGCTGGCCGCGACGGTATTGGCGGGGATCGCCTTTAACGCCGGCGCCGCCGACACCATTCGCTTCGCCTCTTCCGCCACCTATCCGCCGTTCGAATCGCTGGACGCCGGCAACCAGATCGTCGGCTTTGATATCGACTTGGCCAATGCGCTGTGCAAACAGATGAAGGCAGAGTGCACCTTCACCAATCAGGCGTTCGACAGCCTGATCGCCGCGCTGAAATTCAAAAAATACGATGCGGTGATCTCGGGTATGGACATCACGCCGGAGCGCAGCAAGCAGGTTTCCTTCACCCAGCCGTATTACGCCAACTCGGCGATCGTCATCGCTCAGAAAGGCAAGTTCAGTTCGCTGGCGGACCTGAAGGGCAAAAAAGTCGGCATGGAAAACGGCACTACCCACCAGAAATACATGCAGGACAAGCATCCGGAAATTAACACCGTTTCCTACGACAGCTACCAGAACGCCATTCTGGAGCTGAAAAACGGCCGTATCGACGGCGTGTTCGGCGATACCGCGGTGGTGAATGAGTGGCTGAAGAGCAACCCCGGCCTGGCGCCGGTCGGCGAACACGTCACCGACGCCCAGTACTTCGGCACCGGCCTGGGCATCGCGGTGCGCCCGGACAACCAGGCGTTGCTGGCCAGGCTGAACGCCGCGCTGGACGACATCAAGGCCGACGGCACCTACAAAGCCATCAACGACAAGTGGTTCCCGCAGTAAGTCTCGCAAATCATCAGGCCCGTTCAAGCGGGCCTTATTTCACTCAGTTTCGCACCAGCAGCGTCAGCACTTCATAGTGCGCGGTATGCGGGAACATGTCGAACAGCTGTACCCGCTCGATGCGGTAATCCGGCAGCATTGCGATGTCTTTCGCCATGCTCTCGGCGTTGCAGCTGGAATACAGGATGTAGCCCGGCGCCATCCGATTCAGATAATCGCACAGCGCCTGGCCGATGCCGCGGCGCGGCGGATTGACCAGCACCAGCTGCGGCACATGGCCTTCGGCGGTGGCGAAACGCGTCGAGTCCAGCGCCTGAAAATCGACCTGCCGCAGGCCCAGCCGCTGCGCCGACTGGCGCGCGCAGGCAATCGCCTCGGCGCTGATTTCGATGCCGGTAAGGCGGGTTTGCGGCTGCGCGCAGTGCAGGCCAAAACCGCCGACGCCGCAGAACAGATCCCACATGCTGTCGATGCCCAGCGCCCGCACCCAATCACGGGCGGTAGCGTACAGGCTGGCGGCCACCTGCGGGTTGGTCTGGAAGAAGCTCTGCGGGCGGATATACAGCGGCACCTGATTAAACCGTTCCTCCAGCGCCTGCCGGTCGGTCAGCGCGATCTCGCGCTCCCCTTCCATGATGGCCATGTGCACCGGCTGAATATTGGCGGAGATCACCCGGAGCTGCGGCAATTGCTGCTGCAGCCACGGCAGCGCGGCGCGCAGCTGCGCCAGCTTGGTTTCCGAACGCAGCACGAAACGCAGCATCACGCCGCCGCCATGGGTGCTTTCGGTCAACAGCAGGTATTTCAGCTCGCCGCGTTTGCGCGCCACGTTATAGGGCGTCAGGCCGGCGCGGGCGATAAAGCTTTTCAGCGCCGCAAACATCGGCGCGAAGCTGGCGGGATACAGCGGGCAGGCGCTGAGATCGGCCGGCGTGCCGTCGCGGTGCAGCATACCGAGCAGCGGGCGTTCAACGCTGCCGCTGACCACCATCTTGGCTTTATTGCGAAACGCGCTTTGCTCCCCCGCCACCGGCGCCCGCCATTGCGCGACGTCGCGCTCGGCCAGCAGCGATTGCAGATGTTGCTGTTTGTCAGTCAGTTGCTGCGGGTACGGCTTGTCCAGCCACTGACAGGAACGGCAGGTGCCCGCCGTATACAAAGCGCAATGCATGAAGAATACTCTGAGTTCAGGATGAAGAATTAAGGGCGCAGATTCTAGCACCCTGCGCCGCTATACCCTATAGCTTTCACCTTGCCAACGGATGAGCTTGCGCGGGCGAGTGGCCGGGATGAGCGAGCGCCGCCGACGGCGCGGCGGCGATATAAGCCTCAGTGGCGCGCGGCGAAGAATCGGCGGCTGGCGGCGGGAACGAATAACAGCGCCAGGATGACCACGTCGGGGATCTTTTGCAGGATCAGCACGTGCAGGATCTGGCTGCTGGTTTCCCCTTCCACGGTGAACACCTCCGGCAGCACGCTGCCGATGGTGGCCAGCAACAGATAGCCCACCACCACGCACTGGCAGGCAACGTAGCCCCAACGCCCCCAGTTGCGGCCGCGCATCACCGCGAAGCCGCAGCTGATTTGCAGGCACAGCAGCAGCAAACCGGCCAGGAAAATAAAGGTGGAATCCCAGGCCTGAGCGCTGGTGCTGACGAATTCCTGCGCGCCGTCGACGCCCAGTTCCCCCAGCAGCAACAGCACGCTGACGCATTTGATAGCCACCATAGCCGTACCGGCCACCATCACCGGCACCGGCGCATCCGAAGTCGATCCCATTCCCTGCCTGCTTTTCAGCATGTCTGACATATCCGTGTTCCGCAACAAAGCGCCACCAATTCAGATGGCACATATAAAATCAGCTAACTAGTTGCAATACCAATGATTTCAAAAATAGCAGGTTTGTTGCCGATCAGCTACGGGCGGCTCTTTGTAATTCACGCGATCGTTGCTTTTCCGAGCGCGCCATAAACCACCAGGCGATCAGACCGAGCAGGCCCACCACCAGCAGGATCAGACTGGCCAGGGCGTTGATTTCCGGGTTCACTCCCATGCGCACGCTGGAGAAGACCAGCATCGGCAGCGTGGTCGCCCCCGGGCCGGAGACGAAGCTGGCGATCACCAGGTCGTCCAGCGACAGCGTAAACGCCAGCATCCAGCCGGAGATCAGCGCCGGCGCGATCATCGGCAAGGTGATGACAAAGAACACTTTCAGCGGCGTCGCCCCCAGATCCATCGCCGCCTCTTCGATCGAGCGGTCCACTTCGCGCAGGCGCGAAGCGATCACCACCGCCACGTAAGCGGTACAGAAGGTGACGTGCGCCAGCCAGATGGTGAACATGCCGCGCTCCGCCGGCCAGCCGAAGGCGTGGCCCATCGCCACGAACAGCAGCAGCAGCGACAGGCCGGTAATGACGTCCGGCATGACCAGCGGCGCGGTCAGCATAAAGGCGAAGCCGGTCGAGCCGCGGAAACGGCCGAAACGCACCATCACCACGGCGGCAATGGCGCCGAGCACCACCGCGGCGGTAGCCGAAGCGGCGGCGATGGTCAGGCTGAGGCCAACCGCACCGATCATCGCCGAATCGTGGAACAGTTCGGTATACCAGCGGGTGGACCAGCCGGCCCACACCGTCACCAGCTTGGAGCTGTTGAACGAATAAATCACCAGCATCAGCATTGGCGCATACAGGAAGGTGAAGCCCATCACCAGAATCGCGATGCGCCACGGCGAGCGCACTACCGGCAAGTTGTTCATCCCTGCCCCCCCATTTCCTTGTTCTGGTGCTTGTGGAACCACAGGATCGGCACGATCAGCAACAGCAGCATGATGGTGGCGACCGCCGAGGCCACCGGCCAGTCGCGGTTGTTAAAGAATTCCTGCCACAGCACGCGGCCGATCATGATGCTGTCCGGCCCGCCCAGCAGTTCCGGGATCACGAATTCGCCCACCGCCGGAATAAACACCAGCATCGAACCGGCGATGATGCCGCCGCGCGTCAGCGGCACGATCACGCTGAAGAAGGTTTTCAGCGGCCGGGCGCCCAGATCCAGCGACGCCTCCACCAGCGAGTAATCCAACCGGATCAGCGCGGTGTAAATCGGCAGCACCATAAACGGCAGGTAGGAGTAAACGATGCCGATATACACCGCCAGGTTGGTATGCAGGATCACCAGCGGCTGATCGATAACCCCCAGCCACAATAAAAAGTTGTTCAGGATGCCGTTGTTTTTCAGGATCCCCATCCAGGCGTACACGCGGATCAGGAACGAGGTCCAGGACGGCAGGATCACCAGCAGCAGCAGAATATTGCGGGTCGAGGCCTTGCTGTGCGCCACCGCCCAGGCCAGCGGATAGCCGATGATCAGGCAGCACAGCGTCGACACCGCCGCCACGCGCAGCGACTGCAGGTAAGCGTCGATATACAGCGGATCGTCGGTCAACTGCAGGTAGTTGGCGAAGTTGAGCGCGATGTCCAACTTGCCGTCGGCCCAGCTCATCAGGTCGGTATAAGGCGGCACCGCCAGCGCCAGCTCCGCCAGGCTGATCTTGAACACGATCAGGAACGGCAGCATAAACAACAGCATCAGCCACAGGTAGGGCAGCGCGATCACCAGCTTGCGGCCGTGGGCCATCTGCAGGCGATGGAACAGCGCCTTGAGCGCGCCGGGCGTTTTGGCCGGCGGCGTGCGTTCGGAAAGCATTGTCATTCGGGTTGCTCCTCAGCCTCTCAACTACACCGTCAACACAACGCAGCTGTCGGTTTCCCAGCACAGACGCACTTCGTCGCCCCAGGTCGGCATGCCCTTGCGGAAACGATGGCCGTTTTGCAGCTGGGCGCTGATGATCTGCCCGCTGTGCAGCTTCACGTGGTAGATGGACAGGTCGCCCAGGTAGGCGATATGCGCCACCTCGCCCACCGCGAAGTTGCAGCCGTCCGCCGGCACATCCTCACACAACATGATTTTTTCCGGCCGCAGCGCCACCTGGATCGGCACGCCGTCCACCACCGAGGCGTCGGGATCGACCTTGATCGCATGGCGCAGGCCAGGGCTTTGCAGGATCAGCGCATCGTCGTGGCGCGCCTGCAGCACGCAGTCAAACACGTTGACCGAGCCGATGAACTCGGCGCTGAAGCGGCTGTTCGGGTGTTCGTAGATCTCTTCCGGCTCACCGATCTGCACGAACTTGCCGCGGTTCATGATGGCGATGCGCCCCGCCATGGTCATCGCCTCTTCCTGATCGTGGGTCACCATCACGCAGGTCACGCCGACGCGCTCCAGAATGTCGGTGACCTCCAGCTGCATGCGGTCGCGCAGCTTTTTATCCAACGCGCCCATCGGTTCGTCCAGCAGCAGCAGCTTGGGCCGCTTGGCCAGGCTGCGCGCCAGCGCCACCCGCTGCCGCTGGCCGCCGGACAGCTGGTGCGGCTTGCGTTTGGCGTACTCCTGCATGTGCACCAGCGCCAGCATTTCGGCCACCCGGGCGGCGATTTCCGCCCGCGGCATTTTGTCCTGCTTCAGGCCGAAGGCGATGTTTTGCTCCACCGTCATGTGCGGGAACAGCGCGTAGGACTGGAACATCATGTTGATCGGCCGCTGATAGGGCGGCACATGCGACATGTCCTGCCCGTCGAGCACGATCTGGCCCTCCGTCGGCTGCTCGAAGCCGGCCAGCATGCGCAACAGCGTCGACTTGCCGCAGCCGGACGGCCCCAGCAGCGCGAAGATCTCGCCCTTGTAAATCGTCAGGCTGACGTCTTCGACCGCGTTCTGGCCATCGAAGGTTTTAGTGAGGTTACGGATTTCCAGCAGAGGGGTGAAAACCTTCTGCGACTTGGCTTGAGGACGAGGGATGGCGTCGTTCAATCGGGGTGCTCTCCGGCGTAAAGCAGTACAAAAAACCACGGCGATTGCCATGGCCCAAAATGGCAATGCAGGCGGGGAGCGCCCGCCTGCCGGTCAAATCGACAGCGATAAGCGGGCCCGGCGCGCCGGGCCCCTGCGCATTACCTTCCGCTTTTAACTTTAGTCCAGGCGCGGGTAATCACACGGTCCAGCTTCGGCGACTGCACGTTGAGCGTGAACAGCTTGGCGCGCAGATCGGCCGGCGGATAGACGTTCGGGTTGTTGCGCACTTCGGCATTCACCAGCGGCGTAGAATCCTTCACCGCGTTGGCGTAATACACGTAGTTGCTGATGCCCGCCATCACGTCCGGCTTCATCAGGAAGTTCAGGAACTGGTAAGCGGCGTCTTTGTTTTTGGCGTCCGCCGGCATGGCGAACATGTCAAAGTAGGTCAACGCCCCTTCTTTCGGGATCGCATAGGCCACGTTCACGCCGTTCTTCGCCTCTTTGGCGCGGTTGGCCGCCTGCATCACGTCGCCGGACCAGCCGATCGCCACGCAGATGTCGCCGTTCGCCAGATCGTTGATGTACTGGGAAGAATGGAAGTAACGGATGTTCGGCCGCAGCTTCAGCAGCAGATCGTTGGCCGCGCCGGTGTAATCCGCCGCGTTGGTGCTGTTGGGATCTTTGCCGAGATAATGCAGCACGGTGGCGTAAACCTCGCTGGGCGCGTCGAGGAACGAAACGCCGCAGCTCTTCAGCTTTTCGAGATTTTCCGGCTTGAGGATCAGATCCCAGCTGTCGACCGGCGCGTCTTTGCCCAGCGCCGCCTTCACCTTGTCGACGTTGTAGCCGATGCCGGTGGTCACCATCAGGTAAGGGATGCCGTACTTGTTGTCCTTGTCGTTGTGCGCCACCAGCTGCAGCATTTCCGGATCGAGGTTTTTGTAGTTCGGCATTTTGCTCTTGTCGAGCGGTTCGAAGATGCCCGCCCTGGACTGGCGCTCGAGGAAGTTGGATGAAGGCACCACCAGATCATAACCGGTACTGCCCGCCATCAGTTTGCCTTCCAGCACTTCGTTGGAGTCAAAGACGTCGTACACCACTTTAATGCCGGTTTCTTTCTGGAATTTGGCTAAGGTGTCCGGCGCGATATAGTCGGACCAGTTATAGACGTGCAGCGTTTTTTCCTCGGCTGACGCTGTGACGGACGCGGCCATCAGCAGGCCGGCAACAACACCCGATAACCACTTTTTACGTTGGGTGACCATCCGTAACTTCCTCCAAAACAGGGGTGAATCATAGAATTGAACTTGTATCCGAAATGATACAAAACCTTTCCTGATTGAGCGCAATCGTTGCAACCGCGGATTGAATGGCTATGCAGTTGATTGCATACGCCTTTTTCAGCTGCCCAGCCCGCGTGGTCACAAGGGGAATCGCAAGCCCTTAGCAGAATCAGCAGCATAACCGCTGCGGCCGAAACCCGCCAGCCTCCAGGGTAAAAAACGCCTTTTATCGATTTTTTATGCAGTTTTCTCTATGTGATACGCCATTAACGGCGCAAAAGACGAGAAATATCTGGCAACAGAGGGCAAAGTGCAGAATATATTATTGCGGAGGGGAATAACGGCGGCATGCCGCCGGCGCAGCGGCATGCATCATGTACAGCGGGGATCAGTGCAGCATTGGCTGACGCTCGGCGCCAGCGGGGTTCTCTTCTTCGTCACCCATAAACAGCAGATCGTTCGCCCGCGCCTCGAGGATCACCATCGAGATCTGCTCTTCGCCCTGCTGCATGAAGTGAACGAACTGCTCCAGCGTCACGCCAACGGCGATGCTCAGCGACTGGCAGACGATCAGCTTCGGCAGGTTGTCGTCCTGAATGTCGACAAACGCCTTGATGGTCAGCGAGCTGGCGTTGATCTGGCTCAGATCGGCCACCAGCGGGATCAGCGCGGTCGGTTTCACCTCGGCCAGCGCCGAGAACAGGATCACGTTGTCCACCAGGTCAATCTTGGCGTCGAACACGCCGTCGAAATTTTGCATGTGCGGCAGGTGCAGCGCCTGACAAGAATCGCACTCAAAGAAAGAAATGCCCGATTGATCCAGCCAGCGCCGCAACAGCGCCAAATCAGGGACAATGAGTGAATCCATATAACCAGCCTCACAATATTCAAAACGCGAAAAGGCGCATAGCTTACGGAATATTCACCCGATGCGCCACGATCAATACGGCTTAATTCACTAAAAGGATAATTATCGGCGAGAAAAAGTCGCGCCGCCGGGCGGCTTATCCGCCCGACTTCAACCTGAATCCCGGCCGCGCCCGCTGCTCGATGTATTCGATCATCATGCCGGCGATATCCAGCCCGGTAGTGGTTTCCACCCCCTCCAGCCCCGGCGAGGCGTTGACCTCCATCACCAGCGGGCCGCGCGCCGCGCGCAGGATGTCGACCCCGGCGATGTCCAGCCCCAGCGTGGCGGCCGCTTTCGCCGCGATCGCCCGCTCCCGGGCGGTGATGCTCACCTTGCGGGCGGTGCCGCCGCGGTGCAGGTTGGAACGAAACTCCCCGGCCTTGGCCTGGCGCTCGATGGCCGCCACCACCCGGCCGCCCACCACCAGGCAGCGCACGTCGCTGCCCTGCGCCTCGCGGATGTATTCCTGCACCAGAATGTGCGCGTTCAGGCCGCGAAAGGCGTCGATCACGCTCTCCGCCGCCTGGCGGGTTTCCGCCAGCACCACGCCGATGCCCTGGGTGCCCTCCACCAGCTTGACCACCAGCGGCGCACCGCCGACCAGCTCAATCAGGTCGCCGGTGTCGTCCGGCGAATGGGCGAAGCCGGTGATCGGCAGATCGATGCCCTGCCGCGCCAGCAGCTGCAGCGAACGCAGCTTGTCGCGCGCCCGGGTGATGGAGACCGATTCGTTCAGCGGATAGCTGCCGAGCAGCTCGAACTGACGCAGCACCGCGGTGCCGTAAAAGGTGATGGCGGAGCCGATGCGCGGGATCACCGCGTCGTAACGGTCCAGCTGGCGGCCGCGATAGTGGATGGTCGGCGCCGCCGGGTTGATGTTCATATAGCAGGAAAGCGGATCGATGACATCGATGCTGTGCCCGCGATCCTCCGCCGCTTCCCGCAGCCGCTTGCATGAGTACAGCGTTCCGTCGCGCGAAAGAATGGCAATTTTCACTCGTCACCCCAAAAAGCCGACGCCTGCCGGGCAGGCGGGTTAACGGCCGCGGCGCTCAGGCGCGCGGATCGCGGTCCCGATGATGGTTCGGTTTGTCGCCGTCCTGCGGCTTATGGCGATCGTGCTCCGGCGGCAGGCCGCCGCGCATCAGCGGGCCAAACCCCTGCACCACGCGCCACACCAGAAACGCCGCCGCCGGCACCATCATCGCCACGCCGAGGAAGATCATGCCGACCGCCGCCTGCTGCGACGCCAGCCAGCCCGGCAGCTGCAGGTGGCCGTGAATGCTGAGATAGGCCAGCACCAGCAGCACCATGCCCAGCCCTTCCAACACCAGTACCGTGCGCGGTAAGTCACCGAATGAACGCATATTTTTCTTCTCCAGAGGCTCTGCCCCCAGTGTAGTGAATTCCCGCCGGCCACGACAGCCCCAGCAGGCTAATTGGTTATATGAATCAGATTAACAGGTAATTCCTGCTTTTTTTTCATCAGCTCAACGGGCATAGTAAACGGCATTAACGCAGGCGATGGGCAGGTTCGGGTCTTTTGGGGCTGACAGAATGTCGTTGCGATTGCGAGTAATTCATCGAATATCAAATTAAGGAGCGTTGCATGTTTGCAGTAATCTTCGGGCGTCCGGGTTGTCCTTATTGTGTCCGTGCTAAAGAGTTGGCGGAAAAATTGACTGCAGAGCGCGACGATTTCAACTTCCGCTATGTGGATATCCACGCCGAAGGCATCACCAAGGCCGACCTGGAAAAAACCGTCGGCAAGCCGGTGGAAACCGTGCCGCAGATCTTCCTGGATGAGAAACACATTGGCGGCTGCACTGATTTCGAAGCCTACGCCAAAGAAAATCTGAATCTGTTCCAGTAAGCCGCAGGCTGAACGACAAACAGGCGCTTAGGGCGCCTTTTTTTATGGCCGCTCGCCGCGGTGCAGCTGCAGCAGCGCCTGCAGCAGCGCGTGGGCGCACAGCATCAGCATCGCGCCGAATACGCACCAGAACACCGCGCTGGTGGCGTAGGCCAGTTCCTGCCAGAACGAAGAGGACGGCGTCAGCCAGAAATGACGGATCACCAGGCACAGCGGCAGCGCGTACAGCGCGCCCAGCAGCGGGCACAGCAGGCGTTTGCGGCTAGACAGGTAGCTGGCGATGGCGCCGGGAATGACGAACAGCAGCAGCCCGGGATCGCCGTGATGCTCATGATCGGTGCTGCCGAACATGCCGCTCTGCTGGCCGAGGAACACCAGGCTGAACAGCAGAAAACAGCTTGAAATGCCCAGCCAATATCGATAACCCGCCATGCGAAATCTCCCCCTTGCCAAATCACCACATCAATAGAAATCAGCCTTGTCACCATGAGTGACGCCTCGCCGTCCACCGGCAACGCTGAACTGAACTTTTTCCTTGGTCAAAAGAGAGTTAAATGCGGCCGACGGCGCAGGAAATCAGCTTTATATGCTGGCTGTCACGCGTCAGAGCGACTAGAATAAACGCCGCCGATCGATGGTTCGAATCGCCTTCCGCTGGTGAGTTATTTATGAAGTCATTTTATGGCTGAATTTATATCTTATAGTTATCCAAATCAAGCACTTACTGGTAAACAATAAGTTATCCTCCGTGAACATAAACGTCGCTAGTTTGTTAAACGGTAACTACATTCTGTTACTGTTCGTGGTACTCGCACTGGGGCTGTGCCTCGGTAAGGTCCGTCTGGGTTCCGTTCAACTCGGTAATTCCATTGGCGTTTTGGTGGTTTCGCTGCTGCTCGGCCAGCAACACTTCGCCATTAACACCGAAGCGCTGAATCTCGGCTTTATGCTGTTTATTTTCTGCGTAGGGGTGGAAGCCGGCCCTAACTTTTTCTCTATTTTCTTCCGCGACGGCAAAAATTATTTGATGCTGGCGCTGGTGATGGTCGGCTCGGCGATGGTGATCGCCATCGGCCTCGGCAAACTGTTCCACTGGGACATCGGCCTGACCGCCGGCATGCTGGCCGGTTCGATGACCTCGACCCCGGTATTGGTGGGCGCCGGCGATACGCTGCGCAATACCATCGTCAACGGCCCGGCGCTGCTGGCGGCCCAGGACCATCTGAGCCTCGGTTACGCCCTCACCTATCTGATTGGCCTGGTCAGCCTGATCTTCGGCGCGCGCTATCTGCCGAAGCTGCAGCACCAGGACCTGTCGACCTCCGCCCAGCAAATCGCCCGCGAACGTGGCCTGGACACCGACAGCCAGCGCAAGGTATACCTGCCGGTGATCCGCGCCTATCGCGTCGGCCCGGAGCTGGTGGCCTGGGCCGACGGCAAGAACCTGCGCGAGCTGGGTATCTATCGCCAGACCGGCTGCTACATTGAACGCATCCGCCGCAACGGCATTCTGGCCAACCCCGACGGCGACGCGGTGCTGCAGGTGGGCGACGAGATCTCGCTGGTCGGCTACCCGGATGCCCATGCCCGCCTGGATCCGAGCTTCCGCAACGGCAAGGAAGTGTTCGACCGCGACCTGCTCGACATGCGCATCGTCACCGAAGAGATCGTGGTAAAGAACAGCAACGCGGTGAACAAACGCCTGAGCCAGCTGAAGCTGACCGACCACGGCTGCTTCCTCAACCGGGTGATCCGCAGCCAGATTGAAATGCCCATCGACGACAGCATCGTGCTCAACAAGGGCGACGTGCTGCAGGTGAGCGGCGACGCGCGCCGAGTGAAGAGCGTGGCGGAGAAGATCGGCTTTATCTCGATCCACAGCCAGGTCACCGACCTGCTGGCGTTCTGCGCCTTCTTCATCATCGGCCTGCTGATTGGCCAGATCACCATTCAGTTCAGCAACTTTTCGTTCGGCATCGGCAACGCCGCCGGCCTGCTGATGGCCGGCATCATGCTCGGCTTCCTGCGCGCCAACCACCCGACCTTCGGCTATATCCCGCAGGGCGCGCTGAACATGGTGAAAGAATTCGGCCTGATGGTGTTTATGGCCGGGGTAGGCCTGAGCGCCGGCGCCGGCATCGGCCACAGCCTGGGTGCGGTCGGCGGCCAGATGCTGATCGCCGGGCTGATCGTCAGCCTGGTGCCGGTGATCATCTGTTTCCTGTTCGGCGCCTACGTGCTGCGCATGAACCGCGCCCTGCTGTTCGGCGCCATCATGGGCGCCCGCACCTGCGCGCCGGCGATGGAGATCATCAGCGACACCGCGCGCAGCAACATCCCGGCGCTGGGCTACGCCGGCACCTACGCCATCGCTAACGTATTGTTAACCCTCGCGGGTTCGCTGATCGTGGTGCTGTGGCCGGGGATAGCGGGATAACCGATAAGCAGCGGCGATGATTTGGCGCTAAAAATATTTTGATTTTTTTGTCGCCGCCGAGAACTTTCGTTGTCGGGGGCAGTCTGAATTAGTGCCACTGCTTTTCTTTGATGTCCCCAATTTGTGGAGCCCGATAATCCCGCCTTTTAGGTTCAAGATTATCGGGTTTTTTGTTGCCATGCGAAAATAGCATTATAAAAAAATAAGATGAAAATCATGAGGTTACCAGCCGGCGACAAGTTAGCTTGTTCAACGGCACTTTGTCCTTACTCCTCGTAGTCGTCGGGAAACTCGGCACGTAGTTGTTGCTGTGTATTTTGAAAATTTGGGTCTACTTGATGAGGTAACTTTACTTTGAGACCTCTTCTTATCTGTGAGGCGATATAAAAAGCATCACCTAAACGATCTTCGAATATAGGATCTGTTGCTTCGAACTCTTTTGTATAGATAATTAGCTGTTCCCGCAACGTCCCCCCCTTATGCCACAAAAGACATCCCGACCAACGCCAGAAATACCGCGATCAACCCCCCATATCCGGCGCTGTACACCCTCATCCATCCTAACGCTTCAGCAGGTTGACTGCGGAAGAACGCATAGCAGGCCTCAGGTAAATATTCACCCGGCGCCGTTTTAACGTTCTTCTCCGCCATAATTTGTCTAAAAAAGAACACCACGGGAAAGCTGCCGAAAAAACCGGTGCGAGTAAGAAATTGGAGGTAGCCCGGCATAAACAGCCCGGCGTCAAGATAGCGTTCGACAATCTGCCGGTAGCAAATTTCATGCTTAATAAACATCATGATGCAGGCTAAAAACAGCAGGATAAATACGATGCCAAGCGCCACAAAGGCTTTTGTGAATAACAGTTCCATCTACTGGCTCTCTGGTGGATCCCGAGACCTATAAAAAACTGAAAACGCCGCTGCTGCAACCGCGGAAACGGATAAGGAAGGCGTATTGTGAAGCCGGGCGATCCCCGGCCTCACCGGAGGTTTACTTCTGCTCTGCCTGCTTGATGGTGTCTTCCGCTTTCCAGATGCGGTATTTCACTTCCACGTCTTTCGGCGCGTAAACCACGATCGGCAGGCGGCTGTTGTAGCGCTGCATGGCGGCGTCGCCCAGGTTGGCGGCGATGAATTTCTGCGTTTTGGTGTTGTCCGGGCAGGCCATCATGGTGGAAGCCGGTTCAGACAGCTTCTCCAGCACCAGATAGTCGTAGCCCCAGCCGGAGAGAGTTTTGCTTTCCAGCGTGCCGCCGATCATGTGGCGGTTGCAGTCCACTTCCAGGGTTTTGCCGATCAGCAGCTCAACCTGGTAGTTTTCTTCGTTTTCTTGCTTCGGCAGGTAGATCACCTGGCGATTCATGCCCTTCTCGGCTTTCGGGTAAGGCGCGACCTTTTCCAGCGGTTGTTTGCTGATGTCGGCGTCGTCTGCAGAGGTAGCCGCAATGGCGCTGGCGGAAGCGGCCATCAGCAGGCCGGAAAATACAACGGATGCCTTGTTCATGTTTTATCCCTACGATTTATCAAATAATCCGCCTATAAACTAATACACTACAGCCAGCCCTGCCACAGGTTTAATCTTCTTTACAATGGGCGATAATCAGTGACAATCGCCTGATATTGCCGATTGGCTGGAGCAATGGGTTATTTGGCGGCCGCGCGGGCGACATAAGCCTTCACTACCTGATAGACATAATCCTGGCACGCCAGCCCGGTCTGCGGATCGTATTTGCCCTGGTTGGTGATGTTATTCGACAGCACGCGAATGCCGACGAACGGAATATTGAACGCGGCGGCGATCTGCGCTGCGGAGGCGGTCTCCATCTCTTCAACCGAGGTATGGTAGCTGTCGCGGAAGTAGCGAATGCGGTCCAGTTCGCTGTTCCACACGTCTGCCGAGCCGATCACCCCTTCCACCACCCGGCCCTGCTTATAGCGGCCCTTCACGCTTTCCGCGATCGCCAGCAACGGCCCGTCCGCCGGGAACTGGCGCATGCTGTGGGCGTTCTTGTCCTCGCCGGCGCTGCCTTTAGAGGCCAGCAGGTCCATCGGCCGCCACTGGCGCGAATCGCTGCCCTCTCCCTGCGCCTTGGCCGGGGTTTTAAACGCCCCCAGGTTAACCGAGTACTTGCCCAGCACGATGTCGTAAACCTTCAGCGCCGGATCGTGGCCACCGGCGGTGCCCTGGTTGATGATCGCCACCGGGTGAAAACGGGTGGCGGCGATCGCCGTAGCCGCCGCCGCGTTAGACATGCCCTTCAGGGTTTCGGAAACCACCACCGGGTAGCCGTCGACGGTGCCATGCCAGAAGCGCCAGCCGCCAACTTGCTCTTCGCGCGGGTTTTCCAACCGTTGGGCGAAACGTTCGGCCTCGACCGGCATCGCCCCCTGCACCACAATCGGCCCGGCGGCCCGCTGCTGCCCAAAGCTCAGGGGAGAAAAGACGGCGCCGCTGGCGGCCAACAGCAAAACGATCGTTTTATTCTTCATCACCACATCATCCCGATAAAAAGCAAACGATTACCTTAGCCGAAAGCCGCTGCCGCGGATATGCCTTTCTCTGGCCGACGGCGGCGGCGGATTAAGGTTTTCTTAAGGCGCAATGATTACAGTAGCCGGATTCAACTCTGCCAGCGAGCCCGCACGTGGATCCAAAACCTTCATTAAATCAATCCTCAACGACACCGCAAATTAAGACAACTGCCCTTTACTCCTTACCGGCATCCTTTTACCGTTGGCACGTTTTCGGCCTGTTGGTCAGCGGGTTGCTGTTCCTCTGGCTGTCGCGCAGCGAGCAGTTGGACTGGGCTATCAGCAATGACTGGTTTGACCCCGCCAGCGGGCATTTTCCCTGGCAGAACAATTATTGGCTGGATCTGATCAACCACCGCCTGCTGAAGCAGCTGGTGATCGCCGGCGCGGTGCCGGCGCTGCTGTGGGGCATCTACCGTCGCAGCCCGCGGCTGATCGTCAGCATGCTGCTGATCGGCATCGGCCCGCTGGTGGTCGGCATTCTCAAGGCCACCAGCGCGCATTCGTGCCCCTGGGATCTGATCGAATACGGCGGCAAAGCGATGTCTTACCCGCTGTTCGGCACGGTGCCGGCAATGCCGGGGCCCGGCCGCTGCTTCCCCGGCGGCCACGCCTCCAGCGGTTTTGCGGTGATGGCGCTGTTCTTCCTGTTTTATCCGCAGCGCCCGCGCCTGGCTTACTGGTGCTGGTTCGGCGGCGTCGCGCTCGGCATGCTGATGGGCTTTGGCCAGGTGATGCGCGGGGCACATTTTCTTACCCATAACCTGTGGGCGGGTTGGTGGGTTTGGTTGAGCCAGTTGGCTATTTATTGGACGGTTAGCGGCTATTTCCACCGCAAGACGAGGTAACGGTTATGGAGCAGTTGAATTATCTTCTTTTCGCCTGGATCAATGCGACCCCGGCGTCCCCCGAGTGGCTGATCGACTTCGCCACCTTTCTGGCGCGCGATCTGATCGCCATCGTGCCGCTGTTGATCGTCGGCCTGTGGCTGTGGGGGCCGCAAAGCCAGCTGGTTTCGCAACGCGAAGTGGTGGCCAAGACGACAATCGCTCTGCTGTTCGCCATGCTGGCCTCCTCCACGATCGGCATGCTGCTGCCGCACGAGCGGCCGTTCGTCGCCGGCGTCGGCTATACCTTCCTGGCGCACGCGCCGGACAGCTCCTTTCCCAGCGATCACGGCACCGCCATCTTTACCTTTGCGCTGGCGTTCCTGTTCTGGCACCGGGTATGGTCCGGCGTGTTGCTGATGATCGTCGCGGCGGGCATCGCCTGGTCACGCGTCTATCTCGGGGTGCACTGGCCGCTGGACATGGTCGGCGGTTTCCTGCTCGGCCTGGTCGGCTGCCTGTTCGCCCAGCTGGTATGGAACCTGTTCGGCGATGCCATCGCCGAACGGCTGGCGCGCCTGTACCGTTTCCTGTTCGCCTTCGCCATCCGCAAAGGCTGGGTAAAAGAATAACCCTCGCAGGCCACAGGGGCGTTGCCGCCCCTGTGCTTCACACCACGCCGGTGGTGACGCAAAACTCTCGCGTTTCCCCCGCCGCCAGCATCAGCAGGCTTCCCGCACGTTTCGCCGCCAGATACCCTTCCGGCCGGCAGGTTGCCGGCAAGATAAAAGCCGCCACTTTCTGATCGCCGTTGTGCAATATCCAGCGCGTGCCGTAGTTGAACTGCGCGGTGGAAAAACGCGTCACGAAACGGTGGCCCTGCGGCGCCAGCATAAAGAACTCCGCCTGATCGACGTACTGCGACAGCTCGTCGGCGAAAAACACGATCTCCGGATCGTAACATTCCGGCTCGTTCAGTTCGCACAGGCCGTGGCCCCGCTCCGCCAGCTTCCGGGTGTACGCCAGCCACTGCGGCGTCGGCTGCACGTGCGCCGGCACACTTTCCCGCAGCTGCAGCGCCGATCCCGGCAGGTTCTGCCGAAAGGTGGCGCCCGGCACATAGGCATAGTTCATATGGCACATGTACTGCAGCGGCATCGCCACGCTGGCCAGGTTGGTTACCCGCATCTCGATGCCGAACTGCCCGCTGCCCGCCGTCAGCCGCACCCGCGGCTGCGCCAGATAATGGTCGCCGAAGCCTTTCACATACTCCACGCTGCCGCCGATCGCCAGCGTATCGCCCTCTACCTCCAGCCAGGCGCGGTCCATCGCCGCGCAGGGCATCTCGCCGTGCAGCGGGTGATCGTCATCCGGCGCCGGGCAGCCGTTGCGCCGCAACCCGGAATGGAAGGCGAAGCAGCCGTAGCTGTCGATGATGCTCTCCCCCCGGCGCGGCTGGCTGAACATGTTTTCCATCTTCAGTTGATGGCCGTCGAACTCGGCGTCCCACACCATCTGGCCGTAATAGGGCAGCACCGTCAGATGCCCGCGGCCGTTGGCCAGCTTCAGCGCGGCGATGCCGCTGTCATAGCGAAACGCGGTCACGCGAAACTCGCCGCAGCGGTACAGCTCGCGCGGCTGTGCGCCGAACTGCTCGGGGATCAGGGCGATAATCGCTTTCATCACAGCCCCCCCATCGATTCGCTGTCGGCCAGCGGCTGGCGCGCATCGCGCCGTTTATGCCGCAGCTCTCCCCAGAAATAGAAGCCGACGTAGGCGAAGCACAGCAGCGACACGCCGAACGCCCGCTGCATCGAGCCCAGGTGATCGGAGACATAGCCCTGCAGCGCCGGCACGAAGGCCGCGCCGACGATCGACATCACGATGATCGCCCCGGCCACCTCGGTGTATTTGTTGTCCACCGTGTCCAGCGTGCCGGCGTAGATGGTGGCCCAGCAGGGCCCGAACAGCACGCTGACGAACACCGCGGCGTAAACGGCGGTGAAGCTCGGCACCAGCACCACGTAGGCCAGCGTCGCTACGCCAAGCAGCGAATAGGCGATAAGCACCTTTTCCGCGCGAAACCGCGTCATCAGGAAGTTGGCGACGAACTTGCCGATAAAGAAGCAAATGAAGCTGTAGATCATAAAGTTGGCGGCATCGCGCTCGTTGGATGCGCCCAGGTTGAGCGCCAGCCGGATGGTGAAGGACCACACCGCCACCTGCATGCCGACATACAGAAACTGCGCGGCGATGCCCTTGCGAAAGCGCGCGTTGCCGGCCAGGTATCTGAGGGTTTCACCCAGCGCCGGCCCCGCCGCCCGCTCGCCGCGCTCGTTCTGCGGTTTGCAGTGCGGGTAGCGGGTGAGCAGAAACAGCAGCATCACCAACAGCAGCACCATGATCAGGTACTTGTACGGTTCCAGCGTATGCTCCAGCATCGTCAAACGGAACTGGTGAATTTGCTCCGGCGACATACCCACCATCTGCGCCTGCAGGCTGTCCCCCTCCTGAAACACCAGGTATTTGCCCAGCACGATGCCCATCAGCGCGCCCACCGGGTAGAAGGTCTGGCTGACGTTAAGCCGCAGCGTGGCGTAGTCGCGATGGCCGATCATCGAGCTGTAGGTGTTGGCGGCGGTTTCGAGGAAGCTCAGGCCGATGGCGATGGCGAAGATCGCCGCCAGGAACATGGTGTAGGTCGCCATATGCGACGCCGGATAAAACAGCATGCAACCGACGATATACAGCGTCAGGCCGATCAGGATCGCCGCCTTGTAGCTGCTTTTCTTGATCACCAGCGAAGCCGGAATGGCGATCAGGAAGTAGCCGCCGTAAAACGCGCTCTGCACCAACGCGCTGGCGAAGTCGCTCAGTTCGAACACGCTTTTGAACTGGGTGATCAGAATGTCGTTCAGGCTGGCGGCGCACCCCCACAGCGGGAACAGGCAGGAAAGCAAAATAAACTGAAACAGCGGCGTTCTGTCGAGATAGCCGTCGGACTGCTGAACGGTATGATGGCGCATGTCATTTTCCTTGCTGCTGGGCGGTTATAAAATCGAGAAACTGCGATGCATCGGGATAGGAACGCTGGGTCCCCTTGCCGGTAACGCTGTAGGCGGCATAGGCCGAAGCCTGGCGCATCGCCTGCAGCACCTCGCCGTGGCGCACGTATTCGTGGGCGAAACAGCCGATGAAGGCGTCGCCGGCGCCGCTGGTATCCACCGCCTTCACCGGCAGCGACGCAACATGCTCCACCCGATCGCCGGTCAGCCACAGCGCGCCGCGCTGGCCGAGGGTGACGATCAGGTTGCGCAGCCCTTTCTCCAGCAGCGTGCGGCCGGCGCGCAGGATATTTTCTTCGCTGTCCACCGGCATGCCGGTCAGGATCTCCAGCTCGGTTTCGTTCGGTATAAAGAAGTCGCACTGGCAGGCATAGGCGATATCCAGCTCGCGCGACGCCGGCGCCGGGTTAAGGATCACCGCAATGCGCTGCCGGCGGGCGAAGTCGATCGCCGCATACACCGTTTCCAGCGGGATCTCGAGCTGCAGGATCATCAAGCGGCACGCCTGCAACGCCGGGGCGGCGCGTTCGATATCCGCCGGCAGCAGCCGGTCGTTGGCGCCTTTGACGATCAGAATGCGGTTTTGCGAGGCGCTGTCGACGAAGATCGGCGCCACGCCGCTGGAAACGCCCGTCACTTTTTTCACATGGCGGGTATCCACGCCGGCCTGCTGCAGATTGCGAACGGTGTTGTCGGCGAACACATCGTCCCCTACGCAGGTCACCATCATTACGCTGGCGCCGAGTTTGGCGGCGGCCACCGCCTGGTTGGCGCCCTTGCCGCCGCAGCCGATTTCAAACGCCGGCGCCTCCAGCGTTTCGCCGGCGTTCGGCATCCGGTCAATGTAGGTAATCAAATCCACCATGTTCGAGCCGATTACTGCGATATCCATGCTGCTTTCCCCTGTTGTCTTTTTGAACATCTAATGTTAGTTAAATAACATTATCAACCGCCGCATGTGATAGCTGTGACATCGATCCCAACAATGCCCACGCCGTTGCACGGTAAAACAAGCTATGTTTGCGCGACGATGAATGTTATTATTCTCACATTAATCACAACCTGATGGGTCAACACCTCACTAAGGAACCGAGATGACTACCGAAAACATTGATTACGCAAGCTATGTCGATCACACCCTGCTGGCGATGGACGCCACCGAAACGCAAATCGCCAAGCTGTGTGAAGAAGCGCAGCAGCACAATTTCTATGCGGTATGCGTCAACTCCGGCTATGTGCCGCTGGCGGCGCACCTGCTGCAGGAAAGCGCGGTGAAAGTGTGCTCGGTGATCGGCTTCCCGCTGGGTGCCGGCCTGACCGTCGCCAAGGCGTTCGAAGCCAAGGCGGCGATCGCCGCAGGCGCGCAGGAAATCGACATGGTGATCAACGTCGGCTGGCTGAAAAGCGGCCTGCTGGACGAAGTGAAAGCCGACATCGCCGCAGTGCGTGAGGTTTGCGCGGCGATCCCGTTGAAGGTAATATTGGAAACCTGCCTGCTCAGCGATGCGCAGATCGTTCAGGTTTGTGAAATGTGTCGCGAACTCGATGTGGCCTTCGTCAAAACCTCTACCGGCTTCAGCACCGGCGGCGCTCGTGAAGAGCACGTCAAACTGATGCGCGCCACCGTGGGCAGCGAGATGGGCGTGAAAGCCTCCGGCGCCGTGCGCGATCGCGCGACCGCCGAGAAGATGATCAACGCGGGCGCCACGCGTATCGGCACCAGCTCAGGCGTGGCCATCGTTTCTGGCGACCGGGCGGCGGCAGGCAGCTACTGATAGCCTGAAGCGCGCCGAGATAATCTGATGCGGGACAATACGGGCGGCGCAGGCGGCCCGATATTGCCCCGCATCGTTGCATATAGCCCCGAATAACGGCAGCACGCACTCTTTTTATCTCTTAAACCTGTGGGAAGACGGACAGATGGAAACGCGGCGCGAAGAACGTATCAACCGGTTAGTGCAGGCGTTAAAACGCGCCGACAAGATCCACCTCAAGGAAGCCGCCGCGTTGTTGGGCGTATCGGAAATGACCATCCGCCGCGATCTCAGCGCCGAGCCGGCGGCCGTGGTGCTGCTCGGCGGCTATGTGGTGACCGACCCGCGCAGCAATGGGGTAACCAACTACTTCGTCTCCGATCAGAAGGCCAAACAGGTCACGGAAAAACGCCGCATCGGCCTGCTGGCCGCCCCGTTGATCAACGAAAACGACACGGTGTTTTTCGACTGCGGCACCACCACCCCGGCGATCATCGACGCCATCGCCGACGAGCTGTCCTTCACCGCGGTATGCCACTCGCTGAATACCTTTCTGGCGCTGCAGGACAAACCCAACTGCAAGGTGATCCTGTGCGGCGGCGAGTTCAAGCCGAACAACTATATCTTCACCGGCGTCGGCCAGCACAACGAGCTGGACCACATCTGCCCGAACATCGCCTTTATCTCCGCCGCCGGCCTCAGCCTGCAGCACGGCGCCACCTGCTTTAACTTCGACGAGCTGGAGATGAAGCACCGCGCCATGGCGATGGCGCAGCAAAAGATCCTGGTGGCCGATCACAGCAAGTTCGGCAAAACCAAGCCGGCCTGCATCGGCCCGCTGACTCGGTTCGATCGGGTGATTACCGATCGCCAACCGGATGCCGAATTCGCGGCGTTTTTCAGCGAAAACGCCATCGCCATTCGATTCTGACTCCCGCCGCCGTCGGCGTTCGACGGCGATGTCCCCACCTTTTCCCCCTCAGTACCCGGCAATATTGTGCAAATAATGCGCAGTCGGTTCGCCGTTTTGGTTTATCCGCACGCAACATCAGGTTAATAAAATGCAACAGCTTCCCCAGGTTATTATTCGCACTGCGGGCAAACCGGCGTTTATTTGCCTGAATTAACCGCTGCGGCCGGCTGTTATATGATCAATGGCGCCGAGCGGCGCGGGGTTAATCTCAACAGAGGTTTAACCTGCCGGCATCAAATAGCGCCAAATCATCTTATTCATATGATGAATGGTTAAGCATTTTTATCCGCTTAAGTACGAATTAGTTTACCTGCGTTATTAAGCGAGATTTAAAATAAAACCATTAAAAAACATAACATTAGATATTATTTGAGTTAAAACAACAATGTGATCTACATCACTAAAACTGCTTAATCCGGGTTTTTAGCTAGATCCCAAACCACGCATAAAATATATTGCTCGGCTTGTTGCTGAGCATAGCGTTTTGTCTGGTTATTTATTGAACACGCCGGATAAACCCAATAGCCGTCGCCAGAGCGATTTCAGCACAAAATATTACACAAATGCGCAACATATGCGTGGAAAATCGATAAAAAAGCAGATAACCGCACAGATTACGCATTTGAGAGCAGGATCACGGTTGTTTCTACTGTAAATCGTTATCTTGCCGCCAACAAAAATCGGCGGGCAAAGACCCATCGGCAGCAGTAACGACTTTTTCGCAAAGGTCTTTTTAGTGCGTTATCCGGCGCTGTGCCAAGGATGACCCACGCCAAACAACCAGGGGGACGCCAACTATCCCCGCAAGCAACACCCGATTCTTACCGCTGGACGCCTTCTGAATATCGCGTTGGGCGGTTTTAACCTTAAGCTTTGTTTTTATTTTAAATTATCGTGTTCACTTCGGAGATATTTATGGACACTACACAGACCGGCACTATTGCCTCTGCGGCTTCTGGCTCCACCAGTACCTGGCGTAAAACGGACACCATGTGGATGCTGGGCCTGTACGGCACCGCCATCGGCGCTGGCGTGCTGTTCCTGCCCATCAACGCCGGCATCGGCGGTTTGATTCCCCTGATCATCATGGCCATCATCGCCTTCCCGATGACCTTCTTCGCCCACCGCGGCCTGTGCCGCTTCGTTCTGTCCGGCAAAAATCCCGGCGAAGACATCACCGAAGTCGTGGAAGAACATTTCGGCATCAGCGCCGGCAAACTGATTACCCTGTTGTACTTCTTCGCCATCTACCCGATTTTGCTGGTGTACAGCGTGGCGATCACCAACACCGTCGACAGCTTCATTACCCACCAGTTGGGCATGACCTCACCGCCGCGCGCCATCCTGTCGCTGATCCTGATCGTCGGCCTGATGACCATCGTGCGCTTCGGCGAGCAAGCCATCGTGAAGACCATGAGCATCCTGGTGTTCCCGTTCGTCGCGGTGCTGATGCTGCTGGCCCTGTACCTGATCCCGAACTGGACCGGCGCCATCTTCGAAAACGTCTCCCTGTCAGGTTCCGGCACCGGCATGGGCCATGGCCTGATCATGACCCTGTGGCTGGCGATCCCGGTCATGGTGTTCTCCTTCAACCACTCGCCGATCATCTCCGCCTTCGCCGTCGCCAAGCGTGAAGAATACGGCCCGGACGCCGAGAAGAAATGTTCGCGCATTCTGGCTTACGCCCACATCATGATGGTGCTGACCGTGATGTTCTTCGTGTTCAGCTGCGTGCTGAGCCTGTCGCCGGAAAACCTGGCGGAAGCCAAGGCGCAGAACATCTCGATCCTGTCTTACCTGGCCAACCACTTTAACAACCCGATGATCGAGTACATCGCGCCGGTCATCGCCTTCGTCGCCATCACCAAATCCTTCCTGGGCCACTACCTGGGCGCCCGTGAAGGCTTCAACGGCCTGGTGGCCAAGTCGATGAAGAGCCGCGGCAAAACCGTCAGCACCGACAAGCTGAACCGCATGACCGCCATCTTCATGCTGGTGACCACCTGGATCGTCGCCACCCTGAACCCAAGCATCCTGGGCATGATCGAAACCCTGGGCGGCCCAATCATCGCCATGCTGCTGTTCCTGATGCCGATGTACGCCATCCGTAAAGTGCCCGCCATGCGCAAGTACAGCGGCCACATCAGCAACCTGTTCGTGGTGGTGATGGGCCTGATCGCCATCTCCGCTATCGTGTTCAGCCTGATCGGCTAATCGCGCCCGGCCGGCGCCCCCGTGCGCCGGCCCTCCCGCACCGCCCCATTTCCCGTATTAACCGCCTGACACCTGAAGAAGGAGGCGAGACTATGGTCAGCGTTTTCGATATTTTCAAAATTGGCATCGGCCCATCCAGTTCCCACACCGTCGGCCCGATGAAAGCCGGCAAACAGTTCATCGACGATTTGATCGCTCACCAACAGCTGATGGACGCCACCCGCGTGGTGGTCGACGTCTACGGTTCGCTGTCGCTGACCGGCAAGGGCCACCACACCGATATCGCCATTATCATGGGCCTGGCGGGCAACCTGCCGCACGACGTGGACATCGACAGCATCCCGGGCTTTATCCGCGACGTTGAACAGCGCGGCCGCCTGCCGCTGGCCAACGGCTGCCACGAAGTGGATTTCCCGCCGCAGGGCGGCATGAATTTCCACCGCGACAATCTGCCGCTGCATGAAAACGGCATGCGCATCCGCGCCTTCGCCGGCGAACGCCTGCTGCACAGCAAGACCTATTATTCCACCGGCGGCGGCTTCATCGTCGATGAAGAGCATTTCGGCCAGACCGCCGGCAATGCGAAGCCGGTGCCCTATCCGTTCGCATCGGCTCGCGATCTGCAGCAGCACTGCAAGGACGCCGGCCTGTCGTTGTCCGGCCTGGTGATGCAAAACGAGCTGGCGCTGCGCAGCAAGGCCGAGATAGACGCCCACTTCGCCGACGTCTGGCAGGTGATGCGCGCCGGCATCGAACGCGGCATGAATACCGAGGGCCTGCTGCCCGGCCCGATGAAGGTGCAGCGCCGCGCCGCGGCCCTGCGGCGCATTCTGGTGACCGGCGACAAGAACAACATCGATCCGATGAACGTGGTCGACTGGATCAACATGTTCGCCTTCGCGGTCAACGAAGAGAACGCCGCCGGCGGCCGCGTGGTGACCGCGCCCACCAACGGCGCCTGCGGCATCATCCCGGCGGTGCTGGCCTACTACGACCAGTTTATCCGCCCGGTTAACCCCAACTCTTACAGCCGCTATTTCCTGGCGTCCGGGGTGATCGGCGCGCTGTACAAGATGAACGCCTCCATTTCCGGCGCCGAAGTGGGCTGCCAGGGCGAGGTGGGCGTCGCCTGTTCGATGGCGGCCGCCGGCCTGGCGGAGCTGATGGGCGGCAGCCCGGCGCAGGTGTGCATCGCGGCGGAGATCGCCATGGAGCACCATCTGGGGTTGACCTGCGATCCGCTGGCCGGCCAGGTTCAGGTGCCCTGTATCGAACGCAACGCGATTTCCGCCGTGAAGGCGGTCAATGCCGCGCGCATGGCGCTGCGCCGCACCAGCGAGCCGCGGGTGTGTCTGGATAAGGTGATCGAAACCATGTACGAGACCGGCAAGGACATGAACGCCAAATACCGCGAGACCTCGCAGGGCGGGCTGGCGATCAAGGTGGTGGCCTGCAACTGACAACAAGGGCGCCGCGGGGCGCCCTTTTCATTCTGCATTAACCGAGTGGTTAACCGAAGATGCCGCCGAACCACTGGGTCAGCTTCATCATCACCATGTCCCAAATGCGGCTGAAGAAGTTACCCTCTTTCACTTCCTGCATCACCACCAGCGGGTGCTGTTCGATGGTTTTGCCATCCAGCTGGAAATCGATGGTGCCGACCACCTGATTCTTGGCCAGCGGCGCCTCCAGCGCCGGTTGGTTCAGCTTGTAGCTGGCCTTCAGGTTTTTCATCTGCCCTTTCGGAATGGTGACCGAGGCGTCTTTGGCGACGCCCAGCGGCACTTCACCGACGTCGCCGAACCACACCTTCTGGGTGACGAACGGCTTGTCGGCCTTGATTGGCGTGGCGGTTTCATAGAAGCGGAAACCCCAGGTCAGCAGCTTTTCGCTTTCGCTAAAGCGGATGCGGTCGCTCGGCGCGCCCAGCACCACCGAAATCAGGCGCATCGGGCCATCGGTGGCCGAAGCCACCAGGTTATGCCCGGCGCCGCTGGTGTAGCCGGTTTTGATGCCGTCGACATTGAGGTTCGAGCTCCACAGCAGGCGGTTGCGGTTCACCTGGCGGATCTTGTTGAAGGTGAACTCTTTCTCTTTATGCAGCGCGTATTCTTCCGGCACGTCGCGGATCAGCGCCTGGCTCAGCAGCGCCATGTCGCGCGCGGTGCTGTATTGCCCTTCGGCATCCAGACCGTGCACCGTCAGGAAATGCGTGTTCTGCAGCCCCAGCGATTTGGCGTAGTTGTTCATCAGGCCGACGAACGAATCCTGGCTGCCCGCCACGTAGTCCGCCAACGCGATGCTGGCGTCGTTGCCCGATTGGATCACGATGCCCTTATTCAGCTCCAGCACCGGCACCTGATCGCCCGGCTTGACAAACATCAGCGAGGAGCCGCGCAGCGCCGGATTGCCGGGCGCCCAGGCGTCTTTGCCGACGGTCACCAAATCTTCCGGTTTGATCTTGCCGGCCTTGATCGCCTGGCCGATCACGTAGCTGGACATGATCTTGGTCAGGCTGGCGGGATCGAGACGGGTGTCCGGATTGCCTTCGGTCAGGATCTTGCCGCTGTTGTAGTCCATCAGCACAAAGGCTTTGGCGTCTACCTGCGGCGGTGCCGGCGGTTCCGCCGCGCGTACGGCGGGTGCGGCCAACAACAGGATGCCAACGCTGAAGGTCAGTTTTTTAAGGGAGGTGGATAAGTTTTTTTTCATCATGACGTCGCCAGAGTGTCCATTCAAATCATTGAAATAGCGTTAACTTTCAAACATGTTCACGTTTTCAGCCAACCAGCGAGAGTGGCCCGATGCGCTTGTGCCCACCGCGAATTCCCTGCGGCGCCCGTAACGGGTGAACAGCGCACCGAAAATGCCCTTGCTGTGAGTTTATGTGATTTATCTTATTTTTGCAGGGTTTAGCGTGAATTTTCAGCATTTTTACATAACTGTACGCTGGCTCCCAGATCTGGCTTAAAAAAGCGCCTTAACGGACATTTCTTATACCGCTCACGGCTAAACGGCCACACTTCCGCACCGCCAAACATCTATGCTTCTTTACGTCCAAACCAGCTTAATATATTCCAAAAATGCATATATGACGGTTATTTGTTCTTTTTGATGCGCTCATTCACAGAGTTATCATCCATACAACGGTTTTTAAACCGAATTATCCTGGAGATGAGTCATGGCAATCCCCCTTTCCGTCATCGATATGATCGGCAACACCCCGATGCTGGAGCTGACCCAGTTCGATACCGGCCCGTGCCGGCTGTTCGTCAAACTGGAAAACCAGAATCCCGGCGGTTCGATCAAGGATCGCGTGGCGCTGTCGATGATCGAGCAGGCCGAACGCGACGGCCGCCTGCAACCGGGCGGCACCATCATTGAGGCCACCGCCGGCAACACCGGCCTGGGGTTGGCGCTGGTGGCGGCGCTGAAAGGCTACAAGCTGCTGCTGGTGGTGCCGGACAAAATGAGCCGCGAGAAGATCTTCCACCTGCGCGCGCTGGGCGTGGAGGTGCTGCTGACCCGTTCGGACGTCGGCAAGGGCCATCCGGCCTATTATCAGGATTACGCCAAACGCCTGGCGGATGAGATCCCCGGCGCCTTTTATATCGACCAGTTCAACAACCCGGCCAACCCGGCGGCCCATGCCAACACCACCGCACCGGAACTGTGGCGGCAGATGGACCATCGGGTGGACGCCATCGCGGTCGGCGTCGGCTCCGGCGGCACGCTGGGCGGGCTGAGCCAGTATTTCGCCGAGGTTTCCCCGCAAACCGAGTTCGTGCTGGCCGATCCCGCCGGCTCGATCCTGGCGGACTACCTGGACAACGGCCAGATTGGCGAAGCCGGCAGTTGGTTGGTGGAAGGCATCGGTGAGGACTTCGTCCCGCCGCTGAGCGACTTCGGCCAGGTGCGTAACGCTTACCGCATCGGCGACGCTGAAGCCTTCACCACCGCGCGCGACCTGCTGCGCAAGGAAGGCGTATTGGCGGGTTCTTCCACCGGCACCCTGCTGGCCGCCGCGCTGCGCTATTGCCGCGCGCAGACCGAACCCAAGCGGGTGGTGACCTTCGTCTGCGACAGCGGCAACAAATACCTGTCTAAAATGTATAACGACCACTGGATGCTGGAGCAGGGGCTGCTGAGCAAGCCGCAGCACGGCGATCTGCGCGATCTGATCGCCTACCGCCACGACGAAGGCGCCGCGGTATCCGTCTCGCCGGAAGACACGCTGGCGATCGTGCACGCCCGCATGCGGCTGTACGACATCTCGCAGCTGCCGGTGCTGGAGGGCGACCGGGTGGTCGGCCTGATCGACGAATGGGATCTGCTGAACGCCGTGCAGGCGGACGCCGCCCACTTCAGCCTGCCTGCCGGCAGCGCCATGACCCAACAGGTCGACACGCTGCAAAAAGAGGCCGGCTATCGGGACCTGCAGGCCACTTTCAACCACGGCCATGTCGCGGTAGTGCTCGACGGCGAGCGCTTCCTCGGCCTGATCACCCGCACAGACGTGCTTAACGCCTGGCGCCAAAAATTACGTTAATAAGGATCCGTTATGGCCAAGTTTGATACGTTGACCGTTCACGCAGGTTACACCCCCGACGCCACCGGCGCCGTGATGCCGGCGATTTACGCCACCTCCACCTACGCCCAACCGGCGCCGGGCGAGCATACCGGCTATGAATATTCGCGCAGCGCCAACCCGACGCGCACCGCGCTGGAAAGCGCCATCGCCGCACTGGAGGGCGGCAGCCGCGGCTACGCCTTCGCCTCTGGCCTGGCGGCCTGCTCGACGGTGCTGGAGCTGCTCGATCAGGGCAGCCATCTGGTGGCGGTCGACGATCTGTACGGCGGTACCTATCGCCTGCTGGAAAAGGTGCGCAGCCGCACCGCCGGCCTGCGCGTCACCTACGTTGCGCCGGCGGACATCGCCGCGCTGGAGCAGGCGATCGAGCCGGACACCAAAATGATCTGGGTGGAAACCCCCACCAACCCGCTGCTCAAGCTGGCCGATCTGCGCGCCATCGCGGCGATCGCCAAACGGCGCGGGCTGATCAGCGTAGCGGACAACACCTTCGCCTCGCCGTATATTCAGCGCCCGCTGGAGCTCGGTTTTGACCTGGTGGTGCACTCCGCCACCAAATACCTCAACGGCCATTCCGACGTGGTGGCCGGGGTGGCGGCGGTGGGCGACAACCCGGCGCTGGCGGAGCAGCTTGGCTTCCTGCAGAACGCGGTGGGCGGCATCCTCGATCCGTTCAGCAGCTTCCTGACGCTGCGCGGCATGCGCACGCTGGCGCTGCGCATGGAGCGCCACAGCAACAGCGCGCTGCGCATCGCCCAGTGGCTGGAAAGCCAGCCGCAGGTGGAAAACGTTTACTACCCGGGCCTGCCGAGCCATCCGCAGCATGCGCTGGCGGCGCGGCAGATGAGCCGCTTCGGCGGCATGATCTCGGTGCGCTTGCAAGGCGACGACGCCTATGCGCGCCGGGTGATTAAACGTTCGAAGCTGTTCACCCTGGCGGAGAGCCTGGGCGGCGTGGAGAGCCTGATCGGCCAGCCGTTCAGCATGACCCATGCCTCGATCCCGCTGGAGCAGCGGCTGAAGACCGGCATTACCCCGCAGCTGCTGCGGCTGTCGGTGGGGATCGAGGATGCGGAAGACCTGATTGCCGATTTGCAACAGGCGCTGGCGGAGTAACCCGCAGGCGAAAGATGCGCAAGCCCGGCGCAGTGCCGGGCTCTGTTATCTCTGGGCGCCGATAACGTCCCGATAGTAGCGCTGCGCGACGTCCGGATGGGAGCGGATGCGCCCTTTCAGGTAGTTGTAGCCGACGTCGCGAAACAGCGGATTGTGCGGATCGCTGGCCGGGCCCCGGGCCTCGGCCGCCAGATGCGCCGGCAGCCGATACAGCGGCACCACCGCGTCCAGCCGCGCACCGAGGAAAAAGGCGATCGACAGCCGCTCGCTGCCCGCCGGCGGCGTCTCCACCCGATGCATCGTGGCGCGCAGATAGCCGTTGCTCGCCAGCTCCAGCAGCTCGCCGATGTTCACCACGAACGTGTCCTCGCGCGGTTCGGCATCGATCCAGCGCCCTTCGCTCACCTCCACCTGCAGGCCTTTCTGCCGGTCCTGCAGCAGGAAGCTGAGAAAGCCGGAATCCTTGTGCGCCCCGACGCCCTGCCCGCTTCCCGTGGCTTCACGCCCCGGATAGCGGATCAGCTTGATGTGTTCGTTCGGCTTGTCGCCGTACAGCGGATCAAACGCCCGTTCCGGCAGCGCCAGCGCCAGGGCGAAAGCCCGCAGCAGCCGCAGCGACATGGCGGTCATCGCCCGTTGCCACTGCAGCAGCAGCGGCTTCAGCTCCGGCAGCGCGCTAGGCCACTGATTCGGGCCCTGCAGCCGCGCCCAGCGCGGGCTGTCCTCGTTCAATGACAGCGCCGGCCGTTCGGCGCCGATGTCAAACTGTTCGCGCCAGTCCGGCTGGCCGCGGGTCAGCTCCGCCGCCGCGCGGTTATAGCCGCGAAAATGCGGCGAATGCACCATCTGCACCGCCAGCTTGTCGGCCTCCGGCAGCGCGAAAAACCGCCGCGCGCACTGCTGCAGCCCGGCGTTCAGCGCCGGATCGACGCCGTGTCCGCGCAGATAGAAGAATCCGACGTCGCGCGCCGCCGCCCGCAGGCCGTCGAGAAACGCCCGCCGCTGCCGCGCTTCGCCGTCAAGCCGCGAAAGATCCAGCAGCGGCAGCGTCTTCAGCGTCAGTGGTGTGGTCATCATCCGGTTCCTCATCTTCCCCGATCAGGATCGGGCCGCTATAAAGGCGAATTATCAACATCGTCTGCTCCAGAGGGCTGCGCTCGTTGCCCCATAGTTATCACTGCCGCCGCCGGGCGAGCCAATATTGTTGCGTTCTAAGTTATGCAAAGCTTCAACAAAGTGTCGCAGAACTGTCATCAATGTTTCTTATGCTCTGCGCAATTTCACCGACGCCGCTGGCTGGCGGCGTACGGTATCCGCTATTATTCATGCGCCCCCATTCCCTGCCTGCCGGAGAAATACTGATGGATTTAGCCTTATTCGACCTGGATGAAACCCTGATTGATGATGATAGCGCCAGCCTGTGGATCCGCTGGCTGGTCGCTCAGGGGTTCGCGCCGGCGGAGCTGGAACTGCAGGAACAGCAGCTGATGCAGCTTTACTATCAGGGCAAACTGTCGATGGAGGATTACATGCAGGCCACGCTGGCGCCGCTGGCCGGCCTGAGCACCCGAACGGTGGCCGGCTGGGTGCAGCGCTATATTCGCCGCGATATCCTGCCGCGCGTATACCCCGCCGCCCGTGAACGCCTGCAGTGGCACCGCGAGCGCGGCGACTGCATCCTGGTGATCTCCGCCACCGGCGAACACCTGGTGGCGCCGATCGCCGAACAGCTCGGCGCCGACGGCGCGCTGGCGATCGGCGTCGAAGTGGTCGATGACCGCTTTACCGGCAACACCTACGGCACCATGACCTATCAGCAGGGCAAGGTCATCCGCCTGCAGCAGTGGCTGGCGCAGCGCCCGGAGGTGAAGTTCGAACACAGCCACGGCTACAGCGACTCGCTCAACGACGCACCGATGCTGCACTACGTCGACAGCGCGACGGTGATCAACCCCGACAGCGATCTGAGCGCGCTGGCGGCGGAACGGGGTTGGGAAGTGTGCCGCTGGGAACGCTGAGCGGCCGGCAAAAAATGCCTTTCGGTGTGACAAACATCATTTTATGGCGTAGGAATAAAGGCTTAGGTTCGTTAACCCGCTAAATAGAGGCATGACATGCTGACCATCTGGGGCCGTGAAAACTCGAACAACGTCAGGAAAGTGCTGTGGTGCGCCGCAGAGCTGGATCTGAACTACACCCACATCAACGCCGGCGGCGCATTCGGCAAGGTGAACGAGGAACGCTACCGTTCACTGAACCCCAACGGCCTGGTGCCGCTGCTGCAGGACGACGACTTCACGCTGTGGGAGTCCAACGCCATCGTGCGCTATCTGGCGGCCAAGTTTGGCGACGCGTCGTTTTATCCGCAGGATCTGCAGGCGCGCGCCAGCGCCGAAAAATGGATGGACTGGACCACATCGACCCTGGTCGCCCCCTTCTCCATCGTATTTTGGGGCCTGGTGCGCACCCCGCCGGAACAGCGCGACATGGACAAGATCACGGCGGCGATCGCCACGCTGGAAAAACACTTCGACATCGTGGAACAAACGCTGGAACGCCAGCCCTATCTTTCCGGCGAGTCATTCGGCTTCGGCGATATCCCGCTCGGCAGCTTTATCTACGCCTGGTTCGAAATGCCGATCGCCCGCCGCCCGCGCCCGAATCTGGAACGCTGGTACCAGCAGCTGCGCGCCCGCCCGGCCTATCAGCGCGGCGTGATGAGCGAACTGACCTGATTTTCCCCGGGGCGTCACGACGCCCCCACCTTCAGCAGCTTGCCGTCGCTTTCATCGGTCAGCAGATAAAGATAGCCGTCCGGCCCGCTGCGCACTTCGCGGATGCGTTCGCCGCGATCGCCCAGCAGCCGCTCCTCCGCCACCACCTTGTCTCCGTCCAGCGTCAGGCGGATCAGCTCTTTCTGCGCCAGCGCGCCGATAAACAGCGAATGCCGCCAGGCCGGGAAGCGTTGCGCATCATAAAACGCCATGCCGCTGATGCCGGGCGATACCTGCCAGTAATGCAGCGGCGGTTCGGTGCCCGCCGCCCGTTGGCCTTTGGCCTCCGGGATCGGCTGGCCGGAATAGTTGATGCCGTGGGTGGCCAGCGGCCAGCCGTAGTTTTTGCCCGCCTGCGGGATGTTGATCTCGTCGCCGCCGCGCGGCCCGTGTTCGTGTTCCCAGATAACCCCGCTCCACGGATTCAACGCCAGCCCCTGCGGGTTGCGATGGCCATAAGACCACACTTCCGGCCGCTTGCCGGCCTGGCCGACCCAGGGATTATCCGGCGGCACCGCGCCGTCGGCGGTCAGCCGCACCAGCTTGCCCTGCAGCTTATCGGCGTCCTGCGCCGTCGGCCGCTGGTTGTTTTCCCCCAGCGCGATAAACAGATACCCCTGTCGGTCGAACGCCAGCTTGCCGCCGAAGTGGTTGCCGACCGACAGCTTGGGCTGCTGGCGGAAGATCACCTTGAAATTATCCAGCCGCCCGCCGTCATCGCTCAGGCGCCCATAGCCCACCGCGGTGCCCGCCTTGCCGTCATCCCCCGGTTCGGCGAAGCTGAGATAAACCCGGCGGCTGGCGGCGAAATCCGGCGCAGGCAGCACTTCCAACAGCCCGCCCTGCCCCTCGGCATAGACCTTGGGCACGCCGGCTATCGGCGCCGACAGCCCCCGATCCTGCTGCCACAACCGCAGCCTGCCGGGCCGTTCGGTGATCAGCACGCCCTGTTCCGCCGGCAAAAAGGCCAGCGACCAGGGGTGCTCCAATCCGTCCTGCAGCTGAGTGACCGTCGGCGCGGCCTGCAGCAGGCCGCTGCACAACAGCAGGCCGGCCATTAGGGTAAGTCGGGGCATAACGTCCTCCTGAGCGTAAAATGTCCCATTCAGTGTAGCCCAATTGCCCGGCGCGATCGTTTGCATTAAATTTCAACGGGTTGCCTTTTGGCCGTGCTGTGCTTAAGTTAACGGATAACCGAGGAGGAAAGATGAACATTACCGTTGCGGATACGTTGGACGAACATACTCTCGATGCCATCCGCCAGGGCCTGCGCGCCCATAACCAACCCTATATTGACGGCGGCCTGCGCCGCTCCCTCAACGCCTATGCGCGGGACGCCGACGGGCGAGTGGTGGCCGGGCTGACCGCCGTCACCTGGGGCAACTGGCTGAGCATTGACTGGCTGTGGGTGGACGCTCCCCAGCGCGGCAGCGGTCTGGGCCGCCAGGTGATGCAGGCCGCCGAACGAGCAGCGCTGGCGCGCGGCTGCCGCTATTCCCGTTTGGATACCTTCAGCTTTCAGGCGCGGCCGTTCTACGAGAAACTCGGTTATCAGCTGCAAATGACGCTGAAAGATTACCCGGTTGAACATGAATGTTATTTTATGACCAAAACTCTGACTGAATGACGGGCGGCCCGATGGACAGCAAAAGCATGGTGGTGAACAGCGTGGCCTACAAGGCCGGCAAACGGCTGGGCGAAGTGACCATCGACGATATCAGCGAAGTGGTCAAACAACCGGACACTTTCGTCTGGCTGGGGCTGTGGCAGCCGGAGCCGGCGTTTATGCGCAAGGTGCAGGAGGAGTTCGGGCTGCACGATCTGGCGATCGAGGACGCGCTGTGCGCGCACCAGCGCCCCAAGCTGGAAAGCTACGGCGATTCGCTGTTTATCGTGGTGAAAACCGCGCAATGGGGCGACAACGAGGAAGTCGAATACGGAGAAACCCACTTCTTCGTCGGCAAGAATTTTTTGGTGACGGTGCGCCACGGCGCCTCGCCCAGCTACGCGCCGATCCGCGCCAAAGCCGAAGAAAACCATAAGCAAATGTGCCACGGCCCCGGCTTTGCGCTCTATTCGGTGCTGGACTTCGTGGTGGACAACTACCGCAGCGTGGTGGCCAAATTCGAGGCGACCATCGAAGGCATCGAAGCCAACATGTTCAAATCCGAGTTCGATCAGGCGGCGATCGAAAACGTCTACACCCTGCGCCGCCACCTGCTGGCGCTGCGCAACGCCGCGCTGCCGATGGACGAAATCTGCACCCAACTGATCCGCCTGCACGAAGAGGTGATCCCCAAAGAGCTGCGCGCCTACGTGCGCGACGTGCAGGACCATGCCCGGCAGGTGGCCAGTAACATCGACGACATGCGCGAAATGCTCACCAACGCCATGCACGTCAATCTGGCGCTGGTGACGGTGAAGCAAAACGAAGTGGTGAAGCGGTTGGCCGGCTGGGGGGCGATTTTGGCCATTCCGACGGTGATCTTCAGCCTGTACGGAATGAACTTCGCCGACATGCCGGAGCTGAAGTTCCCCTGGGCCTACCACGCCACCCTCGGGGTGACCGTCGCCGGCTGCTTCTTGCTGTATCAAAAGCTGAAGAAGTCGGGCTGGCTGTAGGCGCAGCGCCGCCTGGACATCAACGGCGCCTGCGGCGGTTGCCTCTGGCGTCGCGGCGCTCAGCGCTCGGTCAAAGTCTGCAACTGCGGCGCCGGCCGGCTCAGCAGGCTGCCCAGCACGAAGGCCGCGCCGCCGCCCAGCAATCCGCCGTAGATCGGGCTGTTGGCGTCGATGCCCTGCCAGAACATCAATCCCACGACGCACAGGCTGCCGGTCAGCATGCTGGCGATGGCGCCGAGGCTGGTGGCGCGCCGCCAGAAAATCGCCCCCACCAGCGGGATCAGCATGCCGCCCACCAGCAGGTTATAGGCCAGCGTCAGCGCCGCCAGCACGTCGCGCACCAGAAACGCCAGCCCCAGCATGATCATGCCCATGATCAGAGTGGTGAAACGCCCGGCGGCCAGCCCGCCCGACGGCCGCCGCCGGATCGCCGGCAGCACGTCCTCCAGCGCGATGGTCGACGACGCCAGCAGGCAGGCGCTGGCGGTGGACATCAGCGCCGCCAACGCCGCGGCGGCCACCAGTCCGCTGATGCCGGCCGGCAATACCGCCTGGGCGATGGCGGCAAAGGCGCCGTCGGTGCTGGCCAACTGCGGCAACAGGATTTTGCCGGCCATGCCGATCAGCGCGCCGGTCACGCCATACAGCACGCAATAAACGCCCGCGCCCAGCCCGGCATAGCGCGCCACGTCGACGCTGCGGGCGGTGAACACCCGCTGCCAGATATCCTGGCCGATCAGAATGCCGAAGAAGTAAATCAGGAAAAACACCAGAATGGTGTCCAGACCGATCGACGACAGCCGGTAGTAGCTGTCGGGCAACAGGCTGCCGAACGCTTCCCAGCCGCCGGCCTTGACGATGCTCATCGGCATCAGCACCAGCATCATGCCGACGGTCATGATGATGAACTGGAGGATGTCGGTCAGCGTCAGCGACCACATGCCGCCCAGCGTCGAATACAGCACCACCAACCCGCCGCCGAGCAGGATCGAGGTGGGGAACGACAGCGCGAACATCACCTGCATCACGCTGCCGATGGCGATGATCGAGGTCACCGCCACCATCAGGTCGTAGGCCAGCATGATGGCGCCGCTGGTCACCCTGGCCGCCGGATGGTAGCGGCGCGACAGCACCTGGCTGACGGTATACAGCTTAAGCTGCAGCAGCGGCTTGGCCAGCACCGTGCTCAACACCACGATGCCCAGGCCCAGCGCGCCGCACAGCCAGACGCCGGAAATGCCGTAGGTATAACCGAGTTTGACGGTGCCGATGGTCGAGGCGCCGCCGAGCACCACCGCCGACAGCGTGCCCAGATACAGCCCCGGACCCAAGTTGCGCCCGGCCACCAGGTATGCCTCCTTGGAGTTGGCGCGGCGTATGCCCATCCACCCCACCGCGCCTATCACCAGGAAATAAAACACCACGACCAGCAGATCGAGATTCATAAACACCTCCATACCTTGGTTATCGTTATCAGGAGGCCGGACGCAACCGCTCCGCCGGCAGGGTTTGGCGTGCCCTCAGCGGGCCGGCAGCACGCACAGCATTTCAAACAGCAGGTTGGCCGCCAACAACGCGGTGTTGCCGGTGCGATCGTACGGCGGCGACACCTCCACCACGTCGGCGCCGGCCAGGTTCAGCCCGCGGCAGCCGCGCACGATCTCCAGCCCCTGCCAGACCGACAGCCCGCCGACCTCCGGCGTGCCGGTGCCCGGCGCGAAGGCCGGATCCAGCCCGTCGATGTCGAAGCTGAGATACACCGGCGCATCGCCCATCTGCTGGCGAATTTCCGCCATCAGCGGCGTCAGCGATCGGTGCCAGCACGCTTCCGCCGGCACCACGCGAAAGCCCTGACGGCGCGACCAGTCGAAATCATCCGCCGCATAGCCGCTGCCGCGCAGGCCAATCTGCACCACCCTTTCCGGCGCCAGCAGCCCCTCCTCAAAAGCGCGGCGGAAGGTGGTGCCGTGCGCCAGCCGTTCCCCGAACATCTCTTCGTTGGTATCGGAATGGGCGTCGACGTGGATCAAACCGACCGGGCCATGCCGGCGGGCGACGGCGCGCAGCACCGGCAGCGTCAGGGTGTGGTCGCCGCCCAGCGTCAGCGGAGTGCAACGATGCTCCAGAATGCCGTGGTAAGCCTGTTCGATGCGCCGCACGCTGTCCGCCAGGCTGTAGGGATTGATGGCGACGTCGCCGAGATCGGCCACCTGCAGGCGTTCGAAGGGCGCCGAGCCGGTGCCCATGTTGTAAGGGCGGATCATCACCGACTCCTGACGGATCTGCCGCGGGCCGTAGCGGGTCCCGCTGCGGTTCGAGGTGCCGATATCCAGCGGAATGCCGACGAAGGCCGCATCCAACCCGCGCGCATCTTCGGCCGCGGGCAGGCGCATCATGGTGGGGATGCCGGCGAAACGCGGCATGTCGTTGCCGCTTTGAGGTTGATTCAGCATGGCGTTTCCTTGTTTTGGGGAGTCGGTATTTTCAACATTTGAATAACATTCACAGGCTACCCCGCGGCTTCGTCTGGCTACCATTCCCGCTTTCGCATGTAAGCATTGAAAAAGACGATGTTTACTAAGCCGTTGAACTATTGATTTTTATTTGACATCCATGCCATAAGGAAGGACAAATCACACTCGCCAACGCCCTCTTCTTCGATGTTAAAAACGGGTTAACGGCCAGATACTTTCCGTGGAGGGACAGATGCTCACCAACCTAAGCGATATCGATCTCAAACTGCTGCGGGTGTTCGTCGCGGTGGCGGAGGCGCAGGGCGTCAGCGCCGCTCAGGAGCCGCTGATGATGAATCAGTCCACCATCAGCACCCATCTCGCCTCGCTGGAGACCCGGTTGGGATTTCGCCTGTGCCAGCGCGGCCGCTCCGGTTTCATGCTCACCCCGAAAGGCGAACGCATGCTGATCGCCTGCCGCACGCTGTTCAACGCCGCACGCGACTTTACCCGCATCAGCCAGTCGCTGAACGGCCTGCTGACCGGCGATCTGCAGCTTGGCCTGGTGGACAACCTGGTGTCGCTGCCGGGCAATCCTTTCAGCCAGGCGATCAAAGGGTTCCAACGCCGGCACCAGGACGTGCAGTTGCAGTGCCGCATTTGCTCGCCGACGGAAATTGAACAGGGATTGCTGAACCAGCAGCTCGATCTGGGCATCGGCTATTTTGGCCAGCAGCTGGAGGATTTGCGCTATCAGCCGTGGCTGGAGGAGACCCAGGCGATCTACTGCAGCGCCGACCATCCGCTGTTTGCCGCCGAGCGGCCGGGCCGCGAGCAGATTGAAAACGCCCGCTGGGTCAAACGCGGTTATCTGCTGGCGCAGCGGCTGTGCCCGATCGCGCCGAACAACCTGGCCGCCGTCGCCCACCACATGGAAAGCGTGGCGCATCTGGTGCTCAGCGGGGAATATCTCGGCTACCTGCCCACCCATTACGCCGCGCGCTGGGTGGAGCAAGGCATGTTGAAGCGGCTGGGCGGCGAGGCGCTGTCTTATCGGGCGACGCTGTGCCTGGTCACCCGCCCGGCGCCGCCCAAAGAGGCGCTGACGGCGCTGCGGGAAGACCTGCTGCGGGCGATAAAAAAAGCCCCGCAGGCGGCGGGGCTTCAGGCAATCAATTGACCGGCATGCGCGCCGGATCGGGGTACTGGTATTCGAACCCCAGCTCGTTGCAGATGCGGTTGCCGTCGACCAGCCGCCCGTCCTGCTCCGCCTCGTCGGCGAACTGCGGCGGCGCCAGCTGCAGCTGCTCGGCCAGCGCCGGGTAGAACTCGCGCTTGGTGGGGTGGCTCGGCGCGCACAGGTTGTAGAGATGGCCGCCTTTCGGCAGCTTCAGCAGCAGCTGTATCGCCGCGATCACGTCATCCTGATGCACCAGGTTGACCCCCTGCGAGCCGCCCTTGACGTCGACCTTGCCCGCCAGGAAACGGCCGGGGTGACGATCGGCGCCCACCAGCCCCGCCAGCCGCAGGATGTCCACCGAGGTGTTCGGCAGCTCGTGCAGCCAACGCTCCAGCTCGGCCAGCACCCGCCCCGACGGCGTGATCGGCCGCAGCGGCGAGTCCTCGCGCAGCGTGCCGGCGGTTTCGCCGTACACCGAGGTGGAACTGGTGAACAACACCCGCGGCACGCCGAAGGCCATCGCGCTGTCCACCAGCATGCGCACCGCATTAAAGTAGTTTTCGCTGCCTTCGACGGTGCGCCGGGCCGGCAGGGTCACCACCAGCGCATCCACCCGCAGCAGCTGTTCCAGATCCTCAGGATCGCACAAGAGATCCGGCGTCAGCTCCAGCCGATAGCATTCAATGCCGCTCATGCGCGCGGCCTCAACGCCGTCCGGCGTGGTTTTGCTGCCCACCACGTCATATCCGCGGCTCATCAACGACAGGGCCAGCGGCATGCCCAGCCAGCCCAGACCAATAATGGCTACCTTTTTCATCGTCTCCCTCTCCTGAAGATCGCAGCGCTCTGCCCATTAAGGCTACGCCACTCCGTACGGCGATACAATCCGCCGCCGCTTAAGCTTGGGTAAAACCGTGTTTAGCTAATAACCCAACCGGTTTCAATAAATTAAATTTATGACGTTAAAAAAGGGTTGCGCGACGAGCGGCGGATAGTTTAGGTTAATTAGCAATTCGGCTAGTACCGACCTTTAAAGAGAAAACACCCATGATCAGCGTTCAGTTCAACCACCATCATCACCATCACCCTGACTAGTCTTTCAGGCGATGAGTGCTGGAAGACGGTTTTTTAATCTTCCAGTGGCGCGCAGAACGCAAGAGAGAGCCCTCGGAAGATTTCTTCCGAGGGTTTTTTTTTGGCTCCGGACAGACAGAAAATAAAGTTTTTACAATAAATTCATAAAATTACAGATTAAACAGAGGTTACCATGCTGGACAAAACACGTTTACGGATAGCAATGCAGAAATCGGGCCGCCTGAGCGACGAATCCCAGGAGCTGCTGGCGCGCTGCGGCATCAAAATCAACCTGCAACAGCAACGCCTGATCGCCTTTGCGGAAAATATGCCGATCGATATCCTGCGCGTGCGTGACGACGATATCCCGGGCCTGGTGATGGACGGCGTGGTCGATCTGGGCATCATCGGTGAGAACGTGCTGGAAGAAGAGCTGCTCACCCGCCGCGCTCAGGGCGAAGACCCGCGCTACTTCACCCTGCGCCGCCTGGACTTCGGCGGCTGCCGCCTGTCGCTGGCCACCCCGCTCGACGCCGAATACGCCGGCCCGCAAAGCCTGCAGGACGCCCGCATCGCCACCTCTTACCCGCACCTGCTGAAGCAGTACCTCGACAAACAGGGCGTGCGCTTCAAATCCTGCCTGCTGAACGGCTCGGTGGAGGTGGCGCCGCGCGCCGGCCTGGCCGACGCCATCTGCGACCTGGTCTCCACCGGCGCCACGCTGGAAGCCAACGGCCTGCGTGAAGTGGAAGTGATCTACCGCTCCAAGGCCTGCCTGATCCAGCGCGACGGAGAAATGCCGGAAGCCAAGCAACGGCTGATCGACCGCCTGATGACCCGCATTCAGGGCGTGATCCAGGCGCGTGAATCCAAATACATCATGCTGCACGCGCCGAGCGAGCGTTTGGACGAAATCGTCGCGCTGCTGCCGGGCGCCGAACGCCCGACCATTCTGCCGCTGGCCGGCGCGCAGAACCGCGTGGCGATGCACATGGTCAGCAGCGAAACCCTGTTCTGGGAAACCATGGAAAAACTGAAAGCGCTCGGCGCCAGCTCGATCCTGGTGTTGCCAATTGAGAAGATGATGGAGTAACGCCATGTCGAACTTCAACACCCTGATCAACTGGGCGGACTGCAGCGCCGAACAACGCGCCGCGCTGCTGATGCGCCCGGCGATTTCCGCCTCCGACAGCATTACCCGCACGGTGCGCGAGATCCTCGACAGCGTAAAGGCCAACGGCGACCAGGCGCTGCGCGACTACAGCGCGCGCTTTGACCAAACCGAGGTTGGCGCGCTGCGCGTCAGCGCCGAGCAAATCGCCGCCGCCGGCGCGCGGCTCGGCGACGAGATCAAACAGGCGATGGCGGTGGCCGTCGCCAACGTGGAAACCTTCCACAATGCGCAACGGCTGCCGCCGGTCGACGTCGAAACCCAGCCCGGCGTGCGCTGCCAGCAGATAACTCGCCCGATCGATTCGGTCGGCCTGTACATTCCCGGCGGTTCGGCGCCGCTGTTCTCCACCGTACTGATGCTGGCGACGCCGGCGCGCATCGCCGGCTGCCGCCGGGTGGTGTTGTGCTCGCCGCCGCCGATCGCCGATGAAATCCTCTACGCCGCGCAGCTGTGCGGCGTAGAGGAGGTGTTTCAGGTCGGCGGCGCGCAGGCGATCGCCGCCATGGCCTTCGGCACCGATTCCGTGCCGCGGGTGGCGAAGATCTTCGGCCCGGGCAACGCCTTCGTCACCGAAGCCAAGCGCCAGATCAGCCAACGGCTGGACGGCGCGGCCATCGACATGCCGGCCGGCCCCTCCGAAGTGCTGGTGATCGCCGACGCCGGCGCCACCCCGGCGTTCGTCGCCTCCGATCTGTTGTCGCAGGCCGAACACGGCCCGGACTCGCAGGTGATCCTGCTGACCCCGGACGCCGCGATGGCGCAGGCGGTGGCCGAAGCGGTAGAGCGACAGTTGGCCGAGCTGCCGCGTGCGGAAACCGCCCGCCAGGCGCTGGCCAGCAGTCGCCTGATCGTGGCGCGCGACCTGGAAGAGTGCGTGGCGATCAGCAACCGGTATGGCCCGGAACACCTGATCATTCAGACCCGCAGCGCCCGCGACCTGGTCGACGGCATCACCAGCGCCGGTTCGGTGTTTCTCGGCGACTGGTCGCCGGAATCCGCCGGCGACTACGCCTCCGGCACCAACCACGTGCTGCCGACCTACGGCTACACCGCCACCTGCTCCAGCCTGGGGTTGGCGGACTTCCAGAAGCGCATGACGGTGCAGGAGCTGACGCCGCAGGGCTTTATGAATCTGGCCGCCACCATCGAAACGCTGGCCGCCGCCGAGCAGCTGATCGCCCACAAAAACGCCGTGACCCTGCGCGTCGCCGCCCTGAAGGAGCAAGCATGAGCATTGAAAACCTGGCGCGCGCCAACGTTCGCGAGCTGACCCCTTACCAGTCGGCGCGCCGCCTCGGCGGCAACGGCGACGTGTGGCTGAACGCCAACGAATACCCGATCGCGCCGGAATTCCAGCTGACCGCCCAGACCTTCAACCGCTACCCGGAGTGCCAGCCGGCGCAGGTGATCGAGCGCTACGCCGCTTACGCCGGGGTGCAGAAAGAGCAGGTGCTGGTCAGCCGCGGCGCCGATGAGGGCATCGAACTGCTGATCCGCGCCTTCTGCGAACCGGGTAAGGACGCCATTCTGTTCTGCCCGCCGACCTACGGCATGTACGCCGTCAGCGCCGAGACCTTCGGCGTGGAGCGCCGCACCGTGGCGGCCAGGGAAGATTGGCAGCTGGATCTGCCGGCCATCGCCGACAGCCTGGACAACGTCAAGCTGATCTACGTCTGCAGCCCGAACAACCCGACCGGCAATCTGATCGACCCAGACTCTCTGCGCAGCCTGCTGGAAATGGCCAAGGGCAAGGCGATCGTCGCGGTTGACGAGGCCTATATCGAGTTTTGCCCGCAGGCGAGCGTGGCCGGTTGGCTGAGCGATTATCCGCACCTGGCGATCCTGCGCACCCTGTCGAAAGCCTTCGCGCTGGCCGGCCTGCGCTGCGGTTTTACCCTGGGCAACGAGGATCTGATCGCCCTGCTGCTGAAGGTGATCGCGCCTTATCCGCTGTCGACGCCGGTGGCCGACATCGCCGCCCAGGCGCTCAGCGCCGAAGGCATCCGCGTGATGCGGCAACGGGTTGGCGAGATTGCCGCCAACCGCAGTTGGCTGCGGCAGGCGCTGCAAAACTGCGCCTGCGTCGAGCAGGTTTTCGCCAGCGACAGCAATTACCTGCTGGTGCGCTTCACCGCCTCAAGTAATGTATTTAAAAGCTTGTGGGATCAGGGCATTATCTTAAGAGACCAAAATAAACAGCCCGGGTTGTCCGGCTGCCTGCGCATCACCATAGGCACCCGTGACGAATGCCGCCGCGTGGTTGACGCGCTGGCCGCCCTGCCCGGCGCCAACGAGACTCGCCAGGAGCCAATGTGAGCCAAAAAATCCTCTTTATTGACCGTGACGGCACGCTGATTGCCGAGCCGCCGGAAGACTTCCAGGTCGACCGTCTGGACAAGCTGGCGCTGGAGCCGGACGTGATCCCTTCGCTGCTGACCCTGCAGCAGGCGGGTTATCAACTGGTGATGATCACCAATCAGGATGGGCTCGGCACCGCCAGTTTCCCGCAGGAAACTTTCGATCCGCCGCACAACCTGATGATGCAGATCCTCAGCTCGCAGGGCGTTCACTTCGCCGATATCCTGATCTGCCCGCACCTGCCGGCGGACAACTGCGACTGCCGCAAGCCGAAAACCGCGCTGGTGAAGGGGTATCTGGAGGCCGGCGCCATGGATACCGCGCACAGTTACGTGATCGGCGATCGCCCGACCGACGTGCAGCTGGCGGAAAACATGGGCATTCACGGGCTGCGCTACCAGCGCGCGACCCTAGGCTGGAAAGAGATCGCTCGCCAGCTGACCCAGCGCGATCGCCATGCGCGGGTTAACCGCGTAACCAAAGAGACGCAGATCGACGTCAACGTCTGGCTGGATCGCGAAGGCGGCAGCAAGATCAAGACCGGCGTCGGTTTCTTCGACCACATGCTGGATCAGATCGCCACCCACGGCGGCTTCCGCATGGACATCGACGTCAAAGGCGACCTGTATATCGATGACCACCACACGGTGGAGGACACCGGGCTGGCGCTCGGCGAAGCGCTGAACAAGGCGCTGGGCGACAAGCGCGGCATCGCCCGCTTCGGCTTCGTGCTGCCGATGGACGAATGCCTGGCGCGCTGCGCGCTGGATATCTCCGGCCGGCCACACCTGGAATACAAGGCCGAGTTCAACTACCAGCGCGTCGGCGATCTCAGCACCGAAATGGTCGAGCACTTCTTCCGCTCGCTGTCTTACACCATGGGCTGCACGCTGCATCTGAAAACCAAGGGCAAAAACGACCATCACCGGGTCGAGAGCCTGTTCAAGGTGTTTGGCCGCACGCTGCGCCAGGCGATCCGCGTTGAAGGCAATACCCTGCCGAGCTCGAAAGGAGTGCTGTGATGAACGTGGTGATTCTGGATACCGGCTGCGCCAACCTGGCCTCCGTCACCTACGCGGTGCAGCGTCTGGGTTATCAGCCGGACGTTAGCCGCGACCCGGAGATCGTGCTGCGTGCCGACAAGCTGTTCCTGCCGGGCGTCGGCACCGCCCAGGCGGCGATGGACCAGCTGAAGGAGCGCGAGCTGATCGAGCTGATCAAGGCCTGCACCCAGCCGGTGCTGGGCATCTGCCTCGGCATGCAGCTGCTGGCGGAAAGCAGCGAGGAGAACGGCGGCATCAGCACGCTGGGCATCATCGATACCCCGGTGAAGCAAATGACCGACTTCGGCCTGCCGCTGCCGCACATGGGATGGAACCAGGTCTCCGCGCTGGCGGGCCACCACCTGTTCCGGGGCATCGAAGACGAGGCCTACTTCTATTTCGTTCACAGCTATGCGATGCCAATATGCCCAAACACCATCGCCCAGGCGAACTACGGCGAGCCCTTCACCGCCGCCGTGCAAAAAGACAACTTCTTCGGCGTGCAGTTTCATCCAGAACGTTCTGGAGCGGCCGGTGCGCAACTGTTGAAAAACTTTCTGGAGATGTAGGCAGCATGATTATTCCGGCTTTGGATTTGATCGACGGCAACGTGGTGCGCCTGCATCAGGGCGATTATGGCCAGCAGCGCGACTACGGCAACGATCCGCACTCGCGGCTGCAGGATTATAAACGACAGGGCGCGCAGGTGCTGCACCTGGTCGACCTGACCGGCGCCAAGGATCCGGCGGCGCGCCAGATCCCGCTGCTGCGCAAGCTGCTGGCCGGGGTTAACGTGCCGGTGCAGGTCGGCGGCGGCATTCGCAACGAGCAGGACGTGGTCGCCCTGCTGGACGCCGGCGCCACCCGCGTGGTGATCGGCTCCACCGCGGTGAAGCAGCCCCGGCTGGTGCAGAGCTGGTTCGAGCGCTACGGCGCCGACGCCCTGGTGCTGGCGCTGGACGTGCGCATCGACGCGCAAGGCGCCAAACGCGTGGCGATCAGCGGCTGGCAGGAGAACTCCGACGCTACGTTGGAACAGGTGGTTGAGCAGTTCCTGCCCTACGGCCTGAAGCACGTGCTGTGCACCGACATTTCGCGCGACGGCACCCTGGCCGGCTCCAACGTGGCGCTGTACCAGGAAATCACCCGCCGTTACCCGCAGGTCGCCTTCCAGGCCTCCGGCGGTATCGGCAACCTGGACGACATCGCCCAGCTGCGCGGCAGCGGCGTTGAAGGGGTGATCGTGGGGCGCGCCCTGCTGGAAGGTAAATTTAGCGTTGAGGAGGCGATCGCATGCTGGCAAAACGGATAATCCCGTGCCTGGATGTCAAAGACGGGCAGGTAGTGAAAGGCGTGCAGTTCCGCAACCATGAAATCATCGGCGATATCGTGCCGCTGGCGCAGCGTTATGCGCAGGAAGGCGCGGACGAGTTGGTGTTCTACGATATCACCGCCTCGTCCGACGGCCGGGTGGTGGATAAGAGCTGGGTGTCGCGCGTGGCGGAAGTGATCGATATCCCGTTCTGCGTCGCCGGCGGCATCAAAAGCGCCGAGGACGCCAGCCAGATCCTGTCTTTCGGCGCCGACAAGATCTCCGTCAACTCGCCGGCGCTGGCCGATCCCGAGCTGATTAGCCGCCTGGCAGACCGTTTCGGCGTGCAGTGCATCGTGGTGGGCATCGATACCTGGTTCGAAGCCGAAACCGGCAAGTATCACGTCAACCAATATACCGGCGACGAGAGCCGCACCCGCGTCACCCAGTGGGAAACCCTCGACTGGGTGCAGGAAGTGCAGCGCCGCGGCGCCGGCGAAATCGTGCTGAACATGATGAATCAGGACGGCGTGCGCAACGGCTACGATCTGCAGCAGCTGCGCTTGGTGCGCGAGCTGTGCAAGGTGCCGTTGATCGCCTCCGGCGGCGCCGGCACCATGGCGCATTTCCTGGAAGCGTTCCGCGATGCGGACGTCGACGGTGCTCTGGCGGCTTCGGTGTTCCACAAACAAATCATTAATATCGGCGAACTGAAAAGGTTCCTGGTCGAACAAGGCGTGGAGATTCGCGTGTGTTAACAGAACAACAGAGAAACCAGCTGGACTGGGAAAAAACCGACAACCTGATGCCGGCTATCGTGCAACACGCCATCTCCGGCGAGGTGCTGATGCTGGGCTATATGAATCAGGAGGCGCTGGCGAAAACCGAGCAAAGCGGCAAGGTCACCTTCTTCTCGCGCACCAAACAGCGGCTGTGGACCAAGGGCGAAAGCTCCGGCCATTTCCTCAACGTGGTCAGCATTACCCCGGACTGCGATAACGACACGCTGTTGGTGCTGGTCAATCCGATCGGCCCGACCTGCCACCTGGGCAACAGCAGCTGCTTCCACCCCGCCGCCAGCGACTGGGGCTTCCTGTACCGGTTGGAACAGCTGCTGGCGGAGCGCAAGACCGCCAGCCCGGACAGCTCGTACACCGCCAGCCTGTACGCCAGCGGCACCAAGCGCATCGCGCAGAAGGTCGGGGAAGAAGGCGTGGAAACCGCGCTGGCCGCCACGGTCAACGACCGCGAAGAGCTGACCAACGAAGCCTCGGACCTGATTTACCACCTGCTGGTGCTGCTGCAGGATCAGGATCTGGACTTGAGCAAGGTGATCGGCCGCCTGCGCGAACGGCATCAGAAGAAATAGCGATCCCGAAGCAAAGCCTGAACCAAGCACGAACTTACCCCCCTGCCTCTCCCCAAAAAGAAGAGGCAGGGGGAGCTATGTTCAGGTGCAGAGGTTACTCTGTAACAGGGGTAACGTTAAGAGCCGGTCACTCAAAACAATAAAGCCGCCAAGCATTAACCTTGGCGGTTTTTTTATCTACTAGCTTAATCGGCAACAATATTAATCGAAACCAGCCCTATCCCTAATTGCCTCTCGTCCCCTGACTCACCAGATTCTTTCGGGCTTGTAGGATAAGGCGGCACAATCTTAATATCCCGTGCACCGTTGGCATTGACAAAATGCAACTTCACTCGTGTCGGCTGCCCACCGATGCTGATGCTCTGCTGCTCATCACCCACCATGACGCTGACCGGTTTGCCGATATTAGGACCATAGCCCTGCGCGATAATTTCTAGCGTAAAACCATGTGGCAGCGCCTGATAAAAGTCCAGCCGTACTGCCTGCGCTACGTTTCCATCGCTCCAGCGCCCCCATGATTCCACGTGTGATAATCCGGAAATGCTGTCAAGGAAATCAGGTACCACCTCTTGGTTGAAAGCATAACCATGGGCAGGCAGAACTGTGGCTCCTTTAAGCCTCTGCTTCGCCAATTTCGGCAGCATATAAGAGGTGAAGCTAGGTAATAGCGTCATATTTCCATAAGCGCTTAGATGATCGCCATCAAAGAACATAGCGTGCCCCTCTCGCCAAACATTGCATGTATTGCCAGGGCACAATGCAGGAAAAGGATCCCACACGCTAACCGCCGGGAGAGCATTTATCACCTGGTTGTAGCTGCCGAGAACCGGAGCTCGGAATTTCTGCAACAGATCACGCTCAACCGACATGCCGTGCGCACAAATAGGATTATTACGATTAAACCAATCAGCACAACGGAAAGGCGGCACAAAGAAGATGGGCTTTGGCGCTTCAAAAACAACCTGTACGCCTTGCTCGCTGAAGTCGCGCAACGTTTCAACCGCATAGGCGACTGAACGTTGCCGATTAGCCTGCGCTTGAGCACTAAAGAAGTTTTGCTGTTGAGATTCCAGTCCGAAATAAACCCACTGATCGGAAAAACGTGGCAGGCGTAAGGACGCCAAGAAGAGAACATCGCCAGACTTGGCCCGCTTGTGCAATGCGCGTAAAGAGGCTTGTGCATGTTCCCTGCACTGGGCATTATCAAGGTCGCGTTCAGGTTGGAAACTGATAAATGGGCAGCCGCCATTGCGATATACATCCACCTCCAGATTGTTCCTGATGGCAAACTGCTTATACAACGCCACATAGGCCAGGGTATGGGAATCGCCAATCACATGCAGCACCCGATACAGGGATGACTTATTTTGCAGGCAGCCTTCAGGTTTAAAAACCATAACCTCTACGCCCTCATCTTCAACCGTGATGGGGTCTGCACGACATCCAGGATATTCCGGGAGCGCAGGTCCGCGATCCGGGTACCAAAGTTCAGCATCTTCGGTCACCTTACTAAGCGAAATTTTATCCGCTCGTGCATTCAGAGTTGAGGCTCCCCAGTAAGCAACGGCAATAACACATAGCCCAACGCCAATAACAACAGGATTAGAAGCCTTTTTGGCCGTTTGGGACCGCCGCATCGGTGTTTCGATTAGATAATAAGATAACGTCGCCAGCAATAAGGTAACGACTAATGCGGCCAACCTGGTCACTGGCGAGTCTAAACCACAGGTCCAACGGAACAGGACAAATGTCGGCCAATGCCACAGGTATAGTGAGTAGGACGTTTTTCCAAAGAACAGAATATACCTATTACCCAATAAGGCCTGCAGCCACGGCAAACATCTTTGTTTATATAGGCTGAATAGGATACCTAACGTAGAAATCACGGCAAGCACAGCACCCGGCATAGGGAAGTTATCCTGCGTGGAAACCACAAAGGAAACCAACAAACCAATAAATGCAGCAATGCCAATAATGCTAGAGAGTCGATTTTCTTTACGTTCACTTTCGTCGGAGGACGGCGTCAAGATCTGGTACAGTAATACCCCTGAAGCCAACTCCCAAAAACGACCAGGGCTCAGAAAATAGGCGTTTGTCGGTTGAGCCTGCGATTGCCATGCGGAGAATACAACCGATGCCAATAGTCCGACCGAAAACAACGCGACAGAGAAATGCTTACCACGCTGGCTGTATAACCAGACAAAAAACAACAGGGGGAAGACAAGGTAAAATTGTTCCTCTACCCCCAGTGACCAGGTATGAGTAAAGGGATTGAACTCGGTCGTTGGAGCGAAGTAATCCCGACCATTGGCGGCCAGAATAAAGTTACTTAATCCCAAAAAGGCAAACAGTCCGGTAGTCTGATTGACATCACTCAGCCAAGAGACCGGAATGAACAATGCAGAAGCATACCCTGTGACCAGTAAGCAGACAATCAGAACCGGGAAGATACGCCGGATCCTTCGGGCATAAAAAAACGCCAAGAACCGCCAGAATCCACCCCCCTTGAAATGAGTGACAGAGGCACTGACGATAAAGCCGGAGATGACGAAGAACACATCTACTCCAACAAAACCGCCAGGGAGCCAAGATGCATGCAAATGATAGATAATAACAGAAATAACAGCTAAAGCTCGGAGCCCATCAATGAATGGAAAGTATTGCGACTGCCCCAATTTTATTTTATTCAACTGCATTATAATTTCACTTTTGTACTCATAGCTTGGGAATGAAGCCATCGAAATTTAAGGTCGCTAGTATTTCATAAAGCACCCGGTAGAGTCCACTGACGTGGTGTAAATTCGATGAATATATGAGAGCCATCACCTTATTAGTAAATGTAATTGTTACTCAGGTCATCGTCTTACCGGTCTCTAACTCTTTAGTTTACTCCCCACACTGACTAGTCCTGGCATAGGTTAACACTTTTATGCCTGTAAAACGCCTGATGTACTGCATCGGGCGTTTTGTATTTTAGCGACTGGTGAGGCCGCTCTCTGTTGTAAATTTCTATCGATTCCCTCACCATCTTTCGTGATCTCTTCCCTTTGTTCAGTACCGGCGTAAAGTAGAGTTTTCGGCCTTTCTTCTCCTGAAAAAAGAGGTCATCTGACATGAAAAAGACACGTTATACCGAAGAACAGATCGCGTTTGCCCTGAAACAGGCTGAAACCGGCACTCGCGTGGAAGAAGTGTGCAGAAAGATGGGGATTTCTGAGGCTACTTTTTACCACTGGAAGAAGAAGTTTGGCGGCATGGGCGTAACGGAACTGCGTCGGCTGCGCCAGCTGGAGGAAGAGAATCACCGCCTGAAACGGCTGGTCGCCGATCTCAGTCTGGACAAGGAAATGCTGCAGAACGTCATCCGAAAAAAGTTCTGAGGCCGATGCAGAAACGCGAGGCGGTCGAATACCTGCTGGCGGCGTACCGTATCGGGGTTCGCAGGGGATGCCGGCTGATGATGCAGAGCCGAACGGTTTACAACTACCGCAGCTGCCGCGATGACCGGGCCCTCACGCAGCGGATACGGGTGATTGCAGAAACCCGCATTCGTTATGGTGTGCAGCGGATCCATATCCTGCTGCGGCGCGAGGTCTGGCTGGTTAACCACAAGAAAACACATCGGATTTACTGTCTGGAAGGGCTGAACCTGCGGTCAAAACGCCCGCGGCGGCACGTGACGGCCAGGCACAGGCGTATCCGCCCGGCCGTGACCGCTGTGGATCCGTGCTGGAGTATGAATTTCGTTGCTGATAATCTGTTCAACGGACGCCGGATCCGTGCCCTGACTGTAGTCGAAAATTTTAGTCGTGAATGCGTGGCGATCGAGGTAGGCCAGGGGCTTCGCGGTGACGATGTGGTCGCCGTGATGGAACGGATCAGGCAGACACAGCAGCGTGTACCCCAGCGGCTACAGACGGACAACGGCAGCGAATTTATCTCGAAAACGCTGGACCCGCTGGGCGTATGAAAACAAGGTAACGATGGACTTCTCACGCCCCGGGAAGCCCACAGATAACGCCCTGGTTGAGTCATTTAACGGCAGCCTGTGTGATGAATGTCTGAACGTGCACTGGTTCCTGTCACTGGAAGATGCTCAGGAGAAGATCGAGCACTGACGGCAGGAATATAATCAATACCGGCCACATTCCTCGTTAATTAACCAGACTCCGGCAGAATTTATCCGAAGCCTGCAAACAGGCCCGGATCTCTGATTTATCCTGGCACCGATATTGGGAAGGGATCAATATGGCGGGCCATAAAGTGGGCGCCTGCACAGGACTCCATGACAACGCTAGAAGCGGTACAGGTAGAGAGAAAGGCGGTTAACTGGGTCCGAGGGAACTTCTTACGTAGCAATGCATTGCCGTATTTATCCTGAACGTGGACATGGACATGGACATGGACATGGACATGGACATGGAACGCATGCTTGCCGAGGTCGATACCGATGAGCGTAACGTTTTGCATGATGATCCCCTTCAGAAAGAAAAACATCCTGCCAGCGTACCGCTCATAGGGTGGGGGTGACCATCTCATTAAGCCGCCGGGCGTTAACCTCGGCGGCTTTTTTTATCGCTCAACGGGCGGGATTATTCCATCCATTCGGTATGGAACACGCCTTCTTTGTCGATGCGTTTGTAGGTGTGAGCACCGAAGTAGTCACGCTGCGCCTGAATCAGGTTGGCCGGCAGCACCGCTGAACGGTAGCTGTCGTAGTAAGCGATGGCCGCAGAGAAGGTCGGCGTCGGGATGCCGTTCTGTACTGCATAGGACACCACGTCGCGCAGCGCCTGCTGGTATTCGTCGGCGATTTGCTTGAAGTATGGCGCCAGCAGCAGGTTGGCGATGTCCGCGTCTGCAGCGTAAGCGTCGGTGATCTTCTGCAGGAACTGGGCGCGGATGATGCAGCCGGCGCGGAAGATCTTGGCGATTTCACCGTAGTGCAGATCCCAGTTGTTTTCTTTGGAAGCCGCTTTCAGCTGAGAGAAGCCCTGCGCATAAGAAACGATTTTGCCCAGGTACAGCGCGCGGCGCACTTTCTCGATGAATTCGGCCTGGTCGCCGCTTACCGGCGTCGCTTTAGGACCGGTCAGCACCGTAGAGGCGGCAACGCGCTGCTCTTTCAGTGAGGACAGGTAGCGCGCGAACACCGATTCGGTGATCAGCGACAGCGGCTCGCCCAGATCCAGAGAGCTCTGGCTGGTCCATTTGCCGGTGCCTTTGTTGGCGGCTTCGTCCAGGATCACATCAACCAGGTATTTACCCTCTTCGTCTTTCTTGGTGAAGATGTCTTTGGTGATGTCGATCAGGTAGCTGTTCAGTTCGCCTTTGTTCCACTCGGCGAAGGTTTCGGCCAGCTGTTCGTTGCTCAGGTTCAGCGCCTGTTTCAGCAGCGAGTAAGCTTCTGCAATCAGCTGCATGTCGCCGTATTCGATGCCGTTGTGCACCATTTTCACATAGTGGCCGGCGCCGTCAGCGCCGATATAGGCCACGCAAGGCTCGCCTTCCGCTACCGCAGCGATTTTTTCCAGGATTGGCGCCACCAGCTCGTAAGCTTCTTTCTGGCCGCCAGGCATGATGGAAGGCCCTTTCAGCGCGCCCTCTTCACCGCCGGACACGCCGGTGCCGATGAAGTTGAAGCCCTGGTCAGACAGTTCGCGGTTACGGCGGATTGTATCCTGATAGTAGGTGTTGCCACCGTCGATCAGGATATCGCCTTTATCCAGGTGCGGCGTCAGAGAGGCAATGGTTTTGTCCGTAGCTTCGCCCGCTTTCACCATCAGCAGGATGCGGCGCGGTTTTTCCAACGATTCGACAAACTCTTCGACGCTGTAGTACGGCGCCAGGTTTTTACCTGGGTTCTCAGCGATAACTTCGTCAGTCTTGTCGCCTGAACGGTTAAAGATGGAAACGGTATAACCACGGCTTTCGATGTTCAGTGCCAGATTGCGGCCCATTACCGCCATGCCGACAACGCCGATTTGTTGCTTGGACATTAGGAACTCCTGTCTGAGGATGACACCTGTTAACGGCCTACGGCCAACAGGTTTTTGATGTGGCAAACATGTTAACTCAGGATTGATACGTGTGGGTAGTGATTGGTGCGATAGGTCACATATCTCGTTTAAATTTTCAGTAACTGGCTGACGGAGCTCACAAAACAAGCAACCGCTTCAAGCCGACAGGGCACCGGCCGGCCGGCTTCAGCCGGGCTCATTTTGGCGTGCCAGCAGCGACCTGTAGATTTTCGTATACTCCTCAACCATTTGCTTTGAAGTAAACATTTCCTCGTAGCGTTCATACGCCTTATTGCCGAACTGCTCTGCCAACCGAGGGTTGCCCCACAGCTTATCCATGGCTTTTCGCAAGGCGGAGGGATCCGACGGAGGGATCACCAATCCGGTCTGGTTATCGATATTGATGAAGGTGGTACCGGTGCCGATTTCACTGGAAATCATGGGTTTTCGGTACATGGCGCCTTCCAGCAGCGATATGCCAAACGCTTCGGAACGCAAATGTGAAGGAAACACAATGCCGTAGCACAGCATCAATAGTGCCGTTTTATCCTCATCCGGCAACGCCCCAAGAAAATGAACGTTTTTCAGCCCCAAATTTTGGGCCTGCTCGCGCAACTCACTTTCTATCGGCCCGGCGCCGACAATCACGATCGGGTAGTCTGCACCGATGGCAGCCTCAAGCAGGATATGCAAACCTTTGTAATAGCGCAGCGTACCGATAAACAGGAAGAACGGCTGACCGATCTGCCGTTGCCATTTATCTAGCCGGCTCTGTTCCGGTACGGGATACGTCGCTTTGTCCAGGCCTATCGGGATTACGGTGACCTTGTTTTTAAAGGTCTCCAATACGTCACTGGTGGCCACATAGTTCGGCGATGTCGCAACAATGCAATCTACCTTGCGCAAAAACAGGTGCATCAGCGGTTTATAAAGCCGCAGCAGGTTTTTTTGTCTAATTATATCAGAGTGATAACTAACCACCGTCGGCTTCTTGACCCCCGAAAGGAAGTGCACGAGGTCCATGTAAGGCCATGGGAAATGGTAGTGAATGATATCCGCTTGTTCGCTGAGCTCTTTAAACTTCTTTATGACGCGAAGCGAGAAAGGGTTAGACGCAATGCTAAAATCTTGTCTGACTTTATGGGCAGTATGCTGTGAAATAACTTCGCAACTATCCTTATCCGCAGGCGTCACGGACAGGACATCCGTCGAGACGCCTTTCTCGACACCGCCTTCAGCAAGCTGATATATCACTTGCTCGATGCCGCCGAAAGAGTCTGGATAATAAGTTTTATAGAAATGGAGTACTTTAATCATTATTGGCCAGTTTTTGATAAACGTCTAAAGTTTGGCGAGTGCAACTTTGCCAGGAAAACGTTGCTGCATTTGACAACCCTAGTTCGACAGCCTCTTTGCGCCACTGTTCATCCGTCAGGCCCCTGGTGATGAGCTCCGTTAATAAACTGACATCCTCCGGGGCATGGGTCATCGCCGCGCCGCCCACCACCTCCGGCAACGAGGAGCTGTTAGAACAGATTACCGGGGTTCCTGAGCTCATGGCTTCCAGCACCGGCAGCCCGAAGCCTTCATAGTGCGAAGGGAAAACAAACAGGCTGGCGGCAGAGTACAACAGCGGTAATTCCTCCGCGGCGGCAAATCCCAGGTATTTGAGCCAGCCTTCACGCTGCCCTCGTTCGATTTCCTGCATGATGTCATCATTGCGCCATCCCTTATAGCCAGAGAGAACTAACGGATAACGAGTGCGTAGCTCACCCGGAAGGTTTCTATAGGCGTGGATTAAAGAAAGGATGTTCTTTCTCGGTTCAATGGTACCAACAAATAAGGTGAAGCCTTTATAGGCTAAGCCAAATTTTTTTAAAATGCTGGATACCTGCTCCGCCTTGCGCGGGTAAAAATCGGGAGAGCTGGCCAAATGGACCGTGTGAATCTTTTCAAGCGGGTAGTCAAAATACTCATGAATCTCGTTACGGATATAGTTCGATACCGTTATAAGACCATTAGCCCGGGACAATGCGCTTAACATTTCTTTCTGGGTAAAACGGTTCCTTTTGGGATCGAAGCAGTGTTCCCATTTAAACGGAGAAAGATCATGAAACGTTGCGACGGAGGGGCCATCAAAGGGAGGGAGAAAAAAGTTAGGACCATGGAAAAGGCAACGTTCATAGCCACGCAGCGCCTTCTTTTTGAGGCGCGGCATCAGCAATCTATAGGCCTCAATCGCCAGAGAGTTGCTCTGCACAATTTTTTTTAACCGGTGACTCCCATCAGATGTATTTTTTGCTGTGGGAATATCTGATAAAAAGTGAGTGCCGGAAAAAAAATGAAGCTCTTCAATTTCGTTGCTGCTTTGCAAGCCCTTTGCCAACTCATAGGTATAACGCCCTATGCCCGTTAGCGGAAACTTGATGGGCTCAACAGAAAGAATTATTTTCATCTAGGGTCATATTCCATGGAATATTTATGCTTTCAGCATATAGATACAATGCAGCAGGGCAAAACGGCGCCTGCTGCATTGAAAGGGCTAAAACCCAGGGGCTACTTGAAGTGCTTGGCTCTTAACAAACCCGTACACATATTTTCAAGCCTTCTGGCGACGGCATGGTAATCATGCTGTTCGCACCATGCATCCGCACGGCGCTGTGTTTCAACTGCACTCGCCGAGTTTTTAGCGATATCAGAGATAATTTCGGCAATGCCCTCGGCCACCTCCGTTGCCGAGGCGCCCTCGAATTTGAAGACGGCATCGCCGAGATCGTCAAAGATGGCTAACGGCGTCACCGCCACGGGCTTATGCGTCGCCATGCCGTAGCGTACCGCACCACTGGCTGACTCGCCGGTGTTTTGATAAGCGAAGACCAGCAGATCGGCATCAGAGAGCAAACGCAGACTTTCTTTGTCATCCAGAAAATCGTTATGCATCTCGACCAGATCTTCAACCTTCAGATTAGCCGCCGTCGCTTTAAGCTCGCGCACCAGGGCGGCGGATTCACTGACGGGATATTCCGCATTAACCAACCTTAAGCGGATAGGTTTACCCACCTTTTTAAGGTAGGCCACCGCTTCGATGAGCTCTTTCAACCCTTTGTGAGGCAAGCAAAAACCGTAGCTCGCCACCAGCGGCAGCGCATTGCGTTTGGCGGCCACCGGCGCCTTGGCGGGATAATTAATCACCCCGTGCGGGAAGAGGGTCACATTATTGACCAGACCCAGCTGTTTCAGGCGGTTGATGTCGGTAATAGAGTGCACCAGCAAACGATCGCACATTTTCAGCGCGTCGACCATTTCTGACAACCGGAAGTTCCAGTGCGGCTCTTTTTCCAGCGGATCGACCGTCGAATGCATGGCCATAACGATAACCCTGCCCGCCTGGTGGTGCCTTTCGATGAAGGCCGATAGCTCGCGGTGGTTAAAGAACCCGTAGTTGAACTGGATAACGAGCGTATTCAAACGCAGCGTTTCGATCTGCGCATCCAGGGCATCAAGATAGTTGTTTTCTTTGCCAACCACCCAGCTCCGCAGAACGTTGCTTTCATCCGCATGAACCAGATCATTCGCTGTCGGTGCGAAAATCACGATCTGATCGCTCGGCATGTCAGCGACCAGATGTTGCGAGTAGGTGGCAATGCCGCATTTGGTATTCCAGGTCGAAAGCCAACCAATGCGGGCGCCCTCTTGCGCGACGTCGAAATGCTTACGCAACGCGCCGACCGCCGCGGCCGATCGCTGGGCGACATCGTCCCAGGTAAACTGACGGAGAATAAGCTCGCGGCCTTTTGCCGCCATAGCGGATAGCTGCGTCTTGTCGGTAGCGGCGGCCTGTTTCATTGCCTCAGCCAGATTCTCGACGTCGGCGCCGACCCATGACGAAGAGAACAGGCCAAAGTGTGTGTTCGCGCGCTCAAAACGGTAATCGACCAGCCACGAGTTTTCTGGCGTGCAAAAATCAAGCTGCCCGCTCCAATCGGTGGTGATCGCCGGCAAGCCGCTCAGCATAGCTTCCGCAATCGGCAAGCCGAACCCTTCGGCGCAGCTTGGCGCCACCAACACATCGCAATACTCGTAGAGCGCCTTCAGCTCCTGCTCCGGCATATCCTGTTCGATGATAATGACGTCAGGATAGCTGGCATGCTGCTTCTGGGCCTGCTTCAGCCAAGCCTGCACTTCATTGTGCGGATTAGCGAAGGTTTTAATGATCAGGGAAACGTCATCCTGGGCGGTGAATGCGGCGCCATAAGCCGCCAGCATCGCCTGAACGCCCTTGCGCGGGAAACACGAAGAAACATGCAGGAACCTGAATGTCTTGGCGTTCAGCTGCGGTTGCTGCGCGGACTGAATGCGTTCCCAATGCTCGCACCCGTTCCCTACGTTAAACACGGGAACCTTGGTGCCATTATCGATCAATACTTTACGTACATGTTCGGAGGTGCAAAGGATCGCATCCAGCTCACGGTTGAAGTTGTTGATCCAACCTTGCGGAAAACCGCTTTCTTCCCAGGCATAGCAATGCAGGAGCTTCACATCGGCCTTCATGTTACTGACGCGTGGCGGATAGAGGTTGCGGCTCAATACGTTAACCGGCCTATCGCTCCGTTGCTGAACCCGTTGATGATATGCTTTCAGATCCGCGTTGTTCTCATCATTCAGGAAGGCTTCACTCGGAGCAAAGTCGCCCGGCCCTTCCGTTGAGTGCAATAAAACCTCAACATTATCCCGACTGAGCGCCCGCGCGAATTCTCTATTCACCAGAGCCAAGCTGTAGGAGCTGTCATAAGGCCCTTCGACACGCCAGGACAACGCAGCCAAATCAATCCCCTGCAGTTCCAACCGTTTGGCATTGCGGTCCATCGCTTCGGCGGTGGAGCGTAAATCGTTATCTGTAGGTTCTTCGCGGCATGCGATCGCGGAGATGGCGGCAATCAATTGCGATGATGTTACCGTCTCGGGCATCACTTCTCCGCCATCGGAAACCAATTGTTCAAAGCGCGCCAAGGCGGTAATTCCCGCCTTGTCCCACGAGAACTTGCCGGCCTGCTCCATCGCGTGCTGCTTAAGCTTGCCGAGGAAAACCTCATCACTCAACGCCTGATGAAGCTTCTCTTTAATTGATTCCACTGAATAAGGATCAAACAAGGCGTCGGCGTAGCCTATCACTTCCGGAATACTGGTTACGTTAGAGCCGATAGTCGCCGCGCCGCACGTCATGGCCTCCAAAATCGGCAGACCAAACCCCTCATGCAGCGAAGCGAAAACAAACAGCTTGGCCAACTGATAAAAAACGACCAAATCTTGTTCCGACACATACCCGGTCAGGATCATCTCGTCTTCACGCAGCTGAACGTTTTGAGCAATAGACCTCAGGTAGCTGCGATCGCTGTCCGACAGCTTACTGACGATGACCAACTGGTTTTTTTCACGCAATGCCGGCGCCAATTTGCTATAGGCTTCAATCAAACGTTTGAAGTTTTTACGGGAATCGAAACCGCCCGGAGCATACAGCACGACATCGCGGGTAATGCCGTATCGCTGTTTTAAAGCGGAAAATTCATCGTCTGATGCCTCGCTGATAACAAAATGCTCCTCTGTCGCAGCAGAGATCGTGCACACCTTGTCTGCGGGGACATCCAACCATTCCATCACCTCGGCAGAGGTGTAGTCCGAGTTGGTGAGCAGCAGGTCGGCTTTCTTCAGCCAATTGACTTTCTTAAGGTAGTATTCTTTATAAACTTCATCCTGAAGGTATACGTCCGATTGCACCAATGGGATCAGGTCATGATGCAACACCGCCACTTTTGTTTTAGGCGTGAATTTGGCGATCGAGGTCACCGCGTTATCCACATGCCCTTCAAACAAGCTGGTGATAAACACAACATCAGGTTCAAGATTGTGTAAAAAGGCCTCGCGAACATACTCCGCGCATTCGCCCCGCCAGGCATTGTGCCTCTCCATCGCTCGCACCGGGCCAGGCGCATACCAAACCACGATATTTTCGGCCGGAACCAGGCGACTAAACTGCGCCTTCAGGTCGGCGATGGTTTCCGGGAATAATGAGGACAAAGCGATAAAGATTTCGTGTTGGCTGTTGTTGCGGATAATCGCCTTGGCGATCGAAATAGTATAGCGACCAATCCCACGAAAGCGGCTTTCCGTTTGTGCCCCTTGCAGGTCAATAACAATGCGCATTATGACTCTCCGTGCTTCTTATTATTTGCGTTCTTTAACTGTTCATACAGATCAATGGCCCTGGTCGTCATATTCTCCTGATAAACAACATGACGTTCATTCGCCATAAGATCGGCGTGATAGTTAGGCGCGGAATTCAAAACGCGTCGGAAAACAGATTGCAGCAACCGGTATACGCCCAGCTTTCTAGCGCTGGAGAGCACAAAGCCTTTGAACTTTGGATGCTCATGGAACAGGCCGAGAGTCGTATTGATCGTTTTTCTCAAAACCTTTTTGACCGCCTTGCGGCCCCGGGCTTTGATGCCTTCATCCCGAACAGCCTGCAGCTGACAAGAAACCCACCGTAATGGATAAGTCACACGCCAAGAATTACTGGCATGCACATCAATGAGTTGTTGCTGCAAGCTTTGATTGTGGACATGTACCGCCATCAGTTCCTGATGCGATTTATCCCATTGGTGCCGGACGCGCTCCAATTGATTGCCCATGTCGTGAAGTTTCGCCGCCTGCGCACGCTGCGCCTTATCCACTCGCTTAAATTGACTCTGCAAGCGTTGGTCATAGCGATCGCTCAGGCCATCGAGAGTAATCCCATATTCTTTATCGAAATAAGAATCTAACTCGCGGACAATCGACTCGTCGGCCTCTTTCTGGGCAATCAGGCTATAATCGGGGCTGACGCCTTTCAACACGTCGACCAAATAAACCGACGAGTCCGAGTCTCTCAACGCGGATTTTTCCTGCAGGCGCAGTATCTTGGTTCTCAGAAAGCCGTAATAGTTTGGAATGAACTCAAGCAGCGCGGGGGGCAGCGGATGGTTGTGGGTGGGATCCATATAAAAAGAGCAGGTTCCGACGCTCACGTTTTCAGGATTCGGCGTCTCCAGAATCAGCAGGCCGCCAGGTTTTAACACTCGCAGAGCCTCTTTGACCAATGACTGTAAAACCTCAAAGGGCAGATGTTCGGCAATATGAAAACCGGTAATGGCCAGCAGGCTGGCGTCTGCCTGCTGTTGGAGAAAGTCCAGGCAATCCATCTTCTTCACGTTCAGGCCGACCTGCAAGGCGCGTTCGAGCATGCCATCATCCAGATCGACCCCCATGGCCGGAATAGCATTGTCCCTTAAGGTTTCGAGCCACTCTCCACGCCCACAGCCCACATCGACAACTTCAGCTGAAGGGTAAATTTTTGCCAACGCCGTGATGAAAGGAAGGTACACGGATAAGCGTTGTTTGATGTCCTGTACGCTACCCCGATGCTTTTCCTCAAAAACGCGATAGAAATCATCACTCATTCAAAAATCTCCAACTTAGGAGGCAACCAGGCTACTCCAATAAATTCTTTCTCGTCTGAATTCACCACGTTGAAAACGACCGCTAAATCGCGCCATTCGTAATTTTTGCCAACGTGAGTTCCAGACGTGTGTAAAGCGACCGCAACCGAGTAGGATCCAACGCCCAAGTTGGCTGAAAAAGCAAATGAAAAGGTTCTAGAATCATTCTCTTTCAGCTCAAACAGCGGCTGCCCCAGGTGATGGGTATTGGTGCCAAAAACCGGCTGTCCTAATCGGTCTTTAATCATATACCCCACAACCAGTTCGGGAAGCGCCTCATTGATATGCACTTTAACCTGCAGATTAACAGGCTGCCCCACTGTCGCCACCTCGATGCTTTCACCCTCATCGTTCAACAGACGAATATCGGTGATGCTCGCTTCACCCGAGCCGGAACGGGTCTGTAACTTTCCGTTATTTTCAACCTGGCGAATAGACAAGTTCTGCTTGTCGGCGAGCAACGCATTATAATAATCCATTACGGATTCCGGCTCGCCCTCCATCTCTATCCTGCCTTTATTCAGCAAAATAGCCCTGTCGCATATGCTTTGGATCGCCTGCTTGTCATGTGAAACCAGCAGAAGCGTAGTGCCTAGCTTGCGAAACTCGCGTATCCGCTCGAAACTTTTGTGTTGGAAATAGGCGTCGCCGACGGACAATGCCTCATCGACAATCAGAATATCCGGCCGAATCGCCGTTGCAACGCTGAATGCCAGTCGCACCTGCATACCGCTTGAATAAACACGGACTGGCTGATCGATATAATCGCCGATTTCGGCGAACTCTTCGATTTCCGGCATCAGTTCCGTAATTTTTTCGACGGAAATACCCAGCAACTGCCCGGACATATAAACATTCTGGCGGCCAGTAAAGTCAGAATGGAAGCCCATCCCGAGCTCCAGCAGCGCGGCCACACGGCCAGAAAGAGCAATGCCGCCGCAGGTGGGTTTGGCAGTGCCGGTAATCAACTTCAATAATGTGCTTTTACCTGCGCCGTTGATCCCAATAATACCCAGCGCTTCGCCAGGCTCAACGTTAAAACTGATGTCCTGCAGGATCCACTTCAGCTTATGCTTGACGGTATTAAATGGCGAAATCCATTCAACCAGGCGCCCGGTTTTAGAGGTGTACTGTTTGTATGCTTTGCCAACATTATGTACTTTGATATAACTCATTATAACTCGTCCACCATATCTGCAGCATGCTTCCTGAACAGTCTCATCCCAAACGCGCAGAATATTATTGCCAGTACCAATACCGGCCATAATGAGTACCAGTTAGGTTGCTGATGATAGGCAAATATCGACTGGTATGACTGCATTACCCGAGCCATTGGGTTATACATCAGTGATTTTCTTGCCCATTCCGGCAGCGAATTCAATACGTAGACGATAGGTGTAAACCAGAACCAGAACTGCAGCAATACGCCTACAAACTGCCCGACGTCGCGGAAGAATACGTTCATCACCCCCAATGTCATTCCCAGCCCGACGGTGAACAGGACCTGCAGTGCCAAAACCGGCAGCACGGAGAAGAATAAAACCCCTGGGAAATTACCGGTAAAAACAAGGAAGACCAAAAACAAACTGAATATGATGGCAAAGTTTAAAACCGCCGATGCGGTAACGATGACCGGCAAACATATTTTCGGGAAGCTGAGTTTTTTGATTAAGTTGGCATTGGTGATAAATACACTTTGACCCTTATCAAGAATCTCGGTAAATAGACCCCACGTCAGCACCCCGGAACACAGATAAATACTGTAAGCAAAAGGACCAGAGTTATCAGGCATCCTGGCCTTCATCACCTCGGAAAATACCAGCGTATAAACCAAAATCATGGCTAACGGCTGCAATACCAACCACAGCGCCCCCAACATGCTGGTCTGATAACGGGACTGAAAGTCCCGTTTAATACTGCTCCAAATGAACCCCCGATAACCGTAGATGGCTAATAACATCTCTTTCATTGTTATTCTCCGCCTAAGAGTGCCAGAATCTCTTTAGTTTTCTTCTGCATCAGTTCAACGTTCCCCTTTGATTCAACGTTCAAACGCACGACAGGCTCGGTATTTGAGGTGCGCAAATTAAAACGCCATTCATCAAACTCAAGACTAATACCGTCAGTCATATCAAAAACCAGAGCATCATTTTTATAGACGTTCAAAACGCGATCAATGGCAGTCTTGGCATCAAGCAGCTTGCGGTTAATCTCGCCGGATGCCGGATAGGCGCGCATGCGATCCTTCACCAATGCACTCAGCGCTTTGCCTTTGGCTGAAAGCAGGCTGGCGACCAGCAGCCATGGGATCATCCCGCTGTCGCAATACGCGAAATCGCGGAAATAATGATGCGCGCTCATCTCGCCGCCGTAGATAGCGTCTTCTTTGCGCATGCGTTCTTTGATAAAGGCATGCCCGGTTTTCGACATAACCGGTACGCCGCCGGCCTGATTGACAATGTCAATCGTGTTCCAGGAAAGGCGAGGGTCGTGAATGATCTTGGCACCGGGGTGAGTCTGAAGGAAAGCCTCGGCCAGCAGGCCAACGATGTAGTAGCCTTCAATGAAGGTGGCTTTTTCATCAAACAGGAAACAACGGTCAAAATCGCCGTCGAAGGCGATGCCCATATCCGCCCGATGCTCAACTACCGCTTTGGCGGTGTCGGCGCGGCACTCTGGCAACAGCGGGTTGGGAATGCCATTAGGGAAATGGCCATCAGGCTGGTGGTGAACCTTGACGAAAGAGACCGGGATATTATCACGTTTGAACCGACGCTCGATCTCATCGATAATGTGGCCGGCCGCGCCATTACCTGAGTTGATGACCAGTTTCATCGGTTTCAACTCAGCCACATCAATATAGCTCAGCAAATGATCCACATACTCGTTCAGGACAGAAAGAGTCTGGTAACTGCCACGCCGGCTTTCATCAACCGGCGCGAAATTGTTGTCTTCCGCCAGTTGCTTGATATTCAATAGGCCCGTATCACCGCTAATCGGCTGGGCATTGGCTTTAACTAACTTCATACCGTTGTAATTCATTGGGTTATGGCTAGCCGTAACCTCAATGCCACCATCCATACCCAGATGGAAAGTGGCGAAATACACTTCTTCTGTTCCACTCATGCCGATATCGTATACATCGGCACCGGCATCCCGCAGCCCGTTAGCCAAAGCCAGCTTCAGCGCCTCGCTCGTCAGGCGCACATCCCCGCCCACAATCACGCGCTGGGGTTTCAGGTATTCGCCATAGGCGCGGCCGATACGGTAGGCAATGTCTTCATTCAGCTCTTCGCCAAGCTGCCCACGAATATCATATGCTTTAAAACAAGTTAAGGTACTCATTAAAACCTCAAAAATTAGCAACGACCGTAATGATCTTTAATACGGATAATGTCATCATCCCCTAAATAAGAGCCCGATTGGATTTCGATCAGCTCCAAGGGAATATTCCCTGGGTTTTCTAAACGGTGAATGACCCCGATAGGAATGAATGTTGACTGATTTTCAGTAAGCAAGAACGTTTTATCCCCGGTTGTTACCTTTGCCGTACCAGAAAGTACGACCCAGTGCTCTGTACGGTGATGATGCATTTGCAGAGAGAACGCCTCTCCCGGATTCACGGTAATGCGATTCACATTAAAGCGTTTTTCCGCCACCAAAATGTCGCAAATGCCCCATGGGCGATAAACTTCGCGGTGTCTTCTGTATTCGCTTCTTTTTTGTTTCTTCAGATGTTCTACAACTTTCTTAACATCCTGAACTTTCGATTTATCAACAACCAACACCGCATCTTTAGTGTTAACGATCACCAGGTTGTCCACCCCCACGGCAGCCACCAGCTTTTCGTCGGTGTTGATATAGCAATCGTGGGTGTTGTGCAGGAAGGTATCACCGGTCAATGCGTTACCCGCATCGTCTTTTTGGCTCACCTCCCATAATGCAGACCATGAGCCGACATCGCTCCAGCCGGCATCAAGCGGGATCACTACGGCATCATGGGTTTTCTCCATCACCGCATAGTCAACCGACTCCTCCGGGCAAGCGGCAAAAGCGTCTCGATTGACGTTGATGAAGTTTTTATCGCATTCGGTCTCATTCAGAGAATGACGGCAGGCTTCGAGAATGTCCGGACGGAACTTCTCCAGCTCTTCCAGATAGCGTTTGGCGCGGAACATGAACATGCCGCTGTTCCATAAATATTCACCGGAATCCACATAGCTTTGGGCAGTGGCAAGATTGGGTTTTTCAACAAAGCGTTTTACGCCCGCCGCCACCGAGTCTTCACCGCAGGGTTCGCCGCGCTGAATATAGCCATAACCCGTTTCCGGGCCGGTCGGCACAATGCCGAAGGTGACGAGGCTTTGCTTCGCCGCGAAAGGCATCGCCGCCTCGATGGCGCGATGGAATGTCTTGTTGTCTTTGATGATGTGGTCTGCAGCCAACACCAACATGATGGGATCTTGCCCCTGAGCAACGGCATTCAGGGCCGCCAAGGCGATAGCCGGCGCCGTATTGCGGCCAATAGGCTCCAAAATGATATTATGGGACAACATGTCGATTTGACGCAGTTGCTCAGCCACCATAAAACGGTGGTCTTCGTTACAGATTACGACAGGCTCACCGATTTCCACCCCATCAAGTCGTTTTAACGTTTCCTGCAACATCGAGTGCAAGCTGTGCAAACGCAAAAACTGTTTAGGGTGAAGTTCACGGGACATCGGCCATAAGCGGCTACCAGTGCCGCCTGCCATAATTACGGGTAGTAACATTTTTTATCCTTTATAACGCTCAGCTAGATAGCTCCAGCAATACAACCACTTAAGCCAATACATCACGTTCAATTGCTGCGCTTACTATTGTCTTTTCAATTCACCGGCTAAAAGCCAGCAGAACGACTCATCACTATCGTTACAGTTTCAACACCTGCACAGGTGATAAACCCAGCTGTCATCGGCGCCAGCGAAAAGCACGCTACCGCCCTTGGCTCAACAGCTACCAACTGACTGATATTAAATAAAATTTTCTATACAAGCCCGTTGCGATGGCCCCCTGTATGGCACGCGGTGTCACACATTTGTCATCCTGACGGGGTATATAGGCTAACAGCATAAATATTTTTGCTGCGTATGCTATCACCTTACCTATCAAAACACCTGTACATTATCTGTTCTTTCAGGCTTATCTGAAAATGAACGTTCATTAAACATGCAGAAAAAAATTCATTACATACAAAATCATTATCAATCAAATAGTTATTATAATTGTCATTTTATCGATGATAGCAAATGAGGATATATCTTATAGGATACATGACTGCAGTCTTCTGACCGCAATCATGCATTTGAGGGATCGGGAAACGTTACTTGCGGTAGCCTTGCGGGTTTTTGCTTTGCCAATTCCAGGTATCGCGCATCATTTCATCAACGCCGCGTCTAACTTCCCAGCCCAGCTCGTTTTTCGCCAGGTTGGCATCGGCCCAGAATGCCGGCAGATCGCCGTCGCGGCGCGGCAATATCTGATAGGGGATAGCGACGCCTGACGCTTTTTCAAACGCCTGCACCATCTCCAGCACGGAATACCCTACCCCGGCGCCCAGGTTGTACGCCTTGATCCCTTCAATCTTATTTAAGTGATCCATCGCCATCAGGTGGCCTTCCGCCAGATCCATCACATGGATGTAATCGCGAACGCCGGTGCCGTCCTTGGTGGGGTAATCGCCGCCAAAGATGCCCAGTTTTTCCAGCTTGCCAATCGCCACCTGAGAGATATACGGCAAAAGATTGTTGGGAATGCCGTTAGGATCTTCGCCAATCATGCCCGACTCATGGGCGCCCACCGGGTTGAAATAACGCAAGGCGATGATGGAGAACTGCGGCTCGGCTTTAGCAAAATCCTGCAGGACCTGTTCCACCATCAGCTTGGAGGTGCCATAAGGACTGGTGGTGCCGCCGATTGGCGTGGTTTCCACATAAGGCACCGGAGAGTTGGCACCATACACGGTGGCTGAAGAGCTGAAGATAAAGCGGTGTACTCCGGCCCGGCGCATCGCATCCAGCAACACCAAAGTGCCGGCTACGTTGTTTTGATAATACTCGAGCGGCTTACGCGTCGATTCGCCGACCGCCTTCAATCCCGCGAAGTGGATCACTGCGGTGATGTCATGATCGCTGAAGATGCCATTCAGACATGCGGCATCCTGAATATCCCCCTGATAGAACGCAGCGGATTTGCCCGTCAATTTTGCCACGCGAGACAAGGATTCCTCTGACGAATTCGACAGATTATCCAACACCACCACCTCTTCACCACGCGCCAGCAAGGCCAGTACCGTGTGAGAACCAATATAACCGGCACCGCCAGTGACTAAAATCGCCATAACAACTCCCTACGCGCTCCCATAGCGCTGAAATTATGATTTATACTCCATTCTGACCAGCAAGTCAGTCAGAAGCTTCCGGATCGAAGGCGCTGCGCCAACCGAGGCTGACAACCCGTTTCAAGTCAAATGGTTATCGGGGAAATTCGCCTTCACTCCTCCGCTCAGCCGCAATAAAAAAGAGCAGCGCAACGCTGCTCTTTCTGTCGCGCATGGCGCGGGCTAGCGCGAACGCGCGAAATATTGCGCTACGCGTTTCACGTCGTTTTCATCCAGCGTTCCCGAGTCGCTCAGCAGAGTGATCCACGATTTGATGTAAGTGTATTTCGCCGAGGCCAGATCCTTTTGCGCGCTGTACAGCTGCTGTTCGGCATTGAGCACGTCAACGTTAACGCGCTGCCCAGCCAGCACGCTTTGCCGCGTTGCCGTCACCTGCGTGGTCGCAGATTTCACCGCCAGTTCATAAGCCGCCAGCTTGGCGCGGCTGCTGATGCACAGATTGAACTGCTTGCGTAAATCGTTCAGCGTAGTGCCGGTCTGCGCATCCATCTCATACATCGCCTGGCCGTATCGCGCCGCAGCCTGGCGGGTCGACGCCGAAACCCCACCGCCGGAATAGATAGGCATGCTGACCTGCACGCCGATGCTGTCGGTACGGTATTTCTGGTTTACCGTGTTATCGCTGCTGGAATCGTTCTCCGAGTGCGAAGCGTAGAGCTGCACCTGCGGCATAAAGCCGGCCCGGTTTCTCTCCACGTCATATTTCGCCGCATCAACGCCGTGACGGGACGCCGCCAGCGCGGGGTTATTCTCCAAAGCAATCTTTTGCCATTCGTCAAATTTTGACGGGATAAGCGGCGCTACCTGGAATTTCCCCGGGCGCAATACCTGCAGCTCATCGACCTGATCCAACGGCATGCCGATAATCACTTCCAGCTCACGCTGGGCCGAATCCAACGCATCACGCGCTTCGATCACCTGGGCTTCCGCCAGGCTATAGCGCGCCTGGGTTTCCGAAACGTCGGTAATGGTGCCTTCGCCCGCACTCATCAAGCGATCGTTCAACGTCAGCTGCTCTTTGTAAGCCGCCTTTTGCGCTTCGGCCAAGGCGATTTGATCCTTGGAATAGGCCACTTCGACATAGGCGCTGATCACTCTCACCGCAAGATCCAGCAATTTCCCGCGGTAACGCTCATCCGACATCAAGGTTTGGGCGACGCCGGCCTTATAGCGCGCGTAGGCTTCATAATCGAACAGCGGCTGCGTCAACGTTACCGAGCTGGAGTAACTGCGGTATTGCTGGCGCTTGGTCGTCTCTGAGACGTTGCCAAAAAAATCGCTTTGCGGATACTTTTGCGTCTGCCAGTTACGCGGCGAATTCTGGTAATTGAGCGACACCTTCGGCAGCAGCCCCGCCCTGCCGATATTTTCGTTTTCGTCCCCCGCCTCTTTCTCTTTTATCGCCGCCCTGAAGGTCGGATCTTTCTCAAGTGCCAGCGAATATGCGTCTAAAATCCCTATTGAATATACCGGCGCAGAAATCGCAAACAATAGGGTGCTAATGGCAAGACCAGCAGCCTGTCGTTTTAATCGAATCAAAATTATTCCTCAGTCAATGAAGTATGAGCGCGATCCAAAATAGGTTTGAACAAATAACTCAGCAGCGAGCGCGACCCCGTTTTAACAAACACCTCGACCGGCATGCCTGGCTTGATCTCTTCCGCATTCAGCATCTTCATGCCTTCCGGCGTAACGGTAGCCTGCATTTGGTAATACGGCTCGCCATTGGCCTTATCCACCAGGCGGTCAGCGGAAATCAACGTCACCGTACCCGGGATCTTCGGGGTTTTATTTTGATTGAAAGCGGTAAACATCAGGTCGACCGGTAACCCGTTATAAACCTTGTCGATCAGTTCAACTTTCAAGCGAGCATCGACAACCAGGTTCGCCTGGCTTGGAACAACATCCAGCAGGTGATCCCCCGCCGCGACGACGCCCCCTTGGGTAAAGATGCTCAACCCAACCACCGTACCGGTGACCGGCGCCGTAATGGCGGTATTGCCCAGGTCAAAGTTCGCCATTTCGAGTTTGTTGCGGTATTCACTGGATTCCATCTGCGTCTGCGCCAGTTGCGTTCTGACCTCGCGCTGATAGTCCGCCATACGCTGTTCGATTTTTTGTTGAGTTTCCAGCAGCTGTTTTTGCAATTGGCCGATACGCCCCTGGCTTTCATCCATGCTGCCGTTAACTTCGGCAAATTGGCGCTGAATTTCCAAATAGCGGTTTCGCGGCAAATACCCGTCGGCAGCCAGCGACTTCATGCTGTTCATTTGCTCACGCAAGGTTGATAGCTGGATCTTCTTATTGACCAGCGAGTCCTGTGAACCTTTCAGTTGAAAACGGATCCCATCCATGGCTTGCCTGTAACCATCGATCTCGCTTTGCAGCCCCTGGCGCCGGGAAACAAACAGCTGATTTTGCAGGGCCAGTATTTCAGCGACACGCGGCTGCGTCTGGATTGCCTGGAGCACCGGGGAAAAAGTAACGCTTTTCAGACCGTCGCGCTCCGCCAACAGCCGTCCGCTCGACGCCAAGGTGGTGAAATATTGGTCGCGCAATGAATCGACCTGCGCCTGAACCTGCGTCTGGCTTAGCTGCACCAATATCTGGCCGGCTTTAACCTTTTCGCCCTCTTTCACAAGAATATTGTTAATGATGCCGCTCGCCGGCGCCTGCACCGTTTTACGATTGCCGGATACAATCACCGAGCCGGATGATGCAACCCCTTTATCCAGTGGTGCGAATGCAGCCCATGCCAGAAAACCAATAAACCCAATCAGGATGACCAGCCATCCCATACGGGTATAGCGCCTTTCATCCAGAGGCATTTCGCTAATATATGAGCCCTTTGCCTCATTAATCTGCGTAGACATTACTGCTCCTTTGACCGCTGCCGACAAAACGTCGAAATAAAACTCATGTTAATGGGTTTGTGTTTTTGGCAAATTTTCCTGCTCAAGCTCACTGTTCACCGCTTGGGCCACCGGCTGCTGCGCCGGCGCTTTTTGTGCCTGTGACAGCGCCTGTATAACCTGCTGCGTAGTGCCAAATGCATTTACCTGACCGTTAGTCAGCACCAGCAGCTTGTTGGTCATCGAGAGCAAATTGGTGCGATGCGTGATCAACACCACCGTCGTTTTACGTTGGTGCAGCGTCTGTATGGCGATATTGAGCGCGCGTTCCCCAATGTCATCAAGGTTGGAGTTGGGTTCATCCAACACCACCAGAGACGGGGAACCATAAAGGGCGCGCGCCAAACCGATCCTTTGCTTTTGCCCGCCGGAAAGCCCGGCGCCGCCATTGCCAATGACCGAGTCGTAGCCGTTGGGAAAGCGCAGGATCATTTCATGCACGCCCGCCAGCTGGGCGGCCTCGATGACTTTCTCCGAGTCGATGTCATTAAAGCGGGCGATATTCTCGGCGATTGTGCCGGCAAATAACTCGATGTCTTGCGGCAGGTAGCCGATATAAGGACCCAGTTCATCCTTATTCCACTGATAAATGTCGGCGCCATCGAGCCGGACTATGCCTGCAGAGACGGGCCAGATCCCTACCAACAGCCGAGCAAGCGTTGACTTTCCCGAAGCGCTCGGGCCGATAATGCCCAACACGTCCCCCGCCTGCAGCGCAAAACTGACGTTGTGCAGCACGGCATTCGCTTGCGAGCCCGGCGGCGTTGCCGTCACGTTCTCAACGGACAACGCGCCCTGAGGACGCGGCAATGACATCCCCTCCCCGCGCTGCGGATACGCATTTAATAATTGAACCAGGCGGTTATATGAGAGTTTGGAAGAGCTGTAGCTTTTCCAAACGTTAATGACTTGTTCGATAGGCGCCAGCGTGCGCCCCATCAGAATAGAGCCGGCGATCATCATGCCGGGCGTGATCAGCCCATCAATCGCTAACCAGCCGCCCAGCCCCAGCACCAGGGACTGTAAAGAAAGCCGCACAAACTTGGTTATGGAGGTCACGCGCGCCGAGCGCTCGCTGGCGATTCGCTGGTTATTGAGGAATCTTTTATGCAGGTTGAACCAACGCCGCTTTAAATTCGGCAACATCCCCAACGCTTCGATCACTTCCGCATTACGCAAGTTGGTGCTCGCCAGGCTGCTGGACATAATTGACAGCTTACTCGCTTCGCCTAGCGGCTTGCGCGACAGCCATTCGTTCAACACCGCCAACCCGACCAGCAACAGCGAGCCGACCAACGCGAAAAGGCCCAGCCACGGGTTAAACAGGAAGATAACCAGCAAATAGATCGGGAACCACGGGGCGTCAAAGAAGGCGAACAACGCGCTGCCGGTCAAAAACTGCCGTACGTTGGTGAGGTCGTTCAGCATTTGCCCGGCATCTGAAGAACCGTTTTTCAGATTAGCCTCAAAGGCTGCGGTATAAATTCGCGTGTTGAGCTGCATATCCAATTGGCTGCCAATGCGAATGACCACCATGCTGCGCACATACTCCAGCAATGCCATTACGCCAAACATGGACAGCATAATAAGCGTCAACATCAACAGGGTAATTTCATTCCGCGAGGGGAGCGCGCGATCATAGACCTGCAGCATATAAATCGACGGGACCAACATAAGCAGGTTGATTAACGCAGTAAAAATACCCAAGGTCCAGAACACCTTGCTGCGAGCGCGCACGACGGCTGCAATTTCATTATAGGGTAACGTTGGGGTCACACTAATCCCTCTTAAACCTATGGTTTACTGTTTACAGTTAATGGCTTAACCCGGCAAAATCCCTCTCAACAGGTTATAAAACAATCTGCTGAAACGGAGTGCTAGAACTGGAATTAACTATGGTAGAGGGTTTGAGATTAGGCAAGGTCGGGAGGGAAGAAAGACAAAAAAATTATAACGTTACATGGTTAATGATTAACCCGGGATACCGTCGGAAAATAAGAAAGGGCTTGACTGCGGGGCAACGCTTAAAAAATAAAAAAAGGGCAGAGTTTTACTCTGCCCTCGTTAGGTCAACAGCTAAAAATTTTTCACTTGCGTTTTACATCAAAAATTCTCGGTCACGTAATTTATTTGTCATTTGGCATCGGGGAGCGACTGACGGCCATGGCCGGCAACTTGGCGGCAAATGATGACTTATTGACCGTTTGCCAATCCGGTTTTTCGTCGGTATAGATGGCAATGGGTTTATCGTCTACTTTAATTCCCTGCGAAATATCCGCCTTATTCTCAACATCCAGGTTCCACTGTTCGATAGAGACATTGCCTCTAATCCCGGTAACCGTAGCCGGCGTTACGCGCGCATTTTTGGGCGGGTTTTTCCACATGAGAATCGTGTATTTTTTACCCTTGGTGTTAGGGTTGGCTTGTAAAACATAGGCCTCAACGTCTTTCTGCGGGCTAGCCATATAGAGCAAGTGCTTCCCTTTCATTGCGTCGACTGCCATGGCATAAGCCAGTAAGCGTAATTTAGGCTTCCAGTTCTCGTCAAACAAACCGAAGTAGTACAGCTTGCCGTTCAAGAATCGATCCTGAGCCAAATAATAATCGACTCTTTTCATATCATAGAAATAGAAACCGCGTGCAAATAGCTTCACCAGGTCATACGGATTTGACTGATATCGACCCGTCGAGGCCGTATCGAGCTGTTCCGTATCCAGGATAGGTTTGTTGCCGCCCCCGTATTTGTTCGCCATATCCCGCATATAGCCAGGCAAATTATCCGCGCCGAAAACATAGTGGTGAATAGAGTAAGCATCCGCATACTTATCTATACCGAGCTTAAAGCTTTTATCGACAAATCTCCGGCCGCCGTCTAACCCACCTTTAAACTCTGAACGTGAGTATGTCGCTGCAAAAGCCACCGTTTTAATATTTTGCCCTGAGGCCTGAATGGCTTCTTTGAGCATTTTCATCTCATTGACATACATCGCCGGGGTCGATTTAATCCACCAAACGCTCGGCGCATCCACCTCATTGCCTAACTCAGCATATTTGACATCATAACCTTCAAGATGTTTTAAGGTGACATTGAGGTAATTCTTATATTTGTCATAATACTTGGGATCAACAGCAGAAAGTTTATTATGAGAAACTGTGTATTTTGCTGGTGGGTAACCGAAAAGGAAATTATGACTCATGCCATACTTTTTAGCTTCCTTCAGTTGGAAATCGACCTCTTTAAAATTAGTAGGGTCCCCATTAGCATCAGCGACTCGGTGCCACGCGGTTTCTGCACTGCGTAAACTATTTACCCCGGTACGAGATAGAAGTTCAAATGCCTTATCGATCGCTTTCAAATCACCCGTCGATTTAACCGCGGGTATTTCCATCCCGTGTACACCAAAATCTACACCATCATTGTCCGAACTGCGTGAAAGCTCACGTTTCATAAGCTTATTATAGACATATGTTGAAGTGTCATCACTTAGGTCTTCACGGGTTTTCTTCATCTCTGCATAATATTGAGCTTGAGTCGCAGCCGCTTTTGCACACATTGGCAGTGAACTCACGATAAAAAACAAGCAGGAAAGACTATAAGCGCCAACATTTGCAGTAGGATATAATTTCATGTTACCTCCAAAATAAATATAAAAAGCTGAGCATCCTGAGGTCAATGACAAAAGAGATTAAATCCTTTTTTGTGAATTTAAAAGCCCTTACATTATTAATAAGGGCTAAACCTGAAATGGTACTTCTTAGGCTTAGGCGTAGATTGGCCTGGTTAACCTACGTTTGATTAAATAAAACAATCTATAAACACGAGGGTTTAGTTTAGCCAGATAAATCAACACACTCTTGTTTCTTTCTTTAATTCCGACAAGTTTAACATTAAGATCATCAGTAAGAGATATGTGACCACATTCAATAATATTTGAGATGGTGATAATGTTAGTATAAATTCTATCGCTAAGATGTTTTTTTGTCTTTTTGCTTTCACTTGCGCTTCGTAGCAACTCTAATGCATTAATACTCTCAATATAACCAATCACATTTTTCTCATTGCGATTGCTTTGCATAATAGAACCAGCTCGCACTCTGCGCTTAAACAGGATTTTATTTGATGCTGTGACCTTCCCAGCCTTGAAGAACAACCGAGGCGTGAACTCTTCATCTTCATGGATTATAGGCTTAAATCTTAGATCATGCTTAGAAAGTAAATTAGAACGAAAAACATACATCCAGGCATTAGGATAGAATGTGCCATACGCCGACAAGGTGTTGAACGCGGCAACACCATCAGGAAAATCTTTATCCATCTTTCTCGTATAGAACGGCAATGGCTGATTGGAGTTGTTCGGCGTGTCAAAAAAGGAGTCTGCCGAGAAACAGAAGATATCCAGGTCAGAATTACGCTGATATGCCAGCATAAATTCTTCCAACAATGTCGGAACCGCGATATCGTCCGAGTCGAAGTAATAGGTAAACTCACCGGTCACATGACGGCTGCCCTCATTACGCGCCTCACCTAAACCATGGTTTGTCGTATGAACGATCTTGACAACCTCAAGATGACCATAGAGTTCTTCAAGCAAGTCGCCGGAACCATCGGTAGAACCATCATCTACAATGATGACCTCATAGGGGGCCACAGACTGGGCAAGAATAGAGTCTACCGCCTGTTTTACATATTTCTTGACATTATAAACAGGTATAACTACCGAGATTTTTACGGAATCGTTGGATATCATCATATTTTAATCAGCTCACAACCAGGAACACCCTTCGTCCAGGACTCATAGTAACCAGAGTTCTTGCCATAAGAGTTATCGATAAGCTGGGTATGCATTTTCAATAAACAGCACAGGATGTGACCATGCATACGTGAAGTGACGACTGACTCATGAGACATGAAAAGAGAGTTAACACGAGCAACTAATTTATCCGTATACCAATACCAAAGGGTATTAGCTGGGAAGAGATTTCCTGGAATTCGTTTGTTCAATTTTTCGAACAGGTGCATAGTCTTCATAAAACGACGGTCGCCGTCTGAACAAATATCGTACCAGTCTACGAACTCATTGGGATCGGCATTTTCACCCAGAACAGAGAGATCGGTTTTTTCGATGTCTCGTCTGATCATCCACATGGTTTTCTTTTTTACATCACCCTCTTTTTGTTGAGGGAAAATGTTCCACAGTGATTGCGCCATGTCAGGGCAGAGGAACACATTATCGCAGAAGTGTTTTTTAAGGATCTCCTGGCTATTGGTGTCTCGACAAAAAATCGTCAGATTAGGGTGCTGTTTAAATATCTCACCCGACTTTATCAGGTTGCTGCTCTCTTTGAAATGGACAGTTTGCGGTAAGATAACCACTTTATTTTTCTTGTATTTTTTAACAACGGCTTCGCGAAGCCTCTGATGCGCTGGATAAAGATCGCCAAAGTTCCCACCGCCGTGAAGGACGATAATAACATTTTCCGGAATAGAATCAGTCTGCTCGACAAAATGCATGCTGGTATGGTCAGAGTGACGAGAAATGACCTTATAATTATTCTCTTTAAAGAATTGCTCTGCCCCTTTGAGAATCAATAAATCACCAACATTCAAATGCAAGGGATAATCAAGATAAATTATTTCGCTACCTTTAGGTATAACCTTTTCAATAACGGACAAGTTATCTTTTAAAGTTTGCATTCTTTCCATCTTTAACATTCCACCCTGAAAATTTTACGTAATTTTTCACTTTTAATTAGCTGCAACTTCACTTCATTAATCAACGGCGCCTTAGTGAAGTAAATGGTTATAGCAAAAGCAAAAAGACCAAGAAATATTTGCATAAATAAACTAACGGCATTCGATACCTGAGGAGGCATAAAATACCCAACACACCAACTGACAACTATGGTCGGCACCGTTAATTTAAATGGCAACCATAGACTATCAATGTACTGACGATAACTGGGGCCAAGCACTGGTTTAATCAATATGAAATAGCTAAGGTAAGTATTGATAACCTGGACGATTAAAAATGCCAGTGCAACCCCTATAGCGCCACCTAACTTAACGCCAAGCAACATGCTCGGGATAAAAAGCAATGTTTTGAACACATTGAACTTAAAACTAATGTCAACCCTGGCCTTGGCCATCAGCAAAGAGCCTATAGGATTGCCAATAGAACGAAGAAGACCGACGACACAAAGAATTTGCAAAATAGGAGTAATGAACAGCCAGCGCTCGCCAAAAACAAACAACACAAAACTATGAGAAACCACCATCAAGCCAAGCAATGCCGGAAAGTTGATGATACCAACCAGAGAAATCAGTTTGTAGAAAGAGTCTTTCAACTTGGCACTGTCATCCTGAATTTTTGCAAACGCAGGGAATAAGACACGCGTGATAATGGGGTTTAACTTGGTCGGCGGCATAACCGCGACATTATAAGCCAGGTTATAGCCCCCGGTGACAACTGTACCTAATGTCCGTGCCAAAATAGCTGTTGAAACGTTGGTATTGAGGAAATTGACAAGACTGTCAGCGGTCAGATAAGCGCCAAACTTGATGTTAGATTTCACCTCGAAAAATGAAAACTTCATGCTGGGGCGATAAATACTGCGGCCGAAATAAGCGAACAATAACGTTCTTACCAAAGCGTTAATTAAATACCCGTAGATCGCAACAATGGCGAAAGGGTAGATAGTGGCAAAGCCGAGAGAAAACGCGAAGCCCAAGAAATAGGAAAATGACTCGATTTTACCGATAGTAGCAAAATCAAGCTCCTTTTGCATCAAAGCGCGGAACTGTTGCCCATGCGGGATAAGCAAAAAGGCAATGGAGATTATTTTAACCAATGGCTCTAACCCTGGTGCATTTAAGGCATCAGCAATCAAGCCGCTGGTTAAAAACGTGACAACGCTAACCGTAAATCCAATCCCGACGTTTAACCAATATAGCGTGGTTAATTGAGACTCTGTAATGTCTTTTTTCTGAACAATTGAATTTGATATACCGAAGTCTGAAATAGTGTCAGCAAGTGCGATCACGACCATGGCTATGGTCAGAAGGCCAAACTCACTTCGCTCAATCATACGTGAAAGCAATGTCAATTGTAAAAAACTGAGGCCTATAATGATCACGGTGGAAATTGCAGACCATTTAGCTCCCCGCACCGTTTTTTCTCGTAGACTCATAATTATTTAATGACCTATAAAAATTGCCCACTTTCCTTCATCAATTAAATAATTGCAATCAGAAAGGGCTGAGAGAGGGTGTATGTAACCCAAGAAATTCCCAATATCAGATAATAGTATGATGACCAGTTAGCCAAGATACGGCGGGTTAGCTTCATTCATATCAATCAATTATTTGATAATTTTCCTGGGATAATCTCTCAACAAGCTTCTTTTTAGAAGCGGGGTCAGGTGAAACCAAATAGGTGAACTTGCAAGCGTTGATTAATGGAAAATCATCATAATGATCGGTAAACAAAAAATCTGGATTTGAAGAGAAAACTTTCAATACGGCTTTCTTTTTCTCTTCATTGAGAGTTTCTATGAATGTATTATCAGATACAAAATGAGAGTAAATCACCGTATCAAAAACACCTGCTTTCTGTGAAAACGGAATGACATAGATATCCGGAGCAGCCGTAGCAAGACAACGGATTGCATCTTTATGCAATGCTAATAGATCTTGCCGCAGAGAAAAGATTGCCAAATAGTTACCATATAATTTCCCCACCTTTTTCCAGAAAGGTGAACCAACCTGAATAGCCAAGACCGCCGCCTTAAAACCTACGCGATCCAGCTTTCGTTGTTTTCGAAGACGGACGAATCCTATAAATCTCTTCAAAAAAGAGAATCGAAAAAAAACAAACGATAATAAGAATGACAAAATAATCCATACTTTAAAAGTATTGAATTTAACCAAGGTTCCATCTAGATCGTATGCAATATATTTCATTTCGCCGGAGCCACATCGTTAGCCCAAGGACAACGCAGCAGAATGTCTTCATACATGCAGAAGTCCGGTTTTACAACAGGATTGGAAAAGGTCACATTAAGTGCAGCAGTTCTGACTGCTGCACCCTCGCCTACTTGATTTTTGATATATTTAATACAATCAACAAATGTTCCACCGCTATCTACGGAATCATCAACCAAGACAATATTCTGGCATTCTTTAAGCAGTCTCAAATCGCCCTCTTTGAAAATGACCTCACCAGAACTTACCGCTCGTCCATTACGATTAAACCGCCATTCATTATACTTAATTTCAGCAATCCTAAGGGAGTTATTTATAAACACTGGCAATAAAGGTAGCACTTTCGCTATCTTGAATTTTTTCTTATGTTTAGTTGAGGCTCTCTGCCGCTTGATAATTACAGTGGGTAAATTCAACCTCTCTGCAATCTTTTTTGCAACAAACTCGCCTCCAGTGGCGATACCAACGATTAGGTCCGGTGAGTAACCTGCATTGATCTTATCAGCAAGCTGAAAACACAAATTATCAAAATCAGAATTTAGTACAGTAATGACTTTCATAAACACTCCACGACCTATTTTTTTTCAACAAACTTAACCCAAGCAAGCTTGCTCAACGCCAAGGGTAATGCACGCCATTTATATTTCTTTGCCACATCGACATCATTTATCGCAGAATGCCATTTTGCCCAATATGGAACAGCTTTTCTCGAGGCATTCCACCCACGACAATGGAATGCGGTACATTCATTGTAGATACCTAAACGCCAGCCTGCCTTGACAAGTCGCTGAGATATTTCAATGTCTTCCTTGTACATATAATAAGTACGTTCGAAACCTGGCAACCCCTTCGAATCAACGCATTGAGTTAGCGCAGAGACTCGAGTCAACATAAAAGCACCGCAGATAGCTTCTGCAGGCGTAAAAGTCTCTTCAATATCTATTTGTGGTTCGTTCGCCTTAATATCTTGCCAACGTCCATAATAGTTACAGGCTATTCCAACCGAATCAAAAACATTCAACGACTTATTAGCATGAATATCATACCGAACCAATGGAACCGTAAGCATCCCAACATTATTTTGTTCCGGTAATGCTGCGAAACTCAACAGTTTTTCCAGGCAGCCGCTTTCAATACGTGCATCAGGATTCAAAAATAGAACCCAATCAAATTTATCAAGGTCGTATAGCGCTTTATTATTGCCCGCAACAAAACCAATATTTTCTTCTTTGATAACGCTAAGCTTATTAGTCGATATCAAATGATCTAAATACTCGGTATCTTTAGATCCTGAATCTACAATTCTGATTTCCAGATCACTGTTTATGTTATCGAGGCCACTAACGCACCACTGAATATGTTTTTCACTATTATACGTAACTACGATAACCAAGCATTTATTACTCATACCATTTTCCATGTAATCTTCATATTAAGTTTTTATAGTAAACCACTTGACTATCATTTTTCTTTGTAGAAATCATCAACGAAATGGAATCTCGAGAAGAAGAATATAATAATCCCGCCTGAAGCACCGAATAAAAACGGGTTCACAGAACCAGATAATAACCAGATAGCAAAACACACTAATGGCATAATTAAATTCTTAACTCGTTTTTTACCATTGACATTTATAGCATTGGATAGACATGTAAATAAGAAAATCAAAAACAGAGTGCTGACACCTATTATTCCAAAATCCATAACCAATGACAAGGTTTGACTTTCATACAAATATGGCGTAGACGTTGACCGCAGTGCATTTGGTATATAATATCCCATTCCATGGCCGAGAAGAGGATGAGAAGATATTGCATTTAACAATGCATTGTTTTGGAATATACGCTCCTTGTCAGAAGCAGCATTTAAACTCTGATTATTCAGTCGGGAATCTATAAGTGCAAATATTACATCACCAAGCGGGGTAAAGAATAGTATTATTACGATGCCAACTATAGATAAAATCGATATCTTGACAATTTTTGAAAATGTAGCTTCTAATAATATAGCCAAGCCAATGAACAGAACACCTTGAGCCCAGAAAGATCTTGATAAGGTTAAAGCGAGAGAGATAACTAATAATATGAAAACGATCTTAGTATTAACCCCCCCCTCCCAAGAATCATATCTTTCGTTATGAAATAAAGCATAAATGGAACTAGTGAATCCATGGGGATTTGTAGACGAGTGATGAATGTATCGCCGACACCCAACTTCATCATATTAATGTCCCAGACTTCTGTAATCCAGGTAATGATATCTAGCGAGCTAATCCCTGTGATCACAGAAAATATTATGATGAATATTTTCCCACATGCAATTAAGGAAAGACATATCTTTAAAGAATTATATATTATTTCCCTATTACTAATATCATAACGCCCACACTCAACCAAAAACAAGGCAACAATAACCGCAAGAAGAATATCCCTACCCTGACCCGATATATTTGCCAAATCATTATTCATTTGCATTGAATAAAGAGCCGCGACAACCAAGAATATTAAAAAAGGGATAATGGTTATAGTGAACTTGGCAAATATTTTCTTATGTGAAAACAAATAGCAGAGTATAGAAACAATAATTAATGGACTGCGTAGAACGAGCAAATATATTGTAGTTTTTATAAAGAAACTAGATTTTATTTTAGACATGGTTGCCATCATTAGGTTAACTCAAGAAGTATTATTTATTAGATGCCAAATATTAATAACAAAAATATTTATATATAATTATAACACTTCTTGATTCAGTTAGCACTGCCTTATCTGTTTATTAATTTCTTAACAATAAACTTCGGATTGAATTTTATAAAACTCCAGTAAGCAGCTCTTGGAATACCTACTTTTTTATCACTCATATCGATAAGAAATTGCATAAAATCTCTATCACTCCCCTGATACATGCTCTTATTTCTGTTTAACAAGTCCGTCAAAGAACGACTGAGGGGGTAACTTTTTGACACTCGCTCTTCGTTAATTGTATGATCATGATGCATTATATACTTCGATTCTTTCTTACGTAAAAAACCACCGTATTTATTCGCCAACCGTAACCAAGTATCCCAGTCTTGCAAGCGCTTAACTTCAGGATTGAAGCCACCAATGTCTCTTAATCGAGAGGTCAATGTAAATATCTGATTTGAAGCAACATTTTCGAAAAGAATCGATCTAAAATCGCTAAAGTATATATCCTTTTTTTTATTATAAAAGTTCTTTTGCTTCCCGTCTGCAAACCTCTCGATAAAATCACAACAAATGAATGAGTATTTATCATTCCAGCTATCTACTAAAAATCTTATTCTATCCGGTGTAAATTCATCATCGTCATCTAGCCCTGTAATAAAGTGCCCTGTAGCCTTGAATATACCCAAATTCCTTGTTGCACAGGCGCCTTTATTTTCCTCATTACGCAGATAGATAATATCCGAATCACTTTCTGCCAGACTTTCCATAAAACTTTTCGTTTCATCCGTAGAAGCATCATCGCAAACAATCAGTTCTATATTTTTATAATCTTGTTCTTTTACAGAACGAATAGCTCGCTTAAGTCGCTCTAACCGATTGAACGTCGAAATATAAACACTCACCTTTGGCAAATTATCCATAAAACTCCCATTTTTATCACGATTGCCCATACCCACCCCAAGACATACCATTTACTCAAAAGAAATTATTTATTCTTAATTTCATTTAAAACATATCTCAGACTATCAGAAACACTAACGCTACGAATGCCCTGTTCAGATATCTTGCTCTTTGATAAAATTGAATACTTTGGCCTTGCCGCTGGTGTTTTATAATCTTCAGTAGTGATTTTTTTCACTACAATATTCTTATCAATTAGCTTGGCATCGTTCGCATACTCGAATATTCTTTCTGCGAAATCCGCCCAGTTCATTTCATCTGATCCGCAATAATGATAAATACCACCTTTGACGTTCGCCGATAGCAAGCTAATAATTGCAGATGCAATATCTCCGGCATAGGTCGGGCAACCGTACTGGTCGGCAACCACCCCCAAGGTGTCGCGATCATTAGCCAACCGCAGCATGGTTTTCACAAAGTTATTGCCATACTCACTGAATACCCAAGCGGTGCGAATAATGATGGCTTCGGGCTGTACACCGGCGACGGCAATCTCACCATCCAGCTTGGTTTTACCGTAAACGCCCAGCGGGTTCGTTGCATCGGTTTCAACATAAGGCGTCGTCGCCGTGCCGTCGAAAACATAGTCAGTCGACACATGCACCAGGCGCGCGCCAACGTCGTTGGCTGCCAACGCCAAATTTTTGGGGCCAGTCTCGTTGATCAGAGCCGCCAATTCGCGGTCACTCTCTGCTTTATCTACTGCGGTATATGCAGCGGCGTTAACGATAACGTTCGGTTCAAATTGCGCGACCGCCTGTTTAACTTTGGCTAAATCGGTAATATCGAGCACGTCCGAGTCCGTAGCCCAGACTTCCCAACCCTGCGGCAAACGATCCTGGAAGCAGCTGCCCAGCTGCCCTTTAGAGCCCGTCAGCAATACCTTCATTTGGCCAACTCCTTAAACAACTTACCGACTTTATCTTTCTCAGAAAGCAGTGGATTATCAATTGGCCATTCGATACCAACTTCAGGATCGTTCCACAGCAGACAACCTTCATGCGCCGGGTTGTAGTAATCCGTGCATTTATATTCGAAATCGGCAATATCGGAAAGAACCACGAAACCATGTGCCAAGCCTGGCGGGACCCAAAATTGCGTCTTGTTCTCTTCCGACAGAATGACGCCTTCCCAGGCGCCGTAGGTCGGTGAATCCGGGCGAATATCGACGGCCACATCGAAAACTTCGCCGCGGACTACGCGAACCAGCTTACCTTGCGGATTTACTTTTTGAAAATGCAAGCCGCGCAACACGCCTTTGGCGGAACGCGAATGGTTGTCCTGAACAAAATCAAGATCGATATTCAGCATTTCTTGGTAGCGTTTTTTCTCGAAGGTTTCCAGGAAGAAACCGCGCGCATCACCGAAGACCTTAGGCTGAATAATTTTTACGCCTTCAATTTTTGTGTCGATAACCTGCATATCACTTGTCCCCGATCAAATGAGCAAGATACTGCCCATAAAGTGTCTTACTGAGCAATTTTGCTTCTTCCGCTACCTGTTCACGCGAAAGCCACCCTTTGCGGAATGCAATCTCTTCCAGGCACGCCACTTTGAACCCCTGACGTTTCTCAATGGTATGAATGAATTGCGATGCTTCAATCAGGCTGTCGTGTGTCCCGGTATCCAGCCAGGCAAAACCGCGCCCCAGCAGTTCTACATTCAAATTACCTTGATCCAGATACATCTGGTTCAACGTGGTAATTTCCAGCTCACCGCGGTGGGAAGGCTTAACCTGCTTGGCCATATCCACGACATTGTTGTCATAGAAGTACAGGCCGGTAACCGCCCAGTTGGACTTGGGCACCTTAGGTTTTTCTTCAAGAGATAAGGCCCGGAATTGCTCGTCAAACTCAACAACACCAAACCGTTCAGGATCCATAACCTGATAACCGAAAACGGTAGCACCTTCATTACGGGCTACTACGTTTTCCAATTTTGCACCGAAACTTTGGCCAAAATAGATATTGTCACCCAGAACCAGAGCGCAGCGCTCACCGTTGATAAACTCTTCGCCAATCAGGAAAGCTTGAGCCAGCCCATCTGGACTTGGTTGGATTTCATAGCTCAGTCTGATGCCAAAACGGCTGCCATCTCCAAGTAAGCGCTGGAAAGAGGGCATATCCTCTGGCGTTGAGATAACCAGAATGTCCCGAATGCCGGCTAACATCAGCACCGAAATTGGATAATAAACCATCGGTTTATCATAAATAGGCAGCAATTGTTTAGATACACCACGAGTGATTGGGTATAAACGTGTGCCGGAGCCCCCCGCTAATACAATACCTTTCATTTTCTACTCCTAACTTAATATTAACGGGCCTGACCTAAGCGCTCACCAGCATATGAACCATCTTTAACTCGGCTCCACCACTCTTCATTCGCCAGATACCATTCTACCGTTTTTTTAATACCGCTCTCAAACGTCTCTTGAGGCTTCCAACCCAGCTCTCGCTCAATTTTTGAAGCATCAATCGCGTAACGAATATCGTGGCCAGGACGGTCAGTGACATAGGTAATCAAGTCTTCATATTGCCCCACGCCTGCCGGTTTGTTTGGCACCAACTCATCCAACAAGCGGCAAATTGTTTGCACCACTTCGATATTTTTACGCTCGTTATGGCCACCGATGTTGTAGGTCTCCCCCACTTCCCCCTCTGTGACAACTTTATATAGCGCACGGGCATGGTCTTCTACATATAACCAATCACGAATTTGTGCGCCATTGCCATACACCGGTAAGGATTTGCCATCCAGTGCGTTAAGGATGATCAGCGGGATCAATTTTTCCGGGAAATGATAAGGACCATAGTTGTTGGAACAGTTGGTGACTATGGTTGGGAAACCGTAGGTACGCAGCCACGCGCGAACCAGATGGTCGCTGGACGCTTTAGAAGCGGAATACGGGCTGCTTGGGGCATACGGCGTGGTCTCGGTAAACAGGTCATCGGTACCATGCAAGTCGCCATAGACTTCATCGGTAGAAATATGATGGAAACGGAATGCCTTTTTCCCGTCCGCATCCAGCGTATTCCAATATTGACGCGCCGCTTCCAGGAGAGTGTAAGTACCCACAATATTGGTTTCAATAAATGCGGCGGGGCCATCAATAGAACGGTCTACGTGGCTTTCTGCAGCCAGATGCATCACTGCATCTGGTTTAAATTCACTAAAGATGCGGTCCAGTTCTGCACGATTGCAAATATCGGCATGTTCAAATGTATAACGCTCGCTGTCTGCAATCGTTTTTAACGACTCGAGATTCCCTGCATAGGTCAGGCTATCCAGAACCAAGATCTCATCCGCGGTATCGTTAATAATATGGCGAGCCACAGCAGACCCAATAAACCCGGCACCGCCGGTAACGATAATTTTCATAGCACCCTCAATATCCATTATATTATTTAATATGCGCCATCTCTTTTTAATACCACATTGATGGTTTTGAAAAGAATTGCAATATCATTCCATAGGGACCAATTTTTAACATACCATGCATCAAAATATACACGGGTATCATAGTCCACATCGTTTCTTCCGCTGACCTGCCAAAGACCTGTCATTCCAGGTTTTGCCATCAGGTAGTAATCAACATCGCCGGCATAGCGCTCTAATTCTTTTTCGATTACCGGACGCGGCCCCACCAAACTCATTTCGCCCTTCAGTACGTTAAAGAGTTGCGGTAACTCATCTAAACTGGTTTTTCGAATGAATTTACCGACTCTGGTAATGCGAGGGTCATTTTTGAGTTTAAAATCTTTGTCCCATTCGGCTCGCGCTTCAGGATCATTTTCTAATAGTTGCTTGAGTACTTCTTGCGAATTCATCACCATAGAACGAAACTTTAAGCATTTGAACTTATTACCGTCACGGCCGACACGTTCATGACCATAGATCGCCTTACCACCATCTTTAGAAACCAGATAAGCCAGAATGGCCAAAATTGGGGACAGTAAAAGTATAATGGATACCGAGCCGATAATATCGAATGTTCTTTTCAAAAAACGCGAGGTTCTTTTGGCCAGGCTATTACTCACTCGCAGTATCATTACTTCATGACTAAAAATGAACGACATGTCCGTTCCATATAATGGAACACCGCGAAGTGTTGGGATAACGGAAACCGAACGGCAGTGATGCTTTGCAAGTTTTTTAAGCCACTCATCACGCAATGCATGCTCATCGAACTCCAATGCCACGATGAACTGAGTCGTTTCAGGATCGCTCTGCTGCCACAATTCTTTCTCATCACAGATAACGGGTTTTCCCAGCAATTCTTTTTCGCACTGTTTACCACTGGAGAAGAAACCGCAAATTGCGAATCCTAAAACTTCTTCGCTCTGCAAGGCCGCGTAAGCATCGCAAGCATTCTTGCCGGAACCGATGATAATCGTATGTTTCTGCCACATCCCGAGTTTGTTTAGCAGGCGTTTTGTTATTGCCCGCGCCAACGGTACCAATATCAGGGCCAGGGTCCAGGTCAATATCCAGACGTAACGCGAAAACTGCCATTTAGAGAACGCCACTAAAGCAAGATCGCATACCGCAAATATCAATAAGGTGCGAAATATTTCTTTTAATTCAAACCAAAAAGGCTTTCGATATGTGTAATGGCGTAACCTGACCCAAAACCATCCGACACATAACACGGCCAGCATGACATGGGTCAGAAAACGAGCTGACATCTCTGATTTAGGAATGAATTCATCGATGTTAGCACCAAACAATCCGATTAACTTTACGGCAATAACTAAAGACAGAGTAAAAAACACAAAGTCAGATAATGCCAATATAAGTTTTACAATATTCGTTTTTTTTGAGTAACTGAGCGCACTCATAGAGTTATCCTTATTAGTAGGACTGTTAATCCGAGACACTATCCCAATATCTTTTATGCATGCTTAGCTTTCGCCGCCACGTGCCTGGAATTTTCTTATAGTTCTCGCCAAGTTTATAACCCACTATCTTCGCAAAGTTATTGATACATGCGGCAGGTATCCAACGTGGGTGTTTTTTAATTAAAAAGGCCATCTCTGACAAAATAAACTTTTTCCCTTCCCCGCCGGCACCACCAAATGCGTTATAGATCCATTCCTCATCCCGATGGAAGACACCAATATCAAAGTAACGTTTAAACTCTTCCTGGGCAGTATAGTTATGCGAGTGCTTAACCTGGGCATCCGCCACATAGGCTAATTTGTAACCGGCAAGCACGGCCTTCCCTGCAAAATACATATCCTCACCCAAGATGGTACTTTCAGGGAAACCGCCCAACTCATTAAAAACTGAAACTCTATAAGCAGAGAATGAGTTAGACATGAAAACTGTTTTTAAGCCCAAGGTATCTTTCTTACTGAGGTCACTAATGTAACTTTGTTGCTTATAGTTAAAGTTTCTCGCGTGCTGAGCCAGGGGGTTGGCATCAACATGCGGCAATTGCCTGCCATATGCGCAAGCGATTTTGGGATCTGAAAATACTTTCAAGATATTCTTTATGCAATCAACTTCCGGAATAGCATCCTGCGTAAAAAAGATAACAATATCTGATTCGGATATATTTACGCCTTTATTCCTTGTCCCACCATGATTAAATTCAGATGCCGAAATCACCTCAACAGAAAAATTATTATTCTTGGCTATATTTACTGTATCATCCTCACTGGATGAATCGATAACGAATACATTGTACTCATCAGCAAGATTCTCCGCTATAAGACCCGCCGACGTCCGCCATATATCCCCACCATTATATGTTGGTACAACGATACTCACTTTTACATCATTCATTATGGTCCCTACGTAGTTGTTCGCAAGTTCACAGAGAGCTAATTAAAACTTGAAATATTTTACTTAGGAGGGGGTGGCAGGAGATTAAATTCCTAAGCGGCTTATCGATTTCGATAAGCCGCTTAGGTCAGCTATATGTTAATCTTTGGATTTATAGCTGTACTCATAATAATCGTAACCGTAACTGTAATAATTAGATGCCTTTCTCACCACAGCATTGAGTATCACGCCTTTAATATCAATACCATTCTGCTCAAACCTGCGAACGCTCACCTCGACTTCTTTCGGGCTGTTCAACTCGAACCTGGCCACCAACAACGAGGTGCCCGCAAGTTTGCCGATGATCGCCGCATCGGTCACCGCCAGAATTGGTGGGGTATCGACCAATACCAAATCGTAATGTTCAGATGCCCAGGCCAACGCCTCTTCAAAACGTCTATGCATTAACAGCTCTGACGGGTTTGGCGGGATTTGCCCACGAGAAATAAAGTCAAAAACGTTATTATCCGTTTTCTGCACCGCCTCGTTAATGGCCATCTTCCCGGATAATACGTCTGAGAGCCCTCTTTTCCCGTCTGCACCGAGTAACTCATGCGCATAACCTTTACGCATATCGCTGTCGATCAGCAGCACCCGTTGGCCCGTTTGTGCCACAACGGCTGCCAGGTTGGCACTAATGAATGTTTTACCGATTCCCGGGCTGGCGCCAGAGATCATTAACACATTATTCTTAGCTTCCATCATGGCGAAATGCAGGCTGGTGCGCAGGCTACGAATTGCTTCTACCGCCAGATCGGCAGGGTTGCCAAAGGCCAGCAATGAATTGGCGTCAGCGTTTCGCTTCTTGCCACCCATTTTAGACTGCAGTTCAATATCCTGTTTACGCTGCCATTCTGAAAGTGGCACGCTCGCATAAACGTTGATACCCAATGCTTCCAGCTGTTCAGGACTTTCAATACCACGATGCAGATAAGTCCGTGCCAACACGTAACCGCAGGACACCAAACCACCCAAGACCAGGCTCAGGAACAGAATGACCGCTTTACGCGGCTGCACAGGTTTATCAGCTGTCATTGAACGGTCGACGATGCGCACGTTACCAATGGTACTGGCTTTGGAAATATTCAGCTCCTGCTCACGATTAAGCAATTGCATATAGACTTCTTTGCCAGAATCCACGTCTCGACTCAAACGTACAACTTCCTGTTGAGTTTCAGGCATGGTGTTCACCCGCTTGTTTAAACGTTCCCTTTCTTCTTCAAGCGTTTTACGCTTTTCGAGCAAAGAACGATACGCAGGGTGTTCCTTGGTATACAACTTAGAAATGTCGGCTTCTTTGAAGGTCAACTCATTCAACTGACCTTCTACGGAAACAATACTGTCGAGTATCGATTTGGCTTCCATCGACAGGTCAACAGAGTCTTTCTGCTGACGATAGCGACTCAATTTATCTTCGGCTGTATCCAAAGCCTCACGAACTTTCGGCAACTGCATCCGCAGGAATACCAGACTTTTGGCATCCTCTTCTGACTTGCGTTCAATGTTTTGCTCAAGATAGTTACGCGTAATGCTGTCTAAAATCTTTTGGATCAGAACCGGGTCATCCCCTGTCAGGGTCAAACCTAAAACGCCGGTATCTTTACCTTGGTCAACAACGTCATACTGTTGAGTCAGCTGATTAACGACTGACAAGAAGGTTCTGGCCGTAATGGTGAAGTCGGTGCCAGGTTCAGCAACAATGTCACTGACCAGAATTGAGACGCCCTTGTTCTCGGCAAATACGCCAACCTTGCCTTTAAACAGCTCGTCACCATCTTTGCTGATAGTGTAATCAGTCGGGCTGTCTACCGTCAGGGTCAACGAAGGGGAATCCCAACTTTTCGGTACGCTAAACTTGGTTACCGCCAATTTTCCCGGGTCGTTATGCATCAAACGCGCTAAACCGCGGCCGAAGATGGGGAAGTAATTCTGTTGGATTTCCGTCGTCAGGTTCAAATCTTCTATTGTCTTCCCGAGAATCATTCGGGACTTCAATAATTCAATTTCCGGCGCTGACTGCGGCTGACCCGAAGGCAACATCTGGTTGATGTTGCTTAATAGCTTGTTGCCTACGTTTTGCTCAACCTGAACAATCGCATTCGCACTGTAGATCGGCGTTGCGAACAGGCAATATATAATGCCGAAGGTAAGAAAAATTGCCGTAACACCAATAATCAACCAGCGATTGTCAATCAGCTCTCCGACTAAACGACCGATATCCAGTTCATCCGAACTGTCACCCTGCGACACACTTACTCTATTCTTATCTGCCATTGGTAATCCTGATTGACTTAGCGGCTTAAAGCTTGAGCCCATTTTTGGGCTGATTTATCAAGAAGCTCATATACAAACTCGAAGGCTTCGCGGGATTTCCTGTAGGGGTCGGCAATTTCTCGCTGCGCGAGCCAATGCCCATACAGCATGGTTTTTCCCCTGACCTCAGGCGCCAAACGGCAGACGGAATCAATATGCTCTTTCTCCATCACCAGAATCAGATCGTACTCGCGACACATTTTTGCCGTCAGCTGTTGCGCCTGGTGCCCGTCGAGTGAGGTTCCTCGCTCTATCGCGACCTCGGCTGCGGTTGCATCTGCCGGCTTATCGACCAAAGCACCCAATCCCGCCGAAGAGATTTTTTTGTTTGGCAGCAAATTCTTCAATAAACGCTCCCCCGTAGGGGAGCGACAGATATTGCCAACACAAACAACCAATATCGAATTAAACATATAGTTACCTATCTACACCTACGGCCAATTGCGGATACGCAATGTACCTTCACTGAGATTATTGAAACCATTGATTGTCGGCACCAGTTGGCTGATGACACGGTTCCAACGAACGACAGGTGCAGTTGTTACATAAACGATATCGTATGGTTGCAGATGGAACTCCGTGCCCATAACCATGGCTGCCGCATCTGAGGCATTGAGCTGATAAATGTTCGCCAGTTTGCTGCCTTCGGTACCGTGTAACGGACGAATAACAAAGACGCCCGTCGCATCGGAGGCCAATTGATCGATACCCTCCGCATTGCCCAAGGCCTCGGTCAACGTCATGCCGCTGCGGTCCATTTTCAGGGTGGTCTGTTTCTTAACTTCCCCCATAACGAACACTTTCAGATCGTCGTTACGCGGGATATAAAGGATATCACCGGGGTACAGCAGCTGGTTCTGCGTCAGATCGCCTTTTTGCATCAGCGCCTGCAAAGAAATGCGTCGTTCCTTGCCGTTGTGCGTCAACACCACGTTGCGCCAATCTGCATTTTCAGACAGGCCACCGGCGGCGTTGATGGCATCCATCACGGTAAGGGGCACGTTGGTGATTGATTGCTGGCCCGATTTCGACACCTCACCGGTGACATAGGCTTTTTGCGAGCGGAATGCCGCCACGCTGACATCAACCTGCGGGCTTTCGATAAACTGCGCCAAGCGGTTGGAAATCTCACTGCGTACCTGCGACAAGGTCTTCCCGGCCACTCTCACCTTACCGATGTAAGGGTAGAATATCGTGCCGTCGGAGTTAACCCAGTTGCCGGTATCGCTGGCGCTGCGGTACTGGCCGGCTGGCGTCGTCAACTCGGGGTGATCCCAAACGGTCACCATCAGCACGTCGCCAATGCCGATCCGGTACTCGTAATTCTGTAACTCACGTTCCAACGCAGGGTTGGCCTGGGCCACAACGGCATCAGGTCGCATTTTGTCAACCAGGCTTGGCGTCAGCGGATAAATATTTACCAACTTATCGAGATCGTAATCACTATCCTGTTGCTTGACAACGTCTTTTCCACTGGTTGAAAGATGGGTGCCAGGGATGATCGTACAACCGCTGATCACACTAATCGATACCAAGAGTGGTATCAGTTTCCATTGTTTTTTTGCCATCGAGTTATCATCACTTTCAAAGTAAATATGTTTGCTGTGCCAAGTCCTCTGCCAACCATGGCGCTATCGCAGCACTCAGCAAAAATTGAGCGTCCGTAAAAGCTTCACAAATGCGTTGTCAACGTATTTCATTTAGCATCCATTGAAACCAGACTTGCTATCGTATAGTGCCGTTATGTATACGACTTCGCTTCGCACACAGCATCCCCCTATAATAGCCCGAGGTGATGGCGATATGCGAACTCGTTAAATCAATGCCAACCTGGCCATAACTATAAAGCTTATTCCCTATTATGTCAGAATAAACTTATTACAACGCCAGCCTTTCGGCCCACTCGCGGAATGCTTTACCTTGGGTTGGGTGGCGTAAACCATAAGTGACAAACGCTCGCAAATAACCCATTTTTTCGCCGCAGTTAAAGGACTCCCCCACCAATTCAGTCGCGTCGACCGGCTGCTGCTTGAGCAGTTCGGCGATCGCATCCGTCAGCTGGATGCGTCCCCATGCGCCTGGCTCTATTTTTTCCAGAATCGGCCAGATATCCGCAGAGAGGACATAGCGTCCCACGGCGGAAAAATTGGATTTGAGCTGAATCTCACGACCGGGTTTCTCAATAATTGAAGTCATACGCGAGCTCTCGCCCGGCTGCAGCGAAGGGTTTTCGCACTCCACTACGGAGTAATCGTGAAGTACATTTTCGTCTGCGGTCTGAACCAGCACCTGACTCTGCCCGGTTTGTTCGAAGCGAGCAATCATATGAGGAAGGTTATCCTTTCTCAAGTCGGCTTTCGCATCATCCAGTAAAACATCCGGTAACACCACCACAAATGGCGAATCGCCCACCAGCGGTTTAGCGCAGAGTACCGCATGTCCCAGGCCTTTGGGTTGCCCCTGGCGAATATGCATCAGCGTCACGCCTTTTGGCGTAATCGACTGCACTTCCTCCAGCAATTGGCGCTTCACTCGCGCCTCGAGCATCGCTTCGAGCTCAAAAGAGGTATCAAAGTGGTTTTCGATGGCATTCTTGGATGAATGCGTCACCAGAATGATCTCTTTGATCCCCGCAGCGACGCACTCATTGACAATGTACTGAATCAACGGCTTATCGACGATCGGCAACATTTCTTTTGGAATAGCCTTGGTTGCCGGCAACATACGCATGCCTAAACCGGCAACAGGGATGACCGCTTTCAACTTCGTCATGGTAGTCCTCATTCAATCTTGTGATCGTTTTAAGCCGTAATAGCCTAACTTACTTGCTCAGTGTCTGCTTCAGCCACTGGCTGAAACCTTCACCTTCAGAGCTGTGGCGCAATCCATATTGCACAAAGGCTTTCATATAGCCAAGCTTGTCGCCACAGTCATGGGATTTACCGCTCATATGGAATGCTTCAACCGTTTCTTCATCCATCAGCATGGCGATGGCGTCGGTGAGCTGGATTTCGTCGCCCGCACCCGGCGGGGTTTTCTCGAGCAGCGGCCAGATATCGGCGGAAAGCACATAGCGGCCGACCACGGCCAGATTGGAAGGCGCATCTTCACGCGCCGGTTTTTCAACCACGGCGGTCATGGAGGTGCTTTCACCTGCGGCAAGCGGCACGCCACCGCAGTCCACCACGCCGTATTTGGAAACGTCCTGCTCCGGCACCGGCTCAACCATAATCTGGCTGTAACCCGTTTCACCAAAGCGTTGGATCATCTTGGCCAGGTTCTCTTTACGCAAATCCGCCGTTGAATCATCCAGCAGCACGTCCGGCAGCAGCACCACAAAAGGTTCATCGCCGACCATCGGCTTGGCGCACAGCACCGCATGCCCCAACCCTTTCGCCTGGCCCTGCCGCACCTGCATCACCGTCACGTCCGGTGGGCAAATGCTTTGCACTTCCGCCAGCAGCTGGCGTTTAACGCGCGACTCAAGCACCGCTTCCAACTCAAAGGAGGTGTCAAAGTGGTTCTCGATCGCATTTTTCGACGAGTGGGTGACCAACACGATGTCTTTGATGCCGGCCGCGACGCATTCGCTGACGATGTACTGAATGAGCGGTTTATCGACCACCGGCAACATTTCTTTAGGGATTGCCTTGGTTGCCGGCAACATGCGGGTTCCCAACCCCGCTACAGGGATCACAGCCTTAAGTCTTTTCTGCATTTTTCCATCCACAAGCAAATTACTGATGATGCAGCTGCGCCAATTCAGGGCAGGTTCGCGATGTGCATGAGAATGCATCGGACACGCTACCGCCCTTGGCTTGCAGCTACCAAAGCACTGTTAGTGACTTTCCTGTGCGCAATCGTATGAATTTCAATCACGCCGTTATGTAAACTGCAGCTCGTACCACAACACATCTGATGTATCGGTCACAAAACAATAAAAAAAACTGTGTCTTTATAACCAAACGATGTTAGTTGTTACCGTTTATATGGCTAAGATTCTTATACTATTGGCCTATCGATACAAGCCTTAGATACCCGTGGCTGGCTGTTTTCAGAATAAGACTACTAACGCTTACGGCTTATACTCATGGTAGCATAGCAAATAATATGCAACTTATTGATTTTATTGGTTTTTGCCTTTCCGCTTCTTTTGTGAACGCCGTAATGTCCTTCGCCTGACTTGTCTTTTTTCCGGCATATCTAGCTAATTTACGCGTGTTATTATGCTGATTTGAAGTGTCTTTCCGCGCCCCTCGCTTCCCGCAGCCCGCCTATAAAAGTTGAATTTTCCCGCCGCAGCACCCATCATTCCTGAGCGGCATAAGCCGTCGAACTTACAGGTGAAATTGGGCGTATGGAATGGATCGCAGATCCAACAATTTGGGCCGGCCTGGCCACTCTGGTCGTGCTGGAAATCGTTCTGGGTATAGACAACCTTATCTTCATCGCCATCCTGGCGGAAAAATTACCTAAACAACAAAGAGATAAGGCCCGTGTCGTCGGCCTGTTGCTGGCATTGCTGATGCGGCTGGTGCTGCTGGCGTCCATTTCCTGGCTGGCCACGCTCACCAAACCCTGGTTCATCGTCGCCGAACACCCGTTCAGCGGCCGCGATCTCATTATGCTGGTCGGCGGGGTATTCCTGCTGTTCAAGGCCACCATGGAGTTGAACGAACGGCTGGAAGGCAAGGATGAAGAGCAGCAGGGGCCGCGCAAAGGCGCCCGGTTCTGGCCGGTGGTGGCGCAGATCGTGGTGCTGGATGCCGTCTTCTCGCTCGACTCGGTGATCACCGCGGTCGGCATGGTCGATCATTTGGCGGTGATGATGATCGCGGTCTGTATCGCCATCGGTCTGATGCTGCTGGCCAGCAAGCCCTTGACCCGCTTCGTTAACGGCCACCCCACCATCGTCATCCTGTGCCTGAGCTTCCTGCTGATGATCGGCTTCAGCCTGGTCGCCGAAGGCTTCGGCTACCACATACCCAAGGGCTACCTGTACGCGGCGATTGGCTTCTCGGTGATGATCGAAGCGCTGAACCAGCTGGCGCAGTTTAATCGCCGGCGCTTCCTGTCCAAGGTGCGGCCGCTGCGCGAACGCACCGCCGAGGCGGTGCTGCGCATGCTGAGCGGCAAGCATGAAGAGGCGGAAGTGGACAGCCACTCCGCCAATCTGCTGGCCGACAGCGCCAACGAAAGCGGCGAAATTTTCAATCAGCAGGAACGGCATATGATCGAGCGCGTGTTGGGCATGGCGCAGCGCACGGTCAGCAGCATCATGACCTCGCGTCACGATGTGGAATATCTCGAGCTGAACGATCCGCAGGAAAAGCTGACGCAGCTGCTGGAGAAAAACCAGCATACGCGCATCGTGGTGGTGGAAAACAGCGCCAGCGACGAGCCGCTGGGGGTTATCCATACCATTGACGTGCTCAAGCAACAGCTGGCGCAGGCGCCGCTGGATTTGCGCGCGCTGGTGCGTCAACCGCTGATCTTCCCCGAACAGTTGACGCTGCTGAGCGCGCTGGAACAGTTCCGCCAGGCGCAGACGCACTTCGCGTTCGTGGTGGACGAGTTCGGTTCCGTCGAGGGCATAGTGACCTTGACCGACGTCATGGAGACCATCGCCGGCAACCTGCCGGAAGCCGGCGAGGAGGTCGACGCGCGGCATGACATTCAGCAGAACGAAGACGGCAGCTGGACCGCCAACGGCTATATGCCGCTGGAAGATCTGGTGCTGTATCTGCCTCTGCCGTTGGAAGAGAAACGGGAATATCATACGCTGGCCGGCCTGTTGATGGAGCACAGCCAGCGCATCCCGCAGGAGGGGGAGCAGCTGCGGATCGGCGACTACCTGTTCGAACCCCTGGAGGTCAGCAGCCACCGCATCCAGAAGGTGAAAATCACCCCGCTGTCGCGGCCGGCCGCCGATTACGAAGTCTGACAGGCGCCGGGCATCGCCCGGCCGCCATTACGGATGCTGCGGAACCAGCAGCTCCGTCGCCACAATCACCACGATCAAACCGACTATCACCGGCACCGACGTGCGTTTCATCACCTCAAAGGGTGAAATTTTCGCCATGCCGGACACCGCCACCACCACGCCGGAAACCGGCGACAGCGTGCGCCCCAGGTTGGAAGCCTGCAGCATCGGGATCACCAGATAAGCCGGGTTGACGCCCATTTGCGCCGCCAGTTTGGGGATCAGCTCCACAAAGGCGTAGAAAGGGGCATTGCCGGAACCGGTCGTCATCGCCGCCAGCATGGTAATCACCACCAGCACCAGCATCATAATCAGGCCGCCGGTGCCAAACGACTGGGCCAGGCCGATCAGGCCGCTGATAAAGCCGACGGTGCTCAACCCCTGGGCGAATACGCCCGCCGCCACCAGCAGCATCACCACGCTGGCGAAGGCATCCGCCATGCCGCGGTAGGCCACTTCCAATCCGCTGAATACCTGTTTGGCGCTGAAGCTGCGCGCGAACTCGATCAGCGCCGCCAGCAGCATGCAGCCGACCAGCACCGTAATGATATGCAGCTCCGGCCCCCACTTGCCGTCGAATACCAGCACGCCGAGGATCGGGGTAAACGGCAAAATGGCGTAGAAGCCCGGCGCATGCGTGGTGATTTCGCTGACGTCCATGATGTGATGCTGTTCATCGTTCTTTCTGTCGAGGTGGCGCTGCCAGAAATAATGCGCGACCGCCATGCAGACGATGGCCGCAATCGAGATCGGCAAGGTGGTTTTAAAGGCGAAATCGACCAGCGGCATCTCCGCCGCCTTGGCGGCCAGCACCACGTCGCCCGAGGTGGGCGCCAGAATAATGGCGGCCGGTGAGGCGCAAATGGCGGCCGCGGCGCCGCGGCTGATGCCGACGTTAACCATCAGCGGGAACAGCGTCGCCATCAGCAGCACCCCCAGTCCGGTGGCGGAAGACACCGCCAACGACATCAGGCAGGCGACAAAGTAGGCCGCCACCATCAGCAGATAGGGGGAGTTGATCATCTGCAGCGGCCGCGAAGCCAGCTTCACCACCACGTCGTTGGCGCCGATATGCGTCATGTACGCGGCGAATCCGCACAGCATCATGATCATCATGCCAAGGTCGCCGCCGCGGCTCATCAGCAGGATTTTGACGTACTCGATGATATCGGTGGCGCTCCAGCCGGTCGAGGTCGCGCCGGCCGGCAGCAGCGTTTTCCCCATCAGGGCGCTGATGGCCAGCAACAGCAGGCCGCCCACCAGCAGAACCCCGGTCGCCGAATAGCCTTTGATGATATAGCGGCCAACGCCGGCCGCCACTGCGGCGCCAATCAGAAGTTCTATCATATTTCCTCAGCTTGTTCGTTCTTTCGCGCGTGAGCGCATCATGAGGCGCTACTCTGCACAATCTCGGCGCGGGCGGTCATAACCTTCATCAAGGTAACGTCAGGAAATTATTGGCGGGCGACACCCAGGCGATGCGGGCCGCAAAGGCCCGCATCCGGGCGGTTAAAGCTTATCGAGCAGTTTTTTCAGGTCCTGGCCTTCGCGCGATTCCTTGTTCTTTTCGGCCCATTTGTTCAACGCATCCTTGGCCCGGTTCTGCAGCGTCTTGCGCAGCACCTGATCGACCTGCAGCTGATAGTTAAGCTGGTTCCATGGGCCATATACCCGTAACGGGATCGGCGTTTTCTGCAGCTGCTCGATCAGTTCGCCGCGCCCCTGCCAACCGCCGGTCACCCGTACGTTAAGCGCCATGTCGCACTGCTTGCCCGGCATATCGACGGTGCCGCCGCCGTTCAGATTCAGCAGCGAAGACTCCGCGTTCATCTCGCTGATTTTGACCGTCCCCTGCGCCAGGCTGGCCTGCGCCGCCAGCTGTTTAACCTCGGTATAACGCGGATATTGGTCCTGCCCGCGCACGCTGGCGTCGTTGCGCGCCACCGCCTGCTGAATCAGCTGCTGAATATTCAGGCCGTGCAGCTGCGCGTCCTGCATCGCCAAGCGGGCGGTGCCGCGCCAACGATGTTCAAAAGACTGCGCCGTCAGGCGATCGCCGGTCAGCTCCCCTTGCAGGCTGAACTTGCCGGTCATCACCTGCGGCATGTCAAAGGCCTTGAGCACCGTGCCCAGTTCAACCTGCTTCACCACCGGCTGCACCGCGATAACCGGTTTGGCGCCGCGCGCATCCAGCGAGCCGGGCAGAGAGAAATCCCCGCCGGCCACCTGGCCCGAAAGTTTATGCAGCGTCAACAGCCCATGCTGGTTGTCGGCCTGAACGTCCAGTTGGGCGATGCTCAGGCCGCGATAGGTCAGTTGGGCGGCCTGCAGATTGAGCTGCGCATTGAAATCGTGCAGCGCGTCGAGATTTTGTTGCCGATCGTCCGCCTGGCTGGCGATCACCGGCGCGAAGGTCATCGTCTGGCGCTGTTCCGGCGAGCCGGCGCTGGACTGCCAGCCGGAGAGCGCATCGAGATCGAGATGGGACGACGTCAGATTCAGCACGTAGGTGGGGATGTCATCCAGGCTGGCGCTGACATCGCCGGCAAACTGACTGTCATTGGCGCTGACGTTCAGTTGGTTGAGCGCGATTTTCCGCGGCGTTTGCTGATAGGCCACCTCGGCGCTGCCCTCGCCTTTGATGCCGCCGTTCAGGATGTCGGCGCCCGCCAGCTGGTAATTGAACCGGGTCACCTTAGCGCCGATCTGGCGTGGGTATTGCTGCAGATCGATATCGGCCGCCAGGGTGAAGGTCAAATCGCGCTGATCGCGATTCACCCGGCTGGACAGCTCCATCTGCGCCTGACGCTTGTCATTTTGCTGCAGGCTGAGGTTGATGTCCCTGACGTTGATCTGCTCGTTATCGGCCCGCTGCCAAATCAGCAGGCTGTCCACCACCCGCAGATTATCGATGTCGAATTTCCACGGCGTGTCCACGGACTCGCCGCCTTTGCCGGCCGGCGCGATGGGCGCGTCGACGTTGGATTGCTCTTCGCTGTCCGGGGTGAGGCGAATGACGGCGTTCTTCAGCATCACCTGTTTGACAAACAGCTGGTGCGACAACAGCGGCAACAGCTTGACGTCGAGGCGCATGTTGTCAGCGCTCACCACCGGCGCCTGGGCGCCCGGCGCAGTCAGCGTCATGCGGCCGGCCAAAATGCTCAACTGCGGCCAGATGTGCCAGCGCAGGTCGCCTTCGAGCGTCAGCTGATAACCGCTTTTCTGCTCGACCTTCTTGACCATATAAGCGCGAAAATCATTCGGATTCACCAACAGCACCAGCGCGGACATTCCCGCAACCAACACAACCAGCAAAATCACCAATGTCGTCAGTAGTCTTCTCATGCCACCCTCTTGTCAGCGCCACAGCGGCCGTGCTTGCGGCGCCGTTAGTCCTTGTCGATTCGACTGGCCACCGCACCCTGCTGATCGCGGTATTTGGCATCCTGCCGGCTGTTGTATGGCCTGTCGGCCGGTCCGGACAAGGGTTCAAAACTCAACGCGCCGATCAACATGCCCGGGCGTAACGCCAGCGGCAACTTACCTGAATTATAGAACTCCAGCACGATACGGCCCTGCCAGCCGGGATCGATGCGGTGTGCGGTGACGTGCACCATCAGCCCCAGGCGCGCCAGCGAAGAGCGGCCGTCCAGCCAGCCGACCAAATCGTTCGGCAGCGTCACGGACTCGAGCGTAACCGCCAACGCCAATTCCCCCGGGTGCAGGAAGAAAGCCTCGCCTTCCGGCAGCACGATTTCATCGCTCATCACGCGGTCCAGCGCGGCGCTGACTTCGTCTTTTGGCCCGCTAAGATCGATAAAGGCGGCGGTATGGCCGCGAAACACGCGGAACTGGTTGCCCAAACGGACATCCACTGTGGCCCCGTTAATGCGCTCAATCGGCGGACGCGGTGAAATCACCAGTTTTTCGCTATCCAGCCAGGCTTCTATATCGCGGTCGCACAGTCTCATTTCTTTTCTCCATCAAAGCAAAGCGCATAACTACACAAAAATTGCCACACAACGGGCGAAAGGTCTACGCCGGGGCGCAAATAGTTGGCCGCAGGCCGGAAATACGGGTTTTCCGGCCATGAAGCGGCTTTATTCAAAGAATTGACTGATTTTGGCTTTCAGAATATCGATCGCAATGCGGTTCTTGCCGCCGCGCGGCACGATAATGTCGGCATACTGCTTGGAAGGTTCAATAAACTGCAGAAACATTGGACGCACGGTTTTCTGATATTGAGCCATCACCGAATCCATCGAACGGCCGCGTTCATTCACGTCGCGCTTCATGCGGCGCATCAGGCAAATATCCAGCGGGGTATCGACGAAGATCGAGAAGTTCATTTCCTGACGCAGACGGATATCCGTCAACAGCAGGATCCCTTCCAGAATAATCACCTTTTTTGGCTCCAGGTGAACGGTCTCTTTTTTGCGCGTATGTTCGGTATAGCTGTACAGCGGCAGTTCTATCGCCTTGCCTGATTTCAGCATTTGCAGGTGCTGGAACAGCAGGTTGTGGTCCATGGCGCTCGGGTGATCGTAGTTGGTTTTGACCCGTTCTTCCATGGTCAGATGCGTTTGGTCTTTGTAATAACTGTCTTCTGGTATCACGCCGATATGTTCATCGCCGACCTGGTCGCGGAGTTCGCGATATAACGTACTGGCAATGAGGCTTTTTCCGGAGGCAGATGCGCCAGCTATACCAATAATGACGCACTGATGCGGCTTGTCAGTCATAAAATTAAAGACCTGATTTCGTAGTGTGAAGGGGGGAACTAAAACGCGACAATTATAGGGAGTCAGCCGGCTTTGCGCCACTCTATATTATCGGCTGCACGCCTATTTAGCCCTGGCCGGCGCGACAAAGTTTAAGATTACTGCGCCTATGGCGATCTACGCGAGCAGGTTACACTGCTGCGCTGGCTCGGGCCCCAATTTTGGGCGTTACCCTCGTTCACCGGAGATTGATGTGCTGGATTGGTATTTTCTGACTTTTTTTGGCGACAGCATGCTGCTGCTGCCGTGCTCGCTGATTCTTTTTGCCGTGTTGGCCATTCCTCGCGCCACCCGAACCGCCGGCTGGCAATGGGCGCTGATCTTCGGCTGCGCCGGCGGGATAGTCTGCCTGTCAAAATTGGCCTTTATGGGCTGGGGCATCGGCAGCGAACGTTATGATTTCACCGGCTTCAGCGGGCATTCGGCGCTTGCCGCCAGCATCTGGCCCCCGTTGCTGTGGGCGCTGACCGGGCGCTTCACCCATCCGCTGCGCAGCCTGGCTCTGGTCGCCGGTTTGCTCTTGCCCCTCACTATCGGGATGTCGCGGCTGGCTATCCACGTGCACTCCCCTTCTGAAGTGATCAGCGGACTGATTTTAGGCTATCTGGCCAGCACGCTGTTTCTGTGGCTGCAGCGCGGCAAACCTCGCCCGCAGCTCTCCTGGCCGCAGATCGCCGTTACGCTGGCGGTGCCGCTGGCCTTGATGGGCCAACGGCAGCCGGCGCCGACGCAGGGCCTGCTGGAACATATCGCCACCGCGCTGGCGCATATCGAGCGCCCCTATACTCGGGCGGATCTGCATCGGCAGACGCCGCAGCTCTAATAAAAAACCGGCCAACTGGCCGGTTTTTGCTTTCGGTGCCTTACAGCGCGCGGAACGAAATCTCCGTCGGGATCGCATCCCCTTGCCAGTACATCTGCGCGGCGACGCGGCCGGCGAGCTGGCGATACATCTCGGCGAACTCGCTGTCCGGGCGGCTGATCACCGTCGGCGCGCCGCGATCCAAATCTTCACGCAGCGAGATATGCAGCGGCATTTGCCCCAGCAGGCGGCTGTTGTATTTCTTCACCAGCTTTTCCGCCCCGCCGGTGCCGAAGACCGGTTCGTGGTGACCGCAGTTGCTGCAAATATGCACGCTCATGTTCTCCACGATGCCCAATACCGGCACATGCACCTTTTCGAACATCACGATGCCCTTGGCGGCGTCCAGCAGCGCGATGTCCTGCGGGGTGGTCACCACCAGCGCGCCGGTCACCGGAATGTTTTGCGACAGCGTCAGCTGGATATCGCCGGTGCCCGGCGGCATGTCCAGCACCAGGTAATCCAGATCCGGCCACAGCGTGTCCTGCAGCAGCTGCATCAGCGCCTTGCTGGCCATCGGGCCGCGCCACACCATGGCGTTATCGTCGGTGACCAGGTAGCCGATGGAGTTTGTCGCCAGGCCGTGCGCCATGATCGGCGCCATGTGCTGGCCGTCCGGCGACGTCGGGCGCTCGTGTTCGGTGCCCAGCATGTTGGGGATCGACGGGCCATAGATGTCGGCGTCCAGGATGCCGACCTTGGCGCCTTCGGCGGCCAGCGCCAGCGCCAGGTTAACGGCGGTGCTGGATTTCCCCACCCCGCCCTTGCCGGAGCTGACGGCGATGATGTTGCGCACGCCCATGATGCCGGGCTGATCGTTGGCGCGCTTGAGGGTGACGATATCCTGCTTCAGCTTCCAGTCGATGGCGCCGGCGCCGGTCACGCGCAGCAGCTCGGCGCTGACGCGCTCTTGCAGCGCCTCAAAGCCGCTCTGCCAGGCGAACGGCATGGTCAGTTCGATATGCAGCACGTCGTCCAGCAGCGCGCAGTGATGGATGGCCTTCAGCGCGGTCAGGTTATTTTTCAACGTCGGGTGTTCAAAGGCGGCCAGTACTCCGGTCACCAGGGCACGCAGAACTTCGGGGTTGGTCTGCTCGGGGGATTTAGCGTTCATCCCGGCTCCTTGATTTTGAATGGGTAGCTTCCGGCTAAGCATATCAGAACTGCCGGGCGGCTGGCGCGTACAACCTGCAAGAAACCGCCCTAGCAGCGAGGGGCGCGATCGGTTAACATCGAAGGCCCTTTTATTTATTACAGAAAGCAAGTTCTCACTATGGCTCAAGTCGCGAAAAAATTATTGGTGACGTGCGCGCTACCGTACGCAAATGGTTCCATCCATCTCGGCCACATGCTCGAGCACATCCAGGCGGATATCTGGGTTCGTTACCAACGAATGCGCGGCCACGAAGTTCATTTCATCTGTGCGGACGACGCGCACGGCACGCCGATCATGCTGAAAGCGCAGCAGCTGGGCGTGAAGCCGGAAGAAATGATCGCGGAAATGAGCCGGGAGCACCAACAGGACTTCGCCGGGTTTGGCATCAGCTATGACAACTATCATTCGACCCACAGCGATGAAAACCGCGAGCTGTCTAACCTGATCTACGGTCGCCTGAAAGAAAACGGCTTTATCAAGAACCGCACCATCTCCCAGCTGTACGATCCGGAGAAAGGCATGTTCCTGCCCGACCGTTTCGTGAAGGGCACCTGTCCGAAGTGCAAGTCGCCGGATCAATACGGCGATAACTGCGAAGTGTGCGGCGCGACCTACAGCCCGACCGAGCTTATCGATCCGAAATCCGTGGTGTCCGGCGCCACGCCGGTGATGCGCGACTCCGAACACTTCTTCTTCGATCTGCCGTCGTTCAGCGAAATGCTGCAGGCCTGGACCCGTTCCGGCGCGCTGCAGGAGCAGGTGGCGAACAAGATGCAGGAGTGGTTCGAGTCCGGCCTGCAGCAGTGGGACATCTCCCGCGATGCGCCTTACTTCGGCTTTGAAATCCCGGACGCGCCGGGCAAATACTTCTACGTCTGGCTGGATGCGCCTATCGGCTACATGGGCTCGTTCAAGAACCTGTGCGACAAGCGCGGCGATCTGGACTTCGACGAATTCTGGCGCAAAGACTCCAGCACCGAGCTGTATCACTTTATCGGCAAGGATATCGTCTACTTCCACAGCCTGTTCTGGCCGGCGATGCTGGAAGGCAGCAATTTCCGCAAGCCGACCAACCTGTTCGTGCACGGTTACGTCACGGTGAACGGCGCCAAGATGTCCAAATCGCGCGGCACCTTTATCAAGGCCGGCACCTACCTGCAGCACCTGGATGCCGACTGCCTGCGCTATTACTACGCCGCCAAGCTGTCTTCGCGCATCGACGATATCGACCTTAACCTGGAAGACTTCGTGCAGCGCGTGAACGCCGACATCGTCAACAAGGTGGTTAACCTGGCTTCGCGCAACGCCGGCTTTATCAGCAAGCGTTTCGGCGGCCAGCTGGCCGACAAACTGGCCGATCCGGCGCTGTACCAGACCTTCGTCGACGCGGCGGAAAGCATCGCAGACGCCTACGCCAGCCGCGAGTCCAGCCGCGCGATCCGCGAAATCATGGCGCTGGCCGATCTGGCCAACCGCTACGTGGACGAACAGGCACCGTGGGTGGTGGCGAAGCAAGAAGGCCGCGACGCCGATCTGCAGGCCATCTGCTCGATGGGCATCAACCTGTTCCGCGTGCTGATGACCTACCTGAAGCCGGTGCTGCCGGCGCTGACCGAGCGCGCCGAGGCCTTCCTCAACAGCGAACTGAGCTGGGACGCCATCCCGCAGCCGCTGCTGGGTCACCAGGTCAACGCGTTCAAGGCCCTGTTCAACCGTATCGATCTGGACAAGGTCAACGAAATGGTCGGCGCGTCGAAAGAAGACATGATCGCCGCCACACCGGCGACCGGCCCGCTGGCCGACGATCCTATCCAGGACACCATCAGCTTCGACGATTTCGCCAAGGTGGACATGCGCATCGCGTTGATCAAGAGCGCCGATTTTGTCGAAGGCTCCGACAAGCTGCTGAAGCTGCAGCTGGATCTGGGCGGCGAGTCGCGCCAGATCTTCTCCGGCATTCGCTCGGCCTATCCGGACCCGAAAGCGCTGGAAGGCCGTTTGACCATCATGGTGGCCAACCTGGCGCCGCGTAAAATGCGCTTCGGCATCTCTGAAGGCATGGTGATGGCGGCCGGCCCGGGCGGGAAAGAAATCTTCCTGCTCAGCCCGGACAGCGGCGCACAGCCGGGCATGCAGGTGAAATAACCGCATTATGCCTCTCTTCAAGGGTCGAGCTTGCTCGGCCCTTTTTATTGCCTGCCAAACCAACGGCTATAAGCGCCGACAAAAAGTCATAACCGGCCGATTCCTTATTCGCGCGCAACTGGTTATGATGCTCCGACCCAACAAATAGACGTCCAGACAGCAAGACCGCTATACGTTCGCCTGCTTGGAGCCGCACCCCGGGATCGTTCTCACCTGCTTTTTGGAGCCAATAATAATGAAAAACCTCAAGACTTCACTGCTGGCCCTCAGCCTGTTGGCCGCCCTGCCGCTGGCCGCCGCGGAAAACGCCGCGCCGGTGCCGGCCGCCATCGCTCAACATCAGGGGCCGGTACGCATTGCGGTGATCCGCAACCTGGGTTCCGACGACAACACCACCCAGTTTCTGGCCGGCGCCATTCAGGAAGGCCGCAAGCTGGGCTTCAAGGTGGACACCTTCCTCAGCAACGGCGACGACGCGCGCTTCCAGGACTTCGTCAATCAGGCCATCAGCCAGAAATACGACGGCATTATCCTCTCGCAGGGCCGCGCCCCTTATTCCACCGATTTGGTAAAACGCATTGCGGCGGCCGGCATTGCCGTCTCGGCGTTCGATACCGACGTCAGCGCCAGCGTTCCCGGCGTGACAGTTTCGCAGCAGGACGACGCTTCGCTGGCCAACGAATCTTTCGGCCAGTTGGTCAAGGACTTCAACGGCAAGGCCAACATCATCAAGCTGTGGGTGGCCGGTTTCCCGCCGATGGAGCGCCGTCAGGCCGCCTATCGGCAGCTGCTGAAACAGAACCCGGGCATCCATGAGCTGGAGTCGATCGGCGCCGTATCGTCCGACGTGCAGGGCGACACCGCCAACAAGGTCGGCGCGGTGTTGGCGAAATACCCGAAAGGCAAGATTGACGCCATTTGGGGCACCTGGGACGCCTTTGCCCAGGGCGCCTACAAAGCGCTGAAGGAAAATGGCCGCACCGAGATCAAGCTATACAGCATCGACATCTCCAATCAGGATCTGCAGCTGATGCGCGAAGCCAACAGCCCGTGGCGGGTCAGCGTGGCGGTCGATCCGAAGCTTATCGGCGCGGTCAATCTGCGGCTGGTGGCCAACAAGATCGCCGGCGACGCGACGCCGGCCACCTACCAGTTCAAGGCCGCCGCCATTCCGCAGGCGCTGCTGGTCGCGCAGCCGGGGCCGGTCAACGTCGCCGGGCTGGCGAAGATCATCCCCGGCTGGGGCACCAGCAGCGACTTCATCCAGCCGTGGTTCGCCACGCTGCAGGCCAAACACAGCCAATAATCCCGTTTTTTGCGAGGCTGCCGACGCAGCCTCTTTTTTCAAATAATTATTCCTCTTCCCCCTTCCCTGCCGAGCAAAATGCGCTACTGTTATCAGCATCGCCAATAACTGTATGCATAAACAGGTCCGACATGAAGGGATTCCCACCGCTGATCAACGCGCTGCTGGCCAGCTCGCTGGTGCTGACCATCGGCCGCGGCGTTACGCTGCCGTTCATTACCATCTACCTTACCGAGCACTTCCGGCTGCTGCCGAACAGCGTGGGCGTCATATTGGGCATCAGCCTGACCATCGGCATTCTCGCCAGCCTGTACGGCGGCTATCTGGTGGACAAATTCAGCAAGAACCGGCTGATTTTGCTGTCCATCCTGCTGTTCGCCCTGAGCTTCTTCGCCATCCCCTGGATCCCGCGCCCCGGCGGCGCCATCCTGGTGCTGGCCATTCTGCATACCTGCTATTCGGTGTTGAGCATCACCATCAAGGCCTGCTTCGCCGAGTGGCTGCCGGTGGAGCAGCGCATCAAGGCTTTCTCAATCAATTACACGCTGGTCAACGTCGGCTGGGCGGTCGGCTCTTCGCTCGGGGTGATGGTGGCCGGATTCAGCCCGCTGCTGCCGTTCTACCTTTCCGGCGGCCTGGCGCTGTTGACGGTAGCGGCGCTGAGCCTGCGCCTGCGCCGGCAGCAACCCGCAGTCGCGGCCCCTGCGGCAGAGGCCGCCGCCCTGCCTGACTTCCGCCAGACGCTGGCCATTCTGCGCAACGATCGGCGGCTGATTTACTTCACCCTGGGCAGCACGCTGGGCGCGGTGGTATTCGGCCAGTTTACCGGCTACCTGTCGCAATACCTGATCACCGTATCCAGCGCGCAATTCGCCTATAAAATCATCGGGCTGGTGATGATCGTCAACGCCTGCATCGTTATCGCCCTGCAGTACCTGCTCAGCCGCGGCATGCGCCAGGAAAACATGCTGCGCTGGCTGGTGCTGGGCACCCTGTTCTTTATCGTCGGGCTGCTCGGCTTTATGCTGGCCGGGCAGTCGCTCTGGCTGTGGGTGGTCGCCATGGCGATATTTACCCTGGGGGAGATCGTCGTTATTCCGGTGGAATACATGTTTATCGACTTTATCGCCCCGCAGCACCTGAAGGGCAGCTACTACGGCGTGCAAAACCTCAGCGCGCTGGGCGGCGCCGTCAATCCGGTGATCTGCGGCCTGCTGCTCAGCTATGCCGTACCGCAGCTGATGTTCGTGATGTTGATTGGCGCCGCGCTGCTGAGCCTGCTGTTCTTTTTCCTCGGCCACCGCCTGGCGCAGCGGCCTGCGGCCGTCGCCGGGGGCGCGGAATGAGCGGGCAGGCTACACTTAAAACCGACTGTCAACCCGCCTGACAGGCATGACGGGCATAGCGAGAATTCATGGTGCGATCTGTGGCATGGCTCACAGTTTAATTGTATGATGAATACATCAATTAAGCGGGAAAGGGTGATGGCCAACGTGTTCACTGTCTGCTGGAAATACCTGAGGGCGCTCGTCCTCATCTACCTCTGTTTGTTCGTAGGCAATGCCCTGGCGGCGCTGCTGCCCATCGCCATTCCCGGCAGCATCATCGGCATGCTGCTGCTGTTCGCCCTGCTTGCGACGCAGATCCTGCCGGCCAAATGGGTCAAACCCGGCTGCCATCTGCTGATCCGCTATATGGTGCTGCTGTTCGTGCCGATCGGCGTGGGGGTGATGAAATACTATGGCCAGATCGTCGAACACCTAGGCCCGCTGGTGGTTTCCTGCCTTATCAGCACCCTGATGGTGCTGGTGGTGGTCGGCTATAGCTCGCACTATTTCCATCGCGAGCGCCGCATTATCGGCAAGCCGGAGGACGAACAATGATCCATGAAATCTGGTGGTCCCTGCCGTTGACGCTGGCGGTCTACTTCGCCGCCCGCCGGCTGGCGCAGTGGCTGAACATGCCGCTGCTGAATCCCCTGCTGGTTTCCATGGCGGTGATTATTCCGCTGCTGCTGCTGACCGGCATTCCCTACGCGCGTTATTTTCAGGGCAGCAAAATTCTCAACGACCTGCTGCAGCCGGCGGTGGTGGCGCTGGCCTTCCCGCTGTACGAACAGCTGCACCAGATCCGCGCCCGCTGGAAGTCGATTATTGCGGTGTGCCTTATCGGCAGCATCACCGCGATGATCAGCGGCGGCGCCATCGCGCTGTGGATGGGCGCCACGCCGGAGATCGCCGCGTCGATCATGCCTAAATCGGTCACCACGCCGATCGCCATGGCGGTGGCGCAATCGCTCGGCGGCATCCCGGCGATCAGCGCGGTGTGCGTGATCTTCGTCGGCATTCTCGGCGCGGTGTTCGGCCATGCGCTGTTCAACCTGTTGCGCATTACTACCCGCTCGGCGCGCGGGCTGGCGATGGGCACCGCCTCGCATGCGTTGGGTACCGCGCGCTGCGCGGAGCTGGATTACCAGGAAGGCGCCTTCGGCTCGCTGGCGCTGGTGATCTGCGGGATTATCACCTCATTGCTGGCGCCGTTCCTGTTCCCGGTGCTGCTGCACCTGTTCGCCTGAGCCGGTAAAGCTTGCGATACATCTCGCATTTATATGTTTCATTGCATTGATTTCATCAATAAAGAGAGATGAATCACACTTTAATTTGGCCGGGCTGCCTAGAATGTTACCCCGTTAACCTGTAGAGAGACTTTCTATGCACCCGCGTTTTCACACCGCCTTCAGCGAACTGTCCGCGACACTGCAATCCGCCCTGCTGCCTTATCTCGATGCGCCTGACTTTCCGGCGATGTTCACGGCGGAGCAGGCAGAGGCGATCCGGCAGCGCAGCGGGCTGGATGATGATGCCCTGGCATTTGCCCTGCTGCCTTTGGCGGCGGCCTGCTCGTTAACGCCGATATCGCATTTTCACGTCGGCGCCATCGCCCGCGGGCAGAGCGGCAACCTGTACTTTGGCGCCAATATGGAATTCAGCGGCGCGCCGATGCAGCAAACGGTGCACGCCGAGCAGTGCGCGGTGACGCACGCCTGGCTGCGCGGCGAAGCGGCGCTGGCCTCCATCACCGTCAACTACACGCCGTGCGGCCACTGCCGGCAGTTTATGAATGAGCTGAACAGCGGCGCCAGCCTGCAGATCCGCCTGCCGGGCCGCGCGCCGGCGACGCTGGCGGATTACCTGCCGGACGCCTTCGGCCCGAAAGATCTGGATATCGCCACGCTGCTGATGGACCAGGTCGACCACGGCTATCAATTGGCGCTGACCGAACCGTTGGCGCAGGCCGCATTGGCGGCGGCCAACCAGAGCCACGCGCCTTACAGCCACGCCCACAGCGGCGTGGCGCTGGAAGCCGAAGACGGCACGCTGTATGCCGGCCGCTATGCCGAGAACGCCGCCTTCAACCCGAGCCTGCCGCCGCTGCAGGCTGCGCTGATCCTGTTGAACGTCTCGGGCGGCGACTGCCTGAAGATCCGCCGCGCCGTGCTGGCCGAACCGCAGGGCGCCATTTTCAGCCAGTGGGACGCCACCCGCGCCACGCTGGCGGCGCTGGGCTGCCAGCAGGTCAGCCGCGTCGCTTTCTAATGTAGGGCGCAGCAAGATGGCGGAGCCGCCCGGCGCCGCCATTAACAGCCCGGCCCGCCAAATACAATGCCATTCATCTTCCAAAACACTTTCTTTAGTTAAAAAATCATTTGATTGTCGATAATTGCGCCAACCTGGTTCATCATTTGGCAACAAATGCTGTACATATTCTCCCTATCTTTTAGGATCGGCAGCAATAAAGTTATCTGATACGTAAAGAGTAAAACTGATGGAACTAGAATACGAAAGCAAACGCCCTCTCTACATCCCTTACGCCGGCCCGATTTTGCTGGAATTTCCGCTGCTGAACAAAGGCAGCGCCTTCACCGAGGAAGAACGCAGCCACTTCAACCTGCACGGCCTGCTGCCGGAAGCGGTGGAAACCATCGAAGAACAGGTTGAACGCGCCTATCGTCAGTACCAGGATTTCAAGAACGACAACGACAAGCACATCTACCTGCGCAACATTCAGGACACCAACGAAACCCTGTTCTACCGCCTGCTGGACTCGCACCTGAGCGAGATGATGCCGATCATCTATACCCCGACGGTCGGTGAAGCCTGCGAGCATTTCTCCGATATCTACCGCCGCGCGCGCGGGCTGTTCATCTCCTACCCGAACCGCGACCGCATCGACGACATGCTGCAAAACGCCACCAAGCAAAACGTCAAGGTGATCGTCGTCACCGACGGCGAGCGCATTCTGGGCCTCGGCGACCAGGGCATCGGCGGCATGGGCATTCCTATCGGCAAGCTGTCGCTGTACACCGCCTGCGGCGGCATCAGCCCGGCTTACACCCTGCCGGTGGTGCTGGACGTCGGCACCAACAACCCGCAGCGCCTCAACGATCCGCTGTATATGGGCTGGCGCCATCCGCGCATCTCCGGCGACGAATACCACGCCTTTGTCGAAGAGTTCATCCAGGCGGTCAAGCGCCGCTGGCCGAACGTGCTGCTGCAGTTCGAAGATTTCGCGCAGAACAACGCCACCCCGCTGCTGAACCGCTATCGCGATGAAATCTGCTGCTTCAACGATGACATTCAGGGCACCGCCGCCGTCACCCTCGGCAGCCTGATCGCCGCCAGCCGCGCCGCCGGCAGCCAGCTGCGCGACCAGACCGTCACCTTCCTGGGCGCCGGTTCGGCGGGCTGCGGCATCGCCGAACAGATCATCGCGCAGATGAAGTCCGAAGGGTTGAGCGAAGACGAAGCGCGCGCCCGCGTATTCATGGTCGACCGTTTCGGCCTGTTGACCGACAAGCTGCCCAACCTGCTCGATTTCCAGGGCAAGCTGGTGCAGAAGAGCGAAAACCTGGCCGCCTGGCGGACCGACAGCGACGCCATCTCGCTGCTGGACGTGGTGCGCAACGCCAAACCGACCATTTTGATCGGCGTATCCGGCCAGCCGGGCCTGTTCACCGAAGAGCTGATCCGCGAAATGCATCAGCACTGCCCGCGCCCGATCGTGATGCCGCTGTCCAACCCGACCTCCCGCGTGGAAGCCCGTCCGGAAGACATCATCAACTGGACCGAAGGCGCCGCGCTGGTCGCCACCGGCAGCCCGTTCGCGCCGGTGACCTATAAAGAGCAGCTGTTCCCGATCGCCCAGTGCAACAACTCCTATATCTTCCCGGGCATCGGTCTTGGGGTGCTGGCCTCCGGCGCCACTCGCGTGACCGACGCCATGCTGATGGCCGCCAGCCGCGCGCTGGCCGACTGCTCGCCGCTGGCCACCGACGGCCACGGCGCGCTGCTGCCGAACATCGATGACATTCAGGGCGTATCGAAATGCATCGCCATGGAAGTGGGCAAGGCGGCGCAGCTGCAGGGCGTGGCGATGGTCACCTCCGAAGAGGCGCTGTCTAAGGCGATTGAGCACAACTTCTGGCGGCCGCAGTACCGCAGCTACAAGCGCACCTCGTTCTGATTTGCGCGTTTAAAAAACCAGGTCCGGCGAGCCGGGCCTTTTTTTATGCCTAAAACCGCCGAAAAATGCGGCACCGCACGTGCTTCAGGCGGTGGACAGCTTGCGTCGGCCAGTCAGGTAAAGTAGCCTTGATCCATCTTTTTAGCCCCCCCAGCGCGTAAGGCAACAACATGTGGAAACGCCTGATAATCAGCCTGTTCATCATCATTGCGATGTTGATGCTCTCGGCGATCGCGCTCGACCGTTGGATCAGCTGGAAAACCGCGCCCTACGTCTATGACGAACTGCAGGGGCTGCCTCATCGCCAGGTCGGCGTGGTGCTCGGCACCGCCAAATATTACCGCACCGGGGTGATTAACCAGTATTACCGCTACCGCATTCAGGGGGCGATCAACGCCTACAACAGCGGCAAGGTAAAATACCTGCTGCTGAGCGGCGACAACGCCCAGCAAAGCTACAACGAGCCGATGACCATGCGTCGCGATCTGATCGCCGCCGGCGTGGCGCCGAGCGACATCGTGCTGGATTACGCCGGCTTCCGCACCCTGGATTCCATCGTGCGCACCCGCAAGGTGTTCGACGCCAACGACTTTATCATCATCACCCAGCGCTTCCACTGCGAGCGGGCGCTGTTTATCGCCCTGCATATGGGCATCCAGGCTCAGTGCTACGCGGTGCCTTCGCCGAAAGACATGATGACGGTGCGCGTTCGCGAGATCTTCGCCCGCCTCGGCGCCCTGACCGACCTGTACATCCTCAAGCGCGAACCGCGCTTCCTCGGCCCGCTGATCCCGATTTCCGCCATGCACACCGTGCCGGAAGACGCCCAGGGCTATCCGGCGGTTTCGCCGGAGCAGCTGGTCGAACTGGAACACAAGCTGGCGGAAGAGAAACAAAAAGCCAGGAAGCCCTGACCCGGCGAGCGGATAAAAAACGGCCAGCAATGAATGCTGGCCGTGGTGTTTTCTGGCGCCGAGGCTTATTTCTTCTTGGCGTATTTCAACGAGTCCAACGCCACCGCGAAGATAATGATGCTGCCCTTGATGATGTACTGCCAATAAGGGTTGATGCCGATATAGGTCAGGCCGTAGTTGATGACGGTGAAAATGATCACCCCGGTCACCACCCCCAGCACCGTCCCCACCCCGCCGGCGAAGGACACGCCCCCCACCACGCAGGCGGCGATCGCATCCAGCTCATACATAAAGCCGAGGTTGTTGGTGGCGCTGCCGATGCGCCCCGCTTCCAGCAGGCCGCCGAAGGCGTAGAACACGCCGGACAGCGCATAGATCATGATCAGGTTCAACGGCACGTTGACGCCGGAGACCTTGGCCGCTTCCGGATTGCCGCCGATGGCGAAGATATTCTTGCCGAAGCGGGTCTTGTTCCACAGGATCCACACGAACACGATGGCTATCACCGCATAGAAGGTAATGTACGACAGCTTGAAGTCGCCGAAGCGCAGGAAGCCCTGGGCGAAGGTCGAGAACTTCGGATCGAAGCCGGCGACCGGCGAAGCGCCGACCGAGTCGTAGTACAGCGAGTTGATGCCGTACACGATGATCATGGTGCCCAGCGTGGTAATGAACGGCGTCACGTTGAGATAGGCGATGATCAGGCCGTTCACCAGACCGATCACCGCGCCCACCGCGCACACCAGCAGGATCACCAGCGGAATCGACCAGGTTTCCATGTGCGGAAACACCTTGTTGACGTTGTCCATCGACTGCAGCAGCGTCGCCGCCACCACCGCCGCCAGGCCGACCTGGCGCCCGGCGGACAGGTCGGTGCCCTGGGTGACGATCAGCCCGGCCACGCCCAGCGCGATGATGATGCGCACCGAGGACTGGGTCAGGATGTTGCTCAGGTTCATCAGGCTGAGGAAGGTCGGGTCCTGGATAATAATGATCGCCAGCAGCACCAGCAATACCACGTAAATGCCACCTTCCTTGAAGTAGGTGAACAAGGTTTTTTTATTCAGCGCGTTCATAATTCTGATCCTTAAAGGTGCAGGGATGCGAGACGTAAGATTTCATTTTGCGAGGTCTGTTTGGTGTTGACGATGCCCGCAACCTGACCATTACTCATCACCAGTATTCTGTCGGTAATTCCCAAAAGCTCCGGCATTTCGGACGAGACAATAATGATCCCCTTGCCCTTTTTCGCCAGCTCGGTCATCAGCTGATAAATCTCGAACTTGGCCCCCACGTCGATGCCGCGCGTCGGCTCGTCCAGCATCAGAATTTCCGGTTGGGTCAGCAGCCAGCGGCCGATGATCACCTTCTGCTGGTTGCCGCCGGACAGCGAGCCGATATGGGTGTGATGCCCCGGGGTTTTGACCCGCATGGCGTCGATCACCCACTGGGTGTCGCTCTTCATCCGGGCGTTGTCCAGCAGGCCAATCTTGTTTTTGTAATTGCGGATATTGGAGATCAGCGAGTTGAAACCCACGTCCAGATAGGCGTAGATCCCGGTGGAGCGGCGCTCCTCGGTAACCAGCGCAAAGCCGTGGTTGATCGCTTCATTGGCCGAGTGGTTGTTGATCGGTTTGCCGTGCAGCTTGATGGTGCCCGCCACCTTTTCGCGGATGCCGAACAGGGTTTCCACGATGTCGGTGCGCTTGGCGCCCACCAGCCCGGCGATGCCGAGGATTTCCCCCTTGTGCAGATCGAAAGACACGTCGCGGATCGACGGCTGGCGCAACGAGGTCAAATTTTTCACCTCCAGGATCACCTCTTCCGGCGTGTTCTGGCGATCGGGGAAACGCTGGCTGAGCGATCGCCCGACCATCATGGCGATGATCTTGTCCATATCCAGCCCTTCCAGCGGCTGGGTGGCGATCCACTGGCCGTCGCGCAGGATGGTGATCTCGTCGCACAGCTGGAAGATCTCTTCCATCTTGTGCGAGATATACACTATGCCGCAGCCGCGCTCTTTCAGCTTGCGGATAATGGTGAACAGGTGGTTCACCTCTTTCTCCGTCAGCGAAGAGGTCGGTTCGTCCATGATCACAATCTTGGCGTCGTAGGAAAACGCCTTGGCGATTTCGATCATCTGCATCTGCGATACCGACAAGGTGCCCACCTTGTCGCGCGGGTTGATATCGATATCCAGCTCGTCGAAGATCGCCTGGGTATCTTTGAGCATCTTGTCCTGATCGACGAACATGCCCTTGGTCGGGTAACGCCCCAGCCACATGTTGTCCATCACGGTGCGCTGCAACACCAGGTTCAGCTCCTGATGCACCATGGAAACGCCGTGTTCCAAGGCCTCTTTCGAGCTTTTGAAGTCCACCTCCCGGCCCTGGAAAATGATGCTGCCGCTGTCTTTTTTATAAATGCCAAACAGGCATTTCAATAACGTCGATTTCCCCGCGCCGTTTTCCCCCATTAATGCATGAATGGAGTGCGGACGAACGCGCAGGTTCACATTATCCAATGCCTTGACGCCGGGAAACGACTTGTTGATATCCGCCATTTCCAGCAGAAACTCGCGTGGGCTGTCGGCCATAAATACACCTGGCTTATCGGTCTTTTAATCGTAAATTTCCCCGTCCGCGGCTTTCCTGGTGTTGGCGGCCGCGGGCGGGGTCATTGCGGGTTATCTCAGCGCTTATTTCACAAACTGAGACAGGTTGTCTTTATCTACGCCAACGTAAGGAATGCGCACGACTTTGTTTTCGATCTTGTATTGCGTGCCGTCGGCGGCCGGTTTGCCGGCGGCCAGGTTTTTCGCCAGTTCGAAGGTGGCTTTCGCCTGGTTGTCGGCGTCGTTCAGCACCGTGCCGGCCATCGCGCCGGATTTCACCAGCGCCAGCGCTTCAGGCAGCGCATCCACGCCAAACACCGGAATGCTGGATTTGTTGTGGGCCTTCAGCGCTTCCACCGCGCCCATCGCCATGGCGTCGTTGTTGGCGATCACCACTTCAATCTTGTTGGCGTTAGGGCCGGACAGCCAGGCGTCCATTTTGTCTTTCGCCTGCGCGGTGTCCCACATCGCGGTATCCATCTGCAGCTGCTGGGTTTTGAAGCCCTTCTCATTCAGCGTTTTCACCACGTAGGTGGTGCGCGCTTCGGCATCCGGATGGCCCGGTTCGCCCTTCAGCAACACGTATTGGATCTGGCCGTCTTTGTTCAGGTCCCAGGCCGGGTTGGCTTGCCAGTGCTTGGCGATCAGCTCGCCCTGGATCACGCCGGATTCCTTGGAATCGGTACCGACGTAATAGGCTTTGTCATAGCTGTCCAGCGCCTTGCGGGACGGTTCTTTGTTGTAAAACACGATAGGGATATCGTTTGCGCGCGCCTTGTCGATCACCACCGGCGCGGCGGCCGGGTCGACCAGGTTGATCGCCAGCGCCTTGACGCCCTTGGCCAACAGCACGTCAATCTGATCGTTCTGCTTGGACTGGTCGTTTTGCGAGTCATTCATCAGCAGGGTGATGTCCGGAGAAGCTTTGGCGTCCTTCTCAATCGCTTTGCGCACCACCGACATAAAGTTGTCGTCGTATTTATAAATCGTGACGCCAATACGGGTATCTGCATGGGCTGCGGCGCCGAACATCATCGCGGCGGCCGTTGCGGCCAGGGTGAAAACCTTCTTATTCATTGTCTGTCTCCGGTTCTGTGTAGGGTCTTACTCATTATTGCGCCAAGGGGCGCCGGCGGTGCGCGCGCCCCAGGCCTGGCGTTTTGCCAATAAAAACCTGTCGTCCGTGGATATTGTTATTCCCGAGAAAATGCTGTGTCAGCGCGAGGTAAAAACTGCAGCGGCAAGTGCCTTTGCGCCGGAAAACGCCTAGAGCATAGACGGCGCGATGTTAATAATCTGTGAATTTTCTCACAGATTGAAAACGGTTACACAAGATTAAATGTTCAGAGAGTGACCGTCGCCTCACTTTGCCAGGGGGCGACGGAATGGCGCCGCACCAGCGTCGGCATGAACAAATGCGTGGCCTGAGGCTCCGCCAGCCCTGCTGCGCCCTGCAGCGCCAACTCGGTAGCCAGGGTGGCCATCGAGACGATCGGGTAGCGCACCGTGGTGAGCTTGGGGCTGGTGTAACGCGCAATCGGGATATCATCGAAGCCCACCAGCGAGAAATGTTGCGGCACCGTGATACCGTTTTCTTTCAGCACCGCCATGGCGCCGGCGGCCATCGCATCGTTATAGGCGAATACCGCGCTCAAGTGCAGGTTGCGCCCCAGCAGCTCGACCATCGCCGCCTCTCCGCCCTGCAGATCCGGGGAGCCGTAGGCGCGCCAGCTGTCGGGCGTCGCCAGCCCCGCGGCGGCCATCGCCTGCGCATAGCCCTGCTGGCGCAGCGGCCCGTCTTCGATAGGATGATTGGAGCCGAGATAACCGATGCGCCGGTGCCCCTGCGACAGCAGCAACCGCAGCGCCATTTCCGCGCCGCAGACGTTAGCCAGCCCGACGCAGCGCTGTTCGTAGCCGGCGATGATGCGGTTGATCAGCACCATGCCCGGCACCTGGTCGAGAAAGCCGATAAGTTCGGCGTCGCTCAGGGCTTTTGCATGGACGATCAACGCGTTGCAGCGTTGCCGAATCAAGACTTCGATGGCGTGGCGTTCTTTGTCCGCCTGATGGTAGCTGTTGCCGATCAGCAGGTATTTGTGGTGTTTTTGCGCCACGGTGTCTACCGCTTTCACCAGCGCGCCAAAGAACGGGTCGGAGACGTCCATCACCACCACGCCGAGCGTGTCGCTGCTCTGGGTGGCCAGCGCCTGGGCATTGGCGTTGGGCCGATAACCCAGCTCCGCCACCGCCTGCAGCACCTGTTCACGCGTCTCCTTGCTGGTCAGGGCGCTGTGGTTCAGCACGCGAGAAACGGTCGCCACGGACACGCCGGCGCGTTTCGCCACGTCGCGGATGGTGATCGGGTGAGCTGGAGGCATGCGGGATCCTGAGGTCGGGGTAGTGGCCAGTGGCGCTATCCTACCCCGTTTGTCATCCTCCCCAGCGTGAATTGCGTCACAGGAAAGAAAACGTTTACATACATTTTTTTAACCTGCCGGCGTCGGATCTCAATTCTGCGTTTTTGCCGCCGGCCTGTCGGCCGCCATCAGCGTCAGCCTGCGCCACAGCCACTCCGCCGGGCCCTGGGAAAAGTATCGCAGCCACAGCGTCGAGAACAGCAGGTTCGCCAGCCACACCAGCGGCACAAACGCCAGCAGCTGCAGCCGGTCGAACTGCGGATACAGGCCGAACCGGTAAAACAGCGTGGTGCAAATCAGCGTCTGCAGCAGATAGTTGCTCAACGCCATGCGCCCGATCTGCGTCAACCCATGGGCGATGCGCAGGCGCGACAGCGTCGGCCAGAAGCCGTAACACAGCGCCAGATAGCCCATGGCCTGCAACGGCGCGCCCAGCTCGCGCGGCACCTGCAGTAAAAATCCGCTCCAGCGGTAGTCCCAGTGCAGATGCCACTGCAGCGCCACCGCCGGCAGCTGGATCAGCAATGAAAGCGGTATCAGCCAGGCCGCCTGCCGGCGGTAATAACCCGGCGCATAGGCGCCGCGCAGCCAGCCGCTGCGCATCAACCCGGCGCCGAACAGCATCAGCCCCGCCAGCTCCCAACCGTACTGCGCGCCGATGGCCAGCAGGCTGGAGGACAACAGGTCGGCGCGGCTGCGCCAGGCTTCGAAGCCGCCCTGCAGCTTCCAGAATTTCTCGTACTGCAGCTCGGCCACCCCGGGTTGCCAGAACCCGCCCGGTTCGCCATGCGAAATAAAGCCCAGCAGCAGCAGCACCGCCACGCCGATCAGGTACAGCACCACGCCGGTTTTCAACAGCTGGAAGGTGTCTTTGGCTTCGCGGATCATCCGCCAGCACACCAGGCCGATCAGGCCGTAAGCCAGCAGAATATCGCCGTCCCACAGGAAAATCGCGTGGCCGAGGCCGAACAACACCAACCACGACAAGCGGGCACGTATCCAGCTTTTGCCGCGCCGCAGCAGCATGTGCAATCCGGCGCCGAACAGCAGCGCGAACATCGCCAGGAATTTGGCCTGGGCGAAAATATCCAGCAGCGCCCAGGTCCAGGCGTCGCGCGCGGTCGGCATCCCCAGATAGGCCGGATTAAGGTAGGCCGCCTTCGGCAGGCCAAAGGCGCTGATGTTCAGCAATAAAATGCCGAGAATGGCGATACCGCGCACGCAGTCCAGCGTGGCGATACGCGGCAGTGGATGATTGTTCATTTTTTACCGCTGTATTCCGCTCAATAAAAAGGCGCCCGCAGGCGCCTGTTACCGGAGTGTTCGCCCATCACTGATGATGGCGCACCGCGCGCAGGAATTCCTGGCGGGTATTCTGGCTGGACTTGAACAGCCCCCCCAGCGAGGTGGTGGTGGTGGCGCTGGTCGCGTCACGGATCCCGCGAGCCTTAACACAATAATGGACCGCATCAATAGATACCGCCACGTTGTTGGTGCCCAACAGGGTCTGCAGCGCCACCAGGATCTGCTGGGTCAGACGTTCCTGCACCTGCGGACGCTGCGAGAAGAACTGTACGATGCGGTTGATCTTCGACAGGCCGATCACCGAGTCTTTCGGGATATAGGCCACGGTCGCCTTGCCGTCGATGGTCACGAAGTGGTGTTCGCAGGTGCTGGTCAGCGTAATGTCGCGCACCGTCACCATCTCGTCCACCTTCATCTTGTTTTCGATGACGGTGATTTTCGGGAAGTTAGCGTAATCCAGGCCGGAAAAAATCTCATCGACATACATTTTAGCGATGCGGTGCGGGGTTTCCGCCAGGCTGTCGTCGGACAGATCAAGATTAAGCAGCTGCATGATTTCGGTCATGTGCTCTTTAATCCGACGTTTACGCGTTTCACGATCCAGCACTTCCCCACGCAATGGGGTTTCCAGACCACGCTCTTCCAGCGCCGCATGAACCAGCGCAGCTTCTTTACTTAATGATGTCATTTATTGTTCTCCAACGGACCTGAACCCGCCGATACGCCCCTTGCGGCGCGCGGCAGACGGATTTCTTGCTCTCCTGACGGCAGAGTTTCCGTAGCTGATAACGGGATCCCGGTCAAGATTTTGCCCCCACTGTAGAGGAGAGCGCGGCGATTATCCAGTGATTGTGCTTCATCCGCAGGTGAAATATCCGCATTTAGCACAATCAGGCGGGCTGCGGGTATTCCACTTTTTTTGTACGGAATTTAATCACCGGCCGCCGTTTTCCGCACTCGCTGACGCGCCGGCGTATTCACCACCAGCAGGCCCGCCACCAGCAACGCCGCCACCGCCACATACAGCGCCGGCTCCAGACGGTGGGTCAAGGCGGTCGACAGCGCCGACAGCATCGGCCCGACCAGTTGGCCGATGGCGTAGCCGGTGGTCAACAGGCCGGCCATATAGCGCGCATGGTTCGGCGCCAGTTCTCGCCCATGCTGGATAGCAAGCTGCACCACGCTGAGGAAACCGCCGCCGGTCAGCATGGCCCCCAACGCCAGCCCGGCGACGCCCGGCACCACCTCGGCGCACAGCACCCCGAGCGCCTGCACCCACAGGGTGATCGCCAGGCGGCTCTGGGTGGTGAGGCGGTGGCGGGTCAGAATGCCGATGACAATCCCCAGCACCGCGGCGCCGCCGAATACCGGCCAGACAAACTGCCCGAACAGGCTGGCGGGAAAACGCGCCGCCGCCATCTGCGACAGGAAGGTGGCCGGCAGGATATAGCCGAAGCCGGCGAGGCTGTAGCTCAACACCAGGCGCTTCAGCGCCGGGGTCAGCCGCAAGGGCTCCGGCGCGACGTTCGGCCGATGCAGCTCCCCCGCCCGCGGCAGGTTAACGCCGATCGCCGCCACCAACGCCAGCGCCAGCACGCCATAGACCAGCCAGGCCTGCGCGGCGGTCAGCGCCAGGCTGTGAATGCCCACCGCCAGCATGCCGCTGATGAAAATGCCGGCGCCCGGCCCGGCGAACACCGCCGCGCTCAGCGCCGGGCGGCCATAGTGCGCCAGCCGCTCGTTGGTCCAGGCGGCCACCAGCACCATCGCCCAGCCGCTGGCCCAGCCGATGACAAAGCGCAGCGCGCCGTGCAGCCATTCGCCCTGCGCCAGCGCCGACAGCAGCGTCAGCGCCACTGCGCCCCATACCCCGAGCCAGAGCCGCCGCTCGACGTGGCGGCCGGCGCGCATCGCATCGTAGGCGCCGCACAGGTAGCCCAGGTAATTGATCGCCGCCACCAGCCCGGCGCCGGTCAGGCTGAACTGGTGCTCGGCGATCATCAGCGGCACCTGGGGCGTAAAGGCGAAGCGGCCGATGCCCATCGCGACGATCAGGGCAATAAAACCGCTCAGGGCAATGCGTAAGGCCATCTCGGTTATCCAACAGGTTAAAAGAAAGTTGCGAGTATCATGCAGCAGTATTAAACTCACAAAAACTGAATAATACTCACCAAGTTCATCACGAAAAGAGAACAAAATGGATCTGACCCAGCTTCGCATGTTCTGCAGCGTCGCCGAAACCGGCTCCGTCGCCCGCGCCGCCGAGCAGCTGCACCGCGTGCCGTCGAATCTGACCACCCGTTTGCGCCAGCTCGAACAGGAGCTGGGCACCGATCTTTTTATCCGTGAAAAACAGCGCCTGCGCCTGTCGCCGATGGGCCACAACTTCCTGTGTTATGCCAACCGCATACTGGCGCTGAGCGAAGAGGCGATGAGCATCACCCACGCCGGGGAGCCGGCCGGCAATTTCGCCATCGGCTCGATGGAAAGCACCGCCGCCACCCGCCTGCCCTCGCTGCTGGCGGCTTACCACCAGCGTTTCTCCCAGGTGTCGCTGTCATTGAGCACCGGCACCTCCGGCGAGATCGCCGAACGGGTGCGCGCCGGCACGCTGGCGGCCGCGCTGGTCGACGGGCCGGTGCAGTACGACGAACTGAACGGCTGCATCGCCTTCCCCGAACACATGGTGGTGATCTCCTGCCTGGATCATGCGCCCATCCATAGCGCCAAAGACGCCAAGGGGGAAACGCTGTTCGCCTTCCGCGCCAGCTGTTCCTACCGCCTGCGGCTGGAATCCTGGTTCAGGCGCGAAGGCGCGCTGCCGGGGCAGATTATGGAAATCCAGTCCTACCACGCCATGCTGGCCTGCGTCGCCAGCGGCGCCGGGCTGGCGATGATCCCGCATTCGGTGCTCAGCCTGCTGCCGGGCCACCAACGGGTCAAGGTGCACGCCCTGCCGCCGGAAGTGGCCGAAACCGCCACCTGGCTGCTGTGGCGGCGCGATGCGTTCGGGCCGAACGTGCGCGCGCTGAAAGAACTGATTATTGAACAGACGGAAACCGCCGTCGTTGAACACGACGAACAAGATTCACCAGACGTTATCGATATGTACCCTAAATAATTGGAGTGGCATCAAGGCAGCCAGGGCGAGAGTCCCCTGGAGCTGACCCGAGTCAGTGACTGGGGCGAGCGCACGCAGCTAACACAGATGCAGCTTCAAGTATGACGGGTATAGCCTGATTTAAAAAATAGACCACTGAGGAGACTATGATGGAAATGATCAAAACCCGCGCCGCCGTTGCCTGGGGCCCGAATCAGCCGCTGAAGATTGAAGAAGTCGAGCTGATGCCACCGCAGAAAGGCGAAGTGCTGGTGCGGATCGTCGCCACCGGCGTCTGCCACACCGACGCCTACACCCTGTCGGGCAAGGATCCGGAAGGCGTGTTCCCGGCGATCCTCGGCCATGAAGGCGGCGGCGTGGTGGAAGCGGTCGGCGAAGGCGTGACCAGCGTGGCGGTCGGCGATCACGTGATCCCGCTGTACACCCCCGAATGCGGCGAATGCAAATTCTGCAAATCCGGCAAAACCAACCTGTGCCAGGCGATCCGCGCCACCCAGGGCAAGGGCCTGATGCCGGACGGCACCACCCGCTTCTTCAAGGACGGCCAGCCGATCTTCCACTACATGGGCACCTCCACCTTCTCCGAGTACACCGTAGTGCCGGAGATCTCGCTGGCGAAAATCAACAAGGAAGCGCCGCTGGAAGAGGTTTGCCTGTTGGGCTGCGGCGTGACCACCGGCATGGGCGCGGTGATGAACACCGCCAAGGTGCAGCCGGGCGATACCGTGGCGATCTTCGGCCTGGGCGGCATCGGCCTGTCGGCGATCATCGGCGCGCAGATGGCCGGCGCCGGCCGCATCATCGGCGTCGACATCAACACCAGCAAGTTCGATCTGGCGCGCAAGCTGGGCGCCACCGATCTGATCAACCCGAAAGACTATGACAAACCGATTCAGGAAGTGATCGTCGAGCTGACCGACGGCGGGGTCGATTTCTCCTTCGAATGCATCGGCAACGTCAACGTGATGCGCTCCGCGCTGGAATGCTGCCACAAAGGCTGGGGCGAATCGGTGATCATCGGCGTGGCCGGCGCCGGCGAAGAAATCTCCACCCGACCGTTCCAGCTGGTGACCGGCCGCGTATGGCGCGGTTCCGCCTTCGGCGGCGTCAAAGGCCGCTCACAGCTGCCGGGCATCGTCGAACGTTATCTGGACGGCGAATTCGCGCTGAATGACTTTATCACCCACACCATGGGGCTGGAGCAGATCAACGAAGCGTTCGATTTGATGCATGAAGGCAAATCGATCCGTTCCGTTATTCACTTCGATAAATAAGCCAGGAGGCGGAGATGACCCTGTCATTAGAACTTCTCGAAGAGCATCGCATGTTCGGCGGCTGGCAACAGCGTTATCGCCATGCGGCGCAGAGCCTGAATTGCAATATGACTTTCAGCATCTATCTGCCGCCGCCGCGCGATGATAACCCGCCGCCGGTGCTGTACTGGCTGTCGGGGCTGACCTGCAACGATGAGAACTTCACGCTGAAGGCCGGCGCGCAACGCATCGCCGCCGATCTGGGGCTGGTGCTGGTGATGCCGGACACCAGCCCGCGCGGCGACGAGGTGCCGAACGACGAAGGCTACGATCTGGGCCAGGGGGCGGGGTTCTACCTGAACGCCACCCAGGCGCCCTGGGATCGTCACTTCCGCATGTATGACTACATCAGTGACGAACTGCCGGCGCTGATTGGCCAACACTTCAGCGTCAGCGATCGTCAGTCGATCTTCGGTCATTCGATGGGCGGCCACGGCGCGCTGATGATGGCGTTCCGCAATCCGCAGCGCTTTCGTTCGGTGTCGGCGTTCGCGCCGATCGTCAACCCCTGCCAGGTGCCCTGGGGCCGCAAGGCCTTCGCCGCCTATCTGGGGGATGACGAAAGCCAGTGGCTGCAGTACGACAGTTGCCACCTGCTGGCCAACGGCGCGGAGAAAATGCCGGTGTTGGTGGATCAGGGCGACGACGACCAGTTCCTGGCCGATCAGCTGCAGCCGGCCAAGCTGGCCGAACTGGCGCGCCAGCGCGACTGGCCGCTGCAGCTGCGCATTCAGCCGGGGTACGATCACAGCTACTTCACCATCGCCACCTTTATCGAAGACCACCTGCGCTTCCACGCCGAACACCTGTTCCGCTGATAAAAAAATCCGGGCGGCTTCACCCGCCCGGATCCTTTCCCTGCCCTTACCCCTTCAGCTTCGGATCCAGCGCGTCGCGCAGCCCATCGCCCAACAGGTTGAACGCCAGCACGGTAAAGAATATCGCCAGGCTGGGGAAAACGGCCACGTGCGGCGCAATCACCATATCGGCGCGCGCCTCGTTGAGCATCGCCCCCCACTCCGGCGTCGGCGGCTGCGCCCCCAGGCCAAGGAACGACAGGCTGGCGGCGGTGATGATCGAGGTGCCGATGCGCAGGGTGAAATACACCACGATGGACGAAATGGTGCCCGGCAGAATATGCCGCATGATGATGGTCCAGTCCGAAGCGCCGATGCTGCGCGCCGACTCGATATAGGTCTGATGCTTCAGCACCAGCGTATTGCCGCGCACCAGCCGGGCGAAGGCCGGAATGCTGAAGATAGCCACCGCGACGATCACGTTGGCCATGCCGCTGCCCATCACCGCCACCACGCCGATCGCCAGCAGAATGCCGGGAAAGGCGAACAGCACGTCGCAAACGCGCATGGTGAGGCGATCCCACCAGCCCTCGTAATACCCGGCCAGCAGCCCCAGCAGGGTGCCGATCAGCCCGCCGGCCAGCACCGAAAATACCCCGGCCGCCAGCGAAATGCGCGTGCCCATCAGAATGCGGCTGAAAATATCCCGCCCCAGGGAATCGACGCCCAACCAGTGCACCAGCGAAGGGCCTTCGTTCAGCCGATCATAATCGAAGTAATTTTCCGCATCGTACGGCGCCAGATAAGGCGCCAGCAGGGCCGCCGCAATCAGCAACAGCACGAACAGCCCCGCTATCGCCGCCACCCGCTGGCGGCGGAAACGCCGCCAGAACTCGTGCCACGGCGTGCGCACCGCATTGGGATCGATGACCGGCATCGCTTTCAGTGCGGCGTTGCGCCGCCAATGCTTAATCATGCCGCATCCTCATTTGTAGCGTATCGCCGGGTTAATCGCCGCATACAGCATATCCACCAGCAGGTTGATCAGAATGAACTCCAGCGAAAACAGCAGCACCTCGGCCTGGATCACCGGGTAGTCGCGCATCTCCACCGAATCGACCAGCAAGCGCCCCAACCCCGGCCAGTTGAACACCTTTTCCACCACGATCGAGCCGCCGAGCAGGAAGCCGAACTGCAGCCCCATCATGGTCGCCACCGGGATCATCGCGTTGCGCAGCCCGTGCTTCATCACCACCCGACTTTCCCGCACGCCCTTGGCGCGCGCGGTGCGCATGTAATCTTCCTGCAGCACCTCGACGAACGACGCGCGGGTAAAGCGCGCCATCACCGCCGCCACCGCCGCTCCCAGGGTGATGGAGGGCAGGATATAGTGCCGCCAGCCGTCGGCGCCGACCGTCGGCAGCCAGCCGAGGTTGACCGAAAACACCTGCATCAGCAGCATGCCGAGCGCGAAAGCCGGAAACGAAATCCCCGACACCGCCAGCGTCATGCCGAGTCGGTCCGGCCAGCGATTGCGCCAGACCGCCGAAACCACGCCGATCGCCAGGCCGAACGCCACCGCCCACAGCATGCTGGTGAGGGTCAGCCAGAAGGTCGGCATAAAACGCGAGGAGATCTCTTCGCTCACCGGGCGTTTGGACACCATCGAGGTGCCGAAATCCCCCTGCAGCGCATTGACGAAAAAGCGCGCGAACTGCTGCGGCAGCGGCCTGTCCAGCCCCAGATCCTTGCGCACCAGCTGCACCACCGACTCGTCGGCCTCCGGCCCCGCCGCCAGCCGCGCCGGATCGCCGGGCAGCATATGCACGAACAGGAACACCAGCACCGCCACAATCAGCAGCGTCGGGATCAGGCCCAGCAGCCGTTTCAGAAAATAGTTAAGCATCTCGGGACAGTCCCCTCGCTCCGCCCGCCCCTGAGCCGGGGCGAACGGAGATTGGCGCCTTATTTAAGGTCGGCATTATCGAAGTTGAACGAGGTGTCCGGCATCACGTAGAAACCGCTCAGCTGTTTGCTGTTGGCCGACAACAGGCGCTCGGTCGCCAGGAAGATCCAGGGCGCGTCGGCCCAGATGCGATCCTGCGCGTCTTTATACAGCGCCTGTTTCTCGGTGCGATCGGTGGTCGCCAGCGCATCGGTCAGATCCTTGTCGACCTGCGGATTGCTGTAGAACGCGGTGTTGAACTGCTTCGGCGGCGCGGCCTGGGTGGAGAACAGCGGCGACAGCGCCCAGTCGGCCTCGCCGGTCGATGCCGACCAGCCGGTATAGAACATGCGCACGCCGGTGTCTTTCACCCCGACGCTTTCCACCTGCGCGGCGCGCTGCCCGGCGTCCATCGCGGTCACCGTCACTTTCACCCCCACCTGCGCCAGCTGTTGCTGGGCGAACTGCAGCACTTTCTGCGCGGTGCTGTGATTATGCGAAGACCACAGGCTGGTGGTGAAACCGTTCGGGTAGCCCGCTTCTTTCAGCAGCGCGCGCGCCTTGGCCGGATCGTACGGCCAGGGCTGGTAGCGGGTGGCGAAGTCGATCGCCGGCGGCACCGGCCCTTCCGCCGGCACCGCGTAGCCGGAGAACGCCACCTTGATCAGCGCGTCCTTGTTGATGGCGTAGTTCAGCGCCTGGCGCACTTTCGGATTATCGAACGGCTTCTGGGTCACGTTCATGCTGATGTAGCGCTGCAGGATCGAGGGCGCCGCCACCACGTCGAGCTTGGCGTTGCCTTCCAGCACCTTGGCCTGCTCATAGGGGATCGGGAAGGCGAAGGTCGCCTCGCCGGTCTGCAGCATCGCCGCGCGGGTGTTGTTGTCGACCACCGGCCGCCAGGTGATGCTGTCGAGCTTCGGCAGCCCCTGCTTCCAGTAGCCGTCGAATTTTTTCACCTTGACGAAGTCGGTCTGATTCCAGGTAACGAACTGATACGGCCCGGTGCCGACCGGGTGGAAGCCGATCTCCTTGCCGTACTGCTTCAGCGCCGCCGGTGAAATGATCGCCGCCGCCGGGTGCGCCAGGTTGTTGATGAACGCCGAGAACGGCGCCTTCAGCACAATCTTCACCGTATTGGCGTCCACCACTTCGGTTTTGTCGATCATCTTGAACAGGTTGTAGCGCTTCAGGTGGCTGTCCGGATTGCTGGCGCGATCCAGATTGACCTTCACCGCTTCGGCGTCGAACGCGGTGCCGTCGTGGAATTTGACGCCCGGATGCAGCTTGAGGGTGTAGGTCAGGCCGTCCTTGCTGACCTCGTAGCTGTCCGCCAGCACGTTCACCAGCTTCATGTCCTTGTCGAAACCGAACAGCCCCTGGTAGAACGACTTGGCGACCGCCTGCGACAGGGTGTCGTTGGCGTCGTAGGGATCGAGCGTGGTGAAGTTGGAAGCCACGGCGATCACCGCGTCCTTCGCCGCCCAGGCCGGGCCGGCTCCCGCCGCCAGCAGCACGGCCGCCACTAACGCATTACGTTGGAATCTGTGCTTCATGTCGCTTGTCTCTCCTGAGGTGTTTAAAAGGCGCCGGCAATCGGATGGCGGGCGACAAAGTGCCCGGGGCCAACCTGCACGAGCGGTGCGGTAACGGGTTCATCGCCCAGCGCGCGGATCGGGCTGGGGATGTCATCCATCAGCAGCGGCTGACGTTGGTGCGCATGGGCGGGATCGGCGACCGGCACCGCCGCCATCAGCTTGCGGGTGTAGGCATGCTGCGGCTGGTCGAACACCGCCTGTCGCGGGCCGATCTCCACGATCTGCCCGAGGTACATCACCGCCACGCGATGGCAGACGCGCTCCACCACCGCCATGTCATGCGAGATAAACAGGAAGGCGATGCCGAACTCGCGCTGCAGGTCGAGCAGCAGGTTGACGATCTGCGCCTGGATCGACACGTCGAGCGCCGACACCGCCTCGTCGGCGATCACCACTTTCGGATTCAGCGCCAGCGCGCGCGCAATGCAGATGCGCTGGCGCTGGCCGCCGGAAAATTCGTGCGGATAACGCCGCGCATGCTCCGGCTGCAGCCCGACGCGCTCCAGCAGCCAGGCCACCCGGCGCTCGGCCGCTTTGCCGCGCGCCACGTTGTGCACCAGCAGCGGCTCCATGATGGAAAAGCCGACCGTCAGGCGCGGATCGAGCGAGGCATAAGGGTCCTGGAAGATAAACTGAATGTCGCGCCGCAGGTGCTGCAGCGCCGCGCCTTGCAGCCGGTTGATCTGGCGGCCGTCGAAGGTGATGGTGCCGCGCTGGCTGTCCACCAGCTTCAGCAGCGAACGGCCGGTGGTGGATTTGCCGCAGCCGGATTCGCCCACCAGCCCCAGGGTTTCGCCGGGGTAAAGATCGAAGCTGACGTTTTCCACCGCGTGCACCCGGCGGGTGACGCGGTTCAGAATGCCGCCGCGCAGGTCAAAACGGGTAACCAGGTTCTCCACCCGCAGGATCGGCGCGGCGTCGGCCGGCACGGTATCCTGCGGCGCGCCGCTATCGCCGCCGCCCGGCAACGGGAACCTGGCGGGCAAGGGGGTATCCGCCATCGATCCCAGCTTCGGCACCGCCGCCAACAGCGCCTGGGTGTAGGGCTGCCGCGGCGCGGCGAACAGCGCCCGCACGGTGTTTTGTTCCACCGGCTCACCGCGATGCATCACCAGCACCCGATCGGCAATCTCCGCCACCACGCCCATGTCGTGGGTGATGAAGATCACCCCCATCCGCATTTCCTGCTGCAGCACGCGGATCAGCTGCAGGATCTGCGCCTGAATGGTGACGTCCAATGCGGTGGTCGGTTCGTCGGCGATCAACAACGCCGGTTTGCAAGACAGCGCCATGGCGATCATCACCCGCTGGCGCATGCCGCCCGACAGCTGGTGCGGGTAGCGGCCCAGCACCTCTTTGGCCTCCGGGATGCGCACCAGATCGAGCATGCGCAGGGCTTCTTGCCTGGCGCTGCGATGATCCATGCCCTGGTGCAACCGCAGCGATTCGGCGATCTGTTCACCGACCGGGAAGACCGGATTGAGCGAGGTCATCGGCTCCTGGAAAATCATCGCCATATCGGCGCCGCGCACCCGCCGCAGCTGGCTTTGCGGCGTTTGCGCCAGATCGAGCAGCTGGCCGTTGCGCCGGCGGAACGGCATGGCGCCGCTGACGATGCGCCCGCCGCCCTGCTCCACCAGGCGCATCAGCGCCAGCGAGGTGACGGATTTGCCGGATCCGGATTCGCCGACGATCGCCAGCGTTTCGCCGCGATCGACCTCAAAGGACAGGTTGCGCACCGCCTCGACGGTATCGCCCTGCTGCTGAAAATTGACGCTCAGATTGCGTACCGCCAGCACGCGCTGCGGCGGCAGCTGCAGCCCGCCGTCGAACACGGGCCGGGTTGAAGTTTCGGTCATGCAGCCTCCTGGCTAACGGTTAGCGATATATCCCTACGGAAGGCGCATCGCCGACATAACCAAACCCGCGGTACATCCCTTCGCTGTTGAACGGCAGCGCGATATTGCCGTCGCGATCGACGGCGATCATCCCGCCGCTGCCGCCCATCGCCGGCAGCTTTTCCATCACCACCCGATCGGTGGCCTGCTGCAGGCTGAGGCCGGCGTATTCGATCAGCGCGGAAACGTCGTAGGCCGCCACGCCGCGCATAAACACCTCGCCGGTACCGGTGCTGGACACCGCCACCGTGGCGTTATTGGCGTAACAGCCGGCGCCGACAATCGGCGTATCGCCCACCCGGCCGGCCTGTTTGTTGGTCATGCCGCCGGTGGAGGTGGCGGCGGCCAGGTTGCCCAGCGCGTCCAGCGCCACCGCGCCGACGGTGCCGAACTTGCGATCGGGATCCAGCGGATCGTCGGCCTGCACCGCGCCGTCGTGATCGAGCAGCACCCGGCCGAGCTCCGCCTGTGCGCGATGCAGTTGATCGAACCGCGCCTGGGTAAAGAAGAAATCGGGGTCGACCATTTCCAGACCGTGAGAGGCGGCGAATTTCTCGGCGCCTTCGCCGGCGAACAGCACATGCTGGCTGTTTTCCAACACCGTCCGGGCGGCCAAAACCGGGTTGCGGATGCGGCTGACCCCGGCGACGGCGCCGGCGTCGCAGGTGCGGCCGTCCATGACGCAGGCGTCCAGCTCATGCGTGCCCTGATGGGTGAAGACCGAGCCTTTGCCGGCGTTGAACAGCGGGCACTCTTCCAACAGCCTGACCGCTTCGGTCACCGCGTCCAGCGCGCTGCCGCCTTCGGCCAGGATCGTCTGGCCGGCGGCGACGATGCCGGACAGCGCCTGAATATATTCACGTTCCTTTTCAGCACTCAGCGCCGCGCGGGTAATCGCGCCCGCGCCGCCGTGAATGGCAATCACTGGTTTGCTCATTTGCCTGACACCCTGTGTTAAGCCCAACGTTGCAGAACGAATTCGCTGCGCGCGGTATATTATTATTCAGTCTTTTTTTGACTATATTTAGCCTGCAAGAGGAAGTAAAGCATAACGTCAGCGCCCTGATTTTAGCGTAGCGCGCTTAGAACGTTTCGCACATTGAAATAGCTTAATGGAATAAAAACAGAGGGTTATGCGGGATCTTCCGCCGCGGAAATAATTGCCGGTTTCTTTGTTAACAATACAATGCGGATGTGCGGCGATCTGCCGCCGAAATAAGCGATAGCTCTGTCGAAATAAGCCACCTGCGCTCGGCCTGCTGTTTTTATGCCGGCAAAGCGCAGATGATAAATAATCAGAACCCCGAACCCGGCTGCTGCAAAAACGTTTCCTCTTCCGGCGTGCACGCCCGGCCCAATATGGCATTGCGGTGCGGATAGCGGCCGAAACGATCGATAATCGCCTTATGGCGCAATTCAAATTCCAGCTGATCGCCGTTATTCAATTCCGTATACAGCTGCAGCGCCTGCCGGTGAATCAACGCCGACTCCGAATGCATGAAGGGCAAATAGAGGAAACCGCGCTGTTCGCGGCTGAGCCGTTCGCACTCGCCGCTGCGAATCGCCTCCTGCGCCAGGACCAGCGCCATGCCGTCGCAGGAAAAGGAACGCGGGGTACCGCGAAACAGATTGCGGCTGAACTGATCGAGCACGATCACCTCCGCCAGCCGCCCTTCGATGGTTTCCCGCCAGCCCGCCAACTCTCCCGCCGCGGCCGCCTGCCAGACGTGGCCAAAGCGGGTGTGCAGCAGGCGATCAAAATCGTCATCCTTTTTGAACCACATCACCGGTTCTATTTCACCGAACCAAAAATCCAGTATCTGAGCGTGCATCTCTGTCTCCTGTTTTACTTCAGCATAGCATCCTTCATAATAACGCGACTTTGCCGCGTTGTTTCGCGCATCCCGATTACGGAGTTCCTTTTATGGATCATTGCCATACTTCCGATCTTATCTCCCTGGAGCAGGCGCTGGAGAAAATGCTCGACCAGCTGGTACCTCTGCAGCAGACCGAAACCCTCGCCCTGACCGCCGCCGCCGGCCGCATTACCGCCGCGCCGGTGATTTCGCCCATCGACGTGCCGCCGTTCGCCAACTCGGCGATGGACGGATACGCGGTGCGCATTGCCGAACTGCATGACAACGCGCCGCTGCCGGTCGCCGGCAAGGCCTTCGCCGGCGCACCGTTCAACGGCGATTGGCCGGCCAACAGCTGCGTACGCATCATGACCGGCGCGCCTATTCCGGCCGGCGCCGACGCGGTGATCATGCAGGAACAGGCCGAAGTCAGCGACCAGGGCGTGCGCTTTAACGCCGTGGTGCACGCCGGGCAAAACATCCGGCTGGCGGGCGAAGACATCCGCCAGGGCGCGGGCGTGCTGCCGGCCGGCGTGAAGCTGGGCGCCGCGCAGCTGCCGCTGCTGGCTTCGCTCGGCGTCGCCGAGGTGCAGGTGATGCGCAAACTGAAAGTCGCCGTTTTCTCCACCGGCGACGAACTGCAACCGGTGGGCCAGCCGCTGCAGGCCGGCCAGATCTACGACACCAACCGTTTCGCGGTGCGCCTGATGCTGGAACAGCTGGGCTGCGAGGTGATCGACCTGGGCATTATCCGCGACAATCAAGCAGCGCTGCGCGCCGCCTTCGTGCAGGCGGACAGCCAGGCCGACGTGGTTGTCAGCAGCGGCGGCGTCTCGGTGGGCGAAGCCGACTACACCAAGCAGATGCTGGATGAGTTGGGTCAGGTCAGCTTCTGGAAGCTGGCTATCAAACCCGGCAAACCTTTCGCCTTCGGCAAATTGAAGAACGCCTGGTTCTGCGGCCTGCCGGGCAACCCGGTTTCCGCGGCGCTGACCTTCTATCAGCTGGTGCAGCCGCTGCTGGCCAAGCTGGCGGGGCACAGCGACTGGCGCCTGCCGCCGCGCCTGCGCGCCCGCGCGCTGACCCCGCTGAAGAAGGCGCCGGGCCGCCTCGATTTCCAGCGCGGCGTATTCGGCAGCAACGCCGACGGCGAACTGGAGGTCAGCACCACCGGCCACCAGGGCTCGCACGTGTTCAGTTCCTACAGCCAGGGTAACTGCTTTATCGTGCTGGAACGCGAGCGCGGCTCGGTGGCCGCCGGTGAAACGGTCGAGATCGAGCCGTTCAACGCCCTGCTGAGGAGCTGAGCATGCTGCCGGAATTAACCGATGCCGAAGCGCTGCGCTACAACCGCCAGATAATCCTGCGCGGTTTCGATTTCGACGGCCAGGAAAAGCTGAAGGCGGCGCGGGTGTTGATCGTCGGTCTCGGCGGGCTCGGCTGCGCGGCGGCGCCCTATCTGGCTGCGGCGGGCGTGGGCCATCTGACGCTGGTTGATTTCGACACCGTCTCGCTCTCCAACCTGCAGCGCCAAATCCTGCACCGCGATGAGCGCATCGGCATGAGCAAGGTTGAATCGGCGCGGCGGGAGCTGAGCGCCATCAATCCGCATATCCGCATCGACGCCGTCGACGGCCAGCTGGACGACGAGCGGATGGCGGCGCAGATCGCCGCCTGCGATGCGGTGCTGGACTGCACCGACAACGTGGCGGCGCGCGACCTGCTTAACCGCCTGTGCCACGCGCAGCGCAAACCGCTGGTTTCCGGCGCGGCGATCCGCATGGAAGGCCAGCTCAGCGTGTTCACCTACCAAGCGGGCGAGCCTTGCTATCGCTGCCTGAGCCGGCTGTTCGGCGAAAACGCCCTCACCTGCGTCGAGGCCGGGGTGATGGCGCCGCTGGTCGGCACCATCGGCAGCCTGCAGGCGATGGAAGCCATCAAGCTATTGGCGAACTACGGCCAAACGCTCACCGGCAAGTTGCTGATGTTCGACGCCATGACCCTGCAATTCCGCGAGATGAAGCTGCCGAAAAACCCGCAGTGCGAAGTGTGCGGCGGGGATTGACGGATAAAAAAAGGGCGGGAAAATTCCCGCCCTGCTTATTTTATCGCGTTGCTTACACGATGCCCTGGCTGCGCAGGTAGTCTTCGTAATTGCCGGTAAAGTCGATCACTTTGTTCGGCGTCATTTCCAGCACGCGCGTCGCCAGCGAGCTGACGAACTCACGGTCGTGGGAAACGAAGATCAGCGTGCCTTCGTACATTTCCAACGCCATGTTCAGCGATTCGATCGATTCCATATCCAGGTGGTTGGTTGGTTCATCCATAACCAAAATATTAGGACGCTGCATCATCAGCTTGCCAAACAGCATGCGGCCCTTCTCCCCCCCGGACAGCACCTTCACGCGCTTCTTGATGTCGTCCTGGCTGAACAGCAAGCGGCCCAGCACGCTGCGCACCGCCTGCTCGTCGTCTTTTTCCTGTTTCCACTGGCTCATCCAGTCGAATACCGTCAGGGTTTCATCGAACTCGTATTCGTGATCCTGCGCGTAGTAACCGATTCTGGCGTTTTCCGACCATTTCACGCTGCCGCTGTCCGGCTGCGCGTCGCCCACCAGCGTTTTCAGCAGGGTGGATTTACCGATACCGTTCGGGCCCAGCACCGCCACTTTTTCGCCCACTTCCACCATCAGGTTGAACTTGCTGAACAGCGGACCGTTGTCGAAGCCCTTGGACAGCGCTTCCACTTCCAGCGCATTGCGGAACAGTTTCTTGTCCTGCTCGAAGCGGATGAACGGGTTCTGACGGCTCGACGCCTTCACTTCTTCCAGCTGGATCTTGTCGATCTGGCGGGCGCGCGAGGTGGCCTGCTTGGATTTGGAGGCGTTGGCGCTGAAGCGGCTGACGAACGACTGCAGTTCGTTGATTTGCGCTTTCTTCTTGGCGTTGTCGGCCATCAGACGCTCGCGCGCCTGGGTGGCGGCGGTCATGTATTCGTCGTAGTTGCCCGGGTACACGCGCAGTTCGCCGTAGTCCAGATCCGCCATGTGGGTACACACCATGTTCAGGAAGTGACGGTCGTGCGAAATGATGATCATGGTGCTGTTGCGCTCGTTCAGCACCTGCTCCAGCCAGCGAATGGTATCGATGTCCAGGTTGTTGGTCGGTTCGTCGAGCAGCAGGATTTCCGGATCGGAGAACAGCGCCTGCGCCAGCAACACCCGCAGCTTGAAGCCCGGTGCGATTTCGCTCATCGGGCCATAGTGTTGCTCAACCGGGATGCCGACGCCGAGCAGCAGTTCGCCAGCGCGCGCTTCGGCGGTGTAACCGTCCATCTCGCCGTAGGCCACTTCCAGATCGGCGACCTTATAGCCGTCTTCTTCGCTCATTTCCGCCATGGCGTAAATGCGGTCGCGCTCTTCTTTCACCGCCCACAGTTCGGTGTGGCCCATGATCACGGTGTCGAGCACGCTGTATTGTTCGAAGGCGAACTGATCCTGACGCAGTTTACCCAGGCGTTCGTTCGGGTCGAGGAACACGTTGCCGCCGCTCGGCGCCAGATCGCCGCCGAGGATTTTCATAAAGGTGGACTTGCCGCAGCCGTTGGCCCCGATCAGGCCATAACGGTTACCGCCGCCGAATTTGACGGAGATATTTTCAAACAGCGGCTTACTGCCAAACTGCATGGTGATGTTGTTAGTGCTTAACACAGCGCTCGCTCTTCATATCATAGGGAATGTGATTTGGCGCGCATTATGCCACAACGGGGATAAGAGATCGCGGGAAGTTTCGGCGATATTTTGAGCGGCGAGTTCACACCGTTTACCGGTGGGCATTGGCTTGCGTACAAAAAGTCTGCTAGATTCGCGCTTCATATTGAAAAGGATTTCTATGAAAAACGCAAAGCAGATAGCCAACGACATGGCGGATGCCGTAAACATTGACAGCAATTTAGTGCGCGGGTTTGCACAAGGTTTTATCAGTGTACCGGTCGATTTCTACTATCTGGGCTACGACTATATTGATACTGAAAACAGATGGTTAAACTCGCAAGATAAAGAGCGATTTATCAGACTTATCAAGTCAGGCCTGGCCAATAAAGCGAGCATCGAAAAAGTGGCTCATATCTTCATCGAAAATTTCGCCAGTAAGGTCAATTTTGAAGATGTTAAGGACATGACCATAAGAACATCAGGCAAACTCATCGGCAAATTCGCCTTTAATCAGCTGGCTACTGCCAACGTCGGTTATGTGTTCTCAAAACAAATCATCCCAAGGCTAATTTCGGGTGTCGCCGTGGGCTCGATTCTCACCGCGGGCGCGAGTATTTCCCGATCTGTCTATACATCACGCGATTTAAAGGTAAGAAACGCCCGGATGTATGATCAACTCAGACGCATGGGAAATCTTGATCTGCTATATTTCCTTTTAGAAAACAAGGTCAGGCCGTTTGAGGATGCCGTTGCGGTTTGGGAACGAGATCGAAAGAAATTCAACCAAATTTGCCAGTATTTTTTTACAAAGGTTAACGCATGAAGAACTTTATGCTGTCTGTTCTATCCCGACTAATTCAAGGGGTGGGATGCGGTATCGTGGCATTATCGCTGTTAGCCATAGCCTGGTTCATATTCTACTCAGACACTGAATTGAAATATCTATGGGCTCTTATTGCTTCCCTGGGACTTATTCTTGGATATTTCATCTTCAAAATTGCAGTCAAAAAAATATACGATGACGCCCCAGACTAAGAAGTGGGATTTTAAATAGCGCTGTAGATTTCTTAGCATAAACAAGTTTTCAGCGAACGCTGGTCCAGGATATGGAATGGAGCGATGTCCGGATATTTCTGGCGGAACTGCGGGAAATGGGCGCGGCAGGCTGCGTAGTATTGGGCAATCCGCACTACTACGGGCGCTTCGGCTTTGATGCGCAAACGTCGTTAACGCTGCCGGGCGTGCCGCAGGCATATTTCCGCGCAATCACCTTCCGCGGCGCTCTGCCTCAGGCGGAAGTCGCTTTTCACCGCGCGTTCGACGCCATCGAATAAGGAAGCGCTGCGCGGCTGTCAATCGCCGGCGTGATAATTCCGGCTGTCCTGCGGCGCCTCCTGCCGCCGATCCAGGCCATAATCCCGCCTCACCTCGGCCACCCGCAGCCGGTACTGCGCCAGCACTTCGCGGCGGCCTTGCGCCTGCGCGGCGCGGTGCCGCTCCAGGTTGCGCCATTGCTGCACCGCCGCTTCATCGCGCCAGAACGACAACGACAGCAGGCGCTGCGGATCGGCCAAGCTTTGGAAACGTTCAATCGATATAAACCCGTCGATCTCCGCCAACAGCGGTTTAAGCTCCGCCGCCAGCTGCAGGTAAGTGTCGCGCTGGCCGTCGGCGGCCTGCAGTTCAAAAATAACGGCAATCATGATGACCTCCGGTCAGGAAATATCGGCCATGCTAGCGCTGGACGCACCGCCATACTTCGCCTAACCTCGAAGTATGGATAACATGGATATTGAACATCGTTTGGCGGCGCTGAGCGCCGCTATCGCCGACCGCACCCGGGCGCGCATGCTGTGCCTGCTGATGGACGGCCGCGCCTATACCGCCACCGAGCTCAGCGCGGCGGCCGACGTCGCCGCCTCTACCGCCAGCGGCCATCTGGCGCGCCTGCTGGAACAGCGGCTGATCGCCTGCGTCAGGCAGGGGCGCTATCGCTATTTCCGCCTGGCCGGGCAACCGGTAGCCACCGCGCTCGAGGGGCTGATGGCGTTGGCCGGCGTCGAACGCCCGGTGGTAAAAAGCAGCACGCCGAGCTCGCTGCAGTTTGCCCGCACCTGTTATGACCATATGGCCGGCGAAGTGGCGGTGAAACTGCATGACCGTCTGCATGCCCGGGGCTGGCTGACGGGCGATGAAGACTATCGGCTCAGCGCCGCCGGCGCCGCCGCGCTGGCGCAGCTGGGCGTCGATTGTTCGCCGGCCCCTTCTCGCCGGCGTTTCGCCTGTGGCTGCCTGGACTGGAGCGAGCGCAAGGCCCACCTCGGCGGCGCATTGGGGGCGGCGTTGCTGGCGGCCTTTATCAAACGGGGCTGGCTCCTGCGCCGGTTGGACAGCCGCGAGCTCAGCCTCACCGCCGGCGGTAAAAAAGCGCTGGCAGCACATTTTGACCTCGCGCTGTAACGCCGCAATACGCTAGTTTTGCTGCAATACTCAAGGGGTACGCTTTGGCGAACCCGCAAACCCGAGGAGTTTCCATGCTCGATCAATCTCAATTCCCGATCACCAGGCTCTGGCCGGCCCAGCACCCGGAGCGGCTGCAGCTGTACTCACTGCCGACGCCGAACGGCGTCAAAGTGTCCATCATGCTGGAAGAGATCGGCCTGCCCTATGAACCGCACCTGATCGATATCGGCAAAAACGAAACCTGGACGCCGGAGTTCCTGTCGCTGAACCCGAACGGCAAGATCCCGGCGATCCTCGATCCCGATGGCCCGGGCGGCAAGCCGCTGGCGCTGTTCGAATCCGGCGCCATCCTGCTGTATCTGGCGGAGAAGAGCGGCAAATTCCTGCCGCAGGATCCCGCCCGGCGCTATGAAACCATTCAATGGGTGTTCTTCCAGATGGCGGCGGTCGGCCCGATGTTTGGCCAGCTCGGCTTCTTCCACAAATTCGCCGGGCGCGAATATGAGGACAAACGGCCGCTGGAGCGCTACAAGAATGAATCCAAACGCCTGCTGGGCGTGCTGGAAAGCCGCCTCGAAGGGCGCGACTGGATTATGGGTGAGGAATACGGCATCGCCGATATCTCGCTGCTGGGCTGGGTACGCAACCTGATCGGTTTCTACGAGGCGCGCGAACTGGTGGAATTCGACGGCTTCCCGCGCGTTGGCCGATGGCTGGAACGCGGCCTGGCGCGGCCGGCCGTGCAGCGCGGCCTGAACATTCCGGCGCGAGACGTCTGACGATAAGCGGGGCAGCCGCCGGGCCGCCCCCCTTTCGCCGTCATAAAACTGTCATCACCCTGCACTACTCTCCTGGCGTAACAATTTGATGTTATTTGTATTACGACAAGGAGTTTCCCTCATGCAACCTGCTGTTTCCCTGCTCGCCGGCGCCGTGTTATCCGCCCTGCTGTGCTCTTCCGCCATCGCCGATGACGCCCCTGCCCCTGGCGCCGGGCTTAGCGACCGCGCGGCGCGCGGCAATATCGCCGAACCGGGCGGCGCCCGTCGCCTGAGCGGCGACCAAACCGCCGCGCTGAGGGCCTCGCTGTCGGATAAAACGGTGAAGAACGTCATTTTACTGATCGGCGACGGCATGGGCGATTCCGAAATCACTTCGGCGCGCAACTACGCCGAAGGCGCCGGCGGCTATTTCAAAGGTATCGACGCGCTGCCGTTGACCGGCCAATACACCCACTATTCGCTGGACAAGAAAAGCCACAAGCCGAATTACGTTACCGACTCCGCCGCCTCCGCCACCGCCTGGTCCACCGGGGTAAAAACCTATAACGGCGCGCTCGGGGTGGATGTAAACGGCAAAGATCGGCCGACGTTGCTGGAGATCGCCAAAGCGGCCGGCAAGGCTACCGGCAACGTCTCCACCGCCGAACTGCAGGATGCTACGCCGGCGGCGCAGGTGTCGCACGTCACCTCGCGCAAATGCTATGGTCCGGAAGAAACCAGCGAGAAGTGCGCCGCCAATGCGCTGGAAAACGGCGGCCGCGGCTCGATTACCGAACAGCTGCTGAAAACCCGTGCCGACGTCAGCCTGGGCGGCGGCGCAAAATCCTTCAATCAGCAAGCGAAAAGCGGCGAATGGCAGGGAAAATCACTGAAGGAGCAGGCCGTCGCTCAGGGTTACCAGTGGGTCGGCGATGCCGACGGCCTGCGGGCGGTGACGCTGGCCAACCAGCAAAAACCGCTGCTGGGGCTGTTTGCCGATGGCAACATGCCGGTGCGCTGGCAGGGACCGAAAGCCTCTTACCACGGCAATATCGACAAGCCGGCGGTCGCCTGCGAGAACAACCCGGCGCGCACCGCCGCCGTGCCAACGCTGGCGGCGATGACCGAAAAAGCCATCGACCTGCTGAAAACCAACCCGAACGGTTTCTTCCTGCAGGTGGAAGGCGCCTCGATCGACAAGCAGGACCATGAGGCCAATCCGTGCGGCCAGTTCGGCGAAACCGTCGATCTGGACGAAGCGGTGCAAAAAGCGCTGGCCTTCGCCCGCGCCGACGGCAACACCCTGGTGATCGTTACCGCCGATCACGCCCACTCCAGCCAGATAATCGCCGTCGACGCCAAGGCGCCGGGCCTGACCCAAACGCTGACCACCAAAGACGGCGCGCCGATGACTATCAGCTACGGCAATGCGGAAGAAGGCTCGCAGGGCCACACCGGCACCCAGCTGCGGGTGGCGGCCTACGGCCCGCATGCCGCCAACGTGGTCGGCCTGACCGATCAGACCGATCTGTTCTTCACCATGCGCGACGCGATGGGCATCAAGTAAGCCGGAAGGCTCGCCGTTTCACCGCCGCCTCTCCTTCCCGCCCGGGAGGGAGAGGGTTCAGGCGTCGGTCAGCACCTTGGCCGCCATCCGCTTGTAGCCGTCCACCAACGCCCGCCCCTCTTGCGGCCCGGTGCTCACCGCCAGCCGCATCGTCGCTTCCCCCAGATGCATCAGCAAAAAGGCCGATTGCTCTATGGCCGTACGCTCCGCCTGCGGCCGCAGACGCGCTATCGCCGCCGCCAGCAGCGCGCCGTTTAGCCGGCTTTCCGCCACCTCCTCCTCACGCAGCGCCTGGCTGGTCTGGGTCGCCGCCCAGATATCGCGCATGACCGGCTCCGCCATAAACAGCGCGTAGTACTCGTCGATCAGGCCATTAAAGGCGTCGACCAGGCGCGGCAGCGAATCCGCCTGAGCCAGGCCCTGTTCAATGCACTCGCGCGCCTCCTGATTGTATCGCTGCGCCAGCACCCGCACGATGGCGGTTTTATCCGGAAAGTATTGGTACAGCGCGCCGATGGAAATGCCGGCCTTCTGCGCCACTTCGCTCATGCGCATCGCGTCGCTGCCCTGCCGGGCGATCAGCTCGGTCGCGCAATCCAGGATCAGCTTGACCTTTTCGCGGCTGCGCGTTTGGCTGGGTTTACGCCGCAGCGGCAGAATATTTTTTTGCTTGTCATTCATCGTCATCGCTCCATGCATAAAAACCCGCCTTGACAATAATACGAGGGTTTCTCATATTTACAAAACATGAGTGATACTCACATTATAGCGAGGCAACATGAACAGCAGCGAAAAAGACTCACCTATTCTGGTGCTGGGCGCCACCGGCAAAACCGGGCGTCGCGTAGCGGAGCGCCTTCAGCGACTGGGCATGGCGGTGCGCCCCGGGCATCGCGGCGCCGCCATCCCCTTCGACTGGCAAGACAGCGCCGGCTGGCAAGCGGCCTTGCGCGGGGTGAAAAAGGTTTATCTCAGCTACCAGCCCGACCTGGCGGCACCGGGCGCGGTGGCAACGGTCGCGCATTTTTGCCGTCTGGCGGTAGACGGCGGCGTACAGAAAATCGTGCTGCTCAGCGGGCGCGGCGAAGACGAAGCGCGGCAGGCGGAACAGGCGGTGGCCCGCAGCGGTGCAGACTGGACGGTATTGCGCGCCAGCTGGTTTATGCAGAACTTCAGCGAAAGCTTTATTCTCGACGAGCTGTTGAACGGCGCGCTCGCCCTGCCGCCCGGTGAAATTCCGGAGCCATTTATCGATGCCGATGATATCGCCGAGGCGGCGGTTGCCGCCCTCACCCGCCCCGGCCACGAAAATACGCTGTACGAACTGACCGGCCCGCGCCTGATGACCTTTGCCCAGGCGGTGGCTGAAGTCGCCGCCGCCAGCGGGCGTGAGATCCGCTACCGGCAGGTGCCGGTCGACGAGTATGTCGCTTATCTGCGCGCAGCGCAGCTGCCGGCAGAGTGGGTGGCGTTGCTGGCGTATTTGTTCGGCACCGTGCTGGATGGGCGCAACGCTTCATTGACCGACGGCGTTCAGCGCTGCCTGGGGCGCGCGCCGCGCGACTTCAGCGCCTATACCGCCGCCGCCGCCGGTGTCTGGCAAGCGCAATAACCTCCCCATGGCCGCCCGCCACGGCGGCCATTTGCTTTTTGTTACCGCCCGCCATTTGCAATTTATCCGCAATTATTATGTGATAGCCGAATATCCTTTAATTCCCGCTCGATTAACCCCTGTAAATATCGCGGTTATCCGGCGTCGCGAATAGCGCACGGCTTATTCCTTCCGCAATAATTTTAATATCCCCCACCTTATTTGATTTTTTTAGTTACAAAAGTAGTTTTTAACATTATTGCAAACAATAATACCCCGTCAGTAACCTGAGCCGATCAATTTGTACCCAGGCAGCCTGTAATAGTTCACTTTTCGTTAAAAACCCTATTAACAAAAAGGTATTATCACGCATCTCGGTCCCTGCCGGGCGGTTGGCTTTATTTATTATTTACCAGGGTAACTCCCGATAAATTCTTTCACCTGCAAATGAGTAGAATTTACACACAAGAGATTTGATTAAATGAGAAAATTACTCGTTATGATCTTCTGCCTTAACCTGTTTGGCGTATCGCAGCAGGCAGCGGCAGCAGAGAATAAAACCGTTGATGTGGTATTGATCGGCGGCGGCATCATGAGCGCGACATTGGGCACCTACCTGCATGAGCTGGAGCCAACCTGGACCATCGACATGTACGAGCGCATGAATGGCGTGGCGGAAGAGAGCTCCAACGGCTGGAACAACGCAGGTACCGGCCACTCCGCCTTCAGCGAAATGAACTACACCCCGGAAAAAGCCGATGGCAGCATCGACATCAGCAAGGCGGTAGTGGTTAACGAGTCTTTCGAAATCTCCCGTCAGTTCTGGTCTTATCAGGTGAAGAACGATGTCCTGAAAGATCCGAAATCCTTCATCAACAGCGTGCCGCACATGAGCTTCGTCTGGGGTGACGACAACGTCGACTTCCTGCGCAAACGCTATGCGGCGCTGCAGCACAGCACGCTGTTCCGCGGTATGGAATACTCGGAAGACGCCAACCAGATCAAACAGTGGGCGCCGCTGGTGATGAACGGCCGCGATCCGGCGCAGAAAATCGCCGCGACCCGCATGCCGCTGGGCACCGACGTCAACTTCGGCGTGATCACCCACCAGTTGGTCGATGCGCTGACCAAAAGCGACAAGTTCAAGCTGAACCTGAGCCACGAAGTGCGCGACATCAAGCGCAACGCGGACAACACCTGGAGCGTGACCGTTGCCGATCTGAACCGCGACGGTAAAGAAACCACCGTTAACGCCAAGTTCGTGTTCATCGGCGCGGGCGGCGCTTCCCTGACGCTGCTGCAGAAATCCGGCATTCCGGAAGCGGACGGCTACGGCGGCTTCCCGGTCGGCGGCCAGTTCCTGGTGACCACCAACCCTGAAGTGGCCAACCAGCACCTGGCCAAAGTCTATGGCCTGGCCAGCGTAGGTTCGCCGCCAATGTCGGTGCCGCATCTGGACACCCGCATGCTGGACGGCAAGCGCGTCCTGCTGTTCGGACCTTTCGCCACCTTCTCCAGCAAGTTCCTGAAAAACGGTTCGCTGTTCGATCTGCTGCACTCCCTGAGCACCTCGAACCTGATGCCGATGACCCACGTTGGTCTGGATAACTTCGATCTGGTGAAATACCTGGTTGGCCAGCTGATGATGAACGACGACGATCGCTTCGCCGCGCTGCAAGAGTATTTCCCGCAAGCCAAAAAGGCAGACTGGAAGCTGTGGACCGCCGGCCAGCGCGTGCAGATCATCAAGAAAGACGCCGACAAAGGCGGCGTGTTGCAGTTCGGCACCGAAGTCGTCAGCTCCGAAGACGGCAGCATCGCCGCCCTGCTGGGCGCATCGCCGGGCGCATCCACCGCGGCGCCAATCATGCTGCACCTGATGGAAAAAGTGTTCAAAGATAAAGTGGCGACGCCGGAATGGCAGAGCAAACTGAAAGAGATCATTCCGTCTTACGGCCAAAAGCTGAACGGCGATATTGAAATGACCAACAAGATCCGCGGCTACACCAGCAGCGTTCTGGGTCTGAACTACATCGAAGTGAAACCGGAAACCCACTGATTTCCCATTCGTTTCCTGCTGAAAAGGCCGCGCCGTGCGGCCTTTTTTTATACCCCTGCCGGGACAAGAGCATTTTTAGCCCCCTTTTTGCCCCCCGTTAACACTTGCGTAACCCGATTACGCGGCCTATTATCAAAGAACATTCTTGGATAATTACGCTGAGTCTCTGTGACCGAATGTCGTTTCTGCGGGAGAACTTAAATAATGGATCGCGTCAATATCATTCACGATTTACTGGATTGGATTGAAACTCATCTGGATCAACCGCTGTTGCTGGACAACGTGGCGGCCAAGTCGGGCTACTCCAAGTGGCACCTGCAGCGCATGTTCCGCAGCACCACCGGCCATGCGTTGGGCAGCTACATTCGCGAGCGGCGCCTGTCGCAGGCGGCGCAGGCCCTGCGCTCTACCCCGCGGCCAATCCTCGATATCGCCCTGCAATACCATTTCGATTCCCAGCCGTCGTTTTCACGCGCCTTCAAAAAACAGTTCGGCAAAACGCCGGCGGTCTATCGCCGCACCACCCGCTGGGACGTGGCGGAAGTGCGCCCGCAGCCGATCGCGCCGCTGAACGGGCACCGTCACGAATCGCCGGGCGTGCACCTGTGGTACGCGGGGAAATCCGTGGACGGCGTTTGCACCAGCTGGATGGGCCTGCGTTGAAATAAGCGGGCGGCATAAAAAAAGGGTTCAGCCTTGAATGGACTGAACCCTTTTTACATCGGCGATCGTCGGCCTATTTAAAGGTCACGTCGATATTCGCCGAGGCGCTGAACGGCCCCACTTTAGGGTTGGTGTTCAGCCACTTCAGGCTGGCCAAAAAGTTTTTCTCGACGATGGTGCCGTTGACCAGGCCCAGATCGACCGGGCTGTTCATCGGGATCGGCGTATTCGGCGTCGCCGCCTGCGAAATCAAAATGCCGAAGCCGCTGTCGCTGGTCGGCAGGATCAGATTGTTGTCCTGCACCGGATAGGTGGAGCTGAAGCTGGCCTGCAGCGTTTCCCCCTGGCAGTCCTGACCGGTGGTCGGATCCGACATGTTGGCGGTTACCGAGAACGGCATTTGCTTTTCAATCTTGCCCGCTACCGCATTCTGGCGCGGAATGGTGCCAAAATTCACGGTGGAGCCGTTGTTGGCCACCACGGTGATTTTCGGGTTGCAGGAAATGAACTGAATATTGCCCAGCCCGGAAATATAGGCGTTAAAGTTGCTGTTCGGCGTCCCGTTCAGACCGCCCACCCCATCGACCTGGAATACCGAATAGGCATTGCTGTCGTTGATCTTGCCGCCCGCCGGCGGCGCCTTGCCGGTCGCCTTGATGTAAATGGCGTAGGACACCGTCACCGTCAGCGATTTGGCCGGGGACAAACAGCGGCTGCCGGAGCGGCGGCACTCGGTGCCGGGGCCGACGTCCTGCTTCGCGCCCTTGACCGGTTTGATATCAATGCCGTTATAGGTGACGCCGACCTCGATCGAATTGTGGATCCTGCTCATTTTCGACTGAGGATCCCAATACAGGAAGGCGTTTTCGCCTCTCGGGTTGTTCCAGTCATCCGTACACTGGAACGAAGAGGTGAAGGTCTGCGAACGCCACAGCAAAGCGCCCGGCGCCGTATTGGCGGTAGACACCTTGATGGCTTTATCCAGCACGATGTCCTGACGGATATTGCCGTTCTGCTTGCACGACAGCGCGTAGCTGCTCTGGGAGAAAGCCCCCAGCGTGACCAGCAGCCCCGCCGCCAGCCCGAAGTTTTTATGCTTTAACAAAGAAGACATAACCATTCCTTTTAGGGTTTTCCACAGGTCAGCGTGAGTTCCTGGTAACCCATCAGCCGTTCGGTCGCCGATTTCAGTTCCGGTACGATCAGCGAGCAGCTTTCGCCCGCGTCGCTGCCCCATTTCACCAGCAGACGATCGCCTGCGGATGCACCTGAAATATAAATATCGCCATTGGTACCTACGGTGCCGTTGTTCTTGCCGTCGGCGCTGAACACGTTGGCGCCGATCGGCGGCACGCTGCCGTCCGCCATTTTGCTGTGCACCAGCAGGCTCTGGCCGGTGTGCGTTTCAAACTTGACGCGGGCGATCGCGCCATAGGTCGGCACCACGTCCCTGGCCGCCATCGGGATATCCAGGCCGTTGCCGATGTCTTCGGTGCGCAGCGCCACGCGGTTATGGCGATAAGGCGATGCGGAAGTCATCACCGCATAGCCGAAACGGTCGATGGCCACGCCCGGCTGGTTTTCCAGTCGAACGCCCCTGGCGTCCTTGGCCTCTACCAGCACGAAGGTATTCTGCAGCGGCTGGGTCAGCGTTACGCCGCCGGCGTGCGCCACAATGCCGCCCGCCACGCCGAGTGAAGACTGCTGGTAATCGTTGCTGTAGCTGTAACCGGCGTTGACCGTCCCCATGCTGCCCTGATAGCCGACGTTGGCCGAGGTCGTCTGGCCGGAGTAGCGATCGTGCCCGCTCTGCAGCGCATAGTTCAGACGGTTGTCATCCAGCGCGGTGCCGCTCAGGCCGGCGCTGTAGGTGTTGCCGCTCTGTTTGCTGTGGCCGGCGTTGAAGCTGGCGGTCATATCGGACGAATCGCGGCTGAAGAAGCTGAACGGAATCGACACGGTCAGGTTGACGCTGCGGTCCTTGTAGCCGTAGTTGCTGCGGCTGTCCTGGTAGAACACGCCGTAGCTGATGTTCTTGTAGCTGCTGTTAAAGCCGGTCTGCACCGTGCGATCCTGGCCGGAGCCGCCCCAGTAAGACTGGTTGCTGAGGTTGGCGTACAGCGTTGAGCTGCCGGCGATGCGCTGGTTGATAGACAGCTCTACGCGCTGGCGCTTGTTGTTGAAACGGCTGGTGTAATAGGTACGGCGACGCGATTCCGCCCAATCCGGCACGCCGAGATTGCGATCGTTTTCGTCGTAGTAATCATTGCGGTAGTAGCCATTCTCATAGCGATCGCGCTCCGCCACGGCGTCCGAAAAATCATAGTAGCCGGAGGTCGAGTAACGGTAGCCGGCGATCTGGAATTCAGTGCCCCAGTCGTTGAGCGACTTGGAGTACAGGAAGCGGAAACTCTCCCCCTGCTTGTCGTCGCCGTTGACCAGATTGGTATCGGAATACGACATATCAAAGGAAACCGCGCCCCAGACGCCGAGGTTTTTGCCGAGGCCCAACACCGCCGAGCGGTAGTTTTCCGCCACCAGCACGCCGCCATAAGGCGTGATGTCATAGGCCATGCCGTGCGACAGCGTGCCCTGCATAAATTTCGGCTGATAACGGCTGGTGCCGTCGTGATATTTACCGGCGGTCAGCTGATAGTCCCAAATCCCTTCACGCAGCATGTTCGGCACCGAAGAGAACGGCACGACAAACGTGGTGCGCGAACCGTTGGCCTCGATCACCGTCACGTTCAGGTTGCCGCTCAGGGTGCTGGGGAAAATATCCGTCAGCGCGAACGGGCCCGGCGGCACGTTGGTGCTGTAGATGGTGTAGCCGTTTTGGCGGATCTCGACGCGGGCGTTGGTCGACGCCACGCCGCGCACCACCGGCGCATACCCGCGCTGGCTTTCCGGCAGCATGTCGTTGGCGCTGGACATCTGCACGCCGCGGAACTGGATGCTGTCGAATACGTTGTTGTTGGTATTGGTCTGGCCGATCACCAGACGGCTGCGCAGGGAAACGAGATCGGTCTCCGCCCAGCTGGAAATATTGTTCCAATGAGAGCCCGCGCCCGACTGCCGATTCAGCGTCGAGTTATTGCGCAGGCGCCAGTCGCCCAGGTTAAGGCCGCTGTTCAGACTCAGGAAGTAGTAATCGGAGGTTTTGTCGTTCTGGTTGTTGCCGTAGCGGTTGTGGTTGCCGCTGAAATTGTAATTGACGAAGCCGGCGTTGATCCCGCGGTCATAGACCTTCGGCGAAATGGCGCCCTGCGGGCGCGGCACCAGGAAGACCTGCGGCACTTCCAGATCCATCCGCTGGATGGCGGCGTCATAGCTCAGCTTGGCGCCCGAGATTTGCTGCGGCAAAGCGTAGCATTGCGCGGCGCCGGCGGTCGCGAGATCGCCAGGCAGCTTGACGCCGTAATCCTGATAATCCTGCGCCGTCAGGCAAGGCGCCACCGGGGCGTCTTTGGCGTCTTTTTTAAATTCGATATCGCGGTGATCGATGCGCTGGCCGTTGAGGTAAATATCAAACGGATATTTGCCCGGCAGAATATCGTCGCCGCTGGCCAACGCGGCCACCTGAGCGACGTTGTCATCGCCGTGGATGAAGGAGGTATTGAACCGTTCCTCCGCCATCGCCAGATGTGAGAATGAAAATGGCACGGCAGAAAAATAAATTACACCATTAATCAGCCTGCCCAAACGTTTTGGCGTGAGGGTCGTTATTTTTTTATGTGCCATTTCTTTCATTCCTTGAAGTGCTTCAATCAGTTCAATGCGACGTTCTTAATCTCGGTGTGGCCGCCGTAGTCGTTGATATAGGTGAACGACATGCTATTGGCCGACTGCGCCCCCTGCGGCAGGGAAATGCGCAGGCTATCGTGCGGGCTCACCATATCGGCGTTCACTTTCCAGCTCTTGCCGCCGCTTTTCAGCGTCAACACGCCCAGCGTGACGTACAGCGGGCCGTTATTGGTCACCACCAGATTGCCGCCCTGACGCTGCCACTTCAGCGCTTCCGCCTGCTGTTGCAGGTTGGCCTTCAGCGCTTCAGGGCGGTAAAACAGCTTGATGCGGGTACGGATCGCCACCTGCAGCACGTTGTCCTGCTTAGGCGTTGGCGGAATTTCCTGTACGTTGACCCAGAGCAGAGATTCTCTGTCCTGCGGCAAACCGCTGCCGGAATAGATAAAACGCAGAATGGCGTCTTTCTTGGCAGCCAGTTTTAAAATGGGAGGCGTAACCACGATCGGTAAATTCTTTGGCATCTGGCTTGAATCGCCGGTATCCAGCCAGGTTTGCACCATATAGGTGTCGTCGCTGTCATTGCTGATTGAGAGCGATGCTGATTTACTTGCGCTGTTATAAATTACACGCGTTGCATCGACCTGAATGCCGGCAAAGGCATTTACGGAAAACGCGAATAAAATACAAGAAAGAATTTTTTTCATCGGAATATCTCAACTCTCAAAATTTAGCCGTCCATGGCCAATAACTCTATCTATCCTGCCAGCGAATTATTTGTATTCGATGGTGAAGGTAGCGTTAGAGTTTGCCTGACCAGCAGTGACCAGATCCTGGTAAGATTTGTAGCGAGCGCGCAGGTTGAACGTCGCAGCACCTGGGTTGTCGCCATCGGCAGCAACGGTCACGGTAGCTGGGGTAGCCACTTCCTGAGAGATTGGCAGCGTTGCGCCGTTGTTATCCAGGATTTCAACGCCAACGCCGTTAGCGCCGCCGGTTACCGCCAGCAGCTCTGGGTGACCGGCCGGGGTGTTACCGTCGAAACGCAGGGTGTAGTTGCCTGCTTCGCATTTTTCCAGGCTAATATCGAAAGCTTTAGCGCCGCTGGTAGAACCAGACGTTGGGAATGCGGTAGTAGGATATTTACCCAGGTAAACTTCTTTATTCTGGTCTTTATCAACAACTTTACAGGTAGACTGAACAATTTCACCGGTGAATTTAACGTTGCCGCTTGCAGCCATTGCGTTGGAAGCAGTTGCAGACAATACCAGTGCAGCCAAAGGCAATAATACTTTTTTCATTTCCAGCTCCATAGAACAATAAAATAATCGATTCAGTGCCGGGCTTATATATATGTTGCCGGCACTGAGCATACACTCAGCGATAGCACTCCTTGCTGAAAAGGAGTGTTGCTTCGATGAACCCATTGCGGGACGAAATATAGACTAAGCATATTCTTATTGTTAAATCGTTTAAAACATTCATAAGCCCCCTCTTGATAGGAATAAACTATCAACAAATACCTATCGATCGATGTTGACGATTCAAATGAATAGGAATAATCTGTGTTTGGGAAAGCTTAAGAGTTCATCATTTGGCATTAAGGCATGAAAATTAGGGTATTATCCTGATTATTTACAATATGTAACATATAGAACCGTTTGGACTTTGGCACAAATCACGCGTTAAATGGTCGTCATGAGCCATTCGGCCATTTCGGCGCGCTAAATAAGAAATTTACCAATAAACAGCGGAGTAACTTTCTTTTTACACACAAAAATCAACAAGTTAAATATCAATCCAAGGATTGGGAAATGAGCGGTTCTTTTAGAGAGAAAAATAACGGCATTAATTATGTTTTTCAGCCTATGTTCGCAAAATCCGGACAATTGCTGGCCGTTGAATGCTTATCTCGCTTTACGTTTAATAGCCAGTATGCGCATTTTTCTCCAGAACAATTCTTTCGCCACGCCGATAGCGACACCCGGATTGAGATTTTGTTGGATCAGGTCACTCTGATCGAAAAATATAAACACTGGTTTTATGAAAACCAGGTGATAGCCACATTGAATGTGGACGATCACTCGTTGAAATCCCTGGCCAATAACGGCTTTGCCGAAAGAATTAATGCCATGCGCTGTATTCACTTCGAAATCAGCGAGAACTCAACCCGGCTGGTGAAGGACCGCGTCCATGGCGATCCCTCATTGAATAGTTATTCATTTTGGCTCGATGATTTTGGTTCTGGCTATGCGGGTTTTTCCGCGTTGTACAACAGTCAGTTCCGCTTCGTTAAGCTCGACCGTTTTTTGTTGTGGGACTTTATGAAAAAGTCCGGCGGTGAGGGTTTAATGCGCGCTTTATTGCGTTTTTTTTACCTTAATCATTACAAGGTAATCATCGAAGGAGTTGAAACTCCCGAACATAAGAAATGGCTGGACGAAATGCCATATTACGCACTGCAGGGAAAGCTGTGGAAGGAATCCAGCATCATGGATTTGAACTCGCTTCTTACAGCCGAATACTTTTAACTCAGTATGGTGTTTGCCATTATGTCTAAAAACAATGTTCTGGTGATTAGTGAGTGTAAGTACAGCTATGTCGGCCTTTCAGTGCTGCTGAAAAAACATTACGGTCCTTACGACATTCGCCTGTTTTCCGATTTCATGCACGGCGGCGCCAAGGCGGAGAAGATCATCAAGCATGATATTGCGCTGATCTTTACCTCGCAAAATCTGGAGCAGAGCGTCAACGTGATTGAAAGCCTGGTGTCCCTGCACCAGCAATACAACACCAAAACGCGCATTCTGGTGTTTTATGACGATGAGCGGGTGGTGAAACTGCTGTCGATCCTGGGCATTTCCGTGGAGCTGGTGTCAACGCGCATCCCGCTTTATTCGCTGCAGGAAAAAATACAGCGGCTGCTGGAGAGCAAAGAGCCCGGCGGGATCAAGGTGCAGAAAACCCGCGAACTCAGCCCGGCGGAGAGCGACGTTATCTTTAACCTGCTGCGCGGCGATAGCCTGCTGCATATTGCGGAAAAGCGCGGCACGCACCCCAAGACCATCTTTTCACAGAAATACAGCGCGATGAAAAAGCTGCGGCTGCGCAACATGAGCGCGATCTTCGTCGCCGGCAAATAACCCCCTGGCCAGATTGTTGCGCGGTTCGCCGCGCGGCAACCTTTTCTCGGCCGCCAGGTTAAATTAATGTAACAATAAGCGATCTAGCAGCAACAGCCACATAACATCCACCTCCCGTTGATTAAGATTTGCCCACGGATCTTCCGTGAGTCATGTCGTCTGGATCAAAAAAAACATCAGGAGATGTTATGAAGTCATCATTATTCAGCCGTTATACCTGCTTCGTCGTGAGCATTTTGCTTACCCTGGTTTCATTAGCGCTGATGTTAAACCACCCGTGGTTTTTGCTGCCGGCCCTCGTTTTCGGCTGTTTGAGCGCGCTGGGCATTTACGATCTTACCCAGCAACGCCACGCGATTTGCCGTAACTACCCGATCATCGGCCGCCTGCGCTTCTTCTTCGAGTTTATCCGCCCCGAGCTGCGCCAGTATTTTCTGGAACAGGACAATGAGCAAATCCCGTTTTCGCGCACTCAGCGCACCCTGGTCTATCGCCGCGCCAAAAACGAGATGGGCGACAAGCCGTTCGGCACCCTGCTGGACGTTTATCAAACCGGCTACGAGTGCATCGGCCACTCCATGCGGCCGGTAGAGGTTTCCGATCCCACCAGCTTCCGCGTCGCCATCGGCGGCCCGGCCTGCACGCAGCCCTACTCGGCGTCCATTTTCAATATTTCGGCCATGAGCTTCGGCGCCTTGTCCGCCAACGCCATCCGCGCCCTCAATCTCGGCGCGGCCAAGGGCAATTTCTACCACGACACCGGCGAGGGCAGCATCAGCCGCTATCACCGTGAAAACGGCGGCGATCTGGTCTGGGAGCTGGGCAGCGGCTACTTTGGCTGCCGCACCGCCGACGGGCATTTCGATCCCCGGCGCTTTGCCGAACAGGCGCGCAGCCCGCAGGTGAAGATGATTGAGATAAAACTTAGCCAGGGCGCCAAACCGGGCCATGGCGGCATCCTGCCGGCGAAAAAGGTGGACGCGGAAATCGCCGCCACCCGCGGAGTGCCGCAGGGCGAAGACTGTATTTCCCCGGCCTCGCACAGCGCTTTCACCACCCCGGTGGAAATGATGCATTTCATTCAGCAACTGCGTGAACTGTCGGAGGGTAAGCCCGTCGGCTTCAAGCTGTGTATCGGCCATCCCTGGGAGTTTGTCGCCATCGTCAAGGCGATGCTGCATACCCGCATTCTGCCGGACTTCATCGTGGTGGACGGCAAGGAGGGCGGCACCGGCGCCGCGCCGCTCGAGCTGTCGAACTATATGGGCATGCCGCTGCGCGAAGGGCTGCTGTTCGTGCACAACACCCTGGTGGGCTGCGGGCTGCGCGACCAGATCAAGATCGGCGCCAGCGGCAAGATCATCAGCGCCTTCGACATCGCCAGCGTGCTGGTGCTGGGCGCCGACTGGGTGAACTCGGCGCGCGGCTTTATGTTCGCCGTCGGCTGCATCCAGTCGCAGAGCTGCCACACCAACCACTGCCCGACCGGCGTCGCCACGCAGGATCCGCTGCGGCAAAAGGCGCTGGTGGTGCCGAACAAGGCCGAGCGCGTTTACCATTTCCATCAAAACACGGTAAAAGCGCTGGCGGAAATGCTGGCGGCGGCCGGCGTCAGCCGCCCCGAGCAGCTGACGTCGCACCATATGCTGCGCCGCATCACCTCGACCGAAATCAAGGTCTACGCCGATATCTACTATTACCTGGAACCCGGCGCGCTGCTGCAAAAGGAGATTGAAAGCGACTTTTACGCCCGCATGTGGCGCATGGCGACGCCAAACAGTTTCGATCAGGCGATCTCGCTGCCGGCTTAAGCGGTACATTTATACCCCATAGCCTTAGCGTTGCGGCGTTGTTACCTGCAGTTTGAACGATGGCGGGTATGAATTGCCCCCTCGCCTCGGGGAAGAGCATATGGAGAGGGGTTGCTTGCTACAGCGGCCCTCCCCCTCATCGGCGAGAGGGCATGTCGGTTACTGCTTGCGCGCCGGCGCATCGCCGGCGACATGGTAGTCGGCGGTGCTGCGCGGCAGCGGGGCGCGCTGGCGGATGCGGTCGGCGATCTTCTCGGCGATCATGATGGTGGTGGCGTTCAGGTTGCCGGTGATGATCAACGGCATGATCGACGCATCCACCACCCGCAGCCCTTCCATGCCGTGCACCCGGCCCTGGCCGTCGACCACCGCCATCTCGTCTTCACCCATTTTGCATGAGCAGGACGGGTGGAAAGCGGTTTCGGCATGTTCGCGCACGAAGGCGTCCAGCTGCTCGTCGGTCTGCACCTCCGGCCCCGGGCTGATTTCGCGGCCGCGGTATTCGTCCAACGCCGGCTGCGCCATGATTTCGCGCGTGATGCGGATGGCGTCGCGGAACTCCTGCCAGTCCTGCTCGGTCGCCATATAGTTAAACAGGATGCTCGGATGCTGGCGCGGATCTTTCGATTTCACCTGCACTCGGCCGCGGCTCGGCGAACGCATCGAGCCGACGTGCGCCTGGAAGCCGTGCTCTTTCACCGCGTTGCTGCCGTTGTAGTTAATCGCCACCGGCAGGAAATGGTACTGAATGTTCGGCCAGGCGAACTCTTCGCGGCTGCGGATAAAACCGCCGGCCTCGAACTGGTTGCTGGCGCCCACGCCGGTGCCGTTGAACAGCCACTCCGCGCCGATCTTCGGCTGGTTGAACCATTGCAGCGCCGGATACAGCGACACCGGTTTTTTACAGGCGTACTGCAGATACATTTCCAGGTGGTCCTGCAGGTTCTCGCCAACGCCCGGCAAATCATGCACCAGATTGATGTCGAGGCTTTTCAGCAGGGCCGCCGGGCCGACGCCGGAGCGCTGCAGGATCTGCGGCGAAGCGATGGCCCCGGCGCACAGCAGCACTTCGCGACGCGCGGTGGCGCGGATCGGCTGGTTGCCGTCGCCCTGCAGATAGTTCACCCCCACCGCGCGCTTGCCGTCGAACACAATGTGATCGGTCAGCGCATGGGTGACGATCTTCAGGTTGGGACGCGCGCGCGCCTGATCCAGATAACCGCGGGCGGTGCTGGCGCGGCGGCCTTTCGGCGTCACGGTGCGATCCATCGGGCCAAAGCCTTCCTGCTGATAGCCGTTCAGGTCGTCGGTGCGCGGGTAGCCCGCCTGTACCCCGGCTTCCACCATGGCGTGGAACAGTTCGTTATTGCCGGCTTTCGGCGTGGTGACGCTGACCGGGCCTTCGCCGCCGTGATAATCGTTCGGGCCGATGTCGCGGGTTTCCGCCTTGCGGAAATACGGCAGGCAATCGAGGTAGCTCCAGTCTTCCAGACCCGGCGCCTTCGCCCAGTTGTCGAAATCCATCGCGTTGCCGCGGATGTAGCACATGCCGTTGATCAGCGAAGAGCCGCCCAGGCCCTTGCCGCGGCCGCACTCCATGCGGCGGTTGTTCATATGCGGCTCAGGATCGGTCTCATACGCCCAGTTGTAGCGGCGGCCCTGCAGCGGGAATGCCAGCGCGGCCGGCATTTGAGTACGGAAATCCATCCGGTAGTCCGGGCCGCCGGCTTCCAGCAGCAGTACGCTGACGTCAGCGTCTTCGGTCAAACGGGTGGCCAATACGTTGCCGGCGGAACCTGCGCCGATAATGATGTAATCGTATTCCATCGATTATCTCCTAAATATTCGTATGCCTGAATGATGCGAATGGCTTGAATTCCGCATGCTGAATATATCAAGGCAGTTTTAGATGCAAAAAAGGATATATCCCCTATGGATTTCGAGTTACAGCTAGGCGACAAGGGCGCAGAGCCCCAGGAGCTTACTCAAGTAAGTGACTGGGGTCTGCGCTCGCAGCCAACAACGCTGTAGTTTGAAAGACGACGGGGATAGTTAAAATACCGAGGCGTAATCGCCCAGCTCGACCTGCACCGATTTAATCTGGGTGTAGTGTTCCAGCGTCGCCAGGCCGTTCTCGCGGCCGACACCGGACTGCTTGTAGCCGCCCACCGGCATTTCCGCCGCCGATTCGCCCCAGGTGTTGATCCAGCAGATGCCGGCCTCCAGCTGGTGGATCACGCGGTGCGCGCGGGTCAGATCGTTGGTCACCAGACCGGCGGCCAGGCCGAAGGTGGTGTCGTTGGCGCGGCGCACCACCTCTTCTTCCGTCTGGTAGCTGAGAATGCTCATCACCGGGCCGAAGATCTCTTCGCGCACGATTTCCATGTCGTCGCTGCAGTCGCTGAACACCGTCGGCGCCACGTAGGCGCCCTTGGCGAAGTCGCCCTCGGTCACGCGTTCACCGCCGCACAGCAGGCGCGCGCCGCCGTTCTTGCCGCTCTCGATAAAGCGCAGCACCGACTCCATATGGGCAAAGCTGACCAGCGGCCCGAAGTTGGTTTGCGGATCGGTCGGGTCGCCCAGGCGGATGCGCCGTACGCGTTCGAGAATTTTCGCCTCAAACTGCGCCTGCAGCGCGGCCGGCACGAACACCCGGGTGCCGTTGGTGCACACCTGGCCTGAGCTGTAGAAGTTGGCCATCATGGCGATGTCGGCGGCGCGATCCAGATCGGCGTCGTCGAAGACGATCAGGGGGATTTGCCGCCCAATTCCATGGTGACTTCTTTCAGCGTCGAGCCGGAAGCGTTGGCCATCACCTTCTTGCCGGTTTTCACCCCGCCGGTGAAGGACACTTTCGCGATGCCCGGATGATCGGTCAGGTACTGGCCCACTTCCGCGCCGCTGCCGGTCACCACGTTGAACACGCCGTCCGGCAGACCGGCCTCGGTGTAGATTTCCGCCAGCTTCAGCGCCGTCAGCGAAGTGACTTCGCTCGGTTTGAAAATCATCGCGTTGCCCGCCGCCAGCGCCGGCGCGGATTTCCACAGCGCGATTTGAATCGGGTAGTTCCAGGCGCCGATACCGGCCACCACGCCCAACGGCTCGCGGCGGGTATAGACAAAGGAGGTGTCGCGCAGCGGGATCTGCTGGCCTTCGATGGCCGGGATCAGGCCGGCGTAGTATTCCAGCACGTCGGCGCCGGTGACGATGTCCACCGCGGTGGTTTCCGCCATCGCCTTGCCGGTATCCAGGGTTTCCAGCGCCGCCAGCTCGTCGTTGCGTTCGCGCAGAATGTCTACCGCGCGGCGCAGGATGCGCGAACGCTCCATCGCCGTCATCGCCGCCCACACCTTTTGTCCGCTGGCCGCGCTGGCAACCGCACGGTTGACGTCTTCAGCGCTGGCGGACTGGACCTCGGCAAGCACTTCGCCATTCGCCGGGTTCACCGCGTTGAAAGTTTTTCCATCGGTACTGTCTACATAAGCGCCATTGATATAGAGCTTCTGCAAGCCAAAACGGGACATAGGATCTCCTTGGGTTGTCCTCAGGGTGGCGTCTGCCCCCGGAGTTGAAACTGAATGTAGTCGGTGGTGAGCGCGATCGCCTGCGCCTGGTTAAACGCCGAACCGCGCAGCGCGCTGCGCAGCCACAGGCCGTCGATCAACGCCGCCAGCCCTTTCGCCGCCAGCCGCGCCTGCGGTTGCGGCAGCGCGCGCCGGAACTCGGCGCACAGGTTGGAATACAGTCGGCGGCCGTTGACCTGCTGCAGCCGATTGAGCTGCGGCTGATGCAGGCTGCTGGCCCAAAAGGCCAGCCAGGTTTTCATCGCCGCGCTGTTGATCTGGCTGTCGTCAAAGTTGCCGGCGACTATCGCCAGCAGCCGTGACGCCGGGCTGTGGTCGTGCAATGCCTGAAGCCGCAATTTCACCGCTTCGCCCAGATGGCTGATCAAATAGCGCATCGTGGCTTCCAGCAGGCCGTTCTTGTCCTTGAAATAATGACTGATGATACCGTTGGAAACGCCTGCCCGGCGCGCTATCTGCGCGATGGTGGCGTCGTGCATACCCACTTCGTTTACTGCGGCCAGCGTGGCATCAATCAACTGCTGCCTTCTGATTGGCTGCATTCCTACCTTTGGCATAATTCGACTCTCACAAAACCGACTTCGGCCTTATCTCATCGGGTGGATTTCGCTGCCGTTCCACCTGCTGAATCAGGTCTTCATGAGAACTATTAAACTTTTTTTTGATTGAACGTTCAATAAAAATTGCATATATTTTATTGCCGCCTGGTTACAATTTTGTACTTTTCGGTTGTGGAACTGGCTGATTTTTGTGAGGTAATTAACGAATCTGACCAAAATCAGTGGCCGTAAGCGGTTCCCGCCACGAAACAGTTTCTTGTTTCGTTAACAGGCAAAGCGGCAATATTTGGCAAGCAGAATGATGGTTGCCGCCGCCTTTATTCGCGCTTTTTCCGGGCGACGCCTGCGCGTCGTTCAGGTTAGGGTGCGAACACGATTTTACTCAGATCAGAGGATGACGATGACAACACGCGAAACCTCCTCAAAACCGCAGCAGGATCGCCTCAACCCTGTGGTTTTCTTCACGTCGGCGGGGCTGATCCTGGCCTTCTCGCTGATGACCATCTTTTTCACCGACTTCTCCGGGCGCTGGATCACCCGAACCCTGAATTGGGTGTCGACCACCTTCGGTTGGTACTACCTGCTGGCCGCCACCCTGTACATTGTGTTCGTGGTGTTTATCGCCGCCTCGCGCTTCGGCTCCATCAAGCTCGGGCCTGAGCAATCCAAACCGGAATTCAGCCTGATGAGCTGGGCGGCGATGCTGTTCGCCGCCGGCATCGGCATCGACCTGATGTTCTTCTCGGTCGCCGAACCGGTGACCCAGTACATGATGCCGCCGGAGGGCGACGCGCAAACGCTCGAGGCCGCGCGCCAGGCCATGGTGTGGACGCTGTTCCACTACGGCCTCACCGGCTGGTCGATGTACGCGCTGATGGGCATCGCCCTCGGCTACTTCAGCTACCGCTACAACCTGCCGCTGACCATCCGCTCGGCGCTGTACCCGATCTTCGGCAAGCGCATTAACGGCCCGATCGGCCACAGCGTGGATATCGCTGCGGTGCTGGGCACCATCTTCGGCATCGCCACCACCCTGGGCATCGGCGTGGTGCAGCTGAACTACGGCCTGAAGGTGCTGTTCCAGGTGCCGGAAAATCTGACGGTGCAAGGTTCGCTGATCCTGCTGTCGGTGATCATGGCCACCATCTCGGTGACTTCCGGCGTCAATAAGGGCATCCGCATCCTGTCCGAGCTGAACGTGCTGCTGGCGTTGGGGCTGATCCTGTTCGTGTTGTTCTTCGGCGACACCGAGTTCCTGCTGAACGCGCTGGTGCTCAACGTCGGCGATTACATCAACCGCTTTATGGGCATGACGCTCAACAGCTTCGCCTTCGATCGCCCGGTGGAATGGATGAACAACTGGACCCTGTTCTTCTGGGCCTGGTGGGTGGCCTGGTCGCCGTTTGTCGGCCTGTTCCTGGCGCGTATTTCACGCGGCCGCACCATTCGCCAGTTCGTGGTCGGCACGCTGATCATTCCGTTCGTGTTCACCCTGCTGTGGCTGTCGATCTTCGGCAACAGCGCGCTGTACCAGATCATTCACGGCAACGCCGAATTCGCCCAGGAAGTGATGCAGTACCCGGAGCGCGGCTTCTACAGCCTGCTGGCGCAGTACCCGGGCTTCACCTTCAGCGCCTCGGTGGCCACCATCACCGGCCTGCTGTTCTACGTCACCTCGGCGGACTCCGGCTCGCTGGTATTGGGCAACTTCACCTCGCGCCTGGCCGACATCAATAACGACGCGCCGAACTGGCTGCGGATTTTCTGGTCGGTGGCGATCGGCCTGCTGACCATCGGCATGCTGATGACCGACGGCGTGCCCGCGCTGCAGAAGACCACGGTGATCATGGGCCTGCCGTTCAGCTTCGTGATCTTCTTCGTGATGGCCGGACTGTACAAATCGCTGCGGGTCGAGGACTACCGCAGGGCCAGCGCGCTCAGCACCCTGGCGCCGGTGCCGGTTTCCAGCCACGACGTGCTGAACTGGAAACAGCGCCTGTCGCGGGTGATGAACTACCCGGGCACGCAGTACACGCAGAAGATGCTGGATAAAGTGTGCCGCCCGGCGATGCAGGACGTGGCGCGCGAGCTGGAGCTGCGCGGCGCGAAGGTGGAGTTCACCGAGGTGCCGCCGGCGGAAGATGAGCGTTTGAACCACCTGGAACTGCTGGTGCGGTTGGGCGAGGAGCAGAACTTCATCTACCAGATCTGGCCGATGCGTTACTCGGTGCCGGGCTTCACCTACCGCGCCCGCTCCGGCAAATCGCACTACTACCGGCTGGAAACCTTCCTGATGGAAGGCACCCAGGGCAACGACCTGATGGACTACAGCAAAGAACAGGTGATTGGCGACATTCTCGACCAGTACGAGAAACACCTGAACTTCCTGCATATTCACCGCGAAGCGCCGGGCAACACCCTGACCTTCCCGGATATGTAACAGGCGCAGGCACGGCCGAAAGGCGCAGTTGTTTAAACTGCGCCTTTTTTATTACTGCCCCATCGCATCCTTTTTCATTTCGTCCTTTTTCATGCCGTCCTTTTTCATCGCCTCCTTGCCCATGTGATCCTTCTTCATGCAGTCTTTACCCATGCAGTCTTTCTTCATGGCATCCTTTTTCATGCCGTCTTTCGCCATGCCGTCGTGCGACATCTGGCTCATGCCGTCCTTCTTCATCGCGTCCTTGCCCATGCCGTCTGCGGCATTGGCGCCGGCTACGCCCAACATCAACGCGCTGCATATCATCATTGCGAATAACTTTTTCATGGTATTTCCTTCTTGCGGGTAAAAGACACCTGAGGTGTCGGGGAAGGTTTGCGGCCGCCGTCAGCTGCCGCCAAACCAGTTGTAACCTTGGTCTTCCCAATAGCCGCCGGGGAAGCGATTGGTGACCTCGATGACCTGTATGTGTTTCGGGTTCTTGTAGCCCAGCTTGGTCGGCATGCGCAGCTTCATCGGATAACCGTATTTGCGCGGCAGGATCCGGCCGTCGTAGGTCAACGCCATAATGGTCTGCGGATGCAGCGCGGTGGCCATATCGATGCTGGTGTAGTAGTCGTCGGCGCATTTAAAGCCGACGTAGCGGGCCTGCAGGTCCGCGCCGATCGCCTTGAGAAACGCCGCGAACGGCACCCCGCCCCACTTGCCGATGGCGCTCCAGCCTTCGACGCAGATATGGCGCGTCACCTGCTCTATCTGCGCCATGCGATGCAGCTGCGCCAGCGTCCAGTCGCGTTTGTCCAGCACCAGCCCGGCCACCTGCAGCCGATAATCGTCGCCGTCGATCTCCGGTGCATCCTCTTCGCCGTAGAAGGCGTTGAACGGAAACGGCCGGGTGATCATCGATTCCGGGTACACCGGCGCCAGCCGGTCGGCGTTGAACAGCCACCCCTGCACCCGATCGTTGAAGCCGGAAATGCGGCTCAGCGCCTGTTCGACGCTGGCGTTGCCGCTGAGGTCACAGCCGGTGAGCATCGCCACCCCGCCCAGCGTCAGGCCGTTGCGCAAAAAGCGGCGGCGCGACGAAGCCCCCAGCAGCCGCTGCGCCTCTTTGACGATCGCCTGGCCTTCGCTCAGGGTGACAGAGGGCTTATCGGTTTTCATCGTCATCTCCTTAACGCCCACGCAGCATGGCCAGCAAGGTGCGGGGCACCAGCGCCACCATCACCAGATGGATCACCACAAACCCCACCAGCGCCGACATGGCGAAAAAGTGGATATAACGCGCCGCCTCGTAGCCGCCGAGCAGCTCGCGCAGCAGCGGGAACTGCACCGACTTCCACAGCACCAGGCCGGAAAGCGCCAGCAGCACGCTGTCGGCCATCGCGAACAGGTAGGCCGCGCGCTGCACCATGTTGTAATGGCGCGGGTCGGCGTGCCGCAGCCGGCCGCGCAGCGCCGCCGCCAGGTCGGCGAAAAAGCGTCCGGGGCTGAGCGGCCAGAAGCGGCGCTTGAAACGGCCGCTGCACAGGTTGATCAACAGGTAGCACAGCCCGTTAACGCCAAACAGCCACATGCCGGCAAAGTGCCACTGCAGCGCCCCGCCCAACCAGCCGCCGAGCGTCAGCTCGTTGATAAAGCTGAAGTTGAACAGCGGCGATGCGTTGTAGATGCGCCAGCCGCTGGTGACCATGATCAGCATCGCCAGCGCATTCAGCCAGTGCGTCAACCGCAGCCACCGCGGATGCACGATCGGCGGCGTGGTCTGAGTAACGGACATGCTCATGGTGTTCTCCCGGCGGCCAAGGTTGCGATGAGCGAAGTATTCCGCGGATTTGTTCCCCAAGACCTCACGCAAAGTTAAATAAAATGTGATAACCCCCCCGCGGCGCTTGTGTAGACTTCAGAGAGGATCAGGCAATCAGCGGCGGGGAAAGATGGAAAAAGCGAAGAGAATTTTGATCGTTGAAGATGACGGCGACATCGCCGAGCTGCTGCAGCTGCATCTGCGCGACGAAGGCTATGACATCAGCCACGCCGCCGACGGCAACCTGGGCATGAGGATGCTGGAACAGGGCGGCTGGGACGCGCTGATCCTCGATCTGATGCTGCCCGGCGTCGACGGGCTGGAGATCTGCCGCCGGGCGCGCAACATGACGCGCTATACGCCGATCATCATCACCAGCGCGCGCTCCAGCGAGGTGCACCGCGTGCTGGGGCTGGAGCTGGGCGCCGACGACTATCTGGCCAAGCCCTTCTCGATGCTGGAGCTGGTGGCGCGGGTCAAGGCGCTGTTTCGCCGTCAGGAAGCGATGAGCCGCAACCTGCGCATGGACGCCGGCACGCTGAGTTTCGACGGGCTGACCATCGACCCGATCGCCCGCGAGGTGCAGCTGAATCAGCAGTCCGTCGATCTGACGCCGCGCGAGTTCGACCTGCTGTATTTCTTCGCCCGCCATCCGGGCAAGGTGTTTTCGCGCCTCAGCCTGCTGAACCAGGTGTGGGGCTATCGGCACGAGGGATACGAGCATACGGTGAACACCCATATCAACCGGCTGCGCATCAAAATAGAGAGCAACCCGGCGGAACCCGAGCGCATCCTCACGGTGTGGGGCATGGGCTATAAATTCGCGGCCGCGCCGCAAGAGTGAACCATGAAAAATCTTACCTTAGCGCAACGCCTGACGCTGATCTTCACGCTGTTGATGGTGATCAGCTGCGCCTTTTCCGGCTGGATGCAGGTGCGCAGCAGCACCCAATACAGCCAGGCGGTGATCCAGCGGCTGTCCGGCAACCTGGCGCAGCACATCGCCGCCAGCAACCCGCTGCTGGGCCGGGACGGCCTGAACCCGCAGTCGGTGCATACCCTGTTCGATCAGCTGATGGCGGTGAATCCGAGCGTCGAGGTCTACCTGCTCGATAAACAGGGCCACATCATCGGCAACGCCGCGCCGCAAGGCCGCCTGAAACGGCAAAAGGTCGATCTGCTGCCGCTGCAGGCGCTGCTCGACGGCGCGCGCATGCCGGTGTACGGCGACGATCCGCGCAGCCCCGCCGGCAAAAAAGTGTTCAGCGCCGCGCCGCTGAAGGTCAACGGCCAGATTGAAGGCTATCTGTATGTGGTGCTGCTCGGCGAGGATTATACCGCGTTGGCCAGCAACGCCCAGTTCAGCTCGGCGGTTCACATGGCGCTGTGGTCATCGGGCGTGATGGTGCTGTTCGTCCTGCTGGCCGGCGCTTTCGCCTTCCGCTGGGTGACGCGGCCGATCCGCCGTTTGACCCGCCAGGTCAGCGCCCTGGACAGCGGCGGCATCGCCGCGGTGCAGGCCTATGCCGCTCAGCCGGCCGTCGCGGCGGGGCGCGACGAGGTAAGCCAGCTGCAACAGGCGTTTCGCAGCATGGCGCTGCGCATCGCCGAACAGTGGCAGACGCTGTCGCAGCAGGACCAGCAGCGGCGCGAATTTATCGCCAATATTTCTCACGATCTGCGCACCCCGCTCACCTCGCTGCACGGCTATCTGGAAACGCTGTCGGTAAAATCGGCCAGCCTGAGCGAGAACGATCGCCGACGCTACCTGGAGACCGCGCTGGCGCAAAGCCGCAAGGTGGGCAAACTGGCGCAGGCGCTGTTCGAACTGGCGCGGCTGGAGTACGGCGCGGTCAAGCCGCAGAAAGAGCCGTTTTCGCTCAGCGAGCTGGTGCAGGACGTGTTCCAGAAGTTCGAGCTGGCGGCCGAGGCGCGGCATCAGCGATTGCGCGCCGATATCGCCCCGGGCATTCCGCCGGTGTTCGCCGATCTGAGCATGATCGAACGGGTGCTGACCAACCTGCTGGACAACGCCATTCGCCATACGCCGCAGGGTGGCGAGATCGGCGTGCGTCTGTGGCAGCAGCGAGACCGGGTGCTGGTGCAGGTTAACGACAGCGGCCCCGGCATTCCGCAGGCGCTGCGCGCCGACCTGTTCGTGCGGCCGTCGATCCTGAGCGGCGCGCGCCGTCATGCCGGCGGGCTGGGGCTGATGATCGTACGGCGCATTTTGCAACTGCACGGCAGCGACATTCAGCTGGTCGAGCAGGCGCAAAAAGGCGCCTGCTTCCGCTTCGCCATTCCGTCGCGTTAATCGATGCCGCTGTTCAGCGAAGGATTAATCGGCCCGGGGGAATATCAGGCTAAAGGTGATGCGCGCCGAGGGTGCGCCGGCGATGCATTCGGCGCTGACCTCGCCGCCGTGCAGCGTCATGATGGCGCGCACGATCGACAGCCCCAGCCCGCTGGCGTGAACGCCGGCGCTGCGGGCGGGGTCGGCGCGGTAGAACCTGTCGAACAGCTTGTCGAGATGCGCGGCGGCTAACGGCGGCCCCTGATTGATCACCCGCACCGCCGTTGCGCCGGCTTCGCGGCCTACCCACAGCCGTATCCGGCTGTTTTCATCGGCATAGCGCACCGCATTGGCCACCAGATTGCTCAGCGCCCGCTGAAACAGCATGCCATCCGCCCACAGCGTCCCCTCGCCTTCGCAGCTCAGGGTCATGCCGCGCTCTTCCGCCAACCCTTCAAAATAGTCGGCGACCCGCCGCAGCTCCTGCCCCAGGTCGAGACGGCTGCAGTTCAATACCGACTGCGCTTCGCCGGCGCGCGCCAGAAACAGAATGTTCTCCACCATGCGTGAAATGCGCTCCAGCTCCTCCATGTTGTTCGACAACAGGGTTTCGTACTCCTCCACGCTGCGCGGCTGATACAGCGCCACCTGACAGTGCCCCATCAGCGCCCCGACCGGCGTGCGGATCTCATGCGCCAGATCGGCGGAGAACTGCGTCAGCCGCTGGTAGCCCGCATTCAGGCGATCGAGCATGGCGTTGAACGAACGGGTCAGCTGCCGCAGCTCCTGCGGGGCGCCCTGCTCGCTCAGGCGGGTAGACAGCGTGTTGGGCGTAATCACCGCCGCCTGCGCCGCCATCTTCCACAGCGGCCTCAGGCCCCGGCGCATCACGCCGTACCCCAACAGCGCGATCAACAGAAACGCCACCGCCACTGCGGCGACGATGCGCCACAGGTAGCGCGCCAGCATCTTTTGTTCGTTGACCATCACGTGCGCGGCGGAAATCTGCAGCAGGCTGCCGTCCTCCAGCCGCACCATCGCCGAGGCCGCGCGCAGCGGCACGCCCCGTTCGGTTTCACCGCCGCGCATCGCGTCCAGCGTCTGCGGCCGATCGGCCGGCGTCGGCGTTATAGGCGGCAGCGCCAGCCTGGCGGGATTGACGTTGATGAGCGGCTGTTGCCCCGGATGCTGAAAAATCAGCACGTCCTGTTCGTTGCCCAGCATGTTTTCAAACAGGCCGGTATTGGCGGTAAGCCGGGCCAGGGGAAAGCGCTGGCTCAGCAAATGGCGAAAATACTCCACTCGCCCGGTGACCTGCAGATCGCTGCGCAGGGTCATTTCCTGCCGCATGGCGCTGAACAGATACCAGCCGGTGCCGCTCACCACCAGCGCCGCCACCAGCGCGAACAGCACGGCGGTGCGCAGCGTCAGCGACAGGCTGCGCCAGCGTTGGGCCAGCCCCCTCATGAACGCGGCTCGCAGACATAGCCGATGCCGCGTACGCTATGAATCAGCTTGATGTCGAACGGCCGGTCGATTTTGGCCCGCAGCCGTTTGATCGCCACGTCCACCACGTTGGTGTCGCTGTCGAAGTTCATGTCCCACACCTGCGAGGCGATCAGCGTGCGCGACAGCACTTCGCCCTCGCGCCGCACCAGCAGGTGCAACAGCATGAACTCCTTGTTGGTCAGCGGGATCACCACCTCCTGGCGCACCGCCCTGCGGCGCAGCACGTCGAGCTGCAGATCGGCGATGGCGTAATGGTCAGCTTCGCGCACCGGGCCGCGGCGCAGCAAAGTGCGCAGACGCAGCACCAGCTCGGTAAAGGAAAACGGCTTGATCAGATAATCGTCGGCGCCCAGTTCCAGCCCGTGAATGCGGTCCTGCACGCCGTCGCGCGCGGTCAGAAACAGGATCGGCACGTCGCTTTTCTTGCGCAGCACCTCGATGATTTGCCAGCCGTCCAGCCCCGGCAGCATCACGTCGAGCACGATGGCGTCGTAGCCATGCTCCAGCGCCCGGAACAGCCCGTCGGTGCCGTTGCGCGCCAGATCGACGCTGTACCCCGCTTCACCCAGCCCTTTCTTCAGGTAATTCCCCGTGCTGGTATCGTCTTCAACCACCAGTATTCGCATGCTCGCCACCTCGTTACGCCTGCAAAAATACTAGCAGTTTCGGCGGACAAATTTGATGACATTAATGTCATCAAACGGCCATGGTGCTGTCCCTATTGTTCAACCATGCTTAAGCGGCAAACCCATTCAAGGAGAACTTTATGATTACCCGTCATCGTATCGCCGGTTTACTGTTGTCCAGCCTGCTGCTGTGCAGCGGCGCGGCCGCCGCCGCTCAGGCGCCTGGCAAGGTCATCGCGCCGCTGCGCGGCACCATCGATCAGGTGTCCGACAGCAGCCTGCAGCTCACCGACCGCAAGGGAGAAAAAATCAGCGTCAAGCTTAACCAGCAGACCAAGGTGCTGAGCGTATCGAAAGCCACGCTGGACGACATCAAACCCGACAGCTTTATCGGCACCGCGGCGGTGCCGCAGCCGGACGGCACCCTGAAGGCGCTGGAGGTGCACGTGTTCGCCGCCAGCCTGCGCGGCACCGGCGAAGGGCATTCCGCCTGGGAATCGGCCGACGGCAAGGTGGACACCATGACCAACGGCACCGTCGGCAAGCTGGTTAAATCCAACGGCCGCACGCTGACCGTCAATTATGGCAACCAGCAGAAAACCGTCGCCGTACCGGAAGACGTGCCGATCGTCACCCTCGATCCGGGCGATCTCAGCCTGCTGAAGCCGGGCGTGCACATCGTGCTGTTCTCCGCCGCCGACGCCCAGGGCCAACGCGTCGCCACCCGCATTTCCGCCGGCAAAGACGGCACCGTGCCGCCGATGTAATCAGGGAGACGATGATGACCCCCAACGCGCCGCGGCCGGCGCATCGCTGGCCGGTCCGTATTACCCACTGGGTTAACCTGTTCGCCATGATCTGCATGTTCATGAGCGGCTGGGAAATCTATAACGCCTCGCCGCTGTTCGGTTTCCGCTTCCCGCCGCAGATGACGCTCGGCGGCTGGCTGGGCGGCGCGATTGGCTGGCATCTGGCGGTGATGTGGCTGCTGGCGCTCAACGCGCTGTGCTATCTGCTGTGGAGCCTGTTCAGCGGCCATTTTCGCCGCGACCTGTTGCCGCTCGGCGCCGGCGCGCTGCGGCGCGATATCCTGCAGGCGCTGACGCTGCGCCTGCAGCACCGACAGGGCCGCTATAACGCCATTCAAAAATTGATGTATCTCGGGGTGCTGGCGCTGGGAGGGCTGCTGGTGCTTTCGGGGCTGGCCATCTGGAAACCGGTGCAGCTGCAGCATCTGGTGGCGCTGTTCGGCGGCTTTGATACCGCACGCTACGTGCACTTCTTCGCCATGGCCGGCATCGGCCTGTTTGTGGTGATCCACCTTTTGATGGTGATCCTGGTGCCGCGCACGCTGTGGGCGATGATCACGGGAGGCAAGCATGAGTGAGAAAAAAGCGCGTCCCGCCGCGCCAACCCTGGAACCGGCGCAAAAGAAACGGTTAGTGAACCTGCAGCGCCGCTTGATGTTGCGATCCGGACTGACGCTGGGCGGCATCGCCATGCTGACCGGCTGCAACCTGCAGGATGGCGATCAGGTGGATAAAGTGCTGTGGGCCATGTCGCGCTGGAACGATCGGGTGCAGGCGTGGTTGTTCAGCGGCCAGCGGCTGGCGCAAACCTACCGGCCCGACCAGATCACCGACCCCTTTCCGTTCAACGCCTTTTACCCCGAGTACAACGTGCCGGAGGTCGATCTCGCCGGTTACCGGCTCGAGGTCTCGGGCAAGGTAGCGAAACCAGCGCCCTGGACGCTGGAACAGCTGCAGCGGCTGCCGCAGCGAAGCCAGATCACCCGATTGATCTGCATCGAGGGCTGGAGCGCCATCGGCCAGTGGGCCGGCGTACCGCTGCGCACTTTTCTGCAGCACGTCGGCGCGGACCTGACCGCCGGCTACGTCGGCTTCAAGTGCGCCGATCGCTACTACTCCAGCATCGACATGGCGACGGCGCTGCACCCGCAGACCCTGTTGGCGCTGGACTTCGGCGGCAAGCCGCTGCCGGCGGATTACGGTTATCCGCTGCGCCTGCGGGTGCCGACCAAGCTGGGGTTCAAGAACGCCAAGCACATCGCCGCCATTTTCGTCAGCGACGTCAACCCGGGGGGCTACTGGGAAGATCAGGGCTATAACTGGTTCAGCGGCATTTAGTTTTGCGCCGCCGCCGTCGGCGGCGAACGGCAATGGGGCGGGCCGCTTATCCGCCGCTCCACCGTCAAATCGACCTTATCGCCGCCTGTTTTTTCCCTCTATTCCCCCGCCGTCATCAGCGTAATATCCGCCTGCGAAATCGCCTCGCGCGCGGCGGCGGGCAGGCCGTCGTCGGTAATGATGGCGTCGAACGCGGCGATCGGCAGCGCCAGGTAGGTGGCTATCTTGCCGTATTTCGAGGTATCGCTGAGCAGAATGCAGCGCCGGCTGGCTTCGACAATCGCCTTCTTGACCATCACCTTGTCTTCGTTCGGCGTCGACAGGCCGCGCATGCTCCAGGACGAGGCGGAAATAAACGCCAAATCGATAAACAGCCCGCGCAACGCCTGCGCCGCCGCTTCACCGACGCAGGAACGGTTTTCGCGGCAGACGGTGCCGCCGGTGTGAATGATCCGGCATTGGCTGTGCTCGATCAGGAACCCGGCAATCACGAAGTCATTGGTCACCACCGTCAGATCCTCGCGTTCGCTGATGTGCTTGGCCAGCGCCAGCGTGGTGGTGCCCGCATCCAGATAAACGCAGCTGTTGGGCGGGATCTGCCGCGCCGCCAGTTGGCCGATAGCGGCCTTTTGCCGGCTGAACAGCCCTTCCTTGGTCTGATGGGAAGGCTCGGTCGCCACCCGCTCCGCCGACTGCACGCCCCCCGACACCGCCAGCACCGCCCCCTGCTCCTCCAGCTTTTGCAGATCCCGGCGGATAGTCATGTGCGATACCCCCAGCCGTTCCGTTAATTCGGCTATGCTCACCACGCCGCGTTCGGACACCAGCGCTAGAATTTGTTGATGGCGTTCTACAGGTATCAAGGTTCCCTCTCCGTGCCGCAGTGATAATAATTGTGATTTTACGTCAATTTTCGTTCGGCGACAGCGATAATTATTCGGGCAGCGAAGCGGCGAAGCGTGATGGCTGCATTCTTAATACCATGTAAGTTAAAGAAATAAATAAAAACTCCTCTGCGAGCGAAACGGTGCGTGTTATTTTTGATTGTTAATTATTGTGATGACGATCGCGGATAAGCGCCACAAAAGCGCTTACATTTAACACAACAAAACAAATTATCACTAAAATTAACAGAGGTATGACATGACAGTGCCAGGGCAATATTCAGTTTGCGTGATCGGGCTGGGCGCGATGGGCATGGGCGCAGCGAAGTCGTGCATCCGCGCCGGGCTGACCACCTACGGCGTCGATCTTAACCCCCAGGCGCTGGCGGCGCTGCGGCAGGCCGGCGCCACGCAGGCGGCGACCAGCGCCGACGCCTTCGCCGCCGAACTGGATGCGGTGTTGCTATTGGTGGTTAACGCCGCCCAGGTGAAACAGATCCTGTTTGGCGAGCGCGGCCTGGCGCCCCGGCTCAAACCCGGCATCCCCCTGATGGTCTCGTCCACCCTTTCCGCCGACGATGCCAAACAGATAGAGCAACAGCTGAAGCCCCTGGGGCTGCATATGCTGGACGCGCCGGTATCCGGCGGCGCGCTCAAGGCGGAGGAGGGCCAGCTGACGGTGATGGCCTCCGGCGCCGAGGCCGCCTTCGACCGGCTGCAGCCGGTGCTGGACGCCATCGCCGGCAAGGTCTACCGCATCGGCGAAGACATTGGCCTGGGCGCGACGGTGAAAATCATTCACCAGCTGCTGGCGGGGGTGCACATCGCCGCCGGGGCGGAGGCCATGGCGCTGGCCGCGCGCGCCGGCATTCCTCTCGACGTGATGTATGACGTGGTGACCCACGCCGCCGGCAATTCCTGGATGTTTGAGAATCGCATGCGCCACGTGGTCGACGGCGACTATGCGCCGAAATCGGCGGTTGATATCTTCGTCAAGGATTTGGGCCTGGTGGCGGACACCGCCAAAGCGCTGCATTTCCCGCTGCCGCTGGCCTCCACCGCCTTCACCATGTTTACCGCCGCCAGCAACGCAGGCTACGGTAAAGAAGACGACAGCGCGGTGATCAAGATCTTTTCCGGCATCGACCTGCCACAGAAGAAGGAGGATCTCTGATGCAGCTCGGCATCATAGCGGACGACTTTACCGGCGCCACCGACATCGCCAGTTTTCTGGTGGAGAACGGCCTGCCGACGGTGCAGCTCAACGGCGTGCCGCAGGATGAGGCTCCGCCCGACGCGCAGGCGGTGGTCATCAGCCTGAAATCTCGCTCCTGCCCGGCGGCCCAGGCGGTAGAACAATCGCTGCAGGCGCTGGCCTGGCTGCAAAAGCAAGGTTGCCGGCGGTTCTACTTCAAATACTGCTCCACCTTCGACAGCAGCGCGCAGGGCAATATCGGCCCGGTGACCGATGCGCTGCTCGACGCGCTGGGCGAAAATCTGACGGTGATCTCGCCGGCGCTGCCGGTGAACGGCCGGACGGTGTATCAGGGCCATCTGTTCGTCGGCGAGCAGCTGCTGTCGGAATCCGGCATGCGCCATCATCCGGTCACGCCGATGACCGACAGCAATCTGCTGCGGCTGATGGAGGCGCAGGCCGCGGGGCGCTGCGGTTTGGTGAGCGCGGCCGAGATGGACCGCGGCGCGGAAGCGGTGAGTGAAAAACTGCGGCGGCTGGCGCAGCAGGGCGTGCGCTATGCGGTGCTGGATACGCTCAACGAGCAACATCTGCTGACCCAGGGCGAAGCGCTGAAAACCATGAAGCTGGTGACCGGCGGCTCTGGCCTGGCGATCGGCATCGCCCGCCACGCGGCGCGGCCAGCAGACAAATCGGCGCAGGCCGCCGGCGCGCCGCAGGGCGCGAAAGCGGTGGTGCTGTCCGGCTCCTGCTCCACCATGACCCAGCGGCAGGTGGCGCGTTATCGTCAGCAGGCGACGGCGCAGGCGCTGGAGGTAACGCGCTGTCTGAACGAAACCGATCGCGCCGCCTACGCCGAAGAGCTGGCGGAATGGGCGCAGCGCCACGCGGCCGACGCCCTCGCCCCGCTGCTGTACGCCACCGCCGCGCCGGAGGCCTTGCAACAGACGCAGCGGCAATACGGCGCCGCCGCCAGCCAGGCGGTGGAAGCCCTGTTCGCCGAGCTGGTGAAACGGCTGCGGCAGCGGGGGTTCAGCCGCTTTATCGTCGCCGGCGGCGAAACCTCCGGCGTGGTGACGCAGGCGCTCGGCATTGGCGGTTTTCATATCGGCCCCGGCATTTCTCCCGGCGTGCCCTGGGTGCGCGCCATCGGACAACCGGTTTCACTGGCCCTTAAATCGGGTAATTTCGGCGACGAAAACTTCTTCGCCCGGGCGCAAACGGAGTTTCCAGTATGACATCAACCCCCGAACAGCAGGCGCGCGAAGAGATGGTGCGCCTCGGCGCCTCGTTCTTTCAGCGCGGTTACGCCACCGGCTCCGCCGGCAATCTGTCGCTGCTGCTGGCGGACGGCACGCTGCTGGCGACGCCGACCGGCTCCTGCCTGGGCGAACTGCAGGCCGAGCGGCTGTCCAAGGTCAGCCTGAACGGCGACTGGCTGTCCGGCGACAAACCGTCGAAGGAGATCAGCTTTCACCGTGCGCTCTATCTGAACAACCCGGAATGCAAAGCGGTGGTGCATCTGCACTGTACCTACCTCACCGCCCTCTCTTGCCTGCGGGGGCTGGACAGCGAAAACGCCATCAAGCCGTTCACGCCCTACGTGGTGATGCGGGTCGGCAAAGTGCCGGTGGTGCCCTACTATCGGCCCGGCGATCTGCGGCTGGCGGAGGATCTGGCCAGGCTGGCGCCGAATCACCGCGCCTTTCTGCTGGCCAATCACGGGCCGGTGGTGACCGGCAAGGATCTGCGCGCGGCGGCGGACAACGCCGAAGAGATGGAAGATGCGGCGAAGCTGATTTTCACCCTCGGCGACCGCCCGATACGTTATTTGACCGATGACGAAATAGCCGAGTTACGGAGCTGAATCATGCCTAAATTTGCCGCCAATTTATCGACGATGTTTAACGAAGTGCCTTTCCTCGCGCGCTTCGAAGCCGCCGCCGCGCAGGGTTTCAAAGCGGTGGAGTTTTTATTTCCCTATGAATATCCGGCCGAACTGCTGGCGGAAAAGCTGCGCGACAACGGCCTGCGGCAGGTGCTGTTCAACACCGCGCCGGGGGATGCGGCCGCCGGCGAGTGGGGATTGGCGGCGCTGCCGGGCCGCGAACGGGACGCGCGCGCCGATATCGACCGCGCGTTGAGCTACGCCATTGCCCTGGGTTGCCCCTGCGTGCACGTGATGGCCGGCGTTGTTCCGCCGGGCGAAGACCGCCGGCGCTACCGCGACGTCTTTATCGGCAACCTCCGGTATGCCGCCGACGCCTTCGCCCAGCATGGGATCAAGGTGCTGATTGAGGCCCTCAGCCCGCAGGTCAAGCCCGGCTATCTGTTCTCCAGCCAGCATCAGGCGGCGGAGCTGGCGGCGGCGGTCGACCGCCCGAACCTGTTTATCCAGTTTGACGTATTCCACGCTCAGTTGGTGGATGGCGATATCAGCGGGCTGATGAACTCGCTGGCCGGGCGCTACGCGCATATCCAGATAGCCTCGGTGCCGGAGCGCCATGAGCCGGACGACGGCGAGCTGAATTATCCCTGGCTGTTCGCCCAGCTGGACGCCCTCGGTTATCAGGGCTGGGTCGGTTGCGAATACCGGCCGCGCGCCGATACCGCCGCCGGGCTCGATTGGGTCAGGCCTTACCTGTAGGTAGTCCGCCAACACCGGTGATTTAACCCTATAAAAATTATACGCACCCGTATCGCCGACCGGCGATCGCGGTGCCTGACGCTTACCCGATAAAGGGCTATCCCATGTCTACCTCTATGCTGTTGATGATTGCCGTATTAGGTGTGGTGCTGCTGTTGCTGATGGTGATTAAGGCGAAAATTCAGCCATTTGTCGCCCTGCTGGTGGTCAGCCTGCTGGTCGCTTTGGCCAGCGGCATTCCGACCGGTGAAGTGATGAAAGTGATGACCGCAGGCATGGGCGGCGTGCTCGGCTCGGTGACCATCATTATCGGCCTCGGCGCCATGCTCGGCAGAATGATCGAACATTCCGGCGGCGCAGAATCGCTGGCGCAGCGTTTCAGCCAGGCGCTGGGCCCGAAACGCACCATCGCCGCGCTGACTCTCGCCGCCTTCATCCTCGGCATCCCGGTGTTCTTCGACGTCGGCTTTATCATTCTGGCGCCGATCATCTACGGTTTCGCCAAGGTGGCCAAAGTATCGCCGCTGAAGTTCGGCCTGCCGATGGCCGGCGTCATGTTGACGGTGCACGTCGCGCTGCCGCCGCACCCGGGCCCGGTGGCCGCCGCCGGCCTGCTGAACGCCGATATCGGCTGGCTGACCATTATCGGCCTCGGCATCTGCATCCCGGTCGGGGTGATTGGCTACTTCGCGGCGAAATACCTCAATCGCAAAGCCTATCCGCTGTCGATAGAGGTGCTGGAACAGCTGCAGCTGGCGGCGCCGGAACCGGCCGCGGAGGGGCGGGCGCCGCTCAGCGATCGCATCAATCCGCCGGGCGCCGGGCTGGTGGCCGCGCTGATCGTCATCCCGATCGCCATCATCATGCTGGGCACGGTTTCCGCCACCCTGCTGCAACCGGGCTCGGCGCTGCGCGACGCGCTGACGTTGCTGGGGTCTCCGGCGGTGGCGCTCATGATAGCCCTGATGCTGGCGTTCTATTTTCTGGCGCTACGCCGCGGCTGGAGCCTGCAGCACGCCGGGGACGTGATGGGCGCCGCGCTGCCGACCGCCGCGGTGGTGATCCTGGTCACCGGCGCCGGCGGCGTATTCGGTAAAGTGCTGGTGGAATCCGGCGTCGGCAAGGCGCTGGCGGAGGTGCTGACCACCATCGGCCTGCCGCTGGTCCCCGCCGCCTTTATCATCTCGCTGGCGCTGCGCGCCTCGCAGGGTTCGGCCACGGTGGCGATCCTGACCACCGGCGGCCTGCTTTCGGAAGCGGTCAGCGGCCTGAATCACCTGCAGCTGGTGCTGGTCACCCTGGCCACCTGCTTCGGCGGGCTGGGGCTGTCGCACGTCAACGACTCCGGTTTTTGGATAGTCACCCGCTACCTTGGACTGTCGGTCGCCGACGGCCTGAAGACCTGGACGGTGCTGACCACCCTGCTCGGCCTGAGCGGCTTCCTGTTCACCTGGCTGCTGTGGCTGATGGTGTAACTTCTCTGGCATACTGGCGGCGTTGGTCACCGCCTTTCACTTTGTGCAGGAGCAGAATAATGATCCCTATCACCGCCGCGCCGACGCTGCTTACCGAGCGTTTACGGCTGGACGCGCATACGCTCGACGACTTTGATGCCCTGGCCGCCCTATGGGCCGATCCTGAGGTCGTGCGCTATATCGGCGGCACGCCGCGCGACCGCGAAGACTCCTGGGGCCGCCTGATGCGCTACGTCGGGCACTGGGCGCTGCTGGGCTACGGCTATTGGGCGGTGCGCGAACGCAGCAGCGGCGCATACCTCGGCAGCATCGGTTTTTCCAACTTTCAGCGCGATATCGACCCGGCGCTCGATGCGCCGGAAATGGGCTGGACGCTGATCGGCACAGCCCAGGGAAAAGGCTACGCCACCGAAGCCCTGCGCGCGGCCCTGACCTGGGGGAAAACCTATTTACCCGGCGACGACGCGGTGTGCATTATTTCTCCGGAAAACCGGGCTTCGCTGGCGTTGGCGCGCAAGGTCGGCTTCACCGAAAGCCACCGCAGCGAATATCATCACAACCCGATAACGGTGATGCGCTGCCCGCTATAATCGCGGTTAGCCTTGTCGGGCGGCCAGCGCCGCCTGAACAAAATTATCCCGCAGCGCGTCAGGCCGCTGCGGGTCCCAGGCGATGCCGACCTGCCACTCCGTCTCCTCGCCGCTCAACGGCAGCATGTCGATGCCCGCCGGGACGATATGCGTCACGCTGTGCGGCAACAGAGCCACGCCGATGCCGGCGGCGACCAGCGCCAGCAACGTTTGAATATCCCCGGCCTGCTGCACCACGTTCGGCGCCAGCCGATGGGCGGCGATAAACCGCAACGACTGGTCGCTCAATCCGCGCCCGCGCTTCGGGGTCAGCTGCAACAGCGGCAGTTGGTTAAACTGCGCCATCACCGCATTGGCCCGCAGCCCGAGCGCCGCCGGCGCGGCCAACACCAGCCTGTCGCTCAGCAAGGCGACGCCGCGCAACGGCCCGTTGACCGGCAGGCGCACGAACCCCACCTGCAATTCGCCCTGCAGCAGCATCTGATATTGCCGTTCCGAAGGCAGATCCTCCAGCCCGACCGCCACCTCCGGAAAACGCCGGCGAAAGGCGGCCACCAGCCTGGGCGCCAGATCGAAGCTGGACAGGCCAAACCCCAGCGCCAGCCGCCCCGCCTCTCCCTGCACCACCCGCCGCGCACGCTGCTGAAACTGCACATGCTGTTCCACCAGCGCGCGCGCCTCGGGGTACAGCCGCTGCCCGCTGGCGGTGAGCTGCGCGCCCTGCCGCCCGCGCTCAAACAACCGGGCGCCAAGCTGGGTTTCCAGCGCCTGGATTTGCTTGCTCAACGCCGGCTGGGTGATGCACAGCCGGTTCGCCGCCTGTCGATAGTTGCCCTGTTCGGCCAGCGCCACCAGGGCGCGCAGTTGTCGAATATCCATTCCATCAGGTTATCAAAAGAGGAATTTAATTGATTATACAGTAATCAATCGGCCTGCTGTAATCAACGCAGGACCCCAATCGAAGGTAACGCCAATGACCGCCACCCTGCGCGCCGCGACGGTGCAATTCCAGCACCGCGCCAACGACAAGAACTACAACCTGAAGGTGATGGAGGGCTTTATCGCCCAGGCCGCCGCCGAACGGATCCAACTGCTGGCCTTTCCGGAAATGTGCATCACCGGTTACTGGCACGTGCGCCATCTCGCCGAGGCCGAAGTGCGCGCGCTGGCGGAGCCCATCGCCGCCAGCCCTTCCCTGGCGCGCATTCGGCCGCTGGCTGAACGCTACAATATGGCGATCGGCGTGGGCCTGATCGAACTGGGCGATGACGGCAACTGTTACAACGCCTACGCCGTCTGCCTGCCCGACGGCCAGCTGCACCTGCACCGCAAGCTGCATGCCTTCGAACACCCGGCGATCGCCAGCGGCGAGGGCTTTACGGTATTCGATACGCCGTGGGGCGTGCGGGTCGGGGTGCTGATCTGCTGGGACAACAATCTGGTGGAAAACGTGCGCGCCACGGCGCTGCTGGGCGCTGAAGTGTTGCTGGCGCCGCACCAGACCGGCGGCACCCATTCGCGCAGCCCGCACGGCATGAAGCCCATCCCGCTGGCGCTGTGGCAGCAACGTGCGGAAAACCCGCAGGCGATAGAGACGGCGTTTCGCGGCGAGCACGGCCGCGGCTGGCTGATGCGCTGGCTGCCGGCGCGCGCGCACGACAACGGGTTGTTCGTGCTGTTCAGCAACGGCGTGGGGCGCGATGACGACGAAGTGCGCACCGGCAACGCCATGATCCTCGATCCCTACGGCCGCATTCTGGCGGAAACCTGGGCGGCGGCGGACCGCATGGTGATCGCCGATCTCGATCTGTCGTTGATCCCGCTCAGCACCGGCCGCCGCTGGATCCTTGGCCGCCGCCCGGAGTTGTACGCCATCCTCACCCAGCCCCAGGGCTACGAACGCGACGCTCGCAGCGCCCGGTTTTCGCCGCAGCCGGCGCAGAAGCTGGGCAAATAGTCGCCGGCCCGGGCGGCAGGCAAAAAAAAATCCGCCCGAAGGCGGATTTTTATCTGGCGCGGCCTAAAGTGCCGCACGCTCACGCCCTCAGGCGTGGGGAAATCTTAGAAACGGTAGCCTACGCCAACGCTCCAGATGCCAACGTCAACGCTGCGGATACGGCTCTGCTCGTAACCAACATCCAGAGCAACGTCCTGGATTGGGTTGAACTGCAGGCCAGCACCGTAGGTGAAGCCGTAGTCGCTGTTGCCGTTACGGTCGTTGCCGCTTTGAGCGTTGTCGATGTTTTTGCCGTAGCCAACACCAACTACACCGTAGATGCTCGCCCAGTCATTGAAACGGTAAGCTGGACCTGCGGTGATGGAGTTATACTGGGACTTCTGGTAGTAACCGTTCTGAGAACGATCCTTTTCCACGTGGGTGAAGGAACCGATCACGCCCAGTGGGCTGTTGTCGAACTCGTAACGGTACTTCAGGTTGAAACCGTCGGCTTTGTTAGCAACGCCTTGGAGATCACCCTGCGCATAGCCAGCGGATACGGTGCTCTGACCAGCGAATGCGGTACCTGCGCTAACTGCTAATACGCAAGCTGCTACTGCGGAAAGACATGCAATTTTTTTCATAACCACCTCAAACGCGTTTTATTATTAAGTACATCCATTTGTTCATGCTTTGAAAATATAACAAAAAATAGCGTGAAACTCTGCCTTGAATTGAGTGTCTAATGCTTTATATCGTGTAACAGAAGATTTCAAGAACAGCGTATCTGCTTATTTTCGCTCTATTTTCGGCCGTATTCTACGTCTTTCTGTGACAAAAATCACCAATTTAATATCCAGACAATTCTTAAAAAAATGCGCGCTTTTTGAACAAAGCCACTGGCAACAGGTCAAACCACGGCGTATTTCACCGCCCCGCACGCCTTTTCTCAGACAGATTTACCCCATTTCATTTACACTGCTCGCCTCCGTATCTCACGCGTCTTCCCAAGGCTGGGGGAGGCACATAAAAGGCCTATAAGGATGTCTTCATCTGCAACCGGCAAGGCGTCGTCCACGCTGCTGCCCATCTGCTTGTTAATCATCGCCATGGTGTCTATTCAGGGCGGCGCGTCGCTGGCCAAAAGCCTGTTCCCGCTGGTTGGCGCCGAAGGCATCACCACGCTGCGCCTGGGTATCGGCACGCTGATCCTGTTCGTTATCTTTCGGCCATGGCGGATGCGCTTCGCCGCAGGCAGCCGCCTGCCGCTGCTGATTTACGGCCTGGCGCTGGGGTCGATGAACTACCTGTTCTATCTGTCGTTGCGCACCGTGCCGCTCGGCATTGCCGTGGCGCTGGAGTTCACCGGCCCGCTGGCGGTCGCCATGTTTTCCTCGCGCCGGCCGATCGATTTTCTCTGGGTGGCGCTGGCGATCGTCGGCCTGTGGTTCCTGCTGCCGCTGGGGCATGGCGTCGCCAGCATCGATCCCTTCGGCGCCGCCTGCGCGCTCGGCGCCGGCGCCTGCTGGGCCGTCTACATTATCTTTGGTCAGAAGGCCGGCGGCGACCACGGGCCGGGTACCGTCGCCGTCGGCTCTCTGATCGCCGCCCTGGTATTTTGCCCGATCGGCGCCTGGCAAACCGGCAGCGCACTGCTGAACGTTGATATCCTGCCCGTGGCGCTGGCGGTGGCCATTCTGTCCACCGCGCTGCCCTATTCGCTGGAAATCATCGCGTTGCCGAAAATTCCGGCGCGCACCTTTGGCACGCTGATGAGCCTGGAACCGGCGATGGCGGCGTTTTCCGGCATGTTGTTCCTCAACGAACACCTGACCGGCGTACAATGGCTGGCGCTGGCGGCAATCATCGCCGCCTCCATGGGGTCGACCTTAACCATCAGGCCCAAGCCGCAAATCGAAAAACTCTCCTGAGCGGCCATCGAGAATATGCCGCGCTTTATCCTGGCCGTTTGACCTGCAGGCTCTGTAAAAAGGCCGCGGCGTGCCGGGGCGAGCGCAGGCGTATAAAGCGCACCTTACCCTCGGCGCGCCGCATCTCCGCCAGATATTTCACCCGATTCTCGCGGTAGGTCCTGAAGGTCCACAGAATAATCGAGTCGCGGCTAAAGAAAGAGCGGCGGAAGCTCTCCCGGTTGCCGGTACCCGGCCACAGTTCGGCGCGCGTGGCCGCACGGCGAATCGCCCGGCGCACCGCCTGATACAGCGTGCGGCAAAAGCCGTAGTCGACCCACACCACCCAGTCGACCTCACGCCATGTGATTGCCTGGGTGCGCGTATAGTTGCCGTCAAGCACCCAACCGCTTCCCGCTTCGGCCAGCGCCTGCTCAACCCGCGGGAAAAACTCGATATCGGGCGTGCCCTGCCAGTCAGGCCGCCAATACAGCCTGTCCATCTCGATATAAGGAACGGCAAGCTTTTCCGCCAGCTTGCGGGCCAGGGTGCTTTTGCCGCTGCCGCTGGTTCCGACCACGTTAATTTTCATAGAATTATGGGGGATCTGAGGGCCAAACGGATCATTTTAGCCGCCAGGTTGCGCGCTATCAATATGAATCTCCGCCCAATTAACAGACTGGCAACAGGCTGGCATCCTATTATTTACCCATATGAAAGATCGGGAAGAAAATACCGCATCACAAATGAAACCCTCTATTCCCCTTAAAACCACCCACAGGAAAATTAAAAAACATTTCGTTTAAATTCATTTAATTACCAATAAAAATAATAACACGCAGGTTTTATTGGCTATTATCTCGTTCGGCCAGGCCTATTTATCCGATAGCCATTTTCGTCCTGCAAAAATAACCGTGACTGCTATAATTATTGCGGCAACAAAATAGGACAACGACTAATCAAGAGGATATCTGATATGAGTACCGCTAAACTGGTGAAAACGAAATCTTCTGACCTGCTGTACACCCGCAACGATCTCGACGAAAAAACCAAACTGGCCGCCATCAAGGCCCTAAACCACCAGGTGGTGCAGTTCATCGACCTGTCGTTGATCACCAAACAGGCGCACTGGAACATGCGCGGCGCCAACTTCATTGCGGTTCATGAAATGCTGGACGGCTTCCGCACCGCCATCATCGACCATCAGGACACCTTCGCCGAACGCGTGGTGCAGCTGGGTGGCGTAGCCCTGGGCACGGTGCAGGTGGTTAATGACAAAACGCCGCTGAAAAGCTACCCGACCCATATTCACAGCGTACAGGAACACCTGAAAGCGCTGGCCGACCGCTATGGTGCGGTGGCGAACGACATCCGCAAGGCGATTACCGAAGTGGAAGATGAAGACACCGCCGACATGTTCACCGCGGCGTCGCGCGATCTGGACAAGTTCCTGTGGTTTATCGAGTCCAACATCGAATAACGCCATTTGGCGCATCATCAACGCAGCCCGGGTTCAAGGGCCGTTCGACAGGCTGCGGGCTTTGCCCCGGCCTGTTTTCTTTTGCATCGCGGTTGCATTGTATGAAAAACGCCCCATATTAAGCAGAGAGGCAACCTTGCAGGGAGGTCACTATGGCAAGCGGATGGGCGGCGGACGGCGCCGTACAGGATCAAATCGATTCCACCGTAGACGATGCGGTGCAACGCGCGCGCGAGGCGCTGGGCCGCGGCGAAAGCGAACGTTATTGTCAGGAATGCGGCGAAGAAATCCCGCCGGCGCGCCGGCAGGCGCTGAAAGGCGTGCGTTTTTGTCTGGCCTGCCAGACCGCACTGGATAAAAAACACTCCGCCGGCAGTTTGTACAATCGCCGCGGCAGCAAAGACAGCCAGCTGCGCTAAGATTTTTGGCGCGGCGCCCCCTCCCGTCGAACACTCTTGCACCAGATGCAACATCATTGCGTCAGGAAAGTTAGAGTTAGTTATCAATATTGAAGCAAAACCGTTAACTATCGGTTGTTTCACACCCATTATTTGGTTAATGATAGCCCAGTGCACCAAGATAAATCCTATGCACCATTTTGGCGCCTCGGACTGGTGCATAAAAATAATAATTCGCCTATCAGGCACAACATCCGGCTACAACTCTTTGTTTTTATAGTAGTTGAAAACATGGCACGATTTTTTCATGGCACCAACTGCAATATAAAAAATGGGTAATCCGCAACCTGTACAGGAATTCCTCTCATGAAGTCAATTTTTAAAGTCTCCCTGGCCGCACTTTCCCTGGCCTTTGCCGTAAGTTCCCACGCAGCAGACAAACTGGTGGTCGCCACCGACACCGCCTTCGTTCCTTTCGAATTCAAGCAGGGCGATAAATACGTCGGTTTCGATATCGACCTGTGGGCCGCCATCGCCAAGGAACTGAAGCTGGATTACACCCTGAAGCCCATGGATTTCAGCGGCATCATTCCTGCCCTGCAGACCAAGAACGTGGACCTGGCGCTGGCCGGCATCACCATCACCGACGAACGTAAAAAAGCCATCGAGTTCTCCGACGGCTATTACAAAAGCGGCCTGCTGGTGATGGTTAACGCCAACGACGACAGCGTGAAAAGCATCGACGATCTGAACGGCAAAGTGGTGGCGGTGAAGAGCGGCACCGGCTCGGTGGACTACGCCAAACAGCACATTAAAACCAAGGATCTGCGTCAGTTCCCGAACATCGACAACGCCTACATGGAGTTGGGCACCAAACGCGCTGACGCCGTGCTGCACGATACGCCAAACATCCTGTACTTCATCAAGACCGCCGGCGCCGGCAAGTTCAAAACCGTAGGCGACTCGCTGGAGGCTCAGCAATACGGCATCGCTTTCCCGAAAGGCAGCGACGCGCTGCGCGAGAAAGTGAACGGCGCGCTGAAAACCCTGCGCGACAACGGCACCTACAACGAAATCTACAAGAAATGGTTCGGTACCGAGCCTAAGTAATTCAGTCGTTGGCAAACTATTGACTTAAGCACAGGGGGGTAGCTTAACCCCCTGCGCTTTGTTGCATCCGATTCCCACGTTTGGGATCACCGGGAGAAATATCATGCAGTTCGACTGGAGCGCCATCTGGCCCGCCATCCCCATTCTGTTGGAAGGCGCCAAAATGACCCTGTGGATTTCGGTCCTCGGTCTGATTGGCGGCCTGATCATCGGCCTCGTCGCCGGCTTTGCCCGTACCTACGGCGGTTGGATCGCCAACCATATCGCCCTGGTGTTTATCGAAGTGATCCGCGGCACGCCGATCGTGGTGCAGGTGATGTTCATCTACTTCGCCCTGCCGATGGCTTTTACCGACTTGCGTATCGACCCGTTCAGCGCCGCGGTGGTCACCATCATGATCAACTCCGGCGCCTACATCGCCGAGATCACCCGCGGTGCGGTGCTGTCGATCCACAACGGCTTCCGCGAAGCCGGCCTGGCGCTCGGCCTGTCGCGGCGCGAAACCATTCGCTACGTCATTATGCCGCTGGCGCTGCGCCGCATGCTGCCGCCGTTGGGCAACCAGTGGATCATCAGCATTAAAGACACCTCGCTGTTCATCGTGATCGGCGTGGCGGAACTGACCCGCCAGGGGCAGGAAATTATTGCCGGTAACTTCCGCGCGCTGGAAATCTGGAGCGCCGTGGCGGTTATTTATCTGATTATTACGCTGGTGCTGAGCTTCGTGCTGCGTCGTCTGGAAAGAAGGATGAAAATCCTGTGATTGAATTTAAAAACGTCTCCAAGCACTTTGGCCAAACCCAGGTGCTGCACAATATCGATCTGAAAATCGACCAGGGTGAAGTGGTGGTGATTATCGGGCCTTCCGGCTCCGGCAAATCCACCCTGCTGCGCTGCATCAACAAACTGGAAGAGATCACCGGCGGCGATCTGATCGTCGACGGCCTGAAGGCCAACGATCCCAAGGTGGACGATCGCCTGATCCGTCAGGAAGCCGGCATGGTATTCCAGCAGTTCTACCTGTTCCCGCACCTGACGGCGCTGGAAAACGTCGCCTTCGGCCCGATTCGCGTTCGCGGCTTGAAAAAGTCGGAGGCGGAAAAGCTGGCGCGTGAGCTGCTGGCCAAGGTCGGCCTGGCCGAGCGTGCGCACCATTATCCGTCCGAGCTGTCCGGCGGCCAGCAACAGCGGGTGGCGATCGCCCGCGCCCTGGCGGTGAAGCCGAAAATGATGCTGTTCGATGAGCCGACCTCCGCGCTCGATCCGGAACTGCGTCATGAAGTGCTGAAGGTGATGCAGGATCTGGCGGAGGAAGGCATGACCATGGTGATCGTTACCCACGAAGTCGGCTTTGCCGAAAAAGTGGCGTCGCGCCTGATCTTCATCGACAAAGGACGGATCGCCGAAGACGGCAATCCGCACGATCTGATCAATCATCCGCCGAGCCCGCGCCTGCAGGAGTTCCTGCAGCACGTTTCCTGACCCCTCCCCGCCACGGCGGGCGCGCTGCGCGCCCGCCGTGGCTTTTAGCACGCGTTACCACGCCCCGCCGCGTTACATTTCCTACTATACTCATTGTTTTTTATCACATTTGTTTTAATTCGCCGATCACGGAACGCCAAGAGAGGAAAAATGCCGCCGAACGCATGCTCCCGATTCAGTTCTCATCTGCGAGAACGTCTGCTGCCCCTGCTGCTGTTGTTGCTGCTGTCAATGTGCGCCGCGCCGCCGGCGCAGAGCGCGCCAACCGCCCCCGCCGATCGGACAGAACAGCAAAAGGCCTCCTACGCCGCCCTGGCTGACATCCTGCAGGATGACCAGGCGCGCGCCGAACTTATCGCGCACCTGAAGCAATCCGCCGGCGAATCGCCCGCCGACAACGCCTCGCCGCCCGCTCGGCCCGAGGCCGAACAAGCGCCGGCGACGCTGAGCGATAGCCTGAACGGCCTGGCGCAGGAAGGCATCGGCAGCCTTAACCAAAAGCTTCACCTGCGGCAAAAGCTGATCGACTCCGGCCCCAAGCGCGTCTTTCAGCCCGATCGCTTCTTCCGCGCTCTGGGTTATTTCTTGCTGACGGTGGCGGTCACCTTCGCCCTGTTCCACCTGATCCGCCGCCTGATCGCCCCGCTGTACAAACGTATGGGCAGCTGGGGGCACAACGCCAGGCTGCAGAACGGCCCCTGGTATAAACGCCCCGCCGCCATCCTCGGCGCCTTCGCCGTCGATCTGCTGGTGTTGGTGCTGGCATTGGCGGCGGGGCACCTGTTCGCCCGCCACGTCAATGCCGACAACGCGACGATCCTGCGCCTGCAAACGCTGTTTCTCAGCGCCTTTGCGGTGATTGAGTTCTTCAAGGCGGTGCTGCGGCTGCTCTTCGCGCCCAATTTCGATTATCTGCGGCCTTTTCCCTTCAGCGACGCCGGTGCGCACTACTGGAATAAGCGCCTGGCCTGGCTCAGCGGGCTGATCGGCTACGGCCTGATGGTGCTGGTGCCGGTAGTGGCGGTGCAAATCAGCTACCCGGCGGCGGCGGCGGTGAATCTGGCGGTGATGCTGGCGCTGACGCTGTACGCCATCTGGCTGATCCTGCATAACCGCAAACCGATACAGCAGCAAATCAATCTGCTGGCCACGCGTTCGATGGCGTTCTTCAGCGTGATCCTGCGCGGCCTGGGGCACATCTGGCACCTGCTGGCCATCGCCTATTTCCTGGTGCTGTTTGCGCTTTCACAGCTCGATATCGGCAACAGCCTGCGCTTTATGATGACCGCGACGGTGAAAAGCCTGCTGGTGATCGGCGTGGGCGCCCTGCTTTCCGGCATGCTGACCCGCTGGATTTTCCGACGCATCTCGCTGCCGACCGACGTCAACCTGCGCTACCCGCTGCTGGAACGGCGCATCAACTCCTACATACCCAACGGGCTGAAAATCCTGCGGGTGATGGTGGTACTGGCGGTGACGCTGTTCCTGTTCGACGCCTGGCATCTGATCAACCTGCACCAATGGGCGAGCAGCGAGAGCGGGGAAAGGGCGATCGGCGGGCTGGTGCATATCCTGTTGATCCTGCTGATTGCGGTGTTCAGCTGGACCCTGCTGGCCAGCATTATCGAACACCGTCTGGCGCTGGAGCTCAGCAACGGCATTCGCCCAAGCGCGCGCGAGCGCACCCTGCTGACGCTGTTTCGCAACGTGCTGGCCATCGTCATCAGCACCATCACCATCATGATCGTGCTGTCGCAGGTGGGGATTAACATTGCGCCGCTGCTGGCGGGCGCCGGCGCGCTCGGCCTGGCGATCAGCTTCGGCGCGCAAACGCTGGTGAAGGACGTGATCACCGGGGTGTTCATTCAGTTCGAAAACGGCATGAACACCGGCGAGTACGTGACCGTCGGCGGCATCACCGGCACCGTCGAACGCATGACCATCCGTTCGATCGGCCTGCGCGACGACTACGGCGTCTATCACATCGTGCCCTTTTCCTCGATCACCACGCTGGCGAACTACGCGCGCGAATTTGGCGTTTACCGCGCCAACTACACCGTCAGCCGCGACGAAGATATCGACCGGGTCAACGAAGTGCTGCATCAGGCCGTCGAGGCGCTGAAACAGGATGAGCAAGTGAAGCATTTCCTGATCGGCGAACCGACGTTCAACGGCGTGGTGGCATTGGGCGATCGCTCATTCACCACCCGCGTTACGGTGCGAACCCAGGCGCTGAAACAGTGGGTGGTGCAATACGCCCTCGACAGGCTGGTGAAGATGCACTTCGACCAGGCCGGCATCAGCATGCCGCAGCAGGCGATGCAGCTGTCGTATGCGCCAGGGCAACCCCAGCCAGAATCCTCCCCCGCGGGGGATTAACGCCAGCGCTCGGCCGCCCAGGCGGCCTGCTGTTCGGCGTCGTGGAAGGTCCAGGCGATGAAGCGGCTGATCTTTTGCCCCTGCGCCATCTCGATGGTGCGCACTTCCGCCGCGCCCGCCAGCTTCAACGCATGATTGAGCGCCGGCAGGGTGGTGTTTTTGGAAATCAGCGAGGTGAACCACAGGCAGTTTTTCGCCTTGCCGACGCTCTCTTCCACCATCTTGCGCACGAAGGCCTCTTCGCCGCCTTCGCACCACAGTTCGTTATTCTTGCCGCCGAAGTTCTGCACCGGCTTATCGGCCACCTCCCCCTTGCCCAGCTTGTGCAGCTTGCGGCGGGTGCTGGCGCGCGCTTCCTGTTCGGAGCCGTGGAACGGCGGATTGCACAGCGTGGCGTCGAATTTCTCCGCCACGCCGATGATGCCGGTGAAGATCGACTCCGGCTGTTTCTGCAGGCGCAGACGCACGCTGTTGCGCAGCGTCGGGTTCATCTCGACGATCATTTTGGCCGAGTTGAGCGACACCGGGTCGATTTCGGAACCGGTAAAGCGCCAGCCGTATTCGCGCAGGCCGACGATCGGATAAATGCAGTTGGCGCCGACGCCGACGTCGAGGATCGCCACGCCCTTGCCGCGCGGGATTTCGCCGCCGTTGGCGGTCGCCAGCAGATCCGCCAGATGGTGCAGGTAGTCGGCGCGGCCCGGGATCGGCGGGCACAGGTAGTCCGCCGGAATGTCCCAATGCTCAATGCCATAGAAATGCTGCAGCAGCGCACGGTTGAGCATTTTCACCGCCGCAGGGTCGGCGAAGTCGACCGAGATATCGCCCCAGGCGTTCGGTTTCACGAACGGCTCAAGCGCCGGGCAGCTGGCGATCAGCGCCGGGAAATCGTAGCGTGAACGATGACGGTTGCGCGGATGCAGGCCGCTTTTCTGCTGCGGGAAGCTTTTCTTTTTTTCCACCGTGACGGGCTCTCTTGAAGGTATTTCTGGCGCGTAAGATAACACATCCCCCGCTTAATTGGCGCGGCGGCGGCGGCGCAAACTTGCAGCCGGCGCGAAACCCGTCAAAATAGAAGCTTCGTTGATTATCGCAAGGTCGTCTATGAGCAGTGAATCCCGTTACTACTATGAGCCCGCCGCAGGTCATGGCCTGCCGCACGATCCGCTGAACGCTATCGTCGGCCCGCGCCCCATCGGTTGGATTTCTTCCCGCGGCGCCGACGGCCGGCGCAACCTGGCCCCTTACAGCTTCTTTAACTGCTTCAATTACCGCCCGCCGATCATCGGCTTCGCCAGCACCGGCTGGAAAGACAGCGTGGCGAATATCGTCGAAACCGGCGAGTTCGTCTGGAACCTGGCGACCCGCCCGCTGGCCGAAGCAATGAACAACAGTTCGGCGGCGTTGGCGCGCGGCGAAGACGAGTTCGCCTTCGCCGGCCTCACGCCGCTGCCAGGCCGCCGGGTGCAGGCCGAACGCGTCGCGGAAAGCCCGGTGAATTTCGAATGCCGGCTGACCCAGTGCATTCAGTTGCAAACCGCCGCCGGCGAACAGGTAGAAACCTGGCTGGTGTTGGGGGAAGTGGTGGCGGTGCATATCGATCCCGCGCTGCTGGATGAGCACGGCGTCTACCAGACCGCCGCCGCCGAGCCCATTCTGCGCGCCGGCGGCCCTACGGCCTACTATGGCATCTCCGAGCAGCACCGCTTTGATTTGACCCGACCGACACGCTAAGACCGCCCTCTCTTTCTGTTCTTTCGCCGCAGAGTACCTCAGCGCGCAAGACGCCGGCCAGTTTGAAAAAGCCGGCGTAATCGTCGCCAGCAGCGCTACCGACCTGAGCAGCCTCAAGGCGCAGCTGTCCGCCAAGGCCGATGCGGCCGGCGCCAAAGCCTTCACCATCACCTCCACCAGCGGCAACAACCTGATGCACGCTACCGCGGTAATCTATAAATAATACGCGTTTGCCGATACGCCGGTATTCAGCCGGCGGGCTTCTAGATCGAACGAAGACCGTTAGCGCTGGACAGGTTCCATGACGATTTGTTGCTTATCATTCATGTCATTCACGAGCCTGAACTCCGTCCAATATTTACGTGGCGTGTCGTCATAGGCTTCACCGATAGTTGAAATCTCAACCGAATAGCTGCTCCCGGCGACAAACCCCTTAAATTCATCGGCCAAACAGCTTCCTGGCATGACAATCATCACCGGTTGTCCAGGTTCAACGGAAGCTGACCATTCTGCTTTCCCTCCTTTGCCTGGCCGGTAAATGCTTATGCCGACCAGTTTACGAATCCCTGAAACATCATCAGGCACGCTAATGCACACGTGATTATTTTTGACGCTGGCATCAGCCTGATAGTGCCATGGTCGTTCCTGAACACAACCGGTGAGAAGTGATAAGGTCAGTAGAAAAGTCAAAATTCTCATTTCATTGCCTTCGGGTTTTTTGGGTTTTGAATAAATATACGTAATGTCGTTTCATAACGTGTTTTGAGATCCGGCCCATCCAACCCTTTCATAAGCTTGTTACGGCGCCACTCTTCACGGCTAAAGCGAACCAGTAAGAAGTAATCGGCAAGAATGGAGGCTTGCTGCTCCATACCATAGTCAGCGAGCGTGTTGTCATTAGGAAGTGAATATTCATAAGTTGCCGCCCAGCTCATTGATCCCTTCAGCAAAACATTCATTTTCATTTGATATTGCCAAACATGCGCCATTTCATGAATGAACCAGTGTTGAAAACCAGCACTTTCCATTGCGTAATCTTCGCGAAAATTCTTTGGCTTGAAATAAATTTCACCATTTGGCGTGACAGCCGTATTGTCATTTTGCAAGCCAAAAGGAAAATATCCTGTCCTGCGTTATGCGCTCTGACGCGAGAATAGTCGATCGCATCTTTATAAATTATTTGGGCTATCCCTTTAGACGTGGTCATATCATCAGTTCCATTGAAAAGCGAAAAACTAACCTACTACATAATCCCCCATACGCTGGAACACCCTGATCGTTTGGGATAATTCTCCCAAGAAAAAAGCCCCTTCCGGGGCTTTGCAACTAAAAATCGCGGCTCACCCTAGCGCCTCAGGCCAGACGCGCGTTAATCGCCGCGGCGAAATCGCGACACATCCGCTCGTCGCCGTCGGCGTTGTCCGCCAGCAGCGTATCCCCGTCCACCACTCGGATATGCGCCGCCAGGGAGAAATCCGCCGGCGGCTGCGGCCGTGCGGCTGCGGCGGCGATGCATTGCTGCGCCTCATGCCAGGCCTGCGCCACCGTCCGGTTACAGGCCTGGGCCAGATAGTCCGGATTGAAGCCCTCGCCGGTCAGGCTGCGCAGCGTATCGTCATGGCTGACGCCGTTGCCCGGCAGCCAGTAGTGGCGCGCCAGATCCGGCCCTATCGCCGGGTTGTCGGTCAGATAGCCGTCGCGCTGCAGGAAGAATTGGCGGGTCTGCTCCACCGCCATCATCGCCAGCAGATAGCCCTGATAGGAACAGGCCGACTCCAGCGACAGCAAATGCGGGATCGCCAACGTCGGCCGCGGGCTGCCGCTGATGCCGAGGATCTTTTGCTCGACCTCGCGCGCCAGCGCGGTGATCGCCTGCGGCGTGCGCTGTTCATCGTCCCATTGATACAGCGCCCACTCGAAATACGGCACCAGCAGAATGTGCCGTTCGTTGAACGCGCGCATCGGCTGGCGTGCGGCGATGCCGGCCTCGATCAAGGCATCCGGCACCGGCTCATCGGCGGCGTTTTTCGCATAGCGCTTCAGCCAATCGGCGTCATCCAGCAGGCTGTCGCAGAACATCGACTGGGTTTCGGCATAGGCCATCGAGGTCGGCGGGAATTCCTGCGAAAAGCACGGGGCGTTTTGACAAATATTGGCGAAGTGCGCCGCGTGGCCGCCTTCGTGAAACAGGGTATTGAGGCCCTGAGCGCCGCTGCCCACCATGCCCGGCTGCGCCAGGCTGGTGAAGTTGATGCGCGCCGGCAGCCACTTGCCCTGCTGAATGAACGGCGGCACCGGGCCGTGCATAAAGCCGTTCTCATATTTGCCTTGACGCACCAGCAAGTCGAGATTCAGCTCCGCGCCGCGAAAACCGATGTGCAACCGCTTGAAACTGTTGACCCAGCGCTCCAGCGAGCGGGCGAACGGGAAATAGGGATCCAGCTGGCGGGTCACGTCGCCGGCGCTGGCGAAGCGCAGGTTCCACGGTTCCAGCGCCTGCTGGCCCTTCTCCGCCGCCAGCTGCTGCAGGCTGCGGGCGTTGGCCTCGCGGGTTTCGCGTTCGAAGCGATCGAGAATGGCGAACAGCTGTTCCGGCGTCATGCGCTCGGTTTTGTTCACCTTGTAATCGAAATAGTTGCGGTAGCCCATCCGGCGCGCAAAGCGATTGCGCAGGCCGATCAGTTCCGGCAGCCCGTTATGCAGCAGCCATTGCTCCAGATCGCGCAGCGCGCTCTGCGAGCTGCGGCGATAGTCTTCATGCGGGTTGGTGGCCTGATTGGTCAGCAGTTCGCCAAGCGACGCCGGCACCCGCCGCCCGTCGGCGTTCAAATGCGTGGCCTGATAACCCTTGCGGCGGGAATACAGATCGGCCTCGGCCTGGATTATCTGATCCAGCAGCGCCTGCGCCTCGCCATCTTCAATAACGTTGCAGTCGAAAAAGCGCAGCCAGCCGTTCAGCCCGTGCTGCAGCGCATCGCGCTGCGCATCCTGCGGCAGCCTCTCCAACCCGGCCAACAGCCGGCGGATTTCGCCCATCCGCCGCGGCTCGGCGATAAAGCGCTTATAGGCGCTTTCCGCGGCTGAAAAACGCGCCGAAACCTCTTCATCGCCGATCCCCATGTAGTTCTGCCAGAACAAATCTTCCTTGGCGCGGTGAACGTCGAGATAATCCTGATTCAATTGATTGAAGTAATCGAGAGCCTGTTGCATAACCATCCTTCAGCCGATATGCGTGATGTTCCAGTATAGGCGGGATTCAGGCCTGTCGCAGACGCGCCAGGCCCTGCTCCAGCGTCTCAACCTCGCCGGCGGCCACCAGGCAGCAGGCGATTTGCCGCTGGATCGACAGCGGGATCGCCACCTCCCCCGCCAGGCAACGTTCGATCCAACGGGCGGTGGTGTCGGCGTCCCGGGCGGCCGGCAGCGCCGGGGTTTCATCCTGCCCCGGCCGCTCCAGCAGCACCCGCTGTTCGCCGTCGGCGATATAATGGATCTGCGGGCAGCGCTGCGGGTTGGCGTAGGCTTCCCCCTCGGTGCCGTGCATCAGCAGCCCGCGGGCGCCGATCTGGCGGAAGAAAGACGCCACGCGGCCGACGTACTCCGGGTGCGAAACGCTGGCGAGGCGCAACGCATCCTGCTCGCCAAACGGCGTCGCCAGCTTGGCCAGCGTATGCGCGCTGTTGCGCACCCCCATCCGCCAGCGCAGGCCGAGCTGCCGAGCCAGCGGCGCCGACAGCGCGGACACCGGCATGAATACCGGTTCGCCGCTGTCCAGCCGCCGCTGGGCGTGAACGGCGTCTTCCGACCACGGCAGCCCCAGCGCGCGAAAGGTTTCGGCGCTGGTCACGCGGGTGCTGTCGTCCAACACGCCGTGCACCACCACCGGCAACCCGACTTTCGCCAACAGCAGCGCCAACAGCGGCGTCAGGTTCGCCTGCTTGCGCGCGCCGTTATAGCTCGGCAACACCACCGGCAACGGCCGCCCCTGCGGCGCCTGCAGCGGCAAAACCTGCTGCTGCATCGCCTGATAGAACCCCAGCATTTCCTCTTCGGCTTCGCCCTTGATGCGCAGCGCGATCAGAATGCCGCCCAGTTCCAGCTCAGGCACCTCGTCGGCCAGCATCGCCTGATACAGCGCGAACGCGGTTTGCCGATCCAGATCGCGCGCATGATTTTTGCCGCGACCTATTTCTTTGATAATTTTGCTGTAATCCATCGCCTGCTCCCCTGATGTCACTCTGGTTAGCATACCCTATCCGCGCCGCCGCTCAACCTCCTCCGCCAGCCGCCGCTGCGCCTCACCACCGGCGCGCAGCCCGTCAATCACGCCGTCGATATCCCCGGCGCTGCGGTTCTGGCTCATTTTCCATTTGCCTTCGCGCCGGGTAACGGCGATTTCGATGCCGACAATGCCCCTGATTTGCCCGGCGATATAGCCGGCCGGCGCATCGTCGAGCCGCCAGGGGGCGGGCTGACGCCCCTCCTGCAGCGCCGTCAGCCCCTCCAGCTGCCGCCGCAGCCAAAGCGGATCCTCGATCACCGTCGGCACGCCGTGGAACTGCACCAGGCTGTAATTCCAGGTCGGCACCGCTTTGCCGGTCAGGCGCTTGGATTCATACCAGCCCGGCGAGATATAGCCTTCCGTCCCCTGGAATATCACCAGGCACTCCGGCGTCTGCCGCAGAAGTTTCCAGTGGCCGTTGGCGCGCGACAGATGCGCCCGCAGCCACAGCTGCCCCTGCGGGTCGGCGTCGATCAAAAACGGCAGCGGATCGGCCGTCAGCCCCTGTTCCCCCTGGCTGACCAACATGCCCAACGGATTGGCGCGCGCCAGCGCAAGCTGCGCCTCGAGACGGTCTTCGCGAAATGCGGCGGGTTGATACATAACGTTGGCTCCTCAAGCTCTGCAAATGATGCAGACAGCAATAGCACCCGCCGGCGGTTTACTGAAGATCCACTTTATGCCGCTGTCGGATGATCCACTTAAGCAGCACAAAGGCGATGGCCATCGCCAGCAGGTTGTAGAGCATCGCGCCGGCAAACGCCTGGCCATAGCGCTCCGCCCCGCCGCCGCCGGCCAGCAGCGGCACGAAAAAGGCGCCGCTGGCGACGATGCCCAGCGCGCCGCCCACCTGTTGCACGGTGGAGACCAGCCCGGCCGCCATGCCCGCCTGACGCTCGTGCGCCAGCCCGAGCACCAGATTCAGCAGCGGCGTCATGCTCAGCGCCTGGCCGAAGCCCAACGCCACCAACCCCGGCAACAGCCGCAGCGGATGAACCAACGCCGCGCCCCACAGCACCTGAGCCACCAGCAGCGCCAGGCCCGCGGCGTAGACGGCCACGCCTGTCGCCAGCACCTGGTCGCCCCAGCGCTGCGCCAGCCTGGGCGCCAGCATCGACGCCAGCATGAAGGCCAGGCTGGCGGGAGCGAACAGGCTGCCGGCCTGAAACGGCGTCAGCCCCACGCCCGCCTGCAGCAGCAGCGCGAAACAGAGAAAGAAGGAGGAGGCGGTAGAGTAAATCGCCAGCACCACCGCCACGCCATGCGCGAAATGCCCCTGCCGGAACAGCGCCGGGTCGAGCACCGCATCGCCGGAACGCTGCGCCAGCCGTCGCTCCCAGCGGATAAACCCCCACAGCGTCGGCGCCGCCAGCGCCAGCGTCGGCCACACCCACTGCGGCCAGCCGCGTGACGGCCCTCCAGCAGCGGCACCAACAGCAGCAACAGCCCGCTGGCCGCCAACAGCAAGCCGACGCCATCCAGCCGCTGCGCCTGCGGCAGCCTCGACTCCGGCAGGCGCCGGGCGGCCAGCAGCGCCAGCCCGCCAATCGGCAGGTTGATCAGGAAAATCATCCGCCAGCCGCTGCCGAAAACATTCGCCTCAATGATAAACCCGCCGAGGATCTGGCCGAAAATAGCCGCCAGCCCCAGCGTCATGCCCAGCCAGGCAAAGGCGCGCCGCCGTTGATGCGGGTTGTACAACACCCGCAGCAGCGCATAGATTTGCGGGAACAGCAGCGCCGCCGCCGCGCCTTGCAGAAAGCGCGCCACAATCAGCATGCCGAGAGAGCTCGCCGCCCCGCACAACGCCGAGGTCAACGCGAACCCCAGCATGCCGAGACTGAACATCCGCCGCCGCCCGAAGCGATCCCCCAAACGCCCGCCGGCGATCAATAGCACGCCAAACGCCAGCTCATAGCCGGCGACGATCAGCCCAACGCCGGAAAAATCGGCGGCGAACTGCCGTTGGATCACCGGGGCCGCCACGTTGACCACAAACAGGTCGAACACCGTGACAAACCCGCCCAGCAACAACACCGGCAGGCCGGGCAAACCCCGCGTGCCGCAAGATAATGACTGTTCCATAACTGCCTCCAGAAATTGGGATGGCGGCAGTATGGAACATGTCTTAAACTGTTACTATATAGCCACTTATACTATTACTGACAGCAACAGGACGGCCCACATGCCCCCACGCGCGCTCAACCGCACCCGTCAGGAACTGGCGGATTTTTTACGCCAAAAACGCGAACGTCTGACGCCGCAGGCGGTAGGCCTGCCGAGCGGCAGCCGACGCCGCACACCGGGGCTGCGGCGTGAGGAGGTCGCGGCCCTGGCCGGCGTCGGCCTGACCTGGTACACCTGGCTGGAGCAAGGGCGGGAAATCAATGCGTCGGTGGAGTTTTTGGAGAACCTGGCGCGGGTGCTGAAGCTGGACGCCACCGGCCGCTATCACCTGTTTCTGCTCGCTCATCAACGGCCGCCGGTGTCGGTCGGCCATCAGTGGTGCCAGGTCTCGCCGCTGGTGCGCCGCCTGCTGGACGATTTGACGCGGCGGCCGGCCTACGTGATGAATTTAAGCTGGGACATCATCGCCTGGAACCCGGCGGCGGAGCGGCTGTTCGCTATCGGTGAACGCCCGGCGGAACAGCGCAACATGCTGTGGATGCTGTTCGCCGATCCGCAGCTCAATCAACGGCTGGTGGAATGGCAGGCGCAGGCGCCGCAGGTGCTGGCCAGTTTCCGCCGCGACTACGCCCGCGCGCCGGAAGACGAGGTCATGCGGCAACGGGTACAGGCGCTGGAGCAGGTATCGCCGCAGTTCCGCCGGCTGTGGCAACAGCACGACATTCACGGCCGCTGCCAGGGGCAACGCACCTTCGAGGTGGCGGAGGTCGGCCAGGTCACCTTCGAGCACGCGTCTTTTATCGTCGACGAAGAAAATCATCTGCGGCTGGTGATGTACAGCGCGCTGGCGGATAGCCCGGCCAGCGCGGCGTTTGAAGCGCTATTGCAGGAATAGGCTTATTTGCGGCCGTCGAAAATCAGCTTGCAGGCCAGGCCGGCGAACACCCCGCTCAGCAGGTAATTCGGCCAGCGGGCGCTGAAGCGACGGCCGGCAAAGCGGCTTTTCATGCGGCTGACCGCCAGGATCACCCCGCCGTTGATCAACAACCCGACCAGGTTCAACACCGTGGCCAGCATCAGCATCTGCACCACCACCGAGCCGGCGTGCGGATCGATAAACTGCGGGAACAGCGCCAGCACGAACAGCGCCATTTTGGGATTGAGGATATTGGTGAACAGCCCCTGGCGGAAAATGCGCGCCGTCGGCACCGCCTGCAACCCGGCGGAAGCCTGCAGGCTGCTGCCCGATCGCAGCGTTTTCCACGCCAGATACAGCAAATAGGCCGCGCCGAGCATTCTCACCGCGTCGTAAGCCAGCGGCACGGCGACAAACAGCTGCGACAAACCCAGCGCCGCCGCCAGCGCGTGGCAATAGGTGCCAAGCTGAATGCCCGCCAGCGAGGCGAAACCGGCGCGCCGCCCCTGGCTGATGCTGCGCGAAGCTATCAGCAGCATGTCCGGGCCGGGGGTGAGCGTCAGCGCCAGACAGGCACCGGAAAACAGCAACAGCGTAGCGGCATCAATCATATATCACCTGGGATCGTCGTCGGGAAGCGGAGCTTCCATCATAGCGACGGCGGCGCTTTTTGCCAGCGCCGTTCGCCTCAAATCACCCACAGGTCGAGGTACTCGTTGACCGGCATGCGCTCCAGCCGCTGCCGATCCAGCGAGACCGCCAGAATGCGCTGCCGCTGCAAAGCCGGGAACTGGCGCGCCAGGTTGGTTTTGAATTTCTCGATCAGCAGCGGAATGCCTTCTTCGCGCCGCCGCGCGTGGCCGATAGGATACGCCACCGTCACCTCGTCCAGGGAGCTGCCGTCGGAAAACGTCACCGTCAGCGCATTGGCGATCGCGCGTTTTTCCGGATGGTGGTAATCGCGGGTAAAGGCGGCGTCCTCCTGGCAATGGATCTTGCTGCGCAACGCGTCGATACGCGGGTCAGCGGCCACGTTATCCTCGTAGTCGGCGGCCGTCAGCCGGCCGAACAGCAGCGGGATCGCCACCATATACTGGATGCAGTGATCGCGATCGGCCGGGTTATCCAGCGGCCCCTGCTTATCGATAATGCGCAGGCAGGCTTCATGGGTGCGAATGCTCACCCGGTCGATATCGGCGGCGCTTTTCCCGGCGGCCTGCATCTGCCGGTGCAGCGTCATCGCCGCTTCCACGGCGGTCTGGGCATGAAACTCGGCCGGGAACGAAATCTTGAACAGCACGTTTTCCATCACGTAAGCGCCGTACGGCCGCTGGAAGCGGAAAGGTTTGCCGCCGAACGACACCGCGTAAAACCCCCAGGTCGGCGCCGTCAGCGCCGAAGGGTAACCCATCTCGCCGGTGGCGGCGATCATCGCCAGCCGCACCGCCCGGGAGGTCGCATCCCCCGCCGCCCAAGACTTGCGGGCGCCGGCGTTCGGCGCATGCCGATAGGTGCGCAGCGGCTGCCCGTCCACCCACGCCAGCGAAACCGCGTTGAGGATCTCCGCCCGGCTCAGGCCGAGCATCTGCGCCACCACCGCCGTGGACGCCACCTTCACCAGCAGCACGTGATCCAGCCCGACCCGGTTGAAGGCGTTTTCCAGCGCGATGCAGCCCTGAATTTCATGCGCCTTGATCATGGCGATCAGCACCTGTTTCATGGTCAGCGGCGCCTTGCCCGCCGCCACCGCCTGGCGAGACAGCCAGTCAGCCACCGCCAGGATGCCCCCCAGGTTATCCGAAGGATGCCCCCACTCCGCCGCCAGCCAGGTATCGTTGAAGTCGAGCCAGCGGATCATCGCGCCGATGTTGAACGCCGCCTGGATCGGATCCAGTTGAAAGCGGGTGCCCGGCACCCGGCTGCCGTTGGGCACTTCGGCGCCCGGTACCGTCGGTCCCAGCAATTTTTTGCAGGCCGGGTAGCTCAACGCCTCCAGGCCGCATCCGAGGGTATCCAGCAAACAGTAGTGCGCGGTGCGATAGGCCGCCGGCGTCTCGACGGCCTCTTTCATCACGTAGTCGACGATGTCGACCATTTCGCGGTCGAACGGCGGGCGTGGGGGAATGGCAGATTCAAGCATGATGATGTCCAATGGTTCCAGGGTAAAACACCGGGCGCTCAGCGCTGATCCAGCGGCACGAAGGGCCGTTCTTCCGGCCCGATATAGTGGGCGGACGGGCGAATGATCTTGTTATCCAACCGCTGTTCGATAATGTGCGCCGACCAGCCGCTGACCCGGGCCATGACGAACAGCGGCGTGAACATTTCGCTGGGCACGCCCAGCAGGTGGTAAGAGACCGCCGAGAACCAATCGAGGTTAGGGAACATCTTTTTGCTGTCTCGCATCACGCTCTCCAGCCGGTCGGCGATGTCGTACAGTTTCATCGCCCCCGCCTCCCGCGAGAGGCGCAGCGCAATCTCCTTGATCACCTGATGGCGCGGGTCCGACAGGGTGTACACCGGGTGCCCGAAGCCGATAACCACCTCTTTGTTGTCGATGCGGCGGCGGATGTCGCTCTCCGCCTCGTCGGGCGTTTCGTAGCGCTGCTGGATCTCCAGCGACACTTCGTTGGCGCCGCCGTGCTTCGGCCCGCGCAGCGCGCCGATCGCGCCGACGATCGCCGAATAGATGTCGGAGCCGGTGCCGGCGATCACCCGGCCGGTAAAGGTCGAGGCGTTGAACTCATGCTCGGCGTACAGGATCAATGAAGCGTGCATCGCCTGCTCCCAGCTGGCGGAAGGCGGCTCGCCGTGCAACAGGTGCAGAAAGTGAGCGCCGATGGAGTCGTCGTCGGTTTCCGGCTGGATGCGTTCGCCGTTGTGGCTGTAGTGATACCAGTAGAGCAGCATCGATCCCAGCGACGCCAGCAGCCGGTCGGCGATGTCGCGGGCGCCGGCGGCGCCGTGCTGCTCTTTTTCCGGCAGGGTGCAGCCCAATGCCGAGACGCCGGTGCGCATCACGTCCATCGGATGAGAGGCCGCCGGCAGGGCTTCCAGCACCGTGCGCACGCTGGCCGGCAGGCCGCGCAGCGCCTTCAGCCGGTGTTTATAGGCCAGCAGCTCGTCGCGGTTCGGCAGCTTGCCGTGGATCAGCAGGTGGGCAACCTCTTCAAACTCGCAGTGGCGCGCAAGATCGAGAATGTCGTAACCGCGATAGTGCAGATCGTTGCCGCTGCGCCCCACGGTGCACAGCGCGGTATTGCCGGCGGGCACGCCGGACAGCGACACGGATTTTTTCGGCTTATCGCCGGTCGGGCTTGACGGGGGGATCGCTGGATTCATGCTGTCCTCGTTTGGCTTTTCCGGGGACGCCGCTCATTCGCCGCGTTGGCGGGCGAACAAGGCGTCGAGTTTCTCTTCGAACAAATAGTAGTTGATGCTTTCGTACAGCTCATTGCGGGTCTGCATGGCGTCAATCACGTTTTTCTGCGTGCCTTCCGCGCGTAACGCCTGGTACACCCGTTCCGCCGCGCGATTCATCGCCCGGAAGGCCGACAGCGGGTACAGCGCCATATCTACCCGGGCGCTGCGCAATTCTTCGGTGGTGAACAGCGGCGTCGCGCCGAATTCGGTAATGTTGGCGAGGATCGGCACCTGCGTGGCCTCGGCGAACCGGCGATACATGCCCAGCTCGGTGATCGCCTCCGGGAACAGCATGTCGGCGCCGGCCGCCACGTACGCCCGGGCGCGTTCGATCGCCGCCTCCAGCCCTTCCACCGCCAGCGCGTCGGTGCGCGCCATGATCACGAAATCCGGATCGCTGCGCGCGTCTATCGCCGCCCGGATGCGATCCACCATCTCATCGGTGGAAACGATGGCCTTGTTGGGGCGATGGCCGCAGCGTTTGGCGCCGACCTGATCCTCGATATGCAGCGCCGCCGCTCCGGCCTTGATCACCGAGCGCACCGTGCGGGCGACGTTGAACGCCGAGGCGCCGAAACCGCTGTCCACGTCCACCAACAGCGGCAACGGGCAAACGTCGGTAATGCGGCGAATATCGGTCAGCACATCGTCCAGGGTGGATATCCCCAGGTCCGGCAGCCCCAGCGAACCGGCCGCCACGCCGCCGCCGGAAAGGTAGATGGCCTGAAATCCGGCGCGCTGCGCCAGCAGGGCGTGGTTGGCGTTGATCGCGCCGGCGATTTGCAACGGGTGTTCTTTACTCAGCGCCTGGCGAAAGGCCAGGCCTGGTGAGCGCAGCGTCATGGCGTTCTCTCCGATGGGCAGTATGAAACACAGAGAGCAAGGGGCGGGCCAGGTTGGCGGCCGGCGCGAATAAAAATAAAAATCATTTGAAAACAATAAAATGAATTTCAATCTGCCTGCTCAAGCGCGCCCGGCGGAGCGCCAGGGTTTCAACCGGCGTTGCAATCCGCGTTTCACTATTTTTTTGAAACATCGTTGAAACGCGGCTACACCTAAAGCATCTCCTCGGTTTGGTGACCCTTAAATGCGCGACGACAACCCCCAACCCGGCGTTCAGGACAAACCGGTTATATGGACCCTTTCCGTTACCCGCCTGTTCGACCTGTTCCGGGACATCAGCCTGGAGTTCGACCACCTGGCGACCATTACCCCGATTCGCCTGGGCTTCGAGGAGGCGGTGCGGCACATCCGCGAAAAGCTGGCCAGCGAGCACTGCGACGCCATCATCGCCGCCGGCTCCAACGGCGCCTACCTGAAAAGCCGCCTGTCGATACCGGTGATCCTGATCAAGCCCGGCGGTTTCGACCTGCTGCAGGCGCTGAGCAAAGCGCGCAAAACCAGCGAACGGATCGGCGTCATCACCTATAAAGCCCCGCTGCCTGCGCTGCTGGAGTTCCAGCAAACGTTCGACCTGCCGCTGGAACAGCGCAGCTACGTCACCGAAGAGGACGCCCGCGACCAAGTCGCCGAACTGAAAGCCGCCGGCATTCGGACCCTGGTCGGCGCAGGGTTGATCAGCAGTCTGGCGGAAGAAGCCGGGCTCACCGCCATTTTTCTCTATTCGGCCGCCACCATTCGCGCCGCCTTCAGCGACGCGCTGGACGTCACCCGTCTGGTGCAGGCCAACGCCAAACGCAGCGGCGATGACGCCGCGCGCAACCTGCTGCAACCGCGCTACGGGCTCGGCGACTTGCGGGGCGCCTCGCCGCAGATAGAGCAGGTGCGGCGCACCATCTTGCTGTACGCCCGTTCCCCGGCGGCGGTGTTGATCGAGGGCGAAACCGGCACCGGCAAGGAGCTGGCGGCGCAGGCGATCCACCGGGAGTATTTTTCCCGCCGCGGCACCTTGCCCAGAGGGCAAACGCCGCCTTTCGTCGCCATCAACTGCGGCGCCATAGCCGAATCGCTGCTGGAGGCCGAACTGTTCGGCTATGAGGAAGGCGCCTTTACCGGCTCGCGGCGCGGCGGCCGGCGCGGGCTGCTGGAGACCGCCAACGGCGGCACCCTGTTTCTGGATGAGATCGGCGAAATGCCGCGCCATCTGCAAACCCGGCTGCTGCGCGCGCTGGAGGAAAAAGCCGTCACCCGGGTGGGCGGCCAGCGGCCGGTAGCGGTCGACTTTAGGGTCATCAGCGCCACCCACAGCCATCTGGAGCAGGCGATTCGGCAGGGGGATTTTCGCGCCGATCTGTTCTATCGCCTGAGCGCCCTGCGCCTGCATCTGCCGCCGCTGCGGGAGCGAGGCGACGACCTTCCCGCCCTGGCTAAACACTTTCTGAAGCAGTCGCTGGCGGCGCTCGACGTGCCGCTGACGGAGCCGCTGCGCGCCGGCATGGCCGGTTGCTACGCCGCGCTGCAGCGTTACGCCTGGCCCGGCAATCTTCGGGAGCTGCGCAACATGATGGAACGGCTGGCGCTGATGCTGAGCACCGGCGCGGCGCCGACCGAAGAAACCCTGCTTTGGCTGCTGCCGGAGCTGGCCGCCGCGCCGCCGCGCTGCGGAACCCGGGAGCCGCCGCCCAGCGCGCAGGCGGCCCTGGCGCGGTTCGGTGGCGATCACGCCGCCACCGCCCGATTTTTGGGGATCAGCCGCACCACCTTATGGCGCCGGCTGAAAAAACAGGCCTGATCCCCTCGCCGCCTCAGCCGCCGCGCTGGCCGTCCGGCGCCGGCGTCAAGCGCAGCCGCCGCTCGCCGAGCAGGTTCATGCCCGCCGCCGCCAGCAGAATGACGGCCGCGCCGATCAGCTGCAGCGCCACCAGCCGATGGCCGAACGCCAAGCGATCCACCAGCATGGCGGCGATCGGGTAGATAAACGACAGCGAGCCGATCAGGTTGGTCGGCAGTTTCTGCAGCGCACCGTACATCAGCACGTACATCAGCCCGGTGTGCAGCACGCCCAGCGTCGCCAGCATGCCCCATTGCCCGGCGCTGACCGGCGCCTGGAAATCCACCAGCGGCAACAGCATCACCACCCCGACGGTCACCTGGATCAGCGCGATCACGTGCGGCGGCGTGCCCTTCAGCCGCTTGGCGGCCAACGCCATCAGCGCATAGAAAAACGCCGCGCCGAGCGACAGCGCAATGCCCAGCAGATAGTGGTTCTGCCCGCCCGCCTGCCGCGGCTGCGCCAGCACCACCATCATCATGCCGCCGAACGCCAGCGCCAGCCACAGCAGCTTGCGGGCGGTCAGCTGCTCGCCGAGAAACAGCGCCCCCAGCCCCACCAGCATAAACGGCTGGGTGTTGTACACGGCGGTGGCGATGGAAATGGAGGCGTAAGAATAGGCGGCGAACAGCAGCAGCCAGTTGATCACCAGCGCCACGCCGCCGGCGATGGCCAGCAGCAGCGTAGCCCGCGTCAGGATGCCGGGACGCAGCTGGCCCATTGCCGCGCAAATCGCCAGCAGCACCGGCGCCCCCACCGCGCAGCGCCAGAACACCACGTTGAATACCGATTGCCCGGACATCAGCACAAACCAGCCGATGCTGCCGGAAATCAACATCGCCGCAACCATCTCTACCGAACCGCGCTTTATCTCCGCATTCATGCCGTTTTCCTCAATGCTCAGCCAAGGGGCTTAGCTTGCGGCTTTGCGGCGCGGCTTTCCATGGCATAAATAAGGCCAATATGCTTAACTGCCTTTTTATTGCAGGTAAAAATGACAGAATACCTAATGGAGGCGTTATGGATGATATCGATCGCCAGATCCTGACCATTCTGGCCGAAGACGCGCGAGCGTCGTTGAAAACGCTGAGCGCCAAAGCGGGGCTGTCGTCACCCAGCACTGCCGAGCGGCTGCGGCGGCTGGAGGAAAACGGCGTGATCCAGGGCTATACCCTGAACGTCAATCTGCAGGCGCTCGGCTATGCCTTTCAGTCGCTGGTGCGCATCAAGCCGCTGCCGGGCATGCTGAAGAAGGTCGAACAGCTGATCCAGGCGCTTCCCGAGGCGATTGAGTGCGACAAGGTGACCGGCGAAGACTGCTTCATCGTGCGCCTGGTGGCGCATTCGATGGAGCAGCTCGACCAGATCCTCGATCGGCTGGCCGAGCACGCGCAGAGCAATACCTCGATAGTGAAGACCACGCCGGTGAAGCGCCGCCTGCCGCCGCTGCGGTAGCTAACGCCGGCGCCGCTTGGCGAAAGGGTTGCCGCGTTTTTTCTCTTTCTTCGCCGCGTCGGCGGCGGATTTCAGCGCCGCCAGGTGCGCCTTGTCGGCTGCGGGCACCGCGCGTTGTTCTATCGGGAACACCGGCAGCGAAGCCAGCAGCCGCGCGCCGTAGCTTTTGGTCAGCAGCCGCCGATCGTAAATCACGATCTCGCCGCGGCATTCGTTGCTGCGGATCAAACGGCCAACCTGCTGGATCAGGTTAAACGAGGCGCTCGGCAGACTCTGCACTTCAAACGGATAACGCTTCAGCGATTTCAGCCATTCGCCCTCGGTGACGATCACCGGGCTGTCGATCGGCGGGAAGGCAATCTTGTGAATGTGCACCTGGGTCAACAGTTCACCTTTCAGATCCAGCCCTTCGGCGAACGACTGCAGGCCGACCAGCACGCTGGCGACCCCCTTTTCCACCCGTTTGCGGTGCTCCTCCACCAGCCGGTAACGCGGCTGATCGCCCTGCACCAGCAGCATCAGCCGCAGATCGGTGACGTAACCGAGGAAGGTCTGCATCGCCCGGTGGCTGCTGAACAGGATCAGCATGCCCTTGTGCCGGCCGCCGGCCTGCTCGGCGCGGAAGAAGCGCGCCATCTCCTCCAGATGTTCCGCCTCGTTGGCGATCGCCGGTTCAAAGCGCATCTGCGGGATGACTATCTTGCCCTGCTCAACGTGGTTGAACGGCGAAGACAGCGTCTCGAAACGGTCGCCGGCCTTCTCGCTCAGCCCGCTCATTTCCTGCAGCCGCGCAAAGCTGTTCAGCGAGCGCAACGTCGCCGAGGTGACCACCACGTGCGGCACCTTGCGCCACAGCAGCTTTTCCAGCTGGTCGCTGACGCGGATGCCGACGCAGTGCAGATACAGATGGGTCACGTTATCGCGCAGATCGCGGGTCACCCACTTGGAGATCGGCGCATTGGAGGATTTGTCCAGCGCCGCCAGCCGCCACAGCTTGCTCATCGCCTCCAGATAGCCCAGGGTGCGGCTCATCTGAATGATCGCCCGGTGCAGGCGCATGATGTCGTGTTTGCCGGTCTGTTCGGTGAGATCGTTAAGCACGAACTCCGCCAGCCCGCGCAGCGCGTCGGTGAGCTTGAACAGCCGCGCGCAGCTCTCCACCATCTCCGCCGGCAGCTCGCCCATTTCGAAACGATGCTCGGCCACCACGCTGTCGGTGGGCAGAAAGAGGCTGACCTGGCGTTCAAAGACCTGCACCAGCTCGCGCAGCTCTTCGCAGTGATTCTTCAGCCGCTCGCCGTTGGCCAGCCCCGGCGGGTTCTTCGGCCGGTATTGGGTCATGCACTGTTCGACCTGGCGCACGATCGTGTCCAGCTGCAGGTTGGTGGACAGCGCGGTGATTTCGCCGTCGATCTCCAGCGCGTCGCGCGCCACCTCCGGCAGATGGTGCCCTTCGTCCAGCACCAGCAGCAGCTCTTTCGGGTTCGGCAGCACCGACTCGGTCTCCAGCGCCGCCATCACCAGCGCATGGTTGGCCACCACCACGTCGGCGCTCTCAATCTCTTTGCGGGCGAGGTAAAACGGGCATTCGCGGATGTAGTGGCAGTTGCGCCCCAGGCAGTTGGCCTTGTCGGTGCTCAGCTTGGCCCACAGCGGATCCGCGATGGACAGCTGATAATGGTCGCGCAGCCCGTCCCATTCGTGGCGGCTGAGCGCCTTGGTCAGCTTTTGGCACAGCGCCTGCTCTTCTCCGCTGGAAGGCGCCAGCTCATCGTCGAGAAACAGCGTCAGATCGCCCTGCTCGCTGACGTCGGTGCTCATCGCCGCCAGGTTGCGCGGGCAGACATAGCGCCTGCGGCCAAAGGCGCCGGTGAACTTCAGGTCGGGAATGATCTTCTTCAGCAGCGGCAGATCCTTGCTGTAGATCTGATCCTGCAGCGCCACGTTGGCGGTGCTCACCACCAGCGGCTTGCTCTCCGCACGCCCGACGGCGATGCCCGGGATCAAATAGGACAGCGTTTTGCCGACGCCGGTCGGCGCTTCGATCGCCAGATGGCGCGGGTAGTCGCCGGCCAGGGTTTTCGCCACTTCGGCGATCATCTGCCGCTGGGGAGCGCGGGAAATAAAATCCGGTATTTGTTGCTGCAGGGCTTTGTACCACTGGCCTATCTGATCTTTAACTGCGGAGGAGAGCGCCATTCAACTCTTATCTAAACGAAATGATGGCGCCATTGTCCCACAGACCGAGGGTCACGTCAGCCCGGGCGACGCCGGAGTTTCAATCATTGAGGCGCGCCCCGCACTGAACGACCATTCGTCCAACCGGGTGGTGGTGATCACCACCATCAGATCTTCGGGGCGCAGCTGCAGGTTTTCCGCCAGCAGCGCCGCCAGCCGCTGATAAAAGCGCTGCTTGGTGGCGGTGTCGCGCGGGCGGCCGATGGTGATGTAAAACAACACGAAATCCGCCGAACGCGGCCCGCCGAGGTAGTCGCGATCGTACACCAGCTGGCCGGGCCGGTACTGGTCGATAACCTGAAACTTGTCGGCCGGCGGTACGCTGAAGGTGTCGACCAGCGCCTGTTGCAGGCTGTCTGACAGCCGACGCAGATAGTCGGCGGATTTTCCCTGATGCAGGGCAATGCGGCTAAAAGGCATGGGTTACTCTCCCGTAGGGGGCATAACATTCGCCCCTATAATTCCAATTCACGCAGGCGCGCCACCGCGGAGGCCGCAGCGGGCCAGCCGGCGTAAAACGCCAAATGGGTGATCAGTTCGGCCAGCTGTTCGCGGCTGACGCCGTTGCGCTGCGCCAGTTGCAAATGAAACGGCAGCTGCTCCAGACGATTCAGCGCCACCAGGGCGGCGACGGTAATCAGGCTGCGCTCGCGCGGGGCAAGCTGCGGCCGCCGCCAGACGTCGTCGAATAAGACGCTGTCGCTAAGCTGCGCCAGCTTGGGGGCGATATCGCCGAAGGCCTGTTGGCCGGGCGGTTGACTTGATGGCATCACACACTCCTGTCGGTTAACGAATGGCCCTAGGCTACTCGCCGACGCAGCGGGTGAAAATCGGGATTTTCAACGCTAAAGGTTCATAAAAACGGGATGGTTAATGCCCCCCGTTTGACGCGAGGGGCAAGGTCTACTCCAGCGGGGCGACGTGGTCGAAATGCGCCTGGAACAACGCATTCAGTTCCGGGCGCTGCTCGACCCGCCCGGCGATGGCGAGCAGCCGAGGGGCCTGCGGCAGGAACCAACGTCGGCCCGGCCGCCAGTTGCACATCACCGCCACGTACAGATCCAGCGCGCTGAAGGTTTTGCCGAGGAACCAGGGCCCGGCTTCGCTGGCGGCGGCGTCAAGCTGCAGCAACAATTGCTGGCGATAGCGCAGGATCTCCTCCGCCAGGCGCTCCGGCTCCCGCGTTTTCGGCAACCAGCGTTGCGGATGATCGGCATAGGTAAAGGTGGGGTAAATTTCGGCGTTGATAAACATCAGCCAGCGCAGGAAACGCGGCAACAGCGCGGAACCGGACGGCGGCGCCAGCTCGGCGTGCGGCGCGCGATCGTGCAGCAACAGGATTATCGCCGCGCTTTCCGTCATCACTTCGTCATTGGGCAGAATTAAGGTAGGCACCTGCCCCAGCGGATTCAGCGCCAGCAGGCGGTCGCGTTCCGGGCTGTCGAGCGCGTAGTCCACCTCCTCGTAACCCCAGGGGAAAGCGGTCAGTTCCAGCGCGGCGGCGACGATGGTCGAGCCGCTGCCGCAGGCGCCAAGCAATGTATAAGTATCACGCATGATTCCTCCTGCAATCAGGAACGCTATCGCTAACTGTAGACCAGCCGCCGACAGTTGTCCGGCGAGAAAATTCACTCTTTACGCGACTTTTTTAATCGAACGATACGGAAATGAATATTTTGTCATAAATGGATCACATTACTAGGGTAAAAAATCTCCGCCGCCAACATTCAGGCGGCGCGGCAACACAGCAATGCAACTGATGATAAGCGTCTTTCAATCGAATAAAGCAGGGTAAACCATGAAACCTAATCTTCTGGCCGTTATTATTCCGGCACTTTTAATTGCGCAGACAGCACAGGCAGCAGAAATCTACAATAAAGACGGTAATAAACTTGATTTTTACGGCCGGGTAAAAGCACTGCACTATTTCTCTGACGATACCGGCAACGATGGCGATAAAACCTACGTGCGCATCGGTTTTAAAGGCGCGACGCAGATTAACGACATGCTGACCGGTTACGGCCAGTGGGAATATCAAATTTCCGCTAACCATACTGAATCCGACAGCGCGAAAGACACTAAAACCCGTTTGGGTTTCGCCGGTCTGAAATATAAAGATATCGGCTCCTTCGACTACGGCCGCAATTACGGCATCATTTATGACGTCGGTGCCTGGACGGATATGCTGCCGGAATTCGGCGACGACGCCTACGTTAAAACCGACAACTTCATGAACGGCCGCACCAACGGCGTCGCCACCTACCGCAACAACGACTTCTTCGGCCTGGTCGACGGCCTGAAGTTCGCGGTGCAGTATCAGGGCAAGAACGAAAACGACGGCCGCTCCGGCAGCAAGGCGAACGGCGACGGCTGGGGCCTGTCTTCCAGCTACGAAGTCATCGACGGCCTGAGCTTCGGCGCCGCCTATGCCTCTTCCAACCGCACCGCCAGCCAGAAAGCGGGCACCTTCGGTAAAGGCGACAGGGCCGATATCTGGGCCGCCGGCATGAAATATGACAACAACGACGTTTACCTGGCCGCGACTTATTCGCAGAGCCGTAATATCGCACCTATTTCCGTTCCCGTTAATGGCTCAAGCGTCAGCGGCTTCGCCAATAAAGCGGAAGGTCTGGAATTGGTGGCGCAATATCAGTTCGATTTCGGCCTGCGCCCATCGCTGGGTTATGTCCAGCAGAAAGGTAAAGATATTGAAGGCATCGGCGATGCCGACCTGGTTAAATACATCGACGTGGGCGCGTATTATTACTTCAACAAAAATATGTCGACCTATATTGACTATAAAATCAACCAGCTCGACAACGATAATAAATTGGGTCTGAAAGACGACGACGTGATCGCCGTCGCCCTGACCTACCAGTTCTGATGCGACGAATAACCACCACTGCAAACTTTAGCTGTATTTGATCACCCAGAGTTTATTTCGCCGGGCGGCTGCGTCCGGCTTTTTTCTTTTGTGCCGATCAGCGCCGCCCATATCACGGAACGCCAGGGACAAACTTGCCTAACAAAACAAACGGGTCTAGATGTATAGCTTCCTTCCTTTCACTGGAAACCGCCATGCACAACGACGGACCGTTTGAATACCGCCATGCCCTGGGCTACAGCAGCGAGCAACTGGCGCATATCCTCAGCCACTGTTTCGAAGACTATCTCGTTCCCTTCGTGATCGACGGCCCCGGCTTCGCCGGCCGCTTCGGCGCCGAAGATCTCAGCCTTGGCGACAGCGTTGTCGTCATTCACCGCCAGCAACCGGTAGCCATCGCGCTGATCGCCCGCCGCGGCCAGCACAGCCGGGTGGCGGCGCTGTCCATCCGGCCGGAAATGCGCGGCAAAGGCCTGGGCCAGACGCTGATGCGGCGACTGGTCAGCGATGCCAGAGCGCGCGGCGACCGGCGGCTGTCGCTGGAAGTGATCGAACACAACGACGCCGGGCTGGCGCTGTACCACCGCGCCGGGCTGCGCATCGTCCGCACCCTGACCGGGCATCAGGCGCCGGAGCCTGCGCCGGCGGAAAGCGTCGCGCTGCAGGAGATCGACCCGCTGCTCCTCAGCCACCGCCTCACGGCGGAGGGCGCCACCGACCAGCCCTGGCTGGTCGCCCCCGAAACGCTGTTCAAGCTGCCGGGCAAGCCGCGCGCCTTTACCCTCGATCGCCAGGCCTACGCGGTGGTGATGCCCGGCGCCGAAAAATGCTTCCTGCGCATGATTTATGTGCCGCCGCCGCAGCGCGGCAAAGGCCATGCCCGCACGCTGCTGGCCGCGCTGCAGACGCGGTTCGCGCCGCTGCCGCTGGCGGCCGGCGTTTACGTTCCCGAGGTGGCGGCGCCGTTCTTCGAGCGGCTCGGCTGGCGGCAGGAGCCGCTGCGCCAGTTCGAAATGATGATGACCCTGGCCAGCCCGCAATAACCGCCGGCGTACCGCAGGGGCCAGGCGCCTGCGGTATCGTCACAAGGTTTTCTCGAAGCAGAGCGCCTGCGCATTCCCCTGATAACGGCCATAGTTTTCACGCACCCGATACCCCCGCGCCAGGTAGAATCCGACCGCTCGCTGATTGACCCGGCGCGTTTCCAACCACAGCTGCCGATACCCCTGCAGCCGTGCGCGTTGCTCCAGAGCGTGCAGCAGATAACCGCCGATGCCGTTACCGGCCTCACGAACGTACATGCGCTTTAATTCCGCAACCTCAGCGGTCAGCCGACGTAACGCACCGCAGGCTATCGCTTCACCGGCAGCATTACGCACCAACAGGCAACATCCGCCATCGGCATCGAGAGCAGCGGCATCAAATGAAGCTGCGCCGCCGTCGCCGGTAATTTCCGCCAACCGCGCCGACAGTTCCGTCATCAGCGCCTGCGCCTGCAGGGAAACCGCCTCGACAGATTCGATGGTCAGCACGGCAGCAATTTATACATATAGCTGGTGGCGTCCAATGCGCCGCCGTTGCTGGCCATGGCGTACTGCGGAATGCTGCCGGCCAGTTCGAAGCCCAGCCGGCGGTACAGGCCTTCGGCGGTATCGCCGGTCAGGGTGTCCAGCACCAGCAGATGGCGCCGATGTTCTGCCGCCAGCCTCTGCAGCGCCAGCATCAGCTGACGGGCAATCCCCTGCCGGCGCGCCTGCGGATGCACCATCAGCTTGAGCACCTCGGCGCGATGGCGGCCGTTGTCCGGCATATCCAGCAGCAGTTGCACGGTGCCGACCACCCGCCCGGCCTGGCGCGCCACCAGCATCGCCCGATCGCCCCGCTCAATCGCCGGCAGCAGACGACGCCAGAAGGCCTGCGCCTGCTCCAGCGTAAACGGCATCACAAAGCCGATGCTGGCCCCCTGCGCCACGCTGGCCAGCAGCATATCGGCCAGTTCCGGGATCGCGCGTTCCGCCGCGGCGGCGTCCAGTTGTTGTATGTCAGTCATGGTTATGGCCTGCAGATAACGAGGGTGTAATGGGCCGGCTCAGCGCCGGGGACGTGAAATCTTGACGCGCCGAACAGCCGATAGCGCAGGCAGTCGCCGGGGGCCAGACGGAAAGTGCGGCCCTCCAGCGTCAGCTCCAGGCTACCCGCCAGCAGCCATAAATGGTGTTCCAGCGCCGGGATGGACGGCATGTCATAGTCGATCAACGCACCGGCCTCGAGCCGGCCTTCGACAAACTCGGCCCTGTACAGCGCGGCGGGCGGCGAAACCGAACGGCGGTGAAAGCCGCTGGCGCCGTCTACCCACACCGGCTGCTGCTCCCGACGCAGCAGCTCCGGCGGCTCGTCTTCTATTTCGCTCAACAGGCGCGACATGGTCAGCCCATAGGCGGCGCACAGCCGGTTCATCAATGAAGCCGTCGGGCTGGTTTCTCCCCGCTCCACCCTCGACAGCGTCGCCCGGCTGATGGCGGTCCGCTGCGCCAGCTCCTCCAGCGACCAGCCGTGCCGCTGGCGCAAATCGGCCAGCCGCTGCGCCAGCCTGAGGTCGGCATTGTCCAATCCGTTATCCACTGTGTAAGCCCCACCGTTGAAATCTCATATGAGAGAAATAATCTCAAATAAGGGATTGGTCAAGCGAATTTAAACGTGATCGTTTTGCCGCCGGCGCTCCGGCGGCTCAATCGCCGCGCAGCGCCAGGCGCTGAACACCGCCAGCAGCGGGGCCAGGGCGAACAGCAAAAACAGCCAGCGCGCCGCCGAAGCCGCCCCGGCTGCGCCGCCCGGCTCGTTCAACCCGGCCAGGTTGGCAATCATGCCGGCCAGCGCGGCGCCGAAGGCGGTGGCGAACAGCTGCACCGTGGTGATCGACGCGCCGGCGATGTCCTTGTCCGCGTCGGACGCCACCTGCAGGATGCGCGTCAGCAGGTGCGGCCAGCCAAAACCGATGCCGAACCCGACCAGCGTCAGGGCAATGACGATCGGCGCCAGCGCCAGCCAGTGGCCGCCGGAAGGCACCGGCATCAGGATGGCCAGCGCCAGCAGCCCCACCAGCACAAACAGCGGCCCGCTGACGATCGCCCGGCGGATGCCCGCCCCGCGCCAGCCGGAGCTGAGAATTTCCGACAGCGTCCAACCCGCCGCCATGGTGGCCGCGATATAACCGGAAATCAGCGGCGACTGGCCGTGCAGCAGCTGCAGGAAGTACGGCACGAAAATCTCGCTGGTCATGCCGATAACCAGCAGCGAAACGGTAAGGTACAGCGAGGCCTGCGCAGAACCGCGTCGCAACGCGCCCTGCGGCAGCAGCCGGGCGCGCGACTGCCCCTCCCGCCGCATGAGCCAGGCCATCAGCGCCAGCGACAGCGCGATGCCCGCCAGATTGAGCCAGGCGCTGTCCGCCAGGCTGCCGGCGGAGACCACCAGCACCGCCGTCGCCAACAGCGCCAGCTGGGCCAACGGCAGCGGCGCCGCCGCCTGCCGAGGCCGGCCTTTCGGCAGGATCATGAAGGTAAAGCCGGCGTACAGCGCCATGATCGGCAACAGAATGCCGAAGGCCCAGCGCCAGGCGTGCAGTTCGGCAAAAATGCCGCCTACCGCCGGCCCCACCAGCGTCGCTATGCCCCACATTGCCGAGATCAGCGCCATCGCGCGCGGCCACAGTTTCTGTTCGAACACCAGGTTAATCATCGCGTAGGAGAGCGCAAAGATCAGGCCGCCGCCGAACCCCTGCACCGTGCGGCCAATCAGCATCACCGGCATCGACGGCGCCAGCGCGCACAGCGCCGCCCCGGCGATGAAAAACAGCGAGGCCACCAGATAAGCGCTGCGCGCGCCGTAACCGCTGAGCAGGCGGGCCGACAGCGCCGAACCGAGAATCGACGCCACCACGAACAGCGTGGTATTCCAGGCGTAGAGATCCAGGCCGCCAATATCCTGCACTACCGAAGGCAGAATGGTGGTGGCGACCAGGATATTGATCGCATGCAGCGCAACGCCGAGTGAGAGCGCGATCGCACTGGCGGCGTTTTTGCCGGAAAAAAGATCGCTCCAGCGGCTATCATCGTTGGTTATCACGGTGGTGGTCCTGTTTTCAGAGTAATGGCATTGAGTTGAGGGTGATATTGCGCTAAATTTAACAAGAGTTATCTTGGAATAAGTTAGGGCGAGGCGGAGAAATATGTCAAGAATAAACTTGGAAAATGGCGTAAGCACAGCACAATCGGTCAGCGACCGTTTGCTGACGCTGTTGAAAACCCGCGGCCCGCAGCAAGCCTCAGAGGCAGGAAAAGTCCTTGGCACCACCGGTGAAGCGGCGCGGCAGCAGTTCGTGAAGCTGGCGAAAGAAGGCCTGGTGGAAGCGGTCGCCGAAACGCGCGGCGTCGGGCGCCCGGTGCAGCTGTGGCATTTGACCGTCGCCGGCAACGCCCGTTTTCCGGACACCCACGCCGAACTGACGGTCCAGCTGTTGCGTACCGTGCGCGACAAACTGGGCGAGCAAGCGGTCGATTTGCTGATCGACACCCGCGAGCAGGAAACCCGCATCAACTACAAGCAGGCGATGATCGGCGCCACCGATCTGCAGGAACGCGTCGCGCGGCTGGCCGCCATCCGCAGCCGCGAAGGCTACATGGCCGAATGGCGTCAGCAGGAGGACGGCTCTTACCTGCTGGTGGAGAACCATTGCCCAATCTGCGCCGCCGCCACCGTTTGTCAGGGCTTTTGCCGCGCGGAGCTGAGCGTTTTTGCCGAAGTGCTGCAGGCGCAGGTAGAACGTTCCGAGCACATTCTGGCCGGCGCGCGCCGCTGCGCCTACCGCATTTCCGTATCGTAAAAGCGGATCGCGGCAATGAAACGCATTAACCCGTCAACGAGAGAAGAGCCATGAAACCTCATGCCGGATTTTGGCTGGCGACGCTGGGGCTCGGCGTCTGCTGGCTGCTGGCGCTGCTGACCCACGACCGGCTCAACGGCATTCTGTTGGCCGGCGCCGCGCTGGCGTTGATCTTCACCCCCGGCTCCCGGCGCAAAGGCGCGTTGATCGCCGCCCTCGGCGGCATCGGCATGGATGGCCTGTGGAGCTACAGCGGCGTGCTGCATTACCACAATCATATCGGCCTGCCGCTGTGGGTGATCGCGCTGTGGGTAGGCTTCGGCTGCTGGTGGAGCTGGGTGCTGGAGGTGGTCAGAGCCGCCCCCTGGCCGTTGGCGGTGTCAGGCGCCGTCGTCGGGCCTTTCGCCTACGCCGTCAGTTGGAAGCTGGGCACGCTGCAGCCGGGCGTGCCGCCGGAAATCATGCTGCTGCTGCTCGCCATCGGCGGGTCGGTTTATCTGCCGGCGGTGAGTTGGCTGCAGTTGAAAAAGAGCGGGTTCTGAAGGCCGTTAATGGCCTTCGCCCCGGCAAAAAAAGTTCGCAAAGCCGTTGCTTATTCGCTGTCCGATCGGGTTTACTGAGTCCTCTAATAATAACCTTCCCTGCAGAATAAACATCCATGCTGAGCCAAAATAGCCGTAACGTCCTGCCGTTGGTTGGGGCGCTGTTTACGTTATATATTGTCTGGGGTTCCACCTACTTTGTGATTCGTCTGGGCGTAGAAAGCTGGCCACCGCTGATGATGGCCGGCATCCGCTTTCTGACCGCCGGCATCCTGCTGTTCAGCTTCCTGGCGCTGCGCGGCCATGCGTTGCCGACGCCGAAGCAGTGGCTGGCCGCCGGCACCATCGGCATTCTGCTGCTGGCGGTGGGCAACGGCCTGGTCACGGTGGCGGAGCATCAGCATGTGCCCTCCGGCATCGCCGCGGTGATGGTCGCCACCGTGCCGCTGTTCACCCTGTGTTTCAGCCTGCTGTGGGGCATGCGCAATACCCGGCTGGAATGGGCGGGCATCGCCCTGGGGCTGGTGGGCATCGTGCTGTTGAATACCGGCAATAACCTGGTCGGCAATCCGACCGGCGCGCTGCTGATCCTGCTGGCTTCGGCCAGCTGGGCCTTCGGCTCGGTGCTGGGATCGCGCATTTCGTTGCCCGTCGGGCCCATGGCCGGGGCGGCGGAGATGCTGGTGGCGGGCGCGGTGCTGCTGGTCGCCAGCCGGCTCAGCGGCGAGCACCTCGGCCAGATGCCAGGCGCCGGCGGCTTTTTCGCGCTGGGGTATCTGATAATCTTCGGCTCGATGCTGGCGATCAGCGCCTACATGTTCTTGCTGAAGAACGTGCGGCCGGCGGTCGCCACCAGCTACGCCTACGTTAACCCGGTGGTTGCGGTGCTGCTCGGCATCGGCTTCGCCGGCGAATCTCTGGCGCCGCGTGAATGGATGGCGCTGGTGATTATCGTTGCGGCGGTGGTGTTGGTGACGCTGGGGAAATACCTGTTCGCCCGCCCGGCCGGCGTGCGATCGGTGGAATGTGAAAAGCGGTGACCAAAATGGCGGTCTGCGGGCCGCCGTTAAAACGATTCTTGTTTCACCCGGCGAAGGGTCTATAATTCCCGCTGTTCCGAGCAACCGTGAAATCATTCCTATGCTGAAAAAAGCGTTCGTCGTCGTCATCGCCCTGTGCGCCTTCGGTTCCCTGGGCGGCGTATTCCTCGCCGGGTTGAACATCTACACCCGTTCCACCACGCCGCAAGAAGAAACCGCCGCCAGCGACGCCTCCGCCACTCAGGCGCCGGCAGACAGCCTTCAGGCCAAGTAATCCCCGCACCGCACCGGCAGCGCCACCGTACATGGCGCTGCGCTGGGCTGCTCTCCCGCGGCTGAAAAAGCGATGAGCGCCAACTGGCCCAGCTGTCTGGGCGGCAGATCAGCAACCTTGCTTAGCGTTAAAGCGCCGTTACGCCCTGCGCCGCAGCCTGCTGCTCCAGCGCGCTGATCGCCTGATAGGCCGAACGCGGCACCAGGCTGAAATCGCCGATCAGCAGGCTGTCGCCGATCGTTTCGTCCAGCATCGCCCTGGCGCCGGCGCGCAGTATCTCCAGCTGTTCCGGCGGCGTGCTTGCCGAGGTGATCAGCGGCAAGCCCGGCACCGCTGCGGTGCGGCCGATAATTTTCAAACCGTCCAGCGCCCGCGGCTGCGCGCGGCGCAGCAGCTCCATGCTGATGCTGTCGATGGCGGCGATGTCCGCCTGCCCGCTCTGGATCAGCTTCAGCGACTGATAGTGCGCGCCGGAGGCGATGGCGCTGCCAAAAAACTTTCCGTCCTGGGCCAGCGGCGCGACCAGCGCGCGCAGGCCGTTGTAACCGGACTGCGAATCGGTGCTGTTGTAAGCCGCCACCCGGCCGCGAAAATCGGCCAGCCGCTCGCCGGGATCCTCGGCGCGCACCACCAGCCAGCTGCGGTAGTTCGGGCCGTCGCAGCCTTCTACGCGGTAATGATAAGTGCCGACCAGCTGCACCTGCGGCAGCGTGCTGACCAGCGGGTAACCGCAGGTCTGGCTGAGCAGCAGATCGTCGCGCTGCCAGTGCTGCGCCAAGTTATCCGGCCAACTGAGCTGCTCCGGCAGCGCTTCCAACCCCAGCTGCAGCAATTTGCCGCGCAGCACCCGCCAGAAAGACTCGGCCTGCTGATGGCCGACGCCGTACATCGGTAAAGATACCTGCCTCATTTGCCCTTACCCCGCTGAAGAAGTGGCCAGCGTCTGCTGACGCCAGGCGGTGAGATAACGAACCCAACGTTCGAACAGCATGTCGGTAATGATAGCCAGCAGGGCCACGACTGCCGCCCCCTGGATCACATAGGCGGTATTAAACCCGCTCAGGCCGATGATGATCGGCGAACCGAGCGTTTTAGTGCCGACGGTGGAGGCGATGGCGGCGGTGCCGATGTTGATGATCACCGACGTGCGAATGCCGGCGACGATCACCGGCGCCGCCAGCGGCAGCTCGACGCGCCATAAAATTTGCCAGGCGCTCATCCCCACGCCGCGGGCGATTTCACGCGTGGAAGCCGGTACCGACTCGATGCCCGCCAGCGTGCCCTGCAGGATCGGCAGCAGGCCGTACAGCACCAGCGCAATGATCGCCGGCTGCTCGCTGAAGCCCATCACCGGCACCGCCACCGCCAGCACCGCGACCGGCGGGAAGGTCTGCCCCACCGCCACCAGGGTCTCCACCAGCGAGCGGAACTCCTTCCCGGCGCGGCGGGTAACGCCGACGCCCGCCGCCACGCCGATCGCCACGGCGATCAGGCTGGAAACCGCCACCAGCGACAGGTGGGCGCCCACCAGCGAAATAAAGCTGTCCTGCTGATATACCGGCCGTTCCAGATCGGGAAACCAGGCGGCGAACAGGCCGTGCAAATGCGTCATGCCGAACACCAGCGCCAACAACAGCGCCAGCGTCCAGGGCAGCGGATCGCGTAACCGGCGCAGCCGACGCGCGCCCTGCGGCGCCTGTTGCCGGCTCATGACAGCGCCTTGTCGGCGATCAGATCGGTAAAGTGCAGCACCCCCAGCGCCTCCCCCCGTTCGCCCACCACCGGCAGGCGATCGCTGCCGCGCGCCACGAATACCGACAGCGCTTCGCGCAGGCTCATGGCCGCGGCGATGGGTTCGCCTTCGGCGACGCCGGGCCGCACCCGTTCGGCGACCCTGCCCAGCGCCAACAGCTTGATGCCGCGATCGCTGCGGCCAAAGAAATCGCGCACGAAGTCATTGGCCGGCTCGGTCAACAGTTCCAGCGGCGTACCCTGCTGCACTACCCGCCCCTGATCGAGCAGCACGATGCGGTCCGCCAGCCCCAGCGCCTCGTCGATGTCATGCGTGACCAGCACGATGGTGCGATCCGAGAGCTGGTGAATGCGCGCAATCTCGGCCTGCAGCGCCGCCCGCGTCACCGGATCGAGCGCGCCGAAGGGTTCATCCATCAGCAGCACCTCGGGATCGGCGGCCAGCGCGCGCGCCACCCCCACCCGCTGCTGCTGCCCGCCGGACAGCTGATGCGGATAGCGGCTGCGGAACAGTTCCGGCTCCAGATGCAGCAACTCCAGCAGCTCGGTCACCCGATCGCGAATGCGCGCGCGCGGCCATTTCAACAGCTGCGGCACGGTGGCGATATTCTCCTCCACCGTCCAGTGCGGAAACAGGCCGATCGACTGGATCGCATAGCCCATGCGGCGCCGCAGATCCTGCGGTTTGAATTTCTGGATCTCTTCACCGGCAAAGTAAATCTTGCCGGCGTCATGCTCGATCAATCGGTTGATCATTTTCAGGGTGGTGGACTTGCCGGAACCCGAGGTGCCGATCAACACGGTGAATTCGCCCTCGGCGATCTGCAGCCTGAGGTCGTCCACCGCCGGCTTGCCCTGAAAAATCTTGCTGACATGGTCAAAGTGAATCATCGGCGCGACACTTCCAAAATTGAAACAATGAATTTAAACAGCGAATCGACGATTACCGCCATCAGGATCACCGGGATCACCCCCAGCAGCACCAGATCCAGCGCGCTGCTGAGCAGCCCCTGGAATACGATGGCGCCAAAGCCGCCGGCGCCGATCAGCGCCGCCACCACCGCCATGCCGACGGTCTGCACCGCCAGGATGCGCACCCCGGTCAGAAACAGCGGCAGCGCCAACGGCAACTGCACCCGCAGGAAAATCTGCCCGCGGGTCAGCCCCATGCCGGTCGCGGATTCAATCACGCTGGCCGGCACGCTCTGCAGCCCGGCCACCACGCTGCGCACCAGCGGCAGCAAGGCATACAGCACCAGGGCGACTATCGCCGGCGCCATGCCGATACCGCTGACGCCGTGTTCCGCCAGCCAGGGCACCGCCGTCGCCAGCCCCGCCAGCGGCGCAATCAGCAGGCCGAACAGCGCAATCGACGGCACGGTCTGAATGATGTTGAGCGTAGAGAATATCGGGGTCTGCCAGCGTTCGGAGCGGAAACACAGCACCCCCAGCGGCACGCCGATCGCCAACGCCGGCGCCAGCGTCGCCAGCAGGATGGTCAGATGCTGCCACAGCGCGGCGTCGAACACGTCCTGCCGGTTGTGATATTCCTTCAGCAGCGACAGCTGATCGAGCTGATGGCTGAACAGCAGCGCCGCCGTCGGCAGCACCACCAGCGTATTGCCCAGAATGCGCCACAGGTGCGAAGCGGTGATGCGCGTCATGGCATCGGCGGCGATCAACAGGCTCAACGCCATCATCAGCCAGCAGCCGCTGCCCCAGGAGGTGCGCGCCAGCCGCGAGCCCTGCTGCGCCAACTGCCCGGCGGCGTGGCCGCTGAGCCAGAAGGTCAGCGTCAGCAAACCGCAGGCGGCCAGCGCCGTCAAACAGGCCCGGCGGCGCAGCGGCCGCAGCAGGCTGAGGATCGCCAGCGCCAGCATCGGCAGCAGCAGCCACAGCGCCGGGCCGTGCAACAGGGAAATCAGGGAAATGCTTTTGCCCGACAGCAGGCGATTGGGGGCATAGCTGAGGAACGGCAGGCCAAACGCGGCCAGCAGCAACAGGATAAACAGTGTCAGTAATACGCGGTTATTTACGGCAATCAAAGAAACTCTCCGGCTCCATAACAAATGGGCCCTGTTCTCCCCCTCTTCCGGCGGAAGAGGGGGAGCCTCAGCGCTATCCCTTAACAAACCCTTTCTCTTTCAGGTAAGCGGCCGCCACCTGTTTGGCGTCCTGGCCCTCCACCGCAATCTGCGCGTTGAGCTTCTGCAGCGTCGGGCCGTCCAGCGAGGCGAAGACCGGCTTCAGCAACTCGGGGATATTGGCGTGCTGCTTCAGAGCCGCTTCGCGAATGATCGGCGCCGGGGCGTAAATCGGTTGCACCCCTTTAGGATCCTCCAGCGTCTGCAAACCCAGCGCCGCCACCGGGCCGTCGGTGCCGTAGGCCATCGCCGCATTCACGCCGGAGGTCTGTTCCGCCGCCGCCTTGATGGTCACCGCGGTATCGCCGCCGGCCAGCGACAGCAGCTGATCCTGATTCAGTTTGAAGCCGTAGGCGTTCTGGAACGCCGGCAGCGCATCCGGGCGTTCGATGAATTCCGCCGACGCCGCCAGCTTGAATTTGCCGCCGCCGCTGATCCACTTGCCAAGGTCGGCCAGGGTTTTCAGATGGTTGGCGTCCGCCACGTCCTGACGAATGGCGATAGTCCAGGTGTTGTTGGCCGGCGCAGCGTCCAGCCAGACGATTTTATTTTTGTCGTAATCGAGCTGCTTCACCTTTTCGAATCCGGCCCGAGCGTTTTTCCACGCCGGATCTTTCTCATCGGAGAAGAAGAACGCGCCGTTGCCGGTGTATTCCGGATACAGGTCAATCTCGCCGGAAGCGATCGCCCCGCGCAACACCTTGGTGGTGCCGAGCTGCAGCTTGTTGGTGGTCTTGATGCCGTTGGATTCCAGCACCTGCACGATGATGTTGCCGAGCAGCGAGCCTTCGGTGTCGATCTTGGAACCGACGCGCACCGAGTCCGCCGCCTGCGCCAGGCCGCTGGCGGCCAGCAGGGTCAGCGCCAGTGCAAAGAAACGTCCGCGTGATGGGGTGATTGCCATACTTTTCCTCTGGTTGTGTGCTTTCCGGCTATTTGGCCAGATCGGTTGGAAAATCTTGAGAAGCGCGCTTCCATCGCGCAATTAATGTCTCCGCCGGCCAGGCTTCGCCATCGCCCGGCGGCTGTTCAGGCGGCTCGCCGCCGCTGAACGGGTGGACCCCGACGTCGATGGGCGTAAACGCATAATCGTTCACCCACGCGCCATAGCCCTGCACCACGAATCCCTGGCTGCGCTGCCGATAGGCGCCGCGCTCCGCCAGATACACCTCGCGTAAACCGTACCACGGCAGGCCCGGCAGATCATGGTGTACTAAATGATAGTTCAGATTGAGAAACAGCAGCCGCCACGGCCAGCCCGCCTCATTAATAATAGAACGTGCCTGCGGGGCTTCCACGGCGCGGTGCTCGAAAAACGATCTCACCTTGGTCAGCGCCAGCGCCGGGTAGCTGACGGCCAGCAGATAAAATGCCGCGCCGACGCCCTGCGCCTGCAGCCAGCGCAGCACCGCCGCCAGCAGCAGCAGATGCACCAGCCACATCGCCAGCGTGCGCCGCTCGCCGCCGGCGACAGCCTTCAGCGCCTGGCCCAGCGTGGCGGCGATATCCAACGCCGGGCCCAGCGCCACCCGGCCGGCCAGCGTATTGCGCACGCCGGCCAGCACGGGGAAGAGCCGCGGAAAACGCCGCCACTGCGCCTCGCTGAAATAATAGCTTTCGGGATCCTCATGCGGATCGGTCAGGTGTTCGTTGCGGTGGTGCCGAATATGCGAATCGCGATACAGGCCATAGGGATACCACACCGCCAGCGGCAACAGGCCGAACAGCTGATTGACCCGCGGCCAGCGCGTCGGATGGCCGTGGATCAGCTCATGTTGCAGCGACAGATACCAGGTGGTGAGCAGGATCAGCAGCGGCGTGCCGAGCCAGGGGCCCAGCGCCTGCCAATAGTGCGCAACGCCGAACCAGCCGCCGTATACCGCCGCCATAATCCCCCAGGTGGGCAGCTCCAACCGCCAATACCAACGCCGATAAAGCTGCCGGATCCGCTGACGTTGTTCAGGGTGCAAATAGTGGCTGTGGCTTTTTTCCAGGGGCATGCTGCGGCTCGCGTAAGGGGATTTTCCTCAGTATCTGCGAGCCGCAGGGCCGCTCAAAATAACGAAAGCGGCAAAGCAAAGTTAAAAATCAGCTGGTTGCATGAGCCGCCCGGCGATCTGGCCGTCTTGCCCCGCCGTGCGGCGGGGAAACTATAATCAGAAGGACCTGAAACACCTTCTCAACGGGCAAAAGCGAATGAACGAGCCACGGCCGCATCGGGCGGCGGTAGTCAGCGCAGAAGGCGCCCCCCTGGCGTTTCGCCGGCTGCGGCTGCGGCCGCCGCGGGCGGATGAGGTGCGGGTGCGGCTGGCGGCCTGCGGCATCTGCCATACCGACCTCAGCTGCTGCGCCGGCGCCGCCGCAGGCTCGATTCTCGGCCATGAGGGCGCCGGCATCGTCGAGCAGATCGGCAGCGCGGTGCGCAGCGTGCAGCCGGGGGATGCGGTGGTGCTGTCCTATCAGTCCTGCGGCCGCTGCCCGGCCTGCCTGCGGCAAAACCCGGCGCACTGCGAGCACTTCTGGCGGCTCAACTTTGCGTTTCAGCGGCTGGACGGCAGCAGTGGCTACCCCGCTCCGCTGCATGGCCATTTCTTCGGCCAATCCTCGTTCGCCAGCCACAGCCTGGCGAACGAACGCAACCTGGTAAAAGTGCCGAAGGAACTGCCGCTGCCGGTGCTGGCGCCGCTCGGCTGCGGATTGCAAACCGGCGCCGGCACCGTCATCAACACCCTCGACGTGCAGGCCGGGCAGAGCCTGCTGATCGTCGGCGTCGGTACGGTCGGCATGGCCGCATTGATGGCGGCCCGCATCCGGCGCGCCGCCCCCATCATCGCGCTGGATATTCATCCGCAGCGCCTGCGGCTGGCGAGCGAGCTGGGCGCCACCGCCGCGCTGCACGGCGAAGATCCGCAGTTGGAACGGCAGTTGCGGCGGCTGGCTCCGCAGCTGGATCACGCGGTGGAAACCAGCGGCGATGCGCGGTTGGATCGGCTGGCGCGCGCGCTGCTGCGCCCCGGCGGCAGCATGGCGCGCCTGGCCGGCGGCCCGGCGATGAAACTTTCTCACGATCGCCGGGTATTGAGCGTGATCCAGGGCGACGCCGTGCCGCAGCGATTCATCCCGTGGATGATTGCCCGCTGGCAGGACGGTCAGTTTCCGTTCGATCGGCTGATTCGCTTCTATCCGTTTCAGGACATCAACCGGGCGCTAGCCGAGGCGCAGGCGGGTTTGGCGATCAAAGCGGTGCTGCGCTGGGATTAATCCCCTCCAGGAGCATGGTTAAATTCCTCTTAACATGATGATTTTTCAACAACCTGCGGTTGTAAGCTTATAACCAGAAAGAATTGGTGAGCGCCGACGGCGCACCGTTATGCTCGGATTTTTGCCTACCAAGAAAAAATATCATGTCCAGTTATATTGCGGCGCCCGGCGCCCTTTCTGCAGGGAATTCAGATTTTCCGCCCGGCGAGGCGGTCCTCCTCCGCAACGCCGCCGACGTCTCGACGCTGGTCAACGGCGGCGCGGCCAAACGCAACAACGCCCGGGTGGTGGTGGCGATTGCGCTGGGCGGCGTATTCCTCGACGCCTACGATCTGGGCGCGCTGGCGTTCGGCATCAAGGACGTAGCGCGCGAATTCAACCTGACGCCCACCGGCACCGGCCTGGTGGCCTCGGCCATCACCTTCGGGGCGATCATCGGCGCCTTTATCGGCGGGTACCTGACCGACAAGATTGGTCGCTACCGGGTGTTTATGGCCGATATGTTCTTCTTCGTGGTCGCCGCGCTGGCCTGCGCCTTTGCACCCAATGAGTGGGTGCTGGGCGGCGCGCGTTTTGTGATGGGCCTCGGGGTCGGCATCGATCTGCCGGTGGCGATGGCGTTTCTGGCGGAGTTTTCCAAGCTGTCCGGGCGCGGCAACAAGGCGGCGCGCATCGCCATGTGGTGCCCCACCTGGTATGCGGCGATCAGCATCTCCTATCTGCTGGTGCTGCTGCTGTATGCGGTATTGCCGGAAAGCCATACCGACTGGCTGTGGCGTTTGATCCTCGGTTTCGGCGCGGTGCCGGCGCTGGCGATCATCGCCATTCGCAGCCGCTATATGAGCGAGTCGCCGGTATGGGCCGCCAACCAGGGCGATCTCGAGGGCGCGGCGGCCATTCTGCGCCGCTCCTATAACGTCAACGCCGTGGTGGCCGCGGATGCCGAACGCGGCAAACCGGCGCAGGCCCGGCGCGCGTCATGGCGCAACTACGGCGCGCTGCTGCAGGGGGTTTATCTGCGCCGCACCATTTTGGCCACGGTTATCGCCATCGCCTCGTCGTTCGCCTATAACGCCGTGGCCTTCGGGCTGCCGGTGATCTTGTCCAGCTTCCTGGCGCAGTCGATGCTCAGCACCATTTTGGTGTCGCTGGCGCTGAACCTGCTGTTCGCCTTTGTCGGCGGGCTGATTGCGGTGCGGCTGGTGCCGAGGGTGGGCGCCTGGAAAATGACGGTGCTGGGCTACACGTTCCAGCTGGCGGCGCTGCTGGGGCTGGCGCTGATCGGCAGGCCGGACGGCGGCGCGGAGGCGGCGGTATCGATCGGCATGCTGGCGCTGTTCTTGCTGGGGCAGGGCTTCGGCCCGGGCTCGCACAGCATGACCTTCGCTTCGCTGAGCTACCCGACCTCGCTGCGCGGCGTGGGCGTCGGTTTCAACCAAACGCTGATGCGCTCCAGCTCCACCCTGTCGCTGTTCTTGTTCCCGGTGCTGTCCGCAGCGCTGGGCACCGGGGTGTTTTGGGTGATCGCCCTGGCGCCGCTGGCCGGGCTGGCGGCGTTGCTGAGCATTCGCTGGGAGCCCTCTGGCTACGACGTGGACGCGGAAGATTTCCAGTCGACCGCGTCATAAACAGCGGGCGCGATACTCATGAGCATTGCGCCTTAAGTTAACAAACTGGCAGGCTAATAACTTATTAAGGTATTAATTGACCAGGTTAACGGCGCTTCCCGACCGGGGAGCGCCATCCCGACGCGTCAGTCGCGGTTAATCTCCAGCCAGCGCCGCTGCTCCGCGGAAGCGGCAATCGCATCCAGCACGCAAGACACCTTCCAGCCCTCTTCGAAATCCGGCCACAGGCGGTCGCCGGCGGCGATGCCGTTGACCAAATCGCGGATCTCCACCGTCTTCTGATCGTTAAAGCCGATGCCGTGCCCGGCGCTGATGCAAAACGCGGCGTAGTCCGGATGCTGCGGCCCCACCAGCAGCGTTTTGAAGCCCTGCCGCGCCGCCGGTTCATCGTGGCGGTACAGCTTCAGCTCGGCCATCCGCTCCTGGGTGTAGCTCAAGGTGCCTTTGGTGCCGGTCACCACGTAGGTCAGCCCCATTTTGCGCCCGCAGGCGATGCGCGAGGTTTCGATGGTGCCCATCGCGCCGCCGGCGAAACGCACCAGCGCGCTGGCCTGATCTTCGTTTTCCACCGGGTGCATCCGCGTCGGGTCGTTAGCGTCCGGACGCTGTTTGATGATGGTCTGCATATCGCCGGACACCGCCACGATGTCCCCCACCAGGTAATGCGCCATATTGACGATGTGCGCCGCCAGATCGCCCAACGCCCCCAGGCCGGCGGTGGCTTTGCGGCAGTGCCAGTCGATCGGCGTGCGCGGATCGGCCAGATAATCCTCGTTGTGGGTGCCGTAAAAATGCACCACGTCGCCGATCTCGCCGTTGGCGATGATCTCGCGCGCCAGCTGGCTGGTGGGGTTTTTCATATAGTTGAAGCCCACCAGCGTTTTGACCCCTTTGGCGCGGGCGGCCTGCACCATCTCCGCCGCGTCGGCGGCGTCCAGCGCCAACGGTTTTTCGGAATAGACGTGTTTGCCGTGGCGGATCGCCTCCAGCGCCATCTCTTTATGCAGGAAGTTCGGGGCGCAGATATCCACCACATCAATCGCCGGGTCGGCAACCAGTTGCCGCCAGTCGCCGGTCGAACGCGCAAAGCCGAATTCGACCGCACGCTGCGCCGCCAGCTCCGGCGTCACCTCCGCCAGCATCGCCAACACCAGCTCGCCCTTCAATGGAAATACCGTAGCGGCCTGCGCATAAGCGATGGCGTGACAACGCCCAATATAGCCGGTGCCGATTAACCCAACGCGTACCTGTTTCATCACCCTCTCCCGTTGCCGATGTCCATAACGTGGCGGCGCGTCACACAATGAAACGCACCATCTGACACAGGTTTATATGAAATATAAATTTCAATAACAAGCCGGAGATAAAATAAAAATTATATTCGTGATGGCGTTCATGAAACGCTGATAGATGGCTGCAACGGCCCAGGGGCGGTTCGCAACCTCCCCCGGCCGGAGCGGCTAAAATGAATCGTTTATTTCAAAATCAGCGTCGAGCGGCAGCTGATGTGCCGGTCCACAATATCTTGCGCAGGTTGATCGAGGATGCCTTGCTTATCGAAGACGACGTGTATGGGGATATCGCCTACCAGTATCCGCGGCCGCGCACCATCAAGTCGTTCGACGAGGACGGCCGCGTGCTGCTGTGCAGCTCATTCTCCAAAACGCTGGCGCCCGGCCTGCGCGTCGGCTGGATCGCCCCCGGCCGCTATCTGGAACGTGTGCTGCATATGAAGTACATTGGCTCCGGTTCGACGGCCACCCAGCCGCAGCTGGCGATCGCCGACTTTATTCGCCATGGCCACTACCTGCTGCATCTGCGGCGCATGCGCGCCCGCTATCAGCAGAACCGCGATCGGATGACCGACTGGATCATGAAATACTTCCCGGCCGGCACCCGCGTCAGCCAGCCGCGCGGCGGTTTTATGCTGTGGATCGAGCTGGATGAAGAGTTCGATACCCTGCGGCTGAATCGCCATCTCGAGCAGCAAGGCGTGCAGATCGCCGTCGGCAGCATTTTTTCCGCCTCAGGCAAATACCGCAACTGCCTGCGCATCAACTACGCGGCCAAACTGAGCGCGGAGATCGAACAGGCGGTACTGCGGGTCGGCGCCACCGTGCAGCAACTGATGGCGGCCGATACATTGGCGCGATCGGATTAGCTTTTGGCGCAATGGGATTATCGGCGCACCGTCTAACCTTCTAGAGTGAAACCTCACCCCACGAGCAGGTAAGGAAGGTTGTCATGTCTCACTCTCAGGTATGGTTAATTACCGGCAGTTCGCGCGGTCTCGGCCGGCAGTTGGCGGCGGGAAAATCATAAGGAGCAAGCAGTGAGCAGCGATCAAATCCCGGTTTCCAGCGCCCTCGCGGTTCGCCTGGCGGCGCTGGGGGTGGACATCGAACGGGTCGGCCAGTTGGCCGGCCTGCCCGCCGGCCTGCTCAGCGACCGGCGCGAAAAGATCAGGCTGACCACCCGGCAGTTCTTCGCTACCTGGCGCGCCCTCGCCCGCCTGACCGACGATGCCGCCTTCGGCCTGCGTCTTGGCGGCGACGTGGCGCCGGAGCACTACGACATCGCCTCGGTCGCCGCGCTGCATTCCGCCACTCTGGGCGAGGCGCTGCAGAAGGTCGCCCGCTACAAGCGGCTGGTTTGCCCGGAAGAACTGATGCTGGTGGAGGACGGCGACAGCGTGCGGCTGCATACCCGTTGGATCATGGCCGAAGGCCACGCGCCGACGCTGTTGATCGACGCCATGTTCGCCTCCATCACCACCCTGTGCCGCCACGGCACCGGCCTGGCCATCCAGCCGCGGGCCATTGAGCTGACGCGGCGCCGGGACCCGGCCTCGCCGCTGCCGGGACATTTTGCCTGCCCGGTGCATTTCGACGCGCCGCTGGACGTGCTGGTATTCGATCGCGCGCTGATGCGGCAACCTTTCATCACCTACAATCAGGACATGCTGGCGCTGTTGTTGCCGGGGCTGGAGGCCGAGCTGGCCAAGACGCGCGAAGAGAGCGACCTGCCGGCGCAGGTGATGGCGATCCTCGGCCGCAGCATGCGCGGCCAGCGCCCCAGCGTCAACAGCGTCGCCGCCGAGCTGTACGTCAGCCCGCGCACCCTGCAGCGCCGCCTGCAGCAGCACGGCTACAGCTACCAGCAGCTGCTGGACAAAACCCGCCATCGCACCGCCTGCCAACTGCTGGCGGACACCGACCTGGAGCCGGGTGAAATCGCCTTCGTGCTGGGTTTCGAAGAGCTTAATTCGTTCAGCCGCGCCTTTATGCAGTGGGAAGCGCTGACGCCGAACCGCTGGCGTACTCAGCGCACGGCGGGCAAACAGGGGAACAGGATATGAAAGTGATATTATTCGGCGCCGGCGGCATGGTCGGCCAGGCGCTGACAGCCGCGCCCTGATTCTGCTAGCATAAAGCCGCGCGCGCGGGCGGTTTGCCCGCGCTTTCGCCACTGCGACAGAGACCGACATCATGCCGTCAAACATTCTCCTCAGCGCCTGCCTGGCCGGCTTTAAAGTTCGCTACAACGGATCCGACAAACCCCTGATCGACGCCACCCTGCAGCGCTGGCGACACGAAGGCCGCCTGGTGGTGTGCTGCCCCGAACTGGCCGCCGGTTTTTCCACCCCGCGCCCCGCGGCGGAAATCACCCCGCAGGGCGATGGCGCCGCGGTGATCGCCCTGCGGGCGCGGGTCATCGAATCCGGCGGCGGCGACGTCACCAGCCAATACCTGCTCGGCGCGCATCTGGCGCTGGAAACCGCCCGCCGCCACGGCTGCCGTTTCGCCCTGCTGACCGACGGCAGCCCTTCCTGCGGCAGCCGATTCATCTACGACGGCACGTTCGGCGGGCAAACCCGAGCCGGCAGCGGCGTCACCGCCGAGTTGCTGCGCCAGCATGGCGTCGAGGTGTTTTCCGACCGTCAACTGCCGGCGCTGATCGCCCGGATTGCGCATGAGGACGGCCGTTAATCCCGCTGTATCAGGTATTCGGCCAGCCGCCGTTGCAGGTGCGCAATGCCCTGCGGATGGTGAATGAACTCCGCGATGGGCATCATCCGCCAATCCTGCCCCTCATCGCCAAAGCGAATGGCGGCGATCTGCTCCGGCCGGATATCGCCCACCATAAACCAGGTCGGCGGATAGCCGGGGAAAATGCCGTCGTAGCGCCGCCGCCAGCCGACCTGCCGCGCGCCGATGAGCAGGCCGAACTCCTCCCAGGTTTCGCGCCGCACGCACTGCAGCGGCGTTTCGCCGTTCTCGCGCCCGCCGCCGGGCAGATCCCAGAGACCGGGCCAGGGAATGCCCGGCTTGTCATCGCGTTGATACACCAGCAATCGATCGTCGCAGCGCAGCGCGATTTTCGCCCCGCCGAAGCTTGCGTTAGCCATGCCACCTCAAATTGTCCGCCACCAATGCCGCTCATCATACCCCATCCCCTCGCCCCCTGGTGTATAGTGAAAATCCGTTTTCACCACAGGCGAACAATGACGATGAACTCTCCTTTTCTGGTTACTCCCCAATGGCTTGCGCAACATATCAACGATGAAGATCTGGCGGTGGTCGACGTCAGGATGTCCCCTGTTGGCCTGACGCCGAAAAAAGACATGCTCGCCGAATTCGAACGCGGCCATATTCCGGGCGCGGTGTACTTCGACATCGATGACGTGGCGGACAAAAATACCGATCTGCCGCATATGCTGCCGACGGCGGAGGCTTTCGCCGCGGCGGCCGGCAGGCTGGGCCTCAGCGAAAAACAGCGCATCGTGTTTTATGACGAGGGCAATCAGTTTTCGGCGCCGCGCGGCTGGTGGACCTTCCGCAACTTCGGCGCGCGGCAGGTTTACCTGCTGGACGAGGGCCTGAACGGCTGGACGGCGCTGGGCCAACCTTTGGAAACCGGTGCGGCGCAGCCGACGGCGCGCACCTTCAACGCCCGCTTCAACGCCGACGCGGTAGTGAATATGCAGCAGGTGGAACAGGCGCTGAACAGCGAAGTGCAGATCCTGGACGCCCGCGCCGCGCCGCGTTTCTACGCCGAAGCGCCGGAACCGCGCCCGGGCCTGCACCGCGGGCATATTCCCGGCAGCATCAATATTCCCTATGGCGAGCTGCTGGAAAACGGCCGTTTCAAATCGCTGGCGGCGCTAAAGCAAACCTTCAGCGATAAGGGGGTAGACATCAATGGCCCGATCGTCACCAGCTGCGGTTCCGGCGTGACGGCGGCGGTGCTGGCGTTCGGCCTGCTGTCGCTCGGCGCGCCGCAGGTCAAACTGTACGACGGCGCCTGGACCGAATGGGGCGCGCTGAGCGGCCGGCAGCCGATCGAACAGGATTAACCGTTAATCCGCTCGACCACGATTTGCGCCAGCCGCTGGATGGCGGCGGAGGGATGATCCTCGGCGCGATGCAACACCACGCCGAGTTGGCCAAGCGGCGGCAGCACGCCGGGCGCCAGCGGGGCCAGGCCCGGCGGCAGCCCGGCGTCGGTGCGCAGCGTCACGCCCAGCCCGGCGCTGACCGCCGCCCAAATGCCGTTCAGGCTGCGGCTGGTAAAAGCGATGCGCCACGGAATGCCGGCGCCATCCAGCGCCTGGATGGCGGCGCTGCGCATCAGACAGGGCGCATCGAACATCACCAGCGGCAGCGGTTCATCCCCGCTCTGCCAGGGCGCCGGGTCAAAGTTCGGCGAGGCTATCCAGCGCAGCTGCCGCTGCCCGAGCGCCTGATGAAACGGCGAACGCAGGCCGCCATCCCAGGCCAGCGACAAGTCCAGCTGGCCTTTCACCACCCATTCGATCAGTTCGGCGTTGCGGGCGATGCGCGCCTCGATGCGCACCTTGGGATTGGCGCGGGCAAAGCTGCCCAGCACCTGCGGCAAGAAGGTTTCGCCGAAGTCCTCCTGCAGCCCCAGCCGCACCGTCCCCTGCAAATTCAGCCCGCGCACCGCGGCGGCGGCCTCGTCGTTCAGCTCCAACAGGCGCCGCGCGTAGCCAAGCAGCGTTTCGCCGGCCTCGGTCATCACCATGCCGCGCCCGGCCTTGCGCAGGATCGGCGCGCCCACCTGCTGCTCCAGCTTTTTCAAATGCGCGCTGACCGCCGAGGTTGAGCGCCCCAGCCGCTCCGCCGCTCTGGCGAAGCTGCCCAGCTCAACGCCGGTGACGTAGCTGCGCAAGTCCTCGAGATCGAAGGTAATTCGCCGCATGCTGACCATCCTGATTTTGCGAACTGTTAGCCTGAATAATGCCGAATTTTACCGTTTAAAGATGGCGCGTCGCGCTCTGCGGGTCAACGTCTTTCAATACCCTCCCTGCGGGTTTCGCGCCGGTCTTCCTTTTGACCACACTGCGCCGCGGGTTGACAGCCAAACATGATATTGATAATCATTATCAATACTGCATTTTCAATGACCATCTGCCGGATGCGGATCGTCTCTCGGAGCCAACCGCCATGTCACCATCCGCGATCACACCTTACGCCACCGCCTGCTGCATCGTTGGCGGCGGCCCGGCCGGACTGATGCTCGGCTACCTGCTGGCGCGAGCGGGAATTAACGTCACGGTGCTGGAGAAGCACGCCGACTTCCTGCGCGATTTCCGCGGCGACACCATTCATCCTTCCACGCTGGAAATCATGCACCAGCTGGGCTTGCTCGATGCGCTGCTCGAGCTGCCGCACCAGCGCGCCGAAACGCTGCACGCCGAGATCGCCGGGCGCGACATTACGCTGGCGGACTTCACCCGCCTGCCGACGCGCTGCAAGTTTATCGCCTTCATGCCGCAGTGGGAGTTTCTCAACTTTCTGGCGGAACAGGCCGCGGCTTTCCCCAATTTTACCTTGATCAAATCGGCGCGGGCGCACCGGCTGTTGTACGATCGCGGCCAGGCATGCGGGGTGCTGGCCGAGACCCCGGCAGGCCCGATACGCGTGCGCTGTCAGCTGGTGGTCGGTACCGACGGGCGCAATTCGCTGGTGCGGGAACAGGCGGCGCTCAGCAGCCAGTCGTTCGGTTCGCCGCGCGACGTGCTGTGGATGAAGCTCGGCAAACTGCCCGGCGATCCGGCCTGGTCGATGGGCCACACCGGGCCGAAGCAAAACTTCATCATGATCGATCGGGGTGACTACTGGCAGTGCGGCTATTCGATCGACAAAGGCAGCTTTGAAACGATCCAACAGGGTGGCCTGGAGAAGTTTCTGCTGCACATCGCCGAAGTGGCGCCGTTTCAGGACGATCGCCTGCAGGAGATCGCCGGCTGGGATCAGGTCAAACTGTTAAGCATTCGCATCGATCGTCTGGATCGCTGGGCGAAGCCGGGGGTGCTGTGCATCGGCGACGCCGCGCACGCCATGTCGCCGATCGGCGGCGTCGGCGTCAACCTGGCGATTCAGGATGCGGTGGCCACCGCCAACGCCATTATTCCGCCGCTGCGCCAGCACCGCCTGCAGCTGAAGCACCTGCGGCAGGTGCAACGCCGCCGCAGCTTCCCCACCAAGGCCACCCAGTTTCTGCAAATTAAAATGAGCCGGCGCCGGCCGAAAAAACGCCGCACCGGCGGCGGCTCCAGCCTGATGACCCGCGTCGGCAACAGCCGCTGGCTGCCGCGCCTGTTCGGCCGCATCATCGGCCTGGGCTTCCGGCGCGAAACGCCGCAGCATCTGTCCAACGAGACCTGCACACCGGAATAACATTGGTGATTTTTTCATCGCACCGTATAATGGTTAAATCGAACGATTTAATTAACTGGAGCGATTAAATGTACGCACTCACCGCGAACGAGGCCAAAACCCAATTCGGCGATTTACTGCTCAAGGCACAGCGTGAACCGGTCCAAATCAATCGCAACGGCAAACCGGTCGCGGTCGTCATGTCGGTAGAAGACTACCAGGCGCTGGAAGATCTCAAATTACGCGCACTGCAGCAAAAAATCGCGCAGGCCACCGCCGAGGAAGACGCGGGTAAGGCGGTAGACGGCGATGCCTTCTTCAACCATCTGCTCACCGATGAAACCGACTGATATGCCCACGTTTCACCTCATCCCGCAGGCCCAACAAGATCTGCTGGCTATTCGTCATTTCACCGTCGAGCACTGGGGCAAAGCACAATCTCGTCGCTATCTTGAGCAGTTGAGAGATGTCATGCATCATCTGGCGGATATGCCGGAAGCGGGTAAAGCCCACTTTCACGATTTGGGCGAAGAGATACGCAGTTTTCCTTACGACAGCCATAGGATCTACTACCGCAGCCGCCCAGCCGGCATTACCGTTCTGGCCGTTCTGCATCAGGCGATGGTGCCCCACCGGCATCTGGAACAACGGCTGTAATTTTTCTTACTCAAAGGGGTCCAGATGTTCACTGTCCGCCAGGCCACCCTCGCCGACGCCGCTCTGGTGAGCGACATCGGCATCCGCACCTATCAGGCGCACTTTGGCGAACTTTGGCGCTACCCGGCGGAGTTGGCCGCCTTTCTGGCGCAAAACTTCTCAATGCCAGTGGTGAGCCAAACGCTGCAAGATCCCGCCGTCTGCTGGCTGCTCTGCCATAAAGCGGAGCGGCTGATCGGCTATGCGCGGCTCAACCTCGACAGCCTGCTGGCGCCAACCCAAACCCGCGGCGCCGAGCTGCAGAAAATCTATTTTTTGCCGGGTTATGCCGGCAGCGGCTATGGCCAGCGCCTGTTCGAACAGGTACAGCAGCGGGCCATCGACCGCCGGCAAAAGACGCTGTGGCTGGAAGTGTTGCAGCGCAACACCGACGCCCAGCGCTTTTACCGGCGCCAGGGGCTGCAGATCTGCGGCGAGACCTGCTACACCAGCGCCCAGGGCTCGATAGGCATCTGGTATATGAGCAAAACGCTGTAATGCGTTCGCACTCCCGGGCCAACGCAGGTCGGCGGGAATCGCGTTGCAGCATCAAAACCAGCAGCGCCAGCGCGCTGGGCAGCGTATACAGCAAGACCCCCAGCTGCACCTCCATCTGGCTTTCGATAACCTTAGCCACCACCCACTCGGCAGAAACATCGATGCAATCGGCCCCGGCCTATGGGTATTGCCCGTCGCCAACCACCTGATTTATTTTCGACAGCAGAGGCGGGAGGTGAATGCTGCATCATTCCCGAGATCCGCTCAGCCAATCCTTTTTAAGCTGACCCAACGTCAAATCGCCACCAGCCCGCGCACCCCGTCTTGCTCCATCGCGCTGCCGGCGCCGCGCTGCACGATGCTGCCGCGCGACATCACCAGGTAGCTGTCCGCCAGTTCGGCGGCGAAGTCATAGAATTGTTCCACCAGCAGGATCGCCATGTCGCCGCGCGCCGCCAGCTGTTTGATCACCGCGCCGATCTCCTTGATCACCGAAGGCTGGATCCCTTCGGTCGGCTCGTCGAGGATCAACAGCTGCGGCCGGCAGGCCAGCGCCCGGCCGATCGCCAGCTGCTGCTGCTGCCCGCCGGAAAGATCGCCGCCGCGCCGATCCTTCATCTGCCGCAACACCGGGAACAGGGCATAAATGTGCTCCGGCACGCTGCGCGCCTCGGCGCCGGAAAAACGCGCCAGGCCCATCAGCAGGTTTTCCTCCACCGTCAGGCGCGGGAAAATCTCCCGGCCCTGCGGCACATAGGCGATGCCGGCCTGCACCCGCTGGTGCGGCTTTTTGCCGTTGATCGCCTGGCCCCGCCAGCTGATGCCGCCGCTGCGCGCCGGGATCAGGCCCATCAGGCATTTCAGCAGCGTGGTCTTGCCCACGCCGTTGCGGCCCAGCAGGCAGGTCACCTCACCGATCCTCGCCTCGAACGACAGGCCGCGCAGGATGTGGCTGCCGCCATAATATTGATTTAATTCACTTACCTGCAGCATAACGGTTGCTCCTCAGCGCCCCAGATACACGTCTATCACCCGCTCGTCGGCCTGCACCTGCGCCAATGAGCCCTCCGCCAACACCTGCCCCTGATGCAGCACCGTCACGTGATCGGCAATGGTTTCCACAAAGCCCATGTCATGTTCCACCACCATCAGCGAATGCTTGCCCGCCAACGAGCGGAACAGTTCGGCGGTGTATTCGGTTTCGGCGTCGGTCATGCCGGCCGCCGGTTCGTCGAGCAGCAGCAGGTGCGGCTCCTGCACCAGCAGCATGCCGATTTCCAGAAACTGTTTCTGCCCGTGCGACAACAGCCCGGCGGGCCGGTGGCGCTCGCGGTCCAGCCGCAGGGTTTGCAGCATTTCGTCGATGCGGTCGCGCTGTTCGCCGCTCAGCCTGGCCCGCAGGCAGGCCCAGACCGATTTCTGCGTTTTCTGGGCAATCTCCAGATTCTCGAACACCGTCAGCGCCTCAAATACCGTCGGCTTCTGGAACTTGCGGCCGATGCCGGCGCGGGCGATCTGCATCGGCTCCAGGCGGGTCAGATCGACGGTCTGATCGTAAAGCACGCTGCCGCTGTCCGGCCGGGTTTTGCCGGTGATCACGTCCATCAGCGTGGTCTTGCCCGCGCCGTTGGGGCCAATCACGCAGCGCAGTTCGCCGACGCCGATCCGTAGCGACAGGTCGGTCAGGGCGCGGAAACCGTCGAAGCTGACGTTGATGTTAGCCAGCGCCAGCACCGGGTCGGTTTGCCGGCGGCGTTTGTCCGCCGGCAGCGGCTGGGTAAACAGCTCGTCGGTAATCTGTTGGCCATTCATGGCGTTTTCCTCCTGCGCAGCAAGCCGATCACCCCTTTCGGCAGAAACAGCGTGACCAGGATAAACATCAGGCCGAGGAAGAACTGCCAGTATTCGGGAATGGCCATGGTGAACCAGCTCTTGGCGCCGTTGACGATGCCGGCGCCGAGCAGCGGCCCCACCAGGGTGCCGCGCCCGCCGAGCGCCACCCAGATGGCGGCCTCGATCGAATTGGTCGGCGACATCTCGCCGGGGTTGATGATGCCTACCTGCGGCACATACAGCGCGCCGGCCAGGCCGCACAGCACCGCCGACAGCGTCCAGACAAACAGCTTGAAGCCTTTCGGATCATAGCCGCAAAACGTCAGGCGGTTTTCCGCGTCGCGCACCGCGGTCAACACCCGGCCGAATTTGCTGCGCGCCAGCACAAAACCGAGAGCCAGGCTGGCGGCCAGCAGCAGCACCGTCGCCAGGAACAGCGCCACCCGGGTGCCGGTAGCGGTAATCGGAAAACCGAGCAGCGTGGTGAAGCCGGTGAAGCCGTTGTTGCCGCCGAAGCCGGTCTCGTTGCGGAAGAACAACAGCATGCCGGCGTAGGTCAGCGCCTGGGTCATGATGGAAAAATACACCCCTTTAATCTTCGAGCGGAAGGCGAAATACCCGAAGACCAAGGCCAGCAGGCCCGGCACCAGCACCATCAGGCACAGCGCCCAGGCGAAGTATTGGGTGCCGCTCCAGAACCACGGCAGTTCGTTCCAGGAAAGAAACGCCATGAACGCCGGCAGCCCGTCGCCCGCCGCCTGGCGCATCAGGTACATGCCCATGGCGTAACCGCCGAGGGCGAAAAACAGCCCGTGGCCGAGCGACAGCAGCCCGGCATAGCCCCACACCAGATCGAGCGCCACCGCCACGATGGCGTAGCACAGGATTTTGCCCGCCAGCGTCAGGGTATAGGTGGAGATCGCCAGCGGGTGATCCGCCGGCAGCAGCGCCAGAAACGGCATGATCAACAGCGCCAGCAGCACCGGCACGCCGATGCTCAGCGCCAGCCGCGGCGCCTTCTGGGCGCCGGTTACGGTCAATGGTTGGCTCATCAGTCGATCACCCTGCCCTTGAGAGAGAACAGCCCCTGGGGACGTTTTTGAATAAACAGAACGATCAGCGCCAGGATCAGGATCTTGCCCAATACGGCGCCGATCTGCGGTTCGAGGATCTTGTTGAGAATGCCGAGGCCAAATGCCGCCGCCACCGTCCCCGCCAGTTGGCCGACGCCGCCGAGCACCACCACCAGGAAAGAATCGATGATGTAGCCCTGCCCCAGCTCCGGCCCGACGTTGCCGAGCTGCGACAGCGCCACCCCGCCCAGCCCGGCGATGCCGGAGCCCAGCCCGAACGCCAACATGTCCACCTGACCGGTGGGCACCCCGCAGCAGGCGGCCATGGCGCGGTTCTGCGTCACCGCGCGCACGTTCATGCCGAGGCGCGTCTTGTTCAGCAACAGCCAGGTCAGCGCCAACACCAGCACCACGAACAGGATCACCGCGATGCGGTTCCACGGCAGCACCAGGTTCGGCAGCAGCTGCACGCCGCCCGACAGCCATGCAGGGTTGGCGACTTCGACGTTCTGGGCGCCGAACAGCACCCGCACCAGTTGGATCAGCACCAGGCTGATGCCCCAGGTGGCCAGCAGGGTCTCCAGCGGCCTGCCGTACAGGTGACGGATCACCGTGCGCTCCAGCGTCATGCCGATGCCGGCGGTGATGGCGAAGGCCACCGGCAGCGCCGCCAACGGGTACAGCGCCAGCCACTGCGGCGCCAGCTGCTGGAACACCCCCTGCACCAGATAGGCCGAATAGGCGCCGAGCATCAGCATTTCGCCGTGCGCCATGTTGATCACCCCCAGCAGGCCGTAGGTGATCGCCAGCCCGAGCGCCGCCAGCAGCAGGATCGAACCGAGCGACAGGCCGGTAAACGCCTGGCCGAGCAGATCGCCGATCATCAGCCGGTGCTGCACGCGGCTCAGGCTGTGCTGCGCCTCGGCGCGCACCGCGGCGTCCGGTTCGTGGGCGGCGTCGCTCAGCGCCTGCAGCCGGGTCTGGGTTTCCGGGTCGCCCGACTCCCCCAGCAGCCGCACCGCGTTAAGCCGCACCTGCGGGCTGGCGTCGCTCAGCTGCAGGTTCGCCAGCGCAATGCTCAGCGCCTCGCGCACCCGGGCGTCTTTTTCCTGCGCCAGCCGTTGGGTCAGCAGCGGCAGCTGGTCGCTTTGCGCCTCGCGCTGCAGCGCGCTGGCGGCCTGCAGCCGCAGCGCCGGATCCCCGCTGACCAGCCGCTGCGCCGACAGCGCATTGGCAATCAGGATGCGCAGGCGGTTGTTCAGCCACAGCTTCTTCGGCGTGCCGACCGGCGCCGCGTCCCCCTCCAGCGGCAGATAACCGTCGCCCTGCAGGACAAAGGCGCGTTTGGCTTCGTCGATCGCCACGTTTTCCTGCTTCAGCGCCTGCAGCAACGGCAGCCGCGCGGCGTCCGGCGCGGCCGCCCAGGCCTGCAGCAGCCTGGCCTGCTGCGTGCGGTTGGCCGCCGCGAAATCATCGGCCGGCCCGGCCTGCGCGAACGGCGGCAGCCAGCACAGCAGCCAAAGCCAGCGGCGAAAATGAAAGAAAAATGGAAGTTGCATCGGCAGCCTCTTCTGTCGGGGGCCGGGCGTGCCCGGCCCATTGCGTTAACGCGGGATGGCGGCTGTTACTTGCCGCCTTTTACCGGGTGATCCGGCTTTTTGTCGTTGCCGGCAATGTACGGGCTCCACGGCTGGGCGCGCACCGGCGCATCGGTCTGCCACACCACGTTGAACTGGCCGTTGCCTTCAATTTCGCCGATCATCACCGGCTTGTGCAGGTGGTGGTTGGTCTGGTCCATGGTCAGGGTGAAGCCCGACGGCGCGGCGAAGGTCTGCCCGGCCATCGCTGCGCGCACCTTGTCGACGTCGGTGGTGCCGGCCTTCTCCACCGCCTGCGCCCACATATGGATGCCGACGTAGGTGGCCTCCATCGGATCGTTGGTCACCGCCGTGGCGTAATTCGGCAGGTTGTGCGCCTTGGCGTAGGCTTTCCATTCGCTGACGAACTGCTTGTTGGTCGGGTTGTCCACCGATTCGAAGTAGTTCCAGGCCGCCAGGTTGCCCACCAGCGGTTTGGTGTCGATCCCGCGCAGCTCTTCCTCGCCGACCGAGAAAGCGATCACCGGCACGTCGGTGGCCTTGAGGCCCTGATTGGCCAGCTCTTTGTAGAACGGTACGTTGGAATCGCCGTTGATGGTGGAGATCACCGCGGTTTTGCCGCCGGCGGAGAATTTCTTGATATTCGCCACTATGGTCTGGTAATCGCTGTAGCCGAACGGGGTGTAAACTTCTTCGATGTCTTTATCCTGTACGCCCTTGCTGTGCAGGAAGGCGCGCAGGATCTTGTTGGTGGTGCGCGGGTAGACATAGTCGGTGCCCAGCAGGAAGAAACGCTTGGCCGAGCCGCCGTCTTCGCTCAGCAGGTATTCCACCGCCGGGATCGCCTGCTGGTTCGGCGCCGCGCCGGTGTAGAACACGTTCGGCGACATCTCTTCGCCTTCGTACTGCACCGGATAGAACAGCAGCCCGTTCAACTCCTCAAACACCGGCAGCACCGACTTGCGCGACACCGAAGTCCAGCAGCCAAACACCGCCGCCACCTTGTCCTGGCTCAGCAGCTGGCGCGCCTTCTCGGCAAACAGCGGCCAGTTGGAGGCCGGATCCACCACCACCGGCTCCAATTTTTTCCCCAACACCCCGCCCTTGGCGTTGATGTCGTCGATGGTCATCAGCGCCACGTCCTTCAGCGGCGTTTCGGAGATGGCCATGGTGCCGGACAGCGAGCTCAGAATGCCGACCTTGATGGTGTCGGCGGCCTGCGCGCTCCAGGCCATCCCCATGCCGAGCACGCTGGCGGACAGCGCAAAAACTTTTATGAAGTGACGACGTTGCATAATTCAAACTCCTGATGTGTGTGAAAAAATGGATAGCGAAAATTCACTCCGCGCGATCAGGTTGTCGCGATCGCGCCTGGTGCAACATATGCAGGGTTATTTTTCGTACTTCGGCCTTGCTGACGGCGATATGCTGCGTGAGCAGCGTTTGCGCCTCTCCGGTTTGGCGTTGCAGGATCGCCCGCAGGATGGCGGCGTGTTCGTTATAGGTGGCGTCGACCCGCGCGCCCTGAGTGAAATCCAGCCGGCGGATGATGCGGATCTTCTCGGTCAGATCGCGGTGGATGCGCGCCATTTCGCCGTTGCCCGCCGCCGCCACCAGCGCCATATGGAACTGTTCGTCGTGCACTGAAACCGCCTTGCCGTCCGCCAGGCGCGGATCGTCGGTCCAGAATTTTCCCAGCGCCGCCAACGCCGGCGGCGTCTCGGTGCGGGCGCACAGCCTGGCCACCGCTTCGCGCTCCAGGACGATGCGCAGGTCGTACAGCTCTTCGAAATAGGCGAAGTCGAACGGCCGCACCTGCCAGCCGCTGCGGAAATGCACCTCGACATAGCCTTCGCGCTCCAGCCGGAACAGCGCCTGACGCACCGGCGTGCGGCTGGCCTGCATGCGCATCGCGACCTCGTTCTCGCTGAAGCGATCGCCCGGCAGCAGTTGAAAATCGAAAATGTCGTCCTTGAGCTGCAGGTAAATGCGCTCCGCCAGCCCTTCCGGCCGCGCTTTACCGCGATTGTTGGTGATTTGCATGGTTACCCTCTCCGCGGGCGCGGCCCGCCGCGCCCGCCGTTATCAACCGGCGTGTTCCAGCCACAGCAACGCATCCCCCGGCCCTACCGGCCGCCCCTGCTGACAGCCGATGCGCTTGACGACCCCGGCGCGCGGCGCGGTGACCGCCAGCTCCATCTTCATCGCTTCGACCACGATCAGCGGCTGCCCGGCCGCCACGCTTTGCCCCGGCTCCACCAGGATCTTCCATACGTTGCCGTTCAGATCGGCGCTGACCAGATAGCCGTCAATCTCCTCTTCGTCGTCATCCGGCGGCAGCAGCTGCGCTTCGGCTTCGTCCTCATCGGCCCGCCAGCGCGCCACTTCGTGGCTGAAGGCCTGCTGCTGCCGCCGCTGGAAATCGGCGATGTCGGCGGCGTTGTCCGCCAGAAAACGCGCGTATGCGGCGAAGTCGAACTCGCTGTCCTCGATGCGCACCTGCGCGCGCCCTTCGCGGAAGGCTTCCCGCTGCGCCTCCAGCTCCTGTTCACTGACCGGGTAGAAACGCACCTGGTCGAAGAAGCGCAGCAGCCAGGGTTCACCGGCGCTGAACTGCGGGTTCTTGAGGAATTTGTTCCAGATCGGCAGCGTGCGCCCGACCAGCTGATAGCCGCCCGGCGAATCCATGCCGTAGATGCACATGTACATGCCGCCGATGCCGACCGTGCCCTCGGCGGTGTGGGTGCGCGCCGGGTTGTATTTGGAGCTCAGCAGGCGATGGCGCGGGTCGATCGGCACCGCGCAGGGCGCGCCGAGATAAACGTCTCCCAGCCCGAGGATCAGGTAACTGGCGTCGAAGATGATGTCGCGCACCTGTTCTCGGCTGCTCAGCCCGTTGATGCGCTGGATGAAATCGACGTTGTTCGGCAGCCAGGGTGCGGATGAGCGCACCGTCTGCTGATAGCGTTCCACCGCGCCCAGCGTGGCGCCGTCCTCGAACGCCATCGGCAGCCAGAGGGTGCGCGTCGGCACCTTCAGCTGGCTGACGTCGCCCAGCGCCTGCTCGCGCGCCAGCAGGCGCTGCAGCAGATCGGCCTGGCCGATCGCCCGGCTGTCGTAACGGATCTGCAGCGAACGCACGCCCGGCGCCAGCTCCGCCACGCCGGGGATCGTCTCCTGACGCAGCGACTGCATCAGCAGGTGGATGCGCAGGCGCAGCGCCAGATCGAGCAGGTTGTCGCCGTACTCCATCAGGATGTAACCGTCCCCCGCCTGGCGGTAGACCACCGCCGGGCGCCCTTCCGCCGCCGGCAACGCCGCCAGCACCGCGGCGGAAACGGTCGCCGCCGGCGTCAGGTCCGGCGCCGGCAAGGTGATGGCCTTCACCGCCGCCAGCGCTTCAATGCTGCCGAGCTGCGCCTGCTCCAGCGACTGCGCCTGTTTGAAACCGATCGGATGGAAGCGAATGCGATCGCCCGGTTTGACCTGGCCGACCTTCCACAGCTCGGCCTTGGCGATGGTCACCGGGCAGACGAAGCCGCCGAGGCTCGGCCCGTCGCGGGTCAGGATCACCGGGAAATCGCCGGTAAAGTTGACCGAACCGATCGCGTACTCGCAGTCGTGCACGTTGGACGGGTGCAGCCCGGCTTCGCCGCCGTCCTGCCGCGCCCAGTCGGGTTTCGGCCCCGCCAGCCGCACGCCGAGGCGGTTGGAGTTGTAGTGCACCTGCCATTCTTCGGCGAAAAACCGCTCGATCGACGCCGGGGTGAAGAAATCCGGCGCGCCGTGCGGCCCGTACAACACGCCGATATTCCACAGGCTGTCGTAGTGCGGGATCAGGCTGGCGTCCATTGCCTGCGGCGCGGCGATCGGCGCCGGAGTGGTGCTGGCCGCCAGCGCCGGCTGGCCGATCGCCAGCATGTCCGCCACCCGCAGCGTGCGGCCGGCGTGGCCGCCGAACTGGCCGAGGGCGAACGTGGAGCGGCTGCCGAGATAAACCGGCACGTCGAACCCGTTGCGCACCGCCAGATAGGTGCGGCAGCCGTGGGTGGCGCGCCCCAGCGTCAGCACCTGGCCGGCCCGAACGGCGATCGGCTGCCAGTAGGCCGTCGGTTCGCCATCCACATCGGCCGGGCAATCGGCGCCGGTCAGGGCGATGACCGCGTCGCAGTGGAAGCGCAGGGTCGGCCCCTGCAGGGTAAACTCCAACCCGGCGGCGTCCGGATGGTTGCCGACGATGCGGTTCGCCAGCCGGAAGGCGAAGTCGTCCATCGGCCCCGACGGCGGCACGCCGATATCCCAGTAGCCGAGGCGGCCGGGGTAGTCCTGCACGCTGCTGTAGGTGCCGGGCTGCAGCACTTCGACGCAGTGCGGCTGGAAGCTGAAGCCGTCCAGCATGCGGGTCCAGACTTCACCGGCGGTGAATTGCGGCGTGGCGATCGCCTGCCGCAGGTAATCGAGGTTGGTGGCGATGCCGTGCAGACGGGTAGCGTCCAGCGCCGCGCTCAGCTTCTCCAGCGCCTGCCGGCGGTCGTCCCCGTGCACGATCAGCTTGGCGATCATCGGGTCGTAGAATGCCGACACCTCGCTGCCGGTCGCCACCCAGCCGTCGACGCGCACTCCGGCGGGGAAATGCACCTCGGTCAGCACGCCGGGGCTGGGCTGGAAGTTTTTCAGCGGATCTTCGGCGTAGAGGCGCACCTCGATCGCCGCCCCCTGCGGCGCGCGCTGCAGCGCCGCCCAGTCCAGCGCATCGCCCGCCGCCACCTGCAGCATGCATTCAATCAGGTCCAGACCGGTGACCATTTCGGTGACCGGGTGCTCCACCTGCAAGCGGGTGTTGACCTCGAGGAAGTAAAACTCGTCGCGCGCGCCGTCGTAGATGAACTCTACGGTGCCGGCGCTGCGATAGTCGACCGACTCGCCCAGCGTGACCGCCGCCCGATGCAGCGCCTGGCGGGTCGCCGCCGGCAGGTTCGGCGCCGGGGTTTCCTCCACCACCTTCTGGTTGCGGCGCTGCAGCGAACAGTCGCGCTCGCCCAGCGCCACCACCCGGCCCTGGCCGTCGCCGAAGATCTGCACCTCAACGTGGCGCGCCTTATCGACAAAGCGTTCGATAAAGGCGCCGGCGTCGCGGAAGAACTGCTCACCGAGCCGTTTTACGCTGTCGTAGGCGTCGCGCAGCGCCGGCTCGTCATCGCAGCGCGTCAGGCCGATACCGCCGCCGCCGGCGGTGGTTTTCAGCATCACCGGATAACCGATGCGCGCAGCGGCGTCGACCGCCTGCTCCACGCTGTCCAGCAGGCCGGTGCCCGGCGTCATCGGCACCTGCGCCACCGCCGCCAGCTCGCGCGCCCGGTGCTTCAGGCCGAACTCGCGGATCTGCGCCGCCGTCGGGCCGATAAAGGCGATGCCCGCCGCGGCGCAGGCGTCGGCGAATTCGGCGCTCTCGGACAAAAAACCGTAGCCGGGATAGATCGCCTGGGCGCCGGTGGCGGCCGCGGCGGCCAGGATTTTGTCGATGCGCAGATAGCTGTCGGCGGCTTTTTCACCGCCGAGCGCCACCGCCCGATCGGCCTCGGCCACGTGCGGCGCATTGCGGTCGGCGTCGGAGTAAACCGCCACGCTGGTCACCCCGAGACGCTTCAGGGTGCGGATGGCGCGGCAGGCGATTTCGCCGCGGTTGGCGATCAATACGGTAGTAAACATGTTCATGCCCCCTTAACGCTGGCGAGATAGTCGCGCCAGCCGCCAAACTCAGTGATATCCGTGGCGCCTGCCAGCGCCCAGGGTTCGCAGATAAAGCCCTTCACCCGACGGCCGTCGGCCAGCAGCAGCGTGCCGATGCCCAGCGGCGCCGGAATTTCGGCCACGAACTCGCCGAAGCGCGCCAGCGGGATATCCCACAGTTCGACGCTGATGGCCGCGCCCTGCGCGTCGCGCACCAGACCCGGCTTCGGCGGCTGGGTATCGGCCAGCGCGTACAGCCGGTAGCACGGCGCGGTGAGGGTCTGCTCGACCTGCACCGCAGCGCGCTGCGTCAGCTGGAAATTGAGCGGCATGCCGCTAAGGTGAGCGCCCACTACCGCCACCCGCACATGCTGCGTCGAGGGTGTCGCCGCCGGCTCGGGCGGCAGTGCCCGCCCGGTGGCGCCGAGCGGCAGGTTTTGCCGGCGCTGCCAGCGCTGGCCGAACGCCGCCAGCGCCCGGTCATGCCAGGCCGGCGCAATCAGGGTGATGCCGGCGGGCAGGCCGTCTTCGCGCAGCGGCGCCGGCAGCGCCAGCGCGCTCAGATCCGCCAGGTTGGTGAAGTTGGTGTAGGTGCCGAACTGCGAGTTGAACAGCACCGGCTCCTGGGCCATCTCAGCCAGGGTGCGGATGGTCGGCGACGTCGGCACCACCAGCGCGTCGAACGGCGCCAGCCGCTGCGCGATTTGCCGCGCCAGTTCGGCGCGCAGGTATTCCGCCTTATAGGCATCGCAGGCGCTGTACGCCAACCCGTTGCTGACGATGCCGCGCACCACCGGATCGATGGCCTGGGGGTTGTTTTGCAACATCGCCTCGACCGCGACGGTACGTTCCGCCACCCAAGGGCCGTAATAGAGCTGCTCCGCCAGTTGGCGAAACGGCGTGAAGTCGATGGGTTCCAGCGTGGCACCGCCGCGCTGCAGCTGGGCCAGCGCCCGGTGAAATGCCCGCTCGGCCTGCTCGTCGCCGAAAAACTCCAGCCGATCGGGCACGGCGAAGCGCGGCGCGGCGGGAATATCCGCCGGCGCGCCGTTCGGGTTGCAACGGGAGTAAGGATCTGCGGCGTCGAAGCCGCCCGCCAGTTCGGCCACCCGCGCCGCATCGGCCACCGTCAGCGCAAACACCGACACCGCGTCGTTCAGCCGGCAAGCCGGCACCACGCCGCGGTTGGACAACCAGCCCTTGGTCGGCTTCAGGCCAACGATATTATTGAAACCGGCCGGCACGCGCCCGGAGCCGGCGGTGTCGGTGCCCAGAGCAAACGGCATCAGGCCGCGCGCCACCACCGAAGCGGAGCCGGAGCTGGAGCCGCCGCTGACGTAGCGTTCGTCGAAGCTGTTGACCACTGCGCCGTGCGGCGAGCGAGTGCCGACCAACCCTGTAGCGAACTGGTCGAGGTTGGTTTTGCCCATCACCACCGCGCCGGCGGCGCACAGGTTGGCCACCACGGCGGCATCCGCCTGCGCCCGATAGCTGAACGCCGGGCAGGCGGCGCTGGTTGGCCAGCCGCCGACGTCGATATTGTCTTTTACCGCAAAGGGCACGCCGAACAGCGGCAACCGGCTGAGATCGCCGGCGACCGCTTCCAGCCGCCGCGCCAGCTGCAGATACTGGCTTTCCCGCTGTTCCGGGGTAGCCAGATACAGCCAGGCGCGGTCATTCAGGCTCAGGCCGGCGGCCAACGCCTCCAGCGCGGATCGCACGCCGGCGAGCCGTTCGCCCGCCGGGCACGTTTGATAATGGTGTTGCCATTCACCGAGGGTGAAACCGCAGAGATCAACAGGCTGAGTCATGGGTTGAATTCCATCTGGTACACAAGATGGGATTCAACAGAGCAACCGGCGTGCCAGTTTTTAATCTCATGATTTCAATAAATTATAATTAAAACTTATGACGCGAAAGTAAAAAAACTGCACCAGCGGCGCGCAGCGGCCGGACAAAAAGAGTGCAAAAAAAAAGCGCCGTCTCGCGACGGCGCCTGATGGGATGAGGGGGGATTTATGCGCCGCGAATGCGCTGCGCCAGCCCCTTGAGGAAATAACGCAGCATCTGATCGCCGCACGGGCGGTAGTTTTTGGTGCCTTCTTTGCGGAACAGCGCGCTCAGTTCCGGCTTGGAGATACGGAAATCCACCGCGGTGAAAATCTGATGCATATCGGTGTCTTTCAGCTCGAACGCCACGCGCAGCTTTTTCAGCACCAGGTTGTTGGTGATGGGCAGCTCAATCTCCGGCGCCGGGAATTTGTCGTCCTTGCCGCGCTTGAAAAACACCAGGCCGTTCAGGAAATGCGCCATCACTTCGTCCGGGCACTTTTCAAACCCCGGTTCGCCTTCTTTGATGACGTAAGCGCCCATCGCCGAGACCTCGACGTCGAAATTATCCAGTTTGATAATCTCGACCATTTTCGCGTCGTTAATACTCAGCATGTAGCGCACGCTGCGCAGCACATCGTTGTTAATCATGGAGTTAAATTTCCTTTAGCTTGTAAACCGGGAAGAGGCGCGCAGTGTGAACCGAAAAACACGCCCTATACCCGCCATACTTGGAATATGTGCGGCAGTATAGGGATCGGCAAGGGGTTTCTCAATCGATTTGGCTTTTTTGCCGATACAGCGGGATATCTTCGCCGATAATGTACTTATTGCGCAGCATCGACGACAGCTTGTCCATAATCATCACCACACCCACCAGGATCAGCGTGATGAACATCACCACGTCCCAGTTCCACAGCCGCATGTTCTCCGCGTACACCAGGCCGATGCCGCCGGCGCCGACAAAGCCCAGCACCGCGGCGGAGCGGGTGTTGGATTCGATCTGGTACAGGCTGAGCGCCAGGAAGGTGGGGAACGACTGGGTGAAAATGCCGTAACGGTGCTTCTGCAGGCCGTTGGCGCCGACCGCCGTCAGGCCGCGGCTGGGGGACTTGTCCACCGCCTCGTGCCCTTCCGCGTACAGTTTGCCCAGCAGCCCGACGTCCTGCATCACTATCGCCAGCACCCCGGCCAGCGGCCCCATGCCGACGGCGCGCACGAAAATCAGCCCCCAGATCGCCATGTCGATGCCGCGGAAAATGTCCAGCAGCCGGCGCACCACCAGCGATATCGGCCGCAACAGCGGCGTCGACATCACGTTGCGCGCGGCGAAGAACGACAGCGGCAGCGCAATCAGCGACGCGGTCAAGGTACCGGCGAACACGATGGCGATGGTGATGCCGATCTGCTGGAAGTAGTACATGAACGGCCAGTTGGCGAAATCATGCCAGACGAACATCCGCACGAAGTAACGCCCCAGCTGCTGGCAACCGTTGATGAACTGCGGCCAGGCAATGCCGAAGAACTGAAAGAAAAACAGGTAATACAGCGCGATCGCCGCCGCCGCCACGCCAAGCGTGCGCAGGTAGCGCCGCTGCTGGGAGAAAATCTCCGGATGCTGTTGCTTCAACTGGTGCAGCGTTGCCGCCGACACCGCAGGCCCTGACATCATTTTTTCCCCTCCACTACCCGCTTGCGCAATTCGCCCGAGGCGTAATCCAGCAGCGAAACCACCAGAATGATCAGCAGCAGCGTCATGCTGACCTGATCGTAACGGTCGAGCTTGATATTGGTCATCAGCTCCTGGCCGATGCCGCCCGCCCCCACCAGCCCCAAAATGGTCGACTGGCGAAAGTTGATCTCCAGCCGCATGAAGCTGTAGGACAAAAACACCGGCTTCACCTGCGGCCACAGGCCGAAACGCATGCGCTGCAGCGGCGTGGCGCCGCAGGCCGCCAGCCCGCGCACCGGTTTGTTGGAGGCGGTCTCAATCGATTCATAAAACAGCTTGGTCAGGCTGCCGATGGTGTGCAGCGCCAACGCCAGAAAGCCCGGAATGGCGCCGATGCCGAACGCCATCACGAACATCACCGCCCACGCCAGCTCCGGCATGGTGCGCAAAAACGCCACCAGCGTGCGAATGCCCCAGCGCAGCGACGCCGGGCTGTGGGTATTGTTGGCCGCCAAAAACGCCAGCCCCCCGGCCACCATCACCGACAGAATGGTCGCCGCCAGCGCCAGCTGCAGCGTTTCCCAGATCAGCGGCAGCTGGATATTCAGGCGATAACCCCAGTAGGCGAGCGAACCTTCGGTATGGCCGTCGGCGAACAGCAGGCGCCAGTGCAGCGTCGGGACGGTTTCCGCCAGGTAGTCGAAGAAGTGGGGCATGGACAGCCAGACGGTGTGCAGGTTGAACTCGGCGAGGTTGCCGGCGCCCAGATAGAGCGCCGCCAGCCCCAGCGACCACAGCAGCGCTTCACGCTTTTGCTTGCCGCGGATCCGTTGGTAATACTGTGCAAAATCGCTATTCAAAATAGTCTTCCATCTTTATGGCACGAGAGGCCCGGCGCGCCGGGCCCCTTGGAGGACGCAAGGTCGGGAATTAACGGTCGCCTTTGGTCAGTTCACGTTTCATATCGATGATGTTCTGGTATTCCGCCAGGGTGGTGTCGCCGATGTGCTGTTTGCCGCCCATCGCCTTGATAAAGCATGAGTGGTCTTCTTTATCCAGCTTCTTGATGGCGGTAACCACCCTGGCCTTGAAGTCGGCCGGCAGCGCATTGCTCACCAGGATCGGGCCGTTCGGGATCAGCGGCGACTGCCAGATGATGCGGATCTGCTTCATCAGGTCCGGGTGATCCATGCGGATCATGCGGGTGAAGGCACCGCTGGTATAGCCGGTGTTGTAGTCGCCAATCATCGACGCCCAGGTCACCGCGCCTTCAAACTGGCCGTTCAGCACGCCGAGGATGTCCTGCTCGTGGCCGCCGGAGAAGGTCACGCTGGAGAAGGCGTTGTCGTATTTGTTGTCGACCGTGCCGCCGAACAGCTTCTTGAACGCCTGGTTCGGGATCAGGAAGCCGGAGGTAGAGTCCGGATCGGCGAAGCCGATGGCCTTGCCCTTCAGATCTTCCAGCTTCTGGTACGGGCTGCCGGCTTTGACCACCACCACCGAGTGATAGCCGCGCGACTGGTCGACGTCGTCGACCGCGATGCCGACGATATCCACCGCTTTCGGATCCTTGATGTACACCGAAGCAAAGGAAGATGGCGACATACTCAACACCAGATCGATCTTGCCGCCCAGCAGGCCCTGGATCACGCCGGAGTAGTCGGAAGAGTTGCGCAGCTTGGTGTCGACGCTCAGCTCCTTGTCCAGAAACTGCTTCACGCACTGGTTATCGCCGATCTGCTGGGTGGCGTTTTGCCCGCCGAGAATGCCCAGGTTCAGCTCTTTCGGCGCATCCGCCGCGGCAGCATTAAATACCATCATCGCGCCGGCCATCAGGGGGGTCAGACTCAGTACTTTTTTCATTACGATGCCTTGTGTGTAAAAGGTAAAAGTGAAGGTAAAAGTGAATCAATGGATCTGATTGGCTTCCTCGCCGTACAGCTGGTGCAGGATCCTTTCGTTCAGCAGCGACGGATGCCCGTCGAACACGATTTTGCCCTGGGCGATGCCGATCACCCGGGTGCAGTATTCCCGCACCAGTTCGACCGAGTGCAGGTTCACCATCACCGCGATGTCGTTCTCGCTGACTTTCTGCAGCGCATCCATGATGCGGCGGGTATTTTTGGGATCGAGCGAGGCGACCGGCTCATCGGCCAGCAGAATTTTGGGGTTCTGCATCAGCGCGCGGCAGATGGCCACCCGCTGCATCTGCCCGCCGGACAGGTTCTCGGCGCGCTGCAGCGCATGCGGCAGCATATTGAGCCACTGCAGCAGCTCGATGGCGCGCGCGCGGTCGGCGTCGTCGAACAGTTTGAAGAAGGACTTCAGGGTGGAGGTATGGCTGAGGCGGCCCAGCAGCACGTTGGTCATCACGTCCAGCCGCGGCACCAGGCAGAAATCCTGGAAGATCATGCCGCAGCGGGCGCGCCACTGGCGCATCTGGCGGGCGGAAAGCTGGGCGATGTCCTGCGCCACGCCGTCGTCTTCAAAGTGCAGCATCTCGCCGCAGCTGGAAGGGATGGTGCCGTTCAGGGTGTGCAACAGGGTGGATTTGCCGGCGCCGGAGCGCCCGATCACCGCCACGAACTCGCCGGCGTGCAGATCGAAGTTGATGTCGTCCAGCACCCGCTGCTGCGCTTTATAGGCTTTGCCCAAGCCTTTTACCGACAAGACCTTGCGTGTCGATAGCGGTTGCTGCCCTGGAAAGTCGGTTTGTGCAAGTTTTAACAGTGCCTGAGCCATATGATTTCTCTGATTTCAGTGGCTAATCATTATGGGCACCTATTAACGAATAAGTTTATGACATCTGGATGATGGTTTTATGGCTGGGAAATGACGCGTGTCGCGCTCCCCCAGCCGGAGGACAACCGGGGATTAAAAGCGAATAACGCCTTTAATCAACGCCGTGTTATTGATCACCTGCGCTTCGTAATGCTGCGCCAGGGTGGCGAACTCAAAGTGATGCGACAGCATCATCCCGGCGGTGAGCCGCCCCGCGGCCATCAGGCGACCGACCTTGACGAAGTCTTCTTCCGTCGCGTTGCGGCTGCCCATCAGGGTGGCCTCCTTTTTGTGAAACTCCGGGTCGGAGAACCGCAGGTCGCCTTTGAACAGCCCGACAAAGACGATGCCGCCGCCGTGGCGGATCACATTGACGGCGTTGTTCATCGCCTGCGGATTGCCGGTGGCGTCGATCACTTTAGCCGCCAGCATGCCGTCAAACTGCCCGCGCAGCGCCGCATCGAACCCGTCGGCCGCCGGATCGAGCGTCGGCAGCCCCAGCACCTGTTCGACATGCCGCCGCCGTTCGGGGCGGGTGTCGGCCACCACCACCCGCGCGCCGTCGGCCTGGGCTATCGCCGCCACGCCCAGGCCGATAGGCCCGGCGCCGACCACCAACAGGTGCTCATCCGGCGACAGCGCCGCGCGGCGCACCGCATGGGCGCTGATGGCGAACGGTTCAATCAGCGCCGCCGCCTCCGGCGCCACGTCGTCCACCGCCAGCAGGTTGCCGGCCGGCACGCTGAGATACTCGCAGAAAGCGCCGTCCTGATGCACGCCGATCACCGAAATGTTCTCGCAGCAGTTGGTCTTGCCACTCAGGCAGGCGCCACAGCGGCGGCAGGAAAGATAAGGGATCACCGCGACGCGCTGGCCCACTCGCCAGCCGGCCGTTTGATCGCCGAGGCTGACAATCTCGGCGCATATTTCATGGCCCAAAACGCGCGGGTAACTAAAGAAAGGCTGCTGACCGGACCAGGCGTGAATATCGGTTCCGCAAATTCCCACGGCAATCATCTTTATTACCGCTTCGCCCACAGCGGCAACGGGTAGCGGGCGTTGGCGATAGCGCAATTCCGTCGGTTGCTCGCACACTAATACCTTCATTGTTTTCATAACGTCCCCTTTTGCTCGGTAAGAACGTTATTAAATAAAAAAACCGCCGGGCTTCGCGCCGCAACAAAAATCTGTGAGGGACGACAAAATAAACCGCTTTAAATTGGTTTTAAATAGATAAAAAACACCCGAGACTCAGCATGAGCAGAACCCAGAACCTGCGCCACAATGTGGTTAACCAGATGATCGACGGCATCAGCAACGGCCACCTTGGTTCACCGCTGCCTTCCCAGGCGGCGTTGGCCGAGATGTACAACATCAGCCGCACCACCGTGCGCCATGCGCTGGCGCATTTCTTCCAGCGCGGCGTACTGGAAAAGGTCGGCGACGACTATGTCGTGGTACGCCGGCCGCAGGCGGAGGACGGTTTCGACTGCCAAAGCCTGTCGCTGGACGAGCAGGGAAAAAAGTTCGAAAAAGCCTTTTATCAGATGATCAATCAAAAGCAGCTGCGCGCCGGGGACGCCTTCAGCGAGCTGCAGCTGGCGCGCGCGGTCAACGTCAGCCCGGTGGTGGTGCGGGAGTTCCTGCTGCACTTCAGCCGCTACAACCTGATCGACAGCGTCAGGCGCGGGCAGTGGAGCATGAAGAAGTTTGACCGGCGCTACGCCGAGCAGCTGTTCGAGCTGCGCCAGATGTTGGAAACGCACGCCCTTTCCCACTTTATCAATCTGCCGGGGCACGACGAGCGCTGGCTGCAGGCCAAAGAGCTGCTGAGCCGTCACCGCCAGCTGCGGGAAAACATCAGCGACAACTATCGCCGTTTCTCGCAGCTGGACCGCGACTTCCACCGGCTGATCCTGTCCGCCGCCAACAATCCGTTTTTCAACCAGTCGCTGGAGATCATTTCGGTGATTTTCCATTTCCACTACCAGTGGGACGAAACCGACCTGAAGCAAAGGAATATCGTGGCGATCGACGAACACATGACCATCCTCAGCGCGCTGATCTGCCGCAACGATCAGGAAGCCATCAGCGGTCTGCACCGCCATCTGGACACCGCCAAACAGTCGATGATCCGCTCGATAAATCAGGCCGGCGCCTGAGCCGCAGGGGTGTTTTTTATCGATAAAAAACACCCCTGCGTCATTTAAAACCGATAAAGAGCAGCAAAATACCGGCCGCCGCACGGAACCGCGACAAAACCGCCAGCCAATATATTTCGCCATCTAGGCTTACTGCCGAACACCTGCTACTGCCCTCGTCAACACACCGTCCAGGGGAATACCCGGAATAATAAATATTATTAATGCGAAATTCTGGAGGACAAGATGGAAAGAAGTCGCGCCATTAACCGCGGAAAAGAAGCGGCCGATCCTTATTCGGCCGGCCCGATCCCGATGCCGCCGGCCGGCATGCTGGTCCGCTCGGCGAAAATAAAGAAAATTCAAACCACGGCCATGCTGCTGTTATTTATGGCGGCAATAATTAACTTTCTGGACCGCAGCTCGCTCTCAGTGGCGAACTCCACCATTCGTGAGGAAATGGGCCTGAGCGGCACCGAGATCGGCCTGCTGCTGTCGGCGTTCTCATTGGCCTACGGCATCGCCCAACTGCCCTGCGGGCCGCTGCTGGATCGCAAGGGACCGCGCATCATGCTGGGCTTGGGCATGTTCGTCTGGTCGGTATTCCAGACGCTGTCCGGCATGATCCACAACTTCACCCAGTTCATCTGGGTGCGCATCGGCCTGGGGATCGGCGAAGCGCCGATGAACCCCTGCGGCGTGAAGGTGATCAACGACTGGTTCAACATCAAAGATCGCGGCATGCCGATGGGGATTTTCAATGCCGCCTCCACCATCGGGCTGGCGATCAGCCCGCCAATCCTCACCGCCATGATGCTGGTCTTCGGCTGGCGCGGCATGTTCATCACCATCGGCGTGCTGGGGATAGCGCTGTCGATCGGCTGGTACATGCTGTACCGCAACCGCCGGGACGTTAGCCTGAGCGCCCAGGAACAGGCCTATTTGAACGCCGGCAGCGTCAGCGCGCGGCCGGAGCCGATGAACTTCCGCGAGTGGCGCGCGCTGTTCAAAAACCGCACCATGTGGGGCATGATGATCGGCTTCAGCGGCATCAATTACACCGCCTGGCTGTATCTGGCCTGGCTGCCCGGCTACCTGCAGACCACCTACCACCTGGACCTGAAAAGCACCGGCCTGATGAGCGCCATTCCGTTCCTGTTCGGCGCCGCCGGCATGCTGTCGAACGGCTTCGTGACCGACTTTCTGGTGCGCCGCGGCATGGCGCCGCTGAAAAGCCGCAAGATCTGCATCGTGGCCGGCATGCTGCTCTCGGCCTCCTTTACCGCCGTGGTCCCACAGGCGACCACCACCTACAGCGCGGTGCTGTTGATCGGCATGGCGCTGTTCTGCATCCACTTTGCCGGCACCTCCTGCTGGGGGCTGATCCACGTCGCGGTGACCTCGCGCATGACCGCGTCGGTGGGCAGCATCCAGAACTTCGCCAGCTTTATCTTCGCCTCGTTCGCGCCGGTGATCACCGGTTGGATCCTGGATACCACCCACTCCTTCAGCCTGGCGCTGACCCTGTGCGCATGCTTCACCGTCATCGGCGCGCTGTCGTATGTCTTCGTGGTCAAACACCCGATCGTCGACGGCGCAGCCTGACGCTCCCCCAAGGCCCGCTCCCCGCTTGGCGGGAGCGGCGTTCAATCCAGCGCAAAGAAATCCAGCCCCAGCGCCGCTTTAACCTGCGCCAGCGTCCGCTGGCTGACCTGATGCGCGCGCCGGGTGCCCTCCTGCAGCACCCGCAGCAGCTCGCCCTTGTCGGCGATGAAATCCGCCCGGCGGGTGCGGATCGGTTCGAGCAGGCTTTGCAGGCAGTCTTCCAGCAGGCGTTTGATCTTCACGTCGCCCAACCCGCCGCGGCGATAGTGCGCCTTCAGCTCCGCCACCAGCGCCGCGTCCTCGCAGAAAGCGTCCAGGTAGGTGAACACCATATTGCCCTCCACCTTGCCGGGATCGCTGACGCGCACATGGCCGGGATCGGTGTACATGCTCATCACCGCCCGGTGCACCTCGTCGGCGCCGGCGCCCAGCGCAATGGCGTTGCCGCGCGATTTCGACATCTTGCCCCGGCCGTCCAGCCCCGGCAGGCGGTCGACCTTGCTCAGCAGCGGACGGCACTCCGTCAGCACCGCCTGGCCGGTGACGTGGTTGAAACGCCGCACGATTTCATTGGTTTGTTCGAGCATCGGCAGTTGATCTGCGCCGACCGGCACGTGGGTGGAGCCAAACGCGGTGATGTCCGCCGCCTGGCTGACCGGATAGATCAGAAAACCGGCCGGCAGGCTGCGGGCGAAGTCTTTTTCGACGATTTCGCTTTTTACCGTCGGATTGCGCTCCAGCCGCGCCACGCTGACCAGATTGAGGTAGTACAGGGTCAGTTCGGTCAGCGCCGGCAGCGCCGACTGCAGGCAGATCGTGGTTTTCAGCGGGTCGATGCCCACCGCCAGATAATCCGCCACCACGTTCAGCACGTTGGCGCTGATTTTTTGCGGGTTGCTGCCGTTGTCGGTCAACCCCTGCAGATCCGCCACCATCACCGTTTGCCGATGCTGATGCTGCAGCTCAACCCGCTGGCGCAGCGAGCCGACGTAGTGACCTAAATGCAGAGGGCCGGTGGCGCGATCGCCGGTAAGAATGGTGTAACTCATTGCCTTGCTCCTGAAGGTAAATACACCGCCGGATCAACGCAATAAAAAATGCCGCCCGAACCGGCGGCATTGAAAATAGATGTGAATACCCGTGCCGCCTCAGTAGAGGCGCCACCATGACTGGCTATGGAGGGAAAGCAGGGGCGTATTCATGCGACTAAGGTATACCCCAATCGATAATGATGTCAACGGCGGCGCCCGAGTCGGTTAAGAAAGCGTTACATTCCGGCGCTGGCGTTCCTGGCCCGGCGCGCTAGGGTGAAGGGACTCAACCTGAAAAAGGAACGCGTGATGAAGATCGGATTTGCCGGATTGGGAGGGATGGGCAGCGCCATGGCGGCCAACCTGTTGCGGGCGGGCTTTGCGCTGAAGGTGTGGAACCGTTCGCCGCAGGCGGCGCAACCGCTGGTCGCCGCCGGCGCACTGCAGGCGCAGCGGCCCGAAGAGCTGGCCGAGGTGGAGGTGCTGATCACCATGCTGGCCAACGACGCCGCCACCCAGCAGGTGGTGGTGGACAGCGGGCTGCTGCAGCGGCTCAGGCCGGGGACCACCCACATCAATATGGCGACGGTCTCCGTCGAGCTGGCCAGGCGGCTGGCGGCCCAACACCAGGAGCGCGGCGTCGGCTACGTCGCCGCGCCGGTGCTCGGCCGGGTCGACGTGGCCGCCGCCGGCAAGCTGAACATCCTGGCGGCCGGCGATGCGCGGCTGCTGGCGCAGGTGCAGCCGCTGTTCGACGCGCTCGGCCAGCAAACCTGGCATTTCGGCGAGCGCCCCGAACAGGCCAACATCGTCAAGATCGCCACCAATTTCACGCTGGCCAGCGCCATCGAGGCCATGGCGGAGGGCAGCGCGCTGGTGCGCAACTACGGGGTTTCCAGCGCCGACTACCTGCAGATGCTGACCAGCACCGCCTTCGCCTCGCCGGCCTACCAGGGCTACGGCGCGCTGATCGCCGCAGAGCGATATTCGCCGGCCGGTTTTAAACTGGCGCTGGGGTTGAAGGATGTCGGGCTGGCGCTGGAAGCCGGCGCCAATAGCCATACGCCGATGCCGTTCGCCGGCGTGCTGAAGGATAACTTCCTCGACGCGATGGCGCAGGGCGATGCGGATTTGGACTGGGCGGCGCTGGCCAAGGTGGCGGCGCGAAGAGCGGGACTGGCGTAAAGCGACGGGCCCGGCAAGCCGGGCCCGTCGGCGTCAGAAGCGGACGTCCGCCGTCGGCAGCGCATTGATCGCCACGCCGAAGCTCTCGATGTTCGACAGCGTGGCGTTATGGTGCTCGCGGATCTGCCGGCCGCTGGCGTGCGGCTTGTCGTGGCTGGTGTGGGCGTCCGCCGCCAGCGTGACCGGGTAGCCGAGACCGGCGGCGCGGCGGGTGGTGGTATCGACGCAAAACTCGGTGGAGTAGCCGCAGATCACCAGCCGAGAGACGCCGTTGGCGATCAGCAGCGGCCCGAGGCGGGTGCGCAGGAACGAATCCGGCGTGGTTTTCTCCACCCGATGATCGCCCTCCTCCACCTGCAGGCCGGCGTGCAGCCGCCAGGCGTCGCTGCCGTGAGGCAGCTCTTGGTGCGCGGTTTGGTGCTGAATGAAAATCACCGGCGCGCCGGCCTTGCGGGCGCCGGCGCTCAGCCGATTGATACGCTCCACCACCGCCCCGGCGTCCGCCGGCGGTGGCGTGAACAATCCCTCTTGCACATCGATGACCAACAGCGCTGACTTCATGACGTTTCCTCGCTTAAAAAGACCGCTTCAGCATACCGGCTGCCGCGGGCGGAAGATATGATCGACGCCCTGTTCGCGCAGCTTGCCGATCAGATCGTGCCCGCCGTTCGGCGTGGCCTGCGCCAGCTGGCGTTCGGCTTCGAACACCGGGCTGGCCCAAAAGATATTCACCGGGTCGCCATACTGCTTCGGCAGCGTCAGATGCTCGTGGTACGGGTAAAACGACGACGATAACACATAGCCTGCGTAGCCCAGCGGCGCCACTTCGGACTCCAGCGTATGCCCCTCGCCGAACCAGGTCAGCCTGGCCCAGGGCGCATGCGCGAAGCCGGCCAGCGCGCTGGCCATCTGCACCGCGTTGTCTTCGGTCATATACTGGCTGTCGATGGCGATGCCCATTTCCATGCGGCGATAGCGCGAGGCGTCGTCGTTGAACAGGATTTCCACCCAGGGCATCGGCCGAATGCTGACGCCCATGGTGAGGAAATAATAGATGCCGTCGCGCTCATGCTGGGTGATGGCCATCGGCGGCCATTTGCCCTGATCGATGGCGTAGTATTTTACCGACGGACCAAAATGCGGTTCGTAACGCGCCTGATAGTCGCTCTGCATTTTCGGCCAGGGGTTGCCTTCTTCCCGCTGCCAGCTGCGCCAGAATTGACGGGTGTTTTCCGCCAGCGCGTACTGGGTATTGGTGGACGCCGAACCGAGCGGATAAGCCAGCGGGCTTTCCTTGATGCAGCTGGCGGAATAGCACACCGAATGATCGATATACAGGCTCCAGCCGGGGATCACCGCCAACAGTTGGCCGTAGTACCACAGCGCGGCGCCGTCGTCGCTTTCGGTCCACACCACCATCAATCCTTCGGGATTGAGCGGCGCTTCCCCCTCCAGGTTGCGGCAAAACTCGGCCGCCAGCATCGGCGGCTGGCCCTGTTCCAGCGCGGCGCGATCTTCCTGCAGCGGCGCGGCGGCCAGGTTGCGCAGCCAACAGGCGCGCACCTGAAAACGTTCGCCGGTTTCTTCGGTTGGGTAGATATAGAAATAAGCTGCCCGATGATCTTGCTGAACCACCGCGACCAGCGTCTGGTTCTCATTACTGACTTCAGCAAGTACGTATGACTCGTTCATATCACCTCAATAGGGTCAGGGCGCAGGCAAAAGTGTGCTGCGCGCTAAAATGGAATTTGGCTTTTCCCAAGTGTAAAGCGCATTACTGGCCGAATCACCCGTAAAAGTCTCAAAAGCGACCGTAAGCGGAGAGAAACATTGGGTTATTGCTAATAACTATAGTGCGCGTCGGCTCAGGAGGCGCGGCTAATTCGCCGCTGGGCGCGCTGATAAGAGCCGTTGCGCATCGACCCGCGCAGCACTTTGCCGACCCCGGCGACGCCGGTGCGCACCAGCCGCCGCCGCAGCGCGCCGGAATGAAAATCAAACTGCCGCTGCGCCCAGGGCGGCAGCAGATCGATCCCCGCCTGCATCACCAGCGCGGCGAAAGGCCGCGCCAGCGCACTGGGCGCCGGGGCGGCCAGCAGAATGCGCGCCACTTCCCGCGTACGCGCATCGCACGCCAGCTGCGGCCGCATCCGCTGCAGATAATCCTCCACCTGCGCGCAGGAGGTTGGGATATCGCGCGCGCCCAGCGCGGCGGCGATGCGCGCCGCCTCCCGGTAATACCGGTCCTGCGAATCGCGGGAGAGTTGCGGGTTGCGGTAACGCAGATGGCTCGCCAAAAAGCGGCTGCTTTCCGCCACGTGCACCCAGGTGAGCAGGTCGGGATCGCTGGCGGCATAGGGGGTGCCGTCGCTGCCGACGCCATTGACCCGCAGGTGTATGGCCTTGACTTTGGCGATCAGCCTTTCGGCTTCGGCGGTGGGCCCGAAGGTGGTGACGGAGACGAACTGACTGGTGCGGCGCAGGCGGCCAAGCATGTCTGCGCGAAAATTGGAGTGATCCCACACCCCGGCCAGCGCCAGCGGGTGCAGCATCTGCAGCAGCAAAGCGCTGACGCCGCCGCACAGCATCGAGGTGAAATCATTGTGCACTTGCCAGATGACCGACTGCGGGCCAAACAGGCCGGGATCGCCCGGCGGATTTTCGAAGTCCACTCCGCCGAGCGCCAGCCCGGTCAAGCCTATTACCTGTTTTTCAATCGCCGCGCGCACCGCTTCCATCTGCCTGACCTCGTTTACCGCCCGGGGCCAGTGTAACACGCGGCCCGCGGTCCCGATCGCCCGGCCGGCGCCGAACGGGAACCCGCGACAGGCGGCGCGGCGAATTCGCCGTTGCCAGACGCCGGGGACGGGCTTAAATTTATTGGCTATGCATTCATTAAATAACGGACATTGCAATGATTACCATCAGAGCACGCGCGGCGCAAGACAACGCGCAACTGGCAGAGATCTGGCAGCGGTCGGTGCGCGCCACCCACCACTTTCTCACCGAAGACAATATCGCCCAGCTGTACCCGCTGGTGCTTAACGACTACCTGCCGGCGGTCAGCGTCTGGGTAGCCGAAGATCGGCCGGGGCATCCGTGCGGCTTTATCGGACTGGACGGCAACAAGGTGGAGATGCTGTTTATCGACGCCGAACAGCGCGGCAAGGGCGTGGGCCGGGCGCTATTGGCGCACGCGGAGACGCTGCACGACGAACTGCAGCTGGACGTTAACGAGCAGAATCCGCAGGCCAGCGGTTTTTATCGCCATTACGGTTTCGAGGTCACCGGCCGCTCGGCGCTGGACGGCCAGGGCAACCCTTTCCCGCTGCTGCACATGAAGCTGGAAAAACGCTAATATCGAACCGATCGGCATCTACTCGAAAAAATACAAAAGCCTGAAGGATCTGCCGGACAACGCCAACATCATCACCGTGCAGCGGGCGGACGTGAACAAGCCGGAGATCGTGGCGTTGGTGAAGGCGCTGCACTCCAAACCGATCCAGGACTTTATCCGCCAGAAATACCAGGGCGCGGTGATCCCGGTTAACCAGTAACCCCCGCCCCACGGCCCGGCGCAAGCCGGGCCCATCCGATACTTATACCTTATTGCCAATCTGGCTGAGACGCGGCCACACCAGCATCAGCGCATCCAGCAGCCGCAGCAAATCCTCTCGCCCCGCCCCTTCGCGCGCCTGCACCGACATACCCTCTATGGTGCAGATAATGTATTTGGCCAGCAGTGCGGTATCGGTTTTCGCCAACAGTTCCCCCTGCTGCACCTTGCGGTCAAAACAGTCCTTCAGGCTGGCTTCCTGCGCATGATGTTTGCGGCGCAGCATTTGGGCGACGTCATCCGAGGAAGATGACAGCGCAGCGGAGGCGCACACCATAAAGCAGCCGGACGGGGTGTCCGGATCGGTAAATACCTCGGCGGAAGAGCGCACGTAGGCTTCGACGATCTCCGCCACCGGCAACTCCTGTTCCAACAGCTGGTTGGTGCAGGTGGCGTATTTTTGCAGGTAGCGCTCGACCGCCGCGCGGAACAGCCCTTCCTTGTTGCCGAACTCGGCGTACAGAGTGGGCGCCTTGGCGCCGGTCACTTCGACCAGGTCCGCCAACGAGGTGGACTCATAACCGTGCCGCCAGAACAGTTCGAGTGCGCTTTCCAACGCACGGTCACGATCAAACTGTTTCGGTCTGCCGCGGCTTTTCTTGGCGCAGACCTCTTCATCGATGCTCATAGACCCTCTCTTATCCCGCCCGCAGCAGGGCTGACAAATTAAATTAACGATCATTATAAAAAAATATTGCGCCGCCGTCGAGAAGCGATTAGCATTTAGTTATCGATCGTTAATAAATATTGACGACAGACAGACAAAACGCCATATCACCCTTATCGGATAGGAATTAACATCATGAAAAACTTAAAAATAACTCTGGCAGCCATCGCCCTTGCCGGCGCATCCTTCGGCAGCTTCGCCGCCGATCTGGTCAACAGCCAACCGCAGGATCAGCAAAAAGTGGGCGTGATCAGCGTCAGCGGCGCCTCTGATATCACCTCGCTGGAAGCCGGCCTAGCGGCCAAAGCCGATCAAGCCGGAGCCAAATCCTTCCGCATCATCGGCGCAGGCGGCAACAACCAGCTGCATGGCACCGCAGTAATTTATAAATAACAATGCGTTAAGCGTCATTCATCGCCACGGTACCCGGGCAAAGCCCATGAGATGAACGACGAAATAGCACAAATTAATTAACGAGCATTAAAAAAATACTTGCAAAGCGTCGAACCGGCGTCTAACATTAAATTATCGATCGTTAATTAATTTAACGACCAAACAGAACAAACATCATACAGAACAGAGATAGGAAATAAGACCATGAAAAACCTGAAAATTACCATCGCCGCTATCGCACTGGCCTCAGTTTCTTTCGGTAGTTTCGCCGCTGAACTGGTTAACGCTCAGCCTGCCGACCTGCAAAAAGCCGGCGTCGTGACCGTTAGCGGGGCTTCAGACCTCAGCAGCCTGGAAAACAAACTGGCGGCCAAGGCGGACGAAGCCGGCGCCAAATCCTTCCAGATCATCGCGACCACCGGCGACAACAAAATGCACGGTACGGCGATCATCTACAATTAATGCCTGAACCGGCGACAGTGCAAAGAGGCGGCGTTAGCCGCCTTTTGTTTTATGCCCCGCCCAAACGCCTGAGCAGCCGGCGGATCAGCCCGCTGCGCCACCGTCATTGAAATCGCTTACGTCCCGCTATTTTGCAGATCCTTCAGCATGCAGACGTTGCAGCCATGGTGCCCGGTATTGCCGCGCCTCTCCGTCAGCAACGAAAAGCCGAGCGCCTGATACAGACCCAACGCCTCTTTCAACTGTTCGGTGGTTTCCAGATAACAGTAACGATAGCCGGCCGCCCGCGCCGCCTTCAGCGCCTGCACCACCATATAGCGCGCCATGCCCAGCCCGCGCACGCCGGGTTTGAAAAACAGCTTTTGCAGCTCGCAATAGCCCGGATCGCCGCCGGCCAGCGGCGCGATGCCGACGCCGCCCGCCACCTGCCCATCCCGCTCCAGCACCCAATACCTGCCGCCGTTTTCGCGGTACAGGCCGGTCAAGCGTTCAAGATCCGGGTCATGCAGGCTGACCCCTTCCATTTTATCCATGCCGTACTCGCGAAATACGTCGCGAATAATCTCGGCCATCGCCGCGTCGTCAGCGGGCGCGATCGGCCGCACTTTCAGCCTGGCGTCGCGCTGCTGGCGGGCGCTGCGCAACGCCGCGGTCATTTTGCGCAGCGCCGCGGTGGTGCTCGCCAGCTCGTCGTCGTCCAGCTGCGCCAGCGCCGCCTGCATAAACGCGTCGGCGTCGGCGTCGATGGCCGCCAGCATCCTGCGCCCGGTTTTACTCAATCGGTGCAGGCTATGCCGCTTGTCGTCGGGGTGATCCAGCGTGTCGATCATGCCGGCCGCCACCAGGCTGCGCAGCGCCCTGCTGGCGCTGGCCTTGTCGATGCACAGGCGGGCCGCCAGCTCGGTGACCCCCAGCGGCCGCTCACTGGCTTCGATCATCAGATGGATCTGCAACGGTGAAAAACGCGTGCCGTTGCTTTGCTTGTTCAGCATGCCGAACTCTCTGACCAGATTGCGCGATAATGCTCTGAAATCCCTGATATTCACTGCGCTATTCCCCGTAATTCCGGCGGCGCGCGCCCTCGGCCGCACGCCGCCATTGGTTGATAGTGTTATCTAATTTTCGTCATAACGATAACGCATAATCAACGACGGATGAATATCCAGTCGCGCCAGCGAATATGTCAAAACATTTCAATGTTCAGCATTAAATATCAATTAAATTTAAATAAATGAAATTAAAAACCAGTAGTTAAATAATTAATGGATTTAAATCTCGACGGAAAACCAATCATTACGCTAAAAAAGCCAACATATAAAAACCAAGTAAATGAATTAAAACAAAAAACAAGTAAAGTTAACGCCAACAACCTTACCGCTATCGGTACAACAACGGTTACATATTTCCGCCGCGTCTCTCCCACCTCCCAACGCCTTTTCCCTTTTGCCGAAATTAGCCCATGCTTTAAACGGACGCGGAGAAAACTCACCTCTTTCTGGCTAACCGGGATGCTGGCTCATGACGAAAAAAACCACGCTGCTGCAATTCTTCCACTGGTACTACCCCGATGGCGGCAAGCTTTGGCAAGAAGCCGCGGAACGCGCGCCGCATTTGGCCGGGCTGGGCGTCACCGATCTGTGGCTGCCGCCCGCTTACAAGGGCGCTTCCGGCGGTTACTCCGTCGGCTACGACACCTACGATCTGTTCGACCTGGGCGAGTTTGACCAAAAAGGCAGCCGCGCCACCAAGTACGGCGATAAGGCGGCGCTGGCCCGGGCCGCCGCCGCGCTGCGCGATAACGGCGTGCGGATCATTTACGACGTGGTGTTCAACCACAAGATGGGCGCGGACGAAAAAGAGCGGGTGCACGTTTATAAAGTGGACGCCAACAACCGCAACGATATCGACGACCAGGGTTTCGATGCGCTGGCCTACACCCGCTTCACCTTCCCCGGCCGGCAGGGCGCCTATTCCAAATTCATCTGGGACTATAAATGCTTCAGCGGCGTCGACTACGTTGAGCAGCCGGACGACAAAGGGGTGTTCAAAATCGCCAACGACTATGGCGACGACGGCTGGAACGACCAGGTCGGCGATGAGAAAGGCAACTTCGACTACCTGATGGGCGCAGACGTCGAGTTTCGCAACGGCGCGGTGGCGGAAGAGCTGAAGTACTGGGCGCGCTGGCTGATGGAGAGCCTGCCGTGCGACGGTTTCCGCTTGGACGCCGCCAAACATATCCCCGCCTGGTTCTTCAAGGAATGGGCGAGTCACGTGCGCGACAGCGCACAGCGCGATCTGTTTATCGTCGCCGAATACTGGTCGCACGATCTGGCGGCACTGCGGCAATATATCGAGCTGGTGGACGGCAAGGTGATGCTGTTCGACGTGGCGCTGCACCTGAAATTCCACCAGGCGTCGAAACAGGGCGACGGCTTCGACATGGCGCAGATATTCACCGACACCCTGACCGCCGCCGACCCGGCGCACGCGGTGACGCTGGTGGCCAACCACGATACCCAGCCGCTGCAGTCGCTGGAAGCGCCGGTGGAGCCCTGGTTCAAGCCACTGGCCTATGCGCTGATCCTGCTGCGCGAACAGGGCGTGCCCTGCGTGTTTTACCCCGACCTGTACGGCGCCAGCTATAAGGATAAAGGCCGCGACGGCGCGGAGTATCAGATTGACATGCCGGCGATCCCGGCGCTGGAAAAGCTGATCCAGGCGCGCCAGCGCTTCGCCAACGGCGCGCAAACCGACTACTTCGACGATCGGCACTGCGTGGCCTTCAGCCGCAGCGGCACCGCGGAAGCGCCGGGCTGCGTGGTGGTGCTGACCAACGGCGCGGAAAGCGCCAAAGCGGTGACGCTCGGCGCCGATCTGGCGCACACCGCCTGGCGCGATTTTCTCGGCAACCGTCAGGATGAAATCACCACCGACGAACGGGGCACCGCCAGCTTCCCGGTGAACGGCGGCGGCGTCAGCCTGTGGGTATTGGCGGAAAATCTGTAACCCTTTCGCCGTCGCGGCGAACAGACGTGACGGCGGCAAAACTAATTTTTAGCTTTCTGGTCTAAATTACGCTAACAACAGCGCAAACCATTCACAGCGGAGCCTAAATAGGGTACAAGGCTGCATGAAAATTCCAAAACGACTCCAGCCATTGGTAGATGATGGTTTAATCGACGACGTCATCCGCCGTTTAAAAAGTGGCAAAGAAGCCGACGTATTTATCGTGCGCTGCGGCGAAGAGATCCGCTGCGCCAAAGTGTATAAAGAAGCAGACAAACGCAACTTCAAGCAGGCCGTGCATTACCAGGAAGGCCGCAAGGTGCGCAACAGCCGCGACGCGCGCGCCATGAGCAAAGGCTCCAGGTTCGGTCGCCGGCAGCAGGAAGAAGCCTGGCAAAACACCGAAGTGGACGCGCTGTACCTGCTGGCCAAGGCCGGGGTGCGGGTGCCGCAGCCGGACATTTGCCTGGACGGCGTGCTGCTGATGGAACTGATCACCGACGAAGAGGGATTGGTGGCGCCGCGCCTGAGCGACGTCACCCTGACGCCGGAGCAGGCGCGGGCCGACCACGCGCTGATGATGAACTACGCGGTGCGCATGCTGTGCGCCGGCCTGGTGCACGGCGACCTGTCGGAATTCAACGTGTTGATGGACAAAAACGGCCCGGTGATTATCGACCTGCCGCAGGTGGTGGACGCCGCCGCCAACAACCACGCCAAAAGCATGTTCGAGCGCGATATCAACAACATGTCGCAGTATTACGGCCAATATGCGCCGGAGCTGCTCACCAGCAAGTATGCCAGGGAAATCTGGGCGCTGTATCAGGAAGGCAACCTGACGCCGGAAAGCGCGCTCAGCGGCAAGTTCGTCGAGAGCAATAAACGCGCCGACGTGGGCTCGGTGCTGGAAGAGATCCAGGCCGCCAGCGAAGAACATCAGCGCCAGCTGATGGCCCGCAACGAAGAAGATTAAGGGCCCGGTCGGCCGACCGGGCTACTCGATTCTGAACACCTCCGGCCGCTGTGGCGTCGCCGCTTCGTGATAGATATCCGCCAGATAGCCTGCGATCTCCTCCTCGTTCAACGCCCAGGGCAAAACGATGTCGTAACAGCGCGCGTATTTGCGCTCCGGCAGGGTGACGTTGAACAGCAGCCACGCCTCACCGACGCGTTTTACCCCCATCAGGCGACCGAACACGTTAAAAATCATCATGCGCATTTTCCTCCATGGCCGGTTTTAGGCTATAACACTCTGACTCAGCCGCATTGAAAAGGACACCGCGTGACGGAAAATACCCCGCAGTTCTGGCGTGACCCGCAGCTGCCGTTTGTCGAAGCGCGCGCCATCGCCGATGGCCGCAAGGTGTGCTACGCCCTGCACAGCCACGAGTTCTTTTCGATAGGCGCCATTATCGGCGGCACCAGCACCTATATCAACGGCGAACAGCGTCTGCAGGTCAGCGCCGGCGATCTGGTGATCATCAACCCGCAGCAGGCGCACGCCTGCAACCCGATAGCCGACCAGCCTTGGTCGTACATCATGTTTTATCTCGATCTGGCCTGGCTGGGGGCGCTGCAGCAAGAGCTGGCCGGCGGCGGAGAGGAATTTATTCCGTTCACTCAGCCGCTCAGCCGCGATGCGGCGCTGTTCGTCGGGTTGAATCAGCTTTATGCGTTGCTGATCGATCCGCAGCGGAGCCGGCTGGAGAAACAGATCGCGCTGGTGGAATATTTCAGCGCGCTGCAGCGCACGCTGGGCGACGCCTGCCCGGCCGATACCGTCGCCCACCCGCGGCTGGAAGCGGCGGCGGCGTTCATCGGCGCGCACTGCGCACAACCGCTGACGCTGGAGGACATTTGCCAAGCCGCAGCCCTGTCGCCCTCCTACCTGATCCGCGCGTTCAGGCAGCGTTACTGCATGACGCCACATGCCTATCTGGTCAATCGCCGCATTCAATATGGTCACCGGCTGCTGAAACGCGGCTATCCGATCGCCGTCGCCGCCAGCGAAAGCGGTTTTGCCGATCAGGCGCACTTCCAACGCACCTTCAAACAGCTGCTGGCCGCGACGCCCGGCCAGTATCAAAAAATCTCCGCCAGCAGATAACAGGCGCTGGCCGCCAGCAGCAGCGCCATCAGTCGGTTGAAGCGCCGCAGGTTGCGCGCCTGCTGCAACAGGCCGCGCAACATGGCGCCGGCATAGGCCCAGCAGGCTACCGAAGCGTAGCAAATCACAAAATAGAGGGCGGCGAACTGCCACAGCAGCCGAATATCGCCATCGCCGACGAAAGCACCGAGGCTGGCCACCGACGCCAGCCAGGCTTTGGGGTTCAGCCATTGCATCAGGGCGCCGTACCGGCAGGAAGGCGCCTGCGCCTGGCTTTCGCCCAGGCGGCCGTCGTCAAACGCCAACCGATACGCCATAAACAGCAGAAAAGCCGCCCCGCTCCATTGGATGATGCGGGTCAGCGCCGACCAGTGCGTCAACAGCTGATGCAGCCCCAATCCCAACAGCACCAGCAGCAGGGTGAAGCCCAGCGTCGCGCCCAAGACGTGGCGCTGGGCGGCGCCAAAGCCGAACTGCGCGCCGGCGCTCAATGCGACGATGTTTACCGGTCCGGGGGTGATGGAAGCCGCCAGCGCAAACGCAGCCATGGAAAGATAGATATTCATTCGGGCACCTTGAGAAGATATTCACAGGTGCCAGAATGCGGCTCGGCGCCGACAAAGTATTGAACGGAATCACCCTGCGCCCGATTATCGGGCTGCGGCCGCCCGCCAGCGCGGCAAACCGAAGGTATTCACCGCCATGCCGGCCAGCACCAACAGGGCGCCGCCCAGCTGCGGCGGCGACAGCGCTTCGTCCAGCAGCAGCCAGCCGCTGAACAAACCGACCAGCGGTACCAGCAGGGCCAACGGCGCCACCCGCCAGGTTTCATAGCGCCCCAGCAGGCTGCCCCATACCGAATAGCCGAACAGCGTGGCGGCAAACGCCAGATAGGCGATCACCAGCAGCGTGTTCAGCTGCAGGTGGCTCAGGCTGGCCAGCACCACCTGCCGGCCATCGAACAGCCAGCTGCAGGCCAGAAAAGGCACTACCGGGATCGGCGCGCTCCACACCACCAGCGGCAAAATGCCCTGCTGCGGGAAACCGGACAGGATCTTTTTATTGGTCAAATTGCCCAGCGCCCAGGAGAACGCCGCCGCCAGCGTCAGCAGCAGGCCCGCCAGCGGCACGGCGGCCACGCCGGCCTTATGCAGGCTGGCCTCCGCCAGCACCAGCATGCCGAGGGTGGCGATCGCGATGCCGGCCAGGTGGTTGGCCCGCAGCCTTTCCTTCATCAGCAGCACGCCCAGCAGCAAGGTGAAGAACACCTGCGCCTGCAGCACCAGCGAGGCCAGCCCGGCCGGCATTCCCACCTTGAGCGCGAAAAACAGGAAGGCGAACTGCGCAAAGCTCATGGTCATGCCATACAACAGCAGCCATTTCCACGGCAGCGCCGGCCGGGGGATAAACAACATGGCCGGGAACGCCACCAGCAAAAAGCGCAGCCCGGCCAGCAGAAACGGCGGCATGTCCTGCAGGCCATATTTGATGATGACGAAATTCACGCCCCAAATAACCACCACCAGCAGCGCCAACAGCCGATCGCGCAATATCATTTTCGCCCCGCTTATCTCACTGAAAACCCACGTTGCTTTTCAGATTACAACCAAACCGGGCGAATAAACACCGGCGCGTTTACTCCGGCATCAGGCCGATAAAGGTGGTTTTCTTGCGCGGGCCGGTCATCAGCGCTTCCAGTTGCTGCACGCACTGCAGGTAATGCGGCGTTCGCTTATGCGCCGCCACCGCCTGCTCGTCGCGGTAGGCTTCGTAGATATAAAAACGCGTCGGGATGTTTTCATCCTGCAGCACGTCGAAGCGCAGGTTGCCCGGTTCGTCGATCGCCCCCAGATGGTTGGCGCGGAAGACCGCGATAAACTCGGCGATCTTGTCCTGTTTAACGTTAATCTCTACCAGAGTGACGTGCATGACGGCTCCTTGTTTGAACTGCGCACAATAAAATGGCTCTTTCAAACCATAGGTTTATTCGCGCCATTTTCCCCTTTGCGGCGGCAATTTTGCCGCCCCGCTCACAAATCCAGCCGGCGCCGGCCCTCCGTTCCCCTGCGGGATGAGGTGACATCTATAGTTAAGATCCCACCCCTGAGAGTGTGAGCTATGGATAACTATTTGATGGCGTTGGACGCGGGAACCGGCAGTATTCGCGCGGTAATCTTCGATCTGGCGGGCAACCAGGTAGCGTACGGCCAGGCCGAGTGGCATCACCTGGCGGTGGCGGGCGTGCCCGGCTCGATGGAGTTTGATCTCAGCCGCAACTGGCAGCTGGCCTGCCAGTGCATCGGCCAGGCGCTGCAGCGCGCCGGTTTGTCGCCCCAGGCGATCCGCGCCGTATCCTGCTGTTCGATGCGCGAAGGCATCGTGCTGTACGATCGCAACGGGGTGCCTATCTGGGCCTGCGCCAATGTCGATGCGCGCGCCAGCCACGAGGTCAGCGAACTCAAAGAGCTGCACGACAACAATTTCGAACGCGAGGTGTATCAATATTCCGGCCAAACGCTGGCGCTGAGCGCCATGCCGCGCCTGCTGTGGCTGGCGCATCATCGGCCGGATATTTATCGCCAGGCGGCGACGCTGACCATGATCAGCGACTGGCTGGCGAACATGCTGAGCGGCGAACTGGCGGTGGATCCTTCCAACGCCGGCACCACCGGCATGCTGGATTTGGTGAGCCGCGACTGGCGGCCGGCGCTGCTCGACATGGCCGGGCTGCGCGCCGATATTCTCTCGCCGGTGAAGGAAACCGGCAGCCTGCTGGGGCGCGTCACCGAGCAGGCGGCGCAGGAGAGCGGATTGCTGCGCGGCACGCCGGTGGTGATGGGCGGCGGCGACGTGCAGCTCGGCAGCCTGGGGCTGGGCGTGGTGCGCGCCGGGCAAACCGCGGTGCTGGGCGGCACCTTCTGGCAGCAGATAGTCAACCTGCCGGAACCGGCTACCGATCCGGACATGAACATTCGCATCAATCCCCATGTGATCCCCGGCATGGCGCAGGCGGAGTCTATCAGCTTCTTCACGGGTCTGACCATGCGCTGGTTCCGCGACGCCTTCTGCGCCGAAGAAAAGCTGCTGGCGGAACGGCTGGGCGTCGACGCCTACAGCCTGCTGGAGGATATGGCGGTCAGGGTGCCGCCGGGCGCCTACGGCGTGATGCCGATATTCTCCGACGCCATGCATTTCAAAACCTGGTACCACGCCGCGCCGTCGTTCATCAACATGTCGATCGATCCGGAGCGCTGCAACAAACAGACCCTGTTCCGCGCGCTGGAAGAGAACGCCGCTATCGTTTCCGCCTGCAACCTGGAACAGATCGCCCATTTCTCCGGCGTGCGGGCGCAGTCGCTGGTCTTCGCCGGCGGCGGCGCCAAGGGCAAGCTGTGGAGCCAGATCCTCAGCGACGTCACCGGCCTGCCGGTGCGGGTGCCGGTGGTGAAGGAAGCCACCGCGCTGGGCTGCGCGATTGCCGCCGGGGTCGGTGCCGGGCTGTACGAGTCGTTGGCCGCTACCGGCGAGCGGCTGGTGCGCTGGGAACGGGAATATCAGCCCGACATGGCCAATCATGAACTGTACCTGCGCCAGAAAGAAACCTGGCGCCAGGTCTATGCCGATCAGCTGACGCTGGTGGACCACGGCCTGACCACTTCGCTGTGGAAAGCGCCGGGCTTGTGATCGCCGGGCCTATTGCGCCCGGCGGATAAGCTTATGACATTAATTCCTTTCCGCCGAATACGCGGCGTTGGCCGCGTATTCGCTTGCCGTGCGCGATTATTCCCCCTCAGAAACAGTGTAACCACCGCTAACGGATTTATCCGCCGCAACGGCCTGCGTAAATTGTGATCTCTGTCACTCCGCGCCTGGCGCGCGGTTAACGCATTCACCTGAGAAGAGCGGCGCTATGCTGAATAATAACGATAAACCTGCACCTTCACCCTGGCTGGCGGTGTTCTCGCTAACGGTCGCCTGTTTCGTGATGGTCACCACCGAGTTTCTGCCTATCGGCCTGCTGACCAACATCGCCCCCGCTCTCGGCGTCAGCACCGGCACCGCCGGGCTGATGGTCACCATGCCCGGCATCGTCGCGGCGGTGGCGGCACCGGTGCTTAGCCTAGCTTCGGGCCGGTTGGATCGGCGCCTGCTGATGCTGGGGCTGTCGCTGTTGCTGATGGTCTCCAACCTGGTGTCGGCGCTGGCGGTCAACTTCCCGATGATGCTGCTGGGCCGCGTGCTGTTGGGCATCTGCGTCGGCGGCTTCTGGTCGTTCGCCGCCAACTACGGCCGCCATCTGGTGCCGGAGGCCAGCCAGGGCCGCGCCACCGCGCTGATCCTGAGCGGCATTTCGGTCGGCGCGGTGTGCGGCGTCCCCGCCGGGGCGCTGATTGGCGATCTGTTCGGCTGGCGCGCCGCCTTCTTCGGCAGCGCAGTGCTGGCGGTTGGCGTGCTGTTGGCGCAGCTGCGGCTGCTGACATCGGTACCGCCAAGCCGGCCGGTAACGCCGCGCGATCTGCTGCTGCCGCTGCGCCTGCCGATGGCGCGCATTGGCCTCATCGCCATCGTGCTGCTGTTTATCGGCCACTTCGCCGCTTATACCTACCTGCGCCCGCTGCTGCAGCAGGTGTTCGTGCTCAGCCCGTCGGCGATCTCGCTGCAGCTGCTGGCCTACGGCGCCATCGGCCTGCTGGGCACCTTCCTCGGCGAGCGACTGGCCGAACGCAGCCTGCGCGCCACCTTTATCCTGATCGCCGCCATGCTGGCGGGCATACTGATCGTTTCGCCGTTCCTCAGCGGCATCGCCGGCGCCACGCTGATGGTGGTGGTCTGGGGGCTGGCCTTCGGCGCGGTGCCGGTCTGCGCCACCAACTGGATGTTCGCCGCGGTGCCGCAGGCCCCGGAAGCCGGGCAGGCTTTGCTGGTGTGCGTGATCCAGATTGCGTTGGCCTCCGGCGCGCTGCTGGGCGGCGAAGTGGTCGACTGGCAGGGCGTCAGCAGCGCCATGCTGTTCGGCGGCGCGCTGACGCTCTCCGCCGCGTTGGTATTTGGCCTGAGCTTGCGCTCCGGCATGATTGGCGCTAAACAGTCATAATCATTATCTATCAGCAGAAACACCCCCCGGCGATCGTCGGGGTTTTGCATCGAGAGCCTATGGACCATCATTTACTCGCTATCCGGGTGTTCAACCGCGTGGTGGAAACCGGCGGCTTCACCCGCGCCGCCGACTCGCTGCGGATGCCGAAGGCCACCGTCACCAAGCTGATCCAGAGTCTGGAGGATCACCTGCAGACCAAGCTGTTCCAGCGCACCACCCGCAGCGTGTCGGTCACCGCCGAAGGCGAGTGCTATTACCAGCGCACGGTGAAATGGCTGGCGGAGCTGGAACAGATGGAAGGCTGCCTGACCGAATCGCAAAGTTCGCCGCAGGGGGTGCTGCGCATCGACGCCGGCGGCTCGACCGCCCGCCAGCTGCTGCTGCCGGCGCTGCCCGGTTTTTTTGCGCGCTATCCGCAGATACAGATTGATCTGAGCGTCAGCGATCGCATTATCGATCTGATTAGCGACAGCGCCGACTGCGTGATCCGCAGCGGCCCGCTGGCCGACTCCAGCCTGATCGCCCGGCGGCTGTTCGAACTGGACTGGGTCACCTGCGCCACCCCGGCCTACCTGGCGCGTCACGGCACGCCGCACCATCCCTGCTCCCTGGAGCAGGGCTATCCGCTGGCGCACTATCGCCATGCGCTCAACGACCGCATTCATCCGCTGCACTTTGTCGATCGCGGCAAAGAGATCGATATCCAGCAGCGCTATCCGGTCAGCGTCAACGAAGGCAATGCGCTGCTGGCCGCCGGGCTGGCCGGGCTTGGCATTATTCAGACCTTCCGCTTTATGGCGCAGCCGCATCTCGACAGCGGCGAACTGGTCAGCCTGCTGCACGACTGGCAGCCGCCGCCGGAGCAAATGTACGTGGTATATCCCTCCAACCGCCACCTGAGCGGCAAGCTGCGGGCGTTTATCGACTGGGCAGTGGAGACTTTCCAGGGATGAATAACTGATTAACCGTTCGGCACAGAGATGCGCCGCACGTTGTCATCCGCCGGTCTGTGGTATTATCCGCTGCAATACTGTGACTACCCTGCGGACAACCTCTCATGGCCTATATCCCAAAAAACTACGCAAAGCTGGAAACCGGCTACCGCGAAAAAGCGCTGAAACTTTTCCCCTGGGTGTGCGGACGCTGTTCGCGCGAGTTTGTCTATTCCAACCTGCGCGAACTGACGGTGCACCATATCGACCACGACCACAGCAATAATCCGGAGGACGGCAGCAATTGGGAGATGCTGTGCCTGTATTGCCACGATCACGAACACTCCAAATACACCGAAGCCGACCAATACGGCTCCAGCGTGGTGGCCGGTGAAGATGCGCAAAAGGACGTCGGCGTCGCCACGCACAACCCGTTCGCCGATCTGAAAGCGATGATGAAGAAGTGACCCCGAATAGCTTAATAAGCAGTTAACTTATTAAGCTATTAATTTACCAAAACCCCGCCGGCCGCCGATTTCCCAGAGAATTCCTACTTACCCGCTTAGTAAGTTGCCAGCAAAATAAGCTGCGCAGTTAAGCGCATACTCGCTTGGCAAGCCGCCGCAGTTGGGGCATATTGTTCACGAGTTGTCGTTGTTAACCTGTTTAATTATCAACCTGATAAGCGCATTAACTTAATAAGTTACCCGCTTAATAACTTGAGAGATGGCAGCATGATTGTTCTGATTGGCTCGCAGAAAGGTGGCGTAGGGAAGTCGACAAAAGCGGTGAATATCGCCGGATATCTGATCCTCAAGCAGGGAAAGACGGCGATCATCGTCGACGCCGACGACCAAAAATCAATCATGACCTGGTATAACGATCGCCAGAACGTCGACGGCCTGCCGCACATTCCGGTGGTCGCCGCCTCGGGCAAAATCAAGGAAACCCTGCTGGAGCTGGATCGTCACTATGACTACGTGATTGTCGACACCGCCGGCCGCGACAGCGCCGAACTGCGCTCCGGCCTGCTGGCCGCCGACCTGTTCCTCTCCCCGCTGCGCCCTTCGCAGATGGACCTCGACACCATCGGCTACCTGTCGGAAATGTTCTCCACCGCCCAGGAATACAACGAGAAGGTGAAAGGCTATATCGTGCTGAACATGTGCCCGACCAATATCTTCATCAACGAGGCCAACGAAGCGGCGCAGGTGCTGAGCGAGTATCCGGAGTTCACGCTGGTGAGCAACCGCCTGTGCGACCGCAAGATTTATCGCGATGCCTGGGGGGAAGCGATCACCGTGCATGAGGCGCATAACGAAAAAGCGCAGACGGAAATCGAAAGCCTGGTGAAAGAGGTGATCCTGTGAAAAAGCGCACGCCGACCCATCGCATGTCGGAAGACGAGTTCATCAACAGCGCCACCTCGCACACCCTGATCCCCCCCGCCCCGGCGCCCGAAGCCAAACCGGCCGGCCGCAAACGCACCTATAAGGCGATTTCGGTCAGCCTGACCGACAGCCACGTAGAAGCCATCGATGAGGTGATCGTGCAGGCGGCGCGCAACGGCATCGTGCGCATTACCCGCTCCGATATCATCAAGCTGGCGATCGACGGGCTGGCGGACAAAAGCGAAGAACAGCTGCTGCAGCTGCTGAAAAAACTGTAGCCAGCTGCCAGCCTGCCAACTTAATAAGTCGGCAGGCTATGACTGCGCCGCGGACCTCACGGCGGCAAAAAACCATTCCGCCGCAGAATTTCCTGTCCCTGCTCAGCCAAAATAAAGTCGGCCAGCCGCTGCGCCCGCGCATCCAGCAGGCACAGGCCGTAATCGGCCATCACCGCCAATGGCGGCTCAAACTGCCGCACCGCCAGCGCGGGGTAAGCGGCCAGCGCCGGCGCATAGCTGGCGTAACCTGAACGACCTGGTGATTGACGAACAGGGGGTGTTCAGCGACGGCATTGAGGGGCACAACGCCTACACCGGCATCACCGGCCATATTGGCCTGTTCGGTGCTTATGGGGGGGCGTTCAGCGAGTCAGAAATGATGACGCTGATCCAGAAGGGGCGCAGCATCATGAAAGGGAACGGCACGGTAATTTAATGGGAAAGGCCAGGCAACCGGTCTTATTGCTGTTTGCGGCGCGCCTGGTAATCGGTGTATTCACCCAGCAGCCACAGCGGAATTTCCACAAGCAAGGCGGTGGCAGGCAGGCCGCCACACTCTGCAACGCCCGTTACGATTTGGCCTGCTGCCACCATTGTTAGTAAAGCCAGCGCCCGGCCTTGGCTGACTCAGCAAACATGCGTACGGTCAGCGGAATCTTTGATTGCCGTAACGGGGTTCGAGTAAACCACTTACGGAAGAACCACTCAATCTTCCAGGGATAAAACGTGTCCCAGTTGAAGCCCGAGACATCCACGCCAAAGACTTCGCCGTACTTCTCTATAGCCCAGGCCAGTTCCTCGTCTTCAGCATACTCCTGAAGCGCTGTATCCAGCTCCAGCGGGATGGTCTTGAAAGATAACGTTGCCAGAGCGGAGATTTCCGACCTGAAGAACCTCAGAACGTCTTCGTCGGTTACCATCGCCTATCGTCTCCGCGAGCAATCTTGTTGTACTTGGTGGTGACGTTAATGATATAGCGATAGGCCGAATGAAACAATCAACCGCCTCCGGCAGCGCACGATAATAAGAAGCGCGACGGCGGCGGTACAGGCCGGGTAACCCGCGATGGATCCCCCTCTCACCGGCCGGAGAGGGGGAGAGATTTACTTCAGCGTAAAACTTTGCGCCTGCACGTTGTCGGAATCCAGACCGACGAATACGTTGAACTTGCCCGGTTCTGCGCCCCACTTCAGGCTGGCGTTATAGAACTTGAGGTCGTCCTCGGTGACTGGCAGCTCCACCCGTTGCGACTGGCCGGCCTTCAGCATCACCTTTTTGAAATTGCGCAGCTCTTTCACCGGCCGGCTGACCGAGGCGGTCACGTCCTGCAGATACAGCTGCACTACGGCGGCGCCGTCGTATTTGCCGGTGTTTTTCAGCGTAACGCTGGCGGTGATTTTGCCGTTGCGCGCCAGGCTCGGGCTGGAAAGCGTCAGGCCAGACAGGCTGAAGGTGGTGTAGCTCAGGCCGTAGCCAAACGGATACAGCGGGCCGTTCGGCGAGTCAAAGTAACGCGAGGTGTACTTGCCCGGATTTTCTTTGCCGAACGGACGGCCGGTATTCAGGTGATTGTAGTACAACGGGATCTGGCCAACCGAACGCGGGAAGGTCATCGGCAGCTTGCCCGACGGGTTATAGTCGCCGAACAGCACGTCGGCCACCGCGTTGCCGCCCTCGGTGCCGCTGTACCAGGTCTCCAGCATCGCGTCCGCCTGCTGGCTTTCCCAACTGAGCGCCAGCGGCCGGCCGTTCATCAGCACCAGCACCAGCGGCTTGCCGGTGGCCTTCAGCGCGGCGATCAGGTCGCGCTGGCTCTGCGGGATGGTGATATCCGCGCGGCTTGAGGCTTCGTGCGCCATCCCCTGCGACTCGCCCACCACCGCCACCACCACGTCGGCCTTGTTGGCCGCCTGCACCGCTTCGTCGATCATCTGCTGCGGCGGCCGGGTGTCGAACGCCACCGCCGGCTCATACTCGTTCAGATAGTCGATAATGCTTTTGTCCTGCGTGACGTTGGCGCCCTTGGCGTAGAGGATCTGCGCCTTGTCGCCCACCGCGCGCTCCAGCCCTTCGCGCAGGGTGACCGACTGCTTGGCCACCCCGGCGGCCGACCAGCTGCCCATCACGTCGCGCTGGCTGTCGGCCATCGGCCCGACCAGCGCAATGGTGGCCTGCTTGCTCAGCGGCAGCGTGTGTTTATCGTTTTTCAGCAACACCAGGGTCTTGCGCGCCACCACCCGCGCTTCGGCGCGATGCAAACGGCTTTCGGCGTTGGTGTCCTGCGGATCGGACCCGACCGGCCCCAGGTGCGTATAAGGATCCTTGAACAGACCCATGTCGTATTTGGTGTTCAACACGTCGCGGCAGGCGCGGTCGATTTCACTCTCCGACACCAGCCCGTCTTTCACCAACCCCGGCAGGTATTTGTCGTAGTACTCGTCGCTCATGCTCATATCGACGCCGGAGGTGATCGCCAGCCGCACCGCATCGCGGGCGTCCTCGGCCACGCCGTGTTTGATCAGCTCCTTGATCGCGCCGTGATCGCTGATGGTGATGCCCTTGAAGCCCCACTGGTCACGCAACAGCTCTTTCAACAGCCACGGGTTGGCGGTGGCCGGAATGCCGTTGATCGAATTGAGCGACACCATTACCCCGCCGCTGCCGGCGTCCACCGCCGCCTTATACGGCGGCAGGTAATCCTGATGCATGCGCAGCGGGCTCATGTCGACGGTGTTGTAATCGCGGCCGCCCTCGGTGGCGCCATACAGCGCGAAGTGTTTGACGCTGGCCATCACCGAGCCGGGTTTGGACGGATCGCCGTTCTGGTAGGCGTCGACCATCACCTTGGCGATTTTAGACACCAGCCAGGTGTCCTCGCCGAAGCCTTCGGATACCCGGCCCCAGCGCGGATCGCGGGTAATGTCGACCATCGGCGCGAAGGTCATGTTGAGGCCGTCGTCGCTGGCCTCCTGCGCCGCCACCCGCCCGCTGAGGGCGATGGCCTCCAGATCGAAGCTGGCCGCCAGCCCGAGGCTGATCGGGAATACCGTACGCTGGCCGTGCACCACGTCGTAGGCGAAGAACAGCGGGATCTTGAGGCGGCTGAGCTGCATCGCCTGATCCTGCATCGCCCGGATGTCGGGCCGGGTGACGGTGTTGAAGATGGCGCCGATCTGCCCCTTGCTGATGCCGTCGCGGATCGCCTCTTTCGGATTATCCGGGCCGACGCTGATCAGCCGCAGCTGGCCGATTTTCTCTTCCAGCGTCATCTGCTTCATCAGGTTGCTGACGAAGACATCGCGCTGCTGGGCGTGAATGCCCTGCGCTATCGGCGTTTCCTGCGCAAAAGCCGGGCTGATGGCCAGACCGGACAACATACTCACCACACAAAGCCATTTCATGTTGTTTTATCTCAGGCGTGTTCCCGCCGCAGAAGGCCGCAGGATGATTAATCAAAGTGAAGAAACAGTTTGCCACACTCTGTTTCATCGCAAAGGGAATTCGTATCGTTAATATTTACAAAGCATTACAGGCGACGGAAAGGGTTTTTCGCTGCCAGGCGCGGCTGTTGGCCGCCTCGTCGCCGAGGAAACTCACCAGCGCGGCTAATGTCGGCGGCAGCACCGCCCGTTCAGGATAGACCAAATAATAGGCCGCGCCGCTGACCACGCTGAGCGGGAACGGCGTGACGATACGCTGCGCCTGGATGTCTTCTTCCAGCAGGCACAGATCGCCGATGGCGATGCCGAACCCCTGCAGGGCGGCGCTCATCGCCAGATCCAGCGTATCGAAGTGCTGCGCCTTGCCGGAGGGCAGCGCGTCGCTCCCCGCCGCCTTCAGCCACATCAGCCAGTCGCGCCGATCGCGCGTCGGGTGCAGCAGGGTTTTGTCCGCCAGATCGGCGGGCAGCGGCGGGCGCGACAAATCCGGCAGATAAGACGGCGTGCAGACCGGGGTGAGAATTTCGTCGAACAGATGATGCGCCGTCAGCTTTTTGCCCGGCGGCCGGCCGAACGCCACCGCGGCGTCGAAATGCTCCGCGCCGAAGTCCAGCCCGTGCGACACCGATGCGGTCAGCTCGATGTGCATTTCCGGCCGTTCGTTCTGCAGCCGGATGATGCGCGGCAGCACCCAGCGCATGGCGCAGGTCGGGCACTTGATGCGCAGCGTGCCCGGCTGCGCCCCGACGCGCTCCAGCGCTTCGTCCAACTGGCCCAGCGCCTGCTGCACCGGCACCAACAGCATGGCGCCCTGCGGCGTCAGCGTCAGGCCGCGCGCCCGGCGGATGAACAGCGGATAACCCAACCGCTGCTCCAGCCCGAGGATCTGGCGGCTGACCGCCCCCTGCGTCAGGTGCAGCGCCTGGGCGGCATGGGTAAAGTTGAGGCGTTGCGCCACCGCAACGAAGGTTTTCAACACGTCGAGCGACGGCAGCGTCATCGGCATGGCGGGCCTCGATTAGGTATGATTTGAATGCATGGCTAGTATGACAAACTTTCCCTTGTCCGCCTATCCGGCCTGATGCCTAATCGTTCGATACTTCCCTTCCTTGCCTGGAGCCCATCATGCAGAGCGCCTGCTCACATCGCTCAAAGCTGCCGGACGTCGGCACCACCATTTTCACCGTGATCGGCCAGCTCAGCGCCGAACACCAGGCCCTGAACCTGTCGCAGGGCGCGCCCAATTTCGCCTGTGAACCGCAGCTGGTCGAGGCGGTGGCGCAAGCCATGCGTGCAGGTCATAACCAATATGCCCCGATGAGCGGCGTGGCGGCGTTGCGCGCTGCGCTGGCGGCTAAAGTCGAAACATTGTATGGCGCCCGCTACGATGCCGACGAAGAAATCACGGTCATCGCCAGCGCCAGCGAAGGATTGTACTCGGCAATCAGCGCGCTGGTGCACCCGGGCGACGAGGTGATCTACTTCGAGCCGGCGTTCGACAGCTACGCGCCGATTGTCCGGCTGCAGGGCGCTACGCCGGTGGCTATCAAGCTGTCGCTGCAGGATCTGCACATCGACTGGGACGAGGTCGCCGCCGCCATCAACGTCAGGACGCGGATGATCATCGTCAACAGCCCGCACAACCCGACCGGCAGCGTGTTCGACGAGCACGACATCGCCCGCCTGACCGCGCTGACCCGCAATACCGACATCGTGATTTTGTCCGATGAAGTATACGAACACGTGGTGTTCGACGGCGATATCCACCACAGCATGGCGCGTCATCCGCAGCTGGCCGAACGCAGCGTGATCGTGTCGTCGTTCGGCAAGACCTATCACGTCACCGGCTGGCGCGTCGGTTACTGCATGGCGCCGGCGGCGCTGATGGACGAGATCCGCAAGGTGCACCAGTTCATGGTGTTCTCCGCCGATACGCCGATGCAGTACGCCTTCGCCGCGGCGCTGGACAACCCGCAAAGCTATCTGGGGCTGGCCGAGTTTTACCGGCAAAAACGCGATCTGCTGGCCGGCGCGCTGCAAAATTCGCGCTTTGAATTGCTGCCCAGCCGTGGCAGCTTCTTTATGCTGGCCCGCTTTAGCGGTTTCAGCGACGAAAGCGACAACGATTTCGCCGTGCGTTTAATTCGCCAGGCCAAGGTCGCGACTATCCCGCTGTCGGCGTTCTACAGCGACGGCACCGACACCGGCATCATCCGGCTGAGTTTTGCAAAAGATAACGAGACCCTGCGGGAAGGCGCGCGTCGTCTGAGCCAGGTGTAATTTTTGTTTGACCATGGGAAAGGGGCACTGACTATGAAAGCACTGAAAACGCTGATCGCCGCGGGATGCCTGCTGGCCGCCGGCTCCGCGCCGGCGGCGGAAAACACCCTGCGCTTCGGCCTGGAGGCGTTGTACCCGCCGTTTGAATCCAAATCCGCCAGCGGCAAGCTGGAGGGCTTCGATATCGATCTGGGCAACGCGGTATGCGCCGCCGCCCAGTTGAAATGCAGCTGGGTGGAAACCTCGTTCGACAGCCTGATCCCGGCGCTGCAGGCGCGCAAGTTTGACGCCATCAATTCGGCGATGAACGTCACCGACCAGCGTCGCCGGGCGATCGCCTTTACCGATTCAATCTACCAGGTGCCGAACCGGCTGATCGCCAGGGCCGACAGCGGCTTGCTGCCGGACGCCAAATCGCTGGCGGGCAAACGCGTCGGCGTGCTGCAGGGCTCGATTCAGGAGATTTACGCCAAGGCGCACTGGGCGCCGCAGGGCGTGGACGTGGTCTCTTATCAGGACCAGAACCAGGTTTATCTCGATCTGGCCGCCGGGCGCCTCGACGCCACGCTGGTGATGGCGCCGTCGGGCCAAAGCGGCTTCCTGTCGCAGCCGGACGGCAAGGGCTTCGCCTTTGTCGGCGACGCGGTCAGCGACGACAAGATCCTCGGCGAAGGCATCGCCTTCGGCCTGCGCAAAGACGATGCGGCGCTGCAGAAAAAGCTGAATGAGGCGATCGCCAAGGTGAAGCAGCAAGGCACGGTCGCCGCGCTGTCGAAGAAGTATTTTGGCGATATAGACGTGGCGGTGAAATAAAGCACCGGGGCGGAATTTCCGCCCCTGATGCTTTTAGCGTTCGAACACCGAGCTGTGCAGCGCGCGATCTTGCTGATGACGCTCCAGCGCCAGCTCGATCAGACGGGTGATCAGTTCGCCGTAGCCGATGCCGCTGGCGGCCCACAGCTTGGGATACATGCTGATGTTGGTGAAACCCGGCAGCGTGTTGATTTCGTTAATCACCACGTTGTTGTCCGGCGTCAGGAATACGTCGACCCGCGCCAGGCCGAAACACTCCAGCGCCCGGAACGCTTTCAGCGCCACCTCGCGAATTTTATCGCTCACTTCCGGTTCGATGGCCGCCGGCACCACCACCTGAGCGCCCTGCTCGTTGATGTATTTGGTGTCGTAAGAATAGAAAGCGTCGCTCAACACAATCTCGCCGCACAGGCTGGCCTGCGGTTCGTCGTTGCCCAGCACCGCACACTCGATCTCGCGGCCGACGATCGCCGACTCCACCAGCACCTTATGGTCGAAGCCGAACGCCAGCGCCACCGCCGCATCAAAGCCGGCGCGATCCTGCACCTTGCTGACGCCCACCGAGGAGCCCTGATTGGCCGGTTTGATAAACAGCGGCAGGCCCAAACGCTCGCTCAGCTGTTCAAAGCTGAACTTGCCGCGGTTGGCGCGCGTCAGGGTGACGAACGGCGCCACCGCCAGCCCGGCGTCGCGCAGCAGGCGCTTGGTCACGTCCTTGTCCATGCTCACCGCCGACCCCAGCACCCCGGCGCCGACGAACGGCATGTTGGCCATCCGCAGCAGGCCCTGCAACGAGCCGTCCTCACCCAGCGTACCGTGCACGATCGGGAATATCACGTCGAGCTGGCCCAGCGGGCCGGCGCTGCCGGCTTCGATCAGCTGCTGTTTTTCCTGGCCCGGGATCAGCGCCACGTTTTTATTCGAGCGGTTCAGCGCGATCAGCGCCGGATCCTCCGCATTCAGCAGATAGTTGGAGGCATCGTTAACGTGCCATTGCCCCTGTTTGTCGATACCCAACAGCGTGACGTCAAACTTCTCTTTGTCGATAGCATCCACAATGTTCTTGGCCGACTGCAGCGACACCTCATGCTCAGCCGATTTACCGCCGAAGATCACCCCAACACGTAGTTTAGTCACGCCTAAAATCCTTCTGAAAAATCATGGCAAAAAAGTCGTTTATCACAATAAACGCATTGCCCGGCGGCGGCAATCGTTGTCACCAGGAATCTTCTTACGCCACGGAATGCCACATCCTCGCCATCCAAAACGTATACACTTCGTATATTGTTCGTTTCAGGAGCCGCCGATGGGCATCGTAAAAATTTCAGACGCGCTGCATGACGATCTGCGCCTCGCCAGCCTGACCATGACGCGCTCGATCAACGCGCAGGCGGAGTACTGGATCAAGATAGGCATGCTGGCCGAGTTCCATCCGGAACTGACCTACCCGCAACTGGTGAAAAAAATGATGAAAGATAACGCGCTGACGCTGAAGGAGATTGTCGGGTGAAAGAGATTGTGATCAAAACGCCGGAAGAGATTGCCAAAATGCGTCACTCTGGCGCCCTGTTGGCCAAGGTGTTTGCTATGCTCGATGAGGTGATTGTCGAAGGCATCTCGACCATGGAAATCAACGACCGCGCCGAGGCGTTCATCGTTGATGAGCTGAAATCGCGCCCGTCCAGCAAGGGACAGTACGATTTTCCCTATGTGCTGAACACCTCGATCGACGAAGTGGTGTGTCACGGCATTCCGTCGGTCAGCAAAATCCTGCGTTCGGGCATGATTGTCAACGTCGACATCACGCTGGAAAACGGCGGCTATATCGCCGACTCCAGCAAGATGTACTGCATCGGCCAGGTGACGCCGCTGGCCAAGCGGCTGGTGAACAATGTGTACGAATCGATGTGGCAGGGCATCCGCGCGGTGAAGCCGGGCGCGACGCTGGGCGATATCGGCCACGCCATTCAGCAGCACGCCGAACGGGCCGGCTACGCCATCGTGCGCGAATACTGCGGCCACGGCATCGGCCGTGACATGCACGAAGAGCCGGCGGTGCTGCACTTCGGCCAACCGGGCACCGGCATGGCGCTGCAGGAAGGCATGGTGTTTACCATCGAGCCGATGATCAACCAGGGCGACCGCCGCATCAAGCAGAAGAAAGACGGCTGGACGGTGATCACCCGCGACAAGAAGCTGTCCGCTCAATGGGAGCACACCCTGGCGGTTACCGCCGACGGCGTGGAAATTCTGACGCTGCGCGACGAAGAGCGCCGGGCCGGGTATGCAGAACGTTATTAAACCACTAGCTTAACAAGCTAATAAGCCACTAATTTAGCATTGCCTGCGGCATGCGCATTGCGGCCAACGCCCTGTGGGCCGCACTGTGCAAGACCCCGGGTATGACAGGGAGATCGGCATGACGCAGTCAGGCAACCAGGCGTTTCTCAACCAGCTCAAAGACATCGTCGGCGGCCCGCAGCTGCTGACCGGCGAACGCAGCACCGAACGTTACCGTAAAGGATTCCGCTCCGGCGAAGGCCAGGCGCTGGCGGTGGTGTTCCCCACCCGCCTGCTGCAGCTGTGGCGCATTCTGGAGGCCTGCGTGGCCGCCGACAAGATTGTCATCATGCAGGCGGCCAACACCGGCCTGACCGAGGGTTCGACGCCCAGCGGCAACGACTATGACCGCGATATCGTCATCGTCAGCACGCTGCGCCTCGACCACGTCCAGGTGCTGGACAACGGCAAACAGGTGGTCGGCTTCCCCGGCAGCACGCTGAATCGGCTGGAAAAGCTGTTGAAACCCTACGGCCGCGAGCCGCATTCGGTGATCGGCTCCTCCTGCATCGGCGCCTCGGTGATCGGCGGCGTGTGCAACAACTCCGGCGGTTCGTTGGTGAAACGCGGCCCGGCCTACACCGAGATGGCGCTGTACGCCCAGCTGGGCGAAGACGGCCAGCTGCGGCTGGTGAACCATCTGGGGATTAAGCTCGGCGATACGCCGGAAGAGATCCTCACCCGGCTGGAAAAAGGCGACTATCGGCCGGAAGACGTCGAGCACGGCGAGCTGCGCGCCTCCGACAACGAATACGCCAGCCGGGTGCGCGACGTCGATGCCGACACCCCTTCCCGCTTCAACGCCGACAAACGCCGCCTGTTTGAGGCCTCCGGCTGCGCCGGCAAGCTGGCGGTGTTTGCCGTGCGGCTCGATACCTTCGAAAAGGAAGGCAAGGAGCAGGTGTTTTACATCGGCACCAACGACACCGCGGTATTGACCGAACTGCGCCGCCATATGCTGAGCAAATTCGAGAACCTGCCGGTCGCCGGCGAGTACATGCACCGCGATATATTCGACATCGCCGAGGTGTACGGCAAAGACACCTTTATGATGATCGACAAGCTCGGCACCGATCAGATGCCGCGCTTCTTTACCCTGAAGGGGCGCATGGACGCCAGCCTGAACAAGCTGCCGCTGCTGCCGCACAACCTGACCGACCGGTTGATGCAGGGGCTGAGCCATTTTGCGCCCAGCCACCTGCCCAAACGCATGAAGGAATACCGCGAGCGCTTCGAACATCACCTGCTGCTGAAGATGGCCGGGCCGGGGGTGGAAGAGGCGCAGCAGTATCTGAGCCGCTACTTCTCGCAGGCTGACGGCGCCTTCTTCGCCTGCACCGCCGACGAGGGCAAGAAGGCGTTCCTGCACCGCTTTGCCGCCGCCGGCGCGGCGGTGCGCTACCATGCGGTGCACGCCGACAAGGTGGAGGATATCCTGGCGCTGGACATCGCCCTGCGCCGCAACGATACCGAGTGGTTCGAAACCCTGCCGCCGGAGATCGACAGCCAGCTGGTGCACAAGCTGTATTACGGCCACTTTATGTGCCACGTGTTCCACCAGGACTACGTGGTGAAAAAAGGCGTCGACAGCCATGCGCTGAAAGAGAAAATGCTCGAAATACTCGATCGTCGCGGCGCCGAATACCCGGCGGAGCATAACGTCGGCCACCTGTACCAGGCCAAGCCGGATCTGCAGGCGTTTTACCGCGCCGCCGACCCGACCAACAGCTTCAACCCCGGCCTCGGCAAAACCAGCAAGCGCAAAGGCTGGGCCGGCAACGCCCGGTAACATCTGCCGGCGGCGTATGCCATACCAGCGGCGACATCGAACCAGCCAAAGAGCGGGCCTCGCGCATTAAGGCCGGTATGGCGTACATCAACTCGCTGACCAACACCGGCCCGGGGCGCGCTGATTTTATGTTGCGCGCCCCGACAAACTTGATTATCTTTAATCCGTTATCCTTTCCCGGCACCCAGGAAAATTCATGATGCAGTTTGCGCACGCTACGGACCCGACAACCGCGACCCTTCCGGCCGCCGTTTCGTCGTGCGCACCCTCCGCCCCACCCGCCGTTTCTTCTGTCGTCTCCGCGGTCGCCGCTTACCCGCCACGCATCGTGGTTGTGCGCTAAGCCAAACCGACCGTTTACTTACCTCCGGCTTACTGTCAATTTTTTGCGCTCGGGCGTAGACCGCCGCGCATGCCGGAGCCTGTAATTTTCACGACAGGTGAAATGAAATGCGATTACCTTCTCACTGGCCCAACGCCGGCCTGGCTACGCTGTTCGTCCTGCTATGGAGCAGCGGCGCGATCTTCTCCCGCTGGGGTCTGGAGCACGCCTCCGCCTTCGCTTTCCTGTTCTTCCGCTGCGCCATCGCGCTGGCGCTGCTGCTGGCCATCGGCCTGTGGCGACGGCAATGGCTGCCCGCCCCCGGCACCCGCTGGCGCGTTGCGCTGATCGGGCTGCTGATGATCGGCAGCTACCAGATTTGCTATCTGCTGGCGCTGGAAAGGGGCATTACCCCGGGGTGCTGGCCACGCTGCTCGGCGTGCAGCCGATCCTCACCCAGTTCATCACCGAACGGCGCTGCGCCGGGCTGCGCGGCCTCGGCCTGCTGCTGGCGCTGGCCGGGCTGACGCTGGTGGTGTATCAAAGCCTGATGGTGGCTCACTTCTCGCTTATCGGCATGCTGTGCGCCTTTATCGCGCTGGGCTGCATGACCGCCGGCACCCTGTTGCAAAAAGGCATGGCCCAGCCGCCGCTGGCGGTGTTGCCGCTGCAGTACGCCGTCGGGCTGTCGATGTGCGCGCTGGCGCTGCCGTTCGAGCCGCTGCGGGTGGCGTGGCGGCTGGAGTTCGTGCTGCCGCTGCTGTGGATGGCGGTGGTGATTTCGGTGCTGGCGACCTTCCTGCTGTACCGGCTGATCCAGCGCGGCAACCTGGTGCAGGTCACCAGCCTGTTTTATCTGATCCCGGCGGTCACCGCCCTGCTGGATTATCTGCTGCTCGGCCACGCGCTGGCGGCGATGAGCCTGTTGGGCATGGCCGGCATCGTGCTCGGCGTGATGCTGGTGTTCCGCCGACCTTAAAAAGCAAAAGCCCCTCGCGCCGGCGGCGCGAGGGGCAACAACGAGCTCAGCTTAGAATAACCAGGAACCATACCCCCACAGCAGCACCGTCACCCCGAGCAGAAACTCCAGCAGCAGGATGCCGATGGCGAAGGTCGAGCTGGAGAAGATAAACCCTTCCTTGCTGTCGATATTCAGGAAGTGCGGGATGCCCAGATTGAGCAGATAACCCGAGTAGCACAGGCCGACGATGCCGACGAACAGGCACAGCCACACCACCGGATAAAGCGCCACTACCCCGCTGAGGAACATCGGGGTGGCGACATAGCCGGCAAACACCATGCAGCGATGCAAGCTGGGGCGCGATTCATAACGGCGCGCCATCCAGTGAATGACTTTCCCCATGATCGCCACGCCCGCCAACATCAGCAGGTAAAACGCCACGGCGGTATACAATGCGGTAAACATATCGAGCCGGATCGCATGCCCCTCTCCGGAGAGCCACCCCAGCTGAGTGGTGCCGATAAAGGCGCAGACCACCGGGATCGCCGCCAGTAACAACACGTGATGGGTGTATAGGTGCGAGACGCTTTCGTTCTCGCTTTTAATGTGTTCGAACTCGGTGCTTGGATGCGCCAGCAGTCCCCAAACATGATTAACCATGAGACACCTCCTCCATCGCCGTAGGTCGCGATCGGCGAACGAATTTCACACCTCTGACGGATTGCTGCCCGTACGAGGATTGCGGCCACGGGGCTCTCTCCCCTGCACTAATTATAGTCTTTTGCCGAAAAAACGTGCGGAAAGCCGCGAGACGGCGGCGGTTTGTCTTATAATCCCTCCAGTGAGCAAAGCCGTGAGGAATGCCATGTCATCTGCCATAACCCTGCGTCAGGCGGGAATTGTCGACGTTGACGCCGGGCGCAACGTCACCCTGATCGAACCCTGCAACCTGTACGGCTGCCGGCTCGGCGACGACGTCTTCGTCGGCCCGTTTGTCGAGATCCAGCGCAATGTCAGCATCGGCGCGCGCAGCAAGATCCAGTCGCACAGCTTTATCTGCGAATACGTCACCCTCGGAGAGGACTGTTTTGTCGGCCACAACGTCACCTTCGCCAACGACCTGTTTAAACAGGGCGCGCCCAATGCCGATCCGGCGAGCTGGGGCCGCACGCGCATCGGCGATCGGGTGGCCATCGGCTCCGGCGCCACCGTGCTGGCGGTAGCTATCTGCAGCGACGCGGTGATTGGCGCCGGGGCGGTGGTCACCCGCGACATCACGCGCCGCGGGATCTACGCCGGCAATCCGGCGCGCTTAATCCGGGAGCTGACATGATGGGCCCGGCCATTCAGATCGCCGCCGTCGGTCAGCTGCCCGCCGGCTATCTGGCAAGCTGCGACTTCAGCTTTCAGATAACCTGCTATGCCCAGCCGCTGTTCGACACCCCGATCGACCGCTGGCCGATCCGCCCGGTAGCGCCGTTTCGCAAGCACTATCCGCTGGCGCCGTTCGTCAATGAGGAAAGCGAGACCTTCCTCGCCCGCCACCGCGGCGAAGCCGTCGGCCATATCACCCTGAGCAAAAACTGGAATGGCTATACGCTGATTGAGGAGATCGCGGTCGGCGCCCACATACGCCGCCTGGGGGTCGCCAGCGCGCTGCTGGACTGCGCCAAAGACTGGGCGCGGCGGCAGGAAACCTCAGGTATGATGCTGGAGACGCAGAACAACAATCTGGTGGCCTGCCGCTGCTATCAGCGCTACGGGTTTATCCTCGGCGGCATCGACCACCTGCTGTACCGCGCGCAACCGGAAATCGCCGACCATGAAATCGCGCTGTTCTGGTATCTGCCGTTCAACAGCGAGATCGGCTACTGATGTGGGTCATCGTTTAGACTGTGTTTAATGCTTAACCACTCGCCAAGGGATGAGAACTGTTATCATTTATATGATAACCACGCGAAACCATTGGAGGGTTGAATGTACAAGGTTGTTTTACTGATGCTAGTTATAGCCATGAACGGGTGTACCCCGCGTCCGCCTGCCGACGCGCCGCCGAATACCGCGTCATCCCCGACGGATCCCCAGGTGAAGATCGACGACGCCACCTCAAGCAAGCTCGATGAGATCCTCGCGCTGCGCGCCGGCTGGCCTGCCGGGCAGGCCGCTGGCCGCACCCGCGCGCTGATCGCGCAGCAATTCCTCGGCACGCCTTACGTCGCCAACAGGCTGATCGGTTCGCAGCATACGCCGGAGCAGCTGGTGATCGACTTCCGCGGGCTGGATTGCTTTACCTACATCGACTACGTCGAAGCGCTCAGCCAGGCCGATACCCGCGCCGGGTTCGTCCGGCGTCTGATCCGAACCCGCTATGTCAACGGCGAGGTCAGCTTCCAACAGCGCAAACACTTCTTCACCGACTGGGCGCAGCGGCCTGCGGCGGTGGCGAAAGACATCACCGCGCAGCTCAGCCCGCACGCCGTTACGCTGAACAAAAACCTCAACGAGAAAGCGGACGGCAGCCGCTATCTGCCGGGGCTGGACAACCTGCGCCGCAGCGTCACCTATATCCCCAGCGACCATGTCGACGCCAAGGTGCTGGCCCAGCTGCACACCGGCGATTATATCGGCATCTATACCAACCTGCCGGGGCTGGACGTCACCCATACCGGCATCTTTGTCATGACCGACGGCGGCCCGGTGCTGCGCAACGCGTCATCGCGCAAGGAAAACATGCGGGTGGTGGATTCGCCCTTTATGGATTACGTGCTGGCCACGCCGGGTATCCTGGTGCTGCGCCCGCTTTAACGGTTATTAGCTATAGCCGTTTGTGCTGAACAAGCATTTGACTTGGCCGGCGGTTCAGGCTTAGCTGTCAGAACAAAACCAACTGATTTTATTGTTCTTTTCAGGGAGAAGTCGATGACCAAAAGCTGGCGTTTCACCCCTCTGCTGGCGGCTTTGGCCGCCGTGATGGCGCTGCAGGGCTGCGATCAAAAAACCGACCAGAATCACATCAAGGTCGGAGTGATTAACGGCGCCGAACAGGACGTGGCGGAGGTCGCCAAGCAGGTGGCGAAAGATAAATACGGTTTGGAGGTCGAACTGGTCAGCTTCAGCGGCTCTTTGCTGCCGAACGACGCCACCGACAAAGGCGAGCTGGACGCCAACGTGTTCCAGCACCGGCCGTTCCTCGAGCAGCAAAACAAGGATCACGGCTACAGGCTGGTGGCGGTCGGCAATACCTTCGTGTTCCCGATGGCCGGCTACTCGAAGAAAATCAAATCGCTGAAAGAGTTGCAGGACGGCGCGGTGATCGCCATTCCGCTCGACCCGACCAACCTTGGCCGCGCCCTGCTGCTGCTGGAAAAAACCGGCCTGATCGGTTTGAAACCGGGCAAGGGGCTGTTGCCCACTGCGCTGGACATCAGCGCCAACCCGCATAACTACAAAATCATGGAGCTGGAAGGCGCACAGCTGCCGCACGTGCTGGACGACCCGAAAGTCACCGTCGCCATCATCAGCACCACCTATATCAACCAGACCGGGCTGACGCCGACCAAAGACGGCATCTTTATCGAAGACAAAAATTCGCCGTACACCAACATCATCGTGACGCGCGAAGACAACCGGCATGCGCAAAAGGTGCAAAACTTCGTCAAGGCCTACGAATCGGACGAGGTAGCCAAAGCCGCGGAGAGCATCTTCAACGGCGGCGCGGTAAAAGGCTGGTAAACCGCGGTCATTTCACCCGGCGGCGTCCACCAGCCGGGTGATCCCCGCCGCCCCCGCATAGCACTCCAGCAAAAACGCCGTCACGGCGACAATGCCCGGCGCATGGCGAATATCATCATGCACCGTCAGCCAGATCTCGCGGCTCAGCGCCTGCTCCGGCGACAGCCGCTGCAACCCGGCGTCCTGCGCCACAAAATGCGGCAACAGCGCCACGCCGGCGCCGGCAACCGCCGCGGCGGCCTGGATCATCAGATCATTGCTGCGCAGCGCCAGCGGCCGCGAACCCGCCTGTGCCAACAGCCAGCGCTGCTGCGCCGGCGCGGCGCGATCGTCGTGATAGCCGATAAACGCGCGCTCCGCATCCGGCGTAACCTGCAGATAATCCGCGTCGGCGTACAGGCCAAACTCCACCGTGCCGATTTTCCTCGCCACCAGATCGCTTTCATTGGCGCGACTGAGCCGGACGGCGATGTCGGCTTCGCCGCGCAACAGCGAGCGGTTAGCGGTATCCGCCAGCAAGACGGGCCGCAGATCCGGATAACGTCTCTGCAGCTCGCCGAGGCGCGGCGCGATCAGCTTCACCCCCATTACCGGCGGTACACTCAATGTCACCTCGCCCGATACGCCCTGCCGCCCCCCAGCGCCGCGCGCCCGACGGCAAACGCATTGAGCGCCATGGCGTCGCCCTGCTCGGCGATGCGTAACCCATCGGCAGTCATCAGGTAACTGCGTGGGCGACGATCCACCAGCTTCAGCTGCAACGACGCCTCCAGGCTGGCGATGCGCCGTGCCACGGTGGCGTGATCGACCTGCAGGCTGCGTGCCGCGCCGGACAGCGATTTTTCGCGTGCGAAAACCATAAAGTAGTGCAGATCTTCCCAGTTGAACATGGGTGTTTTCTCACATGCCAAGTGAATGTATAGGGAATTCTACCGCAAAGAGCACGAGCGCAAACTGTTTCCCGTTCGCATTATCAACAAAAGGAAACCGTTATGACCCCTTCTCTGCCGCTGGCCTATTTGGGCGTGATCGTCGCCACCTTTTTTTGGGGCACCAATTTCAACGTCGGCGCTTACATCATCGCCCATCAGCCGCCGATTAGCGCCTCGATAGAACGTTTCAGCCTGGCGACCTTGATGCTGTTGCTGGTGTTCGGCCTGCGCGGCCAGCTGCGCCTCAGCGCGCTGAAAAACAACTGGCCGGCCTATCTGGGCCTCGGGGTGCTCGGCTTTACGGTATTTAACCTGTGCACCTTCTTTGGCCTGCAATCCACCTCGCCGGTCAACGGCGCGCTGATCCTCGCCACCACGCCGCTGTGGACCATGGTGTTCAGTGTCATCTGGGAGCATGAAAAACTGAGCCCGGCGCGCGTCACCGGTTTGCTCTCCGGGTTTATCGGCGTGGCGCTGGTGATCACCCAGGGCGATATCCAGACGCTGTTGCGACTGGATATCAGCCCCGGCGACGGCATCATTCTGCTCGGCAGCCTGGCCTGGGCGCTGAATATGGTCGGCACCCGACGGTGGGTGCGCAACGCCACCGCCGTCGAAACCACCAGCTACTCGATGCTGTTCGGCACGCTGGCGCTGCTGCCGCTGGGCATGCTGTTCGAAGATCCCCGGCAAAGCCTGGCCGCCGCCCCGCTCGGCGTGCATGCCGCGGTGGCGTATCTGGCACTGTGCGGTTCACTGCTGGCCTATTTGTTGTGGTTCAACGGGCTGGAAAAAATCGGTTCGGTGCGCACCGCGATCTTCTTTAATCTGGCGCCGGTATTCACCATGCTGGTGGCTACCCTCACCGGCCATACCCCTAACCTCTGGCAACTGGCCGGGGCGGCATGGGTGATCCTCGGGGTGCTGCTGGCATCCGGCGCGCTGCGGCGTTTGGCGCCGGCGCATCCGGCGGCCAGGCAGCCATAGGTTTTCCTTATCTTCGCTATAAGAAAGCCCGATTTACCTTAACCTCGGGCCGGGAGCATAATGCGGCTATCTTCTGATTTATCACGGTAAACAGGAACCGCCATGATGCTTTCCGCCCCGCTACTGACCCTCACGGACGCCACGCCCGACGACATGGCCGCGATACAGCAGATTTACGCTCACCATGTGCTGCACGGCGCGGCGTCGTTTGAAGAAACCCCGCCGACGCTGGCGGAAATGCAGCAGCGGCGCAGCCAGGTGCTGCAAGCCGGCCTGCCCTGGCTGGTGGCCAAAAGCGACGGCCGCATCCTCGGCTACTGTTACGCGACGCCCTATCGGCCGCGCCCGGCTTACCGATATACGGTGGAGGACTCGGTGTATATCGCCGAAGGCCAGCAGGGCAACGGCATCGGCAAAGCGCTGTTGGCTGCGCTGATCGCCCGCTGCGAACAAGGCCCCTGGCGGCAAATGCTGGCGATCGTCGGCGATTCGGCCGCCAATCAAGGTTCGCTGGCGCTGCACCAAAAGCTGGGGTTCAACGACGTGGGCACGCTGAAAGCGGTGGGTTTTAAATTGGGAGAGTGGCGCGACACCCACATCATGCAGCGTGCGCTGGGCGAAAGCGGCGCTACTGCGCCGCGGTGAACATGGCGGGGGCAGGACGCCCCCGTTTTTGTCAGGCTTTCAAACGCGCGCGGATGGCGCCCAGCGACGACACCAGCAACAGTACCGCAGCGCCGGCGATCAGGCCGAACGCCACGTTCAGCAATGCCGGAATGACGCCCTGCAGAATATGGCCAAAGGTCGGCACCACGGTGGCGTAAGACGCCCAGTCCTCGAACAGGTGGTGCACCGGCGGCAGACCGTGGGTCAGGATGCCGCCCCCGACCATAAACATGGCGATGGTGCCGACGATCGACAGCGTTTTCATCAGGTATGGCGCGGCGCTGACGATGCCGCTACCGAGCGTGCGGGCCAGCGCGCCGCTTTTGCGGCTCAGGTACAATCCCAGATCGTCCAGCTTGACGATGCCCGCCACGATGCCGTAAACCCCCACCGTCATCACGATGGCGATGCCGCACAGCACGATCACCTGTTGGCTGAACGCCGCGCCGGCGACGGTGCCCAGCGTGATGGCGATAATCTCGGCGGACAGCACGAAGTCGGTTCGCACCGCCCCTTTTACCTTGCGTTTCTCATAAGCCGCCACGTCCTCGTTGGCGTCCAGCGTTTCCTGTGCCTCCGGCGTCGATTTGGCATGCGCCAGGCTGTGGTACACCTTCTCGAAGCCTTCGTAGCACAGGTAGGCGCCGCCCACCATCAGCAGCGGCGTGATGGCCCAGGGCGCAAAGGCGCTGATCAGCAGCGCCAGCGGCACCAGAATGGCCTTATTGATCAACGAGCCCTTGGCGACGCTCCACACCACCGGCAGTTCACGGTCGGCCTTTACCCCACTGACCTGTTGCGCGTTCAGCGCCAGATCGTCCCCCAGTACCCCGGCGGTTTTTTTCGCCGCCATTTTGGTCATCAACGAGACGTCGTCCAGCAGTGAAGCGATGTCATCGATTAAAGTCAGTAAGCTACTTCCGGCCAAAGTGGTTCATCCTTTTTAAATTCATGGGTCATTATCCGTTTAGCATAGCGGTAAACCCCCATAAATGTGTATGAGATGATGGCGGAAAATACGTTGATCACTGACCTGGCGTCAAAACTTAGCCGGCTTTCAGGCTGCTCTGGGCGCTTTTCAACGCCTCTAATGCGCATTGCTGATCCAGATGCCCGCCCGGCGCGCCGCCGACGCCGATGGCGCCGACGACTTCTTCGCCCGATTTCACCGGCACGCCGCCGGCCAACAGCAGGAACCCGGGGATATCGCGCAGGTTGGCCGCACCGGCGTTCGCCTGGGCGCCCTTCATGACGTTTTCTGTCGCATTGCGGGTCGTCAGGGCGGTAAACGCCTTCATTCGGCTGGCTTCCACCGTGTGGGGGCCGGCGTTGTCCATTCTCTTGATCACCAGCGGCGTGCCGGCGCGATCCACCACGGTCACGGCGACGTTGTAGTTGCCGGCGCCGCAGGCCCGGATAGCGCTTTGCGCCAGCCGATCGGCCAGTTCGAGGGAGAGGGAATGTTGCGACACCACGCCGCCGGCCGCGTGGGCGAATGACGCCAGGCCGCCGATTAACACCAGGCTTGAGATAATGCGTTTCATATTGACTTGCTCCTTGCTTATTCCTTATGGATATCAGGGATAGTAAAAGGAGCCGCTTCGGCGGGCTATTGGCGCGATTACCTACGGCGCTAGGTAGTTATACCTAGACACCGGCGGTTTTAGGGCTTTTTCCGCAGCGCCAGCTCGCCGTAGACGTTCATCAGTTTGGGCAGCGAATTGACGTCGAGCTTGGCGAATATATTGGCGCGATGCGCCTCGACGGTGCGCGGAGACAGCGAAAAGCTGCGGGCGATCTCTTTGCTCGAACGTCCTTGCACGATCTGCTCGAAGACGTCGTTTTCACGGGCGGTCAGGGTAGCCAGCCGGCTTTGCATCAGCCGCAGTTGCCGTTGCCGCTGCTGCAATTGCCTTTGCTGTTCCAATGCGCTGCCGACCACTTCAAACAGCAAATCCGCATCGATCGGTTTGGTGAGGAATTCGAAGGCGCCGTTTTTGAACGCCCGGCGGCAGAGATCGATATTCGCGTGCCCGGTCATGATGATCACCGGGATCTCCAACCCCTGCCGCCTCCACTCGTCCAACAGCGTCAACCCGGTCTTGCCTGGCATCCTGATGTCCAGCAGCATACAGCCGGTCAGCGCATGCAGTTCGCCGACGCTCTGTTCGAAAGACGGGGCGCTGTCGTACGCCTGCGTCTGCCAACCCACGGTGCCCAGCAGCGCGCTGAGCGAGGAACGAATCGCCGCTTCGTCATCAATCAGATAAATATACTGTGTCATCGTCACTCCTGAGCATGCACGGGCAGCCAAATCCTGAAGCAGGCGCCCTGCCCCGCGATATTGCTCGCCTCGATGCTGCCATTAAGGCGCTGTACCAGCGTGTCCGTCAGCGCCATCCCCAGCCCGATGCCATTGGCGCGCGTGGTGAAAAAGGGCATGAACACCTGCTGCAAAGCCTGCTCCGACAGCCCGGGGCCGCCATCGGTGAGGGTCAGCGCGATGCCGTCGTCAGCGGCGCCGGCCTCCAGTCTGATCCATGCCGTGCCCGCGGCCTTGTCGGCTTGCGCCTGCACCGCGTTGTTCAGGATATTGTGCAGAATTTGCTCTACCCACAGCGGCGGTGCGAACAGCAGGGGCAAACCGTCGGGAATGCGGCTGCTGACCTTGATCCTGTTGCGGCGGATTTCGTTGTCCAACAGCGTCGTCACCCTCGCCCAAAGCGGCCCCAGCGCCACCGGTTGGTAATCGACCTGCTCGCTGACCAGTTTCTGCCGGAATTGCTGCAGCAGCGCGTCCGTACGCTTAATTTGCACCACGGCGGCCTCCAGCAGCGGCGGCAGCTGTTCGACCTGCTGGTGCCGCAGCAGACGCAATGCGGTTTGGTTATAGCTTAAAATGGCGGTGAGCGGTTGGTTAAGCTCATGCACGATGCCGGCGGTGAGTTCCCCCAGGGTATTCAGGCGCGTAAGTTCGGCGTAATGGGCGCGTAAATCGGCAATATCGCGCCGGCGCTGGTTGGCGCGATATTGGCTGACCAGATACAGCGCCAGCCCCCAAAACAGGGCCGGCGACAGGATTGTCGGCCAGGGCAACGCAGCCCAGTCGGGGTTATCGCCGGCGGCGAGCACGAAAGGTTGCGACTGGCTGGCGATCACTTTTTCCCACTGCCAATAATAGCGCCGCTCCGCTACGCCCCGCTCGAACAGCGGCCGATCGTGCCAAAGAACCGCCAGGTGGCCGAAGGCATTTTTCCCCGCCAGCTCGCCGATCAGCCGGTTCAGGTCGATCAGCACGGATTGTTTTTCGGCGTTGAGCCAGTAGCGGCCATTCGGCTCCACCACGATAGCGCGCCGCGGCTCAATGCTCGGATGCGGCCGCCAGCGAATAATTTGCGGAAAAATGCGCTGCACTTCCCAGCGGTATCGGCTTGCCGGCAATAGCGGAATGATCGCGTCATGCTGCGACAGCTTCACCGTCACATCGCGATAAAGAATGCGAAAGTTCGCGCTTTTCTCTTCATATTGCTGCTGCAAAAAATAAGCGCTCAGCCCAGCGCCGGACAGCAACGTAAGCAGCGTCCAGCCTATTATTTTCACCATACCCCATGCGTACCCTGCGCAGATCCCCTTGACATTTAATAGCATAAAAGGCGCGGCGATGGGATTCGGCAGCGCAGGGCACGGCTAAAAAAATCAGGCCGGATGCCGTCTTGCCTCTATCCCGCTGCCGGCACGTTCAGCTGCCAGGACAGGCCAAAGCGATCGTTGAGCCAGCCGAAACGCGCGCTGAAGCCGTAATCATCCGGCGGCATCAGCACCTTGCCCTCTTCCGCCAGCCGGGCGAACACCCGCTCCAGCTCGGCTTCGCTGGCCAGATTGACGAACAGCGAAACCGCCGGGGTAAAGCTGAAATCGTGGCTGATCGGGCTGTCGATAAACACCAGGTTCTGCCGATCAAAATCGATGGTGGCGTGTTTAATCAGCCGCTTGCCGTCGGGCGTCTCGTCATAGTGCTGCAGCTGCGTCACCCTGAAGCGCTCAAACAGCTCGCTATACAGCGCGATCGCCTGCTGGGCCGCACCCTGAAACATCACAAAGGTTGAAACCTGGCTCATCGGGTTTGCTCCGCTAACGATGTGGCATTAATGGAGGATAGCGGATAAACGCAGCTGCGCACCGGCGATATTGGCGCGCAGGATGTGATGGCCATCGCGAGAGAGGATTTGTCATCAAGCGGCCCGCGGCAAGGGCGGCAGGCCGTGAGCGGATTACTCGGTTTCGTTTTTCGCCAGACGGGCGTCTTTTTGGCGGCGGTAGTCGCGGGCGGCGGCCGGGATTGGCGTCACCTTGCCGGTTTCAATCCAGCTGCGCAGGCGGTTGGCGTCGGCAAAATGGGTATATTTGCCGAACGCATCCAGCACCACCAGCGACACCGAGCGGCTGCCGATCATGGTGCGCATCGCCAGACAGTGGCCCGCTTCATTGGTGAAGCCGGTCTTGGTCAGCTGAATGTTCCATTTCGGGTTATACACCAGGTGGTTGGTGTTGCGGAACGGCAGCTGATAGTTAGGATCCTTGAAGCTGGCCGTCCGTTCGGTGGTGGTGCTGAGCTGACCAATCAGCGGATACTGCTTGGTGGCGATCAGCAATTTGGTCAGGTCGCGCGCGGTCGAGACGTTATGAATCGACAGCCCGGTCGGCTCCACGTAATGAGTGTTGGTCATGCCGAGCGATTTGGCCTTGGCGTTCATCGCTTTGATGAAGGCGTTGTAACCGCCCGGATAATGGTGCGCCAGGCTGGCGGCGGCGCGGTTTTCCGAAGACATCAGCGCCAGCAGCAGCATGTCCTTGCGGCTGATCTCACTGTTCAGACGCACCCGCGAGTAGACCCCTTTCATTTCCGGCGTCTGGTGGATGTCTACCGACAGCATCTCGTCCAGCGGCAAATGGGCATCCAGCGTCACCATCGCGGTCATCAGCTTGGTGATCGAGGCGATCGGCACCACTTCGTCGGGGTTGCGCGCATACATTACCTTGTGGGTCTGCATATCCACCACCATGGCGCTGCCGGACGCCAGCTCGGGCTGGGTGGCGTGCGTGGCCGCGGCGTTGTCGCTGGCCAGCGCGCGCGGCGCGAAGCCTGCGCCCGCCTGCAAAGCGAGCAGGGTTAGTACCAAAACACGTATTTTCACATGCATTACTCTGAAATGGGGGGCTTGAACTTAGCGGATTATATGTGAGGGTTCGGCGCTTGGCACTGGGATTATGCGTCGCATTTGTGACAAATTCTGTCGGCGCAAAAACGACGCAAACCGCGGGCGCTCAGGGACCAGCGCCCGCGATTGAAAAGTTACAGCGCGGGTTGCCATGCCGACTGCGGCAGCAGGTACAAACCGGCTTGCTGCTGCGCGCCGGCGCCGACGATGTGGCCGATGCCGGCCGCCATCACCGCCAGCGTCACGTCGAAGGCGTTCAGGCTGTCGCCGTAGCCCGCCGTCAGGTTGAACATCGAGCCGTTGGCCAGCAAATAGAGCGTTTTCCCCGCCAGTTGGTAAGCGTTAACAAACGGCATTGGCTCGCTGTGCGGCAGGTGTTGCAGGAAAGCGACGTCGATCTCTTCCGCCACGTGGCCGACGTTGAGGATAAACGTCCCGTCCTTCGCCTGCTGCAAATGGCTCGCCGACAGCACGTTTTTCGCGCCGGTGGCGGTGGCGATCACGTCCGCCTGGCCCACCGCCGCCGCCAGGTCGACCACCGGCCAGCCGTCATACCGCGCCTGCAGCGCCCGCGCCGGATCGATTTCCGCCACTGTCACCTGGCCGCCGTAGGCCCTGGCCGCCGCAGCCACGCCCTGCCCGACCAGCCCGTAACCGATCACCAGCACGGACTTTTCATGCAGGGTCAGGTGGGTGGTCTGGAAGAAGGTATGCCAGGCGGTCAGGCCGACCATATGGCGGTTGTGCAACCCCTCTTTCACCGGCAGGTCGTCCCAGTTGAAGATCGGGTAACGCGGCGCCATGCCGTTCAGGCGGCTGATGCCGGAACCGGTCGCCTCCAGACCGGCGATAATCTGCGGCCCGCCGGCGCTCTGGTGCAGGCGAGCGGTCAGATCCGCCCCCATTTCGCACAGGTGAGTCGGCCGCCAGGCCAACGCGCGATCGAAAGACGCCGACCAGTCGGCGGCGCTCATGTCGCGCCAGGCGTGTGCCTGCGCGCCCCGCCGCTCCAGCCAGGCGACCACGTCGTCCTGTACCGTGGTCGGGTTGCAGGTGGTGAGGTAAACCGCCGCGCCCTTGTCCAGCAGGCCGGCCACCAGCGGCGCCATTTTCAGATCCAGGTGCATGTTGCACGCCAGCCGCACGCCGTTAAGGTCCGGCAGCGCCGCCACCGCCGCGCGGGTGCGCGGCATATGGCGCATCGCCCAGGTCAACTCGCTCTCAAAATCCTGATACATCCGTTGCTCCTCTATTGCGCCGCGCCGTCGGGGCACGGCAGAATTATTGGTCGGCCCGTCGGCTGAGCCGCCTGATCGCCTGCGGCGACAGGCCAAACAGGCGAATAAACGCCCGCCGCATGCGTTCCGGATCGCTGAAGCCCACCGCGCGGGCAATCGTTTCCAGCGCCTCGCTGCCTTCTTCGATGCGCAACCTGGCCGCCTCGACCCGCAGCTGTTCGATCACCTTGGCCGGCGTCTGCCCGGTTTCGGCGCGGAACAGCCGGCCGAACTGCCGCTCGCTCAGGCAGGCGGCGGCGGCCAGATCCGCCACCGCCAGCGGTTGCCGCAAGCGTTCACGCGCGAAGGAAAGCGCGGCGCGAATGCGATCGGACGACGGGTTCAGCTCCAGCAGCAACGAATACTGCGACTGGCCGCCGGGGCGGCGGTGATACACCACCAGCTGGCGCGCCACGCCGGCGGCGACCGTCTCCCCCAAATCGTCCTCAATCAGCGCCAGCGCCAGATCTATGCCGGCGCTGATGCCGGCCGAGGTCCAGATATCGCCGTCACGAATGAAGATCCGATTGCTGTCGACGCGGATACGCGGATAGCGCTGCTGCAGCTGCGCCGCATGGTACCAATGGGTGGTGGCGCGTTTGCCGTCCAGCAGCCCGCAGGCCGCCAGAATAAACGCGCCGGTGCAAACACTGGCGATACGGCGCGTTCGCCGGCGCTGGGTCAGCAAGAAATCCGCCAGCAACGACGACTGCGCCGCCGCCTCGTTGCCGCGCCCGCCGGCCACCACCAGCGTATCGAAACGGGCGTTGTCGCAGGGCCGGGTGGCGATCTCCACCCCGGCCGAACTGGCCACCATGCCGCCCTGCGGCGAAATGGCCAGGCAGCGATAGGCCGGCGCGTCGGTGAACTGGTTGACGTTGTCGAACGCCGCCAGCGGCCCGGCGAAATCCAACAGGTTAAAACCGGGAAAAACCACGAAGCCGATAGTTTTCATGATGGCGCTTTTTGAGGGTTATCCGTCATATCAGCCAAAATCATGGCGGCTATTATTAACCAGGTCAAACTACAAAACTGAGGCGAATGTCATGTCTGCACCATTAGTGATTGTTTTTCCTATCTATCAGGGCGTTACCCAGCTCGACTTCACCGGTCCGCTACAGTTTTTGCGCCGCATGCCGGGAGCGGAAATTATCGTCGCCTCGGTGGACGGCGCCGATATCGCCTCGGAAGGCCTGCATTTCACCCGGCTGCAAAAGTTGCAGGAGGTGACTCGCTGCGACGTACTGTGCGTGCCGGGCGGCGGCGGCTGCGTCCAGGCGCTGCAGGATGCGCGTTTTATGCGGCAAATTCGTCGGCTCGGCCCGGATGCGCGCTACCTGACCTCGGTATGCACCGGTTCGCTGATCCTGGCCGCCGCCGGCCTGCTGCAGGGCAAACGCGCCGCCTGCCACTGGTCGATGCGCGACAGCCTGGCGCTGTTCGGCGCCATCCCCAGCAGCGCGCGCGTGGAACGCGACGGCAACGTGATCAGCGGCGGCGGCGTCACCGCCGGCATCGACTTCGCGCTGGCGCTGATCGCCGAGCTGCATGACGAGGAAACCGCGCAGATGATCCAGCTGTATCTGGAATACGCCCCGGCGCCGCCGTTCCAGGGCGGCACACCGGAGCTGGCGCCGCCGCACATTCTGGCCAGGGTTCAGGCGCAAATGGCGGACAGCCTGCGGCTGCGGCGGGAACAGGTGGCGCTGTTAGCCCAGGGGTGACGATCGGGCGTATACTTGCTCTTATGCGTCAGTCACATAAGGAGTGAGCGATGACCGATCTGGCCCATTACATTACGGAATATGGCTACTGGGCACTGTTTATCGGCTGTCTGGCTGAGGGGGAAACCATCACCCTGCTGGGCGGCATCGCCGCCCATGAAGGGTTGTTGCATTGGCCGCTGGCGATCGCCGTGGTGGCGTTGGGCGGCACGCTGGGCGATCAGTTGCTGTATTTCCTCGGCCGTCGCTATGAAGGACGGGTGATTTCCCGGCTGAAGGGGCAAGAGAAACGCATCGCCCGCGCCAGAAAATTAATTGCACGCCATCCGATGCTGTTCGTGATCGGCGTGCGTTTTATGTATGGCTTCCGCATTATCGGCCCGGTGCTGATCGGCGCCAGCAGGTTGCCGCCGTCGCGTTTCGTGCCGCTGAACGTTTTCGGCGCCATCCTGTGGGCGAGCATCTTCGTCATGCTCGGCTATTTTGGCGGTCAGGCGATCGAAGGTTTCGTCAGCGGTCTCGACAAAAAACTCTCCAGCCTGCTGTTCGTCGCGCTGGCGATCGCGGTGATTTTGCTGCTGCGCTTCTGGTGGCGCCGCCGCCATGCCGATTAACGCTAGCGGCTCAGCATCAGCTTCAGCCCGAGCAGCGCCAGCACGCCGCCGCTCAGCCGATCGAACCAGGCCTTGAAGCGCAGATAGATGCGGCGCGGGCGCGGCGAAGACAGCACGAAGGCCACAAAGGCGTACCACAGCACATCCACCGTCAGCGCGATCGTCGGCAGCAGCAGATACATCAGCGGCGAAATCTCGTGGCTGAGCAGCGCGGCGAACACGCTGCCGAACACGATGGTGGTGTTCGGGTTGCCCAACTGGGTCAGCAGGCCGGTGGTGAACGCCTTGCGCATGCCCAGTGGCCGGCTGCCAACCGCCTCTACGTTCAACGGACGGCTGGCGCCGCGCAGCATGTTGAACGCCAGGTAGATCAAATAGGCGCCGCCCAACAGCTTGAGCGTGCCGTACAGCCAGGGCAGCGCCAACAGCAACGATTGCAAGCCCAGCAACGCCAGCAGCGCGAAGATAAAGCAGCCGACGCCCATCCCCAGGGCGACGGCCATGCCGGCGCGGCGCGAAGAGGCCACCGCGGTGCGCGCCACCAGAATAAAGCTTTGCCCCGGGCTCATCGCCCCCAGCGCGATCGCGCCGGTAATGCTCAATACCGATAACAGCGTCTCGTTCATCTTGCCCTCTGCCTCGTGATAGTCACGTCGTTCAAGGTAGCGCAGCGATGAAAATAAAAGCAACAGGTACGCGGACGTCACGCCGCCGGCGGCGCATCGCGCATCAGGGCCACCAGCTCGCGGGCGGCCTTGTCCAGCGGCCGGCTTTTCAGCCAGATCAGGTGCATCGGCAGGCGCAGCTCATTCTTGGTATTCTTGAATTTCAGTCGCACCAGTCGCCCCTGCGCCAGCAGCGGCGCGGTCAGCGACAGCGGGAAATTGCCCCAGCCCAATCCGGCCTCGACCATGTTCAACGCCATCGGCAGGCTGTCGGTGCGCCAATAAGATTCCGCCACCCGCGGCCGCAGATCGACCATCGGCAGATCGCGGCTGGCCACCATGATCTGCCGCACGTTGACCAGATCTTCCAGAAACAGCTCATCCGCCGCACCGCTCAGCGCCGGATGCTGCGGCGACAGCGTGGCCACCAGCGATTCGGCGCCGACGAAATGAAACTGCTCCGCGCTGTTGACGTTCAGCCCGCCGAACGCCAGACAAACGCTCACCCGGCCCTGATGCAGCATATGCAACACCTCATCCTGCGGCGCGGTCAGCACCTCGATATCCAGCAGCGGGTAGCGCTGCGACAGGGTTTTCACCGCCGCCAACAGCCCGGCGCCGTTGATGTCCGACGTCACGCCGATCGAAAGTCGGCTTTCCAGCCCCTGAGAGAGCTCGATGGCGTGCACCTGCAGCTGCCTGAGCTGGTCGGCGATCAGCCGCGCATGGGGCGCCAGCGCCAATGCCAGCGCGGTCGGCGTCGGTTCGCGGTGCGAACGGTCGAACAGCGGGAAGCCGAGCTCCGCCTCCATGTTGGCGATCGCCATGCTGACGGCGGAAGGCACTCGCCGCAGCGAACGCGCAGCGGCGGAAAACGATCCGCGATCCAGCACCGCCAGAAACAGCTCGATGTTGTCACTGGAAAAATTCATTGCGTTACCTGTCAGAATATCTGACAGCTCCTGACTTTTTCTATCAATACGATTGACGCTATCTTAGCCGTCGTCGCCAAACAGACAACAAAAAATAAGTCAGGAGAAAACAATGCAAGGCGTTAAACGCAAACTGGTGTATGTCACCGCCTACGAAATCATCGGCATGGCGATCTCGGCGCTTGGGCTGGCGCTGCTGTCGGGCCATGCGCCCAGCAGCACCGGGCCGCTGGCGGTGGTGATCACCAGCATCGCGGTCAGCTGGAACTTTATTTACAACTCGCTGTATGAAAGCTGGGAAAGCCGCCAGGTTTCGCGCACCCGCACGCTCAAGCGGCGCATCCTGCATGCGGTGGGTTTTCAACTGACGCTGGTGATGTATCTGATCCCGCTGATCGCCTGGTGGATGGGCATTACGCTGTGGCAGGCGCTGCTGCTGGATATGGCGCTGATCGTCATCATCCCGTGCTACACCTTCCTGTTCAACTGGGCGTTCGACAGGCTGTTTGGCCTGCCCGCCTCGGCCCTGCCGGCCGGTGAATCGGCCTGAATCCTCCCCCGCACAACGCGCCTGCCGTAAAACCCTCTTTACCTCGGCAGGCGCGCCAATATTTCCGCTCTTATTTCACCCCGCGAAATATAAGAACAACTCCCTGTAATTTGCACGGTAATTATTATTTTGTGATTTTAATCACTTTTTATTCCTCGCTATTTCCGTGTTGATAGATTTATACATCTTATTGAATAATATATTCTTTTATATATGGATTAAAAAATAAACACAATTGTTCACGATTTATACGCAGGTTTTTTTGCCACATTTACGGAGAAAAGGTAGCATGCCTCGCCGTTATTTCATGGCGGCTGTACACACAATAAACAACAGAATGATGCCACGACCTCATTCTCATAACGATTGGCGGTAGCAATCGTTTGCTCTTCGAGCAGGGTTAACCATAGACAGGTAAACAGGACGGATGATGCAATCAGATAAAAAGTCTGCGCATGACAAGCACGCAGCCAGAAGACGTTGGTTAGACTCCCATGAATCCGGTTATCACAAGAGCATGGGCAACCGGCAAATACAAATGATCGCCATCGGCGGGTCGATCGGCACCGGTCTGTTCCTCGGCACCGGCGGGCGGCTGGAACTGGCCGGGCCGGCACTGGCGCTGGTCTATCTGGTGTGCGGGATTTTCTCGTTCTTTATTCTGCGCGCGCTGGGCGAGCTGGTGCTGCACCGCCCTTCCAGCGGCAGCTTCGTGTCTTACGCCCGTGAGTTCCTCGGCGAAAAAGCCTCTTACGTCGCCGGCTGGATGTATTTCCTGAACTGGGCGATGACCGGCATCGTCGACATCACCGCAGTGGCGCTTTACATGCACTATTGGGGCACCTTCGCCGACGTGCCGCAGTGGCTGTTCGCGCTCTGCGCCCTCGGGGTGGTCGCCACCATGAACATGATCGGCGTGAAATGGTTCGCCGAGATGGAATTCTGGTTTGCCTTGATCAAGGTGGTCGCCATCGCGCTGTTCCTGGTGGTGGGCGTGGTGTTTCTCGGCACCGGCACCCCGGTGGCGGGCCACACCACCGGCCTGCACCTGATCACCGAAAACGGCGGTATGTTCCCGCACGGCCTGCTGCCCGCGCTGGTGCTGGTGCAAGGGGTAATCTTCGCCTTCGCCGGCATCGAGCTGATCGGCACCGCCGCCGGCGAATGCAAGGATCCGGCCAAAATGATGCCGAAGGCCATCAACAGCGTCATCTGGCGCATCGGCCTGTTCTACGTCGGTTCGGTGGTGCTGCTGGTGCTGCTGCTGCCGTGGAACGCCTATCAGGCGGGCCAGAGCCCGTTCGTTACCTTCTTCAGCAAACTGGGCGTGCCATACATCGGCACCGTCATGAACATCGTGGTGTTGACCGCGGCGCTGTCCAGCCTCAACTCCGGCCTGTACTCCACCGGCCGCATCCTGCGCTCCCTGGCGATGGGCGGCTCGGCGCCGAAGTTCATGGCCAAAATGAGCGGCCAGCAGGTGCCCTACGCCGGCATCCTGGTGACCTGCGGCATCTACGTGATCGGCGTGGTGCTGAACTATCTGGTGCCTTCGCGGGTGTTCGAGATCGTGTTGAACATCGCCTCGCTGGGCATCATCGCCTCGTGGGCGTTTATCATCGTCTGCCAAATGCGCCTGCGCAAAGCGGTGCGCGAAGGCCGCGCCCAGCCGGTATCCTTCAGAATGCCCGGCGCGCCGTTCACCTCCTGGCTGACGCTGGCGTTCCTGCTGGCGGTGGTTGTCATGATGGCGTTCGACTACCCGAACGGCACCTGGACCATCGCCACCATCCCGGTGCTGGCGGTGCTGCTGACGCTGGGCTGGTTCGGCCTGCGCAAGCGCGCGCAGGAGGTGAAGCTGGAACAGCAGGCTCACGAAGAGCAATCGACGCACTAACCCCGCGAGCCGCCCCAACCGTGAACTGACCCCATAAAGTTGGACGGTTTATATTAGGCGGCTATCTGAGCCTGGGTTCGGTACTCTACCGGACTCAGGCCTTTTAATTTCTGTTTTATTCTTTCGTGATTGTAATAGTCGATATATTCGTCAATAGCTACGCGTAATTCACTGATACTTTTATGCTCTTCCAGATACAGGCATTCCACCTTCAGCGTGCCAAAGAAGCTTTCCATCACCGCATTGTCATAGCAGTTTCCTTTGCGGGACATGCTCTGTTTCAACCCTGCGTCCCTGAGCCGTTTCTGATAGTGCCCCATCTGATACTGCCAGCCCTGATCTGAATGCAGCAGCGGATGTTCACCTTCACTCAGCACTGACTGTGCCTTAGTCAGCATATCGTCCACCATCGATAGATGCGGACGAGCTTCCATCTGATACGCGACGATCTCACCGTTGTACAGGTCAAGAACCGGTGATAAATAGAGTTTTTCACCGTTAATTTTAAATTCAGTAACGTCAGTTACCCACTTCTGGTTCGGTTTGTCCGCGCTGAACTGGCGGTTCAGAACATTGCCTGCGGCTTTGCCATAATGACCTTTGTAGGAGGTATATTTCTTCCTTCTGATACAGGATGTTAACGCCAACTGCTGCATCAACCTTTGAACCGTTTTATGATTCAGCTGACTTCCTTCCCGGCGAACGGCAAGCGTTATCCTGCGGTATCCATACCGTCCTTTATGCTTATGAAATAGCGTCAAAATCTGACGCTTATCGTCGGCGTATTTGTCTTCCTTTTTGCCGCTCGTCATCTGCCAGTAAAAAGTACTTCTGGCTAATCCGGCAGCTTTCAGTAAGCGAGCCAGAGGAAACAGCAGCCTTAACTCATTCACGACCTGCGTTTTATCTCGCGCTTTGGTGTGTTCTTTTCCCTGAGTAAGGCCTGCAGCTTTTTTAAATAGGCCACCTCAACGCGTAGCTGCTCAAGTTCTTCACGTTCGTCCGAGCTAAGCGAGTCTTTGGAAGGGAGTACTGACTTATTTCCAGAGATTTCCGGCATCGTTTTTTTCCTGCGACGATTGTCTGTGAGGGCTTCTATACCGCCTTCATCATACAGTCGTTTCCACTGACAAACCGAGGAAAAAGCAGGGATAGTGAACTTTGCACAGGCTTCGCGAACAGACATCTGGCGTTCACGCATATGCAGGATAACGGACTCTTTGAAAGCAGGAGAATAGATGAAATGTCGGGTAATCAGTCCGGCTTCACCATGAAGTTTCCAGGCAACAGACCACTTACGAACGGCGCTGTGGTCGATACCAAAGCGCTTTGCCGTCGCCTTCTGCCCTTCCAGCCCGGAAAGATAGTGCTGCACGACCTGAAGCTTAAAGCTAAGAGAATATTTGCTCATAAAAAACTGCACCTTACTCAGTTGGGTGTCCAACTTTTGGGGTGCAGTTCAGAAAAGGCGGTTTTTTTTATCCGCTACAGCCGGCCGTAGAAGGTCATTCTGGCGCTTTCCGACAGCATGATGCCCGGCTGAGCGTTGTAGGCCAGCACCACCAGCATACGGGTAGCGTTACCCTCGGTCGGCGTCACCCGATGCATGGCGTTGCGCCCGCGAAACAGCACCAGGTCCCCCTCTTCGATCGCCAATCGCTTCACCGCCCGCCGGCCGTCCAGCACCTGCGTCACCCCGGCGTAGTTCATCTCGCCGCCGTCGGCGTCGCGCAGGTTTTCCACATATTCGAAGTGCCCGCCGGCTTCGGGCTTCTGTATCAGCAGCGTAATGGCGAACGACGAATTGTCGAAATGCCAGCCCAATTCTTGCCCGGCACGGGCGTAATGCAGATTGATCGACGACAGCCGATCGGCATAGGGATAAAGCTGCTCCTCGCCCAGCACCGCACAGAGAAAATCACGGAACGGTAGTGCGTCATACAGGGTGCGCAGCGGCGACTGCGCCGGAATGTCTTCATCGGTAATGCAGCCCTTGGACGACACCACCAGCCGGTTGCGCGCATGCCCGGCGGGCAGGCTTTCGTCCTGCGGCCGCAGATACACGTTGTGTTTGCTGGCGGCGTAGAACGCCGCGGGGCTGTGCTCCGCCCCTTCCAGCCGCACGGTTGCCAGCGCCGCGGCGCTCAAAAAACCCGGCAGCACCAGCGCGCCGGCGGCGTCCAGCGTTTGCCTGCAGCGCGTCCGAAAGGCCGGATCGCCGATCGGGTTAACGGATAAATCAACAATATTAGCGAGTTGCCGCATGACATTCCCCTGGATGCGCGATGGCCGGATACCCCCCACTGTAACCAATGGCGCATTGCCGCCATAACAAAAATACGTTATGGATAAGCTAACCGATTCTTAACGATAATCCTGCCATGAACTCACCGTCCCGCGGGCGTTTGCCCAAACTGAGCGCCATTCTGGCGTTCGAAACCGCCGCCCGCACCGGCAGCCTGGCCAGCGCGGCGGACAGCCTGGCGCTCACCGCCGCCGCCGTCAGCCAGCAGATCCGCCAGTTGGAACAGCATTTGGGCATCCCGCTGTTTATCCGCGCCAAACGCGGCGTGACGCTGACCGAACAGGGGGCGGACTATCTGGCTTACGTGCAGGAAGCCTTCGAGACGCTGCGGGTGGCGCAACAGCATGTCGATCGCCAGCGCGGCAAGCAAACGCTGACGGTGTTCGCGCTGCCGGCGCTGGCGTCAAAATGGCTGAACCCGGCGATCGGCGACTGGCAGGCGCTCAGCCCCGATGGCGATCTGCGCCTGCACGCCACCCATGCCGCAGTGGATTTCGCCCACTCGGCGGCGGATTTCGCCCTGTGCTTCGGCGATCAGGATTACCCCCTGCTGGAGAAGGTGCGGCTGTTTCAGGACCGGGTGCAGCCGGTGTGCAGCCCGGATCTGCGCAGCCAGGGCGACTGGACGCAGCGCCCGCTGATCCACCTGGACTGGGGCAAGGAAAGCCAGTTTTTGCCCGGCTGGCATGAATGGTTCAGCGCCGCCGGTCTGCAACCGCCGCCGCGGCGCGGCCTGACTTATAACCTGACCTCGCTGGCCATTGACGCCGCCGTGCAGGGGCGCGGGGCGCTGCTCGGCCAACGCGGGCTGATCGAACGCGAGCTGGCCAGCGGCGCGCTGGTCCCGCTGGCCGAACCGGCGCTGCCGCTCAGCAAGCCCTACTACGTGGTCTATCCGCAGCGCACGCTGGACAAGCCCGGCGCGGCGGCGTTTCTGCGCTGGCTGCAATCCCTCGCCTCTGCGGGCGAACGCTAAAATTTCGCCGCCGTGTCCGCTGGCGGCGAGTACAACCTTAGCGAAGAAAAAACATCAACTCCCCTTATACAAATTACTGCTTTACCTTAGCAATAAATTTCATTAGTCGTTTTATTTCAATCGATAGCGTAGACGGCCGCACTCCACCTGCCAAAGAAATTCATTATAACTTTTACAACGTACATTAGATGAAAGCACTATTTTCCCGCCTGTCACAAAAGTGTCATACATAAACTCATCTTAATATTTCAGAGAGTCTATCATGGCAAAAACTCGTATTATCGCGACCATCGGCCCCGCATCCCACCAGGCCGATACGCTGAAAGCACTGAAAAAAGCCGGGATGTCGGTCGCCAGACTGAACGGTTCGCACAACACTCTCGACTGGCGACCACATTTTTGCCGACGACGGCACCTTGTCTTTTCAGGTGGTTAAAATTGAAGGCCGGGGCATCCACCTGCAGGCGGATATGGCTGGCCAGCTCAAAAACCGTGAAGGTATCAACGTGCCCGGCATTGATCTGGGATGCGCTTTCGCCCCGCGCTGCAAAACAGAGTGCAGAGCTACCTCAGCCGACATCAACGCAGCTATATCGTCATCATGGGCCTGGTGCATGGCGTAACCAATATGGGCGGCGCCCTGCTGGCGCTGTACGCCTCCGCTGGCCATCGGGAAAAGTTGGCGATCAGAACCACGGTCTCCGGCTATTACCTGATGTTTGGCGTGATCCAGCTGACAACGCTCGCCATCTTCAAATGGCAGGCGTTGAGCTTCAGCGGTTTCGCCGCGGCGCCGCTGGCCCTGCTGGTCTACCTGGCGGTCGGCAATTTGCTGTTCAAAAAGGCCAGCGCTCCGGTCTACGAAAAAATGGTGACCTACTTCATTACCTTCTATGGCGTGGTGGTCTTAACCAAGGGCTATTTATAGGCATCCGATGATTACGACATTATTTTCGCTGGTTCCGGTCATATTCCTGATCGCCATGGGATCCGTGCTGCGTCATCGCAATCTGATCGATAGTGCTTTCTGGCTCCCCTGCGAGAAGCTGAATTATTTTTATCTGTTCCCGGCGCTGATGTTCATTCAGGTCGGCAAGGCCGATCTCAGCCAGTTTCCGGTGCGGCCAATTGCGCTTTCGGTGTTGGGAGCGGTGCTGATCGGCGCGCTGTCGCTGTACCTGTGGCGCATCTGGTCAAAACAGCCCGGCCCGGTCTTTTCATCGGTCATTCAGGGCGCGCTGCGCCCCAATACCTATATTGGCGTTGCCGCCGCCGCCGCCACCTTTGGGCACACCGGTCTGACGGTAACGTCAATCAGCATCGCCGTCGCCATCCCGCTGCTGAACGTGGCGTCGATAGTGATCCTGATGCACTACGGCCAGGGTACCCGCCCCGGCGGGCGACAGATAGCCAAGGCGCTGATAAAAAACCCGGTGATCCTCTCCGTATTGGCCGGGCTGGCGTTCAACGCCAGCGGCTTGCCTCTGGGCGCCACGCCGGAAAATATCCTGAAAATTCTCGGCGGAGCGTCCCTGCCGTTGGGCCTGCTGGCGGTCGGCGCCGGGCTGGATATTCAGGCTGCGCGCACGGCCCATGGGCCGGTGATGCAATCTTCGGTAGTCAAGCTGCTGCTGGTGCCGCTGCTGACGCTGGGGATCGGCATGGCGCTGGGCATATCCGGCCCGGTGTTGGCCACCATTGTCCTGTTCAATGCGTTGCCCTGCACGCCCTCAGCCTACATTATGGCAAAACTGTTGGGGGGCGATCACCGGCTGTCAGCCGGCATCATCACCATCCAAACCCTGCTGGCCGCGCTGACCATCCCGCTTATCCTGCTGCTGACCCAATTTTCAGCGCATCAAGCCTGAGATGCGCTTCATACTGCCGCCACAGCGCATCGAACCAGCGATCGTCGCCGTAGCGGCGGTTAATCCAGGCGACGGCCTCCGCGCACTGGCGGCGAGCGGTCGCCAGCAAATCGGCATCTCCCGCCCGTAAAACCTCCAGCAGACGGGCCATTTCCACCAGGTATTGGCGGGCGAAAGTCACTTCGTAATCGGTGATATTTTTGCTGTTATCGATTAAATCGCAAAGTTTGATGGTTTGCGCCTCCGCGCAAGCCTGCGCGCTGTGCCGCAGGTTGGCGTTTTTCCGCTGCAGACGCTCACCGCCGTAGCTGCGGGTCTGTATATCGGTGAGCATCTCTACGTAACGTTCGACCCTGGGGCCGAACTCACGGCGAATATCCGCCAGCGTTACCGGGGTATCTTCCACCGTATCGTGCAGCCAGGCGGCCGCGACCATTTCCGGCGTGGGGTTGGCCTGCCGCAACAAGGCCACCACCGCCGCCGGGTGAATAATATAAGGCTCACCGGTAAATTTGCGTCTCTGATTGCACGCCTGATGCGCTTCGGTGGCGAAGCGCTGGGCTTTAAGCTCGAGGTTCATACCCGCTCCTTGTTGCGATGAGGTTATTTTAGCCTCGACGGCCGGCGGATAGGCGTTTATTTGGTTATGAGTTATGCCCGTTTCCGGCACAGCACGTAATGCTCTCACAAAGCGAAAAAAGCCCGCTACCTTATGCCTACTTTTCCTCATGCGAGAGACGCCGTGGACAAACAACGCTACCTGCAGCATATCGGCTTTGCAGGCGCCGCCAGACCCGACCTTACCACGCTGCAGCAGCTGCATCACCGCCATATGCTGAGCGTGCCGTTCGAGAATCTGAGCATTATTTATCGGCAGGGCATCCACCTTGAGGAACAGGCTTTGTTCAGTAAAATTGTCGATCGCAACCGCGGCGGCTTTTGCTATGAGCTGAACAAAATGTTCGCCCTGCTGCTGCAGGACATCGGCTTTGACGTCCAGTTTATTTCCGGCGAGATCCGCGCCCGCGACGGCCATTTCGGCCCGGCCTACGACCATCTGGCGCTGCGGGTGGAACTGGAGGGACAATTCTGGCTGGTGGACGTCGGCTTCGGCGACTCCTTCCTGACGCCGTTGAAAATCGCCACCGCCGAGCCGCAACCCCAGGCCAGCGGCACCTTCCATCTGGAGCGCGAAGGCGACTATTACCTGCTGGAGCGCCGCAACGGCGATCGGAGCTCGCACGCCAAAACCCTGTACCGCTTTACCGTACAACCCCGGGCGCTGAGCGAGTTCGACGGCATGTGCCACTACCACAGCAGCTCGCCGGAATCGCATTTTACCCAGCGGCTGGTGTGCTCGCGGCCCACGGAAAACGGCCGGGTGACGCTCAGCGACAACAAGCTGATCCTGACCGAAGATCATCAGCGCCACGAAACGACGCTGCATTCCGAGCGGCAACGCCGCGACGCGCTGTGGCGCCACTTCGCCATTGATCTGGACGCCTGAGCCGCTGCCGGACAATCCGCGGGGGATATTCCCCGCCTCGTATTAACTTGACCGCTATGAGTTATGACCTGTACCGGCAAGGTATTTGCCGAAGCCATCGGTGAACTGTCTAATAAACAGGGCGCCAGCCTGGAAGGGCGGGAAAAGACCATTCAGGATATCGAGATGGAAATTAACCGTCTCGACCACGGATCCCGACAAGGCGAATTAAAACCAAACCCGCCGCGTGCGGGTTGGGTATTTCTCGTCAGCGACAAATCACCCGCGCAATATCGCCTGAGGTTGTCAGCGCGCGTATTTCGCTGAACAGCTCGGTGGCTTCGTCATATTCTTTACGCAGATACCCCAGCCACTGTTTGATGCGCGCCACGTGATATAAACCGGTATCGCCCTGCTTTTCCAGATGCACGTATTTTTGCAGCAGCTGCACCACCTGCGGCCAGGGCATGCGCGGTTCGTTGTATTTCACTACCCGGCTCAGGTTCGGCACGTTGAGCGCACCGCGCCCCAGCATCACTGCGTCGCAGCCGGTGGTTCGCAGGCAATCCTGCGCGCTCCGGTAGTCCCAGATCTCGCCGTTGGCGATCACCGGAATGGACAGGCGCCGGCGAATTTCGCCGATCGCCGCCCAGTTGATGCGCTCCGCCTTGTAACCGTCCTCTTTAGTGCGCCCGTGCACCGCCAGCTCGGTGGCGCCGGCCTGCTGCACCGCATCGGCAATCTCAAGGCTGCGGCTGGCGCAATCCCAGCCCAGCCGCACCTTCACCGTCACCGGCAGATGCTCCGGCACCGCGGCGCGCATCGCTTTGGCGCCCTGATAAATAAGTTCCGGGTCTTTCAGCAGCGTCGCCCCGCCGCCGCTGCCGTTGACCAGCTTGGACGGGCAACCGCAGTTAAGATCGACGCCGTAAGAGCCCAGCTCCACCGCGCGGGCGGCGTTCTCCGCCAGCCACTGCGCATGTTGGCCCAGCAGCTGTACCCGCACCAGCGTGCCGGACGGCGTGCGGCTGGCGTGATGCAGCTCCGGGCACAGACGATAAAACGACTTGGCGGGCAATAGCTGATCGACCACGCGCAGGAATTCGGTGATGCACAGGTCGTAGTCGTTCACCTCGGTGAGCAATTCGCGCACCAAAGAATCGAGAACGCCCTCCATCGGAGCCAATAATACGCGCATGATCACCCCAGCTGAAAAAAGACCCGCAATGATACGGGCGAATGCCCGCGGCAGACAAGCCTCTCAGAGGATTAAAGCGCTCAGCGCCCCAACCGGCGTATCGGCTCGCCGGCGAGAAACGCCTCGATGTCCTCGACCGCCTCGCGGAAGTAGGTGCGGTAGTTGTCGTCGGCTACGTAGCCCAGGTGCGGCGTCGCCAGCACGTTGGGCAGGCGGCGGAAAACATCGTCGGCCGCCAGGGGTTCGGTCTCGAACACGTCCAGCCCGGCGCCGGCGATCCGCCCCTGCAGCAATGCCTCGACCAACGCCGCCCGATCGACGATCGCCGCGCGCGAGGTGTTGATCAGGTAGGCGGTGGCTTTCATCGCCTCCAGCTCATCGCGCCCCACCAGCCCGCGGCTGCGCTCGCTCAGCACCAGGTGAACGGACACAAAGTCGCTCTGCTCGAACAGCGCCCGTTTTGATGGCGCCAGTTCGGCGCCGTGCCGTGCGGCCCGTTCCGCCGTCAGGTTTTGGCTCCAGGCCAGCACCCGCATGCCGAACGCCTGCGCCACCTGCGCCATCTGGCCGCCAATTTTGCCCAATCCCAACAGGCCCAGCGTTTTGCCCCGCAGCGTGACGCCCAACGCCTGCTGCCAGGGGCCGTTGTTCCGCAATCCGACGCTTTCCGGCACGATATGCTTCGCCAGCCCGAGCAGCAGCGCCCAGGTCAGTTCCATCGGCGCGGCCGAGCCGCTGGCGGTGCCGCAAACCACCACGCCGCGTTCGGCGGCGGCGGCCAGATCGATGGCGGCGTTGCGCATGCCCGAGGTGATCAGCAGCTTCAGTTTCGGCAGGCGCGCCAGCAGCGAGGCGCTTATCGGCGTGCGTTCGCGCATGATCACCAGAATGTCGCAGTCCTGCAGGTGCACCGCCAGCTCCGCCTCATCGGTAAAATGCGCGCCGATGGCGAACACCTCGAGCCGATCGGCCACCGCTGACCAGTCCGCCATATCGAGTGCCACCTGCTGGTAATCATCGAGAATTGCACACTTCAGTTTCATCTTCGGCTCCGGAAAAGCGGAGGCGGTCAATCGGCGCGTACGTCGATCAGCACCGGGCAGTCGGCGTTTTCTATCACCGAAGCGCTGTGCGAGCCTCGCAATAAACGGTTAAAGGGTGAGAGATGCCGGCGGCCCATAATAATCATGGCGGCATTCAGCGCTTTAGCCTGGGCAACGATGGTTTCCGCCGGTTCCCCGGCCACCACCCGGCCCCGCGCGCTGACGCCGGCCTCCTTCAGTTCGCTCAGCGCCTGGCGCACTACGGCGGCCGCGGCGCTTTGTTCATCCTGCGCGCAGCCAAAATCCGCCGGATCTTCGCCGAGGGTAATGTCGAAGGGGCCGGTCATGGAATAGCTGAGATCCACACAGCATAGCACCACTACCGCCGCCCGTTGGGCCGCCCCCTGTTCGGCCGCCAATGCAATCACTTTGCGGGCGGTGGCGGAGTTATCAACCGCGACCAACAGCGTTTTCATCGTCTTCTCCCGTTAATCTCGCGCCGCGCCTTTGCCAATCTCATCGATCAGCGCCTCTTTGCACTTGAGGATTTCCTCGCGGTAGCGAGCTTCATTCTTGGCTAACCGGCTGCTGGGCACCAACAGGCTGATGGAGAAACGCCCCAGAATGGTGTCGATGGCCACCGCCATGGTAGAGACGCCTTCCAGCGTTTCCTCCCGATCGTAAGACAGGCCGGTGCGGCGTATTTCGGCCAAGCGCTCCATCAGCGCCGGGAAATCGCGCACGGTCAAGTCGGTCACCGCCTGGTAGGCTTCGCCCAGCAGGTCCCGCGCCGCATCATCGCTGTTCAGCGCCAGCAGCGCCCGCCCGCCGGAGGTACTGTACAGCGGCAAGTTCATGCCGATACGCGGCACCACCCGCAGCTCCCGATCCGCCACAATGTAGTGCACCACCGCCAGCTGCAGCCCACTGGCTCGCCCCAGAGAAACCGTCTCGCCGGTGGCGTCGCTCAATGCCTGCAGCCAGGGGGTGGCGATCGCCACCATTTCAGTGTGCACGCTGGCGATCAGCCGCAGCAGCGACGGCCCCAGGCGCACGCCGCCGGCGCCGCCGCGCACCAGCTGCACCGAATCCAGCGCGTTAACGATACGCTGCACGGTAGAACGCGGCAGATCGACCGCCGCGGCGATTTCACCCAGGCTCATGCCGTTCGGTTTTTCCCCCAGCGCATCGAGGATTTTCGCCGCACGGGTGATGACCTGAATGCCGCCGGCCCTTTCATCATCGCAATAGCTTGAAGGTTCAGACATAGCGCTTCTCTTCCTGACGTTTGGCCCACACTGTAACATTTTTCTATTCATTCGGGCACGCCGTACCGCATTGCAATACATTGCATCACAATGTAGCATGCGTCACATTGTACCACTATGCAATACAGTGCATCGCTTATGGAGTCACGCTATGAATGTTCAGCCTGCGCCCGTCGCCGCACCGCATCCTTTCACCCTGCGCCTGGCATTAGGCCTGCTGGGGGTGCTGATTGCCGCCCTGACTTCGGGGCTGAATGACCGGCTAAGCGATCTGGCATTGGCGGATATCCGCGCGGCTATCGGCATCGGTTACGACCAAGGCAGTTGGATCACTTCGGCCTATCAGGCGGCGGAAGTGTCGGCCATGATGGTAGCGCCCTGGTTGGCCGTGACCTTCTCGCTGCGCCGTTTTGCGCTGGTGATGATCGGCGGTTTTGCCGCCGTCGGCGTACTCCAGCCTTTAACGTCGGATCCCTCGCTGTTTATTGCGTTGCGGGTAGTTCAAGGCCTGTTTGGCGGCGCGCTGCCGCCGCTGCTGATGACGGTGGCGCTGCGTTTTTTGCCGCCGGGCATCAAACTTTACGGATTGGCCGCCTACGCGCTCACCGCCACCTTCGGCCCCAACGTTGCGGCGCCGCTGGCGGCGCTGTGGACCGATAATCTGGGTTGGCAGTTTATTTTTTGGCAGGCGATCCCGCTGTGCCTGACCGCCTTTTGCCTGGTGGGCTGGGGGCTGCCGCAGGATCCGTTACGCCTGGAGCGTTTGCGCCAGATAGACGGGTTCGGCATGCTGACCGGCTGCAGCGGCATGGCGCTGTTGATCCTCTCGCTGACGCAGGGAGAGCGGCTCGACTGGTTCAATTCGCCGCTGATTAGCCTGATGTTGCCGGTTTCCCTCGCGCTGCTGGCGGCGTTTTTGGTCAATGAGTGGTTCCACCCCTTGCCGCTGTTCAAACTGCAAATGCTGCAGCGAATCAACCTTTCTTACGGCCTGCTGACGCTGACGGGCGTGCTGATATTGGCGCTGTCCGGCTCACTGCTGCCGTCGTTCTACTTTTCGCAGGTGGCGGGGTTCCGCACCGCGCAATTCGCGCCGCTGGCGCTGGCCATCGGCTTGCCGCAGCTGGTGATAGCGCCGTTTATCGCCGCCCTGTTGAATCTGCGCTGGGTCGACTGCCGCTGGATGTTGGCCGCCGGCGCCGCGCTGATTATCGGCTCTTGCCTGCTGGGCATGCAGTTGACCGACGATTGGGCGCGGCAAAACTTCTGGCTGCTGCAGATTATGCAGGCATTTGGCCAGCCGATGATGATTTTGTCGGTCCTGTTGACCTCCACCAGCACGGTGCTGGCACCGGAAGGGCCCTTCGCTTCGGCGATGTTCAACAGCGTGCGCGGATTTTCCAGCGTGGCGGCGGGCAGCCTGGTCGAGAACTTTATGAGCCATCGGGAAAAGTTTCACTCGCAGGTACTGGTCGATCGCCTGGGTAACCGCCCGTGGCTGATGACCGCCGACACACCGGAGAACGCCGGCGGCAACCTGCCGCTGCTGCCCGACGGCAGCGTCAGCTCCGCGGAAAATCTCAGCCATTTTTCGACGCTGGTCAGGCATCAGGCGACCCTTCTCAGCATCAGCGACGCCTACCTGCTGATTATCGGCTGCGCCCTGCTGTTTATATTGCTGACCGCCTGGCTACCCAAGCGCGTTTATCCGCCACAGACGCTGTTGCCCCTCGTTCCAAACACATCAGGATCATAACCATGAGCTTCACACCTGCAAAACGAACCCTAACCCTGGCGCTGCTGCTGCTGATGCTGCTGGCCGTGGTTTTCTTTGTGCGTTCGGCGCTCAACCGCCACCAGTTTCGCACCGACGACGCCGTGGTGCTCGCCGACTATACGCTGGTGGCGCCGAAGATTTCCGGCTATGTCGGCAGCGTTGACGTCAGCGATAACCAGCAGGTAAAAGCCGGCGACGTGCTGGCCACCCTCGACGATCGCGATTACCGGGTCGCGCTGGAAACCGCCGAGGCCAACCTGCAGATAAGCCAGGCCAAGTTGGCCAGCATTCAGGCCCAGCTGGATCAGCAGCAGGCGAACATCGCTCAGCAGCAGGCGGCCGTCAGCGCCAGCCAGGCCACGCTCAACTATGCGGGCCAGAATGCCGATCGCTACCGCCGGCTGTTGAAAACCGGCACCGTCACCGCCGACGAACAGCAGAAGTCCGCCTCCGTGATGCAGACCGCGGCGGCGCAGCTGAAGCAAAATCAGGCGGCGACCGTCGCCGCGCGCAAAGGCGTCGGCGTGTTGCAGGCCAGCCAAAAGCAGGCCGAAGCGGATATCGCCGCCTCCCAGGCCAGCGTGGATCAGGCGCGGCTCAACCTGTCCTATACCAAGATCATCGCGCCGATCGACGGCACCGTCGGCCAGCGCGCCGTGCGCCAGGGCGCCTGGGTTTCCGCCGGCACGCGCCTGCTGGCGGTGGTGCCGCTGCAGCAAACCTACGTGGTCGCCAATTTTCTGGAAACCCAGCTGGCCAACGTGACCGCCGGCCAGCCGGTATCCGTCAGCGTGGATGCGCTGCCCGGCGTAACGCTGCGCGGCCACGTCGACAGCATCGCGCCGGCGACCGGCGCCACCTTCGCCGCCATCAGCGCCGACAACGCCACCGGCAACTACACCAAGGTGGTGCAGCGCCTGCCGGTGAAAATTCTGCTGGAGCCGAATCAAGCGGCATTGCCCCGCCTGCGCGTCGGCATGTCGGTGGTGCCGGAACTCGAGATGCGCTGATGCGCGCAAAAAAAAAGCCACCGTAGAAACGGTGGCTTGATAGCGAGGGATAACGCCTTATTCAGCCGGTTTGCGGCTGCGCGGGCGGCGCGAAGGCGCGCCCGAACGGCGTTGGCCTTCGCCCTGCGGACGGGCGCCGCCGCCGCGGTTTTCACGCTGGCCGCCATTGCCGCCGCCGTTGCCGGAGCGCTGACCGCCGCCGTTGCCGCGCGGCGCACCGCGCCCGCCGCCCTGGCGGCCGTTGATGATCGGCTCGGCTTTAATGCTCGGATCCGGCTCATAGCCCGGCAGAGCGATACGCGGGATCTCACGCTTCAGCAGGCGCTCGATATCGCGCAGCAGTTTGTGCTCATCCACGCACACCAGTGAAATCGCTTCGCCGGTGCGTTCCGCGCGGCCGGTACGGCCGATGCGGTGCACGTAGTCTTCCGGCACGTTAGGCAGCTCGTAGTTCACCACGTGCGGCAGCTGGTCGATGTCCAGACCGCGCGCCGCGATGTCGGTAGCCACCAGCACGCGGATCTTGCCGTCTTTGAAATCGGCCAATGCGCGGGTGCGGGCGCCCTGGCTTTTATTGCCGTGGATCGCCGCGGCGGTGATGCCGTCCTTGTTCAGCTGTTCGGCCAAATGGTTGGCGCCGTGCTTGGTGCGGTTGAACACCAGCACCTGCTTCCAGTCGCCTTCGCCGATCATCTGCGACAGCAGTTCCCGCTTACGCTTCTTGTCGACGAAATGCACGCTTTGTTCGATCTGTTCGGACGCGGTGTTGCGGCGCGCCACTTCCACCGAGGCCGGGTTGTGCAGCAGCTTGTTGGCCAACGCCTTGATGTCGTCGGAGAAGGTCGCCGAGAACAGCAGGTTCTGACGCTTGGCGGGCAGCTTGGCCAGCACGCGGCGGATATCATGGATAAAGCCCATATCCAGCATGCGGTCAGCTTCGTCCAGCACCAGAATTTCAATTTTGGACAGGTCAACCGCGTTCTGGTGTTCCAGATCCAGCAGGCGACCCGGCGTTGCCACCAGAATATCGACGCCGCCGCGCAGCTTCATCATCTGCGGGTTGATGCTCACGCCGCCAAACACCACCAGCGAGCGCAAGCGCAGGTGTTTGCTGTAGGCATCGACGTTTTCGCCGATCTGCGCAGCCAGCTCGCGAGTTGGCGTCAGGATCAGCGCGCGCACCGGGCGGCGGCCTTTGACCGGGTGGTCATGCTTGCTCAGCAGCTGCAACAGCGGCAGGGTAAAGCCAGCGGTTTTACCGGTACCGGTCTGGGCGCTGGCCATCAGGTCACGACCTTCCAACACGACAGGAATAGCCTGACGCTGAATTGGCGTAGGTTCGCGATAGCCCTGTTCTTCAACAGCGCGCAGAATTTCAGCACTTAAGCCGAGGGTTTCAAATGACATAAAGAGAAAAACTCCAGATCCCCCCTAACCTAACAGTGTTCGGTGCAGTTTCCTGGGAGGATGATCAGACGGGACATTAAGCATGACCACGAGGGATTGGCACAAACTGCAGTGCACCAAGCGGGCGATTGTAGCAGAAGTCGAACAAGAAAAGGCAACTTTAAGGTCTGATAGCACAATATGCCGTAAATTCAGCATTGTCTGAAGAGTGACCATAATAATCCCATGGTTTAAGGTTGCATTTTGCGCAATCTGGCATAAAGTCAATCATACGATTGATTAACTTTTGCGAGCGCGCCTTATGCCTTCATCCGTGAACAATCAAACCGCCGGCCGGGCGCGCGGCGAGCTGGCTCGCCGGCAGCTGATCGCCGCCGCCGTCGAGATGTTCGGCGAGTACGGGCTGCAGGGCGCCACCACCCGCGATATCGCCCAGCGCGCCGGGCAGAATATCGCCGCCATCACCTACTACTTCAACTCCAAAGAGGGGCTGTACCTGGCCGTCGCCCAGTGGATCGCCGACTTTATCCAGCAGGCATTCCGCCCGTTAGCCGAGGAAATCGACCACTTCTGGCAGCAGCCCGCCGAACGGCGCGCACCGGAGCAATATCTGCATTTTCTGCAACGCGGGCTGCTGGCGTTCAGCGAATTGATGACCCAGCCGCACACGCTGAACCTCAGCAAAATCATGTCGCGCGAACAGCTTTCCCCCACCGAAGCCTACCCGCTGATCCACCGGCAGGTGGTGGCGCCGCTGCACGAAAAGCTGTGCCGCCTGCTGGCGGCCTATACCGGCATCGCCCCCGGCTCGACCAAAATCGTGCTGCACACCCATGCGCTGATCGGCGAGGTGCTGTCGTTCCGCGTGGCGCGGGAAACCATCCGCCGCCAGGCCGGCTGGCAGCAGATAGGCGAGCATGAGGCCGCGCAGATCGGCGAAGTGCTGAGCGAACACATTGAGATTCTGGTTAACGGGCTGCGCCGGCGTCACGGCGCATAATGCAGGCAGGGAGTGTTATGAACAAGAAACGCAGTGCCTTGATCGTCGCGGCAACAGTGCTGATCGCCGCCGCCGTTTACGGCTTTTGGTATTACCAACAGCGGCAGGAGCGGCCGCTGACGCTGTACGGCAACGTCGATATCCGCACGGTGAACCTCGGCTTCCGCGTTGGCGGGCGGCTGGCTTCGCTGACGGTGGACGAAGGCGACGCCATCCAGCCGGGCCAGCTGCTCGGCAAGCTGGATGACGCCCCCTACCGCAATGCCTTGCAGCAGGCGGAGGCCAACGTCGGCAGCGCCCGCGCCAAGCTGGCGCTGCTGCAGGCCGGCTACCGCGCCGAAGAAATCGCCCAGGTGCGTTCGGAGATGGCCCAGCGCCTGTCGGCCTTCAGCTATGCCGATAGCTTCCTGAAACGCCAGCAGGGCCTGTGGGCGAAAAACGCCACCTCGGCCGATGCGCTGGAAGACGCCCGCACCGCGCGCAATCAGGCGCAGGCCAACCTGCAGGCGGCCAGGGACAAGCTGGCGCAGTACCTCAGCGGCAACCGGCCGCAGGAAATCGAACAGGCCAGGGCCAGCCTGGCGCAGAGCGAAGCGGCGCTGGCGCAGGCGCGGCTGGATTTGCAGGACACCGCCCTGACCTCCCCCTCCGCCGGCACCCTGCTGACCCGCGCCGTGGAACCCGGCACCATGCTCAGCGCCGGCGGCACGGTGTTTACCCTCTCGCTGACCCAGCCGGTATGGGTGCGCGCCTATGTCAACGAAACCAGCCTGGGCAAAGCGGTGCCCGGCACCGAGCTGGAGATCTATACCGACGGCCGGCCGAACAGGCCGTACCACGGCAAGATTGGCTTCGTGTCGCCCACCGCCGAATTCACGCCGAAAAGCGTCGAAACGCCGGACCTGCGCACCGATCTGGTGTACCGCCTGCGGGTGATCGTCACCGACGCCGACGACGCGCTGCGCCAGGGCATGCCGGTGACCATTCACTTCGCCACCCCCTGAGGATGCTCATGGAACAGGCGCACACTATCGAACTGGAGGCGCTGGAGAAACGCTTCCCGTCGTTGGAAAAACCGGCGGTCGCCAGCCTGACCACCACCTTGCGCAGCGGCGCGGTCACCGGCCTGGTCGGCCCGGACGGCGCCGGCAAAACCACCCTGCTGCGCATGCTGGCCGGGCTGCTGAAGCCCAGCAGCGGCACGCTGCGCGTCGCCGGGCTGGATCCGATCGCTCAGGATCGCCGGCTGCACGCCATTCTCGGCTATATGCCGCAAAAGTTCGGCCTGTATGAAGATCTGACGGTGATGGAAAACCTGACGCTGTACGCCGATCTGCGCGGCGTGGTCGGCGATTTGCGCAGGCAAACCTTCGATCGGCTGCTGGCCTTTACCGATCTCAGCCGCTTCACCGGGCGGCTGGCGGGCAAGCTGTCCGGCGGCATGAAGCAAAAGCTCGGCCTGGCCTGCACCCTGGTGGGCGAGCCGCAGGTGCTGCTGCTGGATGAGCCGGGGGTCGGCGTGGATCCGATCTCGCGCCGCGAGCTGTGGCGCATGGTGCACGAGCTGGCCAACGACGGCATGCTGATCCTGTGGAGCACCTCGTATCTTGACGAGGCCGAGCAGTGCCGCGAAGTGCTGCTGCTCAACGAAGGCGAGCTGCTGTTCAGCGGCGCGCCGCAGGATCTGACCCGGCGCATGGCCGGGCGCACGGTATTGATCGACGCCCCGGCCGGCAGCCACCGCTCCTTGCTGCAGCGGGCGATCTGCCTGCCGGCGGTGACCGACGGGGTGATCCAGGGCAAATACCTGCGTTTGATCCTGAAGCAGGGAGAGGATCATCGGCAGCTGTTGCAGGCCCTGGATCTGCCGAACGCCGAGCTGAACGAGGCGGATCCGCGCTTTGAGGATGCGTTTATCGATCTGCTCGGCGGCGGCCCCCACAGCAAATCGGCGCTGGCGGAGATCATGCCGACCGTCGAGGGCCAACGCGGCGAAACGGTGATCGAAGCCCAGGGGCTGACCAAGAAATTCGGCGACTTCGCCGCCACCGACCACGTGGATTTCAAGGTGCGGCGCGGCGAGATCTTCGGCCTGCTGGGGCCGAACGGCGCCGGCAAGTCCACCACCTTCAAGATGATGTGCGGGCTGCTGGTGCCCTCGGACGGCAAGGCGCTGGTGCTGGGCATGGATTTGAAGACCAGCTCCGGCAAGGCGCGCCAGCATCTGGGCTATATGGCGCAAAAGTTCTCGCTGTACGGCAACCTGACGGTGGCGCAGAACCTGACGTTTTTCTCCGGCGTCTACGGCCTGAACGGTAAGGCGCAGCGCGGCAAAATCGACGAGATGTCGCGCGCCTTTAACTTCGGACCGATCCTCAATCAAACGCCGGACTCGCTGCCGCTCGGCTTCAAGCAGCGGCTGGCGCTGGCCTGCGCGCTGATGCATGAGCCGGATATTCTGTTTCTCGACGAGCCGACCTCCGGCGTCGATCCGCTGACCCGCCGCGAGTTCTGGTTGCACATCAACGGCATGGTCGACAAGGGCGTCACGGTGATGGTCACTACCCACTTTATGGACGAGGCGGAATATTGCGATCGCATCGGGCTGGTGTACCGCGGCAAGATCATCGCCGCCGGTACGCCGGACGACCTCAAACAGCAGGTGGCCCGCGACGATAACCCCAACCCCACCATGGAGCAGGCGTTTATCGAACTGGTGCAGGGCTACGACGAGGAGGAACGAGGGTGAGTGACAACCGGAAGACCCCGCTCGACGACGGCGGCTTTTCCTGGCGCCGGCTGCGTGCGCTGTGCCTGAAAGAGACCCGGCAAATCCTGCGCGACCCCAGCAGCGGGTTGATCGCCTTCGTCATCCCGCTGATGCTGCTGTTTATCTTCGGCTACGGCATCAACCTGGACTCCAGCAAGCTGCGGCTGGGCATCCTGATGGAGCAGCAGAGCGAGGACGCGCGCGATCTGGCCAACGCCTTCGCCGGTTCGCCCTATATCGAACCGACCATCAGCGACAACCGCCGGCAGCTGATCCAGCAGATGCAGGCCGGCACCATCCGCGGGCTGGTGGTGATCCCCAACGATTTCGACCAGCAGATGGCGCGGCCGCACGCCAGCGCGCCGATTCAAATCATCACCGACGGCAGCGAGCCGAATACCGCCAACTTCGTGCAGGGCTATACCCAGGGGGTGTGGCAAGTCTGGCAGCGGCAGCGCGCCGCCGACGCCGGGCGCGAAGACCCGCCGTTGATCGACGTGCAGATGCGCTACTGGTTCAACCCGGCGGCCATCAGCCGCCACTACATCATCCCCGGCGCCATCACCATCATCATGACGGTGATCGGCGCCATCCTCACCTCGCTGGTGATCGCCCGCGAATGGGAGCGCGGCACCATGGAGGCGCTGCTCTCCACCCAGGTGACGCGCAGCGAGCTGCTGTTGTCCAAGCTGGTGCCCTACTACTTCCTCGGCATGATCGCCATGGCGCTGTGCATGGCGGTGTCGGTCTGGGTGCTCGGCGTGCCCTATCGCGGTTCATTATTGATCCTGTTCGTCATCAGCAGCCTGTTCCTCGCCAGCACCCTCGGCATGGGGCTGCTGATCTCCACCGTCACCCGCAACCAGTTCAACGCGGCGATGGTGGCGCTGAACGCCGCCTTTCTGCCGTCGATCATGCTGTCCGGCTTTATTTTCCAGATCGACAGCATGCCGGCCATCGTGCGCGCCGTGACCTACATCATTCCGGCGCGCTACTTCGTCAGCACGCTGCAGACGCTGTTCCTGGCGGGCAACGTCGGCACGGTGCTGCTGATTAACCTGCTGTTCCTGATCGCCTCGGCGGTGGTGTTTATCGGCCTGACGGCCTGGAAGACCCAGCGGCGGCTGGATTAAGGGAGGAAAGCATGTTTCACCGCTTGTGGACGTTAATCATCAAGGAAATGCAGACGCTGCTGCGCGATCCGCAAACCCGCACCATTCTGATTATGCCGGTGATCCTGCAGGTGTTGCTGTTTCCGTTCGCCGCCACGCTGGAAGTGACCAACGCCACCATCGCGGTTTACAGCGAAGACGGCGGGCACGCCTCGGTGGAGCTGACCCAGCGCTTCGCCAAGGCCAAGGCGTTTTCTCACGTGCTGCTGTTGCGCAGCCCGCAGGAAATCAAGACCGCCATCGACAACCAGAGGGCCCTGCTGCTGATCCGCTTCCCGGCGCAGTTCTCGCGCGATATCGCCAGCGGCAACGCCGCGCCGCTGCAGCTGCTGCTCGACGGGCGCAATTCCAACAGCGCGCAGATCGCCGCCAACTACGTGCAGCAGATTGTGCAGGACTACCAGAACGAGCTGATCGACGGCCGCGCCAAACCGAACAACAGCGAGCTGGCGGTGCGCAACTGGTATAACCCGAATCTGGACTACAAGTGGTTCGTGGTGCCTTCGCTGATCGCCATGATCACCACCATCGGCGTATTGATCGTGACTTCGCTGTCGGTGGCGCGCGAGCGTGAACAGGGCACGCTGGAACAGCTGCTGGTCTCGCCGCTGACCACCTGGCAGATATTCATCGGCAAGGCGGTGCCGGCGCTGATCGTCGCCACCTTCCAGGCCTCTATCGTGATGCTGATCGGCATCTTTTTGTATCAGATCCCGTTCGCCGGCTCGCTGCTGCTGTTCTACGCCACCATGCTGATCTACGGGCTGTCGCTGGTGGGCTTCGGCCTGCTGATCTCGTCGCTGTGCGCCACCCAACAGCAGGCGTTTATCGGCGTGTTCGTGTTTATGATGCCGGCCATTCTGCTCTCCGGCTACGTTTCGCCGGTGGAGAACATGCCGGTGTGGCTGCAGAACCTGACCTGGGTCAACCCGATCCGCCACTTCACCGACATTACCAAACAGATTTACCTGAAGGACGCCAGCTTCGGCATTATCTGGCACAGCCTGTGGCCGCTGCTGGTGATTACCGCCACCACCGGCAGCGCCGCCTACGCCATGTTCCGCCGGAAAATCGCATAGTGGGCCCTGGGGTATCCGACAGGCATCGCTACCGGCATCATGAGGGGGCAATCTCAGCAACAGGCTGATTTTCATGGTCTGTATACCTGCGGGGATAGAACCCGCACAGGGTGCCATCGGTCGATCAGCAAGGCAGCAAAGACGTTTTTATCGGATTATGAAAATTTTAATTAGCATCCAAGCATATGTGTTAATCGCTTGAGGAAAGCTTGGCATGCTTCATTTTCATTATCATAAAACTTTTCTTCGGTTCGTTGCCCTCTCTCACTGTAGAAAATGGACCAAATAGACGCTCACCCGCATCTCGACGTGGACTGGATGCGGGATAACGGTGAGTTGTATCTGGCGGGGGATTGGCTGACGCAGTGTGGCCTGACCGGACAACCGCTAGCACTCAGCGTGATGCCCGGTCAGGTGATTATTCGGATGCAACAGGGTAATATATTGGCATAATGACAAGTAAAGTAAGCTAGAAGAACGCTTATGGACAAGCCTTATAAAGGCTTTTCCTAAGTGTATCTAGCTTATTATTCTCATCAATAAGGGGGTTGCCATTTTCACTAAATACAATATCACTTAGCGAACCCACTCCGCCAAATAACCTCTTCACATCATGCATGAATTTTTCAGGATCTTCATCAGCTCTTGAAGATAGAGCATCTAAAGATCTAGCCAAATCGCTTTCATTATTGTTACGTAATAATTCAGCAATAGACTCCAGGTTTTTTTTCACTTCATTTATCATAGCAATGGCCCCTTACCAACAACTTGAATGCCAGGAGTATTCCATGCCTGAGGTATAACAATTTGTTGTATTCCCCCATGTAAAAACCATTTTGAGAACCCACTTCACCAACATATACCTTAGTGCCAGCTGGAAATTTTATTTTAAACACAGAATCAAGTGGGGATTCCCCACCTCCAGGCCATTTAGGTAAAACAGCCTTATCAATTCTTGTTTGAATTACGCTTTGCGGCTTATCTAAACTAAATAACTGACCATATTCACGATTATAAACCCCTGCACGATAAAAATCCGTATCTTGTTTTAAAATAATTTCTTTATATCTACCACCAGAAAACGTACCAGCAAGATCATCACTTAGCGGTCCCAGTTTAACAGCAGAGTATTCACCAGTCACTTTTCCAAGACCACATGCACTCAATCCCAACGGATCCACCCACATCAGCGGGTTCGGCGCATACTGATACAGGTTCAACCCGCTGCGCAGCCCAATCGGATCCTGGGTGGTGAAGCGCCCCACCTCGGACGGAACAGGTTGTCATTAAGAAATATAATTTTTTCATAATTTATCCACTACATTTACCAGGTGTTCATATCACTGCCATATGCCTCTATCCTTGTCCGACCTTCCCCCCTCATGACGTGGATACAGCTTGCCTGTAACACGGAGAGAGGCTCAGTCAGTTTAGTGCTATATACTGTAGCCGGGTAGATTTTAAGCTCACCCGGCTTTCAATTGATCATTTCAGATTTAGCTTGGTGAAAGAAATTACTTCATCTTTACTCATTTCAAATTCTGGGCCAGCATCAATTCCTTTTAAATAATCTACTACATATGAGAGTTCTTCGTCAGGAATGTCATAGTCCAGATAAAATCTATAGGCATAGCCCGCCACTTTAGATGAACTATAATTATCATCAAGAAGACAATTCAATCCCTTTAAAAACAGCGCCCTCGTCTCATTCATACTAAATTACCATCCTATTCCTGTTGCTTTACCTGAAGGAGTTGCGATTCCTGCATCGATATCAGCCTTAGTTGGTGGATAATGGGGCAGGTTTAACACTTCACCACTTTTCATTTTTGGATGAACTCGATTGACCTCTCCTGCATGATTATAAGTCTCTTCCCAAGATCTTACATTCCCTGTTTTAGGATCCCACTCTGTGACATGAGAGCGACCTCTTGTTGGCCCCTGAGTTCTAGCTAATGCCTCTTTGTCATAATAGCGAATGCGACCATCAGGTAGATGTCGAGTATTTACAGCCGTTTTTTGAGCTTTTTCTAAAGCCCTAAACTTTCGGTTCAACTTTGTTGATGGTGAGCAACTTAGCCCCAGCGGATCCACCCACCCCAACGGATTCGGCGCATACTGATACAGGTTCAACCCGCCGCGCAGCCCAATCGGATCCTGGGTGGTGAAGCGCCCCACTTCCGGCTCGTAGTAACGGAACAGATTATAGTGCAGGCCGCTTTCGTCGTCCTGGTACTGCCTGGCGTAGCGCAACGGCTGACGTACTGTGCACCATTGCGCCTGGTCACGCCCTCTACTTCATGATGATCTTTCTTGCTTTATCAGCCCATATGAAATTTACTAGTCCCACCTTTCGTCTATATATGGTGTGATACTTTCTATAGTTAAAAACTTTGCCTTGCAATAAAAATCAAGATCATGATGTTTTATCGTTATTTCAGAAAATTCTTTTAAGGAACTTATTATTGGTGTGCAAAAAAAACCGACTCTTGAACCAGTAACATCCAATTTAATCACATCTCCAAAAGTGACGACTAAACTCAGTGCATTAAAACCTTCCTCATTCCATTTTTCAGGATATTTTTTTGGTATATCTTTGCAATAAAATCTAAATTTTAAATCTGAAAATCTCTCCAATGAAAAATTATCAACTTCAACATCGTTAATATTCAACTCATTATTGAACATGAACTTGATTTTTTCTTTTCCTATCGCATTTTCAAACCACATATCAATACTTTATGGAAAGTTATAGTGACCATGAGTTCCAGAAACACTACCTGTATTCAGGTTGTCAGATGGTCTAACATTAAAATGAGGCTCGGCCCCATGACCAGATGTTGCTTTAGCATGACCTAAACTATGCTCTTAGACTGACCTTTTTATCAGTGAACTCATATTGCCTTGTTTTTACAGGTTGCCCATTAGCATTTAATATTTTTTTATTGCTGCCGTCTAATAAGTCAGGATGTGTAATTGATTTAGGATTCTGACTCATTGGTATTCCAGCATCTCTTTTAGCCTGCCTAAATGCATCTCTTCGACTCAGTCCTTCATAACTGGTTTTTTTTATTAGGCCCACACGCTGTAAGCCCCAGCGGATCCACCCACCCCAACGGATTCGGCGCATACTGATACAGGTTCAACCCGCCGCGCAGCCCGATCGGATCCTGGGTGGTGAAGCGCCCCACCTCCGGCTCGTAGTAACGGAACAGATTATAGTGCAGGCCGCTCTCGTCGTCCTGGTACTGCCCGGCGTAGCGCAGCGGTTGATCGTATTGCGCGCCATTGCGCCTGGCCGCGCCCTCTACCGTTTGCCCCTGCAGCTTGCCGAAGGTGTCGTAGTTGCCAGACCAACGCAGGTTGCCCGCCGCATCGCTCACCTCCAGCGGCGCGCTGTTCAGATCCGTGTGGTACCAATACATCTCCGCCGAACGGCTGTCGCCCGCCTGCTCCAGCGCCGCCAACGGGCTCCACGGGCTGGCCGGATCGTAGCTCCAGCTGCGGCGGCTGCCGTCTGCCCGCTGTTCCTGCAGCAACCGGTAGCCCTGCCACAGGAAACGGGTCGTCTGTTCGGTTTTGCCCTTGTAGCGCGCCGCTTTGCGACTTTTTGATATAGCTCAGGATGTGAAATAGCAACGTCAAAATCACTAGATCCCAGAACTTATTGCTCTTTTTAACATGCTACCGCCCACACCGTTACTGGCCTCACGGTATCACCTTGGTTACAGTGGCCCAGTCGGCGGAACTGAGACATAAAGTGGTACAACTATCAATTAGCCATCGAGGCTATTGAACCTATCAACGTATTGGTTTTCATGGTGTGCACTCCTGCGTGGATAGAATCCACGCAGGAGTGCTATAGGACATTCAGAAAGGCAGCAAAAAATCTTTACTGGAGAGCGAAGGTTATTACACCTAGGAAAACGTGATGAAAGCATCATTCTCCAAGTAATAATTCAATGCTGATATAAGCTCATCCACAGTTGCACTTGGCTTTTGATTCAGTGCACTTCTGAGCACATCCATGAATTGATCTCCATAAAAAAATAGCTCCAACTCATTTTGTTCAACATAGTCAGGATAAACTTCTTCATCATCATCACTAACTTCTGGATAACGTTCGAGATAGCATGTCAGTTCAAGTGTCGCAATTGCCTCGTACTCTTTGGTATAAAGGCAGAAATTATCCTTTATATAGCCCTCTTGAACGATTTTAATAATTAGATCTTCTAGCCTGTAAGGCGTCATATACTCTAGTTCTTTCATTAGCATCCCCCTTTTGATCTTCTCCTGGCTCCGCTTGGCTTAGGATTGCCCGTGGCGCCATCCAGCTTACCTCGTCTTCCGGGCTCTCCTCCTCCCCACATTTCTCGTCCTCCTTTACCCGTAGGATGATAAAGAGCGTGATTGTCTGCATGATCTATACGATCAACCAATACCAAGCGACCAACATCTTCATGATGATGCCATGTTAATACTGGCGGGCTCGAAGCTTTATTCGGGTTTTTCATCCATTCTCCCAATTCCGGGTATCGGCCCAACATATCTCGCCGGAAAGAAGGATCAGCATCCATCCGCGCAATAAACTCTGTGTTTGCACGATTAAATTGAACGGCATCACTGGAGTAAATATTCCCAGGAGCAATGGTATGCTCTTGGAATATATGGTATTTACCGTTATTTGGTCGGTTGGAAAGCCCAAACGGATCCACCCACCCCAACGGATTCGGCGCATACTGATACAGGTTCAACCCGCCGCGCAGCCCAATCGGATCCTGGGTGGTGAAGCGCCCCACCTCCGGCTCGTAGTAACGGAACAGATTATAGTGCAGGCCGCTCTCGTCGTCCTGATACTGCCCGGCGTAGCGCAGCGGTTGATCGTATTGCGCGCCATTGCGCCTGGCCGCGCCCTCTACCGTTTGCCCCTGCAGCTTGCCGAAGGTGTCGTATTGCCCGGACCAACGCAGGTTGCCCGCCGCATCGCTCACCTCCAGCGGCGCGCTGTTCAGATCCGTGTGGTACCAGTATATCTCCGCCGAACGGCTGTCGCCCGCCTGCTCCAGCGCCGCCAACGGGCTCCACGGGCTGGCCGGATCGTAGCTCCAGCTGCGGCGGCTGCCGTCTGCCCGCTGCTCCTGCAGCAGCCGGTAACCCTGCCACACAAAGCGCGTAGTCTGCGCCGCTTTCCCCTTGTAGCTGACCGTCTTGCGCGTGCGGCGCCCCAGCGCGTCGTAGTGATACTGCGCGTCGAACTCGCCCTGCGGCCCGCAGCCGCGCGCCTGTATCAGCCGGTTATCGGCGTCGTAGCGATAGTGCTGCTCATAAATGCCGTTGCGCCGGCTGATCAGGTTGCCCCAGGCGTCGTAACGGTAGAACAACTTCTGCCAATGCGTCAGGCGGTTGTCGGCGACAGGCGCCAGCGGCAGGTGCGTTTCCACGTCGCTGTTGGGGCCTTTTTCCCCCAGCAGGTTATCCGCCATGTCGTACACCAACCGGCTGCCCGGCTTGCCCTGCGCGGGTTCGCGATGCAGCAGCAGGCGGCCTTTGATACAACTAACATCTATTTATTGCGTTTACTCTTGCTATGTTTTCTTTTTAAAGAGCTGGATATTTACTTTTCAACCTTTAATATTCCATCTAATATTTAATGCCGTTCGATAAATATAATAAAAAACGATCCTTTCGTTTTTGTTATTGCTAACTAAATATATTATTTTATGAACAGCAAGACAACGTATATTTTTATTTAAAAATCTAAATTACCACCATTCCCTCTGGGTTCTCCGTATCTATTTCCAATCTAAACCCAGCACTAGACTCGATAACAACCGTTGAATCACCAAATATGGTCGCAGAAACGAATGGATTAGAATTTTCAGAGTAAACAACCCAAATCAGATCTTCTTTACTATCTAAGCAAGCGATAAAACCTTCTGAGCCGTAACTCCCCTCACCAATGCACAAATACCCTCCATCACTCAACTGGATCTTTTTAATTATATCAATGGTCGTGATCTCGTTTTTATTTCTTTCATAAAAACCATGAAAGTCAAAAGAACCTAATTTCAATAGCTTAGGGTTGGGGTAAGAAATAATATCAATTAATTCTGCTCTTCCGTCAGCGAAATACAGAGCATTTTTAATTGGCAGCTCGCCATTTTTCCACAGTTCAACAATTACGCGTTTCATAGTTTACGGACACCTTTTAGGTCAGTATTAGGCCCTTGATTTGGAACAACGCCACCAGCTTTGACATTTCGACGATCTTTAAAACGCTCTTGAAATTTCTGCCAACATGTTTTTCCTATAGAGGGAGAAGGGTGAACCGCATTTGGATCAACTCGTTGAACGGAAACTTTATCAACACCGGCTTCTAATGCAGCATCTAGTCTTCTATTATCATATGTGACTAATTGGCCATCAACTTCTAGTACGTTCAGTGGCGATCTTCCCCAATCCCACTGCCCTTTTTTCATGATGTCGGCATAATCATTTGCAGATATTGTTCTCTGTGAGAAATTGATATCTGACGGATTAACCCACTCAATATTCAACCCAAACGGATCCACCCACATCAGCGGGTTCGGCACATACTGATAAAGGTTCAGTCCGCCGCGCCCCCCTATCGGATCCTGCGTGGTAAAACGCCCCACCTCGGACGGAACAGGTTGTCATTAAGAAATATAATTTTTTCATAATTTATCCACTACATTTACCAGGTGTTCATATCACTGCCATATGCCTCTATCCTTGTCCGACCGTCACCCCCTCATGACGTGGATACAGCTTGCCTGTAACACGGAGAGAGGCTCAGTCAGTTTAGTGCTATATACTGTAGCCGGGTAGGTTTTAAGCTCACCCGGCTTTCAATTGATCATTTCAGATTCAGCTTGATGAAAGAAATTACTTCATCTTTGCTCATTTCAAATTCTGGGCCAGCATCAATTCCTTTTAAATAATCTACTACATATGAGAGTTCTTCGTCAGGAATGTCATAGTCCAGATAAAATCTATAGGCATAGCCCGCCACTTTAGATGAACTATAATTATCATCAAGAAGACAATTCAATCCCTTTAAAAACAGCGCCCTCGTCTCATTCATATTAAATTACCATCCTATTCCTGTTGCTTTACCTGAAGGAGTTGCGATTCCTGCATCGATATCAGCCTTAGTTGGTGGATAATGGGGCAGGTTTAACACTTCACCATTTTTCATTTTTGGATGAACTCGATTGACCTCTCCTGCATGATTATAAGTCTCTTCCCAAGATCTTACATTCCCTGTTTTAGGATCCCACTCGGTGACATGAGAGCGACCTCTTGTTGGCCCCTGAGTTCTAGCTAATGCCTCTTTGTCATAATAGCGAATGCGACCATCAGGTAGATGTCGAGTATTTACAGCCGTTTTTTGAGCTTTTTCTAAAGCTCTAAACTTTCGGTTCAACTTTGTTGATGGTGAGCAACTTAGCCCAAACGGATCCACCCACCCCAACGGATTCGGCGCATACTGATACAGGTTCAACCCGCCGCGCAGCCCAATCGGATCCTGGGTGGTGAAGCGCCCCACCTCCGGCTCGTAGTAACGGAACAGATTATAGTGCAGGCCGCTCTCGTCGTCCTGGTACTGCCCGGCGTAGCGCAGCGGTTGATCGTATTGCGCGCCATTGCGCCTGGCCGCGCCCTCTACCGTTTGCCCCTGCAGCTTGCCGAAGGTGTCGTATTGCCCGGACCAACGCAGGTTGCCCGCCGCATCGGTCACCTCCAGCGGCGCGCTGTTCAGATCCGTGTGGTACCAGTAAATCTCCGCCGAACGGCTGTCGCCCGCCTGCTCCAGCGCCGCCAACGGGCTCCACGGGCTGGCCGGATCGTAGCTCCAGCTGCGGCGGCTGCCGTCTGCCCGCTGCTCCTGCAGCAGCCGGTAACCCTGCCACACAAAGCGCGTAGTCTGCGCCGCTTTCCCCTTGTAGCTGACCGTCTTGCGCGTGCGGCGCCCCAGCGCGTCGTAGTGATACTGCGCGTCGAACTCGCCCTGCGGCCCGCGGCCGCGCGCCTGTATCAGCCGGTTATCGGCGTCGTAGCGATAGTGCTGCTCATAAATGCCGTTGCGCCGGCTGATCAGGTTGCCCCAGGCGTCGTAACGGTAGAACAACTTCTGCCAATGCGTCAGGCGGTTGTCGGCGACAGGCGCCAGCGGCAGGTGCGTTTCCACGTCGCTGTTGGGGCCTTTTTCCCCCAGCAGGTTATCCGCCATGTCGTACACCAACCGGCTGCCCGGCTTGCCCTGCACGGGTTCGCGATGCTGCAGCAGGCGGCCTTCGGCGTCGTAGCCGTAGTGCACCTCGCCGCGCAGCGCATCGCTAACGCCGGCCAGCTCGCCGCGCCCGGTATAGCGGAATGCCCGCCACAGCGCGCCGTCTTCCGGCCGGGTCAGCTTGTCGTGGCCGAAGGCGCTGCTTTGCCAGCTGCGGCGCCCCATTTCGTCATAGCGCCGCTGTTGCTGCAGCGCGCCCTGGCTGCGGCCGGTTTCCCGGTGCAGGCGATCGCGGGTGAACTCGCTCACCACCTGCTGGTTGAATTTGATGGCGCTGGCGTGGCCGGAACCGTAATACAGCCACTGCAGGCGATCGCCCTGCGGCAGGGTCAGCGCCTGCAGGTTGGCCAGCGCATCCCACTGGTACTGCAGCTCGCCGTTTACGCCCTGTTCGCTGAGCAGCCGCCCGGCCGCGTCGTAGCGCATGCTGACGCTGTCTTCCTCGATGCCCTGCGTCACCCCAAGCGCCGTCGGGGTGCGGCTCAGCCGGCTCAGCCGCCCCATGGCGTCAAAGCGATAATGCCATTCCGCGCTGGCGTTGCCGCGCCACGCCAGCTGCCCGGCTTCGTCGAAGCGGAAGCGCTGCACGCGCTGCGTCAGTTCGCCGGCGCCGTCAGGCAGGCCGACCTCGCGATGTTCTTCCAGCAATCCCGCCGCGCCGTAGCGATAATAATTGCTGACCTGGTCCGGCCGCTGTTCGGCCAGCACGCGGCCCACGGCGTCGTAGCTGAATCGATATTCGCCGCCGTTGCCGTTTTCCAACCGCGTCAGCCAGCCCTGCGGGCTGTAGTGATAACGGCGGGTGCGGCCGATGCGGTCGGTCACGCTGCTCGGCAGGCCCAGCGCGTTGTATTGCCAGCGGGTCAGGCTGCCCAACGCATCCTGATGCTCGGCCAGCTGGCCGCGCTCATTCCAGTTGAAGCGCTCTTCGCTGCCGTCCGGCTGGATCAGGCTATGCAGCCGCCCGCCGTGGTCCCATTGGTAGCGGGTCACGTGGCCTTCGGCATCGGTCTGCGCACTCAGCTGGCCCTGAGAGTCATAGGCGTAGGCGGTCACGCTGCCGGAACAGTCGGTATAGCGCGTCAGCAGCCCGCGCGCGTTCCACTCCAGCTTCACTTCGCCGCCCAGCGCATCGATCACCCGGCTCGGCAGGCTCTCTTCGTCATCCGGGTAGTGATAGAACGTGGCGTTGTCCAGCGCGTCCACATAGCGGGTCGGCCGGCCCAGCGTATCCCAGTGCTGGCATTCGCGGCTGCCGTCGGGATAGGTGACGGAGAACAACCGGCCGCTGTTGCGGGAATACTGATAGGTCGTTTTGCGGCCGAGCGGGTCGGTTTCACTCAGCAGGCGGCCGTAGGCGTCCCATTCGCTCTGGCGCTGGGCGCCGCCGGGCAGCAGCACGCTGCACAGCTCGCCGTTTTGATAGATAAAACCGTAGCGCCGCTGGTCGAAGTCGGTGAACTGCGCCACGTTGTCGTCGTCATCCAGCTGCCAGTCCGCCCGCTTGCCGTCTTCGCGGGTGGCGCTGCGGCGGCCACCGGCGAAATCGTAGCTGAAGTCCAGCCGTTCGCCGGCGCTGTTGCGATACGCCACCACCCGCGGCACACCCTCAATCTCCTGCCACAGGTATTCGTTCAGCAGCCCGGCGGCGTCCTGGTGGCTGGCCATCAGGCCGTCGCGCCAGCTGAAACGCCGCGTCACCTCGCCGGCGCGGTTGCTCACCGTCACCAGTTGGCCATGCTCATCGTAGCCATAGTGCGCCAGCGGCAGCTCGCCTTCGGCGGTTTGCAGCGCCACCTCGCTCAGGCGACCGTTCAGGTAGCGGCACGCCAGGCGTTGCCCGCCGCTGTCCACCAGTTCGAGCAGCCGGCCGTCGTCGTCGTAAAACAACGAGCTGGCGTTGCCGATGGCGTCGGTGACCATGCTGAGGCGGCTGGGCTGGTCGCCCGCCAGCGGCGGGTAGTGATAAATCTGTTCGCCGACGTCAAACAGCTGCCAGCTGCCGTCGGCGTTGTGCATCAGCCAGCACTTTTCGGCTTCGCAGTAGGTTTTGTGCCCGCGCGCTACCATCGGGAAGGCAACATAGTCACCGGAAGGCGCGCGCCACACCAGGCCGTCCTGCCAGGTCTGCAGGCTGCTCTCCCAGAACAGGCTCCAGCCGCGCCCCAGCACGCTGTCGCCGGGGTTGCCGCTGCGCCAGTAACGTTGCCAGGCCACCGGCAGGCGCGACGGCAGCACGAAATCGAGTTCGTCCTCGCCGTCGAGGAATTTTTGGCCGCTGACGATATCCACCGGCCGGGCGATGATGCCGGCCGCGGCGGTGGCGGTCATCAAGGTGCCAAAACGGCAGGCGACGCGCCCCAGCTTGTTGATGCCGGGCAGCTTGCCGAGCATCTTGCCCAATGCGCCCAGCTTGCCGACGGCGCCGCCCACGCCGCCCACCAGGCCGGCGAACAGCAGCGTCAGGTCGGAAGCCTTGTACAGCCAGTCCGGCACTTCGGGTTTAATCGGCAGCGTGGTCACCGTGCCGCCGCCGATGAACACGTTGGGCGAGCCTTCCATCACCTGCGCGTCGCAGTTGGTTTTATCCCCCACCCGCGCGGCCGGCTGGCCGTTGATGCTGACCTTGTCGGAGCCCTGCGCCATCTGCATGCTCGGGCCGTCGTCGCTGCACGCCACCTGGCTGACGGTGGCGATGGCCGCCGGTTTGCCGTTGATGAAGACGTTGGGCGAACCGGTGACAATCTTGCCCTTCGGCGTCAGGCTGCCGGCCCCGGCGTCGGCAATGCCGTCACGCGCCGCGGTGGCCGCCTCGCCGGTGAGATAGCCCACCGCCAGGCTGGCGCCGATCAACAGCACGCCCACGCCCACGCAGGATGCCGCCAGGCCGGCGACGAACAGCGCGCCCGCCGCCACCGCGCCGGCGGCGGCGATCAGGCCGCCGACGAGGGTGCCGGCGATCATCCCGGCCAGGGCGTGCGAATGCCCGATGGTATCGCCGACGCGCGCCGCTTCGGTCATGGTAAGTTCCTTTTACGCAGGGTCATCATGATTCAGGCCGCCGGTTGCAACGCAGCGCGGGAAATATTGATCGAGGGGGTAACGTCATCGCCGGCCAGCGGCACGTTGAGGCTACGGTCGCCGTAACCTTCGCTAAAGGCACAACGGGAGAAATCAGGCATCGCAGGATCCTTTTGCTTAACGAAGGCTTAAGCATCGCATAAGAGAAGCGCAAAGGAAAACCCATCAGCTGCCACGAGGGGCCGAGAGCGCCGGTTCCTTAACTAAGCGGGGCTACAGACCGTCGCCGCCTACGCCATGTTCCGCCGAAAAATCGCATAAAAAAGGCTCTGTCACGTAGCGTGCAGAGCCTGGTAAATCCTATGGACTTTAAGTTGCGGCTGGAAAGACGACGGATTTAGCGGCGGTTGCCGAAAATACGCAGCAGCATCAGGAACAGGTTGATGAAATCGAGATACAGCGTCAGCGCGCCGACGATGGCGTATTTGCGGAAGCTGTCTTTATCATCGGCGTTCAGCTGCTCGCCCATCGCCTTCAGTTTCTGGGTGTCGTAAGCGGTCAGGCCAACGAATACCACCACCCCGATATAGGTAATCGCCCACATCAGCGCGGTGCTTTTCAGCCAGATATTCACCAGCGAAGCCAACACGATGCCGATCAGCGCCATAAACAGCATGCTGCCGAAGCCGCTCAGGTCGCGCTTGGTGGTGTAGCCGTACAGGCTCATCGCGCCGAACATGCCGGCGGTCACCACGAAGGTGCTGGCGATCGAGCTGTAGGTGTAGGCGATGAAGATGCTCGACAGCGTCAGCCCGGTCAGCGCCGAATACAGCATGAACAGCGAGGTGGCCACCGCGCCGCTGAGGCGGTTGACCATGCCGGAAATCACGAACACCAGCGCCAGCTGCGCGATGATCAGGCCAAAGAAGGTGATCTGGCTGGAGAAGATGAAATTGAGGATCGCGGGCGTATTGGCCGCGTACCAGGAAACGAACGCCGTCAGCAGCAAACCGCAGGTCATCCAGCCATAAACCTGCGCCATATAAGCCTGAATGCCGCTGTTGGCACGTTCGACGATAGAACCATTAGAGCGTGGATATCGGTCCATGACGGTTACCTTTTGCGTAGTAAACAAGATTTCGAGCCCCTGCGACGCGGGGTTCGCCTGCTATAAGCGTACCACAGAAAACATCGGCCGAAAGCGGCAAAGGTATTGATTTGTTTCCGCTGTTACGCGTTATACCCTAAATAATTGGAGTTGCATCAAGGCGGCAACCGAGCGAATCCCCGGGAACTCAGATAGCTAAGTGACTGGGGTAAGCAAAGGCAGCCAACACGGATGCGGCTTCAAGTATGACGGGTATCTTTAGCCGCCTGATGCCAGCGTTCCGCCGCCTGACGATCGCTGTCGCGCGCGTCGACCCAGCGATCGCCCTGGCCGGTGGCCTCGCGCTTCCAGAACGGCGCGCGGGTTTTCAAATAATCCATGATGAACTCATTGGCGGCGAACGCCATGCTGCGGTGCGCGCTGGTCACGCCCACGAACACGATCTCATCGCCGGGGAACAGCGCGCCGATCCGGTGGATCACCGTTACGCGCTGCAGCGGCCAACGGCCGCGCGCCTGCGTCACGATCTCCGCCAGCGCTTTCTCGGTCATGCCCGGGTAGTGCTCCAGCGTCAGCGCACTGACGTCATCGCCCAGATTATGGTTGCGCACCTTGCCGGTGAAGGTCACTACCGCGCCGTCGTCGTCGCACTGCGCCAGCCACTGATATTCGTCACCGACGCTGAACGGCGCTTCGCCGACGCGGATACGGGTATTTTCCATTATTAACCTCCGGTTACCGGTGGGAAGAACGCCACCTCATCGCCAGCGCGCAGCGGATGTTCGTTGGCCACCAGCGATTGGTTGACCGCCGTCAGCAGCTTGCCGGACTCCAGCGCCAACGCCCAGCGATCGCCGCGGGCGCACAACGCCTGACGCAACGCCTCCACCGTCGGGTAATCGGCCGGCATCGCCAGGTCGCCGGTACCCACCAGTTCGCGCACCTGCGCAAAGAAAAGAATATTGATCATGCGTTCACCTTAAAGTCACCGGATTTGCCGCCGCTTTTCGCCAGCAGCCGCACCGGGCCGATAACCATGTCCTTCTGCACCGCCTTGCACATATCGTAGATGGTCAGCGCCGCGACCGAAGCGGCGGTCAGGGCCTCCATCTCGACGCCGGTTTTACCGGTCAGCCGACAGCAGGTTTCGATACGCACCCGATTATGTTGCGGCTGGGCCTCCAGTTGCACTTCAACCTTGCTCAACATCAGCGGATGGCACAGCGGGATCAGATCCCAGGTACGTTTGGCCGCCTGAATGCCGGCGATGCGCGCCGTGGCGAACACGTCGCCCTTGTGATGGCTGCCGTCGATAATCATCGCCAGCGTGGCGGGCAGCATCTCGACGAAGGCTTCGGCGCGCGCCTCGCGTACCGTTTCGTTCTTGCCGGAGACGTCAAGCATATGGGCTTCGCCCGCGGCGTTAATGTGGGTCAGCTGTGTCATAACTTATGGCTTCTTCAAATGTGGCTGGAAGTTGCACGGGCGATGGCGCGCGTCCAACTGCTCTTCAATAATCCGCTCCCAGGCGGTGCGGCAGGCACGGGTGGAGCCCGGCATGGCGAAGATCACCGTCTGGTTGGCCAGGCCGGCCAGCGCCCGCGACTGAATGGTGGCGGTGCCGATCTCTTCGTACGACACCATGCGGAACAATTCGCCGAACCCTTCCACCTCGCGGTCGAACAGCGGCAGCAGCGCTTCCGGCGTATTGTCGCGCGCGGTAAAACCGGTGCCGCCGGTAATCAACACCGCCTGCAGCCGTTCGTCGGCGATCCAGGCCGAAACCTGCGCGCGGATCTGATAAATATTGTCTTTGACGATGGCGCGTTCCACCACCTGATGCCCGGCTTCCTGCGCGGCTTCCTGCAGATATTGGCCCGAAGTGTCATCCGCCGCGCCGCGGCTGTCCGAGACGGTCAGGATGGCGACGTTCGCCGCAATAAATTCACTGCTCGCATGGCTCATTGTTCAATATGCTCCTATTATGGGTTCCCCCGCGGGTTTCAAGCGGCGGCCAACAACGCCGCGGCATGAAATGCGCCGGGTATCAACCGCCGATAAACGACAGGTTCTGCGTAATGCCGCTGTTGCCCTGGTGCAGGAAATGGGTCTGTTTCTTGCTCAGCAATCCGTCCTGAATGCGCGCCTTCAGCGCATCCAGCTGGCCGTCATCCGCCAGCAGATCGCGCAGGGTGATACCCTGCTCGCCGAACAGGCACAGGTGCAGGTTGCCGATGGCGGATACCCGCAGCCGGTTGCAGCTGGCGCAGAAATCTTTTTCATACGGCATGATTAATCCGACTTCGCCCTGATAGTCCGGATGGCTGAACACCTGCGCCGGGCCGTCGCTGCGGCCGCGCGGCTGGCGCTGCCAGCCCTGCCGTTCGAGCTGCAGGCGGATCACTTCGCCGGAGACGTGGTGCCGGCGGAACAGGCTGCCGCCTTCGCCGGTTTCCATCAGTTCGATAAAGCGCAGCTGGATCGGGCGATCCTTAATCCAGTGGAGAAAGGTGTCTAGCTGCTGGTGGTTGACGTCGCGCATCAGCACCGCGTTGACCTTGACCTTGCTGAAGCCGGCACTGAAGGCGGCGTCAATGCCCTCCATCACCTGGCGGAACTTGTCCTGGCCGGTAATGGCGTGAAACTGACGCGCGTCGAGGCTGTCGACGCTGACGTTGATGGCCGTCAGGCCGGCCTCGCGCCAGCCGGCGACGTCACGCGCCAGCCGGTAGCCGTTGGTGGTTACCGCCAGCGTACGGATGGCCGGATTTTCACGCACCGCGGCGATAATCTCGGTGAAGTCGCGCCGCAGCGAAGGCTCGCCGCCGGTCAAGCGCACCTTCTCGGTGCCCAGTTCGGCGAACGCGCGGCCGACGCGCCGGATTTCGTCCAGCGACAGGAAGGTTTTCGGGCTGCCGGTGGGTTTGTAACCGTCGGGCAAGCAGTATGTGCAACGGAAATTGCACACGTCGGTGATCGACAAGCGCAGGTAATAGAACTTGCGCTCATAAGCATCAATGAGTTGCGGCACCATAACACCTTTCCAAAGTCGGGAGATGCGAGCGTTTCCGCTCTGCACCCTGGTGGCTGACTTCGCCACGGCCCAAGCGCCATATCGTTCTGCAAGAACAACGTAGGCCCAGGGGCTAGGAGTTTTGATTTCGATTCCCGCTGTTTGAGTAGCCGGAACGAAACCGTGGTTTTCAGCAAAATTCTAGCGCTAAACGTCGACGATAGCCAACGAGTAATTTCGCTATATAATTGTGTATACAGCGTTTTTTGCCCGCTGCTAATTCTGCAATACCATAATAAACGCCGCTTATGCAGGTGAATTGACCAGAGTCACGCAAATGACACTCTTTTTCCTTAAATAATCGGCGTTGCCTCCCGGCGGCAAAAACGGGACACATCGGCCGGGAACCGATTGGCACAGCGCGTGCGCCGGCCCTTTGAGCGAAACCGGGGAGCGGCGCAGCCAACGCGGAGGCAATTTCAGGTATGACGGGTATATCGCGTTTTTACGCCGGATCCGCTACTTTATGCAGGCAGTTCTGCCTCTTTGTAAGGAAATTTATGCGCAATCGTACCCTGGCCGATCTCGATCGGGTGGTGGCATTAGGCGGCGGCCATGGTCTTGGCCGCGTGATGTCAGCCCTGTCGTCTTTAGGATCCCGCTTAACCGGCATCGTCACCACCACCGATAACGGCGGCTCCACCGGCCGCATACGCCGTTCGGAAGGCGGCATTGCCTGGGGCGATACCCGCAACTGCCTGAACCAGCTGATCACCGAGCCCAGCGTCGCCTCGGCGATGTTTGAATACCGCTTCAGCGGCAACGGCGAGCTGTCCGGCCATAACCTCGGCAACCTGATGCTGAAGGCGCTGGATCACCTCAGCGTGCGCCCGTTGGAGGCGATCAATCTGGTGCGCAGCCTGCTGAAAGTGGACGCCGCCCTGATCCCGATGTCCGAGCAGCCGGTGGATCTGATGGCGCATGACCACGAAGGCAACCACGTCTACGGCGAGGTGAACGTCGATCAGCTGACCGCTATGCCGCAGGAGTTGATGCTGTCGCCGCACGTCAACGCCACGCGCGAGGCGCTGGACGCCATCGCCCAGGCCGACGTGATCCTGATCGGGCCGGGCAGCTTTCTGACCAGTCTGATGCCGCTGCTGCTGCTGGGTGACCTCACTCAGGCCCTGCGCCGCAGCAGCGCCAATATGATTTATATCGACAACCTGGGGCGCGAGCTGAGCGTCGCCGCCGCAGCGCTGTCGCTGAAGGACAAGCTGATGCTGATGGAGGAGAAAATCGGCCGTCAGATGATCGATGCGGTGATCGTCGGCCCGGGCGTGGACGCCAGTGAAGTGCGGGAGCGGGTGGTGATTCAGCAGCCGCTGGACGCGAGCGACGTTCCTTATCGCCACGATCGGCAGCTGCTGCGTCAGGCGCTGGATCAGGCGCTGGTGGAATTGGCCGCCCGCGCCTGAGATGAAAACAGGCTCAGTCGCGCCCGCGCAGCCACGGATTGTCGCTGGCGGCGCGGCTCACCATATCGATATACAACTCTTCCACCTGCTTGCGCGCCCAGGGCGTGCGGCGCAAAAACTTCAGGCTGGACTTGATGCTCGGATCGCTGCTGAAACAGTTGATGCGAATGCGTTCGGCCAGCCCGGACCAGCCGTAGCTCTCCACCAGTTTGTTCAGCAGTTGTTCCAGCGTAACGCCGTGTAGCGGATCTTTGGACTGGTGTTCGGTCATGGTCAATGCTCATCGTGGTCAAAACAGGCCGCACACCATAATCAGCTTTGCCGGGTGCGACAAGAAATTTATATCCTGCGTCTTGCAAACCGCCGGGCTGCGGCGAGCAATCCATCGGCCATGTGCCCTGAATCGGCTCTCGTTGTGCGTTACGAAATGGCGATAAACTGCTCGCGCAGCTGATGGATTTCGTCGCGCAGCGCCGCGGCCTGTTCGAACTCCAGGTTTTGCGCATGGGTGTACATTTGCCCCTCCAGCTCGCGGATCTTCTGATCCAGCGCCTTCGGCGTCAGGTTCTGGTACTGCGCGGCGCTCTCGGCGGCCTTGCCCTTGCCCTTGTTCCTGCTGCGATTGCCCGGCTGGCCCAGCTGCAGGATATCGCCGATTTTCTTGTTCAGCCCCTGCGGCACGATGCCGTTTTCTTCATTGTACGCCTGCTGCTTGGCCCGGCGGCGCTCGGTTTCGCCGATGGCTTTGGCCATCGAATCGGTGATGCGATCGCCGTACAGGATCGCCTTGCCGTTCAGGTTGCGCGCCGCGCGGCCGATGGTCTGGATCAGCGAACGCTCGGAGCGCAGGAAGCCTTCCTTGTCCGCGTCCAAAATCGCCACCAGCGACACTTCGGGCATGTCGAGCCCCTCACGCAACAGGTTGATGCCCACCAGCACGTCAAACTCGCCCAGGCGCAAATCGCGAATGATTTCGACCCGTTCCACGGTATCGATGTCGGAGTGCAGGTAGCGCACGCGCTCGCCGTGTTCTTCCAGATATTCGGTCAGGTCTTCCGCCATGCGTTTGGTCAGGGTGGTCACCAGCACGCGCTCGTTGATAGCCACCCGCTTGCGGATCTCCGACAGCAGATCGTCCACCTGGGTGGTAACCGGCCGCACTTCCACTACCGGATCCAGCAGCCCGGTAGGCCGCACCACCTGATCGACAAGATCGCCGCCGGATTTCTCCAGCTCGTATTTGCCCGGCGTGGCGGACACGTAAATGGTCTGCGGCGCCAGCGCCTCGAACTCTTCGAAGCGCAGCGGGCGGTTGTCGAGCGCCGAGGGCAGGCGAAAGCCATATTCCACCAGCGTTTCCTTGCGCGATCGGTCGCCTTTGAACATGCCGCCGATCTGCGGGATGGTGACGTGGGATTCGTCGACCACCAGCAGGCCGTCCGCCGGCAGGTAATCGAACAGGGTCGGCGGCGGCTCGCCCTCGCCGCGCCCGGACAGGTAGCGCGAATAGTTTTCAATGCCCGAGCAGTAACCCAGCTCGTTCATCATCTCCAGATCGAACTGGGTGCGCTGCGTCAGACGCTGTTCTTCCAGCAGCTTGTTGTTGGCCAGCAGCACTTTGCGGCGGTCGGCCAGATCGACCTTGATCTCTTCCATCGCCTGAATGATCCGCTCGCGCGGGGTCACGTAGTGCGACTTGGGGTAAATGGTAAAGCGCGGCACCACCTGCTCGATCTGCCCGGTCAGCGGATCGAACAGCGACAGCCGCTCCACTTCTTCGTCGAACAGCTCGACCCGCAGCGCCAGCTCGTCCGACTCCGCCGGGAAGATGTCGATCACCTCGCCGCGCACGCGGAAGGTGGCGCGCTGGAACGCCTGATCGTTGCGGCTGTATTGCAGCTCCGCCAGCCGGCGCAAAATGGAGCGCTGATCGATGATCATGCCCTTGGTCAGGTGCAGCATCATCTTCAGGTACAGATCCGGATCGCCCAGGCCGTAGATCGCCGAGACCGAGGCCACCACCACCACATCGCGCCGCTCCAGCAGCGCCTTGGTGGCGGAAAGCCGCATCTGTTCGATGTGTTCGTTCACCGAGGCGTCTTTTTCAATGAAGGTGTCGGAGCTGGGAACGTAGGCCTCCGGCTGGTAGTAGTCGTAGTAGGAAACAAAATACTCCACCGCATTCTCGGGGAAGAACTCTTTCATCTCGCCATACAGCTGCGCCGCCAGCGTCTTGTTAGGCGCCAGCACCATGGTGGGCCGATTCAGATCGGCGATCACGTTGGCGATGGTGAAGGTCTTGCCCGAACCTGTCACCCCCAGCAGCGTCTGGTGCGCCAGGCCGTCTTCCAGCCCTTCTTCCAGCTTGCGGATGGCTTCCGGCTGATCGCCGGCCGGTTTGAAATCAGAATGCAGTTTGAAAATTTTGCTCATTGGCTCGGCTACCCTGTGGAGATGCGCGCGCTCAGGCGGCCACCCGGTTGATGTCCCCCGAACGGCCCCTAATTATGGAAAGAGGCGGTGATTTACGCCAGTGCCTATGATACTGGATATAAAACCAGCTTCAAGCGGATTCGTCGCCTTAACGTGCGGCCAGCCGCGAGGAATGCACCGCCAGAGTTACAGTGCCGTGACATTTTTATTGTCAATAACAGATTTATCCCCAGAACTCGTCACGAATTAACTTATTGATAGCACTGCGGCGAAAAATCATACATAGAAACTCCCTCAATGCATTGGCGGCTTGATTTTAAATAAACTATTGATATTTATTTGTTTTAATAAAAAGACGAGAATGCGGACAAAGCGCACAGAACCCGCGTCCGCTCTCGCTTCCCGCCGCTTTTCTAAATCTAATGCACAAGGTTATCCACAGGAATAGTGGATAACTCTCACCGCCCCGCCCGTGACGGGAGTTGCGGAAAGAACGCTTTTCGCCTTTTCCTCGCCCCAAAATGGCTTTTTTAGTCATTTTTTCATAAAAATATCGATTTGTTTATGCCGATTAATGCTAAAAATATCCATTGCCAAAAGCGTATTCGGCCCATTCCGGCGACATGCTCACCTTCTCGCCGCCAACGGCGAAATTGTTTGCACCATAACTATTCTCTTCAGCACCGGAAAAGTGCAAAAAATGTTCGCGTTAACTTCCCCGTCATTTTCGCGCCGCGGCGTCAGGCCAGCCCACGCCTGAAAATCGCTTAACAAGACCATAACAAACGCCGATTTCCAGCACCGCTAAAAGTTGGCCTGAGAGTTGCAATACCCTTTCTGGCGAGAGTGCGGCCAGGCGAGATAACGCGCCGCTTATGGCAGATTTGTCTGCCGCCGCCGCGCCGGAGACATTGCGACAAATGACTGGCATTTCGAATGTACAGACGCAAGAGCGGGGATAAATCGCCATTACGCGTCATTTTTAGCTGCATATCTTGCCGCTAACCGGCCACTGGCTACCTATTTTCAGGTAATCGGCACGGCATTTTGTTCTGGACATTAAAACACTCGGGAAATAAATCGCTAACGCGCTGCGCTGGCAGGAAGTGGATAACGCACGGACGCGGACGTTCGATTGCGGTCGCGGAGCCGGCCCGTCGGGGCACCAGTCCACGAGTGAAATACGGGTCTTTGAGGAGAATGCCGGATGTTAAGTTTACGGTCAGTAAATCAGTTTTATGGGCAAAACCACACGCTGTGGGATATCAACCTGGAGCTGCCGCGCGGCCAGTGCACCGTCTTGATCGGCCGCAACGGGGTGGGCAAGACCACGCTGGTCAACTGCATCATGGGCCACCTGCCGGTGGTCAGCGGCAGCATGACCTGGCAGCTGGCGGACGAGCCGCCGCAAAACCTGCTGCAGCAGCCGGTGGAAACCCGCGCGGCGCTGGGCATCAGCTACGTGCCGCAGGGGCGACAGATATTTTCGCAGCTGAGCGTGGAGGAAAATCTGCAGGTGGCGCTGATGGCGGGCCGCGATAAAAACCGCCGCATTCCGCCGCTGATCTACAGCCTGTTTCCGCACCTGCGTGAGATGCGCGGCCGCCGCGCCGGCGATTTATGCGATGGGGAGCAACAGCAGCTGGCGATCGGCCGCGCGCTGGTGCTGGAGCCGGAGCTGCTGATCCTCGACGAACCTACGGCGGGCGTGCAGCCCTCTATCGCCGCGGACATCGGCGGGGTGATCCGCAAGCTGAACCGCGAGCTGGGCATGACCATTCTGCTGGTGGAACACAAGCTGCCGTTTGTGCGGCGGGTGGCGGATCGTTTTTGCCTGATGGATCAAGGGCGCGACGTGGCGCATGGTTCGCTGGAACAGCTGGATGAGGAGTTGATCAATGCCTATCTGGCGGTGTGAGATGAAAACGCGAAGGGGGCGCCGTTCCCCCCACGCGTTATAGCCGGCCGAGATCCAGGTACTGGCCCAGCGGCTGGCGCCCGGCGTCGGGCAAGTGCGGGATTTCGCCCAGCAACGGCGCCGGCAGCAGGCGGTGCAGCGTCGCCAGGTACTCCCGGTGCCGCCTGCCGGGCGGGCTGACGTCGTTGGCGATCCAACCGGCCAGCGGCAGCCCCGCCTGGCGGATTGCCTGCGCGGTCAGCAGCGCATGGTTGATGCAGCCCAACTTGATGCCCACCACCAGGATCACCGGCAGCCGTTCCTGCTGCACCCAGTCGGCGAAAGTGTGCCGCTCGGACAGCGGCGTAAACCATCCGCCGGCGCCCTCCACCAACAGCCAGTCGGCGCGCTGCTCCAGCCGGCGCAAACCGGCGGACAGCCGCGCCAGTTCGATCGGCCGCCCCTCGTCGGCGCTGACGATGTGCGGCGAGGTCGGCTCGGCGAAAACGTAAGGATTCACTTCGTCGTAGCTTAGCGCCACGCCGCTGTTGGCCTGCAGCGCCAGCGCATCGCCATTGCGCAACCCGTCAGCGGTCATCTCGCTGCCGGAAGCCACCGGCTTGTAACCGGCGCTGCGATAGCCCGCCAGATTTGCCGCCTGCAACAGCGCGCTGCTGGCCACGGTTTTCCCCACTTCGGTGTCGGTGCCGGTAACGAACCAACGCTTAATCACGATAAATCACTCCATAAACCAGATGATAGCTGAGCGGAAACTGCCCCTGTCGGCACGGATAGGCCGCCTGTAACGCCGCAAGCCGCCGACGCGACATCAGCCCGCCTTCGCGGCCCCGATGCAGGTGAGTGGCGCCGATGCCCTTCAGCGATCGCATCAGCGCCATCACGTCCGGGTAATCCAGGGTTCGCCATTCCGACTCGAGACGGTGGCGATAGCCGGCGCAGGCGGCGCGGATGTCCGCCAGCGGGAGAAACGCATTGACGTGGCGCTCGCCGTCCACCTGTTGCCAGGCGTCGCCCAGCTCGCGCAGCGAGCCCTGCGCCAGGGTGGAAAACAGGATAACGCCGCCGGGCCGGGTCACCCGGTACAGCTCCGCCAGCGCCGCGGGCAGAGAGCTGCACCACTGCACCACCAGGCTGCTGAAGCAGATGTCCATCGCCGCCGAGGGCAGCGGCACGTTTTCGATGTCGCCCAGCAGATAGTGGTCCGCCGCCTGCTGCCGGCGGGCGAACGCCAGCATGCCGGGCGCCAGATCGAGCGCGGTCACCTGCTTGCCCAGCTCGCGCCAGCGGCGGCTGAAATAGCCGGTGCCGCAGCCGGCGTCCAGCAGCTGCTCGCCCGGCCGATCCCCTCCCATCCCCAGCAAGCGCTCGCCAACATCGCGCTGCAGCGCCGCCGCCGCATCGTAGCTGTTCGCCGCCCGGCTGAAAGCCGAGGCCACCGCCTGTTTGTTCACCGATTCAAAGGCTGACGTCATGCAGCACCTCCAGCAGGCGATCGATGTCCTGCGGCCGGTGAGCCGCCGTCAGGGTAATGCGCAGCCGCGCACCGCCCGGCGGTACCGTCGGCGGGCGAATGGCGCTCACCCACAGGCCCCGTTCGCGCAGGCGCTGCGCCAGATCGAGCGTACGCTGATTGTCGCCCACCAGCAGCGGCTGGATGGCGGTGTCGGATGCCGTCAGGGTCAACGACAGCCCCGCCGCGCCCTGGCGGAAACGCCGGATATTGTCCCGCAGCCGGGCGCGCAGTTCGTCGCCCTGCTGAATGCGCAGCAGCGCCGCCTGCAGCGCGCAGGCCTGCGCCGGCGGCATCGCGGTGCTGTAAATCAAATGCCGGGCGAACTGCAGCAGGTATTCGGCGGTCGGTTCGTCGCACAATACCGCCGCGCCGCTGACGCCGAACGCCTTGCCGAAGGTCGCCACCAACAGCTCGGGCCGCACGCCCTGCTGCCAACAGCTGCCGCGCCCCTGCTCGCCGCGCACGCCGATGCCGTGCGCGTCGTCGACCATCAGCCAGGCCCCCGCCGCGCGGGTCAGGCGGTGCATCTCCGCCAGCGGCGCGCTGTCGCCGTCCATGCTGAACACCCCTTCGGTCACCGCCAGCCGCTGCCCGGCGCAGGGTTTGGCCAACAGGCTCGCCAGCGCCTGCGGCTGGTTGTGACGAAACCGGCGCAGCTGGGCCGGCGACTGCGCCGCCGCCTCCAGCAGCGACGCGTGGCTGAGGCGATCGGCCAGAATGCGATCGTCCGCCTGCAGCAGCGCCGCCAGCAGCGCCTGATTGGCGGCGTAGCCGGAAATGAACAGCAGCGCGCGCGGGTAGCCGAGCCACTCCGCCAGCCGCTGCTCCAACGCCTGATGCGCGGTACAGAAGCCGGTAACGTGGCCGGAACCGCCGCTGCCGACGCCATACTGCTGCGCTCCCTGTTGCCAGGCGGCGATCACCTGCGCATCCTGGCTCAGGCCCAGGTAGTCATTGCCGGAAAAGTTCAGATAGCGCTCGCCGTCGAGCAGGATCTGGCGGCCGTTGCCGCCCTGATTCACCTGACGGCGGCGATAGGCCGCGCTCTGCCGCCGCTCATCCAGCGCGTCTTCAATGCGTCGTTGCCAGTTCATCACAGCGCCGCGTTGTAAAACTCTGCGGTATCGGCGTGCAGCAGTTGCTCGGTCAGCGCCTGCTGCTGCTGATTGTCGCCGTGCTCGGTTTCGGTCTGCTGCGGGTTCAGGCCCAGCTTGCGGAACAGCTGCAGGTCCTTGTCTTCTTCCGGGTTCGGCGTGGTCAGCAGCTTGCAGCCGTAGAAGATCGAGTTGGCCCCGGCCATAAAGCACATCGCCTGGGTCTGTTCGTTCATCTGCTCGCGGCCGGCGGAGAGGCGCACGTAGGAGGCCGGCATCATGATGCGCGCCACCGCGATGGTGCGGATAAAATCGAACGGATCGACGTCGTCGTTATCCGCCAGCGGGGTACCTTTCACCTTCACCAGCATGTTGATCGGCACGCTCTCCGGCGGCTTCGGCAGGTTGGCCAGCTGCACCAGCAGCCCTGCGCGGTCACGCACCGTTTCGCCCAGCCCGACGATGCCGCCGGAGCAGACTTTAATGCCGGCGCCGCGCACCTTGTCCAGCGTATCCAGACGTTCCTGATAGCTGCGGGTGGTGATGATGTTGCCGTAGAATTCCGGTGAGGTATCGAGGTTATGGTTGTAATAATCCAGCCCGGCCTCCGCCAGCCGCTCGGCCTGGGTGCCGTCCAGCGTGCCCAGCGTCATGCAGGTCTCCATGCCCATCGCCTTCACCCCCTGTACCATTTGCTGCAGGTAAGGCATATCGCGCTCGTGCGGGTTTTTCCACGCCGCCCCCATGCAGAAACGGGTCGAACCGGCCGCTTTGGCCTGGCGCGCCGAGTCCAGCACCTGTTCCACCTGCATCAGCCGCTCCGACTCCAGGCCGGTTTTATAGCGCGAACTTTGCGGGCAATATTTGCAGTCTTCCGGGCAGGCGCCGGTCTTGATCGACAACAGCGTGCTGACCTGCACCTGGCGCGGGTCAAAGTGCCGGCGGTGTACGGTTTGCGCCTCAAACAACAGTTCGAGCAAGGGTTTGTCAAACAGGGCCTGGGCAAGCCCTACTGTCCAGTGAATGCGATCGGCCATCATGGCGTCTCCAAAACGAAAAAGTGTCGTCAGTTTAGATATTGTGGATATACTGTCAACCATTCTGAATTCAATTTGGTTTACAAGTATGTCTATCACCGCATCCGACCTGGAGTTTGACCAGCGTCATATCTGGCACCCCTACACCTCGATGAGCCGCCCTCTCCCCTGTTATCCGGTCGCCGCCGCCCGCGGCGTCGAACTGCAGCTGGCCGACGGCCGGTTGCTGGTGGACGGCATGTCCTCCTGGTGGGCGGCGATCCACGGCTACAACCACCCGCAGCTGAACCTGGCGGCCACGCAGCAGTTGGAAAAGATGTCGCACGTGATGTTCGGCGGCATGACTCATCCCGCCGCCATCGCGCTGTGCCGCCGGCTGGTGGACATGACGCCGGAAGCGCTGCAGTGCGTGTTCCTGGCGGATTCCGGCTCGGTGGCGGTGGAAGTGTCATTGAAGATGGCGCTGCAGTACTGGCAGGCGCGCGGTGAACGGCGGCAGCGTGTTTTGACCCTGCGCCATGGCTATCACGGCGATACCTTCGGCGCGATGTCGGTATGCGATCCGGAAAACTCGATGCACAGCCTGTATCAGGGCTACCTGGCGCCGCACCTGTTCGCCACCGCGCCGCAGTGCCGCTTCGACGGCGAATGGGACGAAAACGACATCGCGCCGTTCGCCGCACTGCTGGAACAGCACGCCGGCGAAGTGGCGGCGGTGATCCTGGAGCCGGTGGTGCAAGGCGCCGGCGGCATGCGCATCTATCATCCGACCTACCTCAAGCGGGTGCGCGAGCTGTGCGACCGTTACCGGGTGCTGCTGATCGCCGATGAAATCGCCACCGGTTTCGGCCGCACCGGCAGGCTGTTCGCCTGTGAACACGCCGGGGTGGTGCCGGACATCCTCTGCCTGGGCAAGGCGCTGACCGGCGGCTATATGACGCTGTCGGCCACCCTGACCACCCGCCACGTGGCGGACACCATCAGCAACGGCGCGGCGGGCTGCTTTATGCACGGCCCCACCTTTATGGGCAACCCGTTGGCCTGCGCGGTGGCCGAAGCCAGCCTGGCGCTGCTGGCGGAAAATCGCTGGCAGTCGCAGGTGAGCGCCATCGAAAGCCAGCTGAAACGGCAACTGCTGCCGCTGGCGGCATTGCCAAAAGTGGCGGATGTGCGGGTGCTGGGCGCGATCGGGGTGGTGGAAATGCACGAACCTGTGGACGTGGCGCAGCTGCAGCGCGGGTTCGTCGAGCGCGGGGTATGGATCCGGCCGTTCGGCAAGCTGATCTATCTGATGCCGCCCTACGTCATCACGCCGGAACAGCTCGGCCGCCTGACCGCCGCGGTGGCGGCGGCGGTGCAATAACCCTTACCAGTGCTGGTCCAGATAGCGGGCCAGCAACACCAGGCAGAGGATCCACAGCAGAATGATCATCACCGCCGCCATGCGGCCGGTGGGATTGTCGAGGCGCTTTTGCGCCTTCTCGCGCAGTTCGGCCATCAGCGGTTTGGGGATCAGGCGCACCGCCAGCATGATGCCCAACGGCACGACGATCACATCGTCCAGATAGCCCAGCACCGGGATGAAATCCGGGATCAGATCGATAGGCGATACCGCATAACCGGCCACCAGCAGCGCGATCAGCTTGGCGTACCAGGGCGTGCGCCGATCGCGGGCGGCCAGCCACAGCGCATAGATGTCGCGCCTGATGCCCTTGGCCCAGCGGCGCAGCCAGCCGAACCACGGCGTGCGTTTTTTCAATGAAATCATGGTTACTTCATATAGGAACGTAAAACTGTCATCAGTTGTTCGATGTCCTGCTCGCGCTGCTGCGGGGTAGCGTCCTGCGCCGCGAGATGCTCGCGCACGTGCCCTTCCAGCACCTGCGCCATCAAACCGTTTACCGCGCCCCGTACCGCCGCGATCTGCTGCAGAATAGCAGAACATTCGCCGCCGTTCTCCAGCGCACGCTCCAGCGCCTCGGCCTGGCCCTTAATGCGGCGCACGCGCGCCAGCAATTTTTTCTGATCCTTGATGGTATGACTCATCGCTGCCTTCTCATTGTTATTTACTATACTGGGGTATAGTATAATTCGGTGTTATTCACTTCGCTGAGGATCCTGATTATGACGTCGCACGCTCCCGCCCTGCGCCGCGAACACAGCCACGTATTTGACGATGGTAACCCATTGGCCGAAAGGAATACCAGATGGGCGGTGATGCTCACCGCCGGTATGATGGCGATCGAAATCGCCGGCGGCTGGCTGTTCAACTCAATGGCGTTGCTGGCCGACGGCTGGCACATGAGTTCGCACGCGCTGGCGCTCGGCCTGTCGGTGCTGGCCTACGCGGCCGCGCGGCGGCTGGCGAAAGATCGCCGCTTCAGCCTCGGCACCTGGAAAATAGAAGTGCTGGCCGGTTACACCAGCGCGGTGCTGTTGGTGCTGGTGGCCGCGCTGATGCTGTTCCAGTCGGCGGAACGGCTGCTGAACCCCAGCCCGATCCACTATAACCAGGCTATCGCCATCGGGCTGGTCGGGCTGGGCGTCAACCTGCTTTGCGCCTGGCTGCTGCGCGACGGCGGCCACCACCACCATCATGGGCACGAGCATAGCCACGACCACCACCACGACCTGAACCTGCGTTCCGCCTACCTCCATGTCATCGCCGACGCCGCCACCTCGCTGCTGGCGATCGTCGCGCTGTTCGGCGGCAAGCTGTGGGGCGCCAACTGGCTGGATCCGTTGATGGGCATCGTCGGCGCGGTGATGGTCGCCGCCTGGGCCTACAGCCTGATGCGCGACAGCGGAAAAATTCTGCTCGACGCCGAAATGGACGCGCCGGTGGCCGATGACATCCGCCAGGCGTTGGCTGAATCGGGCCACGCGCTGAACCTCACCGATCTGCACCTGGGGCGCATCGGCAAGGGCAAATATCACTGCGTGATCGCGTTGAGCAGCGCCGATCGCACCCTCACCGCCGACCGGGTGCGCCAACTGCTGGCCGTGCATCATGAACTGGTGCACGTCACGGTCGAGATCAACCGGCCGCCGCTGGCGCAGGGGGTTGTATTGTTCCGCCAAAACGATCTAGCTTAGGGGCTCGGCTTTTATCGACAACTGGGAGTCATTATGGCTTTTCGTTTGTACAGCAACGACCTGCAGGACGGCGCAAAAATGCCGGAGCGCCAGGTATTTAACGGCATGGGCTACCACGGCGATAACCTGTCGCCGCATCTGGCCTGGGATGGCGTGCCGGAAGGCACCAAAAGTTTCGCGATCGCCGTTTACGATCCCGATGCCCCGACCGGTTCCGGCTGGTGGCACTGGGTGGTGGCCAATATCCCCGCGCAGGTGCGTGAGCTGCCTCAGGGCGCCGGCTCCGGCAAGGCGGCGCTGCCGGCCGGCGCCATTCAAACCCGCACCGACTTCGGCTCCGCCGGTTACGGCGGCGCGGCGCCGCCGCAGGGCGAAAGCCACCGCTACCAGTTCACCGTACATGCGCTGGACGTGGACAGCATCGCGGTGGATGAGGGCGCCAGCGGCGCGCTGGTGGGCTTCAACGTGCACTTCCACAGCCTCGGCAGCGCCACGCTTACGGTGAAATACAGCTGATTTTGCGGCAAAAAAACGGCCTCTCCTTTCCAATAATTCATACCCTATGAATTTCAAGTTGCAGCCAGGCGCCAAGCTCGCTCATCCCCGGAGCTTACTCAAGTAAGTGGCAGGGTGAGCGAGTGCAGGTAACAACGCTGCAGCTTGAAAGGCGACGGGTATTAATTACTTGGCTAACACGCTCACCCACATCGGGCCCTTGCCCACCGGATATCGCGCCAGCGTAGTCAGTTTGCCGCTGCTTTGATCGATCTCATGCACCGCAATATGATCGGACTTCTGTCCGGAAGAAATCACGAAACGGCCGCTGTGATCGATGTTGAAGCCGCGCGGCTGCGCTTCGGTTGGGTGGTGGCCAACCGCCGACAGCGTGCCGCCGTCTTCGGAAACGCTGAAGATGCTCAGAATGCTGGCGGTGCGGTCGCTGGTGTACAGGAAACGGCCGTCCGGCGTGATGTGAATGTCCGCCGCCCAGCGGGTGCCGTCGAAATCGGCCGGCATGATGTCCAGGGTTTGCGCCAGGGCGTATTCGCCGCCGTTTTCCGAGATTGCCAACACGTCCACCGTGCCGTCCAGCTCGTTCACGCAGTATGCGTACCGGTCATTGTGGTGGAACGCCATATGGCGCGGGCCTGCGCCGGCGGCGGTGTCCACCGCTTGCTGCGCGTGCGGCGTCAACTGGCCGGCCAGGCTCAGGTCGAACAGGCGAATGCGGTCTTCCTTCAGGCAGGGCACCAGCACCAGCTGATTGGTCGGATCGATGTTCGCCGAATGCGGCGCGGTCAGGCCGTCGATCTGCTGAATAGGCGCAATCACCACGCCGTCATGGCCGATTGGGCTGACGCTGGCGCAGTTGCCGCTGTAGGAGGCGGAGAACAGGTAACGCCCCTGCAAATCGGTGGAGATATGGGTCGGGCTGCCCGGCAGCGGCGCCATGCCGGCCTGCTGCAGCGTGCCGTCCGCTTCGATGCGGTAGCTGACGATGCCGAACGCCGGACGCACGCCGACGTACAGATGGGTTTTATCCGGATGAATCGCCATCGGCTGCACCTGGCCCGGCACGTCAACGGTCTGCAGCAGCGCCAGCGCGCCGGCGGCGTCCAACTGCCACACGTGGATCTGCTGGCTTTCCGGGCTGGCGACATAAACGATTTGCTTCATTTTTTCTCCTTGCATAGGGTAAAAGAGAAACCGGTTTCAGGTTTTTCGGTTTCCCCTAGCTTACCTCACATCCGCGACATAACAACCCTGCGATTCACCTGAAATCTGCGCAGTTTTCTCCATGGGCCATCCGGTGTACCATCGGGTTAGTTTTCATGCTAACGATAATGAGATCCCTATGAGCTACCGCGTCATCGCCCTCGATCTGGACGGCACCCTGCTGGACAACCAAAAACGCATTTTACCGCAGTCGCTGGAAGCGCTGGCACAAGCGCGCGCCGCCGGCGTGAAGGTCGTGGTGGTCACCGGCCGCCACCACGTCGCGATCCATCCGTTCTATCAGGCGCTGCAAATCGATACCCCGGCCATCTGCTGCAACGGCACCTATTTGTACGACTTCCAGCAGCAAAAGGTGCTGGCCGCCGATCCGCTGCCGAAAGACCAGGCCAAACTGGTGCTGCAGATGCTCAAGCAGAGCGATATCCACGGCCTGATGTACGTCGACAACGCCATGCTGTATCAGGAGCCGAGCGGCCACGTCACCCGTTCGCTGGCCTGGGCCGAGACGCTGCCGCAGGCGCAGCGCCCGACGCTGCTGCAGGTCAACAGCCTGGCGCAGGCGGCCGATGAGGCGCAGTCGATCTGGAAATTCGCCACCTCGCACGCCGATATTCCGGCGCTGCGCGCCTTTGCCGAAACGGTGGAGAAAGAGCTGGGGCTGGCGTGCGAATGGTCATGGCACGATCAGGTGGACATCGCCAAGGGCGGCAACAGCAAGGGCAAACGCCTGCGGCAATGGGTGGAATCTCAGGGGCTGAGCATGGATCAGGTGGTGGCGTTCGGCGATAACTACAACGATCTGAGCATGCTGGAAGCGGTCGGCCTGGGCGTGGCGATGGGCAACGCCGACGAGGCTATCAAGGCGCGCGCCGATCTGACGATCGCCGATCACCTGCAGCCGGGCATCGCCGAGGTGATCCGCACGCGGGTGCTGGGGCAATAACTTTCCCGGCCCCCGCCTGCCGGGGGCCGTTTTCAGCGCGTCTCGCGGCTGATAGACACGCTTTTCACCTGCGCATACAGCCACTGGCCGGGGCGAATCGCCAACTCGTCGCGCGCCCAGGGCGTAATGCGCGCCCAAAGTACGTGCTCCCCCACCGCCAGTTTGACCTCCACCTGCCCGTCGACCTCCAGGCATTCGCTGACCTTGGCAGGCAGCACGTTGCGAATGCTGCTGTTGACCGGCGGCTGCAGCACCAGCGACACGTCGGCGGCGTTGATGCGGATGCGCAGCGGGGTGCCCAGTTCGGCGTCGATGCCGCCGACCCACAGCCGCCGATCGCCCAGCGCCAGCGCGGTCATGGCATAGCGCGGATGATGTTCTATCACGGTGACGCGCAGCACGCTGCTCTGATCCTCTCGCTGCAGCCAGGGGCGCAGCGCGCTGCTGGCCCAGACCTCCTCCAGCCCGCCGAACGCCCGCACCTGGCCGTTATCCAGCACCATCACCCGTTCGGCCAGCCGCAGAATTTCATCCATACTGTGGCTGACGTAAAGGATCGGGATATTGACGTCCTGCGCCAGCCGCTCCAGGTACGGCAGCAGCTCGCGCTTGCGCGGCAAGTCCAGCGAGGCCAGCGGTTCGTCCATCAGCAGCAGCTCGGGCGCGGTCAGCAGGGCGCGGCCGATCGCCACCCGCTGCTTCTCGCCGCCGGACAGCGTCAGCGGCAGCCGATTGAGCAGCGGCCCGATGCCCAGCAGCTCGACGATATCGTCGAACTGGCCGCGCATGCCGGCCGCCATGCCGTATTGCAGGTTGCCGCGCACCCGATAATGCGGGAACAGGCGCGCATCCTGAAACACATAGCCGATGCGGCGTTTTTCCGGCGGCAGCCACACCCCGGCGGCGGTGTCCGCCAGCGTGCGGCCATTGAGCGCGATGCGCCCCTCCTGCAGCCGGGTCAATCCGCCAATCGCATTGATCAATGAGGTTTTGCCCGCCCCGGACAACCCGAAAATCGCGGTGATGCCCTGCGCCAGCAGAGCGGCGCGCACGTTCAGATGAAGATCGCCCAGCCGCTGCGAGAAATCCAGCTCCAGCATTTACGCCCCCATCCGTTTGCGGCCCCAGCGGGCCAGCCACTCGGAAACCATCAGCGAGGCCAGCGACAGCACGATGGCGATGACGCACAGGCGCGCGGCGGCGGCCTCGGCGCCCGGCGTTTCAATCAGGGTATACATCGCCAGCGGAATGGTGCGGGTCTCGCCGGGGATATTGGACACGAAGGTAATGGTGGCGCCGAACTCGCCCAACGAACGGGCGAAGGCCAGTACCACGCCGACGATCACGCCGGGCAGCGAAAGCGGCAGCGTGATGGTGAAAAACACCCGCCACGGGTTGGCGCCCAGCGTGCGCGCCGCCTGCTCGAGCCGGGTGTCCACCGCCTCCAGCGCCAGCCGGATGGCGCGCACCATCAGCGGAAACGCCACCACGGCGGAAGCCAGCGCGGCGCCGCGCCAGCTGAAACTGAAGCTGAAGCCGAACCAGTCGTACAGCCGCTCGCCTATCGCGCCGCGCCGCCCCATGGCGATCAGCAACAGATAGCCGACCACCACCGGCGGCAGCACCAGCGGCAGGTGGATCACGCCGTCCAGCAGCGCTTTGCCGGGGAACCGACAGCGCACCAGGATCCAGGCCATCAGAATGCCGAACGGCAGGCTGCACGCCACCGCCAGGCCGGAGACTTTCAGGCTCAGCTCAACCGCCTGCCACTCATACTCACTCAGAATCATTTACGCGGGGTGAATCCATAATGTTCGAAAATGGCGGCCGCTTCCGGGCTCTTCAGATAGGTATAGAAAGCGCTGACCGTCGGGGTCTGACGATCTTTAACAATCGCCATCGGATATTCAACCGGTTTATGACTGTCTTCCGGGAACAGCGCCACGACCTTGACCTTGTCGCTGGCTACCGCGTCCGAGCCATACACGACGCCCAGCGGCGCTTCACCGCGCTCCACCAGCGCCATGGCGCTGCGCACGTTGTTGGCTCGCGCCAGCTTGGGTTCCAGCGCGGCCCAGGCGCCGAGATTTTGCAGCGCCTCCTTGGCGTAAATGCCGGCGGGCACGTGATCCGGATCGCCCACCGCCAGGCGGCCGCCGTTCAGCAGCCTGGCCCAGTCGGTCTGCTTGTCGATGCTGATTTTATCCTGCTTGCCGTCCTTCGCCGCGATCAGCACCAGCTCGTTGCCCAGCAGGGTATAACGGCTGTCTTTCACCATTTGCTGTTTATCGATGGCGTAATCCATCCACTGCTGATCGGCGGAGATAAACACGTCGGCCGGCGCGCCCTGTTCGATCTGACGCGCCAGCGTCGACGAAGAGGCGAAGGAAGACACCACCTGCACGTCCTTGCCCTTTTGATACTGGGTGGCGATGTCCTGCAGCGCGTTAGTCAGCGAGGCGGCGGCGAATACGGTGATTTTTTCCGCCGCCGAGGCCTGCGCCACCAGGCCGGACGCCAATACCATACCGCCAAGCCATTTGGTCCATTGCTGTTTCATGATTTTCATTTTCTCCGCCGGTTAACGTGCATTATCACTCTTCGTTATATAAAAAATAATATAACGTGGCGCGGAGGCTTGTCATGCGGTTTATCGGCAGGATGAGAGATAACTTGAGAAACGCCCGTCGCAGGTGGCGGCGGGCGTTCGGGATGGGGGACGGTCAGTGCTGGGTGCGGTTTTCTTTCGAGCGGCCCACTTTGGAGAAGATGTTGAAGACCTCCGCCAAACCGTAGATCAGGCCGAGAATGATCGCCATAACCACCGGCACCATTACGACGGCAAATACCAGACTTTTCAATAATTCCAACATGATGGCCTCGCTTAACGGCTTATTGAGCGGCAATGCGCACCGCCACATAAGGGATAGTTTACCCCAAAAGATCGGCAAAACGGGGTTATTTTAAACAGCCGGCGACATTTGTAACCGGCCAAACGTGCCATTTGGCGCTTTGCGGCCAAATCGGCGACAATAAGACTTTTGCAGCCGACAGGACGCGTTATGCAGGCCGAAATTCTCCTTACCTTAAAACTCCAGCAAAAACTGTTCGCCGATCCGCGCCGCATCGCGCTGCTGAAACAGGTGCAACACACCGGCTCCATCAGCCAGGGCGCCAAGCTGGCGGGCATCAGCTACAAAAGCGCCTGGGATGCCATCAACGAAATGAACCGGTTGGCGGAGCACACGGTGGTGGAACGCGCCACCGGCGGCAAAGGCGGCGGCGGCGCCCAGGTCACCCGCTACGGCCAGCGGCTGATCCAGCTGTACGATCTGCTGGGCCAGGTGCAGCAAAAAGCCTTCGACGTGCTGCAGCAGGACAGCCTGCCGCTCGACAGCCTGCTGGCGGCCATTTCACGGTTTTCGCTGCAGACCAGCGCGCGCAACCAGTTTTTCGGCACCGTGATAGAACGCGACCACCAGCAGGTGCAGCAGCATCTGGCTATTTTGTTGAACGACGGCCAGACCCGCCTGGCGGCGGCGATCACTCAGCAGAGCGCCGATCGGCTGCGGCTGGTTCCCGGCAAAGAAGTGCTGGCGCTGATCAAGGCTCCCTGGGTGAAGCTGAGCGTCGAGACGCCGCGGGCCGATGCCGCGCACAATGCGCTGGCGGGCGTGGTGGCCAGCATTCAGCCGGGCGCCGAGTACAGCGAAGTGCTGGTGACGCTGGCCGGCGGTGAAACCCTGTGCGCCACCCTGAGCACCGCGGAGTTGCAGGCGCTGAAGCTGAGCCCCGGCGCCGCGGTGCACGCGCTGTTTAACGCCGACCAGGTGATCGTCGCCACGTTGTGCTAAGCGCAACGTGACGTTGCATTTTTGTTGATTGACATCGCTGTGCAATGCGCCTATTTCTAAGGCAAACAATTGCATAAAAAGGAACAGGTGATGTCGTCGTTGCACATTTCGCAAGGTTCATTTCGCTTAAGCGATACCCGTACCCTGACGCTGGAGGCGCTGCACATCCAGTCCGGCGACAGCTGGGCGTTCGTCGGCGCCAACGGCAGCGGCAAATCCGCCCTGGCCCGTGCGCTGGCCGATGAACTGACCCTGCTCAATGGCGAACGCCGCAGCGATTTCAAACGGGTGGTGCGCATTTCCTTCGAACAGCTGCAAAAGCTGGTCAGCGACGAATGGCAACGCAACAACACCGATCTGCTCAGCCCCGGCGAAGAAGACACCGGCCGCACCGCGGCGGAAATCATTCAGGAAGAGGTCAGCGATCCGGCGCGCTGCGCGGAGCTGGCCGCCCAGTTCGGCATCGCCCCCCTGCTGTCGCGCCGCTTCAAATACCTTTCCACCGGTGAAACGCGCAAAACCCTGCTGTGCCGGGCGCTGATGCCGCAGCCCGATCTGCTGATCCTCGATGAACCCTTCGACGGGCTGGACGTGCACTCGCGCGCCCAGCTGGCCGCCCTGCTGAGCGATCTCTGCGCGCAGGGTTACACCCTGGTCCTGGTGCTCAACCGCTTTGACGAAATACCGGATTTTATCCAACAGGTCGGCGTGCTGGCCGATTGCACCCTGACCAGTCAGGGCGCGCGGCCGCAGGTGATGGCGGAGGCGCTGGTGGCGCAGCTGGCGCACAGCGAAAACCTGCAAGGGCTGGCGCTGCCGGAAACCGAAGATCCGGCGCAGCCAGCCGGGCTGCCGGCGGATCGCCCGCTGATCGTACTGCGCGACGGGGTGGTCAGTTACAACGACCGGCCGATCCTCAATCATCTGGACTGGCAGGTGAACCCCGGCGAACACTGGCAGATCGTCGGGCCGAACGGCGCGGGAAAGTCCACGCTGCTCAGCCTGATCACCGGCGATCATCCGCAGGGCTACAGTAACGATCTGACGTTGTTCGGCCGCCGCCGCGGCAGCGGCGAAACCATCTGGGAGATCAAACGCCATATCGGCTACGTCAGCAGCAGCCTGCACCTGGATTACCGCGTCAGCAGCAGCGTGCGCAACGTGGTGTTGTCCGGCTTCTTTGACTCCATCGGCATCTATCAGGCGGTGTCGGATCGCCAGCAGCAGCTCACCGACCAATGGCTGGCGCTGCTGGGGCTCGGCGGCGCGCAGGGAGACGCTCCCTTCCACAGCCTCTCCTGGGGCCAGCAGCGGCTGGCGCTGATCGCCCGCGCGCTGGTCAAGCATCCGGCGCTGTTGATCCTCGATGAACCGCTGCAGGGGCTGGATCCGCTCAATCGCCAGCTGGTGCGCCGCTTCATTGACGTGCTGATCGGCCAGGGCGCCACCCAGCTGCTGTTCGTTTCGCACCACGCCGAAGACGCGCCGCAGTGCATCACCCACCGTCTGAGCTTCGTGCCCGACGGCGACGGCTACCGTTATCGCCATCAGCAGCTAGCCTGAGCCCGCCCCGGATGGGTGGGGCTTCGCCACTCATCCGATGACATATCCGGCAACACTTCCCCGCAACGCATCACATTTGGCCTTTTATCATAAAGAGATAGCAGGCCATTTTCTGGAGACCCTATGTCCGCCGCGCTGATTATTATCGATCTGATCGAGGATCTGATTGGCCCCAAAGGGCGCGCAAACCACTGCCGCGAACAGGCGGCAGCGAGCCATCTTATCGCCAACGTCAATGCCGCCGCGGCCTACGCCCGGGTGCGAAAAATCCCGGTCATCTGGGTAAGGGTGGGCTTCGCCGACGATTATCACGATATTCCCCCGCACTCGCCGCTGTTCAATCAGTTGAAACAGATCGGCGCCCTGCGCCTGAGCAGCCCGGGTTGCCAATGGGTGCCCGAGCTACGGCGGGAACCGGAGGATTTGCGGTTCGAAAAAACGGCGGTTTCGGCCTTCAGCGGTAACAATTTGTTAGCCTGGCTGCAGCAGCACCGCTGCCATCATTTACTGCTGGGCGGCGTCAGCACCCCGCTGGCGATCGAAAGCACCGCGCGCCAGGCGCACGACGCCGGTTTCCAGGTGACGGTATTGCAGGATCTCTGCGCCGCGCCCACGCAGGAACTGCATCAACAAAGCCTGGATACCCTGCAGAACCTGGCGGAAATCACCCGTTCGCCCAGTTGGATGAAGCGTTGACGAGGGCGCGAGCCCACTGCCCCGACCTTTAGTGTCATTTCCCTGTGCTACTATCCGCTTTAGCGCTCAGCTTCGCCATATTCGCACGCCGCAAAGGCATTGAGCGCCGTGTGCATATTTTAAAGGGACATATTATGTGGGGCGTACTTGCTGCTTCGTTATTTTTCTTGCCGTTTAACCGGTTGATAGCCTGGTTAATTTTGGCCGCATCGGCGGGTATGGGGCTCTATCATGGCGTGCTGACGCCGCTCAGCCTGGGGTATTTGCTGGTCATCGTTGCGCTGGCGTGGCTGCGGCATCATTTTCGCGCCAAAGGTCATCTGGCGCTCGTCTTCGAAGCCCTGGTGATCGCCGGCTGCGTAGCGCTGTTCCTGCATCTGGTGCCGGATATCCATAACCAGTTGATGATAGTCGGTGAAAAAGCCGGCCCGCTCAGCGCGCCTTTCACCATGTATTACAACTTCGATAAGGCGCTGGTACCCTTCCTGCTGTTCGCCTGCCTGCCCACGTTGTTTTCGGCCAATACCGGCCAGCGCGCCGGAAAATCGGCCTGGATCGCCCTGCTGGCCAGCGTTCCCGCGCTGTTGCTGCTGGCGGTGGCGCTGGGCGGGCTGAAAATAGAGCCGCACGCGCCCGCCTGGATCCTGCCGTTCCTGATGGCCAACCTGTTCTTCGTCTGCATGGCCGAAGAGGCGCTGTTCCGCGGCTATCTGCAGCAACGCCTCGGCCAGTGGCTGGGCGCCTGGCCGGCGCTGATCGTCGCCGCCGCCGTCTTTGGCGCGGCGCATCTGGCCGGCGGCCTGCTGATGGTGGCGTTCGCCACGCTGGCCGGGGTGATTTACGGCCTGGCCTGGATGTGGAGCGGCCGTCTGTGGGTGCCGATCCTGTTCCATTTCGGGCTTAATCTGACGCACCTGCTGTTGTTCACCTACCCGCTGTACCAGCATCCATAAAACCTCAACGCCGGCAGGCATTTTTCTGCCGGCATTATGGATGAAAACGCTATCATCATAATATCCCCAGGGCTCATGTTCCGCTAAACCCCCATCCCCGCAGCGCGGCCTCGCCGATAGTCGCTCGAGTGTAAACGATTCCATTATTCGCGCTAGATCACCTTTTCCTCTGCGTAAGCATGCTATCTTTTTGCCCATCATTATCTATTTACCCAGTGAAGGGCGCCGCAACCGGTGAGTGAAAGCGATTACATCACGCCGCGTCAGCGCCGAGAAAGGAAACGCCATGACGGAGTTTAATCCCATCGACCATCCCCATCGCCGCTATAACCCGTTAACCGGGCAGTGGGTACTGGTTTCGCCGCACCGCGCCAAGCGCCCCTGGCAAGGACAGCAAGAACCGCTGCCCAACGCCGCGCTGCCGTCGCACGATCCCCACTGCTTCCTGTGCCCGGGCAACACCCGCGTCACCGGCGACAAAAACCCTGATTACCGCGACACCTACGTCTTCGTCAATGACTTCGCGGCGCTGATGAGCGATACCCCGCAGGCGCCGGAGAGCGAAGATCCGCTGATGCGCTGCCAAAGCGCGCGCGGCACCAGCCGGGTGATCTGCTTTTCCCCCGATCACGGCAAAACCCTGCCCGAGCTGCCGCTGCCGGCGCTGGAGAAGGTCGTCGCCACCTGGCAGGCGCAAACCGCCGAACTGGGCCGGCGCTATCCGTGGGTGCAGCTGTTCGAAAACAAGGGCGCGGCGATGGGTTGCTCCAACCCGCATCCGCACGGGCAAGTCTGGGCCAACAGCTTCCTGCCGAACGAGGTCGAACGCGAAGATCGCCTGCAGCGCGAGTATTTTCAGCAGCGCCATTCCCCGCTGCTGCTGGACTATATGCGCCGGGAATTGGCCGCCGGCGACCGCACCGTGGTGGAAACCGAGCACTGGCTGGCGGTGGTGCCGTACTGGGCCGCCTGGCCGTTTGAAACGCTGCTGCTGCCAAAAGCGGCGGTGCCGCGCATTACCGATCTCAGCGCCGCGCAGGCCGCCGATCTGGCGCTGGCGCTCAAAAAGCTGACCAGCCGCTATGACAACCTGTTCCAGTGCTCTTTCCCCTACTCCATGGGCTGGCACGGCGCGCCGTTCAATGGCGCCGACAACCGCCACTGGCAGCTGCACGCCCATTTCTATCCGCCGCTGCTGCGTTCGGCCACCGTGCGCAAGTTTATGGTGGGTTACGAGATGCTGGCGGAAACCCAGCGCGATCTGACCGCTGAACAGGCCGCAGAGCGTCTGCGCGCCGTCAGCGATATTCATTACCGTGAAGCCGGAGCCCAAGCATGAGCCTGAAACAACATACCCACCGCATTTTTACCGAGCACTTCGGCTACGCGCCCGCGCTGACCATTCAGGCGCCGGGCCGGGTGAATCTGATCGGCGAACATACCGATTATAACGACGGTTTCGTACTGCCCTGCGCCATCGATTACCAGACCCTGATCGCCTGCGCCAAACGCGACGATCGCCAGATCCGCGCGATCGCCGCCGATTATGACAACCAGCAGGATCTGTTTTCGCTCGACGATCCGATCGTCCGCCATCCGACTCAGCGCTGGTCCGATTACGTGCGCGGCGTGGTGAAACACCTGCAAAGCCGCAACCCGGATTTTGGCGGCGCCGATTTGGTGATCGCCGGCGACGTGCCGCAGGGTGCGGGCCTCAGCTCTTCCGCTTCGCTGGAGGTGGCCGTGGGCCAGGCGCTGCAGGCGCTGTATGCGCTGCCGTTGGACGGCGTGGCGCTGGCGCTGAACGGCCAGGAAGCGGAGAACCGGTTCGTCGGCTGCAACTGCGGCATTATGGATCAGCTGATTTCCGCGCTCGGCCAACGGGATCACGCCCTGCTGATCGACTGCCGCACGCTGTCGACGCGGGCGGTATCGGTACCGGACAATATTGCGGTGGTGATCATCAATTCGAATGTAAAACGCGGTTTGGTCGACAGCGAATACAACACCCGCCGCAGACAATGTGAAGAAGCGGCGCGTTTCTTTGGCGTCAAGGCATTGCGCGACGTCAGCCCGGAGCTGTTTTTCTCGATCCAGCACGAGCTGGATCCGATCGTCGCCAAACGGGCGCGCCATGTGATCACCGAAAACGATCGTACCCTGGCGGCGGCCGATGCGCTGGCGGCCGGCGACATGCCGCTGATGGGCCGATTGATGGCGGAGTCGCATGCCTCAATGCGCGATGATTTCGAAATCACCGTGCCGCCGATCGATCGGCTGGTGGAGATCGTCAAAGCGATCGTCGGCGATCGCGGCGGCGTGCGCATGACCGGCGGCGGCTTTGGCGGCTGCGTCGTCGCCCTGATGCCGCAGGCGCTGGTTGAGCCGGTGCGCGCCGCAGTGGCGCGGGAATATCCGCTGCAGACCGACGGGCTGCGGGAAACGTTTTACGTGTGCAAAGCGTCGCAGGGGGCTGGCTCATGCTGATGGACAGCGCTGAACGGGCGCCGGACGGGCAGCCCTATCAACTGACCCGGCTGCAAAACGCCGCCGGCATGACGGTGACGCTGATGGACTGGGGCGCCACCTGGCTCTCTGCCGCGCTGCCGCTGAGATCCGGTGAACTGCGCGAGCTGCTGCTGGGCTGCCGCACGCCGGCGGACTACCTGCGCCAGAGCGCCTACCTTGGCGCCACCGTCGGGCGCTACGCCAACCGCATCGCCCATGCCAGCCTGCCCCTGGACGGCAAAGCGCATCCGCTGGTCGCCAATCAGGGCCAGCACCAGCTGCACGGCGGCCCTGAAGGCTTTCATGCGCGGCGCTGGCGGCGGGTGCAACAGGACGCGCGGCAGGTGTGCTACGCGCTGCATTCGGCGGACGGCGATCAGGGCTTTCCCGGCAATCTGGCGGTGCAGGTCCGCTACCATCTCACCGCCGACAACCGGCTGGAAATCACCTATCAGGCGCAGACCGATCGCGCCTGCCCGGTGAACCTGACCAATCACGCCTACTTCAACCTGGACGGCGCCGGCAGCGACGCGCGCCGCCAGCGACTGCAGCTGTTTGCCGATCGTTATCTGCCGGTCGACGGCGAAGGCATACCCAGTGGCGATCTGACGCCGGTGGACGGCAGCGGCATGGATTTTCGCCGGCCGAAAACGCTGCTGCAGGATTTTCTGCGCGACCCTTGCCAGCAGCAGGTCAACGGTTACGATCACGCTTATCTGCTGCACCGCACCTGCGGCGCGCTGGACAGCCCGGCGGCGCACCTGTGGTCCGCCGATAACCGCGTGCAGATGAGCGTTTTCACCCGTGCGCCGGCGCTGCAGCTGTACAGCGGCAATCATCTGGCCGGCACCCCGGCGCGCGACGGCGGCAGCTACGCCAATTACGCCGGCGTGGCGCTGGAGAGCGAGTTTTTGCCGGACAGCCCGCACCATCCCGAGTGGCCGCAGCCGAGCTGCTGGCTGCAGCCGGGGCAGAGCTATCACAGCGCCACCCATTATCAGTTTTATCCGATCTGACCCGCCGCGCCCCTTGCCGTGCGGCCGGGGGCGATTTGTTATAAATGCTTACCTTTTTCCCGCCCCGCCCCGCCGGCGCCCGCCTTTCCTTATTCCAACCCGCGCACTAGAATCAGGCTACCGTGATAAGCACAACGCCTTGTGCAACGTCACAATTTTAGGCCAATGCCGGCCAATCAATAGCTGAAGGAACACCTATGCGTCTGATCACTGCACTTCCATTACTGGCGGGCTTAATGCTGAGCACTAACCTGATGGCGGCCGATACCGCAGCGAAAACGCCCTCTCCGGCGCAGGCGGCCCAGCAAAAACGCATGACCGATTGCAACCAACAGGCTTCGACCAAGTCGTTGAAAGGCGCGGACCGCTCAACCTTCATGAGCACCTGCCTGAAATCCGAGGGTTCCTCCGCCGCGGGCAAAACCCTGACTCCGCAACAGCAAAAGATGAAAAACTGTAACGCCGACGCCAAGAGCAAAAACCTGAAGGGCGACGAGCGCAAAACCTTTATGAGCGGCTGCCTGAAAAAATCCGCCTGATTTTTTCGAGGCCACGGCGCGGCGAAGTGAGCCTTCGACGCGCCGTTTTTCCCTCTGTCCTCCCCGCCTGATCGATTCAGCTTTTTCCTCGGAACAGCACTTACTTTGCGGCAAGAAATTGGCTATGGTTAGACACTATCGATTGCCGAGCCCTGGGCCACGGCAATATAATGATTTTCGTTATCATTGAAATGTCAGATTATTAAGGAGTTAAGCTATGGCTGTAACTAAGCTGGTTCTGGTGCGTCACGGCGAAAGCCAGTGGAACAACGAAAACCGCTTTACCGGTTGGTATGATGTTGATCTGTCCGATAAAGGCCGCACTGAAGCGAAAGCAGCTGGCAAGCTGTTGAAAGACGAAGGTTTCTCTTTCGACTTCGCTTACACCTCCGTACTGAAGCGCGCGATCCACACCCTGTGGAACATCCTCGACGAACTGGATCAAGCCTGGCTGCCTACCGAAAAATCCTGGAAGCTGAACGAACGTCATTACGGCGCGCTGCAGGGTCTGAACAAGGCGGAAACCGCTGAGAAATACGGCGACGAGCAGGTCAAGCAATGGCGCCGCGGTTTCGCCGTAACGCCGCCAGAGCTGACCAAAGAAGACGAACGCTACCCGGGCCACGATCCGCGTTACTCTGCGCTGACCGAGAAAGAGCTGCCGCTGACCGAAAGCCTGGCGCTGACCATCGATCGCGTTATCCCTTACTGGGACGAAGAGATCCTGCCACGCATCAAGAGCGGCGAGCGCGTTATCGTGGCAGCGCACGGCAACTCCCTGCGCGCGCTGGTGAAATACCTGGATAACCTGAGCGAAGATGAAATCCTCGAGCTGAACATCCCGACCGGCGTGCCGTTGGTGTATGAGTTCGACGAGAACTTCAAGCCAATCAAACGTTACTATCTGGGCAACGCCGACGAGATCGCCGCCAAAGCGGCCGCCGTGGCGAACCAGGGTAAAGCGAAGTGATTTTCGCCCGTTGACATGAAAAAGCCCCCGATGCAAACCGGGGGCTTTTTATTTTCCGCCGCTACGGCGAACCTTGATAAGCGAGGCGGGAAGGAATAAATAACGGGGCCGCGGCCCCGCGTGGGCTATCAGCCGCGGCGTGCCTTAACCGCCGCCGCCAGCTCGCGCAGCACGGTTTCGGTGTCTTGCCAGCCGATGCAGGCGTCGGTCACGCTTTTACCGTAAACCAGCGGTTCGCCGCTTTCCAGGTTCTGATTGCCTTCCACCAGATGGCTTTCGATCATCACGCCGATAATCGCTTTTTCACCGCCGGCGATCTGGCCGCAAACGTCGGCATTCACGTCCAGCTGCTTCTTGAACTGTTTGCTGCTGTTGGCGTGGCTGAAATCGATCATCACCTGCGCCGGCAGGCCCGCTTTGGCCAGACCGTCTTTGACGTCTTTCACGTGCGCCGCGCTGTAGTTCGGCTCTTTGCCGCCGCGCAGGATGATGTGGCAGTCGCCGTTGCCGCTGGTGTTGACGATCGCCGAGTGGCCCCACTTGGTCACCGACAGGAAGCAGTGCGGCGCGCTGGCCGCGTTGATGGCGTCAATCGCCACCTTGATGGTGCCGTCGGTGCCGTTTTTGAAACCGACCGGGCAAGACAGGCCGGAGGCCAGCTCACGGTGCACCTGAGATTCGGTGGTGCGCGCGCCGATGGCGCCCCAGCTCATCAGATCCGCCAGGTACTGCGGGGTGATCATGTCGAGGAACTCGCCGGCGGCCGGCAGGCCGCTGTCGTTGATTTCCACCAGCAGTTTGCGCGCCAGGCGCAGGCCTTCGTTGATGTGGAAACTGTTATCCATCTGCGGATCGTTGATCAGCCCTTTCCAGCCCACGGTCGTGCGCGGTTTTTCAAAGTAAACGCGCATCACCACTTCCAGCTCGCCGTTCAGCTCTTCGCGCAGGGTCAGCAGGCGCGCCGCATATTCCTTGGCCGCTTTGGTGTCGTGGATGGAGCATGGGCCGATCACCACCAGCAGGCGATCGTCGCTGCCGCGGAGGATGTGGTGGATTGCGCTGCGGGCCAGGGACACCGTCTCTGCTGCGCGTTCAGTGGCCGGAAACTTCTCTAACAGGGCCACCGGTGGCAGGAGTTCCTTGATTTCGTTAATGCGTAAGTCGTCGTTTTGGTAATTCATAGCTTTTCCATTCGGTATCGAGGGGTATTCGCAGTGCGTAAGTGCATAGATCCAATCAATCTAGCCTGTGCGGATGGCGCTGTAAATCACCTTTGCCGCCCGTCGGCCGAACGGCCAAATTAACAGTAGATTGTGCTGTTTCATCGGGGGAGCGCAGAGCCTACTTTTTCGCTATGCTAGCGTTCAGGATAGCGTTGCAGGGACTAAACATGCCTTCTTTACTGTTAGTTGACGACCACCCGGTGGTTCATGTCGCACTGGAAGCGGCGCTGATGAAATCTTCCCGTCCCTATACTCTGCAGGCGGCGCAGGACGACGCCCAGGCGCTGGCCCAGCTGGCGGCCGGCGCGTTTAGCCTGGTGATCCTCGATATCGGCCTGCCGCAGGTCGACGGGCTGCAACTGCTGAAAAAGATCCGCCGCCGTTATCCGCAACAGCCGATCCTGATCTACACCGCGCAGGAAGAAGACATCTATGCCCGCATGGCCCATGCCGCCGGAGCCAATGGCTTCGTGAACAAGGGCAGCACGCTGGAGCAGCTGGTGTGGGCGATTGAACGGGTGCTGGACGGCGGGTTGAGCTTCCCCGACGTCGCCGTGGCGGAAGATCCGCAGACCGCGGACGGCGCGCAGCTCACGGCGAAAGAGCTGGAGGTGCTGGGGCTGCTGAGCAAGGGGCTGTCGAACCTGCAGATCGCCGAGATCTTGCACATCAGCAATAAAACCGTCAGCACCCACAAGAAAAACATTCTGCGCAAAACCGGCGCCAGCAACCTGCTGGAACTGGTGGCGGTATTCCGGGAACTGGCTCCGTGATGCGTAGCGCCCTGCTGCTGCTGTTGCTGTTTTGCGCCTTGGCGCAGGCGGCGCCGGTGCGCTATCAGCTGGTCAGCAACCTGACGGCACCGGCGGAAATGCTGATCGCCAGCGAGAAAAATCCCTGGCGTGACCGCACGCTGCGCGTGGGTATCATCAGCGAGAACACCAGCCCTTATAACATCATCGTGGATGACGATTTATACGGCCTGAACGCCGACTACCTCGGCTATATCCAGCAGGTGACCGGCATTCACTTCGCCATTTACGGCTTCGCCGACCTGGCGCAGCTTGAGCAGGCGCTGCATAACGGCGTCATCGACCTGGTGTACGGCCTGCCGCAGAGCGAAGCGCTGCGCGGGCTGAAAATTTCGCAGCCTTATTACGTCAGCAACCTGCGGGTCCTGCGCGACCGCAGCAACGATCGCCCGGTGATGCTCAACTCCGCCAAGGCCCGGGTGGCGATCAGCGCCCTGACCGACATGCAGGCCGGCAGCGCGCTGCAGCGGGCGGCGTCTCAGGTACAGCGCTACGACAATAACCTGCAGGCGGTGTATGCCTTGCTCAACGGCAGCAGCGATTACTTTATCGCCGACGAGGCCAGCGCCAGCTTTATCATCGACCAGCTGCAGCTGGGGCAGCTTTACCAGATCGAAAGCGCCGAAAATCTGGGCAATCTGTCGTTCGTGTTCGCCGCCGCCAATCAACCGCTGATCGATACCCTCAACGCCGCCATCGCCGACGCGCCGATGGAGCTGATGAACGCCCTGCAGAGCCGCTGGAGCAAAAAGATCCCCAGCTACCTCGACACCGGCAATGCGGATTTGACCCAGATGGAAAAAAGCTGGGCGGCGGCGCACCCCACCGTTTACTACGCCGCCATCGAGAACGACTTCCCGTTCGCCTATCGCGGTTCCGACGGCCGACCGCGCGGCTACGCCATCGATATCCTCAACATTGTCGCGCAAAACACCGGGCTGAACTTCGCGCCGCGCTGGGCGCGCAATGCCGAGCAGGCGGACCAGCTGGTGCAGTCCGGCCAGGCCAGCTTCCGCACCGCGCTGCCGCTGGCGCGCGGCGTCAAGGCGCGTTACAGCGCCAGCATGCCGATCCACCGCTCGCTGTGGGGCGTTTACGTCGGCCAGCACGCCAGCGGCGTTTCCACCTGGGGCAGCCTGGCCGGCAAGCGCATCGGCGTGCTGCAGGGCGATCTGGCGCAGGGGTTGCTGCCGGCCAATGAAGAGCCGGTGCGGTTTGCCGACAGCAAAACGATGTACGACGCCCTGGCCAACGGCCAGCTGGATGCGCTGGTGGATAACGTGATTTCCGCCAACTTTCTGGCGCTGTCGCGCTATTCCGGCGCGATAAAGCTGGCGTTCGCCGCCAACAACATCGCCTACCCGATCGCCTTCGGCGTAAGGCAGGACCAGCCGCTGCTGCTGGCGATCCTCGATAAAAACCTGATGCAAATCCCGGCCGAAACGCTGCAGTCGCTGCGTGATGAATGGATAGTCGACCGCAGCAACCTGATCGACGCCGTCAACGACAGCCGCATGCCGCCGCAGACCACCTGGCTGCTGGCGCTGTTGGCCGCCGCCATCCTGCTGCTGCTGGCGCTGACGCTGCGGCGCTTTATTCTGCAGCGCCGTGAAAAACGCGAACGGCAGGAGCTGGAGCGGGCGCGCCGCCATGCCGAAGCGGAAAATCGCATGAAGAGCAAATTTCTCGCCACCGTCAGCCACGAATTGCGCACGCCGATGCACGCCATTCTCGGCCTGCTGGAGTTGGAGCTGAAACGCCGGCCTGTGCCGGAGGGGCTGCCGGTGATTTACAGCTCAGCCTCGTCGCTGCTCAACCTGCTCAACGACCTGCAGGATCATGCCCGACTGGAGACCGGCTCGTTGACGCTGGCGCCGAAGCCGCTGGCCCTGCGGCCGTGGATCGCACGCATCGACGCGCTGTACCGCCCGTTGATCGGCGAGCGGCCGTTGACGCTGGAAGTAAGTGCGGACCCGAGCCTGCCGAAGGCGGTAATGATTGATGGTGAGCGTTTACTTCAGGTGGCTAACAACCTGATAAACAACGCGATAAAGTTCACCTCGCGCGGCGCGATTCAGGTGAGCGTCGGCTGGCGACCGCTGGATGAACGGCAGGGTGAACTGTGGCTGACGGTGACCGACAGCGGCTGCGGCATTGCGGCCGATGAGATCGACAAACTGTTCCAACCGTTTTACCGGGCGCGCGGCGCGCAGCGCATCTCGGTGCAGGGCACCGGCCTGGGGCTGTCGATCTGCAAAGAGATCGTCGAGCAAATGGGCGGCCGCATCGGGCTGCAGTCGCACCCGGGCGCCGGCACCCGGGTGGACGTGACCATCCCGCTGGCGGTAAGCCATGCGGATCCTGCCGCCGACCCGCGGGAGGAACCGCCGGCGCCGCCATCCCCCGCGCTGCGCGCTGCACTGATCGACGATCACCCCACCAATGTGTTGCTGCTGGAGCGGCAGCTGCGCCATTTTGGGCTGCAGCCTGCACGCTTCGAACGCGGCTATGCGTTGCTGAAGGCCCAGCGGCACAGGCCGTTCGACCTGCTGTTTATCGACTACAATATGCCGCGCCCGGACGGCCTGACGCTGGCGCGGCTGATTCGACGCGACGAGCAGCGCCGGCGGCGGCCGCCCTGCCGGATAATACTCTGTTCGGCGGACGTGCAGGAGTTTACCCGCATTCCGCCTGGCCTGGTGTCGATTGACCACTTCCTGACCAAGCCGATTTCGCTGAATGCCATCGGGCAACTGCTATCGCAGCAGCCCCAGGCTGCAGAACAAGAGTTAGTCCTTACTGACCTGCAGCGGACGCTGACGGAGATGGCCGGCGGCGACCGCCAGATGCTGCAACGCCTGGCCGCCACGCTGCTCGGCACGCTGCGTGAGGATCGGCAGCGGCTCAGTCAGGCCGCCGCCGCCGCAAACTGGTCGCAGTTGGGGCAAGCCGCCCACCGTATCAAGGGCAGCCTGCTGATGCTGCAGCTGCCGGCAGCCGCGCGGCTGTGCCAACGGCTGGCGGAAACAGCGCGTCAGGAAGCGCTGGACTCCGCCGCCTATACTGAATTAACCGCCGGGATGGCGCGGATAGTGCCGGAGCTGGACGCTCTGCTCCGCGCCGATCCTCCCTCTTTCGCTCAGCATAAGGATGAATAATGTCGGACTCCTCACACGTACACCTGCCTAAAGACAGCAATAGTAAGCGCCTGCTGACCGCTTTTTTGGTCACCGCGGTATTTATGGTGGCCGAGGTGGTCGGCGGCCTGCTTTCCGGCTCGCTGGCGCTGCTGGCCGACGCCGGCCACATGCTGACCGACGCCGCGGCGCTGTTGGTGGCGCTGATGGCGGTGCATTTCTCACAGCGTAAACCCAATGCGCGTCATACCTTCGGCTATCTTCGCCTGACTACGCTGGCGGCGTTTCTCAATGCCGCCGCGCTGTTGGCGATCGTGGTATTCATCCTGTGGGAGGCGATACGGCGTTTCTTCGAACCGCAGCCGGTGATGGGCACGCCGATGTTGATTATCGCCGTAGCGGGGCTGCTGGCTAACCTGTTCGCCTTCTGGCTGCTGCATCGCGGCAGCGAAGAGAAGAACATCAACGTGCGCGCCGCCGCTCTGCACGTGCTGGGGGATCTGCTCGGCTCGGTGGGCGCCATCGTCGCCGCCATCGTCATCCTCAGCACCGGCTGGACGCCGATTGACCCGATACTGTCGGTGCTGGTGTCTTGCCTGGTGTTGCGCAGCGCCTGGCGGCTGCTGAAAGAGAGCTTCCACGAATTGCTGGAAGGCACGCCGCAGGAGGTGGACATCGCCAAATTGCAAAAAGACCTGTGCCTGAACATCCCCGAGGTGCGCAACATTCACCACGTTCACGTCTGGCAGATAGGCGAGCAAAAATTGATGACGCTGCATGCGCAGGTGATCCCGCCGCACGATCACGACGGGCTGCTGACGCGCATTCAGGCCTACCTGCTGGAGCGTTACCGCATCGGCCACGTGACCATTCAGATGGAATACCAGCACTGCGATACGCCGGACTGCGGCATCAACCGGGCGCCCGAGCCGAGTGAACACTCACATTCAGGGTCGCATTCACACCTGGGGCACCACCACTAGACAGCACGAGGGCGCCGCATTGGCGCCCTCGGCGCAAGTCATGGCGCGGAGGATAAGGGGCGGGAGTGATTCTGGCCGGCGCTTTTGATCCACAGCCAGGAACCGTTCAGGGCGATCAGCGTCAGGATCACGTATTCCAGCGCCATGGCGTACACCCCCTGATAGGCGAAAATCGCCACGCTGATCACGTCGATCACCACCCACAACAGCCAGTTTTCGACATATTTCCGCGTCATCAGGATCATCGCCACGATGGACAACACCATCATCGCCGAATCCCAGAACGGGAAAGCGTCCGGCTGCAGCGCCGGCATCTGCACGCTCAGCCCCAGCAGCTGCATCACCGCCACCGCAACCTGCGTCAGCCAGGCGAACACGCGGTCGATATTGAAGGTCATCAGGACGATGCCAACCACGCATACCGCCGCCCACGCCAGCGCCTTGGGCAACGGCAGCCAGCGGATCTGCAGCTCGGCCTGGTGGTCTTGCGTCTGGCGGCTCCAGGCGTACCAGCCGTAAATATTGGCGCCGAAGAAAAACAGCTGCAACAGCAGGCTGGCGTACAGCTGGATTTGGAAGAAAATCACCGCGAACAGCGTGACGTTAATCAGGCCGAACAGGTAGTTGATGATCTTTTCCTTGCTGGCGTACCAGATGCACAGCAGCCCGAACAGCGTGCCGATGGCTTCGATCCACGACAAATCGTAACCGCCCGCGCCCAGCGGGATATGCACCAGGATATTGCCGGTACTGAAGAAGCTCATAGGATCATCCTTATAAAACGGTTATGCGTTTCCCTTAACCTGCATTTTCAGCTGTGCGGCGAACGCCAGCATGCGGTTCAGCGGTACCAGCGCCTTTTCGCGCAGCGCGGCGTCTACCTGGATCTCATGCTGCGCGCCGCCCTGTTCCAGACCTTCGGCGATCGCCTTAAGGCCGTTCATCGCCATCCACGGGCAGTGCGCGCAGCTGCGGCAGGTGGCCCCTTCACCGGCGGTCGGCGCCTCAAACAGCTCTTTGTCCGGGCATGCCTGCTGCATCTTGTAAAAGATGCCGCGATCGGTGGCGACAATCAGCTGCCGGTTCGGCAGGGTTTTCGCCGCCTGGATCAGCTGGCTGGTCGACCCCACCGCGTCGGCCAGATCGACCACCGCCTGTGGCGACTCCGGATGCACCAATATCGCCGCCTGCGGGTACAGGGCCTTCATGCGCATCAGCGCCTGGGTTTTAAACTCGTCATGGACGATACAAGCCCCCTGCCAGCATAATACGTCCGCCCCGGTTTGCTTCTGCACGTAGCTGCCGAGGTGGCGATCCGGCGCCCAGATGATTTTCTCGCCCAGGCTATCGAGATGCTCGATCAGCTCAACCGCGATGCTGGAGGTCACCACCCAGTCGGCGCGCGCTTTTACCGCCGCCGAGGTATTAGCGTAGACCACCACGGTGCGATCGGGGTGACTGTCGCAGAAAGCGTGAAATTCTTCTTCCGGGCACCCCAGATCCAGCGAGCACTCCGCATACAGCGTCGGCATCAGCACCTGTTTTTCCGGGCTGAGTATCTTGGCGGTTTCGCCCATAAAACGCACCCCGGCGACCAGCAGGGTCGAGGCCGGATGAGCGCTGCCAAAGCGCGCCATCTCCAGCGAGTCCGCCACGCAGCCGCCGGTTTCCTCCGCCAGCGCCTGAATTTCCGGATCGGTATAATAGTGAGCGACCATCACCGCATTACGCTGTTTGAGCAGGGTTTTAATCTTTTCGCGATAGAACGCCTTTTCCGCAACGTCCAGCGGAACCGGTTTGGGCGGGAACGGGTAAACCGCCGCGTTGACATCAAACATTTCACTCATCGCTGCAATCTCATGCTAGGCTGGGCGCTTTCCGGCCATATTTCCCCGCGTCGACGCCCAATCGTTTTATATACTAAACAAAATACCTAAAGTTGTGCGAAAAGTCCGCTGATATTTTTATATCTGCGCAACCTGTGTTTAATACATTAAAAATCGTGAAGATATTGAAAGGAAACCTGAAGGAATAGAAGGAAGTTAGCTCGACGGTACAGGATTGATTCGCGATGCTCGAACCTGAACGCAGGGTCTCACCCACACGACTCGTGCAATATGGGAATTTAACGTTGGGGGGAGTTTTGATATATCTGAGAAAATGGTGGGTCGTGCAGGATTGATTCGGCCTTTGGCCTCACCCTACGGGCAACGCTACGCGTTGTCGTATCGCTTCGCGATGCTCGAACCTGAACGCAGGGTCTCACCCACACGACTCGTGCAATATGGGAATTTAACGTTGGGGGGAGTTTTGATATATCTGAGAAAATGGTGGGTCGTGCAGGATTCGAACCTGCGACCAATTGATTAAAAGTCAACTGCTCTACCAACTGAGCTAACGACCCACTGATGTGGTGTACTGCTGAACCGCGTAAGCAGGAAAATAACTCGCTGCAATTGCTCACTCGTTTAGAGTGGTGGGTCGTGCAGGATGACTTGGCCTTTGGCCTCGCCCTTCGGGCCATCACCAGGGTGATGTTGTCTCGCTTTGCGAGACTCGAACCTTTTCGGTTCTCATCCTTTACGATTTCACACCTGCTCACTCGTTTAGAGTGGTGGGTCGTGCAGGATTCGAACCTGCGACCAATTGATTAAAAGTCAACTGCTCTACCAACTGAGCTAACGACCCACTGACGTGGTTTACTGCGAACTGCGAATACGGTACCAGCGACCGCATTGCGGAAACAAGGATGGGTGGTGCAGGACAACTCGACTGGAACTCGACTCGGACCTTTACTTTGCCACATCATACCAATCTGAAACATGTCACTCTTTAGAGTGGTGGGTCGTGCAGGATGACTCGGCCTTTGGCCTCGCCCTTCGGGCCATCACCAGGGTGATGTTGTCTCGCTTTGCGAGACTCGAACCTTTTCGGCTATCCGTCTATTTCATAGACGGCCCCTTCGGGCCAGCGCAAGCGCTGTTCAAAAGCGTAAACGCTTTTGTCTCATCCTTTACGATTTCACACCTGTTCACTCGTTTAGAGTGGTGGGTCGTGCAGGATTCGAACCTGCGACCAATTGATTAAAAGTCAACTGCTCTACCAACTGAGCTAACGACCCACAGCAGTGGTGGGTGATGACGGGCTCGAACCGCCGACCCCCTCCGTGTAAAGGAGATGCTCTACCAACTGAGCTAATCACCCACTGTCCTGGTTACTGCTACTACTTCATTCTCGTTTCAGGATTGGTGGGTCGTGCAGGATTCGAACCTGCGACCAATTGATTAAAAGTCAACTGCTCTACCAACTGAGCTAACGACCCAATTTCCCTGCCGCTTTAACATCTTGCAAGATGTCTTGGCAACGGCGGCATATATTACTAATTTATCTTGGCAGCGCAACCTAAATTTTTGATTGATAGGTTCAACTGCTTGTTCTTCACGCGAATGAGCCCAGAAACCGGTCAAATCGACTAACTTCTGGGCTCATTTTTTTGCTTGTTAACCGGCTACGCGACTTTTCGCCTGTTTGGCCGCCGCACTGGTTGGGTACTGTTTAATCACCTGCTGGAACACGGCCTTGGCCTTATCGGCCTGCCCTTTCTCCTGCATGATGATACCCACCTTGTACATGGCGTCCGGCGCCTTGGGTGATTTCGGGTAATTCTTCACCACCACCGCAAAATAGTAGGCCGCATCGTCCTTTTTACCCTTGTTGTAGAACAACTGGCCTAGCCAATAGTTGGCGTTAGGCTGGTAAGTGGACTTTGGATACTGTTTTACGAAGGACTGAAAAGCTGAGATCGCCTGATCGTACTGTTTTTTTTCCAGCGCCAGGGAAACAGCGGCGTTGTAGTCGCTGTTTTCATCACCCTTGCTGGCCGGTGCCGCAGGAGCGGCCGCAGAGGCGCTGTCGCCGCCGTCAGAGGACGCAGCAGCTGCTGCTCCGCCTGCGGCGCCCGCAGCGGCTGCAGAGCCCTGAGAACCGCCCTGGCTGAGGCTATCCATCTGTTGATAGATTTGCTTCTGGCGTTCAACCACCTGATTCAACTGATATTGGTTTTCCTGGATTTGCCCGCGGAGAGAGTCAATATCGCGCTGATTGTCAGAGAGTTGCTGCTGGAGTTGGTTTAAAAGCTGGCCCTGAGCATTGCTGATGCGCTCAAGCGAGGTGACGCGGTCTTCGACCGAGCCGGAGCCGACATTACTGATTGGCGCTTGGGCAGTAGCGGCCCATGGGACCGCTACGCCAACCAGTAACGACAGACTCAACAAGTGACGTCTGAAGTTACTGTTCATGCGATTCTCTTAGTAAACCAGAACGGCACGACGGTTTTTGGCATAAGCCGCTTCGTCGTGGCCCAGTACTGCTGGTTTTTCTTTACCGTAAGAAACGATAGAGATCTGGTCAGCGGAAACGCCTTTACCCTGCAGGTACATTTTAACTGCGTTAGCACGACGCTCGCCCAGAGCGATGTTGTATTCCGGCGTGCCGCGTTCGTCCGCGTGGCCTTCAACAGTCACTTTGTAAGACGGGTTGTTACGCAGGAAAGTCGCGTGCGCGTCCAGCATCTGAGCGAACTCGGAGCTTACGTCATACTTGTCCAGGCCGAAGTAAACGATGTTGTTCTTCTGCAGTTCTTGCATCTGCAGACGAGCTTGTTCTTCGGAAGACAGGTTGCTGCTGCCGTTTTCTGTACCAGTGCCAGCGCCAGCGCCCATACCGGATTGGTCGTTGTTTGCGCTTTTGTTAGAACTACAAGCTGCTACAGCCAGAACTGGCAGTGCCAGCAGAAGCCCTTTCAGCACTTTGTTCAGTTGCATTTCTTTGATCCTTTTATAGTTTGCCATACATATTTACACATGCATCACAGATACGGCGACCAGGCAGGGAATTTGACCTGTCCATCAGTTGCCGGAAGACGCGCTTTAAAACGCCCATCGGTCGACACCAGTTGCAGCACGGAGCCCATACCTTGCGTGGAGCTATAGATCACCATGGTGCCGTTTGGCGCAATACTAGGCGTTTCGTCGAGGAAGGTGCCGGTTAATACTTGAACGGCTCCCGATCCAAGATCTTGTTTGGCGATATGCTGAGCGCCGTTGTTGGAGCTCACCATCACCAGGAATTTACCGTCGGAACTGACCTCAGAATCCTGATTCTGAGAACCTTCCCATGTCAGACGCTGTGAGGCACCGCCGCTGGCGCTGACTTTGTAAATCTGTGGGCGTCCGCCCTGGTCGGAGGTATACGCCAGAGTCTGGCCGTCCGGGAACCAGGTCGGTTCGGTGTTGTTGCTGCGACCGTCGGTAATCTGCGTGATCTGGCCAGAGCCGAGGTTCATCACGTACAGGTTCAGGCTGCCGCTCTTGGACAACGCAAACGCCAGGCGGCTGCCGTCCGGCGAGAACGCCGGCGCACCGTTGTGACGCGGGAACGAGGCGATCTGGCGGATGGCGCCGTTAGCCAGGGTCTGCACCACCAGCGCGGAGCGGCCGCTCTCGAAGGTGACGTACGCCAGCTTGCTGCCGTCCGGCGACCAGGCCGGGGACATCAGCGGCTCAGGCGAACGGTGCACCACAAACTGGTTGTAGCCGTCGTAATCCGCTACGCGCAGTTCGTACGGGAATTTCCCGCCGTTGGTCTGCACCACGTAGGCGATACGGGTGCGGAAGGCGCCCTTGATGCCGGTCAGCTTCTCGAACACTTCGTCGCTGGCGGTGTGGGCAGAATAACGCAACCACTGCTTGGTCACCTTATACTGATTTTGCGCCAACACGGTGCCTGGCGAACCCGAGGTATCCACCAGCTGATAAGAGATCAGGTAGCTGCCGTCTGCGCCAGGTTGAACCTGGCCGACAACCACGGCGTCGATGCCCAGCGCAGTCCAGGCCGCCGGCGTCACTTCAGATGCGGTGGTCGGTTGCTGCGGCATGCGCGCCACGTCAATCGGGTTGAATTTGCCGCTGTTGCGCAGGTCTGCGCCGACAATCTTGCCGATATCTTCCGGAGGCGTGCCTGGACCCGCCCATTTAAACGGCACCACGCCAATCGGGCGAGCGGAGTCGACCCCTTGGGTGATTTCAATGCGAACTTCCGCGTGAAGCACGGACGCCCACAGTATTAAAAAACCTAGCGCTACTCGAAATGCCTGCTTCATCTCATCTCCCTTATCCAGGCGGGATGCCTGCGATAAATTAGCAGAATTTTAACAAACCAACTCAAACAAAACTACATAATCCCTGTTGGTTACCTTAGTACATCCCTGCGGTATGACTCAGCTCAAACAACCATTATTGTGGTTTGAATTCAAGGATAGAACTCTTAAATTGCTGGTACACGGCATCACTCGGCGGTTTCGGAATATTCGCCAATTTGGCTGCGGCTACCGCAGCTTGGCACAGGGCCGGATCGCCGCCCGCCGGTTGAACATTAATTAAAAAACCATCAGGCCCCAGCCGGATACGCAGATCGCAAGTTTTCCCGCTGAAATCCGAAGCGCCATAGAACTTACTCTGAATAGCAGCCTGAATTTGGCTCTTGTAAGCGTTGATATCCGCACCGCTGGCCCCGGCGGTTTTAGCATTGCCCTGCCCGGCCGGTTTGCCGTCGCCCTTGGCTTTGGCGCCGCCGCCCTTCGGCGCATTCTTGCCGTCCGCCAGGCCGCCGAAGATATCGTCAACTGCCGCCGACTGCTTCGCGGCCTCGGCCGCGGCCTTCTTCTTGGCGTCTGCCGCAGCTTTCTTGGCCGCTGCAGCTTTCTTCTCCGCCTCGGCGGCAGCCTTCTTCTCGGCTTCCGCTGCGGCTTTCTTCTCGGCGTCAGCGGCCGCTTTTTTCTCTGCGGCTTTTTGCTCTGCGGCGGCGGCCGCGGCTTTCTTCGCCTCTTCCGCCTGCTTCTTGGCGGCGGCTGCGGCTGCGGCTTCTTTCTTGGCCTCGGCTTCGGCTTTCTTCTGCGCGTCGGCCTGCGCCTTGGCGACCTTATCGGCCTCGGCCTTGGCTTTCGCCGCTGCGGTTTCCGCGACCTTCTGCTGTTCTTTGGCCTTGGCCGCCGCGGCTTCCGCCGCTTTCTGCTGCTCGGCGGCCTGCTTTTGCTGTTCCGCCTGCGCCTTGGCGTCCTGCGCCGCTTTTTCCTGCGCCGTCAGCCGTTCTTTTTCCAGTTCTTTCAGGCGTTGCTGTTCCGCCGCCTGCTTCTGCTGAAGTTCTTCGGCCTGCTGCTCCGCTTTTTTCTGACGCTGCTTCTCGGCGCGCTGCGCGTCGTTGCTCTGCTGCTGCTGGCGGTTGTACTGCTCCACCACCGCGCCGGGATCAACCATCACCGCACCGACTACGGAACCGTCGCCGCCGCCGCCGGCACTCATGTCGACGTTTTCCTGCAGCGATCCCCAAATCAGCAGGGCAATCAATATGAAGTGCAGAACGACCGAAACAATAACGGCGCGATTCAGCTTATCGTTTTGCTCAGTTGCCTTTACCAAAATAGATTCCCAAAAACTGGTGTTGCTTATACGGGGTTCCTGGGCCGCAGCGCAGGAACCGGGTTGCCGTTCGCCTTACGGTCAGATTGGCTGGGTCATCAGCCCCACGGAAGCCACGCCCGCCTGATGGAGAATATTCAATGCCTTGATAATCTCATCATAAGGAACTTCCTTCGCCCCGCCGATCAAAAAGACCGTTTTCGGGTTGGCCGCCAACCGCGATTTGGCCTCGGCAGCAACCTGCTCCGGCGGCAGCAGTTCCATACGGTTGTGATCCACCACCAGGGTGTATTGACCTACGCCGGAAACCTCGAGGATCACCGGCGGATTGTCATCGCTGGACACCGTTTTGGAGTCGGTGGCGTCCGGCAGGTCAACCTCCACGCTCTGGGTGATGATTGGCGCGGTTGCCATAAAGATCAGCAGCAGCACCAGCAACACGTCGAGCAGCGGAACGATGTTAATTTCGGACTTCAGCTCGCGCCGATTGCGTCCACGTACTCTCGCCATGCTACCTCCTACTTATTTGCTGTCGCTGGAGAAGGCCTGACGATGCAGAATAGCGGTGAACTCTTCCATAAAGTTGTCGTAATTCTGCTCAAGCTTGTTAACGCGCTGGTTGAGGCGGTTATAGGCCATAACGGCCGGGATAGCGGCGAACAGACCGATCGCGGTGGCGATCAGCGCTTCGGCGATGCCCGGCGCCACCATCTGCAGCGTGGCCTGCTTCACCGCACCCAGGGCGATAAAGGCGTGCATGATCCCCCACACGGTGCCGAACAGGCCGATATACGGGCTGATCGAACCGACGGTGCCGAGGAACGGAATATGGTTTTCCAGCGTTTCCAGTTCACGGTTCATCGAAATGCGCATCGCGCGCGACGCCCCTTCAATCACCGACTCCGGCGCATGGTTATTCGCGCGGTGCAGACGGGCGAACTCTTTGAAACCCGAGTGGAAAATTTGTTCGGAACCGGTCAGGCTATCGCGACGCGCCTGGCTCTCCTGATACAAACGGGACAGCTCGATACCGGACCAGAATTTGTCTTCAAAGGCTTCGGCGTCGCGGGTGGCCGCATTGAGAATGCGGGTGCGCTGGATGATGATCGCCCAAGAGGCTACCGAGAAGCATATCAAAATCAACATGATAAGCTTAACGAGCAGGCTCGCCTTCAAGAATAAATCTAGGATATTCATGTCAGTCACTGCTTAAACTCCGCGACAATAGACTTAGGAAGCGCTCTCGGCTTCATTTGGTGTGGATCAATACATGCAATCAATACATCGGCCTGACTCAGTAGAGCCCCGTCAGAATTGACAATGCGTTGAGCAAACGTGAGAGAAGCCCCGCGGATCACGGTGATTTCACTCTGCACTTCCAGCTGTTCGTCGAGACGAGCCGGAGCCAGATAATCCACCGTCATGCGCCGGACGACAAAAGCGACATGTTCACTGAGCAGCTGCTGTTGATGAAAGTTATGCTGACGCAGCATCTCGGTGCGCGCTCTTTCAAAAAAGGCGACGTAGCGGGCGTGATAGACCACACCACTGGCATCGGTATCCTCGTAGTAAACGCGAACCGGCCATCGAAACAACGTATTACTCACTCTACTTCCCAGCAATGCAATTTAACGCTGCTACTATACGCAAGACGGATCGGGTTGGGAATGGGTTACAAGATGGGAATGAAAATAATTATGGGCCCTCAGGGCCCATAACACGGGGATATGGCGGAGATTATAAAGAAACGTAAAGTAATCCTGCGGCCAGGATCACCATGGCAGGAAGCGGCGCGAAAAAAGCGCGCCAGAGGCTGCGCTGCGGCCGGAAACCGAAGCCGTGGATCACCCCGGTGCACACCGCCCAAATCAGCAGCAGCCCTTCCCAAATCTCCAGCGAGCTGGTTTTGGCGGCGAAACGCGTCGGATCCCAAAAGATGCAACCCGCCAAAATCAACGCCAACGCCAATGAAAGGGCCCGGACGGGGCCCTTGTCAGTGATGGCGTACAGCCTGTCGGTTAATGACAAACTCATCACTTGCCGTCTTGCTGCGCTTTGGTGGCTTCGCTCTGCTCCAGCGCCAGCGCCGTAATGATGCCGAAGGCGCAGGCAAGAAGCGTTCCGAGAATCCAGGCAAAATACCACATGGTTTAGCTCCTTATCCTTAGTACAGCGAATGCTTGTTGTTTTCGATGTAGTTCTTGTCGAGGCGGCCGAACATTTTGTAGTACGACCAGCTGGTGTACGCCAAGACGATAGGTACGAAGATCGCCGCGACCACGGTCATCACCTTCAGCGTCAGCAGGCTCGACGTCGCATCCCACATGGTCAGGCTGACGTTGGGCACGGTGCTTGAAGGCATCACGAACGGGAACATGGTGACCCCGGCGGTGAGGATCACGCAGGCGATGGTCAGCGACGAAGTGACGAACGCCAGCGCCCCTTTCTCCAGACGCGAGAACAGGATGGTGAACAACGGCAGCACCACGCCCAGCGCAGGCAAGGCCCACAGCAGCGGATACTTGTTGAAGTTGATCAGCCAGGCGCCGGCCTGATGAGCCACTTCCTTACGCAGCGGGTTGGATTCCGCCATGGTATCCAGCGCCGAAGTCACCACGAAACCGTCGATGCCCTTCACCAACCACACGCCAGCCAGCAGGAAGCATACCGCCATCACCAGGGTGGCAATCTGAGCCGCCGCGCGTGAACGCAGGTGGATTTCGCCGGTGGTGCGCATCTGCAGGTAGGTCGCGCCCTGGGTCACCAGCATGGTCAGGCTGACCACGCCCGCCAACAGGCCAAACGGGTTCAGCAGCTGGAAGAAGTTGCCGGTGTAGAACAGGCGCATGTACTCGTCCATATGGAACGGCACGCCCTGCAGCAGGTTGCCGAACGCCACGCCGAACACCACCGCAGGCACGAAGGAGCCGATGAAGATGCCCCAGTCCCACATGTTGCGCCAGCGGCTGCTCTCCAGCTTGGAGCGGTAGTCAAAACCGACCGGGCGGAAGAACAACGCGGACAGCACCAGGATCATGGCGACATAGAAGCCCGAGAAGGCCGCCGCGTAGACCATTGGCCAGGCGGCGAACAGCGCGCCGCCGGCGGTGATCAGCCACACCTGGTTGCCGTCCCAGTGCGGGGCGATGGAGTTGATCATCACCCGGCGCTCGGTATCGGTTTTACCGATAATGCGCACCAGGATACCGACGCCCATGTCGAAACCGTCGGTGACGGCGAAGCCGATCAGCAGTACGCCAACCAGGACCCACCAAATAAATCGCAGTACTTCATAGTCAAACATACGTGGACTCCTGTTTAGCGCGCTTCCTGCACGGAGGCAGTCGGTTGTTCAAAGTGGTAGCGGCCAGTTTTCAGGCTGCTTGGACCCAGACGCGCAAACTTGAACATCAGGTACATTTCAGCCACCAGGAACAGGGTGTACAAGCCGCAGATCAGCCCCATCGAGAACAGAATGTCGCCCGCCGTCAGCGAAGAGTTGGCGACCGCGGTCGGCAGCACCTCGCCAATCGCCCAGGGCTGACGCCCGTATTCCGCCACGAACCAGCCGGACTCGATGGCGATCCATGGCAGCGGCAGGCCGTACAGCGCCGCGCGGTGCAGCCATTTTTTCTGGCCGATGCGGCCGCGGATCACGTTCCAGAACGACAGGCCGATAATCAACAGCATGATCACGCCGCAGGCCACCATGATGCGGAAGGCGAAGTACAGCGGCGCCACGCGCGGAATGGAGTCTTTGGTCGCCAGCTGGATCTGCGCTTCCGTCGCGTCGGTGACGTTCGGGGTATAGCGCTTCAACAGCATGCCGTAGCCCAGGTCCTGCTTGGTGCGGTTGAACTCGGCGCGCACCGCGGGATCGGTATTGCCGCCGCGCAGCTCTTCCAGCAGCTGGTAGGCTTTCATGCCGTTGCGGATGCGCACTTCATGCTGCGCCATCAGATCTTTCAGGCCGGTGACCTGGGTATCGGTGGAGCGGGTGGCGATCAGGCCGAGCGCATAAGGGATTTGAATCGAGTAGGAGTTCTCCATCTTATCCTGATTCGGAATGCCGAACAGGGTAAAGGAGGCCGGAGCCGGCTGGGTGTCCCACTCTGCTTCGATGGCGGCCAGTTTGGTTTTCTGCACGTCGCCCATCTCGTAACCGGATTCATCACCCAGCACGATAACGGACAGAATGGCAGCCATACCGAAGCTGGCGGCAATGGCGAAGGAGCGCTTGGCGAAGGCGATATCGCGGCCCTTCAGCAGGTAGTAGGAGCTGATGCCCAACACGAACATCGCGCCGCAGGTGTAGCCGGACGCTACGGTGTGCACGAACTTCACCTGCGCAACCGGGTTAAGCACCAGTTCGGAGAAGCTGACCATCTCCATGCGCATGGTTTCGAAGTTGAAGTCGGAGGCGATCGGGTTCTGCATCCAGCCGTTGGCGACCAGGATCCACAGCGCGGACAGGTTGGAGCCGAGGGCCACAAACCAGGTTACCGCCATGTGCTGCACCTTGCTCAGACGATCCCAGCCGAAGAAGAACAGGCCGACCAGCGTCGATTCAAGGAAGAACGCCATCAGACCTTCGATGGCCAGCGGGGCCCCGAAGATGTCACCGACGTAGTGGGAGAAATATGACCAGTTGGTCCCGAACTGGAACTCCATGGTCAAACCGGTGGCCACACCCAGGGCAAAGTTAATTGCAAATAACTTGCCCCAGAATTTGGTCATATCTTTATAGATTTGTTTGCCTGACAGTACATATACCGTTTCCATAATTGCCAGCAAAAACGCCATGCCCAGCGTTAATGGGACAAATAAGAAATGGTACATCGCCGTTAAAGCAAACTGTAAGCGCGACAGTTCGACAATATCAAACATCTTGACTCCTTGCTCCTCGCAGGAAGACTCCGACATGCGGTTATCGGCATATACCCGTCATACTTTAAACTGCATCCGTGTCGGCTGCGAACGCCCCCCGTCACTGACTCACGTTAGCTCCCGGGACTCGCGCTCTTGCCGTGGTGATACAGCATCAATTATTTAGGGTATGACTTTTTTCAAAGCTGCCGGTAACGCCCCGCAGTGAATGCCCTTAAACACAACAAATTTGATCCAGCCTCTCCGCTTTCAACCGCACACTCGCCGCTGGGCCGCATGGGCCAGGCATCAAACGCGCCGCCGAAAACCGACAACGGGTAACAAATGCAACAAGATCAACCATCCATAATCACAGCATGAATGATACTCGCCCAATCCCACACAATAAATAGGTTTTTGCGTGATGTGGGTTAGACTTTGGGTTACAGGTCAAATCTTAGCCCAAAGAGGTACTCTGGCGTAATTTGATCTGAAACAATTTAAGCCTATCCGCATATTATTTCCATATTCATCAGCACATTTCGCCTATTTTTCTTGAGGTCATGTTGCGCGATGGTTTAATTGTTTTTTAATGATATTTTTGTGTTAAATAAATGTGATTTAAAAGAGCCGCCATTGTATTATTACGCGCTTATTATGCGACATAATTAACGTTTTATTTCCAACGCGCATCGACAGTGATTGCAGTCACAAAACAAAAAATCTCTCTCAAATATTAGCCTATTTCTCGCTATTAGATCGTAAAGGTTGCATTTTTGTAGCAAAATAACCGATTGTGTTAAAATTCCATTTGATGACAACAACTTATGAAAAAAATAATTTTTGCCTCTGTGCTGGGGCTCGCGGGCAACGCCGTGGCCGCCGAAACGGTTAACATCACCCTGCTGGGCACCTCCGATCTGCACGGCACTTTCGTCCCCTGGGATTACGCCAGCGACACCGAAAATCTGGCGGGCAGCCTGAGCCAAATAGCCACCCAGGTAAAAAAACTGCGCGCCGAACAGCCGAATCTGATCCTGGTGGACGCCGGCGACACCATTCAGGGCAACTTCGTCGAAACCTTCAAACACGATGCCGTCAGCCCGATGATGCTGGGCTTCAACGCGCTCAAGTACGACGTCTGGGTAATGGGCAATCACGAGTTCGACTTCGGCCTGCCGGCGTTGGCCACGCCGCTCAAACAGTTCGAGGGCGCCGCGCTGGCCGGCAATATCTTCTGGGACGACGGCAAACCCTATTTGCCGGCCTATAAAATCATCGAGCGTCAGGGCGTGAAGATCGGCATTATCGGCATGGACACGCCGATGACCGCCGAATTCGCCAAGGGCACCGATCGCATCAAGGGGCTGAACTTCACCGATCCGGTGCAGGCGGTGAAACAGGTCATCAGCCGGATCGACAACCAGGTCGACGCCATCGTGCTGGTGGCTCACATGGGCATCGACAACGAAAACCAGCGCCCGGGCACCGGCGTAGCCGATATCGCCAACGCCAACCCGCAGCTGGCGGCGATCGTCGCCGGGCATATGCACGTCAAAATCGACCAGGCGGTGGTCAACGGCGTCATCATCACCGAACCGGACAAATATGGCCGCGCGCTGTCGCGCATCGATCTGCAGTTTGAGCGGCGCGACGGCAAATTCACCCTGATCAACAAGGACAGCTACACTTACCCGATCAAAGGGCTGGCGCCGGACAGCGGCATGCTGGCGCTCTATCAGCCGTATCACGACATTCTGCGCGCCAACGCCAACCGGGTGGTGGCCAGGCTGAGCGGCAGCGATCTGGTGCCCGCCGACGAGTTCAAAGGCATCCCGCAGGTGCACGTGCAGGATACCGGCATCAGCGCGCTGTTCCAGCAAGCCAGCCGCTACTACGCCCCACGGGCGCAGGTAATCGCCCTGCAGATCGACAACGATCGCGCCAGGCTGGACGTCGGCGACATCAAAGCCAAGGACATCGCCTTCAACTACCAATACGCCGGCGGCGAGATCACCGTTTATCAGCTCGACGGCAAGGCGCTGAAGCAGTATATGGAGTGGTCGGCCGGCTATTTTAACGCGCTGCGGCCCGGCGACGTCACCTACAGCTTTGATCCGGCGCGCCGTTCGTCCAAGTACTCCACCAATGACTTCTTCGACGGCGTCACTTATACCATCGACCTGCGCCAGCCGGCCGGTTCGCGCATCCGCAATCTGCGCCTGGCGGACGGCACGCCGGTCACCGACGCCATGCCGATTCGCCTGGGCATGAACAGCTACCGTATGGGGCACCTGACGCAGAAAGGCGGTGCGCTGGAGGGGCAATCCTTCCCGGTGCTGTCCGACAGCAAGGCGCAGTATGGCGAAGAGGAAGGCACCATCCGCAGCCTGACCCTGCGCTACCTGAGCGAAGTGAAAAAGGGCCGATATCGCGGGGAGCCGCAGCAGCGCTGGAAATTAGTGGGCATGGAAGGCTATGAGCCGCAGCGGGCGATCGTCAAACGCCTGCTCAACGAAGGCGTGATCCAGGTGCCGACCACCGATGACGGCCGCTACACCAACGTCGCGTCGATCAACGTCAAAGATGCCTTGTTCAAGGATGCCGACGGCTATCGCGCCGCCCTCGCCGCCCTGGAGCAGCAGCGGCAGGCCGCCGGCGATGCGGTTCAGCAGCGGCGCCTGCAGGATCGGATCGCGCTGATCAAGGCGCTCAACGACTTCTGATCCTTCGCCCATAAAAAAGGCCACCCGCAAGGATGGCCAATCATGTCGAGATATTGTTATTTCGTACTAAGATCTTAGCGGTTCAGCACCGCTTTCACCGCGTCGCCGATGTCAGCCAGGCTGCGTACGGTCTTCACGCCCGCCGCTTCCAGCGCCGCAAACTTCTCGTCCGCAGTGCCTTTGCCGCCGGCGATGATGGCGCCCGCGTGGCCCATGCGCTTGCCTTTCGGCGCGGTAACGCCGGCGATGTAGCCGACCACCGGCTTGGTGACGTGTTCTTTGATGTAGGCCGCCGCTTCTTCTTCAGCGCTGCCGCCGATCTCGCCGATCATGACGATCGCTTCGGTCTGCGGATCTTCCTGGAACATTTTCAGGATATCGATGAAGTTGGAGCCAGGGATCGGGTCGCCGCCGATGCCCACGCAGGTAGACTGGCCCAGACCGGCATCGGTGGTTTGTTTCACCGCTTCATAGGTCAGGGTGCCGGAGCGGGAAACGATGCCCACTTTGCCTGGCAGGTGGATATGGCCAGGCATGATGCCGATTTTGCATTCGCCCGGAGTGATAACGCCTGGGCAGTTCGGGCCGATCATGCGCACGCCGGCTTCATCCAGCTTCACTTTCACGGTCAGCATGTCCAGCGTCGGGATGCCTTCGGTGATGGTGATGATCAGTTTGATGCCTGCATCGATAGCTTCCAGGATGGAGTCTTTGCAGAACGGCGCGGGAACGTAGATCACGGACGCGGTGGCGCCGGTGGCTTCGACCGCTTCACGCACGGTATTGAACACCGGCAGGCCCAGGTGCTGAGTGCCGCCTTTGCCCGGGGTTACGCCACCGACCATTTTGGTGCCGTAAGCGATAGCCTGTTCGGAGTGGAAAGTACCCTGGCTACCGGTGAAGCCCTGGCAAATTACTTTGGTGTTCTTATCGATTAAAATGGACATTATTTACCCTCCACTGCCGCAACAACTTGCTGAGCCGCATCAGTCAGGCTGGTCGCAGCAATGATATTCAGACCGCTGTCCGCCAGTTTCTTGGCGCCCAGTTCGGCGTTGTTCCCTTCCAGACGCACCACCACCGGGACGTTGACGCCCACTTCGGCGACTGCGCCGATGATGCCGTCGGCGATCAGGTCGCAGCGCACGATACCACCGAAAATGTTAACCAGAACCGCTTTCACCTTGTCGTCGGACAGGATGATTTTGAACGCTTCGGTTACGCGCTCTTTGGTGGCGCCGCCGCCTACGTCCAGGAAGTTGGCCGGTTCGCCGCCGTGCAGCTTGACGATGTCCATGGTGCCCATCGCCAGGCCCGCGCCGTTAACCATGCAGCCGATGTTGCCGTCGAGCGCAACGTAGTTCAGCTCCCACTGGGCCGCACGGGATTCGCGTTCGTCTTCCTGAGAAGGGTCACGCATTTCGCGCAGTTCCGGCTGGCGGAACAGGGCATTGCCGTCGGCGCCCAGTTTGCCGTCCAGGCACACCAGATCGCCCTGCTTGGTGATCACCAGCGGGTTGATCTCAACCATCGCCAGGTCGCGCTCCAGGAACAGGGTCGCCAGGCCCATGAAGATCTTGGCGAACTGGCTGACCTGCTTGCCGGTCAGGCCCAGTTTGAAGGCCAGCTCGCGGCCCTGATAAGGCTGTGGACCCGCCAGCGGATCAACGATCATTTTGTGGATCAGCTCCGGCGTTTCTTCCGCAACTTTCTCAATCTCAACGCCGCCTTCGGTAGATGCCATGAACACCACGCGGCGGGAGCTGCGGTCGACTACCGCGCCCAGATACAGTTCTTTATCGATATCGGTCGCCGCTTCCACCAGGATCTGGTGTACCGGCTGGCCCAGCGCGTCAGTCTGATAGGTCACCAGACGTTTGCCCAGCCAGGCTTCAGCGAAAGCACGGATATCTTCTTTGCTGTTTACGACTTTAACGCCGCCAGCTTTACCGCGGCCGCCAGCATGAACCTGACATTTAACCACCCACGGGCCGGAGCCGATTTTGGATGCGGCTTCTTCTGCTTCACGCGGAGTGGTACAGGCATAGCCGGTGGGTGCCGGCATGCCATACCGAGCAAACAGCTGTTTTGCCTGATATTCGTGTAAATTCATGATGTTCTATCCATTCAGTTCTGAAGGTTTTTAGCCGGGTCAATGTTGCGCGGTAAAACCGCATGACTTTCCGGCCACATAGCACAGAGTGTGGACGCGACATACCCGTGATACCTGAAGCCGCGATGCGGCGCCAATTATTTAAGGCTGCGCGCCCAGCAGGGTTACTATACGTCCAGCAGCAGACGAGCCGGATCTTCCAGCATTTCCTTGACCGTCACCAGATAACCGACGGACTCTTTGCCGTCGATCAGGCGGTGGTCGTAGGACAGCGCCAGATACATCATCGGCTGGATCACCACCTGACCATTGACCGCCATCGGACGATCCTTGATCGCGTGCATCCCGAGGATGGCGCTCTGCGGCGGGTTGATGATCGGGGTGGACATCAGCGAGCCGAATACGCCGCCGTTGGTAATGGTGAAGTTACCGCCGGTCAGCTCTTCCACGGTCAGCTTGCCGTCGCGGCCTTTGACCGCCAGCTCTTTGATTTTCTTCTCGATGTCCGCCATGCTCATGGCGTCCACATCGCGCAGTACCGGGGTCACCAGGCCGCGCGGGGTAGATACCGCGATGCTGATGTCGAAGTAGTTGTGATAAACCACGTCGGTCCCGTCGATGGAAGCATTCACTTCCGGGAAGCGTTTCAGCGCTTCCACCACCGCCTTGATGTAGAAGGACATGAAGCCCAGACGCACGCCGTGGCGCTTCTCGAAGGCTTCGCCGTACTGCTTGCGCAGGTCCATGATCGGCTGCATGTTGATTTCGTTGAAGGTGGTCAGCATCGCGGTGCTGTTCTTCGCTTCCAACAGGCGCTCCGCCACGCGTTTGCGCAGGCGGGTCATCGGCACGCGTTTTTCGCTGCGGCCGGCCAGAGCCGGCTGTGGCGCGGCTTCAGCGGCGGCGGCGGGTTTGTCGGCGGCTTTGCCGCCTTTCGCCAGGTGCGCTTCCACGTCTTCGCGGGTGATGCGGCCACCCACGCCGCTGCCTTTGATGGCGCTGGCGTCGAGCTCGTGTTCCGCGATCAGGCGGCGGATCGCCGGGCTGAGCGCATCATTGCTTTCTTCTTCCAGATTGGCGGTGGCGCGCTGAGCCGGAGTGGCTTCTTTAGCCTGGCTCTTCTCTGCGGTCGGCTTGCCGGAGCTGTCGCCCGGGCGGATGCGGCCGAGGATCTGGCGAGAAAGCACGGTAGCGCCCTCTTCTTCCAGGATCGCATCAAGAATGCCCGCTTCGCTGGCTGGAACTTCCAGCACCACTTTGTCGGTTTCGATTTCGACCAGAACTTCGTCGCGCTGAACGCTGTCGCCCGGCTTTTTGTGCCAGGTGGCCACGGTCGCATCGGCAACCGATTCAGGAAGGTCAGGAACCAGAATATCTACGCTACTCATTTAGCTTTCCCTTAAGTTTTTTTACCCTTCAACGTGCCGGCCGCAGCCGGCAAGTGAGCTGGCATTAATCAATATTCAGCGCGTCATTCACCAGAGCCTGCTGCTGCTTCTGGTGTACGGACATATAACCCACCGCCGGCGAGGCGGAGGCCGGACGTCCGGCGTAACGTAAAGAAGCCCCAAACGGCACGACTTCACGGAAGTTGTGTTGGCTGCAGTACCAGGCGCCCTGGTTCAGCGGCTCTTCCTGACACCAGACGAAATCGTGCACGTGCGCGTATTTCTCCAGCACCGCCTGAACGGCCTGGTGCGGGAACGGATACAGCTGCTCGATGCGGATGATGGCCACGTCTTTCTGATCATTCTTGCGACGCTGTTCCAGCAGGTCGTAGTACACCTTGCCGGAACACAGCACCACGCGTTTGACCCCTTTCGGATCCAGGGAGTCGATCTCGCCGATCGCCGGCTGGAAGGTGCCGTTGGCCAGCTCTTCCAGCGAGGAAATCGCCAGCGGGTGACGCAGCAACGACTTAGGCGACATCACCACCAGCGGACGGCGCATACCGCGCAGCGCCTGACGACGCAGCATATGGTAAACCTGCGCCGGCGTGGACGGGATGCACACCTGCATGTTCTGCTCTGCGCACAGCTGCAGGTAACGCTCCAGACGCGCGGAGGAGTGCTCCGGCCCCTGGCCTTCGTAACCGTGCGGCAACAGCATCACCAGGCCGCACATACGGCCCCACTTCTGCTCGCCGGAGCTGATGAACTGGTCGATCACCACCTGCGCGCCGTTGGCGAAGTCGCCGAACTGCGCTTCCCAGATAGTCAGGGTGCGCGGCTCGGCGGTGGCGTAACCGTATTCGAACGCCAGCACCGCCTCTTCGGACAGCACCGAGTCCCAGACCTTGAATTCGCCCTGGCCGCTGTGCACATTCGCCAGCGGCACGTAGACCGAACCGTTTTTCTGGTTGTGCACCACCGCATGGCGGTGGAAGAAGGTGCCGCGGCCGGCGTCTTCGCCGGAGAGGCGGATCGGGATGCCTTCATCCACCATGGTGGCGTAAGCCAGCGTTTCGGCCGCGCCCCAATCGAACGGCTTGTTGCCGGCGGCCATCTCGGCGCGGTCACCGTAGATTTTCGCCACGCGCGACTGCATCTCGAGCGCTTCCGGCACGCTGCTGATGCGGCGAGCCAGCTCCTGCAGACGCTTCATCTCAACCTTGCTTGGGTACTCTTCGTCCCACTCGTGGTTCAGATACGGCGACCAGGTAAAGGTATGCAGATTCATCGGACGCCATTCTTCAACCACGCAGTCGCCGCGGTCGAGCGCGTCACGGTACAGGTTGACCATTTCCGTGGCATCTTCCAGGCTGGCGACCTTCTGTTCGGTCAGCACGTCAGCGTAGATTTTGCGTGGCGTCGGGTGTTTCTTGATCTTCTGATACATCACCGGCTGGGTGGCGCTTGGCTCATCGGCCTCGTTATGCCCATGGCGACGGTAGCAGACCAGATCGATCATCACGTCACGTTTGAAGGTGTTACGGAAATCCAACGCCAGGCGGGTGACGAAGGCCACCGCTTCCGGATCGTCCGCATTGACGTGGAAGATCGGCGACTGCACCATTTTGGCGATGTCGGTACAGTATTCGGTAGAGCGCGCATCCAACGGGTTGGAGGTGGTGAAGCCAACCTGGTTGTTGATGACGATGCGCACCGTGCCGCCCACTTCGTAACCGCGGGCCTGCGACATGTTCAGGGTTTCCTGCACCACGCCCTGGCCGGTAATGGCGGCGTCGCCGTGGATGGTGATCGGCAGCACCATGTTGCTGCGCGCTTCGTCCAGACGATCGCGACGGGCGCGCACCGAGCCCATCACCACCGGGCTGACGATCTCCAGGTGCGACGGGTTGAACGCCAGCGCCAGGTGAACCATGCCGCCTTCGGTTTCCAGGTCGGAGGAGAAGCCCTGGTGATATTTCACGTCACCGGTGCCGAGGTGTTCTTTATGCTTGCCGGCGAACTCGTCGAACAGATCGGCCGGCTTTTTGCCCAGCACGTTGATCAACACGTTCAGACGGCCGCGGTGTGCCATGCCCAGCACCACTTCGCGGGTGCCGTTCTTGCCGGCGTGGCGCACCATTTCTTTCAGCATTGGCACCAGCGCATCGCCGCCCTCCAGCGAGAAGCGCTTCGCGCCCGGGAACTTGGCGCCCAGGTAGCGTTCCAGGCCTTCCGCAGCGGTCAGCTCGTTCAGGAAACGGCGTTTCTCATCGCTGGTAAAGCTGGCGCGCCCCGCCACCGATTCGATGCGCTGCTGGATCCAGCGTTTCTCTTCGGTGTTGGTGATGTGCATGTATTCCGCACCGATCGAACCGCAGTAGGTCTGCTTCAGCGCGGCGTACAGGTCGCCCAGCTTCATGGTTTCTTTGCCGATGGCGAAAGAACCCACGTTGAAGGTTTCCTGGAAGTCGGCGTCGGTCAGGTTGTGGTACGCGGGCTCAAGGTCAGGAACTTGCTCGCGCTGCCACAGGCCGAGCGGATCGAGGTTGGCATGCTGATGTCCGCGGAAGCGGAAGGCGTTGATCAGCTGCAGTACCTTGACCTGTTTGGCGTCGGTTTCCGGGTCGGTGATGGTGGTGTTGTAACGCGCGGCATCTTTCGCCAGGCGGCGGAAGTAATCGCGTGTTTGAGAGTGAAGCTGATCGGGTTTTACACCCGCGGTTGGTAGCTGTTGAAAAATGGAACGCCAGCTATCTTCAACGGAGCCCGGATCGGTTAAAAAGTCTTCATAGAGCTGCTCTATGTAAGACTGATTCGCGCCCGCCAGATAGGAGGAATCCAGCCAGGCCTTCATTGCGCCGTTCTGCATCATGATCCCTTAAGCTTTGAAGCTTTAGTTTTCGCCGTGGTTAACATAATTACCGTGATGGATACGGTTTGCCGTAAAAACGGTTCACTCGACGTACTTGATACCCGTCGCCTTTCGCGCCGCAGCGTTGTCGGCTGCGACTCGAAAGTCATGGGGCATGCCACTAGGGCCTGATACGTTCTGCTATGGACCTCGCGGTCCCTTACAAGGAACCTCTAAAAACCGGCGGAAAAACCAGGCTGCATGGCGCCGCAGCCGCGGGTCAGTTTTTAGAGGTTCCCTCCCGTGGGATGTGCGCCGGAATACCGCCCGGCGCAGCATCTCATTCCGTTTATGCGCCGCGTTGCAGCAGCATGGACTTGATATGCCCGATAGCACGCGTCGGGTTCAAGCCTTTAGGACATACACTGACACAATTCATAATGCTATGGCAGCGGAAAACACTGAAAGCGTCGTCCAGATCATCTAAACGTTCTTCGGTTTCCGTGTCGCGGCTGTCGATCAGGAAGCGGTACGCCGCCAGCAGACCGGCCGGGCCAACGAACTTGTCAGGGTTCCACCAGAACGATGGGCAAGAGGTCGAGCAACAGGCGCACAGAATGCACTCGTACAGACCATCCAGCTTGGCGCGTTCATCCGGCGATTGCAGATGCTCGCGCGCCGGAGGATTCTTGCCGTCGTTCAGCAGGTAAGGCTTAATCTTCTCATATTGGGTGTAGAACTGGCCCATATCAACCACCAGATCGCGCACCACCGGCAAGCCCGGCAGCGGACGGATCACAATCTTTTTGCCGGCTTTGCGCAGCGAAGAGATCGGGGTGATGCAGGCCAGGCCGTTTTTGCCGTTCATATTGAGGCCGTCGGAGCCGCACACGCCTTCACGGCATGAGCGACGGAACGACAGGGTCGGATCTTTTTCTTTCAGCTGCATTAACGCATCCAGCAGCATCATGTCGCGACCTTCTTCCGCTTCCAGGGTGTAATCCTGCATGTGCGGCGCGTCGTCAACGTCCGGATTGTAGCGATAAATTGAAAATTCGAGTTTCATCAATCGATCTCCGCAATTAGTAAGAACGCACTTTCGGCGGGAATGCCGGGCGCAGCTTCGGTTGCATGTTCACTTCGCGTCGCGTCATGCTTTCCGATTGCGGCAGATACAGCGAATGACACAGCCAGTTGGCGTCATCGCGCTCCGGGAAGTCGAAGCGGCTGTGCGCGCCACGGCTCTCGGTGCGGAAGTTGGCCGATACGGCGGTGGAAAACGCGGTTTCCATCAGGTTATCCAACTCCAGGCATTCGATGCGCTGGGTGTTGAATTCGCTGGAGGTATCGTCCAGACGTGCGTTCTTCAGACGTTCGCGGATCACTTTCAGCTCTTCCAGGCCTTTCGCCATGGCATCGCCTTCGCGGAATACCGAGAAGTTGTTCTGCATGCAGGCCTGCAGCGCTTTGCGGATTTCAACCGGATCTTCACCCGAGCGGGTGTTGTTCCAGCGGTTCAGACGCTCCAGAGAGGCTTCCACGTCGGATTCGCTGGCGTCACGGCTCTCGCCCTGCTCTTCCAGCGATTCCTGCAGGTGCATGCCGGCGGAGCGACCAAACACCACCAGATCGAGCAGCGAGTTGCCGCCCAGACGGTTGGCGCCGTGCACCGAGACGCAGGCGATTTCGCCCACGGCGAACAGCCCCGGGATCACCACGTCTTCGCCTTTCTCGTTCACGGTCAACGCCTGGCCGGTCACTTTGGTCGGTATGCCGCCCATCATGTAGTGGCAGGTCGGGATCACCGGGATAGGTTCTTTCACCGGGTCGACGTGAGCGAAGGTGCGGGACAGCTCCAGGATGCCCGGCAGGCGGGATTCCAGCACGTCCTTGCCCAGGTGGTCCAGCTTCAGCTTGGCGTGCGGGCCCCAAGGACCGTCGCAGCCGCGGCCTTCGCGGATTTCAATCATGATGGAACGGGCCACCACGTCGCGGCCCGCCAGATCTTTGGCGTTCGGCGCATAGCGTTCCATGAAGCGTTCGCCGTGCTTGTTCAGCAGGTAACCGCCCTCACCGCGACAGCCTTCGGTCACCAGCACGCCGGCGCCGGCGATGCCGGTCGGGTGGAACTGCCACATTTCCATGTCCTGCACCGGTACCCCGGCGCGGATCGCCATGCCGACACCGTCGCCGGTGTTGATGTGGGCGTTGGTGGTGGACTGATAAATACGGCCTGCGCCGCCGGTCGCCAGTACGGTGGCCTTGGCTTTGAAGTAAACCACTTCACCGGTCTCAATGCAGATGGCGGTAGTGCCGACCACCGCGCCATCCTGGTTCTTCACCAGATCCAGCGCATACCACTCGGAGAAAATGGTGGTGTGGTTCTTCAGGTTCTGTTGATACAGGGTGTGCAACAGCGCATGGCCGGTACGGTCGGCCGCCGCGGCGGTACGGGCCGCCTGCTCGCCGCCGAAGTTCAGCGACTGGCCGCCGAACGGGCGCTGATAGATGCGGCCATCGTCCAGACGGGAGAACGGCAGGCCCATGTGCTCCAGCTCCAGAATCGCTTCCGGGCCGGTTTTGCACATATATTCAATGGCGTCCTGGTCACCGATATAGTCGGAACCTTTCACCGTGTCGTACATATGCCATTCCCAGTTGTCTTCATGGGTGTTGCCCAGCGCCACGGTGATGCCACCCTGCGCAGACACGGTATGGGAACGGGTCGGGAATACCTTGGACAGCAGGGCACAGGTTGAGCCCGCCTGGGAAATCTGCAGCGCCGCGCGCATACCTGCGCCGCCAGCACCGATAACAACTGCATCAAACTCTCTGACCGGCAGTTTCATTTAAGCACCCCACACTACGATTGTTCCGTACAATAAATAGACCAGCAACACGACAACGATCGCCAGTTGCAACACCAGGCGAACCGCCAGCGGTTTGACGTAGTCCGTCAGCACCTGCCACAGCCCGATCCAGGCGTGAGCCAGAATCGACAGCAAGGTCAGCAGGGTGAACACTTTCGTAATGGAAGTGGCGAAGAAGCCGCGCCAGATTTCATAGGTGAGATCCGGAGCCGTGACGAAGAAGCCCAGGATATACAGTACGTACAGGGTGATGATGATAGCGGAGGCGCGCAGCAGCAGCCAATCGTGCACGCCGTTGCGCCCTAATGCAGAAACATTGTTTACCATACGAGGACTCCAGCCAAAACTGACAGCACGACGGTGAGACCGATCGCCACCTGGGCAGAACGGGTACCGGCGGCTAAACTCTCTTCGATATAGCCAAAATCCATTAACAGGTGACGAACGCCACCGCAAATGTGATAGGCCAGCGCCGTGAGGATGCCCCAGAATATGAATTTGACGATGAAGCTATTCATGATGGCGGCGGCCTGCAGGAAACCCTCTTGGGAAGAGAGAGACAGGCCCAGCAGCCAGAGGAGGATACCCACGGCAACGAAGGTAATTACGCCAGAGACTCGGTGTAAGATAGACGCTATCGCAGTTACGGGAAACCGGATCGTTTGCAGATCCAAGTTGACAGGTCGTTGTTTTTTCACGTTTTTGCCCACACAGCTCTTATTATTTTCCTTCCTCCGGGCCTGGGCGGGGATCAGACAGCGTTAAGAGCCAAAACCCTTACACGTCACGCGCTCAAACATCAACATCCTCTGTGCTCAAACGGCGCGCATTTATAACGCTGGGTGCTCCTACTTCAGGGTAATCCGGAGACCTGGCGGCAGTATAGGAGGATCACATTCTGATTACAATTCCCATACAATCCCTTTGGTAACATTTCCCCCGAACAGTGATTTAGATCACGGATTTCACAATTAGTGCAAAATTAATTATCTGATTTGACAAGAGATCAACATTTCCATTACATATAGGGGCACAAACGGTCCTATGATGCGCTATAGGTCAGCAGATACACTTCCCCCGGTATGCAAGATATGCAACAGTGTATTTGGCAGAACCTATCCCAATAGCCGTTGTTGCCCGCCCGGTTTTGCCGCAAAAAAAGCAAATAAGGCATTTAAAACAATCTATTGGGATAGGTTCACATAACCCTCGAACAGGTCATAGGTAAGATTAACAGAATATAACGAATGACAATGAATCGTTAACAACTGGTCACCCGTCTCGTTCGCCTGGTCAGCACTCTGTACCCTACCCGCGCACAATTGCGCAGTCGCTCACAGAGTTAGCGTCCGCACCATTTTTTGCGGGCAACCTGCGGAGATTTAAGGTATTTCAGTTGTTAGAGGTTTTTAAAATAAGGCGCTAAGGAGACAGTAAATGACTGATAAGAAAGCGACGCTAACCATTAATGATGGCGAAGCTCCGATCGAACTGGGCGTATTAACCCCGACACTGGGCCCCGATGTCCTCGATGTCCGCGCCCTGGGCTCCAAAGGTTATTTCACATTTGATCCCGGCTTTACCTCTACCGCTTCCTGCGAATCAAAAATCACCTTCATCGACGGCGACAAGGGCGTTCTGCTGCACCGCGGCTTCCCGATCGAGCAGTTGGCGAAAGAGTCTTCCTACCTGGAAGTGTGCTACATCCTGCTGTACGGCGAAACGCCGACCGCAGAAGAATTCGACACCTTCAAAACCACCGTCACGCGCCACACCATGATCCACGATCAGATCACGCATCTGTTCCGCGGCTTCCGTCGCGACTCGCACCCGATGGCGGTGCTGTGCGGCGTGACCGGCGCCCTGGCGGCGTTTTATCACGATGCGCTGGACGTCAACAACGAGCGTCACCGCGAGATCACCGCGTTCCGCCTGCTGTCCAAAATGCCGACCGTGGCGGCGATGTGTTACAAATACTCCCTGGGCCAGCCGTTCGTTTATCCGCGCAACGACCTGTCCTACGCCGGCAACTTCCTGCACATGATGTTCTCCACCCCGTGCGAAGAGTACGTGGTGAACCCGGTGCTGGAGCGCGCCATGGATCGCATCCTGATCCTGCACGCCGACCATGAGCAGAACGCCTCCACCTCTACCGTGCGTACCGCAGGCTCCTCCGGCGCCAACCCGTTCGCCTGTATCGCAGCCGGCATCGCCTCCCTGTGGGGACCGGCGCACGGCGGCGCCAACGAAGCGGCGCTGAAAATGCTGGAAGAGATCAAGACCGTCGAGCACATTCCGGAATTCATCAAGCGCGCCAAAGACAAGAACGATTCGTTCCGTCTGATGGGCTTCGGCCACCGCGTGTACAAGAACTACGATCCGCGCGCCACCGTGATGCGTGAAACCTGTCACGAAGTGCTGAAAGAACTGAACAAGAAGGACGACAACCTGCTGCAGGTGGCGATGGAGCTGGAACACATCGCGCTGAACGACCCGTACTTCATCGAGAAGAAGCTGTACCCGAACGTCGACTTCTACTCGGGCATCATCCTGAAGGCGATGGGCATTCCTTCTTCCATGTTCACCGTTATTTTCGCCATCGCCCGCACCATCGGCTGGATTGCGCACTGGAACGAAATGCATGACGAAGGCATCAAAATCGCCCGTCCGCGTCAGCTGTACACCGGCTATGCCGAGCGTGACTTCAAGTCCCGGCTGAAAAACCAGTAACGCCGCTTTACCCTACATAAAGCCGCACCACGCCGCCCGATTGGGCGGCGTTTTTTTTGCTATTTTTGACAGCCGGGGCACCAGTAAAACGGCCGCGAAGACAGCTCGGCGCGCACGATCGTCGCGCCGCAGCGCGCGCAGGGCTCGCCGCTGCGGTGAAACACCTTAAAGCTGAACAGCGCGCCGTGATGGCGAGAGTCATCCGCCTGGCCGCGGGTTTGATAAGACAGCCGCGGCACCGCCAGCAAGGCTTGCGCCAACCGCTGCAACGCGTGCGGCGGCAGATCCTGCGGCTTATGCTGCGGCGCCAACTGCGCCTGCCACAGGATTTCGGCGCGCAGATAGTTGCCCAGTCCGGCGAGAAACGCCTGATCGAGCAGCATGCCGCCCAACTGGCGCTTGCGGAAACGCGGCGACAGCAAACGCTGCGCCACCGCCTGCGCGGTTAGCGACACGTCCAGCACGTCGGGGCCAATGCGCGTCAGAAAAGGATGCTGTTCAATTTCTTCCCGCGGCCCCAGCGTGATGTCCGAAGCGCTGTAGAGCAAAATGGCGCGTTGCGCGGTTTCCAGCCGCACCCGCAGGTCTCGCTTGGTCACCGGCGTCTCTCCCGCCTGCGCCACTTTCCATACGCCGTACAGCTGATTATGGCTGTACATCGTCAACCCGTTGGAGAAATGGGTCAGCAGCGCCTTGCCGCGCGGCTCTATGGCGACGATGCGCTCGCCGATCAGGCGCTGGCGATAGTGTTTTAGCTGGGGAAAAGCGAAATCGACCTCGGTCAACGGCTGGTCTATCACCGCCGCCGCCAGTGTATCCGCCGCCCTGCGGATCTCCGGACCTTCCGGCATAAACGACTCCTTGCATAAGACCCGGCGCAGCGGGCTGCGCCGGGGAACGACCGGTTAGTGCGTCGCGCCGCCAACCACTTTCAGATCGTGTTCCACCTGCAGCGCGATTGAAATGGCCAGCTCAATGGCGAACAGCACCGTCGACGCCGCCATGCTCGGCGCGCCGGGGTGCGCCGCCGCCTGCTCCGGCAGGTAAGGGATATGAATGAACCCGCCCTTGATCTCCTGCTGGCCGCTCAGACGGTGCAGCAGGCCATACATCACGTGGTTGCACACGTAGGTGCCGGCGGTTTGTGAAACGGAAGCCGGAATGCCGGCTTCGCGCATCGAACTGACCATCGCCTTGATCGGCAAGGTGCTGAAATAAGCCGCCGGGCCGTCGGCGACGATCGGCTCGTCGATGGGTTGCTGCTCCCGGTTATCCGGAATGCGCGCATCATCGACGTTAATCGCCACTCGTTCCAGCGTGATGTCGGTGCGGCCGCCGGCCTGGCCGATCGCCAGCACCATCACCGGCTGCACCTCGTCGATCGCCGCATTCAGCGCAGCCAGCGCCGCGCCAAACACGCACGGCAGCTGCCGCGCCACCACCCGCGTGCCGACCAGTTCCATATCGTTCAGCTGCTTCACCACTTCCCAGGAGGGATTGACGCGTTCGCCGCCAAAGGGCTCAAAGCCCGTAATCAATACCTTTTGCATCAGCTCTCCTACAGGAACATCAGGAAATAAAGCAGGAATACGTTCACCAACAGCAACAGCACGCCGGTCGGCACCTGCGCCTTGATCACCGCATTCTTGTCCGGCAGCTCCAGCAACGCCGCCGGCACAATATTAAAGTTAGCAGCCATTGGCGTCATCAGCGTGCCGCAATAGCCGGAAAACATGCCGATCGCCGCCATCACCGCCGGGTTGCCGCCGTGCTGCAGCACCAGGATCGGGATGCCGACGCCGGCGGTAACGATCGGGAAAGCGGCGAAGGCGTTGCCCATCACCATGGTCAGCAGCGCCATGCCGATGGCGTAAACCGCCACGGCGATAAAGCGGTTATCGACCGCCAGGTACTCCTGGGTCAGATGGGAAATCGCCGTGCCCACGCCGGCGACGGTGAACAGCAGCCCCAGCGTGGCGAGGATCTGCGGCAGAATAAACGCCCAGCCGATCGAATCCAGCAGGCGGCGCGTTTCCTGTATCGGCTGCGACAGGGTTTCGCGCGTCATGCTTACCGCAATGATGCCGCCGAGCACCACCCCCAGCGTCATCGAAAACAGGGTGATCAGCGTCGCGTGGTTGCCGGCGCCGAATACCGCGGTCTGCAGGGCGGGGATATTGTTGAACAGCAGTACGCCGACCACCGTCACCACCGGGATCGCCAGCGCCGGCACAAACAGCCGGTTGCCCAGGCGTTTGGCGCTGGCTTCGCGCTCCTGCGGCGTGCGCTGATGATAGCTGCCCAACCGCACGCCGCCGAAGCCGGCGATCAGGGCCATGATCACCACCACCACGCCGACGATGATATGCAGCATGCGTTTCTCATTGCTGCCTTCGCCCAACACCTCGCCCAGCAGGCCGTAGGTCCAGTCGCCGACCAGGAACACCAGGCCGTACAGCGCCCAGAACAGGCCGGTGGTGATGCGGCGCGGGTTGGCGCGATCGCGGAACGACATCACCGCCACGATGAGCAGCACCACGCCGGCCAGCCAATAGAGATATTGCTGTTGGAAATTCATTGCGCGTCCCCCTTCGCCTGCAGCGCCGCCTGGTTCAGCTGCGCCAGCTCAGCGCTGAGCTGCTTGTCCATGCGGTAGAGCCGGAATGAATGGATCAGGAAGGCGAAAATGGCGGTGGGGATGCCCCACAGCGCGATGTGCAGCGGTTCGGTCTGGATGCCCCCCGACTCCAGCATAAAGTTGTGCATGAAGATAATCGCGCCGAAGGCCACGAAAATATCCTCGCCGAAGAACAGCCCGACGTTGTCCGTCGCGGCCGACATGGCGCGCAGGCGATGGCGGGTGCGCTCCGGCAGCTCGCCGTAGCGGTTTTCGGTCGCCCCTTCCGCCATCGGCGCCAGCAGCGGCCGCACCATCTGCGGATGGCCGCCCAGGCTGGTCAGCCCCATGGCGGCGGTAATTTCGCGCACGAACAGGTAGACGATCAGCAAACGCCCGGCGGTGGCGCTTTTGATTTTAGCGATCCACGCCTGCGCCCGCTCCTTCAAACCGTGGCGCTCCAGCAGGCCGATCACCGCCAGCGGCAGCAACAGGATCAGCGGCAGGTTGCGGGTATTGAGAAAGCCCTCGCCGAGCTTTTCCAGGATCACGTCCAGCGGCATCAGCGCCGCCAGACCGGTGATGATGCCGGCGGCGATCACCACCAGCACCGGGTTGAAGCGTAAAACGAACCCCAGCACGATAGCGGCGATGCCGATCAGCGGCCAGAGATTGACGGCCTGTTCCATAGTCTTCCCTCGATGATTTCTAATAGTTTTATTGTGATGTCGTGTATGGCGTTACTCGGCGCTGACGCGGATGCCTTGCTGGACAAAGCTGTCCCGCAGTTTCCGCGCGTACTCCAGCGCATGTGCCCCGTCGCCGTGCAGGCAGACGGTTTCCGCCTGCACCGCGGCCCAGGTGCCGTCCAGGGTGCGCACCCGATGATGGCGCACCATTTCCAGCGTTTGCGCCAGCGCCTGTTCGTCGTCCTCGATCAACGCACCCGGCAAGCCGCGCGGCACCAGCGTGCCGTCCGCCTGATAGCCGCGATCGGCGAACACTTCCTGCCGCGTCGTCAGGCCCTGTCGCTGTCCGGCGCGAATAAGCTCGCTGCCGGCCAGCCCCACCAGCCGCAGCGCCGGATCGACCGCCTTCACCGCCCGCGCGATAGCCTCCGCCAGCGCCGGTTCGACCGCCGCCTGGTTGTACAGCATGCCGTGCGGTTTCACGTGCACCATCACGCCCCCTTCGGCGCGGGCGATCGCCGCCAGCGCGCCCAGTTGGTACACCAGCTGCGCATACACCGTTTCCGGCGGCAGCTGCATGCGGGTGCGGCCAAAGTTCTCCCGGTCCGGAAAACTCGGGTGAGCGCCGATCGCCACGCCGTACTGCAGCGCCCAGCGCACCGACTGGCGCATGGTTTGCGCATCGCCGGCATGGGCTCCGCAGGCGATATTGGCCGAGCTGACCAACTGCAGCAGCGCTTCGTCGTTGGCGCAGCCTTCGCCGAGATCGGCGTTTAAATCAACGATCATCTAACCCCCAAGCTATCTGTTGAATGAAGAGATCCTGTTCGGCCTTGGCGCGCCGCGCCTCCGCCAGCGAACAGTGAATGAAGTGGATCGGCTCGCCAAGGCGGATCTGCGCCAGATGGTAGAGATCGGCCTCGATCACGCAGGCGATGCGCGGGTAACCGCCGGTGGTTTGCGCATCGGCCATCAGCACGATCGGCTGACCGTTGTGCGGCACCTGCACCGCCCCTGGCAGCAGGCCGTGCGACAGCATTTCACGATCGGTGGTGCGGGTCAGCGGATTGCCGCCGTGCAGACGGTAGCCCATGCGGTTGCTCTGCGGGCTAAGCTGCCAGGCGGTGCGCCAGAAGCTTTCCTGCGCCTCTTCGCTGAATTCGGCGTATTCCGGCCCCGGCAGCGCGCGGATGCGGTTATTGAACAACAGCTGTTTCACCCCGCAGCGGCGATGCGGCAATGCGCCTTCTTTTCCCAACGGCAGTCGATCGCCGTCTTTCAGATTGCGGCCTTCCAACCCGCCGAAGGCGGCTTTCATATCGGTACTGCGCGATCCCAGCATTTCCGGCACCGCGATGCCGCCGGACACCGCCAGATAGCTGCGCATGCCGCGCTTCGGCGTTTTCAGCGTCAGCCGTTGGCCCTTTTTCACCGGATAACGCCAGCCGGTCCACAGCGGCTCGCCGTCCAGCTGGGCATCGCAGCCGGCGCCGGTCAACGCGATCCAGCCCGGGCGGTTAAATTCGGCGCTGAACTGGCCGAGGGTCACTTCCAACCCGGCGGCGTCCGGCGCATTGCCCACCAGCAGGTTGGCAATCTTCAGCGCCGGCGCATCGAGCGCGCCGCCGGAGCTGACCCCGAGACGACGAAAACCGTCACGCCCCAGGTCCTGTACCGTGGTGTAAATGCCCGCTCGCAGAATAGTCAGCATACCCCCTCCTTCTGCGGCACAAAACGCACGTTATCGCCCGGGCGCAGCAACGTCGGCGGCATTTCATGCGGATTGAACAAGGCCAGCGGCGTGCGGCCGATCAGCTGCCAACCGCCGGGCGTGACCAGCGGATAGATGCCGGTCTGGCCGCCGCCGATGCCGACGGAGCCGGCCGCCACCGCCAGCCGCGGTTCGGCGCGGCGCGGCGTGGCCAGCTTTTCCGGCATGCCGCCCAGATAGGAGAAGCCGGGCTGGAAGCCGAGAAAGTAGACCACGTAGTCCGCCGCAGCGTGGCATTCCACCACCTGCCGCGGCGTCAGCCCGGTATGGCGCGCCACCTCATCCAGATCGGGGCCCTGTTCCCCGCCGTAGACCACCGGAATGTCCACCTGGCGCGATTCCGGCACCAGGCTTTCCTCGCTGTCCCAACCTTGCTGCAACAGCGCGAGCATCGCTGCGGCATCGGCCTGCGGCGTATGCAGCAGCAGCGTCAGGTTATTCATGCCCGGCACCACTTCCCGCACCTCGGGATGATGATTCAGTTTTTCCGCCAGCGCCCAAATGCGCTGCTGACTCGGCAGCGTCACCGGCGGCGACAGCTCAAGCACTACCGCTCGTTCGCCCAACAGGTAATATCGCGCTCGTTGCACCCTGATTCTCCTTATCCCACCGTCTTTCCAGCGGCAGCGTCGCTGTCTGCGCTCGAAATTCATCGGGGATTTTCTTATTTGCAATGACACACAGTTATGCGCGACGCACCGCTGGCTGTCAATAGAACGCAACCATTGAAAAAATAAGGAATTAAAGCGATAAAAGGATCCAGCCCGGCTCACGCGCCGGCCGGATCCCGGGAGCGGAAAATCAGGCGGGGTTCGGAATATCGATAAAGGTCACGTCAAAACCGTGCTGCTGCGCCAGCCATTCGCCCAGCGCCTTTACGCCGCCGCGCTCGGTGGCATGGTGACCGGCGGCAAAGAAATGCACGCCCATTTCCCGGGCGCTGTGAATGGTCTGCTCAGAGACTTCGCCGCTGATGAAGGCGTCAACGCCGAAACGCGCCGCGCTGTCGATAAAGCCCTGCCCGCCGCCGGTGCACCAGGCCACCCGGCGAATATGCGCCGGCGCATTATCGCCGCAGTGCAATACGCTGCGCCCCAGGCGCTGCTCGAGGCGCTGCTGCAGTTCCGCGCCGCTCAGCGGCTGCTCGAATTCGCCGTGAGGCACCAGCGGCTCCACCTCGCCAATCACCCGAATGCCGAGCGTCTGCGCCAGCTGCGCATTGTTGCCCAGCACCGGGTGCGCATCCAGCGGCAGATGATAGCCGTACAGGTTGATGTCGTTGGTCAGCAGCGTTTTCAGCCGGTTGCGCTTCATGCCGCGCACCGCCGGCGCTTCGTTTTTCCAAAAGTAGCCGTGATGCACGACGATCGCGTCGGCCTGATGCTCCACCGCGGCGTCCAGCAACGCCTGGCAGGCGGTGACGCCGGTGACGATGCGCTGCACGTGCGGGCGCCCTTCTACCTGCAGCCCGTTGGGCGCATAGTCCTGAAACGCCGAAGCGTTCAGCTCGCTGTTGATCAGATTTTCCAGATCGAGGTTACGCATAGTCTTCTCTCTTCATATTCAAAATGTCTGGCGGTCGCCCTGCTCCATCAGGATGAATTTAACGCCCAGATCGTTGCCCTGCTCCAGCTGCTGTTTGATGGTGGCGCGCACCTCTTCGCCCTGTTTCAGGCTGGGCTTGATGTGGCCGATCACCACCGGCAAATCTTTCAGCGAGCCTTCGCCGCCGCTGTATCGCGCCAGGTTCTTCAGCTCTTTCAGCAACCAGGCCGGGGTCAGGTGGCCGTACAGATGTTTATCCTCGATCCCGTTGGGGTACGAGGTTTCAATGATCATGCCCTTCAGCTTTTTCTGCTCGATCAGCGGCCCCAGCGCGCGCCAGGCGGCGTCGAGATCGCGCGACTGCTCCACCGCGTCCGGCCCGGTATCGCCGAAATAGGCGAAAGCGCCGGCGTTGTCGGACACCAGCAGCATCGATGAAGGGTAGCGATCGTGGCTAAGCGGGTACATCACGCCGCTCAGCCCGGTCACGCCGAGGGTAAAGCGCTGCAACGGGCGCACCGTCTGCAGCCGATAAGTGCCCAGCCGTGCGCCGTTGCCGGCGTCGGTGAAGTTCGGCCAGGCCTTCCAGTTAAAATAATGATTGCGCAGGGTCAGTACGGTGTCCGCCTGGGCGTATACGGTTTTTTTATTGTCTTCGGGGGCGCCGATGATCAACCCCGCCACGTGGTCCAGATGCCCATGGCTGATGAAATAGCCGCCGATCAGCTGGCGAAACACGTAGCCCTGGGGGTATAAGGCGCGGCCAGCTCGGGGGTGACCTGCGGGAAGCTGCCCTTCTCCAGCCCCTTGGCGATGCCCGGCAATAACGAGCCGGCGTCCAGCGCCACGTACTGCGGCTTACCGTCGCTGCGGATCAGATAGGACGTCAGGTTGCCGTCGCTGACGCCGCCGTCGACGCCGAGCGCCACCACCTCAAAGCCGGCCATCGCCAGCGCGGAGTAGCCGCTGAGGGCCAGGGCCAGCACCGTTTTCATCATTGCGTCGCTCCTTGCAGTTGCCTCAAAATCCCCCGCTCTTCGCCGCTTCAAAAGCCGCCAGCGTATCCAGCCTGGCCTGCTTGTGGTCGACGATTGGCAACGGATACTCCAGAGTTAGCCGCTGTTTTTCCGCCCAGCGATGGGGGTGATGAATATCATTGTCCGGCACCGCCGCCAGTTCAGGCAACCATTTACGGATAAAAGTGCCTTGCGGATCAAAACGTTCGCCCTGCGTGGTCGGGTTAAAGATGCGGAAATAGGGTGCGGCGTCGGTGCCGGTAGAGGCCGCCCACTGCCAGCCGCCGTTATTGGCCGCCAAATCGCCGTCGAGCAGTTGCGACATGAAATAACGCTCGCCGGCGCGCCAGTCGATCAGCAGATCCTTCACCAGAAAGCTGGCGCTGATCATCCGCAACCTGTTGTGCATCCAGCCGGTTTCGTTCAGCTGGCGCATGGCGGCGTCGACGATCGGATAACCGGTTTGCCCGCGCTGCCACGCCTGCAGCATGGCGTCGTCCTGGCGCCAGCGTACCTTATCCGTCCAGTCGATAAAGGGACGGTGCCGGCATAATGCAGGATAGGCCACCATCAAATGCCGATAAAACTCACGCCAGATCAGCTCATTCAGCCAGCCGAAAGCGCCGCTTTCCGGCGCCGCCAATACCGACGGATGTTCGGCGCGCAGCCGGTTAAAGCATTGGCGCGGCGACAGCGCGCCAATCGCCAGATAGGGCGACAGGCTGCTGGTGCCGGCCAGGGCCGGCAGGTCGCGCTGCCGAAGATAATCCTGCACCTGCTCGCGGCAGAAAGCGCGCAACCGCTGCAGCGCCGCCTCTTCGCCGGCGGGGAAATCCGCCCCCGTCTCGGCGGCCGGATAGTCGAACGCTTCGGGCGCCTCCGGCGGCGGCAGCGCCTCCCCGCGCGGCTTGGGCGCCGGCAGGCAGCGCAGGTCAGACTCGGTCAGCCGGCGGATAAAGGCGTTGCGAAACGGCGTATAGACCTTATACATCTCGCCGCCGCCGGTGAGCACGCTGCCCGGCGGCAACAGCAGGCCGTCGTCGAAGCTCCGGCACGCCACCCGGCCGGCCAGGCGTTGCGCCAACAGCTGGTCGCGCCGCCGCTCATTGAGCTCGTACTGCCGGTTGTAAAATAGCGCGTCCACCTGCCGCCGTTCGCAGTAGTCCGCCAGCCAGTCGACAGCGGCGGCGAAGTCATCGCACTGATGGCAGTGCAGCGGAATGCCCTTTTGCGCCAGCGCCAGCTGCAGCTGCCGCAGGCTGGCGTAGATCAGCGCCGCCTGGCGCGGCGCCATGCCGTGCCGCCGCCACTGCTGCGGCGTGGCGATAAACACCGCCAGCACCCGGGCGGAGGGATCGCCGCAGGCGGCGTGCAGCGCCTGGTTATCGGTAATGCGCAGATCGTTGCGCAGCCAGACCAGATGCGTGGTCATAAAACTCCTTGTCGATCAATGGCCGTATGCAGACGCAGCGCCTCCGGATAGGGTTCGAAGTAGCGCTGTTCGGCCAGATAGCGGTCCGGGTAGTTTGTGCATGCCGTTCTCCCGCTGTAGTGAAAGAGGATAAAAGTGTAGAAGAAAGGCTGAGTGAATACGACCTTAACACCGGCTACGCGCGGCGCACAGGCATAAAAAAACCCCCGCCGAAGCGAGGGTTTTCAGGGGCCGGCGTTGGCGATCAATAGAAATCGCAGGCCGCCAGTTCCGCCTGCTGCAGCCAGACCGGCTTATCGCTGGTTTTTGACCAGACGCGGTGCAAATAGCTGTAGAAACGCGCCCGGTCGCTGCGGAACAGCATCACCGGTAACGCCAGAATGCCTGCCAGGATCACTGCGCTGCGGCGCAGGAGAATCCGATGCAATGAATAAGCGTGGTATGTAGACATGCGAACCTCCTTAAAAACGCCCGGCCGTTGATTTGTCAGGGGAAACGGCGCTGGCGCATAAACGAACAATCGATGATTTGGTAACTGGACAAAATTTTAGCGCACTTGCTGAAAGTTTACTACTCATCCGACCACTAAAAGGCGCAAAAAAGCGCAAATATTTTCGCCAATCCGTAATTTTGTTACACCAAGGTTAATTATTAACTAAACATTGGTTACATTGTGGCTATTTACGCGCTTTTTACCCCCGGCGGCCGTTGCGGCTGCCCACCGCGCGTTTTCCCCCGGGCTGAAACGCGCCAACGGGGCCATCATGGCGGGTAAAAACGCCATTTTTTGCAGTGATTTCAGCCATTTTTATACTTTTTTTACACCCGCCCGCGCTATTTTTTCATCTTCTTTCTACCGCCCTCCCTACACTGCCCCTATCAAAAACAACACCTCTGGAGGTGTCCCGTGAGTTTCAGCGTTATTGGTGGTGCGCTGTTGGTTCTGCTGCTGTTGGGCTATCTGGTTTACGCCCTGTTCAATGCGGAGGACTTCTGATGGCGGCTTCAGCCTTTTTACTGATCGCCAGCTTCCTGCTGGTGCTTCTGCTGCTGGCCCGGCCGCTGGGCGGTTTTCTGGCGCGCCTGATCGAAGGCGAACCGCTGCCGGCGCTGCGGCGCCTGGAGGCCGGCGTATGGCGTTGCTGCGGCAATGACGCCGCCGAAATGAACTGGCGGCAATACGCGCTGGCGATCCTGTGCTTCAACCTGCTCGGCCTGGCGTTGTTGTTTGCGCTGTTGATGGCGCAGGGTTCGCTGCCGCTCAACCCGCAAGGCTTCCCGGGGCTGTCCTGGGATCTGGCGTTCAATACCGCGGTCAGCTTCGTCACCAACACCAACTGGCAGGCCTACAGCGGTGAAAGCGCCCTCAGCTACCTCAGCCAAATGGCCGGGCTGGCGGTGCAGAACTTCCTGTCCGCCGCCACCGGCATCGCCGTGGCCTTTGCGCTGATCCGCGCCTTTATCCGCCGCTCCAGCGCCACCATCGGCAACGCCTGGGTCGACATCTTCCGCGTGACGCTGTACGTGCTGCTGCCGATCTCCTTGCCGATCGCGCTGTTCTTCGTCAGCCAGGGCACGCTGCAAAACTTCCTGCCCTATCTGCATGTCAGCACGCTGGAAGGCGCGCAACAGACGCTGCCGATGGGGCCGGTGGCTTCGCAGGAAGCGATCAAGATGCTCGGCACCAACGGCGGCGGCTTCTTCGGCGCCAACTCGGCGCATCCCTTCGAAAACCCGACCGTGCTGACCAACTTCGTGCAGATGCTGGCAATCTTCCTGATCCCCTGCGCGCTGTGCTTTTCCTTCGGTCAGGTCGCCGGCGAAAACCGCCAGGGCCATGCGCTGATCTGGGCGATGGCGCTGATCTTCGTGGTGGCGGTGGTGGTGGTAATGTACGCCGAGCTGGCGGGCAACCCGCACCTTAGCGCGCTGGGCGGCGCCGGCAACATCAATATGGAAGGCAAGGAATCGCGCTTCGGCATTCTCGCCACCGGCCTGTTCTCGGTGGTCACCACCGCCGCTTCCTGCGGCGCGGTCAACGCCATGCACGATTCCTTCACCGCGCTGGGCGGCATGGTGCCGATGTGGTTGATGCAGATCGGCGAAGTGGTGTTCGGCGGCGTCGGCTCCGGCCTGTACGGCATGCTGCTGTTCGTGCTGCTGACGGTGTTTATCGCCGGCCTGATGATCGGCCGCACCCCGGAATACCTGGGCAAGAAAATCGACGTCTACGACATGAAGATGACCGCGCTGGCGATCCTGGTCACGCCGACGCTGGTGCTGTTGGGCAGCGCGCTGGCCATCGCCACCGACGCGGGCCGGGCCGGCATCCTCAACCCCGGCGCCCACGGCTTCAGCGAAGTGCTGTATGCCCTCTCCTCCGCCGCCAACAACAACGGCAGCGCCTTCGCCGGTTTGAGCGTCAATACGCCGTTCTACAACCTGCTGCTGGCCTGCGCCATGTTCTTCGGCCGCTTCGGCGTGATCCTGCCGGTGCTGGCGATCGCCGGTTCGCTGAGCGCCAAGAAACGCCAGCCGGCCGGCAACGGCACCCTGCCGACCTACGGACCGCTGTTTATCGGCCTGCTGATCGGCACCGTGCTGCTGGTGGGCGCATTAACCTTCGTACCGGCGCTGGCGCTGGGACCGGTGGCCGAGCACCTGCAGCTTTGGCTGGCCAACTAACCGACGTCATAGAGAGAGAATAAAGAGATGACTCGCAAACAACGCGCGCTGTTTGAACCGGCACTGGTGCGCACCGCGCTGATCGATGCGGTGAAAAAGCTGGATCCTCGCGTTCAGTGGCGCAATCCGGTGATGTTCGTGGTGTATATCGGCAGCATCCTGACCACCGCCATCTGGCTGGCGATTTTGGCCGGCAAGACCGACGGCAACGCCGCGTTTACCGGCAGCGTCGCCCTGTGGCTGTGGTTCACCGTGCTGTTCGCCAATTTCGCCGAAGCGCTGGCCGAAGGCCGCAGCAAGGCCCAGGCGGAGAGCCTGAGGGGCACCAAGAAAACCAGCTGGGCGAAAAAGCTGGCCGGCCCGCGCCGCGACGGCGCCACCGAAAAAGTGTCCGCCGAAAGCCTGCGCAAGGGAGATATCGTGCTGGTGGAAGCCGGCGATACCGTTCCCTGCGACGGTGAAGTGCTGGAAGGCGGCGCCTCGGTGGACGAAAGCGCCATCACCGGTGAATCCGCGCCGGTGATCCGCGAATCCGGCGGCGACTTTTCCTCGGTGACCGGCGGCACCCGCGTGCTGTCCGACTGGCTGGTGGTGCAATGCAGCGTCAACCCGGGCGAAACCTTCCTCGACCGGATGATCGCCATGGTGGAAGGCGCCAAGCGCCGCAAAACCCCGAACGAAGTGGCGCTGACCATTCTGCTGGTGGCGCTGACCATCGTGTTCGTGCTGGCCACCGCCACGCTGCTGCCGTTCTCGCAATACAGCGTCGACGCGGCCAACGGCGGCTCGGTGGTCACCATCACCGTGCTGGTGGCGCTGCTGGTGTGCCTGATCCCCACCACCATCGGCGGCCTGCTGTCGGCCATCGGCGTCGCCGGGATGAGCCGGATGCTCGGCGCCAACGTCATCGCCACCAGCGGCCGCGCGGTGGAGGCCGCCGGCGACGTCGACGTGCTGCTGCTGGACAAGACCGGCACCATCACGCTGGGCAACCGCCAGGCGTCGGAGTTTCTGCCGGCGCCGGGGGTGAAGGAGCAAGAGCTGGCGGACGCCGCGCAGCTGGCCTCGCTGGCGGACGAAACGCCGGAAGGCCGCAGCATCGTGGTGCTGGCCAAGCAGCGCTTCAACCTGCGCGAACGCGATCTGCAGGCGCTGAACGCCACCTTCGTGCCCTTCTCCGCCCAGACCCGCATGAGCGGCGTCAACGTGCAGGAGCGCATGATCCGCAAAGGGGCGGTGGACGCCATTCGCCGCCATGTTGAATCCAATCAGGGCCACTTCCCGCGGGCGGTGGACGAGTTGGTGGAAAGCGTGGCGCGCACCGGCGGCACGCCGCTGGTGGTGGCCGAGGGGCCGCGGGTGTTGGGCGTGGTGGCGCTGAAGGATATCGTCAAGGGCGGCATCAAGGAACGCTTTGCCGAGCTGCGCAAAATGGGCATCAAGACGGTGATGATCACCGGCGACAACCCGTTGACCGCCGCGGCGATCGCCGCCGAGGCCGGGGTGGACGACTTCCTGTCGGAAGCCACGCCGGAAGCCAAGCTGGCGCTGATCCGCCAGTATCAGGCCGAAGGCCGGCTGGTGGCGATGACCGGCGACGGCACCAACGACGCCCCGGCGCTGGCGCAGGCCGACGTGGCGGTAGCGATGAACTCGGGCACCCAGGCCGCCAAAGAGGCGGGCAACATGGTCGATCTGGATTCCAACCCGACCAAGCTGATCGAAGTGGTGCACATCGGCAAACAGATGCTGATGACCCGCGGTTCGCTGACCACCTTCAGCATCGCCAACGACGTGGCCAAATACTTCGCCATCATTCCGGCGGCGTTCGCGGCGACCTACCCGCAGTTGAACGCGCTGAACGTGATGCATCTGCACTCCCCCGCCTCCGCCATCATGTCGGCGGTGATCTTCAACGCCCTGGTGATCGTGTTCCTGATCCCGCTGGCGCTGAAAGGGGTGAGCTATAAGCCGATGAGCGCCGCGGCATTGCTGCGCCGCAACCTGTGGATGTATGGCGTCGGCGGCCTGCTGGTGCCCTTCGTCGGCATCAAGCTGATCGACCTGATCCTGGTCGCGCTGCATATCGCCGGTTAATCATTGAAAGGAAATGAACATGTCATATTTACGTCCTTCGCTGGTGCTGCTGATCCTGCTGACGCTGCTCACCGGCATCGCCTATCCGCTGTTGACCACCGGCCTGTCGCAGCTGCTGTTCTCCGGCGCGGCCAACGGCTCGTTGCTGTACCGGGGCGACAAAGCGGTCGGTTCGGCGCTGATCGGCCAGAACTTCAGCAAGCCGCAGTATTTCTGGGGCCGCCCGTCCGCCACCGGCGATTCCGCCTATAATGCCCTGGCCTCGGCCGGCAGCAACCTGGCCGCCACCAACCCGGCGCTGGACAAGGCCATCGCCGAGCGCGCGGCGCAGCTGCGCCAGGCCAACCCGGCGATGAGCGGCCCGATCCCGGTCGATCTGCTGACCGCCTCCGGCAGCGGGCTGGATCCGCACATTTCGATCGCCGCCGCCCATTATCAGCTGGCGCGAGTGGCGGCGGCGCGCCATCTGCCGCAGGCGCAGGTGGCCACGCTGATCGATGAAAACACCGACAGGGCCACGCCCAACTTTATGGGGCAATCGGTGGTCAACGTGCTGAAGCTGAACCTGGCGCTGGACGCGTTGCAGTAATACGCCGCGCTTACAAGGGTTATACTAGGGTTCGGCGTGCCGAACCCCTTTTTGCTTTGTTACCCAAGGAATTGTGATGGTCGAAGAAGAGCAACAGCGCCCCAATCCCGACAGCCTGCTGGCGGTGGCCAATGAAAAACCGCGCGGCCGGCTGAAGGTGTTCTTCGGCGCCTGCGCCGGGGTGGGGAAAACCTACGCCATGCTGCAGGAAGCGCAGCGGCTGCGCGGCCAGGGGCTGGACGTGCTGATCGGCGTGGTGGAAACCCATGGCCGCAGCGAAACCGCCGCGCTGCTCGACGGACTCGACGTGCTGGCGCAAAAACGCATTCAATACCGCGGCCGGCTGGTGCGCGAATTCGACCTCGACGCCGCGCTGGCGCGCCACCCGGCGCTGATCCTGATGGACGAGCTGGCGCACAGCAACGCGCAGGGGTCACGCCATCCCAAACGCTGGCAGGACGTGGAGGAGCTGCTGGACGCCGGCATCGACGTGCTGACTACCGTCAACGTGCAGCACCTGGAAAGCCTGAACGACGTGGTCGGCGGCGTGACCGGGGTGCGGGTGCGCGAAACGGTGCCCGATCACGTGTTCGACGAAGCCACCGAGGTGGTGCTGGTCGACCTGCCGCCGGACGATCTGCGCCAGCGGCTGAACGAGGGCAAGGTATACCTGCCTGGCCAGGCCGAGCGCGCCATCGAGCACTTTTTCCGCAAAGGCAACCTGATCGCCCTGCGCGAGCTGGCGCTGCGCCGCACCGCCGATCGGGTCGATGACCAGATGCGCGCCTTCCGCGATACCCAGGGGCGCGAGAAAGTCTGGCACACCCGCGACAGCATTCTGCTGTGCGTCGGCCACAATAGCGGCAACGAAAAGCTGGTGCGCATCGCCGCGCGGCTGGCGGCGCGGCTGGGCTGCCATTGGCATGCGGTTTATGTGGAAACCCCCAGGCTGCACCGGCTGCCGGAAAACCAGCGCCGCGCCATTTTGCGCGCGCTGCGGCTGGCGCAGGAGCTGGGCGCAGAAACCGCCACCCTGTCCGACCCGTCGGAAGAGCGCGCGGTGCTGCGCTACGCCCGTGAACATAACCTGGGGAAAATCATCATCGGCCGGCGCGGCGAGCAGCGCTGGAGGCTGCGCGGCAGCTTTGCCGATCGCCTCGGCCGGCTGGGGCCGGATCTCGATCTGGTGATTGTGGCGCTGGAAAATGACGCCGTCCCGCCGCCGGGCAAGGAGCACGACGGCCGCGGCTTCAACGAGAAATGGCGCATGCAGCTGCGCGGCTGCGCGGTCGCCGTGGCGCTGTGCGCCCTGATCACCCTGCTGTCGCAGTGGCTGCTGCCGGGCTTCGATCAGGCCAACCTGGTCATGGTCTACCTGCTGGGGGTGGTGATCGTCGCCCTGTTCTTCGGCCGCTGGCCTTCGGTGCTGGCGGCGGTGATCAACGTCGCCAGTTTCGACCTGTTCTTCGTACAGCCCCACTGGTCGTTCGCCGTCAGCGATATGCAGTATCTGCTCACTTTCGGCGTGATGCTGATCGTCGGCATCACCATAGGCAACCTCACCGCCGGGGTGCGTTATCAGGCCCGGGTGGCGCGCTACCGCGAACAGCGCGCCCGCCACCTGTACGAGATGTCGCGCGGGCTGAGCCAGGCGCTGACCCTCGCCGACATCGCCAAAACCAGCCGCCACTTCCTCTCCAGCAGCTTCCAGGCCAAAACCGTGCTGCTGCTGCCGCAGGAAGACGGCAAGCTGCAGCAGATGGTGGGCGAAGAAGGCGGACTGCTGACGGTGGATGAAGCCATCGCGCGCTGGAGCTTCGACAAGGGCCTGCCGGCGGGCGCCGGCACCGATACCCTGCCCGGCGTCCCCTACCAGCTGCTGCCGCTCAACACCCCCACGCAGACCTTCGGCCTGCTGGCGATCGAACCCAGCAACCTGCGCCAGCTGATGGTGCCGGAGCAGCAGCGGCTGCTGCAAACCTTCACCGTGCTGATCGCCAGCGCGCTGGAGCGGCTGCATCTGGCGCGCAGCGCGGTGGAGGCCAAGCTGGATGCCGAGCGCGAACAGCTGCGCAACTCGCTGCTGGCCGCGCTGTCGCACGACCTGCGCACGCCGCTGACGGTGCTGTTCGGCCAGGCGGAAATTCTCACCCTGGATCTGGCGGCCGAAGGCTCCAACCATGCCACCCAGGCCAGCCAAATCCGCCAGCAGGTGCTGAGCACCACCCGCCTGGTGAACAACCTGCTGGATATGGCGCGCATCCAGTCCGGCGGCTTCAACCTGCGCAAGGAGTGGCAATCGCTGGAGGAGATCGTCGGCGCCTCGCTGCACATGCTGGAGCCTATTCTCAGCCAGCATCGGATCGTGGTCGAGCTGCCCCCGGCGCAGATATTGGTCAACTGCGACGGCAGCCTGCTGGAGCGGGTTTTCACTAACCTGTTGGAAAACGCCAATAAATATGCCGGCGCGGATGCTATTATCGGTATCCGCGCCCGCACGCTGCCGGAGTGGCTGGAGGTGGAGATCTGGGATAACGGCCCCGGCATTCCCGCCGATCAGCAACAGCTGATTTTCGATAAGTTCTCCCGCGGCAATAAAGAGTCGGCGATCCCCGGCGTCGGTTTGGGGTTAGCCATTTGCCGTGCCATTATTGAAGTGCATGACGGCCGCATCTGGGCGGAAAACGGCGCCAACGGCGGCGCCAGCTTCCGCTTCATGCTGCCGCTGGAAACACCGCCCGAGATCGAGGGCGAAGCCTTCGATCTGTAATCGATATCCTGGAGAACCGTGAGCACAACGCCAACCAACATTCTGATTGTCGAGGATGAAAAAGAGATCCGCCGCTTCGTGCGCACCGCGCTGGAAAGCGAGGGCCTGCGGGTATTTGAGAGCGAAACGCTGCAGCGCGGGCTGATTGAAGCCGGTACGCGCAAGCCGGACCTGATCATTCTGGATTTGGGGTTGCCGGACGGCGACGGGTTGAACTATATCCGCGATCTGCGGCAATGGAGCGCCATTCCGGTGATCGTGCTGTCGGCGCGCAACGCGGAAGAAGACAAGATCGCCGCGCTGGACGCCGGAGCGGATGATTACCTCAGCAAACCGTTCGGCATCGGCGAACTGCTGGCGCGGGTGCGGGTGGCGCTGCGCCGCCATTCTGCCAGCCTGCAGGAAAGCCCGTTGGTCAGCTTTTCGGCCATCACCGTCGATCTGATCAACCGCCGGGTGCTGCGCAACGATGAAGATCTGCACCTGACGCCGATTGAGTTCCGGCTGCTGGCCGAACTGCTGGCCAATTCAGGCAAGGTGATCACCCAGCGCCAGCTGCTGAGCCACGTCTGGGGCCCCAACTACGTGGAACACAGCCATTACCTGCGCATCTATATGGGCCATCTGCGGCAAAAGCTGGAGGTCGATCCGGCGCGCCCCCGGCATCTGCTGACCGAGACCGGCGTCGGTTACCGCTTTATGCCTTAAGGCCCCTTTTTCAAGCCGATCATAAACGCCTTGAACGCCTCGCGCAGCGGGGCGAACACCGGGTGCTTGCGGTTTTCGATCATCACTTCGGAGAACAGCTTCAGCCCAACGGCGAAGGCCGCGCTTTGCCGGGGGCCGAAGTTCAGGTCCTCTCGCGCCTGGATGCGTTCGACGATGCCGAGAATATCGTCGTGATTCTCCACTTCAAAACTCAACGGCGCTTTCTCTACCGGGTTGCCCTGGCGATCGCTCAGGGCTTCTACGGTGATTTTAAAACGGTGGCCGGGCATCAGTCGTTCTCCTGTTCTGCGGGTTTGATGTTCATTTCGCGCTCAATCGCCGCGACGGCGGTCAGCAAGGCCGCATTGATGCGTTCCACCTGCTGCGGCGTAAGGTCGGCGCGCATCACGTTGCCGCGCAGCAGGCTGCGCAGGCGATGCATCGCGTCGAAGATCCCTTCCGCCAGATTGCCCTGCGGGTGCCGCTCGCGCCCGGCGCCGGCCAAGCGGGCCAGGATCACGTCGACCACCTGCTGATGCTTTTGCAGCTCGCTCTGGCCCGCCGCGGTGATCTGATAGCTTTTGCGGCCGTTGCCGGTGGTGATCGGCGCGAGGAAATCCTGCTCTTCCAGCAGCGTCAGGGTGGGATAAATCACCCCCGGGCTCGGCACGTACAGCCCGGAAGACGCCTCGTCGATCGCCTTGATCAGCTCGTAGCCGTGGCTGGGCTTGCGCGCCACCAACGCCAGCAACACCAGGCGCAGATCGCCGTGCTCGAACATGCGGTGACGCCCGCCGCGACCGCGCGTTTCCCCTTCGCCGCCAAAACGATGGCGCCCGCCGCGATGACGGCCGTGGCCCTGTTCGCACTCAGGGTGCCGATGACGGTGTAAACCTAATCGATGAAACATAGGGTGATACCTCGCAATGAATGATTTGACGATGTTAACCACGAGGTCGTTTAGATATATCTAAATGGCTTCGATATAGCTAATCTAGATCGATATATCTAAATGCGCAAGCGCTGAAGGCAAAATAGATATATCTAAATTACAAGCATAAAAAAAGCGCTGTAAAAACAGCGCTTTTTGTCGTACGAAGGGAAAGATTATTTCGCGGAAGCCAGGACTTCGCTGACGATCTCTACCGCCTCATGTTCGATCTTCTCGCGGTGCTCGGCACCCAGGAAGCTCTCGCAGTAAATCTTGTAGGCCTCTTCGGTGCCTGAAGGACGGGCGGCGAACCAGCCGTTGTCGGTCATCACTTTCAGGCCGCCAATCGACGCGCCGTTGCCCGGCGCGCTGGTCAGACGCGCGGTGATAGGATCACCGCCCAGCGTGCTGGCCTTGACCATCTCCGGCGACAGCTTGGACAACGCGGCTTTTTGCGCGTGGCTGGCCGGCGCTTGGATGCGATTATAGCTTGGCGCGCCAAAGCGCTTGGCCAGATCGTCGTAATGATGCTGCGGGTTCTCGCCGGTAACCGCGGTGATTTCCGCCGCCAGCAGGCACATGATGATGCCGTCCTTGTCGGTCGACCACGGCGTGCCGTTGAAGCGCAGGAACGATGCCCCGGCGCTCTCTTCGCCGCCGAAGCCGAAGCTGCCGTCGAACAGGCCGTCAACGAACCACTTGAAACCGACCGGCACTTCCACCAGCTTGCGGCCGAGGTCGGCCACCACGCGGTCGATCATCGCGCTGGACACCAGCGTTTTGCCTACCGCCACGTCGGCGCCCCACTGCGGGCGATGCTGGAACAGGTAGTTGATGGCCACCGCCAGATAATGGTTCGGGTTCATCAGGCCCTTCGGCGTCACGATGCCGTGGCGGTCGTAATCCGGATCGTTGGCGAACGCCAAATCGAACTTGTCGCGCAGCGCCAGTAGCCCGGCCATCGCCGACTCGGAAGAGCAATCCATGCGAATGATGCCGTCGTGATCCAGATGCATAAAGCGGAAGGTCTGATCGATGGAATCGTTCACCAGCGTCAGGTCCAGCTGGTAATGCTCGGCCACGCGCTGCCAGTAAGCGATGCCGGAGCCGCCGAGCGGATCCACGCCCAGCTTCAGGCCGGCGCGCTGGATGGCGGGCATGTCGACGACGTCGACCAGCCCTTCAACGTACGGCTGCACCAGATCTTTGGCGTGCAGATGGCCGCTGTTCCAGGCCTTGTCCAGCGACTGACGCTGAACGCCCTTCAACTGCTGCGCCAGCAGTTCGTTGGCGCGCTTTTCAATCACCGAGGTCAGGTTGGTGTCGGCCGGGCCGCCGTTCGGCGGGTTGTACTTGATGCCGCCGTCTTCCGGTGGGTTATGGGAAGGGGTAATGACGATGCCGTCGGCCTGCGCCCCGCCCTGGCGGTTGTGGCACAGGATGGCGTGCGATACCGCCGGCGTTGGCGTGAAGCCGTTGTTTTCCTGCACGACCACGTCGACGCCGTTGGCGGTCAGCACTTCCAGCACCGAAATGAAGGCCGGCTCCGACAGCGCATGGGTATCCTTGCCGACGTAGCACGGACCGGTAGTGCCCTGCTGACGGCGAACTTCGGCGATCGCCTGCGCGATGGCGAGAATGTGCGCTTCATTAAAACTGTGGCGCAGCGCGCTGCCGCGGTGACCGGATGTCCCGAATTTCACCGCGTGGGCGGCGTTGCCCGCTTCCGGCTGCAGCACATAGTACTGCGACGTAAGCTGGGCTACGTTGATCAAATCGCTTTGCCGGGCGGGCTGCCCGGCACGTGGACTATTCGCCATCGACCTATCTCCCTCATCCCTGTCAGTGGCCGGGCAATATGTCGCACGGCCAGCATGACGGGCTGTTCGCTAAATTAGACGGTGCCGCAAACTTTCTCTATCAGTTCCGCCGGGAACTGCATGGCCTGCATGATGTGTTCAATCATGCTGCGTTTGCGGCCGGTATTGGTATTGGTAATCACCCAATAAGGGGTGCCCGGAACGTGTTTCGGCTTGGTATGCGTACCGTTGGCCAGCAGGGTTTGCTGATCGCCGGCAAAGTAGGTGCGGGTACGGCCGTGCAACGCATCGGTGGCGGCGGCAAAGCCGGCGGCATCGAGGGTATAGAGCGTGGACAGCACCAGCATAAAACGGTTAACGGCCTTATTCTGCTCGGCGTACTCATCCGACAGCAGCAGCTCACGCACGGCGCGCACGCGATCGCGCGGGCGCTGCGCGGGCGCAGCCTTTTCCAACTCGGCGGACTGAGCGCCGGCGGCGGGTACGGAGCGTACCGGTTGGCCTGCGGTAAATTTCAACATGCGGCGTAAAATATCGGACGCGCTCTCACCGATGTGTTGCGTGTGGCTGGCAATATAACGGTAAAGCTCTTCGTCGACTTCAATAGTTTTCATCTTTATCCAGTACTGTTTTTTCTACTTAGAACCTGAAGCCAGATTCTGCATTCAAGCCATGGGATTATAAGGTTAAAAGCGCGGGGGCGAACACCACTAAGTGTCGCCAAACGGAAAATGCAGACTAATACCTATTCCCGTCGTACTTCAAGCTGCATCGCTCAACTCCGCGTTATTCATCGTGCGATTCAATCATGATACCCTAATCTGAATCTCTCTCAGCATGAACTTCGCCATGAAATTACATTATCAACTGCTGGCCGCCGAGTCGGACGCCCTGCCGGTGCTGCTGATCCACGGCCTGTTCGGCAATCTGGACAACCTGGGCGTGCTGGCGCGCGACCTGAACCGGCGCCACAGCGTCATCAAGGTCGATCTGCGCAACCATGGCCTGTCGCCGCGTTCCGCAGAGATGACCTACCCGGCCATGGCGCAGGATCTGCTGACGCTGCTCGACGACCTGCAACTGGAGAAAGTCATCGTCATCGGCCATTCGATGGGCGGCAAAGCGGCGATGGCGCTGACCGCCATTGCGCCGGAGCGCATCGACAAGCTGATCGTCATCGACGTGGCGCCGGTGGATTACCGCACCCGCCGCCACGATGAGATTTTCGCCGCGCTGAAGGCCGTGAGCGCCGCCGGCATTACCCAGCGCCAACAGGCCGCCCAGCTGATGCGCGATTATCTGCAGGAAGAAGGGGTGATCCAGTTTCTGCTGAAATCCTTCCACAACGGCGAATGGCGTTTCAACCTGCCGGTGTTGATCGCGCAGTACGAAAACGTCACCGGCTGGCAGGAGGTGCCCGCCTGGCCGCACCCGACGCTGTTCATCCGCGGCGGGCTGTCGCCCTACGTGCAGGACGGTTACCGCGCCGACATCGCGCGCCAGTTCCCGCTGGCCCGCGCGCACGTGGTGGCGGGAACCGGGCACTGGGTGCACGCCGAAAAACCGGAAGCGGTGCTGCGCGCCATCCACCGTTTTCTCGGCGAAGCCTGACAAACGCCCGTCGCTGGCGAAAAAACGCGCTAAAGATAACGGCTTAGCGCGCTTTCGGCTCAGTTAAGCATTGTCGTTGCTCTATCTGCTGGGGTAATATGGCGCGCTATAATTTTGCCGCCCTGCCCAGCGTGTTCGCTAACGCCAGTCCGGGGGTGAATTTGGGTTAGGGTTTATTGGCCCGAAGTGTGTTAACCGAATCGTCCGGAAGCGTGTAAAACGCTTTTTGATGCAAACTTCCTTGCAGTACCGCTACCTATGGCAAAAGAACAAACGGATCGCACGACGCTGGATCTGTTCGCAGATGAACGCCGTCCGGGGCGCCCGAAAACCAACCCGCTATCCCGCGATGAACAGCTTAGAATCAATAAGCGCAATCAGCTGCGGCGCGATAAAGTACGTGGATTGCGGCGCGTGGAGTTGAAAATCAACGCGGATGCGGTGGACGCCCTGAACAAACTGGCGGAACAGCGCAATATCAGCCGCAGCGAGCTCATTGAGCAAATGCTGCTGGCGCAGCTGGCGGAAGAACAGCCAGAACATTGATCTCTTCGGCCGCACATGCGGCGCGGCGTTAAGGATGACGCCGGATCAACACCGTTTTACTCTCCTCCGGCATCGCATAAATGCGATAAAACCCCGGGGTAAATTTCTGGCATGATAGGCGTTTACCGGCAAGAGACCGCGCCCACACGGCGCCCGCCACTGCGGCGGCCGGCTTTTGCCATGGCATCATTTTAATCGGTGTTAGCGGGGTCAGCACTAACATCGTGTAATGCAATTAATTGAATTTAAAGGTTATACGCGATATGGCTACTGTAGGCATTTTCTTTGGCAGCGACACTGGCAATACCGAAAACATTGCCAAAATGATCCAGAAAATTCTCCAGAAACAGTTTGGCGACGAGGTGTCTGAAGTGCACGACATCGCCAAAAGCAGCAAAGAGGATCTGGAAGGTTTCGATATCCTGCTGCTGGGTATCCCAACCTGGTACTACGGTGAAGCGCAGTGCGACTGGGATGACTTTTTCCCGACGCTGGAAGAAGTCGACTTCAACGGCAAGCTGGTTGCGCTGTTCGGCTGCGGCGACCAGGAAGACTACGCGGAATACTTCTGTGATGCGATGGGCACCATCCGCGACATCATCGAACCCCACGGCGCCGCCATCGTCGGCCACTGGCCAACCAAGGGCTACCATTTCGAAGCGTCCAAGGGCCTGGCGGACGACGACCACTTCATCGGCCTGGCTATCGACGAAGATCGCCAACCGGAGCTGACCAACGAACGTGTCGAAGCCTGGGTCAAACAGATCGTCGAAGAACTGAGCCTGGCCGACATCGTCGGCTGAGGCCATTGTTGCCTAAAGGTTGAACAAAGGCCCTGCAAAGTGCATAGTGTGGCCAGCAGGGCCGTCATCGGCAGCATGGATTGCTGCAATAGAAGCTACATATTGGTAACTTCCCACATCGTCACGGTAGACTGAGATATCGGTTTATCCCATCCATCAAGGCGTTGCATGTGTACCATGCAATAGTGCAATTATATCTTTGTTAACAACCGGCGGTTTCCATTTAGGGCAACCGGTTCTATAATGAGACGCAATTAACTCTTTGTGCCGACCGATGCCACAGGCGAGAACGCCTCAACTTGATTAGCATAGTAACAGGACTGAATCCGCATGACTGACAACAACACCGCATTGAAGAAGGCCGGCTTAAAAGTCACGCTTCCGCGACTCAAAATCCTGGAAGTACTGCAAAATCCGGAATGCCATCACGTCAGTGCGGAAGATTTGTATAAAAAACTGATAGATATGGGCGAAGAAATCGGACTGGCGACGGTTTACCGCGTGCTGAACCAGTTTGATGATGCGGGCATTGTGACTCGTCACAATTTCGAAGGCGGCAAGTCCGTATTCGAACTGACCCAGCAGCACCACCACGATCACCTGATCTGCCTGGACTGCGGCAAAGTGATCGAATTCAGAGATGAATCGATCGAAGCGCGTCAGCGCGACATCGCCAAGCAACACGGCATCAAACTCACCAACCACAGCCTGTACCTGTACGGCCACTGTGAAACCGGTGACTGCCGCGAAGACGATACGCTGCACGACGCCAAGTAATCCTCCGGGATTGAACAACCGCCTCAGGGCGGTTTTTTTGTGCCCGTCGCCGGCGGGAAAAAAAGCCCCGGCAGCGCCGGGGAAGGTTCACTTGACGAAATACCACAATTGCAGCGGCGTAACTCCACCGACTTCTCTCACTTCACCCTCGGCCCGCCGCCGACACGCAGCGGGCCGCATCAGCCGGCTTAAACCTTCTCGGCGCGGCTGTAACGCTTGCCGTCCGGGCTGACCGCACGCACCAGCACCTCGCCGGAGACCGCCGGCCCGGCGTTGGCGTCATAGCGCTGCCATTGCTTACCGCCGTCGGTGGAGTACTCGATGCCCAGCCCCGGCAGAGAGATATTCGCCTCCAGCTTGCCGCCGGTGACGCGCGCGCCCGGCACCGGCAGGCGATAGCTGACGCCGCCCTTGTCCAGCTTGGCCAGCTCGCGCTGGCCGAGCAGGTTGGCGAAGCGCAGCCAGTCCTGATCCAGAGCCTTGCCGTCGACAAAGTGCGTTTTCCCGCCCCGGTACTCGCGGCCGGCCCGGTAATCCTGCTCCCAGGAGGCGCGATGCCAGGCGCGTTCGGCTACCGACAGCGAACGCGGGAAGATCATGTATTCCATTTGCGGGTCGGTGCGCTGGGTTTCGCTCCACAGCTGGGCGGAGATGCCGTAGGCGCCCGGCCAGGGTTTGTCGCTTCTGGCGGTGAAGCGATTGCCGTCGCGGTCCACCGAGGTTTCGGCGTTCTGCGGCAGGTTGTCCGGCGCGAAGCTGAACATCTTCCGTTCGTCGCTGAAGCGGGTGCCCCAGTAATAACCGCGCTCGTCCGGATTCACCTCGTAAGGGAAGTCCATATAAACGTAATCCGGGTTGGAGATGATCACCTCGTAGCCCTTGTTCGCCCAGTCATTGGCGCTGTCGAAACCGCCCCAGTACAGGGTGTCCCAGAAGTTCACGCCCACGCGCGGCGTGGCGAACGCGCCGGCGTCCTGCGCATCTTTCAGGCCATCCTGCCAGGCCTGCATTCTGCCGATGCCGTGCGCCTTCACCAGTTGGCTGACCTCCAGCCCGAAGTAGCTCGGCAGATGCGCCATATCGGCCACCTTGCCGTCTTCGATCATCGCCTGGCACACCCGGGATTTCGCCCAGGGCTTGTCTTCCTTGCTCTGGTCGATTATGCCCTTGCCCGCTTCAGGTTTCAGGCGATCGGTATACCCCGCCCCCAGGCGAATATTTTTCGCTTCGTCACCGCCGAAATGCCAGGTGTTCAACGGCTGGCCGGCCTCTCGATGCATTTGGGCAATCTCGCCGATCACCTTGTCGACAAAGCGTTTGGAGGAGTCCAGGCACGGGTTCAGATAGCTCTGGCGGTTGAAGTACTGCACCGAAGTCGTGTTGGAAGTATCGGTCGGATCGACCAGGCGGAACTCGTTGGCCTCGCGCTCTTTGCCCGCCGCATGCAGTTTTTTGTAACGCGCCTCCATGGAAACCACCGCCGCGCGCGCGTGCGCCGGCATGTCGATTTCCGGGATCACCTCAATCTGGCGCGCCTGCGCGTATTTGACGATGTCGATATAGTCCTGCCGGGAGAAGAAGCCGCCGTATGCCTCCGGCCCCTGGCCATACTGCGGCAGCAGGCAGGCGGTTTCGCTCAGGTCGTGGCAGCGCCGGCCCCCGACGTCGGTCAGTTCAGGCAGGCCCGGGATTTCGATGCGCCAGCCTTCGTCGTCGCTCAGGTGGAAGTGGAATTTATTCAGCTTGTAGGCCGCCATCTGATCCAGCAGGCGCAGCACCGCGTCTTTATGATGGAAGTTGCGCGCCACGTCGAGAAAGATGCCGCGATACGGGAAACGCGGCGCGTCTTTGGCGTCCAACGTGGCGATGTCGCTGCCGCCATCGCTCGGCACCAGCGACAGGATCGACTGCAGCCCGTTGAATACCCCCGCCTGATCGAAGCCGATCACGCGCGCTTCCTGCATGCCGATTTTCAGCTCATAGGCGCCCGACACCGCCAGCGGGCCTTTGAACCTGCCCGGTTGGATCGCGGTGTTGATCGGATAGCCCTGCGCGTTAGCGGCCACGCCCAGCAGCGCGAAGCGCTGGCCTACGGCCTCGGCCGCCGGTTTGGCCAGCGCGCTCAAATCCAGCGCCACGCCCTTGCTCAGGTCGACATCCTGCGGATGCACCTTCACCTCCCGCGGCGTCGGCACAATCTGGCCGCGCAGCGCGGCGGCCGGCAGGGTTTTCAGCGCGGCGTTGTTGATAAAGCGCGAAGCCGGCGTCATCAGAACGTTGTTGTCGTCCTTGGTGCGCTTCCACTGGTCGCCGGTAAAGGGCGCCACGAAGCGGCTCAGATCTTCGGTATCGGTATTGCGCAGAATTTTCGGTTTGGCGTCGCCGGACGCGGCGTACCAGCGCGGTACGAAATCGGTTTTAAACAGTTGCCAGTATTCGGCGACGATCGGGATGGTCACCGCCTGCCCTGCCGGGAAACCGCTGAACGTCGCGGTCGGCTCCAGTTTGTACAGATCGCCGGTCAGGTGCGTTATCCTGAATTGTTCGTTATCCACCTGCAGGGTTTGGCGCGCGCTGTGGAAATAAATCGCCCAGTCGCCGCCGGTGATCGCCTGGCCGTCGTTGCTCAGGGTGATCAATACCCGATTGCACGCCGCCCAGTCGGCGCCCAACGCGGCGCAGTCCAGGCCGCCGTCGGCGGCGCGGTTGTCGACCATTTTCACATTCAGCTTCAGCTGGCTCAGTTGATCCACCAGCTGCTGATTGGCCAGCGCATTCCCCGCGCCGCCAAACAGCCCAAGGGTTGCCGTCAGCGCGGCAAGCGCACTCAGTTTGAATCGGTTCATCTGCTTCATCCTTAATTGTTGTTGTCGCGGATCTCTTGCCAAATCTTGCCGCACCTGGCGTCATACGCCTGACCGTTGCCGCTGTGCACCGCCTGAAGGCAGTTCTGATAATCCATCACCCGCACCGTTTCTTTCTCGGCGAACTGCCGGTGCCGTTTCTCTTGCTTCAGCACGTTCAGCACCGCCCGGCACGACTGCAGTTTTTCCGGCGATCCCTCTGCGGTATTGATGCAGGCGCTGTAGGCCTGTTTCAGTTTGGCGTCTTCCGGCGGCGCGGCCGGTTGCGCGCAGGCGCTCAGCGCAGCGGCGGCGGCCAATATCAGCATGATTTTTTTCATCGTTATATTCCCGTTCAGTTGCCCCGGCGCAATCGCCGGGGAACGCATCAGAAAATGGTGAATGGCGCGATGACCATAAATTTGACGTCTTTCTCGTCCTGGAAGATGTTGCCGTAACCGCCGCCCCAGCTCGGGATATTGGTGTGGTTATCGTATTGGGTGTAGTGCAGCTTGAGCAGCGTGCCTTTGGCGCGCCCTTCCTGGATGGTGTACAGCGCGTCCAGGCTCCAGGCGCTCTCTTTCAGGCGCTGGCTCTGATCGTAAATCGGGTTGGTGCTCGGCTTGGCGTCCCAGGCGTAGACGTAGGAGCCGCCGACCGCCATGCCCGGCAGGTTCCAGTTGCTCAGGTCGTACATCACGCCGGCGTAGACCGCCTTCTCGCCGTTGGCGTTGAAGTCGGAGCGGTTATCCCACCACACGTCGAGGCGGCCGTTGGAAGAGGCGTAGGTCGGCGTCATGCGCTGCAGGAAGAAGCCCTGATTGCCTTCCGCCTTGACCATGGTGCCTTCCAGACGCCAGTTGAACTGACCGGTGGTATAGCCGAAGGTCAGTGCCTGCAGCCAGGCCAGGCCGTCGTAGATGCTGTTCGGATCGTTCTTGTCGCCGATGCGGTCTTCCGCACCGTAGAACTGGTAGCTGGTGGTCAGCGGATTGCCCAGCAGGTCGAATTTGTAGGATGCCTTGGTGAAATACTGATTCACATAGCCTTCCGCCTGACCAAAGGCGGCTTCCAACACCAGATCGTTTTTGAAGTCGTACTTGGCGCCCAAAGAGTGCAGATAGGAGACGCCGGTTGTTTTATCGTTTTGGCGGAAGTCATCCATCTCGATATGCCACGGCGCCTTGTATTTGTCCGCCCACATGTAGGAGAAGCTCAGAGCGCCGGCGTCGCCGTAGTCAAAGTTGGCGCCCGCCTCCGCGCCGCGATAGGTGCCCGGCATAAAGCTCCAGTGCGGGGCGATCAGCGTCTGGCCGCTGGGTTGGATGTAACCGGCGCGCGCCCAGATCGGGCCGTATTTGAATTTACCGGCGGCTTTATACAGGCTGATGCCGCCTTTATCGCCGGAATAGTCTTCGTCGTAGGTCCGGTTTTTCGAGGAAAAGGCGATTTCATTCGGGTGGCCGCTGGCGCTGGACTCGGCCAGCTCGATAGCGGTAAAGGCCCCGACGTCCAGACCGAACATGTCCCAGGCGTAGCCCGAGGCGAAGTCCAGGCTCAGGTTGGCGGTGGAGTGCGACAGGTTGGTGGTGTATTTATTGTAATCGTCGCTGGTCGGGTCGAGATCTTTGCGGTCACGCTCACGTTGCCAGTAATAAATGCCGCCGGTCAGCGTGGAATCATCGATAAACCCTGCGGCTTTCGCCTCAGGGGCCATGGCAAACCCTGTTCCCAACAGCGCGCCCGCGACAGCGAGCGCCAGCGTTTTACGCTGAGCACCGTGCGTACCCATATGAAATTCCTCTTTGACTTAACTTTAAAAGTTGCAGCCGCCTGTGTTTACCACTGCCCTGCGCGACCGCTAATAAAAAACCCAACCGGGTAAAAAATATCGCCGCAGGGTTGAATCCCCACAGCACTTATTGCTACAGACAGACTATTTTTCGCGTCGCGAATTATCAAATGAAAAATGACAGAGATTTGTCAAACTATGACAAGGAGCACATATCGATGAGATTTTGTTACGACATTGTGCAAACAGAGTGCTGAATAAAAAATTCAATAAAATCAGAATAAAAATCAATATCAGGTCAACCAAAGACGATTAATGGTTTCAGCCCGTTAAATATTGTCAGCCAGAAGAAAAAATATGAGAGCGCTCTCCAAATGACATTAATTCGCATCGCGAATATATAAAAAAGGATTATGCAAATCACGCCATGTATCAAGCAATTGATGATTAAAATGACGAGGGGAATGAAGCGGCAGAAAGGAAAATAAAGCGCGAAAAACAATACCGGCTGATGAAATAAAAAAAGCGCAGCCTAAGCTGCGCTTCCATGCATTACCGGGACGACGTTAAGGCTCAGGCCCCAATTTTAGCCCAGGTGTCGCGCAGGCCGACGGTGCGGTTGAACACCAGATGCTCGGCCGAAGAGTAACGGCTGTCGGCGCAGAAATAGCCTTCGCGCTCGAACTGATAGGCTTTCTCCGGCTGCGCCGTCGCCAGGCTCGGCTCGACGAAGCCGTGCTTGATAATCAGCGATTCCGGGTTGATGGTGGCGAGGAAGTCTTCCGCCGCCGCCGGGTTCGGCACGCTGAACAGGCGATCGTACAGGCGGATCTCGGCCGGCAGCGCGTGCGCGGCGGAAACCCAGTGGATCACGCCCTTCACCTTGCGCCCGTCGGCCGGATCCTTGCTCAGCGTCTCGGCGTCGTAGCTGCAGAAGATGGTGGTGATTTCGCCTTCGGCGTCCTTTTCGACCCGCTCGGCCTTGATCACGTAGGCATTGCGCAGGCGCACTTCCTTGCCCAGCACCAGACGCTTGTACTGCTTGTTGGCTTCTTCGCGGAAGTCGGCGCGGTCGATATAAATCTCGCGGCTGAACGGCACTTCGCGGCTGCCCATCTCCGGCTTGTTCGGGTGGTTTGGCATGGTGACCAGCTCCACGCCTTCGCGCATGTTCTCGATGACGATTTTCACCGGATCCAGCACCGCCATGGCGCGCGGGGCGTTCTCGTTCAGATCGTCGCGGATGCAGGATTCCAGCGCCACCATTTCGACGTTGTTGTCCTGCTTGGTCACGCCGATACGCTGGCAGAACTCGCGGATCGAAGCGGCGGTGTAGCCGCGGCGACGCAGGCCGGATACGGTCGGCATGCGCGGATCATCCCAGCCTTCGACAATCTTCTCGGTCACCAGCAGGTTCAGCTTGCGCTTCGACATGATGGCGTATTCAAGATTGAGGCGCGAGAACTCGTACTGACGCGGGTGGCAAGGAATGGTGATGTTATCCAGCACCCAGTCATACAGACGGCGGTTGTCCTGGAACTCCAGGGTACACAGCGAATGGGTGATCCCTTCCAGCGCATCGGAAATGCAGTGGGTGAAATCGTACATCGGGTAGATGCACCATTTGTTGCCGGTCTGGTGGTGTTCGGCGAACTTGATGCGGTACAGCACCGGATCGCGCATCACGATAAACGGCGAAGCCATGTCGATCTTGGCGCGCAGGCAGGCGGTGCCCTCGGCGAATTCGCCGTTGCGCATTTTCTCGAACAGCGCCAGGTTTTCTTCCACGCTGCGGCCGCGGTACGGGCTGTCTTTGCCCGGCGAGGTCAGGCTGCCGCGGTATTCGCGGATCTGCTCAGGCGACAGTTCGTCGACGTAGGCCAGCCCCTTGGCGATCAGCTCCACCGCATACTGGTGCAGCTGGTCGAAATAATCGGAAGAGTAACGGACGTTGCCGCTCCACTCGAAGCCCAGCCACTCCACGTCGTGCTTGATCGAATCCACGAACTCGATGTCTTCTTTCACCGGGTTGGTGTCATCGAAACGCAGGTTGCACTGACCCTGATAGTCTTTGGCGATGCCAAAGTTCAGGCAAATGGATTTGGCGTGGCCGATATGCAGGTAGCCGTTAGGCTCCGGCGGGAAACGGGTATGGACCGACGTATGTTTCCCTGACGCCAGATCTTCATCGACGATCTGACGGATAAAATTGGTTGGGCGGGCTTCAGCCTCACTCATTTCACTATTCCTCAATGCAAAGCGCTACACATAACCGCCTATGATCCAACAAGCCACGCCCGGAAACAACCGTTTGTTTCACGAAAAATGCGCCGTGCTGCACCGCCATCGCGCAACGCCCCCTAATGGGGCGCGCACAGATAAAAAAAGCGGGAAGAGATTGCTCTCTTCCCGCCAAAATAAGGGTGAACGCCGTCATGACGCGTGAACACCCCGGGCACTGCTCAGGTAAAACCCGTTACTTCTGGATCTCGAACAGCGTGGTCTGGCCGGCGACTACGGAGCCGCTCGCCAGCGCCGCCAGGCCGGCATAGTCGTCGGAATTGCTGACCACCACCGGGCTGATCATCGAACGCGCGTTGGCGTTCAGGTACTCCAGATCCAACTCCAGGATCGGCTGGCCGGCTTTCACCTCCGCGCCCTCTTCCACCAGACGTTTGAAGCCCTGGCCGTTCAACGCCACGGTATCGATGCCCATGTGCACCACGATCTCGGCGCCCTTGTCGGTTTCCAGACAGAACGCGTGGTTGGTGTTGAAGATTTTCACCACGGTGCCGTCGGCCGGCGCCACCACGGTCTTGTCGGTCGGGCGGATCGCCAGACCGTCGCCGACCGCTTTGCTGGCGAAGGCTTCGTCAGGCACCTGATCGAGCGCCACCACTTCACCGGTCACCGGCGCCACCAGCGTTTCGAAGGCCGCTTTAGGCGCATTAGGCACCGCCTGCGGCCTGGCTTCTGCGGCCGGCGCAGCGGCTGGAGCGGCGGCGGCTGGAGCGGCGGCGGCCGCGACCGGGCCGGCGGCGACCACGTTGCGCATGGCGCTGGCGATCAGTTCGGCGCGGGTGCCGACAATCACCTGTACGCTCTGTTTGTTCAGGCGGATCACGCCGGATGCGCCCAGGCGTTTCGCCAGCGCGTCATTCACCAACGCGGAGTCTTTCACGTTCAGGCGCAGACGGGTGATGCAGGCGTCGATGCCGGTCAGGTTGTCGGAACCGCCGATGGCGCCCACGTAGCGACGCGCCAGGGTGGTGGTTTCGTTTTCGTCTTTACCGGTCTGGGTATCGACGTTGACGTCGTAACCGTCGGTTTCGTCGCCGGCTACCGCCAGTTCACGGCCCGGGGTCATCAGGTTGAACTTGTTGATGGTAAAGCGGAACACCAGATAGTAGATAACGAAGAACGCCAGGCCCTGCGGGATCAGCATGTACCAGTGGGTCGCCAGCGGGTTGCGCGACGACAGCACCATATCCACCAGGCCGGCGCTGAAGCCGAAACCGGCGATCCAGTGCATGCTGGCGGCGATGAAGACCGAAATCCCGGTCAGCACGGCGTGGATCACGTACAGCACCGGCGCCACGAACATGAAAGAGAATTCCAGCGGTTCGGTGATGCCGGTGAAGAAGGCGGCGAAGGCGGCGGCCAACATGATGCCCGCCACTTTGGCTTTGTTTTCCGGACGCGCGCAGTGATAGATGGCCAGCGCCGCACCCGGCAGGCCGAACATCATGATCGGGAAGAAGCCCGCCTGATAACGGCCGGTGATGCCCACCACCGCCTTGCCGGCTTCGATAGACTGCTGGCCGCCGAGGAAGTTAGGGATATCGTTAATGCCGGCCACGTCGAACCAGAACACCGAGTTCAGCGCATGGTGCAGACCGACCGGGATCAGCAGACGGTTGAAGAAGGCGTAAATGCCCGCGCCGACGGAGCCCATTTTCTGAATGTATTCGCCGAAGCTCACCAGACCGTTGAAGATGACCGGCCAGATGTACATCAGGATAAAGGCCACCAGGATCATCAGGAAGGAGATCAGGATCGGCACCAGGCGGCGTCCGCTGAAGAACGACAGCGCCTTCGGCAGCTCAACGCTGCTGAAGCGGTTGTAGATCTCGGCGGAGATGATGCCCACCAGAATACCGACGAACTGGTTTTGGATTTTGCCGAACGCGGCCGGGACCTGATCGAGAGGGATTTTTTGAATCATCGACACGGCGGCCGGCGAACAAAGGGTGGTCAACACCAGGAAACCGACGAAGCCGGTCAGCGCGGCGGCGCCGTCCTTGTCTTTCGACATGCCGTAGGCCACGCCGATGGCGAACAGCACCGACATATTGTCGATGATGGCGGAGCCGGACTTAATGAAGAAAGCGGCGAGCGCGTTGTCGCCGCCCCAACCGACAGGGTCGATCCAGTACCCGATCCCCATCAAGATGGCGGCGGCGGGCAGCGTGGCGACCGGCACCATCAGGGCCCGCCCCACTTTTTGCAAATAACTAAGAATGTTCACCTTTTCCCCCTATGTCGTCCGCGGACGGACCCTATTAGTAGTTTATTTGACGCTCTCACTACCTTTTAGAAAAAACGCATGGCACGTATCACTCATGCGGAGTGTAAAAAAATTATTTTGTATCGCAAATTAAAACCTCCTTTTTTGTGATTTATATCACCAAAAAGTAGTCTTAAACTGCCAGATTGCTAGCCATCACACAAAACTTATTTTATCATTCAAAAAATCAACTGAACGGACGATTCACGCGAGAATCATAAAGCTGGTTTACGCTTAGGACTCTCCATCAGGCCCGTACAGTATAGCTTTAGTTTACTTACCCAAAGAGGTGTTAGATGAGACTTATCCCACTGAAAGATAGCGCACAAGTCGGCAAATGGGCCGCCCGCCATATCGTTCAACGCATCAACGCATTCAAGCCAACCGCAGAGCGTCCGTTTGTCCTCGGCCTGCCAACCGGCGGCACGCCGCTGGAAGCGTACAAACATCTGATTGCGATGCACAAAGCAGGTGAAGTAAGCTTTAAGCATGTTGTGACTTTCAACATGGATGAATACGTTGGCCTGCCGCAGGAACACCCGGAAAGCTATCATACCTTCATGTACCGTAATTTCTTTGATCACGTTGATATCCCACGTGAAAATATCAACCTGCTGAACGGCAACGCCGCCGACGTCGACGCCGAATGCCGCCAGTATGAAGAGAAGATCAAGTCTTACGGTAAAATTAACCTGTTTATGGGCGGCGTCGGCATCGACGGCCACATCGCGTTCAACGAGCCGGCGTCTTCACTGGCTTCGCGCACCCGCATCAAAACGCTGACCGAGGACACCCGCATCGCCAACTCGCGCTTCTTCGGCGGCGACGTCAGCCTGGTGCCGAAATATGCGTTGACCGTCGGCGTGGGCACGCTGCTGGATGCGGAAGAAGTGATGATTCTGGTGACCGGCCACGCCAAGGCCCAGGCGCTGGAAGCCGCAGTGGAAGGCAATATCAACCACATGTGGACCATCAGCTGCCTGCAGCTGCACGCCAAGGCGGTGGTGGTATGCGACGAACCGGCCACCATGGAACTGAAAGTCAAAACCGTTAAATACTTCCGCGAGTTAGAAGCGGAAAGCGTTAAGAGTCTTTAATCTTTGCAGGGGGCTACGATGTTCGCTTTAACCCAAGGCCGGATTTTTACCGGCCACGACGTACTTGATGACCATGCAGTGATTATCGCTGATGGGCTGATTGAAAGAGTCTGCCCGGTGGCCGAATTGCCCGCCGGCATCGAAACGCGCGATCTGGGTGGCGCTATCCTGGCCCCCGGACTGATCGACGTGCAGCTGAACGGCTGCGGCGGCGTACAGTTCAACGATTCGCTGGAGGCCATTTCGGAAGACACGCTGGAGATCATGCAGCGCGCCAACGAAAAGTCCGGCTGCACCAGCTATCTGCCGACGCTGATCACCAGCAGCGACGAATTTATGAAGCACAGCATCGAAGTGATGCGCGCTTATCTGAAAAAGCACCGTAACCAGGCGCTCGGTTTGCACCTGGAAGGGCCATACCTCAGCCCGGTGAAAAAAGGCACCCACAACCCGGCGTTTATCCGCAAGCCGACCCGGGAAATGATCGACTACCTGTGCGCCAACGCCGACGTGATAACCAAAGTGACGCTGGCGCCGGAAATGGTGGAGCCGCACTTTATCAAGCAGCTGACCGAGGCCGGCATCATCGTCTCCGCCGGCCACTCGAACGCCACCTACGATCAGGCCCGCACCGGCTTCGCCGCCGGCATCAGCTTCGCCACCCACCTGTACAACGCCATGCCGTACATCACCGGCCGCGAACCGGGGCTGATGGGCGCGATCTTCGACACGCCGGAGGTCTATACCGGCATCATCGCCGACGGCCATCACGTGGCCTGGGCGAGTATCCGTAACGCCAAACGCCTGAAAGGTGATAAGTTGGTGCTGGTCACCGACGCGACCGCTCCGGCGGGAGCCGATATTGACCAATTTATTTTCGCCGGTAAAACAATATACTATCGTGACGGGCTGTGCGTGGATGAAAACGGCACCCTGAGCGGCTCTGCGCTGACCATGATCGAAGCGGTGCGGAACAGCGTGGAACACATCGGCATCGCGCTCGACGAAGCGCTGCGCATGGCGACGCTGTATCCGGCGCGCGCGATCGGCGTTGACCGCCTGCTGGGCACCATTGAAGCCGGCAAAGTGGCTAACCTGACCGCCTTTACCGGTGATTTTAACATCACCAAAACGCTCGTTAACGGTAACGAGGTTTAATTCAATGAACAGCGAGTAAAATTATTGATGAGCACCGGCGGACAAGCACAGATAGGGAATGTTGACTTAGTCAAACAACTCAACGGCGCGGCAGTTTATCGCCTGATCGACCAGCAGGGTCCGATCTCGCGCATTCAGATTGCCGAACTCAGTCAGCTAGCGCCCGCCAGCGTCACTAAAATTACTCGCCAGCTGTTGGAGCGCGGGCTGATCAAGGAAGTCGATCAGCAAGCCTCCACCGGCGGCCGCCGCGCCATCTCCATCGTTTCCGAAACCCGTCATTTCCATACCGTCGCCGTACGCCTCGGGCGCCACGACGCCACCATTACCCTGTACGACATGAGCGGCAAATCGCTGGGCGAGGAACACTACCCGCTGCCGGAGCGCACCCAGGAAACGCTGGAAAACGCGCTGTTCGCCGCCATCGCGCAGTTTATCGAGAGCAACCAGCGCAAGCTGCGCGAGCTGATCGCCATTGCGGTGATCCTGCCCGGCCTGGTGGATCCTGCGCTGGGCGTGGTGCGCTACATGCCGCACATCAGCGTCAACAACTGGGCGCTGGTGGACAACCTGCAGCAGCGCTTTAACGTCACCAGCTTCGTTGGCCACGATATCCGCAGCCTGGCGCTGGCGGAACACTATTTTGGCGCCACCCGCGATTGCGAAGACTCTATTCTGGTGCGCCTGCACCGCGGCACCGGCGCCGGCATCATCGTCAACGGCCAGATCTTCCTCGGCAACAACGGCAACGTCGGCGAGATTGGCCATATCCAGATCGATCCGCTGGGCGAGCGCTGCCACTGCGGCAACTTCGGCTGCCTGGAAACCGTGGCCGCCAATGCGGCGATCGAGCACCGGGTGCGTCAGCTGCTGACGCAGGGCTACCCGAGCAAGCTGACGCTGGACGACTGCAGCATCGCCGCCATCTGCAAGGCCGCCAACCGCGGCGACCTGCTGGCCGGCGAAGTGATCGAACACGTCGGCCGCTACCTGGGCAAGGCGGTGGCCATCGCCATCAACCTGTTCAACCCGCAGAAGGTGGTGATCGCCGGTGAAATCACCGAGGCGGAAAAAGTGCTGCTGCCGGCGATCCAAAGCTGCATCAACACCCAGGTGCTGAAGGACTTCCGCAAAAATCTGCCGGTGGTCACCTCCGAACTCAATCATCGCTCGGCGATCGGCGCTTTCGCCCTGGCCAAGCGGGCGATGCTCAACGGCGTGCTATTGCAGCGATTGCTGGAAAGCTGATCCGCCGCTTCTGGCAGGTGTGCTATCGTCGCTTTTTGCCTGCCGCAATCATGAGAAACAGCAACAATGACAATCAAGAACGTTATATGTGATATCGACGGCGTGCTGCTGCATGACAACACGCCGGTTCCCGGCGCCGATCTGTTCCTGGCGCGCATTCAGGAACAGGGCATGCCGCTGGTGGTGCTGACCAACTATCCGTCGCAGACCGCGCAGGATCTGGCGAACCGCTTCGCCGCCGCCGGCCTTGAGGTGCCGGAAAGCGCGTTTTACACCTCGGCGATGGCCACCGCCGATTTCCTGCGCCGTCAGGAAGGCAAGAAAGCCTATGTGGTGGGCGAAGGCGCGCTGATCCACGAACTGTACAAGGCCGGTTTCACCATCACCGACATCAACCCGGACTTCGTGATCGTCGGCGAAACCCGTTCCTACAACTGGGACATGATGCACAAGGCCGCCTACTTCGTGAACAACGGCGCGCGCTTTATCGCCACCAATCCCGACAGCCATGGCCACGGCTTTACGCCGGCCTGCGGCGCGCTGTGCGCCCCGATCGAAAAGATCACCGGCCGCAAGCCGTTTTACGTCGGCAAGCCCAGCCCGTGGATCATCCGCGCCGCGCTGAACAAAATGCAGGCGCATTCGGAAGAAACGGTGATCGTCGGCGACAACCTGCGTACCGATATCCTGGCGGGCTTCCAGGCCGGTCTGGAAACCGTGCTGGTGCTGTCCGGCGTCTCCACGCTGAACGACGTCGAAACCATGCCGTTCCGCCCGAGCTATATTTTCCCTTCGGTCGCCGATATCAATATCTTTTAATGGCGGCGGCGGCGCCGGCCGCCCTGCCCATTCGCCCTTCCGTTTGAATTTAATTTATTATTGGCCGCCAAAGGTTTCATTCTCCCCTCGTTAAAAAACCGCACTATGTATTTACGCCCCGCCAATAACCGTATCGGCGGCGTGTGGAAATACTCTTACCCCAAAAATAACGAGGCCACTATGAGCACCCATAATATTATCAATGCGCAAGCCGCAGACGACGCAGCCGCCATGCCGGACATGGCCAACAAAAAAATCATGATGGGTTTCTGGCATAACTGGGCCGCCGGCGCCAGCGACGGTTATCAGCAAGGCCAGTTCGCCAATATGAACCTGACCGACATCCCGCCCGAGTACAACGTGGTGGCGGTCGCCTTTATGAAGGGCCAGGGCATCCCGACCTTCAAGCCGTACAACCTGTCCGACGCCGAATTCCGCCGCCAGGTAGGGGTGCTGAACGGCCAGGGGCGCGCGGTGCTGATTTCTCTGGGCGGCGCCGATGCGCATATCGAACTGAAAACCGGCGACGAAGAGCCGCTGGCCAATGAAATTATCCGCCTGGTGGAAACTTACGGCTTCGACGGGCTGGATATCGATTTGGAACAGGCGGCCATTGGCTCGGCAAACAATAAAACCGTATTGCCGGCCGCGTTGAAAAAGGTAAAAGCGCACTACGCCGCACAAGGCAAAAACTTTATTGTCAGCATGGCGCCGGAATTCCCTTATTTGCGCACCAACGGCAGCTATCTCGATTATATTAACGCGCTTGAGGGATATTATGACTTTATCGCGCCGCAATATTATAACCAGGGCGGCGACGGCATCTGGGTGGATGAGCTCAACGCCTGGATCACCCAAAACAACGACGCCATGAAGGAAGACTTCCTGTACTACCTGACGGAAAGTCTGGTGACCGGCACCCGCGGCTACACCAAAATCCCGGCGGCGAAATTCGTCATCGGCCTGCCGAGCAACAACGACGCCGCAGCCACCGGCTATGTGGTCGACAAACAGGCGGTCTACAACGCCTTTGCGCGGCTCGACGCCAAAAATCTGTCGATCAAGGGATTGATGACCTGGTCGGTGAACTGGGACAACGGCAAAAGCAAGGCCGGCGTGGCCTACGGCTGGGAATTCAAAACCCGTTACGCCGCACTGATCCAGGGCGGAGTCACCCCGCCGCTGCCGGGAAAGCCTGAGGCGCCCACGGCGTTGAGCGCCAGCGCCCTCACCTCGAGCTCGCTGACGCTGAACTGGCGCGCCGCCGCCGGCGCCAAACCGATAAGCCACTACAGCGTTTATCGCAACGGCGCCGCCATTGGCCAAACCGCCGGCCTGTCGCTGCAGGACAGCGGCCTGACGCCGGCTACCCAGTACAGCTATTTTGTCACCGCCACCGACGGCGAGGGCAATACCTCGCTGCCGAGCGGCGCGCTGGCGGTGAAAACCGCCGACGGCGGCACGCCGCCCGATCCGGGCGTGGCCGAGTGGCAGAATAACCACGGCTATAAAGCCGGCGACCGGGTGAGCTATAACGGCAAAAAGTATGCCTGCCTGCAGGCGCATACGTCTAACGCCGGCTGGACGCCGGACGTCGCCTTCACCCTGTGGCAACCGACCGTCTGATAGTCGGCAATGAGTTGCCGGTAAAATTGGCCGGCGACTCATCCATTACGGAAAAAATTGAACAATCGATAATTTTTAACGCCATTAACTGAAAATCCGCTAAAAAACGCATCCCCCCTGACAACTATTTTTCAGCGCCACGTTAAAACGCTTGCATCCCCCGCGGCTTTTGACGCATTTTCATAAACACAGCGCGGCAACGCCGGCTCGTCATTGATAAACCGGCAATGCTGCCCATAACAGCAAAAACAACATCACAGTCAAAAAAGTCGTTAGGAGAGTGGTATGTGTTCTATTTTCGGTGTGCTCGATCTGAAGTCCGATCCCGTTGAACTGCGTAAAAAAGCGCTGGAGCTGTCGCGTCTGATGCGCCATCGCGGCCCGGACTGGTCCGGCGTTTACGCCAGCGATAAAGCCATTCTGGCGCACGAGCGCCTGTCGATCGTCGACGTCAACAATGGCGCCCAACCGCTGTACAACGCCGCGCACACCCACGTTCTGGCGGTCAACGGCGAAATCTATAACCACCAGGCGCTGCGCCAACGGCTGAGCGAGCGTTATGAGTTCCAGACCGGTTCAGACTGTGAAGTGATCCTGGCGCTGTATCAGGAAAAAGGCCCGGACTTCCTCGACGACCTGCAGGGCATGTTCGCCTTCGCCCTGTACGATACCGAGAAAGACGCCTACCTGATCGGCCGCGATCACCTGGGCATCATCCCGCTGTACATGGGCCACGACGAACACGGCAACCTGTATGTCGCCTCTGAAATGAAAGCGCTGGTGCCGGTGTGCCGCACCATCAAGGAATTCCCGGCCGGCAGCTACCTGTGGAGCCAGGACGGCGAGATCCGCGAATATTACCAGCGCGACTGGTTCGACTACGACAACGTCAAAGACAACCTGACCGACGCCAACGCCCTGCGCACCGCGCTGGAAGACTCGGTGAAAAGCCACCTGATGTCCGACGTGCCTTACGGCGTGTTGCTGTCCGGCGGGCTGGATTCTTCGGTGATCTCGGCGATCACCAAGAAATACGCCGCGCGCCGGGTGGAAGATCAGGAACGCAGCGAAGCCTGGTGGCCGCAGCTGCACTCCTTCGCCGTCGGTCTGGAAGGATCGCCGGATCTGCGCGCCGCGCAGGAAGTGGCTAACCATCTGGGCACCGTGCACCACGAGATCCACTTCACCGTGCAGGAAGGCCTGGACGCCATCCGCGACGTGATTTATCACATCGAAACCTACGACGTCACCACCATCCGCGCCTCCACGCCGATGTACCTGATGTCGCGCAAGATCAAAGCGATGGGCATCAAGATGGTGCTGTCCGGCGAAGGGGCGGACGAAGTGTTCGGCGGCTACCTGTACTTCCACAAGGCGCCGGACGCGCGCGAATTCCACGACGAGACGGTGCGCAAACTGCTGGCGCTGCACATGTTCGACTGCGCCCGCGCCAACAAGGCGATGTCCGCCTGGGGGGTGGAAGCCCGCGTGCCGTTCCTGGACAAGAAATTCCTCGACGTGGCGATGCGCATCAACCCGAAAGACAAGATGTGCGGCAATGGCAAAATGGAAAAGCATATCCTTCGCGAATGTTTTGAGTCCTATCTGCCGGCCAGCGTGGCCTGGCGCCAGAAAGAGCAGTTCTCCGACGGCGTGGGTTACAGCTGGATTGACACGCTGAAAGAGGTCGCTGCGCAGCAGATCAGCGATCAACAGCTCGAAACCGCACGTTTCCGCTTCCCGTACAACACGCCGACCTCGAAAGAAGGCTATCTGTACCGCGAAATTTTCGAAGAGCTGTTCCCGCTGCCGAGCGCGGCCGAATGCGTGCCTGGCGGCCCGTCGGTGGCCTGTTCTTCGGCCAAGGCCATCGAGTGGGACGAATCGTTCAAGAAGATGGACGATCCTTCTGGTCGTGCAGTTGGCGTGCACCAGTCCGCCTACCAATAATCGCGCTGCGGTTTATCACCCGGGCGGGCCTTTCGGCCCGCCTTTTTGTTGATGTTTTCTACCGACAATTGCCTGAATTGATGCTTTTATCGCCATAATGTTCACAACCCAGACAAACGGCACTTCTGCCCGCTTTTTCGGGAAAAAACTTGTTGACGCAAATCGGTCATATACGCATAATGCGCCCCGCAACGCCGATGAAGGCAAAGCAAAAAAAGATGGCTACGTAGCTCAGCTGGTTAGAGCACATCACTCATAATGATGGGGTCACAGGTTCGAATCCCGTCGTAGCCACCATATTTTTGCGGGAGTGGCGAAATTGGTAGACGCACCAGATTTAGGTTCTGGCGCCGCAAGGTGTGCGAGTTCAAGTCTCGCCTCCCGCACCATTTCTCTTCATCGTCGATGCCTATGTTGATGGGGTATCGCCAAGCGGTAAGGCACCGGTTTTTGATACCGGCATTCCCTGGTTCGAATCCAGGTACCCCAGCCATATTCCTTCGGGAAGGGGTGTTCAGCATAAGATTTGTCAGCAGGTGGGGTATCGCCAAGCGGTAAGGCACCGGTTTTTGATACCGGCATTCCCTGGTTCGAATCCAGGTACCCCAGCCATAACAAACTGCTTGCAGATCAAATAAGTAGATAGTAACATCGGCTACGTAGCTCAGCTGGTTAGAGCACATCACTCATAATGATGGGGTCACAGGTTCAAATCCCGTCGTAGCCACCAACTATTGGGGTGTCGCCAAGCGGTAAGGCTCTGGTTTCTGATACCAGCATACCCAGGTTCGAATCCTGGCACCCCAGCCACATTTAGAAAAGCCCGCTTCGGCGGGCTTTTTGCTGTCTGTCATTCGGCGAGGCGAACGGGTCCAGCTGGCTGAACCCGTTTCCGTTATAAGCCCAGCGCGTATTTCAACGCATGCTCCTTCAGCTTGCCGGCCCGCTGCGCCGCCATCAGCGCGAAGTTGCGCGCCACGCTCAACGGCGCCAGATTATTGCTGAACGCGGTGTAGAACAGATCCATGCCGCTCTGCATCAGCAGATTGTCGGTGCGGCGGCGGCGCTGATAGCGCAGCAGTACGGACTCGCTGCTGCCGTCTTCGCCCTGCTCCCGCGCTTCGCTCAACACGTTCAGCAAGGCGTCCACGTCGCGATAGCCCAGGTTGACGCCCTGCCCGGCCAACGGGTTGATGGTATGCGCCGCATCCCCCACTAACGCCAGCCCCGGCAACACGTAGCGCTGCGCATGGCGGCGCGCCAGCGGGAAAGAACCGGCGGCGTGCACCTTGACCGGCCCCAGCCGCGCCGGGAAAGCCGCGGCGATTTCACGCTCCAGCTGCGCCGGCGGCATCGCCTGCAGTTGGCGGATGCGCTGCGGGCTGTCGTACCACACCAGCGAAGCCCATTGATCGTACAGCGGCAGAAAGGCGCGCGGCCCCGACGGGAAAAAACGCTGCCAGGTGACGTCCTGCTGCGGCGCGCCGGTATCCACGGTTATCAGCATGCATGACTGGCGGTATTGCCAGCCGTTGGTGCCGATGGCGGCCAGCTTGCGCACCTGCGACTGCGCGCCGTCGGCGCCGACCACCAGACGCGCTTCAAGCGTCTCTGCGCCGTCGAGCGTCAGCTGCCAATGTTCGTCAACCCGCTGCAGCGACTGCAGCCGGGCCGGGCAGCGGAGCGTCAGGTTGGGGCACTGCTGCAGCCGTTGCCACAGTGCCAGCTGCAGCACGCGGTTTTCGACCATGAATCCCAGCTCCGGCAGGCCGAGGGACGCCGCATCGAACGCCACGCGCGACGATTCCCATTCCCAGGTTTCCAACCGGCGGTACGGCGCCATGCGCATCGCCTGCACCGCCGGCCAGGCGCCCAACTGCTTCAGCAGCCCCACCGAGGTGCAGCCGATGGCGGAGATGCGCAGATCCGGCGGGCTTTGCGCGTCGAATGCCTGCGGCGCCTGATGTTCCAGCAGCGCCACCGTCCAACCCGCCTGCGCCAGCCCCAGCGCGGCCGCCGCGCCGACCATGCCGCCGCCCACCACCACTGCGTCATACCGTTCTAGAGATGTCTTCATATTGGCTATGTTTTCTTTGTGAATTATCGCCATCCCACCCGGCATGGCGTTTCCCAGCAGTGTACCGGATTTTTGATTCGGCTTCAGGTCGCATGCCGTTTTCCCCGCGCTGGTCACCGCGGCGCCAAATGATTACAATACGCGTCCTGCATGTCGCGTAACGCAACTTTCGCTCCGCACTGAGTAATGGCAAGTCAATGACGAAAAAACTACATATCAAAACCTGGGGCTGCCAGATGAATGAATACGATTCATCAAAAATGGCCGACCTGTTGAACAGCACGCACGGCTTCGAGTGGACCGAAAACGCCGAAGACGCGGACGTGCTGCTGCTGAACACCTGCTCCATTCGTGAAAAGGCGCAGGAAAAAGTTTTCGCCATGCTGGGACGCTGGAGACTGCTGAAAGAGAAAAACCCGGCGCTGATCATCGGCGTGGGCGGCTGCGTGGCTTCGCAGGAAGGCGAACTGATCCGCAGCCGCGCGCCCTGCGTCGACGTGGTGTTCGGCCCGCAGACCCTGCACCGCCTGCCGGAAATGATCAACCACGTGCAGGGCACCCGCAGCCCGGTGGTCGACATCAGCTTCCCGGAAATCGAGAAATTCGACCGCCTGCCCGAGCCGCGCGCCGAAGGCCCGACCGCCTTCGTTTCCATCATGGAAGGCTGCAACAAGTACTGCACCTTCTGCGTGGTGCCTTACACCCGCGGCGAGGAAGTCAGCCGCCCGAGCGACGACGTGTTGTTCGAAATCGCCCAGCTGGCGGCGCAGGGCGTGCGTGAAGTGAACCTGCTTGGCCAGAACGTCAACGCCTACCGCGGCGCCACCTACGACGGCGGCATCTGTTCGTTCGCCGAACTGCTGCGCCTGGTGGCGGCCATCGACGGCATCGATCGCATCCGCTTCACCACCAGCCACCCGATCGAATTCACCGACGACATCATCGCGGTATATGAAGATACGCCGGAGCTGGTCAGCTTCCTGCATCTGCCGGTGCAGAGCGGCTCGGACCGCATTTTGACCATGATGAAGCGCGCACATACCGCGCTGGAGTACAAGGCGATCATTCGCAAGCTGCGCAAGGCGCGGCCGAATATTCAACTCAGCTCTGACTTCATCATCGGCTTCCCGGGCGAGACCCAGGCCGATTTCGAGCAGACCATGAATCTGATCGCCGAGATCAACTTCGACGCCAGCTTCAGCTTCATCTACTCGTCGCGCCCGGGCACCCCGGCGGCGGATATGGTGGACGACGTCAGCGAAGAAGAGAAAAAACAGCGGCTGTATATCCTGCAGGATCGCATCAATCAGCAGGTGCTGCAGTTCAGCCGCCGCATGCTGGGCACCGTGCAGCGCATTCTGGTGGAAGGCACTTCGCGCAAGAGCCTGATGGAGCTGGCCGGGCGCACCGAATGCAACCGTATGGTGAACTTCGAAGGCACGCCGGACATGATCGGCCAATTCGTCGATGTGGAAATTACCGAGGTGCTGACCAACTCGCTGCGCGGCGCAGTGGTGCGCACCGAGCAGCAGATGGATCTGCGCGTACATGAATCCCCGCAGTCGGTGATCGCCCGTACCCGCAAAGAGAACGCGCTGGGCGTCGGCATTTATCAGCCCTCCCTTCATACTTGAAGCTGCATCACAACAAACCGTTGGTTTTGTTGTGATGCAACGCCAATTATTTGGGATGGCATCCAGCACAAATACATTATTTCTCCGGCGGGCGCTTGCGCCCGTTGATGTTCTTTTTTCTATTTAAGAGGCGACATAACATGCAACTGCCACACTGCCCGAAGTGCAATTCCGAATACACCTATCAGGACAACGCGATGTTTGTCTGCCCTGAATGCGCCCACGAGTGGAGCGACAGCGCGCCGGCGGAAGACGCGGACGCGCTGATCGTCAAAGACGCCAACGGCAACCTGCTGGCGGACGGCGACGCGGTGACCGTGGTCAAGGATCTGAAGGTCAAGGGCAGCTCTTCGATGCTGAAGATCGGCACCAAGGTGAAGAACATCCGCCTGGTGGAAGGCGATCACAACATCGACTGCAAAATCGACGGTTTCGGCCCGATGAAGCTGAAATCCGAGTTCGTGAAGAAGAACTGATCCCCGCCCGGCTTTCCCTGCGATGACGCGGCCCCGGCTGGCCGCGTTTTTTCCTTCCCACCCTTGAATTACGCCGTCGGCGCACAGATAGATCATGGGTAAACTTGCGCCAGTGCGGCGCACCATGAATAATTCAAGAAAGAGCACTCAGGTTCGCCCTGACCAACGACAGGCATCCCCCGTAAATTTCGGTTTGCAGCGTTGTTACCTGCGGCTTGAAAGACGACGGGGATTAACGTGACATCAACCAGGCCCGATGTGACCTAGAGGATTAGTTTGAACGTCGCAACACAAGAAATTTTGTTAGAGCCCGCAGACAACAAGCGTTTGCTCAGCCTGTGCGGCCCGTTTGATGACAACATCAAACAGCTCGAGCGCCGGTTGGGCATCGAAATCAACCGCCGCGACAACCGTTTCAAGCTGGTCGGCAAGAACCCGTGCGTGGTGGCCGCCGCCGATATCCTGCGCCATCTTTACGTGGATACCGCGCCGATCCGCGGCGCGATCCCGGATATCGATCCGGAGCAAATTCACCTGGCGATCAAAGAAAGCCGGGTGCTGGAACAGGTCGCCGAAAGCGTGCCGGACTACGGCAAGGCGGTGACCATCAAGACCAAGCGCGGCATGGTGAAGCCGCGCACGCCGAACCAGGCGCAGTACATCGCCAATATTCTCGACCACGACATTACCTTCGGCATCGGCCCGGCCGGCACCGGCAAGACCTATCTGGCGGTCGCCGCCGCGGTGGACGCGCTGGAGCGCCAGGAAATCCGCCGCATTCTGCTGACCCGCCCCGCGGTGGAGGCCGGCGAGAAGCTCGGCTTCCTGCCGGGCGATCTGAGCCAGAAGGTCGACCCTTATCTGCGCCCGCTGTACGACGCCCTGTTCGAAATGCTGGGCTTCGAGCGCGTGGAGAAGCTGATCGAGCGCAACGTGATCGAAGTTGCGCCGCTGGCCTACATGCGCGGCCGCACGCTGAACGACGCCTTTATCATTCTGGATGAAAGCCAGAACACCACCATCGAACAGATGAAGATGTTCCTGACGCGCATCGGCTTCAACTCGAAGGCGGTGATCACCGGCGACGTCACCCAGATCGACCTGCCGCGCAACCAGAAATCCGGCCTGCGCCACGCGGTGGAAGTGCTGTCGGACGTGGAAGAGCTGAGCTTCAACTTCTTCCACAGCGAAGACGTGGTGCGCCACCCGGTAGTCGCCCGCGTGGTTATCGCCTATGAAGCCTGGGAAGCCGCCGAACAAAAGCGCAAAGACGCCATTGCCGAACAACGTAAACGCGAGGCGAACGCCGCCTCCGAGCAGGAGACGCCATGAGCCGGGTGATTTTGGACTTGCAGATCGCCTGTGAAGACGGCAACGGCCTGCCGGATGAGGCCGCCTTCCAGCGCTGGCTGGAAGGCGTGCTGCCGCAGTTCCAGGCAGAGGCCGAAGTGACCGTGCGCCTGGTGGACGAAGCGGAAAGCAACGAACTGAATCTGACCTACCGCGGCAAGGACAAACCGACCAACGTATTGTCCTTCCCGTTCGAAGCCCCGCCGGGCATCGAGCTGCCGCTGCTCGGCGATCTGATCATCTGCCGCCAGGTGGTTGAACAGGAAGCCGCCGAACAGGGCAAGACGTTGGAGGCGCACTGGGCGCATATGGTTGTCCATGGCAGTCTTCATCTGTTAGGGTATGACCACATCGAAGACGATGAAGCCGAAGAAATGGAGTCTTTGGAAACCGAAATCATGCACGGACTGGGCTACCCTGATCCGTACCTGGCGGAAAAAGACCCCGTCTGACGTCGGCCGTTTACCTCACAGCCCCTCGCGGGGCTGTCGCTGACGCCCCTTAACTCTGACATGAGTGACATTAACTAAAACGCCATGAGCGACGACCATTCACAAAGCAATGACAGCCCCAGTCCCAAGAAGGGGTTCTTTACTCTTATCCTTAACCAGCTGTTCCACGGCGAACCCAAAAACCGTGGCGATCTGGTAGAGCTGATCCGTGATTCAGAGCAAAACGACCTGATCGATCCCGATACCCGCGACATGCTGGAAGGCGTGATGGATATCGCCGAGCAGCGCGTGCGCGACATCATGATCCCGCGCTCCCAGATGGTGACGCTCAAGCGCAACCAGACGCTGGAAGAGTGCCTGGACGTGATTATCGAATCCGCCCACTCGCGCTTCCCGGTGATCAGCGAAGACAAAGATCACATCGAAGGCATCCTGATGGCCAAGGACCTGCTGCCGTTCATGCGCGCAGACTCCGAGCCGTTCAGCATCGACAAGGTGCTGCGCACCGCGGTGGTGGTGCCGGAAAGCAAGCGGGTCGACCGGATGCTGAAAGAGTTCCGCTCCCAGCGTTATCACATGGCGATTGTCATTGACGAATTCGGCGGCGTGTCCGGCCTGGTCACTATCGAAGACATTCTGGAACTGATCGTCGGCGAAATCGAAGACGAATACGACGACGAAGAAGATCTGGATATCCGTCAGCTCAGCCGCCATATGTACACCGTACGGGCGCTGGCGCCGATCGAAGACTTCAACGAAGCCTTCGGCACTCATTTCAGCGACGACGAGGTCGATACCATCGGCGGTCTGGTGATGCAGGCCTTCGGCCACCTGCCTGCGCGCGGGGAAACCATTGAAATCGAAGGTTACCTATTTAAAGTTGCGATGGCCGATAGTCGACGTATCATCCAGGTTCATGTAAAAATTCCGGACGATTCTCCGCCACCGAAACTGGAAGACTAAATCCAACATGGCTAAAGCCTCATTACTTGAACGCCAGCGGGTTCGCGCCCTGCTGGCGCTGTTGTCTGGTGCCAGCGGGACGCTGGCGTTTTCCCCTTACGATTTCTGGCCCGCGGCCATCGTTTCCCTGTTCGGCCTGCTGGCCGTCACCCTGAACCGCACCACCAAACAATCCGCCCTGCTCGGCTTCTGCTGGGGCTTCGGGCTGTTCGGCAGCGGCATCAACTGGGTATACGTCAGCATCGCCGACTTCGGCGGCATGCCGTTCGCCGTCAATATCTTCCTGGTGGCGCTGCTCGCCGCCTATCTGTCGCTGTATACCGGGCTGTTCGCCGGGCTGCTGACGCGCCTGTGGCCGGCCACCCGCTGGTGGCGGCTGGCGATCGCCGCGCCGGCGCTGTGGCAGGTGACCGAGTTCCTGCGCGGCTGGGTGCTGACCGGCTTCCCGTGGCTGCAGTTCGGCTACAGCCAGATTAACGGCCCGCTGAAGGGCGTGGCGCCGCTGCTGGGCGTGGACGCCATCACCTTCATGCTGATGGCGATCGCCGGCCTGCTGGTGTACGCCGTCAATCAGCGCCGCATCGCGCCGGCGGTGATTGCCGCCGCGCTGCTGCTGCTGCCGTGGCCGCTGCGCCAGCTGCACTGGTTCACCCCGCAGCCGGACAAGGCGGTGAACGTGGCCATGGTGCAAGGCAACATCGCCCAGTCGATGAAATGGGATCCCAATATCCTGGTCAGCACGCTGCAGACCTATCTGGACGAAACCCGCCCCTACATGGGCAAGGCGCCGATCATTATCTGGCCGGAGTCCGCCATTCCGGACTTTGAACCCCGCCAGAATGGCTTCCTGACCATGATGGACGACCTGATGCGCGCCAAGAACAGCAGCCTGATCACCGGTATCGTCGATGCGCGCGCCACGCCGCAGGGCGTGCAGGAGTACAACAGCGCCATCGTGCTGGGCGAGCCGACGCCATACCGTTATCCGGCTAAAAACCGCTACAACAAGCACCACCTGGTGCCGTTCGGCGAGTTTGTGCCGTTGGGCAACCTGCTGCGCCCGCTGGCGCCGTTCTTCAACCTGCCGATGTCCGGCTTCAGCCGCGGCGATTATGTGCAGCCGCAGTTGAGCGTGCGCGGCTATAACCTGACGGCCGCCATCTGCTATGAAATCGTGCTGGGCCAGCAGGTGCGCGACAACTTCCGGCCGGATACCAACTTCCTGCTGACCATTTCCAACGACGCCTGGTTCGGCCACTCCATCGGCCCGTGGCAGCATTTCCAGATGGCGCGCATGCGGGCGCTGGAGCTGGGCCGCCCGCTGTTGCGCAGCACCAACAACGGCGTCACCGCCGCGGTGGACGCCAACGGCGAGGTGATCGCCGAGCTCCCGCAGTTCACTCGCCGGGTGCTGGAAGTGAAGGTCACCCCAACCACCGGCATTACGCCATACGCCCGCTTTGGCGCCACGCCGCTGTGGGTCGTCACCCTGCTGCTCGGCGGCATCGCGCTGATGCTCGGCCTGCGCCGCAGGTGATCCCCCGGGGCGCGGCAGTGAACTGCACCCCAAATGTTGGATATCCATCTGACATTCGGAGGTGCAGTTTTTATGAAATATTCGCTCCCATTCAAGCTCGAGGCGGTCCGGTACTATCTCGCCGGGTTCGGCAGCCAAAGGCAGACCGCGAAAAAATTTTCCGTTGCTCATGTTCAGCTTCGCCGCTGGATTGCCGCCTATCAGCACCATGGTGAGGCAGGGCTACAATCCGGGCGTCAGCGGCAGTACACGCCCGAATTTAAGCTCGCCGTTGTCGAGTTTGCCCGCGCCAATCCCCTTTCTTTAGCCAGCGTCGCCGCCAAATTCGACATCCCCTCATACACGACGCTGGAACACTGGGTTAAGCTTTATCAGGAGAATGGGGCCGAAGCCCTCAACCTGAATCAGCGTGGTCGCCGAATGTATCAGCATCCCAAAACCCCCCATGCCGGCAAGTCGCCGGATGAACTGACCCCCGAAGAGATGCGGGAGGAAATCGAGTTTTTACGCGCGCAGAATGACTACATAAAAAAGTTGAGAGCCTTGATGCAGGAAAACGATGCCCGGGCACGGCGGAAAGGGCAAAAATAGTCACGGCATTAAGGCAAAAACACCGTTTAGACATGCTGTTGCATGCCGGTGGGCTGGCGCGCAGTACGTATTATTATTGCTGTAAAGTCAGTCGAGTGCCGGATAAATACCGTGAGGCTAAACAACGGATAACCGAGGTCTTTAACATACATAAAGGCCGTTACGGCTATCGTCGCGTAACCTGCGTAATGCGGAAGGAAGGATACGTTTTAAATCATAAAACCGTGCAAAAGCTGATGACAGAGTTGCAGCTGAAGTCACCGGTTCGTCGTAAAAAGTACCGTTCATACAAAGGAAAAGCAGGCAAGGTGGCTCCCAATCTCCTGCAGCGTAATTTTACCGCTCAGTGCCCCAATCAAAAGTGGGTGACGGATGTAACGGAGTTCCGGGTTGGTGAGGATAAGCTGTATTTATCACCGGTGCTTGATTTGTACAACGGTGAAATCATCGCTTATGAAGTGGCACGCCGGGCAGAGTTTAGGCTGGTTAAAAAGATGCTGGACAAGGCGGTGTGCAGGATAAAACCGGGTGAGCAGTTGCTGTTGCACAGTGACCAGGGTTGGCACTATCAGATGGCGGCTTACCAGCATGCGTTGCGGGTTAACGGGGTAAAGCAGAGCATGTCTCGCAAGGGAAATTGCCTGGACAATGCGGTAATGGAGAACTTCTTCGGTCATCTGAAAGCGGAGCTGTATTACTTGCAGCGCTTTGATAGTGTGGAACACTTGGCGCAGGAGATAGACGCCTACATTGATTACTACAACTACCATCGCATCAGGCAGAAACTGAAAGGCCTGAGTCCGGTGGAATACCGAACTCAGGCCTCGAAGGCTGCGTGAATTTACACCGTCCAACTTCTGGGGGTCAGTTCACAGCCGCTGCGCCCCTTCATCCCCTTTCCTAAAAACCATTGCCAAATCAACGCTTCTGGCACACTCCTTGCTTTATTACTCCGGTGATCTGTTGCTGATTTACTTTTACTGACGTTTTGTCGCACTTGTGCGCAATTCGGGAGCGCCGGGCGCACCAGAGGGGTGCGGCGCCATTTTATTGCATTAATTTGGTGCGCGTGGCGTCTCAAAAAAAGAAACATTTTAGTTTCAATCCGTTCACAATCGGCTATTTTCTAACGGCAATCAGTTCTAAGACTATCTTTATAACTTGAGCAACAAATAGTCGTTTTAAACCTGACGCTCTTTAGTCAGAGCCACCACAACAGCAAAGGAGTTGGACCATGCAAATGCGTAAATTGGCGTTATCGTTACTGCTGATCGGTATGGCAGGTAACGTAGCCCATGCGGAAGAACTGACCGGTACGCTGAAAAAAATCAAAGACAACGGCGTGATCGTTGTCGGCCACCGCGAATCGTCAGTGCCTTTTTCCTACTACGATAACCAACAGAAAGTTGTGGGCTATTCCCAGGATTACTCCAACCAAATCGTTGAAGCAGTTAAGAAAAAGCTGAACCTGCCGAGCCTGCAGGTGAAAATGCTGCCGATCACTTCGCAGAACCGCATTCCGCTGCTGCAAAACGGCACCTATGACTTCGAGTGCGGCTCCACCACCAACAACGTCGAGCGCCAGAAACAGGCCGCCTTCTCCGACACCATTTTCGTGGTCGGCACCCGCCTGCTGGTGAAAAAAGGCTCCGACATCAAAGATTTCAAAGACCTGGCCGGCAAGCCGGTCGTCGTCACTTCCGGCACCACCTCTGAGGTGCTGCTGAACAAGCTGAACGACAAGGATCAAATGAAGATGCGCATCATCAGCGCCAAAGACCACGGCGACTCTTTCCGCACCCTGGAAAGCGGCCGCGCGGTGGCCTTTATGATGGATGACGCCCTGCTGGCGGGCGAGCGCGCCAAGGCCAAGAAGCCGGATCAGTGGGAAATCCTCGGCACGCCACAGTCGAAAGAAGCCTACGGCTGCATGATGCGTAAAGACGATGCCGGGTTCAAAAAGCTGGTCGATGACACCATCGCCCAGGCCCAGACCTCCGGTGAGGCCGCCAAATGGTTTGATAAGTGGTTCAAACAGCCTATTCCACCGAAAAACCTCAACATGAACTTCGAATTGTCCGACGACATGAAGCAACTGTTCAAAGAGCCTAACGATAAGGCACTGAACTAATAGCAAGAGAGCTGGGACGGCCGCCAGGCCAAACCAGCCCTGTTGATGACTGGGACAGACAGGAATGAGGGGGGCCGTTCCCCTCCCTCATTTTCCCCAGAGCGCATCGCCGACATCCGCAGACAAAAGCCAGCAAGACTGGCCGCGCGGCGATCGGCGCTGATAAGTCATCAATCTTAGGGGCGCCCTGCGTCCGCTTAACGGAGTTTGTTATGTCAATAGATTGGAACTGGGGTATCTTCCTGCAGCAGGCCCCGTTTGGGAATACCACCTACCTCGGCTGGATCTGGTCCGGCTTTCAGGTCACGGTGGCCCTCTCCGTCTGTGCATGGATTATCGCTTTTTTTGTCGGTTCGCTGTTCGGTATCCTGCGTACCGTGCCTAACCGTTTTCTTTCCACCCTCGGCACCTGCTACGTCGAACTGTTTCGTAACGTGCCGCTGATCGTGCAGTTCTTTACCTGGTATCTGGTGATACCGGAGCTGCTGCCGCTCGACATCGGCATGTGGTTCAAGACCGAACTCGACCCCAACGTGCAGTTCTTCGTCTCCTCCATGCTGTGCCTCGGGCTGTTTACCGCCGCCCGCGTGTGCGAACAGGTGCGCGCCGCCATTCAATCCCTGCCGCGCGGCCAGAAAGCCGCCGGGCTGGCGATGGGCCTGACCCTGCCGCAAACCTACCGCTACGTGCTGCTGCCGAACGCCTACCGGGTGATCGTGCCGCCGATGACCTCGGAGATGCTCAACCTGGTCAAAAACTCCGCCATCGCCTCGACCATCGGGCTGGTGGACATGGCCGCCCAGGCCGGCAAGCTGCTGGACTACTCCGCGCATGCCTATGAGTCCTTTACCGCCATTACGCTGGCCTATATCGGCATCAACGCCGTGATCATGCTGTTTATGCGTCTGGTTGAGAAGAAAGTGCAGTTGCCCGGCAATATGGGGAGTAAATAATGTACGAATTTGACTGGGCATCGATTGTCCCTAGTTTCCCTTATCTGCTGCAGGGCATGGTGATTACGCTGAAGATCACCGTTACCGCCATCATCGTCGGCATTCTGTGGGGTACCATCCTGGCGGTGATGCGCCTGTCGCCGATCAAGCCGATCAGCTGGTTCGCCACCCTGTACGTCAACCTGTTCCGTTCCGTGCCCCTGGTGATGGTGCTGCTGTGGTTCTACCTGGTGGTTCCAAGCTTATTACAACAGGTTCTAGGGCTGTCGCCGAAAACCGATATTCGCCTGATCTCGGCTATGGTAGCCTTTTCCCTGTTTGAAGCGGCCTATTACTCGGAAATTATCCGCGCCGGCATTATCAGCATTTCGCGCGGCCAGTCCTCCGCCGCGTTGGCGCTGGGCATGACCCACTGGCAGTCCATGAAGCTGGTGATCCTGCCGCAGGCGTTTCGCGCCATGGTGCCGCTGCTGCTGACCCAGGGCATAGTGCTGTTCCAGGATACCTCGCTGGTGTACGTGCTGAGCCTGGCCGACTTCTTCCGTACCGCCTCGACCATCGGCGAGCGCGACGGCACCCAGGTCGAAATGATCCTGTTCGCCGGCTTTGTCTACTTTGTTATCAGTCTCGCCGCCTCGGCGCTGGTAAGCTATTTGAAGAAAAGGACTGTTTGATGATATCCCTGAAAAATGTTTCTAAGTGGTACGGTCACTTTCAGGTTCTGACCGATTGCACCACCGAAGTGAAAAAAGGCGAGGTGGTGGTAGTCTGCGGTCCTTCAGGCTCAGGCAAGTCCACCCTGATCAAAACCGTTAACGGCCTGGAACCGATCCAGCAGGGCGATATCCTGGTGAACGGCACGCCGGTCAACAACAAGAAAACCAACCTGGCGCAGCTGCGTTCCAAAGTCGGCATGGTGTTCCAGCATTTTGAACTGTTCCCGCACCTGTCGATCATCGACAACCTGACGCTGGCGCAGGTCAAAGTGCTCAAACGCGACAAGGCCGCCTCGCGCGACAAAGGGCTGAAGCTGCTGGAGCGCGTCGGCCTTTCCGCCCACGCCAACAAATTCCCCGGCCAGCTGTCCGGCGGCCAGCAGCAGCGCGTGGCCATCGCCCGCGCGCTGTGCATGGATCCGATCGCCATGCTGTTCGATGAACCGACCTCGGCGCTCGACCCGGAGATGATCAACGAAGTGCTCGACGTGATGGTTGAGCTGGCGAACGAAGGCATGACCATGATGGTGGTGACCCACGAAATGGGCTTCGCCCGCAAGGTGGCGAACCGGGTGATCTTTATGGACGAAGGCAAAATCGTCGAAGACCGCAACAAAGACGACTTCTTCAACAATCCGGAATCCGACCGCGCCAAAGACTTCCTGGCCAAGATCCTGCACTAATCCCGCTTAATGCGCCCCGCCCGGGGCGCATTCTCTCTCCGCGTCACAATGGCCAGGACATGATTGCCGGGCCTTATTCATGGGCAAGTGACTCAATGGTCAGTAAGGTTGGTTGGGCATAAAGCAATTTGGTGATAATGTTACTTACAGAAGGAACATTAAAAAAATTAACTGTTTCATTTACATGGAGGGATGACAATGAGCAGCCAAATTGAACCTGGCTATTGTATTGCAACGGTACCTGGCCCTATATCCGAACAAGCAAAAATTCTCTTTCGTCGCAGAGATACTGATGCAGCGCGATACTTCCTACGATTAAACGCAGATACCCCTTATGTATTGCCTGGCCATATGATAATTGTTGCCGATCCATCAAATAATTTTCAGACAACCCAACTTGAGCATTTACGAAGGGCAAAAGATAAAGTTAACAACTCAATGAAGTTTATAGCTGATCAGACAACCAGTGTTGAATAAAATAGTACCCAAAGCGATTAAAATGCTGCCTTACCTTAAGCTAGCCCGAGCACTGAGTCTTTCAACCAGCTCGATTGTCCACCAATGGGCAACGGCAGGAGTAGCCGGTAGTATCAGGGGATATGCGGACAAAATAGAGGCTTCAACCAAGGCCGTAAAATTTTTCAAGGCCGGAGGGTATGTCACTCTTGGATTAGGGTTCATGATGACCACAAATGACGTAGCCCTCGCTTGCGCTACCGGTAGAGAAGATGAATGCAGGAGAGCGGCCCTGACCAATTATATGGGGTTTGGAGGCGCTACTGTCCTGTCAGGCATGGGGGCTACGAGAGGTGCAGTACTGGCGGAGTCGATTTGTTTAGGCGCTGGTATTGCCTCCGGTGGCTTTGGTTTAGCAGTTTGTGTTGCAGGTGGAGCACTGACCGGAGGAGCTATCGGCGGTGCTGGCGGACAACTTATAGGTCACAAGATGGGCGAGCTGTCGGATTACACGCTAGGCCGGTTTTTGGTGGGTTAAACGATGATGGATGATTTATCAGCAATATTATTTCTAGGATGTGGCCTCTGTCTCTTTGCCGTTGCTCTCTATGGCGCGGTTTATTATGTGACCGTACGCCAAAAGTACAATGCCTTCATTGAGCAGTATAGGTCAAAGAATTTCAGAGAGCCCATGAGTACATCATGGTTTAAACAGTTTGGGCTTCTTGGCGTGTATGGAGCATGCGGGTATTTTCGTAAACTTTTAAAAGGCAAAAGAATACTCGTCGCTCGCGGTGAATACCTTGATGAAGCTCCTTATCTCTTTGTCAATTCACTGGATAGACATGAATATGCATGGTTTTATCGCTTGCTGCTCATTTCCCGCCTGCTCGATATATTTACTGTGCTTTGGATAGCCAGCTTCGTACTCGTCGAATTAATCGACAGAGCCTAACGAATGATGCCGGTACTTGTCATTTCGATACATTCAATGAACTAATTAAAATTAGTTATTCAGTATATTAATAAACGAATGATTGCGGACATTCTCTCTCCGCGCCCGGCACTAAAAGCGCTTGTGTCTCCCCGGTTTTGATCCGATCCTCGCGGGATAACAACAGAGGAGATAGACCATGCCCCGCCCTATAATCATCGATTGCGATCCCGGCCTGGACGACGCCATCGCCCTGGCCATGGCGCTGCGCTCGCCGGAGCTGGAGGTCCGCGCCATCACCACCTCCGCCGGCAACCAAACGCCGGAGAAAACCCTGCGCAATGCGCTCGGCCTGCTGACCCTGATGCGGCGCGAAGACATCCCGGTCGCCGCCGGCGCCTCCGGCCCGCTGATGCGCGAGCTGGTGATTGCCGACTATGTGCACGGCAAAACCGGCATGGGCAACACCCATTTGCCGACGCCCGCCATCAAACCGAGCGCCCACGGCGCCGTCGAGCTGATCGCCTCTCTGCTGCGCGCCGGCCCGGAGCCGATCACCCTGGTGGTGACCGGGCCGATGACCAATATCGCCCTGCTGCTGGCGCAGCACCCCGAGCTGAAAGGCAGCATCGAACGCATCGTATTTATGGGCGGCGGCATGAACGCCGGCAACACCACGCCGGTGGCGGAATTCAATATCTTCGTCGACCCGGAAGCAGCGGAAATGGTGCTGAAGTCCGGCGTGCCGCTGACCATGGCCGGGCTCAACGTCACCCACCAGGCGCTGGTGCTGCCGCAGGATATCGAACGCATCCGCCAAATCGACAATCCGGTGGCGCAGGCGGTGGCCGAGATGCTCGACTTCTACCTGCCGCTGTACCTCAGCCACCCGCGCGGCCTGCCCGGCGCGGCGATGCACGATCCCTGCACCATCGCCTGGCTGCTGGCGCCACAGCTGTTCACCAGCGTAGAGCGCTGGGTCGGCGTAGAAACCAAGGGGGAGTATACCCTCGGCATGACGGTGGTGGATTACTTCCAACAGAGCGGCAAACCGGCCAACGTGGAAGTGCTGACCGGCATCGACCGCGAAGGCTTTATCGCGCTGCTGACCGAACGCGTCGCACGCTATTGATCGCCGGGGCGCGCCCGGCGCCCCAACATTCAATTTTTTTGATTTAACTCAGCGAATTTTTGCGCTATCACTGCCCCAGGCTTGTCTCTAATATGCGGCTAAACGAGATTGAACGCTACCGCTTAGCATTAGCCTGGAGATAACCCAATGAGTCGCATACTGGTCCTGAAATCGAGTATCCTGGGTGATTATTCCCAGTCTGGAAAATTAGTCGATTTTTTTGTTGAACAATGGCGTGAAGCCCACCCGGCAGACGGCTTTACGGTGCGCGATCTGGCCAACCCAACGCTGCCGGAGCTGGATGGCGAAGTGATTGGCGGCTTTAACGCCGGCGATACCCCCCTGACGCCGCGCCAGCAAAGCACTCTGGCGCTGTCCGACGAGCTGATTGCCGAACTGAAAGCGCATGACACCATCATCATCAGCGCGCCGATGTACAACTTCAATATTCCCACCCAGTTGAAAATCTATTTCGATCTGGTGGCGCGCGCCGGCCAAACCTTCCGCTATACCTCGGCGGGCGCGGAAGGCCTGGTGACCGGCAAGAAGGCGATCGTCATCTCCAGCCGCGGCGGCGTCCACGCCGGTACGCCGACCGATCTGATCACGCCTTATCTGAAGCTGTTCCTGGGCTTTATCGGCATCACCGACGTCGAGTTCGTGCTGGCCGAAGGCTTTGCCTACGGACCGGAAGCGGCGGAGAAAGCGGCGCAGGACAGCCGCAACGCCGTCGCGCAAAAGGTGCCGGCAGCAGCGGTATTGGCGGCCCCTCAGGCCACGGCGCCTGCCGCACCGGCCAGCGGCGGTTTCCTGAGCAACCTGCTGAAAAAATTGTTCGGTTAATGACGATGGCTCCCCACGCCGTCGGGCGCGGGGGTAAAACAATCAGGGCTCGAACGGCCGGCGCTGGAACTGGTCATGGCCGCATTTCGGGCAGCGCGGCAGCACTTCCGGCGTGTAGAACGCCAGATGATGATGGCACTGCTCACACACCAGATTGCCCAGCCCGACCACCTCGCCGCTGTGGTAAACCCCGTGGTGGCTGACGTCCTTGAACACCTCACGCCATTCCAGCTGGGTTTTGTCGGTGATGTCCGCCAGCTCCTGCCACAAACTTTCCTTAATCACCCGCATGAAAACGCTGTCGGTGAACTCATTCTGGCTCTCCTGATAGCTGCGCGCGAACTCCTCCAAATCGCGCCGCACCGCCTGCGTGACCTGCTGCACTTCCTCGCGCGTCAGCTCGCCCACCTCATTCAGCCGGTGTTCTGCGCTGGCGACCAATTCGTCGATGTCTCGTTCGCCGTTCTTCAGGCGTTCGGTCAGTGATGCCACCAATTCGCGGTAATACTGAGCAACCTTGTTCATAATCTCTCCTCGATGAACGTGCGTGACCGGGCTTGCCTTTAAGCTACCTGTTCTTATTTTAGCCGTAAATGCCTGATGTCAGTGCGAGATCCGCAGGTTGTGAGCGATATCATGCCGAGGTTTTTTTAAATGCGTCGAGTCGGGCGCTTGGTGTTGTTGCCGGGAGGTCTTATCAGCTATGCTATGCGGATCTACGAATACTAAATCTTCATTGCGTTATCTCTGACCGGGATAACGGTTTACACCTACAGGACCACCGGCCGCCATGCAAGAGCAATACCGTCCAGAAGACATAGAATCGAACGTACAGCTTCACTGGCAAGAGAAGCAAACTTTCAAGGTTACCGAAGACGCCAGCAAGGAAAAGTACTACTGCCTATCCATGCTGCCATACCCGTCCGGGCGTCTGCACATGGGGCACGTTCGTAACTACACTATCGGCGACGTGATCTCGCGCTATCAGCGCATGCTGGGTAAAAACGTGCTGCAGCCGATCGGCTGGGATGCGTTCGGCCTGCCGGCGGAAGGTGCTGCGGTGAAAAACAACACCGCGCCGGCCCCGTGGACCTACGACAACATCGAATACATGAAGAACCAGCTGAAACTGCTGGGCTTCGGCTACGACTGGGATCGCGAGATCGCCACCTGCCAACCGGAATACTATCGCTGGGAGCAGTGGTTCTTCACCAAGCTGTACGAAAAAGGCCTGGTCTACAAGAAAACCTCCGCGGTGAACTGGTGCCCGCACGATCTGACCGTGCTGGCCAACGAACAGGTTATCGACGGCTGCTGCTGGCGCTGCGACACCAAGGTCGAGCGCAAAGAGATCCCGCAGTGGTTCATCAAAATCACCGACTACGCCGATCAGCTGCTGAACGATCTGGATACGCTGGAAAGCTGGCCTGAGCAGGTCAAAACCATGCAGCGCAACTGGATTGGCCGTTCCGAAGGGGTGGATATCACCTTTAACGTGGCGGACAGCGACGAAACGCTGACGGTTTACACCACCCGTCCGGACACCTTCATGGGTGCCACCTATGTGGCGGTGGCCGCAGGCCACCCGTTGGCGCAGCAGGGCGCGCTCAACAACCCGGCGCTGACCGAATTCATCGAAGAATGCCGCAACACCAAAGTCGCCGAAGCGGAAATGGCGACGATGGAGAAGAAAGGCATGCCGACCGGCCTGTTCGTTATCCACCCGCTGAGCGGCGAAAAGCTGCCGATCTGGGTGGCCAACTTCGTGCTGATGGAATACGGCACCGGCGCCGTGATGGCGGTGCCGGCCCACGACCAGCGCGACTGGGAGTTCGCCACCAAGTATCACCTGCCGATCAATCCGGTGATCCTGAACCTCGACGGCAGCGAGCCTGACGTGCACGCCGCGGCGATGACCGAAAAAGGCGCGCTGTTCAACTCCGGCGAGTTCGACGGCCTGGACCACGAGGCCGGTTTCAACGCCATCGCCGACCAACTGGTCGCCAAGGGTGTGGGCCAGCGCAAGGTAAACTATCGCCTGCGCGACTGGGGCGTTTCCCGTCAACGTTACTGGGGCGCGCCAATCCCGATGGTGACGCTGGAAGACGGCACCGTGATGCCGACGCCGGAAGATCAACTGCCGGTGATCCTGCCGGAAGACGTAGTGATGGACGGCATTACCAGCCCGATCAAGGCCGATCCCGAGTGGGCGAAAACCACCGTTAACGGCCAGCCGGCGCTGCGCGAAACCGACACCTTCGATACCTTTATGGAATCCTCCTGGTATTACGCGCGCTACACCTGCCCGCAGTACGACCAGGGGATGCTGGATCCGGCCGCCGCCAACTACTGGCTGCCGGTCGATCAGTATGTCGGCGGCATCGAGCACGCCATCATGCACCTGATGTACTTCCGCTTCTTCCACAAGCTGATGCGCGACGCCGGCCTGGTGGATTCCGACGAGCCGGCCAAGCGCCTGCTGTGCCAGGGCATGGTGCTGGCCGACGCCTTCTACTACACCGGCAGCGGCGGCGAACGCGTTTGGGTTTCTCCGGCGGACGCCAGCGTTGAACGCGACGATAAAGGCCGCATTATCAAAGCCACCGATCCAGAAGGCCGTGAACTGGTCTATGCTGGCATGAGCAAAATGTCGAAGTCGAAAAACAACGGCATCGACCCGCAGGTGATGGTGGACAAATACGGCGCGGACACCGTGCGTCTGTTCATGATGTTCGCTTCCCCGGCGGAAATGACGCTGGAATGGCAAGAGTCCGGCGTGGAAGGGGCTAACCGCTTCCTGAAACGCGTCTGGAAACTGGCCTACGATCACGTTGAGAAAGGCGCGGTATCGCCGCTGGACGTAGCGGCGCTGAACGAAGACCAGAAAGCGCTGCGCCGCGATCTGCACAAAACCATCGCCAAGGTGACCGACGATATCGGCCGCCGTCAGACCTTCAACACCGCGATCGCCGCCGTGATGGAGCTGATGAACAAGCTGGCGCGCGCGCCGCAGGACAGCCAACAGGATCGCGCCCTGCTGCAGGAAGCGCTGCTGGCGGTGGTCCGCATGCTGTATCCGTTCACTCCGCACGTGTGCTTCACGCTGTGGCAGGCGCTGGGCGGCGAAGGCGACGTGGACACCGCAGCCTGGCCGATCGCCGATGAGCAGGCGATGGTCGAAGACTCCAAGCTGGTGGTGGTGCAGGTTAACGGCAAGGTTCGCGCAAAAATCACGGTAGCGGCCGATGCAACCGAAGAGCAGGTGCGCGCGCGCGCCGCCGAGGAACATCTGGTGGCTAAATATCTGGACGGGGTTACTATTCGTAAAGTGATCTATGTTCCGGGCAAACTGCTTAACCTGGTTGTGGGTTAACACAAGGAGGAGTTGTGCGACAACGTATTCTGACGCTGTTGCTGGGGTTGGCGGTGCTGGTCACCGCCGGCTGCGGTTTTCACCTGCGTGGCACCACGCAGGTCCCTCAGGAAATGAAAACGCTGATACTGGACAGCTCGGACCCTTACGGCCCGCTGACCCGTGCGGTGCGTGAACAGCTGCGCCTGAACGACGTAACCATCGTCAAAGATCCGAAGCGCAAGGACGTTCCTTCTCTGCGCATCGTCGGCGCGACCGAGAGCCAGGACACCGCTTCGATCTTCCAGGACGGTAAAACCGCCGAGTACCAACTGGTGCTGACCGTACAGGCGCAGGTGCTGATCCCTGGCCACGATCTGTATCCTTTGTCGGTGAAAGTGTTCCGCTCGTTCTTCGACAACCCGCTGACCGCGCTGGCCAAGGATTCCGAACAGGATATCATTCGCCAGGAAATGCGTGAGCAGGCCGCACAGCAACTGGTGCGCAAACTGCTGACCGTGCATGCGGCGGAAGAAGAAACCCAGCAGAAAGCCGCTGCCGCCGGTGAAAAAGCGGTCAGTGCCGACGCGCAATGATCCGTCTTTACCCTGAACAACTTGCCGCGCAGCTCCGAGAGGGGCTGCGCGCTTGTTATTTATTGAGCGGCAACGAGCCGCTGCTGCTGCAGGAAAGCCAGGATCTGATCCGCCAGGCGGCGCAACAGCAGCAGTTCAGCGAGCACTACAGCATTGCGCTCGACGCCCACACCGACTGGGATGCCATTTTCAGCATCTGCCAGGCGATGAGCCTGTTCGCCAGCCGCCAGACGCTGCTGCTGATCTTCCCGGAAAACGGCCCGACGGCGCCGATCGGCGAACAGCTGGTCAAGCTGTCTGCGCTGCTGCATGAGGATATCTTGCTGATCCTGCGCGGCCCGCGTTTGACCAAGGCGCAGGAAAACGGCGCCTGGTTCAAGGCGCTCAGCCCGAACGGCGCCTGCGTCAGCTGCCAGACGCCGGAGCAGGCTCAGCTGCCGCGCTGGGTGGCTTCTCGCGCCAAGGCCCTGAAGCTGGAGCTGGACGACGCGGCCAATCAGCTGCTGTGTTATTGCTACGAAGGCAACCTGCTGGCGCTGTCGCAGGCGCTGGAAAGGCTGTCTCTGCTGCATCCGGACGGCAAACTCACCCTGCCGCGCGTCGAACAGGCGGTTAACGATGCCGCTCACTTTACGCCGTTCCATTGGCTGGACGCCCTGCTGGCGGGCAAGAGCAAGCGCGCCTGGCATATCCTGCAGCAATTGCGGCAGGAAGACGTCGAGCCGGTGATCCTGCTGCGCACCCTGCAGCGCGAATTGCTGCAGCTGCTGACCCTGCAGCGCCGCATGGCCTCGGTGCCGCTGCGCACGCTGTTCGATCAGCACAAGGTCTGGCAAAACCGCCGCAGCCTGATTACCCAGGCGCTGCAGCGGCTGTCGGGCGCTCAGCTGCAACAGGCGGTGCAACTGCTGACGCAGATTGAACTGACCCTCAAACAGGATTACGGCCAGTCGGTTTGGCCGGAGCTGGAAACCCTGTCGATGCTGCTGTGCGGCAAACCCCTGCCTGCGAGTTTTACCGATGCCCACTAATCCGGCAAACGCCACCGTACTGCACGCCCTGTTCGGCGGCACCTTTGATCCTATCCACTACGGCCACCTGCGGCCGGTTGAGGCGCTGGCCGCCGAGGTGGGCCTGAGCCGGGTCACCCTGCTGCCGAACCACGTGCCGCCGCACCGCCCGCAGCCTGAAGCCAATGCGCAGCAGCGGCTGAAAATGGTCGAGCTGGCGATCGCCGGCAACCCGCTGTTTGCGGTGGACGATCGCGAACTGCACCGCACCACCCCTCCTACACCATCGAGACGTTGGAAACGATTCGTAAAGAGCGTGGCGCCGCGCAGCCGCTGGCGTTTATCATTGGCCAGGACTCGCTGTTGACGCTGCATAAATGGCACCGCTGGCAGGCGCTGCTGGACGTATGCCACCTGCTGGTGCTGGCGCGCCCGGGCTACAATGACCGGATGGATACGCCGGAGCTGCAGCAGTGGCTCGAACGCCATCGCGTCACCGACGCCGCGTCGCTGAGCCGGCGCCCGCACGGCCACATCTACCTGGCCGATACGCCGGAGCTGGAGATTTCCGCCACCGAGATCCGCCAGCGCCGCCATCGGGGGCTGAACTGCGACGATCTGCTGCCGCGCTCGGTGCAGCGCTATATCGAGTTACAGGGTTTATATCGCTAGCGGGAGCCGCATGATATACTGCGCCGCTATTTTTCAGGTATCCGCTGAAAGCCCCGGAAACCTTAGCCGGCCGGGCCGTCATCAGAAGGCGCAACAGCGGCATCCTGCCGACACCATCATCAGGTTGAGCTGCACGCGGGCATTGGCCCGCCGCCGCCGACTGAACAGAACACACCCGAGGGGGAACCTTTGCAAGGTAAAGCGCTCCAAGATTTCGTCATCGATAAAATTGATGACCTGAAAGGCCAAGACATTATCGCTCTGGATGTACAGGGCAAATCCAGCATCACCGACTGCATGATCATCTGCACCGGCACCTCTACCCGTCACGTGATGTCGATCGCCAATCACGTGGTGCAGGAATCCCGCGCCATCGGCATGGAGCTGTTCGGCATGAAAGGCCAGGAAGCCTCCGACTGGATCGTGGTTGATCTGGGCGAAGTGATCGTGCACGTGATGCAGGAAGAGAGCCGTCGCCTGTACGAGCTGGAAAAACTCTGGAGCTAAGCGGTGAAACTGCAACTGGTGGCGGTCGGCACCAAAATGCCAGACTGGGTGCAGACCGGCTTTATGGATTACCTGCACCGTTTTCCCAAAGACATGCCGTTTGAGCTGACCGAAATCCCGGCGGGCAAGCGCGGCAAGAATGCCGACATCAAACGCATTCTGGAAAAGGAAGGCGAGCAGATGCTGGCGGCGGTGGGCAAAGGCAACCGCATTGTCACGCTGGATATCCCCGGCACCCCGTGGGAAACGCCGCAGCTGGCGCAGCAGCTCGAGCGCTGGAAGCAGGACGGCCGCAACGTCAGCCTGCTGATCGGCGGCCCGGAAGGGCTGGCCCCGGCGTGCAAAGCCGCGGCGGAACAGAGCTGGTCGCTCTCGCCGTTGACATTACCGCATCCTTTGGTGCGCGTCCTGGTGGCTGAAAGCCTCTATCGCGCCTGGAGTATTACGACCAATCATCCTTACCACCGGGAATAATAGCCGGTGGTGACCGTGACAGAGTGAAATAAAGCAGCGGGATGAAAATAGAACGTAACCCTTTTCGCGACTATACGGCTGAATCCGCCCTGTTTGTACGCCGCGCCCTGGTGGCGTTCTTGGGCATCCTGGCGCTGACCGGCGTCCTGATCGCCAATCTGTATAATCTGCAAATTGTCCGCGTTGAGGATTATCGCACCCGTTCTAACGAAAACCGCATCAAGCTGGTGCCCATCGCGCCCAGCCGCGGCATCATCTACGATCGCAACGGCACCCCGCTGGCGCTCAACCGCACCATCTATCAGCTGGAGCTGATGCCGGAAAAGGTCGACGACCTGAAGGGCACGCTGCAGGCGCTGCGGCCGGTGGTCGATCTGACCGATGAAGACATCGCCAACTTCGAAAAAGAGCGCAAGCGTTCGCGCCGCTTCGTCTCGATCCCGGTGAAAACCGCGTTGAACGAAGTGCAGGTCGCCCGCTTTGCGGTCAATCAGTTCCGCTTCCCCGGCGTGGAGGTGAAAGGCTACCAGCGCCGCTATTACCCTTACGGCTCCGCCCTCACCCACGTCACCGGCTACGTCTCGAAGATCAACGATCGCGACGTCGAACGGCTCGACAAGGACGGCAAGCTGGCCAACTACGCCGCTACCCACGATATCGGCAAGCTGGGCATCGAACGCTATTATGAAGACGCCCTGCACGGCAAAACCGGCTATGAAGAGGTCGAGGTCAACAACCGCGGCCGGGTGATCCGTCAACTGCACGAACAGCCGCCTTCCGCCGGCCAGGACGTTTACCTGACGCTGGATCTCAACCTGCAGCGCTACATCGAACAGCTGCTGGTCGGCAGCCGCGCGGCGGTGGTGGTGAGCGATCCGCGCACCGGCGGCATTCTGGCGATGGTATCCAACCCCAGTTACGATCCGAACCTGTTCGTCGACGGCATCTCCAACAAGGATTATCAGGGGCTGCTGAACGATCCGAACCGCCCGCTGATCAACCGCGCCACCCAAGGGGTCTACCCGCCGGCGTCGACGGTAAAGCCTTATATCTCCGTCTCGGCGCTCAGCGCCGGGGTGATCACCAAGAATACCGTGGTGTTCGATCCCGGCTGGTGGCAATTGCCCGGCTCGGAAAAACGCTTCCGCGACTGGAAAAAATGGGGCCACGGCCGCCTGAACGTCACCAAGGCGCTGGAGGAATCCGCGGATACCTTCTTCTATCAGGTCGCCTATGACATGGGCATCGACCGGCTGTCGAGCTGGCTGACCAAGTTCGGCTACGGCGAATATACCGGCATCGATTTGTCCGAAGAGCGTTCCGGCCTGATGCCGACCCGCGAGTGGAAGCTCAAGCGCTACAAAAAGCCGTGGTATCAGGGCGACACCATCCCGGTGGGCATCGGCCAGGGCTACTGGACCGCTACGCCGATCCAGATGTCCAAGGCGCTGAACACCCTGATCAACGACGGCAACGTCAAAACGCCGCATCTGCTGCAGAGCACCCGCATCAACGGTGCCCTGGTGCCCTTCCGGCAGGAAGAGAGCACCCAGATCGGCGATATCCATTCCGGCTTCTGGGAAATAGCCAAAGACGGCATGTATGGTGTCGCCAACCGCCCTAACGGGACGGCGCGCAAGTATTTTGCGGACGCACCCTACAAAGCCGCGGCGAAATCGGGTACCGCACAGGTATTCGGCTACGAAACCTACAACGCCCATAAACTGGCAGAACACCTGCGTGACCATAAGCTGATGACCGCCTTTGCGCCGTACAACAACCCTACGGTGTCGGTCGCCATCATTCTGGAAAACGGCGGCGCCGGTCCGGCGGTCGGGACGATTACCCGTCAGATCCTCGACCACATCCTGCTGGGCGACAACAATACGCAATTACCAGCCGAGGCCCCGCTGCCGCCTGGTGTAGAAGGTGATTAAGGTAGAACATGACTGAAAGCCAACAAAAAGGCTCGATCTGGACCAAAATTCACATCGACCCCACGTTCCTGTTATTCATCCTGGCCCTGCTGGTGTACAGCGCGTTCGTGATGTGGAGCGCCAGCGGCCAGGATATCGGCATGATGGAGCGCAAAATCGGCCAGATCGTGATGGGCCTGATCGTGATGGGCGTGATGGCGCAGATCCCGCCGCGGGTCTACGAAAGCTGGGCGCCCTATCTGTATATTTTCTGCGTGATCCTGCTGATCCTGGTGGACGCCTTCGGCCAGATCAGTAAAGGCGCGCAGCGCTGGCTGGACCTGGGCTTCGTGCGCTTCCAGCCGTCGGAAATCGCTAAAATCGCCGTGCCGCTGATGGTGGCGCGCTTTATGAACCGCGACGTTTGCCCGCCTTCGCTGAAGAACACCGGCATCGCGCTGGTGCTGATCTTCCTGCCGACCCTGCTGGTGGCCGCGCAGCCGGACCTGGGCACCTCGATCCTGATCGCCGCCTCCGGCCTGTTCGTGCTGTTCCTGTCCGGCATGAGCTGGAAGCTGATCGCGGTCGCCGCCCTGTTGCTGGCGGCCTTTATTCCGGTGCTGTGGTTCTTCCTGATGCACGGCTATCAACGCGATCGCGTAATGATGCTGTTGGATCCGGAAAGCGATCCGCTCGGCGCCGGCTATCATATTATTCAGTCGAAGATCGCCATCGGCTCCGGCGGTTTGTCCGGCAAGGGCTGGCTGCACGGCACCCAGTCCCAGCTGGAGTTCCTGCCGGAACGCCACACCGACTTCATCTTCGCGGTTTTGGCCGAGGAGTTGGGCCTGGTGGGGGTATTGGTGCTGCTGGCGCTCTACCTGCTGGTGATCATTCGCGGGCTGATGATCGCCGCCAAGGCGCAAACCACCTTCGGCCGGGTGATGGTCGGCGGCCTGATGCTGATTCTTTTCGTTTATGTGTTTGTTAACATTGGTATGGTCAGTGGCATTTTGCCGGTAGTTGGCGTACCTTTGCCTCTGGTCAGTTACGGGGGGTCGGCGCTGATCGTGTTGATGGCCGGCTTCGGCATCATCATGTCGATCCACACGCATCGGAAAATGCTGTCTAAAAGTTTATAAGGGGTGAGAAATGCGTAAGGAATGGCTTTGGGTCGGCGTAGTGGCTGTGTTGCTTTCCGCCTGTACCGCCCCGACCACGGAACAGCAGGCGCCGCCGCAGCCGTACAACGGGCCGGTGGTGGAAATCGGCGGCGTCGAGCCTCAATATGAACCCTATAACCCTAATAACATGCAGGATTATAAGGTTAATGGCGATACTTACCGCATCGTGAAAGACCCGCAGAACTTCTCGCAGAGCGGCCTGGCCAGCTGGTATGGCGAAGAAGCCAGCGGCAACACCACCGCGCTGGGCGAGCAGTTCGATCCCAATGCGTTGACCGCCGCGCATCCGACGTTGCCGCTGCCAAGCTACGTGCGCGTCACCAACCTGGCCAACGGCCGGCAGCTGGTGGTGCGCGTCAACGATCGCGGTCCTTACGCCAAGGGACGCATCATCGACCTGTCGAAAGCCGCCGCCGATCGCCTCAACCTGTCCAACAACACCAAGGTCAAGGTTGATTTCATCAACGTGGCGCCGGACGGTACGCTGAGCGGCCCCGGCACCATCGGCACCACAGTCGCGAAACAGAGCTATGCCCTGCCGGCGCGTCCGGATCTCGGCGCCAGCGGCATGGGCACGCCGATGCAGCAGGAAACCCCGGTCGCCAACGGCGCGGCGGTGCGCCCAATCGATAACGGCAGCCTGAACGCCGGCGACGATGCCCCGGCTACGGCCGCGGGCAACGGCCGCAGCGGCTTCCTCGGCGCGCCAAGCGCGGTGCCGGCCGGCGTGCTGGAAGGTGCCGAAGCCGAACCCGCCGCTGCCGCGGCGGTCGCCGCCACTGCGGTGGCGGCAGGCAGCGTCGCCTCAGCCGGCGGCTACGTGGTGCAGGTCGGCGCGCTGAGCAGCGCCGAACGCGCCCAAAGCTGGCAACAAAGCCTGAGCCAGCAGTTCGGCGTGCCGGGCAAGGTCGCGGCGGGCGGCAACGTCTATCGCGTACAGCTTGGCCCGTTCAGCAGCCGCCAGCAGGCTAGCCAGCTGCAGCAGCGCCTGGCTACCGAAGCGCAACAACAGTCTTTCGTCACCGCTGCACCCTAAACCTGAAACCCCGGCGGGTATTCATGGCCGATAAACGCTTATTTAGCTGTAACGTTTTCTTGCAGCTAAAATGTCATTAAGCGCAATTAGTCAGATGAATGGATAATGCCTGCCGGGATCTCATCTGTTATAGTGTGGCTCGATTTTAACTTTACCCTCACGGATGTTGTAGTCCCGATCATGAAACATGTAACTTCTTTTCGCTTAATCAAGAGCATAGCGCTCGGCACCGTTATCGCGATGAGCGCAGCTACCGTTGCGCATGCCGATGACGTTAATATCAAAACCATGATCCCAGGTGTTCCGCAGATCGATGCGGAAGCGTACATCCTGATTGATTACAACTCCGGCAAGGTTCTGGCTGAAATGAACGCCGACGCGCGCCGCGATCCGGCCAGCCTGACCAAGATGATGACCAGCTACGTCATCGGCCAGGCGCTGAAAGCGGGCAAGATCGGCCAGGAAGACCTGGTTACCGTGGGGCAGGACGCGTGGGCGACCGGCAACCCGGTATTCAAAGGCTCTTCGCTGATGTTCCTGAAGCCCGGCGATCGCGTACCGGTCTCCAAGCTGACCCGCGGCATCAACCTGCAGTCCGGCAACGACGCCTGCGTGGCGATGGCCGACTACGTGGCCGGCAGCCAGGACGCGTTCGTCAACCTGATGAACACCTACGTCAGCAAGCTGGGCCTGCAGAACACCCATTTCCAGACGGTTCACGGTCTGGACGCGCAGGGCCAGTACAGTTCGGCGCGCGATATGGCGCTGATCGGCCAGGCGCTGATCCGCGACGTGCCGGACGAATACGCGATTTACAAAGAAAAAGAATTCACCTTCAACAATATCCGCCAGATGAACCGCAACGGTCTGCTGTGGGATAACAGCCTGAACGTCGACGGCATCAAAACCGGCCACACCGACGCGGCGGGTTACAACCTGGTGGCTTCGGCGACCGAAGGCCAGATGCGGCTGATCTCCGCCGTGATGGGCGGCCGTACCTACAAGGGCCGCGAAGCCGAAAGCAAAAAACTGCTGACCTGGGGCTTCCGCTTCTTCGAAACCGTCGCGCCATTGAAAGTCGGTAAAGAGTTCGCTTCCGAGCCGGTCTGGTTCGGCGACGCGGACCGCGTCGAGCTGGGCGTGGACAAAGACGTTTACCTGACCATTCCGCGCGGCCGCATGAAAGACCTGAAGGCCAGCTACGTGCTGAACACCCCGGAAATTCACGCGCCGCTGGCGAAGAACCAGGTGGTCGGCAGCATCAACTTCCAGCTGGACGGCAAGACCATCGATCAGCGCCCGCTGGTGGTGATGAACGAAGTGAAAGAAGGCGGTTTCTTCAGCCGCATCGTGGACTACATCAAACTGATGTTCCATCATTGGTTCGGTTAACGGTTGAATCGGGCGAAATCGCCCCCATATACTGAATAACATTAACTCCCGCTCAGGCGGGAGTTATAATTTATAGATTAGCTATACCCATAGCAGCACTCTGGAGCGCACATGCAAAAAACCAAACTGAACGAACTGCTCGAATTCCCTTGCTCGTTTACCTACAAGGTAATGGGCCTGGCGCAGCCGGAGCTGGTTGACCAGGTGGTTGAAGTGGTGCAGCGCCATGCTCCCGGGGATTATAACCCGCAGGTTAAACCGAGCAGCAAAGGCAACTACCACTCAATTTCCATCACCATCAACGCGACCCATATCGACCAGGTGGAAACCTTGTACGAAGAGCTGGGCAACATTGAAATTGTCCGCATGGTGCTGTAATTCCAGCACAAACCTCTACTTATCGACCCGGGACAGCGGATCCTCTGCCCGGGTTGCGCATTTTTGGTCAGCTATAGCCAAAATGATTGGAGCTGCATCAAGGCGGCAAGCGGTCGAATCCCGCTGAGCTTACTTAAGTAAGTGATTCGGGTGAGAAAGCGTAGCCAACACAGAGGCAGCTTCAAGCATGAAGGGTATAAATGCTGGCCGCAGGCCGGGGCGCTCGGTATAATGGCTTTACCACTTCTGTAACCTGACGATGACTCTTTTGCAACCAGACAAGATCATTTTGCGTCAGCTGGGGTTGCAGCCCTATGAGCCTGTATCCCAAGCCATGCACAACTTCACCGACAACCGCAGCGAAACCACGCCCGATGAGCTGTGGCTGGTGCAGCATCAGCCCGTGTTTACCCAGGGGCAGGCCGGTAAGGCGGAGCATCTGTTGATGCCGGGCGATATTCCGGTGATCCAGAGCGATCGCGGCGGCCAGGTGACCTACCACGGTCCGGGGCAGCAAGTGATGTACGTGATGGTCGATCTGAAACGCAACAAGGTTGGCGTGCGCCAGCTGGTCACGGCGATAGAAGATACCGTTATCAATACCCTCGCCCATTTTCGCATCGAATCGCGCGCCCGTCCGGATGCGCCCGGCGTGTACGTGGGTGAGCAAAAAATCTGTTCGTTGGGTTTGCGGATCCGCAAAGGCAGCTCATTCCACGGCCTGGCCCTGAATGTGGCGATGGATCTCACCCCCTTCCAACGCATCAATCCCTGCGGTTACGCCGGCATGCAGATGGCGCAGGTCAGCGCGCTGGCGCCCGGCGTTGGCATTGAAGACGTACACCCAGTCCTGGTACAGGAATTTGTTCATTTACTCGGCTACCAGAGGGTCGAGCTTCGTAACTGGAACCTAAACGAATACCTGTAATTATTTATATAATTCAATATTATACCGATAGAAAAACACGATTCTATCACACCGAAAAACCATCATTGCACACCTAACAAAATCAAACAGTTGCATGGTGGTTTTTTATTAACCAAACTTGTCTTATCCGCAAAAAATCCAGTGGGTCAATTATGGGTAGCATTATCATAAATGGCAGGCAGATCTTCCTTCTGACGGAAAACGACCGGTATCCGTCACCAACGATCAACAGCCCTCCCATGTTCGCCTTACGTGAAGACGAAGAAGGAAAGTTCTGGGTCTACTTTCAGCATAAAGGGCGCTGGCCACTCATAGCAGAAGCGCCATTCGAAACCCAGGGTGGAGCTGTTGAGGCTGCGATGGAATTCGACTACTACAAGCTGTTTAAATAGCCGGGGTCCATCCCGGCCCTTCCGTCAAATCAGTTCACCAAAACTGTTCTTGAAGTATCGCTGCGAACGACCATATTGAATTTGCAGCTCCTCAAGCGATAGCACTCTGTCATAAATCAATACTTCAGCCACATCCAGGGCAGACGACACGTTAGTCGCCGGAATGCTCGGGCTTCTCCATGCGATCAGCCGGTAATAGCTGATTCCGCTCGGCTCGGTGATTACCCTGTTAGCCAAATTCACCCCTTCAGCGATAGTCGCGGGTATCAGGTTTTGGCTAGCTGATGGGACAAATAACCCTGCAGTGTTTCCAGCCCCATCGACTGTTATGGCTGTGAATGAAAATTTATTACGGCTTAGAACGGCCTCGCTTGGCCCTGCGGCGACGCCATACAATGGCTGGTTATATGCCTGGCCCCCAACATTCAAAGAGCGGCGATGGACTGATGCGGACGAAACATCGCTAATGGCAAGCCCGACACCTGCCGTAGACGTTTGCTGGGTAATGCTGCTGACTGGATAGCCGAATGAGTTCACATCAGCAGAGTGGCGATGAACAACAATCAACGCTCGCTGGTGTCCATCGGGAACGTCAGTTATGAACCCGTTATTTTTATCACCGCTGATATAAAACTCACCAACGGATGGCGCACCGATCTCCTTAATCACATGACGGTTACCCGACAAATCAGTGAACCCCTCACCAAAGCGCCAACCAGCAATTAATCCAGCAACTGACGCAAACGGCTCGTACAGTGGCGGTAAACCAGAATCGCTCAGGTCAGTATCTAAGTCTCGAATTATCGTGGTCATTTACTCACCTATTAAAAAATAACGCACCAGTTGTGCAATTTGCGCAGAACGCCTGCGCCGTCGGTGTAGCTTTCCCCTGGCAAATCCCCTTCGCTGTCTCGCAAGTTCCCGCGCGGGCCTGTTTGTCTCCCGTTCGTCATCGGATCGCCAGCTTTCCCCCAGCCATATGTAACGATTTCATTGTTGAGCAGTGGCCGCGATGTCGTGATACGCACGCGGTCAGGGCCAGCAATATCGACGGAAGTGATTATCTCGATCACATCAAGCGAAAACTGGTCACGGATGTAGAACCCCATATTTTCAGCCTGAGCCACCCATTCAATATCAAATACCAGCGGCGGGGTCGGTACGTTGAAATAGAGCATTGTGAAAATGCCCTGCCGAATCTCATCGATCACGTCCAGGCGGTGCATCCGCGTCACGCCCTCAAGCATGTCCTTGCGCTTTTTGTAAATCATCCGCCCCGTGTACTGGGAAAACATGTAGTACGTTTCAGGTATCCCATGGATGTGATCTGAGCCGTAATAGTCACCGATGTAACCTGGGTATGCTATTTCGGTTTTTCCCAGCATTGCGGCATCGCGCTGCGCTAACGCAATCAGTGGATCTCGGCGTCGGTAGGCGCGGTGCGTACTGAGCTGATAACTGATGAAGATAGGATCAAACAGCTGGCCAGTTATCGCTTTCTTGTCAGCGAGTGAATCTGCGATGTACTGTAAATAAATTGCAAGATAGTCGGCACGTGATGTCTCATCACGATAATCTGATTCGCCCTGCATCCACACAACAGCCAGTTCCGCACAGGTTTTCCCCTCCGCTGCAGCAAGGCGTAGGCTATTGGTAACGTGGGCGATCATTCGCTCATAAGCTGCGGTGCCCTTAATCAGGTTCTTGATCGGCTGGCCGCCGGTACCAGGGGCAGAACCGATATAGGCGCTGGGCTGCTTGTCAAAAGAAAGACCAGTTTCTGCCTGGATCATTTCCACCAGTTTATGCGTAGCCCCTGTAACAGGAGTTTCGGCCGCAGGCCAGGTTCCTTCCGCAGGCTGATATCGTTTTTCGACTAGTGGCACAAGTGTGTCAGTGTCTGAGCTACCGCTGTTATTGTTTGTGCTAAACCCTCTGTTGCCATAACGCTGAACCGTGCTCATCGGTTGCGGATCATCAGCAGGATTCGCCGCACCAAGTGATAGCGACTGCCCTTCGCTCCGTACCCCCATCAAGTCATAAGGGCGGAATGGAACAGGCGGGATAATCGGCGGGGTGGTTGAACCGCCTATAATTGGAATATCTAAATCGGTTTTGTAACCCGGACTGCGAGCGTAAGGAATGAAGTTTTTATCAACAAACACGACACCGGATGGGCCTGGGATAGTCGCAATTTCAACGCGCCCCATAATCAGGCCACCAAGTTTTGACCCCCCGAAATATTCTTGCTTATTACCTCGCCCGACCCACACCTTGTCCGGGTCGTCTTTAAGATGCTGCACTTTGAAACCAGGGAGGTTAACCGCACCGCTTGCGGTATAATTCAGCGGCGAACGACCTGTGTTATCAAAAAATCCGGCACCAATTAACTCGCCTTCGTCATCATAGACTTTCTTTTTATTTTCAATCCCTTTTGTTCGCGCGTCGAGTTCCGTACCGAGCGCCAGAGACTTATCCGCAGCTGCTATTGCCCTTTCAACCGCCGCCGCACCAACGGTCTGAGAAACCTGCACAGCAGTACCGTTGTCATTCAAATAGTAATAGAACGCCGCCAGATCATCAGGCCCACCCGGAACCCTAAAATATTGTCCCGTTACAGTCCCCGCAATGCCCGCAGCAACAGTTGCAAACGTGTACTCGTTATCTCCAATAGACTCAGCACGCTCTGCAGCCGCCTCGGCGCGGTCAGCATCTGCTTTTGCAGAGTCGCGCATTTCGTTAACTGCGGCGAGGATCGCCGGGGTCAGCTCGTCAGCCCCCGGAGCAACAAGAAAATCATTCAGGGTTCCGGGCTGAGAATCAGCGTAAACCGTGATCTGCCCTACTTTCTCGAATGGACGCCCATACGCCTCAATCATTACGTTGTGCGTGCCAACCTCAACGGATAGCGAATAGCTGCCATCTGCATCGGTAGTTGAGCTGGAAGGGGCAAGTTGAACAACGGCCGAAGATGTTCTTACCGCCGTTAGCATAATGGTTACACCAGGTCGCGGATCGCCATTTGGGCCTATTAATTTACCGCTGATAATCACAGCCATCTTTTTCTCCAGGCGTAAAAAACCCGCCGTAGCGGGTTAATGTTATTTGTCTTTGCTCTCTGGCATTTCAAGCCGTAAATCAATCCAGCGCCCATCAGGGATATCCATCGGTTCGCCAGGGACAACCATGGCGCTATCGATGTCAAAGCGACGCTTGCTGACCTTCACCGTGATAACACCGTCGCTATCAGTATCGGTCTCCACAAAGCACAAGCGGTTGCCGTTAACATCCTGCGGTACTTCGATGGTCCAACCCTCTTTAGCAAACCCCTGCGAACCATTCAGCTGATAAACGCCGGTGGAGATTCGCTCTGCGCTCACTCCATCCGCCTCGCTGTTTACAGCCACGCAGCCGACCAAAGAAAATCCCTCATCCTGATAATCGGCCTGCATTTTTTTAGGGTTACTGGATAATCTTGCTATTGGTGATGCTTTTTTAATAAAACCATTTCCATCAACAGTTGTATTTGTGGAATCCAATAATGCCCTGGTGTACAAAGCCTTCCCACTCCAACTCGTCGCTTTTTTACCTGCATAAACCCTTATCTCGCCACCAAGGGCATCGTATGGAAACGATATTGCAGCGAACGTGTCACCAGCTGGAATAAATAATGACGGCGAATATACTGGGTGCGGCCAATTTCCACCAACCACTACATCATTTCGATAAACTACCATTCCCGAATCCATGAACCGATTATACAGGTCATTAATATCTGTATCCTTCGTTCTCGTATCGCCCCCCGGCGCAATAAACCCCCGTCGCCGGATAGGGGGATAGAGCCGTAATTTTTACCCACATCTTTTGCGGCAGCTGTTCCTAGAGAGCTTTTATCAGCCTTTTTATCAACTTCTGTTTTGTCGGCTTTTTTATCCAATTCTGTTTTGTCCGCCTTATTATTAAGTGCGGATGTGAAGCTGTTCCAGGCTGGGCCGGTATATGTGCTGCCATCGGGCAGCGTTACCGTAATGTCTCCCGTGCCGCTGAACACCTGCTGCCAGTTCTCTTTGTCGTAGTTTAGGCCCCGCAGCGCTTTGGCCGTCTCTGCCGCCAACTGCGCAGTAATAGCATTCATCGCATCACGCGGCACGGCATACCATGCGACACCAGACTGTGTCGGCCCGTCGTAGGCTTTCAGCAACATCACTTTTGTGTCGCTGTCTACTGACTTCACAGCAAGCGTATAAGTGACTCCACCGACAACGGCCACGATGAAGTCGCCCACCTTTAGGTTTTTCGTGAATGCGGTGCCAGACCCGGTAACCGTGACCCAGTCATTCGTTAACGTTATAGTGCCTGCTGGCATGGCCATTCTCCTGAATTTTGGCAATGAAAAACCGGCGCAGCGGCCGGTTGGTTAGAAATAATGGTCAGCGTTAATAACCATCAGCGGCATTTGGGAGGAATACCATCGCGTTGATGTATTCCATTTTGTCTGTATTTTTCGGCCGGAATCAGCGCGCCAGAATTGAACCGCTGCCCCGTTAAATCGATAACCACAGCTGTAATAGTTATAATAGCCCCCGCTCATTTCTGAGTTACCACGCATAAATGCATTTACGGCAAGGGGTATCATGGGCCTAGTAATTCCCGTATTGACCAAATCGTCCGGATTAGCTCCAACATTTACTGACCTCCCATCCCAGAGCAAAGGCTCGCAATCACTCGTAAAGGTATTATTCCCAGCGACATTTTTAATCACCATGCCGTAACCATTGGGGGTTGGCGGATAATATCCACTATTCATAATTACCACTTGCACGTTTGCAGTGGTTCGGAAAGGCTCGCCACTTCCATTATCACGCGATACCGTTAATTCGTTATTTTCAACTGAGTGATACACGGAAACACCTGGGTCATCACAGCGAACATAAACAATTTTCGTGTTGTCATTTTGAACCGTTGGCAAAGTCCATTGCCCGTTTATTTCAACTACCCCTTTCCACACAACAAAGCCAAGCCGCTGCTCACTGTTTATGCTCATCCAGTCAACTGAATTTTGGATCATGATCCCGTAAGCCCCGGAAACTGATTGCGGAGTTTGAACCTGATATATGCTGAACTCTGTAAAAAATGCCTGATTGTTTGCCGAGGAAAAATCAACGATGATTCTATTTCCATCGGTTCGCCAACCCGTGATCCCTCCGTAAAATGGCGGATTGGTCGAACTACCAAAGATATAGCCAGTCTGCCCAACAATAAAAACTGGGTTCCCCGGAACATAATCCGGGGGTGTATATATCTTCTGTCTATTTCCATCGGCCCAGGGTTCTTTGTCGTTGGCTAACAGCGATGGGCTATTCACAGCTGCCAACTCTTTACCATTCACCACCATCCCATAGGCCATATTAAAGCCTCCCCATCCGCACCCTCAGATTTCCACCCGCGTCATAAACGTTAATCTGGTCGCCGCGTATCTCCATCCGTCCGTTGCCGTCTCCACCATTGATCTGAATCTGACCGGCGCCAGCACCGCTTTTATCAAAGCGCCATCCGTTGGTAGCATTGAAATCGTCAGACTGAATAAAACCGCTGATTTTGGCGTTGGTTATGGCCGCATCCGCAATTTTGGCCGACGTGATCGAGGCGTTCTGAATGAATGCGTCGCTGATAAACACCTGGCCATCGATGGCCGCAAAGGGTGAGTACTGGTTATCACCGCTGCCGCTCATCAACACAAACTGATTGGCGTTGAAGCCAATGCGGGTAATGACCGGTTTACCGATTTCCGCCAGGACAGCGATCGACATGCCCGCGTTGTAGAACACGCCGTTCACCCGTACGCCGGCTTTCAGTGTGTGGATGGCCGTTGCACCGTCGGCGTCAACGGTGGCCGTCAGCTTGTCCTCCAGCACCGCCGTAACGTCGTCAATTTGCGCCTGCACCTGGGTAGACATTTCTGCCAGCGCCCGATCAACTTCCGCTATCGTGGTCTTCACAATGAGAATATCGGCACGCACCGTGCCGTACTGCGCCCACTGATGCTCTACCGTGGCGTTGTTGGCCAGTGCATTCTGGATAATGGCTTCAATATTTGTGTCAATATCCCCCGTCAGCCGGTCACCGTCTTTATCCGTCAGGAAACCATCGCCGATCCCCTCTAGGTAATCATCAGCGTTCGCGTTGGATTGCCCCTTTATCCATCCTGTCCAGTCACCGATATTCCCGGTCCTGTCCTGCAGGCGTGCGCGAAACCAGAACTCTTGGCCCGCCTTCAATCCGGTCATTGTATGGGTATGGAGCGGGTATGGGATATCGGCCAACAGCATCGCGTTGTTGCCGGCAGCGTTGTCCGCATAGTGAATTTCGGTTTTCAGCGTATCCTCTGCTCCGTCAGGGAACCCCCAATCCAACTGAATGCCCCACAGCAGAGGAGAAGCCCTGAACCCCACCGGTACCGGTGGCTTACCTTCCTTACCCTTCAGCACTGTCTCTGGCGCGTTCGCCCAGATACTGGAAATTTCCGCAGCGTTAACAGCACGCACACGGGCCTGATAGCGACCAGCATAAATACCTGGTACTTCGAACCCCTGCGTTGATGTTCGCGCCGCCGGTATCCAGTTGCCATTATCCCGGCGCCATTCAGCCTCGTAGGCAATAGCGCTTTCTGCCAGATCCCAGGTCACACGCAGTGTGGTTACCGCTATGTTTTGGTTAATGGTCGAGAAGCTGCTGATCGTCACGTTCTTCGGTGGCGGCTGCACACCCGGAGGAATGACTGTGATCGGGCGGTCCTCGATGCGAGCGCCGGTATCAATGCGAGCGTATTTGTTCGGGTCATGCTCAATGGCCGTTATGTCAAAGGACACGCCGTCTTCATTCTCGGTTACGCCGGTCACGCGGAATAACTGAATAGCCAGATCGGATGCATCCACCGCCCATACACACTCCGCTACCGGCACTTCGCTGTATTCGGTAGTTACTGTAACGATCTGACCATTCACAGCCTGAATTGTGCGAGCCTGAGACTTACCTGATGGAAGGTTTACGATCAGACGCTCGCCCACGGCAGCCGATGATTCACGGTCTAGAGTAATGTTGCGTCCAGAAACGGCACTGATGCGGCCTCCCAATGGACGGCCAGCCAGTGTTTCATCCGCAACACCGATGATATAGCCAGGTAGTGGAATGTTACCGTCCATCCCCACGGTGAAATTGATCACCCGGTCTTTGTCATTCGTCAGCAGCAGCCACCGCCCACGGCGGATCGCCTCCGTCTCGCGGGTGCAGCCAATCGCCGTAATTTCGGCCTGCTTAATGTTGTATCGGCGGATCAGTGAGTTTTCAAACACCGGTGCTACTGCGTCCTGATAGCCGTTCGCCGGGTCAGCCCAACTGACCATCGCCATGCTGTAGTGCGTCTTTTCGCTGGCGCTGGAGTCGCGAAATTCGCCATCCTTCACGTTGGCGCGGGTGTAGGTGTAATCCAGATCGCGTGGCATATCAGCCAGCGCGTTCATACTGTTCTTAGCCCAGTAGGTCATGCCACGAAAGATGTTGGCGAAGTCGCGCAGCACCGTCCAGGCTTCTTCCTGTGACTGGATATAAGCATCACAAAGGAATCGCGGCTCCTGGCCATCACCGCCCCGCCCGTCTGGCACCAGTTGGTCGCAATACTGAGCAATGGCGTACAGATCGAATTTCGTCATTACCAGATTTTCGGCTTTGATACGTTCACCGATGCTGTAGCGGTCATTGACCAGCAGATCGTAAAACACCCAGGCGGGGTTATTTGTCCAGGCCCATTTAAACGAACCGTCCCATGTACCGGTATATGACCGAGTGATCGGGTCGTAGGTTGTAGGAACACGCACGATGCCCATTTTCGGCTCACACGATACTGCCGGGATATTCTGGAATTGCTTGGCGTCGAACTGCACGAACAATAGCGCGGTTTCTGGATACCGCAGCTTTACATCAATCAGCTCAGTAATGGACTCAATCACCATTTTGTCGGCGATGCGGTTACTGGTGCTGTTAGGCGTCAGGCGACGTACACGCACCTGCCAGCCCGTTGTGGCCGCTGGCAGATCAATGCGATGGCTGCGTTCATATTTCGTTGTGGTCTTGCCATCGATGGCGGTATTAAGCATCTCTTGGTAGGTGCCGCCATCCGTCGCCACGTCGATCGCGTATTCAATCCTGTAGCCGACCACATCACCATTATCCAATTGCTGCTGCAGTTGCTGCCAGGAGAAACGCAGACGAAACGCCGATAGCTGGGTATTCGTCAACGAGCGGATCCACGGGGTTTGGCTGGTTAGCTCAGTGCCTACAGTGATCTCATTCTCAACATCAGGCATACCCTGAATGTATTCCTGATCGGGCGTGCCCGGGCGGAACTCCCAACGCACGCCGGGGAAGTTCTGCGTGCCATCAGCGGCAACAATAGGCGTTCCATCAAGAAAAATGTTTGTGCCATCGAGGCCGCCTTCCCACTCTCCCTCACCCAGTGCCAGCAGCATTTTGGCGTAGGATGTAGATTGTAGAGAATCGGGCGATTCAGTTGGCGTCGTTGTGTTATTGCTGCCGCCCTTGCTACCGGTGATAGCCGTCATATTTTCTCCAGGCATAAAAAAACCCGCCGAAGCGGGTCATTTGCATATCTACAGACTACTGTTGATCTTCGGCGTAGATGCCAGCTGAAATGATTGCGCCACCTACCCGACGCTTTCCGTAACCAATAGGAACGGGGTTGCCCTGTGCAATAGTGTTAACAGGGCCGCCAAATGCGTAGCTGGGTTTGTTGTCTGGGTCTTCTCGTCGCGCTAATCCGTTCTGCATGGGAGAAAGCATCTGGACAACGCCACCTAGCATCATGGCTCCGCCAACCTGGAAGCCATAAGCTGCATTAGTCCAATCACCAGTATAGAATCCATATACTGCACTGGCGGCTACAATTACAGCACCTAAGATCGTTTGGAAAACTCCAGCCTTTTTACTTCCGATAATTATTGGTGCAATTCGGATGTCTTCACGGCCTGTAAATTTAATTTCATCCAGACCAATATTCCTTCGCCCATTAAATACTGCGAATGTTAACCCTCGACTCTTCGCGGTTTGCAAGAACCTTTCGAAACCGGGAATGGTTACGGATAAGGCTTTTATTGCCTCTCTTGGAGTATCTATTACCAAACGATGAACGCGACCGAAAGTTGCGCCAAGCACCCCATATAGCCGTATCGTTCTATATTCTTGGATAATTAAACTCATAATATCACCATAAAAAATGCCGCCAAAATGGCGGCCTATGTGAAAGCAGAATTGCACTCAATCAATGGATGTGGGTTTTATATCTGCGTAACCTGAATTATCAAAGAACACGCGATAGTATTTAATAGCCCCGGATTTTAATGTCACCTCACGTTCTTGCATTGGTTTTCCAATACCACATAAACCATTGCCCTCAAGCGCCGCTCCTATGTTTAACTCCCCATTATTAAGAAAAAACGAGGCTTTTTGCCCAGCTGATAACTTAGCTATTTTCTCGCCGTTTAAAAAAATCGTAGCTAAACAAGGGCTAGAGAAGGTGCCACCGTCTCTAACAACAACAAGTTCTGCATTTCCTGCCTGCCTGTCCTGATATTTAAATAATTGCTCAGATGGAGCACTAGCTGCAGAACGAGGAGATTCAGCGACTGATGTGCAACCAGATAAAATAGCTGTGGCAGCAATGGCTAAAATGATTTTCCGCATTTTGAAGTCCCTTCTTATGTAGGATTCAAGATGATAGCAGATTAGCCTTTGTATCGCAGGGTGACTATCGTCCGCGCCAGCCAGTACCCGCCATAGGGGACGCGCTGACTCATATGGCCATACATGTGATGGACCATAACACCATCCCCCAGGTAAACCCCTGCATGGTTTGGATCATCGGCTCGCACCTGCATAATGATTACGTCGCCGACCTGCATCTCACCTGATGCCGGTACGAAACCAGCTTCGGCATAGAGTTTCATATAGAGGTTTTCACCGCGATCCCACCAGCCATCCTCGCGCGGGTAATTCGGCAAAGTGATTTCTCGCTCGAGCTGATACCAATCCCGCACGATGGCGTAGCAGTCCCAGAACCCGTGCACAAACGGACGGCCAAGCAACGGCTTGATGCCCTGCGTGGGCATTACCTCTCTGATATCACCTTCTGGCCAGCTGGCGATGACCCACGGCAATTGTGACAGGTCACACTGCGCAATATCGAGCTGGCTGGGTTGGGTGGTGGCATCCGGGTGGCTATGGACAATAGCGACAATATCGCCGCTATCTTCCGCCTCGGCGTAATCCTCCGGCGCCAGGCTGAATTGTTCCGTAGGCTCCGGGGCCAGATTTCGACAAGTAACATAACGTTGTTTGCGTCCGTTCTGCACCACCAGCCCGCAGCACTCGCGCGGATATTCAGATTCAGCATGCGCCATGATGGCGCTAATAATATGCTTTCGCATGGTTACCTCTTCAGCAGAGCTGAGCCTGGAAACCCACCGAACGGCAGCGGGTTACCTTTCCCCCACCGAGGCTCACAACCGGTGGACAGCAGACCGGAACATTCATCCTTTGATGGGTCGTCGGTCGGGTTGCCATCGGCATCAAAATACGCAGTACCGGTATAACCACACGAAGCACCGCGATACTGGCCGCGCATGCACCAGGTACAAAGGCTGTGAATTTGCCGCGTGGGGATCATGAGTCCTTCCAGGTCCGCCGGCGAAGACAGCGCAAACTCAACGACCTTGTTATTGCCATTCAGTTTGTGATCGATGTACCAGACCTCCACGTCTTCTTGTGATGGGTCGGCCTCCGGGTTGCCTTCAGGGAAGTTGCGGGCATCAAGGTAATGTGAGTACGTTTTCCGTATCGTCACCTTGGCCTTTGCCATGTTCTGGAAATGCAGGCAGAGGGAGGCGATCGTCCCATCTATATTACTGACGGACAGCGTAGGGCTCGGTGCTGAGCCATCGCTGGTGACTTCCAGCCCCTCAATCTTCACCGGCCAGGGTTTGTATTCCTGCCCCTGCCACCAAATAGATTTTGCCAACAGCTTGCCGGGGTCATCGCCAGCGGCTTCCAGCTCATCTTCAGAATGCGAAATGGTGTGGCTGTGAAAGTACAGTTCCGGCCCGTTAAACTGAGTGCCATCCACAACAAACAAGCGCACTTCACTCCCAGGCTCTAGGCGCTGGTGATCGGTGTTTATCGACATACTTTTTCCTATGGGTGATAAGCGCGGGTAAATGTAACGGAGAGGGAGAAATAAGCACCGCTGGCTTGCACCGTGAGCTTACCGGCTTGATAGAGGCCCAGCTCAAACATCGGGTTTCTCCATTTAAAAGAGCGATAGCCTTTGTGCTCACGCAGGAACTTGACGATGGGCTTTATCTCATCCCAGACGCCAACAAACACCAACGGCCAGCTCTCCTTCTCACTGTTGATGCCGTCACCGGTGCTCTGAGTGTATCCGTCGCCAAATTGGGTTGTTCTCATCACTGGCTCTATATCGCCAGATGTTCCTACCCGCGCCGGGAAATTGAACGTTTCTAATTTCATCGGCTCCCCTTGATTGCCCGGTTAAGTGTCCCGCCCTGGCTCATGCTCTTGTTCAACAATACGCGGAAACGCTGATCGACATAGTTGGCGATATCATTGCCGGCCGACTCAAACCCACTTGTCGCTTGCACCTGGCTGGAGCCGTCGGAGCTAATGGTAATATCGACGTTAATTAACGTCTGATTGCCCGTGGCGCCATTTGCCTGTACACCCAGTGAACCATCCGCGCCACGTTTGAGCGGCATAATGGCTTCTGGACCAGCCTCCCCCATCAAGCCAGCGCCTTTGGCAAACGCAAACGTTGTGGGCTGGCTTACCACTTGGCCACTGTAAGCGCTCAGGGAAGGCGAAGAGTAAACGCCGCCCTTGGCATTCGCGAACATAGGAACGGCCCCAGGGTTGTTGCCCGCACCAGCAGCCCCACCACCAATGCTCATGAAGGAAGACAAAATAGTTTGGGTCAGCAATGCCTGCATAGCCATTTCTATCAGGTTCTGAATAATGGACTGCGTGAGAGATGAGAAAAGACCAATCATTCCGTCTTTAAGACTTTTTGTTGTGGTAAGCATCCCTGTAAGCATATTGGTGGAGCGTTCCCGTACCGTGTCCACCAGCCCGATCTGCAGCTTATTGATCTGGCTCTGCCCAGCATAAAGGCTCATTGCCTGCTGATATTGCGCATCGCTTGATTCCTGTGTTGCCGCCTGCATCAACTGCTCATAACGCTGCTTGTCGATGTAACCTTGCTGGTAGTACGCCTGATATTGAGCCTGCTGCTGTGCCAGTTGGTTGCTCAGTTGAACAGAGGGATCTACGTCGCCGGCGATGTTCTGCCGTGGTGCTGCAATGGCATCTGCCTCTGCCTTTAACCTCTCGCGGGCCATATCCTGCTGCAAGGTATGCCTGGCGACCAGGTAATCACGTTCCGTCAGCAAACGTCCGTCATACAGCGCTTTCAGCTCTCTGCTGGTTTCCTGCTCCTTACGTACTGTCGCCTGACCCGGCGCATACTGTTCAGCCAGTTCTAACCGCTGCCGCTGGTAGTTCTCGGCATTCAGAGACATAACGCGTTGTACATCTGCCTGACTGGCGCCGGCAGCTTTAGCTGTGGCGATCAGTTTGGCCTGTGAGTTCCGTTCTTCCAGGTCAATTTTGGCAAGGCTGGTCGAGTGAGCAACCTCAATTTCCTGACGCAATTGCTGATATTGCTTCAGCGCCTGCTGACCTTTTTTATCTGCTTTGGCCGGATCTTCCCCACTCCATGGGCTTTCAACCGATGAACCAGCAGCCCCTACTTTAGCGATGGCATTGTTGATCACATTGGCGTCGGCAATACCGGTAAGCACGCCTGCCATGCCATTGCTGGTCAGTGCCATTGCATCACGGGAGTTTTTCAGGTTCTGCTGGGTAGTTGCGGTGGCCGCGTTGATATCTTCCAACTGCCCCTTGAGCATGTTCCTTTCTTTTTCCAGCTTGGCGGGGTCCGAATAAAGGAAACCTAACGCTCCTTTGCTGCGATCGCGTGCTGCATTGATACGCGTATCACTCAGTTGCGCCAATTGGTTTTCTATTTTCGATTTTTCATCACCGAGATTCTTTAGCTGGCCTTCGAAATCATCGACCTTAATCGCAATTTTCGTCTGGGAAAGCTTTAACAATTCCCCGGTGGTTTCGATAACCGCATCTTTCAACGCCAGAGCAGACTGCCGAGCCTGCTTATTCTGCTCATGGAAGTACAGTATCGCCGAACCGGCCAACATCGCCGCCCCGAATGGCCCACCAATCAGACCCAATGCGCCACGGGCAAGCCCGGTTGCCACCGATACTGCGCGGGTTGACACTGACAGGCGCTTATTTGCCGCATCAAGTTGGGCCTTCCCAACGGTGGCCGCACGCGTGGCTTCGGTTTCCTCCCGGATCAGCCGGTTGTAATCAGCGGTATAACTGACGTTCATGCCGTATTGTTTGGCCGTTTTTTCCATCGCACGGACACGGCCAAATTCGGCATTATTTTGCAGCAGGGTGGCATTGGCAGCGTCGATCGTCTTTTGTGCAATGCTGGCCTGCGCCAGCGCGGCAGACTTAACGGCGGTCTGCTGATCACGCCATGCCCCGATGCTTTCGCGTATGCCGGCGGTTAGCTTGGTGGACATCACCGGGATCAGCGTATATAACGCCACGCTGGCCACCATGTTGAAGTTATCCGCAAGGCCGTTAATAGCCTCGGTCACACTCTGTACGCCGGTACGCAATGGGCCGCCGCTGGCTTGCCCGACTTTGATGATCAACCCTTCAAAAGCACTGGTCAGCCCCATCAGATCGCCGTTCAGGTTGTTGACGCGCGTCGCGGCCTGTTCGTGAGCTGTCTGGGTACCGGTCAGGGACTTTGTCAGGTCATCCAGTTTGCTGCGGTTACTCACCAGGATAGACGCGGCGTTAATGTTCTCCAGGCCAAATAGCTTGACCGCCTGCGCCGTGGAGAGGTTTTTCTTCGACAGGTTTTCCAGCGCGGTGCTCAGCCCCACAATGGAGGGTTTGAGCGTTTTATCCGTGCCTTTTTCAAGATTAAGAATAACGTTGCGTAACCCGGTACCAGCCTCACCACCTTTAATTTCACGCTCTGCCAATACCTGGATCGCTGCGTTCAACTGCTCAAAGCCGATCCCGGCCTGCGCCGCTGCCACACCGCCATTCTTTATCGCGGCTGCTGTATCAGCAATTTCAGACGAGCCATACTTAGCCCCGGCGGCCAAAACGTTAATGTAGCGATCAGCCTGGCTGGCGCTGGCTCCAAACTGGTTAAGCGAAAGGGCCAACGTCTTTGTCGCATCCGGCAACGTGGTACCCGCCGCCTGTGCCAAAATCAGCGCACTGTTGGTCGCTGTAGTCAGCCCGTCTGCCGTTTTCAGCAATTCCGGCTTGGCACTGGCCATCAGCTTTAACGCTTCCGCCGCCTGACTGGCACTGTATTCGGTGGTGCGCCCCATCTGCTGCGCGGCTTCATCGAATTGTTTCAGCTGCGCACCGGTGGCCCCGGTGATCGCGGAAAGGTCAGACAGAGCCTGGCCATACTGCCGGGTGGTGGTGATAATGCTTCCCAGCGAGAATCCCAGGCCAGCAACGCCAGCCAAACCCGCCATCGTCCCTTTCAGGTTGCTGACCGTTTGTCCGACACGCTGATAAGCCTCGTCTGTCTTTTTTGCATCCTGTTGGGCTTGACGGTTAAATTTACCGGATTGATCGCCAGCAGTGCGGTAAGCAGCCACCAGCTTGTTTCTAAAATTGGCGTCATTCAGGTACAACCCGACCGCCAACGATGCTACATCAGCCATTCCCAAGCACTCGCATAACGTCAGCACACTGCGCATCAATGGTGCTTTGCACAGGCTGAGCGGGTTGATGAACAGGGGCATCTTCCGCAGTGTCGGCTGTAATGCCCTGCAGCTTGAAGTATGCCCGCCAGTGATTCAGAACTTGCGCCGGTAATGCGGCTATTTTACGGGGGTCTGACTCGCCCCAGCGATCAGCCAATTGAAAAATCAGCATTAGCCAGGGCGAGTCAGTTAGTTTTTTTCCGCGTCTTCCAGCGTGCCAACGGCATGACGTTTGACGGTACTGATCGCCTCAACCAGTGTCGGGTTATCGTGGGCCTTCAACAGTTCATCAACGCTGGGTAATGCACCCGCTGGAACGCGCCTGCCATCTGGTGTCATAAAACAGGACAGCAGCAATTCAACGTTGAGGCGGGCGGCCTTATTCATATCACCGGCCTCGATGGCGTCTTTCATGCCGTCTTCATTATCCTGCAGCTCGGATGCCTTCAGGCGGCGGATAAAGGTTTTCGCACCAAACATCGGCACTTCAAGCACGTGGTCGTCAGATTTCAGCAGTGCTGCCTTGAGCGCCTTCAGATCGTATTTCTCGGTCATTGGTGTTCCTTACTTAACGGTTACGGTTGCTGCATCGCTGTTTAGGGTGTCAGCTCGTTCAGCAGATAGCACCACGCGATACGTACCGGCATCAGCCGCCACAACAGAGTTTTTGGTATAGGTGGCAGCAGTGGCGCCGCTGATGTCGGTGCCGTTTTTCTGCCATTGGTATTTAACGGGCTGGCCGTTACTGGAGGTAGCCGCAACAGTCAGGGACAAATTGCCCCCGACCGCCAAATCAGCGTTTTTCGGCTGGGTAGTCACGCTGATCACACCTTTGGGGGCAAAGCTCCCCATGTATTGTTGTTCTGCTTGCCCTGCACGGTGATCTGAATGACCTCACTCGCGGGTGCGGTGATCTCATTCATTTTCCAGCCAGACAACGAAAGGGTTGAGGTTGAGGTGCGTCCGTTCGGCAGCGCGACATAAAACTGAACGGTTTCGCGATTGTCTGCTGCGGTAAGAAATGCCGCAAAATCTTCATTGGATGGATCATCGATAAATCCGATCGACTTCTCCGCCCCTTCAGGCAGGTCAGAAATAAACTGCTTTGTGGTGTCGATCAGGGTGGTGCAATCAACAAAACTGCCGGTCTGCCCCATCTCACCGACCGCCTTACAGTTTACCAGCGCCTTCATCGTAGCAATATCAGCTCCGACAGCGCCCCATTTCACAACAGCGCCTGCCGGAAGCATGGCGTATTCTGGCGAAGTTTTATCAGCCATAATGTCTCTCTCTTAATGATTGTGGCAGCGGTCGCTACCGGTTTTCGATGCCGTAGCGGATTTCTGCCGCCAGGATGCGTAACACTTGGGTTTTGTTGTAATCCAGAGCAGGCCGGATGAACGGATCACCCACCTGTTTCACCGTGCCGAACTCCTGTGCCAGCGCCTTCATCTGGTGTGCCTTGCTGGGACCTACACGCAGTGTGACCTGCGCACGGCCTCGGGTGGTCGAGCGGATAGTAATACTGTCTCGCATATGCGGTCCGGGGGCGGTTTCGTCATATCCTGCGTGCTGCTGCATATCTTCTAACACTGGAGCCAAGGCGGCACGGCCGGCATCCCTCAGAATTTTGGTGGAGACATCCCGCCCCAGCGCTTCCAACTGACGCGCCAATTCATCCATGCCGGTGATATTAATTCCGATCATGCGGCGTCCTCCGGGTAACAGATGATGTAATCGCGCACCAGTCGGTACTGGATGCTGTTATTGGTCAGCGTGGTCGCACCTTGCAACATTGTGCCACGTGTCACCGTCTGAACCGGCCAGCGGCCAATGTGCCCGTGCTGAATGCCTTCCCAATCTGCGCAGATGGCCTTATCCAGCTCAAGCAGGCGGGCGTAATCATCGATGACGTACAGCGAAACCTGGAAGCGGCCTTGCACCAGCGCGGTGCTGGCCAGCCCGGTATCAAATTTAGGGTCGGTGATTTTTTGGTATGTCACCCCTTCCTGCTCTGGATCGGGCAACAATAGCGGGTACGTTGGCAGACTGGTTAATGCCTCCAACGCCGCTTTGATTTCATACTCGATCATGGCGGGTATCAGCCTCCGCTGTAATCAGTAATCGGTCTGGCTGGGTCGTATCAGCAGCACGGACGGTAAAAAAGCGGCCCTTCAGCTCAACACGCCAGTCAGTTTGCACATCACGACGTGGCCGCAAGGTAAACAGCATGGTCTCAACCACCTGTCCCTGCTCACCCGTGCGAATTTTACGGTTAGAGATCGGTTCAGCCCCCGCCCATACCTCCTTCACAAATTCGAAGGAATTCACCGGGGTGCCGGTCTGCTCATTGCGGATAGTGACGGGACGAAAAAGCCTGATGCGGTTGCGAAGTTTGCCAGCTTCCATGATGCCCCTTACAAATTGATAAAGCGGTAAGGTTCAAGCAAAGACTTAAACCCGGATGGCAGAGCCTGTGATTCCCTATTTTCGTACCAGAAGCCTACGGCAAGCATGATGGCCAGCTTGATATCATCAGTAATCACGAGCCCGTCACTATCATTTTCTGGCACTGCCTCTTCGTGCAGCGTGCGATTGATATAGTTTTCCGCTCGCGTCTTCGCAGCCCCTGCGTATGTTGTCAGCAAGCTGTCCTCTTCATCACCGTCGATCCGGCACTGAAGACGTAATTCGTCAATTGTTGGCTTCATGTCCTGCTCCATACCCGCAACCCAATTGCCGGATTGCGGGCATAAAAAAACCGCCGTAGCGGTAAACGATTTTCTCGGTTTGAATTAACCGCCGGCGGCTGGCTTGCCTACCAGCGCTTTGATGGCGGCGGTATCTTCCAGAATGCAGTCGAAGCGGTGGAATGCCAGGAAGCCAGTCTGGTCATATTCCGCATAGCGCTCGGTCAGACGCTTCAGCACCATGTAGGTGACACGGCGGAGGATGAAGCGATCGAAGTCACCGCAGAAAATGAATTTCTTACCTGCGCCCACATCAGCAATGGCCTGATCGATAACATACGGTACCTGCAGAACGGTCGCCGGGGCGCCGCCGATGATGGACGGCAACCACAGCGGACGTCCTTGACCATCTTCCATCTCTTCCACCAGCTTCAACGTTGCATCGTTGAAAGCCCAGCGGAATTTTGGCCCGTTGCGATACGCAGGATCAATGCTGTGTTTCAGCGCGTTCATTTCCTTCCAGGTGAACTTGTCTGCCGCCGCTGCGCTGACTGTACCGGTAACAGAGGCTTCCAGCCCTTTCGGCTGCAATGGACTGCCAACCCCCGAACCTTGTACCAGATAGCGCGCTTCACCACGACCAATGCGCTGGGCGATACGGCTGGCCAAGTAAGCTTCCATATCAATACCGCTGTCTTGAAGCAGCTCGTTCGACACGCGGATAATTTTTGATGACAGCTTTTTGGCACCCAAAGTCGCGCCGCCAAATTCAGTATCCTCTTCGGAGGCCGCTTTGTTTTCCCCCAGCAGTTCACCTTCCTCCGCAGTGCCGTCCGCCGTTGCCCAGGCAATATCCTGCCCATTGGAGGTGTTGAGGATCTGCGCCACACCGGCGATACCGCCATAGGCTTTCATGGACTCAACGACTTTGTTGAGGAACTGAGTCGGCACGGTATAACCGCCCTTTTCATCAGGGGCGGTGCCCTGAGCACGCAGCTCACGCAATGCCTGGCGCTCTTCGGCGCTAAGTTCACCTTGGCCGTGGCGCATCCAGCGGTCGAACACTTGCGCCCGCTTATCCTGATCCTGTCCCTCAGGGCCTTTTTTCTTCAGCTCTTGACGCTGCTCTTCTTCCTTTTCGTCAACAAATGACTGATCCAGCGAGCGTAGAGATTCTTCACGCTCGATTTTTTCGTCGATATTTTGCAGTTCACCCTGAGCGTTTTTCCACTCGGTGCGCTGTTCATCGGTCCAGGCGGTATCACCGATTTTGTCATGCAAAGCGCGCATGTCGGTGGCGATGGTGTTACGTTTTTGCTTAAGTTCGTGCAATTTTTTCGCAGACATAGTCATTCCTTACGCATTAATTAAAGTCAGCAGACGCTCGCGCGCCATTCGTTGGTTTACGGCGTTGGCGATCGCGCCATTGTCGCGTGCCTCCTGCCAGGCTTTCATTGAACGGACAGTAGAGTCAGCAGCCTGATAGGCCGGGTAGGTCACTGGGCTGACGTCGTACAACCGTGAAAATTTGTGGATTTCGCGAATAACCACGCCTTCTTCATCTTCGTACCAGTGATCGCCATCACGGGCGACGCGGAACGCAAAAGAAGACTGATTGATGTCACCGCGCTGCATGGGTGCCAGCACCAGATCACGAATAGTTTGTGTGTCCGGAGCCTGAATGTCGTATTGCAAGCCGCGCTCATCGACAGAAACTTTGAGCGTTCCTGCCGTGCTGCGCCCCAAGATGAAATTGGGGTCATGGTTAAACAGCCCTCGAATATCATCATTCAGCACGTCATCGAAGGCGCCTGGCTTGATGATTTCGCGAAAGCCCCAGAGCGGTTCGGAGCGAGTATTGAACACTGAGCCATAACCGACGATCCGCGTCGGCTGATCCTCATGCGGTTCGGCGCGTACCTCTCCGGTGTAACAGCGCGTTTCTCTGTCACTCATCGGTTATTTCCTCTTTGGTTTTATCGTCGAGTTTGAATTTTGTTGGATTAGCCGCATTAACGCTGACAAGCATTTCATCCAGGCCATCAACCGGATTCATGTCCTCAAAGGTTCGCGCCTCATTTCGACTCATCCAGCCATCCGTAATGGCATAGTGATAGAACTGAGCACGTTCCTGTGGGGTGCCTCGCATCAAACCGGCCAGGTTAAACCGGACATAGAAGCCCGCAGCCCGCTCCGCCCGGGTGAAAAGCCGACGGTTAAGCTCCTGTTCCCAGTTCATTACCCAAGGCATAATCGTGTAACGGACGAACTGGATTGCCTGCGAGGTGATATTACTGAATGTGGCCTTTTCCAAATCGTTGATCATGTGCGCAGGAACGTTAAAAATCCCGGCAATCATTGAGCGATTCAGCTTCATCATGTCGATCAACTGAGCATCGACCGGTGACACGGTAAGCGCCTGGTAATCGAGGTCTGCTGGAAGCAGCAATGTTTTGTTCTCCTGGCTGCGCAGCGCTTGCGCCGCTTTTTGCCAGAGCTTCTTCAGCCGATCCCACCCTTCTGGTTTTAAATCACCTTTAACCGACACGATGCCCGCTGGCCGAGCGTTACCACTGAAGAATGAACTGGTGTATTTCTGCCCACTCATGCCCATACCAATGGTTTCGGCATGCTGCATAATGGGGCTGAGGCCCATTTTCTGATTATTCCCCAGCGCCCGGATGTGGATCATGTCGTCGGGGCTGATGGCAAAGCTGCCTTCTTCGTTATAAACACCGTAGGTATGACGCCCACCAGTATTCAACAACGTCGTTTCCCACGGCATACAGGCATCAAGCTTTGTGACCTCTCCACGACGGGAACGCTGGACGCGGGTATAGCCGTTGCCCCACCCCAAAACATGCCGCTGCTTGAGCTCACGCCACTTGTAGCTGGTCTGCCAATCGTTAGGTTCATCGTGAACCAGATAAAAAACAGGGTGATCACGGGCAGCTGTTACGGCATTGCCGTTCTTGCGCATAACGTGAAGCGGCATTTGTGCAACGTTTGAGGCCAACACATAGATGCAGGAATAAACTGCCGCAAGTTTCATTGCAGTTTCAGGGCTGACATAAACGTCTGAGTTGAAAATGCCGTCCGTCTCTGCCATTTCAGCGGTGATCGGGTTTGCCGGGTTTTCCAGCGGTTCATTACGGAATAGCGCGTCAAGTATCACGTTCTCCCCCTTCTGGCGGCGATGAGGGCGAATACCAGCAGGGCAGCGCCAGCAGACTGTAAAGCAGTTGCCGTGCCGAACTGCAGGTAAATACCGCCCACCAGCAGGCCGAGGCCAGCCAGCCCGATAACATCGATAATTAGTATTTTCATAGAATTAACAGGTCTTCATCTGGGTCGATAGTGGACAGGAAATCAACCTCACCGCCTCCGTTAACAAGTAGCCGGCTCATCGCAATAAACATTGCAACTGGACCGTCGATCTTGTTTTCTGGCGTGGATTTATTGGGGAAGATATTTTCATTTTTATCCGGTTTGACTGTGATGTTTGACATCATCCATGTCATAACCGGGTTGCCGTCATGATGCAGGCGACCGGCGTACACTTTCGCTTCGGATTCCTTCATGGCCTCAGAGAGATTTTTCACTGTCTGTGCCACCTCTACGACCGGGGCACCTTCAGCCGCCACTGACAAGCCGAATTGTGTTGCGCTCCACGGGTCATATGCCAGTTCATTCATCGAGTCACCACCAGCCCAAGCCAGGGTTTCCTCTTTGATTAACGCATGGTCAACAACATCCCCGTCGGTAAACTCCAGATAACCCGCCTCATTCCACTTTTTATACAGTTCGGCCTGCTGCCTGGAACAGGCCTCCAGGCGGCCTTCCGGTATCCAAAACCGTGATTTGGTATAGATGTCGCCGTTTGGCGCAAGCCAGACCTTAACCGCGGCTGAAATATCGATTTTGTTGGCCAGGTCAACACCAAGCCACATTGGCCAGCTCGCTGAATCCGAACTTTCCCATGCATCACGGCATTTTTCCCAGCGAGCCATATCCATCCACGCCTGCTCACCCTGCACCCAGATATTGAGGTGTTTGGTGAAGAAGTTAACGCGAGCGGACACCTGCTCCTTCGCCTTTTTAGCCAGGCGGCGCATGTCGTCCCATCGCTTGCAGACGCCCAGGCCTGGGTTCGCTTTTGGCCAGTTGGCCTCATCAAAGGGATCGTCGTCCTTGTCGAGGGTGTAAATCAGGGCGAAATAGCTGTCATCCTTGATGGATAATGGGTCTGGGTTATCAAAATTCTGCAATACCTTAATCGCGTAATCCCGCTGCTCGTAGCAAATGCCCTCTTTGTTAAAGCCTGCTGTAGTGATAGCGAAAATCAGCGACTGCAGGCGAGCGCCGGTCGCCGTTTCTAACACGTCCCATACATCACGGGTCTTATGGGCATGCAGCTCATCAACGATCCCGCAATGAATGTTCAGACCGTCCAGGTTGTTCGCATCGCTGGCCACCGGCTCAAATTTAGAACCAGAACGTTCCTGGTGGATGTTCAACTTGTTGCTGCCGAAAAGCCGCCCTAACGTCTTCGCAGCCAGCTTGATCATCCGCTTGGCATCATCAAACACGATTCGGGCCTGATCCCGCGTTGTCGCAGCGGAATAAACTTCCGCACCGCCCTCACTGTCAGCGCCAGTCATATAGAGACCAATGCCAGAGGACAGGGTTGATTTGGCATTCTTACGTGCCACCTCGTCATAGGCGGTGCGGTACCGGCGCACGTACACCGGATCACCATCATCGTCCAGAACGGTCTCAGACGTCATTTCGTCTATCAACGGAATAACAAAACCGAAAAGGTTTATCAGAATAAAAATATGCCAATCCATCAGGTCGATCGGCTTGCCGGTCAAGTGTCCCTTCACATGCGGCACGAAATTATAAAAATCGAGAATGTGCTGAGCGCGGCCTTCATCGAAGTAAACACCGCGCTCAGGGCCGTGCTCTATATCATGAAGAAACCGCCGGCACGCCAGGCGCACCAGTTCGCCAGCAACTATTTCGCCAGATACCACGCGCTCGGCGTAGCGGAATCCATCTGCAACGGTTGCCATTCATCATTTGCGCTTTTTAAGGAATTCTTCCAGTGGATCAACCTCAGCCGGGCCTTTGGCACCGACCTTGGAGCGGCTTGAAGGGGTCATGCCAAACTCTGACAGCATGGCGCGAATTCTCTTCCAGGCGTCAGCCTTCATCACGGCAGCTGGGTGCGGCTTAATCATTCTGATTTCCCGCTCCTCTCCTTCGTCAGGATCGTCCTCGCTATAAACCGCGTAGGTATAACCCTCTCGATCGAGCGTGTCGCAGTGGTGCCGGTACTCAACATAGGCCTCGATCAACAATTCGAGGGCCTTGGCATCCAGTGTGGTCATCACGCCGACGGCATCAAGTTCCTCGCCAATCCGTTTAAACCAATACTTGCCCTGCTTATCAAAATGCTTCGGCGTTGGGGGTACCCCAGACGGCGGTTTTGGTTCGTTTTTGTTGATCGCCCGTTTGGATGGGTTCCCCTTCACTAAAGTCAGGTGTGTCGGGGTTTTCGGTGGTCCAGGCATAATCGAAAACTCCTATTAATGACCGCATGGGGGCACCAAAAAAAAGGTTTGCTAACCTGCGGCGGTGTGAAAAGAGGTAAGGCGGCGGTACTTTAGGCCGAGAGGGGTAGAGATTTGATCCCCCCTCCCCTTGCTGATGAGAACCGATATCATTTGATGATGAATGATTCAAATTGCAATCAAATAACAGTTAAATGATATTCATTTTCATTTGCAGTCATTCAGCCTGCCTGCTGTTGCAACTCTGCACCGACCAGCCCGATAGCAACCATCGCCTCACCGCCTGGGTAGTCACTGAGTAGCTTTCGAATAGCATCAATGCATTGCTTCACACTCTGCTGTTGATCTTCAGGCATCGAGGCAATCAGCCCCTTGAACAGCAATACCGTTTCATCGTCTCGTGTCATCTCGTTCTCTCCGTTGCCGTCTTGCGGCGGTGACAGGGCCAGCACAGGCCTTCGAGGTTCGAGTCATCATCGGTACCCCCATGTGCTTTAGCCTTGATGTGGTCAACCGTGGTGGCCGCTACAGCACGACCGTTGCGCAGGCATTCTTGGCACAGATGATTATCACGCGTCAGGATACGTGCCCGCCTGATTGTCCAGTCGTTACCATAGCCTCGCTCATGCCGGCTCTTGCCCTGCTGGTGATTCTCCCAGCCTGTGTTCTGGTGGTCAGTGCAATAGCCTGATCGGTCGGTTGTGGTATTACGGCATCCATGCTTACGACATGCACGCGGGATCCGGGCAGGCATGGACTAAACCTGCCGAAGCTTGCCGCCGGCCTGCAGTTCCCTTTCGATTGCAGTCTCAGCGGTTTTCTTTGCCAGCTTGGTAACTTCTTTCATGAGGTCAGGATGGTTGATAGCAGCATATTTAATCAGCGCATCGCCGATGAATACCTGTCCTGCGCTGATCGTATAGGCTGATTGGCCTACATACTCGGCAGGCTCGCCAAGGTATTGAGCCTTCTGTATGCGCTCACCCAATTCAGCAATGCGCGTCAGTTGACTTTCCAGCGCAGTGAGAGTTGAGGTGTCAACGTTAATGCCGAGGGTCATGGTGCCGATACTCTCGGCTGTCTTAGACTGGTTAAGTCCGGGGGTGACATCAATATTATCCTGGTCACCGACGACTGGAACATAACCACCTTTAACCGACAACGTGATCGGGAAGTATTCAGGGATGCCGCTTACCGTGGTGCGCACACCATGAAGGTCATAACGCGCGGTGCCTGCCGGGCTGCTTAACTCATAGCCGTCTTTGGTAACGGTTATGCCGAGGTTGCGCATCACTTCTCGCAGGGGTAACTGTTTCATTCCTAATCTCCAAATAGAAAAGCCACCAGCCTGCCGATGCGCTGGGTGCGCGGTAGGTGCAGGGTGATGCCTTTGGTTATTGTGCATTATCGGTGGTCCTCGCGAAGGCCACCTGGAATGCTAGTCAGAGCTGCAGGAACCTGAATCACTGGAACTGCTACTGCTGTCGTAGGAACAACTCGAATCACTACCACTGGAGTAATCAGCACCAACCCACAGTGGGCTTACAGGATTCAGAGGATTTAGTAGATCACTGCCAGTGCCACCCGCGTTCTGTGCTTCGCGGCGGCGGCGCTCTTCCTCTTGGCGCTTGCGGCGCTGTTCATAAAAATATCTGCTCATGGTTTATTCCTTTCTTCATCAAGCTGACGAATAGCCAGCAGTTGGTTGTTCGCCTTATCGATAGTCGCAAGCAGTGGGTCAATCCACAACACTGCCTGGCAGTAAGTCAGCGTGCCGGAGGCAGTGGGGCCAGCACCGGTTGCGTCATCGACGATGGTATCGGCTGACATTGCGCGGGAACGTAGACTGTGCGTGTAGTCGAGCAGCCCACCAGCAATAGCAGCGGGAACAGCAAGATCACACGTCGGCTGACTTTTGAGGATCGTCCGGTATTCAATTTCTTTCCCCTGGGTGGCGACGTCGGTGGTGATGCCGTACTGGCTCGCTGCGGTGCTGATTGCATTGGCTCGCTGGAACTGAAACGACTGGGTAGCAATGGTGGTCGCCTGCAGGCCATTATCGCTTTGAAGCTGTTCAACCTTTCCACCAGCCTCTACTGCGTTCCCGTGAAAGTGAAACGCCAGCCATGCCAGTGCAATGAAGATGATCAGCAGAACGCCAACGATGGCCGCCGATAACCGATTCATTTATCCAGCCCCCAGCAAGCGAGCTCAGCCTCTTGGTCACGTCTTGCCACCTGGCCGAAACAGTTATTAGACCGGATCCGGCAATCCCGTCCACCGTCGAATATCCAGCGGCGGATCTCTCGGCATGCGCCAGGGCGATCACCGGTATTCAGTTTTTTGTAGAACGTCGAGGTGAAGCATTTTGCCGGACCGATGTTCCACGGGCAGAATGAAGCGATCCCAACCTTCTGCGGCTCGGTCAGCGTCACCTTAACGTTGCGGTCTACCCAGTCGAGTGCTTTCTTCTGTTCGGCTGCGTCAATCTGTTTGCACTGCTCGGCGGTCAGGCGCTGGCCCTTAACGACCTTCTGGCCGTTGACCATTGTCACGCCGCCGCAAATTGTCCAGATGCCGACACCGTCCTGATAGGCCGTCTGCCGCTGTCCTTCTTTCTCATTCTGAAATTGCGCCATCATCACCGGGGCCGATGCGCCGGCGGCGATCAACGCCAACATCACGGCACTTAGTTTAGATTTACTTATTGCCATGTCATCCCTCAGCTCTGCGCATTGCTTCCGCTACCACTTCAATAGCAGCGGGTCGCTCGCCTTCTGGCTTGACCGAAACGCCGTGAAGGTAGTCCTGCATAATTTGAGTACGCCGACGCTCTTCGGTCAGCCGCTCCCTCTCTTCTTTGCGCTTCGCGTAGTAGGTCTTAATCGTGAAAAAAGCGGATATCAGAGCACCGAAGATGAACACGTAATCCTGAAGCGACAGCAACGAAAAGAAGCCGAGCAGTGCCGACCACCAGTACGGCAGGTTTGGGTTATCTGGGTGCATTTTCATGACTCCACCTCCCGGTTATCGGGCTGTGCTATAAGAACGAAAGGATCAGCCACCAGCCGTAAACGAGTCGGCGATACGGGGTGTGCCAGGTGTGTGTCGGATGTTGGCTGGGGCTGAAAACAAGAAAACCCCGCCGGAGCGAGGTTTTTATTGGGGATAAATCTAGCTTTTACATATTAGCAGCATTCCAGACCATCGAACTTCCATTATGGTTTTCAATGATCTTGGCTGCACTGCTGCTACCGAATGTATGCATGAAACTGTGATGTATTGTCAAAACAAGATCTTGCAAATCCTGGTCATCCTCTAAAGAGGATATTTTCAGTCCAATATCTCGTGCTTTGTCCATATGTATATGTCGAGAATGCGCATAGGTTGTCGAATGGTTATTCAACTGGTTACATATAGACCTAGCTTTATCCATCGCATCTGCTTCACCTGCAAACATGCCCGATACTAACCATGCAGTTACAATTTCAGATGCCCACTGTATGGCTTTTTCACAGTCACCAATGAAGGTTGGGTGCAGCTTTTGCAAATTAAACTGCCAAAACTGCACCGTACCAGGGTTTGCTAGTATCTCTTGCTTGGCCTTCTCAACTTCTTCAAGAATGCCGTGAGCTGGGATTCCGCCCATTTGGGGATCGAATGGCCCTATGTTTGATTGCTTGCCCATGACAATTTCTTGAGCACAGCAAGCCAACATTGTTCCAGCCGACATAGCAATCATCGGTACGATTGCCCGAATGTTAGTCCCAAATTTTGCCCTAAGATACTGACCGAGAGATTCCAGTGCTGCGATCTCCCCTCCAGGTGTATGAATCAAAAGATCCAATCCCTTATCAGTATCCATACCGTTGATAGCAGACATAAAGCCGTTTTTGTCATCATCGGTCATAGAGATTAAGTGACTAATTGACTGTGTGTTTTTCTGCAAAAAACCAGAGTAATAAGCGATCACATTACGCCCTGTGTGCTCTGACAGCTGTGAGATGTATTTCTTTCTCACAACGTCAAAAGGGCTGCGCTGGCTGAGAATAGTCATCTCACCCAGCACTTCATTCCAATTTGGCATATTATTTTTTTTAGTAGCTGTACATTACATAATTATTTGCTTGATCATCATTTTTGCTACTATTGCTAGTGCCTGATGAATAGCTCACACCTGCTTGTTCTACAAGAATTGGGTGTGATCTAATCACCCTTTTTGCGAACTCAAAAGGTGATTCTTTTGGGTTGTAGTCTGCGGGTTGGATCTCAAATTTTGCGTAAAGTTCTGCTGCTGTCATAGCTGCCCCCTCTCCATTTACCACATATAGTATTGAAAATAACCTGAAGTACTATATGTAGTGTTCGCTGTAAGCCAGATACGAAAAAACCTCCGTTTGGAGGTCAAGATTGCTTTAGTTATGAGCTAAATATCGTCTTAACCTTTATTTTTTGCAACCAATTTTGCATAGATTATTGGTTATTTTCGGAGATTTCTTGACATTTTGGGTTGAACACACTGAACCACACCCATTCATATGATCGTATCTACAGTAGTGAAGCAGGGCTATGGATTGACGCACTATAGAGCATCTAACAACGAAAAACCCCGCCGAAGCGAGGTTTTAATTTTGGTGCCGGTCATTACATTTGTGGCACGATATCAAATTAACGCCAAATATGGCCTATTTAATTAACTTTTGCAAGACATCGCTGCGAAAATATCGATTTTTGTTGTGATCGTGATCTCGACAGTGAAACTAAACCATCTCGATCCAACCTCAGGAAGACACTACGCATGCCTGACCAATAGCCGTTGTAATTCTTCGACCAATTCGGTGCAGACACCCCTACCAGCTCAGCCAAGTCTTGATTCTGGTACGGTGTGAGCCCTTTCATTTCTGACCTCACATCCTGCGCAGCTAACCAGATTAAAGCTTTCAACCGGTCCATCGTTTTTGCTGCTACCTTTTGGCCGGCTAGGCTCTCTTTGAACTCCGACCATCCCCATTGAGTGATCTCAGTCTGATGGGTAAAGGCCAAATCACCGGAATAACACCATGTGAGCCAGGAACGCTGATGATTATTCAATGGGTATACCGCTCGTCGCCATGATATAGCTGAAAATGTTTCTGGCTCAATCAGGGCAATGGATCCCGAGCTAGGCCGCGTTTCTGTACCCGGTACCGGATTGCTATGAATAACGATCCGGGTACCGTCTGGCTCTACAATGGTGCGCCGCTTGCGCTTCAAGCGCGTTGTGCTGACCCGTGTTGACTCAGTGAATGCCTGTAGCTGCCCTTTCGTCTTCCCGCTTAGGTCAGCTGTTGCCATCATGAAGCTCTCTCGAATGTATTGCAGATATTGCTGGGTCACGATCATGCTTTAATCTCCAGGCGTCTGGCCCGCATGCCAGCTCGCCTATACTCCACACTTATGAAATAGCACCGATCGATAACGAGTGGTCAATAAACCTGAACCACAGTTCGATCTGGCTGCCGTGTTCCGCTTCCCATCGTGACGGGTCACGGTGTAATGCATCGTGTTCCTCTCGGCATAATGGGATAGTGAAAAGGTCATGCGCCTTAGTTCCCATCCCTCCCTGTCCATGCCCGATGATATGATGCGCATCGTCAGCCTGGATGCCGCTAATAACGCACGGTTGTGACTTAACCCACTTCAGGTACGCTTTGCTTTCCCATCGTTCACGCTTCGGTATCTTGAATAATGCCTTTGGCGGTTCCGGATCGATAACCAGCGTCTTTGCAGCCTTCTTAGCAATCGTCGCGATAATCTCACTCGGTGCCGGGGTTTGGGTCAGCTCTGACTCTCTCCGTGAACCGGATGCCATTGTGCGTGGCTTAATACGCAAAGAAGCGGCGGCGACGTCATTCGGTATCAAATCGATGACCTCATTCACCCAGGCCCACCAACACAGCTCCGGCAACGTCAGTTGATGGCTCTCTTCGAACATGAAGTGACTGCGTGCTCGGTACACCACGAATTCAGCTATGTTTTGCTCTGCTGTGGCTGATAGCTCAGGCATGGTCTTATCGCGGTACAGGTGGGCATGATGCCAACACAGACGAATAGCGCCGGTGCCATAACGCATGGTCTCCATGTTCTTGTCGTGATAATCGTCCTCGGCACACTGGCGCTGACAGTCATGACGACGATCCAGCCAACTCTCAAGGCTGTTAATGCCACCAGCAGCAGAGAGCACACGCTCATGCTGAAAGAACGGACGGAAGCGCGGGTCAATGGCCAGCTGCTGTTCAGTGGCCGGTAATGCACCTGACGGCATTTCACGAAACTCAGCCGGTACCGTGGCCACCATCACCCGGTCACCGAACATCGTCAGCAAGTCATTGCCTGGCTTTAAGATGACCTGCCCCAGCTCCCGGACAACAATCGCCTTAAGTATCCCTCTCACGCTGCATTCCCCTTAACCAAATGTTCAGCCCATAACCCTGCAACCCACTTAACGCCCTTAGCGGTGAACCGTGACTGACTGAAAGCGTGATTGTTGAATTGGTTGGTGCCAGTTTTGACCTCGAAGCGACCAGCATCGATGTGCTGCTGATATGGGGTGAAAGATCCTGATAGGCGGTACATGATGTGATGTTCGAACAGGAACAGGCGGAAATCGGGTTCTTTTGCCTTAAGCAATTTGCAGACTTGGCGGAACGTCAGTGAACCGCTGGCTTCAACGTACCGATCGACAAATTCGGCCTTCGGGGCGGCGATAGCCAGTTGAGATTCAAGTTTTTGTTTTTCTTCTGCCAGCTCAGCGGCAAGGCGCAGGGCCTCGGGGAATGATTGAGGTACTTGTTGTTGTTGTTGGTCTTCAAGCTCGCGCAGGCGGCGGATCACCTTCATGCGCAGAATGGCACTGTAACCAGCGAGCAGACATTCGACATGCTCCCTGTCCAGTAAATACTCGGTTTGCTGGCGGTTCATAGTATCAAGATAGATGTGAGCAAATCTGCTCGCATCTTCACTAAGCTGATCCAGCATGGTTTCAATATCACGCTTTACATCTGGATGCCGTTTACCGGTGAGATCTGCCACTTCCCGGCTGGACATTGAAACAGGCACAGCTACGCCAACGCCTACAACTGAATTAGTCATACGTTTACTCCACACATGGGGTTTAGCCAGCCTCCCCACCCCGTCACCCGCATAGTGATTGGGGAGGCGATTAACTGCCCTTCCAAAATAACCGACATCTGTTTGTTTATCCAGCATTCAACACCTCAATGCGGATTTCTATCCGCCCTCCCTTTTCCGGCTCTGCCCAATCCAATAACATCCGCCGCACCTGGCTATCGTCCTTCCACACCCCGGCGTGCGTCAGCGCATCCAGAGGTGCCTTGAGGAAATTATCCATGTCGCGGCGGCGGCGATCAGGTGGGTAAAATACTATGGTGGTGAACACGTTCTCAGTGATCGGATTTGGGCGGCGCTTGAGCTGTTCTAGAACGCATGCCAGAGCGTTAGTGCGATAGTCCCGCCCTTTGACGCTGATCAGGTGTCTACCCTTCAGCGGGCCGCTGTTCGGCGAACGCCAGTAGGTGTTAACGCTTGGCGGGAATGGCAACGTTAAATTCATGCGGCCACCTCTGCCTTGCCCGGTACCAAAATCACGGACTGATCGCACTGATTACCCCAGGTATGCCAGCCGTCGGTGTGATTACGGGCGAACAATTCAATGCGCGGTACATCGCCAAGCAGATCGACTAACTTATCGCGGAATACCTCAGGCTTTGCGCTGTGCTCCATTCGCGGTGCCGTAATGTGTTGGCAAATCGATGCATCCAGGCGCGGTGGCAACTTACCCTTTACCGCAAACAGGCAGTCCTCGCTGTTGGCTCGGGTCATGTGGCCCATACCGATCGCGCTGTTCCCCTTCACTCGGTTGGTTTTGTGCCAGGTGAACCCCTTCATGGTCATCAAGCGAAATCCCCAGGCATCGATCACCTTGAGGGCTTCCGTTGGCATCGTCGGCACCCACCACATAGCCAGCAGACATGAATCAGCGGCCAGATCCCAGACCGGTAAACGACAGATATCAGCTACAGTCATGGTCGGGTACTTGAAACCGGCACCGCGGTTGCCGTCCTTGCACTTGTCGTTGTATGTCCATGCCGGATCGGCGTAAATCAGTGGGTATTTCATTTAAAGCCCCCCGTTGCTTTGCGAACCAAATACCGAACGCCGTAGTAATCCCAGCCAAAGTGCTGGCGCTGCCAGTCGGTTAACCATCCCTGTGAAATTGCGTATTTGCGGAAATCACCGCGCTCCTGCCATGTACGGCGAGCATCACGCAACATCCACCAGCGCCATAACCGGTGCGCCACAGCCAGCAGAGGCAAAACCTCAATGCCTGATACACATTTCATGCGGCCTGCTCCTCTACGGCTACCAGACGGTAGAAATACACGTATTTTCCTGATTCGCTTTTCTCAACCCGACGCTCTTTAACCAGTCCGTGGAATGGTTTACTGAATTCACGCAGGCGGGCGCTGATAGCTGGCTGCGTGTCGTAAACGCCGTACATCTGCACCACCAGCAGCTCAAGGTCACGGAGCGTTCGCCACGTGGCTCCGGCGGCAGCATTACGCACACGGCATACCTGACTTTCAGGCTTATCTTTCAGGACACCTGCACGCACCAGGCGGCGAATACCGCTGTTGATACGGTCGCTTTCGAATACGTCCACCGGGATCGTTAATTTTTTCATGATGCCTCCCCCTCTCTTTTCGAACGCAGCCGCGCCAGCAGCTCTTCGCCTTTGCGCTGATATTTACCGTCTTTGTCCATCAACTCTGATGGGGCTGGGATATGCTGCTGATGGGTGATCTGTGGTGCTGGCTGAGGGATTCGCTCACCTTTTGCCAAGCGCTTTGCCCAGCGGCCAAGGTGCAACTGAATTGACTTGCGGATTTCACCATCGGTGTAGTTGTGCTGATGCATCAGGTGGCGAACGTCGATCACGATCCAGTACATGACAGGTGCCGACCAGTTAAAATCCTCAGGTCTGGCATGCTGGCCTCGGTTGGCGCTGTAGCGCTTGAACTCCGCTTCAACCTCTTCGACGGATGGCAATCCTGCGCTCTCAGCTGCGCCAGTCTTGCACCAACCAATGAACTTGCCGCAGCTTGGCCAGAAGTCGCTTTCCTGCTGACGCGCCATGCGCATGCCGGCCTTTACCTGCTCCACTGAGGTGATCCCGTTTTCGGCAAAGGCTAGGATCCACTGACGTTTTGCAGCAGCAACTTCAGCAGGCGTGCTCAACGCAGTCTGCTTAGCAGCCGGGAAAATTTGCATCAGGTTGGTGAACAGAGCATCAACCAGCTTTTCAGCGCTCTCGTTCACCACTCGCGCCTGCGGCTCAGCTGGCATCATCCGCGCCAGAGCACCACTATCGCGATTTTGAACAGCACTCATGAATTTGTTCATAGGGTGTTCTCCCATGCTTCAGCAGTGTTCCAATTACCGCCGTTGGTCACCGGGCTAGCGCTCAGTTTCAACGTCAAGTCATCCCACTTTTCACGCAGCTTTGACGGGCTGAGAATGTTCTTGCACCAGAACGGATCCCGATTAGCCTTCGCAAATAGCTCGCAGATTTGTTTGTGGGTATGCCCATCCTGGGTGCTCATTAGGCGGATCTCGTTTGCCCAGTCAGCCCAGTTAGGTTCTTTTGGCCTCGCCACTTCGCCATCAGTTTCGGCGGCCTGTTCGTACAACCTGACGATGCGTGAGCGGATCCACTCGGCGCACTTGAGGTCTTCTGCACTGCCCCAGATTTTTTTCTTGGCACTGAAAACGACAGCTTCCGGATGCCGAGATAAAAAAACTTCATCAGGGGAAACGTCTGGTTGCGCAGCGACCTGACAAGAGGGGTTTATATTTGATGTACTCTCTGTAGTACTCTCTGTATGAACATTGGTGCAATTTGACCCAATGGGAGTGACTCTCTTTGAGACTTTGCAACGTTTCACTCTGGCCTTATGCATTGGTTCAATTTGACCCGATGGGATGGTGCAATTTGACCCAATGGAGTTGTCGAATAAACCGTCACTACTCAAAGCCGGGTGTTTATAGTTAATTGAATAGAAATTAGTCATATCCCGCTTATCCTCGCTGAGCTGCTCGACGCAAATACATCCCTGTCGTTCCAGATCGGAGAATGTCCGCTTAACTGTGGATAGTGACCAGAATGGAAACTGCTTGGCCCATTCTTCCATCGTGTTGTAAACCCATCGCTTACCGTCGTATTCAACGCCTGATGTTGTGTCAGCAAGCCAGTAATGCACCTGCTGCAGCGCAATAGCTTGATTCAAACCAATGCGCGCAGCTAACTCTGGCTGAACAACCAGAGGGCGCGAAGGAAGAATCAAACTCATGTGGTTACCTTCTTGAATTTTGTACCGAAGTCCCGGCGCGGACATGCACAGTCATACGGATAGTTCGGACGGCGGAAGATGACCCGGTGGTTAACCTGATCAACACCAATCACTCGAACAATTACACCGTGACTGTCACGACAATCCATTTCAAACGGCACGATTACCTCGTTTTCCATTGGATCCCCCTTTCAGGTGCTTTGGTGTGTTGAAACGGCAATACTGCCGGGCTTGAGTAAGGCAATCGTCGTAGATGCGCCCCTTCCTGCTGGCTTGAGACATACGGCGATACAGATCGACCGCCTCCTCCGCCCCCCCTGGCGATATCCTCGGGGAAGCCTTCGCCAACTAACTGCGTCACGACGTTCTTGCGAATGAATTCGATAGGGTTCATAGGCCGCGACTCCGGTTGAATTTAGCCATGGCCTTGTTGACTACCACCGGTGAAACTTCTTGGTAGTTGTCCGCCTGACCCGGACGCCGTACTATCTGGACATACGAAAGAGAACGGCCACTGAATGAGCACTTGAATTGCACTACTGGCCTGACTCGGTTTAAACTGTTCATGCGTTAATTACTCCACACGTTTAATTGATGCACCCGACGCCCCGGACCGCATATCTGGGGCGTCAACCTTTCTGGCATTTGGCTTTTTTGCCAAACAGCGCCAGCACAGCCCTAACTTCTGCATCACGCGCCTGCAGATGCTTGCGGTGATAGCGCATAATGTCGGCAGCTTCTTTCTCATCAATTACTCCATCAGCGAGTGACTCCTGAATGATCTGATCCACATGGCCACGGTGGGCGGCTGTGCGAATGCTCTTGCTGAACAACTCAACCTGGTCCAGTTCTTCCAACTCAGGGTTTTCAACCACCAGCAGGCCTTTGCGCTGAGCAAAATACTCAGTCAACAGGTTGGTACCGGAAATATCTTCCATTGCTTCCAATTCACTGATCTCGAAGAAGCGACAGCCATTCTTCTCGTACAGGTTGTTGTTAAAAGCCGTCTCAGACATACCCAGTGCGCCCGCCATTGCCGAACGACCACCAGCAACCGCCTTACACATGCCTTTCACTACATCTTTCAAATTTGGCTCTACCATGTTGTTTTTCCTTTGGTAGTTACGATTAAGCCGCCGGAGCGGTAGACTTTCTGTAAAGTGATAAATCAACAATCAATTCGCCGGCGGTCAAAACCTGAATTTCAAACGCTCGACCTTTAGGGATAATTTCATCCCAACCAGATACAGAGGCATGCGATAGGCCTAAAACCTTGGCTGTCTTGCCTACCCCGCCGAAGTAGGAAATAACATCATCTTTTTTCATAGCACTCTCTTTGGTAAAGAAATGGAACATAACGATAGTAGGATATCTTACATTAACGAGTCAAGGAATCCTACATTGGTAAGTGGTAGGATTGCCTACATGGAAATGAATGATCGAATTCGCGCAAGACGCAAAGAGCTAAAACTCACTCAGGACTCCTTGGCTAAGCGAGTCGGAGTTAATCGCGTCACTGTCACTGGCTGGGAGTCAGGAGACTATAAGCCAGGGGGTGAAAACCTTCAGGCCCTTGCGACTGCCTTAAGCTGCAACCCAAATTGGCTGCTTGATGGCGGTGATATAGACGAAAACATCACATATATTGGCAAGATTCGGCCGGGATTAGTCCCTGTTGTTGGTGATGCCGTTTTAGGAGTTGATGGCATGATCGACATGGTCGAGTACCGTGGTGGTTGGCTGAAAATTTATAGTGACGATCCCGATGCTTATGGACTGCGAGTTCGTGGGGATAGCATGTGGCCACGTATACAGTCTGGCGAGTTCGTTTTGATTGAGCCAGGTACTACAATCCATCCAGGTGACGAGGTTTTCGTGCGCACCAGCGATGGTCACAACATGATCAAGGTGCTTAACTACACCCGTGAAGGTGAGTACCAATTCACTAGCATCAACCAAGATCATCGGCCATTCACCGTTGGGTGTGGGGAGGTTCAGAAGGTCGAGTATGTAGCTGGAATACTGAAAGCATCTCGTCATATCGATAATGACGCAGTTACAGATGCAATGAATTGAACGGAAATAAGTCTACATAATATTTTACAATTCATTGATACTTAATAAATAATAACTTGGAATAACTGATGGGATTTCTTGTCGTTGCTGCATTATTAGGGTTGATTACAGCGTTTATTGCCCAGAGCAAAGGAAGATCCTTTGCTGGATGGTGGGTGTACGGGTTCTTGCTTTTCATCGTCGCAATAATTCATGTACTTATCATCCCATCGGAAAGAAAATACTCAACCACCAGCCCACTATCATCTGGTGAATCAAGAGATTGTCCATATTGCGCAGAGCCTATTAAGCGACAGGCGTCAAAATGCAAGCATTGCGGAAGTGACGTTGAGCCGTTACCTATATCAATCTCGGTTATGGGCCATATAGAGGGCGATGGAACAAAAATTCATTGGAAGAGAGTGATCGTTATAGTCCTTTCAGTGACCATTACTTACCTCATTATTACCAAGGTTGGGCCGTTAATTAAGTAAAATCCTAAACTGACCTATCTCCCATATTGATTTTTATTACCTACAGTCCATCCTCCAACTGCTCGATCGCCAGCTTGATCGGCAAGTTCGATTCTCCAGTCAATTCCATAATTTGCCAATGCAACCGCTTTAGCTGATAAGCTACCTGCCCCCTACTTATTTCCTCGCCGTTCTGAGCCAGCATCAAACAGCACTGTCCTACAACCCTACACGCCTCGTCGTACGTCGGATCTGAATCTGACATGGTCACCTCCTCCTAGATGCTTTCCTGATAATACCCACACAAACAAAACGACACACGTTAAAATTAAAATGTAAGATTACCTACCAAAATGCATTGACATGAAATGTCAGATATCCTACATTTAATCTATCAACAGCGAACTGGCAGGACGCCCACGAAGTAGCTGCCCGAGGCACACGAAGATCGGGATGATTCGCTTACCAGGTTCACAGCAGAGGGTTACACGATGCAATTCTCAAAGTTCAGATGGGCGATCTGCGGCTGCTGCGAAGGCCACGGCAAAGTCGATAACCCAGCATTTTCAAACGGCATAACTTCCAGTGAATGGGAGCAATGGGGTGATGAAGACCGCGAATCCTACATGAGCGGCCTTTACGATGTGCCCTGCCCTGATTGCCGTGGCAGCGGCAAGGTCAAAGTACCTGATGTGGCGGCAATGACATTCGCTGAAAAGCGCGAATTGGTGATGCAGCGCATCGAAGCCCGCGCAGAAGCAGAATTCCTCCGCCAATGCGCCCATGAGCGCAGGATGGGTTACTAACCCGCACCCTACGGGGCGCACCGAGGCAATCATGAGCTCACAAGGTTGGAAGGCAGTGCTCTATAGCGTTGTGGTCTGTACCCCGTTTTGGTTGGTTGTTTTGTTCGTAGTGGTGGCAGTCGCCGGGTAACCGGCGCACATCGGAATGCTCACTCGACCTTTCCCTTAGTTCTGGGAGCGGTGAAGGATCCTACCTCATGAGTGAGCAGCCCAATGTGGTTCAAGGCTGGAAACTTCGGGGGCGTTGTTTACCAGCCACCACACCTTATGCGCGGCGCCGGCCGCACTGCAGCGAGAGCGAGCGCAGATATCCGGCGGAAATGCGATTGCTGTGTGGAGTCTTTGGCGGCCACGCCGAACTTCAACCCGTGAGGAGTGAAGATAATGTTCATAGGCTGGCCGCTATTTTTTCACATATCAGGTGGCGTACTGTTTCGGGTTCACCTTATCCCTTACACAGTATAAAGCCCCGGTCCAGTGCGCCACCTGATGTGTGAGTAATTAACCGGGAGCCAGCGCTATGCGGGCGTCTGGCCTCCCTTCTTCAAACTCGATTTTCTATCTGCGGAAAATTGCCAATTCTGGCAGGGATTCGCTTTGCCGAAAATCAGCGTGTGGGAATTAACGTATGAGCTGGATTACCACTTTTACAGGTCGCCACTTGGACTTTGCGGCGCCGGCGATCAAAAGCATCTGCATTGAGGATATTGCCCAGGCACTGTCCCATGAGTGTCGGTTTGCCGGCCATCTGCCGAACTTCTACAGCGTGGCGCAACACTCAGTGCTGTGCAGCCAAATCGTGGCGCCAGAGTTCGCCCTTGAGGCGCTGATGCACGATGCCACCGAAGCCTATTGCAAAGATATCCCCGCCCCGCTGAAACGACTGTTGCCGGATTACCAACGCATCGAAGACCAACTCGACGCAGTGATCCGCCAGCGCTTCGGCCTGCCTCTGCAGATAGATATCGCTGTGAAGTATGCAGACCTGGTCATGCTGGCCACCGAGCGCCGAGATCTTGATATCGATGATGGACAGGCATGGCCAATGCTGGAAGGCATCTTCCCAGCTGACATCGTGATTAACCCGGTTATGCCGGTGCAGGCTCGAGCAATGTTCGTTGCTCGCTTCAATGAGCTGACTGAATGGGGAGTGCTGTGATGATCAACACAATCACGATCGATACTGAGACGCTGGACACTGCTCCATCCGCAGTGCTCCTTTCCATCGGCGCGTTTGCTTTCGATATTGACGATGTTCACCAGACACAGAAAAGCATCATCCAGGTGGCGCGCGATAGCGAGCTGGCAGACTTTTCAGCCAATGCATTTTACAGCCTGGCTGACACATTCGACCAATTGATGAAAGGCCGCACCGTCAGCGCCAGCACACAAACGTGGTGGCGTCAGCAAGGCGAAGACGCGCAGGACGCGTTGATCGGCGAACGTGAACCGCTGCGTCAATGCCTCGGGCTGCTCTCTAACTGGATTAAGCAACACCCAGGTGCGCGCGTCTTCTTCCGTGGTACCGACTTTGACGGCTCTATCCTTGAGCACGCCTACAAAATGTATGAGATCGAATGTCCGTGGCACTGGGGCGGTAAGCGCGACGTGCGGACCTATATCGATGCCATGACCAAAGGCACCAAAGGTTACCTGCCTAAAACCCACCAGCCATGCTTCGCGATGGTTAAGCACAACTCCCTGCATGACGCTATGAACGATGCCGAGCAGATGGCCATTGCCTATCAACTGAATAGCCAACAGGTAGGTGCCGCATGAACGTATACGAAATGGAAGGATTCCTGCGCGGAAAGTGCATGCCTCGAGACATTTTAGTTAACGAGAGCACAGCGGAATATCTGGTCAGGAAATTGAATGAAGCGACCACGGTTAAAGCTGAGCGCGATGCGCTGGAGCGCCAGCTTTTAATGTCGGAAGCCAAATGCAAAGGGTACTTTTCCGACGCAGCAGCTGCGTTGATCAAGTGCGATGCGCTGGCTGTGGAGAATGCGGCGCAGGGCGCAGCGCTTTCTTTGATTTCCGAATGCTACGGATTGTCGCCACATATTCAAAGCATGTGTGCTGTTGAAACCCCAGCCACCTCCGCAGCCCTTGCCGCTGTGCGCCTGCAGGCGAAAATCGAAGGTGTTGAAGCGGCCGCTAATCGTGTCGGAATAGTATCGCTGCGGTATAAGCCCGGACAAAAGCAGGAACTGATTAAAGCCATCGGCAGAGATGTCTTGCAGTACGCCGACGAGCTGCGGGAGGCCAAATGAAAGAGCGCCCAGTGATGCAGCAACAAGTCCAATACCCAGGCGACTTTGACAGCCTGGAAATCCGCAAGCTGTTAGATGGCCTTGTATCGGCGCATATCTCTGCCGCTATCGCAGGTGAAAAGATGAAGACCGCCGACCGCAATCGCGACCTGGCCATCATCAAGGAAAGTATCGTGAGTGCCGCTCACCTGGTTCGTTCGATTATTGAAGAACGAGAAGGCGTCTGGCTGAACGGTATTAACTCTGCCGATGATTTCCGCAAGGAGGACAGTGATGCCAGCAAATGAACTGAAGCCCTGCCCGTTTTGCGGCGGGAAAGACGTTGAAGCATTCCAGCAGTATCCGGAAGACGATGGCGGCATGGGTTCCTACATCGTTCGCTGTCATGGCTGCGACGCACAATCAGCGCAGTTCATCGGAACAGGTAAGCGAGATATGGCTATCAGGGCTTGGAACCGCCGGCACAGCCAGGAGGTAGAGCGTGATTGAGCAACTCAAATTCTACATGACCGAGGCGTCGCCGGAGCTGCTTGAGGCTCGCCGGGAATACATCGAGCGCGTAATCGTAAAAAAGCTACGTGATGGCGTGGAAGTACAGAAAAAATGGTCTGCTGAGTTTGTAAGTGACGCGGCGGATCTGATTGAGGCATATCGAAATGGCCTTGCGTTTTTCACTGAGCGAGGTTTCAACACTGAGGCACAGAGCAATGGCTAAGCCAATCGTCAGAACAAAAACCGGCGCAAAGGTCACTCTCACCCTTGAGCTGACAAATCTCGGTTCGTGGGGGCCAGAGTGCAAGATCGAGCAGGTTTACCGGCAGGCATTGGAACAGGCCGTCGGCCGCCTGGGGAGGTTATTCAAAGGGGAATCAAATATTCGGATCATTGGTAGGCCGGTGGTGCAGGCGATTACGACGGATACCGAGGTGAAAAATGGCTAAGCGTAAGAGCAACCGGCGGGCGCGGATAACACTTTGGGTTCCGATTGCCGGTTATGCCGACTGCTTCAAAATCAGCAACCGGCGGTGGCAGGTATACAACGCCAACACCCCGCCATTCGTGTGGCAGCACGTCAAGCCATCACGCCGCCAGCGCCGCGCACAACGGTCAGTATCTCAGGAGAAAAAATGAGTAAGTTTATCTGGTTACTTCGCATCTTGGTCTTGGCTGTATCGATGCTGCAGGTTGTAGTCATTGATGTCACTGAGAATGGAACCATTGGGTATGTCGTGGGTGGGGTTTTCTTTTTGGCTTACTGCTGGGCTGTGTTGAATCTGTTGGACTACCTGAAGGATACCCCTGATGGACAATAATCTGAGCGAACTGAGCAAGCCGGTGGCGACTGTTGACGTTCAACGCGGCCGACCAGATGGAAATATGTTTGCCGTTGCATGGAGTTCAGCGGGCCATGCGTTGCCGGATGGCCCACACTTCATTTACTCGCAAGAGTACGTCTCCGCCCTGGATAAGGTGGCTCAATTTTGGATTGGAGAGTCTGCCGGATGGAAGAAGCGCGCCGAGGCAGCAGAGCAGCGCGTATCTGAGGCGGAGATCAGGGGCGTAGAGAAACTGGCGGAAGCATTCAAGTCATGGGCCAGTGACGAAACCTTCCCAGATTATGAAGCGCAGCGGCATTGGGCCACTGCGAGCCAAGAGGCGTTTTCTTTCGCTGATGACCTTCGCAATGGGGAGCTGTGATGATCGATAAATATCTACTCGAAGATCTAAGTTTGCGGAATGATGAGAAAGGCGAGCTGGCACGATGGGTTATCCAGCTCCAGGCAGGTGTAGGCACAGAACAGCGCAAGTCGGCATCGCTAGAAAGCGTCATTTACGCTCGCGATACGCGCATCGCCGAGCTGGAATCTATCGCTACCGATTATGCCGGAAAGTTCCAGAAGGCACAGGATGCAGCCAAACATCTAATCATCATGAATGACAGCGCTCAGGCGGAAATTGCACACCTGAAAGCGTTGCTGGCTACGCCGGTGCGGTTGCCGCGACCTTCATGCACTTATGCAGACCACAGTTACCCAGCGTATTCGCGTAAGCAGGTTGAGGAAATTCTCACTTCTGCCGGGATGTGCTTCACCGTAGAGGGGGATGAGTAGATGCATTACTTCACTGGAGTAAACCTCATAATCGTGGGGATTGTCCTCGCTCTTGCTGCATGGTCAGTCATTGAGTTAGCCCTCTGGCTGCTCAGCTTCATTCACATATCTATTGGTTAAAGGGAGAAGGATCATGACGGAGCTTACTAAAGAAGAAAAGAAATGGGTAAATGACGTACAGAAGGTGCTGAACCGCTGCCCGTCTGAGCGCTTGGGGTTTGCAACGGCAGGTGATCGCAACATCATCATATACGATAACGCATTCTCGCAAGCTATCGAGGACCACATTTTTAGCAGCGGAACGGGGGACTTCATCCCTACCGCTGATCGGCTAGGCGCGCTGCTGGGTGAAATGACTTTCCCGGCCAACGTCGAATCTACAGCAAGTTAAGGGGGATGCATGACACTAACGACTGAATGGCTGAAGGAGCGGCTGAAAAATCCGCGCTCCGGCACTGAGTTTGAGTTAATCACCGAGGTGTTGGCTAACCGGGAGGCGCAGCCGGTGCAAGGCCTTGAGCTGGCAGGCTGGCAATTCAAATCAGTAAATGGAGACTGGCTGGGTCTTATTGATGAACACGGCAAGAACCAGGCCGTTCGTGAGGGGTGCGAGGTTCGCAAGGTTTACGCTATTGCTGATTCACCTAATGCTCGGGATGCGGTTCGCGAAGCTCACGCCGAATGGTCACGGTCAACATTCGGCAATGTCGGCCCTATTGGCCCGCTAAAACACCTCAGCAAAGAAGCACTGGAGGCCGCAGACAAACCTGATGACCTCAGCGAGTGGGCTGATATGCAATTCCTGCTGTGGGATGCGCAACGCCGTGCTGGCATCACTGACGAGCAGATCACCCAAGCAATGATCGAAAAGCTATCGGTGAACAAAAATCGCGAATGGCCGGAGCCGAAAGACGGCGAACCGCGACTGCACATCACCGCCCCGCCAGCGCCAGCAGTGCCAGAGGCAATCAGCACGCGACAGGCCATTGTTAAAATGGAGGCCCATGAACCGTGCGACTCTATTAACGTCGCCTACAAGCTCGGATGGAACGCCTGCCGCGCCGCAATGCTGGCAGCAGCACCGGAGGGCGGCAAGTGAAAGTGTTCATTTTCTGGCTCGTCATCACGAGCCCTATCTTGTTTCTCTTCAATATTATGGGCTGGCTTACAGTGTGCATCTGGGCTTTAGACACCGTACTGCTCACCCTATTAACTCGTCACGCAGTTAATCGTAATCGCGATGACGGCGATAGCTGGGGCGGGCTATAGGAGGTTGGTATGGCAAAAACAGATGCAGAACGTAAAGCAGCACAACGGGAGCGCCAACGCAAATCAGGTGTTGTACTTTTCGAACTAAAGCTGGATCAGCAAGAAATCGATATGTTGCGGGAGAACTGTGCGGCACGCCGCCCGCAACGCGAGCCATATGACATGGACGAATACATAACCATGCTGATCAGGAAAGATAACGCCGAATTAAAAAAGCAGTTGGCGGCACGCAATAACCGGTGCTGCGGTAAGTGCAAAGACAAGCTACCAGGCGATCCTGAAGGCTGTTACTTCCTCGGTGATTCTGAGTGCTGGCAAACCTATGGATGGCACGAAACTAAATTAACAGTGTGACATGTCACGATTGAATTAATGCCCGTATGCGGCGGGCTTAACGTGTGGAGATAACCATGAAATCAATAACGCTGACAGAGTGGGCCGAAAGCAAATTCAGCCAGCCATATAAAAAGGGGACGCTTTGGATGTGGGCCAGAACGGGACGCATATACCCACCGCCGAAAAAAATCGGGCGGAATTGGTGGGTAAACCCAAGTGCGGAATATGTGAACCCTCATAACCCCAAAGACGTGGCTCAGAAGGCTAAGCCCACCAGCGAATATAATTTAGTGGAGCGTATAAAACATGGCTGCAAGACCGAGAATAAAAAAGCATAAAGACCTGCCACCAAACTTGTATGAAAGCGGTGGTAATTATCAGTGGCGCGATCCTCGAGATGGAAAGCGCTACGGACTTGGCACAGATAAAACGTCAGCCATCAATGAAGCCGTTGAAGCTAACATTATGATTTATAATATGCAGAATAAAGTCAGGCTAGCTGACAGGTTGCAAGGTGCTGACGTTTTAACTCTTAGTAGCCACCTTGATCGGTATTTTTTGATCCTCAAGAAACGTGGATTAGCTACTGCCACTCTCCGGCAGCGTGGCCTACAGATTGGCTATATCAAGGAAAGAATGGGTGATCTGCTCCTGTCCCGTGTTACCACCAAAGATATCGCAGAAATGATGGAGGTCTATACAGAGCAGGGAAAGAAAGCCACGGCAGGGAAAATGCGGCAGATCCTTAACGATGCTTTCAATGAGGCAATCGCCACTGGCCATTTGAGAGAGAATCCAGTAACCCCAACCAAGACACCAGCAAACAAAGTTAAACGCAGCAGGTTAATCATTAGCGAGTACCGCCAAATATTGGCAGAGACTGGAAGCGGTGAGCCTTGGGTAAAAAACATGTTTGATTTGGCGCTTGTGACCGGACAGCGGCGGGAAGACTTGGCAGAGATGAAATTCAAGGATAGCCATGATGGATTTTTGTGGGTGACCCAGATCAAAACTGGGGCCAGAGTTTCTTTGCCTCTGAGCCTGTCAATTCCTGAAGAGGGTTTGGTACTTGAGGAGGTTATTTCGAGGTGTCGCGCCTCTGGTGTTGTAAGCAAATATTTACTGCATACAACCAGGGGGGCTACAAAAGGCAGCGGGTTGAAGCCAGGAACATTATCAAAGGGATTCAGTACAGCGAGGGATAAAACGGGCCTTAGCTGGTCAGGCACGGAGCCAAGCCTCCATGAAATCAGGAGCCTTTCAACTCGATTGTATACAGACCTTTACGGTAAAGAGGTTGCTCAAGCCATCATGGGGCACAAAACAGCAGCCATGACTGACCTCTATCGTGATACAAGAGGGGCTGAATGGATCACCGTAAAGGTGATATAGTATTACCAGAATTTTACTATCATTTTACTACGGCCTTTTAAGTTGTTGAATTTAAAAGATAAATAACAAGGTCGAGTTTCGTAACTGGAACCTGCACGATTATGAGTAAACCAATTCAGATGGAACGCGGCGTCAAATACCGCGATGCAGACAAAATGGCGCTGATCCCGGTAAAAACCGTGGTCACCGAACGGCAGGAGCTGTTGCGTAAACCCGAGTGGATGAAAATCAAACTTCCTGCCGACTCAACGCGCATTCAGGGCATCAAGGCCGCGATGCGTAAAAACGGTCTGCATTCGGTGTGCGAAGAAGCGTCCTGCCCGAACCTGTCTGAGTGCTTCAACCACGGCACAGCCACCTTCATGATCCTCGGCGCCATCTGTACGCGCCGCTGCCCGTTCTGCGACGTAGCCCACGGCCGCCCGATCGCTCCGGACGCCAACGAGCCGGAAAAACTGGCGCAAACCATCGCCGACATGGGCCTGCGTTACGTGGTGATCACCTCGGTTGACCGCGACGATCTGCGCGACGGCGGCGCTCAGCACTTTGCCGACTGCATCGCCGCCATCCGCGCCAAAAACCCGACCATCAAGATCGAAACCCTGGTGCCGGACTTCCGCGGCCGTATGGACCGCGCGCTGGAGATCCTCACCGCGACCCCGCCGGACGTGTTCAACCACAACCTGGAGAACGTGCCGCGCGTCTACCGCCAGGTTCGCCCGGGCGCCAACTACGAGTGGTCGCTGAAGCTGCTGGAACGCTTCAAGGAAGCCCATCCGCATATTCCGACCAAGTCCGGCCTGATGGTCGGCCTGGGGGAAACCAATGCGGAAATCGTCGAAGTGATGCGCGACCTGCGCCGCCACGGCGTCACCATGCTGACGCTGGGCCAGTACCTGCAGCCAAGCCGCCACCACCTGCCGGTGCAGCGTTACGTCAGCCCGGCCGAGTTCGATGAGATGAAAGAAGAAGCGATGGCGATGGGCTTTACCCACGCGGCCTGCGGCCCGTTCGTTCGTTCGTCCTATCATGCCGATCTGCAGGCGAAAGGGATGGAAGTGAAGTAAGCGCGGTAATAGTTTGTTACGCTTCACGCGGCGGAAACGCCAAAAAACGGATGTCCTGGCGGCATCCGTTTTTTATTGCTCGGCCTGAGCGGGTTTAAACGTCTTTTTTCTCGACGCTCTGCTGCTGGGCGGTCTGGCTCTCGGCAGCGTTGTTGGCTGCCGGCGGCGTATTGTCGTCGCCGACCGCTTTTTTGAAGCCCTTCAGCGCCGCGCCCAGATCGGCGCCCAGCGTGCGCAGTTTGCTGGTGCCGAACAGTAAAATGACCAATACGGCAATCACCAGAAGTTTGGTAATACTGATACCTTCCATACTCACCTTCTCATTCATATAGCGCTGTGCATACAGCGAGAAAACTAACCTTGCCTGCGGATATTTACCTACTTTCACCGGGCTAAAACAACAACAACATGTAACAGAGTGAGATCTTTCGGCCAAGCCGCCGGTTAAAAGCGCGCCACGCGCGGCGGGCCTGGCACCGGCGCCCTCAGCCGGCTAACTTAATCACTTAATAACTTGGTAAAACACTTGGGCGCCTCAGCGCTGATAGAAGGCATGGCGGCGTTTCTGATTTCCATTTTGCGCTCCCCGCATGTGCAGATACTACAAAACAGGTCGGGTTGGGTGTAACATCCACCTGCGCGGCAAAAAAACGCGCAGTGCCATGGAGATGACATTCCTCCCAAACCGCCTTTGCAGGCTGATGATGTCTACGTAACCGCTCAGCGAGGGGAACGTAGCATTGCGCCCGAACCTTTCTGAGCCTTATTTGTCCCCATTGTGAAAGGGTATTGCACCATGTTGAGTTCCTTACTGGCGGTATTTGTTGGCGGCGGCCTCGGCAGCGTATTGCGCTGGGCGGTGAGCATGAGAATGAATCCGCTTAATGCGCATATTCCGCTCGGTACCTTGACGGTCAATCTGGTCGGCGGTTTTGTCATCGGTTTGGCCATCGCCATCTTTACCCGCATGACGCACCTGGACGCTAACTGGAAGCTGTTGATCACCACCGGCTTCTGCGGCGGCCTGACCACCTTTTCCACCTTTTCGCTGGAGGTGGTGTATCTGATGCAGGACGGGCGCTTCGCCTGGGCGTTGGCGAATATGCTGCTTAACCTGGCCGGCTCGCTGGCGATGACCCTGCTGGCCTTCCTGTTGGTAAGCTGGATCAGCGGGCGATAATCGCTTTCCGCCGGCGGTCTTAATGTTTCCTTAATCTTGCTTGCGCATAATCTCATCCAGTATCTTTGACTGGATGGGAGCCTTTGATGTTTAGCCTGCCTAAAACCGCCGCTGAAATCGCCGCAACCCTGCTGTGCCTGCTGATTGTCGCCGCTTTTATCAAGGTTTATCTGTTCGCCTGACCCTTTTCCCCACGGCGCCGCACATTAATATTGCCCTCGCCGGCGCGCTTGCACTACAATTGAGAATGAACGTTCACACCCAGAATGAACAACCCTCACTGTTGGCAAAGGATCGGGGATATGGCAACCACTCTCGACGGCAGGCAAGCCAAAGCGCAGGCCCGCCGGGATCAGATCGTGTCGGCGGCGAAAATATGCTTTCGCCACCGTGGCTTCCACGCCGCCAGCATGGCGGAAATCGCGCAGGGCTCCCAGCTCAGCGTCGGCCAGATTTATCGCTATTTCGCCAATAAAGACGCGATCATCGAAGAAATCGTTAACCGCATCATCGCCAATAAAATGCAGCGGCTGGAAAATCTCGGCGATCACATCAACCTGATCGCCGACACGCTGGCGGCGCGCACCCTGTTCCAGCAGCCGGGCGAAAACGAAACCGACCATATGCTGATGCTGGAAGTCACGGCCGAAGCCACGCGCAACCCGGTGGTGGCCAAGATGCTCAGCGATGCGGAGGCACGGCTGTTCCGCCACGTCTGCCATAACCTGCAGCGGCTGTATCCCCACTTCAGCGCGGAAGAAATCGCCGCGCGGGTGGAGTTTATCGCCGTGATGAGCGAAGGCACCGGTTACCGCATCCTTACCACGCAAAAAGCCGATGTCACCCTGTTGCGCGAGCTGTATCAGCAAGCAATCTCCCACCTGTTCAGGAAACCTTGACTCCCCATGACCAGACACTTGGCCAGACAACGTCTGGCGTACGCCGTAGTGCTTGGCCTGCTGGCCGCACTTGGGCCACTGTGCACCGATCTTTACCTGCCCGCCCTGCCGGAGATGGCCGGCGAGCTGAATACCTCCACCGCCAGCGCGCAGCTTAGCCTGACCGCCGGCCTGCTCGGCTTGGGGGTCGGGCAGCTGATTTTCGGCCCCTACAGCGACAAGCTGGGCCGCATGCGTCCCTTGCTGCTGTCGCTGGTGCTGCTGCTGGCCGCATCGCTGTGGTGCGCGCTGGCGCCGACTATCGATCAGTTGCTGATAGCCCGCCTGCTGCAGGGATTGGCCGGCGCCGGCGGCGCGGTGATTTCACGCGCCATCGCCCGCGATCTGTATGCCGGCCATGAGCTGACCCGCTTCTTCGCCCTGCTGATGCTGGTCAACGGCCTGGCGCCGATCGTCGCCCCGGTGCTGGGCGGCGCCATGCTGCAGCTTATGGACTGGCGCGGCATCTTCGGCGTGCTGGCGGCCATCGCCGTGCTGCTGTTCACCCTTTCCAGCCTGAAGCTGAGCGAGTCGCTGCCGCCGGAGCGCCGCAGCCAGGGCGGCATTCTGGCGATGCTGCTGTCGCTGGGCGGGCTGCTGACCCAGCGCCAGTTTATGGGCCTGTGCCTGACGCAGGGCTTCGTGATGGCCGGCATGTTCGCCTATATCGGCGCCTCCCCTTTCGTTCTGCAGCAGATCTACGGCCTTAGCCCGCAGATGTTCAGCCTGTGTTTCGCCATTAACGGCGTGGGGCTGATTATCTCCGCGCAGCTGGCCAGCCGCCTGAGTTCGCGTTGGGGGGAGATCCGGGTGCTGAAAGGCGGTTTGACGCTCGCCGCCGCCGCGTCGCTGCTGCTGTTGCTGGCCGCCCTGCTGCAGGCGCCGCTGGTGTTGCTGCTGGTGCCGCTGTTCTTCTCGGTAGCGGTGATCGGCATCGTCGGCCCGACCGCGTCTTCGCTGGCAATGCAGAGCCAGGGGGATAAAGCGGGCAGCGCCTCGGCGCTGATCGGCGTATGCATGTTCGCGCTCGGCGCCTGCAGCGTGCCGATTACCGGGCTGGGCGGCACCTCGAGCGTATCGATGGCGCTGACCATCGTCGGCTGCTACGCCATCGCCATCCTGCTGTTCAGGCTGCTGGCGCGCAAAACGCCGGCCTGAGGCGCGACAAAAAACGGCAATAAAAAACCCGCTCGGTGAGCGGGTTTTAAGAATTTCGGCTACTGTAGCTTAGATAGCGATAACGTTAGCAGCAGATGGCCCTTTGGCACCGTTCGTGATTTCAAATTCTACACGCTGGCCTTCAGCAAGAGTTTTGAAACCATTGCTAGCGATGGCAGAGAAGTGAACGAAAACGTCCTTGCTACCATCTTCCGGAGTAATGAAGCCGAAACCTTTGGATTCATTAAACCACTTAACGCTACCTTTAATCTTAGACATCAAACTTACCTTTAACGTGAATGTAAGACACAAGAAGTGTGTCCATTACAGTACAGCAATTGGGCCGGTTTTTGTCCACAACCTGGATCACATAAAACCGATAAAAAGTGAAAAAATCCGTATGGCGCGCTGTAAATTGCCCGCACCGCTTGCCATCGCTTTGCGCAGCAGCCCAATCCACTGGCAACGCCGGCAAACAACGGTCGAACGCCTGTCGCACCCCGCCAAACGTCGCATTGACGGCCCGATGCAGACGCAATCGCTATGAAATATAACCAGATGGTCTTTTTGCTTCGGCCCGCCCTGCACTAGGGTTAATGATTATTTACCACTGTGAGCCAAGCCTATGACCAGCCAACTGGCCGAGAAGATTGTCGCCTACCGTCGCGAACTGCATCAGAACCCGGAACTTTCCAACCGCGAATTCGCCACCACCGCCCGTATCACCCGCTGGCTGCAAGAGGCCGGCATCCGCATCCTGCCGCTGGAACTGAAAACCGGCGTGGTGGCGGAGATCGGCAGCGGCCAGGGACCGATCATCGCGCTGCGCGGCGACATTGACGCCCTGCCGATCGAAGAAATTTCCGGCGTGCCCTTCAGCTCGCAAAACAGCGGCGTCATGCACGCCTGCGGACATGATTTTCACACCTCGGTGATGCTCGGCGCCGCGCTGCTGCTGAAGGCGCGCGAGGCCACCCTGCCCGGCACGGTGCGCATCTTCTTCCAGCCGGCCGAGGAAACGTTCAACGGCGCGCAGCACCTGATCGACGCCGGCGCATTGGATAACGTGGCCGCGGTGTTCGGCCTGCACAATGCGCCGGAGCTGCCCACCGGCACCTTCGCCACCCGCGCCGGGCCGTTCTACGCCAACGTCGACCGATTCCAGATCCTGATCACCGGCAAAGGCGCGCACGCCGCCAAACCGGAGCAAGGCGTGGACACCATCGTTACCGCCGGCCAGATCGTCGGCGCGCTGCAAACGCTGCCGAGCCGCAGCTTCAGCTCCCTCGAGTCGCTGGTGGTCAGCGTCACCCGCATCGAAGGCGGCAATACCTGGAACGTGTTGCCGCAAACCGTGGAGCTGGAAGGCACGGTGCGCACCCACAGCGACGCGGTGCGTCGCCAGGTGCCGGAAAAAATCCGCCAGGTGATCGGCGGCGTCGCCGCCTCGCTGGGCGCCCAGGCCGAGTTGCGCTGGCAGCCGGGGCCGCCGGCGGTCATCAACGACGCGCGCTGGGCCGCCTTCAGCAAAACCGTCGCCGCCGAAGCCGGCTATCGGGTGGAGGAAGCCGACCTGCAGATGGGCGGGGAAGACTTCGCGCTCTACCTGCATCACGTGCCGGGGGTCTTCGTCAGCATCGGATCCGCCAGCGAGTTCGGCCTGCATCATCCGCGTTTCAATCCGGACGAGCGGGCCATCTTCCCGGCTTCGCAATATTTTGAACTGCTGGCCGAACGTACGCTGCAGCAATTAACCGCCACAGTAACGGAAAAAGCCACCAGCAACGCCTGAATATCGGCAATTATTATTTCCCCGGCGCGGTAAATACCGTGCCGGGGTTTATTGTTTTCTTCGCCTGGATATTTGCTGTTTTCAACATTTGAATATGCTGTTTTGTTGTTTTACATCCCGCCAGCGCTCATCAATAGTGTTGACATCAGACGCAGCGCGCCCCTGCGGCGCATTACAGGATGAAAGCAATGAGCAACAGCGCTAACCCCCAACGGCAACTTCGCCTTGGCGCCATTCTGCATGGCGCATCGGGAAATATGTCCGCCTGGCGGCACCCGGACGCCACCGCCGACGCCAGCATTAATCTCGATTTTAATATCGCTGCGGCTAAAAAGGCCGAACAGGGTAAATTCGACTTCGTGTTCGTGGCCGACGGGTTATATATTAACGAGAAGTCCATTCCGCATTTTCTTAACCGATTCGAACCGCTGACCCTGCTGGCCGCGCTGTCCGCCGCCACCGATAAAATCGGCCTGGTCGGCACCCTGTCCACCTCCTACAGCGATCCCTTTACCGTGGCCCGCCAGTTCGCCAGCCTGGATCACCTGAGCAAGGGGCGCGCCGGCTGGAACGTGGTGACCTCGCCGCTGGAAGGATCGGCCAAAAACTTCTCGCGCGACGCGCATCCGGAGCACAGCCTGCGTTACCGCATCGCCGGCGAATTCCTCGACGTCGCCAAAGGGCTGTGGGATTCCTGGGAAAACGACGCCTTCGTTCGCGACAAAACCAGCGGCGAATTTTTCCGCGCCGGCAAGCTGCATACCCTGAATCATCAGGGCGAGTTTTTCTCGGTGCAGGGGCCGCTGAACATTGGCCGCACCCCGCAGGGCCGCCCTATCCTGTTTCAGGCCGGCGCCTCCGAAGACGGCAAACGGTTGGCGGCCGCACATGCCGACGCCATTTTCACGCATCATGAAACCCGCGAACTGGCGCAGGCGTTTTATCAGGATGTGAAACGCCAACTGGCGGAACAGGGGCGCGAACCGGACGACCTGCGCATCTTCCAGGGGGTCAGCGTGATCGTCGGCGACGACCAGGAAGACGTCGAGCGCCAATATTGGGAGACCGCCCGCCTGGTCAGCATCGAGAACGCCCTCAACTACCTCGGCCGTTACTTCGAACATTACGATTTCTCTCGCCACCCGCTGGATGAGCCTTTTCCGGATATCGGCGAGCTGGGGCAGAACAGCTTCCGCAGCACCACCGACGCCATCAAGCGCAATGCGCGCGAGCGCAATCTGACCCTGCGCCAAGTGGCGCTGGAAGCCGCTTCGCCGCGCCCGGTATTCGGCGGCACGCCGGAGGCGGTGGCGGACGGCCTGCAGAGCTGGTTCGACGGCCGGGCCGCCGACGGCTTTATCATCAGCGGCGGCACGCCGAATTCGTTCGGCCACTTCGTTGATCGGGTGGTGCCGCTCCTGCAGCAGCGCGGCCTGTTTCGCAGCGATTATCACGGCGAGACGCTGCGTGAACACCTTGGGCTGAAACAGCCGCTGAACCGCTTTACCCAATAATAAGAATATTTTTCGGGGATATCCGCTATGCAGAGAACCTTTACCGCCACGGTATTGCCGGCTGCGCTGGACGATTAGGGGAACATGTCGATGGCTAATGACGTTTTTATTCAGACGCTGCCGGACGATCCGCTGATCGCGCCGGTGATTGAGGGGTTGTTCGGCGAATATCGCCGGCGCTACGGTGACTATTTCGGTGACCAGGAGCAGGAATCGCTCGACCTGTACGCCCCGCCGCAGGGTGCCTTTATCGTGCTGCTGCGCGGCGGCGCGCCGATCGCCATGGGCGCTTTCAAACGCTATGACCCGCAAACCGCCGAACTGAAGCGCATCTGGACGCGCAGCGATCTGCGCCGCCAGGGGCTGGCGCAGCGGGTGCTGCAGCAGCTGGAAACGCTGGCGCTCGGGCAAGGCTACCGCCAGCTTTATCTGACCACCGGCTTTCGCCAGCCCGAGGCGGTGGGCCTCTATCTGAACAACGGTTATCAGCCGCAGTTTGACCCGAGCATCGACAGCGAGATCTACAGCCGCCCGCCCTACGATGGCCGGCTGCCGTTTCGCAAAAACCTGATAACAGAGGACGCGCTCTGTTGCGCGTCCGAGAGGAAGATCGCCTAAGGCCCCGTTATCTGTTTCAGGAGAATTGAGATGTCCAAACAAGAAGTATTGAAAGTGGTGCCCGCACGCTACCCGCTGCGGCTGGTGGGCGCGCTGTTTTCGCTGTTTATTCTGGCGGCGATAATACAATCGGTAGCGGCCAACGAACGTTGGGAATGGCCGGTATTCGCCGAGTGGTTCTTCGCCCCCGCAGTGCTCTCCGGGCTGGGGCAAACCTTGTTGCTAACGCTGCTCGGCACGCTGTTCAGCATCATCTTCGGCACCCTGTTGGCGCTGGCGCGGCTGTCGCGATCTTACCTGCTGGCCTCGCTGGCCTGGGGCTATATCTGGCTGTTCCGCTCGCTGCCGCTGATCCTGGTGCTGATCATTCTGTACAACTTTTCATACCTGTACGATTCTATCTCACTGGGTATCCCCTTTACCTCGCTGGCGTTCGCCAGCTACCCGACCATTGATATTCTCGGCCAGTTTTCCGTCGCGGTGCTGGGCCTGACCCTGGTGCAATCGGCTTACACCGCCGAGATCATCCGCGGCGGCATTCTCGGGGTGGATTACGGCCAGCACGAAGCGGCGGCGGCGCTCGGCCTGCCCGGCTATCGCCGAACCTTCCGCATCATTTTGCCGCAGGCGCTGCGCTCAATCATCCCGACCGGCTTCAACGAAATCATCAGCCTGGCGAAGGGCACCTCGATCGTCTACGTGCTGGCGCTGCCGGAACTGTTTTACACCATTCAGGTTATCTATAACCGCACCCAACAGGTGATACCGCTGCTGATGGTCGCCACCGTTTGGTACCTGTTCATCACCACCGCGCTGTCGGTGATCCAATATTACATCGAACGCTACTTTGCCCGGGGCGCAGTGCGCGAATTGCCGCCGACGCCGTGGCAGCGTCTGGCCGGCTGGCTAAAACGTTAGGAGAGTCTCTATGTCTGAAGCCATTGATTATTATGCATTACGCGAACAACCGGTGCGCCACTTCAACCCGGTGCCGGCGCGCGGCCTGATTGAAATCAGCAACGTGAGCAAGTATTTCGGCAAGCACAAGGCGCTGGACGACGTCAGCCTGACGCTGCAGCCGGGCACGGTAACGGTGATCCTCGGCCCCTCCGGCTCCGGCAAGTCGACCCTGTTGCGGGCGATCAATCACCTGGAGCGCGTCGACGAAGGCTTTATCCGCATCGACGGCGACTACGTCGGCTACCGCCGCAAGGGGGATCGGCTGTACGAGCTGAAGGAAAAGGCCATCCTCCGCCAGCGCATCAACGTCGGTTACGTATTCCAGAACTTTAACCTGTTTCCGCACCTGACGGTGCTGGAAAACATTATCGAAGCGCCGGTAGTACATAAGATCCACCGCCGCGAACGGGCGAAAGAGGTGGCTTATGAACTGCTGGACACCGTCGGCCTGCGCCACAAGGCGGACGCCTATCCGCGCCATCTGTCCGGCGGCCAGCAGCAGCGCATCGCCATCGCGCGCGCGCTGGCGCTGAACCCGAAGGTGATCCTGTTTGACGAGCCGACTTCGGCGCTCGATCCCGAGCTGGTCGGTGAAGTGCTGGACGTGATCAAGGGGTTGGCGGATCTGGGGGTTACCCTGGTGGTGGTGACGCATGAGATCGGCTTTGCGCGCGAGGCGGCGGATCGGGTGGTGTTTATGGTCGACGGTCAGGTGGTCGAACAGGGCGACGCCCGCCAGGTATTGAACCACCCGCAGCACCAGCGCACCGTCAATTTCCTCAACAAAGTACTGTAACCGGCGGGGGCGCCGCAGCGCCCCGGCAGATTAGACCGCGAAGCGGCGTTTTTCGGCGGCGTATTCCCATCGATTTTCCCTTTCAGCATTGAATGAAATCAGGATGAAAAATAGCCTGTGGCGGAAACCCCGTTAAATACCGTTATCGCATGATCAAATGCCGCTGCGCGCAATCTGTCGCTGACGGGCATTCCGCGCTATCATAGGCAGCATAAATATTGTATCGAACGAACCTACGAGAATGACGATGAACGGCAAGATAACGACTTTTTTTGAAGACAAAGGCTTCGGCTTCATTACCGACGAGAACGGGGAAAATCGTTACTTTCACGTGATTAAAGTGCAGAACCCAGAGCTGATCAAGAAAAACGCGGCGGTGACCTTCGAACCGACCAACAACACCAAGGGCCCCTCCGCCTATGCGGTTAAAGTGCTGGCCGCGAGCAAATACATCATCATCGCCAACGAAAGAATCAAGATTTCCAGCATCAAGTCCTTCAATACCTTCACCAGGGAAGTGCCGGTGAAGGCCGAGGTGGACAAGGAAAACACCGTGCTGTCGGTAGGCCTGTTGATGAACCGCATTCGCCCGCAGTCCGAAGACGCGCCACAGGCCATGCAGACGCTGCGCATGCTGACCATCACCACCTTCCAGAATGCGACCCATACCTTCTCCGAGCATGAGATCGATATGGACGAAACCGTCAAAGCGCTGAAAAGCCTGTAAGCCCGTCGGTATAAAAAACAATCGGGGCTATTTGATACTGCCTGTGTTAGCGTGGGTTTTCACCTGACACAGGCCGCCGATATGTCTGACACCCCTAGCGTTAAAGGCTTTATCAACCGCTCCACCCAAATCGCCTGCCCCAAATGCGCCTACGTCACCCACCAGAAATGCGCGACGCTGCAGCAGAAAGTCATGCTGATCTGCCCTAACTGCGGCGCCGAATTCGAACCCCGACAGGGTTAAAGCGCTTAGCGGAACATGATGTGCCCGACGCTGTTGCCGCTCACCACGTTGAACGACTCCACCCGGTTGCGCCCCTGCGTCTTGGCGCGATAAAGCGCGATATCCGCCATATTCATCAGCTGCTCCAGCGACTTCACCTCGTTCATCGCCAGGCTGGCGACGCCGACGCTGATGGTGATCTTCTGCGGCGCTTTGCCGCCCGGCAGCAGATCGGCCTTTTCCACCAGCTGGCGCAAATGTTCGCCCAACGCCACGCCCTGCGCCGCCAATGCGCGCGGCAGCATGATGGCGAACTCCTCGCCGCCCAGCCGGCCGAACAGCTGATCGTGCCGCAGCTCGCGCCGCACGATATGGGCGAACGACGCCAGCACCTGATCGCCGAGCACATGGCCATGGGTGTCGTTAATCAGCTTGAAGTGATCGATATCGATCAACAGCAGCGAAACCGCCTCTTTGGACCGGTGCTTATGCTCCAGCAATTCGCCGGCCTTGCGCGTCAGCGCGCTGCGCGACAATACCCCGGTCAAAAAATCGTGATTGGCGCTGTGCTCCAGCCGCCGCATCAGTTTGCGGTTGCCGGCGATGGAGCTGGCGAGGATCAGCGGCCCCATCACCAGCATGGCGATCCCCAGCCGGGCGGACATCAGGGTATCGAGGAAGGCATTGTGGTTGTTCGGCGTTTCATACAGCATCAGATTGGCCGAGATGCTGCTGATCTCGGTCATGCCGGTCAGTAACGTCAGCAGCGTTACGGTAAACAGCTGGTAGCGCACCGCGCACCACAGCAGCGCCGGAATGGGGAACGCGATAGCGCCGGGGCCGCCGATATACACGCTGAACACCAGGGACAGCAACAGCGCCAGCAGCGGCATGCCGGCGCGCAGCCGCCAGTTTATCTGCAGGCTCAGCAGCTGTTTCAGCCGCGGCGCCGCCAGGATCACCGGCAGCAACAGCAGGTTGGTGGAAAACTGCTCGCTGAACCACGCCAGCCAGGCGACGACCACGGTGTTGTTGTACAGGCTGTCGTTGCGCAGTATCGACAGCGTCGACGCCACCGCCGCGCCGGCCAGGCTGGCGCTGAACATATAGAGTATCGCCTGGGGCTTGCCCATCCGCCGCTGCGACTGCGGCAGCATCAGCATGATGCCGTAGCCGGTGGCGATCAGCGACATGTTGCAGGCGTTCAGCCACATCGCCAAAGCCAGCCCTTCGCCGGCGCTGAGATCGGCGGCGATCATGCCCAAATAGGTGGTCAGCCACCCCAGGGGCGTGGCGTAAGCGGGTTTGCGCAGTAGCAGGCCGAGCAGAATAGTATTCAGCGGCCAAAACAAGGAAAGCGAACCTATTGGCCGGGTAAGTATACCCAGCAGAGAAAGCAAAAAGGCCAGCATGAAAAGATTGATCAGCTGGACGGTGACCGGCAAGCCATGTTTGGCATTTATTCTGGCGCTCATCGCCGTGCCCATATATTGATAATAACCAGAATAATAATATGCATACTCTCTCGCCCGGCATCATGAGGGGATGAACAATCCAGATTTCAACCAAAAAAAGCCAGACAAATCAATAGTAAAACGTATTAACCTTTATTTAACGGAATCTTCTTACGCCATAACGCCCCAAGTTTAACCCGCGGCCTCATAACGGAAAATACGGTTAGCTTCTCTGACAGCATAGCGTAAACGACGGCGCACCTGAGCAAAGATAATAACAACAAAAAATAAATGGTTATTAATCTTTATGGTTTTGCTCGGGTTGCCGGCTATTATTTTCCTGCAACTGACTCGCCAGCGCAATTGGAAGCAAAAAAAGCCCGCACGGAGCGGGTTTGCTTGAACAACAGCAAATTGACAGTGACGACACAGCCATTGCATGTCTGTGCTGCCGTTCAGTGTATCGATAAAGGCTTAAGTGAACCTTAGCAACAAAAAACCCGGTCTAGGAACCGGGAATATTCGTACGAAATGCAGTGTTAGCCCAAGCGGGCTAATAACACATCGCAATATACGCGCCAATTGTGCAGAAAAAATGAACGGCGGGAGGCCCGGGCGAGGAAAACCTCTGGGAATATTCCCCCCATCGCGGCGGATGAGGGGAGCGGCATCACGCCAGCTTGGCGGCGAAACCCGCAACGCGCTGGCCATAAAGCCTGGCGGTATCCAGATCGCCAGACAGCATTTCGTCCACCCCGGCGTCGGCCGGCGTTTGCACCAGCAGGCCCACCGAACCGCCCAGGTTATTGACGTCGGTACGCTGCGCCGATTTGGTATTGGCCGGCAACAGCCCCAGGCTGACCCACAGGCCGCCGTGCTGCGACGCCAGGGTCTGCAATGCAATCAGCGTCACCTGTTTGTCGCCGTTCAGGCTGGCGCTGTTGGTGAAACCGCCGAACACCTTATCCTGCCATTTGCGGCCGAACCACGCCTTGGAGCTGGCGTCGGCAAATTTCTTGAACTGCCAGGACGGGCCCCCATGTAGGTCGGCGAGCCAAAGATGATGGCGTCGGCCTCATCCAGTTTTTGCCAGGCTTCATCGCTGATATTGCCTTCCTGATCGATGGCGATCAGTTCCGCTGCGGCGCCTTCCGCCACCACTTTCGCCAAACGTTCGGTATGGCCGTAGCCGGAATGAAAAACAACTGCTGTCTTCGCCATAGAAACTCCCCGGTAGCTGCATAAGGGCGCCGACGGCGCCCATGGAACCTCCAATCTAGTCAACCTGCCGGCGGCTGAATACCAAATTTAACTGACGGTGTTATTCAAAAAAACCGCGCTACGGCTCCGCCCGCTGTTGCTGGCGGGCAAAATCGATAAAGGCGCGCAGCGGGCGCGGCATTTGACGGTTGGCGGGGTAATACAGATAGAACCCGGGAAACGGCGGCGACCAGGCTTCCAGCAGCGGCAGCAGGCGCCCCTCGGCCAACCCGGCGGCGACCTGATGCTCAAACAGATAGGCGATGCCGACGCCGTCCAGCGCCGCCTGCACCAGGATTTCCGGCTCATCGACAATCACCGGCCCTGCCACCGCCACCTCCAGCGCTTCGCCGTCGCGCTCAAATTCCCATCGGTACAGAGTGCCGCTGGTCGGCCAGCGGCAGTTGAGACAGCGATGATCGCGCAGTTCGCGCGGCGTTTGCGGCCGACCGTGACGCGCCAGATAGTCCGGCGACGCCACCACCCGCATGCGCAGGTCGCCGCCGAGTTTGATCGCCACCATGTCTTTCGGCAGCTTTTCATGCAGGCGCACGCCGGCGTCGAAACCGCCGGCGACGATGTCCACCAGCCGGTCCTCCACATTGAGATCGAGGGTGATGTCCGGATATTGCCGATGAAACGGCCCGATCATCGGCGCCAGACAGTGCAGCGCGGCGACGCGGGTGACATTGAGCCGCAGCCGGCCGGTGGGCTGCTGGCGCTGATTGACCGCCTGCTCGACCGCCGCATCGATTTCGGCGATGGCCGGCAGCAGGCGCGCCAACATCTGCGCGCCGGCCTCGGTGGGCGCCACGCTGCGGGTGGTGCGGTTCAACAGGCGCAGCCCCAGGCGGCTTTCCAGATTGCGCAGCGTCTGGCTCAGCGCAGAAGCGGACATCCCCAGCTGTGCGGCGGCGCGGGCGAAGCTGCCATGTTCAACAATGGCGGCAAAGGCGCGCAATTCGGCGAACTCACTGCCTCTCATTATGCTCTGCTCCCTTAATAATTTATGAAGATTATAGCGTATTCCGTGAACTGGCCGCCGGGACTATCTTGAGATCGACATCAACAGGAGAACGCCAATGAACACCGCTTTATCGCTGGACAGTTACCGCCTGCTGGGCCGTTCAGGCCTGCGCGTTTCGCCGCTGACGCTCGGCACCATGACCTTCGGCGCCGACTGGGGTTGGGGGGCGGAGCAGGCCGAGGCCCGCCGCCTGTTCGACGCCTATGTCGATCGCGGCGGCAATTTTATCGATACCGCCAACCGCTATACCGAAGGCAGCGCCGAGCGCTTTGTCGGCGAGTTCGCCGCCGGCCGCCGCGATCGGCTGGTGATCGCCACCAAATACACCCTGCCGACGCAGCCCGACAATCCGAACTCCGGCGGCAACCACCGCAAGAGCATGGTGCGCTCGGTCGAGGAAAGCCTGCAGCGGCTGAACACCGATTACATCGACCTGCTCTATCTGCACGCCTGGGATTTCACCACGCCGGTGGAGGAGATTATGCGCGCCATGGACGATTTGGTGCGGGCCGGCAAGGTGCTGTATCTGGCGGTATCCGACCTGCCCGCCTGGCAGGCATCGAGAATGCAGATGCTGGCGGATTTGCGTGGCTGGTCGCCGCTGATCGCCCTGCAGATCGAATACAGCCTGCTGGAGCGCACCGTAGAGCGCGAACTGATGCCGATGGCGCAGGAGCTGGGGCTGGGCGTGATCCCCTGGTCGCCGCTGGCGGGCGGGGTATTGAGCGGAAAATACCGCCGGCGGGATCTGCAGGCGACGGGCGATGAAACCGGCACCCGACGCGAAGTTGTGCGCACCAAGGGAACGCTGACCGCGCACAACCTCGACATCGCCGACGCCGTGGGCGATGTCGCCCGCGAAAGCGGCTATAGCGCTTCGCAGGTTGCGCTGGCCTGGACGCTGCGCAATACGGCGGTCACCGCGCCGATCGTCGGCGCCCGCACGCTGCCGCAGCTGGAAGACAACCTCGGCGCGCTGGAGGTGCGGCTGGCGGAAGAACACTGGCAGCGGCTGGACAACCTCAGCGCGATAGAACAGGGGTTCCCGCATGATTTTCTGGCGCTGTCGACCACCCGCAACATCATGTTCGGCGATCTGAACATCGCCAGGCGCAGATAAAAAAAATCCCGCACAAGGCGGGATAAACTTAACAGGGATGGGGTACTGCACTACAGGGAATGGATAACACACAACATCATCGGGTAGAGCTACAGTACCAATCCCAATGTATAGAACTGTCATCCCTGAGTAAGTTTGCTCCGGCAGATGTAACGCCGAATGGGAAATATGACATTCTTCGCCGCCGCGCCGCGCGGGCAGATCTTGCGCGCTGCGCGGCGCCCTCGCAAAAATGATTGATAAATAAACTATTACCCGCATTAGGTGCTAGTCTGAGGGTTCACGCATCTCACCGGTAAAAGATATGTCTATCTTCGATGCCTTCAAGATGTTCAGCGCCTCAACGGTAAAGGTCACCTGCCCGCAGTGCGCTTATGTTTCTACCCAGAGCCGCAGCAAGATACGCCAGAATGTCACCCTGATCTGCCCTAAATGCGGGCATTATTTCCTGCCAAAAGAAAAGTAGCCGAACGTCAGCGCGCCCGTTGAGTGGTGTAATTGGCGGCGACCCAATCGCCCTCGCGCGCCAACCAGCTGAATATCATGCAATATCTCAATGCCTTGTTGTGTGGAATATAAGCAATAAGGCAATGTTCATGCCCTACCCCCTATGCTCTCGCGGCACTACACTTCAATGACTCATCGTAATCTTCGGAGTGTAAAAAATGTCTACTGTTAACGCCAATATCGCTGTCTCAATGCCGCGTTCGCTTTTTACATTAGCCAGCTCATTTACCACCGCCGCTAACGGAAAGATTTATATCGGGAGAGTTAATACCGACCCGATCATTGCGGGGAACCAGATTCAGGTATATCTGGAAAATACCGACGGTACCATGGCCCCCGTCCCACAACCATTGAACATCAATGCCGGCGGCTACCCGGTTTATAACGATCAGATTGGCAGGTTTGTGACCCTTGAGGAGCACAGTGTGGCCGTGTACGACGCCGCCGGCGTGCGGCAATTCTACTATCCAAACCTCTTGCAATACGACCCGGCGCAGCTGCGAGCGAACGTCGCACAATTTATCAGCGAAATCATGGGCTTTATAACGCCGGAAATGTTTGGTGCTATTTCTGCTGAATTACAAAATTCGCATGACGAAGCGGCTGAGTGTAATGTGAAGGCGATTCAGGCCGCTATTAACTATGCCCGAGTGAACAGGATCTCGAAAGTATTTGGCAAAGGTATTTATTCAGTCTCAAGACCTATCCACATAGATGATATGACAGAAGGTTTTGAGCTTTCTCTCGGTGGCCTGATTGTCAGCACATGCTGGCAAACCCCAGCCAGTTGGAAAGAAGCAGACGGCGCCATTATTGTCGGAGAACACTCTTGCGGCTCGCAGGTGGGCCTGCGTACTATCATTGGTTATTTCAGTGGCAGAGATAAACGCGCAAGCCTGTTCCAGCTAAAAGGCAAGGGCTGCGGCAGCTGTTATTTCGAAGTTGGTCGCGCGCGTGATTTCTGCGGCGTCTACGAGAACACCAAATCCAATCTGTATAACTCGGCAGATAACACTATCCGCATCGCTTATGCCGCGTGCGGTTATTTTGGCGTGCGTATTCGTCGCGCCAATAACACTTTCATCGCTGAAGGCCACACATTATACGGTGGTTTTATTCAGGGCTGTCTGTATGGCGCCATCCAACTCTTTAACGGTGCGCAATACTTCTCCAGTCAAGGCATCGGGACTGACTTCAACGGCCGATTCCTGTGCGAATACACGATTGATACCCCATTCAATGCCTCAGTGGTACGGGAGCAATCGTTCAGCAATGGCGTAAACTCGCGTGAGTTGCTGGACTATTACATTTACTCCGGCAATACGGCCCGGGTTATTTGCATTGAGCCTGTGAACGTATCCGACAAAACCAATCCCACCGGCTTCAGCGTCGGCGACACCATTACCATGGGTGAATACTCGGCGACCGTAACGGCGGTGCGGCGCCCCGCAACGGATAACTTTTATCCTGACGTCATCCACGGATTTACCGGCTGCCCATTCGGCAAATGCGACATTCAGCTGTCTTACTGCGGGGGCATCGTTGGCGGCCTGTTCAACACCTCGACCCTACGTTGGTACAACTCTGCAACTGCATATACCACCATTATCAATGGGCTGCGAATCCGCAGTAAAGGAACCTCCACCATTTTGGAGGATGTGTATCTCGGCAACCTGCTTGAGGCTACGCAAGACCGGGTTATTCTGACGAAAGATTTGGACATCGGCAGCAGCCGCCTTCGGGTCGATAGCCGCAAAGTGACGTTAAATAATGCCGTCGTCGCGAATGTGCGCACCTTTGCGTATAAGAATGACGAAGAAGGTGCGAGTGCTCCCCATAATGTGCGCAATCTGTACCGCGTTACCATCAAGTCGCCATCGGACTCGGTCCATGGCCAGGCTCTGGTATACGTGAGTACAACCGGTATCGAGGTCGCGGATAGCACCATGACTCCAGTCACCCTGATTGCAACGGGTTTTACCTTACGCGCCATTCAGTCCTCGCAGCCAAGCATCTTTGCAGTGTTGCAGTTCGAGCGGATTTAACCATCACGAGACCGACCTACGACGCATTCCTCATCGTCATCATTGCAACCGGCCTTCTGGCCGGTTTTTTGTCAGCCAGATTGCGGCATGCCGGTTAGGTCGACAGAGGCGGATAGGTGGCAAACCTCGACATGCAACTCAAGATCGCATGGATTGATTTCGCCAGAAGCCAATCTACTCCACGTTTTCCAAATCGACCTGTAGTGGGCTATAGATTTAGCCAATCATCAATCTGTTCACTGCTCCAGCCCGGGTTGAAAAAGTACGGCTCATTCTTGTCCATATATTTGCCCCTTACAATAAGTAAAGGCCGCTCAATGGCAGCCTGTAGTTGACGCGAATTCTCGCTTTGTAAGTATTGAAATTAAAAATAAAAAAACGCCCCAGTCTTCGTGCTTGGGGCGAAAGTGACGTAACTCTCCAGATAATGGGCGTTCTGGTAGAATCAAAGATTCACTCGGTTAACTCTGACAGCTATTGGATAAGATCCATCCCAAGTCAATCAGGGAAAAGTATACACTATAATTTAATCTTTACACTGGTGCTGGAGTGATATGGGTACAGCGTAATGAAAGAATGGATTGTGATACTGCTCACAACTTGTGCTTTGGCATTCCTGCTGGCAGCATTTTTTGTGGATGGCATTCTCTTTATATGAAAGCCCCAGCGGTTAGGCCGGGGCTTTGATTAACAACACGGCTTTGTAATGGAGCATACCGGCGCACTTCTGCGAACGCCAAGTACTCGCGAGCCCCAAAAAAAGGGTAGCTCATGATAGATTTATGCGCTACCTCAAAATAGAGCTGTAATATGCACTACATGGGAGTCTTTAGTTAGACGTGACACGGCACGCCCCACGTTTGATATCCTGATAGCTTCTTTCAACATGAAACACCTCTAGTACACCATGCCAGCCTTTTTCAATGGCTGCTTTCCGCAAAGCCCGATCCGCTTTCCACTGTCGCCTAAGCGTTCGAATATGCCACCAGCGTCTAATGGAAATAATACTCATTGAATTTCACTGTATTGGAAAGTTTAAAGTAGAACCGGCCTTTCCCGGCAGTCACTTCACATCAGAGGGACACACTCAAAATCCCAGGTGAAGGATTCGATAGTGCGTATCAAGATGAATGTGCCCTTCTGATATGTAATAACGATAAAATCCAAAGCAAACGGCTGAACACTCACCTCTGAGTTGACCCGACATCATCCTCTACAAAAAACAGGCGAGTGTCCATGCGTTTACTCTGGTGCATTCAATGGGGATCGCAACCGAATCATCAGCCCAAATAGCTGAGGCAAGCCCCCGACGATTAGGCCCGGGCTCAAAATGGTTGCCGGTCTTTCCCGGCTGTCAATTCAATGCCACAACATAGGGCGTATTCCGCAGTCTGCTGCTCGGGGAGTTGGGGCCCCAAACAAAAAGTACACCCTGCATTACGGCATTGGAGCGGCCAGCGGGAATCGAACCCGCATCATCAGCTTGGAAGGCTGAGGTAATAGCCATTATACGATGACCGCAATTGGTGCCGACTACCGGAATCGAACTGGTGACCTACTGATTACAAGTCAGTTGCTCTACCTACTGAGCTAAGTCGGCTTTGGTCCGCCATCGGGGCCTCGAACCCCGTACCTACAACTTAACGGTCGTTGCTCTTCCTGCTGAGCTAATGGCGGTTTGCGGGGCGCATTCTAGTGCATCATTAATAACCACACAATACACATTGATACTTCTTTACAATCAACACGCCCTCCCGGGCGCGACCTCTGCTGAGGTCTTCAAGTCCCATAGGAAATATGGCAGCCCCAGAAGGAGTCGTACCTTCTTCACTCGGTTTTGACTCGTCCTGCGGTTAGCCGCACGGGCAAAGGCTCTCTTGTGGCCATTGACATGAGCACCTGGCGGACGGGGTGTTACCTCACCCTTTCCGCCGCCCACCTCACAAACATTAAACTAAAAAAAAAGCCCCGGAGTTAATCCGAGGCTTTGAAATCGTCATCCGATAAGCTTTAAATCAGCTTTGCGGTGAGTCTTTTGGTCCTGGTAGAAGTTTTCATGTGGCCCTACGCACAAGAGGTAAAGCTCAAGTTTGTCTTCTATCCAAGTGTAACCCAGAAGGGTTAAACGATTGTTCATCTGAAATTTGTGAACTCGAAGAAATGACAAATCGCCTTTCTTCTGTTCGCCGATTTCAGGGTTTGCAATTATCGTGTCGATTTCATCTTCAACGATTTCTTGCAACTTTTCAGGGAGTTTATCAAGAGCCTTTTCGAAACGGCGACTCTGATAAACATCAACTTCTTTTTCGTCCTGTCCTTCTGACATATCTGGTTACCTTGTTGTTCACGACTTCGCTGTGAGCTATCAAGGCTTCGCTGATGAAACTGAATGGCAGGTCAGGGTTGTCCTCGGCTATACGGCCAATTCTTGCCCAGTGCTCAATCTGCTTCGGAATGCTTCTACTCGCAGCTTCAGCGTAAACTTTAGCATCGCTGACGAAGTCGTCGTCTAGCCGTATGCTGATAGCCATAGGTGCCTCACTCAGTATGTAAACACTATATATAGGGGTTGTATGTCGGTAACGTCATTACAATGCGACAAATTGTCGCACATTGCAACCCTATGCAGCAAAAAAACCGCCATTGTCATAGCGAAAAAACCCGCTCAGCGGCGGGTCATTTTGTTGCATCGCTTGATGGTACAGCTTCGAGAAAGCATACCTCTATATATGCAACTTCCTTGGCTAACTGAGCATGCAAGGCAGATAGATACGATTTTTGGAGGCTCGGTCCCAAATCTGTCCCATGTTGAAATTGAGAAGCTTGGGTGAGTGATGTAAGTCGTTGAATATTAATGGTACGCCCTACAGGGCTCGAACCTGTGACCTACGGCTTAGAAGGGCGATAACTTATTGTTTTATTTAATATCGCCCGGTTTCATTGAATTTCAACATTTTGTTTTACAACGAATTTTATATGTTGTTTGATTTCATGCCATATCATAGTATTTCTACACTACGACACCCGTAAGAGCACCCGTAATGGCTGGAATACTACTCACAGATAGCAAGATAAAAGGGATCAAGCCAAAGGCACAGGCTTACTATGTTTGGCAGGCATCAGCGACCAGAGGTACAGGACGTTTGGGCTTGAAGATCTATCCTTCAGGGCGCAAAGTTTTTGTGTACAAATACCATAAGGATGGCGATAGAAAGTTCCTCTCTCTGGGTGATTATCCTACCCTATCCCTCGCAGAAGCCACAGCAAAAGCTTTAACTGCAGCCGCCAATATCTCATCTCCAGAAAAGGCTATCGCTGAGCACGCAACGGTACAGCAGCTTTTTGATGATTATATTGCCGATCAGAAAAAACGTGATAAGCGCTCATATGACAAAACCCAGAACCGCCTAAACCAGGTGCTGGCCAGCAAGCATATCGAGCCTTCCACTCCAGCAAAAGACATCACACCTGACCACATTAAAAAAGTTCTCGCTGAATTCATCACGAGAGGAGCTAGTGCCGGCGCAAACAAAGTCAGGTCAAACCTGCACGCCGTCTTCAATTTTGGGTTGTTCTCAGACAACGATCCAGCAAAGATAGACGGGAAGATAATTTACGGCATGAATAGGAACCCGGTAACCGTCGTTCCTTCTCAGCGCGGAGCCGATAAAGCTCTCGACCGTTTTTTGAGTTGGGACGAGATCAGCGAGCTACTGCACATGCTCCAGGTTTCCCCAGAAGCATGCCCCATTAACCCCGACTTCGCACAACTCCTGCAATTATGCATTCACACCGCCGGGCAGCGGCCATGGGAGATCATGACCAACACCAGAGACAACTGGGACAAGAAAGGTAAAACCCTAACCGTACCGCCGCACATTTCGAAGAACAGCGACTATCATGTGATACCACTGAGTAAAAGCGCAATTGAGATCCTCAAGTTACAAGAAAAGCGATACCCTGATTCAACTTTCCTATTCCCAGCCGCCACGGCTGAAGGCCACTTGCTTTCGGCAGAATATAGTAAGCAGTTGAGGAAGTTCTGCCTGAAAACTGGTTTTGAAAAATTTACTCCCAGAGATATTCGCCGAACATTTAAAACGCTCGCTGGTGATATGGGTGTCAGTGCCGAGATGCGAGATCGGTTGCAAAACCATAAAAAACCAGGTGTGTCTTCAAAACACTACGACCGATACGACTACCTTAGGGAAAAGCGCGAGATTATTGAACAATGGGAGTCACGACTAAAATCATTGTGAAACGCGTTGAAACCTTGGGCATGGTTGGCTATGTTACAGCCATGCCAATTGACAAGGAAAAGTGATGGATACGGTTGAACAACTAAATGGATATTTCTATAAAGGAATGCTTAACCTTTCCGCCGGTGAGTTGGCTTTCTGGATCACAGTAGATGAAGCGGAGAAACAGCTTGGCGTAAAAGACCTCTACGCATTGGCCTCCATTATTGGCGGTATCAATTTCATTCCAGTGCCGGGAAAACCGAGAACGGCCACCGCAGGTACCAGCCCCTTATCCCTCACTCTAAGAAAAATTATCACGTATAAACTGAGTACCCGGTGGAAATCCCCCACATGGAAAACAATGTTAGGTGGGGGTTGGGCCAAAACCACAAGCCTCGGAGGTTTGATTGGTCGGTGGATACCTTGGATCGGTGTGGCCATAACCGCATATGATGTCACAATGATAACCGTCAATAGCATTCGCCATTACAACTTAATCGCTAAGCCTGGAGACCGGTTGTGAGAGACGTCGAGACGGAAGTGCTGAAGTTTGTGCAGGATGAGCTACGCAGCGAAGTGGGTACTGATTCACCACTGAACATCGGTGAACATGCCACCGTTCCTGAAGACATATATGAAATGATGGATAAATACGCAGAAACCTTCCATGTAGATTGTAGCGGGATACATTGGCGCCGTTATTTTCCACAAGTAGTGCTGCCATTTCTTCCAAACCGAATCCTCCCTGAACGCCTCAGATCCGACCGTCATAAACCTCAGCCCTTCACTGTTAGCATGCTCATTGAGTCAGCCAAGGCTGGGCGCTGGCTGTATTAGGCCGGGTTCCCTCCCGGCCCGACCGTCAAATCAGTTCACCAAAACTGTTTTTGAAGTATCGCTGCGAACGGCCATACTGAATCTGCAGCTCCTCAAGCGACAGAGCCCTGTCATAAAACAGCACCTCCGCCAAATCCAAGCCAGATTCAACTCCAGTCGAAGGGATCGTTGGGCTACGCCACGCGATCAGTCGGTAATAGCTGACTCCGCCCGGCTCAGTGATTATCCTGTTAGCCAAATTCACCCCTTCAGCAATAGTCGCGGGTATCAGGTTTTGGCTAGCCGATGGCACATATAACCCTGCAGTATTTCCAGCCCCATCCACCGTTATGGCAGTGAATGCAAATTTATTACGGCTTTGAACGGCCTCGCTTGGCCCTCCGGCGACGCCATACAATGGCTGGTTATATGCCTGGCCTCCGACATTCAATGAGCGGCGATGGACTGATGCAGACGAAACATCGCTAATTGCAAGCCCTACACCTGTCGTGGAGGTTTGCTGGGTAATGCTGCTGACTGGATAGCCGAACGAGTTCACATCGGCAGAATGGCGATGAACGGCGATCAACGTCCGCTGTTGCCCATCAGGTACGTCAGTTATAAAACCGTTATTTTTATCACCTCGGATATAGAACTCACCCACCGAAGGTGTGCCGATTTCTTTAATCACATGCCTGTTGCCCGACAAATCAGTGAAACCCTCACCAAAGCGCCAACCAGCAATTAACCCTGCTACTGACGCAAACGGCTCGTACAGTGGTGGCAAGCCCGAATCGCTCAGGTCGGTATCCAAATCTCGAATTATCGTGGTCATTTACTCACCTATTAAAAAATTACGCACCAGTTGTGCAACTTGCGCAGAACACCTGCGCCGTCGGTGTAGCTCTCCCCCGGCAAATCCCCTTCGCTATCACGCAGATTTCCGCGCGGGCCTGTTTGTCTGCCGTTTGTCATCGGATCGCCCGCTTTCCCCCACCCATACGTAACGATTTCATTGCTGAGCAACGGCCGCGATGTCGTGATACGCACGCGGTCAGGGCCAGCAATATCGACGGATGTGATTATCTCGACTACATCAAGCGAAAATTGGTCACGGATGTAGAACCCCATGTTTTCAGCCGGCGCCACCCATTCGGTATCAAAGACCAGCGGCGGGGTCGGTACGTTGAAATAAAGCATGGTGAAAATGCCCTGCCGAATCTCATCGATCACGTCCAGGCGATGCATCCGCGTCACGCCGTCCAGCATGTCCTTACGTTTTTTGTAGATCATCCGCCCCGTGTACTGGGAAAACATGTAGTACGTTTCAGGCATGCCGTGGATGTGATCTGAGCCGTAGTAGTCACCGATGTAACCAGGGTAAGCAATTTCGGTTTTACCCAGCATTGCGGCATCACGCAGCGCCAGCGCAATCAGTGGATCGCGGCGTCGGTAGGCGCGGTGTGTGCTGAGCTGATAACTGATAAAAATGGGGTCAAACAGCTGGCCAGTTATCGATTTCTTGTCGGCCAGTGAATCAGCGATGTACTGCAAGTAAACGGCAAGATATTCCGCTCGTGACGTCTCATCACGATAATCTGATTCTCCCTGCATCCACACAACAGCCAGTTCAGCAAACGTCCTTCCTTCGGCAGCTGCAAGGCGTAGACTGTTTGTAACATGGGCGATCATGCGGCTGTACGCCGCCGTACCTTTAATCAGGTTCTTGATCGGCTGGCCGCCGGTGCCAGGAGCAGAACCGATGTAGGCGCTGGGCTGCTTGTCAAAAGAAAGGCCAGTTTCGGCCTGGATCATCTCCACCAATTTATGCGTGGCACCGGTAACCGGGGTTTCGGCCGCCGGCCAGGTTCCTTCCGCAGGCTGATAACGCTTTTCAACAAGCGGCACCAGCGTGTCAGTGTCTGAGCTCCCGCTGTTATTATTTGTGCTGAACCCTCTGTTACCGTAACGCTGCTCCGTGCTCACCGGTTGCGGATCATCAGCAGGATTCGCAGCACCAAGCGATAGCGACTGCCCCTCACTACGAACCCCATCAGGTCATAAGGGCGGAATGGAACAGGCGGGATAATCGGCGGCGTAGTTGAACCGCCTATAACCGGAATATCCAAATCGGTTTTGTAACCCGGGCTTCGCGCGTAAGGAATGAAGTTTTTATCACATAACACAACACCGGGTGGGCCTGGGATAGTGACAATCTCAACGCGGCCTATAATCAGGCCACCAAGTTTTGACCCCGCGAAATATTCGCGCTTATTACCTCGGCCCACCCACTCTTTTTCCGGGTCGTCTTTAAGACGCTGCACTTTGACGCCAGGGAGGTTAACCGCACCGCTGGCGGTATAATTCATTGGTGAACGGCCTGTATTGTCAAAAAAGCCGGAACCAATTAATTCGCCCTCCTCATCATAGACTTTCTTTTTATTTTCAATCCCTTTTGTTCGCGCGTCGAGTTCCATACCGAGCGCCAGAGACTTATCAGCTGCAGCGATAGCCCTTTCAACCGCGGCCGCACCAACAGTCTGAGAAACCTGCACAGCAGAACCGTTATCGTTCAAATAGTAATAGAACGCTGCCAGATCATCAGGGCCACCCGGAACCCTAAAATATTGTCCAGTTACAGTCCCCGCAATACCCGCAGCAACGGTTTTAAATGTGTACTCATTATCCCCAATGGACTCAGCGCGCTCTGCAGCGGCCTCGGCGCGATCAGCGTCCGCTTTTGCAGAGTCGCGCATTTCGTTGACTGCGGCGAGGATCGCCGGTGTCAGCTCGTCAGCACCCGGAGCAACAAGAAAATCATTCAGGGTTCCTGGCTGAGAATCAGCGTAAACCGTGATCTGCCCCACTTTCTCAAACGGCCGGCCATACGCCTCAATCATTACGTTGTGCGTTCCGACTTCAACCGACAACGAATAGCTGCCATCGACGCCAGTAGTGGAGCTGGATGGAGCAAGCTGTACAACAGCCGATGACGTTCTTACTGCCGTCAGCATAATGGTTACACCAGGTCGCGGGTCGCCATTTGGGCCTATTAATTTACCGCTGATAATCACAGCCATCTTTTTCTCCAGGTGTAAAAAAACCCGCCGAAGCGGGTCATATTTCCGATAAAATTTATACTACAGAGAATCCACTACTTTGCGGTGTTGCCCATATCATCACCCGATAACTCGTTGACTCTCCGCCCCCCTGGTTTAATGCGCCAGCATTAACGTTGATATCAAGAGATTCCCCTTTGCCTATATCGCGAGAAAAACTGAACATGGTGGTATATGAATAGCTACCCGGCGTGTCTCCATTTCTTGCAATAAATAGTCCATCAACGGAAGAACCTTCATCTCCATTGAAAAAGACTTTTGTTTTTTGTTGTCGGGACATTACGGCCATAACATAGCCATAAACTCGCATTGGCATTAATGGATTTCCATCATAACGAACGATTCTTTTACTATTGGTATTGTAAATATCAAAGGCGTAGGAATTACCCTGAACTAAATTACCCTCAATGTTTGCTGCAGATAATTTACCATCAATCACGCAATTTTCAAGGATATGACAATTCCCAATCGTTCCATTATTGAACCAACCAGAATTTGAGCGAACATTCCCCACCACATCTATATTACTAAAAGTAGCAAAGCCATTTTTATTTATGGCCCATCCTTGCCGCAACTCAGGGTTATCATTCCATACATAATTTGATGAGCTAATTTCCTGTGAAATTTTGGCCGTGGTTATCGAGGCATCTTTGATAAAGGCCGAGTTCATGAAAACTTGGTTGTTCTCAATCGCAAACGGCACCGATACAGCCGAACCCTGACCATCGGCAGTGTTCAGAACCGCGAACCGGTCAGCCAGAATAAGCACCTGACTCTGCATCCCTTCAGGGGTATTCTCAACGCCAACGCCGATCCCAGCGGTGTATAGCTTCCCGTCAACCGTCTTGCCAACTTTGACCGACCACATCTCCTTCAGCTTTCCGGCATCCTCGACCGGTCCCAGCAACTCCTCCCCCAGCTCTGTTTCGGTGATCTTTCCTTTCAGGTAATCCAGAACCTCACTGGCGTCTTCGCTCGATGTCCCTTGTACCCAACTCGTCCACGGACCAGTATTCCCGAGCTTATCCACCAGGCGCGCCTGGAACCAGAAATTCACACCAGCAGCCAGCCCCGTCATCGTGTGGCTACGCTGCGGGTAGGCATAATCGCCGAGATGCATTTTGTTGCTGCCATCTGAGTTCTGGCTATACCAGATTTCAGTCCGCTGCGTATCCTCGGCCCCGAGCGGGAATTCCCAATTCAAGACGATGCCGAACACCTGGCCTACCGTCGTGAAGCTGGCCAACGCCGGCGGCTCTCCCTGTTTGCCAGTCAATACCATTTCTGCCGCATTAGCCCATACGCTGGAAATTTCGGACGGGTTAATGGCGCGAACACGGGCCTGATAGCGGCCGGCATAAATGCCGGAAACCTCAAAGCCAAGGGTTGACGTGCGCGGTGCAGGTATCCAGTTGCCATTGTCCCGGCGCCACTCCGCCTCATATGCGATTGCGCTTTCAGCCCTATCCCACGTAACGCGCAGTGTGGCCACTGTCAGCCCTTGAATAATGGCTGACGACTCACCGATCTGAACATTGGTCGGTGGCGGTTGTACGCCCGGCGGGATAACGCTGATCGGCGGGTCTTCAATCCGCGCGCCAGTGTCGATTTTTGCGTACTTATTCGGATCATGCTCGACTGCAGTAATATCGAACGATGCCCCGTCATCACCTTCTTTAATTCCAGTAACACGGAACTGCTGCAGCGCGAGGTCTGACGCGTCAATCGCCCACACAGCCTCGGCAACCGGCTTTTCAGAATACGCCGTTGTGACCGTAACGGTTTTACCCGATACCGCTGCAATCGTACGTCCCTCAGCCTTACCGCTTGGCAGGTTCAATATCAAACGTTCGCCGACAGCTGCAGAGGAAACCCGGTCAAGCATGATATTGCGGCCATCCACAGAACTGATCCGGCCACCGAGCGGCCGGCCTGCCAACATCTCATCGGCGACTGCGATAATCCAGCCAGGCAACGGCACTTTGCCATCAAGACCCACAGTAAATGACACCATGCGATCCTTGTCGTTGGTGTGAAGCAACCATTTTCCACGGCGAATTCCCTCTGACTTACGAATGCACCCGATCGCCGTCAGGTCAGCCTGTTTGATACCATAACGGCGAATTAGTGATTGTTCTGCGACTGGTTCTATCGCGTCCTGATAACCGTTTGCCGGGTCACTCCAGCTCACCATGCAGGTGCTGTAATGCGTTTTCTCGCTGGCGCTGGCATAGGTAAATTTGCCATCTTTAACGTTGGCACGGGTGAAGATGTATTTAACATCTGCTGGCATGTCAGCCAGGGCATTCATGCCGTTATTTGCCCAGAAGGTAGAGCCGCGATAAATCGACGCTATGTCACGTAACACGTTCCAGGCATCCTCTTGCGACTGGATGTAAACGTCACACAGGAAACGAGGTTCTTTTCCGTCACCACCCCGACCATCCGGCACCAGTTGATCGCAATACTGCCCAATTTGGTACAAGTCCCACTTTGTCAGCGCGAGGTTCTCTGCTTTCACCCGCGTCCCGATCGAGAACCGGTCATTTATCATCAGGTCGTAGGTTATCCAGGCTGGGTTATTCGTCCAGGCCGTTTTAAACGTGCCGTCCCATGTGCCGGTATATTCCCGCGTTTCGGGGTTATAATTCGATGGCACCCTGACGATGCGCCCTTTTGGCTCGCAGGATACCTGGGGAATGTTGGGAAACTGTTTCGCATCGAACTGGATAAACAGCAGCGCTGTTTCCGGATAACGTAGCTTGGCGTCGATCGTCTCCGTGATGGCTTCCACAACCATTTTATCGGCAACCCGGTTACTGGTGCTGTTTGGAGTTAAGCGACGGACACGCACTTGCCACCCGGTTGTGGCCGCCGGCAGATCGATGCGGTGGCTACGTTCATATTTGGTCGTTGTTTTGCCATCAATAGCAGTGCGTAGAGCCTCTTGATAGGCGCCGCCATCAGTGGCAATGTCGATCGCATACTCAATGCGATACCCTACTACGTCACCGTTATCTTTCTGCTGCTGTAACTGAGCCCAAGAAAAACGCAGCCTCACCGCAGAAAGCTGGGGGTTGGTCACCGCTCGAACCCAGTCACGCTCACTGGTTAATTCAGTGCTGACGGTAATTTCATTCTCTACATCCGGCATGCCGGGGATGTATTCCTGATGTGGTGTACCTGGGCGAAACTCCCATTTCACACCTGGAAAGTTGTCCGTACCGTCAGCCGACGTGAGCGGCGTGCCATCGAGATAAATTCGGGTGCCATCGAGAGAACCTCCAAACTCGCCCTCTCCCAGCGCCAAGAGTATTTTTGCATAAGAGGTGGATTGCAAAGAGTCAGGTGATTCAGTCGGAGTGCTTGGACTGCTGCTGCCACCTTTACGGCCTTCAATGACGTGCATGCTTTTCTCCAGTCATAAAAAAACCCCGCCTAAGCGAGGTGTTTTTTTATTTTAACTTTTTTAAATATTATTAGTTTCTATTTTTGTAGTTTCCTCAGGCAAGTACCTTATTGTAACTTTGGTAACTACTTTCTCTATATAAAAATGTGATAATTCAATAGTTGTCCCTTTTGGGTTCCAAATTGACTTAACACCTTCCTCTCTATACTTTGGAGCCCCATACTTTTGTGTTAAAAGAGACTCCGCACTTTTAAAATTATCCTCATTGATAAGATGATTTCTTTCTTCTTTTGCAGAAACATTAACCTGAACCAATTTATTCGAACCATCAAATAGATAATTCACCTCGTAATAACTTGAACCAATCTCAACACTATCTATTGCGACTAGCCCAAGGCTTTTCTTATATTTTATTGGTTTTTCAAGCAAGCGCGCCCTTCCACTTTCTGCCATCACAACTTGTTGCGGTGTCATTCCCCATTTAGATTTACCATACCCTTCCATAGTTTCGGCGTAAGAAGCACTTGAGACTATCATTAATAGAACAACTAAAAATATTCGTTTCATACCCGCACCCAAATAATAAAAAAACATTGACATAGTATCAAAGTGGGTGTGCAAGGCAATGAAAACATTTCTAACTTAGACGCCTAACATGTTTTTGTTTTTTTACTGCTGGTCTTCTGCGTAAATACCAGCGGATATAATGGCGCCACCAATGCGACGCTTTCCATACAGGATCGGCACTGGATTACCCTGAGCTATAGTGTTCACTGGCCCGCCAAAGGCGTAGGACGGCTTATTATCAGGGTCCTGCCTCGATGCCAACCCACCCTGCATAGGGGAAAGCATTTGGACAACACCACCGAGCATCATTGATGCCCCTGACATTGCCATCCCATAACCAATTGTGCCACCAATCCCCGTCCATCCGGTCATGATACCGACCACCACACCTACCACGACTAAAACGGCCCCGAGAATAGTTTGAAAAGCACCAGCCTTTTTACTACCAATAATAACTGGTGCAATACGAATATCATTACCATTCGCCAAAAGTGTTAGATCATCCTTATCTAAATTTCTCTGACCTTCAAATACGGCATACGTAAGCCCACGTTCTTTACTTTCCAAAAGGAATTTTTGCAATCCGGGGATTACTGTACATAAAGCCTTAATGGCTTCTTGAGGGCTATCCACAGCCAAGCGATGTACACGACCAAATGTCGCGCCTAATACGCCATACAAACGAATCGTCTTAACTTCTGGAATTAAAACTGGCATGATTCACCCATAAAAAAACCCGCCGTAGCGGGTAGGATTTAAAGACATGACTTCGCCGATACTCCCCAAGGGTCACCAATACCGCGTGACTGCGCATAGATGCGTATCTGGCTCCCACCATTGCTACTTTCGCTTACTTTAGCAAGAGAAACAGCACCAACTAATGAATTTTCCGCTGACAGTTGATACCCTGTCTCGGTTTCAATCATCTTTGTGGTTGGATTAAGATTCTGCCATTTTGGAGCAAGGCATTGGGTATATTTTTGAGGCGTTTTATTGCTTTGCCCAGAAAATATAGGTTCTTGCTTAGCAAGTTGGTCCGTCATACACCCAAATAGAAGAAAAGAAGCCATTGCTATTATTACTATTTTTTTCATCGTGATATCCCTTTGCTGAATATCCCAATATCATAGCAGCAGATCATCCTTTGTAACGCAAAATGGTGATAGTCCGCTCAGCCCAATACCCGCCATAGGGAACCCGCGTGCTGAGCTGGCCATACATGTGATGGATCATTACCCCGTCGCCAAGATAGACGCCAGCGTGATTAGGCTCAGGCGCCTGCACCTGCATAACGATTACGTCGCCGATCTGCAACTCGCCCACCGCTGGCATGAAACCCGCCTCGGCGTAAAACTTCATGTAGAGGTTTTCGCCCCGATCCCACCAGCCATCCGAGCGTTTAAAGTTCGGCAATGCGATCGCGCGCTCGAGCTGATACCAATCCCGGATTATGGCGTAGCAGTCCCAGAACCCATGCACAAAAGGGCGGCCCAGCAACGGCTTGATGCCTTGCGTAGGCATTACCTCCCGGATATCACCTTCAGGCCAGCTGGCGATGATCCACGGCAGCTGGGACAAGTCACACTGCGCAATATCGAGCTGGCTGGGCTGGGTGGTTGCATCTGGGTGGCTGTGAACAACCGCAACGATTGTGCCAGCATCCTCAGCGGCGGCATAATCTTCTGGCGCCAGGCTAAACTGTTCGGTTGGCTCCAGTGCCTGATTCCGACAGGGGATATAGCGCTGCCGGCGGCCGTTCTGCACCACCAGCCCACAACACTCCCTCGGATATTCAGCCTCCGCATGCGCCAGTACGGCGCTGATTATTTGTTTACGCATCCTCACCTCTTCAGCAATGCGGAGCCGGGGAAACCGCCGAACGGCAATTGTTCGGTATCGCCCCACCGTTTTTTGCAATCGCTGAGCAGACCGCCGCAGACGTCTTTTGACGGATCGTCAACCGGGTTGCCGTCTTCATCAAAATACCGCGTTCCTGTGTATCCACATGATGCCCCGCGATATTGACCACGGATACACCAGGTGCACAGGCTATGGATTTGCCGCGTGGGGATTTGAATACCCTGCAGGTCTGCCGGCGAAGAAAGCTGGAACTCAATGACTTCATTATCCTCGCTGCTCTTGCTCTCGATATAGAACACGTCCAGCTTTTCCTTGGTCGGATCAGCCTCTGCATTGCCATTCGGGAAATTACGCACGTCAAGATATTGAGAAAAAGTAAAGTGCCGGATTACCTTGGCCTGTGCCATGTTCTGATATGCCAGACACATAGCTGAAATGGTTCCGTCCAGATTGGCCACACGTAACGTTGGTGTTGGTGCGCTGCCGTCGCTGGTCACTTCAAAACCCGTCGCCTCAACTGGCCACGGCTTGTATTCCTGCCCCTGCCACCAAATAGATTTTGCCGGGAGTTGATCAGGGTCTCCGCCGCTGGCTATCAATTCTTCTTCGGTGTAGGGGATCGGATAGTTATGGAAAAACAGCTCCGGCCCGTCGAACATGCTGCCGTCAACATGGAACAAATACACTTTGCTCCCCGGCCGCAGCAGCTGGAGATCAGCATTGATTGACATAATTTTTCCTACGGATGGTATGCGCGGGTGAATGTGACCGTCAGGGTGTAATTACGCCCCTGAGTATTGGCAAAAGTTGGCGTGACGGTAAAAGCCCCCGCATCGTAGAGCCCCAGCTGGTACAGCGGATTACGCCACTGGAATGAACGATATCCTTTGTGCTCCTGCAAAAACTCCACGATCGGCCCGATGAATGACCAGGGGCCGGTAAACGTTAATGGCCAGCTTTCCTTCTCGCTGTTGATGCCATCACCGGTCACCTGTTTGTAACCATCACCAAATTGAACTTCCCTTACAACTGGTTCAAACTCCCCCGCTGGACCATAACGTGATGGGAATCCGAATGTTTTAAGTTGTGCCATTAGCCCCTCCCACCGCGAATAGCTCGATTTAACACACCGTTTTGGCTGAGATCTTTATCCCTCAACTCACGGTATTTTTTCGCCACATAATTACCGATATCAGCACCAAACGACTCCAGACCAGGCGCGGTTTGCTGCTGTGATGCCTGCCCGTTACTGTCTATGTTTATATTCACCTGTGGTGCAGCGCCGGACGCGCCTGCCGCGGCAGTGTTATACGCACTGACCCCCAAACGACCATCGGGACCGCGCTTCAGGGGCAATATCCCCTCGGCGCCCGCCTCCCCCATCACACCAGCACCTTTGGCAAACGCGAAGAACGTCGGCTGATTCACAACCTGCCCACTGTATGCACTCAGCGAAGGAGACGAGTAAACGCCCCCTTTGGCGTTAGCGAACATAGGGACAGCACCGGGATTGTTACCAGCACCGCCGGAAAAAGCGCCGAAGAGACTTTGCAGTCCGCTGGAAATAGCCATCCGGTATGCAATACGTGACAAATCAGCAATGATTGAGGTGGTAAAACTGCGGAATGTGCTTTTCCCCGTAGTGGAGAACGAAACCAACGCATCCTCCATCCCAGAAAATGCCCCTGTGAAGAGCGATTTGGTCATACCGGCAGCGTCAGCCGCCTGATCCTGATAATTGCTCCAGGCAGAAGATGCGCCGGCCATCCAGTCCCCTCGCAGCTTGTCCTCCGCGGCGTAATAATCCTGTGCGGCCTGCAGCTGGCGCTTATAACCGGCATCATTCAGGCTACCTCCCTGGTTTAACCACCCCTGGCTCAGTTGAGCAAAGGTGCTTTCACGCTGGGCGGCACGATCACCCAAGCCGGCACTGCGCTGCAGCGCCTGCTGCTTCTCTGCCATTTGGGTGACATATTTGGTCGAAGCATCCTGCAGTTTGTTGAGCCGCTCCTGTTGGGCGATTTGATCGCCGAGCGCGGCCTTCTGCTCCGCCAGCGCCAGCACTTTATCTTTGCTTGATAACAAGGATTTTTCCTGCGCGGAGAGCTGACGCTTACCGGCGGCCTCCTCCAACACAGCGAACTGCGCCTGTGCTTTCCATAGATCCTTGCGCTGCTGGCTGATCGTGTCATTCAAGCCCGTATGCTGACGCAACACCTCCAGCTGTGACTGCAACGCCAGCAGCTCAGACTGAGAACTGTCCGTCGCCCGTTCCCCCGCAGGGGTACGGTATTGAGGTCCCTTTGGGGTTTTCGGATCCTTAAACTGCTCGTTAATCCGCTGAATCTGCTTATCGCGCTCTGCAGCAGTCTTGATGATGCCGTTGCTGAAGGCTTCATTCGTCTGCCGGATTAATTTCGCGCGCTTCTCTTCCTTGGTCTGTAGCGTGGTAGCCAGGGCATCTTGCTGCTGAGCCAGGCGCAAACGCTCCTGCTCGTTTGCCTTTTGCTGCTGGCCAATTGCCTCAATACCCTTTTCTGCACCGCGGCGCAGACTTAGGGCATCAAGCTGGAAATTGAGCGTATCCAGCTCATCACGCCAGGCTTGCAGTTTGCCGTTTTTCTGGTTGTACCCGGTCCGTTCGGAGTTGGCGATCTGCGCCTGGATGCTTGCTGCCCGGGATTGCAGTTCGGCGACAGCGTCGCCGGCCGTCTTATCACGGAAAACACCGGTAATGGCATCCCACATGCCGCCGGCCATATCCTTCAGCGTTCTCATATAGGACTCAACCGAAGAGAGCTCGGTTTTCATCTTCACAGCAGCGCCGCGCATCGCTTCGGCCGCAAGATCAGAGGCCAGTTTTACGGCATCCATCTGCCGGCCTTGCTCTTCCAGAGACCGAATGTTGGCGTACTGCTCAGCCGTCAGGAAATGCAGGCTTTCATTCAGCGCCAAAATACCCTGGCTGGGATCTTTGGCAATCGCAGTAAATTTGCCGGCCAGGACGTCGAGCCCTTCGCCACTCTCTTTCGAATAGGCGGCAATCGCCTGGCTTACCTGTGAAAAATTAGTTCCTGACGTGGCGCCGGCAGCTATCAGCGCCTTGAGGGAGTCAGTCACTGCAGTAAATGATTGCCCGGCTGCAGTTCCTTGATAAACCAAATCTTGCAGGCCCTGTTTGGTTAACCCGGACACGCCATTGGTTCGCGCCAACTCACGATTAAGGTCGGCGATCCTTTTACTGCTGTCATAGGCGTCATAAGCCAGCAGGCCCATTACCGCAGCAGTACCGCCCAGCAGTAACCGCGCAGGTGTTAACAGGCTGAGAATCGCTTTTAACGCATTCCCGGCGCCGCCAAAACTATCTTTGATCTGGCCACCCTGCTGAATGGCAATCAACCATATGGGCGCACCAGATGCCAGGGAGGTTGTAATATCGGTGATCTGCATTGGCAGCTGGCGCATAGCCATGCGATATTGGCCTGCCGAAATCGCACCACGCTTCCACGCATCCTCCTGCTCACGGATTTTGGCGATCAGCGGCGCTGCCTGCTGAGAAACACCCAGCTGCGCGGCTTTATATTCCTGAATCTGAGCAGCTGTCTTGCCCTGCAGTGCAACCTGTTCGCGTAACTTTTGCAGGTAATCGTCTTTGGCCTGAGCGGCTGCGCGTTCTGCCTGCGCCAATGCGCGCTCTTTCGTCGCCGTTTCCGTCACCAGCGAGAGGTAATCTCCCTGCGTAATGTTTCCGGAAGCCCTGGCTATCCGGATCTGCTCCTGAATGACCCGAAGTTCCTGCAGGCTGTTTTCCGCACCTTTTACCGCATCGATCTGGCGGAAAAATGAAGCTGTCAGGCGGTCCTGCGCATCCCCGGTAACCTGCGATTGCTGTTGCTCTTCACGAAGTCGAGCACTGAGCTCTGCAATGCGTTGATGGGTTTCATCGACGGCCCTAGATGCTTCAGACCATTTCCCCTTCATGCCATCCACGGCGATAGCCTGGCTGGCCTGCATCTTCGTGGTAGCGCCGGCGCTGTTTTCCGCTATCCCGCTAATCGTTGCCGCCTGACGTTCTGCCAGGCGCCGCATACGATCGGTAGATACATCCGCTTTACGGCTCGATTCAAGCAACTGGCGCTCAACACGGCCCATCTGCTCCTGAAACGAGACGGTGTTTGCATCCAGATTGACGACGAGATCAGCAATCTGCTCCGCCATAACGTACCCCTCCGAAAATCCCCTCCCCGATCAACATAAGTTCATCGTCTGTTTGCTCTGTTTCCGGCTCGGGCGGGGTTAATATGCTGAAATTACCGGGATAAATCTCTTCATCACCGGAAGTAAACAGAGCCACCATGGTTGCTTTGAGTGATGAAAACTCAGCATCAAGCAAGGCGTCAGAAAAGCGGTTTTCCCGGTAATATCCTGCCCACTCGCCCAGCTCCGTCGAACTGATCTCTGAAAGCATCCGCCGCCAGTCCGGGCGCTTAAACTCGCGCGCCAGGCACATGGCAAAGTGGATTTCGGAGGCTAGGGCTTTTCCGGGGTGAGATCTTCCTTCGGCTCAGGGAGGGCATGTTCATCGGTATCCGAAGGCTCAACCTCGGCCGGCATCATATCGCTCAGCACCAGGACCTTCTGGCTGCAGCCGGCAATCGCCGCGCCAGACCATTCCTCTAAAATGCGCTGCTGATGTGTTTCAACATCTTGTTTTTTATCACTATGCCAAAGTGACGCAGCCACTAGCCAGGCATTAATACGCAGGCGCATCGTGGTAAAAGCAATGTTTCGGTCAGAATCACTGGTTTCTTCAGGCAGCGCGTCATACTGATCGGCTGATTTTTTAATAAATGAAAGATAATCAATGCGTTGCAATCCAGAGAGTTCACTCACTTCCACTTTCTGACCAGCATAGTCAAACGTGTCTTTTTTCAGCATAAATCCACCAATAAAAAACGCCCCTCGCGGGGCGCTGCATTAAAATTAGGCTACGGTGATCTTGGCAATGGCCACCAGCAGGCCATCGTTTGTCATCCCGATGATGTCCACTGTGCCGGCTTTTACCCCTTTCACTTTGGCCACATTGCCATTTTGAGTTACCGTGGCCGTCGCCGGCGCTGAGGTACTCACACGCAAACCGGCATCAGTCGCATTCGCCGGCAGAACGTTAAAGGTCAAGTCCACCGTCGCCCCGACTGCAACGTTTGCGGTGGTCGGCGCGACGGTCACACCAGTGACAGGCACGACTGGCGAATCGCCGTCTTCGGCAATGTACGGCCGCCCGGTATTGGTCACCTTGATAGAACGGGTGATCACCTCTTTGGCGGTCACGGTTTTACCCAGGCTGCTTACCCAGCCCTTGAACACATCAACGGCGCCATTCGGATACTTGATCTTGTAACCACGTACCTCCCCGGAATGGAACCACGCTACCAGACCTTGCTGGCCGGTTTCGCCGGGCTTCCACGCTAACGTCAGGTTGGCCTCACCGGCGGACTTCGCCCCCTGTGCGGTAGCATTCCAGTCAGCGTCTTCATCATCGAGATAGCTGTCGTCATAGGAGTCAGCAGTGATTTCACCCGGCTGCAGTTCCTTGACCTTCGCCAGACGCCCCCAGTTATCGTCACTGAGCGGGTTGCTGTACGGGTCGCCATTGCCCGTATAAAGCCAAAAAGTTGTCCCGGCGCCTTTTACCGGCGCCAACGGGTTTGGAGTTGCCATTATCAGGCTCCTTACATGGTATAGGTCAGTTGGTAGGAAAGATCGGCGGCGCCCCAGGTGGCCATGTCATCATCCCGTTGGTAGTTGTAACCCACGGGAACCATGGTTTCTGCCAGGCTAGCCATATCAGGAATATCATTCAGGACAGGATAGATTTTCTCTTCTACCCACTGATCCAGCGCTGCATCAGGCTGGCTGGCTTTGAGGTACACCACAACATGCAATATGGCGCGCCAACTGTCCTCATCCAGCGATGCGCCCGTATAACGTGCATCATCAAGAAATACCGCCACAGCCGGTAAATCGTTCTCATCGACGAACGCCGGACGGCCGTCGAAATAGGTTACATCACCCGTGATTGTTGCCCGGCAACGGTCCAATATCGCGTTGCGGATCTCAGCATGCTTAATCATCCAATTTTCCTCACAAGATAAAGCCGCAGCTGGTTTTTCAGGGCATAGCCCATTTCCTTGCCCATATCGGTTTCCAGCAAACGCCGCGTTTCCTCCTGGTAGGCTTTGGTCAGTGGTGTCACCAACGGGATTTTGACGACCTCGATCGGATAACGTGACCGGCCGACACGCCTCATTACATGCCAACGTCCGTTGGCCAACTGCTGAATAAATGCATTGCGGAAGGTATAACGGCCGATCTTCAGCACGCTGCCCTGCTTACCCACAAATCCAACGCGGCGGGATAATTGCATCCGTGCCGCCCCCAGCTTGATCGCAGGCAAATTACCGCGGTTGATCGAGAGCGTCGCCCGCGGCGGGTTTTGTTCGGCACTGGCCCGGCGCAACCGGGCACGCTGCCTGATCAATTTCTGCTGCACCCGAACATCGTCGGCCACCACCTTGGTGCTGCGGCTGATCGCCCGCCCCGCTACGCGGTTCAGCGACTGCGCCGTCGCCCGCGGCACCATGGACTTGCTCAGGGTATTCAAATTACGAATGGCCTGTTCAATGCCTTTCATGCTGATCCCCTTATTCAATCCAGATGTGTGGCTTACCGTTGAAGACCTGATAGCGCGTCACAATGTAGTTTTTCCCATCGAAAATCACTGCATCGTTCCTGACAGGTCGATATCCCGAAGTGAAGACCACCAACGAGATACCGTCCCCGCTCATCGCCTGCAGTTCGGGAATAAAATGTGCTTCAACCGCAATGTGGTCAGCGCCACCCAGCGTGACAGGCTTACCGAGCCGGGATTGCGTGACGCTGTCCATCCGCGCGGCCATCCTGCCAAACGGGTTAGCCATTGATTTTTACCGCAATCACAGTGACGTCTTTCGCCGCGGCTTCCCAGGCATAGCCGGCGGCCACAGCGTCAGTCGCGACCAACTGCACCACGCCATCCTTGATAAACACCTTTTTGCCGACCGGGATTACATCAGCCGCCAATTTAGGCAGTTGAAATACCCCTGAGACAAACCCATCACCGATGCGGCCGCTGGCGATATCCGTGATCGCCACAGCGACCAGGTCCCCCACAATGACTGGGTCGCCACTGGTGATATCCGCCGTAGCCGTGATAGCGATGGTGTTGCCGTTTTGCACGAAGTTCTTAGCCATTTGAAACTCTCCATACGGCCCCCGGAGGGGCCGAATTTCAGGTATAAAAAAAGCCCGTCAGGGCCGTAATGTTTGCGCTGCTGGCTTATTTGCCGGACGAGTACGTCAGGCCGCGATGATCAATCGGGGCAACACCCGCATCAATGCGAACCTTGGTCGCGATACCGTCAGTATTGAAACCCTCTTGCTGATCGATATATGGCACGTCAACGCCGTTGAGATATGCGACCTCGATAGTGTCGCTGCCCTTGGCTGATGCCAGATACCAAGCGGCTGGATCAGCGTCGTCAAGACGCGCTTCACCAATCACCGAAGCAAAGTTTTGAATTGGGTTGATAATGCCGGCATTGATATCAGCCCCTTTCACGCTGGCCGACTTGATTGTCTGACTGGCAATCGTTTCCAGAGCGGTTGGTACCAGCAGGAAGGCCGGGCGAATGTTCAACGAGCGGCCGGTGGTCGATTCTTTCTGCGTACGCATCAGCTGACGGGCTTTATCCAGGTTACCGACATCAATGGCGCCGGTGGTCATGTTTTTGTGGTCAGCGCTAAACAGCTTTTTACCGTCCGACATGACTTTGTTATCCACCAATACGGCGTAAACCAGATCGCCGATCGTCGCTTTTGCCGCGCGGCCCATCTTCATCGGCACATCCGTCAATTGGTTGAGATCGTCGTTGATAATAGCCTGGCGGGTGATAGAGAAAATTTCCCCATAGGTGGCCAGTGCAATTTTTTCACCGCGATCGCCGGTGGTAACGTACTTGTACTCGGCCCCCTCACGTACCTGCCGCAGCGACGGGAACCCACCCAGACCGACGCGGGTCGCGGTTTTAAAGTCTGAAAGTTGGCCTTTTTTGGTCCACTGTTCAAACGTTTCGGCAGCTTCTTCCCACCCCTGCAGAATCGACTTATTCGCCACATCCAGCAGAATGTTGCCAAAATCGGAGGTGCTGTGTGTCAGCGCCAAACCGACCATTTGAACCGGGTTTAACGTCGAAACGCTGATCCCGCGCTCGGTCAGCGACATACGCGCCAACTCGCGCAACGTCATACCGTTATAGGCATTGCTGTTGTCACGATCTTCATAGCCGGCGCGGGCCATCAACATCTGGCGGACACCATCACCAACAATGTTCCCGTTACTGATATGCGCTTGTGCGCCGATCGTGGTTTTGTCTGACGGGGTAGTCCCTTTACCCAGCATTTCCAGCAATTTGTCTTTTGCCGCGGAGACGGTGCAATCAATATCAGCGATGCAGCTCGCCTGCAGCTCCTGATGCTTGCCGCCAAACATGGCAAACAGGTTATTGATATCGGTCACACGGGCCTTTTGTTCTGCCACCACCTGCGCACGGATTGCGGCAGCATCCACGCTATTTTCAGGTGCGGACGGTGCTGGTTGTGACGCAGGCTGCGGAGCCGGATTCGTGCTGTTACGCGGCGGGGTGATCAGGTTACGGATAGAATTTGGCATTTTTTCAAAATCCTCAATGCGTTTGGAATGAATACAGGCCATGGCCTGCAGAGAGGGAGTGACCTGATCAGCGAAACCTAAAGCGAGGCATTCTTTGCCATCCATCCAGGTTTCATCGTCAAGCATGGCGGCGACTTCATCCGCCGACTTTCCTGTTTTGGCGACATAGGCCGGGATCAGCACGTTCTCGACTTTATCCAGCAAGTCGGCGTAATCCCGCATGTCGTTGGCATCGCCGCCGGCGAAGCCCCAGGGCTTATGGATCATCATCATTGTGTTTTCCGGCATGATGACCGGATTGCCTACCATCGCGATCACCGACGCCATGGAAGCCGCCAGGCCGTCAATATGTACAGTGATCGCGGCGCCATGATTTTTCAGGGCATTAAAAATGGCGATGCCGTCAAAAACATCGCCACCCGGGGAGTTGATATGCAGGTTAATTTGGGTAATGTCGCCCAGTGCCTGCAAATCTTTAACAAACTGCTTGGCCGTGATCCCCCAGTAGCCGATCTCGTCATAGATGTAGATATCGGCGGAGCTGTTGGCCTTGGCCTGCATGCGAAACCAGGAGTTATTTCTTCCGGCGTTCGCTTTCGGACGATGACTCGCCCTGTTTCGTTGCTTCGGCACTGGTGCCTCCTTTGTCGTTGGCGGGATCGGTATCAAACACCAGCCCCAGCTTGTCGTTTTCGTCTATTTCTGCCTTGCGCCGGCGCTTAACTTCAGACGGATTTGCACCGCGAGAACGGATCCAGTCGCTTTCTGTTGCTGCACCACCGCGCACCTGCACTTTCCAGCCATTGGCCTCTTTCAGCGGGTCAATCCATGGCATCACCGGGCCGCTGTACACGGCGTTAAACAGTGATTTCATGTCGAGATCAGCCGGCGTTTTTATCGCGCCGGAGGTGATCGCCATCTGCAGCCAGTTTCGGTAATTCGGCCGAGATATCGCGGCCACAAACGAGTCCTGCAGGATGTTGTAACCTTCGAATGACTCCACCAGCTCTTGCCGTTGGGAGGAGTAAGTACCGTTATAATCCCGCGCGATGCTGGAGTAGCTGCCGCGGCTGCCGGCAGATACGGCCCGCAGTTGCCCATTACGGAAGTTTTCAAGGTTGGGATTAGGGCGATCCGACTTGATCATGCCGATTTCTTCACCCGGCTGAAGCCCATCAAAGAGCATGCCAGGGACGATATCCATTTCTCGCTCATCATCAGGTGTGTTATCCCCATCGTACGACTGGCCATCGCCTTTTTTCACGTACATGCCAAGCGCGGCGGCAATACGTGCCGCGGTCAGTTCAGCATCTTCGTAATCCTTCAGCGCACTGAGGCGAACAAGGATCCCGGACAGTAAACTGTTACCCCTGATCTGATGCAGGCGACGCACAAATTTCAGGTGCAGCATGTTTTCGGCGCTGATCTCCTTGGTATCGCCTAATGCTATCCCTGAGGTGGTCAGAGATTTATGGACCTGGTACTTGGTTGGTCGGCCCCAGGCATTCAGGAAAATCCCCTGACAGAGCCCTTTCCCACTGTCATTACTGTCCAAAGGCACAAAATCAGGCTCCAGAGCTTCAAGCCAAAATGGCACGCCGGCCTGCGGGGTCAAGCCCGCGACTTTTCCCTGAACCATCTGACAAAACACTTCGCCGTCCCGCAGCCAGGTGCGTGCCAACAACCGCTCCATTACCGGGCGGGTATATTGCCCGGTGACTTCGGGCGCCACGGACCACTCCGCCCATGCGGCTCGAATTTCCTTGGCCAGATCATCCGCTACCGCCCCCGTTAGCAGGAGTGGCTGGGGCTCAACGATGATGCCGCGCGCACCGACAATCCTTTCCTCCATCTTGTCCAGCAAGCCGATCACCAGATCGTGGTTGTTATCCAGCCATCGGGCCTGTTCACGCAAGGAGCGCCCACCAAACTGCGTCAACTGATTGGCGTTGCGGTTTTCCTTGCGCGCCTTATGGGTTCGCGTCGGCATTACCGCCTCATAGGCAGCAATCTTATAGCGGGCTTGCAGCCGACCGGCTTTCCATGCCGGTGAGAGAATGCCGATCACATCGTCGATAAAACTCATGGTAACCTCGCCACTTTGTACATCGGCCGCCCACGACGCGATGCGATCAGATCACTTAGCCTTCGCTCCCAGTGCGCCCGCCCTTTGCGGATTTCTGATAGGCTTTCCATCGTCATCGATTGGCCGTTAAACGTGATCGACTTCCCCTCCAGAACCGCCTTTTCCGCAGCCACGTAGCTCTGGATCATGTTTTCGATATCGGCCTGATTCATAGCCACCCTCCTGAAGAATTAATGGGCGCCCACGCCGAAGTTTTTCCTTCAGCGCCGACGGAGTCTTTTTGTTCGGTTTCATGTACTGTTTTTTGGCGGGATACTGGTTTTGTTGCAGGTAACGGGGAGGCTGAATATTCAAATGGTTCTGCCCATGGTGGCGGCTTCTCCCATTTAATCTTCTCGTAACCTCGCAAGATCACCAGCGCCTGGGCATAGACCATCAAGTCGAATGCTTCGTTGGCGCCGCGGCCCGGCTTTTTCCACTTCCCATCTGGACCGCGCTCTTCATACGTCAGTTCGTCATAAAACCATTCGCCGATCCAGTCGGGGAAATGCACATAGTTAGCCCCCGGCGTACCACGAAGCAGCGCGTTATTAATCCGATCTTTCAACGCGTTGGTTTGCAGAAGGTAAAGCGGCACATCCCCGCGCGCTTGCGCGCGCCGGTTTGAACGTTCTGTATTATCGGGGAATGTTTTACTGATCAACTTGCTGCGGGTTTGGCTGTCACCCTTGAAGAGATAAACGCGCTTCTGCACCCCATCCCGGCGGCACTTGCGCCAGAATTCGTACGCATTGCCCGTTACACCGTCCTCACCGCCGGAGTCAACGGCCATGGCCAGTACAGGCATTTTTACGTTGGGGTCTTTATCCAGTGGCCAGCATTTATCCAGCACATCCGTGCGCAATAAATCCCAGTCTTCAAGATAAGCGGCCGGATCAACCGGCAGGCTTTCTCCGTTCTTATCGAACCGCATCGACTGCCTGATGTTGTAGCGATCCACCAGCCAGCGCTCGCCATGGGCACCGTATCCCATGACCTGCACGACAAACCGACGATTTTTCCCGCCCTGAACATCCACCGTAGCCACCAGGAAGCGAACCCCTTCGGGAACCGCGCGCTTCGTGACAGCCTCCGCCCGCGCCATCAGTGCATCCGATTTTCGCTGTTCGGTTGCCGACTGCGGCAGATAAGGCAAGCCCCAGTCGGTGTTGATGATAGCTTTCAGCGTTTCCTCGCTGCCATTGGCTTCAAAGTCCTGCTCAGCCGTCAGCAGCTTGTAAACCAGCTGTGCCCAGGTTTGGTACGCCGCCGCCGGCCCTTCCATCCAGAACGAAGCAATGCGTGATCGCCGTGGCTCACCATAACGTTCACGGTTTGCCCTGATTTTCTCCCCATCTTTCAGCCACACGCCGAGGCCGTTCAGTTCACGCTTTTGGTTTGCGGTGATCCGCCCGGCGCAGTGAGGGCATTCCAAATAGGCCGCCTCGCTGGCCATGACCGGATCAGCATGCTCACGGAACCCCGTCATGTTCGATTTAACTGGCTGGAAAAACTCGCCACAGTGTGGGCATGGCCAATACCAACGTCGGCGATCGCCACGGTTATACAGCGACAAGATACCCGTTGTCGGCGGTGCCTCATGTAATGAGCTCTGTCGCCACTTCCCATCGGTGATCTCTCGGCCAGGGGAGCTTTCCACCAGAGTCATGCCTGATGACATAAACGTGGTGGTTCGCTTCGATGCCAGTGAGAAGCCATCCCCCTCACCATCAATATCATCCGGCCAACGGTCATAGTCCGTCAGGGCTACAAATCGATAATCTGAAGATGACATGATGTTGACCGATGGCCACCCGATCTTCAGATAGTTGCCTGCACGGAAGGTTTTATCGTGGACGTTGTTGTCGTTGGTTCGGGGGCTAAGTCGCTGTGCGACTTCCTTGCTAACACGAAACGTCCTGTCGAGGCGCTTTTTCGAGTGCTCGCGGGCCTTCTCTTCGGTCATCTGAATCAGCAGAAAATCAGCCGGATCGCAGACGATGGTATAGACGATCCAGCCGTCAATAAGACCTACCGTTTTCCCTGTTCGCGCCGGGCCGACAAAGACCACCGCATCATACTCGCGCGATGCCAGGCAGTTCATCGGCTCAATAATATACGGGGTGAGCGTCGCATCCCATGGCAGTGAACTCCCGGCGCCCATTGGCACCCGCATATATTTGGCAACAGCCTGCGCCACCGGCATGCGCCGCGGCGGTTTTAGTAATGTGGCCACTTCACGACGCAGGGCGCTGGCCGATGCGTAACAGTTAGCTATCATCGTCTCCCACCTCCACTGTCACGACTTCCGCAGCCAACATTTCCCGCATTTCATCTATGGCGGCCTGGGCTTCAGCTATCTGATCCGGGCGCCAGCCTCGGTCACGCTCCAGCTTATCCGGCCAGGTATCCAGCACCTGTGAAATAGCCTTAACCAGTAGTGCCATTTCCCGGTGCGCTTCCGATGCAGGGAGCAGTTGTTTAAGCGACTCCTCAAGCTTGATCCGCTCATTCTCCGACTGATACCAGTCCTTGCGGTCTTTCGGCCCCATTTTGTTCGGGTTCTGAATATCTTCAAGATCGGCGGGCTCGGCCGCGCCAAACAACACTGGCCCCACGTTTTTCAGGGCATAAACGGGGTTGCCTTTCACCGTGCCGGCGATCGGCGTATTAGCCTCAAGCAGCCGCTTTCTCACCGTGCCGCGGTTCAGCCCAAAAGCCTCAGCAATCTTCGCTACGCTCCAGTTGTAGGCGTCCCCCAGATTGCTGATATTGGACATTGACACCTCACGTTGTCAGGTGAAGTCACGATTTATTTCGTTAACTCAAAGGGTTGCAAGCTGGTCAGATGACAGTGTTATTTTGATTTTGTCACCTGAAATATGTTTTTATTGCTATATATCAATTAGTTATTTCACCTGCTGCTGACAGCATGAAAATTCAAAAACTAGCCGTTTTCCGCGAGGTCGCCGCCCCGTGGCTGGGGTCCCCACTCGGGAGTACCTTTTGATAATGATTATCAATTACATTGATATTGAATCAGCCACTCGGAGGAATGGCTGCTGCAATGCTTACCCTGCTGATGTTTCGAAAAGCATCAGGGCCTCTTTGCTTTCTTGAACTGCCTTTGCTGTACGCGAAATAACATCTGCGTATTCCAGATTGAAGCGGTTGTATTGCATCTGAAATAGCTCGGCTTTGACCGGATCATCTGCCACAAACTCAATGGCTTTCGCCGCTGCTGCGGTGTCGTAACCTACCAGACTCAAGAGATTAAGGCGGATACTCTGGGCTTGGGTAATTTCCTTCGTTTCAATCATTAAACGCCTCCAGTTATGACGGGCATAAAAAAACCCGCCGAAGCGGGCCATTATCGATGTTCTGTTACTTCTTGCCGTTGGCCTCTGCCATTTGGGCGGAACCGGTAGGTAGCCTTTTTCTCACCTCTCGGTAATGAGCCTCCCGCTCACGGAAGTATGATAGATGCTATGTGATGGGCAATAAAACCGCCTTGGGAGGCTAAGAGTCTTTGATCATTTGAATGATAGATTTATGAGGTTTTATGAAGAAGTTATCAGTAGTTCCTAAATTTACAGAAATGCGAATCCTATCTATCTTCCCATTATTTTCTAGGATAAATTTCTTAACATCCTTGCCCCAGTTTATTTTTTCATCATTTTGTATAAAGAAAAGTGCTGATTCGCCATGTTCTAGCTTCTTGGGCAAGTTGCTCCCTTCCGGCTCAAAATCGTGCATAAAGGTAGTATCGCCATCAAAATGCCAAACAATTGAACTTATATTTATAGGCATAATTCCAATATTAGCTATGTGAATACCTATACCTTTCTTCCAACCTGACGTCCTCATTGCTGAAAGAGTTATATCGCATTTAATTCTCGGCTTCGGTCTCATTTTAGCTATGTACAGGGATGTCACTACTGCAGCAAATGTTGCAATACCAGCGAGCCATGTACCAATCATGGACCAATATGCCCACCGAGCAGACTCCCTGGCGGCAAGCATCGACTCATAAGAAATTAAATTAGCTTCCATTTTCACCTCACGATTTTGACAAGGTGATTTTAGTTACCGTCTCTCTGGCTGTCACACCGTTTCTTCTACCACGGTTGACTTTTCCTCTATGAGGCCCTACTCACGTGAAGTTGGATTATTGGGTAATCCGGCGCGCCAAAAGTTCAACGTGGCAATTCGACCAGAGCAAATTTCCAGTGCGGTCTGAAGTGCCAGCGTATAACTCAACGCGTCGCCCCAAGTATTGACTTGCAGCTCTGGCTGCTCGCATGGCAAGAACACGGACTCAGGGGGTAGGCTTATCACCTGTTCTGGCGCCGGTGGCGGTGTTTTGCTGCAGGAGCTCAATAACAGCACCAGGCATAGGCTGAGCAGCGCAGGGATCGTTTTTAATCGCTTCACGGTATTTCCTCTGCAAGATGTCGTGTTGCTGTCGTAGCTGCTGCTCATGCTGCTGTTGTGCAGCCACCAGCGTGCGATTCTGAGCGTCTTGGGCCTGCAGGGTGGTGATCAGCCCTGCCTGCTTGCGGTTCTCCAACTGCGATGTTGAAAGCTGTTGCTGGGTCAGCTGCAGCTCTTTGCGGTAGCCCCAGTTGCTGACGGCCAGCCAGGCGAACAACGCGAGGGCTACTGCCACCAGCACGGCTTTACCGTATGGCAACGGGAACCAGCTCATAGCAGCACCTTTCTGGCGGTATCGAAACGGGCCAGACGGTCGGACAGGCCATTTAAACCGCCATTGATGCGATGAGTTACCCACTCGACATCATCAGGGTTTCGCCCGCAGTCGTTCGACTTCCAATACCAGCCAGCAGAACGCATGCCGTTCAGGTCATCCTCGAGCAGTTCGGGGTGACCAACCAGGTCAAGCTTCAACGCAGGACCGCAGGCCATGTAGTTCTTCAGGCCAGTGGTTTGCATCGGACCGCGGCCCCGGTATTTCCAACCATCACCAGGCTGGGTGTTACCCATTCGGCCACCGTAGACCAGATTGGCTATAGCCTCTTGTTTTGCCGACTGCTGAATGGTGCGGCCCAGCATGGTGCATTGGTAATGGCTCAGGCGCTTAGCCTTCGAGAAGGGGCCAAAGGTGCGCATCAGGCCATCTACGCTGTAGTTGAACGATTCCACCTTCGCCGTGAAGCCGTTCGACTCATGCCCTACCTGGGCGATAAACATTGCCTGCTCAACCGGCTTGTTGATGCCGAACTCTGCAAACGTTGCGATTATGTGCGGATACCAGCGCGCAGCTAATCCGGCGCTGATACCTGCCGCCCGTTGAAATTCGATTTGTGTCATTTTTTATGCCTGTGGTTTTGAATCGTTACCGCCGCCAAAGCGATTGCTGACATACCCGGAAAGGAAAGCACTGAGCTTTTTCACACCAATGAAGCCAATGAAGCCGCCGATGCCAACTGTTAGGGCTTTCGGCACGTCGAAATAATCCAGAGCGGAGTAGGTCGTCAGGGCCAATGCGCCACACATCAGCCCTTCGAATATGGTTTCTTTCCAGCTACTGCCGGAGTACGCCATCCGAAGAACTGCCATAACTACAGCCATAATGACGCCGCCAATCGGCACATCTCCGCGCCACCAGCTCGCAAACATTTCACTCAGTTCCGTCCAGTTGTGCGGATTGCTTGGCATTCTCATATCCTCCCCCTGCCGGGGCTGTGCCCGATCGTCGGGTGGTAGAAACAAAAAACCCCGGCAAACGCCAGGGCAACTTAGTTGTTCGGGAGTATTTCCCTTTGTGTTTGTTCGAACCGTTCAGGCTCCAGCTCTACACCCAGCCCAATACGGCCCAGTTTGATAGCCGCCTTTATCGTGGAGCCGGAACCCATGAAGAAATCGGCCACCACATCGCCAGGGCGGCTGCTGGCGCTGATGATGTGCTCCATCATTTCGGCGGGCTTTTCACATGGATGCTTGCCGGGATAGAACGTCACCGGTGGGTAATGCCAAACGTCCGTATAAGGAACAGCGGTTGTTACTGTGAACGTGCGGCGGAGCGATTTGTATTCCTGGCACAACTCCAGGTATTCGCGGTTCAGCGTTCTGTATTCCTTCACCAGCTCATGATGGGGTCGACTCAATCCACCAGCCTGATGTTTCTCTTTCGCCAGGCGGTCAAATAACCCCTGCAGCGCGCGGTACTGCGTTTCGCTTGGCAGCTGCCATTGACTTTCAGAGAACCAGTGGCTGCACATCTGCGTTTTTGTTGCCGCGTTGATTTCCTTCGCCGACACGCCGAGGGCTTGCCGCGCAGACTCGAAATAGTCGATGAGGGGCTTTAAAACGTTTTGCTTCAGTTCGCCGCATTTCACCGCATAGCCGTCAACTTTGGGCTGTAGTGGCCCGGCATAATGACCGGCAAAAATGATCCGCTCGGTAGACGGGAAAAAAGCCCTCAGCCCTTCCTTGTTTTGTCGCCGCCATGGCCCGGAAGGTTTAGCCCAGACAATATGGCTCAACACGTCGAAACGATGACGAACAAGCAGCTCAGTATCTGATGCCAGCCGACTACCGCAGAACATGTACAGGCTACCGTTAGGCTTGAGCACCCGCCAGAATTCCACCAGCAACGAATCCAGCCAGGCTAAATAGTCTGCCTCGCTCTTCCATTGGTTATCCCAATCGCAGGACTTAACCCGGAAATATGGCGGGTCAGTCGCTATCAGGTCAATGCAGTCATCAGGCAGGGTTTTGATGTATTCGAGTGTGTCAGCGTTGACAAGACTTGTGCTGGAGATCATAAGCGCCCTTGTTTGGTAGGCTCGTCCTGCTGTTAGCAGCACGGGCAAAGGTTCGCTTGTGACCATTGACATGAGCACCTGGCGGACGGGGTGTCACCTCACCCTTTCCGCCGCCCACTTCACAAACATTAAGGCGAAGCCCCATCCACCAGAACCGACACAACCCCTCAGTTGGGGCTCCGGGTTAATTTTGGATGAGGCTTCGCTTTAATTTTTCATAAAAAAGGCCACCATAGGGTAGCCTTGTGATCGAGAAAAAATTTAAAATTCTTGGTAAACCGGTTGAAAAGCATCACACCACTGCCGCAAGGTCGATGCCCGCCGTTTAATAGTCTTGGTACTAAGGGATAAGCATTTTTCCATTAGGAATTCTTCTGCTGTTTCAGCTTTAACCCCTTTGAGGTTTTTCGCATTGCTCCACATAATCCAAGCCCAGCCGCAGTGGCTCGCTTCAAAACTTCTTGCCGCTATTTTAAGTTTTGACTCTCCAGAAGACTCTGCGAGCTGTTGTCCTAAAGCGGCAATGGAGCCATTCGCATTCAAGAAACCAAGTATTTTCGCGGCATGAATGTAATAGAAAACATGGCGTTCATCCAGTCCAGTTGACTCCAAATTCAAATGTTCATCTTTATATTTTAGCTCTACAATTTTAAATACTTGCTCAATAATATTGGCTTGTGGCACTTGATAACCGCCGACGAACTCACTTGCAAGCTTAGCCAATCCATTGATGTATATTAATGCATTTGGCTTACTGAGAGAGAATATCAACTCCCCGGTACTATTACTTTTCAACTCCATTGTTGTACTTGTTTCGATTACACTTTGAAACAGCGCTTCAATCATCTGCACATCTATATTATTGTTTTTGATGTAGGGAATGATATCCCTTTTGTACAGAATGAGGTCATTAAGACCTTTCAAAAGTGGTTCGAAATGCTCAAGTTTTTCAGCCTGAAATGAGAGAGCGAATGACCCCGGCCTTCCAGATATAGGAGTCATCGCATCTTTTTCGCCCACAGCTTCTAATATCGAATTATATAAGTCATTGAATTTCTCGAAAACTTTAGAAACTCCATTAAGCATTAAAGGCACTTGGCTGCTTTTGGCACTCCTTTCGATATGAATCTCATGGGTCGAAAACTGCACTTCTGCGCCCAGCTTGCCAGTATCAAGGACTGGCGTCACCCCACTGATGAAGAGTCCAGGCTTTGGAAGTTTTATCGTTGTCGCAATGCTTTGAGACTCTTTAGCTAGAAACTCCGGCTCTTGTGAATCATCATATGGAATATTCACTTGGTAATAAGAACGCTGTTCTTGATAAGAAAGCACTGCGTGAATGTCTATTCTCTTGCGTTCCAGATGCTCCAGCCTGTCTTTGGATATTGGGATTACAAACCATTTATCATAGTCATCATCATCACCTATCCAATAGACAGCAAAAAGCCCCCCAACTTCATTGGAGACTGAAAAAAACCTAGGCTCTTCGAAAAACTCATATATATTCTTAAAATACAAAGAGCCAAATCGCGTGTCGGACAAGAATAAGTTACTCATTTATTCAGCCCTCGAGTACATGAAAAAACCTCATGTATCTGAGAATTCAATTTCAACCACAAAGTATGATGGAACGGGTCGGAAAAGGTTTTCATCATTTTCCCATTTTCAGCACATACCGTTCCTTTTGCGACATATCTCTGCCCGGTCCCTTCAGGAAACTTATCAAACGCATTTACAACTGCACTTTCTTCAGTATAAACAGAAACGCCATAGCAACATTTAAGTTTTAACCCGCTGAATTTTTTCAGTCTATTAGGTTTCTCTTTATACATACTTAAGAAGCACCCCTGCTGCGGTGGGTTACTCTTTACAATACGAAAGAACTCACCTTCTGCGTCCTTTGCTTCTTTGGGTGGAACATTTTCAGGGAAATAGTTAGGGTACTCATTATTAGCCTGATTAACTTTTTCTTCTTTTTTGTCTGTCATATTCTTTGCTCTTCAAACTATTCAAACTGCCAAGTTCAACGTGAGCTAAAATTACCGTCCGTTGGCATCGCAACTGAATATAGCAGACACTTAATAGTCAAGACATACTGTAAATTAAAACAGAAGACACTGAAAAATTACCATTACTCGCCCGCATAACAGTATGTAGTTGTTATTGTTAAATTCTGACACAACATATCGAAAACCAGTAACCCTCTAAAATTGCAAAACCCGCTCAGTGGCGGGTCATTTTGTTGCATCGCTTGATGGTACAGCTTCGCGAAAGCATACCTGTATTATGCAGTTTCCTTGGCTATTTTCAAGCTATTTTTGCAATTTTCTTCATTTTCGATGCAGATAGCCGCACGAACGGCGACGAACACCGCAGAATTGAATATTTCGATGCACCAGCGCACCCGATCATCCACCTGGTCACGCGTCAGCCACGGAGCATAATGATTTTGCATATAGCGCCCCAGCACCGATACTGTATTGTTCCGGCCCGTGTAGAACAGCTTGCCGATGATGTAGACCGGGTTGTCATGCTTCATCGACGCCAGAACAGCTTTCTCCATGAAGTCGCATTCTTCCCCAGCATCAGCGACCACCAGCATTGATTCCAGAGAGCGTTGAGGCCAGAGGATGGTAGTTGCCTTCTTCAACTGTTCTTCACCGCGATAGCCCAACTCACGCAGATCAGCCATCACCTTCACGATACGGGCCGCACTTTCATCGTCCCACTGCTCAGGCATGATTTGCCCCCAAACTCCGCTGCCGCCGCTGCACTTCAACTTCCCATCTGTGTTACCGCCGTACATATCGCCCCAGGCGTTCAGCATGGAGCTGATCCACAATGTTTGTAGGCGGGTCAGTCGCTGGAACTTACCTAAGTACTTCTTACGAGGAACACCGGCAACAGTCGTCCAGGCGTTGTGTTTGATTGCTCGTTTCTGTTTTGGGGTCATCATGCTGCTTTCTCCTGCTTCAATGCTTTGCGTTTGGCTTTATACGTGTCGCGGATGCGCTCATAGTCACTACGGCCCAGCTTGCCGACTTTCGGCGGTGGCCCCATTAACCGGTCAAAACGTGCTTGGCCTATCTTGGCTATCAGGTTAGGACGGTACTCGCTCAGGTTCGCGGACATGAAGTTGTTACAGACCGAGCACTGCTTGTGGCAGTTGTCTTCATCAAAACGCAGCTCTGGATGACTTCCCACTGTGCGGTAATGCCCAGCGTGATATTGACCTTCGTGATAGCGGCCACAGCTGATACATGGCTGGTCGGCGTCACGCTCACGTATATACCCATTGAATTCGGTCTGGGCCTGGTTGATGAAATAGCGCAGCGGCTTAACGGCCAACTTGCGAATCTTCAGTTTGTCCTTGCGTTCCCTTTCCTCCAGCCGCTTACGTGCGTCACGCTGGTAGTGAATGGCGCAGAGCGGACCACATACTTTTTGCAGGTGCTTCGTCGGCGTGAATGTCACCCCACACTGAGCGCACACCTTCGGCTTGTACTGCTTGGGCTTAGTTGGCTTTTTCATTGTTTTCCTCGCGGTGGAATATCCACTCGTAGACCTCTGAGCCGTTGAGCAGCAGATCGTTAAAGTCGCCGGATTTCGGCCAGCGGACCGAGACTTGTTGGAGATCATTCTTTGCCAGTAGATTGGCGCGGGCGCACTCGAATGCCGCAGCGTGACCGGAGGCGTTCTTATCGGCGTCGGCAAAGATGATCAGAGACTGGACTCCACGTGATACGCGGAATTTTTTCATGAAGGTGGTATTAAGTGTTGCCCACGTGTTCACGCCATAAACTTGATGGCAGGAAAGGGCCGTCTCTATTCCTTCAGCAATGCCTTGTGTTGATGAAGCCGGGAATAGGCGAATAGCGACAGAGCTGGCGTGTTCCAGGTAACTGTCCTCCTGCAGCTTCATCATCTTTTTCGGCGCGCCGGCAACGGTGGCTTTCTTGTCGCCGTCCAGCAGGGTGCGGTGCAGGTAGCACAGCTCACCCTTATCATCTGTTGCCAGCGCATAGATGGATTGGTATTCGCCCCCTGCGGCGCGCTGCCGGTCACAGTAACGCACGCTATCCATTGGCAGACTGGTGATGCCGCGAAGCTTCAGGTAACGGTCTGCGCCGGTGCCTTTCAGGCTGGTCAGCGATGCAAACTTGCAGCTCACGCGCTGGCGTTGCGAGGCTATGCCAGATGAAGGGCCACCAGCCTGATAGCTCTCTTCAGGCGAATACGTGCGCCCTACCAGCTTATCTACCTCTGTCGCAACGGTTTTGAAATCTTTCCCGGTGGCTTGGGTTAGTAGCGCCCAGCCGTCACCCGCGCTACAGGCGCAGATGTACGAGCCGGTGCCGTTCTTGTCGTCGCAGCGGAATTTTCCCTTGCGCCCACACAACGGGCATTCCCCTTTGAAATGTCTTTTTCCGGTTACTGGGGGTAGGCCGTAAAATTCGAATATTTTCGGCCAATGGCCAATAGCTGCCTGTCTGGTATTCATGCGGCTTTCCCCTGCTTAGATTTTGCGTAGGCAATCTGTGTTGATTTGATGAAGTTGCTCACCACCGGCGTGATAGCCATTGGCGTTCTGTGCAGCCCGTTGGGCCATACGTCGAATTTTTTGCGGTAGACGTGCGAGCACCAGCCGTCGCTTACAGGTTTGCCCTGGGCGCTGCGCAGGCGCTGGTAATAGAGGATTTGACTCCACCAGGCTTGTTTCACCTCTTTGGTGACAACCTCCTTGGCTTTCTTAACTTTCTTCAGGCCGCGAGTTCGGTCCGTCTCGATATCTTCGCCGCCGATCGGCTTAAAGCCGCATTTCGGGCAGATATAGACGCCAGCCGGTTTCACGTAATGGCACTGGGTGCATTCTTTCGGCAGGCTTTCTGGCTTTTCGGTTTTAACCACCCGCGTCGGTGCGTCTTCCATGCCGTCAGAGCTGGCAGGCAAGTAGTCATATTCAATATCGTCGGGGTAGCCGAGCTTATGCACTGTGCCGGTATGATCGAAGATGAGGCAGTGATCTTTACCTGGCGCAGTACGCAGACCACGACCCAAAACCTGAACCCAGCGGATTTTAGATTTCATCGGCCGGCCAATAATGAGGCAGCGCACATCACTATCAAACCCAGCCACCAGCACCCCAACGTTGACAATGACCTTCGTGATGCCTTGCTCATAACGGAGGATTATTAACTGACGTTCCTCATGTGGTGTTGATGCCGTCATAACTTCAACGGTCACACCAGCCTGACTAAAAGCTATCGTTACGAAATTGGCATGAGCCACGTTTACGCAGAAACAAATTGTTGGCCTGTCTTCCCCGTTTTCCAGCCAGTTCTGAACGATATCCGCCACCAGCTTCGGATCACTCATTACCTCAGCGGCCTGCTTTTCGTTGTAGTCGCTTCCATAATCAGCTTGAACAGACGTTTTCACGTCGCTCAGATCAGGGTGAGACGGGGCGTAAAATTCGTATTTGCTGAGTGCGCCAATTGCGATCAGCTCTTTCATCGTGGTCGGCTTGATCAGCTTCTGGTAATACGTCCCGATCCAGGCAGAGAACGGAGTACCCGACAGGCCGATAACTTTCACGCTGGTGTTGGCCGTCAGGTGGTCGATAATCTCCAGAATCTTTTTGCGCTTCAGGTGGGCTTCATCAATGATCAGCAGATCGATGTTTTCCGGGAAATCACGACGGATAAGCGTATCGGCAGAGGCAATTTGAATAAGGCGGTTCGGGTCATAGGCCGGGTGGTCACGCCAGATATAGCCAATTTCTTCTGCTGGTAAGCCGTACTCAATGAAGCGGTTAGCTGTTTGGTCAAGCAGGACGGTATACGGGGCCACAAACATTATGCGCATGTTGCGGCTGATGTACCCGCTGGCGATAAGCGCAGCAATAGCCGTTTTGCCGAACCCGACCGGCGCGTACATCATGAACGAGCTGTGTTGCTTCCATGCCGAGCGCAGCATATTCAGTGCAACAATCTGTTTTTCGCGTGGCTGGATGGTAAGCATCATCGTTAAATTCCTCGTTTAATCGTCTAGACGTCTAAATGTCCGTTTGGCGTTTTTTAACTACTCGATCCCTTAAAGATCTTCCCTCTGGTAAAGCCTGTTCCTTCCCCCACACCCCATCCCGATCACCCCCCTTTCCCCCCTCTTACCCTTCCCCTCTCCCCCGTTTAAAAAAACACCGGCCAAAATTTTCATGCCGCTCTCCAGTTCTGGCCCACCAGCGGTGGCGCTGTTGTCATGCCCTGGCCTGCCCGTGAGTACCGTTCCACGTACAGCCGGAGCCGTGTATTCGCTGCCTTGCGGCCCGCGTTCTCCTGCCGGTAAGAAACCTCCTCGGCGTCATACGCGGCCCGGTAAGCCTCCTCGTATGCGAGCGCAATCTTTCCGCGCTGCGCATGCGGTAACATCCCTAACTGGTCTTGAATCCAGGTCGCATCCTCACGGCAAAACACCGCAGGCATGGCGGTTCGAACAAATGCTGCAGGCTGCATGCGCTTACCCTCCGGTTTTTAAATACAACTGGCCCTACGCCATTACGGGGCGCACCACTTTGCTTTCGTGGGGATAGGCACTACGTCAGCTGGACAGAACACGCTGTACAGCAGCAGGATATGTTCCTGGAACGTCGCCATCAGGCGGTGCGTGTTTTCGTCCAGCTCTTGGCGCTCGACAGCATCAATTTCGCCGTCTTCGGTAAATTTGCGGACCAGCTCGGAATGCTTGCCGATGTATTCGATGGCTTCCATCAGCTTGCTGTTGATGTCGTCGCGGTCGATGTCTTCCACTTTCGGGAGTGGCACATTCACGCTGTGCGACTGGCGGGATACAGCATCGGCAAAATGGGTATTTCCACCAGCCTGCTGCAGAACCATGAGCCAGCCGATCGGGAAAATTTGGTTGCTGTTCGGGCGGAGACGGTTGAACAACGCGTCTTCAGTAACCCCCAGCCATTGCGCTGCCTCAGCGTAGCCGCCGGGCAGACCAGTGATAATTTTGCGGGCGACACTGACCACCCAATCGGGCTGTTTCTCTGCCTGCCAATCCGGCGTTTTTTGCTGTGACACAGTTGTATTCCTCGGGCTGTGGTTACGTTGTGCTGACCTTTAGGCCATACTTCGTTGCATCAGGTGTTAAGCGGCTTTCTCTTTCAGAACCGCAAACACCAAAACTTCTTTCGAAACAGGATTGATGTCTGAAAATTTACGGGTAGCCATCTCAATTCTCTCAGCCATATCGGGAGAGGCGCGGCGATTGCTATAAGCGATCTGGTCCAAATACCCGGTAGTGGTTCGAGAGAGCTGAGCAAGACGTTTCCAGTCGTCCTTTGAAGCTGACTGCCTCCAGCGGAGTAAATCGTTGCTCATCAAATTTACCTTCTTGGTTAAAGATAAAGTGAGTTTATCTTTGAGATAAATTTAATGCAAGTCAAATTTATCATTGTGCATATTTATCATTTTGCTAATAGGTGGGAACATCTAGGTATGGAAACTAAAGACATACGCCGCAATAACTTGCGCGACCTGATGGACAGCTATGTTCAAGCAGGTAAAACGAAGGCTGAATTTGCTGAGATGGCGGGTTTGCCACCAGCACAGCTAAGTCAACTAACAAGCAGAACACCGGTACGCAATGTCGGCGATATAGTTGCGCGTAGAATTGAGAAGAGTTTGTCGTTGCGTCATGGATGGCTAGATGTGCCACATGATGGTATAGAGGCACCACACAACAAAGAACCAGAGCAGGTACCCTATCCGACTAATAATTTCAGCTTAAATACTGTCGGAAACAATTATACTGATCATCCATACAGGATAGAGCTATTGGATTCAGAGCATAGTTGTGGGGGCGGCCATATGAATAATGATTATCCTGATATAGTTCAGTCAATTGAGATTGATCCTGAATATGCAAAGAGGATGTTTGGAGGCAGACCAGCGGAGTCTTTGAAAATTACAACCGCGTCTGGTGACAGTATGAAAGGGACCATATCACCAGGTGAACTGGTGGTGATCGATGTCACGGTCCGCTCTTTCAAGAGTGATGGGATTTATGCGTTTACTTATGGTGCTGCATCTCATATCAAGAGGTTGCAGATGGTGAAAGATAAGCTGGTTGTTATCAGCGATAATGCATCCTACGAAAAATGGGAAATAGATCGCAGTAATGAGGACCAGTTTCGCATTGAAGGTTTTATTGTGGGCAAGTGGCTCATGGAGTACTCACGGTTAGGTTAAAGCGCCCCCCTCTATCTCCCCCCCAGAAAAACTCCAGCTTTTAGCTGGTTTTTTTTCGCCTGCAGAAAACAATGATAAATTTATTTATCATTTAATATCAGAAAGTTAACCCAAAAATCCCTCTTCGCGGTAATTTATTTATCATTTTGCTATTTACCATTTTTTATCTTTGAGATAAATTAACCCCATCAACACCGCAACGCCACCAGCAAACCACCGCCGCAAACGTTACGGACGCTCTTTAACAATCAGGTTTAGTCACCCAGCACTGAGCAGAGAGATCTGCACAACTCAGCACCCTGCGGATTCCCAGCCCTTACGGGGGTAGGTTCAGAAAATGGCACAGCAGGCATGCAGCGGACAGGACTGGGTGACGATTTATCAACAGAGGAGAACAAACCAATGAAGCACTAACCGCAGTACCGGCCAACCTGCCATCGGCGGAGTAAAGGCCGCGTTCCCACAGCGACGCACCAGGGGAAAGGAGGCGCATAGCGCACTGGGCAGTTTGGCATGGCGACCCATTAACGCAGCAACCAGCCTAAAAATGAAAAGTGGATTTACCCTGCCGCTGCCAGTACGGGCGGCAGGCATAAGACCACTACAGCAGAGGGTTACACGATGAAAGTAAAAGAAATGTTCGTAATCGGCTATGACAGCCCGCTTCTGAATAAGACATTTTTCCAAACGAAGTCTATCCAGGGCTGGGAAGTGACGCTGGACGCCGACAAGCAGGTGGCGGTTTTCACCCGCTAACACCCACCATTACACAGCAGAGGGTTGCACAATGATCGACATAATCAACGCAGCGGAAAAAATTAAAACAGAAAACGCTTCCTTCGGATACGTGGCGGGAAAGCTTGAAATCGCAAACGATATTTGGAATGGCTGCCTAACCCCCTCCGATCGTCTTGAAATTATGAACGCAACAAATATCGAAGGGTTGAACGCACTGGAGAAATTAAGAGCATGTGTAAAGACATTGTCCGCGATGTTTTAAGGTTCGAAGCAATCTCCGCTCTTATGAGGGCGGAGGAAATAGACATTAAAGATAAAGACGAGGTGATTGCCTCCCTAAAAGGGACGGTGGCAGCAAAGGCCAATATCGAATGTTATTTGCGCATGATTGATGCAGAAGGAAGAAGCATTGATTAGTTAACACCCACCGCGCCCTACGGGGCGCATGACCGCAAGGCACCCTATGAAAATCATCTTAACCAAGCGCTGCCGTCGTAGAGCGCGCCGGGAAATACGCACTCAGCGCCGGAGAGCAATCAAGGAATTCGGCCATTGCAACGCTACCAGCCTGCTGAATAGCTACGCCCGCTGGTACTTCTGAATTAATTAGCCCCGGCTGCAGACGCCAATCTTCGCCGGGGCATGACCAGTAGAACGGAGATTCAACATGATCAACCACAATGCTAACACAATCGTTGTCGACGGTATGCGCGCAGCTCCTACCGTGCAGGCCGTTCGCCTCACCTTCTTCACCCGCCTGCTGAAAATCCTCGGCCAGAAAGGCCACCCGCTCTAATAGCTTTGCTGTGTGTAGTCTTTGGCGACCATGCCGAACTTCAACCCGTGAGGAGTGGAGATAATGTTCATAGGCTGGTCGCCCTTTTTCATAGAGAAAAGAACTTAGGCATCCATTTAACCGTGGAGGGCGTCACCCCGCCTGAGTTCTTCTCTGTATGTGACCGAGGAGAAATAAAATGTCTGAAAGTAAATGTACTCCATTTAGCCAGCAGCTGGCTTATATCAACAAAGGCACCCTGGACCAAGAAATGACCGAAGTTCTTGCCGAGGTAATTAAAATGGTTCGCGAAACTGGTAAGAAAGGCAGTGTGACACTGACGCTTAACTGCCAGATGCTTAATACTCGCGACGAAAACACAATGAAAATCACCCCGAGCGTCAAGAAATCTATTCCTGAGCTTGACCGGGCTGACACCATTATGTTCTCAACAGCCGACGGCGATTTAATGCGTGATGATCCATCACAAGTACAGATGGATTTACGTGTTATTGATACTTCGCCATCCGTTGCGCCCATTAAATTAACGCAAAACGGTTAACCCACCATCCCTCAGTTAAATTACCACCTGTAAAGGAAATGAAATGGATATTACCAACAACAACGAAACAGTTAAGCACATTGCTGAGCTTGCTGTAGCAAACAGCTTAATTAAAACCGACATTCCTTATGCGGTTGTCCCTCGCGGTTACTCAGTAGAATCGCTGAAAGATTTCACCGTCGATGAAGAGCAGGTGAAACAACACGTTATTGTTATTTCTCCGTCTTCGCTAATCGGCTATGTCGTCCGCTTCAAAGATGAGCGTAGTGTTATTTTTGCCGATACCGAAAACACTCGCTTCCGGGCAGTACTGGACTATCACCTGAACGGCAAAACCCCATTCAAAAACACTCACATTGTGACGTATGACTGCCCACTGTCTGATGAGTGGAAAGCTTTCAACAAGTACGATTCAGAACGAATGGATCAAGTAACGTTTGCAGAATTTATCGAGCAATATATTAATTGCATTGCCGTAACATCTGATCCGAATAAAACGTCCGGTGCCGAACTGTTAGAAATGGTGCTGGCTTTTCAAGAAACTCGAACATCTGAATTTAAAGCGGTAACTCGCCTAAATGATGGCACATATCAGATGGCATTCAGCAACGAAAAAACCGGCAGCGGCAATACCAAGTTGCCGGAAAAAATCTCGCTGGCAATCTCACCGTTCCATAACGGTAATCCTTATCAGATTGATGCTCGCATTCGCTACCGTCTCCGCGAGGGCAAACTGGCACTCTGGTTTGAGCTGATTGAACCGAAAAAATTCATTGAGCATGCGTACAACGAAATCCTGGTCGACCTGCAAAACCAACTGCCGGACGTGCCTGTTTTCGAAGGTCGCATTTAATTCTCCATAAAGTGCAGTCTTATGCGCCGCCGTGTGTGGCGCATAGTGAAGCATTTTCACCCCTCAGAATGGAAAGGTAAATTATGGCAACTCTTAGTCAGCGTTATACAGCTCGTGAAAGTATTGGCTCTGATATTTCAACCCGTAAAACGTTTTTAGTTCCCCTCGATGAAATTTACGCCGAAGAAGGCTATAACGTTCGCGAATTAAACCAAGCGCACGTTGAAGAATTTAGGGATGCGTTTATGGCCGGGGAGTTTATTCCACCGCTGGCCGTTGAAATAACAGAACAAGGCGTGAAAGTCATCGACGGCCACCACCGCTTCCATGGTGCGTTGCTGGCTACCGCTGCTGGCCATGAGGTCAAGCGTCTTGAATGTAAGGATTTCGAAGGCACTGAGGCTGATAAAATCGCCTTCATGGTCACCAGTTCGCAAGGGCTGGCGCTTACCCCTATCGAGCGCGGCGCGGCCTACCAACGACTGGTAAATCAGGGTTGGACTAACGCGGAGATCGCAAAGAAGGTTAAGCGTTCCGAGTCCGATATTCTCCAGCACCTTCAGCTGCAGGAATGCACCCCATATGTTAAGAGCCTGGTTCGGGCCGGTTCAATGAATTACGCCCTGGCTATCCAGCTTAACCGTGAACACGGGGTGTACGCTGACCGTGAGGCCGCGCGCCTGATGAAAAAGGCTGAAGACGCAGGTAAAACGAAAGTCACAAAAAGCATTGCACAACCTCAATTCAGTGCCAAGAAAGCCCGCCGTATGCTGGAGCTGCTCTTTGATGCAGTCCCAATCGTCCAGGGAGAAAGCGATATGCTGATGCTCTCCAGCGGTATTAAAGACGAAGTGATGCAGATAATCAGCGATTATCGCAATGAATCACAGCAGCAATGAGCGTCAATTTAAATAACGCGCCTTTGTGGATAACCGCTAAGGCGCTGGAAATATTAAATCAGTACAGTGCTCGTCAAAAATTCCCGCGTAAAACCTACGGTAAGAAATACCTCACCTTCCGAGTGAATAAGCGCTGGCGGTTACTTTCAAAAGACGACGGCCAGAATTGGCAGCTGCTTACCCACAATGATTACAACTCGGTAATCGATACCTAATCTCGCTTGGAGAATGCCACATGTTCGGCCTATTTCTTCTCGTCTGCTACACCTACCAACCATGCGATTACGTGCCGCAGGGCTGGGTATATCCAGACCGCTCAAATTGCCTTGCTGATATCCACCAACAGGGCTTACCACCTCAATATGAATGCCTGCCGGTTGACGGAGTAATCCCGGCACAACGGTCAGTATCTCAGGAGAAAAAATGAGTAAGTTTATCTGGTTACTTCGCATCTTGGTCTTGGCTGTATCGATGCTGCAGGTTGTAGTCATTGATGTCACTGAGAATGGAACCATTGGGTATGTCGTGGGTGGGGTTTTCTTTTTGGCTTACTGCTGGGCTGTGTTGAATCTGTTGGACTACCTGAAGGATACCCCTGATGGACAATAATCTGAGCGAACTGAGCAAGCCGGTGGCGACTGTTGACGTTCAACGCGGCCGACCAGATGGAAATATGTTTGCCGTTGCATGGAGTTCAGCGGGCCATGCGTTGCCGGATGGCCCACACTTCATTTACTCGCAAGAGTACGTCTCCGCCCTGGATAAGGTGGCTCAATTTTGGATTGGAGAGTCTGCCGGATGGAAGAAGCGCGCCGAGGCAGCAGAGCAGCGCGTATCTGAGGCGGAGATCAGGGGCGTAGAGAAACTGGCGGAAGCATTCAAGTCATGGGCCAGTGACGAAACCTTCCCAGATTATGAAGCGCAGCGGCATTGGGCCACTGCGAGCCAAGAGGCGTTTTCTTTCGCTGATGACCTTCGCAATGGGGAGCTGTGATGATCGATAAATATCTACTCGAAGATCTAAGTTTGCGGAATGATGAGAAAGGCGAGCTGGCACGATGGGTTATCCAGCTCCAGGCAGGTGTAGGCACAGAACAGCGCAAGTCGGCATCGCTAGAAAGCGTCATTTACGCTCGCGATACGCGCATCGCCGAGCTGGAATCTATCGCTACCGATTATGCCGGAAAGTTCCAGAAGGCACAGGATGCAGCCAAACACCTAATCATCATGAATGACAGCGCTCAGGCGGAAATCGCACACCTGAAAGCGTTGCTGGCTACGCCGGTTCGGCTGTCAGACACGACACCCCCTCGTTGCCGTCTCCAGCATGCTGAGGATGTTCGCGCCGCTGGCTTCACCGTAAAGGGGGATGAGTAGATGGAGCTGACCGCAGCAGAAAAGAAATGGGTAAATGACGTGCAGAAGATGTTGAACCGCTGTCCGTCAAAACGCTTGGGGTTTGCAACGGCAGGCGATCGCAACATCATCATCTACGATAACGCATTCTCGCAAGCTATCGAGGACCATATTTTTAGCAGCGGAACGGGCGACTTCATCCCTACCGCTGATCGGCTAGGTGCGCTGCTGGGTGAAATAACTTTCCCGGCCAACGTCGAATCTACAGCATGTTAAGGGGGATGCATGACGCAGACACTAACGACTGAATGGCTGAAGGAGCGGCTGAAAACTCCGCGCTCCGGCACTGAGTTTGAGTTAATCACCGAACTCCTGGCTAACCGGGAGGCGCAGCCGGTGGCGCTGGTTGACCGACGCTCAGCAGCAAGCGGCAGCATCTGTTGGCAGAACGGCGGCAAAGACCTGCCACACGGAACTGCGCTTTACGCCGCCCCGCCAGCGCCAGCAGTGGTGAAGCTTCCGACCGAGTTCTACAGCGATGAAGGGGTTGTGGTGCGGTTGGAAGAAGTAATGGCTGCACTGGCCTTGGTCGGGGTGAAATACGAACGCAAGGGTGACGCCTGCCGCGCCGCAATGCTGAAAGGAGGTAAATCATGACTTTCGAAAACTGGACTATCGATGAGCTGTTTGAACGGTACATAGATATCGACGATGGCTCTCTGGAGATGGACTCCGAGGGGTTTACAGCGTTGCGCCGGAAGATTGCTGAGCTTCGCTCGACTCAACCTGTAAGCCAGGGTTACAAGTTGGTGCCGGTTGAGCTAACCAAAGAGATGATTGTTGCCGGACAGGACGAGTTCGAGGAATGCGTAGATCGGGGTTTCTCCAGTGACGCAGATGGCAACCGTTATGATTACACAGACATAGCACCAGATGCGCCAGCCCGGATTTTCAAGGCAATGATGGCAGCAGCGCCGGAGGGTGGGAAGTAGCATTACAGGTGGCATTCACTGAGTGCCACCGATAATGCTATAAATACCATTTATAACAAATGGAATGTATTTAAATGGCTAAACCTGAAGAGCCTTACCGGTTGTTAAAAGTGGAAAGCTATATAGCGAATAGCACCTCAGGAAAAAGAGGGAAAGTCCACATTCGTCCATTGCCGGGGCAGTGGGCAGGCCCCCATCTGGCTGTAGAGTGTTCAAAAAAACTCTCTGATCCAAAAGTCTATCCTGTTGGCAGCCAATTTGAAATTACGGCCAAGTTAACGGATAGAGCGGAAGGCGGGGAGTATATTTACAGTAGCTTTCGATGGAAATTTAAACAGATTAAATAGCCGCCTCCGGGCGGTTTTTTATTGCCCATCACAGAGCAGCTTTCCGAGGCTGCTGCGTGATGTTCCGTAAACATTAACCTTGCCCTGTTTCGACGGGGCTTTTTTATGCCTGGAGAAAATATGCAACACCTGATGCTTGACCTTGAAACTATGGGTAAGAAGCCCAGCGCACCTATCGTGGCCATCGGGGCCGTACTCTTTGATCCGCGCACCGGCCAGCTGGGCGAGTCGTTCTATACCGCCGTCGACCTGGAAAGCTCAATGGCCGGCAAGGCAACGCCTGATGCCGATACCATCATTTGGTGGATGAAGCAAAGCAGCGAGGCACGTGCAGCGATCTGCGTGGATGGAGCGCCATCCCTACTATCCGCGTTGTATGACCTGAATAAATTCATTCGGTCCAATGTCGCTAATCCCCGTAGCCTTCGAGTGTGGGGCAATGGGGCCGTGTTCGATAACGTGATCTTGCGTGAGTCCTACCAGCGTGAATGCGTTCCGCTGCCGTGGGAATGGTTCAACGACAGAGACGTTCGGACCATTGTTGATCTTGGCCGGGCTGTTGGTTTTGATCCTAAACGCGATATGCCGTTTGACGGAGAACGCCATAATGCCCTGGCTGATGCAACCCACCAGGCAAAATACGTTTCAGCAATCCACCAGCGATTACTATCCCCCCACCAGCAACCGAACGATCTGTAAATTTTCACGGCCTGCAGCAGCTGGCCTAATCCGTGGAGGAATTATGGCAACGAGATATATTGGGTTAAAAGAGATGTGTAAACTAACGGGGAAGAGCCACCCTACGCTTTGGCGGATGTGGGCAAAGAAGAAAGATTTCCCGGCGCCGCAGCGAAGTAAAAGCGGATCATTCTTGGGATGGCCTGAAGCGGTCTATGAGGACTGGGTACTTCGACAAGATGCTAACGACACCCGTTAGAACACCTTCACTTCTAACAACACCCACGAAAACACGTGTAACCACTTGATTTTACTGGTACGCCCTACAGGGCTCGAACCTGTGACCTACGGCTTAGAAGGCCGTTGCTCTATCCAACTGAGCTAAGGGCGCATTGGGATGCGGCAACCTGGGGTTGCGGGTGGGATTATACGGTCAGAGATCATTGAGTCAATGCCTTTTCATGACGTTACGGCGGCAGCCGTGCTTTATGGCGTTTTTTCAGCCAGCGGCCGCGCGCCGCCGGGTTAACGCCGTCATTTCACCCGGGCGAAATCCGACGGCAGGCCAGTTTATTCATCCGCGCAGCCTGCGGCGCAGCGCGTTCAGGCGCATTCGCCATGCGGGCTTGGCCGCGTGCCTGCCGAGCGGGCGCAAAAGCGTCGACTGCGCCGCCTCCGCCGGGTGCAGCGACGAGTCGAACACCGTTTCCCCCACGTGCTTAGGCGGTTCCGGCGGGCTATCCGGCGGGTGATGCAAAGGGTAAAGCCGGGTGATGAGCATCATGATTTGTCCCCCATGACCTTGATGGCAACGATCTCAGCCTACCCAGCCGCAGGTAAAAAAGACGTAGAGGATCATTCTGTTGGTATAAAAAAAGCGTAAATCGGCGCCGGCAAACGGCGCCGGGGATGATTCAGCGCCTGACAGCGCGCTCAGCTTCTGACAAAATAGCGCCATCCCCGCTTTTCTTAATTGATGGATTTCCTCACCGATGGCAGCAAAGATTATTGATGGTAAAACGATTGCGCAGCAGGTTAGAAACGAAGTGGCTGAGCAAGTTAAACAACGTCTGGCGGCCGGTAAACGCGCCCCGGGTCTGGCGGTAGTGCTGGTCGGCGAGAACCCGGCCTCGCAGATTTACGTCGCCAGCAAGCGCCGCGCCTGCGATGAAGTAGGCTTTCTCTCCCGCTCCTACGATCTGCCCGCCACCACCAGCGAAGCCGAGCTGCTGGCGCTGATCGACCAGCTGAACGCCGATGCGGAAATCGACGGCATTCTGGTGCAGCTGCCGCTGCCGGCCGGCATCGATAACGTCAAGGTGCTGGAGCGCATCCATCCCGATAAAGACGTCGACGGTTTCCACCCGTACAACGTCGGCCGCCTGTGCCAGCGCGCGCCCAAGCTGCGCCCCTGCACCCCGCGCGGCATCGTCACCCTGCTGGAGCGCTATGACATCGACACCTACGGCCTGAACGCCGTGGTGGTTGGCGCATCCAATATCGTCGGCCGCCCGATGAGCATGGAGCTGCTGCTGGCCGGCTGCACCACCACCGTCACCCACCGTTTCACCAAGGATCTGCGCCATCACGTCGAGAACGCCGATCTGCTGGTGGTGGCGGTTGGCAAGCCGGGCTTTATTCCGGGCGACTGGATCAAACCGGGCGCCATCGTGGTGGACGTCGGCATTAACCGCCTGGAAAGCGGCAAAGTGGTCGGCGACGTGGATTTCGAGGCCGCCAGCGAACGCGCCGCCTACATTACCCCGGTTCCGGGTGGCGTTGGCCCGATGACCGTTGCTACACTGATCCAAAATACCTTGCAGGCCTGCGAGGAATATCACGACGTTCAACCTAAATAAGTAAGGCAGTATGGAAATTTTTAATCTGGATAATCACCCCCACGTCGAACTCTGCGATCTGCTGAAGTTCCAGGGCTGGTGCGAAAGCGGCGGCGCCGCGAAAGAAGTGATTGCCGAAGGGCAGGTTAAGGTCGACGGCAAGGTCGAAACCCGCAAGCGCTGCAAGATCGTCGCCGATCAGGTGGTGGAATTTGCCGGCGGCAAGGTTGTGGTCAAACCCTAATCCCCTGCCATAGAAAAAGGCGCTGAATTCAGCGCCTTTTTTGTTTGCCTGCCGCGCCGAATTACTTGCGGCGCCAGGTGGTGCCCTGCGGGCCGTCTTCCAGCACGATGTTCATCTCGTTCAGCCGATCGCGCGCGGCATCCGCCAACGCCCAGTCTTTGGCCTTGCGCGCGTCGTTGCGTTGCTTGATCAGCGCTTCGATTTCCGCCACTTCGCCGTCGTCGACCCTGGCGCCGCTTTGCAGGAACTGTTCAGGCTCCTGCTGCAGCAGGCCGAGCACCTTCGCCAGCTTGCGCAGCTCCGCCGCCATGCCGTTGGCCGCCGCCATGTCTTCGTTCTTCAGGCGGTTAACTTCACGCGCCAGATCGAACAGCGCCGAGTAGGCTTCCGGGGTGTTGAAATCGTCGTCCATCGCCTCGCGGAAACGGGCCTCGAAGGCTTCGCCGCCGGCCGGCTGCGCCGTTGCGTCGGTGCCGCGCAGCGCGGTGTACAAACGCTCCAGCGCGGTGCGCGCCTGCTTCAGGTTCTCTTCGCTGTAGTTCAGCTGGCTGCGGTAATGGCCGGACATCAGGAAGTAACGCACCGTTTCGGCATCGTAATGGCCGAGCACGTCGCGGATGGTGAAGAAGTTATCCAGCGATTTGGACATCTTCTCTTTGTCGATCATCACCATGCCGGAGTGCATCCAATAGTTGACGTACGGGCCGTCGTGCGCGCAGCTGGACTGGGCAATCTCGTTCTCGTGGTGCGGGAACATCAGGTCGGAACCGCCGCCGTGGATGTCGAAATGGGTACCGAGCTGCTTGCAGTTCATGGCGGAGCACTCGATATGCCAGCCCGGGCGCCCTGCGCCCCACGGCGACTGCCAGCTCGGTTCGCCCGGCTTGGACATTTTCCACAGCACAAAGTCCATCGGGTTGCGCTTCACGTCGTCGATTTCAACGCGCGCGCCGGCCTGCAGCTGGTCCAGATCCTGGCGCGACAACAGGCCGTATTGCGGATCGCTGTCGATCGAGAACATCACGTCGCCGTTGCTGGCCACGTAGGCGTGATCGCGGTCGATCAGCCGTTGGGTGATCTCGATGATTTCGGCGATATGCTGGGTGGCGCGCGGCTCCAGATCCGGGCGTTCAATCAGCAGCGAATCGAAGTCGGCGTGCATCTCCGCCAGCATGCGCCCGGTCAGTTGATCGCAGGTTTCGCCGTTCTCCGCCGCGCGGCGGATAATTTTGTCGTCGACGTCGGTGACGTTGCGCACGTAGTTCAGCGAGTAACCGAGATAGCGCAGGTAGCGCGCCACCACGTCGAAAGCGACAAAGGTACGCCCGTGGCCGATATGACACAGGTCATAGATGGTTACCCCGCACACGTACATGCCGACTTTTCCGGCATGAATGGGTTTGAATTCCTCTTTTTGACGACTCAGGGTATTAAAAATCTTTAGCATCGGGACATTCCGTGGTGTGCGTGATAACAAAAATGGTAACCAGGCTCAGGTTGTTCACCCGGTAGCGTATTGAAACCCGAAGCCTGATCTAATGCAAGGTTAAGGCCATGCTTTGCCGACTCTGCCGATGGAAAACGGTGAAAAATCAGCGTTCGGTATGAGTGTTATAATATAACAAATTTAGTTTTTCCACAGCCGGCGCGCGGTTTAGCCGCTGCTGACTCGCTCTGGGAGATATGTTATAAGGTCGGTCTGAATGTTCACTCGCTCTACGTGACGTCTCACTTCATCTTGTTAGGACTAAAACTATGGTTACTTTCCACACCAATCACGGCGACATCGTTATCAAGACCTTTGCTGACAAAGCGCCGGTTACCGTTGAAAACTTCCTGAACTACTGCCGCGCAGGCTTCTACGACAACACGATTTTCCACCGTGTCATCAATGGCTTCATGATCCAGGGCGGCGGTTTTGAGCCTGGCATGAACCAGAAAGCCACCAACGCGACCATCAAGAACGAAGCCAACAACGGTCTGAAAAACACCATCGGCACCCTGGCAATGGCGCGCACCAACGATCCGCACTCCGCCACCGCGCAGTTCTTCATCAACGTGGCAGACAACGACTTCCTGAACTTCCGCGGCGAAAACGCGCAGGGTTGGGGCTACTGCGTATTCGCAGAAGTGGTTGAAGGCATGGACGTGGTCAACAAGATCAAAGGCGTGAAAACCGGCCGCAGCGGCATACACCAGGACGTGCCGGTAGAAGACGTCGTGGTCAACAGCGTTACCGTCAGCGAGTAATCGCGGCTGCATGAGTACGCTGTTCATCGCAGATCTGCACTTGTGCGCACAGGAACCGGCAATCACTGCCGGTTTTCTGCGTTTTTTACGGCGTGAAGCCGTCCACGCCGACGCGCTGTACATCCTCGGCGACCTGTTTGAAGCCTGGATCGGCGATGACGATCCGGAGCCGCTGCACGGTGAAATCGCCGCGGCGCTGAAGGCGCTGCAGCAGGCCGGCGTGCCCTGCTACTTCATCCACGGCAACCGCGATTTTCTGTTGGGCAAGCGCTTTGCCCGCGCCAGCGGCATGCAGCTGCTGCCGGAAGAAAAAGTGCTGGAACTGTACGGCCGCAAAATTCTGATCCTGCACGGCGACACCCTGTGCACCGACGATCAGGCCTACCAGCAGTTCCGCCGCAGGGTGCACAATCCGCTGATCCAAAAGCTGTTCCTGGCCCTGCCGCTGCGCTGGCGCCTCAAGATCGCCGCCAAAATGCGCGCCCGCAGCCAGCAAACCAACCGGTATAAGTCGGAAGCCATCATGGACGTCAACCCGCAAGCGGTTGAGCAGGCGATGCGGCGCCACGGCGTGCGCTGGATGATCCACGGCCATACCCATCGGCCGGCGGTGCATCGGCTGAGCCTGAACAACGGCGAAGCCCACCGCGCGGTGCTGGGCGCCTGGCACGTTGAAGGCTCGATGATCAAAGTCAGCGCCGACGCCGTCGAACTGATCCAATTCCCGTTCTAACTCCCTGACTTGCCGCGCGAGTGAAAAAATTCGCGCTTTCGACGGCGAAAACCGGCGACGCAACCGTTTTCCTCGCCGTGCGCTCATGGTATGCTCTACGCCCTCATTCGGCCCCTGCGGCCGACGCTTGCACAATCACAGGAGCCTTACACCCATGGGAGCCAACGCCGCTTCAGCCACCCCCGCTGAGGTTAAAATCGCAATTGTAATGGGATCGAAAAGTGACTGGGCCACCATGCAGTTTGCCGCCGAAGTCCTGACCATGCTCGATGTCCCCTTCCATGTCGACGTCGTTTCCGCTCATCGCACGCCAGATAAACTGTTCAGCTTCGCCGAACAGGCCAGCGCCAACGGTTTTGACGTGATCATCGCCGGCGCGGGCGGTGCGGCGCACCTGCCGGGCATGCTGGCGGCGAAAACCCTGGTTCCGGTGCTGGGTGTGCCGGTACAAAGCGCCGCGCTGAGCGGCGTGGACAGCCTGTATTCCATCGTTCAGATGCCGCGCGGCATCCCGGTCGGCACCCTGGCGATCGGCAAAGCCGGCGCGGCCAACGCCGGGCTGCTGGCGGCGCAGATCCTGGCGCTGCACGACGGCGCACTGGCGCAGCGTCTGGCGGACTGGCGCCGCGCGCAGACCGAAGACGTGCTGAACAACCCGGATCCGCGGGAGGAAGCATGAAGCCGGTTTGCGTACTGGGCAACGGCCAGCTGGGGCGCATGCTGCGCCAGGCCGGCGAACCGCTGGGCATCGCCGTTTATCCGGTCGGCCTCGACGCCGAGCCGGAGGCGGTGCCTTATCAGAACAGCGTCATCACCGCCGAGATCGAGCGCTGGCCGGAAACCGCCTTAACCCGCGAGCTGGCGACCCACGGCAGCTTCGTGAACCGCGACATCTTCCCGCGTCTGGCCGATCGCCTGACGCAAAAACAGCTGCTCGACCAGCTCGGCCTGGCCACCGCGCCCTGGCAACTGCTGGCGAGCGCCGCCGAGTGGCCGCAGGTATTCGCCACCCAGGGCGAACTGGCGATTGTCAAACGCCGCGTTGGCGGTTACGACGGCCGCGGCCAGTGGCGCCTGCGCCCGGGCCAGCAGGCTGAACTGCCGACCGACGCCTACGGTGAATGCATCGTCGAACAGGGCATCAACTTCTCCGGCGAAGTGTCGCTGGTCGGCGCGCGCGGCCACGACGGCAGCGCGGTGTTCTATCCGCTGACCCACAACCTGCATGAAGACGGCATCCTGCGCGCCAGCGTAGCGCTGCCGCAGCCCAATCCGGCGCTGCAGCGGCAGGCCGAGCAGATGCTGGCGGCGATCCTGAACGAGCTGAACTACGTCGGCGTGATGGCGATGGAGTGCTTTATCGTCGGCGATCGCCTGCTGATCAACGAGCTGGCGCCGCGGGTGCACAACAGCGGCCACTGGACGCAAAACGGCGCCTCCATCAGCCAGTTCGAGCTGCACCTGCGCGCCATCCTCGGGCTGCCGCTGCCCAAGCCGGTGGTGAGCACCCCTTCGGCGATGGTCAACCTGATCGGCACCGCGGTGGATCCGCAGTGGCTGGCGCTGCCGCTGGTGCATCTGCACTGGTACCAGAAAGAGGTGCGCGCTGGCCGCAAGGTGGGCCACCTGAACCTGAACGATCCGAGCGCCGCCGCCCTGCGCCAGACGCTGCAGGCACTGGCGCCGCTGCTGCCGGACGAGTATCAGAGCGGCCTGGCCTGGGCGCAGCGGAAGCTGGCTTAAGGTCGGTCGCCGACGAAAGGAAAAGGGTTCAGTTCGCATTCAGAACTGAACCCTTTTTTGTTGCCGCAGAGATCAACGCGAGCCGATTTTACGCAACGGTTTGCCGGCCATCAGATTGCGTTCGATATGTTCCAGCGAGATATTTTTGGTTTCCGGGATCAGCGCCAGCGTGATGAAGATAAACAGCACGTTGAGCGCCGCGTAAACCCAGAAGGTGCAGGCGCTGCCCAACGAATTGAGCATGGTCAGGAAGGTCGCCCCGACGATCATGTTGGCGATCCAGTTGGTGGCGGTAGAACAGGTAATGCCGAAATCGCGGCCTTTCAGCGGCTGGATCTCCGAGCACAGCACCCAGATCAGCGGGCCGGCGCTCATGGCGAAACCGACGATAAACATCAGCAGCATGATGATGGCGAAGTATTGCGTCGCCGGCGTGCTCATGCCGAGGCTCATCATGGTCCCCAATGCGCCCATGCCCACCGCCATTACGATAAAGCCGAGGATCAGCGTCGGTTTACGGCCCCAGCGGTCGACCAGGCCAATCGCGATAAAGGTGGCCAGCACGTTGACCAACCCGACGATCACCGTCCCCCACATCTGCTGCTCGGTGCTGGCGAAGCCCGCCAGGCCAAATATTTTCGGCGCGTAATACATGGTGACGTTCATGCCGGTGAACTGCTGCATCACCTGCAACAGAACGCCAAGGAACACCGCGCGGCGGAAGTTTTTATTGTCTTTGAACAGCGCCCAGCCGCTCTGCTTCAGCTTGAGGCTTTCGCGAATTTCATTCAGCTCATGCTGGGCCTGCGCGCTGCTGTCGCGCAGCTTTTCCAGCACCTGCCGCGCCTGTTCATGGCGATTGCGCGAGGCCAGCCAGCGCGGGCTGTCCGGCAGGAAAAACACGCCGACCAGCAGCAGCCCGGCGGGAATGGTGATGACCCCCAGCATCCAGCGCCAGGCGCCGGTATAGCTGAAGGCGGTGTCAGACAGATAAGCCGCCAAAATGCCGATGGTGATCATCAGCTGATACATGGAAATCATGCTGCCGCGAATTTTCTCCGGCGCAATTTCAGACAGGTAAATCGGCGCGGTATAGGAAGCGATGCCCACCGCCAACCCCAGCAGCACGCGGGAAACGATCAGTATTTCCACGTCGGGCGCGAACGCCGAACACAGCGACCCCGCCACAAACAGGATCGCGCCGATCATCAGGCTGTATTTGCGCCCCAGGCGGAAGTTCATCCAGCCGCTGCCGACCGCGCCGACCGCTGCCCCAAACATCATTGAGCTGACCACCCACTCCTGCTGGGAGCTGGTGATATTAAACGACTCGGTAATAAACGGCAGAGCGCCCGCAATCACGCCGATATCCAGGCCAAACAGCAACCCGGCTAACGCAGCCAGAAAACAGACGAAAAAAGTCATACCGGCATTAGCCTGGCCTTTTGCAGCCGGTGCAGCTTTGGCGGTAGCACTCATACAGCCTCCAATAGGTAACGTTCATCAGTTAACGCCATGATAGGAGGCAATCGCCCGGCGGTAAGTGAGTGCGATCACATTAGTGGAAACGGTTACATTATTTTTGCTTTGCAAAAAAAACGCCGCATCGGCAAAAAGTAGCCGTAAGTCACTAATAAAATGCCACTTACTTTACTCATGCGGTTTGAAAAATAAACCCAGCGGAACGTCAATCCGGGGCGATTAGCGTATTCCCCGGGCCGACTTCGGTAAACTTGTAAGCGATTTCACTCACATTCCAAGGGCTGCCGGCAGGAAGAACCTGGGATCGGGGGACTCGGGGCGACGGAGCGGAAAGAGGAGCTGAAGCGGATCCGACCTGGCGACGGGCCGGATCCATGCCGAGGGCGGTTACCCGTCGTAGCTGCGGAACAACGCCCGCCCGCGCAGCAGGCGCACGCCAAGCCAGCCACCGCACAGCGACAGCAACAGCGCGCTGAACAGCGGCAGCGCCCACCACAGCACCGGCGTCGGCGCCCAGGGGAAATCAAACACCTGGCTTTGCAGCAGCCACAGCGCCGCTTCCGCGCCAACCGCCGCGGCGACGCCCGCCACCAGCCCCAGCAAAGCGAATTCACACCACAGCGTGCTGCGCAACAGACGCTTGCCGGCGCCCAGCGTTCGGTACACCACCAGCTCCTGTCGCCGCTGCCGCATGCCGACCTGCACCTGCGCCATCAGCAACAGGCCGCCGCACAGCACCACCAGCACCACCATCACCTCCAGCGCACGACTGACCTGCTGCAGCACGCCGCCGACCTGTTTCAGGATCGATCCGATGTCCAGCAGGCTGAGCGTCGGGAACTGGCGGTTAAGCTGGGTCAGCATCTGGCCGTCGCCGTCATAACGGAAGCTGGTCAGCCAGGTTTGCGGCTGGCCGTCCAGCGCGCCCGGCGGGAAAATGAAGTAAAAGTTCGGCTTCAGGCTTTCCCAGTCCACCTGGCGCAGGCTGGTGACTTTGGCGCTGAACGACTGGGTATCGCCGCTGAAGGTCAGCGTGTCGCCCAGCTTGATCTTCAATCGTCCGGCGATGCCTTGATCCATCGACACCTCCCCGGCCTGCGGCGGCCAACTGCCGGCCTGCAGCGGGTTGTGATCCGGCAGCTGCGCCAGCCAGGTCAGGTTCAGCTCGCGGTTGACCGCCTCGCCGCCCGGATCGTCCTCATGCACCCGTTCGGTAGCCACCTGCTGGTTAATCTCGGTCAGACGCACCCGCACGATCGGGTAGTACGTCTCCGGTTTGATCTGCCGTTGCTGCAGGAAAGCCTGCACCTGCGGCACCTGCGCTTCGGTCATGTTGAGCAGGAAGTAGTTCGGACTGTCCGGCGGCAGCTGCTGCTGCCAGCGATCCAACAGATCGCCGCGCAGCACCAGCAACAGGGCCAGCAGCATGAACGACAGCGAAAACGCCGCCAGCTGGCTGACCGTCACCCACGGCTGATGCAGCAAGCGGTTAACCGCCAGCCGCAGCGCCAGGTTCTTCAACTGGATGCGGCGCAGCAACAACAGGCTGCCCCAGCCAATGCCGCCCAGCAGCAACGCCAGCACCAGAATGCCGGCCAAAATGGCCCACAGCAGCGTGCTGGCGCCCATCAGCGCGGTCAGCAGCGCCACCACGATCACCGCCGTGGCCGGCAGGAAATAGCGCAGCGGCCAGACGTTGGCCACCACGTCGCGGCGCAGCACGCGCAGCGGCTGGGTGGCCAGCAGTTGTCGATACGGCCGCAGCCCGACCAGCAGCGAAATCAGCACCAGCGCGCCCAGCGCCCACAGCCACGGCCAGCCCCCGGCGGCGGGCAACGCCGCCGGCAGCACCGGCGCCAGCAGGCGGATCAGCGCCGCCTCGAAGGCCAAACCTATCGCCCCGCCGCACGCCGCCGCCAGCAGCATTACCGCCAGCCACTGGCCGACGATCAGCTTGCGCAGCGCGCCGCGGCCGGCGCCGAGCGTTTTCAGCACCGCAATCAGATCATAACGGCTGCGGCAGTAGTGGCTCATCGCCACCGCCACTGCGGCGATCGACAGCAGCAGCGTCAATAACGCCGACAGCAGCAGGAACTGTTGAGAACGCTGCAGCGATTTGCCCAGCGCGCTGCCGGACTCCTGCAGCCCGAACCAGCGTTGGTCCGGCTGCAGCTGCGGCGTCAGGCGCGTTTCGTAACCCTGGAGATCCTGCGCCGCACCGGCGAACATGTAACGATAGGTCAGGCGACTGCCCGGCTGCACCGCGCCGGTTTTATCGACGTCCGCCAGGTTGATCATGATGCGCGGCGCGGTCTGGAACGGATTGAAGCCGGAATCCGGCTCCTGAATGATTTCACCGGCGATGCGCAGGCGGGTGTCGCCGACCTCGAGCATGTCCCCGACCTTCACGTTGAGCAGCGCCAGCAGGCGCGGCGCCACCAGCACGGAGCCCGGCTCCGGCTTGACGTTGGCCGGTCGCGTTTCCAGCTTGCCGTACAGCGGATAGGCCAGATCGGTAGCCTTAACGTCCGCCAGCTGCGGCCGATCGCCGGCGTAGGTCATGGTGGTGAACGACAGCTGGCGGCTGAGTTTCAGCCCTTCCTGCTGCGCGTCCAGCAACCACCCCTCCGGCACCGGCCGGGCGCTGCGCAGCACCCGATCGCCGGCGATAAAGTCGCGGCTCTGCTGGCTCAGCCCCTTGTCCATGCGGTCGCTGATGCTGCCCAGCGCCAGCACGCAGGCGACCGACAGCGTCAGCGCCAACCAGACTATCAGCAATGACGGGGAGCGCCATTCCCGCCAAAACCAGCGCCAGATCATGCTTCCTCCCACAGCTTGCCTTCGCGCAGCCGCAGCCGCCGCTGGCAGCGCGCCGCCAGCGTTTCGTCGTGAGTCACCAGTATCAGGGTGGTGGCGAAATCCCGGTTGAGGGTGAACAGCAGGTCGGCGATGCGTTCGCCGGTCTGGCGATCGAGGTTGCCGGTCGGCTCATCGGCGAACAGCACCCGCGGCCGGCCGCTGAAGGCGCGCGCCAACGCTACCCGCTGCTGCTCGCCGCCGGACAGCTGCGCCGGCAGGTGATCGAGCCGCTTGCCCAGCCCCAGCTGTTCCAGCAGCTGCACCGCCTGCTCGCGGCTTTGGCGGTCGCTCTCGCCACGCAGCAGCGCCGGCAGCTGCACGTTTTCCAGCGCGTTCAGCGTCGGCACCAGCATGAACGACTGGAACACGAAGCCGACGTTTTTGGCGCGCAGCGCGGCGCGGCCCTCTTCATCCAGCGCGGTCAGCGACTCGCCCAGCAGCTGCACCTCCCCTTCGCTGCCGTCGTCCAGCCCGGCGAGGATGCCCAGCAGCGTCGATTTGCCCGAACCGGATTCGCCGATCAGGGCGATCGTCTGCGCGGGTTTGACAACCAGCTCGACTCCGGTAAGGATGGAGAGCCGATGCTCACCCTGACCAACGTGTTTACTAAGATGATGAACTTCAAGAACGTTTTCCGCTGGCATCTTCCCTTCCTTTTGCTGTTGGGATTATTCAGTTTACGCGCCGTCGCCGCCGATACCTTATTGATTTTGGGCGACAGTTTAAGCGCCGGCTATCGCCTGCCGGTGGCGCAGGCCTGGCCGACGCTGTTGGCCGATCAATGGCAGAAAAAACCGGGCGAGCCGCAGCTGGTCAACGCCAGCATCAGCGGCGACACCGCCGCGCAGGGCCTGGCGCGTCTGCCGGCGCTGCTGAAACAACATCAGCCGCGCTGGGTGCTGATCGAGCTGGGGGCCAACGACGGCCTGCGCGGGTTCCCGGCGCAGGATGTGCAACGCGATCTCGGCCAAATCATCACCCTGGTGCGGCAGGCCGGCGCCCAGCCGCTGCTGATGCAGATCCGCATTCCGCCGAACTACGGCCGCCGCTATACCGAGGCGTTCAGCGCGATTTACCCGACGCTGGCCAAGCAGTTCGATATCCCGCTGCTGCCGTTCTATATGGAGCAGGTGGTGGTGAAAGCGGAATGGATGCAGGATGACGGATTGCACCCCAATCGGGACGCCCAGCCGTTTATCGCCACCTGGATGGCGGAACGTCTGGAACCTCTAGTAAAACATGAGTCTAACTAAATAGGGTTGTACACTAGGTAAAGTTATGCAAAAAGCGGTATTGATAACCGGCTGTTCCAGCGGGATTGGACTGATTGCGGCGCAGGACTTGCGCAACCGCGGTTACCGGGTGCTGGCCGCCTGCCGCAAGCCGCAGGACGTGGAAAACATGCGCCAGCTCGGGCTGGAAGGCATCGAGCTGGATCTCGACGACAGCGCCAGCGTCGAACGCGCCGCGGCGCAGGTGATCGCGCTGACCGAAGGCCGCCTGTACGGCCTGTTCAACAACGGCGGCTTCGGGGTTTACGGCCCGTTGAGCCGCATTTCCCGCCGCCAGCTGGAACGGCAGTTCGCCACCAACCTGTTCGGCACCCATCAGCTGACCCAGCTGCTGCTGCCGGCGATGCTGCCGCACGGCGAGGGGCGCATTATCCAGACCAGTTCGGTGATGGGGCTGGTGTCCAGCGCCGGCCGCGGCGCCTACGCCGCCAGCAAGTTCGCGTTGGAAGCCTGGTCCGATGCGCTGCGCATGGAGCTGCACGGCAGCGGCATTCAGGTGAGCCTGATCGAACCGGGGCCCATCGCCACCCACTTTACCCAAAACGTCAATCAGGCGCAGAGCGACAAACCGGTGCATAACCCCGGCATCGCCAAACGCCTGACGCTGCCGCCGGAGGCCATTCTGCCCAAGCTGCGCCACGCGCTGGAAAGCCCGAAGGCCAAATTGCGCTATCCGGTCACCCTGCTGGCGCACGCGCTGAGCGTGCTGCGCCGCATTCTGCCGGGGCGCTGGCTGGACTGGCTGCTGCGCAGCAACGGTTAATTTGGCCGTCGGGGTTGAAGAATGCCGGCGCGCCCCCATCTACAAGCCAATGGCTCCGCAAGATCAGAGAGAAAATACATGCTAGCTCAAGCTGTTGTTGATATTAACGAAACTAACCTGCACCAGACGCTGGAACAGTCGATGTCCATCCCGGTGCTGTTCTACTTCTGGTCGGAGCGCAGCCAACACTGCCTGCAGCTCACCCCGCTGCTGGACAAACTGGCGGCGGAATACGCCGGGCAGTTCGTGCTGGCCAAGGTCGACTGCGACGCCGAACAGATGATCGCCTCCCAGTTCGGGCTGCGATCCATCCCGACGGTGTACCTGTTCAAAGACGGCCAGCCGGTCGACGGCTTCCAGGGCCCGCAGCCGGAAGAGGTGATCCGCGAATTCCTGCAGCGTTTCCTGCCGAAGGAAGAAGATCTGAAGCTGGCGCAGGCGATGGAACTGCTGGCGGACGATAAGGCCGCCGAAGCGCTGCCGCTGTTGAAAGACGCCTGGCAGTCAAGCCAGCAACGCAGCGACATCGGCCTGACGCTGGCCGAGACCCAAATCGCGCTGAACCGCAGCGAAGACGCCGAAGCGGTGCTGGCGACCATTCCGTTGCAGGACCGCGACACCCGTTACCAGGGCCTGGTGGCGCAGATTGAGCTGCTGAAGCAGGCGGCCGACACCCCGGAAATCCAGCAGCTGCAGCAACAGGTTCAGCAGCAGCCGGACAACGTGGATCTGGCGGTGCAGCTGGCGCTGCAGCTGCATCAGGTCGGGCGCAACGAAGAAGCGCTGGAACTGCTGATCGGCCATCTGAAGAAAGATCTGGCCGCCGCCAACGGCAACGCGCGCAAGACGCTGATGGATATTCTGGCCGCGCTGGGCACCGGCGACGCGCTGGCGGCCAAGTATCGCCGTCAGCTGTATTCTTTATTATATTAACCCGCCATCCCCAATGGATTTTTCGTCGCATCTAGGCGGCAAACGCGAGAAGCCCTGGGAGCTTAGATAACTAAGTGACCAGGGTTCGAACGTGCAGCCAACAACGATGCGGCGGGAAAGACGAGGGGATTAGCGGTAAACCCGAACACCGCCTTCTATACCTTTCGGGCTGAACACCACCTGCCACAGCTGAATGTTGCGCGAGCGAAACGCGCCGGCGCAGGCATTCAGATAGTAAGTGAACATCCGCTCGAAGCGTTCGGAATAGCGCCCTGACAAGGCCGGCCACGCCCGCTTGAAATTCGCCAGCCACGCCATCAGCGTGCGGTCGTAATCCGCGCCGATATTGTGCCAGTCTTCCATCACGAAACGCCCTTCGCTGGCTTCGGCGATGTGCCGCACCGACGGCAAACAGCCGTTGGGGAAAATGTATTTGTCTATCCAGGCGTCGACGTTGAGATCGGTCTGGTTGGAGCCGATGGTGTGCAGCAGGAACAGGCCGTCGGGCTTCAGGTTGCGCGCCGCCACCCTGAAGTAGGTGTCGTAGTTTTTCGGCCCGACGTGTTCGAACATGCCGACCGAAACGATGCGGTCAAACTGACGGTTCAAATCGCGATAATCCTGCAGCAGGATCTCGACGTCCAGCCCGCGGCAGCGTTCCTGCGCCAGCTTTTGCTGCTCGGCCGAAATGGTCACGCCGTGCACCGAAACCCCATAGTGCTGCGCCGCATACTGCGCCAGCCCGCCCCAGCCGCAGCCGATGTCCAACAGCGACATGCCCGGCTTCAGCTGCAGCTTCTCGCAGATCATCTTCAGCTTGTCCTGCTGCGCCTGCTCCAGCGTTTGGGCCTCTTTCCAGTAACCGCAGGAATATTGCATATAGGGATCGAGCATCGCCCGAAACAGGTCGTTGCCGATATCGTAATGCTCTTTGCCCACCTGCCAGGCGCGTTTGCGCGACTGGCGGTTGAACAGCCGGGCATAGGCGATGCGCGCGATGTCGCTCAGGCTTTTCGGCAGCCGCTCATCGACGCCGGCCTGCAATATGCGGGTGAATAACGCATCCAGCCGATCGCAGTCCCACCAGCCGTCCATATAGCTTTCGCCAAAGCCGAGCGAGCCTTCCTGCAGGATGCGCTTGAACAGCGCGGGATTATGCACCCGGATGTCACAGGCGCGATTGCCGTTGATGGCGACGCCGGCTTCCGCCAGCATTTCTTCCACAATGCGATACCAGCGATCTTTTTTTGAGGCGAGTTCATCAACACTGATCGAATCCATAACAATCCTTGGCGCGAGATGTCATTTCAAAAAGCATAGTCGCAAATAAAAATGACAAATATTTGAAGTTAAAAGCGGCGAGACTTTTACTCTAACCAAGCCGGACAACGTCATGAAATGAATTAAAATTATTGGAAACATGCCAATTTGGCATATTCACCGCCAACTCCCCCCTGAATGATTAGTCTTTACCCGGCCGCTGGCGTAATATTCGTTTACATATGTCTGACAGGAGGTTTGCCATGTTTACTTTTATTCCGATCGTGATTGTCGTCGCGCTGATCGTGGTGTTCGCCGGCGTCAAAATTGTGCCGCAGGGGTTCCAATGGACGGTGGAACGCTTCGGCCGCTACACCAAAACGCTGATGCCCGGCCTCAATCTGGTGGTGCCGTTTATGGACCGCATCGGCCGCAAGATCAACATGATGGAACAGGTGCTGGATATTCCTTCGCAGGAAATCATCTCGCGCGATAACGCCAACGTCGCCATCGACGCGGTGTGTTTCATTCAGGTGGTCGATCCGGCGCGCGCCGCCTACGAGGTCAGCAACCTCGAGCAGGCGATCGTCAACCTGACCATGACCAACTTCCGCACCGTGCTCGGCTCGATGGAGCTGGACGAAATGCTGTCGCAGCGTGACAGCATCAACAGCCGCCTGCTGCACATCGTCGACGAAGCCACCAATCCCTGGGGCGTCAAAATCACCCGCATCGAGATCCGCGACGTGCGCCCGCCGGCCGAGCTGATCGCGTCGATGAACGCCCAGATGAAGGCCGAGCGTACCAAACGCGCCGATATTCTGGAGGCCGAAGGGGTACGTCAGGCGGCGATCCTGCGCGCCGAAGGCGACAAACAGTCGCAGATCCTGAAGGCCGAGGGGGAGCGGCAGTCGGCGTTTCTGCAGGCAGAGGCGCGCGAACGCGCGGCCGAAGCCGAAGCGCGCGCCACCCAGCTGGTTTCCGACGCTATCGCCAGCGGCAACATTCAGGCGGTGAACTACTTCGTGGCGCAGAAATACACCGATGCGCTGCAGAAGATCGGTTCGTCCAATAACAGCAAGGTGGTGATGATGCCGCTGGACGCCAGCAGCCTGCTCGGCTCCATCGGCGGCATCGCCGAGCTGTTGAAAGAAAGCAAGGGCAAATAACCATGGTCGAGCTCATTGCGGCAAATCCGCACGGGTTCTGGCTTTCCCTCGGCGGGGTGCTGCTGGCGGCGGAAATGCTCGGGGCCGGCGGCTATCTGTTGTGGAGCGGCGTGGCGGCCCTGCTCGTCGGGGCGCTGGTCTGGCTGCTGCCGCAGCTGCCCTGGGCATGGCAGGGGGCGATCTTCGCCGCGCTGACCGTGCTGGTCGCCTATCTGTGGTGGTACTGGCTGCGTCGGCGGCCGGCCGCCGCCGCCAGCGGTTCGCAGGTGCTGAACCAGCGCAACCGCCAGCTGATCGGCACCCGCGCCACCCTGACCGAAGCGATGCACAACGGCATGGGGCGCATCAACATCGGCGACGGCAGCTGGCGCGCGCAGGCCACTGAAGATCTGCCGGTCGGCACCGAGGTGGAAGTGATCGCCGTAGAAGGCGTCACCCTGGTGATCCGCGCCGTCAGCCGTTAAGCCTGCCGGCAGCAACCCGCCAGGTTATCGATGATCGGGCAGTCGGCGCCGTCATCGCCCGGGCATTGTTCCGCCAGCGCCAGCAGGCGTTGGCGCATCTCGCCCAGCTCGCCGATGTGCTTTTCGATTTCCGCCACCTTCTGCAGGGTGCGGGTCTTCACGTCGGCGCTGTGGCGGGCCGGATCGTTGAACAGCGCCACCAGTTCGCGGCACTCGTCCAGATTAAAACCCACCTGCCGCGCCTGGCGCAGCAGCGTCAGCTCTTCGATATGCTTGGCGGAATAACTGCGATAGCCGTTATCGGTGCGGATAGGCGCGGTCACCAGCCCCTTCTCTTCATAAAAACGGATCGCCTTGCTGGTTAAACCGGTTTTTTTCGCCACGTCGCTGATATTCATTTTCGCTCCTTGACCTTCCCCTTGCCGGAAGATCCATTAACCATCAACCAATTGATTTTAAATCAAATAATAAATTTAGATACTTTAAAGGTCCCCATAAAGACCTCCAAATATGGCGCCGCGTATTTTCATTAACTCGCCCAAATACGAAACGCTACAGGAGACCTTCCACAGTCTCTGCGGCATGAACATTGTAACTTCGCGTTTGTTTCGTTATAACCATTAAAACCACTATCTATCAAGGGATTGAAATTTTGCGGTTAATTTATTTAATTTCAGATGCACTAGAGCCAGAAAAATTCTCACGAATACTCTCACCGCACGATGCGCGATATGAATTAAGTCGAGGTTATCTCTTTGGCGGTACCGCTGGCATGTCAATATGCAGCCGACGGCATATCACGCGCAACACTCAATCCGGCATCGGTGTGTCAAGCTACCAAGAGGACACCCAAATGAAAAGGGCCGTCTTTGACGATATAAACCAGGGAAGTCTGCTTGCTATTGGCAATAGCTTCGGCGCGTGGTCATCTGCAAAACATGTTTTTTACATCGACGCCGACGGCAAGCTGCAACGCTATCCCGGCTCCCACCTTCCTGCGCTATACCCTGTAGCACACGTCATCGAACGCTATGAAGACATGGTACACCGCTACGGGCAACGCCCCAAGCCCACAGTACTCCCCCCACGTCAGAACATCACCCGCCGCCCGCCACTGCAACAGGCGATTGCTACGGCGGCTGCAACAGTAACGGCAACCTTGCAAGCAATGCGTCCCATGACCAAGGCCGAACGCTGGCAAGAACGGCAATACCTGATTGGACGCGGGAAACGCAGTATCTACCCCGATGCCCGTATTGCCGCACAACGGCTGGCCGATAACAACATCGCCGTAGAAAAAGCCAAACTAGCGGAAAACATCTACAAAACCACCGGCCCGTTACAGACAGTGCCAAATGTGCCCGAAGGCTGGAAAGACATCAGCAACAATGAGGCCAGTCTGAATAAAATGGGGTTAAGCAGTAAAATGCTTTATGACGACGATCTTTCACCTGATTTTTTGGCCCGCGTGTACCAGCCGGATGAAGAGATCTTTGGCAAGGCGATGAATCCAACCGTCGTTTTTCGGGGATCCAGAGCTCCGGAATTTCCCGGCCTCAAGGATGCCGCCATGGCACTCGCCAAAGGTGATACACCGGACATCAAGAACTTTGCAGACTGGAGTAATAACCTGACTCAAGGAGGCGGAATGCACTCCGAATACTATAAACGTGCTGTTGAGATTGGCGATAGTATATCGAAGTATCCTGACGTTGACATTGCCGGGCATTCGCTAGGTGGTGGAATGGCGTCCGCCGCGTCCATTGCCAGCGGTAACCCCGCGTGGACCTTCAACGCCGCCGGGCTGCATAAAAACACCGTAGAAATGTACAGTGGTAGCCGGCTCGGCGACACCAGCAATATCCACGCTTACCGCGTCGAAAATGAATTACTCACCACAATTCAGGAAGTGAATTTACCGGCTGATTATCGCCTCGTAAAAGGTAATCTTTTTGCTCTCGCGGCCAAAGAAGCTGTTTCCGTAAACACCCCTAACGCCGCAGGGATAACGTATGCTCTTCCCGGCGGAGCTGGCTCCCTGTTAGATAAGCACGGTATCGACCAAGCAATTAACTGCATTGAAGAACAGAAAGACGATGATATAGCCACCATTAAAGGCCGGATATGAAAAATTTAATCAGTATTGCAGTAATGTTATTTTCAGTGTTAATACTACAAGGATGTAAAGAGGGTATGGATTTGAAACCGCAGGATTATTTTGAAGGTAAGCAGTTAACTATTGCCGAAGTGATTTATCACGGGGATGAAGCAACATTAAAAAAAATACTTCCGACCTTCAGCAAGGAGGAGCTTAACCGTCCGGCGAAAGAAGACATAACGCTGTTATTCTGGGCGCTCAACAATGCAATCTTCGAAAAAAAGACGCCAGAGTACTTGCGGATCATTACAGCATTAGTCAAAGCTGGGGCCGACCCGTTGCAACCCCGTCCAAATGGAGGAAGCTGTCCAGCAGAATTTATGCTGAAAGCCGATGATGGCATCTGGATCAAGGCGATGCTAGACGGCGGGCTATCGCCTAATGCGCTGGATAAAGTTCACAACCAGCCCATTATATTTGAAGCATTCAAAGCCAAAAACATCGAGACACTCAAAGTCATGCTGGAATACGGCGCCGATATTAACACCAAAAATTCATTAGGTAATTCATTGCTTATTGACGCCCTTGATTCCCGAGCCTATGACCATGTTATTTACCTGCTAGACAAAGGGGCTGACAGTAGTATACAAGGCAACTCAGGCTGGACAATGGGCAACCAGTTACAACGTTTTATTAACCGAACCCAAGAAGGGACGGAAACTTGGGATAAACTGGAAGAAATCAAAACAACCTTAATCAAACACGGCGGAGAATGGCCGCCAAAGCCAGTAAAAAAATAACCCCCATTATCTTAAATACAGCAACCAAACTCACCGGTTGCTGTACTCCCCTATGCTCCTTTTAAAAAAACCATTGTAAGTATCTCGCCTAACCGAACTTTACCCGCCCGATACCCGGCGTGATGAACCGGTGATCCTCCATAGGGGCAATCTCAGTAGACAAAAGTAGAATGGTAAAGGGTGTGGTTCCAGTTCTGGCGGGCTTTAAAAGGTAACAAGGTCGACAGTGAATGACGTAGAGATATTTATTTGACCTTCCCCTTGCTGGAAGGTTTAAGCTTCATTCTTAGTGAAAATGGGTCAAGCGGTCAACCTTTAAACACCGCCCTTGAGCGAGGAATCGAATCATGTCACAAACTACCGTGTTGGCATTGCAGGGGCTGTCCTGCATGAACTGCGCGCAGCGGGTGAAACAGGCCCTGGAAAGCCGCAGCGACGTCGAGCAGGCCGAGGTTAACGTGCATTACGCCAAGGTGACCGGCGACGCGCCGGACAGCGCGCTGATCGACAGCGTGGCCGCCGCCGGCTATCAGGCCGAAATCGCGCAGCGGCCCGATACCGCGCTGCAGTTGAGCGGCCTGAGCTGCATGCACTGCGTCGGCAGCACCCGCAAGGCGCTGGAAGCGGTGCCGGGCGTGATCGCCGCCGACGTCAGCCTCGACGCCGCCAAAATCTATGGCGAGGCCGAACCGCAGGCGCTGATCGCCGCGGTGGCGCGGGCCGGCTATCAGGCCAGCCTGGCGGGCGCCATCGCCCCAAAATCTGAGCCGTTGACTGAAGCAACCCCTGAGTTGCCGGACGTTCAGCCAGCGGCACAGCCTTCCCTTCCGGCAACCGACAGCGATGACGACAGCGTGCAGCTGCTGCTCAGCGGCATGACCTGCGCCAGCTGCGTCAGCAAGGTGCAGCACGCCCTGCAGGGGGTGCCCGGCGTCGAGCAGGCGCGGGTCAACCTGGCGGAGCGCAGCGCGCTGGTGACCGGCGGCGCCGATCCGCAGGCGCTGGTGGCGGCGGTGGAAAAAGCCGGCTACGGCGCCGAGATGATCCAGGACGAAACCGAACGCCGCGAACGCCAGCAGCAGACCGCGCGCGCCAACATGAAGCGCTTTAGCTGGCAGGCGGCGCTGGGGTTGGCGCTGGGCATCCCGCTGATGGCCTGGGGGCTGTTCGGCGGCAGCATGTCGCTGACGCCGGAAACCCAGCGCCCGTGGCTGGTGGTCGGCATTATCACGCTGGCGGTGATGGCGTTCGCCGGCGGGCATTTCTACCGTAACGCCTGGCGCGCGCTGATGAACGGCAGCGCCACCATGGATACCCTGGTGGCGCTGGGTACCGGCGCCGCCTGGCTGTATTCGATCGGCGTCAATATCTGGCCCGATTTCTTCCCGATGGAGGCGCGACACCTGTATTACGAGGCCAGCGCGATGATCATCGGCCTGATCAACCTCGGCCACGCGCTGGAGCAGCGGGCGCGCCAGCGTTCTTCGCAGGCGCTGGAGCGGCTGCTGGATTTGACGCCGCCCACCGCCCGGCGGGTGACCGACGACGGCGAGCGCAATATTCCGCTGGCGGAGGTGCAGTTGGGCATGACGCTGCGCCTGACCACCGGCGATCGGGTGCCGGTCGACGGCGAGATCGTGCAGGGCGAAGCCTGGCTCGACGAAGCGATGCTGACCGGCGAAGCGGTGCCGCAGCAGAAAGGCGCGGGCGATACCGTGCATGCCGGTACGGTGGTGGACGACGGCAGCGTGCTGTTCCGCGCCGCCGCCATCGGCAGCAAAACCACCCTGGCGCGCATCATCAAGCTGGTGCGGCAGGCGCAAAGCAGCAAGCCGGAAATCGGCCAGCTGGCGGACCGCATCTCGGCGGTGTTCGTTCCGACGGTAGTGGCGATCGCGCTGTTCAGCGGCGCCCTCTGGTACTTCTTCGGCCCGCAGCCGCAGCTGGTTTACACGCTGGTGATCGCCACCACGGTGCTGATCATCGCCTGTCCTTGCGCGCTGGGTTTGGCGACGCCGATGTCGATCATTTCCGGCGTCGGCCGGGCGGCGGAGTTCGGCGTGCTGGTGCGCGACGCCGACGCGCTGCAGCAGGCCAGCCAGCTCGACACCCTGGTGTTCGATAAAACCGGCACCCTGACCGAAGGACGCCCGCAGGTGGTGGAGATCCTGACCTTCAATCAGGTCAGCGAACAGCAGGCGCTCGGCTGGGCCGCCGCGCTGGAACAGGGCTCCAACCACCCGCTGGCGCGCGCCATCGTCGAACGCGCCGCCGGGCAGACGCTGCCGCCGGTGGAGCAGTTCCGCACCCTGCGCGGCGCCGGCATCAGCGGCGACGTGGGCGGCGTGAAGCTGCTGCTGGGCAACGCCGCGCTGCTGCAGCAGCATCAGGTGGCCATCGGCGCGCTGGAAGCGCAGATGCGCAACCAGGCCGAACGCGGCGTGACGCCGGTGCTGCTGGCCGCCGACGGCCAACCGGCGGCGCTGTTCGCCATCCGCGATCCGCTGCGCGGCGACAGCGTTGAGGCGTTGCGACGCCTGCACCGCCAGGGCTACCAGTTGGTGATGCTGACCGGCGACAATCCGCTGACCGCCAACGCCATCGCCAAAGAGGCCGGCATCGACCGGGTGATCGCCGGCGTGCTGCCGGACGGCAAGGCGGAAGCGATCAAACGGCTGCAGGCGCAGGGGCGGCGCGTGGCGATGGTCGGCGACGGCATCAACGATGCGCCGGCGCTGGCGCAGGCCGACGTAGGCATCGCGATGGGCGGCGGCAGCGATGTCGCCATCGAAACCGCCGCGATCACCCTGATGCGCCACAGCCTGCACGGCGTGGCCGACGCGGTGGAGCTGTCGAAAGCGACGCTGCGCAATATGAAGCAGAACCTGTTCGGGGCGTTTATCTACAACAGCCTGGGCATCCCGATTGCCGCCGGCCTGCTGTATCCGCTGACCGGCACCCTGCTCAGCCCGGTGGTGGCCGGCGCGGCGATGGCGCTGTCCTCGATTACCGTGGTCAGCAACGCCAACCGGCTGCTGCGCTTCAAACCCAAAGGGTAACCCTCCCGGGGCGCCGCTGTGGCGCCCCGTTCGTTTTGACATAATTGCTTCACTCTTCAGGCTTTCTTGTGCGGCGGATAGCGTTTAGCATGGGGTTGTCGATATGCCCTCACCTTTCCCCCCGAAAGGCGAACACGTTATTCAGGAGCCACGCCGTATGGGTCAACTGTTACGCCGCATCGCCGCCTTTCTCGGCCTGATCGCCCCGATGCGCTATGCCTACCCGGCGCTGGACATCAGCCTGCCGGGCGATCGTCGGCTGCATCTGGTCGGCAGCATTCATATGGGCACGGTGGACATGTCGCCGCTGCCGGCCAGGCTGGCCGCTCGCCTGCAGCAGGCCGACGCGCTGATCGTCGAGGCCGACATCACCGGCTCCGCCTCGCCGTTCGACCATGCCGAACTGCAGCCGACGCTTGAAGAGCGCCTGTCCAGCGAGGAATTCCACCGGCTGCTGGCGCTGTGCCGGGAGCTGGGCGCCGACGCCCGGTCGTTCTCGACCCTGCCGGGTTGGCAGGTGGCGCTGATGATGCAGGCGCGCCAGGCTCAGCGGCTGGGGCTGCGCGCCGAGTACGGCGTGGACTACCAGCTGCTGCAGGCGGCCAGGGCGCAGGACAAAAAGGTGATAGAACTGGAAGGCGCGCAGCAGCAGCTGGCGATGCTGGAACAGCTGCCGGAAGGCGGCATCGCGCTGTTGCGCGATACGCTGGAGCACTGGCACACCAATGCGCGGCTGCTGCAGACCATGGTGAGCTGGTGGCTCGACGCCAAGCCCAGCGGCGGGTTGGAAACGCTGCCCGCCACCTTCAGCGCCGGGCTGTACGATGTGCTGATGCATCAACGCAACCGCGACTGGCGGCAAAAGCTCGAGGCGTTGCCGGCCGGCGACTACGTGGTGGCGGTAGGCGCATTGCATCTGTACGGCGAGGATAACTTGCCGGCGATGCTGCAGCCGCAGCCATAAAAAAGTGGCCAATATCGCTATTGGCCAGTCAAAGAGGAATTTCTTGTATTCTAGTTATACGCATAGCAACCGTGTTAACGGTTACAAGAGACAGGGTAGCAACCCGGTGAACACCTTGGCAACTCGCTTTATGTAACAGCCGCCCAGCTTGCCGACCGGACGCTATTTTTGTATTTTTACCCTTTACCGCCGCAAGCCCCCTCGCCGGGGACATTTTGGAAAAAACATCATGACGCCCGCAGTGGTTCTGCTCGAAAAACAACAGGTCGCATTTACCCTTCATCCCTATCACCACGACAGCGACGAAACCCACTTCGGTGACGAAGCGGTGCGCAAGCTGGGGCTGGATGCCGATCGGGTCTATAAAACCTTGCTGGTGGCGCTGAACGGCGACGCCAAGCGCCTGGCGGTGGCGGTCACGCCGGTCGCCACTCAGCTGGATCTGAAAAAGGTCGCCCGCGCCCTCGGCGCCAAGAAGGCCGACATGGCCGATCCGCAGCTGGCGCAGCGCGTCACCGGTTACCTGGTGGGCGGCATCAGCCCGCTGGGGCAGAAGAAACGGCTGCCGACGGTGATCGACAGCCCGGCCCAAACGTTCGCCACCATCTATGTCTCTGGCGGCAAACGCGGGCTCGATATCGAACTGGCGGCCGAGGATCTGTGCCGGCTGTTGGCCGGCAGCTTCGCCGACATCGCCAAGCGCGACTGACCGACGTTAAATCACGCCCGCGCCGCTTAGCGGCACACTACCCTGGCGTCGCAGGCCGCCAGCGTCTCCACCATGCGGTCCTCCAGCGCTTTGATTGCCGCGCCGGATGTCAGGTAGTTGTTATTGATGATGGAAAAGACCAGCGGCCGTCCGGTTGCCGAATCGACATAGCCGCTGAGCGACGACACGCCGGTCAGCGAACCGCTTTTCGCATAGGCTCGCCCCGCGGCCGCGGTCTTCACCATGCGGTTGCGCAGCGTGCCCCCCACCATCAGGCCCGGTTCGCCCGCCACGGGCAAGGCGTTATGCCAGGCCGCAAACCAGGGTTGTTTTCTGGCGGCCAGCAGCAGCGTCGTCAATTGATGCGGCGTCACCTGGTTCATCCGCGACAGCCCGGAACCGTCCACCTGCCGAAACGCCGCCGGGTCAACGCCCAAGCCTTGCACAAAATGGCCGATCGCCCGCAGCCCGCCAGGCCAATCGCCCTTGCCCTGCGTTTTGCGCCCCATGGCCTTGGTGAGGACCTCGCCATAGCCGTTGTTCGACACCTTCAGGAAGGTGACCGCCAACCGGGAAAGCGGCGCCGAGGTTTTGCCGGCCAGCGCCCAGGCCCCGGCAGGCGCCGTCCCCTCGCCCACCCCGCCGCTCAGCGTAATGCCGTGGGCGCGCAACGCCGCCTGCAGCAGCGCGCCCACCGCCTTGGCCGGCGCGTCGATGGTGACAAGTTTTGAATCCGTTGCGGCCCGCATGCCAATGGTACCGCTGACCACAATCCGGTTGCTGCCCGGCCGCCGTTCGAACGCCAGCGCAGTCGTCTCGCCGGTGGTGGTGTCATTGACGATTTCCACCGGGCTGGCGGCGGGATAAAACGCCACCTTGCCCGGCGCGCCCTGCCGGCTGCCCGGCTGCACGTCAACGCGCACCACGTTGATGTCGCCGCCGGGGGTAAAGGCATAGTTCAGCGCCGAGACCGGCGCGGCGAAGGCGAAGGTTTCATCGTCCCAGCTCCAGCCTGCGCCGAAGGGGGCGTTATCGAACGCGCTGGCGTCCAGCATCAAACGCCCGTGGATATGCCTGATGCCGCGCTGCGCCAGCGCCGCGGCAAACCCGTCAATATCGTCCGGATGCAGGCTGGGATCGCCGCTGCCCTGCAGATAAATATCGCCCAGCAGCCGGTCTCCGCGCTGTTTGCCCAGCGTCAGCACGCGGGTTTCGAAACGGTAATCCGCGCCCAGCACCCCAAAGGCCGCCAGAGAGGTGAGCAACTTCATGTTGGAGGCCGGTACCAGACGCCGATCGGCATCGGCCTGATACAGTACGCTGCCGCTGGCGGCGTCGCGCACCATAATGCCGCTCGAAGCCCCCGCCAGCGCCTTATTCTGGCCGATGGCCGCCAGCGCCTCGTTCAGGGTTTGGCCGCGCTGGCCTCCAGGCCCGGAGGCGGAGCACCCCGCCAGCATCATGATGGCGGGCAACAGCCATCCTGCGGTTTTCAACATGTTATCTTCCTGTTTCCTTTATCAAAACGTCGCTATTTATCAGGCTATCACAGGAAGGCGTTGGCGGCGGCGTTTCACTCCGCCTGACGAACAATTTTTTGGTGGCGACAGCGGGCGGTTTATCGCGCGTCGGGCAAGATAAACCGCCTTGGTGGGCATTACTGATAGACGATCTCGCCCTTCGGCTCGTAGGCCGCCGCGTCCAGCGGCGAGTGTTTCTCAATGTATTGCTTCAGCACTTCGGCGTCGATAAAGCCGGTGTTGACGTAGCTCGGCAGCCCATCCAGCTTCGGATAGCCGTCGCCGCCCAGCGCGTTGAAGTTCAGCGTCGCCATGCGGTAGGTTTTGTCCGCCTGCAGCGGCTGGCCGTTGATCTTCACGTTGCGCACGCCCTGGCCGTCCGCCACCAGGCTGACGTTGGCGAACTGGGCGTAGGCGCCGGAATCCACCTTCATATTGGCCACCACCGCCAGATACCGCTCAACCTCGCGGCCTTGCATATCGACATGCACCAGGGTATTGCCGAACGGCTGCACCTTGAGCACGTTTTTGTAGGTGATGTCGCCGCTTTCGATCGAATCGCGCACCCCGCCGCCGCTCATCACCGCGAAGTCGGCGTCGGCGCGCTCCATCTGCGCCGCCAGCATCACCCGCGCCAGATTGGTTTGCACAAAGCGCACCTTGCTGCGGTCGCCCTCCAGCTTGCCGTTAACGCTGCCGATCTTCACTTCCAGCTGCGCTTTGCCTTTATCCTGGAACGGCGTCAATAGCTTCATCATCCCCGGATCTTCCGCAATCCGCTGGGTATAGTAGACGCGTTCGCTGGTGCCGTCGGCCTTCTCCACCTTCTTCTTCAGGTTCACCGGGATCAGCTGATAGTGCACCAGCTTCAGCTCGCCGTTGCGGAACTGGAAGTCGGCGCGACCGACGTATTTGCCCCATTCGTGGGCCTGCACGATCCAGGTGCCGTTCTGACGATCCGGCGAACACGGGGTGCCCGGCACGTAATCGACCTGCTTGTGATTTTCGCCGGCCATGCACACCGGATCCTGCGAGTGGCCGCCGACGATCATATCCAGGTAGCCGGCGGGCAGGCTGCGCGCCATCTCGACGTCGCCCGGCGCGTTGGAGCCGTGGTTGCCGTCGTCGTAGTGGCCCATGTGGGTGGCGGCGATGATCACATCCGGCTTCTCGTCCTGACGCAGCTGTTCCACCACCTGCTTCGCTTCCTGCGCCGGCACGCGGAATTCGATGTCGGTGAAGAATTCCGGGTTGCCGATCTTGGCGGTGTCGTCGGTGGTCAGGCCGATCACCGCAATCTTGATGCCCTGCCTGTCGAACAGCGCATAGGGTTTGAACAACCGCTGCCCGGTGCTTTTCTGATAGATGTTGGCCGACAGCAGCGGGAAGGTCGCCCATTTTTCCTGCTGACGCAGTACGCTGAGCGGGTTGTCGAATTCATGGTTGCCGATCGCCATCGCGTCGTAGCCCACCAGGTTCATGCCGCGGAAATCCGGCTCGGCGTCCTGCAGATCGGACTCCGGCACGCCGGTGTTGATGTCGCCGCCGGAGAGCAGCAACAGGCTGCCGCCCTGGGCCGCCACTTCCTGGCGAATGCCGTCCACCAGCGTTTTCTGCGCGCCCAGGCCATATTCACCGTGATCGTTCTGCCAGAAATGGCCGTGATGATCGTTGGTGTGCAGGATGGTGATGGCGTAGGTTTTATCCTTTTCCCAGGCACTGGCGGTTCCCGACAGGAAAGTCAGGGAAACGGCCAACGCGCATGCGGTGGTCTTCAGCGAAAAGCGCATGGCGGATCTCCGTGTAATTAAGTGACTTTTTTGATGTGGCCGAAATTGTAGCGCGAATCAATAACATCTGATTTCAAATTTTTGCGATGTGCGTCAGATTATTTCGGATATGGTAAAAATTGAACAAGCTGCCTAAGATGTCAACTCGGTACTCAACAACTTATCAGGCTAATAATAATATGACCGACAGTAGCCAAAGCGCTGCACCGCCGGCCAAGGGCAGTGCGGTGAAAGGCACCGCGTTTTCCATCCTTGGCGCCATCAGCGTGTCTCACCTGCTCAACGACATGATCCAGTCGCTGATCCTGGCGATTTACCCGATCCTGCAAGCCGACTTCCACCTGAGTTTCGTGCAGATCGGCATGATTACCCTGACCTATCAGCTGACCGCGTCCCTGTTGCAGCCGCTGATCGGTCACTACACCGACAGGCACCCGCAGCCCTACTCCCTGCCGATCGGCATGGGCTTCACCCTGTCGGGCCTGCTGCTGCTGGCGGTCGCCAACACCTTCCCGCTGGTGTTGCTGGCGGCGGCGCTGGTGGGCACCGGTTCCTCGGTGTTCCATCCGGAGTCCTCCCGCGTGGCGCGCATGGCCTCCGGCGGCCGACACGGCCTGGCGCAGTCGTTGTTCCAGGTCGGCGGCAACTTCGGCAGCTCGCTCGGGCCGTTGCTGGCGGCGTTGATCATCGCCCCTTACGGCAAAGGCAACGTCGCCTGGTTCTCGCTGGCGGCGCTGCTGGCGATCGTGGTGCTGCTGCAGGTCAGCAAATGGTATCAGCAACAGCACCGGGCGGCGAAAGGTCAGCCCAAAAGCCCTTCCGCGTTGAAAGCGCTGCCAAAACGTACGGTCGCCTACTCGCTGGGCATCCTGCTGGTGCTGATTTTTTCCAAATACTTCTACTTGGCCAGCATCAGCAGCTATTACACCTTTTATCTGATACATAAGTTCGGCGTTTCGGTGCAGAACGCCCAGATACACCTGTTCGCCTTCCTGTTCGCCGTCGCGGCCGGAACCATCATCGGCGGGCCTCTCGGCGACAAGATAGGGAGAAAATACGTAATTTGGGGCTCAATCCTTGGCGCGGCGCCGTTCACGCTCATTTTACCCTACGCATCGCTCTACTGGACCGGCATTCTGACGGTGATCATCGGGGTAATTCTCGCCTCGGCCTTCTCGGCGATCCTGGTCTACGCACAGGAGCTGATCCCCGGTAAAGTCGGCATGGTTTCCGGTTTATTCTTCGGTTTTGCTTTCGGTATGGGCGGTTTAGGTGCGGCGGTTCTTGGTTATGTCGCAGATTTGACCAGCATCGAGCTGGTCTACCAAATCTGTGCTTTCCTGCCGTTAATCGGCATCATCACCGCACTATTGCCTAATATGGACCATAAAGCGCAGTAATCCCGCAGGCGGCCCGGGCGAAATACATTATTCACCCGGGTTATCTACCAGATAAATCAATGTTATTTTAGTTATATAGTGGTAAATCCCCTTATTGGCCCCCGCCAAGTGAAATCCTCTGCCTTTTCACAAAAAAGCTCAATTTAGCCAAGCAAGACGCGAACAAATGCAATAAACTAAATGTATCTTTTCGTAACTTTGTTGCGTTTCTCCCTTGCCGCGATGCATAGCTAGAAGGAGTCTGGATGCATAATTCAACACCGCTAATCACCACCATTGTCGGAGGGTTAGTATTGGCCTTCCTCCTCGGCATGCTGGCGAACCGCCTGCGCATTTCCCCCCTGGTGGGGTACCTGGCCGCAGGGGTGCTCGCCGGCCCGTTTACCCCCGGTTTCGTCGCCGACACCTCACTGGCGCCGGAACTGGCGGAAATCGGTGTGATCCTGTTGATGTTCGGTGTTGGCCTGCATTTCTCTCTGAAAGACCTCCTCGCAGTAAAATCTATCGCTATCCCCGGCGCCGTGGCGCAGATTGCCGTCGCCACCCTGCTCGGCATGGGCCTGTCGAAGCTGTTGGGCTGGGATTTGGTCTCCGGGCTGGTGTTCGGCCTCTGTCTGTCCACCGCCAGCACCGTGGTGCTGCTGCGCGCGCTGGAGGAACGCCAGCTGATCGACAGCCAGCGCGGGCAGATCGCCATCGGCTGGCTGATCGTCGAAGACTTGGCGATGGTGCTGACGCTGGTGTTGCTGCCGGCCTTCGGCAACATGATGGGCAACGACAACGCCAGCAGCGGCCAACTGCTGATCGAGCTGGCGATCACCATCGGCAAGGTTATCGCCTTTATCGCGCTGATGATCGTGGTCGGCCGCCGCCTGGTGCCGTGGATCCTGTCGAAAACCGCCAGCACCGGCTCGCGTGAGCTGTTTACCCTGGCGGTGCTGGCGCTGGCGCTCGGCATCGCCTATGGCGCGGTGAAGCTGTTTGACGTCTCCTTTGCGCTGGGCGCCTTCTTCGCCGGCATGGTGCTGAACGAATCCGAGCTGAGCCACCGCGCCGCCCACGACACGCTGCCGCTGCGCGACGCGTTCGCGGTGCTGTTCTTCGTCTCGGTCGGCATGCTGTTCGACCCGATGATCCTGATCAACGAGCCGCTGGCGGTGCTGGCGACGCTGGCGATCATCGTGTTCGGCAAATCCGCCGCCGCGTTCCTGCTGGTGAAGATGTTCGGCCACTCCAAACGCACCGCGCTGACCATCTCCGCCAGCCTGGCGCAGATTGGCGAGTTCGCCTTTATCCTCGCCGGGTTGGGCATTTCGCTGGGCATGATGTCGGAACACGGCCGCAATCTGGTGCTGGCCGGCGCCATCCTGTCGATCATGCTCAATCCGCTGCTGTTCACCCTGCTGGAGCGTTACCTGGCCAAGACCGAAACCATGGAAGACCAAATCCTGGAAGAGGCGGTGGAGGAAGAAAAGCAGATCCCGGTCGACATGTGCAATCATGCGCTGGTGGTCGGCTATGGCCGCGTGGGCAGCCTGCTGGGCAGCAAGCTGGCCGAGGCCGGCATTCCATTGGTGGTGATCGAGAACTCCCGCCCGCGGGTCGAGGCGCTGCGCGAACAGGGCATCAAGACGGTGCTGGGCAACGCCGCCAATCCCGAGGTGATGGACCTGGCGCGGCTGGACTGCGCGCGCTGGCTGCTGCTGACCATCCCGAACGGCTACGAAGCCGGCGAGATCGTCGCCTCGGCGCGCACCAAGCGGCCGAATATCGAAATCATCGCCCGCGCCCACTACGACGACGAGGTGTCTTACATCTCCGATCGCGGCGCCAATCAGGTGGTGATGGGCGAACGGGAGATAGCCAACAGCATGCTGAATATCCTCAAGCTGGATACGCTGAGCGAAGAAGAGAAATTGGGCGGCTGCCCGATCTGAAGCGGCAATCAATAATCAAAAAGGTCCGGCTTGCCGGACCTTTTGCTTTTAACGTTCCCAGTAAGACTCTTCCAGGCTGTCTTCCCGCTCGGGCAGGCCGCGCGTCAACCGCGGCGAATGCTGGTTCAACACCTGATAGCTGACGCGGTTGGCGTATTTGCACACCTGCGCCAGCGAGGAATAGGTCAGGTAGCTGCGCACGTGCTTGCTGGAATTCGGCACGTTGTTGCGGTGGAAGCCGTTGGCGGCGATATCGTGCAGCAGCGCCGACAGCGCGCCGTCGCCTGCGCCGTTGGTGTTCATGATTTTTTCCGGCCCGCCCATATAAGGGGCGATGTGCGAATAAACGCGGAACGGATTTTCGCAGCTTTCGCGGCGCATGGCGCGGCTGAACTCGTAGCGGTTGAATTCGGCGATATGCCCCGGCAACAGCGGATGCTGGGTTTCGCGCTTGTTGGCCTCTTCGGTGTAGCCCGCCATATACAGGCCGCTCGGCCCGGCGGTGCACAGCACCAGATCCACCCACTCCAGCGCCATATCCGAGGCGGTGAGCGGATCGCTCAGCCCGGTCAGCTCCAGCGCCTCATCTTCGTTCATCGCCAGAATCGACACGTGCTGTTTCAGGAAGTCGCGCCACCACTGCGGGTTGTCGGCAATCACGTATTTGGTGCCCAGCGTCAGCACCACCGGCACGTCGTGCTTTTTGGCGTATTCGATCGCCTGCATGGTGGCGGCCGGCATCGGCTCCCCTTCCTTGCAGCGCACCAGATAAGAGGTCAGCACCAGCGCCGATGCGCCGGCAATCACCTCTTCCGGCACGCTTTCCGGCCGCAGCTGGTTCATCTGCCCGGGGCTGATGGCGAAGGTGCGCTCGCCGCTTTCGTTAATCAGCGTAAAGCAGCGGCCGATCGCGCCATCCACCGCCTGCAGATAGTTGAGGTCGGTGCGGCTCGAGGTGTTGCACAGATAGCGGTAGGCGTAACTGCCGATTTTGACGTTGCTGCACATCACGCCGAGCAGCACCGAGCGGTCGTCCGCCAGCACCGAATAGTTGTGCAGGGTATTGCCGATGGTGCCGCCGGCAAACTGATGGGCGATCAGGTTGTTTTCACTCAGTTCCTGGTACAGCGCCTCGGCGACGGCGTCCTCAATCACCAGCGAATGCCCCAGGCTCAGGCCGTAGCGCTCGACAAAAGCGTCGTCCACCCTGGCCTCGATATCCACCAGCGTCTGGTCGATGCCGACGACATAAGAGGTGCTGACCTCGCTTTCGGGCTGCGTCTGCTGCAAAAGCGGATCGCGGGCGTTCACCGGAAAATAGTGTTTGGACTTGCGTTTACCAGGAAATTTCATGTGATTGGCGGTTGTGGCAGTTAACAGGCAGAGAATGTTAACACATTCCTGCCTGATGATGATGAATGCAATTATGTAGATTATTAGTGATTAAAAACGCTGCGCCACCAGCTGCTGCATCATATCAATATGCGCCGGCTCGTCGTTCAGCGCGGAAATGTACTCAAACTTCTCGCCGCCGGCCTCGAGGAAGATCTCGCGGTTCTGCTCCTTGATCTCCTCCAGCGTTTCCAGGCAATCCGCCGAAAAACCGGGGCAAATTAGCTGAATATGCTTCACGCCCTGCGCCGGCAGGCTTTTCAGCGTTTCGTCGGTATAAGGCGTCAGCCAGGGTTCGCGGCCGAAGCGCGACTGATAGGTCATCATTACCCGGTCCGGCGACAGCGGCAGCGTGGCGCTCAGCGCCCGCAGCGTATCTTCGCAGCGCTGCGAATAATCGTCGCCCAGCCGCACATAACGCTTGGGAATGCCGTGGAACGACAGCACCAGCCGGTCCGGCTGGCCGTGCTCGGCAAACGAACGCTCGACGCTCTGCTGCAGCGCGGCGATATAGGCCGGGTGTTCGGCGTAGTCGCGGATAAACGCGATCGACGGCAAGCGGCGATACCCCTTGAGGACGCGCGCCACGCCATCCCATACCGCGGCGCTGGTCGAGCACGAGTATTGCGGGTACAGCGGCAGCACCACCAGGTTGGTCACGCCCTGCGCCAACAGCTTGTCGATGGCCTCCGCCAGGCTTGGCGAACCGTAGCTCATGCCCAGCTCCACCGGGGTGTTCGGCATGCGCGCCGCCAGCGCCCGCTGCTGACGACGGCTGTATACCAGCAGCGGCGAGCCTTCCTCCATCCACACCGACTGATAGAGTTTGGCGACGCGCGGCGAACGGATCGGCAGGATCGCGCCGTTGAGGATGGGCCACCACAGCAGCGGTGAGGTATCGACTACGCGGTCGTCACTGAGGAATTCTTTCAGATAGCGTCTTACCGCGGATGAGGTCGGAGCATCTGGCGTGCCCAGGTTCACCAGCAATACGCCGTGTTTCTCTTGCTTCATCTCAGTTCCTCTCGTTTCCTTTCCGGCCGGTATCCCGTTCTGGGTCAGGATGCCGACAGCCACTAATGCGGTCTATTGTAACGGAAAAGCTCTTCGTCGGAACCGATATCAGCAACAGGCGCCGCCCATGACGGCGCCATTCGGCCTCAGCCCTGCGCCAGCCGCCATACCGCCGCTACGTTGCGCGCCGTGACCTCCAGATTGCGCGCCGCGCCCGCCAGCGCTTCCTCCAGCGTGACGATGCGATCGAGCACCGAAAATGCCGCGTCGATGCCGTGCAGGTGCACCACCTGATAATCCGGCGCCAGGCTGCCGGCGATGCCGATCACCGGCAGGCCGTGGCGCTTGGCCACCCGCGCCACGCCGATCGGCGTTTTGCCGTGGATCGACTGGCTGTCCAGCCGACCTTCGCCGGTGATCACCAGGTCGGCGCCGCGCACCGCCTCTTCCAGCCGCAGGGTTTCAATCACGATCTCGATGCCAGGCCGCAGCCGGGCGTCGAGCATGCCGAGCAACGCCGCGCCCATTCCCCCGGCCGCCCCGGCGCCCGGTTGGCGGACGATCTCGCGGCCGGTAACCTGCTCCATCAGTTCGCCGTAGTGGCGCAGCGCCGCATCGAGCTGCGCCACCATCTGCGGCGTGGCGCCCTTCTGCGGCCCGAATACCGCCGAAGCGCCCTGCTCGCCGCACAGCGGATTGTCGACGTCGCAGGCGGCGGTGATGCTCAGCTGCCGCAGGCGCGGGTCCAGCCCGGCCAGATCGATATGCGCCAATTGCGCCAGCGCCGCCCCGCCCGGCGACAGCGGCTGACGCTGCGCATCCAGCAGCCGGGCGCCGAGCGCCTGCATCATGCCGGCGCCACCGTCGTTGGTGGCGCTGCCGCCGATGCCGAGAACGATCGCCTTCACCCCGTGCGCCAGCGCCGCCAGCATCAGTTCACCGGTGCCGTAGCTGGTGGTGATGCGCGGGTCACGCTGGCCGCTCGGCGCCAAATGCAGGCCGGAAGCGGCGGCCATTTCAATCACCGCGGTTTCGCCGTCGCCCAGCAGGCCGTAAAACGCCCGCACCGGCCGCCCCAGCGGCCCGGTCACTTCGAGTTCGATGATTTCGCCGCCGGTGGCCGCCACCATCGATTCCACCGTGCCCTCGCCGCCGTCCGCCATCGGCAGCTTGACATACTGCACCTGCGGGAAGATTTGGCTGAAGCCGCGCTCAATCGCATCGGCCACCTCCAGCGCGCTCAGGCTCTCCTTGAAAGAATCCGGTGCTATGACCACTTTCTTCAGCGTTTTCATTACTATTCCTTATCCCGCCAGATTAAATACGCCAAACATCAGCGCCGAGACCGCCGCGATGGTAAAACCCACCAGCGTTTCGTACGGCAACAGTTTCAACCGCGCGTGCACCGCCATATTGACGCTGCCGCCGGTCGCATGGAAGAAGCTGCCGTGCGGCAGGTGGTCCAGCACGGTGGCGCCGGCGTGGATCATCGCCGCGCCGGCCAGCCCGCTGACGCCCAGCTCCAGCAGCGTGCCGCTGAATACGCCGGAGGCCACCGCGGTGCCGGCGGTGGTCGAGGCGGTGGCCATCGACATCAGCGCGCCGGACAGCGGCGCCAGCAGCCAGGCCGGCAGGCCGGTGTGCGTCAGGCCGGTGATCAGCGCGTCCTTCAGCGCCGAATTGGCGATGATGCCCGCCAGCGTGCCGGTGCCGAGCAGCATGATCGCCACCGGCGCCATGCGGCTGAGGCCGGAGACCATAAACTGGTTGCACTGACGGATGCGCCCCATCAGCAGCGCCCCCGCCAGGCCGCCGACCGGCAGCGCGATCAGCGGATCGACCGCGATGCCGGCAATCGGCCGCAGTGACAGCAGCAAAATCGCCACCAGCGGTGCGCCGATCGCCGCGGCAAACCGCGGCCGCGCGCCTTCGGCGTGCTGCGTCAGCTCTTCCTCCATCACCCGGTCGCCCTTGTCGCTCAGGCGCCGGGCCAGCAGATAAGCCACCGCCAGCCCGCACAGCCCCGGCACGATACCGGCGAGCATCACCGAGGTGAGCGGCACGTGAAAGTTGTCGGCCGCCGCGATGGTATTGGGGTTCGGCGACATCACGTTGCCGGCTTTGCCGCCGCCGATCATCGCCAGCAGGATCGCCGCGCGCGAGATCCCGGCCTTCTGCGCGATGGACAGCGCGATCGGCGCCACGGTAATCACCGCCACGTCGATAAACACGCCCACCGCCGTCAGGATCAGTGTAGCTATCGCCAGCGCCAGCAGCGCCCGGGTTTCACCGACTTTGCGCACGATGGTTTCGGCGATGGTGTGCGCCGCGCCGGATTCGATCAGCACCCCGGCCAACACGCCGGCCGCCAGAATGCGCATCACGGCGTTGGTGATGCCCTGCGCGCCGCCGATCATCAGCGTAACGGTCTGCACCAGATCGGCGCCGCCGCACAGCCCGCCCGCCAGCGCCCCGGCAATCATGCCGTAGGCCGGCGGAACCTTGCGCAAGATCAGGACGATGGCGACGGCTAACGCCACCAGCGCCCCCAGAGTGGATACGGTTGTCATTGTTGTTTTCCCCGTGGTTGATGTGCCGGCAACCTTATCCCGGCCGCCGGCCATAAGCCTGAGAGGAAACGACAAAAAACCGCCGGCAAAACGGCGGCGAAATTGTGGGTTGGCACAACTCAGTCGTGCATCAGCATGCCGATATACAGCCGCAACGAGTCGGTTAACTGATTGATTTTTAGTCCGGTAATCGCTTCGATCCGCTGCAGCCGGTAGCGCAGGGTATTGACGTGGATATGCAGCTGCGCGGCAGTCTGCGTGTGATCACAATTTTGCGAAAAATAGTGCCGCAGGGTGGCGCGCAGCACCCCTTTTTCATCCTGCGCGCCCAAGATCTGCCAGGGGCGACCCAGCTCCTGCGCACGCCAGTCTTCACCCAGATCGCACAACAGCGCCGGCAGCGGGTAGTCATGATAAAACAGCGTGGCGTGACGCAGCTTCAGCCGCTGCGCCAGCGCCTGGGTGGCGCGCGCCGTCAGGTTTGAACGACAGGCCCCCTGCTCGCCGGCAAAAAAACCGCCGACGATCAGGCGTACCCGGAAACGTTGCTTCAACCGGCTCTGCAGCGCCTGAGCCTGCTGCCGCTCCAGCTTCGGGCTCCACGCCCCCTGCGCCATGCAGGCCGGGCGCAGCAGGATCATCTCGTCGAATCCGGTGATGGCGATCAGCGCCTCGCGCTGGGCCGCCTCCAGCTCGGTCAGCAGTTCGCGCAACCGCTGCGGCTGCGACTCCTGCAGCTCGACAATCCAGACGATGCGCGGCTGCTGGAGCTCCAGCCCCAGGTAGGCCGCCATCGCCTCCAGCGACGCCGTGTTCGCCTGCGGCTGCAGCAGCTGGTTCGCCAACTCTTCCCGGTAGCGTTTTTCCCATTGGTTCTGATCCAGCAACGCCGCCTGCTCCACCATCAGCTCCGCCGCCATCTTCACCAGTTCAGCATAGGCGCGCACCTCGGTCGGCTCGCCGGATATGCCGATCACCCCCACCCGCTGGTTGCGAAAACTGAACGGCAGATTGATGCCGGGGCGCACGCCTTTCAGGTGCTCGGCGGTGACGTTGTCGATCTCCACCACCCGGTTTTCCGTCAGCGCCAGCACCGCCCCTTCATGGCGCTGAAACAGGCGCGACGGGTTGCCGGAGGCGATGATCACGCCGTTGCTGTCCATCACGTTGACGGAGTGGCTGATGATGCCCATCGCCCGCTGCACGATCTGGCGCGCGGTGGCCTCCGCCAGAAAATTGGTCTGTCCGAACATACCCTGCTCCCTGCTGCTGATGAAAATGCAGGCAGTTATACGCCATTTGCCGCGGGATATTAAAGGGCGCGGCCGCAACAAGCTGCGGCGATCACAATTCGGTGGAAGAATGGCAAAAAAAAACGCCAGACCTGAGGTCTGGCGCTATGCAAGCAACGACATCGATCAGCCGAGGATGGTCGCCAGCTCGGCGCTCACTTCGCTCACCTTGCGGGTGCCGTCGATTTTACGATAAGCGGTGTTGCCCGCTTCAGCTTCTTTGCTGTAGTAGGAAATCAGCGGCGCGGTCATCTGATGGTATTCCACCAGGCGCTTGCGCACGGTTTCTTCCTGGTCGTCCTTACGGGTGGTCAGCTCTTCGCCGGTCACGTCGTCTTTGCCTTCCACCTGCGGCGGATTGAATTTCACGTGGTACACGCGACCGGATGGCGCATGCACGCGACGGCCGACGATGCGATCGACGATCAGTTCGTCCGGCACGTCGAACTCCAGCACGTAATCCACCTTGATGCCGGCTTCTTTCATCGCGTCGGCCTGTGGAATGGTGCGTGGGAAACCGTCCAGCAGGAAGCCGTTGCGGCAATCTTCCTGGGCGATGCGTTCTTTGACCAGCGCGATGACCAACTCATCGGTCACCAGCTTGCCGGCGTCCATGATTTCTTTCGCCTGCTTGCCCAGTTCACTGCCGGCCTTCACGGCTGCGCGCAACATATCACCGGTGGAGATCTGCGGAATGCCGTATTTCTCCATGATGAATTGAGCCTGAGTACCTTTACCAGCGCCCGGAGCGCCCAGCAGAATGATACGCATTGCGTAAATCCCCTTGCTATTATTCCCTTCATCTTTCAAACCGCAGCGCCGTTGGCTGGCCGCAATTTGAAATTTTTTGGGTATTAAGTTTTTATAAAATTGCGAAAACGCTCAACCATACCATTTCAGAGGGGGGCGGCTCAAGATACGCGAGGAAATCGATTGCGGATCCCGCGGGACAAAAATGCGGCTAAAAGAGGTGAAAATGCAGAAAAAAGCGAGAAATACGCCCCTAACCTGCAGATTAAGGGCGTATAAATTCGGAATTATGCGGACAGCAACTTATTCATTCGGCGGATGAACTGGTTCGGATCCTCCAGCGTGCCGCGTTCAGCCAGCAGCGCCTGATCCAATAACAGGTCGACCCATTCAGCGAATTGTTCGTTATCACCCACGTCGGATGCGCGTTTGACCAGCGCATGCTCCGGATTCAGCTCGAAAATGTATTTCACCTCCGGCGCCTGCTGGCCGGCAGCGGCGAACAGCTTCGCCATTTGGGTGCTCATCTCGTCGGCGTCGGTGACGACGATCGCCGGCGTATCGGTCAGGCGATGCGTTAAACGCACGTCCTTCACGCGCTCGCCCAGCAACGTCTTCACCCGGTCGATAAACGGCTCCAGCTGCTTCTCGGCGGCCTTCTGCTCTTCGGTTTCATCCGCCAGCTTGTCCAGCGCCTCATCGGCCTTGCTCACCGACTGGAACGGCTTGCCGTCGAACTCGGTCAGGTAGCTCATCATCCACTCGTCGATGCGATCGGACAACAGCAGCACTTCGATGCCTTTTTTGCGGAACAGCTCCAGGTGCGGGCTGCTCTTGGCGGCGGCGTAGCTGTCGGCGGTGATGTAGTAAATCTTTTCCTGCCCTTCAGCCATGCGGCCGACGTACTCCTCCAGCGACAGGGTTTGCGCCGAGCTGTCGCCGCGGGTGGAGGCGAAGCGCAACAGCCTGGCGATCGCTTCCTGATTGCCGTTGTCTTCCGCCGGGCCTTCTTTCAGCACCAGGCCGAACTGCTGCCAGAACTTCTGGTAGCCTTCGGCGTCGTCTTTCGCCAGCTTGTCGAGCATCTGCAGCACGCGCTTGGTCAGCGCGCCGCGCAGGTTCTGGGTCACGCGGCTGTCCTGCAGGATTTCACGCGAGACGTTCAGCGGCAGATCGTTGGAATCTATCAGGCCGCGCACGAAACGCAGGTAGTTCGGCATGAACTGCTCGGCGTCGTCCATGATGAACACGCGCTGCACGTACAGCTTCAGGCCGTGTTTGTGATCGCGGTTCCACATGTCCCACGGCGCCTGGGCCGGGATATACAGCAGGCTGGTGTACTCCTGCTTGCCTTCCACCCGGTTGTGGCTCCAGCTCAACGGATCGGTGAAGTCGTGGGCGACGTGCTTGTAGAACTCTTTGTACTCTTCGTCGGTCACGTCAGCCTTGCTGCGGGTCCACAGCGCCTGGGCCTTGTTGATTTTTTCCCAGGTGACGGTGCCGTCTTCTTCGTTTTTGCTCTCGATTTCCACCGGCAAGGCGATGTGATCGGAGTATTTGCCGATCACCGAGCGCAGGCGCCAGGCGTCGAGGTACTCATCTTCGCCTTCGCGCAGATGCAGGGTGATTTCGGTGCCGCGGGTTTCTTTGCCGATGTCGGCGATGCGGTAGTCGCCCTCGCCCTCGGACTCCCAGAACACGCCCTCATCGGCGGCGGCGCCCGCTGCGCGCGTGCGCACCGTCACTTTGTCCGCCACGATGAACGCGGAGTAGAAACCGACGCCGAACTGGCCGATCAGCTGGCTGTCTTTGGCCTGATCGGAGCCGATGGATTCGAGGAAGGCCTTGGTGCCTGATTTGGCGATGGTGCCGAGGTTCTCGATCACTTCCTCGCGGCGCATGCCGATGCCGTTATCGGCAATGGTCAGCGTGCGCTGCTCTTTATCGAACGACAGACGCACGCGCAGCTCGCCGTCGCCCTCATACAGCTCCGGCGCGGACAGCGCGCGGAAACGCAGCTTGTCGGCGGCGTCCGAGGCGTTGGAGATCAGCTCGCGCAGGAAAATCTCTTTGTTGGAGTACAGCGAATGAATCATCAAATGAAGCAGTTGTTTTACTTCAGACTGGAACCCGCGGGTTTCTTGACCTTTCATACTCATTGATTACCTCAAAGACAATTGCTACCAAAAGCGGACAATGAGGATCAGGTGGGGGTCAGGGCATTGTTTTTCAAGCGGCTGGCGGGAAATTTTTGCGAAATGACTAACGGGGCCGCACGGCCCCGCCAGGGGAAAACATCAGAACTTGATGGCGTGACGCCCGGCCAGAGAGTGCGACAACGTGGTGCCGTCGACCATCTCCAGCTCGCCGCCCACCGGTACGCCGTGGGCGATGCGGCTGGCGAGCACCCCGTACTGGCCGCACATCTCGGCGATGTAGTTGGCCGTCGCATCCCCTTCCACCGTCGGATTGGTGGCGAGGATCACTTCGGTAATGCTTTCCTTTTCCAGCCGTTGCTCCAGCCGATCCAGGCCGATATCGCCTGGCCCGATGCCGTCCAGCGGCGACAGGTGGCCCATCAGCACAAAGTAGCGCCCGGCGAACTGGCCGGTCTGCTCGATGGCGTGAATATCGGCCGGCGTCTCCACCACGCAAATCTGGCCGTTTTGCTGACGGCGCGGATTGGCGCAGATGGTGCAGATGTCCTGCTCGGTAAAGGTACGGCAGTCGGCGCAGTGGCCGATTTCCGACATGGCGCGCGTCAGCGCCTGCGCCAGGCGCATGCCGCCGCTGCGATCGCGCTGCAGCAGCTGAAACGCCATGCGCTGCGCCGACTTCGGGCCAACGCCCGGCAGGCAGCGCAGCGCCTCCATCAATGACTCAAGGAGCGGGCTGGTTTGCATCAGAACGGCATCTTGAAGCCAGGCGGCAACTGCATGCCGCTGGAAACGGACGCCATTTTCTCTTTCTGGGTTTCGTCGATGCGGCGCGCGGCGTCGTTAAACGCGGCGGCGATCAGGTCTTCCAGCATATCCTTGTCGTCTTCCATCAGGCTGGGATCGATCTCCACGCGACGGCAGTTGTGCGCACCGTTGATGGTCACTTTCACCAGGCCCGCGCCAGATTCGCCAGTCACTTCCAATTTGGCGACTTCTTCCTGCATCTGCTGCATTTTTTCCTGCATTTGCTGGGCTTGCTTCATCAGGTTGCCCAGACCGCCTTTACCAAACATAGTCGTCTCTCGTCGCTAGGGCCGCGCACTTTGCGCAGCGTTTAAATGGGGCGAATACTCTCTTCATCCAGATCCGCGTCAAAGAAACGACGCAGCGTCTGGATGTTGGTATCCGCAACGATGGACTGGCGCGCCTGCGCCAGCTTTTCTTCATAAATGGCTTGCCGCCATTCCAGCGGAGTCCGCTCCGCCGGGTTATCGTCTTCCACCACGGTCAGTTCGACCGGGCCGCCGTACAGCTCGCCGAGCGCGTCGGCCAGCGTCTTCTGCGCCGACGGCGAATTCAGATGGCGCTGCGAAGGCCGCAGGTGGAGACAAATCTTGCCCGCTTCCGGCTGCTGCTTAAAGGCGTTCAACGCCAGCTGCTGCACCAGCTTCGGGATCTTCAGCTTATCGATTTCCGCCGCCCAGGGATCGCGCTCCAGCGACTCCACCACCAGCTTGGCCGACAGTTCCGGGGTTTTCTCGTGCTCCAGCGCGGTGCGCAGCGCCTTCGGCGTCGCCAGCGGCTCCGGCGCGGCCTCCGGTTCGCTCAGGGCGCGCCAGCGGTAGGCCTCCGGCTTGGCCGGTTTTTCCGGCACGATCTTTTCCGCCTGGCGCTGCTGGCTGCGCTCAGTCACGGAAGCTAATCGCTCCAGCGCTGAGTTTGCCGGCCGCGCTCTTCCTGGCGCCGCCGGCTCACTCTTTTTTGGCGTGGATGCTCCCTGCCGCAACAGCTGGGTTCGCGCTTTCAACAGCTGGGCGGTGGCATCCGGTAAATTCGTCGATTGATGATTTTGCGGCGCGGCGGCCTGCCCTAACGGCGGCGGCGCGTCCTGAAACTGCGGCTGTTGAGCCGGCTGCGCCAACGGCGCCGGCGCGGTCTGCACCAGCGCCACCGGCTCCGGGATCACCGCTTTCGGGTGAAACGCCAGGGCGCGCAGCAGGGTCATTTCCACCCCCATGCGGCGATCCGGCGCGTAAGCCAGCTCTTTGCGGCCAATCAGCAGCGTCTGGTAATAAAGCTGCACGTCCGCCGGCGGCAAGGTGCGCGCCAGCTCACGCAGCCGCTGTTCAACGGCGGCGTAGTGGTTGTCGAGCATCGAAGGCAGCAGTTGCACCATCGCAATGCGGTGCAGCAGCGCCAGCGTCTCCACCAACAGGTTTTCCCAGTCCACGCCGCGCGAGGCGGCCTGCGCGACCTGCGCCATCACCTTCTCGCCGTCGGCGCTGACCAGCGCTTCGAGGATCGCCAGCGGCTGTTCGTCATCGAGGGTGCCGAGCATCTGGCTGACGGTGGCGGCGGTGACCTGCCCCTGCCCCATGGCGATCGCCTGGTCGGTCAGGCTCAGCGCGTCGCGCATGCTGCCGTCGGCGGCGCGCGCCAGCAGCTGCAGCGCGCGGGCGTCGCTGGTTATCTGCTCAGCCTGCAGTACCGTTTCAAGCTGGTGGCGGATCTGATCGACGTCCAGCGCCTTGAGATGGAACTGCAGACAGCGGGACAAAATGGTGACCGGCAATTTTTGCGGATCGGTGGTGGCCAACAGGAATTTGACGTGCGCCGGCGGCTCTTCCAGCGTCTTCAACAGCGCGTTGAAGCTGTGACGCGAGAGCATGTGCACTTCATCGATCAGGTAGACCTTGAAGCGGCCGCGGGCCGGCGCGTACTGCACGTTGTCCAGCAGATCGCGGGTGTCTTCCACCTTGGTTCTGGACGCGGCGTCGATCTCGATCAGATCGACAAAACGCCCCTGCTCAATCTCGCGGCAGTTGTCGCATTGGCCGCACGGCGTGGCGGTGATGCCGGTTTCACAGTTCAGGCCTTTGGCCAGCAGGCGCGCAATGGTGGTTTTACCCACGCCGCGCGTGCCCGAGAACAGATAGGCGTGATGGATCCGCCCCAGCGAGAGGCCGTTAGCCAGTGCGGTCAGAACATGTTCCTGTCCGACGACATCTGCAAACGTTTGAGGGCGCCACTTACGGGCAAGAACCTGATAGCTCATTAATACCGGAGAAGTCGAGTAATCTGGAGGGTCATGCTAACACAGCCCCGCGGCGATCCGCGAGGCCGTTGTGGTAATGCGCTACGGCAGTATCAGTGACCGGCGAAGTCGACCAGGCAGTAGCATTCGATGCCCAGCCGGTTCAAACGCGCTTCACCGCCCAGATCAGGCAGGTTGATAATGAAAGCGGCGTCTTTCACTTCACCGCCCAGACGGCGGATCAGCTTGGTGGTGGCTTCGATGGTGCCGCCGGTGGCCAGCAGATCGTCGACCACCAGCACCTTGTCGCCGGCGACGATGGCGTCGGTGTGGATCTCCAGCCGATCGGTGCCGTATTCCAGCTCATAGCTTTCGCTGAGGGTGGCGCGCGGCAGTTTGCCCGGTTTGCGCACCGGCACAAAGCCGACGCCCAGCGCCAACGCGACGGGCGCGCCGAACAGGAAACCGCGCGCTTCGGTACCCACCACCTTGGTCACGCCCGCTTCGCGATAGCGCTCAACCAGCAGTTCGATGCTGGCGGCGTAAGCCAACGGATTTTCCAGCAGGCTGGTCACGTCGCGGAACAGGATGCCCGGCTTTGGGTAATCCGGGATGGTTTTGATACTGTCTTTAATAAACTGAAGCTGCTGCGCGGTAGCGGTCATAATTGTTGCCTGATAAAACTGCCTGAAAACTGGCGCGCAGGCCGCCCGAAGTCCCGCTTCACCCTCAGGCGAAGTCCGTCAAACTGGAATAAGGGAGGCAACCCGCACACGAAAACGCCCAAATCTATGCAAACTGGCTCAAGAATGCAACTCTCCCCTGCATCTTTTAAGGTACGATCAGCGCCGTTTTTGTTGCGACAGGTCAATAACCGGCAGGCGCAGCATAAAGAGCAGCAAAACGGCCATCATCAGCAACAGCAGCACACGCACCCACCAGATTTTCACCAGCCACAGCGATACCGCAAAGGTCAGTACGATCGCCAGCACCGCCTTCCATTTCGCCCCCGGCGGCAGGGCACGATGCTGCTGCCAGTGGCGCAGGTAAGAACCGAACCAGGAGCGGTACAGCAGCCAATGATGAAACCGCGGCGACGAGCGCGCGAAGCACCAGGCGGCCAGCAGCAAGAACGGCGTGGTCGGCAACAGCGGCAGCACCACGCCCAGCGTCGCCAGCACCACCGACAGCCACCCGAGAATTATCAATAGCCAACGCGTCATGCCCAACCTTTATCCCGCTATCCATTGCCGGCCACTTTACCACCGGCATCCCCCTCGTCACCAGCCGCCGCGGCGGAATATGTGCGCGACGCTTGTTTCACGGCGGGATCGCGGGCAAGCTTAGGCCTGTTAACGTCATGATGGAGCCTATGTGAGCACTCAGCGTCTATTACAGCTGTTGGAACAACAAATTGCGGCCTTGGCCGCCGAGGTGACGCCGCGCGGCGACGCCCCGATCCCGCAGGCGCGCTTCGACGCCGCGCTGTTCGCCAACCGCGGCACGCGGCTGCGCGATTATCTGACCGAGGTGCAAAAGAACTTCGCCCAGCTGCAAACCGCCGCCAACGGCAGCCGCACCAGCCAGGTGGCCTTTTTGGCCGAGAAGCTGGTGGCGCAGATCGCCGCGCTGCAGCGCGAACTGGCGACCCAGGCGCTGCGCCGTAAAAATCAGCCGAAAGAAGCGGTGGCGGTCGATCTGTACCATAAACTGGCCGAGCATCAAGATTATGAACGCCGGCTCATCTCCATGATTCAGGATCGGGAGAGCCTGTTGGGGCGCCAAACCACGCTGGCGGCGCAGCAAAAGCTGCAGCACGAACTGGCGGCGCTGGAGGGCCGGCTGATGCGTTGCCGCCAGGCGTTGGCGCGCATCGAGCGCAGCATCGAACGAAAAGAAAACGGTTTTTGAAGATTTATCACATTATTTTAATGAATATTCCCCACGCTACACCTTGTTCACTATACTCAGCGATGCACGCCTCTATTCATTCATCTCAATACTAATGCGGGTTTTATGTCTCTGGAAAACGCCTCACCGGAATTACAGCTGGCGGTAGATTTGATTTACCTGCTGGAATGCAACGAAATAGATCCGGCCACCGCGCTGGCGGCGCTGGATATCGTCAAACGGGACTATCAGGAAAAGCTGCAGCGCACCGGCGTCACCTCCCCTTACCTGCCAACCGGCCAATAAGCAGGGCCAGCGTCGGCCGCCCCTTGTCGCCCGCGTTTTTTATCCCGCCGACGGGCAACGAACAACCACGCGCTGCCGATGACCGGCCGCCGCAACGCATCAGAAGGTCAGCACTTTCTCCGCCGCCAGCGTCCATTGCGCCAGCTCCACCAGCGTGCCGATGGTGACGCCGTCCGCCAGCGGCAGCCGGCTGACGCCGCGCGCGTCGGCGCAGGTTTTGCACAGTTTGACCGGCACCTGCTGCGCGGTGAGGATTTCGAGCATCTGCTGCAGATGGTAGCCTTCGTGCGGCTGTTGCCCGGCGAGGCCGGCCACCACCGCATCGGACATCAGGAACAGCCGCAGATCGAGCTCTGCCTGCTGCTCTTTCAGCGCGATGGCCAGGCGCAGGGCATTGAACAACGATTCCTGGCCGTAGGCGGCGCCGTTGGCGATCATGACGACTGATGACATGCTGTCTCTCCTTGATGATGAGGTGGCGGGTTAGCCGGCCGTCTGCTCTTCCGGCCGGAGCCGCAGCGTCGGACAAAACTGCAGCATTTCGAGGAAGCTGTCCACCAGCGCGCCGGCTTCAGCCCGCAGGTCAAAGCTTTCGGGCATAAACAGCCAGTTTTCCATCAGGCCGCTGATATAGGCGCGCAGGATCACCGCCGCGCGGCGGGTGTGAAGGTCGACGGGCAGTTGGCCGTGATGCACGCAATTATACAACACCGCCTCGATGCGCTCGTAGCCGGCAAGGTACAGCACTTTTCGCGAGTCCAGCAGCGGCATCATTTCGCCAACAAATTCACATTTGTGGAATATAATTTCCATCAAGGCTCTGCGGCGCGCGTCTTCAACCGTAGACGTCAGAATGTAAATCAGAATTTCTCTGATAACGCGCAGTGGATTATCCGGGTACTTTGCCTGATACTCTGTTTCGAGTTCGTCTATTTTCGGCTCTGTAGATTCCCAAACTTCATTAAACAGGTCTACCTTATTCTTGAAGTGCCAGTAAATTGCACCACGCGTAACCCCGGCAGCGGTGGCAATATCTGTCAGTGACGTTGCAGAAACGCCACGCTCAGAGAATTCTCTCACCGCAGCATCAAGAATATGCTGTCGAGTTTCTTGCGCCTGCTGTTTGGTTTTTCGTGCCATGACGTCGTCATTTAGGGGGAGTGTGATTTACATACATTCGCGAATGTATGTACCATAGCACGCACATATAATTAACGCAGCAATGGGTTTTAAAGCTTGTGATCCATTGATCATTTTGAAATCGGACACTTGAGGTTTTTCTATGAACAAAAACAGAGGGTTAACGCCTCTGGCGGCAGTTCTGATGCTTTCAGGCAGCTTAGTGCTAACAGGATGTAACGATAAAGAAACCCAACAGCAAGGCGCCCAACAACCGGCTCCCGAAGTGGGCGTAGTGACCTTGAAGGCAGAGCCCCTCAACATTACTACCGATCTTCCTGGCCGTACTGCTGCGTATCGTATCGCCGAAGTTCGCCCTCAGGTCAGCGGCATCATCCTGAAGCGCAACTTCGTTGAAGGTAGCGACATCAAAGCCGGCACTTCCCTGTATCAAATCGATCCTGCCACCTATCAGGCCACCTACGACAGCGCCAAAGGCGACCTGGCCAAGGCGCAGGCCAGCGCGTCGATCGCGCGTACCACGGTGAACCGCTACAAGCCGTTGCTGGGCACCAGCTACATCAGCAAACAGGATTACGATACCGCCGTGTCCAACCTGCAGCAGGCTGACGCCGCCGTAGTGGCCGCGAAAGCCGCGGTGGAAACCGCGCGCATCAACCTGGCCTACACCAAGGTGACCTCCCCGATCTCCGGCCGCATCGGCAAATCCGCCGTGACCGAAGGCGCGCTGGTCAGCAACGGCCAGACCACCGCGCTGTCGACCGTGCAGCAGCTGGATCCGATGTACGTCGACGTGACCCAATCGAGCAACGATTTCCTGCGCCTGAAGCAGGAACTGGCCAGCGGCTCCCTGAAACAGGAAAACGGCAAGGCCAAGGTGAAACTGCTGCTGGAGAACGGTGCGGAGTATGCGCAGGAAGGCACGCTGGAATTCTCTGACGTCACCGTCGACGAGACCACCGGCTCCATCACCATCCGCGCCTTGTTCCCTAACCCGAACGATACGCTGCTGCCGGGCATGTTCGTACGCGCCCGCCTGGACGAAGGCGTGCGCAGCGATGCGCTGCTGGTGCCGCAGCAGGGCGTGACGCGCAACCCGCGCGGCGAAGCGACCGCCATGGTGGTGGGTGCAGACGATAAGGTCGAACTGCGCACGCTGAAGGCGGATCAGGCAATTGGCGACAAATGGCTGGTAACCGACGGCCTGAAAGCCGGCGACCGCGTGATTGTCACCGGCCTGATGAAGGTTCGCCCGGGCGCCCAGGTAAAAGCGCAGGAAGTTGACACTCAGGCGCAAAAACAGCCGCAGGCTGAAGCGCAGAAGTCATAAAAAGGAGCCGGTAATACATGGCTAAGTTCTTTATAGATCGCCCGATTTTCGCCTGGGTAATCGCCATCATCGTCATGTTGGCGGGGGTGCTTGCAATAATGAAACTGCCGATCGCGCAGTATCCCACTATTGCACCACCGGCGGTGAGTATTTCCGCCACCTACCCGGGCGCAGATGCCACGACGGTGCAGGACACCGTGACGCAGATTATCGAACAGAACATGAACGGTATCGATAATCTGATGTACATGTCCTCCACCAGTGATTCCTCTGGTAGCGTCACCATTACCCTGACGTTTGACTCCGGCACCGATCCTGACATCGCGCAGGTGCAGGTCCAGAACAAACTGTCGTTGGCCACCCCGCTGTTGCCGCAGGAAGTGCAGCAACAGGGCCTGAAAGTAGAAAAATCCAGCAGCAGCTTCCTGATGGTGGCCGGCTTCGTTTCCGACGATCCGAGCATGACTCAGGATGACATTGCGGACTACGTGGCCTCCAACATCAAGGATCCCATCAGCCGTTCGTCCGGCGTGGGTGAAGTGCAGCTGTTCGGCGCCCAGTACGCCATGCGCATCTGGCTGGACCCGAACAAGCTGAATAACTTCCAGCTGACCACCACCGACGTGACCTCGGCCATCACCGAGCAGAACAACCAGATCGCCGCAGGGCAGCTGGGCGGCATGCCGCCGGTGCCGGGGCAGCAGCTTAACGCCTCGATCATCGCGCAGACCCGCCTGACCTCGCCGGAAGAGTTCGGCAAGATCCTGCTGAAGGTGAACGCCGACGGTTCTCAGGTTCGCCTGCGTGACGTGGCGCGCATTGAGCGCGGCGGTGAAAGCTATGCCGTAACCGCGCGTTACAACGGCAAACCGGCTGCCGGCCTGGGTATCAAACTGGCCACCGGCGCCAACGCCCTGAACACCGCCCAAGGTGTGAAAGACGCGCTGACCAAGATGCAACCTTTCTTCCCGCAGGGGATGAAAGTGGTTTATCCGTACGACACTACGCCGTTCGTTAAAATCTCCATCAACGAAGTAGTGAAAACGCTGATCGAAGCCATCATCCTGGTGTTCCTGGTGATGTATCTGTTCCTGCAGAACTTCCGCGCCACGCTGATCCCGACCATCGCGGTGCCGGTGGTGCTGCTGGGGACCTTTGCGATCCTGGCGGCGTTCGGCTTCTCGATAAACACCCTGACGATGTTCGGCATGGTGCTGGCGATAGGCCTGTTGGTGGACGACGCCATCGTGGTGGTGGAAAACGTCGAGCGCGTGATGTCCGAAGAGGGGCTGCCGCCGAAAGAAGCCACCCGCAAATCGATGGGCCAGATCCAGGGCGCGCTGGTGGGCATCGCCATGGTGCTGTCGGCGGTATTTATCCCGATGGCGTTCTTCGGCGGCTCCACCGGCGCCATCTACCGTCAGTTCTCGATCACCATCGTTTCCGCGATGGCGCTGTCGGTGCTGGTGGCGATGATCCTGACGCCGGCGCTGTGCGCCACCATGCTGAAACCTATCCCGAAAGGCGACCACGGGGTTAAAACCGGCTTCTTCGGCTGGTTCAACCGCATGTTCGAAAAGAGCACCCACCACTACACCGACAGCGTGGGCAGCATTCTGCGCAGCACCGGCCGTTATCTGGTGATCTACCTGCTGATCGTGGTTGGCATGGGGCTGCTGTTCCTGCGCCTGCCTTCCTCGTTCCTGCCGGACGAAGACCAGGGCATCCTGCTGACCATGGTGCAGCTGCCTGCCGGCGCCACCGAGGCCCGTACCTCCAAGGTGCTGGAAGAAGTCACCGACTACTTCCTGACCAAGGAAAAGGACAACGTGGTGTCGGTGTTTACCGTCGCGGGCTTCGGCTTCAACGGTAACGGCCAGAACAACGGTCTGTCGTTCGTCAGCCTGAAAGACTGGTCCGAACGTAGCGGTGAACAAAATAAAGTGCCGGCGATTGCCGGGCGTGCGATGGGCGCTTTCTCGCAGATCAAAGACGGCCTGGTGTTCCCGTTCAACCTGCCGGCGATTATCGAGCTCGGCACCGCGACCGGTTTCGACTTCCAGCTGATCGACCAGGGCGGCCTGGGGCACGAGAAACTGACCGAAGCGCGTAACCAGCTGTTGGGCATGGCCGCTCAGCATCCGGACGTGCTGGTGGGCATGCGTCCCAACGGCCTGGAAGATACGCCGCAGTTCAAACTGATCATCGATCAGGAAAAAGCCAAGGCGCTGGGCGTGAGCATCACCACCATCAACAGTACGCTGACCACCGCGCTGGGCGGTTCGTACGTCAACGACTTCATCGACCGCGGCCGCGTGAAGAAGGTGTACGTACAGTCCGACGCGCCGTTCCGTATGTTGCCGGAAGACATCAACAAGTGGTTTGTCCGCGGCACCAGCGGCCAGATGGTTCCTTTCTCCGCCTTCTCGTCGGCGAAATGGGAATACGGCTCGCCGCGTCTGGAACGCTATAACGGTCTGCCTTCGATGGAGATCCTGGGCCAGGCGGCACCGGGCAAGAGTACCGGTGAAGCGATGAGCCTGATGGAAGAGCTGTCGTCCAAACTGCCAAGCGGCATCGGCTACGACTGGACCGGCATGTCCTATCAGGAACGTTTGTCCGGCAACCAGGCCCCTGCCCTGTACGCCATCTCGATTCTGGTGGTGTTCCTGTGTCTGGCGGCGCTGTATGAAAGCTGGTCGATTCCGTTCTCGGTCATGCTGGTGCTGCCGCTGGGGGTAATCGGCGCGTTGCTGGCGGCCACCATGCGCGGCATGAACAACGACGTTTACTTCCAGGTGGGGCTGTTGACCACCATCGGCCTGTCGGCGAAGAACGCCATCCTGATCGTGGAATTCGCCAAGGATCTGATGGAGAAAGAAGGCAAAGGTCTGATCGAGGCGACGCTGGAAGCGGTGCGCATGCGTCTGCGCCCCATCCTGATGACCTCGCTGGCGTTCATCCTCGGGGTACTGCCGCTGGTTATCAGCAGCGGCGCGGGCTCCGGCGCGCAAAACGCGGTAGGTACCGGCGTAATGGGCGGGATGATTACCGCCACCGTGCTGGCTATCTTCTTCGTACCGGTGTTCTTCGTGGTGGTTCGCCGCCGCTTCAGCAAGAAGTCTGAAGACCTGGAACACAGCCATCCGGTTGACCATCACTGATAGTGCGATGGATCTCATCCGCTAATAAAAAGGCCGCTTATGCGGCCTTTTTCTTTGGTGTCTTTCCCGCTTGATGCAAACCGCTCTCATTAATTCGCCCGCATATGCATTTTATTCTTGATCCCGCGACGGAGGCGGCGCATAATTATTGTTATAGTATAACATTACATTGGAGTGCATCATGAAAGCAGGCATCCATCCTGACTACCGAACCGTGGTGTTTCACGACCTGAGCGCCGACGCCTATTTCAAGGTGGGATCGACCATCAAAACCGATCGCACCATCGAGCTGGACGGCGAAAGCTGGCCGTATGTCACCCTCGATATCTCTTCCGCTTCGCATCCGTATTACACCGGCAAGCAGAAAGAGTTCTCCAAAGAAGGCAGCACCGCGCGCTTCCAGCAGCGTTTTGGCCGCTTTCTCGGCGCCAAGAAGTCATAAGGGATCACTATGCAGGTTTTGAGTTCATTGCGTTCGGCGAAGAATCGCCATCCTGATTGCAAAGTCGTGCGCCGTAAAGGCCGCATCTATGTGATCTGTAAAAGCAACCCGCGCTTTAAGGCGGTACAGGGACGTAAGAAAAAGCGTTAACCCCGAGATGTCATCTGTCGCAAAGCCCCGTTGCTGCTCAACGGGGTTTTTTTTATGGAGAAAACGAAACCTCGTTCATCGCCCCGCCGCGGCGGCGGGGCATATCACTTATTTCATGCTGCCGAGCAGCGTATCGACATTGTGCCGGAACGCCTGCACATAGGTAGCCGCCGGGCCATCGGCTTTGGACAAGGCCTCCGGATACAGCTCCCCGCCGGCCTTGGCGCCGGTGGCCGCCGCAATCTGCTTCACCAGGCGCGGGTCGGTTTGGTTCTCGATAAAGTAGGCGTTAACCCGTTCCTGCTTGATCTGTTTGATCAGGCCCGCCACGTCGCTGGCGCTGGCTTCGGCCTCGGTAGAGAAACCGACCGGGGCAAGGAAGGTGACGCCATATTCTTGCCCAAAATAACCAAAAGCGTCATGACTGGTCAGCACCTTGCGCTTCTGCTGCGGCACTGCGGCAAACTGCGTTTTGGCCCACAGATCCAACTTTTGCAGCTGCTGGATATAGTCCGCGCCGCGCTGGCGGAAATAGTTGGCGTCTTGCGGATCGGCGGCGATCAACGCATTCATCACGTTGGTGGCGTACTGCACGCCGTTTTTCATGCTGTTCCAGGCGTGAGGATCGGTGACCTGCTTGCCCTCTTCCTCCATCTGCCGTGAGTCAATGCCCTGCGACGCGGTGACCACCGGCCCCCGGTAACCCGAGGCGCTGACCAGGCGATCGATCCAGCCTTCCAATCCCAGGCCGCTGACGAACACCACGTCGGCCTGGGACAGCAGCTTGCTGTCTTTCGGTGAGGGTTCAAAACCGTGCGGATCGCCGTCCGGCCCCACCAGCGTGCTGACGTTGACGTGCTCTCCCCCCACCTGCTTGACGATATCGCCGAGGATGGAAAAGCTGGCGACGGCGTCGACGGTCTTCGCCATCGCCAATGGGCTGGACAGCAGAGCAGCGACCGCCAGCGATATAGGTAAACGTTTCATATTTTCTCCTTGCAGATAGCACTTCTCAACGGCGCGCGAGCGAATAGATCCCGCCGCGCGTCCCAAACAGAATCGAAACAAAAAAGATCGCGCTGGCGCTGAGCACGATCGCCGGGCCGGCAGGCAGCGAGGCGTAATACGACCATTCCAGCCCAATCAGGCTGGCCAGCATGCCGATCCCCATCGCCACCGCCAGCATCTGCGGCAGGTTACGCGCCCAGAAGCGCGCGCCGGCGGCCGGCAGCATCATCAGCCCGACCGACATCAGAGTGCCGAGGATCTGAAACCCCGCCACCAGATTGATCACCACCAGCGCCAGAAACAGCCCGTGGATCAGCGCCAGCCGGCGCGGCGCGCTGACGCGCAAAAAGATGGCGTCGAACGATTCGATAACCAGCGCGCGATACAGCGCCGCCAGCGCCAGCAGCGAAAAGCTGGCTATCGCGCCGACCATCAGGATGGCCCGAGTGTCTACCGCCAGAATCGAGCCAAACAGCACGTGCAGCAGATCGACGCTGGAGCCGCGCAGCGACACCAGCGTCACCCCCAGCGCCAGCGAACCGAGGTAGAAACCGGCGAAGCTGGCATCCTCCTTTAACGGCGTGCGGCGGCTGACCAGCCCCGACAGCATCGCCACCGCCAACCCGGCGATAAACCCGCCGACGCCCATCGCGACCAGCGACATGCCGGAAATCAGATAACCGATAGCCGCGCCGGGCAGCACCGCGTGGGACAGCGCATCGCCGACCAGGCTCATGCGCCGCAGCAGCAGGAAAACGCCCAGCGGCGCCGCGCTGAGCGACAGCGCCAGGCAGGCCACCAGCGCGCGGCGCATAAAGCCGAAAGAGGCGAAAGGATCGAGCAACAGATGCAACAGCGTCATGGCGCCACCGCCTTCACGCACTGCGACGGGGTGGCGACGTTCAGCGCCGGAATATGCTCCAGCACCCGATCGGCCTCCCCCCAGTGGCAGCATTGCGGGGTCAGCAGCAGCGCCTGCGGGAAGTGAGTGGCCACCATCGCCATGTCGTGCAGCACGGCGATCAGCGTGCGCCCCTGCCGATGCAGCTGCGCAATCACCTGCAGCAACAGCCTAGTGGTGGCGCCGTCGATGCCGGTAAAAGGTTCGTCCAGCAGGATCAGCGGCGCCTGTTGTACCAGCAGGCGTGCGAACAGCACCCGCTGCAGCTGACCGCCGGACAGCTCGCCGACCGGGCGGCGCGCCATCGCCGCCATGCCGACGCTTTCCAGCGCTTCGGCTATCCGCTGCGCCGCGCCTTTGCTCAAGCCGCCGAACATGCCGCTCTGCGGCCAGTTGCCCATCGCCACCAAATCGCTGACCAGGATAGGAAACTGGCGATCGAGCTCCGCCTGCTGCGGCAGATAGGCCATGCGCGGCGGCGCGTCGCCGCTGAAATGCAGGCTGCCGCCCTGCAGCGGCTGCAATCCGGCCAGCGTCTTCAGCAATGTCGATTTTCCGGCGCCGTTCACGCCGACCACCGCCGTCAGCGAACCGGCACTGAAATGGCCGCTGAGCGGCGGGAACAGCGGCGCGGCGCCATAGCCGATCTCGGCCTGCTGCAAAGCGATCATGGCAGCGATACCGCCCAGTGAATGCCCAGCCACAGCAGAAGCAGTAGCCCGGCGGCGATGCCGCAGCGCGCCGCCGCCGAGGCGGTGAACAGCGAATTCAGCGACGGCGCGCCGCCATCTCGTGGTGTAGGTGTCAATTTCATGGCCAATGCGGAAGGATTTAAGTGTTACAATATAACATCACAATCATGATATCGACTCAAGTCATTCCCCGGCAATAATGCAACCGAACGTAACAGCGGCGGGCTGCGCCCACCCGGGCGCACCCAGCGCACCTCGCCGTATATACCGAATGAAATCAGGGTTAATCTCGCGTATTGGAAATGTTGGCTTAGGGTAAAACAATGTCTGTAAAGTGAAAATTTCAGCGGCTCAGGGCAAAAAGGAGTAAGATAATCAGATAAATTTCTTTCAGGCCCGTCATTAATGCGCATAACCCTAGCCTGCGATCTGAAAATCAACGCACTTTCTGTTAAAGAATTAAAGAAAGTGATTAATGATAAAATATCCGAGTTAGTGCCGGCGCTAACCAGCGGGCTGAGTTTTTATTCCGAGAGCGCGCGCTACGCAGAAGATTCATTAGAAATACTTGATATAGAAAATGCAGGCAATGGCGATTATTCAATGAGTTATCGCTATAAGTGGACCCTTTTCAACGCCTGTCTGGATATCAACGCCGAGGAATTCATCAGCGACAGCGTCAGGTTCAGCGTGACGGAACGGGGAGTCGTCTTCGACATCATTGATAACTCACGCCCATCGACCGCAGATGAATTGTAAGTTTACGTAATAACAGCAGGTCAAATGCGAAAAAATGATTTATATTCATTATACGGTAAGTTTATTTAGTCACCGTTAAGCTGCCTCCGTCCATGATGTAAATCAGCTTACTCACATAGTGTTATCAACACCGAAATTAAGTCTTACGGAGGGGATGATATGGATGAGTATTCGCCTAAGCGGCATGATATTGCTCAACTCAAATTCTTGTGCGAAAATTTGTATGATGAAGGCATCGCAACCCTGGGAGACAGCCACCACGGTTGGGTGAACGATCCAACGTCTTCCGTCAACCTCCAGCTTAATGAGTTGATTGAACATATTGCTTCGTTTGTGATGAGTTATAAAATTAAATACATGGACGAATCAGATCTGTCGGAGTTAGTCGAAGAATATCTCGACGATACCTATACGTTGTTTAGCAGCTACGGTATCAATGACTCCGACCTTCGCCGCTGGCAAAAAACCAAGGCGAGATTATTCAGAATGTTCTCAGGAGAGGACATCTGTACGACAATGAAAACTTAGGGGATAATTATTCCCCAACTTATTTTACGGTTTATAAGATTAAAGGCCATCATGACAAAAATCGACTATCTGATGCGTTTACGTAAATGCACCACGATTGACACGCTTGAACGTGTTATTGAGAAAAATAAGTATGAACTTTCCGATGATGAGCTGGAGCTGTTTTACTCCGCCGCCGATCACCGCCTGGCAGAGCTCACCATGAACAAACTGTACGATAAAATCCCCACCGCCGTTTGGAAGTATGTACGTTAATCCGGGCAGCAACGCGTTGAGCCGATGCTTTTGTCGGCTTCAATGCCAGCGTTAATTTAGTCTTTATCCTATTGACTTGTTAAGCTTTCATCTTCCGCTGGAAATCCTGCAATAATAACTGGAAACAATCCTCTATTAATGGCGAGCGACTTTGGGTTGCGCTGCGCATTAATGCAATAGTGCGGCTAAGTAAGGGTTGCTGCAGGTGAACGACGGTTAATTCATCATCCTGAAGATGCGTCGTATAAAGCTGAGGCAAAATAGCCACGGCTAAATTTGAACGCACTAATCCATATAACGTCTCAAGAAAGTCCACCTGGTAAGACGCCGTTAAATTCAGGCGATGGCTTTCCGCCAGCGCCGACACCAACCGGCTGATATTCCCCTTGGAAAAAACGGCGATATTACGCCGAGCAAGCTGCCGCCAGGGTAAATGATGCGATTCCGCCAGAGGATCGTCGCGCCGCATAATCACCACGAAAGGATCTTCCTGCAGCGGATGAATTTCCAACGAATCCGGCACCGAGCTGTCGAGCGCGCCAAAGCCAAAATCAATCAGGCCGTTCTCCAGCTGTAACAGCAGCGAGTCGTTGGTCTGATCGTGAAATTCGATGCGCAGCCGGGGAAAATGCGCCGCCAGCCGCTGCGGCACCGCAGGAAAAAGCAGGCTGCCGACCGAAGGCACCAGCCCGATGCGCAAGGTGCCGTCACCGCCCGCCAGCATGATGCGCTGCATATCGTCAAACGCGCCCTGCGCCACGTTCAGCAGGCGTTCGGCATGCGGCAAAATCGCCGCCCCCAGCTCGGTCAGCGTCACCGCCGAGGCGGTGCGGTTCACCAGCTTGCCCCCCAGCACCGATTCGATCTGCCGCAGCGCGCTGCTCAGCGCCGGCTGGCTGATCGCCAAACGGTTGGCGGTATCGGTAAAATGCCGCAGTTGCGCCAGCGTCACGAAATATTGGATCTGTTTCAGAGAGAGCGCGGGCAGCCGGCGCCAGGGTTCAGACATATCAGCCTTCCGTCAGCTGTCGGGGAAACGTTTGCCACAGCATAAACGTTTCTTATCACGCAATAAATTAAATCATCTGGGCAAAGCCCGGCCTCCCGCCTAGAGTAACTTCCCTGTCATTATGCAGGTAAATACCATGACCCCTTATTCCCTCAGCGCCGGCGAACGCCAGCGCGCCGTGCAGGCCGCCCTGGGCCAAACGCCTTACGACCTGTTACTGACCAACGCGGCAGTGATCGACATGGCGACCGGTGAAATTCGCCCGGCGGACGTCGGCATCGTCGGCTCGCTGATTGCCAGCGTTCATCCCTGCGGCACTGCGGCAGAGGCCGCGGAAACGCAAGATCTGGCCGGCGCCTACCTCAGCCCCGGCTTGATCGACACCCACGTGCACCTGGAGAGCTCGCATTTGCCGCCGGAGCGCTACGCCGAGATCGTGGTCGCCCAGGGCACCACCACCGTCTTCTGGGATCCGCATGAGCTGGCCAACGTGCTCGGCGTCGCCGGCGTGCGTTACGCCATCGACGCCAGCCGCGGCCTGCCGCTGCGGGTCATCTGCGCCGCGCCGTCCAGCGTGCCCTCCACGCCCGGCCTGGAGATGTCCGGCGCCGACTTCGGCGGCCAGGAAATGGCCACCATGCTGGCCTGGCCGGAAGTGGCCGGCGTCGCCGAAGTGATGGACATGCACGGCGTACTCAACGGCAGCGAACGCATGCTGGAAATTCTCAACGCCGGCCTCGACAGCGGCAAGCTGATCGAAGGCCACGCCCGCGGGCTCAGCGGCGCCCAGCTGCAGGCTTACCTGGCGGCCGGCGTCACCTCGGATCACGAATTGACTTCCGCAGCCGATGCGCTGGAGAAGCTGCGCGCCGGCCTGACGCTTGAGATCCGCGGCTCCCATCCTTACCTGTTGCCGGAGATTGTTGCGGCGCTGCTGACGCTGCCGCATCTGTCTTCGCAAATCACCCTGTGCACCGACGACGTGCCGCCGGACATCCTGTTGGAGAAAGGCGGCGTCATCGCCCTGCTCAACCTGCTGATTGAGCAGGGTCTACCGGCGACCGATGCGCTGCGGATGGCGACGCTCAATGCCGCAATCCGCCTGCAACGCAACGATTTGGGGCTGGTTGCCGCCGGGCGCACCGCCGATCTGGTGGTGTTCGATTCGCTGTCTCGGCTTCAGGCACGGGCGGTCTACGTGGCGGGAAAACTGACGGCGCGACGCCATAAATTGCTGGCGCCGCTCGGCGCCAATCCGGCAGTGAAGGCGCCGCGCGATACGCTGCGCTTGCCGCCGCTGGCCGCCGCAGACTTCGCGCCGAAGGTGCCGGGCATTCGCCACGGCCAGGCCAGGCTGCGCAATATCAAAGGCGCGCGCTTCACCCAATGGAGCGAAGTCACGGTCGAGGTGCGCGAAGGTGAAGTGCAGGTCCCGCCGGGTTTCAGCCTGATCTGGGTACAGCACCGCCATGGCCGCCATCCGGCCAAGCCACAGCTGGCGTTGCTGGAAGGCTGGGGAGAACTGCGCGGCGCCATCGCCACCAGTTATTCGCATGACTCGCACAATTTGGTGGTGCTGGGGCGCGATGCCGCCGATATGGCGCTGGCCGCCAATGCCCTGATCGCCAGCGGCGGCGGCATGGCTCTCAGCCAACGCGGCGCGCTGCTGGCGCAGGTGGCGATGCCGATCGCCGGCATGCTGTCCGACCTGCCCGCCGCTGAACTGGCGCAGCAATTTAAAAACCTGCGTGAACTCAGCGCGCAGGTTGCCGACTGGGAACCGCCCTACCGCGTTTTCAAGGCGATAGAGGGCACCTGCCTGGCATGCAACGCCGGGCCGCACCTGACCGATCTCGGCCTGACCGACGGCGCGACGCGCCAGATTGTCGAGCCGCTGATCGCCTGCTGGGAAACGCCGGCACAACCATAAGACTGCACGGGGAGATGCCGACGAAATGGCGGATAATTCAGTAAATGCTCCAACAGCGGGGAGCTGGCTGCAGCGGCGTTTTCAACTGCGCGCGCGGCAAAGCAGTGTCAGAACCGAATGCCTGGCCGGGGTAACCGGCTTTCTGGCCGCCGCCTATCTGCTGGTGGTTATTCCCGGCCTGCTGGCGGTAGGCGGCATGGACAAGGGCGCGGCGACCACCGGCACCATTCTGGTGTTTGTGGTCGGCACGCTGCTGATGGCGTTTTACGGCAACCTGCCGTTCATCGTCGGGCCCGGCATCGGCGGTTCGGTGCTGGTCGGGGTGACGCTGGCGGGCAGCGAGGGCGTCAGCTGGCAAATTGGCCTTGGCATCGCCTGCTGGTCCGGCATTTTGTTCTTTGCGCTGACCCGGCTCGGGCTGCGCGAGGTGGTGACCCGCTCGGTGCCGCAGTCGATCAAGCTGGGGCTGACCGCGTCGATCGGGCTGTTCGTGGCGATGCTCGGCTTCCGCAACGCCGGCCTGGTGCTGGCCAACGCCAGGTCGAACGCGCTGATGCTGGGGGACTTCACCGCCCCCGGCGCGCTGATCGCCCTGTGCGGCCTGTTCCTGGCGATCGCGCTGCAGGCCCGGCGCATACCGGGCGCTATCCTGTGGGCAATTCTGTTCGCCACGCTGGTCGGCATTCCGTTCGGCGTTACCCGCCTGCCGGACAGCCCGATCGCGATGCCGCATTCGCTGGCGCCGGTGCTCGGCCAGGTCGATATGATCGGCGCGCTGAATATCGTCTTTTTGCCCTACCTGTTTGTGTTTTTCGCCTCGGAATTTTTCTCCACCATGGGCACCACCCTGGCGGTGGGCGGCGAAGCCGGGCTGTTGGACGAACACGGCAATATGCCGCACATCAACCGGCCCTTTATGGTGGATTCCATCGCCGCGGCGCTTGGCCCCTGGGTCGGCATTCCCGCCGCCACCGCGCTGATCGAATCTTCCGCGGCGGCCGAAGCCGGCGGCAAAACCGGCCTGACGGCGTTAGCGGCGGCGATGATGTTCCTGCTGATGCTGCTGTTTACCCCGATAGCCCTGATGATCCCGAAAGAGGCCACCGCGCCGGCGTTGATCCTGATCGGCCTGAACATGTTCAGCGGGCTGCGCAAGGTCGATTTGGCCAGCTTCACCGACGGGCTGCCGGTATTGATGATGGTGATGATCACGTTGATCGCCAACAGTTTCGGTACAGGTATCGCCGGCGGGTTGCTGTTCTATATCGTCATCAAGGCGATCGCCGGCAAATGGCGGGAAGTGCCGTTTGGGCTCTATCTGCTGGCAATACCGCTGGCCTATTACTTCGCCACGCTGGTAAGGCACTGATCGATGTGCGGCGCCGGGCATGGTGCGCCCCGATAGCCAGTGGCCGATTGACGGTTCGACAGTAAAAACGGGGGAAAAATGACGGGGCCGAAATTGGTGGAGGCCCTGCCAGCTACATCCCGGCACACACGTCACCTGCTGCGGCTGCTTCCTTCCGGATCTGACCGAGTTCACAAGTTAGTGTTGCGGGAGAACCAACAGGGCCCCCATTGACGGCTTCTGTACTTCGAAGCGGGGGGCATTATCGGCGATGGCCCGCCAAATAGCAAGCCAGCCCGGTCCAACCGCTGTTTTCTTACCCACCTCGCCTGTGGCACACTCTCTGGCTGGGGTTTTATTCGCGCAGGAAGAGAGAAATGGAACCAGAAGACGCCTCCTTCAGCCAACGCGTATTTCACGTGGTGGCCGCCATTCCTTACGGCAAAGTCACGACCTATGGCGAAGTGGCGCAGCTGGCGGGTTCGCCGCGCGCCGCGCGCCAGGTCGGCGGCGTATTGCGGCGTTTGCCCGAAGGCAGCACCCTGCCCTGGCACCGGGTGATTAATCGCCATGGGCAAATCTCGCAGCAGGGTGAAGACTTTCAGCGCCAGCGGCAGGCGCTGCTGGCGGAGGGGATCATTTTCGGGCCGCACAGCACGGTGGACCTTCAGCGGTACGGCTGGCGCGGATAAAACAAAACAGCCTTTGGCCGAAGCGCAAAGGCTGTTGATATCAGGCTCGTTCAGGAAAGCGACGTTACGGCATCGCCGTCGGCGTCGTCTGAACCGGCACGCCCTGTACCGGAACCAGCAGCAGGTCGGCACGGGTGCCGTTGCGGTTGATCACTTCCTGGATGGTATCGGTGATAAAGATCATTTGGCCATTCACCGTCACCGCCGCACTCAGAATGATGCGCGCGTTCGGCTGAATATCGGCCGGGTTATACGGCAGCACAAAGTTGAACGGCGCCTGGGTACCTTCGGTGCGCACCGCGCGCTGGGCGATGACTTTCGATGGCGCATCCGCCAGCGAGGCGTCAGAGAGGGTGACCGTCAGTACGGCATCCGGCGGCAGCGCAATGCGCTGGCGAATGTTCACCGAACCAGTCACCGCCGGCCCCTGGATCTGCGTTTGCGCCGCCGCCGGATTTCCCGCCGCCGGGGTAGGCACATCCGCACTCTTTTGGGCACAACCCGCCAGCGTGATCGTCAATGCTGCTGCTCCACCTACGATTTGCCAGAGTTTCATGGATCGGTCTCCTTTTTATTATCAACATGTTGGTGGCTTTCACCGCCTCACCCAATAAACTTAGCACAAAATACTGAAAAATCCATTTTGCTCCGCCTATTAATCACTTCCGCCGCTGATAATGCTCACTATTAAGACAATTTTAGCGCCCCTATAACGCAAGATGTTGACGTCATGCCGTGATATTCCGCACACTGCGCAAAATCATTATTAGAAAGGTAATAACTTTATGAGCCAGGCATTGCAAAACCTCCTCGATCTGCTGGATCTGGAGAAAATCGAAGAAGGGCTGTTCCGCGGCCAAAGCGAAGATCTGGGTCTGCGCCAGGTGTTCGGCGGCCAGGTCGTGGGCCAGGCGCTGTACGCCGCCAAACAAACCGTGCCGGCGGAACGCAACGTCCACTCGTTTCACAGTTACTTCCTGCGCCCGGGCGACAGCAGCAAGCCTATCGTGTATGACGTGGAAACCCTGCGCGACGGCAACAGCTTCAGCGCTCGCCGCGTCAGCGCCATCCAGCACGGCAAGCCGATCTTCTACATGACCGCCTCCTTCCAGAGCCCGGAAGCCGGTTTTGAGCACCAGAACCGCATGCCGGACGTGCCGCCGCCGGAAGGCTTGATGTCGGAATCGGAAATCGCCCAGAAGCTGGCGCATATGCTGCCGGAAAAGGTGCGCGATAAGTTTATCGGCCAAAAGCCGCTGGAAATGCGGCCGGTGAAGTTTCACAACCCGCTGAAAGGCAGCGTTGAGGAACCGCATCGCTACGTCTGGTTCCGCGCCAACGGCAGCATGCCGGAAGATCAGCACATTCATCAGTATCTGCTGGGCTACGCCTCCGATTTCAACTTCCTGCCGACGGCGCTGCAGCCGCACGGCGTCGGTTTTCTTGAGCCGGGCATGCAGGTGGCCACCATCGATCACTCGATGTGGTTCCACCGCCCGTTCCGCCTGGATGACTGGCTGCTGTACGCGGTAGAAAGCTCCTCCGCCTCCGGCGCGCGCGGCTTCGTGCGTGGCCAAATCTACAGCCGCGACGGCGTGCTGGTCGCCACCACGGTGCAGGAAGGGGTGATCCGCCAACGCGACGCTTGAGCCAATAAAAAGGGCGATGTCGCCATCGCCCTTTTTGCATCATCATTATTTTATTATTGGTTAGCGCACTGCCCTTCTTCAGGCCTTATTGGTTGTAGGCGCTCTCGCCGTGGCTGTTGACGTCCAGGCCTTCGCGCTCCTGCTCTTCCGGCACGCGCAGCCCGACGATGGCCCCGGCGACCTTGAAGGCGATAAAGGCGGCGACGCCCGACCACACCAGGGTGATCACCACGCTCAGCAACTGCACCCAAACCTGGTGGCCCATGGTCACGCCTTCCGCGTAGCCGGTGCCGCCCAGTGAAGAGGCGGTGAACACGCCGGTCAGCAGGCAGCCGACGATGCCGCACACGCCATGCACGCCGAACACGTCGCAGGTGTCGTCCACCTTCAGCCATTTCTTCAGCGTCACCACGCCCCACAGGCCGGCAATGCCGCCCACCAGGCCGATGATCAGCGCCCCGCCGACGCCGACGGTGCCGGCGGCCGGCGTTACCGCAACCAGCCCGGCGATGCAGCCGGAGCAGGCGCCCAGCAGCGAAGGCTTACCGCGCACGATCCACTCGGCGAAGGTCCAGGAGAGGATGGCGCCCGCGGTGGCAACCACGGTGTTCAGGAATGCCAACGCCGCAATGCCGTTCGCCGCGCTGGCGGAGCCGGCGTTGAAGCCGAACCAGCCGATATACAGGATCGACGCGCCGGTAAACACCATCGGCAGGTTGTGCGGTTTGAACGCTTCCTTGCCGAAACCGGCACGTTTGCCCAACAGGTAAGCGCCGATCAGGCCCGCGCTGGCGGCGTTGATGTGCACCACGGTGCCGCCGGCGAAGTCCAGCGCGCCGTCGGCCGCCAGGAAACCGCCGCCCCATACCATATGCGCAATCGGCAGGTAAGAAATGGTGAACCAGATGGCCGCGAAGATCACCACCGCCGAGAAGCGGATGCGTTCGGCGAAGCCGCCCACCACCAGCGCCACGGTAATGCAGGCGAAGGAGCATTGGAACGCGACGTGGATCATCTGGTTAAAGGTGCCGGTCAGGCTGTCGATGCCGATGCCTTTCAGCATCGCCGTCTGGAAACCGCCGAAGAAGGCGTTGCCCTCGCTGAAGGCCAGGCTGTAGCCGTACAGCACCCACAGCACGCACACCAGCGCGAAGGTGACGGTGACCTGGGTCAGCATCGACAGCACGTTCTTGGAACGCAGCAAACCGCCGTAAAACAACGCGACGCCGGGCAGCGTCATAAACAGCACCAAAGCGGTGCAGATCATCATGAACGCGTTGTCAGCCTTGTCTGCGACCGCCGGAGCGGCCAGGGCCAAAGAAGGAACCATGGTTACCGTACTCAGGCCCAACATGGATAAAAGTTTTTTCATTATCAATCCATCCCCATTACTTAACTGAGCCTGTGATTACAGTGCTGCTTCGTCGGTTTCGCCGGTGCGAATACGAATGACACGTTGCAATTCGGCAACGAAAATTTTGCCATCACCGATTTTGCCGGTGTAGGCAGCTTTGCTAATGACATCAACCACTTCATCCAGCTGGTCGTCGGCAATAGCGATATCGATTTTGACTTTCGGTAAGAAGTTGACGCTGTATTCAGCCCCGCGATAGAGCTCTGCGTGCCCCTTCTGGCGACCAAAGCCTTTCACTTCGGTTACGGTCAGCCCCTGAATACCGACAGAGGATAGGGCTTCACGCACGTCCTCCAGCTTGAATGGTTTTATCACCACGGTCACCAGCTTCATATTGCCCCTCCACGAATTAAGCCCAAACTCACCCCTGGTACTGGTTCTTATAAAGCAAAGGCTATGCCACAAATGATTTTGCATGCGGATTCAGCCAATTAACGGCAAGGAGAGCGAACACCGGGCCGCCGCCGGGTCTGCGATGCGGCCCGCAGCAACTTATCGGTCAAATATTGCGCACTATTTTGGTGCGCGACGCGTCGAAAAAGTGCAGAAGAAGGGATTTGAAAAGGATCGCTGCCTGTTTATGGTGCGCGAAGGGAAAGACAGGGGCCAGATGATGGCCCCTGAGGATCAGGCGGGCTGGCTTTCTTCGCGGGTCGCCGCCGCCAGCTCTTCGCCCACCAGCTGCAGCTGGTACATTTGGTAGTAACGGCCCTGCTGCGCCAGCAGCTGCTGATGGTTGCCCTGCTCCACCGCCTGACCGCGGTGCAGCACCAGAATCGAATCGGCGTCGACGATGGTCGACAGGCGGTGAGCGATCACCACCAGCGTGGTGTGTTCGCGGATCAGGCGCAGCGCGCGCTGAATAGCCTGTTCGGTCCCCGAGTCGATATTGGCGGTGGCCTCGTCGAGGATCAGGATCTGCGGCGCCTGCACCAACACGCGCGCCAGCGCCAGCAGCTGCTTCTGGCCGACCGACAGGTTATTGCCCTGCTCGCCCAGACGGGTGTGGATGCCCTGCGGGAAGCCGCGCACCAGCTCCGCCAGCTGCACCGTCTCCAGCGCCCGCCACACCGCCTCTTCCGCGATGTTGCGCCCCAGCGTCACGTTGGCCAGCACCGACTCGGCGATCACCACCGGATCCTGCTGCACCATCGCCACGCCCTGGCGCAGCGTGCGGTGCGACAGGCCGGACAGCGGGCGACCGTCGAGGCGCACCTCACCCTCGCTGACCGGGTAATAGCCCATCAGCAAATTGGCCAGCGTGCTCTTGCCGCTGCCGGTATGGCCGACCAGCGCCACAAAGCCGCGCGAAGGCACCGACAGCGAAATATGCTGCAGCACCTTTTTGTCCGCCCGATAGGCGAAGCTCAGGTTTTCGATGTCGATGCGGCCGCTGGCCAACGGACGATCGTCGGCGCCATAGCTTTGCTGGCTGCGATCCATCAGCTCGAAGATGCGCTCACCGGCCACCACCGCCTGCTGCAGGATCGATTGTTGCGAGGTCAGTTCGATCAGCGGTTCGTTCAGACGGCCCAGATAGTTGATAAAGGCATACAGCACGCCGACGCCGATCACCCCTTCGCCGCTGAAGCCGAACAGCATCAGCAGGCCGCACAACACCAGCGCCGAAAACAGGCTGAGCAGCGGCCGCAGCAGGAAACCGTCGAGGCGCAGGGTCTGCATGCGCGCGGTGTAATGCGAACGGCTGGCGGCGCTCATGCGTTCGCCGAAGCGGATCTGCTGGCGGAACTGCTGGATCACGCCCATGCCGTTGATCACTTCGTTGAAGCCGTCGTTGATGTCCGCCAGGTAGCTGCGCACCCGACGCACGATCGGCGTGCTGTAGTACTGATAGATGCCCATCACCACAAACACCGCCGGGAAGATGCAGATAGCCACCAGCGCCATGCGCCAGTCCAGGCTGAACATCGCCACCAGCATGGCGCCGATCAGCGCGGCGCTCTTCAGCACCGTGGAGACCACCATCACGTACAGGTCCTTGATCACCTCGGTGTCGTTGGTCACCCGCGAGATCAGCTGGCCGACCGGCTGGGTGTCGAAGGCGCTGAGCGGCTGACGCAGCGCGGCGTCCATCACGTCGGTGCGCAAACGCTGTACCACCCCCACCGCCGCCTGATTGAACAGCAGCGCCTGAAAATAGTGCAGCGCCGCCGCCAGCAGCTCCAGCAGCACGTAGGCCGCCGCCAGGCCGCCGACGATCATCAGCGGCAGTTGCCCTTTGGCGACGTAGTTGTCGATAAAATAGCTGACCAGGATCGGGCCGGCGACCTCCGCCGCCGCCGCCACCCACAGCATCAAAACCGCGATGCCGAGCGGTTTGCGGTACGGCGAGCCGTAAGCCAGCAGCCGTTTCAGCGTCGGCCACAGCTTTTGCACTTTATTCATTGACTAACGCCTCCTCACCCGCTTCCGGCGCTTCATCCAGCGCCGCTTCCAGCTGCTGGTAGCGATACATGTCGCGATACCAGCCCGGCTGCGCCGCCAGCGCCGCATGCTCGCCGCGCTGGGCCACGCCGCCGTGCTGCATCACCAGTATTTCGCTGGCCTCGGTCAACGCCGACAGCCGGTGCGCGCTGATAATCACCGTGCGATTCTGCCCCCAGCTGCGCAGGTTATGCAGGATCTGGTGCTCGGTGCGGCCGTCCACCGCCGACAGCGCGTCGTCGAGGATCAGGATCTCCGCGTCCAGCAGCAGCGCGCGGGCGATGGAAATGCGCTGTTTCTGCCCGCCGGACAGCATCACGCCGCGTTCGCCCACTTCGGTTTCATAGCCCTGCGGCAGCCGCAGAATATCCTCATGCACGCTGGCCAGCCGCGCCGCCTGCTCGATCTGCTCCTGCGTCGCGCCCGGGTTGCCCAGCGCGATATTGTTCGCCACGCTGTCGGAGAACAGGAACGGCGTCTGGCTGACCACCGACAGCCGCGAACGCCAGTCGTCGAGCTTCACCTGGGTCAGCGGCAGGCCGTGATAACTGATTTGCCCTTCGTCCACGTCGAACTGGCGCTGGATAAGAGACAACAGCGTCGATTTGCCGGCGCCGGTCGGGCCGCACAGCCCCAGCATCTGCCCCGGCGCCAGCTTGAACGCCACGTCATGCAGCGCCGGATGCGAATTCTCCGGATAATGAAACGCCCGGATCTCCGCCGCCAGCACGCCGCGCCCGGCCGGCAGCGCCTGCTGGCCGTCCTGCACCGCCGGCGCCTCTTCGAGCAGGCTGCGAATGCGGCTGTATGCGGCGCTGCCGCGCTCGACGATGTTGAACATCCAGGCCAGCGCCAGCATCGGCCAGATCATCAGGCCGAGATACATCACGAAGCTGGTCAACTGCCCCAGCGTCAGAGAGCCGTTGACCACCATCCAGCTGCCGCCGCCGATGGCCAGCAGGTTGGAGGCGCCGATGGCGATATAAATGGTCGGATCGAAGCGCGCATCCACCCGCGCCACGTGCATGTTTTTGGCGCCGGTCTGCGCCGCCACCTCGGCGAACTGATTGGACTGATGATCCTCCAGCCCGAAGGCCTTGATCATGCGGATGCTGGTCATGCTCTCCTGCGCCTGATCGTTCAGGCTGGAAAACGCCGCCTGCGCCGATTTAAAGCGCTGGTGCAGCTGGTCGCCGTAATATTTGATGGCGATCGCCATCAGCGGCATCGGGATCAGCGACAGCAGCGTCAGCTGCCAGCTGATTTGGGTGCTCATCACCACCAGCACCACCAGCCCCATCACCAGCGAATCCACCAGCGTCAGCACCCCCTCGCCGGCGGCGAACACCACCCGATCCACGTCGTTGGTGGCGCGCGCCATCAAATCGCCGGTGCGGTGGCGCAGGTAGAAAGCCGGGTTCTGCCGGCTGAGCTGGCGGTAAAAGTTCTCGCGCAGCTCGACCGCCAGCTGGTAAGACGCGCCAAACAGCAGTACCCGCCACACGTAGCGCAGCAGGTATACGACGATCGCGGTGGCGATCATCAGCCCCAGCCATGCCATCAGCACGCCGGTGGTCATCTGTTTTTCAGTAACGCCGTCCACGATGATGCCCACCAGCTTGGGCGGCAGCAGCTGCAGAATGGCGATGACGATCAGCAGCACCACCGCCCCCAGGTAGCGGCGCCACTCCCGGCGGAAATACCAGCCGATTTGAGCAAATAATCTCACGCAGTTTGTTTCCAGGATTTTATGGGAATTATCTCTTGTTCTGTCTCAACGGAGCAGGATACCACCGTTGCATCGCCAATTCGGTGAACTTTTCACTCTGGCACCGGCAGCGCGGTAGTGTATTTGATTTTTTCCATGGCGAAGCTGGAGGTGACGTCGATCAGGCCCGGCACGCCGTTGACCAGCCGCTTGTAAAAGCTGTCGTAGCTCTTCATGTCCGCCACCTCGACCTGCATCAGGTAATCGTATTCCCCCGCCATGCGGTAGAACGCCAGCACCTCGGGCATCTGGGCGGTCAGTTGAACGAACGCCTGATACCACTCGCTGCTGTGCTGCTGAGTTTTGATCAACACAAACGCCGTCAGCCCCAGGCCCAGCTTTTCGTTGTCCAGCAGCGCCACCCTGCCGCGGATATAGCCTTCGTCCTCCAGCCGCTTCAGCCGTTTCCAGCACGGCGTGGAGGTCAAATTGACCGCATCGGCCAGCGCCTGCAGCGACTGGGTGCAGTCCTGCTGCAGCATGCACAGCAGTTTACGGTCTGTTTTATCTAACATAACGCCAACCCGGAGAAAATTTTTCTCCCATTAGGCGATTAAACAGGAAAAATGGCAATCCTTTTTTCCCGCTGACAGGCTATGCTACGCCATAAACCAGCCCCCTATTTTGAGGCCAAACGATGATAAACTCTTGGGTAAAATATGCTATCGGTGAAATAGAAGCGGATTTTCAGCGCTCCGCCGACACCCACCTGATTCGCCTGAACCTGCCGGCCTTTCCCGGCATTTGCCTGTACCTGAAGGATGAAAGCACCCATCCGACCGGCAGCCTGAAACACCGCCTGGCGCGCTCGCTGTTTCTCTATGGCCTGTGCAACGGCTGGATCACCGAGAACACGACGATCATCGAAGCCTCTTCCGGCAGCACCGCGGTGTCTGAAGCCTACTTCGCCCGGCTGATCGGCCTGCCGTTCATCGCCGTGATGCCGTCCTGCACCGCGCGCCGCAAGGTGGAACAGATCGCCTTTTACGGCGGCCGCTGCCACTTCGTCGACCATGCGGCGCAGATTTACGCCGCTTCGGAACAGCTGGCGAAGGAGCTGAACGGCCACTATATGGATCAGTTCACCTACGCCGAGCGCGCAACCGACTGGCGCGGCAACAACAACATCGCCGACAGCATTTTCCGCCAGATGGCGCGCGAACCTTTCCCGGTGCCGAAACACATCGTGATGAGCGCCGGCACCGGCGGCACTTCCGCCACCCTGGGGCGCTATATCCGCTATCAGGGGCATGACACTCAACTGACGGTGGTCGATCCGGAAAACTCGGTGTTCTACGACTGCTTCCATCACGGCGATCGCACCCTGATCGGCAGCTGCGGCAGCCGTATCGAAGGCATCGGCCGCCCGCGCGCCGAGCCGTCGTTTATCCCTTCGGTGGTCGACAGCATGCTGCGGGTGCCGGACGCCGCCAGCGTCGCCACCATCCACTGGCTGGAAAGCGTGTTGGGGCGCAAGGTCGGCGCTTCCACCGGCACCAATGTCTGGGGCGCGCTGCAGCTGGCGAAACAGATGCGGGAAAATGGCGAACAGGGATCGATAGTCACCCTGTTGTGCGACAGCGGCGAACGCTATCTGGACACCTATTACAACGAAGCCTGGGTCAGCGAGAATATCGGCGACCTGCAGCCGTACCTGGCGCAGCTGGCCGATTTATAAAAAAAGCCGGGTAGCGATACCCGGCCGGCTGTAATAAACCTCATAATTCGGGGGAATAGGTGAGGCAAGGTGAACGCAGCCAATGTTGTAAATAGTGGGCCACCGCCTGCTGTTGGCAGTGGCCGATAACCGGCAGCTGCGGCAGCAAGGATTTCAGCTGCGGCAGGGCGTTGCCCATCACCACGCCGTGCCCGACCGCCGCCAACATCTCTTTATCATTCATCGCATCGCCAAACGCCATGCAGTCGGCCAGCGTTAACCCCAGATGTCGGCTCAGCCTGTCCAAGGCCGTGCCCTTGTTGCAGCCGAGCGGCAGCACCTCCAGGCACTCATAGGCGGAGAAGCACAGGTCCGCGGCGTCGCCAAGCTGCGCCTGCAGCTGCAACTGCAGCTCCAGCAGCGTCTCGTGCGGCGCCACAAAACAGACCTTGCTGTTGCCGAACGCCGGCAGACCACGCAGTTCGGTCAGTTGGTAACGGAACCCGCTCAGATGGTGGGCCCGCAGCATTTCCTCCGGCACCGCAACTTCGGTCATCCAGCCTTCGTCGCGAAACACGTGCATGCTGGCGTCGGTGCGCCAGCGGGTATTCAGCACCTGCTCGGCGACCTCTGCCGGCAGGTCGGTGGCGTGCAGCCGCCGCCCCTGATTGTCATACACCCGCGTGCCGTTGCCGGTGATCAGATAACCCCGCAGGCCAAGCTGCGCCATGATCGGCTGGGCATCGAGATAATGCCGGCCGGTGGCGAAGGTCACCGCCATCTCTCGCTCCACCAGCTGGTTCAGCACCGCCAGCGTTTCCGGGCCAACCCGGTGATCCGGCATCAGCAACGTGCCGTCCATGTCAAAAGCTGCCAGGCGATACATAGAGACCTCTTGAATGTGAAGACGATTACAATCACTGCAGTATGAGATGGCATTTACGGAAGTAATAGTGAACAATTTGAAAAAACTGTTCCGGATTTAACTTCATGCGCCTGGTTCATCGTCTCAGCCAATATCAACGCCTGTATCAACAGCTCGGCAGCGCACCGGCGGCCATTACCATCGGCGAGCTGGCCGCGCTGTTTTATTGCAGCGAGCGCCATGCCCGCACGCTGGTGCAGCAGCTGCAGGATCAGGGCTGGCTGAGCTGGCAATCGCAGCCGGGCCGCGGCAAACGCGCGCGCCTGCACTGCCTGAAAACGCCGGACGAACTGCGGGCGCTGCTGCTGCAGCAACTGCTGCTGCAGGGCAATCATCAGGGCGCGCTGGAGATGGCGCAGCTGGATCCGCAGCATCTGCAGGATCTGCTCAGCCCGCACCTCGGCGGCCAGTGGCAGGCCGGCAGCCCGACGCTGCGCATCCCCTACTACCGCACGTTGGAAACCCTCGATCCGCTGACGCTGACCGGCCGCGCGGAACAGCATCTGGTTTCCACCCTGCACGCCGGGCTGACGCGCCTGACCACCGGCAACCCCGAGCCGCAGCCGGACCTGGCCCACCACTGGCAAATCGGCAATAACGGCCGGCGCTGGCAGTTCTTCCTGCGCAGCCAGCTGCGTTGGCATAACGGCGAGCCGTTAACCGGCCAGCAGCTACTGCAAACGCTGGAGAAACTGCGGCGCCATCCGCGCAGCCAGCCCAGCCTGAGCAACCTGGCCGCCGTCAGCCTGCCGCACCCGCTGTGCATTCAGTTCGACCTGCAGCTGCCGGATTACTGGCTGGCGCATCGGTTGGCCGAGCTGCCCTGCCTGATGACCCATCCCGAGCTGCCGGCCGTCGGCGCCGGGCCGTTCAAGCTGGCGCTGAACGAACCGCACCTGGTGCGGCTGGAGCAGCACGCCTTCTACCACCTTCAGCACCCTTATCTGGAAAATATCGAATACTGGATCACCCCCGACCTGCCGGCCGACGACGCTTACACCAGCTGCCAGCACCCGGTGCGCATCACCATCGGCCAGCAGGACGATCTGGCGCAGGCCAGGCCGGTGCAGCGCAGCATGAGCCTGGGCTGGTGTTATTTGGCGATCAACCTCAGGCACGGCGTGCTCAGCGAAGCCCAGGGACAAAAATTGCTGATGCTGATCCAGCAGTCCGATCTGCTGAGCAACCTGCCGATCCCCAACAGCGTGATTACCCCCAGCCGCGAAATGTTGCCCGGCTGGCATATCCCGCGCCAGCGGATTGATGAAGACGTCACCTTGCCCGCCAGGCTGACGCTGCTGTACCGCCCGCCGGTCGAGCTGGAAACGGTCACCCTCGCCCTGCAACGGCTGTTGGCGCAGCACGGCTGCGAACTGGACGTACGCTACTATTCGGGTAAGCGCTGGCAAAGCGCGGAACAGATCGCCCAGGCGGACCTGCTGCTGGCGGATAACCTGATCGGCGAAGCGCCGGAAGCCACGCTGGAAAGCTGGCTGCGGCAGGATACCCTGTGGCGCGGCATTCTGCCCGAGCCGCGCTGGCGGCTGCAGCAGGATACCCTGCAGCGGATCCAGCAGCTTCAGGCGCAGCAATCGCGCTTTGCGCAGCTGAAAGATTATTATCAGCGGCTGATGGCCTCCGCCATCATCACGCCGCTGTTTCACTACCAGTACCAGATCAGCGCGCCGCCGCGCATCCATGGCGTTACCTTGACCGCCCACGGCTGGTTCGATTTTTGCCAGGCCTGGCTGCCGCCGCCGGTGGAGAATTAGCGCGCTATTTCAGTAAACCGAGCATGCCCGATCCTGCGGCGAACAGCCATTTCTGCTACCATTGCTGCCGCAACGCATTTTTATCCTGCCGCCCGAATGTGTCTCGGGAAAGGCCAAAGCCCATAAGGTGATTTTATGAAGCGCGCGGTTGTCGTTTTCAGCGGTGGACAAGATTCCACCACCTGCCTGATCCAGGCATTGCAACAGTATGACGAAGTTCACTGCGTCACATTCGATTACGGCCAGCGCCATCGCGCCGAGATTGAGGTGGCTCAGGCGCTGTCGGCGGCCCTCGGCGCCAAAGCGCACAAGGTGCTGGACGTCACGCTGCTCAATGAGCTGGCCGTCAGCAGCCTGACCCGTGACAACATCCCGGTTCCGGCCTACGACCCTAATCAGAAAAACGCGCTGCCGAGCACCTTCGTGCCGGGCCGCAACATCCTGTTCCTGACGCTGGCGGCGATCTACGCCTATCAGGTCGAGGCGGAAGCGGTGATCACCGGCGTCTGTGAAACCGACTTCTCCGGCTACCCGGACTGCCGCGACGAGTTCGTCAAAGCGTTGAATCAGGCGGTGGTGCTGGGCATCGCCAGGGATATTCGTTTCGAAACGCCGCTGATGTGGCTGAACAAGGCCGAGACCTGGGCGCTGGCGGACTACTACCACCAGCTGGAGCGGGTTCGCCAGGATACCCTGACCTGCTACAACGGCATCAAGGGCGACGGCTGCGGAGAATGCGCCGCCTGTAACCTGCGCGCCAACGGTCTGCAGCAGTACCAAGGCAACCGGGCGGAAGTGATGGCCAGCCTGAAGCGGAAAGCCGCTCTGGCCTGAGTGCATAACGGCGGCAACCGCCGCCGTCCCTGTTTCACCGTTCCGCTTCCGGCGGCAGCAGCGCCTGCAGGTGTTCGCGCAGCTGCCCCTCAATCGGCAACGCCCGCTGGGTTTTCAGATCGACGCACACGAAGGTCAGCATCGCGTCCGCCACCGGCGTCCCCGCCGGATCCTGCGTCACCTTCTGGCTCAGCACGCCGCTTTTGCCGTTTAGCTGCACCATCTGGCTGTCGATGCGCAGCTTGTCCCCCAATACCGCCGGGCTACGGTAGTTGATGTTGATGTTCACCACGATGAAGGCGATGTTGTTTTCCGTCATCCAGCGAAAGCCTTCTTCATGTTCCAGCCACTCCCAACGCGCCTCTTCCAGAAACTCCAGATAGCGGGCGTTGTTGACGTGCTGGTAGACATCCATGTGGTAACCGCGGACTTTGATAAAGGTTTGCATAAGAAGCGACGACTCCTGCCTGGTGATTACAGAAAGAAGGGGCCGGCTGCGGCCCCCTCGCCCGTTTGGTCAACGCGCCAAACTGGTAAGACCTGTAAAATGTAGCAGAGGAAAAACGGCTGCAAAGGCACTTTGCCACGCAGCCGCGATCGGGATCACATTTTCAAGCGCGCCTGGTTTTTTTCAAACAGCGCCGGCCCGATGCCCGGCACCTCCTGCAGCTGCTCAATCTGGGTGAAAGGCCCGTTCTGTTCGCGGTAGCGCACGATGCCCTCCGCTTTTTTCAACCCAACGCCCTTGAGCATGCTGGCCAACTGTTCGGCGTCCGCCTGGTTGATGCTCACCGTCACCTCATCCGCGGCAGACGCTCCCGGCCCGGCGGCCGCTGGCGACGTCGACAGGATCGGCGGCGGCGCGGCGGGTTTCTCCGCCGCCATCAGCGGCCCCGTCAGGCACAGCAGACAGGCCGCGAGCGCCGCCCTTGCACAGTGACCATAACCATAACGCGCTTTTTTCTCTGTATGTTGCATGCTGTATCCTCCTTGTGTTTGACAGCAAGCTCACCTTGCCGCGGCGGCGGATATTCAGCAATCGACGGATTTCAGATATGGAAAAGGCCGCGAAAGCGGCCTTTGATTATTGCATTGCGTTGCAGAGAAATGCGGCGGTTACTGAGGCTGTTGCTGCTCGGCGGCGCCCATCTTGATCTTGGCGTCCTTACGCAGGCTCGCCAGCAGCGAGTCGAAGGAAACGCCGGTGGCGCCTTCTTCCATCTTGCCCACGAAGGTTTTCATTTCTTCCGCCGGCAGGCTGCCGGGCTTAACCGCGTCGAGCGCGATCAGCACCACGTTGTCCTGACGGTCCTGCGACATGCCGTAAACCGGTTTGCCTTCCTGCGGGTGCGGCAGCGCGAACACGCTCTCCACCAGCTGGCTGTCTTCCGGCGCGCGCGCCATTTTCTGCACGCTGCCGAAGCTCAGGCCGGCGGCTTTCATCGCTTCGTCGCCTTTGCCCTGCTTCAGCTCAACCAGCAGCTTCTCGCCCTGCAGCTTCGCTTCCTGAACCGCTTTGTTGCGCTTCACCAGCTCCGCCACGCGATCCTTGACCTGGTCGAAAGGTTCGATGCCTTCCGGCTTGTGACCGGTCACGCGCACCACGAAGGCGCGGTCGCCGTCGACGGTAATCACGTCGGAGTTGCTGCCCGGCGCGCCGTTCTCGCCGATCAGCGAGCCGTCGAAGATCGACTGCACCACCGGCTTGAAGTTCAGCGCGGCGGGGATGTTGTCGCGGGTGAACCAGTCGGTTTGCGCCGCCTTCACGCCGGCCGCTTCCTCGGCCGAGGCCAGGGATTCGTTATCGCTGGTCGCCGCTTCGCTCACCTTCTGCTGCAGCGCGTAATAGGCGTCTACCGCTTTCTCCTGCTGAACCTGCTTGGCGATGGCGTCATGCACTTCGCTCAGCGGCTTCACTTTCTCAGGCTCGATGTCGTTCAGGCGCACGATCAGGTAGCCGACGGAGGATTTCACCACGCCGGACAGCTGGCCTTTCTCGGTCAGGTCAGCCTGCTTCAGCTCGTCGGCGGTGGTTTCCGGCTCCAGCCAGCCCAGCTCGCCGCCGGTGCGGCGCGAGATGATGTCGGTGGATTTATCCTTCGCCAGGGTGGCGAAATCGCCGCCCTTTTTCAGCTCATCCAGCACCGCATTGGCTTCCGCCTCGGTTTTCAGCTGGATCACGCTGTAGTTCTTGCGCTCCGGCTGGCCATAGCTGCTCTTGTGCTGATCGTAGTAGGCGCTGACGTCGGCGTCGGTAATCTTTACCTTGTCCTGCATGGACGCGGCGTCCATCGGGATATAGCTGACCTTGACCTGCTCAGGCGCGATAAAGCTGTTCTTGTTCTGGTCGTAATAAGCTTTCAGTTCGTCGTCGCCGGCGCTCTGCTTGGCCTGCAGCGCTTTCAGATCGAGCGTAGCCAGGCGCACGTCGCGCTCCTGCAACACCAGCGCCGCCATGGATTGGGACTCGGCCGGCAGCACGAAGCCCGACTCGCCGAAGGCCTGGATCACCTGCTGATTGACCAGCTGCTGGCGCATTGACTGCGCGAAGTTATCCGCGGTGTAGCCCATGCGGCCGATCAGGTCGAGGTATTTGGCGTTATCGAACTGGCCGTTGGTCTGGAAGTAAGGCGCCTTGCGGATGGCCTCCTTGATCTGATCGTCGCTGACGCTCAGACCTAATTTCTTGGCGTATTGGTCCAGCAGCATGTTGTCGATCAACTGTGACAGCACCTGGCGGCGCATCTGCTGCATGTAGCCTTCGTTGCCCGCCAGCGCGGAGAACTGGTCACCCAGCTGCTGCTGCATGCGGCTGCGTTCGCTTTGGAAAGCCTGTTCCAGCTGAGCGCGTTCGATCGTCTGGCCATTTACTTTCGCAGCATAATCGCCGGAACTCCCCTGATAGCTGACCACCCCAGTCAAAAGAAATGACAAAATGATCAGGCCCAGGATGATTTTGAGCACGACGTGATTAGCAGCCGCGCGTAAATTGTCCATCATAGTGTGACAACACTCCGCTGTGATGTGGATTAAAAACCCTTGTGCAGGCGCGTTCCCTGCGACAAAAATAAAAAAAGCGCATCAATCCGATGCGCCTTGTATCTTACCTTACCAGCACCGTTGCGTCAGGTGATTGTTTATTACAAAACCCTGTCTCGCTAAACGGTTAGACGCAAACTATCAGTTTACTGCGTCTTTCAGCGCTTTCCCTGCACGGAAGGCCGGAACTTTGGCTGCCGCGATTTTGATCTCTTTACCGGTTTGCGGGTTACGGCCGGTACGGGCCGAACGCTCACGAACGGTGAAGGAGCCGAAACCAACCAGGGCCACGTCATCCCCTGCCTTCAAGGAGTCGGTAACAGAAGCAATTACTGCATCTAAAGCGCGTCCAGCTGCCGCTTTGGAAATATCAGCACCTGCGGCAATCTTGTCGATCAGTTGTGACTTATTCACTCTATCATCCCCTCTAGAATTCAATCGTCGCACCGAAAAATCCCTACGGTTGCGACAGCGCAGCTGTTATATCAATCCCATCGGACCTTGGCAAGCCACCGTCTGGGAGGCAAAACACAGGCCGACAGCTTACTAACTTAGCGGTACAAAAAAATGCTGGCAAGTCCGAAATGGCTTGCCAGCATAAGTTTTATCAATGGTTTTTGCGATTCGTCACTATTTTACCGCGACCGGCAGTGCGCCGAAGGCCGGGTTTTGCAACGCAATGTTCAAAACTTCATCGATTCGCTGCACCGGATGAATCTCCAGATCGGCGATAACATTGTCCGGAATTTCTTCCAGATCGCGCTTGTTCTCGTACGGGATCAGCACGGTTTTGATGCCGCCGCGATGCGCCGCCAACAGCTTCTCTTTCAGGCCGCCGATCGGCAACACCTGACCGCGCAGCGTGATCTCGCCGGTCATCGCCACATCGGCGCGCACCGGGTTGCCGGTCAGGCAGGAAACCAGCGCGGTGCACATCGCAATACCGGCGCTCGGCCCGTCTTTCGGCGTCGCCCCTTCCGGCACGTGAACGTGGATATCGCGCTTTTCATAGAAATCGGCGTTGATGCCCAGTTTTTCCGCCCGCGCCCGCACCACGGTCAACGCAGCCTGAATCGACTCCTGCATCACCTCACCCAGGGAACCGGTGTAGGTCAGCTTGCCCTTGCCCGGTACGCAGGCGGTTTCGATGGTCAGCAGGTCGCCGCCCACTTCCGTCCACGCCAGACCGGTCACTTCGCCCACGCGGTTTTCGGTATCCGCACGGCCGTAGTCGACGCGCTGCACGCCCAGGTAGTCTTTCAGGTTGTCGCCGTTGATCTCGATGTGCTTGATCTTCTTGTCCATCAGCAGCGCTTTCACCGCTTTGCGGCACAGCTTGGAGATTTCGCGCTCCAGGCTACGCACCCCGGCTTCGCGGGTGTAGAAGCGGATAATGCCGACGATGGCGCTGTCGTCTACCGTCAGTTCGCCTTTCTTCAGCGCGTTGCGCTCAAGCTGCTTCGGCAGCAGGTGCTGCTTGGCGATGTTGAGCTTCTCGTCCTCGGTGTAGCCCGACAGGCGGATCACTTCCATACGGTCCAGCAGCGGCGCAGGAATGTTCATCGAGTTCGAGGTGGCCACGAACATCACGTCGGACAGATCGTAATCCACTTCCAGGTAGTGATCGTTAAACGCCACGTTCTGTTCAGGATCCAGCACCTCAAGCAGCGCCGAAGCCGGATCGCCGCGCATGTCGGAAGACATCTTGTCGATCTCGTCCAGCAGGAACAGCGGGTTTTTCACCCCGACCTTGGCCATTTTCTGGATCAGCTTGCCCGGCATGGAGCCGATGTAGGTGCGCCGGTGGCCGCGGATTTCCGCTTCGTCCCGCACGCCGCCCAGCGCCATGCGCACGTACTGGCGGCCGGTCGCCTTGGCGATCGACTGGCCCAGCGAGGTTTTACCCACCCCCGGCGGCCCCACCAGGCACAGGATCGGCCCCTTGATTTTGCTGACGCGGCTCTGCACCGCGAGGTACTCGAGGATGCGATCCTTGACGCGCTCCAGGCCGTAGTGATCGATATCGAGCACTTCCTGCGCCTTGACCAGGTCTTTTTTCACCTTGCTGCGCGCATTCCACGGCACCTGCAGCATCCAGTCGATATAGCCGCGCACCACGGTCGCTTCCGCAGACATCGGCGACATCATTTTCAGCTTTTGCAGTTCCGCTTCGGTTTTTTCGCGCGCGTCTTTCGGCATTTTCGCCGCTTCGATCTTGCGCTTCAGCGCTTCGTGTTCGTCCGGCGCGTCGTCCATCTCGCCCAGCTCTTTCTGAATCGCCTTCATCTGCTCGTTCAGATAGTACTCGCGCTGGCTTTTTTCCATCTGTTTCTTGACGCGGTTGCGGATGCGTTTCTCGACCTGCAGCAGGTCGATCTCCGACTCCATCATCGCCATCAGGTACTCCAGACGCTCGGTAATGTCGAACATCTCCAGCACCGACTGCTTGTCGCTGAGCTTCAGCGGCATATGCGCGGCGATGGTGTCCGCTAGGCGCGCGGCGTCGTCGATGCTGTTCAGCGAAGTCAGCACCTCCGGCGGGATCTTTTTGTTCAGCTTGATGTAGCCTTCAAACTGGTTGATCGCGGTGCGCACCAGCACTTCTTGCTCGCGCTCGTCGATCGCCGGCGACTCGAGGTATTCCGCCTGGGCGGCAAAATGCTCGCCGCTGTCGGAAAGCGTGGTGATGCGTGCGCGCTGCAGGCCCTCCACCAGCACTTTTACCGTGCCGTCCGGCAGCTTCAGCATCTGCAGGATCGACGCTACGGTGCCGACGGAGAATAAATCGTTAATGCCAGGTTCATCCGTTGAGGCCTCTTTCTGTGCCACCAGCATGATCTTTTTATCATGATCCATTGCTGCTTCGAGGCACCGAATCGATTTTTCCCGGCCAACAAATAACGGGATCACCATGTGCGGATAAACCACCACGTCGCGCAACGGCAAGACGGGGATTTCAATGCGTTCGGAACGCTCAGGGTTCATAGAGCTCTCTCTTAGTTTAATTTCCGCCAGGTTGAGGGGGAATCTCATGAGACGCAAGCATCAAACGTTTCACAAAATCTGGTTAATGAGTATATGGGGATGAATCTCTTACATTCAACGGCAAGAATGCAGGAAAAAGAAATGGGGGATAAAATCCCCCATTTTGCTATTAACGTTCTGGTTTGACTGGCGAATTATTCGCCTGAAGCCTGCGCTTCCGGCTTGCCGTAAATCAGCAGCGGCTTAGACTGGCCGGCGATCACCGACTCGTCGATCACCACTTTGTCTACGCTGTCCATCGACGGCAGATCGTACATGGTGTCGAGCAGCGCGCCTTCCACGATGGAACGCAGGCCGCGGGCGCCGGTTTTGCGCGCCATGGCCTTTTTGGCGATGGCGTTCAGCGCTTCGTCACGGAACTCCAGCTCGACGCCTTCCAGGTTGAACAACGCCTGATACTGCTTGGTCAGGGCGTTTTTCGGCTCTTTCAGGATCTGGATCAGCGCGTCTTCGCTCAGTTCGCTCAGCGTCGCCACCACCGGCAGACGGCCGATGAACTCAGGGATCAAACCGAACTTGATCAGATCTTCCGGTTCGGCCTGCAGCAGCAGCTCGCCTTCGGTCGCCTTCTCGGATTCGCCCTTGACGGTCGCGCCGAAGCCAATGCCGGAACCGGTATTGACGCGCTGACCGATCACCTTATCCAGGCCGGCGAAGGCGCCGCCGCAGATGAACAGGATCTTCGAGGTGTCGACCTGCAGGAATTCCTGCTGCGGATGCTTGCGCCCACCCTGCGGCGGCACCGCGGCGATGGTGCCTTCGATCAGCTTCAACAGCGCCTGCTGCACGCCCTCGCCCGACACGTCGCGGGTGATTGACGGGTTGTCCGACTTACGAGAAATCTTGTCGATTTCATCGATATAGACGATGCCGCGCTGCGCTTTCTGCACGTCGTAGTCACACTTCTGCAACAGCTTCTGGATAATATTCTCCACGTCCTCACCCACATAACCGGCTTCGGTCAGCGTGGTGGCGTCGGCCATGGTGAACGGCACATCCAGGAAACGCGCCAGCGTTTCCGCCAGCAGGGTTTTACCGCTGCCGGTCGGGCCAATCAGCAGAATGTTGCTCTTGCCCAACTCGATACCGTTGCTGGTGTCGCCGTTGCGCAGACGTTTGTAGTGGTTGTACACCGCAACCGCCAGCACTTTCTTCGCCTGCTCCTGGCCAATGACGTAGTCATCCAGGTGATGGCGGATTTCGTGCGGCGTCGGCAGCGCACTGCGCTCACGATGCGGGGCAACTTCTTTAATCTCTTCGCGAATAATGTCGTTACACAGGTCAACACATTCATCGCAGATATACACTGACGGACCGGCAATCAGCTTACGCACTTCATGCTGGCTTTTGCCGCAGAAAGAGCAGTACAGCAGCTTTCCTGAACCGTCTTTGCGCTTATCTGTCATCAGTAAACCTCTTCTTTAGTCTTTGTCCCGCAGGAAAATCACGGCGGCAGTGCGCCCAAACTCATATCGGGAACGCCGATAATCCTCAACAGAGCGAGCCGCGCCCACTCTGATTACTATAGTCTATCGGCGCCGCGTGGTTCTAGCTGCGGTGTGTCAGAATGCCGTCAACCAGACCGTATTCCACGGCTTCTTCCGCGGTCATAAAGCGATCGCGCTCGGTGTCGCGTTCGATCTGCTCCAGCGACTGGCCGGTATGTTCCGCCATCAGCTCGTTCATCCGCGCCTTCACCTTCAGGATTTCACGCGCATGGATTTCGATGTCCGTCGCCTGCCCCTGATAGCCGCCCAGCGGCTGGTGAATCATCACCCGCGAGTTCGGCAGGCAGAAACGCTTGCCCTTGGCGCCGGCGGTCAGCAGGAAGGAGCCCATCGAGCACGCCTGGCCCATACAGATGGTGCTGACGTCCGGCTTGATGAACTTCATGGTGTCATAGATTGACATGCCTGCGGTGATCACGCCACCCGGCGAGTTGATATAGAGGAAAATGTCTTTTTCCGGGCTTTCCGCTTCGAGGAACAGCATTTGCGCCACAATCAGGTTGGCCATGTGGTCTTCAACCTGACCGGTCAGGAAAATGATGCGCTCTTTCAGCAGGCGGGAATAGATGTCGTAAGAACGCTCCCCGCGTGAAGTCTGCTCTACCACCATCGGCACCAGGGCCATGTTAGGTGCAAATTGATCTCGTTCGCCACTGTATGACATTACCGTCTCCTAATAGAAATTGCCTTGGCGGCCAGGGTTACACCCTAATACACCGATTCTACTTGAGAACGGTCATGATGACTATGCTCAAGCATTCGACCCGCGCCACACGTACCCGACGGTTATTTCATCCCGCGCACTCTGGCAAACAGCCCCTAGATTCTTTTTTACAGATTGGGGAACGACGGCGGAATTTCAAGCCCAGGCGGCGATTTTCTCCACGCGCCCGCGCACATCCCGTTCGGCTGACCCTATCATGCCAGCCCCTTCCCGATGCAACAGGGTAAATATAGTGCATATTGCTACGCTTAACCTGAGATTAATCAGCAACGTGGCAAAAAGAAAAGCCCGCAACCGAAGGTTACGGGCTTTTTTATCATGCAGGGGTTCGAAGGCCGAACCCGCGGGCGCAACGGAGTGCGCCCCCGCACGCAGACATTACGCCTGTTGAGTCTGGTTCATCAGCTCGCTGAAGGTAGTGGCTTTCTCAGTCACTTTCGCTTTCGCCAGCAGGGCTTCAACCGCTTGTTCTTCCAGAGCGACGTTGCGCATGTTGTTCATCAGCTCTTTGTTTTTGCTGTAGAACTCAACGACTTCGCTCGGATCTTCGTAGGCGGAAGCCATTTCTTCGATCAGCGTTTTCACGCGGTCTTCGTCAGCTTTCAGATCGTTGGTGCTGATCACTTCGCCCAGCAGCAGACCGACCACCACGCGACGCTTGGCCTGCTCTTCGAACAGTTCGCGAGGCAGTTCCAGCGCTTGCTTCTCGTTGCCGCCGAAACGCTGTGCCGCCTGACGGCGCAGAACGTCAACTTCGCCGTCGATCAGCGCAGCAGGAACGTCGATTTCGTTAGCGCTGACCAGGCCGTCGATCGCCTGAGTCTTGATGCGGTTGCGCACCGCGCCTTTCAGCTCGCGCTCCATGTTCTTACGCACTTCGGCGCGCAGACCGGCGATGGAACCATCAGCCACGCCGAAACGCTTGATGAATTCTTCGGTCAGTTCCGGCAGCTCGCGCTCTTCAACTTTCTTCAGAACGATAGCGAATTTAGCCGCTTTGCCCTTCAGGTTTTCCGCGTGGTAGTCTTCCGGGAAGTTGACGTCGATGGTGAATTCTTCACCGGCTTTGTGACCGACCAGGCCTTCTTCGAAGCCCGGGATCATGCGGCCCTGGCCCATGGCCAGAACGAAATCAGAGGCTTTGCCGCCTTCGAACTCTTCGCCGTCGATAGAACCGGTGAAGTCAACGGTCACGCGGTCTTCAGCTTCCACTGCGCGGTCGCTGTCTTTCCAGCTCGCCTGCTGCTTGCGCAGGGTGTCCAGCATGGTGTCGACGTCAGCGTCGTTAACTTCAACCACCGGCTTCTCGACTTCGATGCTGTCCAGGCCTTTCAGCTCAACTTCCGGATACACTTCGAACTCAACGGCGAAGGTGAAGTCTTCACCCTCTTTGTACTCGCCCGGCACGTAGTTTGGCGCGCCGGCCGGATTAATCTTTTCTTTGATGATCGCGTCAACGAAGCTGCGCTGCATCGCTTCGCCCAGCACGTCCTGACGAACAGAAGCGCCGTAACGCTGTTCAACGATGTTCATCGGCACTTTGCCTTTGCGGAAGCCGTCGATACGAACGCTTTTCGCCGCGTTGATCAGCTCTTTCTTCACAGCCTGATTGATAGTATCAGCCGGTACAGTAATAGAGAGACGGCGCCCAAGGCCTTGAGTGGTTTCTACTGAAACTTGCATCTTGTTACCTCAAAAAAATCACAGTGCTCGGTCAACTCCGTTCCAAGAACCAGGACGGCTACATTACAGAACCGAGTTCCCTGATGACAGAAGCGTCCCGAAACCATTCCGGAAAAATAAGACGCGACATTATAGCGGCGCATGCGTGGCGAGTCGAGGAAAGCAAGGCGGCGCAGGCGCGCTAAAACTCACACTTTTGCCGATTTGATCGCCAAAAGGCCTCAAAGCCGACCGCCGTTTGGCCGCATTGCGCCTCGGCCGTGTCGTCGTCAAAAACAGAAACGGCCCGCAGGCCGTTCCAAAATTCGTCAGTAGTAATACCCCAAATCATGGGCAAAGTTCCACTGATTACCGCAAATTTTAGCCGTCAGGCCAGCGTGCCGGCTCCGCGACAGGGTGGCGAAGCCGGCACCGTGTCCTGCAGCCCCTCCCACTCTTTCAGGGTATAGGTGTGCAGCGCCAGCGCATGCACGCCGTCCGCCAATTCGTCCGACAGCACGCCGTAAATCGAACGGTGACGCGTCAGGAAACGTTCGCCGACAAAGCGATCGCTGACCAATACCACCTTGAAATGGCTTTCTGAGCCCGCCGGAACGTTATGACGATAGCTTTCATCAACGACTTCCAGATACGCGGGCTCAAACGCCGCCCTTAACTTTGCTTCTATTTGCTCGCGAATCATAGGATCTCCTTACAACACCGGCAGAGGACCGTGCCCATCTAGTTCAATATTAGCCGGTTTTGTTCCGTTTAGACCATCGCCGGGATAAATTTCTGTTTCTTGGCGGGCAAACAATGGCCAACCTCGCCCGCCGCTTGAGGTTAATCCGATTGAGCCGGCCAAAAAAGCATGTTTTTATCAACGACAGGTAAAAATTTGTCACTCGGGCGCGTTCCGCGCTTCCACCGGGCAGCGGCGATGCTATGATGTCGGCAATTTGTTGTTGGCTATCCCGCTCTGATTACGACTAAATCCATCGAGAATGAGACAGTAAACATGTTAAAAAAACTTTGTCTTCCTTTGCTGGCCGCGCTGATGCTGGCCGGCTGCGCGACCAGCAGCAATACCCTGAACGTCACGCCCAAGATTGTCCTGCCGCTGCAGGATCCGACCCTGCAGGGCGTGACCGTCAGCATTAACGGCGCGGATCAACGCAAGGATCAGGCGCTGGCCAAAGTGAATCGCGACGGCCAACTGGTTACCCTGACGCCATCGCGCGATCTGCGCTTCCTGCTGCAGGAAGTGCTGGAGAAGCAAATGGGCGCGCGCGGCTACATGATCGGCGCCGACGGCGCGGTAGACCTGCAAATCGTGGTCAACAACCTGTACGCGGACGTCTCTGAAGGCAACCTGCGCTACAACATCACCACCAAGGCCGACATCTCGATCATCGCCCAGGCGAAGAACGGCAACAAACAGGTGAAGAACTACCGCTCAACCTATAACGTGCAGGGCGCCTTCACCGCCACCAACGAGAAGATCACCGATGCGGTCAACTCGGTGCTGGGCGACGTGATCGCCGATATGGCGCAGGACACCAGCGTCAACGACTTCATCAAGCAAAACGCGCGTTAACCCGCGGACGCCGCGTGCCGCCCGGAACGCCGGGCGGCGCCGACAGGGAACTCATGTCGAAACAGTATCTGAACATCTTCACCCAGCGTAATTCCGCCATTCTCCTGCTGCTGGGCTTTGCATCGGGCCTGCCGCTGGCATTGACCTCCGGCACGCTGCAAGCCTGGATGACCGTCGAAAACATCGATCTGAAAACCATCGGCATCTTCTCGCTGGTCGGCCAGGCCTATGTGTTCAAATTCCTCTGGTCGCCCTTTATGGACCGCTACACCCCGCCGTTCCTCGGGCGGCGTCGCGGCTGGCTGCTGATCAGCCAACTCCTGCTGGTGGCGGCGATCGTGGCGATGGGCTTCATGCAGCCGGCGGAACACCTCTGGTGGCTGGCGGCGCTGGCGGTGCTGGTGGCGTTCTGCTCCGCTTCGCAGGATATTGTGTTTGACGCCTATAAAACCGATCTGCTGAACGCCGAAGAGCGCGGCGCCGGCGCGGCGATCTCGGTGCTCGGCTACCGGCTGGCGATGCTGGTTTCCGGCGGGCTGGCGCTGTGGCTGGCGGATCGCTACTTCGGTTGGCAGGCCACCTACTGGTTGATGGCCGGGCTGATGCTGATCGGCATCGCCGCCACGCTGATGGCGCCGGAACCGGACGAAAGCATCCCGGCGCCGCGCACCATGGAACAGGCGGTCGTCGCGCCGCTGCGCGATTTCTTTGCGCGCAACAACGCCTGGCTGATCCTGCTGTTGATCGTGATGTACAAAATGGGCGACGCCTTCGCCGGCAGCCTGAGCACCACCTTCCTGATCCGCGGCGTGGGTTTCGACGCCGGCGAAGTGGGGCTGGTGAACAAAACCCTCGGCCTGTTCGCCACCATCGTCGGCGCGCTGTTCGGCGGGGTGCTGATGCAGCGCCTCAGCCTGTTCCGCGCGCTGATGCTGTTCGGCATCCTGCAAGCGGTTTCCAATTTCGGCTACTGGATCCTGGCGGTGACCGACAAAAACATCATCACCATGGGCAGCGCCATCTTCCTCGAGAACCTGTGCGGCGGCATGGGCACCGCGGCGTTCGTTGCGCTGCTGATGACGCTGTGCAACCGCTCTTTCTCCGCGACGCAGTTTGCGCTGCTTTCCGCGCTGTCCGCAGTTGGCCGCGTCTACGTCGGGCCAATCGCCGGCTGGTTCGTCGAAGCCAACGGCTGGGCGCTGTTCTATTTATTCTCCATCGCCGCCGCCCTGCCCGGCCTGCTGCTGCTGGGCATCTGCCGCCAAACGCTGGAGCACACGCAACGGACCGGCGAGTTTATGCCGCGCAACGCCTTCGCCGGCGCCTATCGTTGGGCGCTGCGCCTGCTGACGCTGGGATGTTCGCTGCTGGGGCTGTGGCTGCTGTTGCTGATTGCCAACGCTCTGGCGTGGACGCAGGCGCCGTCGCTGGCCGATAGCCTGCTGCAGTTCGGCGCCGCGCTCAGCCTGGTGGGCATCCTGATGGGCAGCCTGCTGGACTACCTGGCGCTGCGCCGCACCCGGCCGACATGAGGGACCGGCCGGCGTTCGCGCCGGCCGGCAAAAGAGCCGCGGCGCGAGGTGTTTATTTGGTTAAAAAAATATTAATTGGCCTTGAAATTATTTTTTATCCGAGCGACCCACGCGGAATAAAATTAAATTCACCTTTAATACACAATTATTTTACATTAAATAAACCTTTCCTGCGTATTTCAAAAAAGCGTTTTTTCTGCCCGGATTCATCATACCTTTAGTTTTCCTTAACATACGAACGACCCGGCACGATTCAGCGCGCCAACGCGTTGTTGCCATTGGTAAATTGTCACGCTGGGTGACATCTGTGACCCCCTTAACATAAAGTGTCAACAAGGCGCTGACACTCCCTTAAGCAGGTTTACAGTACTGCAACCTTCCCGTAAAATGCCCGCACACATGAAACGACAATAGAGCCTTTGTAATTGAGGTCGTTAGATGAGACTTAAGAAATACAATAAAAGTATTGGGATGATGTCATTAATTGCGGCAACTGTAATGCTCAGCGGCTGCAATATGGTATTGATGAACCCCAAAGGAGCAATTGGTGTTGAGCAACGGACACTGATTATCACCGCAATCGCCTTGATGTTGATCGTGGTGATACCCGTTATCTTCATGGCGTTCGCCTTTGCTTGGAAGTACCGTGCTTCCAACAAAAACGCCAAGTACAGCCCGAACTGGGCGCACTCCAACAAGATCGAAGCGGTCGTCTGGACCATTCCTATCATTATCATCGCCATCCTTGGCACCATTACCTGGAAGACTACCCACGAGCTCGATCCGTTCAAGCCGATTGTCACCGACAAGAAGCCGATGACGATCGAAGTGGTGTCGCTCGACTGGAAATGGCTGTTTATCTACCCGGAACAAGGCATAGCGACCGTTAATGAGCTGGCTTTCCCGAAAGATGTTCCAGTCGAATTCAAGATCACCTCTAACTCGGTAATGAACTCGTTCTTTATTCCTCAGTTAGGTGGGCAGATTTATGCGATGGCCGGGATGCAGACCAAACTGCACCTGATCGGCAACGAAGCGGGCAAATACGACGGTATTTCCAGCAGCTTCAGTGGCCGCGGGTTCTCCGGCATGAAATTCACCGCGATTGTGACCCCGACCGAAGGCGACTTCGATCAGTGGGTTGCCAAGGTGAAAGAATCGTCTAATAACCTAAACGCCACCAGCGACTTTAACAAACTGGCAGAGCCGAGTGAAAATAACCCGGTCGAGTACTTCTCCAGTGTCAAACCGAATTTGTTCAAAGAAACTATTGCCAAATTCATGGGTGATATGGACATGCACAAAGGCGCTGCCGCGCACGAAGGTATGGACATGAGCCAGGGTATGGACATGGGTGAACATGCTCACGCCGGAGCCGAGGAATAAACTGATGTTGGGAAAATTAACGCTTGATGCGGTTCCGTACCACGAACCGATCATCATGGTCACCGTTGCTGCAATTGTTATTGGAGGCCTGGCACTGCTGGCGCTGATAACCTATTTCGGCAAATGGAAATGGCTGTGGAAAGACTGGCTGACTTCGGTCGACCATAAAAAAATTGGTATCATGTACATCATCGTGGCAATGGTTATGCTGCTGCGTGGTTTCGCCGATGCCATCATGATGCGTAGCCAGCAGGCGCTTGCGTCCGCCGGCGAGGCAGGATTCCTGCCGCCGCACCACTACGACCAAATCTTCACCGCCCACGGCGTCATCATGATCTTCTTCATGGCGATGCCTTTCGTGGTCGGCCTGATGAACGTCGTGGTGCCGTTGCAAATCGGTGCGCGCGACGTCGCCTTCCCGTTCCTGAACTCCCTGAGCTTCTGGTTCTTCGTGGTGGGCGTGGTGCTGATCAACATCTCCCTGGGGGTCGGTGAGTTCGCGCAGACCGGCTGGCTGGCGTATCCGCCGCTGTCGGGCAAGGAGTACAGTCCTGGCGTCGGGGTCGATTACTGGATCTGGAGCCTGCAGATTTCCGGTTTGGGTACCTTGCTGACCGGCGTGAACTTCTTCGCCACCATCATGAAGATGCGCGCGCCTGGCATGCCTCTGATGAAGATGCCGGTGTTCACCTGGGCGGCGCTGTGCACTAACGTCCTGATCATCGTCTCTTTCCCAATTCTGACCGTCACCATCGCGTTGCTGACCCTGGATCGCTATCTGGGCACCCATTTCTTTACCAATGATATGGGCGGCAACATGATGATGTACATCAACCTGATTTGGGCCTGGGGTCACCCAGAGGTGTATATTCTGGTGCTGCCGGTGTTCGGCGTGTTCTCCGAAGTGACCGCGACCTTCTCCAGAAAACGCCTGTTCGGCTATACCTCACTGGTATGGGCAACCATCGCGATTACCGTTCTGTCGTTCATCGTATGGCTGCACCACTTCTTCACCATGGGGTCCGGCGCGAACGTCAACGCCTTCTTCGGTATCGCCACCATGATCATTTCCATCCCGACCGGGGTGAAAATCTTCAACTGGCTGTTCACCATGTATCAGGGCCGCATTCAGCTCAACTCCGCGATGCTGTGGACCATTGGCTTCATCATCACCTTCTCCGTGGGTGGGATGACCGGGGTTCTGCTGGCGGTGCCGGGCGCGAACTTCGTGCTGCACAACAGCCTGTTCCTGATTGCTCACTTCCATAACGTGATCATCGGCGGTGTGGTGTTCGGTTGCTTCGCCGGCCTGACCTACTGGTTCCCTAAATCCTTCGGCTTCACGCTGAACGAAAAATGGGGCATCCGCGCGTTCTGGTTCTGGATCATCGGCTTCTTCGTTGCCTTCATGCCGCTGTACGCTCTGGGCTTTATGGGCATGACGCGTCGTATCAGCCAGAACATCAACCCTGAGTTCCACCCTCTGCTGCTGGTCGCAGCCGGCGGTGCGGCGCTGGTTGCCTGCGGTATCCTGTGCCAGCTGATTCAGATCTTCGTCAGCGTGCGCGACCGCGATCAGAACCGCGATCTGACCGGTGACCCATGGGGTGCTCGTACGCTGGAGTGGTCAACGTCGTCTCCACCGCCGTTCTATAACTTTGCCGTAGTGCCGCAGATCCACGACCGTGATGAATTCTGGGACATGAAAGAAAAAGGCGAAGCCTATAAGAAACCGGCGAAATACGAGCCGATTCATATGCCGAAAAATACCGGCGCCGGCGTGATTATTGCTGGTTTCAGCCTGGTATTCGGTTTCGCGATGATCTGGGACATCTGGTGGATGGCGATCGCTGCCTTCGTGGGCATGATCGTGACCTGGATTGCCAAGAGCTTCGATGAAGATGTTGATTACTATGTGCAGGTTGATGAAATCGAGCGCATTGAGAACCAACACTATGAACAAATCAGCAAAGCAGGCGTGAAACATGTCAACTGATACTCTGACTAACCATAACGCAGCCCATGCAGAGCATGGGCACCACGACGCGGGAGAGACCAAAGTCTTCGGATTCTGGATCTACCTGATGAGCGACTGTATTTTGTTCGCGAGCTTGTTCGCGACCTATGCAGTACTGGTGAACGGGACCGCTGGCGGTCCCTCTGGCAAAGACATCTTCGATCTGAAGTTTGTCCTGGTTGAAACTTTCCTGCTGTTGTTCAGCTCCATCACCTACGGCATGGCGATGATCGCCATGAACAAAGGCAAGGTTGGCGGCGTAAACACCTGGCTGTTCCTGACCTTCCTGTTTGGTCTGGGCTTCGTCGCGATGGAAATCTACGAGTTCCATCACCTGATCGCCGAAGGCTTCGGTCCGGATCGCAGCGCGTTCCTGTCCAGCTTCTTCGCGCTGGTTGCGACCCACGGTCTGCACGTGTCTACCGGCCTGGTCTGGATCATCATCATGATGATTCAGGTGAGCAAACGCGGCCTGACCTCAACCAACAAAACCCGTCTGATGTGCCTGAGCCTGTTCTGGCACTTCCTGGACGTGGTGTGGATCTGCGTATTTACCGTTGTTTACCTGCTGGGGGTTATGTCATGAGCCATTCATCCCATGAAACTTCTCACGGCGGCGCAAGCCACGGTAGCGTTAAGTCATATCTGATCGGCTTTATCCTGTCGATCATCCTGACGGTAATTCCATTTGCGATGGTGATGAACGGCACAGCCTCTCATTCAACCATCCTGGCGGTTGTTGTCGGCATGGCGGTCATTCAGGTGGTAGTTCACCTGATTTACTTCCTGCACATGAACACCTCATCGGAAGAGCGCTGGAACCTGGTGGCATTGCTGTTCACCGCTATGATCATCGGTATCGTTGTTGTGGGTTCACTCTGGATTATGTACAACCTCAACATCAATATGATGGTCAGTTAAGAGTCGAGCTGCACGTGATGATTAAGCAATACCTGCAAGTCACTAAACCAGGAATTATTTTCGGCAATTTAATTTCTGTCGTTGGGGGATTCCTGCTTGCTTCCAAAGGAAGCATCGATTATCCCCTGTTTCTCGCCACCCTGCTGGGTGTCTCGTTGGTTGTCGCCTCGGGCTGTGTGTTTAACAACTACATTGACCGCGACATCGACAAGAAAATGGAGAGAACGAAGAACCGGGTGCTGGTAAAAGGCCTGATCGCGCCGAGTGTAACCCTGGTTTATGCTACCGTTTTGGGTATTGCGGGCTTTGCGTTGCTGTATATCGGCGCCAACCCGCTGGCCATGTGGCTGGCGGTGATGGGCTTCGTGGTTTATGTCGGCGTTTACAGCCTGTACATGAAACGCCACTCGGTATACGGCACGCTGATCGGCAGCCTGTCGGGCGCTGCGCCGCCGGTTATCGGTTACTGCGCGGTGACCAACGAGTTTGACGCCGGCGCGTTGATCCTGCTGGCTATCTTTAGCCTGTGGCAGATGCCGCATTCCTATGCGATCGCCATCTTCCGCTTTAAAGATTACCAGGCGGCCAACATTCCGGTGCTGCCGGTGGTGAAAGGCATTTCCGTCGCCAAGAACCACATCACGGTCTATATCGTGGCCTTTATGGTCGCCACGCTGATGCTGACCCTCGGCGGCTACGCCGGCTACAAATACCTGATCGTCGCTGCGGCGGTGAGCGTGTGGTGGCTGGGCATGGCGCTGCGCGGTTACAAGACCGAGAACGACAGCATCTGGGCGCGCAAACTGTTTGTGTTCTCCATCGTCGCCATCACCTCTCTGAGCGTGATGATGTCGATCGACTTCAGCGCCACGGCGGCGCCTGAAGCGCTGGTGACCTACGTTTGGTAAGCCAAATCGTCTGTGAATGGGCCGCTTCTGCGGCCCATTTTATTTGCCCGTCCAGAAATCCGTTTTTCCCGACATGACTGGCACCGCAGCCAACGCCGCTGCGACGTCAAGCCTGCAAGGAAAGCTGTAATATCTGTTAAACAACATTAGATTTACCCCCCCTGCCCTTCACACTAAAATGACGCAGCTTTTACAGAGGCCATTCCCTCAGGCGCTCTATCCTGTACCTGACGGAATAGTTTTTACCGAGGTTTGATGTGAACGATAATTCAATGACCCCACTGGAGCTCCGCGCCACCTGGGGGCTGGGCACCGTATTCTCACTGCGCATGCTCGGCATGTTTATGGTGCTGCCGGTGTTGACCACCTACGGCATGGCGCTCAACGGCGCCAGCGAGGCGCTGATCGGCATCGCCATCGGCATCTACGGCCTGGCGCAGGCGATTTTCCAGATCCCGTTCGGCCTGATTTCCGATCGCATCGGCCGCAAGCCGCTGATCGTCGGCGGGCTGCTGATCTTCGCGCTCGGCAGCGTGATCGCCGCCGCCACCGATTCTATCTGGGGAGTGATCCTCGGCCGTGCGCTGCAGGGCTCCGGCGCCATTGCGGCGGCGGTGATGGCCCTGCTGTCGGACCTGACCCGCGAGCAGAATCGCACCAAGGCGATGGCCTTTATCGGCGTCAGCTTCGGCATCACCTTCGCCATCGCCATGGTGCTGGGGCCGATCGTCACCCACGCCTACGGCCTGCATGCGCTGTTCTGGATGATCGCCGTGCTGGCGCTGGCCGGCATCGCCATCACCCTGGCGGTGGTGCCTTCCGCCAGCCACCACGTGCTGAACCGCGAGTCGAGCATCGTGCGCGGCAGCTTCAGCAAGGTGCTGAGCAACTCGCGGCTGTTGAAGCTCAACTTCGGCATCATGTGCCTGCATATTCTGCTGATGTCGAGCTTTGTCGCGCTGCCGCTGGCGATGGAAAAAGCCGGGCTGGCGGCAAGCCGGCACTGGATCGTTTATCTGGTGACCATGCTGGTGTCGTTCGTCGCCGTGGTGCCGTTCATCATCTACGCCGAGAAATACCGCCGCATGAAGCAGGTATTCATGGGCTGCGTGGCGGTGCTGTTCTGCGCCGAAGTGCTGCTGTGGCTGTCCGGCGCGCACCTGTGGGGCATCATCGCCGGCGTGCAGCTGTTCTTTATGGCGTTCAACGTGATGGAGGCCATTCTGCCTTCGTTGATCAGCAAAGAGTCGCCGGCCGGCTATAAGGGCACCGCGATGGGGGTTTACTCCACCAGCCAGTTTATCGGCGTGGCGATCGGCGGCAGCCTGGGCGGCTGGCTGTACGGCCTGCAGGGCGCAGGATTGGTGTTCGTCGCCGGCGCGGTACTGGCCGCGCTGTGGTTCCTGGTCAGCGGCACCATGAAGGAACCGCCTTACGTCAGCAGCCTGCGCATTACGCTGTCGGCGCTGGCGGTGAAGGACTCGGCGCTGGAAAGCCGCCTGAAGGCCCAGCCGGGCGTGGCGGAAGCGATTGTGGTGCCGGAGGAGCGCAGCGCCTACGTCAAGGTCGATACCAAACAGACCAACCGCGGGCAGCTTGAAGCCCTGGTGAACTCACTGTAAAAAACAGGGCCGGCATGCCGGCCCTGATGTTTTTAATCGCGGAAGTTCTTGAACTGGAACGGCTGCCCCAGATCCGCGCCGCGCACCAGCGCCATCACGCTTTGCAGATCGTCGCGCGATTTGCCGGTCACCCGCACTTCATCCCCCTGGATCTGCACCTGCACTTTCAGCTTGCTGTCTTTAATCAGCTTGACGATTTTTTTCGCCTGGGTGGTTTCGATCCCCTGCTTCAGCTTGGCTTCCACGCTGTAGGTTTTGCCGCTGTGGGTCATTTCTTCCGGGATCTCCAGCGCGCTGCCTTCGATATTGCGCTTGCTCAGCTTTTCACGCAGGATATCCAGCAGTTGCTGCACCTGGAAATCAGACTCGCTGGCGACCTTGATGCTTTCGTTTTTCTCGTTCAGCTCAAAGCTGGCCGGCACGTTGCGAAAATCCCAGCGGGTGCCGAGATCGCGCGAGGCGTTCTCAACGGCGTTACGTACTTCCTGCATATCAATTTCGGAAACGATGTCGAAAGATGGCATACTTCTTCCTCCTGAATTAATGCCTAACAGCTTAGGCGATTTTGATGCCGAGCATGATAACCGCTTTGCCTCCTCAGGCAAAATCTGCTGAATGCCCCCATAGAGACTCCCCCGGTAGCAGGAAAGTCTATATTTAAATGACGGTAATTGAGCGGTATTCCCGTGTTCCCAAGGAGACCGGATGAAAATAACAATTCTTGGTTGCGGCGCGCTCGGACAACTGTGGCTCTCCCGGCTTTATCGGCAAGGCCACGATGTGCAGGGATGGCTAAGGGTGCCGCAGCCCTTCTGCGCGGTGAACGTAATCGAACCCGAAGGCGATTCGTTCAACCGCAATTTGCCCACCAACGATCCCGAACATTTGGCGCAGAGCGAGCTGCTGCTGGTCACGCTGAAGGCCTGGCAGGTTTCCGGCGCGGTCGGCGCGCTGCTGCCGAAGCTGAACCCCCGCTGCGCCATTCTGCTGCTGCACAACGGCATGGGCACCCAGGATGAGCTGCCGCCGAACAATCTGCCGATCCTGCAGGGCACCACCACCCATGCGGCGCGGCACGACGGCAGCACCATTGTCCATGTCGCCGGCGGCACCACCCATATCGGCCCGACGTCGCCGGCGGCGCAGCCCCTCAGCCATCTGGCGGAGGTGCTGCATCAGGCCCTGCCCGACGTCGCCTGGCACAACAATATCGCCTCGGCAAACTGGCGCAAGCTGGCGGTCAACTGCGTGATCAACCCGCTGACGGCGCTGTACGATTGCCGCAACGGCGATCTGCAGCGTTACCCCGAACAGATCGAGGCGGTGTGCCGTGAAGTCGCCGGCGTGATGGAAATGGAGGGCTATCACACCTCCTGCGAAGGGCTGATGCAGTACATCATGGAAGTGATCCAGAGCACCGCGGACAACGTATCGTCGATGCTGCAGGATATCCGCAGCCAGCGACACACCGAGATCGACTATATTACCGGTTATCTGCTGCGCCGCGCACGCAGCCACGGCGTCACCCTGCCGGAAAATGCGCGGCTGTTTGAACTGATTAAGCGAAAGGAAAATGAATATGAGCGTATCGGCGCTGGTTTGCCTGGCACCTGGTAGCGAAGAAATCGAAGCCGTCACCGTCATCGATCTGCTGGTGCGGGCGGGCGTCAACGTCACCACCGCCAGCGTGGCCGGCGACGGCGATCTGACCCTCGTTTGCTCGCGCGGCGTTAAGCTGCTGGCCGACGCGACGCTGGTGTCTATCGTCGACGACCCGTTCGACGCCATCGTGCTGCCCGGCGGCCTGCAGGGGGCGGAATGCTTCCGCGACAGCCCGCTGCTGGTCGAGAAGGTGCGCCAAATGCACCTGCAGGGCAACATCGTCGCCGCCATTTGCGCGGCGCCGGCGCTGGTGTTGCAGCATCACGATCTGTTCCCGATCGGGAATATGACCGGCTTCCCGGGGCTGAAGGATAAAATTCCGGCGGATAAATGGATCGAGCGCCGGGTGGTGTACGACCCGCGCGTCAACCTGCTCACCAGCCAGGGGCCGGGAACCGCGATGGAGTTTGCGCTGAAACTGATCGACCTGCTGCTCGGCAAGGCCAAAGCGGCGGAAATAGCGGCGCAGCTGGTGCTGATCCCGGGGATGTACGACTTCCGCGACTAAATCCCTTCGCCTTCCGAGCCGTAGCGTTATTGGCTGATCTCACCCCGTTCACTGAGCTGAGTCAGTGAACGGGATGCGGTTGCCGCTTTAAGCGCGATGGGGATTTAAGGGCGATAGACTTTGACGTTGGTGAAGCCCTGCTCCAGCAGGTACAGCGCCTGCAGGCGGCTCATCACGCCGCGCTCGCAGTACAGCAGGTAGGTCTTGCTTTGATCCAGGTCGCCAAACTGGGTGCCGAGCTTATAGAACGGCAGCGGTTTGACCTCCACCTGCTCCAGCTGCAGCGGTTTGTCTTCCTGTTCGTCGTTCGAACGAATGTCGAGGATCACCTCATCGGCGCCGAAGGCCGCGACGGTTTCCACTTCGGCCACCTGCTCCTGCGCCTGCTCGGCGATGGTGCGGATGTCGACGTTCTTCGCTTCGCTCACCACCCGATCGAGAATGGCGAAATCGAAATGGCTTTCTTCTTCTTCGATTCTGGCTTTGATGGCCTTCACCGTCGGGCTTTTCGAAATCACGCCGCAGTATTCGGGCATGGTCTTGGCGAAGTCTTCGGTGCCGATCTCGCGCGCCACCTTAATGATGTGCTCTTTGTCGTGAGAAATCAGCGGACGCAGGATCAGCGTATCGGAAGCGTTGTCGATCAGGCGCAGGTTGGTCAGCGTCTGGCTGGATACCTGCCCCAGCGCTTCGCCGGTCACCAGCGCCTGTACGCCATAGCGCTCGGCCACCCGGGAAGCGGCGCGCACCATCATGCGTTTGAGCACCACGCCCATCTGGCCGTCGTCGACCTTTTCCAGGATCTCGCCCACCACTGGTTCGAAGTCGATGGCGACGAAACGCACCTTGTGCGAGCTGGCGAAGCGGTTCCACAGGTAATGAGCCACCTGTTTTACGCCGATTTCATGCGCCGCGCCGCCCAGGTTGAAGAAGCAGAAATGCACGCGGCAACCGCGGCGCATCAGCATATAGCTGGACACGCCCGAGTCAAAGCCGCCGGAGATCAGCGACAGCACGTCTTCCTGGGTGCCGACCGGGTAGCCGCCGATGCCCTCGCGGCGCGCCTTGACCAGCATCAGCTTGTCGTCTTCGATCTCCAGGTTCACCGTCACCTGCGGGCGGGAAAGATTCACCCGCGCGCTGTCGATGTGCTGATTCAGCCCGCCGCCAACGTAGCGTTCTACGTCCTGCGAATTGAAATCCTGCTTGCCGCGGCGTTTAACCCGCACGCAGAAGGTTTTCCCTTCCAGCTGTTCGCGGTAAGCTTCCAGCGTCTGCTCGAAGATGTGGTGAATATCGCGGTAGGCGCGGTCTTCCACTTCCAGGATATGGTGGATGCCGGGAATGCGCGTCAGCGCGTCGGCAATCACCGGCCGTTGATTTTCATCTTTGGCGCGAACTTCGATATGATCCCAGTGACGGACTACCGCCAGCGTTTCATCATACTGCTTCAGGACGTTGCGAATATTGGTCGAGAGGATCTTGATAAAGCGCAAGCGCACAGATTGGCTCTTGATGGTGATTTCCGGGAACAATTTAATGATAAACTTCATGGCGGTCTTTGTTGTCAGATAAGAATTACGGCGCGGAGTATATCACCATATCGCCGGGCTCTGCGCACAAAACCATACAAGCGCGCCATGATTTGCTAATCAAGATCCGCTAGGATAGGCTCTGGCGCCACTGTTCACATGATGACGTAAAAAGAAAATTATGCCGAAAAAACCAGCACAATCAGACAGTACAGAGCAAAATGTCAGCTTTGAAAGCTCCCTCAGCGAACTGGAAAGCATCGTCACGCGTCTGGAATCAGGTGAATTGCCGCTGGAAGACGCGCTGAATGAGTTCGAACGCGGCGTACAGCTGGCGCGCCAGGGCCAGCAAAAGCTGCAGCAGGCGGAGCAACGCGTGCAAATTTTACTTAACGACAGCGCCGAAGATGCCCCTCTGGCGCCTTTCACTCCGGATGCCGAGTAACCACCATGTCTGAGATCGCCCAATCCGCCGCCTTTGCCGATCGGCTGCAGGCTTTCCGCCGGCGTGCCGATCGCACGCTGTTGGATTTCATCGCGCCACTGCCGTTCAATGACGGTAATATGGTGGCGGCCATGCGTCACGGCGCGCTGCTGGGCGGCAAGCGCCTGCGCCCGTTCCTGGTTTATACCACCGGGCAGATGTTTGGCGTGGCGTTGAATAACCTGGATGCGCCGGCCGCTGCGGTAGAGTGCATTCATGCTTACTCGCTGATCCATGACGATCTGCCGGCGATGGACGATGACGATCTGCGCCGCGGCCAGCCGACCTGCCATATCAAATTTGGCGAGGCCAACGCGATTCTGGCCGGCGATGCGCTGCAAACCCTGGCGTTCTCCATTCTGGCCGACGCCGAGATGCCCGAGGTGGCGCTGCGCGATCGCCTGGCGATGGTGTCCGAACTGGCGGCCGCCAGCGGCGTAGCCGGCATGTGCGGCGGCCAATCGCTGGATCTGGCTGCCGAAGGCAAGCAAATCGGCCTGGCGGCGCTGGAGCAGATCCACCGCCACAAGACCGGCGCGCTGATCCGCGCGGCGATCCGCCTGGGCGCGCTGGCCGCCGGTGAACCCGGCCGGGCGGCGCTGCCGCAGCTCGACCGTTACGCCGCCGCCATCGGCCTGGCGTTTCAGGTGCAGGACGACATTCTGGACGTTGTCGGCGAAACCGAAAAAATCGGCAAACGCCAGGGAGCGGACCAACAACACGGAAAGAGTACCTATCCAGCTTTGCTCGGGCTTGACAGCGCGAAAGCAAAAGCGTGGGATCTCTATCAGGAAGCATTAGCTGCATTGGATACTTTGGCAGCGCAATCTTATAACACAGCGCCATTGCGAGCGTTAGCCAGCTTCATTATTGAACGCGACAATTAACGTGTGACGTTATGCCCAAAAGATTTCACGGGCGGCCAACGTCGCTGCAGCGTGAAAGATGGAGGGTAAACTCCTCTGATATGAGTATCGAATGAGTCTTGATATAGCCAAATACCCGACCTTGGCGCTAGCGGAAAATCCCGATGAACTCCGCTCGCTGCCCAAAGAGAGTCTGCCGAAGTTGTGTGACGAACTGCGGCAATACCTGCTGGACAGCGTCAGCCGCTCCAGCGGCCACTTCGCCTCCGGGCTGGGTACCGTCGAGCTGACGGTGGCATTGCACTACGTCTACAATACGCCGTTCGATCACCTGGTGTGGGACGTCGGCCACCAGGCCTACCCGCATAAAATTCTGACCGGCCGCCGCGATCGCATCGCCACCATCCGCCAGAAAAACGGTTTGCACCCTTTCCCATGGCGCGCCGAAAGCGAATACGACGTGCTGTCGGTCGGCCATTCGTCGACCTCGATCAGCGCCGGTCTCGGCATGGCGGTGGCGGCGGAGCGTGAAGGCAAAGGCCGCCGAACGGTCTGCGTGATCGGCGACGGCGCCATCACCGCCGGCATGGCGTTTGAAGCGATGAATCACGCCGGGGATATCGATCCGGACATGCTGGTGGTGCTGAACGACAACGAAATGTCGATCTCGGAAAACGTCGGCGCGCTGAACAACCACCTGGCGCAGCTGCTTTCGGGCAAGCTCTACTCCACGTTGCGCGAAGGCAGCAAAAAAGTGCTTTCCGGCCTGCCGCCGATCAAGGAGCTGGTGAAACGCACCGAAGAGCACCTGAAAGGCATGGTGGTCCCCGGCACGCTGTTCGAAGAGCTGGGCTTCAACTATATCGGCCCGGTCGACGGCCACGACGTTCAGGGACTGGTCGCCACGCTGAAGAACATGCGCGACCTGAAAGGCCCGCAGTTGCTGCACATCATGACCAAGAAAGGCCGCGGCTATGCGCCGGCGGAAAAGGATCCGATCAGCTTCCACGCGGTGCCCAAGTTCGATCCGGCCAGCGGCACCCTGCCGAAGAGCGCCGGTGGCCTGCCGAGCTATTCGAAAATCTTCGGCGACTGGCTGTGCGAAACCGCCAAAGACAGCGCCCTGATGGCCATCACGCCGGCGATGCGCGAAGGTTCCGGCATGGTGCAGTTCTCGCGTGACTATCCGCAGCAATATTTCGACGTGGCGATCGCCGAGCAGCATGCGGTGACCTTCGCCGCCGGATTGGCGATCGGCGGCTACAAGCCGGTGGTGGCGATCTATTCCACCTTCCTGCAGCGCGCCTACGATCAGCTGATCCACGACGTGGCGATCCAAAAACTTCCGGTGATGTTCGCCATCGACCGCGGCGGCATCGTCGGCGCCGACGGCCAGACGCACCAGGGCGCCTTCGACCTGTCGTTTATGCGCTGTATCCCGACCATGGTGATCATGACGCCGAGCGACGAGAACGAATGCCGCCAGATGCTGTACACCGGCTATCACTACAACGATGGCCCGAGCGCGGTGCGCTACCCGCGCGGCACCGGCACCGGCGCCGCGCTGGAACCGCTCAGCGCGCTGCCTATCGGTAAAGGCGTGGTGCGCCGCGAAGGCAAGAAGATTGCCATCCTCAACTTCGGCACCCTGCTGCCGGAAGCCGCACAGGCGGCGGCGGCCCTCAACGCCACGCTGGTGGACATGCGCTTCGTCAAACCGCTGGACGAGCAGCTGGTGCTGGAGATGGCCGCCAGCCACGAGGTGCTGGTCACGCTGGAAGAGAACGCCATCATGGGCGGCGCCGGCAGCGGCGTCAACGAACTGCTGATGGCCAAGCGCCGTGCGGTGCCGGTGCTGAATATCGGCCTGCCGGACAGCTTCGTGCCGCAGGGCAGCCAGGAAGAAGTTCGCGTCGATTTGGGCCTGGACGCCGCCGGCATCCAACGCCGGATCGAAAGCTGGCTGGCGCAGTAATTTTCCCCTCCGCCGGGCCGACGCCTCCGCTTGCGGGGGCGTTTTCGTCTCTGCCGCCCGAGATCCGCGCTACAGTTAATGTCTGAGCCGTAAATGGGAGGCTAGCATGAAGTACCTGAAACTGGGCAATACCGATCTGAACGTCTCGCGCATCTGTCTGGGCTGCATGACCTATGGCGAGCCGGACCGCGGCAACCACGCCTGGACGCTGCCGGAGGAGAGCAGCCGCCCGCTGCTGAAGCAGGCGCTGGATGCCGGCATCAACTTTTTCGACACCGCCAACAGCTATTCCGACGGCAGCAGCGAGGAAATCGTCGGCAAGGCGCTGCGCGATTACGCGCGCCGCGATGAGGTGGTGATCGCCACCAAGGTCTATTTCCCGCTGAGCAACCTGGAGCGCGGCCTGTCGCGCGGCAAAATCATGCAGTCCGTCGACGACAGCCTGCGGCGGCTGGGCACCGACTATGTCGACCTGCTGCAGATCCACCGCTGGGACTATGAAACGCCGCTGGAAGAAACGCTGGAAGCGCTGCACGACGTGGTTAAAGCCGGCAAGGCGCGTTATATCGGCGCATCCTCGATGTATGCCTGGCAGTTCGCCAAAGCGCTGTATACCGCCGATCTGCACGGCTGGACGCGCTTTGTCAGCATGCAGGACCAGTACAACCTGATCCAGCGCGAAGAAGAGCGCGAGATGCACCCGCTGTGCGCCGCCGAAGGCATCGCCGTGTTGCCCTGGAGCCCGCTGGCGCGCGGCAGGTTAACCCGCCCCTGGGGGGAAACCACCGCGCGGCTGGTCTCCGATCGGGTCGGCAAAGAGCTGTACGATGAAACCGAAGGCATCGACGGCATCATCGCCGAGCGCGTGGCCACCCTCGCCGAAGAGCACGGCGTGTCGCGCGCGCAGATCGCCCTGGCCTGGCTGTTGAGCAAACCGGCGGTCAGCGCGCCGATCGTCGGCGCTTCGCGCAGCGAGCAATTGGCGGACGCCATCGCCGCCGTCGATCTGAGCCTGACGCCGGAAGAAGTGGCTGAACTGGAGACGGCCTATGTGCCGCACCGCGTGACGGGGTTTGAATAACGCAGACAGGGCGCGGCGCACCGCGCCCTGCTATCAGAACAACCCTACCGGCCAGTGGTGGCCAATCAGGTAGATGATGCCGGCGGACAGCACCCCGGCGACGATGTCGTCGATCATGATGCCCATGCCGCCGTGCACGTTGCGATCGAACCAGCGGATCGGCCAGGGTTTCCACATATCCAGAATGCGGAAAATCACGAAGCCGGCGGCGACCCAGCGCCAGTCGTTGACCGGCAGCGCCATCAGCGTGATCCACATGCCGACGAATTCGTCCCAAACGATGCTGCCGTGATCGTGTACCCGCATGTCTCTGGCGGTCTGATGGCACAGATACACGCCGATGCAGATGCTGAACATCACCACCAGCGAATACAGTTGCCACGGCAGCTGGATCAGCAGCAGCCAGAACGGGATGGCCGCCAGCGAGCCCATGGTGCCCGGCACTATCGGCGACAAACCGCTGCCGAAGCCGGTGGCCAGCAGGTGCCACGGATTGCTCATCCGCAGGCGGCGTTTGGCCTCATCCATGGTTGCCCTGCTCCGCACTGAAATGGTCGAAACCTTTCCACGCCAGCTCTACCGCCTCATCGTTGCGGTAAAACTTGATGCCTTCCGCCAGCGGGCCAATCTGGCCGATGCAGGTGTAATCCGCGCCGAGATGGCTCAGCGCCACCTCCAGCGCACCGCGATTGATTTCCGGCACGGTGAAGCACAGCTCGTAGTCTTCGCCGCCGGCCAGCGCCCAGCGCAACGCCTGGTCGGCATCCGCCTGGCTGCTCAGCGCCTGCGACAGCGGCAGCTCATCCAGATCGATGCGCGCGCCGCACTCGCTGGCCTTCAGCACGTGCTTCAGGTCGGAGATCAGGCCGTCGGAGATGTCGATCGCCGAGCTGGCCAAATCGCGCAGCGCCTGGCCCTGCAATACCCGCGGCTGCGGCCGCAGGTGGCGGCCGATCAGGTAGCCGCGCGCCGTCGCATCAGCAACCTGCAGGCGATCCTGAATGATCGCCAGGCCGGCGGCGCTGTCGCCCAGCGTACCGGTCACGTAGATCCAGTCGCCGATGCGCGCGCCGCTGCGGGTCAGGGCCCGGCCGGCCGGGATCAATCCCTGAATGGTCAACGTCATGCTCAACGGGCCGCGCGTGGTGTCGCCGCCGATCAGCTGCATGCCGTAGTAATTAAGCTGTTCGAACAGGCTATCGCTGAAGGCCTTCAGCCAGACCTCATTCACGTCGGGCAGGGTGAGCGCCAGCGAAAGCCAGGCCGGATCGGCGCCCATCGCCGCCAGATCGCTCAGATTTACCGCCAGCGCCTTGTAGCCGAGATCGGCCGGATCGATATCCGGCAGGAAATGAACGCCAGCCACCAGGGTGTCGGTACTGACGGCCAAAAGCTGTTTTTCTGCCACTGTCAGAAGTGCGCAGTCATCTCCAATGCCCAACTGTACGTCCCGGCGTACGCTCTTAAACCGGTCAAAATAGCGGGCAATGAGGTCAAATTCGCCGCATGCCATGGTCGATATTCCACTAGAAGAAATTAAGGCCGGGGATACCGGCCTTAATTTTTTTATTTTTTCTTGCGAATGGTGGGTGCCACTTTATCCAGCACGCCGTTCACAAACTTGTGGCTGTCTTCAGCGCCGAAGGTTTTCGCCAGTTCGATCGCTTCGTTGATAGCCACTTTGTAAGGGACATCCTCACGCATTTTCAGCTCAAACAGCGCAATGCGCAGAACCGCACGCTCCACCTGGCCCAGTTCATCGAGCTGGCGCGACAGGTAGGGAGCCATCAGCTCGTCCAACATACCTGCATTCACCGCCGCGCCGGACAGCAACTCGCGAAAATAGGCGACGTCAACATCTTTGACATCCTGCTCCGTCAGGAACTGGTGTTCAACATCGGCAATGTCATTTTTAGACAACTGCCAAGAGTAAAGCGCTTGAACAGCGCACTCACGAGCGCGGCGACGAGCAGCAGGTTTCACGGAATTCCCCTTAACTAAATTCAGGCTTTAATAGCTTTGATAACATTAATCATTTCAAGTGCGGTCAGAGCAGCTTCAGCGCCCTTGTTGCCCGCTTTGGTGCCGGCACGTTCGATAGCCTGTTCGATGCTCTCGGTGGTCAGCACGCCAAAGGCAACCGGGATTTCGGTGTTCAGAGAAACATTGCCGATGCCGGAACTGGCTTCGCCCGCCACATATTCGAAGTGCGCGGTGCCCCCACGGATAACGGTACCCAGCGCGATAACCGCGTCGTATTTGCCGGTGTTGGCCAGCACGCGCGCAGTCAGCGGCAGCTCGTAAGCGCCCGGGACCCAGACAACGGTGATGTTGTCGTCAGCAACCTGGCCGATGCGCTTCAGTGCGTCGATGGCACCTTGCAGCAGGCTGTCGTTGATGAAATTGTTAAAACGTGCAATTGCGATCGCCACACGGGCATTTGGAGTAGCAACAACACCTTCGATAACTTTCATGGGCTTTCCTTAAAAATGGGTTCAATACCCCGCAGGGGGGCGGATTCTATCATATTCTTTATACCCGTCATACTTGAAGCTGCATCTGTGTTGGCTGCGCGCGCTTACCCGGCTAAACTCATCGGGATAAGCGCCTTGGCCGCCTGGCCGCAACTTCAATTATTTAGGGCGCCGCTGCCTGCGCGGGCGGTTTTGCCACGGGGCACCCCAACCGGCAGGCAAAGGTGGCAATCAGTGTTTGGCCCGCAGGATCAGGCGCAGATCGGGGCCAACCTGCCGCACTTCGCTGAAGACAAACTCAGGGGCGTCGGCCAGTCGCTCCAGCCCCGGCAGATGGCACAGGCCCCGGCCATTATCGCCCAACAGTTTTGGCGCGATGTACAAAATGAGCTCATCCACCAACCCGGCCTGCAGCAGCGCGCCGGCTAACCGAGCCCCCGCCTCGACCCAGATGGAATTCACCTGGCGCTTGGCCAGCTGCATCATCATCACCACCAGATCGACGCCGCCGCCGTGCGCCGGGAAAGTCAGCTGCTCCACCTCCGGCGGCCACGCCTGCTGGTCCGGCTGCAGGCGCGCCAGCCAGGTGGCGCCCGCCTGTTGCACCACCCGGTGCTGCGGGGTGACCCGGTTTTGGCTGTCGAGAATAATGCGCAGCGGCTGGCGCAGGTGCTCTCGCGGATAAATGCGCTGCGTTTCGGCATCCAGCTCGTCCCAGCGCACCGTCAGCGACGGATCGTCCGCCAACACGGTGGCGCTGGTGCTGAGAATGGCGGCGCTTTGCGCGCGCAGACGCTGTACGTCTTGCCGCGCCTGCGCAGAGGTGATCCACTGGCTCTCGCCGTAAGCCATCGCCGTACGGCCGTCCAGCGAAGCGCCCAGCTTCAGCTGCAGATAGGGGAAACCGGTGCGCATGCGCTTCAGGAACCCCAGGTTCACCGCCTCGGCTTCGGCCAGCATCAGCCCATGGCGTACCTCCAGGCCGGCCTGCTGCAGCTTGTACAGCCCGCGCCCCGCCACCTGCGGATTGGGATCCTGCATCGCCGCGACCACCCGGCTGACCCCGGCGGCCACCAGCGCATCGGCGCAGGGCGGCGTGCGGCCATGGTGGCTGCAGGGTTCGAGCGTCACATAGGCGGTCGCGCCGCGCGCCTTCTCGCCCGCCATGCGCAGCGCGTGCACTTCCGCGTGCGGTTCGCCGGCGCGCAGATGGTAACCTTCACCGACGATTTCGCCATCGCGCACGATAACGCAGCCGACGTTCGGGTTGGGCGCGGTGGTAAAACGCCCCAGCCGCGCCAGTTCAAAGGCGCGCGCCATGTAAAATTCGTCGTTGTGCATGAAAGATCCTCAGTCCTGCAGGCGGGCGATCTCTTCGCCGAACTCGCGAATATCTTCAAAACTGCGGTAAACCGACGCGAAGCGGATATAGGCGACCTTATCCAGCTTTTTCAGCGCGTCCATCACCAGATTGCCCACCAGCTTGGTCGGCACTTCCCGCTCGCCGGTGGCGCGCAGTTGGGATTTGATATGGTTGATCGCGTTTTCCACGTCGTCCGAGCTGACCGGCCGCTTTTCCAGCGCTTTCAGCATGCCGCGGCGCAGCTTGTCTTCATTGAACGGTTCGCGCACCTCATCGCTTTTAATCACCCGCGGCATCACCAGCTCGGCCACCTCAAAGGTGGTGAAGCGCTCGTTGCACACCAGGCACTGGCGGCGGCGGCGCACCTGAGAGCCATCGCCCACCAGGCGGGAATCAATTACTTTGGTATCAACGGCGGCGCAGAAAGGGCAATGCATAACACGTCCTGATAAACGTTTTCATAGTTAAGAACAGTTTAACCCGAAGTGCAGCCACAACAAAGGCCGCCGGCCATTTGTTGCGATCGGCCGCGCCGAACCGCCCGCCGGCATGACTTTCCCCGCCGGGCGGACTAAGCTGATAACAGGAGCCACGGAAGAGGGAATCGCCGCCATGACAATCAGTTATCCGAAAGTTTGCCTGCTCGCCGCCGCCGTTCTGCTGGCGGGCTGTGCCAAAAACCCTGAGGCGCCGAAGCTGCGCAGCCAGGTGATCGAACTGAACCAGAAAGTGAGCCAGCTGACCGACCAGGCCACCGCGCTGGAGCAGCAGAACCGGCTGAATCTGGATTCAGAGGACGGGGTTTATCTGCTGCCGGCCGCCGGCAACGCCGCCCGCCTGAACAGCGCCATCGGCGAGCTGAGCGTATCGCTGAGCCACGTCAAGAACGAGGCCAACGGCACTCAGGCGCAGCTGCACGTGCGCATCCTCTCTCAGGCCAGGCTGCCGGCCTTCAAAGCGGTGGTGGAATGGGGCCAACTGGACGCCGCCACCGGCAAGCCGCTGACCGCCGACGCCCTGACTCAGCCGATCGCCAGCGCAGACTCGCTGCTGCCGAAGCCCGCGCAGGCGTTCGAACTGCGTTTCAGCGGCCTGACGCCGGACCAGCTCGGCTATGTTCGCCTGCACGGCGTGGTGCCGACCGCTCAACCGGCGGTGGTGCGGCAGCACTGAGCCCCGGCCCGCCAGGCGTGCAAAAAAAAGGAGCGCCAACCGGCGCTCCTTTTCGTTTCGCTGAATGCCGCTTTGCTTACGGCAGAATCGAAGGCTGATCCGCACCCTCTTTTTCCACTTTCTGCTGCAGCATGTGCTCGCGTTTCATCCCCAGCTTCAACGCCAGCGCGGACGCCACGTAGATGGAGGAGACGGTACCGATCGACACGCCGATCAGCATCGCCAGCGAGAAGCCCTGCAGCATCGCGCCGCCGAAGATGTACAGCATCAGCACCACCATCAGGGTGGTACCGGAGGTCATCAGCGTACGGCTCAGCGTCTGGGTCAACGACACGTTCATGATTTCGTAAGGCGTTCCGCGGCGGATCTTGCGGAAGTTTTCACGAATACGGTCGGAAACCACGATGCTGTCGTTCAGCGAGTAACCGATAACCGACATCAGTGAAGCGACGATGGTCAGGTCAATCTCGATGCGGAACAGCGACAGCACGCCCATGGTGATGATCACGTCGTGCGCCAACGCGATAACCGCCCCCAGCGCCAGGCGCCATTCGAAGCGGAACCCGACGTAAATCAGGATGCAGATCAACGCCACCAGCAGCGCCATGCCGCCGGTTTGCGCCAGCTCGCTGCCCACGCTCGGGCCGACGAACTCGATGCGTTTCACGGTGGCGTTCTTATCCACCGCGTCGTTGATCACGCCGATCACTTTATTGCCCAGTTCCTGGCCTGCGGTGCCGGTCGCCGGTGGCATACGCACCATCACGTCGCGGCTGCTGCCGAAGTTCTGGATAATCGGGTCCTGGAACCCGGCTTTCTCCAACGTATCGCGCATCAGGTCGAGGTTGGCCGGTTTTTCCAGGTTGATTTCAATTACCGTACCGCCGGTAAAATCCAGGCCCCAGTTAAACCCGCGCACCGACATGGTGGCGATTGACGCGACCAGCAGCAGCAATGAGATGCCGAAGGCCACGTAATCCCAGCGCATAAAGTCATAGACTTTACGGCCGTAGTTGAGTTGTTCAACAGTATAATCCTGTGCCACAACGCACTCCTCAGATAGACAGCTTGTTAATGCGTTTGCCGCCGTAAAGCAGGTTGACGATGGCACGGGTACCGACAATCGCGGTGAACATGGACGTCGCCACACCGATTGCGGTGGTAATCGCAAAGCCCTTGATCGAACCGGTGCCCACTGCGTACAGAATGATCGCGGTGATCAGGGTGGTGATGTTGGCGTCGACGATACTGGAGAACGCGCCTTTATAGCCCTCGTGGATCGCCTGCTGAACGGAACGCCCGTTCTTCAGCTCTTCCTTGATACGTTCGTTTATCAGTACGTTGGCGTCTACCGCCACCGCCAGCGTCAGCACGATACCGGCAATGCCCGGCATGGTCAGCGTCGCCCCCGGCAACAGGGACATCACGCCGACGATCAGCACCAGGTTGGCGACCAGCGCCGTGGTGGCGATCATGCCGAATTTGCGGTACCAGACCACCATGAAGACGATGGACGCCACCAGGCCCCACAGACAGGCTTCCAGGCCCTGGGTGATGTTCTGCTGCCCCAGGGTTGGGCCGATGGTGCGCTCTTCAACGATCTGAATCGGCGCAATCAGCGCACCGGCGCGCAGCAGCAGCGAAAGCTGACGCGCTTCGTTCGGGTTGCCGATGCCGGTAATGCGGAAGCTGTTGCCCAGACGCGACTGAATGTTCGCCACGTTGATCACTTCTTCCTGCTTCACCAGAACCGCACGGCCGTTGGCGTCTTTCTTGCCGCTGTCCTTATACTCCACGAACAGGGTCGCCATCGGCTTGCCGATGTTGTCCTTGGTGAAGTTGGACATCGAGGTGCCGCCGGCGCTGTCCAGCGAGATGTTAACCTGCGGCTGGTTGTACTCGTCGGTGCTCGAGGTGGAATCGGTGATGTGATCACCGGTCAGGATCACGCGCTTGTACAGCACGATCGGCTGGCCGTCGCGGGAGTATTTCACCTCGGAGTCGCCCGGCACGCGGCCGCTGGCCGCCGCAGTCGCATCCGCGTTGGTGTTCACCAGACGGAATTCCAGGGTCGCGGTAGCGCCCAGGATTTCCTTGGCGCGCGCCGTGTCCTGAATACCCGGCAGCTCGACCACGATGCGGTCGGCGCCCTGACGCTGCACCAGCGGTTCGGCAACGCCGAGCTGGTTAACGCGGTTACGCAGGATGGTGATGTTCTGCTGCACCGCATATTCACGCGCTTCGCTCAGGCGGGCGTCCGTCAGGTTGGCTTTCAGGGTGTTGCTGCCGTTGGCTGACAGCACCAGATCGCGCTGACGCGGCCCGATGTAGCTGATGGCCTGATCGCGGGCGGCGTCGTCACGGAAGCGAACTTCCACGCCGTTGTTGTCCAGCTTGCGGATAGACGCGTAAGGAATGCCCTTCTCGCGCAGCTCGCTGCGCAGGGTATCCATGGTCTGTTCCTGCAGCTTGCTCAGGGCGGTGTCCATGTCGACTTCCATCAGGAAGTGCACGCCGCCGCGCAGGTCAAGGCCGAGTTTCATCGGCTCTGCGCCCAGCATCGCCAGCCAGGTTGGCGTGGCCGGGGCCAGGTTCAACGCGACGACGAATTTGTCACCCAGCTCCGCCATCAGGGCCTCACGGGCGCGCAGCTGAACGTCGGGATCTTTAAAGCGAGCCAGGATGGCGCCGTTTTCCAGCGCAATCGACTTGCTCGCGATATGGTCTTTTTCTAATACGGTACGGACCTGGTCCAGCGTAGTTTCACTGGCGGCGACGCCGCGCGCGCCAGTGATTTGTACGGCCGGATCCTCACCGTAGATGTTGGGAAGCGCATAAAGCAGACCGACGAGGATCACCACGATCAACATCAGATACTTCCACAAAGGATAACGGTTTAGCACGGCAATTCCCTTAGGGAAAAAAAATTACAGGGCCTTCATGGTACCTTTCGGCAGAACGGCCGCCACGAAGTCACGCTTGATCATCACTTCCGTGGTGTCGTTCAGCGCAATGGCGATGATGCCGGTGTCGGCCACCTTGGTCACGCGGCCAATCAGGCCGCCGGTGGTCAGCACTTCGTCGCCCTTGCCGATCGAGTCCATCAGTTTTTTATGATCTTTCGCGCGTTTCTGCTGTGGACGCAGGATCATGAAATAGAAAATCAGGCCGAACACAACCAGCATAATGATCAGAGAGTACGGGCTTCCCTGAGCCGGAGCCCCTGCGGATGCGACGGCGTCAGAAATGAAAAAGCTCATTGAAATTCCCTCATTAAGTTATCAATTATTAGATCAAGCGTTTAAAGGTGGAATCGGCTTGCCGATCCGACCGTAGAAATCCGCAACAAACAGCTCTAATTTACCCTCTTCAATAGCCTGGCGTAAACCCGCCATCAGGCGTTGGTAGTGGCGCAGGTTATGAATAGTGTTCAATCGGGCACCCAGTATTTCGTTGCAACGATCGAGATGATGCAAGTAGGCGCGGCTGTAATTGCGACAGGTGTAGCAATCACAGTCTTTATCCAGCGGAGAAGTATCATCCTTGTGCTTGGCATTACGGATTTTTACCACACCGTCAGTCACGAACAGATGGCCGTTGCGGGCGTTGCGCGTCGGCATGACGCAGTCGAACATATCTATGCCGCGGCGCACGCCTTCCACCAAATCTTCCGGCTTGCCGACGCCCATCAAATAGCGTGGCTTATCTTCCGGAATTTGCGGGCAAACGTGTTCGAGAATGCGATGCATATCCTCTTTTGGCTCGCCTACAGCCAAGCCGCCAACAGCGTAACCATCAAAGCCGATATCCACCAGCCCTTTTACTGAAACATCACGTAAATCTTCGTAAACACCGCCCTGAATAATGCCGAATAACGCATTTTTATTCTTCAGTTCGTCGAAACGCTGGCGGCTGCGCTGCGCCCAGCGCAGCGACATCTCCATCGAACGCTTGGCGTAGTCCCAGTCGGCCGGGTACGGCGTGCACTCGTCGAAGATCATCACGATGTCGGAACCCAGGTCATACTGGATTTCCATCGATTTTTCCGGGCTCAGGAACACCTTGTCGCCGTTGATCGGGTTGCGGAAGTACACGCCTTCCTCTTTGATCTTGCGCATCGCCCCCAGGCTGAACACCTGGAAGCCGCCGGAGTCGGTAAGGATCGGGCCGTGCCACTGCATGAAATCGTGCAGGTCGCCGTGCAGCTTCATGATCTCCTGGCCCGGGCGCAGCCACAGGTGGAAGGTGTTGCCCAGCAGGATCTGCGCGCCGGTCTCTTTCACTTCTTCCGGCGTCATGCCCTTGACCGTGCCGTAGGTGCCGACCGGCATGAAAGCCGGGGTTTCCACGACGCCGCGGTCAAAGATCAGGCGGCCGCGGCGAGCGCGGCCATCGGTTGTCTGTAATTCGTACTTCACAAAGCCTCCAGCATCAGAGAAACAGTCTGATGTCGTTGAAACGGGGCCGCGCCGTGCGCGCAGCCCGGGAATTTAGCCGCCGACGGACTCGTTTTCCGCCTGCGGGTTGCGGCTGATGAACATCGCATCGCCGTAGCTGAAGAACCGGTATTGCTCGGCCACCGCCTGCCGATAGGCGTTCATGGTGTTTTTATAGCCGGCAAAGGCCGACACCAGCATGATCAGCGTCGATTCCGGCAGGTGGAAGTTGGTCACCAGCGCGTCGATCACCTGATAGCGGTAACCCGGATAAATAAAGATGCTGGTGTCGCCGAAGAACGGCGCAATCAGCGCCCCTTCGCTGGCGTTGGCGGCGCTTTCCAGCGAACGCACCGAGGTGGTGCCCACCGCGACCACGCGCTTGCCGCGCGCCTTGCAGGCCAGCACCGCGTCAACCACCTCCTGCGGCACCTCGGCGTACTCGGCGTGCATCACGTGTTCTTCGATGGTTTCCACCCGCACCGGCTGGAAGGTGCCCGCGCCGACGTGCAGGGTAACGAAGGCCATTTCGATGCCTTTGGCGCGCAGCGCGGCCAGCAGCGGTTCGTCGAAGTGCAGACCGGCGGTCGGCGCGGCGACCGCGCCCGGCTTCTCGCTGTATACCGTCTGATACAACTCGCGATCGGCGGCGTCGTCCGGGCGATCGATATACGGCGGCAGCGGCATATGGCCGGCGGCGTTGAGGATGCCGAACACGTCGCGATCGTCGTTGAAGCGCAGTTCGAACAGGGTATCGTGACGCGCCACCATGGTGGCGGCGATGCTTTCGTCATCGCCCAGCAGCAGCTCGGCGCCCGGCTTGGGCGCCTTGGAGGCGCGCACGTGCGCCAACACGCGATGGTCGTCCAGCACGCGCTCCACCAGCACTTCAATCTTGCCGCCGCTGACCTTGCGGCCAAACATGCGCGCCGGGATCACCCGGGTATTGTTGAACACCAGCAGGTCGCCGGCTTCCAGATTGTCCAGCAGATCGGTGAATACGCCGTGCTTCAGCTCCCCGCTCGGCCCATCCAGCTGCAGCAAGCGGCAACCGCTGCGCTCAGGCTGGGGATAACGGGCAATCAGGGATTCGGGAAGTTCAAACGAAAAATCGGCGACGCGCATGGGTATTCACTTCTTCAATATGGGACGGGTTGGTAAAAAACAGGCGGCCTAGTCTAAAGCCGCGGGCGGTCAGCAGCAAGAAATAAGGAGGATTTACCTGACTTCAGGTATAGTTGCCGGATGAATTTTCTCGCTCATCTCCATTTGGCCATGCTGGCCGACAGCTCGCTGCTGGGCAACCTGCTGGCGGACTTCGTGCGCGGCAACCCGGCGGGCGAGTATGCCCCCGAGGTGGTCGCCGGCATCATGATGCACCGCCGCGTCGACGTGCTGACCGACGGCCTGCCGCAGGTGAAAGCCTGCCGCGACTACTTCAGCGCCGCGCATCGCCGGGTGGCGCCGATCACCCTCGACGTGGTGTGGGACCATTTCCTGGCGCGCCACTGGCAGCAGTTAGAACCGTCGCGCAGCCTGCACGGCTTCGTTCAAGAGGCGCGCGGCCAGATTGTGCCCCAGCTGCCCCAGACCCCGCCGCGCTTCCAGAATCTGAACGGCTACCTGTGGTCGGAACGCTGGCTGGAGCGCTACGCCGAGCTGCCGTTTATCGCCGAGGTGCTGCGGGGCATGGCCAGCCGCCGTCCGCGACTCGCCGCCCTGGCGGGCTCCTTCGCCGACGTCGAACGCCACTATCATCAGCTTGAAACAGAGTTCTGGCAGTTTTATCCGCAGATGATGCAGCTGGCGAAAAGCAAAGCGCTGTAGGTCAAGGCCAACATGTTGAAATTGCAGCGCCTTGCAAGAAAATACGTTTTCGCCCTTGCCCTTTTATGAGAAAAGGTTATTTTTAAAGCTCGCTAAAATTAATTAACGACTTTGATAGGTAAAAACTATCTCATCGATTGGTCTTTTACCCTTTATTCGCCAAGTCACGGCCCCTATACTGGCCCCTGCTTTTACATCAACCCTTTAACACCTATTACAGGAGTAATTATGGTCCTGGTAACTCGTCAAGCCCCTGACTTCACTGCTGCTGCCGTACTGGGCAACGGCGAAATCGTTGAAAACTTCAACCTGAAGAAGCACCTGAACGGCAAACCGGCCGTCCTGTTCTTCTGGCCAATGGACTTCACTTTCGTCTGTCCTTCTGAGCTGATCGCTTTCGATAAGCGTTATGAAGAGTTCCAGAAGCGTGGCGTTGAAGTGGTTGGCGTTTCCTTCGACTCAGAGTTCGTCCACAACGCATGGCGTAAAACCCCTGTCGAAAACGGCGGCATCGGCGAAGTGAAATACGCAATGGTTGCCGACATCAAGCGCGAAATCCAGAAAGCTTACGGCATCGAGCACCCGGAAGCCGGCGTTGCGCTGCGCGGTTCTTTCCTGATCGACAAAGAGGGTGTGGTTCGCTCTCAGATCGTTAACGACCTGCCAATCGGCCGTAACATCGACGAGATGATCCGTACCGTCGACGCACTGCAGTTCCACGAAGAGCACGGTGAAGTTTGCCCGGCGCAGTGGGAAAAAGGCAAAGCGGGCATGGGCGCGTCTCCAGACGGCGTCGCTAAATACCTGTCCGAAAACGCTTCCAAGCTGTAATTTCAGCCTGCAAGTGAATAACCGGCCCGCGCGGCCGGTTTTTTTTGCCCTTTTTTAGGGCACCCTGCCCGCATTCCGTGCTTCATTTCCCTGTTTCCGCTCACATTTCCCAGCCTGATTACCGCGTAATCCCTCATCAGTGGCTACTATCAATAACGCTGGCCCGCGCTTTGCAGGCAAGGCGAACACAATAAGAAAACTGACAGGGTAGGAATAACTATGTTTTTACAGAAATGGAGCAAGCCCCTGACCATGGCGGCGCTGTTGGTCAGCGGCAGCCTGTATGCGGCATCCAATCCGGCGGTAGAAGCCAGGAACGGCATGGTGGTGACCTCGCAGCACCTGGCCTCGCAGGTTGGCGTCGACATTCTGAAAATGGGCGGCAACGCCATCGATGCGGCGGTGGCGGTCGGCTATGCCCAGGCGGTGGTCAACCCCTGCTGCGGCAACATCGGCGGCGGCGGCTTTATGACCGTGCACCTGGCCGACGGCACAGATACCTTTATCAACTTCCGTGAAACCGCCCCGGCGGCGGCCAGCGCCAACATGTACCTGGATGCCGACGGCAAGGTGAAGAAAGACGCCAGCCTGTACGGCTATCTGGCCTCGGGCGTGCCGGGCACCGTGCTGGGCATGGAAACCGCGCGCCAGAAATACGGCAAGCTGAGCCGCGAGCAGGTGCTGGCGCCGGCGATTAAGCTGGCGCGCGAAGGCTTTGTGCTGACCCGCGCCGACACCGATATCCTCGACACCACCATCGCGCGCTTCAAGCAGGACCCCGAATCCGCCAAAATCTTCCTGCGCCCGGACGGCACGCCGCTGCAGCCGGGCGATCGGCTGGTGCAAAGCGATTTGGCCAATACGCTGGAAGCCATCGCCAAAGGCGGCACCGACGCCTTCTATAAAGGCAAAATCCCGCAGGCGGTAGAGGCGGCGGCCAAACAGGGCGGCGGCATTCTGACGGCGGCCGATTTCGCCAACTACAAGGTCACCGAAACCCCGCCGATCGCCTGCAGCTACCGCGGCTATAAGTTCGTTTCGGCGCCGCCGCCGAGCTCCGGCGGCGTGACGCTGTGCGAAATCCTCAACGTGGTGGAAGGCTACGACCTGAAAAACATGGGCTTCAACTCGGCGGCGGCTATTCATACCCTAACCGAAGCGATGCGCCACGCCTATATGGACCGCAACACCTATCTCGGCGATCCCGAGTTCATCAAAAACCCGATCGATCGCCTGGTCAGCAAAAGCTACGCCGAAGAGATCCGCAAGAAAATCGTCGCCGACAAGGCCACGCCGTCGGAGAAGGTGCAGCCGGGCATGGAACCGCATGAAAAACCGGAAACCACCCATTATTCGATCGTCGATCACGACGGCAATGCGGTCTCCACCACCTACACCGTCAACGGCCGCTTCGGTGCGGTGGTGATCGCGCCGGGCACCGGCTTCTTCCTCAATGACGAGATGGACGACTTCACCGTGAAGGTGGGCGAGAAGAACCTGTACGGCCTGGTGCAGGGCACCGCCAACAGCATTGCCCCCGGTAAGCGCCCACTATCGTCGATGAGCCCGACGCTGGTGACCAAAGACAATAAAATCTTCATGGTGCTGGGTTCGCCGGGCGGTTCGCGCATCATCACCATCACCCTGCAGACCGCGCTGAACGTGATCGACCACGGCATGGCGCCGCAGGAAGCGGTGGATGCGCCGCGCATCCATCATCAGTGGCTGCCGGATGAGGTGTATTACGAACAACGCGGGGTGTCCGCCGACACGCTGAAACTGCTGAGCGGCATGGGCTACAAGATGGTCGAGCAGACGCCATGGGGCGCCGCCGAACTGATTCTGGTCGGCCTGCCGGGCGCGGCGGGCGTGAGCCCGGCCAACTCCGGCAACGATTCGGCCGTATCCGGCAAGGTGCGCGAAGGCTACCTGTATGGCGCCAACGACGTACGCCGCCCGGCGGGCTCGGCAGTCGGTTACTAATGATGTAAACGCCCACTCACCCTACCGGGGGGCGGTTCAACGCCCCCTTTCTCCCTTATCCTTCACGCCGCCACAGGGTGACCGACTCCTCCGCCAGCCGCAGGCCGATGGCGCCTTGCCGCTCGCTCAGTTCCCCTTCCCCTTCCAGGCGTCGCCATGGCCCCGCCGCCAGCAGCGGGCTAAGCGGCAACGCCAGCTCACCGTCGCCGCCGCGCCGCAACGCCACCAGCACCTGCTCCTGCTGATACATGCGCACGAACACCAGCGTTTCGCCCTCGGCATGCAGCACCTGGCAGCCGCCGCGCCGCAGCGCCAGGCTCCGTTTGCGCAGCGCCGCCATGCGCTGGAACAGCGCCAGCAACGGCCGATCCCAGCGGCTTTCGTCCCAGGGGAACGGCCGGCGGCAGAACGGATCGTTGGCGCCGTCCAGGCCGATTTCATCGCCGTAGTACAGACAGGGCACGCCGATCCAGCTCAGCAGCCACACCGCCGCCATGCGCATGCGCGCCTGATTGCCCTGCAGCAAAGTGATAAAACGCGCGGTGTCGTGGCTGTCCAGCTGGTTGAACTGAATCAGCTGGCGGCCGTGCGGCAACCCCGCGCGGTAGTCGTCCATCCAGCGCGCGCAGTCGGCGGCGTCCAGCCGCACCGGGTGATGCGCCACGTCCAGCCCGGCCAAAAAGGCGCGCACCGGCAGCGCAAAGCCCATATAGTTCATCGCCGCGTCTTCCACCCCGGCGTGCAGCCAGCGGCGCGCGTCGCCGAAGTGCTCGCCCAGCACGTAGGCCTGCGGGTTTTCCTGCTTTGTCGCCCGATAGATGCCCGCCAGATGCCGCAGGTTGCCGGCGGCGCCGCCGTTTTCCCCCAGCATATGCACCACATCCAGCCGCCAGCCGTCGATGCTGTACGGCGGGCGCAGCCAGTGGCGCACCACGCTGCCTTCGCCGCGGTAAATCGCTTCCGCCACCTGCGGCTCGGCGAAGTTGAGCTTCGGCAGGCTGGCGTTGCCCTTCCAGCACAGCGCCCGGCCGTCAGGGTAGAAATTGAACCAGTTGCGGTAAGGGGAGTCCGGGTGATGGCAGGCGCCGCTCTCGCCCTGCCGGTGCCGATCGAACCAGGGGTGTGAGTCGCCGGTATGGTTGAACACCCCGTCCAGCACCAGCTTCATGCCCACCTTGTGAGTGCTCACTCGCAAACGCTGCAGCGCCGCGTTGCCGCCGAAGTGCGGATCGACCCGGTAATAGTCCTCGGTATCGTATTTGTGCACGCTCGGCGCGGTGAAGATCGGATTCAGATACAGCGCCGTCACGCCCAACTGCTGCAGATACGGCAGCCTTTGGCTGATGCCGTCCAGATCGCCGCCGTAGAAGGTGGAAGCGGCGTGATGGTCCTCCAGCGGGTGCTGCCAGTCGCGGCGCACCGTCTCGGCCCCCGCCGCATGATGGCGGTAGCTGCCGCTTTGGATGCCGTGCTCGCCGCCGCTGCTGGCGAAGCGATCGGGGAAAATCTGGTAAAACAGCTGATCCGCCACCCAGGCGGGGCCGCGGTCCGGCTCATCGACGGCGAACTGCGCCAGCTGGCCCGGCGGCGTCGGCGACCGGCCCTGCGGGCCAAACCACTGCTGGCGGTCGGCCCACAGCAGCTTGAAGCAATAGCGGCGGGTCGGTTCGCCTTCCTGCAAGGTCAGGCTGGCCTGATAGCGATGCATGCCGTCGTGGCGATGCGCCTTCATGAGCAGCAGCCACTCCTCGTTATCCGGCTCGGCGCGTAAAAACACCTGCTCGGGAACTTCATCACCCTGTAACCACAGCGTGATATCCAGACGTTGCCCCTTCTTCACCACGAAAGGCGGGACCGGTTGATGCCAGGCGTTAAGCATACTGTTCTCCTGCTGTAGCAAACGAAATCGACGATGTTCTTCAGTGCCACGAACAATGCCACGTTGCGTGCGGCGCCCCCTCCTCTCTGGCCGCAAAACCCAGGGATGAGCCGGGGGGCGGAGAGCGAAAAACAGCGATAACCCTATGTAAAAAAAGGTAAACAGCGACAAATAGTACGGCTTAACCTTTAGGCTAACGCGTTTCGAGTGTAGTGGATATTTTTTGCGTATTTTTTAAGGAGCGGCAATGCAACAACGGATAACGCGCTGGCTGGAGCAGTTTGGGCTGGAATTCGGCGGGATGATGTCTCTGCTGATGGTGCTGGGGTTGATTCTGCTGATTTCGGTGGTGATACACCTGGTGCTGCACCGCGTGGTGCTGGCCGCCATCCAGCGCCGCGGCCGGCAGTCGCAGCGGGTCTGGCAGCAGGCCATCACCCAGTACAAGCTGTTCCAGCGCATGGCGCTGCTGCTGCAGGGGGTGATCATCAACGTGCAGGCGATGCTGTGGCTGCAGGCCGGCAGCCAGACCCAGGCGGTGATCGCCACCGCCGCGCAGGTATGGATCCTCGGCTTCGCCCTGCTGTCGCTGTTCTCCTTGCTGGATACCCTGCTGGCGATGCTGCGGCAGAATCCCATCTCCAACCAGCTGCCGCTGCGCGGCATTTTCCAGGGGCTGAAGCTGGTGGCGGCGATCCTGATCGGCATCATGATCGTCTCGCTGCTGATGGGCAAGTCACCGTTGCTGCTGCTCAGCGGCCTTGGCGCCATGACCGCGGTGCTGATGTTGGTGTTCAAGGATCCGATCCTCGGGCTGGTGGCGGGCATTCAGCTTTCAGCCAACGACATGCTGAAGATCGGCGACTGGCTGGAAATGCCGAAATACGGCGCGGACGGCGCGGTCACCGATATCGGCCTGACCACCGTCAAGGTGAAAAATTGGGACAACACCGTCACCACCATTCCCACCTACGCGCTGATCTCGGACTCGTTCAAGAACTGGCGTTCGATGGCGGAATCCGGCGGGCGACGCATCAAGCGCAGCATCAATATCGATACCGCCAGCGTGCATTTCCTGTCGGATGAAGAACAGCTGCGTTTGAAGCGCAACCCGCTGCTGCAAAGCTACCTGCACGATAAAGACCAGGAGCTGAGCCAACATAATCAACAAATTGAGGTGGACCTGGCTTCGCCGCTCAACGGCCGCCGCCTGACCAACCTCGGCACGCTGCGCGCCTATTTGACGGCTTACCTGCGCGCTCATCCGCGCATTCACCAGAATATGACCCTGATGGTGCGCCAGTTGGCGCCGACGCCGGAAGGCCTGCCGCTGGAAATTTACGCCTTCACCAACACCACGGTCTGGGCGGAGTACGAAAGCATCCAGGCGGATATCTTCGATCATATGCTGGCGGTGATCGGCGAATTCGATCTGCGCATTCACCAGACGCCGACCGGCAACGATATGCGCAGCATGCTGCGACAGACGCTTCCTGACGCCAACTGACAAAATGGTTTCCGTCGGTAACGATCCTCAATCGACGGCAAACGGATGTCTCGTGCCGCTTCTCTTTCGGCGTAAAAACGGCGTTAATGCGTGCATTATCGCCGACCGGAGGAAAGAGGATTGCTGAAACGGTTACGTCACCGGCTGTTTACCCTGCTGGCCACCCTGCTGTTCGTCGGCTGTCTGCACAGCGCCTCGCTGGATGAAAGCCGCATGAGCCGCAACCTGCAGCCGGCGCTGAGCGCCCTCAGCAACAGCATGCAGGATATCCGCGAAGTGCTGGCGCGCTGCGCCGGCGAGGATAGCGAGGAACGGCTGAACGACGGCTGCCCGCGTCTCGAAGCGCGCGCTTCGGGTGACGATGAGCCGGAGGAAAAGCGATAAAAAAACACCGGCGCCCGGCCGGTGTTGTTATTTTCAGTCCTGCTGTTGCGCCAGCAACGCCCGCTTCTTCTGGCGGTTAACCTTGAAGTAGTATCCCGCCAACAGCACCGCCACCCACACTAACCCGGCATACAGGGAGATGCGGGTCGTCGGGAAGTAGCCGATCAGGCCGATGATAAACACCAGGAAAATGATCGCCACAGCGGAAGTGAACACCCCGCCGCGCAGCGGGAACGCCAGCTTTTTCACCTGGTCTTTGCTCAGGCTGCGGCGGAAGGCTATCTGTGAGAACAGGATCATGATCCATACCCACACGGTGGCGAAGGTAGCCAGCGACGCGATCACCAGGAACACGTTTTCCGGCATGATGTAGTTGAGATACACCGCCAGCAGCAGCGCCAGCATCATCACCATCACCGTCACCCACGGAATGCCGCGTTTGGAGACCTTGCTGAAGATCTTCGGCGCATGCCCCTGATCGGCCATGCCGTGCAGCATGCGGCCAACGCCGAACACGTCGCTGTTAATCGCCGACAGCGACGCGGTGATCACCACGAAGTTGAGAATGCCCGCGGCCACGGTGATGCCCATGTGCTGGAAGGTCAGCACGAACGGGCTGCCGTTGGTGCCCACCTGATCCCACGGATAGATCGACATGATGACGAACAGCGTGCCGACATAAAACACCAGAATGCGCCACGGCACCGAGTTGATGGCCTGCGGAATCGACTTTTTCGGGTCCTTGGCTTCGCCGGCGGTGATGCCGATGATTTCGATGCCGCCGTAGGCGAACATCACCAGTTGCAGCGACAGGATCATGCCGATGAAGCCGTTGCTGAAGAAGCCGCCGTTGGACCACAGGTTATGGATGCCGGTCGGTTGCCCGCCGTTGCCAATCCCCCAGATGATGATGCCGATACCGGCGGCGATCATGATGATGATGGTGGCGACCTTGAAGAACGAGAACCAGAACTCCAGCTCACCGAACACCTTGACGCTCATCAGGTTGATGGCGCCGATGATCAACACCACGCTCAGCACCCAGATCCAGTGCGGCACCTCCGGGAACCAGACGCCCATATAAATGCCGAAGGCGGTCACGTCGGCGATGGCGACGATCAGAATTTCGAAACAGTAGGTCCAGCCGGTGATATACCCGGCCATCGGCCCGAGGTAATCCTGCGCATAGCGGGAAAACGAGCTGGCCTGCGGGTTGTGGACCGACATTTCCCCCAACGCGCGCATGATGATAAAGGCCACGATGCCGCCGATCAGGTAAGCCAGCAGCACGCTGGGGCCGGCCATTTTGATGGCGTCCGCCGAACCGTAAAACAGCCCGGTGCCGATCGCCGAGCCGAGCGCCATAAAGCGAATGTGGCGCGTGCTGAGACCGCGTTTCAGCCTATTGGCGGGAGGGGTGGTGGGTGACTGTTGTTGCATGGAAATGACCCGTAGTTTTAAACGTAAAAAAGCCACGGACAAGTCCGTGGCCCAAAATTCAGACCGGTGTGTTACTGGTGCGCGGTCACTTCAGAACGCGTGCACACCCGATCATAAATCGCGACCAGCACCAGCATCAACAGCGAAGGCGACAACCATGCCAGACCCTGTTCCGCCAGCGGCAGATGATGGGCCCAGGCCGGCAGCAGGTGCTGGAGGCTTGACCCTTTCACCGCGTCAAGGATACCAAACAACAGGCTGACTAACATCACCGGCGCGATGATGCGCGGCGCGCTGTTCCACCAGCGCAGGGTGAAGCTCAGCACCACCAGCACGATGCACGGCGGGTAAATCGCGGTCAGCACCGGAATGGAGATCTGGATCAGATGGCTCAGGCCCAGGTTGGACACCACCATCGAGAACAGGCCCAGAATGAACACCAGCGTTTTGTAGGAGAACGGCAGGTATTGGGCGAAGAACTCGGCGCAGGCGCAGGTCAGGCCCACCGCGGTCACCATGCAGGCGATAAAGATCAGCGCCGCCAGGAAGAAGCTGCCCAGGCCGCCGAAGGTATTCTGTACGTAAGCGTGCAGGATCTGCGCGCCGTTGGTGGCGTCCGGCACCAACACGCCGCTGCCGGAACCCAGCTTGAACAGGCTCAGGTACACCAGCGTCAGGCCGACGCCGGCGATCAGGCCGGCCAGAATGGTGTAACGGGTCAGCAGGCCGGCGTCTTTCACGCCGCGGGAACGCGCCGCATTGACGATGACGATGCCGAACACCAGCGCGCCCAGGGTATCCATGGTCAGATAGCCGTTAACGAAGCCGGAAGAGAAAGGCACATTTTGATAGATATCGGTCGCCGGAATTGGCGCACCCGCCGGCCACAGCAGCGCGGCGATGCCCAGCGCGCCCAGCGCCACGATTTTCAGCGGCGCCAGCACGTGGCCGACGGTGTCGAGCAGGCGGCCCGGATACAGGGAAATGCCGATCACCAGCGCGAAATACACCAGGCTGTAGATAAACAGCGGCATGGCGCCGTCGCCGGTCAGCGGGGCGATGCCCACCTCAAAGGACACGGTGGCGGTGCGCGGCGTGGCGAACAGCGGCCCGACCGCCAGATAACAGACGGTCGCCAACAGCAGGCCCGCGCTGCGGCCAATCGGCGTGCTCAGGGCGTCGATGCCGCCGCCGACGCGCGCCAGCGCGATCACGGTGATCACCGGCAGACCGACGGCGGTGATCAGGAAGCCGAACGCCGCGGTCCAGACGTGTTCACCGGACTGTAAGCCGACCATCGGCGGGAAAATGATGTTCCCGGCGCCGACGAATAAGGCAAAGGTCATGAAACCCAATGCCATAATATCTTTTGACGTTAAACGATGACTCATACGATGTCGTGTTGCCTGTTCAAATGAAAAAAAGTGCCCGATAGCGTGGTGGCGTTACGCCCCACCCGGTTGCCGGCTTGCCGCTTCATCGCGAGAACCATAAGGGCAAAAAACGCATGACGTCCGGCGTTTAGTCCTTATTCGAAAGTGACCGCTCATGATGATGGACAGAGTTTTAGGAGTTATAAAATGGAGGTTTAGTCCGACAACGAGGGGTAAGTTAAACGTTTATAGCGCTTCAAGGCAAGGCGCACGGCGAAAAGCAGAGTTATCGACCAGATAAACTTTCACCACCAGTCGATCATATTGGCTATCAATAAATATACACTACATGATTTGTATCATTTTTGAACAACCGCCTCACGAAACGTGAAGCATATCCCCAGTTACCGCGCGAAAACGCCAATAAATCCGCCATTTTCGCGCGGTATGCGCTGGTTTTTTGCCCTTACCAGAGCTGGCCGGCAAGCGTCACCACGCTTTGCAGCTTATCCCACTGCTGCTGCTCGCTCAGGCTGTTGCCTTCTTCGGTGGAGGCGAAACCGCACTGGGTGCTCAGGCACAGCTGGCGACGATCGACGAACTGCGCGGCCTCTTCGAAGCGCTGTTTCACCTGCTCGATATCCTCCGGCTCGCCGTTCTTGGTGGTGATCAGGCCCAGCACCACCTGCTGTTTGCCCGGTTTGATAAAGCGCAGCGGCTCGAAACCGCCGGAGCGCTCATTGTCGTATTCCAGGAAGAAGGCGTCGATATTGACCTGGCCGAACAGGATCTCCGCCACCGGCTCATAGCCGCCTTCAGAGATCCAGGTGGAGCGGAAATTGCCGCGGCAAACGTGCAGGCCAATGGTCAGATCCTCCGGCTTGCCGGCGATCGCCGCGTTCAGCACCCCGGCGTAAATGCGCGCCAGCGCATCCGGATCCTCGCCGCGTTCGCGGATCTGGCGGCGCTGATCGTCGGAACACAGGTAGGCCCAGACGGTGTCGTCCAGCTGCAGATAGCGGCAGCCGGCGTCATAGAACGCCTTGATCGCATCGCGATAGGTCTGCGCCAAATCATCAAAATAGGCCTGGAGATCCGGGTAGACCCGGCTGTCGATCGCCTCGCGCCCGCCGCGGAAGTGCAGCACGCTCGGGCTGGGAATGGTCATTTTCGGTACGGCGTCGCCGGCCACCGCCTTCAGGAAACGAAAATCCGCCAACATCGGATGCTGCGGGTCAAAGCCCAGCTTGCCGACCACCTTGATGCTGCGCGCCTTGGTTTGCACGCCGCTGAATTGGATCCCCTGCGGCGCATCGTAGCCCTCCACCCCGTCCAGCCCTTCCAGGAAATCAAAGTGCCACCAGGCGCGGCGGAATTCACCGTCGGTCACCACCGCCAGGCCGAGATCTTGCTGTTTCGTCACCGCCAGGCGGATCTGCTCATCCTCAACGGCCCGCAGCCGTGCGGCGTCGATTTCACCGCGCTGGAACTGCTGACGAGCGGTTTTCAGCGCCGCGGGGCGCAGCAGGCTGCCGACGACGTCGGCGTGAAAGGCGTGATTGCAGTTGCACATTTTTTGAACTCCCGAAGACGCGCGGCCGGAACGAACCGTCCGCTTCAATGATTTACAGGTTGAACTATTACGCCGGGTTATTATGGACATCCGGACGTCTAAAAGTCTTATTGAAGGGCATCCTGTCATGCGCATCGGCGGGCGGCAATGGAAGAAATTTCATCGCTGTTGAGAAGAATTCATGTTGGCCGCCGGGCGGCGGCCTCAGGAAGGCGCGACGTTATTTCAGTCCCAGCGCCTGACGGGTTTTCTGCAGCGTGGCGGGCGGCAGCGGCAGATAGCCGTCGTGGTTGACCAGCCCCTGCCCGGCGTCCGACAGCACCCGGTCGAGGAAGGCGGCGGTCAGCGGCTCCAACGGCTGGCTGGGCGCCTTGTTGATGTAGATATACAGATAACGCGACAGCGGATAGCTGCCGTTGCGCACGTTGGCGTCGGTGGGGGCGATGTAATCCTCGCCCGACTCGGCCAACGGCAGCAGGCGCACGCCGCTGGCGCGGAAACCGATGCTGGCGTAACCGATGCTGTTCAATGACCCCGCCACCGCCTGCACCACCGAAGCCGAGCCCGGCAGCTCGTTGACCCGCGGCATGAAGTCCCCGCCGCACAGCGCGCGCAGCTTGAAATAACCGTAGGTGCCGGAAGCGGAGTTGCGGCCGAAGCGCTGCAGCGCGCGCGGTGCCCAGTCGCCGCTGAGCCCCAGCTCGCCCCAGCGCGTCAGCGGGCGGCTTTCGCCGCAGCGCCGGGTGGCGGAGAAGATCCGGTCGAGCTGCGGCAGATTAAGGCCGCGCAGCGGATTGTCCTGATGCACCAGCACCACCAGCGCGTCCACCGCCACCGGCACCGCCAGCGGCGCATAGCCGTAACGGTGTTCGAACGCCGACACCTCCGCCGCCTTCATCGGCCGGCTCATCGGCCCAAGCTGAGCGGCGCCCGCCGCCAGTGCGGTCGGCGCGGTCGAGGAACCGGCGGCCTGGATCTGCAGATTGACGTTGGGATAATGCTGGCTGAAATCCTGCGCCCACAGCGCCATCAGATTGGCCAGGGTATCGGAACCGACGCTGGACAGGTTGCCCGACAGCATGCCGTCAGGCTGCGCCAATGCGCCGCGGCCGGCCAGCAGCGCCAGGCAAAGCAACAGCCATCGGGAAATTCGGGTCATACCGGTGTCTCGCGCGTTAATTTTTCACCGCATTCTCTGATAAAGCGGCGGGAACAATCAACCGGTTAGGCAAGGTAAAGATGAATCGCGTGCCGCTCCCCGGCTCGCTGAGGATTTCCAGCCGCGCATCGTGGTGGCTGAGCGCGTGCTTGACGATCGCCAGCCCCAGCCCGCTGCCGCCGGTCTGGCGCGAGCGCGCCTTGTCGACGCGGTAAAAGCGCTCGGTCAGGCGCGGTATATGTTCGGCGGCGATGCCCGGCCCGTTGTCGCTGACCTGGAACTGCGCGCCCTGCGGCGTCTGCTGCCAGCTCACTTCGATATTGGTGCCCTTCGGCGTGTGATTGACCGCGTTATACACCAGGTTCGACACCGCGCTGCGCAGCTGATCGTCGTTGCCGAACACCTTAAGCTGCTCGTTCACCCGGAAGGTGATTTCGTGGTTGCCGCCGCTCAGCGACTGCGCTTCGCGCTGCAGCACCCGCAGCATCAGCGGAATGTCCACCCGTTCATTCATTTCCACGTTGGGCGCCGCCTCGATGCGAGACAGCGTCAGCAGCTGCTTGACCAGCCCGTCCATGCGCCGGGTCTGCTCCTGCATGGTGCCCAGCGCCCTGCCGCGCAGCGAGCCGTCCAGCTCTTCGTCGCTCATCATCTCCAGGTAGCCCTGCAGCACCGTCAGCGGCGTGCGCAGCTCGTGGCTGACGTTGGCGAAGAAGTTGCGCCGCGCGCCTTCCAACTGGCGCATTTGGGTGACGTCGCGCGCCACCATCAGCAGCTGCCCCTCGGAATAGGGCATCACGCGGAATTCGACGTAGTGTTCGTTATTCAGCTGCAGCGTCAGCGGGCGCGAGAACTCCTGCTGTTGCAAGTAGTGGGTGAATTCGGGGTAACGCAGCAGGTTGAGGATATGCTGGCCGTTGTCTTCCGGCCAGCGGAAGCCCAGCAGGTGTTGCGCCAGCCCGTTGCACCAAAAGATGTTGCCTTCGACGGTGGTCATCACCACCGCATCGGGCAGCGATTCGGCTCCGCTGCGGAAACGCTTGATCAACAAGGCCAGCTCGCGGCGGCGGCGGCGATTGCGCTGCTGCATCTGGTACAGCCCGTAGAACAGCGGCTCCCAGCTCCAGCGCCCCGGGGGCGGCGTCATGCTGCGATCGACCCACAGCCAGTGAGAGAGTTTGAGTTGGTTATAAAAATTCCAGGCCAGCGCCGCCAGCGCGGACGCCAGCAGGAACCAGGGCAGATAACCGAAAATCAGGCCCAGCAGCAAGGCGGGCAGACAGAAAAGGGCCAGCTCCAGGGCCAGCCTCTTCCACGACAGACGTTCTAACACGGCATATTCTCCAGCGCGGCGCGATCAGTAGCGCGTTGAGAACCGGTAGCCGGTGCCCCGAACGGTTTGAACCATTTTATCATGACCACTGGTCTCTAACGCCTTGCGGAGCCGACGGATATGCACGTCAACGGTACGGTCTTCCACATAAACGTTAGTGCCCCAGACGTGATTAAGCAACTGTTCGCGGCTATAAACACGCTCCGGATGGGTCATAAAGAAGTGCAGCAGTTTGAACTCGGTCGGCCCCATATCCAGCGCCTGATCGTTGGCCATCACGCGGTGTGAGGAAGGGTCCAGGCTCAGCCCTTGCATTTCAATCACTTCTTCCACCGCCATCGGGGAGATGCGGCGCATTACCGCCTTGATGCGCGCCACCAGCTCCTTGGGCGAGAAAGGTTTGGTGATGTAATCGTCCGCCCCCACTTCCAGGCCGCGCACCCGATCTTCTTCTTCGCCGCGCGCGGTCAGCATCATCACCGGAATGTCGCGGGTCAGCGCTTCGCGCTTCATATGTTTGATAAACTGAATGCCGGAACCTCCGGGCAACATCCAGTCGAGCAACACCAAATCAGGGAACGGCTCAGACAGGCGCGTCACGGCGCTGTCATAATCCTCGGCTTCCAACGGTTGGTAACCATTCTGTTCCAACACAAAGCACACCATCTCACGGATCGGCGCTTCGTCTTCCACCACCAGTATGCGTCTTGCCATCGTCAATCCTGCCAATGTGTTAGCGATCACAGTTGATTGCGGGCGCCATTATGCGTCAGTTTTGTGACACTTTTATGAAAAAAAGGGATGGTTATAGGCAGTAAGCATAGCGATTATTTTTTACATAAAAGAAAAATCATTCGGTTGTCATAATGATTGCGTCACGACAGCCGCTGCCGCGCCCTTTATAATCCTCGCCATTACCTTATCGCCCCGGGAGTGTCATGCGCCTGATCCACACCTCTGACTGGCATCTTGGCCAGTACTTTTTCACCAAGAGCCGCGCCGCCGAGCATCAGGCTTTCTTGCGCTGGCTGATCGAACGGATCGAACAACAGCAGGTGGATGCGCTGATCGTCGCCGGCGACCTGTTCGATACCGGCTCCCCGCCCAGCTACGCCCGCGAGCTGTATAACCGCTTTGTGGTGGAGCTGCGGCGCACCGGCTGCCAGCTGGTGGTGCTGGGCGGCAACCACGACTCGGTGGCGACGCTGAACGAATCGCGCGAGCTGCTTTCCTGCCTGAACGCGACGGTGATCGCCAACGCGCAGAGCGACATCGAACGGCAAATTCTGGTGCTGAACCAACGCGACGGCCAGCCGGGCGCGGTGTTGTGCGCCATCCCGTTCCTGCGGCCGCGCGACCTGCTCACCAGCCGCGCCGGCGAATCCGGCGCGCAGAAGCAGCTGGCGCTGCAGGAAGCGATCGCCGAACATTATCAGGCGCTGTATCGGGCGGCCTGCGACCGCCGCGACCAACTGGGATTGCCGCTGCCGATCGTCGCCACCGGCCACCTGACCACCGTCGGCGTCACCGCCTCCGACTCGGTGCGCGATATCTACATCGGCACGCTGGACGCCTTCCCGGCGCAGGCGTTTCCCCCCGCCGACTACATTGCGCTGGGCCATATTCATCGCGCGCAAAACGTCGCCAAGTCGGAGCATATTCGCTACAGCGGCTCGCCTATCCCGCTCAGCTTCGATGAACTGGGCAAGGCCAAAAGCGTGTTCATGGTCGACTTCGCCGCCGGCGCCCTGCAGCAGGTGACGCCGCTGGAGATCCCCAGCTTCCAGCCTATGCGGCTGATCAAGGGCGATTTGCCGCAGATAGAGCAACAACTGCGGCAGTTCGCCGATTATCAAGGCGAATTGCCGGTATGGCTGGATATCGAGGTGGCGACCCAGGACTACCTCAGCGACATTCAGCGCCGCATCCAGCTGCTGGCGGATGAGCTGCCGGTGGAGGTGGTGCTGCTGCGGCGCGGCAAGGAGCAGCGCCGCCAGGCGATCGAACAGCAGGATAAGGAAACGCTCAACGAGCTGAGCGTCAGCGAAGTGTTTGAACGGCGGCTGGCGCAGGAGCCGGAGATGGCCGAAGCGCGTCAGCAGCGGATGCGCCAGATGTTCCATCAGGTGGTCGATGAGGTGCGGCATCCTCAACGGGAGGCGGACCAATGAAAATTCTCAGCCTGCGGTTAAAGAACCTCAACTCATTGCAGGGTGAGTGGAAAATCGACTTCACCGCCGAACCTTTCGCCAGCAATGGGTTATTCGCCATCACCGGGCCGACCGGCGCGGGCAAGACCACCCTGCTGGACGCCATTTGCCTGGCGCTGTATCACCAGACGCCGCGCCTCAACGTGACCCCGAGCCAGAACGAACTGATGACCCGCCACACCGCCGAGTCGCTGGCGGAGGTGGAGTTTGAGGTGAAGGGGATCGGCTACCGCGCCTTCTGGAGCCAGCGCCGGGCCAAAAACGCCCCGGACGGCAACCTGCAGGCGCCGAAGGTCGAGCTGGCGCTGCGCGAGGACGGCAAGATCCTGGCGGACAAGGTGCGCGACAAGCTGGAGCTGACCGCCGCCATCACCGGGCTGGATTTCGGCCGCTTCACCAAGTCGATGATGCTGTCCCAGGGGCAGTTCGCCGCCTTCCTCAACGCCGACGCCAATGACCGCGCCGAGCTGCTGGAAGAGCTGACCGGCACCGAGATTTACGGCCGCCTGTCGGAGCAGGTGTTCGAACGGCACAAGCAGGCCAAGGCCGATCTGGATGCGCTGCACCAGCGCGCCAGCGGCATCGAGCTGCTGAACGACGAGCAGCGCCAACGGTTGGCCACCCTGCAGGCGGAGCTGGCGACGGAGGAGCAGGCGCTCAGCCGGCAGAATCAGCGGCAGCAACAGGCGCTGGGCTGGCTGCAGCAGTGGCAGCGCCTCCGGCTGCAGCGGGATAACAGCCAACGGCAGCTGGACGGCGTGCAGCGCGAACAGGCCGACGCCGCCCCGCAGCTGCGGCAATTGGCGCGCAGCGAACCGGCCGAACAGCTGCGCCCGCTGCGCAACGAACGCGATCGCTGCCGTGCCGAGCTGCAGACGATACAACAGCAGGCAGCCCTGCTGATGCAGCAACAGGAACGGCACTCGGCGCAGCTGACGCCGCTGCAGCAGGCGGTGGAGAAAACCCGCCTGGCGCAGCAAGCCCATGCCGAACGGATGCGGCAACAGCAACGGCTGATCGATGAGCAGGTCGCGCCGCTCGATCACCAGATAGCCCAACTGCAGTCGACGCAGGCCGAGCGGCGGCAGGCCGGCGATACCGCCGCGCAGCAGTGCGCCCAGCAGCGGGCGGCGCTGGAGCAGCTCAGCGTCCAGCGCGGCCAGCTGACGACGCAGGGGGCGCAGCATCAGCAGCGCCTGAACGCGCTGACCGAAGCGCTGGCCGTTCAACAACGGCAGCAGCAAACGCTGGAGACGCAAACGCCGCTGGCCCCGCTGCGCCAGCGCCTGAGCGCCCTGGCGGATCTGCGCCCGACGCGCCAGCAGCTGTTCACGCTCTCTTCCTTATCACAGCAAACCGTTAAACGACTGGAACAGCAGCGGCAAGAGTTGCACACCGGTCAAAGTGAACTGACCCGGTTGGAGCCACAGCTGGAACTCGTCCGTCAGCAATTTAAGCAGCAGAAAGCCCATCAGGCCGATGTTGAAAAAACGTATGCGCTGGAACAACGGATCGTTGGTCTGGAAGCCGAGCGCGCACGTTTGCAGCCCGACGCTCCCTGCCCACTGTGCGGCTCGTGCCGGCATCCGGCGGTAGAACAATATCAAGAGGTAAAGCTGTCAGAAACTGCGCAACGTCTGGAACAAATGAAAATCCAGACCGAAGCATTGCAAAAACAGGGCGTCGAACTGCGAGCCCGTTACGACAACTTGCAACAGCAATTGCAGCGCCAGCAACAGGCTATCGCGCAGGATGAACAGCAGCTGGCCGCCCAACGGCAACAGTGGCAGCAGCTCAGCGCGCCGTTGGCATTCGACTTTGCGCTGGCGGATGGCGAGCAACTCAGCGCCTGGCTGAACGGCTGCGACGATGAAGAGCGGCGCGGGCAACAGGCGCTGCAGCAGCATGAACAGGCGGCACAGGCGGTACAACAGGCGAAAGACGCGCTCGCCGCTCTGCAAACGCAACAGCAGCAGGCGCAGCAACAGCTGGCGCTGCTCGAAGAGCGCTTTACGCTGCTGCAGAAAACCCATGCCGACAGCCTGCAACAGCAGCAAGACCTGCAACAACGCTGGCAAGAAGGCGAGAAAACCCTCGCCGAACGTCGCGCACAGCGGCTGGCGCTGTTCGGCGAACAGCAGGTCGCTCAGGTGCGCGAACAGCTGCGCGCCAAACAAACCGCCTGCGAACAGGCCAGTGCTCAGGCCGCCGAGCAGTGGCAAAAGGCGCAGGAACTGCGCGAACGCCTGGCCGGCCAGCAGGCCGGGCTGCAACAACAGCACAGCCAGATGCAGGAGCGGCTGCGACAGGCGGAACAGCACTGGCTGCAGGCGCTGGCCGACAGCGAATTCGCCGACGAAGCCGCCTTTAGCGCCGCACTGCTGGACGACGCCCTGCGCCGCGAATTGCAGCAGCGCAAAGAGCGGCTGCAACAGCGGCAGGTGGAGGCCGCCGCGCTGTTGGCGCAGGCCGCGCAGTCTCTGGAGCAGCTGCTGCAAAACCGCCCTGAAGGGATGGATGAAACCGTCGCCGACGCCGACGCCCTCAGCCAGGCGCTGGCCGCACTGGCGCAGCAGCTGAAGGCGCTGCAGCTGCGGCAAGGCGAGGTGCGCAACCAGCTGGAGAGCGATGCCGCCCGCCGCCTCAATCAGCAGTCGCTGTTCGAGCAAATCACCCAGAGCCAACGGCAGTACGACGACTGGAGCTATCTCAACCAGCTGATCGGCTCCAAAGAGGGCGACAAATTCCGCCGCTTCGCCCAGGGGCTGACGCTCGATCATCTGGTTTACCTGGCCAATAACCAGCTCGGCCGGCTGCACGGGCGCTACCTGCTGCAACGCAAAACCAGCGACGCGCTGGAGCTGCAGGTGGTGGATACCTGGCAGGCGGATGCGCTGCGCGACACTCGCACCCTGTCCGGCGGCGAGAGCTTCCTGGTCAGCCTGGCGCTGGCGCTGGCGCTGTCCGACCTGGTGAGCCACAAAACCAGCATCGACTCGCTGTTCCTCGACGAAGGCTTCGGCACGCTGGACGCCGAAACCCTCGATACCGCGCTGGATGCGCTGGACAGCCTCAACGCCTCCGGCAAGACCATCGGCGTGATCAGCCACGTCGAAGCGATGAAGGAGCGTATTCCGGTGCAAATCAAGGTGAAAAAGGTCAACGGCCTCGGCATCAGCCGGCTGGAGCCTCAGTTCCGGCTGGAATAGCAGTTCAAACCGGCGCCTGTCGCCACTGGCGCGGGCTGATGCCAAACCAACGGCGAAAGGCCCGCGAAAACGCGCTGACCTCGGAATAGCCCAACAGCAGCGCCAGTTCGGAAATCGGCAGGTGCCGCTGTTGCAAATAATGGGTCGCCAGCTCACAGCGCACCTTATCCACCAGCGAGGTGAAAGTCAGCCCCTGTTCGCGCAAGCGGCGTTGCAGCGAGCCGGCAGACATGCCGAGCTTTTCGGCGATGTTTTCCAATACCGGCTCGCCGCTCAACAATGCCAAGCGCAGCTGTGCGCGGGTGCCGTCCACCAGCGTCTGTGCCGGCGTATGGGCATTCAGCCGGCAGATAGCGTCTTGTACCACCATCAACAAAATACCGTCTTGTTCCGGCATCGCCCTACCGAGATCGCGCTTCGGCAGAAGCAACGAATTATAGGGTTGATCGAAATACACCGGCGCGTCGAACCCTTTACAGTGCTCATGCCAACTGGCCGGGCGCGGATGTTCAAAATGGACCTCTCGCGGCGACCAGCGTTTACCCAGTGAGTGGCGAATCAGATTCATCACCATCCCCAATGTCAGTTCGGCATCCTGCCGCTTACATAAAATTCCGCCATGCTGTACCTGGTAGTCGAAGCGATAGTGATCTCCCCGGTCCACCAAGCGCGTCAGCGTGCTGTGCTGATGATGGGGGAAGGCCGCCACCAGATTCTTCAACGCCGACTCCACGGTAGGCGAACACAGGCCGACATAGCCGATCAGGCCTAACGATTGCGGCCTGAACTGCTGCCCGTAGTGCAAACCGAAATTATCACAACCGGAATAGCGCGCCGCCTGCTCCAGCGCCTGACAATAGTTGCTCAGACCAATGCTGAGTGTCGGGCAACTCAGCATCCGCTCGTCAATGCCGGCAATGCCGAAAATCCGATCGGCATCCCCTCCCTTGTGCCGAATAAACTCGCTCAGGCCGCTGGCGGCGGCGGCCAGAACGCCGCGATTGCCTTGCATCAGGCCGGCTTCCAGATGAGTGACCACTCCCGGTTGGCGGGAAAGCGCCGTCTGCATGTTTCACCCCACGGTGGTTGTCAGGTTGCAGAAAGAAAAGCAACTTCCATACCAGCTTGGCGCGCCACTCTTGAGCCTCTCACCGGCGGAAGACAAATCACCAAAAATGCGCATTTTCGCCGCCGTGCCGCCTACTTTTGGTGCGCTCTTAGAGGGAGCCGACGGGCAGAAGGTCGGTTTCCAGGTAGCGGCGACACAAGCGCACGCTGTCCGTCGCCCAACCATCGCCCAGGCTACGCGCCATTTCAGTTTCCGCATGGGAACCCGCCCAGGCTAAAAGCTGAATGCGCCGCTGGATGATAAACGTTGGCACCATAGCCAGATCGCGCTCATCTAACGGGCAGATATGTTGATAGCCTGCCAACCAATGCGCGACCCACTCCTGCGCCCGCGGATGATGTTCGACAAAGCTGATCGCCGCCGCCAGATCATGCAAATACCAGCCAAAACCACAGTCATCGAAGTCAATGACCCGCGTTTCCTCCCCTTGCAACAGCAGATTGCTCAACCGCAGGTCGGCGTGGATCAGCCCGTAACGCTGGGGTGCCTGACCATAGGCCAACAGTTCGTCATTCACCCGCACCAGCGCTTCTTCAATGAGCCGATGGCTGGCCCTCGCCAGATACGGCGCCTCCCGCCAACAACCCCAGTGCCCTTTTTCTCCGATCATCGAGGGATGATCCCAGACAATCCGCCTGAACCCCGCCGGCGGCCGCCAAGTGCGGCTATGTTGATGCAACTGCGCGGTGATCTCGCCAAGCCGCAAGAAGGCTCGGGGATCAACCCCGGTAGTCGGCATTTCACCGTCGATCCAATCGAAAATCACCAGGTGGCGCACGGATCCATCCTCCAGAACCACGTTTTGCACCCGCTCGCCGTCGGCTCCGCGAACCGCCTGTGGCACCTGGATGCCCTGTTCGTTCAGCGCGTCCAGCCAGCTCAACTCGCTTTCGATCTCATCGCGCCGATGGTAATTAGCGCGGTGAAGGCGCAGCGCAAAACGCCGACCATCATCGCTATCCAGCCGGAAGGTGGCATTTTCAGAACGGCACAGCAACCTCAGCCGGCCATTGAGCGATAAGGGGTAATGCCGCAGGCCCCGTTCGGCAAGCTGCTGCAGCGTCTGGTTATCCAAAGTGTCGTACTGTGTTGCTGTCATAGGGCGTACTCCATGAATCAGTGGCCTTCCAGCATGAAATGCCCCCTTTCACCTCGCTTGACCTCGGAACCCCAAATTTTGACTTTATGGCCCAGCGATCGGCGGATCGGACAAAAGTTGACCGCCAATGCCGCCGGTCGCCCATCCGGGGTCAAGTCTTGCCCTTGCCTCATGGGCATTATCAAACGACCCGCCTCGATGGGGGCAAGCCTTCATCTTTGCCTTGCGGACCTACAAACTGGAGATTTCCCCATGCTGAAAACCAATGCCTTTGACGCGGCCGCCGGTAGCGGTCTCGCGCCGGCCACCCTGGCGATGATCGAACGCCGCCGCCGACTGCTCGGCCCGGCCTACGAGCTGTTTTATCAGAACCCGTTGCATCTGGTGCGCGGCGAAGGCGTCTGGGTGCATGACGCCGAGGGGCGGCGTTATCTGGACGTGTACAACAACGTGCCGTCGGTTGGCCACTGCCATCCGCACGTGGTGGCGGCGCTGTGTCGCCAAGCCTCGCTGCTCAACACGCATACCCGCTATCTGCATGAGAACGTACTGGACTTCGCCGAGAAATTGCTTGGCACCATGCCGCCGGCGTTGAGCCAGGTGATGTTTACCTGCACCGGCAGCGAGGCCAACGATCTGGCTCTGCGCATTGCGGAAGACTACACCGGCGGTACCGGCGTGATCGTCACCGAGTACTCCTATCACGGCATGACCGCCTCTATCGCGGCGCTTTCCGCCTCTATGGGCCCCTACGTAAAGGTGGGGCGTGACGCCAGAGTGATCCCGGCACCGGTGCATAATCCCGCTAATCCTGCCGAGGTGGGCAAACGTTTCGCCGCCGACGTACGCACCGCTTTGGAGGACATGCGCCGTCATGGCATAAAACCTGCAGCATTGCTGGTGGACACCTTCTTTACCAGCGATGGGGGTTTTTTCGATCCGCCAGGTTTTCTGCGCGAGGCGGTGGACGCGGTTCGCCAGGCCGGGGGGCTGTATATCGCCGATGAAGTGCAGCCGGGCTACGGCCGCTCCGGCGAACATATGTGGGGCTTCCAGCGTCATGGGCTGGTGCCGGACATCGTCTCGCTGGGCAAGCCCATGGGCAACGGCCATCCGATGGCGGGCATCACCATCAAGCCGGAGATCCTGCAGCGCTTCGGCAGCGAATCGAGCTACTTCAACACTTTTGCCGGCAATACCGTTTCTTCGGCGGTCGGTCTGGCGGTGCTGGAAGTGATCGAGCAGGAAAACCTGATCCCGAGCGTGCGGCGCGCAGGTAACGCGATTGTCGAGGGCATTCGCGCACTGCAGTCGCGTTTTGCTGCCATTGGCGATGTTCGAGGCGCCGGGCTGTTCGTCAGCGTAGATTTTGTTGACGCCGAGGGCCGACCGGACTCTGCGGCAGCGCTCAGGACGGTGAACGCCCTGCGGGAAGAAGGCGTGCTGATCGGCGCCTCGGGCCCCGATGCCAACATATTGAAAATCCGCCCCCCGCTGGTGTTTAACTGTGAGCACGCGGAGATTCTGGTGAGCAGTCTGGAGAAAGTGTTGAGCAAATGACAACCACGGCGCCGGCGCAGCGCTTCGGCCGGTTATGCACCCTTTTCGATCGGGAGAGCGACATGACAATGCAACTTAAGCCCACTCTGGGCACCCTGCACCTTTGGGGGATTGCCGTTGGGCTGGTGATTTCCGGGGAGTATTTTGGCTGGAGCTACGGTTGGGGGGTGGCGGGAACGCTCGGTTTTCTGATCACTACCCTGCTGGTCGCCACCATGTACGGCTGCTTTATCTTCAGCTTTACCGAGTTGACCACCGCCATTCCTCACGCAGGCGGGCCTTTCGCCTACAGCCGTCGCGCCTTTGGCGAAACCGGCGGCCTGATCGCCGGACTGGCGACGCTGGTGGAGTTCGTATTCGCGCCGCCGGCGATCGCCATGGCGATCGGAGCTTACCTCAACGTGCAATACCCGGCGCTCAATCCCAAATGGGCGGCCGTAGGCGCCTATGCAATCTTTATGACGCTGAATATTCTCGGCGTAAAACTGGCGGCGCTGTTTGAACTGTGCGTCACGGTATTGGCGGTATTCGAACTGCTGGTATTTATGGGCGTTGTGGCACCGGGCTTCAGTTTCAGCAATTTCGTTCTCAACGGTTGGGCGGGCAGCGATCATTTCGGCGGCGCTGCGTTATCCGGCATCTTCGCCGCCATCCCTTTCGCCATCTGGTTCTTCTTGGCTATCGAAGGGGCAGCCATGGCGGCGGAAGAGGCGAAGGATCCCAAGCGCACCATTCCACGCGCCTATATATCCGGTATTCTGACGCTGGTGGTATTGGCCTTGGGCGTGATGCTGCTGGCGGGCGGCGCCGGTGACTGGAGCAAGCTGTCAAACATCAACGATCCGCTGCCGCAGGCGATGAAAATGGTTGTCGGTGAAAACTCCGGCTGGATGCACATGCTGGTATGGATTGGCCTGTTCGGCCTGGTAGCCAGCTTCCATGGCATTATTCTCGGCTATTCACGCCAGTTCTTCGCACTGGCGCGCGCCGGGTATCTGCCGACCTCTTTGGCCAAACTGTCACGATTTCAAACGCCGCACCGCGCAATCCTGGCCGGCGGCGCGATCGGCATCGCCGCCATCTTCAGCGATGGCTGGATCAATCTCCAGGGCATGAGCCTGACCGCGGCGATGATCACGATGGCGGTGTTCGGCGCCATCGTAATGTATCTGATGAGCATGCTTAGCCTGTTCAAACTGCGCCGTATCGCACCGGAACTGGATCGCAGCTTTTTGGCTCCCGGGTATCCGTTGGTGCCGGCGATCGCGCTGGTATTAGCGCTGATCTGTCTGATCGCCATGCTGTGGTTTAACCCGGTCATTGGTGGGCTGTTCATTGCTCTGATGGCCTGCGGCTACCTCTATTTCCTGCTGACCAAAAACCAGCGTCGCAATGCGCCCCGGGACCTGATGCTGTCCGGCAGTGACTGAGAAATGTGACCGCGGCGGCAGTCCGCGGTGAAAACCGTTGAGCCGGCATCGCCAAGGGTTATCATGCCTTGATAACAGGATTGTTACTGTAGATAACCCAAGATACAGGCAAAACCTGACGCCCGGGATCGCTTCCGGGCGTCGGGTTTTTTGGTTTTCAGCGCGCTGAAACATCCGGGAATAACCATGAAAATCGCTAAAATACTCAATAATAACGTGGTGATTACGCTGAACGACCGTCAGGAAGAGACGGTGGTGATGGGGCGAGGCATCGGCTTTAAAAAGAAGGCCGGCGACGCGCTGGACGAAAGCCTGATCGAAAAGGTGTTTTCCCTCAATGGCGGCGAGATGGCCGAACGCTACAAGGAGCTGCTGGCGGAGATCCCGCTGGCCTGCGTGGCCACCGCCGACCAGATCATCACCCTCGCCCGCCAGCGCCTGCCGGGCAAGCTGCACAACATCGTCTACATCACGCTGACCGACCATATCCACTTCGCGCTGCAGCGCCATGCGCAGGGGCTGGATATCAGGAACGCGCTGCTGTGGGAGATTAAAAAGCTCTATCCGGCCGAATTCGCCGTCGGGCGGGAGGCCCTGGCGCTGATTGCCCAGCGGCTGGAAACGGCCCTGCCGGAAGACGAAGCCGGCTTTATCGCGCTGCACCTGGTCAACGCCCAGCTCAACGACGAAATGCACAACACCCTGCACATCACCCGCGTGATGCAAGAGATCCTCAACATCGTCAAATACCATTTCCGTTTCGATTACAACGAAGAGGCGTTGAGCTACCACCGCTTTGTCACCCATCTGAAATTCTTCGCCCAACGGCTGCTGGGGAAAAACTACGTCGACAGCGACGACGATTCGCTCTATCAGGTAGTGAAGGAAAAATACCGCGAGTCATTCGCCTGCGCCGGAAAAATTAACCGGCACGTCGAAAAAAATTATCAGCACCGGCTGACCAGCGAAGAGACGATGTTCCTGACCATCCATATCGAACGGGTGCGCAGCGAAAGCGAGGTGAAATAATCTTCGGCGATGCCCGCCGACGCGCGCTGAGTGGATTTGGCTGCGTGCCTGTTGGCGCGAACAAGAAGCGCGAGCGGGCCCGCGCCTTAAGCCGGAATTACAGCTGCGGCCACAGCCAGGCCGCGCCGCGCACGCCGCTGGAATCGCCGTGGACCGCCTTGCGGATCGGCGTCTCGCATTCACCGCCGAACACCCAGGACTTCACCCGCTGCGGGACGTTTTGATACAGGCGATCCACATTGCTCATGCCGCCGCCGAGCACCACCACGTCGGGATCGAGAATATTGATCACCTGAGCCAGCGATTTCGCCAGGCGCATTTCATAACGGCCGATCGCCCGCTCCGCCAGGGCATCGCCGCGCCCGGCCAGCGCCATAATTTCATGGCCCGGCAGCGGATTGCCGCTCAGGCGCGCATAGTCGGTGGCGAAGCCGGTGCCGGAAATAAAGGTCTCGATGCAGCCCTGTTTGCCGCAGTAGCACGGCACTTCGCTGCGGTAACGCAGCTCGTCTTCATCCATCCAGGGCAGCGGATTGTGCCCCCACTCGCCGGCGATGCCGTTGCCGCCCGAATGCGCCTGGCCGTTAAGCGCCACTCCGGAACCGCAGCCGGTGCCGATAATCACCGCAAACACGGTTTTCTTGCCGGCGCCGGCGCCGTCGGTGGCCTCCGATACCGCCAGGCAGTTGGCGTCGTTGGCGATGCGCACCTCCCGCGCCAGCATCGCCGACAGGTCCTTATCCAGCGGCTGGCCGTTGAGCCACACCGAGTTGGCGTTTTTCACCAGCCCGGTAAACGGCGACAGCGTGCCGGGAATGCCGACGCCGACCGAGCCCTGCTGGCCGGTACTGTCCTCCGCCAGCCTCACCAGGCTCACGATAGCCTCCAGCGTTTGCCGATAGTCGTGGCGCGGCGTGGCGATACGATGGCGGAACAGCTCCCGCCCGTCGTTCGCCAGCGCGATCACTTCAATTTTAGTGCCGCCCAAATCGATACCAATGCGCACGTTTTTTCTCCTCAATGCACCACAGCGTTGCCACAGCCTAATGTAACCGGCTTTCGGGATCACTCAATTACCGTCGAGTGTGACGGCGATGGCAATTTCCGCATCAGATCCCCGCCCGGCTACCGCTTATTAATTAGCCATCGGGTACACTGTTTTTAACCATCCGATAACATTCTTCATAATAAAATCCGGAGAGCAGCGATGAAACCTGCCGTATTGATCGTCGATGACGATCCCGCCATTTGTGACGTGCTCCGCGACGTGCTCAATGAACACGTCTTTACCGTTCACGCCTGCCACCGGGGCAGCGACGCTTTAACCTTGCTCGATCAGCAGCCGGACATCGCGTTGGTGCTGCTCGATCTGATCCTGCCGGACACCAACGGCCTGCTGGTGCTGCAGCAGATCCACCGCCAGCGGCCGGATCTGCCGGTGGTGATGCTGACCGGCCTCGGTGCCGAATCAGATATGGTGGTCGGCCTGGAAATGGGCGCCGACGATTACATCGCCAAGCCGTTCAACCCGCGCGTGGTGGTCGCCCGCGCCAAGGCGGTGCTGCGCCGCACCGGCGCGCTGGCGCTGGAACCGGCCGCCGGCCACAGGGCCGAGGGTTGGCAGTTCAACGGCTGGTGCCTGGATACCGCCCGCTGCACCCTGCGGAACCCGCAGCGGCAAACCGTCGATCTCACCCAGGGCGAATATGGCCTGCTGCTGGCGTTGGTGCAGCACGCCCGCAAGGTGCTGACGCGCGATCGTCTGCTGGAACTGACCCACAGCGAAACGCTCGAGGTGTTCGATCGCACCATCGACGTGCTGATCATGCGGCTGCGGCGCAAGATCGAGATCAATCCCCACCAGCCTGAGCTGATCCGCACCATTCGCGGATTGGGCTACGTGTTCGCCGCCGACGTCAGCCAACCGGTGGCCGCCGCCTGATAGCGCCCGGCCGCTCCGGCATGCGCCGGTGAAATCAGCGCCCTCTCGTCGTCCTTCAGTCGATAAAGCGCAAATATTCATGGCACAGCAGCCACTGCGGCGGCTGGTCCTCTTCAATCGGGCTATAGCGGGAAAGCGGCGTCAGGAAGCGGTTATCGTGGTCGTCGTCGTTCACCGAAGACACCTCGCCCACCAGCACGTCGCCAAAGCCTTCCTCGCCCCAGAAACTGTGGTAAATCCCCGGCGTCAGGCAGATGCTTTCCCCCGGCGCCAGCCGCAGGCGCGACCCCGCGGCATGGGTCTGGCGGCAGCCGTCCAGCGTAACGGTCACCGCCCCCTCGGCCAGCCGCTCCTGCCCATCGGCGTTGTGCAGCTCCACGATCAGGTTGCCGCCGCCGCGGTTGATGATGTCTTCCCGCTTGCGCCAGTGAAAATGCATCGGCGTCACCTGCGCCTCGCGGCAGTGCATCACCTTCTCCGCATAGCCTTTGGCATAGGGCTGGCCGCCGGGCGAGCCGTTGCGCAGGGTAAACAGCGTCAGCCCGCAGCGGGCGAAATCCTCGTCGCCAAAGGCGGTGACGTCCCAGCCCAACTTCAGGTCGAACACCTCTTGCCACGGCTGCCTGTCGAGCCGGCGCCATGCCGGCGGGCTGAAGTGGGCAAAGGGCGGCAAATGGACATCGAAACGGGCGAAGAAGTGCTGGGTTTGCTGCAGGATCCGGTTCACTTCGGAACGATTCATGGCACCTCCGGAAGCGGTAAAGCGGGCCCGCTGCGCGCAGGCCCCGAGCGGCAGGAGGTTATTTCACCGTCCAGCCCTTGTAGGTGGCGATATTGTTTTTGTCGATCATCGTCACCGGGATCAATACCGGGGCGGTCGGCGCCGGCTTGCCCTGCAGAATGTCGTAACCGATCTCGACCGCCTTGGCCGCCATCACCTGCGGATCCTGCGCCGGCGTCGCCACGAACAGCGAATTTCCGCGCTTCAGCGCCTCTTCGCCGTCCGGCGAACCGTCCACGCCGACGATAAAGAACTCGCTGCGCTGCGCCTGCTTGGCCGCCAGATCGGCGCCGATCGCCGTCGGATCGTTGATGGCGAATACGCCGTCGATCTTCGGATTGGCCGCCAGCAGCGAGGTCATGATCTCCAGGCCGCCCTCGCGGCTGCCCTTGGCGTTCTGGTTATAAGACAGCAGCTTGATCTGCGGGTGCTTCTTCAGCTCGGTCATGCAGCCTTCCACCCGGTTTTGCACCGCAGAGACCGGCGGGCCGTTGATGATCACCACGTTGCCTTGCTCCTTCAGGCGATCGCTGATGTATTTGCAGGCCATCGCCCCGGCCTGGGTGTTGTCCGACGTGATGGTGGCGTCGGCGCCTTCGGCCGCCACGTCGACCGCCACCACCACGATGCCGGCGTCTTTGGCGCGTTTCACCGCCGGGCCGATGCCCTTGGAGTCCGCCGCGTTGAGGATGATCATATCGACCTTGGCGGCGATGAAGTTATCAATCTGCGCCACCTGCTGGCCGAGATCGTAGCCGCTCGACACCAGCGTGACGTTGACCTTGTCGCCCGCCAGCTCGCGCGCCTTCATTTCGGCGCCCTTGGTGATCTGCACAAAGAACGGGTTGGCCAAATCGCCCACCGTCACCCCGATCGACTTCAGCTCTTTCGCCTGCGCCAGCGAGGCGCCGCCGAGCGCGGCGGTCACCAGCAAGACGGTAATCAATGGCTTGAAACGCATAGTGTTTTCCTCGTTATTATCCGGTGTTTGAAGCTCTGCTGCCTAATGTTGATAGTTGCGGGTACGGTATTTGTCGATCAGCACCGCTATGATGATCACCGCCCCTTTGATCACCAATTGCCAGAAGTAAGAGACGCCCATCAGCGTCATGCCGTTGTTCAACGTCGCGATGATCAGCGCCCCCACCAGCGTGCCGGTGATGGTACCGATGCCGCCGACGAAGCTGGTGCCGCCGAGGATCACCGCGGCGATGGCGTCCAGCTCATAACCCATGCCGAGGTTGCCGTTGGCGCTGTACAGCCGCGAGGCGCTCATCACCCCGCCGAGGCCGGACAGCAGGCCGCTCATGCCGTAAACGAACAGCAGCACCGCGCCGACCTTGATGCCGGTCAGGCGCGCCGCCTGCATGTTGCCGCCCACCGCGTAGATGTGCACGCCCAGCGTGGTGCGGCGCAGGATGAACCAGCACAGCGCGATCACCGCAAAGGCGATGATCACCAACCAGGGGATCGGCCCCAGATAGGCGTTGCCGATCCATTCAAAGCCGATGTTGGAGTTGATGATGGTGGTGCCGTCCGCCAGCAGATAGGCGGCGCCGCGCAGCGCGGTATAGGTGCCCAGGGTGACGATGAACGGCGGCAGCCCGGCGTAAGCCACCAGAATGCCGTTGAACAGCCCCATGCCCAGGCCGGCCAGCAGCGCCAGCGGAATCGACAGCCCGGCCATGCCGGGCATCAGCGAAACCGCCATCGCCACCACCGCGGTGGTGCCGAGCATCGAGCCCACCGACAGATCGATGCCGCCGGTCAGAATGATAAAGGTCATCCCCGCCGCCAGCACGATATTGATCGACGCCTGCCGGGCGATATTCAGCAGGTTGGCGTCGGTAAAGAAGTTGGGGGCGACAAAGCCGAAAACGGCGACGATCAGGATCAATATCGGCAAAATGCCGACGGTTTGCATCATATCGCCCAACAATGCTCGTTTGAGCGTCGGGGCTTTGGCGCCTGGCGGCAGCGGATTTGAAGTCATGACAGGCTCCTTGAGCGTAGGGGTGGAATTATTCATGGGGGATCGCCTGCGGCTGGCCGGCTTCGACGCCGGTGGCCAGCGTCATGATGTTTTCCTGGCTGATGTCCGCGCCGCTCAGCTCACCGACGATGCCGCCTTCGTGCATCACGTAGACCCGATCGCTCATGCCGACCACCTCCGGCAGCTCGCTGGAGATCATCAGGATCGCCACGCCCTGCTGCGCCATCTGGCTCATGATCCGGTAGATCTCGCTCTTGGCGCCCACGTCGACGCCGCGCGTCGGCTCGTCGAGGATCAGAATGCGCGGGCCGATCGCCACCCAGCGCGAGATCAGCAATTTTTGCTGGTTGCCGCCGGAAAGCCCGCCGGCCCGCACCTGCGCGTGCGGCACGCGAATGTTCAGCAGGCCAATCGCGTCGCGCGAGATGTCCTGCGCCTTGCGCCGGTTGAGCAGGCCGTAGCGGCCATCGCGCTCCAGCGTCGCCATCACGATATTTTCATGCGCCGCCAGATCGAGGAACAGCCCCTGCTCCTTGCGGTTCTCGGTCAGGAAGCCGATGCCGAGGGCGATGGCGTCGCGCGGCGAGCCGATGCGCACCGGTTTGCCGTCGATCGCCACCGTGCCGCCGGTGGCGCTGCGCACGCCAAAGATCAGCTGCGCCAGCTCGGAGCGCCCGGCGCCCACCAGCCCGGACAGGCCGACAATCTCGCCGGCGCGCACCTGCAGGCTGACCGGCCCGATCTTCTTGCCGTCGGTCAGGCCCTGCAGCGTCAGCCGGGGTTCGCCCACCGCCACGCCCCGCGCCTTGTTGAACAGGTCGCTCAGCGGCCGCCCCACCATCATGCGCACCAGTTCGCCGGCGGAAAGCCGGTCGCGCAGCAGGCTGCCGACGTACTGGCCGTCGCGCAGCACGCTGACGCGATCCGACAGCTCGTACACTTCGGCCATCCGGTGACTGATGTAAATGATCGCCATGCCCTCGTCGCGCAGCCGTTTGATCAGCGCGAACAGCCGCTGCGTCTCGCGCGAAGACAGCGCCGCCGTCGGTTCGTCCATGACCAAAATGCGGCTGTTGCGGTGCAGCGCGCGGGCGATTTCCACCTGTTGCTGTTCGGCGATGGTCAGCTTCATCACCCGGTCGCCGGCGCTGAACTGCGCGCCCAGCCGGTCGATCACCTGTTGCGCCTCCAGCAGCATCTGCCGGCGCTGCACCAGGCCGCCGCGCTGGATCTCGCTGCCCAGGAAGATGTTCTCGGCTACCGTCAGATTAGGCGCCAGGTTCATTTCCTGATAAATCAGCGTGATGCCTGCCGCCAGGGCGTCTTTTGGCCCTTTGATGGCGAACGGCTGCCCATCGATAAAGATTTCCCCGCTGCTGGCGATATAGGCGCCGGCCAATATTTTCATTAAGGTGCTTTTACCCGCGCCGTTTTCCCCCATCAGCGCGTGGATCTCACCGCGATACACCGTCAGGTCGACGCCCTTCAGGGCATAGAACTGACCAAAACGCTTGGAGATGCCGTGCATTTCCAGGATCGGCGTCGCGCTCATTGTCATCCCTCGGGTTGCGGTTCGGATTAAGCGCAGTTAACCACGGGCAGATAAATGCAAAATGTCAGCATCCGTTCATCTTTGTCATATTGTTAATGGAGCGCGGATTTATACTGCGAACAGTCGGTTACGGGGGAATACCATGCGCAGACTGCCTTTCCTAGCCGGTGCGCGCGGGCGCCTGCTGATGTTCAACCTGCTGGTGGTGGCGGTAACGCTGATGGTCAGCGGCGTGGCGATCGTCGGTTTTAACCATGCGGGCAAACTGCAGGAGCAGGTGCAGGCGCAAACGCTGAAGGAAATGAACGGCAGCATGGCGCTGAGCCGCGACACCTCGAACGTGGCGACCGCCGCCATTCGGCTGTCGCAGGTGGTCGGCGCGCTGGAATACCAAAGCGAATCCGCCCGGCTGAAACAGACCCAATTGGCGCTGCAGGCCTCGCTCACCCGGCTGGCGGACGCCCCGCTGGCGCGCAGCGAGCCGGAGCTGGTCCAGCGCATCATCAGCCGCAGCAACGCGCTGGAAACCAGCGTCACCCGCATGCTGGATCTCGGCCACGCGCGCCACCTGCAGCGCAATATCCTGCTCAGCGGGCTGTACCAGACCCAAAGCACGCTGCGCCATATCGCCGGGCTGAATCAGCTCGGCTCGCCGCCGCAGCCGTTGCTCAGCCAGATAGACCGGCTGTTGTCGATCGCCATCCAGACCCCGACGCCCAAGGCCGCCGCGCAGCAGTTGGACGCGGTGATGGCCTACTGGCCGCCGCACAGCCCCGATGCGCTGATGAATGAAAAAATGCAGCAGTTCCGCGCCAGCGAGCGGCGCCTGCTGCCTGAAACCCTGGAGCTGGAACAGAGCGACCTGGCGCTGGCCTATTACACCTACCACATCAAGGCGCTGGTCGCGATGCTCAACGACGACATCAACCTCTATGTGCGGAAGGTGGCCGGCGAATCGGACCTGCGCACCCACCAGACGCACCGCGAGCTGAACTCCATCAGCATTTTTATCGCCCTGTTCGCCCTGCTGGCGCTGGTGATCACCGGTTTTGCCGGGCTGTACATCTACCGTAACCTCGGCTCCAACCTGACGGCGATCGCCAACGCCATGACCCGGCTGGCGCGCGGCGAACGCGACGTCGGCGTACCGGCGTTGCAACGCCGCGACGAGCTGGGGGAACTGGCGCGGGCGTTTAACGTGTTTGCGCGCAACACCGCTTCGCTGGAGCAAACCTCCCGCCTGCTGAAAGAAAAAAGCACCCAGCTGGAAACCACCTTTCTGGCGATGCGCGACGGCTTTGCGCTGTTCGACAACGCCGGCCAGCTGGTGGTGTGGAACCCGCAGTACCCGCTGCTGCTGGGGCTGCATGAGCACCAGCTGCACCGCGGCCAGCACTACCGCGAGCTGCTGCAGCACGTGACGCCGCCGCCGGGCCAGCGCTGGGAAGCGGTGCTGGCCAACCTGACCAGCGAGCTGCCGCAGCCGCAGGAGCTGCGCCTGAGCGACGGCCGCACCGTCGAGCTGCGTTTCAGCCCGGTGCCCAACCGCGGGGTGGTCAACGTGGTGCTTGAACGCACCGAGCGCAAGGCGCTGGAAGAGGCGTTGCTGCACAGCCAGAAAATGAAAGCGGTCGGCCAACTGACCGGCGGCCTGGCGCATGACTTCAACAACCTGCTGGCGGTGATTATCGGCAGCCTCGAGCTGACCACCCGCCAGACGCAGGACGCACAGACCGAGCAGCGCATCGCCCGGGCGCTGAAGGCCGCCGAGCGCGGCGCGCAGCTCACCCAGCGGCTGCTGGCGTTCTCCCGCAAACAGGCGCTGCATCCGCAGGCCATCGCGCTGCGCAGCCTGGTGGAAAACCTGCAGGAGCTGCTGAGCCATTCGCTGCCGGCGACGCTGACGCTGACCATCGAAGCGCAGCAACCCGGCTGGCCGGCGTGGATCGACGCCAATCAGCTGGAAAATGCGCTGATCAACCTGGTGGTCAACGCCCGCGATGCGATGGCGGGCCGCAGCGGCGAGGTGAAGATCCGCATCTATAACCAGCGGGTGGTGCGCAGCGACGGCAAAAAGCAGGACATGGTGGCGCTGGAGGTGATCGACAGCGGCAGCGGCATGTCGGAAGAGGTCAAGGCGCAGGCGTTCGAGCCGTTCTTCACCACCAAGGCGGTCGGCCGCGGCAGCGGGCTCGGGCTGTCGATGGTGTACGGCTTCGTGCGCCAGTCCGGCGGGCGGGTGCAGATTGAAACCGCGGCGGGCGAAGGCACGCTGGTGCGGCTGCAGCTGCCGCGCGCGCCCGCGCAAACGGCGACGGCGCCTCCTCCCCCCTCGGCAGAAGACGGCGACAGCGCCGATCATCTGGTGCTGGTGCTGGAAGACGAAAACGACGTGCGGCATACGCTGTGCGAACAGCTGCATCAGTTGGGCTACCTGACGCTGGACTGCGCGGACGGCCGGGAAGCGCTGGCGCTGTTGAGCCAGACGCCGGACATCGGGCTGTTGATCAGCGATTTGATGCTGCCCGGCGAGCTGAACGGCGCCCAGGTGATCGCCCAGGCGCGCGCGCTCAATCCGCAGCTGACCGCGCTGCTGATCAGCGGCCAGGACATGCGCCGGCATGGCGCCGGCGATCTGCCGGACATCGAGCTGCTGCGCAAGCCGTTCAGCCAGCGGCAGTTGGCGCTGGCGCTGCAACGGGCGCGCCGGCGAAACGCAATTAGGCGGGAATGAGGCGATTTTTCGTCGTCAATTCGTTATCATGCCGCCCTGCTTTTGACGAATCAGCGTGCCAAACGCACGCCCAGCCAGGGATAACATTATGCTGTGGTTTAAGAATTTGATGGTTTACCGTTTGAGCCGCGAAGTGGCGCTAAATGCGGATGAAATGGAAAAACAGCTCAGCGCGTTTGCCTTCACCCCGTGCGGCAGCCAGGACATGGCGAAAACCGGCTGGGTCTCCCCGATGGGTTCGCACAGCGATGCATTGACGCATTCGGTCAACGGCCAGATCGTCATCTGCGCGCGCAAGGAAGAAAAAATCCTGCCGTCGCCGGTGATCAAGCAGGAGCTGCAGGCCAAGATCGAACGCCTGGAAGGCGAGCAGCACCGCAAACTGAAGAAAACCGAGAAGGACGCGTTGAAGGACGAAGTGCTGCACAGCCTGTTGCCGCGCGCCTTCAGCCGCTTCAACCAGACCTTTATGTGGATCGACACCGTCAACGATCTGATCATGGTCGACGCCGCCAGCGCCAAGCGCGCCGAAGATACCCTGGCTTTGCTGCGCAAGAGCCTGGGCTCGTTGCCGGTGGTGCCCCTGACCATGGAAAGCCCGATCGAGCTGACGCTGACCGAATGGGTGCGCTCCGGCGAAATGCCGGCCGGTTTCGCCATTCAGGACGAAGCGGAGCTGAAGGCGATTCTGGAAGAAGGCGGCGTGATCCGCTGCAAGAAGCAAAACCTGATCAGCGATGAAATCGCGGTGCACATCGAAGCCGGCAAGCTGGTGACCAAGCTGGCGGTGGACTGGCAGGAACGCATTCAGCTGATGCTGTCGGACGACGGCTCGCTGAAGCGCCTGAAATTCGCCGACACGCTGCGTGAGCAGAACGACGATATCGATCGCGACGACTTCGCCCAGCGTTTCGACGCCGACTTTATCCTGATGACCAGCGAGCTGGCGGCGTTGATCAAAAACACCGTCGAAGCGCTCGGCGGCGAAGCCCAGCGTTAACCGCCCCCAGAAACAATCAGGGCTCAGCGTCTGCCGAGCCCTGCGTTCCCGCCGAACAAAGACCTTATTTGCTCAGGTAACGGCACAGATAGGCGGTCGCGTCGGCCACCTGCAGGTTGAATTCGCTGTGCCCCGGCACGAAGAACTTCTCACCCGGCGTAAACACCTGCCAGTCCGGCGACCCCGGCAGCAGCACTTTCAGCGCCCCGGTGATCACCGTCATTTCTTCCGGCTGTGCGGTGCTGAAGGTGTATTCGCCCTCTTCCATTACCCCCACGCTGGTAAGACCGATGCTGCTACTGTCAAAACCGATAGACTTCACTTTTCCGGCAAAATATTCATTTACTTTCAGCATAGACTGGCACCCGCGTAATCATCTTGATGGAAAAACCATATTGGGGGATTACGGTTGATCTGTCACTGGTTTTTGACGCGAAATGCGATCGCGGCGCAGAGTAAGGCACGGCGGGCCTCAGCGGCGTGAAGCCTCGATGGGAAACCGGCACGACGCCGGTTTCGATTGCGGCAGGTTAATCCTCCAACGCCGGATCCTCATAACGGTGCTTGGCGTCGAGCGCTTCCTGCTCGGTTTCATGTTCACTGAGCAGCGTATTCGGCTCAATGTCGTCGGTGCGCACTTCGAAACGGCGCATTTGCAGACTGGGGTCTCCCCGAAAAACCGCCACCACGCGGGCGCTTCTTGGGTAGCCGGGTTGGTCATTTTCGCGCATGCTGTTCTCCCCTGTGATCCACACAGTAGCAAGTATAGCAGCCGGTCTCAGTCCGACACGCGTGAGCCGAGATCGCGATCGCCGTGCGCGCCCTCCAGCAGCTCGGTCAGCTCGTCGCAGGCGCAGATGCGGCCGTCACGCACGGTGAAATGCGCCAGCACCCGCACCAGGCTGCGAGTGCCGTCGCGTTTTTCCACCCGCACCCGATGGTGAGTCAGCACCGCGTCGCCCTGCGCCGCCGCCGCGATAACCTCCAGCGCCATGCTGCGCGTTTGCTGCTTCAGCAGCGCCATATGCCGAACGAACTGCGCGTAGTCCAGCGTATGGCCGTCTACCCGCTGGCGATAATCCGCGCTGAAAAATTCGGCGATCAGCGCCGGCTGGTGCTGCGGGTGGGCGACGATCTGCTGCAGGGCGTCGAGCACCCGATGTAATGGGGTTGGCGGGTTCATGCTTTTTCTCCGAAATGGGATGAATGATGATCCTATCGCGCAACCTTGCTGGCATAATAACCGTATTCAGACTTTCAATAACGCTAAACGGCCAAAGATGACGGCGATACGCAGCCAACGGCTGCAGCATGAAAAAAAGCACCTGACCCCGTGGCATCGCCATGCCGACGGGCAGATCTACCTGCTGACGCGCGGCATGCTGGCGCTGGAGCTGCCCGGCCGGCAGTGGGCGATCACCGCCGGCAACCTCGGCTGGCTGCCGCCGCACTGCGCGCATCAGGCGCTGGCCTGCGGCAGAGTGGCGGGCTGGAGCCTGTATCTGCCGGCGAATAGCGCGCCTGGGCTACCGCCACAGCCGCGGCTGCTCACCGCCACCCCGCTGATGCAGGCGCTGGTCGAACGCATCGCGCAATTTGCCGAGGGCCCGGCGGGCGCCCCGCAGCAGCGGATGCTGCAGGTGTTGCTGGATGAGATGCACAGGGAAGACAGCCCGCCGCTGCAGCTGCCGCTGCCGCAGGACGCCCGGCTGCTGAACATCGCCCGGGCGCTGTTGAACGATCCGGCCAGCGAACGCAGCCAAAACGCGTGGGCCGGCTGGGCCGGGCTGAGCCCGCGCACCCTGAGCCGCCGTTTTATGCGCGAAACCGGCGTCAGCTTTGCGCGCTGGCGCCAGCAGGCGCGGGTGCTGCGATCGCTGGAGCCGCTGTCGCGCGGCGAACCCGTCAACCGGGTCGCCAGCGCATGCGGCTATGACAACGTCAGCGCCTTTATCGCCGCCTTTCGCCAGCGTTTCGGCACCACGCCGGGCAGCTATTTCTGCTCTGGATCCGGCGACGTCAGCGCCTGACGCGCCGCATCGAGAAACTGTTCAGACAGCGCGTCGCCGCGGGTGGCGCGCGCCAGGGTCAAGGCGCCCACCAACATCGCCATCTGCGCCAGCGCCTGCTGCCGCTCCTGCCCGGGCGACAGCGATTGCAGCCGCGCCAGCATCGCTTGCACCCCGCTGAGGTAGGCCTGACGCACCGGTTTGTCCTCCCCCTCGCGCGCCACATCGCCGGCCAATGCGGCGACCATGCAGCCCTCCGCCGGGCAGTCGCGGTGTTTGACATCCAGATAACCGTCGACCAGCGCCTGCAGGCTGCGTTCGCCCGGCAGGTTTTCCCAGCGCCGGCTGGACTCTTCGGCCGCCCGGCGGCTGGCTACCGCCGCCAGTTGGTCCTTGGAGGCGAAATGGCCGTAGAAACCGCCGTGGGTCAGCCCCACCGCCGCCATCAGATCGTTGACGCTGACGCCGTTCAAACCGCGCTCGCGAAACAGTTGCGAGGAAACCTGCTCAATCGCCTCGCGATTGCGCTCCATCTGCTGTTTTGACACCCGGGCCATGCTGTTCTCCTTATCAATCAGGCACCATCTTAGGCCATCCTCCTATGCCGCTCAATAGATGATGCCCTTCATCAAAAAGGTCAGGCGCGCGGCGCGAGCAAAGGGATGAAGCGGCTGCTGTCGCCGCCCTGCGCCCGCGCCAGCGTTTCGGCAATTTGCCGGTGCGGCGTGCCGAGCTCGATGGCGCTGATCTGATCCAGCCGCGCCGCCTGCGATTCGCTGAGGGTCAGCGCCAGCGCCGCCAGCGTGTCGTCCAACTGTTCCCGGGTGCGTGAGCCGAGGATCGGGATCAGGCTGGTGGCGGCCTTCGCCGCCCGATGGCGCAGCCAGGCTATCGCCACCTGCACCGGCTGCGCCTGCAGCTCCTGCGCGATCGCCAGCACCTCATCCAGCAGCCCGGTATCGCGCTCGGTATGCACCAGCCGGCCCGCCAATCCGGTCAGGCGGCCGGCGTCGCTGTGCCGATACTTGCCGGTCAGCAGGCCGCCGCCCAACGGCGACCACAGCGCCGCGGCCATGCCCAGCGCTTCGGCCATCGGCAACAGCTCCCGCTCCGCGCTGCGTTCCACCAGGCTGTACTCCACCTGAATGCCGGCGATGCGCGACCAGCCGCGCAGTTCCGCCAGCGTATCCGCCCGGGCGATGCGCCAGGCGGGGAAATTGGACAACCCCGCATACTGGATCTTGCCGGCGCGGATCAGATCGTCGAAGGCGCGCACGATCTCCTCCATCGGCGTCAGGTTATCCGAGAAATGCGCCCACAGCAGATCGATGCGATCGGTATTCAGGCGTTTCAGGCTGGCCTCGACCGCAGCGATCATCGTCTTGCGGCTGTTGCCGGTCAGCCCGATGCCGCCGGCCGGCGAAGCGTCCAGCGTGTATTTGGTGGCGACCACGAAACTGTCGCGCTCGGCGGCGATAAACTCCCCCACCATCTGTTCCGACTGGCCAAACTGATAGCCGTCGGCGGTGTCGATAAAGTTGCCGCCGGCTTCCGCATAGCGGTCGAAAACCTGTTTGGCCTCGTGTTTTTCCGAGCCGTAGCCCCAACCGGTGCCGAAATTGCCGGTGCCCAAAGCCAGTTCGGAAACGCGCAGGCCGGTATTGCGGCCAAAGGTGGTGTATTTCATGCCGGTGCCTCATAACGTGGATGACGGTTAATAGATGACGATTGTCATTTATTTATATATGACACCCATCATTTATAAAGGCAAGCGCCATGGACAAACATTTTGTGCGCCATCGGGAAGGCAGGTCGGGGATTGGGCACCCATGCGGCGCCCAAAGGAATAAGCGGCGGGGTTTATTTTACCGTTTCGCGCTGCAGCACCGCGAGGATCTGCGCCACCACCTGCTGCGGGTTGCCGGTGCCGTCCATCACATGATGCGCCGTTTCCTGATACAGCGCCTCACGCGCCGCCAGCACTTCGCGCATTTCTTCGGCGATCGGCCTGCCGGTCAGCGTCGGACGCTGCGCATCCTCGGGGTACTCTTCCAGCCGCTGCGCCAGCACGCTGGCCGGGGAGCGCAGATAAATGACCGTGCCCTGCCGGCGCATGAACTGACGGTTTTCTTCCGCCAGGATCGCGCCGCCGCCGGTGGCAATTATAGTTGACGGTTTTGTCACGGTCTGCAGAGCGATGCTCTCGCGGCGGCGGAATCCCAGCCAGCCTTCGCGCTCGACCATTTCCGCCACGCTCATTTGCGCCGCCTGCTGCATAAACAGATCGGTATCGACGAACTGATAGCCCAACGCCAGCGCCAGCGCGCTGCCTACCGTGGTCTTGCCGGCTCCGCGAGCGCCTACCATGAACAGGGTTTGTGTCATTACGGGTTGTCCCTTATACGGTGACTTGAGTGCATTGCATATCGAAATACCGGCGAACCGAGCGTGCGATGGCGTGGATGCTGCATCATACCGCCCTCAGCCTGTATTTCAATATTTACGATAGTGTAAATTCCATGGCACAGCGACTGTCGGCGGCGAATCCGTGCGCCGCATCGGCGGCCAGGTGCCGCCGCAGTTCGGGCGAAAGCTGCGGCTCCTCGATCGGCCGGAAGCCCAGCCGCCGATAATAGGGCGCATTCCACGGCACCGCGGCGAAGGTGGTCAGCGTCAGGCGGTGGGCGCCCCGCCGCTTGGCCGCATCGGCCACCGCGGCGATCAGCTGACGCCCCACTCCCCGTCGCTGCCAGTCATCGGCCACCGACAGTTCGGCGATGTGCCAGTCGGCCTGCTGCGGCTGCACGGCGATAAATCCGGCGATCGCCCCCTCCCGGCTTTCCGCCAGCCACTCGCTCCGCCGTTCGATAAAATCGGCGTGCCGTTGCGCGCTCATGACCTCGCCATCGGCGATAAACCGCCATTCAGGCAGCCGGCGGAACAGCTGCGCCGCCGAGCGTTCGACCGCCATCAGCAGCGGGATATCGCGCCGCCGCGCCAAACGAATCTGCAGGCTCATGGGTTCTCCTTAACGTCGGGGCCGGCCATTTAACCAGATTTCACCGCCGGCGGACTAGAAATCGATGCTGCCGCGCAGCACCACCTCGCGCGGTTCCCCTACCGCCACGCGCAAATTGCCGCCGCTGGAAGGGTAATACGTCTTGTCGAACAGGTTTTTCACGTTCAGCTGCCATTTCACCCGGTAACCGTTGATCGGCATAGTATAGGCGGCGAAGGCGTCGGCGACGGTGTAGTTGCTCAGATAGAAGCTGTTGGCGGCGTCGCCCGGGCGGCGGCCCACGTAGCGCGCGCCGGCGCCGATGCGCACCTCGTCGCCGCTGTACAGGCCCGGCGATCCCAGATTCTGCGTCAGGAACAGCGAGGCGGTATGGCGCGCCACGTTGGTCATTTCCTTGCCTTTATTGTCCGGATCGTCCACCACCCGCGCGTCGGTATAGGCATAGGAGCCGATCAGGCTCAGCGAATCGGTGAGGTTGCCGGCCACGTCCAGCTCCACGCCCTGCGAACGCACGCGGCCGGCGGTGCGGGTGACGGTTTCGCCATCCACCAGTTCGCTGACCATCACGTTGCGTTTGGTGATGTCGAACAGCGCCAGGGTGCCGGTAACGCCGTTCGGCAGCGCTACCTTGCCGCCCACTTCCCAGGACTTGCCCTGTTCCGGCGGCAGCGAGCCGATCTGGGTGGCGATGGAAGAGTTCGGCTTAAAGGATTCGGTATAGCTGCTGTACAGCGAGACGTAAGGCGTCAGCTTGTACACCACGCCGGCGCGCGGCACCAGCTTGCTGTCCGAGCTGTCGGTATTGGTGACGAACGGCCGCCCCTTGCCGGCGAACACGTCGAAGGTATCGTAACGCAGGCCGCCCATCACCAGCCATTTGTCGGTCAGTTGAATGGAGTCCTGCATGAACCAGCCGTAGCTGGTGAGATTTTCGCGCTGGTCGCTGTCGGCCGCGCTGACGCTGGTCGACGCCGGCATCAGCCCATAGACCGGGTGGTAGATGTTGAAATCGCTGTTTTTCTTGCCGCGGATCATATCGCCGCGGTAAGTGCGGTTGTCTTCGAAGTCGAAGCCGAACAGCATCTGGTGATTGACGCTGCCCCAGTCGAGGTCGCCGTTGAGCGTCAGCTGCACCGCATTGGCGTGGCTGACGGCGTTGGCGGTCGCGTCGGCCTGGCGCGTCAGCACGCCGGTTTCCGGGTTCAGCGCCGTGGCGCGCGCCTGATTGTCGCTGTAGCTGTTGCGGCTGTAGGCATAGGTCAGCGAGCTCTTCCAGCTTTCGTTCAGCACCCGATCAATCTGCAGGGTGACGCTGTCCTGATCGCCGCGGGTGGCGTTATAGCCTTCGTCGAAGCGGCGGTCGCGCGGCGTATTCACCGGCTTGCCGGTGCGCGAATCGATAATGGTGCCGCGATCGAACGGCACCAGGTATTCCATATGTTCGTAAGCGAGGCGCACGGTGGTGCTTTCGCCGTACCACATCAGCGAGGGCGCGATCACCGTCTGGCGGTTGCGGCCGAAGTTGCGCCAGTAATCGGTCTCGTCGTGATCGACTATCATCCGGTAGGCGAAGCCGGAGGTGCCGAGCGGCCCGGTCACGTCGAGCTGGCCGCCGCCGCCGTTGAAACTGCTGCCCCAGCCTTCCACATGGGTATGCTGCTGCAGCTGCGGCTTCTTGGTGATCATGTTGATCATCCCGCCCGGCTCGCCCATGCCGTAGAGCATCGAAGCCGGCCCCTTCAGCACCTCAACCCGTTCGGTGGTCGGGGTAAAGTTGCGCGCCTGCACCGAACGCACGCCGTCGCGCAGGATCGAGCCGTCGCGGTTATCGCCGAAACCGCGCTTCATCACGGCGTCCTGGGTGCCGCCCAGCGTATTGGCCTGGGTGATGCCGCTGACGTTGTACAGCGCCTCATCCAGACTGTTGACCGCCTGATCGGCAATCACCTGCGGCGGCACCACGTCGATGGCCTGCGGCACGTTCAGCAGGTAGGTTTCGCTGCGGGTGCCGGTAACGCTGGTCAGCGGCTGATAGCTTTGTACGCCGTCGGCGTCTTGCTGGCCGACCACCTCCAGGGTTTCCCCTTTCTCCGCCGCGATCGCCGGCGCAACCGCGCAGGCCGCCAGCGGCAGTGCGCTCAGCCAGCGACGCTTGTTGTTATTCATTATCTAACTGACTCCAATAGGTCCCTGAAAAAGGTAACGGCAAAAACTGTTGGTACAACTGGTTGAAGGTCTGCTGCGGGTTGAGGTCGGCAAACAGATCCGGATAAAAAGTTTTGGCGAACATCTCAACCGCCACCACGTGGTACGGGCTGAGATAAAAGTTGTGCCAGATGCTCCAGGCCTGGCGGTTTTGCACCGCCCGCAGGCTGCCGAGCAGCGGCTGTTTGGCCATCAGCTGGCGGAAGCTGGCGTCGGCGTCCCGCTGGGTGACCAGCGGCCCCAAACGCAGGTCGGAGACCCGCTTGCCCTGCGGCCCGGCCATGCCGGTGGCGATATAGATATCGGGGTTGGCGGTCAGGATGGTTTCCGGGTTCAGCTCGCCGTACACCCCTTTGATGCTGGCGGCGGCGATGTTATCGCCGCCGGCGAAGGCCAGCAGATCGCCGAGGTTGCCGTGCGCGGCGGTGGTGCAGCAGGTGGCGCGCCGCCCCAGATGCAGATGCAGCATCACCTTGGGCTTCGGCCCCTGATAGCCCGCCAGCCGTTGTCGGATCACCGCCATGTGCTGCTGATAGAAACGGATGAACCGTTCTGCGCGCTGCTGACGGTTGAGCACCTCGCCCAGCAGCCGCACGCTGGGCACGGTGTTGTGCAACAGATCGATGCGCAAATCGACGTAGATAGCCGCAATGCCGGCCTTGCTGAGCGCCTGCAGCAGCAGATCCTGGTCGCCATCTTCCCGCGCATAGCGCGCCAGGATCACCAGATCCGGCTTCAGCTGCAGCAGGCTCTCGATATTGACCTGGCGGAAGTTATTGCCGCTGATGACAGGGATGGCGGCGATCTGCGGAAACTTTTGCGTATACAGCTGCCAGCTTTGCGCGTCGTAGCGCGCCAGATCCGCCGGCCAGCCGACGATGCGCTGCGCCGGATTGCCCGGCTCCAGCAAAGCCAGCGTGTACAGCATGCGGCTTTCCCCCACCACGATGCGCTGCGGGTTGTCCGGCACCGCCACCTGCCGGCCGGTAATGTCGGTGACCGTTTTCGCCAAGGCGGGGAAAAGGCCAAACAGCAGGGAAAGCAGCAGGAAAATGAGGGGATTGCGCATGATTGGGCCAAGACGTAAAAAACAGTCTGCGCATGATAATCACTCTCATTGGCACTTTCAATCGCAACCCATGCCTGCGCGATGAAATCTGTTGAATCACGCAGTTTCAGCGCAGATGCATGCAAAACCGCTGCTATTGCGGCTTTAAAAAGTTAAAAAACCGGTGTGAAAACCGCTTAAATAGACCCGAGCGTTAAAAACAGGAGGTGTGCATGAGCCTACGTATTATCCCGCTGACCGAGTGCCCGCAGTTTGCCGACGTTTGCGCCGCCTGGGCCTTTGGCGAATGGGGGTCGCAACGCGGCGGTTCGCTGGACCGCACCCGGCAGCGCTTCCTGCTGTGCGCCCAGGCAAGCGAAGACCACCTGACGCTGATGGCCGTCGACGGCGAACGCCCGCTGGGCATGGCCAGCCTGTGGCCAAGCGACGATCGTCAGCGCATGGACCTGTCCCCCTGGCTGGCCGGGGTGTTTGTGCATCCGCATCATCGCCGGCGGGGCATCGCCCAGCAGCTGGAAGCGGAAATCGTGCGGCAGGCGCGCCGGCGCCATCACCCCCTGCTGCACCTGATCACCGACAAATCCGAGGCGCTGTATGCCGCCTGGGGCTGGCGGCCTATCGAGCGCAGGCGACAAGATGACGGCGAAGTGGTGGTGATGGAGAAAATACTGTAGCTAGCGCGGGGTGCAGATATACACCAACGCCGGCGGAAAGTTGCGCACCACCCGCACGCGTTTCCAGTGGAAGTAGCGCGACAGCAGCTTTTCCGACAGATGGCTGTACTGGAACAGCACCAGCGTGCCGTTGCGCGCCAGCAAGCGCCGCCGCGCCTGCTGCAGAATGCGTATGCTGATCCTGATCGGGATCGACAGCAGCGGCAGGCAGGAGAACACCACGTCGTAATCGGCCTCCATTTCCTCCGCCGAGCGCGCCATCACCTGCAGCCGGCGATCGTCGATATTGCGCAGCCGATGCACGAAGTTGGGCTGGATCTCAAACGCCTCCAGCGCGGCATCGGCCCGCATGCGCCCCAAAATACGTTTGGTGAGCACGCCGTCCGCCGCGCCCAGCTCTGCGATCGACAGCGCCCGGGTCCACTCGACCTGATTCAGCATCGCCTGGCACAGCCAGGGCGAAGAAGGCGCCAGCGTGCCAATGGTGCGCGGTGAAGCCATAAACTGCTGGAGATAGGAAAAGTGGTTCTTCAGTTGCAGCCGGGTCGCATTTAACATTAGGGCCTCCTGGGGTTGAGACCCCTCAATCTGAGCCTAATTTCTTAAGTATTCATTAACATGATTCCGAAAGCGACCGACAGAGTTGTAATAAAATGCAACCGTCCGCAGGCAGACAGCAAGAAAAACGGCCGTAATAATCACCCGAAAATAAGCCGATAATCGCTTATGGTCAGATTATTATTACAGCCGTTTATTTTATTGACCGCGTTAATGCGGTTAGCAATATAGCGCCACGCGGGAATTAACGATAAATTTCCGCATTGCCGCGCCAGTTGCTGGAATCCCCGGGGGTGTCCAGACCGATAATACGGTAATGGCTGGCGCCGTCCGCCGCCGCTTTTTCTTTCAGCGCGTGGATCGCGTCAGCCGGTGAACCGCTGACGCCGGAGATCGACACCACGCCGATGCTTTGCAGATTGCTGGCCTGCTCGCTGTTGACCTGCTTTACCGACGACAGCGGCGCGGCGAAGGTGGAAAACGAAGCGGCGGCAATCAGGACTGCTGCGATGCTGGGTAATAGTTTCATGATTGACTCCAGATGTTTTTGTTTATTAGCTCGTGGTCAGTGATGTTAATTATCAGCTAATTAATGAAAACGGATGTCATGCAACGTAAAGAACATCAATCATTGTGAGGAAAATAAGGAGGAAGTGCGTGCGGGTGTGTCTTAATTAATGCCGGGGGCGCCGTATGATTGAAACCTTACCCCTAATTTATGAAGAATTAAAGACGGTTTGGCGCAAAGCGCGAACCTGACGCGATTTTAAGATTTTTTACCCGCCGCGCGCCGCTGAGCTACGCTGTTTCTGTGACTTATCACTTCAGGAAGAACGCTTATGTCGCAAGTCTTACTGCGTGTGCGCGATGGTCGTGGCGCCTCGGTTTCGTTCTCGGAACTGCTCTTCGACCTGATCTACGTTTTTGCCGTTACCCAGCTTTCCCACTATTTGCTGCATCACCTGACGCCCACCGGCGCGCTGGAGACGCTGCTGTTGTGGTTCGCCGTCTGGCTGGCCTGGCAATATACCGCCTGGGTCACCAACTGGTTTAATCCGGATACCCGCCAGATCCGCCTGTTGCTGTTCGCCATCATGCTGCTGGGGCTGTTCGCCGCCTCGGCGCTGCCGCAGGCGTTTGGCGAGCGCGGGCTGATTTTCGCCCTGTTTTACGTGGCGATCCAGGTCGGGCGCTCGGCGGTGGTGCTGGCGCTGCTGGAACACGGCCATCCGCTGAAGCAAAACTTTCGGCGCATTCTCGGCTGGCTGTGCATCGCCGCGGTATTCTGGATCGGCGGCGGGCTGGCGGAAGGCCATGCCCGCCTGCTGCTGTGGGCGATCGCCGTACTGTGCGAATACGTTTCACCGATGTTCGGCTTCCGCCTGCCGGTGCTGGGCCGCTCCGACAGCGGCAGCGAATGGACCATCGAGGGTCACCATCTGGCGGAACGCTGCCAGCTGTTCGTGATCGTCGCGCTGGGGGAAACCATTCTGATCACCGGCTCCACCCTGAGCGAAATGGACGTCTGGAGCGCGCCGACGCTGATCGCGTCGCTGGTGGCCTTTATCGGCAGCCTGGCGATGTGGTGGGTGTATTTCGACACCAGCAGCAAGGCCGGCAGCCACGCCATCAGCCAGGCGGAAAACCCCGGCCAGCTGGGCGCCTATTTCCACTATGTGCACGTGGCCCTGGTCGGGGCGATTATCGTCTGCGCGGTGGCCAACGAACTGGTGATCGCCCATCCCGACGGCAGGGTGCAAAACGCCACGGCGGCGGTGCTGATCCTCGGCCCGGCCATCTATCTGCTGGCCAATGCGTTGTATAAACGGCTGGTGTACCGCCGCTTCCCGCTGTCGCACCTGGTAGGGTTGATCGCGCTGGCGCTGCTGGCACCGGCCGCCTATCTCACCGATCTGCTGATGGTCAACGGCCTCACCACCTTGATCATGGTGGGGGTCGCGGTGTGGGAGAGCGTTTCGCGCGGCAGAACGCCGCGCGCCGGGGGCGGCGCCTGAGCTTGACGGGGGCATTGCCCCCGCCATCAGGTTACTTCAGCGCCTGGGGCAGCGTCAGCACCCAGAGTTCGCTCAGCGACTCCGGCTGCTCCAGCGGCCGCAGTTCGATGCGGCTCGGCACCTTTTCGCCCTCCAGCCGCAGCTGGCCCTGCTCGCCCAACTGGTAATCACCGATTTTCTTGCCCTGCGGCTGCGGATCAATCAGCCTGGCCTGCAGGCCGAAATCATTGTCGTTGATCACCGCCAGCGTGCGATCGTCGATTAACGCCAGCCCTTCCACCTTCTCCTGGCGCCAGCCCAGCTTGCGCAGATCGGCCACTTGCCGTTTTTGCGCCAGCTTCACGCCGCGCCTGGCCAGATCTTTCGCATCATCGAACTCCAGCGCCTTGCCCTGGCCGTCGAATTTGCTCAGGTCGCTGGCCTGAGCGAGATCGACCAGGTAGATCTTGTTGATCATCTGCCGGTCTTTATCCGTGCCCTGCTCGATCAATAAAATACGCTGATTATCCAGCGCGACGATGTCGCCAATCTTGGCGTCCTTGGCTTTCTTGTAGCTGTCGACATCGATCGGGTAACCGTACATGGCGGTCTTGCCGCTGGCCGGATCGAAACTGACCAGCCGGGTGAACTGCGCCTTGTTCTTGCTTTTGCCGTCGACGTCCAGCGTGCTCTGCACCGCCGCCAGAATGCGGCCGTCCGGCAGGCGGGTTAGCCCTTCAAAGCCGCGGTTCGGCTGGCGCCATTTGATGATGTTCGGCAGGCCGCCGGCCACCGCCTGCTCGCCCGGCTGCGCCGTCGGGCCATATTTGGCGAGGATCTTGCCCTTGCCGTCGATATGGATCAGGAAGGGCCATATTCATCGCACAGCCAGTAACCGCCCTGGCCGTCGCCGACAATCCCCTCGGTATCCAGGCCGCGGCGGTCGCTCGGCAACCTTTGCAACGCATCGCTCAGCGCCACTTCATTGGTGCTGCCGATCAGCTCCGCCGGCAACGGCAGCCCGCCGATCGGCCCCCGCTCATCATGCAGCGGGCGCGGGTTGCCTGCGGTGGCTTTGCCGCCGCCGATGCGGATATCCATCAGCAACGGGACAAACTGCGGGTTGGCGAAAATTTTCGCTTCCCGCTCACCCACCTTCGGCGCATCGGCGTTGGGGCCGCGATCGGTTAACGTCGTCAGCAGCAAATCTCCCCCCTGCCTGCCGTTGAACACCAGGCCGGAGCCGATCCCCACCGGCAATCCCTGCGGGAAATTTTTGGCGAACTCACCCTGATAACTGACGCGCTCGCCGCCGGGAAAGCTGACGACGTAGCGCGCCACCGCGATGTCTGCGGCATGGGAAAACACGGGAAACAGCGCGGCGATGAGCAGCGAGGACAATTTTATTTTCATGGTTCCTGCTTAAGCGGTGAAGGAGAAATAAGTAACTTGCCAAGGTATTAATCTAGCATGACATTTTGATGACAGCGGCGCCCCCGCCGGCGGCGTGAGCAACATTATCCGCGCTGGCAAATCGGAATGAGCAATTAACCGCAATAAATTGAATGGGGAAAACGAATGGAAAATTATTGTGAATAGCCGCGACGATCGGCACCAATACATCGCCTCCTCTGGCTTAGGGTAAATTCTTATATGAAAGACAAAAAAGCGGCAATCGCGCGCCAGCAAAGCGAAAATCAGTGGTTTTCGCATAGACAAAATAAATCGTTGAGGATTTAATACCGACCGTTATTCAAGGTGCATTAAGAAAATTCCATAGAAACCTGCATTAATTGAAAAAGGGTTCTATAGTTTTTAGTGCTAACGCCCGTTAGTATTTTCCGTGGGATGGAATCTATGTCAAAGCGACTTTTTGCTGAATTTTTTGGTACATTTTGGTTGGTGTTCGGTGGTTGCGGCAGCGCTGTATTAGCCGCGGCATTTCCACAACTGGGTATTGGTTTTCTCGGTGTAGCGCTCGCTTTCGGCCTTACCGTGGTTACCATGGCCTATGCCGTTGGCCATATTTCTGGCGGGCACTTTAACCCGGCAATTACCGTGGGGTTATTCGCCGGCGGCCGTTTCGCGGCTAAAGACGTTATTCCTTACGTTATTGCGCAGGTGATTGGCGGTATTGCCGCCGCCGCGGTGCTGTATTTGATCGCCAGCGGTAAAGCAGGATTTGATGTCACCGGCGGCGGCTTTGCTTCCAATGGTTACGGCGAACATTCGCCGGGCGGATATTCGCTGCAATCCGCAATCGTTATTGAATTGGTGCTGACCGCATTCTTCCTGATCGTTATTCACGGCGTTACCGATAAGCGCGCGCCGGCGGGATTCGCGCCATTGGCCATCGGCCTGACGCTGACGCTGATTCACCTGATCAGTATTCCGGTTACCAATACTTCAGTTAACCCGGCGCGCAGCACCGGCGTGGCGATCTTCCAGGGCACCTGGGCATTGCAACAGCTGTGGGTGTTCTGGCTGGTGCCGTTGGTCGGCGGCGTTATCGGCGGCCTGATTTATCGCTGCCTGCTGGAAGACAAAAAGTAATTCAGGGGTATTCGATCACCTTTAGCAGGGCAGCCCTTATCGGCTGCCCTGCTGTTTTTTAGCCCTTCACCGCTTCAAACATCATGATGTCGCTGGTAAAAGATCCGTCCGGCTGGATGGCGAAATGCCCGGCTACTTCGTCGGACGCCGCCTGCTGCAGCGCGCGGATCGCCGTAACGAAATGCTCCGGGGTGCGCATGCGCGCCACCCAACTGCTGAACTCCAGATACAGCCGATCGGAAGTCACCTCCCGCACCACCAGCCCGGCCTCGGTCAGCAGCGCCAGCCATTCGCCGGGGGCGTAATTGCGTACGTGCGAGGTATCGCGCAGCACTTCGACGGTCTGCAGGTAAATATCCAGCAGCGGATGCCCGGGCGACACCACGTCCATAAAGATCGCTTTGCCGCCCGGCTTCAGCACCCGTTTGACTTCGCGCAGCGCCCGGCCCACATCGTGCCAGTGGTGAGCGGAATAACGGCTGATCACCACCTCGAAGCTGGCGTCTTCGAACGGCAACGCCTCCGCCACGCCCTGCTGCAGCTGAATATTGGCCAGGCCTTTGTCCGCCGCCGCCTGGCCGACCACCGCCAGCATCTGCGCCGACAAATCGTAGGCCATCACCTGCGCGACCCTGGCCGCCGCCGTGAAGCTGGCGTGCCCGGCGCCGCAGCCCAGATCGAGCAGCCGGGCTTCGGCATGCGGCTCCAGCAGGCGCGCCAGGCGCTGCAGATCCTGCCCCTGCGCATGTACCGCGCTGGTTAAATAAGCGTTGGCTTGTTCGCCAAACTGACGGTCTACCGCATTTTTATGGCTGTGGCTGATGCTCATGTTTGCTCCTGTTATTGTCGGGCTTGCGCCTGTGCCGGGTGGCATTCAGCTACTATAATCAGGGTAATATACGGGTACAATATAAGAAGTTATCCTAGTATCTACAGGTACCACGCTATGCAATCCGAAGCCTTATCCGGGCCAAAAGCCCTCGGCGCGTTCCTGCGCGCGCACCGCGAACGCATCACGCCGGAGATGCTGGGGCTGCCCAGCGCCCCGCGTCGCCGCACCAGCGGCCTGCGCCGCGAAGAACTGGCGCAAATCAGCGGCATCAGCGCCACCTGGTATACCTGGATAGAACAGGGCCGCGAGGTGTCCATCTCTCCCTTCACCCTGGCGCGCATCGCCAAGGCGCTGCGTCTCGGGCACGCCGAGCGGCACTACCTGTTCACCCTGGCGCGGGTGGCCGACCCGGAGCAGGAACAACATCAGGAGACGGCCGACAGCGCGGTGCTGCAAAGCGTGCACCAGATGACGGTGCCCTGTTACCTGCTGGACCCGACCTGGAATATCGTCGCCTGGAACCCGCAGGCGGAAGCCTTGTTCAGCGGCTGGCTGGGCCAGGCCAACACGCCCAACCTGTTGCACTTCATGTTCTTTCACCCGCTGGCGAAAACCCTGGTCCGCGACTGGGAAGATCGCGCGCGGCGGATCGTGGCCGAGTTCCGCGCCGAAACCAGCCATCATCAGAATACCGAGGAGATGCGCGCCCTGGTGCGCAATATGACCCACAACAGCGAGGCCTTCAATCGCTGGTGGAAACAGCACGACGTGCTGGCGCGCGAGGGCGGCGAGCGGGCGTTCGAGCACCCTCAGCAGGGGCCGCTGCGCTATCGCCAGCTGACCTTCCACCCGGCGGAAAACCCCAGCCTGAAGCTGGTGATGCTGATCCCTTTGCCGCAATTGGTAACAAATTCATAGACAGGTTTACCCAGCATTTATTTATTGGTTCATATAAACGCGCTAGGGTGATCGCTGCCGATGATAGTTATCATCCAGTACCAATATTCATCTCCTAGAGGTAATCCTATGCAATCCGAAGAACAACGTCTTATTGATGGTCTGTTTGGCCGCCTGAAAGAAGCCGAGACCAAGACGGGCCCGAGGGATCTCCAGGCAGAGCAGCAAATCAACCAGCACATCCGCGAGCAGCCCTCCGCCCCTTACTATATGGCGCAGGCGATGATCATTCAGGAAGCGGCGTTGAAGCAGCTGGATCAGCGGGTTAAGGATCTGGAGGCTCAGATTGCCCAGCTGCAGCAAAACGGCCATGGCCAACAGAGCAGCGGCGGTTTCCTGGCCGGCCTGTTCGGTGGCGGCAGCCGCAGTGCGCCAAGCCCGCGCGAGCAACTTCAGGCGCAGCAACAAAACAACGCGGCGTGGAACGGCCAACCGCAGGGGGTTATGCGCCGCAGCAGCAGCCGGCATACGCCCAGCCGCAGCAGGCGGCGCCCTCGCGCGCCGGCGGCTTCCTCGGCGGCGCGTTGCAAACCGCAGCCGGGGTGGCCGGCGGGGTGGTATTGGCCGACATGCTGACCGGCATGTTCCGCCATTCGCAGCCGCAGGAGATCGTTAACATCATCGACGAAACGCCGGCGCCGGTGGACGACAGCGCGATGCGTAATTTCGACGCTTCCAACAATCTCGACACCTTCAACAACGGCGACGGCAGCTTCCTGAACCAGGATAACGGCTTCCAGAACGCGGACTATCAGAACGACGACTCTGATTTCGCCGACGACTACAGCGACGACGACGATTCGTTTATCTGACGATCCTCCCCTCCTCTCGGGAGGGGTTTCCCGCCCCGCCTGTCTGGTCTACAGTTAACCCTGTCCATTCATCCAGTCAGGGAAAACCATGCCCGCATTTATCCCGTCACAGCCCGTTGTCAGCGCACGCCTGCTGATGCGCCCGCCTGTCGCCGCCGATTTCGCCCGCTACTACGCCATTTACGGCGATCCGCAAACCCAACGCTTCAACCCGGCCGGCCCGCTGACCGACCCGGAGCAGGCCCGGCACATTTTTACCGAGCGCGCCAATCGCTGGCAGCAACGGGGCTACGACTCCTGGGCGATCGCGCTGCGTGAACAGCCAGAACGGGTGATCGGTTTCGGCGGACTATCCTGGAAGCCGCTCGGCGCGCAGCGCACCGTCAACCTGGGCTATCGCTTCGACACCCGGGTATGGGGCATGGGGTTGGCCACTGAAATGGCGTTGGCGGCGCTGAAATTTGGTTTCGAGGGGTTGGGGCTGGATGAAATTTCCGCCGTGGTGCGGGAAAACCACCGGGCCTCACGGCGCGTGCTGGAGAAGGCGGGATTGCATTTGGTGGATACGCTGAACGACGTGCCCGGCGCGGCGCCAAGCCTGGTATATACGCTGATGCGCAGCGACTATCAGGGCTGATCGTCGCCGATTTTCGCCAGCGCCATGCGGTAAGATTTGACCTTCCGCCGCTTTTTCAGCCAGGTGGTGCCGGCAACGAGAGCGATGGCGCCGGACATGGTCAGCACGCCGATCGGATGGCCGTAAAATACCATCAGAATAAAATACACCGCGGACACGATCGCCACCCACTTCGCCGCATTGCCCACGGCATTTTTTTCCTGGGTTAGACGGCGGATCCGCTCTTCTTCACTGATTCCCATACGCGCTCCTTGTTGGCTGAACGTTTCATTATATGGGGGCAGACTGCTGATATTTCAATCGATTAAACGGTAAAGAAGCGTAAAGCTCACCCCGGCGGATCGCCGCGCCGCCCGAGATAACGCCCCGGCTGGTCAGCGCCGGGCAAGGCCGTGCCGTCATTGCGGCCAAACAGCCGGTAGCGATTACACGCGACGGCGTTATAGACGCCATCGGCCAAACGCGTCGGCAGAAAACGCGCCGACGCCAACAGCCGCCAGGGCCAGCCAAGCTGGCTCAGCGCCCGAAAAAACGCCGCCGATCGCAGCCAGTGCCCACGTTGATCAACATACAGGATGGAATCGAACCGGTCGGTCGGCAGCCCGCACCGCCGCAGGATAGCCTGGCCCTCGGCAGACTGCACCGTAGCCAGCAGGATGCGCCGGTGAGCATCGGCGCGGACTAAAAATCTCACCAGCCCGTGGCAAAGATTGCATTCGCCGTCGAACAGCAGCAGCCGATCGTCGGGCCGGAGATAACGGGTGAGCGGTGGGGAATTCATCCTGCCTCCTGAGCGATGGAGATCTCAGCCTAGCGCGCATTGCGCGCCGGGGCCAGCAGGATGGAGACCGTTAAGCTTTCGGCGGTGCCGGCGGCGCATCAGGCACCGCCACCACAGAGACGCGCACCTCATAGTGCTTGGCGTTGCCGGCCGGGATCACCGACGTCAGCTTGTTGATGGTTTCGACCGGATTATCGCTGGCCGAGGTGGCGCAGAACAGTTCTCCGCCGTGACAGAAGCCGGGCTTAGGCGGGTGCCCGCCGGGGAAAGGCGGCAGGTGCGGCCCCTGCCCTGCGGACGGCGGCGCATTGTGGGCCTCCGACGCCGGAGCGGACATCGCTCCCGCGCTGAACAGCATCGCTGCGCCGAGGAATGGCAGAGTCAGAACTTTAATGGCGTGTTTCATGTTATTAGCCTCATTGACCGGAATTGGCTCTAACCTACCCCGCCGCCGGTCAATGAGAAAGGCGCTTTTCGGCACCTTTTCATCCTGATGATCTTTGCTTACATCCCGGGGTTAACGTGATGAAAGGCTAAGGATTTTGTAAAGAGCTGCAAGATTACTTGCCGCCGGTCAGTTGGCCGTAGCTGGTCATCAGATTGCGGTAATCCGGGATATGGTTGGAGAACAGCGCCCCCAGGCCTTCCACATCGTTGCGCCAGTCGCGGTGCAGCTCGCAGGCCACGCCAAACCAGGTCATCAGCTGTGCGCCCGCCGCTTCCATGCGGCTCCAGGCCGACTGCCGCGTCAGCTCATTGAAAGTGCCGGAGGCATCGGTGACCACAAACACCTCGAAACCTTCGTTGAGCGCCGACAGCGCCGGAAACGCCACGCACACTTCGGTAACGACGCCGGCGATAATCAGCTGTTTGCGGCCGGTGGCCTTGACCGCCTTGACGAAGTCGTCGTTATCCCAGGCGTTGATTTGGCCGGGGCGCGGAATAAAGGGGGCGTCGGGGAACCGAGCCTTCAACTCCGGCACCAGCGGGCCGTTCGGGCCGTTCTCGAAACTGGTGGTCAGAATGGTCGGCAGGTTGAAATACTTCGCTAAATCACCCAGTGCCAGCACGTTGTTTTTAAAACGATCGGGTTCGATATCACGCACCAGCGAAAGCAGCCCTGCCTGATGATCCACCAGCAATACGGCGGCCTGATCCTTGTCGAGGCGTTGGTAATTTGCAGCCATGGTTTACTCCTATGGGGGTTTGATTGTTGCGGTTGTGAATGCCCCCGGCCGCAGGGCCGAGAGCACGAGGTTTAACTGTAGCGCCAGGCCCGGAGCTCGTCTCCCGGGCCGGGTTTTCGCGCTTAGCCGGCGTCGGCTTCAGCCGCCATGCTGCCGAACTTGCCGCCGTTGAAGTCGCGGAACGCCTGCTGGATTTCCGCGTCGCTGTTCATCACGAACGGCCCGTAGCCGACGATAGGCTCGTCGATCGGTTCACCGCTCAACACCAGCAGCGCGACGTCGTTGTTGGCTTCGATAGTGACCGAATCCCCCGCACGGTCGAACCGCACCATTTGGGTTTCACGCACCACTTCCTCGCCGTTGACCAGGATGGCGCCGTGCAACATCACCAACGCCAGCGTATGGCCTTCCTGCACCCGCAGGGTGGTGGTATGGCCGGCGTTCAGCTTCATATCCCAGACGTTAAGCGGGCTGAAGGTGCGCGCCGGGCCGGCCTGGCCGTCGAAGTTACCGGCTATCACCCTGACCTGGCCGGCGCCATCCGCCAGCGGAACCACCGGGATGTCGGCGTTCAACAGCGTCTGGTAACCCGGCGCGGCCATTTTGTCCCTGGCCGGCAGATTGACCCACAGCTGCACCATTTCCATGGTGCCGCCGTTGCGCGAGAAGTCCCGGGAATGGAATTCTTCGTGCAGAATGCCGGACGCGGCGGTCATCCACTGTACGTCGCCGGGGCCAATCACCCCGCCGCTGCCGGTGGAATCGCGATGCTCCACTTCCCCCTGATAAACGATGGTCACCGTTTCAAAGCCGCGGTGCGGGTGTTGGCCCACGCCACGGGTGCCGGAGGCGGAGCGGAATTTAGTGGGCGCCGCATGATCCAACAGCAGGAACGGGCTCATTTCCGCCCCCAAATCGTTATAGGAGAACAGCGAATTCACCAGGAAACCGTTGCCGACCCAATGGGCTTCAGGGCTGTTGTAAATACCGAGGATCTTTTTCATCTTGAACTCCTGTTTCAGGTCTCACGACCTTACGTTGATGGCAGAAGTTTAATCCAACGGGGTTTGCTGCAGTAGTAGGCAAGATGTACACTCAGCGTTCTATTGGTAGAACGATGGGAGCGAAGATGTTCACCGATCTGAATGACCTGTTTTTCTTCGCCAGCGTGGTCGATCACCAGGGGTTCGCCCCCGCCGGGCGCGCCCTGGGCATTCCCAAATCCAAACTCAGCCGCCGCGTGGCGCTGCTGGAGGAACGGCTGGGGGTGCGGTTGATCCAGCGTTCGACGCGCCGCTTCTCCGTGACCGAGGTCGGGCAGAACTATTACGCGCATTGCAAGGCGATGCTGATCGAGGCGGAAGCCGCCCAACAGGCGATTGAGCAAACCCGCGCGGAGCCCTGCGGCACCGTGCGCATGTCTTGCCCGGTGGCGATCCTGCATACCCGCGTCGGCAGCATGGTGGCGGCTTTTATGGCGGATTACCCCAAGGTCACGGTGCATCTCGAGGCCACCAACCGGCGGGTAGACGTGGTGGGCGAAGGGTTGGATCTGGCGATCCGCGTGCGGCCGCCCCCGCTGGAAGACAGCGATCTGGTGCTGAAAATACTGGCGCAGCGCAGCTGGTGCATAGCCGCCAGCCCGGCGCTGGTGCGCACTCTCGGCCCGGTGCAGCAACCGGACGATCTGCGCAGGTACCCGACGCTCGATCTCGGCCCGGCGCGCGCGCAACACCTGTGGCGCCTGACCGGGCCGCAGGGAGAAAAAATGGAATGGGAACATGCGCCGCGGCTGGTGACCGACGACATGCTGATGCTGCGCACCGCCGCCATCGCCGGCGCCGGGATCGTGCAGCTGCCGTCGATGATGATGCGCGACGACATGCTGCGCGGCGAGCTGGTGCAGCTATTACCCGGCTGGCAGCCGCAGGGCGGCGTGGTGCACGTGGTCTATCCGTCGCGCCGCGGCCTGCTGCCGGCGGTGCGGCTGCTGCTCGACTATCTGGGGCAACGCTTCGCCGACATCGAAGAAGAGTAATCAGGCGGTGATTTCGATGGCTCTGGCGTTCGGAAAGCCGCCGGCCTCCCGAGCGTTCCGGCGTCTTGCCGGCAATACCCGGCGCATCAATGAATGCTCAAGCGCTCAATGACGCACGCAAACGTCCGAAACCGTACAATTATTTTCGCTGAAGAAAATACCGATGAGGGATTTTAGCCCGCGAGATGTTGGCTATACTGAGGCAAGCAACGTTACCGTAGACGTAACGTCTTGGGCGCTAAGGGAAAATGATGTTATCGACAATCGCAAGGTGGCTGTTTCAATTACCGGGCAGGCTGTTTGGGCTGATTTTTAAAAATCGCCTGACGATTTTTATCTTCTTCATGCTGGTGGCCATGGGAGTGTTCAGCGGTAAACGCTATCTGCGCGCTCATCAGCATGACGACGAAGCGGTGGCCACCTCACCCACCGATTACAACAGCGCCATCAGGCGCGAAATGCCGCTGCGCGAAGCCCGCGAGCAGTGCGGCGGCCCGCTGCACGACAACGCCGGGCAAGCCTGGCCAGCGTCGGCCGGCTATCTGCATCAGCCGGAACGCCCGCCGGCCGGCCACGCGCATCGGCTGACGCTGGACAACCAAGGCAACGATTTCGCGGTGTTGGTCAGGCTGGAAACGCCCGCGGCGCCGCAGCAGCTGGCGGAGGTGTTCATTCCCGCCGCCGGCAGCTTCGACGTCAAAATCGACTCCGCCGCGGACCACGTGATGAAAATCAAGAACATCAAAAGCGGGTGCAACTTCCGCTCCCGCGCGTTCACCCTGGGCAAAGACAGCGACTGGCGGATGCCGCTCAAGCTGCACGCGAACAGCGGCATCGCGTTCCAGCCCATCAGCGACCGCGAGTTCTGACGCGCGCCGCAGCCGTTACTTCTTCACCGGATGATCGCGGCGGAACAGTTCCCAGCTCTCGATTTCCTGCCCGTTCGGCAAGGTGCAGGTGGAATACTGGCCGGCGGCGTTTTGCCTGGCGTTCAGCTTGCCGCCGATCTCGCTGCAGTACACGTCAGCCGGGTTGGCCATGCCGATCGATTTTACCTGCGGCGGTGGCGGCGCGTCGTTGGTTTTCATGGCGCACCCCTGTAGCGCTGCCGTCCCTGCAAGCAGGGAGATGATCAGAGTTTTTTTCATTTTTCAGCTTATTCAGAATAGAAGGCGGCGGATTGCCCCGCCGCCCGGACAATCAGGAAATAAAGGACTGGCCTTGCTTCAGCACCAGATCGCAGGCTTTTTGCTTCACCTTCTCGGTGATTTGCGAGGTGCCCAGGTTATTCAGATCCAGGCTCTTGCCTTCGCCGGTCTGCAACAGGCCGCCCAGCCCCTGCTGGTAGTCCTGGCTCTTGGCGTTTTCAGTGCCGCTGATGCCCAGCTTGCTGAGCAGTTGGTCTTTCACCCCTTCGGCGCCGTTAGCCGACAGCACGTTGTTTTTGACGCAGTACTGCAGGATGCCGGCGGCGTTGGTCATGCTGCTCGAGCTCAGCGCCTTGTCGCCACCGTTCAGCAGGCCGGTCAGCGAAGACAGTGAAGTGGCGCCGTCGCCGCTGCCCGATGATTTGCTCAGCTCACCGGCTGCGCTGCTCAGAGAATCCATCAGCCCGGCGGCCTGGGATGCGCCGCTGGCCAGGGTTGCGGTCAAGGTCAGCGCCAGCAGTAAACGATGTTTGGTGTTCATGGTGGTAAAACTCCTGTAATAACGGCGTGCAATCAGCGCAATGCGCCGGGTCATTTCCTCCGACGCCGCCAGCGGCGACAAGTTCCTTTTCGCTGGCGATATGGCTGTTTTTCGGAATGTCGGCAATCTTCGCCGCGGATTAAAACTGCCAGCGCAGCCAGGCGAAGAATACGTTGCCGTTGTTATAGGTGCCGGGAATGTAAGTGGCCTGGAAGGTCAGCCGCCGGTAGCCGATGGAGGCCAACGGCAGCGGCGCCGGAATAGGAATATAGTTCCAGTTGTCGCGCGCGGTGACGCTGGCGGTGAACCCCAGCCCCAGGCGGAAATCCTTGTCGTCCAGCGGACGCCAGATCTTCTCGTAGGCATAGCCGCCGATCGGCTCCCACTTGTTGAACGAATCCTTGAACGCCATCAGATAGATGCCGTGCCAGTCGCCGTCGCTGTCGTAGCGGGAAATGCCGTAACCGGCGCCCCAGGGGCGTTCGTTGTACTTATCGATGTGCTCGTCGTCGTAAGTCCAGCGGTTGTGCCAGGTGATGGCCGGTATATAGAGGTCGTGATTGGGCGAGTTGTTCCAGGTCTCCGCCACGTTGTCGGTGAAACGCTGCCAAAGACCCGGTTTTTCAGCCTGCGCGGCGTTGCTATTTTCTGCACCAACCTCAGCGTAAGAAGGCAGTGTAGGAAATATCAACGCCAGAGAACATGCCAAAATAGTCCGTTTGAAAAACATCATAAAGCTCCTGTAAAAAATACGGCCGGGGATTCTTGCCGATTGGCCGGGCAAGATCAAGCTGTATCTAATTTATCCAATGCGCCGTTGTCACTTGGTTAAGTTTAGCCGCTGTGCCGCCCCGGCAGGTTCCGGGCGCCAGCCTACCGCCCGCGCGCAGGGCCGTCTGTCGGAAAACTCCGCATTGCCGGCGTCGCCGCGCGTAGCGAAAAGTTTACGTTCGGCGCGGCGCATTATGTGATGGCCAACACGTTATGTCGGCGGCCTGCCGCGCGCTTTTCAGCCTTGGCTGGCCCCCCCGCCGCCCGCGGGCGTTGTAAAGTTGCAATGCCATCGCCAGCGCCGGCCACGCTCGCGATTGTTAATTATTTGTTTACACAAGGTTGCGCGTTGGTGCCGTGCGATTTTTTGCCGTTCCGCGCTTAACGTTATTTTTGCCATGCCGCCAAACGACGGAGCTCGCCGGCGGGGATTTAACCGCCCAGCAAAAGTACCGGCGAGTCATACGCCCGTCGTTATGCTGCCCGGCACTCAGCCATTTCTTGCGCCAATCAGCCGCAAATGAAAAATACCATGGGCCTGCAACCGCAAATAACCTCACGTTTAATGCAGGAAAATAACGCCGTAAACCGCCGGATACGTTCGGCTATTTTGCCGCCTGCCCGGTGCGGCTTGAACAACCCCGCGGTTTAAATAACTGTTAAAGCTAACGTGAACGGCCCTCACCTGCATCAGGGCCGCGTCGATGAATTACCGGCAGCACAACATCGCCAGCAATTTATTTTGCTGTTTTTCGCCTGAAAAAATAAAAGATAAATAATCCGGAGCAATCAATGAAAATAACTATCGGGTCATTCATTCTGCAACAACTTCGCACCCTGAATATCGATCGCATCTATGGCGTGCCCGGCGACTATAACCTGAGCCTGCTGGAATTGCTGGAACGGGACGAACGGCTGGCGTTTATCGGCAACTGCAATGAGCTGAACGCCTCCTACGCCGCCGACGGCTACGCCCGCCTGAGAGGCGCCGGGGCGTTAATCACCACCTATGGCGTAGGCGATCTGGCGGCGCTGTCCGGCATCGCCGGCGCCTACGCCGAGTCTGCGGCGGTGGTGTGCATTTCCGGCACGCCGCCGCTGCACGCGATGAAAAATCATCAGTTGCTGCACCACACCCTGGCCGACGGCAATTTCGACAACGTGATGAACTGTTTTAAGCAATTCACCGTCGCACAGGCGTTAATTACGCCGGAAAATGCGGCGCAGGAAATTCCGCGGGTTATTTCCCGCGCCTGGATAGAAAAAAAGCCGGTCTATTTGCAACTGCCCTCGGATATTTGCGAGGTCGAAATTGAGCTTGCCGCCGCCCCCACGCCGCCGCAGCTGCCGACCAGCGATAAATACAATGTTCAGTTGGCCGCCATGGCGCTGCTGGCGCGCATCAAACGCGCGCAGCGCCCGATTATTCTGGTCGATCAAATGGTGGATCGTTATCGGCTGCAGCGGTTGGTGATCGCGGTAGCGCACCGCTTCGGTATCCCATTGACCAATATGCCGACCGCCAAATGCATCATTCCGGAAACCACCGCCGGCTGGATGGGCGGTTACAGCGGCAATCTGTCGCGCCCCGAGCTGTATGAACATATGGCTCACGCCGACTGCGTGCTGAGCTTTGGCGTGCGGCTGGTGGATTCCACCACCGGGTATTTCTCGCACCAAATCCCCGCCGCCGCCCAGGTGGATATCCAGCCGTTCTCAATGAAGCTGGATAACACCTCCTACCCGGCGGTAGCGGCGGCGGACCTGCTGCAGGCGCTGCTGGAACTGGACGAGGAGCCGGCAGCCAGCCCGCAGGCGCCGCTGCCCAACCCGCGCGACAAGCTGGCCACGCCGGGCGACGCGGCGCTCGATCAGGCCTATTTCTGGCAGCGGATGCAGCGCTTCATTCAGCCTGATGACGTGCTGGTGGTGGAAAACGGCACTTCGGGCGCGGCCATCGGCGGCATGCGCATGCCCGACGGCGTACAGGTGGTCAATCAGCCCATCTGGGGCTCGATCGGCTATACCCTGCCGGCGCTGCTGGGCGCCATGATGGCGGCGCCGGAGCATCGGCACCTGCTGTTTATCGGCGACGGCTCCTTCCAGCTGACCGCCCAGGAAGTCTCCACCCTGCTGCGTTGCGAACAAAAGCCGATCATCTTCCTGATCAATAACGACGGCTACACCATCGAACGCTATATCCTCGGGGAAAGCGCGTCTTACAACGACATCGGGCCCTGGGACTACGCCAGACTGCCGGCGGTATTGAACACCGGCGCCAAACCGTTCAGCGTAGCGGTGGAAACCACCCAGCAGTTGGAAATGGCGCTGGAACACGCGACGCGTCAGGACAGCCTGACGTTTATCGAAGTGAAAGTGCCGATGATGGATACCCCGCCGGTGATGAAAGAGTTCTGCAACCGCTGCAATAGCTTCAACTTCGGCCTGACCAACCCGCGCCGCAGCGCATAGCGCCATTGCACCCTGAGCGGTGAACTTTATCACTCAGGGCACGCCGCTCTCGTTTAACCGCCGGCGCGCGCCATGCAGCGCTGCCGCCGCTCATCCACCCGCTTGGCGAACCAGGCGGTGGTCAGCTTGCGGGTGATTTTCGGGCTTTCCAGCTGGATGCCCGGCAGCATCTCGCGCGGCAATTTACCGCCGGTGGTTTGCTCCGCCAGCGCATAAACCCGTTCATACAGGCTGGTATCGGCAAAGTCGAGCCGATCGCCCTTTTCCAACGCCCGCCGAATGCTGGAGTCGCTCATGTCCAGCCGTTTGCCGAGGGTGCGCGCCGCCAGCTCGGTGGAGCCGGGCTTGTCGGTGCCGTAGTTGATCAGGTCGCCGTCCAGCGCCAGCGGAATGCCGCTCGCCCGGCTGACCGCGCTCTGGAACGCCGCATTGCGGCTGGCGTACCAGCCGGCGTTGAAATCGGCGAAGCGGTAAATCGGCCGGCTGTAGTCGGCCGGATAGCCCAACAGATGCGCGATGCCGAAATACATGCCGCCGCGGCGGCTGAACACTTCACGGCGGATCGAACCGTCGACCGGATACGGGTACCCTTTCGCATGCGCTTCGGCGAAGGCGATGCTCACCTGCATCGGGCCGCCGGTATGCACCGGATTCAGCTTGCCGAACAACGTCTGCCCCATCGGCACCCGGTTGATCATGTCATCGAAGATATCGCTCAGGTCTTTCTCGGTGCGCACCTTGTCCAGGCGTTCGCTGTAGCTCTTGCCGTTCGACGATTTGATCAGCAAGGCGGTGTGCACCAGGAAGTTCGGTATATGCAGCTGGTCGGCGCGCCGGTCGATCTCTTTCCAGGCGATTTTCGACAGCCCCGGCACCTGCGGGCTGGCCTGGAAGGTCGACTCCTGTTCGGTAACCGCCAGCACGGAACACAGATTCTCGTTGCTCGGTTCGATGCCCTGGGCGGCGAACGCGGCGGTGATGTCGGTGGCCCAGCCCTGACGATCGCCGGCGTTGGCCGGCATCAGCCGCACCAGCTGCGCCTTCACGTCGGCGGGGCGCGCCGCAGGGGAAGTGGGGGTGGTTTTACTGGCACAACCCGCCAGCACCAGCAGCGCGGCCAGGCTCAGCGGGCGGAAGAGTTTGGATTGAGTCACACGGCGTAATGGCATCTTTTCCCTGATCGTTATGCATAGGCTGCAGTGAAGTTAGCCCAGCCGGCGGACACAATCCAGTTTAAATATGCCGCCGCCCACACATAGGCTAGTCTGTAGGAGGAAAATAACTCAAGGAATAACAAGATGATCGAACTCAGGGAAATGACGGAGCAGGAGCGCGAGCGCTACCGCGCGCACGGCGTGGAGGAGTACGCCAAAGACCTGGCGCGTTCGCTGCCGCTGGACATGGAGCAGGCGCGGGTGGAGGCGGAAGCCAGCTTCAGCCGCGGGCTGGCGGCGCCGGGGCAGCGGTTGGTTTGCGCCTGGCAACCGGCGTTGCAGGCCAGCGTCGGCATCGTTTGGTACGCCATCGAGACACGCACCTTCGGCCGGCAGCTGTTCATCTACGACCTTGAAGTGGCCCCCGCCTGGCGCGGCCAGGGGTATGGCGAGCAGATACTGAACGCCGTGCTGGCGGCCGCGCGGGCGGCGGGGGCGCAATACGCCGAGCTGACGGTCTTCAACGATAATCCGACGGCGGCGCGGCTGTACGCCCGTCTCGGTTTCAGGGCGGTCACTACCCGCATGCGGCGGCGGCTATAAGCCGCTTTCATGATTTCAGGCATGTTCAAGGCGCATTAAAAGATGTATTTTATATGCATCATATTAAATCGCTTTGACCGCCAAGCTTGAGGAGAGCGTTATGGATCAGCTGCTTTGTTATAAAACCCTGCCCGAATGGAACGCCGCCACGCTGCCGGAGGCATTTCGCCAGCGGCATAACACCCAAAGCGGCACCTGGGCGAAGCTGACGCTGCTGAGCGGCAGCCTGACCTTCGCCATGATGACCGAAGACGGCGCCACCCGCGAAACCTGGCAATTCAGCCCGGCAAGCCAGCCGCCGTTTATCGAGCCGCAGCAGTGGCACCGCATCGTCGCGTTCTCGGACGACATGACCTGCCAACTGGCGTTCTACTGCTCGCCGGAAGATTACTACCATAAAAAATATGAGCTGACGCGCACCCACTCCGAGGTGATTGAGGCCGCAGCGCGCATCGCGCCGGGCAAAGCGCTGGATCTGGGCTGCGGCGGCGGGCGCAACTCGCTGTATCTGAACCTGAAAGGCTTCGACGTCACCGCCTGGGACAAGCACGCGCCGTCGATTGAACGCCTCAACCAGATTATCGACGCGGAACGGCTGTCGAACCTGAACGCCGGCGTGCGGGACCTCAATACCCAGCGTTTCAGCGGCGAGTACGACTTCATCCTCTCCACCGTGGTGCTGATGTTCCTCGATCGCCGGCAAATCCCGACTATCGTGCAAAACATGCAGGACAGCACCCGCCGCGGCGGCCATAACCTGATCGTCGCGGCGATGGACACGCCGGACTACCCTTGCCCGCTGCCGTTCCCCTTCACCTTCAAACCGGGAGAGCTGAAGAACTGTTATCGCGATTGGGAAATTCTCAAGTACAACGAGGAGGTGGGGCAGCTGCACAAGACCGACGCCGCCGGCAACCGCATCTCCCTGCGTTTCGCCACGCTGCTGGCGCGCAAGCTATAAGGCGCCGTGGGATATCCCCCACGCGGCGCCTCATTCATCCGGTTGTCACCTCGCGCGCCCCGCTCCGGCCGGCGCCCCCCTCACAGAGGGGGCTGTCGGTCGGCTTTTTCATCATCCGTTCCTCACGGCGGCTTATCGGTGTTGAGCAGCATGGCCGCGGGGCAGCGCGCTACGACAAATTTCAGCCAACAACATGAAGTTTATTACGTTGCCAACCCGCCTGCACGGCGTTAGGATCGCGGCCGGCCACCGGCGTGGCCAGTGTTTTTGCCTGATTGTTGCGCGCATGGAGAGGTTATTGTGTTAGAGAGTTTTGGCGTCCTGAATCTTTGGACCTATTTAGCCGGAGTGGTTTTCATCATCATCCTGCCGGGGCCGAATACGCTGTACGTGCTGAAAACCGGCGTGTCGCGCGGCGTGCGCGCCGGCTACACCGCCGCGCTGGGGGTGTTTATCGGCGATGCCGTGCTGATCTTCTGCGCCTATATCGGCGTGGCCTCGCTGATCCGCACTACGCCGTTCCTGTTTACCCTGGTGCGTTTCCTCGGCGCAATCTACCTGCTGTTCCTCGGCGCAAAAATCCTCTACGCCACCTTTATCCAAAAGGCGGCGACGCAACAGCAGCAGATTGAAGGCGGCCACAGCATCCTGCGCAAATCGCTGACGCTGAGCCTGACCAATCCGAAGGCCATCCTGTTCTATGTGTCGTTCTTCGTGCAGTTTATCGACTTCAACTATGCGCATACCGGCCTGTCGTTCACCATCCTGGCGCTGATCCTCGAGTCCGTCAGCTTCGTCTACATGACCACGCTGATCTTCTCCGGCGCGATGCTGGCGCACTTCTTCAACCACAAGAAAGGCCTGGCGAAACTCGGCAACGGCCTGATTGGCCTGCTGTTCCTCGGCTTCGCCACCCGCCTGGCGACCCTCAGCTCATAATCCCCCGGCGCCACGGCCGGCGAACGCCGGCCGCTATCGCCAAAGTGTCACGCAGCGCAAACCGAATGTCAGGCAGACCAAAGCCGCTTTTTGGCGGCTGATATAGACTTTGCGGGTTAACCCCAACCCCATATGTCTGACAGGAGGGCGTATGCCTGACAATACCCTGACCGTGCTGGATAGCGTGTCGCGTTTTCTCGAACGTCAGCATGGCCTTTATATCGACGGCCAATGGCGCGGCTCCGCCGCCGATGGCCGACTGGCGGTGTATAACCCGGCCAACGGGCAGCAGATCGCCTCCACCGCCGACGCCAACGAGCACGACGTCGCCCTGGCGGTGCAATCCGCCCACCGGGCGTTCAGCGAAGGCGTGTGGGCGCAGCGCCTGCCGGCCGAGCGCGAGCGCATTTTGCTGCGTTACGCCGATCTGGTCGAGCAGCATGCCGAAGAGCTGGCGCAGCTGGAAACGCTGGAACAGGGCAAATCGATCAACATCGCCCGCGCGTTTGAGGTCGGCAGCACGCTGAACTGGATGCGTTACACCGCCGGCCTCGCCACCAAAATCACCGGCCAGACGCTGGACGTGTCGATTCCGATGCCGCCGGGCGCCAAATATCAGGTTTATACCCGCAAAGAGCCGCTCGGCGTGGTCGCCGGCATAGTGCCATGGAACTTCCCGCTGATGATCGGCATGTGGAAAGTGATGCCGGCGCTGGCGGCGGGCTGTTCGATCGTCATCAAGCCTTCGGAAACCACCCCGCTGACCCTGCTGCGCATGGCCGAACTGGCGACCGAAGCCGGTATTCCGCCCGGGGTGTTCAACGTCGTCACCGGCAGAGGCACGGTTTGCGGCAAGGCGCTGACCCAGCACCCGCTGATCGCCAAGGTCAGCTTCACCGGCTCGACGCCGGTAGGCAAAAGCATCGCGCGCGCCGCAGCCGACCGCCTGACCCGGGTAACCCTGGAGCTGGGCGGCAAAAACCCGGCCATCGTGCTGAAAGACGCCGATCCGCAGCAGGTGGTGGAAGGCCTGATGTTGGGCAGTTTCCTCAACCAGGGCCAGGTGTGCGCCGCCAGCTCGCGGATTTACATCGAAGCGCCGATATACGACCAACTGGTCGCCGGCTTCGAGCAGGCGGTAAAATCACTGTCGGTCGGGCCGGGGATGAACGCCGGCGCGCAGATTAACCCGCTGGTGTCGCGCGACCACCGCAATAAGGTGGCGGCCTACCTGGACGACGCCCGGGCGAAAAATGCCGAGCTGATCGTCGGTTCCGCCGGCCCGGACGCCAACGGTTTTTATATTCCGCCGACGCTGGTGATCAACCCGGACGACCGGCTTGACCTGACGCGTGAGGAGGTGTTTGGCCCGGTGGTCAACCTGATCCGCGTGGCGGACGCCGAAGAGGCGCTGAGCAAGGCCAACGATACCGACTATGGGCTGACCGCCAGCCTGTGGACCACCAGCCTGCAGAAGGCGATGGCCATGACGCCGCGCATTCAGGCCGGCACGGTGTGGGTCAACACCCATACGCTGATCGACGCCAACATGCCGTTCGGCGGCTTCAAGCAGTCGGGCAGCGGCCGCGATTTCGGCCCGGACTGGCTGGACGCCTATACCGAAACCAAATCGGTGTGCATTCGTTACTGAGCGAAAACAACCGGGGCCGGCTCATCGTCAGCCCCGCCAATCGGTTACCGGTATTGCCTGCGGTATTCGCTCGGGGTAACGCCGAAACGCTGTTTGAAGGCGGTCGAAAAATGGCTGTGATCGGTAAAGCCCCAGTCGTAGCCGATGCCGGCCAATTTTTCCTGCCCGTCGGCGCTGCGCAATGCCTGCGCGCACAGGTCCAGCCGACGGTTTTTGATGTACTGCGCCACCACCAGCCCCTGGCGGGCAAACAGGCGATACAGGCTGCGTAAAGAGACGCCAAGCTCCATCGCCACCCATTCCGGCCGCAGCTGCGCCGATTGAATATGCCGGTCGATCAACGCCAGCGCCTGGTTGAATACCGGCTGCCGGCCCGCCGGACGCGCCTGGGCGCCCGCCAGCGCCGGCTGCAGCAGCGCCGCCAGCGCGTTCAATATCGCCTCGCTTTCCGCGCCGTCGATCTGCGGGTCCTGCATGCTGCCCAGCACCAACTGCCGGCTGAGCCGCACCGCGCCGTTTTCCGCCCCCAGCCTGCGCGCGCAGGGCGGCGGCAACGGCAGGCAGCTGCGCGGCAACAACAGCGAAATTTGGCGCGAATCGCGCTGAAAGGTGAAACTGCTGGGCTGCGAGGCGTCGATCAGCGTGGCGTCGCCGGCGGAAAGCACCGCCTGCCGCCCGCCCTGTTCCATCAACGCGGTGCCGCGCAGTTGGAAAACGGTAAAGAAGTGCCCGCCGTCGCTGCGGGCTATCTCGCGCGGGGTGCGGTACAACCGGGCTTGGGCCACGTCAACCACGCTCAGGCGCAGCGCATGGGCGCGGAATTCCTGCATGGCGCCGCTGAAGCCCGGCCCCAGCGTTTTGGCGCAAAACCTGCCGCAGGCGGTGTTGATTTTACCCAGCCATTCTTCAAAGCCGGCGTCCCTGAGCTGCGTCGACACCATCATGTCTCTCCCCTTTCAAACAGCAGCAACGCTGCGCCGTTGAACAGAAAATCAACATAACAATCCGCCAACCCACAAGCAATGGCGGGCCGGGGTTTTGGCGGCGCGATCACAGATCGTCGGCATCGAACAGAAGCGACCCGGCCGCAGCCGGATCGCTTGCGTAGGAACGCGATTACAGAACGTTAAAGTTGATATCGCCAATATAGAGCGATCCGTTGAGCGGCAGATTGGTCAGGTCGATATAAAACAGTAACCATTGCTGGCTGCCGTCGGCGATATTGCGCGGCGCTTGGCCGCTGCCGACGTTGAAGTCGCTGGCGTTGCCGAACATGCCGATCGCCGTTTTCGGCTCGGTGGTCACGGCGATTGAACCGTAATTCCACGTGTTTTTCACGTTGGAGAAATAGTACCCCGCAGGCCCTGAAGTGCTGCGCATGCCCTCACCGGCAAACGCATAACCGGCGGAGGCATTAAACGCTTCACTTCCCATGACCCGCAGGTTGCAATAAGGCACCCGTCCTTCGCCCATCGGCATCGGCACGGCGATGCGCTGGCTGCCGCTGGTCGGAGCGGTCTTCCGGATTTCAATGACCTTACCGGTAAAGCCGGATCCGGCCGGCGCCTGCACCGTTTGCACCAGATAACTGCCGCCGGTAAACGCATAGCCATACAGCGTAGCCATACAGCGTAGCCATACAGCGTAGCCATACAGCGTAGCCATACAGCGTAGCCATACAGCGTAGCCATACAGCGTAGCCATACAGCGTAGCCATACAGCGTAGCCATACAGCGTAGCCATACAGCGTAGCCATACAGCGTAGCCATACAGCGTAGCCATACAGCGTAGCCATACAGCGTAGCCATACAGCGTAGCCATACAGCGTAGCCATACAGCGTAGCCATACAGCGTAGCCATACAGCGTAGCCAGATAGGAGGTAACCTGTTCGGCGGTCTGCAGCCGCAACATTCTGTTATTGGCTGAAGTCAGCGGCTGCAAGACCGGGCACTGGTTCTGGTTAACCATAAAGCAACCCTGAGCGTGCAGTTGGCCATTGCCGGAAAGCAGTGAAGCATGCCCGTAGGTGTTCTCAAATTCGCAATCCTGCAGATTGACCCGGCTGTGATATTGCTGAGCATCGAAATAAGAAGGGGCGGTAATAGGCACGTTGATGGTGCCGTAGAATTTAGTGCCGACGGCGTTAAAACGGCCGCTGCCGGTGATCACCACGCGGCTGCCGACGTTGGTGCTGTTAATCTCCATATGCCCGCCGAGCATGCAAACGCGGGCATTTTTGATGAGAAAACCGACCTGTTGGTAATCGATGGAGCAGTTAACGAAGTTATGCGCGCCGCCTTCCAGATTGATCACGCCGCCGTTGCCAAAGGTGCAATTGGTGTAGCTGAAATTCTCACCGGCATCGGCAATCCCCGCGGGGTAATAAAGATCGCCCCCCGCATTCTGAGAAAAATAGGTGTCATAAAAACGAACCAGATAAGCGCGGGCGCCGTATTGCACCGCCGGCGCCGTGCGGAAATTGTAGAACTTGGCTTCGCGGATCACACAGCGACAAAAACGGAAATCCCCCGCCGCGCCGTCGCCTTCAAACAGCATCGCCGTCACGCCCAGGTTGCCGGTGCCGCTATCGATGCGATTAGGACTGCAGGGGTATATTTCCAGCTTTTCCAACGTGCACTCAATCGTCGGACGGTTCTTCTCGTTATACAACCGCAGCAGCGCCTTGGGCGCATCGGCATTCTGATTGAAGCCCTCGTTGGCGAAGAGCGCGCCGCCGTTGGCATAAAGATTGATGCGCGTATTCCAGGTAACGGTGGCGCTCAGGCCATACTGCCGATTGCCCTTGAAACGCACGCCTGCCGGTTTAGGCGTCCAGTTGATATAGGTGCCGCCCGGCGCATCCCCTGACGCGGCCGGGGGAATAACCAGGGTATCGATCAGCCAGTTCAGCATGCGGCTGAATGCGGGGGCATTGTCGTGACCGTCATTGACGAAACTGCCGGTCTTGCTGCGATAGAACGGCTTGGCGCCCCACCACTCTGGATCGACGCAGTCTTCAAAGACCCGTTCCCAGATTGTCCCGTTGGCGTCCTTAATCAGCATGACGCCGTCGACATTCCAGCGATCTGCCGTCGGGCTGGCGAGTTGCTTGATAAATCGTCCGCCGGTACCGCTGTCCGTAACGACAATTTCTTCGGTATTGGTGGTGTTTGACGCAACGTCATCCAGCGTGGCGACGTAATAGATAGAACTTTGTGCAGGCAGTGCCATAAATGATTCCTCAGTGATATGCCGGAAACCGCAGTTCCCGCCGGGAATTCAACTATATCGATCCGAAAAAGAACGGGTTAACACCGCCCGCACGCTGGCGCATGACAGGACATCGCGCCCGCTTAAGGCTGCGTATCCAGCAGGTAGCGCACCACCGCGGCATACTCTTTGGCATAGCCGTCGACGCGGGTGCTGGCCATGCCGGCGTTGTCGATCTTGTACTTGCCGGCAACGTAGAACGACGGCGTGGCGCGCACGTCCAGCGCCTTCACCGCTTCGTTTTGTTTGGCGACCAGCCCCTTCACCAGCAGGCTGTGGCGGGCATTTTCGTAGGTGGCGGCATCCACGCCCGCCGCGGCGAACACCCGCTGAATATCTTCCACGCCGTTGATGGCGCGCTTCTTCTGCACCGCTTCGAACAGCGGGCCTTCGATCTGGTCTTCGATGCCCAGCGTCATCGCCACCGCCCAGGCTTCGGTCAGTTCATGGCCCAACTTGCCCATCAGGCCGACGTGATACTTGGTCAGCTTGGTGCCGGTGGGCAACGCCTGGCTGACGGTGCTGCCCACGCGGTAGGTTTCGGCAAACTGATAGCAGGGGCCGCAGTAGAAAGAGAAAAACTCCACCACCGCAGGCGCGGCGGCCACCGGCTTGTCCAGCCGGGTATACTGTTCACCCGCACGGTAATCCGCCGCCTGAGCGGCGGGCAACAACAACATCAGTAACGCAACGGCAATCGAAGGCTTCAACATAAACACTCCAGGTTCAGATTTGGACATCGTCCACAATTGCGGTGTTTATAATCAAATAAGCGGCCGATGACCAGCCTTTATTACCTGTTGTTTATGTGGGATTAAGCTCAACGCCCTTCGTAGCCGTCCCAGAAAGCGCCCACCGCTTCCTGCGACAATACCTGTTTGTATTTGGCATTGGCGGTGCTGCTGTAGGTATGGTTGATAAATACGTTCTTCCGCTCCATCCCCTGCTGGAATTCAGGGCTGGCCAGATAATCGGCTTTTTTCTGGGCTTCACCGCGGGCCACGCCCGCAGCCCGGTCTTTTTTGCCCAGCTGGTAGAATTGCTCGAACATCGGAATGGCGTTTTTGATGCTGCTGTTAACATCGGTGCGGAACTGCGGATCGAAATCGTCGCGGGTCTGGTAAACGTAGTGCCTGGCGTGTTGCTCCGCGCTGCCGGCGTGGTTGGCGCAGGCGCCGAGCGCCAGCAAGGGAAGCAACATGGCGCTTTTCAATATTCTCATCTTTCCGAGTCCTTATCAGCGAATGAAATGTCCTTTTAACGCCCCACGATTATAAAGGCGGCGGGGCGCTCGTCAATCGGCGAGATAACGCATAGCGTATTGTTTTAAATTAATATTATATACACCGATTGGTATTTGCCGGCTGAAACACTATGCTTTAGACAGGACATTGAAAGACGCGGAGCCCCCCTGACACCGAGGCAACCAATGAAACCGATCGATAAAAACGTGGGGGAGTATGACCTCACGGCGGAAAAGAAAGCGGGCATGATCACCGGCACCATCAGCGGCGAGCTGCCGGACAGCGACGCCAATTTGCCGCTGGTGCCTTTCTCCGGCACCTTCGCCGGCCCCAGCGTGGCCGAAGCCATCGCGGATATTCAACAGCAGTTCCCGGACATCGAGCCGGCGATTATCGACGATCTGCGTGAAGAGCTGCTGAAAGCCGGCTACTAGAGCGCGTTACCGGTGGCGGACAAACGGGCTGTATTCCGGTGCGCCGGGCCGCAGCGCCAGCTCGGCGGTAAAATCCTCGTTGCGGTTGAACGGCACCTCCGGCCAGCTGCGTTCCTCGGCCAGTCTTGCCCGATAGTCTCGCACCACCTGCGCCAGCCGGCGGTCTTGCGCCTGCCGCTCCCCGGCGGCCAGCCCGCCGCGCACCCCGTAAACCAGAAAAGGCTCGAGGATGCCGAAGCCGATATAATGCAAAGCGTGCATGATCGGCCACAGCATCAGCCGCATATCGCCATCTCGCCCGTCGGGTGCGCAGGCTTGCTCGGCGGCGCCGGCGGTAACGGTCAGCAGCGCCCGTTTGCCGCGCATCACGCCATTTTCATGCCGATGCCGGCTGTCGTACAACCCGCCGTAAACGAACACCCGATCCATCCAGCCCTTAATGATGGCCGGCGCGCCGAACCACCAAAACGGGAACTGCAGGATCAGCCGATCGGCCTGCCGCAACAACGCGATATGGCGCTGAACCTCGGCCGGCAAGGCCCGGTTATCCCAGTGGTGGCGCTGCTCCTGCATCGGATCGAACCTGTCCCGGTCCTTTCTGTTGGCGTAGTTGCCCGCCGCTTCACGCGGGTCGAAGTCTTCCTGATAGAGATCGATCGTCGTCACCCGGTGCCCCTGCGCCCGATAAACCTGCCGCGCCTGGGCCGCCAGGTGCGCATTGAAGGACTGCTTTTCGGGATGAGCCAGTACAATCAGAACGTTCATGATGCCTCTCCAAAAATGGGGGTGTGCTGTTATGCTGGGGTTTTCCGCAGCCGCTTTCAATTACGCACCTTGAGGTAACCACCCTATGGCGTTCCCCGGCGACGTGTATTCCAGCAAGTGTTCTGCGCGCGATGCGTTGGCGTTGATTTCCGGCAAGTGGGTCATGCTGATCTTGCCGGCGCTGGCCGCGCGCCCGATGCGCAACGGCGAGTTGCTGAGGCGTATAGAGGGCATCTCGCAAAAGGTGCTGACGCAGACGCTGCGGCAGCTGGAGCGCAGCGGCCTGATTGAACGGCTGGACTTCAGCGAGCGGAAGGCGGCGCACGTCGAATATCGCCTGACCGCCGTCGCTCATTCGCTGGTAGATACGCTGGTGGCGCTGGATAAATGGGCCGAGCACCACTTTCCCGAGTTGGATGCCGCCCGTGAGCGCTACGATGCAGAAAAATAGCTTAAAAATGAAAAGAGCGGTGAATTAGCCGGCAATATGGCGATATAGAATATTCTTACTTACGCAATCTTTGCGGTTTCCATACTATTCCCATTATTGTCAACCCGACGCTCCGCGGACGATACTGTCCACCTCGATTTTATTATTAAGGTTATATTATGCGTCGTATTCTGATGTTAGTCAGCGCGCTGTGCATTGGCGCCATGCTGTCCGGTTGCTTATTCCCACCGCCGGGTGGCGGCGGTGGCGGTGGCGGGCGCGGCGGCCCGGGCCATCACTTCAACGGCCCACGCTAAATAACAAGCCCTTTCATCGGGGCTTTATTGTTCATTTTATTCCGCCCCTGGCAGCCAACCCACAGGATATAATAATGAAAAAATTAATGCTTATTATCACCGCCGTCCTGGCGTTAAACAGCGCACAGGCTTTTTCCGCGCCGCCGGTGAATGATCATCACGATAAACCGCGCTTGCAGCAAGAGGTGCGGAAAAAACCGCATCACAATAAAAAGCCGCGCCCGCCTAAAAAGAGCCCGGCAAAACGTCCGGTGGAGACCCACCCCGAGCGCCATAAATAATTGCCGCTACGGCTGCGCCCTGCCGAGCGGCCGCGCTTACGGCGCTTTGGCCCGCAAGGTGTCGCCGCTGCGAATAAAATTGCCGGCGCCCAAATGATGAATGGTGTGCAGGCTCGCATTGGCGTCGGCGAAATTCCACCGGCCATTCTGGAACACCCGCTCATCCGCCGCCGCACTCAGCACCTCGCCAAAGCAGGTGTCGTATTTTTCCTGCGCCCCGCTCTCCGGCAGCAGCCGGCACTCCAGCCAGGCCACGCACCCTTGCTCGATCAGCGGTACATTCAAGGTGGTGCTGGGGACTGCGGTGATGTTGAAGCGGGAAAACTTGTCCTCCTCCGCCCCGGAAACGCTGCCGACCGCATAGGTGGTGTCGATAAACATCGCCGCCGGCACGCAGATGCCGAACGCCCCGCTTTCTTCGATCATCAGCCGGGAATGCGCCCCCTTGTCGACCACGATGGCGATGCGCGGCGGGCTGAATTCCACCGGCATCGACCAGGCCGCCGCCATTAGGTTGCGCCTGGCGCCATCGCGGCTGCGGCTGGTGATCAGCACCGTCGGACCATGATTGAGCAGGCGGCTGGCGTGTTCGAGCGCGACGGGACGAAAATAAGTCATGACAAATCCTTGGACATGGGGCAAGTGCCCGCAGTGTAGATCTGCGCCGCAACCACGATCAATGGCGCCGGCGGTGGCGCCGCACAGAATGAACAGGTTCACGTCCCGCCATCCATTATCTATAGTTAACTCAGTTCGCCTCACGGCCCTAACCAACCAGAGAGAATCCCGTCTTGATGCCATTAAAACACCCTACCGCCGGTTTGCTGCTAGCGAGCGCCGGCCTGCTGAGCGCCGGCAGCGCGCTGGCCGCCGCCGATTCCCTGGTGTACTGCACCGTGGCGTCGCCGGAATCATTCAACCCGCAGCTTTCCACCTCCGGGCCGACCTTTATCGCTACCTCACAGGTGCTGTACAACCGCCTGGTGACGCTGCGCGAAAGCGATAAAACCCCGGCGCCTTCGCTGGCCACCGAGTGGGCCATCAGCCCGGACGGCAAAACCTACACCTTTACGCTGCGCAAGGGCGTAAAATTCAACAGCAACAAATACTTCACCCCGACGCGCGACTTCAACGCCGAGGACGTGGTGTTCACCGTGATGCGCCAGAAGGACGCCAATCATCCGTATCACAAGGTGTCCGGCGGCAACTACGAGTACTTCACCGACATGGGGCTGGACAAGCTGATCACCAAGGTGGAAGCGGTGGACGACAACCACGTGCGCTTTACCCTGAGCCAGCCCAACGCCGCCTTTCTGGCCGACTGGAGCATGGATTTCGCCTCGATCCTGTCCGCGGAATACGCCGACGCGATGCTGAAGAAAGGCACGCCGGAATACGTCGACAACTGGCCGATCGGCACCGGTCCGTTCGCGCTGCAGCAATACAAGCAGGACTCGCTGATCCGCTATGTGGCCAACCCGCACTACTGGCAGGGCGAGGTGGCCAGCAAACACCTGATCTTCTCCATCACCCCGGACCCGCAAACCCGGCTGGCCAAGCTGAAAACCAACGAATGCCAGATTATCCCGGCCCCGCTGCCGGAGCAGTTTGACGCCATCAAGGCCGATAAAAACCTGCAGTTGCATAACATTACCGGCCTTAACGTCGGCTATCTGGCGTTCAACACCCAGAAAAAGCCGTTCGATAACCTGCTGGTGCGCCAGGCGCTGAGCTATGCGGTGGATAAAAAGGCGATCGTCGCCGCGGTATTCAAAGACAGCGGCACCCCGGCCTATTCGGTGCTGCCGCCGGGCATGCTGGGCTACAACGAGAAGCTGCCGGAATACGCCTACGATCCGCAAAAGGCGCGCGAGCTGCTGAAGCAGGCCGGGCTGGGACAAGGCTTTGAGACCGACATCTGGTCAATGCCGGTGCAGCGCCCTTACAACCCCAACTCGCGGCGCATCGCCGAGATGATCCAGAGCGATTGGGCCAAGGTGGGCGTGAAGGCCAAGATTGTCACCTGGGAATGGGGCCAGTATCTGGCCGGGCTGCGCAAAGGCGAGCAGCAGAGCGCACTGTACGGCTGGGTGTCGGATAACGGCGACCCCGACAACTTCGCCACCCTGCTCGGCTGCGCCGGCGTGCAAAGCGGCGCCAACGTCGCACGCTGGTGCGACCAGGGCTACGATCGGCTGATCCAGCAGGCGATCCAGGTCAGCAAGCCCGAAGAACGCGCCAAGCTTTACCGGCAGGCGCAGACGATCTTCGCCAAACAGGTGCCCTGGCTGCCGCTGGCGACCGGCAAGGTGTTCTACGCCACCCGCGGCAACCTCAGCGGCTACGTGGTTGACGTGAACGGCAGCGATTTCGCCAAGGCCAAGCTGAACTAGCGGCCTGCTTCGCCCCCGTCGCCGGCGGGGGCGGCAACGCTATCGATATCACCGATACCCATGCGCCGGCGCTTTCCTCGGCCGTAACATTTGGTTACCATCGGCAGACATGCGATTTAACCTCAAAAGGTAACCCGGTGCAGAACACTTATATGCCGATGCAGATCCGTCTGCACTGGCTGGTCGCGATCCTGTTGGTCATCACCTGCACCACCATTGAGCTGCGCGGCTTTGCCGAACCCGGCACCCCGCTGTGGTACGTGCTGGTCGTCACCCATTTCAGCTGCGGAGTAACGGTGTTCGCCTTGATGATTGCCCGCCTGCTGCTGCGCTGGCGCCACGCCTCCCCCGCCATCACCCCCAAACCGCCGAAATGGCAGACCGGCATGGCGCATCTGGTGCATACCCTCATCTACCTGCTGTTGCTGACGCTGCCGGTGCTGGGCGTGTATTCGCGCTACCTGGGCGGCAAAGAGTGGTTTCTGTTCGGCCTGCCGATGCCCTTTGCCGACGTGGCGGATCGGCCGCAGGCGAGGATGATTATCGGCTGGCACAAGACGCTGGCGTCATTCGGCTATTGGCTGATTGGCCTGCACGCCGCCGCCGCGCTGTTCCATCATTATATCGTTAAGGACAATGCGCTGGTGCGCATGCTGCCGCTGATGAAAAAGCGCTGAATAGAGCAAATCAAAGGGGGAACTGATTACCGTCAGCAGTGTGAAAAAGTGCGCGACGAGCTGATTTCCCTCGGGGTCGCATGGCCGCCAGAGCCCCGTTAATAACCGAGACAGGGCCGAGCCGAAGATGCGCTGGCGCCCCCTGCCGATAAAGGGGCGCCGCCGCGGAGAAACTTAAATCAACCCGGGATTGTATTTCTGGTTGAACTTGTCTTCCGACTGGAAGAGATAGTAGATGCCTTCAATAAAGCCGACAATAGACGGGATCCCTGTCCAACAGAAGATCAGATAGAACAGCCCCCACCATTTCATTCCCAAATAAAACTTGTGAATGCCCAGGCCACCTAAAAATATGGCCAACAGGGCCGCAGCGAGCTTGTCTTTTCTGCTCATTTCTCACTTCTCCTTAGCTATCACCGAACCACCGGCATGACCAAATGCCGCGCCGCAGATCGCGGCGCGGCAACACGGGCTTGCGAAGCAACGGCAAACGCCCGCGCTCGCAACGCCAAATCAGGTTAATGATAGCAGCAGATAAGTAAACGGCTGTTTAACCGGCAACAGGCTGGCGGGGGCTAGCCGCCGGCCAGGCAAAGCCGCACCCGAGATCGGGCGCGGCTTTTCGGCATTACCGCAGGTTGGCTTTAAAGAACGAGCTCAGCTTATCGAAAGGGATCAGATCGACGCGATCGTAGAGATCCACATGGCCGGCCCGCGGAACGATGTACAGCTCTTTCGGCTGCCCCGCACGTTTGTAGGCATCTTCACTAAACTCTTTCGAGTGCGCCCGCTCGCCGGCAATAAACAGCATGGGGCGCGGTGAGATGGTCTCGATGTCATTAAACGGGTAGAAGTTCATAAACTTGCCGATACTGCTCAACATCGGTTTTGTCGTCAGCTCGGCCTTCTCGCCCGGCGGGGTATATGCGCCGCGCGGGGTGCGATAGAAATCGAAGAACTCACGCTGAATCGCAGGCGTTGAATCATCAAGTTTGTTAAGGGTGCCGGGAATATAAGCTGTTTCTTCGCCCTTAAACTCGGCCAGCCGTTGCTTCGCCGCCGATTCAATAAAGGCTTTGCGCTGCTCTGGCGTAACGGAATGCTGCAGGCCATTACGGAAAGCCGCCCCCATGTCATACATGCTGACCGTGGCGATAGCCTTCATGCGCGGATCAATTTTCGCCGCGCTGATGACGAAGCTCCCGCTGCCGCAGATCCCCAAAACGCCAATGTTTTCCGGCGAGACGTAGGGCCGGGTGCTCAGATAATCGACCGCGGCGCTGAAGTCATCCGCATAAATTTCCGGAGAAATCAGATGGCCGGGCTTGCCTGCGCTTTCGCCCCAGAAAGACAGATCGATCGCCAGCGTGACGAATCCCTGCTCCGCCAGTTTTTGCGCATACAGGTTTGAGCTCTGCTCCTTTACCGCCCCCATCGGGTGGCCGACGATGATGGCCGGCAGCCGGGCGTTGTGGCTCATGCCTTTCGGCATAAACAGGTTGCCGGCGACATTCATCCGGTATTGATTTTTAAAGCTGACTTTTTGCCGGCTGACCTTGTCGCTTTTATAGAAATTATTCGCGCCGTTGGACATATCGGCGCCTGTGGCGGCAAAAGCGCTGATTAACAGCCCAAACAGCAAGGTGAAGGTTCTCATTAAAGCTTCCTCAGTGGGTTAACGATCTTTGCGCGACGTCCAGAGCGTCAGGGCGGCAGCCATCGCCAGTAACATGGCGCTCAGGGTGAATGTGCTTTGATAACCGCGGTGATCAAAGGCCAGGCCGCCGAGGGTGGACCCCAGCGCGATGGACAGCTGCACGACCGCGACCATCAGGCCGCCGCCCGCTTCGGCGTCGTTCGGCAAGGTTCTGGCGAGCCAGGTCCACCACCCCGTCGGCGCTGCGGTGGCGATAAGCCCCCAGAAACCGAACAGCGGCGCGACAATCCATACGCTGTGGCCGAAAGCCATCAGCCCCCCGGCAATGGCGGCCATCAGCAAAGGGATGGCGATAAGCGTGGGGTAAAAACCCGCCTGCAGAAACGCGCCGATCAGCAGAGTGCCGATAAATCCCGTCACCCCGATGGTCAGCAGAATGAAAGACAACGCCGGGATATCTACCCGCGTCACCGTTTCCAGAAAGGGGCGAACGTAGGTAAACAGAGCAAATTGCCCCATAAAGAACAGCCCGCAGGCCGCCAGGCCAACCGCCACCAACGGATCCGCCAACAGGCGAAAAACCGCGCCGCCGGGTTGCGCGCCTGTAGCCGCCTTCATCTTCGGCAGGCTGAACCACTGCCAGACAAAGGCGAACAGCGCCACGGGAACCAGGCAGAAGAAGGCACCGCGCCAGCCGATAAGCGCCCCCAGATAACTGCCGAGCGGCGCGGCGACAACGGCGGCCAGCGCGTTGCCGCCGTTAAAAATGGCCAGCGCACGCGGAACCTGAGGCTGCGGCACCAAACGAATGGCGGTCGCCGCAGACAGCGACCAGAAACCGCCAATGGCCACGCCGATCAGGGCGCGGCCGGCCATATAGATGAGGTAGCTTGGCGCCAGTGCGATAACGGCGCCGGAAAACGCCATCAGCGCCGTCATACCCAACAGCAAGACTTTGCGATCGAGATTGCCGGCAAGCGTTGAGATCGACAGGCTGGTCAGCACCGCCAACGCGCCGGAGATGGCGATCCCCTGCCCTGCCAGCCCTTCGCTGACGCCCAAATCCCCTGATATCGGCGTCAGCAGGCTCACGGGCATAAACTCCGACGCAATCAGGACAAACACGCACAGCGTCATGGCGAATACGCCGCTCCAGTAGGCGCGTTCCCGGCGGGATACCTCGCTCGACAGCGTGGACATAAATACGACCTCCAAATAGTGGCCCGGCAATTTCAGGCAAGCCGGGGCCGGACGCTAGGGATGGGAATAACGTCAAAAAGAATGTGGTGAGAATAAAGAGAGGCGGCGTGTATTCGCTGCGGGGTAACGATCTCTTGCTTGAAATTCTACACGCAGGGCGTAGGGTGACTAGCTAATGAATGCTTAATGAGCTTATAAGCTCAGGTTATTAATCAACAGGGCCAATCCGATGAGACGCAATTTGAACGACCTGCTCTATTTCGTTACGGTGGCGCGCGAGGGCAGCTTTACCCGCGCTGCCGCGCAGTTGGGCGTAACCCAGCCGGCGCTCAGCCAGGCGATTTCCGGGCTGGAGGAACGCATGCAGATCCGCCTGCTGACCCGCACCACCCGCAGCGTTTCCCCCACCGCGGCCGGAGAGCGCTTGCTGCAGGCCATCGGCAACCGCATCGACGAGATTGAAACCGAGCTGGATATGCTGACCGAATTGCGCGACAAGCCTGCCGGCACCGTGCGCATCACCTGCGGCCCGAACGTGTTGCGCACCACGCTGCTGCCGAAGCTGACGCCGCTGCTGCGCGAATATCCGGATATCCGCATCGAGTTCGATGCCAATCATGGTTTCAGAGATATTGTGGCGGACCGCTTTGATGCCGGAGTGCGGCTCGGCGACACCATCGATAAAGACATGATCGCCGTGCCTATCGGCCCCAGACTGCGCATGGCGGCGGTCGCCTCGCCGGACTATTTTGCGCGTTATCCCCTGCCCCAAACGCCGCAAGAGTTGACGCAACATCTGTGCATCAATCAGCGGATGATCAAATCTGGCGGGCTATACGTGTGGGACTTTGATCAGGATGACGGCGACCTGAACGTACGCGTCGGCGGCCAGCTCACCTTTAACACTTCGGAACATATTGTCGATGCGGCACTGGCGGGGCTGGGTATCGCCTTCTTGCCCGAAGAGGAATTTGGCGCGCATATCGCCGAAGGACGGTTGATCCGCGTGCTGGAGCCCTGGTGCCGCCCTTTCCCCGGCTATTACCTGTATTACCCCAGCCGCAAGCAGCCTTCACCGGCATTTTCGCTGGTTGTGGATGCGCTGCGAATGTTCGAGCCTGGCAGGGGCCGCCGGGCTCGCTAAACGGCGGATTCGTCAGCCGGCCGAAAATTGGTTATTATCCGCTCCCGCTCTTTACCCGGCAGCCCGATGTCTACGATTTTCGATAGCTTTATCGCCCCGCCGTGCCATGACCAGATAGAAATCCTCTATCAGGACGCGCACCTGGCGCTTATCAATAAACCCGCCGGGCTGCTTAGCCTTTCGGGGAAAAATCCGCAAAATCTGGATTCGGTGCATCACCGGCTGGTGCAGATATTCCCCGGCTGCACCCTGGTGCACCGCCTGGATTTCGGCACCTCCGGCCTGATGGTGATCGCCCGCAATAAGGCTATCAATGCCGCTCTTTGCCGGCAGTTCAGCCAACGCACGGTGACCAAGGTGTACAGCGCGCTGCTGTGCGGGCACTTGGCCGACAACGAAGGGGTGATAGACGCCGCGATCGCCAAAGACCCGGCGCTGTTTCCGCTGATGTCGATTTGCGCCCTGCGCGGCAAGCCCGCGCGCTCCCGCTATCGGGTGGTCGAACGCTTTTACCATGAGCCGGCGGAGGGGAGATTGCTGCCATTGACGCGGGTGCGGCTAACCCCGGAAACCGGGCGCACGCATCAACTGCGCATCCATTGCCAGCAGTTGGGCCACCCGATTTGGGGCTGTGACCTGTATGGCGGCCGCCTGCCGCCAGGCACCGAGCGCACCCCGCGGCTGATGCTGCACGCCAGCGAGCTGCATTTTGTTCACCCCATCAGCGAAGAGTGGGTCAAAGCCCAGCATGCCAGCCCGTTCTGAGAGCCAAAGCCGACCGGGGTATGGGTTACCACATCAAATCATCGGGCACTTTAAAGTCGGCATAAGGATCGTCTTCATCCTGCTCTTCCTGGCTCAGCGCGCTGTTTAATACGATACTGTCCGCATCCCGCTGCGCAATTTTATCGGCGACGCTCGCCGGGATGATGGCATATTGGCTCTCGCCGCCGTTATCCGCCACCAAACGGGCAATCGCCAGGCGGCCGCTGATCAGCTGGGCCTGCGTCGGCTTATCCACAACGATTTTTTTAATTAAATTGTTGTCGGTGAAGTTAAAACCGATATCGCCTTTTGAAATGTCGACTCTGTTCATTTCAATCAGCTGCTTCACCTGCGCTTTATATTCTTTGGATAACGCGGCTTGTTTTTGCTGCTCGTTTAGCTGCTTATCACGCTCGAGCTGGGCTTTTTTATTTTCTTCCACCGCCTCTCTGGCCTCGCGCGCCTGAACGCGTGATTTTTTAGCCGTTCTTTGGACCTTGGCCATTTTTTTGCTGGTCACTAAACCCGCTTTTAGCATCTGCTCTTGTAAGGTGAGTTTTGTCATCTTCGCTTCTGAATCCGTTGAATAATTGGTGGGATTATACCTGCAATTTTTGAGGCTGCGCCAGGTTGCAGGCCCCGATCGCCACGAGGCTTGGATCTGCAAGAGTCTATCAGAGGCTGGCGGGCCACGCTCTCTGGATTAGTCCCTTGCAGGCAGAGATTAAGCCGCCATAAACCGATACGGCAAAAGTTGCCGCGCCTTTTCTATAATAACAAGCAAGCGCGCTGCGGGTGGGCCGGCAACCCTTTGATTGCGGGGAAACAAACCCGATGTTGTTTGCAGTAGACTGCGGGAGCAGGGTTATGCCGATAGAAGACACCGATCTCAACCTGTTTCAGGCTACCGGGGCGCCGCCCCTTCCCCCGGCCGCAGTTGCAGGCCGGCTGGAGCATGAGGGGGCGCGTATCTGGTATGCCACCTGCGGTGACGGCCCGCCGGTTTTCCTGCTGCACGGCGGATTGGGCCACTCCGGCAATTGGGGCTATCAGGTGCCGGCGCTCGTCAACGCCGGCTACCGCGCGGTGCTGATCGACAGCCGCGGCCATGGCCGCAGCTCGCGCGATCGCCGGCCCTATTCTTATGAGCTGATGGCCGGCGACGCGCTGGCGGTGATGGACAGGTTGGCTCTGGAACAAGGCTATTTCGTAGGATGGAGCGACGGCGCCTGCACGGCCCTTACCCTTGCCGCCACGCAGCCCAGCCGAACGGCCGGAGTGTTTTTCTTTGCCTGCAACATGGACCCCACCGGCGCCAGAGAAATGCAGCCGGCCCCCAGGATAGATCGCTGCTTTGCCCGGCACCGGCAGGACTATGCGGCGCTCTCGGCCACGCCTGACGGTTTCGAGGATTTTGTCGCGGCAGTCACCGAGATGATGCGGACCCAGCCCAACTATTCGGCAGACGACCTGAGAGCCATCGCCGTGCCGGTCGACATTGTGCTGGGAGAACAGGATGAGTTCATTAAACGCGACCATGCGGTTTATCTCGCCTCAAACATTCCCGGCGCAACCCTGACCATCTTGCCCGGCGTGAGCCATTTCGCCCCCTTGCAGCGGCCCGCGCTTTTCAATCAGGCGGTGCTCAGCTTCCTGGACAGGCTCACGGCGACTCGCTAGGTGACTTATCTTGCTGCTGGAATAAGAGTGGCGGTTTGGAGCGAAGTATAGTCATTCGCAATTTATTACTACCGGATGTGTTTTGATAATGTTTGCGTACATGATTGGCAGGTCAGATCACCCCGCGAAAATTTTCAGCCTGATATTTCCGTAAGAAGGAAGAAATATTATTTCATTTTAGCTCCATCATGTTTTGTGTGACCAACTCGAAAGGTGCAATATCACCAATTGTGTAATTGCATTGAAAATACTGTCTCAACTCTCCCCCCCCATTATGCGGGGTGAACCAGACGGATTGGCAGTTCGGTTAATCATAGCAGTGATGGAGGACACGCCATCACGAAGAACAATCTTAATGTTTTCGCCGTCTTTACCAAAGTATTGAGAACTCACTGCCGACACATTAAAGAACCCTCTACGCCAGTACGTATCTGCCATGTTGAAAGTGAATTTTTTAGTACGGCTATGTGTGATGATTTCAGCTTCAGTTGATATTACCTCATCACTCTTCAGTATTTTCCTCTGAATTCCATTCCATTCAGGACTGATGACACTAATGATTGAGTCCTCAAGACCAGCAGCAAGATTCAAGTGAAATTGCCCGTAGTGTATCAGTCCCGAATCTGGAAGTACGAAGATATCAACGGCAACATTATTAGACAGCATCTCGATAATGTTAGCGTTATTTTTAATATTCGTAGATTGGGAAGGACCAGGACGTGAATAGTGGTACATCCTATTACGTAGTAAACGAGTGGTTTTACCAATGTACTTTACTTCACCATCACAAACAAATGCATACAGGTTGTTTTTAACATCTAAGAATCTGTCATCGAGATGATACTTTAAACTTCCATCTACGATCTGCCAAGATCCTACCTTGATAAAACCAATCTCAATTAAACGATTCATGTTAGGGGTTCAGATGTAAAGAGTAAAAGAATTATACATGCTACCATGCTCGCCGTCGTTAAACACAGTTTGATATCAGTACTGTCTGCTGCTGGCACATAGCAGCCCTGCTCCTGCTCCCAAGCAACTTTAAGCGCTCTTCACCCGCCTTTATGAAACCACATTCCTATCAGCTGGAAGCAACTCGTCAGAAATGGCGCTGTAGTGAGATGTTGAACATGCCGATGCATCGCTGCCAAATCTGCTCCGCCACAATTTTGCTACACCCACAGCGCGCAAAGACGCACCTCAGTGCTGAACAAGGCCAAACACTGAAAATTTAACTTGATGGTTTCATGAAGAAAGATGGTGCCGATAATAGGAGTCGAACCTACGACCTTCGCATTACGAATGCGCTGCTCTACCAACTGAGCTATATCGGCATAAGCCGGGCCGGCGGGGCGCGGCGATGTGCGTTGAACAACTTAGACCTGCGCGCGAAGTGAGTCAATAGTCACCGGGTCGCTTGATTGTTTTGCCGGCAATGGTTAATTGAAAATCGTGCCGCACAGTCATAAAGTGCAGCACATGCAGCTCCCATCATTCGCCACGCATCGCATCAGCATAGCGGGAAGGCCATATTTCCGATGGCGGCAGCTCCAGCGCTTCGGCGATCAACCGCTCCCCTCTCGGCCAACGTCGAACCAGAGCGTTAGCCAAGGTTGAAGATGCCAGCCCCGCCTCTCTGGAAACTGCCGCCAACGTCGTGCCCTCCTTCTTTAAAGCGGCGATAACGTCCGCCGGGTGCCAATCGTGTTTATCCATCATGCTTAATCCTCCTGGTGACCGCTCCCCGCAATTATCCCGTTTTGGGATAATTGCGGGGAGCGCAGATATTCGATTTTGGGATATCACTCGCGGAAAACCTCATGACCTCAGTTTATTCGGCAGAATATCAATTGATTATCAAAACACTTCGGGATGCTCGCGTAGAGAAGGGCATAACACAGGCGAAGCTGGCAGAAGAACTGGGGCGTCCGCAATCTTTTATCGCCAAGGTCGAAAATGGCGAACGAAAATTGGATGTCGTGGAATTTGCGCTGATCGCGCGATTACTGGATGTGGATACCGGCCCGATTATCGAACGTATTGGGCGCAAAACCAAAAAGCTGGCATAGAGGGAACGGGCTCACCGCTGCCCTTCAACGGATAAAGGCCCGGCTCGATCATTCCCGACCGCCCCCCCTCAGAAACAACCAGGGCGCAGCAAGCTGCGCCCTGGCATCGTCAATACCGCAACGCGGCCTTAGCTGCGCACCAGATCATCGCCGTAGCCAATCCACTTGTAGGTGGTCAGCGCGTCCAGGCCCATCGGCCCGCGGGCGTGCAGCTTCTGGGTGCTCACCGCCACTTCGGCGCCCAGGCCGAACTGGCCGCCGTCGGTGAAGCGGGTGCTGGCGTTCACGTACACCGCCGAGGAGTCCACCGCACGCACGAAGTGCTCGGCGCTGCCCAGCGAGCGGGTGAGGATCGCGTCGGAGTGGCTGGTGCCGTGGGTGCGGATATGGTCGATGGCCTGATCGATGTCATCCACCAGCAACACGTTCAGATCCAGCGAAAGCCATTCGTCGTCATAATCTTCCGCGTTCACCGGCACGACCGTCGCCGGGCCATCTTGCAGCAGCGGCAAGGCGTTCTCGGCCGCGTGCAGCGTCACGCCCGCCGCCGCCATGCGCGCACTCAGCGCCGGCAGAAACTCGGCGGCGATGCTGCGGTTCACCAGCAGCGTTTCCAGCGAGTTGCAGGCGCTTGGGCGCTGTATTTTGGCGTTGTCGATCACCGTCAGCGCCTTGTCGAAATCGACGCTGTCGTCCACGTAGGTATGGCAAACGCCGATGCCGCCGGTGATCACCGGAATGGTCGACTGTTCGCGGCACAGCTTGTGCAGGCCGGCGCCACCGCGCGGGATCAGCATGTCGACGTAACGGTCCAGCCGCAGCAGTTCGTTCACCAGCGCGCGGTCCGGGCTGTCGATCGCCTGCACCGCCGCCGCCGGCAGGCCGCACTGTTCCAGCGCCTGCTGGATCACTTTCACCGTCGCCTGGTTGGTGTGGTGGGTTTCTTTACCGCCGCGCAGGATCACCGCGTTGCCGGTCTTCAGGCACAGGCTGGCGACGTCGATGGTGACGTTCGGCCGCGCCTCGTAAATCACCCCGATCACCCCGAGCGGCACCCGGCGGCGTTCCAGCTTCAGCCCGCTGTCCAGCAGGCTGCCGTCCAATACGTGGCCGACCGGGTCGTTCAGGCGGCACACCTGGCGCACGTCGTTGGCGATCGCCGCCAGCCGCGCCGGGGTCAGCAACAGGCGATCGAGCAGCGCCTCGCTCATGCCGGTGGCGCGCGCCTGCGCCATGTCCCGTTCGTTAGCCAGCAGGATAGCTTCGCCGTTGGCTTCCAGCATGTCGGCCATCACCGACAGCACCTGGTTTTTCTTCGCCGTGCTCAGCACCGCCAGTTGCCAGGAGGCCTGCTTGGCGGCCTTCCCCATCTGCTCGAGCATGCTCACTCCTTAACTGACAATCATGTCGTCGCGGTGGACTGCCACCGGACCGTATTCGTAACCGAGGATCTCGCTGATTTCCTGCGAGTGGTGCCCGGCGATAATGCGCATCGCGTCGCTGTTATAACGGCTGACGCCGTGCGCCAGATCACGCCCCGCCAGGTTGCGGATGCGGATCACTTCGCCGCGCGAAAAGTCGCCCTTCACTTCGCGGATGCCCTTCGGCAGCAGCGAGCTGCCGCGCGCCATCATCGCCTCCACCGCGCCGTCGTCGACGGTGATCTCACCGGCCGGCGGCGCGCCGAAGATCCAGCGCTTGCGGTTTTCCAGCGGGGTTTCCAGCGCGTGGAAGCGGGTACCCACCGGCTTGCCTTCAATCACGTCCGCCACGACTCCCGGCTTGCTGCCGGCGGCGATCACCACGTCGATGCCGGCGCGGCAGGCCACGTCGGCCGCCTGCAGCTTGGTGCCCATGCCGCCGGTGCCCAGGCCGGAAACGCTGTCGCCGGCGATGGCGCGCAGCGCGTCGTCGATGCCGTGCACTTCACGGATCAGCTCGGCCTGCGGGTTGTTGCGCGGATCGGCGGTGTACAGCCCCTGCTGGTCGGTCAGCAGCAGCAGCTTGTCGGCGCCGGCCAAAATGGCCGCCAGCGCCGACAGGTTGTCATTGTCGCCCACCTTGATTTCCGCGGTGGCGACGGCGTCGTTCTCATTGATTACCGGCACGATGCGGTTGTCCAGCAATGCCGTCATGGTGTCGCGCGCGTTGAGGAAGCGCTCGCGGTCTTCCAGATCGGCGCGCGTCAGCAGCATCTGCCCGACGTGAATGCCGTAAATGGAAAACAGCTGCTCCCACAGCTGGATCAACCGGCTCTGCCCAACCGCCGCCAGCAGCTGCTTGGAGGCGATGGTGGCGGGAAGCTCGGGGTAGCCCAGGTGCTCGCGGCCGGCGGCAATCGCGCCGGAGGTGACGATAACGATGCGGTGGCCCGCTGCATGCTGTTGTGCGCACTGGCGCACCAGTTCGACAATGTGGGCGCGGTTCAGGCGCAACGATCCGCCGGTCAACACGCTGGTGCCCAATTTCACAACCAATGTCTGGCTGCCGTTCATAGTATTTCTGCCGTGTAGATGAGAATGAGAGTGCAAAGGACTTTGTAACAGGAGAGACGCGTTATGCCAACAGGCACAACGCGAAATCAGCACAATACTGTGGTCAAACGGGGTCAGGCGGAGAGTTTGATCAGTTTTTCTTTGAAATCGGCGGCGGGTTCCAGCGCCAGTTCCATGGTCGCCAGCAGCTCGCCCAGGCGGCGATGGAAATCGCGCAGCGTGGTTTCCAGCTTGGTTTTTACTTCAGCATCCTTAATCTTTTCCGCCGTCCACTGCCCTTCTTTATCGAACAGGCCGAACTGGTAGGAATAGGTAAAGCGCGCATCGTCCGCCTGCAGCTCCATCCACCAGCCCCAGAACTCGCGCTTCTCCGGCGCAGGCTTTACATTGACGCAGACGGCTAAACAATCAAAGAAAAACCGGTCGTTTTCACATTGCCCTTCACGCAGGTACGGCCCCAAGCTGGCGAAACGTTTCATTAGTCGGCTTTTAGGGTGACCACTCGGTAACGTCATTCTCTAACCTCCTCAATGTAGACCACTCTTTTTAACAAACTGTTAAAATTTAGCAACTAATTAACGCATTTTATCTTTTAGCCAACTGGACATCTGCAGCAACGCCTTGTGGAAACCGTCGTAAACCGGCGTGCGCGGAATGGCCAGCAGCTTGCCGCGCAGCGAGGAAGAGGCGATCAGTTGCGATTCCTCTTTCGGGCTGAGCGGATCGCGCTCCCAGTAGCCGGAAAGCATCGGCGTCGGGCAGCGGCGGCCCAGCAGGCCCTGGGTTTTCAGCGAGTAGCTGTTCAGCTCCACCTTCAGCACGTTGTCCGAGGCGTTGGCCATCCCCATCCGGCTGGCCAGCACGTCCATATACATGTCCGGCACGTTCTTCTGGATGCCGCCGTCGCACAGCAGGCGATGCACCACCGGCCCCAGGCAGGCCACGCCGCGCAGCCGCTGCGGCTCCAGGTAGGCCAGCCGCACCGCCACGTTGGCGCCGAAGCGGAAGCCGAAGGCGGTGACCCGCTGATGGTCCACCCAGGCCACCGAAGCCAGCTGAATCAGCACCTGCTGGTGCAGGTAGCTGGAGTCCTGCGTCAGCTTCCATTTGCAGGAGGATCCGATCGACGGCATGTCGAGGGCCAGCATGGCGATGCCGTGCGGCGCCAGATATTCGCGGAACAGGCGGTGATAGTCGGTCTGCAGGGTGTCCAGGCTGCCGCACATCAGCACCGTCGGGAACGGCGCTTCGCCCCTGGCCGGCAGGTGCAGAAAGCCGGTGACGCTGCCGCCGCCCTCGATGCGGAACTCCAGCTCTTTCAGCTGATACGGCAACAGCAGCGCCGCTTCTTCATAGGCGCGGTTGGCCAGCATTTCCGCCTGCTCGGCCAGCTCGTCGCCCTTCAGGTGCGGGTAGCCGGCGATGCTGTAGAAGTTGACCGCCTTCAGCCAATACTGGCCGCCGATCAGCGGGTCCTGCTGCTCCAGCGCGCGTTGCTGCCACTGCATGCCCTGGTGAACCCACTCGTAGATCCAGTTGCCGTTGCGGTAACCCACCACGGTATCGAGGTGCTGCGGCTTGCTGCGTTCGGCGTCCGAGGCGGCGATGCGCGCCAGCACCTCGTTGATTTCGATCGGATCGACGCCGCGCCAGGCCCACAGCAGCGGGTTCAGCATGCGGTACCAGTTGCCGGTGGTGTCGCCTTCCAGCGCGGAATGCAGATCGGCGCTCACTTTATTGCGCGCGCGCAGCACCAGCGTCGAGGTTTCGGGGTGTTTGAATGAGGGTTTGAACAGGATTTCAGAAAGGTTGGCCTGTGCCATGGTAACAACAGCCTCCGTAAATCTGGCCGTAGGCCGCAAACAGCCTACTTAACTGGAGGTAGTGTACCTAACTCTGTCTCAAGAAACCAAAATAACGAAAACGCCCGGCATAACCGGGCGTTTTACGGGAGCGAGCCGGGATTAACGGCCGCCGATCGGCGGCACGAAGGTCACCGCCATATCCCACGGCTGTTCGATCCAGGTGTCCTGCGGGATGTCGACCACGTAGTCGTCCACCAGCGGGCGGCCCGCCGGCTTGGCGAAGATGGTGACGAAGTGGGCTCTCGGGTACATCTCGCGGATCGCTTTCGCGGTGCCGCCGGTATCCACCAGGTCGTCCACCACGATGAAGCCTTCACCGTCGCCTTCGGCGCGCTTGAGCACCTTCATTTCGCGTTGGTTGTCATGGTCATAGCTGGAAATGCAGACGGTATCCACGTGGCGGATGCCCAGTTCGCGCGCCAGCAGGGCCGCCGGCACCAGGCCGCCGCGGCTAACGGCAATAATGCCCGTCCATTGGTCAGCAGGCAGCAGGCGATGCGCCAGCTTGCGCGCTTGCATTTGCAACATGTCCCAGGTAACAACGTATTTTTCGCTCATAGAATGGTGTCCCAGCCAGCAGTGATGTGGCTTACTCAGTAGTCAGGGGAAAAAAGGTTGCGCGAGATTATAGAGACTGGCCGCGCCGAATACCAGTTGTACCGAGGAAATCATAAGTATTTCCTCTGGCGCGGATACTGGTGATTGATGCTGGCAAAGTGAACAAGTTCGCGGCAAAGCCGTGTGATCAAGCGCTTAAACCGCACAATAGGGTGCGCGCACCCGCTGAAATAAAGTGATATTCTCTGGGGATCGTGCCGCCGCGCACAGATGCCCACTTACCCTAACCGCACGGTATTGCCGCCCCGCCGGACATGCCGTTACAGGAGACTTATAGTGTCTGAATTGTCTCAACTTTCGCCACAGCCGCTGTGGGATATTTTTGCCAAGATCTGCTCTATTCCGCACCCTTCTTATCATGAAGAAGCGCTGGCGCAGCACATCCTCGACTGGGCGAAAGAGAAAAACCTGCACGCCGAGCGCGACCAGGTCGGCAACATCCTGCTGCGCAAGCCCGCCACCAAAGGCATGGAAAACCGCAAGCCGGTCGCCCTGCAGGCGCACCTGGACATGGTGCCGCAGAAGAATAACGACACCCTGCACGACTTCACCAAGGATCCGATCCAGCCGTACGTCGCCGGCGAGTGGATCAAGGCGCGCGGCACTACCCTGGGCGCCGACAACGGCATCGGCATGGCGTCCGCGCTGGCGGTGCTGGCCGACGACAGCGTCGAGCACGGCCCGCTGGAAGTGCTGCTGACCATGACCGAAGAAGCCGGCATGGACGGCGCGTTCGGCCTGCAACCCAACTGGCTGCAGGCAGACATTCTGATCAACACCGATTCCGAAGAGGAAGGCGAAATCTACATGGGTTGCGCCGGCGGTATTGACTTCATCACCACCCTGCCGTTGCAGCGCGAAGCGGTGCCGGCCGGTTACCAAACCCTGAAGCTGACCCTGAAAGGCCTGAAGGGCGGCCACTCCGGCGCGGAAATCCACGTCGGCCTGGGCAACGCCAACAAGCTGTTGGCGCGCTTCCTGTTCGCCCATGCCAACGCACTGAAACTGCGCGTGCTGGATCTGAACGGCGGCACCCTGCGCAACGCCATCCCGCGTGAGGCTTCGGCGATCGTCGCCGTGCCGGCCGATCAGGCCGACGCGCTGAAAGCGCTGGGCCAGGAATACCTGGCGACCCTGCAGAACGAGCTCGCCGCCAAAGAGAAGAACATCACCGTATTGCTGGAGCCGTCCGACAGCAGCGCGCAGGCGCTGACCGCCGACAGCCAGCAGCGTTTCCTGGCGCTGCTGAACGGCACGCCGAACGGCGTGATCCGCATGAGCGACGCGGTGAAAGGCGTGGTGGAGACCTCGCTGAACGTCGGCGTGGTCACCACCAGCGAGAACGAAGCGGAAATCATCTGCCTGATCCGTTCGCTGATCGACAGCGGCAAAGACTACGTGGTCGAGATGCTGACCGCGCTGGGCCAGCTGGCCGGCGCCAAGGTGGCGCCGAAGGGCGGCTACCCGGGCTGGCAGCCGGACGCGGCCTCGCCGGTCATGAAGCTGGTGCGCGAGCTTTACCAGGACCTGTTCGACAAGACGCCGAACATCATGGTGATCCACGCCGGCCTGGAATGCGGGCTGTTCAAGAAGCCGTACCCGAACATGGACATGGTGTCGATCGGCCCAACCATCACCGGCCCGCACTCGCCGGATGAGCAGGTGCATATCGAAAGCGTCGGCCTGTACTGGAAGCTGCTGACCGCACTGCTGAAAGCGATCCCTGAACGCGCCTGACCGCCGCGTTTAACCGCATCAGGCCGGCTTTCGCCGGCCTTTTTCATTCCCACGGCAGCAGCAGCTGCCGCTCCAGCTGCGGATCCAGCAGCGTCACGTGCAGCCCCACCAGCCGCACGCCGCGCCCTTCCCGCCGCTCGCGCCACGCCTGCCGCGCCACCTCCAGCAGATCCTGCCGATTCAGCACCGGGAATACGTGCTCCTGGGTGGTTTGCTGAAAATCCTGAAACTTCAGCTTCACCCCTTGGCGGGCGATATGCAGATCCGGCTTCACCTTGCGCAGCCGCAGCTCCAGTTCGGGGTAGAGCTTATCGACAATCAGCGCCTCGCAGTCTTCCCAGTCGTGGATGTCTTCCGCCAGCGTGCGCTCCACCCCTACCGACTTACGCAGCCGCTCCGAGGAAACCTCGCGCAGGTCAATGCCCTGGCAGCGCTCCCACAGCACCCGGCCAAACTTGCCGAAGCGCTTGAGCAACAGCGCCAGATCGTACTGCTGCACGTCGGCGCAGGTGGTTAACCCCACCTCTTCCAGCCGCTTGGCGGTCACCTTGCCGACGCCGGGGATCTTGCTCAGCCGCAGCTGCTGCAAAAACGCCGGCACCTGCGCCGGCGTGATCACATACTGCCCGTTCGGCTTGTTCAGCTCGGAGGCGATCTTGGCGAGGAATTTGATTGGCGCGATGCCGGCCGAGGCGGTGAGGTTCAGTTCATCGGCGATCGCCTGGCGAATTTCCTGGGCGATCAAGGTTGCCGATCCGTTGCACTGGGGGCTGTCGGTAACGTCCAGATAGGCCTCGTCCAACGACAGCGGCTCGATCAGCGGGGTGTAGCGGGCGAAGATCTCGCGGATATGCAGCGAGGCTTCCTTGTAGGCCGCCATGCGGCCCGGCAGCAGGGTGAGATGCGGGCACAGTTTGAGCGCCATCGCCGTCGACATCGCGCTGTGCACGCCGTAGCGGCGCGCCGGGTAGTTGGCGGTGCTGATCACCCCGCGCCGATCGGCGCTGCCGCCAATCGCCAACGGAATATCGCGCAGGCTGGGATCGTCGCGCATTTCCACCGCGGCGAAGAAGCAGTCCATATCGACATGAATGATTTTACGCATCGCACCCTCCAACAATACTGTATAAGTATACAGCCAGTTATTGAAAGCTCAAGGCTCGGTTGGCTCGGGGAAAACGGCGTTTTCGCCAGATATTTTCGCGTTGTTAAAAAAGCTTAATTTTTCAATAGTATGATTTCCGCAGCTTCGCCATTCGCTTCCTCATAAAGGTATCCCGCATGATCAGGTTTTCCCGTTTGCTGTTGGCCTCCGCGCTGTCGCTCTGCGCGCTGGCCGCAGGCGCCGCTGCCGGCCATGCGCCGGCGATTGTCGCCCACCGCGGCGGCACCGCCGATGCGCCGGAAAATACCCGCATCGCCATTGAAACCGCGCTGAAAAACGGCGCCGACGCCGTCTGGATCACCCTGCAGCAGTCCAAAGACGGCGCCATCGTGCTGTACCGCCCATCGGATCTGCAGGCGTTGACCAACCAACGGGGGCCGGTCTCCGCCTACAGCGCCGAGCAGCTGGCCAGGGCCGACGCCGGCTGGTCGTTCGCCAAAGGCGAGGCTCATCCGTTCCGCGGCCAGGGCATCGGCATCCCGCGGCTGGACGAGGTACTGAAGGCCTTCCCGCGCGTCACCTTCTATCTGGACATCAAATCGCCGGACGCCGATCCGGCGCGGTTCGGCAAAGCGCTGCTGGCGACGCTGCAGGAGACCGACAGCCTGAACCGTACCCGCGTCTACTCCACCGACGCCCGCTACCTGCAGGCGCTGCCGCCGCAGATCAAACGCTTCGAGAGCCGCGACCATACCCGCAGCCTGCTGGCCAATATCACTATGGCGCACCAGTGCGACGTTAAGCCGGGCGCCCCGCAGCCGCGTTGGTACGGGCTGGAGCTGAAGCGCGAAGTGGAGGTTGTGGAGAAATACACCCTGGGCGAGGGGCGCTCCAGGGCGTTCCTGACATGGGATAAGGAATCGATGGACTGCTTCCGTTCGCAAGGCCCGGCGCACATCATTCTGTTCGGCGTCAATTCGCCGCAGGAGTACCAGCAGGCGCTGGCGCTGGGGGCAGATGGGGTGATGGTCAACTCGCCGGCCGAGGCGAAAAGCTTCCGCAAGGCGAAATAAACCACCGGCTAACGGCATAAGGCGGTTCGACAAATCATCCTTATGCCTGCCTGGCTTTCAACGTCCGTTAGTGAGCAGGAACCACCTGGATGATGCCATTTTCATTGCGCACACTAAACCCAGCCCCGAATAGCCGGGCGGCAGGTTCAATGCCTTTACTTCGTTTTTCCCGCGACAACAGCGTCACCGAAACCCCGTAAGACCTCCCGCCCTCGAATTTATAGTTAAAATCAGGAATGCATTTATCCGATGTTACCGCGGGCATCTCGTTATCAATGAAATTCTTGCCAAAGATAGCGTTGGCGTTGCCGAGTTCCTCGATAATAATGCCTGATAGCCGCTCATCGCCTTCAGGTTGAACCCGCACACAGACTTGATTATCAAAGGCAGTGACGTCGGCCGTGTAGTTCCTGGGCCTAGGATCGTTTATGTGCATGCAGCCGGAAAGCAACAAAGTCAGAGTTCCTGAGAAAATAATGCGGTTCATCCTGTTACCTCTGCTTAAGAAACTGAGAAAGCGTGCGCTCGTATTTGCCGATTATATTTTTATCCGTCACGCCCTGAAAATTCACGCCATTGTTAATCGTACCCAGCCAGATTTTCATGTGCCTTTCGGCAAGGCCCAATAAAAAACCCGACCTCGGCCGGGTTTTCGCTACAGAATGCGGTGCTTGTCCAGTTGCTCTCGCCGCAGCGCCTCTTTGGCTTGGCGCTTCTTGCGCGCGTCGCAGGGTTCCGGGCAGTCGCATACCTTGTCCATCCCCAGCGCGGTGATGCCGCCGCAGCTGCCCTGCAGGCTCTTGCGTTTAAACACGTAGCCCAGCGACATGCCGCCGATAATCAGCAGAAACAACACGAAGGTGGCGACAAATACCGTCAGCATAGCGGCCTCACGAACTCTTTTTCAGATAAGGCTTGAAGGCGTCGGAATAGCGCTCTTCAAAGCCGTCGGCGGTTTTCACAATCATGAATACCGGGATCCCCAGCAGGTTGGCCAATGCCATGCCGCGCTCCGGCCCCAGCACGTTCAGCCCGGTGGACAGGCCGTCGGCGGTCATGCAGGTTGGGCTGAGCACGGTGATCGACACCAGCCGATGATGGATCGGCCGGCCGCTGATCGGATCGATAGTGTGCGAGTAGCGCACGCCGTCCTGCTCGAAGTAATTGCGGTAATCCCCCGAAGTGGCGATCGACATTTCGCCCGGCTGGATCACCAATTGCGCCTGTTGCCGCGCGCCGGCGGTCGGCCGCTCGATGGCGATGCGCCAGGGTTTTCGCTCGCCGTTATGCCCGCGGGTGCGCACCTCGCCGCCGATATCCACCATGTAGTTTTTGACCTGCCGCGACTGCAGATAGCCGGCAATCACGTCCACGCCGTAGCCTTTGGCAATCGACGAGAGATCGACATACAGCTCGGGAATGCGCTTCACCAGCGCATCGCCCTGCACCGCCAGCTTATCCGCGCCGGTCCAGGCGCGGCGCCGCTCCAGTTCGGCGGCGCTCGGCACTTTGTCCGGCCGCCCTTCCGGGCCGAAGCCCCACAGGTTGACCAGCGGCCCGACGGTCACGTCCAGCGCGCCGTCGGTCACCCGATTGATGCGCAGCGCCTCCAGCACCACCTCGGCGGTGGCCGGCGAAACCGGGAAAGGCTTATCCACCGCGCGGCTGGCGTTGAAGCGGCTCAGCTCGGAATCCGGCCGGTAGGTGGACATCCGATCGTTCACCTGCTCCAGCCGCTTGTCGATCTCCGCCTGCATCTCCCGCGCCGGCGGCGTGCCGTCGCCGGTCACGTAGCGGATCGAATACGCGGTGCCCATGGTTTTGCCTTCCAGGTTCACCTGCTCCGGCCCGCAGCCGGTCAGCAGCAGGGTGGCGCCCAGCGCCACCGTGGTCAGCCAAGCTTTCATCGCCAATGCGCGCATTTAGCCACCAAAGTCATCCAGCATGATGTTTTCGTCCTCGACGCCCAGATCTTTCAGCATCTTGATCACCGCGGCGTTCATCATCGGCGGCCCGCACATATAGAACTCGCAGTCCTCAGGCGCCGGATGGTTGCGCAGATAGTTCTCCAGCAGAACATTATGGATAAAGCCGGTGTAACCGGTCCAGTTATCCTCGGGCTGCGGATCGGACAGCGCCACGTGCCAGGTGAAGTTTTCATTCTCCGCCTGCAGCTGGTTGAAGTCATCCTCGTAGAACATTTCACGCAGCGAACGCGCGCCGTACCAGAAGGTGATCTTGCGCTTCGAGTTCAGGCGCTTCAGCTGATCGAAGATGTGCGAACGCATCGGCGCCATGCCCGCGCCGCCGCCGATGAAGATCATTTCGGCATCGGTGTCCTTGGCGAAGAACTCGCCGAACGGCCCGGAGATGGTCACCTTGTCGCCGGCCTTCAGCGACCAGATGTACGAAGACATGATGCCCGGCGGCACGTCCGGATTGTTCGGCGGCGGCGTGGCGATGCGCACGTTGAGCATGATGATGCCCTTTTCGTCCGGGTAGTTGGCCATCGAGTAGGCGCGCACCGTGGTGTCGGCAACCGTCGAGCGGTAGCGGAACAGGTTGAACCTGTCCCAGTCGCCGCGGTACTCCTGCGGCACCTCGAAGTCGGCGTAGCGGACGTCGTGGGCCGGCGCTTCGATCTGGATAAACCCGCCGGCGCGGAACGGCACGTCTTCGCCGTCGGGGATTTTCAGCTTCAGCTCTTTGATAAAGGTGGCTTTGTTATCGTTGGAGATAACCTCGCACTCCCACTTCTTCACGCCGAAGATCTCTTCCGGCAGCTCGATTTTCAGGTTCTGCTTCACGTTCACCTGGCAGGCCAGGCGGCAGCCCTCTTTCGCTTCGCGCTTGTTGATGTGCGAAAGCTCGGTCGGCAGGATGTCGCCGCCGCCCTCTTTGATCACTACCCGGCACTGGCCGCAGGAGCCGCCGCCGCCGCAGGCCGAGGACACGAAGATCCCCTGGCTGGAGAGCATGTTGAGCAGCTTGTCGCCCGCCGGCGCGCTGAAGCTTTTATCCAGATCGCCGTTGATTTCCACCGCGATGTCGCCGGTGTTCACCAGCTTCGATTTGGCGAATAAAATCAGCAATACCAGCACCATCACGATGCCGGTAAACATGGCCACGCCTAAAATGATTTCCATAAATTCTTCCCGCCTTTACAACTGAACACCGGAGAAGGACATAAAGCCCAGCGCCATCAGCCCGGTGGTGATAAAGGTAATGCCCAGGCCGCGCAACCCTGCGGGGACATTGGCATACTTGAGTTTTTCGCGGATCCCCGCCATGGCGACAATCGCCAGCATCCAGCCGGTGCCGGAGCCGAAGCCGTACACCACCGATTCGGCGAAGTTGTAGTCGCGCTGCACCATAAAGGACACGCCGCCGAAGATGGCGCAGTTCACGGTGATCAGCGGCAGGAAGATGCCGAGCGCGTTGTACAACGACGGGAAGAAGCGATCGAGGATCATCTCCAGGATCTGCACCAGCGCCGCAATCACGCCGATGAAGGTGATGAAGTTGAGGAAGCTCAGATCGACGCCTTCCACCAGCGCGCCGTCGCGCAGCACCAGGTTGTAGACCAGGTTGTTGACCGGCACCGAGATGCCGAGCACCAGGGTGACCGCCACGCCCAGGCCAAAGGCGGTCGACACCTTCTTCGACACCGCCAGGAAGGTGCACATGCCGAGGAAGAACGCCAGCGCCATGTTCTCAACGAACACCGCGCGCACAAACAGGCTGATATAGTGTTCCATCCGCCATTACTCCTTTTCGATCTGTGCGGGCTTCAGGGTGCGCAGCACCCAGATCAGCAGGCCGATGATAAAGAACGCGCTCGGCGCCAGCAGGAACAGGCCGTTCGGCTGATACCAGCCGCCGTTCTGCACCGTCTCCAGCACCGGAATGCCGAACAGCTTGCCGGAGCCGATCAGCTCGCGCAGGAAACCCACCAGCACCAGGATCACGCCATAGCCCAGCCCGTTGCCGATGCCGTCCATAAAGCTTTCGATCGGCGGCGACTTCATGGCGTAAGCCTCGGCGCGCCCCATCACGATGCAGTTGGTGATGATCAGGCCGACGAACACCGACAGCTGCTTGGAAATCTCGAACGCGTAGGCGCGCAGCACCTGGTCCACCACGATCACCAACGAGGCGATGATCGCCATCTGCACGATGATGCGCACGCTGTTCGGAATGTGGTGGCGGATCAGCGAGATGAAGAAGCTGGAGAACGCCGTCACCAGCGTCACCGCGATGGTCATCACCACCGCCGTTTCCAGCTTGGTGGTCACCGCCAGCGCCGAACAGACGCCCAACACCTGCAGCGCGATCGGGTTGTTGTCGAACAGCGGCCCCAGCAGGACCCGCTTAATTTCTTGGGAATCAGCCATTTTTCAGCGCTCCTTCACGAACTTTTTTCAGGAACGGGCCAAAGCCGTGCTCGCCCAACCAGAAATCAAAAGTATGCTGCACGCCGTTGGAGGTCAGCGTGGCGCCGGACAGCCCGTCCACCCCATGCTCATCCCCCGGGCGCGCCCCGCCTTTCACTACGCGGATCGCCGGTTGCCCATCGGCGTCGAACAGCTTTTTGCCGACCCACTGCTGGCGCCAGCCGGGGTTCTCGACCTCACCGCCCAGCCCCGGGGTCTCACCCTGGTCGTAGTAGGTGATGCCTTTTACCGTATTGCCGTCGCTGTCCAACGCCACGAAGGCGTACATCATCGACCACAGGCCGGTGCCGTAAACCGGCAGTACGATCTTGCTCACCGCACCGCCTTCGTCGCGCACCAGGTAGATTTCCGCCTGGTTGCTGCGGCGCTTGATGCCGGCCGGATCGTCGCTCGCCGCCAGCGCCGCGCTCTTGCCGTCGTCGCGCAGCGCGGCCGCCAGATCGAACGCCGCCGCCTTGCCGGCCACAAACTCGCCGCTGTTCAAATCCAGCAGGCGCGGTTCGATGCGCTGGCTGAACAGGCTCTTCACCTGCTCGCCTTCCATTTTCGGCTGCAGCAGGCCGGCCACGTCGAGGATATTGCGCTGCTTGTCGAGCAGCTTCTGCTCCTGCTGTTTGGACTTCAGGCCGACGGCGGAACCCGCCACCACCACCGAACACACCAGACACAGCAGCAGCACCACCAGCAATGTTTTGCCGATGCCGTCGTTTTTAGATTCATTCGCCACGGGCTTTTCTCCGCTTGATGTTGGCCTGCACCACCAGGTAATCGAACAGCGGCGCGAACAGGTTGGCGAACAGGATCGCCAGCATCATGCCTTCCGGGTAGGCCGGGTTGACCACTCGGATCAGCACGCACATCACGCCGATCAGAATGCCGTACCACCATTTCCCCTTATTGGTGAACGAGGCGGAAACCGGGTCGGTCGCCATAAAGATCATGCCGAAGGCGAAGCCGCCCAACACCAGGTGCCAGTACCACGGCATGGCGAACATCGGGTTGGTGGCGGAGCCGATGGCGTTGAACAACATGGCCGAGGCCACCATGCCGAGCATCACGCCGGCGACGATGCGCCAGGAAGCCACGCGGCCGAACAGGATAATCGCCCCGCCGATCAGGATCATCAGCGTGGAGACTTCACCTACCGAGCCGGGAATGTTGCCGAGGAAGGCGTCCATCCAGCCGATCGACTGCCCGGTGGCGACGTTGCTCAGGCTGTGCGCCCCGCCCGCGCTCCACTGCGCCAACGGCGTCGCGCCGGAGAAGCCGTCGGCGGCGGTCCACACCAGATCGCCGGAGATCTGCGCCGGGTAGGCGAAGAACAGGAAGGCGCGGCCGGCCAGCGCCGGGTTGAGGAAGTTGCGCCCGGTGCCGCCGAAGATCTCCTTGGCCACCACCACGCCGAAGGTGATGCCCAGCGCGGCCTGCCACAGCGGCAGGGTCGGCGGTACGATCAGCGCGAACAGGATCGAGGTGACGAAGAAGCCTTCGTTGATCTCATGCTTGCGGATAACCGCGAACAGCACCTCCCAGAAGCCGCCGACGATAAACACCACCGCGTAGATCGGCAGGAAGTAGCAGGCGCCGAGCACCATTTTGCTGATCCAGCCGGCGTCCGCCGCCAGCGAGGCGCCCAGCCACTGCGCCAGGCGATAGTGCCAGTCGCCCGCCAATGCCTGCTGCAGCTGATCGCCGCCGTACAGGTGATGCAGCGCCGGGATCGCCTGCTGGCCGACGTTGTACATGCCCCAGAACATCGCCGGGAATACCGCCAGCCACACCAGGATCATCATGCGTTTCAGGTCGATGGCGTCGCGCACGTGCGAAGCGCCGCGCGTCACCGTGCCGGGGGTGTAGAACACCGTGGTGGTCGCTTCGTACAGCGGGTACCACTTTTCCAGCTTGCCGCCCGGCGTGAAGTGATGCTCAATCTTCTCAAAAAAATTCTTCAGGCCCATCGGTTATCCTTCCTGCTCAATCTTGGTCAGCACGTCGCGCAGCACCGGCGCGTACTCATACTTGCCGGGGCAAACGAAGGTGCACAGCGCCAGATCTTCCTCGTCCAGCTCCAGACAGCCCAACGCCTGGGCGCTGTCGCTGTCGCCCGCCAGCAGATCGCGCAGCAGCAGGGTCGGCAGGATATCCAGCGGCATCACCCGCTCGTAGTTGCCGATCGGCACCATCGCCCGCTCGCCGCCGTGGGTGGTGGTCGAAAAGGCGAACAGCTTGCGCTTCAGGAAGTGGCCCAACGTGGTGCGGGTAATGGAGAATTTGTTCGGCGAAGGCGCGATCCAGCCGAACAGCTCTTTCTCGCGCCCCTCTTCCAGCACCGAGACCTGCGAATGGAAGCGGCCAAGCCAGGCGTTTGGCCCGCTGGCCTGCACGCCGTTCAGCACCGAGCCGGAGATCACCCGGTTTTCGCCGGCCTTCAGCCGCCCGGCGGTCAGCTCATCGAGGCTGGCGCCCAAACGGGTGCGCAGCAACGCCGGCTGCGCCACCTGCGGCCCGGCCAACGCCACCACCCGACGGGTGTCGAGATTGCCGGTGGTGAACAGGGTGCCGATGGCGATCGCGTCCTGATAACCGATATGCCAGACGGTTTTCTTCAGGCTGACCGGTTCGAGGAAGTGAATGTGCGTGCCCACCAGCCCGGCGGGGTGCGGGCCGGCGAATTCGTTGTAGGTTATCTGGCCGCCGGACGATTGGCCCAGCTTGGCGCCGGCGGCGTGGCAGACGTGCACCTTGCCGTCGGTCAGGCGCGCCAGCACCGCCAGCCCGGCGTTAAACGCCGCCTGCCGTTCGGCGATGATCACCTGCGGATCGGCGGCCAGCGGCTGGGTGTCCATGGCGGTGACGAAAATGGCGCGCGGCGTGCTGCCGGGGCGCGGCGTTTTGCTGAATGGCCGGGTGCGCAGCGCGGTCCACAGGCCGCTGGCGATCAGTTCGCTCTCCACCTGTTCACGCGGCAGCACCGCCAATTCGCCGACCGGATAATGCGCGAACGCCACTTGCTCGTCGCCGCCGTTTTCCAGCGCAATCACCACCGACTGCAGCACCCGGCGTTCGCCGCGGTTAATGGCGAGGATGCGGCCGCTGGCGGGAGCCGTGAAGAAAACCCCGGGGTTCTTTTTATCTTCGAACAGCGCCTGGCCTTTCTTAACGGTATCGCCTTCCTGCACCAGCATGGAGGGGCGCATTCCGACATACTCTTCCCCAAGCAGGGCGACATGCTGAATGTTTGGGCCGTCGTGGATCGCCTGAACCGGTGCGCCGGCGATTGGCAGATCTAACCCTTTTCTGATTTTAATCATAGGATTTATACGATGTTTTATGGTTTTACACGTCTCACCGGCCCCAGAGGCAGGTGCTGACGATGCCAGGATGATGAGGCGATGCGGACTGCCTCAGGGTTGAGCGCGCTGACAGTACGCCCAACGTGAACTCTCTCGCGCCGACAACATGGGGTAACGCGCATTCCCTTGATCCTCTCCCCGCTCCGTTGCCAACGTTGTTAACGACCTGCGGTAAAATAGCCATTAGAACAGCCGGGGTTTATTGAACCATCCCTGCGGCTTCAATCATCACGGCGCGTTAAATCGAAGCCGGAATATTAACATTTTTCGCAACATTGTTCTGCGCCGCGCAGTGACTTGGGTCAAGCAAACGCAATTAAATTTTGCCGGTTTTCCGCTACCTATCGTTAAAATCTGCCCGTCGATTCACTTTTATCGAGGTTTGTCGTTTTTTTATACATATCGCATATTGCTAAAAATAAACACGCTGGTAATCTGACGGTGTTTTGCAGCAGTAAAACAATAATCAGTGGCACGTTGGCCTGCATTCATTAAGCCAGCACATAAATATAAGCAGGAATAATAATGAGCAAAATCGCGCTGTTGTTTGCGATGCTTGTTTCCATGCCGATGATCACGGCCTGCAGCGCCAGCGAGCAGGTACCCGAGACGCCGGTAGTTAAACAGCAATTATTGGGTTCGCCGGTCTATATTCAGATCTTCAAAGAGGAACGCAGGTTGGAATTGTATGCCAAAATGGGCAACGAATTCCGTCTGGTCAACGCGTTCCCCATCTGTAATTTCTCCGGCGGCCTGGGCCCAAAACGCCGTGAAGGCGACTTTAAAAGTCCTGAAGGCTTTTATAGCGTCGACGCACGCCATCTGAAACCCGACAGCAAGTATTATCGGGCGATCAATATCGGTTTCCCAAATGATTATGACCGGTCGCAGGGTTATTCCGGCGCCTATCTGATGATCCACGGGGAATGTAAATCGATTGGTTGTTACGCCATGACCAACACCTATATGGACGAGATTTACCGCTACGTTGAAGCCGCATTCGCTTATGGCCAAAGCCGCGTCGACATCAGCATTTATCCGTTCCGCATGACCGAGCAGAACCTGAAGCGCCACGGCTCATCGAGCTATATCGCCTTCTGGCGCCAGCTGAAGCCGGGCTATGACTACTTCGCCAAAAACCATCAGCCGCCGATGGTGGGCGTGGCTAACGGCCAGTATGTGCTGGGGCAACCGCTGATGAGCAGCGGCCAGATGACGCAGTACGCGTCAGCCAGCCCGACGCCCAACACCAATCCCTTCGCCCAGAACAAGCCGCTCACCGAAGTGAAATAACGCGAACTCGCCTGGCTCGATTTTGTGCCAGGTTTCGTTGGCGGTCAGCGGCTGGGTGGCGATCACCGTGACCACATCGTTAGGCGTGGTCTGCCGCTGAAAATCAATCTCAACGTCCTGATCGAGCAGCGTGGCCTTGCCGAACGGCGCGCGGCGGGTGATCCAATACAGGTTGGTGGAGCAGTAGGCCATCACGAAGCGCCCGTCCGACAACAGCATATTAAATACCCCTTTCTTGCGCAGCTGATCCGCCAGCAGCCCGATATAGCGGAATACCGCCGGCCAATGGCTGGGGGTGCGCGGGTATTTCAGCGCCAGCTGATGCAGCAGCCAGCAGAAGGCGTATTCGCTGTCGGTCTGGCCGACCGGGCGGAAAGTGCCGGTTTCCAGCCGGCGATAGCCCTTGAGCTGGCCGTTGTGCGCGTAGGTCCAGTTGCGGCCCCACAGCTCGCGGGTAAAGGGGTGGGTGTTCTCCAGCGCCACTTCGCCGCGGTTGGCCTGGCGAATATGGGACACCACCGCGCAGGATTTTATCGGGTAGTCCTGCACCAGGCGGGCAATCGGCGAGTTGAAGCTCGGCTGCGGATCCTTGAACGTGCGGCAGCCGTTCCCTTCATAGAAGGTAATGCCCCAGCCATCCTTATGCGGCCCGGTGCGGCCGCCGCGCTGTACCAGCCCGGTAAAGCTGAAGCAAATATCGGTGGGTACGTTTGCGCTCATCCCGAGCAGTTCACACATCGCCAGCACTCCTTAACCACACTGACACCGTCTATCTGTACGGACGCGGCATAAGGCGCCCGGACTCTAATTAATGAGGGGCCGCGGCCCCCCGGAGGCCATTAAGCCTTAACCATCTCTTTTTCGATCAGTTGAATCAAGATGTGAATCGCTTTGATGTGGATTTCCTGAATGCGGTCGGCGTAGCCGAAGTGCGGCACGCGGATTTCCACGTCGGCGGAACCCGCCATCTTGCCGCCGTCTTTGCCGGTCAGGGTGATCACCTTCATCCCTTTGGCGCGCGCGGCTTCAATCGCCTTGATGATGTTGCCCGAGTTGCCGGAGGTGGAAATGCCCAGCAACACGTCGCCTTCACGGCCGACCGCTTCCACATAGCGTGAAAACACGTAGTCGTAACCGAAGTCGTTGCTGACGCAGGACAGGTGGCTAACGTCGGAAATCGCGATTGCCGGGTAGCCCGGGCGGTTTTCGCGGTAGCGGCCGGTCAGCTCTTCGGCGAAGTGCATCGCGTCGCAATGGGAACCGCCGTTGCCGCAGGAGATCACCTTCCCGCCGGCTTTAAAGGAGTCCGCCAGCAGGACGGCGGCGCGTTGAATGGCATCGATGTTGGCGTCGTCGCTGATAAATTTCGCCAGGGTATCGGCCGCTTCGTTCAGTTCACTGCGAATAAGGTCGTGGTACATGAGGAACCTCTTGTTATCGTCAATCTTCCGCTCCGCAGTGTACCGGATCGAGGAAAAACCGAGAAGCACTGTCCACCAAACAGCGCCGCGGTTGAGGGGCCGGTGAGGTTTTTGATGATTGGTGCTGTCGGTTTGTGACCTGAGTTGTAATTAAACTGTAAATGCATTGATAAAAATCTGGGCTTGTACTAAAACCTATTACATATACACAACAGGTCAGACCTCTTACTACTTCGGAGCTTCTTATGATGGTTCTTAGTATTGTCGTTTTACTGGCACTCATTGGCGTGGTGTTTTACCACCGAGTGAACCTTACCCTCAGCAGCCTGATCCTGGTGGCCTACACCGCCGCCATGGGCGCCATCGGCCTGTGGAGCTTCTGGCTGTTGCTGCCGCTGGCGATTGTCCTGCTGCCGCTGAACCTCACCTCGCTGCGCCGCTCCCTGCTGTCTGCGCCGGCGCTGCGCGCTTTCCGCAAGGTAATGCCGCCGATGTCCACCACCGAGAAAGAGGCGATCGACGCCGGCACCACCTGGTGGGAAGGCGATCTGTTCCGCGGCGCGCCGGACTGGAACAAGCTGCACAACTACCCGAAACCGCAGCTGACGGCGGAAGAGCAGGCGTTTATCGATGGCCCGGTGGAAGAAGCCTGCCGCATGGCCAACGACTTCCAGATTACCCATGAACTGGCCGATCTGCCGCCGGAGCTGTGGGCGTACCTGAAAGAGCACCGCTTCTTCGCGATGATCATCAAGAAAGAGTACGGCGGCCTGGAGTTCTCTCCTTATGCTCAGGCGCGCGTGCTGCAAAAGCTGGCCGGCGTTTCCGGCATCCTGGCGATCACCGTCGGCGTGCCGAACTCCCTCGGCCCGGGCGAACTGCTGCAGCACTACGGCACCGATGAACAGAAAGATCACTACCTGCCGGGCCTGGCGCGCGGCGACGAAATCCCCTGCTTCGCCCTGACCAGCCCGGAAGCGGGCTCGGATGCCGGCGCCATTCCGGACGTCGGCACCGTGTGCATGGGCGAGTGGCAGGGCCAGCAGGTGCTGGGCATGCGCCTGACCTGGAACAAACGCTACATCACGCTGGCGCCGGTCGCCACCGTACTGGGCCTGGCCTTCAAGCTGTACGACCCCAACCACCTGCTGAGCGACAACGCGTCGCCGGGCATCACCTGTGCGCTGATCCCGACCGGCACGCCGGGGGTGGAAATCGGCAACCGCCACTTCCCGCTGAACGTGCCGTTCCAGAACGGCCCGACCCGCGGCACCGACGTGTTCGTGCCGATCGACTACATCATCGGCGGCCCGAAAATGGCCGGCCAGGGCTGGCGCATGCTGGTTGAATGTCTGTCGGTCGGCCGCGGCATCACCCTGCCGTCCAACTCTACCGGCAGCCTGAAGTCTATCGCGCTGGCGACCGGCGCCTACGCGCACATTCGCCGTCAGTTCAAGATTTCCATCGGCAAGATGGAAGGCATCGAAGAGCCGCTGGCGCGCATCGCCGGCAACACCTACGTGATGGACGCCGCCGCTTCGCTGATCACCTATGCCCTGGTGCAGGGCGAGAAACCGGCGGTGCTGTCGGCCATCGTTAAATACCACTGCACCCACAGGGGCCAGCAGTCGATTGTCGACGCGATGGACATCGCCGGCGGCAAAGGCATCATGCTGGGCGAATCCAACTTCCTGGCCCGCGCCTATCAGGGTGCGCCGATCGCCATCACGGTGGAAGGCGCCAACATCCTGACCCGCACCATGATGATCTTCGGCCAGGGCGCCATCCGCTGCCATCCGTACGTGCTGGATGAAATGGCGGCGGCGCAAAGCAACGATCTGAACGCCTTCGACAAGCTGCTGTTCGGCCACCTGGGCCACGTCGGCAGCAACAAGGTGCGCAGCTTCTGGCTGGGCCTGACCAACGGCCGCACCAGCGCCACGCCGACCAAGGACGCGACCCGCCGCTATTACCAGCAGCTGAACCGTCTGAGCGCCAACCTGGCGCTGCTGTCGGACGTTTCCATGGGCGTGCTGGGCGGCAGCCTGAAGCGCCGCGAGCGCATCTCCGCCCGCCTGGGGGACATCCTCAGCCAGATGTACCTGGCTTCGGCGGCGCTGAAACGCTTTGACGACGAAGGCCGCCAGAAGGAAGACCTGCCGCTGGTGCACTGGAGCGTACAGGACAGCCTGCACAAGGCTGAACAGGCGCTGGATGACCTGCTGCGCAACTTCCCGAACCGCTTTATCGCCGGGGCCATGCGTCTGGTGGTGTTCCCGTTCGGCCGCGTGCACACCGCGCCGTCCGATCGTCTGGACCACCAGCTGGCTAAAATCCTGCAGGTGCCTTCCGCCACCCGCAGCCGCCTGGGCCGCGGCCAGTACCTGACGCCGAGCGAGCATAACCCGGTCGGCCTGCTGGAAGCCGCGCTGGCGGACGTGATCGCCGCCGAGCCAATCCACGAACGCCTGTGCAAAGCGGCCGGCAAAAACCTGCCGTTCACCCGCCTGGATCGCCTAGCCGAACGCGCGCTGGAAGAAGGCAAGATCAGCGCCGACGAAGCGCAGATCCTGGTGAAAGCCGAGGAAAGCCGCCTGCGCTCCATCAACGTCGATGACTTCGCGCCGGATGCGCTGGCGGCCAGCAAGCCGGAAAAGCCGGCGGCGCCGTCTAAGCGCCAACAGCATACCGAAGCGGCATAACGGCGTTAAGCCGGTTCACCCAGGGGCGATAATTATCGCCCCTGTTTCTTTTTCGGCTCCGCCCGTTGGTGGTGTCGGACCAGCCCCATGAGCAGCCGCCTTGTCAGCCGTGCTGCCGGATACGCGCCAGCAGGGCATCGATATGCTCAATCTGCGGCGCATTGACGATCAGCGCGCGGCCCAGCCCCAGCGCATTGCGCTGGCATTCGAGACGCATCTCGGCGTCGCCGATGCTGTCCAGATCGGCGACGTGGGCCAGGCCGATGGTGCGCCGGATCAGCTCGCTGCCGCAATACCCCACCGCATCAGCCCACACCTGCTGCAGGAACTGTTCGGCGTAACCCGGCGTCGCCAGCGCCGCTTCGCGGCTGCGCTGATGACACAGCGACAGGAAGCGATCGGCGAAAATCAGCCACAGCTCGCGCACGTCCTGCAGGCGCTGTTCGCGCCCGGCGGCGGCGTCGCGCGGCCCGAACAGGCCCGGCAGCCCGCAATAATTCAGCAGCAAATTGCCCAACGCGGTGCCGACGTCAAAGCCGATCGGGCCGTAGAAACCGAACTCGGCGTCGATCGCCTTCAGCCGGCCTTCGCCGACAAAGATCGAACCGCTGTGAATATCCCCGTGCAGCAGGGCCTCCGCCTTGCTCAGGAAGCGGTGCTTAAGCCCGGCGATCGCCAGCTTCAGCGCCGCATCGGTGCGCAGCTCCTGCACCTGCGGCAGCAGCGCCGGGTCAAACTGATTGCGCTCGTGCTCGACATAAGGATCGGTAAAAAACAGGTCTTCGGTGATCTGGCACAGTTCAGGGTTGGTAAAGCGGCTGACGTCGGCCTTCTTCTGCTGGGCCGGCTGGTAAAAGTCGGAGGTGTGGAACAGGGTTTGCGCCAGATATTCCGCCAGCTGCCCCGCCGCCAGCGGATGGTAGTTGCCCTGCACCAGCTCGCTGCGCCAGATGCGAAGGTCGGAAAGATCTTCCTGCACCATCACCGCCAGCTCAGGATCGTGATGCAGTACCTTCACCGTGTGCCGCGGGCAGAAGCCGCCGTGGATCAGCAAGGTTTCCGCCTCGATGCGCGCCCGGTCCAGGGTCAGCGGCCAGGATTCGCCCACGCAGCGGACATAGGGCAGCGCCTGCTTGACGATCACCCGGCTCACGCCGCCGCGGTCGCGGATCTTGAACACCAGATTCAGATTGCCGTCGCCAATTTCATCGGCGCTCACCAGCGCCTGCGGATCGGCCACCTGCCCATATTGACGGGCATACTCAACGGCATCGGCAGCAGTAAACGTACGATAAAGCGACATTCCCAACCCCTCTGTTCTCTCTCGCTCACGGACACGGCGACAGTATTTTTTAGACGTAAAAGCATTTGGACGTCTATACATCCGGAAGTCATGTTGGCAGAATAGCTTTCCAGATGCAATAACTACGCAACAAGGAATTAACTGCCGATGCAAGCGCTTAACACCACCAGTTTGACCCTGCGTGACAACCGACTTTGGATCCTCGATCAGCAAGCCCTGCCGCAGGAAAAGCAGTGGCGCGCCTGCGACAGCGTGGAAGAATTGGTGGGGCATATCCACAGCCTGCGGGTCCGCGGCGCGCCGTTGATTGGCCTGTCCGCCAGTCTGCTGCTGGCGCTGCTGGCGGAGCGCGGGCTGCCGCGCGGCGAGCTGGAGCAGGCGTTGCAAACGCTGCGCGCCGCCCGGCCGACGGCGGTGAACCTGATGAACAATCTGGACCGCATGAAGCAGGCGCTGGAAAGGCCGGACTGGGCGCCGGCGATGGCGGAGGAAGCGCTGCGGCTGGTGGAGGAAGACCGCCGGTTGTGCGATCGCATCGCCGATCACGGCGCAGAGCTGGTACCGCCCGGCAGCCGTCTGCTGACCCATTGCAACACCGGCGGGCTGGCGACCGCCGGCATCGGCACCGCCATCGGCGTGCTGCTGCGCGCCCATCAACAGGGCAAGGTGCAGCAGGTGTGGGTCGATGAAACTCGGCCATTATTGCAGGGCGGCCGCCTGACCGCCTGGGAGCTGGGCGAACTGGGCATCCCCTACCGGCTGATTTGCGATTCGATGGCTGCCGGCCTGATGGCGCAGGGCCAGGTCGACGCCGTGTGGGTCGGCGCGGACCGCATCGCCGCCAACGGCGACGTGGCCAATAAAATCGGCACCTACAGCCTGGCGGTGCTGGCGCGCTATCACCGCATTCCGTTCTACGTCGCCGCCCCGCACACCACCCACGATCCGCACTGCCCGAACGGCGCGGCCATTCCGATCGAGCAACGCGCGGCAACCGAGGTCACCGGCGTGTCCGGCAGCTTCGGCACATGCCAATGGGCGCCGCTCGATGCGCCGGTGTATAACCCGGCCTTCGACGTGACGCCGGCGGCGCTGATCGACGGTTGGGTATTCGACAGCGGCGTGATTACGCCACAGCAGGTCAAGGACGGGATTTTTCAGCGGGCGTTAGGGTAACGCCCGCGCAGGTGACTCAGTCGAGACGCGGGTAGGCGTCGGCGATGTTGTCGCCGGTGAAATGCGCCACCCAGCCTTCCGGGTTATCGAATACGCGGATCGCCGTGAAGTTGGGCGCCGATCCCATATCGAACCAGTGGCGGGTGTTGGCCGGCACCGAGATCAGATCGTTCTTCTCGCACAGGATCTGGAAGATCTTGCCGTCCAGATGCAGGCAAAACAGCCCCGCGCCTTCGACGAAGAAGCGCACCTCGTCTTCGCCGTGGGTGTGTTCCGACAGGAACTTGTCGCGCAACGCCTGCCGCTGTTCGTTGTCCGGCCGCATGCTGATCACATCCCAGCTCTGATAGCCTTTTTCCGCCACCAGCCGGTCGATTTCATGCTGATAGGCGGCGATCACCGCCGCCGGTTGCGGGTTATCGCCCAGCTCGCGATCCGCCTGCCAGCGCTCGAAACGCACGCCGATTTGCGCCAGCCGTTGCTGAATAGCCTCCGCATCCTGGCTCTGCCACAGCGGCTGCTGCGGCTGCCGATCGCTAAAAATGGTCAATCCACTCATGAGGCAAACTCCCCTAAATCAATCTGATCAAAACGGTTAACCTGCGGGTGCCGGCTCTGTGCGTCCGCCTGATCGCGGATCAGCTGGCAGGTATGCCAACCGGCGGCCTGGGCGGCGTCCAGCTCCTGATGAATGTCGGACAAAAACAGCAGCTCATCGGGCGCCAGGCCGATGGCCTGGGCGATATTGCGGTACGAAGCGGTTTCGCGCTTGGCGCCGACGCGGGTGTCGAAATAGCCGCTGAACAACGGCTGCAGATCGCCGGCTTCGCTGTAGCCGAACAACAGCTTCTGCGCCTCCACCGAGCCGGAGGAGTAAACGTACAGCCGCAGCCCCTGCCGCTGCCAGGTCGCCAGTTGGCCGGCCACCTCCGGGTACAGATGGCCGCGGAAATCGCCGCTGAGATAGCCGCTGCGCCAGATGATGCCCTGCAGCGCCTTCAGCGCGGTGGACTTGCGATCTTCATCCATAAAGCGGTACAGCGCGGCTGTCAGCGATTCGATGCCCGCCTCGGGTTGCCCAAGCTCCTGACGCAGGGCGGCCAGCGGCGCGGCCACCTCGCGGTCATCGGCGTGTTGGCGCAAAAAATCCGCCAGCCGCGCGCGCGCATAGGGAAACAGCACCTGGTGCACAAAGCGGATATCGCTGGTAGTGCCTTCAATATCGGTCACGATGGCGCGGATCATTTCGCCTCCAGTAAGCGGCGTTGCAGTTCACACTGGAACAGGAATTCCAGCCCTTCAAGATGACGGCGGGCTTCCGCCACCTGGCGGCCCCAGCAGTACAGACCGTGGCCGCGCACCAGAAAACCGTACTGCAGCGGCGTGGTTTCCGCATAGGCCGCCACGCGCGCCGCCAGCCGCGGAATATCCTGATCGTTGTCGAAGATAGGGATCGCCACGCGATCCAGGTGGCTGTTCTGCCCGCCGAGCGATTTTTGCATCTCATAGCCCTGCAGCACCAGCGCTTCGCTGCGCTCGACGCGCGACAGCACGGTGGCGTTGACCGAATGGGTATGCAGCACCGCGCCAATCTGCGGGTACAGGCGGTAAATCAGGGTATGCAGACCGGTCTCCGCCGAGGGCGTGCGGCCGCTCGGCACGTGGTTGTCGGCGGTATCCACCCGCAGGAAGTCCGCCGCCGTCAGGCTGCCCTTGTCCTTGCCGGATTCGGTGACCAGGCACCGCTCATCGTCGAGGCGCAGCGACATGTTGCCGCCGGTCGCCGGGCACCAGCCCTTTTCGCCAATCCAGTGGCAGGCGGCCAATAGTGCTGTAAGTTGCGGATTATCCGTCATTATCGTATCCCGATCTGTGAAGTCGCCAGCCGATGCGGCTTAGAATGACCGGCGTCGCGGCAAGATCCGCCCCGCATTTAGCCATCTAAGCGTCTTGATTGCCAAATACTAACATCGTGTTATATTGACGGCAACATAAGCGCCAGGAGTTTAAGCCGACCATGAGCACTTCCGCATTGATTCCCGAAAGCAAACTGCCTGCACTGGGCACCACCATCTTTACCCAGATGAGCGCGCTGGCGCAGCAGCATCAGGCGATCAACCTGTCGCAGGGCTTCCCCGATTTCGATGGCCCGGACTACCTGAAAGAGCGTCTCGCCTGGCACGTCGCCCAGGGCGCCAACCAATATGCGCCGATGACCGGCGTCGCGCCGCTGCGCGAGGCCATCGCCGAGAAAACCGCCCGGCTGTATGGCTGGCAGCCGGACGCCAATAGCGAAGTGACCGTCACCGCCGGCGCGACCGAAGCGCTGTTCGCCGCCATCAGCGCGCTGGTGCGGCCCGGCGACGAGGTGATTTGCTTTGATCCCAGCTACGACAGCTATGCGCCCGCGGTCACGCTGGCCGGCGGTACGCTGAAACGCATCGCCCTGCAGCCGCCGGCCTTTAGCGTCGACTGGCGGCAGTTCGCCGGGCTGCTGTCGCCGCGTACCCGTCTGGTGATCGTCAATACGCCGCACAACCCGTCCGCCACCGCCTGGCAGGCGGAAGATTTGCAGCAGCTGTGGCAGGCCATCGCCGAGCATGAAATCTACGTGCTCAGCGACGAGGTCTACGAGCATATCTGCTTCGCCAGGGGCGGACACGCCAGCGTGCTGGCCCACCCGCAGCTGCGCCAACGGGCGATCGCCGTCTCTTCGTTCGGCAAAACCTTCCACATGACCGGCTGGAAAGTCGGTTACTGCGTGGCGCCGACCGCGCTGAGCGCCGAAGTGCGCAAGGTGCACCAATACCTGACCTTCGCGGTCAATACCCCGGCCCAGCTGGCGCTGGCGGATATGCTGCGCGCCGAACCGCAGCACTGGCAACGGCTGCCGGCGTTCTACCGCGCCAAACGCGACCGCTTTGTGCAGGCGCTGGCGAACAGCCGACTGGAAATTTTGCCCTGCGAAGGTACATACTTCCTGCTGGCGGATTACGGCGCCATCTCCGATCTGGACGATGTGGCGTTCTGCCGTTGGTTAACCGAGCACGCAGGCGTGGCGGCCATTCCGCTGTCGGTCTTCTGTGCCGATCCTTTCCCCCATAAATTGATCCGGCTGTGCTTCGCCAAACAGGACGACACGCTGGATGCAGCTGCGGAGCGGTTATGTCGACTTTAAAAATCACCCTGTTGCAGCAACCGCTGGTCTGGCGCGACGGCGCCGCCAACCTGCGCCATTTCGACGCCCTGCTGGCCCCGATCGCCGGCCGTGACCTGATCGTGCTGCCGGAGATGTTCACCACCGGCTTCGCCATGGACGCCGGCGAAAGCGCGCTGCCTGAACAGCGGGTGATCGACTGGCTGCATGGCTGGGCGGTGAAAACCCACGCGCTGGTAGGCGGCAGCGTGGCGCTGAAAACCGCCGAGGGCGCGGTCAACCGCTTCCTGCTGGTGGAGCCGGGCGGCCGGGTGCATGCCTATGACAAACGCCATCTGTTCCGCATGGCCGGCGAACACCTGCATTATCAGGCCGGTAAACGCCGCGAGATTTTCGAATGGCGCGGCTGGCGCATCCTGCCGCAGATTTGCTACGACCTGCGCTTCCCGGTGTGGTCGCGCTACCAGCAGGATTACGATCTGGCGCTGTACGTCGCCAACTGGCCGGCGCCGCGCAGCAGACACTGGCAAACGCTGCTGGCGGCGCGGGCGATTGAAAATCAGGTCTACGTGGCCGGCTGCAACCGCGTCGGCGCAGACGGCAACGGCCTGGACTACAGCGGCGACAGCCTGATCCTCAGCCCGCAGGGCGAAATCCTGGCCGATGCCGAAGCCGGCGCGGCCGCGCGGCTGGACGCCGAGCTGTCGCTGGAAAACCTGCAGGGCTACCGCAGCGCCTTCCCCGCCTGGCGCGATGCCGACAGCTTCCTGCGCCACGACTGATATCCCGCCCGGGCGCAGCCCGCTGCGCCCGCACCTTTCAGGAAAGCTCCTCTTCCGCCGCGTTTTTCTCCGCAGGGCCGACCCGGTTGAACAGCAGATTCAGCAACAACGCCGCCAGGCAGGCCGCGCTGATGCCGGAATGCAGCAGGGTGCGCACCCAGTGCGGGAACCGATCGTAGAACGTCGGCATCACGATCGGGATCATGCCGAAGGCGATGGACGTCGCCACCACCACCAGATTCATGTTGTCCTTGTAATCGACTTTCGCCAGCGTGCGAATGCCGCTGGCGGCCACCGAGCCAAACAGCACCACGCCGGCGCCGCCCAACACCGGCAGCGGAATGCAGGCCACCAGCCGGCCCAGTACCGGCAACAGCCCCAGCAACACCAGGATCGCGCCGCCGGCGCTGACCACGAAGCGGCTCTTCACGCCGGAGATCGCCACCAGCCCGATATTCTGCGCGAACGAGCTCTGCGGAAACGAATTGAACACCGGCGACAGCGCGCTGGACAGCATATCGGCGCGCAGGCCGTTGGCGATGCGGCGCGAGTCCACCGGCGAACCGACGATCTCGCCGACCGCCATCAGGCCGGCGGTGGTTTCCGTCAGCAATACCAGCACGATCAGCAGCATCGACAGAATGGCGCTGGGCTCGAAGGTCGGCCAGCCGTAGGCGAACGGCTCGGGAAACGCCAGCCAGGGCCCCTCGCCCAGCGCAGCGAAGCTCAGCTTGCCCGTCAGTGCCGCCGCCGCGCAGCCGGCCACCATCGCCAGCAGCACCGACAGCCGCTTCAGCGCCGGTGACCCGACCTTGTTCAGCAGCAAAATCACCGCCAGCGTGAAGGCCGCCAGGCCGATATTGCCGGTCGATCCCCAGTCCGCCGCGCCGGCCTTGCCGCCCATCGCCCAGCGCACCGCGACCGGCATCAGCGACAGGCCAATCGCCGTCACCACGCAGCCGGTCACCACCGGGGGAAAGAAGCGGATAATCTGCGCAAAGAACGGCGCGATCAGCAAGCCGACCACCGAAGCGGCGATCACCGCGCCGAACACCGCCGGCAGCCCGCCGTCGCCGGTCGCTATGGTCACCATGGCCGCCACCCCGGCGAAGGAAACGCCCTGCACCAGGGGCAACCGCGAGCCGAAGCCGCGCACGCCCAGGGTCTGCAACAGCGTCGCCAGCCCGCTGACGAACAGCGCCGCCGTCACCAGCATGCCGATCTGCGGCGCGTTCAATCCGGCGGCGGAGCCGATGATCAGCGGCGGCGCGATGATGCCGCCGTACATGGTCAAAATATGCTGCAGGCCGTAGGCAAAGGTTTTTCCCAGCGGCAGTTTTTCATCTTCCGGGCAGCACGAAGCCGCGCCCTTATCCTGAGACAGAGCCATAGGCACCTCGTCAATTGGGTTAACCGCGGTGGGGCGTTAGCTGCCCCGGTAGGTTGAATACGAATAGGGGCCGATAAGCAGCGGCAAATGGTAATGCTGCGCCGCATCGCGGATGGCCACCTCGATAATCGCCGTGCGGTACAGCGTTTCTCGCCCGTCGGCGGCAAAGTAAGCGCCAAGATCGGCATGCAGGCGATAATGCCCGGCGCCGGCGCCCTCCGGCGTCAGATCGCGAACGCGGCCGTCGGCGTCGGTGCGGCTTTCCGCCTGCTTCAGCCACTGGCCGTCGCATTCGCGCTCCAGCCATACCCGCACGTTGGCCGCAGGTTTGCCGACCGAGGTATCCAGAATATGGGTGCTGATGTTACTCATCGCTCAATAACTCCTTCAAACGCAACAAGGTGATTTCACGCAGCTGCTCGGCGGTTTCACGCTGTTCCTGCTGCGGGTCGTTATGCAACCGGCGCTCCAGCTCTTGCAGGATGCTCTGCCCATCGCGGCCGGCGGCGCGGATCAAAAATACCCGTTCAAACTGCTGTTCATAACGGCGATTGGCCGCCAGCAGCGCCTGTTGCAGCGCCGCGTCCTGCGCGTTTACCGCCGATTGCTCGCGCCGGGAAAACGCCGCTTCTCGCCCGGCCCCCTGCGCGCGCTCGCCGATGCGCGGATGCTGCGCCAGCGCCTGGGCCACCTCTTCCGGCCGCCAGCGCAAGGCGGCCTGGCGCGCCGTCGCCAACGCGGCGTCTACGCCGCTGAACGGCCGCGCGGCAATCAGCGCCGCGATCCAGCTGTCGATGTCCACGCAGGGGCGCAGCAGGCGCTCCGCCTCCGCCGCCGACAGCCGGTTAAAACGTTGCAGCTTCATCAGCCGTTCTCCCAGCTGGCGACCGTCTGGCAGTAGGCCTGAATGGCCAGCGCCACGTCCGCCGGCGTGACGGCTTCCGCCGGGTGATGGCTGATGCCGCGGTCACAGCGCACGAACAGCATGCCCACCGGCCAGTCCGCCGCCACGGCGATGGCGTCGTGCCCGGCGCCGCTCGGCAACGCCATGCTGCGCCCCTGCACCCGCTGCACGCCGTCATGCCAGCGCCGCTGCAACCCGGCGTCGCACGCCGTCGCGTCGATACGGTAAAACTCTTCGCTGGCAAACCGCAGCCCGCGCCGCGCGCAGATCGCCTGCGCCTGCCGCAACAGCTGCGCCAGCAGCGTCGCCAGCGCGCCGTCTTCCGGACCGCGCACGTCGAGCGTCAGCTTCACCTCGCCGGGGATCACGTTGACCGCTCCCGGCAGGCTGTCAATGCACCCCACCGTCGCCACCAGATGCGGATCGGCGGCGCGGGTGATGCCCTCGACCGCCACCATCCACTCCGCCGCCGCCGCCAGCGCGTCTTTGCGCTGCCCCATCGGCACGGTGCCGGCATGGCCGGCCTCGCCGCTGAAGGTGCAGTTAAGGCGGCGAGCGCCGTTGATCGCCGTCACCACGCCCAGCGCCAGCCCGGCGGCCTCCAGGCAGGGGCCCTGTTCGATGTGCAGCTCCAGATAGGCGCAGATATCGCCTGGCGCGCGGCGCGCCTGCGCAATGGCCGCCGGATCCAGGCCGAAATCGCGCAGCGCCTGCGCCACGGTAACGCCGTCGGCATCGGTGCGCGCCAGCCATTCCTCCGGCCACCGGCCGGTGATGCCGCGGCTGCCCAGCAGGGCCACGCTGAAACGCGTGCCTTCTTCATCGGCAAAGCCGATCACCTCGACCGCCACCGGCAAACGGCGCTGCCGGCGGTGCAGCTGCGCCACCACTTCCAACGCGGTCAGTACGCCGAGCATGCCGTCGTAACGCCCGGCGTTGCGCACCGTATCCAGATGCGAGCCGAGCAACAGCGCCGGTGCGCCGGGCGTCTGGCCCTCATAGCGGCCGCAGATATTGCCGACGCCGTCTTGCCACACCTCCATGCCGATGCTGCGCATCCAGTCCCCCACCAGCAGGTTGGCGCGCCGATGTTCCGGGGAGAGATAGGTGCGCGTCAGCTGCCCCGGCGTGGCCGAGATCGCCGCCAGCGCGTCGCAGCGCGCCATCACCCGCGCCGCCGCCTGTTCCGCCTCCTGGGCGGTTAACAGCGCCGTCATCAGCGGCTCCCGGCGTCGTAAGTATTCCAGGCCGCCTGCAGCGCTTCCCCCTGCTGGCTGGCGAAGCCCAGGCGGTTCAATACCGCCTCCAGCGCGGTCAGGGTCTGCAGCACGCAGTCTTTGCGCGCGTTGTAGCCCATGGTGCCGATGCGCCAGATCTTGCCCTGCAGCGGGCCGAACGAGGTGCCGATTTCGATGGCGAAGTCGTTCAGCATCATCTGCCGCACCTGCTCGCCGTGCACCTGCGGCGGGATCACCACCCCCAACACGTTGTTCATGCGGTGGTCGAGATCGCCGAACACCTCCAGCCCCATGCCCTGAATGCCGGCCAGCATCGCCGCGCCGTGCAGCCGATGGCGGGCAATGGCGTTATCCAGCCCTTCTTCGAGGATCACCCGCGCGCATTCGCGGGCGGCGAACAGCATGCTGGTGGCTTCGGTGTGGTGATTGAGCCGTTCGGGGCCCCAGTAATCCATGATCATGCCGAGGTCGAAATAGTTGGAGTAGATCATCTCGTCGTCGCCGTCGGCGTGATCGGCGGTGCGAATGCCCTGCTCCACGCATTTGCGGCGGCGCACGATCTCTTCAAACTGCGGGCTGAGGGTGACGGGCGAGCTGCCGGACGGGCCGCCCAGGCATTTTTGCAGGCCGGCGGACACCGCATCCAGCCCCCAGGCGTCGGTTTCCAGCGGGTTGCCGCCAAAGGAGGCGGTGGCGTCGGTGTAGAACAGCACGCCGTGCCGACGGCAGATTTCGCCCAGCTGCTCCAGCGGCTGCAGCATGGTGGTGGAGGTGTCGCCCTGCACCGTCAGCAGCAGGCGTGGGCGCACCTTCTTGATGGCGTCTTCGATGCGATCGGCGCTGAACACTTCTCCCCACTGCGCCTCGATGCTGTGCACTTCGGCTCGGCAGCGGCGGGCGATTTCGCACAGCAGGTGGCCGAAGCGGCCGAATACCGGCACCAGCACCTTGTCGCCGGGGCGAATGGCGGAGACCAGCATCGCCTCGATGCCGGAGCGCGAGGTGCCGTCCACCAGCATCGTCCAGCGGTTTTCGGTGCGGAACAGCGCGCGGTACAGCGCCATCACCTGATTCATGTAGCCGGTCATCGCCGGATCGTACTGGCCGATCAGCTGGCTCGACATGGCGCGCAGCACGCGCGGGTCGGCGTTGATCGGCCCCGGCCCCATCAGCAGACGGGCGGGGGGTTAATCTGATCGAATTGAGTGATATCCAGCATGTTAATTCCTTACCAGCTTAATAACTTGTTATTTTGAGCGTCGAAATCAGGCCTCAGACAGCCCGCGGACCGAAGCGATAAACTGTTTTAATTCCTGCGTTTGCGGGTTGGCGAACAGCGTGCGGCTGTCGCCCTGCTCCCACACTTTGCCCTGGTGCATAAACACCACCCGGTCGCCCACCTCGCGGGCGAAGTTCATCTCATGGGTCACCAGGATCAGGGTCATGCCTTCCTTCGCCAGCTGCTCGAGCACCTTCAGCACCTCGCCCACCAGCTCGGGATCCAGCGCCGAGGTGATCTCGTCGCACAGCAGCACCTTAGGCTTCATCGCCAGCGCCCGGGCGATCGCCACCCGCTGCTGCTGCCCGCCGGAGAGGTTGGCCGGCGCATAGTGCATGCGCTCCCCCAGCCCGACCTTGTTCAGCATCTCTTCCGCCAGCCGGCGGCATTCGGCCGGGCTTTTTTTCAGCACCCGGCGCGGCGCCAGCATCACGTTTTCCAGCGCGCTCATGTGCGGGAACAGGTTGAAGTTTTGGAACACCATGCCGATCGAACGGCTGATTTCACGCGCCTGCGAATCGCGGTCGGTGATGGTCATGCCGCCCAGCTTGATGCTGCCTTCCTGGTAGCCCTCCAGCCCATTGATGCAGCGCAGCAGCGTGCTTTTGCCGGATCCGCTGCGGCCGATGATGGAAATCACCTGCCCCATGTCGATATCCAGATCCACGCCTTTCAGCACATGGTTCTGACCGTAATATTTTTGAACCTGATTAATTGTGATGAGCGGCATGGAATTTTTTCTCCAGATAATGACTGTAGCGCGACAGCGGATAACACATCAGGAAATAGCCCAGCGCCACCAGGCCGAAGACTTTAAAGGGTTGATAGGTCACGTTATTCAGCATGGTGCCGGCCTTGGTCAGCTCGACGAAGCCGATGATCGACGCCAGCGCGGTGCCCTTGATCACCTGCACCGAAAACCCGACGGTCGGCGCGATGGCGATGCGCACCGCCTGCGGCACGATCACCCGCAGCAGGGTCTGGCCGAAGCTCAACCCCAGGCAGCGCGAGGCTTCCCACTGCCCCTTCGGCAGCGCGGCGATGCTGCCGGACCAGATATCCACCAGAAAGGCGCTGGTGAACAGCGTCAGCGCCAGCGCGGCGGCGGTCCAGGGGCTGACGTCGATGCCGAACAGCGCCAGGCCGAAAAACGCCAAAAACAGCTGCATCAGCAGCGGCGTGCCCTGAAACAGCTCGGCGTAAAAGCGGACAAACCGCAGCGCCCAGCGCCGTTTGCTCAGGCGCAGCAGCAACAGCGGCAGCGTCACCAGCGTACCGCCGAAGAACGCGGTCAGCGACAGCAGCAGCGTCCAGCGCGCCGCCAACAGCAGGTTGCGCACGATGTCCCAGTCGGTAAAGGTCAGCATCAGCCCTGGCTCCCCAAAAAGCGTCGTCCGGCGGCCAGCAGCAGCTGGCGCATCAGCACCGACAACAGCAGATAAAACAGCGTCGTCACCAGATAGACCTCAAAGCTGAGGAAGGTGCGCGACTGGATCAGGTTGGCGGCGAAGGTCAGCTCTTCGAACGAGACCTGCGACACCACCGATGACCCCAGCATCACGATAATGCACTGGCTGACCAGCGCCGGATAAATGCGCTGCAGCGACGGCGGCAGCACGATGCGCAAAAAGGTCTGGCTGCGGCTGAACCCCAGCACCCGCCCCGCCTCCCACTGGCCCTTCGGCGTCACCTGAATGCCGGCGCGGATAATCTCGGTGCTGTAGGCGCCGAGGTTAATCACCATCGCCAACAGCGCCGCCTGCCCGGCGGTCAGCTTCCAGCCCAGGCTCGGCAGACCGAACACGATAAAAAACAGCTGCACCACGAACGGCGTGTTGCGCACCGCTTCGACGTAAAGGCCCCAGATGCGGCTCAGCAGGGTGGTTTTGCCGCTGCGGATCGCCGCGCCGCAAATCCCCAGCGCCACGCCCATCAGGGTCGCCATCGCCGTCAGCTCGACGGTGGTCAGCAGCCCCGCCAGCAGCTCCGGCAGATAGGGCCACAGGGCGGGAAAATTCAGCTGATAGGTCATCGGACGCTCCCGTTAGGCGCCAAGGTTGGCGGGCAGCGGCGCTTTCAGCCATTTTTCCGACAGGCCATTCAGGGTGTTGTCCTGCAGCGCCTGCCCAATCAGCTCGTCCACCCTGGCCTTCAGCGCCGGTTCGCCCAGGCGCAGGCCCACGTAGCACGGCGAATCCTTCAGCATGAACTTGGCGACCGGCGCCTTGCCCGGATTCTGCCGCGCCAGGGCGCTCACCACCAGATTGCCGGTGGCGATGTATTGCACCTGGCCGGACAGATAGGCCGACAACGTGGTGTTGTTATCCTCATAACGTTTGATCTGCGCGCCCTTCGGCGCGCTATCGCTCAGCACCATGTCTTCCACCGCGCCGCGCGTCACGCCGACGGTTTTGCCGGCCAGCTGCGCGGCGTCGCCCAACGCGGCGTCCTGCGGACCGAACACGCCGAGGAAGAACGGCGCATAGGCGCGGCTGAAGGCGATGGTCTTCTCGCGCTCCGGGTTTTTACCCAGGCTGGAGATCACCAGATCCACCTTGTTGGTCTGCAGGTAAGGCACGCGGTTGGCGCTGGTCACCGGCACCAGCTGCAACTTAAGTTTCATTTTGTCGGCCAGATAATGCGCCATGTCGATGTCATAACCCTGCGGCTGCAGATCGGTGCCGACCGAACCGAACGGCGGGAAATCTTGCGGCACCGCCACGCGCAGCACGCCGCGCCGCTGGATCTCCTGCAGCTGGTCCGCCATCGCCGAAGCCGCCTGCGTCATCAACGCGACCGCAGCCAAGGCAACCCACAGTGTTTTCTTGATGTTCATAGAGTATCCCCGATGGTGAAATGATGAAACAAAAGATTCTTTGCGTATCACTCTGCAACTAATGTGCCAATCGGGGATGCGATGAACGATCTGCTTTAATGCCCGCAGGTTATCGGATGACCATCGCTATTTCCCCGCGCTCGCTGCGGCGGGGAGGGGAACAACATGGGGAAGAGAATGCACCATTAAAGTGCACAAGCACCAAAACGGCGCCGGATTCAGCGCTGTTCCAGTTCGTCCAGCTCCTGGTACAAATCGGCGATTTGATGGATGCGCTGCCTGCCCTGCGCCAGCGTCTCGTGCAGCAGCGCGTTGCTGAGCAGATTGGCCAGGCTCATGGCGGCGGAGTAGCTGTCGAAGGCCGACACGCTGTCGAGCGGCGCGGCCAAATGCCAGCTGGCCAGCGGGATCAGCGCCTGCGCCTGCGGCTCGCAGATCAACAGCGTCGGCACCCGTTGAGTTTGCAGCCGGGTCAGGATCGCCCTGAGCTGGCGCGGACGGCGGCGAAACGCCACCACCACCGCCACGTCCTGCGGCGCCAGATCGGTCAGCTCTTCCGCCAGGGTTTGCCCCGGCTGCGGCACCAGCAGCACCCTTTCGCGCACCTGCAGCAGCTGTTGGCGCAGGTGCATCGCCACCGGGTAACTGTTGCGGAACCCCATCAGCACCACGCGCCGCGCCTGCACCAGCGCGGCGATCACCGCATTGAACTGGTGCGCATCGATATGGTTCACCCAGTGAGTCAGGTTGGCCATCTCCTGCTTGTAGTGGCGCGCCAGCAGGGTGTTGCCCTGCACCGCGTCCCGGTTGTCGGTCAGCGGCATGCCGCTCTGGCGCAGGGTGCGCAGCTCATCGCGCATATCGCGGTAGCTGCGGTAGCCCAGGCGCTTGAACAGCCGGCTGACCGTGGCTTTGGATACGCCGCTCAGGCGCGCCAGTTCGGCGCTGTTGTAGCCGAGCAGGTCATCGAAGTGGTCGAAGATAAAATCGGCCACCCGCTGCTCCAGCGGCGTCAGCTGCGGATATTCGCCGCGCAGGCGCTCATCAATCTGTTGCATCGTTACTCCTGCTTGCCCCTGCCGTTCAGCGCGCAGCCAACGCCGCCGCACGCTGAAAAGATGACGGGGATGTAACCTTTGTTTCAGCGGAACATAGCACGCTTCGGCCACCCGCTGGCAAGCGATTATTGTCCGGCGGGAAAAGTGGAACGCCTCTTGCTTGTCCTTAATCAGATGCGACCTCAGAAAAGGGCCAAGAGATGATTAACAGCAACACCGCGCCATTGGGCATGGCGGTCACTCCCCATCACCTCGCCAGCGAAAGCGCGCTGGCGGTGCTGCGCGCCGGCGGCAACGCCATTGAAGCGATGGTGGCCGCGGCGGCCTCCATCGCCGTGGTCTACCCGCATATGAACGGCATCGGCGGCGACGGCTTCTGGCTGATTGTGCCGCCGCAGGGGACCCGGTGGCGATCGACGCCAGCGGCGCGGCGGGATCGCTGGCGTCGCTGGATTTCTACGCCGGGGAAAGCCGCATACCTCACCGCGGCCCCAGGGCGGCGCTGACCGTCGCCGGCACCGTCGGCGGCTGGCAAGCGGCGCTGGACTATTCCGCCGAACTGGGCGGCGAACAGCTGCCGCCGTCGCGCCTGCTGGCCGACGCCATTCGCTATGCGGCCGACGGCATCCCGGTCACCGCGTCCCAGGAGGCGGCGACGCGCAGCAAGTATCATGAGCTGGCGGAGGTGGAACACTTCGCCCGCACCTACCTGCCGCAGGGGGAGATCCCCCAGGCCGGCCAACGCTTCTGTCAGCCGCGCCTGGCCGATACGCTGATCGCCCTGGCCGAAGACGGGCTGGACAGCTTTTATCGCGGCCCGCTGGCCCGCAGCATGGCGGCGGACATGGCGACGCTGGGCATGCCGCTCACCGCCCAGGATCTGGCGGATTACCGGCCGCGTCGCCGCGTTCCGCTGCGGCTGGAGCACCAGAAAGGCGAGATCTTCAACCTGACGCCGCCGACCCAGGGGCTGGTGTCGCTCGCCATCCTCGGGCTGACCGATCGCCTGCCGCTGGTCGGCCAGCCCGAAGGCGCCGTGGTGCATAGCCTGGTCGAAGCCACCAAGCTGGCGTTCGGCCTGCGCGACCGATACATCACCGATCCGCGGCATATGACGCAGGATCCGCAGGCGCTGTTGGCGGCCGAACATCTGGATTCGCTGGCGAAACGCATCGATCCGCAGCAGGCGGCGCCCTGGGGCGCGGGCAAAGGGCCGGGCGACACCGTCTGGATGGGCGTGATGGACAGCAGCGGCCTGGCGGTGTCTTTCATTCAGAGCATCTATCATGAATTTGGCAGCGGCGTGGTGCTGCCGCAAAGCGGCGTGCTGTGGCAAAACCGCGGCGCGTCCTTCAGCCTGGACGCCGACCACCTGCTGGCGCTGGCGCCGGGCAAGCAGCCGTTCCACACCCTGAATCCGGCCGCCGCCAGGCTGTACGACGGCCGCACGCTGGTGTACGGCTCGATGGGCGGCGACGGCCAGCCGCAGACCCAGGCGGCGCTGTTCGTGCGCCATGTGGTGCAGGGGCTGCCGCTGCAGCAGGCGATCAGCGCGCCGCGCTGGCTGCTCGGCCGCACCTGGGGCGAAAGCTCCGACGCGTTGAAACTGGAAGGCCGCTTCAGCGCGGAAACCCTCGATTACCTGCGCCGACGCGGCCACGAGGTTGAACTGCTGCCGGACTTCAGCGAAGCGGTCGGCCACGCCGGCGCCATCGTGCGGCATACCAACGGCATGCTCGAAGGCGCCTTCGATCCGCGCAGCAACGGCAGCGCCGCCGGCTTCTAGCCACTTTTGATTACCGGGAGAACCTATGGACCACCACACCGCCGCCGACTGGGCGACCTACATTCGCCAGATGGAAACCATCCTGGCGCTGGAGCTGGACGATGCCCGCCGGCAGGAACTGCTGACCCAGTTCCGGCGCATCGCCGCCATGGCCGAGCCGCTGATGGCCTTTCCGCTCGACCAGCGGCTGGAGATCGCGGGGGTATACCGCGCATGAATTCGCTAAGCTCACTGTCGATCGCCGAGATCCGCGCGGCGCTGAAGCAAGGCGCCATCTCCGCCCGCGAGATAGCCCAGCAAACGCTGGACGATATCGACCGGCACAATCCCGCGCTGAATGCCTATACCCACGTCACCCGTGAACGCATGCTGAGCGAGGCCGATAATCTCGACCGCGCCCGCGCCAAGGGCCTGCCGCTGCCCGCCCTGGCCGCCATTCCCTATGCGGTAAAGAACCTGTTCGACGTGACCGGGGAAACCACCCTGGCCGGCGCCAGCCTGTTCAGCGACCGGCCGCCGGCCAAACGGGACGCCTGGGCGATAACCCGGCTGGCCGGGCAAGGCGCCCTGCTCTCCGGCATGCTGAATATGGATGCCTATGCCTACGGCTTCACCACCGAAAACAGCCATTACGGCGCCACCCGCAATCCGCATGACGCCACCCGCATCGCCGGCGGTTCCTCCGGCGGTTCGGCGGCGGCGGTGGCGGCCGGGCTGGTTAATTTTTCACTCGGCAGCGACACCAACGGGTCCATCCGCGTGCCCGCTTCGCTGTGCGGCATTTACGGCTTGAAGCCGACCTTCGGCCGCCTGTCGCGCAGCGGCAGCCAGCCGTTCGTCGCCAGCCTGGATCATCTCGGCCCGTTCGCCCGCCGGGTGCGCGACCTGGCGGCGGTCTACGACGTGATGCAGGGGACCGACATTGAAGACCGTTTCCAGGCCGACAAGCCGGTAACCCATACCGAAGCGCTGCTGCCGCGCGGCCAGCAAGGGTTGCGCTGCGCGGTGCTGGGCGGATACTTCCAGCAGTGGTGCGACGACGACGCCAAACAGGCCGTACGGCGGGTGGCGCAGGCGCTGGAGGCGATCGCCGACGTCGAACTGCCGCAGGCCGAGCTGGCGCGTTCGGCGGCCTTTATCATCAGCGCCGCCGAAGGCGGCAATCATTACCTGCCGCAGCTGCGCAGCCAGCCCGAACGTTTTGAACCGCTGTCGCGCGAGCGGCTGCTGGCCGGCGCCATGCTGCCCGCCGCCTGGTACGTGCAGGCCCAGCGTTTCCGCGCCCATTTTCAACAGCAGGCATCGCCGCTGTTCGAACACTGGGACATCCTGATCGCCCCGGCCACGCCGTGCGGCGCCACCCCGATTGGCCAGGAGACGATGCGCATCAACGGCGTCGATCTGCCGATCCGCGCCAGCATGGGCATGCTGACGCAGCCGATTTCGTTCCTCGGCCTGCCGGTGGTGAGCGTGCCCTTGACGACCGCCGCCGGCCTGCCGCTGGGCGTACAGCTGATCGCCCCGCCGTGGCGCGAAGATCTGGCGTTGCGCGCCGCCTATGCGCTGGAACAGCGCGGCGTGACCGCCTGCGTGTTACCGCAAAAACAGGATTAATCCATGAAAAGTGAATATATCGACCGGCCGGCGGTGCTGGCAGAGGTGAACGCCGCTTTCTATCGCTATGAGCAGGCGCTGATCGGCAACGATATCGAGGTGCTGGATGAGCTGTTCTGGCACGACGGCCGCACGGTGCGCTACGGCGCCGGCGAGAATCTGTACGGCATCGATCAGATCCGCGACTTCCGCCTGCGGCGCCCGTCGCAGGGGCTGGATCGGCAGTTGGAAAACACCCAAATCACCACCTATGGCGACGACATGGCGGTGGCCAGCACCGAATTTCGCCGCCCGGGCAGCGACAGCGTCGGCCGGCAGATGCAAACCTGGGTGAAGCTGCCCTGCGGCTGGCGCATCGTGGCGGCGCACGTCAGTTTGATCGGGTAATTCAACGGGCGCCGCCGTGAGCAGTCAGCACCAGTAGGCCATAAAGTTGACGGTTGAGCGGTCCAAATCGCATTCGCCGATCAGATAACGCCGCAGCGATTTCACCGCCGAGGATTCGGCCGCCACCCAGGCGTAGAAGCTTTTCGCCCCCTCGGCGCGTTCCCACAACAGATCGCCGCCCAGGCTGTTCTCCGCCAGCGACTGCGCTTCGGCGCGCGCCGAAGCGGGGATCGCCACCCGCTGGCGCACCGCTTCCACCAGCAGCGTGCCGTGCATCTGCTGGTGCCCGACGTCGCGCGGCAGCCAGTACACTTCGGCGAACGGGAATTGCTCCAGCGCCAGGCAATCGCCCGCCACCGGCACTTCGAAGAACGCCTGCACCCGCGGCGGGTTGGCCTGGCGCGCCAGCTGCTCCAGAATGCCCATCGCCGCCGGCACCGCCGTTTCATCGGCAATCAGCAACGCCTGCTGCAGCTGCGCCGGCGGCGCCCATTCGTAACCGCCGCTGTCGCCGGCGAAGTCGCCGTTGGGCGCCACCACCTGAATGGCGTCGCCCGGCGCGGCATGGGTCGCCCAGGCGGAGGCCGGGCCGTTCACCCCGTGCAGCACGAACTCCACGTCCAGCTGATTTTGCGCCCGACGCAGCGCCCGCAGCGTATAGGTGCGCATCACCGGGCGCCGCTCTTTCGGGATCGCCATATAATGGCTGTACCAGTCCGCGCCGTTTTCCAGCTGCGGGATCTGGCCGTCGGCGGCCGGGAACAGCAGCTTGATGCGCTGATCCGGCGCCTCCAGCTTCATGCGATGCACCTCCGGCCCCTCGAACACGCAACGCAGCAGCGAAGGCGAGACGTTTTCTTTGCTTTTCAATTTGATGTCAAAAATTCTGTAGCTTGATGCGCCGGACATGTCGATTACTCTCCCGCGGAATTGATCGTTATGCGATGCCGGCGCCACAGCCAGCCGCTGACGCCGCCCAGCAGGACGGCCATCGCCAGCGCCGCAGCGATCAGCTGCGACTCGCCATAAAACTTCGCCACCACCGGCACCATCAGCGCGCTCAGGCCGTAGCCCAGCGTGTGGCTGGTGGCTATCGCGCCGGATCCTTTGCCGGTGGACAACTTGTCGTTCAGCATCAGCTGATAGCCCGGCGTCGCCATCGCCGCGCCGAAGGAAGCCAGCGCGCAGCCGACATAGAACAGCGCCAGCGGTGGCGTGCACATCAGCGCCAGCCCCGCGGCCATCAGCACGGCGGCAATCAACAGCAACCGGGGGGCGCTGAAACGCTGCGGGCGCACCACCAGGAACTGCGCCAGCAGCGTACAGCCCGCCGCCACGCTCAGCAACACCGCCACATGATGGCTGACGGCGATGGCGGAATGGCTGAACAGCCGGGCCAAATGCGGCGACAGGCCAAGCTGCATCAGGCTGACCGACGCCGCCAGCAGCACCGCGCACAGCAGATACGGCGCCATGCTGAGGCGCAGACGATTTTGCTGGTGCGCCACCGGCGGCAGAGGCGGATCGTTATGCTGCCGGCAGACCACCAGCAGTGCGATCAGCGGCGCGATGGCCATCAGCCACAGCGGCGCCATCGGATGGATCGACAGCGCCAGCGCGGCGCACAGCGGCCCGAGCAGGCGTCCGCAACTCAGCCCCGAACTGATGGTGGCCAGCGCCGACATGCGCTGTTCATAACCTGCGCGCTGCAGCGCCCAGGTTTGGCTGGCCGGCACCATGCCGGAAACCGTCAGCCCATAGATAATGCGCGCCGCGATCAGGCCGCCCAATCCGACCATCGGCGGCAGCCAGCCGGCCGAAAGTCCCCACACCGCCAGCGCCAGTAAAGCGAAACTGAACAAATACCCCGCTAACGCCATGGTTACCACAAACTTGCAGCCGCGAATTTCCGACTGCCGCCCCCACCAGGGCGAGCCGACCAGAAACAGCATCGAACCGAGCGTCAACAGCCCAGCCCAGACGGACAGCGACAGCTGGGTCATGCCGACTAACATCGGCAGCGCGACCAGCAATCCGTTTTGCCCAATGCCCAGCAAACCGGCGCAAAACGCCAGCGGCCAATTGGAAGGCGACGCATTGCCAATTGTCGGTGATTTTATGGAGGAAAAAATACGCATCGAACGTAAAGATACCGTTAATAAAATTATGGGTTTATGTTAGATTCATTGAAAAATTGTATCATAGCGCAATTGATAACAATAAATATTATTGATATAAGAATCATTCTCAATTGATTCAACAGTGAAATGGGATCATGACAATCCAGTTTGAAACCGCGGCAACAGACGTGGCTGCGCAGTGCTTTTTGAACGCATTAATGCGTGAAACCCGGGACTGGCAAATCGTTCCGGCCACCGATCATCGACAACATCCGCAGCTTCACATTCCTCTTTCACCGACCCAAGCCATTCGCATCGCTTTACGCCATATTTCGCCAACCCAGCATCACCAATACCTGTTCCCCGCCCGCCTGCATCGGCAGGATGACGGCGCCGGCGAAGCGCTGAGCGTCGAACGGCTGGTGAGCCTGCTGCTGGAAAAGCCGGCGGTGAAAGGCGAATTGCCCGCCGAGGCGGTCGAACGTTTCCGCCAGCGGGTGCTGGAAAGTCATGATAATACCCAACGGGCGATCGCGGTCCGTCTCGACTGGCCGGCGCTGCGCGACCGGCCATTGAATTTCGCCCAGGCGGAACAGGGGCTGTTGGTGGGCCACGCCTTCCATCCGGCGCCCAAATCCCACGAACCCTTCGACGAACGCCAGGCGCACCGTTACCTGCCGGACTTCGCCGCCCGGTTCCCGCTGCGCTGGTTCGCCGTCGACCACCGCTTCCTGTGCGGCGAAAGCCTGAACCTGACGCTGCAGCAGCGCCTGCAGCGCTTCGCCGCCGAGAGCGCGCCGCAGTTGCTGACGCACTTCACCGACGATGTCTGGCTGCTGCCGATGCACCCCTGGCAGGCCGACCATCTGCTGAGCCAGCGCTGGTGCCGGGAGCTGGTTAGCCAGCATCTGCTGCGCGATCTGGGCGAGGCCGGCGAACGCTGGCTGCCGACCAGTTCGTCCCGCTCGCTGTACAGCGCCAGCAACCGCGACATGATTAAATTTTCCCTCAGCGTGCGCCTGACCAACTCGGTGCGCACCCTGTCGGTCAAGGAAGTGAAGCGCGGCATCCGCCTGGCTCGCCTGGCGCAAACCCCGCGCTGGCAACGGCTGCAGGCGCGCTACCCGACCTTCCGCGTGATGCAGGAAGACGGCTGGGCCGGCCTGCGCTCCGTCGAGGGCGTCATTCAGGAAGAGAGCCTGATGGCGCTGCGCGACAACCTGCTGTTCGAACAGCCGGAAAGCCAGACCAACGTGCTGGTGACCCTGACTCAGGCCGCGCCGGACGGCGGCGACAGCCTGCTGGCCGCCGCGGTGCGCCGCCTGGCCGCCCGCCTGAACCTGCCGCTGCGCCAGGCGGCGCACTGCTGGCTGGACGCTTACTGCCAACAGGTGCTGCTGCCGCTGTTCAGCGCCGAAGCCGACTACGGCCTGGTGCTGCTGGCGCACCAGCAAAACATTCTGGTGGAGATGCAGCAGGATCTGCCGGTCGGCATGCTGTACCGCGACTGCCAGGGCAGCGGCTTCACCCGCGACGCCGCCCCCTGGCTGGAGGAGATCGGCGAAGCCGAGGCGGAAAACCGCTTCAGCGAGCAGCAACTGCTGCGCTACTTCCCTTATTATTTGCTGGTGAACTCCAGCCTGGCGGTCACCGCCGCGCTGGCAGCCGCCGGCTTCGACAGCGAAGGATCCTTGATGGCCCGGGTGCGCGACGCGCTTGGCGGCCTGCGCGCCACCGCCAGGAATACCCTGTGCCTGGACTACGTGCTCGACAGCCCGCACTGGAACTGTAAAGGCAACTTCTTCTGTTACCTGCACGATCATAACGAGAACACCATCGTCGATCCGGCGGTGATCTACTTCGATTTCGTCAACCCACTGTTTACGGGGGCCGCCCAATGACGCCGTCCGCCAAACTGACGCATGCCGGCAGCGCTTTCCGCTGCGAACGGCTGGAACGGGATCTGCAGCTGGGCCTCGGCCTGGACGGCAGCGCCGTGCTGCATTACCCGGGCGCCCTGCCGCAGGGCTGGCTGGTGCAGGCGCTGGATCAATTGCTGGTCGCCGCGCCGCAGCTCAGCGGCGTGGCGCTGCCCTACGCCGAATGGCGGGAAGAACCCCAGGCTCAGGCGCTGTTCGCCCTGGCCAGCGGCGACTACCTGGCGCGCGAAGTTTTCTACCAGCTGCCGCTGTGGCTGAGCGGCGAACGCAACCGCGCCTCCGGCCAGATGCACTATGACGCCGAACGCCAGATCTGGTTCCCGCAGCGCCCGGCGCGGCCGAACGGCGAGGTTTACCGCCGTTACGATCCGCAGCTCAAACACACCCTGAGTTTCCGCCTGCCGGAGGTCGAACGCGACGCCGAACAGTTCACCCGCTGGATGAATTCGCCGCGCGTCGATGCCTTCTGGGAAATGAGCGGCCCGCTCGAGGCGCAGGCCGCCTATCTGCGGCGCCAGCTGGACTCCAGCTACTGTTATCCGCTGCTCGGCTGTTTCGACGATCGCCCGTTCGGTTACTTCGAGGTCTACTGGGCGCCGGAAGACCGCATCGGCCGCCACTACCGCTGGCAGCCGTTCGATCGCGGGCTGCATATGCTGGTGGGCGAAGAGGACCGCCGCGGCGCGCAATACATCCGCAGCTGGCTGCGCGGCCTGACCCATTATCTGTATCTGGACGAACCGCGCACCACCCGGGTGGTCGCCGAGCCGCGCGCCGATAACCAGCGGCTGTTCCGCCACCTGCCGGCCGCCGGCTATCACAGGGTGAAGGAGTTCGACTTCCCGCACAAACGTTCGCGCCTGATCCTCAACCAACGCGATGCGTTCTTTCGGGAGGCGTCGGTATGATCGCTCATGACTACGCCGACTGGCAGCGCGTCAACCGCCAGATGATCGCCAAGATGCTGGCCGAACTGGAATACGAACGCACGCTGCAGGCGGAATCGCACGACGGAAAATGGCGCATCGCCCTGGGCGACGCCAGCTACGGCTTCAGCGCCACCCGCGGCATCTGGGGCTGGCTGCACATCGACCCCGCCACGCTGAGCTGCGATCGGTTGCCGCTGGCCGCCGACCAAACGCTGCGTCAGCTGGCGCAGGTGCTGAAAATGGACGATGCGCAGATAGCCGAACATCTGGAGGATCTGTACGCCACGCTGCGCGGCGACATGCAGCTGCTGGCCGCACGCCACGGCATGAGCGCGCAGGATCTGATCGCCCTCGATGCCGACGCGCTGCAATGCCTGCTGGCCGGCCACCCGAAGTTCATTTTCAACAAGGGCCGTCGCGGCTGGGGCCTGAACGCGCTGCAGCAGTATGCGCCAGAGTATCAGGGCCAGTTCCGCCTGCACTGGATCGCGGCCAAACGCGACGGCTTCGTTTGGTGCGCCGACGCGCAATTCCCGCTGGACAGCCTGCTCGACAGCGCCATGGATCAGGGCGAACGCCAACGCTTCGACCGCCGCTGGCGCGAGTTGAAGCTGAGCGACGACTGGATCCCGGTGCCGCTGCACCCCTGGCAATGGCAGCAAAAAATTGCGCTGCATTTCCTGCCGCAGCTGGCCGCGGGCGAGCTGATCGAACTGGGCGAATTCGGCGACCATTACCTGGCGCAGCAATCGCTGCGCACCCTGACCAACGTCAGCCGCCGTTCGGCGTTCGACATCAAGCTGCCGCTGACCATTTACAACACCTCGTGCTACCGCGGCATTCCGGGCAAGTACATCAGCGCCGGCCCGGCCGCCTCGCGCTGGCTGCAGGACATTTTCGCCGAGGACCCGACCCTGCGCGCCAGCGGCGCCGAGATCCTCGGCGAACCGGCGGCGGGTTACATGACTCACCCAACCTACGCCTCGCTGGCCAAAGCGCCGTATCGCTATCAGGAAATGCTTGGGGTGATCTGGCGCGAGAATCCGTTCTGTTACCTGCAGGAGGGCGAACACGCCATCTTGATGGCGACGCTGATGGAAACCGACAACCACGGCGAGCCGCTGATCGCCGCCTATATCGCTCGCTCCGGCCTGAGCGCCGAAGCCTGGCTGCAACAGATGTTCAGCGCGGTGGTGCTGCCGATGTACCACCTGATGTGCCGTTACGGCGTGGCGCTGATCGCCCACGGCCAGAACATCACGCTGGTGATGAAGGATCATGTGCCGCAGCGCGTGTTGCTGAAGGATTTCCAGGGCGACATGCGCCTGGTGGATCGGGACTTCCCCGAAGCGGCCTCGCTGCCGCAGGGGGTGAAGGACGTTACCGTGCGCCTTTCCGCCGACTACCTGATCCACGATCTGCAGACCGGCCACTTCGTTACCGTGCTGCGCTTCATCTCACCGTTGATGGCGTCCTGCGGGGTGAGCGAAGCGCGTTTCTATCAGCTGCTGGCGCAGGTGCTGCAAGGTTATATGGCGCGGCATCCGGCAATGGCGGATCGCTTCGCACTGTTCGACCTGTTCAAGCCGCAGATTATTCGCGTGGTGCTTAACCCGGTCAAACTCACTTATTCAGAGCAGGACGGCGGCAGCCGCATGTTGCCCAACTACCTGCAGGATCTCGATAACCCTCTCTATCTGGTCACCAAGGAGCTTGCCCAATGAATCAGCCTCTGGATTTCATCGGCATCGGCATCGGCCCGTTCAACCTCAGCATCGCCGCGCTTGGCAGCGAAGTGAACGGTTTTAACAGTAAATTCCTTGAGCGCAAACCGCACTTTTCCTGGCATCCCGGCATGATGGTGCCGGATTGCCACATGCAAACCAGCTTCCTGAAGGATCTGGTGAGCGCGGTGTCGCCGACCAACCCGTACAGCTTCCTCAACTATCTGGTTAAACGGAAAAAGTTCTACCGTTTCCTGACCACCGAACTGCGCACGGTGTCGCGCGAAGAGTTCGCCGACTACCTCGACTGGGCCGCCAACGGGCTGAATTCGCTGGAGTTCAGCCAGGACATCCAGAGCGTGGATTTTGACGACCAGCAGCGCCAGTTCGTGGTCACCACCCAGCGCAATGTCTACCGCGCGCGCCACGTCTGCCTCGGCATCGGCAAGCGCATCAAGCTGCCGGACTGCGTTACCGAACAAAACGACCGCTGCTTCCACGCCAGCGAAATGGCGCTGCGCAGCCCGGATCTGGCCGGCAAACGCGTTACCCTGGTGGGCGGCGGCCAGAGCGGCGCCGATCTGTTCCTGAACATTTTCCGCGGCGAATGGGGCCAACCGGCGCAGCTCAACTGGATCTCGCGCCGCAACAACTACAACGCACTGGATGAAGCGGCCTTCGCCAACGAATACTTTACGCCGGACTACGTCGACGGCTTCTACGGCCTCAACGACGGCGCCAAGCAGCGCATGCTGACCGAGCAGAAGATGACCTCCGACGGCATTACCGGCGAGTCGCTGCTGGCTATCTACCGCGCGATGTATCACCGCTTTGAAGTGCTGCGAGAAAAGCCCTGGGCGCGCCTGCTGCCAAGCCGTTCGCTGGCGGCGATGCACGCCGACGGCGACGGGTATCGGCTGGTGACGCACCACCATCTCGATCAGGGCCGGGAAACCTTCGATACCGACGTGACGATCTTCGCCACCGGTTACCAGCAAGATCGGCCGGCTTTCCTGGCGCCTTTGGCCGATCGCCTGCTGACCACCGCCGATGACCAGTACCGCATCGCCCCGGACTTCACCCTGGAGTGGCAGGGGCCGCAGGAAAACTGCCTGTTCGCCGTCAACGCCGGCATGCACAGCCACGGCATTGCCGAACCCCAGCTCAGCCTGATGGCCTGGCGCTCGGCGCGCATTCTCAACCGGGTTTTAGGACGCGACCAGTTCGATTTAACGTCCACCCCGGCGGTGATCCAATGGCGCAGTCAGCAAGCGGGCACGCCCGCCCGCGCTGAACACGTCATGCTCAATTACACCGAGTTTTAACCACACGCAACCTGGGAACACTGGAAAAATAACGATGAAACGCAAACACCTTTGGGTATTGAACCCGTGTCTGCTGGCGATGCTTGCGCCGGCGGCCTGGGCAGAAGAGCAAAAAAACAATGATGAGCAGGTGGTGGTTTCCGCCAGCCGTTCACACCGCACCGTCGCTGAAATGGCGCAGACCACCTGGGTTATCGAGAGCCAGGAGATTGAGCAACAGGTGCAGGGCGGCAAGGAAATCAAGGACGTGCTGGCGCAGCTGATCCCCGGCATGGACGTCAGCGGCCAGGGGCGCACCAACTACGGCATGAACCTGCGCGGCCGTTCGATGATGGTGATGATCGACGGCGTGCGCCTGAACTCCTCACGCAGCGACAGCCGCCAGCTGGATTCGATCGACCCGTTCAATATCGACCACATCGAGGTGATCTCCGGCGCCACCGCGCTGTACGGCGGCGGCAGCACCGGCGGCCTGATCAATATCGTCACCAAAAAAGGCCAGAAAGAGCAGCAGGTTGAGCTGCAGGTCGGCGGCAAAACCGGCTTCGGCGGCCACAACGACCACGACGAAAACGTCGCGGCGGCGGTCAGCGGCGGCAACGACAACGCTTCGGGGCGGCTGTCGGTCTCCTATCAGCGCTACGGTGGCTGGTACGACGGCAAGGGCAACGAGGTGCTGATCGACAATACCCAAACCGGCCTGCAGTATTCCGATCGCCTCGACGTGATGGGCACCGGCACCATCAATATCGACGATCACCAGCAGCTGCAGCTGACCACCCAATATTACAAGAGCCAGTCCGACGGCGATCACGGCCTGTATCTGGGCAAAGACTTCTCGGCGGTCACCGGCGACGCCAGGGCGTACAACGGCGGCAACCTGAACGCCGACCGCATTCCGGGCACCGAACGTCACCTGATCAACCTGCAATATTCCAACACCGACTTCCTCGGCCAGGATCTGGTGGCGCAGGTCTACTATCGCGACGAGTCGCTGACCTTCTACCCGTTCCCGACGCTGAACTCGGCGGGAAATGCCGTCACCAGCATCGGCGCCTCCCAGCAGAAAACCGACTTCTACGGCGGCAAGCTGACGCTGAACAGCAAGCCTGTCGACGCCCTGACGCTGACCTATGGCATCGACGCCGAACATGAGAGCTTCAATGCCAACCAGCAGTTCTTCGATCTGGCGAAGGCGAAGCAATCCGGCGGCATGGATTTGGAAAACGCCTACAACACCGGACGTTATCCGGGCTACACCACCACTAACCTGGCGTCGTTCCTGCAGGCCAGCTACGACATCAACCCGATCTTCACCCTGAGCGGCGGCGTGCGTTACCAGTACACCGAAAACAAGATCGATGACTTCGTCGGCTACAACCAGCAGCAAGCCATCGCCACCGGCGCGGCAACCTCCGCCGACGCCATCCCGGGCGGCAAGACCGACTACAACAACGCGCTGTTCAACGCCGGCCTGCTGGCGCACCTGACCGAGCGCCAGCAAACCTGGTTCAACTTCTCGCAGGGCTTCGAGATCCCGGATCCGGGCAAGTATTACGGCAACGGCACCTATGCGCTGAACAACGGCCACTATCAGCTGAACAATAGCGTCAACGTCGGCGACTCCAAGCTGGAAGGCATCAAGGTCAACGCCTACGAGCTCGGCTGGCGCTACACCGGCGACAACCTGCGCACGCAGGTCGCCGCCTACTATTCTCTGTCCGACAAAAGCATCTCCATCAACAAAACCGACATGACCATCAACGTCAACTCGGACAAGCGCCGCATCTACGGGCTGGAAGGCGCGGTGGATTACTTCTTCGAAGACAGCGACTGGAGCGCCGGCACCAACTTCAACCTCATTCGCTCCGAGACCAAGGTCAACGGCGAATGGAAAAAGTTGGTGGTCGACACCGCCAGCCCGTCGAAAGTCACCGCTTACGTCGGTTGGGCGCCGGGCGACTGGAACCTGCGCCTGCAGTCGCAGCAGACCTTCGACGTGTCGGACGACGGCGATTACACCAAGGCCAACTCCACCCAAGGACGCAAGATCGACGGCTACAACACCATCGACTTCCTCGGCAGCTACAACCTGCCGGTGGGCAAGCTCAGCTTCAGCGTGGAAAACCTGTTGGACAAGCAATACACCACCGTTTGGGGCCAGCGCGCGCCTATCCTGTATAGCCCGACCTACGGCTCGTCTGAGCTGTACAGCTATAAAGGCCGCGGCCGCACCTTCGGCCTGAACTATTCGGTATTGTTCTGATCCTATGCAAAAGGGCCGGCAATGCCGGCCCTTATCATTTGCTGAACGGATGATGCTCCGCCCAATGCTCGGCGATATCCTGCCGCCGGCATATCCACACCCGATCGTGCCGCTGAATATAATCCAGGAAGCGCTGCAGCGCGCGAAACTTGCCGGGGCGCCCCAGCAAGCGGCAATGCATGCCGATCGACAGCATCTTCGGCGAGGTTTCGCCCTCGGCGTACAGGACGTCGAAGCTGTCCTTCAGATAGGTAAAGAACTGCTCGCCGGTGTTGAAGCCCTGCGGCGACGCAAAGCGCATATCGTTGGCTTCCAGCGTATAGGGCACAATCAGATGCGGCCTGCTCTCGCCGGTGGCGCACCGCACCTCGGTCCAGAACGGCAAATCGTCGCCGTAATAGTCGCTGTCGTATAAAAAGCCGCCTTGTTCCACCAGCAGCCGGCGGGTATTCGGGCTGTCGCGGCCGGTATACCAGCCGATCGGCGCCTGGCCGAACAGCTCGCGCAGCGTCGCGATCGCCTGCCGCATATGCTGGCGTTCGCTAACCTCATCCATCTGCTGGTAATGGATCCAGCGCCAGCCATGGCTCACCACGTCATAGTCGGCCTCTTTGATCGCCTGCACCACCTGCGGATTGCGCGCCAGCGCCATGGCGACGCCAAACACCGTCAGCGGCAAAGCGCGGCGCTGAAACTCCTGGTGGATCCGCCAGAAGCCGGCGCGCGAGCCATATTCATACAGTGAATCCATCGACATATGCCGATCCGGATAGCTGGCCGCGCCGATGATGTCGGAAAGAAACTGTTCAGAGCCGGCGTCGCCGTGCAGCACGTTGTTTTCCGCGCCCTCTTCATAGTTGAGGACGAACTGCACCGCGATGCGGGCGCCTCCCGGCCAGCCCGCGTGCGGCGGGCGGCCGCCGTAGCCGATCAGATCGCGCGGGTAGTCTTTGTCAAATTGGTACTGATTCATCGCCGCTTCCCATTAAAATTACGAATTAAAACCGTCGAACCTGCCGGACAGCGGCTTGGCCAACGGAAAATCCAGATCGCCGTGCTTGCTGGTGCTCAACCCCAGCGCATGCAGCGACTCGATCATTTTGACCGCCGCGCTGACGCCGTCGATCACCGGGATCCCCAGCTCGCGCGTCAACTCACGCGCCAGATCCGCCATGCCGCCGCAGCCGAGCACGATCGCCCCGCTGCCGTCCTGCCGCTTGGCCTGCAGACATTGCTGACGCACCTTTTGCTGCGCCGCCCCGCTGCCGTCTTCCAGCGCCAACACCGGCAGATCGATGGCGTGCAGCGCCGCGCAGTGGCGTTCGAAACCGTATTGATGCAATAAATGACGGGCGATGATCAGCGTGCGCGGCAGCGTGGTGACGATGGAGAAACGCGTCGCCAGCAGCGTGGCGGTATGCATCGCCGCCTCGGCGATGCCAATGACCGGCGCGCGCGCCAGCTCCCGCGCCGCCAGCAACCCCGGATCGCCAAAGCAGGCGATGATATGGCCGCTGACGCCGGCTTCGCGGCCAAGCTTCACCTGCTGCAGTACGCCGACGGCGGCGATCGCCTCGTCAAAATGCCCTTCGATGGACGGCGCGCCCTCCTGCGGACACACCGCCAGGATTTCCGTATCCGCCGCGGCCACGGCGCGTGCGGCGGCGCCGATGGTGGCCGTCATCGCCTGGCTGGTATTGGGGTTGATCACCTGGATCACGCAGCGACCGCTCATTGCGCCCCCTTTTCTTCCGCCGTAAAGAGCCGCGCAAAATCGGGCGATTCGTCGTCGCCCTGGGTAAAGCGCAAATGGGCCAGGATATCGTCAAAATGGCCGGCCATCCGCTGCGCCAGCGCCGCGGCGTCGCGCTGTTGCAACAGCGTCAGCAGATCGCGGTGATCGTGGCAGCGGCAGCCTTGCTGCCAGGGCGCGCCATAGACGGCGATCACCAGCGATGAACGCAGCGTCAGCTGCGACACCAGCTCGGTCAGCACCGCGTTGCCGGCGATCGCCTGCAGCTGAACGTGAAACGCGGCGGACAGCCGGATCGCCGCCGCGCCGTCCCGCTCCTGGTGCGCCCGCTGTTCCTGCTCGACGATGGCCGCCATCGCCTGCAGCCGTTCAGGGCCGCAGTGGGCGATCACCTGCGGCAGGTTGGCGCACTCCAGCATTTTGCGCGTCCGGAACACATCGATCGCCTCTGCTTCCCCCGGCCTGGCGACCTGTGCACCACGTTTGGGCAGCTGGCTGACCAACTGCACTGCGGCAAGGCGCTGCAGCACCCGACGGATGCCGGTGCGGCTGACGCCGAAGGTCTCCGCCAGCGCTTCTTCCGGCAATTTGCTGCCGGGCAGCAGCCGGTGTTCAACGATAGCTTTTACCAGCGAGTTATAGATGTGATCGTCCTGATCCTCAATGAAATAGGCGGCGGATTGCCCATGCTGCGCGGCGTTGGCGCCGATCGTCGTGCCGATCATCTTGCTGCTCCGTATACCCTTAGATAATCAAATCGTATACAAGAACAAGATATTTTGTATACAAAAAAGATAAATTTGGCCTGAATCCTGCAAAAGCCCTGTCAACGACCTTTGCCAACCGTCCTGGCGCCCGTTCTTGAGAGGAGCACGATTTATGCCAAACCCCAATGACAACTACAGCCCCAAGCTGTGCAACGACGATCTGGCGCCGACGCGCGACCAGAACTGGAGCTGGTACAACATTTTTTCTTTTTGGATGTCGGATGTGCACAGCATGGGCGGCTATGTGGTGGCCGCCAGCTTCTTCGCCCTTGGGTTGTCGAGCTGGCAGGTGCTGATCTGCCTGCTGGTGGGGATTTGCATCGTGCAGCTCTGCGCCAATCTGGTGGCCAAACCCAGCCAGATGGGCGGCGTGCCTTATGCGGTGCTGAGCCGCCAGGCATTCGGGGTGTTCGGCGCCAATATTCCGGCGGTGATCCGCGGCATGATCGCCTTTGCCTGGTATGGCATACAAACTTACCTGGCGTCCAACGCGCTGATGCTGACGCTGTTGAAGTTCTTTCCGTCGCTGGAGCCGATGACCGTGCCGCATTTTCTTGGCCTGTCGCAGCTCGGCTGGGGATGTTACATCACCATGTGGCTGCTGCAGGCGATGGTGTTTTGGCACGGCATGGAGGCGATCAAACGCTTTATCGATATCGCCGGTCCGGCGGTCTACGTGGTGATGTTCGTGCTGGCGGGCTGGATTGTTTATCGGGTGGGGTTCTCCAACCTCTCTCTGACGCTGGCCAGCAAGAATCTTGGCGCCGGTGAACAAGGCTGGCTGATGCTGACCGCCACCGCGCTGGTGGTTTCTTACTTCTCCGGGCCGCTGCTGAACTTCGGCGATTTCACGCGCTACGGCAAAAGCTTTGCCGAGGTGCAGCGCGGCAACCGTTGGGGGCTGCCGTTCAACTATTTGCTGTTCTCGCTGGTCACCGTGGTGATCGTCTCCGGCACCCTGCCGCTGTTCGGCCAGCTGATCACCGATCCGATCGAAACCGTAACCCGCATCGACAGCGACATCGCCGTGGCGCTCGGCCTGCTGACGATGATCGTCGCCACCATCGGCATCAACATCGTGGCCAACTTCGTGTCGCCGGCGTTCGATTTCTCCAACTGTTCGCCGCAGAAAATCAGCTTCCGCACCGGCGGCATGATCGCCGCGGTCGGCTCTTTCCTGCTGACGCCGTGGAACCTGTTTCAGTCGCCGGAGCTGATCCACTACACGCTGGACGTGCTGGCCGCCTTTATCGGGCCGCTGTTCGGCATCCTGCTGGTGGATTTCTACGTCATCAAACGCGGCGAACTGCACGTGGACGACCTGTACAACGCCACGCCGGGCGGGCGCTACTGGTACAAGAACGGCTTCAATCCGAACGCCATCTGGGCGCTGGTGCCGTCGGTTGCCATCGGGTTAGCCATCAGCTTTACGCCGAGCCTGCATGAGGTGGCCAACTTCAGCTGGTTTATCGGGGCGGCGCTGGGCGGCGGCTGTTACCGCATTATCGCCCGCCGCGAATGGGCGGCCAATCAGGCGGTGCGCTTCGCCAAAACCGAATTGAGCAAGGATTAGAAACGACGAAGCCCTGAGTTATCGCTAACTCAGGGCTTCTGAATAGTGGCGGAACGGACGGGGCTCGAACCCGCGACCCCCTGCGTGACAGGCAGGTATTCTAACCAACTGAACTACCGCTCCGCGCCATTCCCTCTTGCGGGGGAACGAGGCGCATATTACGGACGCCCCTCAATTCCGTCAACGCCTTTTTCTCACCAAATGAACCGTTTGCACAGTTTTTCAGCGACGGCGCGCCGCGAGCGATTATTCGGCCGCTTCCGCGCGCCACAGGCAGCTGCCGCCCTTTTTCGCCACCAGATCCAGACGCGCCTCATGGGCCTGCACTTCTTCATCGCTGGCGTAAACCACCTTCATGGCGGTCGCCGGGCGAACGATGCGCTGGATATCCTGGGCGGAGTCGGTCTGCTGGGTGTCGCCCTCCATCTGAAACGCCATCGATGTCTGGCCGCCGGTCATCGCCAGATAGACTTCCGCCAGGATCTCGGCATCGAGCAATGCGCCGTGCAGCGTACGCTTGCTGTTGTCTATCTCATAGCGGCCGCACAGGGCGTCGAGGTTGTTGCGCTTGCCCGGGAACAGGCGGCGCGCCATCAACAGGCTGTCGGTAATGGTGCAGAAGGTCTCGGTCTTCGGGATCCCCTGCTGCAGCATGCGGAATTCGTGATCCATAAAGCCGATGTCGAACGTCGCGTTATGGATCACCAGCTCGCCGCCGCGGATGAAATCGAGGAACTCGTCGGCTATCTGATCGAAGGTCGGCTTGTCGGCCAGGAACTCGTCGCTGATGCCGTGTACCCCATAGGCTTCCGGGTCCACCAGCCGGTCCGGCTTGACGTAAACGTGATAATGACGCCCGGTCAGACGGCGGTTAATCACTTCCACCGCACCGATTTCGATGATGCGGTGACCTTCGTAATGCACCCCGAGTTTGTTCATACCGGTGGTTTCGGTATCGAGGACGATCTGTCTGGTAGTGGTGGTTGAGATCATATTGCAGTGCTCGCAGCGCTCGTTTATGTCAGACTTGGCTTTTATAAAACTGATAGGAAGAGTCTACCAGAGATGCTTAAACAGGTAGAAATTTTCACCGACGGCTCCTGCCTCGGCAATCCCGGCCCCGGTGGTTACGGCGCAATCTTGCGCTATAAACAGGTTGAAAAAACCTTCAGCGCGGGCTATCGCCTGACCACCAACAACCGCATGGAGCTGATGGCGGCGATCGTGGCGCTGGAAGCGCTGACCGCGCCCTGCGAAGTGGTTCTCAGCACCGACAGCCAGTATGTGCGCCAGGGCATTACCAGCTGGATCCACAACTGGAAAAAGCGCGGCTGGAAAACCGCCGACAAGAAGCCGGTCAAAAATGTCGATCTGTGGCAGCGTCTCGATCTGGCCATTCAGCGCCACACCATCAAATGGGAATGGGTCAAGGGCCACGCCGGCCACCCGGAGAACGAACGTTGCGACGTCTTGGCGCGCGACGCCGCCGGCAATCCGACCCAGGCAGACGTCGGCTACAAGCCGGAAGCCTAAGGCAGTTTGCGGTAACTCTTGGTCGCGCCCACCGCGCGGCTGAGAGACGGTTTTCTCGCCCCCATCTTCATCGGCGTCGGCGTCAGCGGCAAGGTGCGCTTGCGCGCCACGATCACGCTCATGGTTCCCAGCGCCGGCAGATGAGTACACAAAAACTTGCCGCCCTTACGGTGCCACGGCAGCACGTGAAACCGCGCCTGATGCAACACCTCGTAATTCAGCAGGCTGAGCCAATCCAGCAGCCGCATCTGGGTAAACATGCGGCTGGCGTAGGGTTGGCGATGGCGCAACCCGGGCACCAGCTTGCCCAACCCCAGCAGGCTGAACGGATTGAAGCTGCTGACCACCAGCCAGCCGTCGTCGATCAACACCCGGTCAACTTCGCGCAGCAGCCGGTGCGGATCGTCCGCATAGGACAGCGTATGCGCCAACAGGCAGGCATCGACCGACTTGGCGGCGAACGGCAGCCGATAGGCGTCGGCGATCACCTGCAGCCCCTCGCCCTCCAGGCCCACGTTGACCTGATGCGAGATGGCGCACTTGTCCGTCGCCAGGCCGGCGCTGAGGGTGCCGAGCTTCAGCAGGTGGAAACCGAACAGCTTTGGCCACCAGGGTTGCAACTGCCGCTCGAGCGCCTCACGATAGTATTCCCCCACGGCAGCTCGGCCCATGACCGTGGGCCGGTGAGCTTTTGTAGAGTATGGGCTGGTTTCATGATTTATTATCTTCTTTCAAGCCGTTGCCAACGAGAGGTACAACATGAATCTTATCAGCATTCCCGCCTTCCAGGACAATTACATTTGGTTATTGGATGACCGGCGGGGCCACTGCGTGATCGTCGATCCGGGCGAGGCGCAGCCGGCGCTCGACGCTTTGCGGCGCCTGCAGCTGACGCCGGATGCGATTCTGCTGACCCACCATCATCAGGATCACGTCGGCGGCGTGGCGCAGATGGTGGCGCAGTATCCTGGCCTGCCGGTATACGGCCCGCAGGAGACGGCCGACAAAGGGGCGAATCATATCGTCCGCGACGGCGAAACCTTCGAAATTAACGGCCGCCGATACGCCACCATCGCGGTTCCCGGGCATACCCTGGGCCATGTGGCATTCTATAGCGCCCCTTATTTGTTCTGCGGCGACACGATTTTCTCCGCCGGCTGCGGCAGATTATTTGAAGGCACGGCGCAGCAGATGCACGACGCATTTCAACAACTCGCGCAACTTCCCGATAACACCTTAATTTGCTGCGCGCATGAATATACTCTTTCAAATCTTAAGTTTGCACGGGCTATTTTGCCGCAAGATCGAGAGATTGAAACATATCAACAACATGTTGAAGCGTTACGGGCAAAAGGCCAACCCAGCGTGCCGACCACGCTGCAATTAGAGCGAAAAATTAACCTTTTCTTACGCTGCCATGACACTGATTTACAAAACAAATTAGGCTTTAATTCACCGCCAAAAAGCCTTCATTCGGTTTTTTCCGAATTACGCCTGCGGAAAGATAACTTCTGAGCTTTTAGTTGTGTTATTTGACGAAGCAAAGTATGATTGCTCGTCTTTTAAGCAACTATATTGACACACACATGAAGGCTAAAGCGATATTTCTCGCCTCAGTCTTGCTAGTGGGGTGCCAGTCGTCCAGGCAGGACGCGCCGGCCCCAGAACAGCATGCACAGAGTTTGTCTTCGGCAGGTCAAGAGAGTGAAGCAGGAGAGTACACAGCGAATGGTCGAGCGAGCTCGGCGCGGTGGCTAGATAATAATAGCCCGGCCGCACAGCAGAACCTGTGGAACTTCATTAGCGACGAGCTGAAGATGGAGGTTCCGGAAAATTCCCGGATCCGTGAACAAAAAAGAAAGTACCTAAAAAATAAGAGCTATCTCCACGATGTAACATTACGGGCAGAGCCGTACATGTACTGGATAGTCGGGCAGATTAAGAAACGCAATATGCCGATGGAACTGGTACTGCTACCCATAGTGGAGAGCGCTTTTGACCCCCACGCCACGTCAAGTGCCAACGCTGCAGGGCTATGGCAAATCGTGCCGCAGACGGGTCGCAATTATGGTTTGAAAAACAATCAGTGGTATGACGGGCGACGCGATGTCGTAGCCTCGACGACCGCTGCGCTTAACATGATGCAATACTTAAACCGTATGTTTAACGGCGACTGGTTACTGACCATTGCCGCTTATAACAGCGGTGAAGGTCGCGTGATGAAAGCGGTTAAGGCAAACAAACGCCAGGGTAAGCCAACCAATTTCTGGGCACTGTCGCTTCCGCGTGAAACGTCGATTTATGTCCCGAAAATGCTGGCGCTGAGCGACATCGTCAAACACAGCAAGAAGTACGGCGTCAATCTTCCGAAGACGGATGAAACCCGTGCGCTGGCGCGTATCGATGTCGGGCAGCAAATACGGTTGACTCAGGCGGCTGAGATGGCTGGGCTTTCGGTCACCAAGATGAAGGCTTACAACCCAGGCTACAAGAAAGGCGTTACGGCACCCAACGGGCCCCATTACATCATGGTTCCCAAAGGAAATGCCGATCAGCTGAAAGACTCGCTGGCCGATGGCCAGATCGCCGTGACTCAGCCAACCACCCAGTTGGCGAAAAACAGCGGTCTGACCGGCGGCAGCTCGTATAAAGTTCGCTCCGGCGACACCTTGTCGGGCATTGCGAAGCGGTTGAACATCAAGACCAGCGATTTGCAGAGTTGGAACAACTTGCGCGCCAAGAGCGCCTTAAAAGTTGGGCAAACCCTGCAGGTGGCCAGCAATACCGGCAGCAACAGCAGCATCACCTATCAGGTTCGCCAAGGTGACTCGCTGGCCAGTATCGCACGTCGTCACGGCGTCGACATTAACGACGTGATGCGTTGGAACTCGACGCTCGGCAAAGGCAACAGCCTGCAGCCCGGTCTGAAGCTGACCCTGTTCGTCGACAACAAAATGACGCCGGACACCTAAATTTCCGGCACAAAAAAAGCACCCTCCGGGGTGCTTTTTTATTGCCTGACGATCACCAGTGCGGCTTGTCTTTCTCCGGGTGGAACTCCACCAGCAGCGGGTTATGGTCCGAAGCGCTGGTCACCAGTACCGAGGCTTCGGCCACGCCCAGGTTGCGGTAGAACACAAAGTCCAGCGGGCGGCCGAAGGCCTTGCGGCGATGGTCGTCGGTAAAGCTCACCTCGCGCAGCGCCATGTCGCTGGCGAATTCATACAGCGCATTGATGCGTTTGCGGCTCCAGGCGTTAAAGTCCCCGGCCATGATCACCGGCCCCTGATGATTGGCGATCTGCTCGCCAATCGGCCCCAGCTGCTTGCTATACACGTCGACGCCCAGGCTGAAGTTTACCGCATGGATATTCACCACCATCAGCAGTTGGCCGTTGAACAGCGGGTAAACGGTGATCAGCGCCGATTTGGCCAGCCGCAGCAAAGGTTCACGCTCCCGCAGCGGGCAGCAATATACCGGATGCGCCGCCGCCAGCGTCATTACGCCGGAAGGGTGCTGCGGCAACGCGAATGCCGGCACCTGATCGGCCGCCAGATAGTTGGCGGTGGCGAAGCTCACCAGCTCCGGGGTGGTTTGCGCCTCCTGCAGCAGCACCAGCTGCGCATCCTTACCGTGGCTTTTCAGCACCGAAAGCCAGTCGGCCCGCTGCTGCTTGAAGATATTCCATACCATCACCCGCAGGGCGCCGGCCGTAGGCAATGCGGCCCCAGGCGGCAAAGGGTGATTGATGGCGCCAGGGAAAATTCGCTCAACCGGCTGGCCTGCAACATACCTCATTGCATAAGTTCGTTTCGGCACGCTATTCGCCTATTTCCCATTAGGATGAAACTGGCGGTCAGATCGCCGCCAACGATGAATTGATTATACGCCCGCCCTGCGCCGACGGCATGGCTTTTACCGGCATCCCCTTCCAGTTATAGGGGCGACGGAGAGGGAATTCAATCTTCTGAGGGTATAGGTGTGTAAAGGTAGGCGCCGTTAAGCGAGAAATGCGAAAAGGCCCGCAAAAGCGGGCCAGATTCACGATCGTCGGGATACATCAGGCGGTCTGGGGCTGATACTTTTTATCCAGCCGGCCGCTGAGGCCGACCAGCAACAGGGCGACCAGCACAATCAGCGCGCCAATCCACGGCGTCTGCGCCAGCCCCAGCGAGGCGACGGTCTGGCCGCCAATCACCGATCCGAGGGCGATGCCGACGTTAAAGGCCGCGATGTTCAGACCGGAGGCCACATCCACCGCATTCGGCGTGTACTGCTCGGCTTTTTGCACCACGTAAACCTGCAGGCCCGGCACGTTGCCGAAGGCGAATACCCCCATCACGATCACCGTCGCCAGCGCGGCGATGCTGTGGCTGGCGGTGAACTGGAATACCAGCAGCAGCGCGGCCAAAGAGGCAAAGATAAAGCTCAGCGCGCGCACCGCGCCGTGGCGATCCGCCAGCTTGCCTCCCCAGATATTGCCGATGGCCACCGCGATGCCGTACGCCAGCAGGATCCAGCTTACCGTCGGGGCGGAGAAGCCCGCCAGCTCTTGCATCATCGGCGCCAGGAAGGTGAAGGTGGTAAACACCCCGCCGTAGCCCAGCGCGGTAATGGCGTAAATCAGCAGCAGGCGCGGGTGGGTCAGCACTTTCAACTGCTCGCCGATGCCGGCGCCGGCCTGATTCTTAATGTTGTTCGGCACCAAAATAATGCTGGCGACGGTGGCGATCGCGCCGATCAGCGATACCGCCAGGAAGGTTTCACGCCAGCCGAAGTGCTGGCCGATGAAGGTGCCCAGCGGCACGCCGGTCACCAGCGCCACGGTCAGGCCGCCGAACATGATGGCGATGGCCGACGCCGCCTTCTCTTTCGCCACCAGGCTGGTGGCGATGGTAGAGCCGATTGAGAAGAACACGCCGTGCGCCAGGCCGGTCAGCAGGCGGGCCACCACCAGCGACTCATAGCTCGGCGACTGCCAGGCCAGCAGGTTACCGAGGGTGAACAGCGCCATCAGCCCCACCAGCAGCAATTTGCGCGGCACGCGGCCGGTCAGGGCCGTCAGCACCGGTGCGCCGATCGCCACGCCGATGGCGTAGAGGGTCACCAGCAGCCCGGCGGACGGCACCGTCACCCCAAGCTGTTCCGCGATGGTCGGGATCAGGCCGACGATCACGAACTCCGTGGTGCCGATGGCAAAGGCGCTGATGGTTAATGCAAGTAATGCGAGTGGCATTTTTTACTCCAAAATAGCGTTCAGGTTGATGACGGCTATTATCGGCCTATGCTTAAATGATAAAAATGCTCAAAATATCAAATAAATTTTGCCACCGGAGCAACAATGAAAGCGAATTCCGACGAGTTGATCACCTTTGTGACCGTGGTGGAAAGCGGCAGCTTCAGCCGGGCGGCGGAGCGGCTGGAACAGGCGAATTCGGTGGTGAGCCGCACGGTGAAGAAGCTGGAAAACAAGCTGGGCGTCACCCTGCTTAACCGCACCACGCGGCAAATCAGCCTGACTCAGGAAGGCGAGAATTATTTCCGCCAGGTGCAAAAGGTTTTGAGCGACATGGCCGCGGCGGAAAACGCGCTGATGGAGAGCCGCCGGCGCCCGCAGGGGCTGCTGCGCGTCGACGCCGCCACGCCGGTGGTGCTGCACGTGCTGACGCCGCTGGTGGCGGAGTTCCGCACCCGCTATCCGGAAATGTCGCTGTCACTGGTGTCGTCGGAAAACTTTATCAATCTGATCGAACGCAAGGTGGACATCGCCATCCGCGTCGGCGAACTGACCGATTCCAGCCTGAAGGCGCGCAAACTGATGACCAGCTACCGCCGCGTGCTGGCCTCCCCCGCCTACCTGGCGCAGCACGGCACCCCGCAGCGGGTGGAAGATCTGGAACGGCATTGCTGCATCGGCTTCAACGATCTGCCCAGCCTGAACCGCTGGCCGTTGGCCTGCGCCGATGGCCGCCAGCTGGAAATCACCCCGGGGCTGACCACCAACAGCGGTGAGACCCAACGCCACCTGTGCCTGCACGGCAACGGCATCGCCTGCCTGTCGGACTTTATGATTGGCGAAGACATTAAGCGCGGCGATCTGGTGCCGCTGCTGGTGAAAGAAACCCTGCCGGTCGCCATGCCGATCAATGCGGTGTACTACAGCGACAGCGCGGTCAGCAACCGCCTGCGCAGCTTTATCGATTTTGTCAGCGAACATCTGCAGCCATGAAAAAGGCGCCCGATGGGGCGCCCTGAGTTGCCGCACGCGGGGAATCAATCCCAGTCTGGCGCCAGACCTTCCGGGCTGACCAGGCGGCCGTTGTTTTCCAGCGCGGCGATCTGCGCCATATCTTCGTCGGTCAGCTGCAGCTGCTGCGCCAACAGGTTGCTGGCCAGGTTTTCGCGCTTGGTGGATGACGGGATCACCGCATAGCCCAACTGCAACGCCCAGGCCAGGATCACCTGCGCCGGGGTGGCGTTATGGCGCGCGGCAATGCCTTTGATGGTCTCGTCCTGCAGCGCCTGGCCGTAGGCCAGCGTCATGTAAGAGGTGACGGCGATGCCGTGCTGCCGGGCAAACTCCGCCACCTTGCGGTTCTGCAGATACGGCGACAGCTCAATCTGGTTGGTGGCGATCTGCTCGGCGCCGACGGCGTCGATCGCCCGCTGCATCAGATCCAGGGTAAAGTTGGAGATGCCGATTTGGCGGGTCAGCCCCAGCTGCCTGGCCTCAACCAGTTCGGCCATAAACTCCGCCACCGGCACCTCGTCATTCGGCGACGGCCAGTGGATCAACGTCAGATCGACGTAAGAGGTCTGCAGCTTGTTCAGGCTTTCCTGCAGGCTGGGGATCAGTTTGCCTTTCGCCAGGTTGGCGATCCAGATCTTGGTGGTGATGAACAGCTCTTCGCGCTTGACGCCGCTGGCGGCGATGGCCTGGCCGACGGCCGCTTCATTCTCGTAAATCTGCGCGGTGTCGATCGCGCGGTAACCCAGCTCCAGCGCGGTGCGCACCGAGTCGACCACCACTTGATCCTGAAGACGGAAAGTGCCTAAACCAAATGCGGGGATGCTCATAATATTTTTCTCTCGTTAGCGGGTAGATGCGGTATGGCGGAGATTATGGCAACTGTTTTGTTGATCACAAACGCCCTATTGCGCATAAGACTTTTGACTAACCGGCAACAATAGCCGGAGCGGGCGCTCCGGCCGAAAGAAAGATCAGGCCCAGCGCCGCAGAATCAGCGAAGTATTGATGCCGCCGAAAGCGAAGTTGTTCGACTGGACAAACTCGGTATCAATCGCGCGATGCTCACCCATGATGTAGTCCAGCTCACCGCAGGCGCTGTCCGGCTCGCTCAGGTTGATGGTCGGCGCAAAGCTGGCGTCACGCATCATTTCCAACGTCATCCAGGCTTCCAGCGCGCCGCAGGCGCCCAGGGTATGGCCAAAATAGCTTTTCAGCGAGGAAATCGGGGTGCGGTTGCCAAAAATGGCCGCCGTGGCCTGGCTTTCCGCGACGTCGCCGCGATCGGTGGCGGTGCCGTGAGCGCTGATGTAACCGATATCGGCACCGGCGATCCCGGAGGCTTTCAGCGCCTGCCGCATGCAAATCTGCATGGTTTCCTGCTGCGGCTGGGTGATATGCGCCGCGTCGCAGTTGGTGGCGAAGCCGATAATTTCGCCGTAAATGGCGGCGCCGCGCGCCAGCGCATGATCCAGTGATTCGAGGATCAGCGAGCCGGCGCCTTCGCCGATCACCAGGCCGTCGCGCCGGCGATCGAACGGCCGCGGCGACAGCGCAGGCGCGTCGTTCCGCTGGCTGGTGGCGAACAGGGTGTCGAACACCGCCGCCTCCGACGGGCACAGTTCTTCCGCCCCGCCCGCCACCATCACCGTTTGGTAACCGTGGCGGATGCTTTCATAGGCGTAGCCGATCGCCTGGCTGCCGGAGGTGCAGGCGCTGGAGGTGGGGATCACCCGACCGCGCAGGCCGAAAAACAGTCCGGCGTTAACCGCGGTGGTGTGCGGCATCATCTGCACATAGGTGGTGCCGGTGATATTGCCGGTGTGCTTTTCGGTCAACATGGTGGCGAACTCGCTGACCGGCTTGGTGCTGCCGGTGGAAGATCCGTAGGCGATGCCGGTTTCGCCGTTGGTCAACACCGCCTCGCCCAGCAGCCCCGCCTGCTCCAGCGCCAGCTCGGTCGCCCGGGTGGCCAGCAGCGAAACGCGGCCCATCGAGCGAATGCGCTTGCGGGTATAGTGTTCCGGCAAGGTGAAGTTGTCGATCGGCGCCCCCAGCCGCGAGTTCAATCCCTGATACTCCTCCCACGGCGCCATGTAACGCACCGCGTTTTTTCCCTGTTTCAAACGGCCGGACACTTCCGCCCAGCTATTGCCGAAGGCGGTAACGCCCGCCATGCCGGTAACCACCACGCGCTGCGTCATGCCATGCCCCCATTGATGGAGATCACCTGTCGCGTCACGTAGCCGGCGATATCCGACATCAGATAGCTGGCCAGCCCGGCCACCTCTTCCGCCGTGCCGATGCGCTTGAGCGGGATGGCGCGCATCGCTTCGTCCAGCGCCGCCGGTTCCAGGTCGATCATGCCGGTGTCGATCAGCCCCGGGGCGATGCAGTTGACGGTAATTTTGCGCTTGGCCAGCTCGATCGCCAGCGCCTTGCAGGCGCCGATCACCCCGGCCTTGGCCGCGCTGTAGTTAACCTGCCCGCGATTGCCCATCACGCCGGATACCGAGGACAACGCAATGATGCGGCCGCCCTGGCGCAGGCCGATCATCGGCATCACGCAGGGGTGCAGCACGTTATAAAAGCTGTCGAGGTTGGTGTGGATCACCCCATCCCAGTCGCTGTCGCTCAGCGCCGGGAATGCCCCGTCGCGGGTGATGCCGGCGTTGTTCACCACGCCGTAATAGGCGCCGTGGGTTTCGATATCCTGCTCCAGCGCCGTACGGCACTGCTCGCGGTTGCTGATATCGAACCGGATCAGCCGCCCCTGGCCGCCGGCGGCGACAATCTGCTGCAGGCTGCGTTCGGCCCCGGTTTTATCGCTGTGGTAGTGAACGACGATCAAAAAGCCATCCGCGGCCAGGCGGCAGGCGATGGCCTGACCGATCCCTTTACTGGCGCCGGTGACTAAAACGGAACGCGTCATGCGTCTCCCCTTAAGCTGGTCAATTGAACTATTTCTTGTTGATCAGGCTGATAGGTATTCAACCTGCCGTGCGCGACGCGCACATTATCGATGCTGATTTCACACTCGAAGCTGGCCAGCTTCTCGTCTTTCAGCAGTTGCTGCACGCTGACCCGCAGTTCGCTGCCTGGCGGAAACGCCGGCAGTTCACAACGGATGGCCCGGCCGCCGAGCAGCATGCCGAGCTGCGGCGGCTGAGCGGCCTGCCGCCCGTGCCAGCCGCTCCAGACGCCGATCGCTTGCGCCATCAGCTCGATGCCGAACCAGCCCGGCAGCGCGCCCTGCGGATCCAGGAACGGCGCCAGCACGCCGTCGGCGCTGACCGTTACCGCGCACTGCGCATGCTCTTCGCCCACCGCCAGCACCCGTTCCAGCAGCACCATAGGCGCGGCGTGGGGCAGATAATATTCCGCATTGCGGTAATGATTCACGGCGCGTCTCCCAGCAGCAGGCAGGCATTGTTGCCGCCAAAGGCAAATGAATTTGACAGGATCGCCCGCTGACGCAGCGCTTGCTGCGGCCGGCACACCAGGCCAATCTCCGCCAGCCGATCGTCACGCGGCGCAGCGCTGAAGTCCTGCTGGGGCAGCGGCAGCGGCTGGGTCAGCAGCAGCCAGCTCAGCGCGGCTTCCACCGCCCCGGCGGCGCCCAGCGTGTGGCCGGTAAGATGCTTGGTGGAGCTGCAGGGCGTCTGCGCGCCAAACAGGCGGTTGATCACCTGCGCCTCCACCCGATCGTTCAGCCGGGTGGCGGTGCCATGCAGATTAATATAACCGATCTGCCCGGCGCTCATGCCGGCCTGCTTCAGCGCCATGGCGATGGCTCGCTCCGCGCCCGCGCCTTCGGGATGCGGCGCCGACATATGCCAGGCATCGGAGGACTCGCCGGCCCCCAGCAACGCCACCGCCGCCGGTTCGCGCGTCAGCAGCATCAGCGCCGCCGCCTCGCCGATATTGATGCCGCTGCGCCCGGCGGCGAACGGCGTGCAGCGTTCCAGCGACAGGGATTCCAGGCTGTTGAAACCGTTGATCGGCATGCGGCACAGGCTGTCGGCGCCGCCGACGATCGCCGCATCGGCCAGCCCCGCCGCGATCAGGCGCTGGCCGCTGATAATGGCCCGCGCGCTGGAGGAACAGGCGGTCGACAGGGTGTAAGCCGGGCCGGCGGTGCCCAGATAGGCGCTGAGAAACAGGCTCGGGTCGCCCAGCTCCTGTTGGCGATAATGGTAGTCCGGCGGCCAGGCCCCGTTCTGCCGCTGCGACAGCGCCCGTTCCCCTTCGTCGATGCCGGAAGTGCTGGTGCCGAGGATCACCGCCACCCGATCGGCGCCGTAGCGGGCGATCGCCTCACGCACCGGCGCATCGATTTGCGCCAGCGCCGCCAGCAGCAATCGATTGTTGCGCGAATTGTGCCGCCACAGCGCCCGCGGGATCGCCGGCAGCTCGCCCTGCACGTTGCCGAACCAGGAAGACGCGCCGCCGATCAGCCAGCGATCCTGCCGCTGCATGCCGGGCGCGGCGCCCAGCGCCAGGTTATGCGCGATCTGCGGCAGATTGTCGCCCAGCGCGTTGACCATGCCGACGGCCGAAAAGTAGATCACCCTGCCTCTCCCAGATTCTGAATGCTGATGCGGTAGTGGAAAGCGGACTGCGCGATCGAGACCGGATCGCGACGGCCTTCCCCCAGCTGATAGCGGATTTCGCTGACGATCGCGCCGCGCTCGTCGTACAAACGGCGCACCTCCGGCCGATCCTCCAATCGCCAGCCTGCCGGCAGCAGCGGCCGCCAGGCGTTGACCGGCCAGTAGCTGAGCATGATATCGGCCAGCACCTGGCTGGCCGGCGGCAGTTCGCCGACCTTGATCAATTGCTCGGTATGGATCCCCTGCCGATCGTAAGTCAGGTTGAACAGGCGAATGCCCAGCGGCGACATGCCCACCAGCGTCAGCCGTTGGCCGTCGGCATTCAGCAGCACCAGCATCGAATGCCGCTGCCCTTTGGCCTCCGCCGTCAACAGCTGCTGCTGGGCGACGGGCTGCGCCAAGGCGGGCGGCGGCAGCGTCACCCGGGCCCCCGGCTTCAGCCAGGCCTGCGGCGCCACCGAAGACGGCGAACCGGCGCAGCCGGCCAGCGCGGCGGCCAGCGATAACAACACTATGCGTAAGCCATGCATCAGGCTTTTCCTCTTGTTCGGGTGGCCAGCGTCAGCGGCGCCAGCAGAAACGCCACGGCGATGCCGCTGCTTAATACGATGCCGAAGCTGCTGATGGCCTGAGTATGGCTCAGCACCAGCATGCCAAACGTCAGTTGGGTGGTGATCACCGCCATAAAGATGGCGAACATCGAGGTGGTTGGCGTGCCGCGCGGGTTGGTAAAGAACAGGGTGTAGTTGATGCCGATCCCCAGCACCAGAACCAACGCCAGCAGCGAAAACAGGTTCAGCGTGTGGCCGCTCAGCGCCAGCGTGGCAACGCCGGCGCCCAGCGACAGCAGCGTTGGCACCATGCAGCGCAGCGCGTGCCGCCAGCCGAAACGCCACAGATAGATAAGCCCGATCGCCGCCACCGACAGCGCCAGCAGGTAGGACAGGTACAGACGATACTGGCCGAACAGCTCGCTGAATTCGGTTTTGCGATCGATCCAGCCCGTGCCAGGCACCTGCCGCGCCAGCGCCAGCATCGCCGCGCTGTTTTGCACGCCGCTGACCGGCACCAGCGCCGCGCTGCGCCCGTCGGGCAGCGTCAGCCACAGCAGCCGCCAGCCTTCGCTGACCACGCTGCCCAGCCACGCCTGCGGCGTGACCCAGTCGGCGGTTAAATCCGGCGTTTTCAGCGCCACCTCCGCCTGCTGCAGGCGTTCAATCACCCGCGGCGCCTCCCGCTGCAGCAAAGCGATATTTTCCCGTTGGCGGCGCTGCGAAGGCAACGGCAGCAGGCGGTAATCCGCCAGCAGGCCCTGCCGTTGCGCCTGCGCCAGCTTGGGTTGCAGCTGCTCGAGGCGCTGCAGCAGCCGTTCGTCGTTGGCGCCGTACACCACCAGCCATTTCTGATCGTTATGCTGGCCGGTCAGCGCGGCGATGTGTTTTTCCTGCTGCTGCAGCCCGGCCGGCAGGGCCTGCAGCTGGCCGATGTCGTCGTCGACCTTCAGTTGACTGAAACCGACGACGATCGCCAGCAACACCGCGCAGGGCAAGCCGTAGCGCAGCGGCTTCCAGTGACGCCAGGCATGCAGCCAGCGCAGGATCAGAGCCAGCCCCGGCGCCGGATGCACCGGCAGGCGGCGCGACAGCCGCGGATACCAGCAAATCACGGTCATGCAGGCGGCGCTCAGCCCGGCGGCGGCGAACACCGCCAACTGCCGCAGCCCGGGGAAAGGCGCGATCAGCAACGCCAGATAGGCGACCACGGTCGTCAGCAGCGCCATCGACAGCGCCGGCAGCAGCTTTTGCAGGCTGGCCAGCGGCGTCGCCTGCCCGCCGTGCACCCGGCGCTCGGTCAGGAAATAGAGCGTATAGTCGGCGGAAATGCCGACGATGCTGATGCTCAACACCAGCGTCATCAGGTGGATTTCGCCAAACGCCAGCAGCGTGGCGACGGCGCCGGCCAGCGCGCCGATCCCCACCGACAGCGCGCACAGCAACAGCGGCAGCGGCGAGCGGAACATCAGCAGCACCAGCAGGAACACGCCAATCACCGACGCCAGGCCGATGGTGGAAATATCCCGCTCGGCCTGCTGGCTGGCGTAGTTGCTGTAGAACAGCGTGCCGCGGTTCAGCACCTCGGCCCCCGGCCAGCGCTGCTGCAGCTGCCGCTGCAGCGTCGTCAGTTTATCCACCGTGCGGCGCGCGCTGTTGATGTCATAAGACGAAGCGCTCAGCTCGGCATGCAGCAGGTACCAGCTGCGGCCCTGCGCATCGCGCGCCACCAGCCAGCCGTCGGCCAGGTTGAGGCCGCCGCCGTTGCGCTGCTGCGCCAGCTGCGAGCCGCGCACCAGCATCAGCGGATCGTTCGCCAGCTCTTTGCCGCTCACCCCGGCGAAAGCCGAGTAAAGCTGGCCGAGGATCCACTGGCTCTGCGCGTCCGCCCCCTGCGCCAAGCGTCGGCGGGTGGCGTCGTCCAGCAGCACGTTGCGGTGCCGGTAGAAAAACGCGCCCCACTGCTGCTGACGCCGGGCATCCATCGGGCCGCCCACCTGCTGCAGTTCCGGCAGTTGCCGCAGCTGCTGCCACCACCAGTCGACCGCCGCCGCATCGGCGCCCGGCGGAGGGCTGACCAGCCACATCAGCTGACGATCGAGCCGCCGGCTGAAGCCATCGGCCAACGCATCAGGCACGCCCGCCAGCTGTTGTTTCGGCAACAGCGCCAGCACGCTGCTGTTGATCTGGCTGCGCGGCAGCAGCCAGCACAGCGCCGCCAGCAGCAGCACAACGATGGCCAGCCAGCCAAAGGCCAGCCGCCGGTACAGGTCAGGACGCAAAACGCTGCCGCTCCTCGGCCGTCAACGCCGCCGGCCGGGTGCGCTGATTAAAGAAACGGATATGGGTGGCGTCACCCTGCAAATCGTCAATATCGATGGTCTCGAGGAATTCCCCGCCGTGCAGGGTGATGCTTTTAAACAGCCGGTCGAGCGGCGTGGTTTTCGGCTTCAGCACCAGTCGCCATTGCTCGCTGCCCAGATCGCTGAACTGCAAAGCGAAATTCTGTTCCAGCGCCTGGCTGTCGGCATGGAACAGCGCGGTCAGCAGGCGATTGAACTGGAACATCTGCGGGTTGTTGTCCGCCGTCACCACCTGCGGCGCCTGCCCGGCCAGGGTTTGCACCATGCGCCGGTCGTCCAGTAACAAGGTCAGCGGGAAAGGCTGCCGTTGCGCCCACCACAGCCCTTTCTGTTGGGAGATCAGCAATTCGCCGCTGGATTTCAGCGGCTTCGCCATGCCGCTGATGCTACGCTGCTGTGCGAATTCGGCGCGCAGCACCGGCTGTTCGCCGAATCGCTGTTGCAGGTCGGCCAGGGTAACCGCCTGCGCGCCAAGGCTGAAAACGCAGAGGATACACAGCAACCAGGCTTTCATGACGCCCCCTCGATATTGTCCAGCAACGCCTGCGGCGAGACGAAGCACATCTCTTGGCTGGCGATGTCCACCGCCACCTGAATGGTATGCCCGCGGGTGGTTTGCTGCCCGCTCTGCGCGTCAAGGATGCGATACCCGATGCGCAGACGGTTCTCATACTCTTCCAGCTCGGCGCACACGATGATCTGCTGCTCAAACCGCACCGGCGCGATGTATTTCACCCGCGTGTCGACGATCGGCCAGACGTAGCCCGAAGCCTGCATCTGGCGGTAGCCGTAATTGAACTGCTTCAGCAGCGCCTCGCGGGCGATTTCAAAATAGCGGAAGTAGTTGCCGTGCCAGACTACGCCCATCGGATCAACATCGTGAAACGGGATGGTGATCGCCACCCGCACGGAAAAACGCGCATCGTCGTTCAGCTTCATGTCTCAGGCTCCTGTTGCGCTGACGGCGCGGCCGTCAGCTGCCAGAAATCGAAAAAATTAAACCAGTCGAGCGGCGCCAGCAGACAATAGTGCTCCAGCCGGGCGGCGTAGCGATCCACCGCCCGCTGCAGCGCCTGTTGGCGTTCGGCGCGCGGCAATAACAGCGGATCGGCGAAAGGTTCGAAGTGGACCTTCAGCCGCCCCCGCTGCTTCAGGCCGAACATCAGAAATACCGGGCAGCGCAGCGCGGCGGCCAATACGAACGGCCCCTGCGGGAAAGGCGCAGGCTTGCCGAGAAAATCGCTCCATATCACCCGCGGCTGCTCACCGCGCTGATAGCCGCCGGCCGAGGTGCGATCGCCGACGATAGCCACCCATTCACCGGCGTTTAACTTATCCTGCAGCCGCATGGCGGTCTCCGGCCCCAACGTGGCCACCGGGATCAGATGCAGGTTGGCGCGCGGGTTGACCTCTTTCATCACCCGATTGAAACGCTCGGCGTGCTCGGTAAACACCAGCGCATTCACCGTCACGCCGGAATCCAGCTCTCCCAATGCCCGGCAGGATTCGATATCCCCCAGGTGGGAAGCCAGGATCAAGGTGCCCTTGCCGCCGGCGATCTGCCGTTCGCACCGCGGGCGATCCGCCAGCTCGATGTCATGCCATTCCCCTTGCCAACTTGCCAGCTTATCAAGCATGGCGTCGCCAAAGCGCATGAAGTGACGGAAGCTGCTGAGCGGAGCAGGCAGCGGCTGCCGCCGGCTATCGGCAAACTGCCGCAGGCGCTGCAGATAGTCACGCGACGCCTCGCGCTGGGTGCGGCCGGTCAGCCAGAAATAGCCGACCACCGGATACAGCAGCAGCTGAAAAGCCCGCCGGCCGAACAGGCGATAAACCCGCAGCATCAGCCGGATGCCCCACAGGCCGTGCCGCTCTTGCGTCGCCGACCAATGCCGCTGCGATGCCGCCAGGCGCCGCCGCTGGCGCAGCAGACGAGGAATGCGCGGCAGCATGCCGAAAAACAGCCGGGTGTGCATCCAGGAAATACTCAGGTTATCGCGCAGCGCATCGAAATGGGAAACGCCATCGGCCGGATAGGTGACGCGCGTCGGCAAGAAACGGCTGGGCACGCCTCGCCAGTACAATCGCACCATCACTTCGGTGTCGAAATCCATGCGCTTGCCCAGCGGATGACGCGCGGCCAGCGCCAGCGTCGGCGCTAGCGGGTAGACGCGGAAACCGCACATGCTGTCCTTCAGCGACAGCGACAGCGTTTCGATCCACACCCAAACGTGCGTGACGTAACGGCCATACAGCCGCGCCTTCGGCACCGAGCTGTCGTACACCGGCCGACCGGAAATCAGCGCCCCGGGATAGCGGCGCGCTTCGGCGATCATCGCCGGGATATCGCTCAGCTGGTGCTGGCCGTCGGCGTCCACCTGCAGCGCGTGAGTAAACCCTTGCTGTTGCGCCAGCCGCAGCCCGGCAATCACCGCCGCGCCCTTGCCCTGATTATGCTCGAGCCGCAGCAGCGTCACCCACGGCAGGCGCTCCGCCAGCCGCCGCAGCTGCGCGGCGGTAGCGGCATCGCTGCCGTCATCCACCACCAGGCACGGCAGCTGGAAATCGGCCAGCGCAGCCAACACCGCGGCCATCGTCTGCCCATGGTTGAAACAGGGAATAACCAGGCAGGGGGTAAAGCGTTCGTTCACCGACATAGCGCGATCTTCCCGCTGCTGGCGGTGGCGCCGCCCACGCGGTAGCTGAACAGCAGCTTGCCGCGTTCGGGCTGCCACTCCAGCAGCAGCCGCACCTGCTGTTCCGGCAGCAGCGGCTGCTGAAACTTGACCACCTCGACCCCCTTGAAGGCGGCCTCGATGCCCAACAGCTGATGAGCATACTGCATGGCCCAGTTGATCTGGGTGACTCCCGGCAGGATCGGATGCCCGGGGAAATGGCCGCGAAACCACAGCAGCCCGGCGGGTAAACGCAGCTGCAGGCTGGCGTGCGTGGCGTCGTCCCGCTGCTGTTGCAGCACCTCAGGTTGCATCATAAAAACAGTTCCCGTAGTTCAGCGTAAGCGCGTTTGCCCTGCGGATTAAGCGGCATGGCGGCAATGATGCGCCAGCGACGCGGCAGCGCCACCGGCTCCAGCCAGGCGCGCAACGCCTGACGCAGCTCACGCGTAAATTCCCCCTCGGTGAGCGCCCGCCTGCGGGCCTGCCCCAGCGGGGTCAGTACGATAACCGCCGCCAGCAGGATACGCCCATGTTGCTGCAGGGTCAGTACCGAGGCATCGGCGATCGCGGGCAGCGATTGCAAACGGCGTTCGATCTCCGTCAGCGACAGGCGCTTTTCTTCCACCTTGATAATTCGATCGGCGCGCCCCTCCAGCTGAAATTGCCGGCCATCCGGGGCCAGCGCAATAATATCGCTCAGCCGCATCCCGGCTTCGCCAATCAGCGGGGAGCGCACGCTGACGCCGCCATCCGGCTCGCGGCTAAGCGCGATGGGCTCGAACAGCCGCCACGGGGTCTCTGCCTGCCGCTGCATGCGCCAGGCCAGCATGCCGGTTTCGGTCGTGCCGTAGATTTCCAGCGGCAATACGCCGAGCATCTGTTGCGCCAGCTGCGCCTCAGCCAAGGATAGCGGACCGCCGGCGGAAAACACCTGCAGACATTCCGAAAACGCCAATCGGTTGTCCAGCCGTTTCAGCCAGGCCGGGCTGCTGATAAAAATCAGCCGACGGCCCTGACGGCGGGCAATCAGCTGTTCGTGATATTCGGTCGGTTGGGCGTCGAACGGCAGGCCGAAAGCCAACGGCAGGAACAGGCGAAAGCTCAAACCGTACATGTGCTGATGGGAAACCGAAGCCGCGACGCAGCCGCCCTGAAAAGCCGGGAGCCAGCGGGCGGCCAACAGTTCGCTTTCGCTTTCCATGCAGGCGACAGATTTAACCACCGCCTGCGGCTGGCCGGTAGAACCCGAGGTGTAGAGTATGAATTGAGGATCCCGGGGCCACTCGGGCAATGCGCGCGCGCGTTCGGTATCCTCTTCCACCGCCATGACCGGCGCGCCGGGATCGAGCGGCAAATCGGTCAGCAGCGCATCGAAATCCCGCCGCTGTTCTTTGAGAATGGCTTCCCGCTGATGGCCGAAAATCACCGGCAGCTTTTTGGCATACAGCGCGGCCAGCAGCGCCACGGCAAAGCGGTAGCTATCGTCAAAACACAGCGCCCAGCGGGTTTCTGGCCGCGCAGTCAATCTGGCCGCCAAGGCGGCGACGTCGCGCCGGAACTGGCCGAGGGACAATGCCCGTTCACCGCGCCAGGCGACAAGCGTGGCGTCATCCCGGTCTGCGCTTAGCCAACGGCGCATCGGCAAACTCAGCCGCGCCGGATCCTTTTCCTGACTATCCATTCAATACCCATTAATGCCCCGATCAGCAGATAGCTGATGCCGCCGTTGTACAGCGTCCAAAGCGCTATATCCCCCGACAGGCAGGTTGCCAGCGCGACGGCGCCATTGATCGTAAAGAATCCGCACCAGACCTGGGTGACCCGCCGGGTATAAGCCACGCCCGCGGCGTCCAACTGCGGCTCGGTGAGCCGCGCCAGTCTTTCGATCACCGTCGGCGGCGAATACAGCGAGGAGGCGAACAGCCCCAGCAGCAAGAGGTTAACCAGCACCGGGTAATACAACAGCCAGTGGGTTTGCTGCAATCCCCAGCTGGCGAACGCCAGCAGAATGCCGACCCATGCCAGCGCCTTGCCCAGCCACAGCTGCTGACGCAGCCGGCTTCGCAATGCGACTAATCGCAGGGTGAACACCACGGCCAGCAACGGCGCAAGGATGGCCTCTCCCCAGCGCGTCAGGCCAAGCCAAACCGCCAGCGGATAAAGCGCCAGCGCCGCCCAGGTTAGCCCCTGCAGCAGGCGCACAGCCGGTTTCGCCACCTTCACCCGGCGGGCTTAGCTCTCGGACTTCAGCAGTTGATCGATAGCGTCAACCACATCCTGCACGGTGCGTACCGATTTGAACATTTCCGGCTTGATCTTCTTGCCGGTCACTTTCTGCAGATGCACCACCAGATCCACCGCATCGATGCTGTCGAGCTCCAACTCTTCGTACAGGCGAGAGTCCGGCTTGATGTCTTCGGCGTTCAGTTCAAACAGTTTGACCAACAGCGCCTGAATCTGCTGGAAGATTTCTTGCTTATCCATGAAAGATCCTCAGTTGCCACGCTGTGCCGAAACAAACTTCGCCAGCGTTTCCACGGAATAAAAGTGTTGGCGCATGTCTTCGCTTTCGGCCGACAGCACCACGCCATAACGGTTTTTTAATGCCAGGCCCAGCTCCAGCGCATCGATGGAGTCCAGCCCCAGCCCTTCACCAAACAGCGGCGCTTCGGCGTCAATCTCCTCCGGCGTCATACCTTCAAGATTGAGCGTATCAATGATCAATTGCTTGATTTCGGTGCTCAATAAATTCATTCCACTATTTCTCATTATTTATAAGATCTGACTGTAAGGCGTCAGTTAAATGCTGGGTTAATCTTCTTGCCGCAAGGGCGGGAGAAACGTCATCCGCATGGATGAATGCGCGGGTGTCGATCTTATCCTGAACAGTTATCTGAAACTGCGGTTTTATCGCCGGGATATTATACCATTTGCCCTGCTTCGTCAGCATGGGCGGCTGACAGCGAATATGCACCACGCGGATCTCGCACTGGCTTCGCAGCGCAATATTCGCCGCGCCCCGTTGCAAAGACAGCGGCTTGCCGGGCGTGGTGCGCGTGCCTTCAGGAAAGACCAGCAGGGTGCCGCCGGCCGCCAGCCGCTGCTGACACTGCTCCAGCAAACGATCCGACTGTGCGTTGGCCAGATAGCCCGCCGCCTTGATCACCCCACTGACAAACGGGTTGCTCAACAGAGCCTCCTTGACGATGCAATCGCAGCGCGGCATGCGCGATGCCAGCAGCACATAGTCCAACAGGCTGGGATGATTGGCGATCACCAGACAGCCGCGATCCTGATTAAAACGTTCTGCATGGTCGAAACGGTAATCCAGCACGCCGAAAAAGCGCGTCGTCGCCAGGAAAAAGCGGAAGCTGTGGCGAATGGAATTTTGCGTGAGCTGGCTGCGGCGCGCCGGATCCCGTACCGCCAGACGCATCAGGGTAAACCACACGCCTGACAACAACAGCCCGCCGATGCCGAACAGCGCAAAACAAAAACCGGTGGCGACCACCCGCCAGGCCCGGTTGAACCAGGAGGAGCGCGACGGGGGCATCGCATTCATCCGCGTTCCCACCGCCAACTCTGGCGCAGCCCCGGCACCCGAAAGCAGGCTTCCCGGCTTAGCCAGCCGCGTAAAAACGACAGGCTTTGCGGCTGAGCAAGCGGCGCCGGCTCGGCGGGCTCCGGGCGACAACGCAGTTGGTCCCCGCCTTCAAGCAACAGCGCCACGGCATAGGGAAAACGACTTTCCGGCGCAAAGGGCTGATACGCCCCGGGCAGCACGCCATCAAAGTCGACCAGCAACACCCGTTCAGCACCGCCGGCCAGCACCGCCTGCGCCTCGATCATTCCCTGCTGGAAACTGTCTTCACCGGCGGCGATTGAGGTGGTCGGCAAGGTGTTTTGGGCGATAATGGTCAGCCAGCCCGCCGCCGTATTATGGACTGACATGGCGAAATCGGTGGGAGACAGCGCCTGCTGCTGCTGAAGGTGGCCCAGAATTTTGTGCGTGCGATCCAGCTCGCCGTGACGACTGGTAAAAATCGCCATATCCGCCGGCCGCTCCGCCAGCAAATGCAAACCGCTCTCTACCGCCAGGCGCGTTCCTGCGCTCATACGGCGCAGCGACATCATTGGAATATGCCTGCAGGCAGGCAACCCCCCTGAGACCGGTCAGCGTTTTCAGTCTCTATAGCCCATTGGCGCCACGCATCACGCGTTCCACGATCGGGAGCCATCGCCCACCAACTGAGTATATTCATGCCGCCCGCCATTGATGCCATCATCGACCTAAAAAATTCCGTGCGTAAATTTATTATATTTAACCGCAGAATGCATGCTCAAAATTCCTATTTTTGCTCGGAATATTCACTCGAATGATTAAATTTGGTTATATCCAGAGGGCAGGACGTTTCCATCGGATAAAAATTATCATGCTGAAAAGCAGCAATATTTGTCGATAAAGCGCAACTGGAGTATCTTTGACCGCCTGAGGCCGGGAGCGATACCTGGCTTCAGGCTAATATATTTCTTATTACCTTTTACTCATGGAGAAGAGGATGAAACCCGTTAAGTTTATTTTGGCCGGCGTCATCGCCGCAGCGGCGCTCAGCGGCTGCGCCGGGACCGCCCCGGTGCAAAACGTCAGTCAAAGCGTGGTCGGTGCCCATACTTCACAGCAGGTGCGCCAGGCCATTCTCTATGCCGGCCTGAACCGCGGTTGGATCATGAACCAAACGGCCGAAGGGGTGATCGACGGCAAGATCCTGTTGCGTGGCCACACCGCCGAGATACGGATCACCTACAACCCAAATAGTTATCAAATTAATTATGTCGGCAGCAGCAATATGGATGCCAAAAACGGCAAAATCCACTCGAACTATAACCGCTGGGTGGCGAATTTGAATAAGGATATACAGCTAGAACTGGCGCGGCAGAATATCAGCTAACCAAGAACCGGCCATATTACCCGGCACAGATAATGATGCCGGGTATATTATTCTGTTTATTGCGGTTAATTTTGGATAATGATTTATGAAAGGCGTTATTAAACATATAAAAAATTCAACACCATTGAATTTTACATATGAAAAAGCCCTGAGTCAGAGACTCAGGGCTTATCAATTAAGTGGCGGAACGGACGGGGCTCGAACCCGCGACCCCCTGCGTGACAGGCAGGTATTCTAACCAACTGAACTACCGCTCCACCGATTCTTTTACGTCGCACCTTTCGATGCCGGCAAAACCGCCTCGGCGATTTCGCTCATTACCAGGTGTCAGGCTGATAACGTTTATTTGATGCCTGGCAGTGTCCTACTCTCGCATGGGGAGACCCCACACTACCATCGGCGCTACGGCGTTTCACTTCTGAGTTCGGCATGGGGTCAGGTGGGACCACCGCGCTATTGCCGCCAGGCAAATTCTGTTTCATTCTTGGCCGTTACTCGCGTAACCACCAGAACCAATCTAAGAACTTCGCTGAAAATTATTCGTCTCTCTAAAACACCTTCGGTGTTGTAAGGTTAAGCCTCACGGATCATTAGTACTGGTTAGCTCAATGCATCGCTGCACTTACACACCCAGCCTATCAACGTCTTAGTCTTAAACGTTCCTTCAGGGGCCTTAAAGGCCCAGGGAAGACTCATCTCGAGGCAAGTTTCGCGCTTAGATGCTTTCAGCGCTTATCTTTTCCGCACTTAGCTACCGGGCAGTGCCATTGGCATGACAACCCGAACACCAGTGGTGCGTTCACTCCGGTCCTCTCGTACTAGGAGCAACCCCTCTCAATCTTCCAACGCCCACGGCAGATAGGGACCGAACTGTCTCACGACGTTCTAAACCCAGCTCGCGTACCACTTTAAATGGCGAACAGCCATACCCTTGGGACCTACTTCAGCCCCAGGATGTGATGAGCCGACATCGAGGTGCCAAACACCGCCGTCGATATGAACTCTTGGGCGGTATCAGCCTGTTATCCCCGGAGTACCTTTTATCCGTTGAGCGATGGCCCTTCCATTCAGAACCACCGGATCACTAAGACCTACTTTCGTACCTGCTCGAGCCGTCACTCTCGCAGTCAAGCTAGCTTATGCCTTTGCACTAACCTCACGATGTCCGACCGTGATTAGCTAACCTTCGTGCTCCTCCGTTACTCTTTGGGAGGAGACCGCCCCAGTCAAACTACCCACCAGACACTGTCCTCACCCCAGATTATGGGGCCGAGTTAGAACATCAAACATTAAAGGGTGGTATTTCAAGGTTGGCTCCACGCAGACTGGCGTCCACGCTTCAAAGCCTCCCACCTATCCTACACATCAAGGCTCAATGTTCAGTGTCAAGCTATAGTAAAGGTTCACGGGGTCTTTCCGTCTTGCCGCGGGTACACTGCATCTTCACAGCGAGTTCAATTTCACTGAGTCTCGGGTGGAGACAGCCTGGCCATCATTACGCCATTCGTGCAGGTCGGAACTTACCCGACAAGGAATTTCGCTACCTTAGGACCGTTATAGTTACGGCCGCCGTTTACTGGGGCTTCGATCAAGAGCTTCGCCTTGCGGCTGACCCCATCAATTAACCTTCCAGCACCGGGCAGGCGTCACACCGTATACGTCCACTTTCGTGTTTGCACAGTGCTGTGTTTTTATTAAACAGTTGCAGCCAGCTGGTATCTGCGACTGGCTTCAGCTCCATCCGCAAGGGACTTCACCTACGCGCCAGCGTGCCTTCTCCCGAAGTTACGGCACCATTTTGCCTAGTTCCTTCACCCGAGTTCTCTCAAGCGCCTTGGTATTCTCTACCTGACCACCTGTGTCGGTTTGGGGTACGATTCTGTGTTACCTGATGCTTAGAGGCTTTTCCTGGAAGCTTGGCATCAACTACTTCTGCACCGTAGTGCATCGTCATCACGCCTCAGGGTTGACAGCGTTCCGGATTTACCAGGAACACCCCCCTACACGCTTAAACCGGGACAACCGTCGCCCGGCTAGCCTAGCCTTCTCCGTCCCCCCTTCGCAGTAACACCGAGTACAGGAATATTAACCTGTTTCCCATCGACTACGCTTTTCAGCCTCGCCTTAGGGGTCGACTCACCCTGCCCCGATTAACGTTGGACAGGAACCCTTGGTCTTCCGGCGAGCGGGCTTTTCACCCGCTTTATCGTTACTTATGTCAGCATTCGCACTTCTGATACCTCCAGCAACCCTCACAGGCCACCTTCAACGGCTTACAGAACGCTCCCCTACCCAACAACGCCTAAGCGTCGCTGCCGCAGCTTCGGTGCATGGTTTAGCCCCGTTACATCTTCCGCGCAGGCCGACTCGACCAGTGAGCTATTACGCTTTCTTTAAATGATGGCTGCTTCTAAGCCAACATCCTGGCTGTCTATGCCTTCCCACATCGTTTCCCACTTAACCATGACTTTGGGACCTTAGCTGGCGGTCTGGGTTGTTTCCCTCTTCACGACGGACGTTAGCACCCGCCGTGTGTCTCCCGTGATAACATTCTTCGGTATTCGGAGTTTGCATCGGTTTGGTAAGCCGGGATGGCCCCCTAGCCGAAACAGTGCTCTACCCCCGAAGATGAGTTCACGAGGCGCTACCTAAATAGCTTTCGGGGAGAACCAGCTATCTCCCGGTTTGATTGGCCTTTCACCCCCAGCCACAAGTCATCCGCTAATTTTTCAACATTAGTCGGTTCGGTCCTCCAGTTAGTGTTACCCAACCTTCAACCTGCCCATGGCTAGATCACCGGGTTTCGGGTCTATACCTTGCAACTAGTCGCCCAGTTAAGACTCGGTTTCCCTACGGCTCCCCTATACGGTTAACCTTGCTACAAAATATAAGTCGCTGACCCATTATACAAAAGGTACGCAGTCACACCACGAAGGTGCTCCCACTGCTTGTACGTACACGGTTTCAGGTTCTATTTCACTCCCCTCGCCGGGGTTCTTTTCGCCTTTCCCTCACGGTACTGGTTCACTATCGGTCAGTCAGGAGTATTTAGCCTTGGAGGATGGTCCCCCCATATTCAGACAGGATGTCACGTGTCCCGCCCTACTCATCGAACTCACAGTCAATGCATTTTAGTGTACGGGGCTATCACCCTTTACTGCGCGACTTTCCAGACGCTTCCACTAACGCAAGAACTGATTCAGGTTCTGGGCTGCTCCCCGTTCGCTCGCCGCTACTGGGGGAATCTCGGTTGATTTCTTTTCCTCGGGGTACTTAGATGTTTCAGTTCCCCCGGTTCGCCTCGTTAAGCTATGTATTCACTTAACGATAGTGCAACGAATTGCACTGGGTTTCCCCATTCGGGTATCGCCGGTTATAACGGTTCATATCACCTTACCGACGCTTTTCGCAGATTAGCACGCCCTTCATCGCCTCTGACTGCCTAGGCATCCACCGTGTACGCTTAGTCACTTAACCTCACAACCCGAAGGCGTCTTTTATAAATAATCGACACTTCGCATTGCAAACATTTGAGAGACTCTATGACGGGTTACTCCTCATCCCGATATTTCTACGGAGGGACAAGTTTCAGCCGTCATGTTTCAATTTTCAGCTTGTTCCAGATTGTTAAAGAGCAATATCTTAAACACGACTCGCAAGAGTCATCTTTAAGATTTTTTGGTCACGCATGACCGGTGATAATGTCTTTCACTCATTATCGGAATGGCGTCCCCAAGGGGATTCGAACCCCTGTTACAGCCGTGAAAGGGCAGTGTCCTAGGCCTCTAGACGATGGGGACACAAAATCCGATTAAACCAGGGTTTAACCGTTTCTCGTATCAGCATGAGTCAGAGACTCATTACATCAACAGGTAGCGCTTTGCTCGTTACTTTCTATCAGACAATCTGTGTGAGCACTTCACGCGAATCGATATCATTAGGTAAGGAGGTGATCCAACCGCAGGTTCCCCTACGGTTACCTTGTTACGACTTCACCCCAGTCATGAATCACAAAGTGGTAAGCGCCCTCCCGAAGGTTAAGCTACCTACTTCTTTTGCAACCCACTCCCATGGTGTGACGGGCGGTGTGTACAAGGCCCGGGAACGTATTCACCGTAGCATTCTGATCTACGATTACTAGCGATTCCGACTTCATGGAGTCGAGTTGCAGACTCCAATCCGGACTACGACGTACTTTATGAGGTCCGCTTGCTCTCGCGAGTTCGCTTCTCTTTGTATACGCCATTGTAGCACGTGTGTAGCCCTACTCGTAAGGGCCATGATGACTTGACGTCATCCCCACCTTCCTCCGGTTTATCACCGGCAGTCTCCTTTGAGTTCCCGACCGAATCGCTGGCAACAAAGGATAAGGGTTGCGCTCGTTGCGGGACTTAACCCAACATTTCACAACACGAGCTGACGACAGCCATGCAGCACCTGTCTCAGAGTTCCCGAAGGCACCAATCCATCTCTGGAAAGTTCTCTGGATGTCAAGAGTAGGTAAGGTTCTTCGCGTTGCATCGAATTAAACCACATGCTCCACCGCTTGTGCGGGCCCCCGTCAATTCATTTGAGTTTTAACCTTGCGGCCGTACTCCCCAGGCGGTCGATTTAACGCGTTAGCTCCGGAAGCCACGCCTCAAGGGCACAACCTCCAAATCGACATCGTTTACAGCGTGGACTACCAGGGTATCTAATCCTGTTTGCTCCCCACGCTTTCGCACCTGAGCGTCAGTCTTCGTCCAGGGGGCCGCCTTCGCCACCGGTATTCCTCCAGATCTCTACGCATTTCACCGCTACACCTGGAATTCTACCCCCCTCTACGAGACTCTAGCTTGCCAGTTTCAAATGCAGTTCCCACGTTAAGCGCGGGGATTTCACATCTGACTTAACAAACCGCCTGCGTGCGCTTTACGCCCAGTAATTCCGATTAACGCTTGCACCCTCCGTATTACCGCGGCTGCTGGCACGGAGTTAGCCGGTGCTTCTTCTGCGAGTAACGTCAATGCGATGCCGTATTAAGACATCGCCCTTCCTCCTCGCTGAAAGTGCTTTACAACCCGAAGGCCTTCTTCACACACGCGGCATGGCTGCATCAGGCTTGCGCCCATTGTGCAATATTCCCCACTGCTGCCTCCCGTAGGAGTCTGGACCGTGTCTCAGTTCCAGTGTGGCTGGTCATCCTCTCAGACCAGCTAGGGATCGTCGCCTAGGTGAGCCATTACCCCACCTACTAGCTAATCCCATCTGGGCACATCTGATGGCGTGAGGCCCGAAGGTCCCCCACTTTGGTCCGTAGACGTTATGCGGTATTAGCTACCGTTTCCAGTAGTTATCCCCCTCCATCAGGCAGTTTCCCAGACATTACTCACCCGTCCGCCGCTCGTCACCCAGAGAGCAAGCTCTCTTGTGCTACCGCTCGACTTGCATGTGTTAGGCCTGCCGCCAGCGTTCAATCTGAGCCATGATCAAACTCTTCAATTAAAAGCTTGATTTGCTTCAACTCGTGAAGCGATGCTCAAAGGTTACTGCTTCAAAAATTGCTTTTTTACAAGCTAGTCACTCTTCAAGACTTGATATTTTTTCGTACCCGAAGGTACTGGATATCGTCTTGTGGAGTGCCCACACAGATTGTCTGATAAATTGTTAAAGAGCGTTGGTTACTGAGAGATAACTCTCGGTAACGCGGGAGGTGCATATTACGCTTTCCCGCTGAAGAGTCAAGCTTTTTTCTTATTAAGAAACGGCGTTTTCACCGGCTTGCTTCTTCCTGGCTGGGCGACTGGTTCTCGTTAGAGGAGTCGTTGTTCCCGGTCAGTGGAGGCGCATTATAGGGAGTTCTCAGAACGCCGCAACCCCTAAATGCAAAAAACTTTTCAAGCGTTCAAATAATCGCCAACGACGTCATTTTAGGATGTTTATTAGCCAGAAAAACGGCTTTTAGGCGCGGTTAGAGCAGCAAACCCGGTAAAGCCTACAGAATAGAGATAAAGAAAAGGGAGCGGTTGCCCGCTCCCTTTTATCTTTATTACTCTTAATCGCCGTTACTGACGGGCAACGATGTGCTCGCCTTCCACGTCCAGCGTCACCGGCAACCCCGGGACCAGCTTGCCGGAAAGGATTTCCTGCGCCAGCGGGTTTTCGATCTCCTGCTGGATGGCGCGTTTCAACGGGCGCGCACCATAGACTGGGTCGAAACCGGTTTTACCCAACAGTTCCAGCGCCGGCTCGGTCATGGTGACTTCGTAACCGCGCTCTTCCAGACGTTTATACAGACGCGCCAGCTGAATCTTGGCGATCTCGGCAATGTGTTTCTGGCCGAGTGGGTGGAACACCACCACTTCATCTATACGGTTGATGAATTCCGGACGGAAGTGATGGCTCACCATTTCCATGACGGATTCTTTCATCTGCGCGTAGTTCATCTGACCGAAGTGCTCCTGGATCAGATCGGAGCCCAGGTTCGAGGTCATGATCACCACGGTATTGCGGAAGTCGACGGTGCGGCCCTGGCCATCGGTCAGGCGCCCGTCATCCAATACCTGCAGCAGAATGTTGAACACGTCCGGGTGCGCCTTCTCCACTTCATCCAGCAGGATCACCGAATAAGGTCTGCGGCGCACCGCTTCGGTCAGGTAACCGCCCTCTTCATAACCGACATAGCCTGGGGGGGCGCCCACCAGCCGCGATACCGAGTGTTTTTCCATAAACTCGGACATGTCGATACGCACCATGGCGTCGTCGCTGTCGAACAGGAACGAAGCCAACGCCTTGCAAAGCTCGGTTTTCCCCACCCCCGTCGGGCCGAGGAACAGGAACGAACCGATCGGCCGGTTAGGATCGGACAGCCCGGCACGGCTGCGGCGAATCGCATTGGATACCGCACTGACCGCTTCATCCTGGCCAATGACCCGCGAATGCAGCTCTTGCTCCAAGCGCAGCAGCTTATCGCGCTCGCCCTCCAGCATTCTGGCTACCGGAATACCGGTGGCGCGCGCCAGCACTTCGGCGATCTCCGCATCGGTGACCCGGTTGCGCAGCAGCTTCATGGTTTTGCCTTCGGCCTGGGTAGCGGCTTCGAGCTGTTTCTCCAGCTCGGGGATCTTGCCGTATTGCAGCTCGGACATCCGCCCCAGGTCGCCGGTACGGCGGGCCTGCTCCAGAGTTATCTTGGCCTGCTCGAGTTCGGCCTTGATATTTTGAGTGCCGGAGAGCGAGGCCTTTTCGGCTTTCCACTCTTCTTCCAGCTCTGAGTATTCGCGCTCTTTCTGCTCCAGCTCGCTGCTGAGCATTTCCAGACGTTTCTTGCTGGCGTCATCAGACTCTTTATTCAGCGCCTGCTGTTCCAGCTTCAGCTGAATGATGCGGCGTTCCAGGCGATCGAGCGATTCCGGTTTGGAATCCATCTGCATGCGAATGCTCGACGCCGCCTCATCGATCAGGTCGATGGCCTTGTCCGGCAGTTGGCGATCGGAAATATAACGGTGCGACAGGGTCGCCGCCGCCACGATGGCCGGATCGGTGATCTGCACATGGTGGTGCAGCTCATAGCGCTCTTTCAGGCCGCGCAGAATGGCGATGGTGTCTTCAACGGTCGGCTCCGCCACAAACACTTTCTGGAAACGACGTTCGAGCGCCGCATCCTTCTCTATATATTGGCGATATTCATCCAGCGTGGTGGCGCCGACGCAGTGCAGCTCCCCGCGCGCCAGCGCGGGTTTCAGCATGTTGCCGGCGTCCATGGCGCCGTCGGCCTTGCCCGCGCCAACCATGGTGTGCAGTTCGTCGATGAACAGGATCACGCTGCCTTCCTGTTTCGCCAGGTCACTCAGCACGCCTTTCAGACGTTCTTCAAATTCACCGCGATATTTGGCCCCGGCGATCAGCGCGCCCATATCCAGAGACAATACGCGCTTGTGCTTCAGCCCTTCCGGCACTTCGCCATTAATGATGCGCTGCGCCAGGCCTTCGACGATGGCGGTTTTACCCACGCCAGGTTCGCCGATCAGCACCGGGTTGTTTTTGGTACGACGTTGCAGCACCTGAATGGTGCGGCGGATTTCTTCGTCACGGCCGATAACCGGATCGAGTTTGCCCTGCTCGGCGCGCTCGGTCAGATCGATAGTGTACTTTTTCAATGCCTGACGCTGATCTTCAGCCCCTTGATCTTCCACGCTGTCACCGCCCCTCATTTGTTCAATGGCTTTGCTGATCTTGTCGGCTGTCGCGCCGGCCGCTTTCAACAGGTCGGTCAGCGAACCGCGATCTTCAAGCACCGCGAGGACGAACAGCTCGGAAGAAATGAATTTGTCCGCGCGTTTCTGCGCCAGCTTGTCGCACAGGTTCAGTACGCGCACCAGCTCGTGAGACGGTTGAACGTCGCCACCGGTGCCCTCGACCTGAGGTAAACGGGACAATGCCTGTTCGATTTCGGTGCGCACGCGCCCGGCGTCGATACCGGCGGAAGTTAACAGTGGGCGAACCGTGCCCCCTTCCTGATTGAGCAGGGCGCTCATCAGATGTAACGGTTCAATAAACTGGTTGTCGTGCCCAAGGGCTAGGGATTGGGCATCGGCGAGGGCAAGCTGGAATTTGTTGGTAAGACGATCCAGACGCATAACACCTCCAAGATGGGTCGAAATTGCTACTGGAGATTAAATGAGGTCATCCCTCAAATTTTCAAGGTTATCTCGACTCTATATTTTCGGTACTGCAATCATGCGTCGTTGGATCGTCCTAATTCAATAGGTTATATCAGCCAGATTAAACTTGCCAGACGTCCGGTTATTCCATCGCGTCGATAGGAGAAAAAATGACTCGTTTCGCTTAGCGTACAGCGGTCGCCACCGTAAACGGCGTTAACGCCGGCGCGCTGCAACCGCTGGCGGGCCAATAAATAGATATCCGCCAGGAATTTATCGCCGCCGCGCGGGGTAAACGCGGCGGCGGCGGCGGTGTCCGCCTCGATAAAGGCGGCGCGCACTTCCGGCCCGACCTCAAACTGCCGGGGACCGATCGCCGGGCCCAGCCAGGCGCTGATACTGCCGGGCTCAGCGGCGAACGCCGCCAGAGTTTGCTCCAGCACGCCATGGCACAGCCCACGCCAACCGGCGTGCGCGGCAGCCACCTCATCGCCGTTTTCGGAACAGAACAGCACCGGCAAACAATCCGCCGTCATCACGGCGCACACCTGCCCCGGCACATTGCTGTATACCGCGTCCGCCCGCAGGTCGACGGGCGTTTGCCCCTCCAGCCGCAGTACACGGGTGCCATGCACCTGCTCCAGCCAGACCGGCATCTGCGGCAGGCCTGCGCCGGCCACCAGCCGCTCGCGGTTGCGCGCCACCGCCTGCGCCTCGTCCCCCACGTGGGTGCCGAGGTTGAGCGAATCGTAAGGCGGCAGGCTAACGCCGCCGCCGCGGGTGGTGCTGCAGGCGTTAACGCCCGCAGGCAACGGCCAGTCGGGCAGAATGAGCGACGTCATTACCAATCCATCTGATCTTTGAACTCTTCGGTATCGACCTTCAGCGCGTTGATCAGATCGACCATATCCTGCGGCAGCGGCGCATGCCACTCCATCTGGATGCCGCTGATCGGATGGTATAAACGCAGCATGGTGGCGTGCAGCGCCTGGCGGTCGAAGCCGCGCAGCGTGTTGATAAAGGCTTCCGAGGCGCCTTTTGGCGGACGCGGACGGCCGCCGTACAGCGGGTCGCCCACCAGCGGATGGCTGATATAAGACATATGCACGCGGATCTGGTGCGTACGGCCGGTTTCCAAACGCAGGCGCAGGCGGGTATGGGCGCGGAAGTGTTCCATGATGCGGTAGTGAGTCACCGCCGGTTTGCCCATCGGGTGAACCGCCATGTGGGTACGCTTGGTGGAATGGCGCGAAATAGGCTCGTCGACGGTACCGCCGGCGGTCATGGTGCCAATCGCCACCGCTTCGTATTCGCGCGTGATTTCACGCGCCTGCAGCGCTTCCACCAGCCGGGTTTGCGCCGGTACGGTTTTCGCCACCACCATCAGACCGGTGGTGTCTTTGTCCAGACGGTGCACGATGCCGGCGCGCGGCACATCGGCGATTTCCGGGTAGTGGTGCAGCAGCGCGTTCAGCACCGTGCCGTCCGGGTTGCCGGCGCCAGGGTGAACCACCAGGCCGCGCGGCTTGTTGATCACCAGAATGTCGCTGTCTTCGTAGACGATATTCAGCTCAATGTCTTGCGGTTCCCAACGGGCGTCTTCTTCTATCTGTGCATCAATGGCGACCGTCTCTCCCCCCAGCACCTTCTCTTTCGGCTTGTTTGTCGTTTTGCCATTGACCTGCACCCGATCGTCCAGGATCCACTCTTTTATGCGAGATCGTGAATAATCAGGGAACAATTCGGCCAAAGCCTGATCTAAACGTTGTCCGAGTTGAGATTCGGCCACCGTTGCGGTGAGTTGTACTTGTTGTGCCATATGCAGCTTCTTCGTTAACGTTGGGTTTTCACGGCGATGCCGTTTAATATAATGTGCTATTGTACCTGGTCTTTGTCGGGAGCTTAACGGACAGTCTCCCGGAATAACACCCTGAGGATAATCAAAACGTCATGACGCGTATGAAATATCTGGTGGCGGCAGCCACGTTGAGCCTGGCGCTGGCAGGTTGCTCCACATCCAAGGATGCGGTTCCCGACAACCCACCTTCGGAAATCTATGCTACTGCCCAGCAAAAACTGCAGGACGGTAACTTTAAGGGCGCGATTACGCAACTCGAAGCGTTAGATAACCGCTATCCTTTCGGGCCGTACTCTCAGCAGGTCCAGCTGGACCTGATTTACGCCTACTATAAATCTGCCGATTTACCGCTGGCTCAGGCCTCTATCGATCGCTTCATGCGTCTGAACCCGACGCACCCGAACATCGATTACGTGATGTACATGCGTGGGCTGACCGATATGGCGCTGGATGACAGTGCGTTGCAGGGCTTCTTCGGGGTCGACCGTTCAGACCGCGATCCACAGCACGCCCGCGCTGCGTTCCGCGACTTCAGCCAGCTGATTCAGCAGTATCCGAACAGCCAGTACGTAACCGACGCCAACAAGCGTCTGGTGTATCTGAAAGACCGCCTGGCCAAGTATGAGCTTTCGGTGGTGGAATACTACACTAAACGCGGTGCTTACGTCGCGGTCGTTAATCGCGCCGAACAGATGTTGCGCGAATATCCGGATACCAAGGCGACGCGCGACGCGCTGCCGCTGATGGAAAACGCCTACAAGCAGCTGCAGTTGAGCGGTCAGGCCGATAAAGTGGCCAAAGTGATCGCCGCCAACCCGCAGTAATCTGGCTGGCAACGGCAGGAAAACCAAACGGCAGCCGAGGCTGCCGTTTTCATTGGCGATGACGCTGCGTTGCACTGGACAAATACATAAGCAAAAACACGTTGTTAGCAACACTGCAACGCCGGTCATCCTATCGATAATGCGCCATCCGGCGACAAGACTCAAGCCCTAGATGACCGATTCAGATGCTGAATCACAGATTGAACTAACTTTGCAAAAAGTGACAAAAAAACGTGATTTTCATCACGCATTTAAGCAAAAAGCGGGGTATGCTGGATTCACCAAGACGGAAAGACAGAGAGGTAAGTTATATGACATTGAACATTACCAGCAAACAAATGGATATCACTCCCGCAATCCGTAGTCACGTCGAAGACCGTCTCACCAAACTGGATAAATGGCAGGCTCAGCTAATCAACCCGCATATCGTTTTATCCAAAGAACCTAAAGGGTTTGTGGCCGACGCCACCATCACCACACCTAACGGCCCGCTGGTCGCCAGCGCCAAACATGACGACATGTATACCGCCGTTAACGAACTGATCGCCAAGCTGGAGCGTCAGTTGAACAAGGTGCAGCACAAGGGCGAAGCGCGCCGCGCCGCCGCCAGCGTGAAAGACATCGTTCCGGAAGTGGAGCCGGAAGAGGAATAACCGTTTAACGGCTGTTTCGCATCAAACGCGCCTGAGGGCGCGTTTTTTGTCTGGTTTTCTGTTGACGAGCCAAAGGCCAGCGGTTACTTTAAAACCTGTTCGCACCGACTCTGGATGAAACATGACACGCACACCGTTCTTCTTCGCATTCTTTTTTACCTTCCCCTGATTGGGAGGCGTTTCGTCGTGTGATAAAGAATGCGAAGACGAACAGCAAAGCCTCCTGGAAACAGGGGGCTTTTTTTATGGCTATTTTACAACGTATAAGAACAGAAGGCGGAAGCTGATTATGACTGACAACCCGTTACTGGTGCTGCGCGAGCGCATCAGCGCCCTGGACCTGAAGCTGCTGGCCCTGCTGGCGGAGCGCCGTGAGCTGGCGGTGGAAGTGGGCAAGACCAAGCTGCACTCTCACCGGCCGATCCGCGATAAAGAGCGCGAACGCGACCTGCTGGATGCGCTGATCGCCGCCGCCAAACCCTACGATCTCGACGGCTTCTACGTCACCCGCCTGTTCCAGCTGATCATCGAAGACTCGGTGCTGACCCAACAGGCGTTGTTGCAGCATCAGTTAAACCCCGTCAGCCAACACTCGGCCCGCATCGCCTTCCTCGGGCCAAAAGGCTCCTATTCGCACCTGGCGGCGCGCCAATACGCCGCTCGCCACTTCGATCAGCTGATTGAGTGCGGCTGCCAGAAGTTTCAGGATATCTTCGCCCAGGTGGAAACCGGCCAGGCGGATTACGCTATCCTGCCGATCGAAAACACCAGTTCGGGGTCGATTAACGACGTCTACGATTTGCTGCAGCACACCAGCCTGTCGATCGTCGGCGAACTGACCAACCCTATCGACCACTGCGTACTGGTGGCCGGCGACAGCACCCTGGAGCAGATCGAAACCGTTTACAGCCACCCGCAACCCTTCCAGCAATGCAGTCAGTTCATCAACCGTTTCCCGCATTGGAAAATCGTCTACACCGAAAGTACCGCCGACGCGATGGAGAAAATCGCCAAGCTGAATTCACCGAAGGTGGCGGCCCTGGGCAGCGAAGCCGGCGGCGCGCTGTACGGCCTGCAGGTGCTGGAGCATAACCTGGCCAATCAGCAACAGAACATCACCCGCTTTATCGTGCTGGCGCGCAAGGCGATTGAGGTTTCCGAACAGGTCCCGGCCAAAACCACGCTGATCATGGCCACCGGCCAGCAGTCTGGCGCATTGGTCGAAGCGCTGCTGGTGCTGCGCGACAACGGCATCATCATGACCAAGCTGGAGTCGCGCCCAATCAACGGCAATCCGTGGGAAGAGATGTTTTATATCGATGTGCAGGCCAACCTGCGTTCTGAGTCGATGCAAAAAGCGCTGCGGGACTTGGCGCCGATCACCCGTTCGCTGAAGGTGCTGGGCTGCTACCCGAGCGACACCGTGGTACCGGTCAACCCGTCCTGAATGCCATGAATAAGGGTTCGGCATGCCGAACCCTGTTGTCTTACTGCCGGCTGTCGTTGGCCTGCCGCAACAGCGTGCGGCTCTCCACCAGGAAGCGCTGGGCGTAGTCGCCGAACCAGTGCTCCACTTTCTGGAAGCTCTCGATAAACGCCTGTTTATCGCCGTGCTCCAGCAGCTGTATCGCTTCGCCGAAACGCTGGTAGTAGCGTTTGATCAGCGCGATATTTTCTTCGGAAGACATGATGATGTCGGCGTACAGCTGCGGATCCTGCGCAAACAGCCGGCCGACCATCGCCAGCTCCAGTCGATAGATAGGTGAAGACAGCGCCAGCAGCTGTTCCAGCTGAACGTTCTCCTCCGCCAGATGCAGGCCGTAGGCAAAGGTCGCGAAATGGCGCAGCGCCTGAATAAAGGCCATATTCTGGTCGTGCTCCACCGCGCTGATGCGGTGCAGGCGCGCGCCCCAAACCTGCAGCTGCTCCAGCAGCCACTGATAGGCTTCCGGCTGGCGCCCATCGCAATAGACCACCACCTGCTTGGCCACGCTGCCCACGTCCGGGCCGAACATCGGGTGCAAACCGACCACCGGGCCGCCGTGCGCCGCCAACATCGCATTCAGCGGGCGGTTTTTTACCGACGCCAGATCGACCAGGATACAGTCGTCCGGCAGCGGCGGCAGGCGGCTAATCACCTGCTCGGTCACGTGGATCGGCACGCTGACGATCACCATGCCGGCATCCGCCAGCAAGCGTTCCGCCTGCGGCCAGTCTTCCCGATCCAATACCCTGACCTGATAGCCCGACAGCGTCAGCAGGCGGTTGAACAACCGCCCCATTTGCCCGTCGCCGCCGATAATGACGATGGGGCGCAGTTCAGGATTCAGGGTTTTAAAGCCTTTGTCGTTCTCACTGACGTAAGACTCGCGCATCACGCGGCGCAACACGTCTTCGATCAGATCCGGCGGCACGCCAAGGTTTTCCGCCTCTTTACGGCGTGAGGCCAGCATCGCCGCCTCGCGTTCCGGCACATAAACCGGCAGTCCGTGGCGGCTTTTCACCTCACCCACTTCCGCCACCAGATGCAGGCGTTTCGCCAGCAGATCCAGCAGCGCCTTGTCTACCTCGTCGATTTGATCGCGCAACGCGGTCAGTTCAGCCACCATAACTCACTACTCTCCAGTGCGGGCCGTCAGCGCAGCGCCGAGTTCCTGATGCATATGGCGCAGCAGGGTCTCCGTGCTCTCCCAGTTGATGCAGGCGTCGGTAACGGAAACGCCGTAACGCATGTCCGCACGCGGCTGCTCGGAAGACTGGTTGCCTTCATGCAGGTGGCTTTCCAGCATGATGCCGGTGATCGAACGGTTGCCCGCTTTGATCTGCTCAACCACGGACTCGGCAACCGCCGGCTGACGGCGATAATCTTTATTCGAGTTGCCATGGCTGCAATCTATCATCAAGGACGGATGGAGTCCCGCATCCAGCATCTGTTTTTCGCAGGCCGCAACGTGTTCAGCGCTGTAGTTTGGCGTCTTGCCGCCGCGCAGGATCACGTGGCCGTCCGGGTTGCCCTGGGTCTGCAACAGGCACACCTGCCCCGCCTGGTTGATACCGACGAAACGGTGCGGCATGGCGGCGGCGCGCATGGCGTTGATGGCGGTGCCCAGACTGCCGTCGGTGCCGTTTTTGAAACCGACTGGCATCGACAGGCCCGAGGCCATCTCGCGGTGCGTCTGCGATTCAGTGGTGCGCGCGCCAATGGCCGACCAGCTGAACAGATCGCCGAGGTATTGCGGGCTGTTGGGATCCAGGGCTTCGGTCGCCAACGGCAGGCCCATGCCCACCAGGTCCAGCAGCAGGCGACGCGCGATGTGCAAACCGGCCTCAACGTCAAACGAACCATCCATGTAAGGATCGTTGATCAAGCCTTTCCAGCCGACAGTGGTTCTGGGTTTTTCAAAATAGACGCGCATAACGATATACAGCCGATCGCTCAATTCAGCCGCCAGGGTTTTCAAATGACGGGCGTAATCCAGCGCCGCATCCGGATCGTGGATGGAACAGGGCCCGCACACCACCAGCAGGCGGTGATCGCGCCCCTGCAGAATATCGGCGATGGTTTTGCGCGCGGAGGCGATTTCATTTTCATCGTCGGCGCTGAGCGGGAACTGGTTCTTCAGCTCTTCCGGCGTGATTAAAACCTGTTCGGCACTGATGTGTACGTTATTGAGCGCGTCTTTTTGCATGATGCTATTCCTGTCGTTTGCCGTTATGCGTTGAAATGGAACATTGAGCGTTTCAGGACTCTACCTTACCATGCGATGTAAAGTTTTCAATCCGATATGCGTAAATAAAAAATTACCCTCTTGATTGCGCAGGCTAAAACCTCGTTTCATGCAGAGGAGAAATTAAATCAATTTATTGATATTAAACAAAATAAACCCTTACCTCCGCCCAAGACACCCTCTCCTTGCCGTTTTGATCCTTGCGGGTAATCGCACTCAACTCCGTAAACTAAATTGTACAATAAATTTTACATCGCCGCCCTCCCCACAGAGAATGCCAGCCGGCCGCAATGTCCGGAATAACACTCAGGGCACTCAGCATGATATGCCGCGGGAAGCGATTAATTAAGTAGAAGAAAAGTGAATAAGTAAGGTGATGAAATTAAAAACTTAAGCTAATGGAGGCTATTTTTGTCCCAGAGGCGAATCGATATAATGTGACCGTCATCACCTATAACCACCCCTAACAACTGGATCCAAAATGCTCTCTTTACGCGCTCGTCGCGCTATTCCGCTGTATATTTGCTGCTTAACGACCATCACCAGTGTTTCAGCCTTTGCCGACAATACGCTTTTCACCGCGATGGACGATCCGGCCACCGCCAAGAAGCCGTTTGAAGGCAACGTTCAAGCGGGTTACAACGCCCAGTCCGGCAACTCGCAAAGCTCTACCTTGCTGGCCAACACCAACATGACCTGGTTCAACAGCGACGCGGCGTACAGCCTGTGGGGGGCGGCCAACAACACCACCTCCTCCAACGTGCGCTCATCCGAAAAATACCAGGCCGGCGGCCGTACCCGCTACAACCTGACCGACCGCAACTATCTGTTTGGCCAGGCCAGCTGGCTGAGCGATCGCTTCAACGGTTACGATTCACGCTCCACGCTGACCGGCGGTTACGGTCGCCAGATCCTCAACGGGCCGCTCAGCGATCTGCGGGTGGAATTGGGTCCCGGCGTGCGTCATGACGAATACCATGGCGGCGGCCGCGCCACCAAAGCGCTGGCCTACGGCGCGGCCAACTATTCCTATCAGCTGACCGACAACACCAAGTTTATCCAGGGCGTCTCCGCGCTGGCGAACGAAGAAACCACGCTGAACTCGGAAAGCGCCCTGAACGTGGCGATTAACGATAAATTCTCGCTGCGCGTGGCCTACACCGTGACCTACAACAGCAAACCGCCGGCCTCGGCGCCAAAGAACACCGATACCACCACCTCGGTAACGCTGGTCTACGACCTGTAGGCCCCCTTCCTCGCCTTTTCTGTAAGCCCATCATAGATGGGCTTTTTTTATGCCCCAGTCGACCAATTGTACAATTTGCTAAAAATATTCATCGCGCTATTGACGACTTTAGCAAATAGCTTAATACTGTATGTATATACAGTAATTATTGCACGGGATCGGAGCATGAAAAATTCAAATATCACAGGACCTGCAGCTCCGTACCTTATCGATGCCGCGCGCCAGGATCCGGCGCAGGGCAGAGAAGAGCGAGGATAAGCCATGGAGAAGATCACCTCATTTATCACCTATGCCATGGCGTTGTTTCTCGCCTGGCTGGGCAAGCTTTCACCCCAGGATATCGCCTTTCTGGTAGGCGCAGCGGTAGGTATCGGCACCTTCCTGGTGAACTGGTATTACCGGCGCAAAAGCCTGCAGGTATTGAAGGCCATCGAGCGCGACGCGGCATCACGGGGGAGGATCTACGATGAGTGCAATCGCTAAACGCTGCAGCATCGCCGCCGTGCTGGCGATAGCCATGCTGCTGCCGCAGGCCGCAGAGCTGAAAACCTCAGAGGCCGGCCTCAGGCTGATCGCCGATCTGGAAGGATGCCAGCTTTCGCCCTATCAGTGCAGCGCCGGCATATGGACTCAGGGCATAAGCCATACCGCCGGCGTGGTGCCGGGTGCCATCATCAATGAACATCGAGCCGCGGCGGACTTAGTGGCTGACGTTCGGCGCACCGAGCGCGGTATGGCCGCCTGCCTGCCGCCGGATCTCCCGCAGGAGACCTATGATGCGATTATCGCCTTTGCCTTCAACGTCGGCGTCAAAGCCGCCTGCGGCTCTACGCTGGTTTACTTTCTTCGGCAACATCAATGGCGGCAAGCCTGCGACCAGTTGCCACGCTGGGTTTATGTCAAGGGCAAGACCAACAAGGGACTGGAGCGACGACGTGCAACGGAACGCGCACTGTGCCTGAAAGGCATCGAGGCCACATGACGATGAACGCAGCGTTTCACTTCGGCCCATGCCAAGCCAACTTTCACTTACTTTGTTCAAGGGGGTTTTTATGATGCACTGTCCACTCTGCGGTAACGTGGCCCATACTCGCTCCAGCCGCTACCTGAGCGAATCGACCAAGGAACGCTATCATCAATGCCAGAACATTAACTGCAGCTGCACTTTCGCCACGCACGAGTCCGTCGCGCGGGTGATAGTCAAACCGGGGGACATCATTCCGGCGCAGCCGCACCCGGAGAAAAGCAAGCAGCGCGCCGCGGCGCTGTAAGCGAAAAGAGCCTGCGCCAGCGGGCTTTTTTATGCCCATCGCCAGATGGCCCTCTGGGTTTCAGTGCATAAAAAAAGGGGTTGGCGTAATGCCAACCCCTTCATAGCTATTAACTTTTGGATGCAGCGTTAGCCTACGCGGTTCAGGCGCTCTTTGATACGAGCAGCCTTACCAGTACGCTCACGCAGGTAGTACAGTTTGGCTTTACGAACGGCACCACGACGTTTAACAGTAATGCTGTCGATTACTGGGGAGTGAGTCTGGAATACGCGCTCAACACCTTCGCCGTTGGAAATCTTACGAACAGTGAATGCAGAGTGCAGACCGCGGTTACGGATAGCGATAACCACGCCCTCGAATGCCTGCAGACGTTTTTTGCTGCCTTCAACGACCCATACCTTAACTTCCAGGGAATCACCTGGACGGAATGCAGGTACGTCTTGCTTCATCTGCTCTTGTTCGAGTTGCTTAATAATGTTGCTCATAATATGTCTCTTACCCTAGGTAAACTGATTATATCGGTCTCGTCTGATGTCAGACGTTCCCTTCATAGTCCTGTTGCCTGGCCTGATGTTCCCGTTGGAACTCAGCCAGCAACACCGCTTGCTCGTCAGTCAGAGCTAGGCTTTCTAGAAGTTCAGGTCTTCTAAGCCAGGTACGGCCCAGCGACTGCTTTAAGCGCCAGCGACGTATCTCGGCATGGTTGCCCGACAGCAGAACCGGCGGAACCTCCATCCCTTCCAACACCTCGGGGCGGGTATAGTGCGGGCAGTCCAGCAATCCGTCGGCGAAAGAATCTTCTTCCGCTGAGGCCTGATGGCCCAGCACACCCGGTATGAATCGGGCGACTGAATCAATCAGGGTCATCGCCGGCAGTTCCCCGCCGCTGAGAACGTAATCGCCGATTGACCATTCTTCGTCAATTTCGGTTTGGATCACGCGCTCGTCTATCCCTTCGTAGCGACCGCACACCAGAATCATCTTCTGATGGGTCGCCAGTTCGCACACGCCGGTTTGATCCAGCTTGCGCCCCTGAGGTGACAGATAAATCACCTTTGCTCCCTCGCCTGCCGCTGCTTTCGCTGCATGAATGGCTTCCCGCAAGGGTTGCACCATCATCAGCATTCCCGGGCCGCCGCCGTATGGGCGATCGTCCACGGTACGATGCCGGTCGTAGGTGAAGTCACGCGGACTCCAACACTGCACGCTCAGCAGGCCATTTTTTACTGCCCGGCCCGTCACTCCGTAATCGGTGATTGCGCGGAACATCTCGGGAAACAGGCTTACAATACCAATGAACACAAGCCAATCCCCATACTGTTATTCCACTTGCTTCGACCGTCTGATCCGGAGATCAAAAACCAGGATCCCAATCTGCTTCGATAACTCGAGCAGCGAGATCGACTTTCTTGATAACCTGCCCATGAAGAAACGGAATCAACCGCTCCTTCATGCCGAACGCATCTTTCAGGTTCGCTTTCACAACCATCACATCGTTCGAACCGGTTTCCATCATATCGACGACTTTACCCAGTTCGTAGCCGGTGGTGGTGACTACCTGGCAGCCCATCAGGTCTTTCCAGTAGTAATCATCACCCTCCAGCGGAGGAAGTTGCTCAGAATCCACCATAATCTCGCGATTAGTCAGCAGATTCGCCGCGTCCCGATCGTCAATGCCTTTGACCTTGATGATCAGATCCTGACTGTGGCGCTTCCAGTCTTCCAACTCGACAAGCTGCCACTGACCCGCCTGCTGGATAAACCAGGGCTGATAGTCAAAAATGCTTTCGGCGTTCTCGGTGGATGAAAACACTCTGAGCCAACCACGAATGCCGTAAGTAGACCCCATTTTACCGAGTACGATCGGCTGCTTAGGTGCTACCGGTTTGAGTTGCTTGCTCATTGCCACCACCGCGACAGATTAAGCTGCTTTCTTGGCGTCTTTGATCAGCGCGTGAACGCGATCAGAAACGGTTGCACCCAGACCGACCCAATGTTCGATGCGGTCCAGGTCCAGACGCAGTGCTTCAGCCTGACCAGATGCGATCGGGTTGAAGAAGCCTACGCGCTCGATGAAACGACCATCACGAGCGTTGCGGCTGTCGGTCACTACTACTTGATAGAACGGACGCTTTTTAGCGCCGCCACGTGCCAAACGAATTGTTACCATAACATCCTCTTTAGTTAATAAAACAGCCGGGCCCCATTGAGGGACGGGGCCCGGTTGCAATATAAAAAGCCCGAAAATTTTACTCATTTTGGCGCAAAAAGCAATCTAAAGCGTAGATCGCGACGGACAACTTTTGCAGCCAGTCAAATTTCGGGCGGTTTTCACCGCGAACGGCAAATGCTGAACGCGCTCGCACTCAGGGTGCGTGCGCCTGTCAGCGGCCCGGGAAGCCCGGCGGCATCATACCCTTCATGCCGCGCATCATCTTCGCCATACCGCCTTTTTTCATCTTCTTCATCATGCGTTGCATTTCGTCAAACTGCTTCAGCAAGCGGTTGACGTCCTGCACCTGCATGCCGGAACCCATCGCGATGCGGCGCTTGCGCGACCCCTTGATGATTTCCGGCTTGGCGCGCTCTTTCAGCGTCATCGAGTTGATGATGGCCTCCATGCGCACCAGTACCTTATCGTCCATCTGCGACTTCACGTTGTCAGGCAGTTGGCCCGCGCCGGGCAGCTTGCTCAACATGCTGGCCATGCCGCCCATGTTGCGCATCTGCTTCAGCTGCTCGAGGAAGTCGGTCAGGTCGAAACCGTCGCCCTTCTTCAGCTTGTTGGCCAGTTTCTCCGCCTGCTCGCGGTCGACTTTGCTTTCGATATCTTCAATCAGCGACAGCACGTCGCCCATGCCCAGGATGCGCGATGCCACGCGGTCCGGGTGGAACGGCTCCAGCGCGTCGGTCTTCTCGCCCACGCCGAGGAACTTGATCGGCTTGCCGGTGATGTGGCGGATGGACAGCGCGGCGCCGCCGCGCGCGTCGCCGTCGACCTTGGTCAGCACCACGCCGGTCAGCGGCAGCGCTTCGTTAAAGGCTTTTGCGGTATTGGCGGCGTCCTGGCCGGTCATGGCGTCGACCACAAACAGGGTTTCCACCGGCTTGATCGCCGCGTGCACCTGCTTGATCTCGTCCATCATCGCTTCGTCAACGTGCAGGCGGCCGGCGGTATCGACGATCAGCACGTCGTAGAACTTCAGCCTGGCCTGCTGCAGCGCGCGGTTGACGATGTCGATCGGCTTTTCTTTGACGTCAGACGGGAAGAAATCGATGCCGACGCCTTCCGCCAGCGTCTCCAGCTGGCGGATCGCCGCCGGGCGGTAAACGTCCGCCGACACCACCAACACTTTTTTCTTCTGTTTTTCTTTCAGGAACTTGCCGAGCTTCGCCACGCTGGTGGTTTTACCGGCGCCCTGCAGGCCCGCCATCAGCACCACCGCCGGCGGCTGGGCCGCCAGGTTCAGCTCGGTGTTCACTTCGCCCATCGCGGCAATCAGCTCGCTCTTGACGATTTTGACGAATTCCTGCCCCGGCGTCAGGCTCTTGTTGACTTCATGGCCAACCGCGCTTTCTTTGACGCGGTTGATGAAGTCGCGAACCACCGGCAGCGCAACGTCCGCTTCCAGCAACGCCATGCGCACTTCACGCAGGGTTTCCTTGATATTCTCTTCGGTCAGCCGCCCACGGCCGCTGATATTGCGCAGGGTGCGCGACAATCGATCGGTTAAATTTTCAAACATCGTCTCATGCTCAACGTGTAATGACAGGCCGCACTGGCGACACAATTGCGGCGATTATAACACGAAGCGGCGCGGATCTCTGCCTCAGCGTTGGAGATCGGTTGGAGTGGGGCGCGCACAACGCTATACTGACCATCCAATTAACCACGCCGAAGCAAAATTAAACGCTATGCCAGTTTTCTCCATTGTCGCTTTGATGGCCTACCTGCTCAGCCTTGGACTGATCATTCCCAGCTTGTTGCGGAAGAACAGCGCATACCGTCGGCTTGCCCTCGTCTCGGCGGTGGTGGCGCTGATCTGCCACGCCATCGCGCTGCAGCAGCGCATCTTTGACGTCAGCGCCGGGCAGAACCTCAGCCTGCTGAATATCGGCTCGATCGTCAGCCTGATTATCTGCTCGGTAATGACCTTCGTCGCTTCCCGCGATCGCGGCTGGTTCCTGCTGCCGATCGTCTACAGCTTCGCGATGATCAACCTGGCGTTCGCCAGCTTCATGCCCGGTGAGTTCATCACCCACCTGGAGGCCAGCCCGGAGCTGATGGTGCATATCGGCCTGGCGCTGTTCTCCTACGCCACGCTGATTATCGCCGCGCTGTATGCGCTGCAGCTGGCCTGGCTGGATTACCTGTTGAAAAACAAAAGGCTCACCTTCAGCGCCGATATGCCGCCGCTGATGAGCATCGAGCGCAAAATGTTTCACATCACCCAGATCGGCGTGGTGCTGCTGACGCTCACCCTGTGCACCGGTCTGCTGTATATGGATAACCTGTTCAGCAAAGAGAACGTGCACAAAGCCGTGCTGTCGATCATGGCGTGGTTCGTGTATATCGTGTTGCTGTGGGGCCATTATCATGAAGGCTGGCGCGGTCGCCGCGTTGTCTGGTTCAGCTTGGTGGGTGCCTTCCTGCTGACGCTCGCCTACTTCGGCAGCCGTCTGATTCAGCAGGTGATGGTGCGCTAAGCCGCCTCAGGCTATCTTTTCCCTCATATAAGGAATACCGCGTTGGAGCACGTGTCGACAGGGACCCTGATCGTTATCCTGGTGGTGATGATTGTGGTTTCCGCATACTTCTCTGCCTCCGAAACCGGCATGATGACGCTCAACCGTTATCGGCTGCGCCACTTGTCCAAGCAGGGCAACCGCTCTGCCCGCCGGGTGGAAAAGCTGCTGCAGAAGCCGGACCGCCTGATCGGCCTGGTGCTGATCGGCAACAACCTGGTGAATATTCTCGCTTCCGCGCTGGCGACCATCGTCGGCATGCGGCTATATGGCGATCTCGGCGTGGCGATCGCCACCGGCGTGCTGACCTTCGCCGTGCTGCTGTTCGCCGAGGTGCTGCCTAAAACCTTCGCCGCGCTGTACCCCGAACGCATCGCCTTCCCGAGCAGTATGCTGCTGGCGCCGCTGCAAAAGGTGATGTTCCCGCTGGTCTGGCTGCTGAACGGCATCACCAGCCTGGTGCTGCGGCTGTTTGGCATCCGCACCAACGTGCGCATCAGCGACGCCGTCAGCAAGGATGAGCTGCGCACCATCGTGAAGGAATCGCAGTCGCAGATTTCACGCCGCAATCAGGACATGCTGATTTCGGTGCTGGATCTGGAGAAGGTGACGGTCGACGACATCATGGTGCCGCGCAACGAGATCGTCGGCATCGACGTCAACGACGACTGGAAATCGATCATGCGCCAGCTCACCCACTCGCCGCATGGCCGCATCGTGCTGTACCGCAGCTCGCTGGACGACGCCATCGGCATGCTGCGGGTGCGCGAGGCCTACCGCCTGATGACCGAGAAAAAAGAGTTCAACAAAGAGAACCTGCTGCGCGCCGCCGACGAAATCTATTTCGTGCCGGAAGGTACGCCGCTCAACGTGCAGCTGGTGAAGTTCCAGCGCAACAAGGAGAAGGTCGGCATCGTGGTCGACGAGTACGGCGATATTCAGGGGCTGGTGACGGTGGAAGACATCCTCGAAGAGATCGTCGGCGACTTCACCACCTCGATGTCACCGACGCTGGCGGAAGAGGTCAACCCGCAGAGCGACGGTTCGGTGTTGATCGACGGCACCGCCAACGTGCGCGAACTGAACAAGGCGTTCAACTGGACCCTGCCGGCCATCGAGGCGCGCACCATCAACGGCATGTTGCTGGAGGAGCTGGAGGAGATCCCGCAGGTCGGCACCCGGGTGCGCGTCGGCCATTACGAGGTGGAGATCCTCGACGTGCAGGACAATATGATCAAACAGGTGCGGGTGACGCCGATCAAGTCGCTGCAGTCCAGCGTAGAAAGCCACTGACCGGCAGCCGGAAAGAAAAAAGACGCGATGTTCGCGTCTTTTTTTATCGCTGCGTTACGGCGCCGGACTAGATGTGCAGTTCCTGCAGTTTTTCTTTCGGCAGCGCCAGCTCTTCGTTGTGGTTCACCACCACGTCGTGATCGAGGATGTGCTTGGCGATTTCCTGCGCCTCTTCCAGCGAGTGCATATGGTAAGTGCCGCACTGGAATTCATTCAGCTCAGGAATTTTGCGCTGGTCGGTCACCTTCAATACGTCGCCCATCGCCGCTTTCCAGGCATCGGCCACGCGCTGCTCTTCCGGCACGCCGATCAGGCTCATATAGAAGCCGGTGCGGCAGCCCATCGGGGAGATATCGATAATCTCAACGCCCTGACCATTCAGGTGGTCACGCATAAAGCCGGCAAACAGGTGTTCCAGCGTATGAATGCCGCGCTCAGGCATCACTTCCAGGTTCGGCCGGCAGAAGCGCAGATCGAACACGGTGATGGTATCGCCATGAGGAGTTTTCATGGTTTTCGCGACGCGGACAGCCGGGGCTGCCATGCGGGTATGGTCTACGGTAAAGCTATCCAGCAGTGGCATTTCGTTACCTCCTCGTAAAAGGGTATTTATTTCGAAACTTTTTTATCTAACCAGGAAACCTTTTCCAACCCAGCGAGTCTGAGTATGTGAAAGACGCGCATTTGTTATCATCATCCCTGTCATCAGAGATGCATATTTGGCCACATTGATGTGGCCTTTTCTTTATTCAGCTCCCGCCGTTTTGTTTCAGGAACTCTTCAAAGCTTAGCGTATCCGCCGCTTCTATGTTGCGCTGGCGCTGCCATGAGGCTTCCTGCTCCTTGGCCAACGCGGCTTCATCCAGAATTTCCAGCGGCTCTTCGATCAGCATCTTGCGATACTGCTCCGCCAACGCCAGGCCGACTCTGCCGGTGCCCTCTTCCTTCATTGCCCGCAGAATGCGCGCCGAGAAGGTCAGCTCCGGATCGTCAAACGCGGCGACCAGCTCATCGCAAACCTGCTGGTATTGACGGTTGCCCGCCTCGCCATCCAACACTTCCGCCACGCGGCGCAGGTCGTCAAACAGCGCCTTGCCCACTTTCTCCAGCGGCTCGCGGCTGTCGTCGCAGCCGATGCCGATGGTCTGGCCCGGTTTGCGTCCTTCCAGGATCACCCGATTCCAGTTTTTCCGCGTGCACAGCAGTTCATCGCTGTTCATCTCCGGCGCATCCGCCAACACGCACCACACCAGGAACAGGTCCAGGAAGCGCGCCTGCACCGCATCCACGCCGATTGGCGAGAATGGGTTGATGTCCAGCGAGCGAACTTCGATATACTCGATGCCGCCGCGCAGCAGCGCATCTGACGGCGTCTCGCCGCTTTCGGTCACGCGCTTCGGCCGGATCGGCGCATACAGCTCGTTTTCAATCTGCAGCACGTTGCTGTTCAGCTGCAGGTAACGATCGCCATCCTTCACGCCCAGCCTGGCGAACTCTTCGGAAGGCGTCACTATCGCCCGCTTCAGACCCGCCACATAGCTGTGCAGATCGTTGAAGGTGATGCCCAGGTTGCTCTGCGACTTGTTGGTATAGCCGAGATCGCTCAGGCGCAGCGAGGTGGCGTACGGCAGGTAACACATGCCCTGCTCGGTGCGTTCGAACGGCAAATCGGTCTCGCGCCCTTTCAGGAACGAAGAACAGATCGCCGGCGAAGCGCCGAACAGATAGGGGATCACCCAGCCAAAGCGGTAATAGTTGCGGATCAGGCGGAAATAGCCCGCGGAGATCTGTTCTTTGCCGCTCTCAGCGTCTTTCACGCCCGCCCACGCCTGCCAGAATTCCAGCGGCAGCGAGAAGTTGTAATGCACGCCGGAAATGGTCTGCATCAGCGCGCCATAGCGGTTCTTCAAGCCTTCGCGATACAGCGTTTTCATGCGGCCGATATTCGACGCGCCGAACTGTGCCAGCTCGATGTCCTGCTCGGCCTCGATAAAACACGGCATGCTGAGCGGCCACATGCGCTCATCACCCAAATTGCGCGCCACATAACGGTGGATATCGCGCAGGAACGTCAGCAGGTGATCGAGGTTGTCGTCAACCGGCGTAATGAACTCTAACAGCGCTTCGGCAAAGTCTGTGGTGATCCAATGGTGCGTTAATGCCGCCCCCAATTTTTCCGGATGTCCGGTTGTCGCCAGCGTGCCGTCTGGGGTCACTCGCAGCGTTTCGCGCTCGATGCCGCGACGGATGCCTTTTAATGCCTGGGGGTGGGCTTCCAACCAAGAAAGCGCCTGTGATACGTCCGGGATCAAATTGACCTCCCGCTTCTAAAAACAATAACTCGTAAGCATACTGAATCCGCACCCGAGAGAATATTGAGTTATATTCACTTGGTTAATGCCACCAGGCGATACCCTGTACCGTTATCATAGCCAAAACGATGTAACGCAGCGCCTTTCCGATACACAGAAACAGCGCGACAGAGCCCCATGGCATGCGCAACCAACCTGCCAACACGCACAACAAATCGCCCACTACCGGTACCCAGCTGAGCAACAGCGCAGCCGGGCCAAAGCGTTGCAGCCACCCGAGCGCCGTTTCCAGCCCCCGCTGCGGTTTCAACGCCGGTAACAGGCGCCCGATAATGACATTGGTCAATCCGCCGAGAGTGTTGCCCAACGTCGCGGCCAGCACCAACACTTCCGGTGAGACGCGGCTGTTGGCCAGCAAAGCGACCAAAACAACTTCTGAATTTCCCGGCAGCAGCGTCGCACTGAGGAAGCTGCTGCCGAATAACGACAGTACGGCTAGCGTACTACTCACAGCGTACGAACGTCTACCACGGCCATATTGGCGCTTTTCGCCGCCTGAATGCCGAAGTCGGCGTCTTCAAACACCACGCATTTTTCCGGCGGCACGCCGATCAATTCAGCGCAGCGCAGGAAGGTGTCAGGTTCAGGCTTATGGCGCTGAACGTCGTCGGCGCCGACGATCGCATCGAAACAGTGAAGCAGGCCCAGATGGCGCAGCAGCGTTTCCGCCATGCGGTGCTCGCTGCCGGTGCCGACCGCCATTGGGCGGCGGCCGTGATAGGCTTTGACCACCTCGATCAACGGCAATGGACGCACGCTGTCCAGCAGCATCGCCTCCACCGCGCGCGTTTTTTCTGCGGCCAGGTGATGGGGATCGAGATCGGCCTCATGGCTGGCGATAATCGCCTGAGCGATGCGCCAGGTTGGGGAGCCGCTCAGCGCCACCATCGCCGCCTCATCAAACGTCATACCGTAACGAGACAGCACCTCATGCCACGCTTTGCGGTGCGTGGGTTCGGTGTCCAGGATGGTGCCGTCCATGTCGAAAATAAGACCCTGATAGCGGTCGTACATCGTTACTCCATGATCGTGAGGAAAGAAAACTACTTTAGCGTAAAGCCGCAGGGTTGTCGCTGACTGCGTAATGGCGGAATGTGCTGCGCTTCGCGGGGGAAGAATAGGCGGTGGCGGGAACCGAAAAGCGAAAAACCCGCCGAAGCGGGTTTTTCTTAGATGGTGCATCCAGGAGGATGATTCGGCTGCGCCTCTCCCTGCGGGCCGTTGCTGACGCAACGTTGTCTCGCTACGCTCGGCTCGAACCTCCTACCGCTCTCCTCGCGGTCGGAAAAGCGAAAAACCCGCCGAAGCGGGTTTTTCTTAGATGGTGCATCCAGGAGGATTCGAACCTCCGACCGCTCGGTTCGTAGCCGAGTACTCTATCCAGCTGAGCTATGGATGCAGTCTATTTGTTACAGCGAACAGTTTCATTCCATGAAACATCACTTGAAAGAATGGTGCATCCAGGAGGATTACTCAGCGTAACCGCTTCGCCCTTCGGGCCGTTGCCGAAGCAACGTTGTCCTCCTTTGAGCTATCTTTCAGCTCGCATTTATCTGTAAGCCGAAACTTGCTGATAAACGCGTTTTAAGAATGGTGCATCCAGGAGGATTCGAACCTCCGACCGCTCGGTTCGTAGCCGAGTACTCTATCCAGCTGAGCTATGGATGCACAGGAATTCTTTTTTGATACCGTATGGTACGTTGTTGCTACCCCACCATACTGCAAAATATGGTGCATCCAGGAGGATTCGAACCTCCGACCGCTCGGTTCGTAGCCGAGTACTCTATCCAGCTGAGCTATGGATGCAAATGGCGGTGAGGCGGGGATTCGAACCCCGGATGCAGCTTTTGACCGCATACTCCCTTAGCAGGGGAGCGCCTTCAGCCTCTCGGCCACCTCACCATACGCTTCTTTCGAATTGTGCCTAACTCGCTTTAGATAAGCTCATCGGCACTGCGTGGCGCACATATTACTTTCTCCGACTTGTAAGTCAAACAATTTTTCCCAACTCATGCGTGTTTGCACAATTCACACCCAACATGAGCGATTTCACGGCAAAAAGGGTGTTTTATCAACAGGCAACCGCAGGGGTACCGCAAGCAAAGCGCAAAACAAAGGGGAAAAAATAATGGGAAGAAAAGCGGGAAAGCGGCGGGATGGGCGCAAAAAAGCGCAGTAGCGTCTCGCCAAGCAACGAGACGCTGCTTCGAAATCAGTAAGTCGTCTGTTGAGACTTCTCTGCCTGAATGCGTTGATAGATTTCTTCGCGGTGCACCGACACCTCTTTGGGGGCATTCACACCAATACGCACCTGGTTGCCTTTCACCCCTAGCACTGTGACCGTGACCTCATCGCCAATCATGAGGGTTTCACCAACTCGACGAGTCAGAATTAACATTCTTTGCTCCTTGAAAGATTAAAAGAGTCGGGTCTCTCAGTTTCCCCGTCATTATCCATCATATGTTGTGAAAACGTAAGCCGTGTAAGCCACAATAAGTGTAAGCAGACTTGGTCTCACCTCAGATAATGATAAGTTTAGCCGACCTGAAAAACTTTGTTCCCGCAATTGTAACTACATTGTGTTAGCACAGTATGAAAACGCCATAATCAACAAAGAGTTATGGCGTTTACGCGTGCTATTTATTTATATTCACAGCTTCGAGGCCACCCAGGCTTCTACGCTGTTCAACGCCGCTGGCAGGGCGCTGACATCCGTTCCCCCCGCCTGCGCCATATCAGGGCGCCCACCGCCCTTGCCGCCCACCTGCTGCGCTACGCTGCCGATCAGCTCACCGGCTTTCACCCGGTCAGTCAGATCCTTGGTCACGCCGGCAATCAGGCTAACCTTATCATCAGCGGTGGTCGCCAGCACGATAATGGCCGAACCCAGCTGATTTTTCAGGTCATCTACCATGGTGCGCAGCATTTTCGCCTCAACGTTATCCAGCTGGCTGACCAACAGCTTCACGCCGTTAACCACTTTAGCCTGGCTGGACAAGGACGCGCTTTCCTGCGCCGCCTGTTGATCTTTCAGCTGCTGCAGCTCTTTCTCCAGCACGCGGGTGCGATCCAGCACCGCGCGCACTTTGTCGGTCAGGTTGCTGCTGTCGCCTTTTACCAGCTGCGCAACGTCCTGTAACAGATCGTTTTGCTGATGCAGCGTGGCGATGGCGCCTTCACCGGTCACCGCTTCGATACGGCGAATGCCCGCCGCCGTACCGGATTCGGTCAAGATGCGGAACAGGCCGATATCCCCGGTGCGGCCGGCATGGGTGCCGCCGCACAGCTCGGTGGAAAAATCGCCCATGGTCAGCACGCGCACGTTGTCGTCGTACTTCTCGCCGAACAACGCCATTGCGCCTTTCTCTTTGGCGTCATCCAGCGCCATTACCTCGGTTTGCACCGGCAGGTTGCGACGCACCTGCCGGTTCACCAGGTCTTCTACCGCGCGAATTTGTTCCGGCTTCATCGCCTCGAAGTGCGAGAAATCGAAACGCAGATACTTGTCGTTAACCAGCGAGCCTTTTTGCGCCACGTGGTCGCCCAGCGTCTGGCGCAGCGCGGCGTGCAGCAAGTGGGTCGCCGAGTGGTTCAGGCGAATGCGGTTGCGGCGCGCGGTATCGATCTGCGCATCGACGCGATCTTTCACCTTCAGCGAGCCCTGCGACAGCTTGCCCTGGTGGCCGATAGCCTGGCCGTATTTCTGGGTGTCGCTCACCACAAAGTCAGCGCCGGCGGCTTTCAGCACGCCCTTATCGCCCACCTGGCCGCCGGATTCGCCATAGAATGGCGTCTCGTCCAGCACCACCACCGCCTCTTCGCCGGCGTTGATCTGCTCCACCGGCTGGCCGTCGCGGAACAGCGCGATCACCGTCGCCTGCTGCTCTTCATGATCGTAGCCGCTAAACTGGCTGCTGCCGTCCACGCGGATCATGCTGTTGTAGTCTGCGCCAAAGCCGCTGGACTCACGCGCACGGCGGCGCTGCGCTTCCATCGCCTGCTCGAAGCCGGCTTCGTCGACCTTCAGGCCGCGCTCGCGGCACACGTCGGCGGTCAGATCGACCGGGAAGCCGAAGGTGTCGTACAGGCGGAAGGCGGTTTCGCCGTCCAGGGTATCCCCCTGCAGCTTGGTCAGCTCTTCGTCCAGCAGCGCCAGACCGCGTTCCAGCGTACGGGCAAACTGCTCTTCTTCGGTTTTCAGCACCTGCTCCACCAGCGACTGCTGGCGCTTCAGTTCGTCGGCCGCCGGGCCCATCACTTCGATCAACGGCGCCACCAGCTTGTAGAAGAAGGTGTCTTTCGCGCCCAGCATGTTGCCGTGGCGGATAGCGCGCCGAATGATGCGGCGCAGCACATAGCCGCGGTTTTCGTTCGACGGGATCACGCCGTCCGACACCAGGAAGGCGCAGGAGCGGATATGGTCGGCGATAACGCGCAGGGATTTGTTGTCCAGATCGGTAGCGCCGGTCACTTTCGCCACGGCGGCGATCAGCGTGCGGAACAGGTCGATTTCATAGTTGGAGTTCACGTGTTGCAGCACCGCGGCGATACGCTCCAGGCCCATGCCGGTATCTACCGAAGGCTTCGGCAGCGGCAACATGGTGCCGTCGGACTGACGGTTGAACTGCATGAAGACAATGTTCCAGATCTCAATGTAACGATCGCCGTCTTCTTCCGCGCTGCCCGGAGGGCCGCCCCAGATGTGGTCGCCGTGATCGTAGAAAATCTCGGTGCACGGGCCGCATGGGCCGGTGTCGCCCATCTGCCAGAAGTTGTCGGAGGCAAAGGCCGCGCCTTTGTTGTCGCCGATGCGGATAATGCGCTCGGCCGGCACGCCAATCTGCTTCTGCCAGATGTCGAAGGCTTCGTCATCGGTTTCATAGACGGTGACCCACAGCTTCTCTTTCGGCAGGTTGAACCAGTTTTCCCCGGTCAGCAGCTCCCACGCATAGCTGATGGCGTCGTGTTTGAAATAGTCGCCGAAGCTGAAGTTGCCCAGCATTTCGAAGAAGGTGTGGTGACGTGCGGTATAACCGACGTTCTCCAGATCGTTATGCTTGCCGCCGGCGCGCACGCAGCGCTGCGAGGTAGTGGCTCGGGAATAGGCTCGCTTGTCCAGCCCCAGGAAAACATCTTTAAATTGGTTCATGCCGGCATTGGTAAACAGCAATGTCGGATCATTGTTAGGCACCAGGGAGCTGCTTGCTACAACCTGGTGGCCCTTACTATGAAAGAAATCGAGAAACGCTTGACGGATCTCAGCGGTGCTCTTGCTCATAATTTTCCCGGAAAGGCTAGAATAACGACACATGAACCAGCGGCGCGACATCCTGACGATGGCGGCTAGCTCACGAACAAAAAGTGGGGATAAGATAAATTTTCTTCAGAGGGAAGTAAAACCCCGTGTGCGCTCATTGCGCAAAATCACGGTAAATTGACTGAATTTCTTCCTGGAAGAAGCCGCGATAGAGCAGATAGCGCTGCACTTTGGCTTTCTCTTTCCAGTCGGTCGGCAGCGCGTCGCCAAATTTTCGCTGCGCCACCTGTTTCGCCTGTTCGCACCAGTCGATATCGCATTCCGCCAACGCCGCCTGCACCCGTTCTTTGTCCACGCCTTTCTGCATCAGTTCGGAGCGGATGCGCTGTGCGCCGTATCCTTTACGGCTGCGGCTGCCAATATAGCTGCGGGCAAAGCGCGGGTCATCCAGCCAGTTATGCTGGTAGCAGTAAGCGATAACCTGTTCGATAACGGCGGGGTCGACAGGTTCTTCCGCTACGGGGATGGAGGCATTCGGCGTTTTTCCGCCAAATCTGGCTTTCGCCATAAACGGCTGCGCCGCAAGCTTGCGGCGCAGTTCAGCTTCACTATGATCGCGTTGCGACAGCAGGCGCATGGCGCGGCTTAGCAAGTCATTCATCATTCGAACCTGATTATAGGATGCGTGCGCCCACGCAGGGGGCGCACCATCGTCAGCGATTAAAACTGCTCGCTGGTTTCCGCTTCGTCATCACCGAAGTCTTCATCGGCGGCGGCAACCAGTTCGCCGGTGTTATGCAGCAGCAGATCGCGCAGCTTTTTGTCCAGCTCGGCGGCGATGGCCGGGTTTTCTTTCAGGAAGTTGCAGGCGTTCGCCTTGCCCTGCCCGATTTTCTCGCCGTTGTAGCTGTACCAGGCGCCGGCTTTTTCGATCATCTTGTGCTTCACGCCCAGGTCGACCAGTTCACCGCGGCTGTTGATGCCTTCGCCATACATGATTTGGAATTCGGCCTGTTTGAACGGCGCGGCGATTTTGTTTTTCACCACTTTAACGCGGGTTTCGCTGCCCACCACTTCGTCGCCTTCCTTGATAGCGCCGATACGGCGGATATCCAGGCGAACGGAAGCATAGAATTTCAGGGCGTTACCGCCGGTGGTGGTTTCCGGGTTACCGAACATCACGCCGATCTTCATGCGGATCTGGTTGATGAAAATCAGCAGGGTATTGGCGTTTTTCAGGTTGCCGGCCAGCTTGCGCATCGCCTGACTCATCATACGCGCCGCCAGGCCCATGTGGGAGTCGCCGATTTCACCTTCGATTTCCGCCTTCGGCGTCAGCGCCGCTACGGAGTCGACGATGATGACGTCGACCGCGCCGGAGCGGGTCAGCGCATCGCAAATTTCCAGCGCCTGCTCGCCGGTGTCCGGCTGGGAACACAGCAGGTTGTCGATGTCGACGCCCAGCTTTTTCGCGTAGATAGGATCCAGCGCGTGCTCGGCGTCGATGAACGCACAGGTTTTGCCTTCGCGCTGAGCGGCGGCGATAACCTGCAGGGTCAGGGTCGTTTTACCGGAGGATTCCGGGCCATAGATCTCGACGATGCGGCCCATCGGCAGGCCGCCGGCGCCCAGTGCGATATCGAGTGACAGTGAGCCGGTGGAGATCGTTTCCACGTCCATGGAACGGTCTTCACCCAGACGCATGATGGAGCCTTTGCCGAACTGTTTCTCAATTTGGCCCAGTGCCGCAGCTAACGCCTTTTGCTTGTTCTCATCAATAGCCATTTTTGCTCCTTCGTTTCGCAATGCCGGTGTTACCCCACACTGCCACTGAATGTATGTTGTGCAGGAAATGTCACTAATTATACTGTATGGTCATACAGTATCAAGACTAATTTTACAAAAATTCCTCAATGGCGGTCTGCAGCGCGAAAATCGTCGCCTGAAGCCGCACCGCATCGCGATCGCCGGCAAACTGCATCTTGCGCGCCAGCACCCGGCCGGCACCGTCGGCGAAGCCGAACCACACCGTGCCCACCGGCTTTTCCGCGCTGCCGCCTTCCGGGCCGGCAATGCCGCTCACCGAAAGCGCCAGATCGGCCTTCGCCGCATGCAGCGCCCCCACCGCCATCTCGCGCACCACGGCTTCGCTGACCGCGCCGTGGGCCGTCAACGTCGCTTCCGCCACCCCCAGCAAATCGTGCTTGGCCGCATTGCTGTAGGTGACGAAACCGCGATCGAAATAAGCGGAGCTGCCGGCGATGTCGGTGATGGCCTTGGCGATGCCGCCGCCGGTGCAGGATTCCGCGCAGGTGATCCAGCGGCCGTCGGCCTTCAATTTTTCCCCCGCCAGCACGCTGAGTTGACGCAGTTGGCTTTCACTCATGACCCCTCCTTCGCGAATCAGGTATATGCGCCCGATAGTAGCATTTATCAAGCCGGCCTGAAGAACCGCCGTCAGAAATGCGCGGCGCCTCGCGGGCGATGCGGTTTTAAGCGCCTGACCAAACTGCTAGTATCAGGGAAAGCGTTCCGCAAGGGAGGGGGCGCGTCAACACAGGGAATATCACGGAGGCTGCGCGCCGGCGGCGGCGGCCTCGAGGCGCATCAGACCGAGATTAGGATGATAGAGTGAAAAAAACGTTAGGCGTATTCTTTCCGTTGTACACCACCACCCTGCTGTTGCTGCTGGGTTCCGGCTTGCTCACCACCTACGTTTCGCTGCGCCTGACCTCTATCCACGTCAGCGGCGCTCTGATCGGCGCCATCATCGCCGCCAACTACATCGGTTTGGTGATCGGCGGCAAGGTCGGCCATTTCCTGATCGCCCGCGTCGGGCATATCCGCGCTTACGTCGCCTGCGCCGGCATCATTACCGCCGCCGTGCTGGGCCACGGCCTGACGGACTATATTCCTGTCTGGGTGGTGCTGCGCCTGATTATCGGCCTGTGCATGATGTGCCAGTTTATGGTGCTGGAAAGCTGGCTGAACGACCAGTCGGAGTCCGACCAGCGCGGCCTGGTGTTCGGCTTCTACATGGCGGCCACCTACCTCGGCATGTCGCTGGGCCAGGTAGTCCTGATGCTGCAGAGCAACCTGGGCATCACCACCCTGCTGGTGATCGCGCTGTGCTTCGCCCTGTGCCTGGTGCCCATCGCCCTCACCACCCGCACCAACGCCCGCCACATGTCGCCGGCGCCGATGGAGCTGCGCTACTTTGTCGGCGCCATTCCCAAGGTGCTGGCCACCACGCTGGTGATCGGCATGGTGGTGGGGTCGTTTTACGGTCTGGCGCCGGTTTACGCCAGCCTGCAAACGCTGACCACCCAGCAGACCGGCCTGTTTATGGCGATTTCGATTTTTGCCGGGCTGGTGGCGCAGTTCCCGCTCAGCTGGCTGTCGGACCGCTATAACCGCACCTTGCTGATGCGCATCAACGCCATTTTGCTGATCGTGGCGGCGCTGCCGCTGGCGCTGGTGCCGCATATCGATTTCCCGGTGTTGCTGGCGGTGGGCTTTGTCGTCAGCATGCTGCAATTCACGCTCTATCCGCTGGTGGTGGCGCTGGCCAACGACCTGATCGAACCGGAGCGCCGCGTCTCGCTGGCCGCCTGTTTGCTGATGGCGTTCGGCGTCGGCGCCAGCATCGGGCCGCTGGCGGTGGGCGCGCTGATCCAGCCGCTGGGCGGCAATATTCTGTATGCGTTCTTCGCGTTGTGCGGGGTGCTGCTGGTGACCTTCAGCCGCACGGTCAAGGAAGACGAATCGCAGTTTGTGCAGGATGCGCCGGTGCCGCATATTCCGCTGCCGGACAGCCTGACCAGTTCGCCGCTGTCGCCGGCGCTTAACCCGACCTTCGATGAGCAGATCATCCACGACACCATGCCGCCGCCGGAGGCCGCGCCCGATCCGGAAGAACCCCCGGCGCCTGAAGAAGCGGAAAGCGCCGAATTGCCGCCTCAGGGCGCCGATCCCGATGACGATACCGGTCTGAAAAAGGCGCACGCCATGCTGTAAGCCGCGTCACAGATCCCGGAAAGAACCCAGGCGATAACCGCGTTCGGCGATCGCCTGTTTCAGCGTCGGCGAGGTCAGTACGTCCACCTCGGCGAGCCGCGGATAACAATACTTGCTCGCCAGTATCGTGCGGTCGAGAAATGCCGGATGGCACATCATTTCTACCGAATCCGCGCCCTGTTGATCGGCGCGCGCCAGCGCCTGCAGGAACAGCGCCTCGGAGATGGCTTCGCCATAGAAACCGGAATCGAAGGCGGCGGTGCTGCGCGGATAACGCAGCGGAATGCCGCGCTGCCGCGCCTCCTCGCGCCCGATGCGCAAAGGAAGCGCCCTGGCCTCGGCAAACGCCTCCACCAGCGGATAAATTTGCGGCAGCATGTGCGCATGGTGGTGGCTGTCGATATGCGTCGGCGGTTTGCCGAACAGCGCGATAAACCGCTCGAACTGGCACTGCAGCTCCAGCCGAATTTCCTCCAACGCCAGCGGGCCCGCTTCGGCTTTGGCCCACAGCCATTTGCCCAGTTCGCCCCGCTCGTTGACCAGCGAGGCCATGGCGCTCAGCGGGCGGCCGTGGGTCAACACGAAATGCAGGCCGATCGGCAACGCCGGATATTGCCGGCTGAGCGCCGCCGCATGCTCCGCGCCCTCCCCATTCACCATCGCGGTGGTCGAAGAAACAACCCCGTAGTGAAACGCCTCGATAACGCCATAGTTTTGGCCCTTGCTCAGACCAAAATCATCGGCATTCACTATCAGCAATTTTTCCATTTAGCTACCCGTTTAACCCATTTTCGGCATGGGAATGCCGTCCGTCAGACGCGGCATTCCCCTTGGTTTAGGCACAGCGACTTATTGCATCAGGCGAAGGGCGGCCTGAAGCTGTGCGGCGTGTCGGCGTTAATGCTGATCGGGAGCGGCCCTAAATAGGGCCGTAGAACTTTTTTCGGTAATTGCCCGGGGTCACGTCGGTGAGCCGTTTAAAGTTTTTAATGAACAGGCTCACGTCGCCGTAGCCGGAGTCGAAAGCGATGTCGGACACCGAAGCGTTGGTGACCTCAAGCTGCGTTTTGGCGAAGTTGATGCGGATTTCATTAATCACCTGCATCGGCGTCTTATGGTAATAACGGCGCATCGCGCGAGTCAGATATTCCTGCGTTTTCCCCGACAGTTCGACCATATTCAGCAACGCCTTTTCGCCAAACATCGTTTTATCGTGCATGCCCGTCAGGGTGTTTTTCAGCCACTGGGGGATCGCCTCCCCTTCGTCGGACTCTTCCTTGTAGTGACGGATGCGGCTGATGACATAAAAGGTCAGGGTTTCCAGAAATTCGGCGAAGTCATCCTCGCGAAACTGCGGCGAGCCGACCACCGACTCGATGTAGGCCAAAAACTCGCTCCTCAGGCTATAGGCCTGCGACGCGACGAAGCAACGCGGCAGCTGCTGCAGATAATGCTCTTCGAAGAAGGCCTTGCTGACCGCCACGTTGAAGATTTTCGCCGCGCCGAACTCATAAAAGCTCTGATGATGCGAACCTATCGGAATGAAGACGAAGTCCCCGCGCTCCAGCAGCACCCGCTTGCCGTTGATCTCCTGGTAGCATTTGCCGCTCAGGACGATGGTGAACTCGTAGTAATCATGCTGGTGCAGCCCAGTGGCGCTCTCCACCTTGTTATAGATAAACAGATGAAAGTCTTTGCAGTTGAAAAAATCCTGCTCGCGAATCAGCTTCACGTCGTTCGCATTCAGCGAAACCAGGTTATCAGACACAGCGTGCGCTCCCCGTTAATCAAAACCGTTTTGCCTGGCCGTCTCGGCGAACCAGTAACCGCTCTTTTTGATGGTGCGCCGCTGGCTCGCCAGCTCCAGCCGCACCAGCCCATAGCGATTCTTGTAGGCGTTCAGCCAGGACCAGCAATCGATAAAGGTCCATAAATGGTAGCCTTTGCAGTTCGAACCTTCTTGCAACGCCCGGTGCAGCCATTGCAAATGATCGCGGATGAAATCGATGCGATAATCGTCCGCCACCCGGCCATCGGCGCCGATGAAGGCCTCTTCCCCCTCGACCCCCATGCCGTTCTCCGAAATATAACAGGGCACATTGCCGTAGTTCTCTTTCAAATCCATCAGAATGTCGTACAGCCCCTTTTCATAAATTTCCCAGCCGCGGTGCGGGTTGATTTTGCGGCCCGGCATCTCGTAGTAACTGAACAGATCTTCCGGCAGCGCGACCGGATCCTCAGGCCGATAGCCCTCTTTCGCCATGACCCTGCGCGGCTGATAGTAATTGACGCCCAGCAGATCCACCGTGCCGGCGGCGATCAGCTGCGCGTCCTGCGGTTGGCAGTGCGGCAGCAGCCCGTGCCGTTCCAGCAGTGCCAGCAGCGCCGCCGGATAGCGCCCTTTGGTAACCGGATCGAGGAAGCTTTTGTTGAGCAGCAGATCGGCATGGTGCGCGGCCTGCCGATCTTCCTTCGAGTCCGAGCGCGGGTAGGTCGGGCTCAGGTTCAGAATAATCCCGATCGTCCCCGGCAGCCCCAGCGCCCGGTAATGGCTGACCGCCAGCGCGTGCGCCAGCAGGCTGTGGTAAGCCACCGTCACCGCCCGTTTGAAATCCACCACGCAGGGATAGTGCAGGTCGTTGAGGTAACCGGCTTCAACCGGCACGATCGGTTCGTTGAAGGTAAACCAGTGAGTCACCCGATCGCCGAACAGGCGGAAACAGATCCCGGCATAGCGGCCATAGGCCTCGACCACCTCCCGGCTTTCCCAACCGCCTCGTTGCTGCATGCACCAGGGCATATCGAAATGATAGAGGTTGATAAAGGGAGCAATGCCCTGCGCCAGCAGGCCGTCGATCAGCTGATTGTAAAAAGCCACCGCCTGCGGATTTACCTCGCCGTCGCCGTCCGGGATCAGTCGGGACCAGGAGAGGGAGGTTCTGAAGCTGTTGTGGCCCAGGGTTTTCAACAAACCGATGTCGTCGCGGAAACGATCATAAAAAGTCGAGGTTTCGGCGGGCCCCACCCGGCGATGAAATCGCTCGGGAGCTGTCTCGTACCAGTAGTCGAAGACGTTGCGGCTCTTGCCGCCCCGTGCGGCCGCGCCTTCAGACTGCGGCGCGGAAGTGGCGCTTCCCCACCAAAAATCATCGGCAAATTGATAATTCATCCACGCATCCTCAAGCGGGGCGGCAGCGTCGCCCCGCGCTGACAGTTAGAATTTCAGCGCCCTGGCGATGTCTTCTTCGCTTTCGGTCGCCTCATCGATCTGGCTCTGCGCCTTGTTGGAGATCATCACGAACGGCAGGTAAATCACGGTGGCCACCGCCAGGTTGAAGAAGCTCAGCAACATGGCGACGATGCTGCCGTTGGTGTTGAAGAACGCGCCAAGCCCGACCGGCATGGTCCAGGGAGCGATATTGGTGATCGGCGGGATCAGCCCGGTGTAGTACGCCAGCGTGGTGATGATGGTCAATACCGGCTGCACCAGAATGAACGGGATAAACATCACCGGGTTCATGATCACCGGCAGGCCGAACAGAATGGGTTCGTTGATCTGGAAGATGCCCGACGGCGTAGCCAGCTTGGCCACCTGGCGATAGTCTTCCCGGCGCGAGGCGATGAAGATGGCGATGATCAGCCCCAGCGTCGAACCGATGCCGCCCAGATAAATATAGGAATCGACGAACGGCTTGGCCCACATGTGGAACTCTTTGCCGGCGGCCACCGCGGCCTCGACCGAACCGTACTTGTTGTACAGCTCGACGTTTTCCAGCGCGAACGGCGTCATGATGCCGCTGTCCAGCGCCGCCAGCGCCATCGAGCCGTGCACCCCGAAGAACCACAGCAGCGAGGAGAACATCACGTACACCCAGCCCACCACGCTGCCCATCTTCGCCAGCGGCGCCGAGATGCTGTCCATGATGATCTGGTGGAAGTTGGTGCCCCACAGCTGCAGGCAGTAGGCGATCACCCCCATAATGGAGAGGATGACAAAGCCGGGGATCAGCGCCGAGAACGAGCGCGAGACCGAGGCCGGCACGCTGTCCGGCAAGCTGATCACCCAGTTGCGCCGCACGATAAAGGTGAACATCTCGGCGACCGCCAGGCCGATCACCATACCGGAGATAATGTTGGCGCCGCCCAGCCAGTTGGCGCCGACCGCATAGGCTTCACCCACGCTGAACGGCGTCACGGTCATGAAAGCCGCCACCGCCAGCAGCGCGGCCGCCAGCGGATCGACCTTGCGCTCTTCCGCCAGCGCCATGCCGATAAAGAACGGCGTCATCAGCGACATAATGCCCAGCGTACCGTTGTAGACGCTGCCGCCGATGCTCTTCAGCCCGTTCAGCGTTTCAATGGTGGAAGCGTCGAGGCGCACCCCCAACGAAAAGAAGAAGGAGCCTTCGCCAAAACTCAGAAACACGTTGTTGATCAACACGAACATCGCGCCGGTCAGCGTCAGCGGCATCAAGCGGATAAAGCCGTTTTTGATGGCGTTGACGTGGGGCTGCTTGCCGATTTTGACGGCAAAAGGCAGTATCACCTTCTCAAGCGAGGCAATTAAGGTATTCACGGCGGCCCCCTTACTGGTTGGCTTTCTTGATGGCGGCAACCGCCGCCTTCAGCACGCCCAGGCCATCGACCTTGCCGTACAGAAGAGGATCAATCACTTCAACGGGCTTGTTCGGCAACTGTTTTTGCACTTCCGGCAACGTATAGGCTATCTGCGGCCCCAGCAGGATTAAATCCGCCTCAACCCCTTTTTCCGCGGCCAGCGCCTCCGGATAGGCGGCGATGATCACCGGCACTTCGTATTTCTCGGCCTGCGCTTTCATTTTTGAAACCAGCAGGGAAGTGGACATACCGGCAGAACAAAACAGATAGATTTTTTTCTTTTCCATACCAAGCACCTCAAGATAATCAAAAAAACCCCATGTCATTTGTATGCCAGATGCAATCACGATTGCCTCACGCACATTCCTTATGAAATTTCCGTTACGTTGCCCTGGTTACCGCCAGTATACGGAGGCGCGGCAGCGGACCGGTAAGCCATCGGCCACTGGAATCGTCTATCCTTGACCTGCCGGATTGACCCTCTTCACAATTCACATAAAAAAATAGTGTGACCCAGCTCTCAAATGCCCTATTAAAATCAAAAACAATCAACAGAAATAGAGAAATTACAATTATAAACAACACGTTAAAAACACATAGTATATTTATGGGTTAAATGCGCTTGATACGCGGCCATCAGCCAAGGAATGTTTAACAATAGTGCGCCCTTGATTAGGCGATGTCATCGCGAGCGGCGAATGCGCCCAGAAGGAAAGAGGCCGATGCGGGGGACGATTTCAAGCGGATCGCCTGCGGGGTGGCGGCGCGCGGCGCCGATATGAAAACGGCTCTCCGCCGATCGCCGGGCTGACCGGGAACCTGCAAAGAGCCGTTATGGCGGGGCAAAATGCGGCGTTATCCCGTTACCCGGGGAGCCTCGCCTTATTCTTATTTATCAAACACAAACTGGATATGATCATCGTCCAGGTACTTGATATCCACCTCGCAGCCTTTCTGCACCTTCGAGGAGTAAAAGGCGGGGATGGTCTCTTTGCCTTCAACCTGCTTGGTGACGCCGTTTTCATGCCATGACAGCCGGTATTTTATGTTGGTGGTGCCGTTATCATTGGCGCTGAGGTAGCGAACCTCCTCCACCCGCGCCTGCACGTCCCGCCCCTGCGACTGGATCTTATGGTCGCGTTGGAAAAGATAGGCAATATAGGCGATGGCGCCGGCAAAAAGAATAATGGAAATAATGATCGCAAACTTCATCGATGCGTCCCTCACATAAACATTGTCATACCATAGACCGATGCCATCATTTGTCCATACTGCGCCAGAGCGCTGGCAAATGACGCCCGCCCTTCGCTGGTTGCAAGATCAAAGGCCGTTTTATCGAACTTCATATTGGTCAAGCCTATTTTCCCTCCAGCCGTTACGCTCATCGAAAATCCTTCCGTAACGACTTTCGCCGCGGTGAAATCAAAAGAAAACATCGAAGCGGTCTCTTTGTGATCTTTGTATTCAAAAGCATGCGGCGTCTTGATGCTCACCTTTTCCGCACTGTCGATGGTGATCATTTTCGGCGAGGTGATAGATACGCCACCTTTGACCTTCTGGGTCCAGGTGCCCTGAATATCAGTATCCACGTTCTTGGTCACGGTTTGAGTCAGGTTTCCCTGAAGTTCGTCTTTGACGTCCTGGGTGACGACATTATGACGATTCCCGTCCACTTTGTCATAGCGATCCCCGGTGAGGAAAGCATCCATCCCGGCGCCATATTTGCGGGTCACCTTTTCCGAAACGTGGTGTTCCTCTTCTCCGATCGTCTCGGCGTAGCGTTTTCCCTTCACCTTCACCGTTTCCCCGCCGCTGGTAATATCCGATGTTCGCCCGTTGGTGATGGTGACCTTCTCGCCGTCTTTAAAGGTCTTGGTTTCCGGCTTGTCGACCGTGGTGGTGCGCGTGCCGTGGAACAGGAAGGTGGCGTTGCCGAACACCTCATCCTTCTGCTCTTTTTGGATCGTAGTGGTGCGGTTGCCGTCCACCGCCACCGTTTTATCGTTCTCCACCGAGATATTCATGTCTTTTTCGGCGTGCAGCTGCACCATCTCCGAGCCGGCTTTATCTTCAAAGAACAGATGGCTGGAATTGTCGCTGTGGCCGTCTTTGGAGCGCGTCATAAAGCCCATCATGGTCGCGCCGGCCGGCAGCGTCCACGGCGGCATGCTGGCTTCGTTGTACACCCGGCCGGTGACCATCGGGCGATCCGGGTCGCCGTTGATGAAGTCGATCACCACCTCATCCCCGACGCGCGGGATCTGCACGCCGCCAAAGCCCTGCCCGGCCCAGGCGCTGGAAACGCGCACCCAGCTGGAGCTGGTTTCATCGCCTTTCGCCAAGCGATCCCAATGGAACTTCACCTTCACCCGGCCGTATTTATCGGTCCAGATGGATTCCCCCTGCGGCCCCACCACCCGCGCGGTCTGCGGGCCGTGGGTGCGCGGCCATGGCGTGCGCTGCGCGGAACGGAACGGCGTGCTGGCCGGGATCACCACGAAATCGATGCGGTGCACGGCATCTTCTCCGCCGCTGGCGTAGCTGTTCTCCTGCAGCGCGTAGCGCGCGCTCAGGACCAGGTATTCCCCGCCGTCGCTGACAAACGGCGGATTGAGCAGCGTAAAGGTGCAGCCCGGCACGATGCCCAGCGCGGTGGCGGTGGCGTCGATGCGTTGATGCTCCGCCTGCCACTCCTCCTGGCGCACCCGAGCGTAAAATTCGCCGTGGCTGTGCTCCACAAAGTGCCCGGGCCAGTCGTAGTAATCAATCTGGCCCGGCGAGGGGGAGGTCGGATTCTGCCGCGCCTGGAACAGCCAGGCGTTAGGCTTGCGGAAATCATAGTCGTCGATGCTGTAGATCCCCGGCGTCACCCGCTCGGATATCGCCCACTGGCCGATCCCCTCTTCACCGGTGCTGCCGCCGGAAGGGGTGGCGTGGTAAGGGATGCCTTCATAACCGCTGAACGGCTGATGCTGCTGGGGCCCGTCATACAGCACCAGCGTATGTTGATCCGCCTGGTGGCGGAAGAAGAAGTAGATCCCCTCCAGCTCCATCAGGCGCGAAATAAAGTCGTAGCTGCTCTCCTGGTATTGCACGCAATATTCCCAGCTGCGATAGCTGCCGGTGAGCTTGCTCTCCAGCTGCACGCCGTACTCGCCAAGCACCGTTTTCAAGATGTCCGGCACGCTCTGGTTCTGGAAAATGCGCTGGTTGCGGTCCCGCTTCAGCGGCCACAGATCCGACTCCATGGTCAGCGTATAAACCGCGTAGCGCTCGCCGTTAATGTCGGCGCTGTGCACGTTGACCGAGGTGATTTTACCGTTGAGATGGCGCGGGGCGGCCAACAATCCCTGGGTGGGGATCGTCAGGGTAATCGGCTGCCCCAGCATGGCCCGCCGATCGAGACGGGCGTCGGTGCTGAGCAGCGTCACGCTCAGCTCGAACGAGCGCGATACCGCCTCCGTTCCCTCCAGCTTCCAGAATTTCAGTGTTCCCTCGCCCGCCGGCGTGGTTACCGTGATACGGTTTAACATGGCTTCTCCCCCGAACTAAGATTGCATTATGTCGTGCGCCGCTCAGGGAGCCAGCATCAGGACTTTGAACTGGCTGGGCACCGCGCGCATCCCCAGGGTATTGGTTGAATTCTGCAGGCTGACGCTGGTCAGGCGCGTCGCCGGCGTGCCCTTCACCAGCACGGTAAAGGCGCCGGTGAGATGGCGTGACGGCCCCATCACCGTGCCCGAGGCCACCCCCGTGGCGACGCCCGGGTTATCCCCGTTGGTCAGCGGCGTCACCGTGGCCATGTTATGCGCGGGCATGCCCATAAACAGAATATTCAGCGCATTCGGCACCGCCGTTGGCCCAAGCGCGATATCCGGATAGGGTATCGGGGTTGGCGTCGGCATCGGCGTCAGGCAAACATCGGGAAACGCCAAATCCATGCCCATCAGTTGACAGTTGGCAAACATCGCGGCCTCCTCAGCCCATATGGATCTGTTCGGCGTCCACTTTCGTAATCGCCTTCGACGTGATAACGGTATTTTGCGCATGCAGGCGGGCATAGTCTTCCGCCTTCATATCCAGCTGGCCGGCGCGGACCTGTTCAGTCTGGCGCGTGGTGCGCAACAGGTTGTGGCTCACCTGAGTGATGGTCTGCCACACCGACTCCGCCTGTTTGCCCACAATGCGCGACAGGCTCACCCAGGCGGAAAGCTTGTCGCCGCTGTACTGCATTTCGCCGATGTGGCAATCGCCCTGGCCGGCGCTGACGCGCAGGGCTGCACTGCTGAGGCTGAGTTCGCCGTCGCTGCGAATGTGCAGGTCCCCCGGCACGCTCAACTCCGCCGCTTCCGGGTTGGCGCGCTCCAGCACCGCCAGCAGCCATACCTGATGATCGACGCCGGCGATCAACACGCGATCGCCCGGCTGCGGCGCGATAACGCAGCTGGCGGCGCGTTGACAATGCCAGCCGCGCCCTTCGCTCTCCACGCTCAGGCTGCCGTTGGCAAAGCAGTGAGTGACAATCCCTGCGCTCTGTAACGGCGGCGCCGCGCTCTGCGTCAACTGGTGATGGATATTGTTCATCTTCTCTCTCCTTAACGGCGACTCTGATGCTGAATGCTCCAGGCCTCGGCGGCCAGCAGCTCTTCATCGTATTCAAGGATGCCCCGACGGTCGGAAAACTGGGCGCCCTCCTGCTGCGCCCGGTGGAACCGGGTGCGGGAAAATGTAGCGCTGCGGAAATCGGCCCGGCGCAGGTCGGCGCCGGAAAAGTCGCTGTAGGTCAGGTCGCTCATGGCAAAGCTGCCGCCCGCCGCCCTCACCTGCTGCAAAATGCTCTGGAACAGGCGGCTGCGGCTAAAATCAGCCTGCTCTAACGTGGCGCCGATAAACAATGCCTGATCGAACAGGCTGCCCTGGCAGCTGGCGCCGGTGAGGTCCGCGCTCATAAACAGCGCCTGGCTGGCGTTGACCTTGCGCAGCTGGGCTTTTTTCAGCGAAGCGCCCTTGAAATTGCACTGCGTCAGCTGCGCCCCGTTGAAGTTCACCTCATCAAGCTGGTTGTCGGTGAACTGACAGCCGCTGAAGCGCTGCTGGGCATAGTTCTTGCCGCGCTGATCGCAGTTAAAAAACACCGCCCGGTCGAATTGGCTGCGCTCCAACCGGGTGGCGCGCAGATCGATATTGAAAAAGGTGGTCAGCAGGCAGCTGCACTGATCCAGCAGCGCCGCATCCAACGGGCACTCAAAGAAGGTGGTGCGTTCCAGCGTGGACTGGCTGAAGCGGCTGCCCTGCAGCGGGCTGCGCATGAATTGCGTGGCGTCGAGCTTGCTGCGGGAAAAATCGCCGTCGCCAAGCTCGCACCGATTAAAGATGCACTGCGCCATCAGGCTGTCGCCGGCGCCGATCGCCGACATGTCGCAGTCGTTGAACACGCTCTGCTGCAGCTGCGCGCCGCTCAGGGTCGCGCCCTGCAGTTGGCACTCATTGAACACCGTTTCATGCAGATTGGCCGCCCGCAGGTTCGCGCCGTTCAACGACACCTCCTGAAAGATGCCGCCGGAGAGGTCGCACCCTTGCAGATCGAGGCCGTCGAGATCGCACCCGGCGATCATCTCGCCGCTTTTGATTTTCTGCTGCAGCTGCGCCGCGCGCGGGGCCGTCATACCAGATCTCCATCGCGTTTCGGCAGCGTTTTCACCCGCTGGGTGAAGGCGTTATCCAGCCGCGTCTGCGTATTGGTGAAGGATTGCGACAGATCGGCGCGGAACAGGTTGGCGTGGCTAAAATCGGCGCCGCCAAGCAGGGACTTCTGCATCAGCGCGCCCATCAGGTTGGCGCCGGTCAAATTGGCCTGCCGAAAATCGGTGCGCACAAACAGGCTGCCGACCAGATTGGCGCGGGTGAAGTTCGCCCGCTGGCAGTCGGCTTCGCTGAGGTCGCTGTTTTCCAGCTTCGCCAAGGTAAAATTCGCGCCGCTCAATAACGCCTGCCGCAGGTTGCTCTCTTTTAACGTCGCCTCGCTAAAATCCGCACCGCTCAGGTCGCTGCCCATCACGGCGGCGCAGGTCAGCAGCGTGGCGCCGTTAAACCGAGCCTGCGGCAGCCGGCTTTCCACCCAATTGCAGCTCTCCAGCCGCGCGCCGTTGAAGATTGCGGCGGGCAATTCACACTGATTGAATACCGTTTTATGCAGCCGGGCCGCGCTGAAGTCGAGCCGCGGCAACGTCAACTCCATGAAGATGCAGCCTTCCAGCTCCGCGCCCTGGAACCGGCAGTGGCTAATGCCCACCTGCCGCAACAACAGCGTTTTCAACGTGGCGCTGCTGAAATCGCACGCGTCGAACAGCGCGTCTTCCAGCTGGGTTTCGGTCAGGTTGGCGCCGCTGAAATCGCTCTGCCGGCACTGCGCCAGCGCCAGGCTGGCTTTGGTCAGGTTGCACTCGCGCAGCGAAGCGTCGCGCAAATCGGCGCGCGCCAGCACCGCCTCGCTGAAGTCGGCGCCGTCCAGCCGGCAGCCGCGGAGATCGGCGTTTTCCAACAACGTTTTACGGAAGTTGGCGCCGCTAAAATCCATGCCGGAGAGATCCGCGCCGGTGAAATCCAGCTCGCTGAAATCGCCCCCCTTCGCCATCGCGCTCGCGGCGCGCTGGCGAATGATCTGCGCGATATCGCCGGTCATGCGTATCGCCGGCGGCTGGTGCTGAACCGCCATCAGATACAGGTTATGCAGCGACTCGCGGCTTTGCGCCAGCTTCTTGGCCGTCATGCCGTCCGCGTGCCGATGCAACATCTCCTGCATGCGATGCATCGACTCCGGCCCGCGCGGGCGAGAGTCTGCCATGGCGCCCTGTCGGGCTTCCACTTCGGCCCGACGCGCTTCGGCCTGCGCCTGCATCTCTTCGGCCTGACGCTCCATTCGCTCGATAAACTCCGGCAGCTCGTCCAGGCTCGGCATGCTCTGCGGGAGCGTGCCCGCCAGCAGGTCATCAACGTCCGTGCCGTTTTCTTCAAGCCGCGCGCGATGCTGCTCGCGCAGTTGATCGACCCGATTTTGCATATTGTTGCGCATCGGGCTTTCGTTATGCTGAATGTCGCTGTCAATCCAGGGGCCGATAGCCTCTTCCGGCACCAGATCCTTTTCCCGGAAGGCGAACAGCGCCCCTTTCTCTTTATCCAGGCGCTGCGCCAGCACTTTCCGATAATGGTTAACCGAGCGCCCGGCGCCGTTTTTTTCCAACGCCGGCATCAGCTGCAGCACGTCCGCCGCATCATCTTCATTGATGCGGCAATGGCCCTGCCAAATCAGCATCATCTGTTCCAGATGCGGGAAAAACCAGACGGTGGTGGCGCGCAGCGCTATCTCCTCAAACAGCGTCTCGTCGCCGCGTTGACGATTGATAAAGCAGCGCGCCCGCCACGGCGGCAGCTTGCCCGTCTGCAGCGGTTTCTCCGGGTGCATGTTCCAGATGCGCCACTCGGCTTCGGGCGGCAGCGAATCCTGTTCGGGCCACCATTGATCCGGGCTGGCGGCATTGAATACGCGCCAGTCGGCGTCGCGGGCAAGGCCGGGAAAGTCGTTCTTCAGCCAGTCGGCATCGTAGGCTTTGCCCATGCGTTTAAAGCGGCGCGGCCAGGCGATGTCCAGCGGTCCGAAGCTCGCCGGATCCGGCTGTTGGCGCGGGGAGGCGATGCGCGCCTGCGGCGCTTCTATATTCGGCAGGCGGCGATATGCCACGCCGTCATGCTGTTCTTCAAGGGTGCCGATGCCGTGCGGGTTCTCTTCGTGGCCCGGGCCGCCAAAAGCGCGGCTCCAGTCAAGGCGCATCGCCTCGAAATTACGTGGGGGGGTAGGATGAGAACCGGACCAGAAGCGATCGCCGAAGGCCAACAGGGTTTTGCCGAGCTGCTCCACCTCGATGCGCACCGCGCAGGCGTTTTTTTCGCTCTGGTGGCGCGTATATGCATTGCCCGTCGCCAGGAACTCCGCCCGCGCTTTGGGCACCGCCAGATCAATCACGCCGCCGCTGGTTTGCAGCTCCGCCGCGGCCAGCTGCCACAGCTCAACTTCCGGGCGCAGCTGCGGAGAGGCGCCCATATCCAGCAGCGCTATCACCGAAACGCCAAGATGGTTCTTACCCTGCAAGCGTAAAGGTCGATTCAATACGCTCAGACGCAGGGGCTTGATAAGCTTCATGTAATGCGTCCTTTGGCAAACCGTTGATAAGTACATGACTGTGTGCATAAACATACTTTCTGCTGTGTGTTTTTCAGCAATATGCCTATAAAAAAATCAATCAGTTACAACAGTATCGCCGGCGCGCACCGCGCATCCATTTAGCCTGTTTAATCACAACCAACCGAATGAATTGACACAATCCTCTATGTATTCAACCAAGTATGCATGCGCTTAATGAAGCTTTGATGATTCGCCCAATCCGCTGCGCCTGGCCTAAAAACGGGATTTTGATGTGTAGCCATGGTTGGTATTCTATCCGCCCCGTTACGTTTCTCTGCTCCGCGCTACCGAACAAGATCTGCCCGTCGGATCGCCCTGAGCCGGTGAAACATATCAATTGCCCTAACCTTTCCTTGTATAAAAATCATTCGTCAGTGAGACTACAAGAGAAATAAAATGGTTACCAGCAGAAATTAAAGCGGCGCCGCCCCGAGCTTTCTCCCCAATTCGTCTCTGTGATCCGCATCACCTTCAGCGCTGGCCGATGGGCTTTCCGCCGGGTTGTATTACGCTTCCTTCTGGTTGCCCCCCGGGCAGAATTGCGGCGCGCATCGCGTGCCTGGCGAATACTGAAAAAATCGGACGCATCGCTCGCCGCCGATCTGATAACCTCGGCAGAACGTTTTCCTGATGATGACGCTTGCGGACTCGGCATCACTGAACGCCGCCACCGCAACCGACGGATGAATCGCTGCGGTTGTCGGTGATAAGATACGGTTTTCTGTCTGAATTGAATCGGTGGAGCGCCTGTTGAGGGCCATCGGCCGATTGAGCGCATTTTCATGCATTCGCCCACAGGCGGGCCACCCTAAGCGGATCCCTTTTGCAGGGGGCCGGCGGGGCCGCCTGAGTACACAAAAGACTTATAGAACGAGTAAAATCAATATGAAAGAGTCTATTGACAAGGATTTCACCAGCCACACGCCGATGATGCAGCAGTACCTGCGCCTCAAGGCGCAGCACCCCGAAATCCTGCTGTTTTACCGCATGGGCGACTTCTACGAGCTGTTTTATGACGACGCCAAACGCGCGTCCCAACTGCTGGATATCTCGTTGACCAAGCGCGGCGCCTCGGCGGGTGAACCGATACCGATGGCCGGCGTGCCCCATCATGCGGTGGAAAACTACCTGGCCAAGCTGGTGCAGCTCGGCGAATCCGTCGCCCTCTGCGAACAGATCGGCGATCCGGCCACCAGCAAGGGGCCGGTCGAACGCAAGGTGGTGCGCATCGTCACCCCCGGCACCATTACCGATGAAGCGCTGCTGCAGGAGCGCCAGGACAATCTGCTGGCGGCGATCTGGCAGGATGCGCGCGGCTTCGGCTACGCCACGCTGGACGTCAGCTCCGGCCGCTTCCGCGTCGCCGAGCCGCAGGATGTTGAAACCATGGCCGCCGAGCTGCAGCGCACCAACCCGGCCGAACTGCTCTATCCGGAAACCTTCGAACAGATGGCGCTGATCGAACAGCGCCACGGCCTGCGCCGCCGGCCGCTGTGGGAGTTTGAGCTCGAGACCGCGCGCCAGCAGCTCAACCTGCAGTTCGGCACCCGCGATCTGACCGGGTTCGGCGTAGAGCAATCGCATCAGGCGCTGCGCGCCGCCGGCTGCCTGCTGCAGTACGTCAAGGATACCCAACGCACCTCGCTGCCGCATATTCGCGGCATCACCATGGAACGGCAGCAGGACGGCATCATCATGGACGCCGCCACCCGCCGCAACCTGGAACTCACCCAAAGCCTGTCCGGCGGCAGTGAAAATACCCTGGCGGCGATCCTCGACCGCACCGTAACGCCGATGGGCAGCCGCATGCTGAAACGCTGGCTGCACATGCCGACCCGCGATATCAAGGTGCTGAACGATCGCCAGCAGGCGATAGGCGCGCTGCAGGATCTGTATGGCGACCTGCAGCCTTCGCTGCGCCAGGTGGGCGATCAGGAACGCATTCTGGCGCGCCTGGCGTTGCGCACCGCTCGCCCGCGCGATCTGGCGCGCATGCGCCACGCCTTCCAGCAGTTGCCGGACATAAGGCAGCTGCTGCAAAACGTGCAAACGCCGCACGTGCAGCATTTGCTGTCTCAGGTCGGCCAATTTGACGAGCTGCTGGATCTGCTGGAGCGCGCGGTGGTCGAAGCCCCGCCGGTGCTGGTACGTGACGGCGGCGTCATCGCCCCAGGCTACAACAGCGAGCTGGACGAATGGCGCGCGCTGGCGGACGGCGCCAGCGACTATCTGGATCGGCTGGAAATCCGCGAACGCGAAAAGCTGGGGCTGGATACCCTGAAGGTCGGCTTCAACGGCGTGCACGGCTACTATATTCAGGTCAGCCGCGGCCAGAGCCATCTGGTGCCGATTCACTACGTTCGCCGCCAAACGCTGAAAAACGCCGAGCGTTATATTATTCCCGAGCTGAAAGAGTATGAAGACAAGGTTCTGACCTCCAAAGGCAAAGCGCTGGCGATCGAAAAAGGCCTGTACGACGAGCTGTTTGATCTGCTGCTGCCGCACCTGGCGGAGCTGCAGCAAAGCGCCGCCGCCCTGGCCGAACTGGACGTGCTGGCCAACCTGGCCGAGCGCGCCGACACCCTGAATTACGCCTGTCCGACCATGAGCGAGCAGCCGGGCATCCGCATCGCCGAAGGCCGCCACCCGGTGGTGGAACAGGTGCTGAGCGAACCCTTCATCTCCAACCCGCTGTCGCTGTCGCCGCAGCGCCGCATGCTGATCATCACCGGCCCAAACATGGGCGGCAAGAGCACCTATATGCGCCAAACGGCCTTGATTGTGCTGATGGCGCACATCGGCAGCTACGTGCCGGCCGCCAAGGCCAGCATCGGCCCGGTAGACCGCATCTTTACCCGCGTCGGCGCGGCGGACGACCTGGCCTCCGGCCGCTCCACCTTTATGGTGGAAATGACCGAGACCGCCAATATCCTGCACAACGCCACCGAGCACAGCCTGGTGTTGATGGACGAAATCGGCCGCGGCACCTCCACCTACGACGGTTTGTCGCTGGCCTGGGCCTGCGCTGAAAACCTGGCCAGCCGCATCAAGGCCATGACGCTGTTCGCCACCCACTACTTCGAGCTGACCACCCTGCCGGAGAAAATGGAAGGCGTGGTCAACGTGCATCTGGATGCGTTGGAGCACGGCGACACCATCGCCTTTATGCACAGCGTCCAGGACGGCGCGGCGAGCAAAAGCTATGGCCTGGCGGTCGCCGCGCTGGCCGGCGTGCCGCGCGACGTGATCAAACGCGCGCGCCAAAAGCTGCGGGAATTGGAGTCGCTCTCCAATCACACCGCCGCCGGCACCGTCGACGCGACCCAGATGACGCTGCTGAATGAGGAAACTTCACCGGCGGTAGAAGCGCTGGAGACGCTGGATCCGGACTCCCTGTCGCCGCGTCAGGCGCTGGAATGGATCTATCGGCTGAAGAACATGCTGTAGCGGGCCGTGAATGTCAGGCATAAAAAAACGGTGAGCAATGCTCACCGTTTTTATTTGATGCGGTCAAATCGCCGACGTTACTCGCGGAACAGCGCCTCGATGCTCAGGCCCTGCATCTGCAGAATTTCGCGCAGGCGGCGCAAACCTTCTACCTGAATCTGACGGACGCGTTCACGCGTCAGGCCTATCTCCCGGCCCACGTCTTCCAACGTCGCCGCTTCGTAGCCCAACAGGCCGAAACGGCGCGCCAACACTTCACGCTGCTTGGCGTTCAGTTCAAACAGCCACTTGACGATGCTTTGTTTCATATCATCGTCTTGCGTGGTGTCTTCAGGCCCGTTGTCTTTCTCGTCGGCCAGAATATCCAGCAGCGCTTTCTCAGAATCGCCGCCCAGCGGGGTGTCGACCGAGGTAATGCGCTCATTCAGGCGCAACATGCGGCTGACGTCATCAACCGGCTTGTCGAGTTGCTCGGCAATCTCTTCAGCGCTCGGTTCATGATCCAGTTTGTGAGAAAGCTCGCGCGCGGTGCGCAGATAGACATTCAGTTCTTTGACGATATGGATCGGCAATCGAATGGTACGGGTTTGATTCATAATCGCCCGTTCAATCGTCTGGCGGATCCACCAGGTTGCGTAGGTGGAGAAACGGAAACCGCGTTCCGGGTCAAACTTTTCCACTGCGCGGATCAGGCCGAGGTTGCCCTCTTCAATCAGATCCAGCAGCGCCAGGCCGCGGTTGCTGTAGCGGCGGGCGATTTTCACCACCAGCCGCAGGTTGCTTTCGATCATGCGGCGGCGGGACGGCACGTCACCGCGCAGAGCACGCCGCGCAAAATAGACTTCTTCTTCTGCGGTAAGCAGGGGCGAATAACCGATCTCACCCAGATAGAGCTGCGTCGCATCCAATACGCGTTGGGTAACGCCTTGAGACAACAGCTCTTCTTCCGCTAAATCATTCTCGCTGGTCTCTTCTTCTACCAGCGCTTTTTCGTCGAACGACTCAGCTTCAGTTCCATTCTCGTCGAAGTCCGCATCATCATGTAACTCGTTAACTTTCAGCGTATTTTGGCTCATAAGCTGCTCCTACCCGTGATACCGCGAGCAGAATACAGCGTATTCTGCCCAATCTATCGCTGCGGAAGATAACGCAGCGGGTTTACGGATTTCCCCTTGTAACGAATTTCAAAATGCAAACGTACTGAACTGGTTCCGGTGCTACCCATGGTGGCTATTTTTTGACCCGCCTTCACTTCTTGTTGTTCCCGGACCAGCATTGTGTCGTTGTGAGCGTAGGCGCTCAGGTAATCATCATTGTGTTTGATGATGATTAGATTACCGTAACCCCGTAAGGCGTTGCCTGCATACACTACGCGGCCATCGGCGGTAGCGAAGATAGACTGCCCACGGGAACCGGCGATATCGACCCCCTTGTTCCCACCTTCTGATGAGGAAAAGTTATCGATAATCTTGCCGTCAGTCGGCCATCTCCAGGCACTTACCGGAGCGCTGTTGCTGACGGTGCTGCTCACTGGCGGAGCCGCTGCCGGGGCGGTAACAGGCGCTGCCGCGGTCCCAACCGCTGCGGTTCCTGCTGCAGGTAACATCTTACCTACATTCTGTTTACCCGAATTATCAGAATACGCGTTAGTTGATGGAGAATCAACCGTTGCCGTTTGTATCTGGGTGCTGGACGGCGGCTGAGGAACGCCCCCTTTGGTGGCGTCGGTTGCCGCCAGCATGCCGCCGTTTCCATTGGCAGACCCATTACCAAGTTGAATGCTTTGGCCAACATTCAGGCTGTAAGGCTCGGGAATATTGTTGCGCTGCGCCAGATCGCGGAAATCATTGCCGGTGATCCAGGCGATGTAAAACAGCGTGTCGCCGCGTTTTACCGTATAGGTGTTGCCGTTATAGCTCCCTTTGGGGATCGACTCGTAACTGCGGTTGTAGACGATGCGGCCCTCAGGGCTGCCCTGCTGCGCGCCGGCATTGCCGGATGCAGCGGCCCCACCGCCACCGCCCACGCTACTGATAGGGGCTGATGTCGACGCATCATTCGTACAACCCGCCAACCACAAACTTACCATCGTACACACCGCAACCCGGCGTAAAGTAATCATTGGGCTTCCCGTGCTCATGCTTCCCCCATGACAGCAATATCAGCGATATATCCAAAATTCCCTTTACATCGTAGCTGAGCTTTTACCGCTCTCTCAGTTTCCGCGATGAAAAGGCGCCCCCGGCCGATCCCTGAACGCCAGGTAATCTCCCGCCGGAGCATCAAAACAGCGCGCCAATGCTAACCACATTAGCGCTGCCGCACCATAAGACAACTACGCAGAAAGGCAATTGTATTGAAAATTAGTCTTATTGAAACAATAAAACCTTATCCAGACGTTATGAAAGTGCAACAGATTTCACGGCCGGCTGAAAAATCAGACAATCGCTAGGCCAGTTCGCCTTTCACCAGCGGCACAAAACGCACCGCCTCGACGGCGTCGATGGCGAACTCATGGCCATGGCGCTGGATGCGTTTGAGAGTTTGGGCCTGTTCGCCCACCGGCAACACCAGTATGCCGCCGTCGTCCAACTGCTCCATCAGCGCCTGCGGAATTTCCGGCGGCGCGGCGGTGACGATAATCGCATCGAACGGACCGCGCGACGCCCAACCCTGCCAGCCATCGCCGTGACGAGTGGAAACGTTATGCAGATCGAGCTGTTTCAGCCGGCGTTTGGCCTGCCATTGCAGGCCCTTGATGCGTTCGACGGAGCAAACGTGCTGAACCAGGTGCGCCAGAATGGCGGTTTGATAGCCGGAGCCGGTGCCGATCTCCAACACCCTTGAGGTAGGCGTCAGGTTCAACAGCTCGGTCATGCGCGCCACCATATAAGGCTGGGAAATGGTTTGGCCCGAGCCAATTGGCAGCGCGGTGTTTTCATAGGCCTTGTGATCGAGCGCCTCGTCAACAAAGCGCTCGCGCGGCACCGCCTCGATCGCCTGCAGCAATCGCTCGTCCCGGATCCCCTGCTGACGCAGCTGCGTCAGCAATGTTTGCATGCGCTTGTTCACCATTCCCCGCTAACCTCTGCTTTGGTTAACCACGTTTGTACCACTTCCTGGGCGGCGTAGGCGGTCAAATCCACCTGCAGCGGCGTGATCGCCACATAGCCCTGCTCCACCGCCGCAAAGTCAGTATCCGGCCCGGCATCAAACTTATCACCCGGCGGCCCGATCCAATAGAGATTTTGCCCGCGCGGATCCTGCTGACAAAAAACCTTGTCGGCCGGATGCCGGCTGCCGCAGCGGGTCACCCGCAGGCCCTTGATCTGATCCAGCGGTAAATCCGGCACGTTGATATTCAGGATTTTTCCGGTGCGCAGCGGTTCGCGCTGCAACGCTCGCAGTATGCGGCAGGTAACCACGGCCGCGGTCGCGTAGTGCTGGTGGCCGTTCAGCGACACCGCCAGCGCGGGCAGGCCAAGGTGGCGGCCCTCCATGGCGGCCGCCACGGTGCCGGAATAGATCACGTCATCGCCAAGGTTCGGCCCGGCGTTGATGCCGGCCACCACGATATCCGGCGCCGGGCGCATCAGCGCGTTGACGCCCAGATATACGCAGTCGGTCGGCGTTCCCTGCTGCACCGCAATGTCGCCGTTGGCCAGCGTCAGGGTGCGCAGCGGCGACTCCAGCGTCAGCGCATTGGAGGAGCCGCTGCGATTGCGATCCGGCGCCACCACTTGCACCTCGGCAAACTCCCGCAGCGCCGCCGCCAGCACCTGAATGCCCGGGGCGGTAACGCCGTCATCGTTACTCAGCAATATCCGCATCACTGTTATCCTGCTGCATGATTTCGCGAACGACGCTGGTGGCGAAGCTGCCTGCCGGCAACCAGAAGCGCAGTTCAACGGTGACATCATCCCACCAGTTCCACAGCATATTTTGCGGCTGCAACAGCAGGGCCCGACGAGCGGGTTCAACGCGCTCGCGCTTTAAAAGCGTAAGCAATTCCGGCTGCTCCGCCAAGCATTGTTGTTCAAATTTCAACGCTTCCCCGGCGGTGCCCGGTTCGCCGTCCCCCGGCAACGGGGCGGTGACGTTCAGCTCGCCGGCATCCAGGCGCAGCTGCAACCCGTCCAGTTCTTCCGCCTTGGCGACGAACCAGCTGCCGCGGCCGCTGAGCTGCAGGGCATCGCCCTCCAGCACGGTGCGCTGCAGGCCGTCGGCCAAACGCCGGCTGGCCGTCTGATTGAACAACGCGCTGCGGCTGGCGGAGAGGTAGAAGCTGCGCTTGCTGCGCTCCTTGACGCGGATCTCGTCATTCGCCCAGCGGCGAGCCATCACCAGGTTATTGCCGCCGCGGCCGAAACGCTGGCTGCCGAAGTAGTTAGGCACGCCGTTGGCGGCGATCGCCTGCAAGCGCCGCTCAACGTCATCGCGGTCGGAGATCTGGCGCAGCACCAGGGTAAAGGCATTGCCCTTCAGCGTGCCGATGCGCATTTTGCGCAGGTGGCGGGCACAGGACAGTACCTCGCAGCCTTCCAGCGCAAACTGTGAGAAATCAGGCGTTTCCTTGCCCGGCAGGTGCAGGCAGAACCACTGTTCGGTCACCGCGTGGCGATCTTTCAGCCCCGCATAGCTGACGGAACGGGCATGGATGCCGGCGAAGCGCGCCAGATAATCGGCCACGAACTGGGTGTTGCAGCCGTTTTTGCGGATGTTCACCAGCACGTGTTCGCCTTCGCCGTCCGGCGCAAAGCCCAGGTCTTCCACCACCACGAAGTCTTCCGGATCCGCTTTCAGCACCCCGGTACTCTGCGGCCGGCCGTGCAGCCAGGTCAGGTTAGCCATATCCATGCGCTTATTCCTTGATCAGCAAGGCAACCGCTTCGCAGGCAATGCCCTCGCCGCGCCCGGTGAAACCGAGCTGTTCGGTGGTGGTGGCCTTGACGTTAACGTCGTCCATATGGCACTGCAGGTCTTCCGCCAGGAAAATGCGCATCTGCGGAATGTGCGGCGCCATCTTCGGCGCCTGCGCGATAAGGGTGATGTCCAGGTTACCCAGGCGGTAGCCCTTGGCGCGGATGCGTTTCCAGGCTTCACGCAGCAGTTCGCGGCTGTCGGCGCCCTTGAATGCGGGATCGGTATCCGGGAACAGCTTGCCGATGTCCCCCAGCGCCGCGGCGCCCAGCAGGGCATCGGTCGCCGCATGCAAAGCGACGTCGCCGTCGGAGTGGGCCAGCAAACCTTTTTCATAAGGGATGCGAACGCCACCGATCACCAGCGGCCCTTCGCCGCCGAATTTATGTACGTCAAAACCGTGACCGATACGCATGATGCGCTCCTTAATTGTCCAACTGAGTCAAATAGAACGCCGCCAGCGCCAGATCTTCCGGCCGCGTCACTTTAATATTGTCTGCACGCCCATTCACCAACAGCGGATGATAACCGCAGTGTTCCAGCGCCGAGGCCTCGTCGGTGACGCTCGCGCCTTCGTCCAGCGCGCGCTGCAGGCATTGCTTGAGCAACGCCAGCGGGAACAGCTGCGGCGTCAGCGCATGCCACAGATCCTGGCGCTCGACGGTGTGGGAAATGGCGTTTTGGCCGGGTTCGGCGCGCTTCATGGTATCGCGCACCGGCGCGGCGAGAATGCCGCCGACCTTGCTGTGTTCAGTGATCGCCAGCAGGCGCTCGAGATCGTCGGCATGCAGGCAGGGGCGCGCGGCGTCATGCACCAGCACCCACTCCGCGTCGCCGGCCAGCCGCAGCCCGGCCATCACCGAGTCGGCGCGCTGCCGGCCGCCGATAGCCACGCTCACCCGGGGATCCTGAGCGATAGGCAGTTGGGCGAACTGGTCGTCGTCGGGGCCAATGGCCACAATCACCCGCTGAATGCGCGGATGGCGCAGCAACGCATGGATAGCGTGTTCAAGAATGCTGTGCCGGCCGATGGTGAGATACTGCTTCGGACAATCGGCCTGCATGCGGCTGCCGACACCGGCAGCGGGCAGGACGGCAATCACCGATGGAAAGGTTCCTGCGGAGTGATTCATGCGTTACTTTTGTACGTTATTTTGCGAGGAGGACGCCGCGTTGCGTCTGGATTGGTCGGGAACCAGACGATAGAAAGTCTCACCGGGCTTGATCATGCCCAGTTCATTACGCGCACGTTCTTCGATCGCTTCCTGACCACCGTTCAAATCATCGATTTCGGCAAACAGCTGATCGTTACGCGCTTTCAATTTGGCATTGTTGCCCTGTTGGACCGCAACGTCTTCATTGACCCGCACGTAATCGTGAATACCATTTTTGCCCAGCCACAGTGAATACTGTAACCAACCGAGCAATGCCAGCAATAGCAGCGTAAGTTTTCCCATCTCCGCCCCCTGAAAAACCGACCAATCATCCCACAACTTTTCGTTGGACTCCACACCGAGAGCGGCTTTTCAGCGCCAAATTCAGAATACGGATGAGTATTTCCTGAGTTTATAACCTAAATCCGCCGCGAAAGCGGCAAAAAAAGCCACTTTAGCCGCAGAAAATCCACCGGCCGCCGATAAAGCCTCTCGCTGCCCAAACCGGGTTATGCAGTAATAAAAACTGGGCCTGCGCCATTTCGTCGGCGCTTGCGCCGCCCTTGCAACAAAACTGCATATTTAACACTTTTAAAAAGTAAATCATCATGCAGTGGTTGTATTTTCATGCATTGAAGCTTATTTTTATGCATTCATAGTGCATAAATAAATCCAATATATAACCTTTCATTATCGGGGATCGCGATGTTAAAACCTTTAGTTCTGATTGGCGCCTGCCTGGCCGCCACCCTGTCCGCGTCGGTTCTGGCGGCTGAACCCACCTACGTTGTCGGCTCCGGCGGCACCTATCGCCCGTTCGAATTTGAAAACAGCCAAAAACAGCTGGAAGGTTTCGATATCGACATCATCAAAGCGGTGGCCAAGGCCGAAAACTTCCAGGTCAAGCTGGTCAATACCCCCTGGGAAGGCATCTTCGCCACCTTGAACTCCGGCGATCGCGACATCATTATTTCCGGCATCACCATCACCGACAAACGCAAGCAAATGGTCGATTTCTCCGCGCCTTACTTCCCGGCGGAACAGGCGATCGTGGTGCCGAAGGATTCCAGGGTGGATTCCATCGCCGCGCTGAAAGCGCTGAAGGTCGGCGTGGTGAATTCCAGCACCGGCGACATCGTGGTTTCCGACACGCTGGGCAAAAACAGCACCGCCATCAAACGCTTCGACAATACGCCGCTGATGCTGCAAGAGCTGTATGAAGACGGCATCGGCGCCGCGGTCGGCGACGTCGGCGTAGCCAAGTTCTACATCAAGACCCACCCGGAAAAAGAATTCAAACTGGTGTCCGACGCCAAGTTCGAACGCCAGTATTTCGGCATCGCCGTCGCCAAAGGCAACGACGAACTGCGCGGCAAAATCAACGCCGGCCTGAAGAAAATCGTCGCCGACGGCACCTACGCCAAAATCTACCAAACCTGGTTCGACAGCAACGTACCGACGCTGCCGGCTGAATAATCGATCGGCGCTCGTCTGCGCAGCAGGCCCCAACACTCTTAAATAAGGATCAGACCTTGAATTTCCGCTGGGAGATCATCCAGGAATACGCCCCGCTGTTTATGGAAGGCGCCTGGATGACCATCAAATGCACCATTATCTGCGTGCTGCTGGGCACCACCTGGGGGTTGATCCTCGGGCTGGGCCGCCTGGCGCAGGCGCCGCACGGCATCTGGAAACCCATCCTGCACTACGGCGTTCAGTGGCCGGTGCGCATCTACATCAGCGCCTTTCGCGGTACGCCGCTGTTCGTGCAAATCATGGTGGTGCACTTCGCGCTGGTGCCGCTGTTTATCAACCCGCGTGACGGCCTGCTGGTGACCGGCGGCCTGATGAGCACCGATTTCGCCCGCGCGCTGCGTTCCGACTACGGCGCGTTCCTGTCCTGCGTGGTGGCGATTACGCTCAACGCCGGGGCTTACGTTTCGGAGATCTTCCGCGCCGGCATACAGTCGATCGATCGCGGCCAGATGGAGGCCTCCCGCTCGCTGGGCATGAGCTACGGCAAAACCATGCGTCAGGTGATCCTGCCGCAGGCTTTCCGCCGCATGCTGCCGCCGCTGGGCAATAACGCCATCGCCATCGTCAAGGATTCGTCACTGGCTTCCGCCATCGGCCTGGCCGACCTGGCCTACGCCGCCCGCACCGTTTCCGGGGCCTACGCCACCTATTGGGAGCCCTACCTGACCATTTCGCTGGTCTACTGGGTCATCACCTTCCTGCTCTCGCTGATGGTGCAACACATGGAAAAGAGGTTCGGCAAAAGTGATTCGCGTACATAACCTGCAAAAGCAATTCGGTGAAAGCCACGTGCTGCGCGGCATCTCCTGCGAGATAGCCCCGAATGAAGTGGTCTGCATCATCGGCCCATCCGGCTCGGGAAAGAGCACCTTCCTGCGCTGCATCAACGCGCTGGAGACGCTGTCCGGCGGCGAGATCGACGTGAACGGCTTCGCCATTCACCAGCAGAAAACCGATCTGAACAAAATGCGCGAAAGCGTCGGCATGGTGTTTCAGCGCTTTAACCTGTTCCCGCATATGACGGTGCTGGAAAACATCATCATGGCGCCGATGGGCGTGAAAAAGCTGCCGCGCGCGGCGGCCATCGAGCGGGCCGAACGGCTGTTGCGCAAGGTCGGGCTGCTGGACAAGATCGACGCCTATCCCAACAGCCTGTCCGGCGGGCAGCAACAGCGGGTGGCCATCGCCCGCGCGCTGGCGATGGAGCCGAAGATCATGCTGTTCGATGAACCGACCTCGGCGCTCGATCCAGAACTGGTGGGGGAAGTGCTGGCGGTGATGAAATCGCTGGCCCACGAGGGCATGACCATGGTGGTGGTAACGCACGAGATGGCTTTCGCCCGTGAAGTGGCGGATCGGGTGCTGTTTATCGATCAGGGGATCATTCAGGAAGAAGGCACGCCGCAGCAGATTTTCGGCCATCCGGCCAACCCGCGCACCCAGGCGTTTCTAAGCAAAGTTTTGTAACTTTCAGCACCGCTTTGCAATCCCTCGGGCGCCGCCAACGGCGCCCGCTCTCTCACCAGCCGGTCAGGAAACTGAACACCAGCCAGAACAGGCACAGCACGACGGCGCCGGTCAGCAACAGCGTCAGGATCAGCCGGCCGCGCAGCAGCATGCTGAGCGTGATGCCGATCAGCACCGAAACCGGCATCAGCGCCAGGAAGAACGGCCAGGTATAAAGCAGGAAAAACAGGGTATTGGAGCCGTAGACCAGAAACGGCACGGCGAACGCCAGCCAGTAGAAAACAAAGCCGCAGACGCCGCCCAGGAAAGAATAAGAGGGTTCCTCTTTCTCCCGGTTTGAGTCAATCAAGATAGGCGTGACATTTTGCATAGTAATCCCTGGTTATTCGGCGCGCTCTGCGGCGGGCTTAGCGTAAAAAGCGTATGGCGCAGAACGCCACACGCTTTTTTGAATTCAGGGTTTGATAATAGCCTGACCACGCAACACGTCTAACAATTGCGCAATCAAATTTGTTACCAATTGTTGGCCATCCAGGTGAATATCAGGCCGCTGCGGCGCCTCGTAAACCGCGTCAATGCCGGTGAAGTTTCGCAGCTCGCCGGCGCGCGCTTTTTTGTACAATCCCTTCGGATCGCGCGCCTCACAGATCGCCAGCGGCGTGTCGACATACACCTCGATAAAGCGATCGGCATCGAGCATTTCACGCACCATCTGCCGTTCGGCGCGGTGCGGCGAAATGAATGCGGTCAGCACCACCAGCCCGGCGTCGACCATCAGCTTGGCCACTTCCCCGACCCGGCGGATATTCTCGCGGCGATCGTCGTCGGAGAAGCCCAGATCGCGGCACAGGCCGTGGCGCACGTTATCGCCGTCCAGCAGATAGGTGCTGACCCCCAGCCCGTGCAGCGCCTGTTCCAATGCGCCGGCGACGGTGGATTTGCCCGAGCCGGACAGCCCGGTAAACCACAGCACCACCCCTTTATGGCCGTTGCGCGCCTCGCGATCCGCCCGCGCTACCGCGTGCGGATGCCAAACCACGTTTTCGTCCTCCGGCCCGGTCGGCCGCAGTTCGACAGCGGCCACCTTATTTGCCCCCGAGCAGATCACGCGCGCCCCAATGCGGGAAGTGCTTGCGCACCAGCGCGTTCAGTTCCAGCTCGAAGGCGCTGAATTCGCCGGCCTGCGCCTGCGCATCCTGCAGCGTTTCGCGGATCAAACCGGCGCCGACCGTTACGTTGCTCAGGCGATCGATAAATATCAGCCCGCCGGTGTCGTGGTTGCTCTGATAGCTGTCCAGCACCAGCGGCTCGTCGAAGGTCAGCTCCACCAGGCCAATGCCGTTCAGCGGCAGCGTATCCGCCTGATGCTGCGCCAGCGAGTTGATCTCCACCTGGTGGCGAATGCCTTCCACCCGCGCGCGGGTTTTCTTGCCGGCCACCTTGATGTCGTAACTCTGGCCCGGCAGCAGCGGCTGCTCGGCCATCCACACTACGTCCACCAGCGCGCTTTGCGCCGCCTTCAGGGTTTCGCCGGCGTCGACCAGCAGATCGCCGCGGCTGATGTCCACTTCATCCTGCAGCACCAGCGTGATGGCTTCGCCCGGCACCGCCTGTTGCAGATCGCCGTCGAAGGTAACGATGCGCGCCACGGTAGATTCCACGCCGGAAGGCAGCACCTTCACGCGCTGCCCCACCCGCACCTCGCCGGCGGACAGCGTACCGGCATAGCCGCGGAAATCCAGATTGGGGCGATTGACGTACTGCACCGGGAAGCGCAGCGGCTGGGTTTCCCGCTCGCTGATCACGTCCACGCTCTCCAGCACTTCCAGCAGCGTCGGGCCGCTGTACCACGGCATGTGCGCGCTTTCGCTCGCCACGTTGTCGCCGTCCAGCGCCGACAGCGGCACGAACTTGATGTCCAGATCGGTCGGCAGCTGCTGTGCGAAGCTCAGGTAGTCCTGCTTGAACTGCTCGAACACCGATTCCCGATAGTCCGCCAGGTCCATTTTGTTCACCGCCACCACCAGATGACGAATGCCCAACAGGGTGGCGATAAAACTGTGGCGGCGGGTCTGATCCAGCACGCCTTTGCGCGCGTCGATCAACAGGATCGCCAGATCGCAGGTGGAGGCGCCGGTGGCCATGTTGCGGGTGTACTGCTCATGCCCCGGGGTATCGGCGATGATAAATTTGCGTTTTTCGGTCGAGAAATAGCGATAGGCCACGTCGATGGTGATGCCCTGCTCGCGCTCGGCCTGCAGGCCGTCCACCAGCAGCGCCAGATCGAGCTTTTCGCCCTGGGTGCCGATGCGCTTGCTGTCGCTGTGCAGCGTAGACAGCTGATCTTCGTAGATCTGGCGGGTATCGTGCAACAGACGCCCGATCAGGGTGCTCTTGCCGTCGTCGACGCTGCCGCAGGTCAGGAAGCGCAGCAGGCTTTTATGTTGCTGCGCATGCAGGTAAGACTCGACGCCGCCCTGTGCAGCGATTTGTTGTGCGATTGCGTTGTTCATCCGGCGGCTCCTTAGAAATACCCTTGACGCTTCTTCAGCTCCATCGAGCCGGACTGATCGCGGTCGATCATCCGTCCCTGGCGCTCACTGGTGGTGGACACCAGCATCTCTTCGATGATCTCCGGCAGCGTTTGCGCCGCCGAATCCACCGCGCCGGTCAGCGGCCAGCAGCCCAGGGTGCGGAAACGCACCATGCGCTGGCTGACAACCTCGCCCGGCTGCAGATCGATGCGATCGTCGTCCACCATCAGCAGCATGCCGTCGCGCTCCACCACCGGGCGCGGTTTCGCCAGGTACAGCGGCACGATGTCGATCTTCTCCAGGAAGATGTACTGCCAGATATCCAGCTCGGTCCAGTTCGACAGCGGGAAGACGCGGATGCTCTCGCCCTTGTTGATCTGGCCGTTGTAGTTGTGCCACAGCTCCGGGCGCTGGTTTTTCGGATCCCAGCGGTGGAAGCGATCGCGGAAGGAATAGATGCGCTCCTTGGCGCGCGACTTCTCTTCGTCGCGGCGAGCGCCGCCGAACGCGGCATCGAAGCCGTATTTGTTCAGCGCCTGTTTCAGGCCTTCGGTTTTCATGATGTCGGTATGCTTGGCGCTGCCGTGCACGAACGGGTTGATGCCCATCGCCACCCCTTCCGGGTTTTTGTGCACCAACAGCTCAAAGCCGTATTCTTTCGCGGTACGGTCGCGGAACTCGTACATTTCGCGGAATTTCCAGCCGGTGTCCACGTGCAGCAGCGGAAACGGCAGCGTGCCGGGGAAGAACGCCTTGCGCGCCAGGTGCAGCATCACCGAGGAATCCTTGCCGATGGAATACAGCATCACCGGGTTGCCGAATTCAGCGGCGACTTCACGGATGATATGGATACTCTCCGCCTCCAATTGCCGCAAATGAGTGAGTCGTTTTTCGTCCATAACAGATCCTTAAAAGCCTTGCCTAAGCCAAATTCACGACGGCCGGGCGCGTTGCCCCTTCCGCCTGCGGTTGATGCCCGAACCAGGCGATTTGATGGTGCAGTTCCACCACTTCGCCGATCACCAGCAGCGCCGGCAGCGGCGCGCCCTGGGCCAATTCTTCGAGTTGCTGCAGCGTGCCGGTCTGCACGAGCTGATCGGCGCGGGTACCGCGGCTGATCACCGCCACCGGCGTAGAGGCCGCGCGGCCGTGGGCAATCAGCCGCTGGCTGATGTCCGCCGCCTTCATGGTGCCCATGTAAATGGCCAGCGTTTGCCGCGCCCGGGCCAAATCGGCCCAGTCCAGGCCATCGCCGTCGGGGCGGCAGTGGCCGGTGATGAAGGTCACGCTCTGCGCATGGTCGCGGTGCGTCAGCGGGATGCCGGCGTAGGCGGTCGCCCCGGCGGCGGCGGTAACGCCCGGCACCACCTGGAAAGGAATGCCCGCCGCGGCCGCCACCTGCAGCTCTTCGCCGCCGCGGCCGAAGATGAACGGGTCACCGCCCTTGAGGCGCACGACCCGCTTGCCCTGCTGCGCCAGTTCCACCAGCAGCCGGTTGGTCTCTTCCTGAATAACCGAGTGCGCGCCGGCGCGTTTGCCCACGCAGATGCGTTCGGCGTCGCGGCGCACCAGATCGAGGATCTCGTCGCTGACCAAATGGTCATACAGCACCACGTCCGCCTGCTGCATCACCTGCAGCCCGCGCAGGGTCAGCAGGCCCACGTCGCCCGGCCCGGCGCCCACCAGCGCTATCTCGCCCTGCAGGCCTTCGCCGCCTTGAGCGAAGCGCCGTAAATCCTGTTCCAGCTGTTGTTCCGCCTGCGCCGGCTGGCCATTCGCCACCAGCGTAGAAAAGCGGCCGCCAAAGGTTTTTTCCCAGAAGCGGCGGCGCTCGCCGATCGACGTCAGCCGCCGTTTGACCTGGCCGCGCCAGCGGCCGGCGAGCTGCGCCATCTGGCCCAGGCTGGCGGGCAGCAGCGCCTCCAGCTTTTCGCGCAGCATGCGCGCCAGCACCGGCGCCTGGCCGCCGGAAGAGACGGCGACCACCAGCGGTGAACGATCGATAATCGACGGGAAGATAAACGAGCAGCGCGGCTGATCGTCCACCACGTTGGCCAACACCCGCCGTTGGTCCGCTTCGGCGAACACCTTGGCGTTCAGGGCGCTGTCATCGGTCGCGGCGATCACCAGGAACACTTCGTCCAGCTGGCCGGGCTCAAAAGCCGTCCCCAGCCAGAGCACCCGGCCCTGCTGACGTTGTTGTTCAAGTTCCGGTGAGAGCGACTGCGCAACTATCCGTATTTCAGCCCCGGCGCGCTGCAGCAGATCGACTTTGCGCGCAGCCACTTCACCGCCGCCAACGACCAGCACCGGGCGTTGTTTCAGGTCGGCAAATATTGGTAGATAGTCCACAACAGCCTTTTCATATAACAGAAAGATAGTGTGACTATACGGGCTGAGATTTAGCCTCTGAAATGACGAAAAGGAATGACTAGTTACTTTATGGAATATAGGCCGCAGCACAGGGGTTAAGCGGTGATTACCCGGGCGAAAGATTGCGCGTTCGCGCCAAAATTAGGAGCCGGAGAAATTGTGTAATCCCGCGCGGCGTCTCATACTGGACACCGCAGAAAAATAATCGGCACCGCCGATATCAGAGAAGGATTTTCCGGTATGTTTTCCCGTTCTTACCTGAAGACCAGCCTGCTGGCCCTCGCCCTTAGCGGCGTCTTCAGCGTTTCAGCCGCCGCACAGCCTGTAAAAGACGCCCCAATCGGCAAATTCGCCGCCGACCAGATTCGCCATATCGCCACCTACTTCCCCGGCCGCATGGCGGGCAGCCCGGCCGAGTTGCTCACCGCCGACTACCTGAAGCAGCAGTTCAGCAAAATGGGCTATCAGAGCGATATCCGCAGCTTCAACACCCGCTATCTCTACAGCAGCAAAGACGGCAAGAAGAACTGGAACAACGTCACCGCCAGTTCGGTGATCGCCGCCAGAAACGGCGACCGCCCCAAACAGATTGTGATCGTCGCCCATTTCGACACCTATACCCCGCAGAGCGACGCCGATCTGGACAATAACCTCGGCGGCCTGACGCTGCAGGGGGTCGATGACAACGCCTCCGGCATCGGCGTGATGCTGGAGCTGGCGGAACGCCTGAAAAACATCCCCACCGCTTACGGCCTGCGCTTTGTCGCCACCAGCGCCGAAGAGCTCGGTTCGCAGGGCGCGCTGAATTACCTGCAGCGCATGAGCGTGGAAGAGAAACAGAATACCCTGCTGGTGATTAACCTCGACAGCCTGATTACCGGCGATCGCCTGTACTTCAACGCCGGCCGCAACACGCCGCCGCAGATGGCGAAGCAGAGCCGCGATCGCGCGCTGGACATCGCCCACCGTTACGGCATTGCCGCCGCCGTCAATCCGGGCAGCAAACGGCACCCGAAAGGCACCGGCTGCTGTTCCGATCAGGAGGTGTTCGATACCGCCGGCATTCCGGTGCTGTCGGTGGAAGCCACCAACTGGTCGCTGGGCGACAAGGACGGCTACCAGCAGCGCGCCGTCAGCCCGCATTTCCCGCAGGGCGTAACCTGGCACCGGCCGCAGTACGACAACCTGCAGTATCTCGAACGCTACCTGCCGGGGCGCATCGATAAACGCAGCCGCGAGAGCGTGCAGATCCTGCTGCCGCTGATCAAGGAACTGGCGCAGGCCCATCCGCCGAAAGCGCCAAAGAAAAAGTGATCCTCAGGGGATAAAATTCAGTACGAATCGTTCTCCGCCGCCGGGGCGAGCCGCCATCCCCGCCAGGGTATCGGTGCCGCGCCGTGGCGGCATATGCGGTTAAATTGCCCAAGGCCCAGCGTCTGCCGGGCCTGAAATAATTTACCGCATTCAGCCTTCGTGCAGGCCGCACTCGCGCTTCAGGCCGAAGAAGCGGGTCTCTTCCTCACTCATGCCCGGTTCCCATTTCTGGGTGGTGTGGGTATCGCCGACCGACAGGTAGCCCTGCTCCCACAGCGGGTGATAGCTCAGGCCGTGCTCGGTCAGGTACTGGTAAATCTTGCGGTTGTCCCAGTCGATGATCGGCAGGATCTTGAATACCCCGCGCTGCACCGCCAGCACCGGCAGGTTAGCGCGGCTGCCGGACTGCTCGCGCCGCAGGCCGGCGAACCAGGTCTGCGCGCCCAGCGTTTCCAGCGCGCGGTTCATCGGCTCAACCTTGTTGATCTGATTGTATTTTTCTATGCCCTCAACGCCCTGCTCCCACAGCTTGCCGTAGCGCGCTTCCTGCCAGGCCGGCGAGTGCTCGGCGCGGAACACCTGCAGATTCAGCTTCAGCTTGTCGGCCAACTGGTCGATAAACTGATAGGTTTCCGGGAACAGATAGCCGGTATCGGTGAGGATCACCGGAATATCCGGCCGGATGCGGGTGACCAAGTGCAGGCACACCGCCGCTTGAATGCCAAAGCTGGAAGAGAGCACAAACTCGCCCGGAAGGTGTTCCAGCGCCCACGCTACCCGCTGCTCGGCGGAAAGGGTTTCCAGCTGACCGTTGACGACCGCCAATGCCAGCGCCTGCCCGGATTTAGGCAGCGCATTCAGCGCCGCCAGATCGAATTCAGCCATGTTGCCTGCCTCCTGATGCTTGTACGCTATAGGGTATGCGGCCCCCTGCCGGGGGCCGCATACCCTCAGTCCCAGAAATCCTGCGCCGAATCCACCACCGGCCGTACGATGCCGGCGCGGATGGTGAAGTCGCCAAAGCCTTCGCCGGCGTGGCGCTCTTGCGCCCAACGGCCCACCAGCTGGTCGATCTCCCGCAGGATTTCTTCTTCGTTGATATTTTCGCGATACATGCGCGGAATGCGCGTGCCTTCGCGGTTGCCGCCCAGATGCAGGTTATAGCGGCCGACCGCCTTGCCTACCAGCCCAAGCTCCGCCAACAGCGCGCGGCCGCAGCCGTTCGGGCAGCCGGTAATGCGCAGTACGATATGCTCGTCACCCACCCCATGCTGATGCAGGATCCCTTCCACCCTGGTGACGAACTCCGGCAGGAAGCGTTCGGCTTCGGCCATCGCCAGCGGGCAGGTCGGGAACGATACGCAGGCCATAGAATTCTTGCGTTGATCGCTGACGCCGTCGTCGATCAGCCCGTGATCGCGCGCCAGCGCTTCGATCTTTGCCTTCTCGCTTTCCGGCACGCCGGCGATAATCAGGTTCTGGTTGGCGGTCAGCCGGAAATCGCCCCGGTGGATCTTGGCTATCTCAGCCACGCCGGTTTTCAGCGGGCGGCCCGGATAATCCAGCAACCGGCCGTTCTCGATAAACAGCGTCAGGTGCCAGTGGTTGTCGATGCCCTTGACCCAGCCGATGCGATCGCCGCGGCCGGTGAATTCGTACGGGCGGATCGGTTCAAAGGTAATGCCGGCCCGTTTTTCCACTTCGGCGCGGAAAACATCCACCCCGACCCGTTCCAGGGTGTATTTGGTCTTGGCGTTTTTACGGTCGGTGCGGTTGCCCCAGTCGCGCTGGGTGGTCACCACCGCCTCCGCCACCGCCAGCGTATGCTCCAGCGGAATGTAGCCAAACTCGCTGGCCTTGCGCGCATAGGTCTTCTTGTTGCCGTGTTCGATCGACAGCCCGCCGCCCACCAGCAGGTTGAAGCCCACCAGCTTGCCGTTTTTGGCGATCGCCACGAAGTTCATGTCGTTGGCGTGCAGATCCACGTCGTTCTGCGGCGGGATCACCACCGTGGTCTTGAACTTGCGCGGCAGATAGGTGGCGCCGAGGATCGGCTCCTCATCGGTCGTCGCCACCTTTTCCTGATCCAGCCACACCTCGGCATAGGCGCGGGTGCGCGGCAACAGGTGCTCGGAGATCTTCTTGGCCCATTCGTAGGCTTCCTGATGCAGCTCGGACTCCACCGGGTTGGAAGTGCACAGCACGTTGCGGTTGACGTCGTTGGCGGTCGCCAGCGCGTCGAGCCCCAGCCGGTTCAGCAATTGATGCACCGGCTTGACGTTGCCCTTCAGAATGCCGTGAAACTGGAAGGTCTGACGGTTGGTGATGCGAATGCTGCCGTACAGCGTGCTTTCCTGCGCGAATTTGTCGATGCCCAGCCACTGCTGCGGGCTGATGATGCCGCCCGGCAAACGGCAGCGCAGCATCATCGCATGGCGCGGCTCCAGCTTCTGCTCGGCGCGTTCGGCGCGAATGTCGCGATCGTCCTGCTGATACATGCCGTGAAAGCGGATCAGCAGGAAATTGTCGCCGTTGAAGCCGCCGGTCAGGCCGTCATTCAAGTCTTCGGCGATGGTGCCGCGCAGGAAGTTGCTTTCCTTCTTCATGCGTTCGGCGTCGGCCAGTTTGCCTTCGACCACCAGAGGCCCCGGGTGTTTATCACTCATCAGTAAACATCTCGCTGATAACGGCGCTCGAGGCGCAGCTCACTTAAAAATTCGTCCGCCAGCTCGGTATCCATGCCACCGTGCTCGGCCACCAGTTCCAGTAATGTGTTTTCCACGTCTTTCGCCATGCGGTTGGCATCGCCGCAGACGTAAATGTGCGCGCCTTCCTGGATCCAGCGCCACACTTCCGCGCCCTGTTCGCGCAGTTTGTCTTGTACGTAGACTTTATGTTGCTGATCGCGTGACCAGGCCAGATCGATGCGGGTCAGCAGGCCGTCTTTCACATAGCGCTGCCATTCGACCTGATACAGGAAATCTTCGGTAAAGTGCGGATTGCCGAAGAACAGCCAGTTTTTGCCGCCCGCGCCTTCGGCGTCGCGCTGCTGCATAAAGGCGCGAAACGGCGCAATGCCGGTGCCCGGGCCTATCATGATCACCGGCGCATCCGGGTTGGCCGGCAAACGGAAGTTGTCGTTATGCTCGATAAACACCCGCACGTCGCCGTCCTCTTCCAGGCGATCCGCCAGGAAGCTCGAGGCGCCGCCGGCGCGGGCGCGGCCGTCGATGTCGTAGCGCACCACGCCAACGGTGATATGCACTTCGTTTTCGGTCTCGGCCTGCGAAGAGGCGATGGAATACAGGCGCGGCGTCAGCGGGCGCAGCAGGCCAATCAGCTGCTCGGCGTTGAGATCGGCCGGCGCCTGGCGCACCATGTCGACGATCGGCGTATTGTGCGCGTAACGCTGCAGCGCGGCTTTGTCCGCCAGCAGGCCGATAAGCTGCTCGTCGCGCGACAACGCGGCGTATTTATCGACGATCGGCGTGGTGTTCTGCGTCAGCTCGAAGTGGCTGCGCAGCGCTTCCGCCAGCGGCAGGGTCTTGCCCTCCACCTCAACCGGTTCGTCGCCTTTCAGCCACAGCAGCTGCACCAGTTCATCCACCAGCGCCGGATCGTTGTCGAACCACACCCCCAGCGCGTCGCCCGGCCGGTAGCGCAGGCCGGAGTCGCCGAGGTCGATTTCGATATGGCGCACGTCCTTATCCGAGCCGCGGCCGGTGATTTTTTGCTTCACCGCCAGTTGGGCGGTCAGCGGCTGTTCCTTGCTGTACGGGCTGCTGTCGAGCAGATCGACCGCCCCGCTGGCAAGCTGGCCCGGGGCGGCGTTTTCCGCCGGCGCGCGCACCTTCAGCACCTCCACCACCTGCTTGCGCCAGGCGGCGGCCAGTTCTTGATACTCCACATCGGCGTCGACCCGCTCCACCAGGCGTTCGGCGCCCAGCTCGGCCAGCTTGCCGTCAAAGTCTTTGCCCGACTGGCAAAAGTTCTCATAAGAGGTGTCGCCCAGCCCGAATACCGCGAAGGCGGTGTCGTTGAGCTTCGGCGCTTTTTTCGAGAACAGGAATTTATGCAGCGCGACCGCTTCTTCCGCCGGCTCGCCTTCCCCCTGGGTGGAGGCGACGATCACCAGCAGGCGCTCTTGCGCGATCTGCTTGAATTTGTAGTCGCCGGCGTTGACCAGCGTGGCGCTCAGCTTGGCGGCCAGCAGGTCGTCACGCAGCTGTTCCGCCAGGCGGCGCGCATTGCCGGTCTGCGAAGCGGAAATGATGGTGATGCCGGCGGCGGCAGCGGGGGCGGCAGGCGCACTGGCTACGGCTCCAGGCTGTTGATTAACCATTCCCCAAAAATAGCCTGACAGCCACGCCAGCTGCGTCGGGGAATATTCACCGATCGCCGCCTGCAGGCGCGCCAGCTGTTCGGGCGTCAGCGGGAGCAAAGATGTTGGAGGAGCCTGAGTCGTCATTGCAGTACTTGTTTCCTATACTTGGCGCCTATCCGGAGTGGCGCTCGCCAGTGTCAGTCGCTGTCTCTTCGTTCAGTCGGAGGTCCTGAAAAGATCAGGAGAGTTTGTAAGGTTACCGAGCAGAATAGCAACGAATAAATAAGGGATAGCAATAATTAATAACCAAAATGACTAAGCTGTTTTTCTGGTAAGGCATAACGCTTAAAGCGTTAAACAATGTTTTTCATCCCGCTGAAATATAACCTGTTTTTTTTGCCGTTTTTGAATGAATCGCATTTACAGCTCATTACCCCAGCCGATAGGTCCCTGTGCGACCAAACAAAAAAAGTGTTAACCGGGCAGGTTGCCGCCGGCGGTAGACCAAAGCGGTATAAATGGCAAGCAGGCGCGCTTTCCGGTACTATGCGGCGGTTTTTGAGTCAATGAGGCCGTAATAATGGCAACCACGCTGTTTAAAGATTTTCAGTTTGAAGCCGCACACCGTTTGCCGCACGTGCCGGAGGGCCATAAATGCGGCCGTCTGCATGGGCATTCGTTTATGGTGCGTCTGGAAGTAACCGGTGAAGTGGACGCCCACACCGGTTGGGTGATGGATTTCGCCGAGCTTAAGGCCGTGTTCTCGCCAATTTGGGAGCGCCTGGATCACCATTATCTGAACGATATTCCAGGATTGGAAAATCCCACCAGCGAAGTGCTCGCCGCCTGGATCTGGCAGCGGCTCAAACCTCAGTTGCCGGAACTGACTGCGGTGATGGTGAAAGAGACCTGTACCGCCGGATGCGTATATAAAGGTTGATCCCCTTCATCTTTCAAGCTGCAGCGTTGTTGGCTGCAGTTTGAAAGCTTTTGACTCAGGCAACTAAGCAATATTCAAATATTTGTGGGTTTGCATCGACAGGCGCCAGTTGCGCGCGATGCAGGTCTCGATGCACAGGCGGGTCGCCTCTTCCTTCTGGCTGATCGGCTGCAGCGCGATAATGCGCGCCTTGTCATCCTGCAGCGTCGCCAACAGCGCGTCCAGCGCCTCGATATCCCGTTCACGCGCCACCGGATGCTTCACTTCGTCGGCGCGCTGCAGCGCCTGATCCAGCACCTTCATACCGCCGCGCATATTCACCTTGGGTGAAACCGTCACCCAGGTTTTGGCCGAACAGCGGATCTCGTGGGTGCCGCTGGTTTCGATCTGGCAACCGTAGCCCTGCTGCTCGAACAGCTCGGTCAGCGGCGTCAAATCGTAGATGCACGGCTCGCCGCCGGTGATTACCACGTGGCGCGCGGTATAGCCCTGTTGGCGCATCACCGCCAGCAGCTGCTCGGCGCTGGCGCTGCCCCAGGCGTCGCTCTCTGCGGTTTTGACCAGGATCCGCTGCATGTCGACTTCCCGATTGGCTTCCTTTTCCCAGGTATGCTTGGTGTCGCACCAGCTGCACCCTACCGGGCAGCCCTGCAGGCGGATAAAAATGGCCGGTACGCCGGTGAAAAAGCCTTCGCCCTGCAAGGTTTGGAACATCTCATTAATCGGGTACTGCATCGGTTTCTCAATCTGGAAAGGTAAAACGCGATTATCGCAGATTCCGGCCCGGCGACCAAATGGCCAAAATTGTATTAAATTTTATCCCAGCCCCCGGCGCCAGCATATCTCACCGGCTATAAGGCTCATTTAATTGGCTTTCTGAAGCTGCGCCGTTGATCCGCGATGCAACCTGCTCCGTCAAAAACAACACTCAGGTAACAAATAAGATAAATATATTTGACATAAAGCGGCGAGACGCAGATGTATATACAAGCAAACACAAGCCGGGCGACAGTTCCGGCAACGTCTCCATCACCACTACATCTGCGTTTAGAGGGTGCCATGACTCATTCCAGCGAGTTGAATATTCAACAGGCTATCGACGACAGCAAGTTTTCGCTGTTCCACTGGACCTTGATCATTCTCGGGTTCCTGATCCTCGCCATCGACGGTTTCGACACCGCCGCCATGGGGTATATCGCCCCCTCGGTCGCCAAAGACTGGGGATCGTCAAACAGGATCTGGGGCCGGTGCTGAGCGCCGCGCTGCTCGGCCTGTCGCTCGGCGCGCTGGTCGCCGGGCCAATCTCGGATCGCATCGGCCGCAAACGGGTGCTGGTATTCTCCTGCCTGTTCTTCGGCCTGTCGAGCCTGGCCACCGCCTACGCCGGATCGCTCAACAGCCTGACGCTGTGGCGCTTTCTCACCGGCCTGGGGCTGGGCGCGGCGATGCCTAACGCCATCACGCTGATCTCGGAATATGCGCCGCAGCGCTGCCGTTCGCTGGCGATCAACACCATGTACTGCGGCTTCCCGCTGGGCGCGGCCGGCGGCGGCGCCATTTCATCCTGGCTGATCCCGGCCTACGGCTGGCACAGCGTGCTGCTGCTGGGGCGATTGCGCCGCTGGTGCTGACCGTGCTGCTGATCCTGTTCCTGCCGGAGTCGGTCAAATACATGGTCAACCGCGGCCAGGACGCGATGAAAATCAAACGCATCGCCCAACGGTTCGTCAGCCGCAACCTCGACAGCGTGACCCGTTTCTCTCTGTATGAGGAAAAGCTGGCGCAGTCGAAGACCAGCGTCGGCCTGCTGTTTACCCGCCCCTACCTGCTCGGCACGCTGATGCTGTGGCTCACCTATTTTATGGGACTGGTGATCTACTACGTGCTGCTGAGCTGGATGCCGATCCTGATGCAGGGGTTGGGCTATCAGCTGGAACAATCGGCGATCCTCACTTCGCTGTTCACCTTCGGCGGCACGCTGGGCATTCTGGTGGCCGGCTGGCTGATGGACCGCTGGAATGCGCATAAGGTGGTATCGAGCGGCTTCGTCATCACCGCTCTGCTGATTGTGGCGATGGCCACCGAGGACAGCCATATCGTGCTGTTGGGCGCCTTCATCTTCCTGATGGGCATCACCATGAACGGCGCCCAGTCCGGCCTGCAAACCCTGGCGGCCACCTTCTATCCCACTCACAGCCGCGCCACCGGCATCGCCTGGATGCAGGGCATCGGCCGCTTCGGCGGCGTCGCCGGCACCATGATGGGCGCGCAGTTGCTGGCCATGCAGTGGGAGGTGCAAAGCATCCTGATGTTCCTGTGCGTTCCGGCGCTGATCGCCGCCATGGCGACGGTGTTCAAAATGACCCGCAGAGCGGTGCTGCAACCGGCCACCTGATCCCTCGCAACCCCGCAAAAGCCCGCCCCCGGCGGGCTTTTGGCTTTCCGGCGATAGGATTTATTTATCGCTGACGGCCAACTGTAACCAGCATGTAAAAATATTGTGATTTGACGCTCAAAAATGACTCAATTTTAATTCATTTTTGTTGAATAGCTCACTGTTCTCCCGCGTGCGGCTAATGACGCCGGCGACACAAACCAATTCAATTTATTGATAAATAAAACAAATAATTTTCTCTTATGCCATTTCCAATCGCAACTGGTCAGTGTTGCATATGCTTGTACATACAAGTATATGTTAATAAAACCCTACGCATTGTTATGCCGTGGTGATTACCCCACCGCGTCATGGGATCTGCACCGATACTGTTTGAGGAAAACGCTGTGACTACAAATAACAAAGTTCGCAATGTCGATGTACGCGCGCCACGCGGCACACAATTAAATGCAAAAAGCTGGCTGACCGAAGCGCCGTTACGCATGCTGATGAACAACCTCGATCCGGAAGTGGCGGAAAACCCGCATGAGCTGGTGGTGTACGGCGGCATCGGCCGCGCCGCGCGCGACTGGGACTGCTACGACAAAATCGTCGCAACCCTGAAAACGCTGGAAGACGACGAAACCCTGCTGGTGCAGTCCGGCAAGCCGGTCGGCGTGTTCAAAACCCACAGCAATGCGCCGCGCGTGCTGATCGCCAACTCCAACCTGGTGCCGCACTGGGCCACCTGGGAACACTTTAACGAGCTCGACGCCAAAGGTCTGGCGATGTATGGCCAGATGACCGCCGGCAGCTGGATCTACATCGGCAGCCAGGGCATCGTGCAGGGCACTTACGAAACCTTCGTCGAAGCGGGCCGCCAACATTACGACGGCAGCCTGCAGGGCCGCTGGGTGCTGACCGCCGGTCTGGGCGGCATGGGCGGCGCGCAGCCGCTGGCCGCGACCCTGGCCGGCGCCTGTTCGCTGAACATCGAATGCCAGCAAAGCCGCATCGATTTCCGTTTGAAAACCCGCTACGTCGATGAGCAGGCCACAGATCTGGACGACGCGCTGGCCCGCATCAAGCGTTACACCGCCGAAGGCAAAGCCATCTCTATCGCGCTGTGCGGCAACGCGGCGGAAATTCTGCCGGAGCTGGTGCGCCGCGGCGTGCGCCCGGACATGGTCACCGACCAGACCAGCGCCCACGACCCGTTGAACGGCTACCTGCCGAACGGCTGGAGCTGGGAAGAATACCGCCAGCGCGCCCAGACCGAGCCCGCCAAAGTGGTCACCGCCGCCAAGCAATCGATGGCCGAACACGTGAAAGCCATGCTGGCGTTCCAGCAGATGGGCGTGCCCACCTTCGACTACGGCAACAACATCCGCCAGATGGCGAAAGAAATGGGCGTCGACAACGCCTTCGATTTCCCGGGCTTCGTGCCGGCCTATATCCGTCCGCTGTTCTGCCGCGGCATCGGGCCGTTCCGCTGGGCCGCGCTGTCCGGCGACCCGCAGGACATCTACAAAACCGACGCCATGGTCAAAGAACTGATCCCGGACGACGAACACCTGCACCGCTGGCTGGACATGGCGCGCGAGCGCATCAGCTTCCAGGGCCTGCCGGCGCGCATCTGCTGGGTTGGCCTGGGCCAACGCGCCAAGCTGGGCCTGGCGTTCAACGAAATGGTACGCCGCGGCGAGCTGTCGGCGCCGATCGTCATCGGCCGCGACCACCTCGACTCCGGCTCGGTCTCCAGCCCTAACCGCGAAACCGAATCGATGAAAGACGGCTCCGACGCGGTATCCGACTGGCCGCTGCTCAACGCCCTGCTGAACACCGCCAGCGGCGCGACCTGGGTTTCTCTGCACCACGGCGGCGGCGTCGGCATGGGCTTCTCCCAGCACTCCGGCATGGTGATCGTCTGCGACGGCACCGATGAAGCCGCCGAGCGCATCGCCCGCGTACTGCATAACGACCCGGCCACCGGCGTAATGCGCCATGCCGATGCCGGCTACGACATCGCCATCGACTGCGCCCGCGAGCAAGGCCTGAACCTGCCGATGGTCGCCGCCACTCAAGGAGGCAAAGCATGAAAGCGCTGACTATCCGCCCTGGGCAATTGACGCTGGCGCAGCTGCGCGACGTGTATCGGCATCCGGTCACCCTGCAGCTGGACGACAACGCCTACGCCGCCATTCAGCAAAGCGTCGCCTGCGTGGAACGCATTGTGGAGGAAAACCGCACCACCTACGGCATCAACACCGGCTTTGGCCTGCTGGCCTCCACCCGCATTGCGCGGGAAGATCTGGAGAACCTGCAGCGTTCGATCGTGCTGTCTCACGCCGCCGGCGTGGGCGCACCGACCGACGACAGCCTGGTTCGCCTGATCATGGTGTTGAAGATCAACAGCCTGTCCCGCGGCTTCTCCGGCATTCGTCTGGAGGTGATCCAGGCGCTGATCGCACTGGTCAACGCCGAAGTGTACCCGCACATTCCGCTGAAGGGCTCGGTGGGCGCCTCCGGCGACCTGGCGCCGCTGGCGCACATGAGCCTGCTGCTGCTGGGCGAAGGCAAGGCGCGCCATCAGGGCGAATGGCTGCCGGCGACCGAAGCGCTGGCCAAGGCGGGCCTGAAACCGCTGACGCTGGCGGCGAAGGAAGGCCTGGCGTTGCTGAACGGCACCCAGGTTTCTACCGCCTTCGCCCTGCGCGGCCTGTTCGACGCGGAAGACCTGTACGCCGCCGCCACCGTGACGGGCAGCCTGACGGTGGAAGCGGCGCTGGGTTCGCGCAGCCCGTTCGATGCGCGTATCCACGAGGTGCGCGGCCAACGCGGCCAAATCGACGCCGCCGTCGCCTATCGCCATCTGCTCGGCGAGCGCAGCGAGGTGTCCGATTCGCACCGCAACTGTGAAAAAGTGCAGGACCCCTACTCCCTGCGCTGTCAGCCGCAGGTGATGGGCGCCTGCCTGACGCAAATTCGCCAGGCCGGCGAAGTGCTGGAGACCGAAGCCAACGCGGTATCCGATAACCCGCTGGTGTTCGCCGAACAGGGCGACGTGCTGTCCGGCGGCAACTTCCACGCCGAGCCGGTGGCGATGGCCGCCGACAACCTGGCGCTGGCGTTTGCCGAAATCGGCTCGCTGTCCGAACGCCGCATCTCGCTGATGATGGACAAACACATGTCGCAGCTGCCGCCGTTCCTGGTGGAAAACGGCGGGGTGAACTCCGGCTTTATGATAGCCCAGGTTACCGCCGCGGCGCTGGCCAGTGAAAACAAGGCCCTGTCGCACCCGTCCAGCGTTGACAGCATCCCGACCTCCGCCAACCAGGAAGACCACGTTTCCATGGCGCCGGCCGCCGGGCGCCGCCTGTGGGAAATGGCCGACAACGTGCGCGGCATTCTGGCGGTCGAATGGCTGGCCGCCTGTCAGGGCCTGGATTTCCGCACCGGCCTGAAAACCACCGCAGGGCTGGAGCAGGCGCGCCGTTTGTTGCGCGAGCATGTCAGTTTCTACGACAAGGATCGTTTCTTCGCCCCCGACATTGAAGTCGCCAGCCAGCTGCTGGCGGCCGGTCACCTGACATCGCTGCTGCCTGCGGCGCTGCTGCCTAGCCTGGCGTAACCACAAAATCTGACCACGCAGTTTGTTCTGTCCCCACCGGGTGCGTTCCACCCGGTGCGGGCAGCGCGTGCCTGTTCGGCAAAAAACTCAACGGGAAGCAACATGCGTAACGACACGACACAACTCAGACGCGGACTAAACGCGCGGCACATCCGCTTTATGGCCCTCGGCTCGGCGATCGGCACCGGCCTGTTTTACGGCTCCGCCGGCGCCATTCAGCTGGCCGGCCCGGCGGTGCTGCTGGCCTATCTGGTGGGCGGCGCGGCGGTGTTCATGGTGATGCGCGCGCTGGGTGAAATGGCGGTGCATCAACCGGTTTCCGGTTCGTTCGGCCACTACGCCAGCCACTATCTCGGCCCACTGGCCGGCTTCCTCACCGGCTGGACCTACACCTTCGAAATGGTGATCGTCGCACTGGCGGACGTCACCGCCTTCGGCATCTATATGGGGCTGTGGTTCCCGGACGTCGCCCAGTGGGTGTGGGTGCTCAGCATCATCATGTTTATCGGCGCGCTCAATCTGTGCAGCGTCAAGGTATTCGGCGAGATGGAGTTCTGGCTGTCGCTGATCAAGGTCGCCGCCATCGTCGCCATGATCGTCGGCGGCGCGGCGGTGATGCTGTTCGGCTTCGGCCAAACGCAGCACGCCACCGGCATCAGCAACCTGTGGCAACACGGCGGCTTTATGCCTAACGGCATCGGCGGCGTGATCGCCTCGCTGGCGGTGGTGATGTTCGCCTTCGGCGGCATTGAGATTATCGGCATTACCGCCAGCGAGGCGAAAGACCCGGCCAAGGTGCTGCCGAAGGCGATCAACGCCGTGCCGGTACGCATCCTGCTGTTTTACGTGCTGACGCTGCTGGTGCTGATGGCGATTTATCCGTGGAACAGCATCGGCCAGAACGGCAGCCCGTTCGTCGAGATCTTCAGCAACCTCGGCATCAGCTCCGCCGCCAACGTGCTGAACGTGGTGGTGATCACCGCCGCCATTTCGGCCATCAACAGCGATATCTTCGGCGCCGGCCGCATGATGTACGGCATGGCGCAGGATGGTCAGGCGCCGAGAAGCTTCTCCAGACTGACCGCCAACGGCGTGCCCTGGATGACGGTGCTGGTGATGTCGGTCGCCCTGCTGCTGGGGGTGATCCTCAATTACCTGATCCCGAAACAGGTATTTATGATCATCGCCTCTATCGCCACCTTCGCCACCGTCTGGGTATGGCTGATGATCCTGCTGTCGCAGATAGCCATGCGCCGCACCCTGTCGCCGCAGGAGGTCAGCCAGCTGAGCTTCCCGGTGCCCTGGTGGCCGGTAGCGCCCGCCTTGGCGACGGCGTTCATGCTGTTCGTCATCGGCCTGCTCGGCTACTTCGAGGAAAGCCGCATCGCCCTGTACGTCGGGCTGGTGTGGGTCGCCTTCCTCACCCTGGCTTACTGGCTGTGGGTGCGCAAAAAAGGCGGGGGTTCACCCGTCGCCGCCACGCCGCAAAGCTATTAAAAACCATGAGCCCGCCGTTCCCGGGCTCTTTGTCATTAACGCGGAGTATCACTATGCAAACACGACACAAAATATGGCTACCGTTAATCGCGCTGGGCCTGATGACCGGCAGCCTCTCGGCCCGCGCAGCAGGCTGGTGCGAATCCGGCAAGCCGGTAAAATTCGCCGGCCTGAACTGGGAAAGCGGCATGCTGCTGACCGACGTCATGCAGTACGTGCTGCAAAAAGGCTATGACTGTAAAACCGATTCGCTGCCCGGCAACTCCATCACCATGGAACAGGCGATCGGCACCAACGATATTCAGGTGTTCGCCGAAGAGTGGATCGGCCGCAGCGAAGTGTGGAACAAGGCCGAGAAAGCCGGCAAGGCGGTCAGCGTCGGCGCCCCGATCGTCGGCGCGGTGGAAGGCTGGTACGTGCCGCGCTACGTGATCGAAGGCGACGCCAAGCGCAAGCTGAAGCCGCTGGCGCCGGATCTGAAAAGCATCCCGGACCTGGCCAAATACGCGCAGGTGTTCCGCGATCAGGAAGAACCGGAAAAAGGCCGTTTCTACAACTGCCCGGCCGGCTGGACCTGCGAGCTGGACAACACCGCCATCCTGAAAAAATTCAAGCTGGACGACAAGTTCACCAACTTCCGCCCCGGCACCGGCCCGGCGCTGGATACCGCCATCCTCTCCAGCTACCGCCGCGGCGAGCCCATCCTGTTCTATTACTGGTCGCCGACCCCGATCATGGGCCAGCTCGATCTGGTGAAGCTGGAAGAGCCGGGCGTGGACAAAAACATTCACATCAAGGTCGGCCTTTCCAGCGTGTTTAACCAGCAGGCGCCGGAGTTGGTGCAGGTGTTGGCGAAAGTGAACCTGCCGCTCGATCTGGTTAACCAGAATCTGGCGCGCATGAGCAAGGAACGCATCAGCTCGCAGAAGCTGGCGCTGGAGTTCTTCAAACAGCACCCGGACATCTGGAAACAGTGGGTGAGCGAAGACGCGGCGAAAAAAATTCAGGCTTCCTTGTAGGCATTCTCAGCTTTCAGTAAACACGCTCCCGGCGCCTGCATGGCCCGGGCCGGACAGGGGAAAAATTTATGTTTCCAGAACGCTTTACCTTCTCCATCGCCGATTGGATCAACGGCTGGGTCGATGTGCTGGTCACCCACTATGGCGATATGTTCCGCAAGATCTCCGACACCCTGCTGTGGGCGGTGATCCATCTTGAAAGCCTGCTGCGCGCCACCCCCTGGTGGCTGATGCTGGCGGTGGTCGGGCTGCTGGCCTGGCACGCCACCCGCCGCTGGCTGCCGACGCTGGTGATTGTCGGCCTGCTGCTGCTGGTCGGTACCGCCGGCATGTGGGACAAGCTGATGCAAACCCTGGTGCTGGTGCTGGTGGCCACGCTGCTGGCAGTGATTATCGGCATTCCTCTGGGCGTGCTGGCGGCGCGCAACGACCGGGTGCGGGCGGTGATGATGCCGCTGATGGACGTGATGCAAACCATGCCGAGCTTCGTGTACCTGATCCCGGTGCTGATGCTGTTCGGCCTGGGCAAGGTGCCGGCGATCCTGGCGACGGTGATCTACGCCACGCCGCCGCTGATCCGCCTGACCGACCTGGGGATCCGCCAGGTCGACAAGGAAGTGATGGAGTCGGTCACCGCCTTCGGCGCCAATCGCTGGCAGAAACTGTTCGGCGTGCAGCTGCCGCTGGCGCTGCCGAGCATCATGGCCGGCATCAACCAAACCACCATGATGTCGCTGTCGATGGTGGTGGTGGCTTCGATGATCGGCGCGCGCGGCCTGGGCGAAGACGTGCTGGTGGGCATCCAGACGCTGAACGTCGGGCTGGGGCTGGAGGCCGGCCTGGCGATCGTCATTCTGGCCGTGGTTATTGACCGTATCACTCAGGCCTATGGCCGCTCCGCCGTTGCGAGGTAATCCCAATGAACAAAATCGAAATCCAAAACGTTTACAAGATTTTCGGCCACAAAACGGCGGCGGCGCTGGCGATGAGCCGGCAGGGCAAAACCAAGCAGGAAGTGCAGGCGGCCACCGATTGCGTGGTCGGGGTGCACGATCTGTCGATGTCGATCGCCGCCGGCGAGATCTTCGTGATCATGGGGCTGTCCGGATCCGGCAAGTCTACGCTGGTGCGCCACTTCAACCGATTGATCGACCCCACCAGCGGCCAGATCCTGGTGGACGGCGAAGATATCCTGCGCTACGACGAGAAGCAGCTTGAGCACTTCCGCCGCCACAAGATCAGCATGGTGTTCCAGAGCTTCGGCCTGCTGCCGCACAAAACGGTGCTGGACAACGTCGGCTACGGCCTGAAGGTGCGCGGCGAAGCCAAAGAGGTCTATCAGGAACGGGCGCGCCACTGGATCGACACCGTCGGGCTGAAAGGCTATGAGAAATCCTATCCGCATCAGCTGTCCGGCGGCATGCGCCAGCGCGTCGGCCTGGCGCGCGCGCTGGCGACCGACACCGACATCATTCTGCTGGACGAAGCCTTCAGCGCGCTCGATCCGCTGATCCGCGCCGAAATGCAGGATCAGCTGCTGGCGCTGCAAAAAGAGCTGCATAAAACGCTGGTGTTCATCACCCACGATCTGGACGAGGCGGTGCGCATCGGCAACCGGATCGCGATCCTGAAAGACGGCAAGCTGATCCAGGTCGGCACCCCGCAGGAGATCCTTAACAATCCGGCGGATGAATACGTTAACCGCTTCGTGCAGCGCCGTCTGGCGCTGGATGAAAACATGCAGAAGCCGCGCCCGACTATCATGGCCAGCGCCTGAGGAGAACCTGATGAATTACCCTTCTTCCGTTACCCTCGACAGCCAGCCGCTGTGCTGGCGGGACGTCGTGGCGGTAGCGCGTTATGGCGCGCCGCTCAGCCTGTCTGACGCCGCCTGGGCGCGCATCGACAACGCCCAGGCGATCGTGCAAAAGATCGTCGCCAGCGAGCGGCGCGCCTACGGCGTCAATACCGGCCTGGGCGCGCTGTGCAATCAGGCGCTGCACGGCGAGCAGCTGGCGCAGCTGTCGCGCAATACGCTGATGAGCCACGCCTGCGGCGTCGGCGCGCCGCTGAGCGACGAACAAACGCGCGCCATTATCTGCTGCGCCATCGTCAACTACAGCCACGGCAAATCCGGCATCCAGCGCCCGCTGGTGGCGATGCTGTTGGGGTTGCTCAACCGCGGCATCACGCCGCAGGTGCCGGCGCAGGGCTCGGTCGGCTATCTGACCCATATGGCGCACGTCGGCGTCGCCCTGCTCGGCCTGGGCGAGGTCAGTTACCGCGGCCGGCTGGTGAGCGCCGCGCAGGCGCTGGCGGCCGAGGGGCTGGAATTGCCGCCGCTGGGCGCCAAAGACGGGCTGTGCCTGGTCAACGGCACCCCCTGCATGACCGGGCTGAGCTGCCTGGCGCTGGCCGATGCGACCCGGCTGAGCCGCTGGGCCGACGTGCTGGGCGCCATGAGCTTTGAAGCGCTGCGCGGGCAGATCGCCGCCTTCGACGCGGAGATCCTGGCGCTGAAGCCGCACCCCGGCATGCAGGCGGTGGGCGAGAACCTGCGTGCGCTGCTGAACGGCAGCGAAGCGATCGCCGCCAGCGAGGGCATCCGCACCCAGGATGCGCTGAGCATTCGTTCGATCCCGCAGGTGCATGGCGCCTGCCGCGACCAAATCGCCCATGCCGAGCGGCAAATTGACACCGAGCTGAACGGCACCAGCGACAATCCGCTGTTGCTCGGCACGCCGGATGACTTCCGGGTGATGTCGCAGGCCAACCCGCACGGCGAGTCGGTGGCGATGGCCGCCGATCTGCTGGCGATCGCCATCGCCGAGCTGGGCGGCATCGCCGAACGGCGCATCGATCGGTTGATCAATCCGCTGGTCAGCGGCCTGCCGGCGTTTCTGGTCAGCGAGCCGGGGGTCAACTCCGGCATGATGATCGCCCAGTACGTTTCGGCCGCGCTGTGCGCCGAAAACCGTCAGCTGGCCCAGCCCTGCGTGGTGGATAACTACGTCACCTCGGCGCTGCAGGAAGACCATCTGAGCATGGGCACCGGCGCGGCGCTGCGGCTGCGGCGTGCGCTGGATAACTGCAACCAGATATTGGCGATCGAATATCTGCTGGCGGCGCAGGCTTTCGAATTTTTGCAGCCGCAACGTTTTGGCGAGGGCACCGGGCGCGCCTGGCGACAGCTGCGACAAAAGGTGGCGCCTTATCATCAGGATCGCTGGCTGGCGCCCGATATCGCCGCCGCCGCCGCGCTGCTGCGCGACGAGGCGGTTCTGGCGGATATCGCTCCCGCCCTGCGTTAACCCCCTCCCCGCCGTCGGCCGTCGGCGGGGTGGCTTACTCGGCGCGCTCCAGCGCCTGCTGGATATCCGCCTGCAGATCCTCAAACGCCTCCAGCCCGGCGGACAGCCGAATCAGCCCGTCGCTGATATGGTGGCGCCGCCGCTCTTCGGCGCTGTAGGCCGAGTGGGTCATGCTGGCCGGGTGCTGCGCCAGGCTTTCGCAATCCCCCAGGCTGACCGCCCGCAGTATCAGCCGCAGCGCGTTGAGGAAGCGGATGCCCGCCGCCATGCCGCCCTTAAGCTCGAACGCCAGCATGCCGCCGGGGCGCGCCATTTGCCGCTGCGCCAGGGCGTGCTGCGGGAAGGTGGCCAGGCCGGGATAGTCGACCCGCGCCACCGCCGGATGCCGCGCCAGCCTCTCCGCCAGCCGCTGGGCGTTGTCGCAGTGGCGCTCCATGCGCAGCGGCAGCGTCTTCAGGCCGCGCAGCAACAGCGCCGCATCCTGCGCCGACAGCACCGCGCCGTTCATGTCCTTCAGCCCCACCAGCCGGATATCCTGCGCCAGAGCCTGGGTGGTCACCGCCAAACCGGCCAGCAGATCGCCGTGGCCGCCGAGGTATTTGGTGGCCGAGTGCACCACGATGTCGGCGCCCAGCGTCAATGGCCGTTGCAAATACGGCGTGCAGTAGGTGTTATCCACCAGCAACAGCGCCTGTTGACGGTGGGTAATCTCCGCCACCGCGGCGATATCGATCAGCCGCATATTGGGGTTGGCCGGCGTCTCGCAGTACACCAGCCGGGTACGCGGCCCGATCGCCGCCGCCAGCCGCTCCGGCCGGGTCAGGTCGACATGGGTTATTTTCACGCCGTAGCGCGCCAGGCCCTGATGAAAATAGCTGAAGGTGCAGCCATAAATGGTTTCATCGACGATCAGCTCGTCGCCCGGGCTGAGCAAGGTCCAGCAGCAGGCGGTGATCGCCCCCATGCCGGAGGAAAACGCCACCGCCGCCTCCCCGTCTTCCAGATTGGCGATGCGCTGTTCCAGCAGGTTCAGCGTCGGGTTGGCGATGCGCGAATAGAAATAGCCCGGTTCGGTGCCGGCAAAGCAGGCGCCGCCGTATTCCGCCGTGGGGAAGGTGAAGGTGGAACTCATATACACCGGCGGGCACAGCGCGCCCTGATGCTGCTGGGGATCGTAGCCGTGGTGAATCGCACGGGTGGCGAAGGCGTGGCCAAAAGTGGCAGACATAACAACTCCTTACCTGAGTGAGTAAAGCCAATTCGATTACTCGTCGGCGGCATCCGGCGGCAGTGCGCCGTTGCGCGTGCGCTGGCCGATGATTTGCAGGGTGCGCAGCACCAGCATCAGGCCCAGCAGGGTATCCGGCTGCCGCAGCAGGGCGTACAGCGCGCGAAAGTTGGCGGCCTGCGGGTTCAGCTGCAGTTCGCCGTGCGCCATCTTCAACGCCGTGCCGCCCTCCCACCCCAGCGTCACCAGCCCTTCAAACACGCCGGCCAGCTTTTCCACCAGCGCGTTGTCGGCGATATCCACCAGGTCCGACAACAGCGACAGCAGATCGACCACGTTGTCCAACCTGCCGCCGGCCAGCAGCGGCTGCAGCTTGTCCAGCAGCGCCGCCAGCGGTTCGTGTTCCGCGTTATCGCTCATATCAGCCCCCTCACCGTGGCCCAATAAAGGCCGCGGTTAAAACCGTTGCGCAGCATGCCGCCCGCCTTGGTGGCCGGCGTCGGCAGCACGTCGTGACGATAGTCGTACACCAGCGGCATGCCGGCGTGCAGCCCCATCTGCGCAATCGCCTGCACTTTGCCGTCGTAATGACTGACGGTGCGCCCCAGCCGCATTTCCGCCACGATATTGTCGGCGATCACCGGCGCCTGATTGTGGCAGGAACCGCCGGCCTTGCTGACCGGCAGATCCACGGTATCGCCGATCACGTAAACCCCCTGCTGGCCGTACACCTGCAGCGTCTGGTGGTCGGTCGGCAGCCAGCCCTCGCCGTTTTGCAACTCGCTCAGCCCGGTATTGCGCACCGCTTCGACCGCGCGGATCGGCGGCGTCGCCATCAGGATGTCGAACGGCTGCTCCTCGCCTTCGGCGGAGTAAGCGATTTTCCGCTGTTCATCCACCCGGCTGAGGGTAAAGCCGCGCTGGTGGCGAATATCGCGCGCGGCGAAAATGGCCGGCAACGCTTCGCCGGTCGGGCGCTGCAGGAACAGGCAATTGCGCAGCAGTTGGGAGATGGTCGGGTAGGTGTAAACAATTTCCACCGCTTTGCGTACCCCGCGCCGCCGCAGGTAATCATCCAGCATCAGGGTGGTTTCGATCGGCGCGATGCCGCACTGATGCGGTACGTTGGGGGTTTCAGGGAAGGAGACGGTGATGAAGATGCGGCCTTTCTCGATGGTCGCCAGCCGCTGCGCCAACCGGCGCGCGGCCTGATATTGGTAAAAATGGTCGCCCGCTTGCGCCAGCCCCTCGATGCGTTCCGGCCAGGGCACGCAGCCGGTGGCGAACACCAGAAAATCATAGGAATAACTTTTTCCGCTGCGGGTGGTAATAAGGCGCTGTTGGAGATCGAAAGCCTCGGCCCTGTCGACAACGAATTTTATTTCCGGCCGCAGCAAACTTTGCTGGGAGCGCATTAATTCCTGTTTGAAAAACGCGTTGAACGCCACATACATAAACGCCGGCTTATAATAATGCACCGGCGAATCCGAAAGCATTAATAACTCGACTTTATTATTCAATATTTCCCGATGCAGCTTGGCGGCCAACAAATTGGCTAATATGGTGCCCCCGGTTCCGCCACCGACTATCACAATTCTTTTTCGCATCAAGCCCTCACCCAACCGGCCGCTGAACCGGCAGTTTCAAAGCACTACGCTTAAGGGAATGGTTCGGCAGGACGACGGGTAATAACGCTGCCTCATTGGCAGTCTAGTAACTAAAAGATATAAATCAAATAAAATCGGAATATAAAAACAAGAATATGATTATAACAATGAAATTATCGGGTTAAATCGGCAAAGATAAAACACGATGAAAATATAAATAACTTATTATTTATAACATAAGGTTTATTTTTTTTGTCGCATAAAAAAACCCGCCGCGGCGGGTTTTCATTCAGCAACCGCTCAGCGGTTATTTACTGACCTTTAACTTCTTTCAGGCCGTTGAACGGCGCACGGTCGCCCAGCGCTTCTTCGATGCGAATCAGCTGGTTGTATTTGGCAACGCGGTCAGAACGGCTCATGGAACCGGTTTTGATCTGGCCAGCCGCAGTACCTACCGCCAGGTCGGCGATGGTAGCGTCTTCGGTTTCACCTGAACGGTGAGAGATCACCGCGGTGTAGCCGGCGTCTTTCGCCATCTTGATAGCCGCCAGAGTTTCGGTCAGGGAACCGATCTGGTTGAACTTGATCAGGATGGAGTTGGCGATGCCTTTCTCGATGCCTTCTTTCAGGATCTTGGTGTTGGTCACGAACAGATCGTCGCCAACCAGCTGGATTTTGTCGCCCAGCACTTTGGTCTGGTAAGCGAAACCGTCCCAGTCAGATTCGTCCAGGCCGTCTTCGATGGATACGATTGGGTACTGTTTGGTCAGCTCTTCCAGGAAGTGGGTGAACTCTTCGGAAGTGAAGGCTTTGTTGCCTTCGCCGGCCAGCACGTATTTACCGTCTTTGTAGAATTCGGAAGCCGCACAGTCCATCGCCAGGGTCACGTCTTTGCCCAGCTCGTAGCCCGCCGCTTTTACCGCTTCGGCGATAACAGCCAGCGCTTCGGCGTTGGAGCCCAGGTTTGGCGCGTAGCCGCCTTCGTCGCCTACTGCGGTGTTCAAGCCTTTGGCTTTCAGCACTTTCGCCAGGTGATGGAACACTTCGGAACCGATGCGCACCGCTTCTTTCAGGGTTTTCGCGCCAACCGGCTGGATCATGAATTCCTGAATGTCGACGTTGTTGTCGGCGTGCTCGCCGCCGTTGATGATGTTCATCATCGGCAGTGGCATAGAGAATTTGCCCGGAGTGCCGTTCAGTTCAGCGATGTGCTCATACAGCGGCATGCCCTTGGAAGCGGCGGCAGCTTTAGCGGCAGCCAGGGAAACCGCCAGGATGGCGTTAGCGCCGAATTGGGATTTGTTCTCGGTGCCGTCCAGCTCGATCATGATCTTGTCGATGTTCGCCTGGTCTTTGGCATCTTTACCCAGTACTGCCTGTGCGATCGGACCGTTTACTGCGGCAACGGCTTTCAGTACGCCTTTACCCAGGAAACGAGACTTGTCACCGTCACGCAGTTCCAGTGCTTCACGGGAACCGGTGGAAGCACCTGACGGCGCAGCAGCCAGACCGACGAAACCGCCTTCCAGATGAACTTCGGCTTCTACAGTCGGGTTACCACGGGAGTCGATGATTTCACGACCGATGACTTTAACGATTTTGGACATTAGGTTTTCCTCAGTACAAGTTAAACTAAAACTCCAGACAAACAGCGCACCGTTCTCACCGTGCGCCGCCCACCAAATATTTTATTTCACCTGGCGCTTCTGATGCTCACCGGCGGCCTTCACAAAGCCGGCGAACAACGGATGCCCATCACGCGGCGTTGAAGTAAATTCCGGGTGGAACTGACAGGCCACAAACCACGGGTGATTCGGCAGTTCAATGATCTCAACCAGCTTGTTGTCGGCGGAACGGCCGGCTACGCGCAGCCCGGCGGCTTCGATCTGCTTCAACAGCATGTTGTTAACTTCGTAACGGTGACGATGGCGCTCAACAATGGTCGGTTCGCCGTACAGCTGGCGCACCAGGCTATTGTCGGTCAGATGGCATTGTTGGCCACCGACGCGCATCGTGCCACCCAAATCGCTTTCTTCGGTGCGCACTTCGACGTTGCCGTCTTCGTCGCGCCATTCGGTGATCAACGCCACCACCGGGTACTTACAGTCTGGCATAAACTCGGTCGAGTTGGCGTTTTCCATGCCGGCAACGTTGCGAGCGAACTCCATCAACGCCACCTGCATGCCCAGGCAGATGCCCAGGTAAGGGATGTTGTTCTCGCGCGCATAGCGTGCGGTCATCACCTTGCCTTCTACGCCGCGGTAGCCGAAGCCGCCAGGGATCAGGATCGCGTCCAGCCCTTTCAGCACTTCCACGCCGCGGGTTTCCACATCCTGCGAGTCGATCAGCTTGATGTTCACGGTCAGACGGTTTTTCAACCCGCCGTGCTTCAGCGCTTCGATCACCGACTTGTAGGCGTCCGGCAGTTCGACGTATTTGCCGACCATGCCGATAGTCACTTCGCCGCCCGGGTTGGCTTCTTCGTAAATCACCTGTTCCCATTCGGCCAGGTTGGCTTCTGGCGCGTTCAGGCTGAATCGTTTACAAATATAATCGTCCAGCCCCTGAGATTTCAATAGGCCTGGGATTTTATAAATGGAATCAACATCTTTCAGAGAGATAACCGCCTTTTCCGGCACGTTGCAGAAAAGTGCGATTTTCGCGCGTTCGTTAGCAGGAACTGCGCGATCGGAACGGCAGATCAGCACGTCCGGCTGAATACCAATCGAAAGCAGTTCTTTTACGGAATGCTGAGTCGGTTTGGTTTTCACTTCACCGGCAGCCGCCATGTAAGGCACCAGCGTCAGGTGCATGTACAGGGTGTGTTCGCGGCCCACTTCCACCGCCATCTGGCGAATGGCTTCGAGGAACGGCAGCGATTCGATATCGCCGACGGTGCCGCCGATTTCCACCAGCACCACATCGTGGCCTTCGCCGCCTTCCAGGATGCGCTCTTTGATAGCATTGGTGATGTGCGGGATAACCTGTACGGTAGCGCCCAGATAGTCGCCGCGGCGTTCTTTACGCAGAACGTCGGAGTAGATGCGACCGGTGGTGAAGTTGTTGCGACGCGACATTTTGGTGCGAATGAAGCGCTCGTAGTGACCCAAATCCAGATCGGTTTCTGCGCCGTCTTCGGTGACGAAAACTTCCCCATGCTGAATCGGGCTCATGGTGCCCGGATCCACGTTGATGTACGGGTCCAGTTTCATGATGGTAACGTTGAGGCCACGGGCTTCAAGAATAGCCGCCAGAGAGGCTGCGGCAATGCCTTTACCCAGAGAGGATACGACCCCGCCGGTCACAAAAATATAATTAGTTGTCATGCTGAACCTGAGAGTTTAGGTTTAAAGACGATGGAAGAACCAAGACGGGAAAGTAGTATACCCGAACCTCTCTTGACCTACAAACGATCGTTTTGCTGTCCATCATCTCTGCCACCATCGGGTGTTCATCAGGGTTTAATCCAGCGGCGCCTCCCCAACCCTCTTTTAAAAACAAAGGGTTAACAGAGAAAGTTTTAATTTACCGCCCCTCTTTGACGATAAAACGCCTTAGATTTCAGTTTGTTGGCATTTCCCTGCCGCCAAATCACACTTCAGCTTGGCATGACCTCAAGCTTAACCGTTTCAGCTTGATTGAACCTTGTCGCCGATCAACATTGCGACACTGATAGGACAACGCCCGCGCGGATTAGTTTTCCCGACGTTTCACCTGCTGCCAGGCCGCTTCCATTTGCTCCAGCGTAGCGTCCTCCATCCGCAGCCCGCCCCGCGTGACGATCTCTTCCACCTGGCGGAAGCGGCGCTCAAACTTGCGGTTGGCGGCCTGCAGCGCGTTTTCGGCCTTGTGGCCGAGGTGGCGCGACAGGTTCACCGTGGCGAACAGCAGATCGCCAATCTCTTCCTCCAGTTTCTGCTCGTCGACCACCGCCTGTTGCGCCTCGTGCATCACTTCGTCGATCTCTTCGTACACCTTGTCCAGCACCGGGCCCAGCGTATGCCAGTCGAAGCCCACCGCGGCGCAGCGCTTTTGTATTTTATGCGCCTTCATCAGCGCCGGCAGCGCCTGCGGGATATCGTCCAGCGCCGAATGCAGCGCTTTCTCGGCGCGTTCGCCGGCCTTCAGCCGCTCCCAGCGCGCCGCTACGGCCTCGCTGTCTGCGGCATCGGCGTCGCCGAAGATATGCGGGTGACGCCGCTCCAGCTTGTCGCTGATGGCGTTGCACACCTCATCGAAATCGAACAGCCCCTGCTCCTGCCCCATCTGGGCGTAAAACACCACCTGGAACAGCAGGTCGCCCAGCTCATCGCGCAGGTCGGCATAGTCCCGGCGCTCGATGGCGTCCAGCACTTCGTAGGTTTCTTCCAGCGTGTAGGGCGCGATGGTGGCGAAGGTCTGCTTGCGATCCCACGGGCAACCGTTCTGCGGGTCGCGCAGCGTTTTCATGATGTTCAGCAGGCGCTGCAGCGGAGTGGATTGGGTCATAAAAAATCTCTGAGAAAAAGGGGGGCGCACTAGCCCGTTCGCCGGAACTCATGGATTTCGAGCCGCATCCGATATCGACGCGGCTCGAAAGACGCAGGGGATTTAGCTGCCGTGCAGGCGCTTGGCGTCTATCACGTCCGGCAGCTGATTCAGCTTCGCCAGCACCCGGCCCAGCACCTGCTGGTTGTAGATTTCGATATCCATATCGATGGTGGCCAACTGCTTTTTGGTGTCGCTCCGGCTGGCGACGCCCAGCACGTTGACCTTTTCGTTGGCCAAAATGGTGGTGATGTCGCGCAGCAGGCCGCTGCGATCGTTGGCCATCACCCGCACCACCAGCGAGTAACCGCTGGAATAGCTTTCGCCCCACACCGCATCGACGATGCGCTCCGGCGCATGCGACTGCAAATCGACCAGCTGATCGCAATCGGCGCGGTGGATCGAGATGCCGCGGCCCTGGGTGATAAAACCGATGATGTCGTCGCCGGGGATCGGCTGGCAGCAGCGGGCGATGTGGTGCATCAGGTTGCCCACCCCTTCCACCACCACCCGGCCGTTGTCCTTGCTGCGGGTCGGCGGCGGCGCTTTCTGCTGTACCAGCTGGCGCAGCGCTTCGCGATCCTGCTCTTCGGCGCTCGGTTTGTTGAACTTGCCCTGCAGGAAGTTCACCATCTGGTTGAGGCGAATGTCCCCGCCGCCGATCGCCGCCAGCACTTCATCCAGCGAATTCATGTTGTAGCGCGGGATCAGCAGTTTTTCGGCCTCTTTCAGGCTGATGCCCAGATGCTCCAGTTCGCTGTCCAGCATCTGGCGGCCGGCCAGGATATTCTTGTCGCGATCCTGCTTGCGGAACCAGTTGTGGATCTTCGATCGCCCGCGGCTGGTGGTGACGTAGCCCAGGTTCGGGTTCAGCCAGTCGCGGCTCGGGTTCGGCTGTTTCTGGGTGATGATTTCAATCTGATCGCCCATCCGCAATTGATAGGTGAACGGCACGATGCGCCCGCCAATCTTGGCGCCGATGCAGCGGTGGCCGACGTCGCTGTGGATATGGTAGGCAAAGTCGAGCGGCGTGGAGCCGGCCGGCAGATCCACCACGTCGCCTTTCGGCGTAAACACGTAGACCCGATCGTCGAACACCTGGCTGCGCACTTCGTCGAGCATCTCGCCGGAGTCCGCCATCTCTTCCTGCCAGGCGATCAGCTTGCGCAACCAGGCGATGCGTTCCTCGTAACCGGAACGCACGGTCGCCACCGCGCCCTCTTTGTACTTCCAGTGCGCGGCCACGCCCAGCTCGGCGTCTTCGTGCATCTGGCGAGTGCGGATCTGAATTTCCAGCGTTTTGCCGCGCGGGCCCAGCACCACGGTATGAATCGACTGATAGCCGTTCGGTTTCGGGTTGGCGACGTAGTCGTCGAACTCGTCCGGCAGATGGCGGAAGTGGGTATGCACGATCCCCAGCGCCGCATAGCAATCCTGCAGGCGTTCGACCACCACGCGCACCGCGCGCACGTCAAACAGCTCGTCGAAGGCCAGGTGCTTTTTCTGCATCTTGCGCCAGATGCTGTAAATGTGTTTTGGTCGGCCGTAGATTTCGGCCTTGACGCTTTCAGCGGCCATCGCGCCGCGCAGCGAGGCGACGAAGTCGTCGATAAACTGCTCGCGATCGATGCGGCGCTCGTGCAGCAGTTTGGCGATGCGCTTGTATTCTTCCGGGTGCAGATAACGGAAGCAGAAATCCTCCAGCTCCCATTTCAGCTGCCCGATGCCGAGGCGGTTGGCCAGCGGCGCATAGATGTTGGAACACTCTTTGGCCGCCAGCACGCGCTCGTCTTCCGGCGCGTCCTTCACCTCCCGCAGGTGGGCGATGCGCTCCGCCAGCTTGATGACCACGCAGCGGAAGTCCTCCACCATCGCCAACAGCATGCGCCGCACGTTGTCGACCTGCTCGGAGGCCATCGAGTCGTTTTGGGTGGCTTTCAGTTGGCGGATGGCGTCCATATCGCGCACGCCGTGCACCAGGTAGGTGATGCCCTTGCCGAACTCCTCGGTCAGGACCTCTTCCTGCACGATGCCGGCATCCACCAGCGGGAACAGCAGCGCGGCGCGCATGCTGTCGTTGTCCATGCTCAGGGTGGAGAGGATCTCGACCATTTCGAGGCCGCGCCACAGCAACAGCGGCGCGTTGGGATGGTTCTGGGTCTGCTGCTCACAATAACGCCAGGTTGCGGCTAATCGCTCACATGACTGCGGGTTAGGTAGCCCCAAGCTGGCGATCCACTCATCGAGAGCGAATTCACCCGCCGTATTCAGATGTGCACTTCTTACCGCAACCATAACCTCTCCCTACTATGCAGCGACCTCTGGCGCAGTGTCGTTGATAAACAGCGCCATTGACTCAAGATGCCCCGTGTGCGGAAACATATCCAGCATCCGCACGCGCGCAAGACGATAACCGGCGTCCAGCAACACTTTGCTGTCGCGTGCCAGCGTGGTGGGGTTACAGGAAACGTAAACCACCCGCCCTGGCGCCAGTTTTACAATGTGTGACATCACTCCAGCCGCACCGGCACGGGCAGGATCCAGCATCACTTTATCAAATCCTTGTGCTGCCCAAGGTTGCCGCGCAACGTCCTCCTCCAGGTTCTCGTGGAAGAAGGAGGCATTATTCAGCATATTCTTATGTGCATTATATTGCCCATTCGCCACCAGCGTGGCAACACCTTCTATGCCCACCGCCGCCGCGGCGCGCCGCGCCAGCGGCAGGGTAAAGTTGCCCATGCCGCAGAACAGGTCCAATACCCGATCATTGGGCTGAACCTCGAGCCATTCAAGGGCCTGCGCCACCATTTGCTGATTTACCGCGTCATTGACCTGAATGAAGTCCCGCGGGCTGAAGTCTAAGCGTAGCCCGTCGACCTGATAATACGGCGTTTCACCGCACAGTTTTTCCAGCCGATCGCTGTCCGGCGCCAAATAAATGGTTACGCTTTTTTGCTGCGCAAACGCCAGCAGCGCCTGGCGATCCTCCTCCTTCAGCGCGTCGAGATGACGCAGCACCAGCACCGGCCCGTTGTCCGCCAACACCAGCTCGGCGTGGCCCAGACGCCGCACGGCCTGCAACCCGCTCAGGCAATCGCGCAGCGGCGCCAGCAGCTGTTCCAGTTCGGGACGCAGCACCGGGCAATGGCTCACCGGCACCAGCTCGCTGGAGGCCGCCTGGCGAAAGCCCATCGCCAGCCGCTGCAGCTTCGGCTGCCAGGCCAGGCCCAGGCGGGCGCGGCGGCGATAGCCGTATTGCGGCCCGGCGATCACCGGCTCCTGCGGCGGCGTAACGCCGGTTTCGCGGGCGATCATGCGCACCAGCGCCGCCGCTTTGCTCTGCTGCTGCAGCGCCTCATCCGCATGCTGCTGCTGGCAACCGCCGCAAACGCCAAAGTGCGGGCAGCGCGGTTCAACCCGCTGCGGGCTGCGGGTCAGCAGACGCTTCAGCTTGCCCTTGGCGAACTGACGCTTGTCTTCCGTCAGCTGAATTTCCGCCTGTTCGCCGGGCAACACGCCCGCCACGAACACCGCCTTGCCGTTGTGGCGCGCCACGCCCTGGCCGAAGGGATCGAGGTCGCTGACCGTCACGGTCAATATTTGTAAGCTCTGCCGGGTCGTCACGCGGCGTTTGGGAGAGTAGAATTGCGCCATATTTGTCGATTGTGTGCTGGTTCATTAAGCTAGTGTCAGCCGTCAATTCTCCCACATTGGAATCCCATGACCAAATACAGCCTGCGTGCGCGCATGATGATCCTGATTCTGGCCCCGACCCTGCTGATTGGTTTGCTGCTCAGCACCTTCTTCGTGGTGCACCGCTACAACGAGCTGCAGGAGCAATTGGTGGACGCCGGCGCCAGCATCATCGAGCCGCTGGCGGTGGCCAGCGAGTACGGCATGACGTTCCGCAGCCGCGAATCGGTCAGGCAGTTGGTCAGCCTGTTGCACCGCCGCCATTCGGACATCGTGCGTTCGATTACGGTGTTCGATGCGCAGAATAACCTGTTTGTCACGTCCAATTATCATCACAACTTCGCCCAGTTGCAGCTGCCGAAAGGTGTGCCATTCCCCACCGATCTGATGCTGACCCGGCGCGGCGATTCGCTGATCCTGCGCACGCCGATCCTGTCGGAAAGCCAATATCCGGACGAAACCGCCGACGGCGGCAGCCATCCGGACAACAACCTGGGCTATGTGGCTATCGAGCTGGATCTGCAGTCGGTGCGGCTGCAGCAGTACAAAGAGGTGTTCGTCTCCACCCTGTTGCTGCTGCTGTGCATGTGCATCGCCATCCTGTTCGCCTACCGCCTGATGCGCGACGTGACCGGCCCGATCCGCAATATGGTGAATACCGTCGACCGCATCCGCCGCGGCCAGCTCGACAGCCGCGTCGAAGGTTTCATGCTCGGCGAATTGCATATGCTGAAGAACGGCATCAACTCGATGGCGATGTCGCTCACCGCCTACCACGAAGAGATGCAGCAGAATATCGATCAGGCTACCTCCGATCTGCGTGAAACGCTGGAACAGATGGAGATCCAGAACGTCGAGCTGGATCTGGCGAAAAAACGCGCCCAGGAAGCGGCGCGCATCAAATCCGAATTCCTGGCCAACATGTCGCACGAACTGCGCACCCCGCTGAACGGCGTTATCGGCTTTACCCGTCAAATGCTGAAAACCGACCTGAGCGTCACCCAGGCCGACTATCTGCAAACCATCGAACGCTCGGCCAATAATTTGCTGACCATCATCAACGACGTGCTGGACTTCTCCAAGCTGGAAGCCGGCAAGCTGGTGCTGGAGCACATCCCCTTCTCGCTGCGCGAAACGCTGGATGAGGTGATCGTGCTGCTGGCCCCCAGCGCCCACGATAAAGGGTTGGAACTGACGCTGGACGTGCACAACGACGTGCCGGAACAGGTGATCGGCGACTCGCTGCGCCTGCAGCAGATCATCACCAACCTGCTGGGCAACGCGGTCAAGTTTACCGAGACCGGCAACATCGACATCCGCGTCGAGCTGCGCAAACAGCTGGAGCGTCGGGTGGAGCTTGAAGTGCAGATCCACGATACCGGCATCGGCATTTCCGAGCGCCAGCAGTCGCAGCTGTTCCAGGCGTTCCGTCAGGCCGACGCCAGCATTTCCCGCCGCCACGGCGGCACCGGCCTCGGGCTGGTGATCACCCAAAAGCTGGTGAAGGAAATGGGCGGCGATATCTGCTTCCACAGCCAGCTGAACCGCGGTTCGACCTTCTGGTTCCATATCCAGCTCGACCTGAACGAGAGCATGCTGTCGCTGCCGCCAAGCCTGCCGGACCTGCGCGGCAAGACGCTGGCCTATATCGAATCCAACCCGACCGCGGCGCAGGCGACGCTCAACATGCTCAGCATCACCCCGCTGGTGATCACCCACTCGCCGACGCTGGCCCAGCTGCCGCAAAGCGAATACGACTTCCTGCTGGTCGGCGTGCCGATCCCATTCCGCACCAATATGGCGCAGCATGAGGACAAGCTGCTGGCCGCGCTGAAGGTCGCCGGCCGGGTGATCCTGGCGCTGCCGTGCCAGTCGCAAATCAACGCCGAACGGCTGAAACAGCTGGGCGCGCTCGGCTGCCTGATCAAACCCATCACCAGCAACCGTCTGTTCCCGCTGCTGCGGATGGAGGCGCCGCTGCGCCTCAGCGCGCAGCCGGAGCGTAAACGCCTGCCGCTGACGGTGATGGCGGTCGACGACAACCCGGCCAACCTGAAGCTGATCGGCACGCTGCTGGCGGAACAGGTGGAGAAAACCCTGCTGTGCGAAAGCGGCGAAGAGGCGCTGGAGCTGGCGCGCGACAACGTGCTGGACCTGATCCTGATGGATATTCAGATGCCGAAGATCGACGGCATTCGCACCAGCGAACTGATTCGCCAGCTGCCGCACCACAATTCGACGCCGATCGTCGCCGTTACCGCCCATGCGGTCAGCGGCGAGCGTGAACATCTGCTGCAGGCCGGCATGGACGATTACCTGGCCAAACCGATCGACGAAGCGATGCTGACCCGGGTGCTGTCGCGCTACCACAGCGGCGAGCCGCCGGCCGCGCCGCGGCAGGCCGGTGAGCCCCCCCTGTCGCTCGACTGGCCGCTGGCGCTGCGCCAGGCGGCCAACAAGCAGGATCTGGCGCGCGATCTGCTGCAAATGCTGCTCGACTTCCTGCCGCAGGTTCGCGAGCGGGTGCAGGTGCTGCTCGACGGCCAGCCGGACGACGACATCCTCGACCTGATCCACAAGCTGCACGGCAGCTGCAGCTACAGCGGCGTACCGCGCCTGAAGCAGCTGTGCTTCTACCTTGAGCAACAGCTGCGCCTGGGCGTCGGCCACGACCAGCTGGAGCCGGAGTGGCTGGAGCTATTGGATGAAATAGAGCTGGTTAGCCAGGCGGCGCGCGCCCATTTGGGCAACGACGCCACGGCCCGAGCGGGAAATATCGCCCCGCGGGATTGAGGGGCGTAACGATTAAGGCCGCTGCGCCAGCAGCAAGGTGGCGGCGATATTGCGCGCGGTCATGCGCACATTGTCTGCGGCATTGGCCAGCGCCTCCTCCAGCGTGCAGATGCTGTAAAGCACGCTGAAAACCGCGTCCAGCCCATGCTGATGCACCACGCCGACGTCGGCCGTCAGGCTGCCGGCAATGCCGATCACCGGTTTATGATGGCGCCTGGCGACGCGCGCCACGCCGATCGGCACCTTGCCGTTGACGCTCTGACTGTCGATGCGCCCCTCGCCGGTGATCACCAGCGTGGCGTCGCGCACCAACGCATCCAGGCCCAGCGCTTCGGTGACTATCTCGATGCCCGGCCGCAGCTCGGCGTGGCAAAACGCCAGCAGCGCCGCCCCCATGCCGCCGGCCGCCCCGGCGCCGGGCACTTCGCCGACCTCGATATGCATATCCCGCGCTATCGCCCGGGCGTAATGCCGCAGCCCGCGATCGAGCTGCTCCACCATCTGCGGCGTCGCCCCCTTTTGCGGGCCGAAAATCGCCGAGGCGCCCTGCCGGCCGGTTAACGGGTTGGTCACGTCGCAAGCCACTTCGAACCGGCACTGCGCGATGCGCGCATCCAACCCGCTGAGGTCGATGGCGGCGAGCTGCTCCAGGCAGCCGCCGCCAAACCCTATCGCGTTGCCGTCTTTATCCAGCAGCCTGGCCCCCAGCGCCTGCACCATTCCGGCGCCGCCGTCATTGGTGGCGCTGCCGCCGATGCCGATGATGCAGTGCTTTACCCCACGATCCAGCGCCGCGCGGATCAGCTCGCCGGTGCCGTAAGAGGTGGTGTTCAGCGGGTTGCGCTTGCGCCCCGGCACCAATGCCAAACCGCTGGCGGCGGCCATTTCGATGAAGGCGCTCCGCTCGTCGCCGGACAGGCCGAAAAAGGCCCGCACCCTTTCGCCCAGGGGACCGGTGACCTCAACGTCCACCTTGCGCCCGCCGGTGGCGGTCACCATCGCCTCCACGGTGCCTTCGCCGCCGTCGGCGAGCGGCAATTTGATGTATTCGGCATCGGGAAAGATTTCGCGAAACCCCGCTTCAATCTGGGTCGCGACCTCCAGGGCCGACAAACTTTCTTTATATGAATCCGGCGCGATCACTATTTTCATAAACTGCCCGCTTCCTCAACTGCCCAGTTCCTTGACGACAACGCTCGGCGGCATCGACGCTCCGTCAACGCTGACGCGCCACTTCCACCCGCGCCAACCGCTCGTAATAGCGGGCCAGCGCGCTGTGATCCGCCGCCCCCAGCCCATCGGCCTGCAGCGCCTGCATCATTTCCATCACCGCGCCGGTCAGCGGCAGCGGCGCGCCGATTTCCCGCGAGGTGTCCAGGGCATTGGCCAAATCCTTGATGTGCAATTCAATGCGGAAACCCGGTTTAAAATTGCGGTCCATCACCAGCGGCGCTTTGGCGTCCAACACCGTGCTGCCCGCCAGTCCGCCGCGAATCGCCTGATACACCAGATCCGGCTCCACCCCGGCCTTGGTCGCCAGCACCAGCGCCTCGGACATGGCGGCGATATTCAGCGCCACGATCACCTGGTTCGCCAGCTTGGTGACGTTGCCGGCGCCGATCTCCCCGGTGTGCACCACCGAGCCGGCCATCGCTTTCATCACCTCAAAACAGCGGTCGAACACCGCCCGGTCGCCGCCGACCATCACCGACAGCGTCGCGTCTATCGCTTTGGGTTCGCCCCCGCTGACCGGCGCATCCAGCATGGCTATCTGTTTTTCCGCCAGCGCGGCGCTGATTTCCCGGCTGGCGAGCGGCGCGATCGAGCTCATGTCGATCAGCACCAAGCCGGGTTTGCCGCCTTCGATGATGCCGTTTTCCCCCAGCGCCACCTGCCGCACCTGCGGCGAGTTGGGCAGCATGGTGATCAGAATATCGCTCTGCGCCGCCACCGCCTTGGGCGTATCCGCCGCGGTTGCGCCCAGCGCCGCCAGCTCGGCGGTGGTGTCCGCATGATGGTTGAGCACCACCAGCGAATAGCCGGCCTTCAGCAGGTTTTTGCTCATCGGTTTGCCCATGATGCCCAGGCCAATAAATCCAATTTTCATTCGGTTACCTCATTTTCCATCAGCAATAGGTTATTTTTTAAAGCGATCGCACAGCGCCTGGGTGGCGCCGCGCAAGACGCCGAGATCGCTGCCGACCGCGACAAAGCGCGCGCCCCATTCCAGATAGCGACGCGCATCGGCTTCGGCCGGCGCCAAAATGCCGCTCGGTTTGCCGTGCGCCGCCGCTCGCTCCAGGATATGGCGAATGGCCGCTTGCACCTGCGGATGATTCGGCTGGCCGAGATAGCCGAGCGCCGCGGAAAGGTCGCCCGGGCCGACAAAAATGCCGTCGACGCCCTCCACCGCAGCGATCTCGTCCAGATTGGTCACCCCCGCCTGGCTTTCGATCTGCACCAACACGCTGATGTTGTCGTTGATGGCGGCGAAGTAATCCGGCACCGTGCCGTAACCGTTGCTGCGATGCGAAACGGACACGCCGCGGATGCCCGCCGGCGGATAGCGAGTCGACGCCACCGCCGATCGCGCCTGCTCCGCGGTCTCGACGAACGGGATCAGGAAATTGTCGAAACCGATATCCAGCAGGCGTTTGATGATCACCGGCTCATTGCACGGCGGGCGCACCACCGCCGCGCTGTCGCTGTCCTTCAGCGCCATCAGCTGCGGTATGAATGTGGCGACGTCGTTGGGCGCATGCTCGCCGTCCAGCACCAGCCAGTCGAACCCGGCCAACCCCAGCACTTCGGTGGTTATCGGGCTGCCCAGCGCCGACCAGCAGCCGATCAGGGTTTCTCCCTGCAGCAACGAACGGCGAAAGCGATTGGGAAGCAGGCGACTTTTCATGGCGTATCCTTGTAGTTGAGCGTGAAATAGGGGTTGGCGGCGCTAGCGCACCAGGCACGGACGTTTGGCGTCGAAGGCCCAGTCAGTGACCAGGTACTGCATGCCCTGGGCGTCGTTGCGCGCGCCCAGCCCATGCGTCTTGTAGAGTTCGTGAGCCTTCATCAGCCGATCGCGGTCCAACTCAATCCCCAACCCCGGTTTTTTCGGCACCTCAACCCGCCCGCCGATAATCTGCAGCGGCTCATGCGTCAGGCGCTGGTTGCCTTCCTGCCAGATCCAGTGGGTATCGATAGCGGTGATGCGCCCCGGCGCGGCGGCGGCGACGTGGGTGAACATCGCCAGGGAAATGTCGAAGTGGTTGTTGGAATGCGATCCCCAGGTCAGGCCGAACTCGTGGCACATCTGCGCCACCCGCACCGACCCCTGCAGGGTCCAGAAATGCGGGTCGGCCAGCGGGATATCCACCGCCTGCAGCTGCAGCGTATGCCCCATCTGCCGCCAGTCGGTGGCGATCATGTTAGTGGCGGTCGGCAACCCGGTGGCGCGGCGGAACTCCGCCATCACCTCGCGGCCGGAGAAGCCCTGCTCGGCGCCGCACGGATCCTCGGCATAGGCCAGCACGTTGCGCAGCTGTTTGCCGAGGGAAATCGCCTCGTTCAGCGACCAGGCGCCGTTCGGATCCAGCGTAATGCGCGCCTGCGGGAAACGCTCCGCCAGCGCGCTCACCGCTTCGGCTTCCTCACTGCCGGCCAGCACGCCGCCCTTGAGCTTGAAGTCGTTGAAGCCGTATTTTTCATACGCCGCCTCCGCCAGCCGCACTACCGCCGCCGGCGTCAGCGCCTCTTCATGCCGCAGCCGATACCAGTCGCAGCGCTGATCCGGCTGGCTCTGATAAGGCAGCGGCGTTTTATTGCGATCGCCGAGATAAAACAGGTAGCCGAGCATTTCCACCGAATCGCGCTGCTGGCCGTCGCCCAGCAGCGCCGCGACCGGCACCTCGAGCAACTGGCCGAGCAGATCCAGCATCGCCGCCTCGATGCCGGTAACCACATGGATGGTGGTGCGCAGATCGAAGGTCTGCTGGCCGCGCCCGCCGGCGTCGCGTTCGGCGAAGCGGCTGCGCACCGCCGCCATTACGTTCTTGTATTCGCCCAGGGTTTTCCCCACCACCCAGGGCCGGGCGTCTTCCAGCGTGCGGCGGATGTTTTCGCCGCCCGGTACTTCCCCGACGCCGGTATGGCCGGCGTTGTCCTGCAGGATCACGATGTTGCGGGTAAAAAACGGCGCATGCGCGCCGCTCAGGTTCAACAGCATGCTGTCATGGCCGGCGACCGGCACCACCTGCATGGCGGTAATTTTGGCTGCGCTACTGAGTGTGGTCATCAGGGTCTCCTCGAGAAAAATCAGCGGCCAAAGGCCGGGCGTTTACGATCAAACTGCCATCCTGGCACCAGATACTGCATGGCGGCCGCGTCGTTGCGCGCGCCGGAAGGCAGTTGCTGATGCAGGCGGTGCGCCTGTTCCAGCGCGTTCCAGTCCAGCTCCACCCCCAGGCCGGGACGATCCGGCACCGCGATGCGCCCATTGACTATCTGCAGCGGATTGTGGGTCAGGTGCTGCCCTTCCTGCCAAATCCAGTGGGTATCGATGGCGGTGGGTTTGCCCGGCGCGGCGGCGCCGACGTGGGTGAACATCGCCAGGGAAATGTCGAAGTGATTGTTGGAATGGCAGCCCCAGGTCAGCCCCCAGTCATCGCACAGCTGGGCGACGCGCACCGCGCCGTGCATGGTCCAGAAATGCGGATCCGCCAGCGGAATGTCCACCGCCTGCAGCATTACCGCATGGCTCATCTCGCGCCAGTTGGTGGCGATCATGTTGGTGGCGACCGGCAGCCCGGTGGCGCGGCGAAACTCCGCCATCACCTCGCGGCCGGAAAAGCCCCGTTCGGCGCCGCACGGATCCTCGGCGTAGCTGAGGATGCCGCGCATGTCCTTGCACAGTGCGATCGCCTCGTCCAGCAGCCAGGCGCCGTTGGGATCGACGGTAATGCGCGCATCGGGAAAGTTTTTCGCCAGCGCGCAAACCGCGTCGATCTCCCGTTCGCCCGGCAGCACGCCGCCCTTCAGCTTGAAATCCCGGAAGCCGTAGCGATCTTGCGCCGCCGCGGCCAGCTCGACGATCGCCGCCGTGTCCATCGCCTGCTGGTGTCGCAGGTGATACCAGGGATGGCGCCCCCGCTCACCGGGTTGGTACGGCAAGTCGGTTTTTTGCCGATCGCCGATATAGAACAGGTAACCCAGCACCTCAACCTCGTCCCGCTGGCGGCCCGGCCCGAGCAGTTCCGCAACCGGCACGCCGAGGAACTGCCCCATCAGATCAAGCAGCGCCGCCTCCAGCGCCGCCACCGCGTTGACCCGCAGCTCAAAGGTCCAGGCGCCCTGGCCAAAGGCGTCGAAATCGGCTGATTGATTGCCGCAGTGAATATCGTGCACCAGCCGGTTCATGCGAGCCAGCTGCTGGCCGATCACCCGCGGCGCGGCGTCCGCCAGCGTGCGGTAAATCACCTCGCCGCCGGGCGCTTCGCCCACGCCGGTATGCCCGGCGCTGTCGGTCAGCACCAGAATGTTGCGGGTAAAACAGGCCCCGTGCGCGCCGCCGATGTTCAACAGCATGCTGTCGTGGCCGGCGACCGGAATGACGCGCATATCGGTAATGATCGGCGTGCTTTGCGTGTTGCTCATGATGCTTTCCTTAACTCCGCAGCGGTTTCAGTTCGATACGTTTGATTTCGCCGACGATGAACAGATAGCTCACCACCGCCAGCAGCGCGTGAATGCCGACAAACACCAGTGCGCCGTTAAACGATCCCGTGGTGCCGATGATGTAACCGATGGCGATCGGCGTGACGATGCCGGAGATATTGCCGAACATATTGAACAGCCCGCCGCTCAGGCCGCTGATTTCCTTCGGCGCGGTGTCCGCCATCACCGCCCAGCCGAGCGCCCCGATGCCCTTGCCGAAGAACGCCAGCGCCATGATGCCGACCACCATCCATTCGGCGCTGACGTAGTTGCAGAACACCATCGACATCGACAGCAGCATGCCGAGAACGATCGGCGTCTTGCGGGCGAAGGTCAGCGACTGGGTGCGGCGCATCAGATAATCGGAGATCACGCCGCCCAGCACGCCGCCGAGGAAACCGCAGATGGCCGGCACCGAGGCCACCATCCCGGCCTTGAGGATCGACATGCCGCGCGCCTGCACCAGATACACCGGAAACCAGGTGATGAAGAAGTAGGTCAGCGCATTGATGCAGTACTGGCCGATATAAACCCCGACCATCATGCGCGATCGCAGCAGCTGCTTGATCTGATGCCACTTCTCGCCTTTGGCCTGGCGCTTTTTCAGCTGCGGTTGATCCATGTTGATCAGCGCGCCGCCGGCTTCGATATAGTCCAGCTCGGCCTGGTTGATGCCCGGATGATCCTGGGGATCGTGCAGCACCTTCAGCCAGATGAAGCTGAGCACAATCCCCAGCCCGCCCATAAAGAAGAACACGTGCGACCAACCGACGGCGTGCGTCAGCCACCCCATGATCGGCGCGAAGATCACCGTGGCGAAGTACTGCGCCGAGTTGAATATCGATACCGCGGTGCCGCGCTCATGCGCCGGAAACCAGGCGGCGACGATGCGGCTGTTGCCGGGGAAAGACGGCGCCTCGGCCAGCCCCACCAGGAAACGCAGCGCGAACAGCGCCGCCACGATGCCGAAGCCGCTGAAGATATCCACAAAGCCCTGCAGCAGGGTGAACAGCGACCAGATGAAGATGCTCCAGAAATAGACCCGTTTCGAACCGAAGCGGTCCAGCAGCCAGCCGCCGGGGATCTGCCCGATGACATAGGCCCATGAGAAAGCCGAGAAGATGTAGCCCATGCCCACCGGATCCAGACCGATATCCTTGGCCATGGCGGATCCGGCTATCGACAGGGTGGCGCGATCGCCGTAGTTGAACGAGGTCACGATGAACAGCATCACCACGATCCAGTATCGGGTGTGGGTTCTCTTGATCGAACTCGCTGCGGAGCTGATTGTCGACATTGTGTTCTCCTGAATGATAGCGGCTTGCTATATTCATCCTGAACTACGGATAGAGTTAATATCTCAGAATGAAATCGATTGAATTAAATTGCGGCCAACATTGAGCGGTGCGGTTAATACCTCAGCGGCAATGTTTATATCCAATGAATTTCACTACGTAGAAAAGTATATTCGCCCCGACTGGCGAGCTCATCGGGCAATATGCCAAGGATAACGACAATATCTTCGGCAATTTATGGCATCTGCCCAAGGGAATGGCGGCTGGCTCACGAAAAGCCGCCGCAGCGCCCCGTAACGTGAGCGGCCTCACAATCGGCTGGTCCGATGCCAAATAATTCGCCGCCAACGCACGCCAATCCCGGTCATTTGCATAATGCCGCGCGCCAACGCCGCGCTTATACTGATTAATGAGCAAACGTGCCGGTTATTATTTACAGCGCCCACCAAGAATAATCAGACCCAGGATAATGAGCATGTCTGAAATTAATAACAACGATGAAACACCGCTTTATATAAAAGTCCATGAGGACGATAACGTCGCCATCGTCGTCAATAACAATGGGCTCGCCAAAGGCGCCCGGTTCCCCTGCGGATTGCAGCTGCTGGAACATGTGCCTCAGGGCCATAAGGTGGCGCTGCGCGATATTCCCGCAGGCGGCGATATTGTCCGCTACGGCGAAATCATCGGCCATGCGCTGCGCGCCATTGCACGCGGCTGCTGGATAGACGAGTCGCTGGTGTCGTTGCCCGCGGCGCCGGAGCTGCATCGCCTGCCGCTGGCCAATAAGGTGCCCGCCGCGCTGCCGGCGCTGGAAGGCTATAGCTTCGACGGCTACCGCAACGCCGATGGCAGCGTCGGCACCCGTAACCTGCTGGGGATCACCACCAGCGTGCACTGCGTCGCCGGCGTCGTCGATTATGCGGTGAAGATCATCGAACGCGACCTGCTGCCGCGCTATCCGCAGGTGGACGGCGTCGTCGCCCTCAACCACCTCTATGGCTGTGGCGTGGCGATCAACGCCCCGGCGGCGGCGGTGCCGATCCGCACCCTTCACAATCTGGCGCTCAATCCCAACTTCGGCGGCGAAGTGATGATTGTCGGGCTGGGGTGCGAAAAGCTGCAGCCGGAACGGCTGCTGCAGGGCACGCCCGACGTTCAGGCCATTTCGCTCGACGAACAGCGCATCGTGCGCCTGCAGGATGAAAAACATGTGGGTTTCAAATCGATGATCGACGACATCCTGAGGGAAGCCGAACGCCATCTGCAGCGCCTGAACGCTCGCCGCCGCCAACGCTGCCCGGCCTCTGAGCTGGTGGTCGGCATGCAGTGCGGCGGCAGCGACGCCTTTTCCGGCGTCACCGCCAACCCGGCGGTGGGCTACGCCGCCGATCTGCTGGTGCGCTGCGGCGCGACCGTGATGTTCTCGGAGGTCACCGAAGTGCGCGACGCGGTGCATCTGTTGACCCCCAGGGTGGCGGATGAACAGGTTGGCAAGCGCTTGCTGGAGGAGATGGCCTGGTACGACGCCTATCTCGAAGCCGGGCAAAGCGATCGCAGCGCCAACCCCTCGCCCGGCAACAAGAAGGGCGGATTGGCCAACGTGGTGGAAAAGGCGCTGGGCTCCATCGCCAAGTCCGGCAGCAGCGCCATCGTCGAGGTACTGTCGCCCGGCCAGCGCCCCAGCAAACGCGGGCTGATTTTCGCCGCTACCCCCGCCAGCGACTTCGTCTGCGGCACGCAGCAGCTGGCCTCCGGCATGACGCTGCAGGTGTTCACCACCGGCCGCGGCACCCCCTACGGCCTGGCGGCGGTGCCGGTGATCAAGATGGCGACCCGCAACGCGCTGGCGGAGCGGTGGTACGATCTGATGGACATCAATGCCGGCACTATCGCCAGCGGCGAAGCCACCATCGAGCAGGTCGGCTGGCAGCTGTTTGAACTGATGCTGGATATCGCCAGCGGGCGCAAGCAAACCTGGTCGGATCAATGGGGGCTGCACAATGCGCTGGCGGTGTTCAACCCGGCGCCGGTGACCTGAAGCGCTCAGGCATCGGCATCCAACTGCAGGCTGATGTACAACAACAGCCGATCGTCGAAGCTGGCCAGGTTGAGCCGGGTCAGCTCCGCGATGCGATTGAGGCGATACTCCAGCGTATTGCGATGAATATACAGCGCCTTGGCGGTCGCCGTCGGCTGTACGTTATGCAGGAACCAGGCGGCCAGCGTACGCAACAGCAGGCCGTTGCCGTCCATCGACTTGAGCCGCGCCAGCGGGCGCGTCAGCTCATCCGCCTGCCAGCCGCCGCGCAGGCTGTCCAGCAGCACCGGCAACATCAGATCCTGATAGTAGTAGGTGCGCTGTTCCGGCATGCGCTGCTTGCCGACCGCCAGCGTGGTGCGCGCGGTGCGGTAAGAACGGGCGATGCTGCCCGGGCCGGTAAAGTAGTTGCCCAGCGCGATGCGCACCCGCAGCCGGCTGCTTTCATTCATTCTCGACAGCAGATTGTCGACCCGCCGTCGATGCTCTTCGGCCTCCCAGCGCCCATGGCCGTTGAGCGCCGGTTTCAGCACCACCATTTCGCTCAGCGAAACGATGGCGATTAAGTTGTCGCGCTCCGGCATGGTCAGCAGCGTTTGCAACTGCTGCAGCTCGGCCATGGCGCTGTCGACGCCCAGCTGGCCGCTGTCGACCTCCACCACCGCCGCCACCCGCGGTTGGTTCGGATCGATGCCCAAACGCTGCGCCCACTCCATCAACGCCGGCGAGAGTTCGTCGGTGCGGATCAGATTCAGCACCAACTCTTCGCGCAGCCGGCTGTCCTGCGCCAGCATATGCAGCAACCGCGCCTGTTCCAGCATCATTTCGGCGGTCATGCACACCAGTTCGCCATATTGGCGCAGCTGGCCCGGATTGCCGGTCAGGCCAATGACGCCAACGATGCGCCCGCCGATGCGCAGCGGCAGATTCACGCCGGGACGCACGCCGTGCAGATGCCGCGCCACCCCTTCGTCGATATCCACGACCCGCGCCTGCGACAGCACCAGCAGCGCCCCTTCATGCAGCTCCCCCACCCGTTCACGATCGCCACTGCCGATAATCTTGCCGCGCGCATCCATCACGTTGACGTTGCTGCCGATGATTTTCATGGTGCGCGCGACGATTTCCTGCGCCAGTTTGCCATCGAGATGGTATTCCGACATGCCTATCTCCTGCCCGGAAAAGTGCCAAACGCCCAGCATAGCGACGGCGATCGTCGGGCACATTGTGCAGTTGCCCAAAGCTGGGCGGCAGCCGCTGGAGTTGTGGCGAGGTTCACAGTTTCGCTTTTATGGCATGAAAAAGGCACGCCGAAGCGTGCCTTGCGTTGCCTGCCGGGGGCGATTACTGCATCAGCAGATACAGCTGGCTGTCGCCGCGCTGGATATTCAGCGCCAGCACCGACGGTTTGCTGTCGAGGATTTTGCGCAGTTCGCCCAGATTTTGGATCGGCTGCTGGTTCACGCCCAGGATCACATCGCCTTTTTTCAGGCCGATGCGCGCAGCGGCGCTGCCGGCCTTGACGTTGTCCACCTTGACGCCTTTCTGCGCGCCGAGCTGGGTATTGCTCAACTCGGCCCCTTCGATGCCGGTATAGATATTGCCGGACTCCACCTGAGTCTGGGCGCTCTGCTCCAGCGTCACGTCGACGGTCAGCGGTTTGCCGTCGCGGATGATGCCCAGCGACATCTTGCTGCCGACCGACTGGGTGCCGATCTCCGCCCGGAACGAGGCGAAGCTGGAAATGGCCTTGCCGTTCATGGTGACGATCACGTCGCCGGCCTTGATGCCCGCCTTGGCGGCGGAAGATTTCGGCATCACCTGGCTGACGAACGCCCCGCGCTGCGCGTCGACCTTCATCGCCTTGGCCAGCTCGGAGTTCAGCTCGGTGCCCATAATGCCCAGTTCACCGCGTTTCACCTGACCATACTCGACCATCTGCGCGGTCAGGTTTTTCACCATGTTGCTCGGGATGGCGAAACCGATGCCGATATTGCCGCCGTCCGGCGCCAGGATCGCGGTGTTGATGCCGATCAGCTCGCCGTTCAGGTTGACCAGCGCGCCGCCGGAGTTGCCGCGGTTAATCGCCGCGTCGGTCTGAATGAAGTTCTCGTAGTTTTCGATATTCAACCCGCTGCGGCCCAGCGCGGAAACGATGCCCGAGGTGGCGGTTTCACCCAGCCCATACGGGTTGCCGATCGCCACGGTGTAATCGCCGACGCGCAGCCGATCGGAATCCGCCATCTTGATGGCCGTCAGATTCTTGAAGTCTTTCAGTTGGATCAGGGCGATGTCGGAACGCGGATCCTTGCCGATCACCTTGGCGTCGAAGCGGCGCCCGTCGCTCAGCTGCACCTGGATTTTATTGGCGTTGTCCACCACGTGGTTGTTGGTCACCACATAGCCTTTAGCCGCATCGATCACCACCCCGGCGCCCAGCGCCTGGAATTTTTGCTGCGTGCCCTGCGGCTGCCCGTCCGGGCCGGTCTGCCCGCCCTGACACATCGGCGAGCCCTGGAACGGCGAACCGTCCTGGCAGAACGGCGAGTCTTCCCCGAAGAACTGCTGGAACTGCTGCGGCATTCTCGGCGTATTGACCGTGGTGCTGCCTTCGACGTTGATGCTCACTACGGAAGGCATCACCTTTTCCAGCATCGGCGCCAGGCTCGGCAACTGCTGGGTGCTGGAAGAGGCGGTTTCGGCGGCGTTGGCCGTCACCGGGCCCATCGCCATGCCGATACTGAATGCCAGTGCGCTCAGAACTAATGCGGTTTTTTTCATCTGTGTGTCTCTTATAAAGTCGTGCAGAAAAGTATTACGGTCTTGTGCATAGTCAGAGTTAATTAATACACTGAAGTTCCGGCGCAGATTATGGGTAATAGTAAACAAATATTGTCTGTCTTTACAAAACTCGAGACAGACAACCGTTTGGAATCGCTGGTAATTATTGAATGTATGAATTATTCCGCCGCCATTAATCTGCGGTATTCATCGTAAGCATAAAGGTCCGTCATTCCGCTGATGTAATCCTGCAATAAACGCGCGCGGAAATAATATTCTCTGATCGCCTGCTGGTCCTGCGACAAATGCTGCAGCCCTTCAACCGCTTCGACATACGCCAGCCGGTGCTTGGTGGAAAGCTTGTGGAACAGCCGCGTTTCAATCGGGTAGGCGCGGTGGCTGTCTTCCTGCACCAGCTGGGTAAAATCGCCCAGCGGCATCGCCAGCAGCGGGCTGTAAATGTCCAGCAGGCCGCTGATCACCCGATACCCCTGCAGCTCGAGCTGCTCCACCTCCGGGTGGTTGAATACGTGCTTGAACGCCACATTCTTGAATATTTTCAGCAGTTGGTAGGCCGGGCTGGAGTCTTCCAGCAGCGCCTGATTGAAGTGGCCCTGGTACACCGCGTCCAGGTTGTCGATAAAGCGCTGCGCCGCGTGCGGCACCAGCCGCGCTACGGTAAATACCCGCAGATACATGAAGAACTGATCTTCCGCGCTGCGCCGCGCGCCGCCCTTATCGATTTTACGGAAGGCGCTGGCGACGGTTTTATCGAATAGATCCCCCGGCGCAATGTCGCCCCACTCTTGAATAAGATGCTGATACAGCTGCTCGACGGTGAAAATATTTTTTTCCACCGCGTCTTCGAGATCGGCAATGCAATAAGAAATATCGTCGGCGGCCTCCATAATATAGGTCAGCGGGAAACGATCGAATTCGCCCATATGCAGTTCGCGCCGCAGCCGATCGACGAAGGCTTCCTCCGCCAGATAATAACCGGGCTTTTTCATCAGGTAGCTGCGGCCGGCCGGGATCTCGCTCGCCCAATAGGCCGGGCGGGTATATTTCAGGATGCAGCCCACCTGGGCATAGGTCAGATTGAGCTTCAGCAGGGTATAGACCATGCGGATCGCCTGAGCGTTGCCTTCAAAATGGCTCAGGTCCTGACGGATGCGGCTGCGCAGCCGATTAAGATCGCTCTCTCCTTCGTGCAGGCGCAGCACCGCGACCTGACAGCGATCGTGGCTGCCCGGCTCGCTGCCGCAGCTGGCGGGATCGAGCCGCTGGGCGAACCAGTCGTTGATCGCCGACTCGCCGAAGTGGCCGAACGGCGGATTGCCGATGTCATGCATCAGGCAGGCCATTTCTACGATGCTTTCGAAGGGCGCGAGCAACCGGGCCAGGCCGAGCTCGTCGATGCGCCCATCCTGCTTGAAGCGGTTGAGGATCTCTTTGGCGATATGCCGCCCCACCTGCTGCACCTCCATCGAGTGCGTCAGGCGGCTGCGCACCGCCGCGTTGCGTTCCAGCGGAAACACCTGGGTTTTCTGCTGCAGACGGCGGATCGCCGCCGAGTTGACGATGCGCCCGCGATCGCTCTCGAACTGCCGCACGATGTCGTACTCTTCCTCGGCCTCGATCGGTTTGCTGAATGGCCGCTGGAAGCTGATTTTTTGTTTGAAGTCGATCCCGGACATCTGTTTCTCCGCGGTTGCGCCCAGCCCCCGTGATAACAATTCCCGACGGCGGATGCAACGGATTATCTCTCTCTGACAGCCATGATAGACTATGGCGCAATTCCCACACCCCAACAGCGAGTGTTATTTATGAAAGTAGGCATCATCGGCGCCATGGAGCAGGAAGTCACCCTGCTGCGCGATCAAATAGAAAACCGTCAGACCATTCAACGTGCGGGCTGTGAAATCTATACCGGCCAGATCGGCGGCGTTGAGGTTGCGCTGCTGAAGTCCGGCATCGGCAAAGTCTCCGCGGCGATGGGCACCACCCTGCTGCTGGAACATTGCCAGCCGGACCTGGTGATCAATACCGGCTCCGCCGGCGGCCTGGCCAGCACCTTGAAAGTGGGCGACATCGTGGTCTCCGAAGAGGTGCGTTACCACGACGCCGACGTGACCGCCTTCGGCTATGAGCCGGGCCAGATGGCCGGCTGCCCGGCGGCTTTCGTGGCGGACGACGCGCTGATCGCCCTGGCGGAAAGCTGCATCAAACAGTTGGATCTGAACGCGGTGCGCGGCCTGATCTGCAGCGGCGACGCCTTCATCAATGGCGCGGAACCGCTGGCGCGCATTCGCGCCACCTTCCCGCGCGTTGCGGCGGTTGAAATGGAAGCCGCGGCGATCGGCCACGTCTGCCACCTGTTCGGCACGCCGTTCGTGGTGGTGCGCGCCATCTCCGACGTCGCCGACAGCGAATCGCACATGAGCTTTGACGAGTTCCTCTCCGTGGCCGCCAAGCAGTCCACGCTGATGGTCAACGCCATGCTGCAGACCCTGGCCAAGCGCGGTTGATGTGAAGCCGGGCTGCATTCTCCTGCCGTGGCTGCTGGCGCTGTGGATGGCGCTGCCCGCAGCCGCCGCCCAACGCGTAGTCAGCCTGGCGCCGAACGCCACCGAACTCGCCTATGCCGCCGGCATGGGCGAGACGCTGTTGGCGGCCAGCGCCTTTTCCGATTATCCGCCGGAGGCCGGCAGGCTCGAGCAGGTGGCCTCCTGGCAGGGCATCAACCTCGAGCGGGTGCTGGCGCTGAAACCGGATCTGATCCTGGCGTGGCGCGGCGGCAACCCGCAGCGGGTGCTGGATCAGCTCGCCTCGTTCGGCATTCCGATCTTTTACGCGGACGCCGGCAATATCGACGAGATCGCCCGCTCGCTGGACAGCCTGGCCCAATACAGCCCGCATCCGCAGCAGGCGCATCAGGCGGCGGACGCCATCCGTCGGCAAATCGCCGATCTGAAACAAAAATACGCCCACAACCCGCCGCGCCGCGTGCTGCTGCAGTTCGGCACCCAGCCGCTGTTCACCAGCTCCGGCGCCACCCTGCAAAGCCAGGTGCTGTCGCTGTGCGGCGCAGAAAATATCTTTGCCGAGAGCCGCATGCCCTGGCCGCAGATCAGCCGCGAACAGGTGCTGGCGCGCCGCCCGCAGGCCATCGTCATCACCGGCGGCGAAGCGCAGATCGCCAGCGTAAAAGCCTTCTGGGCGCCGCAGCTGCAGGTGCCGGTGATCGCGCTGAACGAGGACTGGTTCAACCGCGGCGGACCGCGCATCGTGCTGGCGGCGCAGCAGCTGTGCCGCCAACTGGCGGAGATGCCTTAATGCTGGTGTTCTGGCTGGATATTCTCGGCACCGCGGTATTCGCCATTTCCGGCGTGCTGCTGGCCGGCAAACTGCGTATGGATCCGTTCGGCGTGCTGGTGCTGGGGGTAGTGACCGCGGTCGGCGGCGGCACCATCCGCGATATGGCGCTGGCCAACGGCCCGGTGTTTTGGGTCAGGGATCCTACCGATCTGGTGGTGGCGATGATCACCTGCGTGCTGACGCTGCTGCTGGTGCGCCAGCCACGCCGCCTGCCCAAGTGGATCCTGCCGGTGCTGGACGCCGTCGGCCTGGCGGTGTTCGTCGGCATCGGGGTCAACAAGGCTTTCGCCGCCGGCACCGGCCCGCTGGTGGCTATCTGCATGGGGGTGATCACCGGCGTGGGCGGCGGCATTATCCGCGACGTGCTGGCTCGCGAGATCCCGATGATCCTGCGCACCGAGATTTACGCCACCGCCTGCATCATCGGCGGCATCGCGCACGCCACCGCGTTTCACACCTTCGGCATGCCGCTGCAACAGGCGATGATGCTGGGCATGGCCATCACCCTGGCCATCCGGCTGGCGGCCATCCGCTGGCACCTCAAGCTGCCCGCGTTCATTCTCGAACGCTAAGGGCATAAAAAAACCCGCGAGCCGGAGCGGCTGGCGGGCTGATCATGCGGCGAGGGGCTTCAGATGCTGAACGAAGAGCCGCAGCCGCAGGTGGTTTTGGCGTTGGGGTTGGTCACCACGAAGCGCGAACCTTCCAGGCCCTCGGTGTAGTCCACCGAACCGCCCACCAGATACTGCAGGCTCATCGGATCGACCACCAGCGCCACGCCTTGCTTCTCGATGGTCATGTCGCCATCGTTGACCTTATCGTCAAAAGTGAAGCCGTACTGGAATCCGCTGCAGCCGCCACCGGTAATGTAAACCCGCAACTTCAGGTTCGGATTTTCTTCGTCAGCAATCAGGAATTTAACCTTGCTTGCCGCTGCCTCGGTAAATTGCAGGGGCAGTGCTGTTTCATCACTCATACTCTTTACTCCCAACATTGTTCAGCATCAGAACGCTACAATGGCAGCCTGATTAATATTAACGATTATCCGATACCTGAGTGTTGCGTTCAAGTATTCACCGCATTTGTTGTATTTTCTTTACCTGTTTTCTCCGCCGCTTCGCGCTCCCGCAGCGCCTCCTGCTTTTGCAACGTACGGGCCAATATGGAGGAATACAACGGCTTACCGCCCAGGAACTGCGCCACCAGCGTGGCGCCGAGGCAGGTAATGATCATCGGCAGGATCAGCTGATAATTGTCGGTCATTTCCAGCACCAGCACGATGCCGGTCAACGGCGCGCGCACCGTGGCGGCGAACAGCGCCCCCATGCCGGCGATGGCGAAGGTGCCCGCCTCCAGGCCGTACTGCGGAAACAGATGCGCGCCCGCCAGGCCAAAGGCGGTGCCGAACAGCGTGCCCAGCGCCAGCATCGGCGCAAAAATGCCGCCCGGCGCGCCGGAGCCGAAACACAGCAACGTGGTGAACACCCGGGTAATGAAAATGAACATCAGCATGCCGACGCTGTAATTGCCCGCCGCGGCGATCGGGATCAGTCCGAAACCGCCGCCCGCCGCCTCCGGCTGGATCAGCCCCAGGATGCCGCAGACGCCGCCGAGCAGCCCGCCCATCAGCAGCACGTTGCGCATTTTGCCGCCGTGCAGACGCGCGAACATGTCCTGGGTGCGGAAAATCAGCGCGTTGAACATCACGCCCACCGCGCCGAATATCGCCCCCAGCACCAGATACAGCCACAGGGTGTTAATCGGCGCCGAAGAGAGCCTGCCGACCGCGATCACCGAGCCCTCGCCGTTAAACAGCTGAAACACCACGCTCGACATGATCACGCCGATGAACACCGCTTTAATCGAGATCAGGTTGTAGCGGAACTGCGGGCGCATCTCTTCGATAATGAACAGAATGCCCGCCAGCGGCGCGTTGAACGCGGCGGACAGGCCGGCGGCTGCGCCGGTGGCCAGCAGCGAATGGCGCGCCTCGGCGCCGCGCATGCGGAAAATGTCCAGCACCATGCGGCCGACGTTGCCGCCCATCTGCACCGTAGGCCCTTCCCGCCCCAGCACCATACCCGCCCCCAGCGTGCCCATGCCGCCGATAAACTTCACCGGGATCACCCGCCACCAGCGCACCGGCCGCAGCTCTTCCAGCGCGCCTTCGATTTCCGGAATGCCCGAGCCGCCGGCTTCGGGCGCATAGCGCCGCACCAGGTAATAGCCCAGCGCCGCCAGCGCGGCCGACAAAATAAACGCCAGCGGCCACACCAGTATCCAATAATCGGCCACCTGAACCAGCGCGCTCAGCCGCTGTTGCTGCACCCACTCCACCGCTTTGTCGAAGGCCACGCCGAGCAGGCCGGCCAGCGTGCCCACCAGCGCGGCCATGATCAATACCGCGACCGGCGTCTTGTCGCGGCGGATAAACTGGCGCACCGCATCGCTGCGCTTCAGGCGCGGCGCCGCCGCTGAAGGCTGTTGCTGCTTTTCAGTCATAACGGGTTATTCATTCGCGTGATCAAAGGTAATACAAATAGGTAAGACGGCTATTCTACCTTACCCCCATTCCGGCCGCCGCTGTTAATAGGTATCTGACTGTGATCGTTTCATAACGCGCCGCACTCCTCTAGAATAGCGCGGGTCAAATCATTCAAAGAGAATCCAGGAGCCGATTTATGAGCTTACACAGCAAGTCCGAAAGTCTGTATGCCCAGGCGCAACAGTTGATCCCCGGCGGGGTTAACTCTCCGGTGCGTGCATTCACCGGCGTCGGCGGTGTGCCGCTGTTTATCGAGCGGGCAGACGGGGCTTACCTGTTCGACGCCGACGGCAAGGCCTACATCGATTACGTAGGCTCCTGGGGACCGATGGTGCTGGGGCACAACCACCCGGCGATCCGCGACGCGGTGATCGAAGCGGCGCAGCGCGGGCTGAGCTTCGGCGCGCCGACCGAAATGGAAGTCAAAATGGCGCAGCTGGTGACCGAGCTGGTGCCGACCATGGATATGGTGCGCATGGTGAACTCGGGCACCGAGGCCACCATGAGCGCTATCCGCCTGGCGCGCGGCTACACCAACCGCGACAAGATCATCAAGTTCGAAGGCTGCTACCACGGCCACGCCGATTGCCTGCTGGTGAAAGCCGGCTCCGGCGCGCTGACCCTCGGCCAGCCGAACTCGCCGGGCGTGCCGGCGGACTTCGCCAAGCACACCCTGACCTGCACCTATAACGATCTGGACTCGGTGCGCACGGCGTTCGAGCAGTACCCTTCGGAGATCGCCTGCATCATCGTCGAGCCGGTGGCCGGCAACATGAACTGCGTGCCGCCGCTGCCGGAATTCCTGCCGGGCCTGCGCGCGCTGTGCGACAAATACGGCGCGTTGCTGATTATCGACGAAGTGATGACCGGCTTCCGCGTGGCGCTGGCCGGCGCGCAGTCTTATTATGGCGTTGAGCCGGATCTGACCTGCCTGGGCAAAATCATCGGCGGCGGCATGCCGGTAGGCGCCTTTGGCGGCCGCCGCGAGGTGATGGAAGCGCTGGCGCCGACCGGCCCGGTTTATCAGGCGGGCACCCTGTCCGGCAACCCGATCGCCATGGCTGCGGGCTACGCCTGCCTGACCGAAGTGTCGCAGGCGGGCGTTCACCAAACGCTGACCGAACTGACCGAAATGCTGGCGGAAGGCCTGCTGCACGCGGCGAAAGAAGAGAACATCCCGCTGGTGGTGAACAACGTCGGCGGCATGTTCGGCCTGTTCTTCACCGACGCGCCGGCGGTCACCTGCTACCAGGACGTCATGCGGTGCGACGTGGAGCGCTTCAAGCGTTTCTTCCACCTGATGCTGGAAGAAGGGGTCTATCTGGCGCCTTCGGCCTTTGAAGCGGGCTTTATGTCCGTGGCCCACAGCAAGGAAGACATCCAGCGCACTATCGACGCCGCGCGCCGCTGCTTCGCCCGGCTGTAAGCTCCACATCAAAAACAACGGGCGCCGCGGCGCCCGTTTCGTTTGCTGCGATGTCGATTTACAGCAACGTGCCGTAAATGGTCAGCACCGCCACCACCACCACGATAATCATCGTCACCTTGCGCGCCAGCGTCACCGCCGCGCGCGGCGTTTGCACCGGATCCGTATGCGGATCGCGCGCCAACGAGAACTGCGCCAGCCGCGTCAACACCTGATACGACGAAGAATGACCATCGCCCAGCGAGGCGAACCAGGCCGGCAGCGCCTTCTCGCCGTGCCCGAACAGCGCATAGGCTACCCCGGCCAAACGCACCGGGATCCAGTCCAGCCAGTTCAGCAGATGATCGATACCCGACTGCGAACGTTCCAGCGGCGTATTGTGCCGCGCCAGCCAGGTTTGATAGGCGCGCAGGAAAGAGTACCCCGCCAGCGCAATCGGCCCGTAAGGCCCGCAAACCACAAACCAGAACAGCGGCGCCAGATAGTAGCGGAAGTTAATCCACAGCAGCGCATTTTGCAGCTCGCGCAGCCGCAGCTCTTCGCTGCAGTCCACCGGCAAACCGTGGATCAGCGCCAGCTCTTCCGCCATCTGATCGCTGGCGTGGGAATCCCCCTGCCGCGCCGCCTTCAGATAGGCGCGATAATGCTTGCGCTTGATGCCGGCGCCGACGCACAGCAGATCGATGACAATCCACAGCAGCAGCGTCACCACGCCGAAGAACAGCCCCTGAGACAGCCACAGTATGCCCCACACCACCACCATAAAGGCCAGGGTCATCGCCAGCGTTTGCGCCAGCGACACCCGGTGCAGACGCTGGAACACCACCTCCAGACGGTGGTCCAACTGCCAGTGCTCACCCAGTTTGAACAGGCGCTCCCATGCCAAAACCAGCAACAGCGTAAACAGCGTCATTAGCGACTCCTCTCCCTTTTCCTTTTCTCAAGCATAGCGTTAGCCGCCCCCTCGCGTTGTTCCAGAGATGCCAGATAGCGATCCCAGTCGAATGCCGGGCCGGGATCGGTTTTGCGGCCGGGGGCGATGTCGCTGTGCCCGGCAATGTGCGCCGCCAGCGACGGGTACTGCCCAATCAACAACGCGCTGACCGCCTGCAGGCCATGATATTGCTGCGGGGTATAGGGCAGCAGATCGGTGCCCTCCAGCTCGATGCCGATGGAGAAGTCATTGCACTTTTCACGCCCCCGATACGCGGAAACGCCGGCGTGCCAGGCGCGCAGATCGAAAGGCACGTACTGAACGATTTCGCCGTCGCGGCGGATCAGGCAGTGCGCCGAAACCCGCAGCTGATGAATAGCGGCGAAATAAGGATGATCCGCGGGATCGAGCGTGCCGGTAAACAGCCGATCGATATAGGGGCCGCCAAATTCGCCGGGCGGCAGGCTGATGTTGTGGATCACCAATAACGAAGGCGGCTCATCGTCCGGGCGCCGATCGCAATGCGGCGAGACCACCCGCGTGACCCCGACAATCCAGCCATTTTCCAACTGCATCAGACACCTCTCTGCGGTGGTACTTGTTCCTGCAACAGAGTAGCATGTTCCCCTACGATCCAACCGTCCATTTCGGAGTTTTCCATGCCGACACGCCGCTACAGTGCCGACAGTCGCCGCACCGAGCTTCTTGAACGAATTGAAAGTGATATCCCCTATGCCGTCGCCCAGGCGCTGCGTGAAGATCTGGGAGGCGCAGTCGACGCCGACCGCGATATTACCGCGCAATTATTACCGGCCGACAAGCAGGCCGAGGCCACCGTCATCACCCGCGAGGCCGGCGTGTTCTGCGGCCAACGCTGGCTGAACGAAGTCTTTATCCAGCTGGGCAATCAGGTAAAGGTGGAATGGTTGGTGGCGGATGGCGAGCGTCTGGCGCCGGATCAGCCGCTGTGCCATCTGCGCGGCCCGGCCCGGCTGTTGCTGACCGGCGAACGCACCGCGCTGAACTTTGTGCAGACGCTGTCCGGCGTGGCGACCGAAGTCAGCCGCTACGTGGCGCTGCTGGAGGGCACCCAAACCCGCCTGCTGGACACCCGTAAAACCCTGCCCGGCCTGCGCACCGCGTTGAAATACGCCGTACTGTGCGGCGGCGGCGGCAATCACCGGCTGGGGCTGTCCGACGCTTTCCTGATCAAGGAAAACCATATCATCGCCTCCGGTTCGATCAAAAATGCGGTGGAGAAGGCCTTCTGGCTGCACGCCGATGTGCCGGTTGAGGTGGAAGTAGAGTCGCTGGACGAACTGCGGCAGGCGCTGGACGCCGGCGCCGACATCGTCATGCTGGACAATTTCAGCGTCGAAATGATGCGCCAGGCGGTGGCCCAGACCCGGGGCCGCGCCCAGCTGGAAGTGTCCGGCAACGTCACCGGCGAAACGCTGCGCACCTTCGCCGAAACCGGCGTGGACTACATTTCGGTCGGCGCGCTGACCAAGCACGTGACCGCCCTCGATCTGTCGATGCGCTTCAAATAATCCTCGCCTTCCCGCCGCGGCGGGAAGGCCCTTTCCCCGCCTGAATTGCGCGCTGCCCCCCAGATTTTTTCATCCCGCTGCAAGCGAAACCGCCTGCGCGGGAAGCGCCCCGAGAAACGCGCCGAAGGCGCTCGAAGCCCGCCTGCAGACCGGTTACCGTCCCCTCCATACCGACATGGAGGAAACGAAAAATGGCAACGCAACGCGGCTTTACCCTGATAGAACTGATGGTGGTGATCGCCATCATCGCGATACTGAGCGCCATCGGCATTCCGGCTTATCAGCGCTACATCCAGAAAGCGGCGATGACCGACATGCTGCAGGCCATGGCACCCTATAAAATGGCCGTGGAGCTGTGCGTGCTGGACGACGGCGCGCCGACCGACTGCAACGCAGGCAGCAAAGGCATCCCCGCCGGCGGGACGTCGCGCTACGTCAGCGCCCTAGAGGTCGGCAAGGGGACGATCTCGCTCACCGGCGCTCAGACGCTGTCGGGGCTGAAGGTGGTGCTGACGCCCACGCAAAATGCCGGCGGCCAAACCCGCTGGACTCGCCTGTGCACCAGCGAGAATGCCAATCTGACTGAGGTGTGCCAGCAGGTATTCCGCTTTGACAACGCTGCGGAGTAACGACGATGAGTGAAACGATCAGCGAAGAAGTGCACGCGCTGTGCCAACGCTACCAGACGCTGGCGCTCAGCGCAGACGCGTCGACCCTGACCATCGCGCTCAGTGAAGACGCGCCGCAGGGGCTGCTGGCGGCGCTGCGTTTCGCCACCGGCAAACGCATCCATCTGGAGCAATGGCCGGCGGCCCGGCTGGAACAGGCGCTGAACCGGCGTCATCTGCAGGCTGAACCCTCGGCGCCGGCAACCGAAAAGCCTGAGGCCGGCGGCGCCTCCCTCGACGACGAGAGCGACGCGCCGGTGGTGCAATTTATCAACCAGACGCTGCGCATGGCCATCCAGCGCCGCGCCTCGGACATTCACTTCGAGCCTTATCAACAACGCTTTCGCGTTCGCTTGCGCATTGACGGCGTGCTGCAGGCCATCGCCTCGCCGCCGTCGGAACTGGCGGCGCGCCTGAGCGCCAGGTTGAAGATCATGGGGCAGCTGGACATTGCCGAGCGCCGGTTGCCGCAGGACGGGCAGCTCAGCCTGTGGCTGGACAACGCCCGCTATTCGATGCGCATCGCCACGCTGCCGACGCTGCACGGCGAAAAAGTGGTGTTGCGCATCCTGCAAACCGAGCGGCAGGAGCTGCCGCTGGATCGCCTGGGCATGAGCCAGGCCGCGCTGGCGCGCTATGCCGCGGCGCTGAGCAGCCCGCAGGGCATGATCCTGGTGACCGGGCCGACCGGCAGCGGCAAAACGGTGACGCTGTACAGCGGGCTGCGCCAATTGAACGACGCGCAGAGCAACCTGTGCAGCGTCGAAGATCCGATCGAAATCCCGCTGTTTGGCGTCAATCAAACCCAGATTAACGTCAAAACCGAACTGAGTTTTTCCCGCGTGCTGCGCGCGCTGCTGCGGCAAGATCCGGACGTCATCATGATCGGCGAGATACGCGATAAGGAAACCGCAGAAATCGCCGTCAAGGCCGCGCAAACCGGCCATCTGGTATTGTCGACGCTGCACACCAACTCCACCGGCGAAACCCTGACGCGCCTGACGCACATGGGCATTCCCGGCTATCTGATCGCCGCCAGCCTGAAGCTGGTGATCGCCCAACGGCTGGTGCGCAAACTGTGCGAGCACTGCCGCTACCCGCATGGCCAGGCGGTGCGTTTCCCGGCGGCGATATGGCCGGAACCGCTGACCGCCTGGCGCGCCGACGGCTGCGAACACTGCTTCGGCGGCTACTATGGCCGCATCGGGGTCTATGAGCTGTTGAGCGTCACGCCGCAAGTGCAGGCCGGCCTGCTGGAGAACGCCTCGCCCGGCCAACTGGCGGACATCGCCCGTGACCAGGGACAGATCACGCTGCTGCAGGCGGGGCTGGCCCAGGTTGCCGCCGGCGTCACCTCGCTGGAAGAGCTGTACCGCGTGGTGGATACGGCGGCAAATGCGCAGGAACGCGCATGAAAGCCCGGCGCCTGTTTCTGTGGCAGGCTATCGATGCCCAGGGAGTGGTCCGTCACGGCGAGCTGATGAGCAGCGCAAAAAGCCGGGTCAGCCGGCAGCTTATCGAGCAGGGGCTGCAACCCTGCCGGATTAAGCACCGCGGGCGCATCGCGCCCGGGCAGTGGCGCGGCGAACCCTTGATTCACTTCACGCGCCAGCTGGCCACGCTGCTGCAGGCCGGCCTGCCGCTGGTCAACGCGTTGCAGTTGCTGGCCGCGGAGCACCCCGCTGCGGCCTGGCGCTGCCTTTTACGGCTGCTGAGCGAACGGGTGCGGCAGGGCCACCCCTTTTCGGAAGCCATCGCCGAACAGCAGGCCGTCTTCCCGCTGATTTACCGCCAGCTGATCGCCATCGGCGAGTTGACCGGCAACCTGGACCGTTGCTGCCTGCAGCTGGCGCAACAGCAGGAGTCTCAACGGAAGCTGCGCAACAAGGTGCTCAAGGCATTGCGCTATCCGCTGTTTATCTGCGCGGTGGCGCTGCTGGTCAGCGTGTTGATGCTGGTGCTGGTGCTGCCGGAATTCGCCGGCGTTTATCAATCCTTCGACGCGCCGCTGCCCTGGTTTACCCAGGGCCTGCTGCATCTTTCTGCCCTGCTGATCGCCGCAGGGCCTTATCTGGCGCTGTTGCTGGGCACTGTGATCTTCGGCTACCGCCGCTGGCTGCACCCGCGGCCCCGCTGGCGACGCCGCGAACAGGCGGCCCAGCTGCGGCTGCCGCTGATCGCCCGCCTGATCGAAGGCAGCGCGTTAAGCCAAATCTTTCGCATTCTGGCCATGACCCAGCAGGCGGGATTGACGCTGGTCGACGGCTTGAACGCCGCGGCAATGGCGGTGGACAACCTGTTTTATCGACAGGCGCTCGAACACGTGCAACGCCAGATTGCCCAAGGGGAAACCTTCCATCATGCGCTGAGCCAACAGCCGCTGTTCCCCGCGCTGTGCCGGCAGCTGGTGCGGGTGGGGGAAGAGTCCGGCTCGCTGGACAGCCTGCTCGACAAGCTGGCGCAGTGGCACGAGCGGCAAACGCTCGAGCTGGCCGATACGCTGGCGCAAACCCTGGAGCCATTGCTGATGTTGGTGGTCGGCGGGATCGTCGGCGCGCTGGTGATTGCCATGTATCTGCCGATCTTTCAGTTGGGAAACGTTTTGGGGTGAGGATAGCGGGCGCAGCAGACTGCGCCCGGCATGCAGCGCGGCGCGCGGGTTACCTGGCGCCGAAGACGCGGTTTTCCTGCTCCGCCACGCGGATGAAGGTGGTGCGCTTGGTCAGCTCCTTCAGGCGCTCTGCACCGACGTAGGTGCAGGCGGAGCGCAGGCCGCCGAGGATATCGCGCACGGTGAATTCAACTTCGCCGCGCAGCGGCAGCTTGACGGTTTTCCCCTCGGCCGCGCGGTATTCGGCCACGCCGCCGACGTGACGCTTCATCGCCGATTCGGAGCTCATGCCGTAGAACAGCATGAATTTCTCGCCGTTCTCTTCCACCACCGTGCCTTCGCACTCGTCGTGGCCGGCCAGCATGCCGCCCAGCATCACGAAGTCGGCGCCGCCGCCGAAGGCCTTGGCCACGTCGCCCGGTACCGAGCAGCCGCCGTCGCTGACGATCTGCCCGCCCAGGCCATGCGCGGCATCGGCGCACTCGATCACCGCAGACAGCTGCGGGTAGCCCACGCCGGTTTTCACCCGGGTGGTGCACACCGAGCCCGGGCCGATGCCCACTTTAACGATGTCGGCGCCGGACAGGATCAGCTCTTCCACCATTTCACCGGTGACCACGTTGCCGGCGCAGATGACGTGATTAGGGCAGGCCTCGCGCGCTTTCTGCAGGAAGGCGACAAAGTGCTCCGAGTAGCCGTTGGCCACGTCGATGCAGATGAACTTCAATGCCGGGGAGAGCGCCAGAATTTGCTTCATCTTGGCGAAATCGGCCTCGGAGGTGCCGGTGGACACCATCACGTGGCGCAGCACCGACTCGGGCGCGCGCTGCACGAAAGCGGCCCATTGCTCGACGCTGTAGTGTTTGTGAACGGCGGTGAGAACGTCGAAGGAAGCCAGGGCCTCCGCCATGCGGAAGGTGCCGACGGTGTCCATGTTGGCGGCGATAACCGGCACGCCGGCCCAGCCGTAGCCAGAATGCTTGAAGGTGAACTGGCGCTCCAGTTCCACTTCAGAACGGCTTTTCAGCGTGGAGCGCTTAGGGCGGATCAGCACATCTTTAAAGCCTAACTTCAAATCTTCTTCAATACGCATGACTAATGATTTCCTGGTTTATGGCGACGGATCGCAGAGAATATTCGAACCTATACCCTATGAATTTCAAGTTGCAGCCAGGCGACCCGATCGCTCATCCCCAGGAGCTTACGTCAGTAAGTGACAGGGGATGGGCCTGCGGCTTGAAGAATGGCGGGTATAGAGTAATGCCAGTTCCAGTGACGCTATCATACGCGCTAATAATCGCCGGACAAGACTGCGAATTCTCGATTATTTACGCTACAATCCGACAAATTTACCTGCGAAACCGCAGTGTGACCTCTCGCTCACTTTCCCTTTTCGGCTGCGCTTTTTATCACCGAATAGCGCAGGCTCTCAGGCAAGCGCCGCCTGCCGACTTGCACTTCTGCGCGATCGCTTTATGATTCCTCTATTATTTTTTTATGAATTCGGGTGCATCTAACAGCATGGCCTATATTGTTGCGTTGACCGGGGGAATAGGCAGCGGCAAGTCGACCGTAGCGGACGCCTTTGCGCGCCACGGCGCAGCCATCGTCGATGCCGATGTGATCGCCCGACAGGTTGTCGAACCGGGCACCCCTGCCCTGGCCGCGATCGCCGAACGTTTTGGTAATGAAATGTTGCTGGCGAACGGTGCGCTGGATCGCGCCGCGCTGCGTCAGCGAATCTTCAGCCAGCCTGATGATAAAAGCTGGCTGAATCAATTGCTGCATCCGTTGATCCACCGGGAAACCCAGCGCCAGCTGGCGCAGGCCGCCAGCCCTTATGCGCTCTGGGTGGTGCCGCTGCTGGTGGAGAATAACCTGCAGGATCGCGCCGATCGGGTACTGGTTGTCGACGTCGACGTCGAAACCCAGTTGGCCAGAACCCTGGCGCGCGACGGCATCAGCCGCCGGCAGGCGCATAGCATTCTTGCCGCACAGGCCACCCGCGAGCAGCGTCTGGCCGTGGCAGATGACATTATTGACAACAGCGGCACCGCTCAGGGGATAGAGCCATTGGTCGCCGCACTGCATCGCCGCTATCTTGAACTGGCGGCATCAGCGACCCAACAGGATTAAACTGCATGAGTGATGTTTCCCCAAGCGTTCTCTTTGAACATCCGCTGAATGAAAAAATGCGCACCTGGCTGCGCATCGAATTTTTACTCCAGCAGCTGCACGGCCAACGCGCCCTGAGCGAAACCGCCATCGCCCTGACCTTCTTCCGCACCCTGTCCGACCTGCTGGACGTGCTGGAGCGCGGCGAAGTGCGCACCGAACTGTTGAAAGAGCTGGAGCGCCAACAACAGAAATTGCTGGCCTGGGCCGATGTGCCGGGTGTCGATATGTCGTTGATCGAACAACTGCGCGGCCAATTGAAAGCGCGCGCGGCGGCGCTGATGTCGGCGCCGCGTCTCGGCCAGGCGCTGCGTGAGGATCGGCTGATCGGCCTGGTGCGCCAGCGGTTGAGCATCCCCGGCGGTTGCTGCAGCTTCGATCTGCCTACGCTGCATATGTGGATGCACGCCCCCCAGCAAGAGCGCGACGCCGACGTCGTGGCATGGCTGCAGACGCTGGAGCCGCTCAATCAGGCGTTGACCATGGTGCTGGATTTGATCCGCCAATCAGGGCCGTTCCGCAATCAAATCAGCCTGAACGGCTTCTTCCAGGATAATGCCGAAGGGGCGGATTTGCTGCGCCTGCGCATCAGCCTGGCACCGCAGCTCTACCCGCAGATTTCCGGTCACAAGACGCGCTACGCCATCCGCTTCCTGCCGCTGGACAACGAACACGGCGTGGTGCCGGAACGCCTGACCTTCGAACTGGCCTGTTGCTGAATTATTGAGATGAAACCCTTTCTGATCGGGAGGGGTAAGGAACCGTTATGACGACCGTAGTGAAATGCCCGACCTGTGGCAAAGGCGTAGTATGGGGCGAAGTGAGCCCATTCAGACCGTTCTGCAGCAAACGCTGCCAGCTGATCGATCTCGGCGAGTGGGCCGATGAAGAGAAGCGTATTCCGAGCAACAACGAACGGTCGGAAAGCGATGACTGGAGCGAATGAAAAATCGGTCGGGAACAGATTTGAACGCTGCTTGCAGCGGCCCTGAAAGGGCCAGGCTCATGGACGAGCCGAGTAGCCATCGTTGATCGCCTCTGCCGGCCCGGCGCCCCGCCGGGCCGGTTGTTTTATTGCGCAGCGTTGGCCTGATCCACCAACAGCTTGATAATGCTGATGTTGGCCTCGGGAAACTCTTCCTCGCGCAGATCCGCCTGCTTCACCCAGCGCATCGGCTGGCCTTCGCGGCCGAACGGCTCGCCCTGCCAACCTTCCACCAGATAAAAGTTCAGCGTGACGATGCGATCGCTGAAGCGATGCTCCAGCACCTCCAACAGCGTTGCGCGTTCGGTTTCGATGCCGGTCTCTTCGCGCAGCTCGCGGCTCAGCGCCTGTTCCGGCGTTTCGCCCTGCTCGATTTTACCGCCGGGAAACTCCCAAAAACCCGCCATATGTGAATCGGCGGCGCGGCGGGTAATAAAGATCTCCTGCCGATCGTTACGGATAATGCCCACGGCGATGTTCAGATGTTTCATCACATCCTCCTGTTTGATGCCAAAAAATAGGGGTTCAGCATGCTGAACCCCTGACGTACCGCGTTAAACCCGACTCAGCTTACTTCTGCAGGCGGCCGTGGCACTGTTTGTATTTCTTGCCGGAACCGCACGGGCAAGGATCGTTGCGGCCCACCTTACGCTCGGCGCTCGCCGGCGCGTTAGGATCTTCGGTAACCAGCGAGTTCTCTTCGTAATGGCTCAGCTGCTGCTGCTGCGCCAGACGTTCGGCTTCTTCGCGACGCTGCTGTTCCAACGCTTCAACCTCTTCCGGCATCCGCACCTGCACCTTGCTCAGCACGCTGATCACTTCGTATTTCAGTGATTCGAGCATGGTGGCGAACATGTTGAAGGACTCGCGTTTGTACTCTTGCTTCGGATCCTTCTGCGCATAGCCGCGCAGGTGGATGCCCTGACGCAGGTAATCCATCGCCGCCAGGTGCTCTTTCCACAGGGAATCCAGCGTTTGCAGCATCACGCCCTTCTCGAAGTTGCGCATCATCTCGGTGCCGACCACTTCTTCCTTGCGCAGATACTGTTGCTTGGCGTTATCCAGAATGCGCTCACGCAGCGTCTCTTCGTGCAACTCGGGCTCTTTGTCCAGCCACTGGGCGATCGGCATATCCAGGTCGAAATCGTTCTTCAGCCGCTCTTCCAGCCCCTGAATGTCCCACTCTTCTTCCAGCGACTGCGGGGTGATGTAGTTGTCGATGGTGCTCTTGAACACGTCTTCGCGGATGCTGGCGATGGTTTCGCTCACGTCAGACACGTCCAGCAGTTCGTTACGCTGGCTGTAGATGGCGCGGCGCTGATCGTTGGCCACGTCGTCGTATTCCAGCAGCTGCTTACGGATGTCGAAGTTGCGGCTTTCCACCTTACGCTGGGCGTTGGCGATCGCCTTGGTCACCCATGGGTGCTCAATCGCTTCGCCTTCTTTCATGCCCAACTTGCGCATCATGCCGGAAACGCGATCCGAGGCGAAGATACGCATCAGGGCGTCTTCCATCGACAGGTAGAAGCGGGATGAACCGGCATCGCCCTGGCGACCGGAACGGCCGCGCAGCTGGTTGTCGATACGGCGCGATTCATGGCGCTCGGTACCGATGATGTGCAGGCCGCCGGCTGCCAGTACCGCATCGTGGCGCACTTTCCAGGCGTCCTTGATGGCGGCGATTTGCTCTTCGGTCGGCGCTTCCAGCTGAGCAACCTCAGCCTGCCAGCTGCCGCCCAGCACGATATCGGTACCACGGCCCGCCATGTTGGTGGCGATGGTTACCGCGCCGCTCTGGCCGGCCTGGGCGACGATATCCGCTTCCATGGCGTGGAATTTGGCGTTCAGCACCTTGTGGTCGATGCCCGCTTTGGTCAATTCGCGCGACACCACTTCGGATTTCTCGATCGAGATGGTGCCCACCAGCACCGGCTGGCCGTTGGCGGTGCGCTCACGAATGTCTTCGATGATCGCGCCGATTTTCTCCAGCTCGGTCATGTAGACCAGATCCGGCATGTCCTTACGGATCATCGGCCGGTTGGTCGGCACCACGATGGTGTCCAGCTTGTAAATGGAGCTGAATTCGAAGGCTTCGGTGTCGGCGGTACCGGTCATGCCGGCCAACTTCTCGTACAGACGGAAGTAGTTCTGGAAGGTGATGGAGGCCAGCGTCTGGTTCTCGTTCTGGATCTCCACGCCCTCTTTCGCTTCCACCGCCTGGTGCAAACCGTCGGACCAGCGGCGCCCCTGCATGGTGCGGCCGGTGTGTTCGTCGACGATGATCACTTCGCCGTCTTTCACGATGTAGTCAACGTCGCGGGTGAACAGCACATGGGCGCGCAGCGCGGCGGTCACGTGGTGCATCAGCATGATGTTGGTCGGCGAGTACAGCGACTCGCCTTCTTCCATGATGCCGGCTTCCACCAGCATCTCTTCGATCAGGATCAGGCCGCGCTCGGTCAGGTGCACCTGACGCGCTTTTTCATCCACCGAGAAGTGACCTTCGCCCTGGAAGGAGTCGGAGTCTTCTTTTTCCTGGCGGATCAGTTTGGGGATCAGCTTGTTGACCTTGATGTACATCTCGGAGCTGTCTTCAGCCGGGCCGGAGATGATCAACGGAGTACGGGCTTCATCGATCAGGATGGAGTCCACCTCATCCACCAGCGCATAGTGCAGCTTGCGCTGAACCCGCTCTTCCGGGCTGAACGCCATGTTGTCGCGCAGGTAGTCGAAGCCGTATTCGTTGTTGGTGCCGTAGGTGATGTCCGCGGCGTAGGCTTCACGCTTGGCCGGCGCCGGCATGCCCGGCAGGTTGATGCCGATGCTCAGGCCGAGGAACTCGAACAGCGGGCGGTTGTTTTCGGCGTCACGCTGCGCCAGATAGTCGTTGACGGTCACCACGTGCACGCCGCGGCCGCTCAGGGCGTTCAGGTAGGCAGGCAGGGTAGCGGTCAGGGTTTTACCTTCACCGGTGCGCATCTCGGCGATGCAGCGGTCGTTCAGCACCATGCCGCCCAGCAGCTGCACGTCGAAGTGGCGCATGCCGAATACGCGCTTGCTGGCCTCGCGCACCACGGCGAAGGCTTCAGGGATCAGGCTGTCCAGCGCTTCGCCTTTTTCCAGGCGCGCGCGGAATTCGTTGGTTTTGGCTTTCAGCTCGTCATCGGACAGCTTTTCCATGTCCGGTTCCATGCGGTTGATCTGCTCAACCACTTTGCGCATGCGGCGCAGCGTACGATCGTTGCGGCTACCAAAAACTTTGGTCAATAATTTCACTAACATGATGTTTGATATCTCTGTCATGACGGCCAAAAGTGGCCGTCAACTTGCTGTTATTTTATCGGTTTTTTGTCGCCCTGCGGGCAGAATCAGCTGAGCGCGCCTGGCCCGGCGCGGATGCCCTGCACCTGCGCCAGCCACAGGCCGGTCTGATGCTGCGCCTGAGCGGGCAGCAGCGCACGATGCGTATGGCGAATGATGGTCGGCGGCTTCGGCTCGTGCGTCAGCAGCGCGTTGAGGGTGGAAAGCAGCGCCAGTTGCGCCACCTGCAAAGGAGGTTCGGCCGCTTCGGCTTCGCTTTCCTGCACCCGCGCATAGACCGCCTGCGGCGCCAGCGCGAAAGAAAGGTGACGAATGACGGTGCGAAGCGCATGCTGTTGCCAGTAGTCGACGCTGAAGGTCGGGCGGCGGTGCGCTTCCTGCAGCAGCGCCAGGCTATTGAAGGCGCCGCTGGCTGAATTTTGCCGGTTGAGGCTGGACGAGGTACTTGGCAGAGCGGCCTGATCGGGTACGCCGGACAGATTTGAAGGTACGCCAAGCGTGGCCGCGACCATCCCTAACAGGAGATGGGGCCAGAAATAACGTCTGCCAAATTGTCGCCAACGATTTAGAATACCGATCACGAGTTTATAATCCGCCGGAGCCCATTATGCGCGATAGCCGTCCACAATTATTAGATGTCCTGTTCGACGACGCGTCTGCAGAAGACAAAGGGCCGCTGCATAACGTCCAGCAACGCGCGGTGGCGCTGCTCAAGCTTAACCGTGCAGTGAAGGGCCTGCTGCCCGTTCAACTGCATCCCTGGTGCCGCGTCGCGAATTTCCGACAGGGTATTTTAGTGCTAGAAACGGCAAATGCCAGCTGGATGATGCGCTTGCGCTACGAACAACCCGCCTTGCTGTCTGCACTACGAGCGCAAATTCTACCATCATTGTCATCGATCGACATCAGGATTAATCCGGGCTTGATGGCGAAAGGGAACAATCAGGTGCAGAACGCGGAGAAAAAGCCGGAAAAAGCGGCGCCGCTGCGTCATTTGAGCCAGGAAAGCGCGGAAGAGCTGAGAGTTTTGGCGAGCCGCAGTCCGGAAAAACTGCGCAAGATATTGGAACGACTGGCGGCATTGGCCGGAGAGGGTGCCAACGCAACCAGTCGTGATAAGTAGCCAGCGACACGGCATTTGACCTGCAAGGGCTACCCGCAGCCGACGTCCATCGTACCCAGAGCCTGGTTGCCAGGCTCTCGGGATCAGGTGTCGCCCGCCGGTATTCCTAAGGCGATGGGGCCCGGCTTTACGCCAATACGGTGGACGGCGCCTTGAATGCCAAAGGCATTTCCGCTTCGTCCTGGAAAGTCACGTATTCCCACGCTTCCTGCTTGGCCAGCACGGCCTGCAGCAGTTTGTTGTTCAGCGCATGGCCAGACTTGTACGCGGTGAACGCGCCAATGATGTTGTGGCCGCACATGAACAGGTCGCCGATGGCGTCCAGCATTTTGTGACGTACGAATTCGTCTTCGAAACGCAGGCCGTCTTCGTTCAGCACGCGGTAGTCATCCACCACGATGGCGCAGTCGAAGCTGCCGCCCAGGGCCAAACCGCGGGACTGCAGGTATTCGATATCACGCATGAAACCGAAGGTACGCGCGCGGCTGATTTGGCGCACGAACGAGTCGGCGGAAAAATCAAGGCGATAGCGCTGCGTGCTCGCGTCGATGGCCGGGTGGTTGAAGTCGATGGTGAAGTCCAGGCGGAACCCGTTATGCGGGGACAGCTCGGCCCATTTGTCGCCATCTTCAACACGCACGGTGTCTTTCAGACGCAGGAATTTCTTCGCTGAGTTCAGTTCTTCGATGCCGGCATCCAGCAACAGGAACACGAACGGACTGGCGCTGCCGTCCATGATCGGGATCTCGGCGGCGTCGACTTCAATGATGATGTTGTCGATGCCAAGCCCAGCCAGTGCGGCGTTAAGGTGCTCAACGGTAGAAATACGCACGTCATGCTCATTCACCAGGCAAGTACAGAGCATGGTATCACGCACGGATTTTGCATCAGCCGGAAAATCAACCGGTGGATTCAAGTCAGTGCGACGATAGATGACCCCGGTATTAGCCGGCGCGGGGCGCATGGTCAGCGTGACTTTCTTGCCGGTATGCAAACCGACGCCAGTCGCCTGAACAATACGTTTTAATGTCCTTTGTTTGATCATCGTTTTATCTCGCAATGTTATCCATCCTACCGGCCAAGCATACAGCATGGCCGGCGGGACAGTTTAGCACAAAGAGCGGAGATTCCAAATTCTCAGGATATTCTTAGTCCGCCTGCTTGCGCAGGAAGGCTGGAATATCAAGATAGTCGGGCTCTTTATTCGGCTGCGCAGCTTGATCGTTAACCACCTTGGCGGCAGGCTTCACTTCCTGCGGCAGCGGTGACATGCCGTGCTGCTGATAACGGTGATCCATCACCGGCTGGCTGGCCTGCTTGTTGGTAACCAGCGTGATTTCAGGACGCTTGTCCATACCGATACCGGTCGCCACCACGGTGACGCGCAGTTCGTCGTTCATTTCCGGATCCAACGAGGTACCGATAACCACGGTGGCGTTGTCGGAAGCGAAGGCGCGGATGGTGTTACCCACGGTTTCGAACTCATCCAGACGCAGGTCGAAGCCGGCGGTGATGTTGACCAGCACGCCGCGCGCGCCGGACAGGTCGATGTCTTCCAGCAGCGGGCTGGAGATCGCCATTTCGGCCGCTTCTTCAGCGCGGTCTTCACCACAGGCAATGCCGGAACCCATCATCGCGTAGCCCATTTCGGACATCACGGTGCGCACGTCGGCGAAGTCGACGTTCATCAGGCCCGGGCGGGTGATCAGCTCGGCGATACCCTGCACCGCGCCTTTCAGCACGTCGTTGGCCGCGCCGAACGCGTCCAGCAGAGAGATGCCGCGACCCAGAACTTTCAACAGCTTGTCGTTCGGGATAGTGATCAGTGAGTCCACATGCTTGGACAATTCTGCGATGCCCTGCTCAGCGAACGCCATGCGTTTCTTGCCTTCGAAATTGAAAGGCTTGGTAACCACGGCCACTGTCAGAATACCCAGATCTTTGGCAACTTCAGCCACCACCGGCGCCGCACCGGTACCGGTACCGCCGCCCATGCCGGCTGCGATGAAGACCATGTCTGCGCCGTCCAGCGCTGCGCGCAGGGCTTCGCGGTCTTCTTCCGCTGAATTGCGACCCACTTCAGGGTTCGCGCCCGCACCCAGACCTTTGGTAATACCGCTACCAATCTGGATGGTTTGGCCAACTGCCGTTTTACGAAGCGCCTGAGCGTCTGTATTAACGGCGAAGAATTCAACACCTTCGATGCGCTCGCGCACCATGTGTTCAACGGCGTTGCCGCCGCCACCGCCGACGCCGATGACTTTAATCACCGCGTCATTGGTTAGTTCCATTGGTTCAAACATAGTTTCTCTCCGTTTTGTGCCTGTCGCTGCGAGATCATAAAAAGATTACTCAGCATGATCTCTTTGTTGAAACATTAAAACTCTTTTCTCAGCCAGCTATTGATGCGTTTAAACCAATTGCCCACCGAGGCGCGTTTTTCTACTTCTGCCTCACCGCTCAGGTGAGACTCTTTTCCATAGTGCAGCAGACCTACCGCCGTAGAGTAGTAAGGCTCCTGCGCATAATCCGTCAGACCCGTGATGTTCAAGGGTTGGCCGATGCGTACCTGAGTGTGGAACACCCGTTGCGCACAGGCTGCCAGGCCATCAATCTGGGCGGCGCCACCGGTCAGCACGATACCCGCTGCCAGATGATGCTTCACCCCTTGCTGACGCAGTTGCTCCTGCAATTGCAAAATTTCATCGTTAACCAGATTCAACAGTTCGGTGTAGCGTGGCTCAATGACTTCAGCCAGCGTCTGTCTTTGCAGACTGCGCGGAGGACGTCCCCCGACGCTAGGCACCTCTACACTCTCATCCTTGCTAACAATCGACCCAAGCGCACAGCCGTGCCGAACCTTGATCGCTTCCGCATCTGTCGGCGGCGTGCCGAAGGCGTAGGCGATATCGCTGGTGACCACGTTCCCGGCGTAAGGGATCACTTTGGTGTGGCGCAGCGCACCGCCGGTGTACACCGCCATATCCATGGTGCCGCCGCCGATATCCACTACGCAGACGCCGAGTTCGCGCTCATCTTCGGTCAGCACCGCATAGCTGGCGGCCAGACCGGCGAAAATAAGTTGGTCAACTTTCAGACCGCAACGTTCCACGGCCTTGACAATGTTCTTCGCCATATCGTTATGGCAGGTGATCAGGTGCACCTTGGCCTGCATGCGCACGCCGGACAGCCCAACCGGGTTCTTGATGCCTTCCTGATAGTCGATGGCGTATTCCTGAGGAATAACGTGCAGGATGCGGTGTTCGTCGCGGACGCGTACCGATTTAGCGGTATGCACTACGTTCTCCACATCTTCCTGAGTCACTTCCTCTTCTGAAATAGGAACCATCCCTATTTCGTTCTGACAGCTGATATGTTTCCCCGATAATGCGAGGTACACCGAAGAAATCTGGCAATCCGCCATCAGCTCGGCCTGATCGATGGCGCGCTGCACGCACTTCACCACCGACTCCAGGTCGTTTACGCCACCCTTATCCATGCCGCGAGACGGGCAGCTGCCCACCCCGATAATGTTGACCATGCCATCGGGCAGAACTTCCCCTACCAATGCGGAGACTTTTGCAGTACCGATCTCCAGTCCAACTACCAGTTTTCTGTCCGTCGACTTGATCATTGTTGTTTTGCCTGTGCCTGATTCTGTTGCTGATTACTGTTTTGCTGACCGCCTGCCGCCTGCGGGTCGACGAGCACCGGGGCCCAACCTACCGAGGCGCCGGACTCATAGCGCAAATCGACGTAGCTGACGCGCTTGCTTTCCGCCTGGCCCTGCTGCTGCAGCACCGGATACAGCTCGATAAACCGCTGCAGACGCCCGGCGCGATCGTCGCGCCCCAGCTCCAGCCGAACATCGTTATCCAAAGCCAGCTGCCACGAATGGCGAGCGCTCATCGCCACCATTTTCAACGTAAACTTGCTGGCCGTTAACATGCTGCTCATGGTTCGATAGCCTTCCAGAACGTCCTGTTCGCTGCCTTCCGGACCATAGAGCAACGGCAATTTCTGTTTGCCGGCCCGTTCTGCCGGCACGCTGAATGATTTGCCGTCGGCATCCACCATGTGCAAATCATTCCAGCGCGCCACCGGCACATACTCCACCAGGTGGATCTTCAGCTCATCCGGCCACTGCTTGCGCACGCTGGCCTGTTTGATCCACGGCAGGCGTTCAATCTGTTGCTGGATAACGTCCACATCCTGGGTCATGAACGTCCCCGGCGCGCCCAGCGCCAGGATCGCCTGACGAATATCATCGTTGGTGGTGTAGTGCCGTTCACCGGTCACCACCAGTCGCGAGAGCGGCAGGCGGCTGGCGTCTTTCATCCAGCCAATCACCGCCCACCCGCTCCACAGGACCGTTCCCAACACCATCAGCAGGAAGACCATTCCCGCCAACTGGGTTCCATTGCTGCGGCGCGGGCCGTTGTCCACCTCGCGTTCGCGCGCATTCAGGGCAGCTTGCGACATATCAGTCGGCCAACTCCAAAATTCTCGCTACCAGCTGCGAGAAGCTTAATCCAAACTGGCGCGCCGCCATCGGCACCAGGCTATGACTGGTCATGCCCGGAGAGGTATTCACCTCAAGCAGATAGAAGCTGCCATCGCTGTCTTGCATCACGTCCACGCGGCCCCAGCCGCTGCAGTCCAGGCCGCGGTAGGCGCGCAGCGCCAGCGCCGCCATCTCGGCTTCCTGCTCGGCGCTTAAACCGCTCGGGCAGAAGTACTGCGTGTCGTCCGAAATGTACTTGGCCTGATAGTCGTAGAACACGCCGGCCGGCTGAATGCGGATCGACGGCAGCACCTGGTCGCCCAGCATCGCCACGGTGTATTCCGGCCCGCTCAGCCATTTCTCCACCAACACGTCGTCGTCGTGACGGAAGGCTTCTTCCAGCGCCGCTTCCAGCGCGGCGCTTTCGGTGACCTTGCTCATGCCGACGCTGGAACCCTCGCGGCTCGGCTTGACGATCAGCGGCAGGCCGAGCGACGCGACGCGATCCAACAGCGCCGCTTTCTCGCCGCCGAGGTACAGCTGACGATTCAGCGCCACATAAGGCGCCACCGGCAGGCCCATCGACTGCCACACCATCTTGGTGCGCCATTTGTCCATGGTCAGCGCCGAAGCCATCACGCCGCTGCCGGTATAAGGCAGCGCGAGAAACTCCAGCAGCCCCTGCAGGGTGCCGTCTTCGCCGCCGCGCCCGTGCAGCGCGATAAATACCTTGGTGAACCCCTGCTCTTTCAGCTGGGTTACCGGAACGTCGCGGGTGTCGACGCCGTGGGCGTCGATGCCGGCTTCGCGCAGCCCGGCCAGCACGGCGGCGCCGGATTGCAGCGATACGTCACGTTCAGCGGAGGTGCCACCCAGCAGTACGGCAACTTTATCAGCCATGATGCTCCTCCTCCTTTTTCTGCGGCTGCAGCTTCAGCTCGGCCAGTTTGCGGGCGATTTTGCCCACGTTGCCGGCGCCCTGCACCAGCACCAAATCATCGGCCTGCAGCAGCTGCGCCAAGGTTTCCGACAGGGTATCGGCGTCGGAAACCAGGATCGGATCCAGCTTGCCGCGGTTGCGGATGGTGCGGCACAGCGAACGGCTGTCCGCGCCCGGGATCGGCGCTTCGCCGGCGGCGTAGACGTCGAGCATCAGCAGCACATCCACCTGCGACAGCACGTTGGCGAAGTCGTCGTACAGGTCGCGGGTGCGCGTGTAGCGGTGCGGCTGGAAAATCATCACCAGCCGCTTGTCCGGCCAACCGGCGCGCGCCGCTTTCAGCGTGGCGTCCACCTCGGTCGGGTGGTGGCCGTAGTCGTCCACCAGCATCGCGCTGCCCGCGGTGCCGTTGACCGGCTCGAGCGGGAACTCGCCCAGGAAATCGAAGCGGCGCCCGGTGCCCTGGAAGCCCGCCAGCGCACGCAGAATATCTTCGTCGTCGATACCTTCTTCGGTCGCCACCGCCACCGCCGCCGCGGCGTTCAGCGCATTGTGGCGGCCCGGCGCGTTCAGGGTCACCGTCATCAGCGGCTTGTCCTGACGGCTCAGGGTAAAGTGCCCCTGCGGCCCCACCTGGCTGTAGCTCTCGATGCGCACGTCGGCATCGTCGCTGAAGCCGTAGGTGGTGATATGGCGGCCCACGCGCGGCAACAGCTCACGCACCACAGGATCATCGACGCACATCACCGCGCGGCCGTAGAACGGCAGGTTGTGCAAGAAATTGATAAACGTCTGCTTCAGGTTCTCGAAGTCGCCCTGGTAAGTGTCCATGTGGTCGGCTTCGATGTTGGTGACGATCGCCACCATCGGCTGCAAATGCAGGAACGACGCGTCGCTCTCGTCCGCTTCCGCGATCAGGTAACGGCTGGAGCCCAGACGCGCATGGGTACCCGCCGCCTTCACCAGCCCACCGTTGACGAAGGTCGGGTCCAGCCCGGCTTCGGCGTAAATGCTCGACACCATCGCCGTGGTGGTGGTCTTGCCGTGCGTGCCGGCGACGGCGATGCCGTGGCGGAAACGCATCAGTTCGGCCAGCATTTCGGCGCGGCGGATCACCGGGATGCGCGCTTCACGGGCGGCGACGATCTCCGGGTTATCGGCGGAAATGGCGGTAGACACCACCACAACGCTCGCATCCAGCACGTTTTCCGGGCGGTGATTGAAGTAAATCGTCGCCCCGAGCGCGCTCAGCTGTTGGGTTACCGGGTTCGGCGCCAGGTCGGAGCCGCTGATCTGATAACCTTCGTTTGCCAACACTTCGGCGATACCACCCATGCCGGCACCACCGATGCCGACAAAGTGAATGTGCCGGACGCGTCGCATCTCGGGCACTATAGTACGTAGTTTCGCCAGTTGTTGTGTATTCATCAGTCTCTCTAATCCAGGTCCGGTTAGCCGAACCCCTACAGATTCTTCAATTCAGGCCCGGCATACCGAGCCCCTGCATATTATTTGGCGACCCGCACCAGCTCCGCCGCCACCCGTTCGGTCGCGTCGGGGATGGCGACCGCGCGCGCCTTTTCGGCCATCGCCAGCAGCGTCGGGCGGTCCCAGCTCGCCAGCAGTTCCGCCACCGCATCGGCGCTGAACTGCGGCTGTTCGATAATCTTCGCCGCGCCGGCTTCTTCCAGCGGACGCGCGTTCCAGTACTGCTGGCGGTCCTTGTGCATAAACGGCACAAAAATCGCCGGCAGGCCGGCGGCGGCAATTTCGCTGACGGTCAAAGCGCCGGAACGGCACACCACCACGTCGGCCCAGGCGTAGGCGGCCGCCATGTCATCGATAAACTCGGTCACCTTGTGCTGCGTCTGCCCTACCCTCTCGTAGTCGCGCAGCACCGTATCCAGTGCGCCTTTGCCTACCTGATGCCAGAGCGTAATTCTATCGCCCAAACGCGCCGCGACTTCAGGAACTGTCTGATTCAGCACCCGGGCCCCCTGACTTCCGCCAATGACCAGCACGCGGATCGGGCCTTCACGCCCGTTCAAACGCTCCGCCGGCAGCGGCAGGGCCAGCACGTCGGTGCGCACCGGATTGCCCACCACTTCGGCGTTCGGAAACGCGCCGGGGAAGGCTTGCAATACCGTTTTGGCCACGCGCGCCAGCCAGCGGTTGGTCAGCCCGGCGATGCCGTTCTGTTCGTGCAGCACCACCGGAACGCCGCACAGCCAGGCGGCCAGACCGCCCGGGCCGGAAACGTAACCGCCCATGCCCAGCACCACGTCCGGCTGATAGTTGCGCATGATCGCCTTCGCCTGACGCACCGCGCTCCAGATGCGCAGCGGCGCGCTCAGCTGGGCCTTCAGCCCCTTGCCGCGCAGGCCGGAAATGCGGATAAAATCAATTTCGATCCCGTGCTTCGGCACCAGATCGGCTTCCATTCGGTCTGCGGTTCCGAGCCAGCGCACCTGCCAGCCCTGCGCCATCAGATGATGCGCGACCGCCAGCCCCGGGAACACATGCCCGCCGGTACCGCCTGCCATCACCATTAAACGCTTAGCTTTCCCGCTCATCCCTTACCTCTTCACGAACGCCTGGGCTTTGGCCAGACGCGTTTCAAAATCAATACGCAGCAACAGCACGATCGCCGTCGACATGATCAACAGGCTCGAACCGCCGTAGCTGATCAATGGCAGCGTCAGGCCTTTGGTCGGCAGCATGCCGGCGGCGGCGCCGACGTTAACCAGCGCCTGGAAGCTGAACCACACGCCGATCGAGCAGGCCAGGAAGCCGGAAAAGCGCTGATCGATCTCCAATGCGCGGCGGCCGATCGACATCGCGCGAAAAGCGACGAAGAATACCATTAACAGGGCTAAAACCACACCGATATAGCCCAGTTCTTCGCCCAAAATCGAGAAGATGAAGTCGGTGTGCGCTTCCGGCAAATACTCGAGTTTCTGCACCGAGTTGCCCAGCCCTTGTCCCCAGAATTCGCCGCGGCCAAACGCCATCAGCGACTGGGTCAGCTGGTAGCCGCTGCCGAACGGATCGGCCCACGGGTTCCAGAACGAGGTCACGCGGCGCATACGGTAAGGCTCCGCGATGATCAACAGCACCACCGCGAAGGCGCCCGAACCGATGATCGCCAGGAACTGCCACATTTTGGCGCCGGCCAGGAACAGCATCGCCAGGGTGGTGATGAACAGCACCACCACGGTGCCGAGGTCCGGCTGCGCCAGCAGCAGCACCGCCAGCACCACCATCACGCCCATCGGCTTGCAGAAGCCCCAGAAGTTGCTGCGCACCTCTTCCACCTTGCGCACCAGATAGCTCGCCAGGTAGCAGAACAGCGACAGCTTGGACAGCTCCGCCGGCTGAATGCGCAGCGGGCCCAGCGCAATCCAGCGCGATGCCCCGTTTACCGAGCTGCCGACCACCAGTACGATCAGCAGCATCACAATCGACATCAACAGCATCACGTTGCTGTAGCGCTGCCAGACTTCCATCGGAATGCGCAGCGTCACCATCGACAGCCCGAAGGCCAGGCCGAGATACAGCGCGTCGCGCTTGGCGAACAGGAAGGGATCGTCCGCCAGACGCTGGCCGATCGGCATCGAGGCCGAGGTCACCATCACGAAGCCGACGATCGCCAGCCCGAAGGTCAGCCACAGCAGCGTGCGGTCGTACAGCACCATGTTGACCGAATCGTTGTCGCGCGATCCCATCACCCAGTCTTTCAGCCGTTCTGTCAGCCCGAAGTTCGGCATGCGTAGTCTCATCCGCCAAGCTCCTGTGCCAGGCGGGCGAATTCATCGCCGCGCGCTTCAAAATTACGGAACTGATCGAGGCTGGCGCACGCCGGCGACAGCAGCACCATATCGCCAGGCTGCACCCGGCCGGCGATAACGCGCATCGCCTGCGCCATGGTTTCGGTCAGCGTCGCCACTTCCGGCCGCAGCTGCGCCAGCTGCTCGCCGTCGCGGCCGAAGCAGTACAGGCGCAGGTTGTCGCCCTGCAGATAACGCGCCAGCGGCGAGAAGTCGGCGGATTTGCCGTCGCCGCCCAGCAGCAGATGCAGCGAGCCGTCCACCTGCAGGCCGTTCAGCGCCGCTTCGGTGCTGCCGACGTTGGTGGCTTTGGAATCGTTGATCCAGCGCACGCCGTTGTGTTCCCACGCCAGCTGGAAGCGGTGCGCCAGGCCGGTAAAGGTGGTCAGCGCCTTCAGGCTGGAGGCGCGCGGGATGTTCACCGCGTCGGCCAGCGCCAGCGCCGCCAGCGCATTGGTGTAGTTATGGCGGCCGGTCAGTTTCATCTCGCGGGTATTCAGCACTTTCTCACCCTGCACCCGCAACCAGGTTTCGCCCTGCTGCCGGTTCAGGTGGTAGTCGCCCACGTCGGCGCCGAAGCTGACGCAGCGCGCGTCGGCGCCGCGCACCGGCATGGTCAGCGCGTCGTCCGCATTCACCACGCAGACGCCGGCATTTTCATAAACGCGCAGTTTGGCGCCGCGATACTGCTGCAGGCCAAACGGGTAACGATCCATATGGTCTTCGGTAACGTTCAGGATGGTCGCCGCCGCCGCCCGCAGGCTGTGGGTGGTTTCCAGCTGGAAGCTCGACAGCTCCAGCACGTACAGCCGGCATTCCTGGCGCAGCAGGCTCAACGCCGGCAGGCCGATATTGCCGCCGACGCCCACCGCCCAGCCGGCCGCCTGCGCCATCTCGCCCACCAGGGTGGTGACGGTGCTCTTGCCGTTGGAACCGGTGATCGCCACGATCGGCGCCTGGGCTTCGCGGCAGAACAGCTCTACGTCGCCGACGATTTCCACCCCGGCGTCCGCCGCGGCGCTCAACGCCGGGGTCGCCAGGGCCACGCCCGGGCTGGCGACGATCAAATCCGCCGCCAGCAGCCAGTCCTGATGCAGATCGCCCAGATGGCGTTCTACGCTGTCCGGCAGCTTGTCCAGCCCAGGCGGTGAGACGCGGGTATCCATAACGCGCGGCGTCACGCCGCGCGCCATAAAGAAATCAACACAGGACAGGCCGGTAAGGCCCAGCCCGATGATGACCACTTTCTTACCCTGATAGTCTGCCATGATTACCGCACCTTCAGCGTCGCCAGGCCAATCAGCACCAGCATCAGCGAAATGATCCAGAAGCGCACGATCACGCGCGGTTCCGGCCAGCCTTTCAATTCATAGTGGTGGTGAATCGGCGCCATGCGGAAAATGCGTTGTCCGCGCAGCTTGAACGATCCCACCTGCAAAATTACCGACAGCGTTTCAACCACGAACACGCCGCCCATAATCAGTAACAGAAACTCCTGACGCAGCAGCACCGCGATGGTGCCCAGCGCGCCGCCCAGCGCCAGCGAACCGACGTCGCCCATAAACACCTGCGCCGGGTAGGTGTTGAACCACAGGAAACCGAGGCCGGCGCCGACGATGGCGGTACACACGATCACCAGCTCACCGGCATGGCGCAGATACGGAATATGCAGGTAGTTGGCGAAGTTCATGTTGCCGGTAGCCCAGGCCACCAGCGCAAAACCGGCGGCCACGAACACCGTCGGCATGATCGCCAGGCCGTCCAGCCCGTCGGTCAGGTTGACCGCGTTGCTGGTGCCGACAATCACGAAATAGGCCAGCAGCACGTACAGCAGCCCCAGCTGCGGCATGATGTCCTTAAAGAACGGCACAACCAGCTCGGTGGCTGGCGTGTCTTTTCCTACGGCGTACATGGCGAATGCGACAATCAGCGCAATCACCGATTGCCAGAAGTACTTCCAGCGGGCGATCAGCCCCTTGGTATCCTTGCGCACCACCTTGCGGTAGTCGTCGACAAAGCCGACGATGCCGTAACCCACCAGCACGAACAGCACGCACCACACATACGGGTTGGACGGGTAGGCCCACATCAGCACCGAGATGGTGATGGAGGTCAGGATCATGATGCCGCCCATGGTCGGCGTGCCGCGCTTGCTGAAGTGCGACTCCGGGCCGTCGTTGCGCACCACCTGCCCGAAGGACATTTCCTGCAGGCGCTTGATCACCCGCGGGCCCATCCACAGCGACAGGAACAGCGCGGTCAGCAGGCTGACAATGGCTCGGAACGTCAGGTAGGAAAAGACGTTGAAGCCTGAGTAATACTTGACCAAATGCTCGGCCAGCCAAACTAGCATGGTGCTCTCTCCTGTAACGCGCGTACTACCTGCTCCATTGCGGCACTACGTGAACCCTTGATTAACACGGTAATTACCGCATGTTCCGACAGTAATTCCGCCACGCGCGCGATCGCTGCCGTCTTGCCCTGATAATGCTCGCCGTTGCCGGACGCCGCGCTCAGCACCCGGCTCAAACCGCCGACGCTGATCACCTTGTCGACGCCGGCCAGACGGGCGGCTTCGCCCACCTGACGATGGCATTCTTCGGCCTCTGCCCCCAGTTCGGCCATATCGCCCACCACCATCACGCGGTAGCCCGGCATATCCGCCAGCACCTGCGCCGCCGCGGTCATCGACCCGACGTTGGCGTTGTAGCTGTCGTCCAACAGCAGCTTGCCGGCGCCCAGCGCCACCGGGAACAGACGCCCCGGCACCGCTTCCAGCTGTTGCAGCCCCTGGCGCACCGCCTCGAGGGTGGCGCCCACCGACATCGCCAGCGCCGTCGCCGCCAGGGCATTGGCCACGTTGTGGCGCCCCGGCAACGGCAGCCTGATCTCGGTGCGGCCAAACGGGCTATGCAGTTGGAACTGCGTGCCGTCGCCGTTAACCCGCACCTCTTCAGCGAAGAAATCTACGCCTTCCGCCGCCTGCGGCGAGAAGCGCCAGACGGTCTTGCCGCCCAGCATGCTCTGCCAGTGCGGCCAGTCGTTATTGTCGGCGTTGATGATCGCCACGCCGTCGTCCGGCAAGCCGGCAAAAATTTCACCTTTCGCCTGGGCGACGCCGGCCAACGAGCCGAAGCCTTCCAGGTGGGCCGCCGCCAGGTTGTTCACCAGGGCGGTCTGCGGCCGCGTCAATGCGGTGGTGTAAGCAATCTCGCCAATATGGTTAGCGCCCAGCTCAATCACGGCAAAGTCATGCTGCGGCTGCAGACGCAGCAGCGTCAGCGGCACGCCGATGTCATTGTTGAAGTTGCCGGCGGTATACAGCACCTCGCCGCATTCACGCAGAATGGCGGCGGTCATTTCTTTCACCGAGGTCTTGCCGGAAGACCCGGTCAGCGCCACAACGCGCGCCGGCACCTGCTGACGCACCCAGGCGGCAAGCTGCCCCAGCGCCAGTCGGGTATCCGCCACCACCAGCTGCGCTACGTCCACCAATAAGCGCTTACTTACCAGCAACGCCCCGGCGCCCGCGGCTACGGCGTCAGCTGCAAAATCATGAGCGTCAAAACGCTCGCCTTTCAGCGCCACAAACAGGCAACCGGCGGTCACCTTGCGGGTATCTGTCGTCACCTCAACGATTTGGCAATCGGCGCCGTAAAGCTCAGCGCTCAATACCTCAGCCAGTGCCTGAAGGGAGACAGGGATCATGCCAACACCCCCAGCAGCCGGGCGACCGTGGTGCGGTCGGAGTAATCCAGGCGGCGGTTGCCCACCAGTTGGTAATCCTCGTGGCCTTTGCCCGCCACCAGCACCACATCCTGCTCTTGCGCCTGCATGATGGCGCTGGTCACCGCCTCGGCGCGGCCGTGGATCACCAGCGCCTGCCCGGCGTCCAGCAGCCCGGCAAGAATATCGGCGATGATCGCCCGCGGCTCTTCGGTGCGCGGGTTGTCATCGGTGATCACCACCCGATCGGCGAACTGTTCGGCGATGCCGCCCATCAGCGGGCGCTTGCCCTTGTCGCGATCGCCGCCGCAGCCGAACACGCACCACAGCTGCCCCTGGCAGTGCAGGCGCGCCGCTTCCAGCGCTTTTTCCAACGCATCCGGGGTGTGGGCGTAGTCCACCACCACCGTCGGTTTGCCCGGCGCGTTAAACACTTCCATCCGGCCGCAGACCGGCTGCAGACGGTTGCCGGTTTCCACCAGCTGATCCAGCGGATAACCCAGCGACAGCAGCGTCGCCAGCGCCAACAGCAGGTTGCTGACGTTGAAGGCGCCCATCAGGCGGCTTTCGATTACGCCGTCGCCCCAGCTGGAGCTGAAGCGAATGGTGGCGCCGTTGTCGTGATAGCTGACCGCGGTGGTTTTCAGCCAGCGGCCGTGACAGCCCGGCTGCAGGTTGTCGTGCAGGGTGACCGCCACCGCATCCGGCAGCTTGCTCAGCCAGCGCTGGCCGACTTCATCGTCGGCGTTGATGATCGCCTGGCCCACGTCGTGGCCGGCGAACAGCGACCATTTGGCGGCTTCGTAATTGGCCATGTCGCCGTGGTAATCCAGGTGATCGCGGCTCAGGTTGGTGAACACCGCCGCGGCGAACGGCAATGCCGCCACCCGGTGCTGCACCAGCCCGTGGGAAGACACTTCCATGGCGGCGAAGGTCGCGCCCCGCTCAGCCAGATCGTTTAATACGTGTTGAACATCCACCGCAGAACCGGTGGTATTCTCCGTCGGGCACACCTGGCCCAGCAGACCGTTGCCGACGGTGCCCATCACCGCGCTGGTCTCGCCCAACAGTTGGCTCCACTGCGCCAGCAGCTGGGTGGTGGTGGTTTTGCCGTTGGTGCCGGTGACGCCCACCAGGCGCAGACGCTCCGCCGGCTGGTGGTAAAAACGCCCGGCCAGCGCGGAAAGGCGCTGGTTCAGTTGGCTCAGGTAGATAACCGGCACGCCGTGCATTTCGACGATGGCGCCGTCTTCGTCCTGGCCGTCAGCTTCGGCGATCACGGCGGCGACGCCCTGCGCGATGGCCTGCGGAATATAGCGGCGGCCATCCGTTTGATGGCCGGCAACGGCGACAAACAGATCCCCGGCAGCCGCAATACGGCTGTCTAATGTCATTTCCCGCAGCGCGCGCCCGGGTGCCGTCGGCACCCACGGGGCGAGTAAGTCGCGCAAATTACGATCTGCCACCTGAACCCTCTTTTTTGTTAGTCACTAATTCGCTTTTATCGCTGGTAGGCAATGCGTCCGGTTCGACGTTCATGGTGCGCAATACGCCGCCCATGATGGCGCCAAACACCGGCGCGGAAATTGCGCCGCCATAGTACTTCCCGCCCTGCGGGTCGTTGATGACCACCACCAGAGCAAAACGGGGATTACTGGCCGGCGCGACGCCGGCGGTATAAGCGAGGTATCGGTTGACGTATTTGCCGTCCGGACCGACCTTTTTGGCGGTACCGGTTTTAATGGCGATACGGTACCCCTTGATGGCGGCTTTCACGCCGCCGCCGCCCGGCAGGGCTACGCTTTCCATCATGTGCACCACGGTGCGCACCAGTGGTTCAGGGAAAACGCGTTCGCCGGCGACCGGCGGGTCAACCTTGGTGATCGACAATGGGCGATACACGCCCAGGCTGCCGATCGTTGCGTAGACTCGCGCCAACTGTAACGGAGTTACCATTAGCCCGTAGCCGAAAGAGAAGGTGGCCCTCTCTATGTCAGACCACCGTTGTTTTTTTGGGTATATGCCACTGCTTTCTCCGACCAGCCCCAAATTGGTCGCCTTTCCCAGTCCAAAACGAGAGTAAGTATCTACTAACGCCGAGGACGGCATCGCTAACGCCAGCTTGGTAACGCCGACGTTACTCGACTTCTGCAAGATCCCGGTTACCGACAGCTCCGCATAGCGCGCCACGTCTTTAATTTCGTGGCCCTGAATGCGGAAAGGAATGGTGTTCAGCACGCTGTTCTCTTTCACCACGCCATTCTGTAAGGCGGTCATCACCACCATCGGTTTTACGGTAGAACCAGGCTCAAAAATATCGGTGATAGCGCGGTTACGCATGGTGTCTTTCGGCGTACCGGCCATGTTGTTCGGGTTGTAGGACGGGCTGTTGGCCATCGCCAACACCTCGCCGGTGTTCACGTCTATCAGCACCGCGGTGCCGGACTCGGCCTTGTTGAAGGCCACGGCGTTGTTCAGCTCGCGGTACACCAGCGCCTGCAGGCGTTCATCGACGCTCAGCACCAGGTTATGCGCCGCCTGGCTGTCGACCGAGGAGATGTCCTCAATCACCCGGCCATAGCGGTCCTTGCGCACGGTTCTTTCGCCCGGTTGCCCGGTCAGCCAGCGGTCGAAACTCTTCTCGACGCCTTCGATGCCCTGGCCGTCAATGTTGGTGACGCCGATGATGTGCGAGGTGACCTGCCCGGCCGGGTAGTAACGGCGCGATTCCTGCCGCAGGTTAATCCCCGGCAGCTTCAGCTTGCGGATATAATCGCCGACCGCCGGGTTCACCTGACGCGCCAGGTAAACGAAGCGCCCTTTCGGGTTGGCGTTGATGCGGTTGGAGAGCTGATCCAGCGGGATATTCAGCGCGTCGGACAGCGCCTTCCAGCGGCTGTCCAGCGTAATGCCGCCGCGTTCGTTCAGCTCTTTCGGATCGGCCCAGATGGCGTTGACCGGCACGCTCACCGCCAACGGCCGGCCGGCGCGATCGCTGATCATACCGCGCGCGGTAGGCACTTCCTGCACCCGCAGCGAACGCATGTCGCCTTCTTTCACCAGGCGATCCGGGTTGATGACCTGCAGATAGGCCACGCGCAGCATCAACCCCACCAGCGCCAGTAAAATACAGCCGCACAGCAACGCAAAACGCCAGCTTACAAAGCTGGCCTGATCTTCCTGGCGTTTCAACTTACCGGGGCGCGCTGCTTTCATGCGTTTCCTTTCTACTCCGTGTCATTATTCCGGTTAAACCATTCATTGTTTAACGATGATATTTTCCTGCGATGGATCAACGTGTTGCATCTGCAGTTTTTCGGTAGCGATACGTTCAACCCGGCTATGGTCGCCGAGGGCGTTCTCTTCCAGAATCAGGTTGCGCCACTCGATATCCAGCGCATCCCGCTCAAGCACCAGCTGCTCGCGTTCGGCGGTCAGCAGGCGGGTGCGGTGCGCGGTGGTCACCACAAAAACGGCGGAGACCAGGGCGGCAACCAGTAAAATCAATGGGATCTTGGCGTTGCGCAGCAGATCGCCGCCAATCACCCCGACCAGGCCGTGACGTTCGTTGCCGATCACGCGGGCATCCTCTCTGCAATGCGCAGCACCGAGCTGCGGGCGCGTGGGTTGTCCGCCACTTCGGCTTCCGACGGCATCATCTTGCCCAGCGCTTTCAGCGTGCGTCCGCCCATGCTGCGCAGTTGCTCTTCGGTCAACGGAATGCCGGCCGGCACCTGCGCGCCGCGGCTGTGGTGACGCATAAAGCGTTTGACGATGCGGTCTTCCAGCGAGTGGAAGCTGATGATCGACAAACGGCCCTTGGGGGCCAACACTTCCAGCGCGCCGTCGAGCGCGCGCTCGATCTCTTCCAGCTCGCTGTTGATATAGATGCGGATCGCCTGGAAACTGCGCGTCGCCGGGTGCTTGTGCTTCTCGCGGAACGGGCTGGCTTCGGCGATCAGATCGGCCAGCTGCTTGGTGCGGGTCATCGGCTCGACGCGGTTTCTCTCCACGATGGCGCGCGCGATGCGCTTGGCGAAACGCTCCTCGCCAAAGGTTTTCAGCACCCAGGCGATGTCGTCGGCTTCCGCCTTCATCAGCCATTCGGCGGCGGAAAGGCCGGTGGACGGGTCCATGCGCATATCCAGCGGACCGTCGCGCATAAAGGAGAAACCGCGCTCCGCGTCGTCCAGCTGCGGCGAAGAAACGCCCAGATCGAGCAGAACGCCGTCGATCTGCCCCACCAGCTCGCGTTCCCGCACATAGTGTGACAAATCGGAAAATGGGCCGTGTACGATAGTGAAACGAGGATCTTCAATAGAATTGGCGGCTGCAATCGCCTGAGGATCGCGGTCAATTGCCAGCAAGCGTCCTTCCGGCCCCAGCTGGGACAGAATCAGACGAGAATGGCCACCGCGACCAAAAGTACCGTCGATATATATGCCGTTGCTGCGGATGTTGAGGCCGTTAACCGCCTCATCCAACAGTACGGTGGTGTGTTTATAGTTTTCCAACATGCTTATAGCGACAAGTCCTGTAGCCGCTCAGACAACGGTTCCTGAGTCGACTGTTCAGCGTCAATATCATCCTTGACTTGTTGATACCAGGTCTGTTCATCCCACAGTTCAAACTTGTTGAACTGCCCGACCAGCATCACTTCTTTCGTGAGTCCGGCGTGTTGCCGCAGCGTACTGGCTAACAGCAAACGGCCGGCGCTGTCCATCTGACACTCACTGGCATGCCCCAACAGCAAGCGCTGAACGCGGCGCTCGGCGGGATTCATGCTCGACAGACGGGACAATTTTTGTTCAATAATTTCCCATTCGGGTAAAGGATAAAGCAGCAGGCAGGGCTGATGGAGGTCAATGGTACAGACCATTTGGCCTTGCGATTCCTCGTTCAGCAAATCCCGATATCGGGTTGGTACGGCAAGCCGCCCTTTGCTGTCGAGGTTGACCATCGTTGCCCCACGGAACATTCCTGAGCTACCCCTTCATGACCGTTTTCACCACTTTACCCCACAAATTCCCACATAATGGAGTTTACGGAGGGTATGAAAACCTTGTCAAGCCAGAGCGGCTGCGCTTTGGCAATATTTCTCTGGTCATTTTGGGAGCTGACTCGCGAAAGGAACTCTATTTGTTCGACGATTAAAAATTAACACCATGATAAACGGAGAGAATTTTCTAAGCGGAAAGAGCCTGATTAAAAACCTGACAAATTGGCGATTAATTAACTCATTACTTCCTTCTGCAATCGATGTCTCATTTTTCAGCTCGGCAATCGCATGCCTGTATCTCATGCCGCGCTGCGCCAGCCAAGGCTCGGCGCAGCGCGCCCCGGTCGGCGAAATAGGGCATAACCCCTTGAGTTAATAACGCTCAACGGTAATTGCCGTCGGGGCCGCGCGCTATTTTACTTCAATTGAAGCGGCAATGATGAGGCCGAAGAAAAAATAAATGGCTCGGATATTACGAGCAGAGCCAATTTCGATTTAAATCAACTCGGTAAGATTATTCCCAAAATACCTGTTTACAATTATGGTTTCATTTTCTTACACCTTTATTCCCACAATTTTTTCTTTGAAAAACCGCCGTTGAAACCGAAAAAATGCAACATGTTGTTTTTAATCAACTTATTTAAAAAACTCGATTTTAATCCCTTCGCGCCAGATTTAGCCGACCGCTATCAGCATAAAAACCAGCCAGATGTTAAAAATAAAAACATCCCGCTAGTTAAAAAACCACCCTCAGATTAGTACACTATAAATTGATGCAAAAACCAAAATTAACCACCACACACAACGCAATTAACAGAATATTAACAATGAAAAGTCGAGGATGCACCATGCTTTCGCCCACCGCCCGCTGGCGCAGCGCCGCCGCCGATACCTTTGCGCTGGTGGTGTACTGCTTTATCGCCGGTATGGCGATAGAAGTGTTGATCTCAGGCATGAGTTTCCAGCAGTCCCTTTCCTCGCGCCTGTTGTCGATCCCGGTCAATATCCTGATCGCCTGGCCCTATGGGCGCTACCGCGACCTGTTTATCCGCACCGCCCGCCGTAGCCCACGCGGCCAGTTTCTATTGCGCAACCTCGCCGACCTGCTGGCCTACGTCAGCTTTCAGTCGCCGGTTTATGCGGCGATCCTGTGGAGCGTCGGCGCCGACGGGCAGCAAATGGCCGCGGCTGTCGCCAGCAATGCGGTCGTGTCGATGGCGATGGGCGTGGCGTACGGTTATTTTCTGGAATATTGCCGACGGCTGTTTGGCGTGACGGGATACGTTTGAGATACCGGGCCTCACGCGGGAGGCCCGGCGGCGGGCATTACTTGCGGCTGAGGCTGCCGCGGCGGAACAGGTTGCGGCGAATGCGCGTCAAACCCGGTTTGGGTTTGCGCGGCTCATCGAGGCTGGCCAACACCAGCTCCAACACGCGTTCCGCAACGTCGCGGTGACGCTGCGCTACCGCCAGCACCGGACACTCCAGGAAATCCAGCAGCTCGTGGTCGCCGAAGGTGGCGATCGCCAGATCGGTCGGCAAGCGGCCGCGCTGCTTCAGGGTGACGTCCATCACGCCCTGCAGCAAAGAGAACGAGGTGGTGAACAGCGCCTGCGGCATCGGGTGCGTTTTCAGCCATTCGGCAAACAGCGCACCGGCGGCTTCGCGCTCATAGCTGTTGGCATACAGATAATCGACGTGGCGCGGATCGTCTTGCCAGGCCTGACGGAACCCCTGCTCGCGCAGGAAGCTGACGGACAGCTCCGGCAACGCCCCCAGGTACAGCACCGACTCCGCCGGGAAGCTGCGCAGCTCCTGCGCCAGCGCAAAGGAGTCTTCCTGATCGGCCCCCACCACGCTGATGAAATGCTCGCGATCCAGCGCGCGGTCCAAGGCGATGATCGGCAGCGGATCCTTGGCCCAGCGTTGATAGAACGGGTGTTCCGGCGGTAAGGCGGTGGAGACGATGATCGCGTCCACCTGGCGCTGCAGCAGATGTTCGATGCAGCGCATTTCGTTGTCCGGCTGGTCTTCCGAACAGGCGATCAACAGCTGGTAGCCACGCTGGCGCGCCTGGCGCTCCAGATAATTGGCGATGCGGGTGTAGCTGGTGTTTTCCAGATCCGGTATCACCAGGCCGATAGAGCGGGTCCGCCCGGCGCGCAGCCCTGCCGCGACGGCATTCGGGTGATAGTTGTGCTCCCTGACCACGGCCATCACTTTCTCGACGGTTTTATCGCTGACACGATACTGCTTCGCCTTGCCGTTGATGACATAACTGGCCGTGGTGCGCGAAACGCCCGCGAGACGCGCGATTTCATCCAGTTTCACATTAACCCCTTAATGACGCTGAAAATAGAAGTGTAAGCTGGGCTCGGATTAACCATCGCATCCCGTGCGGTTATTCAATCCAGCTTCTGCGATCTAACAGCAGAAAACACTGCCTAGCAACCGCTTTTGCCGAAAGGTGCCGGCAAACAGGCAAAAAACGCCGAAAAACAAAGGGCGCAGCCATGTGAACTGCACCCCAAAAGTTGGACACCCAACTGAGTAAGGTGCAGTTTTTTATGAGCAAATATTCTCTTAGCTTTAAGCTTCAGGTCGTGCAGCACTATCTTTCCGGGCTGGAAGGGCAGAAGGCGACGGCAAAGCGCTTTGGTATCGACCACAGCGCCGTTCGTAAGTGGTCTGTTGCCTGGAAACTTCATGGTGAAGCCGGACTGATTACCCGACATTTCATCTATTCTCCTGCTTTCAAAGAGTCCGTTATCCTGCATATGCGTGAACGCCAGATGTCTGTTCGCGAAGCCTGTGCAAAGTTCACTATCCCTGCTTTTTCCTCGGTTTGTCAGTGGAAACGACTGTATGATGAAGGCGGTATAGAAGCCCTCACAGACAATCGTCGCAGGAAAAAAACGATGCCGGAAATCTCTGGAAATAAGTCAGTACTCCCTTCCAAAGACTCGCTTAGCTCGGACGAACGTGAAGAACTTGAGCAGCTACGCGTTGAGGTGGCCTATTTAAAAAAGCTGCAGGCCTTACTCAGGGAAAAGAACACACCAAAGCGCGAGATAAAACGCAGGTCGTGAATGAGTTAAGGCTGCTGTTTCCTCTGGCTCGCTTACTGAAAGCTGCCGGATTAGCCAGAAGTACTTTTTACTGGCAGATGACGAGCGGCAAAAAGGAAGACAAATACGCCGACGATAAGCGTCAGATTTTGACGCTATTTCATAAGCATAAAGGACGGTATGGATACCGCAGGATAACGCTTGCCGTTCGCCGGGAAGGAAGTCAGCTGAATCATAAAACGGTTCAAAGGTTGATGCAGCAGTTGGCGTTAACATCCTGTATCAGAAGGAAGAAATATACCTCCTACAAAGGTCATTATGGCAAAGCCGCAGGCAATGTTCTGAACCGCCAGTTCAGCGCGGACAAACCGAACCAGAAGTGGGTAACTGACGTTACTGAATTTAAAATTAACGGTGAAAAACTCTATTTATCACCGGTTCTTGACCTGTACAACGGTGAGATCGTCGCGTATCAGATGGAAGCTCGTCCGCATCTATCGATGGTGGACGATATGCTGACTAAGGCACAGTCAGTGCTGAGTGAAGGTGAACATCCGCTGCTGCATTCAGATCAGGGCTGGCAGTATCAGATGGGGCACTATCAGAAACGGCTCAGGGACGCAGGGTTGAAACAGAGCATGTCCCGCAAAGGAAACTGCTATGACAATGCGGTGATGGAAAGCTTCTTTGGCACGCTGAAGGTGGAATGCCTGTATCTGGAAGAGCATAAAAGTATCAGTGAATTACGCGTAGCTATTGACGAATATATCGACTATTACAATCACGAAAGAATAAAACAGAAATTAAAAGGCCTGAGTCCGGTAGAGTACCGAACCCAGGCTCAGATAGCCGCCTAATATAAACCGTCCAACTTTATGGGGTCAGTTCAATGCCGCGCCCTTAAATTATACCAATCCGAACTTCAGCGCATGATTTTGTCGCCGCGCGACACGCCGACCACGCCGGAGCGCGCCACTTCCACGATCTCCGCCACTTCGCGCACCGCGTTCAGGAAGGCGTCCAGCTTGTCGCTGGTGCCCGCCAGCTGAACGGTATACAGCGTCGCGGTGACGTCAACGATCTGGCCGCGGAAAATATCGGCGCAGCGCTTCACCTCTTCGCGGCCGTAGCCGCTGGCCTGCAGCTTCACCAGCATGATTTCGCGTTCGACGTGGGCGCCCTGCACCAGTTCGCTGACGCGCAGCACGTCCACCAGCTTGTGCAGCTGCTTTTCGATCTGCTCCAGCACCTTCTCGTCGCCGACGGTCTGGATGGTCATGCGCGACAGCGTCGGATCGTCGGTCGGGGCCACCGTCAGGCTTTCAATGTTGTAGCCGCGCTGGGAGAACAGCCCGACCACGCGCGATAACGCGCCGGATTCGTTTTCCAACAAGACAGATAAAATACGGCGCATGATCAGGTCCTCTCCGTTTTGCTTAACCACATCTCGTCCATGCTTCCACCGCGGATCTGCATTGGATAAACATGTTCGGTCTCATCGACGGTCACGTCGACGAACACCAAGCGTTCTTTCTCGGCCAGCGCCTGCGCCAGCTTGCTTTCCAGCTCATCCGGGGTGCGAATGGCGATGCCGACATGGCCGTAAGCCTCCGCCAGCTTGACGAAGTCCGGCAGCGAATCCATATAGGATTGCGAGTGGCGGCCGGAGTAGATCATGTCCTGCCACTGTTTCACCATGCCCAGATAGCGGTTGTTCAGATTCACCACCACCACCGGCAGGTTGTACTGCAGCGCGGTGGACAGTTCCTGGATATTCATCTGAATACTGCCGTCGCCGGTCACGCAGACCACGGTTTCCTCCGGCAGCGCCAGCTTGACGCCCAGCGCCGCCGGCAGGCCGAAGCCCATGGTGCCGAGGCCGCCGGAGTTGATCCAGCGGCGCGGTTTGTCGAACGGGTAGTAAAGCGCGGCGAACATCTGGTGTTGGCCCACGTCGGAGGTCACATACGCGTCCCCCTTGGTCAGGCGATGCAGCGTTTCAATCACCGCCTGCGGCTTGATGGTGCCGCTGTGTTTGTCATAGCCCAGGCAGTCGCGCGCCCGCCACTGTTCGATAGACTGCCACCAGTCGCGCAGCGCATCGAAGTCCTGCGCCTTGTCGTCCTGCGCCAGCAGCTCCAGCATCTGGGACAGTACCTGTTTGGCGTCGCCGACGATCGGGATGTCGGCATCCACCGTTTTGGAGATCGAGGTCGGATCGATATCGATGTGCAGCACGGTGGCGTCCGGGCAGTACTTGGCCAGATTGTTGGTGGTGCGGTCATCGAAGCGCACGCCGACGGCGAAGATCACGTCGGAGTGGTGCATGGTCTTGTTGGCTTCATAGGTGCCGTGCATGCCCAGCATGCCGACGCTCTGGCGATGGGTGCCGGGGAAAGCGCCCAACCCCATCAGGGTGCAGGTGACCGGCAGGTTCAGTTTCTCCGCCAGCGCCAGCAGTTCGCCGTCGCAGGCCGCGTTGATCGCCCCGCCGCCGACGTACATCACCGGCCGCTTGGCCGCCAAAATGGTTTGCAGCGCGCGCTTGATCTGCCCGCGATGCCCCTGGACAGTCGGGTTATAGGAACGCATGCTCACGTCCTGCGGATAGGCGTAAGGCAGCCTGACCGCCGGACCGACGATGTCTTTCGGCAGGTCGATCACCACCGGGCCTGGCCGGCCGGTCGACGCCAGATAGAACGCTTTTTTCAGCACCCCGGGAATGTCTTCGGTGCGTTTCACCAGAAAGCTGTGTTTCACTACCGGGCGCGAGATGCCCACCATGTCGCACTCCTGAAAGGCGTCGTAGCCAATCAGCGAGCTGGGAACCTGGCCCGACAGCACCACCATCGGAATGGAGTCCATATAGGCGGTGGCGATGCCGGTGATGGCATTGGTGGCGCCGGGGCCGGAGGTGACCAGCACCACGCCGACCTCGCCGGTGGCGCGCGCATAACCGTCGGCCATGTGCACCGCCCCCTGCTCGTGGCGCACCAGAATATGATCGATTCCCCCCACCGTATGCAGGGCGTCGTAGATATCGAGTACCGCCCCGCCCGGATAGCCGAATACATGCTTAACGCCCTGATCGATCAACGATCGAACGACCATCTCGGCTCCTGACAACATCTCCATGGTTTTGCCTCCAGGCTTGCTTATTCTTGTCGGGCGCCGGAACGTGGCGCCTGCTGCGGCTAATGCCCCAACGTTTTTATGGATTGACTATAACTGATTAACATAACGTCAGAATATGGGGCAGGCAAACGGCAAAATGGCTTAAAGATGCCAGGGTTATTGCCAAGCGGCTGGAGATTGGCGCTTTATAAAAACAATGCACTAGCCCCGTGGCTATCAGGCTAGGCATTGTTTCAAACCGGTGGGGAATTACAGAACTATATCAGGCGGAAAATCTGCCGATTTTTTCGCCGGGCAGGCTGCCCGGTGGCGGTTTCAGGCCTGCTCCCGGTACATCGAATCGATTTCTCGCCGGTAGCGTTGCAGGATCACCCTGCGGCGCAGCTTCAGGGTCGGCGTCAGCTCGCCCAGCTCCATCGAAAAGGCCGCCGGCAGCAGGGTAAACTTTTTCACCTGCTCGAAACGCGCCAGCTCTTTTTGCATGTCGCGCAGGCGATTTTCGAACATCTCGATAATATGGCTGTGGCGCAGCAGATCCAGCCGATCATGATATTTCAAATTGACCGACTTGGCGTATTCTTCCAGGGATTCGAAACAGGGCACGATCAGGGCGGAAACAAACTTGCGCGCGTCGGCGATGATCGCCACCTGTTCGATAAAGCGATCCTGCGCCAGCGTGCCCTCCAGCATCTGCGGCGCGATATACTTGCCGCCGGAGGTTTTCATCAGGTCTTTCAGCCGTTCGGTAATGAACAGGTTGCCCTCCTCATCGAGCGCGCCGGCGTCGCCGGTCTTCAGCCAGCCGTCGCCGGTGAAGGCGGCGGCGGTTTCCAACGGCTTGTTGAAATAGCCGCGCATGACGATCGGCCCGCGCAGCTGGATCTCGCTCTCCTCGCCAATGCGCACTTCCACGCCCGGCAAGGGCTTGCCGATCGAGCCGAAACGGAAGTTGCCCTCTTCCCAGCAGGACACGGTGGCGCAGGTTTCGGTCATGCCGTAGCCGTATTTGATGTTGACGCCCATCGCCTGGAAAAACAGGATCACGTTGTCGTCCAGCTTGGCGCCCGCCGCGGGCAGAAATCGCACCCGCCCGCCGAGAATGCCGCGCAGCTTGCTCAGCACCAGCTTATCGGCCCAGCGGTGAGAAAGCGCAAACAGCTTGCCCAACGGCTTACCGGCGCGCTCCTGCAGGAACTTGCGTTCGCCGCAGACCATCGCCCAATGGAACAGAGCGCGGCGCAGCCAGGGCGCGCGCGCCACCTTTTCCTGCACCGCGCTGAAGATCTTTTCGTAGAAGCGCGGTACCGCGCACATCAGCGTCGGGCGCACCTGCGCCATCGCCTCGCGTACCCAGTCGGTATTCGGCAAATACACGTTTTGCGCGCCTGAATGCATGATGAAGAAGCTCCAGGCGCGTTCGAATACGTGCGACAGCGGCAGGAAGCTGAGTGAAACGTCTTCCTCATTGACCGTCAGCCGCTCATCGTGCAGCGAGAGCTGCGCCGCCAGGTTGCGATAGTCCAGCATCACGCCCTTGGGCTCCCCGGTGGTGCCGGAGGTGTAAATCAGCGTAAGGAGATCCTGCAGGTCGCAATCGGCGATGCGCTGCCGCCGCTGCGCTTCATAGGCCGCCGGTTCGGCTGCCCGCTCGAAGGCGCTCAAAGGGCGGGCGATTTCGCAGCCGCGCAGATCGGCCGCGTCATCAAACACGATGATGTGGCTCAGCTGCGGACACACGCCGCGCAGGGCTATCGCCGCATCCAGCTGCGCCTGTTCGCCGACGAACAGGATGCGAATATCGGCGTCATTAATGATAAAGGCGGCCTGGGCCGGCGTGTTGGTGGCGTACAGCGGCACGCTGACCGCGCGCAGCTGCAAAATGGCCAGGTCGGCCAGCGACCAGGCCATGCTGTTGTTGGCGAATATCGCGATGCGCTCCTGCACCTCGGCGCCCAACGCCAACAAGGCGCTGGCGATGCGGGTGATGCGAACGTCGGCCTGCTTCCAGGTCAGTTGCGTCTCCCCCTGAGGAGACCATTGGCGAAAAGCTGTGCGATCGGCACGGTGGGAGACATGGTGCTGTATACGATGAGTCAGATGGTAGTGCAGCAGATTATTGATCATAGCGCTCTAAGCCTGAAATGAATCAAACAGTTAACCTTGCGCAGGGGCCTTACCCCGCATCTCAGCTTACAGGTGTTTACTTTTTTTCGCGCAGTCTACCTACTCTCCGGCAGCGGGAAAAGGTATTTCAGCGTAGAAGTGTGAGCTAAAACTCAGGCTAACTTCACCGCACCCACCGCTTGGACAAAGGGGCGGCCAAAAGGTTTTATGCCGGCGACAAAAGGCGGCCCCCGCGGGCCGGACCTGACGACAGATAAAAACACCAGTAAAAATCAAATAATCAGAATATAACTTCATATTAATTGTTTTTCATAAATTCATCATCGCATGACGAAAAACAATTAAACCCCCGCCCTTTCCCCAAGAAATATCTTAATAAAAATACAGATAGTTCTTACCTTTTCGCGCCCCCTCCTCCATCGTCATGGTTATTGTCACGCCTTGTTTATAAGCAAACGGCGGTTTATTTATAGGCGCCCGCCTCGGACAATACGGCCTTCATCCATTGATGCCCTTTATCTCGTTCAGAAGAATCATGCCAGGTCAGATAGCAGGTCGCCTTATTTTCTTCCGGCCATAAAGGCAACGCTTTTATTTTCAGCGACGTCGCCAGCTGACGCACCAGCCAGGCCGGAGCAATGGCGATCATCTCCGTGAGGGAAACCATATTCAATACGCTGTATAAATCGGTGCACTGCTGGATAACGGCGCGCTGCATAAATTCATCGGTATAGTAAGGTTTGCTGAACGATCCGAAACTCTCCAGGGAAACGACCGCATGCCGTTCCGTTAAAACCTGATCCCGCGTAACGCGGTCGGCGATTCGCGGATGTTCCTGCGCCGCCGCCAGCACTAACTCATCGTCAAATAATGCCACATTGCGAAACTCCTCCGAGTCAAAACGACTGTAGCCGATGACGAATTCCACGTTCTGATAACGCAATTGATGCTCGATGTTATGGTTAATATATGACTTCATTTGCAAATTCAGCAGAGGCGCTATCTGTTTTAGATGATTTATTATGTTTGCGCCCAGGCGTAAATCGAGCGGGCTGCACAGCGACAGCGAGAAAACACGCGTGCTGTTCAGCGGTTCGAATTCTGCCCCGGGCAGTTCATTTTGCACCAGCTGCAGCGCCTGGCGCACCGGCCCAAACAGCTGTCTGGCGCGCATGGTGGGTTGGATCCCGCGCCCGCAGCGCACGAACAGTTCGTCGTTAAACATCACCTTCAGACGCGCGACGGCGTTGCTCACCGCCGGCTGCGACATCCCCAGCGAATTGGCGGCCCGCGTAATATTCTGCATTTGCATGACCGAATCGAAAACGGTCAACAAATTAAGATCGACGCTGCGCAAATGAATATCCGACGGTTCTTTAACCCTGATCACTTCTGAATCATATTCAGCCATATCTCACTCCACTCTATCCTGTGTAGTTAATCCAATCCCTATGCAGAAGAAACAATGATAAGCCGCATTGATTTATTCACACACGACACAACCATCACCCTTCAATTCAGTTGATAAATGTCATGCCATAACACGAATACAGGGCGCACGGCAGAGGCCGCTCATTCAACCGAGAGAGGCTCAGCCAATGTCATACTAATAAATAGGTAGCAATAATCATGAGGCGCTAAAATCGGCCTCGTCTTATAAGACAAACTATAAAAACACATCATGAACCATCAAACTACTTAAAACCCATCAATAATTTATGTAAACACACCGCGACGGAGGGTTTTATTCTCAAAGCAATAAATAAAACACATGCATTTTCATTAAAGCATTTGCTAAAACAATAAAAAGCCTCTCATTCTCCGCAGTCGATGCCACTTATTGCCTCCCATAAATTTTAACCCAATTAGAAGTAGAAGCAATTGCCGCCGTATATATTCGATTCGTTTATGCTAAGCAGCGCGCAAACCGCCCCCTTCTTTTACGCTGACCCATCGCTTTTTCACCGAACTATCCTCTGCTTTCATCCGGCGCCAATTTGCCCGCGGCGAATTACCCGTGCATTCAATCAGGTGTTGACATCGCCAGGCCAATAAAGTATCAAATTAGGCAACGACACAAATTTAAGAGAAGCTGAACCCTCATGATCCGTACTCACCGTCTACTAGGCCTACTACTTAACGCATCTTGTTTGCGCGGTATGCTGGTGGACGGAGTTCAGAGCTGACTCAGCCCATCATCCATAAGAAACCCGCGCTACTGCGCGGGTTTTTTTTTACCCGCTTAGCGTGAAATCAACACGATAAGGAACGCCCCGATGAGCCAACAAGTCATTATTTTCGATACCACGCTGCGTGACGGTGAACAGGCGCTGCAGGCCAGCCTGAGCGTAAAAGAAAAGATTCAGATCGCGATGGCGCTGGAAAGAATGGGCGTCGACGTGATGGAGGTCGGCTTCCCGGTCTCCTCGCCGGGTGACTTCGAATCCGTGCAGACCATCGCCCGCCAAATCAAGAACAGCCGCGTCTGCGGGTTGGCCCGCTGCGTCGATAAAGACATCGACGTGGCCGCCGAAGCGCTGCGCGTCGCCGAAGCCTTCCGCATCCACGTTTTCCTGGCCACTTCGACCCTGCACATCGAATCGAAACTGAAGCGTTCGTTCGACGAAGTGCTGGAGATGGCGGTGCGCTCGGTCAAACGCGCCCGCAACTTCACCGACGACGTGGAGTTCTCCTGTGAAGACGCCGGCCGCACGCCGATCGACAACCTGTGCCGGGTGGTCGAAGCCGCCATCAACGCCGGCGCCACCACCATCAACATCCCGGACACCGTCGGCTACACCACGCCGAACCAGTTTGGCGGCATCATCACTACCCTGTATGACCGGGTGCCAAACATCGACAAAGCCATTATTTCCGTCCACTGCCACGACGATCTGGGCATGGCGGTCGGCAACTCCATCGCCGCGGTGCAGGCGGGCGCACGCCAGGTCGAAGGCACCCTGAACGGCATCGGCGAACGCGCCGGCAACTGCTCGTTGGAAGAGGTGATCATGGCGATTAAAGTGCGCCAGGACATCATGAACGTGCACACCAACATCAATCACCAGGAAATCTTCCGCACCAGCCAAATCGTCAGCCAGCTGTGCAACATGCCCATTCCGGCCAACAAGGCCATCGTCGGCTCCAACGCCTTCGCCCACTCCTCCGGCATTCACCAGGACGGCGTGCTGAAGAACCGCGAAAACTACGAAATCATGACCCCGCAGTCGATCGGCCTGAAAGACGTGCAGCTGAACCTGACCTCGCGCTCCGGCCGCGCGGCGGTGAAACATCGCATGGAAGAGATGGGCTACCAGGAGCAGGACTACAACCTGGATACCCTGTACGCCGCCTTCCTGAAGCTGGCCGACAAAAAGGGCCAGGTATTCGATTATGACCTGGAAGCCCTGGCCTTCATCAACAAGCAGCAGGAAGAGCCGGAGCATTTCGGCCTGGATTACTTCAGCGTGCAGTCCGGCAGCAGCATTATGGCCACCGCCTCGGTGAAATTGGTCTGCGGCGGCGAAGAAAAAGCCGAAGCCGCCACCGGCAACGGCCCGGTCGATGCGGTCTACCAGGCGATCAACCGCATTACCGGCTACCCGATCGAACTGGTGAAATACCAGCTGACCGCCAAAGGTCAGGGCCGCGACGCGCTGGGCCAGGTCGACATCGTGGTGTCCTATAACGGCCGCCGCTTCCACGGCGTGGGCCTGGCGACCGACATCGTCGAATCTTCCGCCAAGGCGATGGTTCACGTATTGAATAATATTTGGCGCTCACAGCAGGTAGAAAAAGAAAAGCAGCGCTTGCAGCAAAGCAAACATCAAAATAATCAGGAAACGGTGTGAACATGACGAAGACTTACCATATTGCCGTCTTGCCCGGAGACGGAATCGGCCCGGAAGTAATGGCCCAGGCGCACAAGGTGTTGGACGCGGTGCGTCAGCGTTTTGACATCCGCATCACCACCGCAGAATACGACGTCGGCGGCATCGCCATCGACCGCCACGGCAGCCCGCTGCCGCCGGCGACCCTGGCCGGCTGCGAGCAGGCGGATGCGATCCTGTTCGGCTCGGTGGGCGGCCCGAAATGGGAGCACCTGCCGCCGGCCGAGCAGCCTGAACGCGGCGCCCTGCTGCCGCTGCGCAAGCACTTCAAACTGTTCAGCAACCTGCGCCCCGCCCGTCTGTATCAGGGGCTGGAGGAGTTCTGCCCGCTGCGCGCCGATATCGCCGCCCGCGGCTTCGATATCCTGTGCGTGCGGGAGCTGACCGGCGGCATCTACTTCGGCCAGCCGAAGGGCCGCGAAGGCCAGGGCATGCAGGAGCGCGCCTTCGATACCGAGGTCTATCACCGTTTCGAAATTGAACGCATCGCGCGCATCGCCTTCGAATCCGCCCGCAAGCGCCGCAACAAGGTCACCTCTATCGACAAGGCCAACGTGCTGCAAAGCTCCATCCTGTGGCGCGAAGTGGTCAATCAGGTCGCCAAAGACTATCCGGACGTGTCGCTGTCGCACATGTACATCGACAACGCCACCATGCAGCTGATTAAGGATCCGTCCCAGTTCGACGTGCTGCTGTGCTCCAACCTGTTCGGCGACATCCTGTCCGACGAGTGCGCGATGATCACCGGCTCGATGGGCATGCTGCCTTCCGCCAGCCTGAACGAACAAGGCTTCGGCCTGTATGAGCCGGCGGGCGGCTCCGCGCCGGACATCGCAGGCAAAGGCATCGCCAACCCGGTGGCCCAGATCCTGTCCGCCACCCTGCTGCTGCGTTACAGCCTGGGTGCCTTCGAGGCGGCCGACGCCGTCGAGCGCGCCATCAACCAGGCGCTGGAACAGGGCTACCGCACCGCCGATCTGGCCGGTGAAGGCAAAGCCATCAGCACCGATGAAATGGGCGACATCATCGCCCGCTTTGTAGCTCAGGGGGCATAACATGGCCAAAACCTTATATCAGAAGCTGTACGATGCCCACGTGGTCTACGAAGCGCCGAACGAAACGCCGCTGCTGTATATCGACCGCCATCTGGTGCACGAAGTCACTTCGCCGCAGGCGTTCGACGGCCTGCGCGCCATGGGCCGCAAGGTGCGCCAGCCGGGCAAGACCTTCGCCACCATGGATCACAACGTCTCGACCCAGACCAAAGACATCAACGCCAGCGGCGAGATGGCGCGCATCCAGATGCAGGAGCTGATCAAGAACTGCGCGGAGTTCGGCGTCTCGCTGTACGATTTGAACCACCCGTTCCAGGGCATCGTGCACGTGATCGGCCCCGAGCAGGGCATGACGCTGCCGGGCATGACCATCGTCTGCGGCGACTCGCACACCGCCACCCACGGCGCGTTCGGCTCGCTGGCGTTCGGCATCGGCACCTCCGAAGTGGAGCACGTGCTGGCCACCCAGACCCTGAAGCAGGGCCGCGCCAAGACCATGAAGATTGAAGTGACCGGCGACGCCGCCGAAGGCATCACCGCCAAGGACATCGTGCTGGCGGTGATCGGCAAAACCGGCAGCGCCGGCGGCACCGGCCACGTGGTGGAGTTCTGCGGCAAAGCCATTGAAGCGCTGAGCATGGAAGGCCGCATGACGTTGTGCAACATGGCGATCGAAATGGGCGCCAAGGCGGGCCTGGTGGCGCCGGACGACACCACCTTCGATTACCTGAAGGGCCGCCAGTTTGCGCCGACCGGCAGCAACTGGGAGCAGGCGGTAGAATACTGGCGCACGCTGAAGTCCGACGACGACGCCAAATTCGACGCCGTGGTCACGCTGCGCGCCGAAGACATCGCGCCGCAGGTTACCTGGGGTACCAACCCCGGCCAGGTGATCGCCGTCAATCAGGCGATCCCGGCGCCGGAATCGTTCAGCGATCCGGTCGAGCGCGCCTCGGCCGAAAAGGCGCTGGCGTATATGGATCTGAAACCGGGCATCAAACTGACCGAGGTGCCGATCGATAAAGTGTTTATCGGCTCCTGCACCAACTCGCGCATCGAAGACCTGCGTGCGGCGGCGGCGATCGCCAAGGGCCGCAAGGTCGCCAGCGGCGTGCAGGCGATCGTGGTACCGGGCTCCGGCCCGGTGAAGGCGCAGGCGGAAGCCGAAGGGCTGGACAAAATCTTTATCGAAGCCGGTTTCGAATGGCGTTTGCCGGGCTGCTCGATGTGCCTGGCGATGAACAACGACCGCCTGAACCCGGGCGAGCGCTGCGCATCCACCAGCAACCGTAACTTCGAAGGGCGTCAGGGCCGCGGTGGGCGCACCCACCTGGTCAGCCCGGCAATGGCCGCCGCGGCCGCCGTTGCCGGCCATTTCGCCGATATTCGTGATATTCACTAAGGGGCTACCGTGGCTAAATTTACTCAACATACCGGTTTAGTGGTGCCCTTGGATGCGGCAAACGTCGACACCGACGCCATCATTCCCAAACAGTTTTTGCAGAAGGTGACCCGCACCGGTTTCGGCCAGCACCTGTTCAACGACTGGCGTTTCCTCGACGACGCCGGCCAGCAACCGAACCCGGAATTCGTGCTGAACAAACCGCGCTACAAAGGGGCCAGCATCCTGCTGGCGCGGGAAAACTTCGGCTGCGGCTCTTCGCGCGAGCACGCGCCCTGGGCGCTGACCGACTACGGTTTCAAGGTGGTGATTGCACCGAGCTTCGCCGATATCTTCTACGGCAACTCGTTCAACAACCAGCTGCTGCCGGTCACCCTGAGCGAACAGCAGGTCGATGAGCTGTTCAAGCTGGTGGCGGAGCGCGAAGGCGTCGAATTCGTGGTCGATCTGGAAAACCAGACCGTCAACGCCGGCGGCAAGAGCTACCCGTTCGAGATCGACAGCTTCCGCCGCCACTGCATGATCAACGGGCTGGACAGCATCGGCCTGACGCTGCAGCACGAAGCGGACATCTCCCGCTACGAAGCGCAGCAGCCGGCGTTTCTGAACTGATCATCGGCGTATACCCTATAAATAATTGGAATTGCGGCAAGGCGGCAAGTAAGTAAATCCCCTGGAGCTTAGTGTACTAAGTGACAGGGGTGCACTTACGCAGCCAACACGGCGGCAGTTTCAAGTATGACGGGTATCACCAGTAACCCAACCACTTCCACCATGCCCCGCCGATCAGCATCCAGATCAGCAGGTTGATTACGCTCATCACCAGCCCCGCCTTCCACCACTCGCCCAGCGTCACATAGCCGGAACCGAAGATAATCGGCGCGGTGCCGGTGCCGTAGTGGGTCAGCGACATCATCAGCGAAGAAGAGAACGCCAGAATCAGCCCCAGCAGCGCCGGCGGCGCGCCAAGCGCTATCCCGGCGGCGAAGAAGGCGGCGAACATCGCGGTAACGTGCGCGGTGGTGCTGGCGAAGAAGTAGTGAGAATACAGATAAATAATGGTGAGCAGCACGGTGCCGCCGACCCAGCTCATGCCAATATGCGCGATGCCGCCGCCCACGGTCTGCGACAGCCAGCCGATCAAGCCCAGCTTGCCGAGGAAGCTGGCCATCATCACCAGCGCCGAGAACCACACCACGGTGTCCCAGGCCCCTTTGTGTTTCAGCACGTCTTCCCAGCTCAACACGCCGGTGGCCAGCAGCGCCGCCAGGCCAATCAGCGCCGCGGTGGTCGGATGCACCGCCAGCGCCGGCCCGAAGATCATCGCCGGAATGCCGGCCCACAGCACCAACAGCAGCGCGAACACCGCCAGGGTGATTTTCTCCGGCAGCGTCACCGGCCCCAGCGCCTGCAGTTTCTCGCGGGCGAAACGCGGCGCATCCGGGGTGCTTTTCACCTCCGGCGGATACAGCAGGTAAATCACCAGCGGCATGACGATCAGTGAACACAGCCCGGGCACCAGCGCGGCCACCGCCCACATCGACCAGGAAAGCTCGAAGCTGCCCTGAGTGCCTTTGGCGATCAGGCTGACGATCAGCGGGTTAGGCGCGGTGGCGGTAATAAACATCGCCGAGGTGACCGGGTTGATGTTGTAGTTGACCAGCGACAGATAGCGGCCGATTTTGCCGGAGGTATTCAGCTCGGGCCTGGAGCCGAAGCTGTCGGCGATCGACTTCATGATCGGGTGAATAATGCCGCCGCCGCGCGCGGTGTTGCTGGGGGTCACCGGCGCCAGGGTGGTTTCCGCCAGCGTCAGCGCATAGGCGATGCCCAGCGTTTTTTTGCCGAACAGCGAAATGAAATAGTAACCGATGCGTGCCCCCAGGCCGGTTTTGTTCAGGCTGAGGGAGATCATGATAGAAAAGCCGATCAGCCAGATCAGCGGGTTGGAGAAGCCGCTGAGCGCATCGTCCAGCGCCGCGCCCGGCTTGCCGGGGTGGGTTACGCCGGTCACCGCCACCAGCGCGATGGCGATCATCGCAACGGCGCCGATCGGCATCGCCTTGCCGATGATGGCGATGATGGTGCCGATAAACAGCGCCAGCAGCTGCCAGGCATTGGGCGCCACGCCTTCCGGCACCGGAATGAAGAACCAGACGATCAGCGTGGCGGCGACGGCGCACAGGGAAGGAACGGGCTTGAGCGGTGTCAGTTTATCCATAACGTACCCACTTTTCTAAACGGATCGGCATCTCAACGGCAAGATGGGCGAGAACGCGGCGATCGCGCTCTGTGTCCGTTTAGCTTGGGCGTGTGGCTTAAGCTTCTCAATGACTTGCGTCAATAATGACGGCGTTCGATCTCACACTTCGCGCACCCGGGCGCTGATCCACAGCGCCGCCACCGCCAGCAGCGCCGCCAGCCAGTAAACCGCGTAGTGCCCCAGGTTTTCCACCAGCGCCCCCTGCAGCACCCCGGCCAGGATCACCCCGGTGGAAATGCTGTTGGTGAACAGCGTGGTGGCGGCGCCCGGCCGCCCCGGCATCAGGTCCTGGAAATAGAGCATGCCGATACCGGCGATAATGCCGATAAAAACGGCGTTGAGCAGCTGCAGCGCGATCAGCGCCAGCTTGACCTTGAACACCACCAGCCCGAGGTAAAACAGCACGCCCGCCGCGACCGCGAACAGCATCATGTTGCGCTTGCCGAAGCGTTTGACGTAATAACCGGCCAGCAGCATCGCCGGGATCTCCAGCCCGGCGGCGGTACCCATCAGCAGCCCCGCCAGGCTCTCCGGCAGGCCGAGATCGGCGGTGATGTACAGCGGCATGTCGATGATGTACATGGTGTTGCAGGTCCACATCAGCATCGAGGCGATAAACAGCAGCCGCACGTCGCGGTTGCGCCAGGCGCTGGCGGGCGCGATCGGCGCGGAGGCGCCGCCCTGCAAACTATCGCCCGCCTCTTGTGCACGCGGCACCGACGGCAGGGTGAACCACACCAACAGCGTACACAGGGCAAAGGTGGCGGCGGCGATCAGGAACATCGCCGTGAAGCCGTAGCTCAACGCCAGCGCGAAGGACAGCGGCGGGCCCACCACCCAGGCCAGCGACAGCTGCGCGCGCATCACCGAACTGAACATCACCACCTCGCGCGCTTCGCTGTCGGCGTATTCGCGCGCCAGTGCGAAAATCTGCGGCATGGCGGTGTTGGCGACCGCCGACATCAGCACCCCGGCGGTGATCAACGTCAGGTAGTCGCGGTTGAAGGCGAACAGCAGGCAGTTGCCGACCGCCATCAGGCAGCACAGCAGGATCAGCATGCGGCGATCGCCGCGGGTGTCGGAACGCTTGGCCAGCAGGAAGCTGACGGCAATGCCGGCGACGGCGTTGGCGGTATAGAACAAACCGACCCACAGCGGCCGCACCTGCACCTCGGTGGTGAGAAACAGGCTCAGCGTCGGCGCCAGCAAGGCGCCGGCGATGCCCGAAAGAAAGGCGATCAGCAGGAAAGCGGCAAAAATGGGATTAAAACGTCGTGACAGCCAGCTCAGGTGTTGCATATCTTCGTCCCTGACCCTAAAGCAGAAGTGAAAACCTTAGGCTACGCGCTGGAAATTGCAAGGAGATGGCGTTGCCGACGATAAAAAAACCAGTGGGTTGCCCCACTGGCTGGTGAAATTGCACCATTACTCAGAAACTCTTTTGCCCTGCCTATTTCAAGCCGCAGCGTCGTTCAAAGATGTTCGCGGTACTGCTTTTCGGTCATTTCCTTGATATTCCACTGGGTCAGGTGGGCCAGCATCTCCAGCCGCGCCTGCTCAGGCACCAGGCCCAGCCAGTCGGCGTGCTGGCGGCGCACCGCGCTGAAATAGCGCTGATAGAACTGTTTTGACAAGAAAGCTTTCATCATTCGCCCTCCCCCTTTCATTGAGGAAAATTATCGGCGTAATATAGGGAAAGATAAATTGACGGATTGATGCGGGAGCGTTCCTCTTTTATGTCCACCTCCAGATTGCAGCAGCAGTTCATTCGCCTGTGGCAACGCTGCCACGGCGAAGCCACCGAAACCACGCTGCAGGAGCTGGCGGAAGTGCTCAGCTGCTCGCGGCGCCACGTGCGTTCGTTGCTGAGCGCCATGCAACAGCAGGGCTGGCTGACCTGGCAGGCGGAGTCGGGGCGCGGCAAACGATCCCGGCTGACCTTTCACTACACCGGCCTGGCGCTGCAGCAGCAGCGGGCCGAGGAGCTGCTGGAGCAGGACCGCATCGATCAGCTGGTGCAGCTGGTCGGCGACAAAAACGTGGTGCGCCAGATGCTGCTGTCCCAGCTGGGCCGCAGCTTCCGCCAGGGCAAACACATCCTGCGGGTGCTCTACTATCGCCAACTGTACAACCTGCTGCCCGGCTCGGCGCTGCGGCGTTCGGAGACCCACCTGGCCCGCCAGATTTTCAGCGGCCTGACGCGGATAAACGAGGAAAACGGGGAACTGGAGTCCGATCTTTCCCATCATTGGCAGGCGCTGACGCCGCTGCACTGGCGTTTTTATCTGCGGCCGGCGATTCATTTCCACCACGGCCGCGAGCTGGAAATGGAAGACGTCATCGGCACCATCAACCGCCTGACGCCACAGCCGCTGTTCTCGCATATCGACCGCGTGACCTCACCGACGCCCTACGTGATCGACGTGCATCTGCGCAGCCCCGATCACTGGCTGCCGTGGCTGTTGGGCAGCGTGCATGCGATGATCCTGCCGCGCGAATGGCCGAGCCTGCCGGATTTTGCCCGCCACCCCATCGGCACCGGGCCTTACAGCGTGGTGCGCAACCACCGCAGCCAGATGAAAATCCACGCCTTCGACGACTACTTTGGCTACCGGGCGCTGATCGATGAGGTGAATATCTGGGTGCTGCCGGAGGTGACCGAAGAGCTGGTGCACTCCGGCGTGCAGCTGCAGGGCGACGATACCGGCAAAAACGAGCTGGAAAGCCGGCTGGAGGAGGGCTGCTACTTTCTGCTGTTCGACCAGCGCTCCCCGCTGGCGGCCGATCCGGCCATCCGCAGCTGGCTGTGCGAACTGATCAATCCGATTGCGCTGCTGGCCAACGCCGGGCCGGTCTACCAGCGCTACTGGTCGCCGGCCTATGGCCTGCTGCCGCGCTGGCACCACAACCGCGCGCTGGCGCAGCAGCCCAAGCCGGCGGGCCTGACCGAGCTGACCATGACCCATTTCAACGAGCACTCGGAGTTCCACGCCATCCGCCAGGCGATCGAGCCGCTGCTGGCGCTGCACGGCATCAAACTGATCGTGCAGAGCGTCGACTACGAGGTCTGGCATAAAGGCGATGCGCAGAGCGATCTGTGGCTCGGCAGCGCCAATTTTTACCTGCCGCTGGAGTTTTCGCTGTTCGCCACCCTGTATGAGCTGCCGCTGATGCAGCACTGCATGAGCGAGGATTTAGCCCAGGACGCCGCGCTGTGGCGCGCCAACCGCCTGCCGCTGGCGGAATTCTGCCAACGGTTGGTCAGCCGCCACCATCTGCATCCGCTGTTCCACCACTGGCTGCAGCTGCACGGCCAGCGCAGCATGCGCGGGGTGCGGATGAACACCCTCGGCTGGTTCGACTTCAAATCCGCCTGGTTTGCGCCGCCGGAGGCATAAGCGCCTTTCGTCGGCGTCGGTTAGTCTTTACAATAGCGCCGTCTCAACGGGGTGCGGAAAATGAGCTGGCGCGACCGGCCGCTTTTCCGCTGAGAGCACACCCGTCGAACCTGATCCGGTCAATACCGGCGGAGGGATTTGAGCCCAGCGATCCGGCGTAACCGCCCCCGCCCCCTCAGATGCCTTGCCCCTTATTTCTCAGGAGTGCAACGTGGTCAAAGAATACCTGCCCTGCTTACTGCTGCTGTGCGCCGCGCCGGTTCTCGCCAAGCCGACGCTGACGGTCTATACCTACGATTCCTTCGCCGCCGACTGGGGCCCCGGCCCGGCGGTGAAAAAGGCCTTCGAGGCCGAATGCGGCTGCGCGTTGAAATTCGTCGCGCTGGAAGACGGCGTATCGCTGCTGAACCGCCTGCGCATGGAGGGCAAGAACAGCGCCGCCGACGTGGTGCTGGGCCTGGACAACAACCTGTTGCAGGCCGCCCGGCAAACCGGCCTGTTCGCGCCGAGCGGCGTCGATGTCGGCAAGCTGGCCGTACCGGGCGGCTGGCAGGATAAAACCTTCGTGCCTTACGACTACGGCTACTTCGCCTTCGTCTACAACAAGGACAAGCTGAAGAACCCGCCGAAAAGCTTGCAGGAACTGGTCAGCAGCGATCAAGACTGGAAGGTGATCTATGAAGATCCGCGCACCAGTACGCCGGGTCTTGGCCTGCTGCTGTGGATGCAGAAGGTCTATGGCGACAAGGCGCCGGCGGCCTGGCAGCAGCTGGCGAAGAAAACCGTCACCGTCACCAAGGGCTGGAGCGAAGCCTACGGCCTGTTCCTGAAAGGCGAAGGCGACCTGGTGCTCAGCTACACCACCTCCCCGGCCTACCACCTGATTGAAGAGAAAAAAGACGGCTACGCCGCCGCCAACTTCAGCGAAGGCCATTATCTGCAGGTCGAGGTGGCGGGCAAGCTGAAGGCCAGCAAGCAGCCGGCGCTGGCGGAGCGTTTCCTGCAGTTTATGGTGACGCCGGCGTTCCAGAACAGCATTCCCACCGGCAACTGGATGTACCCGGCGATCAAAACCGCGCTGCCGGCCGGCTTTGAACAGATGATCGTTCCGCAGACCGCGCTGCAGTACAGCGCCGAAGAGGTGGCCAAGCAACGCGGCAGTTGGATCCGGACATGGCAAACCGCCGTCAGCCAGTGATCCCCCGCTGGCTGTGGCCGGGGCTGCTGGCCGCCGCGTTGATGCTGACGCTGGCCGCGCTGGCGATGGGCTCGCTGTGGCGCCATGCGCCGGACAGCGACTGGCGCGCCCTGTGGCAGGACAGCTATCTGTGGCATGTGGTGCGCTTCACCTTCTGGCAGGCGCTGCTGTCGGCCTTGATCTCGGTGTTGCCGGCCATCCTGTTGGCGCGCGCGCTGTTCCGGCGCCGCTTCCCCGGCAGGCGGCTGCTGCTCAGGCTGTGCGCCATGACGCTGGTGCTGCCGGTGCTGGTGGCGGTATTCGGCCTGCTCAGCGTCTATGGCCGCCAGGGCTGGCTGGCGACGCTATGCGGCTGGCTGGGCCTCGATTACGGCTTCTCGCCCTACGGCCTGCAGGGCATTCTGCTGGCGCACATGTTCTTTAACCTGCCGCTGGCCAGCCGGTTGCTGCTGCAGGCGCTGGAAAACATCCCGGTCGAGCAGCGCCAGCTGGCGGCGCAGCTGGGCATGAACGGCTGGCAGCAGTTCCGCTTCGTCGAATGGCCGGCGCTGCGCCGCCAGATCCTGCCGAGCGGCGCGCTGATCTTCATGCTGTGCTTCGCCAGCTTCGCCACCGTGCTGTCGCTGGGCGGCGGGCCGCAGGCCACCACCATCGAGCTGGCCATCTACCAGGCGCTGAGCTACGACTACGATCTCAGCCGGGCCGCGCTGCTGGCGCTGATCCAACTGACATGCTGCCTGGGGTTGGTGTTGCTCAGCCAGCGGCTGAGCCAGGCGCTGCCGGTGGGCCATACCCATGCGCAGATCTGGCGCAACCCCGAAGACAGCCTGTGGCGGCGCGTCAGCGACGTGGTGCTGATCGCCGCCGCCCTGCTGCTGTTGCTGCCGCCGCTGCTGGCGGTCATGGTCGACGGCGTCAATCAGGCGATGCTCAGCGTGCTGCAACAGCAGGTGCTGTGGCAAGCGCTGTTCACTTCGCTGCGCATCGCGATCGGCGCCGGGCTGCTGTGCGTGGCGCTGACCATGATGCTGCTGTGGAGCAGCCGTGAGTTGAAGCTGCGGCAACGGCTGCGCGCGGGGCAACGGCTTGAGCTGAGCGGCATGGTGATCCTGGCGATGCCGGGCATCGTGCTGGCCACCGGCTTCTTCCTGCTGCTGAACGACACCGTCGGGCTGCCGCAGTCGCCCTATGCGCTGGTGATCCTCACCAATGCGCTGATGGCGGTGCCCTATGCGCTGAAGGTGCTGGAAAACCCGATGCGCGACCTGGCCGAACGCTATAATCCGCTGTGCCTGTCGCTGGACATACGCGGCTGGCGGCGGCTGCGCCTGATCGAACTGAACGCGCTGCGCCGCCCGCTGTCGCAGGCGCTGGCCTTCGCCTGCGTACTGTCGATCGGCGATTTCGGCGTAGTCGCCTTGTTTGGCAACGAACATTTCCGTACCCTGCCGTTCTACCTGTATCAGCAGATTGGCGCCTACCGCAGCAACGATGGCGCGGTGACCGCGCTGTTGCTGCTGGGGCTGTGCTTCCTGTTGTTTACCCTGATCGAACGCTTACCGGGCCGCGCTGCCCAATAGGTTTCAAGCTAAATGACAGGCAACCCACACCGCGGCGACTCGAAAGATGAAGAACCTATGCTGACGCTTGAAAAACTGACTTATCTGTATGAACACCTGCCGATGCGCTTTGATCTGCGCATCCAGCCGGGCGAGCGCGTCGCGGTGCTCGGGCCAAGCGGCGCGGGCAAAAGCACTCTGCTGAGCCTGATCGCCGGTTTTCTGCCGGCCGCCAGCGGCAGGCTGCTGCTCGACGGCGAGGAAAGCACCGCCACGCCGCCGGCCCAGCGGCCGGTGTCGATGCTGTTTCAGGAAAATAACCTGTTCGCCCACCTGACGGTGGCGCAGAACATCGGTCTGGGCCTCGATCCCGGCCTGCGGCTGAATGCCCAGCAGCAACGGCAGCTGGCGCAGATCGCCCGGCAGGTGGGATTGGAGGAACATCTGCCGCGCCTGCCGTCGCAGCTCTCCGGCGGCCAGCGGCAGCGCGCCGCGCTGGCGCGCTGCCTGATCCGCCAACGGCCGATCCTGCTGCTCGACGAGCCTTTCTCGGCGCTCGATCCGGCGCTGCGCAACGAAATGCTGCAGCTGCTGCAGGAAGTGTGTGAACAGCGCAATCTGACGCTGCTGATGGTGTCGCACAACCTGGACGACGCCGCGCGCATCGCGCCGCGCACGCTGCTGGTGGTCGACGGCCGCATTTACTACGACGGCCCGACGCAATCCCTGTTGGACGGCAGCTCGCCGGCAGCGCAGGTGCTGGGCATTTCGCATAAAGCGTGATCCGCCGCGCGTTTTTTATGCTGTGCAAATAAACCTGTTGTGCGAATTTTGCGCCTGTGTTTTTATAAAAACCTGACTTTTTTTACTGATGATAAGGTTCCCTGTGATCGCATCCTCGCTGACTTCGACCCTACTAGTTACCGCGCTACCAGCCGCGGTGGTCGTCGTGCGTGTGGTGGTGGTCGTCGGCAATGCGCCGTAGGGTCCGAATCAACGCATCGATTCCCAAACCCCGCCGGCGCAAACCGGGCGGGGTTTCTAGTTTTAGCCCCCTGCCCAGGAAAGCTCACCGGCCTTGAGAAAGGACAGGAACAATGGCAATTTCGGGCACGCCTCACCCAGGCAAACGCTTTACCGGCGCGCAGCTGATCGTTCATCTGCTGGAGCGTCAGGGCATCACCACCGTCGCCGGCATTCCCGGCGGCGCCGCGCTGCCGCTGTATGACGCGCTGAGCCAAAGCACCCGCATCCACCACGTGCTGGCGCGCCACGAACAGGGCGCGGGCTTTATGGCGCAGGGCATGGCGCGGGCCAACGGCAAAGCGGCGGTGTGCATCGCCTCCAGCGGGCCGGGCGCCACCAACCTGGTCACCGCCATCGCCGACGCCAAGCTCGATTCCATTCCGCTGGTGTGCATCACCGGCCAGGTGCCTTCCTCGATGATCGGCACCGACGCCTTCCAGGAAGTGGACACCTACGGCATCTCGATCCCGATCACCAAGCATAACCATCTGGTGCGCGATATCCGCGAGCTGCCGCAGGTGATCTGCGACGCCTTCCGCATCGCCGAATCCGGCCGGCCTGGCCCGGTGTGGATCGATATTCCGAAAGACGTGCAGACCGCGGAGATTGAGCTGGACGAACTGCCGCCGATCGCGGTGCCCGATGCGGCGCCGGCCTTCGAACCGGCGCAGGTGGCGCAGGCCGCCGCCATGATCAACCGGGCCAAGCGCCCGATCCTCTACCTCGGCGGCGGCATTATCTGCGCTGAAGCCCACCAGCAGGCGCTGGAACTGGCGGAGCGCGCCAGCCTGCCCACCACCATGACGCTGATGGCGCTGGGCGCGATGCCGGTTGAACACCCGCTGTCGCTGGGCATGCTGGGGATGCATGCCGCGCGCAGCACCAACTTTATTCTGCAGGAGGCCGATCTGCTGATCGTGCTGGGCGCGCGCTTCGACGACCGGGCGATCGGCAAGACCGAACTGTTCTGCCCCAACGCCGCCATCATCCATGTGGATATCGACCGCGCCGAACTGGGCAAGGTGAAACAGGCCAATATCGCCATTCATGCCGACGTGGGTCAGGTATTGCGGCAGCTGCTGCCGCTGATCGAGACGCAGCCGCGCAGCGCGTGGCTGAACACCGTGAGCGACCTGAAGCGCGAGTTCCCGTTCAACATGCCGAACGCGGAAGATCCGCTGAGCCACTACGGGCTGGTGCAGGCCGCCGCGCGCTGCGTGGACGACAGCGCCATCATCACCACCGACGTGGGCCAGCATCAGATGTGGGTGGCGCAGGCTTATCCGCTGAGCCGACCGCGCCAATGGCTGACCTCCGGCGGTTTGGGCACCATGGGCTTCGGCCTGCCGGCGGCGATCGGCGCGGCGCTGGCCGAACCGCAGCGCAAGGTGCTGTGCTTCTCCGGCGACGGCAGCCTGATGATGAACATTCAGGAGATGGCCACCGCGGTCGAACAGGATCTGGACGTGAAAATCATCCTGATGAACAACCAGGCGTTAGGGCTGGTGCATCAGCAACAAACCCTGTTCTACCAGCAGCGCATCTTTGCCGCCGCCTATCCGAAGCGCACCGACTTCCTCAAGATCGCCGCCGGTTTCGGGCTGGATACCTGCGATCTGAACGCCGCGGAGGATCCGCAGGCCGCCCTGGCCGAGGCGATCCGCCGCCCGGGCCATGCCTGATCCACGCGCTGATCGATATCAATGAAAAAGTGTTCCCGATGGTGCCGCCGGGCGCCGCCAACATCGACATGATTGGAGAATAAGCCATGCTGCAACAACAAGATAAACCACAGGTGATCCTGGAGCTGGCGGTACGAAACCATCCCGGCGTGATGTCGCACGTCTGCGGCCTGTTCGCCCGCCGCGCCTTCAACGTCGAGGGCATTCTGTGCATGCCGCTGAAAGACGGCCAGCAGAGCCGCATCTGGCTGCTGGTGGCCGACGATCAGCGGTTGGTGCAGATGATAAGCCAGGTCGAAAAGCTGGAGGACGTGCTGCAGGTGAAGCGCCACGGCGAGGACCTGCGGGTATTCGAACAGCTGGAGGCGTTCTTCCAGTAAAGCGAACGGGGGCAAACGCCCCCGTTGTCATTGCCCGGACAACACCTTCCACAGCAGATGCCGATACACCGGCATCAGCGGCTGTTGGCTCAGCAGGTAACAGCTGGCCAGCGCCGCCAGCCAGCTCAGCGAACAGGCCGCGCGCAGCCGCCCCGGCGACAGCCAGCGGCTCAGCCGATCGGCGCTGCGCTTGCCTTCGCGCCACCAGCGCCAGCTTAGCCAGGCGGCCAGCCAGAGCAGCATCGCCGCCGCAAACAGCAGCCATTTGAACATGGCGCTGTCGGCGCTGGCGGGAATGTCGATCGCCACGCCGGCCAGAATGCCGGGGAAGAAATAAACCGGCGGCCAGGTGATGCAGCCGATAACGTTCGGCAGGGCGAATTTGTACGGCGGCAGATCGAGCATGCCGGCCACCATCGGCACCAGCGGGCGCGTCGGGCCGACAAAGCGGCCAATCAGAATGGTGGCCATGCTGTGCTGATGCAGCGCGTGCTCGGTTTTGTCGAGCATCGCCTTGTTCTTCTTCAGAAATGACCAGCGGTGCAGCGGCCCCTTGAAGGCGCGGCCGATAAAATAGGAGATCCAGTCCCCCAGCAGACAACCGACGATACCGGCCGCCCAGGCGTAATAAAAATCCACCTGCCCGCTGCCGATCAGCGCACCGATGCTGGCCATCATCACCGTGCCGGGCAGCAGCAGCCCCACCAGCGCCAGCGACTCCAAAAATGCGACCAACATGACGACCATCAGGGTGAAAGCCAATGACTGGGTGATCAAATGTTGTAAATAGGCTTCCATTAAACCTCTGTTCGTTAGGCAAAGCGCACGGGCCGAGGATTGTCCGGTGCCGCCGGAGACGAGTCAATCGATGAATTGTATGCGTTTTTGGCAACGCCGCACAGCCGTGGACAACCCCTGTATAAAAACCCATACTATGATTCATCTATATTGGCATTAGCGCCAAAAACGACATCACGCTGAATGTCGCGCACGCCGCCCGGCGGAGAACGAAGGGGTTATGACAGCACTGCAACAGGGTTTCCTGCTCACTCGCCACTGGCGCGACACGCCCGCCGGCACCGAGGTTGAATTTTGGCTGGCGACCGACGCCGGGCCGCGGCAACTGCACCTGCCGCCGCAGACCTCGGTGGCCTTTATTCCCGCGGAACAGCGCCGGCGCGCTGAGCCGTTGCTGCGCGAAGAGCGGCAGGTGGAGCTGAAGCCGCTGGCGTTGACGGATTTCCATCACCGCCCGATGATCGGGCTGTATTGTCGCCAGCACCGTCAGTTGATCAAGCTGGAAAAGCTGCTGAAAGAAGGCGGCGTCACGGTTTACGAAGCCGATGTCCGGCCGCCGGAACGCTACCTGATGGAGCGTTTCATCACCGCGCCGGTCTGGTTCAGCGGCCAGGCCAACGGCGGCGGCCCGTTGCTCAACGGCCAGATGAAGCCGGCGCCGGAATACCGCCCGGCGCTGAAGCTGGTGTCGCTGGATATCGAAACCACCGCCCACGGCGAACTCTATTCCATCGCGCTGGAAGGCTGCGGCCAGCGGCAGGTTTACATGCTGGGGCCGGCCAACGGCGGTGACGAAGCGCTGGATTTCGATCTGGAGTACTGCATCAGCCGCCCGCAAATGCTGGAACGGCTGAATCAGTGGCTGGAACGGCACGATCCCGACGCCATCATCGGCTGGAACCTGGTGCAGTTCGATCTGCGGGTGCTGCAAAAGCACGCCGAACGTTACCGGATCCCCCTGCGGCTGGGGCGCGGCGGCAACCTGCTGGAGTGGCGCGAGCATGGCTTCAAGCAGAATCACTTTTTCGCCTCCGCCGCCGGCCGGCTGATTATCGACGGCATCGAAGCGCTGAAATCCGCCACCTGGAACTTCCCCTCCTTCAGCCTGGAATACGTGGCGCAAGATTTGCTGGGCGAAGGCAAGTCGATCGATAACCCCTATCAGCGCATGGCGGAGATCGACCGGCGTTTCGCCGAAGACAAACCGGCTTTGGCCCGCTACAACCTGAAAGACTGCGAGCTGGTGACGCGCATTTTCGCCAAAACCGACCTGCTCAACTTCCTGCTGGAGCGCGCCACCGTCACCGGGCTGGCGGCCGATCGCAGCGGCGGCTCGGTGGCGGCGTTCAGCCATTTGTATATGCCGCGCATGCACCGGCTGGGCTTCGTGGCGCCCAACCTCGGCGAACAGCCGGAGGAGCACAGCCCCGGCGGCTTCGTGATGGATTCGCAGCCCGGCCTGTATGACTCGGTGCTGGTGCTCGATTACAAGAGCCTGTACCCGTCGATCATCCGCACCTTCCTGATCGATCCGGTCGGGCTGGCGGAAGGCATGCGCCATCCGGACGATGCCGATTCGGTGCCCGGCTTTCGCAACGCGCGCTTCTCGCGCAGCAAGCACTGCCTGCCGGCGATCGTCGAGCAGATCTGGCAGGGGCGCGAGGCGGCCAAGCGCCAGCAAAACAAGGCGTTGTCCCAGGCGCTGAAGATCATCATGAACGCGCTGTACGGCGTGCTGGGATCGAGCGGCTGCCGCTTTTTCGATCCGCGGCTGGCGTCTTCCATCACCCTGCGCGGCCATGAGATCATGCGCCAGACCCGCGAACTGATCGAAGCCGAAGGCTATCAGGTGATCTACGGCGATACCGACTCCACCTTCGTCTGGTTGAAACAGCCGCACGATGAACGGCAGGCGGCGCAGATTGGCCGCGCGCTGGTGCAGCAGGTCAATCAGTGGTGGCAACGGCATCTGCAGCAGCAATACGGGCTGGAAAACGCGCTGGAGCTGGAGTTCGAAACCCACTACTCGCGCTTCCTGATGCCGACCATCCGCGGCGCCGAGCAGGGCAGCAAAAAACGCTACGCCGGCCTGGTAGCCCGCCCCGACGGCGGCGAAGAAATGGTGTATAAAGGACTGGAAACGGTGCGCACCGACTGGACGCCGCTGGCGAAGCAGTTCCAGCAGCAGCTGTATCAGCGCATCTTCAAACGCCAACCCTATCAGGACTACGTGCGCGACTACGTCAGCAAGACGCTGAACGGCGAGTTCGACCAGCAGCTGATTTACCGCAAGCGCCTGCGCAGAAAGCTGGACGAATACCAGCGCAACGTGCCGCCGCACGCCCGCGCCGCGCGCATCGCCGACGATTACAATCGCCGACAGGGGCGGCCGCTGCAGTACCAGAACGGCGGCTGGATCAGCTACGTAATGACCGTCGCCGGGCCGGAGCCGCTGGAAACGCGCCATTCGGCCATCGACTACCAACATTATCTGGAGCGCCAGCTGCAACCGGTGGCAGACGCTATACTCCCTTTTCTGCACGACGATTTCACCACGCTGGTCACCGGTCAGATGGGGCTGTTCTGAGATCGCGAAGGGTTAAGAAAAATCATCGGGTTTTGCAGGTGACGAACGCGCCGCCTTCCATTACCATAGCGCCCTTCCCAATTTCTGAATCACCCCCCGCGCCGTCCGACGACGATGGCATGGGAGCTATAGCTATTGCCCGCCGAATTAAAATAAATCGGGTTTAATACAGGTCGCTGCGCCGTAGCGACAGGACTTACTTACAAAGAATCGAGCCGACAATATATGCCTTTTACACTTGGTCAACGCTGGATCAGCGATACGGAAAGCGAATTAGGACTGGGAACCGTCGTGGCGCTGGATACGCGCATGATTACCCTGCTTTTCCCCGCCACCGGTGAAAACCGCCTCTACGCCAGAAACGATTCGCCGATCACCCGCGTGATGTTTAATCCGGGCGATACCATCAGCAGCCACGAGGGATGGCAGCTGCAGGTGGAAGAGGTCAAAGAGGATAACGGTCTGTTGACCTACATCGGCACCCGCCTGGACACGCAGGAAAGCGGCGTGGCGATGCGCGAAGTCTTGCTGGACAGCAAGCTGACCTTCAGCAAACCGCAGGATCGCCTGTTCGCCGGCCAGATAGACCGCATGGATCGCTTCGCCCTGCGCTTTCGCGCGCGCAAATACCAGAGCGAGCAATATCGCCTGCCGTTCGCCGGCCTGCGCGGCATGCGCGCCAGCCTGATCCCGCACCAGCTGCATATCGCCTACGAAGTCGGCCAGCGCCATGCGCCGCGCGTGCTGCTGGCGGATGAAGTCGGCCTGGGCAAAACCATCGAAGCCGGCATGATCATTCACCAGCAGCTGCTGGCCGGCCGCGCCGAACGCGTGCTGATCGTGGTGCCCGAAACCCTGCAGCACCAGTGGCTGGTCGAGATGATGCGCCGCTTCAACCTTTATTTCTCGCTGTTCGACGACAGCCGCTATGCCGAGGCCAAGCTCGACAGCAGCAACCCGTTCGAGACCGAACAGCTGGTGATCTGCTCGCTGGACTTCGTGCGCCGCAACAAGCAGCGCCTGGAAGAGCTGGCCGACGCCCAGTGGGACCTGCTGGTGGTCGACGAGGCCCACCACCTGGCCTGGAGCGAAGAAGCCCCAAGCCGCGAGTACCAGGTGATCGAACAGCTGGCCGAGCACATTCCCGGCGTGCTGCTGCTGACCGCCACCCCGGAACAGCTTGGTCAGCAGAGCCACTTCGCCCGTCTGCGCCTGCTGGATCCGAACCGTTTCCACGACTATCACGAGTTCGTCGCCGAGCAGCAGAAGTACCGCCCGGTGGCCGACGCCGTCACCCTGTTGCTGAGCGGCGAGCGCCTGGCCGACGACAAACTGAACCTGCTGGGTGAGCTGATCGACGAACAGGACATCGAGCCGCTGCTGAAAGCCGCCAACAGCGACGGCGACAACGCCGAGCAGGCGCGCCAGGAGCTGGTGACCATGCTGATGGACCGCCACGGCACCAGCCGCGTGCTGTTCCGCAACACCCGTAACGGCGTGAAGGGCTTCCCGCACCGCAACCTGCATCAAATCAAGCTGCCGCTGCCGACCCAGTACCAGACCGCGATTAAAGTGTCCGGCATCATGGGCGCCAAGAAAACCGTCGAGGCGCGCGCGCGCGACATGCTGTACCCGGAGCAGATTTATCAGGAATTTGAGGGCGAAAACGCCACCTGGTGGAACTTCGACCCGCGCGTGGAGTGGCTGCTGGATTACCTGATCGCCAACCGCCACGAGAAAGTGCTGGTGATCTGCGCCAAGGCGGAAACCGCGCTGCAGCTGGAGCAGGTGCTGCGCGAGCGTGAAGCGATCCGCGCGGCGGTGTTCCACGAAGGGTTGTCGATCATCGAACGCGACCGCGCCGCCGCCTACTTCGCCTCCGAAGAGGAAGGCGCCCAGGTGCTGCTGTGCTCCGAGATCGGCTCCGAAGGCCGCAACTTCCAGTTCGCCAGCCAGCTGGTGATGTTCGATCTGCCGTTCAACCCGGATTTGCTGGAGCAGCGCATCGGCCGCCTGGACCGCATCGGCCAGATGCACGATATCCAGATCATGGTGCCGTACCTGGAAAATACCGCGCAGGCGGTGCTGGGGCGCTGGTTCCACGAAGGGCTGGACGCCTTCGAACACACCTGCCCGACCGGCCGCACCATCTACGACAGCAGCTATGAGCAGCTGATCGGGTATCTGGCTTCGCCGACCGAACAGGAAGGGCTGGACGAATTCATCCACGCCTGCCGCCAGCAGCACGACCAGCTGAAAGCGCAGCTGGAGCAGGGCCGCGACCGCCTGCTGGAGATGCATTCCAACGGCGGCGATAAAGCCCAGGCGCTGGCGGAAGCCATCGCCGCGCAGGATAACGACGTCAACCTGGTGGGCTTCGCGCTCAACCTGTTCGACATCGTCGGCATCAACCAGGACGACCGCAGCGATAACCTGATCGTGCTGACGCCGTCCGACCATATGCTGGTGCCGGACTTCCCGGGCCTGCCGCAGGACGGCTGCACCGTGACCTTCGACCGCGATCAGGCGCTGTCGCGCGAAGACGCGCAGTTCGTCAGTTGGGAACACCCGATTATCCGCAACGGGCTGGATCTGATCCTGTCCGGCGATACCGGCAGCTGCGCGGTATCCCTGTTGAAAAACAAGGCGCTGCCGGTCGGCACCCTGCTGGTTGAGCTGGTGTACGTGGTGGAGGCGCAGGCGCCGAAACACCTGCAGCTGACCCGCTTCCTGCCGCCGACGCCGATCCGCATGCTGATGGATCGCAAAGGCACCAACCTGGCGGCGCAGGTGGAGTTCGAAAGCTTCAACCGCCAGCTCAACGCGGTCAACCGCCACACCTCCAGCAAGCTGGTCAATGCGGTGCAGCAGGACGTGCACGCCATGCTGCAGCAGGCGGAAGGCCTGGTCGAAGCGCAGGCTCGCCAGCTTATCGAGCAGGCGAAACAGGAAGCGGACGACAAGCTGAGCACCGAACTGGCGCGGCTGGAAGCGCTGAAGGCGGTCAACCCGAACATCCGCGACGACGAAGTCGAAGCGCTGGAGTTCAACCGCCGTCAGGTGCTGGCCAACCTCAACGAAGCCGGCTGGCGTCTCGACGCCATTCGTCTGGTGGTGGTCACCCACCAGTAACCGGCGCGACGCGGGGAGCCACGGCTCCCCGTTCAGCCCCTTTAGCGGAGCCGAGATGGAACCCTACAATCCCCCGCAGGACCCGATGCACATCCTGTATCAGGATGAGCACATCATGGTGGTCAACAAGCCCAGCGGCCTGCTGTCGGTGCCCGGCCGGGCGCCGGAGAACAAAGACAGCCTGATGACGCGCATTCAGGCCGATTTTCCGGCCGCCGAGTCGGTGCATCGGTTGGACATGGCCACCAGCGGGGTGATCGTGGTGGCGTTGAACAAGCCCGCCGAACGCGAGCTGAAGCGCCAGTTCCGCGAACGCGAGCCGAAGAAGTGCTATATCGCCCGCGTCTGGGGGCATCTGGAACAGGATGAGGGACTGGTGGATTTGCCGCTGATCTGCGACTGGCCGAACCGGCCGCTGCAGAAAGTGTGCTTCGACACCGGCAAGGCGGCGCAAACGGAATATCGCGTGCTGTCGCGCGACGCCGACGGCAGCACGCGGGTACAGCTGACGCCGATCACCGGCCGCTCTCACCAGCTGCGGGTGCATATGCTGGCGCTGGGGCATCCGATCCTCGGCGACGGTTTCTACGCGCCTCCCGAAGCCAAAGCGATGGCGCCGCGGCTGCAGCTGCACGCGCAGGAGCTGCGCATCACCCACCCCGCCTTCCAGACGCCGATGCATTTTCGCGCCGAGCCGGATTTCTGAGCTCATCGCCAACGAATACCTTAAATAATTCGAGTTGCAGGAAGACGGCAACTAAGCGCAGCCCCGGGAGCGTACAAAAAGTACGTGACCGGGGTAAGCGCAGGCAGCCAACACACCTGCGGCTCGAAGTATGACGGCGCTATCCCCCTGGGGTTATTTGAAGCCTTTCTCGCGTTTGATCAGATCGTATGCCGCCTGGATCTCCTGCGCTTTTTGCTTGGCCATCTCCATCATTTGCGGCGGCAGGCCTTTCGCCACCAGCTTGTCCGGATGATGTTCGCTCATCAGCTTGCGGTAAGCGCGCTTGATGGTGGCGGCGTCGTCGCCGCTGCTGACGCCCAGCACCTTGCAGGCATCCTCCAGCGTCGGCCCGCGCTGCGCCTGCTGGTAGCCGCCCTGCGAATAGCCGCCCTGCCGACCGCCGCCGAACTGGCGCCCGCCCTCCATCATGCTGAGGAACTGATCGAACTGCGCATGCGAGATGCCCAGCTCCTCGGCGATCACGTAGAGTACCTGGCGCTCGTTCGGATGCAATGAGCCGTCGGCGAACGCCGCCTGGATCTGGATTTCCAGAAACATCCGAATCAGGTCGAAACGGCCGAAACAGATGCTGCGGAACTGCTGCAGCGTCTCTCTCAGCGGAAACTGGCTCTGCTTGCCTTCACGAAACGCCTGCTGCGCCGCGGTGCGCGCCTCGCCATGCAGCTGCAGGCGATCCATAAACAGGCTGGCGATCTGAATATCCGCCTCGGTAACACGCCCTTTCGATTTGGTCAGGTGACCCATCACCTGAAAAGTGGTGCGGAAAAACAGCGTTTGCCGCGTTTGCTGGTCGGCGAAGAAACCCCGGCTGCGCTTATTGCCGCGCGCAGTATCGATCATATGACCGACAATCAGCCCCAAAACTACACCCCAGAATCCCGCGCCAGACCAAATGGCGACGATGACCCCGAGCAGTTTTCCCCAATACTGCATATACTCCTCAATTATCATGCCGAAAGCCGCACTATCCCTTCCGTCTTAGGTAAGGGTTAAGGCGATTTTTCCCAGGATTTGGATTATCATACCTGTCATTTATCTTTGCGCCTAACGACGACGCAAGTAAACGGCAGGATTTAACACTAGCGCAACGCAGATGAGTGATATAGTCTCTGACCGTTTGCCGGACATGACGCCTCTGATGACGGAACACCAAAACCGCGTATGAAAAAAAGTTTCCCAACACTGCTGGCCACAATGATTTGGACGGCACTCTACAGTCAGCACGCGCTGGCTGATCTGGCCGAGCAATGCATGCTTGGCGTCCCCGTTTACGACAAACCCTTGGTCAGCGGCGATCCCAACAGCCTGCCGGTCACCATCAATGCCGACGATTCGCGCACTGATTACCCGAAAAGCGCGCTGTTCACCGGCAACGTCAACATCGAGCAGGGCAACAGTACCCTGACCGCCAAGCAGGTGGAACTGAACCAGACGCAGGATCCGGGGCAGGCCGATCCGGTGCGCACCGTGACCGCCACCGGCGACGTGCACTACAGCGACAATCAGATCAAACTGAAGGGCCCGAAAGCCTGGTCGAACCTGAACACCAAAGATACCGATGTCTATGAGGGCGACTACCAGATGGTCGGCCGTCAGGGGCGCGGCGACGCCGATAAAATGAAAATGCGCGGCGCCAATCGTTACACCATTCTGGAAAACGGCACCTTTACCTCCTGCCTGCCGGGTGACGACAGCTGGAGCGTGGTCGGGTCCGAAGTGATCCACGACCGCGAAGAACAGGTGGCGGAAGTGTGGAACGCCCGCTTCCGCATCGGCGGCGTGCCGGTATTCTACAGCCCGTATCTGCAGCTGCCGGTCGGCGACAAGCGTCGCTCCGGCTTCCTGATCCCGAACGCCAAATACGGCAGCAACAATGGCTTTGAGTTCATGTTGCCGTACTACTGGAACATCGCGCCGAACTTCGACGCCACCATCACGCCGCACTATATGTCGAAGCGCGGGCTGCAGTGGCAGAACGAGTTCCGCTACCTGGTGCAGCCGGGCCTTGGCCTGATGGAGTTCGACTGGCTGCCGGACGATAAGGAATACAGCAAGGACAACCCCGACGACAGCACCCGCTGGCTGTTCTACTGGAACCACAACGGGGTGATGGATCAGGTGTGGCGCTTCAACGTCGACTACACCAAGGTCAGCGATTCCAAATACTTTACCGATCTGGATTCCAAATACGGCTCCACCACCGACGGCTACTCGACGCAGAAGTTCAGCCTCGGCTACGCCAACGAAAACTGGGACGCCACCCTCAGTTCCAAGCAGTTCCAGATCTACGACGATACCGACCGCACCCAGTCGGATTCTTACAAGGTACAGCCGCAGCTGGACCTGAACTATTATAAAAACGACCTGGGCCCGTTCGATTTCCGCATTTACGGTCAGGCGGCCAAGTTCACCAGCGTCAACCCATACAGCCCGGACGCCACCCGTCTGCATATGGAGCCGACGCTCAGCCTGCCGCTGACCAACGGCTGGGCCAGCCTGAACACCGAAGCCAAGCTGCTGGCGACCCATTATCAGCAGGATATTCCCGACGGTTTCGCCGCCAACTACCAGAGCCGCAAAGGCAGCGCCGCGCCGGATCTCGATGATTCGGTCAACCGCGTGCTGCCGCAGTTCAAGGTCGACGGCAAGCTGGTGTTCGAACGGCCGATGATCTGGGCCGAAGGCGCCACGCAAACGCTGGAACCGCGCGTGCAGTACCTGTACGTGCCGTACCGCGACCAGAGCAACATCTATACCTACGACACCACGCTGCTGCAGACCGACTACTCCGGCCTGTTCCGCGACCGCACCTACAGCGGCCTGGATCGCATCGCTTCGCAGAACCGCGTGTCCACCGGTTTGACCACCCGAATTTATGATGACGCCCTGGTTGAACGTTTTAACGCTTCCGTGGGTCAAATCTACTACTTCAGCCGTTCACGCACCGGCGACCAGACGACGGGGTACGACAACAACGATGATACCGGCAGCCTGGCCTGGGCTGGCGATACCTATTGGAAGCTCGACGATCGTTGGGGCCTGCGCGGCGGTCTGCAGTATGATACGCGCCTGAACAGCGTTTCATTGGGCAACGGCGTGCTGGAGTACCGTCAGGATTCGGAACGCGTGGTGCAGTTGAACTACCGCTACGCCACGCCGGAATATATCGAGACGGCGCTGAACACCAAGTCGGTGCCGGCCTATCAGGACGGTATTTCTCAGGTGGGCATCACCGGCAGTTGGCCAATCGCCGATCGCTGGGCGGTGGTGGGCGCGTATTACTACGACACCCGCGCCAAGCAGTCCGCCGATCAGCTGCTGGGAGTGAAGTACAACACCTGCTGCTGGGCGGTGACCCTGGGCTATGAGCGCAAGATCACCGACTGGAACGACAGCAACAATAGCAGCGTTTACGACAACAAAGTTTCATTCAACATCGAACTGCGCGGCCTGAGCAGCAACCAGAGCCTCGGCTCTGAGGAAATGCTGCGCTCCGGCATTCTGCCGTACCAGCGTGGGTTCTGATACTTTGTAACACTTTGAAAACGAGAACTTTCACCCGCATTTGCGGATTACATAATGGGAAATGTATGAAAAACTGGAGAACGCTTATTCTCGGATTGGTGGTTTGCGCCAATGCCGCGTTCGCAGCACCCCAAGAAGTGGATAAAGTCGCCGCCGTCGTGGATAACGGCGTGGTACTCGAGAGCGACGTCAACAGTCTGTTGCAGTCGGTGAAACTCAACGCGCAACAGGCCGGCCAGCAACTGCCGGACGACAATACGCTGCGTCACCAGATCCTTGAGCGTCTGATCATGGATAACATCCAGCTGCAGATGGCCAAGAAAATGGGCATCAACGTTTCCGATGCCGATCTGGACAAAGCGATCGGTAACATCGCCGCGCAAAACAAAATGAGCGTCGATCAGCTGCGCAGCCGCCTGTCTTACGACGGCCTGAACTACAACACCTATCGCGCGCAGATCCGCAAAGAAATGCTGATCACCGAAGTGCGCAACAACGAAGTGCGCCGCCGCGTGACCATCCTGCCGCAGGAAGTGGACGCGCTGGCGAAGCAGGTTGGCGCCCAGAACGGCAGCGATACCGAAATGAACATCAGCCACATCCTGATCCCGCTGCCGGAGAACCCGTCGCAGCAGCAGGTTGACGAAGCCGAAACGCTGGCGAAGCGCCTGATGGGCGAGATCAACAGCGGCGCCGACTTCGGCAAGCTGGCGATCACCTATTCGGCCGACTCGCAGGCGCTGAAAGGCGGCAACATGGGCTGGGGCAAGCTGCAGGAGATCCCTACCCTGTTCGCCGAACGCCTGGTCAGCGCCAAAAAAGGCGACGTCGTCGGCCCTATCCGTTCCGGCGTCGGCTTCCACATTCTGAAGGTGAACGACATCCGCGGCGCCAGCCAGTCGGTTTCCGTCACCGAAGTGCACGCCCGCCACATCCTGCTGAAACCTTCGGTGGTGATGACCGACGATCAGGCGCGCGCCAAGCTGGAAAGCGTGGCGCAGGAGATCAAGAGCGGCCGCGCCAAGTTTGCCGATGAAGCCAAACAGCTGTCTCAGGATCCGGGCTCTGCCCTGCAGGGCGGCGATCTGGGCTGGGCTTCGCCAGACATCTATGATCCGGCGTTCCGCGACGCGCTGCTGAAGCTGAGCAAGGGCGAAATCAGCGCACCGGTTCACTCTTCCTTCGGCTGGCATCTGATCCAACTGGTCGATACCCGCCAGGTGGACAAAACCGACGCCGCGCAGAAAGATCGCGCGTACCGCATGCTGTTCAACCGCAAGTTTGCCGAAGAAGCGCAGACCTGGATGCAGGAACAACGCGCCCAGTCCTACGTGAAGATCCTCGATGGCAGCAATGCACAGCAATAAACGCATCGTCATTACCCCCGGCGAACCCGCCGGGGTGGGGCCGGATTTGGTGGCGGCGCTGGCGCAACAGGATTGGCCTGTTGAACTGGTGGTGTGCGCGGATCCGGCCTTGTTGCTTGCCAGGGCCCGCCAACTGGGCCTGCCGCTGACGCTGCGCGACTACCAGCCGCAGCAGCCGGCTCAGCCGCAGCGCGCCGGCACGCTGACGGTGCTGCCGGTGGCCACCGCGCAACCGGTGGTCGCGGGCGAGCTGAACGTCGGCAACAGCGCCTACGTGGTGGAAACCCTGGCGCGCGCCTGCGACGGCTGCCTGAACGGCGAATTCGCCGCGCTGATCACCGGCCCGGTGAACAAGGGCGTGATCAACGACGCCGGCGTGCCTTTTATCGGCCATACCGAATTCTTTGCCGATCGCAGCCATTGCGATCGGGTGGTGATGATGCTGGCGACCGAAGAGCTGCGCGTGGCGCTGGCGACCACCCACCTGCCGCTGCTGGCGGTGCCGGGCGCCATTACCCGCCAAAGCCTGTTCGAAGTCATCCGCATTCTCGATAACGATCTGAAAACCAAATTTGGCATCCCCCAGCCGCAGATTTACGTTTGCGGGCTGAACCCGCATGCCGGGGAAGGCGGCCACATGGGGCGCGAAGAGATAGACACCATCACGCCGGCGCTCGAGGCGCTGCGCACCGAAGGCATCCATCTGATCGGCCCGCTGCCGGCGGACACCCTGTTCCAGCCCAAGTATCTGCAACATGCCGATGCGGTGCTGGCGATGTATCACGATCAGGGTCTGCCGGTGCTAAAATACCAAGGGTTCGGCCGTGCGGTGAATATCACCCTCGGTTTACCTTTTATTCGCACCTCGGTCGACCACGGCACCGCTCTGGAACTGGCCGGCACCGGCACCGCCGATGCCGGCAGTTTCAAAACGGCCTTGAATCTCGCCATTAAAATGATAATTAATTGTAATGAATAACAGAGTCCACCAAGGGCACTTTGCCCGCAAACGCTTTGGACAAAACTTTTTAACCGATCAGTTTGTCATCGATAGCATTGTCTCCGCCATTCACCCGCAGCCGGGCGAAGCGGTCGTGGAGATCGGCCCCGGCCTGGGCGCATTGACCGAGCCGGTCGGCGCGCGCATGGACCGCATGACGGTGATTGAGCTGGACCGCGATCTGGCGGCCCGCCTGGCCAACCACCCGCAGCTGAAGGACAAGCTGACCATTCACCAGCAGGACGCCATGACGGTGAATTTCGCCGAAATGGCCGAGCAGGCTGGCCAACCGCTGCGCGTATTTGGTAACCTGCCGTACAATATTTCGACGCCGCTGATGTTCCACCTTTTCAGCTATACTCAGGCAATCCGCGACATGCACTTCATGTTGCAGAAAGAGGTGGTCAACCGTCTGGTTGCCGGCCCGAACAGCAAGGCCTACGGGCGTTTGACCGTGATGGCGCAGTACTACTGCAACGTCATCCCGGTGCTGGAAGTGCCGCCAACCTCATTCACCCCGGCGCCGAAAGTCGATTCCGCCGTGGTGCGTCTGGTGCCGCACAGCGTGATGCCGAACCCGGTGGGCGACGTGCGCATGCTGAGCCGCATTACGACTCAGGCATTCAACCAGCGTCGGAAAACCATCCGCAACAGCCTGGGCGATCTGTTTACTCCGGAACAGCTGACGGAGTTGGGCATTGATCCTTCGCTCAGAGCAGAGAATATTTCTGTGGCGCAGTACTGCAAGCTGGCGAACTGGCTGTCAGCCAATCCCGCGCCGCAGCAATAAGGAGTTGTTGTCATGATTGATTCGCCCCGTGTATGTATCCAGGTTCAGAGCGTCTATGTGGAATCACAGTCGATACCTGAAGAAGAACGCTATGTCTTCGCCTATACCATCACCATCCGCAACCTGGGGCGTTTCAACGTGCAGCTGCTGGGCCGTTACTGGCTGATCACCAACAGCAACGGTCGCCAGACCGAAGTTCAGGGTGAAGGCGTGGTCGGCGAGCAGCCGCTCATTCCGCCCGGCGGCGAATTCCAATACACCAGCGGCGCCATTCTCGAAACGCCGCTGGGCACCATGGAAGGCCATTACGAAATGGTTGACCACCAGGGTCAGCCGTTCCGCACCGCTATTCCCGTGTTCCGCTTAGCTATTCCAACGCTGATCCATTAATTATGTCGACATACCTTATCGGCGACGTTCACGGCTGTTTCGATGAACTGCAGTCGCTGTTGGCCCAGGTTTCTTTCGATCCCGAGCGCGATCGGCTGTGGCTGACCGGCGATCTGGTGGCCCGCGGCCCCGGTTCGCTGGACGTGCTGCGCTACGTGCGTTCGCTCGGCCCGGCGGTGCGCATGGTGCTGGGCAATCACGATCTGCATCTGCTGGCGGTCTACGCCGGCATCAGCCGCAACAAACCCAAAGATCGCATCACGCCGCTGCTGGAAGCGCCGGACGCCGATGAGCTGATCAACTGGCTGCGCCGCCAACCGGTGCTGCAGGTGGATGATGAGCTGAAGCTGGTGATGGCGCACGCAGGCATTACGCCGCAGTGGGATATCGAGACCGCCAGGATCTGCGCGCGCGAAGTGGAAGCGGTGCTGAGCAGCGACAGCTACCCGCTGTTCCTCGACGCCATGTACGGCGATATGCCGAACAACTGGTCGCCGGAACTGAGCGGCCTGGCCCGCCTGCGCTTCAGCACCAACGCCCTGACCCGCATGCGCTACTGCTTCCCCAACGGCCAGCTGGACATGATCTGCAAAGATGCGCCGGGCACTGCGCCCGCGCCGCTGAAGCCGTGGTTCGAATTGCCGCGCCGGGTGGATGCCGAGTACAGCATCATCTTCGGCCACTGGGCGTCGCTGGAGGGCAAAGGCACGCCTGAAGGCATCATCGGCCTGGATACCGGCTGCTGCTGGGGCGGGGATCTGACCATGCTGCGCTGGGAAGACCGCCGTTACTTTACCCAGCCCGCCAACCGCGGCGAAATGCCCGACAGCACCGCCCGCCTGGTCGCATCCTGACGATTGAGGCGGCCGCCCGGCCGCCTCAATCACGCATTACGCCCCAATCACCCCGCCGTCTTCACGCGTGATCATCAGTACCGATGAACGCGGGCGCGGGCTGTTGTGCGGAAAATGGGAATCCCCCTCCTCGCCCGGATGCTGCACGTTGACGAACATCGTTTTATAGTCCGGCGCAAAGGTGATGCCGGTCAGCTCGCAGGATTTCGGGCCGACCATAAAGCGGCGAATCTCCCCGCTCTGCGGGTCGCCCACCAGCATCTGGTTGTTGCCCTGGCCGGCGTAATCGCCCTGGTTGCTGTACTTGCCGTCGGTCAGGATCCACAGGCGGCCGGCCTGATCGAAGCCCAGCCCGTCCGGGCTGTTGAAGGTGTTTTCCGCGGTGATGTTCGGCGTGCCGCGGTTGACCCCTTCCGGGTGGGCGATCGGGTTGCCGCACAGCGCGTAGATATCCCAGGCGAAGCTCTCCGCCGTGGCGTCGCCGCCTTCGTCCCAGCGGATGATCTGGCCATAAACGTTGTTCGGCCGCGGGTTGGCGGCGTTGAGCGGCATCCCTGCCTCGCCGCGCTTGCTGTTGTTGGTCAGGGTGCAATAGGCGCGCCCGTCATACGGGTTCACCGCGATCCATTCCGGGCGATCCATCTTGGTGGCGCCCACCTGCGCCGCCGCCTTGCGGGCGAAGATCAGCACCTCCGCCGCATCGCGAAAGCCGTTCTCCGGCGTCAGGCCGTTCTTGCCGAACTCCAGCGCAATCCAGCGCCCGGTGCCCTTCAGCGGCGTGCCGCCGGCGTCGCCGTCGAATTGCGCCACGTACAGGGTGCCTTCGTCCAGCAGGCTGCGGTTGTTAGCCGGGTTGGCGGCGTCCACCACGCCTTTGGAAACGTATTTATAGATATGTTCGCCGCGCTCGTCATCGCCCATGTACACCACCAGGCGGCCGTCTTTGGCCAGGGTAACCGCGGCGTTCTCATGCTTGAAACGGCCCAGCGCGGTGTGTTTGATCGGTGTCGACGTCGGGTTCAACGGATCGATTTCCACGATCCAGCCGTGGCGGTTGAATTCGTTCGGGTTCTTCGCCACGTCGAAACGCTCGTCGTAATCCGGCCAGTTGCGCTCCGGCTCGCTGACCTTCAGCGTATAACGCTGCTGCTCCGGCGTGGTCTGGTAATCGGCCTGATGCGTGCCGAAATAGGTGTCGAAGTTCTCTTCGCAGGTCAGATAGGTGCCCCACGGCGTTTTGCCGTTGGCGCAGTTACCGAAGGTGCCCAGTACCTTGCGCCCGCTCGGATCGGCGGCGGTCTGCAGCAGCGGATGGCCGGCGGCCGGGCCGCTGAAGCGCATTTCGCTGTTGGCGGTAATGCGGCGGTTATAGCGTGAAGGGCGCTCCACCTCCCAACGCTGGCCGTCGCCGATGCGCTTCACCGCCACGATGGAAACGCCGTGCGCCGCCTGTGACTTGCGCACGTCCTCCAGGCTGGTGGCCTTGGCGCCGCCGTGGGCGAACAGGTATTGTTCGTTGACGTATTCGTTGTTGATGGCCATCACGCCGTGGTGGTCATCGATCGGGAAGAAGCTCATGCCGTCGTTGTTGTCGCCAAACTGTTTTTCCTGATCGGCGGCGCTGTTGTTGCCCTGCGGATCGAAGGCGGGAGCGCCATCCACCAGCGGCTCTCCCCAGGAGATCAGCACCTCGGCGCGGTAGCCCGGCGCAATCGCCACCTCGTCGGCGGTGGAGGCGGCGATGCCCTTGAAACCGAGCAGCCTGTTGGGCGGCAGATCTTCGGCCAACGCCTCGGCGGATACCGTCCAGATGCCGCCGCCGAGAAAACCGGCCAGGCCAACCGCCCCGGCGCTGCCGAGCAGCAGCTTACGGCGGGCGGGATCCTTCAGGCGGTCGGCGTCTAATTGCTCAATGTGGGTCGTCATGGCTTTGCTTCCTTTTATGAATGGCGCCGCGATCGAAATTCACCAGAGTTGCCGGGGCGCTCAGAGTTGGGCTTCATACTAATCAGGAAGTGTGACGAAAATGTTACGGCAGGCGGGAACGGCAACGACAAAGGGCGCAATCTCTTGCGCCCTCAGGAAGATCAGCTTAACGCCCGAACGTCAGCGGCGTTCCAGGATCTCGAAACAATAGCTGTGAGAATTCAGCTCGTCCGCGTCGTGGAACTCACTGAATGAGGTTTCCCATTCATCCGGCTCATAATCCGGGAAATGCGTGTCGCCGCCGACTTCGGCGTCGATATGCGTCAGGTACATGCGGTTGGCGCGCGCCAGGAACTGGGTGTAAATGCGCCCGCCGCCCATCACCATCACTTCTTCCACCTCGCCGGCCGCGGCCAGCGCTTCGTCCAGCGAAGTGGCCCAGGTCACCCCGGTCCCGCTGCCCGCACGGCTGCTCAGGACGATGTTATGGCGGCCCGGCAGCGGGCGGCCAATAGATTCGAAGGTCTTGCGGCCCATAATGACCGGCTTATTCAACGTGTTACGTTTAAACCACGCCAGGTCCGCCGGCAGGTGCCAGGGCATGGCGTTTTCCATGCCAATAACGCGATCCGCCGCCAAGGCAGCGATCAGGCTGATAATCATTGTTTAACCCTGTGTAGGCAGCAAAATTGCTCACACTATACGTAAAGGCCTATCTGCCGTCGATAGGCTAATCAAGCAAGATGAATATATAAGATAGCTCTTATCAGTATATCTAATAACCAGCAATCGATTGCCGTTGCCGTTACACGCCGGGGCGTTTTCGGTACAGCCACAGCCCCGGCAACGACAGGCCAATCGACAGTGCGCCGACGATAAAACTGGCCTTCAGAAAGTGGGTGATCATGGTCTCCATCAGGGCTTCGCTGTAGCCCAGATGCGAGATTTCCACCACCGTGATCATCGCGGTATAGGCGGAAATGCCGGGGAACATCGGGATCACCGCCGCCACGGTAAACACCTTCGGGTGCGCCAGCAGCCAGCGCGACCAGTAGATGCCGATGATGCCGATCAACATCGCCGCCAGCAGCGACGCCCACTCGATGTTCATGCCGGCGTGCATCATCAGCATGCGCGAACCGCGGCCCACCGCGCCGAGCAGCGCGCAGTAGCGCAGCGCGCGCACCGGCACGTTGAACACCATGGCGAAACCCAGCGCCGGCACCGCCGCCAGCAGCATCTCCTGCAGCAGGGCCCACGGCAGGTTCATGACCACCCCCGCAAGTTCCACAGCGACATCGCCATCACCACGCCGATGCAGGTGGCCAGCGTCAGCAGGCTGGCCATCGCCCAACGGGCCAGCCCGGTATTCACATGGCCTTTGAACATGTCCGCCACCGCGTTGATCAACGGGAAGCCCGGCACCAGCAACAATATGCTGGCGGCCATCGCCACGCTGGAGGTTGCGCCGAAAGCCGGCAGGCGCAGCAGCAATCCCGACAGCGAGGTGGCGACAAACGCCGTCAGGCAAAAGTTGATCAGCGGATTCATATGGCGCGCGGTGAGCATTTGGCGCACCAGCATCGCCGCGCCGCTGGCGATGAAGGTCACCAGAAAGGCGTCGCCGCCGCCGCCGTTGAGCATGCTGAAGCAGCCGCAGGACAAGCCCACCATCAGCACCACCAGCCAGCGCGGGTAGCGCAGCGGGCGGAGCCTATCAAAGCGCCGGGCTACGTCATGCGCATCGGCCAGGCGGTGTTCGGCCAAGATCACGATGTGCTGCACCTCGGTCACCATTTGCATATTGATGCCGCGGTCGACGTTCTTGCGGGTGGTGGTCAGGCAGGCGCCGTGGCTGAGAGTGGTCAGCACCACCGCGTTGGCCGAGATGGAGCTTTCCACGCTGTCCATCCCCAGCGCCAACCCCAGCCGGGTCGACAGTTGCTCCACCACCGTGCTTTCAGCGCCGTGCTGCAGCAACAGCAACGCGCACTGGATGCACAGCCGGGTGATTTCTCTCTGTTGCCGGTGCGGCTCCGGCAGATCTGTCGCCTGAATTTGCTGCATAATGCCCCGTGGTTAGCCCTGAGTGAAGATTCATCATAGTGCCAAAGATTACCTCATTGGGTTGATGCGCATCAGGGGAAGCGGCGTTATTATCACCTCCATCACGCCTTTTTCGCAGAGACGCCAACCATGCTTGAAACTTCGCTGTTCGTCGCCGGCATCGCCACCTTGGGCATGCTGTCACCCGGCCCGGATTTTTTCCTGGTGATCAAGAACGCCGCCCGCTATCCGCGCCTGGCGGCGATGATGACCGCTTTCGGCGTGATCTGCGGCGTCGCCACCCATATGTCCTACTGCGTCGCCGGTCTGGCGGTGGTGATCACCACCACGCCGTGGTTGTTCAACCTGCTGAAATACGCCGGGGCGGTCTACCTGATTTGGGTCGGCATTCAGGCGCTGCTGTCGCGTGGCGGCAGCAAGATGAACGTCGGCAATCTGCCGCGCCAACAGGTCAGCCTGAAGAGCGCCTTTGTGCAGGGTTACCTGTGCAATCTGCTGAACCCGAAGGCCACGCTGTTCTTCCTGGCGGTATTTACCCAGGTGCTGCAGATCGATTCCGGTTTGGGGGAGAAGCTGTGGTACGCGGGGATTATTCTCGGCCTGTCCGCCGTTTGGTGGCCGGTGCTGGTGTTCCTGATCCAGAGCGGGCCGGTGCGCCGCGGGTTGGAGAAGACGCAGAAGATAGTCGACAAGCTGCTGGGCGGCATGTTGATCGCGCTGGGCATCAAGGTCGCGCTAAGTTAAGCAAAAAAATGGGGCGCCATCTCGGCGCCCCTTCCCTTATCCCTTCGCTTCCACCACCTCGTCTTCCGGCGCTTTGCCGTCGATGCTGCCGCGCCAGCCGGTTTGCTGCACCCGCGCCAGCCGATTCTGATCCTGCTCGATGGCCGCGCTGAGCATTTCCTTGGCGCGCTGCAGGCTGGCGATGCGGAACTCGGTATCCTGGTAGTTCTCCAGCGTATCTTCCAGCATCTTCAGGTTGTAGCGGCGGAAGGTGTCCGCCTTTTCCCGCGCCTCGTAGGCATCCAGCCCCAGCAGCTCCAGCGTTTCGCGCCCGATGCGCAGCGAGCTTTCGAAGGTCTCGCGCTCCGGGTTTTCCACTCCCAGCTGACGCAGCTGATACCAGTGATCGACGTCGCGCGCGCGCGCCACCACCTTCAGGTGCGGGAAGTGGCGCTTGGCCAGCTCGGTCAGCTGCAGGTTGGCCTCCACGTCGTCGATGGCGTTGATCAGCACCTTGGCGTGCGCGGCGCCGGCGGCCTCCAGCAGATCGGCGCGGGTGGCGTCGCCATAGAACACCTTGGTGTCGAACTTGCGCAGCGTTTCGATATGGTCCGGATCGTGGTCCAACACCACGGTATGCACGCCGTTGGCCAACAGCAAGCGGCCGGCGATTTGGCCGAAGCGGCCGAAACCGGCGATGATCACGCTGGCGTTCTCGTCGTCGATCACGTCCGCCGGGCGCTCTTCCTTCGGCGCGTTTTTCTCCAGCCGCGCGGCGATCACCAACAGCAGCGGCGTGGCGGCCATCGACAGCGCCACCGCCAGCGTCAGCGACTTGGCCCAGTCCGGCGGCAGCACGCCCGCCAGCTGCGCCGCGCCGAAGATCACGAAGGCGAACTCACTGCCCTGGCCCAGCAAAATGGCGAACATGCCGCGCTGGCGTTTCGGCACCCCGAGCAACGGACCGATCAGCCACAGCAGCGCCGCCTTGATCAGCATAAAGCCCAGCAGCAGCGAGGCGATCAGCAACGGATGGTGGAACAGCGTGCCGAAGTCGATCGACATGCCGACGCCGATAAAAAACAGCCCCAGCAGCAGGCCCTTGAACGGCTGAATATCGCTTTCCAGCGCGTGGCGATACTCCGAGCTGGCCAGCAGCACCCCGGCGAGGAAGGCGCCCATCGCCATCGACAGCCCGGCCATCTCCAGCAGGATGCCGAAACCGAACACCAAAAACAGCGCCACGGCGCTGAACACCTCGCGCATGCCCGAACGGGCCACGAAGTGCAGCAGCGGGCGGGTGACATAGCGGCCGAGCAGCACCACCATCGCCAGCGCGCCCACCACCTTGGCCGCCGACATGCCGAAGGCGCCCAGCGTGGTGGCGGCGCCGCTGCTGGCCAGCAGCGGGATCATCGCCACCAGCGGGATCGCCGCGATATCCTGGAACAGCAGCACGGCAAACGCGCTGCGGCCGATCGGCGACGGCGTCAGGTTGCGCTCGCTCATCGCCTGCATGGCGATGGCGGTGGAAGACAGCGCCAGCGTCAGGCCGATCAGCAGCGCCACCTTCCAGTCGAGCCCGAGGAAGTAGCAGAAGGCGCTCAGCGCCAGCCCGCAGCCGGCCATCTGAATGCTGCCGCCGCCGAATACCGAGGCGCGCAGCGTCCACAGCCGCTTGGGATCCAGCTCCAGACCGATGATAAACAGCATCAGCACCACGCCGATTTCGGCGAAGGTGAGGATAGACTCGGCGTCCGACACCAGCTTCAGCCCCCAGGGGCCGATAATGCAGCCGGCGATCAGGTAGCCCAGCACCGAGCCCAGCCCGAGACGCACCGCGATCGGCACGAACAGCGCGGCGGAGCCGAGATAAATCAGCCCCTCGATCATCAGGTTGTGATTATCCATGGCTGGCTCCCCGTTCCGCCGCTTCGCTGTTTTCCATCAGGTATTCGACCAGCCGCTGGCGGTAGGCCTCGCCGGCGGCAATCAGCGCCGGCTCGTTGCAGGTAAAGGTATTATGCACCGCGAAATAGGGCTGCCAGTTCATGCCGCAATAGAGCGCCGTCGCCTGCAGCGGCTGCGCCAGTGCGGCGAAGTTCGGGAAATCCCCCAGTGCGAAATGGTGTTCGTCACCGCCGCTGGTCACCGCCCACAGGCAGTCCTTGCCCACCAGCGCGTCGCCTTCGTGGCCGTAGGCCCAGCCGTGCTCCAGCACCTTGTCGATCCACAGCTTCAGCAACGGCGGAAAGCTGTACCACTGCATCGGATGTTGCAGCACCAGCATGTCGGCGCGCTCCAGCGCTCGCTGCTCGGCGTTGATATCGATATTGAAGTCGGGATACAGCTCATACAGCGAGCGCACCTCTACCTCGGGAAGATCCCTGACCGCCTGCAGCAGGCGATGATTGGCATGGGAATGCCGGGGGTAAGGATGGGCGTAAATAATCAGAATCATGGGGGTCGTCGTTCCTTCGTTCCTTGCCAATAGATCAAGCATATACCAATCACACAGGGTGACAGTTCGCTGATTGATTGATAGCGGAAATTTTTAATGCGTGGCAACAAATTAGCTGAATAAGATAAAAAAAGGGCGCTGCATTGCAGCGCCCTCTGGCGTCACGGCATGGCGATGTTACTTGCCGATGCGCGCGTGCATTTCCTGCACCGACGTCACCTGCTCGGTCGGGTCGGCCTTCAACGCCATCGCGGTGGCGAAGCCGCCGTTCAGCGTGGTGTCGTAGTGCACCTTGTACTGCAACGCGCTGCGGCGAATCAGCTTGGAGTCTTCAATCGCCTGCCGACCGGCCGTGGTGTTGACGATGTAGGTGTACTCGCCGTTTTTGATGCGGTCCTGAATGTGCGGACGACCTTCATGCACCTTGTTGACCAGGCGCGGGTTGATGCCCGCCTCGCCCAGCACCACCGCGGTGCCGTGGGTCGCATCCAGCTCGAAGCCCTGCTTCAACAGGCTGGCGGCCAGATCCACCACCCGCGCCTTGTCGCCTTCGCGTACCGACAGCAGCGCGCGGCCCTGTTTCTTCATGCCGGACTGGCTGCCGAGCATCGCTTTGGAGAAGGCTTCGGCGAAGGTGCGGCCCACGCCCATCACTTCCCCGGTGGAGCGCATTTCCGGCCCCAGGATCGGGTCGACGCCCGGGAACTTGTTGAACGGCAGCACCACTTCCTTCACCGAGTAGTACGGCGGGATAACCTCTTCTGTCACGCCCTGCTCGGCCAGCGTTTTGCCCGCCATCACCCGGGCGGCGACCTTGGCCAGCGGCACGCCGGTGGCTTTGGAGACGAACGGCACGGTGCGCGCGGCGCGCGGGTTGACTTCAATCAGGTAAACTTCGTTGTTCTTCACCGCGAACTGCACGTTCATCAGACCGCGCACCTGCAGCTCGAACGCCAGTTTCTCAACCTGCTGACGCATCACGTCCTGAATTTCTTTGCTCAGGGTGTAAGCCGGCAGCGAACAGGCGGAGTCGCCGGAGTGCACGCCCGCCTGCTCGATGTGTTCCATGATGCCGCCAATCAGCACGCGCTCGCCGTCGCAGATGGCGTCGACGTCCACTTCCACCGCGTCATCCAGGAAGCGGTCCAGCAACACCGGCGCGTCGTTGGATACGCTGACCGCATTCTGGAAGTAACGGCGCAGGTCGACTTCGTCGTAGACGATTTCCATCGCCCGGCCGCCCAGCACGTAGGAAGGGCGCACCACCAGCGGATAACCGATGCCGGCCGCTTTCTCTACCGCCTGCTCGATGGCGGTGACGGTGGCGTTGGCCGGCTGCTTCAGGCCCAGGCGGTTGACCGCCTGCTGGAAGCGCTCGCGGTCTTCGGCGCGGTCGATGGCGTCCGGGCTGGTGCCGATGATCGGCACGCCTGCGGCTTCCAGCTCGCGCGCCAGCTTCAGCGGGGTCTGGCCGCCGTACTGCACGATCACGCCCTTCGGCTTCTCGATGCGCACGATTTCCAGCACGTCTTCCAGCGTCACCGGCTCGAAGTACAGACGGTCCGAGGTGTCGTAGTCGGTAGAGACGGTTTCCGGGTTGCAGTTGACCATAATGGTCTCGTAACCGTCTTCGCGCAGCGCCAGCGAGGCGTGCACGCAGCAATAGTCGAATTCGATGCCCTGGCCGATGCGGTTCGGACCGCCGCCCAGCACCATCACTTTCGGGCGGTCGTTGGTCGGGTTGGATTCGCACTCTTCTTCATAGGTGGAATACATGTAGGCGGTGTCGGTGGCGAATTCCGCCGCGCAGGTGTCCACGCGCTTGTAAACCGGGTGCAGACCGTAACCGTGGCGCAGCTTGCGGATTTCGCTTTCGGCGACGCCGGCCAGCTTGGCCAGGCGCGCATCGGCGAAGCCCTTGCGCTTCAGGGTGCGCAGGAATTCCGGCGTCAGGCCGTTGATGCCGGCCTCGGCCACCTGCTCTTCCAGGCGCACCAGCTCTTCAATCTGCACCAGGAACCAGCGGTCGACGTTGGTCAGGTTGAACACGCCGTCGACCGACAGGCCGGCGCGGAAGGCGTCGGCGATGTACCAGATGCGGTCGGAGCCGGCGTCTTTCAGTTCGCGGCGAATTTTGGTCAGCGCTTCCGGGTCGTCCAGACTCACTTTCGGGTCGAAGCCGGTGGCGCCCACTTCCAGGCCGCGCAGCGCTTTCTGCAGCGACTCCTGCTGGGTGCGGCCGATGGCCATCACTTCGCCGACCGATTTCATCTGGGTGGTCAGGCGGTCGTTGGCGCCGGCGAATTTCTCGAAGTTGAAGCGAGGGATTTTCGTTACCACGTAGTCGATGGACGGTTCGAACGACGCCGGGGTGCGGCCGCCGGTGATGTCGTTCATCAGTTCGTCGAGGGTGTAGCCCACCGCCAGCTTGGCGGCGATCTTGGCGATCGGGAAGCCGGTGGCTTTCGACGCCAGCGCCGAAGAACGCGACACCCGCGGGTTCATTTCGATGACGATCAGGCGGCCGGTTTTCGGGTTGACCGAGAACTGCACGTTGGAGCCGCCGGTTTCCACGCCGATTTCACGCAGCACCGCCATCGAGGCGTTACGCATGATTTGATATTCTTTGTCGGTCAGGGTCTGAGCCGGCGCCACGGTGATCGAGTCGCCGGTGTGGATGCCCATGGCGTCGAAGTTTTCGATCGAGCAGACGATGATGCAGTTGTCGTTTTTATCGCGCACCACTTCCATCTCGTACTCTTTCCAGCCGATCAGCGATTCGTCGATCAGCAGCTCTTTGGTCGGCGACAGGTCGAGGCCGCGCTCGCAGATTTCTTCGAACTCTTCGCGGTTGTAGGCGATGCCGCCGCCGGTGCCGCCCATGGTAAAGGAAGGGCGGATGATGCACGGGAAGCCGACGTCGGCGGCCACCGCCAGCGCTTCTTCCATGGTATGGGCGATGCCGGAACGCGCGGTATCCAGGCCGATCTTCTTCATCGCCACGTCGAAACGGCGGCGGTCTTCGGCTTTATCGATCGCATCGGCGGTGGCGCCGATCATGGTCACGCCGAACTCGGCCAGCACGCCCTGGCGCTCCAGCTCCAGCGCGCAGTTCAGCGCCGTCTGGCCGCCCATGGTCGGCAGCACCGCGTCCGGGCGCTCTTTCTCGATGATCTTGCGCACCACTTCCCAGTGGATAGGTTCGATGTAGGTGGCATCGGCCATTTCCGGGTCGGTCATGATGGTGGCCGGGTTGGAGTTGACCAGAATGACGCGGTAACCCTCTTCGCGCAGCGCTTTACAGGCCTGGGCACCCGAGTAGTCGAACTCACACGCCTGGCCGATGACGATCGGGCCAGCGCCGAGGATCAGGATGCTTTTTATATCGGTACGTTTTGGCATTTTTTTTGCTCCTGATTATTTGGCGTTAGAACGGTAAGTCTCAATCAGTTCGATAAAGTGATCGAACAACGGCGCGGCGTCGTGCGGGCCGGGGCTGGCTTCCGGGTGGCCCTGGAAGCTGAACGCCGCCTTGTCGGTGCGGTGGATGCCCTGCACCGTATGGTCGAACAGCGATTTGTGCGTCACCCGCAGGTTGGCCGGCAGGTTGTTCTCGTCTACCGCGAAGCCGTGGTTCTGCGCGGTGATCATCACGGTGCTGTTGTCCAGATCTTTGACCGGGTGGTTGCCGCCGTGGTGGCCGAGCTTCATCTTCACGGTTTTCGCCCCGCTGGCCAACGCCAGCAGCTGGTGGCCCAGGCAGATGCCGAACACCGGAATGTCGGTCTCCAGGAACTGCTTGATGGCGGCGATGGCGTAGTCGCACGGCTCCGGGTCGCCCGGGCCGTTGGACAGGAAGATGCCGTCCGGCGCCATCTTCAAGACGTCGTCAGCCGGGGTCTGCGCCGGCACTACCGTCAGGCGGCAGCCGCGATCCACCAGCATGCGCAGGATGTTGCGCTTGGCGCCGTAATCGTAGGCCACCACGTGGAACGGCAGTTCCTCGGCGGTTTTGGCTTCCGGCAGCTCGCCTTCAAGCGTCCAGCTGCCCTGCTGCCAGCTGTAAGACTCCTGGGTGGTCACTTCCTTCGCCAAATCCATGCCTTTCAGGCCAGGGAAGCCCTGCGCCTTGGCCAGCGCCAGCGCGGCGTCCGGCGAGTCGGCGGCGATGATGCAGCCGTTCTGGGCGCCCTTCTCGCGCAGCAGACGGGTCAGCTTGCGGGTATCGATATCGGCGATCGCCACGATGTTATGGCGCTTGAGGTATTCGGACAGGCCTTCTTCGTTGCGGTAGTTGCTGGCAATCAGTGGGAGGTCGCGAATGACAAGGCCTTGGGCGTGAACGGCGGAGGATTCTTCGTCGGAAGCATTGGTGCCGACATTGCCGATATGAGGATAAGTAAGAGTAACGATCTGGCGGGAGTAGGAAGGATCAGTGAGGATTTCTTGATAGCCGGTCATCGACGTATTGAAGACCACTTCCCCCACTGCCGTACCCTCTGCCCCGATGGCCCGACCGTGGAATTGGGTTCCGTCTTCCAGAACCAATAGCGCTGACTTAATCAAAACACCCTCCAAGGAATAATCAATCACAATATTTGCATATTAATTCAGATATCGCGATCTAAATCAATGCAAAAACCGTCCGCGAGGCCAATTTTTGGCAAATTGGGCGCATTTTAATGATGAGTGCCTGCCTTGTCTACCCAAAGCGCCATTTTTTCTCTTATTTTTGCAGTTTTCGCGGTTTAATGGGCTCAGCAGCCATAAAAATACAGCTAAACTTGGGTTGGTAAACGGTTGCGAGACACAATGACAGAAATTTGCGGCCTGACGGGCTAAAACAAGGTTAAAAAATAACTCTCGCGCGAAAAAAGGCGTGCAAAGCCAACTGAAACGCACGAAAACAAGACTTATACTGCGAAAGTAAAATAAGATGGGTGTTTTTGATGTTAAAAAAAAGGACAATAAAATTATTGTCCTATTATCATAGCATTATGATTAATATAACCACATCACGATGGTATTCAGATTAATTATAACCGGTCAAGATTGAGCACGTCTCGCATATCAAACAGACCTTTATCATGGCCATGCAGCCAAGAGGCCGCCTTGACCGCGCCGCTGGCAAAAGTCATGCGGCTGGAGGCTTTATGCGTGATTTCCACCCGCTCGCCGATATCGGCGAACATCGCGGTATGCTCGCCGACGATATCCCCGGCGCGAATGGTGGCGAAGCCGATGCTCTTCGGATCGCGTTCGCCGGTGTGGCCTTCACGCGCATAAACCGCGCAGTCTTTCAGGTTGCGCCCCAGCGCGCCGGCGATCGCTTCGCCCATCGCCAACGCCGTGCCTGACGGGGCATCCACCTTGTGGCGGTGGTGCGCTTCAACAATTTCGATATCGGTGTAGTCGCCCATCACCTGTGCGGCCTTCTCCAGCAGCTTCAACACCAGGTTGACGCCCACGCTGAAGTTGGCGGCGAACACGATACCGATATGCTGCGCCGCATCGCGGATCGCCTGTTTGCCGGCGTCGTCGAAGCCGGTGGTGCCGATCACCATCGCCTTGCGATGCGCCACGCAGAAATCCAGATAGCCCAGGGTGCTTTCCGGCCGGGTGAAGTCGATCAGGATATCGAAGTCATTCGCCACCTGGTCCAGGCCGTCGCTGACGGTAACGCCCACCGCGCCGATGCCCGCCAGTTCACCGGCGTCGACGCCGATCAGGCTGGACCCCGGGCGCGACAGCGCCGCGCCCAGCACTACGCCTTCCGCCTGCTGCACCGCCTGGATCAATTGGCGCCCCATGCGGCCGCCGGCGCCCGCAATCGCAATGCGGATATGTGAATCAGTCATGCTTGCTCTCTTGTTGATTTAACGCCTATCCCTGCAGGCTTATTCCTCAGGGTAACTGCCCCACCTGACCATCGCCAGAGGATTCATTTCATAATTAGAAAATTATGATATTCCCCGATTTTCATCAGCAACGCTGTCAATGGGTTAACATTCAGCCAGCCGAGCTGCCTGAGACGATTGTACATAATCATGCAGTTTCCATGCAGAAAAAAAGCATAAAAAAGGCGCCGCGAACGGCGCCTGGGGCTGCGGCTAACAGCGGTTACGCCGTGATGGCGGCCACTTCGGTGGCGATAGCCGCCAGCGCGTCGTGGCGGGCAAAGTCGTCACGCACCAGCGCCGCACGCTGCCGATAGGCCGGCTGCCGCAAAATGCGGCTTGCCGCCGCCTGCAGCTGGGCGCGGTCCGGGTGGCTGGTGTGCAGGTTGATGCCGCAACCGGCCGCCACCACCCGCATCGCCGCCTCCGGCTTATCCTCGCCGGTGCCGGCGACAATCAGCGGCACGCCGTGGTCCAGCGCGTAGTTGATCGAGCCGTAGCCGCCGTTGGTGATCAACAGCGCCGCCTCCGGCAGCCAGCGTTCGAAAGAGATAAACTCCCGCACTCTGGCGTTGTCGGGCAGCGAGTCCATCAAGCCCTCGGTCGCCCGGCCGCCGGTGGTGGCCAACACCCTCACCGGCAACTGCGCCAGCGCGTTCAGCGCGGGAACGATCAGCTGATGCAGATCCACGTTGGCCAGGGTGCCCTGCGTGACGATCACCAGCGGCCGATCGTCGGCCGGCTCCCAGTCGATATCCTCAACCGCCGGCTGGCCACCGCCGCGCAGCGGACCGACCAGGCGCACCCCGGGCGGCAGATCGTCACGCGGGTACTCCAGCGCGCCGGTCGACAGCTGCAGGAAACGCTCGCAGCCGCCGATCAGCTCATCGGTGAACTGGCGGTGCAACGGTCGCCCCCCCGCCTGCGCCAGCGCGGCATTGAAGCCGTGCTGCACCTGGTCAATCAGCCGCTGGGTCGCTTCGTCCACCAGCTGCTCGCGGCGCAGGTCCTGCGGCAGCAGCGCCGGCGGAATACGCGGCCCGTAGAAGACAGAATCGCGCGATGAATACGACAGCGGCGTGACGCCGATGCCGAACACCGGCGGCCGCTCGCTCGACTGCAGCAGCGGCAGCACGCCGTAGAAGCAGTTCTCCACCATCAGCAGATCGGTCGCCTCGGCGGCGATCGCCGCGCGCAGCTGGCGGTCCAGCAGCGGGATCGGCGCGGCGAAGAAGTCTTTCAACGCCAGCGCCATTTGCGCATTGCCCGGCGGCAGCGCGGCGCGCTCGGGGAAGTGCCGCTCCAGGTGGCGGTAATCGAAATCCACCAGCGCGTCGAAGGGCACAAACTGCGCGCCCGCCGCCTCGGCGCGTTCGCGGAACAGCGCGCCGGTCATGACCCGCACCCGATGCCCTTGCGCAATCAGGTAGCGGGCGATGCTCAGCATCGGGTAAACGTGCCCGGGGGTGGCGACCGCCGCCATCAGTATCCTTGCCATAAGCGTCCTTTAAGCCTCTGCGTTGGCCGGCTTCAGCGCCGGATTGGCGCACACCGGGTTGCTCTGAATATGCACGCGCTGCAGGTGGCGGGCGGAGCGGGCGGTGAAGCCCTCGCGGCCGTGCAGCAGCGAGAAGTTGTCCGCCACCACCACGTCGCCCTGCCGCCATTGATGGGCGTAGTAATGACGCGGATCGTACAGATGTTGCTGCAGGGTATGATGGAACTCCTCCTGCTGCTCCGCCGGCACGCCGTGGTATTCCAGCGCATGCTGATTGAGGAACTTTTTGCCCTCCGTCGGCGGTTCATTGTAGCGCATGATCCGCCCCCTGCCGTTCGGGTGCTCCACCACCAGCGGTGAATGCACCTCGCCGCCGTAGTGCACCACCTGCTTGATGCGGTAGGTGATCGACACCGCCCGCCACAGGGCCAGCAGCGCCTCGTCCGCATTGGCCAGCAGCCGGGTGGTGTCGACGAAGGTGGTGCGCCCGCCTTCGTCCTGCGACGGCGCCGCCACGCAGTGGAACAGCTGAAATTCCGGAACGGTCGGCTTGTACATGCCGTCCCAGTGCAGCGGCACGTAGCTGCTGTCGAAGATATGGTCTTTGGCGTCCGGATGCTCCTTCACGTCCAGCACCGCGCCGAACGGCCACATCATGATTTCGCCCCACAGATCGGCGTAGCGGGTCAATACCTGCGGATCGTCAAACCCCGAACTGAAGCCGCGCAGCACCAGCAGATGGTGCTGTTGCGCCAGCGCGCGCAGCGCCGCCACCGGCAGGGAGGCTATCTGCTGCCCGGGGTGTTGCGGGGTCAGTATGGCGCCAAACGGGGCGTTCAGCTGGATATGGCAATTGAGCGGTGGGTGGTTCATGGTGGTTCTCCTTGCATCGAATGGGCTGCTCACAGGGCAACGGTGCCGTTAAAAACGCGCCCGCCAGGGTTGCGGGAGCAAATCAGGCCGTTTACGGCTGTTCGATCCGGTAATGGCTGGGTTCGCCGCGAATTTCCACCAGTTCGCCGGCCAGCTGCTGCGCGTCTTTGCGCTTCATCAGCACAAACTGGCCGTTGACATTGGCCGCCACGCCGTGCCACGGCGTCAGCCAGTCGTCTTTGGTCGGCATCATGTGGATGCCCATTTTCAGGCTATCGGCGGGCTGCGGGTGGATCGACAGCCGGATCGCCGCCGGGAAATGCTGCGCCAGCAGATTGCCCCAGGCCCAGCTGCGCTGGATCACGCCGCAGGCTCGCCGCTTGGCGTCTTTCTGCAGAGCGGCGTTGGAGCCGCTGTAGCCCGGCAGTTGGCTGTCTTCGTACAGGAAGCGGGTGATGGCGCGGTACAGCATCAGTCCCTGCTCATCCTGCATCAGCCGCTGTTTGATCGTCTCCTCCGGCTCGGCATAGCCGCTCACCAGCAGCTGGCGCAACAGATCGCAGTCATCGGTATGCTCCGCCAGCCCTTCGACGTCCCCCAGGTTGAACAGGCTCAGATGCGTGGCCCCCACCTCGTGCAGCAGGTTTTCTATCGCGCGTTGATAACGGTTGATGGCGTCGTCGCCGACGCGGATCAGATCGCCGAACACATGGCCGTCGGAACAGATCACAATGTGCGCGCCCGGCGGGTAATAAAGCTGAATGCGCTGGCAGAGAGAGTTGAGGAAGATCAACGACAGCCGCTCCGCCATGTCCGGCATCGCGCCGATCACTTTATGGGTGTTGGGCGATTTGGTTGGAAACGCCGGCAGCACAAATTCAATGCGCCGGTCATTCTCAATAAATGCCCGAATACGCGGTAATTGCACCTGGGTGACCTGCCGTTCCTGTTCGGCAATCGGCGTTTCATCGCCGGGAAAACGCCGACGGTATTGCAATAACTCATGCAGGATTTTTGACGCTATTTTATCTATAGGGGTGCTGTCCACAATTAGCTCCTGTTGCGATGCGGCGCGGCTGCATTATGAATAAACGCAATGAGACTTTTCAAAAAGAAGAAATCCGGCGAATAAAAATAATGGCTAACCCGCGGTTTATATGCTTCAGGCAATATAGAAGAGATGGTGCTATATTATTAGCCCATATAATTTACAATCTTGGTTAAGTTGTGCTTAACAAACTATGAGTAATATTCTAAAACGCATGGCCATTTTCTCAAAAGTTGTCGATTGCGGCGCGTTCAGCATGGCGGCAAAAGAATTGGGCATTACCACTTCCGCCGTCAGCCAGCATATCCGCCAGCTGGAGAATCACCTGGGCATTCAATTGTTGTTGCGCTCCACGCGCTCGCTGAGCCTGACCGAGGCCGGACTGTGCTTTTATGAAGACTGTCTGCTGATGATCCACGCCGCCGAACGCGGCCAGCAGCGCATTGCCGCACTGCGCGGTGAACTGGTGGGCGAGCTGCGCGTAGCGACCTCTACCGAGTTCGCCACCCATTACCTGGTGCCGGCGCTGCAAAGCTTCCTCGATGAACACCCGCGCCTCACGCTGCGGCTGGAGATCCACGATGAAAAGATCGACCTGATTGGCCAACGCATCGATCTGGCGATCCGCGGCGGGGTGCTGGCCGATTCCAGCTACGTCTCCACCCGCCTGGCGCGCTTTCGCGAAGTGCTGTGCGCCTCGCCGGCCTATCTGAACAGCCATGGCGTGCCGGATCAGCCGCAGGCGTTGCTGCGCCATCAGTGGGTCACCTTCACCCCGTTGGGCAATCCGCAGTTTGTGCGCCTGCTCCATCAGGACGGCGGTGAACACCGGCTGCGCCTGACCGGCCGCCTGTTTACCAATAACGGCATGGCGATGAAAGAATTGGCCCTGGCCGGCAAAGGCATCATTCGTAATTTCTTCGCCAACGTCGAGCGTGAATTGCGCAATGGCGAGTTGATCGAGGTGTTGCCCGACTGGCGATTGCCGGAAATTAATTGCTACGCGATTATGCCGCGTCGTGAGATCCAGCCATTAAAGGTTCGGCGCCTGTTGGAACACATGAAGGTTTATTTACAAGAAAAAGGATTGAGCGCTTTAGACCATCCCTACGCCAAATAAAATAAGAAACATCTGCAACATCAGGTTTTTGTAATTATTGTTTTTAACGTGCCAACGCCAGCATTTATTTAGATCGCAGACTAATGATATTTATATTAATGACTTTATCTTCGCTCATATAATTAATTTTCCGATTTTAATTCAAATACTCAGAATAAATTTAACTTAAATTAGCAGAAAATTTGAATATCATAATGAATAGGGTTTTTCTCCCGCCTGCCTGCCGCCAAACGTAAAACGGGGAGCCAAGGCTCCCCGTTGCAACAGCGGGTTGATCCGCTCACTCGACCTGCCTGATATCCACACGCAGCTCTTTCGGCACTTCAAACACGATGTTCTCTTCACGGCCGCTGATTTCATGCACGTCTACGCCGCCCAGCGCCTTCAGGCGGCTGATGACGTCCTGCACCAGCACGTCGGGCGCCGACGCCCCGGCGGTAACGCCGATGTTGCGCGCGTTGCTCAGCCAGGCTTCCTGAATGTCCGCCGCGGAGTCGATCAGATAAGCCGGCTTGCCGACACGCTGGGCCAGTTCCGCCAGGCGATTGGAATTCGACGAGTTCTTCGAACCGACCACCAGCACCACATCCGCATCGCCGGCCAGGTTGCGCACCGCTTCCTGACGGTTGGTGGTGGCGTAACAGATGTCGTCCTTGCGCGGCCCGATAATGCTCGGGAAACGCTGACGCAGGGCGTCGATCACGTCGGAAGTGTCATCCACCGACAGCGTGGTTTGGGTCATAAAGCACAGGTTGCTTTCGTCCTTCACCTGCAGCTGCCAGACGTCTTCCGGCGACTCAACCAGGTACATGCCGCCCTTCGGGTTGCTGTACTGGCCCATGGTGCCTTCCACTTCCGGATGGCCGGCATGGCCGATCAGGATGGCTTCTGTGCCGCGCCGGCTGGCGCGCGCCACTTCCATATGCACCTTGGTCACCAGCGGACAGGTGGCGTCGAACAGCATGGTCAGATCGCGCGCCTTGGCTTCGGCGCGCACCGCCTGCGACACCCCGTGCGCCGAGAAGATCAGAATCGACCCGTCCGGCACTTCGGCGATCTCTTCGATAAATACCGCGCCGCGCTCGCGCAGGCTGTCGACCACGTAGCGGTTGTGCACCACCTCATGCCGCACGTAGATAGGCGCGCCGTAAATCTCCAGCGCGCGCTCGACGATACTGATCGCACGATCAACCCCGGCGCAGAAGCCGCGCGGGTTAGCCAGCAATATTTGCATGCGTCTCCTCCTGCTGCGGATCGATCTCCAGCACTTCGATATCGAAGGTGACCGGATGGCCCGCCAGCGGATGGTTGAAATCAACGGTAATCGACTCTTCCGCCACTTCACGCACCACGCCCGGCATTTCGCTGCCGTCGATGGCGGTAAACAGCATGATGGTGCCGACGTCCGGCACGCCGGTTTCGGCGAAGTCGCGGCGCGAAAAGAACTGGATCAGATCCGGGTTCTCCGCGCCGAACGCCGCTTCCGGCTGCAGCGTAAAGGCGCATTTGTCGCCGGCGCGCAGGCCGAGCAGCTGCGCTTCCAGCGGCGCCGACAGGCTGCCGTCGCCCAGCCGGAACAGCGCCGGCTTGCCGCTGCTGCGGGTGGATTCGGCGGTCGAACCGTCTTCCAGTTTCAGCGTAAAGTGAACCAGCACTGCGCTGTCACCGATAACCTGAGCCGTCATATTACTCACCTTTACTCTTTGCGCCTTTGTTCGCCGGCGACAGGAAACCTTCCAACACGATCATCGCCGCCCCGACGCAGATAAAGCTGTCCGCCAGGTTGAAGGTCGGGTAATGCCAGTTGCCGACGTAGAAGTCGATAAAGTCGACCACGAAGCCATGCCACAGACGATCGAACAGATTGCCGAGCGCGCCGCCGATGATGAAAGCATAGGCGATGTTGTTCAGCTTCTGTTGCGCGCTGCTGCGGTACATCATCACCAGCAGCACCGCCACGATGGCGACGGCGATGCCGGCGAAGAACCAGCGCTGCCAGCCGCCGTGATCGGCCAGGAAGCTGAACGCCGCGCCGTAGTTGCGCGCATAAAACAGGTTGAACGACGGGATCAATGGCTGGGACTGGCCCAGCACAAAGTTACCGAGGATCCACTGCTTGCTGGCGAAATCCAGCACCAGCACCACCAGCACCAGCCACAGCCAGCGCAGGCCGGTCGAACAGATTGGTTTACTCATCAGGCAAACTTACGCTTTTCGCCGTCGCCGGCTACGTTGGTCACACAGCGGCCGCAGAGGTCTGCGTGTTCCGCCACCAGGCCGATATCGGTGGTGTAATGCCAGCAGCGCGGGCACTTCTCACCTTCAGCGGTGCCGAAGGCGATTTTCAGGCCTTTCAGCGATTCCGCGGTCTGTGCGTCCGCCGGCGCTTCGGCCAAAGGCGCGACGCGCGCCGCGGAAGTCAGCAGCACGAAGCGCAGCTCGTCCTGCAGGCTGTTCAGACGCGCAGCCAGCTCGCCGTCGGCGTACAGCGTTACCGCCGCTTCCAGCGAACCGCCGAGGCGTTTGTCGGCGCGCGCCTGCTCCAGCACCTTGTTCACTTCGCCGCGCACTTTCAGCAGCTCGGCCCAGTAGGCGTCGTTCATGCTTTCGCCTTCCGCCAGCCCGAACAGGCCGTCGTACCACTCTTCGGTGAACACGTACTGCGCGCGTTTGCCCGGCAGGAAGCCCCAGATTTCATCGGCGGTGAACGACATGATCGGCGCCATCCAGCGCACCAGCGCTTCCGCGATGTGGTACAGCGCGGTCTGGCAGCTGCGGCGCGCGACGCTGTCGCTCTTCGCGGTGTACTGGCGATCCTTGATGATATCCAGGTAGAAGGAACCCATCTCGACCGAGCAGAACTGCATCAGGCGCTGCACCACTTCGTGGAAGTCGTAGCTGGCGTAAGCCTGCTCGATATCCCGCTGCGCCGCCAGCGCGCGGCCGACCGCCCAGCGATCCAACACCACCATGTCTTCCGGCGCCACGCAGTCGGTGCCTGGCTCAAACCCGTTCAGGTTGGCCAGCAGGAAACGCGCGGTGTTGCGGATACGGCGGTAAGAATCTGCGGAGCGCTTGAGGATCTCGTCGGACACCGCGATTTCGCCGGTGTAATCGGTCGACGCCACCCACAGGCGCAGAATGTCGCCGCCCAGCTTGTTCATCACGTCCTGCGGACTGATGGTGTTGCCGATCGACTTCGACATCTTGCGGCCCTGGCCGTCGACGGTGAAGCCGTGGGTCAGCACTTCCTTGTAAGGCGCCTTGCCCTTCATGGCAGTGGAGATCATCAGCGATGACATGAACCAGCCGCGGTGTTGGTCGGAGCCTTCCAGATACATGTCGGCGCCATGACCGTTGAACTCGGGGCGCACGTCGACCACCGAGGCGTGGGTCGAACCGGAGTCGAACCACACGTCGAGGGTGTCGGGCACTTTCACGTAGTCGGCGGCGTCCGCGCCGAGGATATCGGCGGCGTCCAGATCCCACCAGGCCTGAATGCCTTCCTGCTCAACGCGCTTGGCCACTTCTTCCATCAGCTCGACGCTGCGCGGGTGCAGCTGCTCGGTGTCTTTGTGCACGAACAGCGACATCGGCACGCCCCAGGTGCGCTGACGCGAGATGCACCAGTCCGGGCGGTTGGCCACCATCATTTCGATGCGCGCCTGGCCCCAGTCCGGGATCCACTGCACGCCCTTGATCTCTTCCAGCGACTGTTGACGCAGGCCCTTTTGGTCCATGCTGATGAACCATTGCGGCGTGGCGCGGAAGATGATCGGCGTCTTGTGGCGCCAGCAGCATGGGTAGCTGTGCACCATTTTTTCCACGTGCAGCAGCGCGCCTTGCTCGCGCAGCAGCTCCACGATCGAGTCATTGGCCTTGAACACGAACTTGCCGTCCAGCAGCGGATGCGTGCCGGTCAGGTAGCAGCCGTTCGGCCCCACCGGATTGGCGATCTCCAGACCGTATTTCTGGCTGATCACGAAGTCGTCCGGGCCGTGGCCGCCGGCGGTATGCACCGCACCGGTGCCGGCATCCAGCGTCACGTGCTCGCCCATGATGGCCGGCACGTCGAAATCCATGAACGGGTGCCGGAAGCGCAGCAGCTCCAGATCCGCGCCCTTGCAGCTGCCCAGCACCGTCCATTCGGTGATGCCGGCGCGTTTCATCACGCTCTCCACCAGCTCGGCCGCCAGGATCAGGCATTGGCCGTCCACCTGCACCAGCTGATAGCTGAATTCCGGATGCAGCGAGATGGCGCGGTTGGCCGGCAGGGTCCACGGGGTGGTGGTCCAGATCACCAGCGAGATGGCGCCGCTGAAGTGGCTCACGCCAAACTTGGCCGCCACCGCGGCCGCGTCGGCCGCATGGAAGGTGACGTCGATCGACGGCGACGTTTTGTCGTAGTACTCGACTTCCGCTTCGGCCAGCGAAGAGCCGCAGTCGGTACACCAGTGCACCGGCTTGGCGCCTTTCAGCAGGTGGCCGTTGCTGATGATCTTGCCCAGCGCGCGGATGATGTTGGCTTCGGTTTTGAAGTCCATGGTCAGGTACGGGCGATCCCAGTCGCCCAGCACGCCCAGGCGGATGAAGTCTTTCTTCTGGCCTTCAACCTGCTCGGCGGCGTATTCGCGGCATTTCTGGCGGAATTCGGCCGCGCTCAGCTTCTCGCCCGGCTTGCCGTACAGCTGCTCAACCTTCAGTTCGATCGGCAGACCGTGGCAGTCCCAGCCCGGAACGTAAGGCGAGTCGAAGCCGGCCATCCCTTTCGACTTGATGATAACGTCTTTGAGAATCTTGTTAACCGAGTGACCGATGTGGATGCTGCCGTTCGCATACGGAGGGCCGTCATGCAGAATGAAGGATTTTTTGCCCTTTTTGGCAGTACGAATCATCCCGTACAGATCCTGTTCATACCAACGTTGCAGCATGCCAGGTTCGCGCTTGGCCAGATCGCCGCGCATCGGGAACCCTGTTTCCGGCAAGTTCAGGGTATTCTTGTAGTCACTCATGAGATTCTCGTTTCCGTTTTCGGCTATTTACCCGTCGCACGGCTCAGCGTGCTCGGGGTAAACGATTAAACCAGTGTTTTTAACCCGAAGAACTTCCGGGCCGTCACCACATCATTGGCGATTTGCTGCTTCAGGGCATCGAGCGAAGCAAAACGCTGTTCATTGCGCAATTTCGCGCGGAGCACCACGTCAATATGGCGCCCGTAAAGATCCATCGTGACATCCAGCAGATGCACTTCCAGCTGCTGGCGCACGCCGGCAACGGTCGGGCGCGTGCCGATATTGGCCACGCCCGGGAGCGGATCGGCCCCCAGGCCGTACACCTCCACCGCATACACCCCCTTCACCGGCGCAACCAGGCGCTTCAGCGGCAGGTTGGCGGTAGGAAAGCCGATGGTGCGGCCCAGTTCGTCGCCGTGCACGACCCGGCCAGAGATGCTGTACGGATGGCCCAGCAGATTTTCCGCCAGCGGCAGATCGTCGTCGCGCAGCGCATTGCGGATCGCGGTGCTGCTGATGCGCCGATCGCCTTCGCGGAAGGTCGGCGTGCTGACCACCTCGAAGCCGTACTCTTTTCCGGCCTGCTGCAATAGCGGAAAATCGCCCTGGCGGCCTGCGCCAAAGCGAAAATCATCCCCGACCATCAGGAATTTCACGCCGAGTTTTTCCACCAGCAGCTCGGCGACGAACGCCTGTGCGGTGTTGGCGGCGAAACGCGGATCAAACTTGACGCACAGCAGGTAGTCTACCCCCGCCTGCGCCAGGTATTTGGCCTTGTCACGCAAGCGCGTGAGACGGGCCGGCGCCTTGTCCGCTGCGAACATTTCCAGCGGTTGCGGCTCAAAGATCATGACCATCACCGGCAGCCCGAGGCGTTGCCCCTCTTGCTTCAGCTGCTCCAGCAACGCCTGATGACCGCGGTGTACGCCGTCAAAGTTGCCGATGGTGAGCACGCAACCATGGTGGCGCGCCCGGATATTATGGATGCCGCGAATTAGCTGCATAGCTGGCTCAAAACAGTGGAAATCGGCGGATTATACCTTGTACAGCCGGTAAGGTTAACCCGCGATTGGTGCCTTTATGTAATAGACATACCATACCGGAGATAATCTGCGGGTGAAACGGCTTCGCCGCAGTTTATCCCGCGTCCCGCCGCCGATAATCGACCGCCGCCAACGGCTTGCGCTCATCGCGGCAAATCATTGGTGAATTTTCTCGCGAAACACTGTATTCCCATGACCGAAGCTGGTAAAATCCTGCGCCATCACAACGTAGCAAGTGCCGCCCGTACAAACGGCGCTTATTTGCACAAATCCATTGACAAACGAAGGCTAAAAGGGCATATTCCTCGGCCTTTGAATTGTCCTCAATAGAATATATTTGGGAGTTGGACCTTGGCTAATATCAAATCAGCTAAGAAACGCGCCGTACAGTCTGAGAAACGCCGCAAGCATAACGCTAGCCGTCGCTCAATGGTGCGTACCTTCATCAAGAAGGTAGACACAGCTATCGCAGCTGGCGACAAAGAAGCAGCACAAACCGCATTCCTGGTAATGCAACCACTTGTGGACCGTCAGGCAGCTAAAGGTCTGATCCACAAAAACAAAGCAGCGCGTCATAAGTCAAACCTGACTGCACGCATCAACGCAATGCAATAAGCATTTCGTTATCTGCTTGGTAAAAAAACCGGCCTAGGCCGGTTTTTTTATATCCTGCGTTTGCCGCCAGGCTAGCAGGAAAACAGCGCCGAAAAGTCCTTGTTGCACACCCGCTGCACCGCCGGATGCTGGATCATGCGCTCGGCAAAGATGATGTAGTACTCTTCCTGCACGCTATCAATCCGCCCGATCTCCACCACGTTGTCATCGTTATAGGTATCCTGCGCATACAGCGTCGGCGCCACGAAGATCGCATTGTGGTACATGCCGAAGGCCTTCATCAGCGCCGCATCGTCGAACTCGCCCAGGATCTCCACCTGGATGCCCTGGGTGTTGAACCAGTTGAGCAGCTTGCGCCCCAGCATCGAGCGGCGGCCGGGGATCAGCAGCTTGCGCTGCTCTAGGCAGGCGGGGAACGGCAAATCCGGCGCCGGCTGGCGACAGAAGAAGCTGATGCCGCACTCCCCCAGCTTCAACGAGAACAGCCCCTCTTGCTGGCTGGAATCCACCGGGCAATCCGACAGGATCATATCCAGCTTATGCTGGCTGAGCTGCTCCAGCAGCATCTCGTGGGTCGATTCGAAGCAGCGCAGGTGAATTTGCTCGTTGTCCACCACCACCGCGGTTTCCAGCACCTGGCTGACCAGCCGTTTGGACAACGCATCCGCCACCCCGACGTCGAACAGCAGGTTGGACTCCTTGCGATAATTGACGATATCCAACATTTCCTGGCTGAGCATGAACATTTTATCGGCGTAACGGAAAACCAGCTGCCCCAGCTCTGACGGCACCAGCCCGCGCCCCTGCCGTTTGAACAGCTTGCCGTCCAAACGCTCCTCCAGCGCCTTGATCTGGCCGGTGATGGTCTGCGGCGTCAGGAACAGCGCTTCGGCGGCGCCCACCACCGAGCCTTCCTTGCAAACCTGCCAGAAGTAGTAAAGGTGATTAAAGTTGATATGCGACATCCTCACGAGCGGCTCTCCTTAACGTTTCGCATCGACAGACGTTCTGCCGTGACGAGCGACAAACTTCCTTTCCCTGTTTCAGACAACGTGCAGCCCCATTAGTCCCCACACGGAACGGCCGGCGCTGCACATATTTTACACTGCACAGCTCCGACCAGCCATTGTATTGTTTTTTCCTTCGTCGGGGATAGCCCGAAAAGCGTTATCTGACCCGCGGCAACGACATGCGCAGCAAGCCATAGCCGACCACCGCCGCCGCGGTGGAGCCCAGCAGGATCCCCAGACGGGAATAGGTGCCGAGCGCGGCATCCGCATCGCCGAACGCCAGCGAAGCGATGAAAATCGACATGGTGAAACCAATACCACAGAGCACGGAAACGGCAAACACCTGTTTGAAGCCGATGCCTTCCGGCAGCCGGGCAATGCCTATCTTCACCGCCAGCAGGCTGAAGATGAAGATGCCCAGCGGCTTGCCGATAAACAAACCGGCCGCGATGCCCATCGGCAACAGCGAGGTCAGCCCGTCCAGCGACACGCCCTGCAGGGAAACGCCGGCGTTGGCGAAGGCGAACAGCGGCAGGATCATGAACGCCACCCAGGGGTGCAGCTCATGCTCCAGCGTCTCGGACGGCGAAGGGCCTTTCTTCACCTTCAGCGGGATCATAAAGCCGACGATCACCCCGGCCAGCGTCGCGTGCACCCCGGATTTGAGGATCGCCACCCACAGCACCAGCCCGACCATCATATACAGCGAGGTTTTGCCCACCCCGCGCCAGTTCATCAGCCCCAGCAGCGCAATGGCCGCCGCCGCCACGCCCAGCGCCGCCAGCGACACCTCATGGGTATAGAACAGCGCGATAATCACAATCACGCCCAGGTCGTCGATAATCGCCAGCGCCAGCAGAAACACTTTCAGGCTGGTCGGCACCCGGTTGCCCAGCAGCGCCATCACGCCCAGCGCAAAGGCGATGTCGGTTGCGGCCGGGATCGCCCAGCCCTGGCGGGTAACCTCGTCCGCGCCGTTGAACAGCAGGTAGATCAACGCCGGCGCCAGCATGCCGCCCAGCGCGGCGATCGCCGGGAATACCGCCTTGTCGCGCCCGGCCAGCGAGCCCTGCATCAGCTCACGCTTGACCTCCAGCCCCACCACCAGGAAGAAGACTGCCATCAGGCCATCGTTGATCCACAGCAGCATCGGCTTGGCGATTTCCAGCGAGGAGATTTTCACCATCACCGGCAGGTTCAGGAAGGCGTGGTAAATTCCCTGCACCGGCGTATTGGCCATGATCAGGGCGACGATCGCCGCCAGGATCAGAATGACGCCGCCGGCGGCTTCCTGACGTAAAAATTGACGAATAATGTTGGTCACAATACGTCTCTCCAGATTTGAACGGGGGTTTCTCGGCCCCCGCATGCAAAACAATGGATTGAGTATAGACGGCGTTTCACTTCGATAAAATACGTTTATAAATGCTAAATTACTCGTCAAAACCGATCTGTTTGCTGTATAAGTCACATTATCGCCTTGGCGAAAATCCTGACCGCAACCCAATAAAAACCCCGGGTCAAAAGCCCGGGGTTGCCAGAGTGCGCCAACAGAAACAGCAGCTTAGCGCGTCAGGTCGTCAAAGAATTTTTTCACCCCGTCGAAGAAGCTCTTCGAGCGCGGGCTGTTCTTGTCACCGGACGGGCCGCCGAGGCTTTCTTCCAGCTCTTTCAACAACTGCTTCTGCTTGTCGTTCAGATTAACCGGGGTTTCCACCACCACGCGGCACAGCAAGTCGCCCTGGCTGCCGCCGCGCACCGATTTAACGCCCTTGCCGCGCATGCGGAACAGCTTGCCGGTCTGGGTTTCCGCAGGCACTTTCAGCTTCACCCGGCCGTCCAGCGTCGGCACTTCAATCTCGCCGCCCAACGCCGCCATGGCGAAGTTGATCGGCACTTCGCAGTACAGGTTGTTGCCTTCACGCTCGAAGATCGGGTGAGCCTTCACCTGGACCTGTACGTACAGATCGCCAGCCGGCGCGCCGTGCTCGCCCGCTTCGCCCTCACCCGCCAGGCGGATGCGGTCGCCGGTATCCACGCCGGCCGGGATTTTCACCGACAGCGTTTTGGCTTTTTCTACCCGGCCGTGGCCGTGGCATTTGTTGCACGGGTCTTTGATTATCTGGCCGCGACCGTGACAGTGCGGACAAGCCTGCTGTACGGTAAAGAAGCCCTGGCGCATCTGCACCTGGCCCTGACCGTGGCAGGTCGGACAGGTCACCGGCGAACTGCCGGGCTTGGCGCCGCTGCCGTGGCAGACGTCGCACTCTTCCAGCGTCGGGATGCGGATCTCTTTGGTGACGCCACGCACCGCTTCCTCGAGGGACAGCTCCATGTTATAGCGCAGATCGGAACCGCGGCTGGCGCGCTGACGGCGACCCCCGCCGAAGATGTCGCCAAACACGTCGCCAAAGATATCGCTGAAGTCAGCGCCGCCGCCGCCGAAGCCGCCGCCGCCCATGCCGCCTTGCTCAAAGGCCGCGTGCCCGTATTGATCGTAGGCCGCGCGCTTCTGATCGTCGGTCAGGACTTCATACGCTTCCTTGATCTCTTTAAATTGACTCTCGGCGTCTTTTTCCTGGTTACGGTCAGGATGGTATTTCATCGCCAGGCGTTTATACGCCTTTTTTATCTCGCGTTCATCCGCCGTTTTGCTGACGCCGAGAATCTCGTAATAGTCTTTCTTGGCCATTCTTTTGCTTACCCTTAACATGCGTGCACGGGCGTAGAGTTGCCTCGACGCCCGTGCTGGTTTCCGGTGGCGGCCTCGCGGCCGCCCCGTGCCCGCTTAAGGGCGATTATTTTTTGTCTTTAACTTCTTCGAACTCGGCGTCAACCACGTCGTCGTCTTTCTGCGCCGCGTTGTCGGCACCGGCGTCAGCGCCTTGCTGAGCCTGCTGCGCCTGAGCCATTTCCAGCAGCTTGCCGGACACCTGCACCAGCGCCTGGGTCTTCGCTTCGATCTCGGCTTTATCTTCGCCTTTCACCGCGGTTTCCAGATCTTTCAGCGCCGCTTCGATAGCCGTTTTGTCTTCCGCCGGCAGTTTGTCGCCTGCTTCTTCCAGCTGCTTACGAGTGCCGTGGATCAGGTGATCCGCCTGGTTGCGGGTCTGCACCAGCTCTTCGAACTTGCGGTCAGACTCGGCGTTCAGCTCGGCGTCGCGCACCATTTTCTGGATTTCTTCTTCATTCAGGCCGGAAGACGCCTTGATGGTGATCTTCTGCTCGCGGCCGGTGTTCTTGTCTTTGGCGGACACGTGCAGGATGCCGTCGGCATCGATATCGAAGGTCACTTCGATCTGCGCCATGCCGCGCGGTGCAGCCTGGATGCCGTCCAGGTTGAACTGGCCCAGAGACTTGTTGTCGTTGGCGCGCTTGCGCTCACCCTGCAGCACGTGGATGGTTACCGCAGACTGGTTGTCTTCAGCGGTAGAGAACACCTGGCTGTGCTTGGTCGGGATGGTGGTGTTTTTGGTGATCAGCGGCGTCATCACGCTGCCCATGGTTTCGATACCCAGCGACAGCGGGGTAACGTCCAGCAGCAGAACGTCCTTCACATCACCGGCCAACACGCCGCCCTGCACCGCAGCGCCTACGGCAACCGCTTCGTCCGGGTTAACGTCTTTACGCGGTTCTTTGCCGAAGAAGTCAGCGACTTTCTTCTGTACCATTGGCATACGGGTCTGGCCGCCGACCAGGATCACGTCCTGAATGTCGGAAACCGACAGGCCTGCGTCTTTCAGCGCCACTTTCAGCGGCTCGATGGAGCGCGCAACCAGATCTTCAACCAGCGACTCGAGTTTCGCACGGGTCACTTTGATGTTCATGTGTTTTGGACCGGTCGCGTCTGCAGTGATGTACGGCAGGTTAACGTCGGTCTGCTGAGCGGAAGACAGTTCGATCTTCGCTTTCTCGGCGGCTTCTTTCAGACGCTGCATCGCCAGCGGATCGTTGCGCAGATCGATGCCTTGCTCTTTCTTGAACTCTTCCACCAGATAGTTGATCAGGCGGCTGTCGAAGTCTTCGCCACCCAGGTGGGTATCACCGTTGGTCGCCAGCACTTCGAAGGTTTTTTCGCCGTCAACGTCGTCGATTTCGATGATGGAGATATCGAAAGTACCGCCGCCCAGGTCATAAACCGCGATGGTGCGGTTGCCGACTTCTTTGTCCAGGCCGTAAGCCAGGGCCGCAGCGGTCGGTTCGTTGATGATGCGTTTTACTTCCAGACCTGCGATACGGCCGGCGTCTTTGGTCGCCTGACGCTGTGCGTCGTTGAAGTAAGCAGGTACGGTGATAACCGCTTCGGTTACCGGTTCGCCCAGGTAATCTTCAGCCGTTTTCTTCATTTTCTTCAGCACTTCGGCAGAGATCTGCGGCGGTGCCATTTTCTGGCCTTTCACTTCCAGCCAGGCGTCGCCGTTGTCGGCTTCGATAATTTTGTACGGCATGATGCCTTTATCGCGCTGCGCTTCTTCATCCTGGAAGCGACGGCCAATCAGGCGTTTGATCGCGAACAGCGTGTTCTGCGGGTTAGTCACAGCCTGACGCTTAGCCGGCTGGCCAACCAGAATCTCACCGTCTTGGGTATAGGCGATAATAGAAGGAGTGGTGCGGTCGCCCTCGGCGTTTTCCAGCACGCGTGCCTTGGCACCATCCATAATTGCTACGCAAGAGTTGGTAGTACCCAGGTCGATACCAATAATTTTGCCCATCTAAACGTCTCCACTAATAAATTCATAATCGGTCAGGTTGCTAACCTATATGCGGGCGATTTTTTGCTTTTCAACTGCCCGATATTTCAGTCTTACCCGCGGTTAGCAACTGCGGTTGCAAATAAGATGGGGCCATCCGACTCAGCATCAAGGGGCAAGGCGAAAAAAATTTCTTTTTTATCGTCATCCAGATCATTGTTTCCTGTTCCGGGGATCATTATGATGCCGCGCGCTCTGATGGAAATCCTGGACTTTTCGGCCATTCAGACCATTTATGATTTTAATTAGCTGTTTCCGTTAATTTTCTGTTATCGCAGAGGACTTATGCACACCAACAAGTTGGCGAATCCCGGCCCTCTCGGCCTGATGGGCTTCGGGATGACCACCGTCTTGCTGAACCTGCACAACGCGGGCTTTTTCCCACTGAACTCCGCCATCATCAGCATGGGGATCTTCTTCGGCGGGCTGGCCCAGATCATGGCCGGCCTGCTGGAATACCGGAAGGGCAACACCTTCGGCATGACCGCCTTCATCTCTTACGGCAGCTTCTGGCTGAGCCTGGTGGGCCTGCTGCTGCTGCCGCGCCTGGGGCTGGCCGACGCCACCGAAGCCCGCGTGCTGGGCATCTATCTGGCGCTGTGGGGCGTCTTCACCCTGTTCATGTTCTTCGGCACCCTGCGCGCCAATCGCGTGCTGCAGTTCGTGTTCGCCAGCCTGACGCTGCTGTTCGCCCTGTTGGCCGTCGGCAACATCACCGGCAATCACGCGCTGCTGAACTTCGCCGGCTATGAAGGCATTGTCTGCGGCGCCAGCGCCATTTATCTGGCGATGGCCGAGGTGCTCAACGAACAGCTGGGCCGCAAGGTGCTGCCGATCGGCGAAGTGAATGCCCCACCGAGCGTCGCCGTGCCGGCCATGGCGTAATCGCCTGTCGCCCAACATAAAACAGCCCTGCGTCGCAGGGCTTTTTTTTAGCCGCAGGAGCCGGCTGGCCGCTCCCTCGCCTCGCTGTTCAAATCGCGGTGCAGGTAGATGCCCAGCAGCAGCCCGATGACCGACAACGCCAGCACGTAGTAAGCGGGCGCTAACGGGGTTAATTTCATGATCAAGGTCACAAATATCGGGGTTAAACCGCCAAAAATAGCGTACGAAACGTTATATGAGAACGAAATGCCGGTAAATCGCACTTCCGCCGGAAACGCCCGCACCATCACGTACGGTACCGCCCCCACCACGCCCACGCTGAAGCCCACCAGCGCATAGCAGGCGAACAGCATTTCCGGGTGAACGCCCACCGTCCGATAGAACAGCCAGCTGCAGCCGGCCAACAGCAGGCTGCCGACCACCAGCGTTTTGCTGGCGCCGAAGCGATCGGCCGCCAGCCCGGCGGCGATGCAGCCGGCGATCAGCATGACGGTGGCGATGCTGTTGGCCTGCAGCGTCAGCGCCGGCGCTATGCCGAACTGTTTCTGCAGGTAGGTCGGGGTCATCAGGATCACCACCACGATGCCGGCGGACAGCAGCCAGGTCAGCAGCATCGACACCGCCACCTCTTTCTTGTGGTTGAGCACCACCGACTTCAGCGGCAGCTCTTCCGCCAAGGCTTTGCGCGCCTGCATTTCGATGAAGATCGGCGTCTCCTGCAGCCAACGGCGCAGGTACATCGCCACCAGCCCGAACATGCCGCCCAGCAGGAAAGGAATGCGCCAGCCGCCGTCGATGATGGTCTGCTGGCTGAGCGTGGTGTTGATCACCGTCGCCACCACCGAGCCGAGCAGGATGCCGACGGTCAGGCCGGCGGTCAGCGTGCCGCAGGCAAAGCCGATGCGGCGGCGCGGCACGTGCTCGGCGACGAACACCCAGGCGCCCGGCACCTCGCCGCCGATCGCCGCCCCCTGCAATACGCGCATCAGCAGCAGCAACAGCGGCGCGGCGATGCCGATGCTGGCGTAGGTCGGCAGCAGGCCCATCGCCAGCGTCGGCAACGCCATCAGCAGAATGCTCAGGGTAAACATCTTTTTGCGGCCGACCAGATCGCCGAAGTGCGCCATCACGATGCCGCCCAGCGGGCGGGCCAGATAGCCGGCGGCGAAGATGCCGAAGGTTTGCACCAGCCGCAGCCATTCCGGCATGTCCGCCGGGAAGAACAGCTCGCCGACCACGGCGGCGAAGAAGACGAAAATGATGAAGTCGTAGAACTCCAGCGCGCCGCCCAGCGCGGCCAGCGTCAACGTTTTATAGTCTTGCCGGTTTAACCGGCGATTATTGTCGTGAGGCATAGGGTACCGTCGGAGAAGGCTGTAAAAATAAAAGCCGCAGGCTTTCTGTAAAAGAATCCTTACTATAGCGGCAAATTATTTTCACACCAGACGGCCTGAAGCTAATCGCTCAGATCGCTGAAATTTAGAGGTTTATCTCGCGGCGCGCGTTCTTCGGACGAAATGCTGCTACCACCGCGCTCTGCGTTTCCACATAAGGCCCTTCCAGCAGTTGAATGCAATAAGGCACGCTGGCGAAAATGCCGTGCACCCGCGTATTGCCCTGCTCGTCCTTCACCCCTTCCAGCGTTTCCTTGATCGACTTCGGCTGCCCGGGCAGGTTGATGATCAGCGCCTGCTTGCGGATCGCCCCCACCTGGCGTGAAAGAATCGCCGTTGGCACATAGTGTAGGCTGATTTGGCGCATTTGCTCGCCGAAGCCGGGCATCACGCGATCGGCTACCGCCAGGGTCGCGTCGGGGGTCACGTCGCGGCGCGCCGGGCCGGTGCCGCCGGTGGTCAGCACCAGATGGCAGCCCATTTCGTCCACCAGCTCGCAGAGCGTCTGCTCGATCAGCGTTTGCTCATCGGGGATCAGCCGGGTTTCGAGCTTGAACGGCGTCGCCAACGCGCCGGTCAGCCACTCCTCCAGCGCCGGAATGCCCTTGTCCTGGTAAACGCCGCCGGAAGCGCGGTCAGAAACGGAAACCAAACCAATACGTAATATGTCCATGCGTAACCTCTACAGCCTGATGGGTCCGGGCGGGTTCGCTCCCGCCCTGTCATTGATCCTGAGAGTATAAGGCGTCAACCGGCCGCAGGGATCTGCAGGCATAAAAAAAGGCGGCCTGAGCCACCTTTTTATTGCGCTGTCTGCCGGAATTACAGCAGATCGGCGATCATTTTTTCCAGCTTGCCCTGGTCTACGGCGAACTTGCGGATGCCGTCGGTCAGTTTCTCGACCGCCATCGGATCCTGGTTGTGCTGCCAGTAGAACTCAGGCTCGGTCAGCGCAGCGGGGCGCGCCTTCACTTCGCCGGTGTAAGACAGTTTGCGTTCCAGCGCGCCTTCGCTTTCCGCCAGCTCTTTGAGCAGCGCCGGGGCGATGGTCAGACGGTCGCAGCCGGCCAGCTCGATGATCTCGCCGACGTTACGGAAGCTGGCGCCCATCACCACGGTGTTGTAACCGTGTTCTTTGTAGTACTGATAGATCTCGGTAACTGAAACCACGCCCGGATCTTCGTGCGGAGCGAACTCTTTCTTGTCGCCGTTGGCTTTGTACCAGTCGAGGATACGGCCAACGAACGGGGAGATCAGGTAAACGCCGGCTTCGGCGCAGGCGCGCGCCTGGGCGAAGGAGAACAGCAGCGTCAGGTTACAGTTGATGCCTTCTTTCTCCAGCTGCTCCGCCGCGCGGATGCCCTGCCAGGTAGAGGCCAGTTTGATCAGGATGCGCTCGTTGCTGATGCCGGCTTCGTTGTACAGCTTGATCAGGCGCTTGGCCTTGGCCACGCTGGCGACGGTGTCGTAAGACAGGCGAGCGTCCACTTCGGTGGAGATGCGGCCCGGAACCAGTTTGAGGATCTCCAGACCGATATTTACCGCCAGCTTGTCGGCGGCGTCGGCGATCTGCTGCTCGCGATCGCCGCTCTGCTCACGCGCCCAGGCGATGGCTTCGTCAATCAGTTTGCGGTATTCAGGAATTTGGGCTGCATTGAGGATCAGCGAAGGGTTGGTGGTGGCGTCTTGCGGTTGATACAGCTTCATTGCCGCGATATCGCCGGTGTCCGCAACCACCGTGGTGAGCTGGCGCAGGGAAGTTAATTTGTCGGTCATGTTGGCATTATCTCATCGTTTGTGCATGAACTTTTGGCATTGTTCAACCATGCCCTTCCCTGATAATAACATGCGCAAGGCCCGGCGCAAGGCTGGAAAATCCCGCCCCGGCGGCGCCTGTTTTATCCTTGGGCGAGCAACCGTTTACGCCGATATCTTTCGTCATTCCCGAGGCGATGAAAAGGCAATAACGTGCTATCGGTAGAAGAAATTATGTTAAATTCGCAAAAAATGATGCAATTCGTTTGGCGATCTGCGAAAAATCTCAATTCTCTGGCGCCGATCTGATTTCGGCTAAGCTCTTGTAAAAACTGGCCCAATGCTTTTCACCCGCGGTGGATGTTGCCGGGTGTGCGTGACATGTCGACGAAGGAGGGATCCCGTGACGGACCTGATGAATTTTATAAACAATATTTTGTGGGGTTCGGTACTGATCTATCTGCTGCTCGGCACCGGCATTTATTTCACCCTGCGCACCCGCTTTATCCAGCTTCGCCACTTCAGCCATATGTTCTCGGTGCTGAAACACAGCAACAAAAGCGACAGCGCCGGCATCTCCTCTTTTCAGGCATTGTGCACCACCCTGGCGGCGCGCGTCGGCACCGGCAACCTGACCGGCGTGGCCATCGCCCTCACCGCCGGCGGCCCCGGCGCCATCTTCTGGATGTGGGTAGTGGCCTTTATCGGCATGGCCACCTCCTTTATCGAAAGCACCTTGGCGCAGCTGTACAAAACCAAAGACGACAACGGCAACTATCGCGGCGGCCCGGCCTACTATATGGAAAGGGGGCTGGGGATGCGCTGGATGGGGGTGATGTTTTCCGTCTTCCTGATCCTCGCCTTCGGCCTGGTGTTCAATGCGGTGCAGGCCAACTCCATCGCGCAGGCTTCCGCCGTCGCGTTCAATTTGCAACCGCTGCACGTCGGCATCGGGCTGGTCTTGCTCAGCGGCGTGGTGATCTTCGGCGGCATTCGCTCCATCGCCCGGGTGGCCGAGCTGGTGGTGCCGCTGATGGCCGGCGCCTATCTGCTGCTGGCGCTTTGGGTGATTGGCCACAACATTGAGCATATGCCGGCGATCCTGGCGCTGGTGTTCAAAAGCGCCTTCGGCCTGCAGGAAGCGGCGGCCGGCGCGGTCGGCTACGGCATTTCTCAGGCGATGACCCAGGGGGTGCAGCGCGGGCTGTTCTCCAACGAGGCCGGCATGGGCTCGGCGCCCAATGCGGCGGCCTCCGCTTCCCCTTATCCGCCGCATCCCGCCTCGCAGGGCTACGTGCAAATGCTCGGGGTGTTTATCGACACCATCGTCATCTGCAGCGCCACGGCGGCGATCATTCTGTCCTCCGGCATTCTGGACCAGCCGAGCGCCACCGTCAGCGGCATCGATCTGACCCAGCGAGCGCTGTCCGCCGCCGTCGGCAGCTGGGGCACGCCGTTTGTCGCCATCGCCATTTTCTTCTTCGCCTTTACCTCGATCATCGCCAACTACGCCTATGCGGAGAACAACCTGGTATTCCTCGAACATAACCACCCTGGCGGGCTGCTGCTTTTCCGCTGCGTAGCGCTGGGCATGGTGATGTTCGGCGCGCTGGCCGAGCTGCCTGTGGTGTGGAAAATGGCGGATACCTCGATGGCGCTGATGGCGATCACCAACCTGACGGCGATCCTGCTGCTGTCGCGGGTGGCGCTGAAGCTGGCCGATGACTATCACCGCCAGCGCCGGCTGGGCAAGCTGCCGACCTTTGACGTCAACCGCTATCCGGAGCTGAAGCCGCAGCTGGAGCCGGGCGTTTGGGACACCCCCAAGCCGCCGCGCTGATGCGGCAGGGGCGTCAACCGCACGCCCCGCCTATCAGACCTATTGCCCCTTTTTGCCGCGCTTTTTGTTACAGTATCAGCACTTGGAAAAACAGGATCTGGCCATGCTCGTTATTATTTCACCTGCTAAAACTCTTGATTATGAAAGCCCGCTGGCGACAGAACGCTTCACCCAGCCTGAGCTGCTGGACAAGTCTCAGCGGCTTATCAAAATTTGCCGCGAGCTGACGCCGGCGCAAATCTCCAGCCTGATGGGCATCAGCGACAAGCTGGCCGGGCTGAACGCCGCGCGCTTCAGCGACTGGCGGCCAAAATTCACCCCGGACAACGCGCGCCAGGCGCTGCTGGCGTTTAAGGGCGACGTCTATACCGGCCTGCAGGCGCAGGACTTCAGCGAAGCGGATTTCGATTTCGCCCAGCAGCATCTGCGCATGCTTTCCGGCCTGTACGGCGTGCTGCGCCCGCTCGATCTGATGATGCCTTACCGCCTGGAGATGGGTATCCGGCTGGAAAACCCCAAGGGCAAAGACCTGTACAGCTTCTGGGGCGACCAAATCACCCAAAAGCTGAACGAAGCGCTGGCGCAACAGGGTGATGACGTGGTGGTGAATCTGGCTTCCGACGAGTATTTCAAATCGGTGAAGCCGGCCAAGCTGCACGGCACGCTGCTCAAGCCGGTGTTCCTCGACGAGAAGAACGGCAAGTACAAGGTGATCAGCTTCTACGCCAAGAAGGCGCGCGGATTGATGAGCCGCTTCATCATCAAGAACCGCCTGACCCGCAGCGATCAGCTGGCGGACTTCAATCTGGAAGGTTACGCCTTCGACGAAGCCGGCTCGCAGGGCAACGAACTGGTGTTCAAACGCCCCGAGCAATCATAAAAAAAGCCGTCGCAAGACGGCTTTTTCATTATGGGCGGGGAGACTCAGGCCGGCAGCGCCATCAGGAACTTGCGCAACTCGCCGAAGCCGGCCGGCAGGCTGTGGGACAGCAGCGGCAAATCGGCCCGCAGCGCCAGCGCCTTGGGCAGCGGCAGCTCCTGGCCGAGGATCGCTTCCACGCTCTCTTTGAATTTGGCCGGATGCGCGGTGCCGAGGAACAGGCCGAACTCCCCTTCCTGCAGCCGATCGCGCAGCGCGCGGTAGGCGATAGCCGCATGCGGTTCTGAGACATAGCCCAACTCGGCCAGCTCGCGCATCGTATCTTTGGTGGTTTCGTCGCTCACCGCCGCGTGGCCCAGCTCTTTCAACTGCCAGATCTTGCGGCGGAACAGCTCTTCCACCCGCGGCCAGTTGTTCGGCTGGCTGACGTCCATGGCGTTGGACAGCGTCGCCACGGTGGCATGCGGCTGCCATTGGCCGTTGGTCAGGAAGCGCGGCACGGTGTCGTTGGCGTTGGTGGCGGCGATGAAACGCTTCACCGGCAGGCCCAGCGACTTCGCCAGCAGGCCGGCGGTCAGGTCGCCGAAGTTGCCGCTCGGCACCGAGATCACCAGCTGATTGCGCGCTTCCTGCGGCAGCTGCGCCACCGCTTCGAAGTAGTAGCAAATCTGCGCCAGCAGGCGGCTGATGTTGATCGAGTTGGCCGAGTTCAGGTGCAGCGCCTCTTTCAGCTCCGCATCGTCAAACGCCTGCTTCACCAGCGCCTGGCAGGCGTCGAAGTCGCCGTCGATCGCCACGGTGTGGATGTTGCCGCCCAGGGTGCAGAACAGCTTTTCCTGCAGCGGGCTGATCTTGCCCTGCGGATAGAGGATCACCACCCGCACGTTCTTCAGGCCGTAGAACGCGTGCGCCACGGCGGCGCCGGTGTCGCCCGAAGTGGCGGTCAGAATGGTCACCGGCTGATCGCCGGCCACTTCCGCCAGCATCTGCGCCATGAAACGGCCGCCGAAGTCCTTGAACGCCAGCGTCGGGCCGTGGAACAGCTCCAGGCAGGCCACGTCATCCTCCACCTGCGCCACCGGCGCCGGGAATTCAAACGCCGCCGCCACGCGTTTGTGCAGCGCCGCTTCCGACACTTCGTCGCCGATAAACGCCGACAGAATGCGGCTGCTGCGGGTGACAAAGTCCTGCTCCAGCAACTGGTCGATTTCGGTCAGTTCGAACTCCGGCAGATCCAGCGGGAAAAACAGCCCCTGCTGTTTGCCCAGGCCCTGTTTGATCGCCTGTGCGAAGCTGACCTGCTCGTTGTGATCCTTAAGGTTGTACAGTTTCATGCGTTATCCCAGTAGTCGAGCGCCTGCGGTATCCAGACGGCAAATATGAACAAAACCTTCGTCGTTTTGCAGATAGTGATTTTTCAGCCAGTCGGCCATGCGTTGCGCGGTGGCGCCGTCGTTGCACACGGCGAACAGCGTCGGGCCGGAGCCGGAGATGCCGCAGGCCAGCGCGCCGATGTCCTGCGCGGCCTTGCGCGCTTCGGCAAAGCCCGGCAGCAGGCGGGTGCGATACGGCTCGGCGATCACATCCTGCATCAGCTTGGCGGCCAGCTGCGGTTGCTGGGTGTGGCAGGCATGGATAAAGCCCGCCAGATAGCGGCCATGGCTGATGCAGTCCTGACGACGGTACTGCGCGGGTAAAATCGCGCGCGCCTCGGCGGTGGAGACCTTGATGCCCGGATAGGCCATCACCCACAGCCAGTCGTTAAAGCATGGCACTTCCTGGCTGATGAAGCCTTCTTCTTCCAGCATCAGCTGCAGCCCGCCGAGATAGCAGGGGGCGACGTTGTCGTAATGCACGCTGCCGGAAATGCGCCCTTCCAGCTCGCCCATCAGGCCGAGCAGCGTCATCTTGTCCAGCGGGCGGTCGCAGAATTCGTTCATCGCCATCAGGCCGGCGACCACCGAACAGGCGCTGGAGCCCAGGCCGGAACCGATAGGCATGTTTTTCTCCAGCCGCATCGCCACCGGAATTTCGCGGCCAATCTCCTGGCAGAAACGCTCCCAGCACTGATACACGATATTTTCTTTCGGATCGTCCGGCAGCTTGCTGACGAAGCGGCCGGCGTTCTGCAGGCTGAACGCGTCGGCGGCTTCGACGCTGACGCAGTCGCCCAGCAGAGTGCCGTCGATCGGCGATACCGCCGCGCCCAGCACGTCGAAACCGACGCTGACGTTGCCAATCGAGGCCGGTGCATACACCTTAACCATATTAAACTCCCAACTTCCATGACAGTGTGCGCAGCAGGTCGGCGAAGACCCCCGCCGCAGTCACATCGTTACCCGCGCCGTAGCCGCGCAACACCAGCGGCAGCGGCTGATAATAGCGGCTGTAGAAGGCCAGCGCGTTCTCGCCGTTCTTCACTTTATACAACGGATCGTTGCCGTCTACCGCATCAATGCGTACCTGGCAGCGCCCCTCTTCAATCACCCCGACGTAGCGCAGCACCTTGCCCTGTTCGGCGGCGTCGGCCACGTTGCGCGCAAACGCCTTGTCCAGCTCGGGCAGCCGCGCCATAAATGATTCCACGTCGCCGGACGCGTCGAAGGACGGCGGCAGCACCGATTCGACCTCGATGTCATCCAGCTCCAGCTTGTAACCGGCTTCGCGCGCCAGGATCAACAGCTTGCGGGCCACGTCCATGCCGGACAGGTCGTCGCGCGGGTCCGGCTCGGTGTAGCCGTTGGCCTTGGCCTGCCGGGTGGCCGCCGACAGCGACATGCCCTCGTCCAGCTTGCCGAAGATGAAAGACAGCGAACCGGACAGGATGCCGGAGAAACGCGTCAGCTCGTCGCCGGCGTTCAGCAGGTTTTGCAGGTTTTCGATCACCGGCAGGCCGGCGCCAACGTTGGTGTCATACAAAAACTTGCGGCGTGAACCGGCGGCCGCGGTGCGCAGTTGCTGATAATAGTTCATCGACGAGGTGTTGGCCTTCTTGTTCGGCGTCACCACGTGGAAGCCGTCGCTCAGGAAGTCCGCGTACTGATCCGCCACCGCCTGGCTGGAGGTGCAGTCGACGATCACCGGGTTCAGCAGGTGGTACTCCTTCACCAGGCGGATCAGGCGGCCCAGGTTGAACGGCTCCTGCGCGCCGGCCAGCTCATCGCGCCAGCTGTCCAGCGCGATGCCGTGCACGTTGGTCAGCATGGCGCGCGAGTTGGCGATGCCGCACACCCGCAGGTCGATATGCTTTTGCTTCAGCCACGGCTGCTGGCGGTAGATCTGCTCGATCAGCGCGCCGCCGACGCCGCCGACGCCAATGACGAACACTTCGATCACCTGGTCGGTGTTGAACAGCATCTGATGGCAAACGCGCACGCCGGTGGTGGCGGAATCATTGCTGACCACCACCGAGATGGAACGCTCGGAAGACCCCTGGGCGATGGCGACGATATTGATGTTGGCGCGCGCCAGCGCGGAGAAGAAGCGGGCGGAGATGCCGCGCAGGGTGCGCATGCCGTCGCCGACCACCGAAATGACCGCCAGCTGCTCCATGACGTCCAGCGGCTCCAGCACCCCGTCTTTCAGCTCCAGATAGAACTCGTCTTCCAGCGCGCGACGCGCCCGCTGCAGCTCGCCCTGCGGCACGCAGAAGCTGATGCTGTATTCGGAAGAGGACTGGGTGATCAGCACCACCGAGATGCCGGCGCGCGACATCACGGCGAACACTCGGGCGGCCATGCCGATCATGCCCTTCATGCCCGGGCCGGAGACGTTGATCATCGCCATGTTGTTCAGGTTGGTGATGCCCTTCACCGGCATCTCGTCGTCCGAGCTATCTCGGCCAATCAGCGTGCCCGGGGCCTGCGGGTTGGCGGTGTTTTTGATCAGGCAAGGGATTTGGAACTGGGCGATGGGGGCGATGGTGCGGGGGTGAAGAACTTTGGCGCCGAAGTAGGAAAGCTCCATCGCCTCCCGGTACGACATCGATTTCAACAGCCTGGCGTCCGGCACGGTGCGCGGATCGCAGGTATAAACGCCGTCGACGTCGGTCCAGATCTCGCAGCAGTCGGCGCGCAGGCAGGCGGCCAGCACCGCGGCGGAATAGTCGGAGCCGTTGCGGCCCAGCACCACCAGCTCGCCCTTATCGTTGCCGGCGGTGAAACCGGCCATCAGCACGACGTGATCGGCCGGGATCGCCGCAGCGGCGATGCGCAGCGTGGATTCGGCGATGTCCACCGTGGACTCCAGGTAGTGGCCCTGCGCCAGCAGTTTCTCCACCGGATTGATCACCGTCACCGGGAAACCCTTGGCCAGGAACACGCCTTCCATGATGGCGATGGAGAGCTTCTCGCCGCGGCAGATGATCGCGGCGTTGACGCTGTCCGGGCACTGCCCCAGCAGCGCCACGCCGTGCAGCACCTGCTTGAGCTGGGCGAATTCCTGCTCGACGGCGGCCTTCAGGCGATCGTATTCAAAGCCGGGCAGCGCCTGGGCCAGGCCGCTCAGCAGATCGGCGAAGATGCGTTCGGCGTCGCTCATATTCGGCAGAATGTCTTGTCCAGCCACCGTTTTTTCAATCATCGCCACCAGGTGGTTGGTGATCTTGGCGGGCGCGGACAATACCGTGGCCACCTGTCCCTGACGCGCATTACTTTCCATGATGTCGGCGACGCGCAGAAAACGTTCCGCATTCGCTACCGAGGTTCCGCCAAATTTCAGCACTCGCATTTCTGATCTCTCCCGAATTTAAGCCGAAAAAAAAGCCCGCACTGGTTAGGTGCGGGCTTTTTTCTGTGTTTCCTGTACGCGTCAGCCCGCCCCGTTACCTGTGGTATCGGTGGTGGTAATAATTGTGGTGTTCAGGCTGATGTTTCGCATGTTTTCTGTCTGTCTCATTAAATACTCTGTCCCCTCTATTGGTTAAAGCAATCGCGATCCCAAGTCAAATTATTTCTTATTTTCGCTTATTTCCTGTTCAGCCGCCCGATTGAGCGAAGCGACAGTGGAAAAGCGAAATGACAGAACAAAAAAACAACCTGACGGCGATTTTGCAGTGGATCACACTGGATATCCGCCAGAGAGTGTGGGTATCACTTGGTGAGTTTTTTTTCGATGTCATGCAGCAAAGTGTGCAGCATGGCCGTATCCCGCTGTTGCAACGCGCCAAGCCGCTGGTGCAGCCAATCGCGCAATTTTTGATCGTCGCTCACCCCCAGCGCGCTCAACAGCCCCTCGGCGCGCTGACGCAGCGCGTTGAGCTGCCCGGCGTTGGCCGACGGCTCCTGCGGCGCGCCGATCTGCATCAGCTCGGCCAGCTGATAGCAGTACACCATCACCGCCTGGCCGAGGTTCAGCGAGGGATAGTCCGCCTGCATCGGCACGCCGGTCAGCAAATCCGCCAGCGCCAGCTCTTCGTTGGTCAGCCCGGAATCTTCACGGCCGAACACCAGCGCGGCCTGATTCACCCACTCCCGGCGTTCGGTCAGCTGTTCCAGCAGCTGCGGCGGCGTGCAGTAGTAGTGAAAGCGCGCACGGCTGCGGGCGGTGGTGGCGACGGTAAAATCCACGTCCGCCAGCGCCTGTTCCAGGGTGGCGAAGGTTTGCACGCCGTCGAGGATCTCACCGGCGCCGTGCGCCACCCAGCGCGCCGCCGGCTGCAGGTGCGCTTCGCTGTCGACGATGCGCAGCGAAGTGAAGCCCATGGTTTTCATCGCCCGCGCTGCGGCGCCGACGTTTTCCGGCCGGGCCGGAGCCACCAAAACAATATGAAGCTGCATCAATACTCCACCGAAAATAGGAGGCGCGGTTTTGACTGTTCAACCTGGCCCGCTTATATTTACAATTGCGCAACAAAGAAAGCCTTAATTGCTACAAACGAGAGTAAACAGGTTATTGGCCGAATAAACCGTGCGTAATAGACATTATTATCGCTTATGTTTTACTGTACTTATTAATCAATGCGTTAAAACAACACGCCGATCAATAAGCGGCTAATTGTACCCTATTGGGCCCGAGGATGCTGAATCGTTCACAGAATTTGAGCTTCTGTGACTTAAGCTGGCATTCCTGTAAGTGTTTTTCACAAATCTGTTAACGTGCTACAATTGAATTTGATATATGTCAACAAACCGTAGTTTTGTTGGGTGATGAATTCGGCACGCGCTGTTATATTGCTGTTAATAGGGTTAGGATATGCGCCGTTTCGGCACCTTTGGGGTTGTAGGGAATAGCATCCCCACCAAGCTAGCGATCTTGTTGACATGAGATGGAAAGTGCATCAAGAACGAGTTTACGTACTTTAGTCATTTGCTGAGAGGGAACGTGGCGCTATCTCTGCCCTCCTCTGAGAAAACAAAGACTTCTGTACTTCCTATTTTCTATTTTGTTGGCAATTTTAGGTAGCAAATATGCAGACCCCGCACATTCTGATTGTCGAAGACGAGTTAGTCACTCGTAACACCCTGAAGAGCATTTTCGAGGCGGAAGGCTACATTGTTCATGAAGCCAATGATGGTGCAGAGATGCACAATATCCTGTCTGAAAATGATATCAATCTGGTCATCATGGACATCAATCTGCCAGGCAAAAACGGCCTGCTGCTGGCGCGCGAACTGCGTGAACAGGCCAGCGTGGCGCTGATGTTCCTGACCGGCCGCGATAACGAGGTCGATAAAATTCTCGGCCTGGAAATCGGCGCCGACGATTACATCACCAAGCCGTTCAACCCGCGTGAATTGACCATTCGCGCGCGCAACCTGCTGTCGCGCACCATGAACCTCGGCAGCGTCGGCGAAGAACGCCGCCTGGTTGAAAGCTACAAATTCAACGGTTGGGAGCTGGACATCAACAGCCGCTCGCTGATCAGCCCGGCGGGCGAACAGTACAAGCTGCCGCGCAGCGAATTCCGCGCGATGCTGCACTTCTGCGAAAACCCGGGCAAGATCCAGTCCCGCGGCGAACTGCTGAAGAAAATGACCGGCCGTGAGCTGAAGCCGCACGACCGCACCGTTGACGTGACCATCCGTCGCATTCGCAAACATTTCGAATCGACCCCGGACACGCCGGAAATCATCGCCACCATTCACGGCGAAGGCTACCGTTTCTGCGGCGAACTGGAAGAGTAATTCCCGCGGCGAAACGAAACGGGGTTCAGCATGCTGAACCCCGTTTTTTTATTTGGCCTCACCCCAGGGGATGATCGGCACCGCGCTCAACGCATTCTTCGGCGAGCCGTCGACCACCCGGTCAGAGTAGCTCAGGTAGATCAGCGCGTTGCGCTTGGCGTCATAAAAGCGCACCACCTGCAGCTTCTTGAACACCAACGACGTGCGCTTCTGGAACACCACCGTGCCTTCCGCCTTGCCGTTCTTGATCTTGTCGCTCAGCGCGATCGGCCCTACCTGCTGGCAGGAAATCGCCGCATCGGCGGTATCTTCCGCCAACCCCAGCCCGCCTTTGATGCCGCCGGTTTTGGCGCGGCTGATATAACAAGTTACATTTTTAACATCCGGATCGTCGAACGCTTCCACCACAATTTTGTGGTCTGGACCAAACAGTTTGAATACCGTATCCACCGACCCTACCTGTTCCGCCTGCGCGCTGTTTACCGTGGCGCAAACTAAACCAAACAAAAATATCCATCCTTTTTTCATTCACTTAACTCCAACAAAAACTGGCCTATGAAAACAGGCCCAGTAATCAAAATTATTTATGTTTCAGCTCACAGAATCAGGCTTTTACTGGTCCGCACCGTCCCTTTTAGCACAGAGCGTGAAAAAAATCTTTGGGAGTCTCGGAGGAAAAAAATTGCTATTATGCGGCGTCGTTATTTCTTTGCGCCCACCCAGGTGTGCCCCAATCCAACTCTTGCGCAGTGCGCGTAGTAAGAGGCAAAGAGTGCAACGCAAAATGGCTCATGGATCGGTCTGATAGCGCAAGCACCAGCGTGATGAATCAACAGTTCGGGTTCCTACCCTAAAGCTCTACGAGGAAGATCTATGGATCAAGCCGGTATCATTCGTGATCTGCTTAGCTGGCTGGAAAGCCATTTGGACCAACCCTTGTCGCTGGACAACGTCGCGGCGAAAGCGGGCTACTCCAAATGGCATCTGCAAAGGATGTTCAAAGATATTACCGGTAACGCCATCGGTGCTTACATCCGGGCCAGAAGGCTGTCCAAAGCCGCCGTGGCGCTGCGTTTAACCAGCCGGCCCATTCTGGACATCGCCCTGCAGTATCGCTTCGACTCGCAACAGACCTTCACTCGCGCATTCAAGAAACAGTTTGCGCAAACGCCGGCGCTCTATCGCCGCGCCGAGGACTGGAATTCATTCGGCATCTGCCCGCCCATCCGCCTGGGGGCCTTTACCCTGCCGCAGCCGGAGTTCGTCACCTTGCCGGAGCAGCACCTGATTGGCCTGACCCAGAGCTACTCCTGTACGCTGGAGCAAATTTCCACGTTCCGCACCGAGCTGCGCTCGCAGTTCTGGCGCCAGTATCTGGGCGACGTCGACACGCTGCCGCCGGTGCTGTACGGGTTGCACCATTCGCACCCGAGCCAGGAAAAGGACGACGAACAGGAAGTGTTGTACACCACGGCGCTGGAGCCGCATCACGTGCCGGAAAAGGTGCAGGAGGGCCAACCGCTGGTGCTGCAGGGCGGCGAGTACGCCATGTTCAGCTACGAGGGGCCCACTTCAGGCCTGCAGGACTTTATCCTGATGGTCTACGGCACCTGCCTGCCGGCGCTCAAGCTGACGCGCCGCAAAGGGCACGATATCGAGCGCTTCTATCCGAAGGGTGACCGGCGGCCACCCCAGCCGCCCACCGAGATCAGCTGCGACTACCTGATCCCGATCCGGCGTTAACGCTGCAGTTCGTCCAGCGCGGGCATGTCCAGATGCGTGACATCGCCCGCGGTTTCGACGATCCAGCCGGAAGCCAGCCACGGGCTTTGCTGGTGATCGACGCGCGACAGCGAACAGTTGCGCAAACGCAGGCGGCGTTCCGCATAGGCCGGCAGCCCCAACACCGTACTGATCAAGCACCCCAGCGCAATGCCATGGCTGACGATCAGCGGTTTGCTGCCTTCCGGCAGCATCAGGCAGCTTTCCAGCGCGGCGCGCATCCGCTCGCCCAGCTCTTCCATGGATTCACCTTGAGGGATACGGCCGTCAGGAGTACCATCGACCATCTGTTTGCGCCACTGTTCTTCCTGCGGCGTCAGGCTGTCGATCAGGCGTTCCTCCAGAACCCCCATATGCAACTCACGCAAACGTGAATCGTCAATCACCTCGCAGCCGCAGGCGTCTGCGATGATTTGCGCGGTGCGGCGGGTACGCCCCAGATCGCTGGTGATAACGTGCGTGATGCCCTCTTTGCTGACGCGCCCGGCCACCAGATGGGCCTGGTGTTCACCCTTGGCGGTTAACGGGCTGTCAGACTGGCCCTGGATGCGGCGAGCCGCATTCCATTCCGTTTCGCCATGGCGAACGAGGTATACCTGTAACATTTTTGTTTTCCGTTATACTGCGTGAAACTTGAGTTTGTCTCCGCCCGGCGGTCGCTTGCGCACTCGCCCGGCGTATCGGATAGAAGGATATCAAACCCGTTATGTACCATGTTGTCGCTGCAACTACCAACCCGGCAAAGATCAAGGCTATTCAATTGGCTTTTGACGACGCCTTTGGCGCGAACCAATGCCGCATTGAATCCGTCGACGTCGCCAGCGGCGTTTCGCTGCAGCCGATAGGCAACCACGAAACCCGCACCGGCGCGCGCCAGCGGGTGATGGAAGCGCGTCAGGTGCGGCCGGAAGCCGATTTCTGGGTCGGCGTAGAGGCCGGAATTGAAGAGAACATGACCTTTGCCTGGATGACGATAGAAAACCCGCTTACCCGCGGTGAATCGCGTTCAGCCAGCCTGATGCTGCCCGAGGCCATTTTACAGGGTATCCGCGCCGGCCGCGAGCTGGGCAGCGAAATGGCGAACATCACCGGCAACGCCGAAGTGAAACGCCAGGGCGGCGCGATTGGCGTCTTTACCGACGGGCGGCTGAGCCGCACCAGCGTCTACCACCAGGCCCTGCTGCTGGCGCTGGTGCCGTTCCACAACGCCATCTACCAGCAGCACCAGCAGTAACGCGCGTTACTGCGCATCGCCCAGCAGCTGTTGCTCCAGCCACTGTTTCAACGCCGGCGAGGCCGCCTTCAGGCTGTTCGAACCGCGGGTGATGGTGGCTATTCCCGCCCCCAGTTCGTTCTTCAGCTCGCGCTGGCTCATTTCGCCGCGCATCAACTCCTGAATAATCCGCACCCGGGTGCCGAGCGCAGTGCGCTCGTCCGGCGTCAGCAGCAGCTGCATCAGCGGCTGGTGCAGCTCCTGCGCGAACGAATTCTGCAGCAGCGCGACGAAGCGCAGCCAATCCTCATTGCCTTGTTCTGAAAGAGCGGGGTCGTTTAGCGATAATTGCGTCATGGCAGCCACCATACTATTTAACTAGTACAGCAGCATACCATAGGGCGACAAAAATCAATAACGCCGCTGCCACTCGGCGTCGGTCAGCACCTTGGCCGGCCGGTGCGTCAGGTAGCGGTAAAATGCGTCGTAAGCCAGCACGTTCTTGACGTAGCCGCGGGTTTCCGAGAACGGAATGCTCTCGACGAACGCCACCGGGTCGATGCGCCCCGCACTGTTGCCCAGCCAGGTATTCACCCGCGACGGGCCGGCGTTATAGGCCGCCGTCGACAAAATGCGGTTGCGGCCGAACTGCTGATAGACGTATTCCAGGTAGCGGGTGCCGATGGTGATGTTGGTCTGCGGATCGAACAGCTGGCTCGGGCCGCTGTACCCCGGAATATTGAACATCTGCACCGTATGCTGCGCAGTGCGCGGCATCACCTGCATCAGGCCGGTGGCGCCCACCGGCGACTGCGCCTTCGGGTTCCAGGCGCTCTCCTGACGGGCGATCGCCATCGCATAGCTCGGGGTGATCCCCTTGTCGTCGGTCGCGCGCCGGAACTCCTGCGGCCAGGCGACCGGGAAGCGTTCTTCGAGATGGTCCCACAGCTTGCCGACGATGGTGGCCTGCACGCTGAGATCGGCCCATTTCTGCTCGAAGGCGTAGCGGGCCAGCGCTTCTTGTTCAGGGCGGCTGCGGCTGACGACGAACGAACTCCACTCGCTGCGCGCCAGATTATCCATATTCCAGTACATCAGCTCGCGCACCCGGGCGATTTCCGGCCCGTCCACCAGCGAGGCGCGCGGCTTGGCCGCTACCGCCACCATCACCGGATAAGTGGCGTTCAGCCTTTGCGCCGCCACCATCGGGTAGAAGCCGCGTTCGGTCATCAGGTTGCGCAGGATCTCTTCACCCTCGCTGCGCTTGCCGTCGTCCAGCAGCATGCTGGCGCGCCAGTAGCGCCATTCATCCTTATTGCGCGACTCCGTCGGCAGGCGCGCCAGCCAGGTGGCCACGCCCTGACGATCGCCGTTGCCCAGGGCCATGCGCACCCGCCGCTCCAGCAACGCCGGCGACTGGCTGCGCAAAATAACCCGATCGCGCCACTGGGTCTGTTCATAGGTAGCGTCGTTGCCCATCAGGCGCCAGGCCACCGCTTCTTCCAGCCCCAGACGTTCGCTGTCGCTCATCTTCTGCAGGCGGGCGATGGTCGGGATCATCGCCCGGGCATTCTCGGCGTCCTGCCGCGCCAGGCGCTCGAACGCAATGCCGGTAGCGGCGCGGGTAAAGTCGGTCGGCCCCACGCTGCGGGCGAAGGCTTCCACCGTGGTCGGATCGTTCTGCAGGCGCACCAGCGCATCGCCCATGGTTTGGTACTCGGACGGCAGCTGGCGGTACAGGCTGTTGACCAACGCGCTGTTGCCCTCTTTCAGCGCCAGCTTCATGCGCTCCAGCGTGCTCAGCGGCGTTTGCTTGCCCGCGCCGCGCCACACGTTAAACAGTTTGTCGCAGGCGCCCGGCAGCGTTTTGCCGCTCATCCACAGGTCGTCGGCACCGTTCCAGGCCGCCTGCCGATCGCCGGTGGCCCACTTGGCGTAGTAATAATTGCAGCGGGCCGCCACCGGTTTCGGGGCCTGCGGGCTGAACGCCAGCAGGGTACGCCAGTCTTCACGGCGCGCCAGCTCATTGACGAAGCGCGGCGTCAGCGACCTGGCCGGCGGCAGCGTCGGATTTTTCTTGATGAAGTCGTTCACTTCGGAGAACCCGGCCTGACTGAGATCCTGCGTCAGTTCACGGTATTGCAAATAGGGGTAAAGCGGGTAATCGCGCAGCGTCGGCATCAGCTGCGCCACCACGTCCATCCGATTGCTGTCCCACGCCTGTTTGATTTGCTGGTAACGCTGGCGTTGGGCGTCCAGAGAGTCCGCCAGCGCCGCGCCGGAAAACGCCGTCAGGCACAGCCCTACCGCCAACAGCCGCCGCTTGTCTACCTTGACCATACTCGCTCTTTCCTCGCTGGTTATGCTGTCGAGAGCCGGTTCACCCCGTCGCCGCGCGCGTCAGCGGCCAACGGCGGATGAGGCAGGCTCCCCAACGTTGCCTGCCCGGCCGCGCTTGGACGCCACCAGGCAAAAAAGGCCGGGCCGCTAGCCCGGACGCTGGTATCTACCATAGACAGCGCAATCGCTTATCCATTCAATACTGTAGAAGAAGAAGTGTATCGTCACGACGGGCGCCAGGTAAAAAACGTTTACCTTGGCTGACAAATCAGCGCGCCGTTCGCCGCCGATATCCTCGTTGAGGTTAATGACGGCCCGCCCGGTAATTTCCGTGAAATAACCTCAAATCATTCGCCACCAAATTAGCTAAAAACGCACCTCATCGCCTGCCGGCCAGCCAAACGCGGCAACTTTTCGGAAAAGCGGTGGCAAACCCCGCAAGGCATTTTTATACTGTTAAAAAGAAGTAAGATAAATCCGAGAAAACGGCACATAAAGCGCGCAACCGAGGCATCTTATAATACAATCCGCGCCAATTACGGGTGAGACAGCGTTCATTAGACAGTGCGGATCACAGCTTTCAGCAAGACGATTATCCCTTCGGCCGGGCCAGATTTCTCATTGTCAGGTTTCCGCCCGCGGGCGACGAACCCAGGCGGGAATGGCAGATGAAGATGGCGAAAAATGCCGCGATATTGGCGAGTTGCGCAAAAGGCCCATGGCGGGCTTTCCTTGGCGCACGTCTGAATTCCGGCCGTCTGCTGTTCGTTCTGCTGGCGCTGTTGGCTTTTCCCGGCCTGGCGCGCCCCGGCACCGCCGATCCTTATCAAAAACGCACCCATGCGGTAACCACCGTGGTGGTGGGCATTATCAGCTACGCGCGTTGGACCAGCAATCCTGACCCCATCCGGCTGTGCGTCACCGCATCGACCCACTACGCCGAAGGCCTGTTCGATCCGATTCTGCTGAGCGCCCCCCGTCCGATCAAGGTCGACCGCGTTCCCTTTGACAGCCCGCTGCTGAGCGCCGGTTGCGACGTGATTTATCTGGGAGAGATCACTTCCGCACAGAGACAGAATTTTATGCAGCGCATTTCCGGCCACTCTATTCTCAGCATCAGCGAGAACGATATCGAATGCTCCGCCGGCAGCGCGTTTTGCTTGCAGATTGACGGTGACCAGGCCAGCTTCAAGGTCAACCTGGACGCCCTGGCGCGCAGCGGGGTGCGCGTTCACCCTAACGTGCTGCAGCTGGCGCGCAAGCAGGCGCCGCCGCTATGAGGCTGTTGCGCAAAAACCGCACCGGCCATTCGCGCCCGACGCTCGGCCGGGTGCTGCAGCGGGTGCATCTTGGCCTGGCGCTGATCGCCGTGGGCACCGCGGGCATTTTCCTGACGCTGGTGGCGCTGTTTGCGCTGCGCGCCTACGCCAACCATAACCTGCACCTGATCGCCCGCTCCATCAGCTACACCGTCGAAGCCGCGGTGGTGTTCGAAGACCGCACCGCCGCCCGCGAGGCGCTGATGCTGATCGCCTCCAACGAAGAGGTGTCGGAAGCGCGGATCCTGGACAACAGCGGCAAGGTGCTGGCCAGCTGGCGCCACCCCAAAGACGGCCCGCTGCACGGCCTGGAACAGGTCGTCGCCCACTGGGCGCTGCCGGAGCCGGTGATCTTGCCGATCGCCCACGAAGGCAAACAGGTCGGCAAGGTGTGGCTGAGCGGCCACGGCGGCAGCCTGCTGCGTTTCCTGCTGCGCGGCATGGTGGGCATGATAGCCTGCCTGGTGCTCAGTACCCTGTGCGCCTTGGTGCTGTCCCGCCGGATGCTGGTCGGCATCGTCCGCTCGCTGGACGATATCGCCAAGGTGGCGCACGCGGTGCGCCGCGATCGCACCTTCGGGCTGCGGGTGCCGTCGGCGCCGATCGCCGAACTGCACGAACTGAGCGGCGACTTCAACGGCCTGCTCGACGAGCTGGAAGCCTGGCAGGCCCATCTGAAACAGGAAAATGATTCGCTGACCCACCGGGCGACGCACGACAGCCTGACCGGGCTGCCGAACCGCGCCTTCTTCGAGGGGCGGCTGAGCCGCGCGCTGGGGGATATCGAACCGCCCGAGAAACTGGCGGTGCTGTTTATCGACGGCGATCGCTTCAAGGAGGTGAATGACAGCTATGGCCACGCCGCCGGCGACGCGGTGCTGACCACCATCGCCGGCCGTATTCGCGCACAGCTGCGCGATAGCGATCTGGTCGCGCGTTTGGGCGGCGACGAGTTCGCCGTACTGCTGGCGCCGGTCCACAGTACGGAAGATGTGTTGCAGATCGCTGACAACATCATCGACTGCATGACCCAACCGGTAATTTTGCCGAACGACGAGGCGGTGATCACCTCTCTGAGCATCGGCATTGCACTTTACCCTGAGCACGCGGTAACGCCTCAGGGACTTTTGCACGAAGCCGACGATGCGATGTACCAAGCCAAGCATCGTTATAATGGAGGCTGGCGGCTGGCAATACATAAATAAGAGCCCCAGCCATAAAATTTAAACTAGGGATTTGATTATGATACAGCAAACACTAAAACGCCGTTTTTCACTGTTGACGATGATGTTCATCGCCCTGCTGGCGCTGGCCGGCTGCCAGGGAAAACCGCAGGGCCTGACGGCCGAGCAGATTGCGCTGCTGCAGTCTCAAGGCTTCAAGCTGACGGATAACGGCTGGGAATTCGGCATGTCGGACAAGGTGCTGTTCGGCAACAATATCGGCAAGCTGAACCCGGAGAGCACCGAGGCGGTGCAAAAGATGGGCCGCGCGCTGCTGAGCGTCGGCATCACCCAGTTCCGCCTGGACGGCCATACCGACAATTACGGTGAAGACAGCTATAACGACCAGCTTTCCCTGCGCCGCGCCGATGCGGTGGCCGATCTGCTGGCCAGCGTCGGCATCCCGCGCTCCAACATTGAAACCCGCGGCATGGGCAAACGCGATCCGGTCGCCGACAACCGCACCTCCAGCGGCCGCGCGGAAAACCGCCGCGTCGCGATCGTCGTCACGCCATAACGCCTCGCCTTTATGCGTCTGGATAGGCGCATAAAGGGTTATACTGAGCTATCGGCTGGGATCCTCGTTTGAAACGGGCTACACTCCGCAGCCAGACATCCTATAAAAACTGATATAGAGAGGCTAAGAGCAACGTGGCTCAATACGTCTATACCATGCATCGCGTCGGCAAAGTGGTTCCGCCGAAGCGTCACATTCTGAAAAACATCTCCCTGAGCTTCTTCCCCGGCGCCAAAATCGGCGTGCTGGGCCTGAACGGCGCCGGTAAATCCACCCTGCTGCGCATCATGGCCGGCATCGATACCGATATCGAAGGGGAAGCGCGCCCGCAGCCCGGACTTAAAATCGGTTATCTGCCGCAGGAGCCGCAGCTCAACCTGGAACATACCGTGCGCGAGTCGGTAGAAGAAGCGCTGGCGGAAGTGGTCGGCGCGCTGAAACGCCTGGATGAAGTGTACGCGCTGTACGCGGAAGAAGGCGCCGACTTCGACAAGCTGGCCGCCGAGCAGGGCCGCCTGGAAGAGATCATCCAGGCCCACGACGGCCACAACCTGAACGCCCAGTTGGAGCGCGCCGCCGATGCGCTGCGCCTGCCGGAGTGGGACGCCAGGATAGCCAACCTGTCCGGCGGTGAGCGCCGCCGCGTGGCGCTGTGCCGCCTGCTGCTGGAAAAACCGGACATGCTGCTGCTGGACGAACCGACCAACCACCTGGACGCCGAGTCCGTGGCCTGGCTGGAACGCTTCCTGCACGACTTCGAAGGCACCGTGGTGGCGATCACCCACGACCGTTACTTCCTCGACAACGTCGCCGGCTGGATCCTCGAGCTGGACCGCGGCGAAGGCATCCCGTGGGAAGGCAACTACTCTTCCTGGCTGGAGCAGAAAGACGCGCGTCTGGCGCAGGAAGCCTCCGCCGAAGCCGCTCGCCGCAAGTCGATCGAGAAAGAGCTGGAGTGGGTGCGTCAGGGCGCCAAAGGCCGTCAGTCCAAGGGCAAGGCCCGTCTGGCGCGCTTTGAAGAGCTCAACAGCACCGAATACCAGAAGCGTAACGAGACCAACGAACTCTTTATTCCGCCTGGCGCGCGCCTGGGCGATAAAGTGGTCGAAGTCAGCAACCTGCGCAAGTCTTACGGCGACCGCGTGCTGATTGACGACCTCTCCTTCTCGGTGCCGAAAGGCGCCATCGTCGGCATCATCGGCCCGAACGGCGCGGGTAAATCCACGCTGTTCCGCATGATGTCCGGTCAGGAACAGCCTGATTCCGGCAGCATCGTGCTGGGCGACACCGTCAAGCTGGCCTCGGTCGATCAGTTCCGCGACAGCATGGATAATTCGAAAACCGTGTGGGAAGAAGTGTCCGGCGGTCAGGACATCATGCGCATCGGCAACACCGAAATGCCAAGCCGCGCCTACGTCGGCCGCTTCAACTTCAAGGGCGTCGATCAGGGCAAACGCGTGGGCGAGCTGTCCGGCGGTGAACGTGGCCGTCTGCACCTGGCCAAGCTGCTGCAGGTTGGCGGCAACGTGCTGCTGCTCGACGAACCGACCAACGACCTGGATATCGAAACCCTGCGCGCGCTGGAAAACGCCCTGCTGGAATTCCCCGGCTGCGCCATGGTGATCTCGCACGACCGTTGGTTCCTCGACCGCATCGCCACCCACATTCTGGATTACCAGGATGAAGGCAACGTAGAGTTCTTCGAAGGCAACTTCACCGAATACGAAGAGTACAAGAAGCGCACTCTGGGCGCGGAGGCGCTCGAACCGCACCGCATCAAGTACAAGAAGATCGCCAAGTAAGCCGGAAGGCGCCGCATGCGGCGCCTTTTTTTATTCCCGCGCCAGCTCCCGGGCATAGTCGTCGAACACCGGATGCTGCAGCACCACGTCGATAAAACAGGCCAGCGCCGGCGAGTTCAGCTTGCGGCTCGGGTACACCAGGTACAGCTCATTGCCCTCCGCCCGCCACTCCGGCAACACCTCCGCCAGCTGCTTTTGCGCCACCACCTCGCGGCTGAGAAACGCCGGCAGCAGCGTAATGCCGGCGCCGGAAATGGCGCACTCGCGCGCATACAGCAGGTTGTCGGTGGTATGCCCCATCGGCAGCTGCCAGCGGTAGAATTCATCACCGCGGCGCAGGCTCCAGGCCGTCCAGGCGCGGTGGGCGATGCAGCGATGCTGTTGCAGCTGCTGCGGATGCAGGATCGGCGGGTGCTGCGCCAGGTAGGCCGGCGCCGCCAGCAGGTAGCGCGGCGCATGGCCCAACCGACGGCCGATCAACGAAGAATCCTGCGGCTTGCCGGTGCGCAACGCGGCGTCGAACCCCTCCTGCACCAGATCCACCATGGCGTCGGACACCGACACCTCCAGCGAGACGTCCGGATACTGGCGCTGAAAATCCGCCGCCAGCCGCGCCAGCAGCGTTGCCCCCAGCCCGGCGGGGGTCGAAATGCGCAGCCGGCCGCTCGGGTTGTCGCGCAGCCGCTGCAGGGCCAGATCGGCCCGCTCGGCGGCGGACATCATCTCCTGACAGTGCTCCAGATAGCGCTCGCCGGCGAAGGTCAGATTCAGCTGGCGGGTGGTGCGGTTGAGCAATCTCAGGCCCAGCGCCTGCTCCAGCTGGCTGACGCGCTGGCTGACGCTGGACTTCGGCAACCCGGCGCGCCGGGCGGCGGCGGTGAAGCTGCCGCACTCGGCCACCAGCGCGAACAGCGCCATATCCTGCAGCTGCTTAAACCTCATTGTTCACCTCAAACGAACGCTTCGTTAGTTATTGTCCATCTTATCACCCTACTCCCGAGGGGCTACACTGAGTTATACATTCGAAAGGAGCATAGTCATGTCGATTAAAGCCATAGCCGTAGACCCGAAAAACCCCGCCGGATTCATTGAAATCACGCCGGAGCGCCCGGTTCCCGGCCAGTTCGATCTGCTGGTGGAGGTGAAAGCGGTATCGGTCAACCCGGTGGATACCAAGGTGCACGCCGGCCTGCAAAAGAGCGGCCTGCAGCAGCCGCGCATCCTCGGTTGGGACGCCAGCGGCGTGGTGGTCGAGGTGGGCAGCAGCGTCAGCGGCTTCGAACCGGGCGATGAGGTCTGGTACGCCGGCGACATCACCCGCCCGGGCAGCAACAGCAGCCACCAGCTGATCGACTCGCGCATCGCCGCACTCAAGCCGCGCAGCCTGAACTGGGCCGAGGCCGCCGCGATGCCGCTGACCGCCCTCACCGCCTGGGAAGCGCTGTTCGAGCACCTGCATATCCAGGATGCGACGGAAGATCAGACCCTGTTGATCATCGGCGGCGCCGGCGGCGTCGGTTCGCTGGCCATCCCGTTCGCCGCGCTGCGCAGCAAGGTGAACGTGATCGCCACCGCCTCACGTCCGGGATCCGCCGCCTGGTGCCGCGAACGCGGCGCCGATCGGGTGGTGGACTATCGCGATCTGAAAGGCAATCTGGCGCAGCAGGGCATTGAGCAGGTGGATTACATTCTGTGCCTGAACGACACCGACGGCCACTGGAAAGCCATTTCCGAGCTGATCGCCCCTCTGGGCCACATCTGCACCATCGTCGAAAACGCGCAGCCGCTGGATCAAAGCGCGCTGAAGCTGAAAAGCGCCGCGCTGCACTGGGAATTGATGTTTACCCGCAGCATGTTCACCACGCCGGACATCGCGCAGCAGGGCAAGATCCTGCAGCAGGTGGCAGCGTTGCTGGACGAAGGGAAGCTGAGCACCACGCTGAGCGAAACCCTGCACGGGCTGACGGTCGATACGCTGACCGCCGCGCACCAGAAGCTGCTCGACGGGCATATGCAGGGCAAACTGGTGATTGCTTACTGACGGGATGAAGCCCCGGCGGCTCAGAGCGGCAGCGCGCCGACCAGCCGGCTGGCGTCCGCCGCCAGCAGCTGCTTCACCAGCTCAACGCAGCGCAGGAAACGCTCTTCGTAATCGCTGGACTCGACGTGCGCATACTCGATGTTGTTGGCGCGCAGCATCTCTTCCAGCAGGTGCTGGAACGCCTTGCGATCGGTCGGCGCGCCGAGGCTGCGCAGGCCGTCCGCCACCCAGGGGGTGTTGTTTTCCAGCAGGATCACCAGATCGAAACGGTATTCGTCGATCAGCGCCTGCACGAACGGATGCTCACGCCCCTCATACTTTTTACAGAACGCCTGGGTGGTGACGAAATCGGTATCGATAAACGCCACCTTGTTGGCGTACTTCACCGCAAAGTCGACGTACTGCGCCTGACCGAGCGCTATCTTGTCGTAGTCGGAATACTGCAACGCCATCTCATCGCCGCCAAGGTGCGAAAACACATAGTCGCGGCCGTATTCCCAGGCGCTGGTGGTGTTGAATATGTTCGCCAGCTTGTTGACCAGGGTCGATTTGCCGCTCGATTCACCGCCGAGGATCGCTACGGTGCGCACAAAGAACGGCTTGACCTCGGTGGGGATGTAATCCCAGTAGCGGAACGGATCCTGGCGGATCTGGCCGCCGCTGATGTTCATGAACGAGCGCTCGGGATCGATGAGTATGGTTTCGATACCCAGATGTTCGCGATAACGCGGGGCGTCCTGCGCTTCGCTGGAGTAGATAAAGCTCGGCACTATGCCCTTCTGCTCCATAAAGGCCTTCATGCCGTCGCTCCATACGTTCCAACCGTGCGGATAGGGTTCGATCCCCTGTTCGTCGAACGAATGGATATGGATGTTTTTCTGGTACTTGAAGGTTTGCAGCAGCCAGCGCAGACGATCGCTGACCGTCGGCTGCTGCGACATGGAGCTGTTTTCAAACAGCGCGCGATCGCGCGGCTCGTCGTGGCACAGCATCACGTGCAGTTCGTCCACCTGGCTGCAGGCGCGCTGGATCAGGTAAATGTGGCCGGTGTGCAGCGGGTAAAATTTACCAAACACTACCCCGACTTTTTTCTCGCGACGCGGGAATTCCAGCCCGAGAAAACGGTGCAGCGCTTCCAGCTTCTGGGCGCTCGGGCTTTTGATTTTGTCGTTCAACAGCTGGCTGAGATAGCCCTTGGTCATGCCGCTGGCATCCGCCACCTGCTGCAGAGTACAGCCCTTCTGCTTAATCGACGCCTTCAGGTAATCAAATTGCCGCATTGCCACCTCCGTTTAATATGCTAAACACAATAGCATATTCCGCGCATCAAATGGCGGTTAATAGAACTCTTCCAGTACGTCCAGCGCATCCGCCAGCTTCTTCACCCCGAACACCTGCATATTGGCCGGCGGCTTCTTCGGCATATTGCCGTGCGGCACGATGGCGCGCTTGAAGCCGTGCTTGGCCGCTTCGGAAATGCGCTCCTGGCCGCTCGGCACCGGGCGGATTTCCCCCGCCAGGCCCACTTCGCCGAACACCACCAGATCGTTCGGCAACGGCCGATCGCGCAGGCTGGACACCAGCGACATCAGCAGCGCCAGATCGGCGCTGGTCTCGCTGACCTTCACCCCGCCGACCACGTTGACGAACACGTCCTGATCGGACATCTGCAGGCCGCCGTGGCGATGCAGCACCGCCAGCAGGATCGCCAGTCGGTTCTGCTCCAGACCGACCGCCACCCGGCGCGGGTTGGACATCATCGAGTGATCCACCAACGCCTGGATCTCCACCAGCAGCGGCCGGGTGCCTTCCCACACCACCATCACCGAACTGCCGGAGGTCACCTCGTCGCCGCGGCTGAGGAAAATCGCCGAGGGGTTGCTGACCTCGCGCAGGCCCTGTTCGGTCATGGCGAATACCCCCAGCTCATTGACCGCGCCAAAGCGGTTCTTGTGGCTGCGCAGGGTGCGGAAACGGGAGTCGGCGTCGCCGTCCAGCAGCACCGAACAGTCGATGCAGTGCTCCAGCACCTTCGGCCCGGCCAGCGAGCCGTCTTTGGTGACGTGGCCGACCATCACGATCGCCACGCCGCGCGTTTTGGCGAAGCGCGTCAGGTAGGCGGCGGTTTCGCGCACCTGCGCCACGCTGCCCGGCGAAGACTGGATATCGGCCATGTGCATCACCTGGATCGAGTCGATCACCATCAGCTTCGGCTGCTCCTGCTCGGCGATCAGGCAGATCTGCTCGATGCTGGTTTCCGACAGCATGTTCAGGCCGCCGGTCGGCAGCCCCAGGCGGTGGGCGCGCATCGCCACCTGCTGCAGCGACTCCTCGCCGGTGACGTACAGGGTTTTCATCTGTTCCGAGAGCTTGCACAGCACCTGCAGCAGCAGGGTACTTTTACCGGCGCCGGGGTTGCCGCCGATCAGAATGGCGCTGCCGGGCACCACGCCGCCGCCCAGCACCCGGTCGAACTCGAGAAAGCCGGTGGTGAAGCGCGGCAGCGCTTCCAGGCTGATATCCGACAGTTTCTGCACCTTGCTGATGCCGGCGTCGCCGGCATAGCCGCTGAGGCGCTCGTTGCGCGCGGCGGCGGGGGAAGCGGCCAGGCGCACTTCCGTAATGCTGTTCCAGGCGTGGCAAGCGCTGCACTGGCCCTGCCAGCGCGGATAGTCTGCGCCGCACTCATTACATACAAACGCCCGTTTTGCCGCTTTTGCCACGTGTTACCTCAATCTTTGGTTTATACCCTAACTAATGACGGGGTTATCGCACTTCGTGTTTCAGGCTGCCGGTCAATACGCACAGCACGCCCATCAGGTCGGCGTGACGAATCGACACCTGCGCCTTTTCATACACTTTCGGCTTGGCGTGGTAGGCGATGCCCAGCCCCGCCACCTGCATCATTTTCAAATCGTTGGCGCCGTCGCCGATGGCCACGGTCTGCTGCGGCGCAATGCCCAGCTTTTCCGCCAGCCGCACCAGCGTATCGGCCTTGAACTGCGCATCCACCACCGGGCCCAGCACTTCGCCGGTCAGCTTGCCGTCGCGGATCTCCAGCTCGTTGGCCGCCACCGCCACCAGCTTCAGCCGGTCGCGCAGGTATTCGGCGTAGTAGGTGAAGCCGCCGGAGGCGATCGCCACATGCCAGCCCATCGCCTGCAGCTTGCTCACCAGGCTGGTCAGCCCGGGCATCAGCGGCAGCGCGTCGCGCACCTGCCTGAGGATATTGGCGTCGGCGCCTTTCAGCGTGCCCACGCGCTGGCGCAGGCTGGCGGTAAAGTCCAGCTCGCCGCGCATCGCGCGCTCGGTGACTTCCGCCACCTGTTCGCCGACGCCCGCCAGCTTGGCTATCTCATCGATGCATTCGATCTCGATGGCGGTCGAGTCCATGTCCATCACCAGCAGGCCCGGCGTGCGCAGGTGCGGGATCTTGCCCAGCGGCGCCACGTCCAGCCCATTTTCCGCCGCCAGCTGCTTGGCGCGCGGCGTCAGCGTGCCCGCCAAACGCACCACCTGATAATCCTCCACGGCCCAGGCGGTGACGATCACCATCGCCGCGCCCAGCTTGCGCTGGAACTGAGTGATGCGCGTCTTGTCCAGTACCTTGCCATACAATAGCCACCCGGTATGGCCCGCCCGGTAGTCCAGCGGCATCACTTCATCGCCGCTCAACGAAAGGGGAAGACCCGGCCATTGAGAGATCTCCGCCGGGAGATCGCAATAGGTCAGACTGTTCGACATCATTAACTCCTGAATAATGGGGCGCACCCTGCTGCTGCACGATAAAACGACGCATCAAGCTATCCTATCGCCATTGGTTCTGGCAACATAAAGTGTCCAAGATGCCCAAGGAACCTGCATGGCTCGCGCTAAACTGAAATTTCGCCTGCACCGCACCGCTATTATCCTGATTTGCCTGGCTTTGCTGGTGCTGCTGATGCAGGGCGCCTCCTATTTTAGCCTGAGTCATCAAATGGCGCGATCCGAGCAGGTGGAGGAGCTGGCGCAAACGCTGACCCAACAGGTCGCCTACAGCCTGGCGCCGCTGCTGGACGACGACAGCGACGTCGACAACCAGCGCGTCGACGCCATCCTGAAACGGCTCACCGATCACAGCCGCATTTTGGACGCCAGCGTCTATCAGCTGGACGGCACCCTGGTTTCCCACGCCGGTGAACAGATAAGTATACGCGATCGCCTGTCGCTCGACGGCAAACGCGCCGGCAGCTATTTCAATCATCAGCTGGTTGAGTCGATCCAGGGCAAAGACGGCCCGATCGGCTTTATCCGCATCACCCTGGACACCCACGTGCTGGCGACCGAGTCCAAGCAGGTGGACAACACCACCAACCTGCTGCGCCTGATGATCCTGCTGGCGCTGGCGATCGGCATTATTCTGGCGCGCACCCTGCTGCAGCATCGCCGCAGCCGCTGGCAGCAGTCGCCCTACCTGCTGACCGCCAATACGCCGCTGGAAGAAGGCAACACGGTGGAAGACGACGATGATGAACCGCCGAAGGAAGAGGTGAAAAAAACCTGAGGATGGGGAGCGTTCCAAACGCGGGCGCAGCGAGCTGCGCCCGTTTGATTATCAGGCTTTGTCGCCCAGCAGTACCGACTCCAGCGCGATAACGATCATCTCGTTGAAGGTGGTCTGGCGCTCCGCGGCGGTGGTCGCTTCGTGGCGCAGAATGTGGTCGGAGACGGTGCAGATGGTCAGCGCCTTACAGCCGAACTCTTCGTACAGCTCAGCCGCCACGCCGTAGATACCGGCCGCTTCCATTTCCACCCCCAGGATGCCGTACTTCTTCATCACCTGGAACATGTCCGGATCCGGCGTGTAGAACAGATCGGCGGAGAAGATGTTGCCCACGCGCGCCGGGATGCCCTGCGCCGCCGCGGCGTCCACCGCATTGCGCACCATATCGAAGTCGGCGATCGCCGCATAGTCGTGGTCTTTGAAACGCAGGCGGTTCACCTTGGAATCGGTGCAGGCGCCCATGCCGATCACCACGTCGCGCAGTTTGATATCGTCGCGCACCGCGCCGCAGGACCCCACGCGGATGATCTTCTTCACGCCGAACTCGGCGATCAGCTCACGCGCATAGATGGAGCAGGACGGGATGCCCATGCCGTGGCCCATTACCGAGATGCGGCGGCCCTTGTAGGTGCCGGTGAAACCCAGCATGCCGCGCACGCTGTTCACTTCCACCGCGCCTTCCAGGAAGGTTTCGGCGATGTATTTTGCGCGCAGCGGATCGCCCGGCATCAGTACTACGTCAGCGAAATCACCCATTTCAGCATTAATGTGCGGCGTAGCCATAATTCTCTTCCTTCAAATCGTCGTCATGAATAAAAAAATGCGCCGGGCAACCGCCCGGCGCCAGCAAAGTGTTACAGCATTGACTTGCCGTAGTCCATCGGCGACACGCCGAAATAGCCGGCCACGGTCTGGCCGATGTCGGCGAAGGTGTCACGGTGGCCCAGCGAGCCCGGTTTCACTTTCGGGCCGTAGACCAGCACCGGGATGTGTTCGCGGGTGTGATCGGTGCCAGGCCAGGTCGGGTCGCAGCCGTGGTCGGCGGTGAAGATGATGATGTCTTCGTCTTTCACCAGCTTCAGCAGCTCCGGCAGGCGGCGGTCGAACAGCTCCAGCGCGGCGGCATAGCCCGCCACGTCGCGGCGGTGGCCGTAGGAGGAGTCGAAGTCGACGAAGTTGGTGAACACGATGGTGTTGTCGCCGGCCTGCGCCATTTCAGTCAGGGTGGCGTCGAACAGCGCGTCGATGCCGGTGGCCTTCACTTTCTTGGTGATGCCGACGTTGGCGTAGATGTCGGCGATTTTACCGATCGACACCACTTCGCCGCCCTTCTCGTCCACCAGCTTTTTCAGCACGGTTGGCGCCGGCGGCTCTACCGCCAGATCGTGGCGGTTGCCGGTGCGCTGGAAGTTGCCCGGCTTGTCGCCGACGAACGGACGCGCGATGACGCGGCCGATGTTGTAGCCGCCTTCGGTCAGCTCTTCACGGGCGATTTCGCAGAGTTCGTACAGACGCTCCAGGCCAAAGGTGTCTTCATGGCAGGCGATCTGGAATACCGAGTCGGCGGAGGTGTAGAAAATCGGCTTGCCGGTTTTCATGTGCTCTTCGCCCAGTTGATCGAGGATCACCGTGCCGGAAGAGTGGCAGTTGCCCAGGTAGCCCGGCAGCTTGGCGCGCTCGACCAGCTTGTCCAGCAGCGCCTGCGGGAAGCTGTTGTGCTCGTCCTTGAAGTAGCCCCAGTCGAACAGCACCGGCACGCCGGCGATTTCCCAGTGGCCCGACGGGGTGTCCTTGCCGGAAGAGAGCTCGCTGGCGTAGGCGTAAGCGCCGATAATATCCGCGTCGCGGTCCAGCCCCTGCGGGAATTTGCCGGTAGACTCCTCCGCCGCCTTGCCCAGGCCCAGGCGGCTCAGGTTAGGCAGCGTCAACGGGCCCTGACGGCCAACGTTGGCTTCGCCGCGCGCGCAAACCTCGGCAATGTGGCCCAGGGTGTCGGAACCCCGATCGCCAAAACGCTCGGCGTCTTCGCTGGCGCCGATGCCGAATGAGTCCAAGACCATAATAAATGTACGTTTCATCTGTGCTCTCCTGTATACCCGTCGTCTTTCAAGCCGCAGGGGTGTTGGTTGCCTTCACTCACCCCAGTCACTTGGTTCACCAAGTGACTGGGGATTCCTTCAGTTACCGCCTACCTGCATCTTGAAATCCATTGGGTATAGTGGCAGCGAGTTTTGCTGCCGCTATAAATGTGGTAAAGGTAATACTTATTCCGACACTCGTTTGTAAACTACCGGCGTCGCTTCGGGCGCGTTGTCGCTCAGCGTCATGGCGCCGCGCACCGCTTCGGCCGCCTGCTGCCAGCTCTCTTCGTCGTTGGCGTGGATCACCGCCAACGGCTGCCGGGTATCCAGGTTGTCGCCCAGGCGCGCCATCTCGGTCAGGCCGACGCTGTAATCGATATTGTCGGTCGCGCGGCGGCGCCCGCCCCCCAGCGACACCACCGCCATGCCCAGCGCCCGGGTATCCATCGCGCTGATGATGCCCGGCTTCTCGGCGTAAACCGGCTTGCTGAGGGTCGCCGCCGGCAGGTAGCTGTCGTAACGCTCGACGAAATCCGCCGGGCCCTGCTGCGCCGCCACCATGCGGCCAAACACCTCCGCCGCCTTGCCGTTGTCCAGCACCGTCTGCAGCTTGGCGCGCGCATCGGCGTCGTCTTTCGCCAGCCCGCCGGACAGCAGCATCTCCACACACAGCGCCAGGGTCACTTCCAGCAGGCGCGGGTTGCGGTATTCGCCGGTCAGGAAACGCACCGCTTCGCGCACCTCCACCGCGTTGCCGGCGCTGGACGCCAGCACCTGGTTCATGTCGGTCAGCAGCGCGGTGGTTTTGCAGCCTGCGCCGTTGGCCACGCCAACGATCGCCTGCGCCAGATCCTGCGAAGCCGCATAGGTTGGCATAAAGGCGCCGGAGCCGACCTTCACGTCCATCACCAACGCATCCAGGCCTTCCGCCAGCTTCTTCGCCAGAATAGAGGCGGTGATCAGCGGAATGGAATCCACGGTGGCGGTAATGTCGCGGGTGGCGTAGAAGCGCTTGTCCGCCGGCGCCAGCGAGCTGGTCTGGCCGATGATCGCCACGCCCACGTCCTGAATGATTTTGCGGAAGGCGTTGTCGTCCGGGAAGATGTTGAAGCCCGGGATCGCCTCCAGCTTGTCCAGCGTGCCGCCGGTATGGCCCAGGCCGCGGCCGGAGATCATCGGCACATAACCGCCGCAGGCCGCCACCATCGGGCCGAGCATCAGCGAAGTGACGTCGCCCACGCCGCCGGTCGAGTGTTTATCGACGATCGGGCCGTTCAGCGACAGGCTCTTCCAGTCCAGCACGGTGCCGGAGTCGCGCATCGCCATGGTGAGCGCCACGCGCTCCGGCATGGTCATGTCGTGGAAATAAATGGTCATCGCCAGCGCGGCGATCTGCCCTTCGGACACCGCGTTATCGCGGATGCCGTTGATGAAAAAACGGATCTCGGCTTCGCTCAACGGCTGGCCGTCGCGTTTTTTACGAATTATTTCTTGTGCCAGGAACAAGGCATCCCCCTGTGTAACCTAGAGTCGGATGAAGGCAGGCGCCACGCGGCGCCCGGCCATCGGAATCGATCAGTAGCCGCCGCCGCCGGCCTGAGCGCGGTGGCCCAGGGTGGTCAGCAGGCTGGCCAACAGGCTGGACGCGCCGAAGCGGAAATGCCGCGCATCGGCCCAGCCTTCACCCAGAATACGATCGGCAAGTTGCAGATAGTGCAGCGCGTCCTCCGCGCTGCGCACGCCGCCGGCCGGCTTGAAGCCGACCGTTTCCGCCACGCCCAGATCGCGGATCGCCGACATCATCAGCTCGGCGCTTTCCAGCGTGGCGTTGACCGGCACCTTGCCGGTGGAGGTCTTGATAAAATCGGCGCCGGCGTTGATGGCGATTTCGGACGCTTTGCGGATCAAATCGGCCCGCTTCAGCTCGCCGGTCTCGATGATCACTTTCAGCAGCACGTTGGCCGCCTGGCAGGCTTGCTTGCACTGCTTGACCAGCTCGAAGCCCACCTGCTCGTTGCCGGCGATCAGCGCGCGGTAGGGGAACACCACGTCCACTTCATCCGCGCCGTAGGCGATCGCCGCGCGGGTTTCGGCCAGCGCGATGTCGATATCGTCGTTGCCATGCGGGAAGTTGGTCACGGTCGCAATGCGGATGTCCGGCGTGCCCTGCTCGCGCAGCGCCTTGCGCGCCACCGGGATAAAACGCGGGTAAATGCAGATGGCCGCGGTGTGGCCGGCCGGGCTGTTGGCCTGACGACAGAGCGCGATCACTTTCTCATCGGTGTCGTCGTCATTCAGCGTGGTTAAATCCATTAAATTCAGCGCACGTTGCGCTGCTGCGGTTAGTTCGGTCATAAAACTCTCCAACTGAGAACCTGGATGTTGGCGAGCGGACTTGGTTCCATGAAGATAGCGCTGGGGAACGGATTCCCGCGGCGGCAACTGAGATCCTTCTCACCGCACAGAGCCACCCGCGATGCGGCTGGCCAGTAATAGCTATTTTAACCGGATCGCCCGGGGCAATTCGCGTTAGGCGTCACACCATATGAAATAGCACTGTAACAGGATGGAATTATATGTGAAGAGCATCACAAAATAACGCGATATCGTTCACAAATTCGCTAAAGAAACCGCTGAAGATCACGGGCGCGCAGCGCACGCCCGCGTTTTTGAGAGTTTAGCTTACAGCGCCAAAAAGAACCCGGCGATAGTGGCGCTCATCAGGTTGGAGAGCGTGCCGGCCACCACCGCTTTCAGGCCGAAGCGCGCGATGTCGTGGCGACGGCTGGGCGCCATGCTGCCCAGGCCGCCCAGCAAAATGGCCACCGACGACAGGTTGGCGAAGCCGCACAGCGCGAAGGAGATGATCGCCTTGGTATGGGCAGACAGCACCTGCAGCCCCTCGGCCGCCACCACCTCGTCAGGGCGCAGATAGGCGCCGAAGTTCATGTAGGCGACGAATTCGTTGACGATAATTTTCTGGCCGATAAACGAGCCGGCGGTCATCGCTTCGCTCCAGGGCACGCCGATCAGGAAAGCGATCGGTGAGAACAGCCAGCCGAGCAACAGCTCAAGCGACAGCTGCGGGTAGTCGAACCAGCCGCCGATGCCGCCGAGAATGCCGTTCAGCAGGGCGATCAGGGCGATGAACGCCAGCAGCATCGCGCCGACGTTCAGCGCCAGCTGCATGCCGGAAGCCGCGCCGGAAGCCGCCGCGTCGATCACGTTGGCCGGGCGGTCCTCTTCGGCGATCAGCTTCATCGCATCGTCTTTGTCATGGGTCTTTTCGGTTTCCGGCACCATCAGCTTGGCGAACAGCAGCCCGCCCGGCGCGGCCATGAACGAAGCGGCGATCAGGTACTCCAGCGGCACCCCCATCTGGGCATAGCCCGCCAGCACCGAACCGGCCACCGAAGCCAGGCCGCCGCACATGACGGCAAACAGCTCGGACTGGGTCATGGTGGCGATATACGGGCGAACCACCAGCGGCGCTTCGGTTTGACCGACGAAGATATTGGCGGTCGCCGACAGCGACTCGGTGCGCGACGTGCCCAGCAGCTTCTGCAGGCCGCCGCCCAGGACGCGGATCACCAGCTGCATGATGCCCAGGTAGTAAAGCACCGCGATCAGCGAGGAGAAGAACACGATCACCGGCAGAACGCGCAGCGCGAAGACGAAGCCGCCGCCGCCGAACACCTCGAACATTTTGTCGGAGACCAGCCCGCCGAAGATGAACGAAATGCCCTGATTGCCGTAGGCGATCACGTTGGCCACCCCGGCCGACATGCCGCCGAGCATGCTGCGGCCGACCGGCACATACAGCACCAGCGCGCCGATGGCGATCTGAATGACGAACGCCCAGACCACGGTGCGCATGTTGATGGCGCGCCGGTTGCTGGATAACAGCACCGCGATGGCAATAAGCACCGCCATGCCGACCAGGCTCATGATGAGTTGCATGAAAAGTATCCCTGTTGCGAAAAATGAAATGCATCCCTGCTCATTGCGAGAGGTCTGCTGAAAGGCGTTATACGGGCGCGATTATACTGAGCGAGCGCTCACCCGCCCCGATTTATGTCACAAATGCATACAACAGGAAGCAAATGAAAATCTTATAACGTGACCTGCATCACATTATGAGGGGGTTTAGACGGGGAAATCGAACAACGCCTGGGCATTGCGTTGCAAAGCGTCGGCTATCTCGTCGGCCGGTTCGGGCCGCAGGCCGCACAATACCTGAAACACTTCCGCCGCGCGTTCGGGGCGGTTCGGCTGCCCCTGATAGCCGGCCAACGGCATGTCCGGCGCGTCGGTTTCCAGCAGCAGCGCGCTCAACGGCAGCTGCGCCATCACCCCGCGGGTTTTCTGCGCCCGCGGGTAGCTGATGGTGCCGCCCACGCCGATGCGATAGCCCAAACGAACGAACGCCTGCGCCTGCGACAGGCTGCCGGCGAAGCCGTGCACCACGCCGCGGCGCGGCAGCTGCGCCTGGCGCAACAACGCCGCCAGCCGATCGTGCGTGCGGCGGGAATGCAGGATCACCGGCAGGTCATGCTGCTTCGCCAGCTTCAGCTGGGCCTGCAACAGCCCCCACTGGCGCTCGAACTGCGGGTTTTCCATATACAGGTCGAGGCCTATCTCCCCCACCGCCACCAGCTTGGGCGGTCGGCTGGCCAGCAGCGCCGCCAGCTGTTCCAGCTGCGGTTCACCATGCTGGGCGATATACAGCGGGTGCAGGCCCAGCGCGGCGAACAGCGGCGGATGATCCTGCGCCAGCGTCAGCACCCGCGCAAACCGCTCGGCGGTGACCGTCGGCACGATAATTTTCCGCACCCCGGCCTGCGCGGCCAACGCCAGGCTTTCGGCCTCCCGCCCGCTAAACGGCGGGAAGTCGAAATGGCAATGGGTGTCGGTAAACTCGCGGTTCACAGGGCGCCCCCTTCCCCCGGCGGCAGATCGCCCGGCAGGATGATTTTCGGCGCCGCCAGATTGGCTTCCGGCTGCGCGGCAAGATCGTGCGGCAGGTTGATATCGGTGACGATCGGCGAAGGCATCCTGACATTTTCCGGTTGGATCAGCCGACGCGACAGCGCCTTTTTCACCTTCATGCCGTCCAGTTTTTCCTGCTCCAGCAGCCAGTGGCCGACGGTCGCCAGGAAGTAGCGGCCGCAGCGGCGCCCCAGGTGGTAATCCTGGTTGAGCGAGGTCAGCCGGCTGCCCAACGCGTTGCTGGCCAGCGGCTTCGGCGGGAATATTTCGAAGATGCGCAGCTTGCCCGGCGGCTTCTCGATAAACTGCTGGATGCGGTGGTAGCTTTGCTCGTGATGCTGCAGGATGCGCACCATCTGCTGCAGGCTGCTCTCGCTCAGCCAGTGCTCCATGCGCTTCATCCACTGCGGCGTATAGTACATCTGCGAGGGCACGGTGCGGATCACCACGATGGTGTCGGCGCCGCGGCGATAGGCCTCTTCGACCGGGATCGCATCGCTGATGCCGCCGTCCTGATAGCTGACGCCGTCCAGCTCCACCCCGAGGCGGTAAAAGCCGGGAATGGCGCTGGAAGCCTTGATGGCCGGCAGCCAGCTGTCGCGCTGCGCCGGCAGGTAGGTCGGTGCGAAGTCGTCGCTGCGGCAGGCGCACATCAAGAATTCACGCCCGTCGATCAGCTGCTTTTCCGCCACGTCCATCGCCAGCGGCAGCTGCTGCGAGGTAATGTCGACCAGCCAGTCGAGATCGATCAGGTGCCCGCCGCGCACGAAGCGCAGCGGGTTAAAGAATTGGGCCGAGGTGGTGTAGCGGGTGATCACCCGCCGCGCATAGCCCATCTGCCCGCAGACGTAAGCCGACAGATTTTGCGCGCCGGCGGAGGTGCCGATCATCAGATCGAAGGGGTTAAAGCGGGCTCGCTGGAACTCGTCCAGCACGCCGGCGGTAAATATCCCGCGCTGCCCGCCCCCTTCACATACCAGCGCCATCTTGCCGGGCCGGTAAGGTTTATACGCCAGCGGTTCTATATTGCCGAGCGTGATGGGTATTCTGTATCCCAACGCTGCTTCCTCAGTGAGACGTTTTCTCCGAGGATACCGCGTCTTGCTCTCTTCCGTAATCCTCTTGCAGTACGCCAGAGAGGAAGTCATTGCTGCCGGTCAGCCAGGCGCAATCACTGCCGGACCACTCCGCCCATGCCTGCCATACCTGGCCTTTCAGCTGTTTCCAGCGTCCGAGAATGATGTCGCTGTTCATGACTTGCCTCCCTACTGCGGGAAAAGGAATTAAGCTTTGTTACACTTTGAAGGAAAGCTAAGGACGTCGGCGGCCGGTAAACAGGCTGACCAGGAACAGGATGATACCCACGACGAACACGATTTTCGCGGCCCAGGCGGCGGTCCCCGCCAGCGTACCGAACCCCAATGCCGCCGCGATCAGTGCGATAACTAAAAAGATAATGCCCCAACGAAACATAAGCCTCTCCTTACCATAGTGAAAAAACACATCGCAACCTGCGCCCTTCACAGGGCGGCAACGGGCTGCGGGTCAGTTCTTTTTTTGGTGGTGCATTCCGGGCCGGCGCAGGGCCGACCCGGAATTTAGTGCTTGTCGTTGCGCATACCGGCCAATATTAAGGCTTCACCGCCAGATCGTTCTTCACGCTTTTCACGCCGTCGATCGCTTTGGCGATGCTTTCCGCACGCTCGGACTGCGCCTGAGTTTTCACTTCGCCGGAAAGCTGCACCACGCCGTCGGTGGTTTCCACTTTCACGTTGCGTGAAGGCACGATGTCATCGGCCAGCAGTTTGGCTTTCAGTTCGCTGGTGGTCGCGGTATCGCCCGCATACGCCTTCACGGACTGCTTGGCTTCGTCTTTCACGTGCAGCTTGTCGCTGACGGACTTGACGCCTTCCACTTTGCCGGCCACTTCAACCGCGTGCTCGGCCTGCGCCTGGCTGCCGACGAAACCGCTCAGGGTAACCACGCCTTGTTCGGTTTTCACCGAAATGTCGGTGCTTTTGATGGTGTTATCATCGACCAGGGCACTTTTAACTTTAGCCGTTGTTGCGCTGTCATCCATGTAGCCGTCGACTTTTTTCATGGAGCTATCGATTTTGGCACCCGCACTATCAGCGGCGCTTGATGCTTTGTTGAGCAAGCCGTCTTCAGCCAGCGCGCTGCCGCTCACCAGAACGGAACCCAAAACGACAGCCATCAGCGATTGTGCAAATTTAGTATTTTTCATCGATCTCTTCCTTTTGTTGTGAAGCCCAAACAGGCTGGGCTCCTGCAGCCGCCATAACGCGGCCCATTCGGTAAACACTTCACGATTTCTATACAATAAAACGTTCACGCCAAGACTATTGCAATGCCTGTGCCAATCTAAAAAAAACTTTAAAAATCAATACAAAAATAAAATTCGCACATTATTCAGGCTAAAAACCGTCGCCGATTGACGACAGTCATTTCCCCTCTGCGCAGTGATTTTGTTATCTCTTTGATTTTAAAGGAAACAATCTGTCGCCGATTGACAACACGACCGAATAACTTGCTGAGTAATTAAAAAATAGCAGTGATTTAATCTTAGTCTGCGCGACGTACCCTGTTAAATATAGACCATAGGGCGAAAATTGCAGCCGATGCCGGGCGCCGCCAGGCGACGGCAAGACAGGGGAAGACAGGTGAGAGGGGTTAATTAATTAGCGGGATGAAAACAGGGCGCCCTGAGGCGCCCCGCGCTAGCCTTAGTGTTCGCGCGTTTTGCGGAACACCACTTCCGGATAACGATCCTGCGTCAGGTTGAGGTTAACCATGGTCGGCGCGATGTAGGACAGATTGTCCCCGCCGTCCAACGCCAGGTTCAGCTCGTTTTTGCGCTTGAACTCTTCGAATTTTTTCACGTCGCTGCACTCGACCCAGCGCGCGGTCGACACGTTGACCGACTCATACAGCGCTTCCACGTTGTATTCGCTCTTCAGTCGCGCCACCACCACGTCGAACTGCAGCACGCCGACCGCGCCAACGATCAGATCGTTGTTGGCGATCGGGCGGAACACCTGCACCGCGCCCTCTTCAGACAGCTGCACCAGGCCTTTCAGCAGCTGTTTTTGCTTCAGCGGATCGCGCAGGCGAATGCGGCGGAACAGCTCAGGGGCAAAGTTCGGAATGCCGGTGAACTTCATGTCTTCGCCCTGGGTGAAGGTGTCGCCGATCTGAATGGTGCCGTGGTTGTGCAGACCGATGATGTCGCCCGGGTAAGCTTCTTCCACGTGCGAACGGTCGCCGGCCATAAAGGTCAGCGCGTCGGAAATCACCACGTCTTTGCCGGTGCGCACCTGGCGCAGCTTCATGCCTTTTTCGTAACGGCCGGACACCACGCGCATAAAGGCCACGCGGTCACGGTGCTTGGGATCCATATTGGCCTGGATCTTGAACACGAAGCCGGTGAATTTCTCTTCAGAGGCGGTCACTTCACGGGTGTCGGTTTTACGCGGCATCGGCGCAGGCGCCCAGGCCACCAGGCCGTCCAGCATGTGATCCACGCCGAAGTTGCCCAGCGCGGTGCCGAAGAACACCGGCGTCAGATCGCCGCTCAGGAAGGCTTCCCGATCGAATTCGTGCGACGCGCCCTGCACCAGCTCCAGCTCTTCGCGCAGCTGCGCCGCCAGATCTTCGCCCACGGCGGCATCCAGCTCCGGGTTGTCCAGGCCTTTGACGATGCGCACTTCCTGGATGGTGTGGCCTTTACCGGTCTGATACAGGTAGGTTTCATCCTTGTACAGATGATAAACCCCTTTAAACAGCTTGCCGCAGCCGATTGGCCAGGTGATCGGCGAGCAGGCGATCTTCAGCTCGCGCTCGACTTCGTCCATCACTTCCATCGGATCGCGGATATCGCGGTCCAGCTTGTTCATGAAGGTCAGGATCGGCGTGTCGCGCAGACGGGTCACTTCCATCAGCTTGCGGGTACGATCCTCAACGCCCTTGGCGGCGTCGATCACCATCAGACAGCAGTCGACGGCGGTCAGGGTGCGGTAGGTATCCTCGGAGAAGTCTTCGTGCCCCGGGGTATCCAGCAGGTTGACCAGGCTGTCGCGGTACGGGAACTGCATCACCGAGGTGGTGATCGAGATCCCGCGCTGCTTCTCCATTTCCATCCAGTCGGATTTGGCGTGCTGGCTTGAGCCACGGCCTTTTACCGTACCGGCGGTCTGGATCGCCTGTCCGAACAGCAACACTTTTTCGGTAATGGTGGTTTTACCGGCATCGGGGTGCGAGATGATGGCGAAGGTTCTTCTTTTCGAGACCTCGCGGGCAAATTCACTAGGAGACATGTTTTCAGGTTCTACGGTTAGTCCGCCCTGCGACATCATCAGAACGCGCCGTAGCGGCGCCAGGCAAAGCGGTAAATAAAAGATAATAGCCGGGCATTTTCGCTGATTTGCCAACCGGTGACAATCAATGGTTTTCCCGGCGAGGAAGATAAAGGCAGCGCGGCGGCTACGCCAGCGGCAGCGCCATCACGATCGCGTCTTCGCGGCCGTTGGCGCTCGGGTAGTAATTGCGGCGCAGGGTCACTTCGTTGAAGCCGAGATCTTCGTACAGCGCGATCGCCGCGCCGTTGGAAGCGCGCACTTCCAGCCACAGCGTCACCACGCCGCGGCTCTCCAGCTGCGCGATCAGCGCGTTCAGCAAGGTGCGGCCAAAGCCCCGGCGCTGCCAGTCCGGATGAATGGCGATGTTGAACAGCGTGGCTTCATCCAGCACGATCTGCGTGATGGCGAAGCCCGCCATCTGCCCGTCGGCGTTCAGTTTCAGGTTGAGGTAGCGATCGCCCTGGTTGCTGGCGAAGGTGGCCTCCGTCCAGGGAAAGGCATGGCTGGCCCGTTCAATCTTGAAGGCCGTGGCCAGGTCGGCCGCTGTCAGGGTAGAAATACTGTTCATGATGACAAATCTGCTGCCAGAGGGCGCGTTTGGCCCCCGCATCTTGAGAAAGCTCGGCCAGCGCCGGGCTGTGTAGCTGCGCGCCGGCCACCGCAAGCGGCTCCGCGACGCCCAGCCGCCAACTGTTGCATTCGGTTTCTTCAGGCAGCATCGCCACCTGCTCCGGCGTCAGGCCGTAGGTTTGCGCCGGCGTCAGCCCCAGGCTGCGCAGCACGTCGCAAAACAGCGGGTCGTTGGGCTCGGGCAGCGCCTGCGCCACCACCAGCAACCGCACCTCGGGCGGCAGGCTGACCGCCACTTCGCCCTGCAACACGCCCGGGCGGCGCAATGTCCACTGCGTGATACCCAGTTGTTGTAACAGCCAGTCGCGTTTTGATGCCATGCCGATCCCTACCCGTTGTGGTGCGCCATGCCTGCCATGCGCCGCGCTATGCTAACAAACCCGCGCAGCCCGCGCCAACATCCCCTGCATCTTTCCGGCGACGGCGGGATCGGCAAAGCCATTGGATATAAACCCGTCGAACATATCGCCGCAAAGCTCTATAATCCCCGGTCTAATTTCTAGGAGCCAAAACCTGATGTCTGCATTAACCCCCGCCAGTGAAGTCATGCTGCGCCACAGTGATGAGTTTATCGAACGCCGCGTTCTGTTCGCCGGCGACCTGCAGGATGCCCTGCCGGCCCAATTCGAGGCCGCGGATGTGCGTGTCCATACCCAGCAATACCATCACTGGCAGTTACTGAACCGGGCGATGGGCGACAATGTGCAGTTCGGCCTGACGGTAGACGCCGCCTTCGTTGCCGAGTGCGATACGCTGATCTACTACTGGCCGAAGAGCAAACAGGAAGCGCAGTTCCAGCTGTGCAACATTCTGGCGCTGCTGCCGGTGGGCGCGGAGGTGTTCGTGGTCGGTGAAAACCGCAGCGGCGTGCGCAGCGCCGAACCCACCCTGGAAGGGCACGTCCAGTTGGTCAAAATCGACAGCGCGCGCCGCTGCGGCCTGTACCACGGCCGCGTGGATGCGCAGACCGAATTCAGCCTGGACGACTGGTGGGAAAGTTATCAGCTGCACGATCTGACGGTGAAAACCCTGCCGGGCGTGTTCAGCCGCGACGGGTTGGACGTCGGCAGCTCGCTGCTGCTGTCGACCCTGGAAAAACACATGAAGGGCAAAGTGCTGGATATCGGCTGCGGCGCCGGCGTGATGGCTTCGGTGCTGTCCAGGCTGTCGCCGAAGGTGAAGCTGACCCTGAGCGACGTCAACGCCGCCGCGGTGGAGTCCAGCCGCGCCACCCTGGCCGCCAACGGCATTGAAGGCGAAGTGATCGTCAGCAACGTCTACTCCGACATTACCGGCCGTTTCGACATGATCATCTCCAACCCGCCGTTCCATGACGGTCTGCAGACCAGCCTGACCGCGGCGGAGACCCTGATCCGCGGGGCGCTGAAACACCTGCCGATCGGCGGCAGCCTGCGCATCGTGGCCAACGCCTTCCTGCCGTACCCGGACATTCTGGACGCCACCTTCGGCAGCCACGAAGTGCTGGCGCAAAACGGCCGCTTCAAGGTGTATCAGGCGACCGTCGGCCGCCCGCCGCGCGATCCGAAAAAGAAAAAGAAATAACCCCGTCCGCGGGTGAAAACAGGGCGCGGCCACAGGCTGCGCCTTTTTTTCAACCGTTGATATAGGTCATCGATTCCGCGCCGTAACGTTCGCCGGCCGCCGCCTGCAGCGGGAATACCGCTTCAATCGCCGCCAGTTCGGCGTCGTTCAGCGTCAGCGCCGCCGCGGCGACGTTCTCCTCCAGATAGCGGCGGCGCTTGGTGCCCGGTATCGGCACGATGTGTTCGCCCTGCGCCAGCACCCAGGCCAGCGCCAGCTGCGAAGGCTTGACGCCCTTCTGCGCCGCCAGCTCCGCCACCTTTTCCACCAGCGCCAGGTTGCGGGCGAAGTTTTCGCCCTGGAAACGCGGGTTGCCGCGGCGGAAATCGTCGGCGGCCAGATCCTCCGGCCGTTGGATGGCGCCGGTCAGGAAGCCGCGCCCCAGCGGGCTGTAGGGCACGAAGCCGATCCCCAGCCGTTCGCAGGCCGCCAAAACGCCCTGTTCGGCGTCACGGGTCCACAGCGAATATTCGGTCTGCAGCGCGGTGATCGGATGCACCTTGTGCGCCCGTTCCAGCGTGGCGACCGAGGCTTCGCTCAGCCCGATATGGCGGATCTTCCCTTCGCGGATCAGATCCGCCATGGTGCCCACCACGTCTTCAATCGGCACCTGCGGGTCGACCCGGTGCTGATAATAGAGGTCGATTTCATCCACCCCCAGCCGCTGCAGGCTGCCCTCCACCGAACGGCGGATATATTCCGGCCGACTGCTGACGCCGCGGGCGGAAGGATCGGCGGGATCGCGCAGGATGCCGAACTTGGTCGCCAGAAACACCTGCCGCCGTTTGCCCTTGATCGCCTTGCCCACCAGCCGTTCGTTGGTGTGCGGGCCGTACATGTCGGCGGTATCCAGCAGGGTGACGCCCAGCTCCAGCGCCCGATGCAGGGTGGCGATGGCTTCCTGTTCGTCGGCGCCGGTGGAATAGAAGTCGCTCATGCCCATGCAGCCTAATCCCAGAGCGGAGACGACCGGCCCGTTGGAGCCTAATTGACGCTGTTGCATTGTGTTGCCCTCATGCCGTGAATGGATAACGCAACAAAGTCTGGTTGTTTACCCTGCAAAGATAAATAATGCGAATTACTCATCACTGTTCAAAAATCGCTAACAATACGGAGGGGAGAATGGATCAGGTTCAGGCCATGCGCATTTTCACCCGCATCGTGGAGCTGGGCAGCTTCAGCCGGGCGGCCGAGCGCCTGCAGCTGCCGCGCGCCACCGTCAGCAATACCCTGAAGCGGCTGGAGCAGCGCCTCGGCGTGCGGCTGCTGATCCGCACCACCCGTCAGGTGCAGGTCACCCACGAAGGCACGCTGTATTACCAGCGCTGCGTGCAGCTGCTGGGGGCGCTCGAAGAAGCGGATACGCTGTTCAGCCACCAGAAACTGCAGCCCTCCGGCAAGGTGCGCATCGATATGCCGCACTCGCTGGCGCGCGAAATAGTCATTCCGGCGCTGGATGATTTTTACCGGCGTTATCCGGACATCACCCTGGCCCTGGGCGCCAACGACACCCACGTCGACCTGCTGCGCGAAGGCGTGGACTGCGTGCTGCGCGCCTGGGAAACCGAAGACGACAGCCTGGTGGCCCGGCGCATCGCCCAACTGCCGCAGCTGACCTGCGCCTCCCCGGCCTACCTGCGGGAACGCGGCGTGCCGCAGTCGATCGATCATCTGCAGCGCCACCGGGCGGTGGGCTATTTCTCGCTCGCCAACAACCGCGATTATCCGCTGGAGTTTTGCCGCGACGGCAAGCTGGAGCTGCGCGAGCTGCCCGCCCGGCTGAGCGTCAGCGGCGCAGACGCCTATACCAGCGGCGCCCGCGCCGGCATGGGGCTGATCCAGGCGGCGCGCTATTCGCTGGCGCCCTGGCTGGAAAAGGGGGATTTGGTCGAGGTGCTGGCGGCAACGCCGCCTCCGCCGATGCCGATTTACATCATGTATCCGCCCGGCCGCTTCCTTGCGCCGCGGGTCAGAGTGTTGATTGACTGGCTGATTTGGCTGTTTGAGCCTCACAAAAGCAGCGATATGGCTGTTTTTCCAGCAAACGCCCGCAAACAGGGGAAATAACTATTGACGTGTCCGCCAAAATCTCTAGAATTCGCCTCCGTGGTAACGTTACTCCGGTAATGTTTCTGGTATGCGAAGGTGGCGGAATTGGTAGACGCGCTAGCTTCAGGTGTTAGTGTCCTTACGGACGTGAGGGTTCAAGTCCCTCTCTTCGCACCAAATAACCACATGATTTATATTGCACGCAGCATCGATGCGAAGGTGGCGGAATTGGTAGACGCGCTAGCTTCAGGTGTTAGTGTTCTTACGGACGTGAGGGTTCAAGTCCCTCTCTTCGCACCACGCTGGCGACGTAATATAAATCAGGATACAAGCAACAACATCGACTGTGCGAAGGTGGCGGAATTGGTAGACGCGCTAGCTTCAGGTGTTAGTGTCCTTACGGACGTGAGGGTTCAAGTCCCTCTCTTCGCACCAATTGATGACCTCTCCGGCAAGCCCCCCCCGAAGCAACTCCCCAACGATACGATGACCAACACGCCGAAGCGTGGTTTTTGCGTTTTCAGCCGAGGTTGAAATTCAGGCTGATGGCCGCCAAACCGCCCGCTAACGCCATGCAGGAAGGCAGCAGCAGGTAGTGGCGCAGGCGGCTGTTGAACAGCATCACCAGCGTCGCCAGCATGGCGATCACGATCAGCGTGCGCAACTGCATCATGTCCAGGTCGATCAACGCCAGCAATGGCATCAGGGCGCAAGGCAACAGCACGCCCCAGGCGCTGGCCAGGCGATCGCCCAGGCACCAGCTGACGCCCCACAGGCCACACGCGGTAATCATGGCTGCAATCATGATAACCCTACCCTTCAAGTGATAATGAGAACCAATATCATATACCACTTTTTTTCGACGTGCATCATTTTCGCCGCCGCGGCCAAACCGCAGATGACACCAAGGCTAAAAAATGCTAGTTTGATATAAGAAAATTCCTAGTCTCATTCGCAGGTTAATAATCACAATCAACAACCATGCAATTCGGGTGTCTATTTCACGCCGAGGGAATACTTCTCAACCTTAATTATCCGACAGATCGATTTGGTAAAGAGTGAACTCCGTATGAACGCCCGTTCTTATCAGGAATTGCTGAACAGCAAACAGCGTCTATCAGTATTTCTTTTCTTATTGATGAATGCCGCCTCTTCCGTATTTACGCTATTGGTCCCGTTCAACAACAAACCGTCGCTTACCCTGCCTTTATTAAGCATACCGATATTTTGTTTGGCCGCATTGCTATTTACCCTGCAATCTCCCCGGCAGTACATTAAAAAGCTCAACCAGTTCGCCATCGTGGTCGGCCTGCTGTGGGCGGCGCATATTTATGTCAAGAGCCAATACTGTGCGCCGAACAACCAAAGTTTTTTATTAATTAGCCTGTTCAGCATATTTTTTATCAGCGCCATCGCTTTGACGGATAATTTCATCGCCTTCTGTTTGCATGCGGTGCCATCCGCCATGGTGATCTTATTACTGGACGGCATGCATAACACCATGCGGATATTATTCACCATCGTCTTGCCGATTATCGCTTTTTCAATCCATCATTTGATGTTGAAACGCAGCGAGATTTTTACCCGAACGCTGGTCGCCAACCTGTACCATGAAAGAGACAGATTCAATAATTTAAGCATGCTGGATCCGTTAACCGGCCTGTATAACCGCCGCGGGCTGGAGAACAAGATCACCATGCTGCCGGAACCCCAGACCGGCCGGCATTTCGTGCTGTTGCTCGATATCGATCGCTTCAAGGCCTACAACGACAACTACGGCCATGCGATGGGCGATCGGGCGCTGGTGCAGGTGGCGGTCGCCATTCGCGACGCGGTGCGCTCGCGGGATATCGTGGCGCGCTACGGCGGGGAAGAGTTTCTGGTGCTGCTGACCAACGTCGACGAAGAGTACGCCGCCCGGTTAGCCGAGCGGGTGCGGCAACGGGTGCTGGCGCTGGAGATCCCCCATCAGTTCAACCAGCTGGAAACCACCACCGTCACGCTCAGCGCCGGCATCTCGGCGCTGGAGAAGCTGGACGTCGAATCGGCGATCGGCGCGGCCGACGCCGCGCTGTATCTGGCTAAAAACAGCGGCCGCAACAACATTCAGCTGGCGCAGAACGCGCCGCCCGCCGCCGGCTGAAGCGGCGGGCCGGCCGCTCAGCTGCGGCGCTGCCGCAGGCCGTAGACGAACACCACCGCGAAGCACAGCAGCGGCAGCAGATAAGACAGCGCGGTGCTGTAACGATCGGCCAGCGCCCCCATAAAGTACGGCATGATGGCGCCGCCGACGATCGCCATAATCATGAACGAGCTGGCGCGTTTGGTGTGCTTGCCCATGTTTTTCACCCCCAGGGCGAAAATGGTCGGGAACATGATCGACATAAAGAAGAACACCGCGATCAGCGCCACCACCGATACCCCGTCGAGGCTCAGCATCACCACGCCGCACAGCGCAATGTTGACCAGCGAATAAACCATCAGCAGGGTGGCGGGCTTAACGCGCCCCATCAGCCAGGTGCTGAAGAAGCGCCCGACCATAAAGCAGATCATGGCGATCGACAGCAGGTAAGATGCGCTCTGGTTGGAAACGTCGCGCCAGTGCTCGGTGGCGTAATTGATAAAGAACGCCCCCACCCCGACCTGCGCGGCCACGTAGAAGAACTGGGTGATCACCCCGCCGACGAAATGCGGGTGCTGCCACAGCCCCCGCGCGATAACGCCGTGCACCGGCTTTTCCTCCTCGCGGATGTCCGGCAGCCGGGTGCGGCTGAACAGAAAGGCGATCAGTAACACCAGCACGGCGATCGCCACGTAGGTCATCTTCACCATGCCCTGATCGCCGCCGGCCGGCTGGCTGGCGGAGAAGAACAGGGTGCCGCCGATCATCGGGCCGATAAACTGCCCGAGGCCGTTGAACGACTGGGAAAGATTGAGCCGGCGCTCGGCGCCCCGCGCGTCCCCCAGCACCGTGGCGTAGGGGTTGGCCGCCGTTTCCAGGCAGCCCAAACCGCAGGCGATGACAAACAGCGCGAACAGAAACGCGCCGAAGCTGTTGGCCGACGCCGCCGGCACAAACAGCAGCGCGCCCAGCGCATACAGGCACAGCCCCACCAGAATGCCCGCCTTGTACCCCTTCTTGTCCATAAAATACCCGGCGGGCAGCGCGACCAGGAAATAAGCGCCGAAATAGGCCGCCTGCAGCAGCCCCGACTGCGCCTTGGTGACGTGCAGCGTTTCCTGAAAGTGTTTGTTTAATACGTCCAGCAGGCCGTAAGACAGCCCCCACATGAAGAACAGACTGGTGACCAGGATAAATGCCCAGCGCAGGTTGGCGGTCGCACTGACGCCCGGCTGCACTGCGGCCGCACTTTTTTCAGCAAGCATTGATGTATCCTCAGATTATTGTTGTTGCAACGAGAATATCCGCTCCATCGCCACCCATTTTTCGCCCTGCGGCGTCCAGGGGGTGGCGGCCTGGTATTGCCACATCAGCGCTTCCCAACGCTGTACCTCGGGATGGTTCAGGCTGGCGGCGTCAAAACGCGCGGCGTCAAAGTCGGCGCCGACCTCCACAATCATGAACAGCCGGGTGCCCAGCCGGTAAATTTCCATCTCCAGGATGCCGTGCCGGCGCAAATGATCGGCGATGGCCGGCCAAATGCGCCGGTGATGGCGCTGGTATTCCTCGATCAGCGCCGGTGAATCGATCAGATCCAGCGCCTGACAGAAGCGCCGCCGCCCCGCCGCCGGGCCGTTCACGTGATGGCCCGATCGAGGTGCAGATAACCGCCGTCCACCGACAGCCATTGCCCGGTGGTGTGCGACGAGCGCGCGGAGAGCAGGAAGGCCACGGTATTGGCGATCTCCTGCGGCGTGGTCATGCGCCGGCCGAGCGGAATGCGCGCGGTGATCGCCTCCAGCTGCCGCTGCGGCTGTTCGAAGCTGTTGATCCAGCGCTGGTACTGCGGGGTGATCACCTCGGCGGGCACCACCGCGTTCACCCGCACGCCATCGTGGCGCAGCGCTACCGCCCACTCGCGCGTCAGCGCCAGCACCGCGCCCTTGGCGGCGGTATAGCCGCTGGTACCGCCCTGGCCGCTGAGCGCCGTTTTGGAGGCGATGTTGACGATGGCGCCGCGGCTGCTTTGCAAGGCCTGCTGGCACAGATGCGCCATCAGGTAGTAGTGCACCAGGTTTTTCTCCAGCGAGCCGACAAACGCCTCGCGGCCGGCCTCCAGCCCGACGCCGTCATTGACCCCGGCGTTGTTCACCAGCCCGTCGACGCGGCCGAAGCTCGCCAACGTGCGGCTCACCGCCTGGCGGCAGCTGGCCTCTTCGCACAGCTCGGTGAGGATCACTTCGCTCTTGGGCTGCAGCCGCTGCAGCTCGGCGAGAAACGCCGCGTCCGGCTCGGCGTTGGTGACCAGCACCGGGATCGCCCCCTCTTCCGCCAGCAGGTGAGAAATCGCCGCGCCGATGCCGGAGCCGCCGCCGGTGACAATCACCACTTTATTTTTCAGATACAGATCCATAACCAGACTCCGTTAAACCATAAACCCGACAGGCGGTGCCGCCCCAAATCGCCGCCTGCTGCGCAGGCCCCAGCGCCGCAATCGCCTGCTCGCACAGCTGATAAACCTGGCGGTAATCCCCCGCCAGCAGGCACACCGGCCAGTCGGAACCGAACATCAGCCGCTGCGGGCCGAACGCCTCGAGCGCCGCCTCGAAAAACGGCAGCAGCTGCCGGGGCCGCCACTGCCCGCCCGGCGCCTCGGTGATCAGCCCGGACAGCTTGCAGGCCACGTGCGGCAACGCCGCCAGCGGCCGGATCTGCTGCGCCCAGTGCTGTGCGCCGCGGGCGATATCCGGCTTGCCGAGATGATCCAGCACCAGCCAATAATCGTCGTGGCGGGCGGCGAACTGCGCCGCGGCCGCCAGATCCCGGTGCGTCACCAGCATCTCGTACACGTAACCCCGGCGCTGCAGCTCTCGCATGCCGCGCTGCACCGCCGGCCGCGCCAGCCACTCCGCCGGCTGCGCCTCATCCTGCACCTGGTGCCGCAGCCCGCGCAGCGCGGAGCGCTGCCCGATGTCCTCCAGCCGCTGCGTCAGCTGCGGCGCGGCGATGTCCAGCCAACCCACCACGCCGCTCGGGCCGCCGATCGCCTCCGCCTGCGCCAGCAATTCCAGCGTTTCCCGCTCGCTGTGGCGCGCCTGCACCGCCAGCGCGCCGTCGAAGCCATGGCGCTGCAGCAGCGGCTGCAGCTGCGCCGGGCCAAAATCCTGCCGCAGCGCGGTCATCTGCTCGCCGATCCACCCATAGTCCTGCGGACGGTAGCGCCAATAGTGCTGATGAGCGTCGATGCGCAACATGGCCGCCCCCCGCTTCAACCGCGGAACCGGTACTGTTCGATCGAAGACGGATGCATCTCGATCGAATAGCCGGGCCGGCTCGGCGGCATATAGGCCGCCCCGCGGATCACGCAGGGATCGACAAAGTGCTCGTGCAGATGATCGACGTACTCGATCACCCGGCCGTCGTGAGTGCCGGCGATGCACAGGAAATCGATCATCGACAGGTGCTGCACGTACTCGCACAGCCCGACGCCGCCGGCGTGCGGGCACACCGGCAGGTGATGCTTGGCCGCCATCAGCATCACCGCCAGCACCTCATTAACCCCGCCCAGGCGGCAGGCGTCGATCTGCACCACGTCGATCGCCCCGCGCATGATGAACTGCTTGAACATGATGCGGTTCTGGCACATCTCGCCGGTGGCCACCTTGACCGGGCGCACCCCTTCGCGGATGCGGCGGTGCCCTTCGATATCGTCCGGGCTGGTCGGCTCTTCGATAAACCAGGGTTCGGCGAACGCCAGGTGGTTGACCCAGGGGATGGCGTCGTTGACTTCCCACACCTGATTGGCGTCGATCATCAGCCGGCGATCCGGGCCAATCACCTCGCGGGCGATGCGCACCCGGCGAATGTCATCCTCCAGATCGCGCCCGACCTTCAGCTTCAGGTAGGAAAAACCGGCGTCCACCGCCTGCTGGCACAGCCGGCGCAGCTTGTCGTCCGGGTAGCCCAGCCAGCCGGCCGAGGTGGTGTAACAGGGGTAGCCTTCTTCCAGCAGGCGTTCCAGACGCTGCGGCTTGCCTTCGGCCCGTTGTTGCAACAGGCTGAGCGCCTCCTGCGGCGTGATGCAGTCGGTGATGTAGCGGAAATCGATGCAGCGCACCAGCTCTTCCGGCGTCATGTCCGCCACCAGCCGCCACACCGGCTTGCCGAGCGATTTGGCCCACAGATCCCAGACCGCGTTGATCACCGCGCCGGTGGCCAGGTGGATAGCCCCCTTGTCCGGCCCGATCCAGCGCAGCTGGCTGTCGCTGGTGAAGCGCCGCCAGAAGGCGCCCATATCGGCGGCGATCTCTTCCAGCCGCACGCCGACGATCTGCTGCTCCAGCGCGCGGATCGCCGCGCAGCAGATCTCGTTGCCGCGGCCGATGGTGAACGTCAGCCCATGGCCGCTGAGATCGCCGCGATCGGTTTCGAGGATCACGTAGGCGGCGGAATAGTCGGGATCCGGATTCATGGCGTCGGATCCGTCCAGCCCCAGCGAGGTGGGGAAACGAATGTCTTCAACCCGCAGTGCGGTAATGGTGGTCATCAAGCTGCTCCCGGTTAAGCCTGTACGGTCTGCTGGCGCTGCTCGCCCAGCCCTTCGATGCCCAGCCGCATCGTCTGGCCCGCCCGCAGGTAAACGGGCTGCGGCTTCTGCCCCATGCCGACGCCCGGCGGCGTGCCGGTGGAGATCACATCCCCCGGCTGCAGGCTCATAAAGCGGCTCAGGTAGCTGACGATCTGCGGAATGCGGAAAATCATGGTGCTGGTATTGCCGTCCTGATAGCGCTTGCCGTCCACCTCCAGCCACAGGTTCAGGCGGTGCGGATCGGCGATTTCGTCGGCGGTCACCAGCCAGGGGCCGGTCGGCCCGAAGGTATCGCAGCCCTTGCCCTTGTCCCAGGTGCCGCCGCGTTCGATCTGGAACTCACGCTCGGAGACGTCGTTGATCACGCAGTAACCGGCGACGTGGCGCATGGCGTCCCGTTCGCTGATGTAGCGCCCGCCCTGGCCGATGATCACCCCCAGTTCCACTTCCCAGTCGGTTTTGAGCGAATCGCGCGGGATTTCCACCGCATCGTTCGGCCCGACCACCGCGCTGGTCCATTTGCTGAACACCACCGGCTCGCTGGGGATCGCCGCGCCGGTTTCCGCCGCGTGATCGGCGTAGTTCAGGCCGATGCAGATGAACTTGCCGATGTTGCCGACGCAGGCCCCCAGCCGCGGCTGGCCAGGCACCAGCGGCAGGCTGGCGAGATCCAGCGCGCGCAGCGTGTCGAGCGCGGCAGGCAGCAGCGCTTCGCCGCCGATGTCGGCGACATGCTGCGAAAGATCGCGAATCTGGCCGTTATTATCGAGAATGCCGGGGCGTTCTTGCCCGGGTTGGCCATAGCGTAAAAGTTTCATGCGTTCCTCTCTAAAAAATGACGGGATGGTTCAGTTGCTCCAGCCGCCGTCGATAATCTGCACCGTGCCGGTGGTGTAGGAGCTGGCGTCGGAAGCCAGGTACAGCGCCAGCTGGGCAATCTCTTCGGTGGTGCCGATACGGCCGATCGGCTGGCGGGCGACGAATGCCTGGTACACCTCCTGCTCGCTGCGGCCCTGCTCGCGCGCCTGCTCAGCGATGCGCTGGCGCAGCGACGGCGATTCCACCGTACCCGGGCAGATGGCGTTGCAGCGGATGCCCTCAGTGACGTAATCCGCCGCCACCGAGCGCGTCAGGCCGATCACCGCCGCCTTGCTGGCGCCGTAGGCGAAGCGGTTAGGCACGCCCTTGATGCTGGAGGCCACCGAAGACATGTTGATAATCGAGCCCTTGCCGCGCGCCAGCATGCCGGGCAGGAAGGCGCGGATGGTGCGGTACATCGCGGTGACGTTGAGATCGAGGGCAAACGCCCACTGTTCCTCGCTGCACTCGAGGATCGAGCCGCTGTGCACCACCCCAGCGCAGTTGAACAGCACGTCGATCGGGCCGATGCTTTCCGCCGCCGCGGCGATGGCCGCCGGATCGGTGACGTTCAGCTGCAGTGCGCGAATGCCGGCGCTGCCCTGCAGCTGCGCGGTGTCGATATCGCTGGCGATCACCTCGGCGCCGGCGGCGGCGAACAGCCTGGCGGTGGTGAAGCCGATCCCCTGCCCGGCGGCGGTGATCAGCACGCGTTTCCCGGTTAAATCCATCTTGGCTCCTTGGCGTTAAAGGTCTAATGGTCAGGCCACTAAAGGCGGTTAAAGGTCAGGCCTTTAACATGACAAAAGACGCTTTACGCGTTATCGTTTGGATGAGAAGTTAATGAAACACATTTGAAACAGCATTTCGATTAACCAATTTTTTACACTTGAATAACCATTACTCAAGCGGCTTGAGCAATATTTGTGCGCAACATCACTTAACATCGACCAGCCTAAGGTAAAAAATGCCGATCACTCGACTGGAAAACCCGCGTATTTACAGACAGATAGCCGACCAGCTAAAACGACTGATCGAGAATAACGAATTTCCGCCCGGCAGCCGGCTGCCGTCGGAGCGCGACCTCGCCCAGCAATTGCAGGTCAGCCGCGCTTCGGTGCGCGAGGCGCTGATCGCCCTGGAAGTGATCGGCCTGGTGGACGTCAAGGTCGGCAACGGCGTGATCGTGCGGGCGCAAACGGCGGCGTCGCAGGAGCCGGTCATGGCCCAGGCCGGCCGCGATCAGTGGGCGGAGATCGACGATGAGCTGAATATCGAACTGGATTTCAACGCCGAGCTGCCGCCGTTCTCGCTGCTGCAAACCCGATTGTTGATCGAGCCGGAAACCGCCGCGCTGGCGGCCCGCCACGCCACCGACGAAGAGCTGGCGGGCATCCGCGCCGCCTACGAGCAGAACTGCCGCGATAACCGCGCGGGCTCCGCCACCCACCCCGGCGATCGCCTGTTCCACATCCGCATCGCCCAGGCCAGCGGCAATCCGGCCTACGCGTTCATCATCGGCCACCTGCTCGGCCACCGCTACGGCAGCATGTTCCGCGTGCTGCAGCGCCACTACACGCCGGACGATATGCCGCACCGATCCGAACTGGAACACCGGGCGATCCTGGCGGCGATCGAAGCGCGCGACGTGCGCGGCGCGCGCAAGGCGATGAAGGCGCACCTGGATGAAGTGATCGCCATCTTCACCCGCGCGCCCTAGGCCGGAAAGCGCCAAAAAAATTTCGCCGAATGGCTCTTTTTTCCACATGCAGGCACCGCCCTGGCGCATTACACTGAGGGGAGCATTTCGCCCTTTCGCTGCTGCATTTTTAAATGGATAACGACCGTTGAAGAACTCTGTCCCCGCTTTATTGCTGGCGCTGGGCCTGTGCGCCGCGCCGCTGGCCGTGATGGCCGCGCCCCCGCAGCTGGCTTCGCAAATCGTCGACCAGTATGCCGAACACATTTTTTATAACAGCGGCGCCACCGGCATGGCGCTGGTGGTGATCGACGGCAATCAGGTGGTGAACCGCAGCTTTGGCGACACCCGCCCGGGCAACAACCTGCGCCCGCGCCCGGATTCGCTGATCCGCATCGCCTCGATCACCAAGCTGATGACCAGCGAAGTGATGGTCAAAATGGCGGCGGATGGCCAGGTCAAACTGACCGATCCGCTGCGCAAGTACGCCCCCAGGGGCGCCTACGTGCCGGCCTATAATTCGCGCCAGCCGATCACCCTGCTGAACCTGGCCACCCATACCAGCGCGCTGCCGCGCGAACAGCCGGGCAAAAAGCCGCCGAAGACGCCGGTGTTTACCTGGCCGACCAAGGCGCAGCGCTGGCAGTGGCTGGAACACGCCAACGTCACGGTGCCGCCGGGCGTGCGGGCCTCTTATTCCAACCTGGCCTATGACCTGCTGGCCGATGCGCTGTCGCGCGCGGCGGGCAAACCCTACAGCCTGCTGCTGAAGGAAAAAATCACCGCGCCGCTCGGCATGGTCGATACCACCCTGACGCCCAGCGCCGAACAGTGCTCGCGCCTGATGGTCGCCTCGGCCGGGCCAAGCGCCTGCCGCGACACCACCGCGGCGGCCGGCAGCGGCGGCATTTACTCCACCCCGCGCGACATGCAGCGCTGGATGCAGCAGTTCCTCTCCTCCAATGTCGGCGGCCCGCGCAAATCCACCGCCGCCAGCGAGCAGACCATGTATTTCCAGCGTAACGATCTGGTGTCGCTGAAGGGCATGGACGTGCCGGGACAGGCGGATGCGCTGGGGCTGGGCTGGGTGTATATGGCGCCGAAGGAGGGCCTGCCGGGCATTATTCAGAAGACCGGCGGCGGCGGCGGCTTCATCACCTATATGGCGATGATCCCGCAGAAAAACGTAGGGGTGTTCGTGGTGGTTACGCGTTCGGAACTGAGCAGGTTCACCAACATGAGCGATCCGGTCAACCGGTTGGTGGGCGATCTGGCGGCCAACAAGAGTTGAGCCAAAGGGGCGCGGCGCCGCGCCCCCGATCGTTTACGCCAGCGCCGCCATCTGATGGATCACCGGATGGAAGTTGCGCTTGAAGTAGATCAGCCCGTTGCCGGCTTCGCCCAGCGCGATCTGTTTGATCTGCACCAGATACACCTGGTGGGTGCCGATGATCTGGATCTGTTCGATCTCGCCCTCCAGGCTGGCCAGGGTATTGCGCAGCACCGGCTGGCCCAGCGCGCCGCGCTGCCACTCTTCCAGCCGGAAACGCTCCTCCATGCTGACCCCGGTCATGCCGGCGAAGTGACGCGCCATCAGTTCCTGCTCATGGTTCAGCACGTTGACGCACAGCCGCCGGTTGCCTTCAAACACCGGATTCATCGCGCTGTTGCGGTTGATGCACACCAGCAGCGTGGGCGGCGTATCGGTCACCGAGCACACCGCGGTGGCGGTGATGCCGCAGCGCCCCGCCGGGCCGTCGGTGGTGACGATATTCACCGCCGCCGACAGGCTGGCCATGGCGTCGCGAAAGCGTAAGCGCTGTTCATTTTCCTGAGACATACCATCCTCCTCCTGAATTACTTCAGCAGATTATCCAGCTGATTAATATCGCCATTGTTATGCAGGTGCGGCACCTTCCAGCCGTGCTGATCGTAGTCCGCCAGGCACTTGTCGACCATCTGCATCATCCGATCCATGGTGCCGGATCCCTGAGCGTGACGCAGGCACTGCAGGCGGATCTCATCCTGGCTGCCGGCGTAGTTGATCTCGTACAGCTCATGGCGGCCGCCGAATTCGCTGCCGATCGCATCCCACATCAGCTTGAGGATCTTGATGCGTTCGACGTGATCCATGCCGTCCGATCCGCGCACGTAGCGGGACAGGTACTTGTCGATCTGCGGGTTGTTCATGTCGCGCACGCTGGACGGCAGGTAGATCAGGCCGCTGGTGACGTTCTTCTCGATGATGTGCTTCACCTTGGTGTAGGCCATCGGCGCCATTACCCGATAGGTCTGCAACGCGGCGGCATCCGGCAGGTAGGCGCCGTTTTCCCATTGGGTGGCTTCGGCGCACATCGCGTCGCTCAGCGACCAGAACAGGTTGCGCCAGGCCACCACTTCGCCCAGATCGGCCTGCACGCCGCGGAACTCCAGCACCCCGGTGCAAGACAGGCTCTTTTGCAGCAGCGCGGTGATGAAGTCCATCTTCACCGCCAGGCGCACGCAGGCCTGCAGCGGGAACAGCCGGGCGAAGCCGCCCTGGGTGCTCCAGCGGCGGCAACGGTCGAAATCGCGGTAGATCAGTACGTTTTCCCAGGGGATCAGTACATGATCCATGATCAGGATCGCGTCGTTCTCGTCGAAGCGGCTGGAAAGCGGGTAGTCGAACGGCGATCCGGTGGCGCCGGCCACCAGTTCATAGGAGGCGCGCGAGATCAGCTTCACCCCTTCGGCGTCCATCGGCGCCACGAACATCAACGCGAAGTCCGGGTTATCGCCCATCACCTGCGCCGAGCCGAAGCCGATAAAGTTGTAGTGGGTCAGCGCCGAGTTGGTGGCCACCACCTTGGCGCCGCTGACGACGATGCCGGCGTCGGTCTCTTTCTCCACCTGGATGTAGACGTCCTTCACTTCGTTGACCGGCTTGTGGCGATCGATCGGCGGGTTGACGATGGCGTGGTTGAAGTACAGCCCGGTTTCCTGAATGCGTTTGTACCAGTGGCGGGCGTTGTCGGCGAACTGGCCGTAGAATTCCGGATAGGCGCCCAGCGCGCAGCCGAACGCCGCCTTGTAGTCCGGGGTGCGTCCCATCCAGCCGTAGCTCTGGCGCGACCAGTCGGCGATGGCGTCGCGCTGCTGGCGCATCTCTTCCGGGCTGCGGGCGTAGCGGAAGAATTTGTGGGTGTAGCCGCCGTTGCCGGTGTCGGTATTCCAGCACAGGCGATCCTGGCTGGCCGGATCGTGCAGCGCGTCGTACAGCTGGCCCACCGAAGCCGCCGCGTTGCGGAACGCCGGGTGGGTGGTGACGTCTTTCACGCGTTCGCCGTAAATGTAGATTTCGCGGCTGTCCTGCAAACTTTTCAGGTACTCGGCGCCGGTGAACGGGCGTTTGCTGTCGGCACGAAAGTCTTCTGGTTTCATCGGGTCTTCCTCGTAATCGGCATTTTACCGGCCGTGAATGCGGCCTTTTGTTAACAAAATGTTTTCTTTTGGTTGCTTAATTGAAGCCCCCAATGCCGGTTTCGAGAAGAGACTTTTGCGGCAATCGCCGGTACTTTTCAGGCCAGCCTGCCGCAATCGCTGCGAATTGTGATCCCGGTTACGAAAGGGCGTGCTGCGCCGCGCGGTAGGTCGAGGGGGAACAGCCTTCCAGCCGATTGAAAAAGCGGGCGAAATAGGCCGGATCCTTGAAGCCGAGGCTATAGGCGGTTTCATGCACCGTGCAGGCGCTGAACAGCAGCATGCGCTTGGCCTCGCGCAGCAGCCGGTCGAAGATCAGCCGCTTCGGCGGCCGGTTGGCGAAGCGCCGGCACAGGTCGTTGAGGCGCGATTCGGTCACCCCCAGCGCCTGCGCGTACTCCGGCACCGGCAGATGTTCGCGAAAGCGTTCGTCCACCATCTTGTTGAAGCGCTGGAACAGCTTCAGCTCGCCGCGCACCCCGCTGTTGGCGCTGTCCTCCAGCGCGGTGTTGCGCAGCAGCAGGGTAAACACCGCCTGCGCCAGCAGCGCCAGCGTCTGCCCGCGCCCGGCCAACCCCTGGCTGAACTCGCGGCGGATCAGCGCCCAGTAATGGCTGAGCGCCGTCAGCTCCTGCGGCGCGTCGGCCAGCGACAGGCAGATGCCCGGCATGTCCAGCGCCAGGTTGCTGCCGGGGTACAGCCGCTCCAGCAGCGGCCAGATCAGCTCCTGGCGCACCGTCAGCACGTGGCCGTCGCTGTCCGGCTCGGTGAAGAACGCATGCGGCACCGACGGCGGCGTGAGGATAAACAGCGGCGCCTGCACCGAATAGTGCTGATCGTCGAGCTGCAGCTCTATCTTGCCGGTCTCCAGAAAGTGCACCTGAAAAAAGCGATCGTGCCAGTGCACCTGCATGTCGCGGCCGAAGAACGCCGCCAGCCCGGCGAAGGTTTCGTAATGCACCTCATCAGCGGCGTAACGCGCGTCGTACTCTTTGCAAATATCGATATTGGCGATAAAGCCGGTACTTTTCTGCACGCAGTCCTCCTCAAAATTCAGTCGACTAAGGCGTCGCCCTTGGGCGGGATCCCGCCATCGGAATGCGCCACACCAGCACGGCGCCGACGATCAACAGCGCCGAAACGAAATACAGCCCGGAATTGAAGCTGCCGGTCAGATCCTTGAACCAGCCGATCAACAGCGGGCTGACCGCCGATCCGATGTTGCCGGTGGCGTTGATCACCGCGATCCCCACCGCTCGCGCTTCCAGGCTGATCGACCGATCCGGCGTAGTCCAGAAGATAGCCATGGCGGTAAAGGAGCCGACCGAGGCCATCACGATCCCCAGCAGTTGGATCAGGCTGTGATCGGTGGCCGAAGCCAGCAGCCAGCCGGCGGCGGCGAACAGATACGGCAGCGCGGTATGGTGCTTGCGCTCCTGCAGGCGATCGGATCTTTTGCTCCACCACACCATGCCGGCGATGGTACAGATCTGCGGGATCGCCGCCAGAATGCCGATCACGATGTTGCTGCTGCCCTGGTTAAAGCTCTGCAGGATCTGCGGCGTCCAGATATTGATGGCGCTCAGGGTGTTGGTCAGGCAGAAGTAGGCCAGCGTGTACATCAGCACCACCGGCGTCAGCACTTCGCGCCACAGGCCGCGCTGCCGCAGCGCGCGCTGGCTGCTCGGGCCGCCGGGCTGCACCAGCTGCAGCTTGTCGGCGTCCATCATCGCCTGCAGGCTGGCTTTTTCTTCGTCGGTCAGCCACCTGGCCTTGGCCGGCGTATCGTCGAGATAGAACCACACCGCCACGCCCAGCAGCACCGACGGAATGCCCTCCAGCAGGAACAGCCACTGCCAGCCCTTCAGGTTCATCACCCCGTCCAGCGCCAGAATGTAGCCCGAGACCAGCGAGCCGATCGCCATGGTCACCGGCATGGCGATCATAAACAGCGCGTTGGCGCGGGCGCGGTAAAACGCCGGGAACCAATAGGTGAGATACACCAGAATGCCCGGCAGGAAGCCGGCCTCGGTAATGCCGACGATCATGCGCAGCAGGTACAGGCTGGTCGGCCCGGTGGCGAACAGGGTGCAGGTGGAGGCGATGCCCCACAGCACCATGATGGTGGCGATCCAGCGCCGCGCGCCGACGATCCCCAGCATGATGTTGCTCGGAATGCCGAAGATCACGTAGGTGGCGTAGAACAGCGTCGCCGCCAGGCCGAACATGGTCGAACTGAGGCCGAGATCCTTGCCCATCGTCAGCCCGGCGAAGCCGATATTGATGCGGTCGAGAAAAGAGAAAACAAACAGCACAAACAGGAAAATAATCAGGCGCCGAAATAACTTTTTAATCACCGATTGCTCGGCGGCGGTTAACGCTTTATGTTGCTGCGCCGGGTTGGCCGGCGGCAGCGAATCGACGTGGTTCATGGCTTAATAGACTCCCGATGATGGCGTTTCCGCCCCGCCCTGTTTGAACTCGCTCGCCAGGGATCCCGCCGCGCGCGCCAGCAGGGTGGTGTCCACCCCGACGGCGACGAACAGCGCGCCGGACGCCAGATAGCGCTGCGCCAGCGCCCGGTCGGCCATCAGGATGCCCGGCGCCTTGCCGGCGGCGCTGATGCGCGCGATGGCGTCGTCGATGGTGCGCTGCACCTCGGGGTGCTGCGGATTGCCGGCGAAGCCCATGTCGGCGCTCAGATCCGCCGGGCCGATAAACACCCCGTCCACCCCCTCCACCTGCAGAATCGCGTCGAGGTTTTTCACCGCTTCGCGGGTCTCGATCTGCACCAGCACGCACATTTCTTCGTCGGCCAGCTGCAGGTAATTCGGCACCCGGTTCCAGCGGGAAGCGCGCGCCAGCGCGCTGCCGACGCCGCGGATGCCATGCGGCGGATAGCGGGTGGCGCGCACCGCATCGCGCGCCTGCCCGGCGTTTTGGATCATCGGGATCAGCAGGGTTTGCGCGCCCACGTCCAGCAGCTGTTTGATCATCACCGCATCGTTCCACGGCGGGCGCACCACCGGGTGGCTCGGATAAGGCGCGATAGCCTGCAGCTGGCCCAGCACCGTCTGCACGTTGTTGGGCGCATGCTCGCCGTCGATCAGCAGCCAGTCGAAACCGGCGCCGGCCAGCAGTTCGGCGCTGTAGCTGCTGCATAGCCCGAGCCACAGGCCGATCTGCGGGCGTTTTTCCTGCAGCGCCCGTTTGAAGTGGTTGGTTAACATCGGTTTTCTCCTAAACGAAGCGGCAACTGATGCAGCCCATCGGGCCGTAGTCGACGTGGAAGGTGTCGCCGCGCCTGGCCGGCACCGGCCGGGTAAAGGAGCCGCCGAGGATCACCTGCCCCGCCTCCAGCGCCACCTCATAAGGCGCCAGCTTGTTGGCCAGCCAGGCCACGCCGTTGGCCGGATGATTGAGCACCGCCGCCGCCACGCCGGACTCTTCGATCACCCCGTTGCGGTACAGCAAGGCGGAAATCCAGCGCAGATCCAGCGCGTCCGGCCTGATGGGCCGGCCGCCCATCACCACGCCGGCGTTGGCGGCGTTGTCGGAAATGGTGTCGAACACCTTGCGCGGCCGCTGGGTCTGCGGATCGACGTTGTGGCTGCGCGCGTCGATGATTTCCAGCGCCGGGATGACGTAGTCGGTGGCGTTATACACGTCGAACAGCGTGCAGTTCGGCCCGCGCAGCGGCTTGGCCAGCACGAAGGCCAGCTCCACCTCCACCCGCGGCACGATAAAGCGATCGAAAGGAATATCGCCGCCGTCGTTGAAGAACATGTCGTCCAGCAGCGCGCCGTAGTCCGGCTCGGAGATCTGCGAGCTGACCTGCATGGCGCGCGAGGTCAGGCCAATCTTGTGGCCTTTCAGCGTGCGCCCCTCGGCTATCTTCAACGCCACCCACTGGCGCTGAATGGCGTAGGCGTCTTCGATGGTGATCTCGGGATGATCGAGCGACAGCGCACGGATCTGTTCACGGTTTTGCTCCGCCTGATGCAGGCGCTGCACCGCACGGTTAATCAGCTGTTTATCCAGCATTTACGACCCCTTCTCACTCTTTGCGAAATAGCGCGTGAACGTTGTTCTGCTTGTAGTTCAGCAGCGGATCCAGCTCTTCCATGGTGAAAGAGAGCGCCAGATAACGCTGCGCCATCAGCGCGGCGAAGTGTTCCTTTATCAGCGCGAACAGCATCTCGCCGACCTGCTCGCGGCTTTCCGGGCTGCGGCCGTGACCGATCTTCAGCGTCATATGCACGAAGGCGTAATCCTGCTTGCCGTCGGCCATCTGCCAGGTGTCCAGCCAGATGGCGCGGCTGCGCACCCCGGCCAGCGGGAAGATGCCGGTGTCCGCCAGCGCCTGATTGACCCTGGCGAACAGGGCGGGAAGATCGGCCTCTTCGCGGATGTTGTTGGTGCATTCAGCATAAAAATGCGGCATAGCAATCTCCGAACGGCGAATTCGCGCGGGCAAGCCGCCCGCGCGGCGATGGTTACAGGGTGTTGCCGAGCTTGAAGCCCTTTTCCGTATCGCCCTCGCGGGTGTAGGAAAAACCGTCTGCGCCGATGGTGACGGCCATTTCGCTTGGCGCGCTGCGTTCGATAACCGGCTGCGGCCGGCCGTCGAGATCCAACACTTGCGATCCCTCGGTGTACCAGCTCGGCACCACCGGGTTGCCCCACCAGTCGCGGCGCTGGTTGTCGTGCACGTCCCAGCTCACGGTCGGGTTATCCGGATCGCCGGTGTAGTAATCCTGGGTGTAGATTTCCACCCGGTGGCCATCGGGATCGCGCAGGTAGAGATAGAAGGCGTTGGAGACGCCGTGGCGGCCGGGGCCGCGTTCGATCAAATCGGATTTACGCAGCGCGCCGAGCTTGTCGCAGATGGCCAGAATGTTGTGCTTTTCATGGGTGGCAAAGGCGATATGGTGCATGCGCGGCCCGGCGCCGCCGGTCATCGCGGTATCGTGCACCGTGGCTTTGCGGCGCATCCAGGCGGCGTAAACCACGCCGTTTTCATCGCGGATATCTTCCGTCACGCGGAAACCCAGCCCCTGGATGTATTCCACGGCCTTCGGGACGTCGGGCGTAATTTGGTTAAAGTGATCGAGGCGCACCAGCGCGCCCGGCGTGTAGAGATCGTAACGCCAGGCCAGGCGTTCGACGTGCTGCACGTCGTAGAAAAACTCGTACGGAAAGCCGAGCGGATCTTCAACCCGCACCGCATCGCCGATGCCTTTGACGAAGCCGTTCACCCGGCGCTCGGTGCGGCAGCCCAGCGCATTGAAATAGGCTTCGGCGCGGTCGACGTCTTCCGGCGTGCGCACGCGGAAGGCAAAGGCCGCAACGGCGGCCACCGGGCCTTCGCGCAGCACCAGGTTGTGGTGGATAAACTCTTCCATCGAACGCAGGTACAGGGTGTTCTCGTCCTCGGCGGTGACCACCAGGCCAAGGATGTCGACGTAGAATTCGCGCGCCGCTTTGAGGTCCGTTACCTGAATTTCCATGTAGGCGCAGCGCACGACGTCGGGAGCAGGGGCAGCATGGGTGGTAAGTTTTGTCGTCATCGTTCTCATCTCTTTCGTTTTTGTTGTGGCCAGAGGCTTAGACGCCCCATTTCGGGATTGGGTGGTCACCCATGGAAATGCACACGTTCTTCATCTCGGCGAACACCTCGAAACTGTATTCGCCGCCCTCGCGGCCGGTGCCGGAGGCTTTGACGCCGCCGAACGGCTGGCGCAGATCGCGCACGTTTTGGGTGTTGACGAACACCATGCCCGCTTCAATGCCGCGCGCCAGACGCAGAACCTTGCTCACGTCCTGCGTCCAGATGTACGACGCCAGGCCGTATTCCACGTCGTTGGCCATGCGCAGGCCGTCTTCTTCGGATTTGAACGGCAGCAGGCAGGCCACCGGCCCGAAGATTTCCTCCTGCGCGATGCGCATCCGGTTGTCGACGTCCGCCAGCACCGTCGGGCGCAGGAAGTTGCCGTGGCTCAGGCCGGCCGGTTTTTCCGGGCCGCCGGCCAGCAGGGTCGCCCCTTCCTCCACCCCCAGGCGGATATAGCCGGAGACCTTTTCCCAGTGCTGCCGGCTGATCAACGCCCCCACCTGGGTGTTGGGATCCTGCGGATCGCCCACCCGCAGGCGGTTGGCGCGCTCGGCGAAACGCTTGACGAATTCCGGGTAGATGCTTTCCTGAATGAAGATGCGCGAACCGGCGGTGCAGCGTTCGCCGTTGATCGAGAAGATGGTGAACAGCGCGGCGTCCAGCGCGCGTTCGATATCGGCATCCTCGAAGATCAGCACCGGCGATTTGCCGCCCAGCTCCATGGAGAATTTCTTCAGCCCGGCGCTCTCGATGATGCGGCGGCCGGTGGCGGTGCCGCCGGTGAAGGACACCGCCCGCACGTCTTTATGGCGCACCAGCGCGTCGCCGGCGGTGGCGCCGTAGCCCTGCACCACGTTCAGCACCCCGGCCGGGATGCCGGCTTCCAGCGCCAACTCGCCCAGGCGATCGGCGGTCAGCGGCGACAGTTCGGACATCTTCAGCACCGCGGTATTGCCCAGCGCCAGACAGGGCGCGGTTTTCCAGGTGGCGGTCATGAAAGGCACGTTCCACGGCGACACCAGCGCACACACCCCGACCGGCTGGATCAGCGTGTAGTTGAGCATCTTGTCGTCCACCGGGTAGGTTTTGCCGTTCATCTGCTGGCAAATTTCGGCGAAGAACTCGAAGTTGTGCGACGCGCGCGGGATCAGCACGTTTTTGGTCTGGTGGATCGGCAGGCCGGTGTCGGCGGTTTCCAGCTCGGCGATTTGCGGCACGTTTTCATCGATCAGCTCGCCCAGGCGGCGCATCAGGCGCGCGCGCTCTTTCATCGGCGTGTTGGCCCACTTGGGGAACGCCGCTTTGGCGGCGGCCACCGCCCGATCGATCTCCAGCTGGCCGCCGGACGCCACCTCCGCCAGCACCTCGCCGTTGGCCGGGTTGCTGGTGGTGAAATAGTCTTTGCTGGCGACGCTCTTGCCGTCGATCCAGTGGTTGATGGTTTTCATCGCAGGCTCTCCTCGTAATCTTTTTCACTGATGATGTGGTTAACCAGACGGCCGATGCCTTCGATCTCCACCACCACTTCGTCGCCCGGCAGCACGTCGGCCAGCCCTTTCGGCGTGCCGGTGGCGATCATGTCGCCCGGCTGCAGCGTCATGAATTCGCTCAGGTAGGCGATCAGGAACGGGATATCGAAAATCATGTCGGCGGTGCTGCCGCGCTGGCGCAGCTCGCCGTTGACATAGGTGCTGAGCGCCAGCCGATGCGGATCGGCGACGTCGTCGCGGTCGACGATGTACGGACCGATCGGCGTCAGGGTGTCGCGGCTCTTCACCCGCAGGTTCGGGCGGTAGTAGTTTTCCAGGTAGTCGCGGATGGCGTAGTCGTTGCACAGGGTGTAGCCGGCCACATGGTCCATGGCGTCTTCGCGGCTGACGTTGCGCGCGGTCTTGCCGATCACCGCCACCAGTTCGGCCTCGTAGTGCATATATTCCACGCCGGCCGGCCGTACCGACACCTGGCGGTGGCCGGTCAGGGTGTTAGGCGCCTTGAGGAACACCAGCGGCTCCTCCGGCGCCTTGAATTCCAGCTCGCTGGCGTGGTCGGCATAGTTCAGCCCCAGGGCGAATACCGTGCCCTGCGCCGGCGGCAGCCACTCGACGTCTTGCTCATCCAGGATGTTGCCGTCCGGCAGGGTAACGTGCAGCTGCTCATCCACGCTGACGTTAACAATCTGGCCATGATGGCGAATACGGGCGTGTCTCATGATTATTCTCCTGCCTGGCTCACGCGGTTGGTCAAAGTGGGCAGGCCGGCGGCGCGCACCCTCACCTCATCCCCCGGTTTGATCTCCACCCGCCGGTGCGGGGTGCCGATCAGCACCGCATCGCCCGGTTGCAGGGTAATGAAATCGCTGATGGCGGCGATCAGTTCCGGCACCGAACGCAGCAGATCGGCGGTCGACCAGCGATCCTGCTCCACGCCGTTGATCTCGGTGACGATCTCCAGCCGGTCGGTCGCCGCCAGCTGGCCGATATCCCCCAGCGGGCAGAAGCCGTCGCGGCATTTCGCCTTGATCGCCGGGCGATAGAAGCTGGTTTCCGGCAGGCTGACGTCGTTGGCCAGCGCATAGCCGGCCAGATACTCGCTCACCTTGTCGGCCGGTACCTTGCGCGCGGTATCGCCGACGATCACCGCCAGCGTGCCGCCGCTCTGCACCGTTTCACCGGCCGGGAACGGGATCGCCCCGCCGTTGGCGAGGTGGGTATTGCGCGGTTTGATAAACCACACCGGGGTTTTGGGCGGGGTTTTATAGGGTGGCTGGTGAAACGCCTGATCCCAGGCGTCCAGCTGGCTGCGATGGTTCAGCGCAACGGAAAATACGGTGCCTTTCATGCGAACTCCTTCAGTGACAGAACATGACAACCGGTATTCATTAATATATTAACGATTACTTTTATACGCTGTGCAGCTTTTACGCAACGTGCGTGGGGCGATTTGTGATCGCGATAACAAAATATTCACAAATCGCCAACATAAGCGTTGTTATTCAACACATTAAGCGTTTTTAGCCGTCTTTTTAGCCGCCGAGCGCATTTTCGCTTTATCCCGCGGGTGAAATTTGGCTACTATTAAGTTATTAACGATACCCGGGCGCCCGCGCCCCCCTGCGGCACTGAAGCAGGCCGGCGGCGCGGACCGAACACCTTGATAGCTAAGGCCAAACCTATGCATGAATCTTTAACCATCGCCCTGCTGCAGGCGCGTGAAACCGCCATGGGGTTCTTCCGCCCGATCCTGAAAAGCCATAATCTGACCGAACAGCAGTGGCGCATCATTCGCGTGCTGGCCAACAGCCGCTCGATCGAATTCCACGAGCTGGCGGCGGAAACCTGCATCCTGCGCCCCAGCCTGACCGGCATCCTGTCGCGCATGGAGCGCGACAGGCTGATCTTCCGCCTGAAGCCGGTCAACGATCAGCGCAAGCTGTACGTCTCGCTGACCCAGCAGGGCCAGGAGCTGTACGAGGTGGCGCGCCATCAGGTGGAACAGGGATATGCCGAGATTGAAGCCGCGTTCTCGCAGCAGAAGATGGAACAGCTGATGACGCTGCTGGACGAGCTGATCACCCTGGGCGACCGGCTGCCCGCCAACGTGACCGCCCATCCCGCCAAGAAATGATTCAATGAATCGGCATCCTCAAATGAACGGGCGTTGCAGCTAGGCGGCCAAGGCGCAAATCCCCAGGAGCTTACTCAAGTAAGCGACTGGGGTGCGCGCCTGCAGCCAACAACGCTGCAGCGTCAAGTAAGCAGAGAATTCGCTTCCGGCAGCAAGGCGCCGCCGTCCACCACCAGCGTCTGGCCGGTGATATAGGCCGCCGCCGGCGAAGCGAGAAACACCATCGCCGCGGCGATGTCTTCCGGCTCCCCCAACCGCCCGAGCGGCACCGCGGCGGCGATCGCCCGGTTGACCTCGGCGCCGCCCAGATTGGCCATCGCCGGGGTGCGGATCATCCCCGGCTCCACCCCGTTGACCCGAATGCCCGCCGCCGCCAGCTCCAGCGCCGCCGCGCGGATAAAGCCGTTCACCCCGGCTTTGGACGCCGCATAGTGCGCCAGCCCCGGATAGGCCACCCGCGGCCCGGTCACCGACGAGGTCACCAGAATGCTGCCGCCGCCCTGCCGGCGCATCCACGGCAGCGCCGCCTGCGCCAGGAAGAACGGCGCCATCAGGTTGACGCTCAGCGTGCGTTGCAGCAGCGCGGCGTCGATGTCGCTGAAGGGCGTCAGCGGGAAATAGGCGGCGTTGTGGATAACCACGTCCAGCCGCTGGTGCAGCGCACCCGCCGCCGCCACCAGCTCGGCGATCTGCCCGGGGTCGGCCAGATCGCAGGCCAGCGCCTGCACGCGCCGGCCCTCGCGCCGCAGGCTTTCCGCCGCCGCCTGCGCCTTCGGCAGCTGCAGGTCCGCCATCACCACATCGGCGCCCAGCCGGGCGAAGGCGCCGACGATCGCCAGCCCGATGCCCTGGGCGCCGCCGGTCACCAGCACCGTCTGCCCCTCGAACGCATCGGCCGCATAGGTTGCGTTCATCGGCTTATCCCCGTGGATGACGAGTGGTGTTCAGCACCTGCGCGTGGGCGCCGACGGCGAAATTGCTCAGCGCGCTGAAGTCGCTGCCCTGGTAGCCGAGGATCTTGCCGTCGGTGCGCATGGCCTGCAGATCGATCGCCACCACCCCCAGCGTCGGGATAATCTTCTCGCGCCAGACGAACAGGTAGAGTTGCTCGGCCACCTTCACGTAGTGGCAGCGGTCGACGTCCGCCAACCCTTTTTCCACCCCGTCCAGACACTGCCAGGCGTAGAAGTCGTCGTTCAGGTAAATGTGTTCGTAACGTTCGGTCGGGCTGTAGGTGTACATGTTGCGCATGCCGATCAGCTCGTCGGTAAAGCCCGGCGGCGTGGCCTGCGCGTCGTCCAGCGTGCCGAAACGGAACTCGGCTTCTACCGCCGTCAGCGGCAGCCCCTGCTCTACCCGGCTGAAGGCGTCCAGCCGCGCCTGGCTCTCGTTCGGCAACTGGCCGTACACTGCGGTAAAGTTGCCCTGATGGCGGTCGCACACCAGCGTAATGCTGGCGTTAGCGCGCTGAGGATCGAGGAAATCGATAAACAGCACGCCGGGGCGAATGCTGGTGGCGCGGTAGGCGACGCCGCGCTGTTCGCCCCATTCCAGCGTGCTTGCGTCGTTGAACCGGCAGCGCAGCGATTCGCCGTCGCTAAAGCGCAGCGTCAGCTGGGTTCCCGCCAGCCCGTGCTGCTGTTCCAGCGTGTTGCCGCGCGGCGCAAAGCCTTCGGCCAGCGCACCGACCTGAATAAATACCGCTTCTGAACTCATTTGCTGCTCCTTACGGGGAAGTGAAAGCCAGGGTTGGCACGTCGACGATGGTGGAGCCGCCGTCGGCCACCAGCGCCGCGCCGGTAATGATCGAGGCGTCCGGCGAACAGAGAAAACGGCAGGCGCGGGCGATCTCCTCGGCGCTGGCCGGGCGGCGCAGCGGTACGTCGCGGCACACCATCCGGTAGGCCTGCGCCAATGAAATGTGATGGGCGTCCATCAGCAGCTGCATCTCCTCATCCGCCATCGGCGTGGTCACCCAGCCGGGGCATATTGCGTTGGCGCGCACCCCCTGCGGGCCGTAATCGCGGGCGATGGAGCGCATCAGGCCGATCAGCGCGTGCTTGGCGGTGACGTAACCGCACACCTCCGGGCCGGCGGCCAACGAAGCGATAGACGCCACCAACAGCAGGTTGCCGCCGCTTTTCACCAGCGCCGGCAGGCAGGCGCGCGCGCTGGCGAAGGCGCTGTTGAGGTTGCTGTCCATCGCCTGCTGCCACTGTTGGTCGGTCATCTCGGTAATGCGCTTGAACCCCATGCCGCCGGCGCTGCCGATCAGGCAGTCGATGCGCCCGGCCTGCCGCAAAATGGCCGGCAATAGCTGCGTGTTCCAGCTTTCACCGCTCGAGGCGTCGCCCACCAGCGCCTGCGCGCCGATCTCGGGCGCCAGCGCCGCCAAGGGTTCAGGCCGGCGGCCGATGATAAACACCCGATCGCCGTCCGCCGCCAGCAGGCGGGCGCAGGCGGCGCCCACCCCGGTGCCGCCGCCGGTAATCACTACGACTCTACTCATTGAGCTTCTCCATCAGTTGGCCGATCATCAGCAGGCTGCTCAGCAACAGCCGCCGCTGTTCGGCGTCCAGCCGCAGATAACGGCGGCCGGCCGGCAAACGGCTGACCACCTCCGACGCGGCGAAAGGTTCGATGTCCAGCGTCCAGCGCCCGGCGTCTACCGCCAACCGAACGCGGCGAAAATCCAGCTGCGCCAGGGTTTCGCCGATCTGCGGATAGCGCCGCAGCGCGTCATTCAGCCGCTGCGCTTCAGGGTGCTGTTGGCGGCTGCGGTAAATAACCCCGCGCCGCCGCAGCCAGCCGCCGGCCACCACGTTCAGCACCAGCGGCGTCTGCAAAGCGCAGTTCCCCTGCAGCCGAAAGCGGTGGCTGACGATGTGCGCCATAAACAGCGCCTGAACCCGCTCGCTGACCTCGATCAGCGGCCCCTGCGGCAATTGCAGCCGCAGCAGGGACGGCGCCAAACGTTCGCAGGCATAGGGCGGCAGGCTCTGCGCCAGCCGGTCGAGGGTGGCGCCCGGCCGATAGCCCGCCGGCGCCCGCCGCCAGGCGCGATTAAGTGAGGGAAGTAAGCCGGTCAAACTGCGCCTCCCCGTTTTCCGCTTTGGCGAAGGCGTTTTCCAGCACCTGCTCCACCGGCACCGGTTTGAACGGATTGACCTTCTGTACGCACAGCGTCCAGAACAGCGCGTAGGCGGCGGTCAGGCCAAGCATCCAGCCGAAGGGAATGTAGACGTCGCGCGGGTTCATGCCCGGCGGGGTGATATAAAGGATCGCCAGCACGATGCCGACGCTGGAGACTATCTGCGGCAGCGGGAACCACGGCGATTTGTATGCGCGCGGCAGGTCCGGCCGACGCATGCGCAGGATCACCACCGAGCAGGTCACCAGCAGATAGGCCACGCCCCAGGCGCACACCGCCGCCAGCACCAGCGGAATGATGCGGTCGAGGTTGCCCTGAATGGCGAAGGCGTGCACGCAGGGGATCAGCACCGCCGCCAGAATGCCGACCACCGGCGTTTTGAAGCGCGGATGCAGATAGGCGAACATGCGCGGCAACGCGCCGTCCAGCGCCATGCCGTACAAAATGCGCGGCACCGCCGCCATCAGCGTGTTGATGGTCGCCGCGCCGGCCAGCAGCAGGCCGATGCCCAACCAATATTTGCCGAACTGGCCCATCACCTGACCGGCAAAGGCCGGAATGGCCATCGGCGTATCCAGCAGGCGCACGCCGGCGGCGGCGTCCACCACCGCGTTTTCCACCTGATGGCTGAGCGCCGCGCCGTACAGCGCCATGCACACCGCCACGCCGCACAGCCCCAGCGCCATGGCGCGCGGGATCACCCGCGCCGAGCGCTTGATCTCCGGCGCCATCGGCGTCACCAGCTCGCAGCCGACGAACATGAACATCGCCATGCCGATCAGGCTGAACACCGCAAAGGGATCGTCCAGGCTCAGCGTGCTGCCGAACCAGCCCTCCAGCGGCACCGCATGCGGCGACAGCAGCCCGACGACGCCGAAAACGACCAGCGTGCTCCACATGGCGAAGGTCAGCACGATCTCCGCCTTGCCGAAGGCCTCGATGCCGAATGCGTTGAGCTGGCCGAATATGATCACCAGCCCGACGCCGACCATCCATGAGCTGTTGTGGGTTTCCATCAAGGTGTTGAGGTGTTCGAAGTTCACCAGCGCCATGATGCCCGAGAGGATGGTTTCGGCGGTGCCGGCGAAGATGTGCACGATCAGGTAGGCGGAAAGCGCCCCGGTGATGGCGAAGAAGCGCCCCATGCCGCAGGCGATATAGTCGTACACCGAACCTGAGGTCGGCAGCATCGCCGCCGCTTCGGAGAAGGTGGTGAGCTGGGCCTGCATCATGACGAAGGCGATCAGCATCGCCAGCGCGAAGGTATCGCCGCCGATGCCGAAGCCGCTGGTGACCGTCAGGATCACCGGACTGGCCATAATCACGCCGACCGAACTGGCCAGCGTGGTGGGGAATCCGACCTTGCCCCGCTCAAGATGGGCGTGCAGCCGCGACGACAGGTTCATGGTTATTTCCTCTTATGGTTTTCGCCCTGGTGTTTGCAGGTTTTTTCACCGCCAGCGGCGGCAATCTCACTATAGAGAGGAAAGGAAAATACTGACTATCGTCCTTAAGGACGAGGGGGCGCACCGGCAAGCGCGCGTTGTAGCACGCCGAACGGTCGGTTGGCGTCGGTGGATTAATGATAGGAAACCGCTGTAAATTCAGCGGGAAAACGTCACAAAAATTTCATTAACCTATTAACGAAGCAAGGATGAAACGCCGCCAAACAAGCTCACCATCAGGGGTTGGCGGCTTGTTATTTATGTATTTTATTGCAATCGGGCTCACGTTGTTAATATGTTTTTATTGTGTTGCCAAATTGCTACAACTATGCTTGCATCGTTCATATATTGACCACTGCAACCCGGCTTCAGGGGGCGAGAAGACGGCGAGAAAACGCCGCCGACACCTCTGCACCTTGAAAGATGAAGAGGATAAAGGGAGGGACATGAATCATGCATACCGCAGCATCTGATGCCTTTATCAACAGCTGTCTGCATACCATCGCGCATCTGATCCCGGTGTCCGCCGGGGTGTTTTATTTGGTCAATCCGGACCTGCGCCCCGACCACTATATTTTGCACGGCATCTCCGATAAAACCCACCAGCAGTATCTGAACCATTTCCAGCATATCGACCCGCTGAAGCCGGCCAATTTTCATCGGCAGGACATTACCATGGTCGGCATGAGCCCGGCGGCGATCGCCGATAACCGCCATTATTACCACGACTTTATGCTGCCGAATGACATGCGCGATATGACGGAAATCTTCATCCGCCAGCGCAAACGCATCATTGCCGGGGTATCGCTGATCCGCGATACCCCGTTTACCGAGCTGGAACGCGGCCGCCTGCGGGCGGTGCTGCCGCTGATCGAACTGGCTACGCGCGACCTGCTGCCCGGCGGCGAGGCGCAGCTGCTGACCGCCAAGGAGCAGGAAATCGTCAATATGGTGCGCGAAGGCGCCAGCAATAAACGCATCGCCCTGAAGCTGGGTATTTCCCTTTCCACGGTGAAAACCCACATGCGCAATATCTTCGCCAAGACCGACGTGGTGAACCGCACCGAATTGGTGTCCAGCGGCTTTATCGCCCACGGCTGAAGCAGAACTTAACGACCCCATAAGCGGGTTTACACCCAGCGCCATTAATTGGCGCGGCTTCCGCCTGCCCGCAATCAGGCAGCGCGGCCCCTACTCATTAAAGCCTAACATTCGGGGATAGTGATTATGTCCAGTGATTCGGTTGCTGCACCCACCGTCGAATCGGCGCTGCCCTGCCCGCCGCGGCTGCTGACCGCCATTATCATCTTCGCCGCCATCGCGCCCGGCATCCTGATGACCGCGCCGGCGGTGGCGGCTCAGTTGGCCAGCCAGTGGCAGCTTGGCCCGGCGCAGATAGGCCGCCTGTTTTCCACCGAACTCGGCGCCATGAGCCTGGCCACCCTGCCGGCCTGGTGGTGGATTGGCCGCATCAACTGGCGCCGGGTCGCCACGCTGTCAGCGCTGGCGTTTATCGCCGGCAACCTGGCCTCGGCGCTGGTCGGTGACTTCGGTTTGCTGCTGGGCCTGCGCTTTATCGCCTCGCTGGCGGGCGGCACTCTGATGATCCTGTGCATCACCTGCGCCGCCGGCACCTCCAACCCCAGCCGGGTCTATGCCTTCTGGGTACTCGGCCAGCTGGTGCTGGGGGCGGTCGGGCTGCTGGCGCTGCCGCCGCTGTTCGCCCATTTCGGCCTGATGGCGGTTTACCTGATCCTGGCGGCCATCATGCTGTGCTGCCTGCCGCTGATCCCGGCGTTCCCCCGCGGTTTCACCGCCTCGCGCGCCGCCGCCCGGCAGGCCGCCGCCTCACTGCCGCGCAAGCTGTGCGCGGTGCTGGCGGTGCTGACTTTCTATATCGGCCTGAGCGCGGTCTGGACCTTTATCGGTGGCATCGCCGCCGGCGCGGGACTGTCGCCGGGCCACAGCGGCCAGGTGTTGGCCGCCGCCACCCTGTTCGGCATCATCGGCGCCGGCGCTGCGGCGCTGCTCGGCGCGCGCTTTAACGGCGGCGCGCCGATCTGGCTGGGCTACGCCCTGCTGTTGGCCAGCGTGGCGCTGTTGCTCGGCCAGCCGCTGCTGCTGCTGCGCTTTGCGCTGGCGGCGCTGCTGTTCAAATTCACCTGGACCTTCGTGCTGCCGTTCATTCTGGCGCGCGTCGCCGGGCTGGATAACGACGGCAAACTGATGAACAGCATCAACCTGGTGATCGGCGGCGGCATGGCGATTGGCCCCACGTTGGCCGGCTACCTGATCGAATCTTCCGGCGGTTTCGACGCATTGCTGACCGGCGCGCTGGCTTGCGCGCTGCTGTCGCTGTCGCTGATATCGCTGGCCTCAACACGCCGTTTAACAGGAGTAACAAGGTGAAAAGAAAAACCGGTTTCTTGTTTGATGAACGCTGTTTCTGGCACAGCACCGGCCTGCACGCCACCACTCTGCCGGTCGGCGGCTGGGTGCAGCCGCCCTCGGGCGCCGGCCACGCCGAATCGCCGGAAACCAAGCGGCGGATGAAAAATCTGATGGACGTCGCCGGGCTGTCGCGCCAACTGAGCCTGCTGAGCGCCGAACCGGCGGAGGAGGAAGACCTGCTGCGCATCCACCCCGCCCACTATCTGCAGCGCTTCAAGCAGCTCAGCGACAACGGCGGCGGCATGCTGGGGGACGAAGCGCCGCTGGGGCCGGGCAGCTACGAGATAGCCAGGCTGTCCGCCGGCCTGGCCTGCGCGGCGGTAGAGGCGGTGCTGCGGGGCGAGCTGGACAACGCCTACTCGCTGTCGCGGCCGCCGGGCCACCACTGCCTGCCGGACCGGTCGATGGGCTTCTGCTTCCTGGCCAATATCCCGATCGCCATCGAGCGCGCCAGGGCCAAATACGGCCTGGGCAAAGTGGCGGTGCTCGACTGGGACGTGCACCACGGCAACGGCACCCAGCATATCTACTGGCGGCGCGACGACGTGCTGACGCTGTCGCTGCACCAAGACGGCTGCTTCCCGGCGGGCTACTCCGGCGAGCAGGACCGCGGCGCGGAGAGCGGCCTCGGTTATAACCTCAATATTCCGCTGCTGGCCGGCGCCGGCGACGACGGCTATCTGCACGCCATGCGGCGCATCGTCATCCCGGCGCTGGAAAGATTCGAGCCGGAGCTGATCATCGTCGCCTGCGGCTACGACGCCAACGCCCTCGATCCGCTGGCGCGCATGCAGCTGCACAGCGACAGCTACCGCGCCATGACCGCGCTGGTGCAGGACGCCGCCGATCGGTTATGCGGCGGCAAGCTGGTGATGGTGCACGAAGGCGGCTATGCCGAATCCTACGTGCCGTTCTGCGGCCTGGCGGTGATGGAACAGCTGAGCGGCATCCGCACCGAGGTGCAGGATCCGCTGCTGGCGTTTATCCGCCAGCAGCAGCCGCGCGACGGCTTCAATCAATTCCAGCGCGACGCCATCGATCGGCTGGCCCGCCAGTTCGACCTGTAATACCCCGGGGCAGCATCTGCCGCCCCTGACAACTCCCCGCGGTGCCACTACGCTGAATAGGACTTCCGATGCACCTACCCTGAGAAAAATACTATGTCTGAACAAAAAGTCAGCTTTATCAAAGGCGGTCATGGCGATATTGCGGTACATGACTGGGGAAACGATCGGCCGCGCTATCTGGCGCTGCTGGTGCACGGCTACGGCGAGCACCTCGGCCGTTATCAGTACGTGGCGCGCACGCTGCAGGCGCAGGGCGCGCGGGTGTTCGGCCCCGACCATCTCGGCCACGGGCTGTCGCAGGGGGAGCGCGTGCTGATCGAAGATTATGACCAGGTGGTCGACGACGTTCAGCGCGTGGTGAGCCATTTTCAGCGATTGCATCCCGGCGTGCCGCTGGTGGTGATTGGCCACTCGATGGGCGGCATGATCGCCACCCGCTACGTGCAGCGCCATGGCGACGGCGTGCGCGCGCTGGTGCTGTCCGGCCCGCTGATCGGCGAGAGAACGCTGATCTCGGACCTGCTCAACCTGCCGGAAATTCCCGACCAGCCGCTGGACATCGCCACCCTGTCGCGCGATCCGGCGGTCGGCGCCGCCTACCAGGCCGATCCGCTGGTGTGGCACGGGCCGTTCAAGCGCCCGACGCTGCGCGCCATGCAGCAGATACTGGCCAAAATCAACGCCGGGCCGGGGTTCGGCGCTCTGCCTACCCTGTGGATCCACGGCGATGACGATCGGCTGGTGCTGATGGCGGAGTCGCGGACCGCCATCGATCTTCTGCAGGGCAGCGATTTCGACAGCATGATCAACCCGGGCGGACGCCACGAGAGCTTTAACGAGACCAACAAGGATCAGATCCTGCAGCGGGTGACCGATTTTATCGCTCGGGCGCTGGGATAACGGGGGTATTCCCCGCGCCGGCCAGCGCGGGGAAGCGGCGGGATCAGCCCTCGACGATGGCCAGGTAATGTTTAACAAAACGGTCTGAGGTGATTTCCCAGCGCACCGGCGTGCCCTTCTCGACAAACCAGGCGTCGCCGGCCCGGTACTCCACCGACTCGCCGGTGCGTTCGTCGGTCAGGACGGCGCTGCCTTCCCATACCGTGGCGTGTTCGGCGAACGGGTAGACCATCACGAAGGTGCCGCGGGTGCAGCTGAAAACGCCGCAGTTCAGGTTATCGGTCGGTTCGCCGAAGATGCTCGCCACGCCGACGCTGGGCGTACCGGCGATCACCGTGGCGCCCAGGTTGCTGACGCTGCCGATGTCCTGCAGCGCCGGCAGCGGTTGCTTGAGCAGTAAGGGTTTCATGTTTTTCTCCTCTGAGGGTTAACGGCGGCCTTTCCAGTAGCCGGATGTCTGGTGCCAAACCTTGCCGGCGGTGGTCATCACCCGCCGCAGCTTGTCCTTGCCGAAGATATTGACGTGCGGGATCGCGCTCATCAGATCGTAACGATCGGATCCTTCGCCCATGCCCTCCGCCAATACCTTGCAAACGATGTGGCTCGGCGTGACGCCGAAGCCGGAATAGCCCTGCACATAGAACACGTTGTCGTGATCCGGCAGGGTGCCAATCTGCGGAAACAGGTTGGCGCTGCAGCACAGCGGGCCGCCCCAGGCCAGATCGATCTTCACGTCTTTCAGGTACGGGAACACCTTCAGCATCAAGTTGCGGTTCCAGGCCTTGAGATCTGACGGGAAATACTCGATCAAACGGGTGGCGCTGCCGAACAGCAGCCGGTTTTCGTTGGTGACCCGGTAGTAGTCGATCACCGGGCGGATGTCGCTGTAGGCGCCGCGGATCGGGCTGATCCGGCGGATCAGCTCGTCGGACAGCGGTTCGGTGGCCAGCTGGAAAGCGTAGGTATTGATGGTTTTGCCGTAAATGAACGGATCCATGCCGTTGAGGAAGCCGTTGCACGCCCACAGCATCTTGTTGGCGCGCACCGATCCCATGGCGGTGCGTACGGTGACGCGCGATCCGTATTCCACGTTCAGCACGCGGCTGTTTTCGAAGATCTTCACGCCATAGTCGCTCAACGCCCTGGCCTCGCCCAGCAGCAGATTGAGCGAATGCACGTGGCCGCCGCCCATGTGTTTCAGCGCGCAGCTGTAGGCCTCGGAGCCCACCACCTGCTGCACCTCCGCGCCGGTGTAAAGCTCGATCTCTTCGTCGGGCGAGACCGCCCGGAACTCCTTCAGCCAGCCGCGCAGGGTTTTCTCCTGGCGCGCATTGCTGCCGAGGTAGCCGTAGCCAAAGCAGAAGTCGGCGTCGATGGCGTATTTCTTGATGCGCTCGCGAATAATGCCCGCGCCGAGATTACTGATTTTAAAGATGGTTTCCAGCCCGGCCGGGCCGACGTGGCGCTTGATCTTCTCCAGATCGTGGCCGATGCCGGCCATCACCTGCCCGCCGTTGCGGCCGGTGCCGCCGTAGCCCAGATAGCGGCCCTCCAGGATGGCGATGTTGGTGATGCCCTTCTCCGCCAGCTCCAGCGCGGTGTTGATGCCGGAGAAGCCGCCGCCGATGATCACCACGTCGACGTCCAGATCCTCTTCCAGCGTCGGGAAGCGCAGATCGTATTTTTTGGTCGCCGCGTAGTAGGTTAAGGACTCGATTTCGTTGTTCATTGCCGCACTCCCGATTGCCTATGCCATGACATCGGATTATCGGGAGCGGGAGGCGGGGTTGCCATGTCCCCTTAGGGACATTTGATACAAAAAATTAACATTCAGGCGCTGCGGCGATTGGGCGCGGCCAGCAGCAGGCTGAACAGTTCGGCCTGCGAGCCGATATTCAGCTTGCCGTAGATGTTCTTGCGGTGATTTTTTACCGTGCCCAGGCTGATGAACAGCCGTTCGGCAATGTGCTGCGAACCGCAGCCGGCGAGGATCAGATCGACGATTTCCCGCTCGCGCGGCGTCAGCGAATAGCGCGCCTGCACCCCGTCGTCGCTCACCCGCTCTGCGCGCGCCGGCGCGGCCACCACTTCCCCGTGCAGCCGCGCCACGCTTTTCACCAGCGTCAGCGCGCCGCTCAGCGTGGCCGGCTGCGGGTAGCGCACCGCCACCGCCCGGCGCGCCGAACCGAAGAACACCCCCAGCCCGCGCTGCGGCGTCAGCGGCAGCAACACCCCGGCCTCGTCATGCCAGCCGGTCTTGCGGTAAAAGTTGCGGTAATAATCGCTGTGGTAAAAGCCGCAGGGCGCCAGCTGGCGCAGCGTGAACACATCGCCCGCGCCGCCGTTCAGCGCCTGATAAAACGGATCCTGCAGGTAAGCGCCCTGCTGGTAGAGCTGATTGACCGCGTCGCTGTTTTCCCGCTCGGTTTTCATCAGGCAGCGCGGCGCCTGCCCGCGTTCGAAGGCGTAGACGATGGCGTTATCAAAGGCGAAATAGCCTTCCAGCCAGTTCAGCAGGTTGGGATAGAAACGCGGGCTGGCCACCGCGTCGATCACCGCAGACAAGCGTTCCACCTGAATATCCATACCCGCCTCGCCATTATTAATACATTAACAATCAACCGACGCCGGGCAGCCCCGGCCGCACGGCGGCCCTGGAGGTTATAAAAAGCACCCGCCGGGCTAAAATGCAAGGTTTTGATTGTTTACATGTTAAACAAATCACAGCTTTATCCGCCGCTCCCCCGACACAGGGTTAACATGTTAACGACGTGCGGAAAGCAGTGGTTCCCCCGCCAGAGCTGGCTTATGCTGTGCGTTCCGTCCGTTTCGCCGCCAAGGAGCCCTCATGACCCTCAACCAGATCATCGCCAATCGCCACACCTGGTTCGGCCAAGGCAGCATCAATCAGCTGCTTCCGTTATTGCTCGCCGATCCGCAACCGACGTTGCTGTTCAGCTGCCGCTCGTTCCTCAGCGGCCCGGTGCACGCGGCGCTGAGCGATGAATTGTCGCCGCTGCTGATCGGCACGGAAATCGTCAGCCACGAAGCGTCGCCGCAGGAGCTCGACGCCTGGGTGGCGCGCTGGCGCGGCCAGCCGCGACGGGTGGTGGCCATCGGCGGCGGCAGCGTGATCGACGCCGCCAAGGCGTTCGCCGCGCTGGTGGAGCACCCGCTGCCGACGCTGCGCTATATGGAAAAGGTCGGCGACAGCAAAATCAGCGGCGCCACCCTGCCGCTGATCGCCGTGCCGACCACCGCCGGCACCGGCAGCGAGGTGACGCAGAACGCGGTGATCACCGACACCCGGGTCAGCAAGGTGAAGGCCTCGCTGCGCCATAACGACTTCGTGCCGCACACCGCCATTCTCGACCCGCAGCTGCTGGCGGGCGCGCCGGACAAGGTGCTGGCTTACTGCGCCATCGACGCCTTCACCCACCTGTTCGAGGCCTATTTGTCGAAAACCGCCGGCGCCATGACGCGCGAAATGTCGCTGACCGGCATCCGCCACTTCCTCGACGCCTGGCCGGCGCTCAACCGCAGCGACGCGGCGCGCGAAGCGATCATGCAGGCTTCTTATCTGGGCGGGCTGACGCTGAGCGCCGCCGGGTTGGGGGTGATCCACGGCATCGCCGGCGAGATCGGCGCATTGCGCGATTATCACCACGGCCAGGTGTGCGGCCGCCTGCTGCTGCCGTTCCTCGAGCTGCTGGCCGACAGCGAGCAACCGCAGCAACGCACGCTGATGGCCGAGCTGGCCGCGCGCCTGTTCCCGGAGCAGCGCGACAGCCCGGAACGCTATCTGATCGACTTCATCACCCGCAACGCCATCGCGCCGTTCTGGCAGGATGACCTGCCGATCGGCGCCGACGAGCTGGCGATCGCCCTGGAGAAATCCAACAGCAAGAATTCGCTGATCGCCTATTCGCCGCTGCAGCGGCGGCAGATGATCGAAGGGGCTTTCCGCGTCGAATGATTATATAATCAGATCAACGCAGTAGCAGGAGGGAGCAAATGGGTATCATCAGCTGGATTTTCGCCGGCATCGCAATCGGCATTCTGATTGGCGTGCTGCTAAAAATCTTCGGCAAGAAGAAAGACCGGTAAAACGGATTTTCAGCGACAAACAGCGCCGAAATTCTGTTCGAATAGACCGTCTTTACGCAGCAGGTAACGGCGGTTTATTCCCAGTTCGAACAGGCACAGCGCGCCATGTTCGGCAATAGTAAAAGCACCATAATCCAGATTGCACATATTGCCCAATTCGCGATTGCGTTCCCCCGGCGTATGACCGCAAAGCACATAACTTATGCCTGCTATCGGTACGCAGTATTTTGCCCGATACCTTCTGCGCCCGGAAAGACAGCTTTTCTGCATCAACGGGTCTGCGGCCTGCAAACCGGCCAGGAAATCCTCAAGACGGTTCATTTCAGGCGGCAATTCCGCATGGATGACACAATAGTGATAGTGCCCTGTTCCGATCAGGATCGCCCATGGAAGCGCTACTGCATTGCGATAACATTGATGCCGTAACGAGTTATCCAGCGCGAAAAACCACTCTCCCCCTACCGCACACCATTTCCGAGCCATCTCATCTTGTTGTTCTCCTTCGCCTGCGCACATATAGTCAATCAATAGCTTTTCGTGATTCCCCAGCACCGAAAAAAACCACGGTTTTTCAATCAATCTCAGGCACTCCAAACTGTGAGTGCCGCGATCAATTAAATCTCCGACAGCAATCAAACGATCCTTCTGGCAATCGAAACGGATATGTTCAAGTAACTGATGGAGTTCGTTCAGGCAGCCATGGAGATCCCCTACGACAAAATCTCGGCCCAGAGTATTCGTGGTTAACTCGGTAATCATTACGCCTCTGGAGAGTTATCAGCCGAACGTTGCATTACCTGTGGTTTGTTCATAAACTACTTTCGTTCATGGTGCATGAACAAACAAAGGGCGTGAACAAATGTCTATACTTGATGCAGAAGAAGAACTGTTGGCATCGGTAAGAGCAAACTTACCCGCTGGCATGGACCTGACGACAACGTTGCAGCCAGACCACGGCGATGATGGCCATGTTTGTTTGTCCGTCAGCAACAATAGAACATTTACCTTTAAGATGGAGATAAAGATTATCCGTCGAAAGGAAAATCTCCTTTTGCTGCGAAAATCATGGGATGACAGAACAACGCAGGAACGCCTGCTCATTTGCTCCCCATTAACGCCAACTCAAATCAAAATCTGCGAAGCGCTGAAACTGAACTTTATCGATGCGGCCGGTAACGCGAGTATCAATACCGAGGGCCTTTTTTTACGAGTATCAGGCAGAAAAGCGCCCAAAAACACCAAAAACTTTGAGCATGGTCGCGTAAGGATAAGTGAAGGAACGCTGAAGCTGCTGTTTGTGCTGCTTACCGATACTGACGCTATTAATGCAACCTATCGCGAGCTTGCCAACATGGCTGGCATCTCCTTGGGAATGGTCAGCAAAGCCCTCGATTACCTCGAAACGCAGCGCTATTACCGCAAATCGCAAACGGGACGCCGACTGTTGGCGCCGGAGGCACTCACGGCGTTATGGCTACGTGAGTATGCGGTTATGCTACGCCCAAAACAACAAAGCATCAGCCTGACCGCCCCCACTGACTGGCAACACATTTCTCTGCACGCCAATGAGGTTTGGGGAGGTGAAGCCGCAGCAGCACTGATGACCAATGGATTCCTTAATCCTGAAAAACTCATATTATTTACGCATGAACCGCTGCAACAACGCAGAAAAGAACTCGGCCTGCGCCCTGAGCGGGAGGGGAAAATGCAACTGGCCACCGCCTTCTGGGGCCATGATTGGCGAGTAACTACCTTGGCTAAAGCCATGCTAAGCATCGGCGAATTACTTGCCAGCCAAGATGATCGTAACCTTGAAGTCGCGAGGATCGTTAATGACCAATATCTTGGACTTACAGATAGCGCTCTCTTCAGAGACTGAAAGGCTGCTCGCAAAAATCAATGACATCTGCGCAAAGCAGTCCATCGCTTTCTTCGTTGCTGGCGCTACGGCAAGAGAAGTACTGCTGCATCATGTGCACGGCCGCCCAACGGGGCGAAAAACACGGGATATCGACATCGCTATTTTTGTCGATGACTGGCAGCAATTCGATGCGCTGAAAAAAGCACTGATAGAACAGGGGGCGCAAGCTGTCACCGGCAATGCGCATCGCCTGCTGTGGCAAGACAACGAACTCGATATCATTCCTTTTGGAAAAATTGCGGTAGGAAATACCGTTGCCTGGCCACCCGATCGCGCCATCATCATGGCAGTTGACGGGTTCCAGGAAGCGTTTCAACAGGCGGTGGCGGTGCGGTTAACTCATGGCTGCGTATTACTTTTCTGTTCTTTACCGGGTCTGGCGTTACTAAAGCTATTTGCCTGGCGGGATCGGGGCAATCAAAACGGGAAAGACGCCGTCGACCTTTTCACCCTCATCAGTGCATACGGCCATATCGAAGAGGATCGAATTTACGATATTCCCCTCGACATAGAACATTTCGATTCGGATCCAGACAGACTGGGCGCCTTCCTGTTAGGCACCGACATTACCTCTCTTTTACAGCAAAGCACGGTAAGGGGTACTTCCACACCGTTGCTGCAACTCAAAACCCCAAAACTTGTCGATGCCGTTGCCCGGCAAATACCCCGGGAAACCGCAGAACGCATCGAACAATTGATAGACGATTTTTGGCAAGGCGTCGAATACCGGACATGACCGTTCAAACACCGCCATGGGCCGCCAGCAGGCACTCGTGGAACAGTTTCACCACCCGTTGCGGGATCGGCGAACGGCGCAGCACGCTGGAATACTCGCAGTGGTAGCGGAACAGCTCAGGCTTGATTGCCCGCATCATGTTCTGCGCGACAAAAAACGCCGCATAGTGGTCAGGCAAAAAGCCGACGTACTTGCCGGAAAGAATTAAGGTGGCGATAGATTCCTGGGCGAAACCCGTCGCCTTGCGGTGCAAATGCTGCTGCAGGCTCAATTCCATATTCGGCGAATGGTAGCCCAATCCGGCAAAGGCGTAATTGTGCAACAGCGCCCAATTTAATGCATCGTGATTGGCGGAAAATAATTCATGCTGCGCGCCGCAATATAAGAACATCCTCTCACTGAATAAAGAACGATAAGCTAAACTTTCCGCGCTGCGGTGCATGGGAATAATGCCGATTTGAAATTGGCCGTCAATGACTCCGCGCTCGATGGTATTAATCGGTTCGACGTACATTTGCAAAGAAACTTCCGGCGCACGCTCGCTGAATAAGGCAATCGCCCGGCCTATTTGCGCCTGCGGGTTGCTGACCGTATGGTCGAATATCGCCACGTGCAGCTGGCCGCCCATGCGCTGGTGCACCTCATCCACCCCGCGGCGGAAGGCCTCGGTGGCCGCCAGCAGGTTGACGGTTTCCTGGTAGACAAGCAACCCCTCATCGGTCACCGCAAAACCCTCGCGCCCGCGCTGGCACAGCGTCAGCCCCAGCCGTTGCTCCAGGTCCTTGATGTGCTTGCTGATGGTCGACAGGCTGATATTCAGCTCCAGCTCGGCGGCGCTCATGCCGCCGCAGTCGACCACCGCTTTGAATACCCGCAGCAAACGCAGATCCATATCCGACAATTGCCCGAGCAGCGCGCGCTTTTTTACTTGCATAAAACCTTAAGTAAGTTTCGACATATGATTATTCACATTAGAGAAGAAGCGGAACATAGTCAATTTCGCACAACATTTCATTAACACTACAGGTTATTGAATATATCGACATTATTTTCCTGCCCGGAGGAAAACATGGCTGCTGAAAAACACCCGATTAATAGACTCGATGCCGAATGGTTAGAGGCGCACTGGATGCCCTTTACCGGAAATAGAAACTTTAAAGCCAACCCGCGCATCATCAGCCGGGCTGAGGGGGTTTATTACACCAGCCAGGACGGCCGCAAAATTTTTGACGGTCTGTCCGGGCTGTGGTGCTGCGGATTGGGGCATGGCCGCCAGGAAATTACCGACGCCGCCCGGCGCCAGCTGGCGCAGCTGGATTACTCGCCGGCATTTCAGTTCGGCCACCCGCTGTCGTTCGAGTTGGCTAACCGAATCAAAGAGATGACGCCGGCCGGCCTCGACTACGTGTTTTTTACCGGCTCCGGCTCGGAGGCGGCGGACACCTCGCTGAAAATGGCGCGCGCCTACTGGCGGGCCAGGGGCCAGGCGGGCAAAACCTGCTTTATCGGCCGGGAAAAAGGCTACCACGGGGTTAACTTCGGCGGCATTTCGGTCGGCGGCATCGCCGGCAACCGCAAAGCGTTCGGCGCCGGCGCCGAAGCGGATCACCTGCCGCACACCCTGCTGGCGGGCAATGCCTTTTCGCGCGGCATGCCGCAGCAGGGCGCCGAGCTGGCCGAGGAGCTGAACCGCATTATCGCGCTGCGCGACGCCTCGACCATCGCCGCGGTGATCGTCGAACCCTTCTCCGGCTCCGCCGGGGTGATAGTGCCGCCGGTCGGCTACCTGCAGCGCATTCGCGAGATCTGCAGCCAGCACAACATCCTGCTGATTTTCGACGAGGTGATCACCGCCTTCGGCCGCTGCGGCGCACTGACCGGCGCCGCAGCGTTCGGCGTGACGCCGGACATCATGAATATCGCCAAGCAGGTGACCAACGGCGCGCAGCCGATGGGCGCGGTGGTGGCGCGGCCGGAGATTTACCAGACCTTTATGGCCACCGACGAACCCGAGTACCAGCTCGAATTCCCGCACGGTTACACCTATTCCGCCCACCCGGTCGGCTGCGCCGTCGGGCTGGCGACGCTGGAACTCATTCAGCGTGAACATATGGTGGAGCGCGTGCAGGCGCTGGCGCCCTATTTTGAACGGGCGGTGCATAGCCTGCAGGGCTGCCGGCACGTCAGCGACATCCGCAACTTCGGCCTGGCGGCGGGCATCACGCTGGCGGCGCGGCCGGGCGAACCGGCGCGCCGGCCTTATGAAGCGGCGATGCGTTGCTGGGATAAGGGGTTCTACGTGCGCTACGGCGGCGACACCCTGCAGCTGGCGCCGCCGTTTATCAGCAGCGAGGCGCAGATCGACGCGCTGATCAACGCCCTCGGCGACACCCTCAACGCCACGGAATAAGGAGAAAACGCCATGACTATCGTCCATTGGATCAACGGAGAAGCCGCCAGCGGCGGCGCCCGCAGCCAGCCGGCGTCCTTAGCTGAACTCACACCAGAAGGAGAATGACCATGGCGCAACGCGCGCAGGATCTGGGCAGCACCATTGGCCAGGGCACGCCCGCCGACTACGCCAATAAAGGCGCCTTCACCACGCCGCTGCGCATGGTGAACAACGACCATATTTCGGCGCTGTTCGCCGCGGCGGCCGAGGCGGTGGAAGAGGCGATCGTGAATGCGCTGCTGGCGGCCGACACCGTCAGCGGCAACGGCCATCGGGCGGAAGGCTTGAGCGCCGAACAGCTGGTGACGGCGCTGAAAGCGGCCGGCTGGCGCCGCTGAAAAACCCAGGGCGCGGCGGCCGACCGCGCCCTGACGATCAGGACTCGCCGCCCGGCTTCGGCGCCGGGTAGTCATAGTCCAGCCGCAGCGGTTCGGCGTAGACGCTGCCCCACAGCTGGCTATACAGCGCATCCAGCCGCCGGCTCATCGCCGCGCTGTGCAGCACCAGCTCCAGGTTGCGCGAGTTGTCCAGATAACCGCCGGTCCAGTTGCTGGTGCCGATCCAGGCAATCTCATCGTCGATGGTCATCAGCTTGCTGTGGATCACCCGAGCGAACGGAATAAAACCGCTGCTGGCCGGCGGAATGGTCACCACTTTGATCTGCACGTTCGGCACCAGCGCCAGGCTCTTCAGCCAGGCGATGTCCGGCTTTTTGGTGTTCCAGTTGGCCACCATCAGCTCGATCTGCACGCCGCGCGCCGCCGCCGCGCGCAGGGCGTTGTCGATGGTCGCATAATAAGGCCGGCTGCGCGCCGGGCCGAACGACAGCGGCGCGTAGTCCATCACCTGCACCCGCACCCGCCGCTTGGCGCCGGCCAGCAGGCGCGGCAGCTCCACCTGCGAATCAGTCACCCCGGCCGGGTTATAGGCGCGCGGGCTGGCGGCCAGATAGTTGCCCTGCGGCGTTTCCGCGGCGGGCCGATACGGCAGCGCCGGCACCGGTCGATCCTGCGCCAACAGCGCCTGCGCCCGCCAGTCCTGTTCGAAGATCGCCTGGATCTGCCCCACCACCTTGGCGTCGCTGATGCGCAGCCCGGTTTCGTGAATGTGTTCCAGCGCGCGCCAGTCGAAATTCTGGCTGCCGACAAACGCCTGTTCGCCGTCCACCAGCAGATATTTGGCGTGCAGGATGCCGCCGCTCAGCTTCTGGTAAGGAATGATGCGCAGCTCCAGATTGGGGATCGCCTTCAGCTGTTCCAGCGTCTCGGCGGTGGAAATGCGAACGCCCTTCTCTTCCATCAGGAAGCGGATTTTCACCCCGCGTTCGCCGGCCGCCTTCAGGTGCCGCAGCACGCCGTCCAGCAGTGAACCGCTCTGGTTCGCCACGTAAAACTGCCCCAGATCGATGCGGGTTTTCGCCGCATCGAACATCTGCCCCCACACCTCGGCGGTGTTGCGCAGATCGTCGGCCTGCAGCGCGGTTTCCGCCGGTGCGGTATAGACCAGCTCGTAGCCGGGAATGTCAAAACGCGCCGCGGCGCTCTGGCTCAACATCAACAAACAACTGCCCCACAATGCCTTATAAAGGCGGCCCAACGGCCACCGTGATGGATGGCCATTAGGCATAGCGCGGCGCTCCGCTGTCAACCCATTGCTCGCGGCCGTCGTTTTCCGGGCGGCTGGCCGGCGCGCCGGCGCGGATCAGCAAAACTTTCAGCAGTTCGTTGATGCGTTCCATGCGGCTCTGCAGGAAATTGTTGCCCACCAGGCACAGCAGCGCGATGGCGATGCCCAGCCCGGTGGCGTACAGCGCGGTGCCCATGCCGGCCGACACCAGGCTCGGCTCGGAAACGCCGGAAGCGGCCAGCGCCTTGAAGGTCTCGATAATCCCCATCACCGTACCCAGCAGCCCCAGCAGCGGCGCGGCGGTGACCACGGTTTCCAGCAGCCACAGGCCGCGCGCCATCAGCGGTTTGCTCAGCAGATACTGGGCGTCGATCAGATCGCCGATCGCTTCGCGGTCGCCGGCGCGGTGTTTCTGCTCCAGCACCGGCATGATCACCGCCAGCGGCAGGCTGTTGCGCTGGGTCAGATCGTCCGGCAGCTCGGCGGCGCGGCGCACCTCCGGCGTCAGCGCCCGCTCCAGGCGGCGTGCCTGGCGCTGGGTGTAGGCGAAATACAGCGTGCGTTCGATAATGATCACCAGCGCAATCGCCAGCGCGGCGTACATCACGTAGAAAATAATGTCGTGCAACAGATTGGCGTCCATACAGGGTTCCTCTTCCCCGCCGTCGTGCAGGACGGCGGGGTATTCAGTTAAAAGGTGGCTTCCAGCGAGACGCTGAAGGTTCGTTCTTCCCCGACGTTGTAATACGGCGTGCTGGCCTTCACGTCGCCGTAAGGCGCGGCGTTGAAAGTGGTGGTGCGCACCGAGGTCAGGTATTCCTTGTCAAACAGGTTGCTGACGCCGAAACGCAGCGCCGCGCTTTTGACGATCTTTTTGTCTACCGGCAGATGCACCCCCGCCGCCAGATCAAACACCGTGCGGCCGCCGATCTTCTCGTCGTTGGTCAGATCGCCGTAGAACGCGCTGACGTATTTGCCGCTGACGCTGCCGTAATACAGGCCGTCGTCATAACCCAGCGTCATGTTCAGCAGGTTTTTCGGTACGTTCGGCACTTCCTTGCCGGAGGTCGGCAGCGGCAGGCCGCCGTTGCTGACGATGTCGTTCTTTTGCTTCGACTGGGTGTAGGTGTAAGCGGCGTAGTAGTTGAAGTTGTGCGGCAGTTGGCCGCTCCACTCCAGCTCCAGCCCCTTGTTCTCCACGTTGCCAATGTTCATCATCTCGTAGTCGCCGGACGCGTTGGTGGTGGAAATTTGGCGGTCGCTGTAGCGCATATAGAACAGCGTGGCGCTCAGCAGCATGTCCTCCTGCTGGAAACGCCAGCCCAGCTCGTGGTTCCAGCTCAGCTCCGGCTTGGTGCTGATCGAGTCGCCGACGTTGTACAGCACGTAGTTCGGCGGGGTGCGCATGTTGCGCGTCAGGTTATAGAACAGCTGGTTGTCCTGGTTCAGCTTGTAGCTGGCGCTGAAGTTCGGCAGGAACTCGTGATATTTGGCGTTGCGCTTTTCCGGCGCGTTGTACAGGCTGCCGCGGTTATCCCCCTTGCGCTCGACGTACTGATAGGCCAGGCCGCCGACGAAGGTCCAATCCGGCGTGGCGTACCAGGTATCCTGCAGCCACACCTTCTGCGCCGGGGTGATGGTGTACTGATTGCGCCCCTGCACGGTGTTGCCGTTGGCGTCCTTCACCTGATCGGAACCGCCCGGCTTGCCGGAGATCTGCGCCGGGTTGCCGTCGCCCTTGATGCTGATGAACGGCTGAGTCTGCAGCTGACGCGCGCGCTCGTACCAGTAGCCGATATCCAGGCTGTGCTGGTCGTTGATGTCCCACTTCAGCTTGGTGGTGATGCCCGGCCGCCAGGTTTGGGTCCACGACGGGCGGTAATAGGTATTGGACTGCAGGTTGCCGAGATCGTACTGCCCGGCCTTATCCGAGGTGCTGGACAGCACCGAAGCGGTCTGCCCGTTGAAGCTGCCGCCGTTGCCCCAGTAGTAGTAGGGCTGCAGGGTCAGCGACAGGTCGTCACGCAGCTGCAGCTTCTGGCTGAACGACAAGGTGAAGGTTTCGAACGGGTTGCGATCGAGTTTATAGTACTTGTTCAACTGGCCCTTGCCGTTGTATTCCGGCGTGGTGGCGTAGTCGGTATAGCGGCCGTCGTTGTCGAACTGCGCCTTGCTCAGGGTGTTGTAGTTCATGTTGTTCTGACGGTTGTACTTCATGATCAGGTTGCTGCTGTTGCCGTTGCCGTCTTCGTACAGCGAATTCATCTCGAACTTGTCGGAATACTCGCGCCCCTCGCCGCGCCACTTTTTCGCTTCGGTGTGCGAGTAGGAGATCCAGTTGCTGAAGCCGTTGTACTCGCCGGTCTCCAGACGGGCGAAGGTTTTGCTCAGGTTGTTGCTGCCCAGCGTCTGCTTGACGAAGCCGCCGAAGTCTTTCGACGGGCGACGCGTCACCAGCCCGATGTTGCCGCCGCTGGAGCCGATGTGCGGGCCGTCGGCTTCGGAGGATCCTTGAGTGACGAAAACTTCTTCCAGGTTTTCCGCGTCGCCCAGCAGGTTCGGGTACACCGCGTAGTTGCCGGAGTCGTTGATCGGGATGCCGTCCATCGACAGGCCAATCTGATCCGAGTTCATGCCGCGCATGGTGTAGTCGACGCCGCTCAGGCCGCTGGCGTCGTTGCTGTTGACGTTAAGGCCCGGCGTGTACTTCAGCTTGTCGATGGCGTTGCCCGCCGCCGGCATTTTATCCATCGCCTCTTTGGTGACGGTGGAGCGCGCCTTGGCGCTGTCGTCCTGCACCATCATGCCGCCGCCCAGCGACTGCCCCTTGACGCTGATGGTGCCGACGTCGGCGCTGTCCGCCGCCAGCGCGGCGCCCGGCGCCATCGCCGACATCACCGCCAGATAAATCCCAGATCGATTAACAGATTTCATTGTGTGCATCCCATAAAAATCAAACGATTAACCCTGACGCTAAGGCGCCTGATAATTGAACGTGGCGGTAAATCTTTTGGTTGTTTGCCCGGCGAACGCCTCGCTGGGGAACGGCTTCACTGCACCGAGGCTTTGCAGGCTGCTCATCGCCGCACGGTTCAGCAGCATGCTGGCGGCCTTGTTGGCGATGCCGGAAGACAGCACCCGGCCGCTGCGATCGACCTCCAGCCACACCTCGACGTTGCCCTGCGGGCGCTCGAGCGAGGCCTGGCGCCCGCTGGGGTAGCGCTTGCGCTGTTCCAGCTCGCGACGCAGCGCCTGCAGGTAGCCGTTTTCAATCGCCTGGGCGTTGACCTTCGGCGCGGCCGGAGCGGGCGGTGCCGCCGGCTTGCTGACCAAGGCGCGCGGCGCGGGCCGCACCGGCGCCGGCTTGGCTTGCTCCACCGGTTTGGCCTTCTCTTTTATCGGTTTGGGCTTGGGTTTCGGCTTCGGCTGCGGTTTTGGCACCGGCCTGGCCTCGACGATCGGCTCCGGGGCCGGCACCGCCGGTTCCGGGATAAGTTCAGGCTCCGGCGGCGGTTCGGGCTGCGGCGGCGTTTCCGGTTGAGGCTCCGGCGCAGGCTCAGGCTCGACCAGCGCCAGCTCGATGGCGGTTTCGTCATAGTGCGGCTGGATCTTCAGCGCCGCCTGCCGGCTGGCGAACAGCAGGCAGCCGACGACGATCAGCGCCGGCAGCCAGCTGAAGAGGTGACGCGAACGATAGAGCAGATACATGTCACAGTTTCCGTGTGGCGATCGAGACGGAGAAGAATCCGCCCTGACGCAGGTTGTCCATCACCGCCACCAGCCGTTCTACCGCCACGCCCTTGTCGCTGTTGACGATAATGGTGGTGGTTTGATTTTCCTGCCGCTGCTGCTTCAGCGTGCCGACCAACGCATCGAGCGCGATCGGCTGCCCGTCCAGCTGCAGCTGATCATCGGCGCCCAGGGTGATGATGGCCTTCTTCTGCGGCTTGAGCTGCTGCGCGCTGCCGGCGGACGGCAGCTGGGTTTTCAGCCCGAGAGCCGGGATGACGTTCAGACTGATCAACACAAAAAACACCAGCAAAAACATCATCACGTCGATCATCGGGATCAGTTCGATGTGCGCTTTGTTCTTCTTCGGTTCGTTCCAGTTACGCATGACACTCCCTCCCAAAAGCGAAGCAGCCAATATAGGAGCGCTTTGTTTACCTTTTGTTACGTTTGTGTGATCTTATTTTCACAGCGCGGGGTTTTTGCGAGGATTTTTTCAATGGCAGGCGATAACGGAGGAGATATAATTTATTAATTAGCGATAGTTTTTATTGGAATAATTGCGATATTGGCATTTCAGAGAGCCAAAGCCAGAGAGGACAATGTGAGAATAGTGACAACCCAAAGGGTCACTACAACAAGACCTGAAGCCCGTGCTTGCGTACGATCGAAAGCAGCTTAAGCGACACGCCGCCCGGCCGTTTCACCCCCGTCTCCCATTTCTGTATGGTCGACACGCTGGTATTCAGATAACGGGCAAAAACCGGTTGGCTTAAACATAGCTGCTCGCGCAACGCTTTGATCTCCTGGGGCTGCAACATCTCGACCGGAGCAAGGCAAGACTCGTCGAAACTACGTAGAGTTTCCAGAGAAATGGCACCAGTACGATGCAATCCTTCAGCCGCGCTGTGAATCGCTTCAAAGGCCGGACTCCGAAACGTTTTTTCCTTCTTCATGGCAAATCTCCATCCATTCGTTCTTCACGACCAAGGGCTGGAGCATTTCGTCGCTCAACGCGCCAAAATGCACCGCCAACTTGCGAAAAGCTTGCAATTCCGCCCCAGTGATATTGGCCTGGACCTGCTTGGCAAACAAAAAAACATATACCCAATGCCGACCGTTTTTCGCTAATACCAACGCCCGATCCCGATTGTGATTAAGACGTTTTTTAAATACGCCACCGCCTAAATCCACAGCCAAACCCCGTTGCACATCGTGTACCGCCCGACATAATGCCTTGTCGGTAATGCCGTGCGCCTGAGCCTTCTTGCCAAACCAACGAGTTTTAAATGTACGCATTGGGATGGGTTTCCCGTAAAAACATAGCACTTAGTGAAACACTTTTCCAGAGCACTCCTTCCCGTCAGCATCACTTCAAACGTTGATGATGGCCACCATGAAAAACCCGATTTGCATGATGGCGCGCATCATGACTTCTTTATGTGCAACGCTGAGGGCATCATGGCGAACGCAAACGCAACAACATGTTTTACAGGCATAAAAAAGGCGCCCGCAGGCGCCTTCTTGGTATTCTCACTGAGGCCCGAGGCGATCAGTTCACCTTCACCGGCATGCCGGAGCGGGCTTTGATCGCCGCGTCCACTTCGCTCTGGTTAACCGCGGTGTCCATCAGCACTTTGCCGACCGGGGCGGAGATGGTCAGCGGCACCGGATCTTTGGACTGCAGTTGCTCTTCGTTAGCCGACAACGGGTTGTGCACTTCCAGGTAACGCGAACCGTCCGGCTCCACGGTGGCCTTCACCGGCTCGTTGATGAACTGCACGCGGGTGCCGACCGGCACGTTGTCGAACAGGTATTTGATGTCATCGGCGCGCAGGCGCACGCAGCCGTGGCTGACGCGCAGGCCGATGCCGAAGTTGGCGTTGGTGCCGTGGATGGCGTACAGGCGGCCGACGTACAGCGCATACAGCCCCATCGGGTTGTCCGGGCCGGCCGGGAATACCGCCGGCAGGATCTCGCCGTCGGCGGCGTATTCCTCGCGCATCTTGGCGGTTGGCGTCCAGGTCGGGCCGTCTTTCTTGCGCTGCACGCTGGTGGTCCAGTTCAGCGGGGTGTCTTTACCCAGCTGGCCGATGCCGATAGGCAGCACGATCACGGTGTTGGTGCCCTTCGGGTAGTAGTACAGACGCATCTCGGCGCTGTTGATGATGATGCCCTGACGCGGCGCGTCCGGCAGGATCAGCTGCTGGGGGATGGTCAGAGTGCTGCCGGCCTTCGGCAGGAAGGGATCCACGCCCGGGTTGGCTTCCAGCATGTTGCTGAGGCCCATCTGGTATTGAGCGGCGAAGCTCTCCAGCGGCAGCTTGCTGTCTTCCGGCACGGTGATCTGGATGTTCTCCCCCACCAGACGGCTGTCTTTTGGCGGCAGAGGGTATACAACGGCGAAGGCAGCCTGGCTGAATGCAACCAGTGCCGTAAACAGGGTTAGGAACGCGCGAATGCTCATTTTCATCTTCGTGTTGGTTGAGGCCACTGGCAGTTATTGATATCGGTTATTGTCGGCCATAGATGACCGGATGCGCATTATATGTGCACATCAGCCAAAGTGTGAAACATTACCGATGCAATATCGCAATTTTTTGTAACCTGGTGCGGCGCGAAGATGACCTGTTGTGAGTACCGCCGCTAACCGGCGGCGGCCAGCGGCGCCGCGCGGCGGATCGGGATCAGGTATTCGCAGCGGATCGCCGCGCCGCCAAACGGGCAGTTTCGCCCCTGCACCGGGTAGAAACGCTCGATATCCTGCCCCGGCCGGCGAATGGCGTTCATCTGCGGCATCGCGGTGTCGTACAGCCGGGCGATAAAGTGTTGTAACCCCTCCGCCCGCCCCTGATAGGCGAAGCTGGCGTAATCGCCCTGCTCGATGATCACTCGCTCGCCCTCCGCGCCTTCGTCCGGCAGCGCGACGGTATAGGCCATGCGCTGGCTGCCGCTGCGCTGGCGATCGGCCTCCAGGCTGGTGAGGCCGTAGACCACCGCCGGCGGCGTCTGCGGCCGCAGCATCTGGCGCCAGGCGTGGCGGCGCAGCTCGCATTTCGAATCCGGCAGCTGGCTCAGCGTGCAGCTGCGGCGCTGGGTATGGCCGACCAGCCGCATCGCCGGCAGCGTAATGATATCGGCCTGCGGCAGCGGCTCTTCCGTCAGCCGCAGCGGCGGCTGCAGGCCGTAGCTTGACCAGTCCTGGCTGCGGCGGTAAACCGCCGGCGGCAGGCCAAACTGCTTGCGAAAACCGCGGGTAAAGGTCTGCTGCGAATCGAACTGGTAAGTATCGGCGATGCAGGCCACGCTGGTGCTGGTCAGCCGCAGCTCGCGCGCGGCGGCGGTCAGCCTTCTGCGCCGGGCGTAGGTGCCGAGAATATGCCCGGTCTGCTGTTTGAACATGCGCTGCAGGTGCCATTTGGAATAACCGGATTTGGCGGCGATATCGTCCAGCGTCAACGGCTGATCCAGACTCTGCTCGATCCAGGCCAGCAGTTGCGCAATTACCTGTTGCTGATGCATCGGCATCTCCTCGTTAGCTCAGTAAAGTGACGGCCAGCAGCCGCGCCCGCGCCTCGTCGGCGGCGACCAGCACCGGGTAGCCCCAGAATTTGGCGGCGTATTCGGCGAAGGCTTCGGCCGCAGCGCATTGCGCGGCGTCCGGCTCGAGCATGATCATGCCCTTCACCCACAGCTTCAGCGCCTGGCGGTTATCGCGCTTCCACAGCGCCACCCGGGTGCGTTCGTCGCGGTTGGGTTCCTCCCCGGCGTCGCCCACCCGGCGATCGGACAAAATGACGAAGGGCTCGGCGCGCGCCAGCAGGGCGCCGAACGCGGCCAGCTCGGCCTGGGTATCGCGCCCGCTTTGGCGCATCCACACCAGCGGAAAGTGAGCGGTATCTAATGCCATTATTAGTCTCCTGAAAAAGCGCTTGCCGCAGGCGCTTACTTTATCGGCGACGGCGCTGGACCGCATTGCGTAATCAGGACATAATATTTTTCATTTACGCCAAAGTGAGAATAGTTCTCATGACAGTACAGATCACCCGCCCGCGCTTTGACATCGATCGGGTACCGCGCGCCATCTTTGCGGTGCAAAGCTCCACCATTGATCAAGACTGGGAAGTGGCCCCGCATCGCCACCAGAAGGCCCAGCTGATCTACACCGTGCGCGGCATGATCCGCTGCGAAGTGGAGAACGGCCTGTGGCTGGTGCCGCCGCAGTGTGCGCTGTGGATGCCGGGCAACGTGCTGCACAACGCCCAGGGGGCCGGCTCGACCGAAGCCTATTGCCTGTTCGTCGATCCCCGCGCCGCCGCGCATCTGCCGCAGAACTGCTGTACGCTGGCGGTCTCGCCGCTGCTGCGCGAACTGCTGCTGCAAACCAGCACCTTCGACCCATTCTATGATGAGCAGGGACCGGAGGGACGGCTGACGGCGGTGCTGCTGGATCAGCTGGCGGCCGCGCCGATAGAGAACCTGCACCTGCCGGTGTCCGACGATGCGCGCATCCGCCAGTTGACCGAAGGCATGCTGAGCTGCCCGGCGGACAAATCGACCCTCCGCCAGTGGGCGCAGCGCATCGGCATGAGCGAACGCTCGCTCAGCCGCACGCTGCAGCAACAGATGGGCATGAGTTTCGGCCACTGGCGGCGCCAGCTGCACGTGATGCTGGCGCTGCAGCGGCTGACCCGGGGGGAAAGCGTGCAAACGGTGGCGCTGGATCTGGGCTACGAAAGCGCCAGCGGCTTCGTCACCATGTTCAGAAAGGCGGTGGGGAAACCGCCGGCGCGTTATCTGGCCGAGAGAAGCGCCTCGGGCCAGGCGGCCGACGGCGCCATCACCATGTAAAAAAGCCGGCGTTTCGCCGGCTCGAGTGACGCCTCAGAAGTCGTAAAACACCGTGATCCAGGTGGAGTCCGGCTCTTGGTCGCTGCTGTTGGCCAGGGTGCGTTCGAGGTACACCGACAGCCCATAACCGATGGTGGTGCCCGCGCCGAGGTAAACGTGGTTGGCGTGGTATTCTTCGTCGCCCTTCAGCTGCAGCGAATCCGCCGCCACGTAAGGCTGAATGGACTTCAGGAACGGCTTGTCGATGTTGAAGGTATAGCCGACGAAGCCCTCCAGGCCATAGCCGTCGCCGGCGAAGAAGTGCGACAGCGTGCGTTCGCGGGTGCTCGGCACGTAGTCTTTGTAATAGCTGGCGGTGCCGACGATATACCAGTTGTTCGGCTGCCAGGTCAGCGCGGTGCCGGACAGCTGCTGGTGATAGTCTTTCTCGTTATACAGGTTGTCTTTAATCTTCGCGTCGGTGTAGCTGTAGGCCGCGCTGAAGGTCAATGCCTTCGTCACCTTATAATCTAAGCCCAACCCGCCGCCGCCCTTGCGCCGGTAGCTGAGATTATCGGCGGTGTGCAGATCGTCTTCCGGCAATAAATAGTTGGCGTATAAGGTGACCGGCCCGAAATCGTTGGTGTATTTGATGCTGTTCTTCGGCTTATTGCCGCCGTCGTAGTCGCCGGAAATACCGATGCCGGTGCCGCCCGCATGACCGTCGTTATCCCAGACGTCGCTTTTGATGCCGACCACGGAATAATAAATGCCGTATTGATGGCCATAGGTCAGGGTGCCGTAGCGATCGTCTTTAAAGCCGGCGTACAGCTGGCGCTGATAGTCGCGCTTGCCGTCTTCGTTGTAGTGGCCGTCCCAGCTCAGCGCGTGCGCCAGGTCGACGCCCCACTCGTAGTAGCCGATGATCGAGGTGTCCTGCGTCAGCGCATAGTCGCCGCCGAAGCGAAAACGCGTGCCGCCGTCGTGGCCGTTTTTGTAATAGCCCGGCTCCGGGCCGTTATTGAAGATCCATTCGGGGCGAATGCTGCCGCCCACTTTTAAACTGAGCGGCGCCAGCAACACATTGCTCTGCGGGTTTTTATCTAAAATGGTGATCTCGGCCTGCGCGCCGCCGGATAACGCCGACAGCACGACGCCGCCAATGAATATTGGCGCTGTTATATTTCTCATTATTACCCCTGCCCGAAAAAGTTATTTTTATAAATACGGTGGTCTAAAGCCACGCATAAACAATTACCCGATGTGTGCGAATGGCGCAAGAGTTAAAAATTCATTTCATAACCTATGGTTATTGGCAGGAAGAATTAATTTTAACCGTATAGGTATTCAACTGTAACCGGAAGAAAGGGAATGTAATAAATCGAACGCGAAATAAACCAATCGGCATTTTTTGAACCGATAAAACCGGCGTTATTACCCGGGAATGGCTCTAACTAATAACAAATAAATATTATTACACCCGGTAAATCATCACGCATGGATATTATTACGGAGCGCGGCCCAGGCGGTGATACCGAAGGATTCGGCGCTGTGCGAACAACAGATGGGCGAGCTGGGGGCGGTGTGCGTGCCGCTGTTTGGCCCGCTCATCGAACGGCGGGTGGGCCTGATCCGCCTGGCGCAGCATCAGCTCTCTTCCGCCGCCCAGGCGCTGGCGACGGTGATCGAGCGGGAAATGGCGGTGGGGGCGTAATGCATCACGGCCTATTGGCGCGATTCGCTTATACCCTAAACCCCAGGTGTTTGCCGTCGGGCAGCTCAACATCCAAACGCAGCGTTCCGCCCATCGCCTCAACATAGCGCTTTAGCGTTGAGATCTTCAGCTCGTTGCCGCGTTGCTCTATTGCCGCCACTGAGGGCTGGGAAATGCCAAGATTGCCCGCCAATTCCCGCTGAGAAATATTCAGTGCTTCCCGCAGCTCGTACAGACGCGTTGCGAACAGCATTTCCTCGGCCATTTCCTGAATGCGTTGCCGGCTCTCCGGAGAGCGCGAAGCCAGCAATTCTTTTAAGGTGCTCATTACATCTCCTTGGTCCACGGTATCCGTAAGCATAAAATATAAACTACAGTCTATAAATACAATATCTTGAATTTACGTCTTTTGCTCGCTAGACGGCAAAACAACTACAGTAAAACTATCGACGGAGCTGCTTGCGCCCCCACTTACAGGAGCGTCCTTATGATACTCAATCTCCCCACCAACGCCGCCGGACGGGACTTTGCGGTCGGCGACCTGCACGGCTGCCTGCCAGCGCTGCAATCGCTGCTCGACCACGTCGGCTTCGACATCGGCAAAGATCGCCTGCTGGCGGTCGGCGATCTGATCGACCGCGGGCACGCCAGCCTGCAGTGCCTGGAGCTGCTTAGCCAACCCTGGTTTTATGCCGTGCGCGGCAACCACGAAGCGCGGGCGCTGGAGTGGTTCGCCCAGCCGGGCTCGGTCGATCTGGAGCTGATGTGGCATATCGACGGCGGCGCCTGGTTCTTCCAGCTCGACGCCCGGCAGCGCCAGCATTGCCGCACATTGATGCTGGCGATGCCTTGGGTGATGCGGGTCACCGCCGGGCAGCGGCGCTATGCCATTTTGCACGCCGAAGTGCCGCCGGAAATCGACGATCTGGCGACCTTTCTGCAGCGATTGCAAGCCGGCGACGACGCGGTGAAACAGGCCTGCATCTGGGGCCGGGAGCGCTATCTGAACAACTCGGCCGCCAGGGTGCGCGGCGTGGATTGGGTGATCGGCGGGCATACGCCCGGCGAGCCGAAAAACGCGCTGCACGGCAACTGTTTGGATATCGACTTTTGCGCCTTCGCCATGGAGAACGGCGGCGCGCTGGGGATGCTGGAGCTGGGCAGCGAGCGGTTGTACCTGCGCGATAAGCGACGGATTACGCAGCTGGCGCTGGGGAGTTTGGCGGGGTGACTCCGGACTTTCGGAGAATTCTTCCCCCGAGAGCGTGAGCCAGAACCTGTTCTCACTCTGCAGAAAATGTTAAGTTTCTGGAAAAAACAGGGGGATCAATTCGACATGGAACAGAAGTCCAGCAAGATAGCTCCGGGCTATTGCATCGCTCAGCAGGCAGGTCCCCTTTCCTATCATGCCAATTACCTGTTTGGCGGCAAACCGTCGGAAGCGGCCAACTTCTTCATGCAGCTCAATGCCGATACGCCAACGGTGCAACCCGGGCAGATGTTGATTGTCGCCGATCCGCGTAACCCCAATCAGTCCGTGCAGCTCGCCATGCTGATGCAGGCCAAGACTCGCACCAGCAAGGCGGTAAAAGCCGGAGACAGTAACTTCTCCGCATTCTTGCACCGCAACTACGCCGCCATCGCCGCTTTCACCAACTATGGCGATACCTTGGTCGGGCTGGCCTCTGATGCCGGTGATCGCTACTTCAGCCAGATCAAAAACATCCTGATCGACATTGAAAAAACCTACCAGAATCAGTTCCGCATGAGCGGCACGCTGATCGGCACGCAGTTCCAGGTAGAACGGGCGCGGCTGTTCGGTACATTAAAACCGTTACTGAATCGCCTTACCCGTGCCCAGCTCAATATGAAAGAATATGCGCAGATCAAACACGCGCTGGGGCTTTCCAGCAAATCGCTGGTGCATGAATGGAGCACCGCCGGGGTAGGCGCTATCAAGGGCTATTCCAACTATGTCGACAGCGCCAGCCGCGCAGCCAAGTTTATGAAAACCGGCGGCTGGGTTGGCATCGGGCTCAGCGGGTTGAACACCACCAATGACGTTTATAATGCCTGCACCAGCGGCCGTGAACAGGAATGCACCAAGATAGCGGTTAAGGGGTACAGTAATTTTGCTGCGAGTACAGCAGCGGGGATTTGGGCAGGGAATGCAGGTGCAGGTCTTGCTATTGCAGCCTGTTCAATTGTGTTGGGTGTAGCAACAGCGGGAACAGGTGTGATCGTTTGTGGTATCGCTGGAGCCGCTATAGGAGGCGCCGCAGGATCCACACTGGGTGGCATGGGTTCCGATTATTTGACGACGTTAGTAGTAGGTGAATGATGAAATTTATCGTCATATTGTGTTTGATACTGCTGGCTTTAAGCGCCTTCATCCAGTTCATTGGCTACCGTCGCCATAAAAAAGAGTTTGACGCTTTCTATCGACGTTACGCCGGCAGCGGACATTTTATTCCGCCCTACGTCGCCTTTGCCGATAGCCTCGGCATGCTCGGTACCTCATTGAAAGCACAGTGGTTTCTTTGGATCCTGAAGAGGAAAAAAATAAAAATAAGGGATCAAGTTTGGCTCGATGCGAAAACCTACGATTTCGTGCAAAAAATCGCCTCCCCTGAGCTACAGAAGTGGCTGGCGATGGACTTTATACTTTTGCTCGTAGAGGCCATTATTATCACCGTGGGTTGTACTTTTATTTATCTCATCAAAATCAATATATAAAAACCAATGATCAATTATGTTGAGCCTTACATAAAAGAGATAAAACTCTTGGTGGTATTACTATTCTTTCTATGCCTTCTTATCGCTATTATCCAATTTATTTACTATCGACTTCACAAAAAAGAGTTTGATCTCTTTTATCAACACTATGTGGTGAGTAAACACCCTGTTCCACTTTTTGTCGTGGTGGCGGACAACCTTAACTTCATCGGTATTTCACTAAAAGCCCAGTGGTTTCGTTGGATTTTGAACAACCGGAAATTAAAACTGACTCGCAACGTTTGGGTAAGCCCCAAAACCTACGATTTCGTTCGAGCTGCTTCATCACCCAGGTTACAAAATTGGATCCGTAATGATTTCAGACTATTAGTATTACAAGGAACACTCTTAATCATCATGTGTCTCCTGAACTATCTCCTGAAGTCGGTCTAATCCCCCTCCACCGCCTGCACCGCCGCCTTCTGCGTGGCGCGCTGATATAAACACAGCTCCCTGCCCGACTTATTCTTCATAAACGGCTGCGGGTAGCGGCCGCCGATAAACAGCGCCGAATAACCGACGTCGTCGCCGTAGTGAATAATCTCCCCTTCCACCCTGGCGTTTTTTAGCCCGCTGGCTTTCAGGCAGGCGGCGCGCATCGCCCGTTCGCTCTTGGCCCACGCCTGTGGGGAAGACGCAGTGGCGTTGAACGCGGCCAGCGCGGCGATAAGCAGCCCTATTCTCTTCATCGTTATCTCTCCTTCTACGGCCCGTCTCACCAGTATAGACCGTGCCGACCCGGTCAACCCGCCGCGCTCTTTACGGCATTTTTATTCCGCAGCCCGTTAACGTTACGGCGTTTTTACAGACAGTTATGCGCGCCGCAGATACCCTTTTCACATCGCCAATATGGCCTCACAAGAGTGGTTGTCTCATGCGTTTATCCCTGCCTCTGGCCGTTATTCGCCTTCGATTCGGAGGGCGCCATGCACGCTAATATCATCGGTTTCAACCCTATGCTGGCGGAGCTGCCCGCCCTGCACGGCCGTTCATTCCGCAAAGAGCTGGAGCAGTATCTGCAGCGCCATCCGGATACCGAACAGCTCGATATTTACCTCAACGATCTCAACGGCCAGCTGCGCGGCAAGCGGCTGCCGATCGCCGAGGCGTTCTCGCTGGAGAAAGGCTGCTATTTCCCGCTGTCGATTTACGCCATGGACCTGCACGGCAGGGTGATTGAAGAGAGCGGGCTGGGGCAGCTGGCGGGCGAACCGGATCGCCTGTGCCTGCCGGTGCCCGGCACGCTGCGCTCCTGCGCCCGCGATCCGCAGCGCCATGCGCAGCTGCTGCTGACGATGCAAAACGCCGACGGCGGCGCCTGCGAGCTGGAACCGAGGGTGGTGCTGCAGCAGGTGCTGAAACGCCTGCACGCCCGTAACTGCTTCCCGGTGGTGGCGGCCGAGCTGGAGTTTTATCTGCAGGATCCGCAGCAACCGGCGGACGCCGCCCCGTGCCCGACGCAAAGCTTCGCGGTGGATGCGCCCGAGCGCCACCACGCGCTGCTGCACGACATCGAACAACACGCCCGCCTGCAGGGGCTGCCGCTGAGCGGGGTGGTGGCCGAGGCCGCCTCCGGCCAGTACGAGCTGAATCTGCACCACAGCCCGCGGGTGCTGGAGGCCTGCGACCAGATCCTGGCGCTGAAAAGGCTGACGCGGCAGATGGCGGAACGGCACCGCCAGCACGCCTGCTTTATGGCCAAGCCCTGCGCGCACGCCGCCGGCAGCGGGCTGCATTTCCACATCAGCCTGCAGGGCGAGCACGGCGAAAACCTGCTGACCGGCGCGCCGGGCGAGCTGAGCGACAACATGCAGCAGGCGATGGCCGGCATGCTGGCGCTGATGCCGGCGTCGATGGCGATCCTGGCGCCCAACATCAACGCCTTCCGCCGTTTCCGCCCCGGCATGCACGTGCCGCTGCGCGCCTCCTGGGGCCACAACAACCGCACGGTGGCGCTGCGCCTGCCCTGCGCCGACGGCGCCAATCAGCGTATCGAATACCGGCTGGCGGGCGCCGACGCCAACCCCTATCTGGCGCTGGCGGCGATACTCGGCGGCCTGCTGCACGGGCTGGAACAGCCTTTGCCGCTGCCGCCGGCCACCAACGGCTACGAGAACGACGGCGCCGCGCCGCTGCCGCTCAGCCAGCAAGAGGCCCTGGCGCTGTTCCGCCACAGCCAGCCGCTGCGCGAGCTGCTCGGCCCGGCGTTCTGCAGCCTGTGGCACACCTGCAAAAGCGCCGAGCTGCACCGCTTTGAAGAGCAGGTGACCGCCGCGGAGCTCGGCTGGATGCTTTAACGCCCCCTTGTTGCGCCGCCCGTTTTCGCTGCGGGCGGCAGGATATGCTTGCCCGAAAAAGGATAACCATGAACATGCAGTCGCTACCGATCCTCACTGAACATCTACCGATCCTGTGCTGGCGCAAAGGCGCCTTTCATATCAGCACCGACCGGCGATTATTGGACGCCGATTTCGTGCGCCGCTGCCTGCGGCAGGACATCGATCCGGCCGCGCTGGATAGCCGCAACCTGTGCTTTGGCCTGTACCGCAAGCGCCACCAGCTCGGCTTCGCCCGGGTGGTGACCGACTACGCCACCCGGGCGTCGGTCAGCCTGCTGTTTATCAGCGCCGAATACCGCGGCGTGGGGCTGGGCAGCTGGCTGATGCGCTGCTGCCTGGCGCACCCGGCGATGCGCGGCCTGCGCGTGAGCTCGCCGGCCGGCCTGTCGCCGTGGCGGGCCTGCGGCGCGCAGCAAACCGCCCGATCCATTCACTGAGAAGGAGGCGACCATGTCCCGTTTGGTGTTGATCTCGAATAAGCCGTACGACAGCCAGGATTTGGCCTGCGCCAGCCAAAGCTTGTCGGCGGGCGGCCTGGTAGATGACGATCAGGGGCTGTGGCTGGGCTGGAACGGCGAGGTGCAGAACTTCGGCCGGCGGCCGGTCAGCTACCGGCACAGCGCCGGCTATGAACAGGTGACCTTCCCGCTGTCGATCGAGGAATTTTGCCGCCACTATCAGGGCTACTACCACGACGGCCTGTGGCCGGTGTTCCATAACCAGCCGGAGAAGGCGCACTTCACGCCGGAGAACTACCGCGCCTACCGCCAGCTCAACCGGCGCTTCGCCGATATCGCCAGCGAGTACCTGTGCCCGAACGACATCATCTGCATCGACGATTATCAGCTGCTGCCCTGCGGCCAGGCGCTGAAGGAGCAGGGGCTGCTGAACGCCTGCGCGTTCTTCTTCCACCTGCCGTTCCCGTCGGCGGCGCTGCTGAAGCGGATCCCGGAGCATCACGGGCTGGTCGCGTCGCTGTTCTATTACGATCTGCTCGGCTTCCCTTCGATCGACGATCGCAACAACTTCCTCAACTATCTGGCCGGGGAATATCCGCTGGAGATGCTGCCCGACGAGCATATCCAGGTGGACGGGCACATCTTCGCCACCGGCATTTTCCCCGCCGGCATCAACGCCAGGAAGATTTACTGATCTCAGGCCGCGGCCCGCCGGCGCTCCAGTTCGCGCACCAGCGGGATCACTTCGCGGCCGAAGAACTCCACCTCTTCCTGGAAGTGCAGGAACGCCAGCAGCATCAGGTCCACCCCGGCGTCTTTCAGCGCGATGATGCGCTCGGCGATCTGCTGCGGCGTGCCGATCAGGTTGGTTTTAAAGCCGTCGTTGTACTGCACCAGATCCTCGAACGAGGATTTGGCCCAGTTGCCCTCGCCCTCCGGTGAAGCCGCCCCGGCGTTTTTCACCTCGTGGCCGAATCCTTGCACCGCCTCCGGGTTGGCGTGGTCGATAATCTCCTGCAGCACCGCCTGCGCTTCCTGCTCGGTATCGCGGGCGATGACGAAGCCGTTCACCCCCACCTTGACCCGGTGCCGGTTGGCCCTGGCCTTGGTCTGCAGATCGTCCACCTGCCGGCGAATGCCCTCCACGCTGTTGCCGTTGGTGAAATACCAGTCCGACACCCGCGCCGCCATGTCGCGCGCCGCCCGCGAGCTGCCGCCCTGGAAGATCTCCGGCAGCGGATCCAGCGGCTTGGGCTTCAGCGAGTAATCGCGATAGCGGTAAAAGTCACCGGCGAAGGTGAAGCTGGGCTCGGTCCAGATGCCGCGCAGGCAGCGGATGAACTCCTCCGAGCGCAGATAGCGCTCTTCGTGGTCCAGCCAGGGTTCGCCGATGGCCTTGAACTCGCCGCGGAACCAGCCGCTGACGATGTTGACCGCGATGCGCGCATCCGACAGGTGGCTGATGGTGGCGATCTGCTTGGCCGCCAGCGTGGGGTTCCACGGCCCAGGCAGCAGCGCGGCGATCACCTTCAGCTTCTCGGTGGAATCCAGCAGCGCCTGCGAGAACGACACCGATTCGTGCTGGTTGTCGGCGCCGTAACCGGCGGTGAAGCGGATCTGGGTGAGCGCGTAGTCGAAACCGGCGCGCTCGGCGATCTGCGCCAGCTTGCGGTTGTAGCCGATATCCCAACCGGTGCGCTGCGGAATGTTGCTGATCACCAGCCCGCCGGACACGTTCGGCACCCAGTAGGCGAACCGTATGGGCTGCTGCGAGTTGTTTGCTGCTGACATGCTTCCTCTCCCTATGAACGTCGGCGCCGTTATGCGGCGTGCATATAACCATTGTTGATTTACAGATAATGCAATCAGTGTTTTGGTTATAAATCCTTTAGCAGGATGCGTGCCAACCGCCCGCCGGGGAGATGTGGTTGAAAAACCGCAGGTTGAGCAAGCACGGGATACATCGGCTGCTGCATTGGCAGCAGCGGCTGTCGGGCGGGTGTTGCCTATGCAGCAAACCGCTCACCGCGCGTTTCCAACCGTTCACCCGACGGATTGAACCGCTGACTGAAATTCGCATGTCTTCCCTTCACGCCGCCGGCGATGATGAGCTGTCGCTGAACCAAGCACGCGACCGATATCCGCACCAAATCCTGAAACATCTTATAAGCGGATGAACCCATTCATTTTTTGCAGACTGGAATTAAGGATACCTCAATGAAACGAGAGGGGATTTTAAAGCACCTGCCCTGGATGCTGCTGGGGATACTCGGCGCCGCCTGCCTGGGCGTGGTGGCGCTGCGCCGCGGTGAAAGCGTCAGCGCGCTGTGGATAGTCGTCGCTTCGGTGGCGGTGTATCTGGTGGCCTACCGTTACTACAGCCTGTACATCGCCAGCAAGGTGATGAAGCTGGACGCCGGCCGCGCCACCCCGGCGGTGGTCAACAACGACGGCCTGAACTACGTGCCGACCAACAAGAACGTGCTGTTCGGCCACCACTTCGCCGCCATCGCCGGCGCCGGGCCGCTGGTGGGCCCGGTGCTGGCCGCGCAGGTCGGTTACCTGCCCGGCACGCTGTGGCTGCTGGGCGGCGTGGTGCTGGCGGGAGCGGTGCAGGACTTTATGGTGCTGTTCATCTCCTCGCGCCGCAACGGCGCCTCGCTGGGCGAGATCATCAAAAAGGAAATGGGGCCGATACCGGGCACCATCGCGCTGTTCGGCTGCTTCCTGATCATGATCATCATCCTGGCGGTGCTGGCCCTTATCGTGGTGAAAGCGCTGGCGGAAAGCCCGTGGGGCGTGTTCACCGTTTGCTCCACCGTGCCGATCGCGCTGTTTATGGGCATCTACATGCGCTACCTGCGCCCTGGCCGGGTGGGCGAAGTGTCGGTTATCGGCATCGTGCTGCTGGTGGCTTCCATCTGGTTCGGCGGCGTGATCGCCCACGATCCGTTCTGGGGCCCGGCGCTGACCTTTAAAGACACCACCATTACCTACACGCTGATCGGCTACGCGTTCGTCTCCGCCCTGCTGCCGGTGTGGCTGATCCTGGCGCCGCGCGACTATCTGGCGACCTTCCTGAAAATCGGCGTGATCGTCGGGCTGGCGATCGGCATCGTGATCCTCAACCCCGAGCTGAAAATGCCGGCGGTGACGCAGTTCGTCGACGGCACCGGCCCGGTGTGGAAAGGCACGGTGTTCCCGTTCCTGTTTATCACCATCGCCTGCGGCGCGGTCTCCGGCTTCCACGCATTAATCGCTTCCGGCACCACGCCGAAGCTGCTGGCCAATGAAACCGACGCGCGCTTTATCGGCTACGGCGCGATGCTGATGGAATCCTTCGTCGCCATCATGGCGCTGGTGGCGGCCTCGATCATCGAGCCGGGCCTGTACTTCGCCATGAACACCCCGCCGGCGGCGCTGGGCATCACCATGCCGGACCTGCACCGCCTGGGCACCGAAGACGCGCCGATGATCATGGCCTCGCTGAAGGACGTGACCGCCCACGCGGCGGCGGCCGTCAGCTCCTGGGGCTTCGTGATCAGTCCGGAACAGATCCTGCAAACCGCCACCGACATCGGCGAACCTTCGGTGCTGAACCGCGCCGGCGGCGCGCCAACGCTGGCGGTGGGCATCGCCCACGTGTTCCACCAGATAATTCCGGGCGCCAACATGGGCTTCTGGTACCACTTCGGCATTCTGTTCGAGGCGCTGTTCATCCTGACCGCCCTGGACGCCGGCACCCGCTCCGGCCGCTTTATGCTGCAGGACCTGCTGGGCAACTTCGTGCCCTTCCTGAAGAAAACCGACTCGCTGGTGGCCGGCATCGTCGGCACCGCCGGCTGCGTGGGGCTGTGGGGTTACCTGCTGTATCAAGGGGTGGTGGATCCGCTCGGCGGCGTGAAGAGCCTGTGGCCGCTGTTCGGCATTTCCAACCAGATGCTGGCCGCCGTGGCGCTGGTATTGGGCACCGTGGTGCTGATTAAGATGAAGCGCGCCCAATACGTTTGGGTGACCCTGGTGCCGGCGGTGTGGCTGCTTATCTGCACCACCTACGCGCTGGGCCTGAAGCTGTTCAGCGACAACCCGCAGCTGGAAGGCTTCTTCTTCCTGGCCGGCGAGTATAAGCGCAAAATCGCCGAGGGCGGCGCCGAGCTGAGCGCGCAGCAGATAGCCAACATGAACCACATAGTGGTGAACAACTACACCAACGCCGGGCTGAGCATTCTGTTCCTGCTGGTGGTGTACAGCATCATCTTCTTCGGGGTGAAAACCGCCATGGCGGCGCACAAGAACCCTAAACGCACCGACCAGGAAACGCCATACGTGCCGGTACCTGAAGAAGCGCCCGCCGATGGCGTAACCGAGGGGGAAGTCAAAGTTTCACCACAACATTGATGTGATTTAGCGGATACCCTGCATATACCCTTCATCTTTCAAGTCGCAGGGGTGTTGGCTGCCTTCGCTCACCCCAGTCACTTGGTGGACCAAGCTCCTGGGGACTCGTTCAGTTGCCGCCTACCTGCAACTTGAAATCTATTGGGTATAATGAGATCTATTACGCAGGGTATTCTCTTCAATCAATAAGGACAGGCTATGTTCGGAAATCTCGGCCAGGCAGGTAAATATCTCGGGCAGGCGGCGCGCATGTTGGTGGGCGTGCCCGACTACGATACCTACGTCCAGCACATGAAAGACAACCACCCGGACAAGCCGGTGATGACCTATAAAGAATTTTTCCGCGAACGCCAGCAGGCGCGCTACGGCGGCGACGGCAAAGGCGGCATGCGCTGCTGTTGATTTGCAGTGAATAAGGACCCGTAATGAAACCCATCGCAGTCACCATTCTGACCGGCTTTTTGGGCGCCGGCAAAACCACCCTGCTGCGCCATATCCTGAACGCCGAGCACGGCTACCGGATTGCGGTCATCGAGAACGAATTCGGCGAGGTGCCGATCGACAACGCGCTGATCGGCGACCGCGCCAGCCGCATCACCACCCTGAGCAACGGCTGCATCTGCTGCAGCAAATCCAACGAGCTGGCGGACGCGCTGCTGGATCTGCTGGACGGCGCAGACAGCGGCCAGCTGGCGTTCGATCGGTTGATCATCGAATGCACCGGCATGGCCGATCCCGGCCCGATCGCCCAGACCTTTTTCTCGCACCCGATCCTCTGCGAGCGCTTCCTGCTGGACGGCATCATCACCCTGGTGGACGCGGCGCACGCCGAGCAGCAGTTGAACCAGTTCAGCATCGCGCAGGCGCAGGTAGGCTACGCCGACCGCATTCTGCTGAGCAAAACCGACGTGGCGCCGGACTGCGAAGCGCTGATCCAGCGCCTGCAACGGATGAACGCCCGCGCGCCGGTGCACAAGGTTACGCACGGCGATATCGAGCTGGGCCTGCTGTTCGACATCGAAGGCTTTACGCTCAACGACCGGCTGAACCTGGCGCCGCCCGCCCCGCTGTTCCGCCGCATTCCGCAGCCGCAGAACGACATTGGCTCGATCGTGGTGTATCACGACCAGCCGCTCGAGCTGATGCAGATTTCCGAGGTGATGGAAGGCCTGCTGCTGGAATACGCCGACAGCCTGCTGCGCTATAAGGGCATTTTGTCGATTAAGGACGAACCGCGCCGCCTGCTGTTCCAGGGCGTGCAGCGGCTGTATAACGCCGACTGGGACCGCGAGTGGCTGCCGGATGAGGAGCGCCGCAGTACGCTGGTGTTTATCGGCGTGGACTTGCCGGAGGAGGAGATCCGGGGAAGGATTGGCGGGTTGGGTTAATCAGTACTGTCATTGAACGAAGCAAAGGATGAGTTCTCGCTCATCCGCTTTAACAAATTAATTTATAAAGAAATCACTATATTCGGCTTAGTTTTAAATCAAGGGTGAAATATAAAACCCCAATGGAAAACCTGTAAAAATCGACACTCAAAGTTGTTAAAAAAATTGTCCGTGCTACTATCAGAGGTCAAATAAACGATTACTGACAAACATAAGGAAATGCGATGTTTAGAACCAATCAACTGATATCCATAATTAAATCATTTTCTCCTTACAAACCCCTCCCAGCACAGAATAAAGTAAGTAGGGTTGTTAACGGAATAAGCCGCTGGCTATTTATCACAAGTTTCACTTCATTTACGCTGACAATGTTAATTTGGTTTTTCAACTCATTTTTAAATAATAAAAATCGTATAAAAACAGAAGAATTTGGTACATTGGAAAGCATAGCATTATTATTATCTATTCTGTGCTTGATAACAGGACATCTAGCAATAATAATACCAGCCGCCAATGAATTATTTAATTTAAAGAACTGGAAAAAAGAAGAAATAAATAATTTAATTGCAGAGATAGATCATGACCAAGAATATGCAAAAAATTTGATGCCATATGAAATAGAAGAGTTAAACCACCTCTCCTTTTGGTTGAATAAAAAAATATCACGAATTTCAAAAAGAATAAGTGGTTTTTTTGGAGAGAAAACGGCCATTATATCCATGGTAGGACTTATTTATACACATATAAAAGAAACAGGAGTTATTGACAAATTACTCGAAACGAATTCAATAACAAATCGCAACTACAACTATTTAGATGACATAACAATTTATGTGCTAGCATTCTTACTTGGTTTATCACTTGGTGCAATTTTCTTAAAGAAAATCATAGGCCACTACACTTACTTATTAGAAATAGTAGAGCTTGCAGTCAGGTTAAAATCTCATAAAGACGCTCCGATAGGTAAAAACTAGATTTAATAAACTCAGCTTAATCAGCATGTTAAAAAAACAACTTTGGAAATACGCATTTTGATAGTACGGGCTGGCCAAAGTATGATCCAAAAAACATTAACATTCCGATGAAAAATTATTTCCATATGATATTAAGCGCTCGATTATGACCAAACTCATTATACAACCTCTAAATACGGCCCCGCCGCCACCGACTCGCGCTCGATCAGGCAGGCCGGGAAGGTCGGGCGCTTGCTCAGCTCGCCGCCGTCCAGCATCGACACCAGGCGGTTGATGGTTTCCTTGATCATCTCGGTGACCGGCATTTTCATGCTGGACAGCGAGGGGACGGTATAAGGCGCCAGCGGGATGTCGTCGAAGCCGATGACCGACACCGCGGACGGCACCGGGATCCGGCATTCGGTCAGGCGCTTGATCGCGCCGATGGCCATTTCGTCGTTGCCGGCGACGATGGCGCTGAACGCCTGGCCGCCGGCCAGCAGCGCATCGACCGCCGCCATGCCGCTTTGCGCGTTCCACTTGCCTTCGACAATCAACCCGTTGTTGAGCGCGATGCCCTGCTGCGCCAGCGCGGATTTATAGCCGGAAAGGCGCTCCAGCGCGGTGGGCGAATCCAGCGAGCCGGTGATGAAGGCGATATCGCGGTGGCCGCGCGCAATCAGGTGCGCCACCGCCGCCGCGCTGGCGGCGTGCTGATCGCTGAAGATGCAGTAGCTGTCGTTCAGCCGCAGGCGGCGGTTGATGACCAGTATCGGCTGCCGGTGCCGGGAAACGATCTCGTCCATTTCCGCGATCGACAAAAAGCGCGGGTAGATGATCACGCCGTCGCAGCGCAGATCCAGCAGAAACTGAATGGCGGCCCGCTCTTCTTCGGCGGTGTGTTTGCCGTCCGCCAGGATCAGCTGGCGGCCGTTTTCTTCCATGATGCGCGCCGACTGCGCCATCAGCTCGCTGAAGTAGTTGCCGCTGTAGAGGGTGTTGGTGACCACCAGGCCGATGGTCTGGGTGGTTTTGGTCGCCAGGTTGCGCGCCAGCAGGTTGGGCCGGTAGCCGGTCTCTGCGATGGCCCGATCCACCAGCGCACGCTTCGCCTGGCTGACATAGCCGCTGCCGGACAAAACGCGCGACACCGTCGCCTTTGAAACGCCGGCCTTTTTCGCCACCTCAAGTATTGTTGCCATCTGTGCGCCGTTAAAATCCATGGTTCACCGCAGTCTACCCAAGACGCCCCGGGTTTGAAACGTTTTCACTCTCGCTCGCTCCCTGGCCCTGCCTCCTGCGGCGATCCAGATCACGAAAATGAAAACCCAAAAATCATAATTCTTGCCAGATAAATAATACCACTTCATGATTTTGTGAAACCGGTTTCTTATGGGCGTTTCATTCAGATGGAACGGCGGATCGCCCAGGCAGTAAAAATTCGCCTTTAGGCAATCCGAATTCCTGAAAAGAGACGACAACTTTATGCCGAAAAACTACGCAGAGATCTCGCGCCGCATCGTGCAAGCGCTGGGCGGCCTCGGCAATATCGACGCCGTGACGCACTGCATGACCCGCCTGAGATTCGTTGTTAAGGACCGGGCGCTGATCGACACGCCCGCGCTGAAAGCCATCGACGGCGTGCTGGGCGTGGTGCACAGCGGCGAGCAGTGCCAGGTGATCATCGGCAACGAGGTGGCCAGGGCTTACCAGGCGGTGCAGGCGCTCGGCATGCCGGGTGCGGCGGCCCCCGCCGCCCCGGTAAAACGCCAGCTCACCCTGAAAGGCATCGGCGCCGGCATTCTCGACGCGCTGGTGGGCACCATGTCGCCGCTCATCCCCGCCATCATCGGCGGATCCATGGTGAAGCTGCTGGCGATGATCCTGGATATGGCCGGGGCATTCGAAAAAGGCTCCTCGACCCTGATCATCCTGAACGTGATCGGCGACGGCGCGTTCTTCTTCCTGCCGGTGATGGTCGCCGCCTCTGCGGCGCTGAAGTTCAAAACCAACATGTCGTTGGCGATCGCCATCGCCGGGGTGCTGGTGCACCCCAACTTTATCGATCTGATGGCCAAGGCGGCGCAGGGCCAGGCGGTGGAGTTCGCCTTCATCCCGGTGACGGCGGTGAAATACACCTACACGGTGATCCCGGCGCTGGTGATGACCTGGATCCTGTCGCACATCGAACGCGGGGTAGACCGCATCACCCCGGCGGTGACCAAGAACTTCCTCAAGCCGATGCTGATCGTGCTGATTGCCGCGCCGATCGCCATCCTGATTATCGGCCCGCTGGGCATCTGGATCGGCAGCGGCATCTCTGCGCTGGTGTATACCGTGCACGGCTATCTGGGCTGGCTCTCCGTCGCCATTATGGGGGCGATTTGGCCGCTGCTGGTGATCACCGGCATGCACCGGGTGTTCACCCCGACCATCATCCAGACCATCGCCGAAACCGGCAAAGAGGGCATGGTGATGCCTTCGGAGATTGGCGCCAACCTGTCGCTCGGCGGCTCTTCGCTGGCGGTGGCGTTCAAAACCAAGAACCGCGAGCTGCGCCAGACCGCATTGGCCGCCGCCGCCTCCGCCATTGTGGCGGGGATTTCCGAACCGGCGCTGTACGGCGTGGCGGTGCGGCTGAAACGCCCGCTGATCGCCAGCCTGATCAGCGGCTTTGTCTGCGGCGCGGTCGCCGGCATCGGCGGGCTGGCCAGCCATTCGATGGCCTCGCCCGGGTTGTTCACCAGCGTGCAGTTCTTCGACCCGGCCAACCCGATGAGCATGGTGTGGGTGGTGGCGGTGATGGCGCTTTCCGTGGTGCTGTCTTTCGTACTCACGCTGATTTTGGGCTTCGAAGACATTCCGGAAAGCGAAGCGGCCCCAACGGCGGCCACTGCGCCTGCGGCGAATACCGCTAACGCGACCCATTAACGCACTATTTTTTACCCTAAATAATTGGAGTTGCATCACGGCGGCAAGGCCGTATATCCCCAGGAGCTTAGTCAGCTAAGTGACTGAGGTGTGCGGGCGCAGCCAACACAGAGGCAGCTTCAAGTATGACGGGTAATTATTGAGGATTGCATGTCTGATTCAACATTCCCGCAAGGGTTCTTATGGGGCGGCGCCCTGGCCGCCAACCAGGCGGAAGGCGGCTATCGCGAGGGCGGGAAAGGGCTGACCACGGTCGATATGATCCCGCACGGCGCCAACCGCATGGCGGTCAAACTCGGCCTGGAGAAGCGCTTTAGCCTGCGCGACGACGAGTTTTACCCCAGCCACGACGCCATCGATTTCTACCACCGCTACCGCGACGACATCGCGCTGATGGCGGAGATGGGCTTTAGCGTGTTCCGCACCTCCATCGCCTGGAGCCGGATTTACCCCAACGGCGACGAGCTAACGCCCAACCCCGAGGGCATCGCCTTCTACCGCAGCCTGTTCGAAGAGTGCCGCAAATACGGCATCGAGCCGCTGGTGACCCTGTGCCACTTCGACGTGCCGATGCACCTGGTGACCGAATACGGCTCCTGGCGCAGCCGCAAGATGGTGGAGTTTTTCACCCGCTATGCCCGCACCTGCTTCGAAGCCTTCGACGGGTTGGTGAAATACTGGCTGACCTTCAACGAAATCAACATCCTGCTGCACAGCCCGTTTTCCGGCGCCGGGCTGGTGTTCGAAGCGGGCGAAAACCCCGAGCAGGTGAAATACCAGGCCGCGCACCACGAGCTGGTGGCCAGCGCGCTGGCGACGCGCATCGCCCATGAGGTGAACCCCGCCAACCAGGTGGGCTGCATGCTGGCCGGCGGCAATTTCTACCCCTGGTCCAGCAAGCCGGAAGACGTGTGGGCCGCGCTGGAGAAAGACCGCGAGAACCTGTTCTTTATCGACGTGCAGGCGCGCGGCGCTTACCCCTCCTACGCCGCCCGCGTATTCCGCGAGAAAGGCGTGAGCATCGCCATGGCGCCGGAAGACGCCGACATCCTGAAACACACCGTCGACTTCGTTTCCTTCAGCTATTACGCCTCGCGCTGCGCCTCCGCCGACATGAACGACAACAACAGCAGCGCCGCCAACGTGGTGAAATCGCTGGCGAACCCGCACGTACCGCGCAGCGACTGGGGCTGGGGCATCGATCCGCTGGGGCTGCGCATCACCATGAACATGATGTACGACCGCTACCAAAAGCCGCTGTTCCTGGTGGAAAACGGCCTGGGCGCGCACGATGAGTTCAATGCAGCAGGCGAGATAGAAGACGACTACCGCATCAGCTACCTGCGCGAACACATCCGCGCCATGGCCGACGCCATCGCCGACGGCGTGCCGGTGATCGGCTACACCACCTGGGGCTGCATCGACCTGGTGGCCGCCTCGACCGGCGAAATGAGCAAGCGCTACGGCTTTGTGTACGTCGACCGCGACGACCAGGGCAACGGCACCCTCGCCCGCACCCGCAAAAAATCCTTCTGGTGGTATAAGCAGGTGATTGCCAGCAATGGGGGGGATTTGGGGTAGGTTGGCTTTGCCCCAGGGGCCGGAGAAGTTCGGGCGCCTGGGGGGTTAGTGGGGGGCGGAGGAGTGCTTAAGTTCGTTTGAGCTATTCCAGCTTTTGCGCTGCTTTCCGTTGCAGTATGGCAAAGAGCTCTACCGCCGTAATATCCCAACTTTCCGGTACAAACTCATTTGGAAAATGCTCCGCCATTCCTTCGTCTATACGCCCTGCATAGGTAGCCTGAAACGCTTTCGCTTCCTCGAGGATATCGCGGATGATTTGACTGCCGTGTTGCTCAAGAAAGCCGTCTATCACTCCCTCTGTAGTTTCGGCGTCAGTAAACAGGTCATAATCCTGCCCGAAGTAAATGCAGAATAAGCTACTGAGCTCGCTGAAGTGATTGCGCATCACGATGGTGCTCAAAGCGCTTTCACAGCGGCGCTTCTGGCCTGCTGCAAGAATGCGGGAACCGTGGTTCCCCATAGCTCGGGGCTGAAGGTAAAGCCGAAACGTTGGTTGAATAATGACTCCACATTATCCTGCGCCAGTAACGCATCTATCTCATCGGCCAAAGCCTGGCGCTGCTGATGAGTCGCCAGACGAATGTACTCTGCGATCAGTGCGGCAATATCGCCGTCTTCGTTTATCAGGTCATAATCTTGACCGAAATAAACGACGATCAGGTTATCAAGTTCGCTGGTTTTCATCGGCTTATCTCGCAGGGAAAGCGCTAAGGATAAAGTAAGGTTTGCCATTATAGCGGGTAAATTCAATCACAACGCCAACCCGGTGACATTGATAGACGTCAGTACTGCCGCGTAATACCCCATAACCCACTGATTCTGTGAAATTGTGATACACACTCAAACGGCTGCCGGGAGACGCGTACTTTACCCAATTCATAATATCTGCACGGTTCGCCTTTACCGTAACAGAAACATACTTTTCGGCCTCCTTTACCGATCTGAATGTGCTTGCTGCGATCAGTTTCGGGCGCCTGGCTAGCCTGGCAATAAGCGCTTCCGGAGCTATGTTGATATGCCGAGCCAATGTGTGCCCGCCCGGATATTTACCGCTAACGGACTCATGCTCAACCAGCTTAACCCGCCCCATACGCACGGATGCGACTCTGGCAGCGCCAACCGCTCCGGCAAAGACAAAAGGTACGGCAATATCGACCGTTAAACCGACGTTATAGGCCGTTTCCCTATCGGCACCCAATGCTTGCGCCAACACAACGGCAGACTGATAAGTGTCAGTCGTCGTTGGCTGCCCGGTAATCATCTGATTGGAAGCGGCCTTGATGCTGTCCAGGCTATGCGTTCCCACCACCACACACCCGATTTTGGTGATAAACGTCGGATCCGGCGCATAGCACAATACTCCCGCCCCCATCAGCTCAACGACACCACCGGCAAGCCCCAAACCGCCTAGCAGACGATTACTGAGCGTTTCGCCTTCAGTGACACTTGCATCAGACAATACCGCCGCAAGCTGCACCGGCGATAGGGCAACGCGCAGCTCATCTTCATTCGCCATGTTCGTTCATCCATGAATTAGCAAAACCCTATGATTAACATAAGCCCGGAAAAGGATAAATACTGGAACGGGTAACACTTCGTAGCGCGAATAGAGGATTACTGAGCATAACATTCATTTAGAGAATGGAATGCCATGAATTATATTCACTATATATAGAAAACATTACAAATATAAAAGAGCACCATAAATAACTGCGATCTGTATTCCAATGCTGAAAGCAAACAAACTGTAATTCCATACAGCTTATTTTTTCCTTTTACTGATAACGCTATAGTTTTTCCGCTGCGGCAAAATCCGCAGCCGGAGTTAGCGTTCCGAATCCCCCAACCCTGTTCGAATATGGTATAAATTCAAGCATGCCGATGCGCACCCAAACAATGGTGGCTCGGACGGTGCTTTCTCCGGGAAGGCCGGTATCCGTTGGGGCCGGTACGCTAACGCCGTTCGAGCTACCACCCGAGTTTAGCGTCTCTTCTGGTAGCGGTATTTCTCTCCCAATGGAAATAGCCGATATGGAAAACACAAACTTACCCAACGCTTCTGAAACCATCCCCAACACCCTTACCCTCTATCGCCAACTGTTTAACCACCTCGAGCTTAGCGCTTTCAATCCCTCAGAACTTTTAGACTTAGCAGCACTCTCTGCCGAACAGGCTGAAGGGCTGTGCCACGGGCTGATGCTGTTCGGCCATTTACTGCAAAAGCACCCACAGTTGGATGCCGAAGGCTGGGAGCAGATGAATCGATATCTCAACGCTACGGCACATCTGGTTCCTGCGCTATGTAATCTTTACGGGCGGGCGTTGCGGGAGATGAAAGCCTGCGGCTAACGTAAATGGCAATCAGGGCGATGCTCATCGCCCTTCCCACCCACGATTTCCAATAGATCTGACTGACATATCACAACAAAAGCATTCATCAAGGTAGGCATTTCCGCCCCTACCTGGCATAGTTAACGCATTCGGTAAATCGATGAGTTAACTGCTGGGTATTGATGCATACTGCTCTCGTCAGCAAGCACATTGCCCAGAGCCGACTCGGTAATGTGAGGGAGTGATTTTGGCAACTGCAATAGAGGCGTTATCTTCAAAAGAATCCGTTTTAAAAGCCATCGAAGAATATAAAAAAATTGGCCGAGATGCGTTCTTAAAACAACATGAAATAAAACGATTTAAAAAATACACCCTTCATTATAATGGCGAGAAGTACGATATCCGAGGCATTGCCGCTAGAGCATACAGTGAGCAGCATGGCTATCCGTTTAAAGGAATCAATGCCGATAGTGGAACGGAAAAAGCCATCCAATTTCTCAAAGATCTCGGTTTTGAGATTGTCGAAACGCCGCACCCTTTTGACTATTTAACCGAAGGCAAACTGTACACACGCAAAGCGCTTATCGAGATCTACGGCGGGCAGCTGCAAGGCGGTATCTGGACCCCGCGGGAGTTCCCGGTGATCTTTATCTTCACTGGAGAAAGCGGCGAAACCTACGGCTATAAAGATGGATGGACAGCCGAAGGCAGCTTCTCTTATACGGGGGAAGGCCAAAAAGGCCCTATGGAATTTATTCGGGGTAATAAATCCATCCGCGACCATAAAAAAGACGGCAAAGACATCTTCCTGTTCGAAGACAACAAGAAAGAAAAGGGCGTTCGCTATCTTGGCATGTTTGAGTGCGATTCTTGGGATCACATTCAGTGCTTAGATTTCGAAAATAACATGCGGCAAGGCATTACCTTTAACCTGTTCAAAGTCTCGTCACTGCACGCGGTTGAAGAAGAAGCAGAAACCGATGAAGCCGATACGCAGACAGAAACGCTCGAACAGTTACGCAAGAAGGCATTGCAGTCCTCACAGCAATCTGGCCAGCGCCAACAGAGCGACAGCAAAAAATCCTGGTTCAAACGCAGCGAAGACGTAAAAAAATACGTGCTCAAGCGCGCCAATGGCATCTGCGAAGCCTGCGACCAACCTGCACCGTTCATGAAAAGGAACGGCGAGCCCTACCTCGAACCCCATCACACTAAACGCCTAGCCGACGAAGGCCCCGATCACCCGCAGTGGGTGGGCGCCATCTGCCCAACTTGCCATCGACGGATTCATAGCGGAGTGGATGGGAAAGAGGTGAACAAGGAGCTGATGGTGAAGTTGGAGGTCAAAGAGGCCACTATCGATTAAAAACGAATTACAGCGTTGCTGTTTAATTAAATCTAGATTCTTCTCGAGAATTACTTGCCCCAAAGTTGGGCGAGTAAGACGAGCATGATTAAATAGGCCGAGGAGAGGAAGCTCTCCCGGCCTTAGTAAGATGGCATATTATTATAAATTTAATAATGAACTAGGTACACCGTATGAAGAAACAAACAGCCCTTTTACCGCACGGGTTGCTGCAACATGGAGTAGAGCACGTTCATTAAATAAAGCATCACGTTGTTCAACAGGGTCATCAGATTCAATTGCTTTGACTTCCGGCACAACACCATCGTTGATGCCCGTAAGGAACACATACTGGAACTCCAACCCTTTAATGCGGTGCATAGTTGCCATACGCACACCAAGGCGTTGATCACTATCACCACTATCCTGACCTAAATTATAGGTCTCGATTCCAGCATCATTCAGAGCAGAAGCATAACGCTCGTAAGCATGCTTCGTACGAGCAGTAATGCAGATATCCTGGGAACGGACATCATTGGCTAACAACGCCTGAATTTGCTTGATAATCGTCTCAGCCTCTTCCTTAAAATCTGAAGCATGAGTAATCATGGGTTTTTCACCATGAAGCAATGATAAATAATCGTTGCTGGCATCAGTTTCACCATCCAGGTTGTCAACCTTAACTCCGGTTAACAACCCGACAGCAAACTGTCGCGTCTCTTCTGTAGTCCGGTAGTTAATTTTCAGTTTTTTACTACGGCGCCCTCGAACGTTAATCCCACACTGACCCAGAACGACTTTATTGCGGTAAATACGCTGATGTCCATCACCCACGATAAAGAGATCGTTAGGAGACTCTGGAACCAGGCTACGAATAAGGGTAAAGGCCGGTGCGCCTATATCCTGAGCTTCATCGACTACGATACTGCTATAAGGCAATTGCACCTGTTTTTCTTTAAACAGAATGATAGCCTCATGCATGGCATCACCCATCTCTCGCAGTTTGGCTCGCGCCATTTGTGCCCGGAACTCTTCGAACACAGGCCAGATTTTCGCACGCTGAATACGGGATAATGCCGTGCCACGACCAACACGGCTCACCTTCAGATATTCTTCACGGCTGTAAACCGCATTCGGCTGAACAACACGTTGCCACTCCTCAGAATAAAAGTTATCCGGTAATCCCAATTCAGCAGGGACTTGCTGCAAGGCATAGTTCCAGCATTTACGTCGCCCTTCATCGCTGTCATAGACCACGCGGAAATCATATCCATGGCGTTTAAGCTGCTCGCTCATCCAGGCATCAATGTTAACAACGTCAATACGCGCCATCTCCTCACGGCTACACAAACGCTGGAGGTTGGCACGAATATCCGCCGCAAGGTTACGGGTGAAGGTTGTGAACAGAACTTTTTTACCGGGTTTATCGGCCAGGCGTTGGGACAACCAACGTGCACGATGCATCGCAACAACTGTTTTACCCGTACCTGCACCACCTAATACTCGCACCGGACCATTTGCCGGAGACTCCACCAGTTTTCGCTGGCTCGGGTGCAGGAATACACGCCATTTTTCCAGTGGCGCATTGAGCATTTGCAGTAGCTCCTGTTCATTTTCAACGACATGGAAACGACGTTTACTTCTCTCAATTGCCTCAATAAAGTCGTTGGTATCAACAGGCTCATCACGGTGATCGTTAAACTCCTCCAGCACTTCCTGGTAATCCAGACCTTCTGCCAGCCAGTGTAGGGGTTCCCAGGCTTCCGCAGGCATCACGCTTTCCAGCTGATTCAGTCCTGTGGTATCCACAAGAGCCATCACCTGCTCAATAAACACAGGAGGAACACCCAGCGCGAGGATCTGCTCTGCCGTATAAGCAGCAAAGAGTTTGGGTTTATCAACAACAGTCGGCTCGGGGGTAGGTTTGATATAGCTGGTATCAATCACCTGAATCGCACCGGTTACCGGGTGAATCGCACATTCGTGCCGCCGCGCCCAGTCGTAGGCTTCGTCGTGCTTATCCACCCACATCAGCATATACAGAGCACCCTGCTCAGGTTTCAGGACGATCCCACGGTAGGTTTGGTCAATACGCACGGAATGCACGTTATTGCTGCGTGCATCGTGGAGCTTTTCGTAGTTCAGCCCATTACTCGTCGGATCCTGGCGGAACTTAGAGATGAATTCCTGGACCTTTTTTTGCTGCGCTTTAGGAATCCGCGCAAAAGCCCCCAGAAAACCATCAGAAAGTGCCACCTTTGGCGTTGGAATCGTCATTTGTCACCTCCGGACAGATGCTGCAATGTATTTTCGTCAATTGGCCCGAAAACAACGTGCCAACCCTTACTTTCGAATAAAGCAGTAAAGTCCTGATTATCAATAATCAAGGCTTGCTTTTGTAATGGCCAGGCGAGATCGGCTTCTGCAATAATTTCGCCATCGTCATCCTGCAATTCATATCCGACTGTCGGTGCCGATAGTGATAACGACTGAAGCAAAGCGATTTCTTCTGCGCTCAATAAACCAAACTCAAGTATCTCCGCCCAGCTCTCGTCAGGCTGAATATCCACTACCACCGAAGTCTGCATTTTTACCGCTTCAGGCTTCTGCGGTAAATGGACCGCTTTACGGCTGGTGAATGTCATATCTGGCAAGAACTGCAGTAAATTCACCATCCGCCAGAAACCGTTAAATCCGGCTTCATAGCCATCATCCTGGGAATAACGATCGTCAAAGCAAATATGCAGCCTCAACCAATTTCGCATTTGTTCAATGCTTGTCGTTGATTTAATGGCTTGTTGCGGTACAACAGCTGCAAGCTCAATGAACTGTTGTGATGAGCTACAGCTATCCAGTAAACCGCCAAATACAAATGGTTCATCAGGCAAAAGTGCATTCAACCGATAAGCGGGAGCATTCTCCTGCATTTCATAGGCGTACTTTTGTTTGAATCCGGTATCCTGCGACTTTTTAGGATCCAGCCACACCCAGGCATAAGCAGCGGCCATTTTCTGCCATAGCAGAGTTTTATTACCGGGATCAGAGAGATAATCAAGTAGCAGTGTGAAACTGTTTCTCTCCCTGAATGAACCTTCAAGCGTCGCAAAGTTTGTATCATGGAACGGGTTATAAAACTTAGGCTGTTTCATATCCGGGTTATGCCCAAGCCCCATGACATCCTGAACATGTTTCAGTCCTTGTTCTTGAAGGTCTGCCCAGGTCACTGTCCATACCCAAAAATTCCCGCTGTCTTTAATTGCCTGCCGTTTTTGGACATCATCCGACACGCTATCCTTATGGAATGCAAAACCATCCAGGAAAATTGCTACCGGTTTTATCTTCTCTGACAGCATTAGGGGGTAGAGCACATAATCTGGTCGGCAGAGGATACCTACCCCTTCTTTAACGCCTAAATCAACTTGTGCTTTGAGATGCCAGCTCATCGCTGGTTCTGTACGGGTATTAATAATCCAGCCTGCGTTCTGATGGGCATAACTCCGGCTCACGATAAGATTTTTGTTATCCTGCAGGCAGTGAATGAACCGTTTTTCCAGTTCACTCCCCATCATGGCATCAAGCGAAATGTTTTTGATGGAATCAATAACGCGTATAGAAGCACTGGCCTTCAGGATTTTCGCCAGTAAGAGACGCGCCTGATCTCTTGATACATACTTCATACGCCCGCGGTCACGATAAGCGTAAACACAGCGATAGCAGCCGTCTTTATGCGTATCATGGTTGCAGCTGCATTCCACTAGCGCCTTGTAGGACAGCTCAAGTAATTTCAGCAGGTTGTCAGGTGTACGCATCAATTCTTTGAGTGAGCCGGTCCCTCCTGGTACGGTGTCGTAAATCACCAGATACTGACGCCAGGATTCGCCCTCATTTTCCGGCTCGCGATACACCACGCCTTTCAGGTGATCCACGTTACCTTTGAAGTAATGTTTGAGCCCAAGCTGAATGGCTGCCCCCAAGGAGGCTTCCACCACGCGATCGTTGCTGTAGCTGGTCACTGGCAGCAGGATACGCAATGCCTCAGATTCCAGTTGCCGATAAAGGTAGAGATAATCTTCAAACTTCGCTTTTTCGGGTTCAACGCGATATTTACAGCTCAGGTCATGACGTGGTTCATGATCGCGAGGGCGCTGCACCATGCCGCAGCCGAGGCAAACTTTAAACCCGGTGCGTTTCTTTGCCTCTCCTGCGATCATCAGCTCATTGGCATCATCCGCCATTTTGCCAAAGTTGATATCTCGCAGAGTCACTTTGCTCAAAAACTCAAAGCCAAACGGGATTTCTCCTTCATCAATAGCATAAGCGGCCGATACATCCTCTTTTTCGAAGCTGACCAACAGCTGTCGCTGGAAGAATGCCGGTTCTCGGCTATCGCTCTCATCACTGATCTGGCTGTCACGGGCGCTTGAGCGGGCATAAACCTGGCGAAGCTTCAGTAACGTCGTTTTTTGCCCGGCATCAGCCCAACCTGGCGTGCCGCATTTTGGACAGTATTTATGCTGATCGCCGGTTTGATCGATATTCTCGCTGTAGTTACAGTGGCTGCAAATACGCCAGTTTTCAGGCTCAGACACTTTCAGATCAATCTGTTCGATTTCAACTTTATGCCCGCCCGCATAGAAGTTATTCAACGGGGCAAGTTCAGCCAGCGCCGTTGAAGCCGGACGTTCGTATTCGTAGGTCGTGTTCTGATACTCACGCGTTTCCCCACCGTCCTTGCGCCGCCACAGCACAGAACGCAGCGTAATACCGGCCTCCGGGAAGGCATAGTTGGGAAGTAATCCTTCATCGGTGAGGAAATTGAGCGTTTGCTTATTATTGATCTGGTTCACCAGCGTCATCAGCGCCTGACGTTCCGAAGTCAACTCGCGCATATCGCTGTCAAAGTTTTGATCGTGCGGATCGCTCTCAAGCTTATCGATACTGCGCTTGAGCTTATCAATCCGGGAACGCAACGATTTGCGGTCCTCCATCAGTAGTTTTAATGCTTGTTCGATACGTTGAACCAGAGAACGCTGCCCTGGTGCCCCCTGCAAATATGACAGGAGCTGTAGACGTGTGTCTTCCGTAAGATCAGGGAAGATGGACGAGAACTGCTGAGCAATATCCACATAATGCTGTTCGACGTAACTCAGGAAATTATAAGGGAACCCAGACTTGTGTCCAAACTCCAGCCCGTCCAGCATCTGTTTCACGTTTTTGCTGATAGCAGATGCCGGAACACCTGTTTTCACCCAGTTGTCCATGCAGAATGCGGCCAACTGACGCTCCAAAATAGCCGTTGCGTTCAGGAACACTCCAGGAGCCTGTACCTGCCCTTGCATCATCTCCAGAGGCTCTTCAAAGAAGAACTGATCGTGCGGGTTCCCCTCAGCCACCGTGATGTTAAGCGCATTGCCGTCTTTACGCCCGGCACGACCAATACGCTGTAAGTAATTAGCCTGCGCGGGTGGAACAGAACAGAGTAATACCGTAGAAAGATCACCCACATCGATCCCCATCTCCAGCGTCGGTGTTGCCGAAAGCAGGTTGACATTCCATGGCTGACTACCACGGTAGAACGATTGTTCCGTAGCCTCACGATCTTCGCGGCTCAGTAATCCGGTATGCTCTGCCCCCTGAACACGCGCGATGTCCATATTATCCCAGTGCCAGGTCACTGTATTTTCAACTTCCTGATAGTGCCCCTCACAGCGCAGAGAAAGACATGGTGCGTTTCGCCAGTGCCACCCCTGATCGGCCGGTGCACGAACAACCTCACGACAGCAAGAGCAGTTTAGCTGAACAACATCCCGGCTTACCACCAGCGCCGAAGGTACTAGCCCCCAAGCTTCTTTGCCTTTTGTGTCGAAGTCTTTTACCAACCCGGCCATTTTCAGTGTCGCAAACAGACGTCGTAAAACCGTCTCGGCCAGGCTGCTGATAAACAGATTATTGCCGTTGCTGAGCGTGCGGTTGATCCAATGCTGATACCAGCTGGGGTTAGACTTTGCGCCAATCAGACGATGGAAGCCATTTATTTTTTCAAATGATGCATAAGCAGGTTTACGCGTTTTCGGGCCAATAGACGGCATATAGCGCGAAGTTTGCCCCTTCTGCGTCATCATAAAGGTCTTACCCTCACGCCGATAACTTTCGAACGCCTGATGCAGAACAGCTCCCGCCTGCCGTTGATGCCAGAGGACACCAATCACCAAATGTGCCACCTGCTCAACGCTAACCCCAACCATTTCATCACTCAGCTCTTCGACAAGCTGTTGGTGAAGAGCCGTTATCGCTGCATTGAAACGCGCAATATCAATTCCTGCAGCAGCGTAACCAGTGGCCTCCAGCGTACGGCCAATTCGAGCGCGTAGAGTAAATTCGCTGTATACCTCCCAGTCGAGACGAAGAGAAACCAGCTCCGGTAAATCGGAACTCTCTGCCAGCTGGCCTTCGTTCTTCAGCGTCTGGTAATCATTCATCCACTGCATGTTGGGCGCGATGAAGCTCGCGGCAAAATGAGCATCATCCGGTGAACGTTCACGCGTCTGCTGGCAGACGCGTGCCGCAAAGGCATCCAACGGTAACGTTTCTTTTTCACCCAACACGCTGGCGATTTGTCCACGGACCATCAACGGCCAGGTTCGGGCGGTAAAGAAGCTGGCGCGGTGTGCGGCATCCTGCACTGAGTCAGAAAACGTAATCAGCTTTTTATGTTCGTTGAACTGGCTGCCATAAAGCTGATGGATCATCACCGCCGACAGGCTGGCTGCCTGTGACCCAAGAATCGAAATACCCTGTTTGCTGTTGCAGTACGGGCATTCGTTGGCAAATTCCAGCTCATCCTTACGCTCTTTGAGCATATCCGGGATAAGTACTTGTAGCAGACCAGTATGGCCACAATGCCCGCACTGCACGTTAGATTGCTTATTGAGCTTTAAACAGGAAGGGCACAGCTTCTGGTGAACACCGCTGACAGGTTTATCGTTGTTATCCGGGAAGGCCAGTACAATAGAACGGCCTTTTTCGAAGAACTGACGATAAATACCGTCCAGATCAGTTTCGAGTTGAACGCTCTGACCATGGCGCAGGCTCGCCCACCCGGTAGCATGGCAGTCACGACAGTGAATAACGGGAAGATAATGTTCGCGATCTTCCACCGCGACATCATCAGCAAAAACAAGCTCAGGTGTTTTTGACACGCTGGCAACCAGGCGGCGCATCTCGCGCAACCACAGCTGAGAACGTAGTTGCACAAAAGGCAGAACGGGACGCGCTTTGTTCGCCTGTAGGCGCTTTTCCCGATCTTCCTGTTTTTCTGGAACCTCCAGGCGTGCCTGGGCAATTAGTGCCAGAATGCTTTGCAGCACGCGGGTTGCATGCCCGGCGCTTTCCGCCAGCATCACCTGGAGATTTTCCAGGCACTGCTGTTCCGACAAAATTCCCCCCTGCAAATCCTCAAGGAGTACGTGCAGGATGCTGTGGCGACGTAACAATGAGCCCAACTCAATACGCTTTTCACGTCCGAGATCGCTGTCCAGATCGGCAGGTAATTGCAGTGAACTATCCGGGAACCACAGCGGAATTTGTCCGTTCAGATAGTCTACCGGGCTGGCGTACGCTTGCGGATCCAGCACAGCGCTGGTCTCCTGGCCCGGATACTGACTGTACTCAATGGTATAGCCCTGCAGATACTCTGCCGCCGTGTAGCGATCTTCGCGAATAACCGCGTCATCACCAAATGGCTGATCAAAGATCGTTTTCGCATAATCGAGTAGTTGTCCCAGTTCGTCACCTACGGTAGCCGACGTCCCCACGCAGGCAAAACGCTTGTCATCGACACCAATATGATGCTTTAAGCGGCGCACCAGACAGGCCAGATCCGACCCCTGCGCACCATCAAACGTATGCAGTTCATCCACCACCAGATAACGCAGTGACCCAGGCTGGTTATAGCGCCAGAGCTTCTGATCGCCGGGGCGCATCAGCAGGTAATCCAGCATCTTATAGTTGGTCAGCAGGATATCCGGCGGATTCTCACGCAGGGTATGTTTGCAGGTGATGACTTTATCCGCAGACATCTTTTTGCTGGGCTCGATTTCACTGTCGCCGACAAACAGGCCGACAGTCACTTTGCCATGTAGTTGCGGATCGCTGGCGATGGTTTTAGCGAAACGGCTGGCCTGATCGGTTGCCAGGGCGTTCATTGGATAAATGATGATCGCTTTAACACCGGCCCCTGGTGCCCCAGCACAATGGTCAAGCAGCGGGAACATAAAACATTCCGTTTTACCGGAACCCGTCCCGGTCGCCACCAGCGTCGGCTGAGGCGTCTCGATACCCAGGCGCTGGAACGCCTGCGCCTGATGCGCATGCGGTGGGAACGGCAGCGTCAAGTTGGGGAAGAAATTCAGCGATAAGTCACTTTTACGAAACGGCAGCTGAGCGGAAAGATACGGTCCTTTCAGCAACGTTTCCGGCTGGGCCAGAAATTGCTCCAGCATCGAGACTTTATTATTTTCTTCACCATTAAACAGCGGGCTGTTAAGCGGGAAGGCTGCCCGTAAAAAGGATGCAACGCTGTCGGCAACCTGCCGACTGACAACGGAAGGCAGCATCAGGCGCTCCTGCGTTCAGAATAAGTAAGTAAACATGTTGCGACAGTGTCGGGTAAATCATATTGATTACCAAACATAATCAGCCGCTTCCTTGGCCTTGATATCGTTACATATACTTTGTTGAGCTCTTGTGGATTAGCCCAGTCTATTTTCTCAAGCCCAACATAAATCATGGTATCAAACTCCAGGCCTTTGACATTCTCAGCACAGGAGAAATGAACCTGATACTTTTGGGCGAGATCGATATGTTCTGCAACGCGCGGAGTCCTTGAAGACTTCTGAATCAAATCATTGCGTACACGCACCTCCAGTTCCCGGGCTAGAGCCAGGTCTGGACAGATAACAGCAATAGTCCGCCCATGAGGTTGTTCACTAATGAGATCGACCAATTCAGCATCAATGTTATCGAAAGGCTGGTTGATGAACTTTTTACTAGTCCCGTTTTGCGCTTGTTCTCGCCAGAGAGTGAGCTGCTCTGCCAACTGCTGCAAGCGACTATCGTTCTGAACTAACGCGCGAAAGAGCATCGACGTCGCCGCCAGCTGTGGCTCTCGTTCCTGTCTTTTATTTTCTTTTAGCAGGAATTTTGTCAATGAATGGTAAGGGAAACAGGCATCAAGATCGTGAACATTCCCACGGCCTAGCTGCTGATGCATATCCCCCACTAGCGTTACCGCGTGATATTTCGGATCGGCCTGTTGAGCCATCAGGAAAACCTGCACTTCTGTAAAATCCTGAACTTCATCAATAAAAACAGAAGGATACCAAGGCTGTTCCTGCAAGCGTGGAGCAAGCCGACTGGATTGCGCACCGCGCGTTATGATTTGAGCAAGCGCTAACAGAATATCTTTGTCATGATCTGCCAGTAATTTCGCTTTCAGACGTTCTGACGCCTGACTCACATGCGGGTAGTCCTGCCAGTATTGCGGGAAGGAGAGCAACGCATCCCGATAGAGATCGGCAAACTGCCACGAGCTATAAATCCGTTGCATCTGAGAGCGAAGCCGTACTGCGAGAGAGGTTTGCGTTTTCTCTTCACCCACTTCAATTTTGCGTACAAAGGGGTTCGACTCCGACAACGAAAAAATGCGTTTCTGGTTAATACCACACAGCTTTTGGTTGATAAGATGGATGTTGACCGCGTCAAAATCTTTCGCCCACGTGATTTTGATGCTATTCACCACCGATGGAATATCACACACCAGTTTAAGATCGGTGCGACATTCCCAAATAATTTCTGCATTTTCAACGGAATAAACGCTCAGACCATCTTCGCTTCGCACGCTGCCGTTTTGCGCAAAAATGTTGAGCAAATCGGTGTATGTTTCAATCAATATCTCCGTCGCCTTTGGGCGAATTCGGTCGTTCTCATCACGGACCCGCTCGACAACGACTAACACCACGCTCATTTCACGCAGGGTTGTTACTGCCGCTTTAGCCTCTTTTACAATCAGCCATTTTTCCTCAGACGGATGCATCCAGAGCGTATTCTTATCAAACAAATCACGTTCGATCCTCTCATGTGCATTGACCAACCGGCTCAGAAGGTTATCCAGTGCAAAAGCGTCGCCAGAATGCCCGGAGAGCTGATTGAAAAGAGAAGCATAATCTGATGCCAGGCTCCGTTTCACGAGTTCCAGTAAGGCATTTCCGGCGTTAGTTTCCGCCAGGAAACGCGCTTTGAGTAGCTCAGCGGGGATGTTTAGTGAGGCCAGTTGTTTTTGCAGTTCAAGCTGAAGGAGAGCGCCGATCGCTTGCGCTGACGCATAAAGCCAGTTCATGGTTGTTTCAGCAGAGAAATCATAGGAAAGATTTTCTGAGACATTCGTAAACTTAGCGCGAGTCACTTTCTGCCCTTCCACGCTGGTCGACGTGGAGCGCTGCTCAAGCTGGCGAACATTGTTAAGCCGATAAACCAATGAACGGTACTCTTCTATTGGTAGTTTATCGATGCTCAGCGACTGGCAGGAAGCCTTCAGATAGTTTACCAGCTCTCCCGTTCGTACAAATCCCACACTGCTTTCATCTAAAAAGTCAGCATTAAACCGTTCTTCATCAGGGGTACGGGCTAAGTCGCATAGCGTTTTCGCACGCCCAAGCGCGACACAGGTTTTACCTGATCCTGCCACCCCTTCAACTAGCATGGGGCCCGTGGTAGTCGCGCCAGTCATAACGCTGAGTTGTTCTTCTGTCGGGTTAAGAAAGAAATAGTTGCTCAGCCCAATATAATCGTCACGGTCATCATCGCTGCGACCATAAATATCGTAGTGATTTAATTGCTCTTCGGCATCATCCTGGAACAACTCATAATCTTGTCCAGTAGCAAAATCCAACCAGTTTTCCGACTCCTGCTCGATACCGCCAGCTGGAATTTTTTCGAAGAGCGGTGACAATGCCACATCTGTCACAACGGCTTGCTGATGTTTAGGTCGATACCAGCGCTGTAAAGAGAGTTTCAGATTATTAATTACAGTCTGAAGACCTTGCTTACCTTTATCCGCAATTGACGTTGATTCCATGACCTGAAAATTCTTGATGTTCTGTGCCGCTTCAATACCGCTAAAACGAGCGAAATTACGGATTTCGACAATGGTATATCGCCCCCATTGTTCGCTTTCAAATTCCTGTCCAAGCCGGGCAACTCGACATAAATGTCCCTTTGGCGAGCCGGGTGTCGCATATCCTAACGTAGTGCTGGCGTAATCACAGGTCGCCAGGGAGGTACGCAGCACCTGTCGGCCCGAATATTCAGTGTCAATGACGACTGTTTTCCCGAAGCCATGCCGATAAAGCTCTTCGTAGCCTCTTCGCTGAAAAGCACTCGCGGAACGCCGACGCTCTTCCGCGAAACTGATCACTTCATTGAGTGCTTCCAGTTCCGATTTTGCAACGCTATGTCGTTCGGAAGATTGTTCGTCAGAGAGTTGATCCAACTGCTCAGGTAACCGGTATATCGCCATGTAAACGTCCTGAAAAGGGCGTAGCCCGGGCTACGCCTGATACGTTAATTGATATGTTCAGAAAAGAATGACCAGGCGACTTTATAGTCGTCTTCACGGTCAGGTTTGATAAAAGGTGCCTGCCAGACGACGGTTCGGCGCTCGCCTTCGTCGCTGCGGGTATAGTCATCAAAAGTGACGCTGACAGTGCCGGTTTGCAGATGCTTGACATCATCCCAGCCGATGGCTTGATCAGTGCAATCGCCGTCGGTCCATTCAGGGCTGTCGACATCAAAGACAAAACCGTTTTTCAGGTCCGCTTTACGCGCAGTACGCGGCAGGCCAACGCCCACCAGGCCTTTGCTTGGGGTAAAGATAATGCGGCCGTTTTGATCGTACCAGGTATCGGCTTCGTACTGGCGCATCACCGGGAACTGAACGCGATATATAGTCAGCAGTTCTTCGAGGGTTAAACCCAGTGCCTGTGCCACCAGCACGTCGATTTCCACCAGCGCCTGACGGCGACTGTAGTCGGAGCGTAAAGCGCAGTTACGCTGCCACTCTGGGGTCAGATTAGCGAAGAAATCTTGTGGAAGTTGCAGGAGATTGCGGCTCCAGCGCAGGGTGTTGAAGTTCGGGTTGTAGCAGGATTGCCAGAGATCGGTATAACTGCTCACAAGCGATACGAGACACAGTGCTCGACTATGCAGTGCCGTACGATAAGCATCATTTGTAAGTACTGGCAGTTGGTTAATAAGAGAGGTATTGGCATGCCCCATACCAGTACTTTTAACCCGATAATCCAACGGTACAGAAAGCGTCATTGAAAAATAATCGAGCAATGTTTGAGTATTGTTAAATGCTGAGCCCAGGCAAGTATTAATGTGACTTACACCCGGTGGAACAATTGTTGAAATCAACGTTCTCTCCGAAGATGGCCCTATCATTTCACGATTCACAAAACGATAATAATCCGTCACCTTTCTCGGTTCATCTTCACCCGGTTCAGTCCATGTAACGCGTGGAGTACGTTTGGCATACTCCTGCGCATCACATGCCGGAATATAGTTAGTGCGCGGCAGGTAATCGTCGGGCAAAGTTAGCAGGTCCAGGCAGTCATAATCGCTGTTTAACGTACAATTTTCGCGTGGAGTCTTGTAGAACGGCGTCCCAACAAAGAAGTGCGGGCCAGACAATACCCATTGTGATGCATCCTCAGGGAACTGCGTCTTACGTTCAATAGTGCCGTCTTTCTGCTGGTTTGTTTCATGCCACATTTCCAGGGATAAATATTGCCCCTGTAAATCACCCAATCTCTTCGGCTGATTAGCAAACTTTTCCAGTACAGCAACAAGTTGTTCTGCGTGCAAAGCAGGCAGACGCGCCTGCCATGCTGGCGTTCCTTCGCTGTCATACAGACGAGCAAATAAAGAGAGTTCCTTCAAACCAATATGAATTAGCCGTGAATGGTGGCCTGAGGTATTCCAGGAAACTTTGATTTTTCCTTCAATTTCCTGCTCATCTTTGATACCAGGAACAGGACCTGCGTTGTTGTGTTCAAACGAGGCATCGATAGCGCTTACTGCGTAAACATTTGACATGTTAATAAAGGACGGCGTCGTATTCTGCGGTCCATAGACATTGATACTGAACATAGTTGCATGGTGAACTTCAGCAAAAAGGCTCAATTCATTATGAAACTGAAAATGCGCCCTCAACCTAGGATACACCGACGCACGCAGCTGCCCACCTTTAGGATCGTCATAAATACCCTCCGGGTGCAGGAAACCTGCCACGCCTTTCTGCGCCCCTAAGCGCCATGCCTGCGGCAGGAAGCATTTATACAGGTTAGTCTGCACACCGCGTAGTACAGGGTAATTCTGCTGCGCATTCAGGAAGTTTTGCATCCCTTCGCAACCCTCATACTCGTTGCGCCAGGCATTTTCGAGCAACGGAATTCGATTGAAGGTTTCATGACGCAATGTCGCCAGCTTCGAAGCACTCAATCGACCTAGAACAAATTCCGGCTCATAGTCGCCCAGTACGCCAGCTTCCTGCCATTCGACCTTCAGCCACGGCGGGTTTCCGAGCATCAGGTCAAAGCCGCCGCGCTCGGCAAACAGATCGCTGAATTCCAGATCCCAATGGAAGAAACGGTGCTGCTTCTTCAGCGCATCAACAATCGCCAGACGCGGCAAATGACGGAACAACACCTCGGTTTTCAGACGGCCAGCGCCGGAAAACAGCGAAGACTCTTCACGCACCATGCCCTCGTCGGCAAACAGATCGCCGGTAGCCTGTTCTGTACTTTCTATCACTCTTTCCGTGACGACAATACCGTCGAGCAGAGTCTCCATCTCCATCAGCCACATACCGCGATCCGGCAGTTCATCCGCTTTGTCGATCGGCCAGAACCACAGCGCGCACCAGTAGTCCATCACCCAGCGCAGTTTCAGATAGGTACTGTTATCTTCGAGGCGGCTGCTGAAGGTTTCATCTTTGCTGCTTAAAGAAGAGCGAACATGAGCCGTATTTTCCGCAGGCCATACCGGGTAATTGTCGGCGGTTTTCTGGCGCTCGGCTTTCAGTTGCTGACGAAACGTGTTCCAGAGCGCTTCCACTTTGCCGCTGATGCGCTGCACATCGACAATCTCATTCGGTGCAAAGCTTTTGGTAAACTCTTTGCGCCAGCTGTCCAGTGCTCTGAAATCATCCGGATAGCGCTGCTTAACGGTTTTGTCGCTGTAGTTGGCCATACCGCTATCCGGCAGCAGGAAGTGGAAAATCTGCTTCTCTTCGCGTGGAATATTCATCGCCAGCTCGGCCGGTTCGCTGTTAAGCCAGCTCGGATCTTTCGCTTTTTTGTAGGTCAGCTCGCTCTTGTTGAACACCTGACGGCGTGCGCCCACCAACGAGTTGCCACAGTGCAGCTGGTAGCCAAACCACGGTACAAATGCATCGCCGCTGATGGCGTTCAGCCACAGCGACACTTCCGCCAGCTCCACCGCCACCGGGTTTAAGTCCACGCCGAATACGTTGTTGTCAGCAATGTACATCTTCACCCGTTGCAGTTCCTGGGTGTAACGATCCTGAGGAATGCGGCGCCCTTCCGCCTGCTGTTTGTGGAACAGGTAAGCTTCCGCCAGCTGGTTGATGGCTTCGTTAAGGAACGCCGCGCTGCCCATCGCCGGTTCGCACACGGTAAGGGTTAAGATGGCATCGGCTTTGGCGTGCGGATCGGTAACCGGATCAATCTGCTCTTTAAACAGCTCTTTCAGGGCATACTTGACTAACGAGCGGGTCAGCACTTCCGGGGTGTAGTAAGAGGCAGATTTTTCGCGGTCACGCCCGGCCATCCGATAGATAAAGCTGCCTTTACGGTGAATACGCAGGCTGCCGTCTTTTTCGTAAACCTTCTCGTCGTCGTGGTATTTGCCGATCTCGCCTTTGCTGACGAAGTAGCCCGTTTCCAGTTCGTTAAACTCTTCTCCGGCTTTTTTCACCTCGTAGAGGTCATCACTGGCAAAGAATCCTCGGTAAGAGAGCAGCGCTTCATACACTGCACCTAACTGGTTGATACCCAATTGGCGATAGGAGATACGCCCCCGGCGATTAAAACGTCCTTTACCCGGGCGGCTTAACGACATCGCCTGAATAATTTGTTGCAGGGTTTCGTTGCGGAACACCATACGGTTAAGAATACGGGTGTTATTCGCTTCAAAAAGATGGCTTTCCAGACGCGGCACGCTGAACTGATGGCTGTGAATAGTGATCCGGTCGCCGCTCTCCATGTCGCTCTGCATTTTCACGCCGCCGCTGTAGCCGTCACGCACCAGTTTGAACAGCATATTCAGGCTATCGTGGAAGTAGCGCCCATTGCGATCTTCTTCGCTGGTCAGCGGGATCATCTCCAGATCGCGCAGCGTTTCCAGGCTGTAGCCCTGTAGATAGGTTTTGGCGGTCATCGGCGCATAGCCCAGTTCCGGGCGCGCTTCGATATAGAACAGGAACAACAGACGATACATATACCGCAGGCATTCGCGGCTCAACTCATCCGGGTTAATAGCACGTTTCCCGGTATAATAAACCAGCTCGTTGTCGATGAGATAACGCATCGCTTCATTACCCAACAGCTCAATGCTCTCACGCAGGGCATATTTCAGATCTTCCGACACGCCAAACGCATGCTTGTGCGAATTGTCATCCAGCGAATCGAGGTACGGCGCACCGCTGCCTGGCAACAGCGAATCTTTGTGTAGCAACACCGACGTCGCTTTCAGGGTATCTATCTCGCGACGACTTAAAATTTCTTCAAAATCAAAACGCAGCAGACGGTTTTGCGCCCACTTAGTACGATCCAGCAATAACAGCTGGCGGTTGCCAAGCAGCAGCACAAAACGCGGCGGTTCATTTTGTGTGAAGACAACCGTGGAGAGCAGATCCTGCCAGCTGCGATATTCACCGTTGGCTTTTTTACGCAGGCTGTCGCGCTTATGTTTATCGGTATCTGCCGGGAACTGCGCGGTCAGCAGCGACAGCGCCAGCGGATCCAGCGTTCCTTCTTCCTGGTCATGTGCTTCAACAATCCACAGCCACGGACTACCGTCGGTGCTGTTGTAACGAGCCAGTACCGGCAAAAGCGTATCGTCATCCAGCAACTGAATGTGCGGATTGAGTTCATAACCCAATGCCTTTAACAGCGGCTGCCAGCGACTGCGCTGATCGGCAAGACGCTGTGGGATCCGGCGCTGTTTTTCATGTTCAGTGAGTCTACGGAAAAACTCTGTCGCCAGGCTGTTAAGCTGGTTCCACGGCGCGCGGTAGCCCGCCTCAACCTCTTTGCCCTGTTCACGGGCAGCGCGTTCAGCTGCACGAGCGGCATTTTCCTGGTTAATCCAGGGTTCCAGTACATCGCGGATGTCGCTGGTAAAGACTTCGCCCAGATAGTGGTTGGAGTAAAATTCGTTTTCGTTATTAATACCGACCAGCGCCATGATTAACCCTCCGCTCCGGTGATTACAGCAATAACCTGAATGTAGGGCTCTTTTTCGGTGGTCATGGTGTCCTCAATCCATTGGATATAGCTGTCAAAATTGTGTTCGATTTCGCGCTGACGTTGTTCTTTGCGGCTCTGTTTCACTGAAAGCTGCTGTTTATTATCGGCAAAATCCAGTTCCAGTTGACTCAACTGACGCCCACGCAGAACGTCCAGCTTTTGCAGATGTTCACTGAGCTGCTGATTGATATGCCCCTCAAAAGCATTTCGATCGTGAACAAAGACATCCCGTGCATGGACGATCGCCGCTTCCAGTAGATCCTGCTGGCGTTGGTGGTTACGATCCTTCCCGCCGCTGTTCGTCAGCTTGCTACTCAGTTGCGGATATCGTTTCAGGAACTCAGCAAAAGGCAGGCTACCGCTTAACGCTTCGCGGTTAAAGCTCACCACCAGCCACGGGTTCACCATCGGGTGCGACTTACGGTTCGGGAACAGCCCGGAAAGGATGAAGTGATCTTCATCAGGCTCAAACAGGTGCGACAGGCGCATCACCGAAGCCTGGTGGCGACCAAAGGCGGACTGAATTTTGTCGTCTAGCCACTGCACGACCGGGTTAATTTGCCAGAGATACTGCACATCGGGCCAGGCATGTTGCTCACCGCGCGCACGCGAAATGGCTTCCGTAATAACGGTTTTGTCCTGGCTTAGATAAAGCTGCCAGTTTTCCGGCGCGATTTCCGGCGGTAATTGGTTAAAGCGACGGCGTAACTCCTCCGGTGCGACCAGCGATAAGGTGTTATCAGGTAAGGTATCGTATTGTACCGTCTGGCCGCTGGCCTTCAGATAGCCCAACGCTTTTTCGCAGTATGCCTGCTCATTATCAAACAGGCTAATGTCGCTTTCGGTCACGGCTGAGGCATCGTTAGACACTGCGCTGCAGATTTCGCCAAACAGGTCGTGTTCAGTATTTTCAGTGACATTGCTATTCAACAGATCATCGAACAGGCTGGCACCATCGTCCTGCATCATGAATTCAGCAACCTGCTCTTCTTCCTCTTCCTGCGTAAATTTGCTGGTAAATTCGGAGCTGTCACCGATATTCTTCTGCGCCTGTTCGTCTTTATTGATCAGCACTTCCAGCACGCGCATATCACCGTTGATCTGCGGTTCACTGGCTTCAGTCAGCAAGTAACGGATCTGTGGCTGGTGTTTTTGCCCGTAGCGGTCAATACGTCCGTTACGCTGCTGGAATACCATCAGCGACCACGGAATATCGAAGTGAATCATTTTATGGCTGAGGTGGTGCAGGTTGATACCTTCAGACGCCACATCCGAGCAGATGAGCAGGCGTAGCGGAGACTGGGTTTTGCCAAACGCTTCGACGCTTTCCATCAGAACTGTATCGCCCTGATCGCCTCGCAACGTGGCAATTTGATCGTCTTTCAGCTTGAGATCGGAGCGCAGTTGCTGCTCAAGGAACTCGAGCGTTTTGATACTCTCGGTAAAGATCACCAGACGATCTTCCGTGTTATTCGCTTTCCAGCGGAGATCGTTACGGATGGTCTCCAGCAACAACTGATACTTGCTGAACTGGCTGGCATCAATATTATTGAGCGCCAGCAGCAGTGACTCTAATTCGTTAATCTGGCTCTGACTGTTTATTTCTTTGCGGTTCTCAAGCCGCTTCAGGCGGTTAGCCACCACGCTGGCACATGCCATTGGACTGGAGAACAACGCTTTTTCGAGCGTAATTTTGAACAGGCGGCCTTTATTTGACCGCGAGTCTTCATCATCATCGTCACGGAACTGACTCTCAACCAATCGGCGGTAGGCTTCCTCTTCAGCTCCGGTTGCCGGGCGCATCAATTTGACGATATTACGTTCCGGAAACTCGCCAGCCATCTGATCTTTTACGTCTTTTTTGAAGCGACGCACAACCAGATTTTTATCGGCAAAATCGGCGTATTCATACTCTTTCGGATTGGCAATGGCCGTCGGGTCGAGCATGTTCATCAGGCTGGCAAAACTTTCAGCCTTACCGTCATGCGGCGTAGCTGAAAGCATAATCAGCGTATCGCTGCGCCCGGCGAGCAATTTTGCCAGTTTGCTGCGCAAAGAGCTGGTCCCACGTTCAGCGACATTATGCGCTTCATCGATAACAATAATATCCCACCAGGCGTTTTCCAGGTGATGGCGATATTCGATGTCCTGTTTCAGGGTATCGATGGAGATAATGGTCTTATCGAAATAATGGAACGGGTTGTGGTTGGTTGGGATGCGGTTACGCACCTTTTGTAAACCAGCTGAGTCAAGCCGCGTCAACGGAATAGCAAAACGGCTCCAGAACTCTTTCTGGAATTGCGTAAGCATGGATTTAACCGCCAGCACCAGAACGCGTTTGCCACGTCCACGGCGAATCAGCTCTGAAACCAGGATACCGGCTTCAAGCGTTTTACCCAGCCCTACCGCATCAGCAATTAATATCCGCTGGCGCGGTTGCGCCAGTGCCATGCGCGTGGGATCGAGCTGAAATGGCATTGAATCCATCGCAGCCTGATGTCCAAAATGGACTTTGCTGTCAGTCGGTACGCGTTGGCGTAGTTGGCTCTCTATGTACAACTGAGACGCCTGGTAATTGGCTGATTCATCTTCAACCAGTTTTGTTTTTGCTGGATCGAGAATCTCGACTTTTTGCTCCAGCTTTGTCAGAAACAGCCCTTCTTTACCGCGTACCAGCTCCGAAATGCCATCACAGGTCAGCAGGTAACCACCATCTCCGCTGTCATCCGCCCGGCGAATGCGCCACTCTGCATCACGAATAACCACCCGCATTCCAGGTGCATAATTTTGCTTATTCATCGGTTTTTCTGTCTGTATGAGGCAGTGGTGATAACACTATCCCGAGCGATATGTCGCTGCACACTGCGATAAAAAAGAGGGCTTCAAAGATAACATGAAGGGCGGCGTCCGGGGGTATAAAATGGAATGTAATGCGCAGAAATCGCGCATAAATTTCAAACAACGATAGTTAAAAAGTGAGCTTGGTCAACTCCCCCACACTGAGTCGGTGGAGGAGAGTTCGTGATTAAGGGACGATGGTTATAGACCGTGTTAGTTCTCAACCATCAATCGGGAAAGCTTGGCAAAAATCGAACTCTTACTACTTTCGCCGCTCCTGAGCATATCCAGGGTGAAGCTATTGAGGTAAGCACCAGTTAACGGGTGGTTAAATACATCTACGGCCTTACCTTGGGCATCCCATATCAGCAGATTTTCTACCAGGTTAGGCCGTGCAATAGTAGGATTTGTAGGCTGAGCATCGCTTACCAGAACAAACACTCCATTCTCATGCGGTTGCAGGTAAATATGGTGATGCTTCATCTTTTGAGTTTTGGTCAACGGGTCGTATTTCGAGCGGCCCGGTGATATCAGATAAGGCAGTACGTTTTGCTCCAATTTTGCTGAGCGGGTGATGGTATACCCGTTAAATTTATCACCTTGACGCTCCGCCAGCGTTTTTTCTCGTTCCTGATAAGCATATGAATCGACGATATTAAATTGCGCCGGGCCAATCAGGCGTGGCACGCGGGAGCTGTTATAGGTGGTAAGCAGCATATCTGCTGTGTGGTCGTAGAGATAGAAGCTTTTATCGAATAATTTCTTTAGTCGTCCCAGATATGGATGTTCAACAGATAGATACTCGAATTCACCTTCAGCGATCCCGGTATCAACCACCCTAAGTTGGCCGCGCTCTATTTTTAGCTCAACATATCCAAGCAGGGAGAGATAGCTTTTTGTTTTGCGTACTGCATAGGCGGTATAGTGCCCATCCGCCAATTCTGGCAGTGGTATGTTATGTTGATTGAGTAAGCTCTCTTTGAACCATAGCTCGGTTTTTGTTCGGCGTACCTTACTTTTTAATAAGGTAACTGCTGACTTGAGACGACTGTGAGGTTTCGTAAGATCGATTTCGTATTGCGCAGGGTTGCTTACCAATTGTTCATTAATAAAATCAATCGAATCCAACAACTTTCGATCAATATTCATACCCTGTAAAACCACAGGTAGAGGTTGTTGATTTAGCCACCCTTGCAAACGGTCTAGCTTAAGCTGGGTGTAAATATCCCAGTTGAGTTCAGGTTGTTTTCGGACGTCGGCAAAGGCTGCATAGAAATCATTGTACTCAACAGATTCATTATCTTGCTGCCGGATGCTGTTGCTTCGTTCTTCATCTACCGCATTGAGTACAAGAATAGATGTATTGGCAGGCAGCCCAGCAAATCCGGTTTGCTGAGAATGTTTAAGCGATGCCAGCGGCCAGAGTTTATACCCGGGGAACTGGTTGGCTAATGCGTCAAAGAAATAAGCTTCTTGCGTGGCGCTGAATTCGACGCCGTTATTAACCACCAACAGCGTATTAGCCAGCTGTTGATCGAGGTCGGTAGCGAACTGATTGACCTCGTGGGTGGCCTGAAATGGGATAGGTTGATGGGGGATCTCTAGTTCACTGAGCCGCTCGCAGGCAGCATTCATGACCACGTTATAGGTATAGGCTTGGCATTCACCATAGCCGCTGCGCTCACGAAAAAAGTCCAGTTTGCTTTCACGGGCATCAAGTTTGCGCCGAGCTTTAAGCCGACGATTATCGATGTTAAACCACACGCTGGTATCGTCCAGGGATAGGTGCATCTCATCCGCCGGTTCGACCAGGAATTTTCGTTTGTGCAGGGTAAAAGCGAGTTCGTTATATTCTGAAGCATAAATGTCGAGCTCAAAGGCTTCCATCACCCCGGTGCCTTTTTTTTGTGTGACGGGCTGACTCAGGCGAGCGTTAAGGTAAAGCGTTGAGTTGAAGTAAGTCGGCGATACCGAAAAGCGCTCACTGGCTTTTTCCAGCATTACCATTTTCAAATGCAGGCTAAATAATCCCTGAATCAGGCGAGATAGGTCATGATTTTCAGCGGTGAGTTGCTGACAAAGCGTTTCAATACGTTCTGCCAACGTCCTATGAGCCTGACTGTTCGGGTTAGTTGCAGGCGCCAGGAAAAAAAAGACGTGATGGTAATTTGGTAAGCAATGCAGCTCATATTTTACCTCCTGCCCTGCCTCCAGCCCAAGCTTCTGCCGCACGCAAGATTTTACCTGCTGATGAATTCGCGCATAGTAATCAGCGGATTTTTCTTTTCGCTCTTTAGTAAAGCGCTGAACCATAAAGTCTATCGTATAGATATTAGATATAGGGGCCAATAGACGCTGGATGGTCGTCAGCTGATCTTCTTCAAGCTTGATCAAATTGGTTCGGGCAATCGGAGTATCCGTCAGTTCATTCAGATTAGGGATCATGAGACTTTTCCTTTAGTCGGCAACTTTTCTACACCCAGCAGGGTTAGTAACATTGGGTTAATGTCCAATGTCATGCTCAGTTTCGAGTTTTCCTGAGCTCGTCCGCTTTCTCGATTTTTGGGCTGATAGTACTGGTAGTCGGTTTGCAACAGGTTAAGGTAGTGGATCGTGTGATCCACGTTATCTTGCCACATCAGATTATTGGGGTTCTGGCTGTAGGCGACGTTCAGATAGACAAATCGAATGCGTTCGTAACGGCCTGCCAGCACAGCCTGAAGCTGTTTCTGCCCCTCTGTATCTGCCTTTTGGCTGGTGATATTACAGATCTGGCGAATCTTGTTGTTGCTTTTCTCAAGCGTTTCTTCTGCCCGCGTTAAATCGTCCAACTGCGTCGCCCAGCGTTTAACGTCGATGCAGAGCAGGTCGTTACCCACTTCAAGAAAGCGGTCAAAAAACTCATATACTAGCGGTTCAAGGCGTTCAAACACCTGTTGATCAGAAAGTGGGGTAACGCCATAACTTTTTAGCACTTTATCGAAGAGATATTCACCGACATTGCCTTTGAGCAACGGAACTAGCCTGGGGTTGGGTACCCATTTTTTGAATGCTGTTTCCTGGATGTTGTCACATTCACGAATCAACTCGCCGACAAGGTTGCCGGGGGTAAAATCGACATCGTTTCTATACTGCGGAAAGAGGGTGAGCTCAGGCCGGTACTCTCTTGCGCCGCCAGTGAAATCCGACAGGGCGGAATAATCTCTGTGGACAAGTCCATCCGGGCCGCGTTTGTGGCAAAGTAAAATAGTTTGGTTGCCCTGATGGCGGTCGATAAACAGGGCGTGGTGGATAGATTGCATTTGCCGATTGGCGGCATACAAGGAATTAGCCTGAAGTTTTTCCAGCCAACGCAAGGGATCGGCAAAGGAGTCAGAATCGCGGAATAAATTACACAATTCGAGATATTTAAGGTTGCCGGCGCGTACCTGATTTATCCAGTCGGTTTTCAGGACTCGCTTATGAACAGCATCAATGCGGCGACCATTTTCTAGGATAGCCTGTTCAAACGCATACCGCTGTTCTGCATCACTAAATGACTGGCTCTGACTCAGCTTTTCGCACTCCTCCATGAGGCGGTGGTTAAGCAAGGACATGCTTTCTGATACTACCTCGTTACCGCTATCTTCACTGAGAGCGGCAAACTGGAATGCAACATTACGGAACACATCGCGGGGTAAAAAGATTTCTGTTTTCAATAGAGTGTCGCGACGCTCGACTCGCCCTACGGCCTGCACGACGACTTTGAATAAGCTCATATCATGTTCGGCCATTAACAGTCGATAGTTTTCGCCGTGGGCGAAATTAACGTTGAAATCGGCCAGCTTGTGGACGGTAATATCGTCATCAGCGTAGTGTTTAAGCACGGTAACGTAGTTAGGTAATGTATTGAGGTTGCCGCTGTTGTCCTTTACTTCGCTGTAAAATGAGGAGTTGATGAGCACTAAGCGCTCAAAATCGACATCCAGACGTGGTGCATTGATATCATTAATATCGCCGTCATGGTATTTAACAAAGTAGTTGAGGCCGGTGCCTGCACTTTTGTAGCTGCTCATAAATACCAGTACGGTATTGCTGTTCTGGAGATAGGTTTCTTGCCTAATATCTTCGACATTAGCCAGTGGTGAATCGAAAAAAACCAAATGGACGGTGTGACGCCCTTTGAATGGGGTAAAGGTCAGGATCTGGTCATGTTTCTTATCGTTATCCGTTTTATCATCGCACCGGGAGTGCATACCGTACTGCTGACGCCAGGCTGATTGATGAGTGCGCCAGGCGCTGATAAAGGCCCGCTTAAATGTCCCTGAAAGGGACAAAATCAGGCTGTTTTTACCCTCGTAGGCGGCAAGCAATAACGCTTCCAGTTCCCGCTGGTACTGACGCCGTTTATAGGTATTTTTCAGGTCGTACTCCAGCTGTTTCTTCAGCGCGTCGAAAAAGTTGTCATACGTCCTGCGATAGATCTCACAATTTTGGTAGATATCGGTCAATTTTAGCTGCTTATCATCAAACACTCTAAAGTCGACGTTGCGGATACTGGCTCTCAACGCACGTAGTGCTCTAAGCGTATCGATATCTGTTTTTTTACGTTCAATGACTCGATAGCCAAGGTCACGGCTATAGCGCTCCAGGAAGTGACGATTGAAGTTACCGTTTTTGGTGTGGCTAAAACCACTGGTGGCGCTAAGTCCAATCACTTTATTGTGCGTGCCCGTTAATAAACGTAGCAGCATGGCTTCAGGCAACTCTTGTACCAGATCCATCTCGAACGCCAGAATAATTGTACGCTCGGCTCCACTGTTCACGTAATTGAGTTCAACTATCGGCGTCATCGTGAATACGGTTTTGGGTTGCAGATAAGTGTAGAAATGATCAATCAACAAGTTTTTATCGGTGGTGCGATCGAAGATATGTCGCACCACTCCAGCTACATTATTGGCTGCGTCAACAAATTGGCCCAAAGGTGTATTCTGGCTGCTGGAGTTATCCTGGCCACCATTTTTTACCCAGCGCTTAAAGTGTCGGTTAGTGATATCAGAACAGGCGGCGAGGATGACGGAGACCAATTGGAACAGATCGTGCAGGGTGGGATTAGTGTCGCTGGCATCATTTTCGACTTCGTAATACAGCTCGGTGCGCGTTATGTCGCCTTCGCTGTTGCGCATACGAATGCGTTTCAGCCCCTCTTCATTAACGTACATTTTGGGGTTAAAGCTGAACACATTCCGGGTAATGGAAATGATGCGTTCGGCGGCGTCGCCGTTAACTTCGAATGCTCCTAACTGGTCGCGAAACATCTCCAGGATCGAGCCCAGCGTCGTACCGGGTGATAACTCGCACTTTTTCGCCAGTAGGTCTCGAAGGATGGTGATGAATTTGACCATCTCTTGCTCAAAGGTCGTTTGCGCTTCTTTGGGCTTTTTCCGGCGCTCCAGGCTGAGTACCGCATTGTAAATACGTCCCGCGACAGAGATAACATGCGCCAGATTATTTTCCTGTGTGATTAGCTTTACATGGCATGTTTCTTCAAGGCGAGTGTAGGCTTCATGTAGTTCATCAATGATTACCGTAAAGCGAATATTTTTCTGGCGAAAAGGGCAGTCTGGATTACGTCTGAAGTGTTCATCACGAAGATAGGCAACCTGCCCGGTATGGCCAGCTGCCGCAACGGTGCTGATCTGTGGATCTTTGGGAGTCAGCTTGCCGCCAATCAGCAAGTCGAAACCTACGGACTCAAAACGCACGCCTTCACCTCGCTGACGAGGCGCCAGTCGGTAAGTTGATGTGTCGAACTTATTCGTGGTCATTAATAGCACCGACGGGCGGTACTGGCAAACTTCGAAAGGCAATACCTGTTTGATAAGCTCGAAGTAGACTTCGTGTACGCTTAGTTCAGACTTGCTTGGTTTTCGTGCTGTCTCCGCGTTTTGCATTCGCTCTTGGCGCGCCTGGATCCCGCGACGAATGTACTCTTTAATAGAAGCTTTTTCACTATCTGGTCCAAATAGTAATTTACAGGCTGACTCAATCGTATTGCGGATACTATGACGACAGTTTTTTAGCTGCTCTTCAAGAATTTCTCTTTCGTAGTTGGTATCCTGAGAACCGTATGTTGTCAGCTTTTTTAACTGCTCTTCACAGCGATCAATTTGTGAGACATGGTAATTGAGTGAACGCATTGCGCTGCCAATATATTTGCTACCTTTCGCCCCTTCGTACCACTGAATATAGCGGTCGCGATTTTTCAGGCCCGTGGCCCAGTCCATAAAGTCGAGATCGGCAATATCCTTACGAGAGAGAACGCAAATAAATTCGCCGCCAGAAGCCAGAATTTTGTCTTTCTGGCTGCTATCCAGGTCGATTTGTGATTTTTGCGGCGACATGAACAGCAGGTTGGTAAAGCCACCTTCGGGAAACAGATCATCTGACTTTTGGTTTTTGGCGAAACACTCCAGATATTCGACATACCCTTGAATTACGCCATAACTTTTGCCGAATCCTGTGCCATCAGAACTGAAGATGACCTCAGCGCCATCACGTTCATGCACGTGGTAAAGTTGAGAGACTTGGGCGCGGCAAGCGTTAATATCTTCAACCAGCGTTATGTCAGGAATTTGCCTGGAGATGAGATCTTGCAGATTATTATTGATAGTTATCTCTCCAACACGCTCACACTCACGGTAACTATTGATGGTTATTTGGCCGCTGTCGATCAGAAGCTTTTCTATCTGCATGGAGGAAAGATGCAAGGCTTTTGCAATTTCATTGATAGTATTGGACAGTGGTTCGTGTGGATTGCTATTCGTGAAGTGGTTTAGTGCTGCTGCAACGGTATCTGGATGCAATGCTTTTCTGAGAGTGGGAAAGGTGAGGCTGTAATCGTATAGCGCCAAATCATTGTTTATCAGACAGCGAAACAGCTGTTTAGTGGGATCGCCTCCAGGACGGCTGGCAAATCCCAGGATTTTTGCCTGTTCGAGTCGATACAACAATGCTGCGGCATCGCGATCAGGTGAGTCAAATGCATCGTGAAGCTGCTGGCTAAATGGCATTGTGGCATTCAGCCGGTTTTGGCTGACCAACGCGGAAAAGTGCTGACGTACCAAGGTAAGCAGCTTACAATCTTCCTTAATAGTCCAGCTTTTTCTCATCTCTTCTTCCCCTTAATATAAATGCACCTGCAGTCACCCCATAACGTGTTCAACATCAAAAGCGCAGGACACTGATCCCGAATATGATCCAGTTATAATGAGCTTCAAGTTAGTTGCTTATTCTGGCAACCGGCAGATGCAGCAACGAAGCGGTACCGGAACGAAATACGGTTAATTAGCAGCACAAAACATACCTGTTTTTCACTAGCTCGTAGCAGGTATGTAGGCCCTTGCCCCACTCGAACAGACCTACTAACGTCAGCCCTTTTTTGCCAGAGCGTCCTGCAGCATGATGGTCTTGTCGAGGCCCTGATCTACAACCGCCTTAGTCAGGCGAAGATTTTCCTCTTCGAGCTGCCACATGTTCTTCAGTTTTGAATGCAAAATCCTGCCAAACTTCTTGCGCCAGGTATAAAACATGGCAACGGAATGCTCAAATTGCGACAGACTTTCGGCACGGACTTGCCCAGTTAAGCCAGCTTCACGGCAAAGACAACCTGTTCTTCGGCGCATCGAAATCCCCCCATCTCCGCTCGAGGGAGTGAATATAATGCCGGCATTCTGTTTCTGAATGAAACGGGATTTTGAGCCAAGGCTAATAAATTATGGTTGAGCACTAGTTGTCGCAGGTTATCTTTATCCTATGATGCCAAATATCTTCACTATAAAATAGCTTTTGGGTCAAATAACACCTTACCTAGCTAATAATTAACATTGTCACATTAAAACCTAATACGGCTCCAACATAACCTCCTCACCCCGTTTCCACACGATAAACCTTGCTTCGTAAGGATGCAAAGGCGTACTGACAATAACACTGTATCCTTCACCAGCGATAAAGTCATACTCACCAATGCCGGGAACACACTTCCCCGGTTCCAACGCGACGGGCGTGTTTGCATATGATTTTTCATAGACATAATCATCGTTGCCATACTTCCATATGGCTACCTTGAGAATGGACTCCTCTCTTTCCATGTCATTCTTATCGACAAAAACGCAGATCTTGCTGCCGACAGCCGTTGCTTTTGCCGGGCGTAAATTGACTTTATCCCCCATAGGGCATCCAGAGATAAAAAGAGGAATAAAGAGCAAGAGGAATTTTTTCATAGTGGCAGCCCTGCGCTTCTGATTATGGGTTGAAATTTTGACAATGTACTTCTGTCTACTATCCCTGAGTAATTCCTACCGTATAAACCGATAAAATCGCTAACGCCAAACTTCTTAAGATAGAAATAGTCTGCAATTATCGATGCTTGCTGTTCCATACTATACTCACGCAACAGCAACCGATCGAGCCGATATTGATAGCTCACCGCCCAACTGAGAAGCCCACGGGTACGCACCCACATGCCTCTTTGATGCTGCCACACATGTGCCATCTCGTGGATAAAAAGGTGCTGTGCCAAATGATGCACCGTAAAATCAGGTCGGTATAAAGCTCTGCGAAAGTACAACTCCCCATTCGGGCTCATCGCCGTGTACTGATTCTGTAGCCCAAACGGCAAGTAGCTGTCGCAGTGAACCAACACACTCTGATAGAAAATGGTGCTGCCAAACACCGAGCGTGCCGGATTGACTTCGCCCGGCGTTAACGCCCGCGTGATTCCTTCCTGTTGTGGCTCCATCCTGGAACTCCTTGATCCGAAAGAGTTCAATGAAACGTCATTTTAGCCTTTAAGGTCAATCAGATAGGCCTTAGGAAAACATCAGGAAGATCCGTTTTTTACTGAAATGGGAAATGCGTCAATACAGAGTAAAGTGGGCAAGTAGAGGCGGCGGGCAGATTCCAGGCACAAAAAAACCACCTTTCGGTGGCTTCTTGTTCGCGCTGTACTAATGGTGCCGAAGGCCGGACTCGAACCGGCACGTATCTCTACGGTTGATTTTGAATCAACTGCGTCTACCGATTTCGCCACTTCGGCACTGAAGTAGTATGCGGAAAACGGGTGCATTATACCTTCCAGCGATCCGTGCGCAACACTTATCCGTTGTTCAATGAGTTAAGTGTTGAAAAAAGCGCCGACCGGGCCGCGTCGGGCGCTTTGCCCAATATCGCCGCCGGCCCCAAATTCGCCCCTCAGCCCGCGCTGCGCGCACCAAACGAAAAAGGCGCAGCCCAACGGCCGCGCCTTTCAACCATGCCCTGCTGCCCCGTTACCGGCGTTTCAGCAGCATATATACGCTGATCAGCAGGAACAGCATGCTCGGCAGCAGCGCGCCCAGCACCGGCGGCATGTTGTACACCAGGCTCAGCGGGCCGAAGATCTGGTCCAGCACGTAGAACAGGAAGCCGAAGCTGATGCCGGTCACCACGCGGATGCCCATCGGCACGCTGCGCAGCGGGCCGAAGATGAACGACAGCGCCATCAGCATCATCACCGCCACGGAAAGCGGCGAGAAGATTTTGCTCCACATGTTCAGCTGGTAGCGGTTGGCTTCCTGGCCGCTCTGCTTCAGGTACTTCACGTAGTTGTGCAGCCCGCTGATGGAAAGCGAGGTCGGATCCAGCGCCACCACGCCCAGCTTGTCCGGGGTCAGGTTGGTTTTCCATTCGCCGGTCAGCGTCTGGGTGCCGGTCACCTGTTTTTCGTTGGTCAGGTCGGAGGTATCCACCTGCGAAAGCTTCCACACCCCGTCTTCAAAGCTGGCGGTGGCGGCGTAGCGCACCGTCTCCAGCCTGCGCTGGTCGTTGAAGTGGTAGATGTTCACGCCGGAAAGCTCTTTCTCGCCGGAGACGCGCTCGATGTAGATGAAGTCGTTGCCGTCCTTCGCCCACAGCCCGCTCTTGGTGGAAAGCAGCGAACCGCCGTACATCTGCTGCGCGCGGTAGTTGCGCGCCATCTGGTCGCCCTGCGGCGCCACCCACTCGCCGATCGCCATGGTCAGCAACACCAGCGGAATGGCGGTTTTCATCACCGAGCCGGCGATCTGCATGCGGGTAAAGCCGGAGGCCTGCATCACCACCAGTTCGCTGCGCGTCGCCAACTGGCCCAGGCCGAGCAGCGCGCCCAGCAGCGCCGCCATCGGGAAGAAGGTCTCGATGTCTTTCGGCACGCTCAGCAGGGTAAACATGCCGGCGCCCAGTGCGGAGTAATCGCCCTGGCCCACCTTGCGCAGCTGGTCAACGAACTTGATGATGCCGGACAACGACACCAGCATGAACAGCGTCATGATGATGGTGTTGAAAATCGTTTTGCCGATATAACGGTCCAGTACGCCAAACATCAGGCCGCTCCTCTCAGGCGTGCGCGCAGCTTGCGCATCGGCACGGTATCCCACAGGTTCAGCGCCAGCGCGATGACGAAGTAAACGGCGTTAACCGTCCACAGCCAGATCATCGGGTCCAGCTTGCCCTTGCCGGCGTTGGAGCGCAGCGAGGTCTGCAGCAGGAAGAAAATCAAATACAGCAGGATGGCCGGCAGCATGCTCAGCACGCGGCCCTGGCGCGGGTTCACCACGCTGAGCGGCACCACCAGCAGCGCCATCAGCACCACCGAAAGCACCAGCGTCAGGCGCCAGTGGAACTCGGCGCGGGCGTCCGGATCCTCGGATGCCCACAGCGTCTGCATCGACATCTGCTCGGCCTCGGAGTTGTCCACCGCCACCGTGCGGTGGCCCACCACCGCCTTGTAGTCTTTGAAGTCGGTAATGCGGAAGTCGCGCAGCAGCGCGGTGCCCTCGAAGCGGGTGCCCTTGTCGAGCGTCACCACCTGCGAGCCGTCTTTCTGCTGAATGATGTTGCCGTGCTCGGCCACCACCACCGAAGGGCGCTGGTTGCCGTTCGGCCGCAGCTGCGCCAGGAACACGTCATTGAAGGTGCTGCCCTTCACGTTGCCGATGAACAGCACCGCGTTGCCGTCCTGCGAAGGCTTGAACTGCCCTTCCGCCAGCCCGGCGATGCTCGGGTTGGCCTTCGCTTCGCTCACCACCACATCCTGGTAGCGCGAGGCCATCGGCCCGGCCCAAAACACGTTCACCGCGGCGACCGCGGAGGTGAGCAGCGCCAGTATCATGGCGGCGATAATCAGGGTGCGTTTGCCCAGCCCGCAGGCGTGCATAACGGTGATTTCGCTTTCGGTATACAACCGCCCAAGCGTCATCAACAAGCCGAGAAACAGGCTTAAAGGCAGGATTAGCTGCGCCATCTTCGGCACACCCAATGCGAGCAGAGAAAGTACTAAGTTTGTCGGGACATCGCCGTCCACCGCGTCGCCTAACACCCTGACCAGATTCTGACAAAAGAAGATCAGAAGCAGGATGAACAGGATGGCGATTTGGCTCTTTAGCGTTTCCCGTACCAGATATCTTATGATGATCACGCTTATTACGCCTGTGAAAACTTGTCTTTTTGCAGGAAAATCGATAGTTTCATCGCTAATCCGCCATTTATTCTCATCATATGGCAACCTTCACAGCTAAAATAGTATTACAACATCTAGCGTTTGGGTGTCCTATAGGAACTTGCTTATAGTCGCCAAAACAGAGCAATTTACGCCGTTCAGGTTAACATAGTTGGTTAACTCAAATGGCGGGAGATCGTTACGGAGTTGGTCATTCTAGCCGTAGCTTCCGCCTTTGTCTTTAAGATTCAGGAGAGTGCATGGAGTTCAGTGTAAAAAGCGGTAGCCCGGAAAAACAGCGCAGCGCCTGTATTGTAGTCGGTGTTTTCGAGCCGCGCCGCCTGTCACCTATCGCAGAACAACTCGACAAAATCAGTGATGGTTATATCAGCGCATTGCTGCGCCGTGGCGAACTGGAAGGCAAAGTCGGGCAGACGTTACTGCTGCACCATGTGCCTAACATTCTCTCCGAGCGCATCCTGTTGATCGGCTGTGGCAAAGAGCGCGAGCTCGATGAACGCCAGTACAAACAGGTGATTCAGAAAACCATCAATACCCTCAACGACACCGGCTCCATGGAAGCGGTCTGCTTCCTCACCGAGCTGCACGTGAAAGGCCGCAACACCTACTGGAAGGTGCGTCAGGCGGTGGAAACCGCCAAAGAGACGCTCTACACCTTCGATCAGCTGAAAAGCAACAAGGTCGAGCCGCGCCGCCCGCTGCGCAAAATGGTGTTCAACGTGCCGACCCGCCGCGAGCTCACCAGCGGCGAACGCGCCATCCAGCACGGCCTGGCGGTGGCTTCCGGCATCAAGGCGGCCAAAGATCTCGGCAACATGCCGCCGAACATCTGCAACGCCGGTTACCTGGCCTCGCAGGCGCGCCAGCTGGCGGATGCCTTCAGCACCAACATCACCACCCGCGTCATCGGCGAACAGCAGATGAAAGAGCTGGGGATGAACGCCTACCTGGCGGTTGGCGCAGGTTCGCAGAACGAATCATTGATGTCAGTGATGGAATATAAGGGCAACCCGAACCCGGACGCTAAGCCGATCGTGCTGGTGGGTAAAGGCCTGACCTTCGATTCCGGCGGCATCTCGATCAAGCCGGCCGAAGGCATGGACGAGATGAAGTACGACATGTGCGGCGCCGCGACGGTGTACGGCGTGATGCGCGTGGTGGCGGAACTGAACCTGCCGCTGAACGTGATCGGCGTGCTGGCCGGCTGTGAAAACATGCCGGGCGGCCGCGCCTATCGCCCGGGCGACGTGCTGACCACCATGTCCGGCCAGACCGTCGAGGTGCTGAACACCGACGCCGAAGGCCGCCTGGTGCTGTGCGACACCCTGACCTACGTCGAGCGCTTCGATCCGGAGCTGGTGATCGACATCGCCACCCTGACCGGCGCCTGCGTGATCGCCCTGGGCCACCACATCACCGGCCTGATGTCGAACCACAACCCGCTGGCGCACGAGCTGATCGGCGCCTCCGAGCAGGCCGGCGACCGCGCGTGGCGCCTGCCGATGGCCGACGAGTACTACGAGCAGCTGGACTCCAACTTCGCCGATATGGCGAACATCGGCGGCCGTCCGGGCGGGGCTATCACCGCAGCCTGCTTCCTGTCGCGTTTCACCCGCAAGTACAGCTGGGCGCACCTGGACATCGCCGGCACCGCCTGGCGCTCCGGCAAGGCCAAAGGCGCCACCGGTCGCCCGGTCGCGCTGCTGTCTCAATTCTTATTGAACAGGGCCGGACTCAACGGCGACGATTAAATACCCTTCATCTTTCAAGCCGCAGCGTTGTTGGCCGCATTTAGTTACATGGCCCATCCATGGGCCATGCCCCGTAAGGGGCCGCTGCAAGCAGCGTTCAAATCTGCTCCCGGCAGATTTGTCACCCCAGTCACTGACCTCATGTCAGCTCCTGGGGATGAACGAACTTGCCGCCTAGCTGCAACTTGAAACCTATTGGGTATATAATCCTTTCAGCAGCGAAGGGGCAGAGTTATCTGCTTCGTCCCAAAAGGGCGCAACCAACACGTTGTACCCTGTTTTTTTATAGGCAGCGGTGAATCAGATGATCAAACAGGCAACGTTCTATCTAATCGAACAGGCGGAACCGGCGGGCGCGCTCAGCGCCCATGAGGCCGTAGCCTGCGCCGTTGCCGCCGAGCGTTGGCGTTCCGGCAAGCGGGTGCTGATCGCCTGCGAGAGCCAGGAACAGGCCCAGCGGCTGGACGAAGCGCTGTGGCAGCGCGAGCCCCATCAGTTCGTGCCGCACAACCTGGCCGGCGAAGGGCCGCACTACGGCGCCCCGGTGGAGCTGTGCTGGCCCGGCAAACGCGGCAATGCCCCGCGCGATCTGCTGATCGCCCTGCTGCCGCAGTTTGCAGATTTTGCTACCGCTTTCCATGAAGTGGTAGACTTCGTCCCTTACGAAGACACCCTGAAACAGTTGGCGCGCGACCGTTACAAAGCCTATCGCAGCGTCGGCTTCCATTTGACCACGGCTACGCCGCCAACTCACTGAACAACGATATACAATGGAAAAGACAAACAGTCAGCTCGACACCGCATACGACCCAAAACAGATCGAACAGAAGCTGTACGATCACTGGGAAGGCCAGGGTTACTTCAAGCCGAACGGCGACACCGGCCAGGAAAGCTTCTGCATCATGATCCCGCCGCCGAACGTCACCGGCAGCCTGCACATGGGCCACGCGTTCCAGCAGACCATCATGGACACCATGATCCGCTACCAGCGCATGCAGGGTAAAAACACCCTGTGGCAGGCCGGTACCGACCACGCCGGCATCGCCACCCAGATGGTGGTGGAGCGCAAGATCGCCGCGGAAGAAGGCAAAACCCGCCACGACTACGGCCGCGATGCGTTCATCGAAAAAATCTGGCAGTGGAAAGCGGAATCCGGCGGCACCATCACCCGCCAGATGCGCCGCCTGGGCAACTCCGTGGACTGGGAGCGCGAGCGCTTCACCATGGACGAAGGCCTGTCGAACGCGGTGCGCGAAGTGTTTGTCCGCCTGCACAAAGAAGATCTGATCTACCGCGGCAAGCGCCTGGTGAACTGGGATCCTAAACTGCGCACCGCCATCTCCGATCTGGAAGTGGAAAACCGCGAGTCCAAAGGCTCCATGTGGCACCTGCGCTACCCGCTGGCCGACGGCGCCAAAACCGCCGAGGGCAAAGACTATCTGGTGGTGGCCACCACCCGTCCGGAAACCGTGCTGGGCGACACCGGCGTGGCGGTCAACCCGGAAGACCCGCGTTACAAGGACCTGATCGGCAAAGAGATCGTTCTGCCGCTGGTCGGCCGCCGCATCCGCATCGTCGGCGACGAACACGCCGACATGGAAAAAGGCACCGGCTGCGTGAAGATCACCCCGGCGCACGATTTCAACGACTACGAAGTCGGCAAACGCCACGGCCTGCCGATGATCAACATCCTGACCTTCGACGGCGACATCCGCCAGCAAGCCGAGGTGTTCAACACCCTGGGCGAAGTCTGCGCCGACTACTGCAGCGAGATCCCGGCCGAGTTCCGCGGCCTGGAGCGTTTCGCCGCACGCAAGGCGGTGGTGGCGGCCTTCGAGCAGCTGGGCCTGCTGGCAGAGATCAAACCGCACGACCTGACGGTGCCTTACGGCGACCGCGGCGGCGTGGTGATCGAGCCGATGCTGACCGACCAATGGTACGTGCGCACCGCGCCGCTGGCCAAAGTGGCGGTGGAAGCGGTCGAGCAAGGCGAGATCCAGTTCGTGCCGAAGCAGTACGAAAACATGTACTTCAGCTGGATGCGCGACATTCAGGACTGGTGCATCTCGCGCCAGCTGTGGTGGGGCCACCGCATCCCGGCCTGGTACGACGTGAACGGCAAAGTCTACGTCGGCCGCAGCGAAGAAGAAGTGCGCAGCGAGAACAACCTGGGCGCCGACGTGGCGCTGACCCAGGACGAAGACGTGCTGGACACCTGGTTCTCCTCCGGCCTGTGGACCTTCTCCACCCTGGGCTGGCCGGAGCAGACCGAAGCGCTGAAAACCTTCCACCCGACCAGCGTGATGGTCAGCGGCTTCGACATCATCTTCTTCTGGATCGCACGCATGATCATGCTGACCATGCACTTCATCAAGGATGAAAACGGCAAGCCGCAGGTGCCGTTCAAGACCGTCTACATGACCGGCCTGATCCGCGACGACGAAGGCCAGAAGATGTCCAAGTCCAAGGGCAACGTCATCGATCCGCTGGACATGGTCGACGGCATCTCGCTGGAAGACCTGCTGGAAAAACGCACCGGCAACATGATGCAGCCGCAGCTGGCGGAGAAAATCCGCAAGCGCACCGAGAAGCAGTTCCCGAACGGCATCGAGCCGCACGGCACCGACGCCCTGCGCTTCACCCTGGCGGCGCTGGCCTCGACCGGCCGCGACATCAACTGGGACATGAAGCGCCTGGAAGGCTACCGCAACTTCTGCAACAAGCTGTGGAACGCCAGCCGCTTCGTGCTGATGAACACCGAAGAGCATGACTGCGGCTTCAACGGCGGCGATAAAGTGCTGTCGCTGGCGGACCGCTGGATCCTGGCCGAATTCAACCGCACGGTGAAAGCCTACCGCGAAGCGCTGGACACCTATCGCTTCGATCTGGCGGCCAACATCCTGTACGAATTCACCTGGAACCAGTTCTGCGACTGGTACCTGGAGCTGACCAAGCCGGTGGTGAGCAACGGCAGCGAAGCGGAACAGCGCGGCACCCGCCACACGCTGATCACCGTGCTGGAAGCGCTGCTGCGTCTGGCGCACCCGATCATTCCGTTCATCACCGAGACCATCTGGCAGCGCGTGAGGCCGCTGACCGGCAGCGCCGCAGACACCATCATGCTGCAGCCGTTCCCGGCCTACGACGCCGCGCTGGAAGACGAGCAGGCGCTGAACGATCTGGAGTGGATCAAGCAGGCGATCACCGCGGTGCGCAACATTCGCGCCGAGATGAACATCGCGCCGAGCAAGCAGCTGGACGTGCTGCTGCGCAACTGCAGCGCCGACGCCCAGCGCCGCCTGCAGGAAAACCAGAGCTTCATCGCCCGCCTGGCGCGCCTGTCCTCCATCGCGCCGCTGCCGGCCGGTGAGAAAGGCCCGGTCTCCGTCACCAAGCTGGTGGACGGCGCCGAGCTGCTGATCCCGATGGCCGGCTTTATCGACAAAGACGCCGAGATCGCGCGTCTGGCGAAAGAGATGGGCAAGCTGGATGCGGAAATCGCCGCCATCGAAGGCAAGCTGGCCAACGAAGGCTTCGTGGCGCGCGCGCCGGAAGCGGTGGTCGCCAAAGAGCGCGACCGTCTGGCGGCCTGCAAGGAAGGCAAGGTGAAGCTGCAGGAACAGCAGGCGACCATCGCCGCGCTGTAATTTGCCGGCTTGCGCCAACGGTTGAAAACAGCGGGGATTTCCCCGCTGTTTTTTTATCGCCGTTGCGTCTGGCCCAGCTTCAGTGTTATTACAAAGTACTCATGAATGCCGCATGGACGCCGCCGGGAAATAACCCCGGCGCGTTTCGCGCTGCGATAAAAATAAACCAGGTCTCTGTTAATTTATGGCGAGTGTAAACATGACAACAGCAACCCCAGTGCGTTTTCTGGTGCGCCCAATAACGGCTGAAGACAATGCCGCTATTGCTAACGTCATTCGCGAAGTCTCCGCCGAGCATGGCCTGACGGCGGATAAAGGCTATACCGTCTCCGATCCCAACCTGGACGCCCTGTATCAGCTCTACAGCCTGCCGCGCAGCGCCTACTGGGTGATCGAGGTCGACGGCCGGATCGCCGGCGGCGGCGGCGTCGCGCCGCTGCAGGGCGGCGAAGACGACGTTTGCGAACTGCAGAAAATGTATTTCCTGCCGATATTGCGCGGTAAGGGATTGGCGAAACGCCTGGCGCTGCAGGCGCTGGACTTCGCCCGCCAGCACGGTTTCCGCCGCTGTTACCTGGAGACCACCGCCAGCCTGACGCAGGCCGTCGGCCTGTATGAGCATTTGGGCTTCGAGCACATCGGCTACGCCATGGGCGCCACCGGCCACGTCGACTGCGAAGTCACCATGCTGAAAACCCTGTAAGCGCAGGGCGCGTTCAACGGGGGCGCAGCCTGCCGCGCCCCTTTTTCATTAACATGAACATCAATCAGAAAAATTCGCGATAACCTCGTTTTTCAAGCAGATAAACTGAGCGTAAAATCAACGAGGCAAATTTAATGTGAAGTTCGTTAATAAATTAACGATCGCAAATTGACCACCTTCCTCCCTGCGTTACTCTGCCAGCATCCCTATCGCGCACGGAGAGCTGTCATGTCGGAAAACTCATTTGATTACATTATCGTTGGCGCCGGTTCCGCCGGCTGCGTGCTGGCGGCGCAGCTGATCCGCCGCACCCAGGCGCGGGTGCTGCTGCTGGAGGCGGGCGGCGACGACAATAACCTGTTTATCAAAATGCCGGCCGGCGTGGCGAAGATCATCGCCAAGAAAAGCTGGCCGTACGAGACCGAGCCGGAGCCGCACGCCAACAACCGCCGCATGCAAATCGCCCAAGGCAAGGTGCTGGGCGGCAGCAGCTCGGTCAACGGCATGATCTACATCCGCGGCCAGCGGCAGGATTACGACGAATGGGCCGAGCGCTACGGCTGCGCCGGCTGGGGCTATCAGGACCTGCTGCCCTACTTCAAGCGCGCCGAGGCCAACGAAAGCCTGTCCGACGGCTATCACGGCGGCGAAGGGCTGCTGCCGGTCAGCGAGAACCGCTACCGCCACCCGCTCAGCATGGCGTTTATCCGCGCCGGCCAGGAGCTGAACCTGCCCTACCGCAACGACTTCAACGGCGACAGCCAGCACGGCGTCGGCTTCTACCAGACCACCACCCGCAACGGCGAGCGCGCCAGCACCGCCCGCACCTACCTGAAGGCGGTGCGCGACGAGCGGCGGCTGGTGGTGAAGCTGAACGCACTGGTGCACCGGCTGACCTTCGACGGCAACGTCGCCACCGGCGTGGTCTACAGCCAGAACGGCGGCGCCGAGGTCGGCGCGCAGGCCACGCGGGAAGTGATCGTCAGCGCCGGGGCGGTCGGCTCGCCGAAGCTGCTGATGCTGTCGGGCATCGGCCCGCGCGAACACCTGCAGCAGCTGGGCATCGAGGTGCGAGCGGACCTGCCGGTCGGCAAGAACTTCCACGATCACCTGCATATGTCGATCAACGTCAGCACCCGCGAGCCGATCAGCCTGTTCGGCGCCGATCGCGGCCTGCAGGCGCTGGGCCACGGCGCGCAGTGGCTGGCGTTCCGCAGCGGCGTGCTCAGCTCCAACGTGCTGGAAGGCGCCGCCTTCAGCGACAGCCTGGGCGACGGCCGGCCGGACGTGCAGATCCACTTCCTGCCGCTGCTCGACAGCTGGGACGACGTGCCCGGCGAGCCGCTGCCGAATATCCACGGCTTCACGCTGAAGGTCGGCTATCTGCAGCCGAAGGCGCGCGGCGAGGTGCAGCTGCGCAGCCGCAACCCGGCCGATCCGGTCAAGCTGCAGGCCAACTACCTCGGCCACCCGGAGGATCTGGCCGGCAGCGTGCGCGCGGTGAAGTTCGGCCTGCGTTTCCTGCAGACCGAGGCGCTGAAACCGCTGATCAAAGACCTGCTGATGCCGCAGCCGGAATGGACCCGCGACGAGGCGCAGCTGGAGGCGTTCGTGCGCAACTTCTGCAAGACGGTGTATCACCCGGTGGGCAGTTGCCGCATGGGCCCGTCGCCGCAGGACTCGGTGACCGATCTGCAGCTGCGGGTGCACGGTTTTGAACGGCTGCGGGTGATCGACTGCTCGGTGATGCCGCAGGTGACCAGCGGCAACACCAATGCGCCGACCATCATGCTGGCGGAAAAGGCGGTGGATTTGCTGCTGGGCGCCCCGCAATAACCGAGCGCCCGGGCAATCAGGCGGCGGCGGGCACGCCGCTGTGGAAGCGCAGCTCGCTGTCCGGCGCCAGGATCAGCTCGGCTTCGATGCGGCCGAAATGCGCCACCCGTTCGCTGATGTCGCCGCCGGCGATCTGTTCCGCCAGCTGCAGGTAATCCTGGTAATGGCGCGCTTCGGATCGCAGCAGCGAGACGTAAAAGCGGTTGAGTTCGTCGTCCAGATGCGGCGCCAGCCTGGCGAAGCGCTCGCAGGATCGCGCCTCGATGTAGGCGCCGCAGATCAGTTTGTCGATCAACGTGGCCGGATCGTGGGTGCGGATCTCGCGGATCATGCCCTTGGCGTAGCGGCTGGCGGTGATCTTGCGGTACGCGATGCCGCGCGCCTGCATGATCTCCAGCACCTGCGAGAAGTGATGCAGCTCTTCTTTGATCAACAACACCATTTTATCCGCCAGATCCTGGCCGTAGGCCGAGCCGTTTTTCGGCAGGATTTTGCGGGTGAACTGGCCCTGCCGGAACAACGCCTCCGGCACGCCCTGCGCCTCGTGCAGAAACGCCTCGTAGGGCCGCAGCAACGCCAGCAACGCGTCGCCGCTCTCTTTGTCCGCCACGTAGCGGCGGATCAGCCACATGCCGGTCTGCGCCGCCTTCAGCTCGCACACCATATGGTCGGTCAGCAGCAGCTGCAGGTTTTCCGGGCGGCGCGCGGCGTCGATCCAGGCATCTGGGGTTTCGCAGTGCAGGAAGTTTAAAATCGGGGCTAACAGGGATCGGTATGTCATGTCGTTTATCAGGGGCCGACGAGAGCCGGCCCGCAGGGTTAATTAGTGGCGTTTGCCGTCGTCGTCTTCGTCGATGAAGTCACCGTCTTCGTCATCCTCGCCGTCGTCTTCGCCGTTCGGATCTTCAAAGTAGGTGCCCCAGCCGTCGTAGTTGACGCCGCAGCGTTCCGCCAGCGCCACCAGCTGCTCGACCTGGGTGTCGATCAGCTCGGCGTTCAGGCCGACTTCGCTGATCACGTCGCAGCACATCACCAGTGAACCGTCTTCCACTTCCAGCTCTTCGGCGTCAGTCACTTCGTAGCCCAGCTTGAAGGCTTCAACGGCGGCCTGCTCCAGAACTTCAAACTTCTCGGCGGAGAGATGGTGCTCGATAGTGTAGAGCGCGTCCGGATCGCTGCCGTCTTCCAGCAGTTCTTCGATGATCAGGCGGGTCTCTTCACGTTGTTCTTCCAGCAATTCGCGGTTTGCCATGCCTATATCCTCAAGTCAAATGGCCTTTATTCCTTCTATTTTCACACAGCGCCGACATTGCTTCCACGATAAACGTGAAAGATTTCTCCCTCGGGGTTGAAATTGAATATTCATACATATAAAGTGAATTTTAATTCAATTAAACAATCAGGACATCCGGCAATGAGCACCAGCAACCCGTTCTACAGACGTCACTTTCTGAGGTTAATGGATTTCACCCCCGCGGAGCTGCAGGCGCTGCTGGCGTTGGCGGCCGATCTGAAGCAGGCCAAGCGGCAGGGCCGGGAAAAACGCCGGCTGCAGGGCAAAAACATCGCGCTCATCTTCGAAAAAGACTCGACCCGCACCCGATGCTCTTTCGAAGTTGCCGCATTCGATCAGGGCGCCCAGGTGACCTACCTCGGCCCGAGCGGCAGCCAGATCGGCCATAAGGAGTCGATGAAGGACACCGCCCGGGTGCTGGGCCGCATGTACGACGGCATTCAGTACCGCGGCTACGGCCAGCAGCTGGTGGAAACCCTGGCCAACCACGCCGGCGTGCCGGTGTGGAACGGGCTGACCGACGAGTTCCACCCGACCCAGCTGCTGGCGGACCTGCTGACGGTGCAGGAGCAGCTGCCGGGCAAGGCGCTGAACCAGGTGAAGTTCGCCTACGTCGGCGACGCGCGCAACAACATGGGCAACACCCTGCTGGAGGCCGCCGCGCTGGCGGGCATGGATCTGCGGCTGGTGGCGCCGAAGGCCTGCTGGCCGCAGGCGGAGCTGGTGGCCGAGTGCCGGGCGCTGGCGCAGCGCACCGGCGCCAAGATCACCCTGACCGAAGATATCGCCGAAGGGTGAAGGACGCCGACTTCCTGTATACCGACGTATGGGTGTCGATGGGCGAGCCGAAAGAAACCTGGCGCGAGCGCATCGCGCTGCTGAAGCCGTATCAGGTCAACATGGCGATGGTGAAGCTGACCGGCAACCCGAACGTCAAGTTCCTGCACTGCCTGCCGGCCTTCCACGACGACCAGACCACCCTCGGCAAGCAAATGGCGGAACAGTACGGCCTGCACGGCGGCATGGAGGTCACCGACGAGGTGTTCGAATCGCCGCACAGCGTGGTGTTCGATCAGGCGGAAAACCGGCTGCACACCATCAAGGCGGTGCTGGTCGCCACCCTCAGCGACACGATTTAAAACCTATTGCCGGGGCGCGTCACGCAAAGGCAACGGGGAGCGCAGGCGACATCGCGCTCCCTGCCCCCCTCCGCCCTTCCGGCAACCTTCCCCAATGCGCCCAGGCAATTCCCGGCATATCAAATAACCGCTAGACCTTTGCCAACCTAGGGCTAAGCTTCTACTCTGATGCGAAAAACAACGATAACAAACACTTCTCGGCGCCATGCCTGGCGCCTTCAGGGGATACACATCGATGAAAACCAAAATCTTGCCGCTGTTAATGCTTGCCGCCCTGCCCGCCGCCGCACCGGCCGCGACCCCGCCGAACACCCTGGTGGTGGTGCAATCGCTGGATGACATCGTCAGCCTCGATCCGGCGGAAGCCAACGAACTCTCCAGCATCCAGACGGTGCCGAGCCTGTATCAGCGGCTGGTGCAGGCGGATCGCGATAACCCGGCCAAGGTGGCGCCGGTGCTGGCGGAGAGCTGGCAAAGCGACGCCGCGGCGAAAACCCTGACGGTGAAGCTGCGCCCGCAGGCGGCGTTCGCCTCCGGCAATCCGCTGACCGCCGACGACGTGATCTTCTCCTACGGCCGCGCGGTGAAAATGAACAAGTCGCCGGCGTTTATCCTCAACGTGCTCGGCTGGCAGCCGGACAATATCGACGCGCAGCTGAAGAAGATCGACGCGCATACGATCCAACTGAGCTGGAGCGCCGACGTCAGCCCGGCGGTGGCGCTGAACATTCTCTCTACGCCGATCGCCTCGATCGTCGACAGCAAAGCGGCGCTGGCCAACGTTAAAGACGGCGACTACGGCAACGCCTGGCTGAAAATGCACTCAGCCGGCAGCGGCCCGTTCAAGATGCGCGTCTACCAGCCGCATCAGGCGATCGTGCTGGACGCCAACCCAGGCTCGCCGGGCGACAAGCCGCAGCTGAAGAGCATCATCATCAAAAACGTGCCGGATCCGGCCACCCGCCGCCTGCTGCTCCAGCAGGGCGACGCCGACATCGCGCGCGAGCTGGGCGCCGACCAGACCGACACGCTGAAGAACCAACCGGGCGTTAAGGTGCTGGAGATCCCGTCCGCCGAGCAAAACTACCTGGTGTTCAACACCGGCAACGGCGCCAACCCGCTGCTGAACAACCCGGCCTTCTGGGAAGCGGCGCGCTACCTGATCGATTATCAGGGCATTACCCAGGATCTGCTGAAGGGCCAGTACTTCGTGCATCAAAGCTTCCTGCCGGTCGGGCTGCCGGGCGCGCTGGAAACCAACCCGTTCAGCTTCGATCCGGCCAGGGCCAAGGCGATCCTGGCCAAGGCCGGCATCAGCGACGCGTCCTTCACGCTGGACGTGGAGAACAAGCCGCCGTTCATCACCATCGCCCAGGCGCTGCAGGCCAGCTTCGCCGCCGCCGGCGTGAAGGTGGAGCTGCTGCCGGCCGCCGGCAGCCAGGTGTATTCGCGGGTGCGCGCCAAACAGCATCAGGCGGCGATCCGCCTGTGGATCCCGGATTACTTCGACGCCCACTCCAACGCCAGCGCCTTCGCCTACAACGACGGCAAGGCCAGCACGGTCGCCGGGTTGAACGGCTGGCGGATCCCGCAGCTGAACCGGCAGACGCTGGCGGCGGTGGCCGAAGCCGATCCGGCCAAGCGCAGCGCGCTGTATGCCGCCATGCAGCAAGAGCTGCAGCGCAGCTCGCCGTACGTGTTTATCGACCAGGCCAAGACCGAAGTGGTGCTGCGCGACAACGTCAAGGGCTACCGGCAGGGGCTGAACGCCGACATGGTCTACTACGATCGCGTCAGCAAATAAGCGCCGGCCAATCGATTGCGAAAGCGCAAAAATCGACGTTTTAGCGCTTGCAGTGGCGAAAAGCGCGAGTATAATGCGCGACAATTTGCCAGGAGAAAGCATGAAAAACGACGTTTGTTTTGTTAGCCACAACCGACAAAACCGACTGCCAATCGGCGGCCAGCTGCCGTTGTTTCTCCTGTTGCCAAACCGATCGTTTCAAGCCCCTCGTTGAGGGGCTTTTTTTTGCCTTAAGAATATCGAAAAGAAGTCCCGCGCCACGGGCACGCGTCGAGGAGAGTGAAAAATGGCCAACCCGCTGTATCACAAACATATCATCTCTATTAACGATCTCAGCCGCGAGGATCTGGAGCTGGTGCTGCGCACCGCCGCCAGCCTGAAGGCGCACCCGCAGCCGGAGCTGTTGAAACACAAGGTGATCGCCAGCTGCTTCTTCGAAGCCTCGACCCGTACCCGCCTGTCGTTCGAAACCTCGATGCACCGCCTGGGCGCCTCGGTGGTGGGCTTCGCCGACGGCAGCAACACCTCGCTGGGCAAGAAAGGCGAAACCCTGGCCGACACCATCTCGGTGATCGGCACCTACGTCGACGCCATCGTGATGCGTCACCCGCAGGAGGGCGCGGCGCGCATGGCGTCCGAGTTTTCCGGCGGCATTCCGGTGCTCAACGCCGGCGACGGCGCCAACCAGCACCCGACCCAGACCCTGCTGGACCTGTTCACCATTCAGGAAACCCAGGGCCGCCTGAACAACATCAACATCGCCATGGTGGGCGACCTGAAATACGGCCGCACCGTGCACTCGCTGACCCAGGCGCTGGCCAAGTTCGAAAGCAACCGCTTCTACTTTATCGCCCCGCCAGCGCTGGCGATGCCGACCTATATCCTGAAGATGCTGGAAGAAAAAGGCATCGAGTACAGCCTGCACGGCAGCATCGAAGAGGTGGTGCCGGAGCTGGATATTCTCTACATGACCCGGGTGCAGAAAGAGCGTCTCGACCCTTCCGAATACGCCAACGTGAAGGCGCAGTTCGTCCTGCGCGCCGCGGATCTGGCCGGCGCGCGCGACAACCTGAAGGTGCTGCACCCGCTGCCGCGCATCGACGAGATCACCACGGACGTGGACACCACGCCGTACGCCCACTACTTCCAACAGGCGGGCAACGGCATCTTCGCCCGCCAGGCGCTGCTGGCGCTGGTATTAACCGCAGATTTGGCTCTTTAAGGGGGGAACCGTCATGACTCACGATAACAAACTGCAGGTCGAAGCGATCAAATGCGGTACGGTGATTGACCATATTCCGGCGCAGGTAGGCTTCAAGCTGCTGACGCTGTTCAAGCTGACCGCCACCGATCAGCGCATCACCATCGGCCTGAACCTGCCCTCCAACGAGCTGGGCCGCAAAGACCTGATCAAGATCGAGAACACCTTCCTGACCGAGCAGCAGGCCAACCAGCTGGCGATGTACGCGCCGAAGGCCACGGTAAACCGCATCGACAACTACGAGGTGGTGCGCAAGCTGACCCTCAGCCTGCCGGACCATATCGACGGCGTGCTGACCTGCCCGAACGGCAACTGCATCAGCCGCAGCGAGCCGGTGGCCTCGAGCTTCAGCGTTAAATCGCGCGACGGCGACGTGCACCTGAAGTGCCGCTACTGCGAGAAAGAGTTCGAGCATCAGGTGGTGCTGCAGGCGGATTGAATCTGCTCATTTACCGGACGGCGCTGTTAATCCGCTCGCCACTCCCTATAATGGAATGCCGTAGAGAACGCATGTATTCGTCCCCTACGGTGATCGCACGCAGCCAACGACGCTGCGGTTTGAAAGACAAATGGCATACCCAAAATAATTGGAGTTGCATCAAGGCGGCAAGGGAGCGCATCCCGATGAGCTTACTGGAGTAAGTGATTCGGGTAAGTGAGCGCAGCCAACACAGAGGCAGCTTCAAGTATGACGGGTATATATTAGGAGAAAAAATGTCACGTAACATCAGCACTGAACTCGCCCCGGCAGCCATTGGTCCTTACGTGCAGGGCGTTGATCTGGGCAGCATGATCATCACTTCCGGCCAGATCCCGGTCGATCCGAAAACCGGCGCCGTGGCCGACGACGTCGCCGCTCAGGCGCGCCAGTCGCTGGAAAACGTGAAGGCGATCGTCGAAGCCGCCGGCCTGAAAGTGGCCGACATCGTGAAAACCACGGTATTCGTCAAAGACCTGAACGATTTCGCCACCGTCAACGCCGCATACGAAGCCTTCTTCAGCGAGCACAGCGCGCCGTTCCCGGCCCGTTCCTGCGTCGAAGTGGCCCGTCTGCCGAAAGACGTGAAGATCGAGATCGAAGCCATCGCCGTTCGTCGTTAATCCACGATAGCGCGCACAACGGTCAGCCCAGGCTGGCCGTTTTTATTTGCCAACGTTGAACCATCAACGACCATCCACACCCCCATTCGCCCCGTTTCAAGGCATCCCCACCCGGCCTTGCACCCAAAGCGTGCTTTTTGCCGCCTGAAACGCGCCGTTACGCGCCATTTCCGCCCCTTTCTCACCTTGGCACATTTTATGCTCGATTGATTTACAGCCTGCAATGTCGACGAGGTGACGATGCTGAATATCAATCTGTCCGCTTCACCGTTTTTTGATGAGATGCTTCTGGCTGAGGGGAAACACCGGGGCCATTACGCAGCTTACTGGCATTGGCTGCAGCAGGCCGACCACCAGGCCGTGCAACGCAAGCGGGAAGAGGCCGCGCTGCTGTTTCACCGGGTGGGCATTACCTTTAACGTCTATGGCGAAGACGACGGCGCCGAGCGGCTGATCCCGTTCGACAGCGTGCCGCGCATCATCCCGGCCGCCGAATGGGCGATGCTCGATCGCGGCATTCGCCAGCGCGTGCAGGCGCTGAACGCTTTCCTGCACGATATCTACCACCAGCAGCACATTCTGAAAGCCGGCATCATTCCGGCGGAGCAGGTGCTGGCCAACGATCAATATCAGCCCTGCATGCAGGGCGTCGATCTACACCGCAATATCTATGCACATATCGTCGGCGTGGACATGGTGCGCAACAGCGACGGCCAGTACTACGTGCTGGAGGACAACCTGCGCACCCCGTCCGGCGTTTCCTACATGCTGGAAAACCGCAAAATGATGATGCGGCTGTACCCCGAGCTGTTCGCCCGGCAGCGCATCGCGCCGGTGGAGCGCTACCCCTCGCACCTGCTGCAGACCCTGCGCGAAAGCTCGCCGAAAAACGATCCGACCGTGGTGGTGCTGACGCCCGGCCGCTTCAACAGCGCCTACTTCGAGCACAGCTTCCTGGCGCAGCAGATGGGGGTGGAGCTGGTGGAAAGCGCCGACCTGTTCGTCAAGGACGGCGCGGTGTTTATGCGCACCACCGCCGGGCCGTGCAAGGTCGACGTGATCTACCGCCGGGTGGACGACGCCTTCCTCGATCCGCTGGCGTTCCGCCCGGATTCGATGCTCGGCGTGCCGGGGCTGCTGTCGGTGTACCGCGCCGGCAACGTGGTGCTGGCCAACGCCATCGGCACCGGGGTGGCCGACGACAAGTCGATCTACCCCTATGTGCCGGACATGGTGCGTTTCTATCTGCAGGAAGAGCCGATCCTCAACAACGTGCCGACCTGGCAGTGCCGGCACCCGAACGAGCTGTCGTACGTGCTGGCCAACCTGGAGCAGATGGTGGTGAAAGAGGTGCACGGCGCCGGCGGCTACGGCATGCTGATCGGCCCGGCGGCCAGCAAGGACGAGATCGCCACCTTCCGCGCGCTGCTGCAGGCCCGGCCGCAGAACTACATCGCGCAAAACACCCTGGCGCTCTCCACCTGCCCGACCTTCGTCAACGACGGCCTGGCGCCGCGCCATATCGACCTGCGGCCGTTCGCCCTGAGCGGCGCGGAGATCCGCCTGGTGCCCGGCGGCCTGACTCGGGTGGCGCTGGCGGAAGGTTCGCTGGTGGTGAACTCGTCGCAGGGCGGCGGCACCAAGGACACCTGGGTATTGGAGGACGACGCATGCTGAGCCGCACCGCCAGTGAACTCTATTGGATGGCCCGCTATCTGGAGCGGGCGGAAAGCATCGCCCGGGTGCTCGACGTCACCAACAAGCTGTCGATGATGCCGATCCGCGACGGCGGCGATCGGGATCTGCAGGTGCCGCTCGATCTTACCGGCACCGGCCAGCTGTACGCCGCCGCCTACCCCGAGCTGACGATGGCCAACCTGGTGAGTTTCTTCGCCCTAGACAGCCGCAACCACAGCAGCATCTACAGCTGCCTGCAGATGGGCTGGAACAACGCCCACGCGGTGCGCGGCAGCCTGTCTTCCGAAGTCTGGGAGAGCATCAACGCCACCTGGATCGAGATGAAGCTGATCCGCCGCCAGGGCATCGGCTCGGTCGGCGCCGACGCCTTCTTCGACTGGGTGAAGGAGCGCTCGCACCTGTTCCGCGGCGCGATGTTCGGCACCCTGCTGCGCAGCGACGCAATGTGCTTTATTCGCCTCGGCACCCTGCTGGAGCGGGCCGACGGCACCGCCCGCCTGCTGGGGGTGAAGAACGCGCTGATGGACGGCGACGGCGACCCGGTGCGCGAATACTACCGCATGGACACGCTGCTGCGGGCGGTGAGCGCGCGCGAAGCCTATCACAGCATCTACAAGCAGCAGCTGAGCCGGGAAACCATCGCCGAGCTGATGATCCTGCGCAACGAGATCCCGCGCTCGCTGCTGGCCTGCGTCGGCGACATGGTGCAGCAGTTGGAGCAGATCGGCGGCGACAGCGCCAATCGGCCGCGCCGCCTGGCGCACACCCTGCACGCCGAGCTGCGCTTCAGCAGCATGAAGGATCTGAACCGGATCGGCCTGAACGACTGGCTGGACGCCTTCCTCGGGCAGGTCAGCGGCATTGCCGAAAGCATTCACCACACCTATCTGGAGGCGCAATGAAACTGAACATTGAGCACAGCACCCATTACCGCTACGCGCAGCAGGTGCAGCGCAGCACCCAATACCTGCGGCTGACGCCGCAGAATTCCCGGCACCAGCGCATTCTCTCCTGGCAGCTGACGCTGCCGGAGCACGCGGTGCGCACCACCGACGCCTTCGGCAACGTGCTGCACGTGCTGACGCTCGACGAGCCGCATCAGGCGATCACCATTCAGGCGCACGGGGTGGTGGAAATCGAAGACGGCGTCGACGATCTGGCGCTGGGCCATCTGTCGCCGCTGGTGTTCCTGCGCTACAGCCCGCTGACCCAGCCCGACGCCGCCATCCAGGCCTTCGCCCTGCGCTACCACCAGCCGCAGGCGGTGCTGGCCGGGTTGGAACGGCTGATGGGCGAGCTGCTGCTGAAAATGCCCTACAGCCCGGGCGCCACCCAGGTGACCGACAGCGCCGTCGACGCCTTCGCCACCGGCAGCGGGGTCTGCCAGGATCATACCCACGTATTTCTGGCCTGCTGCCGCAGCCTGAACATTCCGGCGCGCTACGTCAGCGGCTATCTGTACAGCGAAGACTCCACCCACGTCGCCACCCACGCCTGGGCGGAGGCCTGGGTGGAAGACCGCTGGCACAGCTTCGACATTACCAACAACACCCGCCTGCCGAATCAGCACCTCAAACTGGCGGTGGGCATCGATTACCTGGACGCCTGCCCGGTGCGCGGCATGCGGCTGGGCGGCGGCTGCGAGGACATGCGCACCGTCGCCGCGGTGCAGATGATGCCGGCCGGCCAGTAGCCGCTTGCCGCCGGCGAAAGTTTCGGGCACGCTGGCGTTTGGCGGCGTGCCAGTCTTGTATCGAGGAATTGTGGTATGACCTATTGTGTGGCCATGCGCTTGTCGTCCGGGCTGGTCTTTGCTTCCGATTCGCGCACCAACGCCGGGGTGGACCATATCTCCACCTTCCGCAAACTGCACGTGTTCCAGCAGGACGGCGAACGCACGCTGGTGCTGCAGAGCGCCGGCAATCTGGCGACCACCCAGAGCATCATCAGCCTGCTGCTGCGCCGCAGCCAGGACGCCGAGCGCCCCAGCCTGCTCAACGCGCCCAGCCTGTACGAAGCCGCCAGCCTGGTGGGCGAAACGGTGCGCGAAGTGATCCAGCGCGACAGCGAGGCGCAGCAGAGCGGCAGCACCACCGACTTCAGCTGCAACCTGCTGCTCGGCGGCCAGATCCGCGGCGAAGAGATGCGGCTGTTCCATATCTACCCGCAGGGCAACTTTATCGAAGCCACCCGCGACACCCCCTACTTCCAGATCGGCGAAAGCAAATACGGCAAGCCGATCATCGACCGGGTGCTGAACTACGACACCCCGCTGGAGCAGGCGATGCAGTGCGCGCTGATCTCGCTGGATTCGACCCTGCGCAGCAACCTGTCGGTCGGCCTGCCGCTCGACGTGATGATCTACCCGCGCGGCAGCTTCAGCAGCGCCCAGCAATACCGCATCACCGAAGATCACCCGCACTTCAGCGCCATCCGCAAAGGCTGGGGCGAAGGGCTGGTCAGCATTTTCAAACAGCTGCCGCCGCTGGCGCTTTAAGGGCTCGGCCTGCCGCGCCCCGCCACGGTTATTCCGCCCGCAGGCCGCGCAGCAGCGCCTCCAGCGGATACACCGCCGCGATCACCACCTCGTCGCGCACCTGCGCCGCCGCATCCAGCTGCCGCTGTGCCTGTTCGGCCTCGGCGCCGCTCAGCGGTTTGCCCTGCCGGTAGCGCTCCAGCAGCATCAGCCCCAGCGTCGACAGCGCACCGACGTCCTGCGCCACCGGCGCCAACGCCTGCATCACCCGGTTGCCGGCGATCGACGTTTTTGCCGGCGCGCCGTTCAGCTGCCAGCGCAGCAGGCGTTCGCGCAGCGCCTGCGCCGCCGCCCGGTTGTTCTTGTCCCGCAACAGCGCCGCCACCTGCTGCCCCATCTCGCGCACCGCGTTGCTTTCCGGCGGCAGGGCGTCGGCGAAGCGATTGAGCGGCTCGAACTGATGATAATTGCCCGCCTTGAACTTCAGGTGCTGGCGGGTGTAGTACTGCGCCGGCTCCAGCGCCTCGGCCAGGATCTGCAGCGGCGCGATCTCCACGCTGTTGGCCAGCCGGGTGAACTCGCGCGCGGTTTCGGCGTGCTGCTGCAGGCCGACCGACACCACCGACCAGGCGTCGATCGCCGCCAGCCGCCGGTACATGTTGCTTTCGTCGGTGACGTCTTTAGCCGACCACAGCCGCTCCGCCACCGCAAAGCCGCGCGGCCACAGCTTGAGATCGAGCAGCGGCGCGCGAACGTTTTCCGCCCACAGCGCCGCCTCGCCGCCGAGAATATTGGCCTGCCGCTTCTCGTCCGGCACCACCGGCGCTTTGCCCGGCGGGACAGCCGCCAATTTGCTGCCGCTGGTGGGGTAACGCACGTTGCCGACCAGCGTGTAGCCGCTGAGCTTATCCTGCTGCAGGGTAAATACCGGCCGCGTGTCGCCCATCCAGGTGTCGAGACGGAAGCTGACCTGCTGCGGCGTGCGCCAGACGATGTCGTGCAGCGCGCGGCGCGACTTGCCGTCGAAGTCGATAAAACCGCGCCAGCCCTGCCGGCCCTCGATCAGGGTAAAGCTGCCCGCCACCGCGCTGCCCTTCAGGCGCGGCATGCTGAACCGCCAGCTCTGCGCCTGCTCGCCGGGCTGCACCGCGGTTTCCACCCCCAACGGCTGCGGCAGGATTTCATTGCGGTAGTGATAGGCGGTGCTCTGCGGCTGGTCGACGTAGAAACCGGTCGACAGAATGCCCTGATAGCCGTCCTGCGCGCTGGCGCCGAGCGAATCCTGTCCCTGCCAGGACTGGATCACGATCGAACGCGGCAGCGACGGGTGATAAATCTCGTCCCAGCCGACCATCTGCCGCTGGTGCTTCTCGAGGATTTTTTCCAGCCGCTGGTTGAAGTAGGCCTGCAGCGCGTGGGTATCCGCCAGCTGATGTCGCCGCATGAACGCCTGAATGGACGGCGACGCTTTCCACTGGCTGGCGTCGACCTCATCGCCGCCGATATGCAGATAAGGATCCGGGAAGATCGCCGCCAGTTCACCGATGATCGTCTCGACAAACCGATAAACCTCGTCGCGGGTCGGATCGAGCGTCGGCTTGTGCACGCCCCACTGGCGCTCCATGCGGTACGGCCCCGGCGCGCTCATCAGCGCCGGGTAGGCCACCGCGATGCTCGAGGCGTGCCCCGGCAGGTCGATCTCCGGCACCACGCGGATGCCGCGCGCCGTGGCGTAGGCCACCACCTGCCGCATCTGCTCGCGGCTATAGAACTGGCCGTCGCTGGCCAGCCGTTGCAGCTTGGGGTAACGCTGCGAGGCGAAGCGCCAACCCTGATCGTCGGTCAGGTGCCAGTGGAAGACGTTGAGCTTGGCCGCCGCCATGCCGTCGAGCTGGCGCAAAATATCCGTCACCGGCAGGAAATGGCGCGCCGAATCCAGCAGCACGCCGCGCCACGGGAAACGCGGCACGTCGGTGATGTTCACCAGCGGCAGGAAGGTGTTTTCTCCGTCGGTCTGCAGCAGCTGCAGCAGGGTTTCCATGCCGCGCAGCGCGCCGAAGCGGGTGTTGGCGGTGAGGGTAACCCCCTGAGGGGCGACCGTCAGCCGGTAGCTCTCGTCGCTGCCCGGCAGCGGCTGCGCCGCCACTTTGTCTTTGATGACGATGTCGATGGCCGCGCCCCCGGCGCTTTCCGCCTGCGGCGCCAGGGTCCAGCCGGTTTGCAGTTCGATGCGCTGGCGCCAGCGCGGCAGCGCGTCGCCCAGGTCGTCGCCCTGCAGGCTTAACGACAGCCGGTGATCCAGCGCCAGCCTGCCCGCCGGTTGAGCCGGCTCAACCTGCTGCGGCCAGGGCATCAGCGGCAGCTCGCCGGCCGGCTGCGCCAGCGCGCCGCAAGAAAACCATAACGATGAAGCCAGTAGCGTATAACGGAAAGGTCTGCGCATCGGAAATTCCTCAGAGGAAAACATCAATAAAAACAGCCAACGCTGTAGATAAAGACCGAGGATAAAACCGATGTCCAACTGCGGCGGTGAAAAAGCGGGCTGGATCACAATCGCCCCTCTTCCGTGCGGAAGAGAGGCGCGGAGATTATTGCCAGCCGTAGCGGCGCACGAACCAACCCTTCACGCACTGGGTCAGCACCATGTAGCCCGCCAGGATCAGCACCAGCCATGGGAAGTAGCCGAGCGGCAGCGCCTGCAGCTGCAGGAAACCGGCCAGCGGCGAGAACACCAGGCCGATGCCGGTCACGATCACCGCCAGGGTCATGATGCACAGCGGCCAGGACGGGCGGCTCTGGATAAACGGAATTTTGCGCGTGCGGATCATGTGCACGATCAGCGTCTGCGACAGCAGCCCTTCAACGAACCAGCCGGACTGGAACAGCGTCTGCATTTCCGGCGTATTGGCCTTGAACACCCACCACATCAGGCCGAAGGTCAGCACGTCGAAGATCGAGCTGATCGGCCCGAAAAACACCATAAAGCGCCCGATATCGCCGGAGTTCCAGCGCTGCGGCCGGGTTATCTGATCGTCGTCGACGTTGTCGAACGGGATGGCGATCTGCGAAATATCGTACATCAGGTTCTGGATCAGCAGGTGCAGCGGCAGCATCGGCAGGAACGGCAGGAAGGCGCTGGCGATCAACACGCTGAACACGTTGCCGAAGTTGGAGCTGGCGGTCATCTTGATGTACTTCAGCATGTTGGCGAAGGTGCGGCGCCCTTCAATCACCCCTTGTTCCAGCACCATCAGGCTTTTTTCCAGCAGGATGATGTCCGCCGCTTCCTTGGCGATGTCCACCGCCGAGTCGACGGAGATGCCGATATCGGCCGCGCGCAGCGCCGGCGCGTCGTTGATGCCGTCGCCCATAAAGCCCACCACGTGCCCCTGGCCGCGCAGCAGTTTAACGATGCGTTCCTTGTGCAGCGGCGTCAGCTTGGCGAACACCGTGGTGTGCGCCGCCGCCTGCGCCAGCTGCTCGTCGCTCATCCGTTCGATTTCCGGCCCGCACAGCGGATGATCCGCCTCCAGCCCGACGTCGCGACACACCTTGGCGGCCACCAGCGCGTTGTCGCCGGTGAGGATCTTCACCCTGATGCCGTTTTGCTTCAGCGCCGCCAGCGCCGGAGCGGTGCTCTCTTTCGGCGGATCGAGAAAGGCGACGTAACCTTCGAGGATCAGATCCGACTCATCCGCCACGCCGTATTCATGGGGCTGCGCCGGCAGGATCTTGTTGGCCACCGCCACCACCCGCAGCCCCTGCTGGTTGAGATCGTCGGTAATGCGGCGAATGCGCGCCAGCAGCGCCTCGCTGAGCGGCTGAACCTCATCGCCCTGCCGCACGTGGCGGCAGACAGCCAGCATTTCCTCCAGCGCGCCCTTGCACACCAGCTCGTGATAGTGGTTGTCCCTGGCCACCACCACCGACATGCGGCGGCGTTCGAAATCAAACGGGATCTCGTCCACTTTGCGGTAGTGCTGCAGCGCCTCCGGCTGGCGGTTTTGCTCCGCGCAGCTCAGCACCGCCACGTCGAGCAGATTTTTCAGCCCGGTCTGGTAGAAGCTGTTGAGCCAGGCGTAGCGCAGCACCCGCTCGCTGCTGGCGCCAAACACGTCGGTGTGGCGCTCCAGCACGATTTTGTCCTGGGTCAGGGTGCCGGTTTTATCGGTGCACAGGATGTCCATGGCGCCGAAGTTCTGGATGGCGTCCAGCCGTTTGACGATCACCTTCTGGCGCGACAGCTTCACCGCCCCTTTGGCCAGCGTCGAGGTGACGATCATCGGCAGCATTTCCGGCGTCAGCCCGACCGCCACCGACAGCGCAAACAGCGCCGCCTCCCACCAGTCGCCCTTGGTGTAGCCGTTGATCAGCAGTACGATCGGGGTCATCACCAGCATAAAGCGGATCAGCAGCCAGCTGACCTTGCCGATGCCGGTCTGGAAGGCGTTCGGCTGCTCGTCCTGGCTGGTGACGCGCTGCGCCAGCTGGCCGAAGTAGGTGCCGCCGCCGGTGCCGATCACCATCGCCAGCGCGGTGCCGCTCACCACGTTGGTGCCCATGAAGCACAGGTTGCGGCAGTCGAGCGGATCCTCCGCCCGCTCGCCCGGCGCGGCGCCCTTCTCCACCGGCAGGGATTCGCCGGTCAGCGCCGCCTGGCTGATAAACAGATCCTTGGCCGACAGCACGCGCAGATCCGCCGGGATCATGTCGCCGGCCGCCAGCTTGATGATGTCGCCCGGCACCAGCTGCGAGATCGGCAGTTCAACATGCTCGCTTTTGCCGGTGATCGCGTCGCTGCGGTAAACCGTGGCGGTATTGCTGACCATCGCCTTCAGCGCATCCGCCGCCCGGTTGGAGCGCGCCTCCTGAATGAAATTCAGCAGCGTGGAGATCGCCACCATCAGGGCGATCACCAGCGCGCCGGTCAGATCCTCGGTGGCGTAAGAGATCATGCCGAGCGCGGTCAGCAACAGGTTGAACGGGTTGCGATAGCAGTGCCACAGGTGTTGCCACCAGGCCTCTTGCTGCCGATCGTCGATGATGTTTTCGCCGCAGCGCCGGCGCGCCAGCTCCGCCTCGTGGGCGGTGATGCCTTCCGGGTGGCTGTGAAAACGTTCGTACAGCGCCATGGCATCGGCGGCGGCGCACGCCAGGCGCTGCTGCGCCAGACCGGCCGGCATGGCGGCATTCGCCGCGCCGCTGACGCCATCGAGCAGGCTGTCGCGCCGCACCAGGCGGCGCGGCAGGTTGCGGCTGAGCGTGCCCAGCAGCTGACGGGGAAGTTTTTTGAGTTTCATGGTTCGCACCTCGTCGCCCGGCGCCTCACGGCGGCGGGTGAACGCGGGACCGCCCGGGGCCAGGTTTTGGGCGCGCCAAAAACCGCTGCCGGAGCAGATCCTTGTTTTTCATAACAGCAGGAGCGAACGACAGAGCGTGCGCTACCGGTTACCGTTTACATCACCGGTAAAACAGCAGCGCCAGGCGGAGAGGTTTTACCGGTAAACCGAGTGAGTGTCTAAAGCGGTCGGATCGGGGTCCATATGGGGAATAACCTCCGGTAAATGAAAAGATCGAACGACAGGAGCGGCCGTTCAGCGCAGTGCCGCAATCGCCGCATTGCATCAAGATCCCAGGGGGAAAATAGGCTATGCTGACGAGCATTAATCACAGGCGGCAAGTTTACGCCTGTTAACCTCAACGAAATGTAAACCATGCAAAACCGGCTGACCATCAAGGACATCGCACGCCTGAGCGGCGTAGGAAAATCCACCGTATCGCGCGTGTTGAACAACGAAGGCAGCGTGAGCCCGCAGACCCGCGAACGGGTGGAAGCGGTGATCCGTCAGCAGGGGTTTACCCCCTCCAAGTCGGCGCGCGCCATGCGCGGCCAAAGCGACAAGGTGGTGGGCATTATCGTTTCGCGCCTCGATTCGCCGTCTGAAAATCAGGCGGTGCGCACCATGCTGCCGCTGCTGTATCAGCAGGGCTTCGACCCGATCGTGATGGAGAGCCAGTTCGAAACCCGCCTGGTGCAGGAACACCTGCACGTGCTGCAGCAGCGCAACGTCGACGGGGTGATCCTGTTCGGCTTCACCGGGCTGAGCGCGGCGATGCTCAGCCCCTGGCAGGAAAAAATGGTGGTGATGGTGCGCGAGTACGACGGTTTCTCTTCCGTTTGCTACGACGACGCCGGCGCGGTCAACCTGCTGATGGACCGCCTGCATAAACAGGGGCATCGACATATCAGCTACCTCGGCGTGCAGCTGAGCGACGCCACCACCGGCCAGCGCCGCTATCAGGCCTATCTCGCCGCCTGCGAGCGCCTGCAGCTGGCGCCGCGCGCGGCCCTGGGCGAACTGAATTACCAGAGCGGCTTCCAGCGCGCCGCCGAGGTGATCGACCCGCAAACCAGCGCGCTGATCTGCGCCTCCGACAGCATCGCCCTGGGCGCCATCAAATACCTGCAGCAGCAGCCTGCGCAGCGCATTCAGGTGTGCGCCATCGGCAACACCCCGCTGCTCAGCTTCCTGTTCCCCGACACCCTGTCGGTCGAATTCGGCTACGGCAGCGCCGGCCTGCAGGCGGCGCAACAGCTGCTGGCTCAGCTCAGCGGCGAGCAAGGCATTCGGCGCATTGTGGTGCCCAGCAAACTTTCCTGAGTGAAAAATGCACATATTTTGTCATTTTGTGATCCTCGCCCCAAACCGGGAACGTTCCCATTTCATAAAAAAAGCCGAATGACTAAGCTTTGATCATTACTCAGCCAACACCTCTGCGCCTTAGCCAATAAAGGTATCCAATAATGAGCAAAGTAAAACAGCAGGACATCGATCGCCTGATTGTTTTGGTGGGCGGCCGCGAGAATATCGCCACCGTCAGCCATTGTATTACCCGATTACGTTTCGTCCTCAACGATCCCAACCAGGCCAAACCGAAAGAAATCGAAGAGCTGCCGATGGTGAAAGGCTGCTTCACCAACGCCGGGCAGTTCCAGGTGGTGATCGGCCCCGAGGTCGGCGATTACTACCAGGCGCTGATCGCCACCACCGGCGTCAACGAAGCCGACAAGGAGCAGGCCAAGGTCGCCGCGCGGCAGAACATGACCTGGAGCGAGCGCGCCATCTCCCACTTCGCCGAAATCTTCTTCCCGCTGCTGCCGGCGCTGATCAGCGGCGGTCTGATCCTCGGCTTCCGCAACGTGATCGGCGACATCCCGATGTCCGGCGGCCAGACGCTGGCGCAGATGCACCCGGCGTGGAAAACCATCTACGACTTCCTGTGGCTGCTCGGCGAAGCGATCTTCATGTTCCTGCCGGTGGCCATTTGCTGGTCGACGGTGAAAAAAATGGGCGGCACGCCGGTGCTCGGCATCGTGCTGGGCGTGACCCTGGTGTCGCCGCAGCTGATGAACTCCTATCAGCTCGGCCAGCAGATCCCGGAAGTGTGGAACTTCGGCTGGTTCGCCATTCAGAAGGTCGGCTATCAGGCGCAGGTGATCCCGTCCATGCTGGCCGGTATGGCGCTGGGTTGGATTGAAACCCGGCTGAAAAAGATCGTGCCCGACTACCTGTATCTGGTGGTGGTGCCGGTAGTGTCCCTGCTGCTGGCGGTGTTCCTGGCGCACGCGCTGATCGGGCCGTTCGGCCGCATGATCGGCGACGGCGTGGCCTGGGCGGTGAAAGCGGTAATGACCGGCAGCTTCGCGCCGATCGGCGCCGCGCTGTTCGGCTTCCTGTATGCGCCGCTGGTGATCACCGGCGTGCATCAGACCACCCTGGCCATCGACATGCAGATGATCCAAAGCATGGGCGGCACCCCGGTGTGGCCGCTGATTGCGCTCTCCAACATCGCGCAGGCCTCGGCGGTGCTGGGCATCATCATCATCAGCCGCAAAGCCAACGAGCGCGAAATTTCGGTGCCGGCGGCGATCTCCGCCTACCTCGGCGTGACCGAACCGGCGATGTACGGCATCAACCTCAAGTACCGCTTCCCGATGCTGTGCGCGATGATCGGCTCGGCCTTCGCCGGCCTGATCTGCGGCCTGGACGGCGTGATGGCCAACGGCATCGGCGTCGGCGGCCTGCCGGGCATCCTGTCGATCAAGCCGCAGTTCTGGCTGATCTACTCGCTGGCGATCCTGGTGGCGGTAGTGATCCCGCTGGTGCTGACCATTATGGTCTACAAGCGCAAGGCCGCCCGCGGCGAGCTGCCGGTTTGATTTACGCGATATGAATGTAGGGGCTGAAAATACCCTATAGCTTTCGAGCTGCATCCCCAGGAGCTTACTCAAGTAAGTGACTGGGGTGCAGCGCCAGCAGCCAACAACGCTGCAGTTTGAAAGATGAAGGGTACGGCCCGTTGTCACGATTCAAAGGTATACAGCTATGAGCAACCCAACCCCCTGGTGGCAGAACGGCGTCATCTACCAAATTTACCCGAAGAGCTTTCAGGACAGCACCGGCAACGGCTACGGCGATCTGGCCGGCGTCACCCGGCGGCTGGACTATCTGCAGGAGCTGGGCGTCGACGCCATCTGGCTGACGCCGGTGTATGTCTCGCCGCAGGTGGACAACGGCTATGACGTGGCGGACTACTGCGCCATCGACCCGGCCTACGGCAGCATGGCGGATTTCGACAATCTGATCGCCGCCGCCCACCGGCGCGGCATCCGCATAGTGATGGACATGGTGTTCAACCATACCTCCACCGAGCACCCCTGGTTCCGGGCCGCGCAGGACCGCGACAGCCCTTACCGCCAGTTCTATGTCTGGCGCGACGGCGAAGGCGACGCACCGCCGAACAACTGGCGCTCCAAGTTCGGCGGCAACGCCTGGCAGTGGCACGCCGACAGCGGCCAGTACTACCTGCACCTGTTCGCCACCGAGCAGGCGGACCTGAACTGGGAGCACCCGCCGGTGCGCGAGGAGCTGAAGAAGGTCTGCCAATTCTGGGCCGACAAGGGCGTCGACGGCCTGCGCCTCGACGTGATCAACCTGGTCTCCAAGCGGCAGGATTTCCCGTCCGACAGCCAGGGCGACGGCCGCCGCTTCTATACCGACGGCCCGCGCATTCACGAGTTCCTGCAGGAGATGAGCCGCGAGGTGTTCCAGCCGCGCGGCCTGATGACCGTGGGCGAGATGTCCTCCACCACGCTGGCGCATTGCCAACAATACGCGGCGCAGAGCGGTGAAGAGCTGTCGATGACCTTCAACTTCCACCACCTGAAGGTGGACTACGCCGGCGGAGAAAAATGGACGCTGGCGGCGCCGGACTACGTGGAGCTGAAGCGGATTTTCCGCCACTGGCAGCAAGGCATGCACGGCCGCGCCTGGAACGCGCTGTTCTGGTGCAACCACGATCAGCCGCGCATCGTTTCCCGCTTCGGCGACGAAGGCGAGCTGCGGGTGCCGGCCGCCAAAATGCTGGCGATGGTGCTGCACGGCATGCAGGGCACGCCGTATATCTATCAGGGGGAAGAGATCGGCATGACTAACCCGGGCTTCCGCGACATCGGCCAGTATCGCGATGTGGAAAGCCTGAACATGTACGCCGAGCTGAGCGCCCAGGGCAAGAGCGACGCCGAGCTGCTGGCGATCCTGGCCGGCAAATCGCGCGACAACGGCCGCACGCCGATGCAGTGGAGCGCGGCGGCCAACGCCGGTTTCACTCAGGGCACGCCCTGGCTGGGCTGCGCGGAAAACTATCCGCAGATCAACGCCGAAGCGGCGCTGGCCGATCTGGACTCGGTATTTTACGCCTACCGCCAGCTGATCACCCTGCGCAAGCAGTACCCGCTGCTGACCCACGGCGACTATCAGGATCTGGCGCCGTCGCACCCGGCGCTGTGGTGCTACCAGCGCAGCTGGAACGGCCAGCGCCTGCTGGTGGCGGCCAACCTCAGCCGCGAACCGCAGGCGTGGGGCGCGGAAGGCGTGGAGCCCTCCGCCCAGTGGCGCCCGCTGATGAGCAACTACGCCGATGCGGCGGACCAGCCGCAGGCGCTTACTCTGCGGCCGTTCGAAGCGGTATGGTGGCTGCTGGAAGACTAAAGCCTTCCCTCACGGGCGCAGCCCCCCGCTGCGCCCTACAATTTTTGCAGCAGTTGCACCACGCCGGCGGCCTCTTGCGCCAGCCGTTCGTCGCTCATGTCAAACACCCCTTGCACCAAATGCGGCGGCAGGTAATCCATGCCGGTCAGGTTGGCCATGGCGTTGAACGGGCGCAGCAGATCCGCCACCGGATAGCGGTTGTAACCTTCCGGCGTATAGGCCTGCGCGTTGCCGCCGGTGCTCACCACCAGCTGCAGCGGTTTGCCGTGCAGCCGGGTGCCTTCGCTGCCGTAGGCGAAACCGTAGGTTAATACCGCGTCCTGCCATTCGCTGAGGATCGCCGGCGAGCTGTACCAGTAGAACGGGAACATCATCACTACCGCGTCATGGGCTTCCAGCAGTTCCTGCTCGCGCGCCACGTCGATGCGATAATCCGGGTAAGCGCGGATCAGCTCATGCAGGGTAACGTTCGGCAGCGGGCGCAGCGCTGCGATCAGCGCCTGGTTGATGCGCGATTCGTCGGGCGTGCGGTGGGCGGTCAAAACTAAAATGCGTGACATACAACATCCTTGGTTGAGATTTGATAACGCATTTTTCCATTTCCGCCGCCGCGGGTGTAGGCTGTGATGGGTTACATCAATTTCAACTAAAAGTATCAACCGCCATGTCGCTGCCCTTTGACGTACATCGTCTGCTGCCGGCGTTTCTCGCCGCCGCCCAGACGCAAAACTTTTCCGCCGCTGCGCGCCAGCTGGGTGTCACCCCGGCGGCGGTCAGCAAAAACATTCGCGTGCTGGAAGAAAAGCTGGCGCTGCGTCTGTTCCAGCGCAACACCCACAACGTGGTGCTGACCGACGAAGGCAAAGCATTGCTGGCGCAGGTGGCGCCGCTGTGGCAGGCGCTGTCCGCCACGCTGGAAAACGCCGGCGGCGTGCGGCAGGCCCCTGCCGGCACCGTGCGCGTCAGCATGATCCCCGGCTTCGGCCGCCAGATGCTGATGCCTTTGATCCCGCTGTTTCTGCAACGTTACCCGCAGATCGATCTCGATCTTTCGCTGGATGCGCGGGTGGTTAATCTGGTGGGCGAAGGCTTCGACGTCGGCATCGGCAGCCGGATCGATCCCGACAGCCGGCTGGTGGCCCGGCCGCTGTACCCGATGCGGATGGTGCTGGCGGCCTCGCCGGGCTACCTGGCGCAGCGCGGCGCGCCGCAGGATCCTCAGGATCTGCCGCAGCACGACTGCCTGCTGCACCGCAACCCGGCCAACGGGCGCAGCGTAAAGTGGCAGCTGCAGCGACGCGGCCAACCGCTGACGCTGGATCTGCATGGCCGCCTGATGGCCAGCCGCCCGGAGATGCTGCTGGACGCGGCGCTTGCCGGCCTGGGCATCGCCAACCTGGCGCACTGGTACGCCGAAAAGCACTTCGCACAGGGCACCCTGCAGCCGGTGCTGCCCGCCTGCTGGCCGCGCCCGGTTCAGCTGTGGCTGTATTACGCCTCGGCGGATCTGCCGCCGCGCGTCCGCGTCTGGGTCGATTTTTTGCTTGAACATTTCCGCCCGCAGCCGGCGGGCGATTGACGTCTGTACAGCTTGCGCCCGCCGTTGAATTTTCCTTGTCCTACATCAAAAGAATCCCGCCGATATCTATATATAGTGCATTAATAATCGCAAACACCTATATATAGTAGTTATCCACAAAATCATCCACACGCCGCCGCAGCCCTTGCGCGCTGCGGCTTCGCCCTGTGGATAACCTATCCCTCGGGAAACAAGGAGTCACAACGTGAAACCAGTAGTGATTAAACGGGACGGTTGCCAGGTACCTTTTGACGAAGCGCGCATCGCGCAGGCGATTGAACGTGCCGCCCTGGCGGCCGGGGTGGTCGACGCCGACTACTGCGCCACCGTCGCCCGCGTGGTCGCTCAGCGCATGGAGCGGCGGCAGCACGTTGATATCCATGAAATTCAGCAGGCGGTGGAAAACCAGCTGATGGCCGGCGAATACAAGCAGCTGGCGCGCGCCTACATCGAATACCGCCACGATCGCGACGTGGCGCGCGAGCTGCGCGGGCGGCTGAACCAGGAGATCCGCGGCCTGGTGGAACAAAGCAACCGCGCGCTGCTGAACGAAAACGCCAACAAGGACAGCAAGGTGATCCCGACCCAGCGCGATCTGCTGGCCGGCATCGTCGCCAAACACTACGCCAAGCAGCACATCCTGCCGCGCGACGTGGTGCTGGCCCATGAGCGCGGCGAAATTCACTACCACGACCTCGACTACGCGCCGTTCTTCCCGATGTTCAACTGCATGCTGATCGACCTGAAAGGCATGCTGACCAACGGCTTCAAGATGGGCAACGCCGAGATCGAACCGCCGAAGTCGATCTCCACCGCCACCGCCGTTACCGCGCAGATCATCGCCCAGGTCGCCAGCCATATTTACGGCGGCACCACCATTAACCGCATCGACGAGATCCTGGCGCCCTTCGTCAGCGAAAGCTTCCGCAAGCACCGCGAAGTGGCCGAACAATGGCAGATCCCGGACGCGCAGGGCTACGCCATGGCGCGCACCGAGAAAGAGTGTTACGACGCCTTCCAGTCGTTGGAATACGAGGTCAACACCCTGCACACCGCCAACGGCCAGACGCCGTTCGTCACCTTCGGCTTCGGCCTCGGCACCTGCTGGGAATCGCGCCTGATCCAGCGTTCGATCCTGAAAAACCGCATCGCCGGGCTGGGCAAGAACCGCAAGACCGCCGTGTTCCCCAAGCTGGTGTTCGCCATCTGCGACGGCCTCAACCACCAGTACGGCGATCCGAACTACGACATCAAGCAGCTGGCGCTGGAGTGCGCCAGCAAACGCATGTATCCGGACATCCTCAATTACGATCAGGTGGTGAAGGTCACCGGCTCGTTCAAGACGCCGATGGGCTGCCGCAGCTTCCTCGGCACCTACGAGGAAAACGGCGAGCTGGTGCACGACGGCCGCAACAACATCGGCGTGATCAGCCTGAATCTGCCGCGCATCGCGCTGGAGGCGATGGGCGATGAGTCGCGCTTCTGGAGCCTGCTCGATCGGCGCCTGCTGCTGGCGAAAAAGGCGCTGATGACGCGCATCGCCCGGCTGGAAGGCATCAAGGCGCGCGTGGCGCCAATCTTGTACATGGAAGGCGCCTGCGGCGTGCGGCTGAAGGCCGACGACAACATCGCCGACATCTTCAAGAACGGCCGCGCCTCTATCTCGCTGGGTTATATCGGCCTGCACGAAACCATCAACGCGCTGTTCGGCAACGGCACCCACGTTTACGACGACGAAACGCTGCGCGCCAAGGCGGTGGCGATCGTCGAACGGCTGCGCGCCGCCACCGACGGCTGGAAGGCGGAAACCGGCTACGGCTTCAGCCTGTACAGCACGCCGAGCGAAAACCTGTGCGACCGCTTCTGCCGGCTGGACACCGCCGATTTCGGCGTGGTGCCGGGCGTGACCGACAAGGGCTACTACACCAACAGCTTCCACCTCGACGTGGAGAAAAAGGTCAATCCGTACGACAAGCTGGACTTCGAGGCGCCCTATCCGCCGTTGGCCAACGGCGGCTTCATCTGCTACGGCGAATACCCCAACCTGCAGCACAATTTGAAGGCGCTGGAAGACGTGTGGGACTACAGCTACAGCCGGGTGCCTTATTACGGCACCAACACGCCGATCGACGAGTGCTACCAATGCGGCTTCACCGGCGAGTTTTCCTGCACCAGCAAGGGCTTCACCTGCCCGAAATGCGGCAACCACGAGCCGTCCAAGGTGTCGGTCACCCGGCGGGTGTGCGGCTACCTCGGCAGCCCGGACGCCAGGCCGTTCAACGCCGGCAAGCAGGAAGAGGTGAAACGGCGGGTGAAGCACCTCGACAACGGGCGGCTCGGCTGAGGTGCCCCGTTTAACCCTGATGAGCGGGTTCAGTATACAGAGCTCTGATAAAGCCAATTATTAGGGAAAGCGTGCCGAAGGGGTCGTAGCGGCTTGCCGCCGGAGCGCCCCTCGGGGCGCTAAGCCCGGGTATCTCGGGCGAAAAGACAACTTTGCCACTAAACATACACTGAACCCCTGCAACCAGAAAAAATGATAAATTATCACCAGTACTATCCCCTAGATGTGGTCAACGGCCCCGGCACCCGCTGCACGCTGTTCGTCGCCGGCTGCGTGCACCAGTGCCCCGGTTGCTACAACAAGAGCACCTGGCGGCTCAACTCCGGCCAGCCGTTTACCCCGGAGCTGGAAGACCGCATCATCGCCGATCTGAACGATGCGCGCGTGCCACGTCAGGGGCTGTCGCTCTCCGGCGGCGATCCGCTGCACCCGGCCAACGTGCCGAGCATCTTGCAACTGGTGAAACGGGTGCGCGCCGAGTGCCCCGGCAAGGATATCTGGCTGTGGACCGGCTACCGGCTGGCGGAGCTGGACGCGCAGCAAATGCAGGTGGTGGACATAATTAACGTGCTGATCGACGGCAAGTTCGTGCAGGATTTGAAAGACCCAGCGCTGATCTGGCGCGGTAGCAGCAACCAGGTGGTGCATAGGTTGCGATGAGTTGATAGCGCAGACTTGATCTCGCACAGCTACGGCATGGAGCCAATCTGATGGGCGGGTTTGTGCCAAATGCGGACATTACTGGCATCTCAGCGTATTAATCAATGGGGAGCAGATCAGTACTCCCTTAAACCGTACTGTATCCTTGCTTAGAATGGTTTTTGTACTGAGGAAATGCCAGTTTCAGTTGCCCATGATCCACCAGTTGCTTTAGATACTGCTGGCGCAGCGCGTTGGGGTTACGGTTCAGAATGTCCCCCAACGCAGATACTGAAATAAAATGCCCTTGGCATACAGTCAATATTACAGTTTTCATCAGCTCCTTGTCTCCGAGGCGCAATTTTTCACGCGGGATTGCGGCTTGCGCGAACAACATATCTCGGAACGGTTGCGTCAGATGAGCTACGGAGTCAATGTAGGGTAAGTCGATGAAGCGGTTTAATATTCGTCCATATTCATCCCTAACAACGCATTGATGACCATCCTCTATATCAGACATGCTCATCGCCGCACGCTCTGGCATGATCTCGTTTTGTGTCATGCCTCCCTCGCTATATATGGAGCGCTGATCTTTAAGTGTGGAGCCCTCTCCGTAATATGTGGAGCTGCTTAGCACATTAACTGCTCCCTGTGTGAAAACTTCATCCGGGGTCATTACTGAAACACCTGGCAGCGTGTAATGCTTACTCTTCTGCTCGCCGCCGGCGGTGAGGAAGCCTTTACTTTCCAGCCGGGGTAGTGTCAGTGTGACTTCCCGTGGATGCTTAGTTGTCAGCTGGCAGGCGCGCTCATGATTCACCCAGCCTTCAATAGCTGCCGTTGCAATAATGACCTGTTCAAAGTCATCTAGCAGCTCGAACCGCTCACCAAATTGCTGGTGCAACACGTCAAGAATGTGCTGTGGAATAAGGCTCGCAGTAGAAAGCTCGAGTAAAGTTTGCGCTGGGATAGTTTTTTCCCATAACTTTGGCGTTCGCCAGTTAGCCGATTTCCAGCCACTGAAAATCTTGGGCATGCCTGAACCGGCTTTCTCACCCAGTCCAATGAGCAGAAACATTTGATGCAGAAGGCGATTACGGCAGTCGCTTGTGCCCCCCGCAACCACATCTTCCAGTGGCAAGCGCATAAGTCCCGGGTTTCGAAAACCAAACATATCAGGTCGTTTAACAATCAGAATGGAAACCCGATCTGAAAAATCAGCGTGTACCAGCGCATTGACCAACGCTTCACGTAATGCAATGTGGATAGGCGTATCGGTTTTACGCTGACCTTCCTCAAGGGTAAAAGGGACTTTAAGGTCGGCAACAAGTTTTTGATAAACTTTACGATAAAAATCAAATAGATTCCCAGACCACGTACCGTCAGGGGTTATCCTATCGACCCAGCGCAGTTCCGTTTTGGCCTCCGGGCGCTCCTGATAATCCACCATATAGTTAGGTAAAGCAGCAGTAATGGCCTCCCACTTACCAAACATCAAAATTCCCGCAAGTGTAATACCCTGCTTTCCCGTTTCACGGTCTTTACGCCAGCCACCGACCATCTTGAGTAACTCAAAAAGCTCGCAGGCGAGATAGGGGTGCTGTGGATTATTTGACGAAAGCAGGTTGCGGTAAACTTTCAGACTGTCGAGATCAATATCTTCGTCAAAACCATAATGTTCGGAGAGGACTTCATTATCACGACTGTCGTGGATCTGCTCAGCAAGCATGCGCTTAACCGTCATATCATCACAAATGCGATCACCTTCATGTAGACGCTGATAGGTGTTACCAAAAGGTGATTTTTTTAAGTGAACAGGTTTTTGTTTTCGCGTAGCGGGAGAAATGTGTATTGCCAGAACATCCCTGCCCTGTAAGTTCACTAACTGCACGTCTTTCTCGGATTGAAGAACATTGGCACTGACACGATCACGGTCGTTCAGTTGATTGAATAAATCAGTTTTAATCTTTTGGGGGTCAACTACGCCAACGGGCGTGAATTCACCACCCTGTTCTTTGATACCCAAGATAACCCAGCCACCTCTTCCATTGGCCATAGCAGAATAGGTCGGCCAGAAATCCTTTGGTAACTCACCTTTGCCGTCTTTGCCACCTGCCAACTTAAACTCAACCTGCTCGGATTCAACGAGGGTCTGCAGATCAATAATATCCTGTATTTGCAAAAACATACCCATTCCTCTGGCTCAAAAAACAGACTAATTTAACATACTTTCTTCATCTGCTCTTTATCACCATCGATACAGTGTAACCACCAATAAGCTACACCAGATACATCCCCAGCACGCCGGTCGCTACGCCGCACAGCGCCACCAGCGCCGCGGTCAGGCACAGCGCCCGAGCGGTAAACACTTTGTTCAGCATCAGCAGCGAAGGCAGGCTGACCGCCGGCAGGGTCATCAGCAGCGCCAGCGCCGGGCCGGTGCCCATGCCCGCCAGCATCATGGCCTGCACGATCGGGATTTCCGCCGCGGTGGGGATCACGAACAGGCAGCCGACGATCGCCAAACCGATGATCCACAGCAGGCTGTTGTCGACCGCGCCGTCGGCGTGGGGGAACAGCCAAACCCGCGCCGCGCCCAGCGCCAGCACCGCCAGGATGTAGATCGGAATGGTCGACCAGAACAGCGCCCACAGCGCCTTCAGCCAGCGGCCGAGGAACGGCCGATCTTCGGTTTTCGCCGGCGACATCGGCGGCTGCCGCAGCGCGGCCGGCTGCGGGTCGTTGGCGGTAACGCGCTGCACCAGCCAGGCGATGCCCAACACCATCACCACCCCGGCCACCAGCCGAATGGCGGCGAACGGCCAGCCGAGCACGAAGCCCATAAAAATCAGCGTCGCCGGGTTCAGCACCGGGTTGCTCAGCCAAAAGGCCAGCGCCGCGCCGCTGGATACCGACTGGCGACGTAGCCCGGCGGCCACCGGCGCCGCGCAGCAGGTGCACATCATGCCCGGCAGCGCGATCAGCGTGCCCAGCAGGGTGCCGGAAAAACGCGGGTGGCCGAGCGTGCGCAGCAGCCAGTCGCGCGGGATCAGCACCTGCACCAGCGATCCCAGCAATACGCCGAGCAGCGCCGCCTTCCACACCGCGGTGAAATAGATCAGCGCATAGTGCCAGGCCGCCAGCCAGGGGCTGCCGTCGGCTCCGGCCAGTATCGATTTGCCGATCGAATGGGTGTCCGCCGCCAAAAAGGCCTTGCCGTAGTAAGGCTGCCATTTGACGTAGTAGAGGCCGACGGCCACCACCAGCAGGAACAGGATCGGTTTCCACAGCGGCCAGGCGCGGGGCGTGCGGTCAGGGGCGGTAATAGGTTGCGGCATGGTGTCGGCCAGAGTCAGTCACGGGTGCCCCAGCATAGCGCGCCGCGCCCGGCCGCGCATCCCCGGGCTGTCCAAAATAGTTCATCTGTTCGCCACCGACGCGTAACGCGATTGTCATCTGCGCCCGTCACCATGATGCCGACGAGAAAACCACAGGGTAGACGCACGATGAAACGCACCGCTTCCGCCTTCATCGCACCGCCATCGGCACGACGAGGTTTTTTATTATGATGGACTTATCTAGACATCCGACCAGCTACCCCACCCGCTACCAGCAGATCGCCGCCCAGCTGGAACAAGAGCTGCGCACCCAATACCGCTGCGGCGACTATCTGCCCTCCGAGCAACAGCTGGCGGAACGTTATCAGGTCAATCGCCACACCCTGCGCCGCGCGGTGGACCAGTTGGTGGAGCGCGGCTGGCTGCAGCGCCGCCACGGCGTCGGCATTCTGGTGCTGATGCGCCCCTACGACTACCCGCTGCACGCCAATACGCGGTTCAGCCAGAACCTGCTCGAGCAGGGCAGCCACCCCACTAGTGAGCGCTTACTTGCAGTATTGCGCCCGTGCAACGGGCATATCGCCAGCGCGCTGTCGCGTGAAGAAGGCGAGATGGTGATCCACCTGCGCACCCTGCGCCGGGTCAACGGCGTGCCGATGAGCGTGATCGACCATTACCTGCCCGATCTCGACTGGTGGCCGGCGCTGCAGCAGTTCCACAGCGGCTCGCTGCATGAGTTTATCGAACAGCACATTCGCCAGCCGCTGACCCGCAGCCAGACGCGCATCAGCGCGCGCCGCGCACAGGCCAAAGAGAGCCGGCTGCTGGCGATCGCCACCCACGCGCCGCTGCTGTGCGTGCGCACCCTGAACGTCTGCAACGGCAGCGACCGCGTGGCGGAATACTCCGTCAGCCTGGCCCGCGCCGACATGATCGAACTGACGATGGAGCACTGAATGCAATCCTTACAGTCAAGACAGCGCTGGATGTCGGTGCTGGCGCACAGCCAGCCGGCCCAGCTGCGCAGCCACTGGCAGGCGCTGAATATCAGCCCGAGCTACCGCAGCATCCGCGCGCCGGAGATTGGCCTGGCGCAGCTGCAGGGGCGCATGGGCGCCACCGGCCGCCGCTTTGTGCTGGGCGATATGACGGTCACCCGCGCGGTGGTGCAGCTGGAAAACGGCGGCTACGGCTACAGCTATATCGCCGGGCGCGACAAGGCGCACGCCGAGCTGTGCGCGCTGGCCGACGCGCTGCTGCAACAGCCGGAACACGGCGAGCGGCTGCAACAGCGGCTGATAGCGCCGCTGGCCGCGCTGCAGCACGAGCAGCGCCAGCTGCGCGCCCGTGCGGTGGCGTCCAGCCGGGTGGATTTCTTTACCCTGGTGCGGGGGGATTGAGCATGAGTTTATTGACCGGTTTTGACCGCCCCATAGAACAATCGCAACGCAGCTTCCGTTTGATCCTCAAAGCGTTAAGCGAGCCAGGCCATTGCGTCACGCTGCAGGGCGGCCCCGCCTGGGGCGCGCTGAACGCCGCCAGCACCGCCGCGCTGCTGACGCTGGCGGATCAGGAAACCCCGCTCCAGCTGTGTGAGGCGCTAAAAAGTGAGCAAGTGCTAACAAACATTCGCTTCCACAGCGGCGCGCCGCTGGCCGCCAATGCGCAAGAAGTCGGCTTTGCGCTGTTCGATGCGCAGCTGCAGGCCGCCGATCTGCAGGCGTTGCCGCACGGCAGCGAGATTTCGCCGGAATTCGGCGCCACGGTGGTGGTGCAATTGGCCGGGCTGGAACAGGGCGCTGCGCTGCGCCTGAGCGGCCCCGGTATCGAACGTCAACGGGTTATCTCGCCGCAGCTGCCGCCGGCGCTGCTGGATTACCTGATCACCCGCCCGCAGCGCTTCCCGCTCGGGCTGGATTTTCTACTGACCTGCGGCGATCGCCTGCTGGCGATCCCGCGGACCACCCGCGTGGAGGTGTGCTGATGTACGTAGCGGTAAAAGGGGGCGAAAAAGCCATCGAGGCCGCCCATCGGCTGCAGGAACGGCTGCGGCGCGGCGACGACGGCCTGCCGGCGATCGGCGTGGAGCAAATAGAACAGCAGCTGGGGCTGGCGGTGGACCGGGTGATGACCGAAGGCGGCATCTACGATCCCGAGCTGGCGGCGCTGGCCATCAAACAGGCCAGCGGCGATCTGGTCGAGGCGATTTTCCTGCTGCGCGCCTATCGCACCACCCTGCCGCGCCTGGCGATCAGCGAACCGCTGGCGACCGAAAACATGCGGCTGGAGCGGCGCATCTCGGCGGTTTACAAGGACTTGCCCGGCGGGCAGGTGCTGGGGCCGACCTACGATTACACCCACCGGCTATTGGACTTCGCGCTGCTGGCGGAAGGCGAAACGCCCCACGCGCCGCAGGCCGACGAGCCGCTGCCGGAAAGCTGCGCCCACGTGTTCGAGCTGCTCGGCAAACAGCAATTGGCGCTGGCGGAACAGGACGACGGCAGCGCGCCGGACGACATTACCCGCAACCCGCCGGTTTATCCCTGCTCGCGCTCGGCGCGCCTGCAGCAGCTGGTGCGCGGCGACGAAGGTTTTCTGCTGGCGCTGGGCTACGCCACCCAGCGCGGCTATGGCCGCAACCACCCGTTCGCCGGCGAGATCCGCACCGGCTACGTTTCGCTGGAGATAGTGCCTGAAGAGCTCGGTTTCGCGCTGGATATCGGCGAAATCCTGCTGACCGAGTGCGAGATGGTCAACGGCTTCGTCGATCCGCAAGACCGCCCGCCGCACTTCACCCGCGGCTATGGCTTGGTGTTCGGCCGCGCCGAACGCAAAGCGATGGCGATGGCGCTGGTGGATCGCGCGCTGCAAAGCCCAGAGTACGGCGAAGGGGTCGCCGGCCCGGCGCAGGACGAAGAGTTCGTGCTGGCCCATGCCGACAACGTGGAGGCCGCCGGCTTCGTCTCCCATCTCAAGCTGCCGCACTACGTCGACTTCCAGGCCGAACTGGAGCTGCTCAAGCGGCTGCAACAGGAATACAGCGAGCGTCAGGAGGCCCGCGATGAGTGAAGTATTGACCGGCTATAACCTTGGCTATCTCGACGAGCAGACCAAACGCACTCTCCGCCGCGCCATTCTGAAGGCGGTGGCCATTCCCGGCTATCAGGTGCCGTTCGGCGGCCGCGAGATGCCGATGCCTTACGGCTGGGGTACCGGCGGCATTCAGATCACCGCCAGCATCATCGGCCGCGCCGACGTGCTGAAGGTGATCGATCAGGGCGCCGACGACACCACCAACGCGGTGTCGATTCGCCGCTTCTTCCAGCGCGTCGCCGGGGTGGCGACCACCGAGCGCACGCCGGAGGCCACGCTGATCCAGACCCGCCACCGCATCCCGGAAACCGCGCTGCGCGAGGACCAGATCCTGATTTATCAGGTGCCGATCCCGGAGCCGCTGCGCTTTATTGAGCCGCGCGAAACCGAGACCCGCAAGATGCACGCCCTGGAAGAGTACGGCGTGATGCAGGTGAAGCTGTATGAGGACATCGCGCGCTACGGCCACATCGCCACCACCTACGCCTACCCGGTGAAGGTGAACGATCGCTATGTGATGGATCCGTCGCCCATCCCGAAATTCGATAACCCGAAAATGCACATGATGCCGGCGCTGCAGCTGTTCGGCGCCGGGCGCGAGAAACGCATCTACGCCCTGCCGCCGTTCTGCAAGGTGGAGAGCCTGGACTTCGACGACCATCCGTTCAGCGTGCAGCAGTGGGACCAACCCTGCGCCCTGTGCGGCTCGCGCCACAGCTACCTGGACGAGGTGGTGCTCGACGACCAGGGCAACCGCATGTTCGTCTGTTCGGACACCGACTACTGCCGGCAACGGCTGGCGCAACCTTCGCAAGAGGCGCAGCACTGATGACTTCTACCCCACTGAGCACCACGCCGCTGCTGTCGGTGAGCCGCCTCACCCATCTGTATGCGCCCGGCAAAGGCTTCAGCGACGTGTCGTTCGACATCTACCCCGGCGAAGTGCTGGGCATCGTCGGCGAATCCGGCTCCGGCAAAACCACGCTGCTGAAATCCATTTCGGCGCGGCTGGCGCCGCAGCGCGGGCAGATCATTTATCGCCCGCAGGCCGACCGCCGGCACGACCTGTACGCCATGGCGGAGAGCGATCGCCGCCGCCTGCTGCGCACCGACTGGGGCGTGGTGCACCAGCACCCGCTCGACGGGCTGCGGCCGCAGGTTTCCGCCGGCGGCAACATCGGCGAACGGCTGATGGCCATCGGCCAGCGCCACTACGGCGATATCCGCCGCCAGGCCGGCCAGTGGCTGGAAGACGTCGAGATCCCGCTGTCGCGCCTCGATGACCTGCCCACCACATTCTCCGGCGGCATGCAGCAGCGGCTGCAGATTGCCCGCAACCTGGTGACCCACCCCAGGCTGGTATTTATGGATGAGCCGACCGGCGGGCTGGACGTGTCGGTGCAGGCGCGCCTGCTCGATCTGCTGCGCAACCTGGTGGTGGAGATGCAGCTGGCGGCGGTGATCGTCACCCACGATCTCGGCGTGGCGCGGCTGCTGGCGCACCGGCTGCTGGTGATGAAGCAAGGGGAAGTGGTGGAAAGCGGCCTCACCGATCGGGTGCTGGACGACCCGCACCATCCTTACACCCAGCTGCTGGTTTCTTCGGTACTGTCGTAACCCAAGGCGATAACAGATGACCATTCAAATTCGAGTTGAACACCTGAGCAAAACCTTCGTGCTGCACCAGCAGCACGGCATCCGGCTGCCGGTGCTGCAAGACGCCAACATGACGGTCGGCAGCGGCGAATGCGTGGTGCTGCACGGCCACTCCGGCAGCGGCAAATCCACCCTGCTGCGCTCGCTGTACGCCAACTATCTGCCCGACAGCGGCCATATCTGGGTCAACCATCAGGGGGAGTGGCTGGATATGGTGCAGGCCGAAGCGCGCCAGATCCTGGCGGTGCGCCGCCATACCCTCGGCTGGGTCAGCCAGTTCCTGCGGGTGATCCCGCGCATCAGCGCCCTCGAGGTGGTGATGCAGCCGCTGCTGGAACAGGGCGTCGACCGCGCCGAATGCCGCCAGCGCGCCGAAACGCTGCTCGACAAGCTCAACGTGCCGCAGCGCCTGTGGCAGCTGGCGCCGTCCACCTTCTCCGGCGGCGAGCAGCAGCGGGTCAACATCGCCCGCGGTTTTATCGTCGACTACCCGATCCTGCTGCTGGACGAGCCGACCGCCTCGCTCGACAGCCGCAACGGCGCGGCGGTGGTGGCGCTGATAGAGCAGGCCAAGGCGCGCGGCGCGGCCATCGTCGGCATTTTCCATGATGAAGCCGCCCGCCGGCAGGTCGCCGACCGGTTATATGACATGCAGGCGCCACAGGCGCTGGAGAGCCTCTGATGATCATCAACAACGTTAAGCTGGTGCTGGACGACCAGGTAGTGGCCGGTTCACTGGAGATGCACGAGGGCGCGATCCGCAGCTTTGCCGATACCCCCAGCCAGCTGCCGCAGGCGCTGGACGGCGACGGCGGCTGGCTGCTGCCCGGGCTTATCGAGCTGCACACCGACAATCTGGACAAGTTTTTCACCCCGCGGCCCAACGTCGACTGGCCGGCGCATTCGGCGATGAGCAGCCACGACGCGCTGATGGTGGCCAACGGCATCACCACGGTGCTGGACGCGGTGGCGATCGGCGACGTGCGCGACGGCGGCCACCGGCTGGAGAACCTGCAAAAAATGATCGACGCGGTGATCCACAGCCAGCGCGCCGGGGTGAACCGCGCCGAGCATCGGCTGCACCTGCGCTGCGAGCTGCCGCATGAAAGCACCCTGCCGCTGTTCGAACGGCTGATGGACAAGCCCGGGGTGTCGCTGGTGTCGCTGATGGACCATTCGCCGGGCCAGCGCCAGTTCGCCTCGCGCGAAAAGTACCGCGAGTATTATCAGGGCAAATATCACCTTAACGACCAGCAGATGAGCGAGTTCGAAGAGCAGCAGATCGGGCTTTCCGCCCGCTGGGCCGCGCCGAACCGCGAAGCGATCGCCGCCCACTGCCGGGCGCGCCATATCTCGCTGGCCAGCCACGACGACGCCACCGCCGAGCACGTGGCGGAGTCCTGCGCGCTGGGCAGCAATATCGCCGAGTTCCCCACCACCGAGGCGGCCGCCCGCGCTTCGCACCGGCAGGGGCTGCAGGTGCTGATGGGCGCGCCGAACATCGTGCGCGGCGGTTCCCATTCCGGCAACGTGGCGGCGCATCACCTGGCGGCGCTGGGGGTGTTGGATATTCTCTCTTCCGACTATTACCCGGCCAGCCTGCTGGATGCGGCGTTCCGCATCGCGGCGGACGATCGCAACGGTTACGACCTGCCGCAGGCGGTGCGCATGGTCACCCGCAACCCGGCGCGTGCGCTGGATCTGCAGGATCGCGGCACCATCGCCGAAGGGCTGCGGGCCGATCTGGTGCTGGCGCGGCCGCACGGCGAGCATATTTACGTGCAGAACGTCTGGCGCCAGGGCAGGCAGGTGTTCTGATGGCGCAGCTTATCTATCTGATGGGGCCTTCCGGTGCGGGCAAGGACAGCCTGCTCGAGCGGCTGCGCGGCTGCGCCGACCGCGCGCCGCTGGTGGCGCACCGCTACATCACCCGGCCGGCGGACGCCGGCTGCGAGAACCATATCGCGCTCAGCGAGCCCGAGTTTCTGCGCCGCCGCGCCAAGGGGTTGTTCGCGCTGGACTGGCAGGCGCATCAGCACCGCTACGCCTTCGGGATCGAGGTGGATCTTTGGCTGCTGCAGGGGATCGACGTGGTGGTCAACGGCTCGCGCGCCCACCTGCCGCAGGCGCAGCGGCGCTACGGCGCGCAGCTGTTGCCGGTGTGCCTGCAGGTCAGCGCCGGGGTGCTGCGCCAACGCCTGCAGCGCCGCGGGCGGGAGAACGCCGCGCAGATTGAGCAGCGGCTGGCGCGGGCGGCGGAGTATCAGCACCGCCTGCCCGCCGGCTGCCGGCGGCTGGATAACGACGGCCCGCTCGAAGACACCCTGGCGGCGCTGCTGGCGCTGTTGCCCGCCGCCGCCGCACAACCTCAGGACGCCATGCCATGACCGACCTTGCCCAGCCGAAAATCGGCGACCACGTGATCCTTAACCGCACCCGGCTCGGCCAGTATGTGCATCTGGCCGACGATGCGATCCTGGAAGAGGTGGAAATGGGGGACTACTCCTACACCGCCGGCCACAACCAGATTTTTTACGCCACCATCGGCAAGTTCGTCTCCATCGCCTCCTACGCGCGCATCAACCCGGGCAACCACCCGACCTATCAGCGCATCGCCCAGCACCACTTCACCTACCGCGCCGCCGACTACGGCCTGGGGGAAGACGACGCGGCGTTTTTCGACTGGCGGCGCCAACACCAGGTCACCGTTGGCCACGACGTGTGGATCGGCCATAACGCCATCCTGATGCCGGGCGTCAGCGTCGGCAACGGCGCGGTGATCGGCAGCGCGGCGGTGGTGACCAAAGATGTGGAGCCGTACAGCATCGTCGCCGGGGTGGCGGCCAAAAAGATCGGCATGCGCTTTGACGACGCGCTGGTTGAACGCATCGAGCGCAGCCAGTGGTGGCACTGGGATCATCAAACATTGCAGGAAAGATTGGCGGATTTCCGCGATATCGACCGCTTTGCGGAGAAGTATCTTTAACGGAGAGTGGCCTATGAAATTGACCTTTCTCGGCACCGGTGGTGCACAGCAGGTGCCGGCATTCGGTTGCGACTGCCTGGTCTGCCAGCGGGCGCGGCGTGAACCGGCATTTCGGCGGCGGCCGTGCAGCGCGATGATCGGCTATCAGGGGGAAACGACCTTGCTGGATGCGGGATTGCCGTCTTTGGAGCGGCGGTTTTCGGCGGGGCAAATTCAACGTTTTTTACTGACACATTACCACATGGATCACGTTCAGGGGTTATTTCCTTTGCGCTGGGGGTGCGGAAATTCCATTCCGGTCTACGGCCCGCCGGATGAGCAAGGCTGCGACGACCTGTTCAAACACCCCGGCATGCTGGCGTTTCAGCCGCCGCTGCAGGCCTTCGAAACCGTCGAGCTGGGCGGCATGCGCATCACGCCGCTGCCGCTGCAGCATTCCAGACTGACCCACGGTTATCTGATCCAGGCGGGCGGAGCATCGCTGGCCTATCTCACCGATACCCTCGGCCTGCCGCCGACTACCGCAGATTTTTTACAGCGGACGCCGCTGGATCTGCTGGTACTCGACTGCAGCCTGCCGCCGCAGCCGCAGGCGCCGCGCAACCACAACGATCTGACCCGCGCACTGGAAACGCAACGGCGGTTGCAGCCGCGGCGCACGCTGTTGACGCACATCAGCCATCATCTCGATCTGTGGCTGATGGACAACGAGCTGCCGGCCGGGCTGGAGCTGGCGTTCGACAACCTCAGCATCAGCTGCGATAGCAATGCAGCCGGTCCGACTCCAGCACCCTGACGCCTTCGCCGGGGCCGAATGCCTGCTGCAACAGGCTCTGCGCCACGTCTTTGGCGGCGACGGCCCGCCACTTGCCGGGCAGCAGTTTGAACAGCGGCAGGGAAAGCCGCTCCGTCAGCCGCGGTGACCGGCGTTCGCCCAGCAGCATCGACGGCCGCGCCAGCGTCAGGCGCGGCCAGTCTTGCTCGCGCAGCGCCTGCTCCATTTCGCCCTTGGTGCGGTTATACAGGAAGGAAGAATGCGGATTGGCGCCCAGCGCGCTGACCACCAGACAATGCTGCGCGCCGAGCCGCCGCCCGGTCAACGCGCTTTCGACCACCAGCTGATAATCGACATAGCGAAACGCATCGGCGCTGCCGGCCGCGCTGCGGGTGGTACCCAGGCAGCAAAAGACCAGTTCCACCGGCTGCCGCAGGGTGCTCAGCAATTCGAACAGGTCATCGCCCACCGGGTTGGTCAGTTTGGCGTGCGGCGGCAGCGGCGCGCGCGTCGGCGCCACGATCGCCGTCACCTGCGCATCGTCCTGCAGCAGCTGCAACAGCGCCTTCCCCACCAGGCCGGTGGCCCCCACTATCAGTGCCCGCGCCATCAGATCTCCCGTGCCAATCGATTGTTCAGCTTACAGTATAGACCGCGTCCAATGCAGCTTCTTGCCGAAGCCGAGGGTGTTGTCGGTCATCTTCACCTCCTGCAAACTCAGTTGCCACACCGGCGCCTTCATCGCTTTGGCGATCGGGAAACGCCGGCAGTAGCGGGCGCGCGCCTGCGCGTCTTCCTCGCCGCTCAGCATCACCGCCTCGGCGCGGTACTGCACGCCGCGGATCAACGCAATGGTCTTCGGCTTCGGCGCGATGGTGCCCACCACTCCGGCGTTCTGCAGCATCAGCTCGCCATGGCGGGTGTGCGGCTCGGTCATCAGCCACAGCGCCATGCGCTCGGCGTCAAACACGTAAAAACAGTTGGCGCACCACATATCCATGCCGTTGCCGGCGCACAGCGTCAGCACGTGCTGCTTGCCGATGAAATGGCGGATGTGTTCTAACTCTTCTGGCTGATTCAACGCAGTTCTCCCCTCGTCTCCAGCGCATGATAATAGCCTGATATGCTACGATTAGGCTCTGTTTCAACCCGATTTGATGTGCAAATGACCGAGAATAACTGGCATCTCTACATGCTGCGCCTGCCCAACGGCATGCTGTATACCGGCATCACCACCGACGTGGCGCGGCGGCTGGCCCAGCATCAGGCGGGCAAAGGCGCCAAGGCGCTGCGCGGCAAAGGGGAACTGACGCTGGCGTTTCACCGGCCGGTGGGGGATCGCTCGACGGCGCTGAGGCTGGAATATCGGGTAAAGCAGTTGAGCAAAGCGCAAAAAGAGCGGCTGGTGAAGCACCCGCCGCTGTCATTGGAATATTTGCTGCCGGCGGTTACAGCCGGTTAAACGGCGCCGAGTATGCGACTTCACCGCTGACGCCGCTCAGGGCGTCTTCCGCCAGCGGATAAACCTGGAACGCGGCTTCCGCGCCCGGCCAACGGCAGTGCAGGCCATAGGCCGCCGCCGGTTTGAAACCGAAACGGCCGTAATAAGCCGGATCGCCCAGCACCACCACCGCGGCGTAGCTGAACTCATTGAGCGAATCCAGCCCTTCGTAGATCAGCTTTTCGCCCAAGCCCTGGCGGCGCAGGCTTTCGTCCACCGCCAACGGCGCCAGACCGACCCATTGGCGATCTTCACCCGCCACATCGACCGGGCTGAAGGCGGCGTAGCCCACCACCCCGCCTTCGTCGTCGGTGGCGACGATGCCCAGAGTCAGCAGGCCGTCTTCGCGCAGTTGCTGCACCAGATCGGCTTCGTCGTCGCGGCCAAAGGCGCGGCGCAGCAGTGCGTCGATGCCCGCCGCATCTACCGGGATCTCTACGCGGATCAGCATGATACCGGTACACGGGAAGCCTGCGCCGTGCCCTCCTGCTGCCCTGCCTCGACAAAATCGGCCAGCTGCAGCAGCCCCATGCGCAGCGGCGCAGGCATGCTTTCCAGCTCAATGGCGTCCATCAGATTTTTTACATACAGGCCCAATTCGGTATCCCCTTCAATCTGCAGCCGACGCTGAAAGAACAGCGTATCAGGATCTTGCTTGCGCGCAGCGATCAGGATCAGATCGTTGGCGTCGCCGCTGAAGCTGACGTCCGCTTCGGCGTGCTGGCTGACAACCAGTTTGTCGTTTTCAACCGTCATAAACCAGTGTAGCGCCAGATCGCGAACTTCGATCTTTAACCAGCGCGACGCGAGAAATTCCAAATCGCCATCCGCCAGCGCCTGGCGGAACTGCCAGCCCAGCACCTGTTGCAGAAGCTGGCGCTGCAGAGCAAACGGCGTGAATTTTAGCGGTACGCGCAGCAGCGACGGCCCTTGGCGCACAATGCGTGCTCGTAGTTGTTCCAACACGGTCATTCACTCCTTTCAACACAGACTAACGCTATTTTGCCACAACGGCGCGCCGCTTCAGCGGTCTATATCAACAAATAGTGCATTTCGCCGCCATGTCTATCAATACGCCAGAAGCTGCCCCAAATCAAAACCTGTTCACCCGCCTTTCACTAAAATTGCCTCCCCGATTCGCGTTTGCCGGCGGGAAAGGGTCGCCGGCAACCTTATGACCGCCCATGCCCGGCCGGGCGCGGGCTGAGTCAGGATAAATCTATGGAGCTGCTTTGTCCCGCCGGCAACCTGCCGGCCCTGAAGGCCGCAGTGGATAACGGTGCCGACGCCGTTTACATCGGCCTGAAAGACGATACCAACGCGCGCCACTTCGCCGGTCTCAACTTCACCGAGAAAAAGCTGCGGGAGGCGGTCGACTACGTGCACCGCCACGGCCGCAAGCTGCACATCGCCATCAACACCTTCGCGCATCCGGACGGCTATGCGCGCTGGCAGCGGGCGGTGGACATGGCGGCGCAGCTGGGCGCCGACGCGCTGATCCTGGCCGATCTGGCGATGCTGGAATATGCCGCGGAGCGCTATCCGCAGCTGGAGCGCCACGTGTCGGTACAGGCCTCCGCCACCAACGAGGAGGCGATCCGCTTCTATCAGCGCCACTTCGACGTGAGCCGGGTGGTGCTGCCGCGCGTGCTGTCGATGCATCAGGTCAAACAGCTGGCGCGCACCAGCCCGGTGCCGCTGGAGGTGTTCGCCTTCGGCAGCCTGTGCATCATGGCCGAAGGCCGCTGCTACCTCTCTTCCTATCTGACCGGCGAATCGCCGAACACCGTCGGCGCCTGCTCGCCGGCGCGCTACGTACGCTGGCAGCAAACCGCACAGGGCATGGAGTCGCGGCTGAACGACGTGCTGATCGACCGCTATCAGGAGCATGAAAACGCCGGTTACCCGACGCTGTGCAAGGGGCGTTATCTGGTGGACGAGCTGCGCTACCACGCGCTGGAGGAGCCCACCAGCCTGAATACCCTGGCGCTGCTGCCGGAGCTGCTGGCCGCCAATATCGCCTCGGTGAAGATCGAAGGCCGCCAGCGCAGCCCGGCCTACGTCAGCCAGGTGGCGCGCGTCTGGCGCCAGGCGATCGACCGCTGCCTGGCCGATCCGGCCGCCTATCGGGCCGACGCCGCCTGGATGGAAACGCTGGGGGCGATGTCCGAAGGCACCCAGACCACATTGGGCGCCTATCACCGCAAATGGCAGTAGCCGGAGGAAGCATGAAATACGCACTGGGGCCGGTGCTCTACTACTGGCCAAAAAACGATATCGCGGCGTTTTATCGGCAGGCGGTAAACAGCAGCGCCGAGATCATCTACCTCGGCGAGAGCGTCTGCACCAAGCGGCGCGAGATGAAGGCCGGCGACTGGCTGGCGCTGGCGCAGGAGATCGCCCGCAGCGGCAAGCAGGTGGTGCTCTCCACCCTGGCGCTGCTGCAGGCGCCTTCCGAACTTAACGAGCTGAAGCGCTACGTGGAGAACGGCGAGTTCCTGATCGAAGCCAACGATCTGGGTACGGTAAATATGGCGGCGGAGCGCGGCCTGCCGTTCGTCGCCGGCCACGCGCTGAACTGCTACAACGCCTATACCCTGCGCCTGCTGCGCCGCCAGGGCATGATGCGCTGGTGCATGCCGGTCGAGCTGTCGCGCGACTGGCTGGCCAATCTGCTGACGCAGTGCGAAGAGCTGGGTTTCCGCCACGACTTTGAGGTGGAAGTTCTGAGCTACGGCCACCTGCCGCTGGCCTATTCGGCCCGCTGCTTCACCGCCCGTTCGGAAAACCGCGGCAAGGACGAATGCGAAACCTGCTGCATCAAGTATCCGCAGGGCCGCATGATGCGCTCCCAGGAGCAGCAGCGGGTGTTCGTGCTCAACGGCATCCAGACCATGAGCGGCTACTGCTACAACCTGGGCAACGAGCTGCAGAGCATGCAGGGGCTGGTGGACATCGTGCGGCTTTCGCCGCAGGGCGCCGAGACGCTGGCGCTGATCGCGCGCTTTCGCGCCAACGAACGGGGCGAGCAGCCGCTGGCGCTGACCGAAGGCGCCGACTGCAACGGCTACTGGCGCCGGGTCGCCGGGCTGGAGTTGATGAGGTAATTGCGATAAAACAGAGGCTTTTGTACCAGGGTGAACAGCCGCCGAGAACAAGATTTGTTCACCCCTGCCTGTGCGGCAATGAATGCCCGTACTCAAACACTGCCAGCACACATTCTCGCAAAGGATATACCCGCTGTTTCAATCGGGAGATGCGATCCGGAATTTCAAATATCAGTTCGGATACATCATCGCCAACTCCTCCGACTTTTCTTACCATGCTTTTAAGTTCGCCTGCCGACGCGAAACCTTTGTAGAATACCGGCATGCGATATGTAAATCGCGATGAATTCTCGCCAGTAAAAACAAGGAAATGAAATGCTGGAACTGTTTGATGTCAGTTTTGAAGAACTGAAAATGACGCACTCAAATGAACTTTACCGACTGAGAAAAAAAACGTTCAGTGATCGGCTGAGATGGGACGTCGTGTGCAACCTCGATATGGAGTTCGATGAGTTCGACACTCCCGGTACCCGTTATATTCTTGGACTGTGCCAAGGGCAGCTGATCTGCAGCGTCCGTTTTACGGGTCTGGATCAACCCAATATGATCACCCACACGTTCCGCACCTGTTTTGATTCGGTGCCTCTTCCTCACGCCGGCATTGAGTCCAGCCGTTTTTTCGTCGACAAGGCACGTGCGCGTCACCTGTTGGGTGGGCGTTACCCGATCAGCCAGGTACTGTTTCTCGCCATGATCAATTGGGCACGCCACCATCGGCGTAACGGAATTCATACCATCGTGAGCCGAGCCATGCTGACCATCCTTAAAAGGTCGGGATGGCAAATCAAGCAGCTTAAGGAGGCTTTTCTCAGCGAGCGGGAACGTATCTATCTGGTGTATTTGCCGACGGAACAGGCGGAACAAACGCGAATGGCAGAGGGAGTCATTACCGAACTTAACTGCCCTGCATCATCGGTTATCACTTGGCCAATGTCGTTGCCGGTGTGATCAACCCCAACTCAACGCCTAGTCGCACAGCCTGACGGGCGTTGCTGACCCCCAATTTGGTGACAATGTTGCCCATGTGGAACTTCACCGTGCTCACGGAAATACCCACGATGAGAGCCACCTCAGCATAGGTTTTCCCCATGCTTGCCCAATACAGCACTTCATTCTCACGGGCGGTAAACATGCCCTTGTCGTCGATTTCCGCTGGAGGTTTTTGCTTGCCGAACTTGCCGTATAAGACGGGTTCGGTCAGACGATACATCTGCTCATTAATATCTATTAACCACATTTGCAGACACCCTCCTTCAGACGAAAGACGCGCCGCCAACTCACTCTGCTCCTTGCTGTCGATAATAACGGACAACAATGCCAGATTGTTCATCTGGTCGTGCAACACAAAGGTGAAGCCATTGATAATGTTATATTGTTTCGACAACGAAAATATTCGGGTGAGCTTCAAATTAGACATCAGGGTGATGTTTTCGTCCCAGGAAAACGGCGAGGTACGTTTGAATGCGGTTAAAATCACCGGATCGGTAAGCTGAAAGTTGTTGGCTCGGTAGAGATTGACCCATTCATCTGGATAGCTGGAAATAATAAGTACATTTGATGGATTTTTTTTACTGATGACCGTGTAGGCGTACTCAGGACTACCGAGCGAAGAAATTTTTCCGTCGATATAGTCCCGCAGCTTTTCCGTGATTGTCTGATTCTCATTGAAAACAGAAAACATGAAGGCTCCATCGCGGTCAGATGCATCCCTTATGGCGACAACATGCCCCTAATCGCAGGTAAAACATAAGTAAAAAATATAAATTTGAGGCTAAAAACTATGACAATACTTATCAGTATAATAAAAACCCGACCTATGCGGTCAGGTAGCCAAATTAGCCAACACCAGGGAAAAATCCAGTCAGGCTGGGTAAAAATCACCACAGCCGACTGCCACAATTACGTTAGCATTTCTAATAGAACATTTCAAACGTGCCGCCGTTTGCGGAACATGCTGCGCAGCGCCACGCTGTTGCGTATAAAGCCGACGCCGAAGCCCAGCAGGGTGTAAATGATCCCCAGCACCAGCAGCATCACCACGTCGCCCCACACCTCGTTCAGCGACAGCCCCATCTGGTTCACCCCGGCGACCGCCTTGGTGGCCCAGGTGGAGGGAATGCTGTAAGAGATGGTGCGCACCCAGCCCGGCATCGCCTGCAGCGGCCAGATGGTGCCCGACAGATAGAAGATCGGGGTGGTGATAAACGCCAGCGTCAGGTAGATCATCTCGACGCTGCGCAGGCACTCGGTCACCAGCTTGCCCAGCCCCAGCACCGCCAGCAGGAACGGGAAGGTCAGCAGCAGGATTTCCGCTATGCCCGCCGTTTGCCGGTAGCCCAGCACCCAGGGCCACAGCACGAACAGCACGATCGACAGAAACAGCCAGATCGGCAGCAGCGCCGTCAATCCGCCCAGGTGCGCCGCGAACGGCGCTTTGCCGCCGGGCAGGTTTTTCATGGCGATGCTGACGCGGATACAGGCAATCAACAGCGAGTGCTGCAACAGCATCACCAGCAGGCCGGGGAAAACGATCGCCGCAAAGCTGATGCCGGGGTTGAACACGTCCAGCGTCTGCCCCCGTATCGGCGTCAGTATCACCTGCGCCTGCCGTTCGCTGAAACCGCTGCGCAACAGCAGCCCGTTGTTGTACTCGCCCAGCAATTGCTGGTAGGCCGCCACCACGTCCTGCTGGATCTGGCCGTTGGCCAGCCGGTTGGTGGCGTCGCCGTACACCGGCACCACGATATTCTGCCCGCTCAGGATCTTCTTCTCCAGATCCACCGGCATGATGATCACCGCGAACAGCTTGCGCCAGCCGAGATCGCGCTGCGCCTGCTCCAGGCTGTCATAGGTTTCAATGGCGATCTTGGAGGTGGCGTCCAGTTGACGGATCAGCTGGCGGCTGGCGGTGCTGTGGTCCTGATCGACCACCCCCACCGGCAGATCCCACACCGTGCGGTTGGCGTACACCAGGCTCATGATGCACAGCGAGAGGATCAACATCAGCCACATCGGCCGCTCCAGCATGCCGAGCAGCACCCGTACGAAGGTTTGCCAATAGAGCTTCATCCCGCGCCCCCTTCTTTCAGCAGCCGCACCAGCAGCCGTTTACGCACCAGCAGCGCGGTCACCAGCGGATAAACCGCCAACAGCGCGCAAACGCTGAAGATGGCGCTGGCCGGCACCTGCCGCAGGAACACGTCGAACATGGCATACAGCGCATGGGTCAACGGTTCGATGTTGGAAATGATGCGCGCCGGCAGCGGCATCGACAGCTCGGGCACCGCCATGCCGGAAAAGGTCATCGCGATGCTCACCAGGATGCCGATCAGGCTGTAGGCGGTGATGATGCTGCCGGTAAAGGTAAACAGCAGCAGGCCGATGCTCTGCGCCGCCATCACGTAGAAAAAACCGATCATCAGCATAAACAGCGGGTTGCCGCTTACCCTGGCGTCGAAAATGCCCACCAGCGCGGCGATCTCGATCATCAGCAGGCTGGTGAAGCACAGGGTGTAGGGCGCCAGCTTGCCGAGCAGCGCCAGGCTGAAGGGCCTGGCCTTCAGCAGCGACTTGCTGCGCGCCAGCACGTAGATCATGCAGGTCACCACGAACAGCTGCAGCAGGTGAATGGTGGCGGCGAACTGCTGGTAATAGATATAGCTGCCGCTGGCGTTGAACAGGCTGCCGTAAGACAGCGTCACGTCCGCCAACGGCGGCAGCGTCTTGCCCATCTCACCGGCGATGATGCTGCGATAGCCGGCGTTGATCTCGGTCATCAGGCCGCTGAAATCCTGGGTGGAGTACAGCCCGGCGCCGTAGAACAACGCGTTGTAGTACATCACCACGCTCGGCTGCTTGCCCGCCAGCGCATTGGCCTCGAAATCCGGCGGAACGTACAGCAGCGCGTAGTCCTGCGCGCTGCGCAGGCGGTGCAACGACTCTTGCAACCCGCCGCCGTAGGCCTCGACGTGGGCATGCGACCCGGCGTCCAGGCGGCGCGTCAGCGATTTGGACAACGGGCTGTGATCGCTGTCGACCACCGATACCGGCAGATCGAGCAGCGTCCCTTCGGAAAAGTTGCTGCTGATCAGCCCGAACAACATCAGCGGAAAGATCCAGCTCAGCCAGTGAACCACCGGGCTGCGGAAGGCGACGCGGCACTCGTTGTCAAACGCGTGGCTGAAGCAGCGCCAGCCGGCCCTTACTCTTTCCATTGCCATAAGCTGCTCATCCCCGGACGCAGGCCGTCCACCGGCTGTGACGGATACAGGCGAACCTCAAAGGTTTTCAGATCGAAGTCGCCGGTGGCGCGGGTGGCGCGTTTGGTGGCGTAATCCCCCAGCGGCGCGATGTAACGCACCTCGGTTTCGATCGTTTTGTCTTTCAACGCCGGCACCCGCAGCTTGACCTTGTCGCCCTTGCGCACGTGGGCCAGGATGTCTTCACGCAGGTTGAACACGAAGTAGGCGTCCGGCACGCGGATCAGCGTCAGCAGCGGGCTGCCGGCGTTCAGCAACTCCCCCACTTCGGCCGGGATCGGCCCCACTTCGCCGTCGACCGGCGCCTTGACCTGCAGATCGTCGGTCTGGGCTTTGACCTGCAGCAGATTTTCTTCCGCCGCGCGCAGCGCCGCCGCGTATTGCTGCCGCAGCTCGACGCGATCGCCGTTGACGCCTTCATCCAGGTTGGCCTTGGCCGCCTGCACCTGCTGGAAGGCGGTATCGCGCGCCCGGCGCGAACTGTCCAGCTCGGACTTCGAGATATAGCCTTTGCCGGCCACGCTCAGATTGCGGTTGTAATCGTTCTGCGCATTGCGGTATTGCGCCTCGGCCTGCGCCAGATTGGCGCGCAGGTTGCGAATGCTTTCCTCACGGGTGCCGTGCAACGACTGATCGAGCTGCGCCTTGGCCTCGTCGCGCGACGCCTGCGCGGAACGCAGCTGCGCCATCAGCTCCGGGCTGTCGAGCTGGATCATCAATTGCCCGTTTTTCACGTCGTCGCCGCGCTCTATCAGGCGTTCGACCACGCGTCCCTTGGCCTTGGAGGCCACGATCACCTCGGGCGCATCGACTTCGCCCTGCAGCAGCAAATCCTGATTATGCGCGCGGAACAGCACCGCCAGGGCGATGGCTACCACCATCAACAACAGGGTAAACAGCGTCTTTTTTTTCATTATGTCGGCTCCCGGAAGGGTAAGCGGCAGGCGGGGGTCATCATGTCCATATCTCGGTTTGCTCCTAAAAAACCATTATTCTCATAAGGATATCACAAGCACATATATCCTCTTTTATAACTATAAATTGGATTATGCTTTTAACACTAAAAAGCATCTATTTTTAGCTTTGTAGTTTGCAGACGCCTGCAATCGCCCTTTAAGCGATCAACCCTCTGATGGACGATGTTATGACCGAAAAAACTGCCGTACCGCTGTCGGTACTGGACCTGTCCCCCATCCCGCAAGGGGCCAAAGCGCGCGACGCCTTTCACTGCTCGCTGAACCTGGCGCAGCACGCCGAAACATGGGGCTACCAGCGTTACTGGCTGGCGGAGCACCACAACATGACCGGCATCGGCAGCGCCGCCACCTCGGTGCTGCTGGGCTACCTGGCCGCCGGCACCCAGAGCATCCGCCTCGGCTCCGGCGGCGTGATGCTGCCCAACCATGCGCCGCTGGTGATCGCCGAACAGTTCGGCACGCTGGAATCGCTGTACCCCGGCCGCATCGATCTGGGGCTGGGCCGTGCGCCGGGCACCGATCAGCGCACCATGATGGCGCTGCGCCGCCACCTGTCCGGCGAGGTGGATAACTTCCCGCGCGACGTACAGGAACTGCAAAATTATTTCTGCGATGCGCAGCCCGGCCAGCCGGTGCAGGCGGTGCCGGGCCAGGGGCTGCACGTGCCAATCTGGCTGCTGGGCTCCAGCCTGTACAGCGCGCAGCTGGCGGCACAGCTTGGCCTGCCGTTCGCCTTCGCCTCGCACTTTGCGCCGGACATGCTGTTCCAGGCGCTGCAGCTGTACCGCGAAAACTTCAAGCCGTCCCAACAGTGCGCGCAGCCGCACGCCATGGTGTGCGTCAACGTGGTGGCCGCCGACAGCGACAACAATGCGCGTTTCCTGTTCAGCTCGATGCAGCAGCAGTTCATCAACCTGCGCCGCGGCTCGCCCGGCCCGCTGCCGCCGCCGGTGGACAACATCCACGCGCTGTGGACCGCCGGGGAGCAGTATGGCGTGGAACAGGCGCTGCGGATGTCGATCGTCGGCGACGAAAATACCGTGCGCCACGGGCTGCAGGCGCTGCTGCGCGAAACCGGGGCCGACGAGATCATGGTCAACGGCCAGATCTTCGATCATCAGGCGCGGCTGCGCTCGTTCGAGATTGTCGCCGGGGTAAAAGGGGATTTACTGCGAGGTTAAGCCGGTGGGGGAGCGCACCTCCCCCACCTTGCTTCACGAACGGCAGGGCTGCTTCAGCGCCGCCTGCCGCCGATCGGCGCGCAGCACCAGCAGCGTGCGCGACAGCAACGCCAGCATCAGCACCAACTCTACCGCCACCGCCGTCAGCAACGCGCTCAGATAATTTCCCTGCGTCACATGCAGCACCTGCACCAGCACCGTGCCCAACAGAATCGGCCCCAGACCGAGTGCAGTTTGCTGCACGGTGGCCAGCATGGCGCTGCCGGAACCCGCGTGTTCGGGCGGCACGTCGGACAAACCGATGCGGAAGAAGCTGCTGACGATAAACGCCTGGCCGAAGCCGATCAGCAGCGTCGCCGGGATCAGGTTGAAGATCCCCGGCTGCGGCCACACCAACCGCAGGGTCAGCATCAGCGCCAGCAGGCCCGCCATCTGGATCAGGCAGCCGAACATCAGGGTACGCACCTTGCCGAAATGCTCGACCACCGTGCTGCTCAGCAGCGACGAGGCGAAATAGGCCACCCCCAACGCGATAAACGCATTGCCCGACTGGAACGAGCTCAACCCGGCCCCGGCCTGCAGCGTCAACGCCATCACGAACATGAAACCGCTCCAGCAGGCGAAGAACAAAATGGCGATGGTCAGCCCGAAACGCACGCTGGCCAGCCGCAGCAACGCCGGCGGCAATAGCGGGAAGTTATTTCGCCGCTCCTGCCGCCGCTCCACCCGCCACAGCCATGCCAGCAGGGGCAGGCTGGCGGCCAGCAACGCCAGGCACGGCCATGGCCAATGCCACACCGGCCCCAGCGCCAGCGGGAACAGCAGGCAGGCGATGGTCAGCCCCAGCAGCAGCGTGCCGGGCAGATCGACGCTCACCGGTTTTTCGCCGCGGGTGTCCGGCACCCAACGATGCGCGCAGGCCAGCACCAGCAGGCAGATGGGAATGTTGATCAGAAACACGCTGCGCCAACCGGAACCCGCCACGTTGAGGGAAATCAGCAAGCCGCCCAGCACCTGACCGACGATAAACGCCAGCCCGCCGATGGCGCCGTACAGCCCCAGCGCCCGGGCGTGCTCGCGGCCGCGCAGGCAAACGTGAATGGTGGCGAGAATTTGCGGCACTATCAGCGCCGCCCCTGCCCCCTGCAGCACCCGCGCCACCAGCAGCAGCCAGACCGAGTTCGCCAGCCCGCACATCAGCGAGGCGATGGCGAACAGCCGCACGCCCCACAGGAACAGGCGGCGGCGCCCCAGGTTATCCCCCAGCCGGCCGCCCATCGCCAGGCAGACGGCGAAGGCCACGCCGTACACCGCCACGATCAGCTCCAGCTGCGCCGGGCTGGCGCCCAGCGATTGCGCCATCGAGTCCAGGCCGACGTTGACGATGGAAAAATCGATCATCGGCAGCAACTGCCCGGCCAGTAAGATAATCAGCCCCGCGCGGCCCAAAGAGGCCGCAGGTGATGCCATGTTCATCGTGTTCAACCATTGTGTTAACCCAGGAATGTGATTAGCATCACCCTTAAATCAAACGGGTACCAGTTCTTGGTTATCATGGTATAAAAACTACCGGTCTCGTTGCAGGAGTAAACTGTTTATGCCCGTAACTACCCGCCTTTCCGCCACCGCTCACGCCGACAACCGCAAGCTGCTGGGCGCTTTTCTGCGCACGCGCCGCGAGAGCCTGGACCCCAATCGGCTCGGCCTGCCGCGCATGCGCCAGCGCCGCACGCCCGGCCTGCGCCGTGAAGAAGTGGCGCAACTGGCCGACGTCGGCATCACCTGGTACACCTGGCTGGAACAGGGGCGGCCGATCCAGGCCTCGCCGAAAACCCTGACCGCCATCGCCAATGCGCTGCAGTGCAACGAAGCGGAGACTCACCACCTGTTCCGGCTGGCGGGGCAAAGCCTGCCGGCGACGCCGCAAAACGAGGGCTGCGAGCAGCTGTCGATATACGGGCAAAAAATTCTCGACCAGCTCGATCCGCTGCCGGCGATTATCTCCAACGCCCGCTTCGATATTCTGGGCTTCAACCGAGCCTATTGCCTGCTGATGGGCGTCGATCTGGCCGAGCTGCCGCCGGAGGATCGCAACTGCATCTATCTGGCGTTTACCCACGAGCAGTGGCGCGCCAGCCAATTGGACTGGGACGAAGTGATGCCGAAAATGGTGGCGCTGTTCCGCGCGCAGATGGCCGAGCATTTGGGCGATCCGCTCTGGGAGCAACAGCTGGCGCGCTATCTGGCGGTCTCGGAGGATTTCCGCACCCTCTGGGAGCGGCACGAGGTGCGCAGCATCGACAACAACGTCAAGCGCTTCCGCCATCCGTCGGTGGGGGTGATGAACCTGCGGCAGAACAACTGGTGGTCGGCGCCGCGCAACGGCGACCGCATGCTGGTGTATGTGCCGGCGGATGAGCCGAGCGAGCGCCGCCTGCATCAGTTGACCGGCGGCGCAGAGTAACCCGGCGCTCAGCGCTGGATCAGGTAGCGGATGGTCGGGCCGTCCTGCTGGATATCCAGCACCTTGTAGCCGTGATTGCGCGCGTCGAGCGGGATGTTGTTGATCGACTGCGGGCAATCGCTGATCACCTCGAGGATCTCGCCCGGCTTCAGCTGCGGCATCGCCTCCAGGGTCGCCACCGCCGGGTATGGGCAGGGCTCGCCCAGCATATCCAGCCGGTAATCCGGCACTATCGCCGTCGCTTTCATGGCATGCTCCTTAAATTGACCACCTGCGCCGCAGGTTTGGCGCGGAAAAAGCGTTTCTCCCACCACAGCATGGCGGCAAAGGCCAACGCCAGCAGCAGGTAGGTCACCAACAGGCCGCCGATCGGGCCGAAGGTGTCCAGCAGGTTGACCTTGTCATAATCGGTGGCCAACGCCGGGGCCAGATCGTCCCAGTAATAGGCCAGCAGCGTGGCGCCGATGATGTTGCCCAGCCCCACCCACCAGTAATGCACCTGGCCTTCTACCGCCCGGTACATCCAGCCGGTCTCGCAACCGCCGGCCAGCACGATGCCGAAACCGAACAGCAGGCCGCCCAGCACCGCGTTCGGCCCGGCCCACATGATTTTCGGCGCGACGCCGAGCTGCACGTAGCTGAAGATGCCGACGGCGCTGACCGCCATGCCGATGATGATCGCCTTCGCCATGTGGGTGCGGCCGGTGATCCACAAATCGCGGAACGCCGAGGTGAAACAAATCTGCGCGCGCTCAATCAACAGGCCAAAGCCGATGCCGAACAGCATGGCGATGCCCAGCTTGGGCGCATCGAACAGCGTCCACAGCGACCAGGCCACCGCCAGAGCGAAAATCGCCATGCCGAGACGGAAGCGCCGGCGCGCCTGCGCCGGCTTTTGCGTCAGCGGCGCGGCGGCCTTCACCTTTTGCAGCCTGACCGGAATGCGGAACATCGGCAGCAGGGTGAATTTGGCGCCAAAATAGGAGCCTGCGGCGGTCGCCAGCGCGAAGAACCAGGCGTGCAGCGAGAACTGCGGGATACCGGTGAAGAAGGCCGCCAGGTTGCAGCCCATCGCCAGGCGGGCGCCAAAACCGGCGATAATGCCGCCCAGCAGCGCCTGCACGATGCGGATGCGATGCTGCGGCTGGCGCAGCTTGATGTTGTTGGCCCACAGCGCGGCGGCGATGCAGCCGGCGAACATGCCGATAATCATCCGGCCGTCGATGCGCTCAAACGGCGTGCCTGCCAGACCGATAACCTTGAAATACCCCCACTGCTCGGGGTGCAGGCCGAACCACTGCAACACGTGGCCGCCCCAGCGGGTGAATTCGCCGGTCACCGCCCAGAAGGTGCCGGTCATGCCGAAGTAGTAGGTAGAGAGGATCCCGGCGGCGATCACCGCCGGCAACGGTGCCCAAAAGCGCACCAGGTATTGAGATTTAAATTGCTGCCAACTCATGGCATCTCCCGTGCATATCATCCATAAGAAAAAACCTTATGAATAATACGCCATTCAACGTCGTTTGACGGTAAATTTCAGGCATAAAAAAACCAGCCCGAAGGCTGGTTTTCAGTGCGACTGACCGCGAAGGGTCAAATCAGCGATTATGCATCACCGAAACGGCGACGTGGAGCCGCTGGCGCTGAGTCATCACGACGCGGAGCCGGCTTGCCGTCACGATTGAAGTTGCCGCCACGGCGCTCGCCGCCGGCGTTGCCGCCTTCGCGACGTTCACCGAAAGAACGACGCGGAGCGCCTGCGCCTTCACGGCGTTCGCCGTTGAAAGGACGACCGTTGCCACGGCGCTCGCCGGCGCCGCCTTCACGACGCTCACGACGTTCGTGCGGCTGTGCATCGCCCAGCAGTTGCATGTTCATCGGCTTGTTCAGGATGCGGGTGCGAGTGAAGTGATTCAGGATCTCGCCCGGCATGCCTTTCGGCAGCTCGATGGTGGAGTGGGAAGCGAACAGCTTGATGTTACCGATGTAACGGCTGCTGATGTCGCCTTCGTTAGCGATAGCGCCAACGATATGACGAACTTCCACGCCGTCATCACGGCCCACTTCGATGCGGTACAGCTGCATTTCGCCGACGTCGCGACGTTCACGACGCGGGCGGTCACCGTCACGGCTGTCTGGACGCGCATCGCGACGACGGTCGTTGCCGCGATCGTCACGATCGTTGAACTCACGGCGCTGACGCGGTTTGAACACCGGATCCGGCGGCAGGATCAGAGGGCGTTCGCCCTGGGCCATTTTCAGCAGCGCTGCGGCCAGGGTTTCCATTTCCAGCTCTTCTTCCGGCTGCAGTTTAGCCAGCAGCGCACGGTACATGTCCAGATCGCTGCTTTCCAGCTGCTGCTGTACTTTCGCGGCGAACTTGGCCAGACGACGCTGACCCAGCAGCTCTGCGTTTGGCAGCTCGACTTCCGGAATGGTCAGCTTCATGGTGCGTTCGATGTTGCGCAGCAGGCGGCGTTCGCGGTTTTCCACGAACAGCAGCGCGCGGCCGGCACGACCGGCACGGCCGGTACGGCCGATACGGTGAACGTAAGACTCGGAATCCATCGGGATGTCGTAGTTCACAACCAGGCTGATGCGCTCAACGTCCAGACCACGCGCCGCAACGTCGGTGGCGATCAGGATGTCCAGACGACCGTCTTTCAGGCGCTCCAGAGTCTGCTCACGCAGCGCCTGGTTCATGTCGCCGTTCAGCGCGGCGCTGCTGTAACCGCTGCGCTCCAGCGCTTCGGCCACTTCCAGGGTCGCGTTTTTGGTGCGCACGAAGATGATCGCCGCGTCAAAGTCTTCCGCTTCCAGGAAACGCACCAGCGCTTCGTTCTTGCGCATGCCTTGCGCAGTCCAGTAGCTCTGGCTGATGTCTGGGCGGGTGGTGATGCTGGATTGGATGCGCACTTCCTGCGGCTCTTTCATAAAGCGGCGGGTAATGCGACGGATCGCTTCCGGCATGGTGGCGGAGAACAGCGCGGTCTGATGTTCAGCCGGGATCTCAGCCATGATGGTTTCTACGTCTTCGATAAAGCCCATGCGCAGCATTTCGTCGGCTTCATCCAGCACCAGGCCGCTCAGGTTAGAGAGGTTCAGGGTGCCGCGTTTCAGGTGGTCCAGCAGACGGCCTGGGGTACCCACCACGATTTGCGGGCCCTGACGCAGGGCGCGCAGCTGCACGTCATAACGCTGGCCGCCGTACAGGGCCACGACGTTTACGCCATGCATGTGTTTGGAGAAATCGGTCATTGCTTCGGCAACCTGAACCGCCAGTTCGCGGGTCGGCGCCAGCACCAGGATCTGAGGCGCTTTCAGGTCTGCCTGCAGGTTATGCAGCAGCGGCAGCGAGAACGCTGCGGTTTTACCACTACCGGTCTGTGCCATGCCCAGCACGTCGCGGCCGTTCAACAGGTGAGGAATACACTCAGCCTGGATCGGTGATGGTTTTTCATAGCCCAGATCGGTCAGGGCGGAAATGATTGGAGCAGACAGCCCCAGGTCAGCAAAAGAGGTTTCAAACTCAGTAGTCATGTACACGTGCCTCATTAATAATGGCAGCCAGTCTACATAACTCGTCGAGAAAATTTTCAGTCATTTTCATTGAAAAGTGTGAACCGGCTCAAATTAGATTATAAAACGAACAAAAAAGCCCTCGCCCGTGAAGGCGATAACTTTGGCTGTAAAACCAATGTCGATCAGGCTGATTACCCTTCATCTTCCAAGCTGCCGCTGCGTTGGCTGCTCTCCCTCATCCTCGTCACTTAGTGAACTAAGCTCCCAGGGATTCGTTCGATTGCCGCCTTGCCGCAACTTGAAATCTATTGGGTAGAGGTGTTCGTCAGCTATTGCTGGTCCGATTCCGATAGGTCGTCTTGCTCTTGGCCCAAAAGCGCCAATTCCAACAATGCATAGCGGTGCTCAACGAAGTTATGTACGTTGTTAGCAACCGTCAGTTTGAACAGCGCCGAAGCGGTGTCCTTGTCCCCAGACTCAGGTAGTGTTTACCTAAATAGAAGTCAGTTTCACTGAGATGCTCAGCGAGCGAAGTGTTATCCGTTGCATCTGCCTTGAGGCGTTCCATCAGCGTTTTCTCGCTAATGTTGCCCAGGTAGAATTCGACAATATTCCATCCCCATTGCCCTCTGTCCGCTTTGTCATAACGCTGCTTGAGCGCTACGTCAGCCTTCTTGGGATCGATTTCTCGCTCCACAAGATACAGCCACAACGAACGGAAGGGATCGTTTGGGTCGTCTTGATAAAACGCCTGCAGATCATCCTGCGCCAACGGGAAGCGGCCGCCATAGTACAGTGCGATGCCCCGGTTTAAACGCGCGTAATTGTAAGTTGGATCAAGCTCTAGTACAGAATCAAACGCTTCATAGGCAGCATCAAAATTGCCTGCCTGCGTTAAGTAAATGCCCAGGTAGTTGAAAACTTCCGGCATATCAGGACGTATCGCCAGCGCTTGCGAGAAATCATTGCGCGCCAGTGCACGTAACCCAAGGCTATCATACAGCACACCGCGCTCATATAAAAGCTGCGCACGCTCATCGTCCGTCAGTGCCCGGCTGGCAAGTATTTGTTCCATGCGCGCCAGGATCACTTCCTGCTGCAACGTAGGCTGCAACGGGATCGCCAAAACTTCGTCTTTACGCCAATCATGGTTGCTGCATCCTGCCAGCATGAGTGCTGTCGCAACGTAACACCAGCGCAAGAAAGGCTTCATTTCCCACTCCCGAAGACAAACATTGGATGAACGTCCTGCCATCCGTTTGCTAATACGCAAGCATCCTACCCGCGCGATACGAACAGCTCCCAACCCCATGGCGGGGAGCTGTAAAACTATCTATACAGTTATTCTGCTTCAGGCGCAGGCGAACCCGCTTCCGGCGCCGTCGCTTCTTTGATGCTCAGACGCACGCGGCCCTGACGGTCAACTTCCAGTACCTTAACCGGCACTTCCTGACCCATCTGCAGATAGTCGGTCACTTTCTCAACGCGCTTGTCGGCGATTTGAGAGATGTGCACCAGGCCTTCTTTACCCCCGCCGATAGCGACGAACGCGCCGAAATCAACGATGCGGGTCACTTTACCCTGGTAAATGCGGCCAACTTCGATCTCCGCAGTGATCTCTTCGATACGACGGATAGCGAATTTCGCTTTCTCACCGTCGGTCGCAGCGATTTTAACTGTACCATCATCTTCGATCTCGATGGTAGTGCCAGTCTCTTCGGTCAGCGCACGGATCACCGAGCCGCCTTTACCGATCACGTCTTTGATCTTATCCGGGTTGATGCGGATAGTGTGAATGCGCGGTGCGAACTGAGAGATATCGCCGCGCGGGGTGCTGATAGCCTGTTCCATCACGCCCAGGATGTGCAGACGCGCGCCCTTGGCCTGGTTCAGTGCCACCTGCATGATTTCGCGGGTGATGCCTTCAATTTTAATGTCCATCTGCAGCGCGGTGATACCGTCGCGGCTACCGGCCACTTTGAAGTCCATGTCGCCCAGGTGATCTTCGTCACCCAGAATGTCGGACAGAACCACAAAGTTGTCGTCTTCTTTCACCAGGCCCATCGCGATACCCGCAACGGCGGCCTTGATTGGCACGCCCGCGTCCATCAGCGCCAGAGAGGCGCCGCAGACCGAAGCCATGGAAGAAGAACCGTTGGACTCGGTGATTTCGGAAACCACGCGCACCGTGTACGGGAAATCTTCCGGTTTAGGCATCATAGCCAATACGCCGCGTTTCGCCAGGCGACCGTGACCGATTTCACGACGCTTAGGTGAACCGACCATGCCGGTTTCGCCCACGGAGTACGGAGGGAAGTTGTAGTGGAACAGGAAGCTGTCGGTCTTTTCGCCCATCAGCTCGTCCAGGTTCTGCGCGTCACGCGCGGTGCCCAGGGTCGCGGTCACCAGCGCCTGAGTTTCGCCGCGGGTGAACAGTGCGGAACCGTGGGTGCGCGGCAGTACGCCGGTGCGCACGTCCAGGCCGCGGATCATGTCTTTTTCGCGGCCGTCGATGCGCGGCTCGCCGCGCAGTACGCGGCTACGCACCACGTTTTTCTCTACGCTGCCCAGGATGTCCTGAATTTCAGACGCGTCCAGCGTTTCGTCCTGCGCCAGCAAGGTCTCGACCACGCTGTCCTTGATCGCATCTACCTGAGCGTAACGCTCTTGTTTCTCGGTGATGTGATAAGCGTCGCCCAGGCGAGCTTCGGCCAGCTCGGCCACGCGCGCGTGCAGCGCTTCGTTGACCGCAGGCGCCTGCCAGTCCCACTTAGGTTTGCCGGCTTCGGCCACCAGGGAGTTGATGTTCTCGATCACGATCTGCTGCTGCTCGTGGCCAAACACCACGGCGCCCAGCATCTGATCTTCGCTCAGCACGTCGGCTTCGGATTCAACCATCAGCACCGCGCCGGCGGTACCGGCAACCACCAGGTCCAGGCTGCTGGTTTTCAGCTCGTCGGTGGTTGGGTTCAGTACGTACTGGTCGTTGATGTAACCTACGCGCGCTGCGCCGATTGGGCCGTTGAACGGAATACCGGACAGGCTCAGGGCTGCAGAGGCGCCGATCATCGCAACGATGTCCGGGTTAACCTGCGGGTTAACGGAAACCACGGTCGCGATCACCTGAACTTCGTTCAGGAAGCTGTCCGGGAACAGAGGACGGATCGGACGGTCGATCAGACGGGAAGTCAGGGTTTCGCCTTCGCTCGGGCGGCCTTCACGACGGAAGAAACTGCCCGGGATACGGCCGGCAGCGTAGGTACGCTCCTGGTAGTTAACGGTCAGCGGGAAGAAGCTCTGGCCCGGTTTGGCTTTTTTCTGGCCAACCACGGTAACGAAAACGGCGGTGTCGTCCATGCTCACCATAACGGCGGCGGTGGCCTGACGCGCCATCATACCGGTCTCGATGGTGACGGTGTGCTGGCCATATTGGAATTTGCGAATGATCGGTGTCAGCAAAATTATATCCTTGATTAACGGCGCGCAATCGTATTGACGACTCGACACGCCAGTGACTCGATTTGCCTTCTCACTACATCCTCGCGACTAATGACAATCCTTATCTCAAGCCTGAGACAAAGCCTCTCATTAGCCGCGCGAACCTCTGTAACGGAAGAACCTGTTTGGAAACATCAGTAATACATTAACCTGATTTGCTTATGCTTCCTAGAAGAAAGGGGCCAAAATAGGCCCCTTTCCACTGAAACTTGCTAGATTAGCGACGCAGACCCAGACGCTCGATCAGGCTGGTGTAACGTGCTACATCTTTACGCTTCAGGTAGTCCAGCAGCTTACGACGCTGAGAAACCATACGCAGCAGACCACGACGGCTGTGGTGATCTTTTTTGTGCTCGGAGAAGTGGCCTTGCAGATGGTTGATCTGCGCAGTCAGCAGGGCAACCTGAACTTCGGTAGAACCGCTGTCGTTAGTACCACGACCGAAATCAGCTACGATTTGAGCTTTAGCTTCAACACTTAGAGACATTGTAATACTCCAGATTATAGATAATAAAAACAGGCGCCGATCTCTAATTCAGCAACCCAATGCATAAGCTGCGCCATTCTACTCTCAGCGCAGTGCGATCGCAAGGCAGCGCGTGTGCCTTCCCTCAGTCGAAATGCTCGACCACCAGGCGGCGCGGCGCCACGCGACCGTCGTCGGCGATGTCGCCTACGCCGATGAATTTGCGCTCTTCGCCTTCGGTGATGCGCACCATACCCGAGGCCGGCGCGCCGGCAACCTGCACCGGCTGCCCCTGCTTGACGTAACCCGCCACCACCGGCAACAGGTTCACTTCCGGATAATTCTCAACCGGACTGTCCATCGGCATCAGCAGCGGATCGAGCAGTTCGCCCGGCGCAGTTTCCTGCGCTTGCGCCTGCTCCAGCAACGCGTTCAATTGCTCCAGCGTCACCATGCGCTCTATGGGATAGGTCGCCACCTGCAGACGGCGCAGGTAAATCACATGCGCGCCGCAGCCCAACAGCTCGCCGAGATCGTCGGTGATGGTGCGGATGTAGGTGCCTTTCGAGCAGTGAATTTCCAGCTCCAGTTCGTCCCCTTCCCAGCGGATGAACTGCAGTTCGTAAACGGTGATGCTGCGCGCTTCACGCGGCACTTCGATGCCCTGGCGCGCATACTCGTAGAGCTTCTTGCCCTGATACTTCAGCGCCGAGTACATCGAAGGCACCTGCCGGATATCGCCGCGGAAGCTGTCCAGCGCCGCATCGAGCTGCGCCTGGGTGAAGTTTACCGGGCGCTCCTGCACAATCTGGCCGTCGGCGTCCGAGGTATCGGTGCGCTGGCCCAGCCTGGCGATCACCCGATAGCGTTTGTCGGAGTCGAGCAGGAACTGCGAGAACTTGGTTGCCTCGCCCAGGCAGATCGGCAGCATGCCGGTCGCCAGCGGATCGAGCGCACCGGTATGGCCCGCGCGGTTGGCGTTATACAGGCGCTTCACTTTTTGCAGGGCGTCGTTGGACGACAGGCCCTGCGGTTTGTCCAACAGCAGTACGCCGTGGATATCACGGCCGCGGCGACGAGGGCGACTCATTAAGCCTCCTCGTCATCGCCTGATGCGGAACGGCGCTCGGCGTCGTTCTTCACGACGTTGGTCACCAGGTTGGACATGCGCATGCCCTCCACCAGGGAGTTGTCGTAGGCGAAGGTCAGCTCAGGCACCACGCGCAGGCGCATGGCCTTGCCCAGCAGCGTGCGGATATAGCCGGCGGCGTCCTGCAGCGCTTTGATGCCGTTGGTCACCAGATCCGGATCGTGATTTTCGGTCAGCACGTTCAGGAAGGTGACGTAAACCTTGGCGTACGCCAGGTCGCGGGACACTTCGACGCCGGAAACGGTGGCCATGCCGATGCGCGGATCTTTGACTTCACGCTGCAGAATGATCGCAATCTCTTTCTGCATCTCTTGCGCCACGCGTTGGCCGCGGCTGAATTCTTTTGCCATTTTGGATTCTCCAGACAAATCGGGGGGCACAAAGGCCCCCCGTAAACAGATTTAAGCAGATGTGCAATCGTTAAGCGATGGTGCGTTGAATCTCAATGATTTCGAACACTTCGATCATGTCGCCGACGCGCACGTCGTTGTAGTTCTTGACGCCGATACCACATTCCATGCCGTTACGAACTTCGTTGACGTCATCTTTGAAGCGACGCAGGGATTCCAGCTCGCCTTCATAGATAACCACGTTGTCGCGCAGAACGCGGATTGGGTTGTGACGTTTGATCGTCCCTTCGGTAACCATACAGCCTGCGATGGCGCCGAACTTCGGTGATTTGAACACGTCGCGCACTTCGGCCAGGCCGATAATCTGCTGTTTGTACTCAGGTGCCAGCATGCCGCTCATCGCCTGCTTCACTTCGTCGATCAGGTTATAGATCACGGAGTAATAACGCAGATCCAGGCTTTCCGCTTCAATCACGCGGCGCGCAGAAGCGTCGGCACGGACGTTGAAGCCCAGGATGATGGCGTTGGACGCTGCCGCCAGGGTGGCGTCGGTTTCGGTGATGCCGCCTACGCCGGAACCCACAATCTTCACCTTCACTTCGTCGGTGGAGAGTTTCAGCAGTGAATCGCAAATCGCTTCGCAAGAACCCTGTACGTCGGACTTCAGTACGATGTTCAGCTCGGAAACTTCGCCGTCGGTCATGTTGGCGAACATGTTTTCCAGCTTGGATTTCTGCTGACGCGCCAGTTTGACTTCGCGGAACTTGCCTTGACGATACAGCGCAACTTCACGCGCTTTCTTCTCGTCACGCACCACGGTCGCTTCGTCGCCCGCGGCGGGAACGCTGGACAGGCCCAGGATTTCCACAGGGATAGAAGGACCGGCGGAGGTCACTTCGCGACCCAGTTCGTCACGCATCGCACGCACGCGGCCGTATTCGAAGCCGCACAGCACGATGTCGCCCTTGTTCAGCGTACCTTCCTGAACCAGAACGGTAGCGACCGGACCACGGCCCTTATCCAGGAAGGATTCGATCACCACGCCGCTGGCCATGCCGCTGCGCACCGCTTTCAGTTCGAGAACTTCGGCCTGCAGCAGGATAGCGTTCAGCAGTTCGTCGATACCGGTACCGGCTTTCGCGGATACGTGAACGAACTGCGCTTCGCCGCCCCACTCTTCCGGCATGACGCCGTACTGAGACAGTTCCTGCTTAACGCGGTCCGGATCGGCTTCCGGCTTGTCGATTTTGTTAACGGCAACCACCAATGGCACCTGCGCCGCTTTCGCGTGCTGGATAGCTTCGATGGTTTGCGGCATCACGCCGTCGTCCGCCGCCACCACCAGAACCACGATGTCGGTCGCCTGAGCACCGCGGGCACGCATGGAGGTAAAGGCGGCGTGGCCTGGGGTATCCAGGAAGGTGATCATGCCGTTGTCGGTTTCTACGTGGTAGGCGCCGATGTGCTGGGTAATGCCGCCGGCTTCGCCCGCCGCCACCTTGGTGGAGCGGATGTAGTCCAGCAGAGAGGTTTTACCGTGGTCAACGTGGCCCATGATGGTCACGACCGGCGCGCGCGGCTCTGCGGCGGCACCGGTGTCGCGATCGCTCATCAGCGCTTCTTCCAGTTCGTTCTCACGACGCAGGATAACCTTGTGGCCCATCTCTTCGGCAACCAGCTGTGCGGTTTCCTGGTCGATGACCTGGTTGATGGTGGCCATTGCGCCCAGCTTCATCATCGCTTTGATGACCTGAGAGCCTTTCACCGCCATCTTGTTGGCCAGTTCGGCCACGGTGATGGTTTCGCCGATAATAACGTCACGGTTAACCACCTGAGCCGGCTTGTTGAAGCCCTGCTGCAGGCTGCTTGGCTTACGCTTGCCTTTACCGCCACGGGTAACGGCGCGCGCTTCTTCACGGTCCGCTTTAGACTCGGAAAGCTTGTTGCCTTTTTTCTGCTTGGTGGCTTTACCGCCGCGGGTGCGGCTGCGGCGCTCGCCTTCAACCTTGGCGTCGTTTTCGTCTTCGGCTGCACGGGCGTGCTGAGAGGTGGTCACGTGGTAATCGGCGGTTTCTACCGCAGCGCTTGCTGCTTCAGCTTCGGCCCATTTCTCACCGTTCTCTTCGGCCATGCGGCGGGCTTCTTCCGCCACGCGCTTGGCTTCCTCTTCAACCTTACGGCGCACTTCCTCTTCCGCTTTACGTTTCAGTTCAGCGGCTTCGGCTTCACGGCGTGCTTTTTCTGCCTGAGCTGGCTTGGTCATTTCGTCGGTATGTTGATTGGTCACTTTTTCTTTTTCCGCTGAATTACGCTTAGCAATCTCCGCGGCCTCACGTTTGGCTTGCTCTTCGGCTGCGCGCTTCGCTTCTGCTTCGCGTTTCGCTAGCTCTTCCGCTTCGCGCCGTGCCTGCTCTTCCGCTTCACGCTGTGCCTGCTCTGCCGCTTCAGCCTGCTGGGCTTCCTGCGTATCGCGATTTACATAAGTGCGTTTCTTGCGGACCTCGATTTGCACCGATTTACTTTTACCGCCGGTGCTCGGAATATTCAAGGTGCTGCGCGTTTTGCGCTGCAAAGTGAGTTTACCCGGCGCACTGCCGTGTTCACGGTTCAGGTGCGCCAGCAATGTTTCTTTTTCTTGCTGGGTCACAGAGTCCGACTCGGACTTGTTGATCCCTGCATCAGCAAACTGCTGTACCAGGCGATCAACCGGAGTCTGAATCTCTGCTGCCAGCGATTTTACGGTTACATCTGTCGTCATGCTGTTCCTTCCTGCTACAGTTTATTACGCGTTGTCGCCAAACCAACAGATATTACGTGCGGCCATGATCAGCTCGCCGGCTTGCTCGTCGCTAAGCCCTTCAATATCAGCCAGATCGTCAACACCCTGCTCGGCAAGATCTTCCAGCGTACAAACCCCACGCGCGGCCAGTTTAAAGGCCATGCTGCGCTCAAGACCCGGCAGGTTGAGCAAATCGTCAGCAGGTTTTTGGTCGCCCAGGCTCTCTTCTTGGGCCAGGGCCAGCGTGGTCAATGCAGCTTTGGCGCGATCGCGCAACGCTTCAACCGTATCTTCATCCAGACCGTCGATTTCCAGCAGCTCTTTGATTGGCACGTAGGCCAGCTCTTCCAGAGTGGAGAAGCCTTCTTCAACCAGTACGGTGGCGAAATCTTCGTCGATATCAAGATACTTGGTGAAGGTATCAATGGCGGCATGAGCCTCGGCCTGGTGCTTGGCCTGCAGATCGTCCGCCGTCATCACGTTCAGTTCCCAACGGTCATCATCACGATGCTGTTTCAACAGCTGGGAAGCCAAACGCACGTTTTGGCCATTACGGCCGATCGCCTGTGCCAGGTTGCTGGCTTCAACGGCGATATCCATGGTGCAGTTATCTTCATCAACCACGATCGAGGCGACGTCTGCCGGCGCCATGGCGTTGATGACGAACTGCGCAGGGTTGTCATCCCACAGGGTGATGTCGATGCGTTCGCCGCCGAGCTCGCTCGACACGGCCTGAACGCGCGCACCGCGCATACCTACGCAGGCGCCGACCGGGTCGATGCGCTTGTCGTTGGTTTTCACTGCAATTTTCGCACGGGAGCCGGGATCGCGGGCCGCCGCTTTAATTTCGATCACTTCTTCGCCGATTTCCGGCACTTCGATGCGGAACAGTTCTTTCAGCATTTCCGGGCTGGAGCGGCTGACGAACAGCTGCGCGCCGCGGGCTTCAGGACGCACGGCGTACAGCACGCCGCGGATGCGGTCGCCCGGACGGAAGTTTTCGCGCGGCAGCATGTCTTCACGGCCAATCACCGCTTCCGCGTTGCTGCCCAGATCCAGCGCGATGCTGTCGCGGTTAACCTTTTTCACCACGCCGGTGACGATCTCGCCTTCGTGTTCACGGAAAGCGTCAACCACCATCGCGCGCTCGGCTTCGCGCACTTTCTGCACGATAACCTGCTTGGCGGTCTGGGTGGTGATACGGTCGAAGGTCACGGATTCGATCTGATCTTCGATGTAGCCGCCCAGCTCGATGCCCGGCTCTTCATACTGCGCCGCTTCCAGCGTGATTTCACGCGTAGGCTGAGTCACTTCATCTACGGCGACCCAGCGGCGGAAGGTATCGAAATCGCCGGTTTTGCGATCGATGCTGACGCGTACGTCGATTTCCTGCTCGTATTTTTTCTTGGTTGCGGTGGCTAATGCGGTTTCCAACGCCTCGAAAATCTTCTCACGCGGAAGGGATTTTTCATTGGAAACTGCTTCAACAACAGCCAGAATCTCTTTATTCATCCTAGTTGCCTCATCCAAACTTTAAAAGTGGGGTACCAGGTTCGCTTTCTGGATATTGCTCAGCGCGAACACTTCATCTTTCCCTTCCACAGTAACCGTGATCATCTCGCCGTCGACAGACTTGATAATGCCCTGCCACTTGCGGCGGTTCTGTACCGCCATGCGCAGGACCAGGCTGACTTCTTCACCGAGGAAACGAGTATAGTGCTCTGCGGTGAACATCGGGCGATCAAGGCCAGGAGAGGAGACTTCCAAGTTGTAAGCGACCGTGATTGGCTCTTCGACGTCCAATACAGCGCTGACCTGGTGGCTGACATCAGCACAATCATCAACGTTGATGCCGTTTTCACTATCAATATAGATGCGGAGCGTCGATTGGCGCGCACGAATAAATTCGATGCCTACAAGCTCAAAGCCCAACGCTTCTACCGGTGCCGAAAGCATCTCTGTTAACTTTTGCTCTAATGTGGACAAGCCCACCCCCAAGACATAAAAAAAGGGCTTAATAGCCCAGTGATTCTGTTGCCAAATAACAAAAAACCCCGAAAATTCGGGGCTTTATGCAACTGGACCCTGTTTGCCGCTACGCGGCTTCGGTGCAACTTTCAAGCAAGTGTCATTTTCAAATGTTGTTCGAGAAAAGCGGATTTCATTCGAAAAGTGTATTTGAAAATAAACACTTAAAGGAAAGTGGTTGCGGGGGCCGGATTTGAACCGACGACCTTCGGGTTATGAGCCCGACGAGCTACCAGGCTGCTCCACCCCGCGTCCGAAAACGTGGCAAATACTACGCCGATAATCGCAAAATTGCAAGTTATCTCTGGGATTTGGTACCGAGGATGGGACTCGAACCCACAAGCCCGTTAGGGCACTACCACCTCAAGGTAGCGTGTCTACCAATTCCACCACCTCGGTACTGATTTTTACTGCCAACGGCCGTTGATCCTTCGAGTTCACAACCACCGTTTTCAAACTCTGTCGCTGCTTAGCGGCTTACTGCGGGATATCGCTGCTCGGCTTGGCTGGTGCCGCCGGCGCGGTAGTCTGCTCAGATTTTACTGGCTGACCCAGATTTTCCCACTCGCTGCCTTTCTTGCTTTGGTTGCTGCTGAGGTTGCCCAGAATCAGGCTGATGACGAAGAACAACGTCGCCAACACAGCGGTCATGCGGGTCATAAAGTTACCGGAACCACTCGAACCGAACAATGTGCCAGATGCACCTGCTCCGAAAGAGGCTCCCATATCAGCGCCTTTACCTTGCTGCAGCATAATCAGAGCTACCAGCCCGATTGAGATCAGCAGGAAAATTACCAGAAGAGCTTCGTACATAGTAGTACCCGTATCCTTGCGGCTTCACCGCATGCCAAATGCTTCTCACCAATAAAGCAGGCGTTTTTTACAAACTGCCTACTGAAGCGGGTGTGAATACTAACCAAAGCCGCCAGAGCGCGCAAGGGCAATTTGCTGCCGCCGGCGCGTTTGCGGAAAAAAACGCCAACAATCGTTTTTCCGGGCCCTGGCCGGCAGAACCCGTGGGATAACCGTCTGTTTTAACCGGCGGATTTCACCGCGTCGGCGATGCGGTGCGCCAGCGCCGTCACCTGCTGTTCGTCCTCGCCTTCCACCATCACGCGGATCAATGGCTCGGTGCCGGATTTGCGCAGCAACACCCGGCCGCGGCCGGCCAGTTCCGCCTCGACCTGTTCGGTGATTTTGCGCACCTCGTCAGATTCCAGCGGGTTGTGTTCGCCGGCGAAGCGCACGTTGACCAGGATCTGCGGCAGCAGCTTCATGCCGCTGCACAGGTCGTGCAGGCTCATGTGGTTGCGCACTATCGCGGTCAGCACCTGCAGCCCGGCCACGATGCCGTCGCCGGTGGTGGTTTTGTCCAGCAGGATCACGTGGCCGGAGTTTTCCGCGCCGATGCGCCACCCCAGCTCCTGCAGCTTCTCCAGCACGTAGCGGTCGCCCACTTTGGCGCGCGCGAACGGAATGCCCAGCTGCTTCAGCGCCAGCTCCAGCCCCATGTTGCTCATCAGCGTGCCGACGGCGCCGCCGCGCAGCTGCCCCTGACGCAGGCCTTCGCGGGCGATGATATACAGGATCTGGTCGCCGTCCACCTTGTTGCCCAGATGATCCACCATCATCACCCGGTCGCCGTCGCCGTCGAACGCCAGGCCGACGTGGGCCTTCTCCTGCAGCACGCGCTCCTGCAGCTGGCGAACGTCGGTGGCGCCGCATTTCTCGTTGATGTTCATGCCGTCCGGCTCCACGCCGATGGCGATCACCGTGGCGCCCAATTCGCGCAGCACGCTCGGCGCGATGTGATAGGTGGCGCCGTTGGCGCAGTCGACCACGATTTTCAGCCCCTTCAGGCTCAGCTCGCTCGGGAAGGTGCCTTTACAGAATTCGATATAGCGGCCGGCGGCGTCGATGATCCGGCTGGCCTTGCCCAGTTCGGCGGACTCCACGCAGGTCAGCGGCTTTTCCATCTCGGCTTCGATCGCCTCTTCCACGTGATCCGGCAGCTTGGCGCCGTCGATCGAGAAGAACTTGATGCCGTTATCGTAGAACGGGTTGTGCGAAGCGGAGATGACGATGCCGGCTTCGGCGCGGAAGGTGCGCGTCAGGTAGGCCACCGCCGGCGTCGGCATCGGGCCGGTGAAGGAGGCGGACAGCCCCGCGGCCGCCAGGCCGGCTTCCAGCGCAGACTCCAGCATATAACCGGAGATGCGGGTATCCTTGCCGATGATGATCTTACGAGAGCCGTGGCGCGCCAGCACTTTGCCGGCCGCCCAGCCGAGCTTCAGCACGAAGTCCGGGGTAATTGGGCTATCACCGACCTTGCCACGAATGCCGTCGGTGCCAAAATATTTGCGCTCGCTCATGTTTCTACTGTCCCTTAGCTGAAAGTGTTGCCTCGACGACACGCATCGCCTCGACGGTTTCTTTAACGTCATGCACTCTGACAATCTGCGCGCCCTGCATCGCGGCGATCACCGCGCAGGCCACGCTACCGATGACCCTCTGGTCAGGCGGCACGTTCAGCAGTTGTCCAATCATCGACTTGCGCGACATGCCCACCAACAGCGGCAGACCGAAGCGATGAAATTCCGACAACCGGGCCAGAAGCTGATAGTTGTGCGCTAAATTTTTACCGAAACCGAAGCCTGGGTCGAGCAGCAATTTCTGATTTGTTATCCCTGCATCATTGCAGCGCTTGATGTGGCGCTCAAAAAAGGCATTCACGTCGGCGATCAGATCATCGTAGCGGGGAGCCTGCTGCATGGTGCGCGGCTGCCCCTGCATGTGCATCAGGCATACCGGCAGGCCACTTTCCGCGGCGGCGGCCAGCGCGCCGGGCTCCTGCAGCGAGCGAATATCGTTGATCAAATGCGCGCCCGCCCGGGCCGATTCGCGGATCACCCCGGCTTTCGAGGTGTCGACCGAGATAAACACCTCGAAACGCTGCGCCAACGCCTCCACCACCGGCACCACCCGTGCGATCTCTTCCTCCTCGCTGACCTCCGCCGCCCCGGGCCGCGTCGATTCGCCCCCCACGTCAATCATGGTGGCACCGGCCGAAATCAGCGCATGCGCGTGCAGCAGCGCCTGATTGAGGCTGTTGTGACGGCCGCCGTCGGAAAACGAATCCGGCGTCACGTTGAGGATGCCCATCACCTGCGGATGGGAAAGATTGAGCGTCATGTCGCGCACGGTTAACTGCATGCTTTATCCACCTTACTGTTCTGCCCGCCGGGCAATAAAAAACCCCGGCATGCCGGGGTTTGATGTTATTGCACAGCGAGACTTACTTGTCGAGCTGTTCAGACAGGGTATTGCCTGGGTTCGGCGTACGCGGCTCATCTACCGGCGTCGGGGCTTTTGGGGTACCGCCGTTGTCGGAGCTGTTGCCTTTGTTCGCATCGTCCCAACCCGCCGGCGGACGCACGTCTTTGCGGTTCATCAGATCGTCGATCTGCGGTGCATCGATGGTTTCATATTTCATCAGCGCATCCTTCATCGAGTGCAGGATGTCCATGTTTTCCATCAGCAGCGCACGAGCGCGCACGTAGTTGCGTTCGATCAGGGATTTCACTTCCTGGTCGATGATACGTGCGGTTTCGTCCGACATGTGTTTCGCCTTGGCGACGGAACGGCCCAGGAACACTTCGCCCTCTTCTTCCGCATACAGCAGCGGCCCCAGCTTCTCGGAGAAGCCCCATTGGGTCACCATGTTGCGGGCGATGGAGGTCGCCACTTTAATGTCGTTCGACGCGCCGGTAGAGACTTTTTCCGGACCGTAGATGATCTCTTCCGCCAGACGACCGCCGTACAGGGTGGAGATTTGGCTCTCCAGCTTCTGACGGCTGGCGCTGATCGCATCCCCTTCCGGCAGGAAGAAGGTCACGCCGAGCGCGCGGCCGCGAGGAATGATGGTCACCTTGTGAACCGGATCGTGCTCAGGAACCAGACGGCCGATGATGGCGTGGCCTGCCTCGTGATACGCGGTCGACTCTTTCTGCGCTTCGGTCATCACCATGGAGCGGCGTTCCGCACCCATCATGATCTTGTCTTTGGCTTTTTCGAACTCAACCATCGACACCACGCGTTTGTTGCCGCGGGCGGCGAACAGCGCCGCTTCGTTGACCAGGTTGGCCAGATCGGCACCGGAGAAGCCCGGGGTACCGCGCGCAATGACGGAGGCGTCGATATCGGCCGCCAACGGCACGCGGCGCATGTGCACCTTCAGGATCTGCTCACGGCCGCGCACGTCCGGCAGGCCGACCACCACCTGACGGTCGAAACGGCCCGGACGCAGCAGCGCCGGGTCAAGCACGTCCGGACGGTTGGTTGCCGCGATGACGATGATGCCTTCGTTGCCTTCAAAACCGTCCATCTCGACCAGCATCTGGTTCAGCGTCTGCTCGCGTTCGTCGTGACCGCCACCCAGACCGGCGCCACGCTGGCGGCCGACGGCGTCGATTTCATCGATAAAGATGATGCAAGGTGCGGCTTTCTTGGCCTGCTCGAACATGTCGCGCACGCGGGAAGCGCCCACACCGACAAACATTTCTACGAAGTCGGAACCGGAAATGGTGAAGAACGGCACTTTCGCTTCGCCGGCGATCGCTTTCGCCAGCAGCGTTTTACCGGTCCCCGGCGGGCCAACCATCAGCACGCCTTTAGGGATCTTGCCGCCCAGCTTCTGGAAACGGCTCGGTTCGCGCAGGTATTCCACCAGTTCGCTCACTTCTTCTTTCGCTTCGTCACAACCGGCGACGTCGGCAAAAGTGGTCTTGATCTGATCTTCGGTCAGCATGCGGGCCTTGCTCTTGCCGAACGACATCGCGCCCTTGCCGCCGCCGCCCTGCATCTGGCGCATAAAGAAGATCCAGACCCCGATCAGCAACAGCATCGGGAACCAAGAAATAAAGATAGAGGCCAGCAGGCTCGGCTCTTCAGGCGGCTCGCCGACAACTTTCACATTCTTCGTTAACAACGTATCCAGCAACTTGGGATCGTTGACGGGGATGTAGGTCGTGTATTTGTTACTGTCTTTCTTGGTAACGTTAATCTCACGTCCGTTAATTCGCGCTTCGCGAACCTGGTCCTGGGTCAGTTCGGACATGAAGGTAGAATAATCTACCCTACGGCCATTCGACTCGCTGGGCCCAAAGCTCTGGAATACAGACATCAACACTACCGCGATGACTAACCAGAGAATTAGGTTTTTCGCCATGTCACTCAAGGGATTAACCTCATATTACAACTGTGTTAACAAACAGCGTTAGGGTACTACAGCTTGCGCCCTGTCGCTACAATGTACACTTCGCGCGAACGTGCGCGGGAAGCGTCTGGCTTACGAATCTTAACCTTCGTAAACAGGGAGCGAATTTCCCGTAGGTACTCGTCAAAGCCATCTCCCTGGAACACCTTCACCAGGAAACTTCCGCCTGGTGCGAGGACATCACGACACATCTCCAGTGCTAACTCCACCAGATACATCGATCTTGGAATATCGACGGCCGGAGTGCCACTCATATTCGGGGCCATATCGGACATGACCACCTGAACCTTACTCTCACCTACACGTTCCAACAGCGCTTTAAGCACCAGTTCATCACGAAAATCGCCCTGAAGGAAATCGACGCCAACGATAGGATCCATTGGCAAAATATCACAGGCGATGATGCGACCGGTACCGCCGATTTGGGTGACCACGTATTGCGACCAGCCGCCCGGCGCTGCTCCCAGGTCCACTACGGTCATGCCCGGCTTGAACAGTTTGTCACTCTGCTGTATTTCATCAAGTTTAAACCAGGCGCGGGAACGCAGCCCCTTTTTCTGCGCCTGCTGCACATATTTATCGCTAAAGTGTTCCTGCAACCAGCGACTGGAGCTAGCAGAACGCTTTTTATTAGCCATCTCGTTTTCCAACTATCATAAAAAGAGTCTTATGTCAGGTTCGCTGCTCACGTAGACTCACACCGGTGAAGACCGATTTGGTGATACACATGAGATGGCGGTAGAATGTACCGTTTTCAATCCCAACTTAAGTAAAAAAGACAATGAATCTGAATAATAAACAAAAACAGCACCTGAAAGGCCTGGCGCATCCGTTAAAACCGGTTGTCATGCTGGGTAATAACGGTCTCACCGAAGGGGTGCTGGCTGAAATTGAACAGGCTCTGGAGCATCATGAGCTGATCAAGGTAAAAATCGCCGCTGAAGATCGCGAAACCAAAACCCTGATCGCCGACGCTATCGTGCGTGAAACGGGCGCCTGCAACGTGCAAGTCATCGGCAGTACGCTTATTCTTTACCGCCCGTCTAAAGAGCGCAAGATCAGTCTACCGCGTTAATAAACGTCAGGTTAACGAAAAGGTGCCATGCACCCGATTCAGATAAAAGGCCGCACGCGGCCTTTTTCCTTTCTTTACAAAACACTGGCGCATTTCTGACCGATCAGAGGTAGTCGACCTTCAGGATCTCGTAATCCACGTCGCCGCCCGGCGTTTTGATCACCACCACGTCGTCCTGCTCTTTGCCGATCAGACCGCGCGCCATCGGTGAATTTACCGAAATCAGATTTTTCTTGAAATCGGCTTCGTCGTCGCCAACGATGCGGTAGGTCACCTGTTCTTCGCTATCCAGATTCAGCACCGATACGGTAGCGCCGAAAATCACGCGGCCGGTATTAGGCATTTTGGTGATATCGATCACCTGCGCGTTCGACAGCTTGGCTTCAATTTCCTGGATACGCCCTTCACAGAACCCCTGCTGCTCACGCGCGGCATGGTACTCGGCGTTTTCTTTCAAATCGCCGTGCTCGCGGGCGTCAGCGATGTCGGCAATAATCTTGGGACGGCGTACGCCCTTCAGATATTCAAGCTCTTCGCGCAGTTTTTCAGCGCCAAACAAGGTCATCGGAATTTGTTTCATATGGTAAATACCTCTAAATCTTTCCTGTTCAAATAACCGTCATCCTGACGTATTCGTATGAAAATACGGTTGGCTCATCGCCCCCCGCCTCCAGGCGACAAACAAAAGAAACCTGACTCGGAACGGAGCCCAAGTCAGGATCGATTTTGCATTTTGATACGTATTTTAGCCTAGAGTTCCTTGAGGGTCATCGTTTACTTTTTCCCTGAATGCACCGTAGTATGACGACACGTTATCCAGCTGTTATCCCGAGATTATGCGTTTTTCACGAATTGTCAGTGCATTGGCTTGCGCATTTGTTCTGAATGCGAATGCGGCCCCGGTTGAAGATTACACACAATATTTGCCTGATGGGGCCAACCTTGCCCTGGTAGTTCAGAAGATCGGCGCCACCGCGCCGACCATCGATTATCACTCTCAGCAAATGGCATTGCCGGCCAGTACCCAAAAGGTGCTGACAGCGCTGGCGGCGTTGCTGCAGCTCGGGCCGGACTACCGCTTCACCACCACGCTGGAGAGCCAGGGCAACATCAGCGACGGCGTGCTGCGCGGCAATCTGATCGCCCGCTTCGGCGGCGATCCGACCTTCAAGCGCCAGAGCCTGCGCAACATGGTGGCGGCCCTGAAGAAACAGGGCGTGCGCCAGATCACCGGCGACGTGCTGGTCGACACCTCGGTGTTCGCCAGCCACGACAAGGCGCCCGGCTGGCCGTGGAACGACCTGACGCAGTGCTTCAGCGCACCGCCGGCGGCGGCGATTGTCGATCGCAACTGCTTCTCGGTGTCGCTGTACAGCGCGCCGAACCCGGGCGAAATGGCGTTTATCCGCGTCGCCTCCTATTATCCGGTCAACATGTTCAGCCAGGTGCGCACGCTGGCGCGAGGCTCCGCCGACGCGCAATACTGCGAGCTGGACGTAGTGCCGGGCGAGCTGAACCGCTTTACCCTGACCGGCTGCCTGACCCAGCGCAGCGATCCGTTGCCGCTGGCCTTCGCCATTCAGGACGGCGCCAGCTACGCAGGTGCTATCCTGAAGGATGAGCTGACGCAGGCCGGCATCCAGATCGACGGCCACCTGAAGCGCCAGACGCAGCCAGGTCTGACCGGCACGGTGATCGCCCAGACCCAGTCCGCGCCGCTGCATGACCTGCTGAAAATCATGCTGAAAAAATCGGACAACATGATTGCCGATACCGTATTCCGCACCATCGGCCACGAACGCTTTGGCGTGCCTGGCACCTGGCGCGCGGGCGCCGACGCGGTGCGTCAGGTGCTGCGCCAGAAGGCCGGCGTCGATCTGGGCAACAGCATCGTGGTGGACGGCTCCGGCCTGTCGCGCCATAACCTGCTGGCGCCGGCGACCATGATGCAGGCGCTGCAGTACATAGCGCAGCACGACAACGAGCTGAACTTCATCTCGATGTTGCCGCTGTCCGGCTATGACGGCACCCTGCGCTACCGCGGCGGCCTGCACGAAGCCGGCGTCGACGGCAAGGTGTCGGCCAAGACCGGCGCGCTGCAGGGCGTCTACAACCTGGCGGGCTTCATCACCACCGCCAGCGGCCAGCGCATGGCCTTCGTGCAATACCTGTCCGGCTACGCCGTGCCGCCGGAAGATCAAAGGCAGCGCCGCGCGCCGCTGGTGCGTTTCGAAAGCCGCCTGTACCGGGACATTTATCAGAACAACTGAGGATCGCCATGAAGCTGTTGATAGTGGAAGACGATGAGCTGCTGCAACAGGGACTGGCGTTAGCGCTGACCGGCGACGGTTATGCCTGCGACTGCGCAGGCACGGCGGCCGAGGCCGGCAGCCTGCTCGTCACCAGCCAGTACAGCATGGTGATCCTCGATCTCGGCCTGCCGGATATGGACGGCGCCAGCCTGCTGCGGCAGTGGCGCCGGCAGCAGATTGACCTGCCGGTGCTGATCCTCACCGCCCGCGATGCGCTGGCGGACCGCGTGGACGGGCTGGACGCCGGCGCCGACGACTATCTGGTCAAACCCTTCGCGCTGGTCGAACTGCAGGCGCGGGTGCGGGCGCTGATACGCCGTTATCAGGGCCACAGCGACAACCTGATGCAGGTGGACTCTCTGCAGCTCAACCTCTCCAGCCAGCAGGTTTACCTGCAGCAGCAGCCGGTGGAGGTCACGCCTAAAGAGTTCGCCATTCTGTCGCGGCTGATGATGCGCGCCGGGCAAACGGTCAACCGCGAGCTGCTGCAGCAGGATCTCTACACCTGGCAGGACGATTTGGGCTCCAATACGCTGGAAGTGCATATCCATAACCTGCGCCGCAAACTGGGCAAGGACCGCATCCGCACCGTACGCGGCATCGGCTACCGTCTGGAACCGGCATCATGATCAGCATGCGCCGCCGTCTGTTGCTGATGCTGGCGTTAATCCTGCTGGTCACTCAGCTTATCAGCGCCTTTTGGTTGTGGCACGAAAGCCAGGAGCAAATCAGCTTCCTGGTGGATGAAACCTTGTCCGCCAAGGTGCGCACCGAGCGCGTCGACACCGAAATCGCCGAGGCCATCGCCTCGTTGCTGGCCCCTTCGCTGATCATGATGATCGTCACGCTGTTGGCCTCTTTTTGGGCCATCAGCTGGATTATTCGCCCGCTCAACCAGCTGCAGCAACGGCTGGAGAAACGCTCCGCCGATAATCTCACCCCTCTGCCAATCAGCAGCGACAGCCGAGAAATGGTGGCGGTCACCACGGCGCTCAACCAGCTGTTCTCGCGCCTGGACAACACCATCCGGCAGGAGCGGCTGTTCACCGCCGACGCCGCCCACGAGCTGCGCACGCCGCTGGCCGGGATCCGGCTGCACCTGGAGCTGATGGAAAAACAGGGCGTCGGGGAAAGCCGCGCGCTGATCGCCCGCATCGACCAACTGATGCACACCGTCGAGCAGCTGCTGATGCTGTCACGCGCCGGGCAAGACTTTGCCAGCGGCCACTATCAGCATTTCGACTGGGTGGCCGAGGTGATCCAGCCGCTGCGCGAAGAGCTTGACGAGCTGGTCGCCCAGCGCCGGCAGACGCTGCGCTGGCAATTGCCGGCAGAGGCCCGGGTGCACGGCGATCCGGTGCTGCTGCGCCTGCTGCTGCGCAATCTGGTCGAAAATGCCCACCGCTACGGCCCGGAAGGCAGCGCCATCCAGGTACGGCTGGCCGCGCGGGATAACGGTCACCTGCTGCAGGTGATCGACGAAGGGCCGGGAATTAAGGAAAACATGGTGGGGGAACTCACCCAGGCGTTTCGCCGCATGGACCAGCGCTATGGCGGCAGCGGGCTGGGGCTGAACATCGTCATCCGCATCGTGCAGCTGCATCAGGGGCGTTTGACGCTGGAAAACCGGCGGGACACCAGCGGGCTGAATGCGCAATGCTGGCTGCCTGACAAGGCCTGGAAATAAACAGGGCCCAGCGTTGCTGAGCCCTGTCGGGAGGATTATTTCTGGTAGATGATTTCGACGCCTTCGTCGTCATCTTCGTCCCAGTCGTCATCCCAGTCGTCTTCCGCTTCGGCTTCCACTTCCGCGATCTGCTCACGGTGGTAGTCGTCCCACATGAATTCGACCTTCTCCGGCGCGCTTTCTTCGATCGCCATCGCTTTCGGCTGGCTGTTGATGAATTTCATCACGTCCCAGCACAGCGCGTTGACGCCTTCGCGATTGACTGCGGAGATCATGTAGTACTTACCTTCCCAGCCCATGGCCTCTACGATAGCCTTGGCGCGTTCGGCGGCTTCTTCCTCGCCAATCACATCAATCTTGTTGAAAACCAGCCAGCGTGGCTTCTGCGCCAGATTTTCGCTGTATTGGTTCAGCTCGTTGATGATGATTTTGGCGTTTTCCACCGGATCGGATTCGTCGATCGGCGCGATGTCCACCAGGTGCAGCAACACGCGGCAGCGCTCCAGGTGCTTCAGGAAGCGGATACCCAGCCCGGCGCCGTCGGAAGCGCCTTCAATCAGCCCCGGAATGTCGGCGACCACAAAGCTCTGCTCGTGGTCCATGCGCACCACGCCCAGGCTTGGCACCAGCGTGGTGAACGGGTAGTCGGCCACCTTCGGCTTGGCGGCGGATACCGCGCGGATAAAGGTCGACTTGCCGGCGTTCGGCAGGCCCAGCATGCCCACGTCGGCCAGCAGCAGCAGCTCCAGCAGGAGATCGCGCGCTTCGCCGGCGGTGCCCAGCGTCTTTTGACGCGGCGCACGGTTCACCGAAGACTTGAAGCGGGTGTTGCCCAGGCCGTGCCAGCCGCCTTTGGCGACCATCAGCTGTTGCTCATGACGGGTCATGTCACCGAGGATCTCGCCGGTGCCCTGATCCTTCACGCGGGTGCCGACCGGCACCTTGATGATGATGTCTTTGCCGCGCTTGCCGGTACAGTCGCGGCTCTGGCCGTTTTGGCCACGCTCGGCGCGGAAGGATTTCTCAAAGCGGTAATCGATCAGCGTGTTGAGGTTTTCGTCCGCCAGCAGATAGACGTCGCCGCCGTCGCCGCCGTCGCCGCCGTCCGGCCCGCCGTTCGGGATATATTTTTCGCGGCGGAAGCTGACGCAACCATTACCACCGTCACCTGCAACGACCAAAATCGCTGCTTCATCTACAAACTTCATTTACCGTCTCCGTAAATCATTCACCGGGCTGCTTCAAAGGAGCAACCAGGCTGGTTTCTGCCCGTCGCGGCCACCACCGGTGACCAATTGCGGAAAACATGGCGCCCGCCACCACCACAAAAGCGCCGACATAACCGACGACGTTCAAGGTCGGCGCAGCGAATGCCTGTGGCCAGGCCAGCGCCAATAAATCTGAAAACAGCAGGGTAAACAGCGGTGTCAGCGTCACTAACGCACTCACCTGCGCCGCCTGCCAGCGCGCCATCGCCTCCGCCAGCGCGCCATAGCCAATCAGCGTGTTGGCGCCGCAGAACAGCAGGCAAGCCAACTGCCAACCGCTGAGCTGGAAAATCACCTCGGGCCGGGCCAGAGGGAATAACGCGATTGCACATAAAGTGTACAACATTACCAGGATCTGCGGCGAGGCCAATCGACGCAGCAACACCTTCTGCGCCACGCCGTAGCTGACCCAGACCGCCGCCGCGCACACGCCAAGCAGCACCCCGAGGGTGTAATCCGTCAGGCGGGTGAAGATCTCGATCAGGCTGACGTTGAAAAACAGCATCAGCCCGCAGATCAGCATCAGCGCGCCAATCACCTGCGTGATGCGCATCCGTTCTTTTAAAATCAGCACGCTGGCGAACATCATGCCGACCGGCGACAGCTGGCCAATCACCTGCGACGCCGTCGGGCTGAGATACTGCAGCGACGAGCTGAAGAACACAAAGTTGCCCAACAGACCCGCGGTGGCTATCGCCAGCAGCAGCAGCCAGCGCGGCTGGCGGAACATCTTCAGCGGCGGCAGCCTGCCGCGCACCGCCAGGATCAGCCCCAGGCCGATAGCGGCGATGGTAAAGCGATACCAGACGATGGTAAACGGCTCCATCACCGCCAGCACTTCTTTCATCGCTATCGGCAATGCGCCCCAGCAAACCGCCGTGGTTAACGCCAGCGAAATGCCTACACCGACCTGCTGTTTCGTGTCCATATTACCTTTGCCAGCGCTGACATGCCTGCGGTCTGAAGTATGACGGGTATAAATGTAAAAAGCCCCGCAACGAATTGCGGGGCTTACATCTATTTCGTAAGGCTCGAAAAATTATTCAGCTTCGATGCTGATGAATTTACGATTGCTCGGGCCTTTAACTTCGAATTTGACTTTACCGTCTTTCAAAGCAAACAGAGTGTGGTCTTTGCCGCAACCCACGTTGGTACCAGCGTGGAATTTGGTGCCGCGCTGACGAACGATGATGCTGCCTGCCAGTACTGCTTCGCCGCCAAAGCGTTTTACGCCCAGACGTTTAGCTTCTGAATCGCGACCGTTACGAGTCGAGCCGCCAGCCTTTTTGTGTGCCATTAATCCGCTCTCCTAACTTAAGCGCTGATGCCGGTGATTTTAACGTCAGTGAACCACTGACGGTGGCCCTGCTGCTTACGGTGGTGCTTACGACGACGAAACTTAACAATCTTAATTTTCTCGCCACGACCGTGAGCAACGACTTCAGCTTTGATCTTACCGCCATCGACGAAAGGAACGCCGATTTTGATATCTTCGCCATTAGCGATCATCAGAATCTGGTCAAACTCAACCGCTTCACCAGTTGCGATGTCCAGCTTTTCCAAGCGAACGGTCTGACCTTCGCTTACTCGGTGTTGTTTACCACCACTTTGGAAAACCGCGTACATATAAAACTCCGCTTTCCGCGTGCTCAACTGTGTTAGTACAGAGCGCGCTATAAATATTCACAATAGGGCGCGAATTCTACGCAAAAAACCGACGCATGACAAGAGCAGAATAAGACCAGAAGCAGAAAAAAGAAGAAAAAAACCACAGTTTCTTTCGTGGCGTTTATCTGAACCGTTTTTCAAGTACAATCAGGGGGACAGTTACCGCCATGTACCGATGTGAGCAGCGATCTCAACGCGGTGAAGAGAAACACAGCTGAAAAAAATACAATGAACCTAGAGCAAATTACCGAGTTAACCGCGCAAGATATGGCGGCCGTGAACGCAACAATTCTCGAACAGCTGAACTCCGATGTCACACTCATCAATCAGCTTGGCTATTACATTATCAGCGGTGGCGGTAAACGCATCCGACCGATGATCGCCGTGCTGGCTGCACGGGCGTTGGGCTATGAAGGCCACAAGCACGTGACCGTTGCGGCGCTGATCGAATTCATTCATACCGCCACGCTGCTGCATGACGACGTGGTGGATGAATCCGATATGCGCCGCGGCAAAGCCACCGCCAATGCCGCGTTCGGCAACGCCGCCAGCGTGCTGGTCGGCGACTTTATCTATACCCGAGCTTTCCAGATGATGACCAGCCTGGAATCGCTGCGCGTGCTGGCGCTGATGTCCGAGGCGGTCAACGTGATTGCCGAAGGCGAAGTGCTGCAGTTGATGAACGTGCACGATCCCGACATCACCGAAGAAAGCTATATGAGGGTGATCTACAGCAAAACCGCGCGCCTGTTCGAAGCCGCTGCGCAATCTTCGGCGATTTTGTCCGGCGCCAGCGAGGCGCAGGAAAAAGCGCTGCAGGATTACGGCCGTTACCTCGGCACCGCCTTCCAATTGATCGACGATCTGCTCGATTACAGCGCGGACGGCAGCACCCTGGGCAAGAACACCGGTGACGATCTGAATGAAGGGAAGCCCACCCTGCCGCTGCTGCACGCCATGCACAATGGCGACGAAGCGCAAAGAACGATGATCCGCGCAGCGATTGAACAAGGCAACGGCCGCCACCTGCTGGAGCCGGTGCTGCAGGCCATGCAGCAATGCGGTTCTTTGGCGTACACCCGTCAGCGCGCCGAGGAAGAAGCCGACAAGGCGATCGCCGCGCTGCAGGCGCTGCCGGCGTCCGCGCACCGCACCGCGCTGGAGGGCCTGGCCCATCTGGCGGTGCAGCGCGATTTTTAAGAAACTTGAATTTCCGCTTATCCCCTACAGGCCCGCGCTGCGGGCCTGATTACTTCTCTTCGGTGATGCGCGCCAACAGGCCGCCGATCCCTTCCCGCATCAAAAACGACAGCATTTTCTCGCGCTCGCTTTCCGTCAGGTGATAGTAATACTCAATCCACACCGTCAAAGGATCCTGTCTTTCCACTTCGTACACCGCCGCATCTTCTTTCAGCAACAGCAGATTTCGGGCGCCGTGCGGCAAGCTGTTGATATGATACTCCAACGCTTTTCCCTGCACGCCTTTGCGCCTGCGACTGATCCATCCTTCGCGCCGGGCCATCAGATTTATTCCCTGTGGTGAGGAAGGTAATCCTGCGATGCCTGTAAGCTCCTTGGCGGCAAACCACTCATTTTTCATAGCCATTATCTCTGGGCAATAGTGGGCAAAGTCATTTTTTAGAAATCATTGAGATATTTTTTAGGAAATTTAGTGGTATCCTGATTTCCGTATAAGCGTTTCATGTTGTTCAAACGATTAATCTTGACCTGTTAGTTATACCACTAACAGAACTTTCGCTAATCAAAAAAGGAATGTAAACATGAATACAAGGGATCAGGATTGGCATCCGGCGGATATCATCGCGGCACTGCGCAAGAAGGGAACGACGCTGGCGGCGGTATCGCGCCGCGCCGGGCTGAGTTCGTCAACGCTGGCCAATGCGCTGTCGCGCCCCTGGCCGAAAGGCGAGTGGCTGATCGCCGAAGAGCTCGCCATTCATCCTTCGGAGATCTGGCCGAGCCGTTATTATGATCCGCACAGCGATCGCCTGCTGGATCGCAAGGCGCGCATCAAGCCGAAGGCATGAATAAAAAGCAAAAAAAACCGCCGGAACCAGGTCCGGCGGCTTCTGCATGCACAGGCTGTGCGGCAATCAGTTGTTGATAAACTTCTCGCCCAGCTCGATATCTTTGTGCAGCACGTCCAGCATCTCATTCAGCGCTTTCTGCTCGAAGGCGCTCAGGGTGCCGATGTCTTTGCGTTCTTCAACGCCGTTTTTGCCCAGCACCAGCGGCTGTGCGAAGAAGCGCGCGTATTTGCCGTCGCCTTCAACGTAGGCGCATTCAACCACGCCTTGCTCACCCTGCAGCGCACGCACCAAAGACAGGCCGAAACGCGCAGCCGCCTGGCCCATGGACAGGGTCGCGGACCCGCCGCCGGCTTTGGCTTCAACCACTTCGGTGCCCGCATTCTGGATGCGCTTGGTCAGATCGGCCACTTCCTGTTCGGTGAAGCTCACGCCCGGGATCTGCGACAGCAGAGGCAGGATGGTCACGCCAGAGTGGCCGCCGATGACCGGCACGTTCAGCGCTTCCGGCTGCTTGCCTTTCAGCTCAGCCACGAAGGTGTTGGAGCGGATGATATCCAGCGAGGTCACGCCGAACAGTTTGTTTTTATCGTAAACGCCGGCTTTTTTCAGCACTTCCGCCGCGATGGCGACGGTGGTGTTGACCGGGTTGGTGATGATGCCGATGCAGGCTTTCGGGCAGGTTTTCGCCACTTGCTCGATCAGGTTACGCACGATGCCGGCGTTAACGTTGAACAGGTCGGAACGGTCCATGCCCGGCTTGCGCGCGACGCCGGCGGAAATCAGCACCACGTCGGCGCCGTGCAGAGCAGGAGTAGCGTCTTCGCCACTGAAGCCTTTGATTTTAACTGCGGTTGGGATGTGGCTTAAGTCGACGGCAACGCCAGGGGTAACAGGGGCAATGTCGTAGAGAGAGAGTTCAGAACCTGAAGGAAGCTGGGTTTTGAGTAGAAGGGCGAGGGCCTGGCCGATACCGCCAGCAGCACCGAGAACTGCAACTTTCATCCTATACTCCTTTATTATCTTAAATATATAAAGCGCCGTGAATGTGTTGGTTACGGACCTTAAATTATTACACCTTTGAAAACAATCTCTTAACGATGTGTTTGCGAGCTGGGGCAATAAACCGGCCGATGCCGCGCCCATTTTAGATTAAATCGCTTACGCATGAAGGGCATAGCGCACACTAATCAAAAATAATGCGAGGTTATTCACGAGCAAGTTAACCGGCGGTTACATTACACCCTTACGCAACATCAGAACAACATCATTTTAATAACATTTTCTTTACCGCTGGGGGCCATGATTTCAGTCGCTGAAAGGGCATATTCATGAGGGGCGGATTTTGTTAAAATGCCGTCCTTTCCTCGCCGCCCGGGCACGATTATTTTATTTGGGCAGGCTTTATTGCATAAAAATTCAATTATATGCATAATCATCACTTCTATTGTCAACATTCCACGGTGCAAAATGCGTAATCCCGCAAAGCAGGAAGATCTGATCAAGGCGTTTAAAGCGTTATTGAAAGAAGAAAAATTCAGTTCTCAAGGCGAGATCGTTTTGGCGCTGCAAGAAGAAGGCTTCGAAAACATTAACCAGTCCAAAGTATCGCGCATGCTGACCAAGTTCGGCGCGGTGCGTACGCGCAATGCCAAAATGGAAATGGTGTATTGCCTTCCGGCCGAACTCGGCGTGCCGACCACCACCAGCCCGCTGAAGAACCTGGTGCTGGACGTCGACCACAACGACGCGGTGGTGGTGATCCACACCAGCCCGGGCGCGGCGCAGCTGATTGCCCGCCTGCTGGATTCGCTGGGTAAATCCGAAGGCATTCTCGGCACCATTGCCGGTGACGACACCATTTTCGTCACCCCCTCCAGCACCTTTACCGCTCAGAAGTTACATGAAGCGATCCTGGGTGTGTTCGAACAAGAACTGTGAGGCGCGGCGCTAACAAAATGCGGCCAAGGGTCGCGTTTCGTTAGCGCTTATTTAACCCTTCCTTTACCTTTCCACGCTGCCCTACCACGTTTAATACTGCCTTTTCGCCCATCTGCAACACATTTCAATGACATTTCCATGTCGCCAGCGTTAGCGACTGCGATCTTCCGCACTTTTGGTCAAAAGCACTTACCCTATTGAAATTACATAAATTTAACATCGAAAGATCGTTTTATAAGCGTTTTTTATTCCATCCGGTTATTAAAAATAAGGATCGCCAGATTAAAGTTTCACTAGAAACTGTTAGCCAACTATTAATTTTTCGAGTTACTAGATGTATACTCATTTCCGTGACGTAAATCACAGTTCATTGGAACTGATAAAAGAATACGATGAGGTGAGATGATGAATACTAAAACTACCGTTGCAGCCATGAGCCTTCTATCAATGCTTTCTTTCGGCGCATTTGCAGCACAATCTGTTGATGCCTCCCAGGCGGAAAAACTGCAGCCGGCCGGCGTGATTACCGTGAGCGGCGTCGCCGCCGCACCTTCGGACATTCGCCAGGCGCTGTCTGATAAAGCCGACGCCAAAGGGGCCACGGCGTACCGCGTGATCGAAGCGCGCAACGAAGGCAGCTTCCACGCGACCGCTGAAATTTACAAATAAGTACCGGGCGTTACCCGTAAACGGGCAATAAATCTCTGGAATTTCGCACCACCGATAACGGTCTTCAAGAATAAAAACCGCTACCAAGCCCTTCCAGGCTGTTATCGCCAAAGGACCCATACCATGAACATGAAAACCACCATCGCCGCGCTCAGCCTGCTGTCAGCCGTGTCTTTCGGCGCTTCGGCCGCCCAACTGGTCACTAACGATCAGGTCGGCAATCTGCAATCCGTCGGCACCATCACCGTCAGCGGCATCGACGGCGCGCCTTCCGACATTCGCCAGGCGCTGTCGGATAAAGCGGACCAACAGGGCGCCACAGCCTACCGCGTGATCGAAGCGCGCAATGAAGGCAGCTACCACGCTACCGCCGAGATCTACAAATAACAACGCTGGGGAGCGCGTTTGCAGAGCTGATTACCCTCGTCACTGCCACTGCCGAGTTCTGACGCAAACGCCGACTCTCCGGCGCCCCTATCGTCGTCCTATCCGACGAAACCCCGTTGCCCTCGCTCGCGAGGGCTTTTTTATGGGCGCAAAAAAGGGCCGCCGGCGGCCCTTATGCTGAAATGACGCGATCCCGCTGACGATCAGTAGGTGACTTTCGGCTCCTGCTTCTTCGCCAGCGCTTCCAGCAGGCGATCGTGAATGCCGCCGAAGCCGCCGTTGCTCATCACCAGAATGTGGTCGCCCGGCTGCGCGGTTTTCACGATCATCTCCACCAGCGCATCGAGATCGGCGCTCCAGTGCGCCGGCTGTACGCAGGCTTCGGCCACTTCCGCCACCTGCCAGGGAATATGGTGCGGCTGGAACAGGAACACTTCGTCGGCGCGGCCGAGCGAAGGCGCCAAATCATTTTTGCTGATGCCCATTTTCATGGTGTTGGAGCGCGGCTCCAGCACCGCCAAAATGCGCGCCGTGCCGCCCACCTTGCCGCGCAGCGCGGCCAGGGTAGCCAGGATCGCCGTCGGGTGGTGGGCGAAATCGTCGTACACCGTGACGCCGTTGGCTTCGCCGCGCAGTTCCAGGCGGCGGCGGGCGTTGATGAAGTCGCCCAGCGCGCGGCAGGCGTCGGCCGGATGCACGCCCACGTGGCGGGTGGCGGCGATGGCCATCAGCCCGTTATGCATGTTGTGCTCGCCCACCAGCGCCCAATTCACCTCGCCGACCTGCTCGCCGTTGAGGAACACCGCATAGCGGCTGGCGTCCGGCGTCAGCTTTTGCGCGCGCCATGCGCCCTCTTCGCCGACCTGTTCCTGCTCGCTCCAGCACCCCATCGCCATCACCTGCTTCAGGTGATTGTCGTTATCCGGCAAGATGATTTTGCCTTTGCCCGGCACCAGACGCACCAGGTGGTGGAACTGTTTCTGGATCGCCTTCAGATCGTCAAAGATATCGGCATGATCGAACTCCAGGTTGTTCATGATCAGCGTACGCGGGCTGTAGTGGACAAACTTGGAACGCTTGTCGAAGAACGCGCAGTCATATTCATCGGCTTCGATCACGAAGAACGGGCTGCCGCCGAGGCGGGCGGACACGTCGAAGTTGCCCGGCACGCCGCCGATGACGAAGCCTGGCTGGTAACCGCAGGCTTCCAGGATCCAGGTGGCCATGCCGGCGGTGGTGGTTTTGCCGTGGGTGCCGGCAACCGCCAGCACCCAGCGATCGCGCAACACGTAGTCGTGCAGCCACTGCGGGCCGGAAACGTAAGGAATGCCCCGCTCCAGCACCGCTTCCACGCACGGGTTGCCGCGCGTCATGGCGTTGCCGATGATCACCAGATCCGGCGCCGGATCCAGCTGGGCCGGATCATAGCCCTGAATAAGATCGATCCCCTGGTTCTCCAACAGCGTGCTCATCGGCGGGTAGACATTGGCGTCCGAACCGGTGACTTCATGCCCCAGTGAACGAGCCAGCACCGCCAGCCCGCCCATAAAGGTGCCGCAGATCCCAAGAATATGTATGCGCATTAGGTTTCTCATCTGAGTGCTTCGATTTAGAGCTTATTCTAACGCTCAGAATCGTCCAGAAGAAATGGATTTGCCTATGAATAGCGCGTGGCTTTGGGCTACACTGCTCGCGAAAACGTTGGCGGTTTGTTAACAGACCGCTATCCATCCGTAGATTCAGGGATTGTGTCATGAAAACGTTAGGCGAATTTATCGTCGAGAAACAGCACGACTTCTCTCACGCCACCGGCGAGCTGACAGCGTTACTTTCTGCAATTAAACTGGGCGCCAAAATCATCCACCGCGATATCAACAAGGCCGGTCTGGTTGATATTCTGGGGACCAGCGGCGTTTCCAACGTACAGGGCGAAGTTCAGATGAAACTGGACCTGTACGCTAACGAAAAGCTGAAAGCGGCGTTGAAAGCGCGCGGTGAAGTTGCGGGCATCGCTTCTGAAGAAGAAGATGAAATCGTGATATTCGACGGCGAACGTGCAGAAAATGCCAAGTATGTGGTGCTGATGGATCCGTTGGACGGCTCGTCCAACATTGATGTCAACGTCTCGGTCGGTACGATTTTCTCGATCTATCGTCGCATCACCCCGGTCGGCACTCCGGTGACCGAAGAAGACTTCCTGCAGCCGGGCAGCGCTCAGGTGGCGGCGGGCTACGTGGTTTACGGTTCATCCACCATGCTGGTGTACACCACCGGTTATGGCGTGCATGCCTTTACTTACGACCCTTCTCTGGGCGTGTTCTGCCTCTCCCACGAGAAAGTTCGCTTCCCTGAAACCGGCAACATGTATTCCATCAACGAAGGCAACTACATCAAGTTCCCTCGCGGCGTGAAGAAATACATCAAATATTGCCAGGAGCAGGATGAGGCGACCCAGCGCCCTTATACTTCGCGCTACATCGGTTCTTTGGTTGCCGACTTCCACCGCAACCTGCTGAAGGGCGGCATCTACATCTACCCAAGCACCGCCAGCCACCCGCAAGGCAAGCTGCGCCTGCTGTATGAGTGCAACCCGATGGCCTTCCTGGCCGAGCAGGCCGGCGGCAAAGCCAGCGACGGTAAAAACCGCATTCTGGACATCACCCCGGTGAAACTGCACCAGCGCGCGCCATTCTTCGTCGGCACCCGTTCGATGGTCGAAGACGCCGAGCGCTTTATCGCCGAGAACCCGGACGAGTAAAGCCGCTGTACGGGAGGGCGGCCCACCGCCCTCCCGTCTTCTTTCGCTTAGAGTTTGAACGCCGCCATGCTCTGCGCCAGCAGCTGGGCCTGATCCTCCAGCGAACGCGTCGCCGCCGCCGACTCTTCCACCAGCGCCGCATTCTGTTGCGCCACCCGATCCATCTGCGCCACCGCCAGATTCACCTGTTCGATGCCGCTGCTTTGCTCGCGGGTCGCCGCCGAAATCTCGCGCATCAGCGCCGTCACCCGGCCCACTTCACCGGTAATGCCGCTCATGGTTTTCGCCGCCGATTCCGCCATCTGCTCGCCTTCCTGCACCCGGTTCTGCGAAGCCTCGATCAGCCCCTTGATTTCTTTGGCCGACTGGGCGCTGCGCTGCGCCAGATTGCGCACCTCTCCGGCCACCACCGCGAAGCCGCGCCCCTGTTCGCCGGCGCGCGCCGCCTCTACCGCCGCATTCAGCGCCAGAATGTTGGTCTGGAAGGCGATGCCGTCCATCACGCTGATGATATCGGCAATGCGCCTGGAGCTGTCGGTGATCGCCTGCATTTTGCTCATCACCTGGCTCACCACGTCGCTGCCCCGATTGGCGATGTCGGACACGCTCAGCGCCAGCTGATTGGCCTGCTCGCAGTTCTCGGCGTTCATCTTCACCGTCGAGGTCAGCTGCTCCATGCTGGCGGCGGTCTCTTCCAGCGACGCGGCCGACTCTTCGGTGCGCTGAGCCAGATGCAGGTTGCCGGCGGCCAGCTCGCGCGAGCCGGTATCGATTTGGCTGCTGGCGTCGCGCACCTTGCTGACCGAACCGGCCAGCGCCTGCTGCATGCGCTGCATCGCCCGCACCAGGCGGCCCATTTCGGTATCCCCTTCGCCGCTGATGTGATGGGTCAGGTCGCCGCCGGCGATATGTTCCAGCTGGGCGATGGAATCATCCAGCGGCCGCAGGATAATGATCCGCAGCGCAAACCAGGCCAGCACCGCCAGCAGCACGCTGAGCAGGCCGGCCACCACGATCAGGCTAATCTTGGCGCTGGCGTTGCTTTTCGCCTCATCCACCCGCTGCTCGCCGATTTTCATGGCGAAGCTGCGGAAATCGCCGAGGTCCTTTTCAAAGGCGATGCTCAGCGCGGAGATTTTGGTTTCCTGGATCCGGTAGTAATCGTCGACCTTGCCGGCCTTGATGGCGTCCGCCATCGGCGCCACGCCCTGTTCCAGATAGGCCCGATAGCTGTTTTGCAGGCGGCCGGACAGCACGCGCCCGCGTTCGGTCACGGTGCCGACGCCCACGAAGCGCGCCATTTCGCGCTTCGACTGCTCAAGATAGCCGTAGATGCGGCTGACGGTCGCGTCGGACACCTCAATCTGGCCGATTTCCCGCTGGCGCACCGCCAGCGAGGCGGCGGTCCTGGCGCGCAGCGTCAGGTTGGAACTGTTGGCCAGCGATCCCAGCTCTTCGCCGAGGATCTGGTTCAGAGTATGTAGCGAGCGCGATCCTTCGTTAATCGCGTTTACGCCGATAACGCTGACCATAATCAACAGCATGGTCATCAGGCTCAGCAAGGCGATAAGCCCGGCCTTCACCGTAATCTTTTTTAGCATGAGTTCTTCCCGGCTTCAGAATAGTGAGATCAACGTAGGGGAGGCAAAACGCGGAGCCAGCCTTTGCCGGCTCATTATTATTTGCGGAAGTTATCGGCATCCCCGGGGAAAACTTCACGCCGACGGTGGATTAATCTGGAAATTATCGCCATGGCCCCCGGCCGGGCTCCGGGTGATGAAAAGGGCAGGAAATCGCAAAAGAGTCCGCTATAATAGCCGCCACTCCATTTCTGGTTTGAAGATTAAGGAAACCGACATGAGCTTGAACCTGGTCCCCGCTGGCAAAGACCTGCCGGAAGACATCTACGTAGTTATCGAAATCCCGGCCAACGCCGATCCGATCAAATATGAAATCGACAAGGACACCGGCGCGCTGTTCGTTGACCGCTTCATGTCCACCGCGATGTTCTACCCGTGCAACTACGGCTACATCAACCACACCCTGTCTCTGGACGGTGATCCGGTTGACGTGCTGGTGCCGACCCCTTACCCGCTGCAGCCAGGTTCCGTGATCCGCTGCCGCCCGGTTGGCGTACTGAAGATGACCGACGAAGCCGGTGAAGATGCGAAGCTGGTTGCCGTTCCGCACAGCAAGCTGACCAAAGAATACGATCACATCAAAGATGTGAACGACCTGCCGGAGCTGCTGAAAGCGCAGATCGCCCACTTCTTCGAGCACTATAAAGATCTGGAAAAAGGCAAATGGGTGAAAGTGGAAGGCTGGGCAGACGCTGCCGCGGCTAAAGCGGAAATCATCGCCTCTTTCGAACGCGCCGCCAAGAAGTAATTCCTGCCGCCGTCCGATGAAAAAACACCGCTCGGTGAGCGGTGTTTTTTTATTACTTTTCGTCGAGACGCTTCAGCCAATCACCGCTGTCGATCCGCGGGTAACCGTCTACGCTGTGTTTATACAGGTAGATCCACGCACTCCCATAAGGCGTCTGAATCAGCTCGCGCTTATAGTCCTTGGTGTTGCTTTTCAGTTCGTCCAGCTCTGCCAGAATCGATGAGTTAATACGATACACCTCGCAATGTATCGTGCCCTCTCCAGGGATCGCCGCCGGGTAATGGCCCAGATTATAAATCTGATAGCCTTCGAGCTCATGCTCGCCGAGCCATTGGGCGTTGGTCATCCAATGGCTGTTTCCCTGTTTGCGTCGTAAACTGCCGTAGACAATTATTCGCATCGCTAAAACTCAAACTGATAGAGCAAATCTAATGCCTGATCGAGACCAGACACCGCTTCAAGATACAACTTAGGCATCAGGCGGTAACGCAACGTCAGCGTGGCCAGCGAGTCGAAAATGCCCACCCCATATTTTACTTGTAAGCCTGGGAGAACATAGCCGCTCACGACAACCTGGGAGCTGTCGCCAACCCCCTGGGTATCCAGGGCCAAATTACTCACGCCAAACGCCTCGCCGATTTTACCCACAAGTTGACCACTTTGTGCAACCCCCATGCCAATTAACATTGAGGTCATGGCGTTGCCGTCGGCGCCGGAGCTGTTCAATCCCTGGCCGCGAAGCAGGTAGGACAAGGCTTCCTGCTGCGATTTGGCCGGATCCGAGAACACCTCAAGCTTGGGCGCATCCGCCAGGCCGGTCACGCGCACCCCGGCGGTCACGTCGTCTTCGGTCGATTCGGGGTTACGGATCGCCTCAATGTTGAGCAGCGGCTGATCCGGCGGGCCGGAGAACATCAGCTGCCCCTTGCGAACGATCAGATCCTGACCATAAGCATGGAAGCGGCCGGAAGGGATGTCAATCTGGCCATTGAGCCCCAGCCCCTGCTTGTCCTGCACCACCTTCAGGTCGCCCTTCAGCCTGGCCTTCAGGCCAAAGGCGTCCAGCCGCACATCGTCGCCGACGTGGATCATCAGGTTGCTGTTGATCGGGATCCCCGCCGTCTTCGGCTGGATCGGCTTCAGTTGGTCATCCAGCATCACCTCGTCGGAAGAGACGCCCACCGCGCTTTCCGGCAGTTCCTGCACCGTGATGCGCGCCCAGGGAATATCCACCGAACCGTTGAGCGAGAACAGCTGCGGCGTGGCTTCAAACACCAGATCCGGCGACACGTCGATGCGGATCATCGGCGGCACCGTCACCCGCAGCTTGTCGCCCTTGGCGGCGATGCGCGCGCGCCAGGCGTTGATGTCGCGCCAGTCGGCGTCGCCCGCCAGGTTAAGCTGGCCGCGGGTGGTGCTGACCAATCCTTCCAGCGTCGAGGTCATGCCGTTGAAATTGATCGCCAGCCGGCCGTCGGTCATGTCGAACGGCATCCAGTGGCCGTCGATATCCACCTTGTCCAGCGCCAGCCGGCCGAACACCAGCGGTTTCTCCGCGCTGCCGCCCAGGCGCAGGTTGGCGTTCAGCATGCCCGCCGCCTTTTCGCCCTGCATCAGCGCCGGGTTGATCATCGCCAGCGAGATATTGGCGATGTTGACGTTGCCGCTGATAGCGCGCCGCACCTGCGGATCGGTCACCTGGATCTTGCCGTCGAACTGACCGTTGTTGGTCAGCTTGATCAGCCAGTCCGCCTGTGCGCGGCCGTTGTTGAGCCCGGCGTTGAGGGTCAGGGTGTCGAAGGCGATCGGCAACGCGTTGCCCTGCACCTGCTGCACCACCTTCACGCCGTTGCCGGCCAGCGACACCTTGGCCTCCGGCAGCGCGCCGCCCGGTTTCCAACTGACGTCGGCCCGGCCGGTAAATACGCCGCTCAGCGCGGTTTCCGGGCCGAGGAAAGGTTTGATCATCGCCAGATCGAAGCGGTTAAGCACCACGCTGGCCTGGCCGCTCTGGCCGGCCTCGATGGTTTTCGGCACGCACAGCTCGGCGTTCGGGTTCTGCCAGCAGTGCGGCCCGACGCTGATTTTCTGCGCGGTATTCAGGTAGTCCAGCGCGATAGCGCGCGTCAGGCGCCATTCGCCGACCGGGGTATCGAAGCGAGTGTTGTTCAGGTTGCCGCGCCAGCGCTGTTGCTGGCGATCGAAGCTGCCCTGCAGCGCCAGCTGGCCGGAGACCGGCTTGCCGTCAATCTTCAGCTGCAGCTGATGCTGCTTCTCGCTGCCCTTGGCGTCCAGGGTCAGCAGGCTGACCTCCAGCGCGTCCTGCTTCAGCTGCTCAACGCGCACCGCCAGCTGCCCCTGGATCTGGTCAGTAGAGCGCACGTCGCCGTCGATTTTCACCCGGTTGATGCGCAGCGCCTGCCATTGCAGGCCGGAGGCGGTCAGGTCGGCCAACACCTGCGGCGCCTGCAGGTTGCCGCGCAGCTTGACCAACCCTTTGGCGGTGCCGCCCAGGCCCGGCAGCGCGCCGTCGAGATGCGGCGCGTCGATATTGGCGTCCAGGTTCCAGCTTTTCTCATCCAGCTGGCCTTTGACGTTGAGCTGATTGCGCCCCAGCGTCAGGTCGATGCCGGGTATCTTCCACTGCCCGGCGGCGTTGCCGCTCAGCGCACCGCGCGCCGTGACCTTGTTCTGCTTCACGTTGCCGTCCAGCTGCAGCACCGGCACCTGCAGCTGCCAGCTGCCGCCGTACAAACTGCCGCGGGTGGTGATTTTGCCGTCGAGCCGGGCCGGCCATTCCGGCCATTGTTTGGCGGTGTTGATGCCGCTCAGCGTCAGCTGCGAATTCCAGCTGATGGCCTTGCTCCAGTCCACCAGCGCGGTGAGGTCGGTATTGCCCTGCAGCGCGGCCAGTCGCAGGCGCTCCAGCTTGAACTGTTCGACATTGCCCTTGCCATCCAGCGTCAGCACCGCCGGCGGCAGGTCCTGCCCCTTGATATTGGCGCGGGTGGACAACGCGTAGTCGGTCGCCTTGCCGTTAAAGCGCAGGCGGAAATCATTGACCTGATATTGCGATTCGCCGCTCAACGGCCATTTCAGCTGTTTGCTTTGCAGCGTCAGCGCCAGCGGCAGGCCAGCCTCGGCCAGGCGCGTCTGTACGTCGAGCTGCGCGCCGACCGGCCCGGACAGGTTGAGCGCCACCTTCAGCTCTTCGCGCAGCCCGCCGCCGACGTTGAGCTTCACCTTCTCGCCCTTCAGCGGATCGATGTTCAGCGTGCTGTTGGCCACCATGCTCACCGGCCACTCGCCGGTCAGCGTCGCCTGCCCCTGTGCGGACAGCGTGCCCTGCGGCGACTTGACGTCAAAATTATCCAGCTGGATATGTTGATCCTTGGTGCTGGCCTGCAGCAGCAGGCGGGTGATCAGCACCTCGGTATCGCCGGTCAGGCGCAGCTGTTCGCCGCTGATTTCCTTGACGGTGATATCCAACGGCAAGCGAATTTCCGGCAGGTCCGGCAGCAGCGGCTGGGCAAACAGCGCTTTCAGCGTTTCGCCCAGCGGCTGTTCTGCCGGCTGCGGCGCCGGTTTGGCCGCCTTGTCGACCTGCTCGCCAACCTGTTTCGCCACCTCTACCGCCGGCTGCACCGCCTCTGGCAAGGGGTTCTGCGGCGTCTTCGGCAGGGCAATCAGCAGCGCGCTGATTTTGGTCGGCATCAGGGTCAGCGCGCGTTCCTGCCACTGGGCGCCGGTGCGGAACTCGCCCAGGGAAATCGCGGTGTCATCGACGCTGACCTTGACGTTGTTCAACGCCAGCATGCGCAGGGTAATCGGGTATGGCGTACTGAGATTGGTGGTCGGCTCGCTGGTCTCCTCGACCGGCGCAGACGGCGCCATCTCTTTGGTTTTCACCACCACGTCCACGTCCTGCGCGGTCAGGGCATTGACGCACAGCGAGCTGCGCTTGAAGCAGGACAGATCGAGCGACAGGTGGAACTGCCCGGCATTTACCGTCACGCCCGGCATCTGGTATTTGACGCCTTTCAGCGTCAGATCGCGCCAGCCGCCGCTGACGCCGGCGATATCCAGGCCCGGCACCCAGCGCGCCGCGCCGTTAATCACCATATGCAAACCGCTGGTGGTGCCCAGCAGGAAAGCGACTCCGCCGATCAGCAACAGCAGAACGATCAGGGATCCGAGACAAATCTTTTTCACCAGGCTCATAGTTCAGGCCCCAAACCGATGTAGAACTGCACGCCATGGGTCTCCTTGTCACCCACCGGCGCGGCGATATCCAGCTTCACCGGGCCGACCGGCGACTGCCAGCGCACGCCCACGCCTGCGCCGGTCTTGAAGTTGCTTTGCTTGATATCGTTCACCGCCTCGCCCGAGTCGACGAACACCGCGCCCCACCATTTGCCGGTCACGTTGTATTGGTATTCCAGCGAGCCGGTCATCATCTTGGAGGCGCCGGTCAGCTTGCCGTCGTCGTCGCGCGGCGAAATGCCCTTGTACTTATAACCGCGGATGCTGCGGTCACCGCCGGCGAAGAAGCGCAGGTCCGGCGGCACCTTGTCGAAGTCGTTGGTTTCAATCCAGCCCACCTGGCCGCGCGCCACGAAACGGTGCTTGTCGGCCAGGGTGCGGATCCACACGTTCTGCGCCTGCATCAGCGCAAAGTCCACCCCGGAGCCCCAGGTGGTGTCGGAGACATCGATGGAGTAACGCTGGCTGTCGCCCCAGGTCGGCATCAGGCCGCCGCGCGAGCGGGTGCGGTTGATGCTGACGCCGGGATACAGCAGCATGGTGGTGTTGGTGACGGTGCCCTGGGTAAAGTGGTCCCAACGCCAGGTCAGGTTCAACGCCCGTTGCCAGCCGCTGGAGAGATCCCAGTTGCGCGACGCCACCACTTTGGACGTGACGGATTTGGTGTCGTTGAGATCGACGTTCTTGAAGCCGCCCTGCAGCAGGTAATACTGTTCCAGCGGGTTCTTCAGCAGCGGGATCTTATAGGTCAGATCCAGTTGCTGCTCCGGCGCCGAAATGCTGGCGCTGGTTTCCAGGCTGTGGCCGCGATCGTTGAGCCACGGTTTTTTCCAGGTGCCCTTGACCCGCGGGCCGACGTCGGTGGAATAGCCGACCCCGGTTTCGATGGTGTTGCGGGTGCGCGGCGTCACCAGCGCCTCTAGCGGCAAAATCTTGTTCTCTTTGGCATCTTTGAAATCAGGCGACACCACCACCGAGTTGAACCAGTTGGTGGCGGACAAACGCCGGTTCAGCTCGGCCAAATCCTCCGAGCTGTAATAATCCCCCTGATGAAAGGGCACCAGATTTTGCAGATAGTCTTCGCGAATTTGCGACCCTTCGAACTTTACCTTGCCGAAGCGATAGCGCTCGCCGCTGTTGAAGTCGATATCCCAAAAGGCCTTGTGCAGCTCTTCGGCAACGCCGAGCTGGCTCTTGGCCATATCGGCGTCGAAATAGCCCTTGCGCAGCGCCAGGCCGCTCAACGATCCCTTAAAGCTGTCGTACTTGCCGTGATTGAGGATCTCGCCGATGGTCGGCCGGCCCTTTTTGACCAGCGTCTGGTAATCTTCGTCGGTGCGGGCGCCGCCGCGCAGCACGATGTTGGCGCCGGCGATGCGCACCGGTTCGCCCGGATCCACCTTGGCGTGCAGCACCGGGCGCGAAAGGCCGGGCCGGTTGTCGAGCGTGAAGTTGATGGTCGGCTCATAGTAGCCGAGCGCCCGCAGCCCCTGGCGCACCGCTTCGTCCACGCGCGCGCGGAAGCGGCCGTCGGTGCCGACCTCTTCGGGGGTGATCGACGACAGCCGCACCCGGACGTTTTTTTCCAGTTCCCCGCTAAGACCTTCCACCTGCAGACGCACATTCGCCGCGTACGCCGCAGGAGCCGCAAGCAGCACAGATAACAAGCACATGACCGGGTATCGTGGCACGCGTTCTCCTTATTTATTTTACTTTCCTGTAAATGGTGTTCGCTCTGGGGCCAGGGCAGACTCCGCGCTATCAGGACGGCAGCCCTCTTCAACCTTATTCCAGACGCGGCCCGCGACGGTTTGACTCTCACCGTTCATCGGGCGCATTCTTCACTTTTGGCGCTCAAAATACTGCGTTAAGCTTATGCTAAATCCAATATGCCGCTTATTGTGGGCAAAGACGCGGTTAGATACAACCGAACCGCCCCGACTTGCGTCAATTCTTACTGTGACAACAGGAGACAACCGTGGTGCCATTTTTTGATAAATCACAAACCGTCGACCCGGCGAGCGCGCTGCCAGGCCGCACCACGCCTATGCCGGTCGCCACGCTCAACGTGGTTACCGAGCATTCGATGACCCAGGTGCCGGACGGCATGGAAGTGGCGATCTTCGCCATGGGCTGCTTCTGGGGCGTAGAGCGTCTGTTCTGGCAACAGCCGGGCGTTTACAGCACCGCAGCCGGCTACAGCGGCGGCTCTACGCCGAACCCGACCTACCGCGAAGTGTGCAGCGGCCAGACCGGCCATGCCGAAGTGGTGCGCGTGGTGTTCGACCCGCAGGTCGTCAGCTACCCGCAGCTGCTGCAGGTATTCTGGGAAAACCACGATCCGGCGCAGGGCATGCGTCAGGGCGGCGACATCGGCACGCAGTACCGCTCGGCGATTTACACGCTGAGCCCGGAGCAACAGGCCGAAGCCGAAAACAGCCTGCGGCGCTTCCAGCAGGCGATGGACGCCGCGGGCGACCGGCGCGCGATCACCACCGAGATCGCGCCGGCCCTGCCGTTCTACTACGCCGAAGACGATCACCAGCAGTATCTGCATAAAAATCCGGAAGGCTATTGCGGCCTGGGCGGCATCGGCGTCTGCCTGCCGCCGCAGGGCTAACCCGCTGGCCGGCGGCAATTTTTTAACCGCTGGCGGCCCCTGTGGGGCAACTGCTATACTGTGCGGGGTCGCATTTGCGGCCCCGCTTTTTGGTAAAGCTCTGGCGGGCGCGGCGTATCGCGCCCCTACGACTCTTTTTTTACAATGTACTACCCTTCCTCAAGAGCGCCGTCATCCCGTCGGCACGTATGGATAGATTATGTTAAACAGTATTTTACTGATTCTTTTTCTGATCGCGGTGAGCGCGTTTTTCTCACTGTCGGAAATCTCTCTGGCTGCGTCACGCAAGATCAAACTGAAGCTGATGGCTGACGAAGGTAACGTCAATGCCGCCAAAGTGCTCAAACTGCAAGAAACCCCCGGCCTGTTCTTTACCGTGGTGCAAATCGGCCTGAACGCCGTGGCCATTCTCGGCGGTATCGTCGGCGATGCGGCCTTTTCTCCCTCTTTCAAACTGCTGTTCGACCGCTTCCTCTCGCCGGAACTGGCGGAGCAGGTCAGCTTTATCTGCTCCTTCGTGCTGGTCACCAGCCTGTTTATCCTGTTCGCGGATTTGACCCCGAAGCGCATCGGTATGATTGCACCAGAGACGGTCGCCGTCCGGATCATCAACCCGATGCGTTTCTCGATCATGATTTTCCGGCCGCTGGTGTGGTTCTTCAACGGCATGGCCAACCTGATCTTCCGCCTGTTCAAACTGCCGATGGTGCGCAAGGACGACATCACCTCCGACGATATCTATGCGGTGGTGGAAGCCGGCGCCCTGGCGGGCGTGCTGCGCAAGCAGGAGCACGAGCTGATCGAGAACGTCTTCGAGCTGGAATCGCGCACCGTGCCTTCCTCCATGACCTCGCGTGAAAGCGTGGTGTACTTCGACCTGCGCGAGAGCGAAGAGAGCATTATCGAGAAGGTCTCGACCCACCCGCACTCCAAGTTCCTGGTGTGCGACGGCCATATCGATCAGGTGGTCGGCTACGTCGATTCCAAAGACCTGCTGAACCGCGTGCTGGGCAACCAGAGCCTGGTGCTGAGCAGCGGCGTGCAGATCCGTTCGGCGCTGATCGTGCCGGATACCCTGACGCTGTCGGAAGCGCTGGAAAGCTTTAAAACCGCCGGCGAGGACTTCGCCGTGATCCTCAACGAATATGCGCTGGTGGTGGGCATCATCACGCTCAACGACGTGATGACTACGCTGATGGGCGATCTGGTCGGCCAGGGGCAGGAAGAGCAGATTGTCGCGCGCGATGAGAGCTCATGGCTGATCGAAGGCGGCACGCCGATCGACGACGTGATGCGCGTGCTGCATATCGACGAGTTCCCGCAGGCGGGCAACTACGAAACCATCGGCGGCTTTATGATGTATATGCTGCGCAAGATCCCCAAACGCACCGACTTCGTCAAATACGCCGGCTACAAGTTTGAGGTGGTGGATATCGACAGCTACAAGATTGACCAGCTGCTGGTCACCCGGCTGAGCGACAAGCCGGCGGCCACGCTGCCGAAGGCGCCGGACGAGAACGTCCCGGCCTGACGGCCATACGGCAGAAACATCAGCGGCCCCATCGGGGCCGCATTTTTTTACCGGCTCAGGCCTGGCTTTATCCCATTTCGGACTGCAGCAACAGCACCTGGCGGTTGACCTCTGACATCACGCTGAAGTGGCGCTTGTCGCGAATTTTCGGCAGCAGGATTTTTCCTTCGTCGAATTCGAACGCGCCCACGTCCTTGATATACAGCCGGCCACGAAACAGGGTCTTAACGTACTTCGCCACTTTCAATGGGTTATAACGCTGGAAGATTCTCATTCTTTTACGCTCCTCCCGTTTGATCCATGCGCTCAGCGAGCCGCCAAGGTGGCAGCCTCGAAATTCAGAACGCAACTTGATTGCATGTAGTAGACCCAGTAAAGACCAGAACGTTCATTTTCGCTCGGATTTCTACGCTGGATTTACACTTTTTGACAGAATTGTATATGATAATTTATAACGTTTTCAGTATATCCCTTCAAAATCTGGTGATTAGCGGAACGAGGGGAAAACTGCGATCCGGTTAACAGGACAGACCTCTGATCACAACCTATGCTTTAGGCTGTTGAGTGCTGTCGCACTATTTCCCCCATTACAAGGAGAAAGCATGAAAAAAAGACACATGCTGATGGTATCCCTGCTGCTCGCCCCTCTTTTCGCCTCCGCGCACAACTTCCAGCTCCAGCAACGCGTGGCGCCGGTCGGCGTCAGCGACAAAGGAGAGTTAAATTATGCTAATGATAATTTTAGCTACAAAAACTGGAATAGCGCGCAACTTAGTGGAAAAGTGCGAGTTATACAGCATATTGCCGGCCGCAGCTCCGCCAAGGAGATGAACGACCCGCTGATAGAAGCCATTAAAAAAGCTAAACTACCACAGGATCGTTACCAAACGACGACAATCGTCAACACCGACGATGCCCTGCTGGGCACCGCGATGTTCGTACGCAGCAGCATTGAAGACAGCAAGAAAGAGTTCCCGTGGTCGCAGTTTGTCGTCGACAGCAACGGCAACGTGCAAAAAGCCTGGGATTTACAGCCGAAAAGCTCCACCATTGTGGTATTGGATAAGCAGGGCAGGATCCAGTTCGCCAAAGACGGCGCGCTGACGCCGGAAGAGGTGCAGCAGGTCATGACCAAGCTGCACCAGCTGTTGGCGAACTAACTCAGAACAGCGAAACCCGGAAGCCGGGGTTGAGGAAAGATTCACGCGGGGCGTACAGCAACGGCCGGCCCTGCCAATCGTGGATCTGCGCCCCGGCGGCCACCGCCACCGCATGCCCTGCGGCGGTATCCCAGATATTGGTCGGCCCAAAGCGCGGATAGAGCTGCGCCTTGCCTTCCGCCACCAGGCAGAATTTCAGGGAAGAGCCGACCGAAATGGTCTGGTGCTCGCCAAGCTGCTTCAGGTAGTCCTTCAGCTCATCGTCGATGTGCGAGCGGCTCACCACCACCAGCGGCGGTTGCGCATTGCTGACGGCGATCGGCTGGCGCTGCCCCTTTTCTTCCTTCCAGGCCTTGCCGCGCTCCGCCAGATACAGCACGTCTATCGCCGGCGCATACACCACCCCCATCACCGCCTCGCCGTGCTCAATCAGCGCGATGTTGACGGTAAACTCGCCGTTGCGGTGCAGGAACTCCTTGGTGCCGTCCAGCGGGTCGACCAGCCAGTAACGCGTCCAGCTCTGGCGCTCTTCCCAGGCCGGCGGATCCTCCTCCGACAGCAGCGGCACCTCCGGCGTCAACGCCGCCAGGCCGCGCTTGATGATATGATGCGCCGCCAGATCGGCTGCCGTTACCGGTGAATCGTCTTTTTTCTGTGCGACATCAAGCGGTTGTTCACCGTCATACACCGCCATGATCGCCGCCCCCGCCTCGCGGGACAGTTGGCAAATTTGCTCTAACATCATGCACCTCAGATACGCAGTTCCGTGGGAAATTTCCCCCTGTCTCTGCTAGCAGACTAGTTTTTTTTACGCCGAATATCCATCTCAACCGGCTAACCTACGGTAATTGCTCAGGTCTTGTTCCACACAACTGTGAACTTACCCGCGTTACATCCGGCCATTTTCTGCCACACTTCACAGTTTACTGTGGCAACCAATGTTAATTACATTTCCCTCTGCGATAACACTCGAATAATGGAATGGAGAGAGTCAAAAATGATCAAGCGTCCGCTGACGTTGTCCGCCCTCGCTCTGCTGGTTTGCGCTTCGGCGCAGGCGGCGACCGTCGACCTGCGCGTGCTGGAAACCACCGACCTGCACAGCAACATGATGGACTTCGATTACTACAAGGATAAGCCGACCGACAAGTTCGGCCTGGTGCGCACCGCCAGCCTGATCCAGCAGGCCCGCCAACAGGCCGCCAACTCGGTGCTGGTGGATAACGGCGACATCATTCAGGGCAGCCCGCTGGGCGACTACATGGCGGCCAGGGGGCTGAAGCCGGGCGACGTGCATCCGGTATACCAGGCGATGAATACGCTGGATTACGTGGTCGGCAATATCGGCAACCATGAGTTCAACTACGGGCTCGACTACCTGAAGAACGCCATCGCCGGCGCCAAATTCCCCTACGTCAACGCCAACGTCATCGACGCCCAAACGCAAAAGCCGCTGTTCACCCCCTACATTATCGTCGATACCCCGGTAAAAGACCGTGACGGCAAAGCACATACGCTGCGCATCGGCTATATCGGCTTTGTGCCGCCGCAGATCCTGGTGTGGGACAAGGCTAACCTGCAGGGCAAGGTGACGGTCAACGACATCACCGAAACCGCCAAACGCTACCTGCCGGAAATGCGCAAGCAGGGCGCCGACCTGGTGGTGGCGATCCCGCACTCGGGCCTGTCCAGCGACCCCTATAAAGCGATGGCGGAAAACTCGGTGTACTACCTCAGCCAGGTGCCGGGCATCGACGCCATCATGTTCGGCCACGCCCATGCGGTCTTCCCGAGCAAAGACTTCGCCAACATCAAGGGCGCAGATATCGACCAAGGCTTGCTGAACGGCGTGCCGGCGGTGATGCCGGGCCAGTGGGGCGATCACCTCGGCGTGGTCGACCTGCAGTTGAGCAACGATTCCGGCAGCTGGAAGGTGACCGGCGCCAAAGCGGAAGCCCGGCCGATTTACGACAAGGAACACAAGAAATCGCTGGCGGCGGAAGATGCCGCGCTGGTGAAGGTACTGGCCGACGCCCACCAGGGCACCCGCGAATTCGTCAGCCAGCCGGTCGGCAAGTCTGACGGCAACATGTACAGCTACCTGGCGCTGGTGCAGGACGACCCGACGGTCCAGATCGTCAATAACGCCCAGAAAGCCTACGTCGAGCACTATATTCAGGGCGATCCGGATCTGGCGGACCTGCCGGTGCTGTCGGCCGCCGCGCCGTTCAAGGTCGGCGGGCGCAAAAACGATCCCGCCAGCTTCGTCGAAGTGGAAAAAGGCCGGCTGACCTTCCGCAACGCCGCCGATCTCTATCTCTACCCCAATACCCTGGTGGTGGTGAAAGCCAGCGGCAAAGAGGTGAAAGAATGGCTGGAGTGCTCCGCCGGGCAGTTCAATCAGATCGACGTCAACAGCGGCCAGCCGCAGGGCCTGATTAACTGGGACGGCTTCCGCACCTACAACTTCGACGTGATCGACGGGGTGAATTACCAGATCGACGTCAGCCAGCCGGCGCGCTACGACGGCGAGTGCCAGTTGATCAACGACAAAGCCGAGCGCATCAAGCAGCTGACCTTCAACGGCAAGCCTATCGATCCGAAGGCCACCTTCCTGGTCGCCACCAATAACTACCGCGCCTACGGCGGCAAGTTCGCCGGCACCGGCGACCAGCACATCGCCTTCGCTTCGCCGGACGAAAACCGTTCGGTGCTGGCGGCCTATATCAGCGCGGAGACCAAACGGCGCGGTGCGGTGCAACCGCAGGCCGACAATAATTGGCACCTGGCCAGCTTCAGCAGCGAACAGCCGCTCGATATTCGCTTCGAGACGTCGCCTTCAGACCAGGCGACGGGGTTTATCAAGCAACACGCACAATACCCGATGAAGGCTGAAGGCAACGACAGCATCGGTTTTGCGGTATATCGGATAGATTTACAGAAGAAGTAAACAATCAGGGCGCCGAGAGGCGCCCTTATCACTGCCGTGATGGATTACAGAATTTCCAGCAGTTCGACGTCAAACACCAGCGCGCTGAATGGCGGGATGGAGGCGCCGGCGCCACGCTCGCCGTAGGCCAGGGTGTGCGGGATGTACAGCTGCCATTTGGAGCCGACCGGCATCAGGGTCAGCGCTTCGATCCAGCCCGGGATCACGCCGCTAACCGGGAATTCCGCCGGCTGGCCGCGCTCTACGGAGCTGTCGAACACGTCGCCGTTGATCAGACGGCCGGTGTAGTGCACGCGCACGCGGTCCTGACGGGACGGAATTGGGCCATTGCCCTGCTCCAGCACGGAGAACTGCAGGCCGGACTCGGTCAGCGTCACGTCATCACGCTTGGCGTTTTCGTCCAGGAACTGCTGGCCTTCAACGGCCATCGCCTGCTGGCGCTCACGACGCACGGCGTCCGCACGTTCGTGGATCTCACGCAGCGCACGGTGCACCACGTCAACCGGAACCGCCGGGGCATTCCCTTCCAGCGCGTCACGCAAACCCGCCAGCAAAGCTTCCGGTTGCAAACCTTCCAGACCGGACTCTTGCAACTGCTGACCGACCTGTAAACCGATCCCGTAACTTGCTTGCGCTTCAACGCTGTCAAAAGAAGGGGTTGTCATGGGGTTTTCCTTAAGTCTCTAAAAAGTCGAAAGCGCAGCATAACAGCGCGGGAAAGCCGGGTAAAATCTTGTGTGGAGAATGATGACTTTTGTCGTAGAAAAAGAAACAATAACCTTCTGTTAACGCCCCTAGCCGCGATCCCGGGCCCAAAGCCCACCGCCGCCGGCGTTGAAACGCAGCCGCCTTTCACTTCAATCAGTTAGCGGACTATACTGAAAGCAGGAAACCGGGCCGACGGTACAGCCTTTTGTATCGTGTTATTTTTACGCCGTTGAAGAGAGGTCACCATGGGCAGAATCTCGCCCAGGAGAAGGAAAACCACCCGCATCTACCAGCCGTTGCTGCGTACCTGGCTGAACGTCAGCCAACGCCTGAAACCTGGCGCCGCGCCAGAGGCGGCAGATCCGGAATCAGAGCAACCGCCGGTGAACGGCAAAGGACAGGGAATCAAAGCGTTACTGCTGAAGATCTGGCACCTGCCGGACGGCTTCGGCTGGATGGAGCCGCTGCCCTATTTTCATCGCCGTTGGACCCTTATCTTCGGCGCCATGCTGCTGCTGGCGTTGCTGTGGCCCTATTCGCCCGAGAAACAGGCGTTCCCGGTCACGCAGCAGGCCAACGGCGTGCCGCAGCAAGGCAGCGAGCCGCCGCCGGCCGCGGAGCCCGAGCCATCGGGCAACTGGCAGCGCTATCAGATCCAGCCGGGCCAGACGCTGGCGCAGCTGTTCCGCGACAACGGCCTGCCGGTGAATGAAGTGTTCGCCATGGCGCAGGTCGAAGGCAACGACAAGCCGCTGAGCAATATGAAGGCCGGCCAGGAAGTGCGCATCGAGCGCGACGCCAACGGCGTGATCGGCGCGCTGTCGGTGACCACCGCCGATAACAGCCAGGCGCTGTTCCGCCGCCAGGCCGACGGCAGCTATCGCCGCGAGCGTTAAATCTGCGCCAGCAGAAAATCGCGCAGCACCACGCCCTGATTGTGCTCGGTGTCTTTACTGCCATACAGCAGGGTCAGCGATTGGCCCTGCTGCAACAGCGCCGCCAGCGGCCGCCAGGCGTCGTTCTCCGCCAGCTGCCGCCGGTAGCGCCGTTCAAACGCTTCCCACTGGTCGGAATGCTGATGAAACCACTGGCGCAACTCGGTATCCGGCGCCACCGCTTTCAGCCACTGCACGCCCTTCAGCCTTTCCTTGCTGACGCCGCGCGGCCACAGCCGGTCAATCAGGTAGCAGTGTTCCGGCGCCGGCGCGCTGAAATCGTAGACCCGCTGCAAGATAATCGTCGCCATATCCCCCTCCCCGGTCAGATAACCACAGGGTAGCGCGTTTCGCCGGGCGCAGAAAAGCAAAACGCCAGCACGAGGCTGGCGTTTTAACTTGGTTAACAGACGCGTTGTTACGCTTCTGGAACCACAACTACATTCAGCTGTGCGAACACGTCGCTGTGTACCTGGAAGTGCACTTCGTGCTCACCGGTGGTACGCAGAACGCCGTTCGGCAGACGAACTTCGCTCTTGGCAACTTCAACGCCTGCCGCAGTAACTGCGTCAGCGATGTCGCGGGTGCCGATAGAGCCGAACAGTTTACCTTCGTCGCCTGCTTTAGACGCGATGGTGACCGTTGCCAGTTCGTTGATCTTGGTTGCGCGAGCTTCAGCGGCAGCCAGAACGTCAGCCAGTTTGGCTTCCAGTTCAGCACGGCGTGCTTCGAAGAACTCTACGTTTTTCTTGGTAGCAGGAACAGCTTTGCCCTGTGGTACCAGGAAGTTACGGGCATAGCCCGCTTTAACGTTAACTTGATCACCCAGGCTGCCCAGGTTTGCTACTTTATCAAGCAGAATAACTTGCATTACCTTATCCTCTCAAAGTCGTTAATGGACAGTGGCCGATTACTGATGACGATCAGTGTACGGCAACAAAGACAGGTAGCGCGCGCGCTTGATAGCACGGGCCAGCTGGCGCTGATATTTTGCACGAGTACCGGTGATACGGCTCGGTACAATTTTACCACTTTCAGTGATGTAGTTTTTCAGCGTAGCGATGTCTTTATAGTCAATCTCTTGAACGCCTTCCGCGGTGAAACGGCAGAACTTGCGACGACGGAAATAACGTGCCATTTGGCTAGTCTCCAGAATCTATCAATTCAATCTGCTCGGCATGCAGAACCAGTTTGTTCAGCCCGTTGCGCCCTTGATGGCAACTTACGAAGCCTTGCACGGTAACCTGACTGCCGACCGTTAATCTTTGAGTTAGTGCTTGTGACTGGTGTCCACTGACAACCACGGGCATTCGGCACCATGCTTGCCTGTTGAATCCGGCTTCCATCTGCTGCGAACGGTGCTCAAGCACGAATTGGCAGTGCGGTATCCCGGAAGGACTCACTTTTCGAACCGGCGCCTTGCACAGGGTGCCCGACAAAACCAGACGATTAGCCGTCACGGCGGCAATTACTCTTCAGAATCCCCAGCATCTGCATCATCTGCGGTTTCGTTAGCGAAGTCTTCGCGGCGATCGCCACGACGTTCGTCTTTCGCTTTAACCATCGGAGATGCTTCAGTTACCGCGTGCTTAACGCGCATAACCATGCTGCGGATAACGGCGTCGTTGAAGCGGAAGTTAGTTTCCAGCTCATCGATCGCTTCCTGCGGAGCTTCAACGTTCAGCAGAACGTAGTGAGCTTTGTGCAGTTTGTTGATCGGATAAGCCAGCTGACGGCGGCCCCAGTCTTCCAGACGGTGAATCTGACCTTGCGCGTTAGTGATGGTAGCACTGTAACGCTCGATCATGCCCGGAACCTGTTCGCTTTGGTCAGGATGGACCATAAAAACGATTTCGTAATGACGCATCGAATTGCTCCTTACGGATTATTCAGCCTCCTGTCAGGGTCAACCGCGGCCCATGGAAGCAAGGAACGTGTTTAGTGTGCGGCTGAAAAATGACGCGTAATCATACTGGCGCAGGGGGGGAAACTCAAGGACCGCGTGGGATTTATTCACGGGAATGAGAGCGGACTGTGGAAATAGCACGATTTGCCGCCTGATAAACCTATGTATGCCGATCCATCAGTTTCAAAAATCTTTCAATGAAATCATCGGCGAGTCGTAAATGTTTTTCATTTATTTTGAATGAGCGCATCAAAAGCCCGCGCTTTTTAATCCTGCGCGAGGGTCTAAAATTAACCCTATCCGCCGCAGACAGCGCGACGAAAAAGATCTCAGCTTATTCAATGCAGATAAATAACTTTTTGCTGCACTGGCACCCGCTGTCAGGCCGTTGAAGCAAACAGTTAAGAGAGGCACCTATGAAACGCATTACCCTCGCCACCGCCGTTGCTTTACTGTTTTCCGCCAACGTCATGGCCGCCACCGAGGTCTCTTCGCTCCAGGCCGATGGGTTGCAGAGCGTCGGCTTCGTGACGCTGAACCAGAACCTGGTGTCGCCGGATGACGCCAGCAGCCAGGTGAGCAAGCTTGCCGACCAGCGCGGGGCGGCCGCCTACCGCATCATCGCCCTGCATGAGCCGAACAACAACAGCACAATACATGTCAGCGCAGAACTGTACCGTTAAACGCCCTGCCGGCACCGGGAAAACGAGCCGCAGATAAAAGCGGCGAATTAAAACGCGTAAGCCATCATCGGCCCCCTGCCTGCAGGGGGCTTTTCCGTTGCCGCTACAGCACCCGCTGGAAAAAATCGGCGGTGGCCCCAAGCGCCCGCGGAGTGATGCGATGCTTGACGTCCGGCTCGCTGAGGAAGGTCAGCCGGCTGTCCCAGCCGCGCTGGCGCAGCTCGGTCGCCAGCCGCAGGCTTTCCGCCGCCGGCACCACGTCATCCGTTTCACCATGCCACACCAACAGCGGCCGATCGGCGATTTTTTCCAACTGCTGTTCCAGCCCGAACTCCGCCAGCGCGGCGATGCGCGCCTGGAAGGCGGCCGCGCTCAGCGGCTGCCCTTGTGGGCCCAACGGCGGGAACAGCGTCTGCGCCAGCGAGCTGTAATAGCCGGACCCCATCAGGCTGGCGGCCGCCTTGATCCACGGATAGCGCGCAAAGCTGCCCAGCGTGGTCATGCCGCCCATCGAGGCGCCGGCCACGCCGATACGCCCGTCGGCGATCAGGCCACGCCGTTCAAAATGCGTTTTGATGGCCGGCAGCTCCTCGATATTGCGGCGCAGGATCTCCCAGAAGCTGGCCAGCCGCCGCTGCTCATCGCCATCGAAACGCTCGCCGTGCTGGTCGGTGTCCGGCAGCACCACGCGAAAACCGACGCGCGCCAGCGCATAGGCGAAGTAGGCGTACACCTCCTTCGATGAGGTATAGCCGTGGTAGAAAAACACCGTCGGCAGCGGCTGATGGCAGCGCCCCGCCGGCACCGCATGGATAGCCGCAATGTCACCCACCCGTTCGTCATGTATTTCGATCATTCGTTTATCCTCGGCAGCCTCTTGCCTCCATCATGGCAAACTTGCGCGGGGGAGCGTTAGCTCAATATGTTCCAGCATATATTGCGTTACACTGAAGCCATAACAACCGGCTTTCCCGAGGTCTGCATGACGTTTTCCCGCCTGTTTACCGTCCTGACGCTTTCCGCCCTGCTGTCGGCCTGCGGCATCATGACCGTCACGCCCAAACCGCCGCCGCCGCCCACCGCTCAGGCGCAGGAGATCACCCGCGCGCAAACCGGCGAGCTGGTCAAAATGGGCACCACCAGCGCCCTGGTCTACGGCAGCCCGATGGACGTGGAAGCGGCGATCCAGAGCAAGGCCAACGCCAGCGGCGCGCGCTATTACATGATCATCATGAACAGCGAAACCATCGTGCCCGGCCAGTGGTATTCCCAGGCGATCCTGTACCGTTGACGGCGGTTTTTTAAGCAGATTTACATTGGCTTTGCACTGGCTGAAGTTGATTGCGGCACACTGCTGAACAACATGCCGCATTCTGCGGGTTTTGATTCAGGATCTGACGAAGGGGAACGCCATGAAACGCTCCGCCGCACTCACCTCCCTCTTGCTCTCCATGGGGCTGCTCAGCGCCGGCGCGCAGTCCGCCGAGCTGGCGCCCGCCGATCGCGTTACGCCGCTCAGCGAAATCGCCGAGATCACCCTAAACGATCTGCCCGGCTCGCCGCAGGAGGCGGAGCAGGTCATTGCCCGTAAAGCCGATGAACACGGCGCCAGCTACTACCGCATTCTGCGCATGGAGGAACAGGCGCACCAGCCCGGCTGGCATGCCTCGGCGATCCTTTATCTCTAGTAGCTCATGCAGGCCGCATTCAATACGCCGCCGCTGACGGATACGCCCCCCAGGAAGATGCCGGCGGCCAGGTGGTTCGCCTCGATCTTGTCGCTGATGCGCGGCATGTAGATCTTCACCGCGGCAAACAGCAGCAGCTGCACCACCAGCGCCACCACGCCCCACAGCAGATAATCCAGCAGGCTGATCGAGTTGATCGCCGCGCTGGCCAATGGGATCACATAGCCCAGACAGGCGCCGATGAACGCCAAGGCGGCGGACTGATTGTCGGCCTTGATCAGCGCCCATTCATCATGCGGGGTGATACGGGTGTAGACGAACAGAAATACCAAAACCATGGCGAAGCCACTGAAGAAATACGAGGCGAACGCCGCCAACGCGCTGAGAATATCCATGTTAATTTTCCTGGTCCGGGGTGACAGGCCCTTGCGGGTCATAGCCTGAATTAAAAAGGTTTTCCCATCTGGGCGCCACTGTTTTCCCTAACCGCCGATCGCGCGGCCTAGCAACTGGTCGCAGACCTCGGCCGACAGCGGGCTTTCGCCGCGGTGATCCAGCGTCAGATGGCACCAGGCGTCGGCGATCTGCGGGCTGGCGTGCTGCAGCAGCTGTGCGGCGCAGCACAGGTCGAACAGCTGTTGAGTCAGCAACCGCCCCATCTCCTCGCGCGGCTGGCGAGCGCGCTGCTGCCACTGGCGCCAGGCATGGTCAAACAACCGATTCTGGCCGCGCACCGGCTGCAGCTCGAACTGCAGCATTTCAAGCGCGCCAGGCAGTTTGTGCAGGCTGCGCAACACGTCCAGGCACATGATATTGCCGGAACCCTCCCAAATGCTGTTCACCGGCATCTCGCGATACAGACGCGGCAGTTCGCTCTCTTCGCAATAGCCGATGCCGCCCAGCACCTCCATCGCCTCGGCGATAAAAGGCATCCCCTGGCGGCAGATGCTGTATTTGGCGGCCGGCGTCAGCAGACGGCTGTAAATCCGCTCCCCTTCGCTGTCGCGGCTTTCCCAGGCGCGCGCCAGCCGGAACAACAGCGCGGTGTGCCCTTCCAGCCGCAGCGCCATGCGCGCCAGCACCTGACGCATCAGCGGCTGCTCAATCAGCGTCTTGCCAAACGCCTGCCGCTGCAGCGCGTGGTACAGCGCCACCGACAGCCCGCGCCGCATCAGGCCATGGCTGCCCAGCGAACAGTCGAAACGCGTCAGGCCGCCCATTTTGAGGATATGCCGCACGCCGTCGCCTTCGTCGCCCAGCAGCCAGGCGGTGGCGTCCTGAAACTCCACTTCACCGCTGGCGTTGGAGCGATTGCCAAGCTTATCCTTCAGCCGCTCGAGGCGGATGGCGTTGCGGCTGCCGTCGGGCAGAAAACGCGGCAGGAAGAAGCAGGACAGACCGCCCTCGGCCTGCGCCAGCACCAGATGCGCATCGCTCTGCGGCACCGAGAAAAACCATTTATGCCCCACCAGCCGGTAGGCTTCCCCCGGCCCTCTCGCGCCCAGCGACGCGGCGGTGGTGGTATTGCTCAGCACGTCTGAACCGCCCTGCTTTTCGGTCATGCCCATACCGATCAGCAGCCCGCGTTTTTGCCCGCCCGGCAGCAAATGGGCGTCGTAGCGGTCGGACAACAGCGGCGTCAGCCAGGCGTGAAATTCCGGCGGCAGCGCCTGTTGCAGCAGCGGCGTGGCGCCGAAGGTCATGGTAACCGGGCACAGGGTGCCGGCCTCCACCTGGGCGTGCAAAATAAAGCGCGCGGCGCGCGCCACGAAGGAGCCGATGCGCGCATCCTCCTGCCACGGCAGGTTATGCACCCGGTTGGCGATCAGCCCCTGCATCAGGATATGCCAGGCGGGATGGAAACGAACGTCGTCCAGCCGCTGGCCGGTGGCGTCGTAACGCAGCAGCTCCGGCGGATTGGCGTTGGCCAGCCGCCCCAGCTCCAGCGACTCCTGGGTGCCGAGCTGTTGGCCCAGCGAAGCCAGAACGTCGGCGTCCCAGCCGGCCTGTTCGCGCTGCACCGCCTCGCGCAGCGGCGTGTCGGAAAGAAACAGGTTGCTGTTGCCCAGCGGCTTGGGTTGATTGAACACGGTGTGCGTAGTCCAGACCATCGTCTTGCTCCCCGATCAAAGCGTCAGGGGTAATTATGGTCGGCGGGGAGATTTCTGCCTGAGGCGGGATCACAAGATGGCGGATTGGCGGGGACGAAAACGCCCCCGCCGGTCAATCAGCTGCGCTGGCGCACCGCTTCAAACAGACAAATGCCGGTGGCGACCGAGACGTTCAGCGAGGAGACGGTGCCGGCCATCGGGATGCTGATCAGCTCGTCGCAGTGCTCGCGCGTCAGGCGGCGCATGCCTTCGCCTTCCGCCCCCATCACCAGCGCCATCGGGCCGATCATTTTGCTCTGGTACAGCGTATGGTCGGCTTCGCCGGCGGTGCCCACCACCCAGACGTTCATTTCCTGCAGCAGGCGCAGGGTGCGCGCCAGGTTGGTGACGCGGATCAGCGGCACGTTCTCCGCCGCGCCGCAGGCCACTTTTTTGGCGGTGGCGTTCAGCTGGGCGGAGCGGTCGCGCGGCACGATCACCGCGTGCACGCCGGCGGCGTCGGCGCTGCGCAGGCAGGCGCCGAGGTTATGCGGGTCGGTTACGCCATCCAGCACCAGCAGGAACGGCGTATCAACGCTTTCCAGCAGCGTCGGCAGGTCGTTTTCCTGGTACTGCCGCCCCTCGCGCACCCGGGCGATAATCCCTTGGTGCACTGCGCCTTCGACCTTCTCATCCAGCCATTGGCGGTTTGCCACCTGGATGACGATGCCGGTGGCTTCCAGTTCGGCGATCAGCGGCTGCAGGCGGCGATCGTCGCGCCCCTTGAGGATAAACACTTCCAGGAAGCGTTGCGGGTCGCGCTCTAACAGGGCTTTGACGGCGTGGATGCCGTAAATAATTTCGCTCATGATGCTCTTTTAACTGTGCGGCTGGCGGTTGCCAGCCGGTGATAATGAGGTGCCGCAGGTCAGGCCTGCTCGGCACCTTTCTTCTTGGACGCGCGCTTGGCTTTGGTCGCCGCCGCTATCTTCCGGGTTTTGTCGGACGGTTTCTTGGCTTTCGCCTTTTTGTCCTTCTTCACCTTGTCGGCGGGTTTGTCGCCGTCTTTGCGGAACGCGCTGTCCGGCTCGAAATTGGCCGGCGGCTTGCCGCCGCGGCGCTTGCGTTGCGCCTGGCCGCGGCCGGCGCCGGCCCCGTCGCGCAGGGTACGCTGCCCGCCGTTCTTGGCGCGATCGCGCTCGGTTTTGCCTTCGCCACGCGGTTTGCGGGTGCTGGAAACCAACGCGAAATCGATTTTGCGCTCGTCCATATGCACCGCTTCAACGCGGATTTCCACCGTATCGCCCAGGCGATAAACCATGCCTGAGGATTCGCCGATCAGACGCTGGCCGATATTATCGTAGCGATAGTAATCGTTATCCAGCGACGAAACGTGCACCAGGCCGTCGATAAACAGATCGTTCAGGCGCACGAAGAAGCCGAAGCCGGTGACGCTGGCGATGATGCCGTTGAACACTTCCCCGACGTGATCCTGCATAAAGTCACACTTCAGCCAGTCGGCGACGTTGCGCGTCGCTTCGTCGGCGCGGCGTTCGGCCATCGAACAGTGCTCGCCCAGCTGCAGCATTTCTTCGAACTCGCTGTGCCAGCCGCCGGTCGGCGTCCAGCGCTCTTTCGGCTGGCCGTGCTCTTTGGCCAGCAGGTATTTGATGGCGCGGTGCAGCGCCAGGTCCGGGTAACGGCGGATTGGCGAGGTAAAGTGGCCATAAGAGGCCAGCGCCAGACCAAAGTGGCCGCGGTTTTCCGGATCGTAAATCGCCTGCTTCATCGAACGCAGCAGCATGGTCTGCAACATTTCATGATCGGGACGTTCGGACACTTCGTCCATCAGGGTGGCGTAATCTTTCGGTTGCGGCTTGTTGCCGCCGCCCAGCGTCAGGCCCAATTCGCTCAGCACGCTGCGCAGCGCGGAGATATGATCGTCGCTTGGGCGATCGTGCACGCGATACAGCGCCGGCTCGTTATTCTTCTCGACGAAGCGCGCCGCCGCGACGTTGGCCATGATCATGCATTCTTCGATCAGCTTGTGGGCGTCGTTGCGCACCGTCGGCTCGACGCGCTCGATGCGGCGTTCGGCGTTGAAGATGAACTTGGCCTCTTCGGTTTCGAAGGCGATGCCGCCGCGCTCGGCGCGCGCCTTATCCAGCACCTTGTACATCGTATGCAGCTCTTCCAGGTGCTTGACCAGCGGGTGATAATGCTCACGCAGCTCCTGATCGCCCTGCAGAATGTGCCACACCTTGTTGTAGGTCAAACGCGCGTGGGAACTCATCACCGCTTCGTAGAACTTGGCCGTCGACAGGCGCCCCTGGGCGGAGATGGTCATCTCGCACACCATGCACAGGCGATCGACCTGCGGGTTCAGGGAACACAGGCCGTTGGACAGCACTTCCGGCAGCATCGGGATCACCTGCGACGGGAAATACACCGAGGTGCCGCGGTTGCGCGCTTCGTCATCCAGCGCGGTGCGCGGGCGCACGTAGTAGCTGACGTCGGCGATGGCCACCCACAGGCGCCAGCCGCCGCCGCGTTTTTTCTCGCAGTACACCGCGTCATCGAAGTCGCGCGCGTCTTCGCCGTCGATGGTCACCAGCGGCAGCTTGCGCAGATCGACGCGGCCTTTCTTGGCCGCTTCAGGCACCTGCTCGCTGAGATCGGCCACCTGCTTTTCCACCTGCGGCGGCCAGGTATGCGGGATCTCATGGGTGCGCAGCGCGATGTCCACCGCCATGCTGGTGCCCATCTTGTCGCCGAGGATTTCGACGATCTTGCCGACCGCCTTGGTGCGGCGGGTCGGACGCTGGGTCAGCTCCACCACCACCATGTAGCCCATGCGCGCGCCGCTGACGGCCTCGGCCGGGATCAGGATATCGAAGCTCAGGCGGCTGTCGTCGGGCACCACAAAGCCGGTGCCGGCGTCCATGAAGAAGCGGCCGACGATCTGGCTGGTCTTCGGCACCAGCACGCGCACGATGCGCGCCTCGCGGCGGCCCTTGCGATCGGCGCCCAGCGCCTGCGCCAGCACCACGTCGCCGTGGATCGCCATTTTCATCTGCTCGGCGGAAAGATACAGGTCATCCTTGCTGCCTTCGATGCGCAGGAAACCATAGCCGTCGCGGTGGCCGATGACGGTGCCGCGCAGCAGGTCCAGGCGTTCCGGCAATGCATAGCACTGGCGGCGGGTAAAGATTAACTGACCGTCACGCTCCATCGCGCGCAGGCGGCGGCGCAACGCTTCCAGCGGCTCTTCGCCGCTTAGCCCCAGCTCTTTGGCCAGCTCTTCGCGGCTGGCCGGCGTTTCACGTTTCGCCAGATGGGCCAGAATGTATTCACGGCTCGGGATGGGGGATTCATATTTTTCTGCTTCTCGTTCCAGGAATGGATCTTGTGACATTGCGGTTCCTCCGTTGTCATCAGCAGGGTGTCGCTGAGCCTTGTCTTCTCAACGACGCTTTATTCGACAAGCAATAGCTTGTAGAGCGGCGGATTGTCTTCGACCATATCGGCCAGGGTGTGGTTATCCAGCTCTTCAAGGAAATTCTGTACGCCCTGATGGAGCACCTGCTTCAGGCGGCAGGCAGGGGTTATGTGGCAAAAATCACTGCTGCAGTTGACCAGTGAGAGCGGCTCCAGCGCTCTGACCACGTCGCCGAGGCGAATGGTTTCGGCCGGCTTGCCCAAACGGATGCCGCCGTTTTTCCCGCGCACCGCGGTGACGAAGCCGACACGGCTTAACTGATTGATGATCTTAACCATATGGTTGCGGGACACGCCGTAGACCTCGGTCACTTCCGAGATGCTGGTCATTTTGTCCGGTGGCAGCGAAGCCATGTAGATCAACGCCCGCAGGCCATAATCAGTAAAACTTGTTAACTGCACATCTACCTCTGGGTATCACTTTACCCGTCTGATACGCCGCTTTTCGGCATTTTTCAAAAGATTACTCATTGGATAATAAACCAGCCGGAGAGTTCGCCGCTAATTATTTAGCGCATGACAGGCTCTGAGACGGGATTAAGAAAGGATTTTTTGACGTGAAACCGCAAATGGGGAGAACAAACGATAAAAACAAACCGGGACGCGCCCGGTTCGTTTATGGCAAAAAGCCAGATTATGCGTCGAACGGGTCGCGCAGGATCATGGTTTCGCTACGGTCCGGGCCAGTAGAGATAATGTCTACCGGTACGCCGGTCAGTTCTTCGATGCGCTTGATGTAGTCCAGCGCCGCCTGTGGCAGCTTGTCGTGCTCTTTCACGCCAAAGGTGGTTTCGCTCCAGCCCGGCATGCTTTCGTAGATAGGTTCGATACCTTCCCAACCTTCGGCAGCCAGCGGAGTGGTGGTCATTTCGCGGCCGTCCGGCATGCGATAGCCCACGCAGATCTTCACTTCTTTCAAGCCGTCCAGCACGTCCAGCTTGGTCAGGCAGAAGCCGGACAGCGAGTTGATCTGCACTGCGCGGCGAACCGCCACCGCGTCCAGCCAGCCAGTGCGACGACGACGGCCGGTCGTGGCGCCGAATTCGTTGCCCTGCTTGCACAGGTATTCGCCGGTTTCGTCGAACAGTTCGGTCGGGAACGGACCCGCACCCACGCGAGTGGAGTAAGCTTTAACGATGCCCAGCACGTAATCCACATAACGCGGACCAATGCCTGAACCCGTCGCCACGCCGCCGGCGGTGGTGTTGGAAGAGGTCACGTACGGATAGGTACCGTGGTCGATATCCAGCAGGGTGCCCTGAGCGCCTTCGAACATGATCAGGTCGCCACGCTTGCGCGCGCCGTCCAGCAGTTCGGAAACGTCTACCACCATGCCGGTCAGGATGTCGGCGATAGACAGCACGTAGTCCAGGGTGGCCTGGTAATCCACGGCTTCGGCTTTGTAGTAGTTGACCAGCTGGAAGTTGTGGTATTCAACGATTTCCTTCAGCTTAACGGCGAAGGTTTCTTTGTTGAACAGGTCGCTGACGCGCAGACCGCGGCGAGCCACTTTATCTTCGTAAGCCGGGCCGATGCCGCGACCGGTGGTGCCGATGGCTTTCGCGCCGCGCGCTTTCTCACGCGCGTTGTCCAACGCGACGTGGTAAGGCAGGATCAGCGGACAGGCTTCGGACAGTAACAGACGTTCGCGTACCGGGATGCCGCGCGCTTCGAGTTCACCCATTTCCTTCATCAACGCGTCTGGCGCCAGAACCACACCGTTGCCGATGATGCTGGTGACGTTTTCACGCAGGATGCCTGAAGGAATTAAATGAAGGACGGTTTTTTCACCGTTAATAACCAGAGTGTGGCCAGCGTTATGGCCACCTTGGTAGCGCACAACATATTGAGCCCGTTCAGTCAGCAGGTCTACGACCTTGCCCTTACCTTCGTCACCCCATTGGGTGCCCAGTACGACGACGTTCTTACCCATTTTTCAAAATCACCGGTTGCTTAAAAATGGATTCTACCACCGTAATTTTCGATTTTCAGCACTTTTAGCATACGATTGCGTAATTTTTAGTCTAAACTTTAAACCCCGGTGCGACTGCGCAACATGTAGTAGATCACGCAGCCCGCAACCACTATTCCGCCGCCAAATCGCCGCAGCGTGGCGTCCGGCAATTGGCTCATCGCCAGGATCATTTTGCGCCACGCCTGTGGAAACAGCATCGGCCCCAGCCCTTCCAGCACCAGAACCAGCCCAAGCGCCAGCCAGATCGTTGAATTCATGCATCCCCCAAAACAACAAAGGGCCCGCGATTAAACGGGCCCCCGATAATTTACCTGTCGCGGTTACTTGCGCGTGGATTCAGGCGATTTCATATAGCGGAAGAAATCGCTGTCCGGGCTCAGTACCATCACGTCCTGGTTGTTCTTGAAGCTGGCTTCATAAGCACGCAGGCTACGGATAAAGGCGTAGAAGTCCGGATCCTGGCTGAACGCGTTGGCGAACAGCTTGGCCGCTTCGGCGTCGCCTTCACCGCGGTTGATACGGGCCTGGCGCTCGGCCTCCGCCAGAGTACGGGTCACTTCGTAATCCGCGCTGGCGCGCAGCTTCTCGGCTTCTTCCTGACCCTGCGAACGCAGACGACGGGCTACCGCTTCACGCTCGGCGCGCATACGCTGGTAGATGGCGTCGGACACTTCGGCCGGCAGGTTGATCTGCTTGATGCGCACGTCGATCACTTCGATACCCAGCGCCGCCATGCTGTTCGGGTTAACCTGCGGCTGTTTGCCGGTGGTTTCCCGCTCAACGCGCGCCGCTGCGGAGGCGATAGCGTCATCGGCTTCGGTGGTCGCCACTTCTTCGCCATCACCCACGGTGCCGGTGTTCAGCGCGTCGCGCACGTCTGACATCAGCTTGCCGCGCGAGTCGGTCACGATGTCTTTCACGTCCAGACGGCCGATCTCGGAACGCAGACGGTCGCTGAATTTACGCTTCAGCAGCACTTCGGCCTGGGAGACGTCGCCGCCGCCGGTCGCCAGATAGTAACGGCTGAAATCGCTGATGCGCCACTTCAGGTAGGAGTCGACGATCAGGTCTTTCTTCTCGCTGGTCACGAAACGATCGGCCTGGTTGTCCATGGTCTGGATACGCGCATCCAGGTTCTTCACGGTTTCAATAAACGGGATCTTGAAGTGCAGACCCGGCGCATACACCAGCGGTTTGTTTTCGCTGTCGCGCAGTACCTTGCCGAAGCGCAGCACGATGCCGCGTTGGCCTTCCTGCACCACGAACAGTGAAGCGTACAGCGCCACCAGCACCACGAGGACGATAACTACAAAAGACTTACGCATTGATTACTCTCTCCCTACGCGAGTGGTGTCGTCACGCTGCGCATTCGCCCGGCGTTGGTCCATGACCGAGCCGTTGCCGGTGCGTTGGCTGCTGGAGCCGCCGTTGGCAGACGGGGCGGGGTTGAGGCGAATCAGGCTAGAGTCCTTATTGCCGCCGTCCGCCGCATTGGCCTGGCCGCGCAGCATTTGATCCAGCGGTAACATCATCAGATTGTTGCCTTTGTCGCTCACCAGCACCTTACGGGTATGGCTCAGGACTTTCTGCATGGTTTCGATATACAGGCGCTCGCGGGTAATTTCCGGGGCGGATTTGTATTCCGGCAGCAGCTTGGCGAAGCTGGCCACCTCACCCTGGGCTTCCAGGATGGTACGGTCTTTGTACGCCTTGGAGTCTTCCAGCAGGCGCTGCGCCTGGCCGTTCGCACGCGGCTGCACTTCGTTGGCGTAAGCTTCCGCCTCACGGATGTACTGCTGCTCGTTCTCACGCGCGGCGATGGCGTCATCGAACGACGCTTTGACCTCTTCCGGCGGACGCGCCGCCTGGAAGTTGACGTCCAGCAGCGTGATGCCCATGTTGTAAGGACGAATGGTCTCTTCCAGCATGCGTTGAGTATCGTTACGCACCACGGTACGGCCTTCGGTCAGGATGCGGTCCATCGAGTACTTGCCGATCACGCCGCGCAGGGCGCTGTCGGTCGCCTGGCTCAGGCTGTCGTCGGCATTCACTACGCTGAACAGATAGGCTTCCGGATTGGTCACGCGGTACTGCACGTTCATTTCCACGCGCACCACGTTCTCGTCGGAGGTCAGCATCACGCCGGACGCCGCCAGTTCACGCACCGATTCCACGTTGACCGGGCGCACTTCGTCGATGAAGGTCGGCTTCCAGTTCAGGCCCGGCTGCACCAGGTGGCTGAACTTGCCAAAGCGCGTCACCACGCCGCGTTCGGCTTCCTTGATGGTGTAGAAGCCGCTGGCGGCCCAGATCACCACCACGGCGACCGCCGCGATACCGATAATGCGGCCGCTGAAGCCCGGACCAGAGGTGCCGGTGCCGCCGCTATTGCCGCTGGAGCCTTTGCCCCCGCCCAGGCCGCTCAATTTCTTGCTCAGCTTGCGGAAGATATCGTCCAAATCAGGTGGTCCTTGATCACGACCGCCTTTGTTGTTACCGCCAGAGTTGCCGCCATTATTATTGCTGCTCCCCCACGGGTCGCGGTCCTGTCCGTTATTACCGGGCTGATTCCACGCCATGTTTTAGCTCCATATTCTGTGATTGGGTACTTCAGGCTTACGCGAAGCATAAATGTAACAGGATATGATCATACGATAAAGCTAATCAGGTCCTGTTCCTGTTTACAGAGGCGGCGCCACTCGACGATGGGCATACGCACCACCACGCCGATGCTGCCGTCTTCTTCGTTCCACTCTTTCTCAATTGCCTGAAGCTGGTAAAAACGGCTACGAAGACGGCCTGCCTGTGGCGGTAAGCGCAGCTCATAATGCGCGATTTCCCCCGATAAGCGCTCCGTCAACGCCTGATACAGCAACGGGATACCTTCTCCGCTGGCGGCGGACAGCCACACCCGGATCGGTAAGTTTTCGTCGTTGCGGTCGATACGCGGGACAAAGTCATCCAGCATATCTATTTTGTTCATCACTAACAGTGTAGGGATCTCATCCGAATCAATCTCCGCCAGCACGGTATTGACCGCTTCCATGTTTTCATCGACGCGAGCATCCGCGGCGTCGATGACATGCAGCAGCAGAGACGCCTGGCGCGTTTCCTGCAGCGTCGCCTTGAAGGCGGCCACCAGGTCGTGCGGCAGGTGCCGGATAAAGCCTACGGTATCCGCCAACACGGTATCGCCCACGTCCGCCACGTCGATGCGCCGCAGGGTGGGATCCAGGGTGGCAAATAGCTGGTCCGCCGCATAGACCTCGGCAGACGTTATTCGGTTAAACAGGGTGGATTTGCCGGCGTTGGTGTAGCCCACCAGCGATACGGTCGGCACATCTGCACGGGTACGCGCCCGTCGGCCTTGTTCACGCTGCTTCTCTACCCGCTCCAGGCGGCGCAGAATCAAGCTGATGCGATCGCGCAACAAACGACGGTCGGTCTCTAATTGGGTTTCCCCCGGCCCGCGCAGGCCAATCCCCCCTTTTTGGCGCTCCAGGTGCGTCCAGCCGCGCACCAGACGCGTGGCGATGTGGCGCAACTGCGCCAGCTCTACCTGCAGCTTACCTTCATGGGTACGGGCACGCTGGGCAAAGATGTCTAGAATCAACCCGGTGCGATCGATCACCCGGCATTCACACAGGCGCTCAAGGTTTCTCTCCTGCGCCGGGGAAAGGGAGTGATCAAACAGGACAACAGACGCGCCACTGGCTTTTACCGCATCTGCAATTTCTTCGGCCTTTCCTTCACCTACAAAGTACTTGGGATGCGGGGCTTTGCGGCTACCAGTCACCACTTGCAAAGCTTCGACACCCGCCGAGGACACCAGGGATTCGAACTCACTGAGATCTTCGGTATCTTTGTCTTGCGAGAAATAGATATGAACCAGTACGGCCTGCTCACCGGCTTCATAACGGTCAAACAAGCGTGCAACCTCTCAAACGGACACAAACCGCTAGTGCGGGGGACATAAACAGCGCACGGCTGCTTATGCTCCCCGTCATGGTTGACTTGCAACGCGCTTTATTCAGCGTCATCGCTTTCCTGCTGCGGCTGTTGCGGCGCAGACGGGTTGTTACCATGGTGATAGTTACTGGTGCCGCCGCTCGGGTTGTTGCTGTGGTGCGAAACCGGGCGTGACGGGACAACGGTAGAGATAGCGTGCTTATAAACCATCTGGCTCACCGTGTTTTTCAACAGGATGACAAACTGGTCAAAAGACTCAATCTGGCCTTGCAGCTTAATACCATTCACCAAATAAATAGAAACCGGAACACGTTCACGACGCAATGCGTTCAGGAACGGATCTTGCAAAGATTGCCCCTTAGCCATTCTATCTTTTCCTTATTTGCTTGTTGTTTGTAACTAAGAACCTGTCGGCTCTAAAATAAACGACGTAAAAAATTTGCGCGCTGAATACTCATCAATTGTACACAATCACTCGACCTATGCACTAACAACCTGTATTACCGAGTCCAAAGCCTCTCCCGGCTTCTCGCTGTCCAGCCAATGTACCGAGTTCCAGCCCCGTAACCAGGTCATTTGGCGCTTGGCCAACTGACGCGTTGCGCAAATACCACGATAAACCATCTCATCGTAACTAATTTCGCCAGACAAATATGACCACATCTGGCGGTAACCGACACAGCGAATGGAAGGCAAATCCGTATGCAAATCACCCCGTGCAAAAAGTGCACGCGCTTCCGTCTCAAAGCCCGCCGCCAACATTTGATGGTACCGCTGCGCGATGCGTTGATGGATCAACTCACGGCTGGACGGCGCTATCGCAAATTGGTGAACATGATACGGCAACGATTCACCCGAAATTTTAGTCAGTTCCGTTAAAGTTTTACCCGAAATAAAAAAAACTTCCAGTGCTCTGGACAGTCTCTGCGGATCATTCGGATGAATTCTTAATGCCGCAACCGGGTCAATCTCCTGTAACCGGCGGTGCAAAGCCTCCCAGCCCTGCTCCGCCGCCTGCTGTTCTATACGCTCGCGCACCGCCGGATCGGCGGAAGGCAGCGGCGATAATCCCTCCAGCAGCGCCTTGAAATACAGCATGGTGCCGCCCACCAGCAGCGGGATGCGCCCGGCCGCGGTGATGTCGGCCATTTCTTGCAGCGCGTCGGCGCGAAAATCCGCCGCCGAATAGGCCTGCGCCGGATCGCGAATGTCGATCAAACGGTGCGGCGCCTGCGCCAGCTCTTCTGCGCTCGGCTTGGCGGTGCCGATATCCATGCCGCGATAAATCAGCGCGGAATCCACGCTGATCAGTTCCACCGGCAGACGTTGGCGCAGCGCGATCGCCAGCGCGGTCTTGCCCGAGGCGGTCGGCCCCATGATAAAAATAGCCGGGGGACGTGGTGTCATTTCAGTGTCAGTCATGCTTAAGGGCCGCCAGTGCAGCCTGTAAATCAACGGGTTGTAAAAGTCCGCTCGGTGGCGATTTGACCAGCTGCGGGCAAAGTCGTTCAACGTCGGTCAGCAATTGTATCGCTTGCGAGGTGTTCCACTGCTCATGTTCGCCGCCTAAACGGCGGGCGATCCAGGTGGCCAGCACCGCGGGCGACATCTCCTGATGCTCGGCCAGATAGCCTAACAGCTCGGGTATCAGTTTTTGTAAATTTTGTTGGCGTAATGGTAAAGGCACTGCGCGCAGCGTCACACGGCCGCTCCCCGCCTGCAGATCCAGCCCCATGGTGGCCAACAGCGCCTGATGGCGCGCGATCGCCGCCGCTTCATTTTTGTTCAGCGTCAGCTTGATGGGGATCAGCAGCGGCTGCGGCCGCAGCCCCCCTTCCGGCGGATTGAGCTGCGCCTGGCGCAGCCAGCGCTCCGCCACCGGCAGGTTGAGCAACACCGGCTGATGCTGGCGTTCGATCAGCGCGTAGCACGGCGGGTAGATCATCAGCACCCGGCCAAAGCTGTGCTGGCCGCCCGCCAGCGGCGTTTCCGCTGCCGGCTTCACCGGCGGGAACAGCGGCGGCTTCGGCGCGGGTTCCTGCGGTTGCGGCTCCGCGGCCTGCAGCAGCTTGCCGTACAGCTCGCCTTCGCGCTTCTGGTAGCCGCTCCCCGCCGGATAAGGCGGCTGCGGCGCACGCTCGCGGGCGGGCGCCGCCGGCGGTGGCGTTTCGCGCCGCGGCGCGGGCTGAGAAAAATGGTTGCCGCCGGCGGCGATGCGGTTTTCCGGCTGCCAGGTCGGCGCCGCCTCTTCGTCCGACGTCTCGGCCAGCGCCAGCGGCGCTGAACCGGTCTGCTGCAGCACGGTGGTCACCGCCTGATAAATAAAATCGTGCACCAGCCGCGCCTGATGGAAACGCACCTCGTGCTTGGCCGGGTGGACGTTAACGTCCACCTGATGCGGATCCACCTCCAGATACAGCACATAGGCGGGCTGCTGGTCGTCCTTGAGCTGGTCCTGATAGGCCTGGCGGATGGCGTGGTTGATCAGGCGATCGCGCATCATGCGGCTGTTGACGTAGCAATACTGCATCTCCCCCAGCTGGCGCGCGCCGGCCGGGTCCGCCACCCAGCCGCGAATGGTCAGATCGCCGTGCTGCCAGGAGATATTCAGCGCGTGCTGCAAAAACGCCGGGCCGCAGATGCTGCCCAGCCGGCGTTCATGCTGGCTTTCCTCTTTCGCCGCGCGGTATTGGCGAATCAGCTTGCCGTTGTGGCTGAGGTTGATCGCCACATCGAAGCGCGCCAGCGCGATACGCCGCACCACTTCATCGATATGGCCGAATTCGGTTTTTTCGGTGCGCATGAACTTGCGGCGCGCCGGGGTATTGTAAAACAGGTCGAGCACTTCCAGCGTGCTGCCGATCGGGTGCGCGGCGGGTTTTACCGTCACCGCCTGCTCGCGGCCTTCGGCGTAGGCCTGCCAGGCTTCGGCCTGTTCTGCGGTGCGTGAGGTCAGGGTCAGGCGGGAGACCGAGCTGATGCTGGCCAGCGCTTCGCCGCGGAAACCGAGGCTGACGATGGCTTCCAGATCGTCGAGCGTGCTGATTTTACTGGTGGCGTGGCGCGCCAGCGCCAGCGCCAGGTCGTCCTTGCCGATGCCGCAGCCGTTGTCGCGAATGCGGATCAGCCTGGCGCCGCCGCGCTCGATGTCGATATCGATGCGCGTTGCGCCGGCGTCCAGGCTGTTTTCCACCAGCTCCTTCACCACCGACGCCGGTCGTTCGACCACTTCCCCGGCGGCAATCTGGTTGGCGAGCTGTGGCGGTAACACCTGGATAGGCATGCTGACTCCTGTGATGATGGCGCTAGGCCTGCGGAATGGTCAGCGTCCGATCCAGCGGCGCGACGTCCGACTTCAATTTATTGACCCGCTTCAGATCGCTGACGCTGACGCCATAACGTGAAGCTATAGACGACAGCGTATCACCGCGAGTCACTTTATGTTTAGACGGTTTCTGCGCCGGCGCTTTCGCCTTGGCGACGGCGGCGGTTTTCCCCGCCGGCACCTTGAGACGTTGGCCGACCCATACGCCGTCTTTTTTCAGTTTGTTCAGGTCACGCAGCGCGGCCATGGAAGTGCCGTAGCTGTCGGCGATGCCGGACAGCGTTTCCGCCCGCTTCACCACGTGGATCCGGGTCTTGCCGCTAACGCTGCGGCCTGCGCCGGCCGAACTGACGATCGGCGCGGGGGTACTGACGTCTGGTGTTGAGGAGTTAACCGCCGCTGCGACGTCCAGCGGTCGGTTTTCCACCTTTGGGTCGGCTTGTAGCGGATGCGCCAGGAAATAATTGCGCAGGCCGCTATGGATGGCCCTGGCAATCTTCTCCTGATACGCGCTACTGCCCAGCAGCCGCTCCTCCGTGCTATTACTGATAAATCCTGTTTCCACCAGCAGCGATGGAATATCCGGCGAACGCAATACGCCCAGACTGGCGTGCTCCGGCCGGCGTTTATGCAATGAACCGACGCTCTGCATCTGTTGCAGCACTTTCACCGCCACGTCGTAGCCCACGCGCTGCGAATGGCCGAACTGCAGATCCAGCACCGCCTGGCTCAGATAAGGGTCAGCCTGGCTGTTGGCCAGCAGGTCGCCTGCGCCGCCGAGCAGTTCGGACTGTTTCTCGTGCTGTTCGAGCCAGCCGGCCATTTCGCTGTTGGCGCGCCGGTTGGACAGCACCCAGACCGAGGCCCCATTCGCGCTGCGGTTCGGCGCGGCGTCGGCGTGGATCGAAACCAGCACGTTGGCGCCCTGCTTGCGCGCCACGTCTGAACGGCCCATCACCGAGATGAAGTAGTCGCCGTTGCGCGTCAGCACCGGCTTGAACAGCGGATCGTCATTCAGCATCGCCTGCAGGCGGCGCGCAATGGCGATAGTGACATTCTTCTCTTTCAGCCCGTTCGGGCCAATGGCGCCCGGATCCTGCCCGCCGTGGCCGGCGTCGATCGCCACCACCACCCGGTCGCCCGAGCCGGCGGATACGCGGCTGCTGCGCGGCGTCACCTCAGAGGCGGTGCCGGAAACCACGGTCGGTTTGTTGGTGAACGGATTGGCGCCGCTTGGCGCTTTGCGCACCGGCGGCTCGCTGACCACCGCCGGCGCCTGACGCGGCGGCTGGCTGACCGCAACCGGCGCAGGGGCCGGTGCCTTGCGCACCAGGTTGGTTTTTGCGCCGCCCTCGGCGGCGATGGTGAACACCACGGTATACGCGCCGCCGTTCTGGCGCGTCGCTACGCGGGTCTTGGCTCGCTGGGTCAAATCAAACACCAGACGCACGCTTTGCGCGTCTTTCGGCGCGCTGGAGCGGATGCTCTTCACCAGGTTCTGCCCGCTGAAGTTCAGCGGCAGGCCGCCGACCTTGCCCGGCTGATTGACGTCCAGCACCACGCGTTCCGGCCCGTGCAGCGGGAAGAAAGCATAATCCGGCGGGCCGTTGAAGCTCACCGAGACCGTCGCTTCGCGCTGGGCATTCGACACCTTGATGTCGGACAGCGATGAGGCCAATGCACTGGCCGCGCCCAAGGGCCCCAGTACGGCGATAAAGGCGATTAAGACTAGTTTTCTCAACGCATACGTCATTGCGGCGTCATCCCTGTGGCCCGTGAATACGGTCTAAAAGCTGGCTGCCATAAGCGGAAACCGCCTGAATCTTCGCTTCTCTGCCCTGATCCTGATAGCTGAGATGCAGCTCCAGATCCGGATCCGGCAGCACGCCGGTGCCCTGTTGCGGCCATTCGACCAGGCAAATGGCATCCTGCGCAAAATAATCGCGAATGCCCATAAATTCGAGTTCTTCCGGATCGGCCAAGCGATACAGATCGAAGTGATAAACCGCCAGCGGCGCCAGCGCATACGGCTCCACCAGCGTATAGGTCGGGCTTTTCACATTGCCCCGGTGACCCAATGCCTGCAGAAAACCACGGCTGAAGGTGGTTTTACCGGCGCCCAGGTCACCGTAAAGATAGATTACGCTGGCGCGATCGCACGCCTTGGCCAAGGCGGCGCCCAATGCGACAGTCGCTGCCTCATCCGGCAGAGGTAAAACGAGTTCTTTCATTCGATTAAGTCTATTTTGCCCACTCAGGGTTAACGAAATGAAGGATGTCCGGCAATAAATCCGTCGCCAACATGCCTCTGGTTCCTTGTCTTTCCGCCAGGCGATCGGCGGCTGCGCCATGTACCACGCAGCCCGCACAGGCGGCATCATACAGCGAGAGCTTTTGCGCCAGCAAACCGCCGATCACGCCCGACAGCACATCGCCCATGCCGCCGGAGGCCATGCCGGCGTTGCCGACGTCGGCGATCGCCATTTGGCCCTGCTCATCGGCAATCAGCGTGCCGGCGCCTTTCAGCACCGCCACGCCGCCATAACGAGACACCAGGTTGCGCACCGCAAGTAAGCGATCACTCTCAATGTCGGCGGTGCGGCAGCCCAACAGCCGCGCCGCTTCCCCAGGATGCGGGGTCATGACGCGATTCTGACGCTTCTCGGGATTTAATGCCAGCAAGTTCAGCGCATCCGCATCCCATAACGCCGGTTTATCACTGGCTTGCAGCACTTTCAGCGCATTCTTACCCCATTCGCCCTGGCCCAGCCCCGGCCCCACCACCAGCACATCCGCCCAGTCCAGCGCCTGATCCAGCGTTTCGCCGTCCAGCGCCTGTGCCATCAGCTCCGGCCGGGCGGCCAGCAGCGGTGCGATATGCTCAATGTGAGTAAGCACTCGCACCAAACCGGCACCGCTGCGCAGTGCGGCCTCCGCCGCCATACGAATAGCCCCGCCGAAGCCGCGATCGCCGCCGACCAGCAACAGGCGCCCGTGGTCGCCTTTATGAGAGCAAGGACGGCGCGGCTGCAGCCACTGCGGCAGCGTTTCTGCGGTAAACCGCTGAATCGGCACCCGTTGCTTTGCCAGCCAGTCAGCTAATCCTAGCGTACTCTGGTGAAGTTGCCCGACCCAGTCGCGCGCCTGGCCGGTCAGCAGCCCCGGCTTGAGGCCGATAAAAGTGACGGTGTGCGCGGCGCGGATCACCGCCCCGGGCGCCGCGCCGCTTGCCGCCAACAGCCCGGAGGGGATATCCAGCGCCACCGTCGGCGCGCGGTGGCGGTTGGCGGCTTCAATCAGCGCATCGTACGGCGCGCGCGGCGCGGCGCCCAGGCCGGTACCGAGCAGGCCGTCGATAATCAGATCGATCGTTTCCGGCCAGCGACCGTTGACCGGTTCAACGGCGCCGCCGCAGGCCAGCCAGTCCCGCCGGGCCGCGGCGGCCTCAGGCGGCAGCGGCCTTGCGCCTTCGCAGGCGATCAGCGTGACCGCAACGCCCGCTTCTGCGGCCAGGCGCGCCACCACGTAGCCGTCGCCGCCGTTGTTGCCATGGCCGCACAGCACCAGCCAGTGGCTGCTGGCCGGATATTCGTCGCGCGCCAGGTCGTAAGCCGCTTTGCCGGCGCGTTGCATCAGGTCGTAGAGTGAAATGCCCAGCGACGCCGCCGCCGCGGGCTCCGCCTGACGGATCCAGTCCGCAGGCCAGACAGAGTGTGGTAAACTGTCGGAGTATGCTCTCTTACTGTGGCCCGTCATGACGCACCCCCTCGATCTCAATCAACTCGCCCAACATATCAAGCAATGGGGGCAATCGCTAGGATTCCAGCAGGTGGGCATCTGCGACACCGATCTGAGCGCCGAAGAGCCCAGGCTGCAGGCGTGGCTGGACAAACAGTACCATGGCGAAATGGCATGGATGGCGCGCCACGGCATGCTGCGCGCCCGGCCCCACGAGCTGTTGCCGGGGACGCTGCGGGTGATCAGCGTGCGCATGAACTATCTGCCGGCCAAGGCGGCGTTTGCCAACACGCTGCAAAACCCTGAGCTGGGCTATGTCAGCCGCTATGCGCTGGGCCGCGACTACCACAAGCTGTTGCGCCAGCGGCTTAAAAAGCTGGGCGACCAGATCCAGGCCTACTGCGGCGAGCTGAACTTCCGCCCGTTTGTCGACTCGGCGCCGGTGATGGAGCGCGCGCTGGCGTCCAAAGCCGGCATCGGCTGGGTTGGTAAACACTCACTCATATTGAACCGCGAGGCCGGCTCCTGGTTTTTCCTCGGCGAGCTGTTGATCGACCTGCCGCTGCCGGTGGATAAACCGCAGGAAGAACAGTGCGGCCGCTGCGTCGCCTGCATCACCACCTGCCCAACCGGCGCTATCGTCGCGCCCTATACCGTAGACGCGCGCCGCTGCATTTCCTACCTGACCATTGAGCTGGAAGGGGCGATCCCGGAAGAGTTCCGCCCGCTGCTCGGCAACCGCATCTACGGCTGCGACGACTGCCAGCTGATCTGCCCGTGGAACCGTTTCTCGCAGCTGACCGATGAGGACGATTTCAGCCCGCGCGCCGCGCTGCATGCGCCGCAGCTGATCGATTTGTTTGGCTGGACGGAAGAAAAGTTTCTGCGCATCACCGAAGGCTCGGCCATTCGGCGCATCGGCCATCTGCGCTGGCTGCGCAATATCGCCGTGGCGTTGGGCAATGCGCCCTATCAGGATGAGATAGTGATCGCGCTGCGCGCGCGCCTCAAACAGGACGCCATGCTGGACGAACACATCGACTGGGCGCTGGCGCAGCAGTTGGCCCGCCGCGAAGCGCAGGGCGTCGAGGTGCAAACGGCACAGAAAAAGCGGCTGATACGGGCTGTGGAAAAAGGTTTGCCGAGGGATGCCTAAAGCCAATGCCAGACCTATCATGCCAAGCGGCAAAGTCTGTCTGTGGACTTGTGCATAAAAATAAAAACACGTTGTCTTTCAACTGCAACAAAAAGAGCAAGTGATCGGCATAACGTTTTCACATAAATAAATATGCATACAAATCAATGCAATAAATATTTCATTTGCGTGGCGTTGATTTTTTAAACTGGCGACGTTATGTACGCAAGCTGTGGATAACTCTGTTTACAACATTTTTAGGGGGTGTGTAAAACGGGACAAAGAACCGCGCCGGAGAAGGCGTTGAACTGAGTTTGAAACGAAGAGAAAATTGGAGCGGGAAACGAGACTCGAACTCGCGACCCCGACCTTGGCAAGGTCGTGCTCTACCAACTGAGCTATTCCCGCATTGAGATGCTTTGGGCATCCGGCCATCAAACAACAGCATGGCCTTTGAATTTTTTTGGAGCGGGAAACGAGACTCGAACTCGCGACCCCGACCTTGGCAAGGTCGTGCTCTACCAACTGAGCTATTCCCGCGTCGCATGGGTACTGCCTGACACTTTTTTTATTCATCACGCCGCATCAGCAGCATTGTTGAATTTGGAGCGGGAAACGAGACTCGAACTCGCGACCCCGACCTTGGCAAGGTCGTGCTCTACCAACTGAGCTATTCCCGCCCGGCGTATCGATGTCGGAACTTAACGAAATTCTTCATCGGTACGGGGTGCGCATTATACGAGAAATCCTTTTTGCCGCAAGCCCCTGAAAGCAAAAAAACGCGATTTTTGTTTGATTGCCGATTAAAGCGCCAAACTGGCGAATTAAGCGGCGGAATCGGGCGTTTTTCAGCGCGCACGGGCCCCGTAGCCACTACAGCTGAATGAAATGCTCGCGGTAATAGGCCAGTTCGGCCACCGATTCGCGGATGTCATCCATCGCCTGGTGGGTGCCCTGCTTCTTGAAGCCGCCGAGAATTTCCGGCTTCCAACGCCGCGCCAGCTCTTTCAGCGTGCTGACGTCCAGATAGCGGTAATGGAAGTAGGCTTCCAGCTCCGGCATGTAACGGAACAGAAAACGGCGATCCTGGCCCACGCTGTTGCCGCAGATCGGCGATTTGCCGGCCGGCACCCACTGCTGCAGGAAGGCGATGGTTTCCAACTCGGCGGCGCGGTCGTCGAGGCGGCTGGCTTTCACGCGCGCCACCAGTCCGCTGCCGGTGTGGGTGCGCACGTTCCAGTCATCCATCAGGCCCAGCTGTTCATCGGACTGATGGACGGCAATCACCGGCCCCTCGGCCAGAATGTTCAGGTTGGCGTCGGTGACCAGCGTGGCGATCTCGATGATGCGGTCGCGTTGCGGATCCAGGCCGGTCATCTCCAGATCGATCCAAATCAGGTTGTTTTCGTTTCCTGTCATGATATTTCCTGCATAAAAGCCGAAAGATAAACAATGCGCGGGCAAGGCGGCGAGCGACGCCGGTGGCGCCGCGCCGTACATGGCGGCTAACAACGGTTATTTAATATAAAATAGCGTGTATCATAGTCTTTTTGGTCGCCATGGGCGATAAAAGCCGATTCAAGTGAGGCGCAGTGAGCAAGAACAAACTGTCCAAAGGTCAACAACGCCGCGTGCAGGCGAACCATCAGCGCCGCCTGAAGCGCACTGATAACAAACCCGAGCTGGATGATTCCCAATTGGGCGAGCCGCAGGACGGCATCGTGATCAGCCGCTTCGGGATGCACGCCGACGTTGAAGCGGCGGATGGCTCCCAGCACCGCTGCAACATTCGTCGCACCTTGCGATCGCTGGTGACCGGCGATCGCGTGGTGTGGCGCCCCGGCGTCGGCAGCCATGAAGGGGTTAAGGGCATCGTCGAAGCGGTGCACGAGCGCAGCTCGGTGCTGACCCGTCCCGACTTCTATGACGGCGTAAAACCGATCGCCGCCAATATCAATCAGATCGTCATCGTTTCGGCGATCCTGCCCGAGCTTTCGCTGAACATCGTCGATCGCTATCTGGTGGCTTGCGAAACGCTGGAAGTCGAACCGCTGATCGTATTGAACAAAATTGATCTGCTGGACGCCGAAGCGCGCAAGCGGGTCGACGGCATGATGGATACCTACCGCAAAATCGGTTATCGGGTGCTGGAAGTCTCCAGCCAGACGCGTGAAGGCATGGAGGCGTTTGAACAGGCGCTGGTCGGGCGCATCAGCATCTTCGCCGGCCAGTCCGGGGTCGGCAAGTCCAGCCTGCTGAACGCCCTGCTGCCGCCGTCCAAAGAGCAAATTCTGGTAAATCAGGTTTCCGACGTGTCGGGGCTGGGGCAACATACCACCACCGCCGCGCGGCTGTACCATTTCCAGCACGGCGGCGACGTGATCGATTCGCCGGGCGTGCGTGAGTTTGGCCTGTGGCACCTGGAGCCGGAACAAATCACCCAGGGCTTTGTCGAATTCCGTGACTATTTAGGCGGTTGCAAGTTCCGCGACTGCCGCCACGACACCGATCCAGGCTGCGCCATCCGCGCGGCGATGGAAAAAGGCGATATCGCGAAAGAGCGTTTCGACAACTACCACCGCATACTGGAAAGCATGGCGCAGGTGAAGGTTCGCAAGAACCTGACGGACGCCGCAGACTGATCATGACGGGCGGCGTTGACTGTGGCGGAGCCAGGGTTACAATGCGCGCCCTTTACCCTTATTCAAGAGGTTAACGTGCTGGATAGCATCAAGATTAAATTGCAGTATTGGCTACCGAAGCTGGCTCTGACTCGCCTGGCGGGCTGGGGCGCGGATAAACAGGCCGGCTGGCTGACCCAGCTGGTGGTGAAGGCCTTCGCCCGCTATTACCGCGTGAATATGCAGGAAGCGCAAAATCCGGACCTGACCTCCTACGCCACCTTCAACGACTTCTTCGTGCGTCCGCTGCGCGACGGCGCGCGGCCCATCATCGAAGACGCCCGCTGGCTGGCGCTGCCCGCCGACGGCGCCATCAGCCAGCTCGGCCCGATCCGCGACGATCAGATCTTCCAGGCCAAAGGCCATCACTACAGCCTGGAAGCGCTGCTGGCCGGCAACCATATGCTGGCGGAGCCGTTCCGCCACGGCCTGTTCGCCACCACCTACCTGGCGCCGCGCGACTACCACCGCGTGCACATGCCCTGCGCCGGCGTGCTGCGCGAAATGATCTACGTACCGGGCGACCTGTTCTCGGTCAACCCGCTCACCGCCGCCAACGTGCCGAACCTGTTCGCGCGCAACGAGCGCGTCATCTGCCTGTTTGATACCGCCATCGGCCCCATGGTGCAGATCCTGGTCGGCGCCACCATCGTCGGCAGCATTAAAACCGTCTGGGCCGGCACCGTCACGCCGCCGCGCGAAGGCATCATCAAACGCTGGACCTACCCCGCCGAAGGGGAAGAAGGCGCCGTCGCGCTGGAGAAAGGCGCCGAAATGGGCCGCTTCAAGCTCGGCTCGACGGTGATCAACCTGTTCACCGCAGACAGCGTGCAGTTCGCTCCGCAGCTGAATAACGGCACCGTCACCCGCATGGGCGAAGCCTTCGCCGAAATCGCGGCCGCGCCTGCCACCGCTGAATCACCGCAGATCTGAAGGAATTGACGCTGTGCGCCTGATTATCACGCTACTGCTCGGTTGTTTGCTGTTTCAACCGGCGCTGGCCGCCACGGTACCCACCGAGAATCAGCTCAAACAAGAGTTGAAGCAGGCGGAGGGCAACAAGAACGCGCCTAATCAGGCGGAAACCACCGAGGCGCTGCAAAGCGCTCTCAACTGGCTGGCGGAACGCAAGGAGTCGATGACGCGTTCCGAGCAGTATCAGCGGGTGATCGATGATTTCCCCAAGATGACGCAGGAGCTGCGCCGTCAGCTGACGCTGGAAGAAAACAAGATCCTGCCGAACGGCGAAAACCTGCCGGCCAGCGATCTGGAACAGCAAATCCTGCAGGCCAGCAGCCTGCTGCTGGAACAGGCGCGCCTGTTGCAACAGGAACAGGACCGCACGCGGGAGATCAGCGATTCGCTGGGCCAGCTGCCGCAGCAGCAGACCGACGCCCGCCGTTCGCTGACCGAAGTGCAGCGCCGTCTGCAGGCACAGCCCGCCAACCCGACCACCCCGCACGCCCAGGCGGCGCTGGCGCTGCTGCAGACCGAAGCCGCGGCGCGCAAGGCCAAAGTGGACGAGCTGGAGCTGGCGCAGCTGTCGGCCAACAACCGCCAGGAGCTGGCGCGGATGCGCGCCGACGTTTACAAAACGCGCCATGAGAAGATCGACATCCAGCTGCAGGCGCTGCGCAACAATCTCAATGCCCAGCGCCAACGCGAAGCCGAACTGGCGTTGGAAAAAACCGAACAGTTAGCCGAGCAGAATGGCGATCTGCCGAAAAGCATCGGCCAGCAGCTGCAGATCAACCGCCAGCTTTCCGCCGCGCTGAACAGCCAGGCCCAACGCATGGACCTGATCTCATCCCAGCAACGTCAGGCCGCGGCGCAAACGCTGCAGGTGCGGCAGGCGTTGAGCACCATCATCGAACAGGCCCAGTGGCTCGGTTCCTCGTCGGCGCTGGGGGAAACCCTGCGCGCCCAGGTCGCCACCCTGCCGGAAATGCCCAAGCCTCAGCAGCTGGACGGCGATATGGCCCAGCTGCGCGTGCAGCGGCTGCAGTTCGAGAGCCAGCTGGAGAAGCTGTCGCAGCGCGAATTCAAGCGCGACGACGGCAGCGAGCTGAGCAGTGCGGAACGCCGCATCGTCGAGGCCCAGCTGCGCACCCAGCGCGAGCTGCTGAATTCGCTGCTGTCCGGCTGCGACACCCAAATCCTCGAGCTGACCAAGCTGAAGGTGGCCAACACCCAGCTGATTGAAGCGCTGAACGAAATCAGGGACGCCACCCACCGCTATCTGTTCTGGGTGCCGGACGTCAATCCGGTCTCCCTGTCCTACCCGATTAACGTCGCGCACGATCTGACGCGCCTGCTGTCGCTGGATACGCTGGCGCAGCTCGGCGGCGCCTTTATGATGATGGTGACCAGCCGCGAAACCCTGGTCCCGATCTTCGGCGCTCTGCTGCTGGTGATTTTCAGCATCAGCTCGCGCAAGCACTATCACGCCTTCCTGGCGCGCGCCAGCAGCCGGGTGGGCAAGGTGACGCAGGATGAGTTCTTCCTGACGGTGCGCACGGTATTCTGGTCGATTCTGGTGGCGCTGCCGCTGCCGGTGCTGTGGGCGGCGCTCGGTTTTGGCCTGCAGAGCGCCTGGAACTACCCGGTGGCGGAGGCGATCGGCAAAGGGGTTACCGCCACGCTGCCGATCCTGTGGGTGTGCATGATCTGCGCCGCCTTCGCTCATCCGCAGGGGCTGTTTATCGTTCACTTCCGCTGGCCGGTGAAGCAGGTTTCGCGCGCCATGCGCTACTACAAGATGTCGATCTGGCTGATCGTGCCGCTGATCATGGCGCTGATCACCTTCGACAGTCTGAAAGAGCGCGAGTTTGCCAATACCCTGGGCCGGCTGTGCTTTATCCTGCTGTGTCTGGCGCTGGCCATCGTCACCAACAGCCTGAAACGCGCCGGCATTCCGCTGTATCTGGACAAAAACGGCTCCGGCGAGAACATGGTCAACACCGCGCTGTGGGGGCTGCTGCTGTCGGCGCCTCTGCTGGCCGCGCTGGCCTCCTGCGTCGGCTACCTCACCACCTCGCAGGCGCTGCTGGCCCGACTGGAAACCTCGGTGGCGATCTGGTTCTTCCTGCTGGTGGTTTACCATATCATTCGCCGCTGGATGCTGATCCAGCGGCGACGCATCGCCTTCGACCGCGCCAAACAGCGCCGCGCCGACATTCTGGCCCAGCGCGCCCGCGGCGAAGAAGAAACGCCGCACACGCCGAACAGCACCGAAGGCGCGATGGATACGGATTATTCAGAGATCGATCTGGACACCATCAGCGCGCAGTCGCTGCGGCTGGTGCGCTCGATCCTGACGATGATCGCGCTGGTGTCGGTGATCGTGCTGTGGTCGGAGATCCATTCCGCCTTCGCCTTCCTGGAAAACATCTCGCTGTGGGATGTCACCTCGACGGTCAACGGCGTGGAAACGGCGCATCCGATCACCCTCGGCGCGATATTGATCGCCATCCTGGTGCTGATCGTCACCATGCAGCTGGTGCGCAACCTGCCGGCGCTGTTGGAGCTGGCGGTGCTGCAGCACCTGGATTTGACGCCGGGCACCGGCTACGCCATCACCACCATCACCAAATATTTGCTGTTGCTGTTCGGCGCCATCCTCAGTTTTTCCTGGATCGGCATCGAATGGTCGAAGCTGCAGTGGGTGGTGACCGCGCTCAGCGTGGGGTTGGGCTTCGGCATGCAGGAGATCTTCTCCAACTTCATCTCCGGCCTGATCATCCTGTTCGAGAAACCGATCCGCATCGGCGATACGGTGACGATCAGGAATCTGACCGGCACCGTCACCAAGATCAACACCCGCGCCACCACCATCTCGGACTGGGACCGCAAAGAGATCATCGTGCCGAACAAAGCCTTTATCACCGAGCAATTCGTCAACTGGTCGCTGTCGGACAACCTGACTCGCGTGGTGCTCACGGTGCCGGCCCCGGCCGATGCCAACAGCGAAGAGATCACCAAGATCCTGACCAACGCCGCCGAGCGCTGCTCGCTGGTGCTGGACAACCCGGCGCCGGAGGTATACCTGGTCGATCTGCAGCAGGGCATTCAGATCTTCGAGATGCGTATCTACGCGGCCGAAATGGGCCACCGCATGCCGCTGCGCCACGAGATCCACCAGCTGATCCTGGCGGGCTACCGCGAACACGGCATCACCCTGCCGTACCCGCCGTTCCAGGTGCGCAGCGAAACGCTGTCGCGGCTGACCAGCAATGGCCGCACGCCGGCTTCCACCCCGCCGCCCAACACCAAACGCGAATCCGGCGGCCTGTAAGCGCATAATGCAAAAAGGGTTCGGCGTGCAATGCAACACCGAACCCTTTTATCACCACAAGATATCCTATGCGCGCCCTACCGGGAAGGCGAGCACCTCGCTCAGGCTCTCGGCGCCCAACGCCAGCATCACCAGGCGGTCGACGCCCAGCGCCACCCCGGAACATTCCGGCATGCCGTGCTGCAGCGCGTCCAGCAGGTTGTTGTCGATCGGGTGCTGCGGCAGGCCGCGCTCCGCGCGCTTGCGGTTGTCCTGCTCGAAGCGCTGGCGCTGTTCGCGACTGTCGGTCAGTTCACGGAAGCCGTTCGCCAGTTCGATACCCTTGAAATACACCTCGAAACGTTCCGCCACGCGGTGGTCCTCGGTGCTGATCTCCGCCAACGCCGCCTGGCTGGCCGGGAAGTGATAAACAAAGGCCGGCTTTTCGCGGCCGATGTGCGGCTCCACCCCAACGGTGAACAGCAGCTGCAGCAGCGTGTCGCGGTCTTCTTCGGTATCGGCGATGTTGCTCAGATCGAGCTTGGCCGCCGCTTCCCGCAGCTGCGCCTTCTCCGCCGACAGCGGGTCGAGATCCAAATGGCGCAGGAACGCCTGCTGATAAGACAGGGTTTCCGCACTGTCGCAGTCCAGCACCTGCTGCAGCAAATCGTCCACTTCATTCATCAGCCGGTACATGTCGTAATGCGGACGGTACCATTCCAGCATGGTGAATTCCGGGTTGTGATGCCGCCCGGCCTCTTCATTGCGGAAGCTGCGCCCCATTTGATAGATCGGGCCGCTGCCCGCCGCCAGCAGGCGCTTCATGTGATATTCAGGGCTGGTCATCATGTACAGCGTCAGGCCGTCCGCCGCGCCCGGCCCGACGAAGCGCGTCTGGAACGGGAACAGGTGAATATCGGTAACCGTCGCCTGGCTCATGGTGGGCGTCTCAACTTCCAGCACGCCACGATCGGCGAAGAAACGCCGGATCTCAGCCAGGATCGCTGCGCGTTTCAACAAATTGGCGATGGGTGCACTTGGCTGCCAGCTTGCCGTTTCGCTCATGGTAATTACTCCGAAATCAAACAGGGGATGCAGTCTACTCGTATCCCGGCACGCAAACAAATTCTTCAGGGTCGGCGGGCCGCAGCGGCGTCGATTTCCGACAATCGGGCGGCAAAAAGGGCGATAAAAAGGCGAACGCACGCTGAACGCGCCGTCATGGCAGAACAGCCTGTCGGCTAACGATTAATCGACAAAACAATCGATCACATCAAATTTCCCCTACTTAACTTTAGGTATAGTTAATTCCCCACAAATGGTGGGAGATACCTATCCTTAACCTTTAATTAACATCAATCGGTTCAATTAGTTAGCACCCGAAGCGTTTCATTAAATTTTAAGCATAGATATTTAACTTGCCGTTCTTAACCGAACATTGGAGGAATGCAGTGCAAACCTTTAACGCCGATCTTGCCATTATTGGGGCCGGGGGCGCTGGTTTACGTGCAGCAATAGCCGCAGCGGAAGCCAACCCTCAACTGAAAATCGCGCTGATCTCTAAAGTCTATCCGATGCGCAGCCATACGGTCGCCGCCGAGGGGGGCTCCGCCGCCGTCACTCAGGATCACGATTCTTACGACTACCACTTCAACGACACCGTCGCCGGCGGCGACTGGCTGTGCGAGCAGGACGTGGTCGACCATTTCGTGCACCAGTGCCCGCGCGAAATGACCCAGCTGGAACAATGGGGCTGCCCCTGGAGCCGCAAACCGGACGGCTCGGTCAACGTGCGGCGCTTCGGCGGCATGAAGATCGAACGCACCTGGTTCGCCGCCGACAAAACCGGCTTCCATATGCTGCACACCCTGTTCCAGACCTCGCTGAAATACCCGCAAATCCAGCGTTTCGACGAGCACTTCGTGCTGGACATTCTGGTGGACGACGGCCAGGCGCGCGGCCTGGTGGCGATGAACATGATGGAAGGCACCCGCGTGCAGATCCGCGCCAATGCGGTGGTGATGGCCACCGGCGGCGCCGGGCGCGTGTACCGCTACAACACCAACGGCGGCATCGTCACCGGTGACGGCATGGGCATGGCGTTCCACCACGGCGTGCCGCTGCGCGATATGGAGTTCGTGCAGTACCACCCGACCGGCCTGCCCGGCTCCGGCATCCTGATGACCGAAGGCTGCCGCGGCGAAGGCGGCATCCTGGTCAACAAGGACGGCTACCGCTACCTGCAGGACTACGGCATGGGGCCGGAAACGCCGCTGGGCGAACCGAGAAACAAATATATGGAGCTGGGCCCGCGCGATAAAGTTTCGCAGGCCTTCTGGCACGAATGGCGCGCCGGGCGCACCGTCGCCACCCCGCGCGGCGACGTGGTCTATCTGGACCTGCGCCACCTGGGCGAGAAAAAGCTGCTGGAGCGGCTGCCGTTTATCTGCGAGCTGGCCAAGGCCTACGTCGGCGTCGATCCGGTGAAGGATCCGATCCCGGTGCGCCCCACCGCGCACTACACCATGGGCGGCATCGAAACCGATCAACACTGCGAAACCCGCATCAAGGGGCTGTTCGCGGTCGGCGAATGCTCTTCCGTCGGCCTGCACGGCGCCAATCGCCTCGGCTCCAACTCGCTGGCTGAACTGGTGGTATTCGGCCGGGTGGCCGGCGAACACGCCGCGCGCCGCGCGCTGGAAAGCGGCCCGGCCAACGGCAACGCGCTGGACGCCCAGGGCCGCGACGTCGAAACCCGGCTGAGCAACCTGATGAAACAGGAAGGCAGCGAAAACTGGTCGAAAATTCGCGACGAAATGGGCCTGTCGATGGAAGAAGGCTGCGGCATCTACCGCACGCCGGAGCTGATGCAAAAAACCATCGATAAGCTGGCCGAGCTGAAGGAACGTTTCAAACGGGTCAAAATCACCGACAGCTCCAGCGTGTTCAATACCGATCTGTTGTACAGCATCGAGCTGGGCTACGGCCTGGACGTCGCCGAATGCATGGCGCACTCCGCCTTCAACCGCAAGGAATCGCGCGGCGCGCACCAACGTCTGGATGAGGGCTGCACCGAGCGCGACGACGTCAACTTCCTCAAACATACGCTGGCGTTCCACAACCCGGCCGGTGCGCCGCGGCTGGAATACAGCGAAGTGAAAATCACCAAGCTGCCGCCGGCCAAACGCGTTTACGGCGCCGAAGCCGATGCGCAGGAGAAAAAGGATAAGGAGCAGGCCAATGGCTGAGATGAAAACCCTGAAAATCGAAGTCATGCGCTATAACCCGGAACGCGACGCCGAGCCGCATTTCGAGACCTACGCCGTGCCTTACGATGAACAGACCTCGCTGCTCGACGCGCTGGGTTACATCAAGGACAACCTGGCGCCTGACCTTTCCTACCGCTGGTCCTGCCGCATGGCGATCTGCGGCTCCTGCGGCATGATGGTCAACCGGGTGCCGAAGCTGGCGTGCAAAACCTTCCTGCGGGAATACACCGGCGGCATGAAGGTCGAGGCGCTGGGCAATTTCCCCATCGAGCGCGATCTGGTGGTCGACATGACCCACTTTATCGAGAGCCTGGAGGCGATTAAGCCCTACATCATCGGCAACGACCGCACACCGGAAGAAGGCCCGAACGTACAGACTCCGGCGCAGATGGCGAAATATCACCAGTTCTCCGGCTGCATCAACTGCGGCCTGTGCTACGCCGCCTGCCCGCAATTCGGCCTCAATCCGGAGTTTATCGGCCCGGCGGCGATCACCCTGGCGCACCGTTACAACCTGGACAACCGCGACCGCGGCAAGAAACAGCGCATGCCGCAGCTCAACGGTCAAAACGGCGTCTGGAGCTGCACCTTTGTCGGCTATTGCTCCGAAGTCTGTCCGAAACACGTCGATCCGGCCGCCGCCATCCAGCAGGGCAAGGTGGAAAGCGCCAAAGACTTCATGATCGCCATGCTGAAGCCGCAATAAGGGAGAAAAATTGCCATGACAACACAACGTAAGCCCTATGTGCGCACCATGACGCCCACCTGGTGGCAGAAACTCGGCTTCTATCGCTTCTACATGCTGCGTGAAGGCACGTCGGTATTGGCGGTGTGGTTCAGCATCGTGCTGCTGTACGGCGTGTTCGCGCTGAAGGGCGGCGCGGAAAGCTGGGCCGGTTTCGTCGGTTTTCTGCAAAACCCGCTGGTGCTGCTGCTCAACATCGTCGCGCTGCTGGCGGCGGCATTGCATACCAAAACCTGGTTCGATCTGGCGCCGAAAGCCGCCAATATCGTGGTTAACAGCGAAAAAATGGGGCCCGGACCGATCGTCAAAGGGCTGTGGGCGGTCACCCTGGTGGTCAGCGTGATCATTCTGGCCGTCGCCCTGATGTAATCCGGAGGAAACATGATAAATCAAGTACCTAAACGCTCCGACGAGCCGGTTTTCTGGGGGTTGTTCGGCGCCGGCGGCATGTGGGGCGCGATAGTCGCGCCGGCCATCGTGCTGCTGGTCGGCATACTGCTGCCGCTGGGACTGTACCCCGGCGAGGCGCTGGACTATGAGCGGGTGCTGGCGTTCTGCCAGAGCCTGATCGGCCGCCTGTTCCTGCTGCTGATGATCATTCTGCCGCTGTGGTGCGGCCTGCACCGCATCCACCACGCCATGCATGACCTGAAGATCCACGTGCCGGCCGGCAAATGGGTGTTCTACGGGCTGGCGGCGATCCTCAGCGTCGTAACCCTGATCGGGGTCGTCACCCTGTAAACCGCTGCGGCGGCCAATGTCCGTTGGCCGCCTGTTTTAGGTAGGTGACTGGAGTTATCAGTGGCTGCTGAACTTCAGGCCAAGTATCCCGACCACAATCAGGCACAGGCTGATGATACGCGCGATATTGGTCGATTCGCCCAGCAATATCATCCCCATAATCGCTGCCCCCACCGCGCCGATGCCGGTCCAGACCGCATAGGCGGTGCCGGCGGGCAGCGTTTTCATGGCGTTGGCCAGCAGCAACATGCTGACCACCATCGCGGCGACGGTAATGATGCTGGGCGTGAGGCGGGTGAAACCCTGGGTGTATTTCAGACCGATAGCCCATACCACTTCGAGCAAACCGGCGATAAGCAGAATAATCCAGGCCATGAGACGGCCTCCATAAGCATGGGGTCGTCCCCGATGTAATGACGCGTGAACAGGTCGTCCCGTTCAGCTTGATGACAAATGCCGGGCAATTATAACGCAGCAAGACAAACGCGGAAAGGCGGGCATAAAGCGGTATTCCACAAAACGAACCGGGCGTTACTGCTTATGGAATACCACCGGAGTCTGGAAACACGCTTATTCCGCGCTGCGCTGAATGGCCTGGCCCCCGGCCTGGATATCTTCACCCACGCCCTTGGTGGTGTTGCATGCGGTCAATGAGCTCAAAATCATCAAAGAGAAAATGGCGATAATACTTTTCTTCAGCATAGGAAAGTCCTTATTTGTCGTGATGAAAAAGTACGGCCTTCTAAGCTTAGTAAACATTGACGCACGCCGCTGTTTAAAATGGCGTTTTTTTGGTCTAAATGATAAGTGGAGCTAATGCTTTTAGCTGGCCGTGCGCGAGATAGCGCCGCCAAGGTGTTGAACGTCTTCGCCAAAGCCGCGAAACGTATTACAGCCGCTTAGGGATGCCAGCAGCAACAGGGAGATCACGGCCAACAGCGTTTTCTTCATCATGCGAATTTTCTGCCAACGGTCGACGGGAAGGGATAAAACAGAGGAACCGCGGGGGTTCCTCTGCCTTGAAACTTATTTAACGCGAGATACGTATTCGCCAGAGCGGGTGTCAACGCGGACAACTTCGCCAATCTGCACGAACAATGGCACTTTAACCACGGCGCCGGTGCTCAGGGTCGCAGGCTTGCCGCCGGTACCGGCGGTATCGCCTTTCAGGCCTGGATCGGTATCAGTGATTTCCGCTTCGATGAAGTTCGGCGGCTGAACGGCGATAGGACGGCCGTCCCACAGGGTGATGATACATTCCGCATTGTCCTGCAGCCATTTTGCCGCGTCGGATACGGTTTTGCCGTCGACCTGATGCTGTTCGAAGGTCTCTGGGTGCATGAAGTGATAGAACTCGCCGTCGGTGTACAGGTAGTTCATGTTGGTGTCTACTACGTCCGCGCCTTCGCAAGAGTCGGTAGATTTAAAGGTTTTTTCCACGCGGGTGCCGGTCAGCAGACGGCGCATTTTTACGCGGGCGAACGCCTGGCCTTTACCAGGTTTAACGAACTCGCTTGACTCGACGGCGTAAGGTTCGCCCTCGAACATGATTTTAAGACCCGGACGGAAATCGTTGCTAGAATAAGTCGCCATGATGGCCCTCTGAATATTTGAACTGGTAGCTTAGCCAAAAAAATGGCACACATTATAACCCGAACTACGGCATATAGAGAAGATTGGTTGTATCAACTCGCCGATGTTATTACCGATCCTGATGAATTACTGCAGCTTTTGTCACTGAATACGCACCCGGAACTGCCGCAGGGGCGCGATGCCCGCCGGCTATTCGCGCTGCGAGTGCCGCGCGCCTTTGCCGCGCGCATGCGGCCGGGCGATGCCAATGACCCCCTGCTGCGCCAGGTGCTGACCGTCAAAGAAGAATTCATCAACGCTCCCGGCTTCACCACTGACCCGCTGGATGAACAGCGCAGCGTGGTGCCCGGCCTGCTGCACAAATACCGCAATCGCGCGCTGCTGCTGGTCAAGGGCGGCTGTGCGGTCAACTGCCGCTACTGTTTCCGCCGCCATTTCCCGTATCAGGACAACCAGGGCAACAAGGCCAACTGGCGTCAGGCGCTGGATTATATCCGCCAACACCCGGAACTGGATGAAATTATTTTCTCCGGCGGCGATCCGCTGATGGCGAAAGACAGCGAACTGGACTGGCTGATCGGCGAGCTGGAAGCCATCCCGCACCTGAAGCGCCTGCGCATTCACACCCGGCTGCCGGTGGTGATCCCGGCGCGCATTACCCCCGATCTGTGCCGGCGGCTGTCGGCATCGCGCCTGCAGGTGCTGATGGTGACCCATATCAACCACGCCAACGAGATCGACCGCGAGCTGCAGGCCGCCATGGCGCAGCTGAAGCTGGCCGGGGTGACGCTGCTCAATCAAAGCGTGCTGCTGCGCGGCATCAACGACGACGCCGACACGCTGGCGGCGCTGAGCAACGCGCTGTTTGACGCCGGCATTCTGCCCTATTACATCCACGTGCTGGACAAGGTGCAGGGCGCGGCGCATTTCATGGTCAGCGACGACGAAGCGCGCGCCATCATGCAGGCGCTGCTGAGCAAGGTTTCCGGCTATATGGTGCCGCGCCTGACGCGTGAAGTGGGCGGCAAACCGAGCAAAACGCCGCTCGACCTGCACCTGATGCAGAACTGAAGCGCCGCGAGGGCAACAAAAAGAGGAATGCCTGGGCATTCCTCTTTTTTTATTTGTTCGCTGCTATCGGCGCCGGTGCCTTATGGGCACTTATAAACCTGGCCGACCATTTTGCTGTCCAGCGGGGCGAAGCTCGAGAGCAGGTTTTGGCTCGGGCTGTTGGCGCCGTAAATCACGTTGCCGCCCATTTCCGCCGCCTTGTTGCGCAGATCGTTAGCCGCACCGCGCATCGAGCTGCCTTCGCCGCCGTTGCCGGACAGCCAGTTGCTCTGGGTGCCGGTCACTTCACCCAACAGTTGGCATTCCGCCGCCGGTTTGGTGTCGGTGAACTTAATCTGCTGACCTGCAGCGGTCAGTTGATGAGTGTTGCTGCAACCCGCCAGCAGTACGGCTGCCGAGAGACCCAGTAAGGCTTTAATCCGCATCTTGTTCCCCATATGATGTTGAGAATTACGCAAAATCTTATACCCGTCGTCTTTCAAGTTGCAGCCTTGTCGACTGCTTACAAGCCCATCCATGGGTCTTGCCCCCCCGGGGCCGCTGCAAGCAGCGTTCAAATCTGTTCCCGACAGATTTGTCGCTAACCCCAGTGACTTACTCAAGTAAGCGCCTGGCTGTCACTTGAAATTCATAGGGTATATCAGAAAGCGTTGCCACCTCTTAAGCATCCGTTGCCACCGAACGCTGGCCAACGTCTTGAGCGACAGCTGAGACCGATCAGTTTACCAGCTAAATCGCCTCGGGCTGCAAAAATATCATCAAATACAGTGCGGCAAAAAGCACAAAATAAAAAACCCCGGCCAGAAGACCGGGGTTTCTCAACACGCGTGAGCGCGGGGGATGATTACATCATGCCGCCCATGCCACCCATGCCGCCCATGCCGCCGGCGCCGCCTAAGTCAGGCGCGTCAGCTTTAGGCAGATCGGTAACCATGCACTCGGTGGTGATCATCAGGCCAGCCACGGAAGCCGCGTACTGCAGAGCAGAACGGGTGACTTTGGTCGGATCCAGGATGCCCATCGCGATCATGTCGCCGTATTCTTCGGAGTAAGCGTTGTAGCCGTAGCTGCCTTCGCCCGCTTTCACGTTGTTAGCGATAACAGAGGCTTCTTCACCGGCGTTGATCACGATCTGACGCAGTGGAGATTCCATCGCGCGCAGCGCAACTTTGATACCGACGTTCTGGTCTTCGTTGTCGCCTTTCAGGCCGGCAATTTTGCCCGCCACGCGGATCAGCGCAACGCCGCCGCCGGCAACCACGCCTTCTTCCACCGCAGCACGGGTTGCGTGCAGGGCGTCTTCAACGCGGGCTTTCTTCTCTTTCATTTCAACTTCAGTGGCTGCGCCAACTTTGATAACGGCAACGCCGCCGGCCAGTTTAGCTACGCGCTCCTGCAGTTTTTCACGATCGTAGTCAGAGGTCGCTTCTTCGATCTGCTGACGGATCTGGGTAACGCGGCCCTGAATGGTGGCTTCGTCGCCCACGCCATCGATGATGATGGTGGTGTCTTTGTTGATCACAACGCGTTTTGCCTGACCCAGATCTTCCAGGGTGGCTTTTTCCAGCTCCAGGCCGATCTCTTCAGAGATAACGGTACCGGCAGTCAGGGTAGCGATGTCCTGCAGCATGGCTTTACGACGGTCGCCGAAGCCAGGCGCTTTAACCGCAGCCACTTTCACGATGCCGCGCATGGTGTTGACCACCAGGGTAGCCAGCGCTTCGCCTTCAACATCTTCAGCGACGATCAGCAGCGGTTTGCCGGCTTTCGCCACGGCTTCCAGCACTGGCAGCAGTTCGCGGATGTTGGAGATTTTTTTGTCAGCCAGCAGGATGAACGGGCTTTCCAGCTCGACAGAACCGGTTTCCGGCTTGTTGATGAAGTAAGGGGACAGGTAGCCGCGATCGAACTGCATACCTTCAACCACGTCCAGCTCGTCTTGCAGGCCGGTGCCTTCTTCAACGGTGATGACGCCTTCTTTGCCCACTTTTTCCATCGCTTCTGCAATCAGTTTACCCACGGTTTCGTCGGAGTTTGCAGAGATGGTGCCTACCTGTGCGATGGCTTTGGAGTCGGAGCAAGGTACGGACAGTTTTTTCAGCTCTTCAACCGCAGCGACCACGGCTTTGTCGATGCCGCGCTTCAGATCCATCGGGTTCATGCCGGCAGCCACGGCTTTCAGGCCTTCGGTGATGATGGATTGGGCCAGTACGGTTGCGGTGGTGGTGCCGTCGCCTGCAGCGTCGTTCGCTTTGGAGGCAACTTCTTTCACCATTTGCGCACCCATGTTTTCGAACTTGTCTTCCAGTTCGATTTCACGGGCAACGGATACGCCGTCTTTGGTGATGGTCGGCGCGCCGAAGGATTTATCCAGCACTACGTTGCGGCCTTTCGGGCCCAGGGTCACTTTTACTGCATCAGCGAGAACATTCACGCCGCGGAGCATTTTCACGCGAGCGTCGTTGCCGAATTTTACGTCTTTAGCTGCCATTGGTATTTCCCTTCAACTCGTTCAGTTCAGAAGATAAAGCGCAATTACGCTTCAACAATTGCCAGAATGTCGCTTTCGGACATGATCAACACTTCTTCATTGTCGATCTTCTCTGCTTTCACGCCGTAGCCGTCGTTGAAAATCACGATATCGCCAACTTTCACATCCAGCGGTTGGATGTTGCCGCTTTCCAGCACACGCCCCTTACCCACTGCAACCACTTCACCACGAGTAGATTTACCCGCTGCAGAGCCAGTCAGAACGATGCCGCCAGCAGATTTTGATTCAACTTCTTTGCGCTTGACGATAACGCGGTCATGCAATGGACGAATACTCATTGAACGCTCTCCTGTAAGAAGGTCTCTATCAGATTTAGGGTTGTTCACCGGAATTTTTGTTATTACCGGCCTCGTGGAATTTGAGATGGGGGCATTCCATCCCCCTTCAAGGGGCCAGCTAAAAAAATTTTCGCTTTTGAGGACAATCCTCAGCGGCGGAAACAAAAAACGCGGCCCGAGCCGCGTTTTTTTAGCGATCGTTGCGCTTGTCGCGCTCATCGGGCTGGTGCTCCAGCCTGTAGCGATCGTCATCCTTACGCTGGAACTCGCCGTCGAAGGTGTTGCCGTTGGCGGCGTCGTCGCCGGGGCCCCATCCGCCTGGGCGGTAGACCGACAGATGCGGCATCAGCTTCAGCGTCAGCGTTTTTTGCACCGGCGGCAGCAGCAGCAACAGGCCGAGGAAATCGGTGAAGAAGCCCGGCACCAACAGCAGGAAGCCCGCCAGCACCAACGAAACGCTTTTCACCATTTCCGCCGCCGGGCTTTCGCCGGCAGCCAGTTTTTGCTGCATTTGCACGAAGGTTTTCATGCCCTGATTGCGCACCAGCGAAATGCCGACGCAGGAGGTAAACACCACCAGCAACAGGGTGACAGCCACGCCAAGCACGGCGGCGACTTTGATAAATAAGGATATTTCTATGTAAGCCAGCAGAAATATCAGCAGTAGCGGTAACCAGCGCACCTGGTTCTCCTATCGGTAGGTAAGGCGCAGCCGCTCTAAGGCGGCTGCGCGAAAAGGGAGGCCGTTCAAGGCCGACCCGAATAGAATGGGGACATCCGCCGGCCATTTCAACCAAAGGCCCTTTTTTATTGCTAAAGTTAGCAAACGTGAAAGAGATCACAGAACCGGAAAAGTGCGTTTTTATAAGCATCATAAGGTGATCTGGATTCAGTCATTTATTACTGACCAGCATATGATCTGGGCAGCAACGGGCGATATGGTTAATCGTTTCATGCCCCAAGCCTTCGGCAACATAAATTAGTTACCTGACAAATTATTAATTCGGCAGCAACACATAGAGAAGGTTCTCATGTCAAACAACATTCGTATCGAAGAAGACCTGTTAGGAACACGTGAAGTACCCGCAGAAGCCTACTACGGTGTTCACACTCTGCGTGCGATTGAAAACTTCTATATCAGCAACAGCAAAATCAGCGATGTTCCCGAGTTTGTGCGCGGCATGGTGATGGTGAAAAAAGCCGCGGCGATGGCGAATAAAGAACTAAAAACGATTCCGCGCAAGATCGCCGACGTCATCATTCAGGCCTGTGACGAAGTGCTGGATAAAGGCAAATGCATGGACCAGTTCCCGGTGGACGTGTTCCAGGGCGGCGCCGGCACCTCGCTGAACATGAACACCAACGAAGTGCTGGCCAACATCGGCCTGGAGCTGATGGGCCACCAGAAAGGCGAATACCAGTACCTGAACCCCAACGACCACCTCAATAAATGCCAGTCCACCAACGACGCCTACCCGACCGGTTTCCGCATCGCGGTGTACGCCTCCAATCAAAAACTGATCGACGCCATCAACCAGCTGCGCGAAGGCTTTGACCGCAAGGCGAAAGAGTTCGAGACCATCCTGAAGATGGGCCGCACCCAGCTGCAGGACGCGGTGCCGATGACTCTCGGCCAGGAATTCCACGCTTTCAGCGTGCTGTTGAACGAAGAAACCCGCAACCTGCACCGCACCGCGGAGCTGCTGCTGGAGGTCAACCTGGGCGCCACCGCCATCGGCACCGCGCTCAACACCCCGGAAGGCTACCAGCCGCTGGCGGTGCAGAAGCTGGCCGAAGTCAGCGGCCTGCCGGTGGTGCCGGCGGAGGACCTGATCGAAGCCACCTCCGACTGCGGCGCCTACGTGATGGTGCACAGCGCGCTGAAACGCCTGGCGGTCAAGCTGTCCAAAATTTGCAACGACCTGCGCCTGCTCTCTTCCGGCCCGCGCGCCGGCCTGAACGAAATCAACCTGCCGGAGCTGCAGGCGGGTTCTTCCATCATGCCGGCCAAGGTGAACCCGGTGGTGCCGGAAGTGGTCAATCAGGTGTGTTTCAAGGTGATTGGCAACGACACTTGCGTTACCATGGCGGCCGAAGCTGGCCAGCTGCAGTTGAACGTGATGGAGCCGGTGATCGGCCAGGCGATGTTCGAGTCTGTCCATATCCTGACCAACGCCTGCTATAACCTGCTGGAAAAATGCATCAACGGCATTACCGCCAATAAAGAAGTGTGCGAGCACTACGTCTTCAACTCTATCGGTATCGTGACCTATCTGAACCCGTTCATCGGCCACCACAACGGTGACATCGTCGGGAAGATCTGCGCCGAAACCGGCAAGAGCGTGCGCGAAGTGGTGCTGGAACGCGGCCTGCTGACCGAAGCCGAGCTGGATGACATCTTCTCCGTAGAGAACCTGATGCACCCGGCCTACAAAGCCAAACGCTATACGGATGAAAATGAACAATAACAGCCCTACCCGGTAGCCCGAAAGGCACGCTGAATCCCCTGGATAGCGTGCCTTTTTACTTTCCGGCGCCCACAAAATTTTAACGTTTGATTTTCAATTTATTTCATTTCTTAAGGAGTAGACACTATGTTAGCCGTGGAATTGGTTATCGTTCTGCTGGCCATCTTTTTAGGTGCCAGGCTGGGCGGTATCGGTATCGGGTTCGCCGGAGGGCTGGGGGTATTGGTCCTGGCGTTGATCGGCGTCAAGCCGGGCAGCATCCCCTTCGACGTGATCTCCATCATCATGGCGGTGATCGCCGCGATCTCCGCCATGCAGGTCGCCGGGGGGATGGATTATCTGGTGCAGCAAACCGAAAAATTGCTGCGCAAGAACCCCAAGCACATCACCATACTCGCCCCCATCGTGACCTATTTTCTGACCATCTTCGCCGGCACCGGCAATATCTCGCTCTCTGCGCTGCCGGTGATTGCCGAAGTGGCGAAAGAACAGGGCATCAAGCCTTGCCGCCCGCTGTCGACCGCGGTGGTGTCCGCCCAGATAGCCATCACCGCTTCGCCGATTTCCGCCGCGGTGGTGTACATGTCTTCGGTGATGGAAGGCCACGGCGTCAGCTACCTGCATTTGCTGATGGTGGTGCTGCCTTCAACCTTCTGCGCCGTGCTGGTGATGTCGCTGCTGGTCACCTGGCTGTTCGACTCCAGGCTGTCTGACGACCCGGTTTACCTGAAGCGCCTGGAAGAAGGCCTGATCACCCTGCGCGGCAACAACGCGCTGGCGATCAAACCGCGCGCCAAGACCTCGGTGCTGCTGTTCCTGCTGGGGGTGCTGTGCGTGGTGGCCTACGCCATCATCAACAGCCCGGGCCTGGGCCTGGTGGCCAAACCGCTGATGAACACCACCAACGCCATTCTGATCATCATGCTGAGCGTCGCCACCCTGACCACCCTGCTGTGCCGCGTCGATACCGACATGGTGCTCAACTCGAGCACCTTCAAAGCCGGCATGAGCGCCTGTATCTGTATCCTGGGCGTCGCCTGGCTGGGCGACACCTTCGTGCAGGCCAACATCGACTGGATCAAAGAGACGGCCGGCAGCGTGATTCAGGCGCATCCGTGGCTGTTGGCGGTGATCTTCTTCTTCTGCTCGGCGCTGCTGTACTCGCAGGCCGCCACCGCCAAGGCGCTGATGCCGATGGCGCTGGCGCTGAACGTGTCGCCGCTGACCGCCGTCGCCTCTTTCGCCGCCGTATCCGGCCTGTTCATCCTGCCGACCTACCCGACGCTGGTCGCCGCGGTGCAAATGGACGACACCGGCACCACGCGCATCGGCCGCTTCGTGTTCAACCACCCGTTCTTCATCCCCGGCACCATCGGCGTGATATTGGCGGTGGTATTCGGCTTCCTGCTGGGCAGCCTGATGTTGTAATCCCCGACCGGGGCTGCGGCCCCGGTTTCCCCTTTGGCGATAAACTCGCCTTCTAGCCAATCCGCCTTCGGGGTATAGTGCCCACACGACTCAATGAGAGGGCTGAAGATGTCTGATTGCGAAGCTGTCGTCATACTTTGTACCGCACCCGACGAAGCCAGCGCCCAGGAACTGGCGGCGCGGGTACTGGGCGAAAAGCTGGCGGCCTGCGCCACGCTGCTGCCCGGCGCGACGTCGCTGTATTACTGGGAAGGGAAACTGGAACAGGAATACGAGGTGCAGATGCTGTTCAAAAGCGATCGCCGCCATCAAGAGGCTCTGCTCAACACCCTGAAACAACATCACCCGTACCAGACGCCCGAACTGCTGGTGCTGCCGGTGATGGCCGGAGATAAAGACTACCTGTTATGGATCAACGCCTCATTAAACTGATTTTGCTGCTCTGCAGCCTGTTTTTCCTGCCGCAGGCGGCGCAGGCCTCGCTGTTCGGCCAGAGCGGCGGCAGCCAGTTCGTGCCCGTCGATCAGGCTTTCGCCTTCGATTTCAAACAGCAAGGCAGCCAGCTGACGCTGAACTGGCAAATTCGCCCCGGCTATTACCTGTATCGACAGCAGATCAAGCTGGTGCCGCAGCGGGCGGAGCTGGGCGCCTTTACGCTGCCGGACGGGCTGAGCCACCGGGATGAATTCTTCGGCGAGGTCGCCATTTTCAAGCAGCAGCTTAACCTGAGCATTCCGCTGCGGCAGGCGGCGGCCAACGCCAGCCTGAGCGTCACCTATCAGGGCTGCGCCGAGGCCGGCTTCTGCTACCCGCCGGAAACCCGCACGATCCCGCTGGATGCGGTGAGCGCCGCCGTACTGCCGACGCCCGTACCCGCAGAGCCGGCGCCCGCCAGCCTGCCGTTCTCGCCGCTGTGGGCGCTGCTGATCGGCATCGGCATCGCCTTCACCCCCTGCGTGCTGCCGATGTATCCGCTGATTTCCGGCATCATCCTCGGCCGGGAAAGGCCGCACGGCAGCGGGCGCATTCTGGCGCTGGCGCTGGTTTACGTGCAGGGCATGGCGTTGACCTACACCCTGCTCGGGCTGGTGGTCGCCGCCGCCGGGCTGCAGTTCCAGGCGGCGCTGCAGCACCCCTACGTGCTGATCGGCCTGTCGGTGCTGTTTATCGCCCTGGCGCTGTCGATGTTCGGCCTGTACTCGCTGCAGCTGCCTTCCGCGCTGCAGACCCGCCTGGCCAACTGGAGCAACACCCAGCGCGGCGGCTCGCTGGCCGGAGTATTCCTGATGGGCGCGCTGGCCGGGCTGATTTGTTCGCCCTGCACCACCGCGCCGCTGAGCGCCATCCTGCTGTATATCGCCCAGAGCGGCAATATGTGGGCCGGCGGCGGCACGCTGTATCTTTACGCGCTGGGAATGGGCATTCCGCTGGTGATCGTCACCCTGTTCGGCAACCGCCTGCTGCCGCGCAGCGGCCCCTGGATGCAGTATGTCAAAGAGGCCTTCGGCTTCGTGATCCTGGCGCTGCCGGTCTTCCTGCTGGAGCGGGTGATCGGCGAGCTGTGGGGATTGCGGTTGTGGAGCCTGCTCGGCCTGGCGTTCTTCGGCTGGGCCTTCGCCCTGAGCCTGAAATCTTCCCGCGGCTGGGCCAGAGCGCTGCAGCTGCTGTTGCTGGCGGCGGCGGTGATCGCCGCACGGCCGCTGCAGGACTGGGCGTTCGGCGCCACTGGCGCGCAACAGGCCAACCTGCCGCACCTGAACTTCACCCGCATCGAGAACGTCGGGCAGCTCGACCAGGCGCTGCAGCAGGCGCAGGGCAAGCCGGTGATGCTGGATCTGTACGCCGACTGGTGCGTCGCCTGCAAGGAGTTCGAGAAATATACCTTCAGCGATGCGGCGGTTCAGGCTAAGCTGGCCAACGTGGTGCTGCTGCAGGCGGACGTTACCGCCAACAACGCCGAACAGGCGGCGCTGCTGAAGCGCCTGCAGGTCCTCGGATTGCCGACCATTCTGTTCTTCAACGGCGCCGGCCAAGAGCTGACCGCACAGCGGGTCACCGGCTTTATGAATGCGCCGGCGTTTAACGCGCATTTGCAGAAAGCGGTGCGACATACGCTATAGCTTTCGAGTTGCAGCTAGGCGGCAAGCACGGGAGTCCCCAGGAGCTTACTAAAGTAAGTGACTGGGGTGAGTGTGAGCAGCCAACAACGCTGCGGCTCGAAAGATGACGGGTATAGTAAATAACACTGATGATCTGAACCGAATTGGAGGAAGCACAAGTGCAACGTGAACACGTCCTTGATACGGCACTGGGGCTGTTGGAACAACAGGGCCTGGCGACCACCACGCTGGAGATGCTGGCGGAAAAACTTGCGGTGCAGCCCAGCGATCTCAAACGGTTTTGGCCAGACCGCGAAGCGCTGCTGTATGACTGCCTGCGCTATCACGGCCAGCAGATCGACACCTGGCGCCGCCAGCTGCTGCTGGACGAAACCCTGAGCCCGCAGCAAAAGCTGCTGGCGCGCTATGACGTGCTGGCGGAATACGTGCAGCATGACCGCTATCCCGGCTGCCTGTTTATCGCCGCCTGCAGCTTCTTCCCGGAAACGGATCACCCTATCCACCAGCTGGCGGAACAGCAAAAGCTCACCTCGCTGGAGCTGACCCGCGACCTGCTGCGCGAAATGGACGCCGACGACGCCGATATGGTGGCGCAGCAGATGGAACTGATCCAGGAAGGCTGCCTGAGCAAACTGCTGGTAAAACGCCAGCTCCAGGACGTATCGGTCGCCAAACGGCTGGCCGAAGACATCTTGCAGGTGGCGCAGTGCCGCAGGAACGGCGCTCTGGGCTGAGCGGCCGATTCACCCGGGCCAATCGGCCCGCGGTTACGGCCTGTGCGGGCGCATTTTTACGCCCTTTGACTGAAAAGCCAGCAACCGGACGCATTTTCAGGTATTTCACGCATAAAGCCGTTGACGGCCCCCGGCCAATACGGTTTAATGCTGCCCGTTGCCCGGATAGCTCAGTCGGTAGAGCAGGGGATTGAAAATCCCCGTGTCCTTGGTTCGATTCCGAGTCCGGGCACCATATTTAGAAGAACCCGCCCATGGCGGGTTTTTTGCTTTCTGGGCCGCGGACTCTCCATCGAACTTCGTTCGATTATTCGGCCTGAAGGCCTCCCCCTGCGGGCCAACGCTGAAGCGTTGTTCAATCCGGCGCACAGCGCCGGTTTTCCGAGTCCGGGCACCATATTCAGAAGAACCCGCCCATGGCGGGTTTTTTGCTTTCTGGGCCGCGGACTCTCCCTGCGGGCCAAGGCTGCGGCGTTGTTCAATCCGGCGCACAGCGCCGGTTGTCCGAGTCCGGGCACCATATTTAGAAGAACCCGCCCATGGCGGGTTTTTTGCTTTCTGGGCCGCGGACTCTCCCTGCGGGCCAAGGCTGCAGCGTTGTTCAATCCGGCGCAAATTCCGACCATCATTTCTCTGATGTTGTTCGGTACCGCAGGCCTCGCCAGTGGCTGATACTCCGGCAGAGTTAAACGGAGCCTGTATAAAGACGAGGATCTCTAGTTTTGGTTTGCACTGAATTTGGACCAAGGTCAGGAGATCAGAAGCACGCGGAAGCGTTATTGGCTCGTAGAAACTTCCGCTACGCCGGACCTGCGCCGCAAGAACATATGCGAACGAACACACCTTGTTATATGCTTTTGGCCGACGCTATCACAAATCGTTAATAAGGATATAAATGGATATTTCACTCCTTACAGGACAACGGACTAACGCTTGGTCGGCGACCATGATTAATCTGGAAGCTCGAAAACTCATTAATACCGCGAACATGGTGGCGGCTAATCACCTCCAGGATGGGCTCACCAGAATTCAGTTTATGGAAGACATTAAGTCTTTCATCACTCAGCAATTTTCTCTTGCCCGCAAAGCGAAGTCCGACGAAGAAGGTATTTCCTATTTAAAAAATCTAAGGGCAGAGAACGAAAGCCTCCTTGAACAGGCTCGCTTACTCAAGACGAAAGCAGCACAGCTTTATGCCAAGGTTGAGTTCATCAAAGAAGACAACAACGTTGTTGGCTATGTAATCTCAGCAGTACAGGTTGTTTTAGCTGGCCTGCAGGCTGCAGGTGGGTTGATCCTTGTGAGTTCCATGACACCTGTAGGCGTCTTGTTAGGCGCTACACTCGTGGTCGACGCAGCTAATACCGTATCCAGAGAAGTGAATCACCAATTGTTGAACAAAACTGACTCGCAGGGATTTGTTGCGGACACAGCGATGTCTGTAGCGGAATTTATGGGGTTTCGTGGAGATAGTGGCCTGGCAGCCTATAAAACGGTAAGTCTTGCTGCGAATGCGTACAGTGTTTTTGGTTTACTTCGAAAACCTGGTGCCTGGCGTTTGTTCTATTTTGTGCGCTCGGATTTTTACAGAAAAATGGACTCAATGAGCCGACCAAAACTTACCATGAAAGTCATCGGATACGGTATAAACGCAAAAATCGTTTTTGACTTGCTGACTATCGATAATAACCCCTCTTAAAACGCCAGGCTTTGTAAGCCAGTTTGAGTGGGGTCATCCAGCAGAAGATACCAAAGATAAACAGTACTGAAACACCCGATGAGATAATATTTTCTGGGGAAGCGAAGCATACCGCCAGAATGAACAAAGCCATAAGTATGGCTGAGAGAATACCAATCCCTTTGAAACGATTTGCAAGCGCAGGGAGCAAAATATCAAGTGTAGAACCTTGAGAGTCCATATAGTACCTGAGTTTTTGCAACTCTTCTTTTGTGAAACCAGACCTAAGCAATGCTTCTTCAGTTATCGTCACGCAATACCCCCTCCCTGTCAGCAAAGCCAGTATACCGTGATCTTAGTAAAAAAACCGGCCTACTGGCCGGTGGTTTATGCTGTAATCCCTAACAAGCCTAATTGCTCCCAAATCTCTCGCACAAATCGCCCAGGTGGAGCAACAGATACATCACATCAGCTACATCCGGCACGGTGAGATATCCGCACGGGTGGTCATATTCCTCCGGCTGGGGCCATAACGGGCTAAAAAAACCAACATTTAACAACTTAACAACAAACGCAGGAATTGAAAATCCCCGTGTCCTTGGTTCGATTATTCGGCCTGGAGGCCTTCCGCGTCACTGCGATATCCCACTATGAGGCCACCCTAATTAGAGATTATGGGCATGAAAAGCGCTGAGGGCATTAGAGTCGAACCTTTGCGGTCAAATAAGCAATCACGTGGAATCGCGATAAATAATCAGTTCATCACCACCATGATCAATCCCGGGTGGCCGTTCCGTGCCGATAGCGACCATTCATGCGCTAACGCTATTTCCCGACATATCGCCAAGCCTAACCCCGCGCCAAGATCCCGCCGATGGTCGCCTCGCCAAAAGCGTGAAAATATCAAAGATAGCTGCTCAGGCTCAACGCCGGGCCCCCTATCCCGAATGCCGATGCCGTTTGAGTTTATTTCGATCGAGATTTCTGTCGCAGCAGGCGCATGTTGAATTGCATTTTCTATTAAATTCTTCAGCAGCGTGAATAGCGCCCCGCGATCGGCCTGCCACTGGATTTTTTCGCACCGGTTTCTGATGATAAGTTTTACGTTCGCATCGTCGGCAATTTTTTGTAAAAAGAAGACGGCATCATGGGCAACTTCGCCAACGTCAACATCCTGAAAACGGTAACTGAGGGGTTCACTTACCTCAGCCAACAATAAAATCTGTTGCACATGCCGAGCAAGGTGCGCCACATGCATCAGTAACGGCTCTTGCGGCGACGTGTCTCCTTCCATCGTTTCCACTTCAGCCCGAATCAAGGTCAGGGGAGTTTTCAACTCGTGCGCCGCTTTAGCTAAAAAATCTTGCTGAAGCCGATATCCTTTCTCGAGCCGATCAAGGGCGTGATTAAAACTGTTAATCAACGGGACTATCTCAGAGACAACACATTGGGTGGGCACTCTGTCACTGAGCGATTGCGGCGTGATCGAGGCAGCAATCCGCGAGGCTTCACGCAAGGGGCTTAAGGCGTATTTCAGGCTTACATAGGCGCAAAGAGAAAAGACAAAAAGCAACAGCACGCTGAAGACCGTGATACCGAGCCGGATAAAAGGCAAGGCAAATTCTTGGTGAAGAAAGCTGACGATCCTTGAACTGACCGTCAATTGCATAAACCAGATTTTTCCATTGTATTCAAATGGTTCAGTAGCACCTTCATAGAAGACGCCGTGGTGGGTGAATTCAAAGCGGCGCCGCTCCCGTTCAGCCATTGACGCAAGGTCCGGCCAATTTTTTACCCCTGGGGACATCAGCACGATATCGCCGCGATCGTCCATAACCCTAAACGCCGTCTCCTCACTCAGGCTATCGTAGAGCCAGTGTGGATGCTCCGCATCGCCTCTAAAACCGATGGGCTTACCCTTTCCGTCGAACTCCAGCTTTCGCACCAGATGAATTGTGCGTTCCGCCAGATCCATTCCGGGCAAACGATCTTTTACCATCGCCCCGAACAGCAGTAAAAAACCAATGCTCAACAGGATACCGCTGACAAAAGTCAGTAAGATCCTAAGGGATAAGCTATTTATCCACAGCGTTTTTGCCAAGAGCATAGCCATACCCCCTTATATTAATAATCTGCAGGCTGGAACCTACGGCCGTAAGCTTGCGTCGTAAACGATGTAAAGCCACATCAAGCGCGTTGGGAGTGATAGCCACGCTCAATCCCCATCCAGCGGCTTCCATGGCACTACGGCGCAACACCTCGCCTTGCCGCTGGATTAAAGCCAACATAATTTGCATCTCGGCGGGCGCAAGCGTGATGCTTTTATCACCGCATCGCATTGCGCCTGCTTCCAACGACAAAATCACATCTTTATAAGTGGGCTGAAGCGATTGATTGATGGCGGGGCGGCGCAGCAGCGCCCGAACACGCGCAACGAGCTCGGCCATCGCAAAAGGTTTCGGCAGGTAGTCGTCCGCCCCCGCCTCAAGGCCTTCGACACGATCGTGCAGGGCGTCTCTGGCGGTAAGAATCAGGCAAGGAATGAGGAAGCCGGCCTGACGCAAGCGCCGCAGAAGAGATAATCCATCGCCATCGGGCAGTCCCCGGTCAATGATCAGCCCCTGATAGGACATTTGCTGGGTTGCTATCCATGCCAATTCGCTCCGGCCCACCCGATCGGTAGCGATCCCCGCAGCGCCTAATCCCTTGCCGATCAGTTTCCCTAACTGCTCGTGATCTTCCACTATTAGAATTCTGCTCATCAGAAGTAGTACGCGTATCCCAGGAAAAGGCGATTTTCAGTTGTTCGGTCTGTTAAGGGACTATTCGCTATCTCGGAAGATAGGCGTATCGCCTGCATGTCTAGCATTATCGAGTGATGTTTATTGAATGCGTAGAGTCCCTGCACGCCAATTTCAACGTCAAGGCTGGAGGAGGCTCGATAGGCAGGCCTGTCGATACGGACTTCATCTGACCGCACGCCATAATAGTAATCAGTATATTTACCGTCACGCCAGGCCATGCCTATGCGGGGAGTAAGAGTAAAATCGTTGCCTATCAGCCAAGATTGGTTTGCCTCTAACTTGACCTGCTGGCCCTTGCTGTTACCCGAGACGTCATGCGTCCAATCGGCGCGTACGTTGGCGAAAGCGGTTTGCCATTCAACTTTCACTCCCGCCCAAAGCCCCCCTTTTCTCTCTGCCATGCCGGCCAACGCCGGCGAATCGCCAGCTTTATAACCTGAACCCTCGTATCGCCCGATTAGACCAAAATTAAGCCGCTGAGTTTCACTCAACGCCAGCTCAGGCAATTTGGCCTCTATTCCGGTTCCAAAGAAACGGAAGTACGGGTTATCAAGATGGAGCAATGGGACTGGCGTGGTGTCGCGATCTATAGATTTATAAGCCTTTTGGGTGCTGGCGACGCCAACGCCCAATCCCCAGACATTTTTTTGCTCGGGAGCCTCCGCGTTCGCCATAACCGCAAAAGGAGCGCAACAGAACAGAGCGAACGCGATGCCTACGGCATGTCGCCTGGCAGCGATACGGCTGCCCATTAACGGGCAAAATAGAAAGCTCATGGTGGTCCTCCTGAATGCAAGTGGGCCCATCATCAGGAGATTTTTCTTACGCTTTACTTACTGAAGCCAGGCGGTCGCAAATAAAGTAGAAAATTTCAATGTATTCATTGGAAAAGAGGGAGCAGAGCAGTGCACGCACTCAATAGCCTTACCATATACAAGGTTGTATGTTGCGAAAAACTTGGCGTATGATGCCGACCCTCTTTCCCGTTCACTGGCCTATTAGTAAATGATACGCAAGCTTATTCGGAAAGCAGGAATGGTGATGCTGCTCAGCGGCTGCCATTCCCGCCCCCCCTCGATCAACGTCCTCGGCGCCTACTTCCCTGATTGGCTGTTTTGCATTTCTGGCGGTTGCCTCACCGCGGCAGCGATTTATATGCTGCTGACGAAACTGAAAAGAAAAGAGTGGCTTTCTCCTTACATCCTGACCTATCCCCTGCTGATCGCCTTTTTCTCAATGGGTTACTGGATCCTTTTCTTTTATTAATGAAGCTGGTTTTTCAAGGAAATAAAGATGTTGTCTAACCTGGGTAGCGCCATTAAAAAACGTTTGTTCGTCATCCTGCTGGCGGTAATTACGCTGGCGATCTTATTCTGGGTGATCAAGGTGTTCGATGAAGCCCCGCGAACCGATGACGCTTATGTGTATGCGGATACCATCAATGTCGCCCCTCAGGTCAACGGCCTGATTATTGATATGCCGATTAAAGAGAACCAACTCGTTAAAAAAGGCGACGTGTTGTTCCGGATCGATCCACGGCCGTATCAAGATGCGCTAACGCGCGCGACGGCGAGCCTGGCCCAACTGGAACAACAAATTATCCTGGCCCAGCGCGACGTGAACGCGCAACAATTTAACGCTCAGGCCGCGGAGAAACGCATTGATGCCGCCCGCGCCACGGCTGAACAGGACGCCAATACCCTGCGCCGCATGGAGGCCCTGCGCCCGCAAAACTACGTCTCCAAAGAGGCTCTCGACCAGGCGCGTGCCGCACAGCGCGCATCAACGGCCCAACTGCAATCGGCCAAGCTGCAGGCGCAGCAGGCCAACGCCGCCGTCAGCAGCGTTGCGGCGCTAATGGCGCAGCGTGAAGTCATCAAGGCCGATATCTCCACCGCGCAATTCAATGTGGGACACACCGTCGTCAAAGCCCCTTCAACGGCCGCATTGCGTCGTTAAAAACCACCGCGGGCCAATATGCCGGCATTGGGCAGGCGGTATTTACCTTGATTGACAGCAATACCTGGTACGTGGTGGCTAATTTTCGCGAGTCTGAACTGGAGAACATTCACGACAACGCCAGGGTCGACGTTTACTTGATGAGTCACACCGGCAAGACCTTTAGCGGCGTGGTCGACTCCATCGGTTACGGCGTCTACCCGGATGACGGCGGCGCTATCCAAAGTGGCCTGCCGAACGTATCGCGCAATATCAACTGGGTGCGCGTAGCCCAGCGTTTCCCGGTTCGGATCCGCATCACCACCCCGGACACCGGCATATTCCGTATGGGAACCTCCGCCGTGGTCAGCATTCGTTCCGGCGAAATTGTCCCCCATGAGCAGGATAAGGCACTATGAATGCGCCGGCTGCCTCTGGCATGCCCCCGGCTCCCTGCGCCGCTTTCTGCAACAGGAGTTGAGCGTTTTTCCCGGGCGTTACAACGCGATGCTGCGTTACCTGCTCTCGTCGGTGATTGTCATCGTCATTTCGATGGCGCTTAACGTCCCACAGCTGTCTTATTCTCTGTTGGTGATATTTTTCGCCACGCAGCACAATATCGTATTAACCCGGATGATTTTCCCGTTGTTCATCCTCGTTAATACGGCGGCGGTCGGATGCGCGATCCTCATTCTGAAATTCACCATCGATTACCCGATGCTGCGCTTGCTCTCGGCGGCGATCACCTTGCTGCTGCTGCTGTATCTGATGCGTTCGTCCAAGAAATGGGGCTTTTTGTATTTTGGCGTGGCCATCACCGTCACCTATGCGCAAAGCTTTGTTGATCTGAGCTCAAACGGCGAAATGTTGGTACGCAATTGCCTGTGGACCTGGGTCGCCGGCTGTTATGCCACCGTGGTGGCGCACATCGTCAATACCCTGTTCCTGCCGGTTGAACCCGTCAGGCAGTTAAAGCAGGAGATGGAAAGGATACTCACCGTGGTAAGCCGCGCGCTCGATGCCACCGCGGCGGGCAAGCCGGTAGCGACAATCGGGTTGGAAGAGATCCAAAACAGCGTGCTGACGTTACATAAATTCCTGAAGTTTTCGGTGATGCGCGATGCCGGCTACCGTGAAAACGAAGGTACCCATCTGGCTGAAATCGCCACGGCCGAGCGGCTCTATTCCGCCACGCGTAATTTGCATCGGCTGGCGGCCGCGCGGCTGCCTGCGCAGGTTGCCGACCATTGTCACCTGTTGGCGCAAGAGTGCCGCGCTTTGCTCCAGAGCATACAGCACGACGAAGCCTACCGGCTGCGGCTGCAGCAACGCGAGCAGATTAAGGCTCTGCCAGACTGCCTGCAAGAAATGTATAGCGCCCTGTTCAGCATCTCCTTACTGGCTGAACATGAGCAGCAACCTGCGGCCTCAGGCGGCCCGGTCCCTGCACCGGCAAATCCCAAGAGCGGGATTGCCTATGATTACATCAAGTACGGGATCAAAACGTTACTCTCGGTCGCCCTCTGCTACATATTTTATACCAGCGTAAAATGGCCAGGCATTCATACCTCTATGCTCACCTGCATCATCGTGGCCTTGCCTGGGCTTGGCGCATCCGTGCAGAAAAGCCTGTTGCGCATCGGCGGCTGCCTGGTGGGCAGCGCATTGGCGTTATTTTGCACCGTCTTCATCCTGCCGCATATCGACTCGATCACCGGATTATTGCTGATGGTAACCCCGGTGATTGCCCTCAGCAGTTGGGTGGCTGCCGGTTCAGAGCGCAGCAGCTATGCGGGGATCCAAATCTTGTTCGCCTTTTCACTTGCCATGTTTACCCACTTTGGCCCCAGCCCGGACCTGCCGGAAATCCGCGACAGGCTGATCGGCATTCTGCTGGGTATCATCGTCGCGACGCTGATACACAGCCTGATCTGGCCAGAAACGGAAGGGAAAACGTTGCGCCAGTCTCTCGCCGGCTTGTTCGTTTACTTTGCCGAAAAGATGAGCCCGATTATGCTGGACAAACATGCGCGGGCCAATGGTTGGGCGAAACTCGACGCCACGCAAACCCTGCTGGCGCAGGTCGCGCTGGAGCCGAACTGGCGCAGTAACGATAATGAACAGCTGACGCTGACCTGCCAAACGTTGCTGGGTAAACTACGCGAATTGCACGTGGCGCTTTACCGGCTGGAGATCGAATATGCGTTAGCGGCCGAAGACGCACAGCAAAGCGCGCTGCTGGCACCGATCGAGCGCATCATGCAAAGGCTTGCGGCGGGTATGAAGGCCTACGGTGAAGGTTTGCAACAGGACCCCGTCATCTCGGCCAGGGTGTGCGGCAGCCTGGGGCAGGAGTTAGAGGCCGCATCGGCCGGCGTCGCGGTCGCGGGGAATACACCGCTTTTGCTTAGTGCTCAAGAGGTTATTACTATATGCAGTTCTATTCCCGCCTGGCCGGAGGACGGTGAGGTGATTTTATCCAGAGTGAGATCGTCATGAAGATAGACGCGATTCGCCGCAACGCCGACGAGACCAAAAAAAAACTGCTGCTCGCCGCAAGAAATGTACTTGCCGAGGAGGGTTACATTGCCTTCAGCGAAAATAAAATTTGTGATTTGGCCGGCGTGACCCGTGGAGCCCTGCGGCATCACTTCCCGGCTGGGCGCTATGACCTGATTAAGGAACTGACATGGTCGTTTTTCCAGCAAATACCGGCCAGCGCAACCCAGGATGGCAAGGCGCGTATTATGGAACTGATCGCGTTTATGCATCAACAGCCCGAGCAGAACCCGTTGGTATTGATTATGGAGATTTGGCTGGCCAGCTTTGCCGACGAACGCCTGGCGGCGTCGGTGAAAGAGGCATTTGATCAACGCTACCGAATATTCTTCAACGTTGATTCGCTGGATGAGCTGCCTGACGATCTTATACCTTACCGGTTCATGTTTTGGGGCGCTATTTTATCGATGCACCATCAGGGTAAAGACAACCGCAGTTTACCCAAGGTGCTAGATTTCCTCGAAAAACATTGAGTGAGGGGGAAGACCAAACTCCTGCGGAGTCTCGCAAATAACCATGGGTTGTTATTCAAGCTATAGTGGCGGAAGGATCTAACAAGATTTATTTAGATGAACCCGCCTATGGCGGGTTTTTTTGCTTTCTGTGGGACGACTCTCCATCGAACTTCGTTCGATTATTCGGCCTGAAGGCCTCCCCCTGCGGGCCAAGGCTGCAGCGTTGTTCAATCCGGCGCAAATTCCGACCATCATTTCTCTGATGTTGTTCGGTACCGCAGGCCTCGCCAGTGGCTGATACTCCGGCAGAGTTAAACGGAGCCTGTATAAAGACGAAGATCTCTAGTTTTGGTTTGCATTGAATTTGGACCAAGGTCAGGAGATCAGAAGCAACGCGGAAGCGTTATTGGCTCGTAGAAACTTTCGCTACGCCGGACCTGCGCCGCAAGAACATATGCAAACGAACACACCTTGTTATATGCTTTTGGCCGACGCTATCACAAATCGTTAATAAGGATATAAATGGATATTTCACTCCTTACAGGACAACGGACTAACGCTTGGTCGGCGACCATGATTAATCTGGAAGCTCGAAAACTCATTAATACCGCGAACATGGTGGCGTCGCACCATCTGCAGGATGGACTTACAAAGATTAAATTCATGGAAGACATTAAGTCATTCATCTCACGGCAATTTTCTCTTGCTCGCCAGGCAAAATCGGATGAAGAAGGCGTTTCCTATCTAAAGAACCTAAGAGCCGAAAATGAGAGTCTGCTCGAGCAGGATCGTTTGCTCAAAACAAGGGCGGCACAGCTGTATGCGAAGGTCGAATTTATTAAGGAAAATAACAAAATCGTAGGCTATGTCATCACTGCGGTTAACGTCGTCCTCGCTGGGCTGGAAGTAATGGGGGGATTTGCGATAGCAGCCACGGGAACCCCTATCGGGGTCATGGCTGGAGTAATTCTCATTGCCGACGGTTTCAATACTCTTTCGCGAGAATTCGAACAACAGGTACGAGATAAGCCTGCATCAGAAGGTATTATCGCGAATGGTGCAATGGCGACAGCTGAGTTTATGGGATTCAGTCGTGATAGCGGTCTCGGCGCTTTTAAAGCCGTATCCCTCGCGGCTAACGCTTACAGCATCTTCGGTCTACTAAAAAGGCCAGGAACATGGCGACTGTTCCACTATATCCCCACTGATTTTTATCGCAAAGTCGAAACCATGAACAGACCTATGCTAACAATGAAAATTGTGGGGTATGGACTGAAGGCAAAAGTTGTATTCGATTTAATGACGACGAAAACAGATTCAGCTCACTGATTCTGTTTTCTGAAGCGCCAGGATTTATACGCCAAGCCTGCGGGGACAGTGAACCAACCGATTGCCAACACAAATAAACCAGCAAACACGCCAGATAGGGCGCTGTCAACGGAGCCTAGAATCAGCGCTATCAAACACACTACAAAAACACCCAACGTCACCCAAACATTGACCAAAAATCGGTTTGCCAAGTCTGAAACGATGACATCTACCGTTGAGCCATAATTGGCACTATTATTCCTGAGCTTCTGTATATCCTTCGCCGTAAAGCCTGACTTCGATAATGCTTCTTCAGTTATCGCCACGTCCACCCCCTCCGATAATCCAAGCCAGTATACCGCTATCCTGACAAAAAAACCGGCCTACTGGCCGGTGGTTTATGTTGTAATCCCTAACAAGCCTAATTGCCTCCAAATCTCTCGCACAAATCGCCCAGGTGGAGCTGTAAGCTCACCCGATTTAGTTCTACACACTTTTTGAGGTTTCCGGTTTTTCTGTCATCAGCCGGTACTCTTCCGGTGTCAGGCTATTCAGGGATTCATGAGGCCGCTCGCTGTTGCATTCCGTCAGCCAGCGCTCTGTGATTTCCCGGTTTGATAAATTCCAGCATCACGCCATGCTCTTCGGCCCACTGCGCCAGCAAGACCAGTTCCGGGCCGTTGTCCATCCGCAGTTTCAGCGGATAAGCGTTTGCCTCATCCGGCAACAAATCACTGCTTATTTTTCAGATCGTGGACCGAAGGCGCAGCGTCGCCGGATCGGCCCAGCACATCCTGAACACAGGCTTTAAACACTTTAACGCCGAGCGCCAGTGCGTCGCGATCAAAGTGCATTTCCGGGTGATGCAGCCCTGGCGTCAGGTTGGCTCCCAGCCCCCAAAAACCGCCCTTAACCTGCGGGCGCAAACGCAGGTAGTGGAAGAAATCTTCACTGCCCGGTGTCGATTTTGGCGCGGTCAGCCCGGCGTCTCCGAACACGCTGCGAATAGCGCGGGAGACAACTTCGGTTGCCTCGTCATCAATGATCGCTGCCGGCATCTCTTTCAGAATACGTATTTCAGCCCGTGCGCCGTAGGCTGCTGCACTACTCTCGATAGCGCGCAACACCTGCGGTTTTAACGCATCCATGGCTTCGTTTTCAGCCGCTCGCAGATCCCAGCACACCAGCGCTTTGTCCGGAATAGAGTTGGTGACCCCGGCATCGCAGAGAAAACGCGTGGCTTTCGCGCTCCAGGTCAGCGATGGCGCAAGGTGAATACCGTTGACCGCCTGTACCGCATGAGCGGCAGCATCTAGCGCATTCACGCCAAGATGAGGGCGCGCGGCGTGCGCTGCTTTTCCATGGAATATAACTTCAACGGTGGCTGAGGCTGAGTAATACATCGCCGGCACCGCCTGCCCCAGCGGGCACTCTTCCAACGGGCGCAGGTGGAAACCGAGCAGCATATCAACATCCTCCAGTACGCCGCCCTCGGTCAGGGCGATTGCACCGGTGCCCAGCTCCTCGGCCGGCTGGAAGATAAACTTCAGTTTGCCCTTTTTCACCAGGCCCTCCGCTATCACTTCCTGGGCGGTGGTCAGCACCACAGAGGAGTGACCATCGTGGCCGCAGGTATGGCGCGCCACATGCTCGCCATCAATAATATGTCCGAGCGCATCCATATCGGCACGCAGCGCCAACACTGGCCCCGGTTTGCCGCTATCCAGAACGGCCATGATACCGGTAGTTCCATTAACCTGGCGCGTGACCTGGTAGCCCACGGCCTCCAGTACCCCCGCGATATACGCGGAGGTTTTATACTCTTCGAACCCGAGTTCCGGGATCTGATGCAGGTAATTAAAGTGATCTAGTGTGCGTGACACGTCTTACTCCTTATGTGCTTCATTCAAGCAATAACTCGCATTATCAGCATAGAGATAACCGCGTTGAGAATGCTGACGACCATCAGTAGCGGCCAGTACTTCTTCGGGACATCGGCTACCCCCAAAAGACGGCCCATATACTGTAGCTGCGAACCCATTAAAAAAATGGCTGGCGCGAGGATGGTGATCTGCCCGATATCCAGCGTGCCTTTGCTCAGCAGGCTGATAGCAACGCCAGTGCCTGCCGACGACGAGAGCCAGGCCGTCAGCAACACGGAGATAGCTTCGCCCGGCAGGCCGAACACCCCCATTAACGGCGAAAAAATATGACCGATGGCCTGCATCACGCCGAGTAAATTCAGCATTTCAGCAATCACATATGCCATTAATACATTCGGCATCAGGTTATTGATGGCGATATTAAATCCTTTACGCGCACCAATAACAAAAATATCGAACGGGTTACCAGAGACTTTTGTGGTATTACTCATTGTCGAAATCCCCCCTATACACAGTATTTAATGCCAGGCGAACCATGACGGCGCCAACGAACTTCATAACGAACATCAGCACCAATGGAATAATTATCGGGATGGTCAGCGAAGCGAACATAGCCGAACCGATGGAGAAATAGTTGTTAATTAACCCGGCACCTGAATATTGCCACGCCCCCATAATCACCACGTCTTTACGCGTAATTTTTTCGCTGTCATACAGCTCTTTAGTCAGTGCCGCGCCGGCATCGGTACTTTGCAAATCGGTGATCAACGCCAGCCCGGTGTAACCCGGGATCCCGAGCAGCGGTTTCAGTAGCGGTGTCAGCAACTTATGCGCCGCACGGATCGCTCCGTAGTGGGTGAAAATTTCCAGCAACCCCAGCGCCAACATCACCGTGGGCACCAGCGACAGCGCAAAAAGAAAACCGGCTTTCGCGCTGATGCCGCCGCTGCCGATAAAGGTGTTGGTTTCCGGTGACTTCATGGTGCCGAACGCGCCGCCCAGCGTAGTGAAGTCGAACGCCCCCAGCCACGCCATACCCTCGACTTTGAAAAAGAAGCCGGAGAAAACCAGCAGGACAATAACCAGGGAGAGCCAGGCGCCAGGCCCGACTTTCCACTCATCAGCAGGCTCTTTTTCGGGCTTCTCCAAGATTTTCGATTCGCTCATAACATCTCTCTTCAAAATAATCAGATGACAATCCCCTGTTACCAAGCAGGATCCGTGCCTGAATAGCCGGTAGATAAAATTAAAACCTTTTTCCGGGATTTTTTACGCGACAACCCCCTCCCATAAAATACAGAGAACAAAAAGAAACATTAACGAAAAATCATTTAAAAAACGCCGAACACACGCTCTAACAAAATGCCCGCTCACCATTGCCGGGCCCCCTTTTGGGGCGAATCGGTTTTTTCAGCAGTGTATTTTCATTCATATCAAGAAGTGAGCGGTTAATTCGATTATCACCATTCAATCATGATGATAAATATCCGATTAATGATGTTATTGTTGCCCTCAGGTCAACGATCGGGGAGGAAGGTAAAAATGTATCAGGACAGACAGGTCGGCTATCTGTATGAAGTTGGCAACCAGGGCGGTATCCGCCGTGCGGCAGATATTCTTGGCGTTAACCCGTCGGTGATTAGCCGACAGATTGCCCAACTGGAGCGGGCGCTGCAGTTGCCGCTGCTGGAGCGGCGTGGGCGAAATGTGGTACTGACCGAAGCTGGCCGCTTGCTGGCAGAGGACCATTTTACCAGCCGCCAGAGACGTGAGAAGTTGGAAAGCCAGCTCAAAGACCTACGCCATATGCGCGGAGGTACCATATCCGTACGCATCGGCGGCGGGCTTATCAGCGCATTTATCGAAGGGGTGATGCGTGAGTTTGCCCGGTCTTATCCTCAGGTTTTTGTCGACATAGTGGTCGGCAGCATGCAGGAGATGCTCAACGATATTGTCAGCGGCGAAGCCGATATGGCTCTGGCATTCGGACCGATTGGCACGCCGGAACTTAAACGGCACAGCGTTCAGTGGGGGCCAATCTGCGCGGTAGTCTCGCCGCAGCACCCGATTGCCGGGCGCAGTAGCATTACCATTGAAGAGCTGGTCGATTATCAGCTGATTGCGCTGACGGAAAATTTCGGTCTTCAGCGGCACATGAATGCGATGTTCAAAAGTCTGGGCTTGCAATTTCACCCGGCGTATCGCTGTAATCAGTTTTCCACCGCCATGGGGCTGAGTCAGGCAGGGTTGGGGATTTCGTTTATGACTGCCTATGCCGCCGCCGATCCTGTCCGGCAGGGTTCTCTGGTGGCGGTGCCGCTCGATCACCCCATCGCCAGCAGCGCCCAGTGCCATCTGCTGCGCAGCTCTGACCGGCGCTTTACCCCGGCGGCTCATCATATGTGGCGACTGCTGCACAATGCATTTCGCGACAGGTAACGCAGGGTGATATACCGGCTTGAGGGCCAACGCTGAAGCGTTGTTCAACCCGGCCAAACACTGGTCGTCCGGGTCCGGTCGCCCTATTTAGCACAACCCGCTTAGGGCGGTTTTGTTGCTTTCCGGGGTATGGCATCGCCATAAGCCCCCCATGGCACTTTCAGGATGCCGCCAGCCGCGGATTGACGAAAAACAGGCAGACGGCCGCCAGCAGCGAAGGCAGTGCGAAAGCCATAAAGTTTTGCTGCAGCGTCAGCTCCCCGTCAATCAACAGGCCGCCAACGAACGGCCCCAGAATGGCGCCAATGCGGCCAATGCCCAGCCCCCATCCCAGGCCCGTTGAGGTCATGGTTCCGGGGTAAAAACGCGCGACATAGGAGCTCATCGCTATTTGCGTACCAATGGTGCTGGCACCCGCAACAATCAGCAGCGAATACAGCATGAGTATCGGCGCCTGAATGCCCAGCAGCAACAGAGTGATGGCCCCCAGCAAAAAATAGCCGATGAGCACGCGCCTGCCGCATAGCCTATCCATCAGCCAGCAGCTGCTCAGCGCGCCGGCGATGGTCCCCAGGTGCAGGGCAAACAGGAACGACAGGCTCGAACCTAATGGGTAACCGGCCTGCAGCATCAGCTTGGGCAGCCAGGAGGTCATGCCGTAAATGACAAACAGCGACATGAAAAAGACCAGCCAGAACATCAGGGTGCTCAGGCCCCGGCGCTGCGCAAACAGGTCCTTCAAGGTTGCCCTTCCCGGCTTTAGACCCGTTGCCGACGGGTTGATAAACTCGGTCCCGGGCTGATGGATATAGTCGGGGGCTATCTTTTCCAGCAGGCACTTTAAACGGTCAACCTGTCTGGTTTTAACCAGAAAGGCGGCAGACTCAGGCAGGTGGATCAGCATCCAGGGCAAGAAAATAAGGGGTAACGCCGCAATATAAAATATAGATTGCCAACCGGCGAGCGGAATTAAATAGATACCGCACAGGGCGGCGAGCATCCCGCCGATAGAATAACCGCTGAACATTAACCCAACCATCAGACTCCGTTTGTTTTTAGGTGAATATTCGCTCGTCAGGGCCGTCACGCTGGGCATTACGCCCCCCAACCCCATGCCGGCGATAAAACGACACCAGCCGAATTGGCCGGCATTAACGCTAAAACCGCAAAGAAAAGTAAACAGGCTGAAGATAATAATGCAAAGACTGATGGTTTTCTTTCTGCCTATTTTGTCTGAGAGCGGGCCTAAAAAAATCGCCCCGAGCATCATGCCAACCAGCGTATAGCTGCCCAGCAGGCCGGCCTGTACGGCGGTGATGCCCCAGTCGGCCATCAGTCTGGGCAACACCACCCCCAGCACAGCGAGGTCGAAACCGTCAAAAACAATAATAAAAGCGCACCAAAACACCGTCAGTCGGTGCGTATTATTCAGCTTTGCATTATCTATTATTGGGTTAATATCCACGAAACATATATCATCCTGAGACATAACGGCTCCTGAGCAGTGCATCCGCGCCCAACCATGAACACATCGCAAATAATAAATAACAGGTTGAACTTATACGTTCCATTTATATATAAAAAGAGTAAACATTAACGATGATTTTACTCTGTAGTAAAAGCCAAAAAACGCCTATGATGAGTTGATCAATTCCTGGGTTAATTAGCCCTACCCGTGCATTCACGACGATATCGCCCACGGCGGCGCTCGTCTAACATTCATTTTGCATCGTATTGATACCTTGAAGGCATAATCGTGGAGCTGCGTCATTTACGCTATTTTATCGCCGTCGCCGAGGAACGGAATTTCAGCCGCGCGGCGGAACGCCTGCATATCAGCCAACCGCCGCTCAGCCGGCAAATTCAGCAGTTGGAAGCCAGCCTGGGGGTGACGCTGTTTGAACGCGGTTCCCGCCCGCTGGCGCTGACCGAGGCCGGGCGCTTCCTCTATGGGCACGCGCTGCAATTTCTGGCCCACAGCCTCGAATTGAAGACCATGACCCAACGCGTGGGGCTGGTAGAGCGCCCGCTGTCGCTCGGTTTTGTCGCCTCAACGCTCTACGACATTCTGCCGCGGCTGATACGCCGTTTCCGCACCACCCACCCCGAGGTGGGCCTGACGCTGCATGAAATGACCACCCTGGAGCAGATCCGTGCGCTTAAAGAGGGGAAAATCGATGTGGGATTTGGCCGTATTCGCCATGATGACAGCCATATACGCCGCATAATCCTGCGTGAAGAAGCCTTAATGGCGGCTTTAGCGGCCGATCATCCGCTGGCGCGTTCGGCGGGATTAACGCTGCGCGCGCTGCAGGCGGAAACGCTGATCGTTTACCCGCAGGCGCCCCGGCCAAGCTTTGCCGATCAGGTGCTGGCGATATTTCGCGATCGCGCGCTGGTGCCGCGAAGAATTATGGAAGTACGGGAGCTCCAGGTCGCATTGGGGCTGGTCGCCGCAGGCGAGGGCATCGCGTTGGTGCCGCACTGCCTGCACAGCCTGCAACGCCCGGACGTGGTCTACAACGCACTGGACGAGCAACGTCTGGTTTCCCCGATTATCATGAGCACCCGAATGCTGGATGAGTCGGAAGATATCAGGACGCTGTTGCGGATGATCTACGCCTTATATGACGAGCAAGGCATCGCCTATATAAAATCGGGGCCGGCGAATTGAAAAGCCAGCTAGCCTAAAAAGCCCGCCACAGAGGCGGGCTTGCTCACATTAGCCTTACTGACAGATGGCAGCGTATTTCTTCATAAACGGGCTGGCGCAAATCGAGGCGTAAATGTCTTTTTGCAGCTGGCTGGCGGAGGAACCCGGTTTCTGAGCGCCGTTTTGGCCGCCGATGTTCACCCCGGTGCCGTTGTTGCCGTTGGTGCTGCCGTTAATGCCAACGTCGACGGAGCTTCCGCCGCCACCGCCGGTATTGCCATTAATGCCGCCCTCAATTACCAGGCCGGCATAAGACAACTGGGAACACACCAACAGCGCGCAGCCCAACAGCATGGTCTTTTTCTTCATACTTTCTCTCCTTTTACCTTGTTGCATAACCCGGTGTGGGTTATTTCCCTGTGGTACAGATGGCGTAAGCGGTGATTGTCAGCTTTACATATTATCGGCTAACGCCTGTCGGAAAAAACTTTCCTTTTGCTTATCGCCTTGAAATGCATACGAAATGAAAACACGCTGATTAATAACAAAAACAGCGACAGTAAAATAAAAAATAATCAGACATATTTCTAAACCAAAGATTAAAATTACCAAGCCATGCAGATAAATAACTACTCGGCGGCCTGCCCGTTAATCATCCAATGAATAAAGTCGTGTTTTTTAGAGATGTTCATTTTCTGCATCACCGAACGTTTATGGCTATGAACCGTCTTCACGCTGACCCCCAGCACCCTGGCGGTTTGCGATTGGCCGAACCCACGCCGCAGGTAGCTCACCACCTGCTGTTCACGCTGCGTTAACCGGCGAAGCGTGCTGGCGCGCGCGTACTGCGCATGGGCGAAGATTTTCTCCAGCAGTAAAAACAGCTCGCTTTGCCGGGCCGTTCTGCGCAATATTCGCCGGGTATCCCTGGAGACGGCGCTTCTTCTCTCCTCAATGGCCACGTTCTGCGCCACTGCGCCGGCGTGCCATGGCGTACAACCGCGCTGCGCGCAACGGGTGGATGAGGCGAACAGCACGTCCGGGCATTCTTCGCTGTCCGGCGTTAAAAAACAAACCGCCTTATTATTGGCCCGCGCATATTCTGCAATACTCAGCCGCAGGCCCGCGGCGAAATAGCGATTGTCGTCATCAATAATAATATTAACGGTTTTCATTTTTAACCTCACAGCATAGAAATTCGAACGTAGCGTTCCAAAGACGCGGCTTCCTTTCGAAAGCCGAGACTATTTCCGGCACCACTCGGATGAGTTTATTTCATAGAACACTTCAGTTTCATACTGACCTTGAAATTAGCCATTCATCAATAGTTATTAATCACCAGAATGGCCGTACCGCTAAAGGCCCCGGCTTCAACATTGCCAACGGCGTGCAGCGTGGATTCCAGATTAATGGTCGCGCCTTCCTGAGGAATGTTTATTTTTTTACCGGTGATACCGGCGACACCGTCTATCGTCACAGTCGAATACAGGCTATTGTCGCTTTTCAACATGATTTTTTCATTGGCGTCGTTGCTGTAAACGGCCAGGTTGGCATTCGCCGGGTAAGTACAAGAAATTCGTACGTTCTCGCTTTTCCGGTGCCCATTCACCGCATCGGTCGTTAACTCCCCGTGATTTAACGTCACCGAACCGGCATCCACGTGGCATTCATTATTTGGCGGCGTAGGGCCGATGCATTCTTGCCCAGGCACCGGTTCAAAAGGTCCGGTGCCACCGTAAGCCACGCCATAAATTAATACGTAGCACACCTTGGAATAAGCTTCCCACTGATTGGAATTAAATATGCATCCATCGCCAGGAAAAGTGGGGTCGCAATAGTACGGGCGATTATATCCCGTCACAGTGTAGCCGGCATTCAGGCCACGTTGTTGCAATGCCCGATATAGCTCCCCCAGCGTTTTGGGGTGGCTGCCTGGGTTGAAAAACCACACTTTAATCTCGTTGGGCTTATCATACCCCGCAGCCACATAAGTATATGACTTTGAATTGGTAAACACATATATACTAAAAAAACACTGGGTGTTTTTTTCATAGCAAGGGTTAGGCCTCTGATCGTTATAATCAACGCTAACCAGTTGCCCTTTGCCACCGGCAGGTCCCGAGTTAGCGCTGATAATATTGCCATTAACCAGTGGTGCGTTGAGCGTTTTCCATACCATTCCCGCCGTTGCATTGGGCAACGAAATAAAAGCGAATACTGCGGATAAAAACACCAGGGATTTAATTAACCAGGCTACTTTTAACTTAGACATAGCTGTATCTCTAAAAATTATAAAACCACCTTAATATTCGCCGGAATATCAAGTATAAAAACAGCACTGTCCCTCGTGCATTTTCCGCCGCGCGCCGGCGCAATCGCCTTTAACCGATACGATGAATCGGCACCGGAGCATCGCTTCCCCGATGCCAGGCAAAACTCCTACTCATACATGGCGGTCATGGTGGCCGAACCGCTGAAATCGCCTGCGGCCAGCATGGCGCCAGGGCGGCCGATCGGCACGGCATAAAGCTTGGTCGGGTTAGCCTCGTCGATCGACAGCTTGGTCTTGCTGACGTAGGTGGTGTCCCCCGCACCCTGAACGATGCGCAGCCCAAGGTTGGGAATGGTGGTCTGCAGCGGGTTGTAATCCCCCCAGGAAACCGGAACGAAATCCAGCATCACCTTAAGCTGGCCGCTGTTCGGCGAGCCGCCGGAGCAGGAGACGGTATAAGGAATTTCCATTTTCTTGTAGCTAACGCCGTCGATCTTCTTGACCGCGACATCGGCAAAATTAACCGCGATATCTTTACCCGCGTTCAGCACGCAGTCTGGCTGCTCCACCAGCCTGCCGCTAAATTTCACCTCTACCGCCTGCGCAACGCCGCCGGCCAGTAACCCCATGCAGGCCAAGGCGGCCAACCCCGGAAAGTGTTTCATGTTCATCTCCTTATTGAACCTCTACTAGTAATGTGGCGGAACCGGAAAAGTCCCCCCCTCGCAAAGTGGCGCCGCTGCGCTTGATCGGTACGGCATGCAGTTCCGGCAAAATGGGATAGTAAAAATTCAGCCATTCATTCAGCTTCAGCTGCTGGGTATTTTGGAACAGCAGCTTGATCGCCAAATTATTGTTGTCGGTGCGCAGCAGGCCGTCGCCAAAATCCGGGCCGTTGCCCTGCAGTTTCACCTTCATAAACCCATTCATGCCGGAGGTATCGCCATTGCAGACCACCTGATAGGGGATCTTGCGTTTGCCGTAGTTGACGCCGTCGATATCCGCGATATTCAGATCGCCAAACGACACCTCTATGTCCTTGCCGCCGTTGATTTCACACTTTGGCTTGGCGATCACCACGCCTTTTACCGTGATATCCACCGTGGCGGCTCGGGCCGGCTGGCCGATGAACAGCACCGCCAGCAGGGTTAACGCCGAGGCGGCGGCGGCGGTCGCCGCCAGCGTGCAGCCCAGGCGCAAATATTCAGCGCCGGTTTGCAGCCTGCGTCGCCATAGGTAGCCCATTGCCTTCACCTCAGTCATAGTTCATCCGAAAATCAATCGCGGCGCGGTAGGCCCCCGCCACCAGCGGCGCGCGGGTGCGTTCCGCCATCACGTAAAACCGCAGGCCGTTATCGCCCAGCGCCAGCAGCTGCGGCCGGCTGCGGCTGCCCAGCCGCACGTCTTGCTTATCGGTATCCAGCAGGCGCAGCCCCAGGCCGCTGGCGCCCTGTACCCGCACCAGCTGCGGGTTATCCGCATCGGCCGGGGCGGTGAAGCTCACCGTCACCGCCGGCTGGTAGGCATCCCACAGCCGATAACCCAGGCGCGGATCCCTGATGGCGGCCCCCATGCGCATGCAGTCGCGCAGTCGCAGCTGGAAGGCCACCGGTTCCGTACGGCTGCCGGGCGTGGCCAGGCTGCCGGTGGTGGCGTCGCCCAGCCAGATATCCTGGTGGGCCGAAGACATTTCCAGCCGGCAGGCGCCTTCGGTCAGGGCGCCATGCACCAACAGCATGCCGTTATTGCCTTGCTCCGCCTGCACCTCGGGGTTCATCATCAGGGCCAGCGCCAGCAGCGCCATCTGGCCTGCTCGCCCCGTTCCCCCTCCTTTCCTGTGGCTGCCGTAGCCCGTGCCGTTCCTTTTCATTATTTTCCCCTGCCGCTTCAACTGATGGAGCGCCGTTGCCGGCTCCGGTTACCCTTGCTTCTCTGGCACCGCCTGGCATTCGCCGGCGCCGCACTTGAAGGCCAGATCCGGGCGGCCGCCGTAGTCGTTGACGTAGGTCAGCACCGGCGCGTTGCCCAGGCCGGAAGCACCCAACGCCACGCTGCCCTTCGGCGGCACCATCAGCGGCTCAAAGCCGGCGGCGGTTTTGCCGCTCTTGCTGCTGCGGGCATCGACCAGCGTGATGTAATACGGGGTCGGGTTATTGACCTTAAAACCGTCGCCCTGGCGGGTTAGCGTGAGTTGCTCCTGCCACGGGGCGAACGCGCTGCTTTTGCTCGGCACGATCGCCGCCGGGCGATAGAACAGCTTGATGCGCGTTTGCAGGGCGATCTGCAGCGTGTTGGCCTTGCCGCTCTTTGGCGGGATCTCGCGCAGGTTGAAATAGAACAGGCTCTCGCGGTCCTGCGGCAGCGCCTTAACGCCCGGCAGCGCCTGCACCTTGACCTGGCTCTGCGCGCCCGGCTCCACCCGTTGCACCGGCGGCAACACGATCAGCGGGCTGGTGATCTTGTCACCCTGCTCGTTTTCCAGCCAGCCCTGCGCCAGATAAGGCAGCTGGGTATTTTTATTGCTGATGGTCATGCTGACCGCGCTATCGCCGCCGTTTAAAATCACCCGGGTGCGGTCCAGCGCGATGGCGGCCTGCGCCTGGCCGCTCAGCAGGGTGGTGGTCAGCAGGCCGGCTACCGACAGCGTGTTTACAGTGTTGTTTCGCATAAAAAGGTTCCATTTGGTCAAGGTTGCACTTACTGGTTTTCAGGGGGCGGCTGCGGCTTAGCCTTCCTGCGCCGCAGTCACCGGCCGGCACGGCAGCAGCAGGTCGCTCAGGGCGACGTCCGTGCGTACCGCCGGCAGGTCAATCTCGCATTGCGCCTTCCCTTCCCAATGCACCGTCATCCGTTCATCGGCGCGGATACCGCTCAGGTACACGCTGCCGCCATCGTTCACTATCCCGGTCTGCTGCCGGCGGCGGTTGAACACCTCGGCGCCGAACGGCGGCGTGGAGCCGTCCGCCAGGCGGATCACCGCCATGGCTTTCTGGCCGGCGATCACGTTGAAACGCCGGTAGCCAATCGCGCCTTCGGTGAGCGTGGCCTGCACCATCGACTGCGTCGCCTCGGCATCGTCCGCCAGGTTGTTCAGATCGATGCTCGCCCGGCTGCGGTAATAGCTGCTGACGTCCGCCACCACCGCTTTGCCGAACATGTTGGTGCGGGTGGTCGCGCCATAGCCGCGCACCGGCACCCCGGCTACGCCGTCGGTGTCCAGCAGCAGGCGGGTGCCGCCCAGGGTGCCGTTGCGGTGCAGCGCCGCCCCCTGGCCGGTGAAGGTCGCGCCTCCCTGCAGGCTCATGCCGACGGAGGAATACTGGCCGCCCTGATAGTTGACGTTGGCGTCGATACGCGCCGCGTCGCCCTCATGGCTGTAGAACGCGCTGGCGGATTCGCCGCTGCGCGAGCTGCCGGCGCTCAGCTGATAGTTGTTGTGCTCGTCCAGCCGTTGGTAATACCCCACCCGCTGGCTGTTGCTGTTGCGATTCCACGCGCTGCTGTAGCTGAGGTTGGAATCCACCCCCCACGGCACCGACAGGCTCAGATACATGCCGTCGTCGTTGGCCCCGCGGGCCTTATTGCGATAGGCGGTTAACGACGCGCTCATGTTCCTGAACGAGCCCAGGTCGAAATAGCGTGACATCGCCAGGCTGTAGCGTTCGCTGGTCGGCTTATCCCAATAGGTCTGGTGGTCGTAGTTGAGATAGGTGCTGACCCCCAGATCGCGGAACTGCTTGTTAAAGGTGATGGTGTACATCTCCCGGCTTTTACCGTTTTGCAGGCCGTGATAGCGCGCATCCAGGTATTCGCTCATGGTCATGAAGTCCTGCTCCGAGAAGCGATACCCGGCGAAGGTGACCTGGCTGTCGTATTCGTCAAAGCTTTTGGAATAGCTCAGGCGGTACGAGCCGCCGCTTTTGGTGCCGTCTTCACTCGGCAGCCTGGCCCGCGACTGGGTGGTATCGAACGACAGCGCGCCGAACGCCAGCAGGTCGCGCCCCAACCCCAGCGACAGCGCGTTGTAATCGCCGCCGGCGATGGCCCCGCCGTACAGCGACCAACCGTTGCTGACCCCCCAGGAGAACTCGCCGGCGGCAAAGGTTGGCCCCTGCAGGTTATGCTCCCAGTTCGACGGCCTGCCGCCGGCGAGCTTGTAGCGCACCATGCCGGGGCGGGTCAGGTAAGGAATGCTGGCGGTATCCACCTGGAACTGCTGCACGCTGCCGTCCTGTTCTTCCACTTTCACGTCCAGCTTGCCCATCACCGAATCGCTGAGATCCTGGATGCGGAACGGCCCGGCGGCGACCTGCGCCTCATAAAGTACCCGCCCCTGCTGGCTGATGGTGACCTTGGCGTTGGTTTTGGCGATGCCCGTCACCTCCGGCGCATAGCCGCGCAGGTTGGGCGGCAGCATGTTGTCGTCCGACACCAGGCTGAAGCCGGTAAAGCGGAAGCTGTCGAACAGGTTGCTCTGCAGATAGTCCTCGCCCAGCGCCAGCCGCGCGCCCAGCTTCGGCAGGGCGCGAAATGCGTAGTAACGGCTCCAGTCAAACGTCTTCTGGCTCGACTCGCCCGAACCGGTCTGATGATTGAGACTGGTCTGCCAGTCGGCGCGCAGCCGCCAGGCGCCGAGGTTGGCGCCCACCACGCCATTGCCGCCCAGCCGCTGCGTCTGGCCGCCGCCGTTTCTGTTGCTCTGCGCCTGGCCATTCAGGTTGTAGTCCAGCAGCAGCCCGGGAATGCCGTTGTCCCAGCGCGCCGGCGGATCCCAGTCCGGCGAGGAATATTCCAGATAGGCCTGGGGAATATTCAGATACAGCGCCGATACCGCCAGATCGCCCCGCGCCTCGATACCGTTGAGGCTGGCGAGATCCAGGCACTGCGCGTCACGCCACCAGCGCAGCTGCTTGAGGAACTCGGCCTTAAAGCCCACTTGTTCAACCAGCTGCGGCGAAACGCAGGGCACGCTGCTGTCGGGATCGTTTTCCGGCGGATAGAACGCCACCGGCTGTTCATCCAACGACTGCTTGTTCATCAATACCGTCATGTTGTACTTGCCCGGCATAATAAAGGCGCCCTTGGAAAAGCGGCTGAGATCGATATTTTTTCGATCGTTTATATCCAGGATGTCGGTATTGAATTGAATCGCGTCATCCGCCCGGCCCTGAAACGCCAGGCTGCACAGCGCCAGAGAAATGCATAGTCCTAATAAGCTTAACGGGAGTGCGCCCGATTTTATTTTTTTCGCATCCATGATTCCGCCAACCTTTATCAGTAATAATCCAATTTAAAACGAATGGCGGATCGGTAATCCCCTGCGCGTAATACCTGGCGGTTAGCCACCAGTTGCATTGAATAATTCAAGCGATAATCTTTGGTCAGGGTATTTTCTATCGACATCGGTACCCCGGGATAAACCTCTTTGCCCGCGCTGTCGGCAATGCGCAATGCCACGCCGCGGGCATCGCCGATTACGCCGAAGGTTTTCCCTTCTGCGTTGCCGTCAAATATCATGCGAAAGTGCTGGCGCCCTGAAATAGCCACATCATCACCCGACAGCCCGCAGTTCACTAATTGCACCGTGAAGGGTCGGGTTAACCCGTGCCCATCGCGGAATATTTGCTCCACCGGCAGGCTTTTCATATCGATGGTCTGGTCACGGCTTGCCGATTCAATTGCACAGGCTGCGTTAACAATAGCGCCTTCCATATTGACCCTTCCCCAACCAATAACCGCAGCCGTCGCCGGCATCGTTTGAGTCATAAAAACTACGGCCAATAGGGAAGGCGCCATTAAACTTTTGCCAATGGGGGCCATATGCGTTATCCCTTATAAAAATGAATCCATTCCGGGGAAAAAGCATGCGGGGTATCCCGCATGCTGGCATCAATGGGGTAAAACTATTACTGGTAGCTCAGCGCGAAGTTAACCACGCTGGTGAAGGCGCCCGGGGTGATGGTGTTCAGAGAACCGCCGTTACCTTTCAGGAAGGCGTGGTATTCCAGATCAGCGCCAGTGGCGCCCGCCTTGATGACCTGGCCGGCAGTTTTGGTGCCCAGCTCAACCACGGCGTTAGCGTTGTGATCGTCGGTGATCACGATGCTGGCGCCCTTGGCGGTGCTGCCGCTGCCCAGAGCGAGCATCTTCATGTCTTTGCCGTCGGCGCCGCCAGCTTCACCGGTGAAGGTGGTATGAACCATCTGAGCGGTAGCGGAAGTACAGTCTTCCAGTACGATTTTGAACGGCTGTTTAACTTCAGACTCACGGCCGTCTTTCAGGCTCAGGTTGGAAATCTGGCCCAGAGGGATGGTCTGGTCGATATTGCCTGGGGCGATGGAGCAAGGCGCATCAATGATTTCACCGGTGAAGGTAACGCTGCCGCTGCCCTGGTTCGCTGCCTGAGCCATCATGGAAGAAGCGCCGAAAGCCAGTACGGCTGCCATCATAATTTTATTCAGTTTCATAATAATCCCTTACATTCCTTAGTAAGCAGAGGTTGTAATAAATGACAATTAATTCGATAAGCAACAGGCGGCTCCTGTGTTTGCGCCCGGTGATTATCGCGCTCGGTTAGCTGTTTAATTGTCGGTGCATCGGTTATCTCGCTGACACACGGCATTTCCACGCTCCGTATCAGTGGCAACAAATTTACCGCCCTCAACGCCAAAATAAAATGTTATATCGCAAAAAGACAAAAACACAGGATTTGTACAAAGATAATGCAATTTACATAGGTTTTAATGCTGATAATTATCCATTAAATATAGAAGATTATTTTTTTAAACTTATAATTCCGCATGCGCCTAATAGTAATTATAGAAATATAGGGATAAATCTCATTGACCGGTATTGGAGAGGATTGAAAAAAGAACACACAGGTCTCAGAATCATCTCTCGACAGGTAAGTTGATAGGTTGAAAAAATGATTTTCTATATAAACAACAATGTCCTCTACAATGAGGAGGAGTGCGCGCTGGCGCATATCGATAATTCGACGACTAAAATAGTTCTGCTCAAGCCCAGCGCCAGATTGCTGTCGCTGTTTATCCGCAATAATAATGTTCTATTGCTGCGCGATAAGCTGCTTAATGAGGTGTGGGTAGAGCATGGGTTGAAAGCGTCCAACAATAATCTGAATAATTATGTTTCTGGGCTGCGCAAATCGCTGGCGCAGTTCGGCGAAGAGGAGCTTATTATCACCTACCCGCGCCAGGGCTTTAAGTTTACTGCCGATATCATTCATGAAATAAATACTAATGACGGCGGAAGCGTAAAAGGAAAGACCGCGGAGGAGAGCGCTGCGCCGAATGAGCCGACAAGCTCGGGGGATAACACGCATGGCGCGCCGCGCTCGCTGCGGCGAATGATCATGACGTTCCTCGTCTGCCTGGTGCTGTTTTCCGCCATGATGATTTATCAGAACAGCACCCGCGTCAGCATGTACCCATTAGGCAATTATGAACGTTGTCAGATTTACGGCATGAATTATGGGGGCGGGGATCTGGCGAAGATAAAGCAGATTATTCGGCAGGCCGGTTTTAACTGTCGGGGTAAGGCCGACGTGTATTATTACGATAATATTCGCGATGAGGCTACGCAGAACGACACCGAGCTGCTGACCTTCTGCCCAAGAGAAATCAACAGCCCGTGCATTTACAATTATATCGATAAAAAACAGCCTTGATATTGTAAGAATTATCCCGCCAGGTCCCTGATGTACTCGATCCCCTTGGCATCACCAAGGGGATTTTTCTTAGGGTGCGACGCACACGTAAAACGGCGCATGGTTATCGGCCACCAGGAAATGCCGGCTGTCGATCTGCTCAATACGCAAATGCAGCCGCTGGCCCTTCTCCGGCAGGCGGCGGTTCAGGTCCGCGCGTTCCACGTTGTCCTGCGATTTTTTGATATTTTCCTTCACCAACAGGGAATAGTTGTTTCCCTGCCGCTGGTAGTCCATCACCAGGGCGCGTTCGACCACGTAACGATCCTTTCCGTCGGCAATCCTGCCGTTCAGCAACACCGTCAGCTGCCGGCGGCCATCGGGCACCAGGCTAATCAGCAGCACGCGTTCAATGGTGCGCCCGGCAACGTTGTCGGTCAGGTGTTCAACCGCCCGGCATTCAGGAATTTGCGGCTTGAAAAATAACAGGTAAGCGGCGACGGCGCAGCCGCCGATAGCCAGCAACGCCGCGGCCCCGTAGCCGTAACGCTTGATCAGATTAGCGGTCCCAGCTTTCATAGAAATTCTCACATTGCGCATTGCCATCCGCCATTTGCGACTGCGGACAATAATAAAAATAGGAGGTTCGGGTCTGTCCGGAGCCGTTTGGCGCTATCGTCTGCGTATCGTAATAGAGCAGCGTCGCCGGTTCCTGGCATTGAATATGCGGCCGGCGCTTGAGCATGTTTCGCAGATGCTCCAAATCGATCTGGCGACTCCCGGGCTTATGGTAAGAGGTGAGGAACCGCACGTCGCAGCTGTCGATTTTGCCCGCATCGATGGCGCTGAGCTGCGGGTAGCCCGTGTCCCGCCAGGCCCAGGTCAGGCTGCCCGCCGCCAGCACCGCCAACGCGGCCAGGCCGGCAAGCCTGCCGCCTGTATGGCGGCGTGGGGGGCGGGGCGCCAAAACGGCGGCCGGCTCAGGCTCCATCGGCGTTTCGGCCTGGCTGTCCGCCGTTTCCAGCGTGGCGGCGGTAAACATAAAGCCCTGCCGCGGCAGCGTGACGATAATCTCCTCTTCGCCGAGCGAAGCGAACATTTTGCGCAGGATAGAAATGGTATTATTGAGGTTGTTGCCGGAGGCGACCTGGCCATGCGCTTCCCAGACCTGCATCAACAGCGTCTCGCGAGACAGCACCTGATTATTGTTTCTTACCAGGGCCGACAGCAGGCGGTTCAGGGTCGCGGTCAGTTGCAACGGCTCGACATGGTCATGCAGCGGGGCCAGCTCTGACCTATCTTCATGATACTTAATATTATTATTAATTATATACTTCATGACTCCCTCGCCGTGAACAGCTAATTAATCAATAATTAGCCCGCATTAAGCAGGGGAATTTTAGCACAGCGCCTGGTATAAGAAAATTCTTACAAAAATAAAAATAATTGATTAATAACAACAAGATAAATTAGTCGCATAAAAAATGGTCACCCGATTGGGTGACCATGACGGCGGCCGATAGGGCGGCCGATTACACCGGCCAGCGGCTCAGCTGAATGCCGCGGTTGGCCGCGCCGGCACCGAAGTCCGCCAGTACGGCTCGGACGTCCGGATCGATATAATCGGCGTTGTCATGCTCGGCGATCACCACGCAGTTATCCGGGATCTGCGCCAGCAGGCTGTGCAGCCGCGGGTTATGCAGAAACGTCAGGTTCTGGTGGAAACGCACCACATAGTGGTCGTCGTAGCGGCTCAGCTGCAGCGCATTGCGGTGGCTTTTGTAAGTGCTGCACAGCAGCTGCGCCATCAGGCCGAGGGCGATGCCCGCCAGCATGCCGAAGACGATGATGCCGCCGACGGTGATGATAAAGGGCGCGAACTGCGGCAACCCCTGGCGCCACTGCGCACGGAACAGCGCCGGCGCCGCCAGCTTATAGCCGGTGTACAACAGCACCGCTGCCAGGCTGGCCAACGGAATGGTATTGAGCAGATCGCTGAACAACAGGCCGCTCAGCAGCAACAGCACGCCGTGCAGCAAAATCGACACCTTGCTGCGCGCGCCGGCGTTGACGTTGACCGAACTGCGCACGATCACCGCGGTGATCGGCAGGCCGCCGAGAAAGCCGCTCAGCATATTGCCAACGCCCTGCGCGCGCATTTCTTTGTCCGGCGATGGCGCCGGCGTTTGCGACTTCAGCTTCTTCAACGCTTCCTGGCTCAGCAGGGTTTCCAAGCTGGCCACCAGCGCCAGCGTCACCGCAATCAGGTAAACCGACGGGTTACGCCAGGCGCCCTGCCAGTCGGGGCGGCTCAGCTGCGCACCCAGCGCTTCGGCGCTGTCGAATTTAGGCAGCGCGATGCGCGGGATATTGCCCAGGCTTTCCGGCATCATCCGCTCGCCAAACACCACCGCCAGGCTGCCCCACAGCACCGCCACCAGCGGGCCGGGAATAAAGCTCATCAGCCGGATGCGCTTGATCGGTGCGGTGGTCCACAGCCACAGGATAGCCAGCGCCACCAGCGTTATCACTATCGATGCCGGCGACAGCAGTTCGCTGCCCTGGGCCAGCAGCGCCGTCAGGCTCTCCTCCCCCTGATAACCGAGCGCCACCGGCACCTGCTGCATTATCAGCAAAATACCGATCGCCGCCAGCATGCCCTGGATCACCGTACCGGGCACCAGCGAGATCCAGCGGCCGGCGCGCAGCAGGCCGAAAATCAGCTGCAATGCCCCGGCCATGATCAGCGCCACCAGCAGCAGGGAAAAGGAACCGAGGGTTTCCATCGCCCCAACGACGATGGTGACCAAACCGGCCGCCGGGCCGCTGACGGCATAACGCGACGGGCTCAGCAGGGTCACCAGGATGCCGCCGATCACCCCGGTCAGCAGCCCGACGAACGGCGGCAGCCCACTGGCCTGCGCGATGCCCAGGCTGAGCGGCAGCGCCACCAGAAACACCACGATCCCGGCGGGAATATCGTTACGCAGAGTGCTTAAGTTCATGGCCCACCTCCGCAGCGTTCTGATGGATAAGCTCTTTCAAATGCCCTTCCTGCAGATCGTAAACGCAGCCGAAAACGTCCAGCGCCTCCCCCTGCGCCCAGCGGCGGCGCACCGGCTCGCTGGCGATCAGATGAGCAAACTGGGTCACCACGTGCGCTTCGATCAGCTGATTCAGGCGGCTGGCGTCGTCGGCGTCCGATTGCTGATAGGCCTGCAGGTTATCCGCCAGCGAGGCGCGCAGGTGCGCCATGCGCCGGGCCAGCGCGCTGTTTTCCTGCGCCAGCGGCATCTGCGGCAGCGCCACCGCCGCCTGAACGCCGCCGCAGCCGTAATGGCCGCACAGCACGATCGCCGAGACGTGCAGGTATTCCAGCGCATATTGCATGACGCTCATCAGGCTATCGTCATCCTCGAGCACCATGTTGGCGATATTGCGATGAACGAACAGCTCGCCGGGGTGTGCGCCGGTCAGCACCTCGGCGGGGACCCGGCTGTCGGAACAGCCGATCCACAGCGCCTGCGGCTGCTGGCCGGCGACATGCTTATGGAAGTATTGGGGATTCCGCTGACGCTGTTGTAGCGCCCAACTGCGGTTTCTGGCTAATAGGGGTTTGAGTATCGTCACAGCAGGCTTCTCTCGTAGGGGGACAAACAGGCTCGCGCCTACCCGCCCAGGGCCAATTACATGAGTAAAAATGATGATTTTCATCGTGGCTTGAAGCTGACACATGGCGTTTTTGACACGCACAGAACCATCCCACAATCGGGAAAGTCCACTATTAACCATAGAGGCTTGGCGATATCTGGCAAGAGGAAATCGCCGAGAACTTTTTACAAAAACACCTAAACAAATTGATTTATATAAAAAATAAAATATGACAGCCCAATTAAAAAACTAAAGTAAGCGGCGCTGAAGATTCTTTACATTGAACCGGATCCCCCGCTGGCAACCGGCATAAAAAAACCCGCCATAAGGCGGGTTTTTAAATAATTATACCTTATTAATATTAAGGTTTACTTGCCTTTAGCGACGTTATTTGCCGATCCTGCCAGCCGCTAAACAGCAACAGGCCGCTCAGCGCGCCCAGCAGCGCGCAAAACATGTCGGACTGGGTATCCCAGGGGTCGCCCTGGGTGCCGAGAAACTCATCGGCACCCTGCCCCAGCGCCAGCGCCGCCCACCACTCGATCAGCTCGTACAGGGCGCTGATGGCCAACGCGATGCAGCACACCACGAAGCCCAGCATCTTGCGGCCCCGCACATAGCCGCCGCGCTGCAGGATCTCGCGCGCCGCCAGCGCCGGCACCAGCCCCTGAAAGAAATGCCCCAGCTTGTCATACGGGTTGCGGCCGAGATCCAGCCAGTGTTGCACTTCAAACCCCAGCGGCACGCGCGCATAGCTATACAGGCCGCCGAAGATCAGGATCAGCGCATGAAAGAATATCAGCGCGTACAGCAGCGGCGTCAGCGGGTAACCGCGCCGGGTGAGCCACAGCAACGGCAGGACGATCAGCACCGGTGCCACCTCCATCAGCCAGGTGGCTCGATCGTAAGGACTGATGCCGCTGTAGGCCAGCGTGGCCAACAGCAGCAGGGTGATGACGAGCAGTAATCGTGGCGATTGATAAACGGACATAGCCGGAGTTCCTTCAGGGCTGAAATGACGATCCAGTATAGCCCGCACGGATTTCAGGCGAAAAAAACGGGCGAAGCGTTGCCGCTGCGCCCGTTCGATCGGCAGGATCCGTATGGGATTACTTCAGCGCTACGCGGATCACATCATCCGGCGCGCTGGCTTCTTTCTCGCGACTGGAGGCCTGCTTCACGCTGACGTACAGCGTCTGGCCGTCCGGCGACAGCGCCAGGCTGTTCGGGTGGGTCGGCGTCTTGACGGTATTCAACAGCTTGTAGCTCTTGGCGTCGATCACGCTCACCTCACCCGCCTGGCGGTGGGTGACGTAAACCTCGTTGCGCGCCGGGTTGAACAGCACCGCCAGCGATTCAGGCACTTCGATTTTGCCGAGGACGTTGCCGTTGCGGGTATCCACCACCAGCACCTGCGGCTGCTTGGAATCAGTGATGAATGCGCGGTGGTTGGCGGTATCCAGGCTGATGTTCAGGAAGAAGTGCTCTTTGGACTCGTCCAGCTTCTTGCGCGACAGCACCTTGTTGCTCTGGGTGTCGATGGTCACCAGCTCGCCGTCGGCGTTGGTGACGTACAGGCGTTTGGCGGCGGCGTCCAGCGCCAGGCCGGTACCGTATTTGCCGGTGCCGGCAATGGTGGCGCGCAGGGTCAGATCCTTGCCGTCCACCACCCACACCACGCTGGATTCACCCAGCCCGGTGACGTACAGGGTGTCGGTGTCGGCATCCGCCACCAGTTCACGCGGCGCCAGCGGCTTCACGGTCTCGGAGCGTTTGCGCGCGTCCAGCACCAAACGGCCCTTCACTTCGCCGGTTTTGGCGTCGATCGCCGTGACCGAGTTGTTCACCGTGTTGCCGAAGAACAGGGTGTCGGTTTTGCCGTTGATGGCGGCGCCGAACGGCTTGATGTCGTTATGGATAATCTGGGTCACGTCCAGCGTGGTCGGATCCAGGCGATACACCACGCCGCCCTTGTCCAGCTTGCGGCTTTGCGAGGTCGCCAGGTACAGCGCGTTCTCGCCCTGGCTGTACACCATTTCATAGGCGCCTTTGCCAACCGGCTTGCGCAGCACTTCCGGCGCGGTTTGCGCCAGCAGCGGGGCCGAAAACAGCAGCGAGGACAGCAGCATCAGCGGGAATGCCGCACGTTTTCCCTTATTAATCATAGCATTCATTATAATTTCCCTAGGGTATCGTTCGAGTCAAATTACCGCCCGGCCAACGCCGGGCGGCGGCAACAACGCCGTGGTCAAAATCAGTTCCGTTCGGCAGAGAGCAGCGCCCACCAGCTGTCGATGGTCGGGTTGCGCGCCAGGGCGATGAAGTCGATATCGCCGCGGATCTTGCGCCAGCGGGTGGCCAGCTCCATGATGCGCACCGAGTCCAGGCCGTAGTCGATCAGGTTCTCGTCGTTGCCCATGTCTTCGCTGTCTTCATCCAGCAGCGGCAGAATTTGCTGACGCAGCGCCTCTTTGCTGGCGATGCCCGGCAGCAGTGAGGCGGTGGTCACCACCCGGCCGCAGCGCCCGGCGGTGTAACGCAGCGCCATCAGGTGCTCTTCGCGCGAGAAGTCCGCCAGGCCGTCGGCCACCATGAACGGTTGGATGTTGCGCATGAAGGCGTCGATGGCGGTGGTCAGGCAGCCGATGTGGGCGTACACGCCGCAGATGATCAGCTGGTCGCGGCCGGATTCCTCCAGGATTTCCTGCAGCGGCGAGCGGTGGAAGGCGCTGTAGCGCCATTTCACCAGCACGGTGTCGTCCTGGTCCGGCGCCAGCGCCGCGGTGACCGCCTGCTGTTCCGGATGCTTGTTCAGGCCCGGCCCCCACATGTCGTTCAACAACGCGCGGTCTTCATCGCTCTGCTGGTTCGGCTGAGCGGTATAGAACACCGGGATGCCCTGTTGCTTGCAGTAGCTGCGCAGCTTGGCGATGTTTTCCACCACCTGTTTGATCAGCGCGCTGTCTTCGCCCCAGAAGTTGAGGAAATACTGCTGCATGTCGTGGATCAGCAGCGCCGCGCGCTGAGGCTCCAGCTGCCAGCTGACCTTGTTGTTAGGCAGTTCGTCTGCTGCGGGCAGCGCGTAATCATTAAGTTTCGGAATGGCCATCGATTAATCTCCCTGAGCCTGAGTCTGTTGTTGCGCGTCGAGACGCTGGCGCAACAGTTTTTTGTCCACTTTGCCGACCGGTGTCAGCGGCAGGCTGTCCACCTGAATAAAACGGTCCGGCAGCTTGAAGTCGGCCACGCCCTGCTCGCGCAGGTGGCGACGCAGCACCACCGCTTTCAGCGGCGCACCGGCGATGATATAGGCGCAGCTTTTTTCGCCCATCAGAGCATCCGGCATCGACACCAGCGCGGCGTTGATCACCTCCGGGTGGCGCAACAGCAGATTTTCGATTTCCTCGGCGGCGATCTTCTCGCCGCCGCGGTTGATCTGGTCCTTCTGGCGCCCCTCGACGGTGATGTAGCCGTCTTCGCTGATGCTGATCAGGTCGCCCGAGCAGTAGAACCCTGCCGCGTCAAAGGCGCCGGCGTTGTGCTCCGGGCTCAGGTAGTAGCCGCGAAAGGTATAAGGGCCGCGCGTCATCAGGCGCCCCACCGCGCCCGCCGGCAGCGGGTTGCCGTCGTCATCCGCCACCCAGACTTCGTCGTCCGGCGACATCGGCCGCCCCTGGGTCGCCAGGACGTGCTGCGGGTCATCGTCCAGACGGGTGTAGTTAACCAGCCCTTCCGCCATGCCGAACACCTGCTGCAGCCGGCAGCCGATTTCGTTCTGAATGCGCGCCGCCAGGGTCTCCCCCAGCTTGGCGCCGCCCACCTGCAACAGCGCCAGGCTGGCCAACGCGGCATTGCTGCCCCACTCTTCGATCGCCTGCAGCCACAGCGTCACCGCCGGCGGTACCAGCGCCGTCACGTTGATGCGGTGCTGTTCGATCAGGCGGAAACACTGGGCGGCGTCGGGATCGGCGGCGAACACCACCTGCCCGGCGCCGTAGAACACGCCCAGCACGCCCGGCGAGCTCATCGGATAGTTGTGGGCGACCGGCAAGGCGCACAGATAGCGGGTCTGCCGGTCAAAGCGGCAGATCTCCACGCTGCGGCGGATGCTGTAGTAGTAATCGTTGTGGGTGCGCGGGATCAGCTTCGGCGTGCCGGTGCTGCCGCCGGAAAGCTGGAAAAACGCCACCTGGTCGGCGGCGGAAGGCACCGCGACAAAGCCGTCGCAGGGTTCCTCCAGCCAGTCGGCCAATGCCTGTTCGCCCTGCGGCTGGTTGCGCAGGCCCACCATGCGCAGCGAAGGATGCTCGGCGCGGAAGGCGTTGAGGAATTCGTCATCGGCAAACAGGCCGTGCTCGCGATCGGCGATCAGCAGCGCGGGCTTAATTTGCGCGGCGTAGGCGTGCAGCTCGCTGCGCTGATGGCTGAACAGCGCGTTGACCGGCGCCACGCCGATCTTCAGCAGCGCGAAAAACGCCACGTAAAACTCCACCACGTTGCCCAGCTGCACCAGCGCGGTCTCGCCCGGCCGTACGCCGCGGCGCTGCAGGGCGGCCGCCAAACGGTCGGAGAGCAGGTTCAATTCACGGTAGCTCAGGCTGCGGCGGGCATCGGTGATCGCCACGGCGTCGTTGTCGGCCTGGCGGTCGAGAATATCGGTCAGCGGCAGGTCAATCCAATAGCCGCGTTCGCGGTAACGGCTGGCGAACTCCGCCGGCCAGGGGTAAAGGCAATGCTCATCTTGTCGTTATCCTTGATTCAAACCAAAGGCACGCAGAATAGTGCTGAGTTTGGTGCCTGTTTCGTGCCATTCAGATTCGGGGGAAGAGTCCTGGACGATGCCGGCGCCGGCAAACAGCCGCACCTGGCTGCCATCGACGGTGCCGCAGCGGATGGTGACCACCCATTCGCCATTGCCTTCGGCGTCGCACCAGCCGACGATGCCGCCGAACAGGCCGCGATCGAACGGCTCCAGCTGCCGGATCAATGCGTGCGCCGCCGGGGTTGGCGTGCCGCACAGCGCCGGCGTCGGATGCAGCAGGCAGGCCAGCGACAGCGCGCTTTCGTCGCGCGAAGCCACTTCGCCGTCAATCGGGGTGGAAAGGTGCCACAGCGTGGTGGTGGTCAGCAGCTCGGGGGTTTGCGGCACGTTCAGATAGCGGCTGCGCCCGGCCAGCACCCGGCGCATGCCTTCGGTGACGATGCGATGTTCGTGGCGGTCTTTCTCGGAGGCCATCAGCCGCTCGCCCACCGCCAGATCGCGTTCGGCATCGGCCTCGCGCCGGGCGGAACCGGCCAGCGGGTTGGAGTGGAAGTGGCCGCCGGCCTGGCGCAGCAACAGCTCAGGGCTGGCGCCCAACAGCGCCCCCCGCTCCAGCGGCACGTGGAAATGGAAACCGTTGGGGTTTTGGGCGATAACCCGCGCCATCAGCGCATGGCGGTCTACCGGCCGGCGAGTCTCGATCTCCAGCAGCCGCGACAGCACCACCTTGTCCAGCTGCCCGGCTTTCATCGCCGCGACCGCATCGCTCACCATCTGCATAAAAGGCTGCTGCGTCGGCACCTCGGCAAGGCCGGCAATTTCCGGGCCGCTCGCCGCCGGCGAGACGCCGGCCATAAAGGCGGCGCGATCGAACCAGCGGCTTTCATGCGGAACAAACAGCGCCGAAGGCTGACGGGTATCGAAGGGAATGGCGCCGCACAGCAGCGGTTCCTTTACCCCGGCGGCGCGCGCCTCGGCAAACGCCTGGCGCACCTGCCGCTGGAATTCGCCGTGCAGATCGGCGCCGTCCGCGGCCGGCTGGGTCACCCGGCTAAAGCAGCCGGCGGTAATCAGGCTGCGGAACGGCGAGGTGAAGAAGAAGCCCGATGCAGGAGAAAAATCAGCGCCGAACGGTTCATCCGCCCGCTCCTGAAGTTCCTTTCGGTTGGCGCCTTTCACGGCAATGTCCATCGCTACGTCCTCAAGTCGCTAACTGATAACCAATATAATAATGATTATCATTTAAGTTAATTCCGCGCTAAATTACTCGTCGATATTTGCCATGTCAACCTGCCCGTCATCTTTCGGGCCGCCGCGTTGCCGACTCCGCACCGTTACTTTTCGGCGACGGGCTGCGGTTCCGGTTTGTTCAGGGTCACCTGGCGCAGCCCGGTCATGGCGAAGGCCAGCAGGATGCCGAAGGCCGCGGCGCCGAAGCCGAAGCTGCCGGCGCTGCTCGCCGGCAGCATAAACGCCCCCATCGCACCCAGCAGCAGCGCGCCCAGCGCGTCGCCCACCACGTTCTGCGCCGTCCACAGGCCGTTGATGCGCCCCAGGAAATTATCCGGCGTCAGGCTTTGAATCAGCCCGTACTGCAGCAGCGAATTCAGCGCGCTCAGGTAGCCGAAGGCCACCAGACACAGCAGCGCCAGGCTGTACCACGGCATCAGGCCGAACAAACCGATGGCGACGAACGCCGCGATGGCGGTCAACAGCATCACCCAGCCCGGGCGCGCCACGTGCGCCACCCGCCCGCTGGTGAAGGCGCCTATCGCCGCGCCGAGCGGCACGGCGGCGTACATGAAGCCGAGATGGGAAGCGTCGACCTGCCAACCGCCGGCCATCGCCGGATAAAGCACGCGCACCGCGCTGGCCATGGTCAGCAGCGCGCCGATCAGCGCCACCATGCCGATCACCTTGTTCTGGAACAAGAAGCCAAAACCGCCCGCCAGCGCGCGCAGCGGGTGTTCGCGCGGCTGCGGCGGCGGCATCAGCTGCGGCAGGCTCAGCAGCGGCAACAGCGTCAGCAGGGTGCCGAACGCCGCCAGGCCGTAGTTCCAGGCAATGCCCATGTTGGCGATCACCAGGCCGCCGACCGCCGGAGAAAGAATCGAGCCGAAGCGCACCGTCAGCATGCTGATGGCGCCGGCCTGCACGATGTTTTCCCGCCCGACCAGCGCCGGCGTCGCCGCCAGCAGCGCCGTCACGCCGACGGCGCCAAAGAAGCCGTCCCATACCGCCAGCAGGTAAATCGCCGTCAGGGAAGGCGCGGGCAGCGCGGCGTTGACGCACAGGCCGACAAAGCCGATGCCGCAGGTGGATCGCGCAAACAGGATCAACCGCCGGCGCTCGTAGCGATCCGCCAGCACGCCGCCCATCAGCAGCCCGGCGAACATGCCGCCGCCCGCCAGGGTCACCGCCAGGCCGACCAGCAGGGTCGAACCGGTCAGCGCCTGGATCTGCACCGGGATGGCGATCGCCATCAGCCCCAGCGCCAAAATGGAAATAAAGCGCGCGCAGAATACCGCCCGGAAGGACCGGTTGCTCTTCAGCAGGCCAAAATCAAGCAGGATAGAGGGTTTACTCATCGGTTCATCACTAATCGTTAAAAGGGTATTGCGTCAGGGCTGCAACAGCGTGGGGACTCATGCTAGCACAGATGATGGGAGCAATAATGATAATAAAACTCATTGATATTCAGCAAACGCCGCCAAACGCCGGGATCGCTTCCGACGTTTGGCGGCCGACGTTGGCGACGCCGGTTACAATGCCCGCAGTATGCGGTTCAGCAACGGCCCCAGCACCTTGAACGACGCCGGCGAGACGATATCCACGTGCGCGCAGTCCAGCTCGTGCGCCTGCAGCGCGTCAACGTACTGCGACCAGGTCTGCTGCACGTCCATCCCTTCCTGCAAGGTGCGTTTGGCGACAAACAGCGTCGCCAGGCCGTTGAAACGCGCGGTGCGGGTATGGGACAACAGCCGCACCGAATCGGCGTAGTTGGCTTCGATATTGTCGAACATCGCCACGCGGGTTTCCCCCAGCGCCGGATCGAGCGTGTCTTGCGACACCGCCAGGAATTGCTCGCGCTCGCGCTGCACTTCTTTCAGCACGTTGTCGTCCAGCATCACGTCCCAGTTCTGGGTTTCCGGCGGGTAGGTGTCCAGCAGGCCGAGGAACGCCACCTGCTCGCCGCGCGCCTGCAGCCGGGCGGCGATGCCCTGCGCCAACGTGCCGCCCAACGAGTAGCCGATAAAGTGATAAGGCCCGTGCGGCTGTACCTGCAGCACGGTCTGCAGGTGGGCGTCGACCACCTGATCCATATCCTCGCTCAGCGCCAGCGGGCCGTCCGGCCGCGGCGACTGAATGCCGACCAGCGACCAGTGCTGGTCGATGTAGCGCGGCAGCACGCTGAACTGCCAGGAGAAGCCCGAAGCCGGGTGCAGGCAGAACAGCGTCGGCCCGTCGGTGGCGCGCAGCGGCAGCACGCTGTCGAAGCCGCAGCGATCCGCCTCTTCCTGGGTGCGCTCCTCAGCCAGCAGCTGCGCCAGTTGTTCGACGCGGGACGCCACCATCACCTGCCCGACGGAGACCGCCTTGCCCAGATCGCGGCGCAGCTCCGCCGCCAGGCGCATCGCCAGCAGCGAATGGCCGCCGAGGGCGAAGAAGTCGTCGTCGGCGAACACCTGTTCGCGCTGCAGCAAACGGGCGAACACCGCGGCGATGTCGGCCTCCAACCCGGCCTGCGGCGCGCGGCCGGCCTTGCGTTCACCGCCCTGCGGCTGCGGCAAGGCTTTACGGTCCAGCTTGCCGTTGGCGCTCAGCGGCAGCGCGTCCATTTCCACCAGCGCCACCGGCACCATGTGCGGCGGCAGGCGGTCGGCCAACGCCGCGCGCAGCGCCTCCAGGTCCCAGGTCACGCCCGGCTGCGGCACCAGATACCCCACCAGCTGGCGCGCATCGCCGCCGGCGTCCACCGGCGTGCCCTGCAGCACCAACGCATGGGTCACCGCCTGGCGCACGCCCGGCAGCGACAGCAGCGCGTGGTCGATTTCACTCAGCTCAATGCGCTGGCCGCGAATTTTCAGCTGATCGTCGCTGCGCCCCAGATATTCCACTTCACCGCCCGGCAGCCAGCGCGCCACGTCGCCGGTGCGATACATGCGGCCGCCCTCGCCGTAAGGGTCGGCCACAAAGCGGCCGGCGGTCAGCTCCGGCCGCCCCAGATAACCCTGCGCCAGCTGGATGCCGGTCAGGTATAAATCCCCCGCCACCCCCGGCGGCACCGGGCGCAGACGCGCATCCAGAATGCGCAGGCCGGTGTTCCATACCGGCAGACCGATCGGCACGTTGGCGCCGGTCACCCGCGCCAGCGCTTCGCCGTAGGCCGGATGCCAGGTCACGTCCACCGCAGCCTCGGTGGGGCCGTACAGGTTATGCAACGGCACCGCAGTGCGGCTCTGCCACAGGCGGCACAGCTCCGCCGGCAGCGCTTCGCCGCTGCAGAACACCTGGCGCAGCGAACCGCAGGCGGCGACCGCCTGCTCGCCGTCCAGCGCCGCGACGAACGCCGCCAGCATCGACGGCACGAAGTGCATCGTCGTCACCCGATGCTGGGCAATCAGCTGCTGCAGCTGCTCGGGATCGCGGTGCGCCTCCGGCGGCGCCATCACCAGCCGGGCGCCGACCATCAGCGGCCAGAAGAACTCCCACACCGAAACGTCAAAACTGCACGGCGTCTTCTGCAGCACCACGTCGTCCGCCGCCAGCGGGTATTGGTGTTGCATCCACAGCAGGCGGTTGACGATCGCCTGATGGCCGACCAGCACGCCCTTCGGCCGGCCGGTAGAGCCGGAGGTAAAGATGATGTAGGCCGCATGATCCGGCGTCGGGCCGTTGACCGTCACGCCGGCGGCGTGATCGGCGGGCAGCGGCGCGTCATACAGCAGTATTTCGCCCTGGCCGGCGAAACGCGCCTGCTGGGCCGGGCTGGTGACGATCAGACGCGGTGCGGCGTCCTCCAGCATCATCGCCAGCCGCTCGTCCGGATAACCGGTATCCAGCGGCAGATAAGCGGCGCCGGCCTCGACGATGGCCATCAGCGCCAGCGACAGAAACACCGAGCGCGGCAGCGCGACCGCCACAATGTCGCCCGGCCGCACGCCCTGCGCGGCCAATTGACGCGCCAGCGCGCCAACCTGCTCGCGGGTTTCGCGGTAGCTGAAGCTGAAGTGGGCGTCGGCCAGGGCCGGCGCGTCCGGCGTGCGCTGCGCCTGCTGCGCCAGCAGGCTGCTCAGCGTCGTGGCGGGTACCGGATGCGCGGTGTCATTGACCCGCGCCAGCAAGGCGTGGTCTTCCGGCGTCAGCATGTCGGCTTCGCCGATCGGCAAATCCGCCCGGGCGGCAAACTGCGCCAGCAACAGCGGCAAACGCTGCAGATGGGCCAGCAATTCCTGGCGGCTGTAACGTTCGGCGTTGGCCAGCAGCTCAACCTTCAGCTGGTTGTTCCCGTCGATGAACAGCGCAATCTCCAGATCGCGCACCGGGCCGGAGGCCAGATCCCGGGTAATGCCCTCGATGCCGGCGAAATCCAGTTGATAATCAAACATTTTGAAGTTGAACACCGTGCCGTACAGCGGCTCGCCGTCGCCGATGCGGCCCAGATCGCGCTGCACCTGTTCAGCATCGTAACGCTGGTGGCGGCGCACGCTCTTCAGCTCGCGGCTGATGCGGGCGGCGGCTTCATACAGCGTGGCCTGCGGCTCGAGGTGCATTTCCATCGGCAGCACGTTAATCACCGGGCCGGCGGCGCACAGCGCGGCCGAGCCGGTACGGCGCATGAAAATAAAGCCGGCGCTGAAGCTGGGTTGGCCGCTCAACCGCGACACCCACAGCGCCAGCAGCGCCACCGCCATATCGGCGGCGTTGAGCTTCTGCTGGCCGCCGATTTGCACCAGCGCAGCAAAGGTTTGCTCGTCGCAGCGCTGCTCCAGCCGGTGAATGCGCGGCGTGGGCACCTGCCCGGCCAGCGGCTGCGGGCACAGGGTCGCCGGCGGCGGCAGTTGGCGCGCCTTCTCGAGCCAGAAATCGGCATCGCGCTGCCAGGCCGGCGCCTGCCGATAGGCCTGATACTCCGCCACGACCTCGCTAAACGGCGTGAACGGCGTCGGCTCCAGCGGCTCGCCGCGGCGCAGATGGCTGTATAGCGCGGCGATGCGGCGGGCGATGGCGGTGAAGCTGAAACCGTCCACCAGCATGTGATGATAGCGCTGGTACCAGAACCAGCGCTGGTCCGCCAGGCGCATCAGCACGTGGCGGTACAGCGGCTTGCCGCTGCCGGCGCGCAGTTCGCCGGCCAGGTCGATATCCATCAGCGCCCGCGCGGCGGCTTCGGCGTCCGGCGAGTCCGCCAGATCGACGAACTCCGGTTCGCGTATCGCCAGCGATGCGTCCAGCCACTGCACCGGCACGCCGTCGCGTTCTTCAAAACGCAGCCGCAGCGTATCCACTTCGTTGAGGCCCTGGGTGATGGCCTGCAGCAGCAGAGCGGCCTCGATCGGGCCATTGAGCTCGATGCAGTGCGCAACCGCATAGGCGTTGCGATGCGGGGAAATTTGATCGGCCACCCAGATGCCGGGCTGAGCCGCCACCAACGGCATTTCACCGGCGACCGTTGGCCCGGTGGTGGAAATTGGGGTCTGTGACACTGCTGTTGCTCCCGTTATTACCTGGTGCCGATCACGCCATAGGCGATGATACCGGCCGAATATCCTGCCAATGCCGCTCCAGCCAATCGACGCATTCCGCATGCGCCGTCGGGCCGAAAGCTACCGTCCAGTGAGCGGGAATTGCGCAGAAATCCGGCCACAGGCTGTATTGTTGTTGTGCGTTGCGCAGCACCAGGCTGCGCTGTTGTCGATCATCGAACGGATTCGGTTTTTCCATCATGCGCTCCTGACGCCGTTGAACGAGCGGCGTCCGCGGGAGCGGAATAGCCGGTGGCGAAGGTCGCGGCCCACGCCGCCTGCAGCCCGTCGGTCAGGCCCCCACGCCAGCACAGGGCGTCGTGCCCGCCCTCCACCACCCGGTAATGCACCCGATGCCCGGCGTTGCTCAGCAGCGTCGCCATCTGGCCGCTGACCCTATGCACCAGCTTTTCATGCGAACCGGCCTCCATAAACACCTTCAGCGCGCCGTGGCTGCCCAACTCCCGCCGCTCTACCTGCTGCATCAGCCAGCAGGCATCCTCGGGGACGGTCGGCTGCTGCAGCATGTCGCGCCGCGGCCACCAGTAAGAACCGGACTGGCTGATCACCGCGCCGAAGCGCTGCGGCCAGCGCAGCCCGGCGTACAGTGAAGCCAGCCCGCCGAAACTCTGCCCCGCCACCACGGTGCTCGCCGGGTTGTCGCTGTGCGGCGCCCGCTCGGCCAACTGCGGCAGCAGCTCTTCCTGCACCGCCAGCCAGAAATCGTCCTTGCAGGTCAGCTCGCGCGCCCGGTGCTGCAGATCGATGATGTCGATCAGCACATACACCGCCTCCGGCAGCGCCCCCTCGCGCGTCAGCTGCATCAGCGGCTCCCATACCGGCATTTGCTGCGCCCAGAACTGGCCGTCGAGCAAAATGGCCAACGGGCGTTCGCTCGGCCGGCTGTCGCCGGTGGTGTAGATCCAGACGTTGCGGCTGTTGCCCAAGCGTTCGCTGTGCCAGGTATGGCGCTGCAGACGCGCCGGCAGCGGCGGCGTACAGCGCCCGCTGGCGATTTCATACTCGTCGAACGCGCGCCATGCCGGCTGCGGCGGCGCTTCCGGCATATGCAAACCGGACAGGCAACCGCCGCCGGTACCCGGCCAGGCGCGATAGGGATTGAGCAAATCGTGGGTGGCGCTGGTGAATACCTGATGCCACCAATGGCGCACGTTGTGCATATTGGCATGCGCGTCGTCGCCCGCCAGTTCCGGCGGGCGGGCGTCGAGGGAAGGAATAAAACAGTAGCTGCCGCGCCAGTCGCCGTTCAATTCGGTTTGCCAGTACCAGACGTCGGTGCCGTCCAGACGCTGCAGACTCTGCGGCGGATTCGGCTGATGATGGTCGGTCAGGCAGTTGATGTTGATCCACACCCGCCGGTAAGCAGAGGTCAATTCGCACCCCTGGGGATCGCGCCAGAAAAAGGTGGCTCGCCACCGGCCGTTGCCCGCCGGTTCTACCCAGGGCGTGCCGCGCCGGGCCACTTTCAACCACCACCCTGGACTGCCGGCATTGCTGCTGGCCAATAACCTGCTGCTTTCTGACTGAAATTCTGTATTCACAACGCCTACCCATTTTGTAGTTGGCGGTTTAAACAAACGCCGGCCTATCCGTATCGCCAGCCACCGCCCGAACGCACTGTAGCTCGAATACTATTGATAATTATTTGCATTTGCAATAGTGTGTGAGGCTTGGAAATCGTGCTGGTATTGCGCGCAACGGACAGGGAGCGGGGATATGACACATGGCATCCCTTGCCGCAGCCGATTTTCTATTCCTGACTACACAAAAACTACAACCGCCCTTCCCCCTCTCGGCGCGGAATGGCAGCAAGGTAGGAAGCTCACATGAACAGCAAATTATCACGTTATTCTTTAGCCACGCTCATCGGCTTGGGACTGGGCGCGTCGGCGTTCGCCAACGCCGCACAGCAGGCCGACACCACCGCCACGGAAGAAAACGCCAGCGCCGCCGATAAAAAGCAGCCGGCGGAAGACACCATCGTGGTCACCGCCGCCCGGCAGAACCTGCAGGCGCCGGGGGTGTCCACCATCACCGCCGACGAAATCAAAAAACGCCCGCCGGCGCGTGACATCAACGAACTGATCCGCACCATGCCCGGGGTCAACCTGACCGGCAACTCCACCAGCGGCCAGCGCGGCAACAACCGCCAGATCGACATCCGCGGCATGGGGCCGGAAAACACCCTGATCCTGATCGACGGCAAGCCGGCCACCAGCCGCAACTCGGTGCGCCAGGGCTGGCGCGGCGAGCGCGATACCCGCGGCGATACCGCCTGGGTGCCGCCGGAAATGATCGAACGCATCGAAGTGCTGCGCGGCCCGGCCGCGGCGCGCTACGGCAACGGCGCCGCCGGCGGCGTGGTCAACATCATCACCAAAAAGGCCGGCCAGGATCTGCACGGCTCGTTGAACACCTATTTCAACGTGCCGCAGCACAAGCAGGAAGGCTCCACCAAGCGCACCGACTTCAGCCTGTCCGGCCCGCTGAGCGATCGGCTGAGTTTCCGCCTGTTCGGCGGCTACAGCAAAACGCAGGCCGACGCCTGGGACATCAACGAATCCCACAAGTCTGAGCGCGTAGGCGCCTATGCCAACAGCATTCCCGCCGGCCGCGAAGGCGTGGTCGACAAAAACATCGACGCGATGCTGCACTGGGACTTCGCCCACCTGCAGTCGTTGGAATTCGAGTACTCCTATGGCCGCCAGGGCAACCTGTACGCCGGCGATACCCAGAACACCAACACCAATGCGCTGGTGCAGAGCAACTACGGTAAAGAGACCAACCGCATCTACCGCGAAACCTTCGGTCTGAACCACCGCGGCGCCTGGGACAACGGCGTCAGCACCAACAACTACATTCAGTTCGAGCGCACCCGCAACACCCGCCTGAACGAAGGGCTGGCCGGCGGTACCGAGGGCATCTTCGACACCAAAAACAGCGGCTTCGGCACCACCAAGCTGGACGACTTCCTGGCGCACAGCGAAGTCAGCGTACCGTTTGAATTCGGGGTGGCGCAAACCGCCACCCTGGGCACCGAGTGGAACCAACAGCGGATGAAAGATGGCACCTCAACCAGCCAGACGCTGATGGGCGGCACCATTCCGGGCACGGATACCGGCACCCGCAGCCCTTACGCTTCCGCGCATATCTTCTCGCTGTTCGCCGAAGACAATATCGAGCTGACCGACAGCACCATGCTGACGCCGGGCCTGCGTTACGATCTGCACTCCGAGGCCGGCAACAACTGGAGCCCGGCGCTGAACCTGTCGCAGGAGCTGGGCGACAACTTCACGCTGAAAATGGGCATCGCCCGCGCCTACAAGGCGCCGACCCTGTTCCAGACCAACCAAAACTATTTGCTGTACAGCAAAGGGCAAGGTTGCGCGTCCAGCGATACCACAAATGGCTGCTACCTGCTCGGCAACGACGATCTGAAGGCGGAAACCAGCGTCAACAAAGAGATCGGCCTGGAGTTCCACAATGAAGGTTGGCTGGCCGGAGTGACCTACTTCCGCAACGATTACCGCAACAAGATCGAAGCGGGCAACTCGCGCATCGCCACCAGCAGCACCGGGACGGCGGTTTATCAGTGGGAAAACGTACCGAAAGCGGTGGTTCAGGGCCTGGAAGGCACGCTGAACGTGCCGGTCAGTGAAACCGTGGCCTGGAGCAACAACGCCACCTACATGATCGAGAACAAGAACAAGAGCACCGGCGACTACCTGTCGGTGATCCCGAAGTTCACCATCAACTCGACCCTGAGCTGGCAGGCCACCCAGGACCTGTCGATGCAGTCGACCCTGACCTGGTACGGCCGTCAGAAGCCGAAGAAGTACAACTACCAGGGTAAACCGGCGACCGGCGGCGAAACGCGCGAAGTCAGCCCTTACGCCATCGTCGGCGCCAGCGCCACCTATGACGTGACCAAAAACGTCAGCGTCACCGCCGGCATCGACAACCTGTTCGACAAACGCCAGTTCCGCGCCGGCAACGCGCAGAACGTCGGCGATCCGACCACCGGCGCCATCAACATAGCCGGCGCCGGCGCGGCGACCTACAACGAACCGGGCCGCACCTACTACATGAGCATCAATACGCACTTCTGATCCTCATGAACCCATGAAAAGGGGCGCCGCGGCGCCCCTTTTTACATTGCCAATCCCGGTTATTTATCCTGCAGTTGAATGCGCACCACGCTCTCCGGCTTGCCGGCCTTGGTGCCGGCGCCGTCGTTCTTCACCGTCACGAACAGCGCATTGCCGTGCGGGTCCAGCGCCAGGCTGTTCGGGTGCGGCGGCAGATCCACCGTTTGCAGACGCTTGAGCGTTTTGGCGTCGAATACCGTCAACGTCCCCGCACCATGCTCGACGCGTACCCCTTTGCGGTTGGCGACGTACAGCCGCTGGCTGCGATCGTCGAGCAACAGGCCGATCGGCACTTCATCCGTCAGCTCGCTGGCCAGCACCTTGCCGCTGTCCGCATCCAACGCGAACACCCGGTGCCCGCTGCTGCGCTTCACGTAGTCGCGGCCCAAATGGTGATTGCGGTAGCCGTCGCGGTCGATACCCTGATCCACCCCCAGCAGGCGGTTGCTCGCCGGGTCATACACCAGGTTCAGCAGTTGGTCCGCCTGTACCTCATGGGTGGCGGCGATCTCCAGCGTATCGGCATTCAGCGTAATCAGCTGCCCCTGCATGTTGGAAACGAACACCCGACGCCCTTTTTCATCCAGCGTGATGCCGACCGCGTTGTAGCCGAAGCCGGGGATCACCTTCTCCAGCTTGCCGGCGCGGGTATCCACCACGTACAGCACGCTGTCGACGCCGAAGCCCAGCCCCGGCAAGAACAGCCGGCCGGTGTGCGAGTCATACTTTATCTCGCGGATGCGGTATTGATAGTCTTCGGTGATTTTGAATTTCTTCAGCTCTGCCAGCAGAAAATCCAGCCGTTTGCCGCTGATGCCCGCCTGCTTGTAAGCCTGCTCGAGCACCACCTTGTCCAACAGTTTGATGCTGCCCAGCGCATGATTGGTGGCGGTATCCACCACCCCGACTTCACCGTTGAAACCCTGGGTCAGGTACAGCCGGTTGCCGGCATCGTCCAGCGCCACGCCGAAGCCTTTGACCTTCAGCGGGATCTCCGCCTTCACCGCCAGCGTATTGGGATCCAGCCGCAGCACGCGCGAGCGCGCCTCTTCCTTCCAGTCGGGCGCGCTGACGAACAGCGCCCGCTGCGTTGGGCTGTAGGCCATTTCCACCACCGCCGACGACAGCGCCTGGCGTTTGATATCCTGCGGCCCGATGCCGGCGTCGTCCGCCTGCGCCACGCCGGCGACCACCAGCGAAGCCGCCACCAGCAGCGACAGTAACGCGCGGGGAGTTGCTATTGTTCCAGACATCCATCTATCTCCTTGAAAATCATGCTTTCGGTTAGAGTGAAACAACGTCATGCCTGCGGCGCGGACGGCAGGGCCGCCACAGCGATATCGCCAGCCGTAGGCTGGGCAAAATGGGTAAAGACGTGCTGAACGGTGTCGGCGATCAGATTGGCCTGCTCGGCGCTGTAGTGATCCTGACGGTAGGTCATCATCACCCGCAGGGATTTCACCCCGGCCAAATCTTCCTCCATCACCTCGAACTGCAGGCCGAGCAACGACTCGGCTTTTTCCGGTTCCACCTGGCGGTAGGCGACCGTGCCGCCGTCCTGCAGCCGGAATTCGCCGTTCAGCTTGATGCGGCTGTGGATCTGGATAAACACCTCGAACATGTGGTTCTTGCGGTCGGCATCCACGCCGAACAGCCCTTCCTCCACCAGATCGATGGGGATATCGCTGTAAGGCAACGAGCCGTTGATGGTGTTTTTGACCTGCTCGATCAGCCCCGCCACCGTCAGCTCATCGCCGAAGCGCAGCCGATGCACCACCACGGTGGTGAAGTAGCCGACGGTGTCGAAGAACTCGGCGTCGTTGCGGCCGGAGGTGGAGGTGCCCACCAGCAGATCCGCCGGGCCGCCCAGCAGGCGCAGCGCCGAGGTGATGCCGGCGTAGACCACGTTGAACAGCGAGGCGCTGTTGCGGCGCGACAGCCGGTACAGGCCCGCCGCCACCGCGGGCTCGACCTCGAACTCCAGCCAGCCGCCGTTGACGTCCGCCGGCGCCGGCACCGCCGGATGGGTGGAAGGCTCTTGTCGGAAGATGGGCAACCCGACCGGCGCGCCGCGCAGGTTATCCAGCCAGTAATCCAGATGCCGCCTCTGCACGCCGGACGCCCGCTGCTGCCGGGCGAAGGTATGAAACTGCGGCGGCCGGCCGGCCCACTGCGGCGCCTGCCCCGCCACCCGATGGCGATAGGCGATCCCCAGCTCGTCCATCATCAGATTGAGCGACCACTCATCCAGCACCACGTGATGGAACAGCAGCGAGAGCAGCTGCTGGCCGTTTTCCGCATCGCGCAACAGGGTGACGCGCAGCGGCAGCTCGGCGCTCAGGTCGAAACGGTGCTGGCCCGCATGAGCCAGCAAGGCGCCGGCATCGCCGGCCGGGGTTTCATGGGAGAAGCGGAACCAGCCGTAGTCCGGCAATTCGGCCGCCGGCACCACCTGCTGGCGCACCTCGCCCTGACGCTCGACAAACCGTGAACGCAATGCGCTATGGCGCGTCATGACGTCGATAAACGCCTGACGCAGCGCCGTTTCATCCACCGGGTCAAAGAAACGGAGGGAGAACGGCAGGTTAAAGATCTCATCGTGGCCGAAGGCTTCATACACCTTCCACAGCGACTCCTGCGCCAGCGACAGCGGCGCCTGAACCGCTTCGTCGGCCCCGGCCCCGGCCGCCGCCGTTGTCGGCAGCGCCGTCGCCTGACGTTTGGCGTAACCCGACAGCCCGCGCGCCGTCGGGTGGCTGAACAGATCGTTAATATTGAGTTCCAACTGATGCAGGCTCAGCAATCTGCCGATGACCCGGGTGGCGACCAGCGAATGGCCGCCGCGGTCGAAGAAGTCCTCATCAGCGGTCATTTCGGGCGCCGCCAACGCCTCGCGGAACTCGCTCAGGATCAATTGGGCAATGTCGTCATCGCCGGCATAATCCGTCGCAGGGGCCTGGCCGGCCGCCGGATCGGCGTCTGCGATCGATGCCGTGATGACCCGCTGCCCCGCCAGGAAGGCGACAAACTGCTCCAGCAGGAAGGGCGCGGCGTGCGGAGATAGGCGCGGATCCGCCACCAGCTCCAACGCCAGCGACGACGCATCCGGCAGGCTCAGCAACAGCGCCAGTTCAAACGGGGTATGCAGCGGCGGCAACAGCAGCGGTTCGGCGCCGACGCCGTCGAGCCGCAGCCCGGCGGACATATCCTCGCGCCAGCACACCAGCAGCTGCGCCAACTGCGGATCCTGCGCTTGCGGCGTCGGCCGGGCCCGTTCGGATGAAACGTCGCCCTGGCGTAGGGTCAGGCGTTTCAGCGGCGGCGTTGCTATGCCGATCTCCACCCCGGCGGTTTCGCCCGTCTCCGACTGCGGTACGCACAGCTGCACCGCCTGCCCGCCGGCCTGGGCGGCGATAAAGCGGCCGAAGCGCGCCGCCACCGCCGTCAACAGCGCCAGCGGCGTCTCGGTCGCAGGAAGCTGCGAACGCGCAATGCGGGTGACGATGCGCGATCCCGCCGGCGGCAGGCCGTGGTCCTGACGATAATCCCGCAGTTGCAGCGGCTGTCGCGCCCAGGGCAGCTTAAGATCGGCGTGTTCCGGCGGCGCGCCGGCCGCCGCCGGCATCGCAACCTGCGGTACGGCCTGCGAGTTATACAGCGCCGACAACGCGGCCGGCAGCTGCCGCCAGGGCAGCGTTTCGGCCAGGATATCGTGCATCACCGCGCCCAGCACCGCCGGACCGCGCTCGACCATCAACAGCAAGAAACGCAGCGGCGCTTCCCGATCCAGCGCCAACGGCGTCGCCTGGGTTTCCAGCACCCGGCGGATCGCCTGCGGCTCATCCGCCAGCGTCTCGATGGTGACCGGCGGCAGCGCCGAGTCGCCCGGGCGTTTATGCAGCCCGCGCTCATCGTCAAAACAATAGCGGACGTCGAGGCCGGGGGTCAGACGGATCAGCGCCTGCAGCGCACCGGCCAGGCGGCCGATATCCGCTTCGCCGTTCAACCGCCAGGCCAACGCCCGCTGCCCGTCGGCGCCGCCGCTCTGCACGTGGCCGAACCACGCCTGCTCTTCGCTTTCGCTGACCGGCAGGCTGTCGCCCGCCCCCCCCTCGCCCAGCGCCAGAAACGCCCTGTCCAGACGCCGGGCCTCTTCATCGCTCAGAATACCGTCAAAATCACCGCTCACTGCTGTATCTCCTTTTGCCCGGCGCGCCGGGGTTGCAGGGAAATCACGCCATAAAAAGGGGGCCGGGCCCCCCAACGTGGCAATAGCCTTAGAAGTTCAGCTCAACCGCCGCGCCGATCAAACGCGAAGGCTGGACAGTCGCCGTGTAGATATCGTTGCCTCTGACCATCTCGCGGCGATCGGCATCGAACAGGTTCTTGGCGAACAGGGTGGCGCGGCCGTAGGCGAAGGTGTACGCCAGCTGGGCGTTCGCCGACCAATAGGAGCCGATGCGCCCGCGCGAATCGTTGTCGTACTGCGAGTAGTAGGAATCGGAGAACGCCACGTTGCCGCTCAGCTCCAGCCCACTGAACAGCTGGTATTTGGCGCCCACGTTGGCGGTATAGGCCGGCGCGCGCGCCAGTTCGTGCCCCTCCACGCCACTGCCCGAGAACTTCTTGATGTCGGTTTTCAGCAGGCCGAGGTTGCCGAACAGTTCGAAGTCCCAGCGCGGCTGCCAGGTGGCGCCAATTTCCGCGCCGTAGGTCTCCACCTTGTCGGCGTTGCGGATCACGCTGGAGTTTTCACCCAGCGAGTAAGGCAGCTGCATGTCCTTGTAGTCGTTGTAGAAAACGTTGCTGGTCAGCACAACGTTGGCGTCCTTCAGGTGATGACGGCTGTACAGCTCATAGTTCCAGACATATTCGGAACCATAGGTGTAGCTGACCACCGGCGTGCCGATGGTGATACCGCCGCCGCCGGCGTTATAGCCGCGCGCCACCTTGGCGCCGTAGGTCTGGGCGTCCGTCGGTTTCCAGGCCACGTCCAGCTTCGGCAGGAACACGGTGTAGGTTTCGTCGAAGTCGATGCGCACCGCATTGCTGCCGCCGTTGCGCTGGCGGTGTTCCCGCTCCAGACGGCTGGCGGCGGTGATGTCCACCTGCGGCGTGAGGGCGTAGGTCAGCTCGGCAAAGGCCGAATGGGTGTCGGTTTTGTCCTTGAAGGCGGCGCCGCCGAAAATGTTGACGAACTCGTCCTGTTTGGCGTGGAAGTAGCGCAGCCCGGCCAGGCCATGCAGGCGGCTGTCCGCCGCGCCAAAGCGCACCAGCGGCTCCACGTGCACCTCTTTACCGTCGATTTCGGCGTACTGAATGTTGTAGGCGGTAGGGCGGTTGATATTGAAATCGGTATAAATCAGGCGGTTTTCCAGCGTTACCGCCTCGGATGCCTCCCAGGCCAGATCCCAGATGCTGCTGTTCATGTTGCTTTTGAACACCGCGCGGCGCGAGTCGTAACGCGGGTTGGTCGGGTGCGGCTGCGGGTTGAGGCTTTCGTTTTGCGGTGAGGTGCTGCCGAAGTGGTTGAAGGTCAGCTTGGTGGTCAGGTCTCGCAGGCCGGCCGGGTTGAACAGCAGCTTGGCGCGGGCGGTGGTGGCTTCAACCTCACGCGGATCGCCGACCGGCGCATAGGCGGGCAGATCGGCCTCGCTGCGGCGGCGCTGGCGATCGACGCTGACGCGAAACGCCAGCTGATCTTCCACCAGCGGGCCGGAGGCCATGGCGGACAGCTGCGAAGAGTGCTGGTTGCCCGCGCCGCCCTTGAAGGCGCTTTCCCACTCGAAGGTCGGATCCTTACTGGCCATCACGATCGCGCCGGCAATGGCGTTGCGCCCCTGAATATAGCTTTGCGGCCCCAGGAATACTTCGACGCGATCCAGATCCCACAGCGACTGCGGGCCGAACGCCTGTTCGTTGTAGGTCAGCGAACGGCCGTCCAGCGACAGGTTGAGGCGCGGGCGGGTGCCGCTGAGGAACGCATTGGCGCCGGTATTCGGGCCGGAGCCGTCGATGCCGCGCACGGTGGGCAGATCGTTGCCGATGCCCAGATCCACCACGTTGGGGGTCATGCGCAACAGGTCGGGAACCTGCAGCGCGCCGGGCATGGAAGCGATGCGGTTGCTGTCGAATACCTGCACGCTGGAGCCGGTATCGAAAATGGAGCGTTTAATCTTCTCGCCGGTCACCAGCAGCGTTTCCGCATCCTGGGCCGTTTCGTTGCTGCGGGTTTCCGCTGCGCTGAGGTTGCCGATCGACAGTGTGCAAAGGCCGAAAAATAATGAGGAGAACGCCCCCATGGTTTTCAAGCCCGTCTTTTCCCTGTCGCCTACGATTTCATGCCGTTGAGCCGCTGAATGCTTGCTCATAGAGGTCTTCTCCTTCATCCCAGAGGTGCATAAAATTTGATTTTTTACATAGGTAAACGCCGACACTCACACAGACAATGGCACTCGCGGCCTTCCTGGCCTTTGTGTCGCTTATCCCTGCAGCAGAACAACTCCCTTCCCGGCCGAACGGGTTCACCCCAGCCACGGCCAGTCCCCGGCGCGCTGCCGGCAGATTTTTGTATGGAAACGTAAAATAATGTTAAGAATGATAATATTTTGCATTTTCTAATGCAAATCATTATCAATAAAGAGCTGTGCGATGGCGTACAAGCCGCGACAAAAAACCGATGAACCGGCAAGAAAGGCTGGCGATAAAACAACAATGAATTATTGCAATGATAAGAATAATATAAATAAATAGTTTCACCATGCCGTTAACCGGCCGCATTTTTTTTCCAGGCGCCTTACTGATAGCACTTCCCTGCCGATCCGATCAAATAATAATAATTTTCATTCTTATTAACATTTGGATATATTCTTGCTGTCTCGTTCGCTGAAGCAAAATGGATACCTGATGCAAGCCTTGACCACCATGCAGGCCGCCTACTGGGTCGGCCGACAATCCGCCGCGCCGCTGGGGGGCATGTCCGCCCACCTGTATGCGGAGTTCGATGCCGGCGACCTGGACGCCGAACGTCTTAGCCGGGCCGTCGCGGCCCTGTATCTGCATCATCCGATGCTGCGTCTGCGCCTCACCGGGGACGGAATGCAAACCATCGCCGCCCCCGGCCCCCTCCACCGCCTGCATCTGGACGATTGGCGCCATGCCGATGCCGCGGAGCTCGAACGCGCCCTGGCCGCCAAACGCCTGGCGAAAAGCACCCAGCGATTGCCGCTCGAACAGGGGGTGCCCTGCGACATCAGCCTGACCCTGCTGCCGGGCAACCGCGGCCGCCTGCATGTGGATCTGGATATGATCGCCGGCGACGCCATGAGCTTTCGCCGGCTACTGGAAGATCTGGCGGCGTTTTATCACCGATGCCCGGCCGCCCCGGCCCCGGACCGGCCGGTGGCCTATTTCGATTATCTGGCGCAGCGCGCCGCCGAGCCAGGGCTGCCCGAACGACGCGCCCGCGCCCAACGCTGGTGGCGCGAGCGCCTGGCGCAGTTGCCGCCCGCACCGCACCTGCTGCGCACGCCGGACGCCTGCCGCAGCGACCGCCTGGCCCTGCAGCTGAACGCCGGAGAAAGCCAGGCGCTGGCCGCCGCCGCCCAACGGCAGCACGTCACCCTGTCGACGCTGTTTTTGGCGCTGTTCGCCCTGACCGTCGGCTACGGCTGGCGTATGACGCGATTCCGGCTCAACGTGCCGCTGTTCCACCGCGATCCTGACTTAAAGGGCGCCGACGACATCGTCGGCGACTTCTCGAATCTGGTGCTGCTGGGCGTCGAGCTTGATCATGCGGAAAGCCTGCACGCCTTCTGCCACCGCCTGATGGCGCAGTTGGCGGAGTTGATTGAGCATGCGGATTACTCCGGCGTCAGCGTGATGCGCGACCTGTCGCGGCTGCACGGCAACCTGCAGCCTTCACCGGTGGTGTTCACCGCCGGCTTCGGCATCCGGGGCAAGACGCTGTTTTCCGAGCAGGTCACCCGCACCTTCGGCCCGCTCGGCTGGGTCATCTCGCAGGGGCCGCAGGTGGCGCTGGACGCCCAGGTCGCCCACAACGACGACGGTATTCTGATCAACTGGGACGTGCGGCTGGACGCTTTCCCGGAACCGGTGCTGCCGCGCCTGCTGGCCTGCTATCAGGCCTTGCTGCGTCAGGCCGCCCGGCAAAGCGACACCTTTGGCCAGCCGCTGTCGCAGCTGCTGGCGCGCTGCGTGCCCGACGCGCTGGCGCAACAGGCGCCGGTTCGCCAGCTGTTGCACCGGCTGCTGGCGCGGGCGGCTCCCGGCGCCGCGCTGAGCGACGACGACGATATTCGCCGGCTGCAGCTGCCGGATGCCGGCTTGAACGCCGTGCTGGGCGTGCTCAACAAATACCTGGCGACGGCGTTAACGCCGCAGGATGTGGCGAACCATTGCACGCCGGCCACCCTCGCCGCGCTGATCTGCGAACGCGCCCCCGGCGCGGCGGAAGGCGCGCGGACGCTGCTGAAGGCGCTGGCGCCCCAGGCTTGACGTCGATTCCCGGGCGCGGCTTCGTCGCGCATCCGGCCCTGTTTTATCGGTTAGCGACTATAGGGAAGCACCATGGAGACACCATTAACACCGCTGCAGCAGGCGTACCTTCTGGGCCGCGGCGATCGATGGCCGCTCGGCGGCGTGGCGATGCACGATTTCCGCGAATACCGCGGCTACCGATTGGATCTGCCGCGGCTCGAGGCGCGGCTGAAGGCGCTGGTGCAACACTACGCCGCACTGCGCACCTGCATCGATCCCCTGCGCCACACCCAGCATGTACGGCCGCAGGCGGTCGTCAATCTGGATCGGCACGATCTGCGCGCGCTGGGCCACGAGGCGGCGCAACGGCAGGCGGACCAGCTGCGGGAAGGCTATTCCCACCAGCGCCACGATCCGACGCAGCCGCTATGGCGCATCGCCGTTGTCCTGCTGCCAGAGCGGCAGGATCCGACAGGATCGCCGTACGACAGCCTGATCTTCACCAGCTTCGATGCGTTGATCCTCGATGGCCAGGGGATCGCCACCGTGATCGCCCGCCTGTTCGATCAACGGCCCCTGGCTCCGATAGCCCCCGCCAACCCGGCGCCGGCGGCGAGCGCGGAGCAACGCCAGGCCGACGCCGCCTATTGGCAACGCAAGCTGCAAGGCGTCACCACGCCGTCGACGCTGCCCTGGCTAAACCCGCTCGCCGGCCTGAAAGCCTCGCGCTATCGCCGGGCAAGCCTGACGCTGCCGCGCGAAACGCTGAAACAGCTTGGCCGCCTGGGTTCCGCCCATGCGCTGCTGCGCAACAGCACGCTCTCGGCGCTGATCCTCGATACGCTGGCGCACTGGACCACCGACGGTGAACTGTGCGTTGGCGTGCCGGTGGCCTTCCCCGCCACCGCAGGGGAATTAGGCAACGCATCCAGCTTCGTCGCCGTGCGCTACTCCCGCCACGGAGAAAACTTTGTTCATCGCGCCCAAACGCTGCAGGACGACGTGCTCGGCGCGCTCGACCATCTGACATTTTCCGGCGTGGATCTGGCGCGGCAGCTGTTGAACCGCAGCCAGGGCGGCCCGGCGCTGCCGGTGATCCTCACCAACTGCCTGAGCTGGGAAACGCTGCCGGCCGACGCGCCGGTGCGTTACCATGACGGGCTGACCCAGACGCCGCAGGTGGCGATCGATATTCGTCTGACGATGGACAGCGAGAAAAACCTGCAGCTGTGCGTCGACTACGCCGAGCAGGCGCTGGACGGCGAGCAGGTGCAGGCGATGCTGAAGGCATTGCAGCGCCGCGTGACGCAAGCCTGCCAGGATGGCGAGCTGGAGATCGCGCCGGCGCGTTTTATCGACCTCGGGCATTACCGGCACAATGGCGAAGAGACGGACCACGTTCCCTATCCTTATCTGCAGCGGCTGGCCGAGCGGCTGTTTGGCGAGCAGGCGGCGCATACCGCGCTGATCTGCGACCAACAGCGGCTGACTTACGGCGAGCTGGGCCAGCGAGTCGCCACCCTGATGGCCAATCTGCAGCGGCGCGGCCTGCAAGCGGGCAGCGTGGTGGCGCTGTATTTGCCACGCAGCCCGGAACAGGTGACCTTCAGCCTCGCCTGTGCGCTGTCGGGCATTATCTGGGTGCCGATCGACATCAATTCACCGCCGGAACGCACCGCCTACCTGCTGGATAACTGCCGGCCGGACCTGGTGGTGCATCAGGGCGAGCTGGACACGCCGCATGGGATCACGCCGGCGGCGTTGCTGACGCCCGCCGATAGCGCGCCGGCGCTGCCGGACAACCAGACGCTGGCGGCGCGCAGCGCCGACACCGCCGCGAGCTATTATCTGTATACCTCCGGCACCACCGGCAAACCGAAATGCGTGGTGCTCAACAACCGGGCCACCGCCAACGTGCTCGGCCAAACGCTGCAGCGTTGGGCGGTGAGCGCCGACGACGTGTTTATCTCGGTGACGCCGCCGCACCACGATATGTCGATGTTCGATCTGTTCGGCTCGCTCAGCGCCGGCGCGACGCTGGTGCTGCCGGCGGCGCATCAGGAGAAGGACGCCATCAGCTGGAACCAACTGGTGGAGCGGCATCGGGTCAGCCTGTGGTGCTCGGTGCCCGCCATTCTGGAAATGCTGCTCACCTGCAAAACGGCGACCAGCCTGCAGTCGCTGCGTCTGGTGGCGCAGGGCGGCGATTACATCAAGCCGGCGACGGTGCAGCTGTTGCGCACTCTGCGCCCGGACATCGCGCTGTTCTCGCTGGGCGGCCCGACCGAAACCACGGTCTGGAGCATCTGGCACCCGATCGCGCCGCAGGAGACCGGCAGCGTGCCTTACGGCCAGCCGCTGCCGGCCAACCAATACTTCATCTGCCACGATGACGGCGCCCACTGCCCAACCGGCGTGGTGGGCCGCATTCACACCGCTGGGGTCAATCTGGCGCTGGGTTATCTGGAGCAGGGGGCGCTGAAGCAGCATGACTTCGTCACCCTCGCAGCCCCCGACGGGCGGCCGCTGCGCGCCTTCCGCACCGGCGACCGCGGATATTATCGCCCTGACGGCAACATCATGTTCGCCACCCGGGTGAACGGCTATGTGAAGATCCGCGGCGTGCGCGTCTCCCTGCCGGAAATCGAGCAGGTGCTGCGCGGCCATGAGGCGATACGGGATATGGTGGTGGTGGACTATCCGAGCGGCGAAAATGCCGAGGCGACCCTGGGGGCGATGTATCTGACGCGCGACGGCAGACCGTTGGCCCTGTCGGATCTCCGCGCCTTCGCGACCGGCTACCTGCCCTGCACCCACATTCCGACGCGCTTTATTCACGCCGCAACGCTGCCGCTTTCCGGCAACGGCAAAACGGATCGCCAGCGCATCCGCGCCGCGTTGGTGAGCCAGCAGGCCGCTCCGGCGCTGAATGCCTGCGCTGCGCCGCCGCCGGGCGCGCCAACCGCACGCAGCGGCGAGATCCTGAGAATTTACTGGCAGGCCATCGGCGTGGCGCCGCGGCCGGAATGGGGCGAGGAGACCGCCTTTATGACGATGGGATTGAAACTGCCGCACATCAAAGAAGTGGCGGCCCGCCTGAACGACGCCTTTGGCACCCGGCTGGCGACCACGGCGCTGCTGCCCTGTAAAAATGCGCGGGACGTGGCGGCGCTGCTGGCCGGCTAACCCGCAATGGCACGGGCAGGGTGCCCCCTGCCCGCTGGCTTCAGGCCGATACCGCCATCAACGCACCCAGCGGCAGCGCCAGCCCGCCCGGCTGCAGCGCGCGCTGCAGGAAGCCCTGCAGAGCGTCGCCATAGCCCGCCGCCCCAGGCGGAAACTGCTGTATGAAGACATCGATATCCACGTGCAGATCGCTGGCGTCGGTACGGCCGCGATAGGTCAGATTAAAGCCGTCGCCGGAGCCGCCGGCCAATACCCGGCGCGTGCTGGCGCAGCCGACAAAGCTGGGCGGATCGAACGGCTGGACATTGATAAACGGCGAGATGAAGAAGCGCGAGTTGGCGTCAACGCCCCGGTCGGCGGCTAACTGACGCAGGCGGTAGCCGGCATGGCCGCGCAGCTCACGCAGCGTCGCCGCCATCTTCGGCAAAAAGCGCTCCAGGCTTTCTCCCGGCGCCAGCGTGACCAGCAGCGGCAGCGTATTGACCGCCAGCGCGGGTACGTTGGTTGCGGTCCGCCCGCGGCGGTTCATCGCCGGCATCCACATCGGCAGCGTATCCCCCGCGGCTCTCTGATGCGGCATCGTCTGGTGCAGCCAGGCGGCGGACAACGCCAGCAGCAGATCGGGCCAGCCGATGCCGCTGCGTTCAGACAGCTGCAGCAGCCGCCGCGAAACCGCCTCAGGCAACAGTTGGCTGGTGCTCAGGCAGCGTATGCCGTACTCCTGGCCGCCCTTGCGCACCGTGGGCAAAGGCGGGGCCGGCGGCAGGTAACCTTGCCAGAAAAGGCGGTCCCGGCCGCCGCGCTCGGAGGCGGCGTAGCCTAACTCCTGCCGATGGAAGGCCAGAAAGCCGCCCAGCGGCTGACCGCCGGCGCCCTGACCGAGAAAATGGGCATACAGGGCGGCGCAGCGATGTTCTATCAGCGCCATGCCGTATCCATCGACCACGATGTGGTGGGCGCGCAGGTACCAGATGTAATGCGTCGGCCCCAGTTTGATCAGCCATACCGCCGCTATCGGCCGGCGATGCAGATCCATCCGCTGGTCGACGTCCGCCCGCATCAACCGCAGCGCGGCCTGATGGGGATTGGCCTGGTCCTGCACATCCATACGCCGCAGCGCCGGCATGCGCTGGGGGTCGTGCCGCAGCTGCGGCGATTGGCCTTCCCCGCCGGGATCGAACCGCAGGGCAAACGCCTGGGTTTCGGCGATGGTGAGGGCGATGGCCCGGCCCAGCGCCGTTTCATCCACCACGCCGCGCAGCTCGGTGCTGTGGGCCACGGTGGAAAACGGCTGGTCGGGATGCAAGGTAAATTCTTCCCAGAAGTCGAGCTGCGCTGGCGCCAACGGCAGCCATTCAGAGGCCAAAGCGGTTTCCAACATGTTACCTACCTTTGATAAGCCTGAATAAAAGCGCTGAGCGCCGGCGGATCCGCCCGCGGCTCAAATGCTTTTTAATGTGTCCATACATAAAGAAATGAAAATGATAATAACATTTATTATCATTTCTATTAATTCAGTAACACTTTAGATTCAGTTCAGCGAGGATGCAAGTCAGCGGAGGGTGGCGAATGGCAAAACGCCCCCAGCCGCGAGGCCAGGGGCGTTTATGGAGGTTGCGGAACAGCTTACGACTGATTGGCCGGTTTGACCTTCGCCGAGAGGAATTCCTTCTCGTACGCCAGCGACTTCTTGCGATCGAACTGGTGTTCCCACTTGGCGATGACCAGCACCGCCAGAGCGTTGCCCACCACGTTCAATGCGGTGCGCGCCATATCCAGGATACGGTCGACGCCGGCGATAAACGCCAGGCCTTCCAGCGGAATACCGACGCTGCCCAGCGTGGCCAGCAGTACGACGAAGGACACGCCGGGCACGCCCGCAATCCCCTTCGAGGTGACCATCAGGGTTAATACCAGGATGATTTGCTGGCCCAGCGACAGCTCTATCCCGTACAGCTGCGCAATAAAAATGGCGGCGATGCTCTGGTACAGGGTCGAACCGTCGAGGTTGAAGGAATAGCCGGTCGGCACCACAAAGCTGGTGATCGACTTGGGCGCGCCGTAGGCTTCCATCTTTTCGATGATGCGCGGCAGCACCGTCTCTGAGCTGGCGGTGGAATAGGCCAGGATCAGTTCATCCTTGAGGATGCGGATCAGCGTCCAGACGCGCAGGTTGCAGGCGCGGGCGACGCCGCCCAACACCACCAGGGCGAAGAAAGCGATGGCGAAATACACCAGCAGCACCAGCTTGGCCAGCGGCAGCAGCGAGGCGAAGCCAAAGTTCGCCACCGTTACCGAGATCAGGCCAAACACCCCGATCGGCGCATAGCGCATGATCATGTGGGTGACTTTGAACATGCTTTCGGAAACGGCTTTGAACACCTTCAGCAGCGGCTCTTTGGTTTCCTTCGGCAGCGAGGACAACCCAAGGCCGAACAGCACCGAGAAGAAGATGATCGGCAGCATGTCGCCCTGCGCCATCGACGAGAAAATGTTCGACGGGATCAGCGACAGGATAGTCGTCACCAGGCTGTGCGAACCGCTCTGCACCTGCTCGGTGGTTTTTTCGTACTGCGAGATATCCACCGCGGTCAGCGTCGACATGTCGATGCCGTGGCCGGGTTGAAAAACATTAGCCAACGTCAACCCCACCACTATGGCGATGGTGGTGATCACTTCGAAATAAATAATGGTTTTCAATCCGAGGCGGCCTAACTTCTTCGCATCCCCGACCCCGGCAATACCGACCACCAGAGTGGCAATAACAATCGGCACCACAATCATTTTAATCAGGCGAATAAAGATATCGCCCGCCGGGCTTAGAATATTGCTGACCAGCCACTCGCGTGACTCGGTCTGATTATGCAATACCGCACCGACAATAATACCCAGCACCAGCGCGATCAGGATTTGCCAAGCCAGGCTAATTTTTACACTTTTCATACCCAAAAAGTCCTCAAAGACTCTTTCCGCCGCATTTAACCGCCACGCAACGAAGAGAATACTTAATCATTTGATACAGGCTTATGTTAATCAGTGGACGCGTTCACCTGCCCTTGGTGCGACGCGGTATAAATCAGTACCATCTGCGCAGGCTGGTCTGCAAGCCTTGATTTTTCAGGCTTGTGCGTTGAATCACATCACAAAATTTTTACGTTTTAATATCAAACAACATAATTTACTGTTATTAAAAGAATAATTTTACGTGAAATGAATCACATAATTGCCTGGTCGGTGATTTTTTGAACGCAATTAAAATGCGTTGTTCGTCGCCCATTTTGCATATTTAGTCTTCTGTGGATGTTTGTATTTTGTTACTAAAAAGTTCTTAAAATGAGAATAGGCCGAGTGACGCCGACGCATAATAATGAAGCTATATTTTAATCGTGCGTAAAAAATGAACGCCACGACTGGCCGGGCGCCAACTGCAACCTTAGGCTTATTGCCTTCGCAGAGCGTTAATCCCGGCGCAATTCGCGCGCTGCCAAGCGGCCTACGCCGGGGGTATTAATATCAACATCGAATATTAATAATCGAAAAGAGCAAAAAATATTTTATTGCCGGTAAATAATCACGTGATTATTTAAAACCCATAAAATGATCGTGCGTGCGGTTATTCTTTTTCGTTATTTAGATAGCGTTTTTTGACAAAAATCGCCTATTTGACGGTTTTTCTTCACCAAGCAGATAGATACCTGCTGCAATTACGACAGAACTATTACAAATCAATATCTTCGTTGCGTGATCTGCCGCGCAAAAAAGAAACAAAGAATCATAGCAAACTATACTTAACCTTCAGTTGACATACTATTAACAACTTAAAGGAGAAAAGCTATGAGCCAACTGCATAAACACGCTATTCCTTCTGCAATTGCAGAACACGCCCTGATTAATCCGGAACAATACCAGCAATATTATCAACAGTCTGTGCAAGACCCGGAGGCGTTCTGGGGGGAGCATGGCAAAATCCTGAACTGGATCAAACCTTATAGCAAAGTAAAAAATACCTCTTTCGACCCGGGCCACGTCAGCATTCGCTGGTTCGAAGACGGCACCCTCAACCTGGCGGCTAACTGCCTGGACCGCCATCTGGCCGAACGCGGCGACCAGACCGCCATTATCTGGGAAGGCGACGATCCCGCCCAGTCGAACAAAGTCACCTATAAACAGCTGCACCACGATGTTTGCCAGTTCGCCAACGTGCTGAAAAAGCTGGGCGTCAAAAAAGGCGACGTGGTGGCTATCTATATGCCGATGGTGCCGGAAGCGGCGGTCGCCATGCTGGCCTGCGCGCGCATTGGCGCCGTGCATTCGGTTATCTTCGGCGGCTTCTCGCCGGAAGCGGTTGCCGGCCGCATCATTGACTCCAACGCCAAGCTGGTGATCACCGCCGACGAAGGCCTGCGCGCCGGCCGCGCCGTGCCGCTGAAGAAAAATGTCGACGACGCGCTGAAAAACCCCGGCGTGACCAGCGTCACCAACGTGGTGGTGTTCCAGCGTACCGGCAAACCGGGCTACTGGCAGGAAGGGCGTGACCTGTGGTGGCACCAGCTGACTGACGGCGTATCCGCCGACTGCCCGCCGGAAGAGATGAATGCGGAAGATCCGCTGTTTATCCTGTACACCTCCGGTTCGACCGGCAAGCCCAAGGGCGTGCTGCACACCACCGGCGGTTATCTGGTATACGCCGCCATGACCTTCAAATACGTGTTCGATTATCACGACGGCGACGTGTACTGGTGCACCGCCGACGTGGGCTGGGTGACCGGCCACAGCTATCTGCTGTACGGCCCGCTGGCCTGCGGCGCCATCAGCCTGATGTTCGAGGGCGTGCCTAACTACCCCGGCGTTAACCGCCTGTCGCAGGTGATCGACAAGCATCAGGTCAATATCCTGTATACCGCGCCAACCGCCATTCGCGCCCTGATGGCCGAAGGCGACAAGGCGATCGAAGGCACCCGCCGCGATTCGCTGCGCATCATGGGTTCGGTCGGCGAGCCGATCAACCCGGAAGCCTGGGAGTGGTACTACAACAAGATCGGCAACGGCAAATGCCCGATCGTCGACACCTGGTGGCAAACCGAGACCGGCGGCTTCATGATTACTCCGCTGCCGGGTGCCACCGAGCTGAAAGCCGGCTCCGCCACGCGGCCGTTCTTCGGCGTGCAGCCGGCGCTGGTCGATAACGTCGGCATCCCGCAGGAAGGCGCCTGCGAAGGCAACCTGGTGATCGTCGACTCCTGGCCAGGCCAGGCGCGCACCCTGTTCGGCGACCACGAGCGTTTCGAACAGACCTACTTCTCCACCTTTAAGGGCATGTACTTCAGCGGCGACGGCGCACGCCGCGACGAGGACGGTTACTACTGGATCACCGGCCGCGTCGACGACGTGCTGAACGTGTCCGGCCACCGCCTGGGCACCGCCGAGATCGAGTCCGCACTGGTGTCGCATCCGAAGATCGCCGAAGCGGCGGTGGTCGGCATTCCGCATAACATCAAAGGCCAGGCGATTTACGCCTATATCACCCTCAACCACGGTGAAGAACCGACGCCGGAGCTCTATGCCGAAGTGCGTAACTGGGTACGCAAAGAGATAGGGCCGATCGCCACGCCGGACGTGCTGCACTGGACAGATTCCTTGCCCAAGACGCGCTCCGGCAAGATCATGCGTCGCATCCTGCGCAAAATTGCCGCCGGCGATACCAGCAATCTGGGGGATACCTCCACGCTGGCGGATCCGGCCGTAGTCGACAAGCTGTTGGAAGAAAAACAATCAATGAAAGTGCCGTCATAATTTGCGCCGCCTGCGGCCGCTCATCCGCATAACTCTGCGTTGAGCGGCCACCTGCGCGGCGTACTCTATCAATACCTACTGGAGAGACTCTGATGAATGACACCATTTATCAAGGGATTGAAGAAAACCCGCGCTTTAAGGAGCTGGTGAGGAAACGCGGCCGCTTCGCCTGGCTGCTCTCGCTGATCACGCTGGCGCTTTACGTTGGCTTTATTTTATTGATCGCCTTTGAGCCCCAATGGCTCGGCACGCCGATCGCCGAGGGATCGACCATTACCCGCGGGATCCCGGTCGGCGTCGGCCTGATCGTGATCTCTTTTGTGCTGACCGGGATCTACGTGTTTCGCGCCAACGGCGAATTCGATCGCCTGACTGCAGAAATCCTGCGTGAGGTGAAACGATGAAACGCTTACTTTCCGCCGCCGCGCTGCTGATGCTGCCGGGCCTGGCCTGCGCCGAAGCCATTGGCGGCGAGGTGCAACGCCAGCCGCTCAACGTTCAGGCGATCGTGATGTTCGTGCTGTTTGTCGGCGCCACGCTGTATATCACCTATTGGGCCTCCAAACGCACCCGCTCGCGCCAGGATTATTACACCGCGGGCGGGCGCATCACCGGCCTACAGAACGGGTTGGCGATCGCCGGTGACTTTATGTCCGCCGCTTCTTTCCTCGGTATTTCCGCCCTGGTGTACACCTCCGGCTATGACGGCCTGATTTACTCCATCGGCTTCCTGATCGGCTGGCCGATCATTCTGTTCCTGATTGCCGAACGCCTGCGCAACCTTGGCCGCTACACCTTCGCCGACGTAGCCTCTTACCGGCTGAAGCAGAAACCGATCCGCACCCTGTCGGCCTGCGGCTCACTGGTGGTGGTGGCGCTATACCTGATCGCGCAGATGGTCGGCGCCGGCAAACTCATCCAGCTGCTGTTCGGCCTTAACTACCACGTGGCGGTGATCCTGGTCGGTATTCTGATGGTGCTGTACGTGCTGTTCGGCGGCATGCTGGCCACCACCTGGGTGCAGATTATCAAGGCGGTGCTGCTGCTGGCCGGCGCCAGCTTTATGGCGCTGATGGTGATGAAGTCGGTCAACTTCGATTTCAACACGCTGTTCGCCGAAGCGGTGAAGGTGCATCCGAAAGGGATCGCCATCATGAGCCCCGGCGGGCTGGTGTCTGACCCGATATCGGCGCTCTCGTTGGGCCTGGCGCTGATGTTCGGCACCGCCGGTTTGCCGCACATTCTGATGCGCTTCTTTACCGTCAGTGACGCTAAAGAGGCGCGTAAGAGCGTATTCTACGCCACCGGTTTTATCGGTTACTTCTATATTCTGACCTTTATCATCGGCTTCGGCGCCATTCTGCTGGTGAGCGGCAATCCGGCGTTCAAGGACGCCACCGGCGCGCTGTTGGGCGGCACCAATATGGCGGCGGTGCATCTGGCCAACGCGGTCGGCGGCAACTTCTTCCTCGGCTTTATCTCCGCGGTCGCCTTCGCCACCATTTTGGCAGTGGTAGCCGGCCTGACGCTGGCCGGCGCCTCCGCGGTGTCTCACGATCTGTACGCCAGCGTGGTTAAAAACGGCAAGGCGACCGAGCGCGACGAGCTGCGGGTGTCCAAAATCACCGTCGTGCTGCTGGGCATCGTGGCGATTGCGCTGGGGATCTTGTTCGAGAAACAGAACATCGCCTTTATGGTCGGGCTGGCGTTCTCCATCGCCGCCAGCTGTAACTTCCCGATTATCATTCTGTCGATGTACTGGTCACGCCTGACCACCCGCGGCGCCATGATCGGCGGCTGGCTGGGGCTGCTGACCGCGGTGATCCTGATGATTCTTGGGCCGACCATCTGGGTGCAAATCCTCGGCCATGAAAAGCCGATTTACCCGTATGAATACCCGGCGCTGTTCTCGATGATCGTGGCCTTTGTCGGCACCTGGCTGTTCTCGGTTACCGACAGTTCGCTGGCCGGACAGCAGGAACGCGAACGCTTCCGTTCCCAGTTTGTCCGCTCGCAAACCGGGTTGGGGATCTCGCAGGGCAGCTCGCATTAACCGAATAATAAGTGAAAAAACGCAAACACACCCTAATCAAAGGCCCTTCGGGGCCTTTTCTCTTACTGCGTTTATGATTGGAACCACTGAAAGGCGCAGCGTAGCTGCGCTTTTTTGCTTTTTTGCACATAACAAAAAGCCCCATGCTTTCGCATGGGGCTTGTCGTTTTATTTGATGCCTGGCAGTGTCCTACTCTCGCATGGGGAGACCCCACACTACCATCGGCGCTACGGCGTTTCACTTCTGAGTTCGGCATGGGGTCAGGTGGGACCACCGCGCTATTGCCGCCAGGCAAATTCTGTTTCATTCTTGGCCGTTACTCGCGTAACCACCAGAACCAATCTAAGAACTTCGCTGAAAATTATTCGTCTCTCTAAAAACACCTTCGGTGTTGTAAGGTTAAGCCTCACGGATCATTAGTACTGGTTAGCTCAATGCATCGCTGCACTTACACACCCAGCCTATCAACGTCTTAGTCTTAAACGTTCCTTCAGGGACCTTAAAGGCCCAGGGAAGACTCATCTCGAGGCAAGTTTCGCGCTTAGATGCTTTCAGCGCTTATCTTTTCCGCACTTAGCTACCGGGCAGTGCCATTGGCATGACAACCCGAACACCAGTGGTGCGTTCACTCCGGTCCTCTCGTACTAGGAGCAACCCCTCTCAATCTTCCAACGCCCACGGCAGATAGGGACCGAACTGTCTCACGACGTTCTAAACCCAGCTCGCGTACCACTTTAAATGGCGAACAGCCATACCCTTGGGACCTACTTCAGCCCCAGGATGTGATGAGCCGACATCGAGGTGCCAAACACCGCCGTCGATATGAACTCTTGGGCGGTATCAGCCTGTTATCCCCGGAGTACCTTTTATCCGTTGAGCGATGGCCCTTCCATTCAGAACCACCGGATCACTAAGACCTACTTTCGTACCTGCTCGAGCCGTCACTCTCGCAGTCAAGCTAGCTTATGCCTTTGCACTAACCTCACGATGTCCGACCGTGATTAGCTAACCTTCGTGCTCCTCCGTTACTCTTTGGGAGGAGACCGCCCCAGTCAAACTACCCACCAGACACTGTCCTCACCCCAGATTATGGGGCCGAGTTAGAACATCAAACATTAAAGGGTGGTATTTCAAGGTTGGCTCCACGCAGACTGGCGTCCACGCTTCAAAGCCTCCCACCTATCCTACACATCAAGGCTCAATGTTCAGTGTCAAGCTATAGTAAAGGTTCACGGGGTCTTTCCGTCTTGCCGCGGGTACACTGCATCTTCACAGCGAGTTCAATTTCACTGAGTCTCGGGTGGAGACAGCCTGGCCATCATTACGCCATTCGTGCAGGTCGGAACTTACCCGACAAGGAATTTCGCTACCTTAGGACCGTTATAGTTACGGCCGCCGTTTACTGGGGCTTCGATCAAGAGCTTCGCCTTGCGGCTGACCCCATCAATTAACCTTCCAGCACCGGGCAGGCGTCACACCGTATACGTCCACTTTCGTGTTTGCACAGTGCTGTGTTTTTATTAAACAGTTGCAGCCAGCTGGTATCTGCGACTGGCTTCAGCTCCATCCGCAAGGGACTTCACCTACGCGCCAGCGTGCCTTCTCCCGAAGTTACGGCACCATTTTGCCTAGTTCCTTCACCCGAGTTCTCTCAAGCGCCTTGGTATTCTCTACCTGACCACCTGTGTCGGTTTGGGGTACGATTCTGTGTTACCTGATGCTTAGAGGCTTTTCCTGGAAGCTTGGCATCAACTACTTCTGCACCGTAGTGCATCGTCATCACGCCTCAGGGTTGACAGCGTTCCGGATTTACCAGGAACACCCCCTACACGCTTAAACCGGGACAACCGTCGCCCGGCTAGCCTAGCCTTCTCCGTCCCCCCTTCGCAGTAACACCGAGTACAGGAATATTAACCTGTTTCCCATCGACTACGCTTTTCAGCCTCGCCTTAGGGGTCGACTCACCCTGCCCCGATTAACGTTGGACAGGAACCCTTGGTCTTCCGGCGAGCGGGCTTTTCACCCGCTTTATCGTTACTTATGTCAGCATTCGCACTTCTGATACCTCCAGCAACCCTCACAGGCCACCTTCAACGGCTTACAGAACGCTCCCCTACCCAACAACGCCTAAGCGTCGCTGCCGCAGCTTCGGTGCATGGTTTAGCCCCGTTACATCTTCCGCGCAGGCCGACTCGACCAGTGAGCTATTACGCTTTCTTTAAATGATGGCTGCTTCTAAGCCAACATCCTGGCTGTCTATGCCTTCCCACATCGTTTCCCACTTAACCATGACTTTGGGACCTTAGCTGGCGGTCTGGGTTGTTTCCCTCTTCACGACGGACGTTAGCACCCGCCGTGTGTCTCCCGTGATAACATTCTTCGGTATTCGGAGTTTGCATCGGTTTGGTAAGCCGGGATGGCCCCCTAGCCGAAACAGTGCTCTACCCCCGAAGATGAGTTCACGAGGCGCTACCTAAATAGCTTTCGGGGAGAACCAGCTATCTCCCGGTTTGATTGGCCTTTCACCCCCAGCCACAAGTCATCCGCTAATTTTTCAACATTAGTCGGTTCGGTCCTCCAGTTAGTGTTACCCAACCTTCAACCTGCCCATGGCTAGATCACCGGGTTTCGGGTCTATACCTTGCAACTAGTCGCCCAGTTAAGACTCGGTTTCCCTACGGCTCCCCTATACGGTTAACCTTGCTACAAAATATAAGTCGCTGACCCATTATACAAAAGGTACGCAGTCACACCACGAAGGTGCTCCCACTGCTTGTACGTACACGGTTTCAGGTTCTATTTCACTCCCCTCGCCGGGGTTCTTTTCGCCTTTCCCTCACGGTACTGGTTCACTATCGGTCAGTCAGGAGTATTTAGCCTTGGAGGATGGTCCCCCCATATTCAGACAGGATGTCACGTGTCCCGCCCTACTCATCGAACTCACAGTCAATGCATTTTAGTGTACGGGGCTATCACCCTTTACTGCGCGACTTTCCAGACGCTTCCACTAACACAAGAACTGATTCAGGTTCTGGGCTGTTCCCCGTTCGCTCGCCGCTACTGGGGGAATCTCGGTTGATTTCTTTTCCTCGGGGTACTTAGATGTTTCAGTTCCCCCGGTTCGCCTCGTTAAGCTATGTATTCACTTAACGATAGTGCAACGAATTGCACTGGGTTTCCCCATTCGGGTATCGCCGGTTATAACGGTTCATATCACCTTACCGACGCTTTTCGCAGATTAGCACGCCCTTCATCGCCTCTGACTGCCTAGGCATCCACCGTGTACGCTTAGTCACTTAACCTCACAACCCGAAGGCGTCTTTTATAAATAATCGACACTTCGCATTGCAAACATTTGAGAGACTCTATGACAGGTTACTCCTCATCCCAATATTTCTACGGAGGGACAAGTTTCAGCCGTCATGTTTCAATTTTCAGCTTGTTCCAGATTGTTAAAGAGCAAAATACTTCGCAGCATACTGTCGCCAATATACTCTGAAGTATTGAAATACCGGACTATATGGTGGAGCTAAGCGGGATCGAACCGCTGACCTCCTGCGTGCAAGGCAGGCGCTCTCCCAGCTGAGCTATAGCCCCATACAGTCACGTGCAGTACCTTTGATATACAACTTCTTTCTTAGGCAAGGCATGCGGAAGGGAAGTTTACCTGGGTAAACGACCGCGCATAACGCAGCATAGGGAAGAAGTGGTAGGCCTGAGTGGACTTGAACCACCGACCTCACCCTTATCAGGGGTGCGCTCTAACCACCTGAGCTACAAGCCTATAAAGGTATTTCTGCTCGTTACTTTTTCATCAGACAATCTGTGTGAGCACTTCACGCGAATCGATATCATTAGGTAAGGAGGTGATCCAACCGCAGGTTCCCCTACGGTTACCTTGTTACGACTTCACCCCAGTCATGAATCACAAAGTGGTAAGCGCCCTCCCGAAGGTTAAGCTACCTACTTCTTTTGCAACCCACTCCCATGGTGTGACGGGCGGTGTGTACAAGGCCCGGGAACGTATTCACCGTAGCATTCTGATCTACGATTACTAGCGATTCCGACTTCATGGAGTCGAGTTGCAGACTCCAATCCGGACTACGACGTACTTTATGAGGTCCGCTTGCTCTCGCGAGTTCGCTTCTCTTTGTATACGCCATTGTAGCACGTGTGTAGCCCTACTCGTAAGGGCCATGATGACTTGACGTCATCCCCACCTTCCTCCGGTTTATCACCGGCAGTCTCCTTTGAGTTCCCGACCGAATCGCTGGCAACAAAGGATAAGGGTTGCGCTCGTTGCGGGACTTAACCCAACATTTCACAACACGAGCTGACGACAGCCATGCAGCACCTGTCTCAGAGTTCCCGAAGGCACCAAAGCATCTCTGCTAAGTTCTCTGGATGTCAAGAGTAGGTAAGGTTCTTCGCGTTGCATCGAATTAAACCACATGCTCCACCGCTTGTGCGGGCCCCCGTCAATTCATTTGAGTTTTAACCTTGCGGCCGTACTCCCCAGGCGGTCGATTTAACGCGTTAGCTCCGGAAGCCACGCCTCAAGGGCACAACCTCCAAATCGACATCGTTTACAGCGTGGACTACCAGGGTATCTAATCCTGTTTGCTCCCCACGCTTTCGCACCTGAGCGTCAGTCTTCGTCCAGGGGGCCGCCTTCGCCACCGGTATTCCTCCAGATCTCTACGCATTTCACCGCTACACCTGGAATTCTACCCCCCTCTACGAGACTCTAGCTTGCCAGTTTCAAATGCAGTTCCCACGTTAAGCGCGGGGATTTCACATCTGACTTAACAAACCGCCTGCGTGCGCTTTACGCCCAGTAATTCCGATTAACGCTTGCACCCTCCGTATTACCGCGGCTGCTGGCACGGAGTTAGCCGGTGCTTCTTCTGCGAGTAACGTCAATGCGATGCCGTATTAAGACATCGCCCTTCCTCCTCGCTGAAAGTGCTTTACAACCCGAAGGCCTTCTTCACACACGCGGCATGGCTGCATCAGGCTTGCGCCCATTGTGCAATATTCCCCACTGCTGCCTCCCGTAGGAGTCTGGACCGTGTCTCAGTTCCAGTGTGGCTGGTCATCCTCTCAGACCAGCTAGGGATCGTCGCCTAGGTGAGCCATTACCCCACCTACTAGCTAATCCCATCTGGGCACATCTGATGGCGTGAGGCCCGAAGGTCCCCCACTTTGGTCCGTAGACGTTATGCGGTATTAGCTACCGTTTCCAGTAGTTATCCCCCTCCATCAGGCAGTTTCCCAGACATTACTCACCCGTCCGCCGCTCGTCACCCAGAGAGCAAGCTCTCTTGTGCTACCGCTCGACTTGCATGTGTTAGGCCTGCCGCCAGCGTTCAATCTGAGCCATGATCAAACTCTTCAATTAAAAGCTTGATTTGCTTCAACTCGTGAAGCGATGCTCAAAGGTTACTGCATGAATTTTACTTCAGTTAGTCACTCTTCAAGACTTGATATTTTTTTCGCATCCGAAGATGCTGGATATCGTCTTGTGGAGTGCCCACACAGATTGTCTGATAAATTGTTAAAGAGCAGTGAGTTAGCCGCTTTCGCTTGTTAACTCGAGGTGGCGTATATTACGCTTTCCTCTTTCAGAGTCAACCCTAATTTTCAGGGTTTTTTCTCTGCGACCCCCGGATACTCTGTGAAGTTGTTCACATGTTCCGTGTCGATGGAGGCGCATTATAGGGAGTTCCTCGCAGGCCGCAACAGGTATTTTCGGCAAAAACGATCGTTTGCTGCATTCCACAGCAAAACCCCGCCTTATACCCATTTGTGCACAAACTTATCCACAGAAGCGATTTGCACGGAAAATTTACGAGCGCCACGCAAACGTTTTCGCTACAATTCCCCGCGACAAAACGATCCCCTTTTATGGGGGCGTTAGCTGAATTTGTGCCTGACCGCCCTGCTATAAAGGGCAAAAAACCTTCCTTATAGAAAGAAGAAGGTGGAAATTCACGTAACGCTCTTATTGCGACTCCAAAAGCCAAGGGATAAAACCATGCAACAACCTCGTCCAATCCGCCGGGCCCTGCTCAGCGTGTCTGACAAAGCCGGTATCGTTGAATTCGCCGAAGCGCTGTTAAGCCGCGGCGTTGAGCTGCTCTCCACCGGCGGCACCGCCCGCCTGCTGGCCGATGCCGGTCTGCCCGTTACCGAAGTTTCCGACTACACCGGTTTCCCGGAGATGATGGACGGACGAGTGAAGACTCTGCACCCTAAAGTCCACGGCGGCATTCTCGGCCGTCGCGGCCAGGACGACGCCATCATGGCTCAGCATGACATCAAGCCTATCGATATGGTGGTAGTGAACCTGTACCCGTTCGCCCAAACCGTGGCGCGCCCGGGCTGCTCGCTGGAAGACGCCGTCGAGAATATCGATATCGGCGGCCCAACCATGGTGCGCTCCGCCGCCAAGAACCATAAAGACGTCGCCATCGTGGTGAAGAGCAGCGACTACGCCGCCATCATTACCGAGATGGACAACAGCGACGGCTCGCTGCAGTACGCTACCCGTTTCGATCTGGCGATCAAGGCCTTCGAGCACACCGCCGCCTACGACAGCATGATCGCCAACTATTTCGGCGCGCTGGTGCCGGCTTACCATGGCGATACCGAACAGCCTTCAGGCCGCTTCCCTCGCACCCTGAACCTCAACTACGTCAAGAAGCAGGATATGCGCTACGGTGAGAACAGCCACCAGCAGGCCGCCTTCTATATAGAAGAGAACGTGCAGGAAGCCTCGGTCGCTACCGCCGACCAGCTGCAGGGCAAGGCGCTGTCCTATAACAACATCGCCGACACCGACGCGGCGCTGGAGTGCGTGAAAGAGTTCGCCGAACCGGCCTGCGTGATCGTCAAACACGCCAACCCGTGCGGCGTGGCGATCGGCGACGACATCCTGGCGGCTTACGAGCGCGCCTATCAGACCGATCCCACCTCCGCCTTCGGCGGTATCATCGCCTTTAACCGCGAGCTGGACGCCGCTACCGCGCAGGCGATCATCAGCCGCCAGTTCGTCGAAGTGATCATCGCCCCGAGCATCAGCCAGGAAGCGCGCTCGCTGCTGGCGGCCAAACAGAACGTGCGCGTATTGGCCTGCGGCCAGTGGCGGCAGCGCGTGGCCGGCCTGGACTTCAAACGCGTCAACGGCGGCCTGCTGGTGCAGGATCGCGATCTGGGCATGGTGACTGACGGCGATCTGCGCGTGGTGTCCGAGCGCCAGCCAAGCGCTCAGGAGCTGCGCGATGCGCTGTTCTGCTGGAAGGTGGCCAAGTTCGTCAAATCCAACGCCATCGTCTATGCGCGCGACAACATGACCATCGGCATAGGCGCCGGCCAGATGAGCCGCGTGTACTCCGCCAAGATCGCCGGCATCAAGGCCGCGGACGAAGGCCTGGAAGTGAAAGGCTCCGCCATGGCCTCTGACGCCTTCTTCCCGTTCCGCGACGGCATCGACGCCGCGGCGGCGGTCGGCATCACCTGCGTGATCCAGCCAGGCGGTTCGATCCGCGACGACGAAGTGATCGCCGCCGCCAACGAGCACGGCATTGCGATGATCTTCACCGACATGCGCCACTTCCGCCATTAATCCTTTTTGCTGCGTGCGCGCCGGCGCACGCTATTCGTGGAGCACCTGATGAACATTTTGATTATCGGCAACGGCGGGCGCGAACATGCGCTGGCCTGGAAAGCCGCCCAGTCTCCGCTGGCGGACAAAGTCTACGTCGCGCCGGGTAACGCCGGCACCGCGCTGGAAGCCAGTCTTACGAACGTGGCGATCGCCGCCACCGACATTCCGGCGCTGATCGCCTTCGCCCAGAGCCATGATATCGGCCTGACCATCGTCGGGCCGGAAGCGCCGCTGGTGATCGGCGTGGTCGACGCCTTCCAGGCCGCGGGCCTGAAAATCTTCGGCCCATCCCAGGCCGCCGCCCAGTTGGAAGGTTCGAAAGCCTTCACTAAAGACTTCCTGGCGCGCCATAACATCCCCAGCGCCGAATACCAGAACTTCACCGAGGTTGAACCGGCGCTGGCCTACGTGCGCAGCAAAGGCGCACCGATCGTCATCAAGGCCGATGGCCTGGCGGCGGGCAAAGGCGTGATTGTCGCCATGACGCTGCAGGAAGCGGAAGATGCGGTGCGGGACATGCTGGCCGGCAACGCCTTTGGTGATGCGGGGCATCGCATCGTGGTGGAAGAGTTCCTCGACGGTGAGGAAGCCAGCTTTATCGTGATGGTCGACGGCGAGAACGTGGTGCCAATGGCCACCAGCCAGGACCATAAGCGCGTCGGCGACGGCGACACCGGCCCGAACACCGGCGGCATGGGGGCCTACTCGCCAGCGCCGGTGGTGACCGATGAGATCCACCAGCGCGCCATGGACCAGGTGATCTGGCCAACGGTGCGCGGCATGGCGGCGGAAGGCAACACCTACGTCGGCTTCCTGTACGCCGGCCTGATGATCTCCGCCGACGGCCAGCCGAAGGTGATTGAATTCAACTGCCGCTTCGGCGATCCGGAAACCCAGCCGATCATGCTGCGCCTGCGTTCCGACCTGGTGGAGCTGTGCCTGGCGGGCGCGGAAGGCAAGCTGGGCGAGAAAACCTCCGAATGGGACGAACGCCCCGCCCTCGGCGTGGTGCTGGCGGCCGGCGGTTACCCGGGCGATTACCGCAACGGTGAGGTTATTCAGGGTCTGCCGCAGCAGGAAAGCGCCGACGGTAAAGTGTTCCATGCCGGTACGCGCATGCAGGGCAATGAAGTGGTGACCAGCGGTGGCCGCGTACTTTGCGTAACGGCGCTGGGCGCAACGGTGGCGCAAGCGCAGCAACGCGCTTATCAGCTGGCGGAAGGCATTCAGTGGCCAGGCAGTTTCTGTCGTAAGGATATCGGCTATCGCGCCATTGCGCGCGGCAAGTGATCTGAGCGCCGCCGTTCATGGATATGGGCTCCGCACCGCGGGGCCTTTTTTATAGCTGGCTTTCTTTCGGCTCCCAGCCGCAGAAATCGTCGTTCGCCACCAGCAGCAGCGCACTCCCTTCCGGCGCATCCAGCCAGGCGATGTTCACCGCTCGGCCGCTGTTGCGCGCGCGCTTCTCGACCCAGGCCTCGGCACTGGCGTTTAACCCCGGTTTCAGCCGCTGCCCGTCGCAGGTTTGTACCTCGCCCTGCAGCCAACGCCCCTGCAACAGCTTCACCTTGCCCGCGCGCAGCGCGTCGCTGACCTCAAGGATGCGTCGCGCCTGATACTGATACAGCGCAATCTCGTCGCTGGACAGCGGCTCGCGGCGGGTCGCCAGCTGGCGCTGCATGAAGCTCACCGTACCGTCGTCGGCAAAGCGCAGTCGAATGGAGTCGCGATCGCCATCGGCGTCGGTGCGTTTGATCTGGCGCAGGATGCCGCCCTGGTATTCATACAGCGTGGTGATGGTTCCTGGCCCGCGGTAGGGGCTGTAGACGCTCATCAGCACCTGCGCGCGATGCTGGTCGTCATCTTTACGCCACAGGCGAATCACGCCCCGATCGGCCACGAAGCCGCTGGCGGTAAAGCTGGGGATAGTAGAATGGAAACTGCAGGCGCTCAGGCCGGCAGCGATGCCGACAGCCACGAGCGCCCGACGGATAAACAAAAGGGGCGCCATCGCCCCCCTGTTTAATCTTTTCACCAACACGCAGTATTACTTAACTGCGTCTTTCAGTGCTTTACCAGAAACGAACGCAGGCACGTTGGCAGCTGCGATTTTGATTTCTTTACCAGTCTGTGGGTTGCGGCCAGTGCGCTCGCTACGATGGTTTACCTTGAAAGTACCGAAACCAACCAATTGTACTGCATCACCTTCTTTCAGAGACTCAGTAATAGCAGCCAGGGTGGATTCCAGAGCCAGTTTAGCTTGTGCTTTGGAAAGGTCAGCCTTGTCCGCGATTACATCAATCAGTTGAGTCTTGTTCATAAGTTATCCTTACAGTGTGTTTATCGTTTGCAAAGCATCGAGTGCGACGGATATGCCGATTGACAGCACTCTCCTGCATACACGCACCGATAGCCACTTTTTTTACGCCCCCCAAATGTAGACCAGACAGGGTGCGGATGTGAAGCCTTAAGGCATGACAAATCAGGCGTTAAATCACGTTTTCTTGCCTTATTGCGCTAAATTTATCCCAATGTTACTGACTCCGGCTTCGCGAAGGTCGGATCGCAACCCTTTGATCAGGTCCAAATCACGCTCTTCGCAATCAGCCAACAGGCGGAAAATTTCCCATTGGATGTCCCATTCTTCCTCTACCGCAGGCAAAACCTTCAACTCATCGTCGGTCATTTCTTTACCGGCCTGAGTCATTTCCAACATCGCCACGGTGCGAATTGACGTTTCGCTGATGGCGATGGCGTGCTCCAGCGTCTCCCCGCTGAGCCGCGAATGGATCAGTTCCCCTAATGCGATACAGGCGTCGATCGCCGGATAAACGCCGTAAAGATCGTAATCTTCTGCCGAGGGTATCGCCTCTTCCAACTTTTCCAACTGGCTGTCGAAGTTGACCTTGGCGTCCTTGACCACCAGCGTTTCCCACACCAGATCCAGAATGCGGCGATATATCGCCGGATCGCCGAACGCGGTTTGCAGGCAGAACATCTGGTAATTCGGGTACATACGCTCGCACAAACTGGCCATAAAGGTCAAATGTTGCCAGCTCTCAAGCTTTTCCAGACGTAAATGAATCGGGTTACGTAGCATTGTTTACTCTCTTACGCGTTATCTGCGCCGCAGTGTACCCGAAATCGCTCATTGCGACACCTCCGGATGCTGCTGCAGCCAGCGCTGGAAGGCCGGGCGGCGCGAAGCGATGGCGTCGGCCCAACGGGTGGGCTCCGGCAGGCGATAGCCCGCCATGCAGCGTTGCACCCAGGCCAATGCGCTGTCGGCGCTGATGCGGTGGCCGGTGGCGATAAACAGCGGGTTGCAGCGCGCCTTGCTGCGCCACACCCAGCCCAGCTGCTCGCCTTGGTCTTCCAGCGGCGCCAGCGCTCCCGCGGCGGCATCCAGCGGCGCAAACTTGCCGCACAGGCGCTTCTTGGCCACGCCGATGGTCGGCACATCGACCAGCAGGCCGAAATGGCTGGCGACGCCCAGGCGGCGCGGATGCGAGATGCCATGGCCGTCGACGAAGATCAGATCCGGTTTTTGCCGCAGCTGCCGCCAGGCGGCAAGCAGCGCGGGATATTCGCGAAACGACAGGAAACCGGGGATATAAGGCATGGTGGTGGCGATGCGGGCGATTTGATACTCCACCAGCTCCAGCGACGGATAGCGCAGGATGGCGATGGCGGCGCGCGTCACCGCCCCCTCTTGCTCGAAGCCCACGTCGGCGCCGGCGATGAACGCCGGCGGATCGACCGGCAGATCATCGTGGCGAATGACCTCGGAGGCGCGGCGCAGCTGCTCGGCGCGCAGGGCTTGAGTCTCTATCACGTCCGCTCCTTAACGGTGGTATTTCGCCGACTGCGCGTGCACCGCCTCGACGAAGGCGCCGGCATTTTCCGGCGGTACGTCCTGATGGATGCCGTGGCCCAGGTTAAACACGTGGCCTTCGCCGTGGCCGAACCCGGCCAGAATGGTTTCCACCTCCTGGCCGATGCGCTCCGGCGAAGCATAAAGCATCGACGGATCCATATTGCCCTGCAGCGCCACCTGGTCACCCACGCGGCGGCGCGCGTCGGCGATATCGGTGGTCCAGTCCAGGCCCAGCGCGTCGCAGCCGGTGGCGGCCATCGCTTCCAGCCACTGGCCGCCGCCCTTGGTGAACAGCGTGACCGGCACGCGGCGGCCGTCGTTTTCACGCAGCAGGCCGTCGACGATCTTGTGCATGTAATGCAGCGAGAACTCGCGGTAATCGCGGCCGGTCAATACGCCGCCCCAGGTATCGAACACCATCACCGACTGCGCGCCGGCCTTGATCTGGGCGTTGAGATACAGGATCACGCTGTCCGCCAGCTTGTCCAGCAGCAGGTGCAGCGTGGCCGGCTCGGCGTACATCATCTTCTTCAGCTTGGTGAAGGCCTTGCTGCTGCCGCCCTCCACCATATAGGTCGCCAGCGTCCAGGGGCTGCCGGAGAAACCGATCAACGGCACTTCGCCCTTCAGCTCGCGGCGAATGGTGCGCACCGCGTTCATCACGTAGCCCAGCTCGACCTCCGGATCGAACAGCGGCAGCTTGTCTACGTCGGCGCGGCTGACGATAGGCGAAGAGAAACGCGGGCCTTCGCCGGCTTCGAAATACAGGCCAAGCCCCATGGCGTCGGGAATGGTGAGAATATCGGAGAACAGGATGGCGGCGTCCAGCGCATAGCGGCGCAGCGGCTGCAGCGTCACCTCGCAGGCCAGCTCCGCGTTTTTGCACAGCGACATGAAATCACCGGCCTGGGCGCGGGTCGCCTTGTATTCCGGTAAATAACGACCGGCCTGACGCATCATCCATACCGGGGTCACATCCACCGGCTGGCGCAGCAGCGCGCGCAGGTAGCGATCGTTCTTCAACTCATTCATTTATGGGGCTCCCTTAATAATCTGCCGGTCATTGTACATTATTCTGCCCGGCACAGCGCCACGGTGTCCTCAATCAGCCGGCGCGCCACGGTGCCGGGCGGCGGCAACAGCGGCAAGCGATCGTAACGGTACCAGCCGGCGTTGAGCAGTTCCTTGGGATCGTGGCGGATCTCGCCCTGATGATAGTCGGCCATAAACGCCATCATCAGCGAGTGCGGGAACGGCCAGGGTTGGGAGGTGACATAGCGCAGGTTTTTGATTTCGATATTGCTTTCTTCCATCACTTCACGCGCCGCCGCCTGTTCCAGCGTCTCGCCCACCTCGACAAAACCGGCCAGCACCGTATGGATGCCGCCGCGATGGCGCACGTGCTGCGCCAGCAGGATCTGGTCGTCGCGCCGAATGGCGACGATCACGCAGGGGGCAATCTGCGGGTAGTAGCGCTCGCGGCAATTTCCGCACAGGCAGGCGCTTTCGCTGCGGCTGAAGTGCATCTCATGGCCGCAGTAGCCGCAATAGCGATGGGAGCGGTAGAAATCCGCCAGCTGCACGCCGCGCCCGGCGAGCTGGAACAAACCGCGATCCAGTTCGAGCAGCTGCCGCACCGAGCCCATGTCGCGCGGCATCGCCTGGCGCACCAGCCATACCGGCGCGCCGCCCCACTCGCCGATGGCGCGCGCCATTTTACCCTGCAGGGAAAAAGAGGCGGCCGAACCGAACGGCAGTTCACCGTTCGGTAACCAAAGTTTGCTTTCATGGCTGACTATCCACCAGCCATTTTCATTACCCGTTAATGCAAGTTCCATATCGTTGTTGCACAACCTCAGCTTCACTGGCACTCTACAAATCGGCCTTGTTACATTTTAATAACTTACTGTTACTTTTTATTACTTACGGAGTCAAACATGCTCAACCGTTTGGAAAGCCTGACTCAGCGCCTTGGTGGTAGTAATGAATTAGTTGATCAATGGCTTCAGGCCCGCAAGCAATTGCTGGTCGCCTACTGCACCCTGGTGGGCCTCAAACCGAATAAAGAAAAGCATACGCCGCTGAATGAAAAAGCGCTGGAGAACTTTTGCCATAATCTGGTGGATTATCTCTCAGCCGCGCATTTCCATATCTATGACAGAATTATCAAACAAGTGGAAGGCGCTGCCAGCCCAAAAATGTCTCTGTCGGTAAACATCTACCCCAAACTCTGGGCCAATACCGAGCAGGTCATGGCCTTTCACGACCGCTATACCGAAGTGGATATCGATCAGGACGTGTGTCTGGAGTTCCACCAGGCGCTGTCGGATATCGGCGAGACGCTGGCGGCGCGCTTTACCCTGGAAGACAAGCTGATCCAGCTGGCGGCGGAAGCCTCGCAGCCGCCGCTGTCGGATAAGGCGCTTGATCAGGCGCGTTAGAATTTTGTAGTCTTTTTTATTATCCCTCCTATACTGGAGGGCATCTTGTCGGAGTGCCTAGCGCCTGATTTGTTCAACAAATTGGCCAGGCTGAGACCGTTAATTCGGGATCCGCGGAACCTGATCGGGTTAATACCCGCGAAGGGAACAAGAGTAATCTATCGCCATAGGCAGGATTTCTCCCCATTCGGGATGATCCGATCCTATCGGCCAGCATCATTACTCCCTCCGAGCTCCAGACAAGCAACTTTCCCAACCCAACACACTGGTAGGAACTTGCTATGTCTAACGTTAAGAAACCTCGTGCCCGTAAAGAGCAACGCGAAGCTGCCCAACAGTTTATCGACAGCCTGCAGGGGTGGCCTTCCCCAGCTCACGCCGTATCTATCTGCAGGGTTCGCGCAGCGATGTGCAGGTGCCGATGCGCGAAATTCAGCTCAGCCCGACGCTGGTCGGCGGCGGCAAGGACAACCCGCAGTACGAACAGAACGAAGCCATTCCGGTGTACGACACCGCCGGCCCCTACGGCGATCCGCAGGCGCGGCTCGACGTGCATGCCGGCCTGGCCAGGCTGCGCGCCGGCTGGATCGAAGAACGCGGCGATACCGCGGTACTGAGCGGCGTCAGTTCCGGTTTCACCCAGCAGCGCCTGGCGGATGAAGGCTTGGATCACCTGCGCTTCGAACGCCTGCCGCTGCCGCGCAAGGCGCAATCGGGCAAGTGCGTGACCCAGTTGCACTACGCCCGCGCCGGCATCGTCACCCCGGAGATGGAGTTTATCGCCATCCGTGAAAACATGGGGCGCCAGCGCATCCGCGGCGAGGTCCTGCGCCAGCAGCATCCGGGCCAAAGCTGGGGCGCCAACCTGCCGGACAACATCACGGCGGAATTCGTGCGCCAGGAAGTGGCCGCCGGGCGCGCCATCATCCCCGCCAACATCAACCACCCGGAATCCGAACCGATGATCATCGGCCGCAACTTCCTGGTGAAGGTCAACGCCAACATCGGCAACTCGGCGGTGACCTCCTCGATCGAAGAGGAAGTGGAAAAGCTGGTGTGGTCCACCCGCTGGGGCGCGGATACCGTGATGGACCTGTCGACCGGCCGCTATATCCACGAAACCCGCGAATGGATCCTGCGCAACAGCCCGGTGCCCATCGGCACGGTGCCTATCTACCAGGCGCTGGAGAAGGTCAACGGCGTGGCGGAGAACCTGACCTGGGAAATGTTCCGCGATACCCTGCTGGAACAGGCGGAACAAGGGGTGGACTACTTCACCATTCACGCCGGCGTGCTGCTGCGCTATGTGCCGATGACCGCCAGGCGCCTGACCGGCATCGTCTCGCGCGGCGGCTCGATCATGGCCAAGTGGTGCCTGTCGCACCATCAGGAAAACTTCCTGTATCAGCACTTCCGCGAAATCTGCGAGATCTGCGCCGCCTATGACGTTTCGCTGTCGCTCGGCGACGGCCTGCGCCCGGGCTCGATTCAGGACGCCAACGACGAAGCGCAGTTCGCCGAGCTGCACACCCTGGGCGAACTGACCAAGATCGCCTGGGAATACGACGTGCAGGTGATGATCGAAGGCCCCGGCCACGTGCCGATGCAGATGATCCGCCGCAATATGACCGAAGAGCTGGAGCACTGCCACGAAGCGCCGTTCTATACCCTCGGCCCGCTGACCACCGATATCGCACCGGGTTATGACCACTTCACCTCCGGCATCGGCGCGGCGATGATCGGCTGGTTCGGCTGCGCCATGCTGTGTTACGTCACGCCGAAGGAGCATCTCGGCCTGCCGAACAAGGAAGACGTCAAACAGGGATTGATCACCTACAAGATCGCCGCCCACGCCGCCGATCTGGCCAAGGGCCACCCGGGCGCGCAGATCCGCGACAACGCCATGTCCAAGGCGCGCTTCGAGTTCCGCTGGGAAGATCAGTTCAACCTGGCGCTCGATCCGGCTACCGCGCGCGCCTACCACGACGAAACCCTGCCGCAGGAGTCCGGCAAAATCGCCCACTTCTGCTCGATGTGCGGACCGAAATTCTGCTCGATGAAAATCTCGCAGGAGGTGCGCGACTACGCCGCCGCCCAGGAGGCCGCCAAACCGATAGAGGTGCAGCTGAACGGCATGGAAAAGATGTCGGCCGAATTCCGTTCGCGCGGCAGCGAGCTCTACCACAGCGCCGGCAACCTGCAAGAGGAAATGCGCAATGACTGATATCGCCACCCCGTTCCCCGCTACCCCGCACCGGCTGGGATTGTACCCGGTGGTCGACAGCGTCGAGTGGATCGCCCGCCTGCTGGGCGCCGGCGTCAAGACAATCCAATTGCGCATCAAGGATCTGCCGGACGAACAGGTGGAGGAAGACATCGTCGCCGCCATCGCGCTGGGCAGACAATACGATGCGCGGCTGTTCATCAACGATTACTGGCGGCTGGCCGTCAAACACGGCGCCTATGGCGTACACCTCGGCCAGGAAGATCTGGATACCACCGATTTGGCGGCGATCCACCGCGCCGGGCTGCGGCTGGGCGTATCCACCCATGACGACGCCGAACTGGCGCGCGCCATCGCGGTAAAACCGTCTTATATCGCCCTCGGGCATATCTTCCCGACCCAAACCAAAGACATGCCTTCGGCGCCGCAGGGGCTGACGGAGCTGAAGCGCCACCTCGCCGGGTTGGCGGACTACCCGACGGTGGCGATCGGCGGGATCGGCATCGATCGCGTGCCGGCGGTGTTGGCGTGCGGCGTCGGCAGCGTGGCGGTGGTGAGCGCCATCACCCAGGCGCCGGACTGGCGCGCGGCCACCGCCGAACTGTTGCGGCTGATCGAGGGCGAGGGGCGGGCTGATGCTTAACGACCAAGAGTTCCTGCGCTACAGCCGCCAGCTGCTGCTGGAAGACGTGGGCCCGGAAGGCCAGGAAAAGCTCAAACGCGCGACGGTGCTGATTGTCGGCCTGGGCGGTCTGGGGTCTCCGGCTTCGCTGTATCTGGCCGCCGCCGGCGTCGGCACGCTGCTGCTGGCCGACGACGATCGGCTGCACGTCACCAACCTGCAGCGCCAGATCCTGTATCGCAGCGCCGATACCGCCCAAAGCAAAGCCGCACTGGCGCGGCAGCAATTGCAGGCGCTGAATCCCCTGGTGGAGCCCATCGCACTGGAACAACGGCTGCAGGGGCAATCGCTGCATGATGCCGTCGCCCGCGCCGATCTGGTGCTGGACTGCTGCGACAACATGGCGACCCGCCACGCGGTGAACGCCGCCTGCGTGGCGGCCGGCAAACCGCTGATCAGCGGCAGCGCGGTGGGCTTCAGCGGCCAATTGCTGATGATTGAACCGCCCTACGAGCACGGCTGCTACGCCTGCCTGTATCCGGAGCTTACCGAGCCGCAGCGCAACTGCCGCACCGCCGGCGTGCTTGGCCCGGTGGTCGGGGTGATAGGCACCCTGCAGGCGCTGGAAGCCATCAAAATGCTGGCCGGCATGCCTGCGGCGCTCAGCGGCAAACTGCGCCTGTTCGACGGCAAGCAGCAAAGCTGGAGCACCCTGCAGCTCAGCCAGGCCAGCGCCTGCCCGGTATGCGGGGGAACGGCATGAAGATCCGGCTCAACGACCAACCGCTGGAGCTGGCGCCGCCGCTCAGCGTCGCCGCCCTGCTCGAACGGCTGGAACGCCACCAGCCGGGCACCGCGCTGGCGATCAATCAAACCATCATCCCGCGCGCCGACTGGGCCAGCCATCTGGTGCAAGACGGCGATGACATCCTGCTGTTTCAAGCGATCGCCGGAGGCTGACATGCTGAAAATCGCCGATACTCCCTTTACCTCCCGCCTGTTTACCGGCACCGGCAAGTTCGCCACGCCGGCGCTGATGCTCGAGGCGCTGCAGGCTTCCGGCTCGCAGCTGGTCACCATGGCCATGAAGCGCGTCGATTTGCGCGGCGGCAATGACGCCATCCTGGCGCCGCTGCGGCAGCTGGGCGTGCGCCTGCTGCCCAACACCTCCGGCGCCAAGACCGCCGCCGAGGCGGTGTTCGCCGCCCGACTGGCGCGCGAGGCGCTCGGCACCCACTGGGTGAAGCTGGAGATCCACCCCGACGTGAAATACCTGCTGCCGGACCCGATAGAGACGCTGAAAGCGGCGGAAACGCTGGTGAAAGACGGCTTTGTGGTGCTGCCCTACTGCGGCGCCGATCCGGTGCTGTGCAAGCGGCTGGAAGAAGCGGGCTGCGCGGCGGTGATGCCGCTCGGCGCGCCTATCGGCTCCAACCGCGGCCTGCGCACCCGCGATTTCCTCGAAATCATCATCGAACAGGCCAGGGTGCCGGTGGTGGTCGACGCCGGCATCGGCGCGCCGAGCCACGCGCTGGAAGCGATGGAGCTGGGCGCCGACGCGGTGCTGGTGAATACCGCCATCGCCGTGGCGCGCGATCCGGTGCAGATGGCGCGGGCGTTTCGCCTGGCGCTGGAGGCCGGTGAGCTGGCGCGCGCGGCCGGGCTGGGCGGCAGCCAACGCGGCGCCGCCGCCACCAGCCCGCTGACCGCTTTTCTCACCCACTCCGAGGAGGCGCAGTGATGATCGATGATTTCAGCAGTCGCCTGGCGCAGCTGGACTGGGACGATATCTCGCTGCGCATCAACAGCAAAACCGCACGCGACGTGGAGCATGCGCTGAAGGCGGACAAGCTGACGCGCGACGATTTTATGGCACTGATTTCCCCCGCCGCCGCCGCTTATCTGGAGCCATTGGCGCAGCGCGCACAGCAGCTGACCCGCCAGCGCTTCGGCAACGTGGTCAGCTTCTACGTACCGCTGTATCTGTCCAACCTGTGCGCCAACGACTGCACCTACTGCGGTTTCTCAATGAGCAACCGCATCAAGCGCAAAACGCTGGACGCCGGGGAAATAGAACGTGAGTGCCTGGCGATCAAGGCGTTGGGCTTTGAGCACCTGCTGTTGGTCACCGGCGAGCACCAGAGCAAGGTCGGCATGGACTATTTTCGCCGGCATATCCCGGCGATCCGCAGCCATTTCAGCTCGCTGATGATGGAGGTGCAACCGTTGGCGCAGGAGGAGTACGCCGAGCTGAAAACGCTGGGGCTGGACGGCGTGCTGGTGTATCAGGAAACCTATCATCCCGCCACCTATCTGCAGCACCACCTGCGCGGCCAGAAACAGGACTTTTACTGGCGGCTGGCCACCCCCGATCGCTTGGGGCGCGCCGGGATCGACAAGATAGGCCTGGGCGCGTTGATCGGCCTTTCCAACAGTTGGCGCACCGACTGCTACCTGTTGGCGGAGCACCTGTTCTATCTGCAACAGACCTATTGGCAGAGCCGCTATTCGATCTCCTTCCCGCGGCTGCGCCCCTGCGCCGGCGGTATCGAACCGGCGTCGATCATGAGTGAGCCGCAGCTGGTGCAGTTGATCTGCGCCTTCCGCCTGTTCGCCCCGGACGTAGAGCTTTCGCTATCGACCCGCGAGTCGCCGTTCTTCCGCGATCACATGATCCCGGTGGCGATCAACAGCGTCAGCGCCGGATCCAAGACCCAGCCCGGCGGCTATGCCGACGACGTGCCGCCGGAGCTGGAGCAGTTCGAGCCGCACGACGGCCGCAGCCCGCAACAGGTTGCCCAGGCGATCAGCGACGCCGGGCTGCAGCCGGTGTGGAAAGACTGGGACGGTTATCTGGGGCGCGGCGCGCAATAAGCTGCAAACCTTGCAGCGCTGCGGAAAAATCCATGGGCGGGCTGCGCAATGCCCGCCAACGCCGCTGGCGCCGCCAATCGCCGCGGTTATAGTGAGCCTGTCGGCCGCCAAACCCGGCGCCGACCGGGGCTGTTACCCTCTCGACGGCCCCGCCTTACCCTCGGATCGCGCCGGATGCCCTCCAGCGCGACTCCCCCTCCTTTACGGCCGCCGCTGCCGGCTACCCGATGGATATTTTGACAAAACAAACTGGTTGGACCACATTTAACCTTTCATCCCGGCGGAATAATCACCATGAACCTGTACCTGCGACTGCTTTGGATCTTGATCTCGTCATGCTGGAAACCGCGCATGTCGATGGATGCGCTCACCAACCGACTGGCGACCCGAGTATGGCTGAACGATATCGACATCAATCTGCATATGAATAACGGGCGCTATATGACGGTGTGCGATTTGAACCGGGTCGATTTGTTTATCCGCACCGGCCTGCTGGCGCTGATGCTGAAGCAACGCTGGTCGCCGATCGTCAGTCAACACACCATGGATTATAAAAAGGCGCTGCGGCCGTTTCAGCGCTACCAGGTCAGCATGGCCATTACCCACTGGGATGAGCGCTACTTCTATGCGACCCATACCTTCAGCGTGGGTGACAGGATCGTCGCGCAGGGCACTTCGCAGGCGGTGATTTTGGGGCGGGAAGGCGTGGTAGCGCCGGAGGTGGTGGTGGCCAGCGTGCGGCAATATCAGCAACGTCGCAACGATGCCGTGAGTCCCTGATGCTGTAATGGCCCTGGTGTTGGCCGTATGTCTTTTTACTGCCTGCACTCGGCGTGAAGACGAGTGCAGGCAGCTTATTTTGTGAGACTGGCAGCCCCCCACAGGAACGCGAATCACACATATGAGTGCTAATTAATCATATCGACGATAAAATGTGAATGCCTTTTGAGTGTCTTTTTAAATTAAATTGAGTGTCATTTGAGTTTAATTAATAAAATCAAATGGATATAACCACAGCCACCCTGACTTCATCTATAATCGAGCCGGCAGGCAGCCTCGGGACGCAAAAATGCTCGTGGTCAACATCAGAAAAATCGAGGTGATCATGAAGAAAACGCTAAATTACGCGGATGCAATCAGTACACTGCTGGCCCAGAAAGGGGTTGGCGACAGAAAACACGCATCGACGATGGCGAGCATACTGAACCTCCAGTACAACAGCGCCAAGCAGAAGCTGGACGGCAAAAGAGGCATTACTCTCGACGAGATCAACAAGGTATTTCAATACTTCAATGAATCATTTGGAGGACGCAGAGCCCATAACTGCGTCTTCATCCTCAACAACATACATAAACGATGCAATATTGAGGTTGACGACCAGCCGGTAGAACACCTTGATGATGCGGAAACCTATGCGTTCAGGAAAGACGATCTTTTTATTATTGACACCGGCAGAGATCAAAGCGCAGATGCAGAGCTGTATAAGGTCAGAAAAATAGATTTTTTGCCCGCGCCGAGGATAGCCATACTCGACAACGATCACGACATACTGGAGTTGCTAAAGAAAATCACCACGCGATACGGCATTGAAACGGATACCTTCCCAACGGCGACGGCGATCATCGATAGCCTGGAGCCGTACCCCTACGAAGCCTTTATCCTTGATTGGCTATTAGACTTCGGCGAGACGTCCGAAAAGGTCGTAGAAAAAATAAAAGACCGGGTGACCCCGCCTGCGAAAATCATCATCCTGACCGGCCAGTTAAACCACTATGAGAAAAACATAGGCGATATGATATTAAACTACGACGTACATTTGGTTGAAAAACCGGCCAAGCCGTTGATCATCTCTTCGTTGTTGCTTTCTCATTTATTTTTCAACTGATTTTATTGGCAGGCAAATGAAGAATGACGCCCCTGTGCCCTCGGTCGATTTTACTCTGATGGCGCCTTTCATCCTGGTCACATAATTCTTTATAATGGTTAGCCCCAATCCCAGCCCCTGACGCGTCTCTCTCTCCAGCCCCTGATTAAATGCCTTATATAATTTATCAATATTTTTAACGTTAAAACCGATGCCGTTATCCTTCACCAGAAGATAAAGACGGTCATTACATATTTTCACATTCACGATAACCGATCCACGATGCGTATATTTATCCGCATTACCCAATAAGTTGACGAGTATTCTGTACAGTTTGTACTTATCCGCATGAATTTTACCCGCATAAGACGAATACCGGACAATAAATTTATTGCGTCCTTCCCCGCCCCCACCGCAGCGACGGCATCGTCAACCACATCATTAAGTGAGAAGAGGGAGTCGTTGACCTTTACCTCCCCCATCTCAATCCGTGAGTAATCCATCACCTCGCGCGTTTGCTCCGCTATTTTATTACCATGGTGCGAGATGAGCCTGGCTTCTTTTTTCAATGCATCCTGAACCAGTTCGTGCTCCATGATATCTGCCGCAATCACGATAGCCTGCGTTGATCCGGCGATCTCATGATAGATTGAGGAAATAAATATATTCTTATTTTTCACCATTTTCTTCAGCGAAAACGCATTTTTCAAGATAAGGAACATCATCAAAAAGATCAGCACCAACGAGAACATGGCGAACAGTTCGGTTTTACCTGAATTATCTTTGATGATATTTTTAACCTCAGTGAAATTCCTTATCTGTATTTTGTAGATTACTTCTTGAATATCGACCAGGGTGACTTCCATCTTGTCCATAAAGGAGAGTATATCGGCTCTTTTTTTCTTGCCATGCAACAGTTCAACGCTGAGTTGATCCAGCTCGGCATACTGTCGCTTCAAAACCGCAACGGTTTTTATAAACTCTTCGTCATAATAAAAAGAGTCGCTTAACGTAGAACGGCTTTCAAGAATGGCAATCTTTGATGCAAATATTTTTTTCTTCAGCATGAAACTATCGTAATTGTCCTCTTCCCCCTGCAATAGCGCAGTTTTCGTCCTTTCGAACGACAAAAAGAGAATTTCAGCGACAGAGTAGTTATCAAGATTGGGCTCAATCTGTTTGTACCGCTCTTTAACGCTGCCGAAGTTTACGGCGATCAATAAGATCAACAGCAACAGCGCCGCAACCAGGGTGGCAAGAGTCCCGATAAGTTTCTTACTCATTTTACTTAACCTCTAGCGCTTTTATTTGCCAAACGGTTTTGGCATTCACCTCAATGTTGCTCAACTCTGGATGGCTATCGCGAGGGTAGATAATCGCAAATGGCCCTAACTCAGAAATATCCATGAGCTCATTATTTTTCTTATAGGCGATAATGACCTTGTATTTTTCCAGCTCGACGACGGGCATTGAATATGAATAATCATCCCAGGCGAAAGCGCGAACACTGTTTCCCGTCAGCCCATATTTTTTGGCCAACGCGGTAAACTCAACGCCGGTAAAAACAGCCTCGGGCGTGAAGTTGGTCGAGGTTGTAATCGAAGATGATGGCATCGCCTCCAACTCCTGCAGCGTGACTCTGACCTTCTGCCCATCGCTCTTTTTAAGATAAAAATAGTCAATGGCCGCATGGAGGGGGGCGCTAAAAAGACAAATCAGGAATAATGCTATCAGTCCTTTGATTTTCATTATTTATCGCCTTTATGTTTAACCAGTTCCGCCTGGCCAAATTCATCCTTGCCAATGGCAATCCAGCCACGCCGCTGATAAAACGCCTCAGCCCTGGAACCTGGATCGGTAGTCAGATGGATTGCTTCTGCACCATTGTCGAACAACCAGGCCGTCACGGCATCCAGTAAGGCAGAACCAACACCTTTCGACTGATACTCCGGCTTGACGAATAATCCGCCAATCAGCGGTTCGGGAATAAAGAGACCAAAGCCGACGCCGGCATAATCTTCGCCGTATTTACAAATCCAGCCGCCGCCCTGGTTGATATCACCCAGCGCCTGAGTTCTCTGAAGATATTGGATCTGGTGTGGGTGAAGCGGGTTCTCTTCGACGGAAAATCTTATTTCATACAGATAAGGCAAGTGTTTCGCGGTAAGTTTTTCAAAGGTGAACAGGCTGTCCATATTTGTACAATCCTTAGTTTGTATTTGCGCGCAGACCATTACCCCCTCAAGCAGGGGCTTATTCATAGTAGCAAAAATTGCCCCTTCCGGAACGAGGCAAAAAAAAACCGCCCCCGAAGGAGCGGTTTACTGGCAGAGGGTCCGGCAAGCCGGACCCGCGGCGCGTTCAACGATTACTCGTCGTCGCTGCCGCCCAGGTTGCCTGCATTGAGCAGTTCGGCCAGGTTGGCTGTCGCTTCTTCCGCGCTCACCTGCGGAACAACCGGCGCTTCGCCCTGTGCACGACGGCGCATGCGGTCCTGATGATAAGCGTAACCGGTACCGGCTGGGATCAGACGGCCCACGATGACGTTCTCTTTCAGGCCACGCAGTTCATCGCGCTTGCCGGCTACGGCAGCTTCGGTCAGAACGCGCGTCGTTTCCTGGAACGATGCGGCGGAGATGAAGGACTCGGTCGCCAAGGAAGCCTTGGTGATACCCAGCAGATCGCGGGAGAAGGTTGCCGGGATCTTGCCTTCAGCTTCGAGCTGACGGTTGGCAATCTTGACGCGTGAAACTTCAGCCTGCTCGCCTTCCAGGAACTCGGTGCCACCAGCGCTGACGATGGTGCCTTTACGCAGCATCTGACGAACGATAACCTCGATGTGTTTATCGTTAATCTTAACGCCTTGCAGACGGTAAACTTCCTGCACTTCGTTGGTGATGTAGCGGGTAACCGCATGCACACCACGCAGACGCAGAATGTCGTGCGGAGACTCTGGGCCGTCGGAAACAACGTCACCACGTTCCACAACTTCGCCTTCAAACACGTTGAGCTGACGCCATTTCGGAATCATCTCTTCGTAAGCGTCGCTGCCGTCCAGCGGAGAGATCACCAGGCGACGTTTGCCTTTGGTCTCTTTACCGAACGAGATAATCCCGCTGATTTCAGCCAGGATCGCCGGCTCTTTCGGACGACGCGCTTCGAACAGATCCGCAACGCGTGGCAGACCACCGGTAATATCCTTGGTACCGCCGGATTCCTGAGGAATACGCGCCAGGGTATCACCCGCGCCGATCTGAATGCCGTCTTCCAGCTGCACAATCGCTTTGCCCGGCAGGAAGTATTGAGCAGGCATATCAGTACCTGGGATCAATACGTCGTCGCCTTTGGCGTCAACGATTTTCAGTGCCGGACGCAGGTCTTTACCGCTGCCGGTACGCTCTGCGCTGTCCAGTACCACCAGAGAAGACAAACCGGTCAGTTCGTCGGTCTGGCGAGTAATGGTCTGGCCGTCGATCATGTCGGCGAAGCGAATGAAACCGCTCACTTCGGTGATGACCGGCATGGTGTGCGGATCCCAGTTAGCCACGGTTTCGCCGCCGTTAACTTCCGCACCGTCACCTTTGCCCATCACGGCGCCGTAAGGCACTTTGTAGCTTTCTTTGGTACGGCCGAATTCGTCGATCAGCTTCAGCTCGGTATTACGTGAGGTAATAACCAGCTTGCCCGCTGCGTTCATAACGAACTTAACGTTGCTCAGCTTCAGGCTACCTTTGTTCTTAACCTGAATGCTGGACTCTGCCGCCGCACGAGATGCCGCACCACCGATGTGGAACGTACGCATCGTCAGCTGGGTACCCGGCTCACCGATGGACTGTGCCGCGATAACGCCGATGGCCTCGCCTTTGTTGATGATGTGGCCACGTGCCAGGTCGCGACCGTAGCAGTTTGCACACACACCAAAGTCGGTTTCACAGCTAACTACGGAACGGACTTTAACGCTGTCGACAGAATTCTCTTCCAACAGGTCACAGGTCTTCTCGTTCAGCAGGGTGTTGCGCGGCACCAGGATGTCAGCCGTACCCGGCTTGATGACATCTTCTGCAGTCACACGACCCAGAACGCGTTCGCGCAGCGGCTCTTTAACGTCACCACCTTCGATAACCGGAGTCATCAGGATGCCGTTGTGAGTGCCACAGTCGTCTTCGGTCACTACCAGGTCCTGCGCCACGTCAACCAGACGACGGGTCAGATAACCGGAGTTTGCCGTTTTCAGTGCGGTATCCGCCAGACCTTTACGCGCACCGTGCGTGGAGATGAAGTACTGGAGTACGTTCAGACCTTCACGGAAGTTCGCGGTGATTGGCGTTTCGATGATGGAGCCGTCCGGCTTCGCCATCAGACCACGCATACCGGCCAGCTGACGAATCTGAGCGGCGGAACCACGCGCACCGGAGTCGGCCATCATGAAGATGCTGTTGAAGGAAACTTGCTGTTCCACTTCGCCGTCACGGTTAACCACGTCTTCTACCGACAGGTTTTCCATCATCGCTTTGGCAACGCGTTCGTTCGCCGCAGCCCAGATATCGATCACTTTGTTGTAGCGTTCGCCGGCGGTAACCAGACCAGACTGGAACTGCTCCTGGATCTCGGCAACTTCGGTTTCCGCTTCTTCGATGATCTCCGCTTTCTTGGCCGGGATAACCATGTCGTCGATACCTACGGAAGCGCCTGAACGGGCCGCATAGGCAAAACCGGTGTACATGATCTGGTCGGCAAAGATAACGGTCGGCTTCAGGCCCAGGATGCGGTAACAGGTGTTCAGCATCTTGGAGATCGCTTTCTTGCCCAGAGGCTGGTTAACGATCGAGTACGGCAGACCTTTAGGTACGATCATCCACAGGATGGCGCGACCGATAGTGGTGTCGATAATGCTGGTCTGGGTCGTCCACTCGCCTTCTGCGGTTTTGACGTCTTCGGTGATACGCACTTTAACGCGCGCATGCAGCGACGCCAGACCGGCACGGTAAACGCGCTCGGCTTCTTTCGAACCGTTCAGCACCATGCCTTCGCCTTTGGCGTTAACACAGTCGCGGGTCATGTAGTACAGACCCAATACAACGTCCTGAGAAGGAACGATGATTGGCTCGCCGTTCGCTGGTGACAGAATGTTGTTGGTGGACATCATCAGCGCACGCGCTTCCAGCTGGGCTTCCAGCGTCAGCGGTACGTGAACGGCCATCTGGTCACCATCGAAGTCGGCGTTATAGGCCGCACACACCAGCGGGTGCAGCTGGATAGCTTTACCTTCGATCAGAACCGGTTCAAACGCCTGGATACCCAAACGGTGCAGGGTTGGCGCACGGTTCAGCAGTACCGGGTGTTCGCGGATAACTTCGTCCAGGATATCCCAAACGACGGCTTCTTCGCGCTCAACCATTTTCTTGGCGGCTTTGATGGTGGTGGCCAGGCCACGCAGCTCCAGCTTGCCGTAGATGAACGGTTTGAACAGCTCCAGCGCCATTTTCTTAGGCAGACCGCACTGATGCAGACGCAGGTATGGACCTACGGTGATAACAGAACGACCGGAGTAGTCAACGCGTTTACCCAACAGGTTCTGACGGAAACGACCCTGCTTACCTTTGATCATGTCGGCCAAAGATTTCAGAGGACGCTTGTTGGAACCGGTGATGGCACGACCGCGACGGCCGTTATCCAGCAGGGCGTCTACCGCTTCTTGCAGCATACGCTTTTCGTTGCGCACGATGATGTCAGGCGCGGCCAGATCCAGCAGGCGTTTCAGACGGTTGTTACGGTTGATCACGCGGCGATACAGATCGTTCAGATCCGAAGTCGCGAAACGACCGCCATCCAGCGGAACCAGCGGACGCAGATCCGGCGGCAGTACCGGCAGCACGGTCAGGATCATCCACTCCGGCTTGTTGCCAGACTGTACGAACGCTTCCAGCAGCTTGATACGCTTGGTCAGCTTCTTGCGCTTGGTTTCGGAGTTGGTTTCGTTCAGCTCTTCACGCAGCTGCTCGCACTCGGCTTCCAGATCCATGTTTTTCAACAGGGCCTGAATGGCTTCCGCACCCATCTTGGCGTCGAATTCGTCACCGAACTCTTCCAGCGCGTCCAGATACTGCTCTTCAGTCAGGATCTGACGGCGCTCGAGGTTGGTCATGCCGCCTTCAACCACCACATAGGATTCGAAGTACAGCACGCGTTCGATGTCACGCAGCGGCATATCCAGCAGCAAACCGATGCGCGAAGGCAGCGATTTCAGGAACCAGATGTGCGCAGTCGGCGAAGCCAGCTCGATGTGCCCCATGCGCTCACGGCGCACTTTGGTCTGGGTCACTTCAACGCCGCACTTCTCGCAGATCACGCCGCGGTGTTTCAAGCGCTTGTACTTACCGCACAGGCACTCGTAGTCTTTTACCGGCCCAAAGATACGGGCGCAGAAAAGGCCGTCGCGTTCAGGCTTGAACGTACGGTAGTTAATGGTTTCCGGCTTCTTAACTTCGCCGAACGACCACGAACGGATCATGTCTGGCGATGCCAGAGCAATCTTGATCGCATCAAACTCTTCGGTCTTAGTTTGCGCTTTCAGAAACTTCAATAAGTCTTTCACGGATTGGCTCCTGTCGGAGTTAAACCTGTTGGGTACCCACAACCGCAGTAGGTACCCGTGTGACCTGAACAACCACCCTCAGGCTCCCTAAGGCCGGGAGCCTGAGCCGGAACGACGATTACTCGTCTTCCAGTTCGATGTTGATACCGAGCGAGCGGATTTCTTTCAACAGTACGTTGAAGGACTCCGGCATGCCTGGTTCCATGCGGTGATCGCCATCCACGATGTTTTTGTACATCTTGGTACGGCCGTTAACGTCATCCGACTTAACGGTGAGCATTTCCTGCAGGGTATAAGCCGCGCCGTATGCTTCCAGTGCCCACACTTCCATCTCACCGAAGCGTTGACCACCGAACTGCGCTTTACCACCCAGAGGTTGCTGAGTAACCAAGCTGTAAGAACCGGTTGAACGGGCGTGCATTTTATCGTCAACCAAGTGGTTCAGTTTCAGCATGTACATATAGCCGACAGTAACCTGGCGCTCGAACTGCTCACCGGTACGGCCATCGAACAGCGTAATCTGACCGGAGGTCGGGATCCCGCCCATTTCCAGCAGCTGCTTGATTTCAGTCTCTTTCGCACCATCGAACACCGGCGTTGCGATCGGCATACCTTTTTTCAGGTTCTCTGCCAGACGCAGAACTTCGTCGTCGGTGAAGGTGTTCAGGTCAACTTTCTGGCAAACGTCGTCGCCCAGATCGTAGGCCTTCTGGATGAACTCACGCAGCTTGGCCACTTCCTGCTGCTGCTTCAGCATTTGGTTGATCTTCTCACCAATGCCTTTCGCAGCCATACCCAGGTGGGTTTCCAGGATCTGACCGATGTTCATACGTGATGGTACGCCCAGCGGGTTCAGTACGATGTCTACCGGCGTGCCGTTTTCATCGTAAGGCATATCTTCGATCGGGTTGATCTTGGAGATAACGCCCTTGTTACCGTGGCGGCCTGCCATCTTGTCACCCGGTTGGATCTGACGTTTAACGGCCAGATAAACCTTGACGATTTTCAGCACGCCCGGTGCCAGATCGTCGCCTTGGGTGATCTTGCGACGCTTGGCTTCCAGCTTCTTCTCGAAGTCGGATTTCAGTTCGTCGTATTGCTCCGCCAGCTGTTCCAGCTGGTTTTGCTTCTCTTCGTCGGTCAGGCCCAGTTCCAGCCAGCGATCGCGTGGCAGCTTGCTCAGCTTCTCGGCTTCGACGCCGCCGGCAACCAGCACCGCGTGGATACGCGCAAACAGACCGGCTTCCAGGATCTGCAGTTCTTCAGTCAGGTCTTTCTTCGCCTGCTTCAGCTGCATCTCTTCGATTTCCAACGCACGCTTGTCTTTTTCCACGCCATCGCGGGTGAAGACCTGCACGTCGATAACCGTACCGGAAACGCCGTTTGGTACGCGCAGAGAAGAGTCTTTAACGTCAGACGCTTTCTCACCGAAGATCGCACGCAGCAGCTTCTCTTCCGGCGTCAGCTGGGTTTCGCCTTTCGGCGTGACCTTACCGACCAGAATGTCGCCACCGGTCACTTCAGCACCGATATACACGATACCGGATTCATCCAGCTTGGAGAGCGCAGCTTCACCCACGTTAGGGATGTCGGCGGTGATCTCTTCAGGCCCCAGCTTGGTGTCGCGAGACACGCACGCCAGTTCCTGGATGTGGATGGTGGTGAAGCGATCTTCCTGCACCACGCGCTCGGAGACCAAGATGGAGTCTTCGAAGTTGTAGCCGTTCCAAGGCATGAAGGCTACGCGCATGTTCTGGCCCAGCGCCAGTTCGCCCAGATCCGTAGAAGGGCCATCCGCCAGCACGTCGCCGCGCTCGATTGGCTCGCCCAGGTTCACACACGGCATCTGGTTGATGCAGGTGTTCTGGTTAGAACGGGTGTACTTGGTCAGGTTATAAATGTCGATGCCTGCTTCGCCCGGGTACATCTCGTCTTCGTTAACCTTGATAACGATACGGGAAGCATCCACGTACTGGATCACGCCGCCGCGTTTGGCCACGGCGGTAACGCCGGAGTCAACCGCTACAGCACGTTCCATACCGGTACCTACCAGCGGCTTGTCGGCGCGCAGGGTTGGAACCGCCTGACGTTGCATGTTCGCACCCATCAATGCACGGTTGGCGTCATCGTGTTCCAGGAATGGAATCAGTGAGGCACCAACGGAGACAACCTGCTGGGTCGATACGTCCATATAGTCAACCTGGTCGCGGCTGAACAGGCTCGATTCGCCTTTGCTACGACAGGTGACCAGGTCTTCTACGAAGCGGCCTTCATCATCCAGGTTGGAGTTCGCCTGAGCGATAACGAAGTTGCCTTCTTCAATAGCAGACAGGTAGTTGATTTCATCGGTCACCACGCCGTCGCGCACGCGGCGGTACGGGGTTTCCAGGAAGCCATACTCGTTAGTCTGTGCGTACACGGACAGGGAGTTGATCAGACCGATGTTCGGGCCTTCCGGCGTTTCGATTGGGCACACGCGACCGTAGTGAGTCGGGTGTACGTCTCGAACTTCAAAGCCGGCGCGTTCACGGGTCAGACCGCCCGGGCCCAGTGCGGAGATACGGCGCTTGTGCGTGATCTCGGACAACGGGTTGTTCTGGTCCATAAACTGAGACAGCTGGCTGGAGCCGAAGAACTCTTTCACCGCCGCCGAAATCGGCTTGGCGTTGATCATGTCCTGAGGCATCAGGGTATCCAGATCGCCCAGGGACAGACGCTCTTTCACCGCACGCTCAACGCGCACCAGACCGACGCGGAACTGGTTCTCGGCCATTTCGCCGACGGAACGGATACGACGGTTGCCCAAGTGGTCGATATCGTCCACTTCACCTTTACCGTTACGGATATCGATGAGCTTCTTCATCACTTCGATGATGTCGTCTTTGCTCAGGATGCCCGAACCTTCGATCTCGTCACGCAGCAGAGAACGGTTGAACTTCATGCGGCCAACCGCGGACAGGTCGTAGCGGTCTTCGGAGAAGAACAGATTCTCGAACAGGCTTTCGGCGGCTTCGCGCGTCGGCGGCTCACCAGGGCGCATCATGCGGTAGATTTCTACCAGCGCGCTCAGACGATCGTTGGTTGGGTCGACGCGTACGGTCTCGGAAATGTACGCACCGTGGTCCAGATCGTTGGTGAACAGCGTTTCGATACGCTTGTGGCCAGACTGGCTCAGCTTGGCCAGCAGATCCAGCGACAGCTCCATGTTGGCTGTGCAGATCAGTTCGCCGGTATTGGTATCGATATAGTCTTTCGCGACCACTTTGCCCGCGATGTACTCAACCGGTACTTCAATACTTTGAATTTCGTCTTTTTCGAGCTGACGGATATGACGAGCGGTGATGCGACGGCCTTTCTCTACGTAGATCTTGCCGTTGGCTTCGATATCGAACGAAGCGGTCTCACCACGCAGACGCTCTGGAACCAGCTCCATCTGCAGCTTGTTATCGCGGATCTCGAAAACAATTTTGTCAAAGAACAGGTCGAGGATCTGTTCAGTGGTGTAGTTCAACGCGCGCAGAATGATGGTCGCAGGCAGTTTGCGGCGACGGTCAATACGCACGAACAGGTTGTCTTTCGGGTCAAACTCGAAATCCAGCCATGAACCGCGGTAAGGAATGATACGTGCGTTATACAGCACTTTACCCGAGGAGTGGGTTTTACCCTTATCGCTGTCAAAGAATACGCCAGGGCTACGATGCAGCTGAGATACGATAACCCTCTCAGTACCGTTGATTACAAAGGTACCGTTTTCGGTCATGAGCGGAATTTCGCCCATATAGACTTCTTGTTCCTTGATGTCTTTGACCGTACCTTCCGGAGCTTCACGCTCATAGATGACCAGGCGCAGTTTTACGCGCAGCGGTGCAGAGAACGTCACACCACGGATCTGGCACTCTTTGACGTCGAAGACCGGCTCACCAAGACGGTAGCTAACGTATTGCAGCTCCGAATTGCCACTGTAGCTCTGGATAGGGAAAACAGAACGGAAGGCGGCTTCTAAGCCGTACTGCCCTTCTGGGTCTTGCTCGATGAACTTCTGGAACGAGTCAAGCTGGATAGAAAGGAGATATGGTATGTCCAGAACTTGTGGACGCTTACCAAAATCCTTACGAATACGTTTTTTCTCGGTATAGGAGTAAACCATAGGGTTCCTCAGCTCGCTGGAAAGTCGAACCTATCTGTCCGTCCGGATAGGGGACGGTTCATGCAACACCGTTTTGTCGACCGGAAAGCGGGAACACTTTCCGCAATACCTCTTTTCTATCACTCTTAAATCATTTCATTGCGCCGTGCGGCAGATTCGGCTGCGGCAAAAAGGAGCAGTATATTAAGTCGTCGATAGAAAAAGATATTGGGGTTAGCCAGTAGCCAAACAGTGTGAAACTCTACTGACGCCCTACAGCGCAAAAAGGCTGGTGACCAAAAAGTCACCAGCCATCAGTCTGTTAAGCCAGACTGTACTCTGAGAAGTTAAACTTATTTAACTTCAACAGAAGCACCAGCTTCTTCCAGAGATTTTTTCAGAGCTTCAGCGTCGTCTTTGCTGATGCCTTCTTTCAGTACTGCTGGAGCAGATTCTACCAGGTCTTTGGCTTCTTTCAGGCCCAGACCGGTTGCGCCACGTACTGCTTTGATAACAGCAACTTTGTTGCCACCAACAGCAGACAGTACAACGTCGAACTCAGTTTTTTCTTCAGCAGCTTCAGCTGGACCTGCAGCAACAGCTACAGCGGCAGCAGCAGACACGCCGAATTTTTCTTCCATAGCGGAAACCAGTTCAACAACGTCCATTACGGACATAGCGGCAACTGCTTCCAGGATTTGGTCTTTAGTGATAGACATAACAATTGTTCCTAAAATTCAGAAATAGTTTAAATACGTTAGCAAAGGCTAAGAAAGACAGTGGCTTATGCCGCTTCTTTCTGATCGCGCAGTGCAGCCAGAGTGCGAACCAGTTTGCCGGCAGCGGCTTCTTTCATGGTTGCCATCAGGCGTGCGATTGCTTCATCGTAAGTAGGCAGCGTTGCCAAGCGGTCGATTTGTGCCGCAGGGATCAGCTCACCTTCAAAGGCCGCAGCTTTAACCTCGAACTTTGCATTCGCTTTCGCGAACTCTTTGAACAGACGAGCAGCAGCGCCCGGGTGTTCGTTAGAGAATGCAATCAAGGTAGGACCGACAAACGTGTCTTTCAGGCATTCGAATGGAGTGCCTTCAACTACGCGACGCATCAGGGTGTTGCGAACAACACGCATGTAAACGCCAGCTTCACGACCTGCTTTACGCAGTTCAGTCATTTTATCAACGGTAACGCCGCGAGAATCCGCAACAACCGCAGACAGCGCGCCTTTGGCTACTTCGTTGACTTCAGCAACAATCGCTTGTTTGTCTTGAAGATTTAATGCCATTAGCTTTTTGCTCCTGGATTAGCCGGGGAAAATCCCCGGAACTCACTTCACTCAGCACCTTGTGAAACACGCGGTGAGAGCGCTGAAACACGGTGAGCAGAATCCAGCAAAGACCATTCTTTTATAAAAAAGAAAAAAATTCTTTAGGCTCTGTCACCGTCTACGCAGGAAGATTAAGTACCTTTCGATACACCTGCGGTCTTGGACGGAGGCCTGGATAGGCCAGGCTCCAACCGAAAATTCTGTTGTTTCGCTTTAGGCAAGCCAATAGCAAAACCTTGGGGCATAAGATTCTAGACAAATCTTGGCCCCAAGTCAAAGCGATAATCGCAGGGCGATTAGTTCGCTACGGCAGTCAGGCCGCTTTGATCGATAGCAACGCCAGCACCCATGGTGGTGGAGAGGCTAACTTTCTTGATGTACACGCCTTTCGCCTGAGATGGTTTTGCTTTTTTCAGCGCAACCAGCAGGGCTTCCAGGTTTTCTTTCAGCTTGTCTGACTCGAAATCAACCTTACCGATAGTGGTATGGATGATGCCGTTTTTGTCGTTACGGTAACGAACCTGACCTGCTTTAGCGTTTTTCACTGCTTCAGCAACGTTCGGCGTCACGGTACCCACTTTCGGGTTCGGCATCAGGCCACGTGGACCCAGGATCTGGCCCAGTTGACCTACAACGCGCATTGCATCCGGGGAAGCAATAACAACGTCGAAGTTCATTTCGCCTTTCTTGATCTGGTCTGCCAGATCGTCCATACCTACCAGCTCTGCGCCAGCAGCTTTAGCTGCTTCAGCGTTAGGGCCCTGGGCAAATACGGCAACGCGAACGGAACGACCGGTGCCGTGTGGCAGAACGGTAGCGCCACGAACGTTTTGGTCAGATTTACGCGCGTCGATACCCAGGTTAACGGATACGTCTACGCTTTCTACGAATTTAGCGGTGGCCAGCTCTTTCAGCAGAGCAACAGCTTCGGTGATGTCATACTGTTTAGTAGCATCAACTTTGTCACGGATCACGCGCATGCGCTTGGTCAGCTTAGCCATCTCTTAATCCTCCACTACCAGGCCCATGGAACGAGCAGTACCTTCGATGGAGCGAATCATCGCTTCAGCGTCAGAACCAGTCATGTCCGCAGCTTTGGTTTCTGCGATTTCACGTACCTGAGCACGAGTCACTTTACCTACTTTGTCTTTGTTCGGCTTGCCGGAACCAGACTTGATACCAGCCGCTTTTTTCAGCAGAACTGCTGCCGGCGGGGTTTTGGTAACGAAAGTGAAGGAGCGATCAGAATAAACGGTAATAACAACCGGGATCGGCAGGCCTTTCTCAACGCTGTCAGTCTTAGCGTTGAATGCCTTACAGAATTCCATGATGTTAACGCCTTGCTGACCCAGAGCTGGACCGACTGGCGGGCTCGGGTTAGCCATACCGGCTGCAACCTGCAGCTTGACGTAGGCTTGTACTTTCTTGGCCATTTAAATTTCCTCGGTTTGGGTAGTATCGCCTCGCGAGAGGCTCCCCGTGTTTCGCCCCGCTCAATGCGATCGAGCAAGGCATCTAAAAACAAAAGGCGCGAAATTATAGTTCAATTTCGCGCCTCTGACAAGTGGCAAAACGCCGCTCGCTGCTGATTAATTGATCAGCCTTTTTCGACCTGGCTGAAGTCCAGTTCCACCGGCGTTGCACGGCCAAAGATGGAGACGGACACTTTCAGGCGGCTCTTTTCGTAATCCACTTCTTCGACCACGCCGTTGAAGTCGGCAAACGGGCCATCGTTAACGCGGACCAGTTCACCCGGTTCGAACAGCGTTTTCGGACGCGGCTTATCACCCACCTGCTGCAGGCGGTTCATAATCGCATCAACTTCTTTATCGCTGATCGGCGCCGGACGGTCTGAGGTGCCGCCGATGAAACCCATAACGCGCGGAACGCTGCGCACCAGGTGCCAGCTGGCGTCGTTCATTACCATCTGCACCAGCACGTAGCCCGGGAAGAATTTACGTTCGCTCTTGCGGCGCTGGCCGCCACGGATTTCAACCACTTCTTCCGTAGGCACCATGACTTCGCCGAACAGCTCTTCCATATCGTGCAGTTTGATGTGCTCACGCAGCGATTGCGCTACGCGACCTTCAAAACCGGAAAACGCCTGAACGACGTACCAACGTTTTTTTGGAGCTTCAGACATTTTAGAACCTCAGGCCAGTAATAAACGATACCAGACGGACCAGAATACCATCCAGCCCCCACAGAATCAGTGACATCACGGCGGTTACCGCGGCAACGATCAACGTGGTGTGTAGCGTTTCCTGACGAGTTGGCCAAATCACTTTGCGTACTTCGGTACGCGCTTCGCGAGCAAACGCGACGGTGGCTTTGCCTTTGGTGGTCATCAGAGCCACTGCACCTGCAACGGCGATGATCAGTACAACTGCCAGCGCGCGCAATGGCAGGCTTAAATCACGGTAGTAATAGTTACCGACAATAGCCACAACCAACAGCACGGCGACGATCAGCCACTTAGCCGCTTCCAGGCCGCGCCCGCTCCCTTGAGCCTCGGTATTCGCACTCATAAACCAACCTGTCACAATGATTCAGAACAAACAACTTTGCCTCGCAGTGCGAGGCAAACCAAACCGATCAGATGCCGTTCGCCGGCATCTCGGTGTTTTACGCTATGACGTATCTCAGTCAATACGGTTTAAGAGCCCATCTCACCAATGATTATGACTGCAAAATCGCTGATGAGATAGGTTCTAGTTCACAGCGTAGAAAAAGGGCATCAAATGATGCCCTTTTACCGCATGTCGCGTCAAACGTTATCAGCGATTAAGCGATAACTTTGGCAACAACACCAGCGCCAACGGTACGGCCGCCTTCACGGATTGCGAAACGCAGGCCGTCATCCATCGCGATTGGGTGGATCAGGGTGACTTTCATGTTCACGTTGTCGCCTGGCATTACCATCTCGACGCCTTCTGGCAGTTCGATGGTACCGGTCACGTCAGTAGTACGGAAGTAGAACTGTGGACGGTAGCCTTTGAAGAATGGAGTGTGACGACCACCTTCTTCTTTGCTCAGGATGTACACTTCTGAATCGAACTGAGTGTGCGGCTTGATGGAACCTGGTTTAGCCAGAACCTGACCACGTTCGATGTCTTCACGCTTGATACCACGCAGCAGAACACCTACGTTCTCACCGGCACGGCCTTCGTCCAGCAGTTTGCGGAACATTTCAACGCCGGTACAGGTAGACTTGACGGTGTCTTTGATACCAACGATTTCAACTTCTTCGCCAACTTTGATGATACCGCGCTCAACACGACCGGTAACCACGGTACCACGACCGGAGATGGAGAATACGTCTTCGATTGGCAGCAGGAACGGCTTGTCGATAGCGCGCTCTGGTTCTGGGATGTAGGAATCCAGCGCTTCGGCCAGCTCGATGATTTTAGCTTCCCACTCGGCTTCGCCTTCCAGCGCTTTCAGCGCGGAACCGCGGATCACCGGCAGGTCATCGCCAGGGAAGTCGTAAGCGGACAGCAGTTCGCGAACTTCCATTTCTACCAGTTCCAGCAGCTCTTCATCATCAACCATGTCGCATTTGTTCATGAACACGATGATGAAAGGAACGCCAACCTGGCGACCCAGCAGGATGTGCTCACGGGTCTGAGGCATTGGGCCGTCAGTCGCAGCAACAACCAGGATAGCGCCGTCCATCTGCGCAGCACCGGTGATCATGTTTTTCACGTAGTCGGCGTGCCCTGGGCAGTCGACGTGCGCGTAGTGGCGAGTCGGGGTGTCATACTCAACGTGGGAAGTGTTGATGGTGATACCACGAGCTTTTTCTTCTGGCGCGTTATCGATCTGGTCGAAAGCACGTGCAGCACCGCCGTAGGTTTTAGCCAGAACGGTAGTGATAGCTGCAGTCAGGGTAGTTTTACCATGGTCAACGTGGCCGATAGTACCGACGTTAACGTGCGGTTTTGTACGTTCAAACTTTTCTTTAGACATCGATTGTCCCTCTAAGACACGGATAAATCGGTGGTATCACCACATCAACCAAGCATTTGCTCGTTGAATCCAGAACAGAAAGAAAATCAGGGGGCGAGAAATTAAGAAGTGGTGCTGATAGGCAGATTCGAACTGCCGACCTCACCCTTACCAAGGGTGCGCTCTACCAACTGAGCTATATCAGCACATCTTGGAGCGGGCAGTGGGAATCGAACCCACATCATCAGCTTGGAAGGCTGAGGTAATAGCCATTATACGATGCCCGCATCCTGGAACTCGGCTACCTGATTTTTCTGTAGAATTTTGGGATGGAGAAGGATTGTTCGTCGCTTGGCTCTCATCCTTCGAGCCGGCTGCGCTTAGCGCTGCACAACCCGAACCTTGCCGAAGACTTTCGTCTTCCCCTTCCGCATCAACCGCTGCGATTAGGTATCGCGTTACAGTCGGCTGCCGAAGGCAAGATTTGGTGGTGGGGGAAGGATTCGAACCTTCGAAGTCTGTGACGGCAGATTTACAGTCTGCTCCCTTTGGCCGCTCGGGAACCCCACCAGATTTTAACTACTGTGACTTGAATGGTGCCGGCTACCGGAATCGAACTGGTGACCTACTGATTACAAGTCAGTTGCTCTACCAACTGAGCTAAGCCGGCATCAAGTGCAGCGCATTCTAGGTAGAGCTGACGGCCTATGCAACAAAAAAATTGCGTCCCGCGCACTTTCGCTCATAAATCAGTCAATTTTGCATGCTGTCTGGCAATTCACAGCCTGTAGCGTGCAAACATTCATCAATCGCAGACATCATTCTGAACAACTTCATCCACTTTTTGCAAGCCTTGAGCGCGCTTTTCTCCGTGTCGGCCGTCGCAACTCGCTTAACCCGATGCCTGAAACTGTGAGCGGGATCGATGCACCATAAAAGGGAAGGATGCCCCGTTCAACGGCATAAACTACAATCAGCCTTCAGCGCTTTAGGCGCCAGGCCCCGGGCCGTGTTTCTGGCGCAGTTATTGCTTGTCTTCATTACCCCCTCACCCAGGAGGAATGACCGATGAAAATTGTACCGATTAACGCCGCCACGTTGCCCATTTACCGCGATGAACTGGCTCGCCTGCTGACCGATGCCGTTACGCACGGCGCCTCCGTTGGCTATGACACGCTGATCCCGCACGAAGATGCCGAAAGCTACTTCCACAGCCTGAGGCCCGCCCTCGCCAAGGGGGAGCTGCTGCTGTGGATCGCCAGAGACGAGCGCGGCGTGATCGGCACCGTTCAGCTCGAGCTGTGCCAGAAGCCGAACGGGCGCAACCGCGCGGAGGTGCAAAAGCTGTTGGTTCACAGCCGCGCACGGCGCAACGGCGTGGGGCAGGCGCTGATGAAGGCGCTGGAACAGTCCGCGCTGCAGCAGCAACGCGGGCTGCTGTACCTGGACACCCAGGCCGGTTCCGCCGCGGAAGCGCTGTATCGCTCCCTGGGCTATCGTTGCCTGGGAGAACTGCCCGACTACGCCGCCGCCCCTGATGGTTACTATCATCCGACGGTCATTTATTACAAACGCCTGTTTGCGGTCAACCAGCCTTCCCGCGCCATCGCCAGCTAGCATGGAAGCGGTATCATCGCCCGGTGATACCGCTTTGCAACGCCTCTGCAATCAACTGCGCGCCGCTTCTCACAATTGACATAAACTGCTGCCAATCGACAACTTTTGCGAAAAAAGTCTACGCCAAAAACGAAGCTGTCTATAATATGCAGCTTGTTTATTATCTGGAGTTGGCGTCCGGCGCCTTTCCCAACCTGCGTTAACAGGCAGAATTTGGCTTATGATAAAAAGAGATCAATCTTTAGCGACGCCTTATCTTCAGTTCGATCGTACCCAATGGGCTGCGTTGCGAGATTCGGTGCCGCTGACGCTGTCGGAAGAAGAGATCGTTAAACTGAAAGGGATTAACGAAGATCTCTCTTTGGAAGAAGTGGCGCAGATTTATCTGCCGCTATCGCGACTGCTGAATTTTTATATCAGTTCTAACCTGCGCCGCCAGGCCGTGCTCGAACAATTCCTCGGCACCGACGGGCAAAAAATCCCCTATATTATTGGCATTGCCGGCAGCGTAGCCGTTGGCAAGAGTACCACCGCGCGTCTGCTGCAGGCGTTGCTCAGCAGCTGGCCGGAACACCGCAGCGTAGAGCTGATCACCACCGACGGCTTCCTGCACCCCAACAGGGTGCTGAATGAACGCGGCCTGATGAAGAAGAAAGGCTTCCCGCAGTCTTACGATATGCATAGCCTGGTGAAATTCGTTTCGGAAGTGAAGTCCGGCGCCAAGCGAGTCACCGCTCCGGTCTATTCCCACCTGATTTATGACGTGGTTCCCGAAGGCAATAAGATTATAGAACAGCCGGATATTCTTATTCTGGAAGGGCTCAACGTATTGCAAAGCGGAATGGATTATCCTCACGATCCGCACAGGGTATTTGTTTCTGACTTCGTTGATTTCTCTATATACGTCGATGCGCCGGAAGCCCTGCTGCAAAGCTGGTATATCAACCGCTTCCTGAAGTTCCGTCAGGGAGCGTTCTCCAACCCTGATTCTTATTTCCATAACTATTCCAAACTGCCGGAACCTGAGGCAATCAATATCGCCACACAGCTATGGAATGAAATTAACGGATTGAATCTTCAGGAAAATATACTTCCAACGCGTGAGCGCGCCAGTTTAATCATGACCAAAAGCGCCAACCATGCGGTAGAAAGCGTACGCTTAAGAAAATAACCTTATCAGTAATAAGGGGACTTTCGTCCCCTCGTTAACATCCCTATTCCGCACTTCGCAGTGATATTTCCCCGCCAATAAAAGGCTTGATTGCCCCGTCTTGTTCGAGCAATAAAGCGCCCTGTTGATCGATGCCCCGGGCGATGCCGAAGATTTGCTGCTCGCCAATCAACAACTTGACCGGCCGGTCGATAAAGTTATCCAATGCGCGCCAACGCGCCACGAACGGAGCCAATCCGTCAATTTCAAACTGCTTGAGCGATTGACGCAGCTCATTAAGCAGGGTGGCGGCAAGCTCATTGCGATCGATGCTGATCCCGGCTTCCTGCAGGTTGATCCAGCCCTGATTAATGGCGCCGGCATTGGTATCACGCATCGCCAGGTTAATGCCGGCCCCCATCACCAGTTGCGCCGCATCGCCGGTTTTCCCCGTCAGTTCGACCAGGATCCCCGCCAGTTTGCGATCGTTGAGGTATAAATCATTTGGCCACTTGACCCGGACATCCTCCGCGCCAAGGCGCTGCAAGACTTCCGCCATCACAATGCCGATAACCAGGCTGAGCCCCATAGCGGCCGCCGGCCCCTGTTCCAGCCGCCAGAACATCGACAGATACAGATTGGCGCCGAACGGCGAGATCCACTGCCGCCCGCGGCGCCCGCGGCCCGCCTGCTGATATTCGGCAACGCAGGCGTCACCGGACTGCAGCTCGCCGATGCGATCCAGTAAATATTGGTTGGTAGAGTCAACCACCGGCAGTACGGTGACGCGCTTGTCTTCCAGCAGCCTGAGTATGCGCTCGGCTTCCAGCAGCTGGATTGGGTTGGGGAGACTGTATCCCTTGCCCGGCACGGTAAACACGTCCAACCCCCATTCGCGGATGGTCTGAATATGTTTGTTAATCGCTGCGCGGCTCATGCCTAAGGATTCGCCAAGGTGCTCCCCCGAGTGGAAACCGCCATCGGCTAACAACGCAATCAGCTTCAAAGGGACTTTGGTGTCTTTCACGATAATACCTCTACGGCATTCAGCTCGCCTGTCGCGCCGATAAAGCGGACCTCAGGTTCCAACCCTACGTCGAACCTGGAGGAGACGGTATTGCGTACATGGCGCGCCAGTGCGACGACATCCTGGCTGGTCGCATTATCCACATTCACCAACACCAGCGCCTGCTGGCGATGTACGGCGGCGCCGCCAATCCGATAGCCTTTCAGCTCACATTGATCGATCAACCAACCGGCGGCCAGCTTAACCTGCCCATCAGCCTGCGGATAATGCGGCATGCCCGGGTACTGCGCAATCAGCTCTGCGGATTTTTCTGCGCTCACCAGCGGGTTCTTGAAGAAGCTGCCGGCATTGCCGGTCTCGCGGGGATCCGGCAACTTGCTGCGGCGCATCGCGCAAACGGCATCGAATATCTGGCCAGAGGTTACGGTCGCCGGATCCAGCTTGGTCAAATCGCCATAGTCCAACATCGGGCGCCACTGCTTGCTCAGCCGCAGACCCAACCCGACAATGATGTAGCCGGTCTGGAACTGATGTTTGAAAATACTTTCGCGATAACCGAACCCACACTCGGCAGCCGGAATGCGATCGATAGCGCCGGTAGAGAAATCCAGCAGATCGACATATTCGCAAACGCTTTTCAGTTCGATGCCATAGGCGCCGATATTCTGAATGGGGGCAGATCCCGCCAGCCCGGGGATCAACGCCAGGTTTTCCAGCCCGGGAATGCCGGCCTGCAGCGTGTAACAAACCAGATCGTGCCAGTTCTCGCCGGCACCGACATGAAGGTGCCAGGCATCCGGCTCCTCTCTGACGTCGATACCTTTGAATTGGTTGATCATTACCGTACCGGCAAAATCTTCAAGAAACAGCACGTTACTGCCTTCGCCAAGCACCAGCAGCGGCTCTTTACGCTTTTGCGTTTGTTGCCAGACCTTGAGCATTAATTCAATTCTATCTGCCATGATCAGGTGCGCTGCGCTAGCCGGGAGCGCAAAAGTATTGTGGTTTTTTAAAGACGCGCTTTCAGTAGACATAACGTTCAATACCCATACGGAAATAATCTTCTGACTAGTCTACTCGATTCGACGCTGCTGGCTAATATTTGTTTTGACTACTGCCGCTTTAATCGGATTATTACCTGATGAAATAAGGACTTTTCCGGTTTGATCAGCTTATTCTTATATAAGAAACAAGGGAGTCAGGAAGAGTATTACTAAAATAATCTATTAATTAACTAATCTATCAACTTCACTATATGTATTTCACTTTATTTAACAACATTAAACATTTTATATTGGTATATGCTCTGGTTTAACGCTCGCTAAAAAATTGTTATCCCAATAAAGGCGACACCGGCCTAAATTCTTACTTTTTTGCACATAACAAAAAGCCCCATGCTTTCGCATGGGGCTTGTCGTTTTATTTGATGCCTGGCAGTGTCCTACTCTCGCATGGGGAGACCCCACACTACCATCGGCGCTACGGCGTTTCACTTCTGAGTTCGGCATGGGGTCAGGTGGGACCACCGCGCTATTGCCGCCAGGCAAATTCTGTTTCATTCTTGGCCGTTACTCGCGTAACCACCAGAACCAATCTAAGAACTTCGCTGAAAATTATTCGTCTCTCTAAAACACCTTCGGTGTTGTAAGGTTAAGCCTCACGGATCATTAGTACTGGTTAGCTCAATGCATCGCTGCACTTACACACCCAGCCTATCAACGTCTTAGTCTTAAACGTTCCTTCAGGGACCTTAAAGGCCCAGGGAAGACTCATCTCGAGGCAAGTTTCGCGCTTAGATGCTTTCAGCGCTTATCTTTTCCGCACTTAGCTACCGGGCAGTGCCATTGGCATGACAACCCGAACACCAGTGGTGCGTTCACTCCGGTCCTCTCGTACTAGGAGCAACCCCTCTCAATCTTCCAACGCCCACGGCAGATAGGGACCGAACTGTCTCACGACGTTCTAAACCCAGCTCGCGTACCACTTTAAATGGCGAACAGCCATACCCTTGGGACCTACTTCAGCCCCAGGATGTGATGAGCCGACATCGAGGTGCCAAACACCGCCGTCGATATGAACTCTTGGGCGGTATCAGCCTGTTATCCCCGGAGTACCTTTTATCCGTTGAGCGATGGCCCTTCCATTCAGAACCACCGGATCACTAAGACCTACTTTCGTACCTGCTCGAGCCGTCACTCTCGCAGTCAAGCTAGCTTATGCCTTTGCACTAACCTCACGATGTCCGACCGTGATTAGCTAACCTTCGTGCTCCTCCGTTACTCTTTGGGAGGAGACCGCCCCAGTCAAACTACCCACCAGACACTGTCCTCACCCCAGATTATGGGGCCGAGTTAGAACATCAAACATTAAAGGGTGGTATTTCAAGGTTGGCTCCACGCAGACTGGCGTCCACGCTTCAAAGCCTCCCACCTATCCTACACATCAAGGCTCAATGTTCAGTGTCAAGCTATAGTAAAGGTTCACGGGGTCTTTCCGTCTTGCCGCGGGTACACTGCATCTTCACAGCGAGTTCAATTTCACTGAGTCTCGGGTGGAGACAGCCTGGCCATCATTACGCCATTCGTGCAGGTCGGAACTTACCCGACAAGGAATTTCGCTACCTTAGGACCGTTATAGTTACGGCCGCCGTTTACTGGGGCTTCGATCAAGAGCTTCGCCTTGCGGCTGACCCCATCAATTAACCTTCCAGCACCGGGCAGGCGTCACACCGTATACGTCCACTTTCGTGTTTGCACAGTGCTGTGTTTTTATTAAACAGTTGCAGCCAGCTGGTATCTGCGACTGGCTTCAGCTCCATCCGCAAGGGACTTCACCTACGCGCCAGCGTGCCTTCTCCCGAAGTTACGGCACCATTTTGCCTAGTTCCTTCACCCGAGTTCTCTCAAGCGCCTTGGTATTCTCTACCTGACCACCTGTGTCGGTTTGGGGTACGATTCTGTGTTACCTGATGCTTAGAGGCTTTTCCTGGAAGCTTGGCATCAACTACTTCTGCACCGTAGTGCATCGTCATCACGCCTCAGGGTTGACAGCGTTCCGGATTTACCAGGAACACCCCCTACACGCTTAAACCGGGACAACCGTCGCCCGGCTAGCCTAGCCTTCTCCGTCCCCCCTTCGCAGTAACACCGAGTACAGGAATATTAACCTGTTTCCCATCGACTACGCTTTTCAGCCTCGCCTTAGGGGTCGACTCACCCTGCCCCGATTAACGTTGGACAGGAACCCTTGGTCTTCCGGCGAGCGGGCTTTTCACCCGCTTTATCGTTACTTATGTCAGCATTCGCACTTCTGATACCTCCAGCAACCCTCACAGGCCACCTTCAACGGCTTACAGAACGCTCCCCTACCCAACAACGCCTAAGCGTCGCTGCCGCAGCTTCGGTGCATGGTTTAGCCCCGTTACATCTTCCGCGCAGGCCGACTCGACCAGTGAGCTATTACGCTTTCTTTAAATGATGGCTGCTTCTAAGCCAACATCCTGGCTGTCTATGCCTTCCCACATCGTTTCCCACTTAACCATGACTTTGGGACCTTAGCTGGCGGTCTGGGTTGTTTCCCTCTTCACGACGGACGTTAGCACCCGCCGTGTGTCTCCCGTGATAACATTCTTCGGTATTCGGAGTTTGCATCGGTTTGGTAAGCCGGGATGGCCCCCTAGCCGAAACAGTGCTCTACCCCCGAAGATGAGTTCACGAGGCGCTACCTAAATAGCTTTCGGGGAGAACCAGCTATCTCCCGGTTTGATTGGCCTTTCACCCCCAGCCACAAGTCATCCGCTAATTTTTCAACATTAGTCGGTTCGGTCCTCCAGTTAGTGTTACCCAACCTTCAACCTGCCCATGGCTAGATCACCGGGTTTCGGGTCTATACCTTGCAACTAGTCGCCCAGTTAAGACTCGGTTTCCCTACGGCTCCCCTATACGGTTAACCTTGCTACAAAATATAAGTCGCTGACCCATTATACAAAAGGTACGCAGTCACACCACGAAGGTGCTCCCACTGCTTGTACGTACACGGTTTCAGGTTCTATTTCACTCCCCTCGCCGGGGTTCTTTTCGCCTTTCCCTCACGGTACTGGTTCACTATCGGTCAGTCAGGAGTATTTAGCCTTGGAGGATGGTCCCCCCATATTCAGACAGGATGTCACGTGTCCCGCCCTACTCATCGAACTCACAGTTAATGCGTTTTAGTGTACGGGGCTATCACCCTTTGCTGCGCGACTTTCCAGACGCTTCCACTAACGCAAGAACTGATTCAGGTTCTGGGCTGTTCCCCGTTCGCTCGCCGCTACTGGGGGAATCTCGGTTGATTTCTTTTCCTCGGGGTACTTAGATGTTTCAGTTCCCCCGGTTCGCCTCGTTAAGCTATGTATTCACTTAACGATAGTGCAACGAATTGCACTGGGTTTCCCCATTCGGGTATCGCCGGTTATAACGGTTCATATCACCTTACCGACGCTTTTCGCAGATTAGCACGCCCTTCATCGCCTCTGACTGCCTAGGCATCCACCGTGTACGCTTAGTCACTTAACCTCACAACCCGAAGGCGTCTTTTATGAATAATCGACACTTCGCATTGCAAACATTTGAGAGACTCTATGACAGGTTACTCCTCATCCCAATATTTCTACGGAGGGACAAGTTTCAGCCGTCATGTTTCAATTTTCAGCTTGTTCCAGATTGTTAAAGAGCAATATCTTAAACACGACTCGCAAGAGTCATCTTTAAGATTTTTTCGGTTACGAATAACCGGTGATAATGTCTTTCACTCATTATCGGAATGGCGTCCCCAAGGGGATTCGAACCCCTGTTACAGCCGTGAAAGGGCAGTGTCCTAGGCCTCTAGACGATGGGGACACGAAAATCCGATTAAACTGAACGTTTTAATCGGTTCGCATCAGCATGAGTCAGAGACTCATTACATCAACAGGTGCGCATTGCTCGTTACTTTTTCATCAGACAATCTGTGTGAGCACTTCACGCGAATCGATATCATTAGGTAAGGAGGTGATCCAACCGCAGGTTCCCCTACGGTTACCTTGTTACGACTTCACCCCAGTCATGAATCACAAAGTGGTAAGCGCCCTCCCGAAGGTTAAGCTACCTACTTCTTTTGCAACCCACTCCCATGGTGTGACGGGCGGTGTGTACAAGGCCCGGGAACGTATTCACCGTAGCATTCTGATCTACGATTACTAGCGATTCCGACTTCATGGAGTCGAGTTGCAGACTCCAATCCGGACTACGACGTACTTTATGAGGTCCGCTTGCTCTCGCGAGTTCGCTTCTCTTTGTATACGCCATTGTAGCACGTGTGTAGCCCTACTCGTAAGGGCCATGATGACTTGACGTCATCCCCACCTTCCTCCGGTTTATCACCGGCAGTCTCCTTTGAGTTCCCGACCGAATCGCTGGCAACAAAGGATAAGGGTTGCGCTCGTTGCGGGACTTAACCCAACATTTCACAACACGAGCTGACGACAGCCATGCAGCACCTGTCTCAGAGTTCCCGAAGGCACCAAAGCATCTCTGCTAAGTTCTCTGGATGTCAAGAGTAGGTAAGGTTCTTCGCGTTGCATCGAATTAAACCACATGCTCCACCGCTTGTGCGGGCCCCCGTCAATTCATTTGAGTTTTAACCTTGCGGCCGTACTCCCCAGGCGGTCGATTTAACGCGTTAGCTCCGGAAGCCACGCCTCAAGGGCACAACCTCCAAATCGACATCGTTTACAGCGTGGACTACCAGGGTATCTAATCCTGTTTGCTCCCCACGCTTTCGCACCTGAGCGTCAGTCTTCGTCCAGGGGGCCGCCTTCGCCACCGGTATTCCTCCAGATCTCTACGCATTTCACCGCTACACCTGGAATTCTACCCCCCTCTACGAGACTCTAGCTTGCCAGTTTCAAATGCAGTTCCCACGTTAAGCGCGGGGATTTCACATCTGACTTAACAAACCGCCTGCGTGCGCTTTACGCCCAGTAATTCCGATTAACGCTTGCACCCTCCGTATTACCGCGGCTGCTGGCACGGAGTTAGCCGGTGCTTCTTCTGCGAGTAACGTCAATGCGATGCCGTATTAAGACATCGCCCTTCCTCCTCGCTGAAAGTGCTTTACAACCCGAAGGCCTTCTTCACACACGCGGCATGGCTGCATCAGGCTTGCGCCCATTGTGCAATATTCCCCACTGCTGCCTCCCGTAGGAGTCTGGACCGTGTCTCAGTTCCAGTGTGGCTGGTCATCCTCTCAGACCAGCTAGGGATCGTCGCCTAGGTGAGCCATTACCCCACCTACTAGCTAATCCCATCTGGGCACATCTGATGGCGTGAGGCCCGAAGGTCCCCCACTTTGGTCCGTAGACGTTATGCGGTATTAGCTACCGTTTCCAGTAGTTATCCCCCTCCATCAGGCAGTTTCCCAGACATTACTCACCCGTCCGCCGCTCGTCACCCAGAGAGCAAGCTCTCTTGTGCTACCGCTCGACTTGCATGTGTTAGGCCTGCCGCCAGCGTTCAATCTGAGCCATGATCAAACTCTTCAATTAAAAGCTTGATTTGCTTCAACTCGTGAAGCGATGCTCAAAGGTTACTGCATGAATTTTACTTCAGTAGTCACTCTTCAAGACTTGATATTTTTTCGCATCCGAAGATGCTGGATATCGTCTTGTGGAGTGCCCACACAGATTGTCTGATAAATTGTTAAAGAGCAGTGAGTTAGCCGCGTTGGCTTGCTAACTCGAGGTGGCGTATACTACGCTTCTCACCTCACAGAGTCAAGCGATTATTTCGCTTTTCTCTTTCCGACCCGGCGACTTGTCAGTCGTTGTTCCCGGTCAGTGGAGGCGCATTATAGGGAGTTCTCGGCGGGCCGCAACCCCTAAATTCAAAAAACTTTTCAAACGCGGCTTTTTTCGGCAAAACGCTGCCCAAGGCAGCGTTTTTGTCACTTTTCGTACTGGGGCTGGCTAAATTCCTGGGCGAAACGTTCGACCTGTTGCCAATCTGTGTACTCCACTTCCTTGCTGGTGTCCGTTTCCCCGCCGGTCATGCGCATAATAAATTGAATCATGATACGGTCAAACCAAGGATAACGGGGATAACGCAGCGCGCCGGCGAATACCGCACACTGTTTCGGCTGCCAGGGAGAGGCCAGCAAAAACTTGCGGGTATAGACATTGGTCTGCGGCGAACGCTTTTCCGGCTTGCGGGCTGTCAGGTTAACGGCAAAGAACGCACTCGGCATGCGATTCAGCTGCTCCGCATGGCGTTTGACGAACTTATCCAGAGCCGGATTGAAATGGCCATAGCGAATAGAGGCGCCGAGCATCACCTGCTGATACTGGCTAAGGTCAACATTCTCCGCCTGCAGCAGATCGATAACGTCACAGCGCAGCGTATCCTGAACTTTGCTTGCTATATAAGAAGCGATCGAACGCGTTTGCCCGTCACGGCTTGAATAAAGTATCAGTGCCTTCACGGCGTTACTCCTTCTATCGGGATCATTCGCGCCAGAAGGTCGGCGTGAACAGAACCAGCAGTGTAAATACTTCCAGGCGCCCGAACAGCATGGTTACCACCAGGACCCACTTGGCCGCGGCCGGCATGGTGGTGAAATTGTCCGCCACCACGCCCAACCCCGGCCCCAGGTTATTCAGCGTCGCCGTTACGGCAGCAAAAGCGGAGAAATCGTCGACGCCGGTGGCGATAATCGCCAGCATGCTGACGATAAACACCAATGCATAGGCCGAGAAGAAGCCCCACACCGCCTCAAGGATGCGCTCCGGCAACGCGCGGTTGCCCAATTTGATGGTGTAAACCGCATTCGGGTGAACCAGCCTTTTCAGCTCGCGCGAGCCCTGCAGGTAAAGTAACAGTATGCGGATCACTTTCAGGCCACCGCCGGTCGAACCGGCGCAACCGCCGATAAAGGCGGAACACAGCAGCAGCATAGGCAAGAAGAGCGGCCACTTGGCAATGCTGTCGGTGGTAAAGCCGGCGGTGGTAGCCATCGATACCACCTGGAAGAACGCCTGATTGACCGTTTCCATACCGGTCTTGTAAACGCCGTGGCCCCATAGCACCAGCGTACAGACCACCACCAGCGTCAGTTGCACGAAGATAAACATGCGGAATTCAGGATCCCGCCCGTAGACCTTCAGGCTGCGCCCGCTCAATAAAGCAAAGTGCAAACCATAGTTACAGCCGGAGATCAGCAGGAAAACGGCAATAATGGTGTTGATGGTTGGGCTGGCGTAATAACCGATGCTGGCGTCATGGGTAGAAAAGCCGCCGATGGCGATAGTCGAGAAGCTGTGGCCGATAGCGTCGAACACCGACATTCCCGCGCCCCACAGCGCCAGCGCGCAGGCGATGGTCAGCAACACATAGATCAGCCACAGGGTTTTGGCGGTTTCGGCGATCCTCGGCCGCATCTTGTTATCTTTCAGCGGGCCGGGCATCTCCGCCCGATAAAGCTGCATGCCCCCGACGCCGAGTATCGGCAGTATCGCCACCGCCAACACGATGATCCCCATCCCCCCCATCCATTGCAGCATCTGCCGATAAAACAGGATGGCCTTCGGCAGCGAGTCCAGCCCCACCAGCGTGGTGGCACCGGTGGTCGTCAGACCGGAGAAGGATTCAAAGAAAGCGTCGGTCAGCGACAGGTTCGGCCGCTCCGAGAACAGAAAGGGCAATGCCCCTACGCTGCCCAGCACGGTCCAGAACAGCACCACGATCAGGAATCCCTCACGCGGCTTCAGCTCATGCTTTTGCTTGCGGTTGGGCCACCACAGCATCAGCCCGATAGTGACCGCCACAAAGAAGGTCTGACTGAATGCCCGTCCCGCCCCGTCGCGGTATATCAATGCCACCAGGCCGGGAATAAACATCGTCCCGGAGAACAAGATGACCAGCAGACCCACGATGCGGGTTATGGCGCGAAAATGCATTTCAGCACGATCCTTAGCAATTCAATTGGGAGGAATTATTGCGAAATGGGGGTTAAATGCAAATTACCGCGACTGAGATCACGTAATTTATTCCCAAACAGCTCAACGCCGGTTGCCGGCAAAGCCAGGTGCAGCAAGACGTCAGCGCCATATTCGCCCTGCAGGATGCGGCCATCGGTTTGCTGTAACAGATTTTCCACCAGCGGCAACTGCGCATAGTCGCACTGCAAAGTATATTCGACCTGCGGAACCTTGTGCGCCAGGGGCAACTGTTTTAATGCCTGTTGCACGCCGCTGCCGTAGGCTTTTACCAGGCCACCGGTACCCAATTTGATGCCGCCGTAATAACGCACGACCACAGCGGTGATTTCCCCAATTCCGCTGCCCATCAGCTGCGCGAGGATCGGTTTGCCCGCTGTGCCGGAAGGTTCGCCATCGTCGGAAAACCCCAGCTGCTGCGAATCATCCGGCGCCCCGGCCACAAACGCCCAGCAATGATGCCGGGCCGCCGGGTGCTCGTCACGCACCTGCTGCACGAACGCCTTCGCCGCCGCTACCCCGCTGGTCGGCGCCAGCAGGGTGATAAAGCGGCTTTTCTTGATTTCCTCGCTGACGCTGATGGAAGCAGCCGGTATCGGGTAAGGCTGCATCAGGCCAGATTCAGATCGCGCGTCATGTTCTCGGTGCGCTTATCATGGATCACGACATTGTCCTCGATGCGGATGCCGCCATAAGGCTTCAGCGCATCGATACGATCCCAGGCGAAGTGTTGCTTGAATTCACCGCTGCGCCACGGCGCCAACAACGATTCGATAAAGTACAGGCCCGGCTCGATAGTCAACACCATGCCCGGCTGCAATACCCGGGTGCAGCGCAGGAACGGGTATTTGGACGGTGCGGCCAGGTGCGTACCTTGCTCGTCCTGCATAAAGCCGGCGGCGTCATGCACCTGCAGGCCCAAAGGATGGCCCAGGCCGTGCGGCAGGAACGGCGTGGTGATGCCCTGTTCAACCATCGCCTCTTCGCTGATGCCGCTCACCAGCTTGTGGCTCTTGAGCAGCTTGGCGATACGCTGGTGCATCTGCACGTGATAGTCGGTATAGCGTACGCCGGCCTTGAGGGTGTCGATCAGCGCCAGCTGTTCGTCGTTCAGATCCTTCACCAACTGCGCAAACGCGCCGCCGCTCTGCGCCGCATAGGTGCGCGTCAGGTCGGCGGCGTAGCCGTTATATTCCGCACCGGCGTCAAGCAGGAAGCTCAGCGACTCGGCCGGCGGCTGGTGATCCAGCTTGGTGTAATGCAGCACCGAAGCGTGTTCGTTCAGCGCCACGATATTGTCGTAAGGCACGTCGGTATCGCGATGGCCGGTAGCGGTCAGATAAGCCTGATTGATATCGAACTCGCTCATGCCGGACAAAAAGGCTTCATGCGCCGCGCGGTGGCCCATAACGGCGGTCTTCTGCGCTTCACGCATGCAGGCCATCTCGTAGCCGGTCTTGATTGAGCGATGGAAATCGAGGTAGTTCAACACCGCTTTCGGGTTGACGTTTTCCGAGGCGATACCGAGATCGCGGGCGCGCTGCGGCGCATAGCCGATATAGCCCACGCGCTCTCGCTGCGCCGGCAGCTGCTGCGCGATATCATCGGCGTTGGCCAATGGCATCATCTCAATGGATTTGGTCCAGAAACTGTCCGGCAGCGGCTCCACGCTGTGCCAATAATCGACCGGTGAATAGAACCACAGCTTCGGTTTGTTAACGCCGTCGACCCACAGCCAGCAATTCGGTACCGAGGTGACCGGCACCCAGGCTTTAAAGTTCACGTTCACTTTGAACGGATAGCTATGGTCGTCGAGAAAGACCTTTTGCAGTTCGCCGGAGTGAATCAGCAGCGCATCCAGCTTGTTGCGCTCCAACACTTCACGTGCGCGTTTCTGCATTTCTGCCAGGTGGTCGTTATACAAAGAAGCCAGCGTTTCCATTACAGTACCCTTAATGCCCTTAGCACGAAAAAAATCATCTTAACACAGCGCCCCGGCGCACCAACCCCATAGCGTTGGTCATGCGGGGCAGTTCGCAATTCGCGGTGAAACCCGTTACATCCGCAGTTTAACCATCAGCCAGCCCAGCAGGCCGAGCAGCGCAATCGCCAGCGCCCACAGCCCCTGATGCTCGAGCAACACCGCCCCTGCGGCGGCGACGCCAGCCAGACACTGTTGCAGGAACCCGCACAGCGCCATCGCATAGGCGCCATAGGCTCTGGCATCGCTGACCGCCATCGCCATGCTGTTGGGAAACAGCACCGCCTGGCCAAAAATCGTCAGGCAGTACAGTGCGATAAACACCGTCATGCCGGACAGGCCGACCAACAATCCGCTCCACCACAGCAGCATGATCGCCGCCGTCGCCAACGCGACAATGCCGCTGCCGATCTGCATCAGCCGTTTGCCGCCAACGCGCGCCACCGTGCGGTTTACCGCCATCGCCCCGCTAAAATAGGCAATGCCGATCACCAATCCCAACGCACCGAAGGCCGTGACGTTGAGACCGAACCCCTGCTGCATCACGAACGGGCTCACTTCCTGCAGCGTCACCGCGATGGCGAACCCCAGCCCGCCAACGCAAGCCGGCCAGAAAAAACCCGGCCGCCGCAGGATGGCGAAATAGGTCGCCGCCATCGGCGGACGCTGCCCCGCCGGGCGCCCCGCTTCCAGCGGCAGCGTCGCCATCAGCAGCAGGATCGCCAGGCCGGTGAGGCCCATCAGCACGAAGCCCATTTGCCAGTGCGCATACTGACTGAGCAGCCCGCCGATAAACTGCCCGCCGCCCAGCGCGGCGATAAAAGCGACCGACAGCACCGACAGGCGTCGCGCCAGCTCGTCGCCGCTCCAGTTATCACGCACGATAATACGCGCGATGATCGCCGCTCCGCCCGCGGCGACGCCTTGCACTGCGCGCAGCGTCAGCAGCTGAACGCCATTATGGCAAAAGGCCAGCAATCCGCTGCAGGTGATGAACAACACCAGAGAGAGCGTCAAGGGCAGGCGTCGGCCAAAACGGTCGGCCGCCGCGCCCCAAAACAGCACCGGCAGGGCGGCGCCGATCACAAAGATGGAGATGGAAAGCTCGGTGGCGCGGCGGCTCATCGCCAACTCCCGCATCACCGTCGGTAACGCGGGCAGGTACACCGTGGTCGCCATCTGCGCCATGAACACCAGCAGACACGCCAGCGTCATCGTTCTGGCGGGAATGCTCCATAAAACGTTGCGTTTCGCACATGCCGCCTTACTCATCCTGAACCTCGCGTAGGTAATGAACTGCCTGGGGCAAGTGTATGGGGGGCTATAGATTCCGGCAAATGCCGATAGCACATAAAATATAACTTCGTTTTAAATCAAAAAATTAATCAGATGGCATGTGATCAGACCAGCAAAATCGCAATCTCTTATTTGCATATTGTTAACATAAAAACCACACTCCTCATCATCTGGTCATACCAGATCAAACGCTGATTCAGGAGATAGACATGCTCTACCAAGGCGAAACATTACAACTGCACTGGCTCGACAACGGCATCGCCGAGCTGGTGTTCAACGCACCGGGCTCGGTCAACAAGCTGGATACCAGCACCGTCGCCAGCCTGGGCGAAGCGCTAGACGCGCTGGAAAAGCAGACCGAGCTGAAAGGGCTGCTGCTGCGGTCCAGCAAGGCCGCCTTTATCGTCGGCGCCGATATCACCGAGTTCCTGTCGCTGTTTGCCGCCCCGGCCGAAAAGCTGCTGGAATGGCTGGCCTTCGCCAATTCCGTCTTTAACCGGCTGGAAGATTTGCCGGTGCCGACCATTTCGGCGATTAACGGCTATGCGCTCGGCGGCGGTTGCGAATGCATTCTGGCGACCGACTTCCGCGTCGCCTCGCCGGACGCGCGCATCGGCCTGCCGGAAACCAGGCTGGGCATCATGCCGGGCTTCGGCGGTTCGGTTCGTCTGCCGCGCCTGTTGGGCAACGACAGCGCGCTGGAAATCATCGCCGCCGGTAAGGACGTCAGCGCCAAAGACGCGCTGAAAGTCGGCCTGGTGGATGCGGTTGTCGCACCGGAAAAACTGACCGATGCGGCGTTGAACATGCTGCAACAGGCGATCGACGGCAAACTGGACTGGCGCGCGGCCCGTCAGCCGAAGCTGGAGCCGCTGAAACTCAGCCCCATCGAAGCGGCGATGAGCTTCACCACCGCCAAAGGCATGGTGCTGCAAACCGCAGGCAAACACTACCCCGCGCCGATGACCGCGGTGAAAACCATCGAAGCCGCTGCAAAATTGGGCCGCGACGCCGCATTGAAGCTGGAAACCGCCAGCTTTGTGCCGTTGGCGCGCTCCAACGAAGCGCGCGCGCTGGTCGGCATTTTCCTCAACGATCAGTTCGTGAAGGGCCAGGCGAAAAAGCTGGCCAGGAATGTGGAAGCGCCCAAGCAGGCCGCCGTGTTGGGCGCCGGCATCATGGGCGGCGGCATCGCCTACCAGTCCGCGCTGAAGGGCGTGCCGGTGATCATGAAGGACATCAGCGAAAAATCGCTGACGCTGGGCATGAACGAAGCCGCCAAGTTGCTCAATAAACAGCTGGAGCGCGGCAAGCTGGACGGCCTGAAAATGGCTCAGGTATTGTCGACCATTCAACCTACGCTGGACTACGCCGGCATCGAACGCGCGCAGGTCATTGTCGAAGCGGTGGTGGAAAATCCGAAGGTAAAGGCCGCCGTATTGTCTGAAGTGGAAAACCTGATCGGTGAAGATACCGTTCTGGCCTCCAACACCTCGACCATTCCGATTAATCACCTGGCGAAATCGCTGAAACGCCCGCAGAACTTCTGCGGCATGCACTTCTTTAACCCGGTGCACCGCATGCCGTTGGTCGAAATCATCCGCGGAGAGCAAACCAGCGACGGCACTATCGCCGCGGTTGTGGCCTACGCCACCCGCATGGGCAAAACGCCTATCGTGGTGAACGACTGCCCGGGCTTCTTCGTCAACCGCGTGCTGTTCCCTTACTTCGCCGGCTTCAGCCTGCTGCTGCGTGACGGCGCCGATTTCCGCCAGATCGACAAAGTGATGGAAAAACAGTTCGGCTGGCCGATGGGCCCCGCCTATCTGCTCGACGTGGTGGGCATCGATACCGCGCACCACGCCCAGGCGGTGATGGCGGCCGGTTTCCCGGAGCGCATGAACAAGGACTATCGCGACGCCATTGACGTGATGTTCGACAACCAGCGCTTCGGCCAGAAGAACCAACTGGGCTTCTACCGCTACAGCCAGGACAACAAGGGCAAACCGCGCAAAGACAACGACGAGCAGACCGACGTGCTGCTGGCCGAAGTGAGCCAACCGCGCCAGACCGTCAGCGACGAAGAGATCATCGCCCGCATGATGATCCCGATGATCAACGAAGTGGTGCGCTGCCTGGAAGAAAACATTATCGCCAGCCCGGCGGAGGCCGATATGGCGTTGGTTTACGGCATCGGTTTCCCGCCGTTCCACGGCGGGGCGTTCCGCTACCTGGACACGCTCGGCACCGCCAACTACGCCGAGCTGGCCCAGCGTTATGCACACCTTGGCGCGCTGTATCAGGTGCCTGCCGGCCTGCGCGCCAAAGCCGAACGTAACGAAAGCTACTACCCGGTGGCTGCGCCGCTGTCCGATGTCGCCACCCGCCAACCGGCATGAGGTCATAAAGATGGAAAACGTAGTTATTGTTGATGCCGTACGCACGCCGATGGGCCGCTCCAAAGGCGGCGCCTTCCGCCAGGTACGCGCTGAAGATCTTTCCGCTCACCTGATGCGCGCGGTGCTGAGCCGCAACCCGGCGCTGGATGCCGCCGAGATCGATGATATTTACTGGGGCTGCGTGCAGCAGACGCTGGAGCAGGGTTTCAACATCGCCCGCAACGCCTCGCTGCTGGCGGAGATCCCGCATACCGTGCCGGCGGTGACCGTTAACCGCCTGTGCGGCTCCTCGATGCAGGCGCTGCACGACGCGGCGCGCGCCATCATGGTCGGCGACGCGCAGGTCAGCCTGATCGGCGGCGTAGAGCACATGGGCCATGTGCCGATGAATCACGGGGTGGATTTCCATCCCGGCCTGAGCCGCAGCGTGGCCAAGGCCGCCGGCATGATGGGCCTGACCGCCGAAATGCTGGCTAAAATGCACAATATCAGCCGCCAGATGCAGGACGAGTTCGCCGCCCGTTCGCACCAACGCGCACATGCCGCAACCCTAGCCGGCCATTTCAAAAACGAGATCGTTCCGACCAGCGGCCACGACGCCGACGGCGTGCTGACCCGTTATGACTTCGACGAAGTGATCCGCCCGGAGACTACCGTCGAGAGCCTGGCCGCGCTGCGCCCGGCGTTCGACCCGGTCAACGGCACCGTCACCGCCGGCACCTCTTCCGCCCTGTCGGACGGCGCTTCCGCCATGCTGCTGATGAGCGAATCGCGCGCCAAGGCCCTCGGGCTGAAAGCGCGCGCCCGCATCCGCTCGATGGCGGTGGTGGGCTGCGATCCGTCCATCATGGGTTACGGCCCGGTGCCGGCCAGCCGGTTGGCGCTGAAGCGCGCCGGTCTGAGCGTGCAGGATATCGATCTGTTCGAACTGAACGAAGCCTTTGCCGCCCAGTCGCTGCCCTGCATCAAGGATTTGGGGCTGCTGGACAGCCTCGACGACAAGGTCAACCTGAACGGCGGCGCCATCGCCCTCGGCCACCCGCTGGGCTGCTCCGGTTCGCGCATTTCGACCACCCTGCTGAACAACATGGAGCGCCGCGACGTGCAGTTCGGCCTGGCGACCATGTGCATCGGCCTGGGCCAGGGGATCGCCACCGTCTTTGAACGCGTTTAGCCGTGTCTATCTTGGGATGACCGCGTCACCGCTTAAAACCGCGGCGTCCCGCCAAGTTTAGTTGCCGTACTTCCCGCCTGTCAGGGGCGGGTTTTTTTATGCCCGCCATTCGCCGACGCCCCAATAAAAACGGGGCGACCACTGGCCACCCCGTTGTTATTGCGCCTCTCGCCGGTCAGATAAACGAGAAAGCGTCGCCAAACATATGCGCTTCCTGCGCGCCGCGTTCGGCGCAGAAACGTTCGCGGGCGATTTTCGCCATTTCGAAACGGCCGGCGATGTAGATATCGTGCTCCGCCAGGGTGCCGAAATCCTGCAGCACCGCGCTGAGCACGGTGCCGCTGCGGCCGCGCCATTCGTCTTCCGGCTGTTCCACTACCGGGATCACCTTCAGGTTCGGGTGCTGCAGCGACAGCGCTTCCAGCTCGCTCAGATCGTACAGGTGCTTCAGCTCGCGCCCGCCCCAGTAGATCGAAATATCGCGATCCGGCTGCTGCGCCAGCGCGGTCAGCAAAATCGAACGCGCATAGGAGAACCCGGTACCGCCGGCGATCAACACCAGCGGGCGGCTGCCCTCTTCGCGCAGCCAGGCGTCGCCGTGCGGAATATCGACGGTGATCGCCTGCTCTTTCAGAATGCGATCCATCACCGCCATGGCGTACAGATTCAGTTCCGAAGCGCCGATGTGCAGCTCGATGTATTCCTGTTGCGTCGGCGTTGACGCCAGAGAGAACGGGCGCTTGTCGCGCTCATCCATCACTACCATCAGGTATTGCCCTGCCTTGAACGAAAACGGCGCCTCAGGCACCAAACGTACCCGATAAACCGTATCGGTAATGGCCTCTACCGAGGTCACTTTACAGCTCAATATTGTCATGCGTTCCCTCTGTCGGGTCATCAATGCAAAACTGAGAACAGAGCCTGACGTTAAAGCGTCGGTTCCCTGTCACTGAAGATTGCGAGCTCATCCCAGATTTCGTCGACGCGCGCACGCACCTTTTCATCCATCTGAATCGGACGGCCCCATTCGCGCTCGGTTTCACCCGGCCATTTATTGGTGGCGTCCAGCCCCATCTTCGAACCCAGTCCGGAAACCGGCGAGGCGAAGTCCAAATAGTCGATCGGCGTATTCTCCACCAAAACGGTATCCCTTGCCGGATCCATTCGGGTGGTTATCGCCCAGATCACGTCATTCCAGTCGCGCGCGTTGACGTCATCGTCACAGACGATAACAAATTTGGTGTACATAAACTGACGCAGGAACGACCAGACGCCCATCATCACGCGCTTGGCGTGGCCGGCATACTGTTTTTTGATGGTCACTACCGCCAGACGGTACGAACAGCCTTCCGGCGGCAGGTAAAAATCAACAATTTCCGGGAATTGCTTTTGCAGGATCGGCACAAACACTTCGTTCAGCGCCACGCCCAAAATCGCCGGTTCGTCCGGTGGACGGCCGGTATAGGTGGAGTGATAAATCGCATTGCGGCGCTGGGTGATGTGAGTCACGGTGAACACCGGGAAACTGTCTATCTCGTTGTAATACCCGGTGTGATCGCCATACGGGCCTTCCGGCGCCATTTCCCCCGGCTCGATGTAACCTTCCAGCACGATTTCCGCGCTGGCCGGCACTTCAAGATCGTTGGACAGGCACTTGACCACTTCGGTTTTGTTGCCGCGCAGCAGCCCGGCGAAGGCGTACTCGGAAAGGGTGTCCGGCACCGGCGTCACCGCGCCGAGGATCGTAGCGGGGTCGGCGCCCAGCGCCACCGCGACCGGGAAACGCTCACCGGGATGCGCCTGGCACCATTCCTGGTAATCCAGCGCGCCGCCGCGGTGCGACAGCCAGCGCATGATCACTTTATTCCTGCCCAGCACCTGCTGGCGGTAGATGCCCAGGTTCTGCCGCTCTTTATGCGGCCCGCGGGTGACCGTCAGCCCCCAGGTGATCAGCGGCGCGGCGTCTTCCGGCCAGCAGTGCATCACCGGAATACGGCTCAGATCGACGTCGTCGCCCTGCCACACCTGCTCCTGGCAAGGCGCGGAACCCAGCACCTTGGTCGGCATGTTCAGCACCTGCTTGAACTTCGGCACCTTGTCGAACAGATCGCGGAACCCCTTCGGCGGCTCGGGTTCTTTGAGGAACGCCAGCAGCTTGCCCACTTCGCGCAGCGCGCTGACATCCTCCTGGCCCATGCCCATCGCCACGCGGTTGGCGGTGCCGAACAGGTTGCACAGCACCGGCATGTCGTACCCTTTCGGTTTTTCAAACAGCAGCGCCGGGCCGCCCGCACGCAGGGTGCGATCGGCAATTTCTGTCATTTCCAGATAGGGATCAATCGGCTGGCTGATGCGTTTTAGTTCCCCTCTCTTTTCCAGCAACGAGAGGAAATCGCGTAAGTCACGGTATTTCATGCTGATCATTATAACGGCCAGTGAGGAGGGCATTATAAGCCCTCTTCACGCTTGTTGCTGCAATTTTGTTAAACGCCGCCCAATACCGGGCGACCCTCAGCGGCAGATGAAGGGCACCAGCGCGGCCAAAGCCCGCGTATCCTGATACTCGCGGGTCTCTTCGCCGTGGCGGAATACCTTGAACCCCTGCTGCCTGGCGCTGAAATAACTCAGTTCATCGCCCTCGACGTGCAGCAGGCTGCCTTCGCGCAGCGCCACCACCGATTCGCTCGGATTGACCACGCAGAACTCCGCCAGGCGCTCGTCGCGGGTTTCCCCCATATGACCGCTGATATGGGCGTCGATATAGTGCGGGTTAATCTGCACCGGGAACAGCCCCAGCGCCGGCAACACCACGCTGCAGCGCACCGGCATGTCATTGGTGGTGCGGATGCTCGGCGTCGCCACGTTGCAGCCGGCGCTCCAGCCGACGTAGGGCACGCCGCGCTCGCGCACCGCACGCTGGATAGGCACGATCAGCCCCTGCTCATGCAGCATCTGGTTCAGCATCCAGGTATTGCCGCCGCTGACCAAAATACATTCCGCTTCGGCGATCGCCGCCGCCGGGGAGGCCGCGTGATGAATGCTGGCGACCTCGATGCCCAGGGTCTGCGCCAGCTCCTGCGCGCGCTGGTCATAGTCATTGCGGAGCATCGCGTAAGGGATAAATACCGCGAATTTAACGCCGCGGCGCTCAATCATCGCCAGCAGCCGGCTCTTGGCGTACCCCAGCAGTTCGGCTTCGTCAGGCAGCTTGCCGTTGCTCAACAGAAATAACTCCATCTCTCCCCCAAATCAAAAACGATGAATAGCGTCACATCTGGCGGCGCCGGGCCTTGCCATACTGTGACGGTAACAAATTTTTAGCCCTCTGTTATACCCGAGCCGTGCAGACAAGTGTGTGACCCTCCGCTAATAGCCAACTATTCATGGAGATAGCGCCGGTTACAAGCTGAAACCTGCATCACTATGTATCCGTAATAGCTTTTGATATGCTTACCGGCTGGCAGAAAGGCATGTGAAATTATGGAATCCTGGTACTTACTCTATTGCAAACGCGGCCAGCTGTTACGGGCGCAGGAACATCTGGAACGGCAGGAAGTGAACTGCCTCAGCCCGATCATCACGCTGGAAAAAATCGTGCGCGGCAAACGCATCGCGGTCAGCGAACCCCTGTTCCCCAACTACCTGTTCGTGCAGTTCGACCCGGAGCGCATTCACACCACCACCATCAGCGCCACCCGGGGCGTCAGCCACTTCGTGCGCTTCGGCTCGCTGCCGACCACCATTCCGCACAAGGTGATCGAAGAGCTGCAAACGCACGCCAGCGAGGCTTACGTCGATCCGGAAACGCCGCAGCCGGGGGACACCGTGCTGATCGTCGACGGCGTATTCGAGGGGCTGCAGGCCATTTATACCGAACCGGACGGCGAAGCGCGCTCGATGCTGTTGCTGAACCTGATCAACAAGCAGGTCAGCCAAAGTCTGGACAATCGGCAGTTCCAGAAGCTGTAATGCAGAAAGGCGCCCGCGGGCGCCCTTCGTTTTTATGCGGTCAGCGCTTAGCGCTGCATCGCCTCATCATGCAGCCACTGGGCGACCCGCTTGGCGAAGTAAGTCAGCACGCCATCGGCGCCGGCGCGTTTGAAGCACATCAGGGATTCCATCACCGCAGGCCGTTCCTGCAGCCAGCCATTCTGGATCGCCGCCATGTGCATGGCATATTCGCCGGACACCTGGTAAGCGAAGGTCGGCACGCCAAAGGTGTCTTTCACCCGGCGCACCACGTCCAGATACGGCATGCCCGGCTTCACCATCACCATGTCCGCGCCTTCCTGCAGATCCTGCGCAATCTCTTGCAGCGCTTCGTCGCTGTTGGCCGGATCCATCTGGTAGGTCTTCTTGTTGCCGCCCTTCAGGTTGCCGGTGGAACCCAGCGCATCGCGGAACGGGCCGTAGTAACAAGAGGCATATTTGGCGGAATAGGCCATGATTTGGGTATTCACCAGGCCTTGCAGCTCCAGGCGATCGCGTATCGCACCGATGCGGCCATCCATCATGTCGCTTGGCGCCACGATTTCCGCCCCGGCTTCGGCATGGGACAGCGCCTGGCGCACCAGAATCTCTTTGGTGACGTCGTTAATCACATAGCCTTGTTCATCGATCACCCCATCCTGCCCGTGGGTGGTGTAAGGGTCGAGCGCGACGTCGGTCAGAATGCCCAGCTCCGGCACCGCGTCCTTCAGCGCGCGCACCGTGCGCTGCACCAGACCGTCCGGATTATAAGCCTCTTCCGCATGCAGCGATTTCAGGCCCGACTCGATGACCGGGAACAGGGAGATCACCGGCACGCCGAGCTTGGCGATGGCTTCCGCTTCCTTGATCAACAGATCGATAGTCATGCGCGATACGCCGGGCATCGATGAAACCTCTTCCTGGCGGTTGCTGCCTTCCATGACAAATACCGGATAGATCAGGTCGTTGACCGTCAGCTGGTTCTCGGCGACCAGACGGCGACTGAAGTCATGACGGCGCACGCGGCGCATACGGCGACCAGGGAAGGTGCCCGGAAATGCATAGCTCATAGTTTTCTCCTAACTCAAACCAGCCGGAATAGCCGGCGGGCGTTCTCATCGGTTTTTTGCCCCAGCCATTCAGGATCTTCCTGGCGCCAGGCGGCCACCTGACGAACGATATGGGGCAGAAAACCGGGTTCGTTGCGGCGAGATGCAGGTTTAGGGTGTAAATCCCGGGGCAACAGATAGGGGGCGTCGGTTTCCAGCAATAAACGCTCCGCCGGGATCCGCGGCAGCAAGGCGCGCAGCTCCAGGCCGCGCCGCTCGTCGCATACCCAACCGGTGATCCCGATCGACAGGCCCAGCGACAGGCAGCGGTCTAATTCTTCGGCGGTGCCGGTAAAACAGTGCACCACGGCCGCGGGCAGTTTATCCAACCAGGGCGCCAGCAGCGCGGCAAAACGTGCGTGTGCGTCGCGACAATGCAGAAAAACCGGCATCGCCAGTTCCGCCGCCAGCGCCAACTGGGCGCTGAATGCCGCCTCCTGCTGCTCCGGCGTAGAGAAATTGCGGTTGAAATCCAGCCCGCACTCGCCGATCGCCGCCACTTCGGAACGCGTGGCCAGCGCATGGATCTGCTCGGCGCTCTGCGCATCCCAGCCGCTGGCGTAATGCGGATGCACGCCGGCGGTCGACCAGCAATAGCCGGCATCCTGCTGAGCCAATTCACTGGCCTCGCGACTCTCCTGCAGATCGGTGCCGGTGATTAGCAGCCCGGTCACCCCGGCGGCGCGCGCGCGCTCCACCACCTGCCGGCGGTCTTTGGCGAACTGGGGGCTGGTGAGGTTCACGCCGATATCAAACATGGTTTTTCCCAAAGCAAAAGCCGCCCAGCGGGCGGCTCGGAAACACAATACGGACTACGCGGCCGGGGGGTCTTCACCCTCGTCTTCTTCTTCCGGCTGCGGACGACGTTTGCCGGTATAGAAGCGGGCGAAGAACACCCCCACTTCAAACAGCAGATACATGGGTATCGCCAGCAGGGTTTGCGAAAATACGTCCGGCGGCGTCAGCAACATACCGACCACAAAGGCGCCGACCAAAACGTAAGGCCGTTTTTTCTTCAGATCTTCCGGCGACGTGACCCCGCTCCAGCACAGCAGAATGATGGCGACCGGCACTTCGAAGGCCACGCCGAACGCCATAAACAGCGCCATGACGAAGTCGAGGTAGTTATTGATGTCGGTGGCGATCATCACCCCTGCCGGCGCAGTCTTGGCGAAGAAACCGAAGGCCAGCGGGAACACGATGAAGTAAGCGAAGGCCATGCCGAGATAAAACAGCAGGCTGCTGGAAACCAGCAGCGGCATCATCAACCGGCGTTCATGCTTATACAGCGCCGGCGCGATAAAGGCCCAAACCTGATACAGGATCACCGGCGCCGAAACGAACACCGAGACGATCATGGTCAGTTTGATCGGGGTAAAGAACGGTGACGCCACGTCGGTGGCGATCATGCTCGCGCCCGCCGGCAGCTGCTTGATCAACGGCGCGGACACCAGCTGATAAATGTCGTTGGCGAAATAGACTAACGCCAGAAAGATCGCCAGTACGCTGATGATCGAGTTTAACAGCCGCTTACGCAGTTCTATCAGATGACTGATAAGGGGTTGGGTATCTTCAACAGCCATGTTTTAACGATCGCCACTAGGTTGGTGAGACGCTGGGGTTTTATCCGCAACAGGTTCGGCCGCCGCTTCAACGGCAACCGGCTTTTTGACCGGCTGCGCGACGACGGGCGCTTCCGCCGGCGTCACGCCGTCGTCGTGAATGGCTTCCGGGTCAGTGGCCAGCGGGTTATGGATGGTATGCGCCAGTTCGTCCTTTTCGCCCTGATAGGTGCGCTTCAGCGACTCCGCGGCGTCTTTCAATTCATCCATTGACGCCTTCAGTTCCGGCGTCAAATTCTGCAAACCGGCCTTCTCGGCTTTTTTCAGGCTGTCCTGCAGCTCCTGCAGCTTCAGCTCCTGAGAAAGCTCGTGCTGCACCGAAGCCGCCAGCGAGCGCAGCGCGCGGATCCAGCCCGAAACGGTTCTGACCGCTACCGGCAACCGTTCCGGCCCGAGAACGACCAGGCCGATAACCAGCACCAACAGCAGCTCACTAAACCCAATGTCAAACACGGTTTATACCTGCTCTTTGTTCTTCGACTCTTCGGTTTTCACTTCCGGCTGCTTATCGGTAATAGGCTTGGCCGTGAAGTCAGCGTCGTCCAGGCTGCTTTTCTCAGCCGTATTGGTCGGCGGTGGAGTTTCGTCGCCGATCGCCTTTTTGAAACCCTTGATTGATGCACCGAGATCGGAGCCCAGCGTGCGGAGCTTTTTGGTGCCGAACAGCAGCACCACGATCACTGCGATGATCAACAATTGCGTAATACTAATACCGCCCATTCCAATTACCTCTAATTTTAAAAGGGTATTTCAAAGCCAACCGCATTATAGGGCAGACTTTACCAGAGTATCGAGTCAATTCAGGTGGTTCGCTTCCAGCCAATCACCCAGCATACGATGCCGGCGGCCATCATCCAGGCGGGGAATACCTCGACCTGGCCCAGCAGCAGCAACGTACCGCTTACTAACAGTGTAGCGCCAACGCCGAACAGATAACGCGATTGCCCTTGGCGAACCCGCTGGGCCTGCATTTGGTTGGTCAGCTTATCAACGCTTTGTTGCAGCAGTTTATGTTGCTGCAGGCTGTCGTAAAACAATTCAGGCAGCTCGGGCAGCTTCTCCGCCCAGAACGGCGCCTTTTCTTTCAGCGCGCGTATTACCGCCGGAATGCCGACCTGATCGCGCAGCCAGCTCTCGAGGAACGGCTTGGCGGTGGTCCACAGATCCAACTGCGGGTAGAGCTGGCGGCCCAGACCTTCAACATACAGCAAGGTCTTCTGCAATAACACCAGTTGCGGCTGCACTTCCATATTGAAACGGCGCGCCGTATTGAACAGGTTCAGCAGCACGTTGCCGAACGAGATCTCCGCCAGCGGCTTCTCGAAAATCGGCTCGCAAACGGTGCGGATGGCGAATTCGAAATCTTCTACGTTGGTGTCGCGCGGCACCCAGCCGGAGTCGACGTGCAGCTCTGCCACCTTGCGATAATCGCGGTTGAAGAAGGCGATGAAGTTTTCCGCCAGATAACGCTTGTCGTCCTTGTTCAACGAGCCGACGATGCCGCAGTCGATGCCGATATAGCAGGGATCTTCCGGGTGTTCGTAGCTGACGAAAATATTACCGGGATGCATGTCCGCATGGAAGAAGCTGTCGCGGAATACCTGGGTAAAGAACACCTGTACGCCGCGCTCCGCCAGCAGTTTCATGTTGGTGCCCTGCTGTTCCAGCGTGGCGATGTCCGATACCGGAATGCCGTAAATCCGCTCCATCACCAGCACGCTTTCGCGGCAGTAATCGGAGTAGACTTCGGGCACGTACAGCATCGGGCTGCCTTCAAAATTGCGGCGCAGCTGAATGGCGTTGGCCGCTTCGCGCAGCAGGTTCAGTTCGTCCAGCAGGGTCTTTTCGTACTCGCGCACCACTTCGCGCGGGCGCAGCCGGCGGCCGTCCGGCATCAGCATCGGCACCCAGCCGGCCAGCCGGTACATCAGGCGAACGTCGGCCTTGATGATCGGCCCGATATCCGGTCGAATCACTTTCAGCACCACTTCCTGGCCGGTGGTTTTCAGCCGGGCGGTATGCACCTGCGCAATGGAGGCCGACGCCAGCGCCTGCTGGTCAAAATCGTCAAACCAGGTCTCCAGCGGGCCGCCCATCGCCTGTTCTATATGCTTGCGCGCCAGCGCGCCGTCAAAGGGCGCTACCCGGTCCTGCAGCAGCGTCAGCTGATCGGCGATGTGCGGCGGGAACAGGTCACGGCGGGTCGACATCATCTGACCGAATTTGATCCACACCGGGCCCAGCTCCTGCAGCGCCAGCCGCAAACGCTCGCCCAGGGGTTTATCCTTGTGGCGATTCGGCATCCAGAACAGCAGCCGGCGGCCAAAGCGCAGCGGCAGGGTCAGCCGCATTTTAGGGATCAGTTCATCCAGACCATAGCTGAGAAAAACGCGGACGATCAAATACAGGCGGCGCAGTTCGCCAGGGGTCATCGCTTGCCCTCCAACTTGTCCATGCGGGCGAGCAGCGCTTGCGCGCTGCGGGTGACGGCGTCAACTTCCTCGTTGAACCACACCACTTCCAGCGGCCCCGGCGCCAGGCGCCATTCTTCGGTCAGGGTTTCCGCCACATCTTGTTGCCGACGCTGCACACCGGCCTTCAGCAGGCCGGCGCCTTTGCCCAGCGCCTGGGTAATGCCCTGCGCGGCGATATCGCCGATATAAGGCGCCAGCCATTCGGCCGGATCCCATTCCGCCAGATCCAACAGCCCGACCAGCTGTTGCACCACCTGGATGTCGCCTTCCACCGTCAGCTCGCCGCTGCGCATCAGCACTGGCAACTGTTGGCGATCGCGCAGCTTGAGCAGCGCCGGAATGCGGCTGCGCACCTTGCAGTCGGCGTCGTCTTCGGACTGCCCCAGCACGTCGACCCGCAGCTCGCTGAACACCAGCACCAGCGGCGAGGCCAGCTCTTCCAGTTCGATACGCAGCACCTTGCCCGCCAGGCGCTGCCGGGCGGCTTTCATGCTGCGGTCGCGAAACAGCAGGCTGTTCAGCGAGGTTTCCAGCGCCCCGGTCAATAGCGGGGTAAACAGCATCGGCATATTCATATCAGAACTTGAAGCCCCGATGCAGCGCCACAATGCCGCCGGTCAGGTTGAAATAGGTCACGTTATCGAAGCCGGCGTTGCCCATCATGCCCTTCAGGGTTTCCTGATCGGGGTGCATGCGGATCGACTCGGCCAGATAGCGGTAGCTGTCCGGATCCTTCACCACCAGCTCGCCGATTTTTGGCAGCACGTGGAAAGAATAAGCGTCGTAGGCCTTGCTCAGCGGCGCCAGCAGCGGCTTGGAGAACTCCAGCACCAGCAGGCGGCCGCCCGGCTTCAGCACGCGGAACATCGAACGCAGCGCCTTGTCCTTGTCGGTCACGTTGCGCAGGCCGAAAGAGATGGTGATGCAGTCGAAGTAGTTGTCGGGGAACGGCAATGCTTCGGCATTGGCCTGCACATAGTTGATGTTGCCGACGATGCCGCGATCGCGCAGCTTTTCGCGCCCCATCTTCAGCATCGAATCGTTGATGTCCGCCAGCACCACCTGCCCCTGCTCACCGACCATGCGGGAGAACTTGGCAGCCAGGTCGCCGGTGCCACCGGCCAGATCCAGCACCCGCTGCCCGCGGCGCACGCCGCTGCAGTCAATGGTGAAACGCTTCCAGATACGGTGGATGCCGAACGACATCAGGTCGTTCATCACGTCATACTTGGCCGCTACCGAATGAAAAACGTCCGCCACCATGGCCTGTTTTTCGTCTCTAGCGACGGTGCGAAAACCGAAATCGGTGGTTTCCTGCGGTTGTTCTGCCATTGTCCTGCCTGCTATTCAGTCAATTTTGTGGGGTTGAGTGTACCAGAACCCCAAGGAATACCCCACCTCGCCGCGGCGTTCAGCCATGCGAAACGGAGCCTGGTTCTTCGGCGGGATTGTCATCTTCCGCCTGCGGCACTGCGGCGGCCTCGTCGTCGTCCGCCGCCGCATCGGCTTCATCTTGCTGCGCGCCGGCCTGCTGCGCCAGCAGCGGGTTGATAGGTCGCTTCACTTCAACCCCCAGCGCGCGGAAGCCCTCGGTCTGGCCGATAAGATTACCACGGCCTTCGCTCAGTTTGTTCATCGCCTGGCGATAACTGCCCTGCGCTTTATCCAGGCTTTGCCCCAGCGCGGACATGTCGTCCACGAACAGCCGCATCTTGTCGTACAGCTTCGCCGCCCGGTCGGCGATGCGCTGGGCATTTTGGCTCTGATGTTCGTAGCGCCACAGGTTGGTGATGGTGCGCAGCGCCACCAGCAGCGTGGTGGGGCTGACCAGCATAATGTTGTGCTTGAGCGCCTCGCTGATCAATTCGGGCTCGCGGTCGATCGCCAACAGGAAGGCCGGCTCGACCGGAATGAACATCAGCACGTAATCCAGCGAACGCAGGCCGGGCAACTGCTGGTAGTCCTTGCGCCCCAGCAGCCGGATATGGCCGCGCAGCGAGGCGATATGCTCATTCAGCGCCGCTTCGCGCTCCGCCTCGTCTTCCCCGTTGAAATAGCGTTCGTAGGCGATCAACGACATCTTGGCGTCGATCACCACGTCCTTGCCCTGCGGCAGCCGGACGATGACGTCTGGCTGCATGCGGCTCTGGTGGTCCACCCGTACGTTGACCTGGGTTTCATACTCGTGGCCTTCGCGCAGGCCGGAGGCCTCCAGCACCCGGCTAAGCACCACCTCGCCCCAGTTGCCCTGGGTTTTATTGTCCCCCTTCAGCGCCTTGGTGAGGTTGATGGCTTCGCGCGCCATCTGCGCATTGAGCTGCTGCAGATTACGGATTTCGTGCGTCAACGTATGGCGCTCGCGTGCTTCCTGGCCAAAGCTGTCCTGCACCTGGCGGTGGAAGCCGTCCAGCTGTTCGCGCAGCGGCAGCAACAGGCGATCCAGGCTCTGCCGGTTCTGTTCATCCACCTTGCGCCCGCTGTGTTCGAAAATGCGGTTGGCCAGGTTTTCGAACTGCGTGGTGAGGCGCTGTTCGCTGTTGATCAGCAGGCGCTGCTTTTCTTCCGCCGCCATGCGGGTCTCCTCCAGACGGATGGTGACCTCGCGCAGTTCGGCTTCCTGCACGCCGTTGACCTCGCGCTGGGCGCGCAGCTCCTGATTGAGCAGTTCGCACTCGTTGCGCCAGTGATTGAGCTGTTGCAGCTTTTCGTGCCCGGCCGCCAGCTGGCTGTGCAAATTGCGCAGCTCCAGATCGCTCTGGCGCATCTGTTGTTCCTGGCGCTGCAGCGTCTCCTGCCGGGCCGTCGCTTCCTGTTGCGCCTGCAGCAGCGATTGCTCCAGCAAGCGCAGCTCGGTTTCATGCTGCGCGCCGGCCTGCTGCGCCCGCAGGCTGGCGATCAGCCACCCCAGCAGCATGCCGATAACCACCCCACCCATACCGTAAACCAGACTGGTATCCACCCTGCCTCCTGTTGCGCCTTGCCGTTCCGGCGTTTCACTCGCCCGTTGCCCGTCACGTTAAGGGGATGCTGTATGGATGTCCAGCCTGATTTTGCACGCTGCGGGCAATATTGCGCGCCGGCGCGCAACTCAGGCGAAAGTCAGCCCAACCATTGGCTTAACCACTTGATGCCGAACGCCCCGGGCGCCAGAATGCCAAACGCCCAAATCATCGCCGAAGTGATGTTCGCCAGTTGGAAATAGCGCTGCGGCATGCCGCATATGCCCCCACCAGCGGCACCACGGCGCGCAGCGGGCCGAAGAAGCGGCCGATGAAAATGCCCACTACGCCCCAGCGCTCAAAAAACGCATGGCCGCGCGTCAATAACTGCGGATTGCGCGACAGCGGCCACATGTGCGCCACCCGGTCCTGATAGTGATAGCCGATCCAATAGGAGATCCAGTCGCCGAAGAAGGCGCCGGCGGCGGCGGCGGCCCAGATCGGCCAAAACGCGATGCCGCTTTCGCCGATCAACGCGCCCAGCGCCAGCAGGATCACCGTGGCCGGCAGCAGCAGCGACAAAAACGCCAGCGACTCGCCGAACGCCAGGAAGAAGATAATGGGAAGGGCCCAGCCCTCGTGCTGACGCACGACGTCGCTGACCCAGTTGATAACGTCATTGAGGCTCAATACGGGGCTCCTGATACGCGATATTCCACCGCCAAGGATACGCAATGTCAGCCGGAACGAGTTAAACCCCGGCTAAACATCAGGCGGTTTACTCGAGGTAAAACGCCTGCAGCGTTTCGCGCTGGGCCGCCCCCAGACCGTACTCCGCCTCCAGCCAGCGATCGGTAGAGCCGTATTGTTCGCGGATGCAGCTCAGGGCGGTCATCAGAAACTCTTCGCGCGCGCTCAGCACGTAGGCGAACTGCCCGAGCGCGGCCGCGTTCAAGCGGATCGACAGCTGATCCAACATCTGCTCGCGAAAGGTCGCCAGCGTGGTTTCGGTCAGCAGGTAATCTTCGGTCACCGTCGCTTCGTCGGCGCCCAGCGCAAACAACACCAGCGCCGAACCTATCCCGGTGCGGTCTTTACCCACCGCGCAGTGCTGCACAATCGCGCCGTCGCCGGGGTTGCTCAGCAGCTGCGCCAGCCGCTTGTAGGCCGCATTGCCGAACGGCAGGCGGCGATACAGCTCCAGCATGAACGCCCGGGCGTCAAAGCCGGCCAGCGTTTCGCTGGTGAGCTTTTCCAGGTTGGCGTTGACCTCGTTGCTCAGCGGGTTGGCCGGCACGTGGTGATAATCGGCGCCGCGCCACAGGATATCCGGCTTGGCCTGCACCTCGTCGGCGTCGCGGTAGTCCAGCACCGATCGCACCGGCACGCCGGCCAGAAACTCGCAGTCTTTCTCCGTCAGCCGCTCGAGCGAGCCGGAACGGAACAGCAGGCCGCGTTTGATGCGGCGCCCATCGGCCACGCCGTTGCCGCCAAAATCGCGAAAGTTGATACCGCCGTCGAGCGGCGCAAGCGAAGGGTGAAGCAGGATTTGGGCGGTCATAAACGTCCTCATTGTTATGGTTTGACAACGCGCTGCGGCGGCGGCCAACATGCAATAACGCTGCGGCCGTCGGCGTGACGCCGATGGCTATAACCGTAACAGATTAACCGCGAATGGAAAAACGGGCCGCAGAGCGACCCGTTGAACAACAGGGGATTACAGCAGGCGGCGCGCGGCGTCCACCACGATCTGCACCGCTTTGCTTTCGGTGTTTTTCATGGTTTCCGCGTTCGGGATCTCTTGCTGGGTACGGTTGACGATCACCCCGGCGACCATACCGGCGCGCAGGCCCTGGCTGGCGCACATGGTCAGCAGGGTGGCGGATTCCATTTCATAGTTCATCACGCCCATCGCCTGCCATTCTTCCATCGAGCCTTTGAAACGGCTGACCACGCGGCCGGAGTAAGTGTCGTAGCGCTCCTGGCCCGGGTAGAAGGTATCGGAAGACGCGGTCACGCCAATATGGGTAGTGGCGCCGCTGGCTTTGGCCGCTTCCACCAGCGCGGTGGTGCAGGCAAAGTCCGCGACCGCCGGGAACTCCATCGGCGCGAAGTGCAGGCTCGCGCCGTCAAGACGCACCGCCGCGGTGGTGACCAGCACATCGCCGACGTTGATGTCGGACTGAATGGCGCCGGTGGTGCCGATGCGCAGGAAGGTGCGAATGCCCAGCTGCGCCAGCTCTTCCACCGCAATCGAGGTGGATGGGCCGCCGATGCCGGTAGAGCAGACGATCACCGCCTTGCCGTCCAGCTCCGCGCGCCAGGTGGTGAATTCACGATGGGAGGCCAGATGCACCGGATTTTCCATCAGCTTGGCAATTTTCTCTACGCGCTGCGGATCGCCCGGCACGATGGCAAGCTGAGCCCCTTGTAAATCACTTTTGGTGAGGCCGAGATGAAAAACGTCAGATTGAGACATACGAGACTCCTCATGGATCATGTTTATTGGGAGGAACAAAAAAGCACTCTACTGAAAACTGCCGGTCAATTTCGTGACGGCAATCACCATGAGCAAAGAAACAGAAATCAAACTACATAATAATTGTGATTTTTATCACAAAAATCAGGTTAACGCCCCAACGATAAACACCACCAGCCTAGCCGACGAACCCACTTCGCCGCTGTCCTGCGCGCTGCCCCACCGAGGCGGCCGCCCGCCTGCCGAAATCCTTTGGCCGCAGGAAGGGAATAACCGCATTCTATCGGTGACTTAGCGACAAAAAAGGCGCCTAACGCACCTTATGGCACTTACAGGGGCCAAAATGCGCAATAGCATGATAAAAAGGGCTTAAAAATGCCGTAAAGCCAGATAATTAGCCGTTTTTTACCGACTTGGCCGAAAGTGCTCCACTCGATGCCAATAACGGGTAATCTTTCCTATAGTTAATCTCAGCGTTTTTTTCTATTGCACGGAGACCGCAATGAAAACCGACCACGTGATGACATTACAACAGGCCGCGGGGGGATTCGCCCCGGCCGCCGCACCGTTGGCCGCCTCCGCTATTCTCACCGACGAACAGGGCATTCACGCCGGGCAAACCACCATCCCCTCCCAGGGCGATGAACTGCCGGCCTACATCGCCAAACCCGCCGACCACGGTGGCCCCTTCCCGGTGGTGCTGGTGGTGCAGGAAATCTTCGGCGTGCACGAACATATTCAGGATCTGTGCCGCCGCCTGGCCAAGCAGGGTTATCTGGCAATAGCGCCGGAACTCTACTTCCGCCAGGGCGACGCCAACGACTACAGCGACATCGGCGAGCTGTTCCAGCAGTTGGTGACCAAGGTGCCGGACCGCCAGGTGCTGTCGGATCTGGACCATGCCGCCCACTGGGCAACGCGCCACGGCGGCGACGCCGGCAAACTGGCGATAACCGGCTTCTGCTGGGGCGGCCGCATCACCTGGCTGTACGCCGCGCACAACCCGCAGCTGAAAGCCGCGGTCGCCTGGTACGGCAAGCTGGTGGGTGAAAAAACGCTGAATTCGCCGAAGCAGCCGGTGGACGTTGCGACCCAGCTGTCGGCGCCGGTGCTGGGGCTGTATGGCGGGCAGGACGGCAGCATTCCGCAGGAGACAGTGGAAACCATGCGTCAGGCGATCCGCGCCGCCAACGCCGAGGCGGAAATCGTGGTCTACCCCGAGGCAGGGCACGCCTTCAACGCCGATTATCGTCCGAGTTATAACGCCGAAGCGGCGGCAGACGGCTGGCGACGCATGCTGGACTGGTTCGCGCAGCACGGCGTGGCCGGCGTCGAGTAATCCCCTCCTCGGCGGCTGCGGCGGCCGTCTGCAGACATAAAAAGGGGCGCCTGGGCGCCCAATATCATCACACCAGAACCTCAATGCACGGCGGCCCCGATGCCCGACCGCCGCGCCGCGATCAGGCTCGTTGCTCGCGCAGGCGCTGCGCCGCCAGCACCATGTTGGCCAACGACTGCCGGGTTTCCGGCCAGCCGCGGGTTTTCAGGCCGCAGTCCGGGTTTACCCACAGGCGCTCCGCCGGGATGTTCTGCGCGGCTTTGCGCAGCAGCGCTTCGATCCATTCCACGCTCGGCACGTTCGGCGAGTGGATGTCGTACACGCCCGGGCCGATTTCATTCGGGTATTCGAACTCCTTGAAGGCTTCCAGCAGATCCATATCGGAACGCGAGGTTTCGATGGTGATCACGTCGGCATCCAGCGCCGCGATGGAGTCCATGATGTCGTTGAACTCGCAGTAACACATATGGGTGTGGATCTGGGTATCATCCTGCGCCACGGCGGCGTTCAGTTTGAAAGCGTCCACCGCCCAGTTCAGGTAAGCGGCCCAGTCGGATTGGCGCAGCGGCAGGCCTTCGCGCAGCGCAGGCTCGTCGATCTGGATGATGCCGATGCCGGCTTTCTCCAGGTCTGCCACTTCGTCGCGCAGCGCCAGGGCGATCTGCCTGGCGATCACTTCACGGGTCACGTCCTCACGCGGGAACGACCAGCACAGGATGGTCACCGGCCCGGTCAGCATGCCTTTCACCGGTTTGTCGGTCAGCGACTGGGCGTATTTCGCCCACTCGACGGTGATGGCTTCCGGGCGGCTGATGTCGCCGATGATCACCGGCGGCTTCACGCAGCGGGAACCGTAGCTCTGCACCCAGCCGTTCTGGGTGAAAACGAAGCCGTCGAGGTTCTCGCCGAAGTATTCCACCATGTCGTTGCGCTCGGCTTCGCCGTGCACCAGCACGTCCAGCCCCAGGCGCTCCTGCTCGACGATCGCCTGTTTGATGTGTTCGCCGATGCTGGTGCGGTAGTTGTTGCCGTCCAGTCGCCCCTGTTTGAAGTCCAGGCGCAGGCTGCGGATCTCGGTGGTCTGCGGGAACGAGCCGATGGTGGTGGTCGGCCAGGCCGGCAGGTGGAAGCGCTCACGCTGCGCCTGGGCGCGCTCGGCGTAAGGGCGCCGGCGCTCGCTGTCCTGCGCGGTGATCGCCGCCAGACGTTGTTCCACCTGCGCATTGTGCACCCGACTGGACTGGCGGCGGGCGCGGATTGGCGCGCTGTAGGCGTCCAGTTCGGCCTGTTTCGCCGCACCCGGCGCATTCAGCGCCGAGCTCAGCAGCGCCAGTTCGGCGCATTTCTGCAGCGCGAAGGCGAACCAGCTCTTCACTTCGTCGTCCAGGCGGCTTTCCACGCTCAGGTCGATCGGGCTGTGCAGCAGCGAACAAGAGCTGCCGATCCACAGCGGTCGGCTACCCACCAGCGGCTGCAGGCGTTCGAACCAGTCGCTCAGATCGGCGCGCCAGACGTTGCGGCCGTTGATCGCGCCCAGCGACAGCAGCCACTCTTTTGGCAGCGCGTCGTTCAAGGCGGCGATATCGTCGTGGCCGGCGACCAGATCGACGTGCAGCCCCTGCACCGGCAGGGCGCGGACCGTCTCGAGGTTATGGCCGACGCTGTCGAAATAGGTGGTCAGCAGCAGCTTGGCCTGGCCCTGCAGCGCGTCGTAAGCCGGCTTGAAGGCGGCCAGCCATTCCTGCGGCAGCTCCAGCACCAGTGCCGGTTCGTCGATCTGCACCCATTCGACGCCGCGCCTGGCCAGCTCGGCCAGCACCTGTTGGTAAACGGGCAGAATGTCCTTCAACAGCGACAGGCGGTCGAACTGCTCGCCCTTCACTTTGCCCAGCCACAGGTAAGTTACCGGGCCCAGCAACACCGGCTTGATCTTGTGGCCCAGCGCCAGCGCTTCGTCAACTTCGTCCAGCAGCTGGGTCCAGCCCAGTTTGAACTGCTGGCCCTGGTGAAACTCAGGCACCATGTAGTGGTAGTTGGTGTTGAACCACTTGGTCATTTCCGCCGCCGCCGCCGGTTCGCCACTCGGGGCGCGGCCGCGGCCGATGCGAAACAGCGTATCCAGATCGATAGCGCCGTCCGCATTCTGATGACGCGCCGGCACGTTGCCCAGCAGCAGGCTGGTGGTCAACACGTGGTCGTACCAAGCGAAATCGCCGACCGGCACCAAATCCACTCCGGCCTGCTGTTGCTGTTGCCAATGGCGAGCGCGCAGCTCGCGGCCAACCGCCAGCAGTTCTTCCTGCGTTGAGTTGCCAGCCCAGTAGCTTTCCTGAGCTTTTTTCAGTTCACGTCGTAGCCCAACGCGCGGAAAACCCAGCGTGTGATTTAAAATTGCCATCGTCATATTCCCCATTTAGCCGTCCAGATGTTTACACATCCATAATCCGCAGGTACTGTATTAACCACAAGCGCAATTTATTCACTGTCACTGTGAAGGACTCTCATGATCGAACTGAAACACTTACGGACGCTGCAGGCTCTGCGCAACACCGGTTCGCTGGCGGCGGCGGCGGCCCAACTTCACCAGACGCAATCTGCCCTGTCGCATCAGTTCAGCGATCTGGAGCAGCGCCTGGGCTTCAAGCTGTTCGTTCGCAAAAGCCAGCCGCTGCGCTTCACCGCGCAGGGCGAGATCCTGTTACAGCTGGCGGAGCAGGTGCTGCCGCAGATCCAGCAGGCGCTGCTGGCCTGCCACGAACCGCACCAGGCTACGTTGCGCATCGCGATTGAATGCCACAGCTGCATCCAGTGGCTGACGCCGGCGCTGGACAACTTCCGCCTCCGCTTCCCGCAGGTGGTGATGGACTTCAAGTCCGGCGTAACCTTCGATCCGCAGCCGGCGCTGCAGCAGGGCGAGCTGGATCTGGTGCTGACCTCGGACATCTTGCCGCGCAGCGGCCTGCATTATTCGCCGATGTTTGATTTTGAGGTGCGGTTGGTGCTGGCGCCGGACCATCCGCTGGCGAGCAAGCCGCACATTGAGCCGGAAGATCTCAGCGATGAAACGCTGCTGATTTACCCGGTGCAGCGCCAGCGGCTGGACATCTGGCGGCATTTCCTGCAGCCGGCGGGCGTCAGCCCGGCGCTGAAAAGCGTGGATAACACGTTGCTGCTGATTCAAATGGTATCGGCGCGGATGGGGATTGCGGCGCTGCCGCACTGGGTGGTGGAAAGCTTTGAGCGCCAGGGGCTGGTGGTCACCAAAACCCTGGGCGACGGCCTGTGGAGCCGCCTGTATGCCGCGGTGCGCGACGGCGAGCAGCGTCAGGCGGTGACGGAAGCCTTTATCCGCTCTGCGCGCCAGCACGCCTGCGACCATCTGCCGTTCGTGCGCGACGCGGCGCGCCCCATCCCCGGCGGCGCCGGCGTCAAAGGGCTGGGCTCGCAGCCATAACGCTTCGGGCCGCCTGCGCTTGGGCGGCCCGTCGCTTCAGCCGACCTGCTTCGGCGCCACCCAGCGGCGATGCACCCACAGCGACGCGACGATCACCGCCCCGCCGATGATAAAGCTGGGCCAATGCGGTTGCTGCTGCCAGATGGCCAGGTTCACCAACAGCCCGGCCGGCACATGCATGTTATTCATGATGCCCAGCGTGCCTGCATCCACCTGGGTCGCGCCGTAGTTCCACATGAAGTAACCCAGCCCGGAAGCCACCGCCCCCAACCAGATCAGCACCCCCATTGCAGGTTGGTGGTCGGCAGCTGCTGCGGATTGCCCCACAGGCACCAGGCCACCACCGCCACCGCCAACGCCCCCAGGTAGAACCAGGAGAACGCGGTGTGCTGCGGCAGCGGGTGCACCTCCATCAGGCGCTTATAGCCGACCATGCCGATGGCGAAGCTGATGTTCGCCGCCTGCACCAGCAGCAGGCCCCACCAGAAATGCTCGCTCAGCTGATGGTAACGGATGATAGCCGCCCCCAGCACCGCCAGCAGCGCGCTGAACACATAGCCCCAGCGCAGGCGCCGGCCGCTGAGCAGATCGTAAATCAGCGTGACGTACAGCGGGGTCAGCACGGTGAACAGCAGGAACTCCGGCACCGTCAGGTACAGATAGGCGCGGAAGCTGAACAGGTACATGATGCCGAGCTGGCAGGCGCCCACCAGCATATACAGCAGGATCACCTTTGGCCGAAGGTTGCGCCAGCGCAGGAACGGCAGAAATACCAGCGCCGCCAGCCCGATGCGCATCAGCACCGAGAACCAGCTATCGACATGGCCCGCCAGATATTCGCCGATCAGGCTGAAAGAGAACGCCCACAGAATGGTAGTCATCACCAGAAGCAGCACGATGGGTTCACCCTAAAAATTCAGAAAGGGCGATTGTAACGGAAGGCGCGGCGCGGGGTAACGAAAAGGCGGTTGACGTCTGCTCGAAATGCAAACTGTCGGCAAATTTTCACCCTTGGATTAGGCTTAATGGAAAGGCGAGGTAAATATCATGAAAACTTATCACATTCTGTTCGGCCTGCTGCTGCCCGGTCTGGCGGCCGCGGCCAACGGCGTCACCGAGCTCGACTCACAGCAGCAGTTGCTCAACCAGCGCAGCCAGCAGGCGCAGCAGCAGCGCATGCTGAACAATCAGCAGCTGGACCAGCGCCGCCTGCAGCAACAGCGGCAGTTCGACAACCACCAACAGCGGCTGCTGAAAACCACGCCAAACGGCGGCCAGCCGCTGCCAAACGGCAATCAGCCGCGCGATCCGTTCCAACGCACGGCGCCGGCGGTGCCGCAGGCGCCGTTGCCGGCTACGCCCGCACGCCCATAACGGTGAGGATTAAAGGGGTGGTGATCGCCGCCAGCGCGGTGGACATCACCAGGCTGGTGGCGGCCGGGCCGGTGAGCACGTTGAACTGACGCGACATCAGATAAACGTTCACCCCCACCGCCATCGATCCCAACAGCACCACCACGCGGGTTTCCATCGGCGGCAGGTCCATCATCCAGGCCAGCAGCCAAACCACCAGCGGCTGCACAAGCAGCTTGAGGAAACAGATGGCGCTGCTCAGCTGCCAGCCTTCGCCGATGCGATATTCCGCCAGCCCCATGCCGAGCACCACCAGCGACAACGGCGCCGCCACCTGGCCGAGCATGCTGACCGGCTGATCGACGAACGCCGGCAGCGGCAGCCCGGTGAGGCTGAACAGGGTGCCGGACAGGATGCCGATAATCAGCGGGTTGGTCAGTACGCTGCGGGCGGTTTTGATGAAGCCGCGCAGCGTCGGCGAACCGTTGCGCGCCCATTCGATGGAAACGGTCACCAGCGTCCACAGGATCAGGCCGTTGAACACCAGCACCAGCGCCACCGACGGGATCGCCGCCTCACCGAGCATGACGCTGGCGATCGGCAGGCCGAGCATCACGTTATTGGAGAAAATGCCGCCCAGCGCGAACACCGAACCTGACACGCCGTCCAGGCCGAACAGCCGGCGGGCGGCGATGCGGCCGACGACGAACACCACCAGGCAGCTGCCGAAGAAGGCGATCAGCAGCCGGGCGTCCACCGCCGGCCGCTGCGAGAAATCGCACATCATGCGGAACAGCATGGCCGGCAGCGCGAGGGAGAAAACGAAGCGGGTCAGGCCGTCGGTGACTCCTGCAGGCCATTTCCCCCAGCGAATCAGGCCGTATCCCAGCACGATCAACACAAATAACGGTAAAGACAGCACTATCTGGTGCCACAGTGAAACGATAAAGGCGGACATCACATTCCTTCCGGTGGCGCGGCGGCGGGCAATGTCGTCGCGGGTTTCAACGGGCGCCGTTATTCCTCAATGCTCTGCAATTCAGAAATCCGGGCCGATCAAATCTATCCGGTCGGTACAAATGCAGTCAACGCCCCAGTCCAGCAGCAAGCGCGCGCGTTGCGGCTGATTGACGGTATACGCCAGAATGCGCAACCCGGCGCCTTTCAGCGCCGCCACCCGTTCAGCGGTCAGCTCTTTATGGTTGATATGCAAGGAGACGCAGCCCAATCGTTCGGTGAGTTCACGCCAGTTGTCGTCCCATTCGTCCAGCAACAGCCCGCGCGGCAGGTCCGGTACGGTGCGCTGCGCCGCCGCCAGCGCCCCAACCGAGAACGAGGACAGCAACGGGTCGGTCTGCCCCTGCCACAGCAGGCGCGCCGCCAGCGCCACTACCCGGCCGGTTTCGTCGTCGCTACCGGTGGTGGGTTTGATTTCGATATTGGCCATCAGCCCGTGTTGCCGACAACGCTCCGCCACGTCCGACAGCAGCGGCAGCCGCTCGCCCTTGTAGGCCGAGCTGTACCAGTTGCCGGCGTCGAGCTGCACCAGCTTGTCCCACGGCAGTTCGCCCGCCACGCCCCAGCCGTTGCTGGTGCGATCCAGGGTATCGTCATGCAGCAGGAAGATTTGCCCGTCCTGCGCCAGCTTGGCGTCAAACTCGATCATTTTATGGCCGTGGCGCGCGCCGACGTCGATCGCCGCCAGGGTGTTTTCCGGCGCCAGAGAACCGCCGCCGCGGTGGGCGACGATATGAGGATAAGACCAGGCTGTGGTCATCATTCCATCCTTAATCCGCTGTGGGTATCAAAAAAGTGCAGCGCCTGTGCAGGCAGCTGCAAATATAGCGTACTGCCCGCCGCCGGCAAGGTTTCATGCGTCAAACGCGCGATCACCCCGTGGCCGCCCCACTGCCCGTGCGCCAGGTTGTCGGCGCCCAACAGCTCCAGCGTTTGCAGCTGCAGCGGCACGCCGCCCTGCTCGCGCGTGGCCAGTCGAATATGCTCCGGGCGGATGCCCAACGTCAACTGGCGCCCCGCCCACTGAGGTTTGGCCTGCGGCAAGGTCAGCGTCATGCCGCCCGCCAGCTGCAGTTGGCCGCCGTCGGCGCTCAGGCTGCCCGGCAGCAGGTTCATCGCCGGCGAGCCGATAAAGCTGGCGACGAACAGCGACGCCGGGCGCTGATACACTTCGCTCGGGGTGCCGATTTGCTCCGCCACCCCTTTGTTCATCACGATCACCCGCTGCGCCAGGGTCATCGCCTCCACCTGGTCGTGCGTCACGTACAGGCTGGTGGTTTTCAGCCGGCGATGCAGCTGCTGCAGCTCGAGGCGCATCTGCACCCGCAGCTTGGCGTCCAGGTTGGACAGCGGTTCGTCGAACAGAAACACCGCCGGTTCGCGCACGATGGCGCGCCCCATAGCCACCCGCTGGCGCTGGCCGCCGGACAGCTCGCGCGGCTTGCGCCGCAGCAGCGGCTCCAGCTCCAGAATGCGCGCCGCCTCCTCAACCCGCTGACGGATATGATCCTTGCCGAACCCGCGGATCTTCAGGCCGTAGGCCATGTTGTCGTACACGCTCATGTGCGGGTACAAGGCGTAGTTCTGGAACACCATCGCGATGCCGCGATCCTTCGGCTCCAGATCGGTGACCCTTTGGCTATCGATATAAATATCGCCGCTGGTGGTGCGCTCCAGCCCGGCCACCATGCGCAGCAGCGTGGATTTGCCGCAGCCGGACGGGCCGACCATCACGATAAACTCGCCGTCCGCCACATCGAGGTCGATCTGTTTGATCACCGGCGTTTTGCCGTCGTAAGACTTGGTGACCGCCTGTAGTTTTAAACCTGCCATGTGAAAATTTCTCTCGTTACTTCTCGCTGTCGACGAGACCGCGCACAAACCAGCGCTGCATCAGAAGAACCACCGCCAGCGGTGGGATTAAGGTCAAGATCATCGCCGCCATCACCTGATTCCACTGGGTCGGCGCGCCGGAGGTGGAGATCATGCTCTTGATGCCCGCCACTGCGGTGCCCATCGAGGCGTCGCTGGCGATCAGGATCGGCCACAGGTACTGGTTCCAACCGTAGATGAAGGTGATGACGAACAGCGCCGCCAGGTTGGTCTTCGACAGCGGCAGCACGATGTCCCAGAAAAAGCGCATCGGCCCGGCGCCGTCGATGCGCGCCGCTTCCAGCAACTCGTCCGGCAGCGTCATGAAGAACTGGCGCAGCAGGAAGGTGGCGGTGGCCGAGGCCATCAGCGGCAGCGTCAGGCCGGTGTAGCTGTCCAGCAGGTTGAGGTTGGAGATCACCTCCACCGTCGGGAAGATGCGCACCTCTACCGGCAACATCAGGGTGAGGAAGATCAGCCAGAAAAACAGGCTGCGCAGCGGAAAACGGAAGTAAACGATGGCGTAAGCCGACAGCACCGACACCACAATTTTGCCGAAGGTGATCGCCAGCGCCATGATCACGCTGTTCAGCAGCAGCAGCGAGAACGGCACCTTGAGGTTGCCCACGCCGCCCTGCCAGATATTGCGGATGTTCTCCCACAGGTGGCCGCCCGGCACCAGGGTCATCGGCACCTGGAACACCTGTTTGTCGTCCAGCGTGGCGGCGACAAAGGCCACGTACAGCGGGAACAGCACCACCAGCACGCCGATTATCAGCATCACATGGCTGAAGATATCCAGCCCGCGTCGATTCTCAATCATTGGTAGCGCACCTTACGTTCTACGAAACGGAACTGGATCACCGTCAGACCGATCACCAGCAGCATCAGGATCACCGACTGCGCGGCGGAGCTGGACAGATCCAGGCCGGCGAAGCCTTCGCGGTAGATCTTGTAGATCAGCGTGGTGGTGGACTGCACCGGCCCGCCGCCGGTGGCGGCGTCGATCACCGGGAAGGTGTCGAAGAAGGCGTACACCAGATTGACCACCAGCAGGAAGAAGCTCACCGGGGTGATCAACGGCAATACCAAATTGAAGAAACGCCGTACCGGGCCGGCGCCGTCGATAGCGGCGGCCTCCACCAGCGAGCGCGGGATAGACTGCAACGCCGCGAGGAAAAACAGAAAGTTATAGCTGATCTGCTGCCATACCGAGGCCAGCACCACCAGGAACATCGCCTGTCCGCTGTTTTGCGCATGGTTCCAGCTGTAGCCCAGCCCGTTGAGGAAATGGGTGATCAACCCCAGCCCCGGGTTGAACAGGAAGATCCACAGCACCGCCGCCACCGCCGGCGCCACCGCGTAAGGCAGGATCATCAGCGTGCGGTAGATGCGGCTGCCGCGCAGTACGTAATCCACCAGCGCGGCGAAGAACAGCGACACCACCAGCCCGATGCCCGCCACCAGAAAGCTGAAAATCAGCGTGGTGTAAAACGAATCGAGGTAGTAAGGGTCTTGGAACAGCTGGGTAAAGTTATCCAGCCCGACAAACTGGCTGGACAGGCCGAAGGGATCGAGGCTCTGGACCGAGTACCACAGCGCCTCGCCGGCGGGCCACAGAAAGAAGATTGCGGTAATCAGCAGCTGCGGCAGCACCAACACATAGGGCAGCCAGCTGCAGCCGAAACCGGGACGATGTGAGCTCATAATCTAGGACTCATGCAGACAAAGATGGGCAATTCGAAACGAGGCGAAGTGCGGTAGCCAAAAATCATGACTGCAATAATTCCAGTTGACGTTGCGAGCGCCGCCAGATTGGGTGCGGACAGCGCACAGGATCCGGAGCGTACACGTAGTACGTGAGGAGTCCGAGCACTGCCCAATCCCAAGATGGCAAGCGCAGTAGTCAAATGGGATTATTGCGTCGAAGATTCGAAGCGGCGCAGCAGTACATCACCGCGCTGTACGGCGGCATCCAGCGCCTGCTGAGGCGTTTTCTTGCCGGTCCAGACGCTTTCCAGTTCTTCATCCACCACGCTGCGGATCTGCGGCATATTGCCCAGGCGCAGGCCCTTGGTGAACGGCAACGGCGGCTTGTTCAGCATCTGGCGCGTGGCGACGTCGGCGCCCGGGTTCTTGTCGTAGAATCCCTGCTGTTGGGTCAGGTCGTAAGCGGCGGTGGTGATCGGCAGATAGCCGGTCTTCTGGTGCCACTCGGCGGCGATCTCCGGCTGCGCCAGATACTGCAGGAACTCGGCCACGCCCTTGTAGGTAGCGGCGTCTTTGCCGTTCATCACCCACAGGCTGGCCCCGCCGATGATGGCGTTCTGCGGCGCGTTTTTGGCGTCGGCGTCGTACGGCATCATGCCCACGCCGTAGTTGAACTTGGCGTAGTGCTTGATATCCGCCAGCGAACCGGACGACGCGGTAGTGATGGCGCAGTCGCCGCTGTAGAACTTCTCGGTGGACTCGTCTTTGCGGCCGAAGTAGGTGAAATCACCCTTCTTGTTCATGTCTTCCAGCAGCTGAATGTGCTTCACCTGCAGCGGCTGATTGAATTCCAGCTTGGCGTTGGCGCCGCCGAAGCCGTTGTTTTCGGTGGCGAACGGCACGCCGTGCCAGGCGCTGAAGTTCTCCAGCTGGATCCAGCCCTGCCAGCCGCTGGCATAGCCGCACTTCATGCCGGCCGCGCGCAGCCTGGCGGTATCCGCCGCCAGCTCCTGCCAGGTTTTCGGCGGTTGTTCCGGGTTCAGGCCGGCCTTCCTGAAGGCGTCCTTGTTGTAGTACAACACCGGGGTAGAGCTGTTGAACGGTTGAGACAGCAGGTGGCCGCTCTTGTTGTCGGTGTAATAGCCGGCCACCGTCGGCACGAACACCGACTCGTCGAAGTTGATGCCGGCGTCTTTAAACACCTCATACACCGGTTTGATCGCTTTGCTCGCCATCATGGTGGCGGTGCCCACTTCGTACACCTGCAGGATCGCCGGCGCCTTGCCGGAGCGGTAAGCGGCAATGCCCGCCGCCAGGCTCTGTTCGTAGTTGCCCTTATAAACCGGTACGATCTTGACGTCGCTGTGGGTCTGGTTGAAGCGGTCCGCCAGGGAATCCACTTCCTTACCCAGCTCGCCTTCCATTGAGTGCCAGAACGGGATCTCGGTCGCCGCCAGTGCCTGGGTGCTGACCGCCAGGGTCAACGCGACGCACAGCGTGGTTTTGCGAATAGCGTAGGTGAGCATGCCTAACTCCTGAAAAAAGCTGGTGTATCCCCTGCATCTCTCAAGCCGCAGCCGCCTTGCTGCAACGTGAAATCTATTGGGGCAATAAGCGCGTGAGCGAAAAGAATCAGTTTTTTGTTCGGAAGCTAACATGCCATGCGCGGATGACAGAAAAATAACCGTTAGATGACAGCCGGATGACGGGAGAGTGAAGTGCAGATTGCGTTTTGATGTCGACGGCGAGGCAGTGCGCCCCGCCGCCGTGGAAATTACAGCGAACGACGCAGGCGAGCGACCGCTTCCTGCATTTGCTGCTCGGTCGCGGTGGCGAACGACAGGCGGAAGGTCGAACGATCCGGGTTATCGGAGAAGAAATATTCCCCCGGCACGAACACTACGCCCTGCTGCAGAGTGGTGTTCAGCCACTCGGTGGCGTTGAACGGCTGACGGAAGCGCGCCCACAGGAACATGCCGCCCTTCGGCTGATCGAAGGTGATGTAGTCGCCCAGCTCTTTTTCTACCAGCCCGGCCAGGATCTCGCCTTTATGCTTGTAAGCGGCGCGGATCTTTTCGATCTGCGCCGGCAAGCGATCCAGCCCCAGGTAACATTCGACGATGCTCTGCGACAGCGCGCTGGCATGCAGATCCGCCGCCTGCTTGATGATCGCCACCTTGTGCAGCAAGAACTCGGGCAGGATAGCCCAACCCAGGCGCAGGCCCGGCGCCAGGATCTTGGAGAAGGTCGAGGTGTAGATAATGTTATCGGTGTGGCCCAGCACCCGCTGCGAAACCTGATGCAGCGTGGCGTGGCGCTCATCGGTAAAGCGCAGCTCGCCGTACGGGTCGTCTTCGATGATCAGGAAGTTGTGCTCGGCCGCCAGCTTCACCAGCAGTTCGCGCCGCGCCGCGCTCAGGGTGATGCCGCTCGGGTTGCCGAAGTTCGGCACCACATACACGCCCTTGATGCGCTGGGTTTTCAACAGCTCGGCCAGTTCTTCCACCACCATGCCGTCGCTGTCGGAGGAGACCGACAGGATGTTGGCTTCCGCCAGCTCCAGCGTCTGCAGCGCCGCCAGGTAGGTCGGGCGCTCCACCACAAACACGTCGCCCGGGTTGACGATGGCGCGCATCACCAGATCCAGCGCCTGCTGAGAGCCGGCGGTCACCATCACCTCTTCCGCGCGGGCGGAAACGCCGCGCTCGGCGCACAGCGCGCAGATACGCTCGCGCAGCAGCGGGCTGCCTTCGGTCAGGCCATACTGAAAGGCGCTTTTCGGCTGCTCGGTGATCGCCTGCTGGGTGGCGATGCTCAACCCTTCGAAGTCAAACAGGGCATCAGAGGGGATGCCGCCCGCCAGCGAAATGACGTTTTCCATCTTACTGTGCTTGAGCAATTCACGGATTGCCGAGCTTTTTACATTGACGATGCGCTGCGCGAGTAACCCTTCTGTCTTCATTTCTTATTCTCGTACCTGATTATTTTTTAATTCGTAGGGGGGCGGTTCACCCGCCCAGATACGCCGACCGTACTGCTTCGTTTGCTAACAATGCGGCACCCGTATCTTCCAACACCACGCGGCCGTTTTCCAGCACATAACCGCGATCCGCCAGTTTCAGCGCCTGATTGGCGTTTTGCTCCACCAGGAAGATGGTCATGCCCTCTTCCCGCAGCTGCTGGATGATGTCGAAGATCTGCTGAATGATGATCGGCGCCAGCCCCAGCGAGGGTTCGTCGAGCAGCAGCAGCTTCGGTTGGCTCATCAGCGCGCGGCCGATCGCCAGCATCTGCTGTTCGCCGCCGGACATGGTGCCGGAGCGCTGATTGCGGCGTTCCAGCAGGCGCGGGAACAGGTTAAATACCCGCTCGATGCGCTGCTGATACTGCTGACGATCGGCGAAGAAACCGCCCATCGCCAGGTTTTCTTCCACCGTCATGCGCGAGAACACCCGCCGCCCTTCCGGCACGATCGCCACCGCTTCGCGCATGATGCGCGAGGTTTGCCACTGGGTGATCTCCCGATCGAGGAAGGTGATGCTGCCTTCGGTAGCGCGCGGTTCGCCGCACAGCGTGCCGAGCAGCGTGGTTTTACCGGCGCCGTTGGCGCCGATCAGGGTGACTATTTCGCCCTGCTTGATGTTCAGGCTAACCTGATGCAACGCCTGAATTTTGCCGTAATGGGCGGAGACCTGATTAAATGACAGCATAAAGACTGTGCCCCATCATTGTGCGTGAGCATCGCTGGTGGTTATTTCGCTGCGCAGCAAGGCGCGAGCCGTGAGGTTTGGTGGGCCAAATAAACGGTGAGTAACACAGCGGCGCGGCGAAATAGCCCCAGCCCAGTGGGTCGCGCCCCAAAAAACCCGCTCTCTGCGTTGTCAGATTTGAACATAGTCCCGCTATGTTCTTCATCTTCCGCCTTGATAGCGGGCTTTTGGGTCTGCGACGATGCCACGAACAATGATGGGACACAGTCTTAAGCCTCGCCCAAATAGGCCCGGATCACGTCCGGGTTGTTGCGGATTTCGTCCGGCGTGCCCTGCGCCAGCGGCGTTCCCTGATTCACCACGTAGATGCGGTCCGAAATGCCCATCACCAGCTTCATGTCGTGCTCAATCAACAGCACCGAAACCCGGTGCCGGTCGCGCAGCTCGACGATCAAATGGTCCAGCTCGTCGGTTTCTTTCGGGTTCAGGCCGGCGGCCGGTTCGTCCAGCATCAGCAGCTCCGGGCGGGTCACCATGCAGCGGGCGATCTCCAGCCGCCGCTGCTGGCCATAGGCCAGGTTGCCCGCCGAGCGGTTGGCCATCGCCAGCAGGCCGACGCGCTCCAACCACACCGCCGCGCGCTCCAGCGCATCGGCTTCGGCGCGGCGGAAGGCCGGGGTTTTCAACAGCCCGGCGAACAGACCGCTTTTCAGGTGCTGGTGCTGCGCCACCAGCAGGTTCTCGATCACCGTCATTTCGCGGAACAGCCGCACGTGCTGGAAGGTGCGCACCCCCCCCATGCGGGCGATGGCCTGCCCCGTCAGCCCTTCAAGGTGGCGATCGCGCAGCCTGATGGTGCCGCCGGTCGGGCGATAAAAACCGGTCAGGCAGTTGAACACCGTGGTCTTGCCGGCGCCGTTCGGGCCGATCAAAGAGACTATTTCGCCTTCGTTCAGCTGCAGCGCCACCTTGTTGACCGCCAGCAGCCCGCCGAAGCGCATCGACAGCCCTTCGACCTGCAGTAAAGGTTGAGCGCTCATGCCTGTTCTCCCTTGCCTGCATGGATATCCGCCGCCTTCAGCTTGAGCTGCGGCCGTTTCATCGGCAGCAGCCCCTGCGGCCGCCAGATCATCATCAGCACCATCAGCGCGCCCAGCAGCAACATGCTGTATTCGTTCAGGTCACGCATCAGCTCGCGCGACACCACCAGCAGGATCGCCGCCAGGATCACCGCAAACTGCGAGCCCATCCCCCCCAGCACCACGATCGCCAGCACGAAGGCCGACTCGACGAAGGTAAAGGATTCCGGGCTGACGAAGCCCTGGCGCGCGGCGAACAGCGTGCCGGCAAAGCCGGCGAAGGCGGCGCTGATGGTAAAGGCGGTCAGCTTGATGCGGGTCGGGCTAAGGCCCAGCGAACGGCAGGCGATTTCGTCTTCGCGCAGCGCTTCCCAGGCGCGCCCCAGCGGCATGCGCAGCAGGCGGTTGATGACGAACAGCGTCAGCACCACCAGCAGCAGCGCCACCAGGTACAGGAACACGATGCGATCGCTCGGATCGTATTTCAGGCCAAAGAAGTTGTGGAAGGTGTCCCAGCCGCCGTCGCGCGCGCTGCGGTTGAACTCCAGGCCGAAGAAGGTCGGTTTCGGGATCTGGCTGATGCCGTTCGGCCCGCCGGTGATCTCGGTGTTGTTCAGCAACAGGATGCGCACGATTTCGCCGAAGCCGAGCGTGACTATCGCCAGGTAGTCGCCGCGCAACCGCAGCACCGGGAAACCGAGCAGGAAACCGAAAGCGGCGGTGACGATGCCCGCCAGCGGCAGGCTTTCCCAGAAGCCGAGGCCGTAATAGTGGTTCAGCAGCGCATAGGTGTAGGCGCCGATGGCGTAGAAGCCGCCGTAGCCCAGCACCAGCAGGCCGGACAGCCCGACCACCACGTTCAGGCCGAGGCCCAGCATCACGTAGATCAGCGTCAGGGTAGCGATATCCACCGTACCGCGCGACACCAGAAACGGCCAGGCGACCGCCGCCGCGATCAGCGCCGCCGCCAGCAGCTTTTGCCGCGGGGTGGTGCCGTCGAAGCTCGGCAGCACGAAAGCGGGGCCGGAAACCTTTTTCAGCCCCTGTTGCAGCAGCGGCCGCAGCAGCTGGAAGAAGAAGACGATGACGCAGCCGATGCCGATCCACATCCAGCGCACTTCCGCCGCGCCGTGCACCACCAGTTTGGTGCCGTCCAGGCTGAGCTGCATGCCCATCAGGAACGACGCCATCACGAACAGCACCGCGGTGGCGATCAATGCGTTAAGCAGATTGAGTTTCATACCTTCTCAACCTCCGGGCGCCCGAGAATGCCGGTCGGCATGATCAGCAGCACCACTATCAGCAGGGCGAACGACACCACGTCTTTATATTCGGTGCTCAGATAGGCCGAGGTCAGCGCCTCCGCCACGCCCAGCACCAGCCCGCCGATCATCGCGCCGGGGATGCTGCCGATGCCGCCCAGCACCGCGGCGGTGAAGGCTTTCATGCCGGCCATAAAGCCGATATAGGGATTGATGACGCCGTAGAACTGGCCGAGCAGCACGCCGGCCACCGCCGCCATCACCGCGCCGATCACGAAGGTCAGCGAGATCACCCGATCGGTGTTGATGCCCAGCAGGCTGGCCATCTTCAGATCTTCCGCGCAGGCGCGGCAGGCGCGGCCCATGCGCGAGTAACGAATGAACAGCGTCAGCGCCAGCATCGCCAGGAAGGTAACGCCCCAGATGATCAGCTGCATGGTGCTGATGGTGGCGGCGAAGCCGTTGCTTTCGCCCAGCACCCACTGGCCGGTGACCAGGCTGGGCAGCGCCAGATCGCGCGAACCCTGCGTCAGGCTGACGTAGTTTTGCAGGAATATCGACATGCCGATGGCGGAAATCAGCGCAATCAGGCGTTTGGAATTGCGCACCGGCTTGTAGGCCACCCGTTCGATGCTCCAGCCGTAGGCGCTGGCCATCACGATCGACACCAGGAAGGCGGCGCCGATCAGCAGCCAGCCGACGTCGATGCCCAGCATCATCAGGGCGGCGATCACGATAAAGGAGACATAGCTGCTGATCATGTACACCTCGCCGTGGGCGAAGTTGATCATGCCGATGATGCCGTAAACCATGGTGTAACCGATGGCGATCAAGGCATAGGTGCTGCCCAACGTCACGCCGTTGAACATCTGCTGCAGAAAATAGAGAACCTGCTCTGACATACTCTGACCCTTGGCTGCGAAACCTGAACGCAAAGCGCCTTCAGGTAAAGGGATACGGGGCCGGCAAGCCGGCCCGCGGGCGCAGAGGACTGCGCCCTACCCTGATGATTATGGCTTATTTAATCGGTGTTGATGTGCCGTTGGCATGCCATTCGAATACGCCGAACTCGAAGCCTTTCAGATCGCCCTTGTCATCCCAGCTCAGCGGCCCCATTACGGTGTCGACCGGCTTGCCGGTTTTCAGATCCTTGACGATATCTTCCGGTTCCTGGCTGCCGCTGCGTTCCATGCCGGTGGTCAGCGACTGCAGCGCGGCATAGGTGGTCCAGACGAAAGGCCCGGTCGGATCCAGCTTCTTGGCCTTCAGCGCGTCGACGATCGGCTGGTTGGCCGGCACCTGATCGTAGCGTTTCGGCAGGGTCACCAGCATGCCTTCAGAGGCGGCGCCGGCGATGTTGGACAGCGAGGAGTTGCCCACGCCTTCCGGCCCCATAAAGCGGGTGGTCAGGCCGGCCTGCTTGGCCTGGCGCAGGATTTGGCCCATTTCCGGGTAGTAGCCGCCGAAATAGACGAAGTCGATATTCTCTTTCTTCAGGCGCGCCACCAGGGTGGAGAAGTCCTTATCGCCGGCGGTGATGCCTTCAAACATCGCCACCTCGGTGCCCTGCTGCTTCAGGCTGTCGCGCACCGAGCGCGCCAGGCCTTCGCCATACTGTTGCTTGTCATGCACCACGGCGATGCGCTTGGGCTTGATCTCGCCGAGGATGTATTTGGCGGCGGTCGGGCCCTGATCGGAATCCAGACCCGTGGTGCGCATAATCATTTTGTAGCCGCGGGTGGTCAGATCGGCGTTGGTGGCCGCCGGGGTAATCATGATCACCCCTTCATCCTCATAAATATCGGATGCCGGCTGGGTGGATGAGGAACACAGGTGGCCGATCACGTAGCGAATGCCGTCGTTGATCACCTTGTTGGCGACCGCCACCGCTTGTTTCGGGTCGCAGGCGTCGTCGTATTCCACGCCGACCAGCTTGTCGCCCTTGATGCCGCCCTTGGCGTTGATGTCGGCGATCGCCTGGCGCGCGCCGGTAAACTCCATATCGCCATACTGCGCGACCGGGCCGGACATCGCCCCGACGATCGCCACCTTGATGTCTTTCGCCATGGCCGAATGGCCGATAGCCATCGCGATACAACCCGCCAGCAATGCCTTACCTGTTGTTAATTTCATCCGCAAATTCCCCATCTGTCGTTGTGAACGTACCTGTTGTGTTTGCCTGCACCCGAGCGTTATTTACTGCTTTTATTCATAAGTAATAATGATTTAGGTGTTTTGATGGCAATATTTTCTAATAAGACTTTATTTTTCATGCCATTAAACAGGAATATTCTGCTGCAAATCAACTTCATCACTCAGAAACAAGCGGTGTAAACAGGATAAAACTCGGATTAAATCTGCGCTGTTTGCCATCAGGCGTAGCGCGTTATGCTGGTTAACAATGCGTTTACTAACTGTTTGCTCGGAAAATGACCCATGCAAAAAACATTTTGCGCAGTAATCGTACAGAAAAACTTACACAACGCTCTGCGCAAGATCTATTACACTGTCGGCATCATTTAGCTGCGCGGAAATTCTGCATGAAATTGACCATCGAGCGCTTGAGTACGCTATCCCCGCAAGACCTTATCGACCTCGGCAAAATCTGGCCGCATCAGCAACCTGCGCAGTGGCAAAGCTGGCTGAGCGGCGGCAAAGCGCTGTTCGCCGCCCGTTTCAACGAGCGGCTGCTGGGCGCGGTGAAGGTGGTTTTGCAGGACGACCAGGCCGAATTGCAGGACCTGCTGGTGCGCGAAGTGACGCGCCGCCGCGGCGTCGGGCTGTATCTGGTGCAGGACACGCAGCGCCAGCTGCCGCAGGTGGCCCACTGGCGGCTGTCGACCGCAGGCCTGGCGCCGCGCGAACGCGGCGAGGTCGACAACTTTATGCGCGCCTGCGGCTTCGCGCCCCAGGGCGAACTCTGGCAGAAATGAAACGCCGGCTGGCGGCGCTGCTGCTGATCGCGCTGGCGCTGGCGGCCTGGTTCGCCGGGCGCCAGCAGGCTCTGCGGCTGCAGCAGCCCTGGGATCGTCAGGTCTACGTGTGGCAGCGGGTCTGGACGCCGCAGCACGCCGAGGCGCTGGCCGACAGCCGCGACCTGTTCTCCAGCCTGCGGGTGCTGGCGCTGCAGGTGCACCCGCGCGAGGGCTGGCGGGAAATTCCGATCAATCTCCCCTTGTTGCAACAGGATGGCCGCCCGCTGTGGCTGGTGGCGCGCCTCGACGGGCAACTGCCGCAGCGGGATCAAACCGCCATCGTTCAGCGCCTGCTGACGCTGGCGCAACGCTGGCAAGACGCCGGGCTGCAGGTCAGCGGCGTGGAAATCGACCACGACGCCGCCACCGCCCGGCTGCCGGACTACCAACGCTTCCTGCACCAGCTGCGCCAACGGCTGCCCGCCTCGCTGCAGCTCGGCATAACCGCCCTGCCGGCCTGGATCGGTTCACCGGCGCTGCCCGGCGTGCTGCAACAGGCCGACAGCTCGGTGCTGCAGGTGCACGCCGTACTCTCTCCTCGTCAGGGGCTGTTCGACGGCGCGCAGGCGCTGCGCTGGGTGCGGCAATATGCCGCCATCACCCCGAAGCCGTTCCGCGTGGCGCTGCCGGCCTACGGCATGGGGTTATTGGGGTTCGATGCGCAGGGCGCGCAGGTGGAAAGCGAATCGCCGCTGCGCGTGGCGGGCGGCGGGCGCGAACTGACGGTGGCGCCGCAGCGAATTGCCGACTTTCTGCAGCAGTTGGCCAGCCAGGCCACACCGCGGCTGCGCGGCATCATCTGGTTCCGCCTGCCGCTGGCGACCGATCGCCGCGCCTGGTCGCTCGCCACGCTGCGGGCGGTTATCGAGCGCCGGCCGCTGACCGTCGACTGGCAGGTAAAATTCAGGCCTCAGCCACGGCAAAACGGGTTGTATGATCTGACAATTCATAATAACGGGCCGGTTGACGCCCCGCTGCCCCGGGAGATCGTCATCATCGCCGGCGATTGCCTGGCGGCGGATGCGGTGGGCAATTACCGGCTGGAAACCACCCCTCAACGGCAGCGTTTTACCCGCATTGACGGTGACCAGCTGCGCGCCGGACAATCCCGGCCGCTCGGTTGGCTGCGCTGCAAAAACCTGACGCCAGGAGGCACCCTTGTCACACCTTGATACGCGCGCCGCACGGGACCCCCGCCGGTATCTTCCGCTGGCCGCGCTGATTGGCGCCGCGCTGGCGCTGCCGCTGAACGGCTACGCCTGCGGGCCGGATTTCCCCAATCGTTTGCTGACCGATCGCAACGGCACCCTGCTGTACATGCCGGAAGGCAACTTCGCCTTTGAGGCCGGCCGCCTGGTGGCGCCGGACAAACAGCTGCCGCAGTGGCAAGCGCCGCCGCCGCCAATGCCGCCGAAACCGATGCCGCTGTCGCCGGAGACCCTGATCATCGGCAAAATGCGCGCCGCCAAAACCGTCGAAGAAGCCGATGCGGTCAATACTCAGGGGCTGTCCGACGCCGCACGCCTGTATCAGTTGGGCGCCGTCGCCTTCGCCGTCGACGATCCGCGCGCGGCGGAATATTTCCGGCAGGTGCTGGCGCTGCCTGCGGCGCAACAGGCCGACTGGGGGCTGCGGGCGCAATATTCGCTCGGCAGGCTGCTGATGGGCGATCGCGGCACGCCGGAAAACGCATCCGGCGAACCGGCCCCGGCGGTGGAACATCCGCCCAAAGCGCAGCTCGCACAGGCGCGGGCGGCGTTTCAGCAGGTGATCGATCGGGTTAAGGGCGGCGCAGCCGATCCCGATCGGCTGGCGCTGAGCAGCCTCGGGCAGCAGGCGCGCATTGATCTGTGGCTGGGTGACGTCGCCGCGGCGGCGCGGCTGTATGCTCAGCAGGCGGCACAGGGCGACCCGGGCGGTGGCCTGTCGCTGCAGTACGTCTCCAGCTATCTGGTCAATCCTGACCATGTCGAAACCCTCAAGCAGGCTATCGACAATCCGCTCATTCAGCAGTTGGTCACCATCGAGCTGTTCGCCCGCAGCAGCAACCTGCAGCTGGCCGATACCGACGGCAGCGGCAGCCGCTCCGCGCAAACCATCAGTCAGATCCTGACGCTGCTGAACGCCTCGGTGAAGAGCGGCTTCGCCGGCAGCGATCGGCTGGCGGCGCTGGCTTACCGCGCCGGGCAGTACCCGATGACGGCCAGCCTGCTGAAAAACGCCGGCGACAGCGGCCTGGCCTGGTGGCTGCGCGCCAAAATGGCGCTGCGCGACGGCGACGTCAAGGCCGCCACCGCCGCCTACGCCAAGGCGGCGAGCGCCTTCCCCGCCAACGAAAGCTGGGGCGAACAGCGCAATGCCGACTTTGTGGCGGAAACCATAGTGCCGGAGTGCCGGGTAGCCGGCGAGCAGGCGATACTGGCGCTGAACCGCGGCGATTATCTGCAGGCGATGGATCTGCTGTATCGCGGCAAGGCGCTCTACTGGGCCGACGTGGCGGACGTGGCCGAGCGGGTGCTGACCGTCGATGAGCTGAAAGGCTTCGTCGACCGCCATGCGCCGGCGCCGGCCACGCCGCTGCAGCCGGTCAATCCGGACGAATACGGCGGCCAGCAGATGACGCCGGAAGTGCAGCTGCGCGAGCTGCTGGCGCGGCGGCTGATGCGCGCCGGACGCGAACAGGAAGCGCTGGCCTATTTCGACATCCCCAACTACCGCCAGGCGGCCCAGCAGTACGCCGATGCGCTGAAAGCGGCGCAGGATAAAACCGCCAAGCCGCTGGCCCGCGCCACTGCCTACTACCGGGCCGCGAGCCTGCTGCGCGCCCAGGGGCTGACGTTCACCGGCTATGAAATGACGCCGGACTACGCCATTTACGGCGCCGGTTATTCTTATCTGGGGGATGCGTTCGATACCCGCGAGCTGAAGCACAAAAGCTGGATCGGCGGCGCGGAAGCGGCGCGCGCCAAGGCGGCGCTGCCGCCGCAGGACAACCGCTTCCTGCACTACCGCTGGCAGGCGGTCGATCTGGCCCGGCAGGCGGCCGATTTGCTGCCGCCGAAGAGCCAGGCCTACGCCGCGGTATTGTGCAACGCCGCCGGCTGGGTGATTAAACGCGACGCCAAAACCGGCCAGGCGCTGTACCAGCGCTACCTCAATACCGGCACCCGCTACGCCTGGGCCAGCAAGTTCGGCTATGACTGCCCGGCACCGGACTTCGCCGCCGTCACGCGATAACGGCGAATCGCAGGCACAAAAAAGCCCGGCTCGCCGGGCTTTTCTTCTTATGAAATGAACTTAGGCTTCGATCGCCATCTTCAGCTTCTTCATGGCGTTCTTTTCCAGCTGACGCACGCGCTCGGCGGAAACGCCGTACCGATCGGCCAGTTCCTGCAGCGTGGATTTGTTGTCGTCGTCCAGCCAGCGGGCGCGGATGATATGCTGGCTGCGTTCGTCCAGACCTTCCAGCGCATAGGCCAGTTTGTCCGCGGCGTTGCTTTCCCAGTTATCTTCCTCAATGCCTTCGGCGAAGTCGGAGCTTTTATCCTGCAGATACAGCACCGGCGCCATCGACTGACCGTCACGGGCTTCGTCGTCCGGGGTCGGGTCAAAGGTCATGTCCTGCGCCGCCATGCGGGACTCCATCTCGCGCACGTCTTTGCTGGTCACCCCCAGCTCGCGGGCCACCAGTTCCACTTCGTCCTGATTGAACCAGCCCAGACGCTGCTTGGTTTTGCGCAGGTTAAAGAACAGTTTGCGCTGCGCCTTGGTGGTGGCGACCTTGACGATGCGCCAGTTGCGCAGCACGTATTCGTGAATTTCCGCCTTAATCCAATGCACCGCAAAGGACACCAGACGCACGCCAACCTCCGGGTTGAAACGGCGAACGGCTTTCATCAGGCCGATGTTACCTTCCTGGATCAGATCCGCCTGCGGCAGACCATAGCCTGAATAGTTGCGGGCAATATGAGCGACAAAGCGCAGGTGAGACAGGATAAGCTGCTTAGCTGCTTCCAGATCGCCCTGATAATGCAGCCGTTCAGCCAGCTCCCGCTCTTCCTCTGCCGTCAGCATCGGATAGGCGTTGGCGGCCCGAATATAGGCTTCCAAGCTGCCTTGGGGTACTAAGGCTAAAGTTTGCATTTCTTTGGTCATTCAAACCCTCTCTATGAGAAAACAGATCATGCAGGTGATAATTACAGCGGGGAAATGATTGATTCTACGGCAGTTGCTGTTGCAAAAGCGGTTCCACACGCCGGGCACCTTAACATTTGCTGCAATTTTGGACCCTGTTCCGCCCTAAAAGTTCACTGTTTTTCGACAGCATTGCATCTGACAATACGTGATGAAAGTTAAGGCTGATAGGGAATTTGTGCGCTAAGCGAAGAGGAGCGGTGCTTGCTGTACTTAAGGTCACTCTTCTCCCGCAACGCGTTCAGAGCAGCAGGAGAAGAGTATACCAAAAAAATCTTACTGTGGTGTAAATCGGCGTAAATGTTGCACCGTCGCCAGCCAGGCGGCGATCCAGCCGATCATCGCCGAGATGAGCAGCAGCAGCAGCGCCTCGTCCCAGCCCAGGCCGTGCAGGGTGAAGGTGGTGCCGAACACCCTGGCCACGTCGGTCACCACCGACTCCAGCTTCCACACCAGGGCCCCGGACAACGCCAGCGACAGCAGCGCGCCGGTAAAGCCGAGCATCGCCCCGCCGTTGAGGAACGGCCGCAGGATAAAGCCGTCGGTGGCGCCGATCAGCTTCATCACGTTGATGGTGTCGCGGCGGCTGAAGATGCTCAGGCGCACGCTGTTGCCGATCACCAGGAACACCGCCACCACCATCAGCACGCCGATGATCGCCGCGACCTGGCCCACCAGCCCGGTCAGCGCCGCCAGGCGGGCAAACCAGCTGTCATCCATGCGCACTTCGTCCACGCCCTGTACCGCCGCCACGCGATCGCGCAGGGTGTTGAGGGTTTCGGAACTCTGGAAGCTCATCTTCGGCGTGATGATCGCCACCGCCGGCAGCGGGTTTTCTTCCAGCATGTCCAGCGCGCCGCCGAAGCCTGACCAGTTGCGGAATTCGCCCCGGGCCTCTTCGCGCGACAGGTAGTTCACCTTCTCTACGCCGGCTTCCGCCTTGATGGCGTCGAGCACTTTCACCGCGGCGTCGTCGTCCAGCGACTTGTCCAGGTAGACCGTCAGCTGCGGCGTCGGGTACCACTGGGTGGCCGCGGTGCTGACGTTTTTCCACACGATGTAGCACAGGCTAGGCAGCGTCAGGGAGATGGCGATCACCATCACCGTCAGCAGCGTCGCCAACGGCTGGCGCAGCATATCCTTGATGGCGTTCGCCCAGGCGTAGCGCCACTGTTCGCGCCAGCCGCCGCGCAGCGCCTTGCTCTTGGCGGTTTTTGCATTATTCGCCATGGTGCGCTCCTCCCAGCATGCGGCCCTGGCTCAGCGTCAGGATACGGTAATTGCGGCGGGCGATCAGCCCGGTGTCGTGGGTCGCCATCAGTACGGTGACGCCGACGCGGTTGAACTCTTCAAACAGGCGCAGGATGCCTTCCGACAGCGCATCATCCAGGTTGCCGGTCGGCTCGTCCGCCAGCAGCACCGCCGGTTTGTTCACCACCGCGCGGGCGATGCCCACGCGCTGTTGCTCGCCGCCGGACAGCTGAATCGGGAAGTTTTTCGCTTTATCCAGCAGCCCGACCTTGTCCAGCGCGGCGGAAACTCGGCGGCGGATGTCTTCGGTGCTGGCGCCGGCGATGATCAACGGCATCGCCACGTTGTCATACACGGTGCGGTCCAGCAGCAGGTGGTGATCCTGGAAAATCATGCCGATCTGACGGCGCAGGAACGGCACCTCGCCGTTTTTCAGGCGGCTGATGTCGTGGCCGCCGAACCAGATATGGCCGGCGCTGGGGCGTTCAATGCCGCAAATCAGTTTCAGCAGGGTACTCTTACCCGCGCCGGAATGGCCGGTCAGAAACGCCATCTCCGCCGGGCGCAGATGGAAATCTACCCCCTGCAGCGCCTGCCGTCCGCCCAGATAAGCTTTACTGACCTGTTCAAAGCGAATCATCCGTTTTAATCCTCTCGGGCAAAAAGTGCCTCAATAAAATCGTCAGCCTTAAACGGCCGCAAATCTTCGATGCCTTCCCCGACGCCGATATAGCGAATCGGGATACCGAACTGATCGGCGATGGCGAAGATCACCCCGCCCTTGGCGGTACCGTCCAGTTTAGTCAGCGTGATGCCGGTTAAGCCCACGGCTTCATTAAACAATTTCGCCTGGCTGACCGCATTCTGGCCGGTGCTGGCATCAAGAGTCAGCATAACCTCATGGGGGGCCTGGTCGTCCAGTTTTTTCATGACGCGGACGATCTTCTTCAGCTCTTCCATCAGGTGCGCCTTGTTCTGCAGGCGGCCGGCGGTGTCGGCGATCAGCACGTCAACGCCGCGCGCCTTGGCGGCTTGCACCGCATCGAAAATCACCGAGGCAGAATCCGCGCCGGTATGCTGCGCCACCACCGGAATGCGGTTGCGTTCGCCCCACACCTGCAGCTGCTCGACCGCCGCCGCGCGGAAAGTATCCCCCGCGGCGAGCATCACCGATTTGCCTTCGGCCTGGAACTGGCGGGCCAGCTTGCCGATGGTGGTGGTCTTGCCCACGCCGTTGACGCCCACCATCAGGATGACATACGGGGTTTTGCCGCCAACATCCAGCGGTTGGTCAACCTTGGCCAGAATTTCGGACATTTCCTCCTTCAGTTTGCCGTACAGCGCTTCGGCGTCTTTCAGCTGTTTGCGGCTGGCGTGCTGAGTGAGGGAGGTAATGATCTTGCGCGTGGTTTCCACGCCGACGTCGGCGATCAACAGCTGCTCTTCCAGCTCGTCAAACAGATCGTCATCGATTTTCTTGCCGCGGAACAGGCCGATAAAGCCGGAGCCGAGGTTTTGTTTGGTCTTCACCAGGCTGCGCTTCAGGCGGGCGAAGAAGCCCTCTTTGGTCGGACGTTCCTGCTCTTGAGTGACCGCAGGCGCGGCCAGCTCGGCGGCGGCGTCTTCCTGCGCCGCAGCGATGACAATCGGTTCCAGCGCTACGCTGGCCGGCAGAACCTCAGGTTCTGGCTCAACCACTTCCGGCTCGGGTTCGGCTACCGGCTCGGGTTCGACTACCGGCTCGGGTTCGACTTCCGGCTCGGGTTCGACTTCCGGCTCGGGTTCGGCTACCGGCTCGGGTTCGGCTACCGGCTCGGGTTCGACTTCCGGCTCGGGTTCGGCTACCGGCTCGGGTTCGGCTACCGGCTCGGGTTCGGCTACCGGCTCGGGTTCGGCTACCGGCTCGGGTTCGGCTACCGGCTCGGCGATGTCTTCCGCCGCCGGGCGCTCGGCAACCGCCGGCACGCTTTCCGCAATCTGCTCGCCGGTCAGGCTGCTGTCCCATTCTCCCGGGGTGTCAACGGAGGCGGCAGGTTCAGATTCCTGGGTGGGGAGCTTATCGTCCAGCGTGGGGGCCGCCGGTTCAGCCGGTGTCTCCACGGCCTGATTTTCCGTCTGTTCTACCGACGGTTCAGGTTGCTGTTGCTCTTCTTCCTTCTGGCCGAAGCCCAGCCAGGAGAAAAACCCACGTTTCTTATCTTTTGCCATGTGATGACTCTACTCCGTACCTAAGGCTTGCTTGCCCTTCATACTTGAAGCTGCAATCAGCGTTGGCTGCGGCGCTCGCCCCGGCCACTGACTTAAGTAAGCGCCTGAGGCCTCCCACTCTTGCCGCCTTGCTGCAACTCCAATTATTTTGGGTATATGCTGACAATTAATCCGCCGAGTCTATCACTTTCCCTCGCGCAGCAACACGCATCCGGCATGCTTTCCAGTGTGAAATCAGGCAACAAAGTTTTACCGTTTCCCCCGGAGCCCGTCACCGGTAGAATAGGGCAACTTTTCGTTAACCTGTGCGGCCCGCGCCGCAGAAAGAAATCAAGCAAAGCATATGACAAGACTATCGCCACGGGCGGCGGCAAAAAAACCGGCTCAGGCCGCAGCCGGGCAGATCCGCATCATCGGCGGCCAATGGCGTGGGCGCAAGCTGCCGGTGCCGAGCAGCCCGGGGCTGCGCCCGACCACCGATCGGGTGCGTGAAACCCTGTTCAACTGGCTGGCGCCGGTGATCCAGGGGGCGCGTTGCCTGGACTGTTTCGCCGGCAGCGGCGCGCTGGGGCTGGAGGCGCTGTCGCGCTATGCCGGCAGCGCCACGCTGCTGGAATATGAACGGCCGGTGGCGCAACAGCTGGAAAAAAACCTGGCGCTGCTGCAGGGCAAAGGAACGGTGGTCAATACCAATACGCTAAGCTGGCTGGCGGGCGGCGGCCAGCCGTTTGACGTGGTGTTTCTCGATCCGCCGTTCCGCAAAGGGCTGCTGGCGGAAACCGTCACGCTGCTGGAGCAGCGGGGCTGGCTGGCCGACGAGGCCTGGATCTACGTGGAGGCCGAAGCGGAAAGCGCCGCGGCCGATGTGCCGGCCAACTGGCAGTTGCACCGTGAGAAAGTCGCCGGTCAGGTGGCTTACCGTCTTTATATTCGTTCGCAAGAGAAAACCAATCATGCTGATTAACCTGGGCCGCCTGCTGATGCTGTGCGTATGGGGCTTCCTGCTCTCCAATCTGTTCCACCCGTTTCCCAAGCCGCTGAAATATTTCATCGACGTGGCGCTGTTCTTCATGGTGGTGATGCACGGCCTGCAGCTGGTGCTGCTGAAATCCACCCAGCCGAAAGATCAACCGATCAGCTACTGGCAGGAAGCCAAGATCTTCGTCTTTGGCGTGTTTGAGCTGCTGGCCTGGCAGAAAAAGCAGCCGCCGATCAAAAAGAAATAGCTTACCGGGCGGTAAAGGAGACGAAGCGCGCGCCCTGCATGTTCAACGTGCCCTGCGCGCCTTTTTCGATCGGGTTGTACTGCCACTGCTTCACCCGCAGCCGAATGTCCTCGCCGCCACCCTGCGGGCTGAATACCACCTCATAATGCATCGGCTCATTGGCCCAGTGTTCGCGCTGGCGCGAACGGGTGGCGGCGACGGGAAACTCGCGCTTGTCGCTGACCTTGACCTGCAGGCTGCGCAGCGGCGCGCGGTCGTTCTCCGCATCCATCCGGCGTTGGTTGAAATAGCGATGCGTCGCCAGCACGGCGATAAGCGCAATAACGGCGATAAAAAACAGCGGTGGTTTGCTCATCTTGGCTCCCTGGTATGCAGGATTTAACGCGGCCGGGCGTCTGTCGCAGCATCGCCGGCGGATTAAGATCGTTCAGCCGACTCGCACCGATCGCCACGTCGCACTGCCTCATTACTCTTTTTTATCAGAATGTTACTGTCTGTGCGAACCGAGTCAAAACGCTATCCCCGGGATGTTCTTTTTCTGTCGCCGAGTCTAAACATCATTACCGGTAAATAAAAGTCCGCGGCCGACTTAACCTGGCCGCCGGGCAACTAAAGTCCCTTTCTTGCCGCCGCAAATAGGTTACAGTCCATGCTGGCGTAAAGCATTGTCGATTGCCGACAGGCTACCTACACTGAAATCAAGAAGTGACGTTGGTGACAACTTGGAGCCGATTGCTGCGGCTCCCCTCATGAATAAGGAAGACATATGAGTTGGCCGTTCCTTGCCGTATTCTTTTCCGGTTGGCTGTTCGTCGACGCCTCCTACCGCGGGCCGCGCTGGCAGCGTTGGGTGTTCAAACCGCTGACGCTGCTGTTGCTGCTGTTGCTGGCCTGGCAGGCCCCGGTGCTCGGCCCCGCCGGCTATTTGATCGTGCTCGGCCTGCTGGCGACGCTGATCGCCGACGCCCTGCTGCTGCTGCCCCGCGAGCGAGTGCTGTATGCGCTCGGCGCATTTTTCCTTTCCCATCTGCTGTATACCCTGAGCTTCGCCAGCCAGATGACCTTCAGCCTGTTTTGGCCGCTGCCGCTGGCATTGCTGGCGATCGGCCTGCTGCTGCTGGCGACCGTCTGGACGCGGCTGGAGGAAATGCGCTGGCCGATCGCCACCTACGTGGCGATGACCCTGCTGATGGTCTGGCTGGCGGGTGAACAGTATTTCATGCGCAGCACCGACTTCGGCTTCTCGTTGCTGGCGGGCACTTCGCTGCTGCTGTTGGCCAACGTGGTGTGGTTGATCAACCGCTACCGCTTCACCTTCCGCGCGGCGGACGCCGTGGTGGCGTTTTGCTACTTCTCCGGCCACTTTCTGATCGTGCGCTCACTGTATCTGTAACGACGCGACGGGTTCGGGGTGCCGAACCCGTTGGTTCTAGGCCAAGGCTTTCAGCGTCAGGCCGTCATCGGCGCCAAGGCGGTTGCGGTACACCTCGCCGTCGCGCGAGAAGAACGCCAGCGCGCTGCCGTCCGCCTGCAGGAGGGCGATGCCGTCGGGCGCCGGGCGCCAGCCGGCCACCTCGGCCGCAAACAGCTTGTTCAGGCAGCGTTGCCGATCCACCAGCCGGTAGCCGTTGGCTGCGCTCTGCTCGCTGGCCAGAAATTCGATCCGGCACTGCCGCTCGCGATCGGCAACCTGCCATTGTCCCGCCAGTGACTGCGCGGTGGGAAGAACCAGACTGCTGGCCATCACTGCCCCCGTAACCATCATGCCTCCCGCCGTCATGGCGGTGCGCGCTAACGTGTTTTTCATCTCGGCTCCCGCATAACGCCCGGCCAGGCTGCGCCGGGCGTTATGATGCTTTCAGTTACACGATAAAGTCGGTGGCGACGTCCACCTGACCGACAATTTTCACCAGGAAGTCCGGCGCCTGATGGCCGCCGATGTTCAGCGCCAGATCGCTGACGTTGCTCGATGCGTCATAGCTCAACAGCGCCTCGCCCACTGCGCCGCTGAAGTGATCGACGAAGTGGATCTGGTCGCCGGCCTGCGCGCCCTTGTTGAAGTAAGACAGATCGATCTTGTCGGTGCCCTTCTGGAAGTCGCGGATCCAGTCCGATGCGCCCGGCGCGGAATCGCTGACGGCGGAGAACACGAAGGTGTCCTTGCCGGCGCCGCCCCACAGCTCGTCCGCCCCGCCGCCACCGAACAGCACGTCGTTGCCCGCGCCGCCTTTCAGCACGTTGTTGGCCGCGTTGCCGACGATAACGTCGTCGCCGGAACCGCCAATGGCGTTTTCGATGGTCACGCCCGCCGCGATCGACACGTTGCCCTTCAGCCCGCCAACGTCGGAGAACGATTTCTCGTTCAGGTTGATGCGCTGGTTAGCGGTGTAGCCGGAGAAGTCGAAGGTGTCGTTGCCGCCCGCATCCCAGGCCGCAAAGATCACTTTCTGCGAGTTGCTGGCGGTGCTGAGGAAGTCGCGATCGGTATTGGAGTTGAAGCCATACACGGTATCGCCGGTGCGGGTGGACAGGTTGGCGCCGTACAGATGCTGAATGGCGGAAATGTCATCCAGCAGCGGGGCCGCGGCGTAGTGGCCGCCGTTGTCGCCGCCGGTGTTGGTTTCACTCCAGTAGCTCATCAGGCTGAACTCGCGGGTGTCTTCCGCATAGCTGGCGTCGCGATAGGTCGGGTTGCCTTCACCGGCGTTGTAGTCGCCCGGGTGGCTCAGGCCCAGCGCATGGCCAATCTCGTGAGTGAACGTCTGGCGGCCGTAATCTTCGGATGCCGGATGTTCCACGTTGGATTGGTTGACGTTGTACCAGGTCTGGCCGCCCAGATTCTGGCCCTGATAAATGGTGTTCGGCAGGAAAGCGTAAGCCTGGGTGTCGTAGTCATAATGACCGGGACGATCCTGGCTGTAGTTGCCGAAGGTGATGTTGGCCTTCTGGTTGGCCGCCACCTCGGTAAAAGTGATATTGGCCACGTCAGACCAGGATTGCAGCGACAGTTTGGCCTGCTGCTGCTGTTCCGCGCTGAATTTGCTCAGCCCGGTGTCGCCGGCGACGTTGGTGGAAGAGAACTTATAGTCCGGGAAGGAGAATGTCAGCTTGGCCGGCTGGCCAAAAACATTATGCCCATTCCAGGTTTGGTTCTCACGGGTAATAAACAGCCCAGCTTGTTCAGTAGAAAATGAATCCTTGCCATTAACCTGAATACCGTTGCCGCGCTCGTGATAATGCAACAGATCGTCTACAGCATCGTAGCCGGTCGTTGCAGCCGCGAGGCTGGATTCAGTAACTTCAATTGCCTTTTTAGTAGATTGCATTGGTTCGATTCCACTCATTACCTGATTGTTATCAATCAGACAGATAGACATAACCTCCCCGTAAGCGGCGGCCAACGTGACCCAGCGCTTGCTGGAAGGGGCTTATGCGCCGTTAGCGGCAGTGTGTTAGATAGAATTAATGCATATATATCAGTAAATAAGATCACCACCAAAAATGGTAATCGATTCCAATTATAGGCAGGACCTTAAAACTGCACATAAAATAATCAACTATTTATTATCGTAACGAAAGATTGTTATGCTGCTTTTTTGGCAATCTTACAAAACAAAGGGAAGTCGCCTCCGATAAGTTGGCAACAAACTTCAACCGGAATGCGGCCTGCAGGCCCAAGCGAATCATGCTGGCTGTTTCGGGTAAAAAAGTTAAATTTGGTTAAAGCGTTATAGGTTAATAACTCTTTATTATTAGCCGGCGGGACTTTTTAGCTTCTATAGGAATAATATTTTCTTATTTCGACTAACGGTTATTCGCCATAGTGGCGAAATAGGTAATAAGGAAATTAAATAGATTTAATTTCTTATTATTAGCATCTGAATAAGTCATGCCTTTTCCCGTTAGCAATAATTCTCATCGCGCACTTGACTCTGGAGTTGACTCCAGGGTGTAGAGTCGGGCCATAAAGCTCATTAACTGCCCGGAGGGGGACGTTATGCATAACCATCAAAACCCTAATCATCAAGAACATAACCATACGGAAGGCGGCGGCTGCGGCTGCAATCACAGCCACGGTAAAACCCAGCACGGCTGCAGCAGCGACAAGCGAGAGCTTGCCGCACCTGCGGAACAGGCCCATGCGCACGATCATGGCGCCAGCTGCTGCAGCGCCGTCGACACTGACGATCCGGATGAGGAAAGCGACAGGCTGGCCGCCGCCCCTCCTTCCGGCAGCCGGCGCTTCAGCTGGAAAGTCACCGGCATGGATTGCCCCAGCTGCGCCAAGAAAATTGAGAATGCCGTCACCTCGATCCCCGGCGTCGACAGCGCGCGCGTGTTGTTCGCCACCGAAAAACTGGTGGTGGACGCACGGTCCGACGTCAGCCTGCGCATTCAGGATGCGGTCAAACAGGCCGGCTTCACCCTGCTCGGCGCTCAGGCCGCCAAAACCGCGCCGCAGGCTGCGCGTTTCGGTGAATTCGGCCCGCTGCTGCTGCTGACTACGCTCATGATCGTCAGCTGGGTGCTGGATCGCGTTAACCCGGAGCTGGGCCGCATCGCCTTTATCGCCACCACCCTGGTGGGCCTGGCGCCGGTCGCCACCAAGGCGCTGCGTCTGATCCGCTCAGGTACCCCGTTCGCCATTGAAACCCTGATGAGCGTAGCCGCCATCGGCGCGCTGTTTATCGGCGCCACCGCCGAGGCGGCGATGGTGCTGCTGCTGTTTATGGTCGGCGAGCTGCTGGAATCCTACGCCGCCAACCGGGCCAGACGCGGCGTGACCGCGCTGATGGCGCTGGTGCCGGAAGATGCGCTGCTGCTGCAGGGGACCACGCGCAAGCGCGTACCGGTCGCCGCTCTGCGCCCCGGCGACGTGATTGAAATCGCTCCCGGCGGCCGTTTGCCGGCCGATGCCGAGCTGCTCAACCCGTTCGCCAGCTTCGACGAAAGCGCCCTCACCGGCGAATCGCTGCCGGTTGAGCGCCAACAGGGCGAGAAAGTGGCCGCCGGCAGCCTGTCCGTCGATCAGGTGGCGCAGATGAAGGTGATGTCCGAACCCGGCAAGAACGCCATCGACCGCATTCTGCAGCTGATCGAAGAGGCCGAAGAGCGCCGCGCGCCGATCGAGCGTTTTCTCGACCGTTTCAGCCGCTACTACACCCCGGCCATCATGCTGCTGGCGGTGGCGGTGATCCTGGTGCCGCCGCTGCTGTTTTCGCAGCCGTGGGATACCTGGATCTATCGCGGCCTGACCCTGCTGCTGATCGGCTGCCCGTGCGCGCTGGTGATCTCTACCCCGGCGGCCATTACCTCCGGGCTGGCGGCGGCGACGCGGCGCGGCGCGTTGATTAAAGGCGGCGCGGCGCTGGAACAACTCGGCCAGGTGCAAACCATCGCCTTCGATAAAACCGGTACCCTGACGGAAGGCAAACCGACGGTGACCGACGTGCTGCCAATCGGCGACATCGACGAACGGCGGTTGTTGACGCTCGCCGCGGCGGTTGAGGCCGGCTCCCACCATCCGCTGGCGCAGGCGATCATCAACCGCGCCGCACAATACGGGGCGGACCTGCCGCTGGCGCAGGGGCGCCGCGCGCTGGCCGGGGTTGGCGTAGAAGGCAAGGTCGACGGCAAAACCCTGCTGATCAGCGCGCCGGGCAAGCTGGCGCCGGGGCTGCTGGGCGGCAAATGGCAGAGCCAGGTGGACAGCCTGGAAAGTGCCGGTAAAACGGCGGTGGTGGTGCTGGAGGACGGTGCGCCAATCGGCCTGCTGGCGCTGCGCGATACGCTGCGCAGCGACGCCAAACAGGCGATCGCCGAGCTGAACGCGCTGGGGATCCGCGGCGTAATGCTGACCGGCGACAACCCGCGCGCGGCGGCGGCGATCGCCAGTGAGCTGGGCCTGGATTATCGCGCCGGCCTGCTGCCGGAAGACAAGGTAAAGGCGATCACCGAGCTGAGCGAGCTGCGGCCGACGGCGATGATCGGCGACGGCATCAACGACGCTCCGGCGATGAAAGCCTCGAGCATCGGCATCGCCATGGGCAGCGGCACCGACGTGGCGCTGGAAACCGCAGACGCGGCCCTGACCCACAACCGGCTGCTGGGCGTGGCGGAGATGATCCGCATCTCGCGCGCCACCCACGCCAATATCCGGCAGAACATCACCATCGCGCTGGGGCTGAAGGGGGTATTTCTGGTAACCAGCCTGATGGGGTTGACCGGCCTGTGGCTGGCGGTGCTGGCGGATTCCGGCGCCACCGCGCTGGTGACCGCCAACGCGCTGCGCCTGTTGAAAAAACGCAGCTAGGCAACGGCATGCCAGGGGTGAAGGATTTGCCCCTGGTATCCATTTCAGCGGCTATACGCCCTTGCGCAACAGATAACGGTAAGGCGCCTGCTCGGTGTCCTGCGCCACCAGCGTATGCTCCATAAAGCGGCAGAACCCCGGGATATCGCGGGTAGTGGCCGGATCGTCGGCGATAATCAGCAGCGTTTCGCCGTTATCCATGTGGCGCACGGTTTTACGCACCATCATCACCGGTTCAGGGCAGCGCAGCCCCAGCGCGTCGAGCGTCTGGTCTGCCTGGGCAAATAAGTCAGTCATGCAATTTTCTCGAAAAAAACGATCGGCGAACGCTCGCCGCATCTCATTAGCGCCTAGTTTACGCCGGTAGTTTTTCTGCGCAAGATGCGTTAACGTTTGCTCCAAATTTAACCGTTGCATTGGTTGCGCAAACGCGTATCATGCCGCCGCGCAGTCAATTCGGCTGCTCTGACAAGAATTACTGGGTTCCCTCACCCCACGACCAAAAAGGCTACATCATGTATTCGTTTACCGCTCAGCAGCGCTTCACCGCGTTGGTCTGGCTATCGTTGTTCCATATCGCCATCATTACCTCCAGCAACTATCTGGTGCAGCTGCCGATCACCGTTTTCGGCTTCCATACCACCTGGGGCGCCTTCACCTTCCCGTTTATCTTTCTGGCGACCGATCTGACGGTGCGCATTTTCGGCGCGCCGCTGGCGCGACGCATCATTTTGTCCGTCATGGTGCCGGCGCTGTTCATTTCCTACGTGATTTCCACCGTCACCTACCAGGGAGAGTGGCAGGGCTTCGCCGCGCTGGGCAGCTTTAACCTGTTTGTGGCGCGCATCGCCATCGCCAGCTTTATGGCCTACGTGCTCGGCCAGATCCTCGATGTGCACGTCTTCAACCGCCTGCGCCAGCGCAGCGCCTGGTGGGTGGCGCCCGCGGCGGCGATGTTCCTCGGCAACATCAGCGATACGCTGTCGTTCTTCTTCATCGCCTTCTACAAGAGCAGCGACGCCTTTATGGCCAACAACTGGGTGGAGATCGCCCTGGTGGATTACAGCTTCAAAGTGCTGATCTGCATGTTGTTCTTCCTGCCGATGTACGGCGTGTTGCTGAACATGCTGCTCAAGCGCATCGCGGCGCGCGCCGGCGGCCTGCAGCCGGGCTAAGCCGTGCTATCATTGGCGGCCCGCACCCTTTCGGAGGCCGCCGATGAGCTTGACCACCCGCAACGCCACCCTCGAAGAAATCCACCGTCTGTACCGCTGCATTCCCGAATTCGGCGGCCTGCACAGCCTGGCCGACCTGCGGCAGCGCATCGGCTCCGCGCCCGCCAGCCTGCTGATCGCCGAGATCGACGGCCGGCCGGCCGGTTTCAAACTGGGCTATCAACTGCGGGAAGGGGCATTTTACAGCTGGCTGGGCGGCGTGCTGCCGGCGTTTCGCCGCCACGGCGTGGCGCAGGCGCTGCTGACCGAACAGGAGCGCTGGGCGCGGGCGCAGGGCTACCGGCAACTGAGGGTAAAAACCCGCAATCGGTTCCGCGCCATGCTGATGATGCTGATCGTCAATCACTATCAGATTGTTCGACTGGAAAATAAAGGCGAAGTGGCTGATTATCGGCTATTACTTGAAAAAACCTTGTGACAACATCTGCCTTGCATTTCAACCTGGAATAGGTTGCGATACGGCAGTGAAATCCTACCGGAAAGGAAGAAGGAAGCCCGATGCGTAAAGTAGCAAAATTGATGGGTATCAGCCTGCTGGTGCTTGGCCTGGCGGCCTGCGACGGCGACACCAAGGCGCCGGCGGACGGCGCGGCGGCCAGCGCCTCGGCCGGGCAACAGGTCAGCCTGCTCGACGGCAAGCTGGCGTTTACCCTGCCGGCCGGCATGGCGGATCAGAGCGGCAAGCTGGGCAACCAGGCGAACAACATGCACGTTTATGCGGACAGCACCGGCCAGCGCGCGGTGATCGTGATCCTCGGCGACAAGACCGCCGACAGCCTGGAAACCCTGGCCAAGCGCCTGGAAGACACCCAGCGCGCGCGTGACGCCAACCTGCAGGTGATCACCAACAAAGCCATCGACGTCAACGGCGTGCCGCTGCGTCAGCTGGACAGCATCATCACCAGCGGCGGCGAGAAAGCCTACTCGTCGATCCTGATCGGCACCCTGGACAACAACATGTTGACCATTCAGGTGACGCTGCCGGCGGACAACCAGCAGCAGGCGCAGAGCGAAGCCGAAGGCATCATCAGCACCCTGAAGCTGGGCAAGTAAGCCACCGGGGGCGCAGCTCGCTGCGCCCTACGCCAACGCCTGCGCCAGCAGGGCGATCGGATGTTCGCAGCGCTTGCCGGTCGACATTTCAATCTGCCATTTGCAGGTCTCGCAGTCGGTCACCACCAAATCCGCCCCGCTCTCTTCAATCTGCCGGAACAGCGCGGCGCCGATGCCCTGTGAGGTGGCGTAATTCTCCGTTTTGAAGCCGTAGGTGCCGGCGATGCCGCAGCACTGCGGATCCAGCGCCACCAGCTCCAGCCCCGGTATCTGTCGCAGCAGTTCCAGCGTGTAGGCGGTCCAGCCCATTTTCTCCATATGGCAAGGCGTATGATAGGCCACGCGCAGCGGCGTGCGCTTTAGCGGCAGGCTGCGCCCCTGGTTGATCAGCCGATAAAGATAGCGCGTCGCCAGCTCCACCCGATCGCGCACCGCCGAGGTGTCCACCTCCAGCAGATGCGGATACTCGTCGCGCAGGGTAAAGGTGCAGCTCGACGAGGTGGCCACCACCGGGATGCCGCGTTCCAGCACGGCGTGACTCAGGGATCCGGCGTTGACCCTGGCCTGCTTTTTGGCCTGTGCGATAAAGCCGTTGGCGATCAGGGGCACGCCGCAGCATTTCTCGCGCTTCAGCAGCTGCACGCCGATATCCAGCGCGTTGAACACCCGAATCAAATCCTTGCCCAGCTGCGGATGGTTGTAATTGACGAAGCAGCCGTGGAAAAACGCCACCTGCTCGGCATAGCGCTGCTGGGCCTGCGCCTGCTGGCGATACCAGCGGCGGAAGGTGCCGAACGAATACTTCGGCAGCGCGCGGCGGTGATCGATTTTCAGCGCCTTATCCAGCAAGGCGCGCACCGGCTTCAGGCCGGTGGCGGCGTTGACCACCGGCGCAAACGGCGTCGACAGCGTCCCCATTATGTCGGTATGGCTGAGGATGGCGTCGCGCAGCGTGGGCTTGCTCTGGGCGTAGTCGGCGCGCGCGCGTTGAATGATGTCGCCGATTTTAACCTCGGACGGGCAGGCGACCTCGCAGCGCTTGCAGTTGGTGCAATACTTCAGCGCCTCGTCGTACAGCGCCGGATCCTTCAGCCGCAGGCGTTCGCCGTCCGGCCCCGCCTGCTTCGGCCCCGGGTACAGGGGGTTCACTCTGGCTACCGGGCAATAGGTGGTGCAGACGGTGCACTTGATGCAGCTCTCGAAGCTGTGGTCTTTATGCAGGCTCATGCGTTTTCCTCTGCGGCTATCTGCCGGGCGACGTACAGCGCGCCGATCAATGACACCCCGGCGCCGCAGCCCTGCTGCAGCGGATCGTAGCCGCCGGTCACCGCGCCGATGGCGTACAGGTTGTCAAACGCCTCCCCTTGCCGCAGCGCGCGCAGGCGGCCGTCGGTGCGCACGCCGAACTGCAGGTAAGGCTGCGGGGCGAACAGGTCGGGGTGGCTCCAGTCGGCGCGCTCCGCCCGGCTGTCGACATCCAGCCCAAACACCGGCTCGCGCACGCCGTCGAACCTCGCCGTCAGCCCGTTGCTGAAGAAGCTGCCGCTGGCCAGCACCACCTGCTGCGCGTTCAGCGGAATGTCGCCATGGTTGCGGGTATACAGACCGGCGACGCGGCCGCCGGCGATTTCCGCCCGCAGCACGCTGTCGCCCGGCATAAACACCCCGCCCAGCTGCTGAAAACGCCGACGCAGCGCCTGGTGCAGGCGCATGCCGGGCACCGAAGGCGGCAGCGTCGGCAGCAGGCGGATCGGTTTGCCGACCGCCGCCTGCAGCGCCGCCAGCGGCGCATCGTCCTCCAGCCCCAGGCAGGCCGGCAGGAATATCGCTTCGGCCTCGCCCGCCAGCCGTTGCAGCTCAGCGGCCATCGGCGCCAGGTTCTCCGCCAGATCCAGCACCCGGGCGATATTCACCGCGCGGAACTCGCTGGGGTTGTTGCGCAGCCGGTCCAGCGCCGGCAGGTGCAGCTCAGCCACCTCGGCCTGCACGCCCAGCTCACGCGCCAGAGAACTGGCGGCCAACTGCGGCTGAAAATCGAGGAAGCCTTCGATGCCGATCGCCGCGATGCGCCGCCACGGCAGCGCGCCGGCCAGCGGCAGCGTCGGCACCGCCTGCGGGCTGAGCCAGGTGGCGCGGCGCGTGCCGAGCGGCGTCACCCGCAGATGGTTGCGTTCGCCGTCGCCCTGCAGGTTGAGGCCGCAGCGTTGCAGCAGCCGCTGCGCCTCGGCCGACAAGGCCGCCACGCGCTCGGCGCCGATCAGCGCGTAGGGATGCCGCGGCGCCTGGCGCGCCAGTTCGGGCAGCGCCGCCAGCGGTGCGCCAACCGCGCTACCGTCGGGCAACTGCGCCAGCAAATCCAGCGAGCCGGACGAAAAATAGAGCGCGCTCTGGCCGGCGCTGACCACCGCGCAACGCTTGCCCCGTTCGGCCACCGCTATCGCGCAGCTCAGGCCAGCCAGGCCGCCGCCAATCACCACCACGTCATAGCGCATCATCCGCCTCCTGCTCCTGGTCGCCGCGGGCGTCGAGCCCGCACAGGCCCTGATAAACCCAACGGGTGAATTCACTTTCGCGCAGCGCATCGCCCCAGGCGATCGGCCGCACGCCTTTCCAGCGTTCGTTGAGGAAATGCGACAGCTGATCGAGAGATTGCTGCGGCGTGCTGACCCTGAAACGCGTCAGCAGACCGGCGGCGCGGCAGGCGCACAGCTCCCCCTGGCAGGGGCCCATGCCGACCCGGGTGCGCCGGCGCAGATCAACCAGGTTGTTGACGGTCAGCGAATTGACCGCATAGCGCACCTCACCGACGGTCACCGCTTCGCATTCGCACACCAGGCCGTTGTCGAGCCGATCGCCGGCCGGCACCTGGCTGGCGAGATCGCCGTGGCGATATACCGCCGAACCGCGAATGCTGGCGGGCAGAGAAACCACGCGGCGCGCCGTTTCTTCCGCCGTCTGACGCGAACCGGGCAGCGCCGCCTGCGCGGTGGTGCAGGGGCTGTTCAGGCCCAATTTTTCACACAGCTTGTCGGTGGCCCACTGCGCCATCAGCCGATAGGTCATCAGCTTGCCGCCGGTAATGGTGATAAACCCCTCCAGCCCGTCGCGTTCGGCGTGGTCGAGCAGCACGATGCCGCGGCTGACGTTGCGCCCGTTCGGGTCGTCGTCGCTGGCCACCAGCGGCCGTACGCCGGCATAGGCGCGCAGAATGCGGGTCTGCGCCAGCTCGGGCGCCAGCAGCGCACCCTCGCGGATCAGGATGTCCACCTCCTGCGGCGTCACCTGCATGTTGTCGATCTGGTCGTAGTCGATATGGGTGGAGGTGGTGCCAATCAGCGAGATGGTGTCGCCCGGCACCAGAATGTCGGCGTCCGCCGGTTTGCGGCAGCGGTTGATCACCCGGTTGTTGATGCGATGGCCGAGGATCAGCAACGCCCCCTTGGCCGGGAACATGCGCACCCGCAGATCGGCGTATTCGGCAATCTGCTGGCCCCAAATGCCCGCCGCGTTGACCACCATGGCGGCGTGCAAATCGTACCTTCTCCGGTTTTGATGGTCGAAAACGCGCACGCCGGTCACGCGATCGCCCGCGCGCAACAAACCGACCACCTGATGATAGGTGAGGATCCGCGCGCCGTGCTCACGGGCGTCCAGCATGTTGGCGGCGGTCAGGCGGAACGGATCGACGGTGCCGTCCGGCACGCGCACCGCGCCGATCAGCGCCGGATTGGCCGCCGGCTCCAGGCGCAGGGCCAGCTGCGGATCGATCGCCTCGGCGTCGATGCCCGCCGCGCGGCAGGCGGCGATAAACGGCTGCTGATAGTCCAGCGGATCCTGCGGCAGGGTGATGAACAGCCCCTCTGTCGCTTCGATGCAATGGTGGGCGATGCGTTTCAGGATGCGATTTTCTTCGATGCATTCACGCGCCGACTCGCCGTCGGTGACCGCATAGCGCGCGCCGCTGTGCAGCAGGCCATGATTGCGGCCGGTGGCGCCGGTGGCGATATCGTGGCGCTCCAGCAGGATGCAGCGCAGCCCCCGGCGCGCGCAGTCGCGCGCAATGCCGGCGCCGGTCGCGCCGCCGCCGATGATGATCACATCCGTTTCGTCGTCCGCCGAATGGCTGCTCATAACGCTCCCCCAGGATCCGTGGTGATGCTGCCTATTGGGCCACGGTTACTGAGGGTTTTGTTTGATAAGGAACAATAACGAACCTTAAACGAAAGAAAAATGTCCACAAAAAACCATGAATGTGATCATTGTCACGATTTTTGGCCCTTTTTCTATTTCATAACGTTAACGAATCGCTCAAAATCCGCCGTAGTTTCATAAAAGTGTAACATTTGCGCCATTCATCACAGCGACACCAGGCGTATTTGACTAGGATGGCGCTCGTTATGGAACAAAAAAACACCACATTCGATATCCGCTCAATCATCAAATGAACGTAAAAGGTCATATTGATGTGATAACAGATAAAGCCATCGGAGGCGCTCATGTTGAGTATTTTTAAGCCGGCAGCACACATTTCCCGTGTGCCGGTCGACAAGGTCGACCCGCTCTACCGTAAATTGCGCTGGCAAATTTTTATGGGGATCTTCTTCGGTTATGCCGCCTACTATCTGGTGCGCAAGAACTTCACCCTGGCAATGCCGTACCTGATCGATCAGGGTTTCAGCCGCGGCGACCTCGGTTTCGCGCTGTCGGGCATTTCCATCGCCTACGGTTTTTCCAAATTCATCATGGGATCGGTCTCCGACCGCTCCAACCCGCGGGTATTCCTGCCCGCCGGCCTGATCCTCGCCGCGGCGGTGATGCTGTTCATGGGCTTCGTGCCATGGGCCACCTCCAGCATCGCGGTGATGTTCGTGCTGCTGTTCCTGTGCGGCTGGTTCCAGGGCATGGGTTGGCCGCCGTGCGGCCGCACCATGGTGCACTGGTGGTCGCAGAAAGAACGCGGCAGCATCGTTTCGGTGTGGAACTGCGCCCACAACGTGGGTGGCGGCCTGCCGCCGCTGCTGTTCCTGCTGGGCATGGCCTGGTTCAACGACTGGCACGCGGCGCTGTACATGCCGGCCTTCGGCGCCATTCTGGTGGCCCTGATCGCCTTCGGCCTGATGCGCGATACTCCGCAGTCCTGCGGCCTGCCGCCGATTGAAGAGTACAAGAACGACTATCCGGACGACTACAGCGAGAAAGCCGAAGAAGAGCTGACCGCCAAGCAGATCTTCATGCAGTACATCCTGCCGAACAAGCTGCTGTGGTACATCGCGGTCGCCAACGTGTTCGTTTACCTGCTGCGTTACGGCATCCTCGACTGGTCGCCGACCTACCTGAAAGAAGTGAAGCACTTCGCGCTGGACAAGTCCTCCTGGGCTTACTTCCTGTACGAATACGCCGGTATCCCGGGCACCCTGCTGTGCGGCTGGATGTCGGATAAAGTGTTCAAGGGCAACCGCGGCGCCACCGGCGTGTTCTTCATGACCCTGGTGACCATCGCCACCGTCGTTTACTGGCTCAACCCGGTCGGCAACCCCGGCATCGACATGGCCTGCATGATCACCATCGGCTTCCTGATTTACGGTCCGGTGATGCTGATCGGCCTGCACGCGCTGGAGCTGGCGCCGAAGAAAGCCGCCGGCACCGCCGCGGGCTTTACCGGCCTGTTCGGTTACCTGGGCGGCTCGGTCGCCGCCAGCGCCATCGTCGGCTACACCGTGGACTACTTCGGTTGGGACGGCGGCTTTATGGTGATGATCGGCGGCAGCGTCGGCGCAGTACTGCTGCTGTTGCTGACCATGCTGAGCGAGAAGAAACACCACGCGGAAATCGCCGCCGGCAAACGCGGCTAAGCACTATCGCATCATCTTTACCCTATGAATTTCGAGTTGCAGCTAGGCGGCCAGCTCACTCATCCCCAGGCGCTTACTTTAGTAAGTAACTGGGGATGAGTGAGCGCAGGTAACAACGCTGCAACTTGAAAGGCGACGGGTAAAAAGGCCGCACTGCGGCCTTTTTACTACCCTGCCCCCAACAACATGGAGAACCACAGAATGCGGACTCAAGTTAAAGCCCTGCTGACAGGGATTATCCTCGCCACCTCAATGGCCGGCGCCGCCCATGCCGCCGATGACAAGGTGGTGATCGCCCACCGCGGCGCCAGCGGCTACCTGCCGGAACACAGCCTGCCGGCGAAGGCGATGGCCTACGCGCAGGGTGCCGACTTCCTCGAGCAGGATCTGGTGATGACCAAGGATAACGAGCTGGTGGTGCTGCACGATCACTATCTCGATCGCGTGACCGACGTGGCCGAACGCTTCCCGGACCGCGCGCGCAAGGATGGCCGCTACTACGCCATCGACTTTACGCTGGCGGAAATCAAATCGCTGAAGTTCACCGAAGGCTTCGAGATTGAAAACGGCAAGAAGGTGCAGGGCTACCCTGGCCGCTTCCCGATGGGCAAATCCGACTTCCGCGTGCACACCTTCCAGGAAGAGATCGAGTTCGTGCAGGGCCTGAACCACTCGACCGGCAAGAACATCGGCATCTATCCGGAAATCAAGGCGCCGTGGTTCCATAAGCAGGAAGGCAAGGATATCTCCAGCAAGGTGCTGGCGGTGCTGAAACAGTACGGCTATACCGGCAAGGGCGACAATGTCTACCTGCAGTGCTTCGACGCCAACGAACTGAAGCGCATCAAAACCGAGCTGGAACCGAAAATGGGCATGGATCTGAAGCTGATCCAATTGATCGCCTATAACGACTGGCAGGAAACCTACGAGCAGAAGGCCGACGGCAAGTGGGTGGAATACGACTATGACTGGATGTTCAAGCCGGGCGCGATGAAGAAAATCGCGGCATACGCCGACGGCATCGGGCCGGACTACCACATGCTGGTGGCGGCGGACCAATCCAAGCCGGGCCACGTCGTGCTGACCGATATGGTGAAAGAGGCGCATGCCAGCAAGCTGGCGGTGCACCCGTTCACCATCCGCGCCGATGCGCTGCCGAAATACGTCACCGACGTGAATCAGCTGTATGACGTGATTTACAACCAGGCGGGCGTCGACGGCGTGTTCACCGACTTCCCTGACAAGGGCGTGCAGTTCCTGCAAAAGCAGGGCCAGCACAAGTAACGACAAGGGCGCCGCAGGGCGCCCCGATTCACCCACTGCTAACGCATCTTCTGCGCCAGCGCAGCAATAGACACCGCGTCAAAACCGTGGTGCTGACGCAGCCAGCTGCGATCGGCCGCCGCCGCATATTCGCCATCGGGAATACCCAGACGCCTAAGCGGAATGCCGACACTCGCTTCGGCCAGCACTTCCGCAACCAGGCTTCCCAACCCGCCATTGACGTTATGTTCTTCAACCGTTATCACCGCTTTGCAGGACTTCAACGCCACCAGCAACGCTGCGGTATCGCAAGGACGAATTGAAGGGACGCTGACCACTTTGGCCTGAATCCCCACGTCGACAAGCCTTTGCGCAGCATCGACAACTTCATGTACCGTCGATCCGGTTGCTACCAGCGCAATGTCTTCACCTTCGCGCAGCGTCACCACCGCCCCCGGCACAAACTGATAGCTTTCATCATACAACTCCGGCAGCGCCTTGCCATCCAGGCGAATATAAACCGGCCCCTGATAGCCAATGGCATAATCGATAATCTGCCGACATTCTCGCGGTGAAGAGGGCGCAAAAATCTGAATATTGCCGAAGCCGCGCATCACCGCCAGATCATCGATCGCATGGTGGGTACTCGCCAGCGGGCCATAGCTGGCCCCTGCGTTGAGACCGAACAGTTTGACGTTGGTATTGTTGTAACAAACGTCCACTTTAATTTGCTCATTGGCGCGGGAGATGAGGAAGGGCGCGGCGTTACAGGTCACCGCCACTTTCCCGCCCAACGCCAGACCGGCAGCCGTTCCGACCATGCTTTGCTCGGCGATCCCTACGTTAACCAAGCGGCCTGGGAATTGTTTAATGAAGGGGGCAATTTTTGCCGTCGACGTTGAGTCAGCCACCACCGGCACCAGATCAACACCGCTTTCAACTGCATCAATAAACGCTTGAACCATTACGCTCGCCAGGTGTTCTGCATTACTCATCTTTCAGTTCCTCCAGTGCCAGTGCAATTTCTTCGCCTTTCGGTACCCGGTGATGCCATTCCGGGCGCCCCTGGATAAAGGAAATACCGGCACCTTTCGTGGTGTTGGCGATAATAACGTTGGGTTTACCTTCCTGTTTCAGCCCTTCCAACGTCGCAACCACCGACGCCATGTCATTTCCCCGACACTCGGTTACCCTCATACCGAAGGCTTTCCATTTATCGGCCAGCGGATCGGTGTTCATAATTTCGTGGGTCGGCCCTGCCAACTGGAGGTTGTTCTTGTCATTTATGATGACGAGGTTATCTAGCCCGTAGTGCGCCGCAGCCAACGCAGCTTCCCAGTTACTGCCTTCTGTCAGTTCGCCATCGCCGGTAATTAGAAAGATACGGCGGGCGCTATTGCTTTTTTTCGCAGCCAGCGCCAACCCCACAGCAACAGGCAAACCGTGGCCCAGCGCTCCGGTGTTGAGTTCGATACCCGGGGTTTTCTGCCGTACCGGGTGGCCAGGAAGATGAGAGTTTGCATGCTGATAAGTCTCCAGCCAGTCAACGGGGAAGAAACCCGCTTCGGCCAGCACGCAGTAGTAGCAGCCCACCGCATGGCCTTTGGACTGGATGTAGATGTCGCGCTGGTCGTCAGCGATACGATCCGGCGCAACATTCAGAATGCGAAAGTAGAGTGCGGTGATCAGTTCAACCTGAGAAAGGTCGGCTCCGGTATGCCCACCGGCAGGGCTGTTGGCATTCAATCTGACGATGTGGCGACGTATCGCGCGAGCTTTACGCTCAAGTGCCTGGACATCATAGCTATAGGGATTCATTTAATACCTCTGAATTTATTTTCAAATCGGAATATTTATTCCAACAGGGACTAAAAAACCAGACATCCCCAGAAAAGGCATCGCAAGGCTTCCGCCGCTGCATCATACTCAGGAACATTCAGCCTCCTTACCACCAAGCCTATCTGCGCCTGGATACTTTTTCAGTTGACCTGAAAGCATCAATGAATATATATTCACTAATGACTCTTTATTCAATTATGCAATCGCTGCTCTGTTTTTGTCCATAGCTGATTTGGAGTATTGGCGAAAGTTAGATATCCATCACACTTAAATGTCTGTTCTTTTCGCGTATGATAAATGGCTCTAACATAATGGCTGCACGTAAATGATTTTCGGGGAAATATATGGCTAGGCAGGATGAACAACGGCTATTGATTAAGATTGCCACGCTCTACTATCTTGAAGGACGAAAGCAGTCCGATATTGCTCAACTTCTCTCGCTTTCTCAGTCATTTATCTCCCGCGCGATTACGCGTTGCCAAAAGGAAGGCGTGGTCAAAATTAGCGTTGTTCAGCCATCGAATATTTTCCTGAATCTTGAAAAAGGCCTGGAAGATCGCTACGGAATTAAACAGGCCATCGTGGTGGATACCGAAGAGGACGCCAGTGATCACACCATTAAGCGCGCCATCGGTTCCGCCGCCGCCCACTATCTGGAAACTCGCTTACGGCCGAAAGATCTGATTGGCGTCTCTTCGTGGAGCTCAACAATCCGCGCCATGGTTGATGAGGTTCACGCCCAGAATCTGAAGGCTAACGGCGTTATTCAACTGCTGGGCGGTGTGGGGCCTAACGGTAACGTGCAGGCAACCATACTCACCCAAACCCTGGCGCAACATCTGAACTGTGAAGCCTGGCTGCTGCCTTCCCAAAGCATTGAAGGTTCGACGGAGGAAAAGAATCGTCTCGTTGCCAGTAAAGATGTCGCCAATGTGATTGCTCGCTTCGATGAAGTCGATATTGCCATCGTCGGTATTGGCATCCTCGAACCCTCGCAACTGCTCAAAACGTCAGGAAACTACTACCACGAAGATATGCTTCAGGTGTTGGCGGAACGCGGAGCGGTCGGCGACATTTGTCTGCACTACTACGATAAAAACGGCCAGGCTGTGTTGCGCGATGATGAAGATCCTGTTATCGGCATGGCGCTGGAGAAAGTGAAAAAGTGCCCTAATGTGGTTGCCCTTGCCGGTGGCGCCGATAAGGTCGCCGCTATCAAAGGCGCGCTATCGGGTGGTTACATCGATGTTTTAATCACGGATTACCCAACCGCGCGCCTGCTTGTCGCCAGTTAACTCTCCCCAGCCAAACACTTTCTAAAAACCTTTACGCTTCACCCCGAGCGTAAAGGAATAAAAACAAATGTATTTCAATCAGATAGTCACGACCTCCTTCACTCTTTTTCACCAACATCCGTAAACTTCATCGATCGGATAAGTGTGATTGCCAGCACAATTGATGACTTTTCCTGTAGCCCGACGTGAAGTTTCTGGCTAAGGTGTTAAATAAATAATCACTATCGAATATATATTCAGTGATTAAATAAGTGAAAATGAATTGTCACATCATGGCCTGCCAGGCAGCAATGCGAGAAAGAGGAACACCTCCCCTTCCCCCTCCGCGCCAGGACAAAGTGTGACTCAGGAGACGACCTAATGCAGGCAACACGTAAAGAGTTCATCATTGCACTGGACGAAGGCACCACTAACGCCAAAGCCGTCGTACTCGATAGCTGCGGCCACATTGTGGTGAAATTCTCTCAACCGCTGGCAATTCAAACGCCGCGCGACGGCTGGGTCGAACAGTCGGGCGAGCTATTGGTCGAAGCCTCCCTTGACGTTATCGCAAAAGCAGTCGAACACGTTGGCGCTGAAAACGTTGCCGCATTAGCTATCAGCAACCAGCGCGAGACCGCCATTGGCTGGTATCGCCAGAGCGGTAAACCGATTAACGCCGCCATCTCTTGGCAATGTACCCGCAGTGCCGCTTTTTGCGATGAACTGCGTCGCGAGAACAAAGAAGCGCAAATTAAAGCCACCACCGGACTGCCAATTGCTCCCCTGTTCTCTGCCTCAAAAATGCGCTGGTTGCTGGGGTCTGTTCCTGAAGGCCACCGGCTCGCAGAACGCGGTGAAATTTGCCTCGGCACCATTGATAGCTGGCTGCTGTGGAATTTAACCCAGGGCAAGGCATTCTATTGCGATCACTCTAATGCCGCACGCACCCAGTTGCTGAACCTGCAAACCGGGCAATGGGACAACGAGATGCTGGCGCTATTCCAGATCCCTCGCGCTGCGCTGCCGGATATTAAACCTTCCTGTGGACTATTTGGTTATACCCGCGGGCTAAACGCGATCCCGGATGGTATTCCGGTGATGGCGATGGTGGGGGATTCCCATGCCGCGCTGTTTGGTCACGCCCTCGGGAATTAGGCTGCGTTAAAGCCACCTACGGGACAGGCTCCTCGGTGATGGCACCGGTGCAATCGGCAAAATGCGATATTGACGCACTGGCCACCACCATTGCCTGGCACGATGGCGATCGCATCACCTATGGGCTGGAGGGCAATATCCCACATACCGGTGATGCCGTTTCGTGGATGGCGGACAGCACGGGCTTAAGCGAACTTTCCGATGCCGAACTGGCTCATGAACTCAACACCCTGCCCGCCTCCGTGGGATCTACATTGAGCGTCTATTTTGTGCCCGCGTTAACCGGCCTTGGCGCTCCCTGGTGGGATGACAGCGCCCGCGGCGTTATTTGCGGCCTGAGCCGAGGTGTCAAACGTGCGCATCTGATCCGTGCGGCACTGGAGTCAATTACCTATCAAATCGCCGATGTGGTTGTCGCCATGCGCCAGCAGGATGATTTTCACTTAACGGCATTAATGGTCGACGGTGGGCCGACGAAAAACGACTGGTTAATGCAGTATCAGGCTGACCTGCTGGGTTGCCCGGTGATGCGCAGCGATGTTGCCGAACTTTCGGCGATTGGTGCCGCCCTGCTCGCCCGCAAAGCCCTCACTCCAGGATCGATTAGCGACCTGAAGGGCTTTTTAACCGAACACAGTGAATTTATCCCCGACATGGTCCGCCACCAGCGCCTGCAAAAAAGATGGCAGGAGTGGCGCCATGCGGTGAACAGAACATTATGGAAACCGGCATCGTCCACCTGACGCCCACCAGGGAATCTTCGTGCGCGACGAACCTTAATCATCAACCAAAGGAGCTCCTCGCCCATAAACTTGATATTCAGGTCATACGTTGTTTCACCGTACCCGACAATAACAACCAAGAGAGAACATTGTCATGAAATTACGTTTAACGCTTTTAACTGTCGCTGCCCTGACCGCTTTTTCTTTTACTGCTCAGGCCGTGGAAAAAGGTACCATAATGATCATGGTAAATTCGCTGGATAATCCGTATTACGCTTCTGAAGCCAAAGGCGCCAGCGATAAAGCAAAAGAACTGGGGTACCGAACCACAATCCTGTCACATGGTGAAGATGTAAAAAAACAGAATGAGCTGATTGATACCGCCATCGGTAAAAAAGTTCAGGGGATTATTCTTGATAATGCCGACTCAACCGCCAGCGTAGCGGCAATTGAGAAGGCGAAGAAAGCAGGCATTCCCGTGATCTTGATTAACAGGGAAATTCCCGTTGATGACATCGCTCTTGAACAAATTACCCATAATAACTTTCAGGCCGGTTCTGAAGTTGCCAACGTATTTGTTGAGAAGATGACGGAAAAAGGAAAATATGCCGAACTGACCTGTAACCTGGCAGATAAAAACTGTGTTACCCGCTCTAAATCTTTCCATCAGGTCATCGACCAATATCCGGATATGATCAGCGTCGCGAAACAAGATGCCAAAGGAACGTTAATCGACGGCAAACGCATTATGGACAGCATTTTGCAGGCGCATCCTGATGTGAAAGGCGTGATTTGCGGCAACGGCCCTGTCGCTCTGGGCGTTATTGCCGCGCTGAAAGCAGCGAATCGCACCGATGTTGTAGTTGTTGGTATTGATGGCAGCAACGATGAACGCGATGCCGTTAAAGCCGGAACCCTGCAGGCCACAGTGATGCTCCAGGCTCAGGCTATTGCCGCTCAGGGTGTTACCGACCTCGATAACTACCTGCAAAAAGGTGAAAAACCAGCGAAACAACGCGTTATGTTCCGCGGCATTCTGATCACCAAAGACAATGCAGACAAAGTTCAGGACTTCAATATCAAATCCTGAGTTCGGGTTGTTGCGCCTCTTCGGGGGCGTATAGGAGAGTTTATGTATAAAAAAACCTGGCTGGCACTGGCCGTTCTTGCGCTTGGAGGCTGTCGCATTGTCTCTGAGCAAGAGCTGGCCGATCTTAAATCCCCGCCCAATCCGCATATGGCGAATATCGATCAGACGTGGCAAGACAAAGTGGTTCCACAGGTCGTTTCTCAGGCCCGTTCCGTTGCCGAGCTAATGGCCGCCTTCCGCGCGGCGAAAGATATTGATAGCGCATGCAAAACATTGGGCTACCGCGCTCAGGATGAGAGTCCGTGCGTTTTTTACGTCAAGGTTGAGGGCAATATCACCCATATTGACTCTGCTTCCCGTAGCGGAAAAATGACGATTCAGGATACCGGCGGCAGCAATGTTGTGGTGCAAATTGGCCCAACGCTGCGCGGTACGCTCTTACGCGACGCCTACCAGGGTACCAGTTATCAAGACTTTAACGACCAGGTTCTGTTTGGCGAATATGGCCAGGCCATTAACGAGCATGCGGTAAAAATGATTCAAGCGGCACAAATTAAAACGGGCGAAGTTACGCAAGTGTATGGCGTATTCTCGGCTTGGGATATTCCGCAAGCCATTCCTGATATTACGCCAGCGAAAATTGTCAGTTTGGGAGGGAAATAACATGCAACAGCAAGAACTCGTCACTCCCCAACCAGTCGAATCTGAAGTTATTATCGAAACCCGTGAGTTGTCGCGCATCTATCCAGGGGTCGTGGCCTTGGATAACGTGAACTATCGGGTCTATCGAAATAAAGTAAACGTTCTGATCGGAGAGAATGGTGCGGGTAAATCCACCATGATGAAAATGCTTGCTGGCGTTGAAACACCGTCCTCCGGTCAAATTATTCTTGATGGCACCCCGGTTATCCTCAGTTCGACTCACCAGGCCGAAAAGAAGGGGATAAGCATCATTTTTCAGGAATTGAATTTATTCCCGAACATGAACATCATGGATAACATATTTATGGCTAACGAATTCTTTCAGAAAGGGAAGATCAACGAAAAATATCAATATGAGTTAGCAAAAAAACTATTGGAAAGACTCGAGCTCAATGTCGATCCCTATACTCAGCTTGGCGAGTTAGGTATCGGCCACCAGCAGCTGGTCGAAATTGCACGTGCGCTTTCAAAGGATACTCGCGTATTAATCATGGATGAACCTACTTCTGCACTGAGCCAGTCGGAAGTCAAAATTTTGTTTAACGTTATTGAGCAACTTAAACGTCGCGGCATCACCATTATTTATATTTCCCATCGTCTGGAAGAGCTAATGGAAATTGGCGACCACATTACCATTTTCCGCGATGGGCGCTTTATCAGTGAACGCAATGTCAGTGATACCAGCATTCCCTGGATTATCGAACAAATGGTTGGCGATAAGAAAAAACATTTCGACTATCAGCCCGCGCAAAAGGGCGAAGCGGTACTGGCCGTTGAAGGTTTGACGGCGCTGCACCACAGCGGCGGATATAGGCTCAACGATGTGAGCTTCACGCTGAGTAAAGGGGAAGTGATTGGTATTTACGGCCTGCTGGGTGCCGGGCGCACGGAGCTGTTTAAAGGCCTGATAGGCCTGATGCCCTGCCAGAATGGCAGCGTCCATCTTGGTGGCGAGAATATTGGCAAAGCCCAGTTTCAAACCCGCCTTAAAAAAGGCCTGGCGTTAGTTCCCGAAGACCGACAGGGCGAAGGCGTGGTGCAAATTATGTCGATTCAATCGAATATGACCTTATCGGATTTTAGCCTGAAAGGTTTTCGCCAGGCTTGGAAATGGCTGAACACGCAAAAAGAACACGCCAGCGTCAAAGAGATGATTCGCGAGCTCGCTATCAAAGTCAGCGACCCTGAACTGCCGATTACGTCCTTAAGCGGTGGCAATCAACAAAAAGTGGTGTTAGGCAAAGCCCTGATGACACAACCAAAGGTTGTTTTTCTCGATGAACCCACTCGCGGCATCGACGTCGGCGCCAAAACTGACGTTTATCACCTGATTGGCAAAATGGCCCAACAGGGTCTGGCAGTGATGTTCTCTTCATCGGAACTCGATGAAGTCATGGCGCTGGCGGATCGAATTTTGGTGATGGCCGATGGCCGTATTACCGCCGATTTACCGCGTCATGCGGTTACCCGCGAAAAATTAATCGCGGCTTCAACACCTCAAGATTAATCAGGCTGGAATCCATCATGAACCAGAAATATATGATTTATATGTACCTGTTGAAGGCCAGAACTTTCATCGCTCTGCTGCTGGTTATCGCGTTCTTCAGCGTGATGGTACCGAATTTCCTGACCACATCTAACCTGCTGATTATGACTCAGCACGTGGCCATCACCGGCCTGCTGGCCATCGGCATGACGCTGGTTATCCTGACTGGCGGGATTGACCTTTCTGTCGGTGCCGTCGCCGGGATCTGCGGAATGGTCGCAGGGGCATTATTGACCAACGGTCTGCCCTTATGGAACGGCAACGTCATCTTCTTCAACGTCCCTGAAGTTATTCTGTGCGTGGCCATCTTCGGCATCGTCGTCGGCTTTATCAACGGTGCCGTGATCACCCGTTTCGGCGTGGCACCCTTTATCTGCACGCTGGGCATGATGTATGTCGCCAGGGGTTCTGCCTTGCTGTTCAATGACGGCAGCACCTATCCCAACCTCAACGGTATAGAAGCCCTGGGCAATACCGGTTTCGCCACGCTGGGTTCCGGTACGCTGATGGGTATTTATCTGCCTATCTGGCTGATGATCGGGTTCCTGCTGCTGGGCTACTGGCTGACGACAAAAACACCACTTGGTCGCTATATCTACGCTATTGGTGGTAACGAATCCGCTGCTCGCCTGGCAGGCGTCCCCATCGTTAAAGCAAAAGTATTCGTTTACGCCTTCTCTGGCCTGTGCTCCGCATTTGTTGGCCTGATCGTCGCTTCACAGCTGCAAACGGCCCACCCAATGACCGGCAATATGTTCGAAATGGACGCCATCGGAGCCACCGTGCTGGGCGGAACCGCGCTGGCGGGTGGGCGTGGGCGGGTGACGGGTTCAATTATTGGGGCTTTCGTCATCGTCTTCCTTGCTGACGGCATGGTGATGATGGGTGTCAGCGACTTCTGGCAAATGGTCATTAAGGGCGTGGTCATTGTCACCGCCGTCGTCGTCGACCAATTCCAACAGAAATTACAGAACAAAGTCATCCTGATGCGTCGCCATGAGGAAAAACATGCCGCAGCTCAGGTTGCCAGTTAATAGGCTTTCATTACCCCGCCGCACGCGTTTGCGTCCGGCATATAAAAGGGAAAAAACATGCAAAGAAATTTCCATAACAAAACGGTCGTTATCACCGGTGCATGCCGCGGGATCGGTGCGGGTATTGCTGAGCGCTTTGCTCGCGATGGTGCCAATCTGGTGATGGTCTCCAACGCCGAGCGCGTTCACGAAACGGCAGAAACCTTGTCCCGGAGTCACCAGACCGAGATCCTGTCATTGCAGGTGGATGTCACTGATGAAGCGCAGGTGCAATCGCTGTACGAACAAGCCGCAACCCGTTTCGGCACTATCGATGTCTCGATCCAGAACGCGGGCGTCATCACCATCGATTATTACGATCGCATGCCGAAAGCCGACTTTGAGAAAGTGTTGGCGGTTAACACCACCGGCGTCTGGCTCTGCTGTCGTGAAGCTGCCAAATACATGGTGAAGCAAAATCACGGTAGCCTGATTAATACGTCGTCAGGTCAGGGTCGTCAGGGCTTTATCTACACCCCGCATTACGCTGCCAGCAAAATGGGCGTGATCGGTATTACGCAAAGCCTGGCCCACGAACTGGCGCCGTGGAATATCACCGTCAACGCCTTCTGCCCAGGCATTATCGAAAGCGATATGTGGGATTACAACGATCGTGTGTGGGGTGAAGCCCTGAGCACCGAACAAAAACGCTATGGCAAAGGTGAACTGATGGCTGAATGGGTCGAAGGCATTCCGATGAAGCGCGCCGGTAAACCAGAGGATGTCGCCGGGTTGGTGGCCTTTCTCGCTTCAGACGATGCACGCTATCTTACCGGGCAAACCATCAACATCGACGGTGGCCTGATTATGTCGTAATGCCCGTCAGGGACGACAAAATCAGAATCGTAACCCGGATGGCGTTAACGTAATCGGGGCATCCCTTCCCGTCGGTTTACAGCGCACTGTGCCACGGGATACTAATTCAGAGAGTGATGGTTATGATCACAAAACATTTTGCTCAGCGGCTATTTAACCTGCAGGACCGCGTGGCCTTTGTGACCGGTGCAGGCAGCGGCATCGGTCAGATGATTGCTTACGGGCTCGCCAGCGCAGGGGCTCGGGTAGTCTGCTTTGATCTACGCGAAGACGGTGGCCTTACTGAAACCGTTAAAAATATCGAGGCGATTGGCGGGCAGGCCTGCTTTTATACCGGGGATGTGCGTCAGCTCAGCGATCTGCGTGCTGGCGTCGCCTTGGCCAAAAGCCGCTTCGGTCGACTCGATATCGCCGTTAACGCAGCCGGCATTGCCAATGCCAATCCGGCGCTTGAGATGGAAACTGAACAATGGCAGCGGGTTATCGATATTAACCTCACTGGCGTGTGGAACTCCTGTAAAGCGGAAGCCGAACTGATGCAGGAGTCAGGTGGAGGCTCGATTATTAATATCGCCTCCATGTCCGGCCTTATTGTTAATCGCGGTCTCGAGCAGGCGCATTATAACTGCTCCAAAGCGGGTGTTATTCACCTATCCAAAAGCCTTGCAATGGAGTGGGTCAGCAAAGGGATCCGCGTCAATTCCATCAGCCCGGGATACACCGCCACGCCTATGAACACACGCCCTGAGATGGTCCATCAGACCCGTGAATTTGAAAACCAGACGCCGATTCAGCGAATGGCAAAAGTGGAAGAGATGGCTGGCCCGGCACTCTTCCTCGCCAGTGATGCCGCGTCGTTCTGTACCGGTGTTGATCTGGTCGTCGATGGCGGTTTTGTCTGCTGGTAAAGCTTCATGTACTACATTAATGCAGGGCGCCAAAGGCGCCCTATTCAAATCAACCCAGGAACATCTTGCGCAGGTAGTGCGGCACCGCGTCGTCGACGTTGGAGCCGATCACTTCCAGGTTCGGCAGCTTGTCCTTCAGGCGCTGGTGGGCGTCGCGCATGATGCAGCCCTTGCCGGCCATCGACAGCATTTCCAGATCGTTCATGCCGTCGCCGAAGGCGATGCACTCTTTCAGCGTATAGCCGATGATCTTGGCCACTTCTTCCAGCGCATGCCCCTTCGACACCCCGCCGGCCATCACTTCCAGACAGGTCGGGAACGAGAAGCTGACGTTGACCCGGTCGCCCCAGCGCGCGTTGATGGCGTCTTCCAGCGGCAGCAGCTTTTCGTGGTCGTCGCAGGTGAAGTACACCTTGCAGACGCCGTCGGTTTCCAGCAGGCCCGGCTCGAACAGCCGGTACTGGAAGACGGATTCCTGGAAAAACTCTTTCTGCTCGGGGCTTTCACGGTTGATGAACCAGTCGTCGTTGCGGTAGACGTTGGTGGTGATGTCCGCATCGTCGTGCATCATGCCGTACAGGTCGCGGGCGATGTCCGCGTCGAGGTTGTGGCTGAAGATCAGCTCGCCGGCGGTGTTGTGCACCCGGGCGCCGTTGGAGGTGATCATGAAGGCGCTGATCTCCAGGTTGTCGCGGATCTGCGAAACGTCGATATGGTGGCGGCCGGTGGCGAAAACGAAGTGCACGTCGCGCTGGGTCAGCAGCTTCAACGTTGCTTTGGCGTACGGCGACAGAGTGTGGTCGGGAGACAGCAGCGTGCCATCTAAATCGGAAGCGACGACGTGATACATAGCGTTATGTTCTAACCTCTGATGGAGTTGTCGGCGGTAGGGTTACCACCTAAGTGTTGAGCAAAGAAGCGCAGGATTGCGTTCAGTGCTTCGGCGCGCATCGCGTCCCGCTCGAACAGGATCTCATGGCGTGCGCCTTCGATAACCCGCGGTTTTCCCCCTTCACAGGGATGCCCCGCGTCTGACAGTGCCTGACAAAAAGCCTGATGCGAACGGTTGTCGACCACCCGTTCCTCACCGGCCTGCAATAATAACAGCGGCGTGTTGATGTCGGCGGCCTGAGCGACGATCTCCCGCCCGGCCCGAATGCTTTCCCGCACCCAGTGGTAGGTCGGCCCGCCCACCTGCAGCTCGGGGTAATCGGCGTAATAACGCAGACAGCGGCGATAGCGCTCGCGGCTGTGGGTCAGTACGTTGACCACGTAGGGCAGCGGCCGCCACTGGCCGGTTCCCACCGCATAGTAATCTCGCATCAACGGGCGTTTCTCCGCCCAATCCAGAATGCGCTTGGCCATCCAGCCCGGCATCGGCAAATAGATGCCGAACATCGGCGCGCAAAACGCCGCCGCGTCGAACGCCTGCGGCTGCCGCAGCAGGAACTGCGCCAGGATCGCGCCGCCCATCGAATGCGCCAGCGCATAACGCTGCCGATAGCCGCGCGGCGCCACTTCGCGCTGATAGAACTGCTCGAAATCGTCAACGTAGTCGGCAAAGTTTACCACATGACCGCGGTGCGTATCTGCCAGTAAACGGCCCGAACGCCCCTGGCCGCGGTGATCGACGATCATCACGTCGTAGCCGCAATGGAACAGATCGTAGGCCACCTCGGGGTATTTCACGTAGCTTTCGATGCGGCCGGGGCTGATCACCACCACCCGCCGGTGGCGCGTCGAAGTGAAACGCACGAAGCGGATCGGCACGCCGTCCACCCCGCTGAACTCGCCCTCTTCGCGCTGCCGCCAAAAAGCCAGCAGCGGCCCGGTGGCGAAGGCAGCGAACTGCGTTTCACGCGTTAACCAGTCATCGGTGCTGAGAGTGAACGAGGTCATCGAGAGCCTTTTCCCTGAGTGGCCGGCGGCAAAATGTGACCGCTGGCACAAGAAATAATACTAGCGTATGGTGATTCAATTCTGACAAAAATGGCGCCATAACGGCGCATTGTGGCACAAAACGACGCTTTCAGGGAGCTGTGCGATGACCTTGGACTGGTGGTTAACCTATCTGCTGACAACCCTCATTCTCAGCCTGTCCCCGGCTCAGGCGCCATCAACACCATGAGCACCGGCATCAGCCACGGCTATCGCGGCGCGGCGGCGTCGATAGCCGGCCTGCAGCTCGGGCTGAGCCTGCATATCGTGCTGGTCGGCATTGGCCTCGGCGCGCTGGTTTCCCAATCGCTGCTGGCGTTCGAACTGCTGAAGTGGCTGGGCGCCGCCTATCTGGTGTGGCTCGGCATCCAGCAGTGGCGCGCCGCCGGGGCGCTGGATCTGCACGCGCTGGCGGGCAGCATGCCGCGCCGCCGTTTGTTCCGCCGCGCGGTGTTGGTCAACCTGACCAACCCGAAAAGCATCGTGTTCCTGGCCGCGCTGTTCCCGCAGTTCATCCTGCCCAATCAGCCGCAGGCCGAGCAGTATCTGGTGCTCGGCGCCACCACGGTGGCGGTGGATATCCTGGTGATGATCGGTTACGCCACGCTGGCCACGCGCATTGCCGGCTGGCTGAAGACCCCGCGCCAAATGCGGTTGCTGAACCGCATCTTCGGTTCGCTGTTTATTCTGGTGGCGGGGCTGTTGGCGACGGCCAGAAGGGCCTGAGAATTTGGTTTTGGCTGCCCGTGTGCGCCCGGGCAACCAAAATAGCCTAACGGGTAAAGATCAGGTGCAAACCGAACCCGGTGAACAGCACCCCCGCCAGCCCGTCGATCCATTTCGCCAACCGCCGGTAGCCGCGGCGCATCGCCGGCAAGGCGAAGACCACCGCCACCAGGCTGAACCAGACGAAGGTCTCGGCGACGATCAGCAGGAACAACCCCCAGCGCGCGCCGGCGCCGACGTCGTCGCCGACGAACAGCGAGAACACGCTGCCGAAGTAAATCACCGCTTTAGGGTTGGAGAGGTTGGTCAAGAAACCGCGGATAAAGCTGCGGCCGGCCTGCGGCAAGGCGACCTTCGCTTCCGCCTCCGGCGCCGGCCGAGCATGCTGCGCCCGCGCCGAGCGCAGCAGCTGCCAGCCCATCCAGCACAGGTAAATCCCGCCGCCGACCATGATCACCTGGTGCAGCCAGGCCATCTTCTGCAGGATCAGGTGCAGCCCCATCAGCGCCACGCCGGCCCATACCACGATGCCGAGCGAAATGCCGATCACCCCCATCATCGCCTCGCGGCGCGAACGGCTGGCGGCGGTTTGCGACACAAAAAAGAAGTCCGGCCCCGGGCTCATCAGCGCAATCAGGTGCACCAGCGCCACGGTCAAAAACAGCATCAGCATGATTTATTGCCCTTAGTCTTCATCATTGTCCAGGTGGTCGCGGATCATCGCCATAAAGGGCGCGCCGAAACGCTCCAGTTTGCGCTGGCCGACGCCGTTGACGCTCAGCAGATCGCCGGCCTTGATCGGCATCTGTTCGGCCATTTCCAGCAGCGTGGCGTCGTTGAACACCACGTATGGCGGAATGTTTTCTTCGTCGGCGATCGATTTACGCAGCTTGCGCAGCTTGGCGAACAGCTTGCGATCGTAATTGCCGCCGTAGGATTTCTGGTTGGCGCCGCTGCGCGGCTTCAGGCTCTGGATACGCGGCACCGCCAGCTGCAGCGCCACTTCGCCGCGCAATACCGGCCGCGCCGCCTCGGTCAGCTGCAGCGCCGAGTGCATGGCGATATTCTGGGTGATAAAGCCCAGGTGGATCAGCTGGCGCAGCACGCTGGTCCAGAATTCGGTGGTCTGATCGCGGCCGATGCCGTACACCGGCAGCTTGTCGTGGCCGTATTCGCGGATGCGCTGGTTATTGGAGCCGCGCAGCACCTCGACGATATAACCCAGGCCGAAACGCTGCCCGACGCGGTACACGCAGGACAGCGCCTTGCGCGCGTCCTCCAGCCCGTCATAACGCTTGGGCGGATCCAGACAGATGTCGCAGTTGCCGCAGTTCTCGTGCTTGCCCTCGCCGAAATAGTTGAGCAGCACCAGCCGGCGGCAGGTTTGCGCCTCGGCGAAGGCGCCCATGGCGTTCAGCTTGTGGCGTTCGATATCCAGCTGCTGCCCGGCGGGCTTCTCCTCCAGGCAACGGCGCAACCAGGCCATATCGGCCGGGTCGTACAGCAGTATGGCTTCGGCCGGCAGGCCGTCGCGCCCGGCGCGGCCGGTTTCCTGATAGTAGGACTCGATATTGCGCGGGATGTCGAAGTGCACCACAAACCGCACGTTGGGTTTGTTGATGCCCATGCCGAAGGCGACGGTAGCCACCACCACCTGCAGATCGTCGCGCTGGAACGCTTCCTGCACCTGCGCGCGCCGGTCGTTATCCAACCCGGCGTGATAGGCGCCTACGCTCAGCCCGCGGCTTTGCAGACGCGCCGCGGTATCTTCCACCTTGGCGCGGCTGTTGCAGTAAATAATGCCGCTCTTGCCGCGCTGGTCCTGCACAAAGCGCCACAGCTGGTCGAGCGGTTTGAATTTTTCCACCAGGGTATAGCGGATGTTCGGCCGGTCGAAGCTGCTGACCTGCACCAGCGGATCCTGCAGCGCCAGCAGGCGCACGATGTCGCCGCGGGTGGATTCGTCGGCGGTGGCGGTCAGGGCGATCACCGGCATGCGAGGGAAACGCTGCTTCAGCTGGCCCAGGGCGCGGTATTCCGGCCGGAAATCGTGGCCCCATTGCGAAATGCAGTGCGCCTCATCCACCGCCAGCATCGCCGGCGGACAGTGGTCGAGCAGGTCGAGGAAGCTGTCCATCATCAGCCGTTCCGGGGCGATGTACAGCATCTTGATCTGGCCGCTGCGGCAGCCCGCCATCACTTCCAGCTGCTGCTCGCGGCTCTGCGTCGAGTTGTAGCAGGCGGCGGAAACGCCGTAGGCCAGCAGCTGATCGACCTGATCCTTCATCAGCGAGATCAAGGGGGAAACCACCAGGGTCAGGCCATCCATCACCAGCGCCGGGATTTGATAGCACAACGATTTACCGCCGCCGGTCGGCATCACCACCAGGCAATCCTGCCCGCCGATCGCTGCGTTGATAATCGTTTGTTGGCCCGGACGGAACTGCTGGTAGCCGAAGGTATCGCGTAATACCTGCTCTGCCAGCAACTCTCGGTTTATCACTGCTGCGGTTGACACACACTTCCCCATTTTTTATTGGCACAAACCCACGAAGCGGCGACCGGCACGGCCGCCGCTGCACATAGCCGGGATATAATTACATAATATCGTTAAGCATGACACCAACACCCACCCGTGTCTGCCGGAAGTTGTAATCGATCAACGATTCACCGTAGCCGCTGAACACCTGGGTGTAGAAGCGCACGTGTTTGGTGATCGGGTAACTCCAGCCCAGCTCGGCGCCGCCGAAGCCGCTGTTCCAGTTGTAATGGCCGTCGACGCTGAACACGCTGTCGCCCCAGGCATAGCCGACCTTCAGCCGGTAATAGCCCATGTACTTGGTGATGTCCGGATTATCGTCGCTGCTGGCGCTTTCCGAGAAGCGGAACCAGGGTTTCAGATCCACCTGCCAGTTGCCGTTTTGCGCCATAAAGCGCGCGTAGCCGCGATTCCAGCTGCGCGACGTCGGCTCCGAGCGGCCGTTGGACTGGTGATTAAGGCCGACTTCGACATCGCGCAGCGTCCAGCCGGCGAAGCGGTAATCGGTCGCCCAGCCCAGGAACACCTGCGGCTCGTAGTTGGTTTCGCGAAACGGCGACGATTCGCCATGGTTGGACAGCTGCCACCAGGAGCGCTGAGTATAAGACGCGCCGAGCACCGAGTTGTCGCCAACGATGCCGCGCCACAGCGGGAACGCCAGGCTGAGCTGGAACTTCACCTCGTCCTTGCGCGCCTTGTCCGCCCAGTTGTAGCTGCTGATGGCCTCTTTATTGAGATCGCTGGTATCGGTATACAGCACATAGTTGGTTTCATAGGGATACAGCGTGAACGGATTGTCGTGATCCTGCAGCATGTTGGCGATAATGCTGCCGCGCACCGCCGGATTATCATGAATGTGCTGCTCTTTGGCCTCTTCAGCCAGCGCCAGCGCCGGCATCAGCAGCGTGGCAGAAACGAGCCCTGACAAAATGCGCATAACCTTTCCTCACTCCAAAAAAGACTAACCCCGAAATAAAAACAGGCCATTTTACACACAAAGCCCGGTTTACAGCAGCGCGCAGCGCTTTTATTGGAATAGTCTGGAAAGCAACAAAGGTTAAGCATAAAATCAACAACTCATTAACCTGGACTGACCAGTACGTTACCCTCAAGAAGAAGAACGAAAACTATGTCTACCGCACCGCTGACTCTTGCAGTCGCCCGCCAAAAGATTGGCGAAATCTTTGTTTATCACATGCCGTTTAACCGCGAACTGGGGCTGGAGCTGCGTCGCTTTGACGACGACTACGTCGAGCTGAGCTTCACCAATCAGCAGAAGCTGGTGGGCAACGCCGCGCAACAAATCCTGCACGGCGGGGTGATCGCCTCGGTGCTGGACGTCGCCGCCGGCCTGGCGTGCGCCGGCAGCGTGCTGATGCGTCTGGAGCCGCTTCTCGAAGAGGAAATCGCTTCGCGCCTGTCGCGCATGGGCACCATCGATCTGCGCGTCGACTACCTGCGCCCCGGCCGCGGCGAGCATTTCGTCGCCTCCGCCAGCGTGCTGCGCAGCGGCAATAAGGTCGCGGTGGCGCGCGCCGAGCTGCATAATCACGACGGCCTGCACCTCGCCAGCGCCACCGCCGCCTATCTGGTCGGGTGATTGTGCGCGGTGAGCGTCTTAAGTACACTCACCGCATCTTCTATTTCCCCATCAGAGTAACGTCATGGACGCACAACAAACGCGGCAGGGCATTTTCTTTGCCCTGGCGGCCTATTTCATTTGGGGCATCGCCCCGGCCTATTTCAAACTGATCCAGCAGGTGCCTGCGGATGAAATCCTCACCCACCGGGTGATTTGGTCATTCTTCTTCATGCTGGCGCTGATCTCGCTGGGCCGCAACTGGCCGCAGGTGCGCGCCGCCTGCCAGAACCGCAAACGGCTGCTGCTGCTGGCGGTCACCGCGCTGCTGGTGGGCGGCAACTGGCTGCTGTTTATCTGGGCGGTGAATAATCACCATATGCTGGAGGCCAGCCTGGGTTATTTCATCAACCCGCTGGTTAACGTGCTGTTGGGGATGCTGTTCCTGGGCGAACGTTTTCGCCGCATGCAGTGGCTGGCGGTGGCGCTGGCGTTCGCCGGCGTGCTGATCCAGCTGTGGCAGTTCGGTTCGCTGCCGATTATCGGCCTGGGGCTGGCGTTCAGCTTCGCCTTCTACGGCCTGCTGCGTAAAAAGATCGCCATCGACGCCCAGACCGGCATGCTGATCGAGACCCTGTGGCTGCTGCCGGTCGCGGCGGCTTATCTGTTCCTGATCGCCGACAGCCCGACCAGCCACCTGAGCGCCAATCCCTGGTCGCTGAACCTGCTGCTGATTGCCGCCGGCGTCGTCACTACCGTGCCGCTGCTGTTCTTCACCGCCGCGGCCACTCGCCTGCGCCTGTCGACGCTCGGCTTTTTCCAGTACCTCGGCCCGACGCTGATGTTCCTGTTGGCGGTCACCTTCTACGGCGAAACCGTCGGCCAGGACAAGCTGGTGACCTTCGGCTTTATCTGGGCGGCGCTGGTGCTGTTTACCCTCGACGCGCTCTACACCCAGCGCAAGCTACGTTGACGCCGGCGAGGCGCGGTTGGAAATAAACCGCGCCATCGCCGGGCCGGTCAGCAGGATGGTGAACAGCCGCAGCGTCTGCATCGCCATCACGAACGACATGTCCACCCGGCTGCCCGCCGCGATGATCGCCACGGTATCCAGCCCGCCCGGGCTGGTCGCCAGGTAGGCGGTCATCATATCCACCGGCAGGAAATGGGTCAGCATCCACGCCAGCAGCCCGCAGAACGCCATCAGCGCCACGATGGACACCAGCATCTGCGGCAAGGTGCGCAACGCCAGCAGGAAGATTGGCCGGGTGAAACGCAGCCCCACGCTCCAGCCGATCAGGGTGTAAGCCAGCGCCAGCAGCCATTCCGGCACCTGCAGCGCCATGGCGCCGCTCGAATGCAGCGCCGCGCCGAGGATCATCGGCAGCAGCAGCGCGCCGGAGGGGATGCGCAGCCGCGGCCCGAGCCAGGCGCCGGCGGCGGCGACGCCGAGGGTGGCGAGAAAGCGCCAGTCCAGCGGCGGAAACCACTGCAGCGCCGCGCTGCCCTGGCCGGCTTCATCCCCCAGGCCGATCCGCGCCACCACGGCGGCGGCGGTGGCGACAAACAGCACCCGCAGATACTGCATGAACGCCACCAGCCGCACGTCGGCGCCGAAGTCGCCGGCCATCGCCACCATGGCGGAAGCGCCGCCGGGCGAAGAACCCCAGGCGCCGGTCGGGCCGGGCAATCGGCTGAAGCGCACCAGGCACCAGCCGGAAATGCCGCTGGCCAACAGCGTGGCAGCCAGCACCAGCAGCACCAGCGGCCAGTCGTCGAGCAACGGGGTGAGAATCGAGGGGGAAAGGCTTTGGGCTATCATGCAGCCCAGCACCGCCTGTGCGGCGATAAACAGCGGTTTGGCAATGCGCACCGTGGCGCCCAGCAGCCCCATGGCGACGCCGACGATCATCGGCCCCAGCAGCAGCGCCGCCGGTATATGGAAGCTCTGCAGGCCAAATCCCAGCGCCAGCGAAGCCAGCAACAGAATCGACCATTGAATCAAACGGGGCAACCTCTCCATCAACACGCGCGCCTTACCAACAGAATGAGCCGAGGGGCTATTCTACCTCTAAGTTGGCAAAGCGCGTTTCGTTTAAAGCCAGTTCTTGCGTTTGAAGTACAGATAGGGCGCCAGCCCCGCCAGGATCATCAGGCTGATGGCGCCCGGGTAGCCGAACGACCACTTCAGCTCCGGCATAAACTCAAAGTTCATCCCGTAGCTGGACGCCACCAGCGTCGGCGGCAGGAACACCACCGACACCACCGAGAAGATCTTGATGATGCGGTTCTGTTCGATGTTGATAAAGCCCATCGCCGCCTGCATCAGGAAGTTCACCTTCTGGAACAGCGATTCGTTGTGCGGCAGCAGGGATTCGATGTCGCGCAGCACTTCGCGCGCCTGCTCCAGCTGGCCGGTCGGCAGGCGCGCCTTGCGCACCAGGAAGTTCAGCGCGCGCTGGGTATCCATCAGGCACAGGCGCACCTTCCAGCCGATATCCTCCAGCTCCGCCAGCGTCGACAGCGCTTCGTCGTATTCGTCGCCCTGGTGCCCTTCCATGATCACCCGGCTGAGCTTTTCCAGATCGCTGTAGATGTTTTCGATCTCGTCGGCCAGCTGTTCGATTTTGGTCTCGAACAGGTCCAGCAACAGCTCGTAGGCGTTGCCGTCGACCATGGTCAGGTTGCGGGCGCGCATGCGGTACAGCCGGAAGGCCGGCAGTTCGCGTTCGCGCAGGGTATACAGCCGGCCGTCGCGGATGGTGAATGCCACCGTCGAGTTGCCGGCGTGATCTTCCGCATCTTCAAAGTAGAAGAAGGAGTGAATATGCAGGCCGTCTTCGTCTTCGAAGAAGCGGGCGGAGGCTTCGATGTCGTCCAGTTCCGGACGCGTCGCCAGGCTTTGGCCCAGCTCGTTTTGCACGCGCTCGCGCTCGCCTTCTTCCGGCTCAACCAGGTCGACCCACAGCGACGTGGTGAGATCATCTGAGTCATCCAGCTCCAGACGGGACAAGCGGCTGTTATCTAATTTAAAAGCGCTTAGCATGTGCCAAAACTCCCTAATGGTGACGGGTGCAGACAACGCGTTGAAGCACAGAAACAGAGGGGGTGCGTATCACCGGCTTGTTTCAGACCATGAAGAGATCTGACTCATAGCGACACTTTGCGGAGTCGCCGACAACCACGAAGGCTATCAGCAGAATGGGATAGCCTTAGAAGTTGTACCTGCGGCGCAGGTCAGTGAGCCAGCATCTACTGGGTGTGTCCAAGGCGTATGTCCTCATTGATAATAGTGCGCGCATGTTACGCCGAGACGAAAAAGTCTGTCAACACGTTAGACAGGATAATTGCGCAACAATTCATCACCATGACAAATGGTGAAAAATGCGCGTAATCCGCGGGCGAGAAGACAGAAAAAGTCGCGGCGATCTCTGACCGCGGCGGCGAATATTGCTAAGCTTACGCCACCCCAAGGGACAATAAACATGCGGACTTTACCGATGAAACAGATTACCGCCCATGAACTGAGCGCGATGAGCGAACAGGCCGCCAACGTCGCCCGCCTGCGCGCGCACCGCACCCTGCACGACGAGTTAAGCGACCCGGTACAACGCCTGGCGATCGCCATGGAGCCCGGCACCTACATCCGCCCGCACCGCCACCCGCAGACCTGGGAGCTGCTGACGCCGCTGCGCGGCCGCTTTGTGGTGCTGCAATTCAACGATGACGGCATGGTGACGCAGCGCACCCTGCTCGGCGAAGAAACCAAAGTGCTGGAGATGCCGGCATTTACCTGGCATGCGGTGCTGTCGGTCGATCCGGGCGGCGTGGTGTTCGAGGTGAAGCAGGGCCCTTATCAGGCGCTGACGGAAGAAGACTGCATGCACTGGGCGCCGCAGGAAGGCGGCGAAGGCACCGAAGCGGTGATGCGCTGGTATGCCACCGCGCAGATCGGCGACCGGTTCCCTCACTGATCATGAACGATTGCAGGGGCTTGCCCCTGCAACTCACCCTCTGTTTATACCGTTTCCAAACGAGCGTAGGCCGCCACCAGCCACTTGATGCCTTCGCCCGGGAAGGCTACCTGCAGCCGGCTGTGTTCGCCGCTGCCTTCCAGATTCACGATGGTGCCTTCGCCGAACTTGGCATGGCGCACGCGCTGGCCCAGCTTGTAGCCGGTGTCGTTTTCACTGATTGGCGTGCCCATGCGGCGGTGATTCACCGGGCGCGAAACGCTGGCGCGCAGGCGCACCTCTTCCACGCAGTCTTCCGGCAGCTCGCCGATAAAGCGCGACGGCCGGTGATACACCTCTTTGCCGTACAAACGGCGCGTTTCGGCGTAGGTCAGCGTCAGCTTCTGCATGGCGCGCGTCAGGCCCACGTAGGCCAGGCGGCGTTCCTCTTCCAGCCGGCCGCCTTCATCCAGCGACATCTGGCTCGGGAACATGCCCTCTTCCATGCCGACGATAAACACCAGCGGGAACTCCAGCCCCTTGGCGGAGTGCAGGGTCATCAGCTGCACCGCGTCCTGATAGGCGTCGGCCTGGCCTTCGCCCGCCTCCAGCGCCGCGTGCGACAGGAACGCCTGCAGCGGCATCAGATCCTGATCTTCTTCCTGATAGCTGAACTGGCGCGTCGCCGTCACCAGCTCCTCCAGGTTTTCGATGCGCGCCTGGCCCTTCTCGCCCTTCTCCTGCTCATACATGATGAACAGCCCGGAATCGCGGATCACCCGGTCGGTCTGCACGTGCAGCGGCATCTCGGCGGTTTCGTGCGCCAGCGAATCGACCAGTTCGGTAAAGCGCTGCAGCGCCGACGCGGCGCGGCCGGCCAGCACCTTGTCCTGCAGCAGCGCGCGGGTGGCCTGCCACAGCGTCAACTGACGGTCGCGCGCCGCCTGGCGCACCACGTCGAGGGTGCGATCGCCGATGCCGCGCGTCGGGGTGTTGACCACCCGCTCAAAGGCCGCGTCGTCGTTGCGGTTGGAGATCAACCGCAAATAGGCCAGCGCATCCTTGATTTCCTGACGCTCGAAGAAGCGTTGGCCGCCGTAGATGCGATACGGCATCGCGGTCTGCAGCAGCGCCTCTTCCAGCACCCGCGACTGGGCGTTGCTGCGGTACAGGATGGCGCAGTCGTTGAGCGCGCCGCCGTTGTCCTGCCAGGTTTTGATGCGGTTGACCACGAAGCGCGACTCGTCGAGCTCGTTGAAGGCGCAGTAGATCGAGATAGGCTCGCCTTCGCCGCCCTCGGTCCACAGGTTTTTGCCCATGCGCCCGTCGTTGTTGGCGATCAGAGTGTTGGCCGCCTTCAGAATGTTGCTGGTCGAACGGTAGTTCTGCTCCAGGCGGATGGTCTCCGCACCGGGGAAATCCTTCAGGAAGCGCTGGATGTTTTCCACCTGCGCGCCGCGCCAGCCGTAGATCGACTGGTCATCGTCGCCGACGATCATCACGTTGCTGTTGTTGCCCGCCAGCAGGCGGATCCAGGCGTACTGGATGCTGTTGGTGTCCTGGAATTCGTCCACCAGCACGTTGGTGAAGCGCTCGCGGTAATGGTTGAGGATATGCGGTTTGTTCAGCCACAGTTCGTGGGCGCGCAGCAGCAGCTCGGCGAAGTCCACCAGCCCGGCGCGATCGCAGGCCTCCTGATAGGCCTGGTAGATGCGCAACCAGGTGGCTTCCACCGGGTTGTTGTAGGTTTCGACGTGCTGCGGGCGCAGGCCTTCGTCTTTCTTGCCGTTGATGTACCACATCGCCTGGCGCGGCGGCCACTGCTTCTCGTCGATGTTCAGCGCCTTGACGATGCGCTTGAGCAGCCGCAGCTGGTCGTCGCTGTCGAGGATCTGGAAGTCCTGCGGCAGGTTGGCTTCCATGTGGTGCGCGCGCAGCAGGCGGTGCGCCAGCCCGTGGAAGGTGCCGATCCACATGCCGCCCTGGCTGGTGCCGATCAGGTGCTCGATGCGGTGGCGCATTTCCGCCGCCGCCTTGTTGGTGAAGGTCACCGCCATGATCGAATACGGCGAGCAGTTCTCTACCGACAGCAGCCAGGCGATGCGATGCACCAGCACCCGGGTTTTGCCGCTGCCCGCACCGGCCAGAACCAACAGGTTGCAGCGCGGCGCCGCCACGGCTTCGCGTTGTTTTTCATTCAGGCTGTCGAGCAGATCGGAAACGTCCATAGGCACCATCATCGGTAAGGGAAAACGCAACCAAAACGCGTTTCCACTGTGAATTTATACAGAGTTCTGGCAGGGATTATAACAATGCTGTCAGCGATGCCAACTGCGAAATCTCAATATGCGGCAACAGGCGGCCGTCGGCGGCCTGCATCAGATCTCGCTGGCGATCGTTGATCCAGCAGGCCTGCAGGCCCGCGCGCAGCGCGCCGGCCACGTCGGTGGTCAGGTCGTCGCCCACGTGCAGGATCTGCCCGGGCGCCACGCCCAGCCGTTCGACGGCCAGCCGATACATGTCCTGATAGGGCTTGGCGCGCCCGTCCGGCCCGGAGCGCAGCACGAACTGGAAGTATCCGTCCAGCCCGCACAGCGCCGGATCGGCATTGCCGTTGGTGATCGCCACCAGCGGATAACGTTCACCCAGCGCTTTCAGGGTGGCATGGGTCGCTTCCGGCACGTCGATGCGGCTGCGCCACAGCGCAAAGTTCTGCATCGCCGCGTCGGCGCCGATCGCGGCCTCGGCGTCGCGCAGCCCCTGGCGGCTCAGCGCCAGATGGATGGCGCGCCAACGCCACTGGGTAACGTCGTGGTAAATCTCCGGATCCTGTTCGCGCAGCTCCTGCCGCAGGCGGTGAAAGTCCGCCGACTGGAAGCAGCTCAGTCCGGGATGGTAGCTTTGCAAAAAAGCCACCGACTGCTGCTCGGTTTGCCGGATCACCGGGCGGTTGTCGTACAGCGTATCGTCCAGATCGAAGGTCAGCGCCGCCAGCGGGCGCAGCGGGCGGTAAAAATGCATCAGGATTTTCCTCGTTTGGCGCGCGGATGCGCGGCATCGTACACGTTCGCCAGGTGTTGAAAGTCGAGGTGGGTATAAATTTGGGTGGTGGTCAGGTTGGCGTGGCCTAGCAACTCTTGCACCGCGCGCAGATCGCCGCTGGACTCCAGCATGTGGGTGGCGAACGAATGGCGCAGCTTGTGCGGGTGAATGTGGCTGTTGACGCCCTGCTTCACGCCCCACTCGGCGAAGCGTTTTTGCACGTTGCGGGTCGAAATGCGCCGCCCCTGATTGGACAGGAACATCGCGTCGTCCTCCGGCCCGAACAGCTCGCGCATCGCCAGCCAGTGCTCCAGCCAGGTGACGGCGGTGCGCCCCACCGGCAGCTTGCGTTCCTTGCTGCCTTTCCCCATCACCCAGATTTCACCGGCGGCCAGATCGACGTGGCGGCAGTCCAGCCCCACCAGTTCGGACAAGCGCAAACCGGCGCCGTACATCACCTCCAGCATGGCGCGATCGCGCACCGCCAGCGGATCGTTGAGGTCGATCTCCAGCAGCTGGTTCATTTCGTCGACGTCGATATTTTTCGGCAGGTGGCGGCCGCTGCGCGGCGTGCGAATGCCTTTGGCCGGATTGGCGTGCAGCACGCCCTGGCTGACCAGCCAATCGAGAAAGCTGCGCAGCGACGACAGCCGCAGCGCCAGGCTGGCGGATTGCAGGCCGGCGCGTTTGCTGCGCGCCGCCAGCATGCGCACCCGGGCGGCGTCTAGCGCCGTCCATTCGGTGACGCCGATGTCCTGCGCCAGCAGCATCAGCGCCTGCAGCTGGCGCGAATAGCTGATTTGCGTCAGCGGGCTAAGCTGGCGCTCCACCTTCAGATAACGCAGAAAAGCGTCCACCGGCTGCTGCAGGCTGGCCGCTATCGGGGTCATGCGCGTTCGATCCAGCGTTCCAGCAGCTCCGGCAGCATGCGCGCCAGCTGGTTGAGCATCACCGTGCCCATGCCCTGCTGATAGTGTTGCGTGTCGCGGCTGCTGAAGATCACCATGCCCAGTTCGCCTTCGTCGCCCAGCATCGACAGCGCCACCGAGCCGACCTGCTTGGCCTGCGGCAACAGCAGCAGCAGCTCGGGCCCATTCAGGCTGCCGAGAAAATGCTGCTCATTGCCCAGGCGCTGAATGCGCAGCGGTTCAAACGCCGAACGCGCCAGCGCCAGATGGGTAAAGTCGGAAGGCGCGCCGATGTTCCAGCGATCGGAAAACAGGCGGATATTGGCGCCGGCCAGGCCGAAGCCGCGCGCCCAGCGCTGCAGACGGTTGAGCATGTCTTGCAGGCTGTCGGCGGTGGCCAGGCTGGCCTGCAGGTGCAGCAGGCTGGCGAACAGCGTTTCATTGGCGCTGGCCTGCTCCATCAGCAGGGTGATTTCTTCTTCCAGTCGATTGATGTGGTTGCGCTGGCGGGCCAGGTGCCACTCCACCAGCGAAACGGTGCCGCGAACGGGATGAGGTACGCGCATCTGCTCAACCCTGCGCGCGTTGCGAATAAAGAAATCCGGGTTTTGCAGCAGATACTGCATTACGGTGTCGTCATCCAGCTCGACGCCTGCGACGCTCTGTTCTTCTACGCTTTTCATAGGTGAATAAATCCGTCATATACATGGGTTGCCGGACCGGTCATAAACAGCGGGCTGCCCGGTCCTTTCCAGCGAATATGCAGGCTGCCGCCCGGCAGTTCTACATGCACCTCTTCTGACAGCAATTCCTGTTGAATGCCCACCGCCACCGCCGCGCAGGCGCCGCTGCCGCAGGCCTGCGTCTCGCCGGCGCCGCGCTCGTAGACGCGCAGCTTGATATGCTCGCGGCTGACGATCTGCATAAAGCCGATGTTGGCCCGCTCCGGGAAGCGATCGTGCCCTTCCAGCACCGGGCCGAGCAGCTCTACCTTGGCGGTTTTTACATCATCTACCTGTAAAACACAATGCGGGTTGCCCATCGACACCACGCCGCACAGCACGGTATGTTCGGCGGCGCGCATGATGTACGTCTTCTCCGCCTTGGCGGCGCGGAACGGCACCGCCTGCGGATCGAAATTCGGCTCACCCATATTGACGCACACCAGGTCATCGTCGGTGACGCTGAGCACCATGCGCCCGGTTTGGGTACTGACGCGAATGTCGCGTTTGTTGGTCAGCCCTTTCAGCCGCACAAAGCGGGCGAAGCAGCGCGCGCCGTTGCCGCACTGCGCCACCTCGCTGCCGTCGGCGTTGAAGATGCGATAGTGGAAATCCAACTCGGGATCGTAAGGCGGTTCTACCACCAGCAGTTGGTCAAAGCCGATGCCCAGGTGCCGATCGGACAGCCTGCGGATCAGCTCAGGTGAAAAATAGACATTCTGTGTAACGGCATCGACCACCATAAAGTCGTTGCCCAGACCGTGCATTTTGGAGAACTGCATATCATACTCCGCTATCTGGACGCGCTACCCCCTTCATCCTTCAAGCTGCGCGCCGTTGGCGGCAACTTGAAATCTATTGGGTTCATCCGTCTTGGTTTTGCGGCGGCGCCCGCCACCGCAAACAAGGGGTTACTGGTCGGTCATCGACGGTTTCTGCTGAATGGCAGAAGGCTGCTGCTGATTTTTCTGCACCTGCTCCGTTTGCACCGGCGTCGCGGCCGGTTTTTTATCGGCGGGATCGGCGGGCGGGAAGTACAGCGGGCCCTTCAGGCCGCAGCCGGCAAGGCCGGTGAGCATAACGGTCAGCAGCGCATAGCGTAGTTTTTTTTTCATTTGCATTAATGCCTGTAATTCATGCGTCCAAGGTCTCTATAATCGCAGGTGGATCATGAAAAGCAATAGGAATTGAATATGAACGACAGTGAGTTTCACCAGTTGGCTGACCAGCTGATGCTGAATATTGAACAGACGCTGGACGATTTTGACGGCGATTCTGACATCGATTACGAAACCAATGGCGGCGTGATGACGCTAAGCTTCGAGAACGGCACAAAAATTGTCATCAACCGCCAGGAGCCGCTGCATCAGGTCTGGCTGGCCACCAAAACCGGCGGCTATCACTTCAACTACCGCGACGGCGTCTGGCTGTGCGATCGCAGCGGGCAGGCTTTTTACCCGTTGCTCAGCGAAGCGGCCAGCGCGCAGGCCGGCGAGGACGTCGTTTTTTCCTGAGGCGTTGCGGGGCTCGGTGCGCTGAGCCCCTGCGGCGTCAATGCAGCTGGAACTGCTGTTTCAGCGGCTGAGCGGCGCCATCGGCCAGGGTGACGCACAGGCTCGACAGCACGTTGCTGCGGAACGGGATCACCTGGGTGCGGCCGTCGAGCTGCACGATTTGGTAGAACTGCGGCAGGTTGAAGTTGATAAAGCTGGAGCCGTAGGTGAAGCGGTCGTGCGAAGAAGAGTAGAAGCGGCTGACGTCGCGCACCAGTTCCTCTTTGCTGCCCTCGCAATGGTGATAAACCTCGACCCGGTTCGACTCGTCCAGAATATAGATGTTGAAGCCCTTGTCGTCCGAGGTGTCTTCGAAGAAGAACTGAATAATCCCTTCGCTGGCGAAACCGTCCACCACCGGCGGCAGGTGCACCTGGTCGGTTTCCACTTTAATCGACAGGCCATGCAGCTTGTTGTTGGAGATGGCGCCGTAAAACTCCACCGCATTTTCCAACTTCTGCACCGATACGCTCAGGCGTTCGAAGAACAGGCCCCAGGTCTGGCCGGACACCCGCACCGCTTTGAAACGGCCCGGCTCCAGGCGGGTGCTGGACAGGCGCAGTTCAATGCACTCCGACACCAGTTGCTGGATGCGGGTGCGGATCAGGCCGCGCAAATGCTGGCTGTAGCAGAACACTTCCACCGATTCCGGCGGCGCGGCGTCCTGATGCATTTTGCCGAGGATGGTCTTCAGCGCTTCCAGCACCGACTGTTCGCCGCTGAAATGCAGGGTGCGCACCTCGTTCCACGAGTTGCGGTACAGCAGATCGATGCTGCCCACCAGGCACTGCTGCTGCTGGCCGAAGCTGAACACGTCGAGCTTGCGGAAATCGAAATGCACCACCTGATTGCGGAAGGCGGCGGTCGGATCGTTTTCCAGATTGACGATGATCGCCAGATGGCGAATTTCGCACGGGCTGTACAGCGCTTTCGGCGTCGGCGCCGCCAGCCGCAGCGGGAAATGATGGGACACGTCGGCCACCAGCTCCTGCAGCTTGGCGGTGTCGCACAGGTTGCCGCTCTTGATGTGCAGGCGGGTTTGCGGCGTCAGCAGGCCGTTGAAATAGGCCCAGGCCACCAGCTTGTTCAGATAGCGGTTATATTCCAGCGGCTGATGGCTGACGATCGAGTCCATGGCCGGCGCCTGGTTGTACAGGTACCAGCCGGTGCGGTTGGCGCGGCCAATCGGCACGTGGATAAAGGTTAAATCGTTTTCGGACAGGTCCGGCGAGATCTGCGGGTTCACCAGCGTCACCTTGCCGGGCAACGCCTCAAACGCCGCGTACAGCTTGCGGGTCAGCACGCCGATGTCCTGCGGACTGGCGCTGACGCTGAGGTTGTTGCGGCGGGCGAAGCGGATCAGGTTGCGATAGCTCTGCATCATCGCATCCAGCAGTTCGTTATGCGCTTCGCGCACCCGTTCAATCTTCCAGTTGGCGCGGTTGTCCAGCATCGCCAGCCGTGCTTCGTCCCAGCCCCATTCGCTCACCAGCTGGCTGAGGATCTCGCGACGCCAGCCGACGCAGGCCTTGGCCAGCGACAACTTTTCATAAACTTTCAGGTAGAAACAGCGGCGGACCAGATCGAGGCGGGTGGTGTCGTTGATTTGGGTCAGGTAGTGGGTGACCCGTTCGAGCATCATGCAGTAGGCATCAAGGCCGAAACAGACGATCTCCCCCTGGTGCAGGCGACTTTTGATGTCCATCGCCAGCAGTTGGGTATTGGGGTATTCCCAGGAGTAGGCCTCCAGCAGCAGGGTTTTCAGCACCGCCTTGTAAGGCGAATCGATGCTTTTATACAGCTGCCACAGGCTGGCGCCGAAATACTCTTCCGCCGACAGCGTGCTCAGGCCGCCGAGATCCAGCCATTCGTTCGGCGTCAACGCGCCCTGCGCGTACAGCGACAGCACGTATTCATCGTAATGCGCTTCTTCTTCGCCCGGCACCATGTTCCACAGGATGCGTTTACCGGCCAGGCGCACCGCGGTGCGGTAGAATTCGTCCAGCAGCAGGATATGTTGGGTGGAACCGCAATCCTCGCCGCCGAGGCTGCCGCTTTCGTTGTGGCGGAAGCGGTTTTCATCGATCAGGAAGAAGCTGACTTCCACCCCCATCGAGGCCGCCCACTTTTCCAGCAGGCTGCATTTTTGCTGCAGGCGGTTGCGTTCTTCGTTGTCCAGCCAGGACTGGTGGCATACCCAGATGTCGAGATCGGAGCTGCAGCTCTGGCCGATCGAAGAGGTGCTGCCCATCGAGTAAACGCCGGTAATCGGCAGCTCGCCGCTGGCCAGTTTGTCAAACGGGCTGCCCCATTTGTCTTCTAAATCATTAAGGTAATCTTGCTGGGTTTCATCAGGCGTGTAGAGGCAAACGCCGTGGGGAACGTTACCGTTCAGATAACCCGGCATCAGGGGGTGGTGGTGGTGCAGTAAGGTAGGCAGCAGACTGTATACCCGTTGAAACGCGGGCTTCATGGCCGCTAGGGCGCGATCGACTCGAAGTTGATTGATCGCATCCAGTCTCTGCTTCAATGTCTCGATGTAGAGGTACAAGACGTCTCGCCTGATTATCCCGGTGTTTAGAAAAAAACCCGTATTCCATAAGCGCCGTTAGTGTTGGAAGAATATTTGGCGACTTATTGCTGGAAACGTGATCAATTTAACACCTTGCTGATTGACCGTAAAGGAGGTAACGCTTCACTATTATTGTAGCGCTTCCCTAAACGATTTACCCGCAGTGTTAGCTGCCCCAAAACACATCACACGTCCCGTTGATTCCGTTGTCCTTTTTCCGCCCCCGGCTTCTTGCACTGACAGTATTGACTCGCAGTGGTAGGATGGATGGCGAATTATAAAAACGGTAACAAGCATGTTAGACAAAATTATTCGAATTGCCACCCGACAAAGCCCACTCGCGCTTTGGCAAGCACATTATGTGCAGCAACGTCTGATGGCCAGCCACCCCGGATTGCAGGTTGAGCTGGTGCCGATGGTGACGCGCGGCGACATTATTCTGGATACGCCGCTGGCGAAGGTCGGCGGTAAAGGACTGTTTGTTAAAGAGCTCGAGCTGGCGCTGCTGGAAGGCCGCGCGGACATCGCCGTTCACTCGATGAAAGACGTGCCGGTAGATTTCCCGGCCGGCCTGGGTTTGACCACCATTTGCGAACGCGACGATCCGCGCGACGCATTTGTATCCAACCGTTTCTCCTCGCTCGATCAACTGCCGCAGGGCAGCGTGGTCGGCACCTCCAGCCTGCGCCGCCAATGCCAGCTGCGCGAGCGCCGCCCCGATCTGATCGTGCGCGATCTGCGTGGCAACGTGGGCACCCGCCTGGCGAAGCTGGATAACGGCGACTACGACGCCATTATTCTGGCGGTGGCCGGGCTGAAGCGCCTGGGCCTGGAGCAACGCATTCGTTGCCCGCTGAGCGCCGAGGAATGCCTGCCGGCGGTCGGCCAGGGCGCCGTGGGCATTGAATGCCGCCTCGACGACGACGTGACGCGCGCGTTGCTGGCGCCGCTGAATCACGCCGCCACCGACACCCGCGTGCGCGCCGAACGGGCGATGAACACCCGGCTGGAAGGCGGCTGCCAGGTGCCGATCGGCAGCTATGCCGAACTGGACGGCGACAGCCTGTGGCTGCGCGCGCTGGTCGGCTCCCCGGACGGCAGCCGGATGGTGCGCGGCGAACGCCGCGGCCCGGCGGCCGACGCGGAACGCATGGGCGTCGAGCTGGCGGAAGACCTGCTGGCGCGCGGCGCGCGTGAGATCCTGCATGACGTTTATCAGGGAAATCCCCCGGCATGACGATCCTGGTAACCCGCCCTTCCCCCTCGGGAGAACTGTTGGTGAGCCGACTGCGCGCACTCGGCCGGGTTGCCTATCATGCCCCCTTGATTGATTTTGCCCCCGGCGGCGATTTGCCGAAGCTGCCGCCGGCGCTGCAGCAGCTCGGCCCCGGCGATCTGGTGTTCGTGCTGTCGCAGCATTCGGTGAACTACGCCGATTCGGTCATCGGCCGCGCCGGGCTGACATGGCCCGCCCATCTGGCCTATTATGCGATCGGCCGGGCCACCGGGCTGGCGCTGCACCGCATCAGCAGCCTGCCGGTGGAATACCCGCGCGAACGCGAAATCAGCGAAACGCTGCTGATGCTGCCGGCGCTGCAGAAGCTGGGCGGCAAGCGGGCGATGATCCTGCGCGGCAACGGCGGGCGCGAGCTGCTCGGCGACACTTTGCGCGAGCGGGGCGCCGACGTCAGCTATTATGAATGTTATCAACGCAGCCCGGTGCACTATGACGGCAGCGAACAAAGCGCCCACTGGCAGCGCGCCGGCGTCGATACGCTGGTGGTGACCAGCGGTGAAATGTTACAACAGTTGTATACTTTAGTTCCTGATTACTATCGCTCTTCGTGGCTGCTGCGCTGCCGCCTGGTAGTAGTGAGTGAACGTCTGGCTACCCTCGCCCGGGAATTGGGCTGGAGCACCATTCGGGTAGCTGATAACGCCGATAATGACGCGCTGATCCGCGCGCTAAAATAAACCTGACTATGGGATGTGCCACTATGACGGAACAAAATACCCCATCCGCCCCGGTTGAAGAACCAACCCCGGCGGTTGAGAGCCCCCAGCAGCCAGCCGCCGATCGCCGTAAAGGGAAAAATACCGGCCCGGTGCTCGGCGCCATCGCCATCGTGCTGGTTATCGCACTGGGCGCGGGCGGCTATTACCACACCCACCGGCAGGCGCAGGCGCTGATCGCCGCCAACCAGTCGCTGCAGCAGCAGCTGGACGGGCTGAAACAGAGCCAACAGCAGGAAAGAAGCGCGCTGGAAGGCCTGCTGCAACAGCAGGGCAAAACCCTGGACGCCGCCGATCGCGAGCAGGCGACCCTGGCGCGCCAGCTGAATGAACTGCAGGAAAAAGTCGCGACCATCTCCGGCAGCGACGCCAAAACCTGGCTGCTGGCGCAGGCCGACTTCCTGGTGAAAATGGCCGGCCGCAAACTGTGGAGCGACCAGGACGTCACCAGCGCGGCAACGCTGCTGAAGAGCGCCGACGCCAGCCTGGCGGACATGAACGACCCGAGCCTGATCGACGTGCGCCGCGCCATCACCGATGACATCAGCACCCTCTCCACCCTGACCCAGGTGGACTTCGACGGCATTATCCTCAAGGTCAATCAGCTGTCCAACCAGGTGGATAACCTGCGCCTGGCGGACAACGACACCGACGAAGCGCCGATGGATCAGGACAGCAGCGAGCTTTCCAGCTCGATCGGCGAATGGCGGCAGAATCTGACCAAAAGCTGGCACAACTTTATGGCCGACTTTATTACCATTCGCCGCCGCGACGCCAGCGCCGAACCGCTGCTGGCGCCAAACCAGGATATCTACCTGCGCGAAAACATCCGCTCGCGCCTGCTGGTGGCCGCACAGGCGATCCCGCGCCACCAGAACGAAACCTACAAGCAGTCGCTGGAAACCATCTCCACCTGGGTTCGCGCCTACTTCGACACCACCGATCCGGCGACCAAGGCCTTCCTCGAAGAGCTGGACGCGCTGAGCCAGCAGTCGATCTCGATGGACGTGCCGGATCAGCTGAAAAGCCAGCCGCTGCTGGAAAAAGTGATGCAAACCCGGGTGCGTAATCTGCTGTCGCAGTCCCCTGCCGCTCACCAGGAGGGATAAGCCATGTTACGCGTGTTATTTCTGTTCCTGGTGCTGATCGCCAGCGTGGTGCTCGGGCCGATGTTGGCCGGGCATCAGGGTTACGTGCTGATCCAGACCGACAACTACAATATCGAAACCAGCGTCACCGGCCTGGTGATCATGGCGGTGCTGCTGTTTGTGGTGCTGCTGGCGATCGAATGGATCCTGCGTCGCATCTTCCGCACCGGCGCCCGTACCCGCGGCTGGTTTATCGGCCGCAAGCGCACCCGCGCGCGCAAACAAACCAAGGCCGCGCTGATCAAGCTGGCGGAAGGCGATTACAAGCAGGTTGAACAACTGCTGACGCGCAATGCCGACCATGCCGAACAGCCGGTGGTGAACTACCTGCTGGCCGCCGAAGCCGCCCAACAGCGCGGCGACGACTTCCGCACCAATCAATATCTGGAGCGCGCCGCCGAGGCCGCCGACACCGACCAGCTGCCGGTGGATATCACCCGGGTGCGCATTCAGCTGGCGCAGGGCGAGAACCATGCCGCGCGCCACGGCGTCGATCGCCTGCTGAATCAGGCGCCGCGCCATCCGGAAGTGCTGCGCCTGGCCGAACAGGCCTATCTGCGTACCGGCGCCTTCGCGTCGTTGCTGGAAATCCTGCCGTCGATGCGCAAAATCGATCTGCACAGCGAAAGCGAGCTGCAGGCGTTGCAACAGCAGGCCTATATCGGCCTGATGAACCAGGCGATGGCGGACGAAGGCAGCGACGGCCTGAAACGCTGGTGGAAAGATCAGAGCCGTAAAACCCGTCACGAAGTGCCGCTGCAAATCGCCATGGTGGAACACCTGATCGAATGCAACGACCACGAACTGGCGCAGGAAATCGTGCTGGACAGCCTGAAGCGCCAATACGACGAGCGCCTGGTGTTGCTGATCCCACGGCTGAAATCCGGCAATCCGGAGCAGCTGGAGAAGGCGCTGCGCCAGCAGGTCAAACAACATGGCGCAACGCCGCTGCTGAACAGCACGCTGGGGCAGTTGCTGATGAAGCATGGCGAATGGCAGCAGGCGGCCGACGCCTTCCGCGAAGCGCTGAAACAGCGGCCGGATGCCTACGACTACGCCTGGTTGGGCGACGCGTTGGAAAAACTGCATCGCTCGGATGAGGCGGCGCAGGTGCGGCGCGAAGGGCTGATGCTGACGCTGAAGCAAAACGGCGAATAACGCGGCAGTGTATTGTCTTCAAGGCGTGCCCACTGGGCGCGCCTTTTTTATCCGCTTTATTCTCTGGCCAGGGCATACAAACGCAGCCAACACTGATACGGCTCCAAGTACGGCAATTATATATACCCAAAATAATTGGAGCTGAATCAAGGCGGCAAGTTTGTAAATCCCCAGGAGCTTACTCAGGTAAGTGACTGGGGTGCACAAACGCAGCCAACACAGATACAGCTTCAAGTATGAAGGGGATAGGCAAAAAAAAACACTTGCCGCGGTGGCAAGTGTATAAAGAAGCAATCAGGTCTAGGACAACAGGGGCGGTGCCTCACTCAACGTTATGCCCTGAGCGTGATGACGGCTTGTGTCATCGGTCTCTTGGGCAATAGGCACCCTAAATCGGCTCTGCGTCATTCCCAGGGTTTATGAAGCCTAAGGCGAACATAAGAGGTGGAATGAGCATCTACGATATAGATATTGCACTTGGCGTGCCAACTTTGGCGTTCGAGCCGCCACAACGTAAAAAAAACCGCACCACATTGAAATAAAAAGACTTTTATTTTCAGAGCGGTTTACCCCTCCTCCCCCCTGCCTGCCGGCGAAGACCTGCCGCGGCAAAACGTGTCGCCTGATAACGACGACTTAAGTCAAAGTGATTTTTATCGAACAAAATCAAAAGATTATATGTCTCAAACTGACGACAAAGCCTGATGCGAGCGTCGCTGAAAACCAACGCCGGGCGCAAAAAGCAAAAAACAAAAAGCCCGCTCATTGCCGAACGGGCTTTGCTTAAACTGCGGGCGTAAAAAAACCGACTTTCGTCGGTTTCTTTGAATGTGGTCGGCGAGAGAGGATGACGCGCATCTGCGATGCTTGCCCTGCGGGCCGTCGCTAAAGCAACGTGGTCTCGCTGCGCTCGGCTCAAACCTCCTTCGGAGGTTCTCATCCTCATAAACTACAGGCGTAAAAAAACCGACTTTCGTCGGTTTCTTTGAATGTGGTCGGCGAGAGAGGATTCGAACCTCCGACCCACTGGTCCCAAACCAGTTGCGCTACCAAGCTGCGCTACTCGCCGATTTCTTGTTGCTGATACTATCGATTTATATCGCTTATGTCTATGTAAATATTATATTTATTAGACATTTTGTGTGTGGTGCGAAGAGAGGGACTTGAACCCTCACGTCCGTAAGAACACTAACACCTGAAGCTAGCGCGTCTACCAATTCCGCCACCTTCGCACAATCACAAAACAGCTTACAAACCTTCACTTCTCGCAGGAAGTGGGGTGGCTAATGGGACTCGAACCCACGACAACTGGAATCACAATCCAGGGCTCTACCAACTGAGCTATAGCCACCATTACTTCTAAACTTCACGCGGTAATACTACCACCGCAGCTCTTGCACACAAACTTAATGGTGCGCCCGACAGGATTCGAACCTGAGACCTCTGCCTCCGGAGGGCAGCGCTCTATCCAGCTGAGCTACGGGCGCGTAGCGCCGTTGCGGGAGGGGATACTACGGATTTACTCTAATCCTGTCTAGTGCTTTTTCGCAGAAATGTTGCGTTTGATTACGCTTTGCTCACTCCCGCGCAGGAAAGCGCTATCCGCAGCCCCTTTTCACCGCTTATTGCTGCGTTTCCGCCTGTTTTTCAGCCGGATGATGTTTCTTGTGCATCCCCAAAGCGAAGTAGCACAGGCTGACGCCCGCCAAGAAAATCGCCCCGACCAACAGAGAAACTCGCGTATCCGGGTTGATTCCCATGCCAACCAGCACGCACAGCAGAAAAGCGATGGTCAAATAGTTCACATAAGGGAACATGATCGACTTGAAGCCGTGAGTTTTGATCGCTTCTTTATGGGCGCGGCGGAAGTACAGCTGGCTGATCAGCACCACAAACCACGGCACCATGCCCGGCAGCACGCTGGCGCTGTAGACATAGACGAACACCTGCTGCGGATTGGGAATGATGTAGTTCAACCCGGACCCCGCCAGCAGGCAGCCGATGGTGACGGCGATGCAGTTCACCGGCACGCCGCTGGCGGACACTTTGGTCAACGCGGCCGGCAGCTGACGATTCTTGGCCAGGGCGTACAGCATGCGCCCGCCGCTGTACATGCCGCTGTTGCAGCCGGAGAGCGCGGCGGTCAGCACCACAAAGTTGATGATGCCGGCGGCGGCCACGATGCCAATCTTGGCGAAGGTCAGCACGAACGGGCTGCCGGCGGTGCCGATGCCGTTCCACGGGAAGATGGTGACGATGACGAAGATGGCGCCGACGTAGAAGATCAGAATGCGCCACAGGATATTGTTGATCGCGCGCTTCAGCGTGATCTGCGGGTTCTTGGCCTCGCCGGCGGTGATGCCCACCAGCTCGACCCCCTGATAGGAGGCGACCACGATGCACAGCGCAAACAGGAAGCCTTTCCAGCCGCCGGCAAAGAAGCCGCCGTGGGCGGTCAGGTTGGCGAAACCGACGGGTTCGCCGCCGTTGCCGAAGCCGAAGAAAATCACCCCCAACCCCACCAGGATCATCACGATGATGGTGGTGACCTTGATCATGGCGAACCAGAACTCCAGCTCACCGTACAGCCGCACCGCCGCCAGGTTGGCCAGCGCCACCATCGCCACGGCGATCAGCGCCGGCACCCACTGCGGGATTTCCGGGAACCAGAACTGCACGTAAACCCCGATGGCGGTGATTTCGGATATGCCGACGGCGATCCACATAAACCAATATCCCCAGGCGGTCAGGTAACCGAAGTAGGGACTCATATACTTATGCGCATAAACGGCGAAGGAACCCGCCACCGGCTCGAGGAACAGCATTTCCCCCATCGAACGCATAATAAAGAACACGAACAGCCCGGCGATGATATAGGCCAGCAGCACCGACGGCCCCGCCCACTTCAGCGTACTCGCAGAGCCCATAAACAGGCCGACCCCGATGGTGCCCCCAGAGCGATCAGCTCGATATGCCGGGCCTCGAGCCCCCGGTGTAGTCCTTGCGGTTTTTCTTTGTGTGCCATGAGTCCTCAATAATTTTTCGGGTTGTGCTTGCCTGCCGGCCGCCGCCGGTCGTTATTGTTGTTATGAAAAGAATAAATCATCCCCTGCCGATCGGGTTGGCATCAACGGGTAGTCGGAGCGATCTTGCGGCGAGAAGAACCTCGTTCAGCGCCGTCGCAGCAGGCGCCAGCGGCCAGGGATAATTTCCGGGCGGTATCGTTTCGCATTTTGCCGCTATAAGCAAACCGCAATTTAAAACTTTATGGAATAAATGAGGGAGTGTTTAGGGCCGGGGGTTATAGATATGCGGGTAAAACGTTTAAAAAGCAGATTATTTATCCCGTTGGGCCTGCCGGAGCGGCACTTTCCGCCCCGGCCGCCGCTTACATCTTGCCGCGGTAGTAGTAGCCGACAAATTTCAGCAGCTTCAGCTGGCGGCCAATGCGGCTGGGCTGGCTGAGCAGCCGATAAAGCCACTCCAGGCCCAGATTCTGCCAGACCTTGGGCGCACGCTTCACATGGCCGGTAAACACGTCGTAGGTGCCGCCGACGCCCATATACAGCGCCTGCGGATGCACCCTGCGGCAGTCGCGCATCAACATCTCCTGCTTCGGCGACCCCATCGCCACGGTGACGATAGCCGCCCCGCTGGCGCGAATGCGTTCAAACAGCGCCTGGCGCTGTTCCGGTTGGAAGTAACCGTCCTGGCTGCCCACCAGGTTGACGTTCCACTGGCTGCGCAGCTTCTGTTCGGTTTCCGCCAGCACCTGCGGCTTGCCGCCGATCAAAAACACCGGCGTGCCTTCGCGGCCGGCGCGCTGCATCAGCGCTTCCCACAGATCGGCGCCCGCCACGCGAGACACTTCGGCGCCCGGGTACTTGCGGCGGATGGATCGCACCATGCTGATGCCGTCGGCATATTTGAATTCCGCCTCATCCAGCAGTGCGCGCAGCGCCTGGTCTTCCTCCGCCTTGAGGATTTTTTCGGCATTCATCGCCACCAGCGTGCCCTGCTTTACCCGCCCGCCGTCGAACAAAAAGTCCATGCAGTGCGCCATATCGCGGAAGCCCCACAGGCTGAAACTGCGCAGCTCATACTTCGGGACCTCAATCTTTGCTTCCATCTTGATCATTACCCTTACAAAAGACCGTTGGCCTGCGGAGGCGGCGCTGCCAAGGAGCGCGAGCGCCGCGCCCGGGCCTTGATCAGCCCGGCGGTATCAAACAGCCAGTACAGCAATTTCGCCAGCACCAGACAGGCGCCAAAAATAATGCAGAAGAACACCACGCGTGAGACGAATGAATCGACGCCCTCACGCGCCAGCACGATCATGTTGAACACCGCCCCAAAGCAGAAGCCCTGCAAAATGGCCGCCTTGTAGCGGTTCGGTTCGGTTTTGCCCAGCTCATACAGCCAGTCGAACCACTTGATGATCATGCCGACCAGCACCGCGCCAAGCGGGATAAACAGCGCGCCGCCCATCACCACCAGCGAGCCGATCAGCGTCGGGGAAATCGCCAGGCCGGAATGGTTGTTCAGCACTTCCCAGGTAAAGTAGTTGGCGGAGTTCAGCACCACGTCCGGCCGCCCCGGCCACAGCCAGGACGGTATGAATACGTAGAAATCACGCAGGATCGGCGCCAGGCCCTGGAAATCAATCTTGTCGTAGTTTTGCAGCAGCAGCGCCAGGTTCTCCCACGGCGAGAAGGTGTCGCGCGTCAGGTAGAGGAAGGTGTAAAACGCCTCGGCGCCGCTGACGTCCAGGCTGTAGCGTTTCAACGCCAGCCAGAACATGCCGACGATGCCGAAAATGCCCGCCGCCGCCAGCATCCACAGCGTGATCCAGCCGCGGACGATGCCGATAAACAGGAACAGCGCGAAGGCGATGATGATGTTGGCGCGGGTGCCGCCGACGATCACGTAGGTCAGAATGCCAAACGCCACCGTCGCCACCAGGAAGAAGAACCAGGCGCGCAGGTCCTGCCGCAGGAAATACACCACCAGCATCGCCGGGATAAAGAAGTAAAAGAAGCGTTTGAGCGCCACGCCGGACACGTCGCTGGAGAAAATCTGGCTGTAAGAGTTCAGCTTGAACAGCAGGAAACCGTTCTGCATAAAGAAAATGCCTACGGTGCCAATCGCCACCAGCGCCAGCAGCACCCAGGTCAGGTGGGTCTCCACCCGATTCATGGTAAACAACGGCGCTCGCGGCTGGGCACTGCGCGTGCGCAGCCGGGTTTTATAGCTGACGTAATAGATGGCGTAGAACGCCGTGGCGGACAAAATGGCGTACAGCAGAAACTCGACCGGCACCACCTCGACGTCGAACTGAAACACCAGCAGGCAGGTCAGCGGAAAGCCGAAGTAAAACGTCAGCAAATACAGCACCGAAAAGAACACGTTGAAGTTAAAGCGAATGCGCCGGAACTCCTGATAGGTCAGCGTCAGGATAAACAGCACGCTGACCAGGTAGACCGCGAACAGGCCGCCAAACTGCGCCAGCGTCATGAGGCTTCTCCCGCCGCCAGCGCCAATGCCTGTTGCCAGCCATCGATGAAGTTCGGATTAAAGAAAGCGATGGCCTGTTGATCCACCGACGCCAGCTGGCGCTGCGCCTCGCGCACCACCGCTTCGTCCAGCGAATCGCCGTAAAACAGCACCGGCAGATGCTGTTCCGCCAGATCCTGCCAGAACGGGTTTTGTCGGCTGAGCACAAAAGGCACGCCGAACTGGATCAGCAGGCACAGCGTACCTATGCCCTGCTGGCGGTTGAAGATGAAGTAGCCGAGATCGCATTCGCGCAGGATATTCAGGTAATCCTCGAACGCCACCTGCTGCGTCAGCAGCTGCAGGTTCTTTTCGCTGAACAGCTGCAGCCCGGCGGCGCGCACCTGCTCAATGTAGGCGTCGTTGTTGGCCGGATAACCCATCGGCAAGATCACGCGCACCTCGGCGCCGAACTGCTGATGAATCGCCTTCAGCGCCTCGATATGCCGGTTGGTGCGATCGCCGGAGTTGCCCACCAGAATGGTCATCGGGCCGGCCAGGTTTTTCTCCACGCCGATCCCGGTCAGCGCCGGATCCATCCGCGTCGGGAAATACAGCAGCGAAGCCGGCACGCGCGCATGGCGCTGCTGGTAATGGGCCACATCGCCGCGGGTGGCGAACACGTTGGCCACCCGCCCCTGCGCGATGCGGCGCAGCAGATAGAACAGCCGGTATTTCCAGCTGGTGGCGTCTTCATACAGATCGGCGCCCCAGATATGCCAACTGACCTGCCGCGCTTTGATCTTGCCGCTCAGCAACGCCAGCCACAGCCCGGGGTTGAACTGGCCGTGCAGAAAGAAGCGCGCGTCGCGATCGGCCTGGGCGCGGGCGATCACCGCCTCCGCCAGGCTTTTCTTATCCGCAAACGGCTCGATGCTCAGCGCGGGGAAATCGCCCAGCGCCGCAACGTCTTTAGCCGCCACCATAAAATGGCGCGTCTGTTCCGACGGCAGGCGCGGCGCCAGCACGTCGTTGAAGAAGCGCAGCACCGTCTGATTGTGATGCGGGATGTCAGATCCCAGTACGTGAATCAGTGTGGTCATACTCGTCTACGATAAATAAGGAATACGCAGCTACAGAGCGTGAAATACACGATGTAGGTTGCCATATAGGCCTGAGCCGCGCCGAGCGCGCCGTGCAACGGTATCAGCCAGTGCGAGAACAGCGTCAGCAGCAGGAACTGGCTGACCTCCGTCAGGATATAAAAACGCAGCGACGCCTTGGCGATGACCAGATAGCCGAACACGTAAGCGCCGACTTTCAGCACGTCGCCGACCAATTGCCAGGCGAACAGGTCGCGCATCGCCACAAACCGATCGGAAAACAACAGCCAGATGGCGAAATCGCGCAGCAGCCACACCGTAAAGCTCGCCGCCGCCACCGCCGGCAGCACAAACTTCAGCGAACGCACGATCTCCTGCGAGATGGCGCCCTTATCCGTCAGCCGCGACAGCGTCGGCAGCAAATACACGGTGAACGAGGCGGTGATAAACTGCAGGTAAGCGTCGGAGATGCTGCTGACGCCCTGCCAAATGCCCACTTCATCCCAGCTGTAATGCGCCGCCAGCAGGTTTCGCATCATCACATAGGCCACCGGCAGCGTCATCGAGGTGATCAGCGCCATGATGGTGAACTTGCCGAGATTGCCGGCGACCGCTTTATCCCACGCCAGCGCCAGGTAACGCAGCGGCAGGGTTTTGCGCCGCCACAGCATCAGCCCGGCCGGCAGCACCACCAGCGCAGGCACCAGCGCCAACCCGGCCAACGCGCCTTCATAGCCGCCCAGCTTAAAGCACAGGTAATAGGCCACCACGCCAATCAGGCTGCCGCCGATCACCGCCAGCGCGTTGCCCAGCGCATCGCGATAGCCTTTCAGCACCGCCATAAACAGGTTGGCGTAGGCGATGCCCATCTGGATAAACGCCACCGCTCGCACCACGCCGACGTAATCGGCATGGCCGAACAGAGCCACGCCGATCGGCTCGGCGGCGAACAGAAATACCAGCGCCAGCAGCGTCGAAAAGCCCAGTACGATGCTCGATGCGGTGCCCACCGCCAGCCGCAGCCGCTGCGGATCCTGGTGATACTCCGCCACATACTTGGTGATGCCGTTAAAAATACCGGCGCCGGACAACACGCCCAGCACGGTGATCAACTGGCGGAAGTTGCCCGCCTGCCCCACGCCGCTGGGGCCAAACGCCACCGCCAGCAGTTTCACCACCAACAGCCCCACGCCAATTTTGATCAGCGTGGAGCCGGCGGTCCATATCGATGCTTTTGCCAACGACATATCAGGCGAAGAAGCTCAAAATAGTATTGATCACCGTACGCTGATTGACATCGGACATATTGTAGAACAGCGGCAGCCGCACCAGGCGTTCGCTGTCTTTACTGGTATGACGATCTTCGCCGGCAAAGCGGCCGAACCGTTCGCCGGCCGGGCAGGCGTGCAGCGGGATATAGTGGAACACCGACATAATCTCGGCCTCTTTCAGATAGTTGATAAAGGCCGTACGGTCCTGCATATCGCGCAGTTTGATATAAAACATATGGGCGTTGTGCACGCAATCCGCCGGGACGCTCGGCAGCTCGATGCGGCCGGCCTTGGCCAGCGGCAGGAAGCTGTCGTAGTATTTTTTCCACAGCGACAGGCGGCGCTGGTTAATCGCGTCGGCCGCTTCCAACTGGCCCCACAGATAGGCCGCCTGCAGATCGGCCATCAGATAGCTGGAACCGATATCGCGCCAGGTGTACTTGTCTACCTGGCCACGGAAAAACTGGCTGCGGTTGGTGCCTTTTTCGCGAATGATCTCCGCCCGGTCGATCAGCGCCGGGTCATTCACCAACGTCGCGCCGCCTTCGCCGCCGGCGGTATAGTTTTTGGTTTCATGGAAGCTGAAACAGCCGATATGGCCGATGGTGCCCAACGCTTTGCCTTTGTAGGTCGACATCACGCCCTGAGCGGCGTCTTCCACCACGAACAGGTTATATTTCTTCGCCAGCGCCATGATGGTGTCCATCTCGCAGGCGACGCCGGCGTAATGCACCGGCACGATGGCGCGGGTTTTATCGGTGATCGCCGCTTCGATTTTGCTTTCATCGATGTTCATGGTGTCCGGCCGCACGTCGACAAACACCGCTTTGGCGCCGCGCAGCACGAAGGCGTTGGCGGTGGAGACAAAGGTGAAGCTCGGCATGATCACTTCATCACCCGGCTTGATGTCCAGCAGAATGGCCGCCATCTCCAGCGAAGCGGTGCAAGACGGCGTCAACAGCACCTTCGGGCTGCCGAAGCGTTGTTCCATCCACTGCTGGCAGCGGCGGGTAAAGCCGCCGTCGCCGCACAGCTTGCCGCTGCCCATGGCAGCCTGCATATAGTCAAGTTCAGTGCCAACAACCGGTGGTGCGTTAAATGGAATCATGTCTACCTCTGTATAACCAATACGCGGTGCTTTCTATGGCGGCACCGTGCCTTTGATAAAGCCGTAACGCGGCGATATTGCCGGTCTGGGTCGCAACCCGCAGATGCCGCAATTGACGCTGCGCGCACCAGGCGATGGCCGCATTCATCAGCCGCGAACCTATGCCCTTTCCTTCCGCCCCCGGGAATGCGGCCAATAAGCCAATCCGCGCCTCTCGATCGCCGGTGTCCCGCAGGCTGACAAACCCGGCGGGCCGCCCATGCTCATCAAGCGCCAGCAAACATTGATGATCAAACGTCCCCAGCACGGCTTTTTCGATCCACAGCGCATAAAAACGGCCGCTGTCCTCAATCCGATACCAGGGGGAGCGAAAACGGCTGGCGGCGAAAACCTTGCCCGCCGCAGCGCGCAAGGCGGGTATATCTGCCTGGATCGCAGGGCGAATCGCCGTCAGGGGGGCGTCATCAGATAAAGCACTTTCCATGCCAACCGGCAGTTTCAGGTCGATTTCCCCCTCCGCCAGTTGAAAGCCCACGCCCGCTAACGCATCGATTAAATCCAGCCGCTGGGCCGGGATCTTGGCCTGAACCAGCGAAAAGGCGTCCAGCTCAGCGACGGTCAACGCCGGCGCGGATGCGTTAATGTCGAGCTTGGCGCTATTCAGCCTGAAAAACTCACTTTCCCAAGCCAGCGGTTCAACTGAAGCATGCAGATGCATATGATTAATCCCCGGCGTCGCCATCGGACCGAATATCGCGGCAGCAGGCGCCTCTCGATAACGCCTTGCGCCGCTCGCGCAATGGGCTGAAATCAGCGCCAAACGCCCTTGGTGTCCACCACCCAGGTTTGTTTTATCTCTTCCGGCCGAATGGCCTTGAACTGCTGGTGATCGACCAGCATCACGATCACGTCCGCCTGCCGCAGCGCATCGGCGATGCTTTTCAGCGTCACCTGCCCGGCCAGCGTTTTCGGCAGTTGCTCAACATTCGGCTCAACCGCCAGCGTCTCCCCAACGTGCCAGTCGGCGATCAGGTGAGCGACTTCCACCGCCGGGCTTTCGCGCAGATCGTCGATATTCGGCTTGAACGCCAGGCCGAAGCAGGCGATCTTCACTTCAGACGCGCGCTTGTCGGTAGCCGCCAGGCAGTCCGCCACCGCCGCCTTGACGCGATCGACCACCCACAGCGGTTTGCCGTCATTCACCAGCCGCGCGGTGTGGATCAGGCGCGCCTGCTGCGGATTCTGCGCCACGATAAACCAGGGATCGACGGCGATGCAGTGGCCGCCGACGCCAGGGCCCGGCTGCAGGATATTGACCCGCGGATGGCGATTCGCCAGGCGGATGAGTTCCCAGACGTTGATGCCCTGATCGGCGCAAATCAACGACAGCTCATTGGCAAAGGCGATGTTCACGTCGCGGAAGCTGTTTTCCGTCAGCTTGCACATCTCTGCGGTGCGGGAGTTGGTGATCACGCACTCGCCTTCGAGGAAAATCTTGTACAGCGCGCTGGCGCGCTCGGAGCATCTCGGCGTCATGCCGCCGATCACCCGGTCGTTCTGGATCAGTTCAACCATCACCTGGCCAGGCAGTACGCGCTCCGGGCAGTAGGCGATATTCACATCGGCCGCTTCGCCGGCCTGCTGCGGGAAGCTGAGATCGCTGCGCGCTTGCGCCAGCCATTCCGCCATCTGTTCGGTGGCGCCCACCGGCGAGGTAGACTCGAGGATCACCAGATCGCCGCGCTTCAGCACCGGCGCCAGTGATTTGGCCGCCGCTTCGACATAGGCCAGATCCGGTTCATGGTCGCCTTTGAACGGCGTCGGCACCGCGATCAGAAACGCATCCGCCGGCAGGGGTTGGCTCACCGCCTGCAGATAACCGCCGTCGACCGCGTCCTTCACCACTTTATCCAGATCCGGCTCAACGATATGGATCGCGCCGCGATTGATGGTGTCGACCGCATGTTGGTTAACATCTACGCCCACCACTTTTTTCTTGCGGGAAGCAAACGCCGCCGCCGTTGGCAGACCGATATAACCCAGGCCGATAACCGAAATAGTGTTAAAACTCATAGTGTCACCTGATGATTCTTTAAAGCTTCGAGGATACGCTGGCAGGCATTGCCATCACCGTAGGGGTTATGCGCCCGGCTCATCGCATGGTATTCATTCTTGTCGGTCAGCAGCCGGGTCACCTCATCGACGATTTTAGTCACGTCGGTGCCCACCAGGCGTACCGTGCCCGCATCGACCGCTTCCGGACGTTCGGTGGTGTCGCGCATCACCAGCACCGGCTTGCCCAGCGACGGCGCCTCTTCCTGAATGCCGCCGGAGTCGGTCAGGATCATATAAGCGTTGGCCATCAGATAGACGAACGGCAAGTAATCCTGCGGGTCGATCAACATGATGTTGTCGATGCCTTTCAGGATGCGGTTGACCGGCTCGCTGACGTTCGGGTTAAGGTGCACCGGATACACTACCTGCACATCCGGATGGTTGCGGGCGATCTCCGCCAGCGCGCTGCAAATGCGTTCAAACCCGCCGCCAAAGCTTTCGCGACGGTGGCCGGTTACCAGGATCAGCTTCTTGTTGGCATCGAGGAACGGGTAGCGCTGCGCCAGGCTCGCACGCAATTCGGCATCGCCCATCACCCGATCGCGCACCCAGAACAGCGCGTCGATCACCGTATTGCCGGTCACGAAGATATGATCGTCCGGCAGCAGCTCACGCAGCAGGTTCTGGCGCGAGTTTTCCGTCGGCGCGAAGTGATACATCGCCAGATGGCCGGTCAGTTTGCGGTTGGCCTCTTCCGGCCACGGCGAGTAAAGATCGCCGGTGCGCAGCCCCGCCTCCACGTGCCCGACCGGAATGCGTTGATAGAACGCCGCCAGGCTGGTCGCCAGCGTGGTGGTGGTATCACCGTGCACTAACACCACGTCCGGTTTGAACTCTTCCAGTACGCCTTTCAACCCTTCCAGAATGCGGCAGGTGATCTCACTCAAGCCCTGCCCGGGCTTCATGATGTTCAGATCGTAATCCGGCACGATTTCAAATAGCCGTAATACCTGATCCAGCATCTCCCGATGCTGCGCCGTTACGCAGACTCTTGATTCAAAGGCTTCATCCTGAGCCAGGGCATGTACCAGCGGCGCCATTTTGATGGCTTCAGGTCTGGTGCCGAAAACAGTCAACACTTTCACAGCGAATCTCTTTTGGTCGGTTAACCGCAGGCGTACCTGCGAATTGGGCGCTTACGCGCCCATCAGCGAATTATTATATTATTTTTAATTACGCGGCCGACGCGCCAGGGCAATGCCTGCGCCAACCAAAGCGCCCATCGCGCCCCACAGAATCAGCCAAAATACCCGTCGTGGGCTGTCGCGTTTTACCGGTTCTTCCGGCGTGCGCAAATAGCGGTAAGTCTGAAACTTCTCGTCCAGCGTCGGGCCAACGTTCAGCGTCGCCAGCATCGCGCGGTTCTGATCGTAATCCAGGTCGTAGGTCGGGCCGGAGGCCTGCAGGCCTTCCAGGCGCGCCTGCAGCATCGGCTTGCCCAGCAGGAACAAGTCGGAGTCCGGCAGCTGCTCCGCCGGCGTGTCGGTCTGCGTGCGGCTGATGCCCTGGGTTTCGGCGATTTTCAGCGCCAGCTGGATGGTATTGAGCTCACGCTTGTAGACCGCTTCCGCTACCGCTTCCTGACGCTTGACCTGCGCCTTCATCGAGGTGGTCCGGGCCGCCCAGGCCCCTGGATCTCTTCGTTCAAATGCAGGGCCGCGCGGTGGCTGGCGAAGGCGACATACTGGCGCAGCAGACGGTTGGCGTCCGCCGCCGTTTCGGCCGTCAGCCTTACGCCGTCGTTTGGCGCCTTTTTGTCGTCGCGCGGGGTAAATTGAATATTGTTGATCAGCTCGTCGAGCATGGCCGCATCGGCGCGGGCATCCCCTTCCTGGCGCTGCCGGTAATAATCGCTCTGCAGCCAAAAATCACGACGCGTATCGTAAGCCGCCAGCTGCATGATGAATTCATTATAGGCTTCGTCGGCGATGCCCGGCTGCTCGCTGGCGACCGCCGGCAGGGTCCGCACGTCCAGATTGCGCAGGAACTGCTGCTGCGAATAATAACCGCCCAGCGCATTGACCGTCGGCCTGTCGGTAATCGCGGCCGCGCTCCACTCCTGCTTGACCAGATAGGACACGACAAGCGCCACCGCGGCGAACAGCACCGCAATGCCGATAATCCAGGGCTTGCCGCGCCACAGGGTACGGAACAGGCCGCGGATATCGAGTTCGTTATCCACCGCCGGGGTATTCTTGTCAGACGTTGTTTCTGGATTCATCACTGCCCAAAAGCCTCTGGTTAAGATACTTGCTTATTGTCGGTCGAACGCCGCAGGCGGCGCTTGATACGCTTAATGTAACGGGCGACGCGCCAGGCGCGCTTGATGCAATAACCGTACAGGAAGAAAGCAAGCAAAAATAATGCCAACATCACCCATTCAGGAATAAAGGTCAGCCGCTCGCCAATGACGCCAATGGCCGCCAGCAGCGCCGCCGCCAGGGTAATCAGGACAAACGCCTGCCGCGGCGTAAAGCCGGCGCGCATGATCAGGTGGTGAATATGTTGACGATCGGGGGAGAAGGGGCTCATCCCCTTGCGTAAACGACGATACATGATAGCAATCATGTCCATCAGCGGAATGGCGATAATCCACAGGGCGGTCACCGGGTTGATCGAGTGAACCTTCCCCTGCGAGCTCTGCAACAGCAGCCAGATGGCGGTAAAGCCGATCAGCGTGCTGCCGGCGTCCCCCATAAAGACCTTATAGCGGCGGCCGAGGATACCGAGATTAAGCAGGATATAGGGAACGATGGTGGCGATCATCGCAAAGCACCAGAACGCCAGCTCGGAATGGCCGCTCAGATACAGCAGAATGCCCAACGCGCCGAAGGACACGCACGACAGACCGCCCAGCAGGCCGTCGATGCCGTCCACCATGTTGAAGGCGTTGATTGCCGCCCATACCGCAAACAGCGTCACCAGGTAGCCGAACGGCCCCAGCAGCATTTCCCAATCGCCCAGCACGTGGCCGAAGCTGCGCAGATAAAGCCCGGCGAACGCCATCATCGCAATGCCGACCAGCGCCTGTACCAGCGCGCGGATCTTGACGCTGATGTCGAAGCGGTCGTCCAGAGCGCCGACAAACACTAAAATCCCCGCGCAGGTGAGATAAAGTTTGCCGTGCGCGATGGTTTGTTCAGAGATCAGGAAAGCGAAGCACAGCCCGGCATAAACGGAAATACCGCCGACCAAGGGAATCAGCCCCTGGTGACGTTTGCGGTAATTAGGTTTATCAACCAGACCAATACGTTTTGCTGCTTTACGGGCAACAAAGAGAAAAGCCAAGGAAAACAGGAAAACAAATAGAATTTCAGTACTCATAGTGAGTAAGTTCACAGTTAACAGATCTCTGTAGAAGATAAGGCAGCTTAACATGGGCGACAGCTTGCGCCATGGGCCCCCGCTACCTTTCAGTCATTTCCTATGACAACAGTGATTCATTCTCATTTCCGTTGTTGCCGGCTAAATCGGCAGCGACAAGATGCGAACGGCAAAGGCCGACCGCAAACAAGATGAATTCCCAATAAGTCGCAGAAACAACTTACTTTTCCATTACTGCTACTTATCGTATCTGCCAGAAGCGAAAAACGCCACGGCTAGGCGTGGCGTTCTGCGAATTTTTTACTGAATTATGAGCGTTTCATCATATCGAAGAATTCATCGTTGGTTTTAGTCATCGCCAACTTATTAATGAGGAACTCCATCGCGTCGATCTCACCCATCGGATGAATGATTTTGCGCAGGATCCACATTTTTTGCAGTTCTTCAGAGGTGGTGAGCAACTCTTCTTTACGGGTACCGGAGCGATTGTAATCGATGGCAGGGAATACGCGCTTCTCGGCGATTTTACGCGCCAGGTGCAATTCCATGTTGCCGGTACCTTTAAATTCTTCGTAGATAACCTCGTCCATTTTCGACCCGGTATCCACCAGCGCGGTAGCGATGATGGTCAGGCTGCCGCCTTCTTCAACGTTACGCGCCGCGCCGAAGAAACGCTTCGGACGGTGCAGGGCGTTGGCGTCCACACCGCCGGTCAGCACCTTGCCCGAGGCCGGCACCACGGTGTTGTAGGCGCGCGCCAGACGGGTGATGGAGTCGAGCAGGATGATCACGTCTTTTTTGTGCTCAACCAGGCGCTTGGCCTTCTCGATGACCATTTCCGCTACCTGCACGTGACGGGAAGCCGGTTCGTCGAAGGTCGAGGCGATCACTTCGCCTTTCACCAGACGCTGCATTTCGGTAACTTCTTCCGGACGTTCGTCGATCAGCAGCACCATCAGCACGCAGTCTGGGTGGTTGTAGGCGATGCTCTGCGCGATGTTCTGCAGCAGCATGGTTTTACCGGCTTTCGGCGGCGCGACGATCAGGCCACGCTGGCCGCGACCGATCGGCGATGCCAGATCCAGCACGCGCGCCGTCAGGTCTTCGGTAGAGCCGTTGCCGCGCTCCATGCGCAGACGGGAATTGGCGTGCAGCGGGGTCAAGTTCTCGAACAGGATCTTGCTGCGGGCGTTTTCCGGTTTGTCATAGTTAACTTCGTTAACTTTCAACAGGGCAAAATAGCGCTCGCCTTCTTTTGGCGGTCGAATCTTACCGGAAATGGTGTCACCTGTACGGAGGTTGAAACGGCGGATTTGGCTAGGGGATACATAGATGTCGTCGGGGCCGGCGAGGTAGGAACTGTCTCCGGAACGGAGGAAACCAAATCCATCCTGCAATATCTCGAGCACGCCGTCGCCGAAGATGTCTTCTCCGCTTTTCGCATGCTGCTTCAGAATGGAGAAGATGATGTCCTGCTTGCGCATGCGGGCAAGGTTTTCCAGCCCCATATTTTCGCCGAGAGTAATCAGCTCAGAAACCGGCGTATTCTTTAATTCGGTAAGATTCATAGTGGTGGGTTCTTAAACTCGGGGTATGTCTCGAACTTGTATCGTGAATGGTATGGCAGCGTGATACGTGCCTGTTTACTGGACGTTCGATCACCGGGCGCTGAGCCGTCGCGGTAAGAAATGGCTTACATCGGGCGTGCGCATTGACGGTTTAAGATCGAAGGTACCTTAAAATTGATTTTGCAAAACCGTTTGATTGCTAAAACGCGGGTTGAGTTCAATTTACTTGCAACGCCAGCGGTTCAACACAGAGTAAAGCTTAGATTCAAACTCTTTAGATTTAAAACTTCGGGCAAGTTCTATATGCAGTGTGGTTAAACTTAACACGCTTCTTGGCAGGCGTCTAGCGGTGAATTAAACATCGCCGCCAGACGCCGCTGCTTGGGCTTCCCGCCCGATTACAGATTCGCGTTCAGGAAATCTTTGAGCTGACCTTTGGACAACGCGCCCACCTTGGTCGCGGCCACTTCACCGTTCTTGAACAGCAACAGCGTAGGGATACCGCGGATACCGTACTTGGGAGCGGTCGCCGGGTTTTGATCGATGTTCAGCTTGGTGATGGTCAGTTTGCCTGCGAATTCTTCGGCAATCTCGTCCAGAATCGGAGCAATCATCTTGCACGGTCCACACCATTCAGCCCAGAAATCGACCAGGATTGGCCCTTCAGCTTTCAGCACGTCGGTGTCGAAGCTGCCGTCAGTCAGGTGAATAATTTTATCGCTCATGTTCTACTCCACAGGATTATGTCTACCTTGTTGGTGTAGCATTAACCAACTCAAGGTGATTTTATTTCACCGCGTTTATTTCAACGGATGTGCTTTCGTAAAGCAATAGTTAGCTGATATTCTACCACACTATGAGCAAAACACACTTGACCGAACAGAAGTTTTCCGACTTCGCCCTGCACCCGTTAGTCCTTGAAGCCCTTGAGAAAAAAGGGTTTCACCATTGCACGCCTATCCAGGCGTTAGCATTGCCGCTCACGCTCTCCGGGCGTGACGTTGCAGGTCAGGCGCAAACCGGTACCGGAAAGACGCTGGCATTTTTGGCGTCTACTTTTCACTATTTGCTTAACCACCCGGCGAAACAGGATCGCCAGACCAACCAGCCGCGCGCCTTGATCATGGCGCCAACGCGTGAACTGGCGGTGCAGATCCACTCCGATGCGGAACCCCTGTCCCAGTCCACCGGCCTGAAGCTGGGCCTGGCTTACGGCGGCGACGGCTACGACAAGCAGCTGAAAGTGCTGGAAAGCGGCGTGGATATCCTGATCGGCACCACCGGTCGCTTAATCGACTACGCCAAGCAAAACTACATCGATCTGGGCGCCATCCAGGTCGTGGTGCTGGATGAAGCCGATCGCATGTACGATCTGGGCTTTATCAAAGACATCCGCTGGCTGTTCCGCCGCATGCCCGCGGTCGACCAACGCCTGAACATGCTGTTCTCTGCCACCCTGTCCTATCGCGTTCGCGAACTGGCCTTCGAGCAGATGAACAACGCCGAATATGTTGAAGTGGAACCGGAACAGAAAACCGGCCACCGCATTAAAGAAGAGCTGTTCTACCCGTCCAACGAAGAAAAAATGCGCCTGCTGCAGACGCTGATCGAAGAAGAATGGCCGGATCGCGCCATCGTCTTCGCCAACACCAAGCACCGCTGTGAAGACATTTGGGGCCACCTGGCCGCCGACGGTCACCGCGTCGGCCTGCTGACCGGCGACGTGGCGCAGAAAAAACGCCTGCGCATTCTCGACGACTTCACCAAGGGCAACCTCGACATTCTGGTCGCCACCGACGTCGCCGCGCGCGGCCTGCACATCCCGTTGGTCACCCACGTGTTCAACTACGATCTGCCTGACGACTGCGAAGACTACGTGCACCGCATCGGCCGTACCGGCCGCGCGGGTGAAAGCGGCCACTCCATCAGCCTGGCCTGCGAAGAGTACGCGCTCAACCTGCCGGCGATCGAGACCTACACCGGCCACAGCATTCCGGTGAGCAAGTACAACAGCGATGCATTGCTGACCGGCCTGCCTGCGCCGAAACGCCTGTCGCGTCCGCGCGGCGGCAACGGCCCACGCCGCAACTCCGCGCCACGCCGCGGCGGCGCGCCGCGCAGCAACCGTAAACGCTCGGGCTGATGCGCCAATGAAGTACCCGCCGCATCCCGGCGCCAAGCACGCAAGCCCTCCGTCACTTACCCCGGTAAGCGGCGGAGGGCGGCGAATGCGGCCAACCACGATGCGGCTTGAAAGGCAAAGGGGATAACATGCTCAGTTCCAGCACGCTCTATGCCGCCATCGATCTCGGCTCCAACAGCTTTCACATGCTGGTGGTGCGCGAGGTGGCCGGCAGCATTCAGACCCTGGCACGCATCAAGCGCAAAGTGCGCCTGGCCGCCGGGCTGGATCAGAACAATCACCTGTCGCATGACGCCATGCAGCGCGGCTGGCAGTGCCTTAAGCTGTTCTCCGAACGCCTGCAGGATATTCCCCGGGAACAAATCCGCGTAGTGGCCACCGCCACCCTGCGCCTGGCCTGCAATGCCGAGGCGTTCCTGCAGACCGCCGAGCAAATCCTCGGCTGCCCGATCCAGGTGATCAGCGGCGAGGAAGAGGCGCGCCTGATTTATCATGGCGTCGCGCACACCACCGGCGGGCCGGACCAACGTCTGGTGGTCGATATCGGCGGCGGCAGCACCGAGCTGGTCACCGGTACCGGCGCTCAGGCGGCCCAGCTGTACAGCCTGTCGATGGGCTGCGTCACCTGGCTGGAACGCTTCTTCAGCGATCGCAATCTCGGGCAGGAAAACTTCGAGCGCGCCGAACAGGCCGCACGCGACATGGTGCGGCCGATCGCGCCGCAGCTGCGCCAGCACGGCTGGCAAATCTGCGTCGGCGCTTCCGGCACCGTGCAGGCGCTGCAGGAAATCATGGTGGCGCAGGGCATGGATGAACGCATTACCCTGGCCAAGCTGCGTCAGCTGAAACAGCGCGCCATTCAGTGCGGCAAGCTGGAAGAATTGGAAATTGAGGGCCTGACGCTGGAGCGCGCGCTGGTATTCCCCAGCGGATTGTCCATTCTGCTGGCGATATTCCAGGAGCTGGGCATTGAAAGCATGATGCTGGCCGGCGGCGCGTTGCGCGAAGGGCTGGTGTACGGCATGCTGCATTTGCCGGTGGAGCAGGATATTCGCAATCGCACCATCCGCAACCTGCAGCGCCGCTACCTGCTCGATACCGAGCAGGCCGAACGCGTCGGCCAGCTGGCCGCCAATTTCTCGCAACAGGTCGCCGGCGAATGGCAGCTGGATACGCGATGTCGCGAACTGCTGCACAACGCCTGCCTGATCCACGAACTCGGCCTCAGCGTCGATTTCAAACAGGCGCCGCAACACGCCGCCTACCTGATCCGCCATCAGGATCTGCCCGGTTTCACCCCGGCGCAGAAAAAATTGCTGGCCACCCTGCTGCAAAACCAGAGCAACACCCTCGACCTGCCGCTGCTGAGCCAGCAAAACGCCCTGCCGCCGCGCATGGCGCAGCGTTTATGCCGCATCCTGCGTCTGGCCATCATCTTCGCCAGCCGCCGCCGCGACGACACGCTGCCGGCGGTGCGGCTGCGCGCGAACAAGGACGATGAACTGACGGTGATCCTGCCGCCGGGCTGGCTGGAGCAGCATCCGCTGCGCGCCGAGGCGCTGGAGCAGGAAAGCCATTGGCAAAGCTATGCCCACTGGCCGCTGCAGCTGGAAGAACAACGTTGATATGACAAGGGCGCAAACCGCGCCCTTTGTTTTACCCTTCGCCTTTGGCCTTGGCCAGCTGGGCGCGAATATTGGCCAGATGGCTCTGGCCCTTCTGCATCCGTTCCTGCGGGCTGACCACCTTGCGCTCGCTTTCCCAGGCCAGGTCGTCCTGCGGCAGCTCCAGCAGGAAACGGCTCGGCTCCGGCCGCACCAGTTCGCCATACTGGCGGCGTTCCCGGCACAGGGTGAAAATCAGCTCTTTCTGGGCGCGGGTGATCCCCACATAGGCCAGGCGCCGCTCTTCGTCGACGTTGTCCTCATCGATGCTGCTCTGATGCGGCAATAATCCTTCCTCCATCCCCACCAGGAACACATAGGGGAATTCCAGACCCTTGGAGGCGTGCAGCGTCATCAGCTGCACCTGGTCCAGCTCTTCTTCGCTTTCGCCTCGCTCCATCATATCGCGCAGGGTGAAGCGCGTGACCACCTGGGTCAGCGTCATCGGCTCATCCAGCTCGCTGCCCTCCAGCATCTCCGTCATCCAGCCAAACAGCGTGTTGACGTTTTTCATGCGCATTTCCGCGGCTTTCGGGCTGGGGGAGGTTTCAAACAGCCAGCTTTCGTAATCGACGCCGCGGATCAAATCGCGCACCGCCGCCACCGGCTCGCGTTCGGCCAGCTGCGCGATGCCGTCCAGCCAGTGGGTAAAGCGCTGCAGCGACTCCAGCCCGCGGCCGGTGAGGTGCTGGCCGAGGCCCAGATCGAAGCTGGCGCGGAACAGGCTCTTGTTGCGCTGATTGGCCCATTCGCCCAGTTTCTGCAGCGTCGCCGGCCCGATCTCGCGCTTGGGCGTATTGACGATGCGCAGGAAGGCGCTGTCGTCGTCCGCGTTGGTCAGCACCCGCAGATAGGCCAACAGATCCTTGATCTCCGGCCGTGAGAAAAACGAGGTGCCGCCGGAAATTTTGTACGGGATGCGGTTCTGCATCAGCATCTTTTCAAACAGCCGCGACTGGTGGTTGCCGCGGTAGAGGATCGCGTAATCGCTGTAATTAGTCTTCTTCACGAAGTGATGGGCGATCAGTTCGCCGACCACCCGTTCGGCCTCGTGGTCTTCGTTATTGGCGGTGACCACCTTCAGCTCTTCGCCGTAGCCGAGCTCGGAAAACAGCCGCTTTTCAAATACGTGCGGGTTATTGGCGATCAGGATATTGGCCGCTTTCAGGATGCGCTCGCTGGAGCGATAGTTCTGCTCCAGCTTGATCACCTGCAGCGCCGGGAAATCCTCTTTCAGCAGCACCAGGTTCTGCGGCCGCGCGCCGCGCCAGGAGTAGATAGACTGGTCATCGTCGCCCACCACGGTAAAGCGCGCGCGGTTGCCCACCAACAGCTTCACCAGCTCATACTGGCTGGTGTTGGTATCCTGATATTCGTCCACCAGCAGGTAACGAATGCGGTTTTGCCAGCGTTCGCGCACCTCTTCATTGCGCTGCAGCAGCAGGGTCGGCAGCAGGATTAAATCGTCGAAGTCCAGCACGTTGCAGGCCCGCATATGGGCGTGGTACAGGCCGTAGCAGTGGGCGAACAGCTTGTCGCGTTCGGAGCGCGCCAGCTCCATCGCCCGTTTGGGATCGACCAGGTCGTTTTTCCAGTTGGAAATGGTGGAAATAAGCTGCGCCACCAGCGTTTTGTCGCTTTCCAGCCATTTCTCGGTCAGCTCTTTCAGCAGCGCCAGCTGATCCTGATCGTCGAACAGCGAGAAGTTGGACTTCATCTCCAGCGCCGCATACTCCCGTTTGATGATCTCCAGCCCCAGGGTATGGAAGGTGGAAATCATCAGCCCGCGCGCCTCTTTGCGCCCCATGGTTTGCGCCACACGCTCTTTCATCTCGCGCGCGGCCTTGTTGGTAAAGGTCACGGCGGCGATGTGCCGCGCCTGATAACCGCAATGGTGGATCAGGTGGGCAATCTTGTTGGTGATGACGCGCGTCTTGCCGGAACCTGCACCGGCCAGCACCAGGCAGGGCCCGGTAACGAATTCGACGGCTTGTTGTTGGCTGGGGTTTAATCGCATGGCGCTTTATTGCTCGACTTTATAACGTGGATGGGGATTGTAGCAGAAAGCGCCGCCGAGATTTAACGGGTATAATCGGCGCAATTTCGCATTGATAAAGGCAATACCATGGCAAAGACGGCGTGCGCCCTGCACATACTGGTGGATAATGAAAAGCTGGCCAACGAACTGCTGGCCAAGCTAAAGCGCGGCGTCAGCTTCGATACGCTGGCGCGCAAATACTCGAGCTGCCCGTCGAAACGCAACGGCGGCTCATTGGGTGAATTCAACAAGGGCACCATGGTGGCCGCCTTCGACAAGGCGGTATTCAGCATTCCGCTGCTGAAACCCTACGGCCCGGTCAAAACCCAGTTCGGTTACCACATCATCAAGGTACTGTACCGCAATTGAGGGGGCCGCAGCCCCCTCAAGGCTACTGCGTGCCGGCGTCGGCCGGCCTGGCCTCTTCCGTCACCACGGCGGGCGCCGGCGACATGATGCCGTTGTAGGTTTCCTGCAGCTGCTTCATGCTCATTTCCGGCTCGCCCTTCGGCTGCATCAGCACCAGGGTCGCGTCCTGAGAAAGCTGCAGCTTCAGCTCCTGATTCAGCGATTCCAGCGTCAGGCCGGACAGGAACTCCTGGCGCAGCTTCTGGTACTGCTCGGGCGCGATATCCACCACCCCGCTCTGCTGGGAACGCAGGCGCTGGCTCATCAGCACGTCGGTATCGGTGCGCGCATAGGTGGCGAACAGCTTGCTCAGCTGATCGTTTTTCTGCGCCAGCAGGCCGTCGAACTCTTCCTGCGACAGCCCGTTGTCGCGGACGTTGACCAATTCGCGGGCGATAAAGCCCAGGCTGCCGTTCAGGTTGTTATTCGGCGTATCCAGGTGAATGGCGCACTGCGCGCGCTGATATTGCACCCGGCAGTCAAAGCCCAAATGCAGGTTCTTCTGATCGCTCTTTTCCAGGGTTTGCTGGAGGTGCCAGAACAGCGCTTCGCGCGCCAGATCGCTGCGCCAGTAACGGCTCAGGCTCTGCGAGTCGCGGATCGGGTGCCAGGGCGCATCCCACATGATCGACAGCGTGTCCTGCTTCACCTGCTCGCTGAGCAGGCTCACCGGCTGCGGCGGCAACGGCGTCAGCGTCGGCATGGTGGCCGGGGTCTCGCGCTTGCCTTTCAGCGGCGAGAAGGCTTTGCCGATCTGCTCACCGAGGCTGCGGCTGTCGACCTTGCCGACCACGTACAGCGTCATGGCGTCCGGGGTGTACCACTGCTGGTAGAATTTTTTCAGCTGATCGATATTGACCGGCCGTTTCACCGGCTGCGCGGGATCGTGCGCCAGCAAGGTCGAGCCCTTCAGGCGGTAGCGCCACCAGGCGTCTTGCGGGTTTGGCGGGAAGGTGCCGATCGGATCCACGCTGGAATTCATCACCGCATGCACCGTATGCTCGTCGATCGCCAGCCTGCCGGTGGTGTCGGACAGCCACGCCAGCGCTTCTTTCAGCAGATCGGGGCGGTTGTTCGGCAGGCTGAGGTTGTAGAGGGTGAAGTCGTAAGAGCTGATGGCCGGCGGCAGCGGCCGATCATTGTCCACGCTCTGCTGCCACAGCGAACGAAGCTGCGGCGCGGTAAAGCTTTCGCTGCGCGCCAGCGCCAGGCGCGGCAACAGATGGGCGAAGCCGATCTGTTGGGAAGACTCCACCAGGGAGCCGGTATTGACCATCAGCCGCAGTTCGACGCGATCGCTCGGCCGCTGGGGCGTATCCAGGATCTGCCATGCAAACCCGTTGTCCAGTTTGCCCTGCTGCCAGGCGGGATCGGGTTGTAGTGCTTCAGCCTGCACGCTGCCGTTGGCTGCAGCCAATAGCAGCCCACCAACTATAAGATGAATTCTGGTGCCCTGCATGTGAACCCCTACTTAATTACTATCCAATTTCTTTATGCAAATACGGATATTCCATTCAATGGAATCATAAAAATACGCCCTGAGTTTCACAGTGGGGCGGAAAGCAGAAAGTGTACCATCCTGTTAGACCGCGCGCCTTTGCGGATGTCACTCATCGGAGTGAAAAATAATGGATAGCAGGATTTTTAATGCAAGAATTCGTTACGCGGGGGAATAAAACGTCACCGGCCGCCGCAGCAGCCGGTGATTCAGGGGAGGATCAGGCGGAAGGCAGCGTTTTGTCGGCGCCGGCTTTTTTGTTGTTCAGCGTATCCTTCAGCTGCTTTTCATCCAGCTGGTTACACCACTTCGCCACCACCACGGTGGCCACGCCGTTGCCCACCAGGTTGGTCAGCGCGCGCGCCTCCGACATAAACCGATCGATGCCTAAAATCAGCGCCAGGCCCGCCAGCGGCAAATGCCCCACGGCGGAAATGGTGGCGGCCAGCACGATAAAGCCGCTGCCGGTCACCCCGGCCGCGCCTTTGGAAGACAGCAGCAGCACCACCAGCAGGGTAATCTGGTGCATGATGTCCATATGGGTGTTGGTGGCCTGGGCGATAAACACCGCCGCCATGGTCAGGTAAATCGATGTGCCGTCGAGGTTGAACGAATAGCCGGTCGGGATCACCAGCCCCACCACCGATTTCTTGCAGCCCAGCCTCTCCATCTTGTCCAGCATGCGCGGCAGCGCGGATTCGGAGGACGAGGTGCCGAGCACGATCAGCAGCTCTTCCTTGATGTAATTGACGAACTTGAAGATGCTGAAGCCGTTGGCGCGGGCTATCGACCCCAGCACCACCACCACGAACAGGATGCAGGTGATGTAGAAGCACAGGATCAGCTGGCCGAGCTGCACCAGGGTGCCGACGCCGTATTTGCCGATGGTGAACGCCATGGCGCCGAAGGCGCCCAGCGGCGCCAGGCGCATGATCATGTTGATGATGCCGAAAATCACCCGCGAGAAGCTGTCGATCACGTTGAAGATCAGCTGCCCTTTCTCCCCCAGGCGATGCAGGGCGAAACCGAACAGCACCGCAAACAGCAGCACCTGCAGAATGTTGCCGCTGGCGAACGCGCCGATCACGCTGCCGGGGATGATGTCCAGCAGGAACGGAATGATGCCCTGCTGCTGCGCCTGCTCGGCATAAACCGCCACCGCCTTGGCGTCCAGCGTGCCGGGATCGACGTTCATGCCGGCCCCCGGCTGCACCAGGTTGACGATCACCAGGCCGATGATCAGCGCAATGGTGCTGACGATTTCAAAATACAGCAGCGCGATGGCGCCGGTGCGCCCCACCGCTTTCATGCTTTCCATGCCGGCGATGCCGGTCACCACGGTGCAGAAGATCACCGGGGCGATAATCATCTTGATCAGTTTGACGAAGCCATCGCCCAGCGGTTTCATCTGGGCGCCGATGTCAGGGTAGAAGTGACCAAGCAGGATACCCAGCGTAATCGCCGTCAGTACCTGAAAATAGAGGCTTTTAAAGATAGTTATTTTCATATGGACATCCTATGGGGGAGACACGCACCAGGCGGCACCGCCTGTTCATCGCTTGCGCGGAAAATAACACCCACATAACAACATGGAAATAATTTGTTGCACCCCGACAGCGGGGTTGATGTGATTTTAAGAGCTGAAACGCGTCAGTCGGGATGCAAGGCTGAGAATTTCGTAAGCCTTTGTTTGCACTAACGCCAAAGAGGTAGGGGATGCGCGCGATTTTTTGAACGCGGCCGCAGCGCGGCCACTCAATCCGCAGCGCGGCAGAACTGGGCTTCAAACGCCTCGCGCGGCAGCGGGCGCGCAAACAGGAACCCCTGGCCGCTGCGGATGCCATGTTCCAGCAGCCAGTCGCGCTGCGCGGCATTTTCGACGCCCTCGGCCATGACCGGCAGGTTGAGCACTTCGGAGATGGCGCTGACGATGCGCGCCATGGCGTCATCGTTCGGCAATCCCTGAATAAAGCTTTTATCGATTTTAATCAGATCGATCGGCAAGGATTTCAGCCGGTTCAGGTATTCCAGGCTGGAATAGCCCATGCCGAAATCATCCAGGGCGATCGACAGCCCCAGGCCGTGCAGTTCGCGCAGCAAGGTCAGCGCCCGATCGAGATCGTCGATGCGTACCGTTTCGGTAATCTCCAGCAGCAGCTTGCGCGGATCGATCCGATACTGCGCCAGGATGCTCTTCAGGTGCGGCACAAAGCCCTCGTGCTGCATCTGGATGCCGGAGATATTGACCGCCAACGGCAGCTGGATGCCCTGCCGCTGCCAGTCCGCCAGAATGCGGCAGGATTCCTCAAGCACCCAGTTGCCGAGCGGCACTATCACCCCCAGCTCTTCCGCCAGGGGGATAACGTCTGCCGGCAGGGTGAAGCTGCCGTCATACTGCTGCCAGCGCAGCAGCGCCTCGGCGCCGATCACCGCGCCGGACGCCATGTCCAGCTGCGGCTGCAGGAACAGCGTGAAGTGACGCTGCTCGATGGCGTGCAGGATCTCGCTTTCCTGCGTCAGCCGCTTCTGGGTTCTTTCCGTCAGGCTGGGTTCAAAAAACCGGATCTGATTCTTGCCTTCGCGATGCGCGGACATCATCGCCGAGGTGGCGCTGCGCAGCAGCTGCTCGGCGCTCTGTTCCTGATGCAGATAGTGGGCGATGCCGACGCTGGCGTTCGGCCGCAGCGCCAACCCTTCCAGGCTCAACGGCGCGTTGATCTCCGCCATGATGCGCCGCGCCAGCTGCATGGCGTGGAAGGGACGCTCGACCCCTTTGGCCAGAATGGCGAACTCGGTGTTGCTCAGCTGCGCCAGCACGCCGTTTTCATCGACGCAGCCGCGCAATTTTTTCGCCAGCGCCAGCAGCAAGGTTTCGCGCATCGCCGGGCTGAGCACGCCGGAGGCCTCATGCAGCGTCTCGATGCCCACCACCAGCAGGTTGAAGCGCTCCGGCCGCAGGCTGGAGGCGATATGCTGCTCCAGCAGGGCGGTGAACAGCGCCTGGTTCGGCAGGTCGGTCACCGGGTGGCGGGTGCTGAGGCGGCTCATGTCGGCATGGGCCTTGGCCAGCGTCTGCTGATTGCGGTTGTAGTTGCGCACCAGCAGGCCGAGCTCGTCGTCCTGATGCAGCGCCGGCAGCCTCAGCTGATGATAGGGCGCCTCCTCCTGCGAAATGTCTTCCAGCTCTTTGGCTATCGCGCGCAGCGGATGCACCATCAGCCGGTTCATGCACCAGGTGATGGATATCGACAGGATCAGCGCCAGCAGCAGGTAGGTCGAGAGCATGGTCGACAGCATGCTGAGGATAAACTGGTACATGCGGAACGAATCGGCCTGCAGCACCAGATAAGCCAGCGGCTGCGGATTGGCCGGCACCCGTTCCAGCGAATAGAGCGGGACGGAAATCTGGATCGGCAGCTCGAACAGCCGGGCGATCGGCGTCGGCACCGGGCGTTCCGGCGGGAAATTGGCGTGCAGCGCCTGAAACTCGTTGGGCAGCACGATATCCGCGCGGGTGAGGATCCCCACCGGCAGCAGTTGATTCAGCACCCTTTTGGTTTCCGGCACGTCCATGCGCAATACGGCTTCCGCCAGCGGCTGCCGCACCGAATGAGCGATATTTTCCAGTTGCTGGGCGTAGTCATCCCTGCGCTGCTGCACAAAATGGAATAACTGAATCACGATAAATATGCAGATAGTCACCAGCGCCACGCCGGACACCGTCGCCATCTGTTTAATCGTTAATGAACGCCTGACCCGCAAACCTGCTCTCCGTGAAATCGGGCTGAAATAAAAAAGGGGGCTGAATAATACCCTCCCCCTCGGACCGGTCTGAGTATACTCGATCGTCTGGTGTTTTTATCTTGCCATACCGCTGGCAGAACCAAGAAAACCGCGGGTTTCAGTCTTTTCCTAATGGGAATAAACACAGGGTAGCAAAACTACCCTGTGTCCGACACTCCGAATCTTGCCGATTACGGTTACTTGAAGTCTGCGTAAGGGGTCAGCGGCTGCGGCGGCAGATCGAGATCCCCCTGCCAGCCGGCCAGAGAATAACGCAGATAAATCAACGCGTGGCTCGGCGTATAGTCTTTCGCCTGCTGGATGTCGATGCCGGCGCCGAGCGTCCAGTGCGCCCCGAGACGCCGCTCGACGATCGCCCGCAGGGTGTAACCGACGCCGGTGGAGGAACCGCCGTCCTCGACCGCAAACTTGTCGGGCAGCGAATCGGGGATCAGCCCCTGCAGCGGGTAGCGGCGCTGGCTGTCGGTTTTCGAATGGGAAAGCGAAACCGAACCGCCCAGCTCCCACGACCAGTTCTCGGTGCGCTGGCGATAGTTGACCGGCAGCGACAGCGACAGGTATTGCTGCGGGCTGTAATAACCGCCCTGGCCCAGGGAATAGCCGCTCAAATCCTTCTGATAGTGCCACAACATGCTATTCAGACCGACGGTCACGCGGCGGTTGTCTTCGTTGATCAGCTTGTAGTAATACCCGGCCATCAAGCGTTCGCGCTGGTTATCCGCCACGTTTTTACCGGTGATCCGGTGCGCGCTGAGGTCGGCCCAGACGCCGTGCGCCTCACCGCGATCGTAGCTGCCGCTCAGGCTGACGCCGGTGGCGCGCACCCCGCCCCAGGTGGTGCCGGTATTCGGGTCTTTCGCGCCGCCGAACGCCAGCAGCGAGCTGGAGATCGGCCGCCGCGAAGCCGCCAGCGTCCAGCCGATATGGCGCCAGTCGCCGCTGTAAGCCAGGCCGCCGGTCCAGTCGACCACCTCGAACCCCATCGGCGTGGTGCCGATATCCCCGGCCCAGCGATCGTTTTTCCAGCCCGCCGCCACGCTGGTGCCGGTGGTTTTCTGCTGCTCATCGCCGCTGCAGCCCCGGGTGTCGCAGGTGCCGAAGGTTTCGTAGTATCTGCCGCTGCCGTCGTCGGAAAAACTGCCGGCGTCCAGCCGCACGGTGTCGGTGCGGAAAAACGCCCGTCCGTCGTACAGCGGCATATCCACCTGCAGCATGGTGTCGTGCGCATGGTAATCGGAGATGCCGCCGCTGCCGCTGGAGCGCCAATAGTCGTGATCGAGCGTGACGTTTACGTCCTGCTGGCGATACAAATCCGCCGCATCCGATCGAATGCCCCGCTTCAGCCAGTCATCGCCCGGGTGGTTGCGCGTCAGGTAGGTATAGCCGTCATTATCCTGCGGCAGGCTCGGCGTAATGCCGCTGGCCACCATCGCCTGGCGGTAATCCTGCTGCGCCGGCGCCGGTTGCCGCCGGTCGCGTTCCAGCCGGGCGGCGTCGCGATACACCAGCGCCTTCGCCTGGCCGGCGGGTTCCCGTGCCGCCGCGGTTTTCAAACGCTGGAAGATGGCGCTCGCCCGCTGCGGCTCGCCGACGGCGCTCCAGGCGTTGGCGACCCGCCGTTCCGTGTTGATCGTCCGCGCCTGTTGCGGCGGCTCGGTTTGCAGCCGCCGGCGCGCCTCGCTCAGGCGCCCCTGCGCCACATAAGCTTCAACTTCGCCCAGGCGCGCGTCGGGGTTGTTCGGTTCGCGCTGCCGCACCCGCTGGTAGTCGGCCAGCGCCGCCGCATATTCTCCGCGCGCCAGCGCCCAGTCGGCCAGCAGCAGATCGATGCGGGTATCCGCCGGCTGCCGCCGCAGATAGGCCACCGCCGCCGGCTCATCGCCCGCGGCGCGCAGCCGTTCGGCGTGCTCGAGCGTCGCCTGCATTTTCAGCCGCTGCGCCAGCTCGCGCATATTGTCGTTCCACTGCGCGGCGGGCAGCGTATGCAACTGCGCCAGCGCCTGCGGGTCGCGGTCGCTGCCGGAGAGATAGAGCGCGTAGGCATAGGCCTGCTGGGGATTGGCGCGCTGCCGCTGCGCCAGCCGGCGGAACAGCGCGTCCGCCTGCTGCGGCTGCCCGGCCTGGCGCAAAGTCTGGGCGTAACGGTAGGTCAGCCAGACATCGTCGGGATCCCTCTGCTGGGCGCGGCGGTACTTTTCCGCCGCCTGGTGCCACTGCCGTTGTTCCGCCAACGCCTCCGCCTGTCGCTTGAGCATATCGAGCTGCAGGCCGTCGAGGGTGCTGCGCAGCTTGTTTTGCTGACTGCGCGGCAGGCCGTTGAGATAGGCCAGCGCCTTCTCCGGCGACTGACGCTGATAAATATTCACCAGCCCGCGCAGCGCGCTGCCGTTGCCGGGATCGCGCCGCAGCGCCTGCCGATAGAAACCTTCCGCCGCCGCGTCGTCGTTGCTCGCCACCGCCACGTCGCCCAGGCCAATCAAGGCGTCGCCGTCGGTGCCGTCAATCTGCCGCGCCTGCTGGTACTTCTGGCGCGCCAGCGCCAGATTGCCGGCCTGCAGCGCCTTGTCGCCTTCGTCGATCGCCAGCCAGTAGCCGGTGCTCTTGATCAGGCTGCGCCATTTGCCGCTGCTGTAACCGTCCTTGTCGGCCTCCAGCGCCTGACGATACAGCTTCAGCGCCTGCGGGCGATTGCCGGCCCGCGAATAGGCCTGCCCCAGCGCCCCCAGCACTTCGCCGTCGTTCGGCGCGGCCGCCAGCGCTTTTTTCAGCGCCGGGATCGCCGCCCGGCTGCCGCCCTTGTCCACCTGCGCCAGCCCGCGCACCCGCGCCTGATAGGCCGGATCGGCCAACAGCTTCTGCTGCCGGGCCAGCTCTTCGCGGGCGTCGGTCGCCCGATCGCCGGTATCGAACACGCCGAGAAAACGGTTCAGCGCCGCCACGCTTTGCGGGCTGACCGGCATCGCCTTGACCTTATCCAGCCACAGGTCGGCGGCGTCGCCGCGTCCGGCCGGATCGGCGGCGATTTTTTGCAGCAGGTCATAGGCCTGCGCATCGCGATCCTGGCTGAACAACATGCGCGCCAGCGACATGCGCAGCGCCACGTTGCCGGAATACTGTTGGTCCAGCGCCTGCAGCTGTTTCAGCGCCTTCGCCTCCTGCCCCGGCAGACGCGCCACCAGCCGCCAGTACTCCACCGCCAGGTCGAGCGTCGGCGGCTCGCCGCGGAACAGCGCATCGTACTGCGCCTTCGCCTCCGGCAAGCGCCCGGCGGTGGCCATCAGCCGCGCCTGCTGCAGTTTCTGGCGGGTCTCCGGCTGGGTCAGCAGCATGTTCATTTCCGCCTGACGGTAGGCGCCGGACTGCGGCGCGAGGCGCTTAAGCTTGTCCAGCTGCTGCTGCGCCAGCGCCTGATTGCCCTGGCGCAACGCCAGCCGCATGCGCGCGGCGATCACCTCGGGGTTGTTCGGATCCATCATTTCGAGCCGGTACAGCGACTGGCGCACCAGCTCTTCCTTATTGCCAGCCTCGCCAATGCGCACCTGCTCCAGCAGCCACTGCTCCGGCGCTACGGCCTCCGCGGCGCGCGCCTGCGGCAGCATCGCCAGACTCAATGGGATCAAACCCAGCCAGGTTATTTTGAAGTTGCGCATTGGCCGTCCCAGGAGGGTTGAAGTTCACCCTGACGATTAAAACGATAACGTTGTTGATCCCATCCCTGACCGAACAGCGTCAGCGAGGCGCTGAAATAGGCGTCGTCGCCCGGCGGGCGATCGCTGATGCGTTGGCGCTGCGCCGCCAGCGCCTCGGGCTGCGCGGCCAGCATCGGCAGCATCGAGGCGGCGAAGCCCACCGGGCCATCGCCGGTGGTTTTGCCGCTGGCGGTATCGGTTTTTTCCGGCGGAACGCCCCGCTGCGCGGTCAGCTGCGCCATCGGTTGGAACCGTTTGAGCAGCGCCGCCTTGTGGTCATCGTCGTCCGCCAGCATGCCGGCCCACAGATAAACCCGAATGGCGTCATAGCTGCCGACGTTGGGTTTGACGGTATCCGGCTGCCAGCCTTTGCCGACCTGCCATACCGCCCAGTCCGGCGAGAAGCCGTGCGGCGCGGTTTCCAGCCACAGCCGCTGATTGGTCTGGCGCATCGCCCGCCACGGGCCGTTCAGCGCGGCGAAGCGCGCCAGCAGCTGCGGCGGCAGGTAGCTTGGGTTCAACCGCCAGCGATCTTCCGCCGCAAACCCCACCTTGCCCGGCAGCAGCATCAGCCCCAGCCCCGGAATATCGGCCACTTCCTCGCGGCCGATGCGCTGCAGCAGCAGGGTGCCCAGCGTTTGGTAACGCCGGCTCTGCCACAGGCGGCCGGCCTCGAGCAGGTTATAGGCGATCCACAGATCGGCGTCCGACGCCGAGTTGGCGTCCAGCACCTTCCACTGCTTGTCGTCGGCCTCGCCCCATAGCCAGGCGGGCAAACGGGCGCTGAGATCGCCCGCCGCCAGGTTGTTCTCCGTCCAGCTCAACAGCCGATCGAAGGTCGGCCGATCGTTGGCCACCAGCGCGAAAAACAGGCCGTAGCTCTGGCCTTCCGAGGTGGTGATTTTATTGGGGCTGCTCGGATCGATCACCCGCCCCTGTTCGCTGATATAAAACTGCTTGTACTCTTGCCAGCCCGGCCACTCGCAGGCCGCCGCCGCGCCGAAGGCGCACAGCAGCAGCATGCTCAGCGACAGGCGTTGCAGCATCGCGCTCACCGCCGTCAATCCCGGTCTTCAGGCGCCAGACGACGACGGCTGAAGGCTTTCAGACCGCGCCACAGCATCAGCGCCAGGATCACCACCAGGATCGCCGCGATCGCCGCCAGCAGCACCGGATGAGTGGACAGCGCATGCCAGATGCGTTCCCACCACGGCAAATGGCCGACGTAGTAAATATCGCCGACCCGCAGGCTGTTGACCCCCGATTCGCGGATCACCGCCACCGAGCCGAACACCGCGGCGCGCTTGCCGCTGTCCAGCAGGGCATTGTTCAGCAATTCATAACCGCGTGGGCTGTCGGCCAGCAGCGCCACTATGCTGCGCTGATCGTTAAACGGCGACTGCACGCCGATGATCGCCGACATCGCGCCTTCGGAGCTGACGGTGGTTTTGCTGTCCGGCCGGGCGTCATCCGCCAGCACCTCCATGCTCGGCAACGCCGGTTGGCGGGTGGGTTGTTTCACCCAGCTCTGGGTAGCGTCCACCAACAGGCTGATTTTCTTGTCGTCACGCAGCTCCGGCGGGATGGTGCCGACCATCAGAATATCGGCGTCGCGCTCCCGGGCCTGCGACCAGTCGTCGCTCAGCGTCATCGCCAGCGCCGGGTAACCGGTCTGGGCGCCGATCACCCCCAGCGCATTCAGCAACGCGCTAACCTGCGCCGGCTGCGGCTTCTGATTCACCAGCACCAGCGTTTGCGACAGGTCCGCCAGGCGGCTGAACGGGAAGCCGGCGTTGGCGAAGGCGCGCAGATCCGGCATCGCCATGAAGTGACGGTAACCGGAGAAATCGATGGTCGACGCGCCGTCGATCACCGCATGGTTCTGGGTGAAGGAATAGGTTTCACAGCGCCCCTCGGCGCCGCTGGCCAGCAGCGTGGTGTAATCGAAGTCGAAACGCAGCTGGTTGGTGGCCCCCAGCCGCAACGCCGGGATATTGACGTTCTTGTCGGAGTCGAGCAGCCCCTGGGTCAGCGGCAAGCGCAGCAGTTGCGCACCCTGTTCGTGTTCCGGCACCAGCGAGTAGGCCTGCACGAACTGGTTGTTCAGGCTCACGCTCAGACGCGAACCGTCCTGAATGCGCGGCGCGGTGTAGCGGTATTTCAGGTGCATGTCGATGCCGGCGCTGCGGATCAGGAACAGGTCCGGCGGCAGGTTCATGGTCAACGAGATCGGGCCTGGCTCAATGCCGCTGGTCTGCAGCTGTTCGGCATATTGCTGCAGCTCGGCGAAGGTCATCGGCCGATCGGTGCGCACCCAGTTCGGCGCGTCATACGGTTGGCGCGGCGCCAGCTGCTCCACCTTGTCCACCGTGACATTCTGGCCGCGGAACAGGATGTTGCCCTGCGCGATGCCTTTCACCGCGGTGACCAAATCGTCGTCATCGCGGCCCTGCACCAGCAGCAGCTTGATGTACGGGTTATCCGGGTGGCTGATCATCTCCACCGTCGGCCCGTCGACCGGCGGGTAGTCGCGCAGGAAATCCGGGCGCTGCCGATTGGTGGCGAATACGATGGCGTGCTGCTCGGGCAGCTTGTTGTACAGCGTCGGGAATGACTGGCCGCGCCACTGCGCCTTGCTGCCGAACCAGGAAGCCAGCATGCCCGCCGCGCGCTGCTGGGTGAGATCCGGCTGGCCGGCGAACACCATCGGCAGCGTCAACGGCCGGTTGTCGCGGCTGTCGAAAAACGGCTCGGGGAAGTGCGAAAGTTCATTCTTCACCGGCAGCGTCTGGAAGCGCAGCTTCAATGCGCTGGACTTGCTGACGTCCAGCCACAGCACGGTGCTGGCCGGGTTTTCGCAGATATTTTGATAGTGGCCGACGAACACCAGCCGCACGCGGTTAAAATCGGTGATGTAGCGCGGATCGATCGGCATCTGGATGCGATTGGGTTTACCCAACTGCTCTTTGGCGAGGGTGGTCACCCCCATCAGCTCATCGTTCAGGTACACCTTGACGTGGGATTCGACCGGGATCAGCGCCGGCGACGGCGTAAACTCCAGATCGAGCAGCGCCTGCGACACCACCTCGTCGCTGCGCACGCCGAATTCTATCTGCCCGTCCGGCCGGGTGCCGCGCAGGGTAAAGGTGCCCGGCGGCGGCGCAATCTGCGCAAACGGCAGCTGCACGTCGCGCACCGGCGCGTTCGGATCCTGCGGCGCGCTGATGCCCAGCGGCGCGGTGACCGCCGCATCGGCGGGTGCGGCGACCGGCGCGGCGGCGGTTTCGGCCTGCGACAAGGTACTGATGCCTAAGGCCAGAGCGGTAAACCAGGTTATTTTTCTCGTCATCGTATCATCATCAATGTTGGAGCCTGTTCACCGGGCAAGTGAGCGGGCGGTTTGAACTCGCAGCTAACCCACTGTCTCTTTTTGAGAGAATGCCGGATCGCGACCGACGCCATGCGGAATAAATGACGCCAGCCAGGCGATCAGCGACGTCAAGCCGACCAGCAGACCACGCACCATCGGCGGGGCGTAATCCGCCATGCGCACATACCCCCGGAAACCCAGCGCCAGCACGTCGCGCAGGCTTTCGATCGGCTTGTCCTCAGGGAACCCGTCCTGCCACAGCGCCCAGGTATCGGCGCGGGCAAAGGTGCACTGAATAAAATCAATGTGTTCGCGGGTGGACAGCTCGACCAGGCGCACCCCCACCTTGCTGCCGAAGGCGCGCGTCACCACGCACGGGAAGCTGTATTCCTGCTGGCCGCGCTTGAGCAGCAGCGAAACCTTGTCGCCGTCTTGCAGGGCGTCCGCCACCCGCATCTCGATCCCCACGCCGCCATCGGAGTAATCGCGCAGCGTACAGGGGAACAGGTGCCCGTCGCCGCGCGCCACCGCGGCCGGCATGGCGATCTCCACGCGGTGCGACTGCCGCACCTGCTTGGCTTCGACCGCCACCGCCACCGCGCCGCCGAGAATGGTCATGTTATACAGCACCCACACCAGGCTGATGATCACCGTCATCACTTCATCGGCCGGGCCATAGCCCAGCCGCCAGATGCCGAACGCCAGCCCGGCCAGGTTCAGCACCACCAGGAACATGTAGGGCCGGGTGATCACCCAGTCGACGTGCTCCTCCTCCACCAGTCCGCCTTTGGCGGTGACGTTGAACTTGCCCTTGTGCGGGTTGAACAGCGCCACCGTGGTCGGGCGGGCGATATACCACGCCAGCACCGTTTCGTAGATTTCACTCCAGAACGAGTGGCGGTATTTGCCCTGGATGCGCGAGTTGGTCAGGCTGGCGTGGATCATGTGCGGCAGCACGTAGAGCGCGATCGCCAGCGCCGGCGCAAAGATGATGTAGGCGTGCAGCAACAGAAACGCCAGCGGCGCCGTCAGGAAGATCAAGCGCGGAATGCCCGACAGGAAATGCAGCATGGCGTTGGCGTAACACAGGCGCTGCGCCAGCTTCAGCCCCTTGCCCAGCAGCGGGTTGTCCAGCCGGAAGATCTGCACCATGCCGCGCGCCCAGCGAATGCGCTGGCCGATGTGCGCCGACAGGCTCTCGGTGGCCAGCCCGGCGGCCTGCGGAATGCGGATATAGGCCGAGGTGTGCCCGCGCCGGTGCAGGCGCAGCGAGGTATGGGCGTCTTCGGTCACGGTTTCCACCGCGATGCCGCCGATCTCGTCCAGCGCGCTGCGGCGCAGAATGGCGCAGGAGCCGCAGAAGAAGGTGGCGTCCCACATATCGTTGCCGTCCTGCACCAGGCCGTAAAACAGCGTGCCTTCGTTCGGCGTCTGGCGGAATCGCCCGAGGTTGCGTTCGAACGGGTCAGGCGAGAAGAAATGGTGCGGCGTCTGCAGCATCGCCAGCTTTTTGTCCTTGAAGAACCAGCCCATGGTCAGCTGCAGGAAAGAACGCGTCGGCACGTGGTCGCAGTCGAAAATCGCCACGAATTCGCCGGTCGCCTGCTTCAACGCATGGTTGATGTTGCCGGCCTTGGCGTGCTCATGGGTCGGCCGGGCGATGTACTTCACGCCGATCTCTTCGGCAAACGCCCGAAACTCCGGGCGATTGCCGTCGTCGAGCAGGTAAATGCCGATCTTGTCTTTCGGCCAGTCGATGCCCAGCGCCGCATAGAGGGTGGGTTTCACCACCGCCAGATCCTCGTTGTAGGTCGGCACCAGCAGATCGACGGTCGGCCAGCTTGCGCTGTCGGCAGGCAGCGGCACCGGCTGGCGGTTGAGCGGCCAGAGGGTCTGGAAATAGCCCAGCACCAGCACCACCCAGGCATAGGTTTCCGCCGCCAGCAGCAGCAGGCCGCAGGTCAGGCTCAGCGGATCATCCCAGTTGAGCGTGGCGGTGTAGCGCCACCACAGGTAGCGGCAGGAGACGGTCAGCGACAGCACGATCAGCATCAGGCCCGGCAGGCGCCCCGGCACGCGCCGCACCACCATCGCTATCCCCCACAGCAGCAGCACAAACACCAATTGCGCCGACAGGTCGAACGGCTGGGAGATGCACAGCAGGGCGAGGATCGCCGCCAGCACGCTCACCAGGACAAACAGCGCGCGCCGCATGCCGCGGCTCAGGCGGCTCAGGCGCTCCACCGAGCGTTGCTCGACGCCGGCGCCGGCCAAACGCTGCGGAATGCTTTGCAGCCAGTGGGCGTAGCGCAGCTGCAGCCGACGCCAGCCGGCAAAATAATGGCGCCCCATCGGCGCGCGGCCGCTGCGAAACAGCAGCAGCCACAGGCCCTGCAGCAAATAGCGTACCCCGTCCGCCGGTCGCGGCCGTTCGGCGGACAAATGCGGGAACCAATAGGCGCGGCCGGCGCGCACGCGCCGCCAGGCCGGGGATTCAAACCGCAGGAACAGCCAGCCGAGCGCCGCCAGCAGCGCGGTGAAAAAGGCGGTCGGCGCCGACGAGCCCTGGCGGCGATAGCCGCGATAGCGCGCCTGCACCGCCTGACGGACCGGCGGCACCAGCAGCAGGCTCAGCACCCGGCTCATGGCGCCTCGCCCTTCAGGTTGATCAGACACCAGTTGGCCAGCGTCAGCACTTCGTCCGCCGTCAGGCTTTCGGGGCGGTATTCTCCCAGCGGCTGCTTCACCGCCAGCGCTTCCGCCAGCGCCTCATCGCGATGGATCACCACCGGCAGCAGGCCGCTCAGGGTTTGCAGCCACAGCTGGTGCAGATCCTGCTGCAGCCGGCTGGCCGAGGAATAATGATTGATCAGGAAGCGGCAGCCTTCCGGCAGCGCCTGTTGATGAAGGCGCACCTGGCAGTTGGCGTCGGGGTTAAGCAGCACGAACACGCAGTCGGCAAGCCGCAGCGCCTGCTGCGCCAGCACGCCGTCTCCGGCGGGCGCGTCCAGCAGGATCCAGCGGTGCCGCGCGCCGGCAACCAGCTGCGCCAGGTTGTCTCGCCAGCGGCCGGGGTTATCCAGACACTGTTGCTGCACATCCAGCCGTTCCGCTGGGTTTAGGCGGCCAAAGGGCAAAAAATCGAGGTTTTCATCATAGCGCATCGCGCCTGCGGCCCAGCTTTCGCCGTCCCGCTCCGCGCGGGCCCAGCCGCGCGCCAGCTCGAATGGCGTATTGAAATGCAGACGCAGCAGGTTGTCCGGCGAGAAATCGATCGCCAGCACCGACTCCCCCAGTTGCCGCAGCGCCCAGGCGAGCGCCGCCGTGACCGACGTCGTGCCCATTCCGCCCCGCACCCCTTGCAGCGCAATCACCGGCATAGGTCAGCGGCTCCCCGTGGTCTGGGCCAATTCGGCCAACAGCGGCCAGCGCGTCATCATTTGCGACAAACGCTCCTGACGCGAAATATCGACGTAGCTTAATTTGGGTAAGGAAAAAGCCTGACCGAGGGCCACTAGATCGTCCTGAGTTTCCGGCGGTGCCACTGCGTGAAAGTGCGTCAGCGAATTATTCATTTTTCCGCCTTTAAAAAAATAGGCTAATGTTAATTAACTATAGCAACGTTAGAAAAAGATATAGCCAATAAGATGATTCCTAAGCGATATTATTACACAGATTGGCGTATTTGTTATTATTGATGCCAATGTTACAATTATTGAATAGCCATACCGAGTTGGCCCGCAACGACACTTTCAACGAAAGTAGAAAATATCCTATGGCGCAATCTTTTTCTTTAGGCATTCGGCAGATTTGGGAAGAGCTGTCTGTTATGCAGTCCCCGGGCCTTTATTGGGTCAATATCGACCGGCAAACCGACGCCGGTCTGCTCTGTCAGCAAACCCTGGCCGCCCAGGCCGCCACCAGCAAGGCCGCGCTGATTTGCAGCGGCGAGAAGCCCGACCGGCTGCTGGCTGAGCTCGCCTCTCCCGCCCTGAAAAAGCTGCCGCTCTACCAACTGCCGGAGAAAAAGGCCGCGCTGATGCACCTCATCGACGACCTGATGCGCGCGCTGAAACCACGCAACCGCTTGTTAATCCTGCTGGCCCACGCCAGCCTGTGGCAAACCTTCACCACCGAAGAGCTGCGCGACTGGTCGCGCGCCATCGCCGGCTGGCTGCGGCGGCAAGGCTGCACGCTGCTGATCCTCAGCCACGGCAGCGGCGTCAATAAACTCAAAGGGCAGCTCAGCGCCCAGCACCGCATACTGAACGGCCTGTCCAGCCTGCAGTGGCAGCAGGACAGCGCCCAGTATCTGGTGAACTGGTGGAGCACCGAAAACGGCATCAACGCCAACCAGCTGCTGACGCTGTATGCCGGCGAGCGCGGCTGGCAGGGCGATGAGGACGGCAAAAAGCCCTCGCCCACCGCCATCCGCAGCGATGAAGGCCACTATCTGGCCGAACGCAGCATTCTGGAGGGCGCGCCGCCGCTGTCGGCCAACTGGCAGCTGCTGGACAGCAACGCCCAGCTGGCGCAGCACGGCATGCTGACGCTGTCGGCGACGCTGATTTTCGCGCTGTACCAGAGCGATCAGATCGACGCACTGGCGCACCAAATTCACGGCCTGCGCCGCAGCCGCGGCAGCGGCCTGAAAATCGCGGTGCGCGAAATGAGCGCCAGCCTGCGTTACAGCGACGAACGCCTGCTGCTGGCCTGCGGCGCCAACCTGATCGTGCCGCACGTCGCGCCGCTGTCCCGCTTTCTGACCATGCTCGAAGGCATTCAGGGGCAACGCTTCGCGCGCCACGTTCCCGCCGACATCGACGTCCTGCTGGCCGGCCTGCGCCCGCTGCAGCTGAAAGGCTATATGCGGCCGCACGACTTCAGCCAGGCGGTGAGCTCGCTGATGGGCAATACGCTGCTGCCGGAAGACGGCAAAGGGGTGATGGTCGCGCTGCGCCCGGCGCCGGGGCTGCGCGCCGAACAGGCGATGACCCTGTGCCATCTGCGGCGCTTCGGCGACGTGATGACCGTGGTGCAGGGCAGGCTGGTGCTGTTCCTCTCCACCTGCCGGATCAACGATCTGGATACCGCGCTGAAGTTCATCTTCCGCCTGCCGGTGGACGAAGCCTTCAGCAACCGGGTGGTATGGCATCAGGATGTCGACATTATCTCGGAAATTAAACGCATGGCGCACGGCGGCGGGCCAGCCCCGGCGACGGAAGCCGTCGTCGCCGCGCCGCGCCAGAAGGCGGCCGCCGCCGAAGACGCGCCGGAGCGGCGCCAACCGGTCGCCTTCACGCTGGCGACCGGCGCACAGGAGGAAAAACATGCTGAACCTTAACGACATCGTGCAGCTGATCGTCCTGTGCGCCCTGGTGTTCATCCCGCTGGGCTACGCCTTTCACCGGCGTTTCCCGCACTGGCGGCAATACTGGCAAAACCTGTTGTTATCACCGCGCTATTTAAAATCTGCCGGGTTATGGGTGCGCGAAGGATCTTCATCTCAGATAAAAAGTAAGAAGCAGCCATGAAGCCAAACACGAATACGCAACCCGATCACTCCCTGTGGCGCTATTGGCGCGGCCTGGGCGGCTGGAACTACTATTTTCTGGCGAAATTCGCCCTGCTGTGGTTCGGCTACCTGAACTTCCACGCGTTGCCGAACCTGGTGTTCATGGCGTTCCTGGTGATGCCGATACCCGCGATGCGCCTGCACCGCTGGCGGCATTATGTGGCGATCCCCATAGGTATCGCGCTGTTTTATCACGACACCTGGCTGCCCGGCATCAACAGCATTCTCAGCCAGGGTTCGCAGCTGACCGGCTTCAGCGCCCAGTACCTGCTGGAACTGGTCAACCGCTTTATCAACTGGCAGATGATCGGCGCCGCCTTCGTGCTGCTGATCGCCTATCTGTTCGTGGCCCAATGGGTGCGCGTCACGGTGTTTACCGTGGCGGCGCTGGTATGGCTCAACCTGCTGAACATCGCCGGCCCGGCCATCTCGCTGTTGCCGGCCGCGACCGCCCCTGCGGCCCCCGCCGCATCGGCGACGCCGGCGGCGGCGGCGGTCGATAACGCGCCGGCCGACAGCCTGCCGCCGACCAGCGCCAACCTGACGGCCTATCTGAATCAGTTCTACGATCGGGAAAAAACCCGCGCCACCGCCTTCCCGGCGGCGCTGCCCGCCGACGCGCAGCCGTTTGACCTGCTGGTGATCAACATCTGTTCGCTGGCCTGGGCCGACATGGAAGCGAGCAACCTGCAAAATCATCCGCTGTGGTCGAAGATGGACATCATGTTCGACAACTTCAATTCCGCGACCGCCTACAGCGGCCCGGCGGCCATTCGCCTGCTGCGCGCCAGCTGCGGCCAGCCGTCGCACCACGATCTGTATCAGCCGGTGAATCAGCAGTGCTATCTGTTTGATAACCTGGCCAAGCTGGGCTTCAAGGAACAGCTGATGCTGGATCACTCCGGGGTATTCGGCAACTTCCTGAAAGAGCTGCGCGAGCAGGGCGACATGCAGGCGCCGCTGATGTCGCAAGCCGGCATCGGCAACGAACTGGCCTCGTTCGACGGCGAACCCGTTTACAACGATTTGGAGCTGCTCACCCGCTGGCTGGATCAGCAACAGAAGGCCGGCGACGGCGCCCGCAGCGCCACCTTCTTCAACATCATCCCGCTGCACGACGGCAACCGCTTCGTCGGCTCCAACAAGAGCGCCGACTACGCGCCGCGGGCGCAGAAGCTGTTCGATCAGTTGAACACCTTCCTCGACCAGCTGGAGAAATCCGGCCGCAAGGTGATGGTGGTGATCGTGCCGGAACACGGCGCGGCGTTGGTGGGCGACAAGATGCAGATGTCCGGCCTGCGCGATATCCCCAGCCCGAACATCACCCATACCCCGGTCGGCATCAAGCTGGTGGGCATGGCCGCACCGCACCAGGGCGGCCCGCTGCAGGTCAAAACGCCGAGCAGCTATCTGGCGCTGTCGGAACTGGTGTCGCGGCTGGTGGACGGCAAGGCGTTCACCGCCCCCGGCGTCGACTGGCAGGCGTTGACCCAGGGATTGCCGCAAACGCCGGTTATTTCTGAAAATGATAACGCCATCGTGATGAAATATCAGGACAAGACCTATATTCGGCTGAACGGCGGCGACTGGGTGCCTTATCCGCAATAACCCCATCGGGCAATAAGCGAAGCGCGCCGCCGGCGCGCTTTTTTATTTGCTGAGCCGCCAGTTAAATAACCTGCTTATTATTTCCATGTAAATCTTATTTCAAATAAGCCGCCGTCGGCATGTGATTAGGCACAGCGCCCAGATAAATATAATCAACCAGGTCGCGGCAATAACCCGTTGATAAAAACCGAATAAAAAAAACGCCGGCATCGCGCCGGCGTTTGCATAGGGCATCGGCGGGGCCGTCAGGCGCCGGGATGCTCGTCCTGATCGACCGCGAAACAGGCCACCATCTGGTCGCCATACCGCTTCAGCTGCGGCTGCAGCTGGGTGCAGGTGCCGAAGGCGCGACGGCAGCGGGCGTTGAACGCACAGCCCGGCGGCGGGTTCATCGGGCTCGGCAGCTCGCCGGTCAGCTTGATGCGCTCGCGGCGCATATCCGGGTTCAGCCGCGGCGTCGCCGACAGCAGCGCCTGGGTGTAGGGGTGGCGCGGGTTGTTGAAGATCGCGTCTTTGCTGCCCTTCTCCACGCAGCGGCCCAGGTACATCACCATCACTTCGTCGGCGATATGCTCCACCACCGACAGGTCGTGCGAGATGAACACGTAAGACAGCCCCAGCTCCTGCTGCAGGTCCATCATCAGGTTCAGCACCTGCGCGCGCACCGAGACGTCCAGCGCCGACACCGGCTCATCGGCGATCACCACGTCCGGGTTCAGCATCAACCCGCGGGCGATGGCGATGCGCTGGCGCTGGCCGCCGGAGAACATGTGCGGATAGCGGTCGTAGTGCTCGGTCTTCAGGCCGACCTTCGCCATCATCGCCAGCGCCTTCTCGCGCCGTTCGGCGCCGCTCAGCGAGGTGTTGATCAACAGCGGCTCCTCGAGGATCTGCCCGACCTTCTTGCGCGGGTTGAGCGATCCGTAAGGATTCTGGAACACGATTTGGATCTTCTGCCGCCGCAGCTTCTCGGCGGTGACGTCCGGCTTCAGCAGATCTTGCCCCTGATAATACAGCTCGCCGCCGGTCGGCACTTCGATCATCGTCAACAGACGGCCGAGGGTCGACTTGCCGCAGCCGGACTCGCCGACCACCGCCAGCGTCTTGCCGCGCTCCAGGGTAAAGGAGACGCCGTCCAATGCCTTGACCAGCCGCTCCGGCGCGAACATGCCCTTTTTGACCGGGTAATGCTTCTTCAGGTCGATCGCCTGCAGTAAAGGTTGATTCTGGCTCATACGGTCGGCCTCCCCGCATCATCCAGCGGTGTGTGACATTTAACCTGACGGCCGGGAATGCTGCGCAGTTCCGGCTCCTCATTACGGCAGCGCTCATTGGCGTACGGACAACGCGGATTGAGCAGGCAGCCGGTCGGGCGATCGTATTTGCCCGGCACCACGCCCGGCAGCGAAGCCAGCCGCGCCTTGTCGGCGGCGAACTCCGGCAGCGCGCGCAGCAGCGCCTGGGTATAAGGATGGCGCGGCGCGCGGAAAATTTCCGCCGCCTTGCCGGATTCCACCACCTGGCCGGCGTACATCACGATGATGTGGTGCGCGGCCTCGGCGACCAGCGCCAGGTCATGAGTGATCAGCAACAGCGCCATATTTTCGCGCTGCTGCAGATCCAGCAGCAGCTCGATGATCTGCGCCTGGATGGTCACGTCGAGCGCGGTGGTCGGTTCATCGGCGATCAGCAGCTTGGGCCGGCAGGCGATCGCCATGGCGATCATCACGCGCTGGCTCATGCCGCCGGACAGCTGATGCGGGTAAACGTCCAGCCGCGAGGCCGGATCGGGAATGCCCACCTGGTTCAGCAGGTCAATGGCCCGCTGGCGGCGGGTGCGGCGATTGCCGCCCTGATGCACCTTCAGCGCCTCCATGATCTGGAAGCCGACGGTATAGCACGGGTTCAGGCTGGTCATCGGGTCCTGGAAGATCATCGCCACTTCGGAGCCGACCAGCTGGCGACGTTCCTTCTCGGAAATTTTGCGCAGGTCCTGGCCGTTGAACTCCAGCTTGTCGGCCATCACCTTGCCGGGGAAATCGATCAGCCCCATGATCGCCAGCGAGCTGACGGACTTGCCGGAGCCGGACTCGCCGACAATGCCGACCACCTGCCCTTGATCCACGCTGTAACTGATGCGGTCTACCGCGCGGAACGGGGTGCCTTCGTCACCGAAGTGCACCGAAAGCTTGTCTACATTCAATAACGCCATCTCTCTCGTCCTCTGTTACTGCTTGAGTTTGGGGTCGAGAGCGTCACGCAAGCCGTCCCCCATCAGGTTAAATGCCAGCACCGTCAGCAGGATCGCCAGGCCGGGGAAGGTCACCACCCACCAGGCGCTTTGCGCGAACTGCAGTACGTCGGAGAGCATGGTGCCCCACTCCGGCGTCGGCGGCTGCGCGCCCATGCCGAGAAAGCCGAGGGCAGCCATGTCCAGAATGGCGTTCGAGAAACCGAGAGAGGCCTGAACGATCAAGGGCGCCAGGCAGTTTGGCAGTATATTGATGAACATTTGGCGCAGCGCGCCGGCGCCCGCCACCCGCGAAGCGGTGACGTAGTCGCGGTTCACTTCCACCAGCACCGCCGCGCGCGTCAGGCGCACGTAGTGCGGCAGGGCGACGAAGGTCAGCGCCAGCGAGGCGTTGACGATCGACGGCCCGAATACCGCCACCAGCACCAGCGCCAGCAGCAGGCTCGGCAGCGCCAGCATGATGTCGACGACGCGCATGATAACCGCGTCCACCACGCCGCCGAAGTAGCCGGCCAACAGGCCGAAGATCACGCCCATGATCAGCGACAGCACCACCACCAGGCAACCGACCAGCAGCGATAGCCGCGCGCCGTACATCAGGCGCGACAGCACGTCGCGGCCCACGTCGTCGGTGCCGAGAATATATTGCCAGCTGCCGCCGTCCTGCCAGACCGGCGGCTTGAGCAGCGCGTCGCGGAACTGATCCGCCGGCGCGTGCGGCGCCAGCACGCCGGCGCCGAGGGCGATCACCAGCATGATGACGATATACACCAGGCCGACCACGGCCCCTTTATTGCGCTTGAAATAGTGCCAAAACTCCTGGAACGGGGTCATCGGCTTCGGCGCACCTTTAACTGCAGACTCAGTGATTTGAGACATGAGAGCGCCCCTTATTTCTTGTGGCGAATACGCGGGTTGACCACGCCGTAGAGCACGTCTACCAGCAGGTTAACCAGAATGATCATACAGGCGACCAGCAACACCCCGCCCTGCACCACCGGGTAATCGCGGCGCTGCAACGCATCGATCAGCCAGCGCCCCAGGCCCGGCCAGGAGAAGATGGTTTCGGTCAGAATGGCGCCGGCCAGCATGGTGCCGACCTGCAGCCCAATCACCGTCACCACCGGCAGCAGCGCGTTGCGCAGCGCATGCACCACGATCACCCGCATGCGGCTCACGCCCTTGGCGCGCGCGGTGCGAATGTAGTCTTCGCCCAGCACTTCCAGCATCGAGGAGCGGGTCATGCGCACAATCACCGCCAGCGGGATGGTGCCCAGCACGATGGCCGGCAGGATCATGTGCATCACCGCGTCGGCGAAGTCGCCCGGCTCGCCCCAGATCAGGGTGTCGATCAGCATAAAGCCGGTCAGCGGCAGCGTATCGTCCAGGAACACCGTGTCGCTGATGCGCCCCGACACCGGCGTCAGGTTAAGCTGCACCGACACCAGCATGATCAGCATCATGCCCCACCAGAAAATCGGCATCGAATAGCCGGTCAGCGAGATGCCCACCGCGGTGTGATCGAATATCGAACCCCGCTTGACCGCCGCCAGCACGCCGACCGGAATGCCGACCAGCACGGCGAAGATCATCGCGCAAAAGCCCAGCTCCAGGGTGGCCTGGAAACGCGGAACGAATTCGCTCCAGACGGAGATGCGGCTTTTCAGTGAGGTGCCCAGATCGCCCTGCAGCACGTTGGACACGTAGGAGAAATACTGTTGGTAGAGCGGCTTGTCCAGCCCCATTTCCGCCATCAACTGCGCATGGCGTTCTGCGGAGATCCCGCGTTCCCCGGCCATGATGGTCACCGGGTCGCCGGGGATCATATGGACGAATGCAAAAGTCAGCAACGTTATGCCGATAAACGTTGGGATAACTAACCCCAAACGTCGGAGTATGAACTGCAACATATCCCGAACTCTCTGTATCAATGCCCGGCAGCTCATCGTCCGCCAGGCTTATTAAAGCTCACACACTATGAACAATCCTGGTGCCATACGCCGGAGACTGGCCAGCAGGGGCGCAACCTGTTGCGCCCCTGCAAGTCCATTCGTGCGTCTCCGGTTTAACGGTCAGAATCAGTCTAAAGAGACATTCTCAAAGTGATGCTTACCAAGCGGATCCACGACGTAGCCCTTCACTTCCTTACGAACAGGTTCGTACACGGTGGAGTGAGCGACAATCAGCGCCGGAGCCTGATCGTGCATCACCACCTGAGCCTGCTTGTACAGTTCGATGCGTTTGTCGTGGTTGGATTCGGCGCGCGCCGGTTGGATCAGATCCTCGAACGGCTTGTAGCACCAGCGGGAATAGTTGGAGCCGTCTTTCGCCGCGGCGCAGCTGAACAGCGTGGCGAAGAAGTTATCCGGATCCCCGTTGTCGCCGGTCCAGCCCATCATCACCGTCTGATGTTCGCCCGCCTTGGCGCGCTTGAGGTATTCCCCCCACTCATAGGTCACGATTTTAGCCTTCACGCCGATCTTGGCCCAATCGTTCTGGATCATTTCCGCCATGCGGCGAGCGTTCGGGTTGTAGGGACGCTGTACCGGCATCGCCCACAGGTCGATGCTGAAACCATCGGCCATGCCCGCTTCTTTCAGCAGTTCTTTGGCCTTGGCCGGATCGTAAGCGTAATCCTGCACCGCGTCGTTATAGCCCCACATGGTCGGCGGGATCAGGTTTTTGGCCGCCTGGCCCGCCCCCTGATACACCGCGTCGATGATCGCCTGCTTGTTGACCGCCATGGTCAACGCCTGGCGCACCTTCAGGTTATCCAGCGGTTTTTTCTCGACGTTGAACGACAGATAACCCACGTTCAGCCCCGGCTGTTCCATCAGGTTGATGGTTTTGTCCTGCTTCATGCGGGCGATATCGGCCGGGTTCGGGTACGGCATCACCTGACATTCGTTTTTCTGCAGCTTGGCGTAACGCACCGAGGCGTCCGGCGTGATGGAGAACACCAGGCGGTCGATCTTCGGCTTGGTGCCCCAGAAACCGTCAAACGCCTTGTAGAGGATCTTGGAGTCTTTCTGGTATTGCAGCAGCTGGAACGGACCGGTGCCGATCGGGTTCAGGTCCACCTTCTCCGGCGTGCCGGCCTTCATCATCGCGTCGGCGTATTCGGCGGACAGGATAGAGGCGAAGTCCATGCCCAGGTCGGCCAGGAACGGCGCCTCCGGACGGGTCAGCACGAAGCGCACGGTGTTGTCGTCCACCTTCTCGATTTTCGAGATCAGCTTCGGCATGTCCATGCCTTCGAAGTACTCGTAGCTGCCGCCGGACACTTTGTGGTAGGCGTTATTCGCGTCCAGCTGACGCTCGAAGGAGAACACCACGTCGTCGGCGTTGAAGTCGCGGGTCGGTTTGAAGTTTTTGCTGCTCTGCCACTTCACGCCTTTGCGCAGGTGGAAGGTGTAGGTTTTGCCGTCTTCGCTGACGTCCCATTTCTCAGCCAGGCCCGGCTGCAGTTCGGTGGTGCCGACTTTGAATTCGACCAGGCGGTTGTAGATCGGTACCGAGCTGGCGTCGTAGGTGGTGCCCGAGGTGAACAGCTGGGGGTTGAACCCTTCCGGGGAACCTTCAGAACAGTAGACCAAGGTTTTGGCCTGTACGCTGGCCGCGACGGTCAGTGCGACCAGCCCGATGCCGAATTTCAGAATCCCTGATTTACCCAAGGAATTTGTCATCGTTAGTGCTCCATTGTGTGATGTGATGTGTGTATACCCAGCGGCTGGAAAGCCATGGGTAGTGACTGCCAGAACCCTATATTTTTTATTGCGCGGCCTGTGCAGTCGGGCGCCCGAAGGCAGAAGGAGCAATGGCGCGAGAACGCCGGATGGAACGCATCGCAGCGGGGACGTCTGAGCGCGTGGAATTCACTCAAACTGCTCTCGCTCTTGCCCCTGAGGCTACCAAATTGCCAACTGTTTGGGGTGTCGTCAATATAACCAGTGGGGATTTACGCAGACTGTGAGAAACAGCAAACAAACATAAAAAAAACCTTTTTTTAACAGTTGCAGCATTAAAATTTATGCTAAGCGGTCATTTTTAGTTCAATGGTCTAAGTCACAACAAGTTACTGGTTTTTAACTCCGTTAAAAAACTAAAAAAGTTTGTTGCTGAATGATGAATATCTGAACGGTTATTTTTGTGATCGGCGTTAAAAACAGGAGGAAATGCTGACCCATCACCCAAAAGAGTGAGGCGGTTGGACGGTTTTTGATCGAGGCCCCGCCACAATCTGTGTGACGTGAAAGAACTTTCTTCGGCGAAAAAGCCGGGGGCAAAAGGATATCCCCCGGCAAGGTGCTGCAACCGATTATTGAACGCCGGCGCCGTTGCCCAGGCTGACGTTCATATTGTTGAGAATATCGCCGTTGTCGGCGTCGATTTCCCAGGAGAACAGGCCGCCCAGCTGCTTGTCCAACACATACTTGCCCTTCGCCTGCACCGAACGCGCATCGTCGAAGGTGATCAGATCGCCGGTGGACGGCTTGAACACGTACGGCGCTTCCGCGGCGGCGTCGTAGCTGTACTGCCATTCGCCGCTCATAAATTCGTTGGCGATTTGGCGGTAATCGACGATGCCGTTTTCCCAGGTGCCCTTGACCGGCCCGGTGGCGCTGCCGGTGAACGGAATGTTGTTCTGGTAGCCGTTCACGCCGGTCCAGCCGCGGCCGTACATGGCGGTGCCGACCACGATTTTGCCCGGCTTCACGCCCTGCGCCAGCAGCGCGTTGACGCCGTTAACCGTGGTATAGGCGGTGTCCGGCTTCCAGGACGGCGCTTTCAGCGCGGTTTGGTGCCCGAGGTTCTTCAGATCGAAGGCGCCATAGAAGTCGTAGCTCATCAGGAAGATGTGGTCCATCGAGTTTTGCGCGCTGTTGTAGTCCACCTTGTCGATCTTGTCCTTGCCGGCGCTGATGGCGGAGGTCAGCTCATATTTGCGGCCGGTTTCCACCGACAGCTGGTCCAGCATGGTCCGCAGCTCTTTCATCAGCAGCACATAGGTTTCCCCGTCCTGCGCGCTGCCCAGTTTCGGGTTGGCGCCCTGCCCGCCCGGGAATTCCCAGTCGACGTCCACGCCGTCAAAGAACTTCCAGGTCTGCAGGAACTCTTTCACCGAGCCGACGAAGCGGTCGCGCTTCACCTTGTCGCCCATAAAGAAGAACGGATCGGACAGGGTCCAGCCGCCGATCGACGGCAGGATTTTCAGCTCGGGGCGCGCCTGTTTCAGCGCCATCAGCTGGCCGAAGTTGCCTTTGTAGGGGTCATCCCAGGCGGTGACGCCCTTCTGGCCTTTCTGCAGCGCGGCGAACGGATCGTGGATGGAGACCTTGAAGTCCTCACGGCCCTGGCAGGAACGCTGCAGCGCCTGGAAGCTGCCTTCGATCTCTTTCAGGCTGTCGTTGATGCCGTCGCCGCCGCAGATCGGGATGAAGCCGTACAGCAGATGAGTCAGGTTCTGCGCCGGGATCTTATCGACGGTGAAATTACGGCCGTACACGCCCCATTCGACGAAATACGCGCCGACGACCTTGCCGGAGTCCTGCTTGTAAGGCTTATTCTTTTCCAGCAGCGGCTCTTTTAACGGCGCCAAATGACTGCCGTCGGTATCGGCCACCACAATTTCGGTCGCGTCGCTGGCGGTGCACCCCTCGGCATTGCATAACGCCACCTGCATTTGATAGCGCCCGCCTTTATTGACCTTGAAATTAGCCGTGCCGGAAGCGCCGGTCGAGGCGCCGCTCCACACTTCCTTGCCGTTCAATAATACTTTTGCCGTGGTGCCGGTATCGCCATTCCATAAATTCCATGAAACAGAAACGTCGGCGGCGTTTTTTACCTTCACCAAATTGTTATAGGCGGTGGCGGCCTGATCGACTTCCACGATGGCGAACTTGGTGTTGCCCCAGGCCAGCGTCGGCTTGCCCGGCGCGGCGGCCTGCGCCGCAGAACACAGCGTGCTGCCGATCAGCAACGCCAACAGCGGTTTATTAAGTTTGCGCATAACTGATTCCTTTATTCCGAGAGGATAAACGTAAAAGCTTTAATCATCGCCGCTCACTGCCGGATAAAATAATCCCGCAATAATCCGGCAAGATTAAAGTGAATAAATGACCGTTCGTTTTTCCACGCCACGGAAATTAATCATTCCCGTTTCGTGTACTCAGACTATAGATAAAAGCTCGGTTAAAACAAGAGCGCCATCAACCGGGTTTTATTGTTCAACAATGAATTTATTTAAATATAAAAATAAGAAGGCAGGATAAATAAGGAAAGTGAATTCATTAATGAGGAAGGATAAATATATTTCAACAAGGGGGCGATTTCCAGGAGGAATGAGGCAAACGCAATCTGCGGGCGAAAAAAAACCTGCTTTAAAAAGCAGGTTTTTCGAATGGTGGTCGGCGAGAGAGGATGACGCGCATCTGCGATGCTTGCCCTGCGGGCCGTCGCTAAAGCAACGTGGTCTCGCTGCGCTCGGCTCAAACCTCCTTCGGAGGTCCTCATCCTCATAAACTGCGGGCGTAAAAAAACCGACTTTCGTCGGTTTCTTTGAATATGGTCGGCGAGAGAGGATTCGAACCTCCGACCCACTGGTCCCAAACCAGTTGCGCTACCAAGCTGCGCTACTCGCCGATGCGGGGCGCATCTTACTGCTGGCGGTTATAGGCGTCAATCACTTTTTTGCCCCGCCGTTTCAAGTGCTGATAAAAGCGCCATAATGCGCCGTACCGGGTGCGGTGCGGCGCATTTCACTCAGGCCTTGGCGGGTTTCAACGCCGGTGACTGCGCGCGCAGGAACGGCAGCAGGAACAGCGCCGACAGGCAGGCGGCGATGGAGATCACCACGAAGAAACCGTTCCAGTGCCAGATTTCCATCACCCGGGCGATCGGATAGCCGGACAGCGCCGCGCCCAGGTAAGCGAACAGGCCGACAAAACCGGTGGCCGCCCCGGCCGCATCCTTGTGCGAACACTCCGCCGCCGCCATGCCGATCAGCATCTGCGGCCCGAAGATGAAGAAGCCGATGGCGAAGAAGCACGCGGCCTGCAGCAGATAGCTGAAGCCCGGCATGATCCACAGCGCCGCGACCGACAGGAAGATGCCGATGGCGAAGATCAGGTTCATCGGGCCGCGGTTGCCGCGGAACAGTTTGTCGGAGCCCCAGCCGGCCACCAGCGAGCCGATAAAGCCGCCCACCTCAAACAGCGAGATCGCCGAGTTGGCGGTCATCAGCGAATAGCCTTTCTCCTGCGTCAGGTACAGGTTGCCCCAGTCGTTGATCGCGGTGCGCACGATGTACACCAGCACGTAGGACACCGCCAGCAGCCAGATGTATTTGTTGGTCAGCACGTAGCGTTTGATGATTTCGCGATTGGTCAGCCCCTGGCCTTCAGATTCCTGCACCAGCTCCATGGCGTCGTTGCGCCATTTGCCGACGCTCGGCAACCCCATGGTGGACGGCTTGTCGCGCAGGCGCCAGCACATCAGCAGGCCCAGCGCCACGCCGATGATGCCCGGAATGATCATGCCGTAGCGCCAGCTGAAATGCAGCGAGATAAAGCCCACCAGCAGCGGGATCAGCGCGCCGCCAAAGTTGTGCGAGGTGTTCCAGACGGCCCACCAGCCGCCGCGTTCGGAGCGCGAATACCAGCTGGTGAGAATTTTGGAGCACGGCGGCCAGCCCCAGCCCTGGAAGAAGGCGTTGAGGATCCACAGCGTGCCCAGCATCAGCCCTGGAAGAAGGCGTTGAGGATCCACAGCGTGCCCAGCATCAGCAGCGACGAACTGAGGCCGAAGAAGATATTCAGCACCCCGGTCATGATCAGGCCCAGCCCCATGAAATAGCGCGGGTTGGAGCGGTCGCTGATCATGCCGGAGATGAACTTCGAGCAGCCGTAGGTGATGTAGAACAGCGTGCCGAGGATGCCGACGTCGGACATCGTCAGGCCCAGATCGCTCAGCATCGCCGGCATGATGAAGTTGAAGCTTTTGCGCGTGAAGTAAAACGCGGCATAGCCGATGTACATCGTCCACATCAGTTGGATACGCCAGTATTTGTAGCTGGCGTCGATCTGCCGTTGATCGGTGACCTGCGGCGCATCCGGGCGGCTTTTAAGGAAAGACCACATGTGAAACCTCAGAGAATGAGAAAAGTGCCGCTATCATGCGGCGCGCACGCGCGAATGGCTTACGCCGGATTCCCGACGCCGCTAGGAGTTTTTCCTAGTTTTGCCCTTCTGCCGGCGAAACTGTGGGCAAGATCACAGTCAAACAGGCGCCCTGCCCGGAGGTCAGCCGCAGGCTGCCACCCAGCGCGCTGATGCGTTCCCGCATGCCGCGCAGGCCGTAACCCGGCTCATGGCTGGCCAGATCGATGCCCACGCCGTTGTCGCGAATGCTCAAGGCTATCTCCGGCGGCCGGTCCTTGCGCTTATGCAACCGCGCCTCCAGCTCGACCCGGCTGGCGCCGGCGTGCCGACAGACGTTGGTGATCCCCTCCTGACACACCCGGTACAGCGTGATCTTCAGCGTTTCATCCAGCAGCTCGTCCGGTACCTGCCACTGCATGCTGCTCGTCAGCGAGGCGTCCTGCGGCAGCGATTCGCGCAGCATCGCCGCCACCGCCGCCGACAGCGGCAGATTATTCAACGCCGCCGGCCACAGCTGGGTCAGCACGTCATGCACGCCGTCGTACACCCGCAGCGCCAGCGCGTCGATGGCCTCGGCGCAGCCGGCCACCCGCGGCTCAGGCGCCAGGCGTTTGACAATGCTGGCCTGGGTGCGGATCACCGTGATGGTCTGGCCAACCTCATCGTGCAGTTCGCGCGCCACCTCGCGGCGGGTTCGTTCCTCCGCCGTCACCAGCGCTCGCGCCAGCTGGCGGTTCTCCGCCAGCCGCAGCCGCAGCTGCTGGTTCAGTTCGCGCTGCCGCTGGATGCCGGCGCCGAGCAGCAGGCCGGTCAGGCTCTGGGCCAGCAGCGAAAGCAGCAGATCGCGATGCGAATCCGGCTGCGGCGGCTCGTTGGCCACCAGCGCCACGCCGTTGAGCAGGGTCGCCAGCAGCGCCCCCTGCCAACCGTAGCGGTAGGACATGAACAGGATCGGGATTGCCAGGCAGAAAGGCGCGAAGCGGCGCAGCTCGGCGACGTTCACCTGCTGCTGCAGCCAGATGCTGAGCGCGAACAGCAGCAAATAGCTGGCCAGATGGCGCAGCCGCAGCGTTACCGGTTTGTGGATCAGGCCCGGCTCCAGCGGCACCCAAATCTGGCGCGCCAGATAGTGCCACAACAGCAGGCAGGTCGGCGCCAGGGTGAAACCGCCCGCCAAACCGAGCAGCAGCACCCGCGCGCCGTCGCCGCTCACCAGCTGCCACACCAGCGCCTGCAGGGCGGCCGCCACCGCCACCACCGCCCCCTGCAGCAAGGGCCAGCGCCATTCGCTGTCGCTCTGTTGGTGGCGCAGCAGCCAGGGGGAAGCCAGCAGGCTGAGCAACACCGTCAGCGCCAGCACCGCCATCGAAGCCCACAGCGCCGGCCCATAGCCGAACTGATCCGCCAGCAGCGCCATCAGCAGCAGGTCGGCCAGCAGAATGCCGGGCCAGAAACGGTGCGGGCTTTGCAGCAAAATGCCCATCCGCAGGCCGAACGGGAACAGCAGCAGCGCCTGCCATGGCGGGTCGATCAGCGCGGTGCCGATGCCCCACAGGCAAAACGCGCTGGTGCCGTAGATGAAGAACAGCGCCAGCTGGGTGAACAGCCGCTGCATCACAGGTTAAGCATCCGCTTCGCCAGCTCGACGTTGTTGCTGATGCCCAGCTTGGCGAACAGGTTGGCGCGGTGCACGTGCACCGTCTTCGGCGACAGCCCCAGCGCGGCGGCTATTTCCCGCACTTCCCGGCCCTGCGCCAGCAGCAGCGCGACCTCGCGCTCGCGGCGGGTCAGCGGATCCACCTTCACCCGCGCCAACTGCTGGGCGATTTCCGGCATCAGGTACACGCCGCCGCCGGCGACGGTGCGCACCGCGGTGATCAGATCTTCCGGCTTGCAGCGTTTGGAAAGGAAACCGCTGGCGCCGCGCTCCAGCGCCATCTCCACCAGCGCCGGGTTGTCGTGCATCGACAGCATCACCACGCGGATGCCGGAGGGAATGTCCGCCAGCAGATCCAGCCCGCTGCCGTCCGGCATCGAAATATCGCAGACGCAGATCTCCGCTTCCAGCCCGGGCAGGCCGGCGCGCGCCTGCGCCGCGCTGCTGAACTCGCCCACCACCTGAATGTCCGCTTCCAGCGACAGCAACTGCACAAAGCCCGAACGCACAATGTCATGATCGTCGATAAACGCCACGCGCAGGGTCATGGGATCTCCGGTGTGAGGGGGAAAGTGCGCAAGTATACCGCATGCGCACGCCGGATTAATTGATGGCGGGAAGGTATTCGCGTGAATCGCCGGGCGCAGGTTACGCCCGGCGGGCAGAAAATTACAGCTTGGCCGGCGCCGCTTTGTCCTGCGGAATATGGCACCAGTTGTTTTTATCCACGATGCCGCCGTCCGGCGAGCTATAGCCGAGGCAGCCGAGAATGGTGTCGAACAGCTCAACGTGGCGATGGGTCTTGCCGATGCGCTGCTGCGCCTGCAGCTGCTCGAAGGCGCTGAGATGCTGCGGATCCTCGAGGAACTTGTCCGAGGCCCACACCATCATCGGCACGCGGAACTGCTCGGGCGGCGCCATTTCGCGCGGCGTGCCGTGCAGGTGCGAGTTCTCGCCGATCGATTCGCCGTGGTCGGACGAATAGAACACTATCGCCTTTTTGTCGCGCACCTGATCGATCACGTTGGCGATAAAGCTGTCGGTGTACAGCACCGAGTTATCGAAGGCGTTAACCAGCTGCTCCTTGGAGCAGAAGTCATCCACCCCCATGCACTCCGGCTGATAGCGCGCATAGCTGCGCGGGTAGCGCTGGGAGTACAGATAATGCGAGCCTTTGGTATGCAGGACCACCAGATGCTTGCCGCGCGGGTAGCGCGCCAGCGACTCCTTCATTTCGTCCACCAGCAGCATATCGTCGACGGATTTACCGTCGTTGCGCTTCTCGGAGGCGATCATCTCGCGGAACGAATAGTTGTCCACTTCGGTGTTGTTGTAGAACCACACCTCGCTCTGCATGGCGAACAATTCAGAGGTAAAGCCCAGGTCTTTCATCACCGCAAACACGTTTTGCTCTTTCAGCGTGCGCTGCGGGTTGTCGGCGGTGCCGCCCTCGCGCACGAACATGCAGCGCAGCGACAGCTTGGTGGCGGTATCGCAGGACTCGCCGCGGAACGCCACCAGGTTCTTCTCTTTCGACAGCCGCGGCGTGGTGTCGCGGTCATAGCCGAGGATCCCCATGTGGTCCCAACGGGTGGTCTCGCCGATGATAAACACCACGTAGGTGTCGTCGATATCCGCCGGCGGCACATAGGTGAAGTTCTGGCCCGGATCGAACATATTGGCCTGATCCTGGCTCTCGTCGTAACGGGTGTAGGCGAACAGCCCCAGCGCCGACAGCCAGTTGGACGGCAGATAAGAGTGCGCCACCACCCCGCCATAGCTCGGCAGATCGATGTTGGTGATTTTTTCCTGCGCGCTCTGTTCTTTATCCAGCATGCGCAGCGGCAGCCAGACCAGCGCCACGACCGCCACCAGCACCAGCAGCGGCTTCACCCGATGGCCGGGGGTTTTCAGCTGTTCGATCAGCGTGTAACGCAGGCTGTTCTTCCAGATGCACAGCAGCGGCAAGGCGCTGACCACCCCCATCCACAGGAAGAAATGCAGGCCGATGACCTCTTTGGAGAGATCGATATCGGTGGTCATCACCGACACCACGATGCCGTAGCCGATCACCACGTTGAAGAACGTCATGTAATAGCTGGCGGCGACCGAAATCAGCACCAGCAGCGAGGCGACGACGCGATAAAACAGCCGGCCGCCCAGCGACACCAGCCGCATGATGAAGAAGGTAAATAGCACGATGGCGATAACCTCAGTCACCGCTGAAATAACCTTAATCCCTTGAATGCCGTGCGCAAATGAATCGAAACGACGATAAAAAACGGAAAGGTTCAAAAAGATGCCGATATAGATCGCTAACAATAACGATAAATTCTGCTGCGATAGCGATTTCACTTTGTTCATGTAACGCGGTGGCTCCGGGGACGGTGTAGCAGTTCTGAATCTGTCAGACATTTATTGCGGCCGCTGGTTCAGCCGAACGGCAATAAGCGTTATTTTGGGGGTAATAATCAAGAGAATTCTCACAAAATGGGCATTTTTTGCCATTTTTTGTGAACTGAGCGGAGGCGAAAGCGCAAAGAAAATGGAGGGATATCCCTCCATTATGGGCAAAAACGTTATTTCACGTTGAGCGTTACGTCAATATTGCCGCGGGTGGCGTTGGAATAAGGGCAGACCACGTGGGCCTTTTTCACCAGCTCTTCCGCCACGCTGCGTTCGATGCCCGGCAGGCTGATGTCCAGCTGCACTTCGATGCCGAACCCGTTAGGGATTTCACCGATGCCGACGGTGCCGTCGATTTTGGCTTCGGCCGGGATCTTGACCTTTTCTTTCGCCGCGACAAACTTCAGCGCGCCGAGGAAGCAGGCCGAATAGCCGGCGGCAAACAGCTGCTCGGGGTTGGTGACGTCGCCGCCGGCGCCGCCCATCTCTTTCGGCACGCCCAGTTTCACATCCAACACGCCGTCGGATGAGGTCGCACGGCCGTCGCGGCCACCGGTTGCCGTGGCGTGAGCGCGGTAAACAACTTTCTCAATAGACATCATTCATTCCTTCTTGCTGGTTGGGGGACGTGACGTCGGCTTCAGCAAAACGAAACCCGCCACGGGTTTATCTTTCACGATTAAATCGTGCACTACTTATATTTGACGCTTACTTCAGTGTAGACCACCGGCGCCGATCTTGCGTCCGGCGGCCGGGGGTCAAACCTGGTCGATCAGGCTGCCGCGCAGTTTTTCCAGCTGCCGTTTGAGCGTGACTATCTCGTCCAGGCTGCAGTCGGTGGCGCACATCACCGCCTCGGGCACCGCCTGCGCCTTTTCACGCAGCGCGCGGCCGGCTTCGGTCAGCGCGATGATCACCTGCCGCTCATCGGCGGTGGCGCGATAGCGCACCAGCAGCCCGGCGCTCTCCAGCCGTTTCAGCAGCGGCGTCAGGGTGGCGGAATCGAGGAACAGCCGCTCGCCGATATCCGATACCGTGATTTCATCCCGTTCCCACAGCACCAGCATCGCCAGATACTGCGGATAGGTGAGGTCGAGCTGGTTCAGCAACTTGCGATACACCTTGTGCAACGCCAGATTGGCGGAGTACAGGGCAAAACACAGCTGCTGATCGAGCAGCAGCGTATTTTTCGCGTTGGGTTGTTCGGCGTTTTTGCTTTTCATGATGCGAATATAGATAGTGCACGATGTAATCGCAAGCTATTTTTTGCACGATGTGCTACATTTTTTAGATGCAGAGGATGCCACAGCAGGGTGCTGTGCGGAGGGAAAGGATATGACAACCACGCTTGCAGAACGCGCGCGCCGCTACGCCACCAAGGCGCATGCGGCGATCGATCAGCGCCGCAAATACACCAATGCGCCCTACATCGTTCATCCGCAGGCGGTGATGGAAATCGTCAGCAGCGTGCCGCACACCGAAGAGATGCTGGCCGCCGCCTGGCTGCACGACACGGTGGAAGACACCCCCACCACCCTCGGCGATATCGAAAGCCACTTCGGGCCGAAGGTGGCGGAACTGGTGGCGATGCTGACCAACGTCAGCCATGCCGGCGACGGCAACCGCTTCGAACGCAAGAACCGCGATCGCCGCCACAGCGCCGGCGCCTCGCCGCAGGCCAAAACCATCAAGCTGGCGGACCTGATCGACAACACCCGCTCGCTGCTGGAGTACGACAGCCACTTCGCCCAGACCTATCTGATCGAAAAACAGCGGCTGCTGGAGGTGTTGACCGAAGGCGACCCGACGCTGTGGCGCCAGGCCAGCCATATCGTCGAGCAGGGGCTGGCCAGGCTGCAGCGGCCGCCGCACAACGTGCCGGCCAGCTGGTTCGAGCACGCCCGCCGGCGCTACCGGGAAAACGACGCGGCCTAGAAGGCTTGCCCGGCGATCGCCGCCGGGCGGGCTAATGGCGGTTAGCCTTTCGGTTTCAGGCAGTTGCCGTTGCTGTGGATCACATCGCGATACCAGTAGAAGCTCTTTTTACGCTTGCGCTCCAGGCTGCCGTTGCCGGCATCGTCGCGGTCGACGTAAATAAAGCCGTAGCGCTTCGACATTTCGGCCTTCGAGGCGCTGACCAGATCGATCGGCCCCCAGCTGGTGTAGCCCATCACCTCCACCCCGTCGTCGATCGCCTCGGCCACCTGCACCAGGTGGTCGTTGAGATACTCGATGCGGTAGCCGTCGTCGATGCTGCCGTCGGCCTCGACGCGATCCTTGGCGCCCAGGCCGTTCTCGACGATAAACAGCGGCTTCTGGTAGCGGTCATACAGCAGGTTGAGCAGGTAGCGCAGGCCGACGGGGTCTATCTGCCAACCCCATTCCGAGCTGGCCAGGTGCGGGTTCGGCACCATGTTGAGAATATTGGCGCGGGCGGTCCGGTTCTGCGCCGCGTCGGTGGTGACGCAGCCGCTCATGTAATAGCTGAAGGAGATAAAATCGATGGTTTCGCGCAGCGCCTGCCGATCCTCGGCGGTGATTTCGAGCTGAATGCCGTGCTCGCGGAAGAAGCGCCGCATATAGGCCGGATAAGCGCCGCGCGCCTGCACGTCGCCGAAGAACAGCCAGTCGCGGTTCTGGCGCTGGGTTTCCAGCAGGTCTTCCGGCCGGCAGCTCAGCGGATACAAAATGCCGCCCAGCAGCATATTGCCGATTTTGCCGCCCGGCACTAACTGGTGGCAGGCTTTCACCGCCTTGGCGCTGGCCACCAGCTGATGGTGGATCGCCTGATAGATGGCGCCCCTGTCGCTGTCTTCCGGCAGGCCGACGCCGGTAAAGGGCGCGTGCAGCGACATGTTGATTTCGTTGAAGGTCAGCCAGTGTTTGACCTTATGCTTGTAGCGTTCGAATACGGTGCGCGCGTAACGCTCGAAGAAGCCGATGGTCGCGCGGCTGCCCCAGCCGCCGTATTTCTGCGTCAGGCCATAGGGCATTTCATAATGCGACAGGGTGATAAGCGGCTGAATGCCGTATTTCGCCATCTCGTCGAACAGCCGATCGTAAAACGCCAGCCCGGCCTCATTCGGCGTTTCCTCGTCGCCCTGCGGGAAAATGCGCGCCCAGGCGATCGAGGTGCGCAGGCATTTAAAGCCCATTTCGGCGAACAGGGCGATGTCTTGCGGATAGCGATGGTAAAAATCGATCGCCACGTCCTTGATGCCGCTGTCGCCCGGTTTGCGCGGGGTGATGGCGCCGAAGATGCCCTGCGGCTGCAGATCGGACGTCGATAGGCCTTTGCCGTCGGTCAGATAAGCGCCTTCCACCTGATTGGCCGCTACCGCGCCGCCCCACAGAAAATCTTGCGGAAATTTGCCGTTCATCGCTTGCTCCTCAGTTAACGTAATAAAGTCAGCAGCGGCGCCTGTTCCCGCACCGGAGACTGGCCGCTGGTCAGCACGTCGACGTAATCATCGCTGTTGCTGATGATGATCGGCGTGGTGGTGTCATAGCCGGCGGCGCGGATCGCCGCCTGGTCGAACTCAATCAGCAGATCGCCCGGCGCGATCCGATCGCCCTCCTGCACGTGGGCGGTAAAATGCAGCCCGTCGAGCCGCACGGTATCGATGCCGACGTGGATGAGAATCTCCGCGCCGTCGTCCGACTCGATGCCGATGGCGTGCCGGGTTTTAAACAGCGACGCCACGCGGCCGGCCACCGGCGCCACCACCCGCCCCTGCTGCGGCGCTATCGCCACCCCTTTTCCCAGCAGCCCGCTGGCGAAGGTGGCGTCATTGACCTGCTCCAGCGGCAGGAGCTCGCCGGCGATCGGGCTGAGGATCCGTTCTTTGCGGTTGAGCGGCGCGGCCGCCGCCGCTTCCGCCGTCGCTGCCTCGGCCGGGGTGACGCCGAACAGGTAGCTGGCCAGCGCGGCGAAGCAGAACGACAGCAGCGTGCCGCCGATCGCGCCCCATACCGTGGCGTCGAAGCCGCCGGCGGGAATGATTTGCGCAAAGGTGAAAACGCTCACCAGCCCGAAGGAGTAGGTCGCGGTGTGGAAATAGCCGATCACCGCGCCGCCCAGCGCGCCGCCGACGCAGCCGAAGATAAACGGCCGCTTGTTCGGCAGGGTGACGCCGTAGACCGCCGGTTCGGTGATGCCGAAAATACCGGCGCCGATGGCCGAGCCGGACAGCGCCCGCAGTTTGGCGTCGCGGGTGCGCAGCATCACGCCCAGCGTGGCCCCCACCTGCCCCATCACCGCCGGCAGCAGCAGCGGCGCCAGGGTGTCGCGCCCCAGCACGCTCAGGTTGTTGATCATCAGCGGCACCAGCCCCCAGTGCAGGCCGAAGATCACGCACACCTGCCACATCGCCCCCATAAAAGCGCCGGCGACGATCGGGTTAAAGGCGTAGATGCTTTGATAACCGTTGGCCAGCAGGTGGCTCAGCCAGGTCGCCGCCGGGCCGATCAGCAGGAAGGTCAGCGGCACGGTGATCGCCAGGCACAGCAGCGGGGTGATGAAATTGCGCAGCGCGCTGTGGACAACCCGGTTGCACCACGGCTCCAGCCGGCAGGAGACCCAGGCGGCGAAAATGATCGGGATCACCGACGAGCTGTAGTTGATAAAGGTCAGCGGAATGCCGAGGAAATATTCGCGCGCCGCGCCCGGCTGCTGCGCCGCGTCGAACGCCGCCATCATCAGCGGATGCGTCAGCGCGCCGCCGATCGCCATGGTGACGAACGGGTTGCCGCCGAATTTTTTCCCGGCGGTGTAACCGAGCATGATCGGAAAGAAATAGAACAGCGAATCGCTGGCGGCGAACAGCGTTTTGAAGGTGCCGCCGCTCTCCAGCAGCCAGCCGCAGGCCAGGCCCAGCGCCAGGGCGCCCTTCAGCACCCCCGAAGCGGCCATCACCCCCAGCAGCGGCGTAAAGATGCCGGAAACCACGTCGATAAACCGGCTGAGCAGGTTGTCCGGCTTGTCGTCCGCGCCATCGCCGCCCGCCGCGCCTTCACCGAAGCCGCCGGCCCGGTTGACCGCGCGATACACCTCCGCCACGTGGTTGCCCACCACCACCTGATACTGGCCGCCGCTCTCCACCACCATGATGACGCCGGGATTTTTTTTCAGCGCGGCGGTATCGGCGCGGCCGCCGTCGCGCAGCTTGAAGCGCAGGCGAGTGGCGCAGTGCACCAGGCTCTTTACGTTGTCGCGGCCACCGACGCCGGCCAAAATCTCACTGGCTAATGAGTCATATTTCATACGGTTATCCTTAGCATTCGCGTTCTGCCGCTCCCCAGCCCGACGATGGCCAATCGCTGCGGCGGAATTCGGCGCAAAAAAAAACCTAAACCTCGCGGTCTCTTTCCCGAAGGGAATAGAAACGCGAGGTTTAGGTTTTGCCTGCCGGAGCAGTGACAACCCTAAAGCGGCTGAGTCATGACGTTAACACCCGAGATTTTGCCGGAGCAAGGCTTTGCGCCGGCAAATTGCCGAACTGTGATCCGGCGGGCAAAACCGCCTCAGTGGGCGAAATAATGCAGGCCGCCGTCTACCGGGATCACCGCGCCGGTGATATATCGCGCGAGCGGGGAACAAAGAAACGCCGCCAGATGGGCCATGTCTTCCGGCTCGCCGAAATAGCCGATCGGAATATGCTGCGCGATATACGCCTGGCGCGCCGCTTCGGTCGGGTATAGCCGCTCGCGGATCTGCTCGCTGTTGATGCGCCCGGGCTGCAGCGTGTTGACGGTCACGCCCTGCGCCGCCACCTCGCACGCCAGCCCCTTGGCCCACAGGTGCAGCGCGCCCTTGGCCGCGCTGGCGGCGCTGAGGCTGCGCGGCTCCATCGAACCGCTGATGTTGATCACCCGCCCCCAGCCCCGCGCCTGCATGCCCGGCAGCAACGCCTGCGTCAACCGCCGGGCCGGGGTAAAGTTCAGGGCGAAGGCGTCGTCCCAGCCCCGATCGCCCTCGTCCAGCGCGGTTGGGCGGAAAGCGCCGACCGCGTTGATCAAAATATCGATCGGCCCCGCCTGCGCCGCCATCTCGGCCAACGCCCGGGCGTCGGTAACGTCCGCGGCAATCACCCGCGGCCGCGGGTCGCCCCGCCGTTCAATCTCATCCGCCAGCGCCTGCAGCCGGTCGCCCCGCCGGGCGGTGGCCACCACAGCGGCGCCTTCCGCCGCCAAAACCCGGACCATGCCGGCGCCGATGCCTTCGCTGGCGCCGGTCACCAGCGCGGTGCGTTGCTGAAGCCGTAAATTCATAAGACATCCTAATTGAATCATTCGATTTTGCGGAAAGTATGTACGCATTGAATCACGCCGCGCTCTGTGTGAATATTCCTTAAAATTGCATCGATACTGTGCAGGAATTCACTGATGTTCGACTGGCAGGATTTAAAACACTTTGTGGCGCTGGCGCGCACCGGTTCATTGTCGGCGGCGGCGCGGGAGCTGGGTTGCGATCACGCCACCGTCGGGCGGCGGGTGGCGGCGCTGGAAAAGGCGCTCGGGCTGCGGCTGATCCTGCGTTTGCCGCGCAGCACCCCGCTGACCCAGGACGGCCAGACCATCGCCGGGCTGGCGACCGAGATCGACGCGCAAAGCCAGGCGATCGTCCGCCATGCCCGCAGCGCCGGCGCCGCGCCCCAGGCCAGCGTGCGCATCAGCGCCCCGCCGTCGATTGCCGCCCATGTCATTGCGCCGCGCATCGCCGAATTTCATCGCGCCTTTCCGCACATTGCGCTGGCGCTTTCCGGTGAATCGGCGCTCGCCGAGCTGGACCGCGGCGAAGCCGACATCGCGGTGCGCATGGTGCGGCCGCAGCAGCCGGATCTGCTGGTACGGCGCATCGGCATGATGCGCTACGCGCTGTACGCCGCCGCGCGGCATGCCGCCTTGCCCGAGGCGGCGCGCCGCTTTATCGCCTATGACCATCATTACCGGCAGCAGCCGCACCAGCAGTGGCTGCTGCAGCTGCTGCAGGGGCGCCCGGTGGTGTTTCAGGCCAGTGACCTGTTTTCACTGCAGCAGGCCGCGCGATCGGGGCTGGGCGCCGCGGTATTGCCGACGTTCGTCGCCGATGGCGACCCGGATTTGCAACCGCTGCCCACGCCGATCGCCGCGCCGACGCGTGAGCTGTGGTTGGTCACCTACCCTGACCTGGCGCGCACCGCCGCCGTGCGGGCGGTGATGAATTTCTTGACCGACGCCCTTGCGGAATGCTGCCCGCTGCCGGAATAAAACATCAGAAATTCTAATTGAAATGCTGGACAAACGTCATGCAGGGGATTATTACTGATCGTCGCGTAATCTATTCTTAGGGACGACAGCAATCATGACGTTACGTACGGAATTTGGACGGATTTTGATTACCGGCGCCGGCGGCCGAGTGGCCACGGCGTTTCGGCAGGCGGTGGGCGACCGCTACCGGCTGCGCCTGGCGGAAAGGGACAGCGGCCTGCTGAGCAAGCTGCGGCCCGATGACGAAGTCATCAGCTTCAACATCGCCGATCTCGACGCCTGCCGCGCGGCCTGCGCCAATATCGACACCGTGCTGCACCTGGCGGCCGACCCCTCGCCCGACGCAGACTTCTGCGGCTCGCTGATGGACAACAACATCCTCGGCACCTTCAATATCTTCCGCGCGGCGAAAGACGCCGGCTGCCGCCGCGTGGTGTTCGCCAGCAGCGCGCAGGCGGTGGAGGGTTACCCGCTGGATTACCAGATCCGCCCGGACGACGCGCCGAAGCCGAAAAATCTCTACGGCGCCAGCAAGGCGTTCGGCGAAGGCATCGCCGCCTACTTCGCGCACCAGGAAGGGCTTTCCGCGCTGTCGGTGCGCATCGCCAACTTCACCGCGCTGGCGGCCGGCGAGCGGCTCAGCGCCCGTGACATGAGCGCCTTCCTCAGCCACCGCGACGCCGCCGATTTGCTGGAGCGTTGCATTGGCGTTGAAGGGGTGCAGTACGCGGTGGTGCACGGCGTTTCCAACAACCGCTACAAGCGGCTGTCGCTGGAGGAAACCAGCCGCCTGCTCGGTTACTACCCGCAGGACGACGCGTTCAGCATCCTCGGCTTTGAGTGAACGGCTCCGGCTCATGATGCAAATAAGGGGATAGCCACGCGGTAATGGGATCGGCGAGGAGCCCCACTTCCACCGGGATCCCCCCCTGTTCCAAGAGGGCGATCCCCGCCCCACGATTGCGCGGATGCGGATCGAGAATGCCGACATAAACTTTGCCGACGCGCCGCTCGACTATCGCCCGGGCACAAGACGGCGTACGCCCGTGAAATGAACAGGGCTCCAAAATGACGTACAACTCATATTCTTCCAGCGTTCCTTCTACCTGCGACAACACATCGGCTTCGGCATGATAATACCCCGGTGCTCGGGTATACCCCTGCGCGACGATAAGGTCTTGTTTAACCAAAACGCTGCCAACAGGGGGGTTAGGCAGGCAATCGGGCAGAGCTTGCCGCGCACACCTCAATGCCTCTTGCATAATCCGTGTTTTACTCATCGTGGCTCCCATCTCCCATGTGGATAGCGCTCGTTTCCGCGCCAATCACCCTACCGGTGCAGGCATGGGGTCTGCCCGCAAAAACGCAGTAACTCCCGCGACAGCCTTCGTCTATTTCCTTAGAAAAGCAGCCAAACCCGGGATACCGAAGCTAAAAGGTAATGAATGCTGCTATTGAACGCGTAATGAATCGTGATATTAGTCACAAAAGCAAATAACCATTCAGGATAGTTAAACGAAAAAAAAACCTATCAGTATGAAATATAATTAAAAAATACCCCCATAAATGTATCGCCACATTTAACCTTTAATTAAACTTTACTTTACATTTAATCAACATTAATGTTAATGAATTGTTTAGCTGATTTTACATGAAAGGAAGCCGACGAATGAAAGATGCCTTTGATTCGTTAGATGAAAACAATAATGATATAAATCAATCAATTAATAAATCAATCATCTCATGTGGTTTCACATTCTTTAGCATCACTATGTTTCTTTCCCGTTCACTGACCAAAACGGAACGCATAGTGATTGAAAATTATCCTAAAGAATGGCGAATACATTATGATGAAAACAATTATCATGATTACGATCCCATCCTGGCCTATGCGAAAACATCCAGCACGCCAATCCATTGGTATAAGCTGTTAAAAGATGCTCACCCCGATGGCAAAGCCGTATTGAAAAACGCCTTGCGCTTTGGCATTGGGCCTGGTTTCAGCATCCCTTTTAGAGGGAAGAGCAGCACTTTGGGCATTGTCAGCATCAACGCGGTCGACGAAAACCCCAGCCATGACGACTATGCGCGCTGCATCAAAGAGATCCTGGCGATAACGCCCTATATCCATGAAAAAATGGTGCAGTCCCTCGAGCAACAAACCATCAAGCTGACCAGACGCGAGCAGGAATGCCTTTTCTGGGCTTGTGAAGGCAAAACCTCATGGGAAATCGCGCAAATCATCGGCTGTTCCGATCGCACCGTCGTCTTTCATCTGAACAACATCTCCGAAAAGTTCGGCACTCAGAATCGCTATCAGACCATCACGCATGCTTTGCTCTCCGGCGCAATCACGCCGCTGCTGTGCTGAAGCGGCGACCGTACAGAAATTTAGGGCGTCTTGATATCTTCAGCCAATCGAAAGCCCATAACATAAATGGCTTTTGGATACGCACCGTGCCGCCTGGTACAGCGAGCCAAGTCATGGTGTCGGGTGAAACTGCCGCCGCGGGCGACCCGGTAAGGCGTTTGCTCATCCAACCGAAACAGATCGTCATCCACCACCTCGCCGCCGGGATACGGCAGATAAGGCGTCGCGGTAAACTCTTCCACATTCCCCGCCATATCAGCCAAACCAAAGGCCGAGTTTCCCTTAGGGAACATGCCGACGGGCGTGGTAGTCAGCAACCCCAGCTCTAACGTATTGGCACAATCGCGCCGGTAGCTTTCTCCCCAGGGAAATTCTCGCCGGACGCCACCGCTGGCGGCATACTCCCATTCAGCCTCCGTCGGCAAACGAAATGCACGTTGCGTTTTGGCGGACAGCCAGCGGCAGTAGGCTTCGCAATCCTCCAGCGCCAACGAATTCACCGGATGGTTGGCGAGATGGACAGGATATTTGCCGAACGACCAGCCGGCGGGCAATCTTTCATAGCGGCTATCGAGCAGAAAATCGCGATATTCCTGATGCGTGACGCAATACTTCGCCAAGTTGAACCGCTTGATCCGGCAACGATATGCCGGCGCCTCCTTGGCAATCCACTCCCGTTTGACGCCTACCGCCGCATATTCTTGCCATATCCCATCGACCTGCTCCACATCGCGCCCTAGCACCACGTCCGCTTCGCACAGCGCAACCATCGCGGGAGCCAGAGTGTTGATGCGCGGATCACCGTGCAATGCCAGCAATGAACCGGCGGCATAGCGCACCGTTAGCGGCCGGTGTTCATCTTCAACGATGCCGGCCAGATCGCTGACGGCGCAGCGGGATAACGACGCCATCGCGGCATCAAGGTTATCCAGCTCGGAAGCATAGAAATAGGGCTCCATCCCCATCGCCTCACGATCGGACAGCTGATTGATGTCATGCATAGGCCGCATGTTTCCCCCCCGCGCGGCTGCATGCCGCCGCGTGGATGAAATGCAATTCACCCAGGTAACTGCCAGCGATGAAACGACCGTTGGCGGCATCAAAAACAAGGCAGGAAATACCGGCGGTGGAAACCTTCTTCACCATGACCCAGCGCTGTTGCGTGAGATCGTATACAGCAACGGTTCCCCGATAGTCGCCTGACATAATCAAATGATATTCTGGCGCATAGCTGATGCATTTAATCGAGTTTTGGTGCGGTGAATCGATAATCTGCTGCTCGCCCGTGAGGCTCCACAACCGCAATGTTTTGTCGCGGCTGATGGAGGCGAAACCGTTGTCCAACGCGACGCAGCCGTTCACAATCATGTCGTGTTCACCGACGAAGCGTAATGTCGGCTGGGCCAGATCCGTTAAATCGTGGGCGGCCACGGTGTGATCCGCACAGGCGGTAAACAGTATGGCGCCATTGATCGCCATGCCTTTTATCGCGTTCTTATGCGCCTGGATATTCTTCTCCCAACTCACGCGCCCGTTATCGTCTACGCGCAATACAATCACCTCTCCCGTATAGGCGCCAACCAAAACAAAAGAGCCTTCAGGGTGTTTCAGCACCGTCTGGCAATTCAACGGGGAATGATGTTGATAAACGACGTCGCCGGTTTCGCCATTATAAACCGCGCCATCTTGCCCTCCTTGCAACACGACGCCGTTCACTTGAATAATGAAGTTACACAGCGAGGGAAGCTGATTGATGACTTTGCCGTTGCGCACCACCTTACCGGCATCGCCGGTAAAAATAATATCGTCGCCACAGGCATAAACGGCATTAATTCCGTGAGTGTCTTTAATTTCATTTTCCACCCACTCCCGTTTATCCAAATCATAAGTGGCGTATCTGTCGCCAAAAGTGACAAACACCAGATAGCGATCCCCAATGATGTCGCTGGAACGCGGCCAGACTTGCGGCAGTATTTTGTCTTGGTGAACCAGGCTTAATCCGTCACGCCCTAAATTCCATATTCTGAAATACCGATCGTAACTTAAGCTGATGACCGTGTTATTTTTGACAATCAGACGTTTGACGCCTGATTGATGCGCGTCCACTTGTGAAACCTGCCTCCCCTGCTCGTCGAATACCGTGATGCGGCCTTCGTCATCACCAGAAACCAGCAACCCTTCTTTCGTCAGGCACAGCGTATCCGTTTCCACCCCGACCATATCAATCATGGCGCTTTGTTTCTGCTGAGAGAGGCTCCAATAGCGGATCGTGCCGTCATCCCCACTGGACACCAATACGTCCTCATCCTTCCATTCAACGGAAATGACATCGGCAGTGTGCCCCGAAAACTTGACCAGCAGCTTACCGTGCAGATCAAAAACGCGAACGTGCCGATCGCGAGACGCCGTCGCTATCCAGGGCTGGGTCGGATGAAAACTGATGCCCTCGACGTCATCGTCGTGCCGCATGACCGCATAAAGTTGCAGATCCGGAACGCTCCACACACGCAGGCTGTAATCGCTGCTCGACGAGGCGACGAAACGGCCGTCAGGACTGAACGTCACCTGATTGGCCAAATGGTCGTGGTAACTGACAGAAAGAGGCAAATGCGTTTTCGCATCCCAGAGAATCACTTTATTGTCATAACCGGCAGTGGCAACATAAACGTTGTTTGTCGCTATACCGCTAATCGGACTGGTGTGATACATAGTCATCTCCTGGTTCTATTAGATAGAAACAACTTTTCCGAACGTATGTCTGGCGATATCCGCCTTTGCCTGTATGTATTTCTGGTTGTCGCGTCCCATAAAGCACGATGTGGAAACCACTTTTTCAACCGCGATGCCTGAATCGGTTAGCGCCTGATGTTTATCCGGATTATTCGTCAGCAAAAAGACCTTTTCTATTCCCACCGCCAACAGCATCTCAGAGACGCAATGATATTCCCGTGCATCTTCAGGGAATCCCAAGAGTTTATTCGCCTGGAACGTATCATGCCCCTGATCTTGCAAGGCATACGCATCGAGTTTGTTATACAGCCCTATGCCTCGCCCTTCCTGAGGCAAGTAAGCGATATATCCGCCATGCTCCGTCATGATTTTTATCGATTCGTGTAACTGGTTGCCGCATTCACAACGTTTAGAACCGAAAACATCGCCGGTTAAACACTGGGAATGAATGCGAAGATAAGGGGTTCCCTGCGATTGCGATGTAATCTCGCCACCTTCTTTATTCTGCTTTGGGATATGAATAAGAAGCGCCTCACAATCAATGTTATTGAAGCTATAAAACCATGACGTTATTTTATTGTCTGTGATAAAAATTTTTATCTTATTTCTGACTGTCAGCATAGCTATTCTCCTCAGAGATCATCGAAAAGAGAGTAAGTCAGCATGCTGGAATAAATAACTGTTAATCTTGACAGGTAAGAAGCCATTGGAAAACAAATGGCATAAAACCGCCACCAGGTAGAATAAAAAACCACAAAACAAAAAAAGCCGAAACATATCACCAAACAAAAACGCAAAGCAGCTCACAACCAGCAAAAAGAGAAAGTAGCCGCCCTGTAAGATTCAACAGTTTTACATCCTCAAACACATCAAGCAATACTGATTACAGCATGAAAAAAGTCATGCTAACTGCAAACCGACATAAACTTAGGAGATTCACATGAAAGTAATCAAAACCGCAACTGCCAATGCACCTAAGACTATCAGCGTTCAGAAAGCTATTCGCTCTGAGAAGTAATCTCTTTATTTTTTGTTAGTCATAAATGGTGAACAGGTGATCCTGCTCACCATTTATCAATATTGGCGCCGCTTACCAAAGGATACGATATGTCTAAAGAGAACATTAATGCTTTCGCCTACGACCGGGAAATGAATATTGCTTTCGCCGGCACGAAAGGCGGCGAGATATTAATCATACCTGTAGATTCGTTCACGGTAAGCATACGAAAAAAAATCCACTGGGGAACGATTGAAGCGATTGCCATTTCCCCGGAAAGAAAGTTATTGGCTTGTTTATCCGGCGACAGGAAAGTCTCCATCCTGCGCTACGATGCCGACCATCGCCTCGACATCGTCTCCCTGTTCTCGGTCCGCGATATCGGGCCGGACGATTTCGGCATCTTTCATTCGACCTCTCAGGCGATCGCCATCCACCCGACCAAAGCACAGATAGCCACGCGCAGCGGCAACAGCGCCGTCGTCGAACTGGACTTTACGGGAACGCAGCTTTCTCAAGTGCGCGTATGCGAAGAAGATATTGCAACGCTCTGCTATTCATCGTCAGGCCACTATCTGCTGGCAGGCAGCACGGGCGGCACTATCGGACTCATCGCCAACGGCGAGTTGCAAAACAGCATCAAACCCGAAGGGCTCACAGAAACCGTGCATTGGTTCGAACCGCTAGAGGACGATCGCTACATTGTCGCTTGCGACTCACGCCGCGTATTGGAATTGCAAATCGATGAGAACAGGCGGCTGACCTATCGCAACGGCGAAGTTTTCGCGCATGACGACATGGAGCATGTCACTCTCAGCCACGACAAGAAAACTTGCCTGGCCAGCAGCTTTGACAGACGGATCTACCGCATTGATCTTGATTCGCTGAAAAGCACGGGAGTGGCACTGACTGCGGCATTCAAACTGCGGTGGACAAAATTCGTTAAAAATAGCGATCGCATCGTCATTGTGCAAAATCGCGACGGCAGTTTACTCAAAAGCGATATCCTGACGGGGGAAACGCTGGCGATGATAAAGAATACGCCAGACGCCATCTGGACGGCCTATCGCCGCCGAGACGAAATCATTTGCGCCGGCGAACGCGGCTACATGTATCGTATTCCGCTGCAAGAGGATGGTGCCTTGCTCGGCCTTCCAACCAAACACCTTTTAACGGATACGGACAGTGGATACATCAAACGCATTGTCCCTATGGAAGACGATGACCTTATCGCCGTGATGAGCCGTGGACGCATCATCGTCAAGCAAAACGGCGCCAGCATGACGCACGACTTGCCCACCGCCTTTCGCGACGTCTGCTACTGCCCGCAGCGCCAGTGTTGCTATCTGGCCAGCGAAGACGGCACCGTCTATCAATATTACCGCGGTCAGATCACCGCTCTTCATCAGGGGGACGAACCGATTTGGTCACTGGGCGTCTCGCCGGATGGCGCGACGCTGGCCTTTGCTGAACGCCTGGGCAAAATCTATTTATATGACCTGGAACAGAAGCGGGTCGTTGAAACCACCGACTGCCGATTGCCCAAACGCCTCAAGTGGTTTGATAACCGGACGCTCTATATTTCTTACAGCGGCTCCATCCATAAAATCTTCTTTGATGAACAGTGGCAACACCATGTTGAATTTATTCGCCCGAATGACAATACGGTGGAGGACTTCGTTTTCATTGATGACTATATCGTTTTCATCACATACAACCGCAGAATCTGGCTCTATGACCGTTTGTCCGCGACTCAGTTAGACAGCGTCTATAACAGCGAGGACTACATGAAAAACATTATACATATCAATGATAATATATTTGCGACTTTAGGACGCTCAGGCTATCTTCAACAATACGAACTGCATAACGAGCAGATAAAACCCGGCGTACCGTTGAAGATGGCGTGATACTCATGAATTTTTCGCAAAACACTTGCCTGGCCTTATTGATAGCATCTAATTTCTTCTCCTCGGTCGCCGTCAGCATAGGGATGTATATCATCCCTTGGTATATCAGCAATGACGGTGAGCAACCCAGGTTATTGGCGATGATGGCGACAATGTCCTCATTAACGCTGATCTTCATCACGCCATGGATCGGCATGCTGGTCGACAAATTCAATAGGAAAAACCTGCTCACGGCGCTCAATGTCCTCATTTGCATCGCTTTCATTCTGGCTATTTGCAGCCGGTATTTCTCTTTTAGCATTATGCTACCTTTAGTCGCCTCCTATTTCGTCGTTCAATTTTATTACGCTATTTTTTATATCGCCCGGCAGGGGTTTATTAAAGATATTTTCAGCGGTGATTACCTGTCACGAACCAACTCTCTTCTTGAGATGGAATCGCAAGCATCGACGCTGATCTCTGCGCTATTGGTCATCTCCGTATCGTCCTATTTGAGCTATGACACTATTTTTGTGTTGCTGGTCGTGCTGATCGTCATCTCTCTGTTTATCTTGTTAGCCATCCCCTACCAGCGGCGCTCCCCTGTAAACGCTCAGATGCCAAAAAGTTCGCTCATTCAGTTCCAGCCGGAAAACCGGAATGTCATTTTGTATCTTCTGATCGGCGCGGTGCCCTTCGTCTGCATCATGGTGGTTAATGTGATTCAGGCCCCCTTTATGCATGAAGTTCTGCATGCCTCGATTGAGTCTTACGCTTCTTTCGGCATCATTTATGGCCTGGGCGCCATTTTAGTCAGCCTACTGTTGGGTTGGCTGGCACCCAAATTCCCCGCGAGGAAATTGGTTCACCTCTTTACCGGCGGTTTCGCCTTAACGGTTCTGCTGATCGCCAGCTCTCCCACGTTGCCGGTGATTTTATGCGGGGCCTTCTTCCTAGGCTTATTCAATTCCGCATCACGCATAAGCAGCCAGAATGTCGTTCTTACCGAAATAGACAGTGAAAAAATCGGACGCGTTTTTTCGACCGGCCAGTTATTCACCTTGATCAACCGCGTGCTTGCGACGGGGCTGGTCGTCATCCTATTCCAGGAAAGTTACGAATATGCCTGGTCCTATGTGCTGATGATCAGCGCCATCGCCCCTGTCAGCTTAATGTTGTGGTCGTTTTATGCCAATCGGCCGCAGAAAATAAGGAGATCGTAATGAATGTCGCTATCGTGACCGGCAGCCATCGCAAACAATCAAACTCCCGAAATGTGGCGAATTATATTGCCCGTCAGCTCCAACAGAAGGATCACTTTGTCGATACGCTTGAATTAGCGGAAATCAATCTTCCCCTGTGGGATGAAGATATGGAAACGAATGAGCAGAAATGGTCGGTGCTTAAAACGTGCCATGAACGCCTGAGCAAGGCCGAAGCCCTGATTATCGTTACCCCAGAGTGGAACGGCATGGCACCGCCGATGCTGAAAAACTTCTTACTGCTCTGCGAAGCAGAATATGTCGGCCATAAACCGGCGCTGTTGGTCAGCGTGTCATCGGGCATGGGCGGCGCTTATCCGATCCATGAACTGCGGAGCAGCGGCTATAAAAACAACCATATCTGCTATCTCCCGGATCATATTATCGTGCGCTATGCCAACGATACATTGAGCTCCCCGCTGCCCGCTGACGACCATGAGCAGCTACTGCGGGCAAGGATCGACTACCAGCTAAACCTGTTGCTGCAGTATGGCGCGGCGTTGTCTCAAGTGCGCGCGTCCGGCGCCATTGATTTTGAGCAATTCCGCTACGGCATGTGACTGTTCGCCGCACGCAATGCCCGGCGCGCTCAAAACATCGTGCGGCGGGCAGCGTCCCGCCACACATTATTTTGTTTAACCGTTGGCGTAAGCCACTTTCTCAGCCTGACGGTGGGTGAACAGCACCAACAGCAGCGCCAATCCGGCAATGATCGCCCCCATCAGCGGCACGAAACTGTATCCCAGCCCGGCGGAGACTACCGCGCCACCGGCGGCGGCGCCCAGCGCATTGCCCAGGTTAAAGGCGCCGATGTTGACCGAAGACGACAACCCCGGCGCTTCGCTGGCGACACGCATCACGCGCATCTGCAGCGGAGGCACCACCGCGAAGGTCGCCGCGCCCCAAATCACCATGCCGATCGCGGCGCCGATGTCACTGCGCACCAGGAAGGGGATCAGCAGCATGATGGCCACCAACAGCAGCAGGAAGCCCTTCAGCGTCGCGCTCTCGGAACGGTCGGCGAACTTGCCGCCGAGGTAGTTGCCGATGGAGAAACCGACGCCGATCAGCACCAGCATCACCGTCACGAACAGCGGCGTCGCCTCGGTGATGTGCTGCAATACCGGCGAGATGTAGGTATAGAGCGTGAACATCGCGCCCGCCCCCAGCACGGTGGTCAGCAGCGCGGTCAGCACCTGCGGCCGCACCAGCACCGACAGCTCGCGCTTGACGTCAGGGCGCGCGCCAGCGCTGCCTTTTGGCAACGAGAACCACAGCCCCAGCATGGCGATCACGCGCAACCCGGCGTTTTTTGGCAGATTACGGCTTTTCGGCGATCTTGCGCAGGTATTCGTTATTTTTAAACGCAATAATGATCATTTCGAACGCCACGCGTACAAACACGCCGCCGAGGATGAGGCCGAACAGGCCGCGGAAGAACTCGCCATAAAACATCATGCCGATACTGCTGATCAACACGCCCAACAGCGCCAGCCAATAAACAACGGTGATGATTTTCGGCGTCAGCATCGCGTCAAAGAAGAAAATATTTCTCATGGTGAATCTTTCCTTAGTTCAGTATGTCATTATCCCAGAGGCGCCGCGCAGCGCGGCAGCCGTTTTGTCACACCCGTAATGATAGCGGCTAATGCCGCATAGGGAAGAGAAGAATCGGCCTGCTGTGCAAGGAAGGTTAATCCGGTTCGAGGTTACCGCTAACGGCAAGGCGATAAATCGCCCCTACGACATTCCGATTAAAAAACATCTCATTCCAGGCCCACCCCATAAATCCGTATAAAACAAAAACCCATCCAGTTGATTAATCAAAATAAAAAAACCAAACAACCTCATCCAATACAATATAAATATTATTTATAAAAACACATCACATTAATCTATTGGTTAAAATAAAACACTGCCATATTCACAATTAGCGAACCCATGGCATTATAAAAAATAAAGTTCAGGCGTATATTTCATATTCAGACCTGCGGGTTGAATATATACAAGGACGTGTAAATATCTGTCTTAGCGACGCTACCCTGGCGCCGCCCTGATTAAGGAAAGATCGCTATGTCTAAAGCACCTATCGGCACTACCGCCTCCACCGGGCAAAAATGCCCGGAGAGCGGCGTTTGGAAAGTCGTCGGCACGCCATCCACCACCGCCCCAATCGCCAAAGGCAATATCATGCCGCCTTATGGCGGTAAGGGCGTTACCTGGAAGCTCACTCAGTACGCATAACCCGTTGGTTATTTAGCCTCTTTCTTTGGAAGGGGCTTTTCGCTCTATTTTCTTCCGTTGCGCACTTTACCGACGCGCCACTGCGGCAAAACCGGTGGGCTAGCCAGAATTTGGCGCTGTTACCCATTTTGCGAGCCCGATTCCAATCCCCGCAACGAATCCCTGTAAATCCATCCAGCCTGTTCCCTGAGCGTTATCGCCGGAATATAGTCTTCTTGCTGCGGCAAAATCCGTAGCCGGGATTGGAACCCCGTCCCCCTTCAACTCTGAAAAGACTTGTGTTTTTTCAGCGCCTACGTGCACACTCAGTTCGGTGGCTCAGGCAGGGCAACCGCAAGGTTGGCCGGTGATTGAAGGGCCGGAGTTCCAAACCTGTCTGGGCCACCACCAAAGCTTGGAACTCTTTGGCAGTGGTGATAACCACCCTTCAAGGGAACATCATCATGACTGAAATGAATCAAACAACCACCGACAGCTCCATCACCCTCTTCCGCAACCTCATTGCCGACCTGCAATTCTATAAGCTCAGCGATATTCAATTGTGCGATCTCAGCGCCGTGGCTCAGGAGTCCGCAGAAGGGTTATGTCATGGCTTAGCGTATCTGGCGGAATCGCTGGAAAATGGGGAACAGCACTCAACAAGCAGCAGGGTGCAAATCAGCGCCTGGCTCAAAGCCTCTGCGCATCTGCTCCCCGCCCTGTCGGAACTGAGCGAGCAGGCGAACAACCATCTGTTGCAGATGTATGAAGAGCATGTTTATCAGTCCTAGTTTGCCCGCTATGTATTATTGATTTAATGGCGAAACCTGCAAAAAAGACACCGACCGCGAGTGTCTTTTTGCAGACCAAATGCAGAGTGCCCTACCTAAGCCCAACACTAAAAGTGCTAATATTTTATCCTTTTAAAGGATTTATAGAAGTAATATTAGCACTCCATACCATGTCATCCAGCCTTCGCAAATATGCTAATATTATGGCTATATCTATCTCTTAAAGATAAAATATTATCACTATGGCTAAAAAAACAGCACCCTTGCTTCCTGGCACAAACCAGTTGCTTACTGACTTTGGTGAGCGGCTGAAACTTGCTCGCCTACGCCGGAAGCTGACGGCCAAACAGGTTGCAGAACGGGCAGGCATGACGCCAATGACGCTACGCTCCCTCGAAGCGGGGGGCGCAGGCGTCACGATTGGCGCTTACCTGTCCGTCATGCAGGTATTGGGGCTTGAAAATGACCTGAATAAGCTGGTAGCCGAAGACGAACTGGGTCGCCAGCTTCAGGATTCTCGCCTGATAAAGAACGTAAACGTTTTATCTTCTAAAGTTACCCCTCCGCGCAAAAAAACCATGACTGATGCCAGGAACGCAGAGTCAGATAAGCAAGCAACAACAAAAGCCGACTTGCCCCCAAACAATACCGTCCGAAAAACGACAGGCACAACCTCGGCGGATCTGGCTTCCTTGCTAAAACCATTGAAAAAACCAATAAAAGGCAATTAACAATGGCAATGATCGGTGTATACGCAGACTGGGATGGATTACCAGAGCCAAAACGGATGGGTTTCTTACATAGCCGACAAACGCGCATGCGAGAACTCTTTGAATTTGAATACGATCCTCTGGCATTGGCCGATCCCGCTCTTAATCATCTACAACTTGACCCAGAAATACAGCTAGTTACCGGTGCTCAGTATCCCACTCAGCCAAAGGATAAGTTCGGGGTATTTGGCGATTCCAGCCCCGATCGCTGGGGCCGGTTGCTAATGAAGCGTCGCCTTGAACGTGATATTCGTGCAGGCAGTAAAGCGGTGGGAACCCGACTATACGAATCAGGTTATCTCTTAGGGGTGCATGACCTTTATCGAGTAGGCGCTCTACGTTATAAACTTGAAGATGAAGGTGAATTTCTCGATAACAGAATTGGCGTGGCGGCTCCACCTTTTACCGAAATTCAAGCTTTAGAAAGAGCCAGCCGTGCACTGGAAGAGGATCCTGACAATACATCCCCGCAGGGCCAGGAATGGTTGCGGATGCTCATTGCTCCAGGTGGCTCTCTGGGTGGTGCAAGGCCAAAGGCCAGCGTTGCTGATGAGCACGGCCATCTTTATATCGCAAAATTCCCAAGTACCAGAGACGATTATGATGTCGGTGGTTGGGAGATGGTCGTCAATGCACTTGCCGTTGGCTGTGGGTTGAACGTCGCGGCAGCAGAAGCGCATAAATTTGCCTGCGATCATCACTGCTTTATGGTCCGTAGGTTCGATCGTACCTGCACCGGACGGCGCCTTCATTTTGCTTCCGCAATGACGATGACCCGGCATCAGGATGGTGATGATGCCTCGACCGGTGCCAGCTATCTGGAACTTGCCGAAGTTCTGATAAGAGAGGGTTCGCAAACCAACCCCGATCTTAGGGAACTCTGGTCGAGGATCGTTTTCAATATCCTCGTATCCAACACAGACGATCACTTGCGTAATCACGGGTTTATTTTGGTGCCCGGCAGGGGCTGGCGGCTTTCAGAAGCCTACGATATAAATCCGGCCCCTTGGTCTGACGGCCTGAAACTTAATATCACCGAGTCAGATAATGCGTTAGAGCTCGAATTGGCACGTGAGGTTGCCGGATACTTTCGCCTAAGCATGGATGAAGCAGATGAAATAATCGAAAATTTTATTGGCATCGTTAGCCAGTGGAGAACCATTGCTAATCGTTTGGCGCTGCCTCTACGGGAACAGGAACGCATGGCTGAAGCATTTAGGGTTGCAGAAAATTAAACAGGCAATTTTAGTTAATCACGACAATACCCCTATTATGCCCCCAGAACCGTAATGATTTCAGTGGACGTCGGTTGACACCCGTGGATGATTTTGTAAGGGGTTTATTGACTTGAGGAGACTTCAGAAGAACTTGATTGGCGGGATCACAGGAGTCAAACCATCAGAATAACATGCTGATATTAATGCATAAAATAAAATATCCACGAACCAATACACACACACCTATACACAATTACGCGTGGCGACAGAGACTCTTAAAGCAGGGGTGAATGAGTCGAGCTTTTAGCTAACGGGAAGAGCGAAGCGCCACAGTCGCTCCAACATCAGCTTCCCAGAGCAAAAAAGCCTCACGCCACAAGCTGCGTGCCCCTGTCGATCTGGCTTGATAAACTGATTTTCGGGTACCCGACGGTCAAACCTTACGCCTGCTCAGCTTTCTCTATGCCCTCAAGCACGCGCAAAAGCAATCCCTTGCCATCCTCTGGCGCAAAATAGTTAAAATAACGCGCTTTGAATTCAGACTCGATAATACTGTCATCGTTCGACAGGAACGCTAACACTTCTTTTTTCAAATCTTGACGATCTTGCGTTGTTAATCCTTTTGTATAGATATCGATTGCATCATCAATAGTCTCCGCCCCGGTAATATAATCGAAGTCCTGATTCAGCGTACCTTCAATCATAATGTCAATGTTAGTGGTTAAAAGCATAAGTTAAACCTCGGGGAATGCGGTTAAAATATAATATGACTTACCATTATAGGTTTCATATTTAAGCACGACCTTTACCTTAGTGGCATTTACCAGCTTGTCGCTACCTCGAAACAGAGTATAACCAATTACTTTTCCCGTATCGTATGCAATAACTAAATTATGCCGTGGCTGGCCTGCTGCCCAAAGCTTTATCCACTCTTTATTTACCTTCAGCGCGTTGGAGATGGATGCCTCTGCCAAATTGATATTACTAAACGAGCTGACTGCATTAGGCTTTCGTACCCGGTGTTCAGTACTTTTAAGACGTGCGGCCAATTCTTCCTTCGCTTTGGCACCATGCACAGCGCGGCCGCACCAGCAAGCTCCAGCGTACCCATGACAAGTCCAAGCCCGCCATATAAACGATTACTTAGCGTTTCGCCTTCCGTAACCGATTTATCAGACAGCGCAGCAGCAAGCTGAACCGGGGACATCACTATTTTTATGCCATCATCCATAATGAAACCTCAAGTGATTAAAAGACATACGACCAGAGTTTACCCGCTTTCCCAGCTTCGGCTCCACCAACTATAAGAAAATTTCACAGAAAACCGCTCTGATGCATTGCCGTAGTCGTTGAAAAAAATGATTTTTTGGATTTTATCGGATGAGTACGGAAGATGTTTTGGGATCACAGGAGTCGCATTTGATATCTATAACCATTGAGCTTACTTGGTTTTATCGTGTTCGATTTTGGTTGGTGCCCCCAAATAATTTTGCCTGTGGGGTTCAAGGGGCTTTATGGGCGCTCTTTAGTGTCGGTTTTCCACCGCAACAAACCGGCAATATCCTTTTCCCCCGCAGCTTCTTTTAAGCGGCGCTGCTGCTCGGCATACTGGACGTATTCAGCCTGCGCTTTTTCATCTGCCGCTTTCTTACTGACCGTGCCAGCCCCTTGCAGAACGTCACGGTCATTGAATTGCAGAAACTGATCCAGCTTATCCTGCCAGTCACGCAGGAACACCTGTTGACGCCGCCGCGCCTGATCTTCGGCAAAATCCAACCACATGTTAACCACGCGGTTGAGTTCGCTGACTTCGTCTTGATTGAGATAATTTTTCGCCACTGTCACATCGCTTTTGCGCAGCTGCTCGCCTTTATAGCTGCTCAACCCCATATGGGGCTGGTTGGCATCGGCACGCTGATGGATGAGTTCGGCAGCTGTGTGGCCGGTGCAGGCAAAATGCAGCTTGTTCTGGATGGTTTGAAAAAACAACGTTGTCTCTTTGAGTGAAGGTTGGTAGTCGGCGGCTAATGCGAAGATCTCCCTAACCCGCAAATAAACCCGACGCTCACTGGCACGGATATCACGGATGCGCTCCAGCATCTCATCAAAGTAATCAGGCACTGCGGATGAACCCACGGGCGGGTTTTTAAGCCGCTCGTCATCCATCACGAAACCTTTGATCAGGTATTCCTGGAGTGTTTGGGTCGCCCACTGGCGGAATTGAGTGCCTCGGGGTGAACGAACACGATAACCGACGGCAAGAATAACGGGCAGACTATAGTGCAGGATATTGCGACTTACCTGACGAGCCCCTTCCTGCTGAACTTGTAAGTAAGACTTACAGGTTGCGTTTTGTTCAAGTTCCGCTTCTTCGTAGATCGCTTTGATGTGCTGCGTAATCGCCTGGGGAGTCACTTGATAAAGATTCGCGATGGTCGCCTGGGGCAGCCACAGCGTTTCTTGCTCAAAACGACATTCGACGCGCACTTCGCCGTCATCGCTGGCAAACATCACAAACTCACCTGCCGGTGATTGGGTTAATTGCTTGTTTGTCATGTCGCCTCCGTTTTAATCTGACTTACCGTGCTGTAATGCACCTAGTATGCCAGAGATCCATGTAGGGGCTCATTACGCGTCTGGCGTTTATTTTGCCGGCAACATGCCTGGACAATGCTTAGCGATGATGTCGTTCATCTTCTCCACGAGCTCCAGGCGTTTGAACATCAGATGCGGTTCCCGAGCCTGTCAGCAATCACGCCCGCAATCATCTTCCCCATTACGACATATATCTCAATGACATCATCTCCAGAATAGCATCCATTCCATGCCCCCCATTATGCCCCCAGAACCGTATTGATTTCAGTGGACGTCGGTTGACACCCGTGGATGATTTTTTAAGGGGTTTATTGACTTGAGGAGACTTCAGAAGAACTCGAATGGCGGAAGATCACAGGAGTCGAACCTGCCCGGGACCGCTGGCGGCCCCAACCGGATTTGAAGTCCGGCCGCCCCACCGGGGACGAGGATCTTCCTTCGGGAGTCAGAAGAAGCAAGAGGCTGATTATAGCGCAGTTTATCCTTAGCGCTAAGAGGGAAATGGTGCGGCCGTCGGCGAAGCTGCCGGCGGCCGGCGGGGTTACTTCAGCAGGTCCTTCACGTCCAGCAGGATAAACTCGTTGTCGTCCGCCACGTTGGGCTGGCGGCTGGAGGAGAACGGGAAGTTGTTGTCGTTGCCGACGATGATATGGCTGGCGTCCACCACGTCGACGTTCTCGATGGTGAAGAACGGGAAGGTCAGCACGCCGTCGTTCAGCGGTTTGCGCGCCAGTTGGTTCGGGTCCTGAATTTTCAGCAGGTCGATATAGGCCTGTTTCTCCACCGGTTTGCCGAGGTTGTCGTCCGAAAAGGCGATTTTATACACCCGTTTGAACTTCGCCACCTGGCTGAAGCAGTTGTCGGTCGGCGCGCCGGCGGTGCAGGCTTTGTCCGGCGTGCCCTCGCCGTTATCGCGCTCGATCACCAGGCCATGCGTGGCGTCGATCATATTGAAATCGCCGATGGCGTTTTGGTTGTCTTCCAGCACATATTGCCAGCTGCGCCCAGTCCAGGCCTGTTTTTTCACGTCAAATTCCAGCACCCGCAGGTAGCGTTTGCCGTCGACGTTTTCGAACTTTTCGCCGTCCCACAGCGCGCCTTCCAGCAACGGATACAGCTTGCCGCCGTCCAGCGAAGCCGCCATGCCCTCAAAGCCTTTGGAGCGCGCCACCTGGAAGTTCTGCTTGCCGTCCGGCGCGCCCGGCAGGGTCAGCGTCGGGTTGTCCGGCGATTTCACCACCTTGCCGTCCACCAGGGTGTCGAACACCGCCAGCACCTTGCCGTTCAGGTCGGCCTTGATCAGATAAGGGCCGAACTCATCGCCGATCCATAGCGCATCATCGGCGAACTGGAAGCTTTCCGGGTCGAAATCGCTGCCGGTCAGGTAGCGCCGCTCGGTGCTTTCATTGACGATGTGGAAAGGCACTTTTTTATCAGGATCCTGCAGGAATACCGTTTTCAGCGGCGTGACCGTGCCTTCTTTGAAATCGATCCGGTAATGATTGAGGTACAGCATGGCGTCCGGCGAGTTGGCCTTGCTGCCGAAACCGTTGTCGGTCAGCACCCAGTAAGTGCCGTCGGGCAGGTGCTTGATGCCGGAATGGCCCTGCAGCGGCTGGCCTGCAATCGGCAGGCCGATGCCGGTCAGGCGATCGGCGGATTTGCCCGCTACGCTGCCCAGTGCGGTAACGCGCTTGCCGCTGGTGTATTTGCCGCTTTGCTGCAGATCGCCCGGCGCGTCCTTGGGTGCGGAAACGGCGGATTTCACCGGCAGCAGCGCATGCCCGGCCAGGGTAGCCTGCACCGGCTGCGCCTCGGCCCACAGGTTGGCGCTCAGCGCCATGCAGCCGATCAGCAGCGCCAGACGGGTTTTGGTGTTGTGCATCTCATGGTTCCCTTATCGTTGTTATCGCCCAGAAGTAAAAGCAACGTCACTATAGGGAGCCGCAATGACAGAAATATTATTCGGCGAACGCCCGCCGGTAGCTGTGCGGATGAAAGCGCCAGGTAATGGCGATCAATACCGCCACCAGCAGCGCGTGGATCTGCCAGTCGAGCACGAAGCCGCCGCTGTAGTCGCGCAGCAGGCCGGAGAGATAAGGCGTCACACCCGCCAGCAGAAAGCCGATGCCCTGCATAAAGGCCACCAGCCGCCCGGCCGCCGCCGGCTGATGAATATGATCGAGCGCCAGCACCAGGCACAGCGGGAAAGCGCCGCCCAGTCCCAGGCCGGAGACCAGCACCCACAGCCACGGCAGGGTCTGCGGCAGGTAAATCAGGCCGATAAAACCGATCAGTTGCATCAGCAGCGCCAGCAGCAACAGCGGCCGCCGGTCATGGCCGCGCGCCAGCGCCGGCAGCAGCAGCGCCCCCACCACCTGGCCGAAGGTCATCAGCGCCAGCAGCGAGCCGCTGGCCTGCGGCTGCCAGCCGAGCTGCATGTAATACGGCGGCAGCCAGGCGATCAGGCTGGTGTAGCCGCCGTTGATCAGGCCGAAATAGGCGCCGAGCAGCCAGGCGCGGCGGTTGGGCAGCAGGCTCTGGCCCCTGGCCGCGCCAGGGGCGGAAAGGCGAGACAGCCCGCGGCTCACCGGCCACCAGGCAAGCAGCGCCACCAGCGCCGGCAATGCCCACCAGGCCAGCGCGCTGTGCCAATCGTGGCCCGCGCTCATCAGCCAGGGAGCGATCGCCGCGCCCAGCCCGCCGCCGCCCATCAGCGCCGCCGACCACAGCCCGGCCACCAGCGCCATTTGCTTGAGGAAATGATGCTTGATGATGCCGGGCATCACCGCCTGGATCACCCCAATCCCCAACCCGCCCAGCACCGCGCTCAACAACAGCTGGGTGCTGCCCGGCGCCAGCTCACGCCAGCCGGCGCCAAGGCCGATCGCCAGCAGGCTCAGCGCCACGGCGGTTCTTTCGCTGAACAGCCGGTTAATGGCGCCGCCCGCCAGCGCCATCAGGCCCATCATCAGCACCGGCAGGGCGGTCAACAGGGCCGCGCCGCCGAAGCTCAGCCCGGTGGCCTGGCGCAGCGTCGGCAGCAGCGGACCGATCGAGGTCAGCAGCGGGCGCATATTCAGGCCGATCAGCACCAGCGCCCACAGCAGGGGGTTGAACCAGCGGCGCGGTGTGGATTGATTAACAGAATGATTTAACACGGTATATTCCTGGCACAGCGAGAGAAAGAGTGCGGCGTCACAGAGGAGGCGCCGCAGCGTTGCATTACTCTAGGCAACGCCGCTAGTATTGGGAAATTAAATAATAAAATAACCAACAGTGGGAAAATGAATCGTTACCCGATGTTCAATCCGCAGTTACTGCTCAGCTTCGTGGCGGTATGCGACAGCAACAGCTTCACCCGCGCCGCGGAGCGGGTGTTTTTGTCGCAGTCCACCGTCAGCCAGCAGGTGCGCCGGCTGGAAGAGATGCTGGGCAAACCGCTGTTCGAACGCTCGTCGCATCAGGTTCAATTGACCGAAGAAGGCGAGAAGCTGCTGAGCTACGCGCGGCGCATTATCGCGCTGAACGAAGAGGCGCACGACGCGCTGACCGGGGTCTGGCGCGACGGCGTGCTGCGGCTGGGCATGCCGGAGGATTTCGCCGTGCCGACCACCGGGCTGCTGGCCGAATTCAGCCGCGAGCACCCGCACCTGCGGCTGGACGTCACCAGCGGCCTGAGCGCCGATCTGCACAGCGCCTACGCGCGTGAAGAGCTGGATCTGATCCTGGTGAAGCAGCGCCGCCGCCAGCCGCCGCGCGCCGCGCGGCCGGAACCTCTGCTGTGGTTGGACAGCCTGGCCTTTCCGGCCATCGAGCAATCGCCGGTGCCGCTGGCGGTGTTTCCGCTCAACGGCCTGTACCGCGAGGAGCTGTGCCAGGCGCTGGATAACCTCGGCAAGCGCTGGCGCATCGGCTACAGCAGCGCCAGCCTGGCGGCGCTGACCGCCGCCTCCGCCGCCGGGTTGGGCGTTACCCTGTTGCCGGCCGGCTGCCGGCTGCCCACGCACCGGGTGCTGGGCGCGGCAGAAGGGTTACCGCCGGTCGACAGCCTCGAGCTGGCGCTGTATTACCGCGACGGCGCCCCCGCCGCCACCCCGGCGCTGGCGGAACGGCTGCAGGCGTTTTGCGGGTTGGCCTAAACCCGGCTAATACCCGCCTTCGCCATAGCGCTGGCGATACTCTTTCGGCGTGGCGTCATAGCCTTTCTTGAACACCGAATAAAAATACTGCAGCGAAGGATAGCCGCACATTTGGGAAATCTCGTTGATGGTCAGCGAAGTGGCGGTCAGCAGGTTTCTGGCGCGATCCAGCTTTTCCTGATGGATCACATGGTGGATGGTTTGGCCGGTCTCGTCCCGGAAGCGCTTCTCCAGATTGGAGCGCGACATGCCGACCGCGTCCAGCACCTGCTCGACCTTGATGCCCTTACAGGCGTGATGGCGAATGTAGTGCATGGCCCGAATCACCGCCGGATCGCGCAGCGAGCGGAAATCGGTGGAGCGGCGTGCTATCACCTTCACCGGCGGCACCAGAATGCGCTGCAGCGGCAGGTCGCGCCGGTCAAGCAGTTGGTGCAGCAGCTTGGCGGCGCGGTAGCCCATCTGCCGGGTGCCCTGCGCCACCGAAGACAGCGCCACCCGCGACAGGTAACGCGTCAGCTCTTCGTTGTCGATGCCGATCACGCACAGCTTTTCCGGCACCGCGATGTCCAGATGTTCGCACACCTGCAGCAGATGGCGCGCCCGCGCGTCGGTCACGGCGATAATGCCGGTCTGCTGCGGCAGGGTCTGCACCCAGTCCGCCAACCGATTCTGGGCGTACTGCCAGTTCTCCGGCGCGGTGGCCATGCCCTGATACACCACGCCCTGGTACCGCTCCGCCGCCACCCGCTGGCGGAAGGCGTGTTCACGCTCCTGCGCCCAGCGTTTGCCGCCTTCGACCGGCAGGCCGTAGAAGGCGAAGCGGTTGATGCCCTTTTCTTTCAGGTGCATAAAAGCCGCGTCCACCAGCGCCTGATTGTCGGTGGCGATATAGTGCACCGGCGGGTAGTCCGCTTCGCGATGATAAGAACCGCCCACGCCGACAATCGGCACCCCGACGTTATGCAGCAAGCGCTCGATTTCGCGATCGTCGAAGTCGGCGATCACGCCGTCCCCCAGCCAGTCCTTGATGTTGTCGATACGGCAGCGGAAATCCTCTTCAATGAAGATGTCCCAGTCGCACTGCGAAGCCTGCAAATACTCCCCGACGCCCTCAACCACCTGGCGGTCATACACTTTATTGGCGTTGAACAGCAACGTAATGCGAAAGCGCTTCTCGAACATGCGTGATCCCCGTTAAGCAAACAGCTCTCTGGGATAGCACAGCCAGCTTCGAGAGCGGAATGCCCCACTGCATAACTGTGACCCCGGGCGCGATTGTCACGCCCGCCGCTTGGTGGCGGAGTCCATCCACACCGCCAGCAGCAGGATGGCGCCCTTGACGATGTACTGCCAGAAGGTCGGCACGTCCAGCATGCTCATGCCGTTATCCAGCGAAGCCATGATAAACGCCCCCATCACCGCGCCGGCCACGCTGCCGACCCCGCCGGCCAGGCTGGTGCCGCCGATCACGCAGGCGGCGATGGCGTCCAGCTCGGCGATATTGCCCGCCGACGGCGAGCCGGCGCCCAACCGCGAGCTGAGGATCAGCCCGGCGATCGCCACCATCAGGCCGTTGATGGCGAACACCGCCAGCTTGGTGCGTTCGACGTTGACTCCCGACAGGCGCGCGGCGTCGATATTGCCGCCGATGGCGTAGATCCGGCGGCCAAAGGCGGTGCGGGCCGCCATAAAGACCCCCGCCAGCATCAGCGCGGTGAGGATCAGTACCGGCGTCGGCACGCCGCGGTAGTCGTTAAGCAAATACACCGCGCCCAGCACCGACAGCGCCAGAACGCTTTGCCGGGTAACGTCGCCTGCCGCTGCCGCCACCGGCAATCCCAGCTGCGCGCGCCGGCTGCGCCGCCGCCACTGCCAGGCGACGAACAGCATCAGACCGACGGCGCCGATGCCAAACCCCAGCCCGTCCGGCAGGTAGCTCTGGCCAATCTGCGACATGGCGCCGCTGGTCGGCGCCACCGTGGTGCCGTTGGTGATGCCGATCAGGATGCCGCGAAAGGCCAGCATGCCCGCCAGCGTGACGATAAACGACGGCACCTTGCGGTACGCCACCCACCAGCCGTTCCAAGCGCCCAGCAGCAGGCCGGCCAACAGCGTCACCGCGATGGTCAGCGGCAGCGGCCAGCCGAGCCAGACGTCGAAAATCGCCGCCGCGCCCCCCAGCAGCCCCATCATCGAGCCGACCGACAGGTCGATCTCCGCCGAAATAATCACGAACACCATGCCGACCGCCAAAATGCCGGTGATCGCCGTCTGGCGCAGCAGGTTGGAAATATTGCGCGCGCTGAGATAGGCCCCCTCGGTAGTGAAGGTGAAAAACAACATAATCGCGGCGATGGCCGCCAACATCACCAACACCTGAAAGTTGACGGATTTCAGCCCCAACATCGTTTTTTTCGCCGTAACTTGCTGCGCGATGGCTTCAGACTGCGTGCTTTTCAACATCGGTTTCACTCCTCAATGCGGCTTCCATCACCTGTTCCTGGGTCAGGCCGCGGTTGGCCAACGACGCCTTGATGCGCCCCTGATGCATCACCAGCACCCGGTCGCTCAGGCCCAGCACCTCCGGCAGCTCCGAAGACACCACGATCACCGCGATACCCTGCTGCGCCAGCTGGTTGATCAATTTATAGATTTCCTGTTTAGCGCCGATGTCTATGCCGCGGGTCGGCTCATCCAGAATCAGGATTTTCGGCTTCAGCAGCAGGCACCTGGCCAAAATCGCCTTCTGCTGATTGCCGCCGCTCAGCCGCGCGATCGCCAGCTCGGGCGAAGACGTTTTCACCTTGAGCTGCGCCAGCGACTGGCGAATGGTCGCCTGCTCCCGCGCATCGTCGATCACCGTCAGCGCCCCGCTGAAATCGCTCAGCGCCGCCAGCGTCATATTGGCGCCCACCCCCATCACCGGCACGATGCCGTCGCGCTTGCGGTCCTCCGGCACCATGGCGATGCCGTGCCGCATCGCTTCGCGGCAATGGTCGATGTCGGCCGGCTGACCGTCGATGCTGATGCGGCCCTGCCAGCGGCCGGGATAGACGCCGAACAGGCACTGCATGGTTTCGCTGCGGCCGGAGCCCACCAGCCCGGCGACGCCGAGTATCTCGCCGCGCCGCAGGCTGAACGACACGTCGTCCACCCGGCGTATGTGGCGGTTAACCGGGTGCCAGGCGGTCAGGTTGTCCACCTGCAGGATCACCTCGCCGATGGCGTGCTGCTGCTGCGGATACAGTTCGGTCAGTTCGCGCCCCACCATCATGGCGATGATGTCGTCTTCGCTCATCGACGCCGCCGGTCGGGTGCCGATATGCCTGCCGTCGCGGATCACGCAGATCAGATCCGAGATGGCCTTCACCTCGTTCAGCTTGTGCGAAATGTAGATGCAGGCGATGCCGTGATCGCGCAGATCCTGAATGATCGCCAGCAGCGTGGCGGTCTCGCTTTCGGTCAGCGACGCCGTCGGTTCGTCCAGCACCAGCAGCCGCACCTGCTTGTTCAGCGCCTTGGCGATCTCCACCAGCTGCTGCTGGCCCAGCCCCAGTTCGCCGACGCGGACGTTGGGATCGACGTCCAGCTTCACCTGCGCCAGCATGCGCCGGCAGCGCAGGTACATGGCGTCGTAATCCATCACCCCGCGGCGGCACTGCTCGTTGCCGAGAAACATGTTTTCCAATACCGTCATCTGTTTCACCAGCGCCAGCTCCTGATGGATGATGGCAATGCCTTTCAGCTCGGTATCGCGAATGTTTTTTGCCGCTAATAAATCGTCCGAAAAATAAATCTCGCCCCGATAACTGCCGTGCGGATATATTCCGCACAGCACTTTCATCAGGGTGGATTTTCCCGAACCATTTTCACCGCACAGCGATAATACCTGGCCGGCCTCTAATTGCAGGCTGACATTATCCACGGCCTTGACCGCGCCGAATTGCATGGTGATATTTTTCATTTCCAATAGGCAGGGCATTATTCCCTCCGCATCACCGGGTTCGGCATTAATTAACGTCAGACTTCTTGTGGAAACCGTCGGCAATAATAGTGCTGTCGATATTCGACTTGTCTACCTGGATTGGCGTCAATAACCAGGCCGGCACCGATTTACTGCCGTTATTCAACGCGGCGTTGGATTTCGGCTGCTCGCCCTTGCCCAGCTGCACCGCGATGCCCGCCGCCTCGTCGGCCAGCTGGCTGATCGGCTTGTAGACCGTCATGGTTTGGGTACCGGCGACGATGCGCTTCACCGCCGCTAAATCGGCGTCCTGCCCGGAAATGGCGACCTTGCCCGCCAGGCCCTGCGCGGCCAGCGCCTGGATCGCCCCGCCGGCGGTGGCGTCGTTGGATGCCACCACCGCATCGATGTGGTTGTTGTTGGCGGTCAGCGCATTTTCCATAATTTTCAACGCATTTTCCGGCAGCCAGCCGTCGACCCACTGATCGCCCACCACCTTGATTTTTCCACCGGCGATCAGCGGCTGCAGCACCTTCATCTGCCCCTGACGGAACAGCTTGGCGTTGTTATCCACCGGCGAGCCGCCCATCAGGAAATAATTGCCCTGCGGCACTCGCTGCACCAGGCTCTGCGCCTGCAGTTCGCCGACCTTTTCATTATCGAAGGAGATATAAAAATCGATATCGGCGTTGTTGATCATGCGATCATAAGCCAGCACCTTGATCCCTTCGCGCTTGGCCTCGCCGATCACGTTGCTCAATACCTGGCCGTTGTAGGGAATAATCACCAGCACGTCGACGCCGCGGTTGATCATATTTTCAATCTGCGCCATCTGGGTCTCTTCATTGCCGTTCGCCGACTGGACGAACACGTCCGCCCCCAGCGACTTGGCCTTGCTGACGAAAATATCACGGTCTTTTTGCCAGCGTTCCAGGCGCAGATCGTCGATCGCCATGCCGATTTTGACTTCTTTGCTCAGCGCCGGTTGGCTGGCCAGCGCCAGCAGCGCGCAGACCGACAGAAACAGGGGTTTTAATTTCATCTTATATACCTTTGTTATTAAACCTGTAGGGGCAATAATTGAAACGGGCCGGTGGTTCAGCTTAGGGCGGATTGTTGACGCTTATTCTCACTTCGGCAATTACTGATTTTTACCGGCGAATTATGATTTTTGGTTTAATCTCGGTTTTATGATGGCGGTCATGCTTTCTCCTTGTAAACGCGCATGGCGACCAATAAAAATCGAATCGGCAACAATTAAAAACCCTATTATGCGAGCCAGCGCACATTTAATAATTCTGTGAATTTAAGTGTGAAATAACGTAATTGAGGCGCCGGCGGCTTACTCCGAAGATAAATGCATCCCGAAAACCGGGCATCGCTACCCAGGAGTCGATAATGCAATCCTATTTTGATCAGCTTGAGCAGGTCCGCTACGAAGGCCCAGACAGCAACAATCCGCTGGCGTTTCGCCACTACAATCCCGATGAGCTGGTGCTCGGCAAGCGCATGGCCGACCACCTGCGCTTCGCCGCCTGCTACTGGCACACCTTCTGCTGGAACGGCGCGGACATGTTCGGCGTCGGCGCCTTCGATCGGCCCTGGCAGCAGCCGGGCGACGCCCTCGAGCTGGCGAAGCGCAAGGCCGATGTGGCGTTCGAGTTCTTCCACAAGCTGAACGTGCCTTACTACTGCTTCCACGACGTCGACGTCTCGCCGGAAGGCGCATCGCTGAAAGAATATCTGCACAACTTTGCGGTAATGACCGATGTGCTGGCGGAGAAACAGCAAAGCAGCGGCGTGAAGCTGCTGTGGGGCACCGCCAACTGCTTTACCCATCCGCGCTACGGCGCCGGGGCCGCCACCAGCCCGGATCCGGAAGTGTTCAGCTGGGCGGCAACGCAGGTGTTCGCCGCCATGAACGCCACCCAACGGCTGGGCGGCGAAAACTATGTGCTGTGGGGCGGCCGCGAGGGCTATGAAACCCTGCTCAATACCGATCTGCGCCAGGAGCGCGAACAGATCGGCCGCTTTATGCAGATGGTGGTGGAGCACAAACACAAAACCGGCTTCCAGGGCACGCTGCTGATCGAGCCCAAACCGCAGGAGCCCACCAAACACCAGTACGACTATGACGTCGCGACGGTATACGGCTTCCTCCGGCAGTTCGGGCTGGAGAAGGAGATCAAGGTCAACATCGAGGCCAACCACGCCACCCTGGCCGGCCACTCGTTCCATCACGAAGTCGCCAGCGCCATCGCGCTCGGCATCTTTGGCTCGGTCGACGCCAACCGCGGCGATCCGCAGCTGGGCTGGGACACCGACCAGTTCCCGAACAGCGTGGAGGAAAACGCGCTGGTGATGTTCGAAATCCTCAAGGCGGGCGGTTTCACCACCGGCGGGCTGAATTTCGACGCCAAGGTGCGCCGCCAGAGCACCGACAAATACGACCTGTTCTACGGCCATATCGGCGCGATGGATACCCTGGCGCTGGCGCTGAAGGTGGCGGCGAAGATGGTCGCCGACGGCCGGCTGCATCAGCAGGTATCCCGCCGCTACGCCGGCTGGAACGGTGAGCTGGGCCAGCAAATTTTGCAGGGCAAACTGTCGCTGGAAGCGCTGGCGCAGTACGCTGAGCAACATGCACTGGCGCCGCAGCATGCCAGCGGCCGTCAGGAACAGCTTGAAAACCTGATGAATCGCTACCTGTTCGGTTAACTATGCCCAAAATAATTCGAGTTGCATCATGGCGGCAACCAAGCGCATCCCCGGAAGCGTACGGCCAGTACCTGGCAGGGGGGCGCAGGCAGCCAACACAGATGCAGCCTGAAGAATGAAGGGCATACCCGCGCGGCGCCCGCCGCCGCGCTTTAAAGGATCCCAATCATGTACATCGGCCTCGATCTCGGCACCTCCGGCGTTAAAGCAGTCTTGCTCGACGAACAGGGCCAACTGCTCGCCAGCCACGGCGAGCCGTTGGCCATTTCCCGCCCCCATCCGCTGTGGTCCGAACAGGCGCCGCAGGACTGGTGGCGCGCCGCCGACAGCGCCATGCTGGCGCTGGGCAAGCTGCACGGCCTGCGGCAGGTCAGGGCCATCGGCCTGAGCGGCCAGATGCACGGCGCCACGCTGCTGGACGCGCGCCAGCAGGTGCTGCGCCCGGCCATCCTGTGGAACGACGGCCGCAGCCTCGCCCAGTGTCAGGCGCTGGAGCAGGCGGTGCCGCGCTCGCGCCAGATAACCGGCAACCTGATGATGCCCGGCTTCACCGCGCCGAAGCTGCTGTGGGTGAAACAGCACGAGCCGCAGCTGTTCAGCCGCATCGACAAGGTGCTGCTGCCCAAGGATTATCTGCGCTGGTGCCTGACCGGCGAATTCGCCAGCGATATGTCCGATGCCGCCGGCACCCTGTGGCTGGACGTGGCGCGGCGCGACTGGAGCGACGAATTGCTGGCCGCCTGCGGCCTGAGCCGCCGCCAGATGCCGCAGCTGTTCGAGGGCAATCAGCTGACCGGCCAGATCCGCGCCGAACTGGCGCAGCGCTGGGGCATGCCGCCGGTGCCGGTGGTGGCCGGCGGCGGCGACAACGCGGCCGGGGCGATCGGCGTCGGGCTGTATCAGGCCGGGCAGGCGATGCTGTCGCTCGGCACCTCCGGCGTCTACTTTGCGGTCAGCGACGGCTTCCTCAGCAACCCGGCCGGCGCGGTGCACAGCTTCTGCCACGCGCTGCCGAACAGCTGGCACCTGATGTCGGTGACGCTCAGCGCCGCCTCTTGCCTCGACTGGGTTTGCCGGTTGACCAACGTCGACGGCGTCGCCACGCTGCTGCACAACGTCGAGCGGGCCGCCCCGGCGGAAACGCCGCTGTGGTTCCTGCCTTATCTGTCCGGCGAGCGCACCCCGCACAACAATCCCAACGCCAAGGGCGCATTCTGGGGCCTGACCCACCAGCACGGGCCGAACGATCTGGCGCGCGCGGTGCTGGAGGGCGTGGGGTTCGCCCTGGCCGACGGCATGGATGCGCTGCATGCCGGCGGCCTGCAGCCCACCAGCATCCGGCTTATCGGCGGCGGCGCGCGCAGCCCGTTCTGGCGGCAGATGCTGGCGGACATCAGCGGCCAGCGGCTGGAATACCGCACCGGCGGCGACGTCGGCCCGGCGCTGGGCGCGGCGCGGCTGGCGCAGATTGCGCTCAACCCGCAGCGCCCGCTGGCCGAACTGCTGCCCGAATTGCCGCTCGAGCAGCGGCATGTGCCGGATGCCGAGCGCCACCGGCAATACGCCGCGCAGCGCGCCACCTTCCGCGAGCTGTACCGCTGCCTGCTGCCGTTGATGTGATCGGGCGGTCATTGCCAAATCGAATAGTCACTATTGGCAAATTTCGCTGCCAACCCGTCGGTTCCTCTCCTAAATTGGGGGGTATTTTGATGCACCTCCCCTCTGGATTAAGGAACCGAACGTGGAAAAAGCCCAACAACAAAGCCGCAGAGCCTTCCTCAGCCAAACCGGCAAAATCACCACCGCCTGCGCGGTGATCGGCCTGACCGGCGGCGTGGCGCAGGCCTCCCCGGCCGCCGCCGGCCAGTGCGATCCGCAGCCGATGAGCCTGACCGACCGCCACTACCTGCTGAGCGAAGTGCGGCTGGAAGACGGCTTCGAATACGACGGCGAGACGGTGATCGGCACCCGCACCGCGCTGTACCAGCTGGAAATCAAAGACGGCAAGGTGGCCGCCATCCACGCGGCGGACGCCGCGCCGCCGGCCGGCATTCCCCGCTATAAGGCGCAGGGTCAGCTGCTGCTGCCGACGTTCCGCGACATGCACATCCATCTGGACAAAACCTTTTACAGCGGCCCCTGGCAGGCGCCGCGCCCGCGCCAGGGCAAAACCATCATGGACATGATCGCGCTGGAGCAGACGCTGATCCCGCAACTGCTGCCCACCTCGCAGCAGCGGGCGGAAAACCTGATCGCCCTGCTGCAGTCCAAGGGCAGCACGGTGGCGCGCAGCCACTGCAATATCGACCCGGTCAGCGGGTTGAAGAGCCTGGAGCACCTGCAGCGCGCGCTGGAAAATCACCGGGCGGATTTCAGCTGCGAGATCGTCGCCTTCCCGCAGCACGGCCTGCTGCATTCCAGGGTTGACGGCCTGATGCGCGAAGCGATGCAGATGGGGGTACAGTACGTCGGCGGGCTGGATCCGACCAACGTCGACGGCGCGATGGAGCAGTCGCTGGACGCGATGTTCCAGATCGCCCTCGACACCGGCAAGGGCGTCGACATTCATCTGCACGAAACCAGCCCGGCCGGGGTGGCCGCCATCAACTACATGATCGCCACCGTGGAGAAGAACCCGGCGCTGCGCGGCAAGGTCACCCTCAGTCATGCCTTCGCCCTGACCACCCTCACCCCGGGCGAACTGGCGGAAACCGCCACCCGGCTGGCGGCGCAGCGGATCACCATCGCGTCGACGGTGCCGATCGGCAGCCTGATGATGCCGCTGCCGCAGCTGAGCGAAAAGGGGGTATTTGTGATGACCGGAACCGACAGCGTGACTGACCACTGGTCGCCGTTCGGCAGCGGCGACATCCTGGAGAAGGCCAACCTTTATGCCCAGCTGTATCGCGGCTCCGACGAATTCCATCTGTCGCGGGCGATGGCCATCGCCACCGGCGGGGTGCTGCCGCTCGACGATAAGGGCCGGCGTACCTGGCCCAAAGTGGGCGACGGCGCCGAGTTCGTGCTGGTCGACGCCAGCTGTTCCGCCGAAGCGGTGGCCCGCCTGCCGGCGCGCAGCGCCACCTTCCATCGGGGGCGCCTGGTGGCCGGGCAAGTCAGCAAAGCCTGACGCTGGTCCGCTGACGCCACCATGATGGCCGTTTTTGGCCTTCTGCCTTATCGATTAGCGGCGCAGTATGGCGCCATACCTGATTGGCGGAGGGCCGAAAATGTCACAGAGCGCATTATTGATCATCGATGTTCAACAATCATTCCAGCATCGTCCATTCTGGCGGGAAGACGACCTGCCCGCTTTTCAAGGCGCGTTGGCGCGCCTGATCGACGGCTGCCGCCAACGGGGCGTGCCGCTGGTCGACGTCTTCCACGTCTCGCAGACAGGGCCTTTCTCGCTGGCTTCCGGCCACGTGCAGCGCCTGCCGTTCCTCCGCCATCGGGCGGATTTCACCGTCCACAAGCGGGTGCACAACGCGCTGAGCGAAACCGGGCTGGACGCCTGGCTGCTCGAGCGGCACATCAAGCACCTGATCGTCTCCGGCATCCGCACCGAACAGTGCTGTGAAACCACCGCCCGGGTGGCGGCCGATTTCGGCTATCGGGTGACCTTCGTCACCGAGGCGACGCTGACCTTCCCGATGCGCCACCCCGACGGCGGGGTCTTTACCCCCGAGCAACTGAAGCGGCATACTGAGACCGTGCTGGCCGATCGTTTCGCCCGCATCGCCAGCGTGGATGAAGCCCTGGCGCAACTCGAACAGGAGTGATCATGCCGCAGGCCGTCTACTTTCTGCTGCTGCCCAACGTGCTGTCGCTGGACGTCAGCGGCCCGGCCGAAGCCCTGCGCCTGGCCGGGCAGTTCAGCCTGCGCTACCTCGGCCCGACGCCGCAGATAGTCAGCTCCATCGGCCTGACGCTGGGCGGCCTGGCGCCGCTGCCCGAGCGGCTGGAGGACGGCGCCATTCTGGTGGTGCCGGGCGTCAGCGATTCGCAGCATTTCGCCGCCCATGCGGAAGCCGAACAGGCGCGCCGCTGGCTGACGACGCTGCGGCCCGATCTGCAACGGCGGCGCATCACGCTGGTCTGCATCTGCTCCGGCGCGCTGCTGGCGGCGCAGGCCGGGCTGCTCGACGGCTATCGGTGCACCACCCATCACGATCTGATCGCCGATATTCGCCGCCAGGCGCCGGCGGCGCAGGTGAAAGAGAACCGCATTTTCATCGAGGACCGCGGCGTCTGCACCACCGCCGGCATCACCGCCGGCATCGATCTGGCGCTGCACCTGGTCCACCGTTACTGCGGCGCCGCTCAGGCGCGCGAGGTGGCGCGTGAAATGGTGGTGTATTTCCGCCGATCCGGCGATGACCCGCAGCTTTCGCCCTGGCTGCGCCATCGCAACCATCTGCACCCGGCGGTGCACCGCGCGCAGGACGTGATGGCCGCCGAGCCGGAGGCCGAATGGTCGGTGCCGCAGGTGGCGGAGAAGGCGCACGTCAGCAGCCGCCATCTGGCGCGGCTGTTCCGCAGCCACGTCGGCATCAGCGTACGGGAATACCACGAACAGCTGCGGCTGGCGGTGGCGCAGCAGCGGCTGCAGCAGGGCTATGGGCTGGAGAAGGCCGCGCTGGCGGCGGGCTTTTCCTCCGGGCGCCAGCTGCGGCGCGCCCAGCAACGCCAGCCGCCGCTATGACACCAGGCGGCGGGTATCCAGCCGTTGCAGGCCGGCCGACAGCAGCAGGCTGAGCGCCAGCGCCACGCCGAACACCCAGAAGATATCCAGCAGCGGGTAGGCGGTGAGCTCCAGGTGTCGGCTGCGCATAAAGTTGACGATAATCGCGTGAAAACCGTAGACAGCCAGCGAATGGCGGGAAAACAGGCTCAGCCAGCCGATCGGCTCCGGCAGGCAGTTTTTCACCCATACCAGCAGCGATACCGCGGCGACAAACACCAGCGGGCCGCAGTAGATGTAGTAGGTATCGGCGAAATTGCCGTTGATGAACAGCTGGCTCTTGGTGCCGCGCGCGATCAGCGCCACGCTGAGAGCAAATCCCAGCGCCGCCAGCCAGCCGACGCCGCGCCGCCCGGTATCCATCATGCCGATCGCCCGTCCGGCCAGCGCATACAGCAGGTAATAGAAGGTATCGCCGTAGATGTACAGGTTGACCGGCAGCAGGTGCACGTTGTCGAAGGCCAGCTTGCCGGTGTTGGGATTGGCGACCACCGCCAGGATCGCCAGCACCGCGGCCAGATAACGGCGCGACACCGGTTTGACGCTAATCAGCGGCGAGAGCAGGTAAATAACGGCGATGGCGTAGAAGAACCACAGGTGATAAAACACCGGCTTCAGCAGAATGCCGCGCAGCGACGGCCAGAAACCGATCTTGGTGCAGGCCGCGATATAGATCAGCGCAATGACGCTGTAGAACAGAATGCAGCAGGCGATGCGGGTAAAATGCCGGCGGCCGGCGCTTTTCTCACCGAAAAACAGGTAGCCGGAAATCATGAAAAACAGCGGCACCGACACGCGCGACAGCGAGTTCAGCACGTTGGCGACATCCCAGTTGTGCACCCCCACCGCCACGCCGCTGGTGACGTAATAGGTGGTGGCGTGGATCATCACCACCATCATGCACGCCAGCGCGCGCAGGTTATCTATCCAGCCGATTTTATTGCTCAAGCGCGAGTCCGATAGGGTGTCTAATACTCAAATATGGCGAGTATATTTATATGTTGATAAGAGGGTATAAGGCACGGCGGCCGGCGACAACCCCAAAGCGAAATATCAGAATGTGCTGAAACAACACCTTATGATTGCTAAGGTGAACAATTGGCGGCAAAATAGCCGCCATAACTCGCTCAGTTTGCGCTTCCCGCCCTGGCAGTTCCTTTTTTCTTCTTTACTATCAGTACTATAAATATGAAAACGACTTTACCACCTGCGGCACGTCTGGGCCGACAGGCGCTTTTATTCCCTCTTTGTCTGGTGCTGTTCGAATTCGCCACTTATATCGGCAACGATATGATCCAGCCCGGTATGCTGGCGGTAGTGGCGGATTTCAACGCCGGCGAAGAATGGGTGCCGACCTCAATGACCGCTTATCTGGCAGGCGGCATCTTCCTGCAGTGGCTGCTCGGGCCGCTGTCGGATCGCCGCGGCCGGCGCCCGGTAATGCTGGCCGGGGTGGCGTTCTTTATCGTCTCCTGCCTGGCCATCCTGCTGGTGACCAACATCGAGCAGTTCATCTTCATGCGCTTCCTGCAGGGCATCGGCCTGTGCTTTATCGGCGCGGTCGGCTACGCCACCATTCAGGAATCGTTCGAAGAGGCGGTGTGCATCAAGATCACCGCGCTGATGGCCAACGTGGCGCTGATCGCCCCGCTGCTCGGGCCGCTGGCCGGCGCGGCGCTGATCCACGTCGCGCCGTGGCAGAGCATGTTCGTGCTGTTTGCGGCGCTGGCGGCCATCGCCTTCTACGGCCTGTGGAAGGCGATGCCGGAAACCGCCGCGCTGCAGGGCGAGGCGTTTTCCGCCGCCAACCTGTGGCGCGACTATCGCCAGGTGCTGGGCAACCGCCGCTTTATCTGCGGCGCGCTGGCGATCGGTTTCGCCAGCCTGCCGCTGCTGGCCTGGATAGCCCAGTCGCCGGTGATCCTGATCAGCGGCGAATCGCTGTCGACGCTGGATTACGGCCTGCTGCAAATCCCGGTGTTCGGCGCGCTGATCCTCGGCAACCTGACGCTGGCCCGCCTGACCGGCAAAAACAGCGTGGAACGCCTGATCAAGCTGGGGGCGGGGCCGATGATGCTGGGGTTGTTCATCGCCGCGCTGGCGACCCAGTTCTCCGGCCACGCCTACCTGTGGATGACCGCGGGCCTGAGCCTGTACGCCTTCGGCATCGGCCTGGCCAACGCCGGCCTGTACCGCCTGACGCTGTTCTCAAGCGCCGTCAGCAAGGGGACGGTTTCCGCCACCATGGGCATGCTGAGCATGATGGTGTTTACCGTCGGCATCGAGCTGGCCAAGGTCGCCTACGTCTGGGGCGGCAGCGGGTTGTTCAACCTGTTCAACCTGGTCAGCGGCCTGTGCTGGCTGGCGCTGGTGGCGCTGTTCCTCAGCAAGCGCCGCAGCGGCGGCGTAACGCCGACGCCGAGCGAAGCGCTGTAACCACCAACGGGGCTAAGGCCCCGTTCTTGATTGGTACTCGTGATAATGCAGGGGATGGAGGCTAACGCTCTTCACGTGTATGCCAAATACGCAGGATATAAATTGTTGAGGATTGAAGTTGGTAGCGCATTTCATAACGACCAACGAGTATACGCCTCACCTCATGCGGCATAAATTCATCCAATTTCTCCCCAATACGGGGTTATCACGCAGTACTTTCGGTGCTGCAACCAAAGCCTGTACCGTATTAGCTGCGGCAGCATGATTAACCGATGCAAGCAACTCAAACAAACGCGCCAAATCCGATAGCGCTTTACTTGTCCATTTTAAATCCATTAGCGCGGTACCGGCAGAGGCTTATCGCTGCTCAGGCTCGCGGCCCAGGCTTCAACCGATTCATGATCGATAACATTCTGCTGTTCGACATCGGTCAATGCCGCCAGCGTTAATCGACGACGTTCTTCTTCCTGATCGAGCCATGCGGTGAGCGCCTGCTTAACGATCCATCCGCGTGAGCGCTCCAGCTTGGCAGCCATCTCATCGACTTTTTCCACCAAGGGTAACGGCACATGTGCGGTGATGACTTTAGTATTCATCTAAATTGCCTCTGAACGGAGTCAATATAATCAAAATGATTAATTTTGATTATAACGCACAGCGGAACAAAAAACACACAATCAACCGCCAAACAGCCCGCGATCGCGCAGCAGGTGCTGGTTGCCCTTGCGGCGGGTAAAGCCGCTGCGGTCGAAGAACTCCAGCACCTGGATCGCCAGCTTGCGGCCGACGCCGAGCCGATCGCGGAAGTCGGCGGCGTTGGCGCTGCCCTGCTCCGCGTCGAGCTGGCGGATCAGCGCGGCGAACTGTTCGATGCGGCGGCTGAGGTAGTAACGATCCACCACCACCGCGGTGACGTGGCCCAGCTGGGCCGCCTTGCGCAGCAGCGCCCGCACCCGCGCCTCGTCCGCGCCCAGTTCGGCGGCCAGATCGCGCACCCACCAGGCCTGGTCGCCGAACAGCGGTTCAATCCGCTGCCACAGCGGCGCTTCTTCGGCGCTGAACGCCAGGCCATGCTCCGGCAGATGCAGCCAGCCGCGCGTATTGCGCAGCGCACCGGCCTTCAGCAGCCTATCGATCATCATAAACACCAGCGCCTCGTCCAGCGCCGGCAGCGCCATGCGCCGCAGACGCGCACGCCCCAACCCCAGCTGATCGGCGTGCTGTTGATGGTACTCCGCCAGCACCTGCAGCAGGCGGCTTTCGGCCTGCCGCACGTTGTCCAGCGCCAGCCCATGGTCGCCGACCACCAGCAGCGGCGGCTCCGACAGCAATTCAGCCAGCCCGGCGTCGGTCAGCTGGCGCGCCCAGGCGAACGCCGCCAGCGACAGCGGCCCCTGGGGCAGCAGCAGCCGCAGCGCCTGGGCATCGTCCGCGGCCTGCGCCAGCGCCTGCAGCCAGGCCAGAAACTCCGGCTGCCGCTTGCCGCGCTTTGGCGCCGCCAGGCGCAGCACCCGGGCGGCGCCCAGCGTCTGGCGCGCGCCGATATCGCGCAGCACCAGCCGATCGTTTTCCGCCAGCCACAGCGGACGATCGAGGATCAGCTCCGCCAGGCCGTCGTTCAATAGTGAGAGCCGCCCGGTAATGTGGCTGGCGGCATGATGCAGATGCAGCGGCTGCCAATGGCGGATCGGCGCATCGGCTTCCAGCGCGACCAGAATGCGTTCTGCCGCCTGCGGCGGCCGCTGCGCCAGCAGCCAGTCACCGCGGGTAATCTGTTCTTTGCCGACGTCGCCGCTGAGGTTCAGCGCTATGCGTTGACCGGCCTGCGCTCGCTCGACCGCCTGATTCTGGGCGTGCAGGCCGCGCACCCGCACCGGCGTATCCGCGCCGGTCAGCCACAGCGTATCGCCCACCGCCACCCGGCCGCCGAGCGCGGTGCCGGTCACCACCAGCCCGGCGCCCTTGACGCTGAAGGCGCGGTCCACCGCCAGGCGAAACCGGCGCGTCACCCCATGTTCGCCGGGCCGCAGCGCCAGCAGATGCTCGCGCAGCGCGGCAATGCCGCGCCCCTCGGCGGCGGCGGTGACAAACAGCGGCGCCCCGGGCCACCCCTGGCGGGCCAGCTCGTCATTTACCTGCCGGCGCACTTCGTCGATGCGCGTCGCCTCCACCCGGTCCGCCTTGGTCAGGGCCACCGTCAGCGCCGGGCGGCCGCTCAACCGCAGGATCGCCAGATGTTCGCGGGTCTGCGCCATCACGCCGTCGTCGCAGGCCACCACCAGCAGCGCATGGTCGATGCCGCCGACGCCCGCCAGCATATTGGCGAGAAACTTCTCGTGGCCGGGCACGTCGATAAAGCCCAATACCCGGCCGTCGGGCTGCGGCCAATAGGCGTAGCCCAGATCGAGGGTCATGCCGCGGCGTTTCTCCTCCGGCAGACGATCCGCGTTGATCCCCGAGATCGCCTGCAGCAGGGTGGTTTTGCCGTGATCGACGTGGCCGGCGGTGGCGATTATCATGCGCTCAGCGCCTCAATCAACGCGCCTTCCTGTTCCAGACAGCGCAGATCCAGCCACAGCCTGCCTTCGCCGATGCGGCCGATCACCGGCTGCGGCAGGCGGCGCCAGCGTTCCGCCAGCGCTTCCAGCGTGGCGCCGCGGCCGTCGAGCGGGGTAAAGGTCAGGGCATAGCTTGGCAGGCGATCGACCGGCAGCGAGCCGCTGCCGATCTGCGACCAGCAGGCTTCGGCGCGCAGCTGGAAATGCTCGCCGTAGCGCGGCGCCAGCGCCGGCAACAGGCGTTCTGCCATGTCCTGCATCGCCCGCTGCGGGCGGGTCAGCAGCCGCAGCGTCGGCAGCCGTTGCGCCAACAGTTCCGGCTGCAGGTACAGCCGCAGCGTGGCTTCCAGCGCCGCCAGGGTTATTTTGCCGACGCGCAGCGCGCGTTTGAGCGGATGCTGCTGCAGGCGGGCGATCAGCGCCTTTTTGCCGACGATGATGCCGGCCTGCGGGCCGCCCAGCAGCTTGTCGCCGGAGAAGGTCACCAGGTCGACGCCGGCGGCCAGCAGCCGCTGCGGCATAGGTTCGGCCGGCAGGCCGTATTGCGCCATGTCGATCAGCGAGCCGCTGCCCAGATCGGTGGCGGTCGGGATGCCCTGCTCCGCCCCAAGCTGCGCCAGCGCCGCCTCATCCACCGCCGCGGTGAAACCCTGAATGCTGTAGTTGCTGGTATGCACCTTCATCAGCAGCCCGGTCTGCTCGCCGATGGCGTTGCGGTAATCTTTCAGGTGGGTGCGGTTGGTGGTGCCGACCTCCACCAGCTGGCAGCCCGCCTGACGCATCACGTCGGGGATGCGGAACGCGCCGCCGATCTCCACCAGTTCGCCGCGCGACACCACCACCTGCTTGCCGGGCGCGACGGCCGCCAGCATCAGCAGCACCGCCGCCGCGTTGTTATTGACGATGCAGGCGTCTTCGGCGCCGGTCAGCCGGCACAGCAGGTCCGCCACCACCCGATCGCGGTGGCCGCGGCCGGCGCCGTCCAGATCGTATTCCAGCGTCACCGCCGCGCCCATGGCGTCGGCCACCGACGCGATCGCCGGCTGCGCCAGCAGCGCGCGGCCAAGGTTGGTATGCAGCACCGTGCCGCTGAGGTTGAACACCGGCAGCAGCGCCGGGCGTTGTTGCCGGGCCAGCTCGGCGCGCAGCGCCAGCGGCCAGTCGGCGCACCAGGCCGGCAACCGCTGCTGCTGCTGGATGGCATCACGCGCCTGCGCCTGCAGCCGGCGCAGCAGTTCGCTAATCAGCGTCTGGCCGTGCTGCGCCACCAGCGGTTCGATCGCCGGTTCGCGCAATAGGCGATCGATAGCGGGTAGCTGGCTGTAAAGAAGGTGGGATTCAGTGCTCATGGTCGCTCGGTTTTCAGTTTAGGGGTATCGGCATAACACAGCCCCGCCGCAGCGGGGACGGAGGGCAATCAGGGGGCAGCGTGCGGGCAAAGCTTTGGCGGGCGAACAGGCGTTCGGCCAGTTTGACCAGCGCCGGGCGTTCGACGCACCAGTTGGGCAGAATGCGGCGGAAGTTCAGGTAGCCCAGCGCGCAGCCGGTGGCGATATCCGCCAGCGTCAGCCGTTCGGCGTTCAGCAGCGTTTTTTCCTGCGCCAGCTTTTCCAGCGCGTCCAGCCCGTGCGACAGTTTGTCGCGCTGGCGCAGGATCCAGTTTTCATCCTGCTTTTCCGGCGCGCGTTTGCTTTCGCGGAACAGCGTGGCGGCCGCCTCGGTGACGCCGTCGGCCAGCGCTTCAATCTGGCGGATACGCAGCGCCGCGGCGCGATCGGCGGGCAAAAACGCCGGCGCCACCGCCAGCAGTTCCAGATACTCGGCCACCACCGGCGAGTCGTAAAACACCTCGCCGTCGTCGGTCACCAGCACCGGCACCTTGGCGAGCGGATTCAGCTCCGCCACCCGGCTGCCCGCTTCATACGGCGGATCGTTGACGAACTCGAACGCGATCCCCTTCTCCAGCAGCAGCACGGAGATCTTGCGCACAAAAGGACTGGTGTAACTGCCGATAAGCTTCATCCGATCTCCCCCGTTTCGCTCAACCCTGGCCATGGATGAAATAACCTTATTTCACCGCCAGGGTGTCGATAATCCGCTGCACCAACGCCTGATGCACCTCCGGCGTTTTGGCCGGCGACAGCATTTGCAGCGTCACCACCCGCTTGTTGAACACCGTCAGCATAATGGTGGACATCACCTTCTGGCCGTTGATGCTCTGTTCGGTATCCACCCGGCGAAATTTCTGTTTGCCGACGGTGAAGTTGTCTTCTTTGGTGGTCTGGATATTCTGGTAGCGCCCGGCCAGCTCGGTCAGCATGCTCTGCGTCAGCTCTTTCAGCATTTTATCGCTGGAATTGAGCTTCATGCCGTCCGGCGGAATGACTTCGGAAGACACCGCGCTCTGGCGCGATTTGCCGTCGAGGAACCGCTGAATGGTGGAGGTGCTGTCGTTGATGATGCCGCTGTTTTGAGTCTGATCGCTAAAACCCGCCGGCAGCTCGAAGGTCAGCCGGCCCTTTTGCAGCGAAACGCTCAGCCCGGGCGGCGGCGCCGGGGTTTCCACCGCCGGCGGCGCAGGCTGCGTCACGGTCGGTTTGGTATCGGGCTTCGGCACCTCGGGCTTGGCGTCGTCCTGGTTGTCGCAGGCCGCCAGCCCGATCGCCAGCACGGCGACCGCGGTAAATTTTGCAATGGTCTTCAACATCGTCATCCCTTTCCTTTCGCTTTGCGCGTCATTGCGTAAACGTAGCAACTCGGCCGGGCGAATGCCAGAAGCCCGGCCGGAAATTCATGAACCTTCCCCGCGGCGCAGTCGCCGATCGTCACTCCGCCGGGAACAGGAACGGGTTAATGCTGCTGCGGCCGAAGCCTTCGTCCTCCATCCTGGCGTCCAGCACCAGCGACGCCAGATCGTCGGCCACCGCCTCCACCTTGGGATCTTTTTCCTGGTACAGGATTTTCAGGTAGGTGCCGCAGTCGCCGCAGCTTTCCGCCTTCACCGCCGCCTGTTCGCTGTCCAGCGACCAGTAGTTGAGATCGCGGGTCTGCTCGCAGTTGCTGCACTTCACCCGCACCACGTGCCATTCGCTTTCGCACAGGTTGCAATGCAGGTAGCGCAGGCCGTTAACCGTGCCGATATGCACCATGCTGGCGACCGGAATGCTGCCGCACACCGGGCAGAATTGGCGGTGTTCGCCGTACTCGGCGCGCGCCTTGCCGGGGATCAGGCTGGCCATCTGCGCCCAGTAAAGCGACAGCGCGGCCCAGATAAACGGCGCTTTCTCGCTGCCCACCCGGCTGAATTCGCGGTTGAGCAAGGCGTCGGCCATCAGCTCCAGCTCGTGCGCCGAGGCTTTTTCCAGGTTGTCCAGCACCGCCAGAATAGGCTCCGGCGCCTGCGGGCGCAGCTCGGCTATCAGCGAGGTGAGCAGCCGCCGCCAGTGTTCGCTGCGCGGGTAAACGCTCAGATCGAGCGGCGGCTTGCCGCTGGCGGCGCCCTGCTGCAGAACTTCGGTCAGATCCAGCTGCAGCGGGTTGTCGTGCAGCGCATGGTGCTGCGCTTCGGCCAGCTGGGCGGCGAAGTTGAGATAGTCGCCCAGCGGGTTGTCGGTCGCCAGCTGACGCAGACGTTCCGCCCGGCGGCTGTACAGGCTTTTCAGATTGGCGAAAAGCAACGGCGGGATGGTCTCCGCCGTTGTGGACTTCTCGCGCTGTGCCCCTAACTGCTCTTTAGGAACGATGCGGATGCTCATCAGGGTTTGTCTTCCTGTTGTTTCTCGCGGACCTCACGGTACCAGCGCGGATGATGTTTCTTGGCCCAGGCCGCCGGCACCCAGCCTTCGACCATCGCGGTAATGGTGCCCTTTACCCACAGCGCGGCGTAAATGTGCACCATAATCACGATGATCAGGCCGACCGCGGCCAGCGAATGCACCAGCAGCGCGATGCGGATCAGCGGTATCGGGAACGACGGCGCGAAGTACGGCCGCCAGATCACCACGCCGCTGGCCAGCAGCAGCACCAGGCTGACGATTGCCGCCCAGAATACGCATTTCTGGCCGAAATTATAGCGCCCGGTGTCGCCCACTTCTTCGTTCATGGCGATTTTGTGGATGTTTTTGGCCCAGAGGATATCCTCGCGGTTGATCAGATTATGCTTCCAGTAGCGCAGGAACATGATCAGAAAGGCCGCAAACATGATCACCCCGACGAAGGGGTGCAGAATGCGCGCCAGCTGCGGCGTACCCAGGATGTTCATCAGCCAGTTGAAGGACGGGAAAAAGAACCCCAGCCCGCTGATGGCGGCGAACACGAAGCAGAACGCCACGATCCAGTGGTTGATCCGCTCCGGCGCGCTGTAACGCTGAATGCGCTTTTCCTTTCTCATTTGCGCGTCTCCTCATCGTGCAGCTCGTCGTGGTCTTCCTCTTCGACGCGGTTGGGGCCGACGCCGACATAGTGGAACACGCTGGCTGCGAAGGTGGCGGCAAAGCCGATGGCCGCCAGGGGTTTCCACACGCCTTTCCAGAAGGTCACCGCCGGGCTGATGCTCGGGTTATCCGGCAAGCCGTGATACAGCTGCGGCTTGTCGGCGTGGTGCAGCACGTACATCACGTGGGTGCCGCCCACCCCCGCCGGATCGTACAGACCGGCGTTCTGATAGCCGCGGGTATTCAGCTCGCTGACGCGTTCGGCGGCCACCTGCTTCATCGCTTCCTTGGTGCCGAAATGAATGGCGCCGGTCGGGCAGGTTTTCACGCAGGCCGGCTCCTGGCCGACGTCCACGCGGTCGACGCACAGGGTACACTTGTACACCCGGTTGTCGTCCTTGTTCATGCGCGGCACGTCGAACGGGCAACCGGCGATGCAGTAGCCGCAGCCGATGCAGTGCTCCGACTGGAAGTCGACGATGCCGTTGGCGTACTGGATGATCGCCCCTTCCGACGGGCAGGCCTTCAGGCAGCCCGGGTCGGCGCAGTGCATGCAGCCGTCCTTGCGGATCAGCCACTCCAGCTTGCCGTTTTCCTCCACTTCGGAGAAGCGCATCACCGTCCAGGATTTGGCGGTCAGATCGGCGGGGTTGTCGTACACCCCGACGTTGTGCCCGACCTCGTCGCGAATGTCGTTCCATTCAGAACAGGCTACCTGACAGGCCTTGCAGCCGATACAGGTGGTGACATCGATCAGTTTGGCCACTTCTTCCTGGTGATCACGGGCGCGCGGCGCCGGCGTGAAGCCATTGGTGGCGGATTTACGAATGATGTCCTGGGATTGCATTGCCATAATTCGTCTCCGTTACACCTTTTCCACGTTGACCAGGAACGCCTTGAACTCCGGCGTTTGCGTGTTGGCATCGCCGACAAACGGCGTCAGCGTATTGGCGATAAAGCCTTTCTTCGCCACCCCTTCGTAACCCCAGTGGATCGGGATGCCGATGGTGTCGACCTCCTGGCCGTGCACCTGCAGCGTGCGGATGCGCTTGGTCACCACCGCCTTGGCCTTGATGTAGCCGCGGTTGGAGCTGACCTTCACGGTATCGCCGTGCTGGATGCCTATCTTCTGCGCCAGCTTTTCGCCGATCTCCACGAACTGTTCCGGCTGCGCGATGGCGTTGAGCAGCGCGTGCTTGGTCCAGTAGTGGAAGTGTTCGGTCAGACGATAGGTGGTGCCGACGTACGGGAACTTGTCGGATTTGCCCATCGCCGCCAGATCGTCCTTGAACACGCGCGCCGCCGGGTTGGACACCACGTTCGGGTGCAGCGGGTTGGTGCCGAGCGGCGTTTCGAACGGCTCGTAGTGCTCCGGGAACGGCCCTTCCGCCATCTTGTCGGTGGCGAACAGCCGGCCCATGCCCTCGGGCTGCATGATGAACGGCCCGACGTCGCTGCCCGGCGCGGCGGTGCCGTAGTCCGGGATATCCACCCCGGCCCACTTGGCGCCGTCCCACTCCAGCAGCTGCCGCTTGGCGTCCCATGGTTTGCCCTGCGGATCGGCCGAGGCGCGGTTATACAGGATGCGGCGGTTGAGCGGCCAGGCCCAGGCCCAGCCCAGCGTATTGCCGAGGCCGGACGGATCGGCGTTGTCGCGCCGCGCCATCTGGTTGCCGGCCGGCGTCCAGCTGCCGGCGAAGATCCAGCAGCCGCTGGCGGTGGTGCCGTCGTCGCGCAGCTGAGCGAAGGAGCTGAGCTGCTCGCCTTTTTTCACCAGCACCTTGCCGTCGGCGTCGAGCAGGTCCGCCAGCGCCTTGCCGTTGCTTTCCTGCGCCACTTCTTCGGCGGCGGGGTTGTCCGGCGTCAGGTAATCCCAGGTCATGTTCAGCACCTGTTCCGGCACCGCACCGCCGTCGCGCGCGTACATCTCGCGCAGGCGGGTGAAGATGCCCGCCAGGATTTCCCCGTCGTTCAGCGCTTCGCCCGGGGCGTCGGCGCCCTTCCAGTGCCACTGCAGCCAGCGACCGGAGTTGACGATGGAGCCGTTTTCTTCGGCAAAGCAGGTGGACGGCAGGCGGAACACTTCGGTCTGGATCGCCGACGGGTCGACGTCGTTGAACTCGCCGTGGTTCTGCCAGAAGTTGGAGGTTTCGGTGTTCAGCGGATCGATGGTCACCAGGAACTTCAGCCTGGACAGCGACGCCACCACCTTGTTCTTGTTCGGGAACGAGGCCACCGGGTTGAAGCCCTGGCAGAAGTAGCCGTTGACCTTGCCTTGCGACATCATCTCGAAGTACTGCAGCACGTCGTAGCCTTTGTCCCACTTCGGCAGCCAGTCGAAGCCCCAGTCGTTGTCCTTCTGCGCCTTGTCGCCGTAGAAGCTCTTCATCATGCTGACGAAGAATTTCGGGTAGTTGCCCCAGTAGTTCACCTGGCCCGGCAGCAGCGCCTTCGGCGTGTTGGCCTTCAGATAGGTGTCGAGATCCGTCTGCTTCTCCGACGGCAGCGTCATGTAGCCCGGCAGGCTCTGCGACAGCAGGCCCAGATCGGTCAGCCCCTGAATGTTGGAGTGGCCGCGCAGCGCGTTGACGCCGCCGCCCGCCATGCCCATGTTGCCGAGCAGCAGCTGGATCATCGCCATGGTGCGGATGTTCTGCGCGCCGACCGAGTGCTGTGTCCAGCCCAGGGCGTACAGGAACGACGCGGTTTTATCCGCCACGCAGGTTTCGGCGATGTATTCGCACACCTGCAGGAAATCGTCCTTCGGCGTGCCGCAAATGTTGGTCACCACCTCCGGCGTGTAGCGGCTGACGTGCTGCTTGAGCAGGTTCCACACGCAGCGCGGATCCTGCAGCGTGACGTCGCGCTTGGCGTAGCCGTTCTCGTCGAACTGATAGTTCCAGGTGGTTTTGTCGTATTTGCGGTTTTCCGCGTCGTAGCCGCTGAACAGGCCGTCGTCGAAGGCAAAGTCTTCCCGCACCAGCAGGCTGGCGTTGGTATAGGCCTCGACGTACTCGCGGTTGATCTTGTTGTTGGTCATCAGGTACAGCAGGACGCCCGACAGGAAAGCGATGTCGGTCCCGGAACGGATTGGCGTGTAAAAATCCGCCACCGATGCGGTACGGGTAAAGCGCGGATCGATGACGATCAGCTTGGCTTTATTGTGAATTTTGGCTTCCATCGCCCAGCGGAACCCCACCGGATGCGCTTCCGCCGCATTACCGCCCATGACGATAATCAGATTCGCGTTCTTGATATCAACCCAGTGGTTGGTCATCGCACCGCGACCAAATGTTGGAGCAAGACTTGCTACCGTTGGTCCGTGTCAGACACGCGCCTGGTTGTCTACGGCAAGCATGCCGAGAGCGCGACTAAATTTTTGCGACAGATAACCGGTTTCGTTGCTGGCGGCCGAGGCGCACAGCATGCCGGTGCTCAGCCAACGGTTGACGGTAACGCCCTGTTCGTTGGTTTTGACGAAGTTGGCGTCGCGGTCTTCCTTCATCAGCGTGGCGATGCGGGTGAAGGCGTCGTCCCAGCTGATGCGCTGCCATTTGTCTGAGCCTGGCGCACGGTATTCCGGGTACTTGAGGCGGCTTTCACTGTGGATGAAATCAACCAGGCCGGCGCCTTTCGGGCAAAGCGCGCCGCGGTTTACCGGGTGATCCGGGTCCCCTTCGATGTGAAAAATGCTTTCTTTGGCGTTTTTGGCGCCATCGCCAAGGCTGTACATCAACAGCCCACAGCCGACGGAACAATACGTACAGGTATTACGGGTTTCACGGGCGCGCAGCAGCTTGTACTGCCGGGTCTCCGCCAACGCCACTTCCGGGGCAAAGCCCAGCGCGGCCACCGTCGTTCCTGCCATACCGCCAGCGCAGATCTTAAAGAACTGCCTTCTGCTGACCTGCATGGGGATCTCCTTTCACTCTCGATTGTCACATTGTTTCAAATGGCGCATTCCCCCCATCAAGCGGGAAGCGCGAATGTCACTGTTGTTATGATTGCTGCAAGACGGCGATAATATTACCACAGCGTGCTTGTGGTTGTTACAAATCGGTGCCGGTAAAGTGAACACTATAGCCCCGGAGGCGCACATAAATGTGATCCGCTTCACACGGAGGCCCGATGCCCGGCGCACGACAGTAACAGTATAGAGAGTAACCAACATCGCCGCGGTTCGGTGATGCAAATAGAGCTGTCGCGCTGCAGATCGGGCCGCTGTCTGTTCGCCGGTCGGAATTAACCATTTACTTTGTAGGGCATTGATAATCATTTTCAATATCATTTAATTAACTATAATGATCCGACTGCTTACGCGGTGCTCGCACCTTGCGCCGCCCATACACCACTGGAGATGATGATTATGAGTTATTCACTGCCATCCCTGCCGTACGCCTACGACGCACTGGAACCGCATTTCGACAAGCAGACGATGGAAATCCATCACACCAAACACCATCAGACTTACGTCAACAACGCCAACACCGTGCTGGAAGCTTACCCGGAACTGGCTCAATACGGCGTTGAAGAACTGATCCAGGATCTGGATAAAGTGCCTGCCGACAAGCGCACCTTCATGCGCAACAACGCCGGCGGCCACGCCAACCACAGCTTCTTCTGGAAAAACCTGAAAACCGGCACCACCCTGGGCGGCGATCTGAAAGCGGCCATCGAGCGCGATTTCGGCAGCGTTGAGAAATTCCAGGAAGAGTTCGAGAAGGCGGCGGCCACCCGCTTCGGTTCAGGCTGGGCCTGGCTGGTGCTGAAAGGCGACAAACTGGCCGTGGTGTCTACCGCCAACCAGGACAGCCCGCTGATGGGCGAAGCCGTTGCCGGCGCTTCAGGCTTCCCGATCATTGGCCTGGACGTGTGGGAACACGCTTACTACCTGAAATACCAGAACAAACGCCCAGACTACATCAAGGCATTCTGGAACGTGGTTAACTGGGACGAGGCCGCTGCGCGCTTCGCCGCGAAGAAGTAATTCGCGTTATCCCCTGAAGATGCCCGCTGATGCGGGCATTTTTTTGCCGAAAATCCGCTAAAGTTTGACCACCCTTTGCCGATGGTTTGTTCAATCGACGTTCGCCCGGAAAGGAAAAAGACTATGGCGGCATTGCACACATCGGCAGGAAAATTCATTCATCTCACCGTGGGTAAAAAGCTCGGCCTCGGCTTTGCGCTGTTGCTGCTGCTGGCGGTCACCATCGCCGGCACCGGGGCGCAGTACCTGCACATCATCGAGTCCCGCGCCGATCGCATCGACTTCAGCAACCGGTTGAACGACGAGATCAATCAGGCCAAATATAACCGCGCGATGTTCGGCCAGACCTATCAACCGGAATATCTGCACAGCAACCGCGCCAACATCGAAAACGCCGTCAAACTGATCGGCCAGGGGCAAGACCTGGACTGGGACCCGCAGAGCCGCAAGGACCTGCAGCGGCTGGTGACGTTGATCGGCGAATATCAGCAGCAGCAAAACGCCTTCGAGCGGGCGGTGGCGGCGAAAGACGCGGTGCGCCAGAGCTGGAACATGTCTGAGGTGCAGGCCAGCCTGAGCCAGCTGGAGCGGCAGCTCACCAACGGCGATCTGCAGCTGGCGTTCATCCAGCTGAACCAGAAGCTGACCCAGGTGCGCTACGGCGCGCGCGGTCTGCTGCTGAGCCTGGATCAGCAAGCCGAAGCGCCGCTGATGGCCGCCATCGATGAGGCGCGCGACGCCGCCGGCGCCCTGAGCCGCCGGGTTAGCGATGCGCAGCGCCCCCAGCTGCAGCCGCTGCTGACCGCGCTCGACGATTACAAGAAGCGCATCGCCGCCTACCTGCCGGCCTATCAGCAGGAACAGCAGCTCAGCCGGCAGCTGGGCGAAAGCGCCCGACAGATCGGCACGCTGGTCAACGCCTTTATGCAGGATGAGCTGGCGCAGACCCACAGCGACATCAATCTGGCGCAGCTGCAGATGGGCGTCACCACCCTGATCGCCATCGTCGCCGGGGTGCTGATCGCCTGGCGCATCACGCTGCAAATCACCCGCCCGCTGCACAGCACCCTGGCGATGGCGGAACGCATCGCCAGCGGCGACCTGCGCCAGGCGCAGACCAGCCACCGCCGCGACGAACTCGGCCAGTTGCTCAACGCGGTGGCGGCGATGAGCCAGAACCTGCGCGATATGATCGAGAAGATCCAGATGGGCGTCAGCCAGGTGTCCACCGCCGCGGCGGAGATCGCCGCCGGCAATACCGATCTGTCTTCACGCACCGAGCAGCAGGCGGCCGCGGTGGAAGAAACCGCCGCCAGCATGGAACAGCTGACCGCCACGGTGAAACAGAACGCCGATAACGCCCACCACGCCAATCAGCTGGCCACCGACGCTTCGCAAACCGCGCAGCAGGGCGGCAAGCTGGTGGAGAGCGTGGTCAGCACCATGCGCGACATTTCCAGCAGCTCTCAGCGGATCGCCGAAATTACCACCCTGATCAACGGCATTGCCTTCCAGACCAACATTCTGGCGCTCAACGCCGCGGTGGAGGCGGCGCGCGCCGGCGAACAGGGCCGCGGTTTCTCGGTGGTGGCCAGCGAGGTGCGCAACCTGGCGCAGCGCAGCGCCCAGGCGGCCAAGGAGATCGAAGGGCTGATCGCCGAATCGGTCAGCCGAGTGCAAACCGGCACCGAACTGGTGGAAAACACCGGCAGCACCATGGAGCAGATTGTCCGCTCGGTGACCCACGTGCGCGACATCATGGCCGAAATCGCCGCCGCCTCCGACGAGCAGACGCGCGGCATCGCCCAGATTGGCCAGGCTATCGTCGAAATGGACCACACCACCCAGCAAAACGCCGCGCTGGTGGAAGAGTCCGCCGCCGCCGCCGACTCGCTGGAAGAACAGGCCGAGATGCTGCTGCAGAGCGTCTCGGTATTCCGCCTGGCGGAACAGGCCGAGCCGCTTGCCGCCAAAGTTCCGGCGCCGAAAGCGCCGACGGTGAAGCAGCCGGTCGGCCAGGCTGCCGCGGAAGACAACTGGACCGCTTTCTGACGCCGCTCCCGCCCGGCTACTTTCGGGCGGGTTATCCTGTTCCTGCCGATCAACTCAGGCTATGCTGAACCTTCGACGCGAGACACGGAGGCGCATATGCATCACCCAGAAGTTTATATCGGCGGCATCCAACCCTATGCAGGCGGGCGCCCCAGCGCCATCGCCAAACGTCAGGTGGATGGCGCCGTCAGGCTCACGCCGCTCGGCCTGGAAGGCGACGAGCAGGCGGAGAAAAGCTACCACGGCGGGCCGGACCGCGCGCTGTGCCACTACCCGCGCGAACACTACGCCCACTGGCGCGAGCAGTTCCCGGCGCAGGCGGAGCTGTTCAGCGCGCCGGCCTTCGGCGAGAATCTCTCCACCCGGGGGCTGACCGAACACAACGTGTTCATGGGGATATCTACCGCTGGGGCGAGGCGCTGATCCAGGTCACCCAGCCGCGCTCCCCGTGCTTCAAGCTCAACTATCATTTCGCTATCGACGACATCTCGGTGCTGATGCAGCAAAGCGGCCGCTGCGGTTGGCTGTACCGCGTAGTCTCCCCCGGCATGGTCAGCGGCGATCGCCCGCTGGAGCTGGCGGCGCGCAGCAGCGACCTGTCGGTCGCCGAGGCCATCGGCATCGCCTGGCACATGCCGTTCGACGAAGAGCAGTATCGCCGCCTGCTGACGGTGGCCGGGCTGTCGGCCAGCTGGAGCAAAACCATGCTGACGCGCATCAACGAAGGCCGCCTCGAAGACCATAACCGCCGCCTGCTGGGGCGCTGAAAAACACCGGCGGGTACCATACCGTTGCGCAACTTCTTTCAGGCAGGAGCAGAAGCCATGAACACCCCTTCTCATTCGATTCATCACGCCGCAGCCGTTGGCTACCAGACCAACGCCGACCGCTACGTGAAAGGCCGGCCGGACTACCCGCCGGAAATCGCCGGCTGGCTGCGTGAGGTCATCGGCCTGCACGCCGGCATGACGGTTATCGATCTCGGCGCCGGCACCGGCAAATTCACCCCGCGCCTGCTGGAAACCGGCGCGCAGGCGATCGCCGTGGAACCGGTGGCGCAAATGCTGGAGAAGCTGTCGGCGGCGCTGCCGCAGGTGAAAACGCTGGCGGGCAGCGCCGAATCCCTCCCGCTGCCGGACGAGTCGGTCGATGCGGTGGTGTGCGCGCAGTCGTTCCATTGGTTCGCCACGCCGCGGGCGCTGGCTGAAATTCAGCGCATCCTCAAGCCCGGCGGCAAGCTCGGCCTGGTGTGGAACATGCGCGATGCGCGCGTCGGCTGGGTGCGCAAGCTGAACCAAATCGTCGACCGCCACGAGGGCGACGCGCCGCGTTTCTATACCGGCGAATGGCGCAAACTGTTTCCGTTCAAAGGTTTCGAACCGCTGCAGGAGCAGGTGTTTATGCTCAACCATCGGGGCGCGGTTGAGGATGTGATTTACAACCGGGTGCGCTCCACCAGCTTTATCGCCGCGTTGCCGCAGCCGCAGCAGGAGCGGGTGATCGAACAGGTTCGCCAGCTGGTGGCGGAGGAAGGGGAACTGCAGGGCAAGGAAGAGGTGACCGTGCCCTATCAAACCAAGGCGTACTTCACGACCAAGGGATAACATCGCGGGCGCCGCAGGGCGCCCGGGCAATCAGAACGCTTTCTTGGCGTAGCCGGTGACCGCCTTCAGGCCCATCTCACGGCCCAGCGCGGTCATCGGGTGCACCACGATCAGGCCGCGCACGCTTTTCTTCAGCGAGCCCATGTCGGCCTGCTCTTTCTTGGTGATCTCGCGGCTGAACGGCAGCTGGCTCAGCTTCTGCGCTTCCGCGCTCAGCTTCTCGACGCGCACGCCTTTCAGGCGCTCGATTTCCGCCGCCAGCTTCTCTTTCTCTTTGCTGTGCTGGGCGATCAGGTCAGGGTTGCCCTGTTGGATCACGGTGGCGTCTTTGTGGTTCAGTGCGTCCAGCAGGTCGCTAAGGCGCTTAATCTCTGCCTTTTCTTTCTCTTTCATGGTGTCTGGCCTGTTGTGCTCAATATGGCACGCTAATCAATGATGCCCACATTGTAGCAAAATGCGCGCGCCGTTACCCGTCTTGCGCAATGCCCGGCGGCAGGCCGCTCATCTCGCAGGCTTTGGCGCCGACGCGGGCCAGCGCCTGGGTGTAGCGCGCGTTGAACGGGTAGCAGCAGGACAACCGCAGCGCGTTGCGGTAACGGCCGCTGGGCGAATACAGCGTGCCCGGCGTCAGGCAGATTTGCTCCTCCAGCAGCTGATGAAACAGCGCCACGCTGTCGACCCCGGCCGGAAACTCCACCCAAAACACGAAGCCGCCCGCCGGCTGCGTCGCCCGGGTGCCGCGCGGGAAGTGCCGGGCGATCAAGGCCCGCGCCTCATCCACCTGGGCGGCATAGCGCTTGCGCAGGTTGCGCAAGTGATGATCGTAACCGCCGCTCTCCAGGAAGGTGGCCAGCGTTTCCGACAGCAGCTGCGATTCGGACATCGACGAAACCGCCTTCAGCTTGCGCAACGCCTCGTTAAAGCGGCCGCCGCTGATCCAGCCGATGCGGAAATCCGGCGCCAGCGTCTTGGTGAAGCTGGAGCAGAACAGCACCCAGCCATCGCTGTCGAAAGACTTCACCGCCGGCGACAGCGCGGCGCCAAACTGGATCTCGGCGTACAACCCATCTTCGATTAAAGGCACCTGGTGATCGTTCATCAGCCGCGCCAGCCGCTTTTTCGCCGCCGGCGGCATGGTGCAGCCCAGCGGGTTCTGCACCGTCGGCATGACGATCACCGCGTTCAGGCGTTTTTCATTCAGCAACAGCTCCAGCGCGTCCAGCGACAGCCCGTGCTGCGGGTCGGTGGGGATCTCCAGCGCCTTCAGCCCCAGGCTGGCCAGCAGCGGCAGCAGGTAAAAATAGGTCGGCGACTCCAGCCCGACGCAATCGCCCGGCCGGGTGATCACCCGCAGCGCCAGCTGCAGCGCCTCCATGCAGCCGTGGGTCAGGGTAATGTCCCCGGGCTCCAGCAGCATGCCCAGCGTCATCGCGCGGCGGGCTATTTGCTGACGCAGCCGCAGGCTGCCGGGCGGCAGCGCGTATTGGCCGATCAGGTTGGGCTGCCGACGCAGCTGCGACGACAGCATGCGCCCCAGCTTGCCGCCGGGATAAAAATCGGCGGTCTGCGGGCAAGCCAGCGAAATGTTGGTGAACTGCGGGTTTTGCTGGGCGGCGAACACGGCGTCGATCAGCGCCAGCACGTCGTCGGCCGGCGGCTCGATGCGCCCGCTGGGCTGAGGGGCCATTTTCAGCGCCGGCAGCGTGCTGCGCACGTAGAAGCCCGACTGCGGCCGCGCTTCGATCAGCCCGCGGTCCTCCAGCGTGCGGTAGGCCGACACCACGGTATTGATGCTGACGCTGTGGGTCTGCGCGCAGCGCCGCACCGAAGGCAAACGGCTGCCGGGCAGCAGCGTGCCGCGGCGAATCGCCTCCGCCAGCGTATCCGCCAGCTGCAGGTAGCGGGTTTCCGGTGTTTCATCGAGCAGGGTCACAGTTTCTCTCCAGGCAGTGGGTACAGTTTGAATTTCAGGCAACTGTAACCATGACAATAGCTGATTTGTGGTTCTGTCACCATTCATCGCGGCAGATTATGCTGATGCCTTGTTATTCAGCCCTTGCAAGGAACCCGTCATGCTGGACTCCGCCTTTGTCAGTTACGTCACCGTGATGTCGATCACCCCCGGCCCCAACAACCTGCTGCTGGCCTCGTCCGGCGTCAACTTCGGCCTGCGCCGCACCCTGCCGATGCTGTTCGGCATCAGCCTCGGCTGCGCGGTGCAATTGGCGCTGACCACCAGCCTGCTGGCGCTGGTGCTCAGCTGGGCGGGATCGATACGTTTTCCGCTGGCGGTGGTCGGCTGCGCCTATCTGTTGTGGCTGTCGTGGAAGCTGTTTCGCGCCGGTTCGCCGGACGCCAAACAGCAGGCGCGGCCGATGCGGCTGCTCAATGGCGCGCTGTTCCAGGCGGTCAATCCCAAGGCCTGGCTGATGGCGATTAACGTGGCTATTCTGTTTACGCCGCGCGAAGGCGCCAGCCTGAGCCATACGCTGATGACCATCGCCGCGTTCACCGCGTTGAACATCCCCTGCGTGCTGGTCTGGGCGATATTGGGCGACCGCCTGCGCGATGCGCTGCGGGTCGGCTGGAAACTGCGGCTGTTTAACGGCGTGATGTCGGGATTGATGGCGGCAACCGCGCTGTGGCTGCTGTTTGACGAATGGCGCGCGGCCTTTGCCTAACCGCGGCCGAGCGGGGACAGCCGGGAAGGCTGTTTGGCGCCGATGCCGGCGATCAAATCGGTGACCGACAGCACCATGGTGGAACGCACCATCTGCTGGTAACGCTGACGCTGCATGGCGATCAGCGATTCATCCGCTTCGCCGGGCTGCAGGAAAGCCGGCGCCGGCGGCAATGCGGCCACGCAGTGCAGCTCGCCGAACGGACCGAGAATTTCGTCGTCGACAAAGCGGTATTCCGTGCCGTCGTGGTTCAGCTCTTCGCGCAGCGCCATCAACAGTTCGGCATCTTCATACTCATGACGTGAAATCACCCCCAGCCCGTACATCAGCTTCAGGCGCACCGACAGTTCGCCCAGCGGCCCGGCGCCGGACAACAGCGGCTCGACGGCATATTTCACCGCGTAGTCATCCTTGCGGAATACCTGCACCACCAGCACGTTGAGCGCCTCCGCCAGCAGCTCTACCGCCGCGATCAGGAAACTGCGCACCGTCTTGCCTGCGTTCAGCTTTTCCAGAACCTGGTTTTCAAATGCCTGTGCTTCTTCCATCGTCGCTTTTCGAATGGCGTGGGGAGGGCCGTCGATGCCGAACTCGGGTTGCAGGAGCGCAGCAAGCTGCGCTCGGGTGTTCATCATCACGATTCTACTTGTGCATGGCGTTATACACAGCAACGGCCTCTTCTACAACCTCGCTTTCCGCCGGCAGGCCGGAAATTTGCGCCAGCGCGGCTTTCGGCCCCAGCTGGTTCAGCAGTTCCACCAGCTCCTGCGCCTGCGGATCCTGCACGCTGCGGTAGCTCATGGCGGCCGCGATGCCCTGGATCAGATTGGCGTGTGGCAGGCCATATTCCAGCGTGCCCAGCAGCGGTTTGATCAGGCGGTCGCCGGCGCTCAGCTTGCGCAGCGGCTGGCGGCCCACGCGTTCGACGTCGTCGTGCAGATAAGGGTTTTCAAAGCGGCCGAGGATTTTGTTGATGTAGGCGGCGTGCTTGTCGGCGTCGAAGCCGTAGCGTTTGATCAGCACCGCGCCGCTCTCTTCCATCGCCCCCTTCACCACTCGGCGGATGGCCGGATCGAGGATCGCATCGCGGATGGTCTGCAGCCCGGCCCGCTGGCCGAGGTAGGCGGTGATGGCGTGGCCGGTGTTGAGGGTAAACAGCTTGCGCTCGACGAACGCCATCAGGTTGTCGGTCAGCTCCATGCCGGCGATGGCCGGCGGTTGGCCCTTGAACTGGGTCTGGTCGACGATCCACTCGCTGAAGGTTTCCACCGTCACTTCCAGCGGATCGCTGCTGCCCGCTTCCGCCGGCGGCACGATGCGGTCCACCGCGGAGTCGACGAAGCCGACGTGCTGCTCGACCCACGCCCGCTCGTCCTGCGGCAGCGCGTCGAATACGTGCTGCTTCAGCTGGCTGGTGCCGCGCACCATGTTCTCGCAGGCGATGATGTTCAACGGCTGCTCGTTGCCCTGCCGGTGGCGTTTGATCAGCCCCCTGGCGATAGCGCCGGCAATTTTGCCGAGGATCTGCGGGCCGACGGCGGTGGTGACGATATCGGCTGCGGCGATCAGATCCACCGCTTCCTCACTGCCGCTGTTGACCGCGCTGACGTTATTGACGCTCTCGACCTGCTCCTGCTCGCCCACCACGCGCACCTGATAGCTTTTGCGGCTGTTCAGTTGATCCAGCACCGCCTGGTTGACGTCGGCGAAAGTCAGTTCGGCATGCGCATCCGCCAACAGCTTGCCAATAAAACCGCGGCCGATGTTCCCGGCGCCGAAATGTAATGCTTTCATAACCTTACCTTCCTAATGTCGAAGGGTGCAGCAAGCTGCACCCCAAAAATGATTCTGTTGTCAGGCTTTCTTGCCGCCGAGCAGCTCCAGCACTTCCTGCACGCTGGTGGTGTGCGCCAGGCGTTCGATGACGTCCTCATCGTCCAGCGCATTGGTCAGGCTGGTGATCACCTGGATATGCTCGTTGTTGCGGGCGGCGATGCCGATCACCAGGCGGGCCACTTCGTCTTCTTCTTCGCCGAAGCGCACGCCCTGCGGATACTGGCAGAACACCACGCCGGTGCGCAGCACCCGATCCTTGGCCTCGATGGTGCCGTGCGGCACGGCGATCGATTCGCCCAGGTAGGTGGAGGTGAGTTTTTCGCGCTCCAGCATCGCCGCGACGTATTCCGGCTCGACGTAGCCGCCCTTCACCAGCTGCTCGCCGGCGAAGCGGATCGCCTGCTCTTTATCGCTGGCCTGCAGGTTGAGGAACACGTTGCTTTCGCTCAGTTTGAACAGGTTCTGCTCGCTGGCTTCGAAGCTGTCGTCCAGCGCGCCGATCACCTTCTGCTGGTGGTCGGTGGTTTTGTTGGCCGCGACCAGGCGCTCGACCAGATCGCTGTACAGCTTGCTGTCGAGGAAGTTGGTCAGCGAAATATGCTGCGCCTGCGGCGCATGGCGCATCGCCCGCTCGGTCAGATCGCGGTGGGTGATCACCAGGTCCACATCGTCCGGCAGGTTGTTGATGGCGCTGTTGGTCACCGAAATGTTGTTCAGCCCGGCATCGTTCACTTTCTTGCGCAGCACGCCGGCGCCCATGGCGCTGGAGCCCATGCCCGCATCGCAGGCGACGATGATTTTACGCACGGTGGTCAGGTCACCGTCGACCGCCGCCTGAGCGGCTGCGCCGCCCTTGGACTGGGACTTCATTTCCTGCATGCGGCGGGTGGCCTCTTCCAGATCGTCGTCCTCTTTCACCTTCGAGGTTTTCAGCAGGAATGCGGCGACCACGAAGGACACGGCAAAGGCCGCAACCACCGCCGCGATGTTGGCGAAGTAGGCGCCTTTCGGCGTCATCGCCAGAATCGCCAGGATAGAGCCGGGGGAAGCCGGAGACACCAGGCCGCCGTTCAGCAGCGTCAGGGTGAAGACGCCGGTCATGCCGCCCAGGATCACCGCCAGCAGCAGGCGCGGGTTCATCAGCACGTACGGGAAATAAATTTCGTGGATGCCGCCAAGGAAGTGGATGATCGCCGCACCGCCCGCAGACTGCTTGGCGCTGCCGCGGCCAAAGAACATGTAGGCCATCAGCACGCCCATGCCCGGACCCGGGTTGGCTTCAATCAGGAAGAATACCGACTTGCCGGCCTCTGTGGCCTGCTGAATGCCCAGCGGCGAGAAGATGCCGTGGTTGATGGCGTTGTTCAGGAACAGGATTTTCGCCGGTTCGACGAAGATCGACGCCAGCGGCAGCAGGTTGTTCACCACCATGACGTGCACGCCGGCCGCCAGCAGTTTGGACAGCACCTCCACCAGCGGGCCAATGCCCAGGAAGGCCAGGATCGCCAGCAGCATGCCGATGATGCCGGCGGAGAAGTTGTTCACCAGCATCTCAAAGCCGCTTTTGATCTTGCCGTCCACCCAGCGGTCGAAATGCTTGATGGCCCAGCCGCCCAACGGGCCGGCGATCATCGCGCCGAGGAACATCGGCATATCGGCGCCGACGATCACGCCCATGGTGGTGATGGCGCCGACCACGCCGCCGCGATCGCCGCCCACCAGCCGCCCGCCGGTATAACCGATCAGCAACGGCAGCAGGTAGGTGATCATCGGGCCGACCAGCTTGGCCAGGGTTTCATTCGGCAGCCAGCCGGTAGGAATGAATAACGCGGTTATGATACCCCAGGCGATAAAGGCGCCAATGTTGGGCATCACCATGTTGCTCAGGAAGCGGCCAAAGTTTTGCACTTTAACCTTGATGTCTGGTGAAAACATAAAACACACCCCTATTGTTACGCGCTGACAATAGAGCGCGTGATTATTGTTGTGACGATCCAGCCGTGTTTATCGCTGTATGCGCAGTGGACTCTATCACGCCGTATTGACCACGCGAACTTCGCGAAATTTTTGTGACAAACATCACGTATAACACCCCACAACACCGCCACTTATAGTGATTAAGATCACACTAATGCCGTGTAAAAAAGCCACAACGACCATAAAGCGCGCCTAAATCGCACAATAATGTGACTAATATCTCATTTTTAAATTGCGGGTTTGTTTTTATTTTGTGATAAACATCACAATTTATTTTGCCTGCGCGGGCCGAATCCTGGCCCTGCGGCGATCTTCCCTGTGAGCATTCATCCCGCCGGGAAATAGCGATGCGATGAATGAAAGAAAACTACATGATAAAACGGAATGATTACTCGAAGTGTAGTACAGAAGCGCAGCGCAAGAAGCGAGCAAGCTATTGGAAACGCTGAGGGGAAATAATAAAGGCCGGCAAGCCGGCCTTTAATGCGTAGTGAACAAGGCTTACTGCATCACGCTCTGGATGGTCCGTTGCGCATTCAGCAGATTCTGCTGCTTGGCCACCAGGTTCGACATCATGGTGTTGTACTGCGTCGCCTGTTGGGCGGTGCGGAACTGGACGCCATTGTTGTTGAAGCTCACCTGATTGCCCTGGGTCTGCAGGAAATCGCCCACCTGCACCAGATCCTGCACGAAGCCGGCGGTGGTCGGGATGGCCGGCATCAGCGCATTCGCCGGGCCGGTGACGATTTTGTCATAGGCCTGGTTATAGACCGCTTTCAGGTCATCCGGCTGCTTCAACGCCGCCCGGGCGGTATCCGCCTGCGATTTGGCCGACTGGATCTGCTGGCCGAGCAGGTTCAACGCCCCTACCGATTGCTGCAGCGCGTCGCGCTTGCTCATGTAGTCCTGCGCGGTGCGGATCTGGTTAATCTGATCCAGCGCCGGCGTCAGGCTGGCATCGACCGACTTGGACAACTGCTGGGAAAAGCCGACCAGAATGGCGTAATCCCCGGCATAGTTGCCGAATTTCTGTTTCTGATCTTCGCTCAGCGTGGGTATGCTCGCCCCGCTGCGCATTACCGTGTTCTGTAAGTAATCAATGAATGCCTTGCGTTGTTCCGGCTCTTTATCGCCGCAGGCGGTCAGCTGCATGACCACCAACAATGCCAATACCGGTGCCAACCAACGCGCGAAGCCTCTGCTCTGGATCCCTACCGCCATGTGACATAACTCCTGTTATAAACCTGCTTTTTCATCGGACTCCGTCCCTTTTTCTGCACTCCGTGCGCCTATAAGAATAGATCAACTGACGGCGATCCGATACGCGATTCCGTTTGCGGTGAACATTGTCTGGTTAAAAACGGCGTACTGCGTGTACCACGTACGCATGGTACACTTTTCCAACGTTTATCGTCGGGCCAACTTGCTCATGTCCTCTTATCAACCGCCGTTGACCATCACCCCCTCCATTCTGCATCTGGCGACAGACGTAGGGGCCGCGTTGGCCCGTTTGACGATGCAAGCGGAACAAGAGCACACGTTGCGGCTAAGGCGCATAAACCGCATTCGCACCATTCAGGGCTCGCTGGCTATCGAGGGCAATACGCTGAGCGAAGAGCAAATCACCGCGATTATTGCCGGTAAGCGCATCATTGCACCGCCGCGCGAGGTTCAGGAAGCCATGAATGCCATCCACTGCTATACGAACCTGAGTAATTGGCATCCGGACAGAGAAAACGATTTACTCGGCGCGCACCGCATGCTGATGAGTAGCCTGCTGGCGGACGCCGGTCACTACCGCCAGGGTGGCCTCGGCGTCATGAACGGCACCACCGTCATTCATATGGCTCCCCCGGCAGAACGAGTGCCGCTGCTAGTCCGTCAATTGCTAACCTGGCTACAGACAACCGATCTTCCTGCGCTCATCGCCAGCTGCGTATTTCATTATGAATTCGAATTTATTCATCCGTTTACCGATGGAAACGGCCGTATGGGCCGCTTGTGGCAAACGCTGATCCTGTCCCGCTGGAACCCGCTGTTCGCCAACGTGCCGGTTGAAAGCCTGGTGCACGACAACCAACCCGGCTACTACCAGGCACTAAACTTCAGCACGCTAAAAACCGACTGCGCCCCCTTTGTAGAATTTATGATGGAAATGATTCTGCAGGCGCTTAAGCAGAGCACTGGCCCCCAAGTCACCCCCCCAAGTCGCAGAGCTGCTGGAGGTATTACAAGGTGAGATGGCGCGCGAAGCGATACAGCTTGCGCTGCAGCTGCAGGATAGAAAATCTTTCCGCGAACGCTATCTGAAACCGGCTCTCAATGCAGGATGGGTCGAAATGACCCTGCCGGAAAAACCCAATAGCCGCCTGCAAAAATACCGCCTGACGACTGCCGGCAGCGCGCTGCGCCTGCGGATATAAAAAGGCGCCCAAAGGCGCCTTTTCAGGGTGAACCGCGATTACTGCAGCACGGAGATATCCGCCACCTGCAGGAACAGCTCGCGCAGCTTGCTCAGCAGCGTCAGGCGGTTGACGCGCACCGCGTCGTCTTCGGCCATCACCATGACGTTGTCGAAGAACGCATCCACCGGCTCGCGCAGCGCAGCCAGCTCCACCAGCGCATCCTGATAGTTGCCCGCGGCGAAATACGGCTCCAGCTTATCGCGCAGCACCACCAGATGCGTCGCCAGCTGGATTTCAGCCGCTTCCTTCAGCACCGAGGCGTGTACGCGGTCGTTCAGCGTATCGGTCGACTTGGCCAGAATATTGGAAACGCGCTTGTTGGCAGCGGCCAGCGCCGCCGCTTCGTCCAAGGTGCGGAAGTGGCTGACGGCTTTGACGCGCGCGTCGAAGTCGGCCGGTTTGGTCGGACGGCGCGCCAGCACCGCCTGGATGGTGTCGACCGCATGGCCTTCTTCCTGGTACCAGGCGCGGAAGCGGCCCAGCATGAATTCCACCACCTCGTCGACCACCTTGGCGTTGGTCAGCTTGCTGCCGTACAGGCGCACGGCCTCTTCGGTCAGGGTCTGCAGATCCAGCGGCAGGTTTTTCTCGACGATGATGCGCAGCACGCCGAGCGCGGCGCGACGCAGCGCGAACGGGTCCTTGTCGCCTTTCGGATGCTGCCCGATGCCGAAGATGCCGGCCAGGGTGTCCATCTTGTCGGCGATCGCCAGCGAGCAGGCCACCAGCGACTGCGGCAGCGCATCGCCGGCGAAGCGCGGCTGATATTGCTCGTTCAGCGCGACGGCCACGTCTTCCGCTTCGCCGTCGTGACGCGCGTAGTGCATGCCCATCACGCCCTGGGTGTCGGTGAACTCGAACACCATGTTGGTCATCAGGTCGCACTTCGACAGCAGGCCCGCGCGGGTAGCGTGGTTGACGTCGGCGCCGATCTGGCCGGCAACCCAGCCCGCCAGCGCCTGAATGCGGTCGGTCTTGTCGCGCAGGGTGCCCAGCTGCTGTTGGAACAGCACGGTTTCCAGACGCGGCAGGTTGTCTTCCAGGCGTTTTTTGCGGTCGGTGTTGAAGAAGAACTCGGCGTCGGCCAGGCGCGGACGCACCACCTTCTCGTTACCGGAAATGATTTGCTGCGGATCTTTCGATTCGATGTTGGCGACGAAGATAAAGTTCGGCAGCAGTTTGCCCGCGGCGTCGTACACCGGGAAATACTTCTGGTCGCCCTTCATGGTGTACACCAGCGCTTCCGCCGGCACCGCCAGGAATTTCTCTTCGAACTTCGCGGTCAGCACCACCGGCCATTCCACCAGCGAGGCCACTTCTTCCAGCAGGCTTTCGCTCAGATCGGCCTTGCCGCCAATCTGCTGCGCCGCCAGCTCGGCGTCGCGCTTGATCAGCGCCTTGCGGGCTTCGTAATCGGCGACCACTTTACCGCGCTCCAGCAGGATCTGCGGGTATTGGTCGGCGTTGTCGAGGGTGAACTCGGCTTCGCCCATAAAGCGGTGGCCGCGTACGGTGCGGGCGGACTCGATGCCCAGCACGGTGCCCGGGATCAGTTCCGAACCCAGCAGCAGGGTCACGGTGTGCACCGGGCGCACGAACTGCACCTCGGAATCGCCCCAGCGCATCAGTTTGGGGATCGGCAGCTTGCTCAGCGCAGTGCTGACCATGCCGGCCAGCAGTTGCTGCGCAGACTGGCCCTTGACGTGGGCGCGGTATAACAGCCACTCGCCCTTGTCGGTCACCAGGCGCTCGGCCTGATCGACGGTAATGCCGCAGCCGCGCGCCCAACCTTCGGCCGCTTTGCTCGGTTTGCCTTCGGCGTCGAACGCCTGGGCGATCGCCGGGCCGCGTTTTTCAACTTCGCGATCGGCCTGCGCCGCGCTCAGGTTGGCCACTTTCAGCGCCAGACGGCGCGGAGCGGCGAACCAGCTCACTTCGCCGTGTTCGAGGTTGGCGTTATCCAGCTCGGCGGTAAAATTGGCGGCAAAGGATTCCGCCAGTGAACGAAGAGCCTTCGGCGGCAGCTCTTCCGTGCCGATTTCCACCAGGAAAGTCTGTTGAGTCATGGCTGCCTCTTAGTTCTCGTTCTTTTTGCACATCGGGAAGCCCAGCGCTTCGCGGGAAGCGTAGTAGGCCTCGGCAACGGCTTTGGTCAGCGTGCGGATGCGCAGAATATAGCGCTGGCGCTCGGTCACCGAGATCGCCTTGCGCGCATCCAGCAGGTTGAAGGTGTGTCCCGCCTTCAGAATGCGTTCGTAGGCCGGCAGCGGCAGCGGTTTTTCCAGCGCCAGCAGCGACTGGGCCTCTTTCTCGTACTGCTCGAAGCAGGAGAACAGGAAATCCACGTCGGCGTATTCGAAGTTGTAGGTGGACTGCTCCACTTCGTTCTGATGGAACACGTCGCCGTAGGTGGTGACGCCCAGCGGGCCATCGCTCCACACCAGATCGTAAACGCTGTCCACGCCCTGGATGTACATCGCCAGGCGCTCCAGACCGTAGGTGATCTCGCCGGTCACCGGCTTGCACTCCAGGCCGCCGACCTGCTGGAAGTAGGTGAACTGCGTCACTTCCATGCCGTTCAGCCACACTTCCCAACCCAGGCCCCAGGCGCCGAGCGTCGGGTTTTCCCAGTTGTCTTCAACGAAGCGGATGTCGTGAATGGTCGGATCCAGACCCAGCTCTTTCAGCGAGCCCAGGTACAGTTCCTGAATGTTGTCCGGCGATGGCTTAATCACCACCTGGAACTGGTAGTAGTGTTGCAGACGGTTCGGGTTTTCACCGTAGCGGCCGTCGGTCGGGCGACGGGATGGCTGCACGTAGGCGGTAGCCATCGGCTCCGGGCCCAGTGCGCGCAGGCAGGTCATCGGGTGTGAGGTGCCCGCGCCGACTTCCATGTCCAATGGTTGAACGATGGTGCAGCCCTGGCGCGCCCAATAGTCCTGCAGTGTCAGGATCAGGCCCTGAAAGGTCTTGGTATCAAACTTTTGCATGTTGAATTCGCACGCGATACAAGTGGATTTAGATGGAATGCGCCAGTATACCCGTTGACCGTAAGATATACAGCCTGAATCCGGCAACAAGTGCGAATCGGTCGAGAAGCGTTGAATTTTCATGCACCCTAATGAGGCAACTGCGCCCGCAGAGTGCCCATTTTCCGCCGGGCGGCCGCCGCTCGCCGCCGCCGGCGCAAAAACGCCGCTGGCACCGATCTTGCTGCTTCCTGATATCCAACATGCCAGGAGGTTCGCTGATGACCCACGCCCTGACCGACAGCCGTTATCGTTACCGCATTTTCGCCATGGTGTTCTTTATTGCGCTGATCAATTACGTCGACCGCGGCGCGCTGTCTTTCGCCGCCAACGATATCTCTCGCGAGTTCAACTTCAACAAGGCGCAGCTGGGCGCCGTATTGGGCTATTTCGGCTTCGGCTATCTGTTCGGTTCGCTGTGCGGCGGTTTCCTGGCCGACCGCATCGGCACCAAAAAAGTCTGGCTGCTGGCCGGCGCCCTGTGGTCGCTGCTGGAGATCGCCACCGCCTGGGCCGGTGAGCTCGGGGTGGCGCTGTTCGGCGGCTCGGCGATCATGGGCTTCGCCGCGCTGCGCATCATGTTCGGCTTCGCCGAGGGGCCGGCCTATGCGCTGATGAACAAGACCATCGCCCACTGGGCGCCGCGCAAGGAGCGGGGCTTCGCGCTGGGGATTGGCCTGCTCAGCACCCAGGTCGGTTCGCTGCTGACCGCGCCGCTGGCGGTCGGCCTGCTGCTGCTGACCGACGACTGGCGCAGCATGTTTATCCTGCTGGGGCTGTTCTCGCTGCTCGCCATCCTGCTGTTCGCCCGCTACTTCACCGACGCGCCGCAGCAGCACCCGCAGGTCAACGCCGTCGAACTGGCGGCGATTGGCGCCGATCAGGAAACCGACACCGCGCAAGCGCGCCTGCCGTGGTGGGCGTTCTTCACCAACCGCACGCTGGTGTTCAACGCCCTGGGCTACTTCTCCTTCCTGTACGTGACCTTTGTGCTGGTCACCTGGGGGCCCAAATACCTGCAGGATACCTTTAACTACGACCTGCGTTCGCTGTGGTACGTGGCGATGATCCCCTGGAGCGGCGCCTGCTTCACCGTGTTGCTGGGGGGGCGCATTGCCGACGCCCTGCTGCGGCGCTTCGGCAACCTGCGGCTGGCGCGCAATCTGTTTGCCGCGCTGACGCTGCTGCTGACCGCCACCTGCTTCCTGCTGATCCCGTTCATGCGTTCGCCGACCGAAATCATTCTGCTGATGACCCTGGGCAATGCGCTGAATGCGTTGGTGAATAACGTCTACTGGTCGGTGGTGATCGACGTCACGCCCAAAGCCTCGGTGGGGGCGTACAGCGGCATGACGCTGGCGATCGCGAACATCGCCTCCATTACCGCCCCGATGCTGAGCGGCTGGCTGGCGCAACATCATGGCTACGGCGCGATGTTCTTCGCCACCGCGGTCGTCTCGTTCTGCAGCATGCTGTGCATGACCCTGCTGCAGCCGGAACGGAAAATGGCGGCGCCGCCGGCCAATCCGGGAAGCAACAAGCTGCAGCAAGCGCCGTTCTGAAACGCCGTCCGTACGGCTAATTATTCCCTGCCGGGCCCGGCACGCACCCGGCAGGGAATAATAACCGCGCCGGTGTTGAAAAACCTCCACGCAAGTAAATAGAATGAAAAAAACTATAACTCAGTGTTATATGATGCGTTTATCATGGCCATACCGCCGCCGGCTAAAATTTACTTGCCATAGTGACTCTGTTAGGATAAATAATTGTGGTTGCCTGGCGATTAAAAAATTAAATTCAATTAGGGAAAGTAGTTAAAATGATAGAGATCTTTGACGTAGGCTATAATCTGCTGTCTGATAATAGGTCGAGAGAGTTATTCTCTCTTAGAAAGAAAACGTTTAAAGATCGTCTCGACTGGATCGTAAATTGTGAAAACAACATGGAGTTTGACGCCTACGACGATCGTCACACCACCTATGTTTTCGGCACCTATAAAGACCAGGTCATTTGCAGCTTGCGTTTTATCGAAACCAAGAACCCCAATATGATCACCTGCGGGGAGTTCAACGAATACTTTAATAATATCAGCCTGCCCGAAGGGAATTATGTTGAAGCCAGCCGGTTGTTTATTGATAAAGAACGCGTACGTGCGCTGGAGCTCCGCCGGCAGCCGATCAGTTCGATACTTTTCCTGTCCATGATCAACTATGCCAGAAACTTTGGTTATCAAGGCATTTACGCCATCATCAGCCACCCTATGCTGGTTATTTTCCAACGTTCAGGCTGGCAGATCTCGGTGGTGGAAACCGGGTGCTCCGAGAAAAATCAAAATATTTATCTGGTCTATATGCCGGTAGATGACGACAACCAGCAGCGGCTGATCGCACGCATCGCCCAGCAAACCCCGCTGCCGGACAACGCTGCGGGCTCATGGCCGTTATCATTCCCCGTCGGCGGGAAGCGGGCGGATCAGCTGTAGCTCAACCCCCAGCCTGATGGCATGTTTGGCATTGGTGACGCCCAGCTTTTTGACCGCATTGCCAATGTGATATTTTACTGTGGTAAGTTTTATCCCCAGGATAAGCGCGATTTCCTGGTAGGATTTCCCCACGCTTGCCCAGTAAATAATCTCGTTCTCTCGTTTTGAAAAAAACTCCCGCTGGTTCATTCTTTCAAAATCTGCGGGGGTATTCACGTTCTGATAATTCGCCGTCAGCTCTTCATGCGTGGTAATCAATAACATCTGAATTTTGTCTTTGTTCTTTTCGAGCTGTTCTTCTATATCATCATCGCAATGTTTATCCAGCATAATGGAAAGCACCACCAGATTATGGTTGTGATCGTGCAGCACGAAGGTATATCCATTTATCACATTGTAATTCTTGCCCATATCAAATATTTTCGGCAACTTGAGCCCCGAACCGATCTTCAGATCTTTATCCCAGGTGAACGGAGTTATCCTGTGCGAGGCCGTAATCAGCACCGGATCGATAAATTGATAGTTGTTTTTAATATAAAACTCAAACCATTCCGTTCTGTTTGATATGATAGAAAAATTCGCCGGATTTCTTTTATTCATTATCGCATAAGCGTACTTGATGTTTTTGTATTCGCTTAGCGTTGCTTCCAGATGTTTTTTTATCGAGGCATTAATGTTTTCATCATTGAAAAATAAATTAGACACGCATCAACCCTCTTTAAAATAAAAACCAAAACACAAATAGCCGTCGAAGTATAACATAGAGTTATTCTCGAGCATAACCCTATTAAAATCCCAATAACCTTATATTATTGAGGAATATTAAAATATAAAACATCAATAATTAACGGCGCGCGTTCAGGATGAATAACGGGAATCTTTCATTTATCGGCCAGGATCATAATACAAGAACGGCTGGTGCGGCGCGCATTGGCGACATTAAATTAACACATCATGAACAAAACAATCACAATTGCGCATCATTAAACAAACAATATAAGGCGCGAATTTAAAAAAGAGAGGTGTTGGCGGGCAGCCGACAACGGGCTACGCGCCAGTGACTGCGGCGCCACTGGAGAAAGAAATTGACAGTGAATATTTGGTTATACAATAATAAGTAAAATTTTCCCTGGTGTTGGCCAAGTGGCTACCTGATCCTTAACCGGATCAGTTTTTTTTTGTACCTACTACTACCTTGTTGTTATGCAATAACAATAATGACTTTCCTCCCCCAATGATAGTTGTACTAAAGTACAGTTTTAGCCGTACCTTCGCCCTGAACCGCCCCCCGACGCCCCCACACATCGCCCGACTGCAGGCGGCCGCCGGCCTCAGAAACGCGCGCTGACGCCGACGTTATACATAAACTGTTCGCCGCTGCTCAGACCGCCGGTTTGCGATACCGTGGCGAATGCCGCCACCTGATCGGTCAGCGGCATATTGGCCCCCAGGGTAACGTCTACCCAGTTCTTGTCCTGGCTGGCGCTGTCGCGGGTGAAGGAAGTTTGGGTCGATTTCAAACCGCCGCCGGCGCGGTAGACCTCATCGCCGAACTGATGCTGATAGCTGACTTCGGCATAGGGATTAAACATGCCGAAGCGGGTGTCCAGCCGCCATCCCAACGCGCCAATCTGCGAATGATAGGTCTGATCGTTGAAACGCATGGCGGTGCTGTCATTGCCGTCTTCGCCGTAGCCGGCAACGCGGCTGTAGTCCCAGGCGAACTGCGCCATCGGCCCGGTGGTCAGGAAGTCGGCGATCGGGAAATCATAACCGGCAGTGACGCGCGCGCCCCACTGCTTGCCGTCCGTGCTGCCGGTCTCGGTGCGGGTCAGCGGCCCAAGCTGCACGCTGCGGCGGATATCGTCATAGTCCATCGCCGCATAATGCAGATCGGCGTTCACCCACCCCTGCTCAAAGATCGCCAGCGAAGTAAACGCCGAAAACAGCAAGCCCCGCGCCTTATAGTCATAACGGCTGGAGGGTTGCTGATCGTCGTTGGAACCGGAAATCAGCGCGCCGATCAGCCAACCGTCGGTCAGCTGATAATCCACCCCCACCGTCAAATTATGGGTGGTGGCATTGCCGTCGCCCGCCGCCAGGTTGGCGGAGTAGTCATAATGCTGGCCGGCATAGCCGCCGAATACGCCCAGCGATCCCTGCGGATTATCGCCGTTGCGCAGCTGCTGGAAACGGCTGTCGAGCGTGGCGCGGCTGTCGCGCGCCAACGCCGCCGTCGCCTGGTTCAGCGCCACCACCTGTGCCGGGCCGTCCAGTACCGCCTGAATATAATCGGCGATCAGCAAGTGCGCCTGCGGGCTGGGGTGAAAATGGTCGGAGAACAGGTAGGACTGGGCAGCGTCGAAGCCCGGCATGGCGGAACGGCATACCGCCGAGGAAACGCCGGCCGGGCAGGCCATCCCCGCGGTGTTGGCGAAGCCGAACTGCGCCGGATTGGCGATCGCCTCGCCGAACAGTTTATTGACGTCAACCCGCACGATATTGCCGCCGCCCTGCGCCAGCAGGCGGTCCTCGCTCTGGTTATAGAAATCGGTCAGCTGGGCGGCCTGGGCGCTCAGGCCGTCGTAGGCGGCGATCAGCTGGGCGGCGATCGCCTGCTGCACCTGCGGAACGGCGCTGCCCTGCTTCGCGGCGGCGGCCAGCGCGTCATGGATCGCCCGGGTGCGTGAAGCGTTGTCCGGAGTGGTCAGCGAATTGAGGGTGGCGTAAGCCGCCTGGATCGCGGCGCCCTGCACCGGCGGCAGCGCCTGCTGGATAATCAACTCCATCAGCTGCGGCGTGGAGCCGATATTCGGCACCGTGGGCACGATCACCGTGCCGGCGCCGGCATTCAGCAGGGAATGGACCTGCGCCGCCGCCGCCGCCGCGCTGTTATAAGCGACGCCGGGCGCGGTTGTCGGGTTTAACGCCGCCGCCGCCAGATCGTTGCCGCCGATCCAGTGAACATACAGACCGTCGCCGTCGGCCCGGCCATCGACCCGCTTGAGATAGCTCTGCAGCTGATCCTGAGTGTTGTCGGCCGGGTTCAGCGCAGGCACCGCCACGCCGCCGCCTGCGGCATAGTTGTCGCCGCCGTTGTCCGACGCCAGCAGCGCGGCGCCAATGCGCTGCGCCAACGCCTCGTCGTACAGCAGGTGCCGGTTGCCGTCATAGGTAAACCGGCCGTTGTTGCCGGTGTCGCTCAGGCTATCGCCAAATACGTAAATCCGATCGTAAGCCTGAGCCGGGGTCGTCATATAGCAGAATATTGCCACTGCAAGCGCCGCCGGGCGGGGCATGCGAGTTATTTTTAGAGGCATGAATCGACTCCTGAGAGCCAGCAAATGAAGGAAATCGCGTTTTTATCATTGGCCTGTTTTCACGTCGGCCATCTAGTAAATATTGCCGGCTTTTTCGCCACGTCAAGCCGGGTGATGATAAAACAATCAGAGGCTTGCCAAGTGCGCCGCTTCGGGCGATGATTACTGTAAATAAACACAGCACAGGGATAATCATTATGGCAGATGAACGTTGCGGTTGGGTGACGGCAGATCCGTTGTATCTCGCGTATCACGACAAGGAATGGGGGGCGCCGACCACCGATGCGCGCGAGCTGTTTGAAATGCTGTGTCTCGAAGGGCAGCAGGCCGGCTTATCCTGGATCACCGTGCTGAAAAAACGCGAAAACTATCGCCGCGCCTTCCACGATTTCGACCCGCAACGGGTGGCCGCCATGAACGAACAGGACGTGGAAAGGCTGCTGCAGGACAGCGGCATCATCCGCCACCGCGGCAAAATAGAAGCCATCATCACCAACGCCCGAGCCTATCTGGCGATGGAGGCGGCCGGCGAGGATTTCGTCACCTTCATCTGGCAATTCGTCGGCGGCCAGCCGCAGCTCAATGGCTGGCAGGCGCTGAATCAGGTGCCGGCCAAGACCGAGCTGTCGGACGCCATGTCCAAGGCGCTGAAAAAGCGCGGCTTCAAATTTATCGGTTCCACCATCTGCTACGCCTTCATGCAGGCCAGCGGCCTGGTGAACGATCATCTGACAGGCTGCATCTGCTACCCAAAGCCGCACTGATCCGCCCCTGCGGCCCGGCCGATCTGGAACGGCTGATGGCGCTGTGGCTGCCCAGCACCATCGCCGCGCACCCGTTCGTGGCCGAGGATTACTGGCGGCAAAGCGCCGCGCTGGTGCGGGAAAACTACCTGCCGCGGGCGCAAAGCTGGGCTTATTGTCAGGATGGCGAGATCGTCGGCTTCATCAGCGTGCTGGATGAGCAGTTTATCGGCGCGCTGTTCGTCGATCGCCGGTTTCATGGGCGCGGCGTCGCTGCGGCGCTGATGACGCAGGTGCAACGGCGCTACCGCCGGCTGAGCCTGGAGGTGTACCAGCAGAACCTGCGCGCCTGCGCCTTCTACCACAAGCGGGGTTTCCGGCCGACGCAGCGGCTGTTCAACGAGGAAACCCGGGCCTATACGCTGATCATGAACTGGTCATCGGCCGAAAACGGCGCGCCTTACGGTTAAAAATGGCGCATCCGGCTCGCGGATGCGCGCAATTCAGAATCCACTGCATGGCATTGCCCCGCGTTTTGCCGCATAACGGGTTCCTGCTGCTATGCGCTTATAATTTGTCACGTTTTTCTCCGGAACTGCCGGGGTTAAAACGCGTCATAGTAGCGCGGCGCGGCGGGCGTTTCCGTTGCGCTACCGATTTTTAGCGTCCCCGCCTGGATTGACGCACACAGATTCTGATGCCATTAAGGAAAAAAACATGAAAAAACGCATTGCGATTATTGCCGGCGCGGTGAGCATGGCGCTCACGCTGTCGGCCTGTACCACCAACCCGTACACCGGCGAATCAGAAGCCGGTAAATCCGGCATCGGCGCCGGCCTCGGCGCGGCGCTGGGCGCCGGCGTAGGCGTGCTGTCCTCATCCAAAAAAGACCGCGGCAAAGGCGCGCTGATCGGCGCGGCCGCCGGTGCGGCGCTGGGCGGCGGCGCGGGCTATTACATGGACGTGCAGGAAGCCAAGCTGCGCGACAAGATGAAAGGCACCGGCGTCAGCGTCACTCGCCAGGGTGACAACATCGTGCTGAATATGCCGAACAACGTGACCTTCGACAGCAGCAGCGCCACCCTGAAACCGGCAGGCGCCAACACCCTGACCGGCGTCGCCATGGTGCTGAAGGAATACCCGAAAACGGCGGTTAACGTTGTCGGCTATACCGACAGCACCGGTTCCCGTTCGCTCAACATGAATCTGTCGCAGCAACGCGCCGACGGCGTCGCCAGCGCGCTGATCACCCAGGGCGTGGCGGCGAACCGCATTCGCACCACCGGCGCCGGCCCGGACAATCCGATCGCCTCCAACAGCACGGCGGAAGGCAAGGCGCAGAACCGCCGCGTCGAGATCACCCTCAGCCCGCTGCAGTAATCCCGCGCGGGGCGCTCCGCCCCGCCGTTTCCCTCTTCCCCGCCATTCAACATTCCCGGCTGCGCATCGGGTGTGATAGTCTCCTTGGCAATTAACCGCAGGGGAGATCGGCTGTGAGCAGTGTGAAGGCAATGCGCGCTTCGGGGCGCGCCACCATCAGCGATGTGGCAAAAACCGCCAAAACCGGCAAAACCAGCGTGTCGCGCTATCTGAATGGTGAGCAGCATCTGCTTTCTGACGATCTCAAACGGCGCATCGAGCAGGCGATCCAACAGCTCGATTACCGGCCAAGCCAGATGGCCCGCAGCCTGAAGGGCGGCCAAACGCGCCTGATCGGTCTGATCCTCGCCGACATCACCAACCCCTATTCGGTCGACGTCATGCGCGGCATCGAAGCCGCCTGCCGCCAACACGGCTTTACCCTGCTGGTGTGCAACACCAACAACGAGGTCAATCAGGAACAGCACTACCTGCAGTTGCTCAGCAGCTACCGGGTGGAGGGCATCGTGGTCAACGCGGTCGGCATGCGTGAAGAAGCGCTGTCGACGCTGCAACAGTCGATGCTGCCAATGGTGTTGATCGACCGCAAAATCCCCGATTTCGACTGCGACGTGGTGGGCCTGAACAACCACGAAGCGGCGACCACCGCCACCGAACACCTGCTGCAACAGGGTTTTGAAGCCATTCTGTTCCTCAGCGAACCGATCGGCACGGTCAACACCCGGCTGGAGCGGCTGCACGCCTTCAATCAAACCATGGCGCAGCATGCCGATCTGCTGGCAGAGCGGGCGGAAACCCCGCTGAATGACCAGCAACAGCTGGAACAGGTGCTGAAGCACTTCAACGACGGCCATCGCGGCATGCGCAAGGCGGTGATCTCGGCCAACGGCGCGCTGACGCTGCAGGTGGCGCGCGCCATGCGCCGGCTGGGCATTCAATGGGGCAGCGATATCGGCCTGTTGGGCTTCGACGAGCTGGAATGGGCCGAGCTGGCGGGCGTCGGCATCACCACGCTGAAACAGCCGACCTACCGAATGGGCCATGCGGCGCTGGAACAGCTGGTGCAGCGCATTCAGGGGCTCGATGCGCCGATCGGCGAACGGATGTTCTCCGGCGAACTGATCGTGCGCGGCTCCACCACCCGCTAATCCGCTCTACGGGGCGCGCAGCGCACCCCGCTTTACGCTCCCCTCGCCTCTTTCGCGACTGTTTTTTGCGCAGCTTCGTGATTGCGATCATATTTTTACATTCTGTCGCTTTCGCTTGGAACCGGTTCCATTTAACGTGCTGGTAACAGCATTGGTGGGAACAACGCCACCTCAGGAGCCAAAATGAAAAAAGAAATTATCGTGGTGACCGGCGCATACGGCACCGATACCGTTCAACAGCACGGCGGCCAGGCCGCACTGTTGCCGATCATCGCCGGTGCGGGCGCCGACGGCGTGGAGATCCGCCGCGAACTGTTCGCCCCTCAAGAGCTGGACAGCCTGCCGGCGCTGGCGCTGGAGATTGAGCGCCAACGGCTGTTCGCGGTCTATTCCGCGCCTGAGGCGCTGTTCACCCCAGAACACGCGCTGAATCCCAACCTGCCGGCGCTGCTGGCGGAGGCCCAGGCGCTCAACGCGCGCCAGCTGAAGCTCTCGCTGGGCCACTACCAGCCGGGCTTTGATTTCACCGAGCTGAAGGTGGCGCTGGAGCAACATCCGGTCAAACTGGTGGTGGAAAACGACCAGACCCCGGACTGCGGCATTCTGTCGCTGCTGAACGCCTTCTTCCACGCGGCGGAAGATAACCATCTGCCGGTCAGCATGACCTTCGACATGGCCAACTGGCACTGGGTGGGGCAAGACGCCTTCGCCGCCGCCGACCGCCTGGCGCGCCACGTCAGCTATGTGCACGTCAAAGCCGCCACCCAAGGCCCGCGCGGCTGGCGCGCCATCGCGCTGGACGACACCGACGGCAGCTGGCGTACCCTGCTGGCCCGTCTGCCGCAGGATGCGCCGCGCGGTATCGAATTCCCGCTGCAGGGCGACTCGCTGGAAGCCGTCACCCGCCACTACGTTAACCTTCTGCGCGCGGAGTAAACATGATGACAACGCTGACAACCGCGCGCGACGCGCAATTGGACGTAGTTACGCTCGGTGAAGCCATGGCGATGTTCGTGGCGGCGCAAACCGGCGACCTGGCGGCCGTGGAGAGCTTCACCAAACGCATCGCCGGCGCCGAGCTGAACGTGGCGATCGGCCTGGCGCGCCTGGGGTTGAACGTCGGCTGGGTCAGCCGGGTCGGCAACGACTCGTTTGGCCGCTTTACCCTGCAACAGCTGAAAAAAGAAGGTATCGACTATCAGCAGGTGACGGTGGATGGCCATTACCCGACCGGTTTCCAGGTCAAATCCAAAAACATCGATGGTACCGATCCCAATGTGGAGTACTTCCGCAAAGGCTCCGCGGCCAGCCATCTGTCGACCGCCGATTTTAACCGCGATTACTTCGGTTCCGCGCGCCATCTGCACCTGAGCGGCGTGGCGGCGGCGCTGTCCGGCCAGTCGCTGGAGCTGTGCAACCATGCCGCTCGCGAAATGCGCGCCATGGGCAAAACCATTTCCTTCGACCCCAATCTGCGGCCGGTGCTGTGGTCCAGCCAGCAGGTGATGATCGAACAGCTGAACAAGCTGGCGTTCGCCGCCGACTGGGTGCTGCCGGGGCTGAAAGAGGGGCAGATCCTCACCGGGCAATCGACGCCGGAAGGCATCGCCGATTTCTATCTGGAGCGCGGCGTGCAGGCGGTGATCATCAAAACCGGCCCGGATGGCGCCTGGTTTAAAACCGCCGGCGGCGACAGTGCGGCGGTGGCGGCAATCAAAGTCAGCAACGTGGTGGATACCGTTGGTGCGGGAGACGGTTTCGCCGTCGGGACCCTCAGCGCCCTGCTGGAAGGCAAAACGCTGAAACAGGCGGTGCAACGCGGCAACAAAATCGGCTCGCTGGCGATCCAGGCCATCGGCGACAGCGAAGGGCTGCCGACCCGCGCGGCATTGGCTGAATAAATAAAATAAATACAAACAATTAAACCCAATCTCCAACACGGCCGCGCCTCTAGCCCTACAACTAGACCGCCGGGAGAGCATCTATACCCAACGATTTTCACGTTGCGGCGCGAAAGGCGAAGGGTATGCAACACCACTGAGGAACCCGAACATGAACAAAGCGACTATCGCCGCCAAACGCTGGTGGTACATCATGCCCATCGTGTTTATCACCTACAGCCTGGCCTATCTCGATCGCGCCAACTTCAGCTTTGCCTCGGCTGCCGGCATCAACGACGATTTGGGCATTACCAAGGGCATGTCCTCGCTGCTGGGGGCGCTGTTTTTCCTCGGCTATTTCTTCTTCCAGATCCCCGGCGCCATCTACGCCGAGCGTCGCAGCGTAAAAAAACTGATCTTCTGGTGTCTGATCCTGTGGGGCGGCTGCGCCTCGCTGACCGGCGTAGTGAGCAATATCCCGATGCTGGCCGCCATCCGTTTCATTCTCGGCGTGGTGGAAGCCGCGGTGATGCCGGCGATGCTGATTTACATCAGCAACTGGTTCACCAAGTCGGAACGCTCGCGCGCCAACACCTTCCTGATCCTCGGCAACCCGGTGACGGTGCTGTGGATGTCGGTGGTGTCCGGCTACCTGATCCACGCCTTCGGCTGGCGTGAAATGTTTATCATCGAAGGCATTCCGGCGGTGATCTGGGCCTTCTGCTGGTGGGTACTGGCGAAAGACAAGCCGGCGCAGGCCAAATGGTTGAACGAAGAAGAAAAACTGGCGCTGCAGCGTCAACTGGATGAAGAACAGAAGGGTATCAAAGCGGTACGCAACTACGGCGAAGCCTTCCGCTCGCGCAACGTGATCCTGCTGTGCGCGCAGTATTTCGCCTGGAGCATCGGCGTGTACGGCTTCGTGCTGTGGCTGCCGTCCATCCTGCGCAGCGGCATGCAGATGGGCATGGTGGAAGCCGGCTGGCTGTCGGCGGTGCCTTATCTGGCGGCGACCATCGCCATGGTGCTGGTGTCCTGGGCCTCCGATAAAATGCAAAACCGCAAGCTGTTCGTTTGGCCGCTGCTGCTGATCGGCGCGCTGGCGTTCTTCGGTTCTTACGCCGTCGGCGCCAACCACTTCTGGATCTCCTACGGCCTGCTGGTGGTCGCCGGCGCGGCGATGTACGCCCCGTACGGCCCATTCTTCGCCATCATCCCGGAAATGCTGCCGAAAAACGTCGCCGGCGGCGCGATGGCGCTCATCAACAGCATGGGCGCGCTGGGCTCGTTCTTCGGCTCCTGGTTCGTCGGTTACCTGAACGGCGCCACCGGCAGCCCGGCGGCATCCTATATGTTTATGGCCATCGCGCTGGTGGCGGCGGTGGTGCTGACGCTGGTGGTCAAGCCCGCCCGTAACGAGGTTCAGCCGCAACTGGCTTGATCTGGTTATACTTTATTTATACCTATGTTAAACGTGACCCAATGGATGTTCGTGATGAAGCCTTCTATCGTATTGTACAAAAGCCTTCCCGCCGACCTGCGCGAGCGGCTGGAACAGCACTTCACCGTGCACGCCTTCGACGGGCTGAACCCGCAAAACCGCGACGCGCTGCGCCAGACGCTGCAGCAGGCCGAGGGCATCATCGGCTCCGGCGGTAAAATCGACGAAGCCTTCCTGCAGCAGGCGCCCAAGCTGCGCGCCGCCTCCACCATTTCCGTCGGCTACGACAACTTCGACGTCGCGGCGCTTAACGCCCGCAACGTGCTGCTGATGCACACGCCAACCGTGCTGACCGAGACCGTGGCCGACACCATCATGAGCCTGGTGCTGGCCACCGCGCGCCGCGTAGTGGAAGTGGCCGAGCGGGTGAAAGCCGGCGAATGGCAGGGCAGCATCGGCCCGGATTGGTTTGGCGTCGACGTGCACCATAAAACCATCGGCATCCTGGGCATGGGCCGCATCGGCCTGGCGCTGGCGCAGCGCGCGCACTTCGGTTTCGGCATGCCGGTGCTGTACAACGCCCGCCGCACCCACGCGGAAGCCGAGCAGCGTTTCAACGCCCGTCGTTGCGATCTGGATACCCTGCTGGCCGAGTCCGACTTCATCTGCATTACGCTGCCGTTGACCGACGAGACCTTCCACCTGATCGGCCGTGACCAACTGGCGAAGATGAAAAAGAGCGGCATATTGATCAACGCCGGCCGCGGCCCGGTGGTGGATGAGCAAGCGCTGATCGAAGCCCTGAAAAACGGCACCATTCACGCCGCCGGGCTGGATGTGTTCGAGAAAGAGCCGCTGCCGGCGTCTTCGGCGCTGCTGACGCTGCCGAACGTGGTGGCTCTGCCGCATATCGGCTCCGCCACCCATGAAACGCGCTACGGCATGGCCGCCTGCGCGGTGGATAATCTGATCGCCGCGCTGACCGGCACGGTGAAAGAAAACTGCGTCAACCCGCAGCTGTTGCAGAAATAACCTATCGCGGCCGGTTATCTGCGGATAGCCGGCCGTGGTTTTCTTCCGGCGCCGGATGAAACAACGCCTGCAGCTGATGCTCTTCGGCGAAGTCCCGCAGCTCCGCCTCCTGAATCGCCTGCACTATTTCTTCCCGCCATCCTTTATCCGTCATCATTCGCCTCCTTGATTCGGTTGAACGAATTCAATCTGACCCAGGATGCGGATAAAACCAAGCGGAATCTGTCCGAAAACGCTCCCCCCTCCTCCTCATCCTCTAAAAATTCACGCCGGGATGAGGCCGTTTTCTCTCCTTTCGGCACACTGGCGACTCCCCTGGGATAAAAACGCTTCCTGCCCCGCGTAAGGAGAGCCATGAAACGCCTGACCCTACCCCTGTTAATGCTGCTGTCGCCGGCAGCGATGGCCGGCTGGACGCTGCAGGGCTTGCCGCCCTTCGACGAAACCGCCCCCGGCCTGTTTATCAGCCAGGCCACGCTGGCCAAAGGGCAGCTGCCGCTGCGGCTGCATCAGGACCAACAGTGCTGGCAACCGGCGGCGGCGGTGAAGCTGAACCAAACCCTGTCGCTGCAGCCTTGCGGCGCCAACCCGCCGGTCAACTGGCGGCTGTTCCGCGGCGGCGACTACCAGGTGCGGATCGATACCCGCAGCGGCACGCCGACGCTGCGGCTCGGCCTGAAGAGCGCGCCGCAGGCCGCCACGGCCGCCGTTACCCGCCGCTGCCCGCGCTGGGACGACGCGCCGGTGACGCTCGACGTCTCCGCCACCTTCGCCGAAGGCGAAACGCTGCGCGACTTCTATTCCGGCCAGACGGCGCAGGTGCGCCGGGGCAAGGTCACCCTGCAGCCGGCCGAGGGCAGCGGCGGGCTGCTGCTGCTGGAATCCACCGGGGCGAGCGAGCCGGCGGCCTTCAGCTGGCACAACGCCACGGTGTATTTCGTTCTCACCGATCGTTTCGAGAACGGCAATCCGGCCAACGATCACAGCTACGGCCGCCGCAGCGACGGCCTGCAGGAGATCGGCACCTTCCACGGCGGCGATCTGGCCGGCCTGACGCAGAAGCTGGATTACCTGCAGCGGCTCGGCGTCAACGCCCTGTGGATCAGTTCGCCGCTGGAGCAAATCCACGGCTGGATCGGCGGCGGCACCAAAGGCGATTTCCCGCACTACGCCTACCACGGCTACTACGCGCTGGACTGGACCCGGCTCGACGCCAATATGGGCAGCGAACAGGATCTGCGCACGCTGGTCGAACAGGCGCACCGGCGCGGCATCCGCATCCTGTTTGACGTGGTGGTGAATCACGTCGGTTACGCCACGCTGGCGGACATGCAGCAGTTTCAGTTCGGTTCGCTGTACCTGAAGGGCGAGGCGCTCGAAAAAAACCTGGGCAAACGCTGGAACGACTGGCGGCCAGGCCCCGGCCAAAACTGGCACAGCTTTAACGATGTCATCAACTTCAGCGACCGGGCCGGTTGGAGCACATGGTGGGGGAAAAACTGGATCCGCACCGATATCGGCGACTACGACTCACCGGGCTACGACGATCTGACCCTGTCGCTGGCCTTTCTGCCGGACATCAAAACCGAGGCGCCCGGCGCCAGCGGCCTGCCGCCGTTCTATCGCCACAAACCCGACACCGCCGCACGGGACATTCCCGGCGCCGCCACCCGCGACTACCTGACCACCTGGCTCAGCCAGTGGGTGCGCGATTACGGCATCGACGGTTTTCGCGTCGATACCGCCAAACATGTGGAAAAACCGACGCTGGCGCTGCTGAAACAGCGCGCCACGGCGGCGTTGGCGGCGTGGAAAGCCGATAATCCGCAGCAGGCGCTGGACGATGCGCCGTTTTGGATGACCGGCGAAGCCTGGGGCACGGCGTGATGAAAAGCGACTATTACCAGAACGGCTTCGACGCGATGATCAACTTCGATTTTCAGGACCAGGCGTCACAGGCGCTGGGCTGCTTCGCCGACATCGACGCCACCTACCGCCAGATGGCCGACAGGCTGCAGCAGTTCAACGTGCTGAGCTATCTCTCCTCGCACGACACCCGGCTGTTCTTCGCCGACGACGCCAAAGGTTCGCTGGCGCTGCAGCGGCGGGCGGCGGATCTGCTGCTGCTGGCGCCGGGCGCGGTGCAGATTTACTACGGCGATGAAAGCGGCCGCTCGCTGGGCCCGGCCGGTTCCGATCCGCTGCAGGGCACCCGTTCCGATATGAACTGGCGCGAACTTCAGGGCGACAAGGCGCCGCTGCTGGCCCACTGGCAGCGGCTTGGGCAGTTCCGCGCCCGCCATCCGGCGATCGGCGCCGGCGTGCAGCAGCCGCTGCCAAACGCCGGCTACTACGCCTTCAGCCGCCGGCTCGGCGAGGATAAGGTGATGGTGGTGTGGGTTGGCGATCGGTCATAATAATTCAGCGTAATATGCTGGAGATGAGCCTGTGGGCGAAGTTTATGCCCAAAGGCCGTTTTATGAACCGCATTGCACCCTGATTTATCTGGCGGTATGGTGGGCGATTACCTGCTAAAAACAATACTGCTGCACCTATGACTTTTTCACTTTTCGGCGACAAATTTACCCGTTACGCGGGCATCACCCGCTTGATGGACGACCTGAACGAAGGCCTGCGCACCCCCGGCGCCATCATGCTTGGCGGCGGCAATCCCGCGCAGATCCCCGAGATGGAGAGCTACTTCAAACAGCTGTGCCAGGACCTGCTCGACCAAGGCAAACTGACCGAGGCGCTGTGCAACTACGACGGCCCGCAGGGCAAGGATGCGCTGCTGAAAGCCTTGGCCAATCTGCTGCGCGACGAACTCGGCTGGCAGATCTCTCCACAGAATATTGCACTGACAAACGGCAGCCAGAGCGCGTTTTTCTACTTGTTCAACCTGTTCGCCGGCCGCTACGCCGACGGTTCGCGCCGCCGCGTGCTGTTCCCGCTGGCGCCGGAATACATCGGCTATGCCGACGCCGGGCTGGACGAAGGGCTGTTCGTTTCGGCCAAGCCGAACATCGAGCTGCTGCCGGAAGGCCAGTTCAAATACCACGTTGACTTCGAGCACCTGAATATCGGCGACGATATCGGCATGATCTGCGTGTCGCGCCCGACCAACCCGACCGGCAACGTGATTACCGACGAAGAGCTGATGAAGCTCGATCTGCTGGCGCAGCAGCGCGGCATTCCGCTGGTGATCGACAACGCCTACGGCGTGCCCTTCCCCGGCATCATCTTCAGCGACGCCACGCCGCTGTGGAACCCGAACATCATTCTGTGCATGAGCCTGTCGAAGCTCGGCCTGCCCGGCTCGCGCTGCGGCATCGTGATCGCCGACGAGAAGGTCATCAGCGCGCTGACCAACATGAACGGCATCATCAGCCTGTCGCCTGGCAGCATGGGGCCGGCGCTGGCGGCCGAAATGATCGAGCGCGGCGATCTGCTGCGCCTGTCGAACGAGGTGATCCGTCCGTTCTACCAGCAGCGCGTCGAGCACACCATCGAGATCATCCGTCGCTACCTTTCGCCGGAGCGCTGCCTGATCCACAAGCCGGAAGGGGCAATTTTCCTCTGGCTGTGGTTCAAGGATCTGCCGATCACCACCGAGCTGCTGTATCAGCGCCTGAAGCAGCGCGGCGTGCTGATGGTGCCGGGGCACTACTTCTTCCCGGGGCTGGAGCATGAGTGGCCGCACACCCACCAGTGCATGCGCATGAACTATGTGCCGGATCCGGAGAAAATCGAACGCGGGGTGGCGGTCCTGGCGGAAGAGATCGAGCGCGCGCATCAGGAAGCGGGCTGACGTCGGATAAGGGCGCATCGCCGCGCCCTTCGGTCATATCGCCCAGAACAGCACCGCCAGCAACTGCGGCGACATGATGCGCAGGAACATCGCCAGCGGATAAACCGTGGCGTAGGACAGCGCAGCGGCGCCGCAGCTGGGGTGCAAACCGTTGGCGAAGGCCAACGCCGGCGGATCGGTCATCGAACCCGCCAGCATGCCGGAGAGCGTCAGGTAGTTCATCTTGCCCAGCGTGCGCGCCAGAATGCCGACGCAAAGCAGCGGGATCGCGGTAATCAGCGCGCCATAGCCGATCCACGCCAGCCCTTCGCCATGCAGCAGGGTATCGACGAAATTACCGCCCGATTTCAACCCGACCACCGCCAGAAACAGCACGATGCCCAGTTCGCGCAGCGCCAGGTTGGCGCTCGGCGGCATAAACCAGTACAGCTTGCCGATGCTGCCGATGCGCCCGAGGATCAGCGCCGCCACCAGCGGCCCGCCGGCCAGGCCCAGGCGCAGCGCCGCCGGGAAACCGGGCACGAACAGCGGAATGGAGCCCAGCAGCACCCCCAGGCCGATGCCGATGAACACCGGCAGCATCTGCACCTGCTGCAGCTTCTGCTTCGCGTTGCCGACGATCGCCGCCACCGCGTCGATGGCCTCCGGCCGGCCGACCAGATTGAGGATATCGCCAAACTGCAGCGTGACGTTGCTGCCCGCCACCAGCTCGACCCCCGAGCGATTGAGGCGCGAGATCACCACGTCATATTTTTGTTTCAGGTTCAGATCGCGGATTTTGCTGCCCAGCACCCTTTCGTTGGTCACCACCGCCCTCACCACCTGCAGCGCGGTGCCGCGCGTCGACAGCGAAGCGTCCACCTCTTCGCCGATCACCAACCGGGCGTTTTCCAGACTCTCGCGTTTGCCCACCAGATGCAGGTAATCGCCGAGCTCCAGCCGCTCAAGCGGCGCCGGCACCATCAGCAGCTCGCCGCGCTTCAGCCGGGAACAGATGATGTCCTCGCCGTTGAGCAGCGGCACGTTCTTGATCGCCATGCCCTGCAGGTTAGGATTGCGCACCGCCACGTTCATGGCGTGCAGCAGCTCGCGCCGGCTCCCCGGGCCGCTGTCAAACGCCTGCGCCTCGCGCTCGATATTGATGCGGAAAAACAGGCGAATCAGCCACATCACCAGCAGGATGCCGCAGATGCCGAACGGGTAAGCCATGGCGTAACCCATCCCCATACCGTCGACCAATGACGGGTCCGAGCCGAGATCGGTGAGGATTTGCTGGCCCGCGCCAAGCGCCGGGGTATTGGTGACCGCGCCGGAGAACACGCCAAGAACGATCGGCAGCGGCACCTCGAACAGCTTGTGCACCGCCGCCGCCACCAGGCCGCCGGCCAGCACCAGCAAAATCGCGAAGCCGTTGAGCCGCAGGCCGGATACCCGCAGGGACGAGAAGAAACCCGGGCCGACCTGAATGCCAATGGTATAAACGAACAGGATCAGGCCAAACTCCTGGATAAAATGCAGCATATCGCCGTTCAGGTCGATCTGCCCCATTTGCGCGAAGTGCCCGACGATAATGCCGCCGAACAGCACGCCGCCGATACCCAGCCCAACCCCATACACTTTCCAATTGCCCATCCACAGCCCGAGAACGGCCACCAGCGCCAACATGCTGACGGTCAGGGCGATATCGCTCATAGCTCACATCCTTGCCAAAGTTGAACATCCGGCGCGCGGCCAAAGGCACACATTTTAAAGGGATTATGACACTCGCGATGCGGGGGGAATGTGGGGTACGCCACAGAACGCAACGGGGGAGATCCCGCTGGACCTCCCCCGTATCATTATCGCCGTTTTTCAGACGGTTATTTGGCTTCCAGCTCCGGCGTGCTGCCGATGGCGATGCGCTGCGGCTGCAACGCTTCCGGCACCTGACGCACCAGATCGATATGCAGCAGGCCATTTTCGAATTTGGCCTCGGCAACCTGCAGGTGTTCCGCCAGGGTAAACGTCAGCTGGAACTCTTTGCACACCAGCCCCTGATGCAGGTACTCGACCTGCTTTTCCGGCGGAGTCGGCTTGCCGCTGACGCTCAGGCGCGGGCCTTCCACTTCGATATCCAGCTCACTCTGCCGGAAACCGGCCAGCGCCAGGGAAATGCGATAATGGTTGTCGTCGCTTTTCTCAATATTGTAGGGCGGGAATCCCTGAGGCTCCTGGCCCCCATTGAGCTGGCCAGTTTATCAAAACCAATCCATTGACGCAGAAGCGGGGATAAATCGTAATTACGCATAGGGACAACTCCTTCTATTTAAGCGAGATGTGTTTATTCAGCCCCCTGTCGGCGGGCCGATAGCTATTGCATATTCACCGACGCGGCATGGCGCCGGTGAAAGAAGAATTATTTAATTTCGATGCGACGCGGTTTTAATGTTTCCGGCACGATACGCTGCAGATCAATATACAGCAGGCCGTTTTCCAGTTTGGCGCCCTTAATGTGAATATGCTCGGCCAGCTGGAATTTACGCTCGAAGTTTCTCTCGGCAATACCTTGATACAGGTAGGTTTTTTCTGCCGGTTCGTGATTATGGGCGCCGCGTACAATCAGCAGATTGTCCTGCGTGGTGATCTCCAGCTCCTGCTCGGCAAACCCGGCCACCGCGATGGCGATGCGATAATGGTTTTCATCCACCAGCTCGACGTTATAAGGCGGATAGCCGCCATTACCCTGGCTTTGTCCCGCCTCCAGCGCATTGAACAGGCGGTCAAAACCGATCGCGGAACGGTATAGCGGGGAAAGATCAAAGTTGCGCATAAAACAGCCTCCTAAGGCACTTCAGCGAGGTTTACATAAATAAGCCTTCCACTCCGGACAGGCTAATTGGCCAGAATTCCCTTACGGCAAATTCTTAATTCGGCCTTGCTAACAAAATGGGGGTCAGCTTCGTCATTTCAAGCCGGCGGCAGGCAAAAAATTGACAATCTGTGCTGCGAATGTTTTTTTATCACTTACACTAAAGTGAGAGAACCGCCACAGAGCGGGACTTTGCTTCTTTTAAAACATCGACGGGATGTTATAAATCAGGAAATTTTAGGGGCACAGCAACCCTGCAGGATGGATCAATGACAACGATAAAAGTGATAGCGACCAGCTGCATGCTGTTGGCGACCAGCGGTTGCTCCAGCGTGATGAGTCATACCGGCCCGAATCAGGGCTACTATCCCGGCACCCGCGCCAGCGTAGACATGCTGAAAGACGACAATACCAGCTGGGCGATGATGCCGCTGGTGGCGTTGGACCTGCCGTTCTCGGCGGTGGTGGATACCGTGCTGTTGCCTTACGACTACCTGCGTTCCGGCAGCGACGGCACCGCAGACTCACCGAAAGCGCGCATCCTGCGCGGCGAAGAGCAAAACCTGGCGGCCACCGGCAACCCGGGCCAGGGCGCCGATACCACCCCTCATTAATTCTCGCGGCGGGCGCTGCGCCGGCCGCCGCAACGCTTAGGCTTGCGCGACAAAAATCTGGCTGAACCCGCCGACTTCACGCATAAACGCCACTTTTTTACCGTCGGGTGAAAACACCACCGCGTCGCCCGACGGCGGCTGGGCGCTGCGCTGCGTCAAACGCCGCATGCGGCCGCCGGCGATGTCGCACAGCATCACGCTGTTATCGCACACCAGCGCCACCCTGTCGCCCTGCGGGTGCCAGCTGAACGCCGACTGCACGCCATGCTCGCCGTGCGTCACCTGATGCGGTTCGCCGCCGTTCGGCGACACCGTCCACAGTTGCACCACGCCGTTGTCGTCTTTCATCAGGAAGGCTATCCGGCTGCCGTCCGGCGAGCTGCGCAGCCAATGGCGCGGTGCGGTGGCGACGCCGGGATAACGCCGCCCGCCGGTAAAGGTCAACCGCCGCTGGCTCACGCCGCGCGGCGGCGCCGGCAAGGCGTCCTCGGTGCCCTGAATCGGCCGCGCGCCCGCTTTGGCGTAGTCGGCGTCGTGGTGCGGCAAATCGACAATAAACACCTCCGGCAGCTTCTCGCCGGCGGCGGACAGCGTATCGCCAATAAACGCCAGCGCCCAGCGCTGCCGCTGGCCGTCGGGCTTCAGGTAGCCATTGCCGCCAATCCAGCCTTCTTCATAGGCACGGGTGATCTGATCGCTGCCCGGCTGCGGCTGCGGCGTAGTCTCGCTGACCAGCACGCAGTAATGGCTGCCGTCATATTCACGCGGATGCTGTTTTGGCGGGTTCACGCCCTGCAGCGGCACGGCTACGCCGACGTTGCGCAGATCCAGCGCCGGATCGCGCTCATGCATCACGTGATCGTTATAGGTAAAGCTGAGCCGGCTGCCGTCCGGGCTGAACACGTGCACATGGCTGCCGCCGCGCAGCGCGCCGGGGGTGTAAGGCGCGGTAATGTCCAGCGCATCGAGGGTGATGGCCAGTTCGCGATCGGGTTCGCTGACGATCACCCCGCGACGATGGTGAAAATCGTAATGCCAGGCGCTGTCCGGATGTTCAGGGCCGTGGATAAAGGCGTAGCGGGCCGGCGCATCGGGGCTGACGGTGACCACGCCGACGTGAGCGCCGTGCTGGGCGCGGTACACCACCTCAACGTCGCCGCTGGCGACGTTGACCCGTTCAATGCTCAGGCCGGTGAAGGAGACGCCGGCGGGCCGCACGTCGTAGGCCAGCCACCGGCTGTCCGGCGTCCAGACGTTGATGTTGGTTAACTGATGTCCCCGTGGGTCGAAAGTCAGCTGTTTTTCCCGATGGCTCATGGCGGCTCCCCTGCGCATGCTGGCACTGAGCCGCCATCTTACCGGATCAGCCGACGCGTTTCACATCGCCGACCAGCAGCAGATACGACAGCGCGCCAATCAGCGCCACCGCGGCGATGTAGATCAACGAGGGCGCAAAGCCGTAATCCTGCGCCAGATAGCCCACCACCAGCGGCACCGTGATGCCGCCCAGCCCGCCGACGAAGTTGAACACCCCGCCGGTAAGGCCAATCAAGCGGGTCGGCGCCAGCGATGAAACCAGCGACCAGGTAATGGAGGCGAAGCCGTTACCGAAGAACGCCAACGCCATCAGCGCCATAATCCACAGCGGATCGTCGGTGTAATTAGCCCCCATGATGCAGGTGGAAAGCAGCAACCCGCAGACGATCGGCGTTTTGCGCGCGAAGCCGATGGATCGGCCGCTGCGCAGCAGCCGATCGGCGACAAAACCGGACAACAGCACGCCAAAGAACGCCGCCAGGAACGGCACCGTGGTCATGAAACCGGCGGTCAGCGCGGCGATATGCTTTTCCTGCGTCAGATAGTTCGGGAACCAGGTAAGAAAGAACCACAGCGTCGAAGTGATGGCGAACTGGCCCAGATAAACCCCGATCAGCTTGCGATGAAACACCAGCTTCCAGTCGGCGGCGGTCAGCGCCACGCGGTGCTTTTTCTCCGCCGCCGCGTCGCCGTCCACCATGCCGCCGCCGGCCTGAATATACGCCAGCTCGGCCGCATTCACGCCTTTGCTGTTGCGCGGCGACCGGTAAACCCGCCGCCACACCAGGGCCCAGACGATGCCGACGGCGCCGGTGATGATAAATACCCAGTGCCAGCTCAGCAGCTCCTGAACCCAAATCAGCAACGGCGTGAGAAACGCCAGCCCGACAAACTGCCCCGAAGTATAGAACCCGACCGCCGACGCGCGCTCCTGCTCGGGAAACCAGCTGGTGACGATGCGATTGTTGGTGGGAAAAGCCGGCGCCTCGAACAGCCCGGTCACCGCACGCAGGCCGATCAGCGACGCCAGCCCGCCGGCGAACCCCTGCAGCAGCGTGGCGACCGACCAGCCCATGATGGCGATGAAATAGGTCAGCCTGGAGCCGACGCGATCCAGGAACCAGCCGCCGGGGATCTGACACAGGGTGTAGGTCCAGGCAAAGGCGGAAAAAATATAGCCCATCTGCGCCTTGCTGATGCCGAACTCTTGCTGAATATGCGCCGAGGCCACCGCCAGGTTGGCGCGATCGACATAGCAGATCACTACCGTGACAAATATCATGAATAACGTCAGGTAGCGGCGTTTGCTTTTTGGTGTTGAGGTCAAGGTCATGTCCATTATCGTTATTCCGTTATGTTTCGGATTTTAATCATGGCGGGGCGCTGTTGTAGGGTAAGCCCCGCCGGGTCAGGGTTACGGATGATGATCGGCGGCGTTGACCGGGCCCGATGACGCGGCCGGGCGCGGATTTCGCCCCAGCCGCAGCCCCATCAATCCGCCGACGATGAGCGCCGCGGCGACCAGGATCAGCGCGGCGGTATAGCTGTGAGTGACGTCCTTGATTCGCCCCATCACCGGCGGAAATATCAGCCCGGCAATATTGGCCACCGCATTGATCAAGGCGATCGACGCCGCGCCGGCCACGCCCGCGACGGTTTCGGTCGTCACCGCCCAGAACACCGGCGTGATCGCCCAGTTCAGACCGACGGTCAACGCCAGCAGCCCGTAGGCCAGCACCAGGTTATGGCTGTAAAGCGCCAGCAACAGCAACAGCCCGGCCCCCATCAGCGGCAGCCCCAGATGCCGGGAGCGCTCTTTGGTGATATCGGAGTGCCTGCCGTTCAGATACATGAAAATGCAGGCGAACAGGAAGGGGGCGGCGGACAACAGGCTGACGATGAAATTGCTCTGTTCCGTCACCACGCCCTTGACGATCAGCGGCAAAAACAGGGTGATGCCGATGGTGCCGAACGCCTGCAGCAGCCACAGCACGCTTAACCACCATACGCGCCGGTTTTTCAGCGCCGTTTTCCAGCCGTGGCGATGGCCGATCGGCGCCTGGGCAGACTCCGCCGCCAGCGTGGCGGCCAGCCACGCTCGCTGCGGCGGGCTGAGCCAGCGCGCCTGCGCCGGCGAGTCATCGAGATAGAAATACACCACCACCCCCAGCACCATCGCCGGAATGCCCTCCAGCACAAACAGCCAGCGCCAGCCTTCGATACCGAAAAAACCGTGCATATTGAGGATCGAACCGGAAATCGGCAGCCCGATCACCGAAGCCAGCGCGGCGCCGATATAAAACAACGACATGGCGCGCGCCCGATCGCTGCGCGGATACCAGCAGGAGAGATAGTAGATGATGCCGGGGGTGAAGCCGGCTTCGGCCACCCCGAGTAAAAAACGCATGACATACAGCTGGAACGGGGTTTGCACCAGGCTCATGCCGGCGGCGATCGCCCCCCAGGTCAGCATAATGCGCGCGATCCACAATTTCGCGCCGACGCGGGTTAAAATAACGTTGCTGGGCACCTCAAATAAAATATAGGAAATATAAAATATGCCGGCGGCGATGCCGTACATTTCCGCCGTCATGGCCAGATCGGCATTCATTTGCAAGGCCGCAACGGAAATATTCGCGCGATCGATATAGGCGATCAGATAAAGAATCATAATAAAAGGTATGATTCTGACATTCATTTTTTTAATTGTTGAGGAGTACAGATCGTTATTCATCGCCTACCCTCACACGGTTTATTTGCAGGTGAACGCCTCGCCTAACGGCGACGTTAAGCGAGACAGGCTTGAGATGTCTTATTTAGCGTGACTTTAAAATTTTTTATTTATTTCGGACCAGCCCCTTACCACTCAGCGACGGCGCCGTCCGGATAACGCCACACCGGATTACGCCAGTCCGGCGCCTGCTTGCTGCGCGCGATCACCAGCTCTTCGTCGATTTCCACCCCCAGACCCGGCTTGGTGAGCGGATAAAAGTGGCCGTCGGTCATTTTGAAGTCGTCTTTATTCACCACATAGTCCAGCAGCTCGGCGCCCTGGTTATAGTGAATGCCCATGCTTTGCTCCTGGAACACCGCATTGCGCGCCACGAAGTCCACATGCAGGCAGGCGGCCAGCGCAATCGGCCCCAGCGGGCAGTGCGGGGCCAACGCCACGTCGTAAGATTCCGCCATCGCGGCTATCTTGAAGCATTCGGTGATGCCGCCCGCATGGGACAGATCCGGCTGAATAATCGCCAGGCCGCCGTCCGCCAGCACCCGTTTGAAGTCGAAGCGCGAATACATGCGTTCGCCGGCGGCGATCGGTATATGGGTCTGCGCCGCCAGGCGCGGATAATATTCCGCCTGCTCGGCCAGCACCGGCTCTTCGATAAACAGCGGACGGTACGGCTCCAGCTCCTTGATCAGGATTTTCGCCATCGGCGCGTCGACGCGACCGTGGAAATCCAGGCCAAACTCAATGCGGTTGCCGAACGCCTCGCGGATCTGCGCCACCACCGCCACCGCCGCATCCACTTTGCGCGCGCTGTCGATGATGCCCATTTCTTCGCAGCCGTTCAGTTTGAAGGTATCGAAGCCGATTTCCGTCAGCGTGTTGATGCCGGAAATAACGTCGGCGGGACGATCGCCGCCTACCCAGCTATAGGCCTTGATTTTGTCGCGCACCAGCCCGCCGAGCAGCTGATACACCGGCACGCCCAACGCTTTGCCCTTGATGTCCCACAGCGCCTGATCGATGCCGGCGATGGCGCTCATCAGGATCGGGCCGCCGCGGTAGAAACCGCCGCGATACAGGGTTTGCCAGATGTCGTTGATGCGCGCCGGATCCTGCCCGACCACATATTCCGCCAGCTCGTGCACCGCCGCCTCCACGCTGCGCGCCCGCCCCTCGATCACCGGCTCGCCCCAGCCGACGACGCCCTCGTCGGTTTCGATTTTCAGGAACATCCAGCGCGGCGGCAGCCGGTAGGTGGTCAGTTTGGTTATTTTCATTTTGTGGCTTCCTTATAGGCTCGAACAAAAGCGGCGGCCTGGTGCGCAGTACGCTCCAGCGGCTGACCGGCGCGATAGAGATCGCTGCCCAGCCCGGCGCCCACGCAGCCTGCGGCCAGATACCGATGCAAATTTTCCGGCGTAATGCCGCCAACGGCGAATACCGGCACCTGCGGCGGCAGCACGGCTTTCAGCGCCTTGATATAGTCCGGGCCGAAGGAAACGGACGGGAAGATCTTCAGCGCCTGCGCGCCGGCATCGAGCGCATTGAAGGCTTCGGAAGCGGTGGCGCAGCCGGCGCAAACCGTCATCCCAAGCGCCACCGCCCGCCGGATCACCGCCGGTTGGGTATTGGGCGTCACCACCAGCTTGGCACCCAGCGCCGCCAGCTCGTCAACCTGCGACGGCTGCAGCACGGTGCCGGCGCCAATCAAGGCGCGATCGCCGAAGGTTCTCACCGCATCGCCGATGCTTTGCCGCCAGTCCGGCGAGTTCAGGGGGATTTCGATCGCGTCGAACCCCGCCGCCAGCAACGTCTGCACGTGGGCGCCCGCCTCCTGCGGCAAAATGCCGCGCAGAATGGCGATCAGCGGCAGCTCAGTATTCCAGCTCATGCACAATGCTCCTTATTCCCGATTGGAAAGCCCGGTCGCCATCCAGAAAACGGTGGCGGATCCCGACCTTGTTCATCGCCTGGGCGTAGCGTTCGCCCAGCCGCGGATTGCCGATCAGCGTCAGCTCCGCGCCGGCGGGCAGCGGATATTGGCGCTGCATTTGCGCCACTTCGCTGCCGATCAACAGCCCGGACAGCCAGTCGCTAACCGCGCTTTTCTCCAGCCGGCCCAGCAGGTGCGCGGCGCGGGTTTCGAACAGGCGCTGCACGAGGTGGCCGTCGTTGACGCCGGCCTCCAGCCCGCGGGAAAACGCCCGAGCATCCGCTTGCTGGGCGCCCAGCCCCGCGCCGATCAGCGAGTGATGCAGCAGCAGGTGGTGCAGCTCGCCGGTCATCAGGGTGCGAAAATCCACCAGCGCGTCCCCTTCCATTCGCACCCATTTGCTGTGGGTGCCGGGCATCACATACAGCGCCGCAGGCCGCTCGGCGTAAGCGCCGATCAGTTGCGTTTCTTCACCGCGCATCACGTTGCAGTTGTCTTCGCGTTCGACGCTGATGCCCGGAATAATCCAGGCTTGATAAGGTAAAGCCGGCTCTACCGCGGTTAATCGCCGGGCAACCTCCGGCAAACGCGTCGGGCAAGGCAGATAAGGCACCTGCAGCCAGCCGGCGTTGCTGCCGATCATTCCCGCCATCACTACCGGCAGGGGTTCCGCCCAGCGCGCCATCAGTTCGCTGAATACCCGCTGCGGCGTTCGGCCGCCAAGACGGGTAACCCCGGCCTCGGACTGCAGGCTGTCGACGCAGGCGCCCTGCTCATAGCGCCAGGCGCGCAGGTTGGTGGACCCCCAGTCAATCGCGATAAAGCTGTCACTCATGTAATGTCCTTCAGGCGTTTGGTCGAGCTGGCGATCATCGTCAGCGCCGCACGCTCCGCGGCATCCGGATCCTGATGACGAATGGCGTCATACAGCTCCTGGTGCTCACGCAGGGTGCGCGGCATATTGTCTTCGTCCGGCATATAGGTGCGCTCAAACACCGCGCGCTGCAAAGAGCTGATCGCCACGCTGAGCTGTTGCAATACCGGGTTATGCACCGCCGCCAGTACCGCTTCGTGATAACGGATATCCGCTTCGTTAAAACGTTCGCGCTCCTGGTGGTGGGTGATCATGTCGTTCAGCGCGGCCTCAATCACCGCCAATTCGCTGGAGGTGGCGCGCTCCGCCGCCCAGCGGGCGATGGTCGGCTCCACCAGGTTGCGCACCTCGCTCATCGCCGCAATCAGCCGCGGGTCATAATCCTGAGCCAGCACCCAGTTCAACACCTCGGTGTCCAGATAGTTCCACTGGTTGCGCAGCGTCACGAAGGCGCCGCGGTAGCGTTTGACCTCCACCAGTCGCTTCGCCATCAGCGCGCGCAGCACTTCGCGAATGATGTTGCGCGAGGTCTGAAACTCCTCGCAAAGTTCGGCCTCCGCCGGCAAAGGTGACCCCGGCGGGTACTTGCCGCCGACGATCTGCCGGCCAACCTCGATGATGATCCGGTCCGTTTTACCGATCTGCTGCTTGTTCATGATTGCTCCGTGGCCTCGCCATAGTGATAACGGATTTACTTTACCCCGCGCCTCCGGCTGGCGTCCTGCGGTTGCAGCACAATCTTCGCTACTGTCCCATCAATCTATGCCAGATTGTAGTACCAACAAATAATGTTGTACTACAATCTGGATCACAAAATAGACAAAGCGCATCAGGGAATATGGGAAATTAAAGCGGGGAGGCCAGCCGACGGCTGGCCTTTTTGGCAGTAAAAGCTTACTTTTTCAGGCCGTTGAATTCGTCTTTGGCCTTTTGCAGCTGGGCGGCGAAGGTGGGTTCGGCATGCAAACGCGCCACCATGGCCGACGCCGCCATGCGCGCCGCAGTCACGTCGCTTTGCCAGTGATAACCGCAGATAACCCGGCTTTGGCCCATATCATAGCCGCGCTGCAGGATTTCACCCTGCCTGGCGGGGTTGATTTCAGCCAGCACCAGCGCGGTCGCCCAGCCGATGGTGGTATGGCCGGAAGGGTAAGAACCGTTCTTCGACAGGGTGCTTTCTTCGTCCGGTCGGCAGGTCGCTTCGTTATAAAACGCAAAGGGGCGAATGCGCATATAGTGATTTTTGGCGCTGCGGGTCGCCAAATCGCCGGCGTCTTCACGCATTTTAATCACCAGCTTAAACAGCTCCGGCGTTTTCCGTTGGGCTATTTCCAGGCCGAAGGCGTTGGAAAATGCGGCGGCAACGCCGTCCCCGGCAACGTGGGCGTCATCATAAGCCTGCTTGCCACGCGGAGTATTGCGCACTATTTTCCCGGCGTCGTATTGCGCTTTGTCATTCAGGAAATCAATGCTGTCCATCGCCGGCGGCGGCGGCAATAGTGCCAGGCTGTCGATGGACTGTGATTCTTGCAGAAAATAAACCTCAGGGTGGGTAGTGACATCTTTGGCGGCAAAGGAAAACTGCGTCAACGCGGCGCAGCTTAATGTGGCTAATAATATTTTTTTCATATCTATTCCCTAATTAAAATAATTAATATGGATGCAACTTCCTTGAAGAAAATAAGTTAAAAATATGGCCGGTTAACTATAAATTAATAAGAACTTTTCACCTCAATAGCGATCACAGAACTCAACATTGGCCTGCCGATCGAACCTGGGTTGTCAGGGGTTTACAAAGAAGACTAAAAAGTACATATTGGATTTTTAAGTCTACACATTACCCGTCTACAGGAGCCGGTATGAGCCACCTCTTCGATGCCATTGTTTCCGCCCACCGACAGCTGCGCCCGCAGGTTCGCGTCACCCCGCTGGAGCGCAGCGTACTGCTGTCTCGCCAGCTGGGCTGCGAACTGTATCTGAAATGCGATCACCTGCAGCCCACCGGCTCCTTCAAATTTCGCGGCGCCAGCAACAAGCTGCGGCTGCTGAACGACGAACAGCGCCGGCGAGGCGTGATTGCCGCCTCCTCCGGCAATCACGGCCAGGCGATGGCGCTGGCGGGCCGGATGATGGGCGTCGGCGTCACGGTGTACGCGCCGGAAACCGCGGCGGCGGTCAAGCTTGAGGCCATCCGCGCGCTGGGCGGCCAGGTGGAGCTGGTGCCGGGCGATGCGCTGAACGCCGAACAGGCGGGCGAAAAGGCCGCTCATGAGCAGGGCAAGGTTTATATCTCGCCCTACAACGACGAGCAGGTGATCGCCGGCCAGGGAACCTGCGGCATGGAGCTGGTTGAGCAGCAGCCCGACCTGGACGCGGTGTTCGTGGCGGTGGGCGGCGGCGGTTATATTTCAGGAATAGGTACCGTTCTGAAGCGATTGTCGCCGAAAACGCAGCTTATCGCCTGCTGGCCGGAAAATGCCACCAGCATGTACAGCGCGCTGGAAGCCGGCCATATCTTCCCGGTGGACGAACAGGATACGCTGTCCGACGGCACCGCCGGCGGCGTCGAGCCGGGTGCAGTGACCTTCCCGCTGTGTCAGCGGCTGATCGATCGCAAAATCTTAGTCAGCGAAGCGGAAATCAAAGCGGCGATGCGCCAGCTAGCCGCCAGCGACCGCTGGATCATCGAGGGCGCGGCTGGGGTGGCGCTGGCGGCGGCGATCAGGCTGGCGCCGGAATTCCAGGGGAAAAAGGTGGCGGTGGCGCTGTGCGGCAAAAACATCGTGCTGGAAAAATACCTCAAGGCAATCGCCGATGAAGACCGTTAATCGCCAACAGATCCTCGAGGTTTTCGATGCCGACAGCTTCACCTTGCTGCAGAAAGCAGGCTTTATCGCCTATTCGCAGCGGCGGGTGCAGCAGCCCCCGGTGCAGCATTTCCTGTTCGCGCAGGCCGACGGCGACGGCTGCATAAAATCCGCCTGGCTGGAGGGGGATCGGCAGTTTGTCGTTAAGGTTTCCACCGGTTTTTATCGCAACGCCGAGCGGGACCTGGCCAGCAATCAGGGGCTGATGATGGCCTTTTCCGCCGAGACCGGCCAACCGCAGGCGCTGCTGCTGGACGAAGGCTGGCTGACGGCGCTGCGCACCGCGCTGGCCGGGCGCATCGCCGCCGAACTCTGCGCCCCGGCGGAGGTTCAGGCGATCGGCATTATCGGTTGCGGCCTGCAGGCGCGCCTGCAGCTGCAGCAGCTGAAAGCGGTGACCGCCTGCCGCCAGGTGTGGTTATGGGGCCGCAGCGAGCAGGCGCTGCACACCTTGCGGCGCGACGCCGAGGCCGATGGGTTTCGGGTGCGGGTTACGCAGGATGCCGCGCAGCTGGCGGCGCACTGCCGGCTGATCGTCACCACCACCCCCAGCCGCGAACCGATTCTGCAGGCGGCGGATATCCGACCCGGCACCCATATCACGGCGGTGGGCGCAGACGCCGACGGCAAGCAGGAACTGGCGACCGAGCTGGTGGCCAAAGCGGATGCGATTGCGGTCGACGCGTTATCGCAATGTACGCAATACGGCGAGATAGCAACGGCTTATCGGCAGGGATTGCTGGCATCGACGCCGATTGTCGAGCTGGGCGCGGCGCTGCAGCAGGGGGCGAAAGTGCGCGGCAACGCGCAGCAAATCACCCTGGCCGATTTAACCGGGCTGGCGATTCAGGACGTGCAGATGGTGAAAGGGGTGCTGGCGGCGCTGTGAAGGGGCGCCAAAGCGCCCCTCGGCCTTAGGCGTCAAGCACGAACTTTTCGATGGCGCGCGCCACGCCGTCTTCGGTATTGGCGGCGGTGACGAACTGCGCCACCGCTTTCAGCTCAGGGATGGCGTTGCCCATCGCCACGCCGACGCCGGCGTATTCGATCATCGCCGTGTCGTTGGCCTGATCGCCCAGCGTCATCACGCTTTCCCGCGCAATGCCGAGATGCTCGGCCAGCATTCTGACGCCGGCGCCCTTATCGACGTTCTTGTGCAGAATTTCCAGATAGTAAGGCGCGCTTTTCATGATGGTGTAGCGCTCCCGCGTCTCGACGGGAATGCGCGCAATGGCGCGATCCAGCAGCTCCGGCTCGTCGATCATCATCACCTTCGGGAAGCGGATCTGGCGATCCATCTCCTCCACGCTGCGGTATTTCAACGGGATGCCGGTCATTTCCGACTCGTGCACGGTGTATTTGCCGATATCCTTGTTCGGGGTATACAGGGTATCGAAATCGAATGCCTGGAAGTGGACGCCAAACTCTCGCGCCATCTGCTCGAAGTGCAGGTAGTCTTCAAAGCCCAGGGTTTCCTGCAGGATGCAGGCGCCGTCGACCGCCTGCAGCACCAGCGCGCCGTTGTAGGTAATGCAGTAATCACCGGGCCCCTGAATGTCCAACTGACGCAGATAGTCCTGCACGCCGACGTAAGGCCGCCCGGTAGCCAGCACCACGTGCACCCCTTTGCGCCGCGCTGCGGTAACCGCCTGCTTTACCGCCGGCGTAATCTGGTGCTGCGGGTTGAGCAGCGTGCCGTCCATATCGATCGCGATCAGTTCAATAGCCATTCGAGCCTCTCCCAGTGGTTTTTTCCCATGCTAACGCGTTTCAGCCCATGCTGTCAGCGCCAAAAAAGGCGTAAAAAAATCCGCGCAAGTCACCCGGCGCGGATTTTGTTGGCCATTCAGCCCGTTAAATATCGATGTTCGCCGCTTTCAGGGCGTTTTCTTCGATAAAGGCGCGGCGCGGCTCAACCGCATCGCCCATCAGGGTGGTGAACAGCTGGTCAGCGGCGATGGCGTCCTTCACGGTCACGCGCAGCATGCGGCGGCTTTCCGGATCCATGGTGGTTTCCCACAGCTGCTCCGGGTTCATCTCGCCCAGACCTTTATAACGCTGCACCGACAGACCGCGGCGCGACTCTTTCACCAGCCACTCCAGCGCCTGCTCGAAGCTGTCGACCGGCTGGCGACGCTCGCCGCGCTCGATGTAGGCGTCTTCTTCGATCAGCCCGCGCAGTTTCTCGCCCAGCTGGCAAATCTTGCGGTATTCGCCGCCGTGGATGAAATCGAAGTCCAGCTGATAGTCGGTATCCACGCCGTGGGTACGGATGCGCAGCGCCGGCTCAAACATCTGGCGCTCGCGATTTTCGTGGATCACGAAGTCATAGCTGCTGCCGTGCTGCTCTTTGTCGTTCAGCAACTGCACCAGCGCAGAGATCCACGCCTTCACCTTGGCTTCGTCGCTCAGATCGGCTTCGTTCAGGGTTGGCTGGTAGATCAGGCTGTTCAGCAGCGCGCGCGGGTAGCGGCGCTCCATGCGGCCGATCAGCTTCTGCACGCTGTAGTGCTCAGCCACCAGCTTTTCCAACGGCTCACCGGCCAGGGCCGGCGCGCTGGCATTGGTGTGCAGCGTCGCGCCGTCCATCGCGATGGAAATCTGATACTGGTCCATCGCCTCGTCGTCTTTAATGTACTGCTCCTGCTTGCCTTTCTTCACCTTGTACAGCGGCGGCTGAGCAATGAACACGTGGCCGCGCTCAATGATTTCCGGCATCTGGCGGTAGAAGAAGGTCAACAGCAGCGTACGGATGTGCGAGCCGTCGACGTCGGCATCGGTCATGATGATGATGCTGTGATAGCGCAGCTTGTCCGGGTTGTACTCGTCGCGGCCGATGCCGCAACCCAGCGCGGTGATCAGCGTCGCCACCTCCTGCGAAGACAGCATCTTGTCGAAGCGCGCCTTCTCCACGTTGAGGATTTTACCCTTCAGCGGCAGGATAGCCTGGTTCTTGCGGTTGCGCCCCTGCTTGGCAGAGCCGCCCGCGGAGTCCCCTTCCACCAGGTACAGTTCGGACAGCGCCGGGTCGCGTTCCTGGCAGTCCGCCAGCTTGCCCGGCAGGCCGGCCAGATCCAGCGCGCCTTTACGGCGGGTCATTTCGCGCGCTTTACGCGCCGCTTCACGCGCGCGGGCCGCATCGATGATCTTGCCGACGACGATTTTCGCGTCGCTTGGATTTTCCATCAGGTAATCCACCAGCTTCTCGTTCATCAGCGTTTCAACCGCGGTTTTCACCTCGGAAGACACCAGCTTGTCCTTGGTCTGGGAAGAGAACTTCGGATCCGGCACCTTCACCGACACCACGGCGATCAGGCCTTCACGCGCATCGTCGCCGGTGGCGCTGACCTTGGCCTTCTTGCTGTAGCCTTCCTTTTCCATGTAGCTGTTCAGCGTACGGGTCATCGCGGTGCGGAAGCCGACCAGGTGGGTGCCGCCGTCGCGCTGTGGAATGTTGTTGGTGAAGCAGTAGATGTTTTCCTGGAAACCGTCGTTCCACTGCAGCGCCACTTCCACGCCGATGTCGTCTTTCACGGTGGAGAAATAGAACACGTTCGGGTGGATCGGGGTTTTGTTCTTGTTCAGGTACTCGACAAACGCCTTGATGCCGCCTTCGTAGTGGAAGTGGTCTTCTCTGTCGGAACGCTTGTCCTTCAGGCGGATAGACACGCCGGAGTTGAGGAAGGACAGCTCGCGCAGGCGCTTGGCCAGAATGTCGTATTCAAAGTCGGTGACGTTGGTGAAGGTCTGGTGGCTCGGCCAGAAACGCACCATGGTGCCGGTCTGATCGGTTTCACCCACCACTTTCAACGGCGCCTGCGGCTCGCCGTGGCCGTAGGTCTGCTCATGCACCTTGCCTTCGCGGCGGATCACCAGCTCCAGCTTCTCCGACAGGGCGTTAACCACCGAGACGCCCACGCCGTGCAGGCCGCCGGACACCTTGTAGGAGTTGTCGTCAAATTTACCGCCGGCGTGCAGCACGGTCATGATGACCTCTGCGGCGGAAACCCCTTCTTCCGGGTGAATACCGGTCGGGATGCCGCGGCCGTCATCCTGCACCGAAACCGAGTTGTCGGCGTGGATGGTCACCTGAATGTCGCTACAGTGGCCAGCGAGTGCTTCGTCGATAGCGTTGTCCACAACCTCGAATACCATGTGGTGCAGACCGGTGCCGTCATCGGTGTCGCCGATATACATGCCCGGGCGCTTACGCACCGCATCCAGCCCTTTTAATACCTTGATACTTGAGGAGTCATAAGAATTCGACATCAACGTTTCTCGCTCATTTTAGTCCTGTGGTTGAACCTCTATTTTACCTTGTTCCACGCGGAACATCTTGCCCTTTTCACCGGCCATGTCGGTCACTTGTTCAGCGCTGACTGCGCTGACAAAGACCTGGGCCTGGGTGGCTTTCAGGCGATCGGCCAGCAACCGGCGACGGCCGGTGTCCAGCTCGGAGGCAAAATCATCAATCAGATACAGGCAACGCCGCCCGCTCTGCCGGGTGAGAAACTCACCCTGCGCCAAGCGCAACGCGCACATCAGCAGCTTCAGCTGACCGCGCGATAACAAATCCTCTACCGGCGTGCCGTCGGCACGAATGCGGAAGTCCGCCTTATGCGGCCCCACCGCGGTATAGGTCAACGCCCTGTCGCGCTCGAACTGGCGCTCCAGCAGCTCTCCGTAGTCGCTCTCTTTGTCCCAGCCGCGCTGGAAAGAGAAACTCAGGGCGAATTCGGGCAGAAACTGCGCGCAGGTCGCGGTGATATCCGCGGCGATCGCCTCGCTGTATTCTGCCCGCCACTCGCTGATGCGCTCGGCCAACGGGATCAGTTCCTGATCCCAGGCGCGGATCTGCGCATAGCGACTGACCTGGCGCAGCGCGGCATTGCGCTGCTTCAGTAACCGTTTCAGGTTGCTCCAGGCGGTGAAAAAACCGGGTTCGTTATGGAAACATCCCCAGTCCAGGAAGGCGCGCCGGAATTTCGGCCCGCCGTTTAGCAGGGTAAAGCCTTCGGGAGTGATCAGCTGCATCGGCAATAGCTGCGCCAGCTCAGCCACTTTGTGGCCGTCGCTGCCGTCGATGCGCACTTTGCTGTCACCCTGACGGCTCTTGCTCAATCCTACGGATATTTCACGTTCTGCGCCTTCGATGCGGCCGTGCAGCACGAACTCCGGCTGGTCGTGGCGGATCACCCGCCCGGCCTGCAGGCTGCGAAACGCGCGCCCGTGGCCGAGGGTATACACCGCCTCCAGCACGCTGGTCTTGCCGCTGCCGTTGGCGCCAACCAGGAAGTTGAATCCCGGCGCCAGCGCCAAATCCGCCGCTTCTATATTGCGGAAGTCTTTAATCAGTAAACGCGTTAATGCCATGCCAATTCCATCACCGGGAAATTACGCTCTATGTGAGGGCGTTATCGGCGCTGGCAGTTTACGTGCGGACAGCGCGCAGCAACCGGAGCGTACACAGAGTACGTGAGGATTGCGAGCACTGCCCAAGCGTAAAATGGCAAGCAAGATAGCCCGGATATCGGTCACAACCGCATCGGCATGACGACGTATGCCGCCGCCTGGCTGGCGCCGTCTTCGATCTGCACGCTGGAGACCGAATCGGTCAGCAGCAGGCGCACATCTTCGCACTTGAGCGCGTTCAACACGTCGAGCACGTAGCTGACGTTGAAGCCGATTTCCATTTCGGTGCCGTCATAGCTGACATCCAGGATCTCTTCCGCCTCTTCCTGCTCCGGGTTGTTGGCGGTGATCTTCAGCTGGTTCTGGCTCACGTACAGGCGCACGCCGCGGAACTTTTCGTTCGACAGAATGGCCGCGCGGGCAAACGCCTGCTTCAGCAGATCGCAGCCGGCTTCCAGCGTTTTGTCGGGGTTTTTCGGCAATACGCGGCGATAATCAGGGAAACGGCCGTCGACCAGCTTGGAAGTGAAGATGAAATCGCCGACGTGGGCGCGGATGTTGTTGCTGCCGATCTGCAGCTGCAGCGGCGTATCGCCGCCGTCCAGCAGACGCACCAGCTCCATCACCCCTTTACGCGGCACGATCACCGAATGCGACGGCAACTGCTGGCCGATCGGCATCGAACACACCGCCAGGCGGTGGCCGTCGGTCGCGACGGTGCGCAGCTCTTCGCCTTCGGTTTCGAACAGCATGCCGTTCAGATAGTAACGCACGTCCTGATGCGCCATCGAGAACTGGGTGGCTTCGATCAGGCGCTTCAGCGTCGCCTGCGGCAGGGTGAATTCCACCTCGCTCTGCCAGTCGTCCAGATTCGGGAAGTCCGCCGCCGGCAGCGTGGACAACGAAAAACGGCTGCGGCCGGAACGCACCAGCATGCGCTCGCTTTCCAGCGTCACGGCGATCTCCGCCCCTTCGGGCAGGCCACGGCAGATATCAAAGAATTTACGCGCGGGCACGGTGGTCGCGCCCGCCTCATGCGGCTGGGACAGGGCGACGCGCGCCACCATCTCCATCTCCAGATCGGTACCGGTCAGCAGCAGGGAGCCTTCCGTCACCTGCAGCAGCAGGTTACCCAGAATCGGCAGCGTCGGGCGGCCGCCCAGCGGGCTGCTCACCTGTTGCAGCGGTTTTAGCAGATGCTCACGTTCAACGATAAATTTCATAGCGCTAGGAAGATAATGTTCTGATTAAATTGGAGAAATCTTCTTTGATGTCGTGACTTTCCTCACGCAACTGCTCGATCTTCCGGCAGGCGTGCAACACCGTGGTATGGTCGCGGCCACCAAACGCATCGCCGATTTCTGGCAGGCTGTGGTTGGTGAGTTCCTTTGCCAATGCCATCGCCATCTGGCGCGGGCGGGCAACCGAACGCGAACGCCGCTTGGACAGCAAATCCGCGACTTTAATTTTATAGTACTCGGCCACCGTCTTCTGAATATTGTCGATGGTGACCAGCTTTTCCTGCAGCGCCAGCAGATCGCGCAGCGCTTCACGCACGAAATCGATGGTAATGGCGCGGCCGGTAAAGTTGGCGTTGGCGATCACGCGGTTCAGCGCCCCTTCGAGCTCACGCACGTTGGAACGCAGGCGCTTGGCGATAAAGAACGCCACTTCGCCCGGCAGACGGATATCGTTCTCGTCGGCCTTTTTCATCAGGATCGCCACGCGGGTTTCCAGCTCCGGCGGTTCGATCGCCACCGTCAGCCCCCAGCCGAAGCGGGATTTCAGACGATCCTCCACCCCGTTAATCTCTTTCGGGTAGCGGTCCGAGGTCAGGATGATCTGCTGATTGCCTTCCAACAGGGCGTTGAAGGTATGGAAGAACTCCTCCTGCGAACGCTCCTTGTTGGCAAAAAACTGGATGTCATCGATCAGCAGCGCGTCGACCGAGCGGTAATAACGCTTGAATTCTTCAATGGCGTTGTTCTGCAAGGCTTTGACCATGTCCTGCACAAAGCGTTCCGAGTGCATGTAAACCACTTTGGCGTTGGCCTTGCGCGCCATGATGCCGTTGCCGACCGCGTGCAACAGGTGAGTCTTACCCAGGCCGGTGCCGCCATAGAGGAACAGCGGGTTATAGGCGCCGCCCGGGTTGTCCGCCACCTGGCGTGCCGCCGCGCGTGCCAGCTGGTTGGATTTACCCTCAACGAAGTTATCGAAGGTGTGCTTCGGGTTAACGTTGGAGCGGTAGGAGAGTTCAGGCTGCGGCGCCGCGTTGTCCCAGCTAGGGCGCGAAGGCGCCGCGGCGCGGGCTACCGGCGCGGCGGGCGCGCTGCTGCTGCTGACGCTGGCGGTGACGGTTTGGCTGATCATTTGGGTGATCGGTTTGCTGCCCACTTCAAAACGCAGCAAAGGCGCGTCCGTACCGCAGAAATCATTCAGCAGACCATTGATATTGTTTAAGTACTTATCGCGAACCCAATCCAGCACAAAACGGTTAGGCGCATACAGCGCCAGTGTGTTGTCACTCAGTTCCGCCTGCAATGGGCGTATCCACATACTAAATTCTGTGGCAGGTAACTCATCCTGCAATCGGGCAAGACACTGCTGCCAAAGCGAAAGTGACACGGCGGACTCCACTCGAACAAGATCAATAAAGAAAAGAATCAGGCTACTTTTTTATGACTCATGATTTTTGACACATACCCGGCATCGGCTGTTTGCCTGTGGGGGATGCGAACCGCCTTTCACGGTTTATGTCCCTCAGGATCTCCGCTTGAGAGATCGCGATCGGAATGACGGATCATAGCGCAATCCGCGCAAGAGATCCTCCCCTTCCTCACAGATTAGATCCATTTTATCCACAGGCCGCGGCGGGCGGCGATCTTTTCGCCGCCGCCGCCGAATTACAGGCGAGATCCCGGCCGCTGCGCCGTGATTTTTACATTGTCAACCGGTTATACCCTGTTATCCACGGAGGATCCTGCGCGATAAAGCAAAGGATCTCGCCGGGATCCTTGCGATTTCACCCCGAGTCCGTATAATCTTCGCCCTACGTGTGATACCTGGTTCCTTAACGGTGCGTCATTGGCCAGACAGGATTCTGCGGTGACCACGGGCCAAAACCGGATTTTACTCCGTATTGGCAGACAACCAGGTAGGCTAGCGCAATGTGAATTGACTCAGGACTGTACAATTATTACAATCCCGCCTCTTTATGTATTGCGATTGAGGCGTCGGTCATCTTCACGCCGAGTAGCCAAACGCGTTTACTGATCAGTAATTATTTTAAGTTTAGGTAGAAATCGCTATGAAACGCACTTTCCAACCGTCCGTACTGAAGCGCAACCGTAGCCACGGTTTCCGTGCTCGTATGGCCACCAAAAATGGTCGTCAAGTTCTGGCCCGCCGTCGTGCGAAAGGCCGTTCTCGTCTGACTGTTTCTAAGTAATAAAAGCTAACCCACTGAGTGGTTAAGCTCGCTTTTCCCAGGGAGTTACGTTTGTTAACTCCCACTCATTTCACTTTCGTCTTCCAGCAGCCACAACGGGCTGGCACGCCGCAAATCACCATCCTCGGCCGCCTGAACCAGCTGGGGCATCCCCGCATCGGTCTTACCGTCGCCAAAAAACACGTCAAACGCGCGCATGAACGCAACCGGATCAAACGCCTAACCCGCGAAAGCTTCCGCCTGCGTCAGCACGAGTTACCGGCGATGGATTTTGTCGTGGTGGCCAAAAAAGGGATAGCGGATTTGGATAACCGCGCGCTGACGGAAGCTTTGGAAAAATTATGGCGTCGCCACTGTCGCCAGGCTCCCGCATCCTGATCGGGCTGGTGCGAGCCTACCAGCTCGTCATCAGTCCGCTGCTTGGGCCTCGTTGTCGCTTCCAGCCGACATGCTCTCATTACGCAATTGAGGCATTAAGCAGGTTTGGCATGATAAAAGGCAGTTGGTTAGCATTGAAACGCGTATTAAAATGCCACCCCTTGAACCCAGGTGGCGATGATCCCGTGCCGCCGAAAACCGACGATAACAGAGAACACTAACGATGGATTCGCAACGCAATCTTCTCCTCATCGCTCTGCTGTTCGTGTCTTTCATGATCTGGCAGGCATGGCAAACGGACAACGCTCCGCAGCCGGCCGCACAGACCACGCAACAGACTTCGAACGCCGCTACCGGTGATGCCGCCAGCCAGGCTGTGCCAGCCAGTGGCCAGGGTAAACTGATTACCGTTAACACCGACGTGCTGTCGCTGACCATCAACACCCGTGGTGGCGATATCGAGCAGGCCAAACTGTTGGCCTACCCGGATACCCTGGGTTCATCGACTCCATTCCAGCTGCTGGAAACCACCCCGTCATTTGTCTATCAGGCGCAAAGCGGCCTGACCGGCAGAAACGGCCCGGATAACCCGGCAAACGGCGAACGCCCTCTGTTCCAGGCGGCGCAGGACAGCTACACCCTGCCGGAAGGCCAGGACGAGCTGCGCATTCCGCTGACCTTCACCGGTAAAGACGGCGCAACCTACACCAAGACTTTCGTGCTCAAGCGCAACCATTACGCGGTCGCCGTTGATTACAGCATCGACAACAAGAGCGCCACTCCGCTGGAACTGACCCTGTTCGGCCAGCTGAAGCAGACCACCGAGCTGCCTAAGCACCGCGACACCGGCAGCAACAACTTCGCCCTGCACACCTTCCGCGGCGCGGCGTACTCTTCCAGCGAAGACAAATACCAGAAGTATGCGTTCGACAAGGACGAAAACCTGAACGTCACCACTCAGGGCGGTTGGGTTGCCATGCTGCAACAGTATTTCGCCACCGCATGGGTGCCGGCGACTCAGGGCAGCAACACCTTCTACACCGCCAAACCGGGCGACAACCTGTCCACCATCGGCTTCAAATCTACGCCGGTCGTGGTGCAGCCCGGCGCGCAGCAGCAGCTGAACGCCACCCTGTGGGTCGGCCCGGAGCTGCAGGATCAGATGGCCCAGCTGGCGCCGCATCTGGACCTGACCGTGGACTACGGTTGGCTGTGGTTCATCTCCCAGCCGCTGTTCAAACTGTTGAAGTTCATCCACGGCTTTATCGGTAACTGGGGCTTCTCCATCATCATCATCACCTTCATCGTGCGCGGCATCATGTACCCGCTGACCAAGGCGCAGTACACCTCGATGGCGAAAATGCGCATGCTGCAGCCAAAACTGCAGGCGATGCGCGAGCGTATCGGTGACGACAAACAGCGCATGAGTCAGGAAATGATGGCGCTGTACAAGTCGGAGAAAGTGAACCCGCTGGGTGGCTGCCTGCCGCTGATCATTCAGATGCCCATCTTCCTGGCGCTGTACTACATGCTGATGGGCTCGGTCGAGCTGCGCCATGCGCCGTTCGCCCTGTGGATCCACGACCTGTCGGCGCAGGACCCGTACTACATCCTGCCAATCCTGATGGGCGTGACGATGTTCTTCATCCAGAAGATGTCGCCGACCACCGTGACTGACCCGATGCAGCAGAAAATCATGACCTTCATGCCGGTGATCTTCACCGTGTTCTTCCTGTGGTTCCCGTCCGGTCTGGTGCTGTACTACATCGTCAGTAACCTGGTGACCATTCTCCAGCAGCAGCTGATCTATCGCGGCCTGGAAAAACGTGGCCTGCACAGCCGCGACAAGAAAAAAACCTAAGCGTATTGTAGGGGTTCGGCGCGCCGGACCCTTGCAGTAACACCAAGAGGCGGTCATTAGACCGCCTTTTTGCATATTGAATCGTCAGAGAGAACCGTTATGAGCACTACCGATACCATCGTAGCCCAAGCCACCCCGCCGGGACGCGGCGGGGTCGGCATTTTGCGCATTTCCGGCCACGGCGCCAAAGACGTCGCTCAGGCGCTGCTCGGCAAGCTGCCGAAGCCGCGCTACGCGGACTATCTGCCGTTCCGCGACGCCGCGGGCGCCACGCTCGATCAGGGCATCGCGCTGTGGTTCCCGGGCCCGAATTCGTTTACCGGCGAAGACGTGCTGGAGCTGCAGGGCCACGGCGGGCCGGTGATCCTCGATCTGCTGTTGAAGCGCGTGCTGGCGTTGCCCGGCGTGCGCATCGCGCGGCCCGGCGAGTTCTCCGAGCGCGCCTTCCTCAACGACAAGCTCGATCTGGCGCAGGCGGAGGCAATAGCCGATCTGATCGACGCCAGCTCCGAGCAGGCGGCGCGCTCGGCGATGAACTCGCTGCAGGGGGCGTTTTCCACCCGTATCCACCAGCTTGTGGAAGCACTTACTCACCTGCGAATCTATGTGGAGGCTGCGATCGACTTCCCGGACGAGGAAATCGACTTCCTGTCGGACGGTAAAATCGAGGCGCAGCTCAACGGCGTGATGGCCGATCTGGACAGCGTGCGCGGCGAAGCGCGCCAGGGCAGCCTGCTGCGCGAAGGCATGAAAGTGGTGATCGCCGGGCGACCGAACGCCGGAAAATCAAGCCTGCTCAATGCGTTAGCCGGCCGAGAGGCGGCGATTGTCACCGATATCGCCGGTACTACCCGCGACGTGCTGCGCGAACATATTCATATCGACGGCATGCCGCTGCACATTATCGACACCGCCGGCCTGCGCGACGCCAGCGACGAAGTTGAGCGTATCGGCATCGAACGCGCCTGGAACGAGATCGAACAGGCCGACAGAGTGCTGTTTATGGTCGACGGCACCACCACCGCCGCCACCGAGCCGGCGGAGATCTGGCCGGAGTTTATGGCGCGGCTGCCGCAGCGCTTGCCGATCACCGTGGTGCGCAATAAGGCCGACATCACCGGCGAGACGCTGGGCATGACGGAAGTGAATGGCCACTCACTTATTCGCCTGTCGGCGCGCACCGGCGAAGGCATCGACCTGTTGCGCGACCACCTGAAGCAGAGCATGGGCTTCACCAGCAACATGGAGGGCGGCTTCCTGGCGCGCCGCCGCCACCTGCAGGCGCTGGAACAGGCGGCACAGCATCTGGTACAGGGCAAAGAACAGTTAGTAAGCGCTTACGCGGGCGAGCTGCTGGCCGAAGAGCTGCGGCTGGCGCAGCAGGCGCTGAGCGAAATCACCGGCGAATTCACCTCCGACGATCTGCTGGGGCGCATTTTCTCCAGCTTCTGCATCGGTAAATAACGAGGGTTCCACGGAAACAGCGAATGGGTCCTGCCTGGACGCGGCTCTCTGACCAAGCCGTTCGCACATAACGCACTGAACAAGGCGTTCAAGGTCGCATTGCAAGGGCAGGAGATTCCAGCCTTCACCATCCACGACTTGCGGCGTACGGCATCTACCCTGTTGCACGAAAAGGGTTGGGCATCTGACGTTGTGGAAAAAGCGCTAAACCACACCATCGGTGGCGTGCATGGTGTGTACAACCGCGCTGAATATTCAGAGCAACGCAAAGCTATGTTGCAAGCCTGGGCCGACACCATCGACTCTCTTGTACCTGCTACGAATCTTGTGGTTCTGCGGGTTTGAATCTGAAAACCAGGAGTTGGGCGCCAGAACTGCCGATTTTTTCGCTGGTCCGGTGCCCAACTTTTTTAGACGAACCATCACTGAACTGACATTTTATTTTTACTAAGCATCTGCATAACAGGCGTTGCAGAGATTGCTAACATCATCATGAGGCACCCCGAAGCCTGCCAAACAGAAATCGATTCGCCATTAATCAAACCAAACAAGGAGGCAAATACCAGGTCCATGTTAAAAATAAGTGCCGTTTGGGTGTCAGTGATTCTACGTTGCCAGGTCACCTGGATGAATAGACATACCGCAGAAACGAAGACGCCAGCGAAAAGCACAGCCACGATCACGTGCATCTTGAACATGCCGCTAACTCCATGCGCTACTGGCCAGTAACTCATAATCAATGTACCTGCCAGTAACTGCCAAAAAACTAGAGTAAAGCGGCTCACATCAAGAAGTCGAGAGAGAAAGCCGGTGATAATTATGGCCGCCGATATACAAAAAGCTGCCATTAAACCATACATGTAACCAATGCCGAGTCCATTCAGATGTAGGCCAGACATGAGAGCCACTCCCAAGAGTGATAGAACTACGGCTATTGCATCGCCCGCAGGAATGCGCCGATAATAACAAAATTCATAAACAGCAATGATCGCTGCACTCAGGCATACACAAAAGGCTGTTTCGGCTGAGCTGATGGTTTGAAGTGCCTTTGCCTGAAAAAAAGCCGAACCCATCTGCATGATCCCAATAGCCATACTGGCAATAAGTGTTTTTGTTGAGACTCGAATTCCCGCTTTAAGTGCAAATGGTGTGATAACAAGTAACGCTATCAGGTATCGCCCAAAGATATAAACACCAGGTTCGACGTCTGATACGGCGTTGTGGGTCAACGGGAAACCAATTCCCCATATCAGGGGAATCAGCAGCATTATTCCGATTGCCTTCCAATCTGTAAAATGGCTCATGCCTTTCTATCCACAAAATCGAGAACCTGGTTAGGCGAATATACCCACTCGGTGACTCTTGAGCTATTGCCGAGCTGTATAGACGCTTTCCTGATATCTCGGGTAACCAAAACCCGCTGCATCCATCGGTCCGTACCATCATAGCAAGCTTTAAATGCGGTCCTTCCATGAATAGTACGAAGGTTATCTAGTATGAGAATTTCCCCTTGTTCCAGTTCAAAACCATACAACGTATTATGCAAGAGGGTTCGTAACCGATCTAATGCCGCTTGTGATTCTACATCTATGCCAGCAATATATTCATCGTCGTAAGCGATAAAAGAACTATCTGAGGGGCCAAACAACACCTGAATCAACACGCCAGAGCCACGTTTCGCCAAGGTATTGCCGAAGTTGAAGTCAACACTGGTCCTGAATCGCTTACTTCGTAATATGGGTATATCATCAGGAAGAATGTTTTTATAAAAATCATCAACACTCACAACTATTGTTTTAGCTTTTCCTCCCGGGTCTTTACGTAATCCACAAAAAAGAAGGTAGTCTGGGTAAACTGGATGGTAGATATTCTCGTTATGTAAGTCGAGAAGAATCTCTGAACTTTCCGAAGATATCTCATTTTCACTACCCCGCTTTGGTCTCATATTGTGAATTATGGTTCCATTCCTCTCTTGTCGGTAGCTGAAAGGCTCGCCGAGAAAGCGAGACAGCATCATTAAATAAAATTCGCTGTAGTAAGTGTTCTTGCTACCGATAAGCTCATCAATACTATCGATTGTTGGGGGTAAATTTTCATCAAGCAACGCACCTTTGATGAGCAAGGCCCCATTGATATTTTTTCCTTTTCGAAAATCGATTAACCCAGGGTATTTATAAGGGTTAACCCGTTGCAAACACTCTTCCGCAAGGTCGGTGAAATCCTCAAAACTCTGGTACGGATTGAACAGATTTGCGTATTCCTTCACGTTATCTGCCCATCCAGATATATCAACTGTATCTATCGACTTTTTACGAATAATCATTTGGCTGTTTCTCCCCCGTCAATTATGAAATTTTGCCCAGTTATAAACGCCGCCTCATCTGAGCAAAGGAACGCAGTCATCGCTGCAATTTCGTCAGGCCGAGCATGCCTGCCCAATGGAATTCCTTTATTCACATCTTCAATCATTTCAGAAGTATATTCGGCGAGTTGCATGGGCGTGAGAACCGCGCCGGGAGATATTGAGACGACACGGATTTTAGGAGCAAGTTCGATAGCCATAGTACGAGTGAGTGAAATGATCGCCCCCTTCGATGCGTTGTAGTCCGCGTAGTGCGGGAACGCTCCTAAAGCATTCACAGATGCCGTATTAATAATTACACCTTCATGCATGATCTCCAGGGCTGCTTTGCTAACGTTAAATAGTCCATTGAGGTTAGTATCTATCACCTTATTCCATGCTTCGGATGAAATGCACCTGAAGCTTTGGTGGCGGATACTGATCCCTGCATTGTTTACGAGGATATCGATGCCGTTCCAACATTCACGAATGATAGAAAAAGAGTCGTAAACTGATTTTTCACAACAAATATCGCAAGCGAGGAAAATTTCGATTCCATTTTCTTTATGCGTTTGATCGGTAAATGGCGTGGTATTTAAATCTATAACAGCAACTCTTGCACCCTCTGATGCAAATCGCTTAGCAGTAGCTAATCCAATCCCACTTGCTCCTCCAGTCACAATCACCCGCTTATTCTCAAACCGCCTCATTTTTATTTGCCTCAAAATCAGGATTGTAAGTGGCGTCAACTTTGTGACGAAGATAAGGGAAGTCTCGGGTCAGTTGCGAAATGAGATGGCGTCCAATATTAAAATCGGGTGCACCAACCCGCTTTAGTTGCGTATCTGGGTTTAAATTCATGAAGAATGGGAAACTGTATCGTTCATCACCATTAGCTACTACTCGGTGATTAAGTGATTGAATCTCACCGCCTGATAGTATTTCCAAGACATCACCAGCAATCAGTAAAAGGGAGTTCCGCATTGCAGGCACGGCCTGCCAATCCCCATTTTTCTTGTAGAACAGTCCAGGAGAATCCTGCAACATAAGAGTGAAAAGCTCGTAATCGGTATGGGCTCCCATGCTTGATGCCAATTGGGTCTCTTCTGGTTCATGCGAAAGATAGTGGATCAGTCTGAGCTGACTTGCAGGACTACGGGTTGCATCAATAGCTCTGATACCGTGATGATCATAGTGTGATAAGAGATGTGATGTGATGGAACGTCCGAGTGCGAGGGAAAAATCAAAGTACCTGTTGATAACCTTAGCTGCATCCGAAATCTGCTCTGGATAACGATTCTCTCCGCTTAGAATCCAGTTTGATTCTCCTGTAAAGCCAATATCAAAAGCCTCGTAAACTCTCTTGTTTTCGTCAGCATATTGTCCTTTCTCTGTTATCGGGACGTATCCTCGATGGCCAATAGAGTCTCCAATATAGAGCTACATTTTATTTTCGTGAGATAATCCAAACAGTTGTTGGGCAACACGTTTTAGATGCACTGCCCCAGCACAAAATGCAGGGTCGGTGATATTTATGATGTGAATATGTCCAAACTCTTTAAGGGCTCCGATAAATTGTTTTACCTGAAAGTTATTGGTAGAAAAATCCGCATGCTCTATGACTGGTATTTTTTGAATGTTCATTTCGTGATTCCCTGATAGGTAAGCTTGAACGCTTATTTATTTACGAAAACAAATGAAACATCAGACCTGTCTTTTCGCGTACGTTAATCATCACTCAGTAAAATATTTTTTACCGTGCTATTTGATTAACTTATAGGAACATCTATATTTATCTCCATATGATTTATTGCATAATAAAAAATTTAAAACCAGAAAAAATCTCCACTAAAAAGCTAATACGGTCTATTGGATAGGTAAACAGGATCTATCATTAAGATAAATGATGATTTATTTTTTGGCTCAGATGCAATATTGGTGTCATGGTGGTATTTACTCGAGCGAGTAAAGGCAACAAGTGCAAACTTTTACCTGCCCAAGTACACCGCCGTAATCTGTGTCCTCTCGTGCCCCAGTTCCCGACGGATGGTTTGCCGCACCTGCATATCCAGCGCGCGCTGATCAGCAGTCAGTGACCACGCCGTAGGCCCACCAGCAGCCGGCGCTTTCCAGCCCGTCAAGCGCAGCACGATAAGCGCACGCCAGGCTGTTTCGTAGCCAGCACGCTGTCCTAGCGGCGTGGTGGTGAGATAAGGCCGCAATTGCGCCAGACTGGCCAGCGCACTGCGACCATCGACAGCGCGCAGCATGCGCAGAACCTGCCATGCATTGCGCTCTACCGGGGTGAGGCAGGCATCAAGCAGCAACGCTAGTGGTGTGATGAACGGAACGACATGCGCCTGCGGGATGAAGTTGCTGTGATTGCCTGTCATGAGAGATTTCCTGGATATAGGCCACGACGGCCCGTCCTTTGAATCTCATCGCATGGGGCTCCACACTTCCTCGAACAATACGGTCTGCAATACCACCGGGTTGATCGAGAAAAATCGGGGTGAAATACGTAGTGTTCGGCAGAGGAATCAGGAGAGTTTGGCATCAACGATGCGTCATTGGCGCGTCTTGAACGGCGTTGGCAACGGGGAACTTATCCACATCTCTCTATAGCCGCCAGATCGCGGGTCTTCCATTGTTATCCACAGCAGCATATGGAAGGCTGGACTCCAAAGTATGTCCAAGTTTATGTCCAAGATTTTAAAATACTCACAAAAAAGTGCTTTATAATCAAATTTGTAGGTGGCTTTCTCCAGCTTCTGCATCGGTAAATAAACTTGATTTGCCCCCCCGCCGTTGCGCGGGGGCATCTTCCGCTCATTATCTCCCAGAAGACTCAATAAATAGGATAAAACGCATACCGTTTTTTGATGATAAATCCTCGACTTAGGCTTAATCTAACACCCCTGCGTTATCAGCGACCCCTCTGTCATGGAGTGAACAATGGCGTGTCATTTTGCCCGATGGAGCCCAGCCTCCACCGTTCTGGATACCCGGAGACTCTCCGCCGAGGTGATTGCCGCAACCGCCGCATTTTCCATTAAGCGCCGCCAGCGTTTCCTGCAGGGGCGCATTTTGCTCGCCGAGCTGATGTTCTATCTGTATGGGCTGCCCCTGCTGCCGCCCATCGCCACCACGCCGACCGGCCGTCCCTGTTTCGCCGATCACCATCTGCCGGATTTCAGCCTGGCCTATGCCGCCAATACCGTCGGCGTGCTGCTGAGCGCCGAAGGCAAGGTCGGGCTGGATATCGAGGTGATGCGCGCGCGCGGCGGGCGTCAGAATGCGCTGCAGCCCCCGCACCCAACGCCGGCGGAAACCGCCTGGATCGCCGCGCAGGACGATCGGCTGGAGGCGGAAACCCAGCTGTGGAGCATCCGTCAAAGCGTGTTGAAAATTTCCGGGCTGGGCAACAGTGGCCAGTCGACGCTGCGTTTGCACCCGTTCTCCGGCCATCTGCGCTCCAGCGCCACCCCCGAAGTGCAGGTGATGAGCGATGCCGATGAGTACCTGAGCTGGGCCTGCGCGCGCGCGCCGGGACTGGAACGGCTGGTGTGCTGGCAATACGAAGATCCGCAGGGGCTGCAAAAGGACGGCGAGATCTCTGTGCGTTCTCCGGCCGAATCGACCCGCTTCGTCAGGCTGACCAGCCTGAACACCCCCGGCTGAAAGCGGCCACGGCGCAGACACCAAGATAAAACTTTCTTTAACGGATTAATTTCTGAAGAAAATTGTAAAGTCAGCTAAATATTCAGCAATTGCCTATTCTCACCTGCCCGTTTGGCCTACTATTTGTCCACGTTAGCCGCTGAATCTGTTCATTCGAAAGGGAGAATCACCATGTCAGACCAAGCATTAAAAATCGTCACCCTGCTCGGCAGCCTGCGCAAAGGCTCTTACAACGCCATGGTGGCTCGCGCCCTGCCAGGGCTTGCGCCGCAAGGCGTCGCCATCGAAGCGCTGCCTTCCATCCGCGATATTCCGCTATACGACGCCGACCTGCAGCAGGAGGACGGTTTTCCCGCCGCGGTTGAAGCCATCGCCGAGCAAATCCGTCAGGCCGACGGCGTGATTATCGTCACCCCCGAATACAACTACTCGGTGCCGGGCGGGCTGAAGAATGCCATCGACTGGCTGTCGCGCTTGCCGAATCAGCCGCTGGCCGGCAAACCGGTCGCCATTCAAACCAGCTCCATGGGGCCGATCGGCGGCGCGCGCTGCCAGTATCACCTGCGTCAGATCCTGGTGTTCCTCGATGCGATGGTGATGAACAAGCCGGAGTTTATGGGCGGCGTCATCCAGAACAAGGTGGATGAGCAGGCCGGCGAGCTGATTGAACAAGGCACGCTGGATTTCCTGACCGGCCAGTTGTCCGCGTTCAGCGACTTTATTCGTCGCGTGGAGTGATCGCCCCTGCGGCGCCCGCTCAGGCGCCGCGGCAGGACAAGAAGTCCTTAAACTCATTAAAAATTAAAGCCATACCATTATGCATTTTTTTATTTTAGCCGTGCTTTTCGCTTTCATCACCAGACCCGCATTCGCCGCAGAGGTGCGCTATCCCGCCGGCGAAGAACCGATAGCATTGCCGGCGCACAGCCCGCTGAACGCCCAGCTGTCGCGCTCGGCGCAGAACCAGGATGATAAAAAGCTCGAGGCCATGTCGCTGTACCTGACGCTGATGCGCGAAGACGGCCGCAACGTCTGGGCGCCCTACCAGCTGGCGGCCTCTTCGGCGGAAAAAGGGCAAACCGAGCTGGCGGAGCGCTATCTGCAGCTCAGCGCCAACCGCGGGCTGTGGTATTACTACAATTTGCTGGAGGACGACGCTTTCAACAGCATCCAGCACAGCGCCACCTATCAGTCGATCCTCGCCGCCACCAAGGCGCGCTATCTGCAGCACGCCCGGCAGTTTGAAGGCAAGGCCAGCGTTGCCCTGCCTGACGGCGCGCCGCCGCCGGAAGGCTGGCCAACGGTGATCTTCCTGCATGCCTACGGCAAAGCCGCCGCCATCAGCCCGGAAGAGCGGCTGCTGTTCGGCGAAATGGGCGTGGCCTACATCGAGATTAACGGTACCCAGATGCTGTCGGAAAACAGCTTCCGCTGGTCGAACTACAGCGATGAAAGCACCCAGAGCGCCATCCAGCGCACGCTCCGGCAGTACGCCCCGCAGTTGAAGCTGAATACCCAGCGGGTTTATCTCAGCGCCCGCGGCCAGGGCGCGCTGCATGCCGCCAACCTGGTGGCGAAATACCCGCAGTTTTATGCCGGGGCGTTACTGATCGCCCCCAACGGCGACATCGAGCCGGCGCAGCAGTCGCTGGCGGCGCATAAAAGGATTGTGGTGGCGTATTACGATCGGCAGAAATTCAGCGATCAGGCGCTGGCGCTGCATTTCGCCAATCTGTTCGGCGAGGAGAATCAGGTGCGAACGCTGCATTTCGCTCAGGGCGAGGATGTGGCCGGCAGCTGGCAGGCGCGGTTCAAACGGCCGCTGCAATGGGTGCTCAATCAGGCGCCGGACGCGACGCCGGGAGCGTAAATCAGCGGGGCCGGCACACGCGGCCCCGTTTGCATCAATGACCGTCGACGAAGGCAATCTTCAGCACAAACAGCAGCGCCACCACGATCACGCACGGGCCGATCTCGCGCCAGCGGCCGGTGCCGAGCTTCATCACGCAGTAAGAGATGAAGCCGAGCGCGATGCCTTCGGTAATCGAGAAGCTGAACGGCATCATCACCGCGGTGACGAACGCCGGCACCGCCTCGGTCAGGTCGTCCCACTTCACCCGCGCCAGGCTGGCGGTCATCAACACGCCCACGTAGATCAGCGCACCGGCGGCGGCGTAAGCCGGCACCATGCCCGCCAGCGGCGAAAGGAAGATCACCAACAGGAACAGAATGCCGGTCACGACGGCGGTCAGGCCGGTACGGCCGCCGACGGCCACGCCGGACGAGCTTTCGATATAGGCGGTGACGGAAGAGGTGCCCGCCAGCGAACCGGCGACCGAGCTGATGCTGTCGACGAACAGCGCCTGCTTCATGCGCGGGAATTTGCCGCTCTCATCGGTCAATCCGGCCTTGTCGGTCACGCCGATCAGCGTGCCGGAAGAGTCGAACAGGTTAACCAGCATGAAGGAGAAGATCACGCCGGCCAGGCCAAGGTTCAGCGCGCCGGTCAGATCGACCTGGCCCACCACCGAGGTGATGCTCGGCGGCATGGAGAACACGCCGCCGTATTTGACGTCGCCCAGCGCCCAGCCGATCAGGGTGGTCACCACGATGGATACCAGCACCGCCGCATGGAAGCTGCGTGAAGACAGCACCGCAATGATAAAGAAGCCGAGCGCCCCCAGCAGCACGTTGTGCGAGGTCAGGCTGCCGATGGTGACCAGCGTGTCCGGGTTGGCCACCACGATGCCGGCGTTTTTCAGCCCCATCATGCCGATAAACAGGCCGATGCCGCTGGTAATGCCGATCCTCAGGCTGACCGGGATGTTGGCGATCATCCAGTAACGAATGCGGAAAATGGTCAGCAGCAGCAGGCCGACGGCGCCCCAGAAGATAGCGCCCATGCCCACCTGCCAGGAAATGCCCATCGCCCCGACCACCACGAAGGCGAAGAAGGCGTTCAGACCCATCGCCGGCGCCAGCGCCACCGGCAGATTCGCCAGCAGCCCCATCAGAATGCTGCCGAAAGCGGCGATCAGGCAGGTGGTCACAAACACCGCCTGCGTATCCATGCCCGCCGCGCCCAGGATTTGGGGGTTAACGAACACGATATACACCATGGTCAGGAAGGTGGTGATACCGGCAATCGTTTCCGTACGCGCCGTGGTTCCATGCTGCTTGAGTTTGAACACGCGCCCAAGCAAACCTTGCTCTGCGGCAAGGCCAGATACTGGTTTGGTCATTATCAGAATTCCGAAGAGAGGAATGGACAGTCGCCGCTATCCCATACCCAAAATAATTTGGACTCGCATCACGACGGCAAGGACGCCCCCGGAAGCTTACACAAGTAAGTGACTGGGGTGAGCGCTCGCAGCCAACACAGATGCGGTTTCAAGTATGACGGGTATATAACAAAAAGTCAGGCTTTTGACGTCGCTCACAGGTTTTTTTCGCCGTCTTTACGGCCATAATCCCCAACTCATCGGCAAACCGGCATTAAGGGGTCGCAATCCTGGCCGATACGGTTAAAGTGAGGTATCTCCCCCTTTAACCCAGGACCCTTATCCCGATGGCTCAGATCGACTGCATTTTATTTGATTGCGACGGCACGCTGGTGGACAGCGAAGTGCTGTGCAGCAAGGCCTATGTGCACATGTTCGCCCACTATGGCATTCAGCTGTCGCTGGAAGAGGTGTTCAAAAAGTACAAAGGGGTGAAGCTGTACGAGATTATCGATCGGGTCAACGCCGAACACGGCGTCGCGCTGGCGAAAGAAGAGCTGGAGCCGCTGTACCGCCAGGAAGTGGCGCGGCTGTTCGACAGCGAGCTGCAGGAGATCCCCGGTGCGCGCAAGCTGCTGGCGCAGGTGACGGCGCCAATCTGCACCGTTTCCAACGGGCCGGTCGGCAAGATGCAGCACTCGCTCGGCCTGACCGACATGCTGCCCTATTTTGATGACCGGCTGTTCAGCGGCTATGACATCCAGCGCTGGAAACCGGATCCGGCCATCGTCTTTCACGCGGCGGAAAAGATGCGGGTGCCGGTGGAGCGCTGCATTCTGGTGGACGACTCCCCCGCCGGCGCCCAGGCCGGCATCGCCGCCGGCATCCCGGTGTTTTACTTCTGCGCCGATCCGCACAATCCGCCGATAGACCACCCGTTGGTGACCCCCTTCGACGATTTGAGCCAGCTGCCCGCGCTGTGGCGCGCACGCGGCTGGCAACTCACCCGCGATTAGCCGGCCGGCAGCGGCGGCTTGTTGCGCCACCAGCGCCAGGACCGCTTCAGCGCCCGGGTTTGCTCGCTGAAGCGGCGATTGACCGCGTTGGCCAGCAGGTCGAGCGCCAAACAGAAAATGAAGTATACCAGCGCGACGAACAGGAATACCTCCATCGGGTACACCATGCTGCGGTTGTTGACCTGCGTCGCCAGGAAGGTCAGCTCGCCGACGCCGACGATATAGGCCAGCGAGGTGTCCTTGATCAGGGAGATCCACTGGTTGATGAACGACGGCGCCATCATGCGCAGCGCCTGCGGCAGCACGATCATGCGCAGCGTTTGCCAACGGGTCAGCCCCAGCGACAACCCGGCCTGCCACTGCCCGGGGCCGATAGCGGCGATGCCGGCCTTCACCGCATGGGCCAGATAGGCCGAGGCGATCAGCGCCAGCGCGCACACCACGGTGGTAATTTCCGGGATGTCGACGCCAAATACGATGGGCAGCAGGAAATAGGTCCAGAAAATCAGCATGATCACCGGAATGGCGCGGAAAAAGCCCAGCGCCGCCGCCAGCAGCCCGGCCGCGACGCCGCGCGACATCGCCAACGCCACGCCGAGCAGCGTGCCGAGCATGGCCGAGGCCACGCCGGCCATCAGGCTGATCGCCAGCGTCAGCGCCGCGCCGCCCAACGGGCCGTCCGGCCAGGTGCCCCACAGCAGGTAGCCCAGGTTGTCGTAAATTACGCTGAAATCCATCTTAGTGCCCCCTCAGCGGCTTGCGCTGCTGGCGCCACATGCCCCAGCCTTCCAGCAGCGCGATGATGGCGATGTACAGCACCGTGGCGACGCCGAACGCCTGGAAGGTGCGCAGCGTTTCGGTTTCCACCTGTCGCGAAGCGTACGACAGCTCGGCGACGCCGATCGCCATGGTCAGCGACGAGTTCTTTATCACGTTCATGTACTGCCCCAGCAGCGGCGGCAAGGCGATTTTCAACGCCTGCGGCAGCACCACGTAGCGCATCGCCTGCCAGCCGGTCAGCCCCAGCGCGTTGGCGGCGTATTTTTGCCCGCCGGCGACGCCGCGGATGCCGGAACGGATCTCTTCGGCGATAAAGGCGGTGGAATACAGCGTCAGGCCGAAGAAGCCGGCGAGAAACTCAAACGACGGCCACTCAAGCGGGCCGATGCGGTGCGAGGCGTTCAACCACTGCATGGAGCCGGCAGGCAGGATCTGCCCGGCGGCGAAGTACCAGAAAAACAGCTGCACCAGCAGCGGCGTATTGCGGAACAGCGAACTGTAGGCCACCGCCAGCCAGCGCAACGGGCGCAGGCTGCTGTCGCGCATCGCCGCCAGCAGGAAACCCAGCAGCGTAGCCGCCAGGCCCGCACAGGCGGAGAGCCACAGCGTCAGCAGAAACCCTTGCCACAGCCAGCTCAGGTATTGCGGCGCCAACAGCCAGTCCAGATTCATGGTCATTCCTTGTCTTGCAAAATGCGTCAGGGGCGCAGCAAGCTGCGCCCCTACTCTCGCCTATCAGCCTGCCGACAATCAGGCCTTCGGCTGTTGATCCAACGGCGCGATCTTGAAATCGCCGCGCGGCTGCGCCGACTTGGTGTCCGGCCCGAACCAGCGATCGTAAATTTTCACCGCTTCACCGTCTTTTTCCAGCTTGATCAACGTGTCGTTGATGGTGGCGGTCAGGCGATCCTCGCCTTTCGGGATCCCCACGCCCTGGTATTCTTTGGTGATGCTGAACGGCGAGATCTCGAAGTCCGCCTTCTGCGCCGCCGGCAGGTTGCCGAGCAGGCCCACCAGCTTGGCGTCGTCCTGGGTGATCGCCTGCACGTTGCCGTTGCGCAGTGCCACAAACGCCAGCGGGGTATCGTCGTAAGAGATCACCTTGGCCGTCGGGTAGTGTTCGCGCAGCGTGATCTCCTGCACCGTGCCCTTGTCCGCGCCGATGCGCAGCTTTTTGATGTCTTCCGGCGTTTTCAGCACGCCCTTGTGGGCGATAAATTTCTGGCCGGTGGCGAAATACGGCACGCTGAAGTTCACTTCCTTGGCGCGCTCGTCGGTAATGGTGAAGTTGGCGGCGATCAGATCGACCTTCTTCGACACCAGCAGCGGAATGCGGTTGGCCGGGTTGGTGGCGCGCAGCTCCACCTTCACGCCCAGCGCCTTGCCGATCGCCTCGGCGACGTCAACGTCGTAGCCCACCAGCTTTTTGCTTTGCGGATCGATATAGCCGAACGGCGGGTTGCTGTCGAACACCGCGATGCGCACCACGCCGGCTTGCTTGATATCGTCGAGTTTGTCCGCGTGCGCGGCGCCGGCGGCAAGGCCGGTCAGACTGGCTAACAGCGTTAAGGCCAAAGCGCGATGTTTCATAAACAGCTCCTAAGTGGTTGATGTCCTGCTGGCTGATAAGCTAGCAAGAGCCACATAGGTCAGGAAATAATATAAAAAGCTATATTTATAACCTTTATATCTTTAGGCGTTTCAGATGGAATAAAGGCGCAGAATACTGCGCCTTCAGAGGACAATGCCCGGGGAGAGTTACTCTTTTTCTTCGTTTTTGCCGTCGGCGGAAAGCAGCTTTTCCAGCGCGTCGCCGCCGATATGGCGAAAATCCTGGCCTTTAACGAAGTAGAAGATAAATTCGCAGATATTCTGGCAGCGGTCGCCGATGCGTTCGATCGAACGGGCGCAGAACAGCGCGGTCAGCACGCTCGGAATGGTGCGCGAATCTTCCATCATGTAGGTCATCAGCTGACGCACGATGCCTTCATATTCCTGGTCGACCTTTTTATCTTCGCGATAAATACGGATCGCTTCATCCAGATCCATGCGCGCAAAGGCGTCCAGCACATCGTGCAGCATCTGCACGGTATGGCGGCCCAGCGATTCCAGGCTGACCAGCAGCGGCTGATGCTGGTGCGAGAACTTCTCCAGCGCGGTGCGGCAGATCTTGTCCGCCACGTCGCCGATGCGTTCCAGCTCGGAAATGGTTTTGATGATCGCCATCACCAGGCGCAGATCGCTGGCGGTGGGCTGGCGCTTGGCGATGATGCGCACGCAGGCTTCGTCGATCGCCACTTCCATCATGTTGACCTTGGCGTCGCCTTCGATCACGCGCTTGGCCAGCTCGCCGTCCTGATTGTGCATGGCGGTGATGGCGTCGGTCAGCTGTTGCTCCACCAGCCCGCCCATGGTCAGCACCTGGGTGCGGATATGCTCGAGCTCTGCGTTGAACTGGCCGGAAATGTGTTTATTTAAATTCAGGTTATCCATGATGCGTCCTATCAACCATAACGGCCAGTGATGTAGTCTTCAGTCTGCTTTTTCTGCGGCGCAGTGAACAGGTTATCAGTATCACTGAACTCGATCAGTTCGCCCAGATACATAAATGCGGTGGAGTCGGAGCAGCGCGCCGCCTGCTGCATATTGTGCGTCACGATCACCACGGTGTAATCGGACTTCAGCTCGCTGATCAGCTCTTCAATCTTACCGGTGGAGATCGGATCCAACGCCGAGCACGGCTCATCCAGCAGCAAGACATCCGGGCGGATGGCGATGCCGCGGGCGATGCACAGGCGCTGCTGCTGGCCGCCGGACAGGCTGTAGCCGCTCTGGTGCAGCTTGTCCTTGGTTTCGTTCCACAGCGCCGCCTTGGTCAGCGCCCACTGCACGCGCTCGTCCATGTCGGCGCGCGACAGCTTTTCGAACAGGCGAACGCCGAAGGCGATGTTGTCGTATATCGACATCGGGAACGGCGTCGGCTTCTGGAACACCATGCCGACCTTGGCGCGCAGCAGAGCGATGTCCTGGTTATCGGTCAGGATGTTCTGGCCGTCCAGCAGGATGCCGCCTTCCGCACGCTGCTCCGGGTACAGCTGATACATCTTGTTGAAGGTGCGCAGCAGGGTGGATTTGCCGCAGCCGGATGGGCCGATGAACGCGGTGACCTTGTTCTTGGCGATATCCAGCGTGATGTTCTTCAGCGCATGGAATTTGCCATAGTAGAAGTTCAGATCGCGTACCTGAATTTTGCTGCTGGAAGCGTCAGTAACCATACTCATCAAGACTTCTCTCTTTTCATCAGCGCCGCCAGGGCAGCGCTCAAAATTTTATGAATGCTTTTTCTTGGCGAAAACCACACGCGCCAGAATATTCAGTAACAGTACGCACAGGGTGATCAACAGCACCCCGGCCCAGGCCAGCTGCTGCCATTCGGCGAACGGGCTCATGGCGAATTTGAAAATGGTCACCGGCAGGTTGGCGATCGGCTGCATCAGGTCGGTGCTCCAGAACTGGTTCGACAACGAGGTGAACAGCAGCGGAGCGGTTTCCCCGGCGATACGCGCAATCGCCAGCAGCACGCCGGTGATAATGCCGGACACCGAAGCCTTCAGCGTGATGGCGGAAATCATGCGCCATTTCGGCGTGCCCAGCGCATAGGCCGCTTCGCGCAGCGTGTCCGGCACCAGCTTCAGCATGTTCTCGGTGGTACGGATGACGATCGGCACCTGCAGCAGCGCCAGCGCGATAATGCCGGCCCAGCCGGAGAAGTGCTCCATCTTCGCCACCACGATGGTGTAGACGAACAGCCCCACCACGATCGACGGCGCAGACAGCAGAATATCGTTGATAAAGCGGATAACCTCCGCCAGCCAGGATTTGCGGCCGTATTCCGCCAGGTAGATGCCGGCCATGATGCCCAGCGGCGTGCCGAATATCGTCGCCCACAGGATCAACAGCCCGCTGCCGGCGATGGCGTTGGCCAGGCCGCCGCCCGCGGTGTTCGGCGGCGGGGTCATTTCGGTGAACAGCGCCAGCGACATGCCGTCGACGCCCTTGGTGACGGTGGAGAACAGGATCCACACCAGCCAGAACAGGCCAAACACCATGGTCGCCATCGACAGGAACAGCGCCAGGCGGTTCTTCTGCCGGCGCCAGGCCTGCATTTTGCGGCGGCTTTCCGCCAGCGCTACGTTGTTTTGCATATCCATCGTCGTCACCTTAGCGGCCCTCGTTCTTGGCCAGACGCATGATCATCAATTTCGACAGCGCCAGGACGATAAAGGTAATCACAAACAGAATCAGGCCCAGCTCCATCAGCGCGGCGGTATGCACGCCCGATTCCGCTTCGGCGAATTCGTTGGCCAGCGCCGAGGTGATGCTGTTGCCCGGCATATACAGCGAAGCGCTGTCGAGCTGGTAGGTGTTGCCGATGATGAAGGTCACCGCCATGGTTTCACCCAGCGCGCGCCCCAGGCCCAGCATAACGCCGCCGATCACGCCGTTCTTGGTGAACGGCAGCACGATGCGCCAGATAACTTCCCAGGTGGTGCAGCCGATGCCGTAGGCCGATTCTTTCATCATCACCGGGGTTTGTTCGAACACGTCGCGCATTACCGCGGCGATGTAAGGGATGATCATGATGGCCAGGATCACCCCGGCGGCCAGAATGCCGATGCCGAAGGCCGGGCCGGAGAACAGCTCACCGACGATCGGAATGCCGGACAGCACCTCGCCGACCGGGGTCTGGAAATACTCGGCGAACAGCGGGGCGAACACGAACAGACCCCACATGCCGTAAACGATGCTCGGGATCGCCGCCAGCAGCTCGATGGCGATGCCCAGCGGGCGCTTCAGCCAGTTTGGCGCCAGTTCGGTCAGGAACAGCGCGATGCCGAAGCTCACCGGCACGGCGATGATCAATGCAATCAGCGAGGTGACCACGGTGCCGTAGATAGGCACCAGCGCGCCGAACTGCTCGGCCGGCGCATCCCACTCTTTGGTCCACAGGAAGGCGAAGCCGAATTTCTGCATGCTCGGCCAGGAGGCGAAGATCAGCGAAACAATAATGCCGCCCAGCAACAATAGGGTAATCAGCGCAGCCAGTCGAACCAGCGCGCTGAAGATGACGTCACCATTTTTACTCGGTGCTTTAATGGTCGGCTTGTACTCAGCCATAGATTGCTCTCTGTTTTAACCCTGGCAGGCCCACCCAATACGGGCTGAACCCTGAAAAACTGAGTGGGGCGCGGCGTTACCCGCGCCCCTGCGTTGTTAGTACAGCGCTTTACCGGAACTGTCTTTTACGTTGGTTTTCCATGCCGCGCGCACCTGCTCAACCACTTCGTTCGGCAGAGAAGCGTAGTCCAGGTCGTTAGCCTGTTTGGCGCCGGTTTTGTACGCCCAGTCGAAGAATTTCAGCACTTCGGCGCCCTGAGCAGGGTTTTTCTGCTCTTTGTGCACCAGGATGAAGGTGGTGGAGGTGATAGGCCACGCGTCCTCACCTTTCTGGTTGGTCAGGTCCTGTGCGAAGGTCTTGCTCCAGTCCACGCCTTTGGCGGCGTTGCTGAAGCTCTCTTCGGTCGGGCTCACCGGCTTGCCGTCTGCGGAGATAAGCTTGGTGTAAGCCAGGTTGTTCTGCTTGGCGTAGGCGTACTCAACGTAGCCGATGGAGCCAGGCAGACGCTGTACGAAGGCGGCGATGCCGTCGTTGCCCTTGCCGCCCAGGCCGGTTGGCCAGTTAACGGTAGAACCGGCGCCGATTTTCTCTTTCCACTGCGCGTTGGCCTTGGCCAGGTAGCTGGTGAACACGAACGAGGTGCCTGAGCCGTCAGCACGGCGCACCACGGCGATATTTTGATCCGGCAGCTTCACGCCCGGGTTCAGCTTGGCGATTGCCGGGTCATTCCATTTCTTCACGTTGCCCAGGTAGATATCGCCCAGGGTTTGGCCGTCCAGCGTCAGTTCGCCGGATTTGATGCCCGGAATATTGACCGCCAGCACCACGCCGCCGATCACGGTCGGGAACTGGAACAGGCCGTCAGCCGCCAGCTTGTCGTCGGACAGCGGGGCGTCGGAGGCGCCAAAGTCAACGGTATTGGCCACGATCTGCTTCACGCCGCCAGAGGAACCGATCCCCTGATAGTTAACTTTGTTGCCGGTTTCTTTCTGATAAGAATCTGCCCACTTGGCGTAAACCGGAGCGGGGAATGTCGCACCTGCACCGGTCAGGCTGGCAGCAGCGAACGCGGACACGGCGGTCAGGGAGAAAGTCGCTGCCACAATACTGGCGACGGTGGTACGCATCAGTTTCATAATCCCTCCTAATGGGATATTTAAAATCGACTTCGAGTCGTTTTAATCAGAGTAAGTATTGCTGCAGGAGGGAAAATAGGACAGTTTGGTGACAGAAAAATGTACGCAATATGACAGTTATATTACACCCGATAAAAACGGACTAACTCACCATAAAAATCAGCCAGTTAAATATAAAACACCTCAATTATCAATCAATAAAAAAACCGTTTTCACCCTATCTATCCGCTTGAATATGACAACTTTTATTCAAAATGTCGCTTCGGTGTCATGGTGGTTGCCGCCATGAAAAAAGCCGGCGCAGCGGCCGGCTTTTCGATGATGCCTGAGAAAAATTACTCTACGGTGACAGACTTCGCCAGGTTGCGCGGCTGGTCAACGTCGGTGCCTTTGATCAGCGCCACGTGGTAAGACAGCAGCTGCAACGGCACGGTGTAGAAGATTGGCGCCACGATTTCTTCGACGTGCGGCAGAGGGATGATGGTCATGCCTTCGCTGCTGACGAAGCCGGCGTCCTGATCGGCGAACACGTACAGCTGGCCGCCGCGCGCGCGCACTTCTTCAATGTTGGATTTCAGCTTTTCCAACAGCTCGTTGTTCGGCGCCACCACGATCACCGGCATATCGGCGTCGATCAGCGCCAGCGGGCCATGCTTCAGCTCGCCCGCCGCATAGGCTTCGGCGTGAATGTAGGAGATCTCTTTCAGCTTCAGCGCCCCTTCCATGGCGATCGGGTACTGATCGCCGCGGCCGAGGAACAGCGCGTGGTGCTTGTCGGAGAAACCTTCCGCCAGCGCCTCGATGTTTTTGTCCATCGACAGCATCTGCTCGATGCGCGCCGGCAACGCCTGCAGCGCATGCACGATGTCATGCTCGACGCTTTCCGCCATGCCCTTCAGGCGGCCGAGGCGCGCCACCAGCATCAGCAATACCGCCAGCTGGGTGGTGAAGGCCTTGGTGGAGGCCACGCCGATTTCGGTGCCGGCCCGGGTCATCAGCGCCAGATCGGATTCGCGCACCAGCGAAGAACCGGCCACGTTGCACACCGCCAGCGACCCCAGATAGCCCAGCTCTTTGGACAGGCGCAGCGCCGCCAGGGTATCGGCGGTTTCACCGGATTGGGACAGGGTGATGATCAGGCTGCCCGGGCGCACCGCCGATTTGCGGTAGCGGAATTCGGAGGCGATTTCGACGTCGCACGGTACGCCGGCCAGCGCTTCGAACCAGTAACGCGCCACCATGCCGGAGTGGTAGGAAGTGCCGCAGGCGATAATCTGCACGTGCTGTACCTTCGCCAGCAGTTCGTCGGCGCGCGGGCCCAGCTCGCTCAGGTTGATTTGCCCCTGGCTGAAACGCCCTTCCAGGGTGTTTTTCAGCGCCAGCGGCTGTTCGTAGATCTCTTTTTGCATGTAGTGGCGGTAAGCGCCCTTGTCGCCGGCGTCGTACTGCACCTGAGATTCGATTTCAGGGCGCTCGATGGCGTTGCCCTGCTTGTCGAAAATGCTGACGGTGCGGCGGGTCACTTCCACCACGTCGCCTTCTTCCAGGAAGATAAAGCGACGGGTTACCGGCAGCAGCGCCAGCTGATCGGAAGCGATGAAGTTTTCGCCGACGCCGCGGCCAATCACCAGCGGGCTGCCGGAACGCGCAGCCACCAGCACGCTGGGATCGCGGCTATCCATCACCACGGTGCCATAGGCGCCGCGCAGCTGCGGGATCACGCGCTGGACCACTTCCAGCAGCGTGCCGCCCTGCTTTTGCTCCCAGTGCACCAGGTGGGCAATCACCTCGGTGTCGGTTTCCGAGCTGAAACGATAACCGCGTTCGATCAGCAGTTCACGCAGCGGTTCGTGGTTTTCGATAATGCCGTTATGCACCACGGTAATGTAATCGGAAACATGCGGGTGCGCGTTCGCTTCGGTCGGTTCGCCGTGGGTCGCCCAGCGGGTATGAGCGATACCGGTGCCGCCGTGCAGTTCATGCTGCTCTGCGGCTTCGGAAAGCGCATTCACCTTGCCTACGCGGCGCAGGCGGCTGACGTTGCCTTCGGCATCAACCACCGCCAAACCGGCGGAGTCGTAACCGCGGTACTCGAGACGGCGTAAACCTTCCAACAGGATTTCTGCAATATCACGTTGCGCTACTGCGCCTACAATTCCACACATCAGTTGTATTCCTAATTAAACGCCCTTTAAGGACGCTTTCGATGTCTTGACCTGATTTTCGCCGGTTTTTACCGTGCGGCCCCGAGCCTGTAGATGGTGGGGATTATTATGTTTTGTATTGGGCTCTGCATTGGAGCGCAATATAAAACATACTCTTTATACTACCGCCCAATAGATTTCGGGCTGCAGCTAGGCGGCAAATGCCAGAATCCCCAGGAGCTTACTCAAGTAAGTGACTGGGGTTCCGGCATGAAGCCAACAACGCTGCAGTTCGAAATATGAAGGGCTTCCCCTATTTCTTCTTCAGCGGACGTTGCCAGCCCTGAATATGCACCTGCTTGACGCGGCTCAGCACCAGCTCATCGTCGCCGATATCGCGCGTCACCGTGGTGCCGGCGGCGATGGTGGAGCCTTTGCCGACCGATACCGGCGCCACCAGCTGGGTATCGGAGCCGACGAACACGCCGTCGCCGATGATGGTCTTGTGCTTATTGGCGCCATCGTAGTTGCAGGTGATGGTGCCGGCGCCGATATTCACGTCGTCGCCAATCTCGGCGTCGCCCAGATAGCTCAGGTGGCCGGCTTTCGAGCCTTTGCCGAGGCGCGCCTTTTTCATTTCCACGAAGTTGCCGACGTGGGCGCCGGCCGCCAGTTCGGCGCCGGGACGCAGGCGAGCGAAAGGCCCGACGGTGCAGTCGGCTTCCAGCACCGCGTCTTCCAGCACGCTGTACGGGCTGATTTCGCAGCCGTCGCCGATCGCGCAGTTTTTCAGTACGCAACCCGCGCCGATTTTCACCCGGTCGCCCAGCGTGACGCGGCCTTCGATAATCACGTTGGCGTCGATAGAAACGTCGCGGCCGTGGACAAGTTCACCGCGCAGATCGAAGCGCGCCGGATCCAGCAGCATAACGCCGGCCAGCAGCAGCTTTTCAGACTGTTCCGACTGATACACCCGCTCAAGCCGCGCCAGCTGCAGGCGATTGTTGACGCCTTCCACTTCGCTCAGACGCGCCGGATGCACCGCCTCGATCTTTTTGCCGTCGGCATGGGCCAGAGCGATGATATCCGTGATGTAGTACTCGCCCTGCGCGTTGTCGTTGCTCAGCATCCCCAGCCAGCGTTTAAGGTCACGCCCGTTGGCCACCAGGATGCCGGTGTTGATTTCGTTGATCTGGCGCTGCGCTTCGCCGGCGTCCTTATGCTCCACGATACCCACCACCTCGCCGTTTTCACGCACGATGCGGCCGTAGCCGGTTGGGTCGTCCAGCTTCACCGTCAGCAGGCCGATGCCGCCCTGCGGCTTGGCCGCCAGCAGGCGCGTGAGCGTGTCGACAGAGATCAGCGGCACGTCGCCGTACAGCATCAGCACGTCTTCGTCGTCGGCGAAGTGCGGCGCGGCCTGCTGCATGGCATGGCCGGTGCCCAGCTGTTCCGCCTGCAGCACCCAGTTCAGGGCGCCGTCGGACAGGGTGCTTTTCAGCAGGTCGCCGCCGTGGCCATACACCAGATGGACGTTTTGCGCGCCCAGTTTCATCGCGGCATCAATGACGTGCTGCACCATTGGCTTGCCCGCCAGCGGATGCAACACCTTGGGAAGATCGGAATACATGCGTGTTCCCTTGCCCGCGGCGAGGATCACCACACTCATTGCGCTGTTCGACATAAGCAACCTGATAACTCCATTTTGATAGACGAAAGTAAAACCGTTTAGTGACTAAATTACTACATATTTCTCTGCACGAACCGGGCTCAGGCCGCGCGAGCCTTGGCTTGTCGCCGACCCGGTTAATTCTGCGCCGGGATGAAAAAACTGTCGGCGATCGGCGACGTTTCCCTCAGGGTATTGGCGGTTATACACCACAATGGTCGCCGGGCCGAAACGGTTATTTTAAAGCAAAAAAAAAGCGACCCTATAGGCCGCTTTCTTAAATTTGGGTGCACGTTGAGCACCCAAACCTTACATCGCTTTTCTGGTGAGCTCGATAACGCGAAGTTTTGCGATCGCTTTCGCCAGTTCAGCGGATGCCTGAGCATAGTCGACATCGCCATGAGAGCTGCGAATGTGTTCCTCAGCTTTACGCTTAGCTTCCAGCGCTCTCGCTTCGTCGAGGTCAGTTCCACGGATAGCAGTGTCCGCCAGCACGGTAACCACGCTCGGCTGTACCTCAAGGATACCGCCGGACAGGTAGATGAACTCTTCTTCACCGTGCTGTTTAACAATACGCACCATGCCAGGCTTGATGGCAGTCAGCAGCGGCGCATGGCCAGGGAAGATCCCCAGTTCACCTTCGCTGCCTGTCACCTGGATCTTCTGCACCAGGCCGGAAAACATCTGCTTTTCCGCGCTGACGACATCCAGATGGTAAGTCATAGCCATATCACCCTCCTCTCAAGGCGTTACAGTTTCTTGGCTTTTTCCACTGCTTCTTCAATGGCGCCAACCATGTAGAACGCCTGTTCTGGCAGGTGGTCGTAGTCGCCGTCCATAATGCCTTTGAAACCACGAATGGTGTCTTTCAGCGATACGAACTTGCCCGGAGAACCGGTGAAGACTTCTGCCACGAAGAACGGCTGAGACAGGAAGCGTTGGATTTTACGCGCACGGGATACAACCAGCTTGTCTTCTTCAGACAGCTCGTCCATACCCAGGATGGCGATGATATCTTTCAGCTCCTGGTAGCGTTGCAGAATGGACTGCACGCCACGCGCTACGTCGTAGTGTTCCTGGCCAACCACCAGCGGATCCAGCTGACGGCTGGTGGAATCCAGCGGGTCAACGGCCGGGTAGATACCCAGGGAAGCGATGTTACGGCTCAGTACCACGGTTGCGTCCAAGTGCGCAAAGGTGGTGGCTGGCGACGGGTCGGTCAAGTCATCCGCAGGAACGTAAACGGCCTGTACGGAGGTGATGGAACCGGTCTTGGTCGAGGTGATACGTTCTTGCAGAACGCCCATCTCTTCCGCCAGCGTTGGCTGATAACCTACCGCGGATGGCATACGGCCCAGAAGTGCGGACACTTCGGTACCGGCCAGGGTGTAACGGTAAATGTTGTCAACGAACAGCAGAACGTCGCGGCCTTCGTCACGGAATTTCTCCGCCATGGTCAGGCCGGTCAATGCAACGCGCAGACGGTTACCCGGCGGCTCGTTCATCTGGCCGTAAACCAGGGATACTTTGTCCAGAACGTTGGAGTCGTTCATTTCGTGGTAGAAGTCGTTACCCTCACGAGTACGCTCGCCCACGCCCGCAAACACGGAATAACCGGAGTGCTCGATCGCGATGTTACGGATCAGCTCCATCATGTTTACGGTTTTGCCCACGCCCGCACCACCGAACAGACCGACTTTACCGCCCTTGGCGAACGGACAAATCAAGTCCATTACCTTGATACCGGTTTCCAGCAGGTCCTGGGAGTTGGACAGCTCTTCGTAGCTTGGCGCAGGACGGTGAATCGCCCAACGCTCTTCTTCGCCGATCTCGCCTTTCATGTCGATTGGTTCGCCCAATACGTTCATGATACGGCCCAGGGTAGCTTTACCCACCGGCACTTCAATCGGGTGTTCCAGGTTGTTCACTTTCAGACCGCGACGCAGACCGTCAGAGGTCCCCATTGCGATACAGCGAACGACGCCACCGCCCAGCTGCTGCTGAACTTCCAGCACCAGTTTCTCGGTACCGTTTTCTACCTCAAGGGCATCGTACACTTTTGGTACGGCATCCTGAGGGAACTCGACGTCCACCACGGCGCCGATTACCTGGATAATCTTTCCAGTAGCCATCTTGAATCCTCTACGTAATTCGTTTACCCGTCATATTTCAAACTGCAGGCGCGTTGGCTGCCTTCTCTCACCCCGGTTGCTTACTCCGGTAAGCGCCAGGGGATTCGCTCAGTTGCCGCCTTCCCGCAATCTGAACTATTTGGGGTAATAACCTGGTTAAACCGCGGAGGCTCCCGAAACGATCTCGGTGAGTTCCTGAGTGATGCTGGCCTGACGAGCCTTGTTGTAAACCAACTGCAGCTCTTTGATCAGGCTACCGCCGTTATCGGTTGCGGCTTTCATCGCGACCATTCGTGCGGCCTGCTCGCTGGCCAGGTTTTCCACGACGCCCTGATAAACCTGCGACTCCACATAACGGCGCAGCAAGGTATCAAGCAGCACTTTTGGATCGGGTTCATACAGGTAATCCCAAGGCGTTTTCTTCAGCTCTTCGTCATCGGCTGGCGGTAACGGCAGCAGCTGAATGACCTGCGGCTCCTGGGACATCGTATTGACAAATTTGTTGCTGACAATGTACAGCTTGTCCAAACGACCTTCGTCGTAGGCCTGCAGCATCACTTTCACCGGCCCGATCAGATCCGACAGGGAAGGTTTGTCCCCCATGCCGGTCACCTGGGCAACCACGTTGCCGCCCACGGAACCAAAGAAAGAGGCCGCTTTAGAGCCAATCAGCGCCAAATCAGTTTCAACGCCTTTTTCGGACCAGCCTTTCATCTCCGCCAGCAGCTTTTTGAACAGGTTGATGTTCAAGCCGCCGCAGAGACCACGGTCAGTAGACACCACCAGATACCCGACGCGCTTAACGTCACGCTCATCCAGGTACGGGTGCTTGTACTCCAGATTCCCTAACGCAAGGTGACCAATCACTTTGCGCATGGTCTCTGCATAAGGACGGCTGGCCGCCATGCGTTCCTGCGATTTACGCATTTTGGAGGCGGCGACCATTTCCATCGCTTTAGTGATCTTTTGCGTGTTTTGCACGCTAGCGATCTTACTACGTATCTCTTTTGCGCCGGCCATCTCTGCTTCTCCTCAGTGCCAGACGGCCTGCTGTTTTTCAACAGCAGGACCGTTCGACGTTACCAGGACTGGGTTTTCTTGAAGGTCTCGAGCACGCCTTTCAGCTTGCCTTCGATCTCATCGTTGAAGTTGCCAGTTTGGTTGATGTGGTTCAGCAGTTCGGCGTGCTCGCGGTCCGCATAAGCAACCAGCGCGGCTTCGAAGCTCACGACTTTCGCGACTTCGACGTCGTTCAGGTAACCGCGTTCTGCGGCAAACAGCACCAGAGACTGTTGTGCGACCGACATCGGCGCATACTGTTTCTGTTTCAGCAGCTCGGTCACTTTCTGACCGTGGCTCAGCTGTTTGCGGGTCGCATCGTCCAGATCGGAAGCGAACTGGGAGAACGCGGCCAGTTCACGATACTGCGCCAGAGCGGTACGGATACCACCGGACAGTTTTTTCATGATCTTGGTCTGCGCTGCACCACCCACACGGGATACCGAGATACCCGGGTTAACCGCCGGACGAATACCGGAGTTGAACAGGTTGGATTCCAGGAAGATCTGACCGTCGGTAATCGAGATTACGTTGGTCGGAACGAACGCGGAAACGTCACCCGCCTGGGTTTCGATGATCGGCAGAGCGGTCAGTGAACCGGTTTGGCCTTTGACTTCACCTTTGGTGAAGGCTTCAACGTATTCGGCGTTAACGCGCGCAGCACGCTCCAGCAAACGGGAGTGGAGGTAGAATACGTCGCCCGGGTAAGCTTCACGACCTGGCGGACGACGAAGCAGCAGGGAGATTTGACGGTAAGCGACGGCCTGTTTGGACAGGTCATCGTATACGATCAGCGCATCTTCACCGCGGTCACGGAAGTATTCACCCATAGCACAACCGGCGTATGGCGCCAGGTATTGCAGTGCGGCGGATTCAGACGCGGTAGCCACCACAACGATGGTGTTGGCCAGTGCGCCGTGCTCTTCCAGTTTGCGCACCACGTTAGCGATGGTGGACGCTTTCTGGCCGATAGCCACGTAAACGCATTTGATGCCGGAGTCGCGTTGGTTGATGATCGCATCGATCGCCAGCGCGGTTTTACCGGTCTGACGGTCGCCGATCACCAGCTCACGCTGGCCACGGCCGATTGGAATCATGGCGTCGACAGATTTGTAGCCAGTCTGCACCGGCTGGTCAACGGATTGACGCTCGATAACGCCAGGGGCGATGGCTTCAACCGGGGAGAAACCGTCGTTCTCAACCGGGCCTTTACCGTCGATAGGCGCGCCCAGGGTGTTAACAACGCGGCCCAGCAGGCCACGGCCAACCGGAACTTCCAGAATACGGCCGGTGCACTTAACCTTCATGCCTTCGGCCAGATCCGCGTACGGACCCATAACCACGGCACCTACGGAGTCGCGCTCCAGGTTCAATGCGATTGCGTAACGGTTGCCCGGCAGCGCGATCATCTCGCCCTGCATGACTTCGGCCAGGCCGTGTACGCGGATGATCCCGTCGCTGACGGAAACGATAGTACCTTCATTGTGAGCTTCGCTCACTACATTGAACTGAGCAATGCGCTGCTTGATCAGTTCGCTGATTTCGGTGGAATTCAGTTGCATGCTCCAGTCCCCTTAAGACTGCAAGACGTCTGTCAGGCGTTCAAGACGACCGCGAACGCTGCCATCAATCACCATATCGCCGGCGCGGACGATAATGCCGGCCAGTACAGACTTGTCAATTTTGCAATTCAGCTTAACTTTGCGTGACAGACGTTTTTCCATCGCAGCGGCAATTTTAGCCTGCTGTTCGTCGCTCAGTGCGCTCGCAGAGAGCACTTCGACTTCGACGGTGGATTCCAGCGAGGCGCGCAGTTCGATGAACTGCTGCAGCACGGCAGGAAGAACCAGTAAACGTCCATTTTCGGCCATTACACGGATAAAGTTCTGGCCATTTTCGTCGAGCCGATCGCCACAAACCGCGATGAACGTCTTGGACAGCGTCTCCGGCGCAACCGCGCCAGACAGCAGTTCAGAAATCTGTTCATTGCGAGTGACAACAGCCGCAAACGCCAGCATATCCTGCCAGCGCTCTACGCTTTGGTGCTCAACGGCAAAGTCAAAAGCTGCTTTGGCGTAGGGGCGAGCTACAGTTACAAATTCAGACATCAGCCCCTCCCTCCTTACAGTTCAGCGACCAGTTTATCAACGATGTCGCTGTTAGCAGCTTCATCCACGGAACGTTCGATGATCTTCTCGGCGCCGGCAATTGCCAGCATCGCGACTTGCTTACGCAACTCTTCACGAGCGCGCTTACGTTCGGCTTCGATCTCAGCCTGAGCCTGCGCCACGATTTTGTTACGTTCCTGCTCGGCTTCGGCTTTCGCTTCATCCATGATCTGAGCTTTGCGTTTGTTCGCTTGCTCGATGATCACCTGAGCTTCTGCTTTAGCAGTTTTCAGCTGGTCGGTCGCATTGGCTTGCGCTAAGTCCAGATCTTTTTTGGCACGCTCTGCAGAAGCGAGACCGTCAGCAATTTCTTTCTGACGCTTCTCGATGGCAGCCATAATCGGCGGCCATACGTACTTCATGCAGAACCAGACAAACAGAACGAACGCGATGGCCTGGCCGAGGATTGTTGCGTTAAGATTCACAGCACAATGCCTCTTTAAAAGTTAATAGTGTGGTTTCAGTGTAGAGAAATTCTCTACTTACGCGACGGCGAACATCACGTACAGACCCAGACCAACAGCGATCATCGGGATGGCGTCAACCAGACCCATAACGATAAAGAACTGTGTACGCAGCAGAGGAATCAGATCAGGCTGACGCGCTGCGCCTTCCAAGAATTTACCACCCAGGATGCCGATACCGATCGCAGCACCGATTGCCGCTAAACCCATCATCACAGCGGCAGCCATGTACAGCAGATCCATACTCAGGTTTTCCATGACAGTCTCCAGTTTGTTTCAGTTTAAAAGTGCAAGTGTTTTAAGAAAATCAGTGCTCTTCAGACGCCATCGACAGATAGACGATCGTCAGAACCATGAAAATAAAGGCTTGAAGCGTAATGATCAGGATGTGGAAGATAGCCCAAGGCAAGCTCAGGACCCACTGTGACCACCACGGCAACAGGCCGGCAATCAGGATGAAGATCAACTCACCCGCATACATGTTGCCGAACAGTCGCAGGCCCAGTGAAACAGGCTTGGACAGCAGGCTGACACCTTCAAGAATCAGGTTAATCGGAATGAATACCGGGTGGTTGAACGGCTGCATGGTTAACTCTTTAACGAACCCGCCAACGCCTTTCATTTTGATGCTATAGAACAGAATCAGGATAAATACGCCCAACGCCATCGACAAGGTCACGTTCACGTCGGCGGTAGGCACTACGCGCAGCGCAGGCAGACCGAAAAAGTGTTCGCCAACGTACGGCAGGAGGTCGATTGGCAGCAGGTCCATCATGTTCATCAGGAATACCCAGACGAACACGGTCAACGCCAGCGGCGCAATCACTTTGCTCTTGCCGTGATACATGTCGCGAACGCTGCTGTCGACGAACCCGACCACCAGTTCCACTGCGGTTTGCAGTTTACCCGGCACGCCGCTGGTGGCGTTTTTGGCCACTTTGCGGAAGATCACCAGGAAGAGAGCTCCGAGGACAACGGAGAAAAACATCGAGTCGATGTTGATCGACCAGAACCCCGTCCCGACCTGAAGCTGCGTCAGGTGGTGACCGATATACTCCTGTGGAGTCAAGACTTCTCCTGCAGACATGATGCCTCTTACCCTTATTTAGTTAAGTTCGGTAACTGTTAATCACGGCCGGTGCCACTATCTGCACCACTAACACCGCTAAATAGGTCAGGCCAAGCGGTATAAACTCCGCCTTGAACACCCCCAGCGCCACGATCAGCAAAACGATGGTGATCACGACCTTTAGCCCCTCGCCGATGGCGAACGACCAGGCAACCCGTCCGGGCGCCGGCGTCTGCGCCTGATGGCGCAAGGCAAACAGCATAAACATTGCACTCGGCAACCAGGCGGCAAGACCGCCAGCCAGTGCCGAAGCGCTCCATTCCGGGCTTTTCAGCAGGAAAGCAGCGCTGATCAGAACAAAAGTCATTAACTGCAGGAACAGCAGTTTGCGTGCGACTTTCCCGCTGTAAAGGGACACAGACATGACGTTTGTTCTCTCCGTACCCCTGAGGGGGTATGCTGAGTGACGTATACAACTGTTTTTGCTGTCCTGAGTCAAGCAGCAAAAAACGAGCAAATTATACGGGGCATACCAACGAATTCAATCGATAAGTAGCGAAAAGGTGAACAATTATTTAAATTGCCCCATTTCAGGCTATTTTCACAAGAAATCGTTCGGAATAATAGGCCGCATTTTATTGTCTGATTATTCCAACGTTGCACTACGAAACGCGAAATCGATCACAATAATGTGCCTTTCTGATTTATAGCCGATGGTCAATCAAAAGGTCTTTAGCAATTTGAGCGATCAAAAGATTATATAAATCAAAATATTACAAGTTAACTGTTCAAAAACAATCCGTATACCCGGCAAAAACCTTTTATTGACAGACAACGGGGCAATATTCCAACAACCAATTAACATTAGCAGTAAAGCGAAATCTTTCGCACATGATTGCTAACGTGACTATTTCCAACTGCAATTACCCTATTGTCGCTAATTAGCCGCCGTTTTTGTGTTAATAAAAAGTAAATTAACTAAAAAAAGCGACCAATTAATTAGCCTGCTTACTTTTACACATTTCACTACCGGTTAATTCACGCTTGTTTGATCAAAAGCAAACTCAGTTTGCCTTAAGGATCACCAGATGGCGTTCACCTTCCAGTTCAGGCACCTGCAGCCGCACCACCGACTCCAGGCTGACGCCTGCCGGCAGCTGCGCCAACTCTTCATCCGGGCGCACGCCCTTCAGCGCGTAGAAACGGCCCTGCCCTTTCGCCGGCAGATGGTGGCACCAGGACAGCATGTCCTGCAGCGAAGCGAAGGCGCGACTGATGACGCCGTCGAACGGCGGCTCGGCCGGGAACGCTTCAACGCGGCTCTGCACCGGCTCGATATTGGTCAACCCCAGTTCATGCTGCACCTGCCGCAGGAAGCGCACGCGCTTGCCCAGGCTGTCCAGCAGCGTGAAGTGTGAATCGGGGCGAACGATCGCCAGCGGAATGCCCGGCAGCCCCGGCCCGGTGCCGACGTCGATAAAGCGTGTGCCCTGCAGGTGCGGCTCCACCACGATGCTGTCGAGAATGTGGCGCACCAGCATTTGCTGCGGATCGCGTACCGACGTGAGGTTATACGCCTTGTTCCACTTATCCAGCATGCCGACATAGCCCAGCAGCTGCTGCTTTTGCCGATCGGGCAGTTCAATGCCTGCCGCCGCGAGCAGCGAGTCTAATTTTTTTTGCACAACGGATCCTCTGACAGGCGCTGACGGCCAGCAGTTCTGCGGCTGGCGTTACGAGGCGACTATGATAATTCAGGCCGGGATTGATGTCAGCGGCCGTTTGCTCATCCGGTGAACAAACGGCCGCTCAAATGCGGGTTTTATGCGCTGCGGCGCAGCAGCCCCTGCTTTTTCAGCCAAATCAGCAAAATTGAGATCGCCGCCGGGGTGATGCCGGAGATACGCGAAGCCTGGCCAATCGAATTCGGCTTGTGGTCGTTCAGCTTGGCGATCACTTCGTTCGACAGCCCGGACACCTGGCGATAATCGAGATCCAGCGGCAGCACGGTGTTTTCGTTGCGCTGTTGCTTTTCGATCTCTTCCTGCTGACGAGCGATATAACCTTCGTACTTAACCTGGATCTCCACCTGCTCGGCAGCCTGGGTATCGGCCAGCGCCGGCGCAAAGGCGTCTACGCGGGTCAGCAGCGAGTAGTCCATTTCCGGCCGGCGCAGCAGCTCTTCACCGTTGGCTTCGCGCGACAGCGGCGCTTTCAGCAGCGCGTTGACCTGCTCGACGTTCTCGGCATGCGGATGCATCCAGATATCGCGCAGACGCTGACGCTCCCGCTCGATATGCTCCAGCTTCTCGCTGTAGCGCGCCCAACGCACGTCGTCCACCAGGCCCAGCTCGCGGCCTTTCTCGGTCAGACGCAGATCGGCGTTGTCTTCACGCAGCATCAAACGGTATTCGGCGCGCGAGGTGAACATGCGGTACGGCTCTTTGGTGCCGAGGGTGCTGAGGTCGTCCACCAGCACGCCCAGATAAGCCTGATCGCGGCGCGGCGCCCAGCCTTCGTCTTCCACGGCGTAGCGTCCGGCGTTCAGGCCGGCCAGCAGGCCCTGGGCCGCGGCTTCTTCATAACCGGTAGTGCCGTTGATCTGGCCGGCGAAGAACAGGCCCTGAATGAATTTGCTTTCCAGCGTCGGCTTCAGGTCGCGCGGATCGAAGAAATCGTACTCGATGGCGTAACCCGGGCGAATGATGCGGGCGTTTTGCATGCCTTCCATCGAACGGACGATCTGCATCTGCACGTCGAACGGCAGGCTGGTGGAGATGCCGTTCGGATAAATTTCGTTGCTGGTCAGGCCTTCCGGTTCGAGGAAGATCTGGTGCGCGTTACGATCGGCGAAGCGCATCACCTTGTCTTCGATCGACGGGCAGTAGCGCGGTCCGATCCCTTCGATGATCCCGGCGTACATCGGGCTGCGATCGAGGTTATTGCGGATCACGTCATGGGTTTTTTCATTGGTGTGGGTGATATAGCACGGCATCTGTTCAGGATGCTGGCTGGCATCGCCCAGGAAGGAGAACACCGGCACCGGCGTATCGCCGTGCTGCGGCGCCAACACGCTGAAATCGATGGTGCGGGCGTCGATGCGCGGCGGCGTACCTGTTTTCAGCCGGTTAACGCGCAGCGGCAGTTCACGCAGGCGTTGCGACAGCGAGATCGACGGAGGATCGCCGGCGCGGCCGCCGCTGTAATTCTCCAGGCCGATGTGGATCTTGCCGTCCAGGAAGGTGCCCACGGTCAGCACCACCGCCTTGGCGCGGAATTTCAGCCCCATCTGGGTCACGGCGCCCACCACCCGATCGTTTTCCACGATCAGATCCTCGACCGGCTGTTGGAAGAGAGTCAGGTTAGGTTGGTTCTCCAGCGCAGTGCGCACCGCCTGGCGATACAGCACCCGGTCGGCTTGAGCGCGGGTTGCCCGTACCGCGGGGCCCTTGCTGGCGTTTAGTATCCTAAACTGGATGCCGGCGTGATCGATCGCCGTGGCCATCAGCCCGCCGAGTGCATCAATTTCCTTAACCAGATGCCCTTTACCAATACCGCCAATCGCCGGGTTGCAGGACATCTGCCCCAGCGTATCGATATTGTGCGTCAATAATAAAGTCTGACGCCCCATGCGCGCCGCGGCCATGGCGGCCTCGGTACCTGCATGGCCACCACCGATGATGATGACGTCAAATTGATCTGGATAAAACATGGAACTGCACCTCGCCGTATTGCGAACGATCGTTGTTTGCCCTGGGGTGGGGGATTCTACTCAAGTTTAGACGATCGACCAAGTGGTCAGGATCGTCGGTAATTAAAAGAAGATCTTTTTTATTTAAAGATCTCTTTATTAGATCTCTTATTAGGATCGCGATCCTCTGTGGATAAGTGATTATTCGCGATTGAGATCAGCGGATTAAGAAGGATCGTTAGCTGTGAATGATCGGTGATCCTGGCGCTTATAAGCTGGGATCTAAATGGCATGTTATACACAGGACAAAAAGCGACCTTGGGTTGTTATTGGGATAACTACCGCTTTTACCCTGCTTTTAAGCTTAGTTATCCACAATCGTTCGCGCGATCTTTAAGCGAATTAGAGTAAATTAATCCAGTTTTTCACCCATTCCTCCGCCGGATCCTCGGGAATTTCGTGTTCGGTCACGTCGATCTCGAGCCGATCGCCGATCCTTTTCGCCCCTCTGGCGATCAGAAGATCGTCGATCCGTTGGATCGCGCCGCAGAAGGTATCGTATTCCGAGCTGCCTAAACCGACTGCGCCAAACTGCACCTGGGAGAGATCGGGTTGCTGTTCGACGATCTGGTCCAGCAGCGGCTGCAGGTTATCGGGAAGATCCCCGGCGCCGTGGGTGGAAGACACCACCAGCCAGCGTCCGGCCAGCGTCAGCTCATCCAGTTCAGGGCCGTGCAGCATTTCGGTGGTGAAGCCGGCTTCTTCCAGTTTTTCAGCCAAATGTTCGGCAACGTATTCGGCGCTGCCAAGCGTACTGCCACTGATCAGAGTAATGTCTGCCATGAATGAACGATCCCAACCTTCTACAAAGTGGCAGCATTGTACGCTGTGAATCGGCTGGGATCTACCTGTGGATAATATGGGTATAGTAATTTGCCGCTTAGGGAGTGATGGTGCGCATGATGGGGTTCTGCAGCGAGATCAGGGTTTCGGTGGACTGGATCTCGTCGATGGTCTGGATCTTGTTGATAAGTACCTGTTGCAGCGCGTCTATTGATCGGCACATCACTTTGATGAACACGCTGTAGTGGCCGGTGGTGTAGTAAGCCTCCACCACTTCCTCCAGGCTTTCCAGCTTCTTCAGCGCCGAAGGATAGTCTTTGGCGCTCTTCAATATAATGCCGATGAAGCAGCAGACGTCGTAACCCAGCTGTTTGGGATTCACGTCGATCCGTGCGCCGGTAATGATGCCGGCCTGTTTCATCTTCTCGACCCGCACATGGATGGTGCCGGGGCTGACGGCAAAGTTCTTCGCCAGTTCGGCATAGGGCGTGCGCGCATTGTCCATCAGGGCGTTGAGAATGCCGCGATCGAGATTATCGATCTGATAAATTTCCGCCATTTAATTCCCCATTAATTAATGATTGTTGAATTATACAGCCATAAAAATGAACGATTAAAAGTGAAAAGGCAATATTGATTGATGGATATTGAATATCGATGCCGTTCTGTTGCTTAATCGCTGCAACAGAGACAGGTTTATAAGAGATACGGCAATGAAAAAACAGTTTATCCAAAAACAACAACAAATCAGCCTGGTTAAATCCTTCTTTTCCCGCCAGCTGGAACAGCAGCTTGGTCTGATTGAAGTGCAGGCGCCGATCCTCAGCCGCCTGGGCGACGGCACGCAAGACAACCTTTCCGGCAGCGAGAAGGCGGTGCAGGTCAGGGTAAAAACCCTGCCGGACGCCACCTTCGAAGTGGTGCACTCGCTGGCCAAATGGAAACGCAAAACGCTGGGCAGCCACGACTTCGGCGCCGGCGAGGGCCTGTATACCCATATGAAAGCGCTGCGCCCGGATGAAGATCGCCTGAGCGCCATCCACTCGGTGTATGTCGATCAGTGGGACTGGGAACGGGTGATGGGCGACGGCGAACGCAGCCTGGATTACCTGAAAAGCACCGTGCGCAGCATTTATGCGGCCATCAAGGCGACGGAAGCGGAAGTGAGCCGCGAATATGGCTTGGCGCCGTTCCTGCCGGAACAGATCCACTTTGTGCACAGCGAAACCCTGCTGCAGCGTTACCCGGCGCTGGACGCCAAGGGCCGTGAACGGGCGATCGCCAAAGAATTGGGCGCGGTGTTCCTGATCGGCATCGGCGGCAAGCTGTCGCACGGCAAGTCACACGACGTGCGGGCGCCGGATTATGATGACTGGACCACTCAGGCGGCGGAAGGCCTGGCCGGACTGAACGGTGACATTCTGGTGTGGAACCCGGTGCTGCAGGACGCCTTCGAAATTTCCTCTATGGGCATTCGCGTCGACGCCGCTGCGCTGAAGCGCCAGCTGGCGTTGACCGGCGATGAAGATCGCCTGAAGCTGGAGTGGCACCAGTCGCTGCTGCGCGGCGACATGCCGCAGACCATCGGCGGCGGTATCGGCCAGTCGCGCCTGGTGATGCTGCTGCTGCAGCTGTCGCACATCGGCCAGGTGCAGTGCGGCGTGTGGTCGCCGGAAGTGCGTGGGGCGGTCGAAGGCCTGCTGTAATTCGGCCTAGCGCCGCCAGCGGCGCATCAGACGGCTTTTTAGCCCGGTATCAAAACGCCAGATGTGATCGAAGATGCGCATGATGCCGGGTTTGCCATAGGCGGACATCGCCACCGCGTGAAAGCGCTGATGATGGCTCTGCTGCTGCTGTTTCACCTTCTTTATTACCTCATCCGGCAAGCGCTGGGCGATAAAGTCAGAAATGATCACCGCATCGGCGTCAAACCAGCCGCTTTCCGCCATCTTGCCGGCGGTGGCGTTCAGGCAGGCCGCCAGATCGGTGCCGCCGCGGAAGTGTTGGCCGAGAAAGCGCACCGCCTGTTCGATGCCGCTGGCGGCGGTGAGCTCGTAATGCACGATCTGATTGGCGAACAGCATGATGTAGCAGCGGCGGTTATCCGCCAGCGCAATGCGCAGCAACGCCAGGCAGAACGCCTTGGCGCACTGCTCGTTGAAACCGCCCATCGAGCCCGAGGTATCCACGCAGACGATAAACGGCCCGCGCGGCTGCTGATCCTGCTGCTGGTGGGTGACCTGACGGATCAGGATCTGCTCCTGCCAGACGTCGCCCTGCAGCCGATAGCTCAACAGCCGTTTTTCCAGCAGGCGGCGATAAAACTCGAATTCTAGCTCTTCAATACCCAGCGTCGCCAGCTCCGGCGGCAGCAGGCGCAAGATATCATCGCTCTGGTGAATGCCGCTGACTTCTTCCGGCAGCGTGGCCGGCACCTGCACCATCACGCGAAACGGCTCCGGCTGCGCATCCTGCTGCTGCACCGCCTTGGCCTGATAGCTGCGGCCCAGCTGCTGCGCCAGCTTTTTCAGCTCCGGCTGCCGCTGCAGAAAATCGCCGTACTCCACCAGCCGCTGGTAGTCGCCGCGCTGCAGCTGGCCTTTGCTCATGTCCCACAGCCGCCCGGCGGCGGTGTCGTTTTCCGACAGCAGCGGCTCCAGCGCGCCGCTCAGCGCCAGACGCTCCTGCAGTTCCGCCATCAGCTGTTCGCGCTCCTGCTCCAGCAGCTGGTGGTGCAGCATGGTGGCCTGCAGCGTCAGGCTGATGCGCCAGCGCTGCAGAAACAGGGTCTGAAAGCTGTCGTCCAGCGGATGATTGGGCAGATCGGCGGCGTCCACCAGCGTGCGCGCCTGTTCATAAAACGGCGAGACCAGCTGGCGCAGCAGCTCCAGCGTATCGCTCAGGTTATGGTAGAACTGGGCGTTGTTTTCCAGCTGGCACTGCTGATAGCGATAAAACTCCTGCGCCAGCGCCGGGGGCACCATGGCCTCATGAATGCGCTCCTTGAGCTGCAGCTTCCAGCGCGGCAAGTCGCGATCCAGCGCCCGGCGGATGGCGGGAAACTTTTTGAAAAACACCGTCAGCTGCGGCGCCGCCAGCATGCCGACGATCATCTCTTCGATCAGCTCGCCTTCGGTGATCGCCAGCAGCAGATCGAGCGTCTCCAGGCTGAGCATGGTTACTGGCCGCGCATCTGCTGATGCTGCTGTTTGAGCTGTTCCGCCACCTGCAGCAGGCTGGCTTCGATTTTGGCCAGGCCGGCGGCCGGGGTGAACAGGCAGGGCTGATGCTGGCTGAACAGACGGCGCTGCTCCGCCAGCCGCTGGGCCAATGCCTCCATTTCATCCAGCAGCGCCTGCGGCGTGGCGGTGGTTTGCTTGCCCGGCAGCGCCAGCAGAGAAGGTTGACGGCTGACGTCCAGCACCGTCAGATGCAGCTGCTCATCCACCTCCAGATCGATCTGCTGGGCAAAGCCGATGCCGTTCAGCTTGGCGCGCACGTCACCGCCTTTTTGCAGCCAGTTGTCCAGCGCGCCGCTTTCGATGCTCAGGTGATTAACTTGAATGTCATGCAGCTGCAGCGGTTTTTGCAGCAGTAAGGTCAGGGTGCCGGCGGCGAACGGCGTCGCCGGCGCATACTGCGGCCTGCGGCTGAACATGCCGCCTTTTTTCACCAGGCTGATAGCCTGGCGATCGCTTTGCTGCTGTTGATCCTGCAGCCAGCGGGTGTGTATCTGCTGCAGTTGGATCAGCATCGACTGCTGCTGATAAGCCTGTTCGGTCAGCAGTTGGTCAATCTGCTGCTGCAACAGCTTCAGCGAGGTGAGATCGTGCCACAGGCAGTCTTTCAGCAGCATCAGGTCCAGCGGGGCGAGGGTGTCGCGCCCGCTGAAGAAGGCGCAGGCCTGCAGCAGCCGCAGCGCTTTCTTCCAGCGGCGGTCGGAAACGTAGGGCGCCTGTTCCAGCGCGTCCAGCCGCTGGCGCAGCTGGAAAATCAGCTCGAAGCACGCCTCGGGCAGTTTGACCTTATCGATCTGCGGCTGCCATTGGTGGAATTCTTCATCGCTGATGCTCAGCGCCTCCGGCACCGGGTTGATGCTTTCGCTCTGGCGATTGACCAGCAGCGAACGGAAGTTCTGCTTGTCCTGCACCTTGTCGAGCCACAGGCGGATCAGCATGCGGTCATACAGCGCTTCCAGGCTGTTATCCGCCTCCGGCAGTTCGTTGGAGGCGGTCACCAGCAGCCGCAGCGGGATCGGTTCCTCGCTGTTGCCGTTGCGGAAGCGGCGCTCGTTGATCGCCGTCAGCAGGGTGTTGAGGATCGCCGGCCCGGCCTTCCAGATTTCATCCAGGAACACGATCTCCGCTTCCGGCAGGTAACCGGCGGTCAGCCGCTGGTAGCGCCCTTCGTCTTTCAGCGCCTGAATCGACAGCGGCCCGAACACCTCTTCCGGCGTCGAGAAACGCGTCATCAGATATTCAAACGAGCGGGCGTTGCGGAAGGCGAACTTCAAGCGGCGCGCAATCAGGCTCTTGGCGATGCCCGGCGGGCCGAGCAGGAACACGCTTTCGCCGCTCAATGCGGCCAGCAAGCACAGGCGAATCGCCTCTTGCCGTTCATAAAGACCGCTCTCCAGCGCGCTGCTGAGGCGGGAAATTCGTTCTGCCAGAAGTGATGATGGCGCCATATAATTGTCGCGTTGTCCGAGAGTTAGCCAATCTTGGTCGATAATCCGATGATAAACCACCATTATTTTTAATGGTATAGCTTGTTGATTAGTAAAATCTTTCTATTATCAAAAGGGCGGCTGGTTCACATTTTGTTTATTTTTCGGCTCTGATATAAGAGTAGGCAAGCAGTGTAAATGGTGCATACTGTGCGGCTTTCGAGTGGGCGTGACGGATCTTCGAGCCCGTATCTCTAGCTTGATGCGGACGCATCGCTAACGGATGTTCTGAAAAAGAAACGAATTATGAGCACAGAGCATAAACAGTCCTTATCGGCGGTAACCCTGGCGGCAATTGGGGTGGTTTACGGTGATATCGGCACCAGCCCTCTCTATACCCTGAGAGAGTGTTTCTCCGGCCATTATGGCTTCGATGTGCGTCCGGACGTGGTATTCGGCTTCCTGTCGCTGATCTTCTGGATGTTGGTCGTCATCGTTTCCCTCAAGTATCTCACCTACGTCATGCGGGCGGATAACGCCGGCGAGGGCGGAATCCTGACGCTGATGTCCCTGGCCGGGCGCAATACCTCGGCGCGCACTACCGCGCTGCTGGTGATACTGGGCCTGATAGGCGGCAGCTTCTTCTATGGCGAGGTGGTGATCACCCCGGCGATATCGGTGATGTCGGCGATCGAGGGGCTGGAAATCGCCGCGCCTTCGCTTGACGCTTATATCGTGCCGCTGTCCATTCTGGTGCTGACGCTGCTGTTCGTTATCCAAAAACACGGCACCGGCAGCGTCGGCAAGCTGTTCGCCCCGGTGATGCTGCTGTGGTTTATCGTACTGGCGGTGCTGGGCGCGCGCAGCATCATGGCCAACCCGGAGGTGCTGCAGGCGCTGAACCCAAAATGGGCGCTCAACTTCTTCCTCGAATACAAGAAGGTGTCGTTCTTTGCGCTGGGGGCGGTGGTGCTGTCGATCACCGGCGTCGAGGCGCTGTATGCCGATATGGGCCACTTCGGTAAATTCCCGATTCGTCTGGCCTGGTTCACCGTGGTGCTGCCTTCGCTGGTGCTCAACTACTTTGGCCAGGGTGCGCTGCTGCTGAAAAATCCCGAGGCGATCAAAAACCCGTTCTTCCTGCTGGCGCCGGACTGGGCGCTGATCCCGCTGCTTGTTTTGGCGACGCTGGCGACGGTCATCGCCTCGCAGGCGGTGATTTCCGGCGTATTCTCGCTGACCCGCCAGGCGGTGCGCCTGGGGTATCTGTCGCCGATGCGCATCATCCATACCTCGGAAATGGAGTCCGGCCAGATCTATATCCCGGTGATTAACTGGACGCTGTACATCGCGGTGGTGCTGGTGATCATCGGCTTCGAGCATTCCAGCAACCTGGCGGCGGCGTACGGCATTGCGGTCACCGGCACCATGGTGTTGACCAGCATTCTGGTCACCTCGGTGGCGATTAAAAACTGGCACTGGAATCGCTTCCTGGCGATCGGCATCGCGATTATCCTGCTGATTATCGACGTGCCGATGTTCTCCGCCAACGCCCTGAAGCTGTTCTCCGGCGGTTGGCTGCCGCTGATGCTGGCGCTGATGATGTTCATCATCATGACCACCTGGAAGAGCGAACGCTTCCGCCTGCTGCGCCGCATGCACGAACACGGCAATTCCCTCGAAGCGATGATCGCTTCGCTGGAAAAATCGCCGCCGGTGCGGGTGCCCGGCACGGCGGTATTCATGTCGCGCGCCATCAACGTGATCCCGTTTGCGTTGCTGCACAATCTGAAGCACAACAAGGTACTGCATGAGCGGGTGGTGCTGTTGACGCTGCGCACCGAGGACGCGCCTTACGTGCACAACGTGCGCCGGGTGACCATCGAACAGCTTTCGCCGACCTTCTGGCGGGTGGTGGCCAGCTACGGCTGGCGTGAAACGCCGAACGTCGAGGAGGTGTTCCACCGCTGCGGGCTGGAAGGGCTGCCGTGCCGCATGACGGAAACCTCGTTCTTCATGTCGCACGAATCGCTGATCCTCACCAGGCGGCCGTGGTATCTGTTCCTGCGCGGCAAGCTGTTTATCGCGCTGAGCCGCAACGCGTTGCGTGCGCCGGACCAGTTTGAAATCCCGCCGAACCGGGTGATCGAGCTCGGCACTCAGGTCGAGATTTAATTCCCTCTCAGGGGCTCAGCCAGGCTGGGCCCCTGTCGTTTGCGCTTCCCGCCGCGCGAGCGAAACGTTTCGATAGCGATCACACTTCTGTATTCTCCCGGTTGCCTTCCCCTGACGTTTTTTTAAACTCGCCGCATAGCGAAACGTTTCGCTGCCGGAGTGAGAACATGAAAAAAGGCGTATTACTGAATGCTGAGTTGTCCGCGGTGATTGCGCGGCTTGGCCATACCGATCAGCTCACCCTGTGCGATGCGGGCCTGCCGATACCGGCGGTGACGCAGCGCATCGATCTGGCGCTGAGCCAGGGAGTGCCGACATTTTTGCAGGTGCTCGGGGTGGTGACGCAGGAGATGCAGGTAGAAAGCGCCATCCTGGCGGAAGAGATCGTCGAGCAAAATCCGGCGCTCCATCAGGCGTTGCTGGCCCAGCTGACAGAGCTTGGCCAGCGCCAGGGAAACACCATCAGCCTGCGCTATATCAGCCATGAGGCGTTTAAAGCGCAGACCGGGCACAGCCGGGCGGTGATCCGCAGCGGGGAATGTTCGCCTTATGCGAACCTGATCCTGTGCGCCGGCGTAACTTTCTGAGGCATTTATGCAACCTTTACTGCAACTGAAAGGGATTGATAAAGCCTTTCCCGGCGTGAAGGCGCTTTCCGGCGCCGCCCTCAGCGTGTATCCCGGCAAGGTGATGGCGCTGGTGGGAGAAAACGGCGCCGGGAAATCCACCATGATGAAAGTGCTGACCGGCATCTACCAGAAAGACGCCGGCAGTCAGTCTTTTCTCGGTAAAGAGGTGGTGTTTAACGGGCCTAAAGATTCGCAGGATGCGGGCATCGGCATTATCCATCAGGAGTTGAACCTGATCCCGCAGCTGACTATTGCGGAAAACATCTTCCTCGGCCGCGAGTTCGTCAACCGCTTCGGCCGCATCGACTGGAAGCGCATGTACGCCGAGGCCGATCGGCTGCTGGCCCGCCTCAATCTGCGCTACAGCAGCCACCGGCCGGTGGGCGAGCTGTCGATCGGCGATCAGCAAATGGTGGAGATCGCCAAGGTGCTGAGCTTCGAATCGAAAGTCATCATCATGGATGAGCCGACGGATGCGTTGACCGACACCGAGACCGCCTCCCTATTCAAGGTGATCAACGAGCTGAAGGCGGAAGGCCGCGGGATTGTCTATATTTCGCACCGCTTGAAAGAGATCTTTGAAATTTGCGATGACGTCACGGTGTTCCGCGACGGCCAGTTTATCGCCGAGCGCCCGGTAAGCGAGCTGCAGGAGGATCGGCTTATCGAAATGATGGTCGGCCGCAAGCTGGAGGAGCAGTATCCGCGGCTGCGGCTGCCGCGCGGTGAAAAACGCCTGCAGGTCAGCCACCTTTCCGGCCCCGGCGTCGACGACGTCAGCTTTACGCTGTACCGCGGGGAAATTCTCGGCGTGGCCGGGCTGATGGGCGCCGGGCGCACCGAACTGATGAAAATCCTTTACGGCGCCGCGCCGCGCAAGGCCGGCGGCGTGACGCTCGACGGGCATGAGGTGATCGCCCATTCGCCGCAGGACGGCCTGGCGAACGGCATCGTTTATATCTCCGAAGACCGCAAGCGCGATGGCCTGGTCTTGGGCATGTCGGTGAAGGAAAACATGTCGCTCACCGCGCTGCGCTATTTCAGCCGCGCCGGCGGCAGCCTGAAGCAGGCCGATGAACAGCAGGCGGTGGGCGACTTCATCCGTTTGTTCAATATCAAGACCCCGTCGATGGAGCAGCCGATTGGTCTGCTCTCCGGTGGCAATCAGCAGAAAGTGGCGATCGCCCGCGGCCTGATGACCCGGCCGAAGGTGCTGATCCTCGACGAACCGACGCGCGGCGTCGACGTCGGCGCCAAAAAAGAGATCTATCAGTTAATCAACCAGTTCAAACAGGAAGGGCTGAGCATCATTTTGGTGTCTTCGGAAATGCCGGAGGTGCTGGGCATGAGCGATCGCATCCTGGTGATGCACGAAGGCCGGCTCAGCGGCGAGTTCCCGATTGAACAGGCCACCCAGGAAGCGTTGATGGCTGCGGCCGTCGGCAAGCAATACGGCGTAAAGCAGGAGTAATCAGATATGAGTTCCCAGACTATCGCAGCTAAGCGCTGGTTCAGTAAAGAGTGGCTGTTAGAGCAGAAATCCCTGATTGCTCTGCTGGTGCTGATCGCCGTGGTCTCTTCCATGAGCCCGAATTTCTTCACCCTGAACAATCTGTTCAATATTCTGCAGCAAACCTCGGTGAACGCCATTATGGCGGTGGGGATGACGCTGGTGATCCTCACCTCCGGCATCGATCTGTCGGTCGGATCGTTGCTGGCGCTGACCGGTGCGGTGGCGGCTTCGATCGTCGGCTTTGAGGTGAATGCGCTGGTGGCCGTTGCGGCGGCGCTGGCGCTGGGGGCGGCGATAGGCGCCTGCACCGGGGTGATCGTCGCCAAAGGCAAGGTGCAGGCGTTTATCGCCACGCTGGTGATGATGCTGCTGCTGCGCGGCGTCACCATGGTCTACACCAACGGCAGCCCGGTGAATACCGGCTTTACCGACGTGGCCGACGCCTTCGGCTGGTTCGGCATCGGCCGCCCGCTGGGGGTGCCTACCCCAATCTGGATTATGGCTATCGTGTTCATCGCCGCTTGGTACATGCTGCATCACACCCGCCTGGGCCGCTATATTTATGCCTTGGGCGGCAACGAAGCGGCGACCCGCTTGTCCGGCATCAGCGTCGATAAAGTGAAAGTTATCGTCTATTCGCTGTGCGGCCTGCTGGCGGCGCTGGCCGGAGTGATCGAAGTGGCGCGCCTGTCTTCGGCGCAGCCGACCGCCGGCACCGGCTACGAGCTGGACGCCATCGCCGCCGTCGTGCTGGGCGGCACCAGCCTGGCGGGCGGCAAGGGCCGCATCGTCGGCACCTTGATCGGCGCGCTGATCCTGGGCTTCCTGAACAACGGCCTGAATTTACTGGGTGTTTCTTCCTACTACCAAATGATCGTGAAGGCAGTGGTGATACTGCTGGCGGTTCTGGTAGATAACAAAAGCAACAAGTAACCTCCCCCTACAGGAATCACGATGATGAAAATGAAAAAACTGGCAGTTTTAGCTTCCGCCTTCGCCCTGAGCGCCACGCTGAGCGCCAATGCGCTGGCCAAAGACACCATCGCGCTGGTGGTATCGACCCTCAATAACCCGTTCTTCGTTTCAATGAAGGAAGGCGCGCAGCAGGAAGCCAACAAGCTGGGTTACAACCTGGTGGTGCTGGATTCGCAAAACAACCCGGCGAAAGAGCTGGCCAACGTGCAGGATCTGATGGTACAGGCGCCTAAGCTGCTGCTGATCAACCCGACCGACTCCGACGCGGTCGGCAACGCCATCAAGATGGCCAACCAGGCCAAGATCCCGGTCATTACCCTGGACCGCGTGGCGAGCAAGGGCGAAGTGGTTAGCCACATCGCCTCGGATAACCGCGTGGGCGGCAAAATGGCCGGCGACTTCATCGCCAAGAAAGTGGGGGCAGACGCGAAAGTGATCCAACTGGAAGGCATTGCCGGCACCTCCGCCGCACGCGAGCGCGGCGAAGGCTTCAAACAGTCGCTGGATCAGAATAAATTCAAACTGTTGGCCAGCCAGCCGGCCGATTTTGACCGCACCAAAGGCCTGAACGTGATGCAGAACCTGCTGACCGCGCATCCGGACGTGCAGGCGGTGTTTGCCCAGAACGATGAAATGGCGCTGGGTGCGCTGCGTGCGCTGCAAACCGCCGGAAAATCCGACGTGGTCGTGGTAGGCTTCGACGGCACCGCCGACGGCGTGAAAGCGGTGGAGGGCGGCAAACTGGCGGCGACCGTGGCGCAGCGCCCGGATCAGATCGGCGTAATTGGCGTGGAAACCGCCGACAAAGTGCTGAAAGGCGAGAAAGTGCCGGCCACTATTCCGGTAGATTTGAAACTGGTCACCCAATAAGTCATACCCGCGCCATCTTAGGGTGGCGCGCAATTCAGGAATCAATGCGATGGAAACAGGTAAGCTGGTGGTTCTGGGCAGCATCAATGCCGACCATATCCTCAATATTGAACGCTTCCCTCACCCGGGCGAAACGGTGATCGGGAAACAGTATAAGGTGGCGTTTGGCGGCAAGGGCGCGAATCAGGCAGTGGCGGCCGGGCGCAGCGGGGCGGATATCGCCTTTATCGCCTGCGTGGGCGCCGACGATATCGGTGAACGCATCCGCCAACAGCTGGCTGCCGATCGCATTGATACCCAACCGATCGAGGCCATCGCCGACAACACCACCGGCGTGGCGCTGATTTTCGTCAACGCCGAGGGCGAAAACGTCATCGGCATCGATGCCGGTGCCAATGCCGCGGTTACGCCGGACTATCTGGCGCGCTATCGGCAACGGGTGATTGACGCCGATGCCCTGCTGATGCAGCTGGAGTCGCCGCTGGAGACGGTTATCGCCGCCGCCCGCCTGGCGAAAAGCCATCAAACTCAGGTGATCCTCAACCCGGCGCCGGCGCGCGAACTGCCGGATGAGCTGCTGGCGACTATCGATATGATCACCCCCAATGAAACCGAGGCCCAGCTCCTGACCGGGATTGCGGTCGACAACGATGCAGATGCGGCGCGCGCCGCTCAGGTTCTGCACGATAAAGGCATCGCCACGGTGATCATTACCCTCGGCAGCCGCGGGGTATGGCTGAGCGAAAACGGCGACGGCAAACTGGTGCCGGGCTTCAAGGTGAAAGCGGTGGACACCATCGCCGCCGGCGATACCTTTAACGGCGCGCTGGTCACGGCGTTGCTGGAAGGGGAAACCATGGCGCATGCGGTGCGCTTCGCCCATGCGGCGGCGGCGATCGCCGTGACGCGCCCCGGCGCGCAGCCTTCCGTGCCCTGGCGCGAAGAGATCGACGCCTTCTTGCAGCGGCAGGAGTAAGCCCTTTGGCCACCATGAAAGATGTCGCCCGCCTGGCGGGCGTTTCAACCTCCACCGTATCGCACGTAATCAACAACAATCGCTTCGTCAGCGACAGCGTGCGCGACAAAGTCATGGCGGCCGTTGAACAGCTGAACTACGCGCCCTCCGCCCTGGCGCGCAGCCTGAAGCTCAACCAGACGCGCACCATCGGCATGCTGGTCACCTCCAGCAACAACCCGTTTTACGCCGAAGTGGTGCGCGGCGTCGAGCGCAGCTGCTACGAACGCGGCTACAGCCTGATCCTGTGCAATACCGAAGAAGACGCGGCGCGCATGAACCGCAGCATGGAAACCCTGCTGCAAAAGCGCGTCGACGGCTTGCTGCTGATGTGCACCGAGAATCACCGGCCGTCGCAGGATGCGCTGCGCCGCTACCCCTCTTTACCTATCGTGATGATGGACTGGGCGCCGTTTGAAGGCGCCAACGACATTATTCAGGACAATTCGTTGCTGGGCGGCGAGATGGCGACCGATCACCTGATCGCCAGCGGCTACCGCAAAATAGCCTGCATCGCCGGCCCGCAGGATAAGACCACCGCCCGGCATCGCCTGGAGGGCTATCGCAATGCCATGCGGCGCGCCGGCCTGCCCATTCCGCCGGGCTATGAAGTGCACTGCGACTTTGAATTTGAAGGCGGGGTTAACGCCATGCGGCAGCTGCTGGCGCTGGACGAGCCGCCGCATGCGGTGTTTGCCGGTAACGATGCGGTGGCGGTGGGCGTCTATCAGGCGCTATACCAGGCCGGGCTGTCGGTGCCGCAGGACATGGCGGTGATGGGCTATGACGATATCGAACTGGCCAAATACCTGGCGCCGCCGTTGAGCACCATTCACCAGCCGAAGGATTCGCTGGGTGAATTGGCGATCGATGCGTTGATCAACCGCCTGCAAAACCCGGAGCGCGAGGCGCAGGTGCTGGTGTTGACGCCTGAGCTGGTGGAGCGCGCTTCCGTTGGCCGCCGTTAGCTCGAAGCCTTGGCTTCTTTCCTGCTTTCCCGGCCGCTGATCAGATTGCGGCCGTCCTTCCTTCTCAACAGCATAAACACCAGCGCCGAAGCCACGGTGACGATCCCCATGGTAATAAAGGTGTAGTGGAAGTGGTCAATCATGGTGCCGAGCGACAGGGAGTCGTAAAAGCGCAGCACCGCCGCGCTGATCGCCACGCCAAAGCTGATGGACAGCTGCTGGGTTACCGCCAGCACGCTGTTGCCCGAGCTGGCGTTGGCGTCGTTCAGATCCGCCAGGCTGATGGTGTTCATGGCGGTGAACTGGGTGGACATCGCCATGCCCAGCACGAACAGCGGCAGGATCATCAGCCACAGCGGCATGCCCGGGCTCTGCAGCGCGAACTGGGCGATCAGCACGCCGATGATGACGGTGATGCCGACCAGGGTTTTGCGGTAGCCGAACCAGCGCAATACCTGGGTGACGGTGGATTTCGCCATCAGCGAGCCGACGGCGGTCGGCGCCATCATGCAGCCGGCGACGATTGCCGAGTAGCCAAAGCCCACCTGCAGCATCAGCGGCATCAGGAAGGGCACGCAGCCGGTGCCCAGCCTTGATGCGACGTTGCCGGCGATGCCGACCGAGAAGGTGCGGGTCTTGAACAGGTCCAACCCGATCAATGGCTGAGGGTGGCGGCGCGCGTGGGCGATATAGCCGAACAGCATCACGAAACCGCTGAGCAGAATGCCCAGCGAGATGTAGCTCGCCAACACCCGTTCGCCAAACAGCTCAAGGCCGGTCGAGACCAGCACCAGGCTCAGGCCGAACAGCAGAAAACCGATAAAGTCGAAGCGGCGCTTGGGGGTGGTGAAATCCGGCATGTATTTGCGCGCATAGAAGATGCCGAGCAGGCCGATAGGAATGTTGATCAGGAAAATCCAGTGCCAGGTGGCGTAGGTCACCAGCCAGCCGCCCAGCAGCGGCCCCAGTATCGGCCCGACCAATCCGGGCATGGTGACGAAGTTCAGCACCGGCAGCAGCTCGCTGCGCGGATAGGCGCGCAGCAGGGCCAACCGCGCCACCGGCATCATCATCGCGCCGCCGACGCCCTGGATAACGCGCGAGGCGACCAACACGCTCAGCGTGGGGGACAGTGCGCACAGCAGCGAGCCGAGGGTAAATAACGATACCGCGAAGATAAACACCCGCCGGGTGCCGAAGCGGTCCGCCAGCCAGCCGCTGACCGGGATCAGCATCGCCACCGTCAGCGTATAGCTGATGACGGCCGACTGCATCGCCAGCGGCGAACGTTCCAGGCTGTGGGCGATCGCCGGCAGCGCGGTGTTGAGGATGGTGGCGTCCAACGCCTGCATAAAGAACGCCATTGCGGCGATCCAGGGTAGCCCTGCCATACTGCGCGCGGATTTGGTCATGGTCGGTCCTGGTTAATGATCGTCTGTCCCTCTCATCTTTCTTCTATATATAAGCAGAGGAGGCGTCTAGTCTTTCTCTTTAAGCAATACCTGGCAGGCGGCCAGAGCGCCGGCGCTGTCTCCGGCGAGTATCGCGTCGACGATTGCCTGGTGATGCCGCAGCTTGATCACTTCGTTGCCGGTGATGGCGCGGAAGTAGCTTTGATACACCGAACTGAACAGGTTGGCGAACGAGGTCAGGAAGGGGTTGCCGCTGGCTTCGTAGATAAGCTGGTGGAACTGGGTATCAACCTGGATCCAGCGTTCGCGGTCAAACTGGGTGTGCAGCGCGCGCATTTCCGCCATCAGCTCCGCCAACAGCCCGGTTTGTTGCGCGCTGGCGTGGCTGGCCGCCAGCGCGCAGGCCTGCGGTTCCAGCGAGGTGCGCAAGATAAGGAAGTGCTGCATGACCTGATCGAAGTTTTCCCGCGTCATCCACCAGGTCAGCAAATCCTGATCGAGGAAGTTCCATTGGCTGCGCGGCATCACCCGGGTGCCGATGCGCGGGCGCGGCAGCAGCATGCCTTTGGCCGCCAACATCTTGACCGCTTCGCGCACCGCCGTGCGGCTTACGCCGAATTGTTCGCCCAGTTCCATCTCGCCGGGCAGGATGCTGCCGGCCTGATAGTCGCCCGCCAGGATTTGTTGGCCGAGTTTTTCCGCCAGAAGATAAGAAAGATTGCGTTGGGCGGCCTGTTGTTGAGCATTAAATTGCATGGCTGCGGGTCCTTACTGAACATCGTTATTCTTATTTTACTCCAGGGATCGCCAGCTTTTATGGCTGTTTGCCGGAAAAAGTGACATAAAAGCGCCGCTTTTTGACCCGTTTGCCGAAAAAAACCGCGCTTGAAAAGTTTTTTGCATTTAGGGGTTGCGGCGTTCTGAGAACTCCCTATAATGCGCCTCCACTGACCGGGAACAACGACTCCTCTAACGAGAACCAGTCGACCAGCCAGGAAGAAGCAAGCCGGTGAAAACGCCGTTTCTTAATAAGAAAAAAGCTTGACTCTTCAGCGGGAAAGCGTAATATGCACCTCCCGCGTTACCGAGAGTTATCTCTCAGTAACCAACGCTCTTTAACAATTTATCAGACAATCTGTGTGGGCACTCCACAAGACGATATCCAGCATCTTCGGATGCGAAAAAATATCAAGTCTTGAAGAGTGACTACTGAAGTAAAATTCATGCAGTAACCTTTGAGCATCGCTTCACGAGTTGAAGCAAATCAAGCTTTTAATTGAAGAGTTTGATCATGGCTCAGATTGAACGCTGGCGGCAGGCCTAACACATGCAAGTCGAGCGGTAGCACAAGAGAGCTTGCTCTCTGGGTGACGAGCGGCGGACGGGTGAGTAATGTCTGGGAAACTGCCTGATGGAGGGGGATAACTACTGGAAACGGTAGCTAATACCGCATAACGTCTACGGACCAAAGTGGGGGACCTTCGGGCCTCACGCCATCAGATGTGCCCAGATGGGATTAGCTAGTAGGTGGGGTAATGGCTCACCTAGGCGACGATCCCTAGCTGGTCTGAGAGGATGACCAGCCACACTGGAACTGAGACACGGTCCAGACTCCTACGGGAGGCAGCAGTGGGGAATATTGCACAATGGGCGCAAGCCTGATGCAGCCATGCCGCGTGTGTGAAGAAGGCCTTCGGGTTGTAAAGCACTTTCAGCGAGGAGGAAGGGCGATGTCTTAATACGGCATCGCATTGACGTTACTCGCAGAAGAAGCACCGGCTAACTCCGTGCCAGCAGCCGCGGTAATACGGAGGGTGCAAGCGTTAATCGGAATTACTGGGCGTAAAGCGCACGCAGGCGGTTTGTTAAGTCAGATGTGAAATCCCCGCGCTTAACGTGGGAACTGCATTTGAAACTGGCAAGCTAGAGTCTCGTAGAGGGGGGTAGAATTCCAGGTGTAGCGGTGAAATGCGTAGAGATCTGGAGGAATACCGGTGGCGAAGGCGGCCCCCTGGACGAAGACTGACGCTCAGGTGCGAAAGCGTGGGGAGCAAACAGGATTAGATACCCTGGTAGTCCACGCTGTAAACGATGTCGATTTGGAGGTTGTGCCCTTGAGGCGTGGCTTCCGGAGCTAACGCGTTAAATCGACCGCCTGGGGAGTACGGCCGCAAGGTTAAAACTCAAATGAATTGACGGGGGCCCGCACAAGCGGTGGAGCATGTGGTTTAATTCGATGCAACGCGAAGAACCTTACCTACTCTTGACATCCAGAGAACTTTCCAGAGATGGATTGGTGCCTTCGGGAACTCTGAGACAGGTGCTGCATGGCTGTCGTCAGCTCGTGTTGTGAAATGTTGGGTTAAGTCCCGCAACGAGCGCAACCCTTATCCTTTGTTGCCAGCGATTCGGTCGGGAACTCAAAGGAGACTGCCGGTGATAAACCGGAGGAAGGTGGGGATGACGTCAAGTCATCATGGCCCTTACGAGTAGGGCTACACACGTGCTACAATGGCGTATACAAAGAGAAGCGAACTCGCGAGAGCAAGCGGACCTCATAAAGTACGTCGTAGTCCGGATTGGAGTCTGCAACTCGACTCCATGAAGTCGGAATCGCTAGTAATCGTAGATCAGAATGCTACGGTGAATACGTTCCCGGGCCTTGTACACACCGCCCGTCACACCATGGGAGTGGGTTGCAAAAGAAGTAGGTAGCTTAACCTTCGGGAGGGCGCTTACCACTTTGTGATTCATGACTGGGGTGAAGTCGTAACAAGGTAACCGTAGGGGAACCTGCGGTTGGATCACCTCCTTACCTAATGATATCGATTCGCGTGAAGTGCTCACACAGATTGTCTGATGAAAAAGTAACGAGCAATGCGCACCTGTTGATGTAATGAGTCTCTGACTCATGCTGATGCGAACCGATTAAAACGTTCAGTTTAATCGGATTTTCGTGTCCCCATCGTCTAGAGGCCTAGGACACTGCCCTTTCACGGCTGTAACAGGGGTTCGAATCCCCTTGGGGACGCCATTCCGATAATGAGTGAAAGACATTATCACCGGTCATGCGTGACCAAAAAATCTTAAAGATGACTCTTGCGAGTCGTGTTTAAGATATTGCTCTTTAACAATCTGGAACAAGCTGAAAATTGAAACATGACGGCTGAAACTTGTCCCTCCGTAGAAATATCGGGATGAGGAGTAACCTGTCATAGAGTCTCTCAAATGTTTGCAATGCGAAGTGTCGATTATTCATAAAAGACACCTTCGGGTTGTGAGGTTAAGTGACTAAGCGTACACGGTGGATGCCTAGGCAGTCAGAGGCGATGAAGGGCGTGCTAATCTGCGAAAAGCGTCGGTAAGGTGATATGAACCGTTATAACCGGCGATACCCGAATGGGGAAACCCAGTGCAATTCGTTGCACTATCGTTAAGTGAATACATAGCTTAACGAGGCGAACCGGGGGAACTGAAACATCTAAGTACCCCGAGGAAAAGAAATCAACCGAGATTCCCCCAGTAGCGGCGAGCGAACGGGGAACAGCCCAGAACCTGAATCAGTTCTTGTGTTAGTGGAAGCGTCTGGAAAGTCGCGCAGTAAAGGGTGATAGCCCCGTACACTAAAATGCATTGACTGTGAGTTCGATGAGTAGGGCGGGACACGTGACATCCTGTCTGAATATGGGGGGACCATCCTCCAAGGCTAAATACTCCTGACTGACCGATAGTGAACCAGTACCGTGAGGGAAAGGCGAAAAGAACCCCGGCGAGGGGAGTGAAATAGAACCTGAAACCGTGTACGTACAAGCAGTGGGAGCACCTTCGTGGTGTGACTGCGTACCTTTTGTATAATGGGTCAGCGACTTATATTTTGTAGCAAGGTTAACCGTATAGGGGAGCCGTAGGGAAACCGAGTCTTAACTGGGCGAATAGTTGCAAGGTATAGACCCGAAACCCGGTGATCTAGCCATGGGCAGGTTGAAGGTTGGGTAACACTAACTGGAGGACCGAACCGACTAATGTTGAAAAATTAGCGGATGACTTGTGGCTGGGGGTGAAAGGCCAATCAAACCGGGAGATAGCTGGTTCTCCCCGAAAGCTATTTAGGTAGCGCCTCGTGAACTCATCTTCGGGGGTAGAGCACTGTTTCGGCTAGGGGGCCATCCCGGCTTACCAAACCGATGCAAACTCCGAATACCGAAGAATGTTATCACGGGAGACACACGGCGGGTGCTAACGTCCGTCGTGAAGAGGGAAACAACCCAGACCGCCAGCTAAGGTCCCAAAGTCATGGTTAAGTGGGAAACGATGTGGGAAGGCATAGACAGCCAGGATGTTGGCTTAGAAGCAGCCATCATTTAAAGAAAGCGTAATAGCTCACTGGTCGAGTCGGCCTGCGCGGAAGATGTAACGGGGCTAAACCATGCACCGAAGCTGCGGCAGCGACGCTTAGGCGTTGTTGGGTAGGGGAGCGTTCTGTAAGCCGTTGAAGGTGGCCTGTGAGGGTTGCTGGAGGTATCAGAAGTGCGAATGCTGACATAAGTAACGATAAAGCGGGTGAAAAGCCCGCTCGCCGGAAGACCAAGGGTTCCTGTCCAACGTTAATCGGGGCAGGGTGAGTCGACCCCTAAGGCGAGGCTGAAAAGCGTAGTCGATGGGAAACAGGTTAATATTCCTGTACTCGGTGTTGCTGCGAAGGGGGGACGGAGAAGGCTAGGCTAGCCGGGCGACGGTTGTCCCGGTTTAAGCGTGTAGGGGGGTGTTCCTGGTAAATCCGGAACGCTGTCAACCCTGAGGCGTGATGACGATGCACTACGGTGCAGAAGTAGTTGATGCCAAGCTTCCAGGAAAAGCCTCTAAGCATCAGGTAACACAGAATCGTACCCCAAACCGACACAGGTGGTCAGGTAGAGAATACCAAGGCGCTTGAGAGAACTCGGGTGAAGGAACTAGGCAAAATGGTGCCGTAACTTCGGGAGAAGGCACGCTGGCGCGTAGGTGAAGTCCCTCGCGGATGGAGCTGAAGCCAGTCGCAGATACCAGCTGGCTGCAACTGTTTAATAAAAACACAGCACTGTGCAAACACGAAAGTGGACGTATACGGTGTGACGCCTGCCCGGTGCTGGAAGGTTAATTGATGGGGTCAGCCGCAAGGCGAAGCTCTTGATCGAAGCCCCAGTAAACGGCGGCCGTAACTATAACGGTCCTAAGGTAGCGAAATTCCTTGTCGGGTAAGTTCCGACCTGCACGAATGGCGTAATGATGGCCAGGCTGTCTCCACCCGAGACTCAGTGAAATTGAACTCGCTGTGAAGATGCAGTGTACCCGCGGCAAGACGGAAAGACCCCGTGAACCTTTACTATAGCTTGACACTGAACATTGAGCCTTGATGTGTAGGATAGGTGGGAGGCTTTGAAGCGTGGACGCCAGTCTGCGTGGAGCCAACCTTGAAATACCACCCTTTAATGTTTGATGTTCTAACTCGGCCCCATAATCTGGGGTGAGGACAGTGTCTGGTGGGTAGTTTGACTGGGGCGGTCTCCTCCCAAAGAGTAACGGAGGAGCACGAAGGTTAGCTAATCACGGTCGGACATCGTGAGGTTAGTGCAAAGGCATAAGCTAGCTTGACTGCGAGAGTGACGGCTCGAGCAGGTACGAAAGTAGGTCTTAGTGATCCGGTGGTTCTGAATGGAAGGGCCATCGCTCAACGGATAAAAGGTACTCCGGGGATAACAGGCTGATACCGCCCAAGAGTTCATATCGACGGCGGTGTTTGGCACCTCGATGTCGGCTCATCACATCCTGGGGCTGAAGTAGGTCCCAAGGGTATGGCTGTTCGCCATTTAAAGTGGTACGCGAGCTGGGTTTAGAACGTCGTGAGACAGTTCGGTCCCTATCTGCCGTGGGCGTTGGAAGATTGAGAGGGGTTGCTCCTAGTACGAGAGGACCGGAGTGAACGCACCACTGGTGTTCGGGTTGTCATGCCAATGGCACTGCCCGGTAGCTAAGTGCGGAAAAGATAAGCGCTGAAAGCATCTAAGCGCGAAACTTGCCTCGAGATGAGTCTTCCCTGGGCCTTTAAGGCCCCTGAAGGAACGTTTAAGACTAAGACGTTGATAGGCTGGGTGTGTAAGTGCAGCGATGCATTGAGCTAACCAGTACTAATGATCCGTGAGGCTTAACCTTACAACACCGAAGGTGTTTTTAGAGAGACGAATAATTTTCAGCGAAGTTCTTAGATTGGTTCTGGTGGTTACGCGAGTAACGGCCAAGAATGAAACAGAATTTGCCTGGCGGCAATAGCGCGGTGGTCCCACCTGACTCCATGCCGAACTCAGAAGTGAAACGCCGTAGCGCCGATGGTAGTGTGGGGTCTCCCCATGCGAGAGTAGGACACTGCCAGGCATCAAATAAAACAAAAAGCCCCATGCGAAAGCATGGGGCTTTTTGTTATGTGCAAAAAAGCAAAAAAGCGCAGCTACGCTGCGCCTTTCAGCCATTCCATGATGAAATCGGCAATGCTTTCCGGCCGATTGATATCCAATGAGCGCACGTTGGCGGTTACCGGACGATCGCTGGCGACGGCGAGCACAAACTCGTCCAGCATCTCCTCAAGCGGCCGGCCTATTTCTTCGCGGTAGAGAATAATTTTACCGATAGGTTCATGCTTGAACCCTTCCACTAAAATCAGATCGACCTTATCGGCATCAAAACGGCTGGCCAGATACTGAAGGTCCAGCGGTTGCTGCTCAGGCGTTTCGGTCATCAATGCCCAACGGCGATCGCTGGCGACCAGCGTTTGATCGGCACCGGCTTTGCGCAGTTCATAGCTGTCTTTACCCGGTGTATCCACATCCATATTGTGATGGGTGTGTTTGATCAATCCGACTCTTACCTGCCGCTGCTTCAGCAGAGGGATCAGCCGTTTAAGCAGGGTGGTTTTTCCTGTTCCGCTATAGGCGCCAATGGCCAGCAGCGGCGGCAGTGAGTTATTCATCGCGCAATCCTCGCTCCTGCTGCCAACGCCGGCAGTCGTCAGGCGTATTAAGATTATGGAATGCCGCCTGTTGTCCGCTGAAGACGACCCGCTGAGCCTGAACCTCCTTCAGAAACAGCATCAATTTACGTTCCCCGCGGGCCAGATAGTCGGTCAGTTGCGGTATAAGGCCGGTGTGCAGCAATGCCAGCGTAGGGTGATCCCGTTCACCGTCGCTGGCATAGGCGGCCAGGGCATCGCCTTTCTGCCGCCAGAGTTCTTCGACTAATGTCGCTGGGAAATCAGGCACGTCGCAAGGTACAAAGGCCACCCATTTGCCGGCTGCATGTTCCAACCCGGCCAACATGCCGGCCAGCGGGCCGGCAAAGTCGGGCGTCAGGTCGCCGATCACCGGCAGACCGCTGGCTTGGTAACGTTTCTGATTGCGATTGGCGCTGATGGCGACGGCAGTTACCTGCGTACGTAACCGCGCCAGCACGTACCGATAAAGCGCTACGCCGCCAATCGGTACCAAGCCCTTATCCTCACCGGCCATCCGCGTCCCGCGGCCGCCGGCCAGAATAACGCCGGTAATTTCTTCATGCATATTTTTCTTCCCGCACTGTTAATGCCCTGATTGTAGCGCTAAAGCCGGTGTGACATCAGGATTTACCTTTATTGACAAGCTGCTTCTTTCACTGCGTTGGTAAGCCTGTTACTTTGTGTGTTTATTCATACCACTGGACGATATTGAGATGAAAACGCATCGCGTAAACGAGCTGATCGAGCTGTTGCATCCGGCCTGGCAGGAAGATCCCGATCTCAATCTGATCCCATTTTTGCAAAAGCTGGCGAAGGAAGCCGGTTTTCAAGGCGAGCTGTCCGAGCTGAGTGACGATATCCTCATCTATCACCTGAAAATGCGCGGCAGCGCCGGCACGGATCAGATCCCCGGCCTGAAAAAGGATTATGAAGAAGACTTTAAAACGGCGCTGTTGCGCGCCCGCGGGGTTATCAAGGATTAGCTTTTGTGCGGTGCAGGGAAGCATTACTCGTGAAACTCGCCATTAATGCTACTATTTCTCATTCCCGGCACCCTGCGGTTACCAAGCGAACGTTATGAATAACTCTGCCTTTAATTTTGAAACCCTGTCGCCCGATCTGATTATGGATGCGCTCGAAGGGGTTGGCCTGCGCGTCGATTCCGGGCTGACGGCGCTGAACAGCTATGAAAACCGCGTCTATCAGTTTATGGACGAAGATCGTAAACGTTACGTGGTGAAGTTTTACCGCCCCGAGCGCTGGAGCGCGGAGCAGATCGGTGAAGAACATCAGTTTGCCCTGGATCTTGCTCAGGCGGAGATCCCGGCGGTAGCGCCGTTGGCGCTGCAGGGCAGTACGCTGCATACCTATGGCGGTTTCTTCTTTACCGTTTTCCCCAGCGTAGGTGGGCGGCAGTACGAGATTGATAATCTGGATCAATTGGAATGGGTAGGCCGTTTTCTCGGGCGTATTCATCAGGTGGGAGGCGAAAGGCTGTTTGCCGAACGCCCGACGATGGGCGTGGAGGAATATCTCACTGCGCCGCGCCAGGTATTGGCGAACTGCGCGCTGTTGCCGAATGCGCAGCGCGACGCCTTCCTGAAGGCGACAGACCGCCTGATCGAGGCTATCAAGCAACATTGGCGCCTGGACTGGCAGCCGCGCCGTTTGCACGGCGATTGCCACCCAGGCAATATTCTGTGGCGCGATGGCCCGCTGTTCGTCGATCTTGATGACGCGCGCAATGGCCCGGCGGTGCAGGATCTGTGGATGTTGCTGCACGGCGAGCGCCGCGATCGCTTGATGCAGTTGGATATTTTGCTGGAAGCCTACGCCGAGTTTGCCGAGTTCGATCAGCGCGAACTGGCGTTGATCGAACCGCTGCGGGCGATGCGCATGGTGTATTACCTGGCCTGGGTGGCGCGCCGCTGGCAGGATCCGGCATTCCCCAAAAGTTTTCCGTGGATGGCGGAGTCTGATTTCTGGTTATCTCAGACCGCGGCTTTCACTGAACAGGTTAAGCTGTTGCAGGAGCCCCCGCTGCAGCTGACGCCAATGTATTGAAGCTTTAACATAATGGAGAGTTTAGTCTTATGAAGAAAATATGGTTGGCGCTCGTTGGCATGGTGATGGCGTTCAGCGCCTCTGCCGCGCAGTTTAGCGATGGTACGCAATACGTGACTCTGGACAAGCCGGTAACCGGCGAGCCGCAGGTGCTGGAGTTCTTCTCCTTCTATTGCCCGCACTGCTATCAGTTCGAGCAGGTTTATCACGTGTCTGAAAACGTGAAAAAGGCGCTGCCTGTCGGCACCAAGATGACCAAATACCACGTTGAGTTCCTGGGCCCGTTGGGCAAGCAGCTGACCCAGGCCTGGGCGGTTGCGATGGCGCTGGGCGTAGAAGACAAGGTCAGCCCGCTGATGTTTGAAGCGGTGCAGAAGACCCAGACGGTGCAAACCCCGGATGATATCCGCAATGTGTTCGTGAAAGCGGGCGTGAGCGCGGCGGACTATGATGCGGCCTGGAACAGCTTCGTGGTGAAATCCCTGGTGGTTCAGCAGGAAAAAGCGGCGGAAGATCTGCAGTTGCGCGGCGTGCCGGCGGTATTTGTTAATGGCAAATACATGGTTAAAAACGACGGCCTGGACACCAGCTCGATGGATGCCTACGTGAAGCAGTTTGCTGACGTGGTTAAATTCCTCAGCCAGCAGAAGTAACCGTGATTTAAAATGAAAAACGCCGGCTCAGCGCCGGCGTTTTTTTATCCATATTGGCGTTTCAGTTTATCCAACAGCCGATCTTTCTCCTGCCACAGCCTGTTCAGCCACAGTTGGAAACGCCGTTTGAACAGCTTGTCATTGAAGTAGTCGCCATGCATGGTCTCATCGATCGGTAGCATTTCGATTCTCACCACGATACGCGTCAGCCGCCCGCACAGCATATCCATAAAGGGATGGGCGTTATTTTCCGGATAAAGCAGGGTGACATTCAGTACCTTGTCGAACTGGCTGCCCAATGCGCTCAGCGTAAAGGCGATGCCGGCGGCTTTTGGCGCCAGCAAATTGCGATAGGGTGAACGGGTTTTAATTTTCTTGGCTTCGGTGAAGCGCGAGCCCTCGACAAAATTGACGATGGTGGTCGGCCGCTGGCGAAACTTCTCGCAGGAGCGGCGCGTGGTCTCGATATCCTTGCCGCGCCTTTCCGGATGCTTGAGCAAATAGGCGCGCGAGTAGCGTTTCATAAACGGCATATCCAGCGCCCAGCAGGCCAAGCCGACGAAGGGTACCCAGGCCAGCTGCTGCTTGAGGAAATATTTATTCATAGGGATATGGTTTCTGAACAATACGCACAGCACCACAATATCCGACCAGCTTTCATGATTGCTGATCAGCAGATACCAGTTTTTACGTTCCAGCCCTTCGAGACCTTCAATATCCCAACGCAGCCGCCAGTTAATGCGCAATAACAGCGCCAGCCCCTGGCACCAGCACCACATCATAAAATCGGCAAAGGCGGAGATACGCCGCCAAACGGCGGGGATGGGCACCAATAGCTTTACGATACCGGCCAGCGTGATGGGGATCGAACACAGCACCGTCACCAAAATGGTAAGCATGGCAGAAATGATAAAAATAACAGGGGCTAACAATTTTGGCATGGTTATGGGCTGACGGTTTATGGGAACATCGTTACATGGCGGAGTGCATGAACAAAAAAATATTTTAACAGAAACCGCCAAAGGAAAGCGCCGCTAAAAATCACTGTTTTCCCGCCGGGGCGAAATAGTCATTTGCTGGGTTTTCGTGCAACCTGCTCATCTTGTGCTATGGTAATTGAGGCGCTGAATTTGATTAATAGCGCGATTAAAATCCGATGCAAGTTATATCCACAAATTGAATAAAAGCCGATAATTATCCGTCGGTAAAAACCATTCATTTAACGCAGTGATTTCAATAGGAATTTTATTCTTAATTATAACGATGATCGCATCGTTATAATCCGTTATCTTTTCTATGCACAAAGTTATCCACAGCAGGGATCTTGTGGATCCTCTCGCACAATCCCATCATTTTCACCCGTAATGCACGCTAAGGTTCGTCTCCGGCGGCCACCTATGGCATGCTTACCGCTATGTCCGATCACGATAAAGAAACGCTATGGCCCAGATTGCAGAAAACCCATTAATCCTGGTTGACGGTTCCTCCTACCTCTACCGTGCTTACCACGCTTTCCCTCCGCTGACCAACTCGGCGGGCGAGCCGACCGGAGCGATGTACGGCGTGCTGAATATGCTGCGCAGCCTGTTGCTGCAGTACCAGCCCAGCCACGTTGCGGTGGTGTTTGATGCCAAAGGGAAAACCTTCCGCGATGAGCTGTTCGCAGAGTACAAGTCGCATCGGCCGCCGATGCCAGACGATCTGCGGGCGCAGATCGAGCCGCTGCACAAAATGGTCAAGGCGATGGGGCTGCCGCTGCTGGTCACGCCAGGCGTAGAGGCCGACGACGTTATCGGTACCCTGGCGCTGGAGGCGGAAAAAGCCGGCCATGCGGTGTTGATCAGCACCGGGGACAAAGACATGGCGCAGTTGGTCACGCCGAACGTCACCCTGATCAACACCATGAACAACAGCATTCTCGGTCCGCAGGAAGTGTGCGACAAGTACGGCATTCCGCCGGCGCTGATTATCGACTACCTGGCGCTGATGGGCGATGCCTCGGATAACATCCCGGGTGTGCCGGGCGTGGGCGAGAAAACCGCCCAGGCGCTGCTGCAGGGCGTGGGCGGACTGGATGCGCTGTACGGCAACCTGGACAGCATCGCCACGCTCAGCTTCCGCGGCGCCAAGACCATGGCCGCCAAGCTGGAGCAAAATAAAGAGGTGGCCTACCTCTCTTACCAGCTGGCGACGATCAAGACCGACGTCGAGCTGGAACTCTCCTGCGCCGATCTGGAGGTGTCCGCACCGGACGCCGACGTGCTGCAGCAGCTGTTCAAACAATATGAATTCAAACGCTGGCTGGCGGATGTGGAAGCCGGCGTCTGGCTGGAAAACAAAAAAGGCGCCGGGGTGAGAACCGCCGGTGCGGCGAAACCCGCCGCCGCCGCGCCGGAAGCGCCAAAGGCCGCAGCGGAAGCGAGACTGTCCCAGGACGGCTATGTCACCATTCTGGACGAAGACACCTTCGCCGTTTGGCTGCAGCGCTTGAAAAAGGCCGAGGTGTTCGCCTTTGATACCGAAACCGACGGCCTGGACACCCTGAGCGCCAACCTGATTGGCCTGTCGTTCGCCGTGGCGCCGGGCGAAGCCGCCTACCTGCCGGTGGCGCATGATTATCTGGACGCGCCTGCGCAGCTGGATCGCGCCTATGTGCTGGAAACGCTCAAACCGCTGCTGGAAGACGAAAAGGCGCTGAAGGTCGGGCAAAACCTGAAGTTCGATATGAGCCTGCTGGCGCGCTATGGCATTAATATGCGCGGCATCGCCTTCGACACCATGCTCGAATCCTACGTGCTGGACAGCGTCGGCGGCCGCCATGATATGGACAGCCTGGCCGACCGCTATTTGGGCCATAAGACCATCACCTTTGAAGAGATCGCCGGCAAGGGCAAAAACCAGCTGACGTTCAACCAAATCGCCCTGGAGCAGGCGGCGCCCTACGCCGCGGAAGACGCCGACGTCACGCTGCAGCTGCATTTGGCGATGTGGCCGCAGCTGCAGCAAAGCGCCGAACTGCTGACGGTGTTCAATCAGATTGAGATGCCGTTGTTGCCGGTGCTGTCGCATATCGAACGTACCGGGGTGCTGATCGACCCGGCTATCCTGGCTGCCCATTCGCAGGAGCTGGCCAAGCGCCTCGGCGAGCTGGAAATTCAGGCGCATGAGTTGGCGGAAGAACCCTTTAACCTGGCGTCGACCAAACAGCTGCAGGCGATCCTGTATGAGAAGCAAAAGCTGCCGGTGCTGAAGAAAACCCCGGGCGGCGCGCCATCGACCAATGAAGAGGTGCTGGCCGAGCTGGCGCTGGATTATCCTTTGCCTAAGGTGATCCTGGAGTACCGCGGCCTGGCGAAGCTGAAAACCACCTATACCGATAAGCTGCCGCTGATGATCAATCCGGTCAGCGGTCGGGTGCACACCTCTTATCATCAGGCGGTAACGGCTACCGGGCGTCTCTCGTCCAGCGATCCGAACCTGCAGAACATCCCGGTGCGCAACGACGAAGGCCGGCGCATTCGCCAGGCGTTTATCGCGCCCGAGGGCTACCGCATCGTCGCGGCCGACTATTCGCAAATCGAACTGCGCATCATGGCGCATCTGTCGCAGGACGAAGGGCTGCTGAAGGCCTTTGCCGAGGGTAAAGACATTCACCGCGCTACGGCAGCCGAGGTGTTTGGCGTGCCGCTGGACAAAGTTACCGGCGAGCAGCGCCGCAGCGCCAAAGCGATCAACTTTGGCCTGATTTACGGCATGAGCGCCTTCGGCCTGGCGCGCCAGCTGGGGATCCCGCGCGGCGAAGCCCAGCGCTATATGGACCTCTACTTCGAGCGTTACCCCGGGGTGCTGGATTACATGGAACGCACTCGTCAGCAGGCCGCTGAGCAGGGCTACGTCAGCACTCTGGACGGTCGCCGCTTGTACCTGCCGGACGTGCGCTCCAGCAACGGCATGCGCCGCAAGGCCGCAGAGCGCGCGGCGATCAACGCCCCGATGCAGGGCACCGCCGCGGATATTATCAAGCGGGCGATGATCGAAGTCGACGCCTGGCTGCAGGGGCAGGAGCAGCCGTTGGTGCGCATGATCATGCAGGTACACGATGAACTGGTGTTCGAGGTGCATGAATCGGTGATTGAAGCGTCCAGCGATCGCATCCGCGAACTGATGGAAAGCAGCATGGCGCTGGCGGTGCCGCTGAAGGTGGATGTCGGCGTGGGCATCAACTGGGATGAAGCGCATTGATCGCCCGGTTATCGCCAGATGCGCTAACTGGCGATAACCTAAGCACTTTTCGTAATTAAGCTACAAGATGCGGCGATTGTTTCCGCAACTTCGCCATTCTTGAGCGTTAAATTGTGTAAGTAAACTACAAAAAATTCTTTTGCCCTGCGAAAAAATGAGGTAGAGTTACAGACGTAGGGTACAGAGGTAAGATGTTCTATCTTTCAGACCTTTTACTTCACGTAATCGGATTTGGCTGAATATTTAGCCGCCCCAGTCAGTATTGACTGGGGCGTTTTTTATTGTAAAAACAGCGAAAAACCATAAGTTTTCCCTATCTCGCCCGCCGCTTTTTCCATCGCCTCGCCAGCTCGCCAGCCCCGATATCCGGGCAGGGAGTTCAATTTATCCGATAAGTTTTTATGATGGCTTTTTGTCAGAATTGTAATTAGATAACAAAAAAGCGCAGTTATCGCCGAAAGACGCGCATAAAAAAACCGATGCGTTACCGCATCGGCTCTGACGACGTGCCGGACGATTTTACTCGCCGTCGGCGTCTTCTTCCGGCAGCACTTCCGGCGGGATCTCATTGAACCAGGTATTCAGCTTCTGGCTCAGCTTGTCGACGCCGATTTTTTTCGGTGAAGAGAAGGCTTCAACCTGAATATCGCCCATAAACGGCAGCACCGCTTCCCGCACCATGTTGAGCTGCGCCTTGCGCGCGCCCGAGGCCAGCTTGTCGGCCTTGGTCAGCAACACCAGCACCGGGGTGCCGACGTCGACCGCCCACTGGATCATCTGCTGGTCGAGATCTTTCAGCGGGTGACGAATATCCATCAGCACCACCAGGCCTTTCAGGCAGTTGCGCATTTGCAGGTATTCACCCAGCGCGCGCTGCCATTTGCGCTTCATCTCTTCCGGCACTTCGGCATAGCCATAGCCCGGCAGGTCGACCAGGCGAATGCCTTCTTCCACTTCGAACAGGTTGATCAGCTGGGTACGTCCCGGCGTTTTACTGGTTCGCGCCAGGCTTTTTTGGTTGGTCAGGGTATTTAACGCGCTGGACTTGCCGGCGTTGGAGCGGCCGGCGAACGCGACTTCAATACCTTCATCCCCCGGCAGATGGCGAATATCGGGCGCACTGGTGACGAAGTGGGTCACATGATAATTGTAATTCTTGCTGGTCAAAATTTTTCGTCTCCGTGAGGATGGCTAACTGGTTGGCGATTATAACTGCATCAGCGGTAAAAATGGTGTGTTTCTCTGTTTTTAAGCGGCTGGCCAGCAGGGAGTGGCAGTTATGCCGGGCGAAGCCTGTGAGACATTTGCCATTCGAATCGAGGGTAATGTCGCTTTATTCGAAAGTGGTTTTTATTCTTTTCGTTAAAAAACAAACAATTAATTTTCCGTTGCGCACCAGCGGCGCGGTAAACGGCGGTAAGTACCTTGAGCCGCCGGGGCAATAACGTAAAGTAGCGGTTAACGCAGGGTTGCGCAGGATTAGGGAACATCCGGGACGGATGAAAAATCTCAGGGAACGCACCGGACGTGCAATGAGTGCCAGGATGAGTACAGAAGGAATTGACCCCTTTCGCACCTGAATGCGCGAAATGGCACAGGGATGGTGAAGTTATTGCAGTGAGGACGCCCGCAGGATGCGCGCTCAGGAAGAGCGGATGCGAACGGATTGCGCCATGGAGGATTTTCCTTTCAGGATGAAGGACGTAGTGGCAGGGAATGCGGTTATAGCAGAGGGAAAAACCGGGATGTTGCGTGTGCGCATGGAGCGCGTAGCAGAAATAACCTTCGCAAGAAGGTGCGAAATAGGCGGCAGGTTTAACCTGCCGCCTTTTTTCTTTGTCTGCTTTCTGCTAGATTCCGCCGCAATTCTATACTGAATCTACATACCTAAGAGCGTAAGCCATGAACCAGCCATCAAAAGCACCTCGCGCGCCTCGCAGCAGCGCGGCGAAGCCGAAAACGAAAAAGAAAAGCCGTGTGGAGCTCGATCAGGAAGCCCGCGAGCGCAAGCGTCTGAAAAAGCGCCGCGGTCATGCTTCCGGCTCCCGCACCCAGGTTGAATCCGACAGCCAGAAAAACAAATCAGCCGCACAGGCCAAAGATCCGCGCATCGGCAGCAAGGTGCCGGTAGCGCTGGTGGTTGACGCCAAGGCGAAAGCCAAGCCGCAGCCGAAACCGAAGGCCGAGGCCAAACCGCGCCTGTCGCCGGAAGAAGAGCTGGCGAAGCTGGAAAATGACGAACGCCTGGATGCATTGCTGGATCGCATCGACGACGGCGAAACGCTGAATGCCGAAGAGCAGGCCTATGTCGATCAGACGCTGGACCGCATCGATGTACTGATGGAGCTGTTGGGCATCGAGCTGGGTGAAGACGAAGACGACGAAGAAGAAGAAAAACAGGAGGACATCCTGAAGCTGCTGAAAGGCGGTAACCCGAAAGACGTATTTTAACGCGTCATGTGGCCGATCCCGACAATAGCCCTACTCTTGATGTGTTATCTGCTGTGGTTATTCGGTAAACTGTGGCGGCTGTCTAAGCGCAAAGCGCGTTTTCGCAGCGCTTCCGCGGCCAGACAGCGTAGACAACTGCCCATTTCCCGGCCCGGTAGAAAAAAATGTCGGAAGGAGTGAGCAGCATGTCAGAGCAGGCAATCGTCTGGGATTTGGCCCTGATCCAAAAATATAACTATTCGGGGCCGCGTTACACCTCGTACCCCACGGCGCTGGAGTTTAACCAGCGCTACGACGAAGCGGCGTTTCAACGCGCCGCGGTGCGTTACCCCGATCGTCCGCTGTCGCTGTACGTGCATATCCCGTTTTGCCATAAGCTGTGTTATTTCTGCGGCTGCAACAAGCTGGTGACTCGCCAGACGCACAAGGCTGATGAATATCTGCAGATGCTGGCGCATGAGATAGCCCAGCGCGCGCCGCTGTTTGCCGGCCGCCAGGTGGGGCAGATGCACTGGGGCGGCGGCACGCCGACCTACCTGACCAAAGCGCAAATCAGCCGGCTGGTGGCGTTGTTGCGCCAGCATTTTGACTTTCTGCCCGACGCGGAAATGTCGATTGAAGTGGATCCGCGCGAGATTGAGCTGGACGTGCTCGATCACTTGCGCAGCGAGGGCTTTAATCGTCTGAGCATGGGCGTGCAGGATTTCAACAAACAGGTACAGCAGCTGGTCAACCGCGAGCAGGATGAAGATTTCATTTTTGCCCTGATCGCCCGCGCCAAGGCGCTCGGTTTCCGTTCGACCAATATCGATCTGATCTACGGCCTGCCGAAGCAAACGCCGGAAAGCTTCGCCTTCACGCTGCAACGGGTGGCGGAGCTGGCGCCGGATCGTCTCAGCGTGTTCAATTATGCGCATTTGCCGAGCCTGTTCGCCGCCCAGCGCAAAATCAAGGATGCCGATCTGCCCAGCGCCCGGCAGAAGCTGGATATCCTGCAGCAGAGCATCGCGTTCCTGACCGGCGCCGGCTACCGGTTTATCGGCATGGACCACTTTGCGCGCCCGGACGACGAGCTGGCGATCGCCCAGCGCGAAGGCAAGCTGCACCGCAATTTCCAGGGGTACACCACCCAGGGCGACAGCGATCTGCTGGGGCTGGGCGTTTCCGCCATCAGCATGCTCGGCGACAGCTATGCGCAGAACCAGAAAGAGCTGAAGAGCTACTACGGCAGCGTAGAGGCGCAGGGCCACGCGCTGTGGCGCGGCCTGGCGATGACGGAAGACGACTGTCTGCGGCGCGATGTGATCAAAACGCTGATCTGCAACTTCGGGCTGGATTATCAGGCTGTCGAGCGGCAATACGGCGTCGACTTCGCCGCTTATTTTGCCGAGGATCTGCAACTGCTGGCGCCGTTTGAGCGCGATGGGCTGGTGGAGCGTGATGCAACAGGCATTCGCGTGACGCCGCGCGGCCGATTGCTGATCCGCAACATTTGCATGTGCTTCGATATCTACCTGCGCCAGCAGGCGCGCAATCAACAATTTTCCCGGGTGATTTGACGATGAAAAAACAGCCGCTGATGCGGCTGTTTTTTTAGCTGAAGAAGTTAAGCAGCGCGGCGCACAGCAGCGCGGCAACGGCCGCCTGCGGGGTGTGGCCGGCGGCGGAACCCAGTTCCGCGCCTTGGGAAATGAATGCGATGAATGAATCCAGCATCGTCAGCCTCCAGAGTGTGCGACCCGATCATACTGCGCCCGCACGGGCTGTAAAGCCTGGCACCGTCGATTTTTTGTGCGCCGGATTGCGTTTTTTATCATCGGCGCCGCCACCTATTCCATTCCCAACTCTTTCAGCTTGCGGGTCAGGGTGTTGCGCCCCCAGCCCAGCAGCCGTGCGGCCTCCTGCTTATGTCCCTGCGTATGACGCAAAGCGGTGGTGAGCAGGGTGCGCTCCATTTCCGGCTGCGCCTCCGACAGCAGGTTTTGATGACCGGAACGCAGCGCGCGATCGGCCCACTGCGCCAACAGCGTGGCCCAGCTGTCCGGCAGGCTGTGCCCGGCGCTTTCCGGCGCGGCGGTTTCAAACAGCTCGCCCGGCAGATCCTGAATCAGCACCTCCTGCCCGGCGGCCATCACGGTCAGCCAGCGGCAGGTGTTCTCCAACTGGCGCACGTTGCCCGGCCAGGGCAGGCGAGTCAGGGCGGTTTCGGTTTCCGGGTGCAGGTTTTTCGCCTCCACGCCCAGCTCTTTGGCCGCAACCTGCAGGAAGTAGCGCGCCAGCCGCGGAATGTCCTCACGCCGCTCGCGCAGCGGCGGCAAGTGCACGCGGATCACGTTCAGGCGGTGGAACAGATCCTCACGGAACTTGCCCTCCTGCACCCGCAGCTCCAGATTCTGGTGGGTGGCGGCGATGATGCGCACGTCGACCTTGACCGGCGCATAGCCGCCGACCCGGTAGAACTGGCCGTCCGCCAGCACGCGCAGCAAGCGCGTCTGCACGTCCAGCGGCATGTCGCCGATCTCGTCGAGAAACAGCGTGCCGCCGTCGGCCTGTTCAAAGCGCCCCTGGCGGATCTGGTTGGCGCCGGTGAACGCGCCTTTTTCGTGGCCGAACAGCTCGGACTCGATCAGATCTTTGGGAATGGCGGCCATATTCAGGGCGATAAACGGCGATTTGGCGCGCGGGCTGTGGCGGTGCAGCGCATGGGCCACCAGCTCTTTGCCGGTGCCGGATTCGCCGTTGATCAGCACGCTGATCGACGACCGCGACAGGCGCCCGATGATGCGGAACACGTCCTGCATCGCCGGGGCTTCGCCGATGATGTCCGCCGCCGGATCGCTGGCAGGCTGGCTGCGCGCCGGCTGCTGCTGTTCCTGATAGTGGCTGATGGCGCGTTCGACCAGCGCCACCGCTTCATCGATATCAAACGGCTTCGGCAGGTAATCGAAGGCGCCTTGCTGATAGGCGCTGACGGCGGCGTCCAGATCCGAATGCGCGGTCATTATGATGACCGGAAGCATCGGGTGACGCTGTTTTATCTGTTTCAGCAGCGCCAAACCGTCCATCCCCGGCATGCGGATATCGGACAGCAATACGTCGGGAGTTTGCGTGGCCAAGGCTTCCAGCACGTCATTGCCGCTGTCGAAGGTGGCGCAGCTGACACCGGCTCCCGTGAGCGCACGTTCAAGCACCCAGCGGATGGAGCTATCGTCATCGACGATCCAGACTATCCCTCGTTGCATAGCAAACCTCACTGACGAATGGGCAGGTAGACCGAAAACTCGGTATGGCCTGGCCAACTGTTGAATTCAATTTTTCCGCAATGCTGATCGATCAGATTGCGGGCGATGGATAACCCCAGGCCGGTGCCGCCTTCACGGCCGCTGACCATCGGGTAGAACAGGGTATCCTGTAGCTGCGCCGGTACGCCGGGGCCGTCATCTTCGATATCGATGCGCGCCGCCAGCCGATAACGGGTGCCGTGCAGGGTGATTTGGAACGCGGTGCGGGTGCGCAGCGTAATGGTGCCGCCGGCTTCGCCCAGCGCCTGCAGCGCATTGCGGGTGATGTTCAGCAGCACCTGCTCGATCTGGTCCGGGTCATGGGCCATTTCCGGCAGGCTCGGATCATAGTCGCGCACCAGGGTGACGTTATCCGGTTTCTCCAGCGACACCAGCTGGCAAACGCGCTCCGCCACCTGGTGAATGCTCTGGGTGATGTGCTGGCCCGGCCGCTGAGGCCCCAGCAGGCGGTCGACCAGGTTGCGCAGGCGATCGGCCTGTTCGATGATCACCTTGGTGTATTCGGTCAGCGCCGGATCGGGCAGCGCCTTGGCCAGCAGCTGCGCTGCGCCGCGCAGGCCGCCCAGCGGGTTTTTGATCTCGTGAGCCAGACCGCGCACCAGATCGCGGGCGGCCACCTGTTGCGCATGCTGCAGCTGTTCCTGGCTCAGGCGGCGTTGGTTGTCCATCGGCGCCAGCTCGACCAGGATATAGCCCTCAGGCAGCGCCTGAGCGGTCAGGGAGAGGATATGCGCGCGTCCGTCGACCACCAGAGTCACTTCGTTGTCGGTGAAGCCCTGGCCGGCGTGGAGGCTCTCACGCATCAAATCGACGTTCAGCGAAAAATAGCCGAGCAAATCGGGCAGCGGCGTACCGAAAAGTTTACGGGAACTTTGCGCCAGCAGCTGTTGTGCCGCCGGGTTGGCGTAATGAACCGCCAGAGAGTCATCCAACAGCAGAATGCTGTTGATGAGAGAATTGAGGATCTGCCCTGCGTCGGGCAGCTTGCCAGTTGCCATACAGCAGACTCCTGCACCTTTTTAGTGCGTCTATCCTACTCCATCCCCGAAGGGCGCGGTACGGAATAGTTTTGCAGAAAATACGGTGGAGAAAAAAACCCATCCGAAGATGGGCTGAAAGTTTCCACGGCAACAAAAAAACGACAACTAAAATTTGGGCGCCGTCCGCAGACGGCGCGGTCTGGCTTAAACGCTGTAGTACAGTTCGAACTCAACCGGGTGTGGCGTCATGCGCACGCGGTCCATTTCTTCTTTGCGCAGTTCGATGTAAGCATCGATCGCATCGTCGGTGAACACGCCGCCGCGGGTCAGGAACTCGCGGTCTTCGTTCAGTGCGGCCATGGCTTCATCCAGCGAGCCCGCCACTTTTGGGATCTCGGCTTCTTCTTCCGGCGGCAGGTCATACAGGTTTTTGTCCATCGCGTCGCCAGGGTGGATCTTGTTGATGATGCCGTCCAGGCCGGCCATCAGCAGTGCGGCGAAGCACAGGTATGGGTTGGCCGCCGGATCCGGGAAGCGGGCTTCGATACGGCGCGCTTTCGGGCTGGCGACCACCGGAATACGGATGGAGGCGGAGCGGTTACGCGCTGAGTAAGCCAGCATCACCGGCGCTTCGTAGCCCGGGACCAGACGCTTGTAGGAGTTGGTGGTCGGGTTGGACAGGGCGTTGATCGCTTTGGCGTGCTTGATGATGCCGCCGATGTAGAACAGGGCGGTTTCAGACAGGCCGCCGTATTTGTCGCCGGCGAACAGGTTGGTGCCGTTCTTGGACAGCGACATGTGGCAGTGCATGCCGGAACCGTTGTCGCCGAACATTGGCTTCGGCATGAAGGTCGCGGTTTTGCCGAAGGCGTGCGCCACGTTGTGCACCACGTATTTGTAGATCTGGATTTCGTCGGCTTTTTTGGTCATGGTATTGAAGCGGGTAGCCACTTCGTTCTGACCTGCGGTGGCCACTTCGTGGTGGTGCGCTTCAACCACCAGACCCATTTCTTCCATGGTCAGACACATGGTGGAACGGATGTCCTGCGAAGAGTCGACCGGAGGAACCGGGAAGTAACCGCCTTTCACCGCCGGGCGGTGGCCTTTGTTGCCGCCGTCGTAGGTGGTGCCGGAGTTCCATGCGCCTTCGATATCGTCGATGGCCACGTGGGAACCGCGGATGCTGCTGCCGAAACGAATGTCATCGAACAGGAAGAATTCTGGCTCCGGCCCGAACAGCACGGTATCCGCGATGCCGGAAGAGCGCAGGAAGTCTTCCGCACGCTTGGAGATGGAGCGCGGGTCGCGGTCGTAGCCCTGCATGGTGCCCGGCTCGAGAATGTCGCAGCGGATGATCAGGGTGGATTCTTCGAAGAACGGATCCAGTACCGCCGTGCTGGCGTCCGGCATCAGCACCATGTCAGATTCGTTGATGCCCTTCCAACCGCCGATCGAGGAGCCGTCAAACATTTTGCCTTCTTCGAAGAAGTCGGCGTTCACCTGATGAGCAGGGATGGTGACGTGTTGTTCCTTACCCTTGGTGTCAGTGAAACGCAGGTCTACGAATTTCACTTCATGCTCATTCAGCATCGTCAAAACGTGTTCAGCGGACATACTTAACTCTCCCGGATTTATCATTGTCGTCGTCGTGGAACGAATCTGTGGAACTGGCTTTTTTTCGCCTTGAAAAGACTAAAGCGAAAACTGTGCCAACTTTTCAAAAGGGCTTTCATCGCCTTTCTGTGCGGGTTTTGCACAAACCCAGTATGCACCATCAGTGATGCAATGCACCACAATAGTGCAAATTGAGTGGGCGGTGGCACCGAAATGGTGCAAAAGTGCGTCGATGGCGACTTTTTGCACCGTGAAAGGGATCACAAACTGACCTGTACGCAGTTGTTTATAAGAGATGGTTGTGATCTTGTTTAGTACCTCGCTTAATACGTGTACAATAGCGCGCTATTTCTAATGCCTGAGGCAAAGCTGTGATCGAAAATTTGCGTAACATCGCCATTATTGCCCACGTTGACCATGGTAAAACCACCCTGGTTGATAAGCTGCTGCAACAATCCGGTACTTTCGGAGAGCGTGTAGAAGCCACCGAACGCGTAATGGACTCCAACGATTTGGAGAAAGAGCGTGGGATTACCATCCTCGCAAAAAACACCGCCATTAATTGGAAAGACTACCGCATCAACATCGTGGATACCCCAGGACACGCCGACTTCGGCGGTGAGGTAGAGCGTGTGATGTCAATGGTCGACTCGGTGCTGCTGGTTGTGGATGCAATGGATGGCCCTATGCCGCAAACCCGCTTCGTGACCAAGAAGGCCTTCGCCAACGGTCTGAAGCCGATCGTGGTAATCAACAAGGTTGACCGTCCTGGCGCGCGTCCTGACTGGGTTGTCGATCAGGTGTTCGACCTGTTCGTTAACCTCGACGCGACCGACGAGCAGCTCGATTTCCCAATCATCTATGCATCCGCACTGATGGGCATCGCCGGCAACGACCACAACGACATGGCGGAAGACATGACCCCGCTGTATCAGGCGATCGTCGACCACGTGTCCGCGCCGCAGGTTGAGCTGGAAGCGCCATTCCAGATGCAGATCTCGCAGCTGGACTACAACAACTACCTGGGCGTGATCGGCATCGGCCGCATCAAGCGCGGTAAAGTGAAGCCAAACCAGCAGGTCACCATCATCGACAGCGAAGGTAAAACTCGCAACGGTAAAGTGGGCAAAGTGCTGGGTCACATGGGTCTGGAGCGTATCGAGTCCTCTCTGGCCGAAGCTGGCGACATCATCGCCATCACCGGTCTGGGCGAGCTGAACATCTCCGACACCATCTGCGACACCAACGCCGTTGAAGCGCTGCCGGCGTTGTCCGTTGATGAACCTACCGTCAGCATGTTCTTCAACGTCAACACCTCGCCGTTCTGCGGTAAAGAAGGCAAATTCGTGACTTCTCGCCAAATCCTTGAGCGTCTGAACAAGGAACTGGTGCACAACGTGGCGCTGCGCGTTGAAGAAACCGAAGATGCCGACGCGTTCCGCGTTTCAGGCCGTGGCGAGCTGCACCTGTCCGTGCTGATCGAAAACATGCGTCGTGAAGGTTTCGAACTGGCGGTATCCCGCCCGAAAGTTATCTTCCGTGAAATCGACGGCCGCAAACAAGAGCCGTTCGAAAACGTGACGCTGGACATCGAAGAGCAGCATCAGGGCTCGGTGATGCAGGCCATGGGTGAGCGTAAAGCCGACCTGAAAAACATGGATCCGGACGGTAAGGGCCGCGTGCGTCTCGACTACGTGATCCCAAGCCGCGGCTTGATCGGCTTCCGTAACGAATTCATGACCATGACTTCCGGTACCGGTCTGCTGTATTCCACCTTCAGCCACTACGACGACGTCCGTCAGGGTGAAGTGGGCCAGCGTCAGAACGGCGTGCTGATCTCCAACGGTCAGGGTAAAGCGGTAGCGTTCGCCCTGTACGGTCTGCAAGATCGCGGCAAGCTGTTCCTCGGCCACGGCGCGGAAGTGTATGAAGGCCAGATCATCGGTATTCACTCACGCTCCAACGACCTGACCGTGAACTGCCTGACCGGCAAGAAACTGACCAACATGCGTGCTTCCGGTACCGACGAAGCGACTACCCTGGTTCCCGCCATCAAAATGACCCTGGAGCAAGCTCTGGAATTCATCGATGACGACGAACTGGTAGAAGTGACGCCAACCTCGATCCGTATCCGCAAGCGTCACCTGACGGAGAACGATCGTAAGCGTGCCAGCCGCGGTCCTAAAGACGCGTAATCGCTGATTTAGTGGTCCATGCTTAGGGCGCAGTTCATCATTGCGCCCTGAGTTTTTTCCTCTGTCATTCCCCGTTTGTGCGGCGCGCTATGCGCTTTTCCGTTCGTTCCCTGTTCAGCCCCTCTTTTTCCCGCTACAGTGAAATCTCACCGGCCCATCAGGAGAGGACTATGCTGTATATCTTTGATTTAGGTAATGTGATCGTCGATATCGATTTCAAACGTGTACTGGGTGTATGGAGCAATTTGAGCGGCACGCCGCTGGCGGTGCTGGCCGATCGTTTCACCATGGGTGAGGTGTTCCAGCAGCACGAGCGCGGTGAAATCAGCGACGAAGACTTTGCCGGCAAGCTGTGTGAGGAGATGGGCATCGCGCTCAGTTTCGAACAGTTCGCCACCGGCTGGCAGGCGGTATTCGTCGCCCTGCGCCCGGAGGTGATCGACATCATGCAACGCCTGCGCGGCGAAGGCCACCGGGTGGTGGTGCTGTCGAACACCAACCGCCTGCACTGCAACTACTGGCCGCAGCACTATCCTGAAGTGGCCGCCGCGGCGGACCATCTGTATCTGTCGCAGGATCTCGGCATGCGCAAGCCGGACGCCGCTATCTATCAGCACGTGCTGAACGCGGAAAACGCCGCTGCGGAGAACGCGGTGTTCTTCGACGATCATCCGGCGAACGTCGCCGCCGCGCAGGCCTTGGGGATCAAGGCGGTGCACGTGACCGATCGCGACGTGGTGCCGGCCTATTTTGCCCAATGAGCGCGACGCGTTAAGCTTAAGGCGTGCATACCCGCTGCAGCGCCCTTGTTTCACCTATTCGCCCGCAGGCTGCAACGGGTAAAACTGACATCAAGGAGCGAGCATGTCGTTTTTCCGCCGCAAGAAGCTGCCTTCTGCGATTAAACCCGGCGTCACCTTCGGCCGGCTGTTGATCCAGCGCGTCGACAGCGACGGCCTGACCATGCTGGCGGGCCATCTCGCCTATGTATCGCTGCTGTCGCTGGTGCCCCTGGTCACCGTGGTGTTCGCGCTGTTTGCCGCGTTCCCGATGTTTTCCGACATCAGCGTGCAGCTGAAAAGCTTCATTTTTTCCAATTTCATGCCGGCCGCCGGCAACGTGATCCAAAGTTATCTGGAACAGTTTGTCGCCAATTCCAACAAGATGACCGCCGTCGGCACCTGCGGGCTGATCGTCACCGCGCTGCTGCTGATCTCTTCGGTAGACAGCGTGCTGAACACCATCTGGCGCAGCAAGAACAAGCGGCCGATCGTCTTCTCCTTCGCGGTGTACTGGATGGTGCTGACCCTGGGGCCGCTGCTGGTGGGCGCCAGCATGGCCATCAGCTCCTACCTGCTGTCGCTTAACTGGCTGGCGCAAACCGGCGTTAACAGCCTGGTGGATCAGGTGCTGCGCATTTTTCCGCTGATCCTGTCGTGGATCTCGTTCTGGCTGTTGTACTGCATCGTGCCGACGGTGCGGGTGCCGCCGAAAGACGCGCTGATCGGCGCGCTGGTGGCCGGGCTGTTATTCGAACTGGGCAAGAAGGGGTTTGCGCTGTACGTCACCATGTTCCCGTCCTATCAGCTGATTTACGGCGTGCTGGCGGTGATCCCCATTTTATTCCTGTGGGTCTACTGGAGCTGGTGTATCGTGTTGCTTGGCGCGGAAATCACCGTCACTATCGGCGAATACCGCGACTACCGCCGCCAGAAGGCGGAACAACAAGAACAGCATCAGGAAGGGCAGGAGTTATGATTGCGTTAATTCAGCGGGTGTTGAACGCCAGCGTTACGGTCAAGGGAGAGACGGTAGGCAAGATTGGCCCCGGTTTGTTAGTGTTATTGGGCGTGGAACAGGACGATAACGAGCAAAAGGCCGAGCGCCTGTGTGAGCGCGTATTGGGTTACCGCATCTTCGGCGATGAGCACGACAAGATGAATCTCAACGTCCAGCAGGCGGGAGGCAGCGTGCTGGTGGTATCGCAGTTCACCCTGGCGGCGGACACCCGCAAGGGCATGAGGCCCGGTTTCTCGCGCGGCGCGGAGCCTTCGGCCGCCGATCGGCTGTATCAATATTTTGTTGGCCAGTGCCGCGAGCGCGGCGTAGCGACCCAAACCGGCGAGTTCGCCGCCGACATGCAGGTGGCGTTGGTGAACGATGGGCCGGTGACATTCTGGCTACAGGTTTAAGCATTCGGAGATAAGGCGTCTATGTATCACCTACGAGTACCCGTAACAGAGCAAGAACTGAAGGATTATTACCAGTTTCGCTGGGAAATGCTGCGCAAGCCGCTGCACCAGCCGGTGGGTTCGGAAAAGGATGCCTATGACGCCATGGCGCATCACCAAATGGTGGTGGACGAGGGCGGAAAAATTGTCGCCATTGGGCGGCTGTATATCAATGCCGACAACGAGGCGGCAATCCGCTTCCTGGCTGTCGACCCTACGGTGCAGGACAAAGGGCTGGGCACGCTGGTGGCGATGACCCTGGAATCCGTGGCGCGGCAGGAAGGCGTTAAACGCGTGGTGTGTAGCGCTCGCGAGGACGCGGTGGATTTCTTCGGCAAGTTGGGCTTCGTCAATCAGGGCGAGATCACGGCGCCGCAGACCACCCCCATTCGGCACTTTCTGATGATAAAGCCGGTGGCGACGCTGGACGATATTCTGCACCGCCCCGACTGGTGCGGCCAGCTGCAGCAGGCCTGGTACGATCATATCCCGCTGAGCGAAAAGATGGGCGTGCGCATCAGCCAATACACCGGGCAGCGCTTCGTCACCACCATGCCGGAAACCGGCAATCAAAACCCGCACCATACGCTGTTCGCCGGCAGCCTGTTCTCGCTGGCTACCTTGACCGCCTGGGGATTGATCTGGCTGCTGCTGCGCGAGCGCCATCTGGGCGGCACCATCATCTTGGCCGACGCGCATATTCGTTACAGCAAACCGATCACCGGCCGGCCGCGAGCGGTGGCGGATCTCGGCTCACTGAGCGGCGATCTGGCGCGTCTGGCGCGCGGCCGCCGCGCGCGCGTGCAGGCTGAGGTGCATTTGTTCGGCGATGACGATAAAGGCGCGGTATTTGAAGGCACCTACATGGTGTTGCCGGCCGAGCCGGAGGTTCCTCTGGATCAGGGTGGCTGTGAGCCGCTAGAGCATTGATTGCCCGGCCCCCGCTGCGGGGGCCGTTTGGCGTCAAGGCAGCTGCTGGCTGACCGACTGCTCGCCGGCGGTGGCCTGCAGCGTGCCCTTCAGCGAGTCTTTGAACGGCCCGTCGCTGTTCAGCAACCCTTTCAACTGCAGCTGCAGATTGCCGTCGCCGGTCAGCGGCACCGGCTGCCACCCCCACTGCTGCAACGTATTCACCGGCACCGAGCGGCCATTCAGCGACAGCTGGAAGGGTTTTCCCGGCAGCTGTTCGACTCTGGCCCTGGCCTCCAGCAAACCCTGCGGCATAAAGGCGCTGAGCTCGGTGATGTCGATTTGCCCCGCGTCGGCGGTCAGCGCCAGCGAAGGGCGGCGCACGTCGATCTTGTTGAAGGTGGCTTCGCTGCCGTTCAGGTTCAACGCACCGGACCAGATGCCCCATTGATGTTCGCGCGCCAGCAGCAGATTGCTGCCGTAGCCGTCCAGCGCGGTGATCTGGAACGGGAAATCCGGGTTGATATCGATGATCAGATTGCGGTTGGTGGTCAGCCTGGTGACGTAAACCTCCGCCAGCCAGTCCGGCAACGGTTTCAGCCAGAGTTGGCGCCAGTTGAGCGGCAAGGTGTATTCCAGCGCCGCCATGGCCACTTCGTCCAACTGCAGGCGTTTGGTCGCGCGCAGCCAGCTGCCGGAGGTGCGCAGCAGGCCGCCTTCCCAGCGAGTGGTGAACTGTTGGATGGCGATGCCGGCGGGCGACAGCCGCATCGTCATGATCGGGTCGATCAGGTGGAAGCCGCCGTTGATCATGTCGCTGGCGTTGAAGTTCAGCGAACCGTCCCGGCTGCTCCAGTCGCCCTGCTTGACGCTGACGTTTTGCAGCGACAGGTCGAGATCGTTGAACGCCCATTCCTTGCCTTCCAGCCGCGCGTCGATCAGATCAACGCGTTTGAGGGTCACCGGCGGCAGCTGGCTGAAGCGCCGCATGAACTGTTCCAGCGTCAATGGCGTTTGCATGCGCACGCCGCTCAGCCGCAGGCGTTCCACCTGCCAGCTGCCGTCGGCGGCGCGGCTGGCCACCCCGGTCAGATCGCCCTGCGACAGATCGGCGCCGAAGTTGCTCAGCAACAGCCGGTTCTGTTTCAGCTCACCCTGTACCAGCACCTGCGAGGCGGGAATGCCGTTCAACGTCATCGAGCCGGCGCTGAACTGGAATTGATTGTTTTCCCCCAGCGGGTGACCGGCCTTGGGCTGCCAGGGCGTGATGCCGGCGTTAACCTTCTGCGCGTTGAGCCGCCAGTCTGCATCGCCGGACTGCAGCGCCATGTTGCTCAGCTGCAGCACCTCGGCATGCAGCGGCAGCGCCGCCGCCTGCGGCTGGATATTGAGCGTGCCGTCGCGCAGCGTGACGCTGTGGAAATAGCGCGGCTCGGTGAGCTGGCGCAGGCTGAGGCCCAGATCGACCTTTTTGGCCACCAACGCCTGCGGCTGATGGTTTCTCGCCAGCTGGACGTCCTCCAGGCTGATTTGGCCCGGCTGGCTCCACGAGTGCGAGATTTTCCCTACCGACAGGCGGTATTCGCCGTTGTCGCTGACCCAATCGCTCAACCGGCTCGCCGCCCAGCGGGTTTGCCCCACCACGTACAGCAGCACGATGGCCAGCACGGCGATCAGCAGCAACGTCAGCAACAGTTTTCCGATAAATTTCATCGTCTACATCCGCATCGGTCAAAAAAGATACCCTGTTTATGCCGCAATTGGCCGGGCATCTCAAGTGCAATGGTCTGATAGACAATAAAAAACGGCCGCGGGCGGCCGTTTGGCGAGGAAGGGGGGCGAATTATTTCTGTTCGTGCTCGTGCGGGAACACCAGGTTCAGCACGATGGCGGTAATGCCGCCGGCGGCGATGCCGGAAGACAGCAGGGTTTTCAGCCAGTCCGGCGCGAACTGCAGGATCAGCGGCTGCTGGGACACGCCCATGCCGACGGCCAGCGACAGCGCCATGATCATGATGGCGCGGCGGTTCAGGCGTTCGCGCGACACGATGCGCACCCCGGAGGCGGCGATGGTGCCGAACATCACGATGGTGGCGCCGCCGAGCACCGGCTCGGGAATGTGCTGGACGAAACCGGCCACCGCCGGGAACAGCCCCAGCGCGATCAGCATCAGCGCCACCACGAAGCCGACGTAGCGGCTGGCGACGCCGGTCAGCTGGATCACCCCGTTGTTCTGGCCGAAGCAGGAGTTGGGGAAGGTGTTGAACACCGCCGACAGCATCGAGTTCAGGCCGTTGGCCAGCACGCCGCCTTTCAGGCGCTTCATGTACAGCGGGCCGCTGACCGGCTGCTCGGAGACGTCGGAGGTGGCGGTGATGTCGCCGATGGTTTCCAGCGAGGTGACCATAAAGATCAGCATCAGCGGCAGCAGCAGGTTCCAGTCAAAGCCCAGGCCGTAGTACAGCGGCGTCGGGATGGTGATCGCCGCCGTTTGCGGCGCCGGCTGGCCGGCCGGCAGCATGTCCATCGCCCAGGCCAGCAGGTAGCCGACCGCCATGGCGATCACCAGCGAGGCGACGCGCAGGTAAGGGTTGCGCTGGCGGTTCAGCAGGATAATCACCGCCAGCACCGCGCCGGCCAGCAGCAGGTTTTTCGGTGCGCCGAAGCTGTGATCGCTCATCGCGGCATAGCCGCCGCCGATCGACGTCAGCCCAACCTGAATCAGCGACAGGCCGATAATCATCACCACGATGCCGGAGACCAGCGGGGTGATGATGCGGCGCGCCAGGTGCAGCACCCGCGACAGCAGGATTTCGGTGCAGGAGGCGACCATCAGGGTGCCAAACAGCGCGGCCATCATGGTCGGTACGTCGGCGCCGCCGTTCTTCAGCGCCAGGCCGCCCATGATCAGCGGTGAAACGAAGTTGAAGCTGGTGCCCTGAATCGACAGCAGCCCGGAGCCGACCGGCCCCCAGGTTTTGATTTGCAGAATGGAAGCCAGACCGGAAGCGAACAACGACATGCTGATGATGTGCTGGGTATCCTGCGCCGGCAGGCCAAGCGCCTGACAGATCAGCAGGGCCGGGGTGATCACCGCCACGAACATCGCCAACAGATGCTGGCCGGCGGCAAACAGCGTTTGCGGCAGCGGCGGGCGATCTTCCAGGCGATAAATCAGTTCACTGGTGCGGGGCGTGGCGGCGGCTTTTTGCACGGCATCAAGCTCGGAGGATGACATGGTCATGGTGTGGCGTTTCCAGAAACGGCAAAGAGGGCATTTTAATCATCCGCCCCGCAAAAGCAAACGGTTGCGCCCAAATATTCTGTTACTTCCTTTCGCATTTATGTCGCATTTTCATTCATTTTTTCTTGTCTTCTCAGCGTTTTTTCCTTCTAATCCCGCATTCATCAAGTTTAAAAACTAAGTGGTTTTCTATAACTTATTATTTCTATTGGATCTTTCCCCTTACATGGAGTACCTGGATGTTTCATCTTGATACTTATGGCACGTTAGTCGCGGCAACGCTGGTTCTGCTCCTCGGGGGCAAGTGCGTCAAAAGCATTCCGTTGCTGAGAAAATACACTATTCCCGCCCCCGTCGCCGGCGGTCTGCTGGTGGCCCTCCTGCTGTTAGCCATGAAAAAGTTCGCCAACTGGGAAATCAGCTTCGATATGTCGCTGAAAGACCCGTTGATGCTGGCCTTCTTCGCCACTATCGGTTTGAACGCCAACCTGGCGCGTTTGCGCGCCGGCGGCAAGGCGCTGATGGTGTTCCTGTTCGTGGTGCTGGGATTGCTGCTGGTGCAGAACGCCATCGGTATCGGCATGGCGAAAATGCTGGGTCTGGACCCGTTGATGGGCCTGATCGCCGGTTCGATCACCCTGTCCGGCGGCCACGGTACCGGCGCGGCCTGGAGCAAGCTGTTCATTGAACGCTACGGTTTTGAAAACGCGACGGAAGTCGCCATGGCCTGCGCCACCTTCGGCCTGGTGCTGGGCGGCCTGATCGGCGGGCCGGTGGCGCGTTATCTGGTGAAGCACTCCTCCACGCCGGAAGGTACGCCGGAGGACAGCGTTCAGCCGAGCGGCTTTGAAAAACCGGAAAGCGGCCGCCTGATCACCTCGTTGGTGATGATTGAAACCATCGCCATGATCGCCATCTGCCTGAGCCTGGGGCAGCTGATTTCTGGCCTGCTGAACGGCACGGTGTTCGAACTGCCGAACTTCGTCTGCGTACTGTTTGTCGGGGTGATCCTCAGCAATACGCTGGCCTTCACCGGCTTTTATACCGTATTTGAGCGAGCGGTATCGGTACTGGGCAACGTCAGTCTGTCGCTGTTTCTGGCGATGGCGCTGATGAGCCTGCGCCTGTGGGAGCTGGCCTCGCTGGCGCTGCCGATGCTGGCTATCCTGGCGGTGCAGACGCTGGTGATGGCGCTGTATGCGATTTTCGTCACCTACCGGGTGATGGGCAAGAACTACGACGCGGCGGTACTGGCCGCCGGCCACTGCGGCTTCGGCATGGGCGCGACGCCGACGGCGATCGCCAACATGCAGGCGATCACCGATCGTTTCGGCCCGTCGCATCTGGCGTTCCTGGTGGTGCCGATGGTCGGGGCGTTCTTTATCGATATCGCCAACGCCATCGTCATCAAGCTGTATCTGCTGCTGCCGGTCTTCCCGACGGTGGGATGATGCGCAGGCTGGATTAATGGAAAAAGGGCGCCGCGGGCGCCCTTTTTTATGCGTTGGAGTAGCGTGCCTTTTCCGGCAGCCAGCGCTCAATCAGCGCGCGGGCGTGCTCCGGGTACTGCTGGTGGATATGCCGGGCCACGCGCTGCACTTCCGGGATCATCGCCTGGTCGCGCAGCAGGTCCGCCACCTTGAATTCGGCGCTGCCGGTCTGGCGGGTGCCCAACAGCTCGCCCGGGCCGCGGATCTCCAGATCGCGCTGGGCAATCACAAAGCCGTCGTTGCTGTCGCGCAACACCTGCAGGCGTTTTTGCGCGGTTTTGCTCAGCGGCGTTTTATACAGCAGCACGCAGTGTGAAGCCACGGCGCCGCGGCCCACGCGGCCGCGCAGCTGGTGCAGCTGCGCCAGCCCCAGCCGCTCGGGGTTCTCGATAATCATCAGGCTGGCGTTAGGCACGTCGACGCCCACCTCGATCACCGTGGTGGCGACCAGCAGCTGCAGCTCGCCCTGTTTGAAGGCCTGCATCACCGCCTGCTTTTCCTGTGCCTTCATGCGGCCATGCACCAGCGCCACCTTCAGTTCAGGCAGCGCGGCTTTCAATTCTTCCCAGGTGGCTTCCGCCGCCTGCGCTTCCAGCAGCTCGGACTCTTCGATCAGCGTGCAAACCCAGTAGGCCTGGCGGCCTTCTTCCATGCAGGCGCTTTTCACCCGCTGGATAATGTCGGCGCGGCGGGTGTCGGGGATGGCGACGGTGGTGACCGGCGTTCTGCCTGGCGGCAGTTCGTCGATGACCGAAGTATCGAGATCGGCGTAAGCGGTCATCGCCAGCGTGCGCGGGATCGGCGTGGCGGTCATGATCAGCTGATGGGCGTGGAAGCCTTGCTCTTCGCCTTTTTCCCACAGCGCCAGCCGCTGATGCACGCCAAAGCGGTGCTGTTCGTCGATGATCACCAGCGCCAGGCCGTTGAACTGCACCTGTTCCTGGAAGATGGCGTGGGTGCCGACCACCATCGACACCTGGCCGCTGGCGATGGCTTCCTGCTGCGCAATGCGCGCTTTGCCCTTCTGTTTGCCGGCCAGCCAGCCGACCTCCAGGCCCAGCGGCTCGAACCACTGGCGGAAGTTGTTGGCGTGCTGCTCGGCCAGCAGTTCGGTCGGCGCCATCAGCGCCACCTGTTTGCCGTGGGCGATGGCGCGCAGCGCCGCCAACGCCGCCACCAGCGTTTTGCCGGAGCCGACGTCGCCCTGCACCAGCCGCATCATCGGGAAGCCTTTTTGCATATCGGCTTCGATATCGGCCACCACCCGCGCCTGTGCGCCGGTCGGCGAGAATGGCAGCTGGGCGAGGAATTGATTTTTTAACCGGTCGTCCGGCAGCAGCGGCAGCGCCCGGTAGCTTTGCGCGCCGGCGCGCACCGCCAGCATGCTGAGGTTATGCGCCAGCAGCTCTTCGAGGATCAGGCGTTTTTGCGCCGGATGCGCGCCCTGTTCCAGATCCGCCAGCTGAATATCCGGCGGCGGGCGGTGCAGGGTGTGCAGCGCCTGCGGCAGGCTCATCAGGCCGCCGCTCAGTTCCGGCGGCAGCAGCTCGGCGATGGCGCAGGTGTCCAACAGCTCCAGCGCCTGATCGGTCAGCTTGCGCAGCGTGGCCTGCCTGATGCCTTCGGTGGTGGGGTAGACCGGCGTCAGCGATTCCTGCAGCTCGACCTCGCTGCTTTCGCCCTGAATGCGGTATTCCGGGTGAATGATCTCCGCGCCGTGGTTGCCGCGCTTGATCTCGCCGTAGGCGGTCACGCGGCGGCCGGCGGCCAGGCTGTTCTTCATCGCCGCGTTGAAGTTGAAGAAGCGCATGGTGAGGATGCCGGTGCCATCGCTGATCTGGCAGGTCAGCATGCGCCGGCGGCCGAAGCTGATGTCGCTGCGCAGCACTTCACCTTCCACCGTGGCGAAAATGCCGGGCAGCAGGTCGTTTATCGGATAGAGTCGGGTGCGGTCTTCGTAGCGCAGCGGCAGGTGCAGCAGCAGATCCTGGAGGGTTTCCAGGCCGATTTTGGCCAATTTGTCCGCCTGGCTGGCGCCCACCCCGGAAAGCGCGGTGAGTAGGACAGCATCCAGCAGGCGGCCTTTCATTTGCGTACCGTCGCCTGCATGGTCGCCCACCATTCGGCGTCGGCGACCACCTGGCCCTGTTCGTCGATGTGCGGACGCGGCAGCCCTTTGCGCTTGGCCACGTTGGCCAATACCGGATAGCCGCCTTCAAACAGCAGGCGCTGCTGCTCTTCTTCGTCCAGCATGCTGCGCTCGCGGCGATACAGGCCGGCGTTTTGCCGCTGGCGCTGCGCTTCGTACAGGATCAGGGCGGACGCCACCGAGACGTTAAGCGACTGCACCATGCCGATCATCGGAATAACGATGTCCCGATCGGCCAGCGCCAGCGCTTCTTCGGTGATGCCGGTTTTCTCCTGGCCCAGCAGCACGCAGGTGGGGCGGGTGTAATCCACCTCGCGGAAATCGACCGCGCGGGCGGACAGGTTGGTCGCCAGAATTTGCATGCCCTGGGCTTTCAGGTGGCCTACCGCGTCGGAGATGGTGCGGTGGGTTTTGACATTGACCCAGCTGTTGCTGCCGGCGGCGGAGGAAACCAGGGTGCGCATGCGGGTGGTGGGCCACACGGCGTGCACCTGATGCACGCCGACGGCGTCGGCGGTGCGGATAATGGCGGAGACGTTATGCGGCTTGTGCACCTGCTCCAGGCAGACCGTCAGATCCGGCTGCCGGGTAGCGAGCATTTCACAAATCCGCGCATAGCGTTCAGGACTCATAAGCGCTAATTTCGGTTGCGGTTAACTTTAATCACATCCGGCATGATACGGATTTTACGCATAATGTTTGCCAAATGGATGCGATCGCGGGTGGTCAAGCGGATAAAGGCGCTATAAACCCGACCGTCTTTCTCTTCGGTATTCAGGCTTTGAATATTGGACTCGGCCGCGTTGATGGCCGCCGTCAGGTTGGCCAGCGCGCCCTGGTGGTTGAACATATCCACCTTGATCTCGGCGATGAACTCCTGCTCGGTCTCTTTATCCCACTCTACCGCCATGAATTTCTCGGGCTCTTTCTGGTAGCCGCGGATGTTGCGGCAGGACTCGTGGTGGATCACCAGCCCTTTGCCCGGGCTGACGTGGGCGATAATCGGGTCGCCCGGAATAGGCCGGCAGCACTTGGCGAAGGTGATCAGCACGCCGTCCGCGCCCTTGATCGCCAGATTGCGCACGCCGGAAGACGCGCCCAGGCTGGACTGATCGCCCTGCAGGTTCTTGGCCACCACCACGCTCATGGCGTTGCCGAGGCCGATTTCCGCCAGCAGGTCGTCCAGCGTCGCCAGCTTCATGCGCTCCAGCTCGTGCTGGATATTTTCCTGCGGGATCTCAGCCAGTTTGCGGCTGCCGCCCAGCGCATGGTTCAGCAAACGGCGGCCGAGGCCGACCGAGTCGTCGCGCTTGAGGTTTTTCAGCATCTGGCGGATTTTGGCGCGCGCCTTGGAGCTGACGACAAAATTCAGCCAGGCGGCGTTTGGCCGCGCGCCCGGCGCGGTGATGATCTCTACCGTCTGGCCGCTGGTCAGCGACTGCGACAGCGGATACGGCTGGCGATCGACGCGCGCGCCGACGCAGGCATGGCCGATATCGGTATGCACCGCATAGGCGAAGTCGACCGGCGTCGCGCCGGCGGGCAGTTCGACGATGCGGCCTTCCGGGGTGAAAACGTAAATCTCATCCGGGAACAGATCGGATTTGACGCTCTCGATAAATTCGAACGAGCTGCCGGCGCTTTGCTGCAGCTCCAGCAGGCTCTGCATCCAGCGCTGGGCGCGGATTTGTGCGGTGGTGCCGGTCTCGCCCTGTTCTTTTTCTTTATAAGCCCAGTGCGCGGCGACCCCCATTTCGGCCATCTGATCCATGTCTTCGGTACGGATCTGCACTTCTACCGGCACGCCGTGCGGGCCGATCAGCGAAGTATGCAGCGATTGATAGCCGTTGGCCTTGGGAATGGCGATATAGTCTTTTACCCGGCCCGGACGCGGTTTATACAGGCTGTGAACCTGACCGAGCACCCGATAGCAGGTATCCACCTCTTTCACGATCACCCGGAACGCGTAAATATCCATAATCGAATGGAAGCGCTGCTCTTTCAGGTGCATCTTGAGGTAGATGGAGTAGAGGTGTTTTTCCCGCCCGCTGACGCGGCAGGGAATGCCGGCCTCGGTCAACCGCCCTTCGATCTCGGAGAGGATTTTTTGAATCATCTCCTTACGGTTGCCGCGTGCGGCTTTCACCACTTCTTTGATCACGCGGTAGCGGTTCGGGTACAGCGCCTCAAAGCCCAGCTCTTCCAGCTCGGTTTTCAGGTGGTGAATACCCAGGCGGTGGGCCAACGGGCTGTAGATTTCCAGGGTTTCACGCGCGATGCGCCGCCGTTTGTCGGGGCGCAGCGAGCCGAGGGTGCGCATGTTGTGCGTACGGTCAGCCAGCTTGATCAGCACGACGCGGATATCCTGCACCATCGCCATGATCATCTTGCGGAAGTTTTCCGCCTGCGCTTCTTTTTTATCCTGGAACTTCAGCTTGTCGAGCTTGGATACGCCTTCAACCAGTTCGGCGACGCTCTTGCCGAACAGCTGTTCCATATCCTGATAGGTGGCCGGGGTGTCTTCGATGACGTCGTGCAGCAGGGCTGCCATCAGCGTCTCGTGATCGAGACGCATTTCCGCCAGAATGCAGGCCACGGCGACCGGGTGAGTAATGTAGGGCTCACCGCTGGAGCGTGTCTGTCCCTCGTGGGCATCACGTGCAACGAGGTATGCCTGTTTGAGGCGCTTAATCTGCTCCTCAGGCAGGTAACGTTGAATCAGCAGATTCAGGCTTTCAAACAGGTACAAGGCAGACTCGCAGTCTAATTAACGACGACCTTCAGCAATCGCGGTAACCGCTTGGATCTCTGCGGCTTCCTGCTCTTGCTGCTCCTGGCGCTCACGCACATCGAGGATCTGGCTGGTGATCAGGCCTTCTTCGATTTCGCGCAGGGCGATAACGGTATACTTGTCGTTCTCTTCCGGAACCAGTGCATCTTTGCCGCCGGTCTGGATCTGACGCGCCCGACGAGCAGCGACCAACACCAGGTCAAAACGGTTACCAATTTTCTCTACAGCGTCTTGAACAGTTACGCGTGCCATATTTGTGCTACTCCACAGGTGACGAAAAGACTGGGCATAATACTGAAACTGCCTTCAGTCTGCCAATAGTTTGCTGATTAAAGCGTCATGCCGCAGTAATTGGCGGCCTAAACGCAGGCGTTCGGCGCGAATAATGGTTTTCAGATCGGACAGCGCCAGATCGAAATCATCGTTCACGATTAAATAATCGTACTCCGCGTAGTGCGTCATTTCCGCCACGGCCTGGGCCATGCGCTTGGCGATCACCTCTTCGGAATCTTGCCCGCGGCCGCGCAGGCGGCGGCCCAGCTCTTCCTTGGACGGCGGCAGGATAAAGATGCTGCGCGCCTGCGGCATTTTGGCGCGGATTTGCTGCGCGCCCTGCCAGTCGATATCCAGGAAGACATCCACGCCGGTCGACAGCACTTGCTCGATGGCGGCGCGCGAGGTGCCGTAATAGTTGCCGAACACTTCGGCATGCTCAAGAAACGCATCCTGCTCAATCATCCGGCGGAATTCATCTTTTGAGACGAAGAAATAATGCTCGCCGTGAAGTTCACCCGGGCGGCTGTCGCGCGTGGTGTGCGAAACCGAAACCTGCGTGTCGTACAGCGGTTGCGTCTTTAACAAAGCCTGAATCAGACTTGATTTACCTGCGCCACTGGGAGCAGAGACAATATAAAGCGTGCCTTGAGCCATGATGATGTTCGTTGATAGCGGTTGATATGCCAATAACAGCGGATGTGTATTTTCTCCGCACAGTATACACGGCTAACGCGCCGGATGCAGCGTTAGCTCGCATTTTGCCCGCGGCTTTGTGCTGAAAAAACGTCAAAATGGCGGATTTGCGCAGCGTATCGGGAAATTTCCGTGGTTTTGCATCGTACGGCGGCGCTATCGCCGCCGCGCGATCAGTGATCCGGATGCTGATAGTTGAATACCGGCAGGCCAAGGCGGAAACGCAGGGCGATCAGGCGTGCGCTCAGCCCGGCCACCAGGGTGATGATTACCACCAGGTTATGCGGCAGGCTCAGGTGTTGCAGGCCGATATACAGCCAGGCGGCGCTGAAGGAGATGCCGGCGTAGATTTCCTTCTGGAAGACCAACGGGATGCGGTTGCAGAACATGTCGCGCAGCACGCCGCCGAACACGCCGGTGATCACCGCGGCGATCGCGGCGATGATCGCGCTGTGCCCCATATCCAGCGCCACCTGCGCGCCTATGATGGAAAATACGATCAGGCCGACGGCGTCCAGCACCAAAAACAGACGGCGCAGGTGGCGCATCAGCGGCGCCACCCAGGTGGTGACGATCGCCGCAATGGCGACGATGACGATATACTCGGGATGTTTGACCCAGCCCAGTGGGAAATGCCCGAGCAGCATATCGCGTACCGAGCCGCCGCCGATCGCCGTGACCGAGGCGATGATAATCACGCCAAACATGTCCATTTGGCGGCGCCCGGCGGCCAGAGCGCCGGTCATGGCTTCGGCAGTGATGCCGATGATATAAAGAATGCTCAGTAACATAAGATTTTCACAGGGTGGCTGGGATAAACATCAAGGCCGGCAGGGTAATCTTCGCCGGGGAGCAACGCCACTGAGTTTTTTTCACCAATGGCTTTTCGGATTAGTTTATCTAATTATACTTGGCGTTTTCGTTCTTGCCGGCTGCATTTTTTAACATTGTACTCTTACCGTACGCATTAGAAATTTCGCGTTAGTTTCCGCTGCTGACTATGCTTTTTGCATGCGATGCCCATGCCCCAACGTTTTTCGACGAGGAACCACGACATCATGACCCTTTCCCCCAGGCTGACTGCGGCGCTGACGGCCGCCATCTTGCTGAGCGGCTGCGCCGCGCCGGCAACGCCCACCTGCAGCATTGGCGATCCCATGGTGCAAACCACGCTCTACTTCGGCCTTAACCGCCCGGCGGGGCCGGTGATTAGCGCCGCCGAATGGCAAACCTTTGTCGATCGGCAGGTGACGCCGCGGTTTAGAGACGGGCTTTCGGTGTTTGACGCCAGGGGACAGTGGCTGGGCAATGACGGCAAGCTGGCGCGAGAGAACAGCAAGGCGCTGATGCTGATCCACACGCCGGGCAAGGCGAGCGAGGGGAATATCGAAGCCCTGCGCAGCGGCTATAAGCAGCAGTTTGCGCAGGATTCGGTGATGCGGGTGGATGCGCCGGTGTGCGTGACGTTTTGATGGTTATCCCGGCCTTCAGGCCGGGATAGGCGATTACAGCACCAGCCCGGCGACGGCGGCCGACAGCAGGCTGACCAACGTGGCGCCGTAAACCAGCTTCAGGCCAAAGCGGGAAACCACGTTGCCCTGGCGTTCGTTCAACCCTTTGATCGCCCCGGCGACGATGCCGATAGAGGCAAAGTTGGCGAACGATACCAGGAACACCGACAGGATGCCCAACCCGCGCGGCGTCATCTCTGCGGCGATTTTTTTCAGTTCGATCATCGCCACAAATTCATTGGCCACCAGCTTGGTCGCCATGATGCTGCCGGCCCGCAGCGCGTCCTGTGCCGGAATGCCGATCAGCCAGGCCAGCGGATAGAACACATAGCCCAGGATCTGCTGGAAGCTGATGCCGAATACGGCGGAGAACAGCGCGTTGACGGCGGAGATCAGCGCAATAAAACCGATCAGCATCGCGGCGATAATCATCGCAATCTTGAAGCCGGCCAGGATATATTCGCCCAGCATTTCGAAGAAGCTCTGGTCTTCATGCAGCTTGCTCAGCTTCAGCTCCGGTTCGTCTTCGACCTGATAGGGGTTGATGATCGAGAGGATAATGAAGGTGCTGAACATGTTGAGGATCAGCGCCGCCACCACGTATTGGGCGTCGATCATCGACATATAGGCGCCGACGATCGACATCGATACCGTCGACATGGCGGTGGCGGCCATGGTGTACATGCGGCGCGGCGAGATATCGCCGATGATCCCCTTGTAGGCGATGAAGTTTTCCGATTGCCCCAGCACCAGGGTGCTGACGGCGTTGAACGATTCCAGCTTGCCCATGCCGTTGACCTTGGACAACAGGGTGCCGACCAGGCGGATAACCAGCGGCAGAATGCGGAAATGCTGCAAAATGCCGATCAGCGCGGAAATAAAGATTATCGGGCACAACACGCCGAGGAAGATGAACGCCATGCCGTCTTTGCTCATGCCGCCAAACACAAATTCCGAACCTTGCGCGGCGTAGGTGAGCAGAATTTCGAAGAAGCCGGCGACGTGCTTGACCACGCTGAGGCCGCTGGCTGAATGCAGGAAGAAGTAGGCCAGTGCGCCCTCGATCACCAGCAGCTGAATGATGTAACGCAGGCGGATTTTTTTGCGGTCATTGCTGACCAACAGCGCCAGGGCGATGATCACCACCAGGGCCATAATAAATTGCAGAATTTGCGGCATAAAGAGTCCGTACGGCTAACGGGCAGGAAAAAACACATTTAGCCACAGCTTTGTCGACCTTTCATTACCTTACGTGATAATTGGAACAAAATACTTATCGTATGCGGGATAAGGTGCCGATTGTCATTCCGGCCCGCGGCTCGGCAGTTTTTCATAAACAAAATCAACGCCGGTGTCGGGCATCGCGCTGGCGGCGCTAACCTGCAACCTGCGGCGATAAAAAAGCCCGCATAGCGCGGGCTTGATAAGGCGAAGCGGGATCATTCGATGTTCTGGATCTGCTCGCGCATCTGCTCGATCAGCACCTTCAGCTCGATAGCGGAGGTAGTGACCTCGGCATTGATCGATTTGGAAGCCAGCGTATTCGATTCGCGGTTGAACTCTTGCATCATAAAGTCGAGGCGACGGCCCACGGCTTCTTTTTTCTTCAGGATGTTGTGCGTTTCCTTCACGTGCGCTTCCAGGCGGTCCAGCTCTTCGGCCACGTCGATGCGCTGCGCCATCAGCACCAGCTCTTGCTCCAGGCGGGTGTTTTCCAATTGCACCTGGGCTTCTTCCAGCTTGCTGACCAGACGCTCGCGCTGCCACTGCAGAATGTTCGGCATCTGGGCGCGCACCTTGACCACCTCGGCGCTGACGCCGTCGAGACGCTGCTCGATCAGGGCTTTCAGCGCGGTGCCTTCGCTTTCGCGCGCGGCGATGAAGTCATCCAGCGCGCCGTCCAGCGCCTGCATCAGCTCGGCGCTGATGGCGTCCAGATCCTGTTCCTGAGCGGACATCACGCCCGGCCAGCGCAGTACGTCGATCGGATCGATTTCCCCTTCGTCGCTCTGCATTTTCACCCAGTTGGCGGCTTCGACCAGCTGTTTGGCCAGTTTTTCGTTCAGGATCATCGAGCTTTGCGCGCTCGGGTCCAGTTCGAAGCGCAGGTTGCACTCGACTTTGCCACGGGTCAGACGGCCACGGATACGTTCGCGGATCACCGGCTCAAGGCTGCGGAATTGTTCCGGCAGGCGGATGTAGGTTTCTAAGTAACGCTGGTTAACGGAACGCAGCTCCCAGGCTGCGCTGCCCCATTCACCCTTGATTTCACGCCGGGCGTAGGCGGTCATGCTGCGGATCATTGTGCGTACCCGTAATAGGAAAAGATGGGGCGATTATAGCGTCGCCGCTGCGGGCAGGATAGGCATTACGTCACGAAGCCCGTATAATGCGCAGCCAATAGTTGATTTGAAGCCGGAGAAAGCCCATGCGTCCTGCAGGCAGAGCACCACAACACGTTCGCCCACTGACACTGACCCGTCACTATACCAAACACGCAGAAGGCTCAGTGCTGGTTGAGTTTGGCGATACCAAAGTTTTGTGCACCGCCACGGTAGAAGAGGGCGTTCCGCGCTTCCTGAAAGGCCAGGGCCAGGGGTGGATCACCGCGGAGTACGGCATGCTGCCGCGCTCTACCCACAGCCGCAATGCGCGCGAAGCCGCCAAAGGCAAGCAGGGCGGCCGTACCCTGGAAATCCAGCGCCTGATCGCCCGCTCGCTGCGCGCCGCGGTCGATCTGAAAAAGCTCGGTGAGTTCACCATCACCCTGGACTGCGACGTCCTGCAGGCCGACGGCGGTACCCGCACCGCCTCCATTTCCGGCGCCTGCGTGGCGCTGGCCGATGCGCTGAATGCGCTGGTGGCCAACGGCAAGCTGAAAGCCAACCCGATGAAAGGGCTGGTGGCGGCGGTGTCCGTCGGCATCGTCAACGGCGAAGCGCTGTGCGACCTGGAGTATGTTGAAGACTCCGCAGCGGAAACCGACATGAACGTGGTGATGATGGAAGACGGCCGCATGATCGAAGTGCAGGGCACCGCCGAAGGCGAGCCGTTCAGCCACGATGAGCTGCTGGCGCTATTGGCGCTGGCCCGAGGGGGCATCGAAACCATCTTCCAGGCGCAGAAAGCGGCGCTGGCGGACTGATTTTTCAAGGCGACTGAGAAGTCGCCTTTTTTACGCCCGCAGATCGGGCGGCGGCACCAACAAGACATCAAGACCAGACGAGGAGAAGCAGTAATGAAAGCCTATCAGCGCCAGTTTATCGAGTTCGCGCTTAACAAGCAGGTATTGAAATTCGGCGAGTTCACCCTGAAATCCGGCCGCACCAGCCCGTATTTCTTCAACGCCGGCCTGTTTAATACCGGGCGTGATCTCGCGCTGTTAGGGCGTTTTTACGCCGAAGCGCTGATGGACTCCGGCATTGATTTCGATCTGCTGTTTGGGCCGGCGTATAAAGGCATTCCGATCGCCACCACCACGGCGGTGGCGCTGGCGGAACATCACGAGCGCGATGTGCCTTACTGCTTTAACCGCAAGGAAGCCAAGACCCATGGCGAAGGCGGCACGCTGGTGGGCAGCCCGCTGCAGGGCCGCGTGATGCTGGTGGACGATGTGATCACCGCAGGCACCGCGATCCGCGAGTCGATGGAAATTATCGGCGCCAGCGGCGCAACCCTGGCGGGCGTGCTGATCTCGCTCGACCGTCAGGAACGCGGCCGCGCGGATATTTCCGCCATTCAGGAAGTGGAGCGTGACTATCACTGCAAGGTGATCTCTATCGTGACGCTGAAGGATTTGATTACGTATCTGGAAGAGAAGCCGGAAATGGCGGCGAGCCTGGCGGCGGTGCGCGCCTATCGCGAGCAGTACGGCGTCTAAAGTAACAACGCCGGGCGGGCGCCCGGCGTTGTTGTTACTGCAGCTGAGCCGCCAACAGCGGCCAGCGGCCGTCGAATTCCTGCGTGGGGCGGTAGCGGAATTCGGAGCGCACGTAACGCGACAGCATGCCTTCGCAGAACGCCAGCAGTTGGCTGGCCAGCAGCGTCTCATCGACGATAAAGCCTTTCCCTTCCCTCAGCTTGCGCTCCTTCAGCACCTGGCGCAGCTGCGCCTCGATGCGTTCGAACAGCTGGTTGATGCGGCCCTGCAGGCGGTCCTGCTCAAACATCAGCGCGTGGCCGGTCATGATGCGCGTCAGCCCCGGGTTGCGTTCCGCAAAGCCCAGCACCAGCAGCAAAATCAGGCGCAGGCGGTTAAACGTCTCTTTTTCGTCCTGTAAAATCAGGTTGATGCGGGTGATCAGGCTGTCTTCAATAAACTCGATTAGGCTGTCGAACATCTTCGTTTTACTGGGAAAATGCCGATACAGCGCAGCTTCGGAGACACCGACGTTAGCGGCAAGCTTGGCGGTGGTGATACGCTGGCTGCCGTCGCTGGATTCCAGCATCTGGGCTAACGCCTGCAATATTTCCTCGCGCCGGTTCCTTTTGGTATTTTCTTTTTCTGCCATGTCTGATTAGACCCTTGCTAAAACTGCTTAACTGACGGAAACCCGCGCACCGGCCGCTGCAGAGAAAACTCTGTGCGGCTTATGTGATAGCTTTTTTACGATGCTGGGGTCAGCGGTCTTAACGACCCTTGTTCTCCGCGCTGCCTGCTTGCGCTGTAACCGTTGCCTGACAAACCTTGCCGTGGAGCTGTCCTTCTCTCCGGGCGGCAAGATTTCAGACGACATTTCCCTGTCGGCCTGCGTTTATCGGGCGGCGCTTAGTGGCGGCCCGAGTGGCCAAAGCCGCCGGCGCCACGTTCGCTGCTGTCGAACTCTTCCACCAGATTGAATTCGGCCTGCACTACCGGCACGAACACCATCTGCGCAATGCGTTCGCCCGGCTCGATGGTGAAGGACTTCTGGCCGCGGTTCCAAACGGACACCATCAGCTGGCCCTGATAATCGGAGTCGATCAGGCCGACCAGGTTGCCCAGCACCACGCCGTGTTTATGACCGAGGCCGGAGCGCGGCAGGATCACCGCAGCCAGGCTGGCGTCGGCGATATGAATCGCCAGGCCGGTAGGCAGCAGCGTGGTTTCACCCGGCGCCAGTTCCACCGCGCTGTCCAGGCAGGCGCGCAGGTCCAGGCCGGCGGAGCCAGGGGTGGCGTAGGTCGGTAGCGGGAAATCCTGACCGATGCGCGGGTCGAGGATCTTAACGTCGATTTTTTTCATCATAACGGCTGACTATCTCGTCTATTAAACGTTGGCCAAGGAGTGCCTTGTCGCTCAGCGCCAGGCGCTTTTCTCCATCCTGCCAAAAAAGGTGCAGCGCATTGGTGTCACTGTTGAACCCATGCTCTGCAAGCGATACATCATTAGCGCAAATTAGATCCAGCTTCTTACGCGCCAGTTTTTGCCGCGCGTATTCTTCCACATTCTGGGTTTCGGCGGCAAACCCCACGACAAACGGTCGATTTTTAGCCATGGCCGCCACGCCGGCGACGATGTCGGGGTTTTTTACCATCTTGAGGACGATCTCATCACCCTGTTTTTTAATTTTTTCATCGGCGATCTGTTCGGGGCGATAATCGGCGACGGCGGCGCAGGAAATGAAAATATTCTGCTGAGCGGCGCGCTGTTGCACCGCCTGCTCCATCTCCAGCGCGCTGGTGACGTTCACGCGGGTGACCCAAGGCGGCGTCGGCAGGTTGACCGGCCCGGCGATCAACGTGACCTGTGCGCCGCGGGCGGCGGCGGCGCGTGCGATGGCGAAGCCCATCTTGCCGGAGCTGTGGTTGCTGATGTAACGCACCGGATCCAGCGCTTCACGCGTGGGGCCGGCGGTGATCATAACCTGCAAATGTTGCAGATCCTGCGGTGTGGAAAAATGGCCGTTCGCCAGCTCGACGATGTCCAGCGGGTCCAGCATGCGCCCCGGGCCGACGTCGCCGCAGGCCTGGCTGCCGCTGTCCGGCCCCCAGAGCAGCATGCCGCGCGCCTGCAGCGTTTGCAGGTTGGCCTGGGTTGCGGCGGCGCGATACATCTGCTGGTTCATGGCCGGCGCGGCCGCGATGGGCGCGTCGGTGGCCAGGCAGACGGTGGTCAGCAGATCGTTGGCCATGCCGGCGGCGACGCGCGCCAGCAGATCGGCGGTCGCCGGGGCCAGAATCACCAGATCCGCCCATTTGCCGAGCTCGATATGGCCCATGGCGGCTTCGGCGGCGGGATCCAGCAGATCGTCGGCGACCGGGTGGCCGGAAACGGCCTGCAGCGTCAGCGGCGTGATGAACGCCTTGGCCGCGCCGGTCATTACCACACGCACCTCCGCGCCCCTGTCTCGCAGGCGGCGCACCAGCTCTGGGCATTTGTAGGCGGCGATGCCGCCGCTGATGCCAAGCACAATATGTTTGCCGGAAAGTCCCGTCATCATGATTGTCCGATTGAAAGCCGAAAGATGCGCCATTTTAGCATAACCGCCGGACAGGTGAGCGATTCCGCAGTATCTGCAGCCCGTTACATCGCACTTTGCGCAGCACTTCGCAATGTTATCAATCACCTGTCGAGGCCCCAACCGGTGCATGGCATGCTGTGACGCTTTCAGGGAGGAGCATGATGAGCAATCAGGCGATCGCATTGTGGCCAGGCGCGTTGGCGCCGCGGGAAAAACTGTTGAGTCATGGCGCGGCGGCGCTGTCCGATGCGGAGCTGCTGGCCCTGTTTCTGCGCACCGGGCTGCCGGGTCTGCACGTGATGCAGTTGGCGGAGCAGCTGCTGCGCCAATTCGGTTCGCTGTATCACCTGATGTCGGCCGACCATCAGCTATTTTGCAGCCAGAAAGGTTTGGGGAACGCCAGCTACGCGCAGCTGCAGGCGATTTCAGAGCTGGCGTTCCGCTTTTTTTCCAGCCATCTGGCGCAGGAAAACGCCATGCTCAACCCGCGCATCACCCAGCATTACCTGCAGAGTTTGCTGGCGAACCATGAGCGCGAGGTGTTTTTGGTACTGTTTTTAGACAATCAGCACCGGGTTATTCGCCATCAGGAGATGTTTGCTGGTACCATCAGCAGCGTCGTCGTCTACCCGAGAGAAATTGTGCGCGCAGCGTTGAAGGCTAATGCAGCCGCCATCATTCTGGCGCATAATCACCCCTCGGGTAAGGCTGAACCCAGTCACGCCGACCGTTTGATAACCGAGCAAGTGGTTAATGCCTGCCAGTTATTGGAGATCCGAGTGCTTGATCATTTGGTGATCGGTCGGGGTGAATGCGTCTCTTTTGCCGAGCGCGGATGGCTTTAAGCGATTTTTTCGCGATCCTTGTGGGATCTTTAGCTGTTCGGGACTTGAGCACTTACGCTTCAGAGCGTATACTACGCCACCTTTGAGAATCTTGGGTTTGGCGCAAGAGCCTATCTCAGCAGGTTTCTGACCTGATGTGTGGTTTCTGACCTGATGACGAGAGTCTCCTCAGTATGAAGTTTGCTGAGATGGGCTCTAAAAGCCTGACGAGGCGGCCATACCCTATACGAAGCTCGAGCTGATTTGATTTTTGGAGAATAGACATGTCCCGAGTCTGCCAAGTTACTGGCAAGCGCCCGGTGAGCGGTAACAACCGTTCCCACGCAATGAACGCGACCAAACGCCGTTTTCTGCCTAACCTGCACTCACACCGTTTTTGGGTTGAGGCTGAGAAGCGCTTTGTAACTCTGCGTGTATCTGCTAAAGGTATGCGTGTTATCGATAAGAAGGGTATTGAGACGGTCTTGGCCGATCTGCGTGCCCGTGGTGAGAAGTATTAAGGAACTGCATCATGGCTAAAGGTGTTCGCGAGAAGATCAAGCTGGTTTCTTCTGCTGGTACTGGTCACTTCTATACCACCACGAAGAACAAGCGTACTAAGCCGGAAAAATTGGAACTGAAGAAATTCGATCCAGTTGTCCGCCAGCACGTGATCTACAAAGAAGCTAAAATTAAATAATTTTAGTGGATTAATGAAAAACCCGGCCTCGGCCGGGTTTTTTGTTTTATAAAGGGTAGGAAAAGACCGGGAGGAGCGCCAGATGCCTGAATTACCAGAGGTTGAAACCAGCCGACGCGGTATTGAACCTTATCTTGTCGGCCACAGCATCCAGTACGCGGTGGTGCGCAACGCACGCCTGCGCTGGCCGGTTTCCGAGCAGATCCTGACGCTGAGCGACCAGCCGGTGCTCAGCGTGCAGCGCCGGGCGAAATACCTGCTGATCGAGCTGCAGCGCGGCTGGATCATCGTCCACCTCGGCATGTCCGGCAGCCTGCGCATGCTGCGAGAGGAAAACGAAGATGAGGCCGGCAAGCACGACCACGTCGATCTGGTGATCAGTAACGGCATGATCCTGCGCTATACCGATCCGCGCCGTTTCGGCGCCTGGCTGTGGTGCGAGGACCTGGCGGCCAGCAACGTGCTGGCGCACCTGGGGCCGGAGCCGCTGAGCGAGGCGTTCGACGGCGACTACCTGTATGAAAAATCCCGCAACAAGCGCACCCTGATCAAACCCTGGCTGATGGATAACAAGCTGGTGGTGGGGGTCGGCAATATTTACGCCAGCGAATCGCTGTTTACCGCCGGGATCCTGCCCGATCGTCAGGCGGGATCGTTAAGCAAGGCGGAAGCGGCGCTGTTGGCGGAAACCATCAAGGCGGTGCTGCTGCGCTCCATTGAGCAAGGCGGGACCACGCTGCGCGACTTCCTGCAGTCGGACGGCAAGCCGGGATACTTCGCGCAGGAACTGCAGGTGTATGGGCGGGCCGGCGAACCCTGCCGCACCTGCGGCACGCCGATAGAGTCCGCCAAGCACGGGCAGCGCAGCACCTTCTTCTGCCGGCGCTGCCAGCGTTGAACTGATTATTGGGCGGCGAGCTTTTCCATCAGCGCCCGGGTGACGACATCCGGCAGGAAGGGCGCAATGTCGCCGCCGTGGCGGGCCACTTCCTTCACCAGCGAGGAGGAGATAAACGACCACTCTTCGGACGGCATCAGGAACACGCTTTCCAGCGTCGGCATCAGATGCCGGTTCATGTTCGCCAGCTGCAGTTCGTATTCAAAGTCCGACACCGCACGCAGGCCGCGCACCAGGATATTGGCGTTCTGATGAGCGGCGAAGTGCGCCATCAACTCGCTGAAACCCAGCACTTCCACATTATCCAGATGCGAGGTGACCTGGGTCGCCAGCGCCACCCGTTCTTCCAGGCTGAACAGCGGCTTTTTGCTCGGGCTGGCGGCGATGGCCAGAATCACGTGATCGAACATCAATGACGCGCGCGTCACTAAATCCAGGTGGCCGTTGGTCATGGGATCGAAAGTCCCGGGATAGATGGCTTTGCTGGTCATGATTCACTTCTCTGAGTAGTTGCGGCCCAATGCCCATAATGCGGCATATTTATTGAAGGTATATTGCGCGTTGACCACCGCTAACAGCAACCCCTGTTTACCGTCGAGGAAGCCGGCGCGCAGCAGCCAGGTTTTGCAGAAGGCGCCAAGGGCGTGGGTCAGGATCGACAGATAGCCGCAGCGTTTTCCAGCCTGATGGCGCTGATTGGCCCACTCTTCGGCATAGCGCAGCTGCTTGCGCTGGAAGGCGAAAAAATCGCGGCAGGTCAGATGCAACAGATCGCCGCTGAGCGGGATCACTTTGGCGCTGCCGATATTGAGCGATTCATGCACCAGATCGTCGTTGTAGCGGTAACGACGGTTGGCGTACAGCCGGTTGACCCGATCCGGATACCAGCCGCTGTGGCGCATAAAGCGGCCGAGGAACAGGTTGCGGCGCGCGCAGCTGTAAACGGCTTCGTCGTCCGGCGCGGCCAGCACCCGTTCAATGGATTGGCGCAGCTCGGGGGTCACGCGCTCGTCGGCGTCGATCATCAGAATATAGTCGTGGCTGGCATGGTTTTGCGCCAGCTGACGCTGCTTGCCGAAGCCTTGCCAGTCGGTATGGCTAAAGACTTTCGCGCCCATGCTTTCGGCGATGGCGACGCTGTCGTCCTGGCTGCCGGAATCCAGCACCACTATCTCATCCGCCCAGTCGACCGAGCGCAGGCAATCCGGCAGCAGCCCGGCTTCGTTCTTGGCGATCATCACCACCGACAGGCGTTTGCGGTCGCTCATTCAGTGGCTCCGGGGCGGCAGATGCGGTTCCAGCAGCTGCAGCAGGCGCTGCAGCGCTCCCTGATTTTGATACAGCACTTCCACCGCATGGCGGCCATAGTAACGGCGGTAGTCTTCGTCGGTCAGCAGGGTTTCCACTTCTTTCACCAACGAATCTACGTCGGTCACGGTGATCAGCCCTTCGGCCTGCGACAGCTTGGCGCAGATATCCTTGAAGTTGAAGGTATGCGGGCCCATCAGCACCGGGATGGCGTGAGCGGCGGCCTCCAGCGGGTTATGCCCGCCGCGTTCGACCAGGCTGCCGCCGACAAAGGCCAGATCGGCTATGCCGTACAGCAGCATCAGCTCGCCCATGGTGTCGCCGATCACCACCTGGGTGCTGCCGGAAGGAATTTCGCCGCTGCTGCGCAGGGTGTAGCTGAAGCCGGCTTTCTGCACCAGATCTTTGGCGGTAGGGAAGCGCTCCGGATGGCGCGGCACCAGAATCAGCAACAGGTCAGGGTGTTTTTCCAGCAGTTTGCGGTGCGCCGCCAACAGAATGCTTTCTTCGCCTTCATGGGTGCTGGTGGCGATCCATACCGGGCGGCGCGGCGCCCATTGGCGACGCAGGGTGACGGCGCGGGCAGCCAGTTCCGGCGTGACGGAGATATCGAACTTCAGGCTGCCGGTCACGGTCAGCTGTGAGCGCTTCAGGCCGAGTTCAACGAAGCGATCGCCGTCTTCCTGATTTTGGGCGGCGATCAGCGTAATGCGGCGCAGCATGTCGCGGACAAAACCGCCTATTTTTTTATAGCCGGCGGCCGAACGGGCGGAAAGGCGCGCGTTGGCGATCACCAGCGGAATTTGGCGCTGGTGCAGCGCGTTGATCAGGTTTGGCCACAGCTCGGTTTCCATGATGATCACCAGCTTGGGATTCACCTGGTTCAGAAAGCGATTCATGGCGCCGGGCAGGTCGTAAGGCAGATAGACATGATGTACGTCTTTACCGAAGGCGGACTGCACGCGCTCTGAACCAGTCGGGGTCATCGTGGTCACAGTTATCGGTAAATAGGGGTAGCGGTGGCGCAGCGCCCGCACCAGCGGGATGGCGGCCAGCGTTTCGCCGACGGAGACGGAATGCAGCATGATGCCGCCTGGCACCACTTTGCCGGCGCAGAAGCCATAGCGCTCTGCCCAGCGTTTACGGTAGGCTGGAGCTTTGCGGCTGCGCAGCAGCAGGCGGAGCCAGATCAGGGGTTGGATGAGGTAGAGTAGTACCTGATATAAACGCAGCAACATTCTATCAATTTCATTTATATGGGTTATTCAGAATAGTACCATAACTGGAAGGGAAAGGCGCTAATTTGGTAACCTTGGGTGTCAGTTTCAGACAACGGGCGAGTGATTTCGCTGACAGGCTTGGAATGAAGAATATTTTAATTATCCGCCGCGATAACATCGGCGATCTTGTTTGTACAACGCCCCTGATCGAGGGGGTGAAAATTGCCTATCCGGATGCCAAGCTTTATCTTTTGATCAATAAAGTCAGTCAGGATGTCGTTAAAAACAACCCGCACCTTGAGAAGGTTTTCGTTTATAAGAAGGCCAAGCACAAGGCGAAAAATGAAACCACGTTAGGGGTTTATTTTGAACGGCTGATGATTTTTCTTCGGCTGAGAAAAATAAAGTTTGATGCGGTGATCCTGGCTAACCCGGTGCCTTGCAAATACAGCCTGCGGCTGGCCAAAATGGCCGGCGCCCGCCATATCATCGGCGCCGATCTGGGCACTGCTGAAATTCATCAGCCTTTCCGCAGAGAGGATTTCAGCGGCAAGCATCAGGTTGAGCGCACCTACAGCTATCTCTCGGCCATTACCGACCGGCCGATCCCGATTCCGCCGGTGCGGGTATTTCTGACGCCGGAAGAGCGGCAGCAGGCGGAGCAGCGTCTGCAAAAGCTGTTGCCGCCGGTCAGCCGGGTATGCGCAGTGCATATCAGCAGCCGCAGTCCGAAAAGACGCTGGCCGATTGAGCGTTATGCGGAAATTATCAATCGCTTGGTTGCCGATCCCGATACCGGCGTGCTGATTTTCTGGTCGCCGCAGGGCACGCTGGCGCCGGATGATATCGGCGACCAACGGCGTGCGGAACAGCTGTTGGCGCAATGCCGAAACGCGCGCGTAGCGCTGTACCCGACGGCATCGGTGCGCGAACTGCTGGCCGGTTTCGATTTATGCGACAAGGTGCTGTGCAGCGACGGCGGGCAGATGCATCTGGCCGCGGCGCTGAATAAGGATATGGTGGTGTTCTTCGGCGACACGAATAAAGATGCCTGGCATCCGTGGTCGGGGCGATATCATATTTTGCAAAGCGAGTCGGGCGACTGTGTCGACGTATCCATCGATGAAGTTTGGCAGAAAATGCAAGATTTCGATTGATTGAAAAATAAGGCAGGGCGGTCCCTGCCTTATTTCATTTCTTTAGCGCCAGATATTGCCGGCAAATAGGCTCAAGGCCGTAGCTCAGCAACTGCCGATGATTGATTTCCGGTGGGGCGGCATAAATTTGCGCCATTTTATCCGCCAGCGAATCCGCATTTAATTCCGCCAGCGCGTGGGCCATGCCGGCCTTCTCCAGGATCTCCGCCGGCCCCCCCGGACAACGGGTGCTGACCACCGGCGTGCCGCACAGCAAAGCCTCGACCAGCACGTTGCCGAAGCCTTCGCTGTCGGAGCTGAGCACCAACAAAGACGCATGGCGAATAAACGGATAGGGATTGGCCTGGAAACCGAGGAACCGCACGCGCTCCGCAATGCCCAACTCTGCCGCCAGCCGTTTGGCTGCGGCGATGCCGGCTTCGCTGCCGGCGCCAATCAGCGCCAGCGGCGCCTGAATGCCGGATTGCGCGTAGGCTCTCAGCAGGCGATCGTGCCGTTTGTGCGGGTGGAAGCGGCCGACGTGCACCAGATAATCCTGACCCGCCAGTTCGCAAGGCTCCGCCGCCTGCCGCTGGATGGCGGCGATGTCGAACGGGTTATTGATCACCGCCAGGCGATGTGGGCGAATGGGCAGATTTTGCTGCAGATCGTCGCCGACCGCCTGCGAAACGGCGACGATGTTGCGCCCCTGGTAGACGGCGGCGAGTTTGCGCTGCTTCAGCCAGCGATCCAGCCCCTTGCGGTGGCCAAGGTAGGAGGTGGACAAAATGCCGTGAATGCAGAACCACAGGCGATCCGCGGCCAGCAGCTTGCTGCGGCTGACGATGCGATCGGTCTTGTGCAGGTTGGAGAACGCCAGATCGAAGGCGCCGTGTTGGCGCTCCATCTCGGCGATCGCCCGATCCAGCGCGGCGGCGCGGCGCGGCAGCTCGGTCAGCTTGCGCCACGGCGTTCGGCTGTTATCCGCCACCACACGGTAGTGGATCCCCTGGGGGATGGGGTATTTGCAGACGTCGCGCAATGAGACCAGGCTCACGTCATGCCCCATTTGCTGCATGCCCTGACACAGGGTCAGCACCACTTTTTCCGCGCCGCCGCCAGGCAGGCCGTCGATAACCATCAGAATACGCATAGCTAGTCCAGTAATCGGTTATACAGGGAAATAAGCTGCTCGGAGAGATGCGCCGGCGTGGCCGACATGATGCGCAGCCTGGCCGCTTCGCCCATGGCAGAGCCGATGGCCTGGCGAGGCAGCGCCCGAATCGCTTCGGTGATGGCCGCAACGTCGAGGGCGTCGGTGACGAAGCCGTTCTGCCCAGGGACGATAAATTCGGACCCGCCGCAGGTGGTGCTGGTGATCACCGGCAGGCCGCACGACATCGCTTCCAGGATCACGTTGGGAAAGGGGTCGTACAGCGTCGGCAGCAGCAGCGCGTCCGCCGCCTGATAAAACGGCAACGTTTGTTTCTGCACGCCCATAAAGTGCAGGCGATCGCTGCAGCCCAGCGTCTGCGCCAGCGCCCGGTAGCGTTTTTCGGCCTTATCCTTGCCGACCACCAGCAGGTGGCTGTCGGTCGCCGCCACGGCGCGAATGGCGGCGGCCAGGCCCTTGCGTTCAAAACCGGAACCGACAAAGATCAGGCAGTGAGCCCGTTGAGGGATTTGATACTGCTCGCGCAGCCGCTGGCGTCGTTCGGCATCGGCGGGCAAGAATTTTTGGTTGTCGATGGCGTTATAGATCACCGTGATTTTATCGGCGGGCACGCCAAAGTCATCGATGATTTCCTGTTTGATCATCTCGGCGTTGCAGATCACCGCCTTTAGCTCGGGCGCAGCGTACATCGCGCGCTCCGCGCACATCACATAGCGGTGATAACGGTTGGAGAACAGCCATTTGCGTCGCCATTCCGGCAGCAGGCGCGCGCGCTGCAGCAGCCAGCGGCGATGCACGCCGTCACCGGCGCGGTAAATGTCGCAGCCGGGGATGCGTTCATGGCTTTGCACCAGGTCAAAGCGTTCTTTCTGCCACAGCGCTCTGGCCGCTTCGGCGAAGCCCCGCTCGCGGCTGATACGGCCGAGTTTCAACGGGTTGCACAGGTGAATGTGCCAGTTGGGATTGGCGTCGCCCTGCCATTCGCGGGTGATGACGTTCAGATCGAGGTCCTGCTGCTCCAGCGCCTCCAGGGCGCGTGAGACGAAACGCTCAGCCCCGCCGTCCGGGCGGTATTTTTGGCGAACGATCGCCAAACGAAATGCTTTCATGCCAGCGTGCTCCGCGCGGCTGCAATCACCGCGTCTGTAGGAATAAGGTCAAGATAACGTTCATCGGTGCCGGTATTGATGGCGTCCGGATCGGGCAGCTCGCCGAAGTCGCCGGCCCAAATCACCTGGCCGATAACCTGCCACGGCCGCCAGAAGGTCAGTTTGGAAGGGCCGAACAGCGCAATGCACGGCGTTTGTAACGCTGCGGCCATGTGCATCGGCACCGAATCCACGCCGATAAACAGTTTCGCATGGTCGATGAGGGCGGCCAGCTGCCGCAGCGTCAGCTGCCCGGCCAGCGACGTCACGCCCTGCGGCGGGCAGAGCGCCAGAATGCGCTCCACCATGGCTTTTTCCCGGGCGTCCGGCCCGGAGGTGATCACCAGCTGGTGGCCGTCGGCCTGCAGCGCGCCGATCGTCGCGGCCATCTTTTCTTCGCTCCAGCATTTGAAGAACCAGCGCGAGGTGGGCTGCACCACGATATAGTCGCCGGTCACGCCCTGCCGGCGCAGCAGCTGCTCGCCGGCCTGCCAATCCTGCGGTTGGTAGCTCATGGTCACCCGTTGGCTGAGCTCCGGCAGATTCAGCGGGGCCAGCAGCGACAGGTTTTGTTCCACGGTGTGCAGCCGAGCGTGATCGCTCACCGGCACCAATTGGGTATGGCAGTGACGCCAAACGAAACCGCGGCGTTTGGGGAAATCGAAGCCCAGCCGAATGCGCGCGCCGGTCAGGCGGGTGAGGATGGCGCTGCGCCACTGATCGGCCAGGTTGACCACCAAGTCGTAACGCTGCGCTTTGAGGCGGCGCAGCAGATCCAGTTCGTGGCGCAGATGCGCCCGGGTGCCCTGCTTTTTCCACTGGCGGTCGATGGCGAAAATCGTCGTCAGCTGCGGATTGCTGGCCAGCATCTCCCGGGTTTCCTGGTACAGCAGCACATCGATCTGCGCCTGCGGGTAGTTTTGCCGCAGGCTGCTGATGACCGGGGTGATCAGCAGCATGTCGCCATGATGGCGCAGTTTTACGATCAGAATACGCTGTACGGATGGGGCAGAATTTGGGGCTGGCGCGTCGTTCATCATGAGTCGCTTTCAGGGAAACCAATCTTTGATTCTAAAGGACCCGATCGCATGTGGCTACTGTTGCACGGCTTTCTTGCCGGCAAGTAAAAAAATAGCCGCGACAGGGGACGAATGTCCCTCAACGTTGTCCAAACCGGCAGTAAAGTCGTTTGCCCTGGCGAAACGGCCTGCGTAACATACTGCATTCTGTTGATATCAGGTTCGATATTCATGACTAAACCGGCATTTCTCATTACCATTGATACCGAAGGCGACAACCTGTGGCAAAACCACGATCGCATTTCTACCGAAAATACGCGTTTTTTGCCGCGTTTTCAGGCGTTGTGCGAGAAATACGCCTTCAAGCCGGTTTATCTCACCAATTATGAAATGGCGATGGATCCGGCCTACGTCGAGTTCGCCCGCGATGTCATCGCGCGCGGCGCCGGCGAAGTCGGCATGCATCTGCATGCCTGGAACAGCCCGCCGCTGACGCCGTTGACCGACGATGACTGGCGGCATAAGCCGTATCTGATCGAATATCCCGCCGACCAGATCCGCGCCAAGGTCGATCATATGACCAAGCTGCTGGAGGACGCGTTCCAGACCAAAATGCTCAGCCACCGCGCCGGCCGCTGGGCTTTCAACGCGTATTATGCGTCGCTGCTGCTGGAGTACGGCTACCAGGTTGATTGCTCGGTCACGCCGCGCGTCAACTGGCAATATTCGCCGGGCAATCCGCAGGGCAGCGGCGGCACGGACTACCGCCATTTCCCGTCGCAGGCTTATTTTATCGATCCGCAAAACATCGCCCAGCCCGGCGACTCGGCGCTGCTGGAAGTGCCGATGAGCATTCAGTACAAGCATTCGGCGCTGATGAACGCCGTCAAGCAGGGTTACGATCGGCTGCGCGGCAAGCGGCGTTCGCCGTCGGTGCACTGGCTGCGGCCCAGCGGCAGCAACCTGGACAAAATGAAACGGGTGGCCGAGAGCGCGTTGGCGCAGGGGCAGGACTACGTCGAATTCATGCTGCACTCTTCCGAGTTTATGCCCGGCGGCAGCCCGACGTTTAAAACCGAACAGGATATTGAAGGGCTGTACCGCGATCTGGAACAGCTGTTTGACTGGTTGCAACAGCGGACGGTTGGCATGACGCTGGCTGAGTATTATCAACTTAAAGTGAATTGAAATGTCGAAGCAATGGAAAGTAAAGCTGGCGAACGCCTGTATCCGGCTTTATACGAAACTTGGCAGTAATTTTAAAGATAAGCGTTCGTTTGATAAAAACCGCGAGTTTGACCGCATTGCTATTTTTTCGACCACCGCGCTGGGCGACTTGATGTTTAATACGCCAGCTATCCGCGCGATCCGGGAACGCTACCCCGCCGCCAGGATCACCCTGGTCTCCAGTTATAAGAACGGCGGTTTGGTCGGCACCTGCAGCTATTTTAATAACGTCATTTACTGGGACCACAAGGCCAAGGATATGCTTGGCGTGATTCGCCAGCTTAGAAAGAATCGGCCGCAGCTGGCGGTGATACTGCATTCAAAGGCGCCGTATGATGTCATCACGGCGATATTTTCCGGCTGCGAGTATGTGTTTAAAGACGCGTATAAAAACGATCTGAGCGGCATGGAGCAGTGGCTTACCGGCATCAGCACCCGAGATACCGGCCATCTGATCCAGCGCAAGCTGAATCTGGTCGGTCAGTTGGGGTGCGATACGCAAAATCGGGAAATGTTTATTCCGGTGGATTTCCCGCTGCAACAGAAACAGCCGGGCCAGGTGGTGGTGGGCTTCCAGATGGGGGCTTCCGAGCCGCTGCGTTGTTGGCCGGTGAGCCGCTTTGTCGGTCTGGCGAAAATGCTGCTGTCGCGCTCGCCGGATTATCGCATCGCCCTGATAGGCACGCCGAAAGAGCAAGTGATCGAGCGTGAGTTTATGGCGGGCCTGACGCCGGAAGAGCAGAGCCGGGTGATTAGCCATATTGGTAAAACGACGTTACCGCAGCTGTTGGGCGTGATGAAAAACATGGATGTGCTGGTGACCGGCGATACCGGGCCATTGCATTTGGCCATCGCGTTGAAAACCAAAACCGTCAGCCTGTTCGTGACGGCCAACCCGCAACAAACCGGCCCTTATCAGAACCCAGAGCTGCACCAGGTGATGTACGTGCCGGCTGAAACGCAGCAGCTGAGTGAAGAACAACGGCATCAGCCCCTGAGCATCATCACCAGCGATGAGGTGATGGCAAGGGTGATCAAGGTGCTTGGCGAATAGCCGAAGCGGCGCCAGCGTGAGGATGGCGCCGCTGCTCGGTGGGTTAATAAAGGTGAGATTTGAGCCTGGTGGTCATAATGACGCCCAGCGGGAACCAGAACAGATACCAGGATTCGGACGGGTTGCCCACCACGAACATGCCCTGTGAGGTATAAAACAGCAGCATGAAGATAAACAGCGCGGCTTCCAGCCGCATGCCGTCGCGCAGACGCCGCACGGCCAACATGCCGCAGTAGCTCAAAACCGCCAATAACATGCCCAATCCCACCAGGCCGCCCTTCAGCAGCGCCCCCCAATAAAGACTGTGGGTAGTGCGAATATGCTCGCCCGAATAGTTGGTGAAGGTCAGCTCGTAGTTGAAGCCGTAGCCGAAATAAGGCGCCTGGCTGACCAGTTCGAAAGTATGGCGCCAGATGCTTAAACGCAGGAAGCTCTGAACGTACATCTCTTCGAAGCGGGCCAGCAGCAACTGCCCCATTTCCGACGACAGCACCGCCGCGCCAATAACGATCAACGCCACGAGGCAATAAGCGATATGCTTCAATCTCAAATGCCTGTAAGGCAGCGTGACGAACAGGGCAATCAGCAAGGACAGCACCGGCCCGCGGCTTTGGGTGAGCAGCATCGTGCCGAATAATATCGGGATGGCGATCAAGATAACCCGGCTCTGCTTCTCGCGAAATACCATCAGGCAGAGTATGACGCCCATTCCCGCCATGCCGGCCAAATCAATCACGTTCTCCGGGCCTGGATTGCTTTTTGACACATGCCGGTTGACCAGCATGTCGTGGTAGTCAAAAGCGATAGAGTAGAGGCACAGGATCGTTAATCCCAAAATAACGCTGGCGAACAACAGATTGCGTTGCGTGCCGTTAAGCACGGTGATCAGCATCGCCAAATAGATCAGCAGATAAACGCTGTGCGTCAGGGTGGATTCGATATTGGCCGGGTCGTTCGTCCACAGGTTGCTGAAGGCGAAGTAAAGCAGCATCGCCGCAATAATGCCCAGCCCGCGTCGGATTTCATCATGGCGAAAAAAAGACAGCCGAAGGTCCTTATCGAAATACAGCGTGATAATGAACAGCATGGCTGACAAATGGAACAGGTTGTTAACTTTGGTATAGCTACAGAAAATAGCGCTGAAAAAGGAAAAAAGGAAAAAAAACGCCACATACAGCTGTTGTATGCGGGCAGCGTTATTTGAAAAGTTCATCAGGATCGACCTTGTCGAAAATGTCATTGCTGATAGCGCTGGTGATGGAAAGATTTTTTATCGTGATATTCCTGGCCTTCATCAGCTGGCTGGCATGGCTGAAAGAAGGCATAACCAACCCGGCAACCTTATCTGCCAGATCGGTCGGCAATTTATTCTCGGCGGCCTCATAAAAGCGCGGCTGGTGGAAATTATTCATATCCAGACCAATGATATACAACCGTTCAAAACCGAGGAAAGTCAGGATCTGAAAAGCCCAATACGCGACGGTTCCGGCGTCAAAGATACCGCTGCGAATATCGTGGCTGAAGGCGATGTCCTTCCGGTCCGCGGCAAAAACGACCGCGGGGTTATCTTGATAGACGGGCCACAGGTCATCGTTGGCGATCTTGGGCTGATAGATTTTAAACGCGGCGTCTTCTATCACCGCGAAACCGCACTTCACCCGCTCCAGGCTGAATGTGTCGATGATTTTGGCTACGCCGTGCACCGTGGTGAACAGCGTCAGCCGCGGATCATCGATAATCTCGCCGATAATTTCCGGTTTCTGGTCGATAAACCCCATATCAACAATGACATAGAACCTGAAATCAACGCGGTCGTGCAGGAAATAGGCGCCATTGACGCCCATTGCCGGCATGGCGGGGAAATTTTCCAGGCAGAGGTTTTTTACCGATGGCCCGGTGGCCGTCAGCAGCACATCACCGGTGAACCCCCCCTGTAAATCGGCCAGCCGCACCAGCGGCACGGGGCGTTTCCGGTAACGCAGCTCGACGATTTCTCCACTGGCGGCGCGCTTAATCTTTACGTAGGGCCAGAGGTTCTCGTTATGTCGGAAGGGGCGGGCATGCGTATAGCGATATATCTGCTTGAAAAATGTTCCCATTACATAGGCATCCTGTCATGAATGAGCGCCGCAACGGTTTGGGCCGAGATGTCCGCCATGCTATTGCCCTGTTCCGGGCGACAGGCGTACTGATTCTGCCCATAGCCGCCGATCAGTCCGGGATCGGTCGGGCCAAACAGCGTGATATTCGGTTTGTCGAGCGCGGCGGTAAGGTGGCTGAGCCCGGTGTCCACCGAAACCACCCCCTTGGCGCCGGCCAACACCTCCGCCACCTGCTGCAGGCTGAGCTTCGGCAGCACTTCGACGTGGGGGAAACCTTCCGCCAACCGCTGTGCGCGTTGGTGTTCATGCTCGGCGCCCCACGGCAATTTGATCTTCAGCCCGCTGGCGGCCGTCAGCTCAATCAGTTCGCGCCAGTTTTGTTCCGGCCAGTGTTTGTCGTCACGGGTGGTGGCGTGCAGGAACACCAGATACCGCCCGGCATCGGTCGGCGGCTGGCTGAGAAACCGCGCGGCGATGGCGTAATCGCCGTCGCTCTCCGGCCGGGCGTAGCCCAGGCTTTTGGCGAACAGTTCGCGCGTGCGCTCCACCGCGTGCTGCCGCTTGTCTATTTCATGACGGTGGTTGTAGAACCAGCTGGCGAAGGGCTCGCGCGCGCTTTTGCAGTCCTGGCCGTGTTTGCTGCCTTTAGCGATGCGGGTAACCAGCGCGGCGCTCTTGATCAGGCCCTGCGCATCGATCACCGCGTCGTAGCTGCGCTGCTGGACCTGGCGTTTGAAATCGCAGCGCTGTTGGCGGGTTTCGCTGCCGAACCAGTTCTTGCGCCAGCGGCGAATGGCCACCGGGATCACGCGGTCCACCGCCGGATGCCAGGTGGGGATTTGGCTGAAGCCTTCCTCCACCACCCAGTCGAAACGAATGCCGGGTATGGCCTGCATGGCGTCGGTCAGGGCGGGAAGCGTGTGGAGTACGTCCCCCATGGAGGAGGTTTTTACAATCAACACCTGCATGGTTATTCCTCGCTGGCGGCAAGCAACGGCGTCAGCGCTTCCAACACCTGCTGCGGCTGAATGTCGATCAGGCTCTGATGGTAACCCTGAGCGGCGTCGCCTTTACGCACCTTGTGATAACCGCTGATTAAGCGGATCACCCTGGCCTTATCGGACAATGGCGGCGTGAAGTCCGGGCTGCTCGGCCCGTACAAGGCGATCAGCGGTTTGTTCAACGCCGCTGCAACGTGCATCAAACCGGAGTCGTTGCTGACCACCGCCTGGCAGGAAGCGATCAGGATCACCGCCTGTTCCAGCTGGGTTTCCCCGGCCAGGTTCATGCAAAAGTCGCGGGCGTCTTCCTGCAGCGCGGCGCGGATCTGCTCACCGGCCTCGTGGTCTTTCGCCGAACCGAACAGCGCGATTTGGTAGCCCTGGTCGATCAGCATCTGCGCCAGCGCGGCGTAGTGATAGTGCGGCCAGCGCTTGGCCGGGCCAAACTCGGCCCCCGGGCAGAAGCCGATAATCGGCCGATGATCGGTCAGGTTGAACGCGGCGGTGGTTTCGGCAATCTCTTCGTCGCTGACCTGCAGCTGCGGCCACAGCAGCGGCTGCGGCAGATCTTCGGCACGCTGAATGCGCCCTTTGTCATAGGCCAGCGCCACATAGCGCTGCACCATCAGCGGGAAGGCGGCTTTGTCGAGCGTGCGCAGGTCGTTCAGCAGGCCGTAGCGCATCTCGCCGCGCCAACCGGTGCGCTGCGGCACCTTGGCGAAGAACGGCACCAGCGCCGATTTGAACGAGTTGGGCAGGACATAAGCGCGATCGTAACGGTTGGCGCGCAGGGCGTGGCCGAGCCGCCGACGTTCGCCGATCGCCAGGGCGCCGTGGCCCAGCGGCATCGACAGCGCCTGGTTCACTTCCGGCATGCGCGCCAGCAAGGGACGGCACCAGGCCGGCGCCATCACGTCGATCTCCGCTGACGGGTGCTCGGCCTTCAGGGTGCGGTAGAGACTTTGCGACATCATCATGTCGCCAACCCATGAAGGGCCGATAACCAGTATTTTCATACTCAGCGTCAATTCCTTCAGCTTATGCGGTGCGGTTCAACCAGGCCATGTACTCTTTGACGCCTTCGGCCACCGTTTTGAACGGGGCATCATAGCCCGCGGCGCGCAGCTTGGTCAGATCGGCCTGGGTATACGCCTGGTAGCGGCCCTTCAGCTTTTCCGGGAACGCGATGGATTCCACCGCGCCTTTCTGATGGAAGTCCACCACCGCATCGGCGACCGCCTGGAAGCTTTCCGCCCGGCCGGTGCCGCAGTTGAAAATGCCTGACTTGCCGGTTTCCCAGAACCACAGGTTGACCGCCGCCACGTCGCCGACGTAGATGAAGTCACGCTTGAAGTTTTCGCTGCCGGCGAACAGTTTCGGGTTCTCACCGCGGTTGATCTGGCCATTCAGGTGGAAAGCGACGCTGGCCATGCTGCCTTTGTGGCCTTCACGCGGGCCGTAGACGTTGAAATAGCGGAAGCCGCAGACCTGCGAGTCGGCCTCTGGCAGGATTTCGCGCACGTACTGATCGAACAGGAACTTGGAATAGCCGTAGACGTTGAGCGGCTCTTCGTATTGGCGCTCTTCGATAAACTCTTCCCGGGCGCCATAGGTGGCGGCGGAGGAGGCGTACAGGAATGGGATCTCGCGATCCAGGCAGTAGTGCAGCAGGTCCTTGGAGTACTGATAGTTGTTGTCCATCATGTACTTGCCGTCCCACTCGGTGGTGGCGGAGCAGGCGCCTTCGTGGAATATCGCCTCGATATCGCCCAGATCGTCGCCGGCCATGATGCTGGCGATAAAATCTTCCTTGTCGATATAGTCGGCGATATCAAGATCGACCAGGTTGACGAACTTGGTGCCATCTTTCAGGTTATCCACCACCAGGATATCGCGGTATCCCTTGTCATTCAGTGCCTTAACGATATTGCTGCCGATCATGCCGGCGCCGCCTGTGACGATAATCATTGGGTTACCCCTGTTAATCTGCCCGGTGAGGCACAATGCCTCACGCTCAATGCCGCTTATAATAGCATTTCATGCCGCGGCAAACAGCGGATGGGCTCCTAATATCCCGCATTGCCATTGCAGGCGGCAGTTTGCCGTGATATCTGCTGCAAATTTCATATTCTCTCCCGCGTATTGTCGTCAGTTTGGTTACAAATCAGTAAAATATGCCGGAAATAGTCCAATCCTGGAGATAACCGAATGTCCGCGTCTTTTTATCAGCAGTTGGAACAACAACTTGCCGTCACCCGCAGCGAAGGGCTGTTTAAGGAAGAGCGCATCATCACTTCCGCGCAGCAGGCGGATATCGCCGTCGCCGACGGCAGCCATGTGATCAACTTCTGCGCCAACAACTACCTGGGCCTGGCCAACCATCCGGCGATGATCGCCGCGGCCAAGGCCGGCATGGACAGCCACGGCTTCGGCATGGCGTCGGTGCGCTTTATCTGCGGCACCCAGGACAGCCACAAACAGCTGGAGCAAAAGCTGGCGGAATTCCTGGGAATGGAAGACGCGATCCTGTATTCCTCCTGCTTCGACGCCAACGGCGGGTTGTTTGAAACCCTGCTCGGCCCGGAAGACGCCATTATCTCCGACGCGCTGAACCATGCGTCGATCATCGACGGCGTGCGCCTGTGCAAGGCCAAGCGTTACCGCTACGCCAACAACGACATGGCCGAACTGGCCGCGCAGCTGAAGCAGGCCAAGGCCGACGGCGCGCGGCACATCATGATCGCCACCGACGGCGTATTTTCGATGGACGGCGTGATAGCCAACCTGAAAGGCGTGTGCGACCTGGCGGACGAGTACCAGGCGCTGGTGATGGTGGACGATTCCCATGCGGTCGGCTTTGTCGGCGCTCACGGGCGCGGCACCCATGAATACTGTGAAGTGATGGGCCGCGTCGACATCATTACCGGCACCCTGGGCAAGGCGCTGGGCGGCGCTTCCGGCGGCTACACCGCCGCCAGGAAAGAGGTGGTGGAGTGGCTGCGCCAGCGTTCGCGCCCGTATCTGTTCTCCAACTCGCTGGCGCCGGCGATCGTCGCCGCGTCGATCCAGGTATTGGAACTGCTGGAGCGGGGCGATGCGCTGCGCGATCGCCTGTGGGCCAACGCGCGCCTGTTCCGCGAAAAAATGACCGCGGCCGGTTTTGAACTGGCCGGGGCCGATCACGCCATCATCCCGGTGATGTTGGGTGAAGCCAAGCTGGCGCAGGACTTCGCCAATGCTCTGCTCAAGGAAGGCATTTATGTTACAGGTTTCTTCTATCCGGTGGTGCCGAAAGGCCAGGCGCGCATCCGCACCCAGATGTCCGCCGACCACACGCCGGAGCAAATTGAGCGCGCCGTTGCGGCGTTTATTCGTATCGGTAAGGATCTTGGCGTTATTGCATAAGGTAAAACCATGAAAGCATTGTCAAAACTGAAAGCGGAAGAAGGGATTTGGATGACCGATGTGCCCCAGCCGGAGCTGGGCCACAACGACATCATGATCAAGATCCGTAAAACCGCGATCTGCGGCACCGATGTGCATATCTACAACTGGGACGAATGGTCGCAGAAAACCATTCCGGTTCCGATGGTGGTCGGCCATGAATACGTGGGCGAAGTGGTGGCTATCGGGCAGGAGGTCAAAGGCTTCAGCATCGGCGATCGCGTCTCCGGCGAAGGCCACATTACCTGCGGCCACTGCCGCAACTGCCGCGGCGGCCGCACCCACCTGTGCCGCAACACCATCGGCGTGGGCGTGAATCGTCCGGGCTGCTTCGCCGAATATCTGGTGATCCCGGCGTTCAACGCCTTCAAGATCCCGGATAACATTTCCGACGATCTGGCTTCTATCTTCGACCCGTTCGGCAATGCGGTGCACACCGCGCTGTCGTTTGATCTGGTCGGCGAAGACGTGTTGGTGTCCGGCGCCGGTCCGATCGGCATCATGGCTGCGGCCGTGTGCAAACACGTCGGCGCCCGCCACGTGGTGATCACCGACGTCAACGAATACCGCCTGGAGCTGGCGCGCAAGATGGGCGTGACCCGCGCGGTGAACGTCAGCAAGGAAAACCTCGACGACGTGATGGCCGAGCTGGGCATGACCGAAGGGTTTGACGTCGGCCTGGAGATGTCCGGCGCGCCGCCGGCGTTCCGCACCCTGCTGAATGCGATGAACCACGGCGGCCGCATCGCCATGCTGGGCATTCCGCCGTCGGACATGTCGATCGACTGGAATCAGGTGATCTTCAAGGGGCTGTTTATCAAGGGGATTTACGGTCGAGAAATGTTCGAAACCTGGTACAAGATGGCGGCGCTGATCCAGTCCGGTCTGGATCTGAGCCCGATCATCACCCACCGCTTCTCGATTGACGAGTTCCAGCAGGGCTTCGACGCCATGCGCTCCGGCAAGTCCGGCAAGGTGATATTAAGCTGGGATTAACCCGATAGCCGTGAAAAGGGCCGGAGTTTCCGGCCCTAATGAGATGGTCACCCCACCCTGTGAGCGGTACGCTGGCAGGGTGTTTTTCTTTTCGAAGGGGATCATCATGCAAAACATCACACTTATCGGTATCGACCTCGGCAAGCATACCTTCCATGTCCACGCTCAGGATAAAAACGGCCACGCTCTGCTGCGCAAGAAGTTTTCCCGTACCCAGCTCACCGCTTTTCTTTCCACCTGCAGCACAGCCACCGTCGTCATGGAGTCCTGCGCCGGCGCTCACTTTATGGCGCGCCATATCACTCAGCTCGGCCATCAGGTTAAACTCATCTCGCCCCAGTTTGTCCGGCCATTCGTCAAGAGCAACAAGAACGACTTCATCGACGCTGAAGCCATCTGCGAAGCAGCTTCACGCCCCTCTATGCGCTTCGTGACGCCGAGAACCGAAGACCAACAGGCGATGGCGGCGCTGCATCGCGTCCGGGATTCTCTTGTCAGAGAACGGGTCAAAACCACCAATCAGATGCACGCCTTTCTGCTTGAGTTTGGCATCAGCATGCCGCGAGGAACGGCCGTTATCCGACGCCTGGCTGCGGTACTTGAAGAGCATTCACTCCCGCCTTATTTAACCCGGCTGCTTATGCGCCTCCAGCAACATTACACCTATCTCAGCGAGCAGGTTGAGGGACTCGAACAAGAGTTAAAAACGCATATGGCGGATGACGAGGCTACGCAGCGTCTGCTGACCATCCCCGGTGTCGGCATGATAACCGCCAGCCTGCTGGCCACAAAGCTGGGCGACGGGAAAAACTATGTCGGCAGCCGGGACTTTGCGGCATCGACGGGATTGGTCCCGCGGCAATACAGCACCGGCGGGAAAAATACGCTGATGGGCATCAGCAAGCGGGGAGATAAAAATCTGCGCCGCCTGCTGGTTCAATGTGCGCGGGCCTTTATGCAGCGACTTGAACATCACCCGGGGCGTCTGGCTGAATGGGTGAAGGTCCAGTTGACACGGCATCACTCGAATGTGGTGGCCTGTGGACTGGCGAACAAGCTGGCACGGATAGCCTGGGCGGTGACGGCGCATCGCACCGTATTTAGCCAATAAAAAGCGCCGACAGTTAGCCGCTGTCAGCGCTTTGGATAACCCAGTTACGACCTGGTTTTGCGACGACTGATGATGATGACATGAACGGCACAGCGACCTGCTGATGAACCTGACATAAAAAATGGCTCTTTGAAGCCGGGACCCTTTTCAGGTTCAGCAGGTGTGGACTTCATCGTGGCGCGGGTAACGCAGTGTTACCCATCAGACGCCGTATAGATTTACGCAAGCCCATCATAAATCAAAATCGGTGTTGCAAAAACGGGGGTGACCATAGATTTTTTTATGCTTTCGGCTTGTCCTGCCCGCTTTGCGTCCAGCGCTGCCACTGGCGTTTGATAAACTCCGCCGGCGGCGAGGTCGCGACGCTGTCGCCAATCACGCCCAGCACGGCGCCCGCGCTGACTTTTTCCTTCGGCGGCTTGACCTTGCACTGCTTGACGCCGCCGCTGAACGGGTTCTTCGGCTGCGGTTTCTGCGGCTTGACCGGAGGCGGCACGTAGCCGCCGCCGTTGCCCTGCGGCTCGTTCAGCAGCGAGCTCGGTTTGACCAGCACGATATCGGCGGGCAGCGTCGGCAGCATCTGCTGCAGCACTTTCACCGTCGCCGGGCGCGGGTGGCCGATGGCGATGGCGGAACCGTTGCGCCGCGCCAATTCGACCGCGCGGTTGAACTGGCGGCGAATGTCGGCTTCGTTGGCGGTATCGTCGAGGAACACCTTGCGCTTGATCACCTTCACGCCGGTGCCCGCTGCGGCGCGGGTCGCCTGGCTGTTGCCGATGGTCATGCTGTCGAGGAAATAGAGCCGGTAGCTTTCGAGCGCCTGCATCACTTTTTGCATGCCCGGCAGGCTGGAGGTCATGGCGCTGCCCATGTGGTTGTTCATTCCCACGGCGTAGGGCACGTTATTCACCGCATTGCGGATGATGCGCTGGACTTCGTCGCTGCTCATGGAAGGTTGCAGGGTGTCGCGTTCCAGCGGCTGCTTGCTGAGCGGCGCCATCGGCATGTGGATCAGCACTTCCCGGCCCTGGCTGTGGGCGCGGGTGGCCATCAGGCGGGCATGCGGCGCGTTGGGCAGCACGGCGACCGAGATCGCCGTCGGCATCTGCAGCACCGCATTTTCCTCATGCGGGCGGTAGCCTACGTCGTCGATCACGATGGACAGTTTTCCTGCCTGCGCGGCGCAAACCTGCAGCAGACAGCCGATCAATACGGCAGTACGGGTGTTGAAATAGCGCAAATCTATCTTCCCAACCACGGCAGTGGGTTAACCGCCCGACCCTGACGGCGAATTTCGAAGTAAAGCGATGGCGTACCCTGGCCGCCGCTGGTGCCCACTAATGCAATCGGCTGGCCGGCGCGCACCTGCGCCCCGACGTTGACCAGCGCGCTCTGGTTGTAGCCGTACAGGCTCATGTCGCCTTTACCGTGCTCGACCACCACCACCAGGCCGTAGCCCTGCAGCCAGTCGGCCAGCAGGACGCGGCCGTCGGCGATGGCTTTCACCTCGGTGCCTTCCCTTGCTTCGATCACCAGGCCTTTCCAGCGCAACTCACCCTGCAGCTGCTCGCCAAAGCCGTGCAGCGTCCGGCCGCGAACCGGCCAAAACGCCTGACCCGCCGGCCGGCCAAGGCCGCCGGTACGGGCCATCAGCGAACGATCGGCCTCGCTTGGCTTGTAGGTCGTGCCGGTTTTCTTCGCCTGCTGTTCTTTGGCGCGCACCTGCTCGCGCACCCTGGCGGCCTCACGGGCTTCGCGTTCGGCGCGGGCGCGGGCTTCGCGTTCCGCCCGGGCTATCTTGTCGCGCATGCGGGTTTCGTTCTGACGCAGTTCCACCAGCCGCTGCTGATCTTTCTCCAGCGAAGCTTCCAGCGCCGTCAGCGTTTTCTTGCGGGCGCCGCGCGCCTGTTCCAGCTTCTGCTGCTGCGTCTGCTGTTCGCCCAGTAACGTTTTCTGCTGACCCTGTTTGGCCACCAGCGCGGTTTTTTGCTTCGCCAGCTCGGCGCGGGTTTGTTTCAACTCTTCAATGGTTTGCTGACGCGCGTCGTTCAGGTAGCCGAAGTAGGCCAGGATGCGTTCGCTGCGCTGGCTTTCCTCACCGCTGAGGATCAGCTGCACCGCGCTGTGCTGCCCCTGGCGGAAGGCGGCGTCGAGCTGTTTGGCGAGGATATCCTGCTGAGCGGTTTGCTGCTTTTGCAGCTTGGCGATGGAGGCGTTCAGGCCGGCGATGTCTTTGCCCAACCGGCTGAGCGTGCCCTGGGTGTCGCGCAGTTGGCGACTGGCCTGGGCAATGGTTTTTTCCTGCTGCCTGAGCTGATCCTGCAGCGAGCTGCGCTGCTGCTGCTGCTGTTTCACCGCCTTTTCTTTCTCGGCGATGCTCTGCTGGATGTCTTTGAGCCGGGATTTGTTGTCCTCGGCGGCGTGGCTGACGAGCGGCAACAGCAAGACGCCAGCGCAAAATACGCTGGCGCACATGGCGGTCAACTTCCTTGGCGCGGTGCGTTCAGGCAGCGGCTGGCTGCCTGCGTTTGCGCTTCGGGTTACCCTTGATAGTGCAAAAAACGCCTTCTCCCTCATGGAGAAGGATTATTCCACGATGAACAGCGGCTTACCAGTCATCTCTTGCGGGATTTCCATTCCCATCAGCGTCAGCATGGTCGGCGCGATGTCCGAAAGCTTGCCGCCGCCGACCGCCGTCGCCGGTTTGCCGACGTAAATCAGCGGTACCGGCAGGCTGGTGTGGGCGGTGTGCGCCTGGCCGGTGGCCGGATCGCGCATCTGCTCGGCGTTGCCGTGATCGGCGGTGATCAGCAACTGGCCATCGACCGCTTTTACCGCCTCTACCACCTGGGCGATGCAGCCGTCCAGCGTTTCCACCGCCTTTACCGCCGCCTCATAGACGCCGGTATGGCCCACCATGTCGCCATTCGGATAGTTGCAGATGATGGCGTCGTACTTGCCGCTGCGGATGGCGCTCAGCAGTTTGTCGGTCAGTTCCGCGGCGCTCATTTCCGGCTGCAGATCGTAGGTGGCGACTTTCGGCGAGTTGATCAGCACGCGGTCTTCGCCCTTGAACGGCGCTTCGACGCCGCCGTTATAGAAGAAGGTGACGTGAGCGTATTTTTCGGTCTCCGAAATGCGCAGCTGGGTTTTGTCGTGCTTCATCAGCCATTCGCCGAAGGTATTGCTCAGCCCGGCCGGCGGGTAGGCGCAGGCGGTAGCGATATCGGCGGCGTATTCGGTCAGCATCACGAAATCGCCGAACTTCACGACCCTGGCGCGCGGGAAGCCGTCGAAATCGGCGTTGACGAAGGCGCGGGTAATCTGGCGCGCGCGGTCGGCGCGGAAATTCATGAAGATCAGCGCGTCGCCATCCTGCAGTGCGGCGTCGGCTTCGCCGGCGGCCTGAATGACGCTCGGTTTGACGAACTCGTCGTTCTCACCGCGCTGATAGGCGGCCTGCAGCGCGGCTACGGCGCTGTCGGCAGCGTATTCGCCTTTGGCTTCGGTCAGCAGATCGTAAGCCAGCTGCACGCGCTCCCAGCGGTTGTCGCGGTCCATGGCGTAGTAACGGCCGATCAGGGTGGCGATGCGCCCGACGCCCAGTTCGGCGAAGGCTTCGCTGCAGCGCTGCAAAGACGCTTCGGCGCTGCGCGGCGGCGTGTCGCGGCCGTCGAGGAAGGCGTGCAGATAAATCGCCTTGGCGCCGCGCTGGGCGGCCAGCCGGATCATCGCCAGGATATGCGCTTCGTGGCTGTGAACGCCGCCCGGCGACAGCAGGCCCATGATGTGCACCGCCTTGCCCGCCTGCGCCGCCTTCTCCACCGCGGCAATCAGGGTAGGGTTGCTGAAGAAGTCGCCGTCGGCGATGGCTTTGTCCAGCCGGGTGAGATCCTGATACACGATGCGCCCGGCGCCGAGGTTGACGTGGCCCACCTCCGAATTGCCCATCTGCCCGTCCGGCAGGCCGACGTCCAGACCGGACGCCGCGATAAGCTGGTGCGGCTGCCGTTGCCACAGGCGGTCCATCACCGGAGTGCCGGCGTTCAGGATAGCATTGTCCTGCGGCTCCTCACGGTGGCCGTAGCCGTCCAGGATCACCAGTACCATCGGCTTTTTGTTGCTCGACATCGCATTAACCTCTCAGGGAATTTCAAGTTGTGAATAGCGCTCCTCCCCGGCGAGAAGGACGGCTATTCACCCTCAGAAACCGGCTGATTTTACACCGTGGCCGGCGGCGAATAGCCCGGAGAGATCAAAGTTGCGGCGAACTGCGCGGGCTTTTATGCTCTGACACTGAAAATTTCTCAGCGCAGCCCGCAGTTTCTGCATTAGCGCTTGCTTATTGGCTGTATTTGCCGCACTCGGCAGGTATACTCTGGAGCCTTGACTTATTTTTCCCTTAACTGACGGGAGTTGTTACACCCCATGCTGCAAGAAATTATGCCATTCGTTAGCAGACATCCCATCCTGAGCCTGGCCTGGATCGCCCTGCTGGTTGCCGTGATCGTCATGACCTTCAAAAGCCGTTTCTCCAAGGTTAAAGATATTTCTCGCGGCGAAGCTACCCGCCTGATCAACAAAGAAGACGCCGTGGTGGTCGATACCCGCAGCCGTGACGATTTCCGCCGGGGCCACCTGGCCAACGCCATCAACCTGACGGCCAGCGAAATCAAAAGCGGCAGCCTGGGCGAGTTGGAAAAGCACAAGGCACAGCCGATCATCGTGGTGTGCGCCAACGGCACCGCCTCGCGCGAGCCGGCGGAAAACCTGAGCAAGGCCGGTTTCGAAAACGTGGCCACGCTGAAAGACGGCATCGCCGGCTGGAGCGGGGAAAACCTGCCGTTGGTACGCGGCAAGTAATTATTTAACCTATTTGAGGTGGTAATCCATGGCTAACATTGATATCTACACCAAGGCGACCTGTCCGTTCTGCCATCGCGCCAAGGCGCTGCTGAACAGCAAGGGCGCGGCGTTTAACGAAATCGCCATCGACGGCGATAGCGCAAAACGCGAAGTGATGATTGAGCGCAGTGGGCGCACCACCGTGCCGCAGATTTTCATCGACGGCCAGCATATTGGCGGCTGCGATGATTTATATGAACTCGATGCTCGTGGTGGTTTGGACCCGTTGCTTTAAGCGGGCGCCACCGGTTTGCCGAGTATCAATAAGGACGTTTAACCAAGGGTATTACACACATGTCAGAACAAAACAGCACAGAGATGGCTTTCCAGATCCAGCGCATTTACACCAAGGACATTTCCTTCGAAGCGCCGAACGCGCCGCAGGTTTTCCAGCAGGAATGGCAGCCGGAAGTTAAACTTGATCTGGATACCGCTTCCAGCCAACTGGCTGATGAAGTGTATGAAGTCGTACTGCGCGTAACCGTGACTGCGTCCCTGGGCGAAGAAACCGCGTTCCTGTGTGAAGTGCAGCAGGCGGGCATCTTCTCCGTAGCGGGCATCGACGGCACGCAGCTGGCGCATTGCCTGGGCGCATACTGCCCGAACATTCTGTTCCCGTATGCGCGCGAGTGCATCACCAGCCTGGTTTCCCGCGGTACATTCCCGCAGCTGAACCTGGCACCGGTCAACTTTGACGCGCTGTTCATGAACTATCTGCAGCAGCAGGCGGAAGGCGAAGGTGCCGCACCACATCAGGATGCCTGATGAACACCGTCAATGCTTCAATGACCGTAATCGGTGCCGGCTCGTACGGCACCGCATTAGCCATTACGCTGGCGCGTAACGGCCACCCCGTGGTGCTGTGGGGGCATAACCCCGCGCAAATTCAAAAACTGCAGCAAGACCGCTGCAATCAGGCGTTCCTTCCCGACGTGCCCTTCCCGGATTCATTGTTGCTTGAGGCCGATCTGCCGCGTGCGCTGGCCGCCAGCCGCAATGTGCTGGTGGTGGTGCCGAGCCACGTGTTCGGCGACGTGTTGCGTCAGCTGAAACCGCATCTGCGCCCGGACGCGCGCATCCTGTGGGCGACCAAGGGCCTGGAAGCGGAAACCGGTCGGCTGTTGCAGGACGTGGCGCGCGAAGCGCTGGGCGAAGACATCCCGCTGGCGGTGGTGTCCGGGCCGACGTTCGCCAAAGAGCTGGCCGCCGGATTGCCGACGGCGATCGCGCTGGCGGCCACCGATACGCAGTTTGCCGAAGATCTGCAGCAGCTGCTGCACTGCGGCAAAAGCTTCCGCGTCTACAGCAATCCTGACTTTGTCGGCGTGCAGCTGGGCGGCGCGGTGAAAAACGTCATCGCCATCGGCGCCGGCATGTCCGACGGCATCGGTTTTGGCGCCAACGCCCGCACCGCGCTAATCACCCGCGGGCTGGCGGAAATGAGCCGGCTGGGTTCTGCGCTGGGCGCCGATCCTTCGACCTTCATGGGCATGGCGGGGCTGGGCGATCTGGTGTTAACCTGCACCGATAACCAATCGCGCAATCGTCGTTTCGGGATTATGCTGGGGCAAGGCAAGGGCGTGCAGGAAGCGCAGGACAGCATCGGCCAGGTGGTCGAAGGCTATCGCAATACCAAAGAGGTATTGGCGCTGGCGCAGCGCCACGGCGTGGAAATGCCGATTACCGAACAGATTTATCAGGTGCTGTACTGCAACAAGGATGCCCGCGAAGCGGCGTTGAGCCTGTTGGGCCGTACCCGGAAAGACGAAAAGCACGGCGCGTGACCTAAAAAAACGATATGCCGGGGCAGCATGCTGACCCTGGCAATTGAACGGGGCCGCCTGACCGCATAGCCGGTCAGGCGGCCTGTTTGGCAAGGCAGAGAGGAATGTGATGTCGTCTGAAGAGTTGGAGCAGGTCTGGAATAGCATTAAATCAGAAGCGAGAGCGCTGGCTGACTGTGAACCGATGCTGGCTAGCTTTTTCCATGCGACGTTGCTCAAGCATGAAAATCTGGGCAGTGCGCTCAGCTATATTCTGGCCAACAAGCTGGCCAATCCGATCATGCCCGCCATCGCGGTGCGTGAGGTGGTAGAAGACGCCTACCTGGCCGATAAGCAGATGATCGTCTCGGCGGCGCGCGATATTCTGGCGGTACGCCTGCGCGACCCGGCGGTAGACAAATACTCCACGCCGTTGCTGTACCTGAAAGGCTTCCATGCGCTGCAGGCCTACCGCATCGGCCATTGGCTGTGGCTGCAGGGGCGGCAGGCGCTGGCTATCTATCTGCAGAACCAAATTTCGGTCGCCTTCGGCGTCGATATCCACCCGGCGGCCACCATCGGCTGCGGCATCATGCTCGACCATGCCACCGGCATCGTGATCGGTGAAACCGCGGTGGTGGAAAATAACGTTTCCATCCTGCAGTCGGTCACTTTGGGCGGCACCGGTAAAACCAGCGGCGATCGCCACCCGAAAATCCGCGAAGGCGTGATGATCGGCGCCGGCGCTAAAATTCTCGGCAACATCGAAGTGGGCAAGGGCGCGAAAATCGGCGCGGGTTCGGTGGTGCTGCAGGCGGTGCCGCCGCATACCACGGCGGCAGGGGTGCCGGCGCGCATCGTCGGCCGGCCGGAAAGCGACACGCCTTCGATGGACATGGATCAGTACTTCAACGGCGCCAACCACGGCTTCGAGTACGGCGACGGCATTTAATTCGTTCGCCTCACGCAGAGCAAAAAAACAGGGGGAGCTTCGGCTCCCCCTGTTTACTTATCGCGCTGATTAACCCTGTCTCGGGAAATTGGTGATATCGGTGACCATGTCGTCGATCGCCGCCTTGACGTCCGCTTCGGTGACCGGCGTGCTGTCGTTGCTGACGGTTTTGCCGTAGGCCTTGCGCGCCACTTCCAGCACCGTTTTGCCGGTGTCCTGGTCGATCAGTTCGCCTTCAAGATACAGCGTGGTGTTTTGCGTCCGGTGACCGGTGGCCGCCATGGTGCTGGCTACGACCGCCGCAACCGGCACCACCTCATAGAATTTCATGTCTTCGTCTTCGGCGGATACCGCGGTGATGGCGATCTTGGCGATCAGCACGCGCGAACCGGCCGGGCTTGGCAGAATGGTGAAACGATCCTGAAGGGCGGTTTTAATCCGCTGGGTCGCATAGGCCTTAATCTTGTTCAAGGTTTCCTGGCTGACGCGCGCCGTCGGTTTCTCCGTCGGGAAATAGACCACCGGCTGGAAATACAGGCCGCGATAGTTGGATTCTTTGTAGCTTGGATCGATCCAGCGCAGCGTTTTGTGGCCGCTTGGCGAGGTGGTTTCTCGCAGCTTGCTGTAGTCAGACAGGAAGCCGGAGTACTGATCCGTTTTCGTTACTTTGGACGAACAACCCGCCAGCAACAGGCCCGCCGCCAGAACCGCCATGGCAACGCACAAGCGTTGTTTTTGCATACGATTTCCTATGATGAATGGTGATTACCCTTACAAAACATAGCTTATTATCGGCGCTGCCAACGAAAGTTTTCGGTGCAGGATGTGGCATGCTTCAGACGCGTCGCTCAGGATTGTGATGCGCCGCCGGTTTTGCTGGCGCCAAGCGTCGCCGCCAGCGCCCGTTCCGCGTCTTTCAGGGGCCGGTGGCCGGTCGCTTACGCCTTGATCAGCGCGCCGGCGTAATCCAGCTGTCGCCAGGCTTCGTATACCACCACCGCCACGGCGTTCGACAGGTTCATGCTGCGGCTTTGCGCCTGCATCGGGATGCGGATTTTTTGCCGTGTCGGCAGTGCGTCGAGGATATCGGCGGGCAGCCCGCGGGTTTCCGGCCCGAACAGCAGGTAATCGCCGGCCTGATAGCTGACCGCGCTGTGCGCCGGCGTGCCCTTGGTGGTCAGGGCAAACAGCCGCTGCGGGTTTTCGCTGGCGATAAAGGCGGCGTAATCGGCATGGCGACGGATGCTGGCGAACTCATGATAGTCCAGCCCGGCGCGGCGCAGGCGTTTGTCGTCCCACGGGAAACCCAGGGGTTCGATCAGATGCAGCTGGAAGCCGGTGTTGGCGCACAGGCGGATGATGTTGCCGGTATTGGGTGGAATCTCGGGTTCAAATAAAACGATGTTCAGCATGTAAAAAGCCCCTCGTGAACGAGGGGCGCAGGATAGCAAAATCTTATTGCTCTGTCTTAGCCGATCGGCGCTGGTGGTGCAGCGGCAGCCACAGCACCAGACGCAGGCCGCCGAGCGGGCTGTCTTCCGCCTTCACCCAGCCGCGGTGCTGGTTGACCGCCGCCTCGACGATCGCCAGGCCCAGGCCGGTGCCGCCGGATTCGCGGTCGCGCGCTTCGTCGGTGCGGTAGAACGGCCGGAAAATCTGCTCGCGGTCTTCCGCGCTGACGCCGGGGCCATCGTCGTCAACCACAATGGTGACGCCCTGATTGTCGGCGCTGAACGCCACCGCGATGCGGGTATGCGAATAACGCAGGGCATTGCGCACGATATTCTCCAGCGCGCTGTCCAGGGCGCCGGCGTTGCCGAACAGCGTCCAGGACCCCGGCGGGGAAGTGACCTCCAGCTGTTTGCCCATCTGTTCGGCTTCGAAACTGGCGTTGTCCAGCACGTCGGCCCACAGTTCGTTGGCTTTCAGCTGCTCGCGCGCCAGCTCGCTTTTCTGCTGCCCGCGCGACAGCACCAGCAGATCGTTGATCATCGAGTCCAGCCGCTGCGCTTCGGTTTCGATGCGCGCCAACTCATGGCCTTCGCCGTGGCGGCGGCGCATCAGCGCGGTGGCCAGCTGCAGGCGGGTCAACGGCGTGCGCAGCTCGTGCGAGATGTCGGATATCAGGCGTTGCTGGGCGGTCATCATGCGCTCCAGCGCGCTGACCATCTGGTTGAAGCTGGCGCCGGTGGCCAGGAACTCTTGCGGGCCGGCCTCCAGTTCCGGATGCTGCTTCAGGTTGCCGCGCGCCACGTCATCGGCGGCGTTTTTCAGCTTGCGCGCCGGTTTGGCCAGGCTCCAGGCCAGCCACAGCAGCAGCGGGGCGCTGATCAACATGGTGACGATCAGCAGCAGCAGCGGCCGGTCGAACATCAGGTTGATGAAATCGGATTGCGGGCTGTTGGCGGGGCGGATCAGATACAGCTGGTAGTTGTCTTCACCGTCGCGCACCGAGAACGGGCCGACCAGCTCGACGCGGCCGTATTTCTTCTTCTTCGGATGATCCGAGTTGTCGGATTGGCCAATAAAGTTGCGCACGATCTGCATTTCGTTGCGCTGCGCGCCGATCACCCGGCCTTCGCTGGTGACCAGAATCAGGCGCTGCCCCGGCGGGGCCCATTTATCTATCGCCCGAAACAGGCGCCGCCACCACATCAGGTCGTTGGCCGGATCGTTTTGCAACTCGGCCTCGACGTGTTGTTCCAGCATCAGTCCCTGCCGCTGCTCGCTGTCCAGCAGCGAGGTCATTTGGCGGGAGTCGAGCTTGGGCACCATCAACACCAGCATCAGCACCAGGGCTAACGTAAACCAGAAAATGGCGAAGATTCGTGCCGTCAAACTGTTGATCATGTTGCAGATACCATCAAATAACCGCGTCCGCGCAGGGTTTTGAACCAGGGGTGGCCGTCTTTGCGATCCGGCAGTTTGCGCCGCAGGTTGGAGATGTGCATATCGATGGCGCGGTCAAACGGCGTCAGGCGTTTGCCCAGCACTTCCTGGCTCAGCAGTTCGCGGGAAACCACCTGGCCCAGATGCTGCGCCAGCAGGTAAAGCAGGGTGAACTCGGTGCCGGTCAGATCCAGCACCTGGCCGTCGAAGCTGGCTTCCTGGCGGCCGGGATTCAGCTGCAGGCCGTCGACGTCCAGCGTCGGCGCGCCGCTGTCCACTTGCTGTTGCTGTTCGCTCCAGTTGGAACGACGCAGAATAGCGCGAATGCGCGCCACCAGTTCACGATCGTTGAAAGGCTTGGGCAGGTAGTCGTCGGCGCCCAGTTCCAGGCCCAGCACGCGATCCAGCTCGCTGCCGCGCGCGGTCAGCATGATGACCGGCGTCTGGTGATGCTGGCGCAGCTCTTTCAGCGTATCGATGCCGTTTTTCTTCGGCATCATGATATCGAGCAGCAACAGATCGATGGAGCTGTCCAGCAGCGACAACGCCTGCTCGCCATCGTGAGCGACGACGATAGTAAAACCTTCCATTTCAAGCAGTTCTTTTAATAGCGAGGTCAACTCGCGGTCGTCGTCAACTAACAGAATCTTGTTCATTATGATTTACCTCCTGACGCAAAATACGTCATCAACTGTTGGCATTCCATGACTTTACGTAGTTTTACATGCACTGACGCATGTTTGCAGCTGCAGCAGTACACTGCTCCTCGTTGATTCGCAAAATGAGAAAGCACGAGGGGTTGAAATGCGTAAGGTGACCGCATTAGTTATGGCATCAATGCTGGCGATAGGTTCTAGCGCCGTGTTCGCTGCCGATACTACATCGGAAACTGCTCAGACTCCCGGCGACGATGCGATGACCCGAACACCCGGCCAGCACCACATGTTCGACGGTGTCAGCCTGAACGAACAGCAGCGCCAGCAAATGCGCGATTTAATGCGCCAGGCCCGCCACGATCTGCCTGGTGTCACTGTAGCTGAAATGGAAGCCATGCATAAACTGGTGACCGCAGACAAATTTGATCAAGCCGCCGTTTACGCCCAGGCGGAGAAGATGGCCCAGCAACAGGTCAAGCGCCAGGTCGAAATGGCCCGGGTACGCAATCAGATGTATAACCTGCTGACGCCAGAGCAAAAAAGTGTTTTAGACCAGAAACATCAGCAGCGCATGCGGCAGATGGAGCAACAAATTTCTGGTTTGCAGCAAACTTCTGCCCAGAAGTGAGTACGACTGAGTAGTCCCCTGTTTTTCCTTGCCATAGACACCATCCCTGTCTTCCCCGCCATGATGGCGGGGCTTTTTTTGCCCGTCATTCCGCTATACTGAGCGCCTCACGTTTAACCGGGGTTCGTTATGGAACAGCAATATGCGCGCCTGGTAAAGTCCGCCGCGCTCGCTGCCACCGCGCTGGCGTCCACGCTTCTGCTGATAAAAATCATCGCCTGGTATCACACCGGCTCGGTCAGCCTGTTGGCGGCGCTGGTGGATTCACTGGTCGATATCGCCGCCTCCCTGACCAATCTGCTGGTGGTGCGCTATTCGCTGCAGCCGGCGGACGAAGAACACACCTTTGGCCACGGCAAGGCGGAGTCGCTGGCGGCGCTGGCGCAAAGCATGTTTATTTCCGGCTCGGCGCTGTTTCTGTTCCTCACCGGTTTTCAGCATCTTTATGCGCCGCAAACGCTGCGCGATCCCGGGGTCGGCATCGTCGTGACGGTGGTGGCGCTGATCAGCACGCTGATCCTGGTCACCTATCAGCGCTGGGTGGTAAGAAAAACCCGCAGTCAGGCGGTGCGTGCAGATATGCTGCATTATCAGTCAGATGTCATGATGAATGGTGCTATTCTTATTGCTCTTGGGCTAAGCTGGTACGGTTTCCAACGGGCGGATGCGCTGTTCGCGTTGGGCATCGGCGTCTACATCCTCTATAGCGCGCTGCGCATGGGTTATGAGGCGGTGCAGTCGTTGCTGGATCGGGCGCTGCCGGATGAAGAACGCCAGGCGATTATCGAGGTGGTGTCTTCCTGGCCTGGCGTGAAAGGCGCGCACGATTTGCGCACCCGCCAATCCGGCCCGACGCGTTTCATTCAGCTGCATCTGGAGATGGAGGATTCGCTGCCGCTGCGGCAGGCGCACAGTCTGGCGGAGCAGGTGGAGCAGGCGCTGCTGCATCGTTTCCCGGGGGCGGACGTCATCATCCACCAGGATCCCTGCTCCGTGGTGCCGCCGGGCCGGCAGGGGCATTGGGAGCTATAATCAGATCGAGGCACAGATCGAAGCGCGACAACAAATGCCTGAGTTAGCTCAGCGTGCCATGCGGTTTTTTTACCGTTATATTGCGTGACTTGAATCAATTCAGCTGGGTGTTTTTGATATAATATCCAGCAATAAAGCCGTAAAGCTGGTTTTCTGCAGCCGGAGAGGTTCCAAAGCAATCGGCGAAGACAGAATTCTTAAGAAATTGCATCTACAGTTCAGAGGTAGTCATGATCAAGAAAATCGGTGTACTGACGAGTGGCGGTGATTCGCCGGGTATGAACGCTGCGATCCGTGGCGTTGTGCGTGCTGCACTTTCGGAAGGTCTGGAAGTTTTTGGTATTTACGATGGCTACCTTGGCTTGTACGAAGATCGCATGGAGCAGCTGGACCGCTACAGCGTGTCCGATATGATCAACCGCGGCGGCACCTTCCTGGGCTCGGCGCGTTTCCCTGAGTTCAGGGATGAAAACGTGCGCGCCAAGGCGATTGAAAACCTGCAAAACCGCGGCATCGATGCGCTGGTGGTGATCGGTGGCGACGGTTCCTACATGGGCGCCAAGCGCCTGACGGAAGAAGGCTTTCCTTGTATCGGCCTGCCAGGCACCATCGATAACGACGTGGCCGGCACCGACTACACCATCGGCTACTTCACCGCGCTGGAGACCGTAGTGGAAGCGATTGACCGCCTGCGCGACACCTCATCTTCACATCAGCGCATTTCCATCGTCGAAGTCATGGGCCGTTACTGCGGCGACCTGACGCTGGCGGCGGCGATCGCCGGCGGCTGCGAGTTCATCGTGTTGCCTGAAATCGAGTTCAACCGTGAAGATCTGGTGTGCGAGATCAAGGCCGGCATCGCCAAGGGCAAAAAACACGCCATCGTGGCGATCACCGAACACATCTGCGATATCGATGAGCTGGCGCGCCATATCGAGCAGGAAACCAAGCGCGAAACCCGCGCGACCGTGCTGGGCCACATTCAACGCGGCGGCTCGCCGGTCGCTTACGACCGCATCCTGGCCTCGCGCATGGGCGCTTACGCCATCGAGCTGCTGCTGCAGGGTTACGGCGGCCGCTGCGTCGGCATCCAGAACGAAAAGATGGTGCATCACGACATCATCGACGCTATCGAGAACATGAAGCGTCCGTTCAAGGGCGACTGGTTGGATACGGCGAAAAAGCTGTACTGATCCGCCGTTTGCCTCGCCGACAAGAGCCTCCGTTGCGGGGGCTTTTTTTATGCCCGTCGGCGTTATATTCCAGAATCGTCTAGCCCAAAATTTTTTATTCTTTAATTGCCGGGAGAGTTTCTGGCAGGCTCTGATGCTATATCAACCGATTGAGGTTGCGCTTAATTTTCCTGGGAGAGCCTGTCGATGCGTAAATGGGGTGTAGGTCTGACATTGGTGCTGTTGGCGTCCGGCGCCATGGCGAAAGATATTCAATTGCTGAACGTCTCATACGATCCGACGCGCGAGTTCTATCAGGAATATAACACCGCGTTCAGCAAGCACTGGCAGCAGCAGACCGGCGATAAGGTCACGGTGCGCCAGTCGCACGGCGGCTCCGGCAAGCAGGCGACGTCGGTGATTAACGGCATCGAGGCCGACGTGGTGACGCTGGCGCTGGCCTACGACGTGGACGCCATCGCCGAGCGCGGCCGCATCGACAAGAACTGGATCAAACGCCTGCCGGACAACTCGGCGCCATACACTTCAACTATCGTGTTCCTGGTGCGCAAGGGCAACCCGAAACAAATCCATGACTGGCCGGACTTGGTCAAATCGGGCGTCTCGGTGATCACCCCGAACCCGAAAACCTCCGGCGGGGCGCGCTGGAACTATCTGGCGGCCTGGGGTTACGCGCTGCATCACAACGACAACGATAAAGCCAAGGCGCAGGAATTCGTCAAGAGCCTGTACCGGAACGTCGAGGTGCTGGACTCCGGCGCTCGCGGCGCGACCAATACCTTCGTGGAGCGCGGCATCGGCGACGTGTTGATCGCCTGGGAAAACGAAGCGTTGCTGGCGGAAAAAGAGCTGGGCAAAGACAAGTTTGAAATCATCACCCCGAGCGAATCCATTCTTGCCGAGCCGACCGTGTCGGTGGTGGACAAGGTGGTGGACAAGCGCGGTACCCGCGACGTGGCCAATGCCTACCTGAAGTATCTGTATACGCCGGAAGGCCAGACCATTGCGGCCAAGAACTACTACCGTCCGCGCGATGCGGCGGTGGCGGCCAAGTTTGCCGAGCAGTTCCCGAAACTGAAGCTGTTTACCGTGGATGACACCTTCGGCGGCTGGACCGAAGCGCAGAAGGTGCACTTCGCCACCGGCGGCGTGTTCGACGAGATCAGCAAACGCTGATCACGGCCAAGCGGCAATAAAAAACCCCGGCAAGCCGGGGTTTTTTTATGGGCAAGCCGAATGAAATCAGGCTTTTTTCGCAGCGGCGGCGGCTTTGACGATCACGGCGAAAGCGTCGGCTTTCAGTGATGCGCCGCCAACCAGCGCGCCGTCGATGTCCGGCTGAGCAAACAGCTCTGCGGCGTTCTTGTCGTTGACCGAACCGCCGTACTGGATGATCACTTCAGCGGCAACGGCCGCATCGTGCTTGGCGATGTGATCGCGGATAAATTTGTGTACTGCCTGAGCCTGCGCCGGGGTGGCTGACTTGCCGGTACCGATGGCCCACACGGGCTCATAGGCGATCACTGTGCCTTTCATGGCCGGCGCGCCCAGGGTTTTCAGCACGGCGTCGATCTGGCGAGCGCAAACTTCTTCGGTTTTACCCGCTTCGTTTTCCGCTTCGGTTTCGCCGATGCACAGCACCGGGATCAGGCCGGCTTCTTTCAGCACGGCGAATTTCTCGGCGATCGCTTCGTCGGTTTCTTTGTGGTAGGTGCGGCGTTCGGAGTGGCCGATGATGATGTACCTGGCGCCGACGTCTTTCAGCATATTGGCGGAAACTTCGCCGGTGAAGGCGCCGGACAGGTTGATGTCCACGTTCTGCGCGCCCAGGGCGATGCGGCTGCCGGCCAGCGCGTGATTGGCCTGATCCAGATACATTACCGGCGGTGCGATAGCGACGCCGCAACCGTCGACGCTGCTCAGCTCCTGGCGCAGGCCGGCGATCAGTTCGTTGACCATGTGGGTGCTGCCGTTGAGCTTCCAGTTACCCATAACTAATGGATGACGCATGTTTTTTCCTCCAACAAGGGAACGCGAGAGTCGAAATGACAACTGCCGGACCGGCAGTTTACCTGCCCAACAGTATAGAGATGATTAAGCGCGAAGGCTTTGCTTTTCGTCATTAAATACCCTGCCGCTAAGGCTCGGAAAGCGCCAGCTTAACCGGTTCAACCGCGAAGGTTACCCCTTTATCGCCGCTGTCCGACACCACGTAGCGAATGGCGCCGACCTGTTGTTGATAAAAGCGCGATCCTTTGCCTTTTTCCAGCAGGTTGTTCACTTTGCTTTGGCTCCGCTCTACCGTCAGCGCCGGCTCGAACTGGCGCATCAGCGCCGCCATATAGCTGACGGCGATGGCGCGAGCGGCCTTTTCTTCGTTGCTCTGCTGCAGCGGCAGGTGAGTGATCTGCAGCGTTTTGATTTTACCGGTGCCTTTTTCCAGCGCGGTGGAGGCATAGAGGTTTTCATTGAGCTTGCTGGCGGCGCGGGTCAGCAGCGGCGAGTCGTCTTCGGCGGCCGCGATGGCGCGAAACTCGCCGATCGGCAGCGTCGGGTTATCGCGGTTGTATTTTTCGCGGAATTTCACCACCGTCAGATCGAAGGTCGGCGCCCCGGCCAACAGGTAGGGCGCAGCGGGGGATGCGTCTGCGGCGGCATCCGGCGGATCGGCCCAGGCGCTGGCGGCGGCCAGCAGCAGGCAGGCAATGGCGGTGATTTTTCTCAGCATGGCGTATGACATCAACAACAAAGATGGCTCCGATTAAAGCGATAACCGGGGGGCGTTGTCAAAGATCCCACACCCCGATCGGCTTGCTGAAGGAAAAGCTGTGCGGCGTACCGCGTTATGCGAGGCGGAAATCTCGGCCCGACGGCGCCTATGTTACACTGCGGCGCAGAATATGGGCAGGCTTAGAGCGCAGGAATCGATGACGTTACAGCAGTGGTGTTTTTCTTTTAAGGGCCGCATCGGGCGGCGCGAATTCTGGATCTGGATGGGCGCCTGGCTGGCGCTGATGGCGGCGGCCTTTACGCTGGCGAATTATCAGCTGGTGGCCATTCAGTCGATCGCGTTCTTTATCGTCGCGCTGTTGTGGCCGACGGCGGCGGTGTTGGTTAAGCGTCTGCACGATCGCAACAAGGCCGGCTGGTGGGCGCTGCTGTTGATCCTGGCGTGGATGCTGGCGGCGGGCAACTGGCAGATGCTGGCGCCGATCTGGCAGTGGGGCGTCGGGCGTTTCGTTCCGACGCTGATTATCGTGATGATGCTTATCGATCTCGGCGCCTTTGTCGGCACGCCGGGGAATAACCGTTTCGGCCCGGAGGCCGAGCCGGTAAGGTTCCGCGCCAAATAGGCCCGAAGGTATTACCAGTAGTGTTCGCTGGTGATATGGCCCGGCTTGCGGCGCAGGTGCTTGCGCATCTGGCGCTGGTCTTTCAGGGTTTGCTGGGTATCCCGCACCATCTGCGGGTTGCCGCACAGCATCACGTGGTCGGTTTCGGCGTTGAGGATCAGGCCCGTCGCCGCCTCCAGCCGGCCATCTTCGATCAGCGCGGGTACGCGCCCGGTCAGGGAGCCGGCAAGATCTTCGCGGCTGACGACGGTCTGAATGCGCAGCTTGCCGTTGTAGCGCTGCTGCAATTGCTGCATCAGCGGCAGGTAGCTCAGATCGCGCGCAAAACGGGCGGCGTGCACCAGCACCAGATTTTTGAAGCGGTCCAGCCCGGCGCCTTGCTGCAAGATTGACAGGTAAGGGCCGATGGCGGTGCCGGTCGCCAGCATCCACAAGGTTTCACACTCGGGCACTTCATCCAGCACGAAGAACCCGGCGGCCTCTTTGGTGATCATCACCTCCGAGCCGGGGCGCAGCTGGTTGAGCCTTGGGCTCAGCTTGCCTTCCGGCACGGTAACCAGATAAAACTCCAGGTTCGGGTCGCTGGGGGCGTTGACGTAAGAATAGGCGCGCTGCACGCGTTCGCCGTCGATTTCCAGCGCCAGCTTGGCAAACTGCCCGGCGGTAAAGGGATCAATGGGGGCGTCGACGATGATGCTGAACAGCCCGTCGGTCCATTGTTTTACCTGTGTAACTTTGCCGTTAACCCATTCAGCCATACTCTAAAGCTCCCGTGGTCGAATCAAATAAGCGCAATGTCGTGAGCCGGAAATGGCATGCGCGGTGCGTTCTATTCGGTAGCCGTTGCCGAACAGGCGATGAAACAGCCGCAGCTCCGAATTGCACAGGCTGCTGCAGGCGGTGGCGGCCACGCCAATCGGGCACGGGTTCTCTACCAGCAGCATGCCGTGCGGATGTTCCAGCAGTTCGGCCATATAGCCGTCATGCTGCCGCAGGCGCACCAGGCGGGCAAGCCTGTCCCGATGCGTGGTTTCCGCAGACAGCTGTTCGACATAGCGCAGATACAGCTTGTCTTCGCGCGCGTTGATCAACGGCTCGGCGCCGGCGGCGCCAAACAGCTGAATGGCGGATCCCCGCAGCCTGTCCTGGTCATCGGCCAGACGGGCGTGCCCCCGGTCGGTCAAAGACCAATAACGGGTCGGGCGGCCAACCTTGGTGCGCGCCTCTTCGTAACAAACCAGCTCACGTCTTTCCAGGGATTGCAGATGTTGTCGGATACCCATCGGCGTCATGCCCAAACGCTCGGCCAGCATTTTGGCCGAATGCGGGCCGAGGGTATTCAACTGCAATAAAATCAGCTCTGGCGTTTTCATTAACCCAATCCCTATGGTGTTATTTTATTTTAAGTTGCTGAAAATAATTATCGATTAAATGCTAAAGCCACACTACTGCTGTTTAGGCTTTTTTCGTCCCCCGGGCGTGAGTCGTACAGTTTAATTTACGAGGCTGGTTGCGTTTGCTGCCAGTGTGACCTGGATCAATATCTCGCTGAAACTCGCTTAAAAAATCAGATTTGGTAGCTTATGCCGCCATAGAGGGCTGCTCGCCGTTCTGGCTGCTTCAACGGCCATACCGGGACGCTGTGACGAGTTGATACGTTAACGAAGATAATGAGAAAAATTGAAAACTTTCACCTGTTGGTGATGCTGATCCTGCTGGTTGCCGTCGGTCAGATGGCGCAAACCATCTATGTTCCCGTCATTGCCGATATCGCGCACGACCTGTCGGTCCGTACCGGCGCCGTGCAGCGTGTGATGGCGGCCTATCTGATGACCTACGGCTTTTCCCAGCTGATTTACGGCCCGCTGTCGGACCGCATCGGCCGCCGGCCGGTGATCCTGGCCGGGATGATGATCTTCCTGATCGGCGCGCTGGGGGCATTGCTGTCCAACAGCCTGACGATGCTGGTGGCCGCCAGCGCCATCCAGGGCATGGGTACCGGCGTGGCGGGGGTGATGGCGCGCACCATGCCGCGCGACCTGTATGCCGGCACCGCGCTGCGCTACGCCAACAGCCTGCTGAATATGGGCATTCTGGTCAGCCCGCTGCTGGCGCCGGTGATCGGCGGCGCGCTGGCGATGCTGTTTGGCTGGCGCGCCAGCTATGCCTTCCTGCTGGCGTTGTGCGCCGGCGTCGCCTTCGCCATGTTCCGCTGGTTGCCGGAAACCCGGCCGGCGTTGACGGAGAAGCGTCGCATGCTGGCCAGCTTCCGCCAACTGCTGACGGACGGCACCTTCAGCTGTTATCTGGTGATGCTGATCGGCGCGTTGGCGGGGATTGCGGTGTTTGAGGCCAGCTGCGGCGTGCTGATGGGCGGCGTGCTGGGGCTGAGCGGCCTGACCGTCAGCATTCTGTTTATCCTGCCGATCCCGGCGGCGTTCTTTGGCGCCTGGTACGCCGGGCGCGACGGCAAAACCTTCCACAGCCTGATGTGGCATTCGGTGATCAGCTGCCTGTTGGCGGGGCTGATGATGTGGATCCCGGGCTGGTTCGGGGTGATGAACATCTGGACGCTGATCGTGCCGGCGGCGCTGTTCTTCTTCGGCGCCGGCATGCTGTTCCCGTTGGCCACCACCGGCGCGATGGAGCCGTTCCCTTATCTGGCGGGCGCGGCGGGCGCGCTGGTGGGCGGCATGCAGAACATGGGCTCCGGCCTGGCGACCTGGCTGTCCGCCATGCTGCCGCAAACCGGGCAGTTCAGCCTGGGGTTGCTGATGTTCGCGATGGCGGTGCTGATTTTGCTGTGCTGGTGGCCGTTGTCCAATCGGATGCAGCATCAGGGGCATACCGCATAAAACGCAGGGCGCCAAACGGCGCCCTGATTCATTACAGCAGGAACGGGTGCAGCGCTGGGTCCTTGCGGTCCAGATAGTGGGTGGAGCGAATGCGGCGGATGGTGCGCGACTTGCCGCGGATCAGCAGGGTTTCGGTGGTGGCCACATTGCCCTGGCGGCTGATGCCGTCCAGCAGGTCGCCCTTGGTGATGCCGGTGGCGGAGAAGATCACGTTGTCGTTGCGCGCCATTTCGCCCAACTGCAGCACCCTGCCGGCCTCAATGCCCATCTCCCGGCAGCGCGCCAGCTCTTCTTCGCCGATGCGGCGGTTTTCGGCGCTGTCGCCCTTCACCTGATGGCGCGGCAGCAGGCGCGCCTGCATGTCGCCGTCCAGCGCGCGGATCACCGCGGCGGAAATCACCCCTTCGGGCGCGCCGCCGACGCCGTACATCAGATCGACTTCGCTTTCCGGCATGCAGGTCAGGATCGAGGCCGCCACGTCGCCGTCAGGAATGGCGAACACCCGCACGCCGAGCTGCTGCATCTGCGCGATCACGCCGTCGTGGCGCGGCTTGGCCAGCACGATCACCGTCAGCTGCGTCAGCGGCTTGCCGAGGCGCGCGGCGACGTTTTTCAGGTTTTCCGCCAGCGGCAGGTTGAGATCGATGGCGCCGCGCGCCGCCGGGCCGACCACCAGCTTTTCCATATACATGTCGGGCGCGTGCAGGAAGGTGCCGCGATCGCCCACCGCCAGCACCGCCAGCGCGTTGGACTGGCCCATGGCGGTCATGCGGGTGCCTTCGATCGGATCGACCGCGATGTCTACCGCGTCGCCCTGGCCGCTGCCGACCTGCTCGCCGATATACAGCATCGGCGCTTCATCAATTTCACCTTCGCCGATCACGATGCGGCCATCGATATCCACTTTATTGAGCATGATGCGCATGGCGTGGACCGCCGCGCCGTCGGCGGCATTTTTGTCGCCGCGCCCCAGCCATTGGTAGCCCGCCAGCGCGGCGGCTTCGGTTACGCGGGAAAATTCGATGGCTAATTCACGTTTCATGGCAAAAACCTGTCTGTGAGAAGGGAAGGAAATATCGACAAAGTTTATCACAGCGCGCCGGCGGCGGGGCGGGGCAAAAAAAAGCGCCGCCCGTGGGCAGCGCAATTCAGGGGGTAAACGGCAACGCGGGCTTAGTCGTGTTCTTCCCACGCCTGAGCGCGGGCCACCGCTTTTTTCCAGCCGCTGTAACGGTAGTTGCGCTCGGTGGTTTCGATGCTTGGGCGGAATTCGCGTTCAATCACCGCCTTGCTTTTCACCTCATCCAGGTCGTTCCAGTAGCCGATGGCCAGGCCCGCCAGGAAAGCGGCGCCCAGCGCCGTCGATTCGCGCACTTCAGGGCGCTCTACGCGGGTGCCGAGGATGTCGGACTGGAACTGCATCAGGAAGTTGTTGGCGACCGCACCGCCGTCCACGCGCAGCGACTGCAGGCGGGTATTGGAATCGGCCTGCATGGCGTCCAGCACGTCGCGGGTCTGATAGGCGATAGACTCCAGGGTGGCGCGGATGATGTGGTTGCTGTTGGCGCCGCGGGTCAGGCCGAAGATGGCGCCGCGGGCATACGGGTCCCAGTAAGGCGCGCCGAGGCCGGTGAAGGCCGGCACCACGTAGACGCCGTTGCTGTCTTTCACCTTGGTGGCGAAGTATTCGGAGTCGGCGGCGTCGCTGATCAGCTTCAGTTCGTCGCGCAGCCACTGGATTGACGCGCCGCCGATGAATACCGCGCCTTCCAGCGCGTAGTTCACTTCACCGCGCGGCCCGCAGGCGATGGTGGTCAGCAAGCCGTGGCTGGAGCGCACCGCTTCCTTGCCGGTGTTCATCAGCAGGAAGCAGCCGGTGCCGTAGGTGTTCTTCGCCATGCCCGGTTGGACGCACAGCTGGCCGTACAGCGCCGCCTGCTGGTCCCCGGCGATGCCGGCGATAGGAATACGGGTGCCGCCCTTACCGCCGATGTTGGTCTGGCCGTACACTTCTGAAGACGGGCGCACTTTCGGCAGCATGGCGCGCGGGATATCCAGCACTTCCAGCATGCGTTCGTCCCAGTCCAGCTCATGGATGTTGAACATCATGGTGCGCGAGGCGTTGGTGTAATCGGTGACATGCACCCGCCCCTGGGTCATCTTCCACACCAGCCAGGTGTCGACGGTGCCGAACAGCAGCTCGCCGCGCTTGGCGCGCTCGCGGGCGCCTTCCACGTTGTCCAGGATCCACTTGACCTTGGTGCCGGAGAAGTAAGGGTCAACCACCAGACCGGTGTTGTGACGAATATACTCTTCCAGACCGTCGCGCTTGAGCTTCTCACAGATCTCGGCGGTGCGGCGGCACTGCCAGACGATGGCGTTGTAAATGGGTTTGCCGGTCTCTTTTTCCCAGACGATGGTGGTTTCGCGCTGGTTGGTGATGCCGATGCCGGCGATCTGGTCGGAATTGATGTCGGCTTTCGCCAGCACTTCCACCAGGGTGGAGCTTTGCGATGACCAGATCTCCATCGGGTCGTGTTCAACCCAGCCGGCTTTCGGGTAAATCTGGGTGAATTCACGCTGCGACACCGCAACGATGTTGGCATCGTGATCGAGCACGACGGCGCGAGAGCTGGTGGTCCCCTGGTCGAGAGCGACAATGTATTTTTTTTCTACTGTCATGATCTTAGTCCTGCTGTTGTTAACCGGTTAAAACTGCGCCAATCACGCTTTGCGCTGCTGGGTCTTGGCGGCGGACTCTTCATCCGTTACGCAGACGTCGCAAGGCAGATGGCGGCCAATCAGTGCGCGGTAGCCGAAGGCACCCAGGCCTGCGCCGATGATTGGGCCAAAGATCGGCACCAGGAAGTACGGGATGTCGCGGGCGCCGGTGAAGGCCACTTTGCCCCAGCCGGCCAGGTAAGCGAACAGTTTCGGGCCGAAGTCGCGCGCCGGGTTCAACGCAAAGCCGGTCAATGGTCCCATAGAGGCGCCGATGACCGCAATCAGAAGACCGATCAGCAGCGGCGCCAGCGGGCCGCGCGGAATGCCGTTGCCGTCGTCGGTCAGGGCCAGGATCAGACACATCAGGATGGCGGTGATCACCGTTTCCACCAGGAACGCCTGGCCGACGGAGATATGCGGATTAGGGTAGGTCGAGAAGATGCCGGCCAGATCGAGGCTTTCGTTGCTGCCGCGCACCATATGATGCGCCGCTTCGAAGTCGAAGAACAGGTTGTAGTACAACCCGTAGACCAGAGCCGCCGCGCAGAAGGCGCCGGCGATTTGCGCCAGGATGTAAGGCAGCACCTTGCGGCCGTCGAAGCAGGCGAACAGCCACAGGGCCAGGGTGACCGCCGGGTTGAGGTGTGCGCCGGAGATTGCCGCGGTCATATAAATGGCCATGGCGACGCCCAGGCCCCAAATGATGCTGATTTCCCACTGACCAAAGCTGGCGCCCGCCAGTTTCAGCGCGGCAACGCAGCCTACGCCAAAGAAGATCAGCAGCGCGGTGCCGAGAAACTCCGCGATGCACTGGCCTTTTAATGTCGGACTGGTGGTTTGGCTCATAATGTTGTTGTCCTGCAAAACGGCGGTTATAGGTTTATAGGCTCAGGTTTTTGGTATCCGTCTGGCCTATGGGTACAGTTTTTTTCATCTCGTCCAATTATCGAATGAGGACGTGATGTAAATTTATCGTTAACGAACATAAACGAGAAATAGCGAAATCAAAATGTGTGTGCTTCGTCATAAAATTGAGCGAATTCGCGTCGTTCTGTGTTCTTTCTGAGCCATGAAAGTGTGATCTGACCAGTGCTTCACCCGGCGATTGTTAACAACCCGGTGAAGGGAGGCGACGGCATTTTCAGTTTTTACTGATGGTGGCGACAGGAAAATTGCAACAGACTGCGCGATGAGCCGGTATGTTGCTAGACAGTCGGGGACAGGCTACTTACAATCGTTTTTATCGAAAGAAACGTTTTATCGAGACAGGCGCGTTATTTTCACAACAACGCGTGTCACTTGGCGCGATGCATATTCGCAGCAGTTGCAACCTGAGTTGCGGCCGTTACCTATAGATGTACGCCTTGCTATCATGAGGGGACTGAAGAATGTCATTTGAAGTATTTGAGAAACTGGAAGCAAAAGTTCAGCAGGCGATTGATACCATCACCTTGTTGCAGATGGAAATTGAAGAGCTGAAAGACAAAAACAACGCTCTGTCGCAGGAAGTTCAGGCTGCCTCCGGCAACCACGAGTCGCTGGTGCGCGAGAACCAGCAGCTGAAAGAAGAACAGCACGTATGGCAAGATCGCCTGCGCGCGCTGCTGGGCAAAATGGAAGAAGTCTGATTCCACGCCGCCACGCAGCAACGAAAAGGGCGCCTCAGGCGCCCTTTTTCATGTCTGACGATCACTCGATATCGAGCGGATCCTCGGAAAGTATCATGCCGGTATTGTCGGCATACAGATGGTCGCCGGAGAAGAAGGTGACGCCGCCGAAGTTAACGCGGATATCGCTTTCGCCCACGCCTTCGCTGATGGCCCCCACCGGGATCGCCGCCATCGCCTGAATGCCGATGTCCAGCTCTTCCAGATCGTCCACCTGGCGCACCGCACCGTACACCACGATACCTTCCCATTCGTTCTGGGTGGCCAGGCGCGCCAGTTCGGCGTTGATCAGCGCGCGACGCACCGAGCCGCCGCCGTCGATCAGCAACACGCGGCCGCGGCCGTTTTCTTCAAGCAGGTCGAACAACAGGCCGTTATCCTCAAAGCATTTCACCGTGGTGATCTGCCCGCCAAATGAAGTACGCCCGCCAAAATTGGAGAATAGAGGTTCAACAACGTTCACCTCTTCATGATAGATGTCGCAAAGTTCGGAAGTATCGTATTTCATAGGATTTTACGTCTGTTTGCCGCTGGAATAACCAGTATATCCCTTTATTCGCCCCGTTGGCAAAATCATCGGTTTTTAACTGAGCGCCACGCCGATGGCGAACAGCAGATTGGCCAGCAGCGCCGCCTTCACCATGTGCTCCAGCATCGGGCGCATGCCGACCGGCGTCGGGTCGCGCAGCACGCGCAGCGCATGGCGAACCAGCAATGGGATCGCCAACACGAACAGCCAGCCCCACAGGCTGCGCAGGTTGAACAGCGTAAACAGCGCGAAGCACAGCACGGCGCCGCCCAACAGCAGGGCATGGTAGACCCGCGCCTTCTGCGGCCCGAGCCGCACCGCCAGAGTATTCTTACCGTTTTCGCGGTCGCTCTCGATATCGCGCAGGTTGTTGATATTGAGCACCGCCGTCGCCAGCAGCCCGCAGGCGGTGGCCGGCAGCATCACCACGCTGTCGAAGGTATGCGTCTGCAAATAATAGGTGCCGGCCACGCTCAGCCAGCCGAAGAACACCAGCACCGAAATGTCGCCCAGCCCCAGATAGCCGTAGGGTTTGGTGCCGACGGTATAGGTAATGGCGGCGACGATCGACAGCCCGCCCAGCACCAGGAAGCCCACCACGTCGCTGGGCTGCTCGCAGGCGACGGCGATCAGTGAACCGCCGGCGATGGCGATCAGCACCACCGTGAGCACCAGCGCCCGTTTCATCTGCGCCTGGGTGATCATGCCTTTCTGCATGCCGCGCAAGGGCCCGATGCGGTCTTCTTTGTCGCTGCCCTTTACCGCATCGCCATAGTCATTAGCCAGATTGGAGAGGATTTGCAGCAGGCCGGCGGTCAACAGCGCCAGCAGCGCTACGCCGGGTTTCAGGCTGCCATGCCAGGCGGCGATGGCCGAGCCGACCACGATGGAGGCAAAGGCCAGCGGCAGGGTGCGCGGGCGTAAACTTTCCAGCCAGGCGCTGATAGGGGTGGTGGGGGTTGATGAGCTCATGTTTCGCTTCTGTCAGTAAGTTGCTGTGTCCATTGGAAATAATTGTGGGAGGCAAGGCCTCCCACACAGATGACTGACAGGACAGTGATAGAGCGATTATAGGATAAAACGACTCAAATCTTCATCCGCAACCAGTTCATCCAGATGACTACGCACGTAATCCGCATCAATTGTAATGGATTGGCCGTTAATTTCACTCGCATCGTAGGAAATATCTTCCATCAGACGCTCCAGCACGGTGTGCAGGCGACGCGCGCCGATGTTTTCGGTGCTTTCGTTTACCTGCCATGCTGCTTCGGCGATGCGGCGGATGCCGTCGGCGGTGAAGTCGATATTGACGCCTTCGGTGCCCATCAGCGCTTTGTACTGTTCGGTCAGCGACGCGCTCGGCTCGGTCAGAATGCGCTCGAAATCTTCGGTGGTCAGCGCCTGCAGCTCAACGCGGATCGGCAGACGGCCCTGCAGTTCAGGGATCAGATCCGACGGGTTGGCGGTCTGGAAGGCACCGGAAGCGATGAACAGGATGTGATCGGTTTTCACCATACCGTGCTTGGTGGAGACGGTACAGCCTTCCACCAGCGGCAGCAGGTCGCGCTGCACGCCTTCGCGCGAGACGTCCGGGCCGGAGCTCTGGCCGCCGCGCTTACAGATTTTGTCGATCTCGTCGATAAACACGATGCCGTGCTGCTCAACCGCTTCGATCGCCTGCTCTTTCAGCTCTTCCGGGTTCACCAGCTTGGCGGCTTCTTCTTCCACCAACAGCTTGAAGGCTTCCTTGATCTTCAGCTTGCGCGGCTTCTGCTTCTGGCCGCCGAGGTTCTGGAACATCGACTGCAGCTGGTTGGTCATCTCTTCCATGCCCGGAGGGGCCATGATTTCCACGCCCATCGGCGCGGCGGCCAGGTCGATTTCGATCTCTTTATCGTCCAGCTGGCCTTCACGCAGTTTTTTGCGGAACGCCTGGCGGGCGGCCGATGGCTCCTGATGCTCTTCCGGCTGGCCCCAGTTGTTCTTGGCCGGCGGGATCAGCACGTCGAGAATGCGCTCTTCGGCCAGTTCTTCGGCGCGCGTGCGGTTTTTCTCGATCGACTGCATGCGCACCATTTTGATGGCGGCGTCGGTCAGGTCGCGGATGATGGAGTCCACTTCTTTACCCACATAGCCCACTTCGGTGAACTTGGTGGCTTCAACCTTGATGAACGGCGCGTTGGCCAGCTTCGCCAGACGGCGGGCGATTTCGGTTTTACCGACGCCGGTCGGGCCGATCATCAGAATGTTCTTTGGTGTCACTTCGTGACGCAGCATCTCGTTGAGCTGCATCCGGCGCCAGCGGTTGCGCAGGGCAATGGCGACAGCGCGTTTGGCCTTGTTTTGGCCAATGATGTAGCTGTCCAGTTCGCTGACGATCTCGCGCGGGGTCATTTCAGACATGGTATTCGATCCTTACGCTTTGGAAGGCAATTCTTCAATGGTGTGGAAATGGTTGGTGTAAATACAGATGTCACCGGCGATGTTGAGAGATTTATCAACGATTTCGCGGGCGCTCAGCTCGGTATTTTCCAACATCGCGCGGGCGGCTGCCTGGGCGTAGGGGCCGCCGGAGCCGATGGCAATCAGATCGTTCTCCGGCTGAATCACGTCGCCGTTGCCGGTGATGATCAGCGAGGAGTTTTCATCGGCGACGGCCAGCAGCGCTTCGAGTTTGCGCAGCATGCGGTCGGTGCGCCAATCTTTCGCCAGCTCGACGGCGGCTTTCACCAGATGCCCCTGGTGCATTTCCAGCTTGCGCTCAAACAGCTCAAACAGCGTGAAGGCGTCAGCGGTGCCGCCGGCGAAACCGGCAATCACTTTGTCGTTATACAGGCGACGCACTTTCTTGACGTTGCCCTTCATCACCGTATTGCCCAGGGTAGCCTGGCCATCGCCACCGATCACTACCTGGCCGTTGCGGCGTACGCTTACAATTGTTGTCACGAGCAGACCCTCGTTGAAGACGGAAAGAAGCCCTCGCAGCTTCTGCTTGCGCAGAGGCTACGAGGCATATTGAGAGTATAGATGGGGGGGATTGACGCTTTTCAACCCCCAACGGAGAGGGGAATGCAACTCGACATGCCGACGCCCTTCAGGCGAGAGAGGGTTTTGTCCGCCGCTGCGCGGCTGCTGTACGGGCCGAGCACCACGCGGTTCCAACCGCCGCCGGCGGTAATCCGGCTTTCGATGCCTTCAAACGCCAGGCGCGCGCGCACGGATTCAGCCTGATCGGTAGCGCGGAACGAACCGCACTGCACCATCCATTTCTGCTTGGACTCCGGCTTGGCCGTTTCCTGCTTCACTTCCGGCTTAGGCTGCGGCTTGGGTTCAGGCTGCTTGACCTGCGTCGGCGGCGGCGCGGCCGGTTTTGGCTGAGCCGCCGGCTGATGCTGTTGCACCGGCGCGGTTGTCGCTCCGCTGTTGAACGGATTGCGCGGTTGGGCCACCTGCTGCGGTTGCTGAACCTGCGGTTGCTGAATTTGTTGCTGTTGCATCTGCTGCTGTTGCATCTGCTGCTGGCGGCTATTGCTGCGCGCGGCGGCTTGCGAAGGGTCGTTGTACGGCACTTCATTCAGCTGCGTCGGGCGCTGTTGCATATCGGCCTGCATTTGCTCCAGCAGCTGGCGCTGCTCGGCGGTCAGCTGGGTTTTGGAGTTCACTTCGCCGCCGGCCGTCGGTTCGGTCGGCGTCTGCACGCCAATCTGGCGGTTCTCCAGCTCTTTGATGTAGCGCCAGCGCTCTTCCGGCTTCGGCGGCAGCCCGTTGCCCGGGCGGTTGGTATGCGCAGGCAGCAGCGGCGCGTCGTCCGGCTTATTGTGCGTGATGAAATAGAGGCCACCGATAAAGATCACCAACAGCGCGGCGGCCAACGCCAGCACGGTTTTGGAGACCTTCGGAGAACTGCGTTTTTTACGGCTGGGGGTTTTACGCTTAGCTCCTGCTGCGCGCCCACGGCTTACATAGTCTTTTTGTGCCACTATTATTCCGCTGTGTCCTGATGAGGGGATAAGTCCGTCATGTTACTGAACCCTAAAATATTTGACTAGCGTTTAGGGGCAGCCGTGCTGCCTCTGATAATCAACTCGCTGTCCAACAACCGCGAGCCGCTTGCCACCGTGTGCCCATGCAACTGCTCTAACAGCAGCAGCATCGCCTGCTGGCCAATCTCGTAGCGCGGCTGAGCCACCGTGGTTAACGGCGGATCGCAATACTGCGCCAGCTTGATGTCGTCGAAACCCACTATCGACAGATCCTGCGGTACCCGCAGGCCCATTTTTTTCGCCTGCGACAGCACGCCGATCGCCATTACGTCGCTGTGGCAGAAGACGGCCGTAGGCGGTTTAGGCTGAGCCATCAACGCCGCCAGCGCCTGAGCGCCGGCTTCGTAAGTAAAATCACCCCGGGTAATATAGCTGCTTTCGACGCTAATGCCATTACGACGTAGCGCCTGAATGTAACCTTGCAGCCGATAATGGCTCAGCGGCATCTGTTCCGGCCCGGCGACACAGGCGATCTGCTTGTGGCCCAGCTGGTGTAAATAATGCACGGCCTCGAAGGCGGCGGTCAGGTTATCGATATGCACCGTCGGCAGTTCCAGCTCGGGGGCGAACTCGTTGGCCATCACCATCGGCGGCAGATTGCGCTGCTCTTCCTTGCTGGCGTCGAACGGCAGGTTGGAGCCCAGCAGCAGCATGCCGTCGATCTGTTTGGTGATGATCAGATTGACGAAGGTGCGCTCCTGCTGATTTTGCTGCGCGCAGTCGCCGATCAGCACCAGATAGCCCTGCTGCGCGGCGGTCTGCTCGATCCCCTGGATCACATCGGCGAAAAACGGATCGCAGATGTCGGGAACGATCACCAGGATGGTGCGAGATTCATTGCGCTTGATATTGCGTGACAGGGCATGAGGAGAATAACCCACGGCCAGGACGGCCTGTTCCACTTTCTGACGCGTCGGCGTTGACACCTTTTCCGGGTTCATCAGCGCGCGCGATACTGTAGCCGTTGAAACGCCCGCCATTTCGGCGACGTCTTTCATGGTCGCCATGGATAAATCTTTCTTGTGTTCCAACGCCTTTCTCCTTGCGTCAGCCCCATGCCAACGCGACTACTGCAGTTTGCTCACAATTTTCGGCGTGCGGTGAGGGTGTTGTTATCATTTCTCGTCATCCGCGCTTGAGCCTTTCTGTACGCCGCGACTTTCGGCGACAAAATTTCTCTTGGCAGACATTCTAAACAGAATATGTCCCGCCTTTGTTACCTAATTTGCATAAAAAATGTGACTTGAGAAGGTTTTTTAGCGTTCGCTCGCAATTTCAAGGGTAAACGTTTGCCTCAAGGCAACTGAATCAGACTTTTCTGGGATCAACTGTCTATCGGATCGACGTCCAGGGTCCACTTCACCTTCCGCGCCTGCGGCAGGGTGCCGATCAACGGCAGCGAGCTCTTCATTAACTGTTGCAACACCCGCCGGGAAGGATGCTGCAGCAGCAGCTGCCAGCGGAAGCGGCCGCCGCGTTTGGACTGCAGCGCCGGCACCGGCCCCATCACCCACAGCGCGTCGTCCTTCAGCGGGCTGGCCTCCAGCAGGTTGCGCAGCTGCTGCAGGAACAGCGGCGCCTGCTGATTATCATGATCTTCCGAACGCACGATAATGTGGCTGGTGTAGGGCGGCAGGAATACGCTGTTGCGCTCCGCCAGGGTCTGCGCGGCGAAGGCGTCGTAACCCTGTTGCAGCAAAATTTGCAGCAACGGATGCTCAGGGTGGTGGGTTTGCAACAGCACCTCGCCCTGCTTGCCCGCCCGCCCGGCGCGCCCGGAGACCTGGGTATACAGCTGGGCGAAGCGTTCGGCGGAGCGGAAGTCGGCGGAGAACAGCGCGCCGTCGACGTCCAGCAGCGCCACCAGCGTGACGTCCGGGAAGTGGTGACCCTTCGCCAGCATCTGGGTGCCGATCAGAATGCGCGATTCGCCGCGGTGGATATCCGCCAGATGTTGTTCCAGCGAGCCCTTGCGGCTGGTGGTGTCCCGATCGATGCGGGTGATCGGGGTGTCGGGAAACAGCGGCGCCAGTTCGTTTTCCAACTGCTCGGTGCCGACGCCGACCGAGACCAGGTGCGTGGAGCCGCACTGCGGGCACTGGTGCGGCACCGGCCGCTGGCTGTCGCAGTGGTGGCAGCGCAGCTGGCGCTGATTCTGGTGGAAGGTGTAGTAATGGTCGCAGCGCTGGCATTCGGCGATCCAGCCGCACTCGTGGCACAGCAGCGCCGGGGCGTAACCGCGGCGGTTGAGGAACAGCATCACCTGATTGCCGGCCTTCAGATGGTGCTGCATGCTTTTCAGCAGCGGCTGCGACAGGCCGACCTTCAGCGGCAGGCCTTTCAGATCGATCAGGTGCTGCGCCGCCGGCTTGGCGTTGCCGGCGCGCTGGGTGAGTTTCAGCTGGCGGTATTTGCCCAACTGCACGTTGTGCAGCGTTTCCAGCGCCGGGGTGGCGGACCCCATCACCATCGGGATGTTTTCTTCCCGGGCGCGGAACACCGCCAGATCGCGGGCGTGATAGCGCCAGCCTTCCTGCTGTTTATAAGAGCTGTCGTGTTCTTCGTCGATGATGATCACGCCCAGCCGCTGGAACGGGGTGAACAGCGCCGAGCGGGTGCCGATAACGATGGCGGCCTCGCCGCTGCGCGCGCGCAGCCATACCGCCAGCCGTTCGCTGTCGTTCAGCCCGGAGTGCAGCACGTCCACCGGCGCGTTAAAGCGTTCGCGGAAACGGGCGATGGTCTGCGGCGTCAGGCCGATTTCCGGCACCAGCACCAGCGCCTGCCGCCCCTTGGCCAGGATGTTCTCCAGCACGCTGAGGTAGACCTCGGTCTTGCCGGAGCCGGTCACCCCGGCCAGCAGCCAGGCGGCGAACTGCTCGTCCTCGCTTCTGATCGCCCCCACCGCGGTGGCCTGCTCGGTGTTCAGCCGCAGCCGTTCCCCCAGCACGGCGAAATGGGGGCGCCAGTCCTGGGTGGCGGCGACCTGCGAGCGCAGGTCGATCAACCCTTTGGTGCGCAGCGCCTGCAGGGCGCTCTCGGTCAGCTCGAGCTGGCTGACCTGATGACGATAGACCGGGCGCTGCAGCAACGCCGCCAGCGCCTGCTGCTGCTTGGGCGCGCGCTTCAGGCTTTCCGGCGGCGTGGCGCGGCCCTGTTCGGTGGCGAACCACTGCCACAGCGGCGCGGCTTCGGCCGGTTTGCCCTGCCGCAGCAGGATAGGCAGCGCGTGAAACAGCACTTCGCCGATCGGGTAATGGTAGTAATCGCTGGCCCAGCGCAGGATTCGCCACAGGCTGGGAGAGAACAGCGAGGCGTGGTCGAGAACGCTGTCGATGGGTTTCAGCTTCTCCAGCGGCAGCTCGCTGGTTTCGCTGCAGCCGGTGACGATGCCGATCGCCCGCTGCTTGCCCCAGGGCACGCAAACGCGCGCGCCGGCCACCGGCTGCGGGCCAGGCGGCAGCAGATAGTCGAAGGTGCGGGCGAGGGGTACCGGCAAAGCAACGTGAACAACGGGCATGGGGTCATCCAGAGTGAAAAAAAGAGGCCATCAGTTTACACGGCGCGCCGGCAAATGTACGGTTCCGATTGCGCGGCACTTTTAATTCTGTATAATTTGCCGCCTTTGGTATAATTCGATACCAAATTCTATTATCAACCACGTGTGGTGTCTGGCGAAACAGGGCTGGATAGCGACACGGCCTTAACTGAGGTTTCCCATGAAACAAGGTATCCACCCAAAATACGACGAAGTTACTGCTAACTGCTCTTGCGGTAACGTGATCAAAATCCGCTCTACCGTGGGTCACGATCTGAACCTGGACGTTTGTGGCGCATGCCACCCGTTCTACACCGGCAAGCAGCGTGACGTTGCTACCGGTGGCCGCGTTGACCGCTTCAACAAGCGCTTCAGCGTACCAGGCGCTAAGAAATAAGATTTCTTATCGTCAGATGAAAAAGGCGCCTTCGGCGCCTTTTTTCGTTTCTGCCGCCTGCGTTCGCAGGCCGGCGCTTAATATTCCCAGGTATCGGGATCGACACCCAGTTCGCGCATCAGCAGCTTTGCGGCTTCCGGGATCTCGTCGCTGCGTTCTTTGCGCAGGTCTTCATCGTTCGGCAGCGGCTGGCCGGTAAAGGCATGCAGGAACGCTTCGCACAGCAATTCGCTGTTGGTGGCGTGGCGCAGGTTGTTCACCTGGCGACGGGTCCGTTCGTCGGTGAGGATTTTCAGGACCTTCAGCGGAATGGATACCGTGATTTTTTTTACTTGCTCGCTTTTTTTACCGTGTTCAGCGTAAGGGCTGACATACTCGCCGTTCCACTCAGCCATGGGACACCTTAAATTTGTCAGAAAAATTACAAAATTCTAAAAACCGGCCAATTATGCCCGATCTTCACTGTTCTCACTAAATAAATGTCAATTTTACGCGACCAGGGTCACTGAATGCCGAGGTTCGATAGGCTCCGCCTATGCATTTTCGGTTAACATCTTATCGTCATGTCAAACTGGCATAATTTTAGCGGGTATTGCGGCTTTGCTCAATCTATACGCAAAGAAGTTTAGATGTCCAGATGTATTGACGTCTATACTCGATGCGATTAATCTTTAGGCCTCATTCACCGACATCCCGAGAGCCGAGCGACCCTATGACGCGTAAACCAGCCACGATTGCCGTACGCAGCGGCCTGAACGACGACGAACAGTACGGCTGCGTTGTCCCGCCGATCCATCTGTCCAGCACCTATAACTTTACCGACTTCAACCAACCCCGAGCCCATGACTATTCGCGCCGCGGCAACCCGACGCGCGACGTGGTGCAACGCGCCTTGGCGGAGCTGGAAGGCGGTGCCGGCGCGGTGATGACCGGCAGCGGGATGTCGGCTATCCACCTGGTGACCACCGTCTTTCTGCAGCCCGGCGATCTGCTGGTGGCGCCGCACGACTGCTACGGCGGCAGCTACCGTTTATTCGACAGCCTGAGCAAGCGCGGCGCCTACCGGGTGCTGTTCGTCGATCAGGGGAATGAAGAAGCGCTGCGGCAGGCATTGGCGCAAAAACCCAAGCTGGTGCTGATCGAAAGCCCCAGCAACCCGCTGCTGAGGGTGGTGGACATTGCCGCCATCTGTCGCGCCGCGCACGCCGCCGGTGCGCTGACGGTGGTGGACAACACCTTCCTCAGCCCGGCGCTGCAGCAGCCGATCGAACTGGGTGCCGATCTGGTGGTCCATTCCTGTACCAAATACCTTAACGGCCACTCGGACGTGGTGGCCGGCGCGGTGGTTGCCAAAGATCCGGCGCTGGCGGTCGAGCTGGCCTGGTGGGCGAACAATATTGGCGTGACCGGCGGCGCGTTCGACAGCTATCTGCTGCTGCGCGGCATGCGCACCCTGTCGCCGCGCATCAAGGCGGCGCAACAAAACGCCGAGGCGATTGTCAGTTATTTACAGCAGCAACCGCTGGTGAAAAAGCTGTATCATCCTTCTCTGCCGGAAAACCCGGGGCATGAGATTGCCCGTCGGCAGCAGCGTGGCTTCGGCGCGATGCTGAGCTTTGAACTGGACGGCGATGAAGCGGTACTGCGCCGTTTTCTCTCTGCCCTTGAGCTGTTTACTCTGGCAGAATCGTTGGGCGGCGTAGAAAGCCTGATCTCGCATGCGGCGACCATGACCCACGCCGGTATGGCGGCGGAAGCGCGGGCGGCGGCCGGCATCTCCGAGAGCCTGCTGCGCATTTCCGTGGGTATTGAAGACAGTGAAGATTTGATTGCCGATCTGGAACGCGCTTTCCAGGCGGCGGCAACGAGGTAAGCATGAATGCAATTGCGGTAGCAGGGCCGGTGAGCGGGCGTCAACTGCACAAGTTTGGCGGCAGCAGCCTGGCGGACGCGAAGTGTTATCTGCGCGTGGCCGGGATCATGGCCGAATATAGCCAGCCGGGCGACATGATGGTGGTGTCGGCCGCCGGCAGCACCACCAACCAATTGATCAGCTGGCTGAAGCTCAGTCAGAGCGATCGCCTCTCTGCGCATCAGGTGCAGCAAGCGCTGCGCCGTTATCACAGCGAATTGATCGGCGGCCTGCTGCCGCCGGAGAGCGCGGAGCCGCTGATCGCCCGGTTCATTCAGGATCTGGAGCGCCTGGCGGTATTGCTGGACGACAAGGTCGACGACGTTTGCTACGCCGAAGTGGTGGGGCACGGCGAGATTTGGTCGGCGCGGCTGATGGCGGCGGTGCTCAATCAGCTGGATATGCAGGCGGCCTGGCTTGATGCGCGTGACTTCCTGCGTGCGGAGCGCGCCGCGCAGCCGCAGGTGGACGAAGGCCGTTCTTACCCGCTGTTGCAACAGCTGCTGGCTCAGCACCCGGGCAAGCGCCTGGTGGTGACCGGCTTTATTTCACGCAACGACGCCGGAGAAACCGTGCTGTTGGGGCGTAACGGCAGCGACTATTCCGCGACCCAGATCGGCGCCTTGGCCGGCGCTGAGCGCGTAACCATCTGGAGCGACGTGGCCGGGGTATACAGCGCCGACCCGCGCAAGGTGAAGGACGCCTGCCTGCTGCCGCTGCTGCGGCTGGACGAGGCCAGCGAACTGGCGCGCCTGGCGGCGCCGGTGTTGCACACCCGCACCCTGCAGCCGGTTTCCGGCAGCGATATCGATCTTCAGCTGCGCTGCAGCTATCAGCCGGAACAGGGTTCGACGCGCATCGAGCGCGTGCTGGCTTCCGGCACCGGCGCCAAGATTGTCACCAGTCATGACGACGTTTGCCTGATCGAACTGCGCGTGGCCGGCCAGCATGATTTCAAGCTGGCGCAAAAAGAGTTGGATCTGGTGCTGAAACGCGCGCAGATCAAACCGTTGGCGGTGGGCGTTCACCCCGATCGCAGCCTGGTGCAGCTGTGCTACACCTCCGAAGTGGCCAACAGCGCGCTGCGCATCCTGCAGGGCGCGGCGTTGCCGGGCGAGCTGCAGCTGCGTGAAGGCCTGGCGCTGGTGGCGCTGGTGGGAGCGGGGGTGTGCAAGAATCCGTTGCACAGTCACCGTTTCTATCAGCAGCTGAAAGATCAGCCGGTAGAGTTTATCTGGCAGGCGGAAGACGGCATCAGCCTGGTGGCGGTGCTGCGTCAGGGCCCGACCGCGCTGTTGATCCAGGGGCTGCACCAGAGCCTGTTCCGCGCGGAAAAACGCATCGGCCTGGTGCTGTTCGGCAAGGGCAACATCGGCTCGCGCTGGCTGGAGCTGTTCGCCCGCGAGCAAAAAAACATTTCCGCCCGCAGCGGCTTCGAGTTCAGCCTGGCGGGGGTGGTGGACAGCCGCCGCAGCCTGCTGGACTACGACGGGCTGGACGCCAGCCGCGCGCTGGCGTTCTTTGAGGAAGAGGCGCAGGAGCTGGACGAAGAGTCGCTGTTCCTGTGGATGCGCGCGCACCCGTTTGACGATCTGGTGGTGCTCGACGTTACCGCCAGCGAAAACCTGGCCGAGCAGTATCTGGATTTCGCCAGCTACGGTTTCCACGTTATCAGCGCCAACAAATTGGCCGGGGCATCGTGCGGCGACACCTATCGCCAAATCCGCGACGCCTTCGCCAAAACCGGCCGCCACTGGCTGTATAACGCCACCGTCGGCGCCGGCCTGCCGGTCAACCACACGGTGCGCGATCTGCGCGACAGCGGCGACAGCATTCTGGCGATCAGCGGCATTTTCTCCGGCACGCTGTCCTGGCTGTTCCTGCAGTACGACGGCACGGTGCCGTTCACCGAGCTGGTGGATCAGGCCTGGCAGCAGGGGTTGACCGAACCGGATCCGCGGGTCGATCTGTCCGGCCAGGACGTGATGCGCAAGCTGGTGATCCTGGCGCGCGAAGCGGGCTATGACATCGAACCGAATCAGGTGCGGGTCGAGTCGCTGGTGCCGGCGGGCTGTGAGCAGGGCTCCGTCGATCAGTTCTTCGAGAACGGCGATGCGCTGAACCAGCAGATGCAGCAACGCTTTGAGGCCGCCAGTGAAATGGGGTTGGTGCTGCGCCACGTGGCGCGCTTCGACGCCAACGGCAAGGCGCGGGTCGGCGTGGAGGCGGTGCGTCCCGAGCATCCGCTGGCTTCGCTGCTGCCGTGCGACAACGTGTTCGCCATCGACAGCCGCTGGTATCGCGACAACCCGCTGGTGATCCGTGGGCCGGGCGCCGGCCGCGACGTGACCGCCGGCGCGATCCAGTCGGATCTTAACCGTTTGGCGCAGCTGCTTTAATTCTCTCTGGGGCGCGCCTCGCCGCGCCCCTTCGTTTTTCCTGCCATAATTACCTGCGCCGACATCATGAAACTCTTTCTCTTAACGGGTGAGGATTAATCATCTTATTACCCTCACTTTCCTGTTGACTCTTTAGCCAACATACGGCATTTTCTATCTAGACGTCTAAACGTATAGACGCTTATTAAAATGAAATAAAACAGTGATCGACAAGAGGCGGGCAGGGTATGAGTTTTTTCCACGCAAACCAGCGGGAAGCGCTGAATCAGAGTCTGGCGGAGTTAAACGGCCAGATTAACGTATCATTCGAGTTCTTTCCGCCGCGCACCAGCGAGATGGAAGATACCTTGTGGCAGTCGATCGATCGTCTGAGCAGCCTCAAACCCAAATTCGTTTCCGTGACCTACGGCGCCAATTCCGGCGAGCGCGACCGCACCCACAGCATCATCAAGGGGATCAAGGACCGTACCGGCCTTGAGGCGGCGCCGCACCTGACCTGCATCGACGCCAGCCCGGCGCAGCTGCGCGATATCGCCACCGATTACTGGAACAGCGGCATCCGCCATATCGTGGCGCTGCGCGGCGATTTGCCGCCGGGCGGCGGCAAGCCCGAAATGTACGCCACCGATCTGGTGACGTTGCTGAAAGACGTGGGTGATTTCGATATCTCGGTTGCCGCTTATCCGGAAGTGCATCCGGAGGCAAAAAGCGCCCAGGCTGACCTGATCAACCTGAAGCGTAAAATCGACGCCGGCGCCAATCGCGCCATCACCCAGTTCTTTTTCGACGTGGAGAGCTACCTGCGCTTCCGTGACCGCTGCGTGGCCGCCGGCATCGACGTGGAAATCGTACCGGGCATTCTGCCGGTGTCTAACTTCAAGCAGCTGCAGCGCTTCGCCACCATGACCAACGTGCGGGTGCCGAGCTGGATGACCAGCATGTTTGCAGGGCTGGACGACGATGCGGAAACCCGCAAGATGGTCGGCGCCAATATCGCCATGGACATGGTGAAGATCCTCAGCCGCGAAGGGGTGAAGGATTTCCACTTCTACACGCTGAACCGCGCCGAGATGAGCTATGCGATCTGCCACACCCTGGGCGTGCGGCCGGTGGCGGCCGCCTGATTATATTGACGGATCGTGAAAAGGGCGCTGTGTAATGAACTGCACCCCAAATGTTGGATATCCATCTGACATTCGGAGGTGCAGTTTTTATGAAATATTCGCTCCCATTCAAGCTCGAGGCGGTCCGGTACTATCTCGCCGGGTTCGGCAGCCAAAGGCAGACCGCGAAAAAATTTTCCGTTGCTCATGTTCAGCTTCGCCGCTGGATTGCCGCCTATCAGCACCATGGTGAGGCAGGGCTACAATCCGGGCGTCAGCGGCAGTACACGCCCGAATTTAAGCTCGCCGTTGTCGAGTTTGCCCGCGCCAATCCCCTTTCTTTAGCCAGCGTCGCCGCCAAATTCGACATCCCCTCATACACGACGCTGGAACACTGGGTTAAGCTTTATCAGGAGAATGGGGCCGAAGCCCTCAACCTGAATCAGCGTGGTCGCCGAATGTATCAGCATCCCAAAACCCCCCATGCCGGCAAGTCGCCGGATGAACTGACCCCCGAAGAGATGCGGGAGGAAATCGAGTTTTTACGCGCGCAGAATGACTACATAAAAAAGTTGAGAGCCTTGATGCAGGAAAACGATGCCCGGGCACGGCGGAAAGGGCAAAAATAGTCACGGCATTAAGGCAAAAACACCGTTTAGACATGCTGTTGCATGCCGGTGGGCTGGCGCGCAGTACGTATTATTATTGCTGTAAAGTCAGTCGAGTGCCGGATAAATACCGTGAGGCTAAACAACGGATAACCGAGGTCTTTAACATACATAAAGGCCGTTACGGCTATCGTCGCGTAACCTGCGCAATGCGAAAGGAAGGATACGTTTTAAATCATAAAACCGTGCAAAAGCTGATGACAGAGTTGCAGCTGAAGTCACCGGTTCGCCGTAAAAAGTACCGTTCATACAAAGGAAATGCAGGCAAGGTGGCTCCCAATCTCCTGCAGCGTAATTTTACCGCTCAGTGCCCCAATCAAAAGTGGGTGACGGATGTAACGGAGTTCCGGGTTGGTGAGGATAAGCTGTATTTATCACCGGTGCTTGACTTGTACAACGGTGAAATCATCGCTTATGAAGTGGCACGCCGGGCAGAGTTTAGGCTGGTTAAAAAGATGCTGGACAAGGCGGTGTGCAGGATAAAACCGGGTGAGCAGTTACTGTTGCACAGTGACCAGGGTTGGCACTATCAGATGGCGGCTTACCAGCATGCGTTGCGGGTTAACGGGGTAAAGCAGAGCATGTCTCGCAAGGGAAATTGCCTGGACAATGCGGTAATGGAGAACTTCTTCGGTCATCTGAAAGCGGAGCTGTATTACTTGCAGCGCTTTGATAGTGTGGAACACTTGGCGCAGGAGATAGACGCCTACATTGATTACTACAACTACCATCGCATCAGGCAGAAACTGAAAGGCCTGAGTCCGGTGGAATACCGAACTCAGGCCTCGAAGGCTGCGTGAATTTACACCGTCCAACTTCTGGGGGTCAGTTCATAACCACAGCGCCCTTTTTGTTTGATAAGAAACGGCCCCCGGTGAGCAGGCGCCGTATCGTGCGGCCTAGCCGGTGTTGCGCATCCCGGCGGCGACGCCGGCGATGGTGACCATCAATGCCTGCTCAACGCGGGCGTCCGGATGCGCTTGCTGGCGCGAGCGGTGCAGCAGCTCGGCCTGCAGCACGTTCAGCGGATCGGTGTAGACGTTGCGCAGCGCGATGGATTCGGCGATCCACGGCAGGTCTTCCATCAGGTGCGCGTCGTTGGCGATGGTCAGCACCACCTTGATGTCGCTTTCCAGCTGATCGCGCAGCTGCTGGCCCAGCGGCCACAGCGATTTGTCCACCAGGCGCTGATCGTAGTATTCCGCCAGCCACAGGTCGGCCTTGGCGAACACCATTTCCAGCATGGCGATGCGGGTGGAGAAGAACGGCCAGTCGCGGCACATGGTTTCCAGCTGGTGCTGCTTGCCGGCTTTCACCGCTTCCTGCAGGCCGGCGCCGGCGCCCAGCCAGGCCGGCAACATCAGGCGGTTCTGCGTCCAGGCGAAGATCCACGGGATGGCGCGCAGGCTTTCTACGCCGCCGTTCGGCTTGCGCTTGGCCGGGCGCGAACCCAGCGGCAGTTTGCCCAGCTCCAGCTCCGGCGTGGCGGCGCGGAAGTAGGGCACGAAGTCCGGGTTCTCGCGCACGTAGCCGCGGTACATCCGGCACGAGGTGTCAGACAGTTCGTCCATCAGCGTGCGCCACTCTTTCTTCGGCTCCGGCGGCGGCAGCAGGTTGGCCTCCAGGATGGCGCCGGCATACAGCGCCAGGCTGCTGATGGTGACCTCCGGCAGGCCGAACTTGAAGCGGATCATCTCGCCCTGTTCGGTGACGCGCAGGCCGCCTTTCAGGCTGCCCGGCGGCTGCGACAGCAGCGCCGCATGCGCCGGCGCGCCGCCGCGGCCGATGGAGCCGCCACGGCCATGGAACAGCGTCAGCGCCACCCCGGCCTTTTCGCAGGTTTTGATCAGCGCGTCCTGCGCGCGGTACTGCGCCCAGGAGGCCGCCATCACGCCGGCGTCTTTCGCCGAGTCGGAATAGCCGATCATCACCATCTGCTTGCCCTGAATGAAGCCGCGGTACCAGTCGATGTTCAGCAACTGGGTCATCACGTCGTCGGCGTTGTTCAGGTCGTCGAGGGTTTCGAACAGCGGGGCGACCGGCAGCGCGAACGGGCAGCCGGCCTCTTTCAGCAGCAGATGCACCGCCAGCACGTCGGAAGGGGTGCGCGCCATCGAAATCACGTAGGCGGCGATCGAACCCTGCGGCGCTTCGGCGATCACCCGGCAGGTTTCCAGCACTTCCTGCGTATCGGCGCTCGGTTCCCATTTCAGCGGCACCAGCGGGCGTTTGGAGTTCAGTTCGCGGATCAGGAACGCCTGTTTGTCGGCTTCCGACCAGCTTTCATAGTCGCCCAACCCCAGATAGCGGGTCAGTTCGGCGATGGCTTCGGTATGGCGAGTGCTTTCCTGACGCACGTCGATGCGCACCAGCGGCACGCCGAAGCAGCGCACGCGGCGCAGGGTATCCAGCAACTGACCGTTGGCGATGATGCTCATGCCGCAGGCCTGCAGCGACTGATAGCAGGCGTACAGCGGTTCCCACAGCTGTTCGTTGCTCACCAGCAGGTCGTGCGGCTTCAGGACGCGTTCGCCCTTCAGGCGGCCTTCCAGGTAGGCCTGAGTGCTGGTCAGCTGGCTGCGCAGCTGCTTCATGATCTCGCGATAGGGTTCCTGCACCTCATCGCCGCCGGCGAGTGCGCGCAGTTCCGGGGTGCATTCGGTCATCGACAGTTCAGACACCAGCACCTGAATATCGCGGGTGAACAGATCGCAGGCCTTCCAGCGGCTGAGCAGCAGCACGTGGCGGGTGATTTCGGCGGTCACGTTCGGGTTGCCGTCGCGATCGCCGCCCATCCACGAGGTGAAGCGCACCGGCACCGCTTCTACCGGCAGGCTGTAGTCGATGGAGTTTTCCAGCTGTTCGTTGAACTCGCGCAGAAAGGCCGGCACGCCCTCCCACAGGCTGTTTTCCACCACCGCAAAGCCCCATTTGGCTTCGTCAATCGGTGAAGGGCGGTACTTGCGGATCTCGTCGGTGTGCCAGGACTGCGCCACCAACTGGCGCAGACGGCGCATGATCTTGTTGCGCTCGTAGTCGGCCAGGTCGTTGTGGTCGAGCTGGCTGAGGCAGGTATTGACCTCCACCAGCTTGTGGATCAGGGTGCGGCGGGTGATTTCCGTTGGGTGCGCGGTCAACACCAGCTCGATGGAAAGCTGGGACACGGCGTTTTGCAGCTCTTTGGTGCTGAGCTTCTTGTCTTTCAGCCGGGTAAACAGCTGCGCCAGCGCTTCCGGGTTGCTGGCGGCTTCGCCATTGGGGGAAATGCTGTGGTATTGCTCGGCCACGTTGGTCAGATTAAGGAACTGACTGAACGCGCGCGCCACCGGCAACAGCTCGTCGTTGGACAGGTTTTGCAGCGTGGAGAGCAGCTCCTGGCGGTGCGCTTCGTTGCCGGCGCGTGAAGATTTGGAAAGCTTACGGATAGTTTCAACGCGATCGAGAATATGCTCGCCCAGCGCTTCTTTGATGGTATCGCCGAGCAATTTGCCGAGCATACTGACATTACTTCGCATTGCCGAATATTGTTCGTTCATATAACCCCTGACCCAATTCTGTATGATTTTTATCTTGTAAGTAAATTTCACGCGTCAGGCGCGGACCGCCTGTTTCATCGCACCACTTTCCTGTCCAATCGTCAATTGACACTATTTTTAGCAAAAAAACATCAAAATCGGCGCATTTTCTGAAATTTAATTACGGAGCGCCGGTTATCAGTCTGGCTTATTTCAGCCTGTTTATACTTATTTTGAGGTAGGGGAATGATAAGGCATTCCCCTACTTATTGTCAGGTTTAGCGCCGGCAAAAATGATCGACCAGCTGCCCCAACAGTTTGCGCGTCGGCTCGATAAACGCGGTATCAATATATTCATCCGGCTGATGCGCCTGATCGATGGAACCGGGGCCCAGCACCAGCGTCGGGCACACCTGTTGAACGAACGGCGCTTCGGTGCAGTAGTTGACCACCTGGGTGCGGGTGCCCAGCAGTTCCTCAATCACCGCCACCATGCGGTGGTCGGTCGGGCATTCATAGCCCGGCACCGAGGCGTGCAGCTCTTCGATGGTCAAACGGCCCGGCCAACGCTGGCTTACCGGCTCCAGCGCCTGGTGCATCAGCTCGTTGATGTTGTCGAGCGTCATGCCGGGCAGCGGGCGGATATCCAGATGCAGTTCGCAGCAGGCGCAGATGCGGTTGGCCGCGTCGCCGCCGCTGATATGGCCGAAGTTCATGGTCGGGTAAGGCACGGCGAACGCCGGGTTGTTGTAGCGTTCCTGCAGCGTTTTGCGCAGCTCGATCAGTTGGCCGATGGATTCGTGCATCAGATCGATGGCGTTGACGCCGCGCGCCGGATCGCTGGAGTGGCCGGATTGGCCGACGATGCGAATGGCGTTGGCGATATGGCCCTTGTGCGCGCGCACCGGCTGCAGCGAGGTCGGCTCGCCGATGATGGCGAAGTCGGGACGAATGGCGGTGGAGGCGGCGAAATAACGTGCGCCGGCCATCGTCGTTTCTTCATCTGCGGTGGCCAGAATGTACAGCGGCTTGGTCAGCTTGCCGGCGTCGATGTCGCGCACCGCGTCGAGAATAAAGGCGAAGAAGCCTTTCATGTCGGCGGTACCCAGGCCGTACAGCTTGTTGTCGTGTTCGGTCAGGGTAAAGGGATCGCGCGTCCAGCGGCCTTCGTCATAGGGCACGGTATCGGTATGGCCCGCCAGCAGCAGGCCGCCGCTGCCTTCGCCAATGCTGGCCAGCAGGTTGAACTTGTTGCGGGTATCCGGCACCGGCTGTACGTCGACGCGAAAACCCAAATCGGCAAACCATTCGGCCAGCAAGTTGATTAATGCTTCATTACTCTGATCGAGGGCGCCGTCGGTGGCGCTGATCGACGGAGTGGCGATCAACGCCCGGTACAGCTCAATAAATGGAGGTAATTTCATCTTCACTGTTGACAGCCTTTGGTTAGGGTAGTATCAATATTCATGCATTTATTTTGAATAAAAATACAATAAGCTGGAGCGTAAGGGAACCCGATACCCGGATGTTTATAAAAACATCAACGCTCGACCTCGTGGGTGGACGGCGCAACAACGCTGGCGAGCCCTGTTACCTGAGTCGAATACGACCACACGTCAGTCAAGAAGGTGAACGGCCACATGTTGAATACGCTGATTGTTGGTGCCAGCGGTTACGCCGGAGCGGAGCTCACGGCCTACCTTAATCGCCACCCACACATGAACATAACCGCTTTAGCGGTTTCAGCGCAAAGTGCAGATGCAGGAAAATTGCTTTCCGATCTGCATCCCCAGTTGAAAGGCATCGTCGATCTGCCGCTGCGGCCGCTGGTGGACGTTGCCGAAGCGGCCAAGGGCATCGACGTGGTGTTCCTCGCCACCGCCCATGAAGTCAGCCACGATATCGCGCCGGCCTTTCTGGCGGCGGGCTGCGTGGTGTTTGATCTCTCCGGCGCCTTCCGCGTGCGGGACGCCGCTTTCTACAGCCAATACTACGGTTTCGAACACCAGCACGACGATCTGCTGGAGCAGGCGGTGTACGGCCTGGCCGAATGGCAGAGCGAGCGGATCAAACGGGCGCAGCTGATCGCCGTGCCGGGCTGCTACCCGACGGCGGCGCAGCTGGCGCTGAAGCCGCTGATTGAAAAGCAGCTGCTGAATCCCGATCAGTGGCCGGTGATCAACGCCACCAGCGGCGTCAGCGGCGCCGGGCGCAAGGCCAGCGTCACCACCAGCTTCTGCGAAGTGAGCCTGCAGCCGTACGGTATTTTCAACCACCGCCACCACCCGGAAATCGTGGCGCATCTGGGCGTGCCGGTCATCTTTACGCCACATTTGGGTAACTTCCCGCGTGGTATTCTCGAAACCATCACCTGCCGTCTGAAAGCCGGCGTGACCGCGCAGGAGGTGGCCGCCGCCTATCATGCCGCCTATGACGACAAACCGCTGGTGCGGCTGTACGACCAGGGCGTGCCGGCGCTGAAAGCGGTGGTGGGTTCGCCGTTCTGCGACATCGGTTTTGCGGTACAGGGCGAGCACCTGATCGCCGTAGCGGCGGAAGACAATCTGCTGAAAGGCGCAGCCGCTCAGGCGGTGCAATGCCTGAATATTCGTTTCGGTTTCCCTGAAACCCAGTCACTTCTTTAAACCAGCGTGAGTAAACAGCGATGAACCCGTTAATTATCAAGTTAGGTGGCGTGTTATTAGACAGTGAAGAAGCGCTGGAGCGTCTGTTTACCGCGCTGGACAGCTATCGCCAGCAGCAGCAGCGCCCGCTGATTATCGTGCACGGCGGCGGCTGCGTGGTGGATGAGCTGATGAAACAGCTGTCCCTGCCGGTGGTGAAGAAGAACGGCCTGCGGGTGACCCCGGCCGATCAGATCGACATCATTACCGGCGCGCTGGCCGGCACCGCCAACAAAACGCTGCTGGCGTGGGCCATCAAGCACCAGATTAACGCGGTCGGCCTGAGCCTGGCGGACGGCGGCAGCGTGTCCGTAACGCAACTCGACCCGGCGTTGGGCCACGTAGGCCACGCGCAGCCGGGTTCGCCGGCGCTGGTCAATACCCTGCTGGGCGCCGGCTATTTGCCGGTGATCAGCTCCATCGGCATCACCGCCGACGGGCAGCTCATGAATGTGAACGCCGATCAGGCGGCGACGGCGCTGGCCGCTACCCTGGGTGCGGATTTGATCCTGCTGTCGGATGTCAGCGGCATCCTTGACGGCAAAGGGCAGCGCATCGCGGAAATGACGGCGCAAAAAGCGGAACAACTGATTGCCCAGGGCATCATCACCGATGGTATGGTGGTGAAGGTGAATGCGGCGCTTGATGCCGCCCGCACCCTCGGCCGCCCGGTGGATATCGCCAGCTGGCGCCATGCCGATCAGCTTCCCGCTCTGTTTAACGGCGTGTCGATTGGCACCCGGATCCTCGCTTAAATATAGAATTAAAAAGGAATAGACCATGCAAAACCAAGGCATCAAAAAAATCGTTCTGGCGTACTCCGGCGGCCTGGATACCTCGGCCATCATTCCATGGCTGAAAGAGAACTACGGCGGCTGCGAAGTGGTGGCGTTCGTGGCGGACATCGGCCAGGAGCGCAGCGATCTGGAAGGCGTGGAGCAAAAAGCCCTGCAGTCCGGTGCCTCTGAGTGTCACGTGGTGGATCTGCGTGAAGAATTTATCCGCGATTACGTGTATCCGGTGCTGCAAACCGGCGCACTGTACGAAGGCAGCTACCTGCTGGGCACCTCGATGGCGCGTCCCATCATCGCCAAGGCGCAGGTTGAGCTGGCGCTGAAGGTCGGCGCGGACGCGCTGTGCCACGGCGCAACCGGTAAAGGCAACGACCAGGTGCGTTTCGAAACCACCTACACCGCATTGGCGCCGCAGCTGAAAGTGGTGGCGCCTTGGCGTGAGTGGAACCTGCGTTCCCGCGAGGCGCTGCTGGATTACCTGAAAGAGCGCAACATTCCGACCACCGCGTCGCTGGAAAAAATCTACAGCCGCGACGAGAACGCCTGGCACATTTCTACCGAAGGCGGCGTGCTGGAAAGCCCGTGGAACGCACCGAACAAAGATTGCTGGGTCTGGACCGTCGATCCGCAGGAGGCGCCGGATCAGCCGGAGCAGGTGACCATCACCGTGGAAAAAGGCCGCGTGGTGGCGGTGAACGGCGAGTCGCTGTCGCCTTACAAATGCCTGGAAACCCTGAACGTGCTGGGCGCCAAACACGGCGTGGGCCGTATCGACATCGTGGAAAACCGCCTGGTGGGCATCAAGTCCCGCGGCTGCTACGAAACCCCGGGCGGCACCATCATGGTGGCGGCGCTGCGCGGCGTTGAGCAGCTGGTGCTGGACCGCGACAGCTTCAAATGGCGCGAACAGCTGGGCCTGGAAATGTCTTATGTGGTGTACGACGGCCGCTGGTTCGCGCCGCTGCGTCGTTCCCTGCAGGCTTCCGCCGAGGCGTTGGCCGAAGAGGTGAACGGCGAAGTGGTGCTGCAGCTGTACAAGGGCCAGGTAACGGCGATCCAGAAAAAATCCGCCAATAGCCTGTACTCCGAAGAGTTCGCCACCTTCGGCGAAGACGAGGTTTACGATCACAGCCACGCGGGCGGCTTTATCCGTCTGTTCTCGCTGTCTTCACGCATCCGCGCGTTGAACGAGAAAAAGAACAAGTAATCTTCTTTGGCGTGGCTGGTGAAGGGCGCAGCATGCTGCGCCCTTATTTGCATAATGTAGGAGTAAAAGTATGGCACTTTGGGGCGGACGCTTCACACAGGCGGCAGATCAGCGGTTCAAACAGCTCAATGATTCGCTGCGTTTCGATTATCGCCTGGCGGAACAGGACATCGTGGGCTCGGTGGCCTGGTCAAAGGCGCTGGTGACCGTCAACGTATTGACGGAAGAGGAACAGCAGCGGCTTGAGCAGGCGCTGGGCGTGCTGCTGGAAGAAGTGCAGGCCGATCCCTTGGCGATCGTCAGCAGCGACGCGGAAGATATCCACAGCTGGGTGGAACAGAAGCTGATCGACAAGGTCGGCGACCTGGGCAAAAAACTGCATACCGGCCGCAGCCGTAACGACCAGGTGGCGACCGACCTGAAGCTGTGGTGCAAACTGCAGGTCAGTGAACTGCATCAGGCCATCGTGCAGCTGCAGCAGGCGCTGGTGGAAACCGCCGAAGCCAATCAGGACGCGGTGATGCCGGGTTACACTCACCTGCAGCGCGCGCAGCCGGTGACCTTCGCTCACTGGTGCCTGGCGTATGTGGAAATGCTGGCCCGTGACGAAAGCCGCCTGCAGGATACCCTGAAACGTCTGGATGTCAGCCCGCTGGGCAGCGGCGCGCTGGCCGGCACCGCTTATCCTATCGATCGCGATCAGCTGGCCGGTTGGCTGGGCTTCGCCTCTGCGACCCGCAACAGTCTGGACAGCGTTTCCGACCGCGACCACGTGCTGGAGCTGCTGTCTAACGCCGCCATCAGCATGGTGCACCTGTCGCGCTTTGCCGAAGACCTGATCTTTTTCAACAGCGGCGAAGCGGCCTTTGTCGAGCTTTCCGACCGCGTGACCTCCGGCTCTTCGCTGATGCCGCAGAAAAAAAACCCGGACGCGCTGGAACTGATCCGCGGCAAGTGCGGCCGTGTGCAGGGTGCGCTGACCGGCATGATGATGACGTTGAAAGGCCTGCCGCTGGCGTACAACAAAGATATGCAGGAAGACAAGGAAGGGCTGTTCGACGCGCTCGACACCTGGATGGACTGTCTGCAGATGGCGGCGCTGGTGCTGGACGGCATTCAGGTGAAACGTCCGCGCTGTAAAGAAGCGGCGGAGCAGGGCTACGCCAACTCCACCGAGCTGGCGGACTACCTGGTCGCCAAGGGCGTGCCGTTCCGTGAGGCGCACCATATCGTCGGCGAGGCGGTGGTGGAAGCCATTCGTCAGGGCAAGGCGCTGGAAGCGTTGCCGCTGGCCGATTTGCAGAAGTTCAGCGCGGTGATTGGCGACGACGTCTACCCGATTTTGGCGCTGCAGTCCTGTCTGGACAAGCGTGCGGCCAAGGGCGGCGTTGCTCCGCAGCAGGTCGCCGCGGCGATCGCCGAAGCGAAGCAGCGTTTGGCTTGAGTTGAGCTAATCGAGGGCAAGGGCGCAGTTCACTCCGTGAACTGCGCCCTTGGTTTTTTAGCCGATTACTCGCCCGGGCAGCGCTGGCAGCGTTCCGCTTCGGCCTCGCCGAGCCTGAGCTTGGCCTGCAGATCGCGCAACGCGGTGCGCAGCCCTTCTTCGATGACCGGATGATAGAACGGCATGTCCAGCATCTGATTGACGGTCATCTGCTGCTGATGCGCCCAGGCCAGCAGGTGGGCGATGTGCTCGACCTCCGGCCCCATCATCTCGGCGCCGAGGAAGCGGCCGGTGCCCTGTTCGCCGTAAACGTGCAGAATGCCCTTGTTGCGCAGCATCACCCGTGAACGGCCCTGATTTTCAAACGAGACCTCGCCGACGTCGAAGCAGCCGCAGGCGCTGAATTTTTCGCTCAGCTCGCGGAAGGTGGAGCCGACCATGGCGATTTGCGGATCGGAGAACACCACCGAAATGGCGCTGCGCCGCAGGCCCGGGTTGATTTCCGGGAAGCTGCCGGCGTTGGCGCCGGCGATGCGCGCCTGATCGCTGGCTTCATGCAGCAGCGGCAGTTGGTTGCTGGCGTCGCCGGCGATGAAAATGTGCGGCACGCTGGTTTGCATCGTCAGGCGATCGGCCAGCGGCACGCCTTTGGCGTCGAGCTGCAGGCGGGTGTTGTCGAGATCCAGGCGATCGACGTTGGGCCGGCGCCCGGTCGCCGCCAGCACGTAATCCACCATGATGTCCTGCGGCTGGCCCTGTTTATCCCGATAGCGGATAAACACCTGGTCGCCTTCGCGCTGCATCATCTCCACCTTAACGTCGGCGTCGAGGTAAAATTCTTCGCCCAGCGTTTTGGCGGCATAGTGGCGCACCGCGCTGTCGGTCAATGGGCCGACCGCGCCGCCGACGCCAAACACTTTGGTGTCCACGCCGAGGCGGTGCAACGCCTGGCCCAGTTCCAGACCGATCACGCCGGGGCCAAACACCGCGACGGACTGCGGCAAATCGTCCCAGTCGAAAACGTCGTCGTTGACGATCAGGCGGTCGCCCAGATCGTTCCAGGCCGCCGGCCAGCTCGGGCGAGAGCCGCTGGCGATTACGATGCGCTGGGCCACGATGCGCGTGTGTTCGTCCACCTGCAGGGTGTTGTCGTCGATAAAACGGGCGTAGCCCCGGATCTTGTCGCCGGCGGGGATCTCATCCACCCCTTCCAGCACGAAGCCGACAAATCGGTCGCGTTCGCGTTTGACGCGGCTCATCACCTCGCGGCCGTCGATGCGCGTCTTGCCGGTGGGGTGCACGCCAAAACCCGGCGCGCGTTCGATTTGATGCACCGCCTCGGCGGCGGCAATCAGCAGTTTGGACGGCATGCAGCCAACGCGCGCACAGGTGGTGCCGTAAGGCCCGCCTTCGATCATCACCACGCTGGGGGTAGAAAGCTTGGCCGCGCGATAGGCGCCGAGCCCGGCGGTGCCGCCGCCGATAACCGCGACGTCGACGTTCAACTGTTTCATATCCGCTCCTGAAAGGTAAAAAAAGGGCGGGCCGGAGCCCGCCAAAGTTCACGTTGGCTTAGTTATTACTTGTTAATCAGGCTGACAGGAACGTTTCCAGGTCATCGCTGCCGCCGATGTGCCGGCCGCCGATGAATACCTGCGGTACGGTGGCGCGGCCGCTGACGGCGCGCAGGCTGACGGTGGTGGCGTCTTTGCCCAGCACGATTTCTTCGTACTGAATGCCGCGCTCTTGCAGCATTTGTTTGGCCTTGGCGCAGAACGGGCAGCCCGGTTCGGTGAACAGGGAAACCGATTCCTGCACCTTGAATTCCGGCGCCAGGTATTTCAGCATGGTGTCGGCGTCGGACACTTCAAACGGATCGCCCGGTTGGTTCGGCTCGACGAACATTTTTTCCACTACGCCGTTGCGCACCAGCATTGAATAGCGCCATGAGCGCGGGCCAAAGCCCAGATCCGCTTTTTCGACCAGCATGTTCATGCCTTTGGTGAACTCGCCGTTGCCGTCCGGCACGAAGGTGATGTTTTCCGCGTGCTGATCGGCTTTCCAGGCGTTCATCACGAAGGTGTCGTTCACCGAGACGCACAGGATGCCGTCGACGCCGTGCTGTTTGAAGACGCTGGACAGCTCGTTGTAGCGCGGCAGGTGGCTGGAAGAGCAGGTCGGCGTGAACGCGCCCGGCAGCGAGAATACGATGACGGTTTTGTCTTTGAACAGGTCATCAGTGGTTACATCAATCCATTGGTCGCCCTGACGGGTATGGAAAGTAACCTGCGGGACTTTCTTGCCTTCTTGACTGGTAAACATTGATTAACCCCTTAATTAGGAAAAATAATTTTTAGCTTTTAGCGTTGTGCCGCTTCGTTGGGACACATTATTGATGCTGGGGCTTGATAGATCTAATCGCTCATTGCTATCTTATCTATCGCCATGAGCTATCATGGTTTGGAGGGAAACAATGAATATTCGTGATTTAGAGTACCTGGTCGCCTTGGCCGAGCACCGGCATTTCCGCCGCGCCGCCGATTCATGCCATGTCAGCCAACCCACGCTCAGCGGGCAGATCCGTAAACTGGAAGATGAACTGGGCGTGATGCTGCTCGAGCGCACCAGCCGCAAGGTGCTGTTCACGCAGGCGGGGCTGCTGCTGGTGGAGCAGGCGCGTACCGTGCTGCGCGAAGTCAAAGTCCTGAAGGAAATGGCCAGCCAGCAGGGCGAGGCGATGTCCGGGCCGCTGCATATCGGCCTGATCCCGACCGTGGGGCCCTACCTGCTGCCGCAGATCATCCCGACGCTGCACAAAACCTTTCCCAAGCTGGAAATGTACCTGCACGAAGCGCAGACCCATCAGCTGCTGGCGCAGCTCGACAGCGGCAAGCTGGACTGCGCCATTCTGGCGCTGGTGAAGGAAACCGAGGCGTTTATCGAAGTGCCGCTGTTTGACGAACCGATGAAGCTGGCGGTGTATTCCGATCACCCGTGGGCGCAGCGCGAACGCGTGGCGATGCCGGATTTGGCGGGCGAGAAGCTGCTGATGCTGGAAGACGGCCACTGCCTGCGCGATCAGGCGATGGGCTTTTGCTTCCAGGCCGGTGCGGACGAGGATACCCACTTCCGCGCCACCAGTCTGGAAACGCTGCGCAATATGGTCGCGGCCGGCAGCGGCATTACCCTGCTGCCAACGCTTGCGGTGCCGCCGCAGCGGGAGCGCGACGGCGTTTGCTACCTGGACTGCTACAAGCCGGAACCGAAGCGCACCATTGCATTGGTGTACCGCCCCGGCTCCCCATTGCGCAGCCGCTATGAGCAATTGGCCGAGGCGATCCGCGAGCACATGCAGAACCACATCGGCGGCGCGTTAAAACAGGCGGTTTAAGCCGTTCAACGCCGCCACCCGGTAGGCTTCGGCCATGGTCGGATAGTTGAAAGTGGTATTAACGAAATACTCGATAGTATTGCCTTCGCCCTTCTGTTCCATGATCGCCTGGCCGATGTGGATGATCTCCGCCGCACGCTCGCCGAAGCAGTGGATCCCGAGGATCTGCAGGGTGTCGCGATGGAACAGGATCTTCAGGCTGCCGACGTTCATCCCGGCGATCTGCGCGCGCGCCAGGTGCTTGAACTGGGCACGGCCCACTTCGTAGGGCACCTTCATCGCCGTCAGTTCCTGTTCGGTTTTGCCGACGGAGCTGATTTCCGGAATGGTGTAGATGCCGGTCGGGATGTCTTCGATCAGGTGGCCGCTGGCTTCGCCGGAGGCGATGGCCTGCGCGGCGATTCGGCCCTGATCGTAGGCGGCCGACGCCAGGCTTGGGTAGCCGATCACATCGCCTACCGCATAAATGTGCGACAGTGCGGTCTGGTACATGCTGTTCACTTTCAGCAGGCCGCGGCTGTCAGACTCCAGGCCGACGTTTTCCAGCCCCAGCGAGTCGGTGTTGCCGGTACGGCCGTTGGCGTACAGCAGGCAGTCCGCCTTCACCTTCTTGCCTGACTTCAGGTGCACAATCACGCCGTCTTCGGTACCTTCGATCTTCTCGAACTCTTCGTTGTGGCGGATCACCACGCCGTTATTCCAGAAGTGATACGACAGCGAATCCGACATTTCCTGATCGAGGAACGCCAGCAGGCGATCGCGGGTGTTGATCAGATCCACCTTGACGTTGAGGCCGCGGAAAATCGACGCGTATTCGCAGCCGATCACCCCGGCGCCATAAATGATCACGTGGCGCGGTTCGTGGTTCAGCTCGAGGATAGAGTCGCTGTTGTAAATGCGCGGGTGATTGAAGTCGACGCTGGCCGGCAGGTAAGGGCGCGAACCGCAGGCGATCACGATATGGTCGGCGCGGATGGTGTCCTGGGTGCCGTCCATATAGCTGACGCTGACGGTGTTGGCGTCGATAAAGCGCGCATCGCCGGCGAACAGTTTGCACTGGTTGCGCTCGTAGAATCCCTGGCGCATGCGGGTTTGCTGGTTAATGACGTTATCGGCGTGGCGTAAAATGTCAGGGAAAGTCGCGCTGAGCGTGCGAGAGTTGTTATAAAGCGGGTTCTGGTTGAATTCGATAATGCGGCTGACGGCGTGACGGAGGGCTTTGGATGGGATGGTGCCCCAATGGGTGCATCCGCCGCCGACGTTGTTGTACCGTTCGATAACGGCCACGCGGGCGCCCTGTTTCACCAGCCCCATAGCGGCACCTTCACCACCAGGGCCCGAGCCAATTACTATGGCATCAAATTGATAGTGCTGTTGCATGTAGGAGAGACCTGTTTTTATACAAGATTACAACGGTATCTTAACATCATAGCGCTGTGTGCCCAATCACCATTAGGCTTTTTGAGCCAAAGCACAATTGGTTCAGGCCGGAACTGTGATTGCGCGCGTTAGTATAAATGCTGTTGCAATAAAATTTGCTATATTGCCGGCTCAAGGGCGTTAGACTGATTGAATGGAACTTATCTGGATATGCATATGGGCGTCAGAGCACAACAAAAAGAACGGACGCGTCGTTCCCTGATCGAGGCCGCGTTCAGCCAGCTTAGCGCCGAGCGCAGCTTTGCCAGCCTGAGCCTGCGGGAGGTCTCGCGCGAGGCGGGGATTGCGCCCACCTCGTTCTATCGCCACTTCCGCGACGTGGACGAACTCGGGTTGACCATGGTCGACGAAAGCGGCCTGATGCTGCGCCAGCTGATGCGCCAGGCGCGTCAGCGCATCGCCAAGGGCGGCAGCGTGATCCGCACGTCGGTCTCCACCTTTATGGAGTTTATCGGCAACAACCCCAATGCATTTCGCCTGCTGCTGCGTGAGCGTTCCGGCACCTCGGCCGCGTTTCGCGCGGCGGTAGCGCGTGAGATCCAACACTTTATCGCCGAACTGGCGGATTACCTCGAGCTGGAAAATCATATGCCGCGCAGCTTTACCGAAGCGCAGGCGGAGGCCATGGTGACCATCGTGTTCAGCGCCGGCGCGGAAGCGCTGGATATTGACCCCGAACAGCGGCGCCAGCTGGAAGAACGCTTGGTGCTGCAGCTGCGGATGATTTCCAAGGGGGCGTATTACTGGTATCGCCGCGAGCAAGAAAAAGCTTCTGTATCCCACGTATAAAAAAGGTAGAGAGTGATGGAAAAACCAGGTCGTGAGAATGGCACCTTACTGCTGGCGTTGATTGCCGGCCTTTCAATCAACGGCTCGTTCGCTGCGTTGTTCAGCTCGGTGGTGCCGTTTTCAGTCTTCCCGATAATCGCGCTGGTGCTGGCGGTGTATTGTCTGCATCAACGTTACCTGAATCGCGCCATGCCGGAAGGCATGCCGAAGCTGGCCGCCGCCTGTTTCCTGCTGGGGCTGCTGCTGTACAGCGCCATCGTGCGCGCCGAATACCCGCAGATCGGCTCCAACTTCCTGCCGTCGATCATCTGTGTCGCGCTGGTGTTCTGGATAGGCTTCAAGCTGAAGGCGCGCAAGGCGCTGGATGAAAATACCCAAGAATAAAAAGCCGGGGCGCCATAGCGGCGCCCCGATGATATCAGCGGCGTTTTTCCAGCAGCACGCCGCATTCCATATGGTGGGTGTAGGGGAACTGGTCGAACAGCGCCAGGCGGCTCACCCGATGCGTTTCCTGCAACGTTGCCAGGTTGGCGCACAGCGTGTCCGGATTGCATGAGATATACAGAATGCGCGGATAGGCCTGCACCATCTTCACCGTTTCGTCATCCAGACCGCTGCGCGGCGGATCGACGAAAATGGTCTCGCAGTTGTAGCCGCTCAGATCGATGCCCTTCAGCCGGTTAAACTCGCGCACCCCGTTCATCGCCTGGGTAAAGTCTTCCGCCGCCATGCGGATGATCTGCACGTTGTCGATGTGGTTGGCGGCGATATTGTATTGCGCCGCCGCGACGGACGGTTTGGCTATCTCGGTGGCCAGCACGCGCTCAAAGTTGCGCGCCAGCGCCAGCGAAAAGTTGCCGTTGCCGCAGTACAGTTCCAGCAAATCGCCTGTTGACCCGGCGGTGACTTCCAGCGCCCACTCCAGCATCTGCACGTTCATCGCCGCGTTCGGCTGGGTGAAGCTGTTCTCCACCTGGCGGTAAATCATGTCGCGACCGGCGACCGGCAGCACTTCGTCCACGTGATCCTTGTCCAGCATGATTTTCATCTTCGCGGCGCGGCCAATCAACTGCAGATCGAAGCCCTGGGCGCGCAGGCTGTCGCGCAGCTGCGTAGCGCGTTGCTGCCAGGCGTCGTCCAGCTTGCGGTGGTACAGCAGCGAAGCGATGATTTTGCCGCTTTGCGTCGACAGATAATCGATCTGGAACAGCTTGTGGCGCAGCGTCGGGTCTGGCTTGATGGCGGCAATCAGCGCGCTCATCAGGCGGTTGATCAGTTCGCTGGCGGCCGGGAATTGATCGACGCGGATGCGCTGCTTGGTCTGCTGGTCGAACATGATGTGGTACATCTCGTCTTCATCATGCCAGATGCGGAATTCTGCGCGCATGCGGTAGTGGCTCACTGGCGAGCGGAACACTTCCGGCTCGGGCGCCGCGAACGGTGACATCAACGTCTTCAGGCGGGCGGTTTTCTCCGCCAGCTGGTCATCGTAACGTTCAATAGGCAAATTCTCGGGCGTCATGTGTTTCATCTCGTCAGGCTAATTTGATCAGCGGGGATTGTAGGGAATCAGCCCGTGAAGTCCAGTTTTGTCGCGTTTATTATTTGTAACATTAGTGGAAGTCTAGACATCCATTTACATTGATCGTAGCATTGCCGTCCGGCCTCAAGCAGCGAGTGAAAAGGGAATCCGGTGTGAATCCGGAGCTGACGCGCAGCGGTAAGGGGAAGTCACGGCGATAGCGTGTTAACGCAGACACTGTCCACTGCAGGATGGGAAGTCATCGCCCGGTGTCGGTTGCGGCAAGCAGCCTGCAAATCCCAAGCCCGAAGACCTGCCGGTGTTACGTCGCAATGTGCGTGGCCGTCGCGAACCACCGGCCATGATCCTGCGGCATCCGCCAATTAAGTTTGGATGCTTTTTCATGACAATTACAAAAAATACGCTGCTGATGGTGGTTTCCTCCGTCACGGCTTTTTCTGGATGGGCGCAAGACAACACCACAGCCAATAACGGCGATAACCTGATGGTTACCGCCAACCGTTTCCCGCAGCCGGTCTCTTCCGTGCTGGCACCCACCTCTATCGTGACCCGTAATGACATCGACCGCTGGCAGGCCAAGAGCCTGACCGACGTGATGCGCCGCTTGCCGGGCGTGGATATTGGCCAGAACGGTGGCATGGGGCAAAAAAGCTCGCTGTTCATTCGCGGCACCAACTCCAGCCACGTGCTGGTGCTGGTCGACGGCATCCGTCTTAACCAGGCCGGCGTCAGCGGCTCTTCTGACCTCAGCCAGATCCCGATCTCGCTGGTGCAGAAAATCGAATATATCCGCGGTCCGCGTTCGGCGGTGTACGGCTCAGACGCCATCGGCGGCGTGGTCAACATTATCACCACCCGCGAAAAGAACGGCACTACGCTCTCCGCCGGCCTCGGCTCGCATGGCTACCAGGCCTACGATGCCTCGACTCAGCAACGGCTGGGCGACAGCACGGTGGCGACTGTTGCGGGCAACTATACCTATACCAAAGGGTATGACGTGGTGGCGGAAGGCAACACCAGCATTCCACAGCCCGATCGCGATGGCTTTATGAGCAAGTCGCTGTACGGCGCCGTGCAGCACCAGTTTAACGAGCAAATCAGCGGCTTTTTCCGCGGCTATGGCTATGATAACCGCACCGGCTACGACGGTTTTTATGCTTACGACAACAACTTCAATGTCACCGGTTTGCCTGACACCCGTAAGCTGTATAGCCAAACCTGGGACACCGGGCTGCGCTATCAGGAAGGGATTTATGCCACGCAGTTAGTGGGCAGCTACAGCCACAGCAAAGATTACAACTATGATCCGCGTAAGGGGCAGTACGCCGTTTCCTCCAGCCTGGACGATTCCGAACAATACAACCTGCAGTGGGGCAATACCTTCAAAGTTGCACAAGGTACGGTGAGTGCCGGCGCCGACTGGCAGGATCAACAAATCAAGCCAGGCACTGCGTCTGTCAGCAGCGAGAAGAGCCAACGCAACACCGGCATCTATTTGACCGGCCAGCAGTTGGTTGGGCCGGTTACGCTCGAAGCCGCGGCGCGCGGCGACGACAACTCGGAATTTGGCTGGCACGGCACCTGGCAAACCAGTGCGGCCTGGGAATTCGTTGAAGGGTATCGTTTCATCGCTTCCTATGGCACCGCATTTAAAGCGCCAAACATGAACCAGCTGTTCAGTACCACTTACGGCAACGATAACTTGAAGCCGGAAGAGAGCAAACAGTGGGAAGGCGGTTTTGAAGGGTTGACCGGGCCAGTGGCCTGGCGCGTGTCCGGCTACCGGAATGACATCGATAACCTGATTGACAGCGATCCTGTGACTTACCGTTATTACAACATCGGTAAAGCGACCATTAAAGGCGTAGAAGCCACCGCTTCGTTTGAAACCGGTCCGTTGACGCATCAGATCAGCTATGACTATGTCGACCCACGTAATGCCAAGACCCACGAAGTCTTGCTGCGTCGCGCCAAACAGCAGGTGAAGTACGAGCTGGACTGGCAGGTTTATGACTTTGACTGGGCGGTCACCTATCAATACCTCGGCGAGCGCTATGACAAGGACTACGGCGTGTATCCAAGCCCGACCGTCAAACTCGGCGGCGTGAGCCTGTGGGATCTCGCAGTTTCGTATCCGGTCACATCTCATCTGACAGTTCGTGGTAGAATTGCCAACCTGTTTGATAAAGATTATGAGACGGCCTATGGCTACGCTACTCCAGGAAGAGAATATTACATTACTGGAAGCTATACCTTCTAACAGCCCCGCGACGCCCCGCCCGACGGTGCTGGTATTTGACTCCGGCGTTGGCGGGCTATCGGTGTATCAAGAGGTTCGGCAACTGCTGCCGGACCTCCACTATATATATGCCTTCGACAACGTGGCGTTCCCCTACGGCGAGAAATCCGAAGAGTTTATCGTTGAACGCGTGTTGGAAATTGTCGGCGCGGTGCAGCAACGCCACCCGCTGGCGATCGTGGTCATCGCCTGCAACACCGCCAGCACCGTTTCCCTGCCCGCATTGCGCGAACGCTTCAGTTTCCCGGTAGTGGGCGTGGTGCCCGCCATCAAACCGGCGGCTCGCCTTACCGCCAACGGCATCGTCGGCCTGTTGGCTACCCGCGGCACCGTTCAGCGCACCTACACCCATGAACTGATCGCCCGTTTCGCGACCGACTGTAAAATCGAGCTGTTGGGTTCTTCCGAACTGGTGGAGCTGGCGGAAGCCAAGCTGCACGGCGAAGCTGTTCCTCTGCCGACCCTGAAGAAAATCCTGCAGCCGTGGCTGAGCATGCGCGAGCCGCCGGACACCGTGGTGCTGGGTTGTACCCATTTCCCTTTATTGGCGGCAGAGTTAATGCAGGTGCTGCCTGAAGGCACCCGGCTGGTGGATTCCGGCGCCGCTATTGCCCGCCGCACCGCCTGGCTTATCTCAACGCAGGAAAACCTGGTGTCGACGCAGGAAGATCATCTGGCGTACTGCATGGCGTTAAATGAAGATACCGACGCTTTATTGCCCGTTTTACAAGGCTACGGCTTCAAAACGTTGAAAAAACTGCCGCTTTAACGGGGTTTTGGTTAAACATTCAACGGTCGGAAAAAATATTGAAAATAGGGGTTGCGGCGTTCTGAGAACTCCCTATAATGCGCCTCCACTGACCGGGAACAACGACTCCTCTAACGAGAAGCAGTCGCCCAGCCAGGAAGAAGCAAGCCGGTGAAAACGCCGTTTCTTAATAAGAAAAAAGCTTGACTCTTCAGCGGGAAAGCGTAATATGCACCTCCCGCGTTACCGAGAGTTATCTCTCAGTAACCAACGCTCTTTAACAATTTATCAGACAATCTGTGTGGGCACTCCACAAGACGATATCCAGCATCTTCGGATGCGAAAAAAATATCAAGTCTTGAAGAGTGACTAACTGAAGTAAAATTCATGCAGTAACCTTTGAGCATCGCTTCACGAGTTGAAGCAAATCAAGCTTTTAATTGAAGAGTTTGATCATGGCTCAGATTGAACGCTGGCGGCAGGCCTAACACATGCAAGTCGAGCGGTAGCACAGGAGAGCTTGCTCTCTGGGTGACGAGCGGCGGACGGGTGAGTAATGTCTGGGAAACTGCCTGATGGAGGGGGATAACTACTGGAAACGGTAGCTAATACCGCATAACGTCTACGGACCAAAGTGGGGGACCTTCGGGCCTCACGCCATCAGATGTGCCCAGATGGGATTAGCTAGTAGGTGGGGTAATGGCTCACCTAGGCGACGATCCCTAGCTGGTCTGAGAGGATGACCAGCCACACTGGAACTGAGACACGGTCCAGACTCCTACGGGAGGCAGCAGTGGGGAATATTGCACAATGGGCGCAAGCCTGATGCAGCCATGCCGCGTGTGTGAAGAAGGCCTTCGGGTTGTAAAGCACTTTCAGCGAGGAGGAAGGGCGATGTCTTAATACGGCATCGCATTGACGTTACTCGCAGAAGAAGCACCGGCTAACTCCGTGCCAGCAGCCGCGGTAATACGGAGGGTGCAAGCGTTAATCGGAATTACTGGGCGTAAAGCGCACGCAGGCGGTTTGTTAAGTCAGATGTGAAATCCCCGCGCTTAACGTGGGAACTGCATTTGAAACTGGCAAGCTAGAGTCTCGTAGAGGGGGGTAGAATTCCAGGTGTAGCGGTGAAATGCGTAGAGATCTGGAGGAATACCGGTGGCGAAGGCGGCCCCCTGGACGAAGACTGACGCTCAGGTGCGAAAGCGTGGGGAGCAAACAGGATTAGATACCCTGGTAGTCCACGCTGTAAACGATGTCGATTTGGAGGTTGTGCCCTTGAGGCGTGGCTTCCGGAGCTAACGCGTTAAATCGACCGCCTGGGGAGTACGGCCGCAAGGTTAAAACTCAAATGAATTGACGGGGGCCCGCACAAGCGGTGGAGCATGTGGTTTAATTCGATGCAACGCGAAGAACCTTACCTACTCTTGACATCCAGAGAACTTTCCAGAGATGGATTGGTGCCTTCGGGAACTCTGAGACAGGTGCTGCATGGCTGTCGTCAGCTCGTGTTGTGAAATGTTGGGTTAAGTCCCGCAACGAGCGCAACCCTTATCCTTTGTTGCCAGCGATTCGGTCGGGAACTCAAAGGAGACTGCCGGTGATAAACCGGAGGAAGGTGGGGATGACGTCAAGTCATCATGGCCCTTACGAGTAGGGCTACACACGTGCTACAATGGCGTATACAAAGAGAAGCGAACTCGCGAGAGCAAGCGGACCTCATAAAGTACGTCGTAGTCCGGATTGGAGTCTGCAACTCGACTCCATGAAGTCGGAATCGCTAGTAATCGTAGATCAGAATGCTACGGTGAATACGTTCCCGGGCCTTGTACACACCGCCCGTCACACCATGGGAGTGGGTTGCAAAAGAAGTAGGTAGCTTAACCTTCGGGAGGGCGCTTACCACTTTGTGATTCATGACTGGGGTGAAGTCGTAACAAGGTAACCGTAGGGGAACCTGCGGTTGGATCACCTCCTTACCTAATGATATCGATTCGCGTGAAGTGCTCACACAGATTGTCTGATGAAAAAGTAACGAGCAGAAATACCTTTATAGGCTTGTAGCTCAGGTGGTTAGAGCGCACCCCTGATAAGGGTGAGGTCGGTGGTTCAAGTCCACTCAGGCCTACCACTTCTTCCCTATGCTGCGTTATGCGCGGTCGTTTACCCAGGTAAACTTCCCTTCCGCATGCCTTGCCTAAGAAAGAAGTTGTATATCAAAGGTACTGCACGTGACTGTATGGGGCTATAGCTCAGCTGGGAGAGCGCCTGCCTTGCACGCAGGAGGTCAGCGGTTCGATCCCGCTTAGCTCCACCATATAGTCCGGTATTTCAATACTTCAGAGTATATTGGCGACAGTATGCTGCGAAGTATTTTGCTCTTTAACAATCTGGAACAAGCTGAAAATTGAAACATGACGGCTGAAACTTGTCCCTCCGTAGAAATATTGGGATGAGGAGTAACCTGTCATAGAGTCTCTCAAATGTTTGCAATGCGAAGTGTCGATTATTTATAAAAGACGCCTTCGGGTTGTGAGGTTAAGTGACTAAGCGTACACGGTGGATGCCTAGGCAGTCAGAGGCGATGAAGGGCGTGCTAATCTGCGAAAAGCGTCGGTAAGGTGATATGAACCGTTATAACCGGCGATACCCGAATGGGGAAACCCAGTGCAATTCGTTGCACTATCGTTAAGTGAATACATAGCTTAACGAGGCGAACCGGGGGAACTGAAACATCTAAGTACCCCGAGGAAAAGAAATCAACCGAGATTCCCCCAGTAGCGGCGAGCGAACGGGGAACAGCCCAGAACCTGAATCAGTTCTTGCGTTAGTGGAAGCGTCTGGAAAGTCGCGCAGCAAAGGGTGATAGCCCCGTACACTAAAACGCATTAACTGTGAGTTCGATGAGTAGGGCGGGACACGTGACATCCTGTCTGAATATGGGGGGACCATCCTCCAAGGCTAAATACTCCTGACTGACCGATAGTGAACCAGTACCGTGAGGGAAAGGCGAAAAGAACCCCGGCGAGGGGAGTGAAATAGAACCTGAAACCGTGTACGTACAAGCAGTGGGAGCACCTTCGTGGTGTGACTGCGTACCTTTTGTATAATGGGTCAGCGACTTATATTTTGTAGCAAGGTTAACCGTATAGGGGAGCCGTAGGGAAACCGAGTCTTAACTGGGCGAATAGTTGCAAGGTATAGACCCGAAACCCGGTGATCTAGCCATGGGCAGGTTGAAGGTTGGGTAACACTAACTGGAGGACCGAACCGACTAATGTTGAAAAATTAGCGGATGACTTGTGGCTGGGGGTGAAAGGCCAATCAAACCGGGAGATAGCTGGTTCTCCCCGAAAGCTATTTAGGTAGCGCCTCGTGAACTCATCTTCGGGGGTAGAGCACTGTTTCGGCTAGGGGGCCATCCCGGCTTACCAAACCGATGCAAACTCCGAATACCGAAGAATGTTATCACGGGAGACACACGGCGGGTGCTAACGTCCGTCGTGAAGAGGGAAACAACCCAGACCGCCAGCTAAGGTCCCAAAGTCATGGTTAAGTGGGAAACGATGTGGGAAGGCATAGACAGCCAGGATGTTGGCTTAGAAGCAGCCATCATTTAAAGAAAGCGTAATAGCTCACTGGTCGAGTCGGCCTGCGCGGAAGATGTAACGGGGCTAAACCATGCACCGAAGCTGCGGCAGCGACGCTTAGGCGTTGTTGGGTAGGGGAGCGTTCTGTAAGCCGTTGAAGGTGGCCTGTGAGGGTTGCTGGAGGTATCAGAAGTGCGAATGCTGACATAAGTAACGATAAAGCGGGTGAAAAGCCCGCTCGCCGGAAGACCAAGGGTTCCTGTCCAACGTTAATCGGGGCAGGGTGAGTCGACCCCTAAGGCGAGGCTGAAAAGCGTAGTCGATGGGAAACAGGTTAATATTCCTGTACTCGGTGTTACTGCGAAGGGGGGACGGAGAAGGCTAGGCTAGCCGGGCGACGGTTGTCCCGGTTTAAGCGTGTAGGGGGGTGTTCCTGGTAAATCCGGAACGCTGTCAACCCTGAGGCGTGATGACGATGCACTACGGTGCAGAAGTAGTTGATGCCAAGCTTCCAGGAAAAGCCTCTAAGCATCAGGTAACACAGAATCGTACCCCAAACCGACACAGGTGGTCAGGTAGAGAATACCAAGGCGCTTGAGAGAACTCGGGTGAAGGAACTAGGCAAAATGGTGCCGTAACTTCGGGAGAAGGCACGCTGGCGCGTAGGTGAAGTCCCTTGCGGATGGAGCTGAAGCCAGTCGCAGATACCAGCTGGCTGCAACTGTTTAATAAAAACACAGCACTGTGCAAACACGAAAGTGGACGTATACGGTGTGACGCCTGCCCGGTGCTGGAAGGTTAATTGATGGGGTCAGCCGCAAGGCGAAGCTCTTGATCGAAGCCCCAGTAAACGGCGGCCGTAACTATAACGGTCCTAAGGTAGCGAAATTCCTTGTCGGGTAAGTTCCGACCTGCACGAATGGCGTAATGATGGCCAGGCTGTCTCCACCCGAGACTCAGTGAAATTGAACTCGCTGTGAAGATGCAGTGTACCCGCGGCAAGACGGAAAGACCCCGTGAACCTTTACTATAGCTTGACACTGAACATTGAGCCTTGATGTGTAGGATAGGTGGGAGGCTTTGAAGCGTGGACGCCAGTCTGCGTGGAGCCAACCTTGAAATACCACCCTTTAATGTTTGATGTTCTAACTCGGCCCCATAATCTGGGGTGAGGACAGTGTCTGGTGGGTAGTTTGACTGGGGCGGTCTCCTCCCAAAGAGTAACGGAGGAGCACGAAGGTTAGCTAATCACGGTCGGACATCGTGAGGTTAGTGCAAAGGCATAAGCTAGCTTGACTGCGAGAGTGACGGCTCGAGCAGGTACGAAAGTAGGTCTTAGTGATCCGGTGGTTCTGAATGGAAGGGCCATCGCTCAACGGATAAAAGGTACTCCGGGGATAACAGGCTGATACCGCCCAAGAGTTCATATCGACGGCGGTGTTTGGCACCTCGATGTCGGCTCATCACATCCTGGGGCTGAAGTAGGTCCCAAGGGTATGGCTGTTCGCCATTTAAAGTGGTACGCGAGCTGGGTTTAGAACGTCGTGAGACAGTTCGGTCCCTATCTGCCGTGGGCGTTGGAAGATTGAGAGGGGTTGCTCCTAGTACGAGAGGACCGGAGTGAACGCACCACTGGTGTTCGGGTTGTCATGCCAATGGCACTGCCCGGTAGCTAAGTGCGGAAAAGATAAGCGCTGAAAGCATCTAAGCGCGAAACTTGCCTCGAGATGAGTCTTCCCTGGGCCTTTAAGGTCCCTGAAGGAACGTTTAAGACTAAGACGTTGATAGGCTGGGTGTGTAAGTGCAGCGATGCATTGAGCTAACCAGTACTAATGATCCGTGAGGCTTAACCTTACAACACCGAAGGTGTTTTTAGAGAGACGAATAATTTTCAGCGAAGTTCTTAGATTGGTTCTGGTGGTTACGCGAGTAACGGCCAAGAATGAAACAGAATTTGCCTGGCGGCAATAGCGCGGTGGTCCCACCTGACCCCATGCCGAACTCAGAAGTGAAACGCCGTAGCGCCGATGGTAGTGTGGGGTCTCCCCATGCGAGAGTAGGACACTGCCAGGCATCAAATAAACGTTATCAGCCTGACACCTGGTAATGAGCGAAATCGCCGAGGCGGTTTTGCCGGCATCGAAAGGTGCGACGTAAAAGAATCGGTGGAGCGGTAGTTCAGTTGGTTAGAATACCTGCCTGTCACGCAGGGGGTCGCGGGTTCGAGCCCCGTCCGTTCCGCCACTTATTTAAATTATGCCTGCTTATCTTAGCAGGCATAATGTTAAGCGAGATTTAGGGGCGTAGCTCAGTTGGTAGAGCACCGGTCTCCAAAACCGGGTGTCGCGAGTTCGAGTCTCTCCGCCCCTGCCATATTAGAAACCCTTCGCGAAAGCGAAGGGTTTTTTTTTGCGTCTCATTCCTTGCCCTTTTCCGCTATTCCCCTGATAGATTGTCTGAAATTCCTGCAAAGCCGTTTTCGATTTAGACATTTTTAGCTGAATCCATGTACAAAATGGTTGTTATCCTGCGATGTGATGCCGCGCATTATTCCCGCCCATTTTTCAACTACACCTAATAAGCGACCGTCCCTTTTGGACTCGCTTCATCAGAAAAATAAACAGATCACACCACAACAGCTAACCCTGCAGGGCGAGGAAAACACCATGATCAAACGTTTGCTGTTAGCAGCCGCCGTCGCTGGCGCATTTATCAATACGGCTCAGGCCGCACCGCTGATCGTCGGCTTCTCTCAGATTGGCTCAGAGTCGGGCTGGCGCTCGGCGGAAACCAAAGTGTCCAAACAGGAGGCCGAAAAGCGCGGAATTACGCTGAAAATTGCCGACGCTCAGCAGAAACAGGAAAATCAGATCAAAGCGGTAAGGTCATTTATCGCCCAAGGGGTGGACGCTATTTTCATCGCCCCGGTCGTCGCAACCGGTTGGACGCCGGTGCTGCAGGAAGCCAAAGAGGCAAAAATTCCGGTGTTCCTGCTGGACCGCATGATCGAAGTGAACGACCCCTCGCTGTATACCGCCGCAGTGGCCTCCGACAGCGTCCATGAGGGCAAGGTGGCGGGGGAATGGCTGGTGAAGGAGGTGGCCGGCAAGCCGTGTAACGTGGTGGAACTGCAGGGCACGGTTGGCGCCAGCGTTGCGATTAACCGCAAGAAAGGTTTCTCCGACGGCATCGCTTCCGCCGCCAACGTCAAGATTATCCGCTCGCAGTCCGGTGATTTTACCCGCAGCAAGGGCAAAGAGGTGATGGAGAGCTTCATCAAGGCCGAGCAAAACGGCAAGAACATTTGCGCCGTCTATGCGCATAACGACGATATGGCGATCGGCGCCATTCAGGCGATTAAGGAAGCGGGGCTAAAACCCGGTTCCCAAATAAAAATCGTCTCTATCGACGGCGTGCCCGATATCTTCAAGGCGATGATCAACGGCGAAGCCAACGCTACGGTCGAGCTGACGCCGAACATGGCGGGCCCGGCGTTTGATGCGCTGTTGGCGATGAAAAAAGAGGGGACATCGCCGCCGAAGTTCATTCAGACCGAGTCGAAACTGCTGCAGCCGGATACCGCCAAGCAGGAGTTCGAACTGAAGAAAAGCATGGGTTATTGATCCACTCACCGGCGGGGCAGCAAGATGGTTGCATCTCAGACTCACCTACTGGCGATTAACGGATTATCCGTCGAATTCCCCGGTGTCAAAGCGCTGGATCAGGTCGATTTCACGCTGCAGAGCGGGGAAGTGGTGGCGCTGTTGGGGGAAAACGGCGCGGGGAAATCCACGCTGATCAAAGCGCTGACCGGCGTTTACTCGCGGTCCGCCGGCGAGATCCTGCTGGAGGGGCGCGCTATCGCACCGCAGAGTACGGCACAGGCGCAGGCGTTAGGCATAGGGACGGTTTACCAGGAGGTGAACCTGTTGGCGAATATTTCGGTCGCCGCCAACCTGTTCATCGGCCGCGAGCCGACCCGCTTTGGGCTGGTCGATCAGCGCACCATGCTGCGCCGCGCCAGTGAGCTGTTGCAAGGCTATGGCCTGCAGCTGGATGTCAGCCAGCCGTTGGGCAATTACTCGATCGCCATTCAGCAAATCGTGGCTATCGCCCGGGCGGTGGATCTGTCCGCCAGGGTGCTGATCTTGGACGAACCCACCGCCAGCCTGGATGCCAAAGAGGTCGGCATGCTGCTGGATATTCTCCGTCAGCTGCGATCTCAAGGGCTGGGCATGATCTTTGTGACTCACTTTCTCGATCAGGTTTATCGCATCAGCGATCGCATCACCGTGCTGCGCAACGGCAAGCTGGTCGGCACGCGTGCGGCTGCCGAGCTGCCGCGGCTGGAGCTGGTGCAGATGATGCTGGGGCACGCGTTCGATGAATCCTTGCTCAAGCGCGGTGAGCGCCGGGCGTCAACGGCGGCGCCGCTGGTTGAATTCAACGGCTATGGCCGTCGCGGTACGGTAGAACCCTTCGAGTTGGCGGTCAGGCCGGGCGAGATTGTTGGCCTGGCGGGTCTGTTGGGGTCGGGGCGTACCGAAACGGCCCAACTGATATTTGGCGTCAGGGCCCGGGATAGCGGCAAGGCGAAAGTGGCCGGCAAGGCGGTGAATATCCGTACGCCGCGTAAAGCGGCCAGCCTGGGTTTCGGCTATTGCCCGGAGGACCGTAAAACCGACGGCATCATTGGGGCGGCGACGGTGCGGGAAAATATTATTCTGGCGCTGCAGGCCCAGCGCGGCTGGCTGCGACCGCTGCCGCTGCGGGAGCAAACGCGCATCGCCGACGATTTCATCCGGCTGTTGGGCATCCGTACGCCGGGGGCGGAGCAGCAGATCCAATATCTTTCCGGCGGCAATCAACAGAAGGTGCTGTTGTCCCGCTGGCTGGCGACCAAACCGCGTTTTCTGATCCTCGACGAGCCGACGCGCGGCATTGACGTCGGCGCGCACGCGGAGATTATCCGGTTGGTCGAGAAACTGTGTGAAGAAGGGCTGGCGCTGCTGGTGATCTCTTCCGAGCTGGAGGAGCTGGCAGGCTATGCCGATCGCATTGTGGTGCTGCGCGACAGACGACATGTGGCGCAGTTGGAACATGACGCCATCACGGTGCCGGCGATTATGCAGGCTATTGCCGTGCAACAGGGGGCAGGATGAACCTCAGGAGCTCCTCCATGACCGGTGAACCGCGCAAAATCAGGTGGGCATTTCCCGCCGGGGCGACGCAGCTGGGGGCGTTGGCGGCAATTTTGCTGATCGACAGCCTGGTGGCGCCAAATTTTTTCTCTGTGCATATTCAGGACGGAAGGCTGTTCGGCAGCCTGATCGATATCCTCAACCGCGGCGCCCCGGTGGCGCTGCTGGCGCTGGGCATGACGCTGGTGATCGCGACCGGCGGCATCGATCTTTCGGTGGGCGCGGTGATGGCGATAGCCGGCGCCACGGCGGCGACGCTGACCAGCGCCGGTTATCCGCTGGCCTATGTGCTGGCTGCGGCGTTGGCCGCCGGGGCGCTGTGCGGCTTGTGGAACGGTTTTCTGGTGGCGGTGCTGCAGATACAGCCGATCGTCGCCACCCTGATGCTGATGGTCGCCGGCCGCGGCGTTGCGCAGCTGATCACCGAAGGGCAGATAGTGACCTTCGAGCGGGAAGGCTTGGCGCAGCTGGGCAGCGGCGCATTAATGTATCTGCCGGTACCGGCGATCGTCGCCGCGCTGTCGCTGTTGCTGCTCTGGCTGTTGACGCGCAAGACCGCTCTGGGGCTGTTTATCGAAGCGGTGGGCATCAACCTGCGTTCCGCCCGCAATGCGGGAGTGAGTACTCGCTGGGTGGTGATGTCGGTGTACGTGATCTGCGGCCTGTGCGCCGCGGTGGCCGGGATTATCGTGACGGCGGACATCCGCGGGGCGGACGCCAACAATGCCGGCCTGTGGCTGGAACTGGACGCCATCCTGGCGGTGGTGATTGGCGGCGGTTCGCTACTGGGCGGCCGGTTTAACCTGCTGCTGTCGGTGGTGGGGGCGCTGATTATTCAGGGGATGAACACCGGCATCCTGCTGTCCGGCTATCGTCCCGAATTCAATTTGGTGCTGAAAGCGGTGGTGGTGTTGGCGGTGCTGATGGTGCAATCGCCGAGCGTATCGCTGCGCCGGCTGCTGCGGAGACGCAAATCATGATCAAACGTAATCTGCCGCTGTTGATCACCCTGGCGGTATTCTTGCTGGGCTACGCGTTTTGCCTTGCTCAGTTCCCCGCCTTCGCCTCCACGCGGGTATGGTGTGATTTGCTGACCGATAATGCGTTTCTCGGCATTGTGGCGGTGGGGATGACCTTTGTGATCCTGTCCGGCGGCATCGATTTGTCGGTCGGTTCGGTGATCGCCTTCACCGGCGTGTTGCTGGTCAAACTGATCGGCAGTTACGGCATGGCACCGGGCTATGCGTTCATCATCGCGCTGCTGATGGGAGCATCATTCGGTGCGCTGATGGGCTGGATCATCGACGTGCTGAAGCTGCCGGCGTTCATCATCACGCTGGCCGGCATGTTCTTCGTGCGGGGTATGAGTTTTATCGTTTCCGAGGAGTCGATTCCCATCGATCACCCGCTGTACGCCAGCCTGGCCAACTACGCCTGGAAACTGCCGGGCGGCGGACGCTTCACGCTGCTGGCGTTGGTGATGTTGACGGTGGTGGCGGCTGGCGTCCTGTTGGCGCACCGCACCCGCTTTGGCCACAACGTCTACGCCATTGGCGGCAACCGGGTGTCGGCGGCGCTGATGGGCGTGCCGGTACAACGCACCACCGTATTGATTTACATGTTATCCAGTACGCTGGCGGCGCTGTCCGGCATTGTTTTCTCGCTGTATACGTCGGCGGGCTATGCGCTGGCGGCCAGCGGCGTAGAGTTGGACGCCATCGCCGCGGTGGTGATTGGCGGCACGCTGTTGACCGGCGGCGTCGGCACCGTGCTGGGCACGCTGTTCGGCGTGCTGATCCAGGGCCTGATCCAGAGCTACATCACCTTCGACGGCACCCTCAGCTCCTGGTGGACCAAAATCGTCATCGGCATCCTGCTGTTCTGTTTTATCGGCCTTCAGAAGGCGATGAGCGCATTTTGGCTGAACAGGCGAGCCAAACCCCGCCATCCGCGTCTGAAGCCGTTATAGCGCTTCAGGCTGCGGTATTTAAAGGTATTTTCAGCAATTGCCGGATCAACGGCTGCTGATCGCTGTTCTGCAGCCAGACCGCATACAGCGGGCGCACGATCGGCGGCGTCTCGGTGGCGGCGATCAGCTGCGGGTAGTCTTTTTCCCACTGGCTGGGCAGAAAGGCGCAGCCGCCGGTGGTTTCCAGCAGCTGACGGGTCAGGTGCGCCGAGGTGGTGGTGAGCACCGGCACGCTGTCGCCTTCCAGCATGCGGCTCTCCTGTTGGTGAAAATCGGCGCCCCATTCCAGCTTGATGTACGGCATCGGCGCCTGCTTGTCGCGGCGGCGGGATGAAAACAGACGCAGCGAGAAATTGCCCAACAGCTGGCTGGCCAGCTCGTCCATCTTTGGCGGCTCGGTGGTGATGAGCAAATCGAGCTGCCTTTCGTGCAGCTGCTTTACCAAAGAGTGCCTTAGCGCCACCCGCGCCTCCAGCTGCAGCGCCTCGCGCTGCTGATAGAGCGATTGCAGCCAGGGGGTCAGATAGGCTTCCCACAGCGAGGCGGTGGCGCCGATAGAGAGCTCGGTGTGCTGCAGCGATCGCACCACCTCTTTTTTCGCCAGCTGCCAGGTGTTCATCAGGCTCTCGGCATAGGGCAGAAGCCGCTCTCCGGCCGGCGTCAGGCGGATATTGTTGCGGTGGCGGGTGAATAAATTTGCGCCCAGCTGGTTTTCCAACTGACGGATGCGGAAACTGACCGCGGACTGCGTTAAGTACAAGGATTCTGCGGCTCGGCCAAAGTGACGCGTTCTACTGACCTCCAAAAAGGTTTTCAGTAATTCGGTATCCACACCCATCTCCAAAAAATTTTGTCGTTAAGATTTAAATGTTTTGTTTTACACAATGTCAAGCCTATCTAATACTCCGCGCCATAAACAGCACGGCCATGAGAGAATTAGGAGCGTGTCAGATGGCGGATAGCTTCACCACGACCAATCGTTTTTTTGATAACAAACACTATCCTCGCGGGTTCTCCCGTCACGGCGATTTCACCATTAAAGAAGCGCAATTGCTAGAGCGCTTCGGGTACGCGTTCAACGAGCTGGACGCGGGCAAACGCCAGCCGGTCACTGAAGAAGAACAGCTGTTCGTCGCAGTGTGCCACGGCGAGCGCGAGCCGGTTACCGAGCAGGAAAAAGTATGGGCCAAATATCTGGCGCGCACACGCCGTCCGAAAAAATTCCATACCCTGTCCGGCGGCAAGCCGCAGGCTGATGCGGTGGAAGATTACACCGACAGCGACGACTGATGAGAATGGGGCCTGCGGCCCCATTTTTATTCCAGGCTGCGATGCAGCTGCAGCAACAGACGGTCCATACCCCGGTACCCCAGCGCTTCGCTCAAGTGGCGCTTATCGATATCCCGATCTCCGTTCAAATCCGCCAGCGTGCGCGCCACCTTTAGGATCCGTTGCCAGGCGCGCACCGACAGGCCCAGCGCGTGCAGGGTCGCTTCCAAAAACTCGGCGTCCGCCGCCCGCAGTGCGCAGTCTCGCTCCACTTCCTGGTTGCTCAGCAGCGCATTGATTTTCCCGGCGCGGCTAAGCTGCCTGTCGCGCGCCCGCTGCACCCGAGCGCGCACCTGAACGCTATTTTCCCCACCGGCGCAGCGTTTGCTGAGTAGGCCAGGCGGCAAGAGCGGCACGTCGATCGACAGGTCGAAACGGTCGATAAAGGGGCCGGAAAGGCGGCCCAGATAGCGCAATACCTGCTGGGGGAGGCGCGGTTATGCACGCCCTGATAGTGCCCGGTCGGGCTGGGGTTCATCGCCGCAATCAGCTGGACCCGGGCCGGAAAACAGACCTTGGCGTTGGCGCGGGATATCACGATCTCGCCGGATTCCAGCGGTTCGCGCAGCGCATCCAGCACCCTGCGTTCGAATTCGGGCAGTTCATCCAGAAACAGCACGCCATTGTGCGCCATGGATATCTCTCCCGGCTGCGGCAGCGAACCGCCGCCGACCAGCGCCGCCATCGAGGCGCTGTGGTGCGGCGCGCGAAACGGCCGTTGGCGCCAGGGCAAGGGTTCGGCGTCATGGCGCAGCAGGCTGGCCACCGCCACGCTCTCCAGCGCCTCCCGCTCGGTCAACGGCGGCAGCAAACCGGTCAGGCGGCTGGCCAGCATGGTCTTGCCGGTGCCCGGCGGGCCGATCAGCAGCAGGTTGTGTCCGCCCGCGGCGGCGATCTCCAGCGCCCGCTTGGCCTGCTGCTGGCCGATGATATCCTGCAGGTCAGCCGTCGGCCGCGCCGCATCGGCGGCCGGCGGGGCGCAGGCCGCCGGCAATTCCCCTCGTCCGAGCAGAAAGGTGCAGACTTCGAGCAGATGCTGCGCCACCCGGGTTTCACCCTGGGCGATCAGGCCGACCTCGTGACCGTTGTCCGCCGACAGGATCAGTTTGCGCCCGGCGGCGGCGGCCGCTAAAGCCGCCGGGATGGCACCCCTGACCGCCCGCAGCGCGCCGGACAGCGCCAGCTCGCCGAGGAATTCATAACGCGTCAGCGACTCGACCGGCAGCTGTTCGGACGCGGCGAGGATCGCCAACGCAATCGGCAGATCGTAACGGCCACCTTCTTTGGGCAGATCGGCCGGCGCCAGGTTAACGGTGATGCGCCGCGCCGGGAAGGTGAAGCCGTTGTTGATCAACGCGCTGCGCACCCTGTCGCGCGCCTCTTTTACCGTGGTTTCCGGCAGGCCGACCAGCGTTAAACCGGGCAGCCCGTTGCTGATATGCACTTCCACCGTAACCGAGGGGGCCTGCACGCCGATCGTGGCCCGGGTATAGATAACCGCCAGTGACATGTTGCTCTCCTTGCTGAGGGCGACATGATGCGGGATAGGCGGGCGCAGGGCCTGCCAGGGTTGCGCGGTATGCGCGGGGCAAAGCAAATAATATATTGTTATTCATGAAGATAAATTTTTTCTGCGGACGATTTCACAATCGGTGGCAATACCCACTAACAATTCCGCGATGGCTGCAACACATTAGCAGGCTAACCAAGTTGCCACCGCAGGGGAACGGGTGTATTTAACAAATGGTTAAAATAAAAATCACTTCGTTAACAAACCCCGACCGCCGCCGCATTCCGCCCGGCAGCCGCTAAACCTCCTGACTACGTACTCCAGGGTAGGGATAACACTATGTTTGGTTGGACCTCGCTGCAACGCAATGCGGCAATCGCCAGCTTTTCAAGCTGGACGCTCGACGCTTTTGACTTTTTCGTGCTGGTGTTTCTGCTCAGCGATATCGCCCAATCCTTTCACGTCGGCATGGAGCAGGTCACGCTGGCGATCCTGCTGACGCTGGCGGTGCGGCCGATAGGCGCGCTGATCTTTGGCCGCGCGGCCGAGAAATACGGGCGTAAGCCGGTTCTGATGCTGAACATCGTCTTTTTCTCGGTATTTGAGTTGCTGTCCGCTGCGGCGCCTTCGCTGACGGTATTCCTGCTGTTGCGCGTGCTGTACGGCGTGGCGATGGGCGGCATCTGGGGCGTGGCGTCGTCGCTGACGATGGAGACCATTCCGGACCGTTCACGCGGCCTGATGTCGGGCATCTTTCAGGCCGGTTATCCGTTCGGCTATCTGTTGGCGGCGGTGGTTTACGGCCTGCTGTTCGAGGCGGTGGGCTGGCGCGGCATGTTTGTCATCGGCGCGGCGCCGATCCTGCTGCTGCCGTTTATTTACTATTGCGTGCAGGAATCGCCGGTGTGGCTGGCGGCGCGCGAGCGCAAAGAGAGCACCGCCTTGCTGCCGGTGCTGAAGAGCCACTGGAAGCTGTGCGGCTACCTGGTGCTGCTGATGGCGGCGTTCAATTTCTTCTCGCACGGCACCCAGGATTTGTATCCGGTATTCCTGAAGGTTCAGCATGGTTTCGACCCAAAAACCGTCAGTATCATCGCCATTAGCTACAATATCGCCTCAATTGTCGGCGGCGTGTTCTTCGGCTCGCTGTCGGAAAAGATCGGCCGCAAAAAAGCGATTATCATCGCCGCGCTGTTGGCGCTGCCGGTGATCCCGCTGTGGGCGTTTTCCAGCGGCTCGCTGATGCTGGGCATCGGCGCCTTCCTGATGCAGTTCATGGTGCAGGGCGCCTGGGGCGTGGTGCCGACCTACCTGACCGAACTGGTGCCGGCCAACACCCGCGCGGTGCTGCCGGGGTTCGTGTATCAGCTGGGCAACCTGATCGCGTCGGTCAACGCCACCCTGCAGGCGACCATTGCCGAACATAACGGGCACAACTACGGGTTGGCGATGGCGATCATCGCCGGCACGGTGGCGGTGGTGATCGCTTTGCTGGTGTTCTTCGGCAAGGACACCCGCGGCAAGGCCATCACCGGCGAAGTGAAAACCGCCGGCGTGCGCGCTAACGTTTGAAATCCGGGCAGTTTGCACGAGGTATGACCAGAGTGCGCCGAATAATAACGCAAAAAAAGTGTTGTCATGCCGCGCGCGACTATGGTACCTCTGTAGGCATTAGTTCGAAACGAGCACAGTGAACAAACCCATTATGAAAGCCTTTGCCCAAGTGATTAGCCTAGTCGTGATTAGCGTGGTGGTGATTATTATCCCACCGTGCGGGGCTGCACTTGGACGAAGAAAGGCTTAGAAAACAAGCCGGAATCGCAAGAGAACCCCCGCACCGTCAGGTCCGGGGGTTTTTTATTGGTCAGAGAAAAGTGAAGCAAGGGGCAGAGAATGAGAAACAGAACAAAATCCTGCAGTTGTCGAAGTAAGGCGGGGAAATAACTATGAATGGCGCTCAGTGGGTGGTTCAAGCGTTGCGTGCGCAGGGTGTGGATACCGTATTCGGCTATCCGGGTGGGGCAATCATGCCGGTGTACGATGCGCTGTATGACGGCGGAGTGGAGCACCTGCTGTGCCGCCATGAGCAGGGCGCCGCAATGGCCGCCATCGGCTACGCCCGCGCCACCGGCAAAGTCGGCGTGTGCATCGCCACTTCCGGCCCCGGCGCCACCAACCTGATCACCGGCCTGGCCGACGCGCTGCTCGATTCTGTCCCCGTCGTCGCCATCACCGGCCAGGTAGGCTCCACGCTGATCGGCACCGATGCCTTTCAGGAGGTCGATGTTCTCGGCCTGTCTCTGGCCTGCACCAAACACAGTTTCCTGGTGGGATCCCTCGACGCGCTGCCGGGCATCATGGCGGAAGCCTTCGCCATCGCCGGCAGCGGCCGCCCGGGCCCGGTACTGATCGATATCCCGAAAGACATCCAGCTGGCGCAGGGTGAACTGCATCCGCATCTGATGCCGGTCGAAGAGGCGTTCGACTACCCGGCTGCGGCGTTGGCGCAGGCCGCCGATCTGCTGGCGCAGGCGCGCAAACCGATGCTGTACGTCGGCGGCGGCGTAGGCATGGCGCAGGCGGTGCCGGCGCTGCGCGAGTTTATCGCCGTGACCGGCATGCCGAACGTCGCCACCCTGAAAGGGCTGGGCGCACCGGACGCCGGGCACCCGTCCTACCTGGGCATGCTGGGCATGCACGGCACCAAGGCCGCCAACCTGGCGGTACAGGAGTGCGACCTGCTGATCGCCGTCGGCGCCCGCTTTGACGACCGCGTCACCGGCAAACTGAACGCCTTCGCCCCGCACGCCAAAGTGATCCACATGGATATCGATCCGGCGGAAATGAGCAAGCTGCGCCAGGCGCACGTGGCGCTGCAGGGCGACTTGAAAGCCCTGTTGCCGGCGCTGCAGCAGCCGCTGAACATCGCCGACTGGCGGCAGCGAACGGCGGAGCTGAAAGAGACCCACGCCTGGCGCTACGATCATCCGGGCCAGCCTATCTACGCGCCGCTGCTGTTGAAGCAGCTGTCCGATCGCAAGCCGGCCAACAGCGTGGTGACCACCGATGTCGGCCAGCACCAGATGTGGACCGCGCAGCACATGAGCTTCGAACGCCCGGAGAACTTCATCACCTCCAGCGGCTTGGGCACCATGGGGTTCGGCGTGCCGGCCGCGGTGGGTGCCCAGATGGCGCGGCCTGAAGATACGGTCATCTGCGTATCGGGCGACGGTTCCTTCATGATGAACGTGCAGGAGCTGGGCACCATCAAGCGCAAGCAGCTGCCGGTGAAAATCGTGCTGCTGGATAACCAGCGTCTGGGGATGGTGCGTCAGTGGCAACAGCTGTTTTTCGACGGCCGCTACAGCGAAACCAACCTCTCCGATAACCCCGATTTCCTGATGCTGGCCGCCGCCTTCGGCATTCCCGGCCAGCGCATCAGCCGCAAAGATCAGGTCGCGGACGCGCTCGATGCGCTGTTCAACACCGCCGGGCCATATCTGCTGCAGGTCTCGATAGATGAACTCGAAAACGTCTGGCCGCTGGTGCCGCCGGGCGCCGGCAACGAAACCATGTTGGAGGAAATATCATGATGCAGCATCAACTCTCGATCCACGCGCGTTTCCGCCCTGAAATGTTAGAGCGCGTATTGCGCGTCGTGCGTCATCGCGGCTTTCAGGTTTGTGCTATGAATATGGTTTCGGCGGTAAATACCGACAATATTAATATTGAATTGACCGTTGCCAGCCAGCGCCCGGTAGATCTACTGTCATCCCAATTAAGCAAATTGATGGACGTCTCCTGCGTTGAGATCCAGCAACCGACATCACAACAAATACGCGCCTGATGCGCGAAGAAGGATAAATAACAATGACGAAGAAAGCCGATTACATTTGGTTCAATGGCGAGATGGTTCCATGGGCTGAGGCCAAGGTGCACGTGATGTCGCACGCGCTGCACTACGGCACGTCGGTGTTCGAAGGGGTGCGTTGCTACGACTCCCATAAAGGCCCGGTGGTGTTCCGGCACCGTGAGCATATGCAGCGTCTGCACGACTCGGCCAAGATCTACCGCATGCCGGTGTCGCAAAGCGTCGACGAGCTGATGGAGGCCTGCCGCGCCACGTTGCGCAAAAACAATCTGGTCAGCGCTTACATTCGTCCGCTGGTGTTTGTCGGCGACGTCGGCATGGGCGTCAACCCGCCGGCCGGTTATAAAACAGACGTGATTATCGCGGCGTTTCCTTGGGGCGCGTATCTGGGTGAAGAAGCGCTGGATCAAGGCATCGATGCGATGGTTTCTTCCTGGCAGCGCGTAGCGCCAAACACCATCCCTACCGCGGCCAAGGCCGGCGGCAACTATTTGTCCTCCCTGCTGGTGGGCAGCGAAGCGCGCCGCCACGGCTATCAGGAAGGCATCGCGCTCGACGTGCACGGCTATATCTCCGAAGGGGCGGGCGAGAACCTGTTCGAAGTGAAAGACGGCGTGCTGTTCACCCCGCCGTTCACCTCCTCGGCGCTGCCGGGCATCACCCGCGACGCCATCATCAAGCTGGCGAAAGACATGGGCTTTGAAGTGCGCGAGCAGGTGCTGTCGCGCGAGTCGCTGTACCTGGCCGACGAAGTGTTCATGTCCGGCACCGCGGCGGAAATCACCCCGGTGCGCAGCGTCGACGGCATTCAGGTCGGCATCGGCAAATGCGGCCCGGTGACCAAACAGATCCAGCAGGCGTTCTTCGGCCTGTTTACCGGCAAGACCGAAGACAAATACGGTTGGTTGGATCCGGTTAATCAATAACGACTGACGACAGACAAGATAAGAATATCCAGGCGGTTCGTTCGCCGCCTGCAATAAATACATTTGGAGTGAAGAGCATGCCTAAGTACCGTTCCGCCACCACCACCCACGGCCGCAACATGGCGGGTGCCCGCGCATTATGGCGCGCGACCGGGATGACCGACGCCGATTTCGGCAAGCCGATTATTGCGGTGGTCAACTCCTTTACCCAGTTTGTTCCGGGCCATGTGCACCTGCGCGATCTGGGCAAGCTGGTTGCCGAACAGATTGAAGCCTCCGGCGGCGTCGCCAAAGAGTTCAACACCATCGCGGTGGACGACGGCATCGCCATGGGCCACGGCGGCATGCTCTATTCCCTGCCGTCGCGCGAGCTGATCGCCGACTCGGTCGAATACATGGTGAACGCCCACTGCGCCGATGCGATGGTGTGCATCTCCAACTGCGACAAAATCACCCCGGGCATGCTGATGGCGTCGCTGCGCCTGAACATTCCGGTGATCTTCGTTTCCGGCGGCCCGATGGAAGCCGGCAAGACCAAACTGTCCGACAAGCTGATCAAGCTGGACCTGATCGACGCGATGATCCAGGGCGCCAACCCGAACGTCAGCGACGCCGACAGCGCGCAAATCGAACGCTCCGCCTGCCCGACCTGCGGCTCCTGTTCCGGCATGTTCACCGCCAACTCGATGAACTGCCTGACCGAGGCGCTGGGCCTGTCGCAGCCGGGCAACGGCTCGCTGCTGGCGACCCACGCCGACCGTAAAGACCTGTTCCTGAATGCCGGCAAGCGCATCGTGGATCTGACCAAGCGTTACTACGAGCAGGACGACGAAAGCGCGCTGCCGCGCAGCATCGCCAACAAGGCGGCGTTCGAAAACGCCATGACGCTGGATATCGCCATGGGCGGTTCGACCAACACCGTGCTGCACCTGCTGGCGGCGGCTCAGGAAGGCGAGGTCGACTTCACCATGGCGGACATCGACCGCCTGTCACGCAAGGTGCCGCACCTGTGCAAGGTGGCGCCGAGCACCCAGAAATACCATATGGAAGACGTGCACCGCGCCGGCGGCGTGCTGGCCATCCTGGGCGAGCTGGACCGCGCGGGCCTGATGAACCGCGACGTCGACAACATCCTCGGCATGAAGCTGTCGGAAACGCTGGATAAGTACGACATCATGCTGACCCAGGACCCCGAGGTGAAGAAAATGTTCCGCGCCGGCCCGGCGGGCATCCGCACCACTCAGGCGTTCTCGCAGGACTGCCGCTGGGACACCCTGGACGATGACCGCGCCGAAGGCTGCATCCGCTCGCTGGAAAACGCCTTCAGTCTGGAGGGCGGCCTGGCGGTGCTGTACGGCAACATGGCGGAAGACGGCAGCATCGTGAAAACCGCCGGCGTCGATAAAGACAACCTGACCTTCCGCGGCCCGGCCAAGGTCTATGAAAGCCAGGATACCGCGGTAGAAGCGATCCTCGGCGGCAAAGTGGTGGCCGGCGACGTAGTGGTGATCCGCTACGAAGGGCCGAAGGGCGGGCCGGGCATGCAGGAAATGCTGTATCCGACCACCTATCTGAAGTCGATGGGTTGGGCAAGGCCTGCGCGCTGATCACCGACGGCCGCTTCTCCGGCGGCACCTCCGGTCTGTCGATCGGGCACGTTTCGCCGGAGGCGGCCAACGGCGGCCTGATCGCCCTGATTGAAGACGGCGACATGATCGACATCGATATTCCCAAACGCAGCATGGTGCTGGACGTGCCGGACAGCGAACTGGCCGCCCGTCGCGAAGTCGAGCTGGCGCGCGGCGATCTGGCCTGGACGCCGAAAAATCGCGAGCGTCAGGTTTCCTTCGCGCTGCGCGCCTACGCCACCTTGGCCACCAGCGCCGACAAAGGCGCGGTGCGCGACAAAAGCAAGCTGGGAGGCTAAGCGCCATGGCGGCATCACAACCCCTACCCGACGCCCCCTGCGGCGCGGAATATTTGCGCGCGGTGCTCCGTTCGCCGGTTTACGAGGTGGCTCAGGTCACCCCGCTGCAGGCGATGAGCAAAATATCTTCGCGCCTCGGCAATACTATTTTGGTGAAGCGCGAGGATCGCCAACCGGTGCACAGCTTTAAGCTGCGCGGGGCCTACGCGATGATCGCCAGCCTGGACGAAGAGCAAAAGGCGCGCGGCGTGGTCACGGCTTCGGCCGGCAACCACGCGCAGGGCGTCGCCTTCTCCGGCAAGCGGCTGGGGATTAAAACGCTGATCGTGATGCCGGTTTCCACCGCCGATATCAAGGTCGATGCGGTGCGCGGCTTCGGCGGCGAAGTGCTGCTGCACGGCGCCAACTTCGACGAGGCCAAGGCCAGGGCGATCGAGCTTTCGCAGCAGCAGGGCATGACCTTTGTGCCGCCGTTCGATCACCCGACGGTGATCGCCGGGCAGGGCACGCTGGCGATGGAGCTGCTGCAGCAGGACGCGCATCTGGACCGGGTCTTCGTGCCGGTCGGCGGCGGCGGCCTGGCGGCCGGCGTGGCGGTGCTGATCAAACAGCTGATGCCGCAGATCAAGGTGATCGGCGTGGAGGCGGAAGACTCCGCCTGCCTGCGGGCGGCGCTGGATGCCGGGCAGCCGGTGGATCTGGCGCGGGTCGGGCTGTTTGCCGAGGGCGTGGCGGTGAAACGCATCGGCGACGAAACCTTCCGCCTGTGCCGCGAATACCTGGACGACGTGATTACCGTCGACAGCGACGCCATCTGCGCGGCGGTCAAAGACCTGTTCGAAGACGTGCGCGCCATCGCCGAACCTTCCGGCGCGCTGGCGCTGGCCGGGCTGAAGAAATACGTGCAGCAGCACAACATTCAGGGCGAACGGCTGGCGCACGTGCTCTCCGGCGCCAACCTGAACTTCCATGGTCTGCGCTATGTCTCCGAGCGCTGCGAGCTGGGCGAACAGCGCGAAGCGCTGCTGGCGGTCACCATTCCGGAACAGCAGGGCAGCTTCCTCAAGTTTTGCCAGCTGTTGGGCGGCCGCGCGGTGACCGAGTTCAACTACCGTTACGCCGACGCGGACAACGCCTGCATTTTCGTCGGCGTGCGCCTGACGCGCGGCCATGCCGAGCGGCTGGAGATCATCGATGAGCTGGACCGCGGCGGCTATCAGGTGGTGGATCTGTCCGATGACGAAATGGCCAAGCTGCACGTGCGTTATATGGTCGGCGGGCGCCCGTCGAAGCCGCTGCGCGAGCGGCTGTACAGCTTCGAGTTCCCGGAGTCGCCGGGCGCGCTGCTGAAATTCCTGCAAACGCTGGGCACCCACTGGAACATTTCGCTGTTTCACTACCGCAGCCACGGCACCGACTTCGGCCGGGTGCTGGCGGCTTTCGAGCTGTCGCAGACCGAGCCCGAGTTCGAACAGCACCTGCAGGCGCTGGGCTACGACTGCCACGATGAAACCGACAACCCGGCGTTCCGCTTTTTTTTGCAGGGTTGATAAGAAATCCATAAGTATCGTGACCTATAGATCAGTTTATGGGTTGTGAAGTTGTGATTTTGTTGTGCGTTTTTATACTGCCAAGACTTTTGACGTATAGGGATGCACGACAATGACCGCTGCTTTTTCTTCACCGCTGGGTTCCCCAGAAGATAATTTGATCCGCGCCGAGTTCGCACGCATGACCGGCAACGCGAATGTGCAGGAACTGTATCGGGACATTAATCTACAGGCCTTGCAAGACGCGCTGGATTGCAACATTGCTTTTCATGGGGTGGGTATTATTTTTTCTGATGGCCAAAACTCATTTTTGGTCAGGCCGACACAACATACGGGTTACTCAACCTCTTCACAGGTTACCCATGTAGTTATCACCAAAACGGCTGCGCATACTTCACGTACTGCGGCGACCAATACGATGTCTGAAGCCCTGACTAAACCGAGCGTCAGTAAAGAATTGGCTTCGGCGGCGCTTTCTTGCGGCACGCTGCTGGTGTCCGTTTTTTTACTGGCATCGGGGAGTGTTGCCGTGCCCTTTACCGGTGGCACGAGTTCAGCCATTGCCTATTTAGGCTATGCCGGAATGGCTGCGAGTGCCCTGCAGTGCGGCAATGGTCTGTATCGTGTGAATAAGCTTTATGATGGGAAGGGGGATGAGCTTGCTCAGTTGGATTCCGAGCAGTGGTACGTTGCTACCAGCACCATACTCGACGTCATCTCTTTGGCCAGCGCTGGCGCTGCATTGAAAGAAGCGGCGATGACCTACCGCGCAATGCGCAGAATATCGACGCGTAAGGCGGCGGAATGGCTGAAAAGCATGCCGCGCAGTGAAAGGAAACGGCTGACTGAGAACATCATTCGGGCGGAAAATCCGGGGATTTCCAATCAGGTATTAAAGCAGATGGTCAAGACGGGTTTGTACCCAAAACGTTACCCGACGGAAGCCATCCAAAACGGACTTCGTCAGCAATTGCAGTCGGCGCTGAATAATTCTATGGCGTTTGTGGGCAGCGGTATTAGCGGTACCTTGTCTTCGCCCGTTAATGTAAAAACTACGGGGCAGTATTTTGTCGGGATCATGCAGAAATTACCGCAGATGGTGAGGTGATGTCAGATTGGATTATTAGTCGCCTGATATCTCAAGGGCGAGAAATGGAACATCAGGTATCCACGCGCGATCACGCCGTCTTTGCCGGTGTAGATAAGCAAGTGGAGCAACATTTTCTTACGCCAGGGCAACGTTTATCACCGCCGGGGGTGGGTAATGTGATGCTGCTGATGATTTGCCTGACGCTGGGGTTGGCAGGAACGATGGGGCTATTGGCCGATGTGGCCTTTTCCGTTGGCGGCAGGGCTTCTGCCGCTACGCTAATGGGTAGCGGCGCGCTCATGGCTGTCTGGATGACGCTCATTCTATTTCAACTGGTACAGGGTAAAAACAGCGGGGTGATATTGCTGAAATATTATCTTGGCATGCTGGGTTTGTTGCTGGTGGGTGCATGGGTTGCCTGGAGCGCTAATGTTACCGACATTGCCAATGGCGTGATGTTGCTCTGTGCCGGTATTGGCGGTTTTTTCTTCAGTAATCGGACGGTATTTTATCTGTACGTTGCCTATTTCAGGACGCGCCGGCGCGTTTTTCTAAAGCGCCGTTGGCTGATGGAAGGCATGCGCAACCCCCGATAAAAACATTGTTACGGGAAAGAATATGACACAACCCTTCACCGGCTTTAGCCAGCAGGGCCTGAACTTCCTGCAGCAGGTGCGGATCGAAAACGACAAAGAATGGTTCGAAGCCCATCGCGGCGTTTACGATCGCGAGCTGCTGACGCCGTTCCGTGCGCTGGTGGAACAGCTTGCGCCGGCCATGCTGGCGATCGACCCGCAGTTCGAAACCCGGCCGGCGATCGGCAAAACGCTGTCGCGCATTCACCGCGATACGCGCTTTTCCCACGACAAGTCGCGCTACCGCAGCCGCATGTGGCTGACGTTCAAACGGCCGAGCAAGGACTGGAAGGATGCGCCGGTGTATTTCTTCGAACTGGGGCCGGACATGCTGCGTTACGGGCTGGGCTATTACAGCGCCAACAAGCCGACCATGGATCTGTTTCGCCATACGCTGAAACAGCGACCGCAGCGGTTCCTGGAGGCGGCGGCCTGTTGCCGGCCGCCGTTCGAGCTGGTGGGCGAGAGCTACAAACGCCCGCTGGTGAAAGAGCAGGCGGCGGAGATCGCCACCTGGTACAACCGCAAGTCCTTTGCCGTGATGGCCACCGATCCTCAGGTGGAGAAACTGTTCAGCGCCGGGCTGGCCCGGACGCTGGCGCAGGCTTTTTTGCAGCTGGAGCCGCTCTACCACTGGCTGATGCAGGTAGAGGCGATGAAGCAGATCGACCCGGCGGATCTGTAAACCCCGCGTCAGCGGGGATGCAGCAACCGCCAAAAGGCGTCGATCAGCGGATCGCTGAGGCGTTTTTTCTGCACGCAGACGCCCAGCTCGAACGGCTCGACCATCGAGATGTTATCCAGCTGCGAAATGCGGTTGCGCACCGGTTCCGGGCTGTTGTCCACCACTACGCTGGGGATCAGCGCAATGCCGCAGCCCAGCGCCACCATCGAGACGATGGCTTCATGGCCGCCGACGGTGGCGTAAATCAACGGATTGCTGATGCGCTGGCGGCGGAACCACAGCTCGATGCGTTTTCGCGAAGGCCCGTGCTCCGGCAGGATAAAGGGAATGTCGGCCCAGTCGGGCTTCTCGGCGAACGCCTGGCTGCGCACCGCGCAGGGCAGCGCCGGGGCGATCAGCACCAGCGGAATTTCGCCGATTTTGGTGAACGCCACGCTGGTGGGCAGCGTCTCCGGCCGGCCGGCGATGCCGAGGTCGGCCTCGTTGGTCTGCACTTTATCGACCGCGTCGGCGGCGTCGCCGGTGGTCAGTTTGATTTCCACCAGCGGATGCTGCGCGCGGAAACGGTCGAGGATCGGCGGCAGGTGGCTGTAGGCGGCGGTGACCGAACAAAACAGCCGCAGCTCGCCGCTTAGCGAAGGGCCGTGCTGGCCGAGCGAATGCTTCAGCTGCTGGTATTGCAACAGCGTCTGCTGGGCAAAATCCTTCAGCTGCTCGCCGGCGTCGGTGAGCTGCACGGTGCGGTTATCGCGTAAAAACAGCGGCTGCCCGAGGATCTCTTCCAGCCGCTGGATCTGGCGGGAAAGCGTCGACGGGCTGACGTGCATCGCCTTGGCGGTGCGGCCAAAGTGATGGCTTTCAGCAAGATGGAGGAACAGCTTTAAATCACGCAAATCCATATCGGTACGCTCGCAGTGAGGGTGTTGCATAAATTGCAATATCACGTTCGTAATATATCAATTTAAGCAACGCATTTCCTGTTATACATTGAGTTTAACGAATCTCCGCACAGACAGGGCGGGGAATGAAAATAACAAGCAAGACACAACATCTAACTGGAGCACCACCATGGCTAACTATTTCAACACATTGAACCTGCGTCAGCAGTTGGCGCAATTGGGTAAATGCCGTTTTATGGCGCGCGACGAATTTGCCGATGAAGCAGGCTACCTGAAAGGCAAAAAAGTGGTGATTGTCGGCTGTGGCGCGCAGGGGCTGAACCAGGGCCTGAACATGCGCGACTCGGGTCTGGATGTCGCTTACGCCCTGCGTAAGGAAGCTATCGACGAGAAGCGCGCTTCATGGCGTAAAGCGACCGAAAACGGTTTTAAAGTGGGCACTTACGAAGAGCTGATCCCGCAGGCGGACCTGGTGGTCAACCTGACGCCGGACAAGCAGCACTCATCCGTAGTGCGCGCCGTGCAGCCGCTGATGAAAGACGGCGCGGCGCTGGGCTACTCCCACGGCTTCAACATCGTCGAAGTGGGCGAGCAGGTGCGTAAAGACATCACGGTGGTGATGGTGGCGCCGAAGTGCCCGGGCACCGAGGTGCGTGAAGAGTACAAACGCGGTTTCGGCGTGCCGACCCTGATTGCGGTTCACCCGGAAAACGATCCGAAGGGCGAAGGCATGGCGATCGCCAAGGCCTGGGCCGCGGCGACCGGCGGCCACCGCGCCGGCGTGCTGGAATCTTCCTTCGTCGCCGAAGTGAAATCCGACCTGATGGGCGAACAAACCATCCTGTGCGGCATGCTGCAGGCGGGTTCGCTGCTGTGCTTCGACAAACTGGTGGCCGATGGCGCCGATCCGGCCTATGCCGAGAAACTGATTCAGTTCGGCTGGGAAACCATCACCGAAGCGCTGAAGCAGGGCGGCATCACCCTGATGATGGATCGCCTGTCCAACCCGGCCAAGCTGCGCGCCTATGCGCTGTCCGAGCAACTGAAAGGGATCATGGCGCCGCTGTTCCAGAAACACATGGACGACATCATCTCCGGCGCCTTCTCCAGCGGCATGATGGCCGACTGGGCCGAAGACGACGTGAAGCTGCTGACCTGGCGTGAAGAGACCGGCCAAAGCGCATTCGAGAACGCGCCGCAGTTCGAAGGCAAAATCAGCGAGCAGGAATACTTCGACCACGGCGTGCTGATGGTGGCGATGGTGAAAGCGGGCGTTGAGCTGGCGTTCGAAACCATGGTAGACGCCGGCATCATCGAAGAGTCGGCCTACTATGAATCGCTGCACGAGCTGCCGCTGATTGCCAACACCATTGCGCGCAAGCGTCTGTACGAAATGAACGTGGTGATCTCCGACACCGCCGAGTACGGCAACTACCTGTTCGCCAACGCCGCGGTGCCGTTGCTGAAAGAGTTCATGACCACCCTGCAGGCGGGCGATCTGGGCAAATCCGTTGCCGGTACCGCGGTAGACAACGCGCAGCTGCGCGACGTGAACGAAGCGGTGCGCAATCACCCGATCGAATCCGTTGGCCGCAAACTGCGTGGCTACATGACCGACATGAAACGCATCGCCGTTGCGGGCTAATCGCCGCGCAGCGTGAAAAAGCCGGCAGCGATGCCGGCTTTTTTTTATTGCGGCATAGCCGCCAGCGGGATAATGGCGCCGCAATATTGGATCACCGTGCTGGCGGTCAGGTGGCCGCGTCGGGCGGCCTGCACCGCATCGCCGCCGCTCAGGCGCACCGCCAGATAGCCGGCGCTGAACGAATCCCCGGCGGCGGTGGTATCCACCACTTTGTCTTTCGGCAACGCGATCGCCGGCACTTCATGTTGCTCCCCCTCTGCGCTGAACACCAGGCAGGCGTCCGCGCCGCGTTTGATCACGATTTCGCCCACGCCGAATTCGCGCGTGCGGCTGACGACCCGCTCCACCGGCTGTTGGCCCCACAGCAGGTCTTCGTCGTCCAGCGTCAGGAAGGCGATGTCGGTGCAGGCCAGCACCTCGGCGTAGGCCCGCTGGGTCTCCTCGCGGCTGTGCCACAGACGCGGCCGGTAGTTGTTGTCAAAAATCACCTTGCCGCCGTTGGCGCGGCACTGGCGCAGCAGCGTCAGCAGCTTCGCCCGGCTGCCTGGGTTGAGGATCGCCACGCTGATGCCGCTGAGGTACAGATAATCGAACTGCGCCAGCTGCGCGCACAGGCTGTCCGCCTGCGGCCCCTCGAGCCAATAGCGTGCGGCGGCGTCGTTGCGCCAGTAGTAGAAGGTGCGCTCGCCTGCGGCGTCGGTTTCGATCACGTACAACCCCGGCAGCTTATTCTCCAGCCGCGGGATCAGATCGGTTTTGACGTTTTCACGCCGCCAGGCCTGCAGCATTTCTTCGCTGAAGCTGTCGGTGCCCAGGGCGGTGACGTAATGCACCTGCAGCGCCTGCTCCGGCAGTTGGCGGGCAAGGTAAACCGCGGTGTTCAGAGTATCGCCGCCAAAGCCGCGGCTGAGGTCCGCACCTTTTTGCGACAGTTCAATCATGCATTCGCCGATCACGGCAAGGTTCTGGGTGGTCATCGTCAACGTGCCCTGGCTGAAAGAAAAGGAAACAGCCTCAGTCTCAACGCAAGGGCCAGGGGAGTCAATATAAATAAAACGCCGTTTTATTTTATTATGATCGCGATCGGCAAACCTCGGGAGGTAAAGTTTCGCGTCGCCTTGCCGATAAACCAGGCAAAGAAACAGCAACGGCGTTTTCATTCCCCCGCCATGGCGATAGTACCGATGATAACCAACCTGATCTCGGGCCTGCTGGCGCCCTGCCTTGCCCTGCACGCACGCATAACGTCACGGAACTACTGGCGACGGTGCCGGCGTTTGTATACCTTCCAGCCGATTTATCGCACCAGCGGCGCGCTGCTGGCGCTAGAGCTGCTGACGGCGGTTTATCATCCGGCATCGCCGGACCAACCGCAGTCGCCGGAGCGCTATTTTTCCGCGCTGGGGGTTCGGCAGCGTTTGCGGATCATTCAGGAGCAGCTGGCGCTGCTGCAGCGGTGGCAGGCGCTGTTCAGTCGCCATGCGCTGATGGTGTCGGTGAATATCGACGGCGTAGCGCTGCAGGCGCTGCAGCATCACCGTGCGCTGCAGCGGCAAATCGCCGCCATGCCCTACCTGCGTTTTGAGCTGGTGGAGCATGCCGAGAGGGCGCTGAGCGGCCCGCTGCAGCAGATCGCCGGCGCGGAACGGCTGTGGCTGGATGACTTCGGCAGCGGCCTGGCGAACTTCTCCGCCGTCGGCGCCTGGCGCTATCAATACATTAAGGTGGCGCGCGAATTATTCACCTTGCTCAAACAAACCGACGAAGGGGTTCAACTGCTCACCACCCTGGTCAGATTGATGAATCAACACAGCGATGGGGTGATCGTCGAAGGCGTGGAGACCGAACAGGAATGGCTGCTGGTGCAGCGATCCGGCGCGTTGGCCGCCCAGGGCTATTACCTTTCCCGCCCGGCGCGTTTTGAAACGCTGCACAGTCTGCCGACGCTGTTCGCCGCCCCCGCCCCCTGATCCCGAAGCGTGAACTCAGGCCTATCCTCGGCTAGGCTTAATAACAGCTGCTTATCAATCTATTCTTTACCCGGCAGCGGGTTATTGCGCATAGGGACGCCGTTATGACAAGAACAGGAAAAGCTTTCAGCTGGGTTGGCGGCATTTTACTGCTGCTGGTCGCCGCGCTGGCGATTTTCATCATGACCTTCGACTGGAATCGGCTCAAGCCGACCCTCAATGACAAGGTGTCGGCCGAGCTGCAGCGCCGCTTCGAGATCCGCGGCGATCTGGGCGTCGACTGGACGCGCAACAAGGATGAGGGCGGCTGGCGCGCCTGGGTGCCCTGGCCGCATATCCACGCCGAAGACGTCTGGCTGGGCAACCCGCCCAATATTCCCGGCGACGGCATGGCGACGCTCAAACGCGTCGACGCCAGCATCGCGCCGCTGGCGCTGCTGGGCAAGGAAGTGCTGATCCCGCGCATCTGGTTGAAACAGCCGCAGGCTTCGTTGCAGCGGCTGGCCAACGGCGACAATAACTGGACCTTTAACCTGGCGAACGGTCAGGATGCCAGTCAGCCGCCGTCGGCCTGGTCGGTCAATATCCATGACATCGTGTTCGATCGCGGGCAGATAACGTTCAAAGACGCCACCCTGAAGGCGGACTTCCGCGCCACCGTCGATCCGCTCGGCGAGCCGCTGCCGTTCAGCGAAGTCACCGGCGAACGCGACGAAAACCGGGCCGCCACCCCCGACTACGCGTTTGGCTGGCAGGTGAAGGGCAGGTACCACGGCGAGCCGCTGGTCGGCAGCGGCAAGATTGGCGGCATGCTGTCGCTGCAGAACGCCGATCTGCCTTTCCCGCTGCAGGCCGACGTGCGTTCCGGCGCCACCCGGGTGGCGGTGGCCGGCACCCTGTCCGATCCGCTGAACCTGGGCGGGCTGGATCTGCAGCTTAAATTTTCCGGCGACAGCCTGAGCAACCTGTACGGGTTGACCGGCGTGCTGCTGCCGAATACGCCGCCGTACGCCACCGACGGCCATCTGATCGCCCGGCTGCATGAGAAAGGCGGCGCGGTGTTCCGGTACCAGAAGTTCGACGGCAAAATCGGCGACAGCGATATTCACGGCGATCTGAAGTACGTCGCCAGCCAACCGCGGCCAAAGCTGAGCGGCGAGGTGGTGTCGAAGCAGCTGCGGCTGGCCGACCTGGCGCCGCTGATCGGCGCGGATCCCAACGCCGAAAAGGCCGGGCGCGGCGAGAAGAGCCGCCAGCCGGCCGACAAGGTGCTGCCGGTGGAGACGTTTGACACCCAGAGCTGGGGCCTGATGGATGCGGACGTCGAGTTTACCGCCAAACGCATCGAGCGCGGCGGTTCGCTGCCGCTCAGCGACCTTTACACCCATCTGCAGCTGGATAAAGGGGTGCTGCTGCTGGATCCGCTGCGCTTTGGCGTGGCGGGCGGCAATTTGAACTCCAGCGTGCGGCTGGACGGCGGCAAAAGTCCGATGCAGGGGCGGGTGGATATGCATGCGCGCAAGTTCCAGCTCAAGCAGCTGCTGCCGGACGTGGAGTCGATGAAGCGCAGCCTCGGGCAGTTGAACGGCGATGCCAAACTGACCGGCCGCGGCAATTCGGTGGCGGAATTGCTGGCGAGCAGCGGCGGCGATCTGCGGCTGTTGATCAACAACGGGGTGATCAGCCGCAGCCTGATGGAAATCCTTGGCCTGAACGTCGGCAACTATCTGGTGGCGCAGCTGTTCGGCGACGACGTGGTGGGCATCAACTGCGCGGCGGCGGACGTCGGCATTCGCGACGGCGTTGCGGCGCCGCGGCTGCTGGTGTTCGATACCGAGAACGCCATCATCAACGTCACCGGCAACACCAACTTCGCCACCGAGCGGCTGGACCTGTCCATCGATCCGGAAAGCAAGGGCATGCGCGTGCTGACCCTGCGCTCGCCGCTGTACGTGAAGGGCACGTTCAAACACCCGGACGCCGGGGTGAAGGCCGGGCCGTTGATCGCGCGCGGGGCGGCGGCGGTGGCGTTGGGGGTGGTGCTAACGCCGGCGGCGGCGCTGCTGGCGCTGGTCTCGCCGAGCGACGGCGGCGAGGAGAACCCGTGCGGGCAGATCCTGCAGGAGATGAAAAAGAAAAAATAGCTATGGCCGCGGATCAAGCGTCGGGCAGCGATGGTCCTGGATCTCCTCCGCCGAGGCCAGGGTGAACGGCAACAGGCTGCGTTCGGTCGCCAGCAGCAGAAAATCGCCGTCCGGCAGCGCGGTCATCGCCAGCCCGAAGCTGCCCATGCGCCCCTCGGTGCGTTTAACGCCCTGCGCCAGCAGGCGAAAGGCACCCTGGCGCTGCAGCTCGGCCGGCGTCACCCGGCGCGCCAGGTAGTCGTGCCCCAGCAGGCCGCCGGGCATCGGCTGCCACTGTTCGGTAAACGCGGGCCCAATCTGCGCCAGGCGGCTTTTTACCGCCGGCAGCAGGCAGGAAATATGAATGTGCAGCTGGTTTTGCGTGCGACCGTATTCCGAGTTGATCGCCAGCGAGATATCGGCATCGTCGATCGGTCTGCCATAGCGTTCGGCCATAAAGTGGCGCGCTCGCCAGGCCTGGGCAAAGAAATTCGGCGTGGCGGCGTCCAGCACCGCCGGGCTTTCGATGCCGGTGATTTTAGCGCTCGGCATCAGCAAATACTGCAGCGGCCCGTTGCGATCCTTAAACACCACGAAACCGTCCGGCAGCGCCACCTGCGCGCAGGGCGCCGGATTGCCATGCGCCTGCTGATTGGGCACGCACTGCCGGCTGACGATGCGCCACAGCGTATCCGGGTGCGAGGGCTTCAGCCAAAAATAGAGCGCGGCGGCCACCACCGCCAGCAGCGCAACGCACAATAGCCATCCACGACGTACAGACATCAGCAAATCCCGATACGGAGAGAAGCTCTCAGCATAGTCGGCTTTTATGACAGGAGACAAACAACGCGTGCGGCCCCCGCAGCAGGGGGCCGACGGTGGGGTTACAGCGACTGGTGGCGGGTTTCTTTCATCAGCAGCAGGGCGATCAGCGTCAGGGTGGCCATCGCCGCCAGGTACATGCCGACGTAGAACAGCCCGTAGCGGGTCGCCAGCCAGGTGGCGATATAAGGCGCCACCGACGCGCCGAGGATCGACGCCACGTTGTAGGAGAACGAAGCGCCGGTATAGCGCACCTCGGTCGGGAACAGCTCCGGCAGCAGCGCGCCCATCGGGCCGAAGGTCAGGCCCATGATGCTCAGGCCGCACAGCAGAAAGCCCATCACCAGCGCCTGATTGCCGGAGCCCAGCATGCTCGGGAACAGGAAGGCGAAGCCAATCATCAGCAGGGTAATGACAATCATGGTCTTGCGGCGGCCAAAGGCGTCCGCCAGCAGGCCGGCGATCGGCACCATCACGCCGAAACCGATCACCGCCACCATCAGCATCCACAGGAAGCTGTTGCGCGAGTAGCCCAGGCCCAGCGGCTGCGGCGTGGTGCCGTAGGTCATCGAATACACCGTCATCAGGTAGAACAGCGTGTAGGTCGCCAGCATGATGAAGGTGCCGAGGATGGTGGCCTTCAGGTGCTTGCTCAGCAGGGTGCCGAGCGGGATTTTCACCTGCTTGCCGGCCTTGGCGACCTTGGCGAACACCGGGGTCTCGTGCAGCGATACCCGCACGTACAGGCCGATCAACACCAAGGCGGCGGAGAGAATGAAGGGCACGCGCCAGCCCCATTCCATAAATTGCTGGTCGGTCAGCAGCCATGACAGCAGCAGGAAAGTGCCGTTGGCGAAGAAGAAGCCGATCGGCGCGCCGAGCTGCGGGAACGAGCCGTACAGCGCCCGCTTTTTGGCCGGCGCGTTTTCGGTCGCCAGCAAGGCCGCGCCGCCCCATTCGCCGCCCAACCCCAGCCCCTGACCAAAGCGCGCCAGCGCCAGCAGGATCGGCGCGAAGATGCCGATGGTTTCGTAGCTCGGCAGCAGGCCGATCAGTACGGTGGAGATCCCCATGGTCAGCAGCGAGGCGACCAGCGTCACCTTGCGCCCGACGCTGTCGCCGAAGTGGCCGAACAGCGCAGAGCCGATTGGCCGCGCGACGAAGGCGACCGCGAAGGTGGCCAGCGACTGCAGCGTGGCGGTGGTCGGATCGCCCTGCGGGAAGAAGATATGCGGGAAGACGATCACCGCCGCGGTGGCGTAGATATAGAAATCGAAAAACTCGATGGCGGTGCCGACCAGCGAGGCGACAATCACTTTTCCGCGTGAGTTTACCGGTGTTGACGCTTCGTCGGCGTCCAGAGTTGTTGCGATGGAGGCTTGCATAATGTTTCTTATATTTGGAATTTGTAAAAATCCATCTTAGACATAGCAAAATGCCTTTTCAATGCTGCAACTTTGTACAATGCGGTGATTAAGTGGTTAAAAAGATTAATGTTTTATCGGCGCTCAATCTTGCAGACGGAAACATTGGGAAATTGTCGATAAGCAGATGTAACGGCTGTAAAAACGGGAAAGAAAAGTTATTGGCTAGTTTGTTATGCTGGTTTTGCCGACCGGGCGGCGCTTGTTTTGGCGTTATATGCTGGTTTTTGGCCTTAATGCCAAAATAAAATGCCGGCCACGGCGATGTGGTCGGCATGATTGCGTTGCTTCAGGGCGCCGGCGGCGGCGGCTCCGGCAGGGTTTTATCCTCTTTGTACTGCGCGGTGGCGATCCAGGCGGCGCAAAATAGCGTCAGGCGGGCGAAGAAGTAGAAGAAGGCCATCAGCCCAATCACCGAACCGAAGGCGGCGCCCGAGGGCGATTTCGCCACCTGCGGCAAGGTCATGGTCATCACGAACTTGATCACTTCGAAGCCGATGGCGGCCAACAGCGTGCCGCGCAGCAGCGCTTTTTTCTTCGGCTTATGGCGCGGCAGCATCCAGAAGATCCACAAGAACAACAGGTAATTGGCGAAAATGGAGATCGACAGCGCAATCAGCGTCATCGCCGGCCGCAGCCACTCGATGCCGTCCAGCCCCAGCGCCTTGACGATCGCCGCCTGCGCCGAACCGGCGATAGAGGTCAGCGACAGCGTGACGATCAGCGCCACCACCAGGCCGGTCAGCGAGATAAAGTCGCGGGTGTACTTGAAGTAGATTTTCTCCTGGTCCTGCGGGTTGCGCTCCCAGACATCGCGCGACTGGGCGCGGATCGCTTCGCGCAGGTTGCCCATCCAGCTGATGCCCGAATACAGCGCCAGCGCCAGACCGGTCAGCCCAACGGTGGTGCGCTGCTGAATGGCGGTATTGACGGTGTTCTTCAGCGTGCCGGCGAGCGTCGGATCGCTGATGCTGCCGACCATCTTGTTGATCAGGCTGGCCAACAGATCGGGATTGGACGCCAGCACGAAGCCCACGGCGGCGAACGACACCATCAGAATGGGGATCAGCGACAGGAAGGAGAAGTAGGTGATGGCTGCGCCGAACTGGCTGCCCAGGCGATCGTTGAAACGTTCGGCGGCGCGCAGCAAATGCGCGATGCTCGGCCAGGCTTTGATGCGCTCCACCAGGCGTGAAAAACCGGAGATGCGGCGGTCGATCTTTTCATGGCCGGTTTTGATGGCGATAAGCGGCTTGGGCTGCTGTTCCTGCGGCGGCTGACGGCGTTCTTTATCTGGTCCTGTAGGCATTACTTCACGATTTCCTTAACGATAAATAGCATGTCTCGAATTTGATTATAGCCAAAACGCCCGGCGATTTGGCCGCCCGGCGCGGCAAAGGGGGCATTTCCGAGCTTAGCGCGTTAGCCTGCGGCATGAAACGCCGGGGGTGGCCGATAGGTAAAATTCTTATGCGAGCCCAGTCCCGGCGCGGTTTTTTTCACTCGTTACCCGCCAATTTTTATCTGTTTCATCGAAGAGAAAGCGTTTACTCATGATGTGGCGCGGCGGTTTATCGTCCGTCGCGCCGCCGCAGCCGTAGGGGCTGGAACGGTTTCACCGGTTATCAACAGAGAAATGGAAGGTCATATGAAATTACTTAATCACCCCACCTGTCGTCCGTTTACCGAAGCGGGCAACCTGACGCAGATCTCCGCCTATTACGAGGAGGAGCGGCACATCATGTGGATGCTGCTGCGCGCCGAGCCGCGTCCGTGCTTCAATCAGGCGCTGATTGAAGACATCATGACGCTGGCGCAGGCGGCGAAAGAGTCATCGCTGCAGTTCGACTTTTGGGTTACCGGTTCACTGGTGCCGAACATGTTCAACGTCGGCGGCGACCTGCAGTTCTTCGCCGAGGCGATCAAAAACCGCAAGCGTGAGGCGATGATGGCCTATGCTCGCGCCTGCATCGATTGCGTGCATGCGGCGGCGCGCGGTTTCGACACCGGCGCGGTGAGCATCGCGATGGTCGAAGGCAGCGCGCTGGGCGGCGGATTCGAAGCGGCGCTGGCGCACCATTTTGTGCTGGCGCAGAACAACGCGCGCATGGGCTTCCCGGAGATCGCCTTCAACCTGTTCCCCGGCATGGGCGGGTATTCGCTGGTGGCGCGCAAGGCCGGCATGCGGCTGGCGGAGGAGTTGATCTGGGGCGGCGAGTCGCACACCGCCGAATGGTTTGAAAGCCGCGGATTGGTGGATCAGCTGTTCCAGCCCGGCGACGCCTATGTGGCCACCCGCACCTTTATCGACACCATTCGGCCCAGGCTGAACGGCATGCGCGCCATGTTGCGCGCGCGCCAGCGGGTGTTGCAGCTGACGCGCTCCGAGCTGATGGATATCACCGAGGACTGGGTGCATTCCGCCTTCACCATCGAGGAAAAGGACCGCGCCTACATTGAACGGCTGGTGATGCTGCAGGACCGCCATACGCTCAACCTGCGGCGTGCCGGCTAACCTTGACTCGCCCGCATCACGCTGAGGGGGTGTGCGGGCGATATGACCGCAGCCAATGTTCCAGCTGCGCCGGGAGCATTGGCCGCGCAAACAGGAAGCCCTGTTTTTCATCCACGCCGACCTCGTCGAGGAAGCGGTTTTCGCTTTCGGTCTCCACGCCTTCGGCGATCACTCTGAATGCCAGCGCCTCCGCCGCCGCAACGATGGCGCGAACCAGCGATTGCGACACCGGGTTGGCGTCTACCCCGCGCACAAAGCTTTTATCCAGCTTGATGGCGTCCAGGGGAATGCGCGCCAGCTGGGCCAGCGATGAATAGCCGGTGCCAAAATCGTCAAGATGCACCTGAGCGCCCAACTCACGCAGCCGGGTGATCAACGCCCGCGCGCGCGCTTCGTCTTCAATCAGGCTGCTTTCGGTCAGCTCGAAGTCCAGCAGGCAGGGCGTCATCCGATGGTGATGCAACATGCCGATCAGCGCGTCGACGATGCCGTCGTCGGCCAACTGCCGGGCGGACAGATTGACCGCCACCCGCAGGTTCAGCCCCTGCCGCTGCCACTGCGCCGCTTGCCCGGCGGCGGTCTGCAGCACCCATTGCCCCAGCGGGCCGATCAGCCCGGACTCCTCGGCGTACGAGATGAACTGCAGCGGCGGGATCAGCCCGCGCTCCGGCGAATCCCAGCGCACCAGGGCCTCCACGCTGTGCACTTCGCCGCTGCGCGCGTCGATCTTCGGCTGGTAATAAACCACCAGCTGGTTCTGCTCCAGCCCTTTGCGCAGGTTGGTGTCCAGCCACATGTATTCGGCGACGCGCCTGTTCATTTCCGGCGAAAACACGGTATAGGTGCGCTTGCCCTGCTCTTTGGCCACGTACATGGCGGTATCGGCGCTGCGGATCAGGCTGTCGAGATCGTTGCCGTGCTCCGGGCACAGCGCGATGCCGATCGAGCAGCCGGTATAGACTTCGATCAGGCCGATGCGGAAGGGGGTTTTCAGCCGATCGATGATGCGCTGCGCCAGGGTTTGCAGCATTTCGCGGTTGGCCTGCTGCGCCAGCACCAGGAATTCGTCGCCGCCCAGCCGGGCCAGCACCTGGTCCGGGCTCAGGCAGCCGAGGATCGCCAGCGAGACCTCGACCAGCAGACGGTCGCCGAACATGTGGCCGTAGGCGTCGTTCACCTTCTTGAAATTGTCGAGATCGAGATACACCAGCCCGACGTTGTCGTCCTGGCGGTTGGCGATGGCCCGGGTGATTTTATCCTGGATGGCGTTGCGGTTGGGCAGGCCGGTAATGATATCGGTATTGGCCAGCACCCGCAGCCGCTCCTGCGCGCGCCGCTCTTCGGTGATGTCGGTGCCGGAGCAAATCAGGAACACCTCGTTTTTGCCGCTGCCGCTGTGGACGAACTTGTTGCGAAACAGGAACAGCCGCTCGCCTTTGACCGTTTTTATCCAGCGCTCCACCTCGTAGGAGGAGCCGTTGCGAAAGAAACCGGCGATGTTGCGCCTGGAGGCGGCGGCCTCTTCGGGGCTCATGAACAGCTGAAAGACGTTTTTGCCGATCACGTCATGCTCATGCAGCCCGGTATATTCCTCGCTCAGGCGATTGAAGCGTTGAATGCGGCCGTGCTGATCGACAATCACGATCACAGAGTTGGCTTCCGAGACCACCTGTTCGGCGAAGGACAGGCCGTGCACCAGGTCACGCGCTACCGACTGGGTATCGCTGAAGGCGGAGGCGGTGCCGGCCCATTCCAGCTTGTTGACGCGTCTTCCCACCAGATGCAGGTGTATCTGTTCGCCGGCCAGCGTAATGCTGAGGTCGAGGCTGGCGGTAACGCCGCTCAGCCGGCGGATTTTTGCCGCTTGCATGGCGCTGAGCGCCACCGCCAGGTGGGCTTTTCCTTTGACGGCGGACAGTTCCAGGGCGTTGCTGTCAAACGCCAACCGCCAGTAGGGGCTGTTGGTGCCGAAATGCGCGTTAAGAAGCATAGGGCCTTGGTCTGCGAACATGATTATTCCTCAAAAGAGCGCGGGCGGCCGGTCTGCGCGGTGAGCGTCGCGGCGGACTTATGGCCCGTTGGTGGCCGCAGTGTGCGTATCTCCATCATATAACACGTTTTTCACAGGCGGGCATGGGTGGTGAAACTATTATATAAGCAATAATTAGTTCTGCGTTGTACTCGCCGCTTGATCGCCGGCTGTCTTAAAGTGTAGAAACAGAAGCCATGGCCGTGCCAAATTATCGCCGACGGGCCTCACGCGGGAGCCGAAAAGCCGTTGACGAGCGGTTGCAATGCGCGAACGTAAATTATAGAGGCGACGGCGGTGAACCAAAATACCCTGATAGGGGGATATTACTTTCGTCAGGAAATCAAAATTTCCACTGAATAAGCGCCATCTCCATAATTTTCTCATAATTGGCGAATAAAGCCGTCGCGGGTTTTAAAAAGTTTACACTGCATCGCATTACTTTAAGTTTATCAGCCTATTATTATCTCCGACGAACGATGAGCCTGTTAATGTACAGCGCTCCCGATGAAGAATAATTTTTAAAGGAAATGATTATGCGTAAATTGACCGCTTTATTTGTCGCTTCTACTCTGGCTTTGGGTTCTGCTTCTATGGCCTTCGCCGCAGACACCACGGCGGCGCCGGACGCCGCGCCGATGAAGATGATGCATCATAAAGGTGAAGGCAAAGGCGGCCCGTTCGCCGGTCTGAACCTGACCGAACAACAGCGCCAGCAAATGCGCGACATCATGAAAGAGTCGCATCAGAAGCGCGGCCCGGGCATGAAAGAGGACCGCCAGGCGCTGCATAACCTGGTCGCTTCCGACAGCTTCGACGAAGCGAAAGCGAAAACGCAAATTGACGCCATCAGCAAAGCGCAGTCCGAACGCATGCTGGAACGCGCCAAGGCGGAAAATAAGATGTATAACCTGCTGACCCCTGAGCAGAAAAAACAATACAATGAGAATTATCAGAAACGCGAACAAAAAATGATGGACCACATGAATAAAATGAAATCGCAAATGGCGACTGAGCAATAATATATTCCAGTGGTAAAAAAGGGCCAGATGAATAATCTGGCCCTTTTGTTTTTTATTAACCGGATGCCGTTAAATAATCGCCCGCTCTGGCGCGCCGGCGATGTGCCGAAACTGCTCGACAATCGCCTGCGAGAAGCGCGGATCGTTAATATGATAGGGCGTTTTGACCAGCCGCCGTTGATGGGTGGGCTGCAGCGTGCGCTCCAGCGCCTGCACAAAGGCGGCCAATGCCTGCGGGTCCCAGAACGGTTGGCCAGGGGCATCCAGGGCGGAAACGCCGCCCCCCGGGATCACGAAGCGCACTTCGCCCGCGCAGGCATTCAGTTTTTCCCCGATCCAGCGCCCAAGCCGGGCGTTTTCCTGCGGCGTGGTGCGCACCAGGGTGACCTGCGGGTTATGGTGATGGCGCAGGCGCCCGGCATAACGCTGCGGCACGGTGGCCGGCGAGCCGAAATTGATCATGTCCAGCGCGCCGCAGGACAACACGCAGGGAATGCCGGTGCGGGCGATGGCACCGAAGCGGTCGCCGCTGCAGGGCAGCACGCCGCCAAACAGATAGTCGGCCACCTCGGTGGTGGTCAGATCGAGCACGGCATTCAATAAACGGCTGTCGATCAGTTTCTCCATCGCTCTGCCGCCGCTGCCGGTGGCGTGGAACACCAGGCAATCCCAATCGGGCTCGAGGGCGGCGACGATGGTTTTAACGCAGGGCGTGGTGAGGCCAAACATGGTCAGGGCCACGGCGGCTTTGCTGTCTGCATCGGCATCGCCGGCAAAGCGCACCGCGCCGGCAATCTGGCGCGCCGCATTGCCCAGCACCCGGCGGGATATGCGGTTCAATCCGGCGAGATCGGTCACGGAATACAGCATGGCGATATCGCTGGTGCCGACGTACGCCGACACATCGCCGGACGCCATGCTCGAGACCATCAGTTTGGGCAGGCCGACGGGCAGCTGCTGCATCGCCGGGGTGAGGATAGCCGTGCCGCCGGAGCCGCCCAGGCCAAGCACGGCGGCGATATCGTTGCGCGTTAGCATAAAGCGCTCAAAGGCGAGCGCCATGGCGGCGATCGCCTGGCCGCGATGGCGGCAAAATACCGCGGCGGCCCCGTCAGGGTGATGGCCGGCGATGTCTATTGCACTGATGTCGGTTGCAGAGTCTGCGCCGGGACGGCGGGTGGAAATATCAACGGTGACCGTGGGTAACCCGAGGGCGGCGATGGCCTGACGAACATACTCCAGCTCTTGTCCTTTGGTATCTGCTGTGGTAGCAATATAGACAAAATTTGAAGTATTAATCATTGTCTTTTCCTGGGTGTTTCTTATTTTTATGTATAAAATTATGATGTTACTTAATCATTGGGGGCCCTGGCGTTGGCCTATTAAGTTAGAATGATTAATGTATCTACATAATGAGACGGCAGTATCATTTTTGCAAGGCGCATTACGCCCATAATGAGATGCCGATCTCATTTTTGGGCTTTTTATGCTGCCGGCCTGAAGGCTATCGCATGTTGTGCCGGGGCGAAGCGTTGCGAAGAAGTATGAGGTTGCCGTGCCAATAACTGCCTTTCCCGAGAAGCCGGAGGAGTCTTTGACTTCGGCGCGGGCGAAAACCCACCGTCTGTTGCTGACCAGCGCCATGGCGCTGTATAACGAAGGCGCTTTTCCTTCCATTACCGAAGTGGCTGCGCATGCGCAGGTATCGCGCGCCACCGCTTACCGTTATTTCCCTACCCAGAGCGCGCTGATCGCCGCCGTGGTGGCGGAAAGCCTGGGGCCGATCCTGGAATGGCGGCCGCAGGATAATGACGCCTTGAAACGCATTCAGCAGCTGTTGGCCTTTGCGTACCCGCAGATGGAGCGGCATGAGGGCGCCCTGCGCGCCGCGCTGCAGCTGTCTTTGCAGCAGTGGGCCAATGCGACGCCGGGCGAGAAACTGGTGCGCGGCAATCGCAAGCGGCTGCTTAAACTGGCGGTCGAGCCGCTGCAGGATAAACTGCCGGCTGATGCGCTGCAGCGGGTGATTCATTCTTTCTCGCTGATTTACGGTTCGGAAGTGTTCCTGGTGTTGAAAGACATCTGGGGACTCGAACTTGACGGCATTCAGGAGGTGACGCAATGGATGGCCAAAGCCATTATTCGCCAGGCCGAAGAGGATGCGATGGACCGCAAAAAAACATCAGCAGGATAATCCATTTTTTGCCGAGTGCGGCGGTAAAACTCAGCATATTTCACTGAGTTAATATTGGCAAAAGTTATAATTAAAAGCGATAAAAAGAGCCTCGCAAGCAATTTGAAACCGGCCGCAGGTGGGGATCCTATGCGGCCTTTTTTGTCATTATTTCCATACTTATCATTTGATTAATTTATTTTATTACCGGGCGCGAAATGCCCCCTCCCTGAATGGCAAGCCATCGCCAACGCTTATCGGTTGCACCCCATTTTATCGACGTTGGTTCTCCTGCTGCCGCTCGTTGCCTATTTGACACATTAGGCGCACTTCAGATTGTTGTGCTTTATTTATTTGGTGTTACCAAACTGTTACACAAAAAAACCAATAAAACATTTGCAAACAACAATGGACGGTATCTGGGATGGGAAATACACGTAGAGGAGTCAAGCCTGCTCGGGCGGCTTTCGGCTGGCCTGAGATTGGGGTGCATCGCGCGCGCTGTAGCGCCATGTTGTTGTGTCTGACTACCATCGGCGGCGCACAGGCCGCAACCTATATAGAGAACGGTAAAGCCGGCGATCCGGCCAGCTGGCGCAGCGGCGAATTCAACGCCGAGTGGGGGCTGGGGGCGATCCATGCCGATCGGGCCTATGCCGCCGGTTATACCGGAAAAGGCGTAAAACTTGGCATTTTCGATCAGCCGGTTTATGCCAAACACCCCGAGTTCGTCGGCGATGGCAAAGTGATCAACCTGGTTACCGAAGGCACCCGCGAATATACCGATCCCTATATTCCGGTGAAAAAAGGCGATCATTTCATCTATGACGGCACGCCGAGCGTGGATTCCGACGGCACGCTCGGTTCCCACGGCACCCACGTAGGCGGCATCGCCGCCGGCAGCCGCGACGGTGGCGCCATGCACGGCGTGGCGTTCAACGCCCAGATCATCAGTGCCGAGAACGGCGATCCCGGCCCGGAAGACGGCATTATCCTCGGCAATGACGGCGCGGTGTATAAGGCCGGTTGGGATGCGCTGATCGCCAGCGGCGCGCGCATCATCAACAACAGCTGGGGTATCGGCATTACCGAGAAGTTCGCCAAGGGGGGGACGATCCGGCCTACCCGCACTTCACGGTGGACGACGCGCAAAAGCAGTTCGATCAGATCAAACTGATCCTCGGCACCAAGCCGGGCGGCGCCTATCAGGGCGCCATTGACGCCGCGCGCAGCGGCATCGTCACCATTTTCGCCGCCGGCAACGACGGCAACCTGAACAACCCGGACGCCATGGCCGGCCTGGCCTATTTCGTGCCGGATATCGCCCCGAACTGGCTGTCGGTCGCCAGCCTGGAGGATCCGAACAACACCGGCGACTACGGCATCAGTACCTTCTCCTCTCGCTGCGGCTACACCGCCAGCTTCTGCGTCGCCGCTCCGGGCACCAAGGTTTACAGTTCGGTGATCGAAGGCAACAGCACGGACAACCTGACCACCGGCTATGCCAAATACAGCGGCACCTCAATGGCGGCGCCGCACGTGGCCGGCAGCATTGCGGTGCTGATGGAGCGCTTCCCTTACCTGAACGGCGCGCAGGTAGCGGAAGTGTTGAAAACCACCGCCACCGACATGGGCGCGCCGGGCATCGACGCGCTGTACGGCTGGGGGATGATCAACCTGGGCAAGGCGATCAACGGCCCGGGTATGCTGGTTACCGAGCAGGATATTCCCGAAGAGTTTCGCGTCAGCGGCGCCTACGGCTCGGAACAGTTCGTGGTGGACCTGCCGGGTATCGGCGCGGTGCTGGATAAGGGCCAACCGACCGAGCGCGTCTGTGACGACATTCACTGCGGGCTGGACGTCTGGAGCAACGATATCTCCGGCCACGGCGGCCTGACCAAACAGGGCATCGGCACCCTGGTGCTGACCGGCGCCAACACCTATACCGGCCCGACCCAGGTCAACGCCGGCCTGCTGGCGGTCAACGGCTCGCTGGCGTCGGACGCCAGCGTGCAGGGCAGCGGCATCCTCGGCGGTGCCGGCAGCGTCGGCTCGCTGGCGGTGCATCGCGGCGGCACGGTGGCGCCGGGCAACTCGATCGGCACCCTCAGCGTGGCCAACGACCTCAGCTTCGACGCCGGTTCGCGCTACGCGGTGGAGGTGGGGCCGAACGGCCGGAGCGATCGGATCGTCAGCGGCGGATCGGCGACGATCGGCGGCGGCGAGGTGGCGGTATCGCTGGAGAACAGCGGCAACCTGCTGTCGCAAAGCGAGGCGCGCAGCCTGCTGGGCCAGGAATACAACATCCTGAGCGCCCGGCGGGGGATCAGCGGGCGCTTTGACGCGGTGGCGCCGAACTACCTGTTCCTCGGCACCGGCCTGAGCTACCGGCCGAACCAGGTGACGCTGAGCGTCGGGCGCAACGACACCGCCTTCGCCGACGTGGCGCAGACGCAGAACGAGCGCGCGGTGGCGGCGGCGGCGGATGCGCTGGCGGCGGGCAACCCGGTGTACGAGAGCATTTTGACCAGCGGCACGGCGGGTGAGGCGCGGCAGGCGTTCCGGCAGCTGTCGGGGCAGATCCATGCGGACATCGCCTCGGCGCTGGTGAACGACAGCCGCTACCTGCGCGAGGCGCTGAACGGGCGGCTGCGTCAGGCGGCAGGGCTGGCGGCGTCGCCGGAGATCAAGGCGGACGAGGGCGGCGCCTGGGCGCAGTTGCTGGGGGCCTGGGATCATGCGTCGGGGGACGCCAACGCCACGGGGTATCAGGCGTCGACCTACGGGGTGCTGCTGGGGCTGGACTCGGCGCTGGCGGACGACTGGCGGCTGGGGGTGGCGACCGGTTACACCCGCACCTCGCTGGACGGCGGCTACGGCGCGAACGGCGACAGCGACAACTACCACCTGGCGACGTACGGCGGCAAGCAGTGGGGGGCGCTGGCGCTGCGGGGCGGGGCCAGCTACAGCTGGCATCGCATCGACACCGCGCGGTCGGTGAACTACGGCCAGCAGTCAGATCGTGAGACGGCGAAGTACAGCGCGCGCACCGAGCAGGCGTTCGTGGAGGCGGGCTACGGGGTGAAAACCGCCTGGGTGGACCTGGAGCCGTTCGCCAATCTGGCGTACGTCAACTTCAAGAACAACGGCATCGCGGAAGACGGCGGAGCGGCGGCGCTGCAGGGCGACAAGCAGCACACCGACGCGACGGTGTCGACGCTGGGGCTGCGGGCGGACACCCAGTGGCAGGCGGGCAAAACCACCCGGGTGGCGCTGCGCGGCGAGCTGGGCTGGCAGCATCAGTACGGCGAGCTGGAGCGGGGCACCGGGCTGCGCTTCAGCGGGGGCAACGCACCGTTCGTGGTGAACAGCGTGCCGGTATCGCGCGACGGGATGGTGCTGAAGGCCGGCGCGGAGGTGGCGGTGAACGACAACGCCACGCTGTCGCTGGGCTACGGCGGGTTGCTGTCGCAGAACCATCAGGACAACAGCGTCAACGCCGGTTTCACCTGGCGCTTCTGATAGCAACAAACCAACGGATAAACCGTCTGGGGCGGTTTTACTAAAACAATAAGGGTAAGGGAATGAGAAGACTTGCAGGCAAGAATAAACCGGTGTCGGCGCCGTCATGGAAACTGAACGCCCTGCTGTGCGGGCTGCTGGCGGCCGGCCTCGCGCAGGCTGCGCCGCATGAGCCGGGCGGCAAGGCGGGCGATCCGGCCAGCTGGCGCAGCGATGAGTTCAACGCCAACTGGGGGCTGGGCGCGATCCACGCCGACGAGGCTTATGCCGCCGGCTATACCGGCAAAGGGCAGAAGGTGGGGATCCTGGATACCCCGGTCAACCGTCATCCGGAATTCGCCGGTGACGGCAAGCTGATCAACGTCGTCACCGAGGGCTATCGCGCCTATACCGATCCGCACCGGCCGGGAATCAACGCCGGCGATCGCTTCTACTTCGACGGCACTTTCCACTTCTACAACGGGGCAACGCTGAGCAACCACGGGGTGCACGTGGCCGGGATCAGCGCCGCCAACCGCGACGGCGTCGGCATGCACGGCGTGGCCTTCGACTCGCAGGTGATCAGCGTCGACAACGACAACGACGGCCCGGCCTACGGCGAATTCCTCGGTCTGGACGGCGCCGTCACCAACGCCGGCTGGCAGGCGATGATCAACAACGGCGTACGGGTGATCAACAACAGCTGGGGCGTCAGCATTCCCGACATCCTGTCCGACGGCGGGCGGGATCCGGATGCGCTGCACTTTGAGCTGAAGGATGCGCAGGAACAGTTCGATCAGGTCAAGCCGCTGTTGGGAAGCCTGGCGGGCGCCGGGTATCAGGGAGCGATCGATGCGGCGCGCAAGAATATTCTGGTGCTGTTCGCCGCCGGCAACGACGGCAACTATAACCAACCGGATGTGATCAGCGGCCTGGCCTATTTCGTGCCGGATATCGCGCCGAACTGGCTGTCGGTGGCCAGCGTGGCGCAGGACGAGGCGTCGACCAACCGCGTGCCTTACAGCATCAGCGCTTTCTCTTCCCGCTGCGGCTATACCGCCAGCTTTTGCGTTTCGTCGCCGGGCAGCAAAATCTACAGTACGGTGGCCAACGGCTCGGATCCCGCACAGCTGGTGTCGGACTACGGCAACAAGAACGGCACCTCGATGGCCACCCCGCACGTGGCCGGTGCGGTCGCGGTGTTGCTGCAACGCTTCCCGTACATGACTTCGGCGCAGATTGCCGACGTGCTGAAAACCACCGCCACCGACATGGGCGCGCCGGGCATCGACGCGCTGTACGGCTGGGGGATGATCAACCTGGGCAAGGCGATCAACGGCCCGGGCATGTTTTATACCGTCGAGGATATTCCTGAAGAGTTCCGCATCCCGGATCCCGCCGGCGTGGCCTATGGCCCCTCGCAGTTTGTCGCCAATATTCCGGGATTGGGCGCCGAGGTGGATGCGGGCACGCCGCACGCCAGGAAGTGCGACGATATTCATTGCGCGCTGGAGGTCTATGCCAACGACATTTCCGGCCACGGCGGCCTGACCAAACAGGGCATCGGCACCCTGGTGCTGACCGGCGCCAACACCTATACCGGCCCGACCCAGGTCAACGCCGGCCTGCTGGCGGTCAACGGCTCGCTGGCGTCGGACGTCAGCGTGCAGGGCAGCGGCATCCTCGGCGGTGCCGGCAGCGTCGGCTCGCTGGCGGTGCATCGCGGCGGCACGGTGGCGCCGGGCAACTCGATCGGCACCCTCAGCGTGGCCAACGACCTCAGCTTCGACGCCGGTTCGCGCTACGCGGTGGAGGTGGGGCCGAACGGCCGGAGCGATCGGATCGTCAGCGGCGGATCGGCGACGATCGGCGGCGGCGAGGTGGCGGTATCGCTGGAGAACAGCGGCAACCTGCTGTCGCAAAGCGAGGCGCGCAGCCTGCTGGGCCAGGAATACAACATCCTGAGCGCCCGGCGGGGGATCAGCGGGCGCTTTGACGCGGTGGCGCCGAACTACCTGTTCCTCGGCACCGGCCTGAGCTACCGGCCGAACCAGGTGACGCTGAGCGTCGGGCGCAACGACACCGCCTTCGCCGACGTGGCGCAGACGCAGAACGAGCGCGCGGTGGCGGCGGCGGCGGATGCGCTGGCGGCGGGCAACCCGGTGTACGAGAGCATTTTGACCAGCGGCACGGCGGGTGAGGCGCGGCAGGCGTTCCGGCAGCTGTCGGGGCAGATCCATGCGGACATCGCCTCGGCGCTGGTGAACGACAGCCGCTACCTGCGCGAGGCGCTGAACGGGCGGCTGCGTCAGGCGGCAGGGCTGGCGGCGTCGCCGGAGATCAAGGCGGACGAGGGCGGCGCCTGGGCGCAGTTGCTGGGGGCCTGGGATCATGCGTCGGGGGACGCCAACGCCACGGGGTATCAGGCGTCGACCTACGGGGTGCTGCTGGGGCTGGACTCGGCGCTGGCGGACGACTGGCGGCTGGGGGTGGCGACCGGTTACACCCGCACCTCGCTGGACGGCGGCTACGGCGCGAACGGCGACAGCGACAACTACCACCTGGCGACGTACGGCGGCAAGCAGTGGGGGGCGCTGGCGCTGCGGGGCGGGGCCAGCTACAGCTGGCATCGCATCGACACCGCGCGGTCGGTGAACTACGGCCAGCAGTCAGATCGTGAGACGGCGAAGTACAGCGCGCGCACCGAGCAGGCGTTCGTGGAGGCGGGCTACGGGGTGAAAACCGCCTGGGTGGACCTGGAGCCGTTCGCCAATCTGGCGTACGTCAACTTCAAGAACAACGGCATCGCGGAAGACGGCGGAGCGGCGGCGCTGCAGGGCGACAAGCAGCACACCGACGCGACGGTGTCGACGCTGGGGCTGCGGGCGGACACCCAGTGGCAGGCGGGCAAAACCACCCGGGTGGCGCTGCGCGGCGAGCTGGGCTGGCAGCATCAGTACGGCGAGCTGGAGCGGGGCACCGGGCTGCGCTTCAGCGGGGGCAACGCACCGTTCGTGGTGAACAGCGTGCCGGTATCGCGCGACGGGATGGTGCTGAAGGCCGGCGCGGAGGTGGCGGTGAACGACAACGCCACGCTGTCGCTGGGCTACGGCGGGTTGCTGTCGCAGAACCATCAGGACAACAGCGTCAACGCCGGTTTCACCTGGCGCTTCTAAGCTTTTCTTGATTATCTTGTTCCACGGAGCCGGCATGCCGGCTCCGTTTTTATTTGTCGCGGTGACGTTCCGCCGAGGAGAACGTATGATGGCGCCGGAAATTGACGGCGATAACGACAATAAAAAACCGGGATCCTTGCGGAACCCGGCTCAAAAGTGGGTAAAACAGATTGGTGCTAAAGGCTCAAATCCAGTATTGCTTGCCGGCTGATCTGATGCATACATCCTTTCAGCAGCCACAATCGGAATGAGTTTTCCCTGGTGTTATTATGGTTATTATCAAAAAACGATCTGGTATTATTTTTTATAGTGTATTGCTGTATGTCTCTTTTGATACCATGTTTGACTATAGAACATGGTATGTCAAGCAACGTTTTTAGCGCATAATTGCATGAGATGCTAGTTTTAGAAGGTGCTTCTTCATCATAAATAATCAAAACGACTGATAAATCAGCAAAAAAAATCGAAGGAACAAATGGATAACAATCATCAAAAATTCGATTCACAGTCGATTGCAAACCGGGTCAGGGAGCTATTTTTACATTACGGGATTGGCAAGCGTCAGCATGCCAAAGAGCTCAGCCGCATTTTGGATCTGAGTTTTTCGCATGCGCACCGCAAACTGAAAGGGCAAAGCCCATGGACGCTGGAGCAGATCAACAGCGTCGCCGCCGCGTTGGGAGAAACGCCGGCGGCGATCGCCGATATGGATGCCGAACATGACGCGCCGGAGCAAACTATGGCACAGGATGCCATCTTTGTGGTCGGCGGCGTGGACATTCCCTGCGTCGGGCACATCGGCGACGAGCTGACGGCCGGGCGGTTATCGGAGTTTGTCGCGCTGCGGGTGGAACAACAATGGCGTATCTACCGCACCGACGATGCGCCGGCGGGCAAGCGCCACAGCGTCGAACTGATCGAAATCCGTCCCGGCAGCCAAGAAGACGAGCGGTTAAGCATTGCGGTGCTGGATGATTCGCATCAGGCGGCCGACGAGCTGGCGAAATATCTGGTCAGCCGCGGGTTCAACGCGGTGGCGTTCTATGACGTTAGCCGTTTTTGTCAGGCATTGCAGCAAAGCCTGTTCGACGGTTACGTGGTCGACTGGCTGATCGGCGAGGAAACGGCGGATAAGTGCATCGAGGTGATCCGCGCCTCCGATAACCCGGATGCGCCGGTGCTGGTGTTGACCGGTGAGCTGGGCACCGACCGGCGCGAATCCGAGATAGCCAAGGCGATGCGCGAGTACGACGTGCTCGGCCCTTATGAAAAGCCGGTGCGGCTTCACGTGATAGAAGCCGCCCTGCAGCGTTGTTTTAATCTGTAGAAGGGAATACCTCGGCCAGCGCGCCTGACAGCGCATCCAGCCGCACGGGTTTCATCAGGTAATTGTCGAACAGCGCCCGCTGTTCGGCGGAGAGCTGCTCCGGGGTATAGGCGCTGATGCCGATAATCGGCACGTGGCGGTTGGGCCCCCGGCGGTTGCGCAGCTGTTTGGCCAGCGCGGCGCCGTCGATGCCCGGCATCTGCAAATCCAGCAGCAGCGCATCGTAAGGCCGGCGCAGCAGCTTCTGCAGCGCGCGCTCCGGCGAATCGCACAGTTCATGCTGATAACCGAGCTTGTCCAGCAGCGCCGCAAAGGCATCCCCCACCGACTTGTTGTCGTCCACCACCAGCACATGCTGCGGTTTTTGCTGCGGGTTGTGGTGCGGCGCAGCCTGGTCGCCGGCCTGCGGGTCTTCGCTGACCTGCACCGGAATGCTGACGATAAAGGTGCTGCCCTTTTTAACTTCGCTGTAGACCGTGATGGTGCCGTTAAGCAGCGTCACCAGGCCATGCACGATCGCCAGCCCCATGCCGACGCCGGCATACTGCTTGGTATGCGACTGATCCAGCTGGGTAAAGGGTTTGAAGATCTGGTCGAGCATGTCTTTTTCGATGCCGATACCGGTGTCGGTCACTTCGATAATCAGCGAGCTGCCGCCGGGTTGACGCCGCAGGCAGCTGTGCAGGGTAATGCTGCCGCTCTCGGTATATTTGTAGGCGTTGGTCAGCAGGTTGACGATAATCTGCCGGATACGCAGCGGATCGGAATACACCTGCAGATGGCTGCATTCCACTTCGCAGCTCAGCTTGACCTGTTCTTTGCGCGTCAGCGTGGCGATTTCGTTGGCGGTTTCCCCGATCAGCTTCTGCGCGTCAAACGGCACGATGCGCAATTCCATCATGCCGCTGTCCAGGTGCGCGTAGTCGGTCAAATCCTTCATCTGGCTTTCGATCTGCTGCGCGGCGGTCTCCAGCCGCTGGAAGGTGTCCGCATGCTCCGCCGACACCCGGGTGTTCACCAGCACGTCGATGGCGGACATGATGCTTTGCAGCGAAGTGCGCAGCTCGTGGCCGATGGCGCCGAGGAAGGCGTTTTTGGTGCGGGTGGCCTTCTCCGCGGCGATCGCCTTGGCCTGCTGGCGAATGGTCAGCCGCTGCTGGCGGAAGACGATCAGGGTGATGGCGATCAACGCTATCACCGAAAACATCACGATCACCAGGCCATAGAAAATGATGTGCCGCTTCTCGATATAGTCTTCATAGGCGGCGGTGCGCTGCTTCACTTCGGCATGGTCGGTCAGGTTGGCCATTTCGATGGCGTAAGGCTTGATTTGCCGCATGGCTTGGGAAATCAGGCCAAAGTCGATTTGCGGGCTGTCCAGCAGCCGGTCAATTTTGTCCATTTGCTCGCGCATGTGCTTGACCACCTCCGGGTAACCCGGCTGGGCGTACAGCGGCTGGGTAGATTCGGAGACGGTTTCCAACACGTAAAAACGCGAATAGAGAATTTCAAACTTGAGACGCAGGTCTTCGCCGTTCACCCGCGGCGCGTTTCTCTGCTGTTCGACCAGCGTCTCGAACTCGGCCAGCTTGATGGAGAACTTGGCGATCGACCAGGAGTAGTTTTCCTGCGTGCCGGCGATGGCGTACAGCCCTTTCTTCGACAGGGTGGCGCTGTAGTAATACAGCGTCACCGTCGAGGCGACCAGGAACAGCGCGGCGAAGATGGCCGGGATCGCCAGCCTGCCGCCGCTTTTAAAACTTGTCAGCTTCATTTGATCACTATCCTGTCGACCTGCCAGATAAAGCGCGAGTTGTATAACGGCGAGTTCAACTCAGGCCCTGCGGCGTCCCTTGGGTAAACTAAAAATAACGGGCCGAAGTTTCTGATCTTCAGCATTTCCCCGTCCATTTTGTAGGCCAGAATCATGTTGTATTTTTCAACGTCGGACAGCGGCACGTCGATGTAATAGTCATTCAGCGCATAGAAGGTCAGCGTGCTGCCCCTGGCGCCGACGCGGGCCAAAATATCCGCCACCGCGATGCCTTCAAACTTGCGCTGCGGGGTCCAGGAGGTGGACGTGGTGATGCTGCGCACCGGCATGGCCAGTAACTGTTTATCGGTAAACAGATAGCTTTTTTTTGTCGGGTCGGTCACGTTGTCGATCTTTCCCGCCACTTCCAGCGTGAAGCTGAACGCGCTGGCCTGGGCGATAACCAGGGCCATGCAGGCTAACGTGATGTTTTTAAAAAGCGTGAACAGCATCAATATTCTCCAGAGGCGCGGATGCACTTATCGGTTCCGCTAATTTATCAGGCAAAATAATGGCAGAAAATGCCGGTTTATGTCGAAGGGAATGCTAAAGAGCACGAAAAGAATAGGCCAGCGGCGCATCCCGGCCCGGCGGCGCGGTTAAGCTTAATATAACGGGCGACGGCATCATGCGGCAGATTTTAAATGAGAGTGAGGGGGGGAAATAAGCCCGATGCGGGCATACAGCTTGATTACCAATGAATATCTCTATGCCGATGAGGGTGGCTCAGGGGGAAATAATCTGGTTGGGTGAATAGGACGCTCATTTTGCCTTGCCGAATTCAGTAGAAACGTTTTAGTTATCGTTGCAGGAAAGAAAAACCAGCGATGCGGGCGCTATCGGTTTGTATTCGCCTGATTATGGGCGTGGTGAAGAAAAAAAAGCCCTATAAACATAGGGCAAAGACACACAACAACACCAGGGAAACTTTAGGGTATCTTATATTATAGGTTTCTAATCATATATACCGTTTTGTTATATCTATATCCTCACTCATTCAGTTGTTTAAATCTGCTTTACTTTCAACGGGTTGTTTTTTCTGCCGGCGACGGCAGGCCCGAGCAACCCGCGGGTTAATTTTGGCGGTAACTTTTAGTTACATTGCCATGATGCAAATATGCATCGTAATGATGAGCTTTTATGCATTCAAAAGAGGGCACTGATCGTTTATTGTCCAGCGGTCGCCGATCGCAGCGTTATTGAATTTAAGCCGATACCAGGGCTTTTACGGCACCAGGGAATACCGATATTAGGGCGATGTTTTGCCCGCGATAAAATGGTTTGCGACGATTTAACGCGGCGGTTTTTTTTAGCCTGCGATTTACCGCATCGATGATAAAAACGCTTATTTTTAGCCGGCGGCGGCGATGGCTGAGCGAATTGACGGGCGTGGGCGCTTGCTGTTGCCGGCCGTTTTTTATCGGCGAAAGGCAATATTTTAACGCCCTCCTCAACGATAAAACCCGGGCGCCTAGGATTTTTGTCATGCGCAAAAATGCGGCGGCGGCCGGAGATAAAAAAAGCCAGACGCAAAGGCGTCTGGCTTGCGATGCTGCCGAGCGCGACGGCGCCGAGGATCAGCGCATGGTGACGAACTCTTCCGCGGCGGTCGGGTGGATCGCCACGGTGTTGTCGAAGTCCTGCTTGGTGGCGCCCATCTTCACGGCGACGGCGAAGCCCTGCAGGATTTCGTCCATGCCGAAGCCGATGCCGTGCAGGCCGACGATTTTCTCTTCCTTGCCCGCGCACACCAGCTTCATGCGGCACGGCTGGCGGTGCTGGGTCACGGCGCTGTACATGGCGGTGAAGGAGGATTTGTACACCTTCACGTTGTCGGCGCCGAATTTCTCGATGGCCTGCGGTTCGGTCAGGCCGATGGTGCCGATCGGCGGGTGGCTGAACACCACGGTGGCGATATTGCTGTAGTCCAGGTGCTCTTCCGGCTTGTTGTTGAACAGGCGCTCGGACAGACGACGGCCGGCGGCGACCGCCACCGGGGTCAGTTCAACCGCGCCGGTGTTGTCGCCCACCGCGTAGATGCCCTTGACGCTGGTGTTCTGGAACTTATCGACGTCGATATAGCCTTGCTCGTTGGTTTTCACCCCGGTGACGCTCAGGTTCAGGTTGTCGGTCGCCGGTTCGCGGCCGATGGCCCAGATCAGGCTGTCGACGGTGAATTCCTTGCCGTTTTCCAGCTGCAGCCGCAGGCTGCCGTCGGCGTTCTTCACGATCGCTTTCGGCACCGATTCGGTGTGCAGGCTTGGCCCTTCGGTGTTCATGACCTCCACCAGGGTTTCGACGATCATCGGGTCGAAGGTGCGCAGCGGCGCGTGCTTGCGCACGAACAGGTGAGTTTCCGCGCCCAGCGCGTTCAGCACCCCGGCGATCTCCACGGCGATGTAGCCGGCGCCCACCACGGCGACGCGTTTCGGCATTTCGTCCAGCTCAAAGAAGCCGTCGGAGTCGATGCCGTATTCCGCGCCCGGAATGTCCGGATGGCTCGGGCGGCCGCCGGTGGCGATCAGAATATGGTCGGCGGTGATTTTCTCGCCGTTCACTTCCACGGTGTGGGCGTCGACAAAGCGCGCGAAGCCTTTGATCACGTCGACTTTGTTTTTGCCCAGCACGTTATCGTAGGAGTTATGGATGCGGTCGATATACGCGGTGCGGTTGGCGACCAGCTTTTTCCAGTCGAAGGCATTGACGGTGGTGTCGAAACCGTAGTCCGGGCCGTACTGGTGGATGGCTTCGGCGATCTGCGCCGCGTGCCACATGACTTTTTTCGGTACACAACCCACGTTGACGCAGGTGCCGCCCAGTTCCTTGGCTTCAATCAGCGCACATTTCTGGCCGTACATGGCTGCCCGGTTGATCGATGCGATACCGCCGCTGCCGCCGCCAATTGCTAGATAATCGTAATGTTTCGTCATCTGGGATTTCCATGAGTTGTGAGATTCGAAGAGGGTAAGAGTTTAACGCCTGATGTGGGTTTGTCGCAAAGGTTGCGTCGATGGCTGCAATAGGCGGGGTAAAGGCGCGGCGTGCCGCGCCCCGGATGGCTTATTCCGGTACGACCCAGTTCACCAGATGGTGGCCGTTGCCGGACGGCACCAGCGTTTTGTGCAGCCACGGCAGCACGTTGTTCATCTGCTGCTCCAGCTTCCACGGCGGGTTAATCACGATCATGCCGGAGGCGGTCATGCCGCGCTGATCGCTGTCGGGTTTCACCGCCAGTTCGATCTGCAGAATACGGCGGATGCCGGTGGCTTCCAGCTCTTTCAGCATGCGTTTGATCTGCTGGCGCATCACCACCGGGTACCACAGCGCATAGGTGCCGGTAGCGAAGCGCTTGTAGCCTTCCTGAATGCCCTTGACCACGTCCTGATAGTCGGTCTTCATTTCGTACGGCGGGTCCATCAGGATCAGCCCGCGGCGCGAGGCCGGCGGCAGCTGGGATTTCAACTGCTGGTAACCGTCGGCGCGCTGCACCTTGGCGCGTTCGTCCTTTTGAAACTCGCCGCGCAGCAGCGGGAAATCGCTCGGGTGCAGCTCGGTCAGGTGAATTTTGTCCTGCGGGCGCAGCAGCTGGCGCGCGATCAGCGGCGAACCCGGGTAGTAGCGCAGGGTGCCGGAGCGGTTGAAGTTGTGCACCACGCTCATGTAGGCCGCCAGCTCTTCCGGCAGATCGTCGCGTTGCCACAGCAGGCCGATGCCTTCCAGATATTCGCCGGTGCGTTCGGCGTGCTCGCCGCTCAGCTGATAGCGCCCCGCGCCCGAGTGGGTGTCCAGATACAGGAAGGGTTTTTCTTTTTCTTTCAGCGACTCGATGATCAGGCTTTGAACGCTGTGCTTGAGCACGTCGGCGTGGTTGCCGGCGTGAAAACTGTGGCGATAACTTAACATGGCTGGTGGCAGTTCCTTGCGCTCCGCAGGCGGAGCTTTCAATAAGGCATATAATCTGCACAGTATAAACTGTCTGGCCGGGAAAAACCGGACTGCGTTGCAACGGCTTATGCTAGAGCGGTCACCAGCTGTTCGCGTAGCCAACTATGGGCCGGGGCCAGGTGAAAACGCTATGGTGCCAAATGGGGCGATTACGCCAGCTTGGCTTTGATTCGCTGCCGGAAAATGTCGAGAAATTCTTTTACTGGCGAAACATCCGACTCTGAAGGATATCGTTCAGCGAAGGCCACATCCAAATCTGCTGCATGGGCTATCTGAAAATTATTCATTTCTTCAAGCAAACCCCATAACAAATTTTCCGATGCTCCCTGAAGGTAATAATCAATCATCCCTTCCAGCTCTGTTGAGCCACTTATTAGGTCAGCATCCTGATTGAAATAGCCACCCATTAAATTATCTAGTAGCGGGTATTCTTGCATCATGTCTCCTAGGGTATCGGGTAGGCCGTGAGGATGTAGTAAGGTTTGCCGTTGAACATGCTGTATTCAATCACCACTTTCAAGTTGGCGGTCTTTACTCTCTCGGTAGAACCTCGCTGTATATAGTACCCCACGTTTTGAGTGGCCCTGTGCGTTATGACCAAATTGCGCGAAGGGTATTTCGCCCAATTTTTTATCAATGCTCTGTGGGAGCGCATTGCGCTCGATACAGAACTTTCGGCCGTAGCCAAATTTGTGAACGAACTGACAGAACGCGGAGGAAGGCGCCCAAACTTTGTCTCTTCCAGTCGTTTCAACAGGGCTTCTTTGGGTAATCCAACATGCCGGGCAAGCGTATGCCCACCAGGCTTGATGCCCGTCATGGATTCGTGTTCAATCAGTTTAACCCGTCCCATACGAACAGAGGCGACACGGGCGGCCCCCAACGCACCTGCAATTACCAGCGGCACGGCAATATCAACGGTGAGGCCTACATGATAGGCAGTATCCTCATCAGCCCCCAGCGTTTGAGCTAATGAAATAGCGGATTTGTATGTATCGGTGGTGGATGGTTGACCGGTAACGATCTGGTTTGATGCGGCCTTTATGTTATCCAGGCTGTGGGTGCCGACCACGACACACCCGGCTTTCGTTAGGAATGTCGGATCTGGGGCGTAACACAAGGCACCCGCACCAATTAGTTCGATAACGCCGCCAGCCAAATTTAGTCCCCCATACAGACGATTACTCAAGGTTTCGCCTTCGGTCACGCTTTTGTCCGACATCACAGCCGCTAGCTGTACGGGAGAGAGAACAACCCTCATTCCTTCGTTCGTTGTCATACCAACTCAAATCCTTTGGTTGATGCAATATTGCGCATAAATAATGCAGATAGGCGTTGATGATAAACGGGATAGGCGCGAGAAAATTCCGGTTTTGATGGATATAATCGAGGCCGCCCATTCCGGTAGGCATGCGATTGAACCACGACGATCAAAAAGGAGGCGACATGAGCTGCATTTTTTGCGACATGGTGGCGGGCAAGGTGCCGTGCCATAAAATCTGGGAAGACGACGCCCATATGGCGTTCCTTTCCATCTACCCCAATACCGACGGCTTCAGCGTGGTGATCCCCAAGGCGCACTACCCGAGCTACGCCTTTGAACTGCCGGACGCGGCGCTGAGCGCGCTGATGCTGGCGACCAAGCGGGTGGCGCAGCGGCTCGATCGGGCCTTCGACGACGTCGGCCGCTGCGGCATGGTGTTTGAAGGCTTCGGCGTCGATCACGTGCATGCCAAACTGATCCCGATGCACGGCACCGCCGCGTTGGAACAGTGGCGGCCGATCGAGTCGGCCTCGGCGAAGTTTTTCGATCGCTACGAGGGCTATTTGTCCTCCCACGACGCCGCGCGCGCCGATGACGCGCATCTGGCGGCGCTGGCCGAGCAGATCCGCCGATGCGCCGTTTAAGGCACTATCTATCAACGCCGGGCATTGATTTTCCCCTGTTCTGGCTCCATGTTAGATATTCATACGCATTTTAAGGCCTGCCCGCTGCGGCGGGCCCCAACGCTAATCAGGACTGCCCTATGACAAATCCGTTGCTGACTCCGTTTTCCCTGCCGCCGTTTTCGGCGATCCGCCCTGAAGATATCGTGCCCGCGGTGCAATCCGCGCTGGCAGACTGCCGCGCCGCGGTAGAGCGCGTGGTCGCGCAGCCGGGGCCGTTCACCTGGGACAACCTGTGTCAGCCGCTGGCGGAGTCGGACGATCGCCTGTCGCGCATCTGGTCGCCGGTCGGGCACCTGAACTCGGTGAAAAACAGCCCGGAGCTGCGCGCCGCCTATGAGCAGGCGCTGCCGCTGCTGTCCGAATACGGCACCTGGGTCGGCCAGCACGCAGGGCTGTACCAGGCTTACCGCAGCCTGAAAGAGGGCGCGGCGTTCGAGACGCTGAGCGCGCCGCAGCGCAAGTCGGTGGAAAACGCGCTGCGCGACTTTGAGCTGTCGGGCATCGGCCTGTCGGCGGAAAAACAGCAGCGCTACGGCGAAATCGTCGCGCGCCTGTCCGAGCTGGGCTCGACCTACAGCAACAACGTGCTCGACGCCACCATGGGCTGGAGCAAACTGATTACCGACGAAGCCGAGCTGAGCGGCCTGCCGGCCAGCGCGCTGGCCCAGGCGCAGGCGATGGCGCAGGCCAAAGAGCAGGACGGTTGGCTGCTGACGCTGGACATGCCGAGCTACCTGCCGGTGCTGACCTACGCCGACAACCGCGCGCTGCGTGAAGAAATGTATCGCGCCTTCGCCACCCGCGCTTCCGATCAGGGGCCGAACGCCGGCAAATGGGACAACAGCGAAGTGATGGCGGAAACGCTGGCGCTGCGCCACGAACTGGCCCAGCTGCTGGGCTTCGACACCTATGCCGACAAATCGCTGGCCACCAAAATGGCGGAAAGCCCGGACCAGGTGATTGGCTTCCTGAGCGATCTGGCCAAGCGCGCCCGCCCGCAGGCCGAGCAGGAGCTGGCGCAGCTGCGCGCCTTCGCCAAACGGCATCACGGCGTGGACGATCTGGAAGCCTGGGACATCACCTATTACGGCGAAAAACAGAAGCAACACCTGTTCTCGATCAGCGACGAGCAGCTGCGCCCGTACTTCCCGGAACAGCGGGTGGTGGAAGGGCTGTTCGAGGTGGTGAAACGCATTTACGGCATCAGCGCCAAAGAGCGCAAGGATGTGGATACCTGGCATCCTGAAGTGCGCTTCTTCGATCTGTTCGACGCCAACGGCGAGCTGCGCGGCAGCTTCTATCTCGACCTGTACGCGCGTGAAAACAAACGCGGCGGCGCCTGGATGGACGACTGCGTCGGTAGCCTGCGCAAGGCCGACGGCACGCTGCAAAAGCCGGTCGCCTACCTGACCTGCAACTTCAACCGCCCGCTGGGCGATCAGCCGGCGCTGTTCACCCACAACGAAGTGACCACGCTGTTCCACGAGTTCGGCCACGGCCTGCACCATATGCTGACCCAGATCGACACCGCCGGGGTCTCCGGCATCAGCGGGGTGCCGTGGGATGCGGTCGAGCTGCCGAGCCAGTTTATGGAAAACTGGTGCTGGGAGCCGGAAGCGCTGGCGTTCATCTCCGGCCATTATCAGAGCGGCGAGCCGCTGCCGAAAGAGATGCTCGACAAGCTGCTAGCGGCCAAGAATTACCAGGCGGCGCTGTTTATCCTGCGCCAGCTGGAGTTCGGCCTGTTCGATTTCCGCATGCACTTCGAATACCGCCCGGAAAAGGGCGCGCAGATCCTGCCGACGCTGGCGGAAGTGAAGAAAATGGTGGCGGTGGTGCCTTCGCCGAGCTGGGGCCGCTTCCCGCACGCCTTCAGCCATATCTTCGCCGGCGGCTACGCGGCGGGTTACTACAGCTACCTGTGGGCGGAGGTGCTGTCGGCCGACGCTTACTCGCGCTTCGAAGAAGAGGGCATTTTCAACGCCGAAACCGGCAAATCCTTCCTCGACAACATCCTGTCGCGCGGCGGTTCGGAAGAGCCGATGGCGCTGTTCAAACGCTTCCGTGGCCGCGAGCCGCAGCTGGATGCTATGCTGCGCCATTACGGCATTAAAGGATAACCCGCCACGTGAGTGTGTGTTTATTGTGTGAAGCAGGCGCCGATCCCGGCGCCTTGTCTATTTTGGCGCAGCGCTGGCAGTTGGTCTCGGACGACGACGCGCCGATGGCGCTGGTGCTGACCCCGGAGCGGCTGGAGCTGCGCAAGCGCGACGAGCCCAAGCTTGGGGCGATCTACGTCGATTTCGTTACCGGCACTCTGGCGCACCGGCGCCGTTTCGGCGGCGGCCGCGGCGAAGCGGTGGCCAAGGCGGTCGGCATCAAGGGCAGCTACCTGCCGGACGTGGTGGACGCCACCGCCGGCCTGGGGAGAGACGCCTTCGTGCTGGCGGCGCTGGGCTGCCGGGTGCGGATGCTGGAGCGCAATCCGGTGGTGGCGGCCTTGCTGGACGACGGCCTGCAGCGCGGCTATCGCGATGCGGAAATCGGCCCCTGGCTGCGCGAGCGCCTGACGCTGCTGCACGCTTCCAGCCTGACGGCGCTGGCCTGCCTCGATCCGTGGCCGGAGGTGGTGTACCTCGATCCGATGTATCCGCATAAGCAGAAAAGCGCGCTGGTGAAAAAAGAGATGCGGGTGTTCCAGTCGCTGGTGGGCAGCGACGACGACGCCGACGGCTTGCTGGAGCCGGCGCGCCGGCTGGCGACCAAACGCATCGTGGTGAAGCGGCCGGACTACGCGCCGCCGCTGGCCAACGTGCCGGCTCACGCCGCCACGCTGACGAAAAGCCACCGCTTCGATATCTATATGCCGCTGTAATCTTCGCCGGGCTCGGCGCGCCGGGCCCTCAGTTCCCCTCCCGCAAACTTTTCCCCACGTCGCCGCCCGGGTGCACCGCCAGCAAGGTTTCTTTGCCGTAGCCGCTGCGTTCCATCAGACAGGCGCAGGCGGCGTCGAAAATCGCCAGCACCAGCACGATAGAGGTGGTCGCCAGCATGTTCAACGGATCTATCTCGTTTTCCACCCCGGTGGCGATGGTCAGCTGCGCCGCCTGCGCGATGGCGGAGGCGGGGTTTTCCGTCACCGCGATCAGCGGCACCCCCTTGGCCTGCAGCGTCGGCAGCAGGCGGGTCAGCTCGTCGGAATTGCCGCCGCGCGAGATAAGGATCAGCAGATCGTCACTGCGCAAAAACCCCAGGTCGCCGTGCGCCGCGTCGGTGGCGTCGAGGTAGACCGCCGGCCGCTCCACGCAGGCCAGCATATGGGCGATTTTACGCGCCGCAATGCCCGAGGTGCCGACGCCGGTGACGGCGATTTTGCCGCGACACTCCGCCAGCTGCGCCAGCAGCCGTTGCCAGATCTGCGCGTCGAGGCGATCGCCGAGCTGCGCCAGCTCGCGGCTGTAGGTTTCCCACCCCTGAACGGCGCGTTGCCATTCCCGCTGCATCAGGCATCCTCCTGCATCAGTTGGCGGTATTTCATATGGTCGTCGTACAGCTGATGGAAGACCCGGTATTTGCGGTCGTAGTAGCGTTTGATCTTGTTGGTCTGCGGCGTGACCGTTTTGCCGATGCGGCTCATGGCGCCCATCGCCTCCGGCAGGGTGTCGAACACGCCCGCCGCCACGGTGCCCATCATGGCGCCGCCCAGCAGCATCGCTTCGCTTTCCTCCGGCAGCAGCATGGCGCAGCCGGTGGCGTTGGCGTGCTCCTGCACGAAGATCGGGTTCTTGGTGCCGCCGCCGCTGGCCATGATGGTGTCGATGCGGTAGCCGCTGTGGTTCATGGTCTCGATGATGTGGCGGGTGCCGAGCGCGATGGCCTGAATGGTGGCCAGGTAGTGCAGCGCCATGTCTTCCGGGGTGCGCGACAGCTTCAGCCCGGTCAGGGTGCCGGTCAGCGTCGGGTTGGCGCGCGGCGAGCGGTTGCCGTGGAAGTAGGGCAGCATGTGGATGTCCTGGGTGAGGAAGGCGATGTCCTCCGGCTCGCCGGCCATGCGGCGCAGAATGGCGTTCAGCGCCTCATAGATGGTCTGCCCCTGGGTTTTCGCCTGCGCCAGCAGATCCTGATGGCAGGGGTGCGACTGGATCACGTGGTCGATCAGCGCGCCGGTGGCCGACTGGCCGCCTTCGTTGAGCCAGTATTCCGGCAAAATGGCCGAGTAGTAAGGCCCCCAGACGCCGCCGATAAAGCGCGCGGTGCGCGACATCGCCATATGGCCGGTGGAGGTGCCGCCGATCAGCGCCACGCGGCGGTTGAAGTCCGCCACCTCGCCGGAAACGCCGGTGGCCCCCAACGTGCCGAGGGTGCCGGCGTGGGCGTCGATGATCGACACGCTGACCGCGGTGCCGGCAATCAGCCCCATCTCACCGGCGGCGCGTTGGGTCAGGCCGTGGCCCAGCGGTTCGCCCATCATCTTGACGTCGCTGCCGATCTTGGCGGCGTCGTGCTCCAGCAGGTCTTCCAGACCGATCTGCCGGAAGTAGCTTTTGTCCCAGCGCTGCTCGTGGCCGAGGTAGGTCCACTTGCACACCGTCGAACACAGCGAACGGGTGGCGTCCTGGGTGGCGCGCCAGGTGAGGAAATCCGGCAGATCGAACAGATAGCCGGCGTTGGCCCAGGTGGTGGGCATGTGCTGCTTCAGCCACAGCAGCTTCGGCGTCTGCATCTCCGGCGAAATGATGCCGCCGACGAAGTCCAGCACCCGGTGTTTGGTGGCGTTGATGCGTTCGGCCTGGACTATCGCCCGGTGATCCATCCACACGATGATGTTCTGCTCGGTGCGGCCGGACGGGCTGACGGTCAGCGGCTTGCCCTCTTTGTCGAGCACCACCAGCGAGCAGGTGGCGTCGAAGCCCAGTCCCTTGACCTGAATCGGGTTGATGTCGGCCTGATTGACCGCATCGCGCACCGCGTTGCACACCGCCTGCCAGATATTGTCCGACGACTGCTCGACGAAGTCCGCCTTCGGCCGGTACAGTTCGATGGCCCGGCTGGCCTGGCCGACCATGCGGCCGTTGAGATCGAATACGCCTGCGCGCGCGCTTCCGGTGCCCACATCTACGCCAATAAAATAGCTCGCCATCATTTTCTCCTAAGGGTTGTGTCCGCAACCTAGCTTTTTCGATTCTGTAACGCGATAAACAGGATCAGCACGCCGCCCCACAGGGCCATGGTCAGATAGCTGCTGACCCCCAGCAGGTTGAGGCCGCTTTCCAGCATTTGCAGCACGATCAACGCCAGCACCAGCCCCAGGACGCGGCCGAAGCCGCCGTCCGGGTTGATGCCCCCCAGCACCGAGGCCAGAATGGTCACCAGCAGATAGGACTCGCCGTAGCCGGCCTTGGCCGAGTTGAACTTGGCCATCATCAACAGCGCGGCGCCCCAGCCGAGCAGCGCCGACAGGATGTACACCGCGACCTGCACCCGGGCGGTATTCACCCCGCTGAAGCGGGTAGCCTGTTCGTTGGAGCCGATCAGATACAGGCTGCGCCCCAGCGTGGTGTGCTCCAGCAGCAGCCACAGGCCGGCGGCCACCAGCAAGAACAGCAGCAGCGCCACCGGGATGCCCAGCACCGCGCCGTTGCCGAGAAACTGTATCGCCGCCGGGAAGCCGGAGATCACCGCGCCGTTGGACAGCAGGATGTTCAGGCCGGTGATCAGCGTCATGGTGCCGAGCGAGGCGAGGATCGGCGAAACGCCGACCCAGGCCACCAGCACGCCGTTGAGCGCGCCGATCGCCACCGCCACCAGCAGGCCCGCCAGCAGCGCCAGCGCCAGAAACAGCGGCTGATCGGGGTGGTTGACGATAATCGCCGCCATCACCAGCGAACAGGCGTTGGCGCCGGCGATGATCGACAGGTTGATGCCGCCGGTCAGCATGGTGATGCCCATGCCGAGCGCCAGCAGGCCGAGGATCGGCAGTTGCGAGGCGATCGACTGGAAGTTGCCGAGGCTGAAGAAGCGCGATCCGAGCAGGCCGGCGAACAGCAGCGCCACCGCGATGATGATCGCGCCCTGCAGGCGGATGATCCGATCGTTGGGGATCAAACGGGTTAACTGCGTCATGCTATAGCTCCTTGACCAGTTTGCGTTTTTCGTTCCAGGCGGTGCTGCTGATGCTGATCAGAATGATCGCGCCGCTGAACACCTGGTGCCAGTAAGCCGAGACGCTGAGCAGCGTCAGCCCGTTCTGCAGGAAGGCCAGCAGCACCACCCCGAGCAGGGTACCGGTCAGCGAGCCGCGGCCGCCGGTCATGCTGGTGCCGCCCAGCACCACCGCCGCCAGCACCGTCAGTTCGAAACCGAGCAGCGAGTTGGGGGCCACCGACTGGGTGATCTGCGCCTGCACCACCGCGGCGATGCCGGCTAAAATCCCCATGTAACCGTAGACATAGAAGTGCAGCCGCAGCAGGTTCAGCCCCAGGCGCGACGCCGCATCGCGGTTGCCGCCCATGGCGTAGATCTGGCGCCCCAGCCGGGTGCGGTTCATCAGCACGCCGGTGACGACAATCACCGCCAGCAGGCACAGCAGCGGCAGCGTCAGGCCGTAGTCATAGCCGTCGGCGCCCTGGAACGAGAACCAGTTGATGCCGTCCATGAACCAGTCCGGGAAGCCGTACAGCCAGGTGCCGTTGGTGGCGTACACCAGCAGGCCGTAGAACAGGTTGAGCGTGGCGATGGTGATGATGATCGCCGGCACCTTCAGCCAGTACACCAGGAAACCGTTCACCAGCCCGAGCAGCAGGCCGACGCCGGCAGCCAGGGCGAACGCCAGCGGGAAGCCGCCGCCGTGCTGGATAACCCAGCTGGCCATCGCGTACTGGGCGATGGCGGTGATCGCCGGGAAGGAAATGTCGATGCCGCCGGCGATCAGCACCACGAACAGCCCGCAGGCGAGAATGCCGAGAATGGCGTAGCTGGTGGCGACGTCGGTCAGGTTGCCGAGCGTCAGAAACTCGTCGGTGCCCAGGCTCAGGCCGACGCCCAACGCCAGCACCAGCAGGCCGAGATAGAGCTCGTGCCGGCCGGCCAGGCGGGCCAATAATGACTTATCCATTCACCACCTCGGCGATCTGTTGTTCGGTACTCTGGTGCGGCGCAAATTCGGCGATCAGCTCGCCCTTGCGCATCACCATCACCCGATGGCTGTTGTAGTAGGCTTCCGGGATCTCGTCGCAGATCATCAGCACCGCCATGCCCAGCTGCGCCAGATCGCGGGCGATCTGGTAGATCCCCTCTTTGTTGGCGATATCCACCCCGACGGTCGGCGAATCGAGGATCAGGATCTTCGGCTGCGTCGCCACCCATTTGGCGATGGCGATGCGCTGGGCGTTGCCGCCGGACAGGGTTTTCACCGGCAAGGCGCTGTCGGACACCTTGATGTTCAGATCGCGGATCAAGCGGTTGACCAGCTCGCTCGCCTTGGCGTGGTCCAGCAGGCCGAGCCGGGTATGCAGCTGGTCAAACACCGTGACGATGGTGTTGTCGTAGATCGATTGCTCCATGATCAGCCCCTGGGTCAGGCGATCCTCCGACACATAGCCGATGCCGTGGCGCACCGCTTCGCGGTTGTTGTGCAGCCGCACCGGCTGGCCCGCCACCTTGATCTGGCCGCTGTCCGGCCGGGTCATGCCGAACAGGCTGAGGCACAGTTCGGTGCGGCCGGCGCCCAGCAGCCCGACGATCGAGACTATTTCGCCGCCGCGCAGCGCCAGGTTGATGTTGCGGTACTTGTCGCCGCGGCTGAGGTTGCACACCTCCAGCAGCGGTGCCTTGTCGGCCGGCGGCTGCGCCGGCAGCGGGCTGTAGTGGAAGCGTTGGCCGGTCATCAGGAACGCCAGCTCGTGGCTGTCCAGCTCGCTGGCGGGCCAGGTGCCGACCAGCTTGCCGTCGCGCATCACGCTGATGCGGTCGGCGACCTCCATCACTTCGTCCAGCCGGTGGCTGACGAACACCACGCAGATGCCCGCCGCCTTCAGCTCGTTGACCACCCGCAGCAGGCCGTTGACCTCCTGGCGCGTCAGCGAGGCGGTGGGTTCATCCATGATCACCAGCCGCGCCTCGGCGGCGATGGCGCGGCAAATCGCCACCAGTTGCCGATCGGCGATCGACAGTTTTTCGACCTTCTTGTCGGGATCGATGGTCACGCCGACGCGCGCCATGGCGTCCAGCGCCGTCTGGCGCATCACCCGCTTGCGCACCCAGAAGTGGCCGCCGGGCAGGTAGCGGTGGATGGCGATATTTTCCGCCACCGTCAGGTTAGGGAATAACGACAGATCCTGATAAATCACCTGAATGCCGTAATAACCGGACAGCTGCGGCGTCAGGGAGTGGAATAATTTGCCTTCCAGCGAAATATTGGCGCCTTTTTCCGGCTGATAAACGCCGGAGATAATTTTAATGATGGTGCTTTTGCCGCAGCCGTTTTGCCCGGCCAGGCAGTGCACTTCGCCAATATTTAGCGTCAGGTTGATCTGGTCTAATGCCAGCACGCCGGGGAATCGCTTGCTGATATTCTCCAGAGTGATAAATGCAGGGGATGCGTTCATAACGTTAACCTGTGTTTGCATAGCGGCGGCACGCGCAGCCGCTATGGATTTTCCCGGTGTGGCTAATGAATTAAAAACCGAGCGATTTGGCGTTATCTTTGGTCACTTCCAGAATTTTATTGAACCGAATCACTTTGTGTTCCATATCGACATCGGCCTTGCCCAGGCCCTCTATCGACAGATCTTGGGTCACTTCCTTGCCCTGCAGCAGCCGATCCGCCACCGTCACCAGCGCGTAGCCGGCGTCTTTCGGATCCCACAGCAGCGCTTTCTTGATGTCGCCGCGCATCAGGTAAGGGGCGGCCTGCGCCGGCATGGCGATGCCCACCACCGCAATCTTGTCCTTGGCGCGCTTCTTGGCCACCGCCTGGCCGGCGCCGATCGGGCCGAGCGAACCGAAGCCGATGATGCCCTTCATCTGCGGATAGGTTTTCATCAGGTCCAGCGTGGTGGCGTAGGATTTGTCGATGCTTTCGGCCACCGGCAGGCGCGAGGTGACTTCGAACATGTCCGGATATTTGGCTTTCTGGTACTTGATGGCGGAATCGGCCCAGGCGTTGTGCAGCGGCACGGTCAGCGAACCGACGTAGATCGCGTAGCCGCCCTTGCCGCCCATGTCTTTCGCCAGCTCATCGACGTTGGCCTGCGCGTATTTCTCGCTGTCGATGGTTTCGATATCCCACTGGCCGATCTGCTGGTCAGGAGATTCATGGGTCAGCACCACGATGCCTTTGTCGCGCGCCTTTTTCAGCACCGGCTCCAGCACCTTGGCGTCGTTCGGCACCACGATGATGGCGTTGACGTTTTTGGCGATCAGATCCTCAATCACCTTGACCTGCGCGGCCGGGTCCGGCGTGGAAGGGCCGGTCTGGTAGGCGTTGACGTCGAGCTTTTTCGCCGCCTCGTTCACGCCCACTTCCATACGGTTGAACCACGGAATGCCGGTCACTTTGGCGACCACGGCGATCTCGTACTTATCAGCGGCGAAAACAGGTGTTGTCGATAACATGCACGCAGAAACCACACATGCATTCAATAATGCGAGGTTAAATTTCATTAGCGGTACCTTTTTTATCTGTAGGGGTGGCGGTTTTTCCACCGATGCAGATTACAAAGGAATGGAAGGGGGGCGTAACCGAAGTTAACGAAATGTGATCTGCGCACATTGGAGTGAAATAATGACGGTTTTAATGTTAATTAAATGTTTAATAATTTTGAGGTGGTAATTTTACCACGTTAAATAGTCATTTACTTAACATATTAAATAATTATTGATAACATAATGGCAACCATTGGCGTTGAACAAAGCGGGAAAAAATGCCGGCGTCGTCGCCGGCATTGCAACATTTAACGGATGTGTGAACAAGATCACCTTGTCGGCAGGTCAGAGCACCCCCTGCGCCAGCATGGCGTCGGCCACCTTGACGAAACCGGCGATATTGGCGCCGTGCACGTAGTGGGTTTGCTTGCCTTCACCGCCGTATTCCACGCAGGCGTGATGAATATCCGCCATGATATGTTGTAAACGTACATCCACTTTCTCCGCCCGCCAGCCGAGGCGCGCGGCGTTTTGCGCCATCTCCAGCCCCGAAGTGGCCACCCCGCCGGCGTTGGCCGCCTTGCCCGGCGCGAACAGCACGCCGGCGTCGAGGAAGGCGTCGGTGGCCTGGATGGTGGTCGGCATATTGGCGCCTTCCGCCACCGCTTTCACCCCGTTGCGGATCAGCGTTTGCGCCGCCTCCAGGTCCAGTTCGTTCTGGGTGGCGCACGGCAGGGCGATATCCACCGGCACGCCCCACGGCTGTTGGCCGGCCAGATAGGTCAGGCCGCGCTCGCGGGCGTAATCCTCGACCCGGCCGTAGCGCTGGTTTTTGATCTCGGCCAGGTGCGCCAGCTTTTCGGTGGTGAAGCCGGCCTCGTCGACCAGCGTGCCGCCCGAGTCCGAGACGGTAATGACCCGCGCGTCCAGCTCCAGCGCTTTTTCGATGGTGTACTGCGCCACGTTGCCGGAGCCGGACACCGCCACCCGCATGCCCTCAAAACCCAGCCCGTGACGTTGCAGCATGGCGTCGGTGAAATACACCAGGCCATAGCCGGTCGCCTCGGGGCGGATCAGGCTGCCGCCGAAGGACAGTCCCTTGCCGGTAAACACGCAGGCGGTGTTGTTGGACAGCTTCTTCATCATGCCGGCCATAAAGCCGACCTCACGGCCGCCAACGCCGATATCCCCGGCGGGCACGTCGGTGTCCGGCCCCAGGTGACGGTACAGCTCGGTCATCAGCGCCTGGCAAAAACGCATGATTTCGCCCTGGCTTTTCCCTTTGGGATCGAAGTCGGCGCCGCCTTTGCCGCCGCCCATCGGCAGGGTGGTCAGCGCATTTTTGAAGGTTTGCTCGAAGCCGAGAAACTTCAGAATCGACAGGTTCACCGACGGATGAAAGCGCATGCCGCCCTTATAGGGGCCGATAGCCGAGCTGAACTGCACGCGCCAGGCGCGGTTGACCTGTACCTGGCCGCGATCGTCGACCCAGCTGACGCGGAACTGGATGACGCGCTCCGGCTCCACCAGGCGTTCCAGCAGCGCCTGCTCGCGATAGTGCGGGTTGCGTTCGATAAACGGCCACAGCGAGGTGAAAACCTCCCTCACCGCCTGCAAATACTCCGGTTGGTGGGGGCTGTGGCGCTGCAGCGAGGATAGGAAAGATTCGACCGATACGGCATGTTCCATGGATTAGCTCCTTCTGGCATTAAATGTCCCCCCGCTTTTTTTATAAATATGGGTATAGGCGATGTCCGGGGGAGTGATGTTGTGTCTTTAGCGACTATATCACCGGGGGGCGGTTGATTATCAAGCGATTAATCAGACAGGCGGAATGAAAAACGCCCGCGAGGGGCGGGCGTTGGCGAGCGGGTTCGGCAGAGGCTTAGTTATCTTCCGCCTCTTCTTCATCGCGCAGCGGCACGATCAGCATGTCGATATGCACGGTGTTGATCAGCTGGCGCGCGGAGGACATCAGCTTGCTCCAGAAGTCCTGGTGGTGGCCGCACAGCACCAGGTCCATATCGTATTTCTTGATGGCGTCCACCAGCACCTGCGCCAGATCGCCGCTGCCGCTCAGGGTCTCGGTAATCGGGTAGCCGGCGTTCTGCGACAGCTCGGTCAGCGCCTGGTGGGTTTCCTCGGAAATGCGCTTTTGCATGTCGCCAAGGTTGACGTCGATCAGGCCGGTGTACAGGTCGGAATAGTTGACATCTACGTGGATCAGGGAAACTTTGGCGTTGTAGGGGCGCGCCATAGATACGGCTTTCTCCACCAGAATTTTGCTTTCCGGGGACAGGTCTACCGCAATCAGAATGTGTTTGTAAGCCATGAGAATACTCCTTCCATAATACTGCCGATTAAAGGGTTAGCAGGCGTTCCATGTACCAGCCTGACGCTTTTGGTTTCATAGTATCATTCGGATAACGTAATGATATGTTGGGGCGATCACACTGCGCCGCATCAAAAATCTTGCCACTTCAACTCGTTCAGTTTTACACCCGGACGGCAGAAAAACCTATTGTTTATGCGGTCTTGAGCGGTCTGACCGCTTGAATTATAAGCGTTCTTACACAGAGTATAGCCCCAAAACCCCCATCAGGCAGTGGAAAATGCCGGGCGTCGCCCGGCGGCGCGGTTATCACTTATAACCCATCGGCAGATGACAAATCGGCGCGTTGCGGTAAATTTTATCTACTGCTCAGGCCAGTTTGCGTTTCATTAACCTACAATGATGAATATGGGCCTTATCATTTCTCCTCTGGCGGGATCGCGCTGACTATGCAGCCTGCGTGGCGATGACCCTTCTTCAGAGGCCGTGGGTTATGCGTCTGGCCCGTGCGGTGCAAAAGGGGATGGGAGCGGTATGCTCCAGCAGAGTATTGGGTATAGAGGTAGGGCGGTTGGACCCGGCGGATTGCCGCGGATAACCACGCCTTGAGGGGGCTATCATGATCAGTACCGTCGCGCTGTTTTGGGCTTTATGTGTGGTGTGTGTGGTAAACATGGTGCGGTATTACTCTTCTCTGCGTGCGCTGCTGGTGGTTCTGCGCGGCTGCGACCCGCTGCTGTACCAATACGTCGACGGCGGCGGTTTCTTCACCGCCCACGGGCAGCCCAGCAAGCAACTGAGGCTGGTGCGTTATATCTTTGCGCAGCGCTATGTCGAGCATCACGATCCGGAATTTATCCGCCGCTGCGAGCGGGTGCGCGGGCAGTTTATGCTGACCTCGGCCCTGTGTGGCCTGGTGGTCATCAGCCTGATTGCGATGATGATCTGGTATTGACTCCCGCCGGTTTGCTCGGCGAAGGGCAAAAAAAAGGCGGCCATCCTGGCCGCCTTTCTCATGCTGTGAAGGGCTTAAATCACCTTCAGCGCCAACCAATACAGCCCGCCGGAGAGCAGAATCGAGATTGGCAGGGTCAGTAACCAGGCCAACAGGATGTTCTTCACGGTTTTGCTTTGCACGCCGCCGCCGTCCACGATCATCGTCCCGGCAACCGCCGAAGACAGCACGTGGGTGGTGGAGACCGGCATGCCGGTATAGCTGGCCACGCCAATCGACAGCGCGGCGGTCATTTGGGCCGACACGCCCTGGGCGTAGGTCATGCCTTTCTTGCCGATCTTCTCGCCGATGGTGGTGGCCACGCGTTTCCAGCCAACCATGGTGCCGAGCGACAGCGCCAGCGCTACCGCGACGATGATCCACAGCGGCGCATACTCAACGGTCTGCAGCAGATCCTGACGCAGGTTCTTCAGGAAGCGCTGGTCGGCCGCGGAGGTTTCCGGCAGTTTGGCGACCTTGTCCGCAGTGTCGGTGACGCACATCAGCAGGCGGCGCAGATGGCTGCGCTGTTCTACCGTCAGCTGGTCGTAGCTCTGCAGGTTGTTCAGCATGCCCTGCGTCAGCTCAATCGCCGGCATGGCGCGGGAGCTGTCGCAGTGGAACTCGACCGGCTGGTTAGGCGCGGCTTCCTGATCCGGGCTCGGTACCAGCGGCGTCAGGGACACCACGTGCGCCAGCGCGTCGCCGTGCTGCTGGTAATATTGCTGCAGGTGGGTGACGGCATCCCGCGTACGGGTGATGTCATAACCGGTTGCATTCATATTGACCACGAAGCCGGCCGGCGCAACGCCGATCAGCACCAGCATAATCAGGCCGATGCCTTTCTGGCCGTCGTTGGCGCCGTGCGAGAAGCTGACGCCAATCGCCGACAGGATCAGCGCGATACGGGTCCAGAACGGCGGCTTGCGTTTGCCGTCGACCTTTTCGCGTTCCGCCGGGGTCATGTGGATACGCTGGCGTTTCTTGGTGCCGCTCCAATAGCGGCGCAAGGCGAACACCATCAGCCCGGCGACCATCATGCCGACCAGCGGCGAGATGAGCAATGACAGGAAAATACCGATCATTTTCGGGACGTTGAGCGCATCCACCACCGAAGTGTGGGTCATCAGGGCGTTGGTTAAACCGACACCGATGATTGCGCCGATCAGCGTATGGGAGCTGGAGGCCGGCAGACCGAAATACCAGGTGCCGAGGTTCCAGATGATCGCCGCCAACAGCATGGAGAACACCATGGCTAATCCGTGTGCTGAACTGACGTTCAACAACAGATCGGTAGGCAGCAAATGGACAATGGCGTAGGCAACACTCAAACCGCCGAGCATCACGCCAAGAAAGTTGAACAAGCCCGCCATGACGACCGCAAGTTGCGAACGCATGGCACGGGTATAGATTACTGTAGCAACCGCATTGGCCGTATCATGAAAGCCGTTGATGGCCTCATAAAACAACACGAACAACAATGCGAGAATTAACATCAGGCCGGTATGGAAATCCAGGCCAGCGAACAAATGCAGCATAAGCGTTACGCCAGGTTTGTGGACATGAACGCCGCGCATTATCAGTGACAACCGGGCCCGGGGAAAAGGAAAATATGACGTTTTTTTGATTTAAATATGACGAATTGACGTCAGCGTCGTGACAAACATATTTAATATCAGCCTGTTATGCTCATCTGACCTCTGTAATATTTTCTTACTATGGCGTTGGCGGCGCTGGGGCCTTACAATCGGCCACCGTGAATTTAGCGGTTACCGGCGGCGAAACGGCGTAACATGGCGCTCTTTTGTCGCGATTGTGGTTTTTACACCCAAAATAATTGGAGTTGCGGCAAGCCAGCCAGGGGCTGCGGCTTCAAGTATGCGGGGGATATACAGAGAGGCGCAGGTGGAACAGTTTGATGTCGTAGTAATAGGTGCGGGCGCCGCGGGCATGTTTTGCGCCGCGCAGGCGGGGCAGCTCGGCCGCCGGGTGCTGCTGCTCGACAACGGCAAAAAACCGGGCCGCAAGATCCTGATGTCCGGCGGCGGACGCTGTAACTTCACCAATATGTACACCGAACCGGCGGCCTATCTGTCGAATAACCCGCACTTTTGCAAATCTGCGCTGGCGCGTTACACCCAGTGGGATTTCATCGATCTGATCAACCGCTACGGCATCGCCTATCATGAAAAAACCCTGGGGCAGCTGTTCTGCGACGATTCGGCGCAGCAGGTGGTCGAGCTGCTGGTCAAGGAGTGCGAGCTGGGCCAGGTGACGACGCGCCTGCGCAGCGAGGTGCTGAGCGTGGAAAAAACCGAACAGGGTTTCGAGCTGGCGCTGAATGGCGAAAAAGTAAGCGCTCGCTCACTTGTGGTGGCCAGCGGCGGTCTTTCGATGCCGGGGCTGGGCGCGTCGCCGTTCGGCTACAAGCTGGCGGAGCAGTTTGGCCTGAACCTGTTGCCGACGCGCGCCGCGCTGGTGCCCTTTACCCTGCATAAACCGCTGCTGGAACATCTGCAGACGCTGTCCGGCGTCTCAGTTCCGGCGGTGATCACCGCCGAAAACGGAGTCAGCTTCCGCGAAAGCATCCTGTTCACTCACCGCGGGCTGTCTGGCCCGGCGGTATTGCAGCTTTCCAGCTACTGGCATCCTGGCGAGCATGTAAGCATTAACTTACTTCCGACGCTCGATCTGGCGGCCTTCCTCGACGAGCAACGGCGGGCGCACCCCAACCAAAGCCTGAAAAACACCCTGGCGCTGCACCTGCCGAAGCGGCTGGTGGAGTGCCTGCAGACGCTGGGGCAACTGCCGGAGGCCACGCTGAAGCAGCTGAACCCGGCGCAGCAGGCGGCGCTGGTGGACAGCCTGCAGAGCTGGCGGGTGCAGCCGAACGGCACCGAAGGCTACCGCACCGCGGAAGTGACGATCGGCGGCGTCGACACCAAAGAGCTGTCCTCCAAGACCATGGAGGCCGGCAAGGTGCCGGGCCTGTACTTTATCGGCGAAGTGGTGGATGTGACAGGGTGGCTGGGCGGTTACAACTTCCAGTGGGCCTGGAGCTCGGCCTGGGCCTGCGCGCAGGCGCTGGCGGCGGTCGACGGCTGATGGCCAGCGCCCTCGCTCCCGCGCCGCGGCGGGCTCCGCGTCGCAAATACGCCGGCAGTGCGCTCTCGTTGAAGGGGGCGACGCGCAGTACGATGTGATCGATTTGCTGCAGGCTGAATGGGCGCAGGGTTTTATCCTCGGGCGGATGCGTAATGACTCGGCATGTCAGGCGCCGTCCTCGTCGCACATCCTTGCCACCCTCTCCTCCAGCGCCGCACGCGCCGCCGCCTCGAGCGCCGGGGCGGCGGCCGCATTCTCCGCCAGCAGGGTTTGCAGGCCGACCAGCCAGTCGTAGATATAAAAGGCGGCATGCGTGGCCGCCGTCGGCGCCAGCTTGGTCAACCGCTGCTGATTGCCCCAGTCGACCGCCGGCTGCGGCGGCGGGCTAAATATCGGCCGGCCGTGATTGATGCGGCTGGCGGGGCGCGACGCCGCATCGCGTTGCTGGAAGCCCAGCCAGGCGACGAAATCGCCCAGTATCGCCAGCGCCTGGCCAATCTGCCGGTCCTCGCCCGCGGCGGCGGCCAATGCGCGTTCCAATGCGGCGTCAATCTCCAGCCGGCCGGCGGCGGTAATCAAGGCATCGGCCAACAGTTCCAACTGGGGTTTGTCGACGCCCAGCAGCGCCGACAGTTGGGCGTTATCCGGCAGATTGCGCAGGTGATTGACCCACTCCGCGAACACCCGCTGGGCAAACGGCGAGCCGCCATGCGCCGCCGGTGCGGCGGCGGGCTCCTCGCCGAACAGGTCGACATCGACGCCGAACGGCGGGGCGGCGGCCACCGGTGCGGGCATGAGGGGCTGCGGCTGTGGGTACAACCGGCGCAGCGCATCGCGCTGCGGCAGCAGCCATTCCAGCAGTTCGCCATGCGCGCCGGCCTGCGCCTGCAGTGCGCGCAGCAGGCGCCGGGCGCGCTGCGGGTCCGGGCTGGTCAGCCAGTTGCCGAGCAGGCTGTCTTTCAGTTCGCGCCGCAGCTCTTGCCGCCGTTCAAGGATGCGCGCCTGTTTTAACGCCGGGCGCGCCTGCTTGGCCAGATAAGCCGCCATGCGGCGGCAGTCTCGCTCGTCCGTCGCCAGCAGCGTCGCCCAGCTGTCTCCGGGCTCGCCGACGTGACGCTGAACGGCGTCGTCAGGCCGTTGCTTCCCTTCCCGGCGCGCGTCGAACGGCGTGATGGCCCAGATCAAGCCGGGCTTGCGGCGGCTGCGCACCCCGGCGCTTTCCCCCTGCGTTTGCTCGACCCAATAGGCGAGCGCCTCGCCCGTTCGGCCGGCGTCCTGCGGCCGGTCGACCGCGTCGGCAATCAGCAGCAGGCTGGCATGCAGCCCTTCGGCGCAGCGCGCCAGCAGATCGGCGCGTTTCGTCTGCTGCAGGCGCTGCGTCGGCTCGGCCCCCGGGCAGTGGGCGCTGGCCGGGATATCGAGCAGCTCAACCCCGGCCGGCAAGCCGGCGGGCAGGGGCACCGTCACCTCGGCGGCCAGCCACGCCAGATCGGCCTGCGAGACGTTTAGCGCGGCACCGCTCTCCGTCAGCACCGGCAGCGTTGCCCCGGCTGACGCGCCGAGGGCGCAGGCCGCTTCCGGGGCCTGCAGGCGCGCGCTGCAGCCCAGCGCGTGCAGCGCATAGGCCAGCTGACGATAGTGCGCCGTCAGCCGCGGATCCTCGCCCCACAGCGGCGCGAACAGCCGGGCCCGATCGTCGATGCTCAGGTGGGGCGCCAGCGCGACGGCCTGCGGCCAGAAATGGCGGTCCAGCGCCGGTTGCCATTTGCCGCCGTGGCGGCGGATGCGGTCCCACAGCGCTACAACGGCGTTGCTGTCCATGCCGTCAACGGCCATCGCCTGGCGGTGGCGCGCCAGCGCCTGCAGGCGAGCGGCGATGGCGCGCGCTTCGCCCTCGGGGCGAAACCCGTCCATTAACGCGGCGCCAATCGTCATGCCAAGCAGCTGCGTTTCATCAAGCAGGGTGATGGCGATCGGGTAAGCGGATGAGGCCCGAGCCGCGGAGCCGGCGTAGCGCACCGTCAGCGCGGCGTCCCCGCCCAGCGGCTCGGCGCCGGGCGCCAGCGCCGCCAGCAGGTGCCTTTTGGCGGCGAGGTTATGGCCATAGAGGCCGATGGCGACGGGCCGCTGCGCGGCGTGGTCCAACAGCGTCGCCCGGTTGTAGCAGCGCCGCAGGCGCAGCGTCAGGCTGTCGGCTTCCCGGTTCAGGCGGGCGGAGCCTTGCCGCGCCGCCGCCAGCCAGTCAATCGCCTGAAGGATGCCGCCGCTGAGCCGCGAGGGGGAGGGGATAGGTTTCATCTGGTATAAATGCTCCCGCTGTCTATCCAGTAATGGGCGGCGCCGGAGGCGCTGGCAGCCAGGGTATTGAGTTTCAATTGCAGCTGGTGCGCGGGCACCGGCGTGCCGTCGGCCAGCAGGGCTTCGGCGATCTCGACGCCTTCGGCGCCCTGCTCGGCGCTGCCGGTGACGGCCAGCCTCAGGCTGATCACCGCATCGCCGGCCAGCCTGCGCGCCAGTTGGGCATCGGCGATGGTGAGCGTATACAGCGGCGATGCCGGCCAGCGCGGGTTGTCCAGCTGGCGGAAACCCAGGCGCAGCGGGCCGCGCAGCTGGAAGCGGCCATGGGGATCCAACGTAAAGTCGGCGCGGTCCAGATCGATGTCGCGGTAGTAGACGTTATCGTCCGCCAGCATGTTATTGCCGTCCAGCATGCCCAAATGGCGCAGGGTGGAATAGGGCTGGAAATCGCCGACGTTGAAGTAAAAGCTCCCCAGGCGCAGGCCGCTCGCCAGCAGGCACAGCATGGCGCCCACGGCGGCGGTGGATTTGGGGTTGGCGATGCGCCCGCGTTGGTTAAACGGATACCAGCTGCGGGTATGGTAGCCCTCCAGCGGCAAAATGCGGCTGGCGGGCAGCGGCTGCAGGCGGCGCAGCAGGGCCTGCACGCCGGGGAAGCGCGTCGGGCGGCCGGTCAGCAGCAGCACATCGCAGGCGTACAGCGCCACCACCTCGCAGAGCAGCCGCAGGCAGCGGCCGATGCCGACCCGGTCGGACAGAAAAGCGGCGTGCAGCGCGCCCAGGCGGATCACCAGCGGGGTCTGCAAGATGGCGAAGGCGGCGCCGATTTCGCGTTGCACCTCGCCGTCGATAAACGCCAGTACCTGCGGCGTCGGCGCTTGCGGCAACAGCTCGCCGAGGCTGGCGGCGATCTCGGCGCGGGCGTCCAGCGGATCGTAATCTTCATACGCGCAGAGCAGGGCGCGCCCGGCGGGCATGAATATCTGCAGCGCGGCCTGCTGGCGCAGGGTGGAAAACCCGTCCATGCGGCCTTCGTTGCCGAACAGCTTGTCCATGACGGCCGCCGGCGCGGCGACCCCGGCGTCTTCGAGCGCCTGCTGTACCGCGGGCAGGATAAACAGCCGGATGGTATCCAGCAGAATATCGTCACCGGCGACTTTAAATCCTTCGCGGAACAGCAACCGCGGATTGATCTTGATGTTGTTGCCCACGCCGTCGTCCAGCGCGTACTGGGTGATGGCCAGATCGGTGGTGCCGCCGCCGATGTCGATGGAGGCGATGCGCAACGTTTTGCCCGCCTGTTCTCCCGGCGCCGGCGGGCGGTCCGGCCTGGCCATGGCGGCGAAAAAGGCGTCGGTGCGGCCGGCGTAGTTCATCTGCGTTTCGTTATACAGATAAACCATCTGCCCGCAGGTGGCCTCGTCCCATTCCATATGCACCTGCGGCACCGCAACGCGGGTTTGCTCGCCGTCGAACGGCGCGTCCAGCGGGTGCCAACCCATGGCTTTCCACACCAGGCCGATGGCTTCCCGCATGCGGCGGCGGAAAATCTCCCGCTCGGGCTTCGGCATCGCCGAAGGCAGGGTCAGGATAATGGCGCGCAGGCGGCGCGGAGCGGCGGCGTTGGGCATTTTGCTCCGCTGGGCGACGCTGTTGATCTGCATCAGCGCCTGCGCCAGCAGTTCGGTCAGCATCAGGCTCATGACCGCGCTGCGGCTGTAGTGGGCGGCGAATACCGGCAGACGTTCCGCCGCAGGCAGCGCGGACAGCGGCACGCCTTCGTCGTTGATCAAGCCGGTCAGCGGCGCCGCGGCGGCCATCGGCTCTTGCGGGCCGTTGAACCGCCAGCCGGGGGCGTAGCGCTCTTCGTCCCACAGGTAGCGGCGCGGGCTGGAAATGCCGGTGCTGCCTTCAGTGCCCCGCCGCCGCTGCGCCAGCTGCACCGCCTCGCGGCCCACCCGGACGATAGCAGGCCAGACGAAGGCGTCGTCGCGCCCGCTTTGGAACGAGAGGTGGGCCTTGCCGAACGAAGCCTGGGCGAATTCGACCCGGCTTTCGAACAGCTCGTTGTAAACGCAGTGCGGTGCGGACAGCGAGCGCAGTTGCAGTTCATAGGTCTGCTTCAGGCCGTTGTTTTCTTCCGGATGATCCTCGACCAGCACGCCGCAGGTGTGGGAGTTGCCGACGTCCAGGACCAGATCCACGTCGACCGCCGGCTGCTGCAGCGTCGCGCCGACGATTTTTATCTGCGGCACCGCCAGCTGGTGGCCGAGCATGTGCAACAGATTGAGGTAGTGCGCTTGATATTCGAAGGTTTTCAGCCCGGCGTTAAGCGCGGCTTCGTCGCGCTGTTCCCGCATGACGGCGCGCTGGGTAAAGGCTTCGCGCAGCCAGCCGTCCACCCAGGTGTGATCGAGAAACTCGCCCAGCTCATGGTTGCGGTGGGCCAGCGCGAAGTGCAGGCCGGTCGCGAGATCGCGCTCGCTCGGGGCCAGTCTCTCCTGGCCCGGCGCGGCGAGGCGGGTATCGAAGGCCAGCACCACCCGCAGCAGATTGCCGTCCCGATCGGGCGCGTCCAGCTGCGCGATTTGCATCCGCGCCCAGTTATCCGGCCCGGCTAAAAACGCCCCGGACGGGGTGTAACGGAAGAACGGCAGCGGCAGCCAGATTTTATCCAGCAGGCTCAGCGATTGCTGCAGCGAATAGCCGAACTCCGGGCGCACCACCTCGGCGGCCTGCCCCGGCTGGGCGGGCAACAGGTATTTCTCGCCGTCGGCATCCCACTGCAGGCGCAACAGCGGGCCGCTCGCCGTCTGGCGGACAAACTTGCCCGCCACGTCGCCATCGGCCGGTATCAGGGCAAAGTCCAGAAACTGAATACCGCTGTCCTGGATCAGCGTAACGGCTTGCGGGTAATCCGTAAGGGGTGCCGGCATCATTTACTCTCGCGCTTGAACGTCATGGGGTAAACCGTATCCGCACCGTAGCGGCCGCTGCACGCCGCCGGCCCGGTGTCGTTTTGCCTGCAGACGATTTCCGGCAGCGGGTAGCGGCTGCCGTCGCTGCAGCGCGCTTTGGCGCGGCTGTTGATCACCAGGTTGCCCGACGGCATCAGCCCGGCCTCGATCGGCGCCCGGCAGGTGACGGCGTCGCCGTGGGTAATGCTGGCGGTGCCTTTGCCGCCGTTCAGCCGGTATTGCAGGCTGGGGCGTTTGCCGGTCAGGGGATCCTTCAGCGCCACGGTGGCGCGCCATTTGCCGTTAAGAAAACGGGTCGAACCGGCCTTGACCGCGTCGGCGGGCAGCACCAGCGAATGTTTATCCGCCGGCGTCTGGGTGGCCGGCGCGGGGGGCGGCGGCATCAGCGTCGCGTGGGCTAGCGGCAGCCGTGGCCTGAACGCCGGCGCGGTCGGGCGGGGCTGCGGAGCCGCGGGTTGCGCCACGGCAGGGTGAACCTGCGGCCGGCTCAGCCAGCCGGCCACGGCCAGCAAGGCGGCCAGCATCAGCGCAGGCCAGACAAAACGGCGCCGGCGAGGTTGCGCCGGCCTGATGATTTCAGTCGCGGGTGCGGGCTGGGCGGCGGGTGCCGCTAATGGCCGCGGCGCGGCGGCGATCGGCGCCGTTTTTTCCGTTGGCGGTTCGGCAGGGCGCAGGCAGGCCAGCGGATCGTCCTGGCGCTGGGCCTGCGGCCGGATAAAGCCCCAAAAGGTCAGCACCGGTTTATCGTCGACCAGGTAGACATGGTTTTGGTCCGGGATCTGCATCGCCTTGGCCAGCAAGGCGCCGAACAGACGCTGGCTGGGGTGATCCGTCGCCTGCGCCTGCGCCGCCAGGGTGCGCAATGTCTCCAGGCTGCGTTCCAGCCGGCGCAACGCCTGCGCGCGTTGATCGTCGCTCGCCGCCAGCCAGGAGGTGACCTTCCCCGGGAAGGGGGCATACCAGTCAATGCGGGTGCCGGACTCGTTCGGCTGGGGGATGGCCAGGCAATCGGCGGCCTGCTGCCGTTGGCGGATGCGCAAGGTTTCCCGCAGCTGCGGCGCGCAGGCATAAACCGGTTGCCCATTTTCGCCCAAGGCAAGCACATCATCCAAACTGCCACTGCGTAAAAAGGGTTTCACCACGGCAAAAAACCTTGTCCTGTTCCGCTAGACGCATAAACGACCATGGTAACCCGCGCCGCCCGCGGTCAAACGGCCAAGGACAGGCGTAAAAACCCGCGTCTTTCGCCGCTATCGGCCGGATCTTGCCGATACTGGTCTGGCGATAATCTCGCTATCCGGATCTGTCGCTGTACCGCTTTATCTGAAGAATAAGGGGAGCCGGGCGGTTAGCCGGCGCGCGATTTTCTCATTCAATATGACAGCGTCTCGCGGGTTGCCGACATGCGGCATGCCTCAGGCGTACGGAGTGGTAGCGGAATGAACGGTCAGTCAGAAAAAACGCTCGTGGTCGCCGGCCTTGCACGTTCAGAGGGAGGGCGCCCGACTCAGGGCTGGGTCAACGGATTTTTGGGCATGCTTATTTTCAGCGGATCGCTGCCCGCCACCCGGGTGGCGGTGCTGGAGCTGGATCCGCTGTTCCTGACGGCGGTCAGGGCGGTGATCGCCGCCCTGCCGGCGCTGTGCGCGCTGCTGTTCACGCGGCAGCCGCGGCCGGGGCGGGGCGACCTGCCGGCGTTGCTGTCTGTGGCGGTCGGCGTGGTCATCGGTTTTCCGCTGCTGACGGCGCTGGCGTTGCAACACGCCACCTCGGCGCATTCGCTGGTTTACATCGGCCTGTTGCCGCTGGCGACCGCCTGTTTCGGCGTGCTGCGCGGCGGGGAGCGGCCCAAAGCCGCATTTTGGGCGTTTTCAGTGCTGGGCGCCCTGTTGGTGGGCGGTTTTGCGCTGAGCCAGGGGGGCGGCGGTGCCGGGGTGGGCGATGCCCTGATGGTGGGGGCGATACTGCTGTGCGGCCTGGGCTACGCGGAAGGGGCGGTGTTGTCGCGCCGCCTCGGCGGCTGGCAGGTGATCTCGTGGGCGCTGGCGATCGCTCTGCCGCTGACCTCGGTCGCGGCGCTGCTCACGGCGCCGAACGGTTGGCCGACGATCGGCGGCGCGGCCTGGCTGTCGCTGATCTACGTTTCGGTATTCAGCATGTGGATCGGCTTTATCTTTTGGTATCGCGGCCTGGCGCAGGGCGGCATCGCCGCCGTCGGCCAGCTGCAGCTGCTGCAGCCTTTCTTCGGGCTGGCGCTGGCGGGGCTGGTGCTGCATGAAACCGTCCAGCCCGCGATGATCGCCGTGATGGCCGGCGTGTTGGCGTGCGTGTTCGGCGCCAGGCGTTTTTCTCGTTAGGGCGCAGGGGCGGCGCAGGCGCGGATGACCTGCCCAAGCTTTTGCACCGCCTGGTCGACCGCGCGATCGCTGTGGCCGCCCAGCCCGAGCACCAGTCCGGGCTTGCCGTGGCCGACGGCATACATCGGCGAAACGGCGCGCAGCGCCAGGCCGGCCCGGTTCGCGCGCTCGGCCACCTGCAGATCGTCGAAACCCGCCTTTAACCACAGCACCGTATGCATACCCTGATCGCAGGGCTGCAGCCAGGCCAGCTCAGGGTCGAGGTGGGCGTCTATCGCCGCGATCAGCACCCGACGCTTCTCCGCATAAACGCCGCGCATTTTGCGGATATGCCGGTCCAGATACCCTTCGGCGATAAAAGCGGCCAGCACGTGCTGATCGGCGCTGGGCGGATGGCGGTCCATCAGCATTCTGGCACCGCAAAAAGCGTCGACCAGCGGCGGGGGAACGATGGCGTAGCCCAGCCGCAGCGAGGGGAACAGCACTTTGCTGAAGGTGCCCAGATAGACGACCCTGTCGGGATCCAGCCCTTGCAATGAGGGAAACGGGTGGCCGGCATAGCGCATCTCGCTGTCGTAATCATCTTCAACGATCCAGGCCTGCCGTTCCCTGGCCCAGGCCAGCAGGGCGGTTCTTTTGGCCATGCTCATCGGCATGCCGAGCGGATATTGATGAGAAGGGGTGACAAAGGCGGCGCGGGCCTGAGCGGCGAGCCCGGCGCCGGCGGCGACGTCGATGCCGTCGTCGGCGATGGGCACCCTGATCATGCGGCGGTCCCTGAAGACGTTGTCGAAAATGGCGGTAATGCCCGAGTAGGCGGGATCTTCAACCCAGGCGGCGTCGCCGGCGTCCAGCAGTATTTGCGCGGCCAGATAGAGCCCCTGCTGGGTGCCTGAGGTAATAATGATTTGCTGCGGCGTGCAGCTTACGGAGCGGGAGCGGCGAACGTATTCGCAGAGGGCCTCGCGCAGCGGCAGTGCCCCCATGGGATCGCCGTAACCCGACGGCGCGCCCGGCCCGCGGGCGCGAATGCGGTTGCCGAGCCGGCGCCAGATATCGTCCGGCGCGGTCTCGCCGATGGGCACCGACACGGCGAAGGGCACCGGCGGCAGAGGGCGCACCTGGGCGGCGAAACGGGCCAGGCGCTGCGCTTGCTCCGCCAGCGGCGGCGCTGCCGCCGAGGGGGACTTTGCGGGGGAGAGGCGCACCCTGCGCGGCGCCAGCGAACCGGCCACCCGGGTGCCGGATCCCGGCTGCGGTGCGAGAAAACCTTCGGCGGTCAGCTGGGCGAAAGCCTCCAGCACGGTGCCTCTGGCCAGCCTGAGCGCCGCGGACAACCGCCGGGTGGAGGGCAGCAGATCGCCCGCCTTCAGTTCGCCCTTATTGATGGCGGCGCGCAGCGCCTGCGCCAGCTGCTGGCTCAGCCGCCCCGCCTGGCGATCGAGCTGACCGATGGCGGGAACTTCAACGACCCTGGCTTTTCTCGGCATCATTCCGGTCCATTGCTTATGAATAAAGTCGTGAACCAAAGTAAACCACTATGAGGTTGTTGGCGACAGCCCCGCTCAACTGGCCGGGCGTGATGCCGCGCCGGCCAAGAACATCGTCACTGCAGCGTGCACCATCTCACGGATACGCGGCAAGCCAACCGGCTGTAAATGCCGCTGGAACACGCGCATGTCGATCTCTGCGGTGAGCAGTGAAAGAAACTGGGTTGCCTTAAGGTGAGGATCGGCCAGGCGCAGCTCCTTGCGGTCCATTGCTGCAGACATCACCACCGACAGTTTTTCCACGCTTTCACGCGGACCGGCCTCGTAAAACAATGTGCCGATATCCGAATGGCCGGACTCGGCGACCACCATGCGATAAACCGCCATCGCGCTGTTGTCGTTGGTCAGTACCAGCAGCATCTGTTCGCCGAAGCGCGTCAGCGTCTGCTCCAGCGTTTCCTTGCCTCGCTTTTCATTCATCAACTCTGTGGCTGCTTCGGAAAGGTGCTGGGTGGCATGTTGACGAACAACAGCAGTAAATAGCTCTTCCTTGGATGAAAAATAGCCGTAAAGCGTCGCCTTGGAACCGCCGACGCGTTTCGCCAGTTCGTTCATCGAGGCGCGTTCGTAACCCATTTCCTGAAACAGCAGCGCCGCTTCTTCTACGATGGCGTCGCGGCGCGCGTTGGTCCGTACTTTCATCATCTCTCCTGCAGACAAACCGGAAAATTGCACAAAAAAAGACATCTTCTTGACAAGCGAAGAATATCAATGCAAAACTCAACTGTACAGTTTTGTTTTGGCGGTGTCGTATTCAACGTTATCGCTGTATAAACCGCCGGGAGCAGCACTGTATGGACCGTTAAGGTCGCATATTCGGGCGTACGCAGCGGGCCAATATCGTCGCTGAAACAGCACGTTCTGACCGATATTGGTGGCATTTTCTTCTACAGGATCACCTAAATGTTCGTATACCTCAAGGTTTCTCGCCCGGCGATATTAGTGCTTGCCGTTGCGCTGGCCGGCTGCGCCGGAACAGCACCTGTCCGCTATGCCGATATCGAATCGTCATCACGGTTGATGCCCAATGCAGACGATCAATCCGACCGCATTCCTTACCGTTACTCCACCCCGGTGGACTGGAAAAAATACACCGGCATCATCATTGAACCTGTTGTTATTTATCAGGGAGCGGACAATCAGTTCGGCGATGTTTCGCCGGAGGACCGCAAGGCGCTGGCAGATTATATGCACAGTAAGTTCAGTGAAGCGCTGCGCCCCCGTTTCCGTGAGGTCAGCGCCCCCACCGGAGATGCTATCCGCCTGAAGCTGACGCTGACCGGGGCGGACACCACTACGCCTTTTGTCGGCACCTTCACCAAGTTTGATCTGGCGGGTGGGCCTTACAACATCGTGCAGTCTATTCGCGGTAAAGAAGGCATGCTCAACGGATCGGTAAATTACGTCGTCGAGATTTATGACGCTTCGACCCAGCGCCTGCTCAACGCTTACGTGGCCAAGCAATACCCGAACGCCATGAATGTCGGTGCCAGCATTGGTTCGTTGAGCGCCGCTGAAGTAGGGCTCGATAAAGGCGCCGAAGAGTTGGCCGAGATCCTGAAGTAATAAGGCTAACGCGACTCAGAAATAGTCAGTCAACGTCGGGGAAAACAGGTGGCCTCTGTCGCCTGATAATAAAAAATGAAACGGATAACCGGAGTTCAAGCCGGTTATCCGCTTTCAACGCCTTGTCAGGACATTGTTCCCATTAATTTATGAAAACTTTCTCTCATCTGGTGGTTTGTCGGCATTGCGACAGCGTATATCGCTACAGGCAACTGAAGGTGAATGACGAAGCCCGCTGCCTGCGTTGCCGCGCCACGCTTTATCGTGACGGGCAGATCAACACCACTCGGATGTTGGCACTGACACTGACCGCAGCCCTCGCTTTTACGCTGGCTAACGTGTTTCCGGTGGTCGGCGTCAGCTTCCATGCGGTGCAGAATGCCGCCAGCGTCTGGCAGACCGCCGTTGCGCTAGCTAACGGCTCAACGATGCCGCTGGCGGTTTGCATGGTGTTTCTTCTGATGGTTGCGCCATTACTGCAAATCACGCTCTTCGGTTGGGTGATGCTGTTTGCCCATCTTGGCCGTAGCGCCCCGGGTTTTGTTGGTGCGATCAGGTTGCTGAAAGGGTTACGCCCCTGGAGCATGGTTGAAGTCGGTTTGCTGGGTTTTTTAGTGGCCGCCATTAAGCTGTCCGGTTTTTTGCAGGTGGCTCCGGGCCCCGGTTGCTGGGCCATGGCGGTATTGATGTTGTTAATTGTCATCATTGGCAATCAGGATCTTCAACCTTTGTGGCGGCTGATGCCGACGCGAACACATCAGGTAGGCATTGACCATGAATAGGCCGCTGTATGCCCGGCAATTGAATGTGGCCGGCTGCTTGACCTGCGGGTTGGTATGCCGCGACCTCTCCCGTTGTCCGCGCTGTCGCACTCGGCTACATGATCGGCGGTCCGACAGTTTGGTGCGGTCATGGGCTTTACTTCTCGCCGGCATCATATTCTATCTTCCCGCCAACGTTCTGCCGGTGATGCACACCAGCCTGTTCGGCAAGGGCGGTGAAAGCACCATCATGGCTGGGGTGATTGATTTTTGGCGAGCGGGTTCCTATGGCATCGCTCTGGTGATATTTGTTGCCAGCGTGGTTATTCCCTGCATGAAGTTCCTGAGCCTCATCCTGTTACTGGTGGCTTCCCAGCGCCGAAGCGCCTGGGCGATGCCTGAAAGGGCAAGGCTTTACCGGCTGGTCGAAGGGATCGGTTATTGGTCGATGCTGGATGTGGTGGTAGTGGCCGCTGTGTCGGCACTGGTGCAGTTTCAAACGCTGAGCACGGTCGAACCCCGCAGCGGCATCCTGTTTTTCGGCTTGGTGGTCATCTTGACCATGTTGTCCGCCATGGCCTATGACCCCCGTCTGATTTGGCAAGGTGATGATGATGAATAAACTGCCTTCACTGCCTGATGTGATCCCGCGTCGTCGTTGGCCGGCACCAATCTGGTTGGTGCCGCTGGTCGCATTGCTGGCCGCGGTGTCGATGCTGGCCCATACCTGGCTCGCCACCGGCCCGGAGATCACCATTATCTTCCAAACCGCCAACGGCCTGGAGCCGGGGAAAACGGCGGTGAAATATAAAGACGTGACGGTGGGCACCGTCAAAGGCATAACGCTGGGTGGCAACGACTCGCAGGTGCTGGTTACCGTCAGCCTCAATGAAAACGCAGCCAATCTGGCTCGCGCCGACACGCGTTTTTGGGTAGTACGCCCACGCGTCGGCATCGGCGGCGTAACCGGTATCGATACCCTGCTGTCCGGGGCCTATATCGGAGTAGACAAGGGGACCTCAAACGACACCCGTCGCCACTTTACCGGGCTTGAATCGCCGCCGGCCATCATCAATGGCATGCCGGGCTCTCGGTTTGTGGTGCAGACCGACGATTTAGGCTCGCTTGATATCGGCTCTCCGGTCTATTACCGACGAGTGCAGGTGGGGCGGATTGCCTCTTACCGACTGAGCGAAGACGGTAAGAGCGTCAGTCTGCAGGTTTTTATCGATTCACCCTACGATCGTTTTGTGAAGCCGAATTCACGCTTCTGGAACGCCAGCGGGCTGGATATTTCGGTTGGCGCCAACGGTTTTCGACTCAGAACGCAAACGGTCGGCGCCATTATAGCGGGTGGCATCGCCTTTGCTACGCCGGACAGCTCTCCGGCGACGATCGGGCCGACGGTTGGGTACGTGCTGGCTAAAGATCAGGAGTCCGCCCTGGCTGCGCACGATGGCCCGCCGATCCCGTTCAAACTGCGTTTTGAACGATCGCTGCACGGCCTGGAAGTGGGGGCCGCAGTCGAGTTCTCCAGTATTAAAATAGGACGGGTGGTGTCGATCGATTTAGATTACAGCCCCAAAGGCTACCGTTTTCCTTCGGTGGTCGGCATTGAGGTTTACCCTAACCGGCTTGGCAACGTGTTGAGCAAGTTGCCGAAACCGACCCAGGGGCTGGAGCTGGCGACGGCGGCATTTACCCGGGATTTGGTCGAGCACGGCCTGCGCGCCCAGGCCACGCCGGGCAACCTGCTCACCGGACAGCTTTATATCTCGCTGGATTTCGTGCCGAATGCGGCCAGAGTGCCTTTTGACATTCATGCGCGCCCGTTGATGTTGCCGACCGTCAACGGCGGTTTGGACAAGCTGCAAGAGCAAATCGCCAGCATTGTCGGAAAGGTAGATAGAATGCCGCTGGCATCCATCGCACAGCATCTGAACGCCACGCTTTCCGGTATGGATAAAACGCTGCAACAGGTCAATGGGCAGACGCTGCCTGCCGCGAACCAACTGCTCAGGCAAATGAATCAGACGACGCAAATCGCACAGGATCTGCTGGCGGAAGACTCGCCGTTGATGCTGGTGTTTACCCAGTCTTTACAGGAAGCGCTGCGCGCCATGCGTACGGTGCGCAATCTGGCCGATCAACTTGGCCGCCATCCAGAGTCACTGCTGTGGGGCCGCTCCGAGGATCCCCCGAAGCCCAATGAAGGCAACGATTATTCTTCCCGACAAGGTTCGAAAAAATGACCTCACCCTCCCGGCTCTGTTTGCTGATATTCATGGTTTCGTTGGCCGCCTGTTCCTCGCCGTCGGTGCATTACCATACGCTGGTTGCGCCTGCGGTCGAGCCGCCGCCGCTGCAACCCGCCCCGTTTTTGATTGCCGTGTTGCCGGTCGGTATCCCTCCGCAGCTTGATGTCCCGCAGTTGGTGGTACGTCAGGGGCAGGGCGGCGCCATGCTGTTAGAGAATGAACGCTGGCTGAGCCCGCTTGGCGACGAAGTCCGCAGCGCGCTTTCCGCCGCGTTGACGCAACGCCTCGGCACTGAGGACGTCGCCGGGCTGGTCCACACTGCGGAAATCCCGACGGTGAAGGTACAGCTCCAGATACGGCGTTTTGATACCTGGCCCGGGCGAACCGTCGAGTTTGAGGCGGGCTGGGGTTTGAGCTTGCAGGGGCGCAGGCTGGTATGCGGCAGCCGTCTGACGCTGGCTGTTCAACCGGGTTATGCGGCGATGTTATCGGCTCAGCAGCAGGTTATCGCCAAATTGGCGGATCAGATTGCCGCCACCGCGCGCTATTGGGCGGTAGATGACGGGAGCCGTTGCAGGCAATAACGGCAAGGCGAATTGGCTAATCAGTCCGACAGAGACATTTTATTGACAGCAGTATGAATTCAATGCAAAACTAAACCGTACGGTGTTTTTATTGAGCGGCTGCCTGTCCATCGGGTGGTAATCGTCTGAATAAGCCGGTGGCCTGGCAACGCTATCAGGATGATGACGGGTCAGCGCCACTTAATACCCTGATAATAAAATCCTTAGGGCGTAACCATGAAAACTGCGCTTTCTGAATTGAATGTCTTGATCGCCAGCTTTGCAGACCAGCCATTTCAGTCGAACGCCGGTGATAACCTTGTTCGTGCAGCGAAAGCCGCGCAACAGCTTCTGCCGTTTATGCAACAATCGGGCATTGTCGACGCTGAACTCGGCATTGCCGCATTTATCGCTGATTTGCTGCATCTGCAGCACTATCGGCATCTCAATAATCAGAGCGAGCAGACGATTGACCGGGTGGTTCAGCTGGCGTTTCTGCATTTTGACGTCGACACCAGACATCCTTAGATCCCCCGGATAGAATTATGCTCCCGGTATTGGCGATGCGGCGGATGCGCTCGAGGCTTCTGGTCAGAAGCCCCGCGCAGCCTTAATTCAGCCCCATCTGATTCAACAGCATTTTGTTCAATTCGCTGCTCTTGCGGACGTTGAGCTTGCGCATCGCCGAGCGTTTGTGGGCGCTGATGGTTTTCTGGCTGCGCTGCAGCATGCCGGCGATGCTGCAGGCGGACATGCCGGTGCTCATCAGCCGCAGCACCTTTTTCTCGCAGCTGCTCAGCGCGGCGATGCGGCACTGCTGGCATTTCCACAGGCCGGCGGCGTGCAGCGCCACCCAGGGCTGCTGGCAAAAACGTTCCAGCGCCATCTGCAGCTTGTTGCGAACGGCGTAAACGGAATCGCGCCGGTGAATGCTGAACAGCGCCGGATGGGCCTGCCAATGCCGCGGCGCATGATCGTCCAGGATCAGCACGGTCATCTGCCGGTGCCGCGGCGTCTGATACGGGCTCTGGTAGCAACAGGCGCAGCCCCAGCGATCCTCCAGGGTGCGGAACACCACCTCAACGCCCTCCAGACGCTGCGACTCGAGGGGGGCCAGCTGAGGGTACAAGCGGTGGCATTCATTCAGGGCGTGCAGATAATCCTGCAGCAGCGAACGCAGCCCCTGCTGATAAAAGTTATCGCCGTCGAACAGGGTGAATCGGATATCGGGCATGGGTTACTCCTCAAAGCGTCCGTCGTGCGGGAACAGCCGACGCGCCTGCGATTGCAGCTGCGCAGCCCGTTGGGGCTGTTGCAGCAGCCGGCTGACCCGGATCAGGTTGAAGTAGATGTTGGCTTCCGGGCGCACGCGGATTTCGTTCTCGGCCCAGCGCCGGTAGCTCCGCAGCGCGGCCGCGTCCCGGGTGCGCGGGTACTGCAGCAGCAGCCGCAGCTGGCTGTCGAAGTCGTAACGGGTTTGCCAGGGCGTGGGCGAAATAACCTGATTCATGGGAGCGAACTGCCGCAGGCCCGTTTTTTCTACGCGGGTGATGATCAGCGCGCTGTGCAGCCCATTGAGCATATAAATCAGCATCAGCGCCGCCGATACGGCCGCCGCCCCGCGCAACGCCCGTTGCGCCATCGGCGGCAGGCGGCAGCGGCGGCGAAGGTCGCCGGCGCGCAGTATCGCCAGCAGCAGCACGGCGTGCGCGGCGGAAAGATACAGCGGGTATTCCACCATCATATGCAGCAGGATAGGCAGGGCCGCCTGCCAGGGCGCAGGGCGCAGCGGCCGGGCGCGCCGACGCAGCAGGCGCCACAAGCCCCAGCCGATGACGCCGACGCCGCACAGGCTCAGCAATCCGCCCTCCACGCCCCACAGCAACACTTCATTATGCGGATGGGTGACGCTGACGCTTTCCATGCCGCTGCGGTGGTTCTGGTAAAAATGATGCAGGAAATCATGCCGGAAGTGGCCATAGCCCCAGCCGAACCACGGACGCTCGGCGATCATGCGCACGGCTTCCTGCCAATAGGCCAACCGGTAGAAGATCGGCTCGGCCACGTCGATGGCGCGGGTGGCGCCATTCAACGCCACCAGGGCGAACCCGGCCAGCGTCCCGGCGGCCAGCAGCCACAGGGCGTGGCCGGCGCGGCGGCGGTTGAGGCGATGCAGCATCAGCCATTGCCACGGGGCCAGCAGCACGGCGGCCAGCAGGCCGGCGCGCGAGGCGATCAGGATCAGTAACAGCGGCGCCAGCGTCAGCATGGCCCCGCCCAGCAGGCTGACCAGCGGCGACAACCGCCCGCGGCGGCTCAGCAGGTACAGCGCCAGCGCCAGGCCGGTGGCGATAAAACTGGCCATCAGATTCCACTGCTGGAAAACGCCGTAGGGGCGATTCTTCAGGGTGTCATAACCGAAGCCGTTGCCCGGCTGCAGCAGGCTGTACTGCGCCATGCCCAGCAGCGCTTCGATGACCGCCGCCGCCAGCAGCAACGTCAGCAGGCGGCGGCGTCGGCGTCGGTCGAGCGGAATTTGCAGCAGCGCGAGGTAGGCCATGACGCCGAGCCCCAACCCCAGCAGGCGCGGCAAGGCCTCGCTCAGCCAGGGCTCGGCGGCCCAGCAGGCGGGCAATAATAAAATCAGGCCGCCCAGCGCCAGTCGGTTAAAAAAGCCGGAGACGGCCAGCGGCGGCCGGCTGAACAACATCGCCCCGAGAATAAACAGCGCCATAAATAGGGCGCCGACCATATTCCACGGCAGATAAAAACCGCTGCCGCCGCGATTGGGCCAAGACAGGTGCATGGCGATCAGGCAATAACCGGCCGCCAGCCCGAATAGCCAGGCCGTTTTTTGTTGGGACATATCGCTTTTCCTGAAGACGCCGGGCTTATTGGTAAGCCAGCACGAAGTTGGCCACCGAGCGGAATTCGCCTTCGGTTATGGTTTTATTCTGGATGGCGCTCGGGTGGCCCTGCACATAGGCGGTGAAATTCAGCACGTTGGGCCCGTTCTGCAGCGCCACCGCGCTGGTGGCCCGGTTCAGATCGATATCCGCTCCCTGGTGGTCGAACAGCGCGATGGCGGCGCCGTTGGTGCCGTTGTTGATCGCCAGCTTGCCCGGCAGCTCCGGGTCCTCAATGCCGCTGAAGGTGACGTTGACCGACTTGAACACCGCCGTTTTGCAGTCGGTCAGCTTGATGTTGAACGGCACCGGCGTGGTGTGGCCGTAGCGGTACAGGGTTTTGACGATCACCGTGCCGATCTCCACCAGCTGGTCGGCGGACTGCGGCTCGATGTTGCACGGCCGGCTCACCACGGTGCCGTGAAATTGCAACGGCGAGCCGATCAGCTCGGTATCCGCCGTGGCCGGCAGGGCCGCAAACCACCAGGGCGCGCAGCTCAGCAGCGCGAAAGCGCGTAGACGCATCTTGAGTTTCTCCCTCAGTTACTGGAATGCCGCCACTATGGTGGCCGACGCGTTGAATTCCCCTTCATCGATCTCCTTGCCGCCGTTGGCCAGCGGCGCCGCCACCAGATTCCAGGAGCCGCCGTTGCCGATATTCGGCACCGGATAAAATTCGTTCGGGACCACCAACTGGCCGTTATGCTTTATCTGGATGCCCAGATCGTTCTTGTCGGTTTTGAACGCGTTAGTGCTAAAAGAGGCCGCGGTGCCGGAAACCGCCAGCTTGATGTTCAGGGTGCCGTCTTCGAAGCTGCCGCCCTCGCATTGGAAGCGCACCGGAATGTTTTGCGGGTAGCTTGCGCCGTTCAGGTTGCTGCCGCTGATTTCGCCGAATTCCACGTTGATCAGCTGGCCTTCGTTGACCACGCATTTGTCCGGCACGTAGAGGATGGCGGACTGGATGAACACCTGCGCCATCGGATTGGGGCCGAAGCCGCCGTCGAGAGAGCCTAACCGGCCGTACATCTCGATGATCTGCCGGTCGTTGATCTGCACGCCATTGATGATCTTCTTGCGCACCCGGAAGGTGATGCGGCCTTTTGAACCGCTTTCGTAGTTGTTGATCTGCGCATAGGGCGGGGTGCAGGCATGCTGGCTCAGCAGGTTGGACTCGTTATAAAACGGCACGGTGACATAGGCCTTTTTATTGCCGGCGATCCACACCTCGGCCTTCAGGTCGAGAAAGTCGTTCAGCTGCAGATAGCCATTGCCGTAGTCGGAAGCGGGCAGCGCCGAGTCCGATTTGTAATAGTGCGGGCTTTTGGGGATAGGGGTATCGCAATAGGCCTTGCCGGTATAGGTGCCGCCTAATGAATAGGTAAACAGTTTGGTAAACCCCACCTGGTTGGTGATGTTGGTTTCATTCAGATCGATATAAAACTGTTTCGGGCCGCCGTCCGGCGTCACGTAGCCGTTGGCCCAGGCGGCAGGGGCCGCCAGCGTTAACGCCAGCGGCAGACAGAATTTAACGTATTGGTTTTTCATCGGATCACGAGCCTCACAGGTAGATCACCTGAATGTGCGCCACGGCGGCAAACCCCGCCGCCATCACCGCCCGCTGGGTGGACTCCACGCTGGCGCTGAACCACAGGGTGTTGCTGCCGGGTTGCAGAATATAGGGACGGCTTTGCTGATTGAGCGCCAACGCGCGGCCCTGCTGATCCCTCAGCCGCAGGCCGATGCCTTGCGCGCCGCCGTTCAGCTTCAGCAGCTGCGGATTGGCGATGTCGCTTTCGCCGAGGAACACCAGCGTGGCGGCCTGTTCGCCCTGCAAATAGAGCCGATTGGCGTCGCCGTTGCGCGGCCCGGCCGGGTTATCCGCCAGCGCGCGCGCGCCCAGCAGGCAATTGCGGAAGGACAGACGGAAGCGCACCGGCGCGCTCCGATCGCCGGCGTTCTGGAAGTCGCGCGCGTTGACCTCGCCGAGATCGATCGACTGATCCTGGCTATCCGGCGCCAGGCTGCAGGGGGCGCTGAGCAGCCCGCCGTAAAAACTGACGGTGCCGGTGGTGCCCTGAACCACGCCCAGCGGCGTCGCCGCCGTGGCGGATCCGCCGCACAGCAGGGCGCAAAGCAGCAGGGGCCGCAGGCGGCCGGTGAATTCAGCCATGCCGTATCTCCTTATTTTTTATCGGGCACGGCGGTGCAAACGCTGCCGTTGCAGGCGAAGCGCAACTCAGGGTGGCCGCCGTAGTCATTGATATAAGTGACGACAAAGCCGCTCAGGCCGTTATCGCGCAGCTTGATGCTTTCGCTGGATTTCGGCTTCAGCATCAGCGGCTGAAAGTCGCCGATCGCGCCGCCGCCCTGCTTCTGCGTTTGGCGGGTGATGCCGGTCAGGGTGATGTAGAACGGCGTCGGGTTGTCGATGGTGAAACCGCCGCCGCTTTTACGAAACACCAGCTTCTCCTGCCAGACTTCGCCCTTGGGGGCGACGATGGCCTTCGGCCGGTAAAACAGCTTGATTTGCGTCTGCAGCGCCAGCTGCATGACGTTGGTTTTGCCGCTTTTCGGCGGGATTTCGCGCAGGTTGAAATAGAACACCGATTCGCGATCCTGCGGCAGACGCTCGGCCTCCGGCGTTTTGGTGATGCGCACCACGCTGCGCTCGCCGGCCTCCACCCGCTGCAGCGGCGGCAGCACCACCAGCGGCGAGGTGATTTTCCGGTGCTGCTCATCCTCCAGCCAGGACTGGGCCAGGAATGGTAGCTCTTTGTTTTCGTTAACGATATTCAGGCTGATGGATTTGGCGTCGCTCAGGTAGACGGCGCGCGTGCGATCCAGCGAGATCGCCGCATTGGCCGCCGGCATGGCGGCCGTCAATGCCAGGCCGGCTGCGGTCAGTATTGCTATCGGGTGTTTATTCATGTCATCGGTTCTCAGCGTTACGGATTACAGTTTGGCGCACGGCAGCAGCAGCTGATCCAGCGGCTTGGCGGCGCCCGGGATCACGATGCGGCACTGGCGCTGGCCTTCCCAGGCGACGTCCAGCCGTTCTTCCGGCTGCACGCCGGTCAGATAGACCGAGCCGCCGTCGTTCACCACCGCCACTTCGCGGCCTTTTTCACTCAGCACCGTGGCGCCGAACGGCGGCTCGCTGCCGTCGGCCAGTTTGATGGTGGCCAACAGCTTGCTGCCTTTCACCACCTCGAAGTGGCGATAGCCGATGGCGCCTTCGGTCAGCGTGCCCTGCACCACGGCGCGGGTCGCTTCCACGTCGTCCGCCAGGGTGTTGACGTCGATGCGGGTGTCGGTGTTGTAGTAGCTGGTGATATCGGCGATCACCGCCAGCCCGAAACGGTTGCTGTAGGCGCGGCCGTTGTTGATCGGCACGCCGGCGACGCCGTCGGTATCCAGCATCATGCGGCTGCCGCCGTTGCTGGAGTTTTGGTGCGCCGCCACGCCGTGCCGGGTGGCGGTCAGGCCGCCGCGGAAGGTGCCGCCGACCGAGGAGTAGCTGTCCTGCTGGTAAGAGGCGCTGGCGTTGAGCGAGCCGAACGCGGCGTTGTGGGTGTAGTAGCCGCGCGCCAGTGACTTGCCGGACTGATTGAAGCCGCCGCTGACCTGCCAGCTGTTGTTCGGGTCGGTATAGTCGTTGTAGGACGCCAGCTGGGTGACGTCGCTGTTGGTGGTCTGCAGCGAATAGCCGATGCGTCGGCGGTCGCCGATCGGCACGGTGAAGTTCAGCATGATGCTGTCGTCGGTGCGCCCCTGGTAGCTGGTGCGGTAGGCGGCCAGCGAGGCGGTGATGTTGCTGACGTCGCCGATGCTGAACAGCTTGCTGGCCGACAGCCCATAGCGATCCTGTGTCCTGGCGTCCCAGTAGGTCTGGTGCGAATAGGTCAGGTAGGCGGTGATCGCCCTGGCGCTGTCTTCCGCCATAAAGGTCTTGCCGGCGGTGACGGTATACAGCTCTTTTTGACGGCCGTTGTAGCTGTCGTCGTAGTTGTCGTAGCGCTCCTGCAGGTACTGCGACATGTTCATGAACTTGCGCTGCGAGAAGCGGTAGCCGGCGAAGGTGATCTGGCTGTTCAGCTCATCGAAACGCTTGGCGTAGTTGACCTTGAACGACATGCCGCTGGCGGTCGGTTCGCCGGGCAGGCGGGCGATCGACTGGGTCACGTCCACCGACATGGCGCCGAACAGGTTCAGATCGCGGCCCAGGCCGAGCGCCCAGGCGTTGTAATCGCCGCCGAGCAGCGCGCCGCCGTACAGCGACCAGGCGTTGCTCAGCCCCCAGGAGAAATCGCTGGCGGAAAACAGCGGCCCCTGGGTGCGATGATCGTAGGCCGAAGGCTTGCCGAGGGCGATGTTATAGCGCACGTAGCCGGGACGGGTCAGGTAAGGAATGGTGGCGGTATCCACCTGGAAGGTAGAAACGCTGCCGTCCTGTTCTTCCACCTTGACGTCCAGCCGGCCGCGCACCGAACTGTTGAGATCCTGAATGGCGAAGGGCCCGGCGGGCACCGTGGTTTCATACAGCGTGCGGCCTTCCTGCGACACGGTGATCTTGGCGTTGCTCTTGGCGATGCCGCGCACTTCCGGCGCGTAGCCCTGCAGGTTGGGCGGCAGCATGCGTTCGTCGCTGGCCAGGTTGAGGCCGGTGAAGCGGTAGGAGTCGAACACGCCCGAGTCGAGATAAACCTCGCCCAGCGTCAGCTTGGCGGCCTGCATCGGCAGCGCGCGATAGGCGTAAATTTGGTTCCAGTCGAAGCCGCTGTCGCGTTCGCCGGCCTGCTGATTGTAGTTGGCCTGATAATCCGCGCGCAGGCGCCAGGCGCCCAGGTTGGCGCCCAGCGTGCCGTAGCTGCTGAGGTTTTCCGCGGTCGTGTTGTTGTGGCTCTGTTTGCCGGCCTGGCCGCTGAGGCTGTAGTCCAGCAGCAGGCCGGGAATGCCGTCGTCCCACTGCTCGGGTGGGGTCCAGTCCGGATCGGAATACTTCATCCAGGCCTGCGGAATGGTGATCGCCAGCACGCCGCCGCCGATGCGGTCGGAAATCGTCGCGCCCTTGATGCCGCTGAGATCGGCGCAGCCGTTGTCGTGCCAAAAGGTGATTTTTTGGGCGGCCTCTTCTTTCAGCGCCATCTTTTCCACCAGGTCGGGCGGCAAACACACCCGGCTGCGGGTTTTTTCGTCCGCCGAGGGGTAATACTGGATGCTGCGCTGCGGCAGCGTTTTCTGGTTTATTTTGATATCCAGCAGATAGGCGCCGGGCATGACATAGTCGGCGTCGGAGAAACGCGACAGGTCCACTTTGCTGCGATCGCCAATATCCAATACATCGGTATTAAATTCCGTGGCGGACTGCGCCGGACGCACCCAGAGGAAAGATAGAATGACGATGATGGGTATGTTTTTCCGTGTCAGTAATGACGTCATAGAATAATCACTCATGGCAAATCCGCGCCCAATAGCAGGTCATCCTGTACGACCTGAATACGTATTTCGTCATGCTGTGCAACGCCTGTCGGGAACCGGCGCTACAGATAAGACAGGGTGAATCTGGCCAGCGAACTGAAACCGCCCGCCCGCGCCTTATCCGGATAAATGCGCAATTGCGCGCCGAAACGCAGCTGGTTGTCGCCGGCGACGATCAGATAATCCGGCGTGGTGCTGCCGAGCGGGATCGGGGTGCCGGCGTCGGTCAGCAGCTCGATGGCCACGCCCTGGGCTTCGCCGTGGACGCCAAGCAGTTCGGGGTCGCGGCGGTCCGCGGTGCCGTCGAAGGTGACGTTGGCCGCGCGATAAACGAAATCGGGCTTCACCTGGCTGGCCAGCTCGCAGTTCACCAGTCGGATCGCAAAGCTGCGGCGGCTGCCGATCAGCACCGGCGCTGCGCCCTGCGCCGCATCGCTCATTGAAATAAGCCCAAAATCAACGGTTTGATCCACGCTCTCGCTGGCAATGCCGCAGGGCGTCTCGACGATTTCGCCGCCCAGGCTGACCTTGCCGTGGCCCTGATCCTTCGCCGTTGCCGCGGTGCTGCAAACGCTGAGCGCCACAAGCAGCGCGCCCCAAAATCGGCTTTTCATGCTGGCATCTCCCTGACGCGACCTGTTCCATTGCCGATGTCGGCAGGCATAAAGCGGGGATGCCGGTGCGGCATCCCCTGCGGGGGTATTACAGGTAAGCCAGGGTGAAGTTCGCCACGCTGGTGAAGTCGCCCGGCACTACGGCGCCGGATGCGCTGCTGCCCTGCAGGTAAGCGGCGAAGTCCAGGGAGTTGTCGTTTTCGGTCAGGCCCTGGCCATCGGTGGCGGTGCCCAGTTCAACGTCCTTGGAATGCAGCTTGTCGTAGATCATGATGCCGGCGCCGGTCGCCGTGCCGCTCAGGGCCAGCAGTTTGCTGTTGTCCGGATCCGGCGTGCCGGTGAAGGTCACCTTGACGTTTTTCATGGTCGACAGTGAGCAGTCTTTCAGTTTGATGCTGAAGGGTTCCATGCTGGATTTGCCTTGCTTGTCCAGAATGCGGCTGCTGATCTGGCCCATCGGCACGGTCTGGTCGACGGAGTTCGGTTCGATGCTGCATGGCGCATCGATGATTGAACCGGTAAAGGTGACTTTGCCGCTGCCTTGATTAGATGCTGCATGGGCAACAGATGCGGAAGCGAAAGCAATCATGGTTGCCAGCATTAATTTATTCAGTTTCATTTCTCAGGTTCCTGTAGAGAGTATTTAAATAAAAAGAACAGCACATCTAAATCCCCTGCGGGGGCGGCGACGTCATGTCACCGGCGCCGCAGTTGGAGCCAGATCCTTTTGCTCAGGGCAATACGCCATCCTCCGTTATTTATGGTGAATAACGAAAGTTATTGGAAATCGGCATTCAATTTCCGCGAAAGTAAAATATGAATATCGGCATGGCGTCTTGCTGGGATTATTCTTGCAAATAATAGAGTTGTTTGGGAATAGCTTTTATTAAATCAGGTCAAATTCAGAATATAAAACCAAAAGGAAAAAGAAATATATATCCCTGAAAATCAATAGATCGTATACAAATATTATCCAGTATAAATCACTATATAAATAACGATATGCGAGATATTAGATCGAGAGAAATAGAGTTCGCACTACAATTCATAATATTGTTTTGCTAATATCGCTCTCGGACGGCAGGCGACGAATGCCTGGGCGCTGGCAATGTATAAAACATAAATTATTGTTTTTATTTGCGTTGTCTGGCGGACTGTTGCGCGGTTATCGTGGGGCCGGCGTTCGATGGTGCAAACGTCTTTTCTCTTTAAATTAACAAAAAAACAACAATGCCGGCGGCGGATGATTATTCCGATCCTTTGCCGTTGTCGGGCGTTATTTTGTTATTTAACCCATTTTGATTAATCAAAAACGGTCAGGCGATGTGAAAGTTCGCTACATAATGATGACCTAAGTTAAAATTAAGGAATGATGACCGGAATGATTACTACAGTTAATGTTTTCACCGCTCGTTGTGCTGGCGCGCTGGCGATATTGATAATGTCAGTCGCTACGCTTTCAGGTTGCGCAGGGAAAAATAGCGCAGGCGCGATTTCTGTGAAAAAAGTTTCACAGAGTAATCCTAATGAAAAGTCCGATGAACAGCGGATCGCGCTGTGCCAACAAAGGGTTAATTCGTTAAAAAATATTAATCCGCAAAGTTATCAAAAGCGCATCGCCTATTTTAACGGGCTGCTGTCCAATGCCTCCGGATATGCCGGCATTCGCAGCAACGTGGATGAAAGCACCCGTAAAGCTATAGATGCGCTTTATAAATATAAAACGGAAAAGTTCTGCGCCGATGTGGAGCATGAGCTGATGTCCGACTTATCCAATCGGGTCGAGAGCCTGTAAGCATGAACAAGTGTGCGGAAGGAGCCGCAGCCATCTTGATATTATTGGCGGGGTGCGGCCTGGCCGGCGCCAGCGATGACGGCATTCCCGCGCTGCTGAAATTCGCCGAACGGCAGCAGGCCCCGGCGGTTAAGCCGGCGGCGCCCGCACCGCGGGCCGAGCCGGGTGCCGCCAGGCCCGGAAACCCGTCCCCTCCCGCCGGCGATAGCCTTCGTTTAACCACGCTGAATCAAACTCTGCGGCAGCAGGCCGAAACCATCCGCCGGCTGGAGCGACAGCTGGCGGAGCGCAAGGCGCTGCCCGCGCCGCCGCCGAAAATAACCGAAATCGACATTCGGCCGCTGGCGCGGGCGCTGCAGGGGCTGCGGCAGGCGATGGCCCCCGCGCCAGAGCTGGGCGCGCTCGCCGCGTCGCTGGCGCAGGCGGAGCAACAGCGCGCCGCGCTGGCCGGCCAACTGGCGCAGCAGCAGCAGCGGGAAGCAGCACGGGTACGGCGGCTGGAGCAGCAGCTGGCGGCGCGGCAAAAGGCGGCTGAACCGCCGGCGCTGACCAGCGCGGCGGATAAACAGGCCTATGCCGCCGGCGTATCGCTGGGCCGCGACATCCTGCAGCTGCAGCGCGATAACCGTCAGCTGGGGTTGACGGTGGATCGGCCGCGGTTGCTGGCGGGCATCGCCGACACCCTGGCGGGCAGCCAACGGCTGGACGACGCCGCGATCGACAGCGCGCTGCAGGCCGCCGATCGGGCCATGGAGCAGGCCCAGCGGCGCCGATCGCAGGACGGCAAGGCCTACCTTGCCGACTTTGCCCAACGGCCGGGGGTGCAAAAAGACGCGCTCGGCTTTTACTACCGGGTGGATTATGCCGGCAGCGGCCGGATCGGCGCGGCGGATCGCGTCGATATCGTGGTGCGCGAAAGCCTGCCCGGCGGGCAGGTCATCAAGGATATGGAGCTGGCCGGCACGGTGATCTCGCAGCCGCTGGCGCAATACCCGCCGCTGTTTCGCGCCGCCATCGGCAAGCTGCAAAAGCACGGCTCCATGACCCTGGTGGTGCCGCCGGCGCTGGCCTATGGCGATCGCGGCAGCCCGCCGGCGATCCCGCCGGGGGCCACCATGATTTACACCCTGCGCGTGGCCGACGTGCTGCCGCCGAGCGGGGAAGCTCAGAAGTAACCACTCAGGAGGAATGCCATGGCTAAGGCACCGAGAACATACGAAAGCAGGAAGTTGCAGATGCTGAACGTGTTGCAGGGATTGTGCAGGGAGCGGGCGGCGGGGGCGGGCGGCCACCACCCGCCGCCGGAACAGTGGCCGAAAACCCGCGAACTGGCGGATAAATGCGGCGAGAACATCTACACCACCCGCACCCTGCTGCTGGCGCTGGAGAAAGAGGGGAAAGTCCATTGCACCCATCGCAGCATCAATAATTCCCTGCGTTGGTATATTTGCCTCGAACGAGGCTCGGCGCGATAAAGCGTTATTCCGCCGTTCCAGTCTTTGACTGCCTTTCACCGCTAATCATTAATAAATTTTATCATTTGGCGGGGCCGACAGGCTCCGCCTGCTTGCCGGCGATTTTTTCGCGCCTAGCAGGCGTTGCCAATATGTTTTTTACGGCCATATACTTAACGCTCAATTGCCAGTGGAAGCGCGGAGCCGTCGTCATCATGAAGGAAAACAAAGAAATACTCAGATTGGATGATATTCATTATCAAATAGATGGCCAGGTGATCCTTGATTCCGTCTCTTTCGGGCTTGCGGAAGGGGAGTTTAAATTGATTACCGGCCCCTCGGGCTGTGGAAAAAGCACCTTGCTTAAAATCATCTCCTCGCTGATGGATCCCACCCGCGGCACCCTGACCTTCGCCGGACAGGCCATCACCGCCATGCGGCCGGAGGATTACCGCAAACAGGTCTCTTACTGTTTCCAGACGCCCTCGCTGTTCGGCAATACGGTGTACGACAACATTGCGCTGCCTTATCAGATCCGCAAGCAACAGCCGGACGAACAGAAAATGCAGGCCGACCTGGCGCGTTTTGGCCTGCCGGACAGCATGTTGAAAAAGAGCATCAACGAACTTTCGGGCGGCGAAAAGCAGCGCATTTCGCTGATCCGCAACCTGCAGTTTATGCCCCGGGTGCTGTTGCTGGATGAAATCACCAGCGCGCTGGACGAAGACAACAAGCGCAACGTCAACGAATTGATCCATCGGCTGGTGGCGGAACAGCGGCTGGCGGTGCTGTGGGTGACGCACGATACGGAAGAAATCAGGCACGCGGATGAGGTGATCACGCTGCCTGCGCACAGCGCCCAACGACAGGAGCACGCCGATGAACCAGCATAACATCACCAATGAATCATTAGGGCTGTCGATGGTCTTGGTGGTCATCGCCATCCTGATCAGCCACCGGGAAAAGCTGGCGCTGGAAAAGGACATTATCTGGAGCATCTGCCGGGCGGTGGTGCAGCTGATTGCCGTCGGCTATGTGCTGAAATATATTTTCGACCTGAACAACGCCGCGCTTACCGTGCTGATGGTGCTGTTCATCTGTTTCAACGCCGCCTACAACGCCAAGAAGCGCAGCAAATATATCGAACGCGCGTTCGTCACCTCGTTTATCGCCATCACCACCGGCGCGGTGCTGACGCTGGCGGTGCTGGTGTTGACCGGCTCGATCGAGTTCACCCCGATGCAGGTGATCCCGATCGCCGGCATGGTGGCCGGCAACGCCATGGTGGCGGTAGGGCTGTGCTACACCAATCTCGGGCAGCGCTTCAAAGGCGATCAGCAGAAGATCCAGGAGATGCTCAGCCTGGGCGCTACGCCGAAATTCGCCTCGGCGACGCTGATCCGCGACAGCATTCGCGCTTCGCTCATTCCCACCGTCGATTCGGCGAAAACCGTCGGGCTGGTGAGCCTGCCGGGCATGATGTCCGGCCTGATCTTCGCCGGTATCGATCCGGTCAAAGCGATCAAATATCAGATCATGGTGACCTTTATGCTGCTGTCCACCGCCAGCCTGTCGACCATCATTGCCGGCTACCTGGCCTATCGCAAATTCTACAACGCTCGCCATCAGCTGGTGGTCGGCAACCTGAAATAACGCCATAAAAAACGGCCTCCGCAGAGGCCGTTCGCCGGAGTGTTACCCCTGCAGCAGGGCGATGCTCCGGCGAATTTCGCGTTCGATATCCGCTTCCGACCAGCCATCCAGCTGCGAGGAGAACGGCTCGAAGGCATAGATGCCGGTATAACCGAGCCGTTCCAGGTTCTGCACCTGCCGCCGGCTTTCCAGCCGATCCCCGTCGCTCAGCATGACGCGCTCTTCGTCGCTCAGCGTTTCCCTGGCCCGCGGGTCTTCCACCCCGGACAGATGCACCAGGCCGATTTGCGCCACCTGGATCTGCGCGTCGAAATCGGCCTGCGCCACGTCGCTGAGATAATGGTGGAAGGTATCGAGCACGATTTTGTAGGGTGCGCCCGAGTCGCGGATCAGCGCCTGCGTCAGCAGCGACGAGCGCAGCGAGCTGATGCCGAAGCCCAGCGGCTCGACGTAGCCCTGCACGCCGTAGCGCTGGAACAACGGCGCCAGCAGCTTCAGCGCGGCCAGCGTATCGTCCCGTTTTTGCCGTTCGCTGCGTGAGTCGTCGGCGCTGCAGTGCGGGCACAGCACCAGCGCCCGGCTGCGGATGGCCTGCGCCTGGCGCAGCAAGGCTTCCGCGCGCTGCTGCAGCGCGGCGGCGTCGTCCGGCAGGTTAAACATGCCGAGGGCGTTGATGGTGACGATGTCGATGCCATATTCGGCGGCCAGCGCATTGAGCTGCGCGTCGCTCAGGTTATCGGTCACCTTGCCGCTGGGCATATCGTTGCGCAGCTCGACTTTGCTGAGCCCGCACTTTTTCACCAGGTGGAAAAAGCGTTCCAGATCGAGGTTTGGGGCAATCTTGCGGTTGATGCAAAAACGGTCCAGCGCAATGGTCATGATGCACTACTCCAGCTGTAGGGGGTAAGTAACAGGGGTTGATCAGGATTTGCCGTTTTCCAACGGCGCCTGCGGCGTGGCGGCCAACGGTTGGCGGTCTCGTTTGGCCATCACCACCTCTTCCATTTTCTCCAGCGAGACGCCTTTGGTTTCCGGAATGTAGCGGCCGATAAACCAGTAGCCGAACAGGCAGCAGCCGGCGAAGATCCACATCGGGAAGGCGCCGTGGAAATGAGAGAACAGATAAGGGTTGTCGTTAATCATCGGGAAACTCTGCGACACCACGAAGTTGGCCAGCCACATGCAGCCGACGGCGATGCTCATGCCCTGCGCGCGCATGCGGTTGGGGAAAATTTCCGATACCAGCACCCAGGTGCCCACGCCCCACGACAGCGCGAAGAACAGCATGAAGAACAGCATGCCGAACAGCGCGAAGTAGCCGGTGGCCTGCGTGTAAAGCGCATAAGAGGTGAGCAGCAGGCCGGCGATGGCGCCCAGCGTGCCGTAGCGCATCAGCGGAATGCGCCCCATGCGATCCATCAGCACGGCGCCGATCACCGAACCGATCAGCTGCAGCACGCCGATCCAGATGGTCTGGAACAGCGCTTCCTGCGCATTCTCGGTGACGGTTTTCAACACCACCGGCGCGTAGTACATCATCACGTTGACGCCGGTAACCTGTTGCAGCATGGCGACCATGCAGCCGACGAACAGAATGAAGCGCACCCGCACGTCGCGGTAGTTCAGCTTCTGCTGATGCTTCTGCCGGTCCTGGCGCAGCGAGTCCTTGATCTCCTGCAGCAGATTCTGCGCATGCGCGGCGTTGGAGACCTTGGTCAGCATCGCCAGCGCCTGATCGTCCCGGCCCATCATGACGTTCCAGCGCGGCGACTCGGGAATGATAAACACCAGAATGCAGAACAGGATGCAGGGGAGCACGCCGGAGGCGAACATCCAGCGCCAGCCCATGTCCACCAGCCAGGCTTCGCTGGCGATGCTGGCGATTTTGAAGTTAACGTAGAAAATCACGATCTGGCCGAAGACGATGGCGAACTGCTGCATACTGAGCGCGCGGCCGCGCATGTCTTTCGGCGACACTTCCGACATGTACATCGGCGAGACGGTGGCGGCGATGCCGACCGCCAGCCCGCCGATAATGCGATAGATGACGAACCAGCTGAAGGTCGGGGCCAGCGCGGCGCCGATCGCCGAGACGGTGAACAGCAGGGCCGCCAGCATCAGCGCCTTTTTGCGGCCGTAGTGCGCCGCCAGCGGCCCGGCGGCGAAGGCGCCGACCACGCAGCCGATCACCACGTTGGAGACCGCCCAGCCGGTTTCCGCCGGGCTGAGATCAAAATAGGTTTTCAGGGCTTCTATCGCGCCGGAGATCACGGCGGTATCGTAACCGAACAGAATGCCGCCGAGCGCCGCGATGCCGCAAATTCGCAGTATGTACCCGGTATTGTGCTTACGCTGATATGACATGTATCGCTCCGATTTTTATCCTGGCTTCCGCGCGCGCAGCAGGGTAGGGAGAAGGCGGCGAAAGGGTGTGAACCGTGCCTGTCATCAAGACGGTGATAGTGAATTGATTCTGGCCTAAACAAGAACATTTATTTCATAATTAGTGAATAATGAAATATAGATTTTTCGATCCAGTTCAAAAAAAACCGCAAATCGACGGCAAGCGACATCGAACTTTCGCGGGCCGGGTTACGCGGCGTCTGGCCGCCGGCACCGAAGCTTTTCTGTATAAAAGTCATGGGTAATTGCTGCGGGCTGGCTTGCCGCCGTCGGGACGCGCGCCCGGCGGCGATGCAATGGCTTTGTACGGCGCCGTGGCAAAATTGCGACCTTCCGCACTAAAAACAAAATTTCTAAAATAATTTATTTGAAACTTTTTTTTCAATGAAATAGAGTTTGCTGCATCCGGTCAGGATTTAGCCTGTGTGCGGGCGCCGCCTGGCAGACAGGATGATTAACGCCATGCCGTTTGCGGCCGGGCGACAGCGGACTTGAAAAGAGGGTGTGACATGAAAACCGTGGGTAACTTTATTGGCGGGCAAGTGTGCCTGAGCAGCAGTAATCAAACCGTCGACGTGCATAACCCGGCGACCGGGCAGGTTGAACGCCGCGTCACCCAGAGCACCGCCGCCGAGGTGAAACAGGCCATCGACGTGGCCCACCGGGCGTTTGCCGACTGGTCGCGCACCACGCCGCTGCGCCGCGCGCGCGTCATGTTCAACTTCAAGGCGCTGCTGGAGCAGCATCGCGACGAGCTGGCGGCGCTGATCGTCAGCGAGCACGGCAAAGTCTATTCCGACGCCCTGGGCGAACTGACCCGCGGCATCGAAGTGGTTGAATTCGCCTGCGGCATTCCGCACCTCATCAAGGGCGAGTATTCGCCGGACGTCGGCGGCGGCGTTGACAGCTTCTCGCTGATGCAACCGCTGGGCGTGGTGGCGGGCATCACCCCGTTCAACTTCCCGGCGATGGTGCCGATGTGGATGTTCCCGATCGCGCTGGCCTGCGGCAACACCTTCGTGCTCAAGCCGCCGGCGCTGGTGCCTTCGGCGTCGGTGCGCCTGGCCGAACTGCTGAAAGAAGCCGGCCTGCCGGACGGCGTGTTCAACGTGGTGCACTGCGCCAACGAAGACGCTGCGCAGCTGTGCACCGATCCGCGCATTCAGGCGGTGAGCTTTGTCGGCTCGTCCACCGTGGCGGAGCACATCTATACCACCGCCAGCGCCCACGGCAAGCGGGTGCAGGCCTTCGGCGCGGCGAAGAATCAGGCGATCATCATGCCGGACGCCGATCTGGACGCCACGGTTAACGCCCTGATGGGCGGCGCTTTCGGCTCCGCCGGCGAACGCTGCATGGCGCTGCCGGTGGCGGTGGTGGTCGGCGACAGCACCGCCGACAGGCTGATCGCCAAGCTGAAACCCTTGATTGCGCAACTGCGCGTCGGCCCGGGCATTCAGCAGGGCGGCGAAGAGAACGAAATGGGCCCGCTGGTTTCCTCCGCCCACCAGAAAAAGGTGCTGGGTTATATCGACCTTGGCGTCGAAGAGGGCGCCACGCTGGTGGCCGACGGCCGCAACTATCAGGTGGCGGGCTATCCTGAGGGGTACTACGTCGGCGGCACGCTGTTCGATAACGTGAAGCCGGACATGCGCATCTACCGCGAAGAGATCTTCGGGCCGGTGCTGGGCATCGTGCGGGTGCCGGACTACCAGACCGCCATCGACACGGTTAACGGCCATGAGTTCGGCAACGGCGCCGCCATCTTTACCAGCAACGGCCACTACGCGCGCCAGTTCGTGCAGGAAGTGCAGGCCGGGATGGTCGGCGTCAACGTGCCGGTGCCGGTGCCGATGGCGTTCCACAGCTTCGGCGGCTGGAAACGCTCGGTGTTCGGCGCGCTGAACGTGCACGGCACCGACGGCGTGCGCTTCTATACCCGCATGAAAACCGCCACCGCACGCTGGCCGACCGGGCAGCAGACGGTGTCGGAATACAGCATGCCGACGCTGGGCTAATCCCCGCAGGCAGAACAAGGCCGTTGCTTCATTGGAGCGACGGCCGCTGCATTTGTAACGCTATAGGTTAACAGGAGAATCGTCATGTCTTCACTGCTTGCCAAATGTCAGCAGCCGAACGCCCAGGGGCGCATCCAGTACGTCACCCCGGAAAATGCCGGCTGGCGCTTTGTCGGGTTCGAGGTTTATCGCCTGGCGGCCGGCGAGTCGCTGCAGCTGGAAAGCGGCGACCGGGAGCTGTGCCTGGTGCTGGTGGCCGGCATCGCCTCGGTCGCCACCCTGCGGGCGGAATATCCGCATATCGGCAAGCGCATGAGCCCGTTCGAGCGCACGCCGCCTTACGCGGTGTACGTGCCGCATCAGGATCGCATCGAGGTGCGGGCGGAAACCGATTTGGAGCTGGCGGTATGCAGCGCGCCGGGCGGCGGTCACCTGCCGTCGCGGCTGATCACCCCGGCGGATGTCGGCGTGGAGCGGCGCGGCAAGGGGCGCAACCAACGGTTGGTGCACAATATTTTGCCGGACAGCGAACCGGCCGACAGCCTGCTGGTGGTGGAAGTGTACACCGACGAGGGCAACACCAGTTCTTATCCCAGCCACAAGCACGATCGGGAAGACTCGCCGGATGAAACCTATCTGGAAGAGACTTACTACCATCGCATCCAACCGGAACAGGGCTTCTGCATGCAGCGCGTGTATACCGACGACCGCGCTCTGGACGAATGCATGCCGGTCTATAACCGCGACGTGGTGAAAGTGCCGCGCGGCTACCACCCGGTCGCGACCCTGGCCGGTTACGACAATTACTATCTCAACGTGATGGCCGGGCCGGTGCGGCTGTGGAAATTCACCTGGGAGAAAGATCACGCCTGGATTAACAGCGACGGTTATCCGGCGGCGAAGTAAGCGTTAGCGGGCCCGGCTTGCCGGGCCCGTCGTTATTCAGCGTTATTCGTCCTTGGCGTTGTTCAGCGCCAGCGAGACCGCCAGGGTTTGCGCCAGGCACATCGAGGCGACCTGCGAGCGGAACCCGTCCACCTGCGCTTCGCGCACCACAAAGCACACGTCGCTGAAGGCGGCCAGCGGGCTGACCTGGCTGTCGGTGATGGCGATCTGTTGCGCGCCGCGCTTGGCGCCCAGCTCCACCAGCTCCAGCGCTTCTTGCGCATACGGCGAGTAGCTGATGGCGATCACCACGTCCTTCGGTTTCACCATGCTCAGCTGTTCGGTAAACATGCCGCCCAGCCCGTCGATCAGAAACGCCCTGCGCTCCAGATGGCGCAGCGCATAGGTGAGGTAAGAGGCGACGCTGAACGAACGGCGCAGGCCGATCACGTAGATATTCTCGGCGTTGTTCAGCAGCTCGACCGCGCGATCCAACTGCTCGGGGGCGATTTGCATCGCCAGCTGCTGCAGCGCCTGGGCGTTGACCATGGTGAACACGTTGAGGATTTCCGCCGGTTTTTCCGGCGCCACGTTGTCGTCGGTCGAGGTTTGGCGGAACAGACGCGCGCGCTCGGTGTAGTTCACCGTTTCTTCCATCAGGTGCTGACGAAACACCTGCTTCATTTCGTTGAAGCCGCTGAAGCCGAAGGCGTTGGCGAAACGGATCAGGGTGGAGGGCGGGACGCTGGCCTGTGCGGCGATGGAGGCGACGGTATCGAAAGCAATGCTGTTACTGTTATCCAAAATGTAGCGCGCCACCTGCTTTAAGCGTTTGCTCAGCGTTTCATAACGGTGGCGAATCTCATCCTGTAACAGCGAAAGTTGAGTTGGGTTGTTCATCCATTCGGCTCGCAGTGTGGGCTAAGGCGTATCGGCCTGACGCCTGAATTGTTGACAGGCCATTCTAACAGACGGAGTGGAAATTTCATTTCCTCAAAAAGCGATTTATTCGATCGCAAGTTGCGTTACTTCACAGAAAACCGGCAAAAAAATCCCCTTAAAGTGGTGAAATCACCTTAAGGGGACGATAACGCGCAACGCGGCGATCAGCGCGCGCCGTCGCTCTGCGGGCGATACTGGCGCCAGAAACCGATCAGCGTCAGGTATTTTTGTTTCACCTGTTCGATCAGCGCGGCGTCGTCCAGCTCGCCCTGCAGCCAGCGGCGCGAAGGTTGGCCGAAGATGGTGCGACCGACGGCGAAACCTTTCACCCAACGGGCGTCCGCGGCGGCGGCGAAGCCGGCCTTCAGCGTTTCCTCCGGTGAGTCCAGCCCCAGGATCAGCACCCCGCGGCAGTGGGGATCGTTGGCCTCGATCAGCGCGCCGACCCGCTGCCAGTGGGCGGCGCTCAGCGGCGGCAGCTTCCACCAGTCCGGCTGCACGCCCAGCTGATAAAAGTGCTCAATCATCTCCAGATAGTAACGTTCGTCCTTGTCGGCGTTGCTGTCCGGCAGGATCACCTCGAGCAGCAGTTCATGGCCGGATTTGCAGCAGCCGCGGTAGATGTCGGCGATCAGCTCGTCCTGTTCGCGGCGCAGTTCGGCGGCATCGTGCGGGTGATAGAACACCAGGCATTTCACCACGTGCTCCTGCGGCCAGTCGATCAGCTGCGAGCCGATATTGCCGTGCTCCAGGCGCAGCGGGCGCGAGCTAGGCAGCTCCACCGGCCGGCCGATCCACCAGCCCTGGCCGGTGATTTCGTTCAGCGCCGCCTGGCCGTAGGTGGTGTCGGCCAGAATGCCGCTGTTGCCGTGCAGCCCGGCCTGTTCGGCAGCCTGCTGCGCCGCCGCCAGCAGCAGGGTCTTCAGGCGGGGGATGCGCTCTTCGCCGACGTTGGCTTCGCGCGCCATGTCCGCCAACTGCTTGCGGTGATCGAAGGCGAACACGCACAGCTCCGGCCACTGTCGTTTGCGGGTGGTCACCCGATGCAGGTGGTTCAGGCGCGCGTCGCGGTCCGGGCGCGGCACCTGCCGTTCGCGCAGCAGGTAGTCGTCCAGTTCGCTCTTGGTCGGCATCGCCGGCGCACAGCCGTGGCGCGACACCACCAGCGCGCCGCAGGCGTTGGCGTAGCGGCAGGCCTGATCCCAACCCTCATCGTTCAAATAGCCGCGCAGCAGGCCGGACATAAAGGCGTCGCCGGCGCCGAGCACGTTGAGCACCTCCACCCGCACGCCGGAGTGCAGCTTCACCTGCCGCCAGTCATCGGCGATCTCGCCTTCAAATACCGAGCAGCCTTGCGCGCCGCGTTTGCATACCAGCGTGGCCCGGGTGGCCCGGCGCACGTTTTTCAGCGCGGTCAGGGTGTCGGTGCTGCCGCCGGCGATATGAAACTCTTCTTCGGTGCCGACGAGCAAATCAAAGTGGTGCAGCACTTCCTGCAGTTCGCGCGTCACCTGCTCGGATTCGACAAAGCGGGTTTCGCCGTCGCCCGGCGAGGTCAGGCCCCACAATACCGGGCGGTAGTCGATATCCAGCGCGGTGCGCAGGCCGTGGCGGCGGGCGTATTCCAGCGCCTTCAGCACCGCCGCGCGGGTGTTCGGGTGCGAAAGGTGGGTGCCGGTGATGGCCAGCGCCCGCGACGAAGCGATATAGGACTCGTCGATATCGTCCGGCGTCAGCGCCATATCGGCGCAGTTTTCGCGGTAGAAGATCAGCGGGAAGGTTTCCTGATCCTTGATGCCGAGGATCACCAGGCCGGTCAGCCGCCGCGGATCGGTGATCAGGCATTGGGTATCTGCGCCGACGCGCTGCAGCTCTTCGCGCAGAAAACGGCCCATGTGTTCATCGCCGACGCGCGCCAGCATGCCGGAGCGCAACCCCTGAATGGCGGTGCCGTAGGCCACGTTGCCGGAAGAGCCGCCAAGATATTTGGAGAATGTGCTGGCGTCTTCCAGACGCGCGCCGATCTGCTGAGCATAGAAATCGACGGCGATGCGCCCGAGACAAATGACATCAAGCTGTTTTTCTTGTGTAGCCATACCCGTTTCCTTCTGTATTAAGCAAAACCCCGGCTTGCGGCCCGATAACGGCGCCAGCAGGAAGCATGTTTTGAAGTATGGGGAATAAAAATTTCAATTTCAATATGGAATGAAATTTACACCCCAAAAATGTGATGCATTTAAAACATCGCCGCAACCGGCGAGGAAAGGGGAAAAACCGCGTCGGGGCTGAGGATAAACCGGCGATCGGCGGGAAACGACATGGCCCGCAACCGGACGGCCGCGCCGAGCTTCCGCCGGCCGGAGAACGGCGGCGGGCGCGGGATGGCGCCGCTAAGTCCGTGAATAGTAAAGGCCGGGATGAAATGGGGTTTTCATCAATATGCGATCTTTATCGCAAAATGAAATGTTTCTTCTGTAATGTGATTTTATGAAAAATATATTTGTTTATAATCGCTTCACGTTTCAGGTTGTCGACTTAGTGAGCGGCGGGCACCGCCCGCTCAAGATAACAGCTGCCGCCGCGTAACAAAACACCGGGCGTGCGACCCGCTAGCGAGGTTGCACCGGGGCGGCCCTCAATCGAAAGGGTGAGTAAATGGGCAAGATCAAGCTAACCATGGCGCAGGCGCTGGTCAGGTTCCTCGACAACCAGTATCTGCTGGCCGACGGGGTGGAAACCAAGTTCGTGAAGGGCGTCTTTGCGATTTTTGGCCATGGCAACGTGCTTGGCCTGGGGCAGGCGCTGGAACAGGACAGCGGCGACCTGGTGGTGCATCAGGGGCGCAACGAGCAGGGGATGGCCCATGCGGCGACCGGTTTCGCCAAGCAGAAGCTGCGCCGGCAGATTTACGCCTGCACCTCCTCCGTCGGCCCGGGCGCCGCCAACATGATCACCGCCGCGGCCACCGCCACCGCCAACCGCATCCCTTTGCTGCTGCTGCCGGGCGACGTCTACGCCTCGCGCCAGCCGGATCCGGTGCTGCAGCAGATAGAACAGTCTTACGATCTCAGCATCAGCACCAACGACGCCTTCCGCGCGGTGAGCAAATATTGGGACCGCATCGTGCGGCCGGAACAGCTGATGAGCGCCTGCATCAACGCCATGCGCGTGCTGACCGATCCGGCGGAAACCGGCGCGGTAACGCTGTGCCTGCCGCAGGACGTGCAGGGCGAAGCCTACGACTACCCGGACTACTTCTTCCAAAAACGCGTGCACCGGCTCGATCGCCGCCCGGCGACCGAAGGCATGCTGGCGGATGCGCTGGCGCTGGTGAGCGCCAAGCGCAAGCCGCTGCTGGTGTGCGGCGGCGGGGTGAAATACTCGCTGGCCGGGCAGGCGCTGCGCGCGTTCGCCGAGCGCTTCCACATCCCGTTCGTCGAAACCCAGGCCGGTAAGGGCGCGGTGCCGAGCGATCATGAGTTCAACCTGGGCGGCATCGGCGAGACCGGCTGCCTGGCGGCCAACACCCTGGCCAAGCAGGCCGATCTGGTGATCGGCGTCGGCACCCGCTACACCGATTTCACCACCTCGTCGAAATGGCTGTTCCAGGATCCGCACGTCGACTTCCTCAATATCAACGTCAGCGCCTTTGACGCCGGCAAGCTCGACGGCGTGCAGCTGCTGGCGGACGCCCGCGCGGCGTTGACCGCCCTGAGCGCGCTGCTGGCGCAGTCCGATTACCGCGCCGGTTGGGGCGAGGCGATCGCCGAGGCGCGCAGCGCCCAGCAACGGGAAACCGCCCGGGTGTATGCGGTGGAATACAGCGGCGAAGGCTTTGTGCCGGAGATAGACGACCATCTCGACCGCGAGCGGGTGTTCGCCGAGTTTATCGCGCAGACCGATTCCTTCCTGACCCAAAGCCGGGTGCTGGGGGTGTTGAATCGGCAGCTGCCGCAGGACGGCGTGATCGTCGCCGCCGCCGGCAGCCTGCCGGGCGACCTGCAGCGCGTGTGGCACAACCACGGCGAGCACGGCTACCACGTCGAGTACGGTTATTCCTGCATGGGCTACGAGGTCAACGCCGCGCTGGGGGTCAAGCTGGCCGAGCCGCAGCGTGAGGTATACGCGATGGTCGGCGACGGCGCCTTCATGATGCTGCATTCCGAACTGGTCACCTCGATCCAGGAAGGCTGCAAAATCAACGTGGTGCTGTTCGACAACATGACCAACGGCTGCATCAACAACCTGCAGATGGAGCACGGCATGGACAGCTACACCACCGAGTTCCGCTTTCGCAATCCGCAGGGCGGCAAGCTCGACGGCGGGCTGGTGCCGGTCAACTTCGCCATGCTGGCGGCGGCCTACGGCTGTAAAACCTACAGCATCACCACCGAACAGCAGCTGATCGAGGCGCTGGCCGATGCCCGCAAGCAAACCGTCTCCACCCTGCTGGATATCAAGGTGCTGCCGAAAACCATGGTGCACAAATATTTCAGCTGGTGGCGCGTGGGCGGCGCCCAGGTGGCCGACAGCGAAAAAATCGTCGCGGTGGCCCGCAAGCTGCAGGAAAACGTCGATAAGGCACGCGAATACTGATTCGTTCTCATACATAAATCTCGAGGGTAGCGAAATGACATTGAATATTGGGGTTATCGGCACCGGCGCCATCGGCCGCGATCACATCCGTCGCTGCAGCAAGGTGTTGCAGGGCGCCCGCGTCGTCGCGGTGAACGACATCAATCGCGACAACGCCGCCAGGGTGGTGAGCGATCTGCAGCTGGACGCCCGGGTCTATGACAACGGCCATGATCTGATCAACGCTGCGGACGTGCAGGCGGTGCTGGTCACCTCCTGGGGGCCGAGCCATGAAGAGTTCGTGCTGGCGGCGATCGCCGCCGGTAAGCCGGTGTTCTGCGAGAAGCCGCTGGCGGTGACTGCGCAGGGCTGCAAAAACATCGTCGACGCCGAAGCGAAGCACGGCAAACGTCTGGTGCAGGTCGGCTTTATGCGCCCTTACGATCGGGGTTACCGCGCGTTGAAACAGGTGCTGACCAGCGGCCAGATCGGCGAACCGCTGATGCTGCACTGCGCGCACCGCAACCCGACCGTCGGCGAGGCTTACACCACCGATATGGCGATCACCGACACGCTGATCCATGAGATTGACGTGCTGCGCTGGCTGCTGGACGACGACTATGTGTCGGTGCAGGTGGTGTTCCCGCGCAAGAGTCCGAAGGCGTTCCCGCACCTGAAAGACCCGCAGATCGTACTGTTCGAAACCGCCAAGGGCACGCGCATCGACGTCGAAATCTTCGTGAACTGCCAGTACGGCTATGACATTCAGTGCGAAGTGGTGGGGGAGACCGGCATCGCCAGGCTGCCTGAGCCGTCTTCGGTGCAGATGCGCAGCGGCGCCCGGCTGTCGACCGAAATCCTGACCGACTGGAAGGAACGCTTTATCGACGCCTACGACGTCGAGCTGCAGGGTTTCATCAACGACGTGTTGGCGGGGGCGCTGACCGGGCCTTCCGCCTGGGACGGTTACGCCGCCTCGGTTACCGCCGACGCCTGCGTGGCCGCCCAGCTCAGCGGCGAGATAGTGCCGGTGACCCTGCCGGCGCGCCCGGCGTTCTACAACAAATAACCGCCTGAACCGCCGATCTACGTTGAAGAGGAGTGACCATGAAGATCGCTTTTGATGTCGATGTCATCCGGGATTTGGGCGTGACCCGGATGGTTCAGCAGGTGGCCGACTGGGGTTATAAATACATCGAACAGTCGCCGCACCCGCAGATAAATCCGTTTTATAAGCATCCGAAAGCCAGCCGCGAAATTATGGCGGAATACAAAAATGCCCTGAAGGCTACCGGCGTGGAGATCTCCTCGTTCATCGTGGTGTACCGCTGGTCCGGCCCGGGCGAAGATCGCCGCCAGGCGGCGGTCAAAAATTGGCGGCGGATGATCGAGATCGCGGTGGAAATGGGCGTTCAGGTGATCAACACCGAGCTGGCGGGCAACCCCAACGAACCGGAGATCTGCGAAGAGTTGTGGTACCGCTCGATGGAGGAGCTGCTGCCGATTATCGAGCGCGAGGGCATTCGCATGGAGATCCAGTCGCATCCGTGGGACTTCTGCGAACTGAGCAACGAAACCGCCGACATGGTGAAGTCGCTGCGCAGCGATCACGTCAAATACCTTTACAGCGTGCCGCACAGCTTCTATTACGACAAGGGGCAGGGCGACGTGGCCGGCATGCTGAAGTACGCCGGCGACGATCTCTCGCACGTGCTGATCGCCGACACCATGAACCACACCAAGCATTGCCGCTATATCGTCAACCCGCCGGGCGTTGACGCTGCGGTGCACCAGCACGTGGGCATCGGCGAAGGCGAAGTGGACTTCGACGCGCTGTTCCAGACCCTGCGCGACATGGAGTTCGCCAACCGCAACTTTAAGGTTGGCGGAGAGTCGATCATCTGCACCTCGCTGTTCGGCTATCCGGAAAAGATGAAGAGTCAGGCGGTGGCGACCCGCGAGCGCATCGAACGAGAGCTGCTGGGCAAATAACCTTTCGGTGCGCCGGCGGCCTGCGCCCCGGCGCGCCATCCGATGATTGAGGCTGAAAATGAACAAAGACCACGTAAAGCTGGCCATCGCGCCGATCGGCTGGACCAATGACGACATGCCCGATCTGGGCAAGGAAAACACCTTCCAGCAGTGCGTCAGCGAAATGGCGCTGGCCGGGTTCACCGGCAGCGAAGTGGGCAGCAAGTACCCGCGCGATCCGGCGGTGCTGAAGCCGATGCTGGATATCCGCGGCATCCAGATCTGCAACGCCTGGTTCAGTACCTTCTTCGCCGACGGCCTGAAGGAAAAAACCATCGATGAATTTATCAACCACATGAACTTCCTGCATGCGATGGGCGCCCGGGTGATCGGTTGCTCCGAGCAGAGCCAGAGCATTCAGGGCACCGCCAAGGGGGTGTTCGAAGAGAAGCCGCATTTCAGCGATGAAGAGTGGCAGCGGGTGGCCGACGGTTACAACGCGCTGGCGAAGATCGCCGCCGCCAAGGGGATGCAGGTCTGTCTGCACCACCATATGGGCACCGGCATCCAGACCACGGAAGAGATCGACCGTTACATGAGCATGGTCAACGACGACGTCTACCTGCTGTTCGATACCGGCCACGCCTACTACTCGGAAGGCAGCCAGCAGGCGATGATGGCGATCCTCGAAAAGTATCTGCCGCGCATCAACCACGTTCACCTGAAAGACGTGCGCGATGAGGTGGTGGCGGAAGTGAAGGCCAACAAGCTGAGCTTCCTCGACGGCGTGAAGAAGGGCACTTTCACCGTGCCGGGTGACGGGGTGATCGACTTCCGGCCGGTGTTCCGGCTGCTGGACGAGCGCGGCTACCAGGGATGGATGGTGGTGGAGGCCGAGCAGGATCCGGCGCTGGCCAACCCGTTCGAATACGCGGTCAAGGCGCGCCGCTACATTCGGGAAACCGCCGGGATTTAACCGGCGGGCGCGGCAAAGGGGCGATGACGCCCCTAATGAGATGGTCACCCCCACCCTGTGAGCGGTACGCTGGCAGGGTGTTTTTCTTTTCGAAGGGGATCATCATGCAAAACATCACACTTATCGGTATCGACCTCGGCAAGCATACCTTCCATGTCCACGCTCAGGATAAAAACGGCCACGCTCTGCTGCGCAAGAAGTTTTCCCGTACCCAGCTCACCGCTTTTCTTTCCACCTGCAGCACAGCCACCGTCGTCATGGAGTCCTGCGCCGGCGCTCACTTTATGGCGCGCCATATCACTCAGCTCGGCCATCAGGTTAAACTCATCTCGCCCCAGTTTGTCCGGCCATTCGTCAAGAGCAACAAGAACGACTTCATCGACGCTGAAGCCATCTGCGAAGCAGCTTCACGCCCCTCTATGCGCTTCGTGACGCCGAGAACCGAAGACCAACAGGCGATGGCGGCGCTGCATCGCGTCCGGGATTCTCTTGTCAGAGAACGGGTCAAAACCACCAATCAGATGCACGCCTTTCTGCTTGAGTTTGGCATCAGCATGCCGCGAGGAACGGCCGTTATCCGACGCCTGGCTGCGGTACTTGAAGAGCATTCACTCCCGCCTTATTTAACCCGGCTGCTTATGCGCCTCCAGCAACATTACACCTATCTCAGCGAGCAGGTTGAGGGACTCGAACAAGAGTTAAAAACGCATATGGCGGATGACGAGGCTACGCAGCGTCTGCTGACCATCCCCGGTGTCGGCATGATAACCGCCAGCCTGCTGGCCACAAAGCTGGGCGACGGGAAAAACTATGTCGGCAGCCGGGACTTTGCGGCATCGACGGGATTGGTCCCGCGGCAATACAGCACCGGCGGGAAAAATACGCTGATGGGCATCAGCAAGCGGGGAGATAAAAATCTGCGCCGCCTGCTGGTTCAATGTGCGCGGGCCTTTATGCAGCGACTTGAACATCACCCGGGGCGTCTGGCTGAATGGGTGAAGGTCCAGTTGACACGGCATCACTCGAATGTGGTGGCCTGTGGACTGGCGAACAAGCTGGCACGGATAGCCTGGGCGGTGACGGCGCATCGCACCGTATTTAGCCAATAAAAAGCGCCGACAGTTAGCCGCTGTCAGCGCTTTGGATAACCCAGTTACGACCTGGTTTTGCGACGACTGATGATGATGACATGAACGGCACAGCGACCTGCTGATGAACCTGACATAAAAAATGGCTCTTTGAAGCCGGGACCCTTTTCAGGTTCAGCAGGTGTGGACTTCATCGTGGCGCGGGTAACGCAGTGTTACCCATCAGACGCCGTATAGATTTACGCAAGCCCATCATAAATCAAAATCGGTGTTGCAAAAACGGGGGTGACCATAGATTTTTATGGCGTCGGCTCAGGCCAGACTGCGCCAGGTCACCACCTGGCTGCCCGGCCATGGGGTGGCGGCATACACGCCGCGGGCGATCGCCCGCGCCAGGGTATCCGCCGCCAGAGCGCCAATCTGCAGCACCGCCAGTTCGCGGCTGCCCTGCACCTCGCGTTGGCCGGTCGACAGGGCGAACACCACGTCGCCGTCGAACGGGCTGTGCAGCGGGCGAATGGCGCGCGCCATGCCGTCCTGCGCCATGATGGCCACCCGTTTCAGCTCTACCCGCGTCAGCGCCAGATCGGTGGCGATGCAGGCCAGGGTGGTATTCTTCCGGCCGCCTTCCGGCTCCTTCACCATCCAGTCTTCGCCCTGCGCCTGCAGCTGCGCCAGCGCCGCGGCGCCGCCATTGCCGAACTCGCCGTTGATTTCATAAGGGGTGGCCCAAAAAGCCCGGGTGCCGGGCGCGACCACCGAACCCAGGCTGTTGACCGCCACCAGCGCGCCGACGGCGGCGCCGTTGGCGGCGATCGCCGAGGCGGATCCGAGACCGCCCTTCAGCTTGCCCATGCCGGTCATGGCGCCGTAACCGGCGCCCACGGTGCCCAGCGGGAAATCCAGGCTCGCCTTGCCGGCCGCCTCGATGCCTAACTGGCGGTAGGGGGAGCGAGCTGCCAGTCTTTATCTCCGGCATTGCTTAAGTCGTACAGGCAGGCGGTGGGCACGATCGGCGAAACCGGCACCCCGGGCGCCGGGCGCAGGGCGTAACCCTTGCCCTGTTGCCCCAGCCAGGCCGCCACGCCGTCCGCCGCCGCCAGGCCGTAAACCGAGCCGCCGCTCAGCACCAGCGCATCGAGGGTCTGCACCAGGTTGTCTTCCCCCAGCGCGTCGGTTTCGCGGGTGGCCGGGCCGCCGCCGCGCACGTCCACGGCGGCGATCGCCGGCCGATCCGGCAGGATCACCGTGGCGCCGGTGCGCACCTTGCTGTCCTGCGCTACCCCGACCTTCAGGCCGGGGACGTCGGTAATCAGGTTGCGGGCGCCGGTCCGCAGGGTGGCTGAAGTTGGCATAGCGGTCCCCAATAATGTGGTGGGAGAAAGGACGCCGACGGCGCCGGTGAGGCACGCCAGCGCCTGCAGAAAGGTGCGGCGGCTAAGGGCGAGGGGCCGGCTCAGCGGCCCCGTCTTACCTGCGGCGTTATGCATCGCCGTTTGCCTGCGCGGAACGAAAGCGCGCCATGTGGTAGGCGTCGACCAGCACTCCGTCGCGCATGGCGTAGCGGCGGCTGGTGCCTTCTATCTCGAAGCCGAACTTGCGGTACAGCGCGATGGCCGCCTGATTGTCGGTAAATACCGTCAGCTCGATGCGCTCGATGGCCGCCCAGCTGTCGCAGATGTCGATCATCGCCTGCATCAGGCTGCTGCCGATCCCTTGGCCCTGATAACGGGAATCGACGCCGAGGCCGAAGGTGGCCACGTGGCGGCGGCGCACGCGCTGGTTCAGTTCTACGGTCAACTGCCCGGCGACCTGCCCATCGAGGCAGGCCACCAGGTTGTGCATGCCGGGCTTGAGATCGGCAATGCGCTGCTGCCACAGTTCTTTTGACGGCAGCGGGAGCTGTAGGGTGTCACGGTAGACCTGCGGCTGAGAGTAGAGCTGTTGCAAAGCCTGCGCATCGGTTGTTTCCACGTGACGAACCACTATTTCGCTCATGTCGCTGCTCCTGTCGCTTACCGGTTGAATAACCTCTGAATTTATCCGTTTATCGTATCGAGTCAACATTATTCCCGGTTGGTCAAAAAAACGCTTTACAGGTGCGAATGATAATGATTATTATTGCGATGCGTTCCGGGGAGGGCATCAGCCTTTGATGCTCTCGCTGCGAAGGCACGACATTGCTCACATTGCTTCCAGTGTTTACTTAGCCAGCTCGGGTGCTGGCTTTTTTTTTGCCCGTTTTCCGCCGCCGCCCGCTCAACAAACCCGCTGTCGATCGCTTTCCCACTCTATCTAATTTTTTGAACAGAGGGATGAGTTTTTTACGCTTTCTTATTCTGCCGCCAGGACTAGACTGTAGAAAACATTGAGGAGAGTTGAATATGATTTACGTACGCAAAGCAGAAGACCGCGGTCATGCCAATCATGGTTGGCTGGACAGCTGGCACACCTTCTCATTCGCCAACTACTATGATCCTGACTTTATGGGGTTCTCGGCGCTGCGGGTGATCAACGAAGACGTGATCGACGCGGGGCAGGGCTTCGGCACGCATCCGCATAAAGACATGGAGATCCTGACCTATGTGCTGAGCGGCACGGTGGAGCACCAGGACAGCATGGGCAACAAGGAGCAGATCCACGCCGGTGAGTTCCAGATCATGAGCGCCGGTACCGGGGTGCGTCACTCCGAGTACAACGGCAACGGCGATCGTCCGCTGCACCTGTACCAGATTTGGATCATCCCGGATCAGGTCGGGCTGGAGCCGCGCTACGAGCAGCGCATGTTCGACGCGCCGCAGGGCCGCCAGCTGGTGCTGTCGCCGGATGCGCGCGACGGCTCGCTGAAGGTGTTCCAGGACATGACGCTGTCGCGCTGGGCGTTGAACCAGGGCGAGCAGGCGGAATGCCCGATCGCTGCCGGCCGCCGGGTGTGGATCCAGGTGGTGCGCGGCAAGGTGACGGTGAACGGCCAGCCGGCCGGCACCAGCGACGCCTTCGCGGTGTGGGATGAAGCGGCGTTGTCGATCCGGGCCGACGAAGAGAGCGAAATCCTGCTGTTCGATCTGCCGCCGGTATAATTAAGCGGTAAATATCAAGGGCTCACGGCGTGAGCCCTTGTTGCTTTTCGTCGCCGGATAACCAGCAATATCAGCCCGCCGTTTTTTTTGCTAAAATGACCGCCCATTCACGGTTAGCCAGTTCATTGATAATGAAGAAAAAACGGCCGGTACTCCAGGATGTTGCAGACCAGGTAGGCGTTACCAAGATGACGGTGAGCCGTTATTTGCGTAATCCCGACCAGGTTTCTGTCGCCTTGCAGCAAAAAATCGCCGTCGCGCTGGATGAGCTGGGTTATATCCCCAACCGTGCGCCGGACATTCTTTCCAACGCCACCAGCCGGGCGATCGGCGTGCTGTTGCCGTCGCTGACCAACCAGGTGTTCGCCGAGGTGCTGCGCGGCATCGAAAGCGTGACCGACGCGCACAACTACCAGACCATGCTGGCGCACTACGGCTATTTGCCGGAGCGTGAAGAAGAACGCCTGACCTCGCTGCTGTCCTACAATATCGACGGCCTGATCCTGTCGGAGCGCCACCACACGCCGCGCACCCTGAAGATGATTGAGGTGGCGGGCATTCCCGTGGTGGAGCTGATGGACTGCGTCTCGCCGTGCATCGATCTGGCGGTGGGGTTCAACAACTTCGAGGCGGCGCGGCAGATGACGCAACAGATCATCGCCCACGGCCATCGTCACCTGGTGTACTTCGGCGCCCGTCAGGATGAACGTACCATTATCAAACAGCAGGGTTACGAACAGGCGATGCGCGAGTCCGGCCTGGAGCCGTACAGCATCATGACCGCGCGCTCTTCCTCCTATTCCGCCGGCGGCGAACTGCTGCGCCAGGCGCAGCGCGACTACCCGCAGATCGACAGCATCTTCTGCACCAACGATGACCTGGCGATCGGCGCGGCCTTCGAGTGCCAGCGCCAGGGGCTGTCTATTCCTCATGAGATGGCGATCGCCGGTTTCCACGGCCACGATATCGGCCAGGTGATGGTGCCGAAGCTGGCCAGCGTGCTGACGCCGCGTGAGCGCATGGGGCAAATCGGCGCCGAACGCCTGCTGGCCCGGCTGCGCGGCGAAACCGTCTGCCCGCGCATGGTGGACGTCGGCTTCACCGTGATCCCCGGCGGCAGCATCTGATCGGTTTCAACGGTTTGTTTTAGAACTATTTATTCCAGACTCGCGCCGTCCGGCGCGCCGCCTTTCCCCCCTGTACGCCACGCTTCCGTTACCTGCATAAGTTTGATCTCTATCCCAGAACGGGAATTTTAGCCCTTGACCCGGTTCCGCTGTTCGTTCTGTTACCGGTATCATGATACCGGTAACAACGAGCATGCGGTTATCTTGCAGCAAGATGAGACCTCTGACTCAACAACACCTACAGCTCGCCTTATCACACCGGGAAAGAGCCTAAAAATACAACAACCGCACGCTTTACGGCCTATTGTAAAGTGAGACTGCGATAAAAAGGTTGGAGAAAAATTATGCCATTAGTGATTGTTGCAGGCGGCGTAGCGCTGCTGCTGCTGTTGATGATCCGCTTTAAGCTGAACGGCTTTATCTCTCTGGTGCTGGTCGCGCTGGCGGTCGGCATCGCGCAGGGTATGCCGGTCGATAAAGTGATCGGCTCCATCAAGGCCGGGGTTGGCGGCACGCTGGGCAGCCTGGCGCTGATCATGGGCTTCGGCGCCATGCTCGGCAAGCTGCTGGCGGACTGCGGCGGCGCTCAGCGCATCGCCACCACGCTGATCGACAAGTTCGGTCAAAAATACATTCAATGGGCGGTGGTGCTGACCGGCTTTACCGTCGGTTTCGCCCTGTTCTATGAGGTCGGGTTCGTGCTGCTGCTGCCGCTGGTATTCAGCATTGCGGCTTCTGCGCGGGTACCGCTGCTGTACGTCGGCGTGCCGATGGCGGCCGCGCTGTCGGTCACCCACGGTTTCCTGCCGCCGCACCCTGGCCCAACGGCGATCGCCACCATCTTCCATGCCGACATGGGGAAAACCCTGCTGTACGGCACGCTGTTGGCTATCCCCACGGTGATCCTGGCCGGCCCGGTCTATGCCCGCTTCCTGAAAGGCATCGACAAGCCGGTGCCGGAAGGCCTGTATAACCCAAAAATCTTCACCGAAGCGGAAATGCCCAGCTTCGGCATCAGCGTCGCCACCTCTCTGGTGCCGGTGATCCTGATGGCGCTGCGCGCGGTAGCCGAAATGGTGCTGCCAAAGGGCCATAGCCTGCTGCGCTTCGCCGAATTCTTCGGCGATCCGGTGATGGCGACGCTGATTGCGGTGCTGATCGCTATCTTCACCTTCGGCCTGAACCGCGGGCGCAGCATGGATGAAGTGATGGGCACCATCACCGACTCGATTAAAATCATCGCCATGATGCTGTTGATCATCGGCGGCGGCGGCGCGTTCAAACAGGTGCTGGTCGACAGCGGCGTAGAGCAATACATCGCCGGCCTGATGGCGGGCAGCAACGTTTCGCCGATCCTGATGGCCTGGTCGATCGCCGCCGCGCTGCGTCTGGCGCTGGGTTCCGCCACCGTGGCGGCGATCACCGCCGGCGGCATCGTGGCGCCTCTGATCGCCACCACCGGCGTCAGCCCTGAGCTGATGGTGATTGCGGTCGGTTCCGGCAGCGTGATTTTCTCTCACGTCAACGATCCGGGCTTCTGGCTGTTCAAGGAGTATTTCAACCTGAGCATCATGGAGACCATCAAATCCTGGTCGGTGCTGGAAACCATCATCTCGGTGTGCGGCCTGGTGGGCTGCCTGCTGTTGGCGACGGTCGTATAATCGCTAGCCCGTCCGGCGCCGCGTCTGGCGCCGGACCCCGTTACGGCATTTATTGAGCATTTTCATCAGTTGGGGCGCATTTGATGACGTCGGCAGCCTGACCCGCCGCCAGGACGCGCATTAGACTCCATAAGGGCATGACATTATGAGTAATCCGCAGAATCACGTATTTATCTTGATGGGGGTTTCAGGCAGCGGCAAATCCGCCGTGGCCAGCGCCGTCGCCCATGACGTCAATGCCGCCATGCTGGACGGCGACTACCTGCACCCGCGGGCCAACATCAACAAAATGGCCGCCGGGCACGCGCTGGACGACAACGACCGCGCGCCCTGGCTGGCGGCGTTGAACGACGCCATCTTCGCCATGCAGCGTACCAACGGGGTTTCGCTGCTGGTGTGTTCGGCGCTGAAAAAGAGCTACCGCGACCGCCTGCGCGAGGGCAACAGCAACCTGCATTTCATCTACCTGAAAGGGGATAAGGCGGTGATTGAAGAGCGTCTGAAGCAGCGCAAGGGCCATTTCTTCAAGCCGCAGATGCTGGTTTCCCAGTTCGCCACCCTGGAAGAGCCGGGTTCGCAGGAACCGGACGTGCAGGCGATCGACATCAACCAGCCGCTGGACGGCGTGGTTGCCGACACCGTCGCCTATATTCAGCGCGTTGCGGCCCGTTAATCGCGGGCCATCTGCCGGCGCCGCTCTGGCGCCTACAGCTTCATGTAAGCCCGCACGCCGTCCAGGAACATCTGGGTCGACAGCATCACCAGAATCAACCCCATCAACCTTTCCAGCGCGCTGACGCCCTTGCTGCCCAGCAGGCGCAGGAACAGATTCGACATCAGCAGGATAGCCGCGGAAATTCCCCAGGCGATCAACAGCGCCACCACCAGATGAGACAGCTGGTTCGGGTACTGGTGCGACAGCAGCATCAGCGCCGCCAGAATCGACGGGCCGGCCACCAGCGGGATCGCCAAGGGCACCAGAAACGGCTCTTCGCCGGCGGACAGCCCGGAGCTGTTGCCTTCCTGAGAGGGGAAAATCATCTTGATGGCGATCAGGAACAGGATGATGCCGCCGGAGATGGAGACGGTCTCGGTGCGCAGGTTGAGGAACGCCAGGATCTTCTCGCCGGCAAACAGGAAAATCAGCATCAGCAGCAGGGCGATCACCAGCTCGCGGATCAGCACCACCCGCCGGCGGCGCGGCTCCAGGTGCTTGAGCACCGACATGAATATCGGCAGGTTGCCCAGCGGATCCATAATTAAAAACAGCAGTACCGTGGCTGAAATCATCTCTGTCATGGTGACCTCGGGATTTAAAATACACGTCGGCCGTTCAGGCCGCGTCCTTGCCTATACCCTATGGATTTCAAATTGCAGCTAGGCGCCCAGCGATCGCATCCCCAGGAGCTTACTCAAGTAAGTGACTGGGGTAAGATCGTGCAGGTAACAACGCTGCAGTTTGAAAGACGACGGGTATATAAGAAGGATTGCTGAGAAATGCCCAGCCATCGAATAAATTCACTTTGCGCCCGCGCCGACATTTTGTAAGGTGAAGAGATATTGCACACCATTTTCATCATCTAATAGCCATCCCCAAGGCAGGACACAGTCATTATGAAAAACGTTGGTTTCATCGGTTGGCGCGGAATGGTCGGCTCGGTCCTCATGCAACGCATGACGGAAGAGCGCGATTTTGACGCCATTCGCCCGGTCTTTTTCTCCACCTCGCAGCACGGCGCCGCAGCGCCGGCCTTCGGCGGCCAGCCGCAGGGCACCCTGCAGGATGCCTATGACGTCGACGCGCTGAGCGCGCTCGACATCATTATTACCTGCCAGGGCGGAGATTATACCAACGAAATTTACCCCAAGCTGCGTGAAAGCGGCTGGCAGGGGTACTGGATTGACGCGGCGTCTTCGCTGCGCATGCAGAATGACGCGATCATCATCCTGGATCCGGTCAACCATGCGGTGATTCAGCAGGGGCTGGATAACGGCATCAAGACCTTCGTCGGCGGCAACTGCACCGTCAGCCTGATGCTGATGTCGCTCGGCGGCCTGTTCGCCAACGATTTGGTTGAGTGGGCGTCGGTCGCCACCTATCAGGCGGCCTCCGGCGGCGGCGCGCGCCACATGCGCGAACTGCTGACCCAAATGGGCATGCTGCACGCCGACGTGGCGAAAGAGCTGCAGGACCCGGCCTCGGCCATTTTGGACATCGAGCGCAAGGTGACCGCGGCCACCCGCAGCGGCAAGCTGCCGACCGACAACTTCGGCGTGCCGCTGGCCGGCAGCCTGATCCCCTGGATCGACAAGGCGCTCGATAACGGCCAGAGCCGCGAAGAGTGGAAGGGCCAGGCGGAAACCAACAAGATCCTGAATACGTCCAGCGTGATCCCTGTCGACGGCCTGTGCGTGCGCGTCGGCGCGCTGCGCTGCCACAGCCAGGCCTTTACGCTGAAGCTGAAAAAAGACGTTTCGCTGCCGGAAATCGAACAAATGCTGGCGACGCACAACGACTGGGTGCGGGTGATCCCGAACGACCGCGAGCTGACGATGCGCGAACTGACACCGGCGGCGGTAACCGGCACGCTGAATACGCCGGTCGGCCGTTTGCGCAAGCTGAATATGGGGCCGGAATATCTGTCGGCGTTCACCGTGGGCGACCAGCTGTTGTGGGGCGCGGCCGAGCCGCTGCGCCGCATGCTGCGTATCCTGCTGTAGAATATTTACTTACAGCGCAAGAGGCGTCGCTAAAGCGAAAAAATCCTTAAGGCTCGCATGGTTGCGGGCTTTTTTGTTTTTATCAGGTTGCAAGAAGCATCACTAAAGCGCACAGCTACGTTGTACCCAATATCGTACTTTTGAGGTTTGCCCAGACTGCGGGGAGCGCAAAGGGGCACTGTATATTTCCAACGCGACTTTGCAGTGTCGGCAGTGCGCCGGTTTTCATTACGCCTGTCAGAGTCAGTAGCAAAATGAAAAAGCCGAACCAACAATTATAGAGAGGTAGGCGTGTCAGCATTGGCGCACCTATCAGGACGAACCTGGTGAAGCATGGTGAACGGAACCCGTAGAGTAGTACCTCTACCAGATATAACGAGCGTAGCCCAATACCACAAAATCATAATTTTTATGTGGATAAACAGCGCTTATGTTTTATGCTGGTGATTCATTTCGCGTTTAGATTAAGGATAATCAGCATGAAAAACGCTATCAGTACTCCACACAACTACCTCTTTTACGTCAATTACCCGACCCCGGAATCTAAAGCGTTACAGGGGCGTCTCGCTACCAGACTATAACGGCCAGAATACCTGCGCTTTTTGCCCTGTGATGACGTGAAGGTAACGACCAGTTGCTACACCTACGGCAGCCCGGCTTACCCGATTAAAGAGCCCATCAGGATGAAGGAGCCCAAAGACTGTCCGAGATAGCCTGTCCCCGGTTGTTGTTTCCCTATGAATGAACTCCACATCTACAAGGAAAGTGAGATGAAACATGCATTGTTAAGCCCGCTGCTGGCGGGATTGCTGCTGTTAACCGGCTGCTCACAGCCCGTCGCTCAGGCCGGAGGCGGTGGTGGCACCATTAAAGCCATCAACCATACCAAATGGGCGATTAACCACTTCAGCGTAAACGGGCAGTCGGGCATCGACATTATTGGCCCGTTCCAGGGCGGCGGCGGTGGCTGCTGCTACAGCGTGCCCGCCCGGTGGACGCCGGGTATGGCGGTGCGCATCGATTGGGAAACTGGGGAGGGAGGCTCTAAAGGCTTTCCGGGATTTGCTGATTACAAAAAATATAAAGCCTGGGAAAAAAAAATGAAGGCTCAAAATCGCCAGCACAGCAAAACCGTGTTGGTGCCTGACTATAACGGCCAGGATGTCTGCGGCATCACGGTGCACTTTTTGCCCTGTGATGACGTGAAGGTCACGACCAGTTGCTGGTCACCGAGAAATGCCAACTACCCGATAAAAGAGCCCATCAGGATGAAGGAGCCCAAAGTATGTCCGAAATAAAGGAAACCGACTTAGCCTGGGTACCGCCACCGTTCCCGGCACAGGGACGCCTGCCTGCGCAGGCGCTGCAGGTGGGGCAGAGCCTCCATCAGCAGGACAGCACCGAGCGGCTCTACCATCAGGAGCTGTGCCTGGCCGCCGGACGACGCGTGGCGCCGCCGTGTTGTAAAACGCTGCATATCAGTCTGTTTTTCGACGGCACCGGCAATAACCTGAATAATGATTTGCTTCTGTCAAACCCAAAACACCCGACCAATATTGCCCGTCTGTTTCGCGCCACTATCGGGACCGGTACGGCGGGTGGGGTACCGACCAACGATCAGAGCGCGCTGTTAGATGCTGCTGAAGAGGGGGAGGGGAAATATTTTAAGTTCTATATGCCTGGAGTGGGCACCCCGTTCCCGGAAGTGAACGACCCGGACTATTCCACTATGGGTTTGGTGGGTGCCACTAAAGGTGAGGAGCGGATAAACTGGGCGCTGCTGCGCATTATTGATGTACTGAAGTTTAGCTCCACGGAAAAGTGGCTGACTACTGCGGAGAGCCGCCGGTCTATCAACAACATGGGCACCAGCTGGAACCGGCTGTGGTTTGGTGGCAGCCACAACCGTTATGAAGAGTTCAGCCGGTTACTGAATGATTTAGCCCCGCAGTTGAAGCCATTGATTACCCAGCCGGAGCCGGGTAAACCCAAGCTGTTGAGCATCAAACTGTACGTCTATGGCTTTTCCCGTGGTGCGGCGGCGGCGCGCGCCTTTGTGCGCTGGTTGAGTGAACTGCTGCCGCCACCTGCGGCGGAAGGAGAAAATCCCCCGCAGTGCCTGCAAGTTGGTGATATGCAGCTGCCCATCAGCGTGGAGTTTCTCGGGCTGCTGGATACCGTGGCCTCGGTCGGAGTGGCGCACGTGGTGCCGATTGCCGAAGGGCATATGGGCTGGGCAGACGATTCGATGGAGCTGCCGAGCGATGAAACCTATGGTGGGCTGATAAAAAAATGCGTGCATCTGGTCTCGGGTCATGAACAGCGTCTCTGTTTCCCGCTGGACTCGGTGCGCCGGGGTAACGGTAAGTACCCGCCTTATGCTACCGAGGTGGTGTATCCGGGGATGCATTCGGATATCGGCGGTGGCTATCCGCCGGGGGATCAGGGAAAGGCGAACGGTGAGGATGACGCTTTATTATTATCACAGATATCTCTGAACGATATGTATGCTGCGGCTTTTAGTGCTGGAGCACCATTAAAAGTACCGCAGGACGTATTACCAGAATCATCTACAGATAATTGGCGAATAATGCCTATTGATCTGATCTCTCAATTTTTGGTTTCCGATGTACTTGTTCATCGCTTCAACGCCTGGCGCGAACTTACCCTGAATCTGACCACGCCAGAAAAAATCTCTTCTGAAGAGGCAGCCAAATACGAGCCACCGCGCGCCAGCATCAGCCTGGAAAGCCTCGTCGATAACCAGATTGCCTGGATCACCGCCTGGCGCATTGATCGCTATGCCAAAGGGACGCTAGTGGAACAGCGGTTCTACAAAGCTGCCTCGGATAAGGAGGCACAGCCTGCTGTGCGCAAGGAGGCAGAAAAGGCACGAAATAAAAAACAGCAAGATGTCATTGATTTCCGTAATGAGCAGAAAGCAACACAGCCTGCCGACCAGATGGACGATCTGGTGCTCTATCCGGGCGTCAAGGATTTTGACCCGAAGATGGATAAGCCCCAGCTGTTTGAAGCGGCGAAGGAGTTTGGCAAGGACTACCATGACGGCTACCGCATTCCGGATAATCTGGCGCAGGTGGTACTGGATACGGTGCTGCAACCGATGATTTTCGTGCTCAATACCGACGATGAACCGCAGGAATACCGGCGAATAAAGGCTGACGGAGATGCCCGCGTGCCTACCCTGTTCCCCGCCGCCGGCGAGGGCAGCAATGCGCAGCAGCCCGCAGGGCTGGTCAGGGCGCTGTTTGACGACCAGGTACACGACTCGCGCGCCTGGTTTATGCACGCCGCGCTGGGTACGCGCGAGATGTGGGCCGGCTACTTCCGTTACCGCATGATTTACTTCAGCGAAAAATGCAATAAGTCACTCTCGCCGCTGGTTATCGCCGGGAATATGGTAGGGTTCGCGACCCTTGCCACGGGGGTCGTGCTGAGCTTCAAACAAAAGAGCCTGACCGGCAAGCTGGCAGGGCTGGCCGCCACCGGTGCGGTGCGTTCGTTGCAGGTTGAGGTCGTGGACAAACTCACCGGGTTGCCGCTGCCGGAATTGCCGGGGGGTGAACAGCTCAGGGCCTTTACCACCGAACCGGGCGTGGTGGTTGCTCAGCAGAAGGCCGAGCTGGCGCAGCAGCAGCTGGCACGGGTGCAAGCCGCGATCTCAGTCAGTTGGCTTGAGCGAGTGCAATCGGCAACTTTCAGTGAGAACGTTCAGGGATAAAAATAGACCGCCAATTAAATCCGGTGATGTGACGACCGCATGTCACCGGATTGCGCTAGCCCTTAAAACGAAAGTTTCTTGGTCTATGAGGGGGATATATTCTTGCGTGCTTGATGGTGAACCACCAGCAAAGGCCGCAAGAGCTCATTGAGTTATCACACCGGCTATCAAATCACGGTGAGCAGGGGAGTAACTCCGGGCGTTAGTTGGAAAAGGGTATGCTCTGTTTTTACCTGTACCCTAAGTGGTACCCAATTTGTATGGATGAGTGTTTAGGCCTTGCTGTGTAAGGGATTTAAGCATAGATCAGTATTCTGCTGTGAGAACAACCGCCGTTTTATTGTGCCATATTCTGGAGCCTGCTTATTTCTTGCGACAGTGATTTCTGCCTTGGTGGCATAGACATTCACTATTTTTGCACTCTGCTGTAATCTAAATTTACTTGGGCTGGCCTCTTTCAGCCCCCTAAAGCCCTATTTTTCACCTTTTTGTCGCTCATGCCGCGCTATGGACAAAGTGGCTGAAAGCAGGGCTTCGCCTACCGGTAACCCGCATTTTTCCCCGTCGGCGACAGCGCAAAGACGCCGTCAGGCTGGCAGTTTTCTTAATGAAGAATTTTCCTTGGCAATGCTGCGCTGCTTTTAACGGACATTGGCTATGCTTAAAGCACTGGCGGATAAATTTTCACCAGCGCTGATAGCCCCTTAAAAATAAGCATAAAGAGCGAAATTCAGGTCGGGAAGTCAAAGATTGGTCAATAACCGACCGCAATCACGCTTTAGATACCGAATGAATTGCATGATAACCAAAACGGCCATGGATCAATCAACCGGCCGATTCTTATAGATCATGCTGTTAATCTAAGGAAGAAGACTATGCCTGTACTTCCCGATCGTGACGTGATTGATCAGCTTATCTCCGGCCATTACGCCGACCCCTTCGCTCTGCTTGGCATGCATGCGGCCGATAACGGCCTGCAGGTGCGCGCGCTGCTGCCGGACGCCACCGAGGTGTGGCTGGTGGATCAACAGACCGGCCGCCGGCTGGTGCAGCTACGCTGCGATGACCCGCGCGGCTTCTTCAGCGCCGCGGTGCCGCGCCGCAAAACGCCTTTCCGCTATCAGCTGCAGGTCAGCTGGCGCGATCACCAACAGATCGTCGAAGATCCCTACCGTTTTGGCCCCTTATTGCAGGATATCGACAGCTGGCTGCTGGCGGAGGGCACCCATTTGCGCCCCTATGAGCGGCTGGGCGCCCATCTGGCGACGCTGGACGGCGTCGACGGCGTCAGCTTTGCGGTCTGGGCGCCCAACGCCCAACGCGTTTCGGTGGTGGGGGAGTTCAATTTCTGGGACGGCCGCCGCCATCCGATGCGCCGCCGCCGTGAAAACGGCATCTGGGAGCTGTTCTTGCCCGGCGTGCAGGCCGGCCAGCTGTACAAGTATGAAATCATCGACTGCTACGGCAACACCCAGCTGAAGGCCGACCCTTACGCTTTCGAGGCGCAGATGCGCCCGGATACCGCCTCGTTGGTGGCGCCGTTGCCGGAGGTGGTCGAACAGACGCCGGAACGTCGGCGCGCCAATGATTTCGATCGGCCGATTTCCATCTACGAGGTGCATCTCGGCTCGTGGCGGCGCCATACCGACGATCACTTCTGGCTCAGCTACGGCGAGCTGGCGGCGCAGCTGATCGCCTACGTCAAGGACATGGGCTTCACCCATATCGAGCTGCTGCCGATCAACGAACACCCGTTCGACGGCAGCTGGGGCTACCAGCCGCTGGGGCTGTATGCGCCGACCCGGCGCTTCGGCACCCCGGCCGACTTCAAAGCCTTCGTGGCGGCGGCGCACCAGGCCGGCATCAACGTGATCCTCGACTGGGTGCCGGGGCATTTTCCCAGCGACGCCTATGGGCTGGCGAACTTCGACGGCACCGCGCTGTACGAGTACGCCGATCCGCGCGAGGGTTTCCACCAGGACTGGAACACGCTGATCTACAACTATGGCCGCCATGAGGTGCGCAACTACCTGGCGGGCAATGCGCTGTATTGGCTGGAGCGCTTTGGCATCGATGCGCTGCGGGTCGATGCGGTGGCCTCGATGATCTACCGCGACTACAGCCGCGCCGACGGCGAATGGGTGCCGAACTACTACGGCGGCAACGAGAATCTGGAGGCCATCTCCTTCCTGCGCTACACCAATCAGACCCTCGGCAAAGAGCGGCCCGGCGCGGTGACGCTGGCGGAGGAATCCACCGATTATCCCGGCGTGACGCTGCCGCCGGACGCCAACGGACTGGGTTTCCACTACAAATGGAACCTGGGCTGGATGCACGACACCCTCAACTACATGAAATGCGATCCGGTGCACCGCAAATATCACCATAACCAGATGACCTTCGGCATGCTGTACGCCTACACCGAGAACTTTGTGCTGCCGATCTCGCACGATGAAGTGGTGCACGGCAAGAAGTCGATTCTCGATCGCATGCCCGGCGACGCCTGGCAAAAGTTCGCCAACCTGCGCGCCTACTACGGCTTTATGTGGGCGCACCCCGGCAAGAAGCTGCTGTTTATGGGCTGCGAGTTCGCCCAGGGGCGCGAGTGGAATTTCGATACCAGCCTCGACTGGCACCTGCTGGAAGGGCTGGACAACTGGCATAACGGCGTGCAAAGGCTGGTGCGCGATCTGAACCGCTGCTATCAGCAGCAGGCGCCGCTGTATGAGCGGGATTACCGCCCCGACGGCTTCGAGTGGCTGGTGGTCGACGATCACGACAATTCGGTGTTCGCCTTCGCCCGCTACGACTCGCAGGGCAATGAGCTGATCGCCGTCAGCAACTTTACGCCGGTGCCGCGTCATCACTATCGCATCGGCATCTCCCGTTCCGGCGGCTATCGGGAGATCCTCAACACCGATTCGCATCACTATCACGGCAGCAACGCCGGCAATCAGGGGAGGGTCGAGTCCGAGCAGGTCGGCAGCCACGGCCGCGAATACTCCATCAGCGTGACGGTGCCGCCGCTGGCGACCATCTACCTGCTGCGGGAGGCGCAATGACGGAGCTGAAGCCCGGCCTCGCCGCGCCGCTGGGGGCGCATTACGACGGCAACGGCGTCAACTTTAGCCTGTATTCCGCCTGCGCGGAGCGGGTGGAGCTGTGCCTGTTCGACGGCCAACGGCGCGAAGTGCGGCTGCCGCTGCCGGCGCGCAGCGGCGACGTTTGGCACGGCTACCTGCCGGGAGGCAAACCGGGCCAGCGCTACGGTTATCGGGTTCATGGCCCGTTTGATCCGGCGCGGGGCCTGCGCTGCAACCCCGAAAAACTGCTGCTGGATCCCGCCGCGCGCGCGGTCGAAGGGCCGGTGGCGGACCATCCGCAGCTGCACGGCGGTTACGACCGGCCGGACGCGCACGACAGCGCGGAGCTGATGCCGAAGTGCGTGGTGGTCGACGAGCGCTATGACTGGCAGGACGATCGCCCGCCCGCGACCCCCTGGGGGCAAACGGTGATCTACGAGGCGCACGTGCGCGGCCTGACGCTGCTGCATCCGGACATCCCGCCGGCGCTGCGCGGCAGCTTCGCCGCCCTCGGCCATCCGGTGATGATCGCCTATTTCAAACGCCTCGGCATCACCGCGCTGGAGCTGTTGCCGGTGCAGCAGCACACCTCTGAACCGCGCCTGCAGCGGCTCGGGCTGATCAACTACTGGGGCTATAACGTGCTGGCGCCCTATGCGCCGGATAACCGCTACGCCAGCCTGCGCACCGGGAGCACGCCGCTGGGTGAGTTTCGCGACGCGGTCAAGGCGCTGCATAAGGCCGGCATCGAGGTGATCCTCGACGTGGTGTTCAACCACAGCGCCGAGCTGGATCTCGATGGGCCGACGCTGTCGCTGCGCGGCATCGACAACCCGGGCTATTACTGGCTGACGCCCGACGGGGACTACGTCAACGATACCGGCTGCGGCAATACGCTGCGGCTGGATAGCCCGCAGGGCGTTGCCTGGGTGATGGACTGCCTGCGCTTCTGGGTAAAAGAGTGCCACGTCGACGGCTTCCGCTTCGATTTGGGCAGCGTGCTCGGCCGCACGCCGGCGTTCGATCGCGAGGCGCCGCTGTTCCAGGCGATGCTGGCGGACGACCTGCTGTCGCGCTGCAAGCTGATCGCCGAGCCCTGGGACATCGGCCCCGGCGGCTATCAGGTGGGGGCGTTTCCCGGCCGCTTCGCCGAATGGAACGACCGTTATCGGGACGATATGCGCGGCTTCTGGCTGCAGGGGGAAGTCTCGCTCGGCCAGTTCGCCCGGCGTTTCGCCGCCTCCAGCGACCTGTTCAACCAACGCGGGCGGGCGCCTTACGCCGCCATCAACATGCTGACCGCGCACGACGGCTTCACCCTGCAGGACCTGGTCAGTTTCAATCAAAAACACAACCAGCCGAACGGCGAAGGCAACCGCGACGGCAGCGAACGCAATTTCAGCAACAACCACGGCGTTGAAGGCCCGACGGCCGACGACGCCATCGTGCAACGCCGCAGGGCCAGCCAGCGGGCGCTGCTCGCCACGCTGTTACTGTCCCAGGGAACGCCGATGCTGCTGGCCGGCGACGAACATGGACATAGCCAGCAGGGGAACAACAATGCCTATTGTCAGGACAACGCCACCACCTGGCTCGACTGGGCCACGGCGGACGACTCCCTTACCGCTTACGCCGCCGCGCTGATTCGCCTGCGCCGGCAGATCCCCGCGCTGCGGCAGGACCGCTGGTGGCAGGACGGCGACGGCAGCGTGCGGTGGCTGAATGCGCAGGGGCAGCCGCCCGATGCGCAGCAGTGGGAGCAGGGCGATCTGCAGCTGCAGATCCTTCTTTCGCAACGCTGGCTGCTGGTGATTAACGCCACGCCGCAGGCGGCGGAGATGAGGTTGCCCGACGGCGACTGGCAGGTTGTCGCCCCCTTTATTCAGGAAGACTCGCGGGCGGTTTTACCCGCCTGGCACCAGGCCGCGCACTCGCTTTGCGTGCTGGTACGGAAATAATAAAAGGAGTCAGCTATGGTTAGGTTTGAAAATAACGACCCCCTGATGTTGGCGCGCCAACTGCCGATCAAGTCCGTTGCCCTGATCCTGGCCGGCGGCCGCGGTTCGCGCCTGAAAGATTTAACCTCAACCCGCGCCAAGCCTGCCGTACACTTTGGCGGCAAGTTCCGCATCATCGATTTCGCCCTGTCCAACTGCCTGAACTCGGGTATCCGCCGCATCGGCGTGATCACGCAATACCAGTCGCACACCCTGGTGCAGCACATCCAACGCGGCTGGTCGTTCCTCAACGAAGAAATGAATGAGTTCGTCGACCTGCTGCCGGCCCAGCAGCGCCTCAGCACCGAGCATTGGTACAAGGGCACGGCGGATGCGGTGTACCAGAACCTGGACATCATCCGCCGCTACGAGGCCGAGTACGTGGTGATCCTGGCGGGCGACCACATCTACAAGATGGATTACTCGCGCATGCTGATCGACCACGTCGAAAAGGGCGCGCAGTGCACCGTCGCCTGCCTGCCGGTGCCGCGCAACGAGGCCAGCGAATTCGGCGTGATGAACGTGGACGAAAACGACCTGATCCTCGAGTTCCTGGAAAAGCCCGCCAATCCGCCGGCGATGCCGGGCAACCCGGACATGTCGCTGGCCAGCATGGGCATCTACATTTTCAACGCCGATTACCTGTTCAGGCTGTTGGAAGAGGATATGTCGACCCCCGGCTCCACCCACGACTTCGGCAAGGATCTGCTGCCGAAAATCACCGCCCAGAAGGCGGCGTGGGCGCACCCGTTCACCCTGTCCTGCGTCACGTCCAACCCCGACCTGCCGCCGTACTGGCGCGACGTGGGCACGCTGGAAGCCTATTGGCGCGCCAACCTCGATCTGGCCTCGGTGACGCCGGAGCTGGACATGTATGACCGCGCCTGGCCGATCCGCACCCATATGGAGCCGCTGCCGCCGGCCAAGTTCGTGCAGGACCGTTCCGGCAGCCACGGCATGACCATGAACTCGCTGGTGTCCGGCGGCTGCATCGTCTCCGGTTCGGTGGTGGTGCATTCGGTGCTGTTCCCGCGGGTGCGGGTGAACTCGTTCTGCACCATCGACTCTACCGTATTGCTGCCGGACGTGAACGTCGGCCGCTCTTGCCGCCTGCGGCGCTGCATCATCGACCGCGCCTGCCATATCCCCGAGGGCATGGTGATCGGTGAAAACGCCGACGAAGACAGCAAGCGTTTTTATCGTTCGGAAGGCGGCATTGTGCTGGTGACGCGCGAAATGTTGTCAAAGTTGTGAGTTAACCTGGGCGGCAGAACGATAACCTGCCGCCGGATGAACGTTTCGCTGGCTTGCGCAACGCGGGATTAACACGGCGGCAAGCCTGCCTTATTTCTTATCCAGAGGCCTTTGGCCGACTTTCAGGAGTGATAATGCAGGTTTTACACGTATGTTCTGAAATGTTCCCCCTGCTGAAAACGGGTGGGCTCGCAGACGTGGTGGGTGCCTTGCCGGCGGCGCAAATTGCCGAAGGCGCCGACGTTCGGGTGTTATTGCCCGCTTTTCCTGACGTACGCAACGGCATACCCGACACCGTGCCGGTGGCGGAAATCGATTCGTTCGCCGGCCGGGTCGGCCTGCGCTACGGCAGCTATCACGGCGTGGGGGTGTATCTGATCGACGCCCCCTGGCTGTATGACCGGCCGGGCAGCCCGTACCACGATCAATCGATGTACGCCTACGCCGACAACCACCGCCGCTTTGCGCTGCTGGGCTGGATGGCCTGCGAGCTGGCCAAGGGGCTGGATCGTTACTGGCGGCCGCAGGTGGTGCACGCCCACGACTGGCACGCCGGGCTGGCCTGCGCCTACCTGGCGGCCAACGGCCACCCGGCGCGTTCGGTGTTCACCGTGCACAACCTGGCCTATCAGGGGCTGTTCTCGGCCCATCACGTCGCCGAGCTGTGGCTGCCGCCGTCGTTCTACAACCTCTACGGGCTGGAGTTTTACGGCCAGATGTCGTTCCTCAAGGCGGGGCTGTTCTATGCCGATCACGTCACCGCCGTCAGCCCGACCTATGCCCGCGAGATCACCCGGCCGGAGTTCGGTTACGGCATGGAGGGGCTGTTGCAGGAACGCCAGCGCCAGGGGCGGCTGAGCGGCATTCTCAACGGCGTGGACGACAAGATTTGGGACCCGGCCCAGGATCCGCGGCTGACCGCGCGCTACGACGCCGACGATTTGAAAAACAAGGTGAAAAACAAGCTGCACCTGCAGAAAGCGATGGGGCTGAAGGTGGACGAATCGCTGCCGGTGTTTGCGGTAGTGAGCCGCCTGACCAGCCAAAAAGGATTGGATCTGGTGCTGGAGGCGCTGCCGGCGCTGCTGGAGCAGGGCGGCCAACTGGCGTTGCTGGGGGCCGGCGACGCGGTGCTGCAGCAGGCGTTTCTGGCCGCCGCCGCCGACTATCCGGAGCAGGTCGGGGTGCAGATCGGTTACCACGAAGCGTTCTCGCACCGCATCATCGGCGGCGCCGACGTGATCCTGGTGCCGAGCCGCTTTGAGCCCTGCGGCCTGACCCAGCTCTACGGTTTGAAATACGGCACGCTGCCGCTGGTGCGGCGCACCGGCGGGCTGGCGGATACGGTGGTGGACTGCGCGCTGGAGAACCTGGCCGACGGCACCGCCAGCGGATTTGTGTTTGACGATTGTGACGCCACCGCCCTGGGTAACGCTATCCGGCGCGCGATGGTGCTGTGGAGCAGGCCTAAACACTGGCGTCACGTCCAGCGCCACGCCATGGGCGTGGACTTTGGCTGGCAGATAGCGGCAAAGGCTTATCTGTCACTTTATTCCCGTCATATTTGACGCTGCCTCGGTGTTGGCTGCACTCACTTACCCGAATCACTTACTGAAGTAAGTTCATCGGGATAAGTTCCCTTGCCGCCTTGATGCAGCGCCAATTATTTTGGGTATATCAACGCTTGTTGTAACCACGCACTTGGGATCGAAAAGCTATGACTTCACCGATTAGTTACACCTCACCCACGGTCAGTGTTGAAGCGCTGAAACACTCCATCGCCTACAAGCTGATGTTCATCGTCGGCAAGGACCCGGCCATCGCCAATCAGCATGACTGGCTGAACGCCGTGCTGTTCGCGGTGCGCGACCGCATGGTGGAGCGCTGGCTGCGTTCCAACCGCGCCCAGCTGTCACAGGATGTGCGGCAGGTGTATTACCTGTCGATGGAATTTCTGATTGGCCGCACCCTGTCGAACGCGCTGTTGTCGATGGGCATTTATCAGGATATCGACGACGCGCTGAACGAGATGGGGCTGAGCCTGGCCGAGCTGCTGGAAGAGGAGAACGATCCCGGCCTCGGCAACGGCGGCCTGGGCCGATTGGCCGCCTGCTTCCTCGATTCGCTGGCCACGCTGGCGCTGCCGGGGCGCGGTTATGGCATTCGCTACGAATACGGCATGTTCAAGCAGAACATCGTCAACGGCCAGCAGATGGAATCGCCGGATTATTGGCTGGAGTACGGCAACCCCTGGGAGTTTCCGCGCCATAACACCCGCTACAAGGTGCGCTTCGGCGGCCGGGTGCAGCTGGAGGGCGCCAAGGCGCGCTGGCTGGAAACCGAGGAGGTGGTGGCCATCGCTTACGATCAGGTGATCCCCGGCTTCGACACCGACGCGACCAATACCCTGCGGCTGTGGAGCGCGCAGGCCAGTAACGAAATCAACCTGGGCAAATTCAATCAGGGCGACTACTTTGCGGCGGTTGAGGATAAAAACCACTCGGAAAACGTATCGCGCGTGCTGTACCCGGACGACTCGACCTATTCCGGGCGCGAGCTGCGGCTGCGGCAGGAGTATTTCCTGGTGTCGGCCACGGTGCAGGATATCCTCAACCGCCACTGGACGATGCACAAGACCTTCGACAACCTGGCGGACAAGATCGCCATTCACCTCAATGACACGCACCCGGTGCTGTCGATTCCGGAGCTGATGCACCGGCTGATCGACGAACACAAGTTCAGCTGGCTCGACGCCTGGGCGGTGGTGGAGCAGGTGTTCTCTTACACCAACCACACGCTGATGAGCGAGGCGCTGGAGACCTGGCCGCTGGACATGATCGGCCGCATTTTGCCGCGTCACCTGCAGCTGATTTTCGAGATCAACGACCACTTCCTCAAGCAGGTGCAGGAGGTGGCGCCGGGCGACAACGATCTGCTGGCGCGGGTGTCGATCATCGACGAAACCAACGGCCGGCGGGTGCGCATGGCGTGGCTGGCGGTAGTGGCCAGCCACAAGGTCAACGGTGTGTCCGCCCTGCATTCCGAGCTGATGGTGCAGTCGCTGTTCGCCGACTTCGCCCGGCTGTTCCCCAATCGTTTCTGCAATAAAACCAACGGCGTAACGCCGCGCCGCTGGCTGGGGCTGGCCAACCGGCCGCTGGCGGCGGTGCTGGACGACAGCATCGGCCAGACCTGGCGCACCGATCTCAGCCAGCTGAGCGAAATCAAGGCCAACGTCGACTACCCGAGCTTCCTGCAGGCGGTGCAGGCCGCCAAGCGGCAGAACAAGGAGCGGCTGGCGGCCTATATCGCCAAGACGCTCAACGTGGTGGTCAATCCGGACGCGCTGTTCGACGTGCAGATCAAGCGCATCCACGAGTACAAGCGACAGCTGCTCAACGTGCTGCACGTGATCACGCTGTACAACCGCCTGCTGCAGGAGCCGGAAATCGAACGGGTGCCGCGGGTGGTGATCTTCGCCGGCAAGGCGGCCTCGGCATACTACGCCGCCAAGCAGATCATTCGGTTGATCAACGACGTGGCCAAGGTGATCAATAACGATCCGCGGGTGCATACCCAGCTGAAGGTGGTGTTTATTCCCAACTACGGCGTCAGCCTGGCGCAGATCATCATTCCGGCGGCGGATCTCTCCGAACAGATCTCGCTGGCGGGCACCGAGGCTTCCGGCACCAGCAATATGAAGTTCGCCCTGAACGGCGCGCTGACCATCGGCACGCTGGACGGCGCCAACGTCGAGATGCTGGAACACGTGGGGGAGGAGAACATCTTTATCTTCGGCAACACCGCCGAACAGGTGGAGGCGCTGCGCCGCAACGGTTACAACCCGCATCTTTACTATGAGCAGGATCCGGAGCTGCATCAGGCGCTGACCCAAATCGCCACCGGGGCGTTCAGCCCGGAAGAACCGAAGCGCTACAGCAACCTGTTCGACTCGCTGGTGAACCTGGGCGATCACTACCAGCTGCTGGCGGACTACCGCAGCTATGTGGACACGCAGGACAAGGTGGATGAGGTGTACCGCAATCAGGATGACTGGACGCGGCGGGCGGTGCTGAACATCGCCAACATGGGCTACTTCTCTTCCGACCGCACCATTCAGGAATACGCGGACGAAATCTGGCACATCAAGCCGATCAAGCTGTAATAAAAAAGGCCGCGCAAGCGGTAATGCTTGTCAGTTAGCGTTTTCTGCAGGCGTCCGTGAAATTTTCGGTCGATAAAGGGGAGATGCGCCATGAGGATCACGCGCCTCGACCGAGCAAGGGACCGTGGGCGCGGTCCCTTGCAACCCGCGCCTTCGGCCTATCAGACGGTTGGCTGTGCCAACGTTACTCGGCCCATCCTTGGGCCTCGCCCCTTCGGGGCCGCTGCAAGCAGCGTTCAAATCTGTTCCTGACAGATTTGTCCTCCCTCCGTCCCGTCGCATCACGGCCGGCTACGACAGGCGTCCCTGCCTGTCTCGCCTGAAACCGCCGTCCTTGGCGGTTTCGCCTATGCGCCGCTCCTGCGTTCGGCGTCTTCAAGGGCGCCTAACATCGTGCTCATCCCATCATTTTCACTGTCTTCCATAACGCAATATCAAACGGAGGGGACAAGTTGCCCGGTGGCTGCAGATTCGGGTGTTGACCTTGGGCGCGCATCGCCGGCTGCCGAGCAAGACGGCGTTGTCAGGGGCAACCGGCCAGGGAAGGCCGGTTGAGGCGAGACTAACAGGGACGTTTGTCGTAGCCGACCCGCCCGACAACGCAGGCGCGGCGAGGGTATCCGCGCAGCGGACAGACGGTGTTAAGCGAAGGCGCGGGTGGAGGGGCCGCGCCTTCGGCCCCTCCAATTGCCGTACATTGCGGTAGCAGAGAAATGCAGGGTATTTACGGCAATTCCGCCTGCACGGAGCGTACAGAAATTGGATAAAAAAATGCCAGTCAGGCTTAACTGACTGGCATTACGCGCAAGCGGCCTTTTCCTTATGCGTTGGCTCAGGAAGCCAGCGACAGCGCTTTCGCTTTCGCGTGTTGCGCCAGCCAGGCCTTCACCCGCGCCTGCTGCGCGTCGTCCAGCCACATGCCCAGCTTGGTGCGGCGCCAGATGGCGTCGTCCAGCTCCACCACCCACTCTTTCTCGATCAGGTAGCGCAGCTCGGCTTCGTACAGGCCGTGGCCGAACTCTTCACCCAAATCGCTGAGGGCGTTGGCGCCGGCCAGGATCAGCTCGCTGTGGCTGCCGTAGGTGCGGGCATAGCGGCGCGCCAGGGATTCCGGCAACCAGCCGTGCTCGCGGCGCAGCCTGGCGGCGTAGGCGTCGCGATCGCCACCGATGTCGCCGCCGGGCAGCGAACCGTTTTTGGTCCACGCCGGGCCGCAGCCAGGGTAGTAGTGCGCCAGCTTCTCCATCGCGTGCTCAGCCAGCTTGCGGTAGGTGGTCAGCTTGCCGCCGAACACCGACAGCAGCGGCGCCTTGCCCTGCTCGTCGTGCACGTCCAGGGTGTAATCGCGGGTCACCGCCTGCGGCGAATCGGACTCGTCGTCACACAGCGGACGCACGCCGGAGTAGGTCCAGACGATATCGTCGCGGCCCAGCTGCTTCTTGAAGTGATCGTTGTACACCTTCAGCAGGTAGTTGATTTCGTTCTCGTCGATCTTCACATCTTTCGGATCGCCGTGGTATTCCACGTCGGTGGTGCCGATGATGGAGAACTCGTCGTTCCACGGGATCACGAACACGATGCGGTGGTCTTCGTTCTGCAGAATGTAGGACTGCGGCTGGTCATGCACGCGCGGCACCACGATGTGGCTGCCTTTGATCAGGCGGATGCCGTAAGGCGATTTCAGCTTCAGGCCGTCGTCGAAGAAATTCTTCACCCATGGGCCGGTGGCGTTCACCAGGCCCTTGGCGCGCCAGGTGAAGGTTTTGCCGCTGTCGATATCGACCGCTTCCACCATCCACAGGCCGTTTTCACGCCATGCGCGGGTGACTTTGGTGCGGGTGCGCACTTCGCCGCCGCGTTTTTCCACTTCCTGCGCGTTCAGCACCACCAGGCGAGCGTCGTCGACCCAGCAGTCAGAATATTCGAAACCGCGCTTCAGTTCAGGCTTCAGCACCGATTCTGGTCCAAAGCGCAAACTCTTGCTGCCCGGCAGGCTGGTGCGTTTGCCCAGGTGATCGTACAGGAACAGGCCGATGCGGATCATCCAGGCCGGACGCAGGTGCGGCTGATGCGGCAGGCGGAAACGCATCGGGAACGCGATGTGCGGCGCCAACTTCAGCAGCACTTCGCGTTCGGCCAGCGCTTCGCTCACCAGACGGAATTCATAGTGTTCCAGGTAGCGCAGGCCGCCGTGGATCAGTTTGGAACTGGCGGAAGACGTAGCACAGGCCAAGTCTTGCGCTTCCAGTAGCAGTACCGATAGCCCGCGCCCGGCAGCATCCGCCGCGATGCCGGCACCGTTGATGCCGCCACCGATAACGATCAAGTCTTTGGTTTCCACGTCATCTTCCTCCAGATGTTCGAAATAGCTCTTTCATGTTCGTTTTCGCTCATGATTGTAATCAAAAACCAACAAACAAGCCAAGACTTAACCAAACAAAAACATTTAGGCGTGATAGAGCTAACAGTTTGCCGGTAGTAGTTATACAAAAAGGAGGGATATGGACGCGGGCGAGTGCGGGTTCAGCAGGCTGAACCCAGCGAAAAAGCAGGCGTTAAACGGGCGCGGCGGGCGGCGCCCCGGGGGAGTGAACGCGTTGGGGCCGGCTCAGCACAGCTCCAGCTGCACGTCGTACTGTTCGATGATTTTCATCACGCTGGGCGGCGGCAGTTGGTCGGTGAACAGGTAGTCGATCAGGTTCATGTTGCCCAGGTTGACCATGGCGTTGCGGCCGAATTTGGAGTGGTCGGTCACCAGCATGACGCAGCGGGAATTTTCGATAATTGCGCGTTTGGTGCGCACTTCGTGATAGTCGAATTCGAGCAGCGAGCCGTCCATGTCGATGCCGCTGATGCCGAGAATGCCGTAATCGAGCCGGAACTGGGAGATGAAATCCAGCGTGGCTTCACCCATGATGCCGCCGTCGCGGGTGCGCACTTCACCGCCGGCCAGGATCAGACGGAAGTCTTCCTTGGCGGTCAGCAGGGTGGCGACGTTCAGGTTGTTGGTCACCACGCGCAGATTCTTGTGGTTCATCAATGCGTGGGCCACCGCTTCCGGCGTGGTACCGATATCGATAAACAGCGTGGCGCCGTCCGGGATCTGGCTGGCGACGCGCTGGGCGATGCGGGCTTTCTCTTCCGACCACATTACCTTGCGATCGTTATAGGCGGCGTTGACCGAGCTGGAGGGCAGCGCGGCGCCGCCGTGGTGGCGCTGGATCTTGTTCTGATCGGCCAGGTCATTCAAATCGCGGCGAATGGTTTGCGGGCTGACGTCAAAATGTTCCACCAGCTCTTCGGTACTGACATAACCCTGCAGGCGCACCAGCTCGATAATTGCGTCATGACGCTGTGTTTGCTTCACGATAATCCCCTAAAACGCCCGGTATACCCTGCGGTGGGCATAGGTCCTGGCTGTTATTGTTCGTTGTGCGCGCGATGACGCGTGTCCCAAAATGCCATCAATAACCCTAACACTAAACCGGCCACGTGTGCCGCGTTGGCGATCGACATTCCTAAAATATCGAAATATCCGGCCACCAGCCACAGCACCGAAAACACCATCAGGCCGCGCGGCAGCATCAGGCCGCGCTCCGGCGCGCGTTCGCCCGAGAGCCACGCGTAGCCCATCAGCGCGTAGACCACGCCGGACAGGCCGCCGAACAGCGCGCCGCTGAACAGCGATTGCGCCCAGCCGCTGAAAAACGCCGACACCACCGCCAGCACGAACAGCTTGCCGGCGCCGAGGCGTTTTTCCATCGGGCCGCCGAGGTACCACCACCACAGCAGGTTGAAGACGATGTGCAGCAGCGAGAAGTGCAGAAACGCATGGCTGACCCAGCGCCACAGCTGCAGGTATTGGCTGCTGTCCTGCGGCCATGACAGCCAGTACATCACCACGTCGTCGCCGAGCAGCTGCATCAGGATATACACCGCAATGCACAGCGCCATCACGCTCAGCGTCAGCGGCCCGGCCTTGCTGCGCAAGGTGTGCAGATAGGATTCGCTCTGGTAGTGCAGGCCGGCGTCGGTATGGCCGGTCTGCCAGCTGGCGGCCTGGTAGCGGCGGTTAAGCGGATCGACCAAAAACTGCTGCAGCTCATGTTGCACCTGCTCCAGCCGGCTGTCGTCCGCCAGCCAGATTTCGGCCGCCTCGCCGCTGTTGCGCAGCTCAAGCCGGATGCCCTGGGTCGCCATATAGTCGACAAAGGCCAGCGCCAGGCGCGGGTTGGATACGGCGATTACTCTAACCATTGCTCTTCCGTCTAAGTGAATGATTTTAGCCGCCGCTTTGGCGTCGACGGCCCAGACGGCCGATTATAGCGTCGAAATCCTGAGCGCAAACAAGGGATCGGTGAAAAACAGTAAAAACGCCGGCCGACGGCGAAGAAAAGCAACCCGCCGGCGATCGGCGGGCCAAATTAGGCGGAGGTTTCAACGTCCTGCGGGTACTGGCGCGCCCAGGCCTCGAAGCCGCCGTCGATGCTGTATACCGCGTCAAACCCTTGATGCAACAGGTATTGCGCCGCGCTGCGGCTGCTGTTGCCGTGGTAGCACATCACCATCACCGGGCGATCGAAATCGTTCTGCTGCATGAACGCCGGCAGGCTGGCGTTGGTGAGGTGGAAGGCGCCCGGCGTATGCCCGGCTTCAAAACTTTGCGGATCGCGGATGTCGACCAGGGCGGCGCTGCCGTCTTGCCAACGGCTGTGCGCCTGCTCAACGTTGATCGCTTCAAACTGTTCCATACTGCTGACTGCCTCGTAGATTGGGGGACGCCGGTATTGTAACCAACTCTGCGGCAATTAAGACCAGAGCAAGGTTGTGGTTTTTAGGCGCCGTACCCCATCATTTTCAGCAATTGCTGCGCCTGCTGCACCGCTTCCTGTCGATGGGCGACCCCCAGCTTCTGGTACAGATTGCGGATATGGGTTTTGATGGTGGTGGCCGCCACGTCCAGCTCGCCGGCGATCTGGTCATTGCTGTAGCCGGAATAGATCAGCCCCAGCACCTGCCATTCGCGCTGGGTCAGCGGGCTGGTGCGAATAAGCTCCGGCACCTGCGGGTGAGTCAGCAGCTTATCGACGAAGTTCTCGTCAAAATGGGCGAATTTATGCCGGTGATGCTGGTTGATGTCGCGCAGAATGCGCTGGGCGCGATGCTGCTCCAGCTCCGGCAGCGTATTGAGCTGGATCAGCTGGCGCAGCTGCTGCGCCATCGCCTCGCCCTCGATAACGAAGTGGCTGATAAAACCGGTGCGATTCGCCAGCGACAGCGCCTCGATCAGCGCCTGCTGCGCTTCGCCTTTGCGATCCTGTTGCCAGTACAGCTGGTTGCTGAGCAGCAGGTTGCGGTTGAGATCGCTCATCAACCGCAGCCGGCGGGCGTTGTCGTTCAGTTCGTCCAGCACCACTCCGGCCTCGTCATGCTGGCCGAGCAGGATTTGCACCCGGGCGATATTGCGCCATTGGCCCTGGGTAAAATGGTTGTCCGCCATGCCGGGCTTTTCGGTCTGCCGCAGCCATTGGGCGGCGGCGGCGGCGTCGCCGGTCATCTGCCAGTGGATCACCCGCGATTTGTCGGTATTGGTCAGCCAGTCGCGGTGGTATTGCGCGCCGTGCAACAGCGCTTCGCAGCGCTGCAGATGGGCGTTGGCGTTGTCCAGATCGCCGCGCGCCAGCGAACACTTGGCCAGCATGGCGATGCACTGCAGCTGCTGCTGCGGCTGGTAGTTGGCGAGGATCTTCAGGCCGGCGCGCGCGGCGTCTTCGGCTTCGTCCAGCCGCGACCACGACCACAGGATCTGCGCGCGGATGCGCAGCAGGAACTCGTGCATCGGCAGCTGCTCCAGGTGCTGCTCGCGCACCAGCTCGAACGCCTTGTCCTGGGTTTCGTAGGCCGCCTGCAGAAAGCCCTGGGCGATCAGGATCTCGCTCTGCTGCAGCAGCGCCCACAGCCCGTAGTGGTAAGTCTGGTGGCGGCGCGCCATCTGTTCGGTCTGCTGCATCATCGGCAGCGCGCGCGCCAGCTCGCCTTTGCAGTGATGCACTTCGCCGGTCACCGAGGTGGCGACGATGCGGCTGTAATAGCTGGACAGCGGCAGGAACTTCAGCGCTTCGGTCGCCAGACGCTCGGCTTCTTCCGGCTTGCCGGCGTTGATCGCCACCTGGGCGCGCAGGGCGTCGAATTCGGCGTGCAGCGTCTGATCGACTTCAACCTTCTGCTCGCGCATCGTTCGTTCGGCGCGCTCGAGCAGGGTATTCACTTCGCCGTAGCGGTGCTGGCTCTGCGCCAGCCAGGCCTGCAGCAGCGCCAGCTTGGGATTTAGGATCAGGCACTCATACGGCAGGGCGTTGAGGCACTCTTCCAGCAGGGCCAGCTCGCTGTGGTGGAACAGCGACCAGGCGTGCTGTTGCAGGATGTCGCGCAGCATGCTGACGTCGCTGGCCGCCAGCGCATGGTGGATGGCCTCGGTCGGATAGCCCAGCGCCAGCCAGCCTTCGGCGGCGGCGCGATGCAGCCCCGGCAGCTCCAGCGCCAGCTCCCACTGGCAGCGTTGGCGCAGGAAGGTGGCGAACAGCGGGTGGAAACAGAACCATTCGCCGGTGTCGTCCATGCGGTGGATAAACAGCCCCTGGCGCTCCAGCTCTTCCAGCCGCTGCTGGCCGTTGTCTTCGCCGGTCAGGCGGACGATCAGCGCGTCGTTCATCGAACGCAGCACCGAGCAGCGCAGCAGGAAGGCGCGCGCCTCGGCGTCGACGCGATCCAGCACCTCGTCCACCAGGTAGTCCGACAGATGGCTGGCGTTCAGCCCCGCCAGCCGCTTGGCCGACAGCTGGGCGGAAGAGGCGGACTGACGGGCCGACAGCGCAATCAGCTGCAGGGCGGTGGCCCAGCCTTCGACCTCATCGCACAGGCGGCTGCTGTCGTGCTGCTCCAGCGGCGCGGCCAGCCGGCAATCGAAGAACTGCTTGGCTTCCTGGTGATTGAACGCCAACTGCTGCGTGCCCATTTCCAGCAGCTGATCGCGCACCCGCAGGTTGGCGATGCCGAGCGGCGGTAGGGTGCGCGACAGCAGGAGCAGCGTCAGGTTTTCCGGCTGATGGCGCAGGAAAAATCGCATCGCTTCGTGGATGGCGTCGTTGGTGATCAGATGGTAGTCGTCAATCACCAGGTACAGCGGCTGGTGCCAGTCGGACAGTTCGATAAACAGCTGGGCGAACAGCGCCGACAGGCTGGCGTACTGATGCTTCTGGCTCAGCGCCTCGCTCTTCACGCAGTGGCCGCCGCTGGCCTGCTGCAGCGCGGCGATCAGATAGCTGGCGAAGCGTTCCGGCTGGTTGTCGCTTTCGTCCAGCGAATACCAGCCGAGGTCGGTTTTCCCGGCCGCCCACTGGGCGACCAGCGTGGTTTTTCCGTATCCCGCCGGGCAATTGACCAGTGTCAGGCGATAGTTGCCCGCGCTGGCCAGCTTGGCCAACAGGCGATCGCGGATCACGGTATTTTGCAGCCGTACCGGGCGGCTCAGTTTTGATGGGATCAGCATAGTATTCCAGGGTAAAAATCGCGGTTCCCGCCGCCTAAGGCCAGCCCGAAGGAGTTCATATCATCGCGACTCCCGCCGGGATCGGAGTGGAGCTAATTATTTTATGGCTCGTAATTAATAGCCCTCCTAACTTCTGACAACGTTAAACGTATTGCAACAAGCTTCCGCATTGGCTTGGAGTTAAATTGCTATCGATCACACTTTTTTACGTTTAGCGCCGGCTCGCCGCGCTATCGCCCGGGATCGCATTTCCCGCCATGGACAAAACTTCAGCAGTGCGAATAACTGTGCTAACGTCAGGAACAGCGTTCTCAGTGCTCGCCGCGCCCGGCGGTGGGCTTTTTTGCATCGGTGCAAGGGAGTCAAAAAGTGCCTGAGATCACAATTCCAGCTACGCCCCAATCCTCCTCCCCAGCTAATCCTCAGGCGGGATGATGCCGTCCGGGTTTCTCCCCGGCACGATAACGGCAATTTGACGACCCACTTACTGGATAGAGAGTTTTTCTTATGTCACAGCCTACGCTCAAGAAGGATGCTTTTCTGGCGGCACTGACCCGTCAGTGGCAACGGTTCGGCCTCAGTTCCGCACAACAGATGACCCGGCACCAATGGTGGGAAGCGGTAAGCCGCGCGCTGGCCGAACAGCTGGCCGCGCAGCCGGCGCCGCGCAACGACGCCAGGCCGCTGCGCCATGTGAACTACATCTCGATGGAGTTTCTGATCGGCCGCCTGACGGCGAACAACCTGATCAACCTGGGCTGGTACGACACCGTTGAACAGGCGCTGGCGGAGCAGGACGTCAAGCTGGCGGACCTGCTGGAGCAGGAAACCGACCCGGCGTTGGGCAACGGCGGGCTGGGGCGTTTGGCGGCCTGTTTCCTCGATTCGATGGCGACGGTGGAGCAGCCGGCCACCGGCTACGGGCTGAACTATCAGTATGGGCTGTTCCGCCAATCGTTCAGCGGCGGCCAGCAGCAGGAGGCGCCGGACAACTGGCAGCGCGAAAGCTACCCCTGGTTCCGTCACAACGCCGCGCTGGCGGTGGACGTGGGCATCGGCGGCAAGCTGGAAAAACAGGCCGACGGCCGCGAGCTGTGGCGCCCGGCGTTCACCCTGCGCGGCGAAGCCTGGGATCTGCCGGTGCTGGGCTTTCGCAACGGCGTGACCCAGCCGCTGCGCCTGTGGCAGGCGACTCACCGGCAGCCGTTTGATCTCGGCGATTTCAACGACGGCAAGTTCCTGCAGGCTGAGAAGCAGGGCGTCGAGGCCGCCAGGTTGACCAAGGTGCTGTATCCGAACGATAACCATCAGGCCGGCAAACGCCTGCGCCTGATGCAGCAGTATTTCCAGTGCGCCTGCTCGGTGGCGGATATCCTGCGCAAGCATCATCAGGCCGGGCGCAGGATTGAAGACCTGCCGAAGTACGAAGTGATCCAGCTGAACGACACCCACCCGACCATCGCCATTCCGGAAATGCTGCGCATCCTGCTGGATGAGCATCAGCTGGACTGGGACGCGGCCTGGGCTGTCACCAGCAACACCTTCGCCTACACCAACCATACCCTGATGCCGGAAGCGCTGGAGTGCTGGGACGAGAAGCTGGTGCGCAGCCTGTTGCCGCGCCATTTCTCGATCATCAAACAGATTAACGCCAACTTCAAAAAGTTGGTGGAGCGGCACTGGCCGGGCGACGAGGCGGTATGGGCCAAGCTGGCGGTGCACTACGACAAGCAGGTGCGCATGGCCAACCTGTGCGTGGTCAGCGGTTTCGCGGTCAACGGCGTGGCGCAGCTGCACTCGGATCTGGTGGTGAAGGATCTGTTCCCGGAATATCACCGGCTGTGGCCGAACAAATTCCATAACGTCACCAACGGCATCACGCCGCGCCGCTGGCTTAAGCAGTGCAACTCGGCGCTGTCCGGCCTGATCGACCAAACCCTGAAGGTGGAGTGGGCCAACGATCTCGACGCGCTGAAAGGGCTGGAGAAATACGCCGACGACGCGGCTTTCCGCCAGCGCTACCGGCAGATCAAGCGCGACAACAAGGTGGCGCTGGCCAACTACGTGCACGGCGTAATGGGGCTGACGCTCAACCCGGACGCCATCTTCGACGTGCAGATCAAACGCCTGCACGAATACAAACGCCAGCACCTGAACCTGCTGCATATTCTGTCGCTGTATCGCCAACTGCGCGACAACCCGAACCTCGACATCGTGCCGCGCGTATTCCTGTTCGGCGCCAAGGCGGCGCCGGGCTACTACCTGGCGAAGAACATCATTTACGCCATCAATCAGGCGGCGGAGAAAATCAATAACGATCCGCTGGTGAGGGATCGGCTGAAGGTGGCGTTTATCCCCGACTACCGGGTGTCCGTGGCCGAATTGATGATCCCGGCGGCGGATATTTCCGAGCAGATCTCCACCGCAGGCAAAGAGGCCTCCGGCACCGGCAACATGAAGCTGGCGCTGAACGGCGCGCTGACCGTCGGCACGCTGGACGGCGCCAACGTCGAGATTGCCGAACAGGTGGGCGAAGACAACATCTTCATCTTCGGCAACACCGTCGAACAGGTGAAGGCGCTGCTGGCGCAGGGGTATGACCCGCTCAGCTACCGCAAGAAAGACAAGCACCTGAAAGCGATCCTGGACGAGCTGGCGAGCGGCGCTTTCAGCCACGGCGACAAGCACGCGTTCGACATGATGCTGCACAGCCTGCTGGAAGGCGGCGACCCGTACCTGGTGCTGGCCGACTTCGCTTCGTACTGCCAGGCGCAACGCCGGGTAGACGAGCTGTATCGCAACCAGGACGAATGGACGCGCCGCACCATCCTCAACACCGCGCGCGTCGGCATGTTCAGTTCGGATCGTTCGATTCGCGACTACCAGCAGCGCATTTGGCAAGCCAAACGTTAAGGAGAGCGAATGGATCGCAAGCGTATCGATCAGGCGGCCGCGCAGGCGGGTATCGCTGCCGACTACATCAATGCCCACGGCAAGCCGCAGGCGAGCCCGCTGGACACCAAGCGCAAGCTGCTGGCGGCGATGGGCCGCGACGGCGCGACGGCGGCAATGCCGTCGACGCCGTTGCCGCCGGTAAAGGTGTTTTATCAGGGGGCGCCGATGGCGCTGCCGCTGGGCGGTGAGGGCGAATATTTGTGGACGCTGCAGCAGGAAGACGGCGGGCGCCGGCAGGGGAAAGCCCACGCGCGCAAAACCCTGACGCTGCCCGGTGACCTGCCGGCGGGCTATCACCAGTTGACGCTAAGCCAGGGGCAGCGGCAGTGGCCGTGCCGGCTGATCGTCGCGCCCAAACGCTGCTTTGAACCGGACGCGCTGCTGACCGGCAAAAAGCTGTGGGGCGCCTGCGTCCAGCTCTATACGCTGCGTTCCGACCGCAACTGGGGCATCGGCGATTTCGGCGACCTGCGGCTGATGGTGGAGCAGGTCGGCGAACGCGGCGGCGCCTTTGTCGGCCTGAACCCGATCCATGCGCTGTATCCGGCTAACCCGGAAAGCGCCAGCCCGTACAGCCCGTCATCGCGCCGCTGGCTGAACCTGGTGTATATCGACGTCGACGCGGTGGAGGATTTCCGGCATAGCCAGGCCGCCCAGCAGTGGTGGCGCAAGCCGGCGACGCAAAAGCGGCTGGCCAAGGCGCGCGCCGCCGATTGGGTGGACTACGGCGCGGTAACGCAGCTGAAGCTGGCGGCGCTGACGCTGGCGTTCCCGGTTTTCCAGGCGCGCAAAGCGGGCGACCCGCAGCGCCAGGCGTTTGAGCAATTCGTTGCCGAAGGCGGCGACAGCCTGTACCGGCAGGCGGTCTTCGATGCGCTGCATGCCCATCTGGCGGCGCAGGACAGCAGCCTGTGGGGCTGGCCGGCCTGGCCGGAACGGTACCGTCAGGGCGATGGGGCCGCGGTGCAGCAGTTTTGCCGGGAGCATCGGGATCAGGTGCGCTTCTACCTGTGGCTGCAGTGGCTGGCGGCCAGCCAGTTCGCCGAGTGTTTCAGCCAAAGCCGGCAGCAGCAGATGCCGATTGGCCTGTACCGCGATTTGGCGGTCGGGGTGGCGGAAGGCGGCGCGGAAACCTGGTGCGATCGCGAGCTGTACTGCCTGAAGGCCTCGGTCGGCGCGCCGCCGGACATCTTGGGGCCGCTGGGACAAAACTGGGGGCTGCCGCCGATGGATCCGCACGTGATGGCGGCGCGCGGCTACCAGCCGTTTATCGACCTGCTGCGCGCCAACATGACCAGCTGCGGCGCGCTGCGCATCGATCACGTGATGGCGTTGCTGCGCCTGTGGTGGATCCCCTACGGTGAAACGGCGGACCACGGCGCCTACGTCAAATATCCGGTGGATGACCTGCTGGCGGTGCTGGCGCTGGAAAGCCAGCGGCACCGTTGCATGGTGATCGGCGAGGATCTCGGCACCGTGCCGGTGGAGATCGTCGGCAAGCTGCGCGACAGCGGCGTTTATTCTTACAAGGTGTTGTATTTCGAGCGCGACGCGGAGAACCGTTTCCGTGCGCCGCAGGCTTACCCGGTGCAGGCGATGGCGACCATTACCACCCATGACCTGCCGACGCTGCGCGGCTATTGGCAAAGCGGCGATCTGACGCTCGGCAACCAGCTGGGGCTGTACCCGGATGCCGAGATCCTGCAGGCGCTGTTCGCCGATCGCGAGCGCGCCAAGCAGGGGCTGCTGGACGGGCTGCATCATTACGGCTGCGTGCCGCAAAAGGTGGGCAAGAAGGCGGCGCTGCTCGGCATGAGCCCGCTGCTCAACCGGGGGCTGCAACGCTACGTCGCCGACAGCGCCAGCGCCTTGCTCGGCCTGCAGCCGGAAGACTGGCTGGACATGGCCGGCCCGGTCAACATTCCCGGCACCAGCGATCAGTACCCGAACTGGCGGCGCAAGCTGACCCATACGCTGGAGGAGATGTTCGCCGATCCGCGGATCAATCGCCTGCTGAAGGATTTGGACAAGCGGCGACGCAAGGTGTCGGTGGGGTGACGACGAGGTGTCGCGGTATCAAGGCGCAGGATAACAACCCGGGCCCTATCCAAACGATGGGGCCCGAATTCATTGGAGTTGCCGCCTAGCTGCAACTTCAAGTAAGAAGGGGATCAGTAGTAAGAGTGCTCGCCGCGCTGGTGCTCGGTCAGATCGCGCACGCCTTTCAGCTCCGGGAACTTCTGCAGCAGCTCTTTCTCGATCCCTTCTTTCAGCGTCACGTCGACCATGGAGCAGCCGTTGCAACCGCCGCCGAACTGCAGAATAGCCAGGTTGTCGTCGGTGATCTCCATCAGCGTCACGCGGCCGCCGTGGCCGGCCAGCTGCGGGTTGATCTGCGATTGCAGCACGTATTCGACACGCTCCATCAGCGGCGCGTTGTCGTCTACCTTGCGCATTTTGGCGTTAGGCGCCTTCAGCGTCAGTTGCGAACCCAGCTGATCGGTCACGAAGTCGATTTCGGCGTCGTCCAGATACGGCGCGCTCAGCTCATCGACATAGGCGGACAGCTTTTCGAACTTCAGCTCGGTGTCTGTCGCTTCTACCGCATCCGGCGGGCAATAAGAGACACCGCATTCGGCCGTCGGCGTGCCCGGGTTGATCACGAACACGCGGATTTGGGTGCCTTCTTCTTGATTTGCCAGCAGTTTGGCAAAGTGTTCCTGTGCAGCATCTGTTATACGAATCATAGCATTAGCTCAATAATTGACTTCTATAGTCGGTTATAATACGCCCATTGCCGTGGCACTACAACGTGCGGCAGACGCACCATATCTGTAGCGACGCGGCGCCTTGCCGATGCAACAGCGCAGCGATTTCCGCCACGGTGCTGCCGGTCGTCACCACATCATCCAGCAGCGCGATATGTCGGCCGGCGACGGCTTCGTCACAGGCAAACGCATTGCGCAGATTGCGCCGCCGCGCGCCGGCGCTCAGCCGCTGCTGCAGGGCGGTTTTGCGCACCCGCCGCAGCGCCGCCGGGCGGTAGGCGCAGCCCAGCCAGCGCGCCAGCGGCCTGGCCAACAGATCGCTCTGATTATAGCCGCGCCGCCAGCAGCGTTTAGCCTGTAAGGGTACCGCTAAAATCAGGTCGGGTCTGTTCAGATACTGCTCTCTGCGCGCCTGCAGCCAGCTCAGCAGGATCAGGCGCGCCAGCGTCGGCGCCAGTTCGGGCGCCTGCTGGAATTTGAACCTTTTCACCAGTTGGCTGAGCGGGGCAATATAGTCGCCGGCGGACACCAGGCGTTGCCAGAGCGGCGGCCGTTGCAGGCAGCGGCCGCAGGGCAGCAGGGTGCTGCCGGCGGGCAGACCGCAGCGCGGGCAGCAGCGGGGTCTGGCCGGCAAATGGCGCAGGCAGCAGCTGCAGATGCCGTGGCGGATAAACACTAAGGGTTGTCGGCATAGCCAACAGCGGCTGCGGATTGCTAGCATAGGGGCCCGGTAACGGATGAATTTCAAAGGACATTAACCGATGACAGCGTTGTACTGGCAAACAGTGGGCGAAGGCGAGCGCGATCTTGTGCTGCTGCACGGCTGGGGTTTGAATGCCGAAGTGTGGGGTTGCATGCTGGAGCGGCTGACGCCGCATTTTCGCCTGCACCTGGTCGATCTGCCGGGCTATGGGCGCAGCCAGGGGTTTGGCGCCATGTCGCTCGAACAGATGGCGGAGACGGTGCTCGCCGCCGCGCCGCCGCAGGCCTGGTGGCTTGGCTGGTCGCTCGGCGGGCTGGTGGCCAGCCAGATTGCGCTGACGCGGCCGCAGCGGGCGAGCGGGTTAATCACCGTCGCCTCTTCACCGTGCTTTGCCGCCCGCGACGACTGGCCGGGGATCCGCCCTGAGGTGTTGAGCGGCTTTCAGCATCAGCTGAGTCAGGATTTCCAGCGCACCGTCGAGCGCTTTTTGGCCCTGCAGACGCTGGGCACCGAAAGCGCCCGTCAGGATGCCCGCCAGCTGAAAGCGGTGGTGCTCAACCAGCCCACGCCGACGGTCGAGGTATTGAACGGCGGCCTGGAGATCTTGCGCACCGCCGATCTGCGCCGGCCGATGGCGGATCTGAACCTGCCGCTGTTGCGCGTTTACGGCTATCTGGACGGGCTGGTGCCGCGCAAGGTCGCCGGGCTGCTCGACGCCGCCTGGCCGCGTTCAACCGCAGAAATCCTCGCCAAAGCCGCCCATGCGCCTTTCATTTCTCACCCTGACGCGTTTGCGTCGATTATCGAAACGTTCATCACAGCGCATTGAATATTGATGAGAAAAGCACGATAGGGCGCTAAAAAAAGCGCCCCCCGGGTGGATAAAAGACAAAGCTGTTCGATACTTAGTGAGTCAATGCGTTGGCTGCAAAGTGAAAAAGCCGCGTGCGCTTTTTTCACTTTGGCGTTTCGTCTCTGGGCAAGGGGTCTCGTCAGGGAAAGCAACGAGACCTGAGGATGTCACGGCAGCCTGCTTTAGCGCACATTATTCTTGACGGCTTTCATAACGTATAAATTATCCATTGAGAGGTAGAGTCATGAAATCATTGAAGATGATAGTTGCAGCGTTGGTGGTGGGTACCTTGTCTTTCAGTTCCATGGCGGCAACCCTGCTGACCAAGGAAGATCTGGATAAGAATCCGGGTAAATACGAGAAAATCGGCACGGTCACCACGACCGCGGAAACCACGTCGCCGATGGACGCCAAAGAAGAGCTGTCCAAGCTGGCGGATGAAAAGGGCGGGCAATACTACGTGATCCTGGCCGGCCGTGAGCACGGCAAGTTCAGCGCCATCGCCGAAGTGTACAAAGACAAGCAATAATTATTGATTGGCGAGGGGCGCTCAACGCGCAGCGCCCCTGATTTCAGGCTTTCAGCCGATAGGTTACCGTACCGCATCCCCGGCCCTGCGGGCAGCTTTTGCAACTGCCGCTCAGGCAGGCGCCGTCCTCCTGTTCGATACGCTCCACTTTTCCCATCGCCGTTAAACGCTCCAGCATCGCCTGCACCAGCGGCAGAGGCGTCGCCAGCAGGCGGCTGAGCTGCTGCGGCTGCGCGCTGCCGTGCAGCGCCAGCGCGTCGCGCACCTGCAGCAGGCCGGCCATCAGTGGCAGCTTCCTTGCGGGCCCTGGCAGCAGGCGGCCGGCGTGGCGTTGCCCAGCCGCACTCTCACCCGGCTGCGCGCCCGGCGCAGGCCGAACAGGATCAGCAGGTTGATCAGCACCACCGTCAGGATCGCCGCCAGGCTGTACCGCGGGTGTTGGCTGAAGGTGGCCGTCTGGTAGAACAGCGTCGCCAGCGAATAGGCGATGTTCAGCCCCCAGAGAATGGAGAAGGTCATCCAGCCGCGGCTCGACTCACGGGCGATGGCGCCCATCACCGAGACGCAGGGCACATACAGCAGCACAAAAATCAGGTAGCTGTAGGCGGAGATCCCGGAGCCGAATTTGCTGCTCATCACGCCCATGGAGCTGGCGCCCATTTCGCCGTCGCCCTTGCTGGCCTCGATCGGGTTGGAGAGCACGCTCAGGCTGAAGGTGTCTTTCAGCCCCTGCCAGGTGTCATGCAGCGCGCCGCCCAGCTGGCCCAGCAGGTTAAAGCCGGCGGCGTCGAACGGCTGATTGTTGATCTGTTCTGCGGTGTACAGGGTGTTCAGGGTGCCGACCACCACCTCTTTGGCCATGGCGCCGGTCACCAGGCCGACGGTGGCCTGCCAGTTATCGCCGTGCACGCCCATCGGCTGCAGCAGCGGGGTCAGCACCTTCGAGACCGAGGCCAGCGCGGAGTCGTTGATGTTGTCGACCGGCTGGCCGCTGAACGAGAAGCTGTTCAGGCCGCCGATGAAGATGCTGGCGATCACGATCACCTTGCCGGCGCGCAGCACGAAGCCTTTCAGCCGCTGCCAGGTTTGCAGCAGCAGGCTTTTCAGGTGCGGCACGTGGTAGACCGGCAGCTCCATGACGAACGGCGAGGCTTCGCCGCGCATAATGGTGTATTTCAGCACCAGGCCGGTGAGGATCGCCACCACGATGCCGAGCATGTACAGCGAGAACACCACGCCCGCGCCGTCCTGGCCGAAGAAGGCGGCGGCGAAGACCGCGAAGATCGCCAGGCGAGCGCCGCACGACATGAAGGGCGCCATCATGATGGTGATCAGCCGCTCGCGCTGGGCATCCAGGGTGCGGGCGCCCATGATCGACGGCACGTTGCAGCCGAAGCCGACAATCAGGGGCACGAAGGATTTGCCCGGCAGGCCGAGCGCCTGCATCAGCCGGTCCATGACGAACGCCGCGCGCGCCATATAGCCCGAGTCTTCCAGAAACGACAGGAACAAATACATCATGCCGATCTGCGGCACCAGCGGCAGCACGGTGTTGATGCCGCCGCCGACCCCCTGCGCCAGGAAGATGGTCAGCCATTCGGGGAAATGCAAGGTATAGCCCAGCCACTGAATGCCCTGAATGAATATCGCCGCCGAGCCGATGTCGAAGATCGGCTGCAGCGCGCCGCCGATGTTGATCGCCAGCAGGAACATCAGGTACATCACCAGCAAAAAGATCGGCACCCCCAGCCAGCGATTGAGGATCACCTTATCCAGCAGTTCGGTCAGGCGGTTCGGCAGCGCCTGCTGCGAGTTGCTGACGGCGTCGCACAGGAGGGCGATCGACTGATAACGCGCATCGGCGATCACCAGCGCCGGATCTTCCTGCCGCTGCCGTTGCAGCGCCTGCCGGGCCGCCGGCAGCAGCGCGGTGGCGGGGCCGGCCAGGCTGTGGCTGTAGATATCGCCCTCCAGCATCTGCAGCGCCAGCCAGCGGCGTTGCTCCGTCGGCAGGCGCTGCGGCATGGCGTCGCTCAGCGTGGCGACCTCTTCCAGCAGCAGCGGCGGGTAGTTCACCAGCGCCTTCAGCTCATTGAAACCGTGGTTGTCGATCATCTGCTTCAGCACGCCGATGCCGTCGGCCTTGGTGGAAACCATCGGCACCACCGGGCAGCCGAGGCGCGCCGACAGCGCGGCGATGTCGATCTCGATGCGCTGGCTCCTGGCGATATCCAGCATGTTCAGCGCGACGATGCAGGGAATGCCCAGCTCCAGCAGCTGCAGCGTCAGATAAAGATTGCGCTCCAGGTTGGCGGCGTCGACCACGTTGATCAGCAGATCGGCGTCGCCGCTGAGGATGTAGTGGCAGGCGATCTGTTCGTCGAGCGAGGTTTGCTCCGAGATGGTGGTCAGGGAATAGGTGCCCGGCAGATCGACCAGCCGCACCTCAGACTGCGGCGTGGTGAAGTGGCCTTCCTTGCGCTCCACCGTGACGCCCGCCCAGTTGCCGACCCGTTGGCGCGCCCCGGTCAGCTGGTTGAACAGCGTGGTTTTGCCGGAGTTCGGATTGCCTATTAAGCCGATGGTGAGTTTTTTCATAATCCCACGTGATAGTAGTCAATGGAAACAGCGCCGACGCAGCGGTGCGCCGGCAAAGGGTCGGGCTCAGGCCTGGCCGTCGAGCAGCAGCAGGGCCAGATCTTTCCGGCGCAGCACCAGGCTGACGCGGCGAGTTTTTATTTCTATCGGGTCGCCGAGCGGGGCGACGCGCACCACCTCGAATGAGGAGCCGGGCAGCATGCCGAGCGATAACAGTTTCTGGCGATAGGCCGGGCCAATTTCGCTGGAGAAGCCGGCAATCTTATAAGCGTGTTTAGGCAGAAGATGCATATTGTTAACCTTCCGGGAGCCGATGAGAGTCGGGCTGATGATTATTGAGCGTGGCCGGTGAGCGCGCTGGGCCCGCGGCGTCATTCATCCATTAAGGTTATGCGGTAAATAAAGAAGGCAATAGTAGTGAGAATCATTATCGCATTCAATATAAAAAGTAAGGGTATTGGTAACCAATTATTATGACAATCACATGTGGGCGTGGCGTTGTCTTGTTGAGCACCGTTTTACCACCGGCGCTGGCGCGCTACAAATGAGAATGGCGAGTTAAATCAGTTACGTGATTGTAATTAATTTTTCCCATTTGAAAACGCCGGCGACAGTTTCATCGCTTTTTTATCAGCGCCAAGGGCAATTCAATAACATTCCACTCTTTGAATGCGAGCGGTAACCATTTGTGTTTCGCCCATAAATCACCAAATGAAAACGGCGTGTTAATGGCGGTGTTAATAAGTGGCTGGCGCGAAGCGTTTATCGGTTGGCAACAGGAGAGGTTTATCGCCCCGAGCGCGGTAATAAAAAAATGCCGGTTTATTGAGATGGGTCAAAAAAAGCCGCCGGATAATTATCCGGCAAGGGCGGAGCAGGCTCCGCCCTGAATAACCCGGTTAGCGTTTTTTACCGAACGCCGCCGCCAGAGCGTCGCCCATGGCGCTGTTGCCGGCCGGCGCGCTGGCGCGCGGCTTGGCCTTGTTGGCCGGCGACCGGTTGGCGTTATCGCGCGCCGGCGCCGATGCGTTGCCGCCGCGGCGCGGCGAGCCTTCGCCCGGCTGCTCATCCAGACGCATGCTCAGCGCGATGCGCTTACGCTGCAGGTCGACTTCCATCACCTTCACTTTGACGATGTCGCCGGCTTTCACCACGCTGTGCGGATCTTCGACAAACTTGTCCGCCAGCGAAGAAATGTGCACCAGGCCGTCCTGATGCACGCCGATATCCACAAAGGCGCCGAAGTTGGTGACGTTGGTGACCGACCCCTCCAGGATCATCCCCGGCTGCAGATCGTTAAGCGTTTCAACGCCTTCGGCAAAGGTGGCGGTCTTGAATTCCGGGCGCGGATCGCGGCCCGGTTTCTCCAGCTCTTTCAGGATGTCGGTGACCGTCGGCATACCGAACTTTTCGTCGATAAAATCGCTGGCCTTCAGGCTGCGCACCGCCGCCGAATTGCCCATTAAATCCTGCAGCGCCTGCTGGGTGGCGGCCAGAATGCGTTCCACCACCGGGTAGGTTTCCGGGTGAACGGTGGAGGCGTCCAGCGGGTTGTCGCCGTGGTTGATGCGCAGGAAGCCGGCGCACTGTTCGAAGGCTTTCGGCCCCAGGCGGCTGACTTTCAGCAGCTGCTCGCGGTTGCTGAAGCGGCCGTTTTCATCGCGCCAGTTGACGATGTTCTGCGCCATCATGCGCGTCAGGCCGGCCACGCGGGTCAGCAGCGGCACCGAGGCGGTATTCAGATCGACGCCGACGGCGTTCACGCAGTCTTCCACCACCGAATCCAGCTTCTTGGCCAGCTGGCTTTGGCTGACGTCGTGCTGGTATTGGCCGACGCCGATGGATTTCGGCTCGATCTTCACCAGCTCAGCCAGCGGATCCTGCAGGCGGCGGGCGATGGATACCGCGCCGCGCAGCGAGACGTCGAGATTGGGGAATTCCAGCGCCGCCAGTTCGGAGGCGGAATACACCGAGGCGCCCGCTTCGCTGACGATCACTTTCTGCGCCTTGACCTCGCTGAACTGTTTTTGCAGATCGAGGTAGAAACGCTCGGTCTCGCGTGAGGCGGTGCCGTTGCCGATGGCGACCAGCTCTACCTGATGTTTGATGCACAGCGCCGCGACGATGGCGGCGGCTTTGGCCGCCTGGCCGGTATGCGGGTAGACGGTGTCGGTAGCCACCAGCTTGCCGGTGGCGTCCACCACGGCGACCTTCACCCCGGTGCGCAGGCCCGGGTCCAGGCCCATGGTGGCGCGCATGCCGGCCGGCGCGGCCATCAGCAGATCCTGCATGTTGCGGGCGAAGACGTTGATCGCTTCGTCTTCCGCGCGCTCACGCACCGTGCCCATCAGCTCGGTTTCCAGGTGCAGCAGCACCTTGATGCGCCAGGTCCAGTTGACCACCGCTTTGCGCCAGGCGTCGGCCGGGGCGTTGTTCAGGCGCAGGTCGAGGTGGTTGATGATGATCTGTTCCGCCTGGCTTTCGCGCGGCGCTTCTTCAAACTGCGGATCGGCATTCAGCGCCAGCTGCAGTACGCCCTCGTTGCGGCCGCGGAACATCGCCAGCGCGCGGTGCGAAGGCACCTGGGCGATAGGTTCGTGATGATCGAAATAGTCGCGGAATTTGGCGCCTTCCTGTTCTTTGCCTTCCACCACCTTGGACACCAGATGGGCGTTTTTCCACAGGTAGTTGCGCACCTTGGCCAGCAGGGCGGCGTCTTCGGCAAAGCGTTCCATCAGGATATAGCGCGCGCCGTCGAGGGCGGCTTTCACGTCCGCCACGCCGTTATCGGCGTTAACGTAGCTTTCGGCCAGCAGCTCCGGCTGCTGCTGAGGATCCTGCCACAGGGTATCCGCCAACGGCTCCAGGCCGGCTTCGATGGCAGCCTGCCCGCGGGTGCGGCGCTTCGGTTTGTACGGCAGGTAAAGATCTTCGAGCTCGGTTTTGCTCAGCGTGGCGTTGATCGCCCCCGCCAGCGGCTCGGTCAGCTTGCCCTGTTCGTCGATCGATTTCAGGATGGTCTGACGGCGGTCTTCGAGTTCACGCAGATAGCCCAGGCGGGTTTCCAGCTGGCGCAGTTGGGTGTCGTCCAGGCCCCCGGTGACTTCCTTACGATAGCGTGCAATAAAGGGCACGGTATTACCTTCATCCAGCAGACGGATGGCGGAGTCAACTTGCTCCGGCCGGGCCTGCAGTTCTGTTGCGATAATGCGGCTCAGTGGGTCATTCATAAGTCTGGTATCTGTGTTGGGAACGGTGAATAAACAGGGGACAGTTATACGGATTGCGCGCGGAAAATGCCAGTGGAGCGGCCGTTCGGAAAAAACCGAATCTTACTTCGGGTATTCGATCGCGTTGACGTACCACAGCGCCTCGCCCAGCGGGGTGTTGACGGTGGCGGTGTCGCCCACCTGTTTTTTCAGCAGGGCCCGGGCCATCGGCGCATCGATGGAGATGTAGTCCCGCCGGCCAAAAATCTCGTCATAGCCGACGATGCGGAAACGTTTGATATCGCCGTCGTCGTTTTCCACCTCGACCCAGGCGCCGAAGAACACCTTGCCTTCCTGCTGGGGGGAGTAGTCGACGATCTTCAACTGCTCCAGACATTTGGTCAGATAGCGCACGCGGCGGTCGATCTCGCGCAGCCGCTTCTTGTTGTACTGGTAGTCGGCGTTTTCGCTTCTGTCGCCCAGGCTGGCGGCCCAGGTCACTTTCTTGGTCACCTCGGGGCGCTCTTCGCGCCAGAGGTAATCCAGCTCCTGCTTGAGCTTGTCGTACCCTTCGCGGGTTATCAGTTGAGTTCTCATCGTGGCTTATCTTTATTGGGTCACCGGCACAGTGTACGTGAATGGAGAAGGCTTTAAAAATGGCGCGCGGGCCTGCGCCTTGCCGCACGGTTTTTATTCAGTTTGCGCAGCTTTTAACGATCGGGAGTATGCTTAGCGATAGCGGAAAAGGAATGTGACGAAAGGAGGATATCTGGCGAGAGAGACAAGAAATTTTGGCGCACAACCCATCAAATTGAAGGTATTACCGCATGGAATTTAAAGATTATTACGCGACGATGGGCGTCGAACCCACCGCCGATCTGAAAACCATCAAAACCGCCTACCGTCGGCTGGCGCGCAAGTACCACCCCGACGTGAGCACCGAAGACGATGCCGAGAGCAAGTTCAAGCAGCTTGCCGAAGCGTACGAGGTGCTGAAGGACGAGGAGCGCCGCGCCGAGTACGATCAGATCCGGCTGCATCGCAACGATCCGAACTTTGGCCGCCAGGCGCACGGCGATCGCGGCGGCTATCAGCAAAGCGCCGCTTGGCAGGGCGACGGCGGGCAGGACTTCTCCGACTTCTTCGAGAGCATGTTCGGCGGCCGCTCCGCGGCGGGGCATCGCGCCTCTTCGCACGGCGGGCATGGCTTCCGCGGCCAGGACCTCGAGATGGAAGTGCCGGTGTTCCTCGAAGAGACGCTGCATGGCCAAAGCCGCGAGATCTCCTATCAACTGCCGGTTTACGACGAACTGGGCCGCCAGGTCAGCGAAGCGGGCAAGACGCTGAATGTGAAAATCCCGGCGGGCGTGGTCGATGGCGAACGCATTCGCCTCAAGGGCCAGGGCGTCGCCGGCGTCGGCGGCGGCCAGAACGGCGATCTGTATCTGATTATCCGCATCGCGCCGCATCCGCTGTTTGAGGTCGACGGCCATAATCTGCATATCGTGGTGCCGCTGGCGCCGTGGGAAGCGGCGTTGGGCGCCAGCATCGAAGTGCCGACGCTGAGCGGCAAGATTGCGCTGACCATTCCTCCCGGCAGCCAGAGCGGCAAGCGGCTGCGGGCCAAGGGCAAGGGGCTGGTCGGCAAGAAAGAGACGGGCGATTTGTACGCCATTCTCAAGGTGGTGATGCCGCCGAAGCCGGACGAAAAAACCAGCGCCCTGTGGCGCGAGCTGGCGGGCCAGGCCGCATTCAATCCGCGGACGGAATGGGAGTGAACATGATGAACAAAGAGATCACTTTTACCCTGGTGGAGCTGTGCCAGCGGGTGGACCTGTCGCAGGACGAACTGATCGAGATAGTCGAGCTGGGCGTGATTGTGCCATTGCAGCCGGAACAGCCGAGCTGGGAATTTGACTACCCGGCGCTGAGCCACCTGCGACGCGCGCGCCGGCTGCGCGCCGAGCTGGACCTGGATTGGCCGGGGATCGCCATGGCGCTGACGCTGCTCGATCGGGTCGATGACCTGCAGAAAGAGAACCGGCAGCTGCGCCGCCAACTCGAGCGTTTTCTGCAGACGCCTGAGGCCCGGTAATCCTTCCCCGAGCGCCACCGCGCAAAATTGCCTGCCGGTGGCGTTTTTATTTATTGCGGCTGGGGTACACTGCGCAACCGGCCGCGAAGGGCGAATTGGCGAGAATTGGGCGGTTATCCCACATTTGGCCGATAAACGGCGGAATTTTGACGAACCCGCGTCGACATTTGCTCAAAATTGTTGATAAATGGGCAAAAGAATAAGCTTTGTAACAATTTCGTCTAGAATATATACCATTAAACGCTGTCCGAATTGACAGGGTTTTTTAACAATATTCGAGTCAGGCAATAAAGCCTTTGGGAGTAAGACAATGCAAGAGAATCATAAGATTCTGGTCGTCGATGACGATATGCGCCTGCGCGCGCTTTTAGAGCGTTATTTAACCGAACAGGGCTTTCAGGTTCGCAGCGTCGCCAACGCTGAGCAAATGGATCGCTTGCTGACCCGTGAATCCTTCCACCTGATGGTGCTGGACCTGATGCTGCCGGGCGAAGACGGCCTGTCGATCTGCCGCCGTCTGCGCAGCCAGAGCAACCCTATGCCGATCATTATGGTGACGGCCAAAGGCGAAGAAGTTGACCGTATCGTCGGCCTGGAAATCGGCGCCGACGACTACATCCCAAAACCGTTCAACCCGCGTGAACTGCTGGCCCGCATCCGCGCGGTGCTGCGCCGGCAGGCCAACGAGCTGCCGGGCGCCCCTTCGCAGGAAGAGGCGGTGATTGCCTTCGGCAAATTCAAACTGAACCTCGGCACCCGCGAAATGTTCCGTGAAGACGAACCGATGCCGTTGACCAGCGGTGAGTTTGCGGTGCTGAAAGCGCTGGTCAGCCACCCGCGCGAGCCGCTGTCCCGCGATAAGCTGATGAACCTGGCGCGCGGCCGCGAATACAGCGCGATGGAGCGCTCCATCGACGTGCAGATTTCCCGCCTGCGCCGCATGGTTGAAGAAGATCCCGCGCATCCGCGCTACATCCAGACCGTCTGGGGTCTCGGCTACGTCTTCGTCCCGGACGGCAGCAAGGCATGAGGCGATTGCGCTTTTCACCGCGTAGCTCGTTTGCCCGAACCCTGTTGTTGATCGTCACCCTGCTGTTTGTCAGCCTGGTGACGACCTATCTGGTGGTGCTGAACTTCGCCATCCTGCCCAGCCTGCAGCAGTTCAACAAGGTATTGGCTTACGAAGTGCGTATGCTGATGACCGACCGGCTGCAGCTGGAGGATGGCACGCTGCTGGAGGTGCCGCCGGCGTTCCGCCGCGAAATCTACCGCGAGTTGGGGATATCCCTTTACACCAACTCGGCGGCGGAGGAGAGCGGCCTGCGCTGGGCGCAGCATTATCAGTTCCTCAGCCAGCAGATGGCGCAGCAGCTCGGCGGGCCGACCGACGTGCGGGTGGAAGTGAACAAGAACTCCCCGGTGGTGTGGCTGAAAACCTGGCTGCAGCCCGATATCTGGGTGCGCGTGCCGCTGACCGAAATCCATCAGGGCGATTTCTCGCCGCTGTTCCGCTATACCCTGGCGATTATGCTGCTGGCGATAGGCGGCGCCTGGCTGTTTATCCGCATTCAAAACCGGCCGCTGGTGGAGCTGGAGCATGCCGCCCTGCAGGTGGGCAAGGGCATTATTCCGCCGCCGCTGCGCGAATACGGCGCCTCCGAGGTGCGTTCGGTCACCCGGGCGTTCAACCAGATGGCGTCGGGCGTCAAGCAGTTGGCCGATGACCGCACGCTGTTGATGGCCGGGGTCAGCCACGATCTGCGCACCCCGCTGACGCGCATCCGCCTGGCGACCGAAATGATGAGCGCCGAAGACGGCTATCTGGCCGAGTCGATCAATAAAGATATTGAAGAGTGCAACGCCATCATCGAGCAGTTTATCGACTATTTGCGCACTGGCCAGGAAATGCCGACCGAAATCAGCGACCTCAACGCCATTCTCGGCGAAGTGGTGGCGGCCGAAAGCGGCTATGAGCGAGTGATTGAAACCGCCATGTCGCCGGGCGAGCTGATGATGAACGTGCACCCGCTGTCGATCAAGCGCGCGGCGGTGAACATGGTGGTCAATGCGGCGCGCTACGGCAATGGCTGGATCAAGGTCAGCAGCGGGCGCGAACTGCAGCGCGGTTGGTTCCAGGTTGAAGACGACGGCCCGGGCATCAAGCCGGAAGAGCTGAAACACCTGCTGCAGCCCTTCGTGCGCGGCGACAGCGCGCGCAGCACCAGCGGCACCGGGCTGGGCCTGGCGATCGTGCAGCGTATTATCGACGCGCACGACGGCGCGCTGGACATCGGCACCAGCGAACGCGGCGGGTTGCTGATCCGCGCCTATATCCCGTTGCCGATGGAGAAAAAAGAGTCGACCAACGGGCAGCCGCCGCTGAAGGACAACGCGTAATCTTGCCGTATCGGGGCCGCGGTCAGGACTTCCTGCTCATCACGTAGTATTCCGCCGCATCCTCATGCAGCCGACGGCCGGCCGGCGCCTGCCAGGGATCGATTAACTCGATGCCGCAGTGGAGAAAGTTTTTGCTGTTGCGGGTGGCCAGGGCGGCGCCGTAGTGCAGGCAGGTGGCGGCGATTTGGGCATCCGGTACGCTCATCAGCTTGCCCTGCAGCCGGTTTCTTGCCGTCAACTCCGCGTATTGCATCGCGCACAGCCCGTCAAACGGCAGAATTTGCCCTTCGAACTTCAGCTGGATGGCGTCCGCCAATTTGAGCTTCAGATCCCGCTGACGCTTGCCGTCAGGCATGCAGGCGGCGCCGTTGAACAGCTCGGCAATGACAATGGCGCTCAGGTAGAGCTCGTCATTGTCCTTTTCGTTTAACCAGTTTATGACGTTGTAGTGTGGGCTGGGGCGCAGCGTTTCTGACATGACGTTGGTGTCGAGAATAATCATGCGTTGTCATCTTCATCATCAAAGCTGACTATGCGAGGCGGCACGGCGTCTCGCGGCGGAATGTCCAGCTCGACGCCGCCAAATTCGGCGAAGTGCTGATGCATCCAGGTACCCAACCCGTAGCGCGGTGGCTTTTTCACCAGCGCCTGTTTCAGGATCGTGCGCGCTTCCTCTTCCATCGAATGGCCATTTTTCGCTGCCGAAATGCGCAGCAGCTCTTTTATCTCATCGTCCAGATTCCTGACGGTTATAGTAGCCATTGAAACCTCCTTTGCTAGCAATGATTGCATTGCTTTATTTTCTCGCTTTGCTGGTTGCAAAGCAATCAGTGAAAATAAAAAAGGCGCGGGATCCGCGCCTTGGCTGAAGGGGTAACGCTAGCGAATCACAGCTTCGGGCCGGCGCTGACCAGCGCGGCGCCCGCAGGGGTATCGGTGTATTTGTCGAAGTTGGTGATGAAGCGCTCGGCCAGATCCTGCGCTTTTTCCTGCCACAGCTCGGCGCTGGCGTAGGTGGCGCGCGGGTCGAGAATATCCGGGTTTACGCCCGGCAGGGCGGTCGGCATCGCCAAATCGAAAATCGGCAGGGTGACGGTTTCCGCTTTATCGATTTCACCGCTCAGGATGGCGTCGATGATGCCGCGGGTATCCTTGATCGAGATGCGCTTGCCGGTGCCGTTCCAGCCGGTGTTCACCAGGTAAGCCTGGGCGCCGGCGGCCTGCATGCGTTTCACCAGCACTTCGGCGTACTGCGTCGGGTGCAGCGACAGGAAGGCGGCGCCGAAGCAGGCGGAGAAGGTTGGCGTCGGTTCGGTTACGCCGCGTTCGGTGCCGGCCAGCTTGGCGGTGAAGCCGGACAGGAAGTGGTACTGGGTCTGATTGGCGGTCAGGCGCGACACCGGCGGCAGCACGCCGAAGGCGTCGGCGGTCAGGAAGATCACCTTGGTGGCGTGACCCGCCTTGGAAACCGGCTTGACGATATTCTGGATGTGGTAGATCGGGTAGGAAACCCGGGTGTTCTCGGTTTTCGAACCGTCGTTGAAATCGATGCTGCCGTCGGCCAAGACGGTGACGTTTTCCAGCAGCGCATCGCGTTTGATGGCGTGATAGATATCCGGTTCGGCTTCTTCAGACAGCTTGATGGTCTTGGCGTAGCAGCCGCCTTCGAAGTTGAACACGCCGTCGTCGTCCCAGCCGTGTTCGTCGTCGCCGATCAGCTGGCGTTTCGGATCGGTGGACAGGGTGGTCTTGCCGGTGCCGGACAGGCCGAAGAACACCGCCACGTCGCCTTTCTCGCCGACGTTGGCCGAGCAGTGCATCGAGGCGATGCCCTGCAGCGGCAGCAGGTAGTTCATGATGGAGAACATGCCCTTTTTCATCTCGCCGCCGTACCAGGTGCCGCCGATCAGCTGCATGCGCTCGCTCAGGTTGAAGGCGACGAAGTTTTCCGAGTTCAGGCCCTGCTGCTGCCAGTTCGGGTTGGTGCATTTGGCGCCGTTCATCACCACGAAGTCCGGTTCGAAGTCCTGCAGCTCTTCGTCGCTTGGGCGGATGAACATGTTTTTCACGAAGTGCGCCTGCCAGGCCACCTCGGTGATGAAGCGCACCTTCAGGCGGGAGTCGGCGTTGGCGCCGCAGAAGGTATCCACGACGAACAGGCGCTTGCCGGAGAGCTGCTCGGTGACCAGGTGTTTCAGATCGGCCCACACTTCCGGGCTGAGGGGTTTGTTGTCGTTTTTGCCTTTGCCCTGATCGGCCCACCACAGGGTGTTGCGGGTGACGTCGTCGCGGACGATGTATTTATCTTTCGGAGAACGGCCGGTAAAGATGCCGGTATCGACGGAGACTGCACCCAGCTTGGTGACGACCCCACGCTCAAAACCTTCCAGAGATGGGTCTGTTTCTTCCTTAAACAGCAGTTCATAGCTCGGGTTGTGAACGATTTCGCTTACGTCGTGAATGCCGTAGGCGGCCAGATCCTGAGGGGTTATACCTTTAACGCGCATGTTACTACTCCTTGGTCACAGAATTTCTGGCGGCAATTGTAGGGATTCAGTGGGGCGTAACCGCGATGGGTATCAAATATTTAACGTTTTAAGCGGTATTTCGTTACGATCTGAGAGATAGCACACGGAAAAAAGCAAACGTGCAAACGGCGGACGCTGGCGGACGCAGGGCGCGTCCGCCAATAGAGGGTGCTACTTAGTGCAACTGGTCGCTTTCGCCGGTGTTACCCGTGTACAGCGCGGCGACGTCCATCGGGTCAAAGACATAGTGATTGCCGCAGTAGTCGCAGTGCATGTCGATATTGCCGTCCTGCTCCAGCATTTCCGCCACTTCTTCGGCCGGCAGCGTCAGCAGCGCATCGGCGCAGCGCTGGCGCGAACAGGTGCAGCGGAACAGCACGTCCTGCGGTTCGTACAGGGTGACTTCTTCCTGATGGTACAGGCGATACAGCACCTCGTTGGCCGGCAGGCCGAACAGCTCTTCGCTCTTCACCGTGTTGGTCAGTTGCACCAGATGGTCGAAATCGTCGGCGTTGCCGTCCTGCGCCGGCAGAACCTGCAGCAGCATGCCGGCCGCGGCCGCTTTGCCCTCCGCTTCGCCGGTGCGGATGAACAGGCGGGTCGGCAGCTGTTCCGACTGACGGAAGTAGGCTTCCAGGCAGGCGGCCAGGGTTTCCCCTTCCAGGCCGACCACGCCCTGATAGCGTTCGCCTTCCGCCGGCGCAATGGTGATGACCATCACGCCGTTGCCGATCATCTGGTGCAGGGTGCTGTCGTCGGCGATGGGCGCCTGGACGCGCGCCACGCCGCGCATTTCCTGGCGGTTGTTGCCGTTGACCACCGCCAGCTTCAGCGGGCCGTCGCCCTGCAGCTGCACGGTGATGTCGCCTTCGAACTTCAGGGTCGCGGTCAGCAGGCTGGTGGCCACCAGCAGTTCGCCCAGCAGCTTTTGCACCGGCGCCGGGTAGTCGTGGTTGTTCAGTACCTGCTGATAGGTTTCGCTGACGGTAACCAGCTCACCGCGCACCGCGTAGTTTTCGAACAGGTAACGGTGCAATTGGTCATGGTTGGACATAATTTTCTCTCTTTACGGCGAGGGGTTATTCCGACTCGCCAAATTTAAATTTTATCAGGTCGCGCCGCTCTTTCTTATCCGGACGGCGGTCCGGATGCGGCATGGTCAGCGCATTCATCTTGCGCGCCAGCGCCAGCCTTTCGCGGTTGGCGATGCTGGCCTCGGTTTCCTGGTACAGCTGCTGCGCCTCGCCGGCGCCGCGCCGCTGGCTGGTGAGCGCCAGCACCTTCACCGTGCGCTCTTCGTTGCCCTGGCGCAGTTTGATCTCGGCGTTGAGCTCGACGAGTTTGCTCGGCTTGCCGCGCTGTCCGTTGTAGTGCACCTTGCCGCCGTCAATCATCTCCCGCGCCAGCGCGCGGGTCTTGTAAAACCGCGCCGCCCACAGCCACTTGTCCAGCCGGACTGCATCGTCGCGCGCTTCTTTCTCTTTCATGCTGCCCCCCTGGCCAGCGCCGGTATCAACAGGCGGTAATCGCGCATCGACGGATGGTGCCGGAAGGTTTTCTCCGCCGTGCTGGAGTCCGGATTCTGCACGCCCAGGCAATAACGAATGCCGAAGGTGCGGGCGGCGTCGAGGATCGGCTCGCCGTCGTCGACAAACAGCGTGCGCTGCGGATCAAAGCCGGTGCGTTGCTGTACCGCCTGCCACAGGCGCTGATCTTCTTTCGGATAACCAAATGTGTGGGTGGAAAGCAATAAATCAAGGTGCCGATCCAAACCGGTGTGCTCAATTTTTACCGCCAGGCTGTGCGGATGGGCGTTGGTCAGCAAAATGGTCTGCAGGCCGGCGTCGCGCAGCGCCTGTAAAAACGGCCCGGTATCCTCACGCAGCCGTGCGCGGCTGCCCACTTCGCTGGTCATGCGGTAAATATCCAGATCCAGCCGCTCGCTCCAGTAATCGAAGCAGTACCAGTTCATGGTGTGCTGCACCGCCAGATATTCCCGCTGAATGATATCACGCGCGTGTTCGAACGGGATGGCGCGCCTTTCGCTCAGCGCCTGCGGCACCAGACGGAGCCAGAAATGGCTGTCGAACTCCAGGTCCAGCAGGGTGCCGTCCATATCCAGCAGGACGGTATCAATTTGCTGCCAGTCAAACTCGGGAACCATAAAAACTCCATGGGCGGACCGGCGGCGGTCCGCAGATGAGAATAATAGCGTTAGCGTAGCACAAGCGGGGGGCGGGCCGGAGGGCGAAGCGCGGCTCAGGCCATCGGCCGCAGCGACATGGTATCGAGCTGCGGGTTGAAGCAGCTTTCGTAATAGCGCTGGATATCGGCGATGCGATGCCGGTTGATGCGCCGGCGCTGCACCAGCCGCCAGACGTTGTAACCGAGGCTGACGACCACCGCCAGCAGCAGCAGGCTGGTGCCGAGATAGCGCCACAGGGTGATCATGTCCGGCTCGCTGTGCAGCGCCACGTGGCGGGTGCCGTTGGCGTCGACGCTGATGCCGGTGATCACGCCCTGCGCCTGGAACGGGGTGTGCAGCAGCATGCTGGCAAGGCGCTGCAGCTCGTTCCACTGGTCGAGCGCGTTGTATTCATTCAACGGCACCGACGGCTGCGGATGGCTCACCAACTGCCGGCCCTCGTCGCTGCTGATCAGGAAACCGCCGGGCGGCGGGCTGTTGAGCGCCGCTGCGGCCTGACGGGTTTCGTTGTAAACGAATGAAGAGGCGGCGACCTTGGTCAGGCTTTCCAGCGATTCGGCGCTTACCGGGCGCAGCAACACGTTCACCCCCTGCAGCGCACCGGATTTGGCGCGCTTCACCAGGCTACCCCAGTTTTTGGCGTTGCCCAGATTCACCAGGGCATTTTTCAGCCGTACGCAGTCGTTGTCTTTCTGGCACAGATCCTGGGTTTTCAGCACGATATCCGCGAAGTCATCCAGCAGTATCATGCCGGATTTTTCAATCGCGCTGGCCAACTGCGGGTTGATTTTCTGATCCGCGCCGTCCGGGTGCAGCTGGGTGTTTACCGTCGCCAGCAGCGCGGTGGCCTTGTCGATGACCTCAGACTCCGGCTGCGGCAGCGGGGTGGCGTTGTTCCAGTAGATGCCCGAGCAATCGAACGGCATAAAGCCGGAAGCGCCGCCGCCGCCGGCCTGCGGCGGCACGTAGCACATGCCGTTGCCGCGCACGTTCAGCGTATCGCCGATGCGCAGCGGCATGGCTTCCAGCGCCTGCACGCTGGTCACTTCCACCTTTTGCGCGCCTTGCAGCCACGCCACGCTCAGCGTTAACGGCAGGCTGAGCGGGATGTAGGTCAGCAGCAACAGCAGCACCAGCGTCGAACTGGCCGCCAGCACCGCATTGCGCCCCCATTGCTGCAGCGGGAAGTTTTTCACCTCATCGTGCAGCGAGAGGAAACGTCCCTGCCGCACCACCTGGCGGTTCAGATAGATGTCCACATCGGTGGACTTGCCCAGGTCCCGAGTCAGGTAGGGCTGCCAGTGCGGCGGGTAGATCAGGTCGATGATGCCGAGCGAAATATTGCTGATTTGCCCCTGGTTGGATTCGCCGAACAGCCCCCAGCGTTTTGGCGTGCCGCGCAGGCAATGCACCTCTTTCAGCTCGCGAGCCGCCGGCCGGCGGAACAGGCTCCAGCTGCCCCAGGCGATCATCAGCACCGCGACGAAGATCATCCAGGGAATGACCAGCACCGGGCTGATCAGGCTGAAGAACAGCAGCAGCAGGGCGGTGGAGATGATGGCGGCTTCACGGATGCCGTTGGGGCGCGTCAAAGCGTGTTCTTCCGGCGTTTCCTTGCGGATGTTCACCAGCTCGACGTGCTCGCTTTCCTCTTTGCGAATGGAGGCGTTTTTGGTTGGCGCCGCCGTCACCACCGGCGGCTGCGGCCGATCGTGGATGTGATCTTTCAGCGAATGTCCGTTGAGGGAGATAACCAGCGGCAGCGTCTGGGTTCTGATCACTTCCACATGGTTGTCGGCCGTGATGTACTGCTCCCAAAACGGCGGCAGATGCACCTCTTCGGCGTCGAGATAATAACGCCATTTGTTGGGTTCATCGCTGGCCAGCCCGTAACGGGTGATGGCGTGGGTAACGGGATAGACGTTGTCGCTTTGCGGGGTCAGCGCCAGCTTGGCCGACGGCAGCGCAGGGTTGCCGGGCAACAGCTTGTTGCCGAGTTTATTCTGCTGTTTGAGGTAGTACTCGACGGCCGCGCGCTCTTCAGCGGTCAACTTGCGGTGGGTGGGTTTAATAAACGGCAGCGTGCGCGCCAGCAATGGCTGGCTGCGGGCTTTGAACCAGAGATACAGGCCGGCGGCAATCAGGCAGGCAAGCACTAAGGCCAATATCAACACTATTGTGCTCATGCTATCCCCATCATATAACCGTGAATCTCGCCAACCCGATGAAAAACTGCATATTATACGGAGTAACCCGCCAGGAGGCACCCAGAACTCGTGAGGGAAGAACAGATACTCGCTCTGGATCTCATTCTTTCGCAACGCCACGCGATTTTATCACCAGCCCTTGCCTGCGCGATAGTAGCAACCGGCATCGGATGTCGATATCGGCATTATCCTATTTTATTCGGCTCTGTTTGCTGAATTGGTACGGAAAATCGGCGGGCGCTGGCTACGCTTGTTAAAAAAAAGTAAATTACTGCTTGTGCTCGTTGCGGCTAAGGTTCTCATTAACGCACAATGTGATCAAGATCGAATTTGGTCAGCGTTTGAGCGCCGACGCGCTGCGCCAATCATTATTCCGGCTATCCCTCTCCGTGCCTGATATTGCCGCCGGCCGACGGGTAACCCATTTGAGGCAATCATGGATAAACACCTGCAAAAACCTAAAATTCTGAAAGTGGAAACGGTCGCGCGTTCGCGTTTATTTAACGTAGAGTCGGTCGATCTGGAATTCAGTAACGGTGTACGGCGGGTGTATGAGCGCATGCGGCCTTCGGAGCGGGAAGCGGTGATGATCGTGCCGGTGATTGGCGACGACCTGCTGTTGATCCGCGAGTACGCGGTCGGCACCGAATCCTATGAGCTGGGCTTTCCCAAAGGGTTGATCGATCCCGGCGAAGGGGTGCTGGAAGCGGCCAACCGCGAGCTGATGGAAGAAGTGGGATACGGCGCCAAACGCTTTGATTTCCTCAGCAAGCTGACCATGGCGCCGTCGTATTTTTCCAGCAAGATGAATATTGTGCTGGCGCACGATCTCTATCCGCAGAGCCTGGAAGGGGATGAGCCGGAGCCGCTGCCGCAGGTGCGCTGGCCGATTGCCGACATGATGGCGCTGCTGGCGGAGCCGGATTTCCGCGAGGCGCGCAACGTGAGCGCGCTGTTCCTCACCGAGGCGTTTTTACGCGGCTCGCGCTGAGCGGCAGCGCTTGCCGAATAAAACAAGGGCCAGATTTCTCTGGCCCTTGTTGATCAGAACAGCTCGTGGCTTTCGCCGCCGGGGTCCGTCAGCGTGGTGCCGGTATCGCGCGACGGGTAGTCCTTCGGTTGAGTGCCTTCGATGAAGTACTCGGAGCGGCTGCCGCCGCCGCCGCCGGAGAGCTTGCCGCTGCTCTTGTCGATGGTGACGCTGACGATGCCCGGAGGCGGGGTGACTTTCTGCTCCGGAATGCCTTCCAGCGCGCTTTTCATGAAATCATCCCATGCCGGCTGCGCACTCTTGGCGCCGCCTTCACCGCCGGAAATTTGATCCGGAATGGCCCCTGACACCGTAGAACGGCCCAGATCGCGGCGATGGTCATCGAAACCAATCCACACCGAGGTGACGGTATCCGGACCATAGCCGGAGAACCAGGCGTCTTTCGAACTGTTGGTGGTGCCGGTTTTGCCGCCGATATCGCGGCGCTTCAGATCGCGGCCCGCACGCCAGGCGGTGCCCATCCAGCCCGGTTCGCCGTAAATGTTGCTGTTCAGCGCATCGTGGATCAGGAACGCCAGCGGCGTGCTGATGACGTGCGGCGCATACTGCTGATCGCCGTCCTGCTGCACCTGAGCCGGGGTCACTTGCTGCAGTTGCGGCATCGGCACGTTGCCGTTATTGCCTTCCTGCGAGGTGGCGACGTTCTCGACGTTATCGTCGGAAAGCTCCGCCGCACGGTGGGTATCGCCGTAAATCACCGGCAGGTTGCAGCTGCTGCAGACGATCTTCGGCTTGGTTTCAAATACCGTATTGCCGTTATCGTCTTCGATTTTAGAGATGAAGTACGGATCCACCAGGTAGCCGCCGTTGGCCAACACCGCGTAACCGCGCACCAGCTGCATCGGCGTGAAGGAGGCGGAGCCCAGCGCCAGCGACTCGGTATGCACGATATTCTGCGCCGGGAAGCCGAAGCGCTGCAGGTACTCCGCCGCGTAGTCGACGCCCATTGCACGCATGGCGCGCACCATCACCACGTTCTTCGACTGGCCCAGCCCCTGACGCAGGCGAATCGGCCCGTCATAGGTCGGCGGCGAGTTTTTCGGCCGCCAGTCGGTGCCGGCGCCGGCGTCCCAGCGGGTGATCGGCAGGTCGTTCAGAATGGTGGCCAGCGTCAGGCCCTTGTCCATGGCGGCGGTGTACAGGAAGGGCTTGATGTTCGAACCGACCTGACGCAGCGCCTGGGTGACGCGGTTGAATTTGCTCTGGTTGAAGTCAAAACCGCCGACCAGCGCTTTGACCGCGCCGTCGTTCGGGTTGATCGACACCAGCGCGGAGTTGACGTCCGGCACCTGCGACAGCCCCCAGGCGTCGTTGACCTTACGCACCCACACCTGCTGGCCGGCCTGCACCACGTCGGTGACGCGCTTCGGCGTCGGCCCTTGCTGGGTGTCTGACTTGTAAGGACGGGCCCAGCGCATGCTGGCCATCGGCAGCGCGATATTGCTGCCGTCCGCCAACATCGCCGTGGCCTCTTCGGCATTGGCGGCGGTGATCACCGCCGGTGCCAACGGGCCGTAGTTCGGCAGGTTTTTCAGCGAGTCGACAATCTGTTTTTGATCCCAGGCCGCTTCACCGACTTTCCACAGCACGTTGGACGGGCCGCGGTAGCCGTGGCGCATGTCGTAGGCCAGCACGTTGTTGCGCACCGATTCCTGCGCCGCCTGCTGCAGCCGCTTGGTGACGGTGGTATAGACCTTGTAACCGTCGGTATAGGCGTTGTCGCCGTAGCGCTTGATCATCTCCTGACGCACCATCTCGGAGAGATAAGGGGCGGAGAAGCTGATTTCCGGCGCATGGTAGTTGGCCACCAGATCTTCGGCGCGCGCCTGATCGTACTGTGCCTGGGTGATGTAGTGTTCATCCAGCATGCGCGACAGCACCACGTTGCGACGGGCGACGGCGCGATCGTGCGAGTAGAGCGGGTTGAAGGTGGACGGCGCCTTCGGCAGACCGGCGATGGTCGCCATTTCGCTCAGGGTGAGCTGGCTGACGTCTTTGCCGAAGTAAACCTGCGCGGCGGCGCCCACGCCGTAGGCGCGGTAACCCAGATAGATCTTGTTCAGATACAGTTCAAGGATCTCGTCCTTGGACAGCATCTGCTCGATGCGCACCGCCAGGAAAGCTTCCTTGATTTTGCGCATCAGGGTGCGTTCCGGGCTCAAGAAGAAGTTTCGCGCCAGCTGTTGGGTAATGGTACTCGCCCCCTGGGACGCGTGGCCGGAGACCAGCGCGATAGAGGCGGCGCGGAAGATGCCGACCGGATCGACGCCGTGATGCTCATAGAAGCGGCTGTCTTCGGTGGCGATAAACGCATGCACCATCACCGGCGGGATCTGATTGAGCTTCAGCGGAATGCGGCGCTTCTCGCCGTATTGGGCGATCAGCTCGCCATCGGCGCTGTAAACCTGCATCGGTATCTGCAGCCGCACGTCTTTCAGCGTTGCGACGTCAGGCAGCTGTGGCTCGACATACTTGTACAAGCCAAAAATCGAGGCTGCTCCCAGCACGATGCAACATACTGCAAGGATTAGTAAATACTTTACGAACTTCACCTGAGATTTCCCATTTTCATGTCATTTGGGCAGTTTATAAACAACCGCGCGGTAGTATAAAGGCAAGCCTGCAACATGGATATGTTCTTTTATCATCTGATGTTATGGAGGCTTGGCGAAATATGTTCTCTCAATCATGGCAGGTGGGGCTGGATATACAAAACAACGGCGTGCGCGCCCTGGCGGCTCAGCGCCGCCGCAATGGGTGGCAGCTGCGCCACTGGTGGCAACATCGGCTGCCGCAGGCGGTGCTGCGCGACGGCTGCCTGGAACCTTCCGAATCCCTCATTCAGGCGCTGCGGCAATGGCGCGTCCAGTTACCAAGACATATTTCCTTACGCATTGCCCTGCCCGCGCAACGGGTTTTGCAGCAGCGCATGCCGCAGCCGGACGCGCGGCTGAAAGAGCCGGAGCGCGACGATTATATCAGCCGTCACGGGCTGAAGCAGTTCCCGCTCGCCGGGCAAACGCTGGTGCTCGATTACCGCGCCGCGCCGCCGGATGCGGCGGCATTGCTGCTGACCGCCGCGCGCAGGCTGGAATTGCAACAGTGGCTGCACTGCCTGCGCCAGGCCGATCTGCAGCCGCAGGCGGTCGACATTACGCCCTGCGCGCTGCGGGTGATGGCCACCGCCGCCGGATTGCCCGCCGCCGCGGGATTGTTGCACCGTCTGGAGCACGAATGGCTGTGGGTGGCGCCCGGCGGTGGCGCGTTCGCTTATGGCGTGCTGTCGGCCGGCGAGCCCGATGGCCTGATGCAGGCGCTGCGGGCGCTGCAAGCAGCAGGGGCGCCCCGCGCCGATCTGCCGGTCTGCTACAGTAGCGTGCTGGATGATGCGCCTCCGCCCGGCTGCCTTGCCTGGTCGCCGCTCAGCGCCTTTCGCCAGCTGCGGCCGCCGCTGCCCGCGCAGCCGGCGGCGTTTGTGCTGGCCGGCGGTTTGGCGCTGCGGCAGGAGGATACGTGATGTATCAGGTCAATCTGCTGCCCTGGCGGGGCCAGCGTCAGCGCCGACGCGGTTTTTTTTGGCTGCGCATGTTGGCGCTGCAGCTGGCGTTGGTGCTGCTGACCGTGGCGCTGGTCTTCAGCTTGCTGCACGGCCGCCAGGCGCAGCGGCAAACTCGCCTCGAAGCGCGCGCCGATCGGTTGGCGGCGCTGACGCAACGCTACCAGCAGGGGCAGCGCCAGCTGGCGCAGCTGGAGCGGCAAAGCGCCAGAGCGGAGCAGCGGGCGCGCAATCGGCAGCATAACCGGCGCTATCTGCAGCTGTTGCAGCAGCTTTCCGCCGCCGTGCCGCCGCCGCTGTGGCTGATCTCGCTGGACGGCAACCTGCAGGAAGGGCTCCAGCTGCGCGGCCTGAGCCGGCATCACGCGGCGATCGCCCAATTTGAGCAGCGGCTGGCGGCGCTGCCGCTGTTGCGCCAGCATCGGCTGGCGGAGGTGGCGCAGCGCCAGGATGGTCTGTTCACCTTCACGCTGACGGCGTGGGGGCGCGATGGATAGCGCCTTTTCTCTCTGGCTGTGGCGCTGGCTGAGTCTGCCGGGCTGGCAGGTTTTGGCGACGCAGTGGCTCGCGCTGAGCCTGCTGGCGCTGGTTGCCGCCGGTTGGCTGCTGCGGGATGAAGGGCAACAGCGGGAACGCGCCTCCGCACAGCGGCAACGCCTTGAACAGCAAATTGAACAGCGCGAGCGGCAGCTGGCGCAGATGCCAACGCAGGAAGCGATGCGTGTGCGCTTGCGGCAGGCGATACACCCGTCTGTCGGGCAGGCGGGGCTGACGGAGGCGCTGCGGCCGACCGACGCCACGCTGCTGCGCTGGCAGCGGCTGGAAAAACCGCCGCGACAGCTCCTGAGTGTGCGCATCGGCTATGCCGGGTTATTGACGCTGTTGACGGCATTGCCCGCCGGCTTGCGCATTGAGCGGCTAAGCATTGAAACGCCGCCGCAGGGCATGAGAGTACGCCTCACGCTGCAAGACGACGCCGAAGAGTACGCCGATGAATAAACGGCGATGGCTGGGGATATGGCTGCTGCTGCCGTGGGTACTGGCGGCGCAGCCGCGCAATCCCTTTATCCCGCTGCCGTTGCCTGACTGCCCGATGGCGGCGGAGTCCCCGGGCGACTGGCGGTTGCTGGGCATTATCGGGCAGCCGGCCTTGCGCTATGGCTGGGTCGTCACGCCGGCGGGGCAATGGTTGCGCCTGCGGCCGCAGCAGACGTTGCTGGCCGGGCGCTGGCGGGTAGCGTGGATAGCGGCTGATGCGCTGACGCTGGCGGCGCTGCCGACGGATCCGGATTGCCCGGCCGCCGGCGACGACGTGCGGCTGATGCTGAACACACCATAGGGAAACAGAATGAAAGGATGCCACTGGCTGGGAATGTCGCTGTGGAGCCTGGCGGCAGCCGCGGCTCCCGCGCAGGATAACCCGCCCATTTCACTGGCGTTTCAGGAGGCGCCGGTCGCGGTGATCCTGCAGGCGTTGGCCGATTACCGTCAGCTGAATGTGATCGTCGCCGCGGGAGTGAGCGGCACTCTGACGCTGCGGTTAGATAACGTCCCCTGGCCGCAGGCGCTGGCGCTGGTATTGCGCATGGGCAAACTGTCGATGACGCGGGAGGGCAATGTGCTGCTGGTCTCTCCCGAGCCTGACGCGCAGGAACAACAGCAGCGCCAGCAGGCTCTGGCGTTGCGGCAGCCGCTGCACAGCCTGACGCTGGCGCTGAAAAACGCCGACGCCGCCGAGGTTGCCGAAACCCTGAACGCGCAGCGCGGCGCGTTGCCCGACGAACGCGGCAGCGTGGTGGCCGACAGGCGCACCAACGCGTTATTGATCCGCGATACCGCGTCGGGATTGGCGTTGCTCAAAAAGCGGGTGGCGGAGATGGACAGGCCGCTGGCGCAGGTGCAGCTGGCGGCGCATATCGTGACCATCAACAGCGAAAGCCTGCGCGATCTTGGCGTGCGCTGGGGGCTGGCGCCGGAGGGGCGGCCGGCGCAGCCGCTGCGGCTGGATAACTTCAGCGTCGATTTGCCGCTGGAGCGCAGCGCGGTGAACGCCGGCTTTCACCTGGCGCGCCTTGGCGGGCGCCTGTTGAGCCTGGAACTGAGCGCGCTGGAGCAGGAAAATCAGGTGGAAATCATCGCCAGCCCGCGCCTGCTGACGGCGCATTTGCAAACCGCGAGCATCAAGCAGGGAACGGAAATTCCTTACGAAGTCTCGAGCGGCGCCAGCGGCGCTACCTCGGTGGAGTTCAGGGAAGCGGTGCTGGGCATGGAGGTGACGCCGAAGGTGTTGCCCGACGGCCGCATTACCCTGACGCTGCACATCAGCCAAAATATGCCGGGGCGCTCGGTCAGTCGGGGGGCGGGAGAAGCGCTGACCATCGATAAGCAGGAGATAAAGACCCAGATCACGGTAAAAGACGGTGAAACCATCGTGTTGGGGGGGATTTTTCAACGGCATAGCGGGCGGGGCGCCGACAAGGTGCCCGGCATCGGCGACGTGCCGCTGCTGGGATCGTTGTTCAAACAGAGCAGCAAACAGCATAAAAGACGCGAGCTGGTGATATTCATCACTCCGACATTGATTAAGGCATGAACAGCCGGCTGTCGCCTTTGCCGTAAATCGCCTAAAGTTGATGTGCAGATACACTTTTTTGTCTCCTTGGGGGCATCTGCGTTTGACGCTGCGGCCGAATTAGCTTACAAGGGTTACCGAATTGAGCACCGAGGTTTTTTTGTTAGCGCCAAGACGCCGTTAAAAACGTATGGTTTCCCTCCTGCGGCGTGGATTGCGATTTATTCGGTTGCCAAACTACCAAGAGTGTTGAGATAATTTTTCGTCTGATCTCGCACTATCGTTCATGAGGTTTCAGTTTAGGTCCCGCCGCTGATTTGATTGGCGGGGCGGGTTAACATTAACGAATTGTCTTAGTAATACCGAAAAACATGGCAGAGAAACGCAATATCTTTCTGGTTGGGCCTATGGGTGCCGGCAAAAGCACTATTGGCCGTCAGTTAGCTCAGCAACTCAATATGGAGTTCTTCGACTCCGATCAAGAAATTGAGCGACGTACCGGAGCTGACGTGGGCTGGGTATTCGACGTGGAAGGTGAAGAAGGTTTCCGCGATCGTGAAGAAAAAGTCATTAATGAACTGACGGAAAAGCAAGGGATTGTGCTGGCTACCGGTGGCGGTTCGGTGAAGTCGCGCGAAACGCGCAACCGTCTGTCGGCGCGTGGCGTCGTGGTCTATCTGGAAACCACTATCGAGAAGCAATTGGCCCGTACCCAGCGCGACAAAAAGCGTCCGCTGCTGCAGGTTGATTCTCCTCCGCGTGAGGTCCTGGAAGCCCTGGCGAAAGAACGCAATCCGTTGTACGAAGAAATTGCAGATGTGACTATCCGCACCGACGATCAAAGCGCTAAAGTGGTTGCCAACCAGATCATCAACATGCTGGAAAGCAACTGATTGCGGTTTCCGTGTTGGCCACGGGCAAATGCGGAAAGACTGATTGTGTTCCCCGCAGCAGCGGGGATAAACCGCCACATTGAGAACTGAGCGCGACATGGAGAGAATTACCGTAACGCTTGGGGAGCGCAGCTACCCGATTACCATAGCCGCCGGATTGTTTAACGATCCGGCTTCTTTTATGCCGCTGAAAGCCGGTGAGCAGGTGATGCTGGTCACTAACCAGACGCTGGCGCCGATCTATCTGGACCGCGTCCGGAAGGTGCTGGAGCAGGGCGGCGTGATGGTGGATCAGGTGATACTGCCTGATGGCGAACAGTACAAATCCCTTGCCGTACTCGAGCAGGTGTTCTCAGCGCTGCTGGAAAAGCCTCACGGCCGCGATACGACCCTGATCGCGCTCGGCGGCGGCGTTGTCGGTGATCTTACCGGCTTTGCCGCGGCCTGCTATCAGCGCGGCGTGCGCTTCATTCAGGTTCCCACCACGCTGCTGTCGCAGGTGGACTCCTCCGTTGGCGGCAAAACCGCCGTCAATCACCCGCTCGGCAAAAACATGATCGGCGCGTTCTATCAGCCCGCCTCGGTGGTGGTCGATCTGGACTGTCTGCAGACCCTGCCGGCGCGTGAACTCTCCTCTGGCCTGGCTGAAGTGATCAAGTACGGGATCATTCTCGACCGCGACTTCTTCGTCTGGCTGGAAAACAATATCGATGCGTTGGTGGCGCTGGATATGCAGGCTCTGGCCTACTGCATCCGCCGCTGCTGCGAGCTGAAGGCCGAGGTGGTGGCCGCCGACGAACGCGAAAGCGGTCTGCGCGCGTTGCTTAACCTGGGTCATACATACGGCCATGCGATCGAAGCTGAAATGGGCTATGGTGTATGGCTGCACGGCGAAGCCGTGGCGGCCGGCATGGTGATGGCGGCGGAAACCGCGCGCCGTCTCGGCCAGTTCTCGGCCGACGACATCGCGCGCATCAAAGCGCTGCTGCTGCGCGCCGGCCTGCCGGTCTGCGGGCCGCAGGAAATGACGCCGGAGTCCTATCTGCCGCACATGATGCGCGACAAGAAAGTGCTGGCGGGCGAGCTGCGGTTGGTGCTGCCGACCGCCATCGGTCAGGCGGAAGTCCGCGGCGGCGTGGGGCATGAGCTGGTGTTGGCGTCGATCGCCGCCTGCCTGCCCGTGCAGAACGCCTAACCAAATCGGACGAAGTAACAGTGGCTTAGCCGCCGTTTACATCTATATTAATAATGAGCAAAGCATGACGGGTGTCGCTTTGCCATCATCGGGTTAATCTGCCCGTGCCACGGTAGGTCTACGGTGGTGGGCTTTTGCCTCTAGTTGGAGGGTTTCAGATGGATGAGTTTAAACCGGAAGACGATCTCAGACCTGATAGCAGCGATCGTCGTCCTGCGCGCTCGCGCAAGCCGGCTGCGGCGCCGCGTTTTGCCGTGTCGCGTCAGCATTTGATGATTGGCATCGGCATTTTGGTGCTGCTGCTGCTGATTATCGGCATCGGCTCGGCGCTGAAGGCGCCTACCAAGCATGAAGCGGCGCAGGAAGGCGCGCAAAACGGCGCGGCCAGAGACATCAACCTGTCCGGCTCTTCGTCGCTGACCACCAATAACAACGGTGTGGCGGGCGGCACTACGGATACCAACGACAATAACGGCGTGAGCACCGCGCCTCAGCCGCAACAGCCGCAAAACGTCAGCGTTCCGCCGATCTCCGGCACGCCGACGCAGGCGCAGCCACAGCCTCAGCAGGGCGGCGCGCAGCAGCGTGTCGATCTGCCGGGCAACATGGCGGATGCGCTGTCTTCGCAGCAGGGTCAGGTTGACGCGGCGACTCAGGGCATGACCGGCGCGGCCTCGACATTGCCGACCGCACCGGCCACGGTGATGAACGGCGCAGCGGCGAAAGAAGCCACGCGTCCGATTCAGGGCACCGCGCCGCAGCAGCACAAGACGCCGGCCAAAAAACCGGCGGCGACGCAGCACAAGGCGCCGACCACGGTGTATACGCCGCCGTCTACGCCGTCCTCTTCCGCCAAGGCGGGAGCGGTCAGCAGCAGCGGCAGCGCCGTGCAGTCCGCACCGGCCAGCCACTATACCCTGCAGCTGAGCAGCGCTTCGCGTTCCGATACGCTGAACGCCTACGCCAAACAGCAGAAGCTGCAGAACTACCTGGTGTACGCCACCAAGCGCGACGGCAAACCCTGGTATGTGCTGGTAAGCGGCAACTACGCCTCCTCTGCGGAAGCGAAGCGCGCCATTGCTACGCTGCCGGCGGATGTTCAGGCGAAAAAACCATGGGTCCGACCTGTACGTCAAGTGCAGCAAGATCTTAAAAAATAAATCATTTAAATTTGTGCGCTGATGTGCTGTCTGAAACAGAGTACAATCCGCCGCTCTGAATTGTATAAGTAGCTAACTGACGGCATGAAGAAAAACCGCGCTTTTTTAAAATGGGCTGGTGGAAAATACCCGCTGGTGGACGAGATTCGTCGTCATCTGCCAGCGGGCGACTGCTTAATCGAGCCCTTCGTGGGTGCGGGTTCAGTCTTCCTGAACACGGAATACGACGCCTATATTCTCGCCGACATCAACAGCGATCTTATCAACCTGTATAACATCGTTAAGCTGCGCACGGACGACTTCGTGCGCGATGCCCGCATTCTTTTCACCGATGAATTCAATAACTCAGACCAGTTTTACCTGCTGCGCGAAGAGTTCAATACTAGCGCCGACGCCTATCGCCGCGCGCTGCTGTTTCTGTACCTGAACCGCCACTGCTACAACGGCCTGTGCCGCTACAACCTGCGCGGCGAGTTCAACGTGCCCTTCGGCCGTTACAAGAAACCGTATTTCCCGGAAGAAGAGCTGTACTGGTTTGCTGAAAAATCCCGCAACGCCACTTTCGTCTGCGAGCATTACCGCGATACCATGGCCAAGGCGACGCGCGGCACGGTGGTGTATTGCGATCCGCCTTATGCGCCGCTGTCGGCGACGGCGAATTTTACCGCCTACCACACCAACAGCTTCAGCATTGCCGACCAGCAGAGCCTGGCGCTGATGGCGCACCAGCTTTCGGTGGAAAGCCAGGTGCCGGTGTTGATTTCCAACCACGACACCGAGCTGACGCGCGATTGGTATCAGCACGCTTCGCTGTACGTGGTGAAGGCGCGTCGCACCATCAGCCGCAACATTCTTGGCCGCAGCAAAGTGAACGAGCTTTTGGCGCTGTATCGCTGAGCCGGGATTGCCCCGGCGTATTTACCCTACGTTTGGAGATAGCGGATGAAAAAGTTTTTGATTGCCCCGTCCATTCTGTCGGCAGATTTTGCCCGGTTAGGTGAAGACACCGCCAACGTGTTGGCCGCCGGCGGCGACGTGGTGCACTTCGACGTGATGGACAACCACTACGTTCCCAACCTGACCATCGGCCCGATGGTGTGCGAAGCGCTGCGCAACTATGGCATTACCGCGCCGATCGACGTGCATCTGATGGTGAAACCGGTGGACCGCATCGTGCCGGACTTCGCCAAGGCCGGTGCGAACTACATCTCTTTCCATCCCGAAGCCTCCGAACACGTAGACCGCACCATACAACTGATCAAAGAGCACGGCTGCAAGGCCGGCCTGGTGTTCAACCCGGCTACGCCGCTGAGCTACCTCGATTACGTGATGGATAAAATCGACGTGATCCTGCTGATGTCGGTTAACCCGGGCTTCGGCGGCCAGTCGTTTATCCACGGCACGCTGGACAAGCTGCGTCAGGTGCGCAAGCTGATCGATGAAAGCGGCCGCGACATCCGGCTGGAAGTCGACGGCGGGGTGAAGGTGGATAACATCGCCGAGATCGCCGCCGCGGGCGCCGATATGTTCGTCGCCGGCTCGGCCATCTTCGGCAAACCGGACTACCGCAAGGTGATCGATGAAATGCGCGGCGAGCTGGCGAAGGTGACCCATGGCTGATTTCGGCGCGATCCGCGGCCTGGCTTTCGATCTGGACGGCACGCTGGTGGACAGCGCGCCGGGTCTGGCGGCCGCCATCGACCTGGCGCTGGCTGAAATGGGCCTGCCGCAGGCGGGCGAAGCCCGAGTCGGCACCTGGATCGGCAACGGCGCCGACGTGCTGGTGCAGCGCGCGCTGCGCTGGGCCGAGGTGGACGCCGCGCCGGAACACTGCAGCCGACTGCGTGCGCGTTTCGATCATTTCTATGCGCAAACCGTCGACGGCGGCAGCCGCCTGTTCCCGCAGGTGCAAGAGACGCTGGCTCGCCTGGCCGCGCAGGGCTATCCGATGGCGCTGGTGACCAACAAGCCGACGCCGTTTGTCGCGCCGTTGCTGGCCGCGCTCGGCATCGGCCGGCATTTCTCGCTGGTGATCGGCGGCGATGACGTGACGGAAAAGAAACCGCATCCGGCGCCGCTGTATCTGGTGCTCGGCAAGCTTGGCCTGCGCGCCAATGAGCTGCTGTTCATTGGCGATTCGCGCAATGATATTCAGGCCGCGCAGGCGGCCGGCTGCCCCAGCGTCGGCTTTACCTACGGTTATAACTACGGCGAGTCGATCGCCCTGAGCCACCCCGACCGCGTGTTGGAGCGCTTCGCCGATTTGTTGCCCGCTCTTGGGCTGTCATCTTTAGAGAATCAGGAAATTTAAACATGAGTAAGCCCATCGTATTTAGCGGCGCGCAGCCGTCCGGCGAACTGACCATCGGCAACTACATGGGTGCGCTGCGTCAGTGGGTTCAGATGCAGGACGACTACGACTGCATCTATTGCATCGTCGATCTGCACGCCATCACCGTGCGTCAGGACGCGGAAAAGCTGCGCAAGGCCACGCTGGATACGCTGGCGCTGTACCTGGCCTGCGGCATCGATCCGGAAAAAAGCACCATCTTCGTGCAGTCGCACGTGCCGGAACATACCCAACTGAGCTGGGTGCTGAACTGCTATACCTACTTCGGCGAGCTGAGCCGCATGACCCAGTTCAAGGATAAATCCGCGCGCTACGCGGAGAACATCAACGCCGGCCTGTTCAGCTACCCGGTGCTGATGGCGGCGGACATCCTGCTGTATCAGACCAACCAGGTGCCGGTCGGCGAAGACCAAAAGCAGCATCTGGAGCTGAGCCGCGACGTGGGCCAGCGTTTCAATGCGCTGTACGGCGAGGTGTTCAAGGTGCCTGAGCCGTTCATTCCCAAGTCCGGCGCGCGCGTGATGTCGTTGCAGGAACCGACCAAGAAGATGTCCAAGTCGGACGACAACCGCAACAACGTGATTGGCCTGCTGGAAGATCCGAAAGCGGTCACCAAGAAGATCAAGCGTGCGATGACCGACTCCGAAGAGCCGCCGGTGGTGCGCTACGACGTGGTCAACAAGGCGGGCGTCTCCAACCTGCTGGATATCCTCGCCGGCGTGACCGGCAAGAGCATCGCGCAGCTGGAAGCCGAGTTTGCAGGCCAGATGTACGGCCACCTGAAGGGCGCGGTGGCCGAAGCCGTGTCCGGCATGCTGGGCGAGCTGCAGGAGCGTTACCATCGCTTCCGCAACGACGAAGCCTACCTGCAGCAGGTGATGCGCGACGGCGCCGCCAAGGCGCGCGCGCGCGCGCAGGAAACCCTGGCGAAGGTCTATCAGGCCGTCGGTTTTGTGTCGCCGCCGCAATAATGGCGGACAAGCGAAAAAAGCGGCCAATGGCCGCTTTTTTTTAACTCTGCCTCAGGCTTGCCGGGCGAGATTTTCCGCCGTTTCCTCGCCGGAAAACCAGTTGAGCTTGCGCCGCAGGCCGACCACGCTGCCGACGATGATTAAACTCGGGCTGGCGGCCCGCTGCGCCAGAGCGGCCAACTGACGCAGTTCCCCCTCGATCACCCTCTGGCGGCATGACGTGCCGTTTTCCACCAGCGCCACCGGCGTGGTGGCCGCCAGACCGTGGGCGATCAGCTGGCGCTGGATTTCCGCCGCCTGCGACAGCCCCATATAGAACACCAGCGTTTGCTGCCCGGCGGCCAGCGGCGCCCAGTCCAGCCCGCCGTCGGCCCGGGCGTGGCCGGTGACCAGCCGCACGCTTTGCGCGTGGTCGCGGTGGGTGAGCGGGATGCCGCCGTAGGCCGCACAGCCGGAGGCGGCGGTGATGCCCGGCACCACCGAGAACGGAACACCGGCGTCCGCCAGCGTTTCCAGCTCTTCGCCGCCGCGGCCGAAGATAAAGGGATCGCCGCCTTTCAGCCGCACCACGCGCCTGCCTTGCAGCGCCTGCTGCAGCAGGATTTGGTTGATCTGCTCCTGCGGCACGCAGTGGTGGCCGGCGCGTTTGCCGACGAAGATGCGTTCGGCGTCGCGGCGCACCAGCGCCATGACGTCGTCCGACACCAGCCTGTCGTAAACCACCACGTCGGCCTGCTGGATCTGCTGCAGGCCCTTCAGCGTCAACAGGCCGGCGTCGCCGGGGCCGGCGCCGACCAGCACCACTTCGCCCCGATCTGCCGGCTGCTCGCTGAACAGCCGTTCCAACTGGCGTTCGGCCTGCGCATCGTCGTTGTTGGCCAGCGACTGCGCCAGGCGATGGTGGGCGAACAGCCGCTCCCAGAAGCGCCGACGCGCACCGGCGCCGGCAAAGCGCCGTTTTACCCGCTGGCGCAGCGCGCCGCCCAGCTGCGCCAGCTTGCCGAGGTGCTGCGGCAACGCCGCTTCCAGCTTCTCGCGCAGCAGGCGGGCCAGCACCGGCGCTTTACCGCCGGACGAGACCGCCACCATGATCGGCGAGCGGTCGATGATCGACGGCATGATAAAGCTGGCGCGCTTCGGATCATCCACCACGTTGCAGAACACCCGCTGCCGGTTGGCGCACTGATACACCCGCGCGTTGACCTCCAGCCGATCGGTCGCGGCGATCGCCAGCCATTTTTCCGCCAGCAACGCCGGGGTGAATTCGCCCTCGACCAGCGTCAGTCGGCCCTCATCGGCCCACCGCCGGAACTGCGGGCTGAACTCGCAGGCATTGACGGTCAGCGCCGCCCCGGCGTCGAGCAGCAGGCGCGCCTTGCGTTCGGCGACTTCGCCGCCGCCGACCAACAGGCAGGCCTTGTGTTGCAACCGGCAAAAAATCGGCAGGTAATCCATCGGCGATCCTCGGAACGTTGTGGGGGTCAGGCGGCTATCTGCACCAGGCCGTCGACCACCCGGCTGGTGAAACTCGCGATGGAATGCGCGCCGTCTTCCAGGCAGTGACCGTCGTTCAGGCGAAAATGCTGTTTCTTCAGCGGGCTGGCGATCCACAGCTCGCCCTGATGTTCGGCGATCAGGCCGCGAGACAAGACGCTGGCCTGGGCGAAGGGGTCGATATTGCTGATGGCGAACACCCGCTCATCGGCATAGGGGCGGAACACCGCCACCTGGCGATCGCCAATCAGGGCGCACACGCCGGTGCCGGGCAGGATATCGGCGACGGGACAAACGGTAATCCACTGGCTCATGCGGGGTTCTCCTCGGTGTCGAGCAGGGTAACGGGAATGCGCTCGTCAGGGCGCGCCGGGCGATGCTGCTCGCGCTCGGTCACCACCTGGACGTTCGGGTCGCGCAGCGGGCTGTTGATAAAGTGGGCGAAACGCCGCTGCGTTTCCGGGTGTTCGAGGGTCTCTCGCCACTCGCAGACCACCGCGTCGCGCAGGCGGGCGATCTCGGTCTCCAGCTGGTCGTTGATGCCGAGCTTGTCGTCGACGATCACCTTGCGCAGGTAATCGATGCCGCCTTCCAGGCTTTCCAGCCACACCGAGGTGCGCTGCAGCTTATCGGCGGTGCGGATATAGAACATCATAAAGCGGTCGAGGTAGCGCACCAGCGTGTCGCCGTCGAGGTCGGCGGCCAGCAGATCGGCGTGGCGCGGTTTCATGCCACCGTTGCCGCAGACGTACAGGTTCCAGCCGTTCTCGGTGGCGATGATGCCGACGTCCTTGCCCTGCGCCTCGGCGCATTCGCGGGTGCAGCCCGAGACGCCGAACTTCATTTTGTGCGGGGTGCGGATGCCTTTGTAGCGGTGCTCCAGCGTGACGCCGAAGCCGACGCTGTCGCCGACGCCGTAGCGGCACCAGGTGCTGCCCACGCAGGTTTTCGCCATGCGCAGCGCCTTGGCGTAGGCGTGGCCGGTTTCGAAGCCGGCGGCCAGCAGCCTGCTCCAGATGGCCGGCAGGTCGTCTTTTTGCGCGCCGAACATGCCGATGCGCTGCGAGCCGGTCATCTTGGTGTAGAGGTTGTACTCTTTGGCGATGCGGCCGATGGCCAGCAACCCGTCCGGGGTGATTTCGCCGCCGGCCGAACGCGGGATCACCGAGTAGGTGCCGTCTTTCTGGATGTTGCCGAGGAAGTTGTCGTTGGTGTCCTGCAGCGGAGTATGCTGCGGCTTCAGGATATACTCGTTCCAACATGAGGCCAGCAGCGAGCCGACGGTCGGCTTGCACACTTCGCAGCCGTAGCCCTGGCCGTATTTGGCCAGCAGTTGGTCGAAGGACTTGATGCCCTCGACGCGGATCAGGTGATACAGCTCCTGGCGCGAGTAGGCGAAGTGTTCGCACAGGTGGTGGTTGACCTCGATGCCCTGTTTGCTCAATTCGGCGTTCAGCACCTGGGTGATCAGCGGAATGCAGCCGCCGCAGCCGGTGCCGGCCTTGGTTTCGGCCTTGAGCGCCGCCACCGTGTGGCAGCCCATGTTGACCGCCTTGATGATGTCGCCTTTGCTGACGTCGAAGCAGGAGCAAATCTGCGCGCTTTCCGGCAGCGAGTCCACGCCGATCGCCGGCTTGCTGCCGGCGTGCGCCGGCAGGATCAGCCCATCCGGGTTCTCCGGCAGCGCGATGCCGTTCAACGCCAGCTGCAGCAGGTTGCCGTAGTCGCTGGTATCGCCCACCAGCACCGCGCCGAGCAGGGTTTTGCTGTCGGCGCTGACCCAGATGCGTTTATAGACTTCTTTGCTTTCATCCAGATACACGTAGCTGCGCGCGCCTTCGGTGCGGCCGTGGGCATCGCCGATGCCGCCTACGTCAACGCCCAGCAGCTTCAGCTTGGCGCTCATGTCCGCGCCCCGGAAAGCGTTTTCTCGGCCCAGCAGATGGTCGGCCGCCACCTGCGCCATTTTGTAGCCGGGCGCCACCAGGCCGAAGGTGCGCTCGCGCCAGGAGGCGCATTCGCCGATGGCGTAAACGTCCGGATCCGAGGTCTGGCAGCTGTCGTTGATGACAATGCCGCCGCGGCGAGCGGTGGCCAGCCCGCACTGGTGCGCCAGTTTGTCCTGGGCGCGGATGCCGGTGGAGAACACGATGAAGTCGACTTCCAGCGCGCTGCCGTCGGCGAACTGCATGGTTTTGCGCGCGGTGGTGCCGCCGTTGACGATCTCTTGGGTATTTTTACCGGTATGCACCTTAACGCCCATGCGCTCGATCTTGCGGCGCAGCTGGTCGCCGCCCATCGGATCGAGCTGCTCGGCCATCAGCACCGGGGCGAATTCGATCACGTGGGTTTCCACCCCCAGGCTTTTCAGCGCGCCGGCGGCTTCCAACCCCAGCAGACCGCCGCCGACCACCGCGCCGCGTTTGCTGCGGCGCGCGCAGGCTTCGATGGCGTTCAGATCTTCGATGGTGCGGTAAACGAAGCAGTCCTGGCTGTCCGAGCCTTTAATCGGCGGGATCCACGGATAGGAACCGGTGGCCATGATCATCTTGTCGTAGTAGAGAGTGCGCCCGGTGTTGGAATGAATGACTTTCTCACCGCGGTTGATGGTAATGGCGCGTTCGCCGACCAGCACCTTCACGCCCTGTTTTTCGTAAAAGCCTTCGCGCACCAGCGACAGCTCTTCGGCGGTGTGGTGGGAGAAGTACGAAGACAGGTGAACGCGGTCGTAGGCGATGCGCGGCTCTTCACAGAACACCGTGATCTCGAACTGGTCCCGGTCTGCTTTCTCCAGCAGATTTTCGATAAACCGGTGGCCGACCATGCCGTTGCCGATGACGGCAAGTTTGACTCTGCTCATTATTGCCTCAAAATTCTGATTTCCTGGGCTTACCTTATTCCTCCCGGCGGGCAATTTATTGATGCAAATCAAGCCGACCCCCATATACCCCTTATGTGGTATGCCAATGATTTTTCTATCTATTTGTTAAGTTGCGGATTTTATTCACCTTTAGCTGAAACGTGACAGTGACCGGATCATTTGCCTCTCGGGGAGTAGGGCGCGGGCGCACTCTCGCAATCGGCTTTTGTCAGCCCAATCCGCTGGCAGTATGATGAAGAAAACCAGCCGCAACAGCAGAGGTGAAGGGTGGCCAAGAGTCCATTGAAGTTTATCGACAACCTGCGTTTGAGCGGGCATGAAGGGCTGTGGCAGCTTGCCATCGAACAGGGGCGCATCGCTCATATCGTGCCGCAGCCGGAAGGGCAGGAATGGCGCACTGACGCGCTGGACGCGCAGGGCGGGCTGGCGCTGCCGGCCTTTGTCGAGCCGCATATCCACCTGGACACCACCCAGACCGCCGGTCAGCCGGCCTGGAATCAGTCCGGCACGCTGTTTGAAGGCATCGAACGCTGGGCCGAGCGCAAGGCGTCGCTGACCCACGAGGACGTCAAGCAGCGCGCCTGGCAGACGCTGAAGTGGCAGATAGCCAACGGCGTGCAATACGTGCGCACCCACGTGGACGTTTCCGATCCCACCCTGACCGCGCTGCGCGCCATGCTGGAGGTGAAGCGGGAGGCGGCGCCCTGGGTGACGCTGCAGATCGTCGCCTTCCCGCAGGAGGGCATTTTGTCCTATCCCGACGGTGAAGCGCTGCTGGAAGAGGCGTTGCGGCTCGGCGCCGACGTGGTGGGGGCCATTCCGCACTTCGAGTTTACCCGCGAGTATGGCGTGGAATCGCTGCACAAGGCGTTCGCGCTGGCGCAGAAGTACGATCGGCTGGTGGACGTGCACTGCGACGAGATTGACGACGAACAGTCGCGCTTTGTCGAAACGGTGGCGGCGCTGGCGCTGAAGCTGGAGATGGGGGCCAAAGTGACCGCCAGCCACACCACGGCGATGCACTCTTACAACGGCGCCTACGCTTCGCGGCTGTTCCGCCTGCTGAAGATGTCCGGCATCAACTTTGTCGCCAACCCGCTGGTGAACATTCACCTGCAGGGGCGCTTCGACAGCTATCCGAAACGGCGCGGCATCACGCGGGTGAAGGAGATGCTGGAGGCGGAGATCAACGTCTGCTTCGGCCACGACGACGTGTTCGATCCCTGGTACCCGTTGGGCACCGCCAACATGCTGCAGGTGCTGCATATGGGGCTGCACGTCTGCCAGCTGATGGGCTATGGCCAAATCGACGACGGGCTGAAGCTGATCACCAGCCACAGCGCGCGCACCCTGCACCTGAGCGATTACGGTCTGGCGGCGGGCAACAGCGCCAACCTGGTGATCCTGCCGGCGGAAAGCGGTTTTGATGCGGTGCGGCGGCAAACGCCGGTGCGCTATTCGATCCGGCAGGGGGCGATCATCGCCGAAACCCAACCGGCGGAAACCACGCTGTATCTGCAGCAGGATGAGAAAGTGGATTTCAGGCGCTAAGCGCCGCGACATAAAAAAGGGCGCCTCAGGGGCGCCCTTGTTGCATCACAGTCGGCCGATCAATGCGTAACGTGGCCGTGGCTGCGGTGCTTGGTCACGAAGCCCAGCAGCAAGCACATCACGAACACCGCCAGGTACAGGCCGTTGGCGGTGGTCAGCGCGGCGTGCGCGCCGCCTTTAGCGACGATCGGGCCGGTGACCACGAAGGTCAGCATGGTGCCGATGGTACCGCAGGTCAGGATGAAGTTGACCAGCTTCGGCGAAGACACCTTGGTCTGCAGCGAGCCCAGGGTGATCAGGGTGGTGTAGATGGCGCTGGAGACGAAGCCCAGCGCCATGATGTAGTAGCCCAGATGCTGCGGGTTATCGGTGCTGACGAACAGGTACATCGCGCCGGTAGCCAACGCGGCCAGCACGGTGACGATGCGCTGCAGGTCGAAGAAGCGCAGGATAAAGCTGAACACCCACATGCCGACCATGTACGAGGTCCAGAAGTCGCTCACCAGCTTGCCGGCCTGGCTGATGTCCATGCCGAACGACTTGGTGGCGTATTCCGGCACCCACTGAATGAAGCCCAGCTGGCCGAGGATGTAGCACAGCGCGGCGACCGACAGGAACAGCACGCCGATGCCCCATTTTTCTTTGGCGACGGGCTGGCCGGCATCGGCGCCTTTTTTGCCCAGCACCGGGAACTCGGAGCACAGGGTCAGTACGAAGATGCCGACGTACAGCAGGCCGATGCAGGCGTAGACCCAGTACCAGCCGATGTGGCGCGCCAGCAGCATGGCGGCGACGATCGGGAAGATCATGCCGGCCATGCTGAAGAAGGAGTCGGTGAACAACAGGCGCGAACCGCGCTGGCGGCCGGCATACATATGGGTGATCAGGAAGGTGCCGATCGACATGGTGATGCCGCTGACCACGCCGAGAATAAACATGCACAGCGAGAACATGGTCAGGCTTTTGCCGAGCATCAGTCCGGCCACCGCCAGCACCATCAGCACAAAGCCGAAGATCAGCTGGCGCTTCAGCGGGATGATTTCCATCAGCCAGGCGTTGAGGAAAATCGAAATCAAAATGCCGGCGTTGAGAAAGGTAAAGGTATTGCTCATGCTGGAAACCGGCAGATTAAAGTACTCTGCAATGTTTCCCATCACCATCCCTGTGACGATCACTAAAGCACCGGTCAGCGCATAAGAAAAGAAGCTGATCCAGGTAAGCCGTATGCGGTTACTGTCATTCATTGTATAGGCCTGATTATGTCTGTTAGAAGTGTTAAAACTGGCATAAGGCCGCTGGCTTTTCCTGGCAAAGCAGAAAAAAGTCCCGATCAGGCCACCAGGGAGCGGATCCTAGCACAGACCACGGGAGTTTTTGTGATGGCTGTCGATTTTTTGATGCAATCAATGAATAGTTGTGAATTGTTTTTGTGATCTATTTGCGCACCGTCACGATCGAATCGCGGCTGACGATCGCCGGCTCGAAGCGATGCGCCGGGGTGGCCGGGTCGATCAGGCGCCGCGCCGCGTACTGCGCCATTTCGCCGATCGGAAAGTGCACGCTGGTCAGCGCCGGGCGGACAAAGGGCGCGCGCTCGCCGCTGTCGTAGCAGATCAGCGAGATGTCCTGCGGCACCCGCAGCTGATGCTCATTGATCGCCAGCAGCGCGCCGATGGCCATTTCTTCGTTGCAGCAATAAATGGCGGTCGGGGCGGTTTCCTGCAGCAGCAGCCGATCGGCGCAGCGATAGCCGCTCTCCAGATCGTAAACGCCTTCCAGGCAGGCCAGCGGCTTGATGCGCGCCGCCTGCATCGCCTCCTCAAAACCCTGCAGCCGCAGCCGGCTGGAAGGGCGTTCGCGCGGGCCGCTGATGCAGGCGATGCGCCGGTGGCCGGCGTCGAGCAGCCGTTGCGTCGCCATGCGGCTGGCGTGCGGATGGTCGAAAGTCACGCAGCGATCTTCCAGGCCGGGCACCAGACGATCGAGCAACACAAAGTGACGTTGCTCGGCGGCCAGTTGGCGCAATTGGTTGTCGCTGAGAAAACGCACGTGCAGGATCACGCCGTCGCAGCGCAGGCTGAACAGCCGCTGGATAGCCTGCCATTCGTTCTCGGCGCTGTTGCGGCCCTGGGTGACCAGCAGCTGTTTGCCGTGGGATTCGGCTTCGGTTTGCACAAAGTCCATCAGCGCGCCGAAGAAGCCGCCGCGGTAGGAGGTGGTGACCAGGCCCAGCGTATTGCTGTGGCTGGAGGCCAGCGCCCGGGCGGCCGGATTCGGGGTATAACCGAGCTGGGCGACCGCGCGTTCAACCTTCTCGCGGGTCGGCGCCTTGACGTTGCTGTCGCCATTCACCACGCGTGACACGGTGGCGCGGGATACGCCCGCCAATGCTGCGACATCTTCCAGTGTCACCATCATCCGACTCCTGATTACGACAAAAATGGGTTCGGCGAACCGAACCCCGGCATGCTGCCCCTAACGGCTATCGGTTAAACTGCGGTAGGTAAGGCTGGTTTACCGTCAGCACCTCCTCCAGCAGCGGCTGCGCCACGTTGGCGTTGGCCACCAGCGGATTGGTGATCAGCGCCAGCAGGCCGCTGCGGCGATCGCCGTGCACCGCGGCCTCGATGGTCAGACGCTCGTAGGCTTTCACCTGTTGGGTCAGCGCATGCATCGCATCCGGCAGTTGGCCGAAGGTCAGCGGGTGCGCGCCCTGCGCGTCGACGATACAGTTGATTTCTATCACAGCGTCGTCCGGCAAACCACGAATAGCGCCACGATTTGCGGTATTGACCACCAACTGCGCGCCGAGATTATTATGGATGGCGCGGATAAGCTCCAGCGCCACTTCCGAATAATACGAGCCGCCGCGGAAGCCGAGCTGCTCCGGCTTGCTGTCCAGATGCGGATCGGCGTACAGCTCGAACAGTTCCTTTTCCACCCGCATCACCTGCTCGGCGCGGGTGCCGCGCTCGGCGGCGGCGGCCACTTCTTCGGCCAGCATCTCTTTCGTCTGGTAGAAATAGCGGTGATACGGGCAAGGAATGGCGCCGACCGCCCGCAGGAAGTCCGGTTGCCACGGCTCTTCCTTGATGTTGTTCATGGTCAGGGCCGCGCCGTCGCACAGCATGTCGATCACCTCGCCGGTGACGTCGCGGCCGTGTTGCGTCACCCGATGCACCCATACCATATGGTTCAGGCCGGCGAACTGCAGCTGCACGTCCTCATAGGGGGTTTGCAGCATGTTGGCGATCATGTGATGCATGCTGATCGGCACGTTGCACAGGCCGATGATCTTCGCCTTGGTGTAGCGAGAAACCGCTTCGGTCACGATGCCGGCCGGGTTGGTGAAGTTGATGATCCAGGCGTCCGGCGCCAGTTTTTCCACCCGGCGGGCGATGTCCAGCATCACCGGGATGGTGCGCAGCGCCTTGGCGAAGCCGCCGACGCCGGTGGTCTCCTGGCCGATCAGATGGTATTTCAGCCCCAGCCGTTCGTCGGCGGCGCGCGCCGGCAGCTGCCCGACGCGAAATTGCGTCAGCACGAAGCCGGCGTCGCGGATCGCTTCGTCCAGCGCGAAGTGCACGCTGACCTTCACCTGCTCCAGGCCGTGGCGCGCCAGCATGCGGCGGGTCAGGGCGGCGATGATCTCCACCTTGCCGCGGCCCGGCTCTACGTCCACCAGCGCCAGTTCGGTCACCGGCAGCTCTTCGATACGCTGGATCAGGCCGTCGACCAGTTCGGGGGTATAGCTGCTGCCGCCGCCGATTACGGCGATTTTCAATGAGCTCATGCGCGGGTCTCCATCTGTGCCTGGCGGCGGTAAAGTTCGATCATGTCGCCGGCCAGATCCTGGATCACCATGGCGTTCATCAGGTGGTCTTGCGCATGTACGGTGATCAGCGTGATCGCCAGCTTGCCGCAGCCCTCATCCAGGCCGATCAGTTCGGTCTGGATCAGGTGCGCCTTTTTCACCCAGGCCTTGGACTCGGCCATCTGTTCGGCCGCGGCGGAAAAATCTCCGGCGCGCGCCTGCTGCAGCGCCATCAGCGCACTGCTGCGCGCGCTGCCGGAGAACACCAGCAGTTCCATGATGGTGCTTTCAAAATCGGCGCTGATTTCAGTCATCAATTCACTCACATTATTTCTCCAGTCATTGCGCGGCGAAGCCGCCGGCGGATGGTCTTCGCATCGGCGCTCAAAAATGAGAGCGCTCTCATTTATCTAGAATAACCGCAATGGCGCAGCAAAACGGGAGTTGCGTCGCAAAACGCGTCGAAGGAGGGAAAAGGGCAAAAAATGCGTGATGCAGTTGGCAAAAAGGCCACCGGCGATCATACTTTCGGCAGTAAAATTCAGGGCCAGCTAAGATATGTCCCACAATTGCGTAAATATAGGTAAATGGCTGGTACTTGCCGATGCAGCTCTTTAGAATCAAAGCGCTTTTCCGTAGTTTGTCTCTCAGAGAAAGGACCCGTTAATGTTCAAACGTACTTTAGTGACCTTCGTTGCGCTGTGTTCCCTGACAGCAATGGCGCCCGCAGCCTTAGCCGCCGGCGAAACCCATGTCATGCTGACCACCTCGGCAGGGAATATCGAATTGGCGCTCGACGGTCAGAAGGCGCCGGTATCCAGCCAGAACTTCGTCGACTACGTGAACAGCGGCTACTACAACAACACCATTTTCCATCGCGTGATCCCGGGCTTTATGGTGCAGGGCGGCGGCTTTACCGCCGACATGCAGCAAAAGTCCACCAAGGCGCCGATCAAGAACGAAGCCGATAACGGCCTGCGCAACCTGCGCGGCACCATCTCCATGGCGCGCACCGCCGACAAAGACAGCGCCACCAGCCAGTTCTTCCTGAACGTGGCGGACAACGCCTTCCTGGATCACGGCCAGCGCGACTTCGGTTACGCGGTGTTCGGCAAAGTGGTGAAGGGCATGGATGTGGTAGACAAAATTTCTCAGGTGCCGACCGGCAACGTCGGCCCGTATCAGAATGTGCCGACCAAACCGGTGGTCATTCTGTCCGCCAAGGTACTGCCGTAAGATTGACGGCCGATCCCGCCGGGATCGGCCGTTCGCTCCCGGCCCCGAACCTTCCGAAGCCTTGCCTGCATCACTGTTTTCTTCCCCTTCGCATGTTCTAATCGGCAGACTATAACCAGACCGGAAATCCGGCGTTGTTTCTCTGGATGAGTTGCTGCCATGTATGAATTTAACCAGGTGTTGCTGCTGTTGCAGCAGACGTGCGTCTATCTTGTCATCGCTTATTTGCTGAGCAAGACGCCGCTGTTCATTCCGCTGATGCAGGTGACCATTCGCCTGCCGCACAAGCTGCTGTGCTACGTGATCTTCTCGGTGTTTTGCATCATGGGCACCTATTTCGGCCTGCATATTCAGGATTCGATCGCCAACACCCGGGCGATAGGCGCGGTGCTGGGCGGCCTGCTGGGCGGGCCGTCGGTGGGCTTTTTGGTGGGGCTGACCGGCGGCTTGCACCGCTATACCCTGGGCGGCATGACCGACGTGGCCTGCGCGATTTCGACGGTATCGGAAGGGTTGGTCGGCGGCATCGTGCACAGCATCGCCATGCGCCGCGGCCGCATCGAACTGTTGTTTAATCCGCTGTTCGTCGCCGGGGTGGCGCTGGTGGCCGAAGTGCTGCAGATGGCGATTATCCTGACGGTGGCGCGCCCTTACCAGGAAGCGCTGCGGCTGGTGGAGCACATCGCGCTGCCGATGATGATCGCCAACACCGTCGGCGCGGCGATGTTTATGCAGATCCTGCTGGACCGGCGCGCGATGTTCGAGAAATACACCAGCGCCTTCTCCTCCAAGGCGCTCAAGATAGCAGAACGCACCGAGGGCATTTTGCGCCAGGGGTTCGACCAGGAAAACAGCATGAAGGTCGCCCGGGTTATCTATCAGGAGCTGGGCATCGGCGCGGTGGCGATCACCGATCGCGACAAGCTGCTGGCGTTTATCGGCATCGGCGACGACCATCACCTGCCGGGCACGCCGATCGCCTCGGTGCATTCGCATCGCGCCATCGACAACAACGAAGTGGTGTACGCCGACGGCAACCAGCTTTCCTACTGCTGCTCGATCAATCCCGGCTGCAAGCTGGGATCGACGCTGGTGATCCCGCTGCGCGGCGAAAACCAGCGGGTGATCGGCACCATCAAGCTGTACGAACCCAAGAGCCGGCTGTTCAGCACCATCAACCGCACGCTGGGCGAAGGCATCGCCAGCCTGCTGTCGGCGCAGATCATGGCCGGGCAGTACGAGCGCCACAAACAGCTGCTGGCGCAGTCGGAAATCAAGCTGCTGCACGCCCAGGTCAATCCGCATTTCCTGTTCAACGCGCTGAATACCCTGGTGGCGGTGATCCGCCGCGACGGCGACCGTGCCTGCGAGCTGGTGCAGTATCTGTCGACCTTCTTCCGCAAAAACCTGAAGCGTTCGGACGATGAGGTCAGCCTGGCGGACGAGCTCGAACATGTGAACGCCTACCTGCAGATCGAGAAGGCGCGCTTTGCCGATCGTCTGGAGATTGCGGTGTCGCTGCCGGAAGAGCTGCTGGCGGTGCGTCTGCCGGCGTTTTCGCTGCAGCCGATCGTCGAGAACGCCATCAAGCACGGCACCTCGCACCTGTTGGGCGTCGGGCGGATCGATATCGGCGCGCGGCGCGAAGGTGACCGCTTGCTGCTGCAGGTGACCGACAACGCCGGGTTGTTCCAGGCGAAGCCCAACCGCAGCGGGCTGGGCATGAACCTGGTGGACAAGCGCATTCGGGTACGCTACGGCGAAGGCTACGGCGTGCGGGTGGATTGCCGGCCGGACGCCTTTACGCGCATTACGCTCAACGTACCCATGGCGAGGGCCGCCTGATGTTAAACGCACTGATTGTCGACGACGAACCCTCCGCGCGCGATAACCTGCGGCACCTGCTGGAGGCCGAGGAAGAAATCAGCATCATCGGCGAGTGCGCCAATGCGATAGAGGCCATCAGCCAAATCCATCGTCTGCAGCCGGACGTGGTGTTCCTGGATATCCAGATGCCGCGCATCAGCGGGCTGGAGATGGTCGGCATGCTGGATCCCAACCGCATGCCGCACATCGTATTTCTGACCGCCTATGACGAATATGCGGTGCAGGCGTTTGAAGAGCACGCGTTTGATTATCTGCTGAAGCCGGCGGAGCCCAAACGGCTGAGCAAAACCTTGCAGCGCCTGCGGCAGCGCAGCGCGCCGCAGGATATCGCGACGCTGGAACAGAGCGCCGGCTACTTGAAATACATTCCCTGCACCGGTCACAGCCGCATCTACCTGCTGCGTTTCGACGAAGTGCTGGCGATCCGTTCCCGCACCAGCGGGGTGTTCGTGGTGCGTAACGACGGCATGGAGTGCTTTACCGAACTGACGCTGCGTACGCTGGAAAGCCGCACGCCGCTGGTGCGTTGCCACCGGCAGTATTTGGTCAATCTGGAGCAGGTACGCGAGATCCGCTTCGAAGAGGGCGGCGCGGCGGAGATGATCATGCCGGCCGGCGACCCGGTGCCGGTCAGCCGGCGCTACCTGAAGGCGCTGAAGGAGCAGCTGGGGCTACGCGGGTGAGCGTGATCTTAGGGCGATTCTGAAAATATTGGCTTAATGGGGCGTCCTGATGGCGCCCTTTTTGTTTGTTCTTGACGGGGTTACGCCGCGCTTATAGCTTTATTGCATCAACAGGCGCTTTTCGCGCCGCGGCAGCGTCAAAGGAAAAGAAAATGAGTGAAGCACGGATTATCGCCAAGGCGATGAAGGACGGGAAACCGGTACAGGATCTGGTCATCTTGCCGGCTTTGGCGAACCGCCATGGCTTGATTACCGGGGCGACCGGCACCGGCAAGACGGTGACGCTGCAGAAAATGGCCGAGCAGTTCTCGCGTATCGGCGTGCCGGTGTTTCTGTCTGACGTGAAGGGCGACCTGTCCGGCATCGGCACCGAGGGCGTGCCTTCCGAGAAGCTGCAGGCGCGGCTGACGGCGATTGGCGTCAGCGACTGGCAACCGCAGGCCTGCACCCTCATCCCCTGGGATATTTACGGCGAGAAAGGCCACCCGATCCGCGCCACCGTGTCCGATTTGGGGCCGCTGCTGCTGGGCCGTCTGCTGGACCTGAACGAAGTGCAAAGCGGCGTGCTGCAGCTGGTGTTCAAAATCGCCGACGACAACGCGCTGCTGCTGCTGGACATGAAAGATCTGCGCGCCATGGTGCAGTACGTCGGCGACAACGCCAAACGGTTCCAGACCCAGTACGGCAACATCTCTTCGGCCTCGGTCGGCGCTATCCAGCGCGGGCTGCTGACGCTGGAAGAGCAGGGCGCCAACCAGTTCTTCGGCGAACCGATGCTGGACATCAACGACCTGATGAAAACCGACGCCAACGGCCACGGCGTCATCAACCTGCTGGCGGCGGACAAGCTGATTAACCAACCGAAGCTGTATTCGGTATTCCTGCTGTGGTTGCTGGCCGAACTGTTCGAGCATCTGCCGGAAGTGGGCGATCCGGAGCAGCCGAAGCTGGTGTTCTTCTTCGACGAGGCCCACCTGCTGTTCAACGACGCGCCGCCGGCGCTGCTGACCAAGATCGAGCAGGTGGTGCGCCTGATCCGCTCCAAGGGCGTGGGCATCTACTTTGTCACCCAGAACCCGCTGGATATCCCGGACAGCGTGCTGGGCCAGCTGGGCAACCGCGTGCAGCACGCGCTGCGCGCCTTCACGCCGCGCGACCAGAAAGCGGTGAAGGCGGCGGCGCAAACCATGCGCGCCAACCCGGCTTTCGACGCCGAAACGGCGATCACCGAGCTGGGCGTGGGCGAAGCGCTGGTGTCGTTCCTGGACGAAAAGGGCCGGCCCAACGTGGTGGAGCGGGCGATGGTGATCGCGCCGGAGTCCAAGATGGGCATGCTGGGCGCCGACGGCCTGAACAGCGCGATCAACAAATCGCCGCTGTATGGCCGCTATGAGGCTATGGTCGACCGCGAATCGGCCTACGAGAAGCTGTCTTCGGAGGGTTTCGCCACCGTCGGCGCGCCGCAGCCGGGCCAGCCGGCTCAGCAACCGCAGGCGCAGCAGCAGGCGGGCGGCGGCCTGATGGGCGGCCTGAACGAAATCCTGTTCGGCTCCACCGGCCCGCGCGGCGGCAAGCGCGACGGCATCGTCCAGACCGCGGCCAAGAGCATGGCGCGCGACCTCGGCCGGCAGATCCTGCGCGGCGTGCTGGGCTCCATCATGGGCGGCCGTAAAAAGTAAGCCGAAATTATCGTCGGCAGCAGCAGGCTAAACCAGTAAACTGTCGCAGCGCTTTTTTCTGCTGGACCTAACATGCTGCTGTTGATCGATAACTACGACTCCTTTACCTATAACCTTTACCAGTACTTCTGCGAATTGGGCGCCGAGGTGTTGGTGAAGCGCAACGATGCGCTGCAGCTGGCCGATATCGAGCGGCTGGCGCCGCAGCGCCTGGTGATTTCACCCGGTCCCTGCACCCCGAACGAAGCCGGCATCTCGCTGGACGCCATCCGTCACTTTGCCGGCAAGTTGCCGATCCTCGGCGTTTGTCTGGGGCATCAGGCGCTGGGCCAGGCGTTTGGCGCCGAAGTGGTGCGCGCCCGCGAGGTGATGCACGGCAAGACCTCGGCGATCCGCCACTGCGATGGCGGGGTGTTTCGCGGGCTGAACAATCCGCTCACCGTGACCCGCTACCATTCGCTGGTGCTGAAGGCCGATACGCTGCCGGACTGCTTCGAGGTGACCGCCTGGAGCGAACGCGACGGCGAGCGCGATGAGATCATGGGCATCCGCCATCGCCGGCTGGCGCTGGAGGGGGTGCAGTTCCATCCGGAGAGTATCCTCAGCGAACAGGGGCATCGGCTGCTGGATAATTTCCTTAAAAGTTAATCCATTGACATTTTTTTTGCCCCAAAGGCGATTTGCGTTTGCCCTTTATTGGTTTTTTATGCATATTTTGTGATTATATTTTCACTCAATCATCAAAATAACGCTGAAAGACCTTCAGGGTGGGCCCGATAATGACCGAAAAATCCGCAGTAAGCCGCAGTACGTTTGATCAGGTTATCCTGCCTGTTTATGCACCCGCGCAGTTTGTTCCGGTGCGCGGCAAGGGCAGCCGGGTGTGGGATCAGCAGGGGAAAGAGTACATCGATTTCTCCGGCGGCATCGCGGTGACGGCGTTGGGCCATTGCCACCCGGCGCTGGTGGCGGCGCTGAAACAGCAGGGCGAAACCCTGTGGCATACCAGCAACGTTTTCACCAACGAACCGGCGCTGCGCCTGGCGAGCAAGCTGATCGCCGCCACCTTCGCCGATCGGGTGTTTTTCGCCAACTCCGGCGCCGAGGCCAACGAAGCGGCCTTCAAGCTGGCGCGCCACTACGCCATCACCCGCCACAGCCCGTACAAAACCAAAATCATCGCTTTCCATAACGCGTTCCACGGCCGCACGCTGTTCACCGTTTCGGTGGGCGGGCAGGCCAAGTATTCCGACGGTTTCGGGCCAAAGCCCGCCGATATCGTGCATGTGCCGTTCAACGATCTGGCGGCGGTGAAAGCGGTGATGGACGACCATACCTGCGCGGTGGTGATGGAGCCGATTCAGGGCGAAGGCGGCATCACGCCGGTGAACGCCGAATTCCTTAACGGGGTGCGCGCGCTGTGCGACCAGCATCAGGCGCTGCTGGTGTTTGACGAGGTGCAAAGCGGCATGGGCCGCAGCGGCAAGCTGTTCGCCTATATGCATTATGGCGTGACGCCGGACATTCTCACCACCGCCAAAGCGCTGGGCGGCGGCTTCCCGGTCAGCGCCATGCTGACCACCGAAGAGATCGCCTCGGTGATGCAGGTGGGCACCCACGGCACCACCTACGGCGGCAACCCGCTGGCCTGCGCGGTGGCGGAAGCGGCGCTGGACGTGATCAATACGCCGGAGGTGCTGAGCGGCGTTGAACAACGCCATGGCCTGTATGTCGACGCCTTGCGGAAGATTGGCGAAAAATACCGAATTTTCACCGACATTCGCGGCATGGGGCTGCTGATCGGCGCGGAGCTGACGCCGCAGTATCAGGGGCGGGCGCGGGATTTCCTCACCGCCGCCGCCGCGCGCGGGCTGATGATCCTCAACGCCGGGCCGAACGTGATCCGTTTTGCGCCGTCGCTGGTGGTGGAGCCGCAGGATATCGAGGCGGGCATGGCGCTGTTTGAACAGGCGGTGCAGGACGTGATCAACGCCTGAACCCGGCGTGCGACGATTGGGGCGCGGCCATGCCGCGCCCTTATTGATCGCGCAGCTTGCGTTTCAGCCAGATGCCGTGGTGCGGGCGCTGGCTCCAGGCCAGCGACGAAATGGTGTGCATCACGCTCAGGTGCGACAGGATGCGCCGCAGGTGGCGTTCCATCTCGGTGACCGGCATGTCGGGATGCAGATCCGGCGGCTGCATGATGCCGCTGTTGCTGCTGCTCGGCCCGTCGTATTCCAGCCGCTGCTGGCAGCTTTGCAGCGCGATTTCACAGGTTTGCAGGTACTCTCCCGCCAGCGTTGGCGTCAGCATGTAGTGCTCGCGCGCCAGGATGGTCATGGCGTTGAGGTGTTCGACGATAAACTGGCTGTGGGTGACCCACAGCCGCATATCCGCCAGATAATCCGAAGCGAATCCCGGTTCCTGCATCGCCTGATTCAGCGAGGTGAACAGCGCATTATGCGCCTGATTGACCTGCATGCGCGCATAGGCCAGCGCGGCGGGATCCGGCTCCCGTTCTTCCAGCATCAGCCGCAGCGCGCGCTGATCGTTTTCCAGCGCCTGGTGCGCGTTTTTGCGCAGCAGGCCGCTTTGCCACTGCGGCCACAGCCAGATGGTGCCGCCGAAGACCAGCACGCAGCCAATCAGCGTATCGACCAGGCGCGGCACCAGGAAATGGGAGCCGTTCAGCGCCAGCAGCTGTAGGGTGTACACCGCGGTAACCGTGAAGCCGATGACCGCCAGCCCGTAGTTTTTCCGCGAAACCAGGTAGGCCAGCAGCGTGATCGCCAACATGATGCTCAGGGTTTCGGCCTCCGGCAGCTGCAGCCGCAGCAGGCCGGCGGCGATCATCAGCCCGGCCAGGGTGCCGAGCGCACGGTGCTGGATCCGCACCCGGGTGGCATTGTAGCCGTTCTGGCTCACCAGCATGATGGTCAACAGGATCCAGTAAGGCTTGGGCAGGTTGAACATCATCCCCAGGCTGCTGCCGAGCGCCAGCGTGACGCCCAGCCGCGCGGCGTTGCGCAGGGCGTTGGACCTGAACGACAGGTAGCTGGCCAGCGCCGGCCAGAACGGCAGGCGGCTCTGATTGGCCATCAGATCGCGACGGTACAGCGGGCGCTGGGTGCGCAGCAGGCGGGCGATGCGGCTGAAATGGTAATAGCAGAACTGGCCGACCGGGTTGTCGGCATGCTGCGCCGCCACCTTCTCCAACGCCGCCAGTTCATGGGTCATATTGAAGCGCTGCGAATGCTGATGATAGAGGATATCGTGCGCCACCACGCGCAGCCGGCCGGCGATCACCTGGGCGTTGCGGCGGATAATCGCTTCGGCCTGGCTTTGCTCCACCAGTTTTTGCACCTCTTCCGGCTGATGCAGGCTGACGGTAATGTGCTCCTGCAGATCCAGCGCCACCTGGAAGGTGCGCAGCAGGCGTTTTTGCTCCAGATTGCTGGCGTGCGGCAGGAAGTTGAGCTGCTGATACAGCAGGCCGATCAGATCCATCACCTTTTGCTGGCGCACCAGCAGCGGCGGCAGCGCGGTTTGCGGATCGGTGTGCTGGGTCAGCAGCGAATATTTGGCCTCGCAGTAGTCCGCCAGCTCCAGATACAGCTGGCTCAAAGACTCGCGCATCGGCTGCTCTTTCCACAGCTTGAACCAGAACCAGGTGAACAGGCCGTACCAGGCGGTGCCGATGACGTACAGCAGCGGCGCCTGCCAGATCGGCACCGTACCGGCCATGCTGAGGGAAAAAATGGCGGCCACCAGCGCCGCCGGCAGCAGCCGGGCGTGCAGCGGGCTGATTTCCCCGCTGACGCCGAGCAGCAGCGCCAGGCCGAGCATCAGCGCCGGCAGCGGCACCTGCCACAGCAGCGCCTGTTGCAACAGCAGGCTGCTGAGCGCGAACAGCGAACCGCCGACGATCAGACGTTTAAAGAAGCGTTTATGGGGCGTGTCCAGCCCGGCGATGTTGCAGCAGGCGGGAACCAGCGAAAACAGCAGGCCGAGCTGCAGCTGGCCAATCAGCAGGCCGAGCAGTACCGGCAGGCACAGCACCAGCGTTTGCCGCAGTGCGTAGTTGACTTCGGGGTGGTAGATCAGGCGGCGCCACATCGCAGGCTGCAGATAAAAAAACGGCGCATCGCTGCGCCGTTTTTTCAGTGATTAACGCGTGCCGTAGACGACAATGGTTTTGCCGTGGGCGGAGATCAGGTTTTGGTCTTCCAGCATTTTCAGAATACGGCCAACGGTTTCGCGTGAGCAGCCGACGATCTGGCCGATTTCTTGACGGGTGATCTTGATCTGCATGCCGTCCGGGTGGGTCATGGCATCAGGCTGTTTCGCCAGGTTCAGCAGGGTTTGCGCGATGCGGCCGGTAACGTCCAGGAAGGCGAGGTTGCCCACTTTCTCGGAGGTGACCTGCAGGCGGCTTGCCATCTGGGCGGACAGGCGCATCAGGATGTCTGGGTTAACCTGGATCAGCTGACGGAATTTCTTATAGGAAATTTCAGCCACTTCACAGGCGGTCTTCGCCCGAACCCAGGCGCTGCGCTCCTGACCTTCTTCAAACAATCCGAGCTCGCCGATGAAATCCCCCTGGTTGAGGTAGGACAGGATCATCTCTTTACCTTCTTCATCCTTGATCAGCACCGCTACGGAGCCTTTCACGATGTAGTAAAGCGTTTCGGCCTTTTCACCTTGGTGAATCAGCGTACTCTTCGATGGATATTTGTGGATATGGCAATGAGACAGGAACCATTCGAGAGTAGGGTCTGTTTGCGGTTTGCCGAGAACCATTCGCTGTTATCCTCTGTTGTTATCGCTGCCTTGTGTCACAGGGGTCAGAGTTCCCTGTAAAACGTGCCTGTAGCCGTTGTCTGAGCGAGGGCTATCGGCAGGTTTTGAGGCGTGTCATAAATATACGCTGTCGCTCTAGCATATTAACTTGCCGGGAGAGCTGCAAGCTACATTCTATTAACATACCGGTAAAGGAGCCTTTCCCTGGGCGTTTCCCTGAAATCAGTGTCCCGGAAAGATTTATTGCGGCTCTGTTTGTAGCACAGAGTAAGGCGGGTGTCTTGTGTTGTCTCGCTTCAGCATGATTAGCATCAGGTTCCGTTGCCTGTTTCTATGCGAAAGCGTACCCTGATTTTAAGAAATCAACCGGAGTGACCAGTATGCAGGCAAGAGTCAAGTGGGTGGAAGGGTTAACGTTTCTGGGTGAATCGGCGTCAGGCCATCAGGTGCTGATGGACGGCAACGCCGGCGACAAGGCGCCCAGCCCGATGGAAATGGTGCTGATGTCGGTGGGCGGCTGCAGCGCGATCGACGTGGTGTCGATCCTGCAAAAAGGCCGCAACGACGTGCGCGACTGCGAAGTCAAACTGACCTCCGAACGCCGCGAAGAAGCGCCGCGCCTGTTTACCCGTATCAACCTGCATTTCATCGTGACCGGCCAGCATCTGACCGACAAGATCGTTGAGCGGGCGGTCAACCTGTCGGCCGAGAAGTATTGTTCGGTCGCGCTGATGCTGAACAAGGCCGCCAGCGTGACCCACAGCTTCGAGATCCGCAGCCCGGAATAACCGGTTAACGGGCGCGGCCAGCGCTGCGCCCGTGCGCTATCATTCGATCTTCTTGCCTTCCAGCAGCCGTTGCACCAGCGGCGCCATAATCAGCTCCATCGCCAGCCCCATTTTGCCGCCCGGCACCACCAGCGTGTTGATGTGCGAGATGAACGAGCCCTGCAGCATCGCCAGCAGGTAGGGGAAATCAATCTGATCCAGCCCGCGGAAGTGGATCACCACGAAGCTTTCATCCAGCGAGGGGATCGCCTTGGCGGCGAACGGGTTGGAGGTGTCCACCGTCGGCACGCGCTGGAAGTTGATGTGGGTGCGCGAGAACTGCGGCGTAATGTAGTTGATGTAGTCTTCCATCGAACGCACGACAGAGTCCATCACCGCCTCGCGGGAATGGCCGCGCTCGCCGGTATCGCGGATCAGCTTCTGGATCCATTCCAGGTTGACTATCGGCACCACCCCGACCAGCAGGTCGACATGGTTGGCCACGTCGTTGTGTTCGGTGACCACGCCGCCGTGCAGGCCCTCGTAAAACAGCACGTCGGTCGGCGCCGGCAGCGGCTCCCAGGGGGTGAAGGTGCCGGGCACCTGATTGTAGGGCACCGCCTCGTCATAGGTGTGCAGGTACTTGCGCGAGCGGCCGGTGCCGTTTTTGCCGTACTCGATAAAGCTCTGCTGCAGCAGGCCGAAATCGTTGGCCTCGGGGCCGAAGTAGCTGATATGCCGCCCCAGGTCGCGCGCCTTGCGGATCGCCGCGTCCATTTCCGGCCGGGTATAGCGGTGGAAGCTGTCGCCTTCGAGCTCCGCGGCGCGAATGTTGAGCTGCTGGAAAATCTTGCGGAACGCCACGCTGGTGGTGGTGGTGCCGGCGCCGCTGGAGCCGGTCACCGCGATAACGGGATGTTTGGCAGACATGATGGTTGTCACTCCGTGTTAAATGCGCCGGCGTCAGATTCAGATAATGGTTATGGGTTTGTTTGACGCCCTTTCGCCGGGGGCAAAATCTCGCGCGCTGGTTTGCAATGGCCCATTGTTACCTGATTTTTTCCGTCAGTCATAGAACCGATAACCACTAAATTTCTTCCTGCCCGGCGCGTAGCTGCCCGCGCGGCATGATGTTGACGGTTTCATGCAGCTCCGACCACATCAGCACCACTTCGCCGCTTTTCAGCTGGCGGCGCACGTCTTCCACCTTCTGTTCCAGCGAGCGTTCATATTCGCCGTAGTCGGTGCCTTCCCGCAGCACAAAGGATTCGATCAGGCTGTTCAGGGTGTCGGTTGCCAATTCTTTCCAGGGGATAATCACGTCGGGATGTCCAGATAAGGGGATAGCCAGGATGGAATGCGATATTCCAGCCACATTTGCGGTTTTTTCAGCGTGCCGCCAACGAAGCCGACGTGGCCGCCAAACTCGGTCAGCTGGTATTCGATGTTGCGCGGCAGGTTGGCGACTTCGGGGATCACTTCATCGGTCATGAAGGGATCGTCCTTCGCATGGATGATCAGCAGCGGCGTTTGGATCGCCGGCAGCAACGGCAGCGCGCTGCAGCGCCGGTAATAATCGGTGGCGTCGCTGAAGCCGTGGATGCGCGAGGTGATGGCGTCGTCGAACTCGCGGATGCGCCGCAGGCGATTGAGCTGCGGCAGCCTGAGCGGCAGGGTGTCCGGATAGTGCAGCAGCTTGCGGGTGGCGTTTTGCTTCAGCTGCCCCAGCAGATAGCGCTGATAAACGCGGGAAAATCCCTGATCCATGCGGAACGAACAGGGTTCCAGCATCAGCGGCGCCGATACCACCACCGCCGCCTGCAGCAGGCTGTCGGCGCCCTGCTGGGCCAGATAACAGGCCAGCATGTTGCCGCCGAGCGAGACGCCCACCGCGGCGGTCGGCGCCGTACCGTAAGTGGCGCGCAGCCACTGCAGGAAGAAGCGGGCGTCTTCGGTTTCACCGGAATGGTAGATGCGCTGCTTGCGATTGGGCACGCCGCTGCAGCCGCGAAAATGCATCACCACGCCGAGCCAGCCTTTTTCGCGCCAGGCGTTGAGCAGGCCGTGTGCGTACGGGCTGTAGAAGTTGCCTTCCAGGCCGTGGAACAGCACCACGCGCGGTTTGTCGCCGGCCAGCGCGGGGTCCTCGCTCCAGGCGAGATCGACAAAATCGCCGTCGGGCAATTCCAGCCGCTGCCAGTGCGGTTTCAACAACACGCGGCGGCGCACCAGCCGCGGCAATAGCGTTTGCAGGTGCGGATTGCTGGCCCCGCTCAGGGGGCGAAAAGATTCATGCATAACCTGAATAAAAATCTTGTTGGCGGCTATTGTGAGATCAATAGCGCACTGTTAGCTTCAATACCATGAATTGACAATAATACTGCAAAAAAGCGACCTGGGTGAGGAGCACCCGCCTCATGGAACTGAGTTTATTTCTTTCGATGTTAGGCTTCCTGTGGGTAGCCGCCATCACGCCTGGCCCCAATAATATGTTACTGACCACCTCCGGCGCCAATTTCGGCTTTATGCGCTCGCTGTGGCTGATGATCGGCATCATGCTCGGCATGCAAAGCATCCTGCTGCTGGTGGCGTTCGGCGTCGGCAGCCTGATCCTGGTTTACCCGTCGCTGCACCTGATCCTGAAAATTCTCGGTAGCCTGTATCTGCTGTGGCTGGCGTGGAAAGTCGCCACCGCCGCCTATGAAAAGCTGGAGACCGACGTGGCGCCGCCCAAACCGGTGCGTTTGTATCAGGGCTGGCTGCTGCAGTTCCTCAACCCCAAGGCCTGGCTGATGGCGCTGGGCGCGGTGGCGAGCTTCAGCCTGGCGGGCGACGAGTATAACCATTCCATCGCGGCGATTGCGTTGGGCATTCTGGTGGTGAATATTATCGCCGGCATTATCTGGCTGGGATTCGGCACGGTGATCGGCCGCCTGCTGCGCAGCAAGAAAGCCTGGATTATCTTCAACGTTTCCATGGGGTTGTTGACCGCAGCCTGCGTGTTGCTGATCTGGCACTGAGGACATGTTATGACGGAAAACTATTTCCACGTCGTCGCCTTTACCGGTGACGGCCTGCGCGGCAATCCGGCCGGCGTTTGCCTGTTGCCGCAGCCGCTGCCGGCGGCGCGGATGCAGGCCATCGCCAACGAAATCGGCCTGCCGGAAACCAGTTTCGTCTGGGATGACGGCGACATGACGGCGATCCGCTGGTTCACCCCCGAGCGTGAAGTGGACCTGTGCGGGCACGGCACGCTGGCGGCCGCGCACGTGATGTTCAGCGCGGTCAATCCGGCGCTGCAGGATATCCGTTTCCGCTCGGCCGGCGGCGAGCTGTACGTCAAGCGCGACGCGCAGGACGGCGAGCGCCTGGTGCTCGATTTCCCGTCGCGGCCGCCGCAGAAGGTCGCGGAGCCCGCCGGGCTGGCGGCGCTGCTGGGCGCCAGGCCGCAGGAAGTGTGGCAGGCCAACGCGCTGCTGGCGGTGTTGGGGAATGAGGCGCAGCTGCGGGCGTTGCAGCCGGATATCCCGGCGTTGATCGCGTTGGCCGGCCGCGCGGTGATCGTCAGCGCGCCGGGCGAGGACGTGGACTTCGTCTCGCGCTATTTCACCCTGGACGGCGGCGAAGATCCGGTAACCGGCTCAGCGCACTGCACGCTGCTGCCTTACTGGACGGCGCGTCTTGGCCGCCACCGGCTGCACGCGCGGCAGATCTCGGCGCGCGGCGGCGAGTTGTTCTGCGAGCAGAAGGGCGATCGCACGCTGATCGGCGGCTATGCGCAGACATTTTTACGCGGTGAAATCAGCCTGTAATCAGGCCGAACCGCGTCGCACCAGCCGCCAGTCGAGCACGTCATTGCTCGGCGGCTGCTGCGGGTTTTTAATTTTCTCCAGCAGCAACTGCACGCTGCGCACGCCAAACTGGTGCATCGGCTGTTCGACGGTGGTCAGCGGCGGGGTGGTGACGGCGCCGAACGGCACGCCGTCGAAGCCCATTACCGCCACCTCAGCCGGGATCGCCAACCCCTGCCGGTGCAGGGTGCTCATCGCGCCGCCGGCGATCACGTCGGAGATGGCGAACACCGCATCCGGCCGCGGTTGCGCGTCCAGCAGCCGGCTCATCGCCAGCGCGCCGGCGGCATATTCCAGCCCTTCAACGTATTCCACCCGGCAATAGTCCAGCCCCAGTTCGGCCAGCGCCTGTCGGTAACCCTGTTCCCGCTGCTGTGAATAGAGGTAACGCATATCGCTGTTGATCAGCGCAATGCGCCGTCGGCCCTGCGCCGCCAGATAGCGCACGCCGGCCATCGCCGCCTGGTGGTTGTCGATGGTGACCGACGAGGCGCGAAAGTGGGGATCGCCTTCGCCGCACTGCACCCAGGGGAAATCGCCGATCATGGCGGTCAGGCCGGGCAGGCAGCTGACGGCGTCCATGGTGATCACGCCGTCCACCACTTTGCCGCTCAGCAGGCTGAGGTAGGCGGATTCGCGCGTCGGGTTGGATTCGGAGTTGCACAGCAGAATGTGGTAGCCGTGGCGTTCGGCTTCTTCTTCGATGCCGCGCACCACCAGCGAACAAAAGGGGTTGGTGATGCTGGAGACCAGCACCAGCAGCATGCGGCTGCGTGCGGTGCGCAGCTGGCGCGCCAGCAGGTTGGGCTGATAGTCGCATTCGCGGATCGCCGCCAGCACCCTGTCGCGGGTGGCCGGTTTGACGATTTGCTGGCCGTTCAACACCCTCGAGACGGTTGCGGCGGAGACGCCGGCGAGTTTCGCCACCTTTTCTATCGACATGGTTTGCTGTTCCTTCTGCCCATTTGCCCCGCACAATATGCCGAAGTGCGGGAGCCTGTCCGCGCCCGGCCACCGGATTGTGACGGCGGTTACAAATTCATCTTATCAATGCCTTTCTCTACATTAATCAGGTTGCCGAAAAAAAGAAATCGATTACATTTTGCTCATGGTGAAAATGAAATCGATTACATTTCATGATTTCGCGTTATTTCGCCGGCTTCCTAAACGAAAAAGAGGTGGCGGATGCAACTTTCATTAGCGCAACAGGGCGATCGCCAGGAGATTGCACGGCTGATTCAGCAATCGACCAACGCCTGGTATCGGCGTCACGGCATGGGCGACATTTTCCCCGCCGAGCCGGACGGCTGCGGGCTGTTCGTCGACGTATATCGCCGGCTGGATCCCGACCGGCACTGGATAGTGCGCGATGAACAGGGGGTGCTGTGCGGCTCCTGCTTTTTCCACCCGCGCGCTACGCATCTCGGGCTGGGCATCATGAATGTGCATCCCGATTATTTCGGCCGCGGCATCGCCGCGCAGTTGATTGTCAAGGCCGACGAGCTGGCGGGCGATTTGCCTATCCGGCTGTTGTCCAGCGCGCTGAACCTCGACTCCTACGCGCTGTATCACCGCGCCGGCTTTACCCCTTATGCGATGTATCAGGATATGGCGATCCCGGTGCCGGCCGAGGGATTTCCCGCTCTGCGGCTGACGCGCGGCCGGGTGCGCGCCGCCCGGCCGGACGATCTGGCCGGCATCCTGCAGTTGGAACGAGAGCTGTTGGGCATCGAACGGCGGCGAGACATCGACGACTTCCTCAATGACGCCGGCGGACTGTGGCGCACTGCGGTGTGGGAGCTGGACGGCGGCATCGGCGGTTACCTGGCCTCGGTGGCGCACCCGGCTTTGCGCATGCTGGGGCCGGGCTGCAGCCACAGCGAAGAGATCGCGCTGGAGCTGATCGGCTGGATGCTGGATCGGCATCACCGCGGCGAAACGCCGGTGGTGCTGGTGCCGGCCCGGCGTTCCGCCCTCAGCCAGGTGCTGCTGCAGTGGGGCGGGCGGATTTGCGAATTGCATGTGGCGCAGGTGAAAGGCCATGCGCAGCAACCCGGCGGTGTGGTTATGCCGTCCTTCCTGCCGGAAAGCGGTTAGACAACATTACAACAATACCGAGGGGGGAATTATGCAAACTGACAGCGCGGCCCTGGGGGCCAAAAGCGTCGAATTCAAATGGGTAGTGCCGCGGTTGGCGCTGATGATGTTCCTGCAGTTCTTTGTCTGGGGCGCCTGGTACGTCACGCTCGGCGTGGTGATGGGCAAGTACGGGCTGGCGGCGATCATCGGCGACGCCTATTCCACCGGCCCGATCGCCTCGATCCTGTCGCCGTTCGTGCTGGGCATGGTGGTGGACCGCTTCTTCGCCTCGCAGAAGGTGCTGGGCGTCCTGCACTTGATTGGCGCCGGGCTGCTGTGGCTGATGCCGGGTTTCTTCAGCAGCGGGCAGAGCGGCCTGCTGTGGGTCATCTTCGGCTACATGCTGTGCTATATGCCGACCATCGCCCTCAGCAACAACGTGGCGTTTTACAGCCTGAGCAACAGCGAGAAGGCCTTCCCGGTGGTGCGGGCGTTCGGCACCTTCGGCTGGATCGTCGCCGGCCTGATCGTCGGCGCCGGCGGGCTGTCCGACAGCACCGGCATTTTCACGCTGGCGGCGGCGGCTTCGCTGGTGCTGGCCATTTACAGCTTTACCCTGCCGCATACCCCGGCGCCGGAGCGCGGCAAGCCGGTAAAAATGCGCGACCTGCTGTGCGCCGATGCGTTCGCCATGCTGAAACAGCGGCATTTCCTGGTGTTCATCATCTGCGCCACGCTGATTTCCATTCCGCTGGCGGCCTATTACGCCTATGCCGCGCCCTTCGTGGCGGCCACCGGCTTCAGCAACGTCGGCGGCGTGATGTCGCTGGGGCAGATGTCCGAGCTGTTCTTTATGCTGCTGATCCCCTTCCTGTTCGCCCGGCTGGGCATCAAGGCGATGTTGCTGATCGGCATGCTGTCCTGGTTCCTGCGCTACGTGATGTTCGCGTTGGGCATCACCGAGGAGCTGCGCTGGATGATTTACCTCGGCATCATCCTGCACGGCATGTGTTACGACTTCTTCTTTGTGATCGGTTTTATCTACACCGACAAGGTGGCGGGCGATAAGGTCAAGGGACAGGCGCAGAGCCTGCTGGTGCTGTTCACCTACGGACTGGGCATGCTGATCGGCTCGCAGATCAGCGGCGCGCTGTTCAACCGCCTGGTGACGGCGGAAGGGGCGGCGGCGTTGCCGCAGTGGCAGAGCTTCTGGTGGTATCCGGCGGTCGGCGCGCTGGTTATCGCCGCGCTGTTCTTCTTTACCTTCAACTACCGGGAAACCCCGCAGGGGGAGAAGCGAGATGGCTGATTTACGCGTACTGGTGGTGGGCTGCGGCAATATGGGGGCTTCGCACGCCGAAGCTTACCACGGCATGGCGGGCGTCGAGATTTGCGGGCTGGTGGCGCGCGGCGATACCCGGCGCCGGCTCAATGCCCGGCTGGGCGGCGGCTACCCGGAGTTCAGCGACTTCGCGCAGGCGCTGGCGGTTACGCGCCCGGATGCGGTCTGTCTGACCACCTGGCCTGACACCCACGAACCCTATGCGCTGGCGGCGCTGGCCGCCGGCTGCCATCTGTTTATTGAAAAGCCGCTCGCCACCACCGTGGCCGGGGCGGAGCGGGTGATCGCCGCCGCGCGCGCCGCCGGCAGGCAGGTGGTGGTCGGGTATATCCTGCGGCATCACCCGTCGTGGCGGCAGTTTGTCGAGCTGGCGCGCGGCCTGGGCAAGCCGCTGGTGATGCGCATGAACCTCAACCAGCAGAGCCACGGCGCGATGTGGGACGTGCATCGCAACCTGATGCAGTCGCTGTCGCCGATCGTCGACTGCGGCGTGCATTACCTCGACGTCATGTGCCAGATGACCGAGTCGGAACCGATCGGCGTCAGCGCCATCGGCGCGCGGCTGAGCGATGCGCTGCCGCCGGAGATGTACAACTACGGCCAGCTGCAGGTGCGCTTCGCCGACGGCTCGGTCGGTTGGTACGAAGCGGGCTGGGGGCCGATGATCAGCGAAACCGCTTTTTTTGTGAAAGACGTCATCGGCCCGCTGGGGGCGGTTTCGATCGTGGCGCGGCAGGCGGCGGGAGCGTCGGATAACGTCGACGCCCATACCCGCACCGAATCGCTGCGCATCCATTACGCGCAGCTCGACGGCGCCAATAGGTTCGTTCGCCCGGACCGCTGGATCGACTGTCAGGACGAACCGGATCATCTGGCGCTGTGCCTGAGCGAGCAACGTTACTTTTTGCAGGCGATACGCGAAGGGCTGGATCTTGGCCGCCACTGGCAGGATGCGGTGAACAGCCTGCGGGTGGTATTGGCGGCGGATGAAGCGGTGCGCGGCCAGAAAACGGTAACCTTAGGGAGAAAAGGATCATGAAGACCATTCAGGGGCCGGGACTGTTTCTGGCGCAGTTTATCGGCGCGCAGGCGCCGTTTGATACGTTGGACGGGCTGGCCGACTGGGCCGCCGGGCTGGGGTTCAAAAGCCTGCAGATCCCGACCGGCACGCCGTCCATTTTTGACCTGGAGCGGGCGGCGCATTGCCAGGAATATTGCGACGAGGTGCGCGAACGGCTGGCGCGGCGCGGCCTGGCGATTTCCGAACTGTCCACGCATCTGCAGGGGCAGCTGGTGGCGGTGCATCCGGCTTACGATGCGGCCTTCGACGGCTTCGCTCCGCCGCCGCTGCGCGGCAACCCGCAGGCGCGGCAGGCATGGGCGACCGAGCAGTTGCTGATGGCGGCGCAGGCGTCGCGGCGGCTCGGACTGACGGCGCACGTGACCTTTTCCGGCGCGCTGGCCTGGCCTTACTTCTATCCCTGGCCGCCGCACAACGCCCTGTTGCTGGAGGAGGCCTTCAGCCAGCTGGCGCAGCGCTGGCGGCCGATCCTCGACGCCTTCGACGATGCCGGCGTCGATCTCTGCTATGAGCTGCATCCGGGGGAAGACCTGCACGACGGCGTGACCTTCGAGCGCTTCCTGCGCCAGGTCGGCAATCACCCGCGCTGCCACATTTTGTACGACCCCAGCCATCTGCATTTGCAACAGATGGACTACCTCGGGTTTATCGATCTGTATCACTCGCGCATCCGGGCGTTTCACGTTAAAGACGCCGAGTATCGGCTCAGCGCCCGCAGCGGCGTCTATGGCGGCTATCAGCCATGGCTGGAAAGGCCGGGACGTTTTCGTTCGCTCGGCGACGGGCAGATAGACTTCCCGGCGATTTTCAGCAAGCTGGCGCAGTACGACTTCCCCGGCTGGGCCACGCTGGAATGGGAGTGCTGCCTGAAGTCGCCGGAGGTTGGCGCGCGGGAAGGGGCCGAGTTCATCGCCCGCCATATCATTCCGGTCGCCGGCCGGGCGTTTGATGATTTCGCCGCCGGCGGCGGCGAAGCCAGACAGATTAAAAAGATGCTGGGCATCGGAGAGCAGCCATGAGATTACGCTTGGGCATGGTCGGGGGCGGCGAAGGGGCGTTTATCGGCGCGGTGCATCGGTTGGCGGCGCGGATGGACGACGAGTTTGAGCTGGTGGCCGGGGCCTTCTCCTCCGACGCCGAAAACTGCCGCCGCACCGGCGAACGGCTGCACCTCGATCCGCAGCGCTGTTACCGCGACTTCAGCCGGATGGCGCAGGCGGAAGCGGCCCGCGCCGACGGCATCGATGCGGTGGCGATCGTGACCCCTAACTACCTGCATGCGCCGGTGGCGAGCGCCTTCCTCAACGCCGGCATCGACGTCATCTGCGACAAACCGTTGTGCAACAGCTACGCCGAGGCGCTGCAGCTGGCCGAGACGGTGCGGCGCAGTGGGCGGCAGCTCATTCTGACCCATAACTACAGCGCCTATCCGCTGGTGCGCGAGGCGCGCAGCCGGGTGCTGGCCGGTGAGCTGGGAGAGCTGCGCTTTATCGAGGTGGAGTATCTGCAGGAGTGGCTGGCGCAGCCGCTGGAGCTGACCGACAACAAGCAGGCCGGTTGGCGCGCTCAGCCGGAGAAGGCCGGCGCCGGCTGCATCGGCGACGTGGGTACCCACGCCTGGCAGCTGGCGCAGTTTGTCAGCGGCCTGCTGCCGCAGGCGATCAGCGCCGAACTCAGCACCTTTATTGCGGGCCGCCGGTTGGATGACGACGTGCGGGTGCAAATGCGTTACGCCAACGGCGCCAAAGGCCGCCTGTGGGCCAGCCAGGTGGCCTGCGGGCACGAAAATGGCCTGCGGCTGCGGGTATACGGCAGCGAGGGCAGCCTGGCGTTTTGCCAGGAGCAGCCGAACCAGCTGTGGGTGCGCCCGCGGGACGCGCCGGCCTACTGCATTACCCGCGCGTCGTCTTTCCAGTATGCGGAGAACCGCCAGCTGGCGCGGGTGCCTGCGGGCCACCCCGAAGGGTATCTGGAGGGCTTCGGCCAGATCTACCGCGAGGCCGCGCGCCGGCTGCGTGAAGGGCCGCAGGCTGCGCCGCTGCTGCCGGGGATTGAAGCCGGGGTGCAGGGCATGGCGTTTATCGACGCGGCCCAGCGCAGCAGCCTCGCCGGTGGAGAGTGGATCGATATAGAAGAATTCATATTTCATTAAGTAATAAAGAAGACTTTTTTATTCTTTTATCGCCCGCCACCGCTCGGATAAAACTGTCAGCAACTGAACAGACTTTTATCAACGGAGCGGAACATGGCGGGCAAACTCTTTTCCTTACGCAGCGCGGCGCTGCTGGTGTTGTCGCTCAGCGCGGCCAGCGCCTACGCGGTGGACGTGACCGTGGCGTACCAGACCTCGGCGGAGCCCGCCAAGGTGGCGCAGGCGGAAAACAGCTTCGCCAAAAGATCCGGCGCCACCGTCGACTGGCGCAAATTCGACAGCGGCTCCAGCGTGCTGCGCGCGCTGGCTTCCGGTGACGTGCAGATCGGCAACATCGGCTCCAGCCCGTTGGCGGTCGCCGCCAGCCAGAAGCTCCCCATCGAAGTGTTTCTCATCGCCTCGCAGCTCGGCAGCTCCGAGGCGCTGGTGGTGAAGAACGACATCAAGAGCCCGAAAGATCTGATCGGCAAGCGCATCGCGGTGCCGTTCATCTCCACCACCCATTACAGCCTGCTGGCCTCGCTCAAGCACTGGGGCATCAAACCCGAACAGGTGAAAATCCTTAACCTGCAGCCGCCGGCCATCGCCGCCGCCTGGCAGCGCGGCGATATCGACGGCGCGTACGTCTGGGCGCCGGTCGTTAACGAGCTGGCCAAGCAGGGCAAGGTGCTGACCGACTCCGAACAGGTGGGGCAATGGGGTTCGCCGACGCTGGACGTGTGGGTGGTGCGCAAAGACTTCGCCGATAAGCATCCCGAAGTGGTGACCGCCTTCGCCGCCAGCGCCCTGCAGGCGCAAAAAGCCTATCTGGCGGAGCCGGAAAAATGGTTGAAGGATCAGGGCAACCTCAGCACCCTGGCGCGCCTGAGCGGCGTGCCCGAGGCGCAGGTGCCGGAACTGGTGAAGGGCAACCGCTATCTGCCGGTGGCGGATCAGATAACCCAGCTTGGCCAGCCGGTGGACAAGGCCATTCGCGACACCGCCGAATTCCTTAAACAGCAGGGCAAAATCCCGCAGGTCGACGGCGATTACAGCGCCTATGTGACCGACCGCTTTGTGAAACAGGTGCAGGCTGCGCCGCAGTCGTAAGGAAGCCGGATGCTAAACGTTAACCATCTTTCGGCAGAGTATCAGGGGCGTCCCGCGCTGCGCGACGTCTCGTTCCAGATAGCCCCCGGGCAGCTGGTGGTGGTGCTCGGCCCGTCGGGCTGCGGCAAAACCACGCTGCTGAATTTGATCGCCGGGTTTATTGAGCCATCAGCCGGCAGCATCCGGCTGGATGGAACGCCGGTTAACGGCCCGGGGGCCGAACGGGGCGTGGTGTTCCAGCATGAGGGTTTACTGCCGTGGCGCAACGTGGCGGATAACGTCGAATTCGGCTTGCAGCTGGCCGGCGTGGGCAAAGCGCAGCGCCGCCAGGTAGCGCAGCAGATGCTGCAGCGCGTGGGGCTGGCCGGCTACGAACAACACTTTATCTGGCAGCTCTCCGGCGGCATGCGCCAGCGCGTCGGCATCGCCCGCGCGCTGGCGGCCGATCCGCGCCTGCTGCTGCTGGACGAACCCTTCGGCGCGCTGGACGCCTTCACCCGCGAACAGATGCAGGAGCTGTTGCTGACCATCTGGCGCGACACCGGCAAGCAGGTGTTGCTGATCACCCACGACATCGAAGAGGCGGTATTCCTCGCCAGCGAGCTGCTGCTGCTTTCGCCGGGGCCGGGGCAGGTAGTGGAGCGGTTGGCGCTGAACTTCGGCCGGCGCTACGCCGACGGCGAACCCTGCCGTGCGATCAAGTCCGATCCTGAATTTATCGCGCAGCGCGAATACGTGCTGGGCAAAGTCTTCCAACAGCGCGAGGCATTGCCATGAGCCTGCATTCTACCCTGAAGCGCGCGGCGCAGCAGCCGCAGGCCGGGACCGCGCGCCGTTTCAGCCTGCCGCGCAACGTTTGGCTGAGCGGTGCCACCCTGCTGACGGTGCTGGCCATCTGGTGGGGCGTGACCGCGCTGAACCTGATCAGCCCGCTGTTTTTACCGGCGCCGCAGCAGGTGTTGCATCAATTAATCACTATCGCCAGCCCGCAGGGCTTTATGGACGCCACCCTGTGGCAGCATTTGGCGGCCAGCCTGGGGCGCATTCTGGTGGCGCTGCTGGCGGCGGTGATCGTCGGCGTTCCGGTGGGCATCGCCATGGGGCTGAACGACAGGGTGCGCGGCATTCTCGACCCGCTGATTGAAATTTACCGCCCGGTGCCGCCGCTGGCCTATCTGCCGTTGATGGTGATCTGGTTCGGCATTGGCGAAACATCGAAAATACTGTTGATTTATCTGGCCATTTTCGCGCCGGTGACGCTTTCCGCGGTAGCGGGGGTGCGCAGCGTGGCGCAGGTGCGAGTGCGCGCGGCGCGCGCGCTGGGCGCCAACCGCTGGCAGCTGTTGCGTTTCGTGGTGCTGCCGAGCGCGCTGCCGGAGATCCTGACCGGCATCCGTATCGGGCTGGGCGTCGGCTGGTCGACGCTGGTGGCCGCCGAACTGATCGCCGCCACGCGCGGCCTGGGATTTATGGTGCAATCCGCCGGTGAGTTTCTGGCGACCGACGTGGTGCTGGCCGGCATCGGCGTGATTGCGATTATTGCATTTGGGCTGGAGCTGGGGCTGCGCGCCCTGCAGCGCCGATTGACCCCCTGGCATGGAGTACAGCAATGAACGAACGTCTGAGTATCACCCCGCTGGGGCCTTATATCGGCGCGCTGGTGGATAATGTGGCGCTGGCGCGGCCATTGGGCGACGGCCAGTTCGAGCAGCTGTACCATGCGCTGCTGAAGCACCAGGTGCTGTTCTTCCGCAATCAGCCGATCACGCCGCTGCAGCAGCGCGATCTGGCCGGCCGCTTCGGCGATCTGCATATTCACCCGGTTTACCCGCACGCCACCGACGTGGAAGAGATCATCGTGCTGGACACCCACGACGACAACCCGCCGGATAACGACAACTGGCACACCGACGTGACCTTTATCGAAAATCCGCCGCAGGGGGCGATCCTGGCGGCCAAAACGCTGCCCGCCACCGGCGGCGACACGCTGTGGGCCAGCGGCATCGCCGCGTACGAGGCGCTGTCCGCCCCCTTCAGAACGCTGTTGGCCGGATTGCGGGCCGAGCACGACTTCACCAAGTCGTTCCCGGAACACAAGCACCGCGGCAGTGAAGAAGAGCTTCAGCGCTGGCGGCTGGCGGTGCAGAAGAACCCGCCGCTGCTGCATCCGGTGGTGCGTACCCATCCGGTCAGCGGGCGGCAGGCGCTGTTCGTCAACGAAGGTTTCACCACGCGGATTGTCGATCTGGCGCCGAAGGAGAGCGATGCGCTGCTCAATTTCCTGTTCGCCCATATCACCAAACCGGAGTTTCAGGTGCGCTGGCGCTGGCAGGAGAATGACGTGGCGATCTGGGATAACCGCGTGACGCAGCATTACGCCAACGCGGATTACCTGCCGCAGCGGCGCATTATGCACCGTGCGACTATCTTGGGGGACAAACCTTTTTACAAGGCGTAACGCTTAGGACTCAAACGCCTGCGTTAACTGTTCCAGCTGTTCCTGCGCGTCCAGCCAGGTCATTTCCGTCTCTTCCAGCGCGGATTTGGCCTGGCTTTGTTGTTGCAGGCATTCGGTCAGCTCGGCCTTGCGGCCGATGTCGTACAGCGCCGAATCCGCCAGCTTCTCCTCTATCGCCGCCAGTTCGGCGCCCAGTTTTTCCATCTGCTGTTCCAGCTTGGCGATCTGCTTGCGCAGCGGCTGGGTCTGGGTGCGGAATTCGGCCTCGCGCCGTTTCTGATCTTTGCGCGCCTGCGCGCTGTTGCCGTTGTTTTCCTTCTCCGGCGCATCCTGCTGGCTCTCCTGACGTTGCAGCTCGATCAGCCATTGCTGGTAGTCGTCCAGGTCACCCTCGAACGCCTCCACCTGGCCGTCGTGCACCAGGTACAGATCGTCGGTGGTGGAACGCAGCAGGTGACGGTCGTGCGAGACCACCACCAGCGCGCCTTCGAAGTCGATCAGCGCTTCGGTCAGCGCCTGGCGCATATCGAGATCCAGGTGGTTGGTCGGTTCGTCGAGCAGCAGCAGGTTAGGGCGCTGCCAGACGATCAACGCCAGCACCAGCCGGGCTTTTTCGCCGCCGGAAAAGCGTTCGGTCTGCTCGGTGACCTTGTCGCCCTGGAAGCCGAAGCCGCCCAGGTAATCGCGCAGCTGCTGTTCCAGCACCCGGGGGGCGATGCGGCTCAGGTGCTGCAGCGGCGACTCGTCTGCGCGCAGGAACTCCAGCTGATGCTGGGCGAAGTAGCCCAGCTTGATGCCCTTCGCCAGGCCAATCTCGCCGCTCAGCGGTTCCAGCGTGCCGGCCAGCAGCTTGATCAGCGTCGACTTGCCAGCGCCGTTGCGGCCGAGCAGGCCGATGCGCGAGCCGGGCACCAGGTTGAGCTTGATCGACTTCAGGATCACCTTGTCGCCATAGCCGGCGCTGACCTTCTCCATGCGCAGCAGCGGATTCGGCAGGCTCTCCGGCGCGCGGAAGCTGAAGGTGAACGGGTTGTCGACGTGGGCCGGGGCGATCAGCTCCATGCGCTCCAGCATCTTGATGCGGCTCTGCGCCTGTTTGGCCTTGGTGGCCTGGGCGCGGAAGCGGTCGATGTAGCTCTGCAGATGCGCCACTTTCTCCTGCTGGTGCTGATACAGCGACTGTTGCTGCGCCAGCTTGGTGGCGCGCTGGCGCTCGAACGAGGAGTAGTTGCCGGTGTATTCGTTCATCGCCTGCTGCTCGATATGCAGGATCTTGTCGACGATCGGATCGAGGAAGTCGCGGTCGTGCGAGATCAGCACCAGCGTGCCCGGGTAGTTTTTCAGCCAGCGTTCCAGCCAGATCACAGCATCGAGATCCAGGTGGTTGGTCGGTTCGTCGAGCAGCAGCAGGTCCGAGCGGCACACCAGCGCCTGCGCCAGGTTGAGACGCATGCGCCAGCCGCCCGAGAAGGCGCGCACCGGGCTTTGCAGCTGCTCATTGGAGAAGCCGAGGCCGTGCAGCAGGCTGGCGGCGCGGGCGCGGATGGTCCAGGCGTCGATGGCGTCCAGCTTGCCGTGCAGCGTGGCGATGGCGTGGCCGTCGTTTTGCTCGTTCGCCAGCTGCAACTCGGCTTCCAGCTGGCGGAACTCGCGGTCGCCGTCGATAACATACTCGATCGCCGGCACCTCCAGCGCCGGCGTCTCCTGGTTGACCCAGGCCAGCGCCCAGTTGCCGGGGAAGGTATAGCTGCCGCCGTCCGCGGCGATTTCGCCCTTCAGCAGCGCCAGCAGCGTCGATTTGCCGCAGCCGTTCTTGCCCACCAGGCCGACCTTCTGACCTGGATTAACCGTCGCCGTGGCGTTGTCCAGCAGGACGCGGGTGCCGCGTCGGATTTGTAGCGAGGAGAATACAATCATAAAGCGCCGTATGTTCAGAGTATGTTAAATTATCATTAAGGTAACAGCGCCGATTGAGCGCGCTGTTTTTGTCTTTGCGCTGCATGGTAACGGAAAACCGCTACCCTGACGACGCTTTGGAGGGGAATGATGTCGCAGCCGCCCAAGGTCCTGCTGCTGTATGCCCATCCGGAATCCCATGACTCGGTGGCTAACCGGGTTTTGCTTCGACCGGCGCAGCAGTTGGAACATGTCACCGTGCACGATTTATACGCGCACTATCCTGACTTTTTTATCGATATTCACCACGAACAACAGCTGCTGCGTGACCATCAGGTCATTGTTTTTCAACATCCTCTTTATACTTACAGCTGCCCGGCGCTGCTGAAAGAGTGGCTGGATCGCGTGCTGTCGCGCGGCTTCGCCAGCGGCGTGGGCGGCAATGCGCTGGCGGGCAAGTATTGGCGCTCGGTGATCACCACCGGCGAACCGGAGGGCGCCTACCGCACCGGCGGTTATAACCGTTATCCGATGGAGGATATCCTGCGCCCGTTCGAACTGACCGCTGCCATGTGCCACATGCACTGGCTGACGCCGATCCTGGTGTACTGGGCGCGCCGGCAAAAGCCGGAGGTGCTGAAAAGCCATGCCGACGCCTATGGCGACTGGCTGCGTAACCCGCTGCCGCACGGAGGGCGCTAATCATGGAAGGCTCGACCTTACTCACCGCCATTCTGTTGTTTCTGTTCGCCGCCGTGGTGACGGTGCCGATCGCCCGGCGGCTGGGTATCGGCGCGGTGCTGGGCTACCTGATCGCCGGTATCGCCATCGGCCCCTGGGGATTGGGTTTCATTCGCGACGTCGATGAAATTCTGCACTTCTCCGAACTCGGGGTGGTATTCCTGATGTTCATCATCGGGCTGGAGCTGAACCCCAGCAAGCTGTGGGAACTGCGCCGCTCGATCTTCGGCGTCGGCGCCGGCCAGGTGTTGCTCAGCGCAGCGGTGCTGGGCGGGTTGCTGTATCTGACGCAGTTCGCCTGGCAGGCGGCGGTGATCGGCGGTATCGGCCTGGCGATGTCTTCCACCGCCATGGCGCTGCAGCTGATGCGCGAGAAGGGCATGAACCGCAACGAAGGCGGCCAGCTGGGCTTCTCGGTATTGCTGTTCCAGGATATGGCGGTGATCCCGGCCCTGGCGCTGATCCCTATTCTGGCGGGCGCCGGCGGCAGCAGCGACGACTGGGCGAAGATAGCGCTCAAGGTGGCGGCGTTCGGCGGCATGTTGATCGGCGGCCGCTTCCTGCTGCGGCCGCTGTTTCGCTATATCGCCGCTTCCGGCGTGCGCGAGATCTTCACCGCCGCCGCACTGCTGGTGGTATTGGGCGCGGCGCTGTTTATGGACGCGCTCGGCCTGTCGATGGCGCTTGGCACCTTCATTGCCGGCGTATTGCTGGCGGAGAGCGAGTATCGCCACGAGCTGGAGATTTCGATTGAGCCGTTCAAAGGCCTGCTGCTGGGGCTGTTCTTTATCTCGGTGGGCATGGCGCTGAATATCGGCGTACTCTATACCCATCTGGCCGAAGTGCTGATTGGCGTGCTGCTGCTGGTGGCCATCAAGTCCGGGGTGCTCTATACGCTGTCGCGCATTTTCGGCCTGCGCAGCTCGGTGCGTTTGCAGTTTGCCGGCGTGCTCAGCCAGGGCGGCGAGTTCGCTTTCGTGCTGTTCTCGGCGGCGGGTGCGCAGAAGGTGCTGCAGCCTGACCAGCTTTCCCTGCTGTTGGTGGTGGTGACGCTGTCGATGATGACCACGCCGCTGCTGATGCAGATTATCGACCGCATTCTGGCGCGCCGTTACAACGCCAAAGACGAAGACGAAGAAACGCCTTACGTCGAAGATGACGATCCGCAGGTGATCATCGTCGGTTTCGGGCGCTTTGGCCAGGTGATAGGCCGCCTGCTGATGGCCAACAAAATGCGCATTACCGTGCTGGAGCGCGACGTTAGCGCCGTCGGCGTGCTGCGGCGCTATGGCTACAAGGTGTACTACGGCGACGCCACCGAGCTGGAGCTGCTGCGCGCGGCGGGGGCCGAGAAGGCCAGGTCGATCGTGATCACCTGCAACGAGCCGGAAGATACCCTGGAGATCGTGCGTTTGTGCCAGCAGCACTTCCCGAATCTGAGCATTCTGGCGCGCGCGCGCGGTCGCGTTGAGGCGCATGAGCTGCTGCAGGCCGGGGTGAAGCAGTTCAGCCGCGAAACCTTCTCCAGCGCGCTGGAGCTGGGGCGCAAGGCGCTGATGGAGCTGGGCATGCATCCGCATCAGGCCTATCGCGCCCAGCAGCATTTCCGCCGGCTGGACATGCGCATGCTGCGCGAACTGATGCCCCCGCATCAGGGCGACGTGGCGCAAATTTCCCGCGTGAAAGAGGCGCGGCGCGAACTGGAAGAACTTTTCCATCGCGAAATGCAAAAAGAGAGTCGCCAGTTCGACGGCTGGGACGAATACGAATAAGCGGGAGCACAGAGATGTCTGTAACACGTAAAAGGTTTATCGCCGGCGCGGTATGCCCGAGCTGTAACGCTATGGATACGTTGGCGGTTTGGCGCGAAGATCAGGTCGAAGTGGTGGAGTGCGTCAAGTGCGGTCACCATCAGCGGCAGACCGAAAAGCAGGTGGAAAAACACGTTCGGCCGCAGGAACAGGTGATCGGTATTTTCCATCCGGAGTAGCGTTATCCGGCGCGTTTTTTTATGCTGAAGGGTACAGCGGGGCAGATTTCCGATACAATCTGTCCGGAAAAGGCGCGGCTCTGGTTTGCAGGCTCGCGTCCAAGTATCCAACGGTAGGAGATATCATGAAAGTAGCAAAAGACTTGGTGGTCAGCCTGGCTTACCAAGTACGTACAGAAGACGGTGTTTTGGTTGATGAGTCTCCGGTGAGTGCACCGCTGGACTATCTGCACGGGCATGGTTCTCTGATCGCAGGTCTGGAAAAAGCGCTCGAAGGCCACGAAGCCGGCGATCGCTTTGACGTGAACGTTGGCGCTAACGATGCGTACGGCAACTACGACGAAAACCTGGTGCAGCGCGTTCCTAAAGACGTCTTCATGGGCGTTGACGAACTGCAGGTTGGCATGCGTTTCCTGGCTGATACCGATCAGGGCCCGGTTCCGGTTGAAATCACCGAAGTTGACGGCGACCACGTGGTGGTCGATGGCAACCACATGCTGGCCGGCCAGAACCTGAACTTCAACGTGGAAGTTGTCGCGATCCGCGAAGCGACCGCAGAAGAGCTGGCGCACGGTCACGTACACGGCGAGCACGATCATCACCACGAACACGGCGACGGCTGCTGCGGCGGCCACGATCATGACCACGACCACGGCCAGAAAGGCGGTTGCGGTAACGGCGGTTGCGGCTGCCACTAAGCGCGGCGCAGTAACTGCAAAAAAGGGCGGCCATCGGCTGCCCTTTTTTATCGGCGCTCAGTAGTGCGGCGGCGGCGTTTCTTCCGACTGCGAGGCGATCATCGAGGTTTGGGTCGAACGCAGCTTGTCGGTCAGCATGCGCAGGTGTTCGCGCATCTTCAACATCTCCATTTGATGCTGAACTACGGTCTGGTTGAGCTCTTCGATGGTGAGCTCCTGAAAAGCCTGACGGCTCTCCAGCTCTTCAAGCCGCTGTAGCAGGCTTTGGGTGTCGGCGTTGTGCATGAGGCTACCTCTGACGCGGTTAAATCCTGATTCCGGCGCTATGTTAACAGCTGCCGCCGGGTTTGCCTGCGCTATTTGATCGAGCGGGGAACAAGGCGCGGATAAACTGTGTAAAGCGCTGAAAAGTCACGCGCCGGGCGCGGCGGTTTTTGCTGGCGTTGTCGGATGAGCGGCAAGAAAAATCTGATTTATCATACGGGTAGCACGTTTAAGGAAACTTCTCCGTAAAGCAGGAGTCACACTTTGACTCGATTGGTTACCTGTGCGACTGTTTTGTTTGCTTTCAGGCAGCTATAGTAGCCCGGTTATCTTACTTAATGATTGTTTGGGGCACCGCTTCAGACACTGGAGAAATGGATGAAATCTTTGTTTAAAGTCACGCTTCTGGCAACCACCATGGCTTTTGCTCTGAATGCGACCCAGGTCATGGCCGCCGATGCCGCCAAGCCAGCTGACGCTGCAGCCGCTGCGCCAAGCACCGGAAAATTCAAGAACGATGACGAGCAAGCGGCTTACGCGCTGGGCGCTTCTCTGGGCCGTTACATGGACAACTCTCTGAAAGAGCAAGAGAAGTTGGGCATCAAACTGGACAAGGATCAGCTGATTTCCGGCGTTCAGGATGCGTTCGCCAACAAGAGCAAGCTGAACGACGCGGACATCGAAAAGACCCTGCAGGGTTTCGAAGCGCGCGTGAAGGCTTCCGCTCAGGCGAAGATGGAGCAGGACGCCAAAGACAACGAAGCCAAAGGCGCCAAGTATCGTGACACCTTCGCCAAAGAAAAAGGCGTGAAGAAAACCGAATCCGGCCTGCTGTATCAGGTAGAGAAACCTGGTGCCGGTGAAGCGCCGAAAGACAGTGATACCGTGGTGGTCAACTACAAAGGCACCCTGACCGACGGCACCGAGTTCGACAACTCGTACACCCGCGGCGAGCCGCTGTCATTCCGTCTGGACGGCGTGATCCCGGGCTGGACCGAAGGCCTGAAACACATCAAGAAAGGCGGCAAGATCAAGCTGGTCATCCCACCGGCGCTGGCCTACGGTAAAACCGGCGTTCCGGGCATCCCGGCTAACTCTACCCTGGTGTTCGACGTTGAACTGCTGGACGTGAAAGCGGCGCCGAAAGCCGACGCCAAGGCTGAGAAGCCCGCTGCCGCTGCGGCAGACGCCAAAGCGAAATAAGGCCGAGCTTTTGCCTGCCACCGCCGCGAATGCCCTTCGCGGCGGTTTTCATTTCCGCCCACCGCAGCCCCCTTCCCATTGATCGCTTGACGCCTGCCGGGCATCGGGCTTAACGTCAATACCACGCGCAAACGCAAGGACTTTACTCTGGCAGTTTTGCTAGACTAATAATCCGGACTTATGAGTCATGCGCCTGCCCCTTAGGGCGTGTACCTAAAACTGCTCCCGGCCATCTTGGCCCGCGGAGGCTCGCCGTGCCGTTTCATGCTGATAACCGCCTGTTATCCTGCGGGATGCCTGACGGCGTGCCGCCTGCGGAAAAAAGCCTGCCCGAGCTGTTTTAGCTGCGCCCCCTGGCACAGGCGATCTATGAGGGTGGTATTTTCGATGTCTAATTCGCTTTTATCCAGCGAAGCCAGCGAACTTGATTTGCTGAATGAACGTCCGTTTAGCCAGACGGATCATGAAATCCTGAAGTCGTATGAAGCGGTGGTCGACGGCCTGGCGATGCTGATTGGCGGCCACTGCGAGATAGTGCTGCACGCGCTGGAAGATTTGAACTGCTCGGCGGTGCGCATCGCCAACGGCGAACATACCGGGCGCAAGATAGGCTCGCCGATCACCGACCTGGCGTTGCGCATGCTGCACGACATGGCCGGCGACGACAGCAGCGTGTCGAAGGCCTATTTCACTCGCGCCAAAAGCGGCGTGCTGATGAAGTCGGTGACCATCGCCATCCGCAACCGCGAGCAGCGGGTGATCGGCCTGCTGTGCATCAACATGAACCTCGATGTGCCGTTCTCCCAAATCATGCAGACCTTTATGCCGCCGGAAACGCAGGAGGTGCCTTCTTCGGTGAATTTCGCCTCCTCCGTAGACGATCTGGTGGCGCAAACGCTGGAGTTCACCATCGAAGAGGTGAATGCCGATCGCAACGTTTCCAACAACGCCAAAAATCGGCAGGTGGTGCTCAATCTCTATGAGAAGGGCATCTTCGATATCAAGGATGCGATCAACCAGGTGGCCGATCGTCTGAACATCTCCAAGCACACCGTCTATCTGTACATTCGCCAGTTCAAAAGCGGCGATCTGCTGGGAAGCGACCGTTGATGCTCGATTACTGTTTGCTGGTCACCGGGCCGGCCTACGGCACCCAGCAGGCCAGCAGCGCCTATCAGTTCGCGCAGGCGCTGTTGACCAGGGGGCACCGGCTCTCCAGCGTATTTTTCTATCGCGAAGGGGTGCTGAACGCCAACCGGTTGACCGCCCCCGCCGGCGACGAGTTCGACTTGGTGCGCGGCTGGGTGCAACTGGCGCAGCAGCATGGCGTTGCGCTCAATGTCTGCGTGGCCGCGGCGCTGCGACGCGGCGTGACCGACGAGCAGGAGGCGGCCCAGCTGGGGCTGGCCGGTGCCAACCTGCAGCCCGGTTTCACCCTGAGCGGGCTGGGCTCGTTGGCCGAGGCCTCGCTGCGCTGCGATCGCCTGATGCAGTTCTGAGGACATGATGAAACGAGTCGCTTTTGTGTTTACCCACGGGCCGCACGGCAACGCCGGCGGCAGGGAAGGGCTGGACGCCTTGCTCGCCACCTCGGCGTTAAGTGAAGATCTGGGCGTGTTTTTTATCGGCGACGGCGTGTTGCAGCTGCTGCCCGGCCAGCAGCCGGAAAAAATTCTGGCGCGCAATTACATCGCCACCTTTGGCGTGCTGCCGCTGTATGACGTCGAGCAATGCTATCTGTGCCAGGCTTCGCTGCAGGAGCGCGGCCTGAGCCAGGTGAAGGATTGGGTGCTGGACGCCGAGGTGCTGGCGCCGGACGAATTGCGCCGCGCGCTGGCCGGTTTTGATGCGGTGATGACCTTTTAGGAATTTTTGATGCTGTATACCCTGAGCCATGCTCCCTCGCAATGCGATTTACCCGCGCTGCTGCGCCTGACGGCGGAAGGCGACGCCCTGCTGTTGCTGCAGGACGGCGTGCTGGCAGGCCTGGCCGGCGGCGCGCATCTTGAATTGCTGCTCAGCGCCCCCATATCCCTGTATGCGCTGCAGGACGACCTGGAAGCCAGAGGGCTGGCTGGTCATTTTTCACACAAGATAGCCGTCGTCGGCTATAATCACTTCGTTGAATTAACCGAAAAACATCGCAGCCAAATGGCCTGGTGATGAGAGTGATGTTGTATATTTCTTGACACCTCTACTGGTCAGCCATAAAATTCTGCGTCCTCGTACTTTGCCAGTAGTGCATACGAGGGGATTTATCACATGTTTACGAAGCTAGTACGAAGCAAAAACCAGGAGCTTTTTTAATGGCAACAATTAATCAGCTGGTTCGCAAACCACGCTCTGTGAAGGCTGCTAAAAGCAACGTTCCAGCGCTGGAAGCTTGCCCGCAGAAACGTGGCGTATGTACCCGCGTATATACCACCACCCCGAAAAAACCAAACTCCGCACTGCGTAAAGTTTGCCGTGTGCGTTTGACCAACGGTTTCGAAGTGACTTCCTACATCGGTGGTGAAGGTCACAACCTGCAGGAACACTCCGTGATCCTGATCCGTGGCGGTCGTGTTAAAGACCTGCCAGGTGTGCGTTACCACACCGTCCGTGGTGCACTTGACTGCTCCGGTGTTAAAGACCGTAAGCAAGCTCGTTCCAAGTACGGCGTGAAGAAGCCAAAGGCTTAATGGTTCTCCGTTAAGTAAGGCCAAACATTTTCACTTTAATGTCAAAATAAACTCGTAGAGTTTTGGACAATCCTGAATTAACAACGGAGTATTTCCATGCCACGTCGTCGCGTAATCGGCCAACGTAAAATCCTGCCAGATCCTAAGTTCGGATCCGAGCTGTTGGCCAAATTTGTAAATATCCTGATGGTAGACGGTAAAAAATCTACTGCAGAAGCAATCGTCTATACCGCGCTGGAGACCCTGGCTCAGCGTTCTGGTAAAGAGCACCTGGAAGCTTTCGAAGTAGCTCTCGACAACGTTCGCCCGACTGTAGAAGTTAAGTCTCGCCGCGTTGGTGGTTCTACTTATCAGGTACCAGTTGAAGTCCGCCCGGTCCGTCGTAATGCTCTGGCAATGCGTTGGATCGTTGATGCTGCACGTAAACGCGGTGATAAATCCATGGCTCTGCGCCTGGCGAACGAGCTGTCTGACGCAGCAGAGAACAAAGGTTCTGCTGTTAAGAAGCGTGAAGACGTTCACCGTATGGCCGAAGCCAACAAGGCGTTCGCCCACTACCGCTGGTAATTGCCACGCAGTAGTTATGCTAACCAAGCGGGCGCGTCAAGCCAACCCGCTTGGGTTAACCGAACTTGAACGCCCTAGGAATAGAGGAATCAAATGGCTCGTACAACACCCATTGAGCGCTATCGTAACATCGGTATCAGTGCTCACATCGACGCCGGTAAAACCACCACTACCGAACGTATTCTGTTCTACACCGGTGTAAACCACAAAATCGGTGAAGTTCATGACGGCGCTGCCACCATGGACTGGATGGAACAGGAGCAGGAGCGTGGTATTACCATCACTTCTGCAGCGACTACTGCCTTCTGGTCTGGTATGGCCAAGCAGTTTGAACCGCACCGCGTAAACATCATCGACACCCCGGGACACGTTGACTTCACCATCGAAGTAGAACGTTCCATGCGTGTTCTTGATGGTGCGGTAATGGTTTACTGTGCTGTTGGTGGTGTTCAGCCACAGTCTGAAACTGTATGGCGTCAGGCTAACAAATACAAAGTTCCACGCATCGCGTTCGTTAACAAAATGGACCGCATGGGTGCCAACTTCCTGAAAGTTGTTGGTCAGATCAAATCTCGTCTGGGCGCTAACCCGGTTCCACTGCAGCTGGCTATCGGCGCAGAAGAGAAATTCACCGGCGTTATCGACCTGGTGAAAATGAAAGCCATCAACTGGAACGAAGCTGATGCAGGCGTGACCTTCGAATACGAAGAGATCCCGGCTGACATGCAAGAGCTGGCCGCAGAATGGCGCCAGAACCTGGTTGAATCGGCAGCTGAAGCTTCTGATGAACTGATGGACAAGTACTTGGGCGGCGAAGAGCTGACCGAGGAAGAAATCAAGACCTCTCTGCGTCAGCGCGTGCTGAACAACGAAATCATCTTGGTTACCTGTGGTTCCGCCTTTAAAAACAAAGGCGTGCAGGCAATGCTGGATGCGGTAATTGATTACCTGCCATCCCCGGTTGACGTACCTGCGATCAACGGCATCCTGGACGACGGTAAAGATACCCCGGCTGAGCGTCACGCTAGCGATGATGAGCCATTTGCTGCACTGGCCTTCAAAATTGCTACCGACCCGTTCGTGGGTAACCTGACCTTCTTCCGCGTGTACTCCGGTATCGTTAACTCCGGCGACACCGTGCTGAACTCCGTTAAGGCGGCGCGTGAGCGTCTGGGCCGTATCGTTCAGATGCACGCTAACAAGCGTGAAGAGATCAAAGAAGTTCGCGCAGGCGACATCGCTGCGGCTATCGGTCTGAAAGACGTGACTACCGGTGACACCCTGTGTGATCCAAACCACGTGATCATTCTGGAGCGCATGGAATTCCCTGAGCCGGTGATCTCCGTTGCAGTTGAACCAAAAACCAAAGCTGACCAGGAAAAAATGGGTCTGGCTCTGGGCCGTCTGGCGAAGGAAGACCCATCATTCCGCGTATGGACTGACGAAGAATCAGGTCAGACCATCATCGCAGGTATGGGTGAGCTTCACCTGGACATCCTGGTTGACCGCATGAAGCGTGAATTCAACGTAGAAGCTAACGTGGGTAAACCTCAGGTTGCTTACCGTGAAGCGATTCGCGCCAAAGTTACCGATATCGAAGGTAAACACGCCAAGCAGTCTGGTGGTCGTGGTCAGTATGGTCATGTTGTTATCGACATGTACCCACTGGAGCCGGGCTCAAATGCGAAAGGCTACGAGTTCGTCAATGACATCAAAGGCGGTGTGATCCCAACGGAATACATCCCTGCCATTGATAAAGGCCTCCAGGAGCAGATGAAGTCTGGTCCACTGGCCGGTTACCCGGTAGTTGATCTCGGTGTGCGTCTGCATTTCGGTTCTTTCCACGATGTTGACTCCTCCGAATTGGCGTTTAAACTGGCCGCGTCTATCGCCTTTAAAGATGGCTTTAAGAAAGCGAAACCTGTTTTGCTTGAGCCGATCATGAAGGTTGAAGTTGAAACGCCGGAAGAGAACACTGGTGACGTCATCGGTGACCTTAGCCGTCGTCGTGGTCAACTGAAAGGTCAGGAATCCAACGCTACCGGCGTTCAGATTCACGCTGAAGTTCCGTTGTCCGAGATGTTCGGCTACGCAACTCAACTGCGTTCTCTGACCAAAGGCCGTGCTTCTTACTCCATGGAGTTCCTGAAGTACGATGATGCGCCGAACAACGTCGCTCAGGCCGTTATTGAAGCCCGTGGTAAATAAGCTTTCGGGTTTAACACATTGATCAGTGCTCTCTCCATGAGGGGGGAGCATAAGAGTAAGGAATATAGCCGTGTCTAAAGAAAAATTTGAACGTTCCAAACCGCACGTTAACGTTGGTACTATCGGCCACGTTGACCACGGTAAAACTACCCTGACTGCAGCGATCACCACCGTTCTGGCTAAAACCTACGGCGGTTCTGCACGTGCTTTCGACCAGATCGATAACGCGCCAGAAGAAAAAGCTCGTGGTATCACCATCAACACTTCCCACGTTGAGTATGACACCCCGACTCGCCACTACGCGCACGTTGACTGCCCAGGGCACGCCGACTACGTTAAAAACATGATCACCGGTGCTGCTCAGATGGACGGCGCTATCCTGGTTGTTGCTGCGACTGACGGCCCAATGCCTCAGACCCGTGAGCACATCCTGCTGGGTCGTCAGGTTGGCGTTCCTTTCATCATCGTATTCATGAACAAATGCGACATGGTTGATGATGAAGAGCTGCTGGAACTGGTAGAAATGGAAGTTCGCGAACTGCTGTCCGCTTACGACTTCCCTGGCGATGACCTGCCGGTAGTTCGCGGTTCCGCGCTGAAAGCGCTGGAAGGCGAAGCCGAGTGGGAAGCTAAAATCATCGAGCTGGCTGGCCACCTGGATACTTACATCCCAGAACCAGAGCGCGCTATCGACAAGCCGTTCCTGCTGCCAATCGAAGACGTATTCTCCATCTCCGGTCGTGGTACCGTGGTTACCGGTCGTGTTGAGCGCGGTATCATCAAAGTTGGCGAAGAAGTTGAAATCGTTGGTATCAAAGACACCGTTAAGTCTACTTGTACCGGCGTTGAAATGTTCCGCAAACTGCTGGACGAAGGCCGTGCCGGTGAGAACGTAGGTGTTCTGCTGCGTGGTATCAAGCGTGAAGACATCGAACGTGGTCAGGTTCTGGCTAAACCAGGTTCCATCAAGCCACACACCAAATTCGACTCAGAAGTTTACATCCTGAGCAAAGAAGAAGGTGGTCGTCACACTCCATTCTTCAAAGGCTACCGTCCACAGTTCTACTTCCGTACTACTGACGTGACCGGTACCATCGAACTGCCAGAAGGCGTTGAGATGGTAATGCCTGGCGACAACGTGAACATGGTTGTTACCCTGATTCACCCAATCGCGATGGACGACGGTCTGCGTTTCGCAATCCGTGAAGGCGGCCGTACTGTAGGCGCTGGTGTTGTTGCTAAAGTTATCGCTTAATCGCGTATAATTTTTCGACACAATAAAGAGGGCACTTCGGTGCCCTTTTTTTATGCAATTCGTATAAATCTTAATTGAAATAAAAAGCATTCTTATTTAGACTCAGAATATTGGTTAAGAAGTGAGTCTCTCTATGTATGTATGTCTGTGTAATGCCGTGACTGACAAAGCGATCCGCAAGGCCGTGCGTCAGCACAATCCTCATACCATGAAGCAGCTGCGTGAATTAGTGCCGATTGGTACCGACTGTGGAAAATGCATTCGTCAGGCAAGACAAATTATGGTGGAGGAACGCGGAACCATTATTCCGATGCACGAAGTTGCCTAACAAAAGGTAGGGTTATTTTTTGACTCTTGGCCTACAGGTTCTACACTTTTAGAACCGGTCAGGAGGATTTACCTATGAAAGGCGATAAAAAGATCATTGCTCACCTCAACAAGCTGCTTGGAAACGAGCTGGTTGCCATCAATCAATATTTCCTGCACGCCCGCATGTTCAAGAATTGGGGTTTAATGCGCCTCAACGACAAGGAATATCACGAGTCGATCGACGAAATGAAACATGCCGATCGCTACATCGAGCGCATTCTGTTTCTGGAAGGTCTGCCTAATCTGCAGGACCTCGGCAAGCTGAACATCGGCGAGGACATCGAAGAGATGCTGCGCTCCGATCTGGCTTTGGAGCTCGACGGCGCCAAGAACCTGCGCGAAGGTATCGCCTATGCTGATTCCATTCACGATTACGTCAGCCGCGACCTGATGATAGAAATCCTGGCCGATGAGGAAGAGCACATCGACTGGCTGGAAACCGAACTGGATCTGATTGCGCGGCTGGGTATCCAAAATTACGCCCAGGCCCAGATCCTGGAACGCAAAGACTGACATTATCGCTTTTACCTACGCCGATGACTCTTCTGCCGGCGGCCGCATGGCATGTGCGGCGGGGCAGGGGAGCCCCGCCCGCATCGCTCCGTGCATAAACCATTCCTTTTCGCGCGTTCTGCCGCGTTGAATTCCCCTCTTCATTAAAAGTGGCGATATCCTGAGCATATTTCCAACTGCGGCTTGCTTCCTGGCTCATTTTGCGTATAATGCGCGGGCTTACCTAATCTTGGTAAGCCTGATTTTAGCGAATCAGTCGATTGGCAGGCCGTTTTTGCCTTTCGAACAATACTCCCGATATGGGGGTTATATGTTGACGATTACACTCCCCCATCAATCGAAATGGGTGTGAGGAGTAATTATTTACGTTTATAAATAATTGGAGCTCTGGTCTCATGCAGAACCAAAGAATCCGTATCCGCCTGAAAGCGTTTGATCATCGTCTGATCGATCAATCAACCGCGGAAATCGTCGAGACTGCTAAGCGCACTGGTGCGCAAGTCCGTGGTCCGATCCCGCTGCCAACTCGCAAAGAGCGCTTTACCGTTCTGATCTCTCCGCACGTTAACAAAGACGCGCGCGATCAGTACGAGATTCGCACTCACAAGCGTCTGGTTGACATCGTTGAGCCAACCGAGAAAACCGTTGATGCTCTGATGCGTCTGGATCTGGCTGCCGGTGTAGACGTGCAGATCAGCCTGGGTTAATCAGGTCATTGAGCGATTGAGAGGTTGAAACAATGATTGGTTTAGTCGGTAAAAAAGTGGGCATGACTCGTATCTTCACTGAAGATGGCGTTTCTATCCCAGTAACCGTGATTGAAATTGAAGCGAACCGCGTGACTCAGGTTAAAGACCTGGCGAACGACGGATACCGTGCCATTCAGGTCACTACCGGTAGCAAAAAAGCTAACCGTGTGACCAAACCGGAAGCGGGTCATTTCGCTAAAGCTGGCGTTGAAGCTGGCCGTGGTCTGTGGGAATTCCGCCTTGAAGAAGGTCAAGAGTTCGCTGCAGGTCAAGAAATCAGCGTAGAAATCTTCGCTGACGTTAAAAAAGTCGATGTTACCGGTACTTCTAAAGGTAAAGGTTTTGCTGGCACTGTAAAGCGCTGGAACTTCCGTACCCAAGACGCTACCCACGGTAACTCCTTGTCTCACCGCGTTCCGGGTTCTATCGGTCAGAACCAGACTCCGGGCAAAGTGTTCAAAGGCAAGAAAATGGCTGGCCACCTGGGTGACGAGCGTGTAACCGTTCAAAGCCTGGACGTAGTACGTGTTGACGCTGAGCGCAACCTGCTGCTGGTTAAGGGTGCTGTACCGGGCGCAACCGGTGGCAACCTGATCGTTAAACCAGCTGTGAAGGCGTAAGGGGATAGCAATGGAATTAGTATTGAAAGACGCGCAAAGCGCGCTGACTGTTTCCGAAACTACCTTCGGTCGTGATTTCAACGAAGCGCTGGTACACCAGGTTGTTGTTGCTTATGCAGCAGGTGCCCGTCAAGGTACCCGTGCTCAGAAGACCCGTGCTGAAGTGACTGGTTCCGGCAAAAAGCCATGGCGTCAGAAAGGTACCGGCCGTGCGCGTTCAGGTTCTGTAAAGAGCCCGATCTGGCGTTCCGGTGGTGTGACCTTCGCTGCCAAGCCACAGGACCACAGTCAGAAAGTAAACAAAAAGATGTACCGCGGCGCGCTGAAAAGCATCCTGTCCGAACTGGTACGTCAAGATCGTCTGATCGTTGTCGAGAAGTTCTCTGTAGAAGCGCCTAAAACTAAGCTGCTGGCACAGAAACTGAAAGATATGGCTCTGGAAGACGTGCTGATCGTGACCGGTGAACTGGATGAGAATCTGTTCCTGGCAGCTCGCAACCTGTACAAGGTTGACGTGCGCGATGTAGCAGGTATCGATCCGGTTAGCCTGATCGCCTTCGACAAAGTGGTTATGACTGCTGATGCTGTGAAGCAAGTTGAGGAGATGCTGGCATGATCCGTGAAGAACGTTTGCTGAAAGTGCTGCGTGCACCGCACGTATCTGAAAAAGCATCCGCTGCGATGGAAAAAAGCAACACCATCGTACTCAAAGTTGCCAAAGACGCGACCAAAGCAGAAATCAAAGCTGCAGTGCAGAAACTGTTTGAAGTCGAAGTCGAAGACGTGAACACCCTGGTAGTTAAAGGGAAAGTGAAACGTCACGGTCAGCGTGTTGGTCGTCGTAGCGACTGGAAAAAAGCTTACGTCACCCTGAAAGAAGGCCAGAATCTGGACTTCATCGGCGGCGCAGAGTAAGTCGGAGGAGTAAGAACAATGGCAATTGTTAAATGTAAACCTACATCTCCGGGTCGTCGCCACGTTGTTAAAGTGGTTAACCCTGAGCTGCACAAGGGTAAACCTTATGCCCCGCTGCTGGAAAAACTGAGCAAAAGCGGTGGTCGTAACAACAATGGCCGTATCACCACCCGTCATATCGGTGGTGGCCACAAGCAACATTATCGTCTGGTTGACTTCAAGCGCAACAAAGACGGTATCCCTGCTGTGGTTGAGCGTCTGGAGTACGATCCGAACCGTTCCGCGAACATCGCGCTGGTTCTGTACAAAGACGGCGAACGCCGTTACATCCTGGCGCCGAAAGGCCTGAAAGCTGGTGACCAGATTCAATCTGGCGTTGATGCTGCAATCAAAACGGGTAACACCCTGCCGATGCGTAACATCCCAGTTGGTTCAACGGTTCACAACGTAGAAATGAAACCAGGTAAAGGCGGCCAGATGGCTCGTTCAGCCGGTGCCTACGTTCAGATCGTTGCTCGTGATGGTTCCTACGTAACTCTGCGTCTGCGCTCAGGCGAAATGCGTAAAGTTCCAGTTGATTGCCGCGCCACCCTGGGTGAAGTCGGTAACGCTGAACATATGCTTCGCGTTCTGGGTAAAGCAGGTGCTGCACGTTGGCGTGGTGTTCGTCCTACCGTTCGCGGTACGGCGATGAACCCGGTAGATCACCCGCACGGTGGTGGTGAAGGTCGTAACTTTGGTAAGCACCCGGTAACTCCGTGGGGCGTTCAGACCAAAGGTAAGAAGACCCGTAGCAACAAGCGTACTGATAAGTTCATCGTACGTCGCCGTAGCAAAAAATAATTAGAGGATAAGCCATGCCACGTTCTCTCAAGAAAGGTCCTTTTATTGACCTGCACTTGCTGAAGAAGGTAGAGAAAGCGGTGGAAAGCGGTGACAAGAAGCCTTTGCGCACTTGGTCCCGTCGTTCAACGATCTTTCCTAACATGATCGGTTTGACCATCGCTGTCCATAATGGTCGTCAGCACGTACCAGTGTTCGTTTCCGATGAAATGGTCGGTCACAAACTGGGTGAATTCGCGCCGACTCGTACTTATCGCGGCCATGCGGCTGATAAAAAAGCTAAAAAGCGCTAAGGTAGGAGGAAGAGATGGAAACTATCGCTAAACATCGCCACGCTCGTTCTTCTGCTCAGAAGGTTCGCCTTGTTGCAGACCTGATCCGCGGTAAGAAAGTGTCGCAAGCTCTGGAAACTCTGACCTACACCAACAAGAAAGCTGCTGGTCTGGTTAAGAAAGTGCTGGAGTCTGCCATTGCTAACGCAGAACACAACGATGGCGCTGACATCGATGATCTGAAAGTCACGAAAATCTTCGTAGACGAAGGCCCAAGCATGAAGCGCATTATGCCGCGTGCGAAAGGTCGTGCAGATCGCATCCTGAAGCGCACCAGCCACATTACTGTGGTTGTGTCCGATCGCTGAGACTCTGGAGACTAGCAATGGGTCAGAAAGTACATCCTAATGGTATTCGCCTGGGTATTGTCAAACCTTGGAACTCTACTTGGTATGCGAATACCAAAGAATTCGCTGACAACCTGGACAGCGACTTTAAAGTTCGTCAATTCCTGACTAAGGAACTGGCGAAAGCTTCCGTTTCTCGCATCGTTATCGAGCGTCCTGCGAAGAGCATCCGTGTGACTATTCACACTGCTCGTCCAGGCATCGTTATCGGCAAGAAAGGTGAAGATGTCGAAAAACTGCGTAAGGTCGTAGCGGATATCGCTGGCGTTCCTGCACAGATTAACATCGCCGAAGTCCGTAAACCGGAACTCGACGCTAAATTGGTTGCTGACAGCATCACTTCCCAGCTGGAACGTCGCGTTATGTTCCGTCGTGCTATGAAGCGTGCTGTACAGAACGCAATGCGTCTTGGCGCTAAAGGTATCAAAGTTGAAGTAAGCGGCCGTCTTGGCGGTGCTGAAATCGCGCGTACCGAATGGTACCGTGAAGGTCGTGTTCCGTTGCACACACTGCGTGCGGACATCGATTACAACACATCTGAAGCGCACACCACTTATGGTGTAATCGGCGTTAAGGTATGGATCTTCAAAGGTGAGATCCTGGGTGGTATGGCTGCAGTTGAACAACCGGAACCGGCTGCTCAACCTAAAAAGCAGCAGCGTAAAGGCCGCAAGTAAGGAGAGTCGCTGATGTTACAACCAAAGCGTACAAAATTCCGTAAGATGCACAAGGGCCGCAACCGTGGTCTGGCGCAGGGTACGGATGTTAGCTTCGGCACTTTCGGTCTGAAAGCTGTTGGCCGTGGCCGTCTGACTGCTCGTCAAATCGAAGCAGCTCGTCGTGCAATGACTCGTGCAGTTAAGCGTCAAGGTAAGATCTGGATCCGTGTATTCCCGGACAAACCGATCACCGAGAAGCCGCTGGAAGTGCGTATGGGTAAAGGTAAGGGTAACGTGGAGTATTGGGTTGCCCTGATCCAGCCTGGTAAGGTCCTGTACGAAATGGACGGCGTGCCAGAAGAGGTTGCCCGCGAGGCATTCAAACTGGCAGCAGCGAAACTGCCGATCAAAACCACCTTTGTAACTAAGACGGTGATGTAATGAAAGCACAAGAGCTGCGTGAAAAAAGCGTTGAAGAGCTGAACACTGAGCTGCTCAACCTGCTGCGTGAGCAATTCAACTTGCGCATGCAGGCGGCCAGTGGCCAACTGCAACAAACTCACCTGTTGAAACAAGTGCGTCGTGACGTCGCACGCGTTAAGACTTTACTGACTGAAAAGGCGGGTGTGTAAATGACTGATATTATCCGTACTCTGCAGGGTCGTGTTATTAGTGACAAAATGGAGAAATCCCTGGTTGTCGCTATCGAGCGCACGGTGAAGCACCCGATCTACGGGAAATTCATCAAGCGTACGACCAAGCTGCACGTACATGACGAGAACAACGAATGTGGTATCGGCGACGTGGTGGAAATCCGCGAATGCCGCCCACTGTCCAAGACTAAGTCCTGGACGTTGGTTCGCGTTGTAGAGAAAGCGATTCTGTAATAGAGTAGCTGGCTCTCACCTAATAAACGGCTCAGAAAATGAGCCGTTTATTTTTTCTACCCATACTCTGGAAGCGGTGTTATAATGCTGCGCCCTCGGTTATGGGGCTTTTCAACGACCTGAAAATTACTTAGGTCTTAAAGTAGTAGTTGACATTAGCGGAGCACTAAAATGATCCAAGAACAGACTATGCTGAACGTCGCCGACAACTCCGGTGCACGTCGCGTAATGTGTATCAAGGTTCTAGGTGGCTCGCACCGTCGCTACGCAGGCGTCGGCGACATCATCAAAATTACCATCAAGGAAGCAATTCCTCGCGGTAAGGTGAAGAAAGGCGATGTGCTGAAGGCGGTAGTGGTGCGCACCAAGAAGGGTGTACGTCGCCCGGACGGTTCTGTCATTCGCTTCGATGGTAATGCATGCGTTATTTTAAACAATAACAGCGAGCAGCCTATCGGTACGCGTATTTTTGGGCCGGTAACTCGTGAACTGCGTAATGAGAAGTTCATGAAAATTATCTCTCTGGCACCAGAAGTACTCTAAGGAGCGAACCATGGCAGCGAAAATCCGTCGTGATGACGAAGTTATCGTGCTTACCGGGAAAGACAAAGGTAAACGCGGTAAAGTAAAAAATGTCCTGTCTGCTGGCAAGGTCATTGTTGAAGGTATCAACCTGGTTAAGAAACATCAGAAGCCGGTTCCGGCCCTGAACCAACCAGGCGGCATTGTTGAAAAAGAAGCTGCAATTCAGGTTTCTAACATTGCTCTCTTCAACGCGGCTACCGGTAAGGCTGACCGTGTAGGCTTTAGATTCGAAGACGGCAAAAAAGTCCGTTTCTTCAAGTCTAACAGCGAAACTATCAAGTAATTTGGAGTAATACGATGGCGAAACTGCATGATTACTACAAAGACGAGGTAGTCAAACAACTGATGTCTCAGTTTGATTACAACTCTGTCATGCAAGTCCCTCGGGTCGAGAAGATCACCCTGAACATGGGTGTTGGTGAAGCGATCGCTGACAAGAAACTGCTGGATAACGCAGCAGCTGACCTGACAGCAATCTCCGGTCAAAAACCGCTGATCACCAAAGCCCGCAAATCTGTTGCAGGCTTCAAAATCCGCCAGGGCTATCCGATCGGCTGTAAAGTAACTCTGCGTGGCGAACGCATGTGGGAGTTCTTTGAGCGTCTGATTTCCATTGCTGTTCCACGTATCCGTGACTTCCGTGGCCTGTCCGCCAAGTCATTCGATGGCCGTGGTAACTACAGCATGGGTGTGCGCGAGCAAATCATCTTCCCAGAAATCGACTACGACAAAGTCGATCGCGTTCGTGGTTTGGATATTACCATTACCACTACTGCGAAATCTGATGATGAAGGCCGCGCGCTGTTGGCTGCTTTTAACTTCCCGTTCCGCAAGTAAGGCAGGGTTACTGATGGCTAAGCAATCAATGAAAGCACGCGAAGTCGTTCGCGTGAAACTGGCTGACAAGTACCGCGCTAAACGCGAGGAATTGAAAGCTATCATTTCTGGTGTGAACTCTTCCGACGAAGATCGTTGGGATGCTGTTCTCAAGCTGCAAACTCTGCCGCGTGATTCCAGCCCGTCTCGTCAGCGTAAACGCTGCCGCCAAACTGGCCGTCCACATGGTTATGTGGGCAAATTCGGGTTGAGCCGTATCAAGCTACGTGAAGCCGCTATGCGCGGTGAAGTACCAGGCTTGAAAAAGGCTAGCTGGTAATTACCAATTGAATCACGGGAGTAAAGACAGATGAGCATGCAAGATCCGATCGCGGATATGCTGACCCGTATCCGTAACGGTCAAGCCGCGAACAAAGTTGCGGTCACCATGCCTTCCTCCAAGCTGAAATTGGCAATCGCCAACGTGCTGAAGGAAGAAGGTTTTATTGAAGATTTCAAAATCGAAGGCGACGCCAAGCCTGTTCTGGAACTGGTACTGAAGTACTTCCAGGGCAAGGCAGTGGTAGAAAGCATTCAGCGTATCAGCCGTCCAGGTCTGCGAATCTATAAGAAAAAAGATGAGCTGCCAAAAGTTATGGCCGGTTTGGGTATCGCTGTTATTTCTACCTCTAAAGGTGTTATGACCGATCGTGCAGCTCGCCAGGCTGGTCTTGGTGGCGAGATTATCTGCTACGTAGCTTAATTCGGGAGGAAAGAATGTCTCGTGTTGCAAAAGCACCCGTCGTCATTCCTGCCGGCGTAGAGGTAAAACTCAACGGTCAGGTTATTTCGATTAAGGGTAAGAACGGCGAGCTGACTCGTACTGTCCACGACGCCGTTGAAGTGAAGCAAGAAGCTAACGCACTGACTTTCGCCCCGCGCGAAGGTTTTGCTAACGCCTGGGCCCAAGCGGGTACTACGCGCGCTCTGCTGAACGCAATGGTAGTTGGTGTTACCGAAGGCTTCACCAAGAAGCTTCAACTGGTAGGTGTTGGTTATCGTGCTGCCGTAAAAGGCAACGTGGTGAATTTAGCCCTGGGCTTCTCTCACCCTGTCGATCACCAGCTGCCAGCAGGTATTACTGCTGAATGCCCAAGCCAAACTGAAATCGTGCTGAAAGGCGCTGATAAGCAGGTTATTGGCCAGGTTGCTGCAGATCTGCGTGCCTACCGCCGTCCTGAGCCTTACAAAGGCAAGGGTGTCCGTTACGCCGACGAAGTCGTGCGTACCAAAGAGGCTAAGAAGAAGTAAGGTAACACTATGGATAAGAAATCTGCTCGTATCCGTCGTGCGACCCGCGCACGCCGTAAGCTCAAAGAACTGGGTGCAACCCGCCTGGTGGTACATCGTACCCCGCGTCACATTTACGCACAGGTAATTGCTCCAAACGGTTCTGAAGTTCTGGTAGCCGCTTCTACTTTAGAAAAAGCTATCACTGAGCAACTGAAGTATTCCGGTAACAAAGACGCAGCAGCAGCAGTGGGCAAAGCCCTGGCTGAGCGCGCGTTGGAAAAAGGGATTGCGAAAGTATCCTTTGACCGTTCCGGTTTCCAATATCATGGTCGAGTCCAGGCACTGGCAGATGCTGCCCGTGAAGCTGGCCTTCAGTTCTAAGGAAGAGGTTTAAGATGGCTCACATCGAAAAACAAGCTGGCGAACTGCAGGAAAAGCTGATCGCGGTAAACCGCGTATCCAAAACCGTAAAAGGTGGCCGTATTTTCAGCTTTACCGCACTGACTGTAGTTGGTGATGGTAACGGTCGCGTAGGTTTTGGCTACGGCAAAGCTCGCGAAGTTCCAGCAGCGATCCAGAAAGCGATGGAAAAAGCCCGTCGCAACATGATGAACGTCGCGCTGAACAGCGGCACCCTGCAGCACCCTGTTAAAGGTGCTCATACGGGTTCCCGTGTGTTCATGCAGCCGGCTTCCGAAGGTACCGGTATTATCGCCGGTGGTGCAATGCGCGCCGTCCTGGAAGTCGCTGGGGTGCACAACGTATTGGCTAAAGCTTATGGTTCCACCAACCCGATCAACGTGGTTCGTGCAACTATCGATGCTTTGGCAAATATGAAGTCCCCTGAAATGGTCGCTGCCAAGCGTGGTAAATCCGTTGCAGACATTCTGGGGTAATTGACCATGGCTAAGACTATCAAAGTAACACAAGTTCGCAGCTCCATTGGCCGTCTGCCGAAGCATAAAGCTACACTGCTCGGTCTGGGTCTGCGTCGTATTGGTCACACCGTAGAGCGCGAGGATACTCCTGCTGTTCGCGGTATGGTCAACCTGGTTTCCTACATGGTTAAAGTTGAGGAGTAACAGATGCGTTTAAATACTCTGTCTCCGGCTGAAGGTGCCAAGCATGCGCCGAAGCGTGTAGGTCGTGGTATTGGTTCTGGCCTGGGTAAAACCGGCGGCCGTGGTCACAAAGGTCAGAACTCACGTTCTGGCGGTGGCGTACGTCGCGGGTTTGAAGGTGGTCAGATGCCTTTATATCGTCGTTTGCCGAAATTCGGCTTCACCTCTCGCAAAGCTATGATCACGGCAGAAGTTCGTCTGTCTGAGCTGGCTCTGATCGAAGGCGACGTAATCGACCTGAACGCGCTGAAAGCCGCTAACGTAGTTGGTATCCAGATCGAATTCGTGAAAGTTATGCTTTCTGGCGAAATCGCTCGTCCGGTTACCCTGCGTGGTCTGCGTGTCACCAAAGGCGCTCGTGCTGCTATCGAGGCTGCTGGCGGTAAAATTGAGGAATAAGTAGCAGATGGCTAAGCAACCAGGATTAGATTTTCAAAGTGCTAAAGGCGGGCTCGGCGAGCTGAAGCGCAGACTTTTGTTTGTCATCGGCGCGCTGATTGTCTTCCGTATCGGCTCTTTTATTCCGATTCCTGGTATCGATGCCACTGTGCTTGCCAAATTGCTTGAGCAGCAGAGAGGCACTATCATTGAAATGTTTAACATGTTCTCTGGTGGTGCCCTCAGCCGTGCTTCTATCTTTGCCCTGGGGATCATGCCGTATATTTCGGCGTCGATCATCATCCAGCTGTTAACGGTGGTTCATCCGGCGTTGGCAGAAATCAAGAAAGAAGGGGAGGCTGGCCGTCGCAAGATTAGCCAGTACACCCGTTACGGTACGCTGGTATTGGCCATATTCCAGTCGATCGGTATTGCTACCGGTCTGCCGAATATGCCTGGTATGCAGGGCCTGGTGTTAAACCCAGGCTTTGCATTCTACTTTACTGCGGTTGTGAGCCTGGTGACCGGGACGATGTTCCTGATGTGGCTGGGCGAGCAGATTACTGAGCGTGGTATCGGCAACGGTATCTCAATCATTATCTTCGCGGGTATCGTAGCGGGACTTCCGCCGGCAGTGGCCCATACTATCGAGCAAGCCCGGCAAGGCGACCTGCACTTCCTCCTGTTGCTGTTGGTTGCAGTATTGGTGTTTGCAGTAACCTTCTTCGTTGTTTTCATCGAACGTGGTCAACGTCGTATCGTCGTTAACTATGCGAAACGTCAACAAGGTCGTCGTGTTTACGCAGCACAGAGCACACACTTACCGTTGAAAGTGAACATGGCAGGGGTTATCCCGGCAATCTTCGCTTCCAGCATTATTCTGTTCCCGGCCACGATCGCATCATGGTTTGGGGGCGGTACCGGTTGGAACTGGCTGACAACGATTTCGCTGTATTTGCAGCCAGGGCAACCGCTTTATGTGTTACTCTATGCGTCTGCAATCATCTTCTTCTGTTTCTTCTACACGGCGTTGGTTTTCAACCCGCGTGAGACAGCAGATAACCTGAAGAAGTCCGGTGCCTTCGTACCAGGAATTCGTCCGGGAGAGCAAACGGCGAAGTACATCGATAAAGTAATGACGCGTTTAACCCTGGTGGGCGCGATGTACATTACTTTCATCTGCCTGATCCCGGAGTTCATGCGTGATGCAATGAAAGTACCATTCTACTTTGGTGGTACCTCGCTACTGATCGTGGTTGTCGTCATCATGGACTTTATGGCTCAAGTGCAAACTCTGATGATGTCAAGTCAGTACGAGTCTGCATTGAAGAAAGCAAATCTGAAAGGCTATAACCGCTAGTCAGATTCGTTTGAGAAGTTACGGAGAGTAAAAATGAAAGTTCGTGCTTCCGTCAAGAAATTATGTCGTAACTGCAAAATCGTTAAGCGTAACGGTGTCGTTCGTGTGATTTGCAGCGCCGAGCCGAAGCATAAACAGCGTCAAGGCTGATTATCTCGCATATTTTTCTTGCAAAGTTGGGTTGAGCTGGCTAGATTAGCCAGCCAATCTTTTGTATGTAGCTGCAACATTATTTGAGTATCCTGAAAACGGGCTTTTCAGAATGGTGTTGCCGTATAAAATAGTAGGAGTGCATAGTGGCCCGTATAGCAGGCATTAACATTCCTGATCATAAACATACCGTTATCGCCTTAACCGCGATCTTCGGCATCGGTAAAACCCGTTCACAGTCTATCTGTGCATCTACGGGCATTGCTGAAAATGTTAAGATCAGTGAGCTGTCTGAAGAGCAAATTGAACAGCTGCGTGAAGCAGTCGCCAAATTCACCGTAGAAGGTGATTTGCGTCGTGAAGTTACCCTGAGCATCAAGCGTCTGATGGATCTTGGTACATATCGTGGTTTGCGCCATCGTCGTGGTCTGCCAGTTCGCGGTCAGCGTACTAAGACCAACGCACGTACCCGTAAGGGTCCGCGTAAACCGATCAAGAAATAATCGGGGTGATTGAATAATGGCAAAGGCACCTGTTCGTACACGCAAGCGTGTAAGAAAGCAAGTCTCTGACGGCGTGGCTCATATCCATGCTTCTTTCAACAACACCATTGTTACTATTACCGATCGTCAGGGTAATGCTTTGGGTTGGGCAACTGCCGGTGGTTCCGGTTTCCGTGGTTCTCGTAAGTCAACTCCGTTTGCAGCTCAGGTTGCAGCCGAACGTTGTGCTGAAGCAGTAAAAGAATACGGTATCAAGAACCTGGAAGTTATGGTTAAAGGACCTGGTCCTGGTCGTGAGTCTACTATCCGCGCTCTGAACGCGGCTGGTTTCCGCATCACTAATATTACTGATGTGACTCCGATCCCTCATAACGGTTGTCGTCCGCCGAAAAAGCGCCGCGTATAACGCCGCCGCTTTTCGGATTGTTGGAGAAAGAAAATGGCAAGATATTTGGGTCCTAAGCTCAAGCTTAGCCGCCGTGAGGGCACAGACCTGTTCCTGAAGTCTGGCGTTCGCGCGATCGATTCAAAATGCAAAATTGAGCAACCGCCTGGTCAACACGGTGCGCGTAAACCGCGTCTGTCTGACTATGGTGTACAGTTACGTGAGAAGCAGAAAGTTCGCCGTATGTACGGTGTTCTGGAGCGTCAATTCCGTAACTATTACAAAGAAGCAGCACGCCTGAAGGGCAACACCGGTGCAAACCTGTTGCAACTGCTGGAAGGTCGTCTGGACAACGTTGTTTACCGTATGGGCTTCGGCGCTACTCGTGCAGAGTCACGTCAGCTGGTTAGCCACAAAGCAATTATGGTAAACGGTCGCGTTGTTAACATCGCTTCTTATCAGGTATCTCCGAATGACGTAGTCAGCATCCGCGAGAAGGCTAAAAAGCAGTCTCGTGTTAAAGCTTCTCTGGAGCTGGCTGAGCAGCGTGAAAAGCCGACTTGGCTGGAAGTTGATGCTGCTAAGATGGAAGGCGTGTTCAAGCGTATGCCTGAACGTACCGATCTGTCTGCGGACATTAACGAACACCTGATCGTCGAGCTTTACTCCAAGTAAAGCTTAGTACCAAAGAGAGGACACAATGCAGGGTTCTGTGACAGAGTTTCTAAAACCGCGCCTGGTAGATATCGAGCAAGTCAGTTCGACGCACGCCAAGGTGACCCTTGAGCCTTTAGAGCGTGGCTTTGGCCATACTCTTGGCAACGCACTGCGCCGTATTCTGCTTTCATCTATGCCGGGTTGCGCGGTGACCGAGGTTGAGATTGATGGTGTACTGCATGAGTACAGCACCAAAGAAGGCGTACAGGAAGATATCCTGGAGATCCTGCTCAACCTGAAAGGGCTGGCGGTGAGAGTTCAAGGCAAAGACGAAGTTATTCTTACCCTGAATAAATCTGGCATTGGCCCTGTGACCGCTGCCGACATCACCCATGATGGTGATGTCGAAATCGTCAAGCCTCAGCATGTGATCTGCCACCTGACCGATGAGAACGCTGCTATCAGCATGCGTATCAAAGTTCAGCGCGGTCGTGGTTATGTGCCGGCTTCTGCCCGAATTCATTCGGAAGAAGATGAGCGCCCGATCGGTCGTCTGTTGGTTGACGCCTGCTATAGCCCTGTAGAGCGTATTGCCTACAATGTTGAAGCAGCGCGTGTAGAACAGCGTACTGACCTGGACAAGCTGGTAATCGAGATGGAAACCAATGGCACGATCGATCCTGAAGAGGCGATCCGCCGTGCGGCTACCATTCTGGCTGAACAACTTGAAGCTTTCGTTGACCTGCGTGACGTGCGTCAACCGGAAGTTAAAGAAGAGAAACCAGAGTTCGATCCGATCCTGCTGCGCCCTGTTGACGATCTGGAATTGACTGTCCGCTCTGCTAACTGCCTCAAGGCAGAAGCTATCCACTACATCGGTGATCTGGTACAGCGTACCGAGGTTGAGTTGCTGAAAACGCCGAACCTGGGTAAAAAATCTCTTACCGAGATTAAAGACGTGCTGGCCTCACGTGGTCTGTCTCTGGGCATGCGCCTGGAAAACTGGCCGCCGGCAAGCATTGCTGACGAGTAACCGGATCACAGGTTAAGGTTTTACTGAGAAGGATAAGGTCATGCGCCATCGTAAGAGTGGTCGTCAACTGAACCGTAACAGCAGCCATCGCCAGGCTATGTTCCGTAACATGGCCGGCTCTTTGGTTCGTCATGAGATCATCAAGACGACCCTGCCAAAAGCGAAAGAGCTGCGTCGCGTTGTTGAGCCGCTGATTACTCTTGCCAAGACCGACAGCGTAGCTAATCGTCGTCTGGCATTCGCCCGTACTCGTGATAACGAGATCGTGGCAAAACTGTTTAACGAGCTGGGCCCGCGTTTCGCGAGCCGTGCCGGTGGTTACACTCGCATTCTGAAGTGTGGCTTCCGCGCAGGCGACAACGCGCCGATGGCATACATCGAGCTGGTTGATCGTGCTGAGTCTCAAGCAGAAGTGGCAACTGCAGAGTAATCTGTAGACGCGTAAAAAAACCGGGCTTGCCCGGTTTTTTTACGTCCAAAGCCAGCCAAACGTGCTGTCTTTTCCCCGCCAGTCTTAAGATCCCCATCCCTATCCGCTATGCTATGGCTATTAATCAGGCTAACTGGGGCGGCATGCCATGTGGTTACTCGATCAATGGGCGGAACGTCATATTCACCAAGCCCAGGAAAAGGGCGAGTTTGATAATTTGCCGGGTCAGGGCCAGCCGCTGGCGCTGGATGATGACAGTGCGGTGCCCGCCGAGCTGCGCGCCGGCTTTCGCCTGCTGAAGAATGCCGGCTATGTGCCGCCGGAGTTGCAGGCTCGCAAAGAGGCGTTAACCTTGGCCAAATTGCTGCAAGAGATCGGCAGTGAGCATCCGGACTATGCCGAGCTCGGTAAGCGCATGGCGCTCCTCGAATACCGTTTGCATCAGGCGGGAATGAGCACCGACTTCCTGCATGGAGAATATCAGCGTGCGTTGGATGGCAAATTTACCCGGGAGGAAAAGTGATGTTCAAAATCGGCCAATTGGCCAAGCTGGCTGATGTGACGCCGGATACCGTGCGCTACTACGAGAAGCAGGGCATGATGGATCATAACGTCCGTACCGAAGGCGGCTATCGGCTCTATAGCGATCAGGATCTGCAGCGCCTGCGGTTTATCCGCTATGCTAAACAGCTGGGCTTTACGCTGGAAACGATCGCCGAGCTGCTGTCGATCCGCGTCGATCCTGAACATCATACCTGCCAGGAGTCGAAGTCGATTGTCGACGCGCGCCTCAGTGAAGTGCAAAGCAAGCTGGCTGAATTGAGCCGGATGCGGGACTCATTGCAAAGATTGAGCGATGCCTGCTGCGGCACGGCCCACACCAGCAACTATTGCTCTATTCTGGAAGCGCTGGAACAGGGCGCCAGTGACGAAAAATGTAAAAAAGGCGGCTGATGCCGCTTTAATTTTTATGCGGCCGGCAGTATTATCGCCAGGCGTTATAACCATACCTTTAACAGGAGCATTACCATGACAAAGTATCGTCATACCAAAGGCCAGATTCAGGATAACGCCATTGAGGCGCTGTTGCATGACCCGTTATTCCGCCAGCGGGTAGAAAAGAACGTCAAAGGGAAAGGCAGCTACCGGCGTAAAGACAAACACGCTAAAGGCGGCAGCTGGGAGGCCAGTGGTAAACGATCAGGCGATAATTTACCACTGGCCTTCTGGTTTTAAGACATTAAAAAAGCCATCTTGATAAGATGGCTTTTTATTTGAATGGCCTAATCCGTTTTACAGTTTTGGCTGTTGCTGTTGGCTCAGCAAATCACGAATTTCAGTCAGCAGCTTCTCTTCTGCAGTCGGTGCCGGAGGGGCTGCCGGCTCTTCCGCCTGTTTGCGACGCATTTTGTTCATCAGCTTAATTGCCAGGAAAATAGCGAAGGCAACAATAACGAAATCAAAAACGGTCTGGATGAACGAACCGTAGTTCATTACCACTGCCGGTACGGTGCCCTGAGCTTCACGTAATACCAGGTGGAACTGTTTGAAATCAACGCCGCCGATCAATAAACCCAGCGGCGGCATGATGATATCGGCAACGAATGACGATACGATCTTACCGAATGCCGCACCGATAATCACACCCACCGCCAGATCGACCACGTTGCCACGCATGGCAAATTCGCGGAACTCTTTTAACATACTCATAGAACGCACCCCTTGCAGAATTAATAACTCAAGTTTAACAAAGCAATTTCCCTTTGCCATAAAAGGAGAGAAAAGTTTTATCTCTTTCCACGGCAGAGAACAACCTCGCAATTATAGACTATCCATGCCGGCATTTGTTCTACAGGAAGAATGGGCTCGGCTGGAACAGCCGCTCAACGTCCGGTACGAATTTTTTGTCGGTAATAAACATGATGACGTGATCGCCCTGTTCAATTTTGCTGTTGCCGTTGGCGATGATAACGTCGTCGCCGCGCACGATCGCACCGATGGTGGTACCCGGCGGCAGTTTGATATCTTCGACGATGCGGCCGACCACTTTCGAGGTGCTTTCATCACCGTGAGCAATGGCCTCAATCGCTTCGGCCACGCCGCGGCGCAGTGAAGAAACGCTGACGATATCCGCCTTGCGCACGTGGCCCAATAAAGCCGAAATCGTCGCCTGCTGCGGTGAAATGGCAATATCGATCACGCTGCCCTGCACCAGGTCGACATAGGCGCGGCGCTGGATCAGCACCATCACTTTCTTGGCGCCCATGCGCTTGGCCAGCATCGCCGACATGATGTTGGCTTCATCGTCGTTGGTGATGGCGATAAACACGTCCACCTGTTCGACGTGCTCTTCCGCCAGCAGTTCCTGATCGGAAGCGTCGCCATAGAATACGATGGTATCGTGCAGCTGCTCGGCCAGTTCGGCGGCGCGCTGCTGATTACGCTCAATCAGCTTCACGTTGTAAGATTTTTCCAACCGCTGGGCCAGGCCGGCGCCGACGTTGCCGCCGCCGACGATCATGATGCGCTTATAGGGTTTTTCCAGCCGCTGCAGTTCGCTCATTACCGCGCGGATATGCTGCGAAGCGGCGACGAAGAACACTTCGTCACCGGCCTCGATAATGGTTGAACCCTGCGGGCGAATCGGCCGATCCTGGCGGAAAATAGCGGCGACGCGGGTATCGATGTGCGGCATATGCTCGCGCATGGAGGACAGCGCATTGCCGACCAGCGGGCCGCCGTAATAGGCCTTGACCGCCGCGATGCTGACCTTGCCTTCGGCAAAGTTCACCACCTGCAGCGCCCCCGGGTATTCGATCAGCTTGTAGATGTAATCGATAACCAGCTGTTCCGGCGAGATCAGGTGATCAATCGGCACCGCTTCGGGCTGGAACAGCTTTTCCGACTCGCGAATATATTCCGGCGCGCGAATGCGGGCGATGCGGTTGGGGGTATTAAACAGAGAATAGGCGATCTGGCAGGCGACCATATTGGTTTCGTCAGAGTTGGTGACGGCAACCAGCATGTCGGCGTCTTCTGCGCCGGCTTCGCGCAGTACGCGCGGGTGAGAGCCGTGTCCCTGAACCACCCGCAGGTCAAATTTGTCCTGCAGCTGCCGCAGGCGGCCGGAGTCGGTATCCACCACGGTGATATCGTTATTTTCGCCCACCAGGTTTTCCGCCAGCGTGCCGCCAACCTGACCTGCACCAAGAATAATTATTTTCATTTGGTTCTCTGCTTCACACCGAAAGACTCAGGGCGCGGGAGCACGCCCTGAAGCATTACATTTTAATCAGCTTAGCGTAAAAGAAGCCATCGCCATCCTCAGGATGAGGAAGGTTCTGCCGGGCCGGCTCAACCAGCCTGGCATCGGCATGGCTTTGCAGGAAGGCGGCAATCTGCTCGCTGTTCTCTTCAGGCAGTATGGAACAGGTCGCATAAACCATCACGCCGCCGGATTTCAGATGCGGCCACACCGCCTGCAGAATTTCCGCCTGCAGGGCGGCCAGTTCGGCGATGTCGCGATCGCGGCGCAGCCACTTGATGTCGGGGTGGCGGCGGATCACGCCGGTGGCAGAGCAGGGAGCGTCCAGCAGAATGCGATCGAACTGCTTATCGCCGCACCACTGTTGCGGCGTGCGGCCATCGCCCAGTCTGACTTCGGCATGCAGACGCAGGCGCTGCAGGTTTTCGTTGACCCGCGCCAATCGCTGTTCGTCGATATCGACGGCCATCACGTGCGCCTTGGGCGCGGCTTCCAGAATATGGGTGGTTTTACCTCCCGGCGCCGCGCACAAATCGAGGATCTGTTCGCCATCCTGCGGATCCAGCAGGGGGATACAGCCCTGCGCCGAAGCATCCTGCACGGTAACCCAACCTTCGGCAAAGCCCGGCAGACTGGTTACGGCGCACGGCGCCAGCAGGCGCAGCGCGTCAATATACTCGGGGTGCGGTTCGGCGGCGATACCGGCCTGGGCCATCAGCTGCAGGTAGCCCTCGCGGGTATGATGCAGACGGTTGACGCGCAGCCACATCGGCGGCTTTTGGTTATTGGCGTCGACCAGCTGTTCCCACTGCGCAGGGTAAGCTTGCTGAATGCGTTTCAACAGCCAGCTCGGGTGCAGATAGCGGCTGTCGTTATTGGCGGCACGCTGCAGCAGCTCTTCCTGCTGGCGTTGGAATTGGCGCAATACGCCATTGATCAGCCCTTTTAGCTGCGGCCGCTTCAGCGCGACGGCGCCTTCTACGGTTTCCGCCAGCACTGCGTGCGGCGGAATACGGGTATACAGCAGCTGGTACAGCCCGACCATCAGCAAATAGTGCAGGGTGCGCTGTTTGCCGGTCATCGGCTTGGCCATCAGCTGTTGAATGCACCACTCAAGCTGGGGCAGCACGCGCAGGGTGCCGAAGCACAGCTCCTGCAGCAGCGCGCGATCCTTTTCGCTGATAGCGTTTTGCAGTGCCGGCAGGACAGTGCTGAGCGACTGACCCTGATCCAGCACCTGGCCGATGGCTTTGGCAGCGAGGCTTCGGAGATTGTAATTGTTTTTCATAGGCTAAAGCTGACCACTATCGGCATTAAGAAAGAAACGGCCCGGCGTTTAACGGCCGGGCAGTGGAGGGGGTTACAGCCGATTGCCCGGGGTAAACCATTCTCGACGTGAATTCAGTAAATCCTGCGCCGACATCGGTTTTTTGCCCGCCGGCTGCAGCTGGGTCAGGTTAAGAACGCCGTCGGCGGTCGCCACCTGAATGCCCTGCCTGTCGGCGTGCACCACGGTGCCCGGCTCGGCATCGGTGGTTACCGCCAACACCTTGGCCTGCCACACCTTCACCGGCTGATCGTCGATGACGAAGTAGCTGACCGGCCAGGGGTTGAAGGCGCGAATGCAGCGCTCCAGTTGGGCGGCGGACAGGCTCCAGTCCAGGCGCGCCTCTTCCTTGCTCAGCTTCTCGGCGTAGGTCACCAGCGATTCATCCTGCACTTCGCGCTTGGCGCTGCCGTCCGCCATCTGCCGCAGCGTGGTCAACATGCCCTGCGGGCCGAGCTGCGCCAGTTTGTCGTACAGGCTGGCGCTGGTATCGTCGGCTTCAATCGGGCAGGCGACCTTGTGCATCATGTCGCCGGTATCCAGCCCCACATCCATCTGCATGATGGTGACGCCGGTTTCACCGTCGCCGGCCCAAAGCGAACGCTGGATCGGCGCCGCGCCGCGCCAGCGCGGCAGCAGAGAACCGTGCACGTTAATGCAGCCCAGGCGCGGCATGTCCAACACCGCTTTCGGCAGGATCAGGCCGTAGGCCACCACCACCATCACGTCGGCGTTAAGATCGGCAACCAACCGCTGGTTCTCTTCCGGCCGCAATGACTTGGGCTGAAATACCGGCAGTTGATGCTGCTCCGCCAATAGTTTGACCGGGCTTGGCGTCAGCTTGTTGCCGCGGCCGGCCGGCCGATCGGGCTGGGTGAATACGCCGACAATCTGGTGCCCGGATGACAACAGCGCGTCAAGATGACGCGCTGCGAAGTCTGGCGTTCCGGCGAAAATAATCCGTAAAGAGTCAGACACGTTGATTTCCTGATCGGTTAGGCGCGGGCGTTAAGCTTGGCCATTTTTTCCAGTTTCTGACGGATACGCTGACGCTTGAGCGGCGACAGGTAATCGACGAACAGCTTGCCTACCAGGTGGTCCATCTCGTGCTGGATGCAGATCGCCAACAGATCGTCCGCTTCCAGCTCGAAAGGTTTGCCGTCGCGATCCAGCGCGCGGATCTTCACGTTGGCGGCGCGCGGAACCAGAGCGCGCTGTTCGGGAATGGAAAGGCAGCCTTCTTCGATGCCGGTTTCGCCGCTTTTTTCCAGCAGCTCCGGGTTGATCAGCACCAGGCGCTGATCGCGGTTCTCGGAAACGTCAATCACGATAATGCGCTGATGGATGTCCACCTGAGTCGCAGCCAGGCCAATGCCTTCCTCTGCGTACATGGTTTCAAACATATCATCCACGATGCGCTGGATATCTGCATTGACTTCTTTTACCGGCGCAGCAACTTTGCGCAGCCGGTCGTCTGGGAAATGTAATACCTGCAAGACTGACATATATCTTTAGATCTGTATCCGAGTGATAAACGAGGTTTAGCTTCTATTCTAGACATTTCTCGGCCTGATTGACAGCATTGCGCACCAATTGCTCGAATGGGTCATACCACCGCTTTTTGCGAGGGAACAGGCGATGCGGCCAGAAGAAATCAGCTTACGGATGCGCGGAGTGGCGGGGCTTGGCGCCGCATCGGCCAGCCGAATGATACGGCAATTAGCGGCGGCCGGCGGCCAGCCCCGCAGGCTGCTGCGCGAGCTGGGCCTGAATGACCGGCAGCGGGCGCAGTTTCTGCAGGCGGATCCCCAGTATCTGGCCGCTACGCTGCGTTGGCTGGAACAGACGGGCTGTCGGATGCTGAGCTATGGCGAGGCCGGCTATCCTGAACGGCTGAGCCATATCGACGATGCGCCGTTATGGTTATTGGTGCAGGGCAACCCCCAGGCGCTGCTGCAGCCGCAAATCGCCATGGTCGGCAGCCGCCGGTTCAGCCACTACGGCGAGCGCTGGGCCCGTTACTTCGCCGGCGAGCTGACGCACTGCGGCTTTACGGTCACCAGCGGGTTGGCCATCGGTATTGACGGTATTTGCCATCGCGCCGCCCTGGAGGCCGAAGGCTGCACGGTGGCGGTATTGGGCAGCGGGCTGGCCAACGTCTATCCGCGCCGGCATCGGCGGCTCGCCGAACAGATTGTCGATCAGGGCGGGGCGGTGATTTCCGAGCATTTGGTTACCGATTTGCCGCTGGCCGATCATTTTCCGCGCCGTAACCGCATTATCAGCGGGCTGAGCCTGGGCGTACTGGTGGTTGAGGCCTCGTTGCGCAGCGGCACCCTGATCACCGCCCGCTATGCCCTGGAGCAGGGGCGGGAGGTTTTCGCTTTGCCCGGTGCGCTGGGCAACCCGATGAGCGAAGGCACGCACTGGCTGATTCAGCAGGGGGCTTATCTGGTCACCGGCCCGAAAGACATCGCTGAACAGCTGGGAAGCGGTCTGAATTGGCTGCCACTGGACGAAAATACAACTATTTGTGCGTCTGAGGCCGAAGTTGAATTGCCATTTGCCGATGTGTTGGCTAACGTAGGAGATGAGGTGACACCTGTTGACGTCGTCGCTGAACGTGCCGGCCAACCTGTGCCAGAGGTGGTAATCAAGTTACTCGATCTGGAGTTAGCAGGGTGGATCGCAGCTGTACCCGGCGGCTATGTCCGTATAAGGAGGGCAGGCCATGTTCGACGTACTCATGTACTTGTTTGAAACTTATATCCACAATGAACCAGAGATGCGCGTCGATCAGGATCAGCTGACCGATGATCTCGCTGAGGCGGGGTTTCATCGGGATGATATCTACAACGCGTTGAATTGGCTTGAAAAACTTGCTGACCTGCAGGAAGGCGAAAATGCGCCTTACTTTATGGATGCCGATCCGCTGGCGATGCGGATCTACACCGAAGAGGAAGGCATGCGTTTGGATGCCGGTTGCCGTGGTTTCCTCCTGTTCCTGGAACAGATTCAGGTATTGAACCTCGAAACCCGTGAAATGGTTATCGATCGTGTTATGGCTTTGGATAACACGGAATTCGATCTCGAAGATCTGAAATGGGTGGTGTTGATGGTGCTGTTTAATATCCCCGGATATGAAAGCGCTTATCAACAAATGGAAGAACTGTTGTTTGAAGTAAACGAAGGTTATCTGCACTGAGCCGGTAACACGCATAGAAGAAGTTATGACAAAAACAGCGATTTTTGCCGCGAGGCAAAATGAACCCTGTCCAGAATGCGGGGCCGAGCTGGTGATCCGCAGCGGTCGCCACGGCCCCTTTCTTGGCTGTTCCCGTTACCCCGAATGCCAGCATATTCGGCCGCTTAAAGCGCAGGCCGATGGCCACATCGTCAAGGTGCTGGAGGGGCAGCAATGCCCGAAGTGTCAGGCGACGCTGGCGCTGCGCCAGGGGCGTTACGGCATGTTCATCGGCTGCAGCAATTACCCGGAATGCGATCATACCGAAGCGATTGATAAACCGGATGAAACCACCATCACCTGTCCGCAATGCGGCCAGGGCAAGCTGTTGCAGCGCAAGTCGCGCTACGGCAAGGTATTTCATTCCTGCGATCGCTACCCGGAATGTCAGTTCGCCCTTAATTTCAAACCTGTCGCCGGCGAGTGCGCCTACTGCCACTATCCGCTGCTGATGGAGAAGCGTACGGCAAAAGGCCCGACCCTTTGCTGTGCCAGTAAACTGTGCGGAAAACCCGTCGCAACCACAGAATAATCACACCATGAGCTCAGAACTTACCTCCGCCCTCGCGTCTATTATCGACGCTCTGAATAATCAACAGGTGATCGCTTATCCTACCGAGGCCGTATTCGGCCTGGGATGCGATCCCGACAGCGAGCAGGCGGTCAATGCGCTGCTGGCCTTGAAGCAACGGCCGTGGGAGAAGGGGTTGATCCTGATCGCCGCAGACTATGCGCAGCTAGCGCCTTATATAGATGACAGTGCGCTGAATGAACGGCAACGCGCCGCGATATTCTCCAGCTGGCCAGGCCCGGTGACCTGGGTAATCCCTGCACGGCCGGAAACGCCGCGGCTGCTGACCGGGCGTTTCAGCTCGCTGGCGGTGCGCGTCAGCGACCATCCGCTGGTGCAGCAGCTGTGCCGGCAGTACGGCAAGCCACTGGTGTCGACCAGCGCCAATCTCAGTGGGCAGGAACCTTGCCGCAACGCGGATGAAGTGACGCAGCAGTTTGGCGCCGCGTTCCCGGTATTGGCCGGCAGCGTTGGCGGCCGCCTTAACCCTTCAGAAATCAGAGATGCCCTGACCGGCGAACAGATCCGCCAGGGCTAGAGGTATGTGTATGGAGAAGTTTGCGGTATTCGGCAACCCTATCGGCCACAGCAAGTCGCCGCGAATTCATGCGCTGTTCGCTGCGCAGACCGGGATTGATCATCCGTATGGTGCGGTGTTGGCGCCGTTGGAGGGGTTCGAAACCAGCCTGCAGGCGTTTATCGCTGCCGGCGGTCAGGGCGCGAACGTAACCGTGCCCTTTAAAGAACAGGCCTATGCAGCGGCAACGGAGCTGAGCGAACGCGCCTCGTCTGCCGGGGCGGTGAACACGCTTAAACGGTTGCCGAACGGGGGGCTGTTGGGGGATAACACCGACGGTATCGGCTTGCTGACCGATCTGGAACGTCAGCAGTTGATCCGGCCCAAGGATCGTATTTTGCTGGTGGGCGCCGGCGGCGCGGCGCGCGGCGTGATTTTGCCGCTGCTGTCCTTTGGCTGTGAGTTGACGATCGCCAACCGGACGTTCAGCCGGGCGCAAGATCTGGCGCAGGCGTTCAGCCATCTTGGCGGGATCTCGGCATTGCCGTTGGATCAGCTTGGGCAACGGTCCTTCGATCTGGTGATCAACGCCACGGCTTCCGGCATCAACGGCGAGGTCCCCGCGTTGCCGAACGGCGTGGTTAACCGCCATACCCGTTGCTACGACATGTTCTATCAACGGGGGCCAACGCCCTTCCTGGCCTGGGCGCAACAGCAGGGGGCAACCGACTATGCCGATGGTTTGGGGATGCTGGTGGGGCAGGCGGCCCATGCGTTTCTGCTTTGGCATGGCGTAATGCCGGAGATCGAACCGGTGCTGCGTCAGCTGCGCAGCGAACTGGCGGCATAAACGGGGCCCGTTCCCGTCAGGGAACGGGAGCTTGTCAGATATCTTCCGACAGGTATTCGTCTTTCCAGCGCACATAGTTAGTTGAAGAGTAGACAAGCCCTTCCAGCTCGGCGGCGGTTAACGGGCGAACCTGGCGTGCCGGGCTGCCCATATAGAGATAGCCGCTGACCAGTCGTTTACCCGGCGCCACCAGGCTACCGGCGCCAATCATCACATCGTCTTCTATTACCGCACCGTCCAGCAGGATCGATCCCATACCTACCAGTACCCGGTTGCCGATGGCGCAGCCGTGCAGCATGGCCTTGTGGCCCACGGTCACGTCTTCTCCAATCAGCAAGGGGTAGCCTTCGGGATTATGTTCGGATTTGTGGGTCACGTGCAGCACGCTGCCGTCCTGGATATTGCTGCGCGCGCCGATCTTTACCGCATTCACGTCGCCACGAATGGCGACCAGCGGCCAAACGCTGACGTCATCGGCCAGCTCAATGTTGCCGATCACCACGCTGGAGGGATCGATCATGACGCGTTGACCGAGTTTGGGAGAGTAATGAAGATAAGAGCGTACTGCATCGGACATGGTGATAGCCTCACGTCGGGATCATATTTACCGGCAATACTAGACGCTGCTGATGGAATTACAACCAGTCACAGCGGCGGATCCTGTGAAAAACGGCCCCGATCGCGCAAGATCCACCCGAAAGGACTGAAAAGTGTGCAAACGGAAAGAAAAGATCAAAAAAGGGGTTGTGCAAAAAACTCGGATCCCTATAATGCGCCTCCATCGACCGGGCACAACGGCAAGTGATTCGCTTCACGAGGCGGCCAGGAAGAAAGAGAAAAAATCCTGAAAATTAGGGTTGACTCTGAAAGAGGAAAGCGTAATATACGCCACCTCGAGTTAGCAAGCCAACGCGGCTAACTCACTGCTCTTTAACAATTTATCAGACAATCTGTGTGGGCACTCCACAAGACGATATCCAGTACCTTCGGGTACGAAAAAATATCAAGTCTTGAAGAGTGACTAGCTTGTAAAAAAGCAATTTTTGAAGCAGTAACCTTTGAGCATCGCTTCACGAGTTGAAGCAAATCAAGCTTTTAATTGAAGAGTTTGATCATGGCTCAGATTGAACGCTGGCGGCAGGCCTAACACATGCAAGTCGAGCGGTAGCACAGGAGAGCTTGCTCTCTGGGTGACGAGCGGCGGACGGGTGAGTAATGTCTGGGAAACTGCCTGATGGAGGGGGATAACTACTGGAAACGGTAGCTAATACCGCATAACGTCTACGGACCAAAGTGGGGGACCTTCGGGCCTCACGCCATCAGATGTGCCCAGATGGGATTAGCTAGTAGGTGGGGTAATGGCTCACCTAGGCGACGATCCCTAGCTGGTCTGAGAGGATGACCAGCCACACTGGAACTGAGACACGGTCCAGACTCCTACGGGAGGCAGCAGTGGGGAATATTGCACAATGGGCGCAAGCCTGATGCAGCCATGCCGCGTGTGTGAAGAAGGCCTTCGGGTTGTAAAGCACTTTCAGCGAGGAGGAAGGGCGATGTCTTAATACGGCATCGCATTGACGTTACTCGCAGAAGAAGCACCGGCTAACTCCGTGCCAGCAGCCGCGGTAATACGGAGGGTGCAAGCGTTAATCGGAATTACTGGGCGTAAAGCGCACGCAGGCGGTTTGTTAAGTCAGATGTGAAATCCCCGCGCTTAACGTGGGAACTGCATTTGAAACTGGCAAGCTAGAGTCTCGTAGAGGGGGGTAGAATTCCAGGTGTAGCGGTGAAATGCGTAGAGATCTGGAGGAATACCGGTGGCGAAGGCGGCCCCCTGGACGAAGACTGACGCTCAGGTGCGAAAGCGTGGGGAGCAAACAGGATTAGATACCCTGGTAGTCCACGCTGTAAACGATGTCGATTTGGAGGTTGTGCCCTTGAGGCGTGGCTTCCGGAGCTAACGCGTTAAATCGACCGCCTGGGGAGTACGGCCGCAAGGTTAAAACTCAAATGAATTGACGGGGGCCCGCACAAGCGGTGGAGCATGTGGTTTAATTCGATGCAACGCGAAGAACCTTACCTACTCTTGACATCCAGAGAACTTTCCAGAGATGGATTGGTGCCTTCGGGAACTCTGAGACAGGTGCTGCATGGCTGTCGTCAGCTCGTGTTGTGAAATGTTGGGTTAAGTCCCGCAACGAGCGCAACCCTTATCCTTTGTTGCCAGCGATTCGGTCGGGAACTCAAAGGAGACTGCCGGTGATAAACCGGAGGAAGGTGGGGATGACGTCAAGTCATCATGGCCCTTACGAGTAGGGCTACACACGTGCTACAATGGCGTATACAAAGAGAAGCGAACTCGCGAGAGCAAGCGGACCTCATAAAGTACGTCGTAGTCCGGATTGGAGTCTGCAACTCGACTCCATGAAGTCGGAATCGCTAGTAATCGTAGATCAGAATGCTACGGTGAATACGTTCCCGGGCCTTGTACACACCGCCCGTCACACCATGGGAGTGGGTTGCAAAAGAAGTAGGTAGCTTAACCTTCGGGAGGGCGCTTACCACTTTGTGATTCATGACTGGGGTGAAGTCGTAACAAGGTAACCGTAGGGGAACCTGCGGTTGGATCACCTCCTTACCTAATGATATCGATTCGCGTGAAGTGCTCACACAGATTGTCTGATGAAAAAGTAACGAGCAATGCGCACCTGTTGATGTAATGAGTCTCTGACTCATGCTGATGCGAACCGATTAAAACGTTCAGTTTAATCGGATTTTCGTGTCCCCATCGTCTAGAGGCCTAGGACACTGCCCTTTCACGGCTGTAACAGGGGTTCGAATCCCCTTGGGGACGCCATTCCGATAATGAGTGAAAGACATTATCACCGGTTATTCGTAACCGAAAAAATCTTAAAGATGACTCTTGCGAGTCGTGTTTAAGATATTGCTCTTTAACAATCTGGAACAAGCTGAAAATTGAAACATGACGGCTGAAACTTGTCCCTCCGTAGAAATATTGGGATGAGGAGTAACCTGTCATAGAGTCTCTCAAATGTTTGCAATGCGAAGTGTCGATTATTCATAAAAGACGCCTTCGGGTTGTGAGGTTAAGTGACTAAGCGTACACGGTGGATGCCTAGGCAGTCAGAGGCGATGAAGGGCGTGCTAATCTGCGAAAAGCGTCGGTAAGGTGATATGAACCGTTATAACCGGCGATACCCGAATGGGGAAACCCAGTGCAATTCGTTGCACTATCGTTAAGTGAATACATAGCTTAACGAGGCGAACCGGGGGAACTGAAACATCTAAGTACCCCGAGGAAAAGAAATCAACCGAGATTCCCCCAGTAGCGGCGAGCGAACGGGGAACAGCCCAGAACCTGAATCAGTTCTTGCGTTAGTGGAAGCGTCTGGAAAGTCGCGCAGCAAAGGGTGATAGCCCCGTACACTAAAACGCATTAACTGTGAGTTCGATGAGTAGGGCGGGACACGTGACATCCTGTCTGAATATGGGGGGACCATCCTCCAAGGCTAAATACTCCTGACTGACCGATAGTGAACCAGTACCGTGAGGGAAAGGCGAAAAGAACCCCGGCGAGGGGAGTGAAATAGAACCTGAAACCGTGTACGTACAAGCAGTGGGAGCACCTTCGTGGTGTGACTGCGTACCTTTTGTATAATGGGTCAGCGACTTATATTTTGTAGCAAGGTTAACCGTATAGGGGAGCCGTAGGGAAACCGAGTCTTAACTGGGCGAATAGTTGCAAGGTATAGACCCGAAACCCGGTGATCTAGCCATGGGCAGGTTGAAGGTTGGGTAACACTAACTGGAGGACCGAACCGACTAATGTTGAAAAATTAGCGGATGACTTGTGGCTGGGGGTGAAAGGCCAATCAAACCGGGAGATAGCTGGTTCTCCCCGAAAGCTATTTAGGTAGCGCCTCGTGAACTCATCTTCGGGGGTAGAGCACTGTTTCGGCTAGGGGGCCATCCCGGCTTACCAAACCGATGCAAACTCCGAATACCGAAGAATGTTATCACGGGAGACACACGGCGGGTGCTAACGTCCGTCGTGAAGAGGGAAACAACCCAGACCGCCAGCTAAGGTCCCAAAGTCATGGTTAAGTGGGAAACGATGTGGGAAGGCATAGACAGCCAGGATGTTGGCTTAGAAGCAGCCATCATTTAAAGAAAGCGTAATAGCTCACTGGTCGAGTCGGCCTGCGCGGAAGATGTAACGGGGCTAAACCATGCACCGAAGCTGCGGCAGCGACGCTTAGGCGTTGTTGGGTAGGGGAGCGTTCTGTAAGCCGTTGAAGGTGGCCTGTGAGGGTTGCTGGAGGTATCAGAAGTGCGAATGCTGACATAAGTAACGATAAAGCGGGTGAAAAGCCCGCTCGCCGGAAGACCAAGGGTTCCTGTCCAACGTTAATCGGGGCAGGGTGAGTCGACCCCTAAGGCGAGGCTGAAAAGCGTAGTCGATGGGAAACAGGTTAATATTCCTGTACTCGGTGTTACTGCGAAGGGGGGACGGAGAAGGCTAGGCTAGCCGGGCGACGGTTGTCCCGGTTTAAGCGTGTAGGGGGGTGTTCCCGGTAAATCCGGAACGCTGTCAACCCTGAGGCGTGATGACGATGCACTACGGTGCAGAAGTAGTTGATGCCAAGCTTCCAGGAAAAGCCTCTAAGCATCAGGTAACACAGAATCGTACCCCAAACCGACACAGGTGGTCAGGTAGAGAATACCAAGGCGCTTGAGAGAACTCGGGTGAAGGAACTAGGCAAAATGGTGCCGTAACTTCGGGAGAAGGCACGCTGGCGCGTAGGTGAAGTCCCTTGCGGATGGAGCTGAAGCCAGTCGCAGATACCAGCTGGCTGCAACTGTTTAATAAAAACACAGCACTGTGCAAACACGAAAGTGGACGTATACGGTGTGACGCCTGCCCGGTGCTGGAAGGTTAATTGATGGGGTCAGCCGCAAGGCGAAGCTCTTGATCGAAGCCCCAGTAAACGGCGGCCGTAACTATAACGGTCCTAAGGTAGCGAAATTCCTTGTCGGGTAAGTTCCGACCTGCACGAATGGCGTAATGATGGCCAGGCTGTCTCCACCCGAGACTCAGTGAAATTGAACTCGCTGTGAAGATGCAGTGTACCCGCGGCAAGACGGAAAGACCCCGTGAACCTTTACTATAGCTTGACACTGAACATTGAGCCTTGATGTGTAGGATAGGTGGGAGGCTTTGAAGCGTGGACGCCAGTCTGCGTGGAGCCAACCTTGAAATACCACCCTTTAATGTTTGATGTTCTAACTCGGCCCCATAATCTGGGGTGAGGACAGTGTCTGGTGGGTAGTTTGACTGGGGCGGTCTCCTCCCAAAGAGTAACGGAGGAGCACGAAGGTTAGCTAATCACGGTCGGACATCGTGAGGTTAGTGCAAAGGCATAAGCTAGCTTGACTGCGAGAGTGACGGCTCGAGCAGGTACGAAAGTAGGTCTTAGTGATCCGGTGGTTCTGAATGGAAGGGCCATCGCTCAACGGATAAAAGGTACTCCGGGGATAACAGGCTGATACCGCCCAAGAGTTCATATCGACGGCGGTGTTTGGCACCTCGATGTCGGCTCATCACATCCTGGGGCTGAAGTAGGTCCCAAGGGTATGGCTGTTCGCCATTTAAAGTGGTACGCGAGCTGGGTTTAGAACGTCGTGAGACAGTTCGGTCCCTATCTGCCGTGGGCGTTGGAAGATTGAGAGGGGTTGCTCCTAGTACGAGAGGACCGGAGTGAACGCACCACTGGTGTTCGGGTTGTCATGCCAATGGCACTGCCCGGTAGCTAAGTGCGGAAAAGATAAGCGCTGAAAGCATCTAAGCGCGAAACTTGCCTCGAGATGAGTCTTCCCTGGGCCTTTAAGGCCCCTGAAGGAACGTTTAAGACTAAGACGTTGATAGGCTGGGTGTGTAAGTGCAGCGATGCATTGAGCTAACCAGTACTAATGATCCGTGAGGCTTAACCTTACAACACCGAAGGTGTTTTAGAGAGACGAATAATTTTCAGCGAAGTTCTTAGATTGGTTCTGGTGGTTACGCGAGTAACGGCCAAGAATGAAACAGAATTTGCCTGGCGGCAATAGCGCGGTGGTCCCACCTGACCCCATGCCGAACTCAGAAGTGAAACGCCGTAGCGCCGATGGTAGTGTGGGGTCTCCCCATGCGAGAGTAGGACACTGCCAGGCATCAAATTAGTGTGCTGATATGGCTCAGTTGGTAGAGCGCACCCTTGGTAAGGGTGAGGTCCCCAGTTCGACTCTGGGTATCAGCACCACTTTATTTAAAGTGGGTTTAGAAGTTCGGCAAAAAGAATCAAAAGAATTTGCTTGGCGGCAATAGCGCGGTGGTCCCACCTGACCCCATGCCGAACTCAGAAGTGAAACGCCGTAGCGCCGATGGTAGTGTGGGGTCTCCCCATGCGAGAGTAGGACACTGCCAAGCATCAAACAAAGTACAAAGCCTCATGCGAAAGCATGGGGCTTTTTACTTTGTCTGTTATTCAGTGCGCTGCTCGAGCATGGGCATGCGACCCATCCGTCGGGAACGGATGGGAACGCCGCTGGCGGCGGCCCTGCAGGGGTGAGTCTCAGGATGAGACGAATATTGCAGGACACTGCCAAGCATCAATTAAGCCAAGAGGCCACCCGCAAGGGTGGCCTTTTTGCTTTGCGCCTGCCAACCGCGCGCTCTGGTGCAATGAAACATTTTCACCTTCCCGTTGAAGACTCGACATCCGGTTAAAAAAACGCTATCTTCGGGCATCTAGAAGTCTAAACGTATAAACGGATGTGTGAGGATTAAGCAATGCCGATTCGTGTGCCTGATGAGTTACCTGCAGTCAGTTTCTTGCGCAATGAGAATGTCTTTGTCATGACATCCTCTCGGGCAAAAACACAGGAAATCAGGCCGTTGAAAGTGCTGATCCTCAACCTGATGCCAAAGAAGATCGAGACGGAAAATCAGTTTCTGCGTCTGCTCTCCAATTCCCCGCTGCAGATTGATATCCAGCTGCTGCGCATCGACAGCCGCGAGTCGAAGAACACGCCGGCCGAGCATCTGAACAACTTCTACTGCGATTTTGAAGACATTCAGGAGGAGAACTTCGACGGCCTGATCGTTACCGGCGCCCCTCTGGGGCTGGTCGATTTCTGCGACGTCGCCTATTGGCCGCAGATTGAACGCGTCATCGACTGGGCCAAAAACCACGTCACCTCCACGCTGTTCGTTTGTTGGGCGGTACAGGCGGCGCTGAACATCCTGTACGGCATTCCCAAGATGACGCGCGAAGAGAAGCTGTCCGGCGTTTATCAGCATCAGACGCTGCAGCAGCATGCGTTGCTGACGCGCGGTTTTGATGAAACCTTTCTGGCGCCGCATTCGCGCTATGCGGATTTCCCGACCGAAATTATCCGCCGCTATACCGACCTGGATATTCTGGCCGAGTCCGAGCAAACCGGCGCTTACCTGTTCGCCAGCAAGGACAAGCGCCTGGCGTTTGTAACCGGTCACCCGGAGTACGACGCACTGACCCTGGCGGGCGAGTATTGTCGCGATTACGCTGCCGGCCTTAACCCCGGTGTACCGCTCAACTACTTCCCCGACGACAACCCCGAACTCCCCCCGAAAGCTTCCTGGCGCAGCCATGGCCACCTGTTGTTTTCCAACTGGCTCAACTATTACGTCTACCAGATCACGCCATTCGATCTGCGCCGCATGAACCCCACTCTCGAGTAACCTTGTTCCCTGGCCGGCGGCTGAATCGAGGCCGCCGCGCCGCTATGCCCTCTTCAGGATCCTTCCCGCGCTTTCGATCTTTTGCCAAAACTCGTTTCACAACAACGCATTAACTACCTCCTCCTTGGTTATTGGAACCGGTTTCCTTACCGTTTTTTCATGTTATTAAAGCTAACAAATTGATAAATATAGGTTAATAAAATATTTTCCAATAAAATGGAAATCGTTTTTGATTTTTGTTTTTAGTTGAGTATTCTAGATCTATCGGGATGTGATCTGACCAGTTGAGGATCGTTTCATTCGCCCTGATCCACAGTGATTTCTGATGAAAAGGCGCCGGTCGCGGCGGTAATCGCGGCGCGCAACGAGAGGAAGGAGCAAGGCCATGACGCAACAGACAGTAGGCACGGAGTTAACGTTTACGCAGGGTTTCACCGCTGCAGAGCGGCAGGTGTTAACGGATGACGCGGTCGAATTCCTGGCGGAGCTGGTAGGGAAGTTTACGCCACGCCGCAACGAACTCTTGGCGGCGCGCGCCAGCGCGCAGCACAAGATCGACCAGGGTGCACTGCCTGATTTCATTTCGGAAACGGCTTCCATTCGTGATTCAGAGTGGAAGATCCGCGGCATACCGCAAGACCTGCGTGACCGCCGGGTGGAGATCACCGGGCCGGTAGAACGCAAGATGGTGATCAACGCCCTGAACGCCAATGTGAAGGTGTTTATGGCGGACTTCGAAGATTCTCTGGCGCCAAGCTGGGACAAAGTGATCGAGGGTCAAATCAACCTGCATGATGCGGTCAACGGCACTATCTCCTACACCAATGAAGCCGGCAAAATTTACCAGCTGAAGCCGAACCCGGCGGTGTTGATCGCCCGGGTGCGCGGCCTGCACCTGCCGGAAAAGCACGTGCTGTGGCGGGGCGAAGCCATCCCCGGCGGCCTGTTCGACTTCGCGCTGTACTTCTTCCACAACTACCGTCAATTGCTGGCCAACGGCAGCGGCCCTTACTTCTACCTGCCGAAGACCCAATCCTGGCAAGAGGCGGCCTGGTGGGGTGACGTGTTCAGCTTTACCGAAGATCGTTTCGATCTGCCGCGCGGCACCATCAAGGCCACGGTGCTGATCGAAACGCTGCCCGCGGTATTCCAGATGGACGAGATCCTTTATCACCTGCGCGATCATATCGTCGGGCTGAACTGCGGCCGCTGGGATTACATCTTCAGCTATATCAAGACGCTGAAAAACCACGGCGATCGGGTATTGCCGGATCGTCAGTCGGTGACCATGGAAAAATCTTTCCTCAGCGCCTATTCACGCCTGCTGATCAGGACCTGCCACAAACGCGGCGCCTTCGCCATGGGCGGCATGGCGGCGTTTATTCCGAGCAAAGACGCAGAGAAAAACGCCTGGGTGCTGAACAAGGTGCGGGCCGACAAAGAGCTGGAGGCCAATAACGGCCACGACGGCACCTGGGTGGCGCATCCGGGGCTGGCGGATACCGTGATGGAGGTGTTCAGCGGCGTGTTGGGCAACCGCCAGAACCAGCTGGAAGTGCTGCGCGAAAGCGACGCGCCGATCAGCGCCGCCCAGCTGCTGGAGCCCTGCGAAGGCGAACGCAGCGAAGCGGGCATGCGCGCCAATATCCGCGTGGCGGTGCAATACATCGAAGCCTGGATCTCCGGCAACGGCTGCGTGCCGATTTACGGCCTGATGGAGGATGCGGCGACGGCGGAAATTTCCCGCACCTCAATCTGGCAGTGGATCCACCACGAGAAAAGCCTGAGCGACGGCCGCCCGGTAACCAAGGCGCTGTTCCGCCAGATGCTGCAAGAAGAGATGTTGGTGGTGCGTGAAGAAGTGGGGGAAGCGCGCTTTAACGCCGGCCGGTTTGAAGAGGCGGCGCGCCTGATGGAGCGCATCACCACGCAAGACGAATTAATCGATTTCCTGACCTTACCCGGCTATGAACTGCTGGCCTGAACCCTTTCCTGACCTTTAACCCTACATGACTGAAAAGGATAAAAATTATGTCTACCTCTCGCAGCCAACAGATTCAGCAGCTGGAACAGGAATGGAAATCGGCCCGCTGGGAAGGCATCACCCGCCCTTACAGCGCCGAAGAGGTGATCAACCTGCGCGGCTCGGTGAACCCGGTTTGCACGCTGGCGCAGAACGGCGCCGCCAAACTGTGGGCATTGCTGAACGGCAAGGCGCGCAAAGGCTACGTCAACTGTCTGGGCGCCCTGACCGGCGGCCAGGCGCTGCAGCAGGCCAAGGCCGGCGTCGAGGCTATCTACCTCTCCGGGTGGCAGGTGGCGGCGGACGCCAACAGCGCGGCCGCGATGTATCCGGATCAGTCGCTGTATCCGGTAGACTCGGTGCCAAAGGTGGTGGAGCGCATCAACAATACCTTCCGCCGCGCCGATCAGATCCAGTGGGCCAACAAGATTGAGCCGGGCAGCAAAGGCTACACCGATTTCTTCCTGCCGATCGTGGCGGATGCCGAAGCCGGCTTCGGCGGCGTGTTGAACGCCTTCGAACTGATGAAGGCGATGATTGAAGCGGGCGCCGCCGGGGTGCACTTCGAAGACCAACTGGCGGCGGTGAAAAAGTGCGGCCACATGGGCGGCAAGGTGCTGGTGCCGACGCAGGAAGCGGTGCAGAAGCTGGTTGCCGCCCGCCTGGCGGCCGACGTGCTCGGCGTGCCGACGCTGGTGATCGCCCGCACCGACGCCGATGCGGCTGACCTGCTGACGTCCGACTGCGACCCGTACGACAGCGCCTTCGTGACCGGCGATCGCACCGCCGAAGGTTTCTTCCGCACCCATGCCGGCATCGAGCAGGCGATCAGCCGCGGTCTGGCCTACGCCCCTTACGCCGACATGGTGTGGTGCGAAACCTCTACGCCGGATCTGGCGGCGGCCCAGCGCTTTGCCGACGCCATCCACGCCGAATTCCCGGGCAAGCTGCTGGCTTACAACTGCTCGCCGTCGTTCAACTGGAAGAAGAACCTGGACGACCAGACCATCGCCCGCTTCCAGCAGGCGCTGTCGGATATGGGCTACAAATACCAGTTCATTACCCTGGCGGGCATCCACAGCATGTGGTTCAACATGTTCGACCTGGCGCACGCCTACGCGCAGGGCGAGGGCATGAAGCACTACGTCGAGAAAGTCCAGCAGCCGGAATTCGCCGCCGTCGAGCGCGGTTACACCTTCGCCTCGCACCAGCAGGAAGTGGGCACCGGCTACTTCGATAAGGTCACCACCGTCATCCAGGGCGGCGCCTCCTCGGTCACCGCGCTGACCGGTTCGACGGAAGAGCAGCAGTTCTGAAGCGGCAACGCTGACAAGGTCTAACCCGGAGCCTGCGTTTGCAGGCTCTGTTTTCTGGCGAGGGTAAAGATGGCGGCAAAACTGGAGTTATTGATCGCACAGACGATCCTGCAGGGCTTCGATGCGCAGTACGGCCGCTTTCTCGAGGTGACCGCCGGCGCGCAGCAGCGCTTCGAGCAGGCGGACTGGCCGGCGGTGCAGCAGGCGATGAAAAAGCGCATCCATCTGTACGACCATCACGTCGGCCTGGTGGTGGAACAGCTGAAGTGCATCACCGGGCAGCAGGTTTTCGACGCCGGCTTTCCCAGCCGGGTGAAGGCGGTCTATACCGACCTGCTGCCGGACTACCCGCGTTTCGAGATTGCCGAAAGCTTCTTCAATTCGGTTTACTGCCGGCTGTTCCGCCATCGCGAGCTGACGCCGGAAAAGCTGTTCGTGTTCAGTTCGCAGCCTGAGCGGCGCTTTCGCGACATTCCGCGCCCGCTGGCGCGCGATTTCACCGCCGAGGGCGACCTGCCCGCCATGCTGCGCAGCCTGCTGACCGATCTGCCCTTGCGCCTGCCGTGGGAGGATCTGGCGCGCGATATCCGTTACATCACGCAGGCGCTGCAGCAAACCTTCAGCGCCCGGCAGCTGGCCGGGGCGACCTTCCAAATCGCCAACGAACTGTTTTACCGCAACAAGGCCGCCTGGCTGGTCGGCAAGCTGCGGTTGACGGACGGCGTCTACCCGTTTCTGTTGCCGATCCACCACAGCGATTCGGGCGCGCTGTTTATCGATACCTGCCTGACCAGCAAGGCCGAGGCCAGCATCGTGTTCGGCTTCGCCCGCTCCTATTTTATGGTTTACGCCCCGCTGCCGGCGGCGATGGTCGAATGGCTGCGCGAGATCCTGCCGGGCAAGACCACCGCCGAGCTGTATATGGCGATCGGCTGCCAGAAGCACGGCAAAACCGAGTGTTACCGCGAATATCTGACGTTTATGGCCCGGTCGCAGGAGCAGTTCATCATCGCGCCGGGGGTCAAGGGCATGGTGATGCTGGTGTTTACCCTGCCGTCGTTCGATCGGGTGTTCAAGGTGATCAAAGACGAGTTCGCGCCGCAAAAAGAGGTCACCCAGGCGCAGGTGATGGCCTGCTATCAGCTGGTCAAGGAGCACGACCGCGTCGGCCGCATGGCGGATACTCAGGAATACGAAAATTTCGTGGTCGACAAGGCGCGCATCAGCCCGGAGCTGTTGGCCGAGCTGCAGCGCGAGGTGCCGGGCAAGCTGGAAGATCTCGGCGACCGTATCCTGATCAGGCACCTGTATATGGAACGGCGCATGACGCCGCTGAACCTGTACCTGGAGCAGGCCAACGAACAACAGCTGCACGACGCGATCGAAGAGTACGGCAACGCCATCAAGCAGCTGGCGGCCGCCAATATCTTCCCCGGCGACATGCTGTTCAAGAACTTTGGCGTCACCCGCCATGGGCGGGTGGTGTTCTACGATTACGACGAAATTTGCTATATGACCGAGGTGAATTTCCGCGATATTCCGCCGCCGCGTTACCCGGAAGATGAGCTGGCCAGCGAGCCCTGGTACAGCATTTCACCGAACGACGTGTTCCCGGAGGAGTTTCGCCATTTCCTGTGCGGCGACCGGCGCATTCGCCAGGTATTTGAAGAGATGCACAGCGATCTGTTCGAGGCGGACTACTGGCGCGGCCTGCAGCAGCGCATCCGCGAAGGGCATGTGGAGGACGTATTCGCCTACCGCAAGAAACGGCGGTTCAGCCAGCGCAGCGGGGCGGCATTGCCGGCCACCTCCGCCGCGCTGTAACCCGGGGCTGTCAGGCGACGGCACCCGCCACGGCGGCGCGCGCCAGTTCGGTGATGCGCGCGTAGTCGCCGCTTTCCAACGCATCCGCCGGCACCAGCCAGGAACCGCCGATGCACAGCACGCTGTTCAGCGCCAGGTAGCTGCGGTAGTTGTCAGGGGAAATGCCGCCGGTCGGGCAGAAGCGCACCTGCGGGAACGGGCCGCCAATCGCCTGCAGCGCCTTCACGCCGCCGTTGGCCTCCGCCGGGAAGAACTTGAACTCGCGTAACCCATGGTCCATGCCGAGCATCAGTTCGGAAACGGTGCTGATGCCCGGAATCAAAGGAATTGAACCGGCGGTCGCCGCCTGCAGCAGATCGGCGGTCAGGCCCGGGCTGATGGCGAACTGCGCACCGGCCTCGGTCACTGCCTGCAGCTGCTGCGGGTTGATCACCGTACCGGCGCCGATGATGGCGTCAGGCACCTCTTTGGCGATGGCGCGGATGGCCTCCATGGCGCAGGCGGTGCGCAGCGTCACTTCCAGCACCCGCACGCCGCCGGCGACCAGGGCTTTCGCCAACGGCACGGCGTGTTCCAGCTTGTTGATCACGATGACCGGCACCACAGGGCCCGCGGTCATGATTTGCTCAGCGCTTGTCTTCCAATTGTTCATTATGACGTTCTCCGGTTATGGCCGCCGCCACCGGGCTGCGCGGCCATGCTGTCGTTAGAATTTGATGCAGCAGGCGCCCTGTTCGGCGCCGGAAAGCTGGCTGCGCAAGGCGCCGAACAGCTCGCGGCCGCAGCCGATGTGTTCGGCGCTCAGGTCCGGCTGGCACGGCGCGCGCTGCGCCAGCGTCTCGGCATCGACCAGCAGCTCCAGTTCGCCGCTGCGGCCGTTGACGCGGATCGGGTCGCCGTTTTGCACCTTCGCCAGCACGCCGCCGGTATAGGCCTCCGGCGTCACGTGGATGGCGGAAGGCACCTTGCCGGAGGCGCCGGACAGGCGGCCGTCGGTCACCAGCGCCACCTTGAAGCCGCGGTCCATCAGTACCCCCAGCGGCGGCATCAGCTTGTGCAGTTCCGGCATGCCGTTGGCCTGCGGCCCCTGGAAGCGCACCACCACCACGCAGTCGCGATCCAGCTTGCCGGCTTCGAAGGCCGGCACGATGTCGTGCTGGCTTTCGAATACCACCGCCGGCGCTTCGATAATCTGGTTATCGGCGGGCACCGCCGAGGTTTTCATCACCGCACGGCCCAAATTGCCGGCCAGCACCTTGGTGCCGCCGTGGTGTTCGAACGGCCGCTCGACGCTGGCGATAACCCCGGCGTCGAGCGAGGTTGCCACGCCTTCGCGCCAGGCCAGCCGGCCGTTATCCAGCCAGGGCTCCTGGGTGTAGCGCTGCAGGCCGAAACCGGCCACGGTGTGCACGTCTTCATGCAGCAGGCCGTGCTGGAGCAGTTCGCGCACCACCAACGCCACGCCGCCGGCGGCCTGGAACTGGTTGATGTCGGCCGGGCCGTTGGGGTAGATGCGGCACAGCAGCGGCACCGCGTCCGACAGCTCGGAGAAGTCGTCCCAGTTGATGATGATGCCGGCCGCGCGCGCCATCGCCACCATATGCATGGTCAGGTTGGTGGAGCCGCCGGTGGCCAGCAGCGAAACGATGCCGTTGACCACCACTTTCTCGTCCACCAGTTGGCCGATCGGCAGATAGTTGCCGGCGGTTTCGGTCAGGCGGGTCACCTGACGGGCGGCGGCGTCGGTCAGCGCATCGCGCAGCGGGGTATCCGGGTGCACGAAGGAGGCGCCCGGCAGATGCAGGCCCATCACTTCCATCACCATCTGGTTGGTGTTGGCGGTGCCGTAGAAGGTGCAGGTGCCGATGCCGTGATAGGAGGCGGCTTCGGCCTCCAGCAGCGCCAGGCGGTCGGCCTTGCCTTCGGCGTACAGCTGGCGCACGCGCACTTTTTCCTTGTTCGGCAGGCCGCTGCTCATCGGGCCGGCCGGCACAAACAGCGAAGGCAGATGGCCGAAGGACAGGGCGGACATCACCAATCCCGGCACGATTTTGTCGCAGATGCCGAGGAACAGCGCGCCGTCGAACATATTGTGCGACAGGCCGACCGCGGCCGACATGGCGATGACATCGCGGCTCATCAGCGACAGCTCCATGCCGTCCTGGCCCTGGGTCACGCCGTCGCACATCGCCGGCACTCCGCCGGCCACCTGGCCGACCGCGCCGACGGCCTTCAGCGCCTGTTTCAGCCGCTGCGGATAGTGCTCGTAAGGCTGGTGGGCCGACAGCATGTCGTTATAGGCGGTAATGATGGCGATATCGCTGCGCACCATGTTTTTCAGCGCGGCCTTGTCATCCGGCTGGCAGGCGGCGAAGCCGTGCGCCAGGTTGCCGCAGGCCAGCTGCGCGCGGTGCACGGTCTGGGAACGCGCCGCGTCGATGCGCGCCAGATAAGCGGCGCGGTGGGGTTTGGAGCGGTCGATGATGCGCTGTGTGACACGGGCCAGGGTTGAATTAATCATGCCTTCCTCACATTGCTGTTGTTATAGACGCCGCCTGTGGCGGTGCCCCCGGTGGTGAAATGCAGCCCTGGTGAGCCATGGCCGGGGGCGGATTATGTCGTTATGGTTTAGAACATCGTGAACGCAATCATGCCGATAATGCCGCCTACGCTGCCCAGCAGGGTTTCCATCACCGTCCAGGTTTTCAGCGTTTGCAGTTCGTTGGCGCCGGTGAATTTGCCGAACAGCCAGAAGCCGGCGTCGTTGACGTGGCTCAACACGATCGAACCGCCGGCGATGCAGATGGCCAGCGCGGCCAGCTGCCCGCCGCCGAGTCCGAGCTGGCTGGTCACCGGCAGCACCAGGCCGACGGTGGTCAGGCAGGCGACGGTGGCCGAGCCCTGAATGACCCGCACCATGGCGGAGAGGGCAAACGCGGCCACGGCGATCGGCAGGCCGGTGCCTATCATGGCGTCACCCAGCGCCGGGCCGACGCCCGAGTCCACCAGGATCTGCTTGAACACGCCGCCTGCGCCGGTCATCAGCAGGATGATGCCGGCCGGTTGCACCGCGGCGGAACAGATGGCCAGCGTTTGTTCGTTGGTCATGCCGCGCGGTTTCGCCAGGCCGTAAATCACGATCAGGCAGGCCAGCAGAATGGCGGTGAACGGGTGGCCGATAAACTCCAGCCACTGCTGCAGCTGCGAGCCGGGCGTCACCAGGCGCGCGCCGATGGTCTTCATGCCGACCAGCACCAGCGGGCACAGCACCAGCGCCAGGCTGAAGCCGAACGACGGCAGGTTGCCCTTGCCGAGCGTCGGCTCGTTTTCATCGGCCGGCATTGGCCAGTTGACGTAGCGGCTGATGAAGCTGCCGTACAATGGGCCGGCAATCAGCATGCCGACCACCGCGGCCACCAGGCCGATGGCGATCATCCAGCCGAAGTCGGCCTTCATTTGCGACGCCAGCAGCATCGGCACCGGCCCCGGCAGCAGGAAGGAGGCGGCCGCCGCCACGCCGGCGAACAGCGGAATGGCCAGCTTGACGATATTGCCGTCGGTGCGGCGCGCCACGGCGAATACGATGCCGATCAGCAGCACCACCGCCACGTCGAAGAACAGCGGCAGGGCGCAGATCAGGCCGGCGATGCCGAGCGCATAGTGCGCCTTGCTTTGCCCGAATCGTTTCAGCAATTGCGCCGCAATTTGATCGAGCGCACCGACCTCATGCAGTATCTTGCCGAACATCGCCCCCAGCGCCACCACGATGGCCAGGAAGCCCAGCGTGTCGCCCATGCCTTTCTGCATGGTGTCGGCGATGCGATCCAGCGGCATGCCGGAGAAGATGCCGGCGGCGATGGACACCAGCATCAGCGCGACGAAGGCGTGCATGCGCGCCTTCATCACCAGGAATAACAGCAGTAAAACCGAGCCGACTGCGGTACCGACCAGTGTGAGCGTACTCACGCGCACACGTCCTGCGGCAGGAAGCTCTGGATATGCTGCACGGTATCGGCAATCACGCCTGCCAGCGGCTGGTTGATGTCGATGGCCATCACGTCGCTTTCGTCAATGCCCGGCTGCTCCAGGGCGGCAAACTGGGTGACCAGCATCTGCGGCTTGAAGAAGTGGCCGTTGCGCGCCGCCAGGCGGGCCTCGATCACCGGGAAATCACCGTGCAGGTAGATGAACGACAGGTTGCCGTTGCCGGCGCGCAGGCGGTCGCGGTAATGCTTTTTCAGCGCCGAGCAGACGATGATCGACACGCCGTGGGTGCGCTGCATGGCGAAGGCGGCGTCGTTGAGCGCGGCCAGCCACGGGGCGCGGTCATCGTCGTTCAGCGGTTCGCCGGCGGCCATTTTCAGGATGTTGCTGCGCGGGTGCAGGAAGTCGCCGTCGAGGAATCCGGCGGAGAGTTGGCGGGCCGCCGCGGCGGCCACGGCGGATTTGCCGCTGCCGGAAACGCCCATGATGACGTAGATTCGGTTTTGATTATTGGTCATGGCTTAGCTCCAAAACGACAGATGGCGTTACCTTGCGTAGGTTGTTACCGGTAACATGTTATCGGTAACATTGTCGAAGGAAGTTTCGCCGGTTGCAATGGGCTTTAGCGATGAGGATCGTTAACTGTGATCGGCTTCAAGTTTTTATCCGATGGAGGAAACAGGAACCCGATGGTCTGTTACATGCTGACAACAGCGAGGGAAAACCGGCGGGGCGCGGCGACGGCGCCCCGAAGGCGGGGAATGTCAGCGTACGCCGCCGTATTCCAGGCTGATTTCTTTCGCCGCGTGGATCACCAGCGCACCCAGTTCAATCACGCGGTTATCGGTAATGCGCGACACCGGGCCGGAGATGGAGATGGCGGCGAAGGCTTCGCGGTGTTCGTCGAAGATGCAGGCCGCTACGCAGCGCAGGCCGAGCGCGTGCTCTTCATCGTCAAAGGAAAAGCCCTGTTTGCGGATCTGCGACAGACCCTCTTTCAGGTTGTGCGGCGTCAGGGTGTGCTGGGTATAAGTTTGCATGCCCTTTTTGTGCAGCAGCTTGGTCACCAGGTCGTCCGGCAGGGTGGCGAGAAACGCCTTGCCGGCGCCCGAGGCGTGCATCGGCAGCTTGCCGCCGATCGGTGCCGACATGCGCATCAGCGCGGTGCACTGCACCTGATCGATGATGATCGCCTGGTGTTCGGCCTGATCCAGCACCGCCAGGTTGACCGTTTCGCCGGACTCTTCCATCAGGCGGCGCAGCGTCGGGTGCACCATCGCCAGCAGGTTGCGGCTCTGCAGGAAACTGCTGCCGACCACAAAGGCGTGCGAGCCGATGGTCCACAGGCCGAGATCGCCGACCTGGCGCACGAATCCCTGCTGTTGCATGGTGGTGAGCAGCCGGTGGGTGGTGGAGTTGGGCAGCCCGGCCTGCTGGGCCAGATCGGTCAGCGCCACGTTGCCCTGGGCCTCGGCGATGTATTCCAGCAGCTTCAGGCCGCGGGTCAGCGACTGTACCTGACCGGTCGCCGCGCTGGCGGCCGGGGCGGCGGCGCGGGGCTTCTTGCCGCGTTTGGCGGGAGCGGGGGTGGCCATGGTGTGCTTCCTCTTTCCGTATGATGGAATTCATTTTCGTTTTTTACCGATGAATTGCAAGCCGTCCGTCATCTCATCGGAGGTGTTGCCGGGCAACCTGAAAAACTCTCAATCGCCGTGCGCCACTTTGCCCCTGCAAGCTGTGCTAGGATGACCGATACCCGTCGTCTTTCAAGCCGCAGCGTTGTTGCCTGCGCTGGTTCACCCCAGTCACTTACCTTGAGTAAGCTCCGGGGGATGAACAAGCTGGGCGCCTAGCTGCAACTTGAAATCCACAGGGTATGCAACATTTTAGCGATGGTGAAAGAGTGTGGCTTAAAAGATAAAGGGGATCATGGGTGACAAATCGAGTAGAACAACTGCGCCGGCAGTTAGCGCAGCGCATTTTGGTGCTGGACGGCGGCATGGGCACCATGATCCAGAGCTACCGGCTGGAAGAAAGCGACTTTCGCGGTGAACGTTTTGCCGACTGGCAGAGCGATCTGAAGGGCAATAACGACCTGTTGGTGCTGACCAAGCCGGAGGTGATCACCGCCATTCACTATGGCTACCTGGAAGCCGGCGCCGATATTCTCGAAACCAACACCTTCAACTCCACCACCATCGCCATGGCCGACTACCATATGGAGTCGCTGTCCGCCGAGATAAACTATCAGGCCGCCTGCCTGGCGCGCGCCTGCGCCGACGAATGGACCGCGCGCACGCCCGAAAAACCGCGCTACGTCGCCGGGGTGCTGGGGCCGACCAACCGCACCGCTTCAATCTCGCCGAACGTCAACGACCCGGCGTTCCGCAACGTTTCGTTCGATGAGCTGGTGGCGGCCTACCGCGAATCGACGCGCGCGCTGGTGGAGGGCGGGGTCGATCTGATCATGATCGAAACCATCTTCGACACCCTGAACGCCAAGGCCGCCGCCTTTGCGGTGGAAACCGAATTCGAAGCGCTGGGGGTGGCGCTGCCGATCATGATTTCCGGCACCATCACCGACGCTTCCGGCCGCACCCTGTCCGGCCAGACCACCGAAGCCTTCTACAACTCGCTGCGCCACGTGAAGCCGCTGACCTTCGGCCTGAACTGCGCGCTGGGGCCGGACGAGCTGCGCCAGTACGTCGCCGAGCTGTCGCGCATCTCGGAAAGTTACGTTACCGCTCACCCCAACGCCGGTTTGCCGAACGCCTTCGGCGAATACGATCTGGATGCGCAAGAGATGGCGAAGCAGGTCGGCGAATGGGCGCACGCCGGCTTCCTCAACATCATCGGCGGCTGCTGCGGCACCACGCCGGAACACATCGCCGCGATGGCTAAAGCGGTCGAGGGCGTGCCGCCGCGCCAGCTGCCGGAGATCCCGGTAGCCTGTCGGCTGGCGGGCCTGGAACCGTTGAACATCGACGCCAAGACCCTGTTCGTCAACGTCGGCGAGCGCACCAACGTCACCGGCTCGGCGCGTTTCAAGCGGCTGATCAAAGAAGAAAAATACAACGAAGCGCTCGACGTGGCGCGCCAGCAGGTAGAGAGCGGCGCGCAGATCATCGATATCAACATGGATGAGGGGATGCTCGACGCCGAAGCGGCGATGGTGCGTTTCCTCAACCTGATCGCCGGCGAGCCGGACATCGCCCGGGTGCCGATCATGATCGACTCCTCCAAATGGTCGGTGATCGAAAAGGGGCTGAAGTGCATTCAGGGCAAGGGCATCGTCAACTCGATCTCGATGAAAGAGGGTGAAGAGGCCTTTATCCACCACGCCAGACTGGTGCGCCGCTATGGCGCCGCGGTGGTGGTGATGGCGTTTGACGAAGTCGGCCAGGCGGATACCCGCGAGCGCAAGTTCGAGATCTGCCGCCGCGCCTATAAAATCTTGACCGAGCGCGTCGGCTTCCCGCCGGAAGACATTATTTTCGACCCGAACATTTTCGCCGTCGCCACCGGTATCGAAGAGCACAACAACTACGCCGTCGACTTTATCGAAGCCTGCGCCGACATCAAGACCCATCTGCCGCACGCGATGATTTCCGGCGGCGTGTCCAACGTGTCGTTCTCGTTCCGCGGCAACGATCCGGTGCGCGAGGCGATCCATGCGGTATTCCTGTATCACGCGATCCGCAACGGCATGGACATGGGCATCGTCAACGCCGGGCAGCTGGCTATCTACGACGACCTGTCCGCCGAACTGCGCGACGCGGTGGAGGACGTGATCCTCAACCGCCGCGACGACGGCACCGAGCGCCTGCTGGAGCTGGCGGAAAAATACCGCGGCAGCAAAGACAACGACGCGGCGGTGCAGCAGGCCGAATGGCGCGGCTGGCCGGTGGAGAAACGGCTGGAATATTCGCTGGTGAAAGGCATCACCGAGTTTATCGAGCTGGATACCGAAGAGGCCCGGCAGAATGCCGATCGCCCGATCGAAGTGATCGAAGGGCCGCTGATGGCCGGCATGAACGTGGTCGGCGATCTGTTCGGCGAGGGCAAGATGTTCCTGCCGCAGGTGGTGAAGTCCGCCCGGGTGATGAAGCAGGCGGTGGCCTATCTGGAGCCGTACATCGAGGCCAGCAAGCAGAAGGGCTCCACCGCCGGCAAAATCCTGCTGGCGACGGTGAAGGGCGACGTGCATGACATCGGCAAGAATATCGTCGGCGTGGTGCTGCAGTGCAACAACTATGAAATCGTCGATCTGGGCGTGATGGTGCCGACGGAGAAAATCCTCAGGACCGCGCGCGAAGAGCAGGTGGACATCATCGGCCTGTCCGGGCTTATCACTCCGTCGCTGGATGAAATGGTCAACGTGGCCAAAGAGATGGAGCGTCAGGGCTTTACCCTGCCGTTGCTGATCGGCGGCGCCACCACCTCCAAGGCGCATACCGCGGTGAAGATCGAGCAGAACTACAGCGGCTCCACCACCTATGTGCAGAACGCCTCGCGCACCGTGGGCGTGGTGTCGGCGCTGCTGTCCGCCACCCAGCGCGACGATTTTGTGGCGCGTACCCGCAAAGAATACGAAACCGTGCGCATTCAGCATGCGCGCAAAAAGCCGCGCACGCCGCCGGTCAGCCTGCAGAAGGCGCGCGACAACGCCATGGCGCTGGACTGGGAAAGCTACCGGCCGCCGGTGCCGCAGCAGCTTGGGGTGCATGCGGTGGAGGCCGATATCGGCACCCTGCGCCGCTACATCGACTGGACGCCGTTCTTCATGACCTGGTCGCTGGCGGGCAAGTACCCGCGCATTCTGGAAGATGAGGTGGTGGGGGAAGAGGCCAAACGGCTGTTCGCCGACGCCAACCAGATGCTGGACATGCTGGCCGCCAACCGCAGCCTCAACCCGCGCGGCGTGTACGGCCTGTTCCCGGCCAACCGGGTCGGCGACGACGTGGAAGTGTATCGCGACGAAAATCGCGACGAGGTGCTGGCGGTCAGCCGCCATTTGCGTCAGCAAACGGAAAAAACCGACTTCCCGAACTACTGCCTGGCGGACTTCGTGGCGCCGAAAAGCAGCGGCAAAGCCGACTACTTCGGCGCCTTCGCCGTCACCGGCGGGCTGGAGGAAGACGAGCTGGCGGCGGCTTACGACGCGCAGCACGATGATTACAACAAGATCATGGTCAAGGCGCTGTCGGACCGCCTGGCCGAAGCCTTCGCCGAGTATCTGCACGAGCGGGTGCGCAAGCTGCACTGGGGGTTCGCCGCCGACGAGAACCTGAGCAACGACGAGCTGATCCGCGAGAATTATCAGGGCATCCGCCCGGCGCCGGGGTATCCGGCCTGCCCGGAGCACACCGAAAAAGCGGAGATCTGGCGCCTGCTGGACGTTAACCGCCATACCGGCATGGTGCTGACCGAGTCCTTCGCCATGTGGCCGGGGGCGGCGGTGTCCGGCTGGTACTTCAGCCATCCGGAGAGCAAGTATTTTGCGGTGGCGCAGATCCAGCGCGATCAGGTGGAGGACTATGCGGCGCGCAAAGGCATGAGCGTCGGCGAGGTCGAACGCTGGCTGGCACCCAACCTCGGCTACGACGCCGACTGACTCTCTCCCTCAAGGGCGCAGCGATGCGCCCTTGTCATTTACCGGGCTTCGACGTCAATGTGCAGCGCGTCGTAGCGCCAGTACTCCAGGTCGCAGTCAATCACCCGATCGTGCTGATCGCGGTTCACCCGGGTAATGAACAGCGCCGGGCTGCCGTAGGTGACCTTCAGCATGGCGGCGGCCTGCTGCGGCAGCAGGGTGGGCAGCATGTCGAAGCGCACCCGGCCATAGCGAATGTCGTAGCGTTCGGCGTACAGCCCGGTCAGCGACTGGGTCAGATCCTCACTCAGGATGCCGGCGAAGTAGGCCGGGTTCAGATAGTGCTCGCAATACAGCACTGCGCGGCCGTCGATGTAGCGCAGCCGGCGGATGCGGTAAATTTTCGCGCCTTCCGGCAGCTCCAGCCGGCGCGCCAGGGCGGCGTTCGCCGTCACGCGGCCGCTGTCGATCACTTCGGTATGAGCGTCGCGCCCCTGCTGCTGCGCCATGGCGTGGAAGTGGCTGCGCTGCAGCGGGTTGTAGATCAGGCGCGGCGGCGAGATAAACCAGCCGCGGCGCATCTGCCGGTAGATCACGCCCTGCGCCTCCAGTTGGCCGAGCGCTTCCTGCAGGGTGATGCGGGTGGTGGAGAACTGTTCGCTCAGGGCGCGCTCGGAGGGCAGCTTGCCGTCGGCGCTGAACTCGCCTCCGGCGATACGGGCGGTCAGCGTCCGGCAGATCGCCGCCACCGTGGTCGGTACATCATTCATGCAACAGGTGCCCCATTTCAGTGCGTTTCGCCTTGGTTAAGGTAGACCAGCAGAACGATTTACGGGACGCAAAATGCGATAAAGCCGCTGCTTTTTTAGGCTGACATATAATTATCACATTCGTCCGTTAGATTGGCTTGGTTCTTGCTGGACTAGTCCAGCGCCCCCATACCCTACCACCCGGAGCATCAGTTATGAAACGTTTGTGCGCTTCTGTGTTAAGCAGTGCCATGCTACTGACCAGCCAGATGAGCTGGGCCGCAGATACCGATCTGGCGGCGCTGGAGCAGGCGGCCAAGAAGGAAGGCGAGGTCAACAGCGTCGGCATGCCGGACAGCTGGGCCAACTGGAAAGGCACCTGGCAGGATCTGCTGAGCAAATATGGCCTGAAGCATGTCGATACCGACATGAGCTCGGCGCAGGAAATCGCCAAGTTCGATGCGGAGAAGGGCAACGCCACCGCGGATATCGGCGACGTGGGCGCGGCCTTCGGCCCCGTCGCGGTGCAGAAGGGGGTGACGCAGCCGTACAAGCCGTCCACCTGGGATCAGGTGCCGGACTGGGCGAAGGACAAAGACGGCCACTGGGCGCTGGCCTACACCGGCACCATCGCCTTCATTATCAATAAGCAGCAGGTCAAAGACATTCCGCGCAGCTGGGCCGACCTGCTGAAAGGCAGCTATCAGGTCACCATCGGCGACGTCGGCACCGCTTCGCAGGCGGCCAGCGGCGTATTGGCGGCCACCTACGCCATGGGCGGCAACGAGAAGGATCTGAAGCCGGGCCTGGCGTTCTTCGGCAAGCTGGCCAAGGCCGGGCGCCTGAGCCTGAGCAACCCGGTGATCGCCTCGCTGGAAAAAGGCGAAGTGCAGGTAGGCGTGGTGTGGGACTTCAACGGCCTCAACTACCGCGACCAGATCGACAAGACCCGTTTCGAGGTGCTGATCCCGTCGGACGGCTCCATCACCTCCGGCTATACCACCCTCATCAACAAATACGCCAAACACCCGAACGCCGCCAAGCTGGCGCGCGAGTACATCTTCTCCGACGCCGGCCAAATCAACCTGGCGCGCGGTTACGCCCGCCCGATCCGCGCCGATCACCTGACCCTGCCGGACGACGTCAAAGCCAGGCTGCTGCCGGCCGAGCAGTACCGGAATGCCCACCCGATCGCCGATCCGGCGGCCTGGGAGCAGAGCGCCAAAACGCTGCCGCGCCAGTGGCAGGAAAACGTCATCATGTATATGCAGCAGTGAGTTGAGCCATCATGAAAACGATCCTCGTGCTGCTGGACGGCCTCAACTATCAGGTGGCGCACGACGTCATGGGGTATCTGCAGGCCGAATGCGCGGCGGGCCGCGGACGGTTGTATCAGCTGGAGTGCGAGCTGCCCTCGCTCTCCCGGCCGCTGTATGAATGCATCCTCACCGGCGTAACGCCGGTGGCGAGCGGCGTGGTGCACAACCAGGTATCGCGCCTGTCGCATCAGCAAAGCGTGTTTCACTACGCGCGCGCCGCCGGACTGACCACCGCCGCCGCCGCCTACCATTGGTTCAGCGAGCTGTATAACCGCACGCCGTTTGACGCCGCGCGCGATCGCCATACCGACGACGCCGAGCTGCCGATCCAGCACGGCCATTTTTATTACCACGACGGCTACCCGGATTCGCACCTGTTCGACGACGCCGAAAGCCTGCGCCGTCGCCATCAGCCGGATTTCCTGCTGATCCACCCGATGAACATCGACGACGCCGGCCACCGTTTCGGCCTGTCGTCACCGCAGTACCGCAACGCGGCGCGCCACGCCGACGGCGCGCTGTCGCGCTATCTGCCCGACTGGTTGGCCGCCGGGTATCAGGTGATGGTCACCGCCGACCACGGCATGAACGACGACCGCAGCCACGGCGGGGTGTTGCCGGAAGAGCGGCGGGTGCCGCTGTTCCTGTTCGGCGCGGCGTTCAGCCAGAACGACGCCGATCCGCAGCAGACCGAGCTGTGCGGTACCCTGTGCGATCTGCTGCAGGTGGCGCACGACAAACCGCGCTGCCGGGCCTTGTTGGCGCAGGGTGAAAGATGAAAGCCAAAGGGATCGCCGCGCTGTGCCTGCTGCCGTTTATCCTGCTGTTCGGCGCCTTCCAAATCGCGCCGCTGGCGTGGATCGCCGTCAGCAGCTTTTTCAGCGAAACTCACGGCTGGGGCTGGGGCAACTACGTTGACGTGCTGACCTCGCCGTTCTATCTGCAGGCGTTTCAGTTCTCGCTGGAGATCTCGATTTGGTCCAGCGTCTACGGCTTGCTGATCGCCCTAGTGGGCAGTTACTCACTTCGCCAGCTGGGCCAGACGCGGTTTCATGATTTCGTGATGTCCTTTACCAACATGACCAGCAACTTTGCCGGCGTGCCGCTGGCGTTCGCCTTCGTCATTCTGCTGGGGCTGAACGGCTGCCTGACGCTGCTGCTGCGCAAATACGGCCTGATGGAGAGCTTCAACCTGTATTCGAAAAGCGGCCTGATCGTGCTCTATACCTATTTCCAAATCCCGCTGGGCGTATTGCTGCTGTACCCGGCGTTCGACGCGCTGCGCGAGGACTGGCGCGAGTCGGCTTCGCTGCTCGGCGCCAGCCCCTGGCGCTACTGGCGGCATATCGGCCTGCCGGTGCTGGCGCCGGCGCTGATGGGCACCTTCGTGATCCTGTTGGCCAATGCGCTGGGCGCTTACGCCACGGTGTATGCCCTGACCACCGGCAATTTCAACGTGATCCCGATACGCATTTCGGCGCTGGTGGCCGGCGACATATCCCTCGATCCGAATTTGGCCAGCGCGCTGGCGATGCTGCTGGTGGTGATGATGGCGTTCATTACCCTGATCCACCAATGGCTGCTGCGCAGGAGTTACCTCAATGCGCGTTCTTGATATGACGGAGGGCGAAGATGTCGCGTGTTGAACGCCTTTACCATCGCTGCGTGACCGGCCTGCTGCTGTTGATCCTGCTGTTGCCGCTGGCGGCGACCCTGATTTACGCGCTGGCCACCCAGTGGGGCGCCACCATTTTGCCGGACGGCTTTACCCTGAAGTGGCTGCTGGCGCTGTGGAGCGACCCGCGTTTCCTGCTGGCGCTGGGGCATTCGCTGTTGGTCTGTTTCGGCACGCTGCTGCTGGCGGTGGCGGTGATTTTGCCGACGATGTTTGTGATTGCTTACTACTTCCCGAGGCTGGACGCGGTGATGAACGTGCTGATCCTGCTGCCGTTCGCCGTGCCGCCGGTGGTCTCGGCGGTCGGGCTGATGCAGCTGTACGCCGCCGACCCGCTGCCGCTGCTGGGCACCCCCTGGATCCTGATGGGCTGCTACTTCACCATCGCGCTGCCGTTTATCTACCGCGCCATCAGCAATAACCTGCAGGCGTTCAACCTGCGCGACCTGATGGACGCCGCGCACCTGCTCGGCGCCAGCACCTGGCAGGCGGCGCTGCTGGTGGTGCTGCCGAACCTGCGCAAGGGCGGGATGATTGCGGTGCTGCTGTCGTTCTCGTTCCTGATCGGCGAGTTCGTGTTCGCCAACCTGCTGGTGGGCAGCCGCTATGAGACGCTGCAGGTTTACCTGTTCAACATGCGCAACGGCAGCGGCCATTTCACCAGCGCGCTGGTCATTTCCTATTTCGCCGTGGTGCTGTTAGTCACCTGGCTGGCGAACCTGCTGAATAAAAACAAGGGCTAACCCGATGGCTTATCTCAACGTTACCCGTTTGAACAAACACTATGGCCAGACCCAGGTGTTCCAGGATATCGATTTCACCGCCGAAGAGGGCGAGTTCGTCACCCTGTTGGGGCCGAGCGGCTGCGGCAAGTCGACGCTGCTGCGCTGTCTGGCGGGCCTGACGCCGGTCGACAGCGGGCAAATTCTGCTGCAGGGCCAGGATCTGGTGCCGTTGGCGCCGCAAAAGCGCGGCATCGGCATGGTGTTCCAAAGCTATGCGCTGTTTCCCAACATGACGGTGGAAGGCAACGTGGCCTTCGGCCTGAAGATGCAGAAGCTGGCGGCGGCGCAGACTCGCCAGCGGGTGCAGGAGGTGCTGGCGCTGGTGGAGCTCACCGAACTGGCCGGGCGCTACCCGCACCAGCTGTCCGGCGGCCAGTGCCAACGGGTGGCGCTGGCGCGATCGCTGGTGACCCGCCCGCGCCTGCTGCTGCTCGACGAGCCGCTGTCGGCGCTGGACGCGCGCATCCGCAAGCACCTGCGCGAACAAATCCGCCGCATCCAGCGCGAGCTGAACCTGACGGCGATCTTCGTCACCCACGATCAGGAAGAGGCGCTGACGCTGTCGGACCGCATCGTGCTGATGAATAAGGGCCAGATCGTGCAGAGCGGCGATGCGGAAACCCTGTATACCCAGCCGGCCGACGCCTTCGCCGCCGGGTTTATCGGCAACCACAACCTGCTCAGCGCCGAACAGGCCGCGCTTTTGACCGGCGGCCGTTACCACGGTAAGGTAGCCGTTCGTCCGGAGTCCATTGGCTTGCTGCCTGCCGGGCAGGGGATCGCCGCGGTGATCCTCAACCACAGCCTGTTGGGCAACGTGGTGCGCTATCGCGTTCAGGCGCAGGGCGTAGAGCTGCTGGTGGACGTGCTGAACCGTTCGGTGGCTGATTTGCGCGCCGACGGCAGCGAAATTGGACTACACTTGGAAACTGTTACATTACGGGAAGTTGCATGACATTTTCAGGCTGATAAACGGTTTTTTCCCGCTTCAGCGCCGCTCTGCCGCCCGTGCCGCTGTCCTGTTCTTTTAACGCCTGGCAGGCAGGATAAGCCACCGTGCCGGGCGTTAATGGAGCGTTCTTTCCGTGTTGACCCTTCTTCACCTGCTTTCGTCCGTTGCGCTGTTGGTGTGGGGCACCCACATCGTGCGCACCGGCATCATGCGGGTCTATGGCGCCAATCTGCGCCGCGTATTGAGCGACAGCGTCGAGAAAAAACCGCTGGCGTTCGTCTCCGGCATCGGCGTGACCGCGCTGGTGCAAAGCAGCAACGCCACCGCGCTGCTGGTGACCTCGTTCGTCGCGCAGGGGCTGGTGGGGCTGGCGCCGGCGCTGGTGATCATGCTCGGCGCCGACGTCGGCACCGCGCTGATGGCGCGGGTGCTGACCTTCGATCTGTCCTGGCTGTCGCCGCTGCTGATTTTGGTCGGCGTATTCCTGTTCCTCAGCCGCAAGCAAACCCGGGTGGGCCAGATGGGGCGCGTGTGCATCGGCCTTGGGCTGATCGTGCTGGCGCTGGAGCTGATCGTCGCCGCCGCCACGCCAATCACCCAGGCGGCCGGCGTTAAGGTTCTATTCTCGTCGCTGACCGGCGACGTGATGCTCGACGCCCTGACCGGCGCGCTGTTCGCCATCGTCAGCTATTCCAGCCTGGCTGCGGTGCTGCTGACCGCCACCCTGACCGCCTCCGGCGTGATCTCGCTGAAGGTGGCGTTGTGCCTGGTGATCGGCGCCAATCTCGGCAGCGGCCTGCTGGCGGTGATCAACACCAGCGGGCAAAACGCCTCAGGCCGCCGGGTGGCGCTCGGCAGCCTGCTGTTCAAACTGATCGGCTGCGTGCTGGTGCTGCCGTTCGTCTCTTATCTGGCGGACGCGATGAGCCGGCTGCCCGGCGGCAACGAAGAGCTGGTGATCTACTTCCACGTGTTCTACAACCTGATCCGCTGTCTGGTGCTGATCCCGCTGGCCGGGCCGATGGCGCGCCTGTGCGAAACGCTGATCGCCGACGTGGCGGCCGACGATCCGCGCCTGCGCCCGCGGCACCTGGACGCCAGCGCGCTGGATACGCCGACGCTGGCGCTGGCCAACGCGGCGCGCGAAACCCTGCGCATGGGCGATGTGGTGGAGCATATGATGATCCTGCATCGCGAAGTGCTGCACGGCAAGCAGGGGCAGGATAAAGAGGTGCGCCGGCTGGACGATGACGTCGACGTGCTGTACACCGCCATCAAGCTGTATCTGGCGCAGATCCAGAAGGAGGATCTGGGCGAGGAAGATTCCCGCCGCTGGGCGGAGATTATCGAGATGGCGCTCAACCTGGAGCAGGCGGGCGACATTATCGAACGCATGGCCGGCGACGTGGGGGCGAAATCGCACGCGGCGCGGCGGGCCTTCTCTGCCGAAGGGCTGGCGGAGCTGGATGCGCTGCATGAGCGTCTGATCGGCAATTTGCGGCTGGGTCTGTCGGTGTTCCTGTCCGGCGACCTCACCAGCGCCAAGCGGCTGCGTCGCTCCAAGCACCGTTTCCGCATCCTGGACCGCCGTTACGCGCATGCGCACGTCGACCGCCTGCATCAGCAGAACGTGCAGAGCATCGAAACCAGCTCGCTGCATCTGGGGTTGTTGGGAGACATGAAACGCCTGAACTCGCTGTTCTGCGCGGTGGCTTACAACGTGCTGGATCAGGATGAGAGGGACGACGATCGCGACTGGGAAGACACCCCGAGCACGCTGTAATGACGGGGCGCAGCCGTTTGCGCCCCGGTGAGAGGGTTATTTCTTCTTGATCGGCCGGCCGGACCAGTAACCCGCCAGCAGCGAGCCGGACAGGTTGTGCCAGACCGAGAACAGGGCGCCCGGCAGCGCGGCCAGCGGCGAGAAGTAAATCTTGCCCAGGGTGGCCGCCAGACCGGAGTTCTGCATGCCGACCTCGATCGCCAACGTGCGGCAGGTGGATTCGTCGAAGCCGAACAGCTTGCCGCCCCAATAGCCGCTCAGCAGCCCGATGGCGTTGTGCAGGATCACCGCGATGATCACCACCAGGCCGACCGAGGCGATATGGCTCTGGCTGCCCGCCACCACCGCGCTGATGATCGCCAGAATGCAGACCATCGACAGCGCCGGCAGCAGCGGTTCAACCCGCTTGACGGCTTTGGTGAAGGCGTGATGGACGATCAGGCCAAGGCCGATCGGGATCACCACGATCTGCAGAATGCTCAGCAGCATGCCCATGATATCGACGCTGATTTTGGCGTCGACGTACAGGCGGGTCAGCAGCGGGGTGGCGAATACGCCCACCAGGGTGGATACCGCCGAGATGGTGACCGACAGCGCCACGTCGCCCTTGGCCAGATAGATCATCACGTTGGAGGCGGTGCCGCTGGCCACGCTGCCGACCAGCACCATGCCGGCGGAAAGATCCGGCGGCATGCGGAACAGCATCGCCAGGATCCAGGCCGCCAGCGGCATGATCAGATAGTGCAGGAAGATCCCGGCGGCCACCGGCCCGGGGCGCGACAGCACCCGTTTGAAGTCATCCAACCGCAGCGTGACGCCCATGGCGAACATGATCAGCATCAGCAGCGGGCTGACGTAGGGGCCGATGCCGGTAAAGGTGGTCGGCGTGTAATAGGCGGCGACGGACAGCAGTATCGCCCACAGAGGGAATAAGCGCGTGAGTTTTGCCAGCATTGACGTGGGATTCCTTAGCCAAATTAAGAACGATGGTTGTGTTTGTGTTTGTGGTTGTGTTTGTGGTTGCGTTTTTGCGGGAAATCCCTGCGCGTTATATACCGTTTATTGTTGGCGCAGGGGCGCGGCAAGCCGCGCCCGCTGGAAAAGATAATAACTTATTCGAACAGGTTGTGGTGCAGGGTGCGCACCACCTGCTCGGCGTCGTCGCCCGGCACCAGGAAGCACAGGTTGTAGCTGCTGGCGCCGTAGCAGATCATGCGGATGTTGAACGGGTCGAGCACGCCGAACACCTCTTTGCCCACGCCGCAGGCCTGGGACAATTTGTTGCCGATGATCGCCACCAGCGCCAGGTTTTCTTCCACTTCCACCCGGCACAGCGACGACAGCTCGGTCAGCAGCGAGGTGGTCAGCAGGCTGCCGCCGGTGGAGGTGGAGCCGGTGGTGTCCATGGTCAGCGCCACGCTGACTTCCGAGGTGGTGATCAGGTCAACGGAGATGTTATGGCGCGCCAGAATGCTGAACACTTCGGCCAGGAAACCGCGCGCATGCAGCATGTTCAGGCTGTGCAGGGTCAGCAGGGTTTGCCTGCGGCGCAGCGCCAGCGCGCGGAACAGCGGCGGGTTTTCGGTGGTGTTGCACACCAGCGTGCCGCCGGCGGCCGGATCCTTGCTGGAGCCGACGAATACCGGAATATCGCTGCGCACCGCCGGCAGCAGGGTGGCCGGGTGCAGCACTTTGGCGCCGAAGGTGGCCATTTCGGCCGCTTCTTCAAAGGTTATCTTGTCGATGCGCTTGGCCGCCGGCACCACGCGCGGGTCGGTGGTGTAAATGCCCGGCACGTCGGTCCAGATATCCACCCGGCCGGCGTGCAGCGCTTCGCCCAGCAGCGCGGCGGTGTAGTCGCTGCCGCCGCGGCCCAGGGTGGTGGTGCGGCCTTTCGGTTCGCAGCCGATAAAGCCCTGGGTGACCACCAGGGCTTCCTGCAGACGCGGCTTCAGCAGCGTCTGGGTCAGCTCGCTCAGCGCGGCGCTGTCCGGCACCGCCCGGCCGAAGTGATCGTCGGTGCGCATCACTTTGCGCACGTCGAACCATTCCGCCGGCACTTGACGCGCGCGCAGCACCTCGACGAACAGCAGGGTGGACATCAGTTCCCCATGGCTGACCAGTTCGTCGGTCAGCGCGGTGGAGTTGGCCAGCGCCGCGGCCTCCGACAGCATGGCGATATTTTCCAGCATGCGGTCGATTTCTTCGCGGATCACCTCCGGCGCGTTCAGGCGCTCGAGGATGGCGTACTGGATGCGGCGGATTTCATCGAGCCGGTAGCTGCGCTTGTCGGCATCGCAGCCTTCGGCCAGCGCCACCAGCAGGTTGGTGACGCCGGCGGAGGCGGACAGCACCACCAGGCGCACCTGCGGGTTGGAGAGCACCACGTCGGCGCTGCGGTTCATGGCTTCAAAATCGGCAACGCTGGTGCCGCCGAACTTGGCCACCAGGGTAGAATGTTGGGGTACTGCTAGGGTCATGTAAAACCTCGTGTCAGGGATGCCGTCTTCAGAGGGCACTTTATTTCATAGCCTTGGCACAAGGGGAGAGCGGTAAACAGGGAGCAGGCGTAGAGGTTAAAGCTACGGTACACCCAGAAGCGCCCCACCTTGCCAACCGCCCCACGGGGCGGTTCTGGTGACAACCCAGGGGATTCAGCCCCTGTAGCCGATACGATGATCGCCGCGCATCATCCTACCTCGGCGTCGCTCCCCCTCCTGTGTCGTCGTCGGAATACGGCTCCTCTGACACTCTACCTGGGCGACGCGCCTCTTCTGGCTTGCGCACCGGGTGCGCAAGTAGGCTGTTAGGAATAGCCGGTTATCGCCTTTCTGTCAACGGGCAGACGCTGAGGGATTTTCATCTTGCACCAATGCGATCAGCGTGCAGGGCATGGCCGGCGCCGATCCGGCGCCGATCGGCTGCAGCGAACCGTCTTCGCGTTGGCAGAACAGCGGGATCACCCCCTGATGCTTTTCCAGATATTCCAGCCAGCCAAAGTTCTCGTTCAGCTTGGTCGCCTTGATGGCGGCGCCTTTGGCGATCAGGCTGCTCAACCGGCCGTAGGTGGCCTCCTGGTTGAACAGGATCTCGTGCCGGCGGAAGCGCGAGCTTTCGCCGCTGTTGCCGCGGCCTTTCAACGGCGCGCCGGAGCGGATGGCGAACACGTGATCCTCACCGAAAATATGCCCGAAGTGATAGACCGCCAGCGCGTTCTGATGGCGGTTGGGCGACAGCGCCAGCACCTGGGCGGTGTCGCTCAGGTCGAGGTAGTTTTCGGCATGTTCGGAGTAGGCGTGGCCGTAATAGGCCGGGATGCCTTCCATGCGCGCCTGCCGGTAGTATTCCCAACTGCTGTCGGTGACGATCACCGGGATATTCATTTTCATCAGCGCCTGCGCCAGCATGCGCGCCACGCCGTTGGCGCCGACGATCAGCACGCCGCGCGGCTTTTGCTGCTGCACCCGCAGCCAGCGGGCCATCATGCCGCTGGTCAGGCTCTGCAGCACCACGGTGCCGATGATGATGGCGAACACCACCGTCACCAGCCGGTCGGCGCCCTGATAGCCGCTGCGCTGCAGCGTCAGCGCGAACAGCGAACTGACCGCGGCGGCGACGATGCCGCGCGGCGCGATCCAGCACAGCAGCAGCCGATCGCGCCAGTGCAGGGAGGAGCGCCAGGTCGACACCGCGATGCACAGCGGACGGGCGATAAACTGCACCGCCAGCAACAGCCCCAGCAGCGGCCAGCCCATGTGCCACAGCGCGTTGATGTCCAGCCGCGCCGCCAAAATGATAAACAGCGCCGAAATGAGGATCGCCGACAGCTCTTCCTTGAACGCCAGAATATCGCTGGTGTCCACGTCGCGCATGTTGGCCAGCCAGATGCCCATCACCGTGACGGTCAGCAGGCCGGATTCATCGGCGATGGCGTTGGAGACGCCGAAGGCGGTCAGCATGATCGCCAATACCGCCAGGTTTTGCAGATAGCGCGGCAGCCAGACGCGGCGCAGCGCCAGCCCCAGCAGATAACCGAACAGCGCGCCGGCGATCAGGCCGACGGCGGCGGTGGTGCCCAGCGTCCAGAACAGGTGGGTATAGGATTCCGCATTCTGTTTGAGCACGATAAATTCGAACACCAGCAGGGTGAAGATGGCGCCGACCGGGTCAATGACGATCTCTTCCCAGCGCAGCACCTGGTTGATGTTGGCGTTTGGCCGCACCACGCGCATCAGCGGGGCGATCACCGTGGGCCCGGTCACCACCGTCACCGCGCCGATCAGCGCCGCCAGCTCCGGCGGGAAATCCAGCAGCCACCAACTGGCGACGCTGATGACCAGAAAGGTCACCAGCATGCCGATGCTCACCAGGTTGCGCACCACGCCGCCGAGGCCGCGTATTTCCTCGACCCGCAGCGTCAGCGCGCCCTCAAACAGAATGATCGCCACCGACAGCGACACCAGCGGAAACAGCAGATCGCCGAACAGCAGGTCCGGCTGCACCAGGTGCGCCGCCGGCCCGAGCACGATGCCGAACAGCAGCAGCGGCAAAATGGCCGGCAGCCGCAGCAGCCAGGCCAGCCACTGCGCCAGCAGCGAACTGAGGCCGATGACCACCAACATTAACGGGGCAGATAATTCCATAGAGGAGATCCCTTTCAAATACGGTATGAACGACAAAATGGCACATTCCAGTGACAATTCTGCAGCCCTGATAACAGGCTGTCAGCCAAAAGTATAGGGGAAAAGCTGAAACGATGCGGCACGCGTTGACAGTTAGCGCCTATCGCAAGAAAAGAGATCATAATCACAGTCGAACAGGCTACAATCGGACAACCACGTCACCTTTATTCTCAAGCCTAAGAGTGTTGCTATGAAAAATATCAATCCTAGTCAAACCGCTGCTTGGCAAGCCCTGCAGCAACATTTTGCACAGATGAAAGACGTCCGCATCGCCGATCTGTTTGCGCAGGACAGTGAGCGTTTCACCAAGTTTTCCGCCACCTTCGACGACCAGATGCTGGTGGATTACTCCAAAAACCGCATCACTGAAGAAACCCTGGAAAAACTGCAGGCGCTGGCGAAAGAGACCGATCTGCAAGGCGCGATCAAGTCGATGTTCGCCGGCGAGAAAATCAACCGCACCGAAGACCGCGCGGTGCTGCACGTTGCCCTGCGCAACCGCAGCAACAGCCCGATCGTCGTCGACGGCAAAGACGTGATGCCGGAAGTGAACGCGGTGCTGGCAAAAATCAAACAGTTCTGCGGCCGGGTGATCGGCGGCGATTGGAAAGGCTACACCGGCAAGCCAATCACCGACGTGGTGAACATCGGCATCGGCGGTTCGGACCTCGGCCCTTATATGGTCACCGAAGCGCTGCGCCCGTATAAAAACCACCTGAACATGCATTTCGTCTCCAACGTCGACGGCACCCATATCGCCGAGACGCTGAAACCGCTGAACCCGGAAACCACGCTGTTCCTGGTGGCGTCCAAGACCTTCACCACCCAGGAAACCATGACCAACGCCCACAGCGCGCGCGACTGGTTCCTGAACAGCGCCGCCGACCCGCAGCACGTGGCGAAACACTTCGCCGCGCTGTCGACCAACGGCAAGGCGGTGGCCGAGTTCGGCATCGATACCGACAACATGTTCGAGTTCTGGGACTGGGTTGGCGGCCGTTACTCCCTGTGGTCGGCGATCGGCCTGTCGATCGCGCTGTCCGTGGGCTACGACAATTTCGAACGGCTGCTGAGCGGCGCGCATGCGATGGATCAGCACTTCGCGAACACCCCGGCGGAGAAAAACCTGCCGGTGCTGCTGGCGTTGATCGGCATCTGGTACAACAACTTCTTCGGCGCCGAAACCGAAGCCATCCTGCCTTACGATCAGTACCTGCACCGCTTTGCCGCTTACTTCCAGCAGGGCAACATGGAATCCAACGGCAAATACGTCGATCGCAACGGCAACCCGGTCGATTACCAGACCGGCCCCATCATCTGGGGCGAACCGGGCACCAACGGCCAGCACGCGTTCTATCAGCTGATTCACCAGGGCACCAAGCTGGTTCCCTGCGACTTTATCGCCCCGGCGGTCAGCCATAATCCGCTGAGCGACCATCACGCCAAGCTGCTGTCGAACTTCTTCGCGCAAACCGAAGCGCTGGCGTTCGGTAAATCGCTGGAGGTGGTGGAGGCCGAATTCGCCGCGCAGGGCAAGACGCCGGAAGAGGTCAAGCACGTGGCGCCGTTCAAGGTGTTCGAAGGCAACCGCCCGACCAACTCCATCCTGCTGCGTGAAATCACCCCGTTCAGCCTGGGCAGCCTGATCGCGCTGTACGAGCACAAAATCTTTACCCAGGGCGCAATCCTGAACATCTTCACCTTCGACCAGTGGGGCGTGGAGCTGGGCAAACAGCTGGCCAACCGCATCCTGCCCGAGCTGGCGGGCGGCGAGAAAGTCAGCAGCCACGACAGCTCAACCAATGCGCTGATCAACCGCTTCAAGGAATGGCGCTAATCGCCGCCTGAATTGAAGCCAATAAAAAACCCGCCGCGGCGGGTTTTTTTAGCTCTGCAGATTTTACAGATCGATCGGCACTTCGAAGCTGACGCCGGCGCCCACGTCGTCCGCCGTGCTGGCGTCGCTGTTGGTGTACCACAGGCTGGTATCGAATTTGACCGCGGAAGGGAAGGTGTAGCCCCAGCCGAGCTGAACGCCTTTCAGCGTGTCGGATTTCGGGAACGCCTGGTTGATGGACTGATTGACCGGGTTCACCTTGGCGTACACCAGACGGGTGCTCCAGCGCTGGCTGTCATCCAGCACCAGCTCTACGCGGCCGGACAACATCTGGCCGTCGCCGCCCATGGCGTGGCCCAGCGGGTAACCCTGCTGGTAGTAACCACCCTTATAGGTGTAGTGGTTATACACGTAATTTTTGCGGTTACGGTCGGCGCGGGTGTCCGCCCCTTCAATCGACCAGTTAATGGTGGATGAACCCCACTCCGGGTGACCTTCCAGGCCCAGAAGATAGGTGTTTTTCGACGGCAGCATACCGGCTTCGTCTTCACCCACCAACTGGCCGTACAGGCTGACCGGCATGCCGATCAGCGGCTGCATTTTCAGCTTGAAATCGAAGCCGGCGAGCTGGTTGCCCGGATCGTTGCCCTGGCCGGAATCATCGTTGTCTTTACCGGTTGCCGCATCCCAGAAAGAACTCCAGGATTGCGGACGGCCTTCACCGCCCCATTGCATGATGCGCGAGGCGCCCAGTTCGAGGAAGTCGGTCGGCATCATGGTAAAGCGGCCGCCGATCAGTTTGGTGTGAGGTACTGCGGTATATTGCGACAGCTGGCCGGCGGTCAGCTGGTACTGCCAGCGGCCAATCCACGACAGCCATGGCGTTTCGAACGGCGACTGGTCGGCGCGCTGCAGCAGGAAGCCGGTGACCGGGCGCGCGGCGTCGGAGCGGATCAGGCTGCCGTCATAGCCAGGGCCCCACCATTGGGAAACTTCACCGAAGGACAGCCACTGGTTCCAGATCTTCACCGCACCGTAGGAACCCTGCATATTGAATTTGGAGCCGTCGCTGACGCGCTGATCGCCTTCGACCGACCCCTGCAGACGCACGTCCCAGAATTCGCCGTTGGCGCCGGCGCCGATGGTCAGGCGATCGTCGGCGTATTCATTCTGACCGAAACCCTGCGGAGTGCCGGGCTTGTCGGTGGAAGCGTAACCGCTGACGCGGATATTGGCTTTTAACGCATCAACGCGGCGTTGCACGCGATCGATGACGTTCTTTTCGGTATTGGTCACCGGTTTGGCCTGGGCGATGACCGAGCTGATTTCTTCCTGGCTCAGCGGCCAGGTGGACAGGCTGACGTTAATCACGCCGCGGTCGGACAGCCACGCGAGATCGTTGCGCAGATCGTTGTCAGGGGTCACCAGACCGGCGGCATGGCCGGTTAATGCACAGGTAAACAGGCCCGCCGCGACCAGTCCGTTAAGTTTAGCGCGCATAAAGAATTCCCTTGTTAATTCGAGGTTATTGGTTTTATGTAAAGATCTATGTCCCATCATAGTTGACATTTCAATTTGCTACAAATATATCCACCAGAAATATCTTAATGTAACCAGTTGAATTGAATTAGGTTTAAAGTGCTTCCGCAGGGCGGGCAAATTTTAAGATAATGCCTATGCCAGGATTTATGGGTAATTTCAGCGCTATTTATGAGGGGGTTTTATGGCGAAAACATCGCGTTCGATAATGATTGCAAAGGGACTGCAGCGGGTGCTGAACGTTGGCCTGCTGCTGTTGGCGGCTATCCTGGTGATTTTTCTGGTTAAGGAAACCATTCACCTGGCGAAAGTATTATTTGTCAACAGCGAGGAGTCATCCTCCTACCTGCTGATTGAAGGCATCGTGATTTACTTCCTGTACTTCGAGTTTATCGCCTTGATCGTAAAGTATTTTGAGTCGGGTTATCATTTCCCGCTGCGCTATTTCATTTATATCGGCATTACCGCGATTATTCGTTTGATCATAGTGGATCATAAAAATCCCTTTGATACCTTAATTTATGCCGGCGCGATATTGTTGCTGGTGGTGACGCTCTACCTGGCCAACACCGACCGACTAAAGCGCGAGTAACTGCCCGTTATCTGCGTGGTTGGATGCCATAAAAATGGCGGCCCCTGGGGCCGCCGAAGACACAGGCAAGTACATCAAGCGCATTGCAGTGGCACAAATTTAGCCTTTCACCCCGCCGGCCGTCAGGCCGCCCACCAGCCAGCGCTGCGCCAGCAGGAACACGGCGGTAATCGGGATGGCCGACAGCACCGCCGCGGCGGCGAAGTCGCCCCACAGATAGTTCTGCGGATTGAGATATTGCTGCATGCCGACCGCCAGCGTGTAGCTGTTCACGTCGCGCAGCAGCAGCGAGGCCACCGGCACTTCGGTGATGGCGGCGATAAACGACAGAATGAACACCACCGCCAGAATCGGCACCGACAGCGGCAGCAGCACCAGGCGGAAGGCCTGCCAGGGGCTGGCGCCATCCAGCGCCGCCGCTTCCTCCAGCGAATTATCGATGGTCTCGAAGTAGCCTTTGATGGTCCAGACGTGCAGCGCAATGCCGCCCATGTAGGCGAAGATCACCCCGCCGTGGGTGTTCAGGCCGATAAACGGCAGGTACTGGCCCAGCCGATCGAACAGGGCGTACAGCGCCACCAGCGACAGCACCGCCGGGAACATCTGGAAAATCAGCATGCTTTTCAGCAGCGTGCTTTTGCCGCGAAAGCGCATGCGGGCAAAGGCGTAGGCGCAGGTGGTGGACAGGGTGACGATGCCGATGGCGGTGATCACCGCGATCTTGATCGAGTTCCACAGCCACAGCAGCACCGGGAACGGCGGCGGCGTCACGCTGCCGTCGGCGTGGGTAACGCTGAGGCCGAGCGCCAGCCGCCAGTGATCCCAGGAAATCTGCTCGGGTATCAGGCTGCCGGTGGCGAAGTTGCCGGAGCGCAGCGAGATGGCCACCACCATCAGCAGCGGGAACATGATCAGGGCGATAAAGCTCAGCATCAGAATATGGGTGATCCACAGGCGCAGGCGCTGGGATTTGGGTTGAACCATGGCCATTATTATTCTCCCTAATCAAAGTTCATCTTGCTGGCTTTCAGATTCAGAATCGCCAGCGCGCCCACCAGCAGGAAAATCAGCGTGGCGATGGCGGCCGCCAGGCCGAAGTCTTGCCCGCCGCCGCCTTCGAAGGCGATGCGGTAGGTGTAGCTGACCAGCAGGTCGGTAGAGCCGGCCGGCGTGGTGGTGCCGATCATGTCCGGGCCGCCGTTGGTCAACAGCTGGATCAGCACGAAGTTGTTAAAGTTGAAGGCGAAGCTGGCGATCATCAGCGGCGTCAACGGCTTGATCAGCAGCGGGAAGGTAATGCGGAAGAAGTTCTGCAGCGGGCTGGCGCCGTCCATCGCCGAAGCCTCGTACAGATCGTCGGGTATCGCTTTCAGCAACCCCATGCACAGGATCATCATGTACGGGTAGCCCAGCCAGGTGTTGACGATCAGAATCATGCTCTTGGCGGTGATCGGATCGCTGAACCAGGCCGGTTTGATGCCGAACAGGTGGCTGAGCATCATGTTGATCTCGCCGAAGCTTTGGTTGAACAACCCCTTGAAGATCAGAATCGAAATAAACGACGGTACCGCATAGGGCAGGATCAACAGCACGCGATACGCCGCCTTGCCTTTCAGCGCTTCCCACTGCACCACGCAGGCCAGCACCATGCCGACCGCCACGGTGAGGATCACGGTCATCACCGAGAACAGGATGGTCCAGATGAAGATTGAAATGAACGGTTTTTTGATGCCCTCATCCTGCAGCACCCGCAGGAAGTTTTTCCAGCCGGTGGTGACGGTATAGCCCGGGCTGAGGGTTTCCTGCCCCCAGTTGCCGTCGGCGTTGACCGCCTGATAGAAGCCGATTTCGGCGTTTGGCCGATACGTCACCCGGGTCTGATTATTGGTCAGCGCGCCATCGTCTTTGTTCAGCGCATACAGCGGGCTGGTGCCGGAGAACTGGCGCAGGGAACTCATGCGCAGCTCGCCGCCGTCGGGCAATTGGGCGACCAGTTGGTTCAGCGCCTGACGATTCTGCGTGATCACCCGCAGCGTGGCGCGTTCGCCCGCCGGCTCGGCGCTTTCCGCCGCCAGCTTCAGGGTCTGCGGCGCCGCGGGGTCGAAGCGGAAAGGTTCGGAGATAAGCCGCTCGCCGCTGTCCGGATGGGTCAGCTGCAGTCGCCACTGTTGGTTGTCCGCCGGATACAGGCCGAAGCTGAAGGTTTTCCCGGTCTGGAACTGGCGCTGCATCAGCACCGACTGCGCGCGTTCGAAGGTCAGCTGGTTGGTGCTGCTGTAGTTGGTAAAGGCGATGGCGATGGTGCAAATCAGCGGGAACAGGACAAACAGCCCCATGCCGGCGACGCCCGGATACACATAGCGCCAGGCGTAGGCGCGGCGGTTGGCGAAGACGTACAGCCCGGCGCTGACCAGGATCAGCGTCATGATGGCGAACAGATATTCACCCTGTGCATACATCAACACAATCAGATAGCAGGTGATCAGGCTTAACAGGCCGATAACCAGCCATTTCAACCCCTCACTCTGCCACCACTTCGACTTTTTTCGCGCAGCCGAGCCGGCGTGAGCTAATTGCATAGGGCGTTCCTTTCTGTGGAGCGACAGCGGGGCACCGTGGCGCCCCGCACGGCGTCGTTACTTGGTGATGCGGGTCTGCACGTCATCCAGCGCGGCTTTCACCGTCTGGCGGCCGCTGACGGCGTTGATCACCGCACTGCGTTCGGCGTACCAGAAGGCGCTCATCTGCGGAATGTTCGGCATGATTTCGCCGTTTTGCGAGTTCTGCATGGTGGCGGCGATCTTCGGATCTTTCGCCAGCACCTCCTGGTAGGACTTCAGCGCCACGGCGCCCAACGGTTTGTCTTTGTTGACGTCCGCCAGGCCTTCGTTGGTCAGCAGATAGTTTTCCAGGAATTCGGTCGCCAGCTCCTTGTTCGGGCTGGCGGCGTTGATGCCGGCGGTCAGCACGCCGACGAAGGGTTTGGACGGCTTGCCTTTAAAGGTCGGCAGCAGGGTCACGCCGTAGTTGATCTTGCTTTGCTCGATGTTGCTCCAGGCCCAGGGACCGTTGATGGTCATGGCGGTCTGGCCCTTGTTGAACGCCGCTTCGGCGATCGAGTAATCGGTGTCGGCGTTGACGTGCTTGTTCTTCACCAGATCGACGATGAACTGCAGGCCGGCCTGCGAGCCGGCATTGGCCACGCCGACGTCCTTGATGTTGTACTTGCCGTTCTCATACTTGAAGGCGTAACCGCCGTCGGCGGCGATGATCGGCCAGGTGAAGTAGGGTTCCTGCAGGTTCCACATGATGGCGCTCTTGCCGCTGGCGCGCAGCTGCTTGTCCAACGCCGGGATCTCTTCCCAGGTCTTCGGCGCCTGCTTGATCAGGTCCTTGTTATAAATCAGCGACAGCGCTTCAACGGCGATCGGGTAGCCGATCAGCTTGCCGTCATAGCGCACCGCGTCCCAGGTGAACGGGAACAGTTTGTCCTGGAAGGCCTTGGACGGGTGGATTTCGGCCAGCAAGCCGGATTGCGCATAGCCGCCGAAGCGGTCATGGGCCCAGAAGATGATGTCCGGGCCGTCGCCGGTGGCGGCCACCTGCGGGTATTTTTCTTCCAGCTTGTCCGGATGCTCGATGGTGACCTTGATGCCGGTGTCTTTCTCGAACTTTTTGCCGACCTCGGCCAGGCCGTTATAGCCCTTGTCGCCGTTGATCCAGATAACCAGTTTGCCTTCCTCGATCTTGGCGAAGGCGGAAGAAGAGAGCACCAGGGTGGTCAGAGCCGAAAGCACCAGCGTGCGGGCGGTGGTAATGCTGCGAGTCATAATCCGGTCCTTTTTATTGTGGGCACATAAATCGAGGAGAGCAGTTTCGCGGTAATAGTGGGTCACAAAGCGACACATTCTCATCCTCCCCCCGTCTACGCCCCATGCCGACGTAGTGTGATCCAGTTAACATTGCGCTCTATTCTGTGGCGTCAGGCACAAAATGGGGGGACGATTTTTGCCAGGTTGATCACAGATTTGCCTTAAGCGGGGAACTTCTCAGCGCCGCGGTCGTTCTCTCATCCTCCCGTCTCCTCCCCCATGAAAAATCCTGTTACGGATGATTACCCTTTCCGGCAACTCCCGCACTATCGGCCACATTGATTTTCAACGCCACGCGCAGCAGGGAACCTGATTTATGTCGCCAACGCCTATCGTCGCTCAGCCCACCCTGTACCGGATCCATCCGGTCAGTTTCCGCGATGGAAACGGCGACGGCGTGGGCGACGTGCACGGCATGCTGGCGGCGTTGCCCTACCTTAACGCGCTGTCGATCGATGGCCTGCTGCTGCCGCAGGCGCTGCCGCCGGAGGCCAGCGCCGCGGTGGCGGCGCAAGGGTTGGCGCTGTGGTATTGCGACGGCGGCAGCTACGTTCGCCACGCCGTCGCGCCGCAGCAGTATGCCCGCAGCCCGCTGGCGCTGGACGTGGTGCCGTTCAGCGTGGAAAAACTGGTGGCGGTGCTGCACGCTCGCCGCGCTACCCTGGCGGACAGCCTGTGGAGCACCGGCGACGCCGATCAGCCGCGGGTGGTCAGCCATTGGGGGCAGGGCGATCTGCGCTCCGCCGACGCTTTTTTGACGCTGCTGGCGATGCTGCCGGCGCCGATCTGCCTGTATCAGGGCGAGGAGCTGGGATTGCCGCACGCCGCCGGGCTGCAGGACCCGCGGGGCGCGCAGACGCGCATGCCGTGGCATGAGGCCCCCGAACAGGTGACCGCCGGTGAAATTGACTGGTATCAGCAGGTGGCTATCGAGCACCGCGCGCTGGCCATCAGCCGCCAGCAGCACGACAGCCACTCCACCTTGCGTTACTGCCAGTCGCTGCTGGCGTTGCGTCGCTCACCGCTGATCCAGCGCGGCGAACTGAACGCGGTCAGCCAGCGAAATGGCGTGGTTCGCTTACTTATTACCCATCAGGATCAATGCCTTGAAGCGCTGATTAACCTGCAGCCTTATACTCAGGCGGCCGCGCCGTCTGAGGCGACCTTGCCATTGGCATGGCAGCACGGCGCGCAGCAAGAGGGTCATCAATGGGTTTTGGCGGGCTTTGCGTCCGCCATTTTTACACGAAATGTTAACTGCGAAAGCAGGGGAGTAACGCATGGCTAGCGTCACACTGCGCGGCGTTTATAAGGCCTTCGGCGAGGCTGTGATTTCCAAAGACGTCAATCTGACCATCGATGACGGCGAGTTTGTGGTGTTTGTCGGGCCCTCGGGCTGCGGCAAATCGACGCTGCTGCGCATGATCGCCGGGCTGGAGGACATCACCTCCGGCGAGCTGCTGATCGGCGAAAAACGCATGAACGACGTGCCGCCTTCCGAGCGCGGCATCGGCATGGTGTTCCAGTCCTACGCGCTGTATCCGCACCTGTCGGTGGCGGACAACATGTCGTTCGGCCTCAAATTGGCCGGCGCGAAGAAGGCCGATATCGCCCAGCGGGTGAACCAGGTGTCGGAGGTGCTGCAGCTGGCGCACCTGCTCGATCGGCGGCCGAAGGCGCTGTCCGGCGGGCAGCGTCAGCGCGTGGCGATCGGCCGCACGCTGGTGGCCGAACCGGACGTGTTCCTGCTCGACGAGCCGTTGTCCAACCTCGACGCCGCGCTGCGGGTGCAGATGCGCATCGAGATCTCCCGCCTGCACAAGCGCCTGCAGCGCACCATGATCTACGTGACCCACGATCAGGTCGAAGCGATGACGCTGGCCGACAAGATCGTGGTGCTTGACGCCGGGCGCGTGGCCCAGGTCGGCAAGCCGCTGGAGCTGTACCACTATCCGGCCAATCGCTTCGTCGCCGGGTTCATCGGCTCGCCGAAAATGAATTTCCTGCCGGTCAAGGTGACCGCCGCAGAGCCACAACGGGTGCAGGTCGAACTGCCGAACCGCCAGCTGGTGTGGCTGCCGGTGGAAGGCGCCGAGGTTCAGCCCGGCACCAATCTGTCTTTGGGCATCCGCCCGGAGCATCTGCTGCCCGGCGACGCTTCCGAAGTTCGTCTGACCGGTGATGTACAGGTGGTCGAGCAGCTCGGCAACGAGACGCAAATCCACATCCAAATCCCGGCAATCCGTCAAAACCTGGTGTACCGCCAGAACGACGTGGTGCTGGTAGAAGAAGGTGCAACATTCGCCATCGGCCTGCCGCCTCACCGCTGCCATCTGTTCCGTGAAGACGGTACGGCATGTAAACGGCTGCACCAGGAGCCGGGCGTTTAAAGCATCACAGTCTGTATAACAGGAGAATAATGATGACTACTCTGCGCAAACTTCCTCTGGCACTGGCAATCGCCGCCGGTGTGCTGACCACCCAGGCCATGGCCGTCGATTTTAAAGGCTATGCCCGTTCCGGCATCGGCTGGACCGGCAGCGGCGGTGAGCAACAGTGCTTCCAGGCCACCGGGGCCTCGAGCAAATACCGTCTCGGCAACGAATGCGAAACCTACGCCGAACTGAAACTGGGGCAGGAAGTGTGGAAGGAGGGCGACAAGAGCTTCTACTTCGATACCAACCTGGCCTACTCCGTTTCGCAGCGTTCCGACTGGGAAGACGTGACGCCGGGCTTCCGCGAAGTGAACGTGCAGGGTAAAAACCTGATCGACTGGCTGCCGGGCTCCACCATGTGGGCCGGTAAGCGCTTCTATCAGCGTCATGACGTCCATATGATCGACTTCTACTACTGGGATATTTCCGGCCCGGGCGCCGGCCTGGAAAACATCGATCTGGGCTTCGGCAAGCTGTCCGCCGCGGTGACCCGCAACTCCGAATCCGGCGGTTCTTACGGTTACCTGGATAACGAGTGGGATCAGCGCCCAACCGTCAACGACACCTTCGACGTGCGTCTGGCCGGCCTGGAGCTGAACCCGGGCGGCACCCTGGAGCTGGGCGTGGACTACGGCCGCGCCAACGTGCAGGACGGTTACAGCCTGGCCGACGGCGCCAGCAAAGACGGCTGGATGTTCACCGCAGAACATACCCAAAGCATCCTGAGCGGCTACAACAAGTTCGTGCTGCAGTACGCCACCGACTCCATGACCTCGCAGAACAACGGCCGCAACCAGGGCGCGACCATCGACAACAACGGCAAGATGATCCGCGTGCTGGATCACGGCGCCATCGACTTCAACGATAAATGGGCGCTGATGTACGTCGGCATGTTCCAGGACATCGATCGCGACAACGACAACGGCACCACCTGGTACACCCTGGGCGTGCGGCCGATGTACAAATGGACGCCGATCATGAGCACCCTGCTGGAAGCCGGCTACGACAACGTCAAGTCCCAGCGCACCGGCGATCGCAACGGCCAGTACAAAGTGACCCTGGCGCAACAATGGCAGGCGGGCAACAGCATCTGGTCGCGTCCGGCCATCCGCGTGTTCGCCACCTACGCCAAGTGGGACGAGAAATGGGGCTACGCCACCAACAGCGATACCGGTTACGCCACCGGCACCGCCTATAACGACACCAGCATGCACACCTTCAGCCGCGGCAATGACGATGAAGTCACCTTCGGCGCCCAGATGGAAATCTGGTGGTAATGACAGGACGGGGAGAGCCGCGTGCTTTCCCCAACATGTATTCGCCGACGCCGGCTCTCTTGCCTGACCTGCGTCGGCGCCGATAGAGGGTATAACAATGAAAAAAAATCTGCTGTCGCTCTGCCTGTCGCTGGCGCTGAGCCTGGGTGCGCCGCTGGCGGCCTATGCCGATACGCCGGCCAACGTCTCCGTCGCGCCGGCCATCAGCGCCGCCACGCTGCAAAGTCTGCCGTGGCAACCGCTGCAACCGCCGGTCACGCAGGAGGTGAAACTCGATAACGTCAGCCCGCAGATCAACCAGGGCGACATTCAGGGGGCCATCGCCGCCTATACGCTGCCGGCCGATCGCGGATCGCTGGAAGTCACGCTGAGCAGCATCAGCAAGAATAATTCGATTTATGCGCCGAGCGTACTGGTGCTGGATGAACACCTGCGGCCGGCGGCCTATTACCCGAGCAGCTACTTCCCGTATCAGCCGCCGGGCGCGATGTCTTCCGATCGGCTGGAGGGCACGCTGAAGCTGACCCCGGCGCTGGGGCAAAAGCAGATTTACCTGTTGGTGTACACCACCCGCCAGGATTTGGCCAAAACCACCCAGCTGACCAACCCGGCCAAGGCCTATGCCGCCGGCGTGGGCAACGCGGTGCCGGATATCCCGGACCCGGTCGCCAGCCACGGCACCGGCGGCACGCTCAGGCTGAAAGTGACCGCCGAGCAGGGCAGCGGCAACGTGATGATCGGCATGCTGCAACCGGCGCCGACCGCGACGCCGGTGGTGGTGGGGTCAACCGCGCCTGTCGCAACGGCGGCTGCGGCTCCGGCGCCCGCGCCGGCCAAACCGGCGGAGCCGATGCTCAACGACACGGAAAGCTATTTCAATAACGGCATCAAACAGGCGGTGAAGGCGGGGGATATCGATAAAGCGCTGAAGCTGATGAATGAGGCCGAGAAACTGGGTTCCACCACAGCGCGTAAAACCTTTATCAGCAGCGTTAAAGGCAAGGGGTAGTACCCGACGCTGCCGATGCTGGCTCTATGACTGGTGCGCTTCGGCGCACCTTTTTTCATCCGCGGGCCAGGGTTTCGCCGCTCGGCGTCAGCAGGCGGGCGTTATCCACCCGCCGCTCCGGCATGCCGCGCGTCATCGCCCCCTCCAGCGCCACATCCGCATAATATTCCCCGCCAGTGACCAGCTGCGGCACCGGCAGCGAAGGCGAAACTTTGCCGAGGATCACGGAATCACCGCCGTAACGGCTCCCGAAGGTAGAGAAAACCGCGGGCAAAAAAGATGACAGCCCGGGCATTTTTTATCGCGGTTCACCCTATTCTGACCCCACGAATCAGCCTGCCGCTTTTGCATTTCTGCGTTACAATGGAGGCCTGTTAACGGTTTGTATCGTCTGGCGCGGCACGCAGCGTGCGGCCTCAGGCGTGGAGTAGAGCAATGTCTGGCAATAGGGATTCGATCCTGCCGCCGCTTGAGTGGTTATCCGATCGGCATTCGCCGCCGCCCGCCGCCGTGAGCGACTGGCTGATGGAATTAGGCTCCATGACCCGTCGTTTTGAACGTCATTGCGCGCGGGTGCACGTTGAACCGCAGCGCGAATGCTTCGTGAGCCGCGACGAGCTGGGGGAAGAGGCGGAGCATCTGCCCGCAAGCCCGCGTTACTGGCTGCGCGAAATCGTGCTGCTGGGCGATAAGCGGCCCTGGCTGCTGGGGCGCACGGTGATCCCGCAGGAAACCCTGACCGGCCCCGACCTGGCGCTGGTGGACCTGGGCACGCTGCCGCTGGGGCGTTATCTGTTCAGCAGCGGCGAACTGACCCGCGATTACATTCACATCGGCCGGCAGGATGCGCTGTGGGCGCGGCGTTCTCGTCTGCGGCTGGCGGGCAAACCGCTGCTGCTGACCGAGCTGTTTTTACCGGCTTCACCGCTGTATGCGGCGGATCCCGCTTAAAGAGGAGAGGAAAGACCTTGGAGGGAAGCGTGACTCAAAGCAAATGGCGGGCTTACAGCCATCTGATGCGCATCGATAAGCCGATCGGCAGCCTGCTGCTACTGTGGCCGACGCTGTGGGCGCTGTGGCTGGCCGGGCAGGGCGTGCCGCCGCTGTCGATCCTGCTGGTGTTCGTGCTCGGCGTGTTCCTGATGCGCGCCGCCGGCTGCGTGGTGAACGACTACGCCGACCGCGCGGTCGACGGCCACGTGAAGCGCACCGCCGGGCGGCCGATGCCGAGCGGCCGGGTGAGCGAGAAAGAGGCCAAGGTGCTGTTCGTGGTGCTGGTGCTGATCTCGTTTGGTCTGGTGCTGACGCTGAATGCCATGGCCATCTGGCTGTCGCTGGCGGCGCTGGCGCTGGCGTGGGTTTATCCGTTTATGAAGCGGGTGACCAACCTGCCGCAGTTCGTGCTGGGCGCCGCCTTCGGCTGGGGCATTCCCATGGCCTACGCCGCGGTCAGCGAAGCGCTGCCGCTGAGCTGCTGGCTGCTGCTGCTGGCCAACATTTGCTGGACGGTGGCTTACGACACGCTGTATGCGATGGTGGACCGCGATGACGACCTGAAAATCGGCGTTAAATCCACCGCCATCCTGTTTGGCCGCTACGACAAGCTGATCGTCGGGTTGCTGCAGTTCGCCACCCTGCTGCTGCTGCTGTGGGTCGGGTATCTGGCGCAGCTGGGCGGGGCGTTTTACTGGTCGCTGCTGCTGGCGGGCGCGCTGTTCATCCATCAGCAAAAGCAGGTCGCCACCCGCGAGCGCGAAGCCTGCTTCAGGGCGTTTCTGCACAATAACTACGTCGGGCTGGTGGTGTTTATCGGCATCGCGCTGAGTTATTTGCCGGCTTAAGCGCCGCGAGCAATAAAAAAGGCACCCGAGGGTGCCTTTTGCATTTCCGGTTCGCGCGGATCAGCCTTCTTTCTCTTCCTCTGCGGTCGCCTCTGGCAGCGCATTGGTTTCCGCCGGCATGCTGACGCTCTCGATGGTCAGCTTGATCTCCGGGGTGATCAGATCGCTCAGCATGCTGTACACCTCGAGGGTGTGCTCGCGGATGGCATCGCCGATGTCGTTGATGTAGCCCTCTTCACGCAGCGTCGCCACCAGGGTGGAGAACACCGCCTTGTCGAAGAACTCCGGCGCGTTGATGCCGTGCAGCACCGACAGGCGCTGCGCCATGATGCGGCTCTCTTTCTCCAGCGCGCCGCGGTTGATGCTCGGGTTGGCGCTGAGGATCGACATGGTGATGGCGTAGCGTTGCAGGGTTTCGCGCACGCCGGCGGCCAGCAGCTGCAGCGGACGGATGCGCGCCGGGTTCAGCACCAGATCCTCGCCTTTGCCGCAGATCAGCTGTTGGCGGATCATTTCGCCGATCAGCGGCTGCAGCACCTGTTCCAGCTGTTCCTTGTCGTTATGCAGGAACAGCTCGGCTTTCAGCATCGGGTAAATCAGACCGATCTGCCGCAGCAGCTCGGCGCGCGACACCTTGCGGTGGTGCATCACGATGGTGGCGATCAGGGAAGGCAGCACCAGCAGGTGATGGATATTGTTGCGGTAATAGGTCATCAGCACCGCCTGCTCGCGCGGCAGGATGATGATATCGCCGATGTTGTCCTTCTCCACCTCGAACTTGTTCATGTTCAACGCGTGATCCAGCAGCTCATCCGGCGTCTGGGTCGGCACCGTGACGTCGTGCGCGTAAGGCACGTTGCGCATCAGTTGCAGGTAGCACTCGAGCTGTTCGAGCAGCTGCTCGCGGGTCAGCGAACGCTGGCGCGAGGCCAGCAGCGCGGTGGAGCACAGATTCATGGCGTTGGCCGCGGCGGCGTTGTTGATGCGCACCATGATTTTGGCCGCCAGATCGTTGACCGTCGGCGTCAGCCAGCTTGGGCGCTGGGCTTCGATCGGGTCGATCGATTCGCGCCACTGCGGCACGTGCTGGTTCAGATAGGCGGTCAGCGGCAGCGGATCGCCGAAGTTGACGTAGCCCTGGCCCAGGTTGCGCAGCTTGCGCAGGCCGCGCAGCATCTGCAGCAGGCTCTCTTTTTCCTTGGTGGCGCCGCGCAGCTCTTTGGCGTAGGTGCCCACTTCCATCACGTGCTCGTAGCCGATGTAGATAGGCACCAGGGTGATGGGACGGGTGCCGCCGCGCAGCATCGCCTGGATGGTCATCGACAGGGTGCCGGTCTTCGGTTCCAGCAGGCGCCCGGTGCGCGAGCGGCCGCCTTCGACGAAGTATTCCACCGAGTAGCCGCGGGTGAACAGTTCGCCGAGGTACTCGCGGAATACCGTGGAGTACAGCTTGTTGCCCTTGAAGGTGCGGCGAATGAAGAACGCGCCCAGGCGGCGGAAGATCGGCCCGGCCGGCCAGAAGTTGAGGTTGATGCCGGCCGCGATGTGCGGCGGCACCAGGCCCTGGTGATACAGCACGTAGGACAGCAGCAGGTAGTCCATGTGGCTGCGGTGGCAGGGCACGTAGACGATTTCGTGGCCGTCCTGCGCCAGCTGGCGCACGCGTTCGGCGTTGGTGACGTTGATGCCCTGATACAGCCGGTTCCAGGTCCAGCTCAGCACGCGGTCGGAGAGGCGCACGGTCTCGTAGGAGAAGTCGGCGGCGATCTCTTCCATCAGCGCGATGGCGTTCTGCTGGGCTTTTTCGTGGGAAATCTTCTTGCTGCGCGCCTCGTCCTCGACCGCTTTTTCGATCGCCTTGGACGCCAGCAGCTTGTTGAACAGATCCTGACGCGCCGGCAGGCTTGGGCCGACCGCGGCCAGGCGCTGGCGCGAGAAGTGCATGCGCGCCACGCGCGCCAGCTTCTGCGCGATGATTTTATCCGTGCCGTGTTCGGAGGCCATGCGGCGCAGCGAGACGGTATTGGAGAAGCGCACGAAGCTGTCGCGGCCGAGCCACAGCACGGCGAAGAATTTCTGCACGCCGTTCAGCAGGCGCAGATGCGGCGTGCCTTGCCCTTCGCGGCCCGGCGAGCGGCCAAACATCACCGAGACCGGCAGCATCTGGATGTCGAGATCCGGATTGTTGCGGTGCAGGTCCAGGTAGTCGTGGAACAGCTTTACCGACTCTTCCTTCGGCGTGTAGTAGCGGAACACGCGCGGGCCGTCGTGAATGAACACGTGGCTCGGCAGCACCGTGCCGTCAATTTCCAGCGGGTTGAGGGGGTCGGGCAGATCCTGCGCCAGGCACTGAGTGCGCAGCGTCAGCAAATCCGCCTTGGAATTATAAGGCAAAACATACAAAATCGGCCGTGAGGGATCCAACCCTAATTCCGTGACCGGATCTGAAGGGATAACCTTACTTCTTACCAACAATTTGAGTGGTAAATTCAATAATTTATAATAAATTTTACGCCAACCTGACATAACAACGTGAAGCCTCTTGTTAGCAATGCGCCGCAAGCATACCAGAAACCGGGTAGCAGATCTGTGGTGTTGGAAAACCGAGAGCCGATAACGCTGGCTGATCTAGACTCTTTTTATTATGACTTACCTCTGAGAAAGGCACCGAAAACATGGCGAACCAAGCAACCGGCCTGACCCGTATTATTAAAGCCGCCGGCTATTCTTATAAAGGACTTTCCGCCGCCTGGCAGCACGAGGCGGCGTTCCGCCAGGAGCTGGTGGCGACCCTGCTGGCCATCATACTGGCGATCTGGCTGGATGTGGGTGCGATAGCGCGCATTTTGTTGATCGGATCGGTGGCGCTGGTGATGATCGTCGAGATCCTGAACAGCGCGATCGAGGCGGTGGTCGACCGCATCGGCAGCGAGCATCATGAGCTCTCCGGCCGGGCGAAGGACATGGGGTCGGCGGCGGTGTCGCTGGCGATCCTGCTGGCGCTGTTCGTCTGGGGCTCGGTGCTGTGGCAACACTTCCTTTGAGCGGGGCGCTAATCCCTGATTTTTATTCATTCTTCGGTTCCCAATCCGCGCTTACCTGTATATACTCACAGCAAGACTGTATAAACAAACAGGGGGCGGAATGAAAGCACTAACTACCAGACAGCAAGAGGTCTATGATCTGATTCGCGATCATATTTCGCAGACGGGCATGCCGCCGACGCGTGCCGAGATCGCTATGCGTCTGGGGTTCCGCTCGCCAAATGCCGCCGAAGAACACCTGAAGGCGCTGGCGCGCAAAGGGGTGATCGAGATCGTCTCCGGCGCGTCACGCGGCATCCGCCTGCTGATGGAAGATGAAGAAGGCCTGCCGCTGATCGGCCGGGTGGCCGCCGGCGAGCCGCTGCTGGCGCAACAGCATATCGAAGGCCACTACAAGGTGGATCCTTCGCTGTTCAAACCGAACGCGGATTTCCTGCTGCGGGTCAACGGCATGTCGATGCGCGACATCGGCATTCTGGACGGCGATCTGCTGGCGGTGCACAAGACTCAGGACGTGCGCAACGGCCAGGTGGTGGTGGCGCGCATTGAGGACGAAGTCACGGTCAAACGCCTGAAAAAACACGGCAACGTGGTTGAACTGCTGCCGGAAAACAGCGAATTCCAACCGATCGTGGTCGATCTGCGTCAGCAGAATTTCACCATCGAAGGCCTGGCGGTCGGCGTGATCCGCAACGGCGACTGGATTTAACCGCCGCGCCCGAACGGTCGTCCCCCGATTTAAATCGCCCCTGCTTTGGGGCGATGTCATTTCTGATTCAATATCGTGCCCAATCGCTTTCAATGCGCAGCCGACACGCCTGCAGCTTGGTAAGATGAAGGGTATCCACGGGAACATTTCACCATGCGCCTGATCTCCGCCTTTTCCGCCTTCACCAGCGACACCGATAAAGCCCTGTGGCGTCTCGCCCTGCCGATGATTTTTTCCAATATTACCGTGCCGCTGCTCGGGCTGGTGGATACCGCGGTGATCGGCCATCTCGATAGCCCGACCTATCTCGGCGGCGTGGCGATCGGCGCCATGGCCACCAGCTTCCTGTTTATGCTGTTGCTGTTCCTGCGCATGAGCACCACCGGCTTGGCCGCACAGGCGCTGGGGGCGCAGAACCCGCAGGCGCTGGCGCGCGCCTTTATGCAGCCGCTGCTGTTGGCGGTGCTGGCCGGGCTGGCCATTGTGCTGTTGCGCCAGCCGCTGATTGATGCGGCGCTGGGGATCGTCGGCGGCGACGCCGAGGTACTGCGGCAGGCGCGGCTGTTTCTTGAGATCCGTTGGCTGAGCGCCCCGGCGGCGCTGGCCAATATGGTGATCCTCGGCTGGCTGCTCGGCGTGCAGTACGTGCGCGCGCCGGTGATCCTGTTGATCGTCGGCAACCTGCTGAACATCGTGCTGGATATCTGGCTGGTGATGGGGCTGGGCTGGAACGTGCAGGGGGCGGCGACGGCGACCGCCATCGCCGAATACGCCACGCTGCTGCTCGGGCTATGGCTGTCGTGGCGCGTGATGCGGCTGCGCGGCATTTCACCGCCGATGCTGCAGCAGGCCTGGCGCGGCAACCTGCGGCGCCTGCTGGCGCTAAACCGCGACATTATGCTGCGCTCGCTGTTGCTGCAGCTGTGCTTCGCCTCTCTGACCATTTTTGGCGCGCGCCTTGGCAGCGAAGTGGTGGCGGTGAATGCGGTGCTGATGAACCTGCTCACCTTTACCGCCTATGCGCTGGACGGTTTCGCTTACGCGGTGGAGGCGCATTCGGGCCACGCCTACGGCGCCCGCGACGACCGCCAGCTGAGGAGGATATGGCGCGCCGCCTGCCGTCAGGCCTGCCTGGTGGCCCTGGCCTTTGGCGCGGCTTACGCCGTTGCCGGCCAGCAGATCGTGGCGGCGCTGACCTCGCTGCCGGAGCTGCGCGCGTTGGCCAATCACTATCTGCCGTGGCAGGTGGCGCTGCCGTTGGTCGGCGTATGGTGCTACCTGCTGGACGGCATGTTTATCGGCGCCACCCGCGGCGCGGAAATGCGCAACAGCATGGCGGTGGCGGCGGCAGGTTATGGGCTCACCTTGTTCAGCGTGCCGCTGCTGGGCAACCATGGGCTGTGGCTGGCACTGGCGGTCTTTCTCTCGCTGCGCGGCCTCTCTCTGGGTTGGATCTGGCATCGCCACCGGGTGCGAGGCAGCTGGTTTTCAGCGACATAGTCGATGCTGAATGACGCAAAATCATTAATTTTATTTATGTTTTAATTCATATTTGGTTACATGTTTTCGTTGCCGAACTTAACCCGTTAGCAGGCTGTTTTTCGGCGTTTTTTACTGTTATACGAAGTTTAAATGGATTTAGATTCTGCTTATTTTTATTTGTCGCTATCTGATTCTATACTTAATCATGTGGCTGGCGACGTGAGCAGGGGAGCGGCGCCCCTTTGATTAGCGCATATAAACCATAAAAATTACTGAGTAATGCGCCCGGCCAGCAGGATCTGAAACTGATTCACCACAGGTTAACGGAGAGACTATGAACAAAGATCAAGCCGACGGTAACTGGAAGCAGTTTAAAGGGAAAGTGAAGGAACAATGGGGCAAGCTGACCGATGACGATCTGGCGGTTATCGAAGGGAAACGCGAACAGCTTGTCGGCAAAATCCAGGAGCGCTATGGCTACCAGAAAGAGGCGGCCGAGAAAGAAGTGAAGTCCTGGGAAGATCACAACAAGTATCGCTGGTAGCGCGACGGGCCGCTGCGGATTGCGGCCGGAAGCTGCCATTGATGGCCTGGCGTTTCCCCCCTTGGCGCCATGGCCGCAGGTACAGGGAGGTACCTGATCCCGCCTATTTCTTCTTGATGGCGATGCTGTGATCGTGTTCGCCGCAATCATGCTTGCTGTCGCAGGCCTCAACCTCAACGCAGCCGGCGCACAGGCCGTGGGCTTCCACCACGCTGTGGCGCAGCGCGAACCCTGACTCTTGCGCCAATTTTTGCAGCGTATCTTCTACGCCTTCGGTGGTGCGTTCGGTCACCTGCCCGCAGCGATCGCAAATAAACAGCGCGGAGGTATGCATCGGCTGTTCAAAATGGTGGCACAACACATAGCTGTTGGCGGATTCCACCCGGTGGATAAACCCTTGCTCGAGCAGGAAATCCAGCGCGCGGTAGACCGTTGGCGGCTTGGCCTGCGGTTCGACGACGCGCAGCAGGTCGAGCAGGTCGTAAGCGCTGATGGCACCGGGCTGCTGCGCCATCAGGCGCAACACTTCCAGCCGTTGCGGCGTCAATCGCACATTGCGTTGCTGGCAGAGCTGTTCAGCCTGCGCCAGCAGCTTTTCCTGGGTGGTTGAGTTCATCGCAAATATCCCGGTACGTAAAAAAGCGATTTTAACATGATTACGGCGAATCGCCGAGAGTTGGCCCCTTTTCCCCTGACTACGGCGCACCAGAAGGCAAATATCGCGGCGTGAACGGTCATAAATGAGAGGCATATCACAACTTTTTTCCGCCTGTGGGCGGCGGCGGCCGGTGCGGGGGTTTTCCCAACGGCGACGATTGTCGTTATAATAGCCGTTTGCGGCACTACGCCGTTCGTTGAACCCAGACAGACTCAGGTAGCCAGTAACCCAGCATGACGAAAGACAACCACGCCCCAACCTACGCCGCCAATCGTTTTTCCATCGCGCCGATGCTCGATGGGATTGATACACTATAAAAATCAATAAAATAAAAGTTTATGGGGTGCTATAGGTGACCCGGCACCCCGCGCCGAATTATGAATTAACCTGCTTGAACTCCTCCCTCGCGGCCGCCGTGCGTTGATCAAGATAGTCTGCTAAATCCTTCACATGCACCAGGCGCGGGGCTTTGTTCGAGTCTGCCGCCCGGAAACTCGGGATAGGCAGCTTGCCAGCGTTCGCACGCTTGTTGGCTAATTCGATTGAGATACCGAGGTATTTCTCCGCGATTTTCTCCAGAGGAATATCTGAGGTCTCAAACTCAGCCATCAGCAAAAACATTCTGTTCACTGGATACCCTCCACTGAAATATGATTCTCACACACACGGATATAAATGGCGTCATAGACAAACGTGATAAACGCCGTGAAGAACTTTCGCCATTCGCTATCTGCATAACCCGTAACCTTGTCAACAATGGCCTCCATCGGGCTTGCTGGCATTCGTGGTCGGCGCACGTCGTACAGACGTTCAAAATTTTCAACAAGCTCTGGCGTTTTCAGGCTTTCTTCAATGCATTGCCCGAACCGTGGATCAGCCGCAAGCGCTATGATGATGTGATGCGGTAGATTTCCACCGGCTGCCGTATAGGTGTTTTCTGTGTTCATCGCGCCATCTCCCGCAGAACAACCTTGTACGCTTTCAGCGCCACCGCCGAACGGCCAGAGAGCACTGTCTTACGGATAAACACACCGCTGTGCCGGGCGCTGACACTGGTCAGGAACAGCGCTGTATCAACGACGCGGTTATGCCGGCGGAACTCAAACACCGTGCTGGTCAGTGTGATGCTGGCGGTAGCTCCGTGGTCTTGATAATCGATTTTCATAAATCACTCCATTCAATATCTTTTCCCGTTCTGCGAAAGTGATCGGCTCGCTTTAGGTAAAGGAGGTGGCGGCACAGCTCGCAACAATCAGCCGAATTTGCTGGGTTCATAATGGCTTTGTACGTTCGCAGCGTATAAACCCCACACTGGCACCTGACAACCCAGCGCCCCTTACGCTCGGCAGATAGGCCGAGGACGGTTAGGCGCCCAAATGTTCTGCCGATGACAGATTCCGCCGCTTTTTGCGCTTGCGGGTTCAGCCTGGCAATGTCGCTACTGGCAGAGGGGTATCGCTATCGGCGGTCTGAATGCGTTTGTTGGGTATCCATGACACACCTTTGCTAACCACTTGCGCGGCCACTCTATCAACTGGGCGCCTTGCAGCTATGTCCTTTGCGTTTTTCATTTTTCTTTTTTTCCTTTAGCCAAAGTTGAACCCATGTCGTTGACCATGCTTTCCCAGAACTCCCAGCCGGATTTCGTCAGCTCCGAACCGTTGAGGCTTTTGGTCAGCAGCAAGATCGCCAACTGTTCCCAATTCGAGTAATTCTTCTGTATCGCTTCAAGGTAATAGGCATCTACCAGGTCACGGACGCCGGCGGCACCGCCCAAGATATTTATGTGAATCTTCTGCGGCCCTGCCTGCACGGTGAAGAATTCCCCGCCGTTCTGTTGCTTTACGCGGTCGTATACGGCAGCGGCGTATTGATTCGCCAGCCCATTTAGACGGAAGTTCTTTGTGATTACTGACATTACTTATCCTCCCAGCCGATCGCCTGGAACAACCCCATGCGCGGGTGATAAAAGCGTGCTCCGCGCGGCTCTGCTTCTGACATCATTTGTCGAAAAGCCCGCATGAATGGTTCAAGAGCGACGATAGCGCGGCGGGACAACAGACCGTCGGGTGTCATGAATTCGTGGGTATCGGTTGGGATACGATACGCATTAACGAGGTTGCGGCATTTCGCGTCAGTCATCCCGCTCTTGGCGACAATCTGGCGGTATCCGACATAGCCGGCGCGCATATTGCCCTTTTTGATGTTTTCCACGGTTTCCGATACTGATTCGATCTTCTCTTCGACGTGGTTCAACCGGCGCTCCTGTTCAACGTTGGCAAGAGCCATGGCCGCAATGATTTCGTTCTGGGTTTTTGGCTGTACTTGGCGTTGACGAAAGTACGAATTAACAAGGTCCCTTTGAACCTGCCATGCCAGATCATCGGTCAACGATTTCGCCAGCATTAAATAGCCGGACTCAGTCAGGAAGGTGACGTTCCCACGAGCCATTGAGGAAAGTGGATAAAATTTGTCCCGACGAATTTCGTCGGTGCTAACGGTGAAGTAATCCTCACCCTCAATGAAGCGTTCGCGATTTTCACGATAAACACGGCTGGCTGTGCCATCTGGGCGACCGTGAGCATCATCGATCATTGAAAAAGTCACTACACGAAGTCCGTGGTATTCGACCACTGGCAACTGAGTGTTTTGGATGGTAATGGTGTTCATAGCCCGTGCTCCTTCATTGCTTTGGTGAGTGCTTTCTTCAACTTTTTTGCCTGGCAGACGTCCAGATACATCAGCGTTAACGGCTTACTCGCCCATACTTCACCGGTATCGGGATCGTGCCGTACGCTATCCGGGTGTTTCTCTAAGTAGGATTTCACCATCGGTAGAGACAGAAACTGCTCAAGCGTCAGTGGCTGCACCTGTCGGCGGTTATGCGTGACACGAGACTCTTTGCTAACCGAGGTAACGCCAAACGAATACGGTGTGTTGTGGCAACCCATAGCTATACCTCCTCGCTGGTGGTGTTCATGTGGGCTTCGAGCTTCGCCGCCAGCTCTTTCTTGGCCGCTTTGGTTTCTGCCGCCATCTTCAGGCGTTGGCTGGTTTCTACGCTCAATTGCTCCAGCCGTTCTTCCAGGCTATGGCGCTTTTCACACAGATCGGAGCGCGTGGCCGCCCACTGCTGGTTAACAGGTTTAACCGCTAATGATTCAGCGATGCGCCAGAACGTGGATGCCTGGGAAAACTCTTCAGCCTTTTCGTGCTGAATGGCTCGCTTGGCTGCTTCGCTGTACGGAATTTTCATCATTTGGACTCTCTCGTTCCTTTACTTGATGGCGCATGCCACGGTTGAGCGACACGCGCCTTTATCGGCTTGGCGGTTTACTTCACCTGGATGAACGGCGTGCCGGCGCCGCTGGTCATGTATTGAGGCAGCGTGCCATTCCACTTGTTGATCGCTTCCAGCTGCATGACTTCCGGGTTTTGGCGCAGTGCGTCGCCACGGATGCGGATCGATTTGGCTTCGGCTTCCGCCAGCTTCAATTTCGCGTCAGCCTGACCATCAGCTTCGGCGCGCAGCATATTTGCCTCGGCCTCGCGCTGCTTCACTTCCTGCTCGCGCTGCAGCGTTTTCTGGTTGGCGGTCACCTTGGCGTTAATGCTGTCGATTACCGTCGGCGGGTATTCTGGTTTTCCCACCCATGACAGGCTGACGACCTGAATGCCGATCGGCCCCATATCGTCCTGCAGTTCCTTGAGTGCGTTGGTGAGCAGGTCGGCCTTGCCGCCGTCGATGAAACGGTCGGTGCTCATGCGGCTAGCCAGGCGGTTTAGCGAATCGGCGATTTTCTGGCGCAGGTCGGTGTCGGTAATGTCGTCAACGCCTTTGCGATAGGTCTGGAAAATGGTTGTCACCTTGGTTGGATCAACCTTGTAGGCGACGCCAATGTGGTAGCCGATTGTCGTGCCATCGCTCATCTGGAAATTGAAGGCGTCTTCGTAGGTCTTCATCTGCTTGAAGGTAGGGAAGATGTAAACCTCGGTATTCCAGCCAGTCCAGTAGCGGCCAACGCCAACAACTTCACCGACACCTTTGTCGTCGCCCAGCTTGTTCACCTTGATGCCAACGTTACCCGGCTCAACGCGATCGCAACCAACGAGGCCAACAGCGGACAGGGCGATGATTGAGGCCATAATTACTTTTTTCATTTTTTATCCTTAATGGAGAACAGACCCTTATAAATGGCGTACAGGCATGGCGGGGTCAGAAATGCCAATGCCAACCCGGAGATAACGGCGACCGTGTCTTTCATGGATATGAGCGCCGGAACAAACAGGCCGTAAACGCTGGCTGCAATCACCAGCGATAGAACGATTCGGAAATAAAGGCTCATTGCGCTACCACCTGCAGCAGCTGGCTGTTCGGGTTCTGCAGCTTGTAGGCCACTGCATCAATCATCATGTCCCCCAGGGCGGTGACACCCAGCGGCGTCAGTTTCCCGGTGTGACTGAGCATCGCGTCATATGACGACGTAATGCTTTGTTCGCCGTTTTCCTTCCCGAACTCGGCGCGGAGCATGGTTTCGATAAACTCTTTCATCAGCATTTCGATGCTCTGCTGAGAAATATCCACGCGCACAGCCTTCTTCTTTTTCTGCCCGACAATCACATCAGCCCACTTACCGCCATAATGGCGACGGCAAAAGTCGATATATGCAAGGGCGATGCGGGTGCGATATAAGTCGATTTTATTTGTCATAATGTTCACCACCGATTAATGCGATTTTATTTGCTGGCTTGCGATAACTCGGCCAATAATGGAGAGGCGATCTGCATCTTTGGCGTCAATCTCAAAATTCATGTAATGTTTGTTGGCCGGCAAAACCAAAACCGCATCGGGCAAAAACTGAAGACGTTTAATCATAAAGGTGCCATTAAGGAAAAAGGCGAAAATTCCATCTTCTAAGTAGTTGCGAATGGATGTGTCAATCATCACTTTTTCGCCAATGCTGATTACCCCATGCATGGTATCGTCAGGCATATCACAAACCACTTTATTGCCGGTGTATTCACGCCACACGCCTGGTATGGTGGTGGCTGCTACATTTTTTTCTTTCGTTACTGAAAGCATGATAATTAACCTTCTGACTTGCTCAGGCCGAGTGTTACCCCAGCCTGAAGGCTGCAATTTAAACTTTGTTTATTGGTGGCTGGTTAATACGGTCGGCGCTTTATTAATTCATCGTGTTTTGCTGTCCACTCGTCATATTCACGCTGCCATTTTTCTTTTTCTCGCTTGCGAGCAATAATTTTTCGAATGCGCCTTTCACAACGATAATGGGCCTGCAAGTAAGCAACCGTTAATTCACCCCGACTGAAGATGATTACGCCGTTCTCTTCTCTTTGATAACCACCCTCATGAGTGGAGATACCAGCTCTGTCAAAAGTTTTTTGCGCCATAAAATGAGCAAGATTGCTAATAGCAGCGCTACGGCTAAATAGTTTTTTTGTACGCCCGTGACGTGTCACAACATAAACGGGGACAGATTTAAGGGCGAATGCTTCGTCAATTTTGCTGACCGGTTTCATCTACTGACTCCTTGCTCGTTATGATCCGATGAACAGACTCATGGGTAGAGAACGTCACAGCGCACACATGGTTTTGGCACTGGTGATAACGCTCTTTAACCGAATTACTCACGTATCTGCTTGTGCGTACATGGGCCACACAGCCGCATTTTGGACAATGCATCATGCTGGTTCACCTCCCGGCTGCGTGATGACAAAACCCGCACGCTTTGCCATCTCGATAAACGTGCTGAAGCTGGCGGTGATTTCATCCGGGTTATATGGACGAGCCGCTTTCAGTTCGCCATCCTCAACATAAACGGTCAGCCGTCCGGTATAGCCAGGGATAACCTGTAGACGAATTTCGTTCATTATTACTTGGTTATTATTCGACATGAACAACCCCTTGCATCATTACGCCACACTCTGGCATACCATGTTTTTCCACTATGCGCTTATGCACAAATGCATAAGACCCTGTTTCCTTGTCTGAATAGCAGCAAATATAATTCCCGTTTTTCTCGCCGATTTCAGGAACTGGTTCTTTACACATAATTCCATAGGCGCGCTTTACTTTATGCATGCAGAGTTTCCACACCCATGAAGTCGGGCTGTCTTTAATCGTTCGTTGCGCATCAACCAGGTCTTCGCGATTGATAAGGGTTAATGATTTTGACGTTTTGTTATTTGTCGTGGTATTGTTCATATCAGCCTCACTAATTTTCATTGTTTGTGTGGTCAGGCTCTGGATACTGATTGGCGTCTACGCCAGAGCCGAACTAATTACTGTTCGTTAAAGATATAATCGAAGCTTTTGCACTAGGGTTTCTATCAACAATCTCTTTTGCCTCGCTATTTAGGGATTCATAGTTGTCTGCAAAGTCAACAAGGAAAAAGTATTTTTCGATCTTTTTATAAATAGCGAACTCAACATCTTCTACATACCTAGTTATCATCTGGTAATTCACGCCATCGTTATGCGCGCCAGCGGGGTATGAATATGACCAGCTTGATCCCTCGGCCTTCAGCTTCTCTTTTATGCAAAAAGATTTTGCTGGTGCGCTCAATTGTTCCGTGGTTAATAAATTTCCGCTCACATCATTTACTCCGTTGCTTGCTGATGATGCAAAGATACGGCAGTAGAAAATAACAGTCAATCGCTAAAGCGATTTTATTTTGTGATTTTATTTTATTCCCTTTTAAATTAGCAAGATATGTGAACGATAAAGTGATTTTAGCAAAATGCTATTGCCATAGCGATAGCGATAAGCCATAATTACTGTGCATTCATACAGTATTTATGGCTGAGTAGGGAGGGGAGGCGATATGGTTGAAATGTTTATCAGGGTTGCGCCCGGCGTGTATCAGAAGTGTGGGGCGCAAGCTGGTGGTCATCGCTGCTTGATTATTCGTGAAAGGAAGACAACAACGCCTAAGACTTCGGTTTCTTTACCAATTTCAAGTAAAGGAACGCGAGGATCATCAACGGATAGGTAGCCGAACTTCCCACCTTGGACAAAGTTATACACGGAGTAAGAGCCATTGGATTTCGCATAAACCAAGTCGCCATCGCTAGCTGTTTCTGCGCTATCTACGACGATGTAGGTGTTTGCTGGAACCATGCTGCATCCAGTATTGCTGGATACGTAGTAGGCTCTGCTTGTGTCTGCTGCAAGTTTTATAGGGATAAACAACTCCTCACCGGTTGGTGATGAACCGTTATAAACCGCAACTCTAAACTGATCCTGGCTTAAGCTTTCGCTCTTTGGTGGTGAGCTTTTTTTACCATCATCTGCGCGCATCTCCCCTTTTCCGGTCGTCAGCCATTCAGGCCTTATACCAAGAACATTGGCTATCTCTACTGTTTTTCTGGAGCTATTGGCCTGCCCTGAGACTAATTTCCATACGCTTGATTGCGCCATTCCTACAGCTTTCGCTAAGGAACCCTGCGTGTGTCCTGCCATTTTCATTGCATAGTTAAGGCGTTCTGAAAAGCTCATAAATCCTCCGTGGCGTTTCGCTGAAGTTTATCGCTTTAGCGATAAAAATACAATAATCGCCAAGGCGATTGACTGAACTCCGTTTGTCTCATAAAATCACTTTAGCGATTAAAAAGGAGGTTGTTTTTGATGAGCAAAGAAGAGAGTCCAAACCAAGGGATTTTAAAGGCCTTGTCGGTGGTGGGGAGCCAGAAGCTATTGGCTTTGAAAATCGGATGTGCGCAATCAACGGTAAGTGATTGGCTGAATGGTAAAAAAAGAGTCTCCCCCCAATATGTCCCGGTAATTGTCAAGGCGGCTAATGGCGAGGTTATGGCTCACCAATTACGTCCAGACCTACCAGATCTTTTCCCGGATCCAACTGATGCCGAAGCCTAATCAGCATGCCAAAACCATCATGCCGGCGGTGTACTGCCAGGCGGATGAGGCGTGGATTCAGGAACAGTTACTGCGGTTTTCTCCGTCGGCAAGGCATCGAATCGTTGCTCTGTATGCGGATGTTTATCAGGAAGCATGGGACAGCGAGCCAGTATCGTTCCGGCAAGAGAACCGGGCACGGAATGAGGCAAACACCCGGCTGCGGCGATTTGTGACTCACCATGCTCAGGCGGCTGCAGGATTGACGGAAAAACCGCCTTTGTCCAGGGCACTAGCCCAGCATGGCGGCGCTGGTGGTCATGGCGGCCACAGCGCGCAGAGAGTCGCGGTAGGGATGCAGGATGAACAGTAATGCCGATCTGGGGAATGTGTTCCTGGCAAGTGAAACGGAGGTGATGTTTGCACAAGGTCAAAACCGGGAAAGGTCAACGGCAGATCGAGTCTACGAGTACTCACGCGTAAGACAACAAAAGGGGCGACATAGGATATGTAGGAAAAACAGTAGGTTAGGTGGCTAAAAAATCCCACTCAATGGGACGCCACGTCCCACCTGAAGGACAGTCTTTAAAATCAATAAGTTAGGTAATGCGAGGTCGTAATTGAAAAATCCAGAGGTAGCGAAGCGAATTGACGAGCTCGAAATCCCGAAGGGGAAGGGGCACGGCTTCCTACAGGCTTATGGCGCTGGCCTTGACCTCATCGCGAATCTGGCTGAGGCGGGGCACACAAGCGCGATTCGATTGTATGTACACCTTGTGAAAATCATGGATCGTAACTCTGGCGCAGCGATGACCGATATCAGTTCGATTATTGCCGACACCGGATTATCACGCAGCGCAGTATATCGCGCAATCGAGATCCTCAAAAAAACAGGGCATTTGCGCAACCGCATCAAGAAGGTCTACGAGATCAACCCTGAAGGGTTTTGGGGCGGTTATGTGCGAGGCAAGAAAAACGCGCTGTTCATGTCAGATGAGGTTGCCCTGACTAAGGGAGTTCGGTTCCGCCTTAACCCTGGCAGCCAAAAAGCGGAGTCATTCACCATTCCGGCAACATTCGAACCGGTGAAAGAGAGCAAAGAACCACAACGGGAGACTTTGGCGAGTGATACCGATGTGGCCTCTGCAGGAGAAAACAATGCTTAACCTGAAACCTAAAGCCAAGCAAGTCACCGGCCTGAAGATGCTGAGCCGAGACTGGAATAACTATCGCACATTCCTGTTATCCGCACCAGTTGGATACGGGAAAACCTTTCTGTCGGCATACCTGGTGGACAAGATGATTCAGCAGGGCAAACGCACAATGTTTGTGGCGCCATACCTCACACTGGTGAAACAGACTGCAGCTCGTTTCGTACAGTACGGTTTGCCGGAAGAAGAGATCAGTTACGTCTGGCGAGATTATCAGCCACACGACCCGCGACGTCTGATCCAGATTGCCAGCGCCGACACGCTGATCCGCCGGGAGTTCCCCGACGGCATCGACCTGCTGATCATCGACGAAGCCCACATGAAGCGTCGCGCACTGCTCGACATCATCCGGGACTCAGGCATCAAGGTTATCGGGCTGTCTGGCACGCCGTTTGCGCCGTGGATGGGTAAATATTTTGAGCGCTTTATCAAGCCCACCACCATGAAGGAGCTGATCAGCATCGGTGACTTGAGCAAGTATGAATTTTTTGCCCCAACAAAGCCTGACATGGCTGGCGTTAAAACTGGAAATCTGTCGGCATTCGGTAACGACTACAACGAAGACCAGGTCGCGGAAATCATGTGCGGCGCTGACCTTGTCGGCGATGTCGTAAAAAACTGGCTGCAGAATGGCGAGGATCGTCCGACCATCTGTTTCTGCGTTAACAAATCACACGCCAATTACATCACGATGGAGTTTCTGCGCGTCGGGGTGAATGCTGAAATCATGGTTGCAGAGACGCCGGCAGAAGAGCGCCAAATGACCATTCACCGCTTCGAGCAGGGGGCCACAAAGATTATCGTCAATGTCGGTGTGCTGGTGGCCGGTTTCGATAGCGACGTACGCTGCATCATCTACGCCCGCCCGACGAAATCAGAAATCCGCTGGCTGCAATGTCTTGGCCGCGGGCTGCGCACTGCGCCCGGGAAAGACCACTGTCTTATTTTCGACCACTCCGGCAGCGTTCACCGCCTGGGTTATCCCGATGACATTGAGTATGACGACCTGATCGGCAAGAACGACGGCATGAAGGCGGCTCCGCAACCCTCCAAGCAGGAAAAGGCCGAGAAGCTGCCGAAGGAATGCCCACAGTGCCACTACATGAAGCGCGCCGGCGTCTACATCTGCCCCAAGTGTGGTTTTAAGCCGTTGATGGGGAGGATGTGGAAACGGACGACAGTCGAGGGTTAAAGCGTCTGGGGCGCAAGACCAAAGTCTACAGCAAAAACGAAAAGCAGGCATGGTGGAGCCAGATCAAATACTACCAGCATCAGCGCGTCCTGAAGGGAAAGCCACTTTCTGATGGCTGGGCCGCACATACCTTCAAAGACAAATTTGGCGAATGGCCGCGTGGGCTGAGTGATTTCCCGATGGAAACCAGCCCCGAGGTGTGGAACTTCATTAAGTCGAAATTCATCGCCTATAGCAAAACGAACGGGAGCACCCAATGAGGACCACAGAGGCGGTGAAAGGCCGCTGGGCTGACGTGTTCGAGTTCTATGGCTTACCGCCGATTACCGGGAAAAACCATTTCAAAGGCGAGTGCCCTGTATGTGGGCGCAAGGGGCGTTATCGTTGTGATGACAAGGATGGTGCCGGAACATGGATATGCGTATGCGGATCGGGGGATGGCTGGAAACTACTCACACTGACCCAACAAAAAGACTTCGCCACGATGGCCGGGGAAATCGATGTGCTGATCGGCAACGAATACCGGCCAGATGGCAACAGCACGGAACAACCAAAACAAAGAGAGAGCCAAAAGGTCAGGGAGAGCGTCGTAGCGAAATTTGGCTCGCTGGTGGCTTTACGTGGCACGAGTGCCGAACTGTATCTGAATGGGAGGGGCATCAATAAACTGCCCGCTGACTGGATCAGGTTCAACGACAAGGAGAAAACACCCTACGGCATCAAGCAAGCTATTTGGGCGCTGGCGACAGATGACAAGGCCAAGCCGTGCTACCTGCACCGCACGTTTCTTGACGGTGCCAATAAGGCGAACATACCGACGCAAAAGCGCATGCTTTCCCTTCAGGATGAAAGTTATCTCGATTATGCAGGGTCAGTGGCGATCCGCATGCATCCGGTAGCGTCAACGCTGGGGATCGCCGAGGGGATAGAGACGGCTCTGTCCTGCCATCAAATTTATAACTGCAACACCTGGGCGGTTCTCAATTCATCGTTGATGAAGCGATTCCGGGCACCTGCTGGGGTGAAGCATCTGATTATCTTTGCAGACTGTGACGACAACGGCGCCGGGCAGGCTGCTGCGTTTGAGTGTGGTCACCGCAATATCTTGTCAAAAAACGACGTTCAGCGCGTCAGTATTCGCTGGCCGGAAAAGGGCGACTTTAATGACATGTTGATGAATGGCGCCAAGGTTTATGAATGGCCGTTGAGGAGGGCAGCATAATGAAACTTGAATCAGCACTGAAGCATTTCAGCGCTCAGGGATTGGTGATAACAGACAGCCCAAACGGCACATCGAAGGATCGCGTCACCGGTACTGATGTGATGGCAGCGCTGGGATTGGCGGAATCAAAAGCCCGTTTTGGCATGGCTGCATTTCTTGGGAAGACTGGTATCAGCCAGGAAGACAAGGAACGGGCGATCATTGAGTTAGCACAATACGCAAAGCAAAAAGCGCCAAAGCACGTCGGTAAGGTTGCTGGGCGCCGGCTTGCCAAGTGTATGGAGATTTTGGCCGTATTCGCCTATGAGGAATACTCACACTCTGCCGGCACTGGCGTGACGTGTCACGATTGCAATGGTAATGGCTTGATAGCTGTCACGCGTGACGTTGTGAAGTATCCGGGATACATCGGTGCAGATGGTGAAGAGAAAATCGCCCCGGTTGTAGAAACGCAAGTTGTCCGGGAATTATGCACGTCATGCAATGGCAAAGGGGTTCGCCATAAGCGCTGCCGCAATTGCAAAGGCACCGGAAAGGCGCTCGACAAAGAGGCGACGAAAGCAAGCGGCGCGCCAGTAGTCAAAGATTGTGAGCGCTGTGGCGGAAAAGGTTTCAGTCGGACGCCGTCATCTACGGCTTACAAGGCGATTACAGCGTTGCTTCCAGAACTGACCCAATCGTCTTGGTCGCGCAACTGGAAGCCATTCTATGAGGTGCTGGTGGACAAATGCCGCAGGGAAGAGGATAGAGCGGCGGCGGAATTTAGCAAAGTAACGAAGTAGGGCGAGATCGGCACGGATGCCGACCACTTTTAGAAAGGTGTTGCATTTTGCATAAACTTGGCGTAAATTCCTTCAATAGTGGGAAGTCGCGTACGTGACACACTAAATAAATTTCAAAGCCCTGCCAGAAATGGTGGGGTTTTTGCGTTTTATGGGGTTAACCCTATAGGCAATGACATTCCATGACGCCGGAACCAGCGAGCGATCATGCCTCGGTAGTGTATGGGATATAGGGGAGTGTCATTGCCTGTGTGGTGAAGAACAAGATGGCAGTGCTGATGAATCGGGGACATCAAAACCTTTGAGCCGGGTCTAATGGGGACGGCAGAAACGCGACTTCAGCCACCGCACAATCATATTGCGTCTGTAGTTCAGTAGGTAGAATAACAGCCTTCCAAGCTGATGACGTCGGTTCGAATCCGGCCAGACGCTCCAAATTTTGCTCAAGAGGGTAGCCCGGCACGCTGTGAACATGCCGGGCAATATGCACCCGGACGGCGGTCACGAGTACACCGGTTTATTGGAGTACCGCGACATTGAAAAATCATGCAAAGGGTGTTGTGTCACGCGCCAGCGGAAAGCCTACGCCCATTACCCACGCTGGCGAAACTGTCGGCTATGGGTGTGACGATCTGCACGTTGCAACAATCCCCGTTTGGCTGGCCCGTCTGGTGATCAGCCACTTTCACTACAGCAAGCGCGTAGTGAACAATTCCTATCTGCATCTTGGCATATATGACGGCCGGGAGCTGGTGGGCGTTATGCAATGGGGCTACGCGATGAACCCGAGCAGCGGGGCGCGCGTCGTGACCGGCACTGGAAACCGCGAATACATGGAACTCAATCGGTTGTGGGTACACGACCGGATGCCGAAAAATACTGAGTCGCGTGCAATTAGTTACGCACTGAAAACTATCAGGCTGTTATATCCTGCGGTTGAGTGGGTGCAGACGTTTGCAGACGAGCGATGTGGCCGGTTCGGTGTCGTGTACCAAGCGAGCAATTTTGATTACATCGGTAGTCATCAAACGACGTTCTACGAACTGGATGGCGAGTGGTATCACAAGATCGCCATGACCACGAAAGGGCGAAAAGCTGGTGGGCGTGGTAGTTACTTGCAGAAGAACGCACACCGCGCTACCGCTCACACGTTTAACCAGTTCAGGTATATCCGCTTTTTAAACAAGCGGGCGCGGCGGCGGCTTAACACGAAGCTGTTTAGCCCGAAGCCTTACCCAAAGCCAGAATAAAGAAAAGGCCCGATGAGGGCCTTTGTTCATTGTGTCATCTGCTCCGGCCGGCAATCGTATAACGCAGCCAGTTTTTCGCGGGTTTTTTTCTGCGGTTTTGAATCAACAGATTCCCACTGCGAAACGGCTGATTGTGTGGTGCCGAGCCGTTCTGCTACCTCATATTGAGATAGCCCGCGGTGAATACGCCAGGCGGCAATCAGGCTGACGTCCTGGTCAACCATGATTGATACGACATCATGAGGGATCACTTCGTCGTCGTTGTCGCCGGCGCGGTATGGAACGTCCGCCCAATCATTACTGATGAGGCGTTCATATTCATCGATTGGCAGTACAACATACTGCGGTTTTCCTGCCACATCGTTAATGTATTGAGGTTTTGACATATTTCATCCGGGTTGCTAAGAGTCGCGGTTAATGTCGCCGAGGAAACTGGCGGGTTTCCCCGCCTTAGTAGGTTGTCGATGTTCTGCGCTTTACTTCCTGAATCGTGCAGATAACCGGTTCGCCATTTTCAATCTGGAAGATAACTCGGTAATCCCCGACCCTCATACGGTACTGGCTGTCGCTGCCTTTAAGCTTTTTGATATCAAGCTCAACCGCTGGGAAGGTGGTTAACTTACCGACCTTTTCCTTAATGGCTTTTCGGTATCTTGTGTCTATCGAAATCAACTGTTTGGTTGCTTTCTTCGTCCACTGAACCGTGACCATGTTTCCTCGCTTGTTAAAGAGCATATCCGCTTGGGATGATTAGATAATAAGTCAATTAACTAATCTTGTCAATAAATAACTAATTATTTATCTAATGGCTGCCGATGGCGGCCTTTTTTGTTTCTATCACCCGGAGACCGGGACAAGCCCCGGCAAGGGGGAGGTTATGAAAATGCCAAACAGTCCCCATAGTTGGGCGGACATCAGTGAAATTCTCGCCGCCTGGTGGCGCGGTGATGTACCGATTGGCGGCGTCATTATGGCTGTCGTCATGGCAGTTCTTCGGATGGCATACGCTGGCAGTAGCTGGAAGGAAACCATATTCGAAGGGCTGATGTGTGGCGCTCTGGCGCTAACGACCTATTCAGCTCTGGATTACTTCGACGTGCCGAAGGCGCTCACCGTTGGTATTGGTGGCTTCATAGGATTCGTCGGTGTGAAAAAACTCAGCTCGTTCCTGTCAGGGTACGTAGGTAATCGCTTTGGTGGAGGCAATCAGAATGCAGACAAGTAATAACGGACGCTCATTCATCAAGGGCTTCGAGTCCCTTGAGTTGAAAGCCTATCCAGACCCGGGCACTGGCGGCTCCCCGTGGACAGTCGGCTGGGGCCATACGCACGGCGTAAAGCCTGACGATGAAATCACCCAGCAGCAGGCCGAGCAGTTTCTCTCTGATGATTTGGCCGTGTTTGAGCTGACGGTCAGCAGCGCGATTAAGTTCCCGATGACGCAGAACCAGTTCGACGCGATGGTATCGCTGGCATTCAACATTGGCGGCTCTGCTTTTGCTGGTTCAACACTGGTGAAGAAATTCAACGCCGGCGATGTGCAAGGTGCAGCGGATGAGTTCCCCAAATGGCGCAACTCGGCAGGTAAAGTCATGCCTGGGCTGGTGAAACGCCGTGCTGCAGAGCGTGAGATGTTTTTGTCATGAACTGGCCGCTACCGCACTGGCAGGCGGCAATCGTCGCTCTGGTGCTCGGCTTGTTAACGTATTTCTCGCTTAACAACATTGCGCTGCGCCACGAGCGGGACAAGCTGCAGTCTGCTAACAGTCAGCTATCCGGCCAACTCGACTGGCAGAACAAAACCCAGCAGGCAGTCGCGGCAATTGACGAGAGCAGAACGAGAGAACTGAACGATGCGAAACGCAAAATTGATGATCTGCAGCGTGCTGTTGACGATGGCAGTAAGCGGTTGCGCATCGCCGCAACGTGCAAACACGCCGCCACCTCCGGCGTGGCTGATGCAACCGCCGCCGAGCTCACTACAGACGCTCGACAAAATTATTTCCGTCTCAGACGTCAACTAGAGACAACTGATAAGCAGATTCTTGGCCTGCAGGACTACATCAGGGATGTTTGTCTGTCGCCGTAGCGGCATTACAGATGGCACTCACCGAGCGCCATCGATAATGCATCTGCTGCATTACAGATAATGGCAAGCCTGTTACATTACGCAATATCGAATGAGCAGGAGGCGAAATGAAACGCTATTTATTACCGATAATCGTCGTACTATCACTTGTAGGTTGTGACCAGGCACCGAAGTTTGATGGTTCCAGCAAGGGAGCGCTGTTGTATTCAGGTGAAAATATTTCCGCTTCATTGTCTGATGAGAAGAAAGCGGAGTTAAAGCAGGCCACGTTGGATATTTCGCGGTACACCGATGTTGTTACTAGCGTGGACATCGGACCAGGGCGCGAAGCGGAAAAAGAAGCGGAGAACATGTACCTAAAGATTATGGACGGTAAAACAGTCGATGAAGTGATTGCTGAGTCCAAAAGGTTGAAAGAGAAAACCGAGCAGAAGATAGCGGAAGCCACTTCAAAGCACTGAGCTAAGCCCACCAATTGGTGGGTTTTTTGTTGCTCAAAATCCATTAACTAAGGCCTCACCATGCATAGACCTATGACGCATGAAATAATTATTGAGAAAGGCATCACAGGGCGAGCACGTGGCCGGCGTCAGTTGCTGACAGGTAAGCCTGTGCTGCAGGTTGAGGTTGTGCTGGAAAAGAAAACCATTACTGCAGGAACGCAGGTTACAGCGCGCCAATATGAAACAGCCTGGCGAGACGCAACACTTTCAGAAGCGTTTCAGGTAGAGCATGGCGTCGGATTCATAGAAAAGCCTGCCGATATCGAAACCCCACTCGTTAAGCCGTCTCCACCTCCGGCGCCACCCCGGTGAAAATGACTTGATAAATGATAATGATTCCCATTTTTGCGGGTCCCTTTCGCGGTTTTGAACACCGAGGGGGCGGCGACACGCGGGAAACGGCTAGTTTTTTGCATTTTATTGACATCATCATCATGTGCTCACGTAATTGTTTTCACTTGAAATTATTTTTTCAAGATGTCGAATCGTATAAAAAGTGTTCATCATCATGGATAAAGAATTGGAGAACGTCAGGCTGAACCTGAATCAGCTGGCGGCAATTACGGGATCACATCGGCAAACCATCGCTGCACGCCTGAAAAACGTCGAACCTGCCCCCGGCAGTAATGCCAAGCTGAAGCTTTACACGCTGCCGGATGTGCTGGCTGAACTGGTGAAGTCTGCGCCGGTGGCTGACGTTGACGAAATGCTACCGCCTGACCGAAAAGCCTGGTTCCAGTCGGAACGCGAGCGGCTCAAGTTTGAACAGGAAACCAATGAACTGATCCCTGCAGAAGACGTTGCCCGTGAATTCTCTGCGATGGCAAAGGCGATGGTTCAGGTGCTGGAAACATTACCGGATATCTTGGAGCGTGATTGCGCGCTGCCGCCGTCTGCCGTTTCTCGTGTGCAGTCTATTATCGATGACCTGCGCGATCAGATAGCGCTGAAGGTTATGAACGCTGATACAGAGATTGAGGAGGAAATGCCCGAGGAGGAGTAATGGTCGCACAGGCATCAGCCGCAGAAACCCGGCGGAATATGGCCGGTATTATTCAGGCTCCGCGCCGCATGCCGGTTGCCGAAGCTGTTGAAAAGTTTATGCGGGTGCCTATGGGCGCGGGCAACTCTGTTAAGTGGGACCCGAGCGTGGCGCCGTATGTGATTGAGCCGATGAACTGCCTGGCGTCACGTGAATACGACGCGGTGGTGTTTGTTGGCCCGGCGCGTACGGGTAAAACGATCGGCCTGATTGATGGCTGGATTGTTTACAACATCGTGTGCGATCCCTCCGATATGCTGGTCGTACAAATTTCGGAAGAGAAAGCGCGGGAACACTCCAAAAAGCGCCTGGCGCGCACGTTCCGCGTGAGTCCAGACGTGGCTGAGCGTCTCAGCCCCCGGCGCAATGATAACAACGTTCACGACCGGACCTTTCTGGCGGGGAACTATCTGAAGCTTGGCTGGCCATCGGTCAATATCATGTCCTCGTCGGACTACAAATGCACCGCGCTGACAGATTATGACCGCATGCCGGAAGATATCGACGGCGAGGGCGACGGGTTCACGCTGGCGTCAAAACGTACCACAACGTTTATGAGTGCCGGCATGACGCTGGTAGAGAGTTCACCAGGTCGCGATATTCTGGATTCAAAATGGCGCCGCCGCTCAGAGCATGAGGCCCCGCCAACCACCGGCATCCTTTCCTTGTTCAACCGCGGCGATCGCCGCAAATGGTATTGGCAGTGTCCGCACTGCGGCGAATATTTCCAGCCGATCATGGAAGTGATGACCGGATACAGGGAAATCCCTGATCCGGTCAAGGCCAGCGAATCTGCGCATATGTGTTGCCCTCACTGCAGCGGCACGATAACGGCAGATATGAAACGCACCTTGAACCAGTCTGGTGTGTGGTTGCGTGAAGGGGAGTCGATTGACGCCGAAGGCAACCGGACAGGCGATCCGCGCCGCTCCCGTATTGCGTCATTCTGGATGGAGGGGCCGGCGGCGGCATATCAGACCTGGTCACAGCTCGTCTACAAGCTGCTGACCGCTGAGCAGGATTACGAAACAACGGGATCAGAGGAAACGCTCAAGGCGGTCATCAATACCGACTGGGGCCGGCCGTATTTGCCGCGTTCTGCCTCTGAACAGCGCCGCAGTGACGAACTGCTGGCGCGCGTGGAGGATTACGGTAAACGCCTGGTGCCACCAAAGGTCAGATTCCTGATCGCGGCGGTTGATGTGCAGGGCGGCAAGAATCGCCGCTTTGTGGTCCAGATTGTCGGCTATGGCGAAAACGGCGAGCGGTGGCTGGTGGACCGGTACAACATCAAGCAGTCGATGCGGTGTGATCCTGATACGGGTGAAGCGTTGCCGATCCATCCGGGGGCATACCCGGAGGACTGGAACTTGCTGATCACTGACGTGCTCGATAAAACGTACCGGCTGCAAAGCAATCAGGACAAGCGTATGCCAATCCTCGCCATGGCCGTAGACAGCGGCGGCGAAGATGGCGTGACCGACAACGCGTATAAATTCTGGCGTCAGTGCCGCCGCGATGGCGTGCATAAGCGGGTGTATCTCATCAAAGGGGACAGCACCCGGCGTCAGAAAACCATTACAAAAATCCACCCGGACAACACAGACCGAAGCGACCGCCGCGCAGCTGCGCGCGGAGACGTCCCTGTCTACCTGTTGCAGACCGACACGCTGAAAGACCAGCTCAGTAACGCGCTGATTCGTGAAGCGCCAGGCGCTGGGTATATTCACTTCCCGAATTGGTTGGGGGAATGGTTTTTTGACGAACTGACCTACGAAGAGCGTGGATCAGATGGCAAGTGGCGTAAGCCAGGGAAGGGCAATAACGAAGCCTTTGACCTGTTTTGCTATGTGCATGCCGTCGTGATGTTGCGCCGTTACGAGCGTATCAAGTGGGATGAGCCGCCAGCCTGGGCTGAATCACAAGATACGAACCCCAATATTTTCAACGAGAACTCATCAAGGGAGGTCGTGTTGACGAAGAAAAAAACCAAGGCGGAACCGAAACAGGCTGCGCCTCAGCATACCTCTAGCGGATGGATGAACGGTGGCGGTACGGGGGGAGGAGGCTGGTTATGACGAAACAGGAAATCCGGGACATGGTGGTGCGTGTCAGGGGGTTCTACACGGACTCGCTCGACGGTAAATCCGTGTCCTTTACCGGCGTCAACGGCCGCACCATCACAAACCACGATCCGGCGGCGATGCGTGCAGAGCTGGAATATTGGGAAGGGCGGCTACGAAAGGCGTCCTGTCGTGGCGGTGGGTATAAGCTCGCTAACTTCGTGTAGGTAACCCATGGGATTTATAGAAAAGACACTCGGCGTTGTGGCGCCAGGGTGGGCCTTGTCTCGCGCCAAAAATCGTTATCAGCTGCGGGCGTATGAAGCGGCCAACGTGTCACGACTGCAAAAAGCCAAGCGCGAGGGGCGTTCTGCTGATTCGGCCGTATTCGCGGCCGGTGTGTCGTTGCGTGAGCAGGCGCGCTGGCTGGACGAAAACCACGACATTGTGATCGGCATCCTCGACAAACTGGAAGAACGAGTCGTCGGGGCGCAGGGTATTCAGGTCGAGCCGCAGCCGTTACGGAAGGATGGCACGCTGCATGAGGAATGCGCGGAGCTGTTGGCTAAGCACTGGTCCGAATGGTCCGTCCGGCCAGAAGTCACCGGCATGTTTACGCGCGCCGAGGTTGAACGGCTAATCCTGCGCTCAGCATTGCGTGACGGCGAAGTGTTCTCGCAACTGGTGCGGGGGCCGGTATCAGGGCTGAAGCATGCCACAAGCATCCAGCTGTCGCTGGAATGTCTGGAGGCGGACTTTGTACCGATGAACTTGGGAAGCCTTGGCAGCGGGAATGTTCAGCAGGGCATTGAGGTTAATGCCTGGGGCCGGCCGGTGGCTTACAACGTGTATAAGGCACATCCAGCCAGCACGCTGCGTATGTCTACGGCGACCAAGCGGGTGCCGGCTGAAAACATGTTGCACCTGGCAATGCGCAAGCGGCTGCACCAGCTGCGCGGGATCAGTCTGCTACACGGCGTGATTACCCGCCTGGCTGATATCAAGGATTACGAAGAGTCGGAACGTGTTGCGGCGCGTATCGCTGCGGCGCTGAGCTTCTATATCAAGCGTGGCGATGGTGCGGCAGGCGACGATGGGGAGTTTTCGGAGCCAGGCACGGCGCGTAACTTTGACATTGCGCCGGGCATGATCTTCGACGAACTGCGCCCCGGTGAGGATTTGGGGATGGTTGAGTCAAACCGGCCCAATGTGCACCTGTCTGAATACCGTAACGGTCAGCTCCGCGCCGTTGCCGGCGGTACGCGCAGCGGTTACTCCAGTATTTCCCGTGACTATAACGGCAGTTATTCCAGCCAGCGCCAGGAGCTGGTGGAAGGGTTCGAGGGCTACAACGTCCTGCAGAACTGGTTTGTCGGTCAATACAGCCGCCCGGTTTACCGTGCCTGGGTAGATATGTTGCGTCTGTCGAAAATCCGCCTTCCCGATGATGTGGATATGTCCTCGCTGTACAACGCGCTCTATCTGGGGCCGGTAATGCCGTGGATTGATCCGGTGAAAGAGGCTGAATCGTGGAAAACCATCGTGCGCGGTGGGGCTGGCACCGAGGCCGAATGGGTACGCGCGCGCGGCAAGTCACCGCAGGAGATTAAACGCCAGCGTGTACGTGAAGTTGAATTTAACCGCGATCACGGTCTGGTGCTGGACTCTGACGCAGCCAACGACTCAGGAGCGAAAGCGAATGAAACAAAAAAATCCGGGGTGGATGACCCCGAAAGCAAGTCTTAGCGGTATCGACGCGGTGAATACCGAAACCTGGTATGAAATCCGTGCCGCGCTGGGCCGTCCGGGGCAGGTAGAAATCTATCTCTATGAAGAGATCGGCCGCTGGGGTATTTCGGCGCAATCATTTATTAACGACTGCCGCGACGCCGGCGTGTTCGAGGCCACAAACGTTGAGCTGCACATCCACAGCCCCGGCGGGGATGTGATGCACGGGTTCGCCATTTACAACACGCTGCAGCGGCTGACCGGGCAGGTCGATATCTATATCGACGGCCTGGCGGCGAGTATGGCTTCGGTTATCGCCTGCCTGCCGAATGCCACGGTACATATGCCCTCCAATGCCTGGATCATGATACACAAACCGTGGGGCGGCATGGCCGGGGATTCTGACGAAATGCGCGATTATGCCAATTTCCTCGATCGTAACGAGGAGATGATGCTGGCGGCGTATATGTCGAAAACCGGTCTGTCGCGGGAAGAAATCGCGGCATTACTGAAGGCCGAAACCTGGATGGATGGTGCGGAGGCGGTTGCTAAAGGCTTCGCTGATGTGCTGGAAGAACCACTCGATGCAGCCGCATCGCTCAATCAAAACAAACTGAAGGATTATCACAATATGCCACAAGCAGCTAATCACCTCTTCGGCGCACGTGCGCAGACCTCGGCACCTAACGCGCAAAATTCACAGAACCCGGCTCCGGTCTCTCAGCCGGCGCCTGCTCCATCCACGCCGGTCGCACAGGCTCCACAAATCGATGTGGCGGCGCTGGCGGCGCAGCTGCAGCAGACGCTGCAGGCCAACAACACCGCACGCATCACGGATGTGAGTGCTGTCTTTGACGGTTTTCCTCAGTTGGCCGCGCTGCGCACCGAGTGCATCAACGACATGAGCTGCGATGCGAACATGGCGAAAGATCGTCTGCTGGCTAAGCTGGCGGAAGGCACCACGCCGAGCATTGGCGCCAGTGCCGCGCATATCCATGCCGGCAACGGTAACCTGGTCGGTGATTCGGTCCGCGCCTCGGTAATGAGCCGTGCCGGTCATGCGCAGGCGGAAAAAGACAACCCATATCAGGGGATGACGCTGCGTGAACTGGCGCGCGCCTCGCTGGCTGATCGCGGCATTGGTGTTGCCGGCATGTCTGGTCAGGGTGTGGTCGGTCTGGCATTCACCCATTCAAGTTCCGACTTTGGCAACATCCTGATGGATGTGGCCCATAAATCTGCGCTGTTAGGGTGGGAAGAGGCGAATGAAACCTTTGACCGCTGGACGCGTAAAGGCACGCTGACCGACTTTAAAACCGCGCACCGCGTTGGCCTGGGCGCGCTGGACAAGTTGCGTGAAGTGAAGCCGGGTGCGGAATACAAATACATTACGGTCGGTGATAAAGGGGAGCCTATCGCCCTGGCAACCTATGGCGAACTGTTCAGCATTGACCGCCAGACCATCATTAACGATGACATGGACATGTTGACGCGTATTCCTGCGATGATGGGCGGCGCTGCGCGTTACACCGTCGGTGAGCTGGTCTGGGCGGTGCTGACCAGCAACCAGAAAATGAGCGACGGGAAAGCCCTGTTCAGTGCGGATCACAATAACCTGGTGAACCAGCCTCTCACTATTGACGGACTGGATAAGGCCCGCCAGGCGATGCTGCTGCAGACCAACGGCAAGCGTAAGCTTAACATTCGTCCGGCTTATATGCTGACGCCGGTGGCGCTGGAGTCGAAAGCCAATCAGCTGATCCGCTCTGCCAGCGTGCCTGGCGCCGATGCCAACAGCGGCATCAACAACCCGATCCAGAACTTTGTGGAAGTTATCTCCGAAGCGCGTCTGGATGATAACAGCGCGGAAGCATGGTATCTGACGGCAGCACAGGGCAAGGACACGATCGAAGTGGCGTATCTGGATGGCATTGATACACCGTATCTGGAGCAGCAGCAGGGCTTCACCATTGACGGTGCGGCATTCAAGGTACGCATTGACGCCGGCGTCGCGCCGATGGATTGGCGCGGTCTGGTGAAGTCTACCGGCAAAGCCTGATAAACCGCCCGATAACGGCGGTTTTTTTATGTCCGTGGGTGGCGTCGCCACCCATTTTACTTTCTGGAGAAAATCATTATGGCAAAGAATTTACAGCAGGATGGCACCACGCTGGATTACGAGAACACGTCGGCAACACTGATTGAGTCCGGTCAGCCGGTGGCTGTTGGTGGCATTGTCGGTGTTGCACATGCCGATATCCCCGCAGGGGCGTGGGGCGTGCTGCATACCGTCGGGGTGTTTGTTCTGCCAAAGGTAGCGGATGAAACCTGGGCGGTGGGTGACAAGGTTTACCTGGATGCCACTGGCGCGCTGACAGCAAAAGCTACCGACGGCGCAGAAGCTGCTGCAGCGTTCCCACTGGCCGGCTCGGCATGGAGCGCCGGCGAGGCCGGACAGGAAGAAGCCCCGGTGCGGCTGGGTTTCTAAATGAACCGGTTCACGGAACGGATGCAGCGTGCTGATCGTCGTGTGGACCGCTATTTCGCCGAAGACCCCTCGGTGGTTTTAGTCATTGAGGGGCAAGCCCGTCCGGTCGTCGCAATTTTTGAAAGCCCGGATGATATGGCCCTGGTGCAGGGCGGCGGTGAAATTCAGGATCATGCGCCAGCTATCAGCGTGTATACGGCTGACATTGTTGGACTTGAAAAAAAATGCCAGGCGTTGATCGGCGGGGCCAGCTATTGGGTGACGCATATTGGTGCTGATGAAGCGGGCAGAACGCGCGTGAAGCTTGCCAGAGGCGTCCCTGGGAAAGAGGTGGACCCCATTAACACATGGAGTAAGTAACGATGGCCAGGACTACGCGGTTACGCCGTGATCTCCCGATCGATATCGACACCATGGTTCTGCGTGACATTGCCCTGGCCGTCGGGGCAACGCACAAGCAGTACATGACCGCGTATTCCCGCGCATTGAAGCGAACCGCCGCCACCATGCGCAAACGGGCCATGGCGGATATCAAGGATGGGCTGGCGCCGCGCAGTATGGCAATGGTGAGAAAGCGCCTGCTTTCCTTTCGTGTTTCTCGCGGCTCGTTGCTGGATGAAGGGCGCTTGTGGTTCGGTCTGAATGCAATCAAGGTCAAGGACCTGAAGGGGCGTATTAACGGACGTATGCGTCCGCATCATACCCGCCGTGACCCGAAAACCGGGCGTTATGCTCCGTCGCGCCGGCGGGCAAACTCCGTGGGCTTTGAACCGCGCGGCAACCTGTTGTCAGCCAAAACGTTTGAGAATGGCGAGGTCGGACGGAGCAAACGAGAAGGACGCCGGACGGTGCTGATCCGCGACCCGGCGACGCGGCGTACCCGCGAAGCCGAAGTCGATATTTATGCGCCGATGCTGGATTACATCGAAGACAACGCGTTTGCGGATGTTGTTGAAATATTTCTGCATCACTTTGAAACCGATATCCGGGGCAGGGTAAAGGCGCGGGTTAATGTGAACAGCTGGAGGAAGTAAGTGGCCAAGCCTATTTTAATGCCGACCTATCACGACGCGGTCATTGAAGCGCTGCGGTCGTTGTCGTGGGTAAACAATGCCGACGACTACCCGGAACAGGCAACGCAGCTCACCACGCCGGCCGTGTTCTTTTCGATCATGGGCTGGGAACAGTCGCCAAGCAGTGACGGGCAGCTCAATGTTGAGTTTGAATGTGATTTGTTTGTGGTGATCGACAAGGCCAGCAACACCATTGATAAACCCCAAATTTTCGCCCGATCGGCGGCGGCGGATATCAGCCAGTGGATCAACGGACAAACCTTCGGGCTTGAAGGGCTGCAGCCGGCTGCGTTTATCAGCGCGGGGCCGGACAGCTTCGATCCTGCAATGGATGATTATATCGTCTGGCGCATCACGTATAGCCAGTCTGCGGCCATGGGGGAAGACCCGTTCGAATCGGTTGCCGGTCCGCTGCGTGAAGTCTGGCTGGGTGCGGCGCCGGAAATTGGTGCTGCGCACATTAATGATTACCGGCTTATCTACAAGCGCAAGGAGGAATGATGTCACAGGATATGGGGGACCTTGCCCGGCGCGTGGCCAACATGATCCGCCGTGGTGTCGTTCAGTCGGTGAAGCACGGCCCGCAGCCGCAATGCCGGGTAGAAATCGGCGACATTACCACGACCTGGTTGCCGGTCTGCCAGCCGTCATCCAGCGCCAACAGGGCTGACTCTAACCCGATTGCCGTAGGGGATGCCGTTACCGTCATCAGCGAAGCCGGCGACCTGAATAACGGCCGGGTGTTCCCCGGCTGGAACACGGGGAAAATGCCGGTCCCGGACGGGAGCGAGAGCGAGCATGTCACCCGATACAGTGACGGCACACAAATCCGTTATGACCGCGATGCCCATGCCCTGAAAATCATTATTGCCGAGGGCGGCACGTATGAGATTGAGGGTAAGGGGACGCTGCGCGGCCCGGTGGAGATCACCGACACTCTGACGGTTCAGGGTGTCACGCAGATCAATGCCAACACCGGCATTAACGGGGACTTGTCCGTCAGCGGCCAGATATCGGATGGCAAGAGCACGCTGGATCGGGTGAGGGAGGTTTATAACAACCACGCTCACCCAGGAGACAGCGGCGGCACGACAGGCGAGCCAAACAGCAAGATGTGACCCGCGATTGTGCGGGTTTTTTATTATGGGGGTAATCATGCACGGTGTTAATGCCGGCAACGGCAAGCGGCTCTCCGGCACTGAGCATTTACGGCAATCCGTCATTGACATACTCACCACGCCGATCGGCTCGCGTGTGCTGCGCCGTGACTACGGGAGCGAGCTGGTTGATCTGGTCGATAACCCGCAGGACGAAAGCAACCGCGTCCGTATTATTGCGGCGACGGCCGGCGCCCTGGCTCGCTGGGAGCCACGCATTCGTGTGTCATCGGTGCAGGTGGCGTTTGTTACCCACGGTCATTTTGACCTCACCATCGTTGGCACGGACATAGAGAGCAGCCAGCCGATCACGTTGACGGAGATAAGCATTAATGGCGACGAATTCAGCAACAATTAACCTTTCCGAGCTGCCGGTGCCGGATGCGGTGAAAGTCCCGGACGCCGGCCTGATTTTTGAAGGATGGTTAAACCGTCTGCGCGGGCTGGACCCGGTCTATGATGCGCTGCTACCTTCCGATCCGGTGTACAAACAGGGCGAAGTTCTGGCCTATCACTCCACGCTGTTACGCGTGGCGATGAATGACTCCATCCGCGCCGTGCTGCTGGCCAGCGCAAAAGGCGCAGACCTTGACCAGATTGGCGCAAACTTTGACGTGGCGCGGCTGCTGATAAATCCGGGCGATCCGAATGCAGTGCCGCCGGTTGAGCCGGTTTATGAAGATGATGACGCGTTCCGCACGCGCATCCAGTTGGCCTGGTCACGACTCAGCACCGCCGGCGCCGAGAACGCCTATACCTTCTTTGCCGCTTCTGCAGACCCCTCTATTCTGGATGTTCGCGCCTATGGGCCGTTGGATCATGGCAGGCGCGGCGAAGTAGATATTTACGTGCTTTCCCGTGATAACGACGGTATCCCCACGGCGGAGGTGTTGGAAAAGGTCAATCAGGCCGTTAATGCGAAGGACGTCCGGCCCATGACCGACTTTGTCACCGTGAAGCCGGCGGCAATGGTGAAGTTCGTGGTAACGGCAGATATTTACATCCCCTCCGGCCCGGATATCGACACGGTGATGAGTGCATCACGGCGGGCGCTGGAAACCTACCTCGAACAGACACACCGGATCGGCAGCCGCGTATCACGTTCGGGGATTGACCGGGCGCTGCATCAGCCGGGTGTGGTCACTGTTAAGCTGGCCTCGCCGGTCGATGATCTGCTGATGGATATCGGTCAGGCGCCGCTTTGCACGGAAATCACGCTGAAAAAGGTGATCGTCAATGTCGATGCATAAAACGTTATTGCCGCCTAATGCGCTGCCCGCCGAACGGGCGCTGGAAGAGGCAACCACGACAGAGGTGCTGTCGATCCCCGACCTCATCCGCGCCGTAAAGAACCCCGACACGTGCCCGGCGGAGCTGCTCCCATGGCTGGCATGGGAATACAGCGTAGATACCTGGTTGCCTGAGTGGAGCGAGGAACAAAAGCGCGCAGCCATACGGAGCGCTACCTATATTCACCGGCACCGGGGGACGCGTGGTGCGATAGAGACGGCGCTGGAAGGTCTGCCCTTCACCTACCAGTTAACCGAGTGGTTTGAACAGACGCCGCGCGGGGAGCCGTACACGTTTTCGCTGGTGGTTGAGCAAGCCGGGAACCCGGTGAACGAGCAGCATATTCAGGATTTTAAGAACGCGGTGATGCGCAGTAAAAACCTGCGTTCGTGGTTCGACATGTCCTTTCAAAATGCCACACAAGGCACCGCATACTCGGCCTCCTACATGGTGACGTCCGAGATAACCAGTTACGGGAGTTAACTTAATGAGTGGTCTTATTCTGACGACTGCCGGCGCGGCGGCGATCGAGGCCGCTTACCAGGCGGGAACCGTCGTAAAAATTACGCTGGCGGCGTTTGGTGACGGTGGCGGTAAACCAATAACCCCGAATCCCGGCGCGACGGCATTGGTGAACAAGTTCGGCGATGCCCCCTTTACCGGTGGGGCATCAACGGAAGGAATGATTAGCGGTCAGACCGTTATCGAAGCGAGGAAGTATCCCGGCAAAGTTCTGCGAGAAGTGGGGCTGCTCAGTGCTGACGGTGTGCTGGTGGCGTACGGCGATTACCCGGACACGGTATTGCCGGCGGACGGTGCGCCGGTGATGAAAGAGATCATCATTAACTTCGTGATGACGCTGACGCATGCTGAGAGTGTGGTGATTGAGGTCGATCCCAATGTCTCCGCGTTAACCATTTCAGAGGCAGATAAGCGATATGTGAAAAAATCCGGTGACGTTATGTCCGGAAAATTACATGTCCAAAATAATATTGCTGTCGATGGCGAAGTGAGTATCGGTGGAGCACTTGGCGCAAACACGCTATCCATTGCCAAAACGGCACAAATTGGATCGTTGACGTTCAGTGATGACGTTTATGTCGGTTCAGCCCCGTTGATGCCAGTAGGGGCGCCAATCTCCTGGCCGTTAAGCTCACCGCCCCCCGGTTATGCATTCCTGTTAGGCCAGGGATTTGATAAGGCCATTTACCCGCGCCTTGCGCAAGCCTATCCGTCCGGCGTGCTGCCGGATATGCGCGGTAATACGATTAAGGGCAAACCGGACGGTCGCGAGCTGCTGACCTTTGAGGCCGACGGCAACAAATATCACGGACATGGACTGGAGATTGACGGCACTGACCTGGGCACCAGGCAGACTACGCCGGGCGGCGCTTATCAGTTGAAATTACGCTCATACCGCTCTAACACCTCTCTGGACGGCGGCGAAAGTTCACGCCACAGCATCGACCAGGAAAGAGGCTTCGCTGACTTTGGCTTGATTGAACCGCTGCCTTCTCATACGCACGATGTTCCGATAGGTTGGCACAGCCACGGCGGCCGCATAAACCCGGACGGCAACCCGGAAACCACCGTCAAAAACATTGCATTTAACTATATCGTGAGGCTTGCATAATGAGCACAGACTTTGAGTTTTCTGCCCAGCCGCGCTGGATGTGGATTTACAATTTCGATGAAAATAACGTTTTTACTGGCACCCTGAATTTTTATGTCGCGCCACACACAGGGCTACCAGCCAACTGCACGACAACGAAGTGCGCGCCGAAAACCGGCCAGGCTGGCGTCTGGAATGATGGGCAATGGCAATATGTTAATGATTACCGAGGCTCACCGTACTGGGATGCGCAGGCGAATAAACACATCATGTTTGAGGTCGGCCCTTTGCCTGACGGTTGTACGTTTACGCCGCCGAACACACCGTATGACACGTGGGACGGTGAGAAATGGGTAACGGACGAAGCCAAGGCGCAGAGCGAGCAGCTTCAAATTGCAAAGAATGAACTGGCGCAACGTAGCGCTGAAGCCGCTGAAGCCATTGCACCGCTACAGGACGCGGTAGAGTTCGGCGACGCGACAGACGCTGAGCAGGAATCACTGACAGAGTGGAAAAAATACCGGTTGGCGCTAAGCCGCATCGATGTTAATCAGGCGCCGGATATCTCCTGGCCAACCCGACCAACCCCAATTAAACAATGACCCGCCATCGAGCGGGTTTTTTTATGCCTGGAGGATACTATGGCCGAATTGCACGGCGTAGAAACAATTGAACTGACAAGCGGGACGGTTGCCGTTACCACGATCCAGACTGCGGTTATCGGCCTGGTCGGTACGGCCCCGGATGCATCACCGGGAACCAAGGCGCAGGCTGTCACCGGGACTGCGCTGCTGGATAATGAACTGACGTTTGCGGCCTCGCAGCCGGGGCGGGCAGGTAACCAGCTCCGCGTTACCGCTGCTGCGGCGCCGGCCGGCGGAAAAACCAGTGCTACCTATGCGCGAGGCGTGCTGGACATTCTGCTGGCCAGCGATGCCGACGGCAAACTCACCGCCACCGCGCAAGAGGTGTCCGACGCTGTTCTGGCACTGACTGACAGCTTGGTCACCGTATTACCGGGCGCCGACACCGGCAAGGTCAGCCCGTTTAGCGTGGTGCTGTCCGGCGGGCAGGATGAACCCTTTCCCCTCAACACACCGGTAGCCGTCGTTGGCGGTACGCAGATGCGGGCGCTGGGCAGTGCAGGGACTATCCCTCCGGCCGTGCAGGAGATTGCCGACCAGACCAACGCGCTGATCGTCATTGTGCGCGTTGAAGATAATGAACAGCCGGTCACTGTCTCTACCGAGGAAAAAGAGCCGCTCACCGCCGAGGATGAACAGCGCCTGCTGTCTGACCAGATTTTCAATATCGATATCCGCGCGAATATCCTGGCGGGGATCAACGCCTGGTCATCCAGTGAATCGGTCAACGGTTATCGCCCTCGCATCTTGATTGCGCCGGGGTTCAGTGAAGATGACGGTATCGGCAAAGGGCTGGAAACGGCAGCCGAAAAACTCCGCGCGGTGGCGTATCTGGACTGCGCCTCGATGGCAACGTTGCCGGAAGTTGTGCAGCGCCGGCAGATGTACGGTGGCCGCGTTGAACTGCTGCGGCCTCGGGTGCAAAAAGTGAATGCCAGCGGCGAGCTGGAGTTCCGGCCGTATTCCGCCTTTGCAGCTGGCCTGCGGGCGCGCATCGATCTGGAGAAAGGCTGGTGGTGGAGCAAGTCCAATCAGGACATCAACAGCATTCTCGGCCTTGAGCAGGTTGACGAGTTTATTCTCGGCGATCCGAACTGTGAAGCGAACCTGCTGAACATGCAGAACGTCAGCACCATCATCCGCCGCACGGGGTACAAGCATTGGGGCAACCGCCTGTGCATCGATCACCCTCAGTGGCGTTTCGAGTCGGTCCGCCGCACTGCAGACGTTATCGAAGACAGTATCCAGAACACGGTCATGATTTATAACGACCGGCCGCTGGATAAAGAGACGGCTGATGACATTCTTGGCACGGTGAACGCATACCTGCGCCAGCTTGTTGGCCTGGGTGCCATCTTTGGCGGTACTGCGTGGCTGGACGAAGAACTGAACACGGCGGAATCCCTGGCCGCTGGTGTGCTGTATATCAACTATGACTTCGGGCCGAAGTCGCCGACCGAGCGCATCACCATGCGTGTGCGCATCAATAATGATTACGCCGTTGAGGAGATGACCGCACAATGAGCGCAAAAAATACGTTACGGGCATGGACCATTTTTGCCGGTGGCTTTCGCGTCGCCGGCGCGCATGAGTTTACGCCGCCGGAGCTGTCCATCGTCACCTCGCAACTGCGCACCGGCGCCCAGGATGCACCGACCCCGCTGGATGATGGCATGGAGGCGCTGACGTGCTCCATCAAGTTCTGGGGTATTGATACCGACGTGCTGAGCCGTTTTGGTTTTATTTCTGGTCAGCGTCCGCGTTTTATGGCGTATCAGGGCTACCTGAGCAACGGCCGGGCGGTCGGCACAATCGAAGAGATTGAAGGGTTTGTCTCAAAGATCACGCCGGATGCGCGGGGCAATGAAAACATGGGGGAAACGGCGATCACGGTTGAGATTGCGATGAGCTATTACAAGCAGACGCGCGACGGTATGGAGCTGTTTGAAATCGACACCGAGCGTTTTATCCGCCGTGTGAACGGCGTGGATCAGCTGGGCGGCCTGCGCAGCAAAATCCGCATCTAATCCCCACTCAACAACCATTAAGCGGCCTTTGTGCCGCTTTTTTATTGGAGCAATACCATGAATTACCCAGGCAGCAACGTAGAAATCAAACTGTACTCCCCGCTGACGCTGGCCGATGGCAGCAAGCTTGAAAAAGTCACGATGCGCGAACCGCTGGTGCGTGACCGCATCGAGTATGTCAAACGTCCGGGGAGCGATGCAGAAAAGGAAATTGGCATGCTGGCCGATCTGTGCGGCATGAATGTTGAGGACGTCTATCAACTGACTGCGGCTGACTATTACCAGCTTGAGGCGGCCTGGAACAATTTTTTGCTGCCTCCTGGGGAGCGTCAGAAGGCGACATCCGACAAGCCTTGAGGCTGGTTGGCCGCACCCTGAATTACAGCATGGGGGACTGGCTCTCCATGCCGTTTTCCGCCTTTTACGACTTTGTTAAAGACGAATATGAGCGGGTGAGTAAATGAGCAGCATAAGTCAAAAATTGAAAGCCGTCATAACGTTTGGCGGCAACATCGACGGCAGCTGGGGCCGCTCGACGGACGGGCTTAACAAAGGGCTGAAAACCGTCGAGAAACAATCTGAACACCTCGCCAAGCAGCAAAAGGCGCTGGCGGATCGGATGAAGCAAACCAAGCTGGCGGGCAAGGATGTCAGCGCCCTGAAGCGCGATTACGACACTGTGACGCGTTCTATCAAACGGACGGAGCAGGAGCAGGAATCGCTGAACCGCAGCCTGCAGCGTGCTGAACGTTTTCGTCGGGCGGGCGCCGTGGGGCGTGGCTTTATTGGCCGGGCAGGCCGGACGCTTGGCGCCGGGTTGGGGATTGCTGCCGCTGGCGGGTTAATCGGGGCGGGGATCGGTGCGGTTATGTCTCCTGTTCGTTCTAATGCGGAAACCGCCGAGTCATACGGCATTGCCCGAAGCTACGGTGTGAACATCGATACGTTCAATGCCTGGCAGAGCCTCGGTAAGCAGATGGGGCTGAACGGGGAGAACTTCGGAGACCTGTTTGAAGAGTACCGCAATAAGGTCTCGGATTTTAAGAAAGACCCGACGAAAGGCGCTATCGCAGAGAACTTCCCGCTGCTGGGGTTCAAGGCCGGCGATATGTACGGCAAAAGCAATGAAGACCAGGTGTCGAGCATTTTTGAACGCCTGCTGAAACTGGATAACGAACAGCTGGCGGCAGGGTACGCGGACTCCATCTTCGGCGGTGAAGCCAACAAAATCCTGACCTACATGCGCCTGACCGGCAAAAGTTATCGCGACCTGATGAACGAACAGAAGCGATACAACCTGGTGACCCGTGACGGCGCGGAAGGGGCGATGCGCAGCAACATCGCGTTCAGCAACTTGCGGACGGTCTGGAGCAGCGCTGTGGACCAGATCGCCGGCAAGCTGGGCGGCGACCTGGCTCCGATGGTCACGAAACTGGCCGATGAGCTGTCCGACTGGTTCAAAAACGGTGGTATTGAGGTGATTGCTACGACCATCCGCAACTCCTGGATACCTGCGCTGATTAAGTTCGGAAACGGATTGATCACTTTTAGCAGAGTGGCCGTAAACATTGCGAAGTGGCTGGGGCAGTTTGTGCCGGACGAGGCCGACAACAAAAAAAGCGTGTTGCGCTCGCTGGCTTATAACGGCTCAACGGAACTAGCCAGGCAGACGGCCGACCGTTATGGGTTGGGGGAGTGGTTTGATCAGCAGGTTGCCGCTAATCCGAACCTGGCTAAACAAGCCATTGCTGCGAACACGGAAACCAAAACATTCGGATTTCGGGACGATAAAGAGTTCGATAAGCGTATTAATACGCTGTATGAGAACACCGTTGGGAATGAAGAGGGTGATCCAGTTGTTGCAGCATTCACCCAGATGATGAAAAAAGCCGGCTTGCTTGACAGTAAGGAGGATAAGCCGACTGTCACCGATAACCGCCGGAATAATATTTATATGACCGTCAACGGTTCACCGGGGCAGGACGCCAAGAGCATCGCCGATAACGCGGTAACGCAGATCGGCAAACTGGACGTATTCAACGGGAACAATGCGATGTATGACGCACCGGGAGGCTGGAGCGGATGAGCGATATAGACATCATCGGAACGATAACCGGTGCGTACAGCTACAACGCGCCGAACGGGCGCCCGGCAGAAAATGCCAAAATCATGATGATGCTGGGCGACTTTGAATTCTCCATCGATACGGCAGCCTATAACCAGCTGACGCGGGAGGCGCGCTGGCGCTGGCAGGAGCAGGAGCGGATCGGCAAACAGGACCTGCTGCAGTACACGGGCAAGGAAGCCCGCAGCGTCAAATTGGACGGTGAGGCCCACGCCTTTTTCCGCAACGGGGTCACGTCCATCGATGCACTGTACGATCTCGCCGACAAGGCGCAGCCCCAGCAGCTGGTCAGTGGCGCCGGGGATGTGCTGGGCTGGTGGGTGATTACGGACTTTACCGATACCACGCCGGCATTCCTGCCTGGTGGTTCTCCGCGAAAGAAAACCTACTCGATCACGATAAAACATTATGCCGACGACATACATAACCCATGAAGGCGATGTGCTGGATGCCATCTGCGCCAGGCATTACGGTCTGGCAAATCTCCCTCAGACGCTGACGGAAGTGCTGGATGCCAACAGGGAACTGGCCGCGCTGGGGGCGATATACCCTTCCGGCTTAATCATTACGCTGCCTGATATCGAAACGCAGGTTGCAGAGTCAACGGTTCAACTGTGGGATTGATATGGAAAACGTGCAGAGAGAAGAATATCGGCCGGAGTTCAGCCTCACGGCGGAAGGGCGGGATATTACTGCGCTGATGCGTGAGAACCTGGTGGAAATCAGGCTGACGGATAATGGTGGCGCCACGGCAAAGGCTGACGAACTGCAGATCACCATTTTGTCGGAAACCATGGCGCTCCCTAACAAGGGCGCTCGCCTGCGGCTAGGGCTGGGGTTTAACGGGGTATTGCAGGACAAGGGATGGTTTGTTGTCAGCGGTATTTCCAGCAGCGGCCCGCCGCGCAAAATCGTTATTTATGCCACGGCAGCGCCGATGAACGCCCAGCGCCAGCCCGGTGACGTGCTGAACCAGAAAAGTCGCAGCTGGGACGACGTGAACCTGGGCGACATTGTGAAGACTGTCGCCAGTGACAACGGGTTGATCCCCAAAGTGGCCGGCTCACTGGCAGATATCGCGGTCGGGCACCTCGATCAGGTCAATGAATCGGATGCAGCGTTAATGACTCGGCTGGCCAGTCGTTTTAATGCGATCAGTAAGCCGTCCGGCGGCTATTGGCTGTTTCTCCAGCAGGGGGAATCGTTAAGCGTCGGCGGGAAGCCGCTGGCCAGCGTAACGATTTTAAAGGAAGAGGTGTCGGAGTGGAGTTATACCGATGGCCAGCAGCGCGGCGCAACGACTGGACCCGGTAAAAAAGGTGAGGGCGGGAAGAAGGGCAAAATCAGTGTTTCGTACTTTGACCCGGAAGACGGGCGAACGAAAACGCAATCACTCGAACATGATGGTCCGTCACAATCCCACCCATTCACCCAGCCGACCAAAACCGCCGCCAACCACAGCGCGCAATCCAGAAAAACGCAGGTAAGCCGCAATGAGCGCCGCATGACGCTCAGCGGGCCGTGCCGGCCGGCACATATTCCACTGACGGCAGAGAGCCGGGTTATTACCCAGGGCTTCGGCACGGTGGAGGATCGGAGCTGGTTAATCGAATCGTTGGTGTTTTCTCTCACCTCCCAGGGAATGTCGTTCGCGTTCAATTTGGCGACGGATATCAAGCCGCCAAAAGGGAAGGGCGGGAAAAAATCGGGGAAAAAGAAAGATGATGGTATTGGCTATTTTGATAAAACATAACGGGAGTCTGCAGCATGGTTAGCAGGTTAAAGCAAAAGGTGGTCAGTGACCCCATCGGTGTCGATAAGGAAATGAAAATATCGGAACTTCCTTCGGCTGAGAATTCGTTAATTGATGACCTTCTTGTTATTTCTCAAAGCGACGGTGATGGTTTGTTGCGAACCAAAAAAATATTAATGTCATTACTTATTAAGTCGCTGGTTTCTGATCGCTCCGGTAATCTCGTCAGTCTTGTAGACGGTTTTAAACTTTTTGCCGACAAGTCTGTTTTGGACGGATTGACGGAAAGGGCTGAGGATGCCGCAGGAAGGGCGGAGAATACTGCTGACGCCAACACGTATTACATCACCCCTGATGATCCTGATGGAACGATTGCCGGCCTTGCCGGTACGCCTTTCGGGAAAAGCTTCCGCGTCGGCCAGGGGGAAGGGAAAGGTTTTAAATATTATATGAACCTGAATGGCACCGCACTGGAGTTTGCAAGTGCAGCCGGTGCCAGTGATGTTGAGAATGCCATTGACTTTGCGAGAAAATCATTATCACAGAGTGGTGAGGTAGATAAGCGCACGCAGGGGTATGGCGTTGAAAAAAAGGTCTATGACACAGAGGGTGTATTAGTCGGGGGCGGTTTTTTTGCTGCGAACGGTGTGTCACCGATTAACTATACAGAAAATGGTGACGTCAATATTACCGGCGTACAGTTTAAAAATCTTGGCAACCATCATGAATATGATTGGGCGCAGACAGATAAAAAGAACGTGCCGTATATCGGCGGTTCGAAAATGGGCGGTGTCATCATTGGCCGGGTTGAGATTGTTGAAATTCCGGGGCCACCAGGCGTTGTGTTTGTCGATAAAGGTTATGTCCCTTATGCCTGTGATCCAGGGTATGAAACCGATCTGGATATTCCCGTGATTGGCTCTACCCCCCGAAGCCTGATATTCCACCGGTGCCGTTCCGGCCGTATGACTACATGGGGGTGCGCAGTGAGGGGCAGTCGTTGTCTCTTGGTGCCGCGAACCCCAACGATGACCCACAGCCTGTCAGCACAGAACAGCGCTATGGGAACAAGGGATTCAGCACCAATAACAACAGCGGGATGACCGACACGGACACACTGGTGCCACTGGTGGAAAAGCGTTACCAACCGTCAGAGGGAACCTGGCCGGCGGCGGAAACCCCTGTTACCGGCGCGACGCATAAGCTGGTGGAAATGATCCAGGCAGAAACAGGGCTACCCTTTGACCATCAGGCCAGCGCCTATATCGGTTCTGCGCCCGGCACTGGCGGTCAGCCTATCAAGAACCTGATTAAAGGCACTGCAGCCTATAGCCGCATGATCGCCCACGTTACCAACAGTCTACGCCTGGCCGCTGACGAAGGAAGAACGTTTGCTGAACTGGCAGTTGTGTGGATGCAGGGCGAATCAGATTATCGCGATCAGACGTCGCGCGCTGACTATCTCGCTATTTACCTGCAGTACATCGCCGATTCGCTGGCGGACAAAAAGGCGATCACCGGCCAGCTGTTTGATCCCATTTTTATCAGCTACCAACTCAGCACGCACCGTGCGTACCGTCGCCGGGACCCGCTGATCGCATTGGCACTGCGTGACGCCGCGATGTTGGGTAAAACGGAAATCGCGTATCCCGGTTACATCGGTGATTACTACGCATCAGACCACATCCACGGCATGCCCGAGACGTACTACATGTTCTCCCAGTATACGGGCCGCATGATTTACAAAAAGCGGCGTGACATGCTGCAGGGCGTTACGCGCATGCATCGTCTGGACGTGATCGATGAAATCCGCCAGGGCATCTTCACTATGCTCTATTTCAACGTACCGACCCCGCCACTGGTTTTCGATACAGACTGGGTGGCGCCGGCGGAAAACATGGGGTTCTACATCCGGGATAAGGGATCGCTTGATGTCATCGACATTATTACTGCTGTCGATATTGCCGGTCATGACCGTGTGCGGATCACGACCTCACGGCCACTGCGCGATAGCGAAATCGTCACTTACGGATGGGGCAAGGCAGGTGATCCGCTGACGAACGGCAGAACGACGGGGCCGCGCGGCAACCTGCGCGATAGCGAAGGGGATTTACCGGGCGAAAGCTACACAGACAGCGCAGGTGTTTTGCGCAAACTGCACAACTGGTGCGTAATTTTTTAAGTAAGGTAACGAAATGACAACGATTATTCGCAATCTGGATATGGAAATTAAGAACCCAACATTACCACCGCTGTTTGAGCCGTTTGCCACGGTGTCGGGCCTGATGGCTGGATGGCGTTTTGGGGATGGTTTCTCCGATCTGTCTGGTAACGGACACACGTTAAAGGCTGTCGGTACGCCAGTATTTAACACGTTCTTTGTGACTGGCGATAAAGACAACGGCTTTATTACCGATGTACCGGACGGACTGCAGCGCACCATGATTGCGGTGTACCGCCAGGCTGCTGATGTGAATACGTTCGGTTACCCCGTAGGGAACATTGTGCAGTCGGCCTCGGCAAACGGGGAAGGCATTGCCATTACGGATGTATCAGTGGACGCACTTCGCCGGCGTTCATTGAGTATTGGCGGTAAAGCTTATAATGAAAAACTGTATGGTACGGCGGCGGGGCCTTCTGAGGCGACTTCAAGCCGTAACAACTTTGTATTTACTGCTGTCACTGTTGATGGCGCAGGTAACCAGGGCGGCTTATATGTACCTTCTGCCAGCGCTGACATTATCCCGGCAACACTCGCCGAAGGCGCGAATCTGGCCGAACGTTCGGTGACGGAAAAGGAGGCGGAAAGCTTCTATCGCATTATCACCTGGCGCAATCCAAACTTACCACCGGTGCCACCTTCAAGTCCCAATACAGGACTGGCTGTTGCTGAAGTGTTGATTTATGACCGGGTGTTATCTTTGGATGAGCTGAAGGTTCAATACGGCCGTTCTCAGCGTTACTTCAAAAACACGTATGGTGTGGTCGTTTAGTGATGGGCGCCGGGAGATATCTCCCGGCTATTAGTCATTTTCGATGCCAGTCCCACTCTGCATGCACCCAGATGGCTAACATCACGAAGTTATAGATGAACATGACCTCGGGCCAGCGGGTGAACCCAGAGATAAGGGAAAGCGCAGACACAGCGGCGCCGAGTCGAACGAATGCTTTTATGAAGGTATTCATGCTGTTCCTGCCGTTAATAAAAAGCCCATGCGGTGCAGGCATGGGCGCAGTGAGGGGATTCCCTGGTGCTGTTGTAGTTGGTATGTGCTCAATGATTACACGATTTGTATGTAAAATAACAATTGGTTGTATAGATCGGTTTTTAGGTATCGATCGTTTAAATCGATCAAGTTGTATAGATGAGTGTATTGCAGGCAAAAAAAAGCCCGGACACGACACCGGGGCTATCAGGTAGGTATATGCGGGCTATAGCTGCCCTTGCTAAAAAGCATAGACGGGTATGATAAACCGTCAATACAGCCATCAACTGATCACTGCGAGGACTTGAAAGTTTAAACGCTGACCCTATCTAGGATCTGCTGCCCCATCGCCGGCCTCGTAGTGTTCGTGTGGGTTGAACATCGGCAGGGGCAGCATCTCAACAAGGAAGTGGAGCTATTCTTTTGGGGTTTTTGAGGCAGGGAAAAGACCTCTAATTACACCAAGGAAAGCAGCAAAAACATTAAGCGTAACTGCAGAAGTAATTGCTATTAGCACGTTATCTGAGAATAGTTCTTTGTCGAACCTAAACTTAAATGCGGCATAAATCGCTAACAGCCAGCACCACCCATAGAGGCTCTTACGAGCAACTTTATAGGCTTTGTCTCCAAATTTAACTCTTAGGGCCCTGTCAGCCTGTCGGTCTAAAACGTCTTCGTTGATAAGCGATGGGTGCTTTTGAGATTTAGGCTCAGGGCTTATCGGGGAAGAAGAGTCGGGAACCCAGTCCGGTATATCCTCTGGCCTGGGTTTTCCCTTTCCAATATCATCTATTGATGCAGACATTAAGCTAGCCCTACTGAATCCGTTCTTTCATTAGGTCATTAGATATCACTGAACCTTCTTCTCTGGTCTCACTCCAAGCCGTTCCTGGCTGATGTGTGAGGTAAGAAAGCTGTGTTGCTCTAAGGGAGCCGTAAACGCTGCAAATTTTATCTAGAAGCTCGTTCGTTCTTTGATCGCTTGCTGGAACAGTTGGAGTTACCACACTCTGTGTCCACCCATTGCTCTCAAGGTTGCTTATTAATGCATTGATACTATTGTATTTATAATGCTTTACTTCATGATAAAGCGATGGGATTACGGGACCATATGGCCACTTCGCAAAGAAGTCATCTACAAGTGGTTCATTGTAAATCTTCAGATGCCAAGATTGGGCATAAAACATGAGCTTCTGTAGTTTCATAGGGTCCAAATCAGGTAGTTGTCCCCTCATCGCCCTCTCAATGAAGGCGTTAGCAACAGCAATGGTTGGGTATGCCATCTGAGCCTCCTTTGGTATTTATTTAGACAAAATAAACCTAATCCAAAAGCTGGTACTCTCGGATAAAGGCTGTATGAATTTACAGTTATTCTTGTTAAGAACAATGATATCACAGTGCGTGCTTAAATGCAGAACTTAAAAATTATTAAAATCACATAGTTACGATAATGATTGTTTTTATTAACATGGATTTTTGATATGTCAACCACTTTGTAAAGAGGTTGCTCTTACTTACCCCTGGCTGCCTGCAGTTGGTCAAATTTCTCATGCAGCGATTTCGGGTATAGCTCTGTGTATACCTGCCAGAGAATGTTCAGGTTCTTATGCCCCGTCACTTGCGCTACTTCTTCTATACTAAACCCCGCCTCAAATAAACGGCTCGCAGCCTCGCGCCGCATATCGTGATATCTCAAATCTTTTATACCCAGCTTATTTCTGACGGCTTGGAAGCCAGAGCTAACTGATTTTGAGTTGTAAGGGAATATCAGGTCACCTTTCTTCGGTTGTGCCTGCAGTATCGTCCATGCGTCGCCGAGCAACGGAACGATCATGTGATTGCCGGTTTTCTTGCGGGGGTCTTTTCTGTCGCGAACCAGAACTGCGCGCTGTTCGTTGTTTACGTCGTCCCAGCGCAGTCGGCAAACCTCGCCGATTCGCATGCACGAAAGGATAGAAAAATTGAGAATGTCAACGTATGGGATAATTGCCTGTCGCTTCTGCGATCGTTTCGCCAGCTCCCCAAGAAGCCTATCCAGCTCATCGGATGCCGGCCGGCGATTGCGTCGCTTTGATTTACCTACTAAGCCCATGTTTAGCGCCAACGGCCTGGCATCAGCAGCAGGGTTACGCGCGTAGTCTATGCCGTATATTGGTTTTGCGCTTGATAGCACTGATGATAGATAGCTGAGGTCGTGTGCCACTGTTGCGGGTCCGGCTCCGGCGGCCGCTCTGTCACGGCAATGTTCAATAATGTGGTGTTCCTGCAGGTCATGCAATTTTACGTTTGCTATATCGCAATCAACCAGCATATTCAGGACGTAAGTTTTTGTTCTCCCTGCGCGGCCACCTAGTGCCGGATCGTTGATGTACTTCCTGAGCAGCTCACCAACCGTAATTTCATCTGATTTTTCTTCCCCCGGCACCCCTTCGGCTTCAATCTTGGCTACCCTTCCGGCACCCCACGTTTTCGCGAGCTGGTGGCGCCCGAATGTCTGGCTCTCCCTGTAGATGTATTTGCCGCCTTGCTTTACGCCAACAGTGCAGCGATAGCGCATTGTCCCGTCGGCGCGCTGTCGCTTTTCTATGCTATAGTATGCCATCGATAATCCTTTGTCTGTTCCGGGTCCCCATTTGAATGGGGTGCTGTATGGGGTGCTGACAAAGTGAAAATATACTATTTGGTTACCGAATGCACCAGAATAAAACAGAATTGAATGTAGGCGCAGCGGGCGCCACACCCGATATAGCGCGTGAACTCCCGCCGCACCGCTTTTCCATCGCGCCGATGCTCGACTGGACCGACCGTCATTGCCGTTACTTCCACCGCCTGCTGACCAAGGAAACGCTGCTGTACACCGAGATGGTGACCACCGGCGCGATTATCCACGGCAAGGGCGACTACCTGGCTTACAGCGAAGAAGAGCATCCGGTGGCGCTGCAGCTGGGCGGCAGCGATCCGGCGGCGCTGGCGCACTGCGCCAAATTGGCTGAACAGCGCGGCTATGACGAGATCAACCTCAACGTCGGCTGCCCGTCCGACCGGGTGCAGAACGGCATGTTCGGCGCCTGCCTGATGGGCCAGGCGACGCTGGTCGCCGACTGCATCAAGGCGATGCGCGATGCGGTGTCGATCCCGGTCACGGTCAAGACGCGCATCGGCATCGACGAGCAGGACAGCTATGAGTTCCTGTGCGATTTCATTGCCACCGTCGCCGGCCGCGGCGAATGCGACATGTTCACCATCCATGCGCGCAAGGCCTGGCTCTCTGGCCTCAGCCCGAAAGAGAACCGCGAAGTGCCGCCGCTGGACTACCCGCGGGTGTACCGGCTGAAGCGCGACTTCCCGGCGCTGACCATCGCCATCAACGGCGGCGTGAAGACGCTGGAAGAGGCGCGGCAGCACCTGCAGCACCTGGACGGCGTGATGATGGGCCGCGAGGCTTACCAGAACCCGGGCATTTTGGCGCGGGTCGACAGCGAACTGTTCGGCGCGCGGAGCGAAGTGCAGGACAGCGTGGCGATTATCGAATCGCTGTACCCGTACATCGAGCGCGAGCTGTCCAACGGCACCTATCTGGGCCATATCACCCGCCATATCCTCGGCCTGTTCCAGGGCGTGCCGGGCGCGCGCCAGTGGCGTCGCCACCTGAGCGAGAACGCCCACAAGCCGGGTGCCGACGTGCGGGTAGTGGAAGCGGCGCTGGATCTGGTGCGCCTGCCGCGTACCGAGGTGGCATAACCCCTAAAGAATTTGACTAACAGTTAGTCTTTCTCGCCAGGCATTCAGCGTCTTGCTGTATGCCTATCCAAATATTTCAATGAGTTATATTTTACGCCGTTCTGGCACGCTTCTTGTAATAACTCAGCAGATACGTTGCGTTGCGAAGGAGCAATCATGTTAGAACTCTTCTTTCTCGTTGGCTTTGTGGTGATGCTGATGGTGACCGGCATTTCGCTGCTGGGCGTGTTGGCCGCGCTGTTGGCGGCGGCGGCCTTCATGCTGCTTGGCGGGCTGTTCGCTATGGTTTTCAAGCTGCTGCCCTGGCTGATCCTGGCGGTGGTGGGCGTGTGGATCTACCGTTCGATGCAGAAGTCCCCGATCAGGCGCTACTGATTTTTGTCTAACAATCAGACAGTCACGATGAAATTCAGGTAACGGCGGCATGACTAATGCGGCGGCGATCACAGCTTGGCAGTTTTAACCGCGCGGGTGGCACATAAAGCGTGTTTTTTGCGTTGGGGGGCTGTTAGGATAATCGCCGATGCAGTGATGCGACCGATTTCATCACCGCGAGAGACAATCCAATAATAGCGTTGCCGAAGCAACCCCCTGTCTCTGGCGGACTCTGCTCTACCCCTACAAAGCGCAGTAACAGAAAGGGCTCCTTACGGAGCCCTTTTCTTTTGGCGGCAATCAGGGGATCAACAGGCTGGAGCCGCTGGTGCTGCGGCTTTCCAGCACCTGGTGCGCGCGTTGCGCGTCGGCCAGCGCGAATTTCTGCTGTTCCTTCACTTCCACCTTGATGGCGCCGCTGCCGATCAGCGAGAACAGCTCATTGCTGGCGTACTGCAGCTCGGCGCGGTTGGTGATATAGCCGTTGAGGGAAGGACGGGTGACGTACAGCGAGCCTTTCTGGTTCAACAGCGCCAGATCGACGCCGGTCACCGGGCCGGAGGCGTTGCCGAAGCTGACCATCAGGCCGCGGCGCTTGAGGCTGTTGAGCGAGGCCTGCCAGGTGCTTTTCCCTACCGAGTCGTACACCACGCCGACTTTCTCGCCCTGCGTCAGCTCGGCCACTCGCTGGGCGATATCTTCCTTATGGTAGTTGATGGTCGCCCAGGCGCCGGCCTGTTTGGCGAGCGCGGCCTTTTCGTCCGAGCCGACGCTGCCGATCAAGCGGGCGCCGAGCGCCTTGGCCCACTGGCAGGCGATCAGCCCGACGCCGCCGGCCGCGGCATGGAACAGGAACACTTCGCCCGGCTGCACTTCGTGAGTCTGGCGCAGCAGATAGTGCACCGTCAGCCCTTTCAGGAAGGCGGCGGCGCCCTGCTCAAAGCTCAGGTTGTGCGGCAAGAGCGCCACTTTTTCCTCCGGCACGTTGTGGATCTCGCTGTAGGCGCCGAGCGCCGACTGGGCGTACACCACCCGGTCGCCCGGTTTTACCGCGCTGACGCCGGCGCCGACCTTGACCACCACGCCGGCGGCCTCGGTGCCCAGCCCGCTCGGCAGGCTGGCGGGGGCGTACAGGCCGCTGCGCACGTAGGTGTCGATGTAGTTGATGCCGATCGCCTTATTCTCGACCTGCACCTCGCCGGCTGCCGGATCGCGCGGCGTGAAATCAACGTATTGCAGCACTTCCGGCCCGCCGGTGGCGGAGAATTGAATGCGCTTTGCCATGTCGTTACCTCGTTGGAGTGTCTGATTTCACCCTATTCTTTTTAGTATCGGAGATCCAGTTCGCCCGCGCCGGGTTCAATACCTTTTTTGCATCGGTTATGCCGCGGGAATCACGAATAAAAATCACGTATACTCTCGCGTCAGGATCCTTCATTCGCAACCGGATAAAGAATACGCTTCATGGCAGGAAAAAAACCAACCAACAGAACCAACGCTGACGAAGCCAGAGAACGGCCACGAGATCGCCAGATGGAAGGGCTGAAGATGCCGCCGCATTCGCTGGAGGCCGAGCAGTCGGTGTTGGGCGGTTTGATGCTGGACAACGAACGCTGGGATAACGTGGCCGAACGCGTGGTCGCCAACGACTTCTTCAGCCGTCCGCACCGCCTGATCTTTACCGAGATGCAGCGGCTGCTGGAAATGAGCAAGCCCATAGATCTGATCACCCTGTCCGAATCGCTGGAGCAGAAGGGCGAGCTGGATTCGGTCGGCGGCTTCGCCTATCTGGCCGAGCTGTCGAAAAACACCCCGAGCGCCGCCAACATCGGCGCCTATGCCGACATCGTGCGCGAACGCGCGGTGGTGCGCGAGATGATCTCGGTGGCCAACGAGATCGCCGACGCCGGTTACGATCCGCAGGGGCGCAGCAGCGAAGACTTGCTCGATCTGGCGGAGTCGCGGGTTTTCCAGATTGCCGAAAACCGCGCCAGCAAGGACGAAGGCCCGAAGGGCATCGAACGCATCCTGGAAGACACCGTTTCGCGCATCGAACAGCTGTATCAGCAGCCGCACGACGGCGTGACGGGGGTGGATACCGGCTATCAGGACCTCAACAAGAAAACCGCCGGCCTGCAAAAATCCGACCTGATCATCGTCGCCGCCCGCCCGTCGATGGGTAAAACCACCTTCGCCATGAACCTGTGCGAACATGCGGCGATGACGCAGGAAAAGCCGGTGCTGATCTTCAGCCTCGAGATGCCCGGCAACCAGATCATGATGCGTATGCTGGCGTCGCTGTCGCGCGTCGATCAGACGCGCATCCGTACCGGCCAGCTCGATGACGAGGACTGGGCGCGTATTTCCAGCACCATGGGCATCCTGCTGGAGAAGCGCAACATGTACATCGACGACTCCTCCGGCCTGACGCCAACCGAAGTGCGTTCCCGCGCGCGCCGCATTTTCCGCGAACACGACGGCCTCAGCCTGATCATGATCGACTACCTGCAGCTGATGCGCGTGCCGGCCTTGTCCGACAACCGTACGCTGGAGATCGCCGAAATTTCCCGTTCGCTGAAGGCGCTGGCGAAAGAGCTGCAGGTGCCGGTGGTGGCGCTGTCGCAGCTGAACCGTAGCCTGGAGCAGCGCGCCGATAAGCGCCCGGTCAACTCCGACCTGCGTGAGTCCGGCTCGATCGAGCAGGACGCCGACCTGATCATGTTCATCTACCGTGACGAGGTTTATCACGAGAACAGCGATCTGAAAGGCATCGCTGAAATTATTTTGGGTAAGCAGCGTAATGGCCCGATCGGCACCGTGCGCCTTACCTTTAACGGCCAGTGGTCGCGCTTCGACAACTACGCGGGGCCGCAATACGATGACGAATAACCCGTTAAGGAACTGAAATGAAAGCGGCAACCGCTGTAATCGACCGCCGCGCTCTGCGACACAATCTGCAACAGGTGCGCCGCCAGGCGCCGCAAAGCCGCCTGATTGCCGTTGTGAAAGCAAACGCTTATGGACACGGCCTGCTGGAAACGGCCCATACCCTGCAAGACGCCGACTGCTACGGCGTGGCGCGCATCGGCGAAGCGCTGATGCTGCGCTCCGGCGGCATCGTCAAACCGATCCTGCTGCTGGAAGGCTTCTTCTCCGCCGAGGACCTGCCGGTGCTGGTGGCGAACAACATCGACACCGCGGTGCACAGCATCGAACAGCTGGAAGCGCTGGAGCGGGCCGAACTGGCGCGCCCGGTGCCGGTGTGGATGAAGCTGGATACCGGCATGCATCGCCTGGGCGTGCGCCCCGAGCAGGCGGAGGCGTTTTACCGGCGCCTGTGCGCCTGCCGCAACGTGGCGCAGCCGGTCAACATCATGAGCCACTTCAGCCGCGCCGACGAGCCGGAGTCTGACGCTACCCTGAAACAAATCGCCTGCTTCGAACAGTTTGCCCGCGGCAAGCCGGGGCAGCGCTCGATCGCCGCTTCCGGCGGCACCCTGCTGTGGCCGGACGCGCATAACGAGTGGGTGCGTCCGGGTATTATTCTGTATGGCGTTTCGCCGCTGGAGAGCGCCAGCGGCAGCCAGTACCGGCTGCAGCCTGCGATGACGCTGAAGTCCAGCCTGATTGCGGTGCGCGAGCACCAGGCCGGCGAGTCGGTCGGTTACGGCGGCACCTGGGTGAGCCAGCGCGACACCCGATTGGGGGTGGTGGCGATGGGCTATGGCGACGGCTATCCGCGCAGCGCGCCAACCGGCACGCCGGTGTGGCTGAACGGGCGCGAAGTGCCGATCGTCGGGCGGGTGTCGATGGACATGATCTCGGTCGATCTCGGGCCGGACGCCGGCGACAAGGTCGGCGATGAGGCGGTGCTGTGGGGCAGAGAGCTGCCGGTCGAGCGCATCGCCGCCTGTACCGGCATCAGCGCCTACGAACTGATCACCAAGCTGACGCAGCGCGTGGCGATGGAATACATCGGCGATTGAGCCGCCGCCGGGGCCGGTTTGCGCCGGCCCCGCTCATCACGGCGTCACTTGTTCGCCGCCAGCCATTTATCGATAATTTTCTGATACTCGCCGGTCGCCTTGGCCAGGTGCAGCCACTGATCCACATACAGTTTCCAGCTCAAATCGTCGCGCGGCAGCATGTAGGCCTTCTCGCCGTATTGCATCGGCTTCTTGGGGTTGACCGCGCACAGCTTCGGATAACGTTTCTGCTGATACAGCGCCTCGGAGGCGTCGGTGATCATCACGTCCGCCTTGCGGTCCACCAGCTGTTGGAAAATACCGACGTTATCGTGGGTCAGCGTCAGCTTGGCTTTCGGCAGATAGGCGTGCACAAAGGCTTCGTTGGTGCCGCCCGCCGGCTCCAGCAGGCGCACCGACGGCCTGTTGATCTGCTCGATAGTGCGGTATTTCTTCACGTCGGTGCAGCGCACCAGCGGGATCTTGCCGTCGGTATCCAGCTTGTCGGCGAAGAACACCTGCTTTTGCCGCTCCAGCGTTACCGAGATGCCGCCCATGGCGATGTCGCACTTGCCGGAGACGAAGTCCGGGGTCAGGGTTTTCCAGCTGGTTTTCACCCACTTCACCTTGGCGCCCAGGCTTTTGGCCAGCGATTCGGCCATGTCGATATCGATGCCCCGGTAGCTGCCGTCCTCCTGCAGGAAGGTGTAGGGCTTGTAGTCGCCGGTGGTGCAGACTTCCAGCGTTTTTTGCTGCACCACCTTGTCCAGATGGGATTGGGCGCTGGCGCTCCCGGCGGCGACCAGCAGAGCGAGAGGGAGTAGCTTTTTCATCAGGCTTCCTTTTTATACATTCGTGGTTTTATGCGTTACTTAGCCGTTAATTGTTGTTTGCTTGCATGAATTACCCGTCTTTTATGCCATTAACCGGCGAAAATGCCCGGCGTTGCTGCTGTACGCGGCGTAAGCGCCACGGTGTGATGCCGGCAACGGCAAAAAAACTGATAGGCTGTAACGTCAACATTTATTAACACAGTTTACAGGTGGCTATGTACAACATTGACGATTTTGATATGAAAATCCTGACGCTGTTACAGGCCAACGGCCGTCTGACCAATCAGGAGCTGAGCGAGCTGGTGGGGTTGTCGGCTTCGCAATGTTCGCGGCGGCGCATCAGCCTGGAGCAGGCGCAGCTGATCCGCGGCTACCATGCGCGCCTGGCGCCGGAAGCGGTCGGGCTGGGCCTGGTGGGGCTGATCGAGGTCAGCCTGATCACCCACGCGCAGGAGCAGATCGACAGTTTTCATCAGATGCTGGAAGAGGTGGACGCGGTCCTTGACGCCTACAAAACCACCGGCGACGCCGACTACCTGCTGAAGGTGGCGGTGGCGGATCTGCCGGCGCTGAGCGATTTCATCAGCCAGACGCTGTCGCAGCACAAAAGCGTGGCGCATATCAAAACGGCGGTGGTGCTGAACAGGATCAAGGAAAACGGTTTGTTGCCGGTGGCGAGATAAAGCTAAAACCGCAGGCGGTTTTGCGTCTATATTAGGAACGTAACGCTGTGCCCAAACCACCCTAATCCAGGAGAATAACCCCGTGTTCCAGAACGTTGACGCCTATGCCGGCGATCCTATTCTGTCGCTGATGGAAAAATTCAAAAAAGACCCGCGTGCGCACAAGGTGAACCTGAGTATCGGTCTGTACTACAACGAGCAGGGCGTCATCCCGCAGATGCGGGCGGTCGCCGCGGCGGAAGCGCAGCTGAACAGCGTCGAGCACGGCGCGTCGGTGTATCTGCCGATGGAAGGCCTGCAGCCTTACCGCACCGCCATCCAGCAGCTGCTGTTCGGCGCGCAGCACCCGATGCTGCAGCAGGGGCGCATCGCCACCATTCAGACCGTCGGCGGCTCCGGCGCGTTGAAAGTGGGCGCCGACTTCCTGAAAAGCTATTTCCCGGATTCGCAGGTGTGGGTCAGCGACCCGACCTGGGAAAACCACGTCGCCATCTTCGGCGGCGCCGGCTTCAAGGTGAACACCTACCCGTACTTCGACGCCGAAAGCCTGGGCGTGAAGTTCGACGCCATGCTGAGCGCCTTGCGGCAGCTGCCGCAGCACAGCATTGCGCTGCTGCACCCGTGCTGCCACAACCCGACCGGCTCCGATCTGACCGCCGCCCAATGGGACGAGGTGGTCAAGGTGATTGCCGATCGCGCGCTGATCCCGTTCCTCGACATCGCCTATCAGGGCTTTGGCGGCGGCATGGATCAGGACGCCTACGCCATTCGCGCCATCGCCGCGGCGGGCCTGCCGTGCCTGGTGAGCAACTCGTTCTCGAAAATCTTCTCGCTGTACGGCGAGCGCGTCGGCGGCCTGTCGGTGGTGTGCGAAAGCGAAGAGGCGGCCGGCCGCGTGCTGGGCCAGCTGAAGGCGACCGTGCGCCGCAACTACTCCAGCCCGCCGAACTTCGGCGCGCAGGTGGTGGCCAAGGTGTTGAACGACGCGCAGCTGAAAGCCCAGTGGCTGGACGAAGTGGAAAACATGCGCACCCGCATCCTCGAAATGCGCAAAACGCTGGTGGAGGCGTTGAAAAGCGCGCTGCCGCAGCGCAACTTCGACTACCTGCTGGAACAGCGCGGCATGTTTAGCTACACCGGCTTCAGCGCGGCGCAGGTCGATCGCCTGCGCGATGAGTTTGGCGTCTATCTGATCCACAGCGGCCGCATGTGCGTCGCCGGCCTGAACCACAACAACGTGCACCAGGTGGCCGAGGCATTTGCCGCAGTGCAGTAAAGCCTGTTAGGGTTAACCGAAGTTCGCAAAGGAGCGATAGCGATATCGCTCCTTTTTTGTTGTCGGTTTGCCGCCGCAGTTGCCGCAAACCGGATAGAGAATATACTGATTGAGGGGCGCTCACTCATGTGGCATCAGCAAACGCTTATCCTCAGCGCTAAAGCGCGTGGTTTTCATCTGGTTACCGAAGAGATAGTCGACCAGTTAACCCACTTACACCGCCTGCAAACCGGCCTGCTGCATCTGTTGTTGCAGCATACCTCGGCCTCGCTGACGCTCAACGAGAACTGCGATCCCACGGTGCGAGCCGATATGGAGCAGCATTTCCTGCGTCAGGTGCCGGAAAACGCACCCTATCAGCATGACTACGAAGGGCCGGACGACATGCCGGCGCACATCAAATCCTCGTTGCTGGGCGCGACCTTGACGCTGCCGGTTAGCCACGGGCGGCTGATGCTGGGCACATGGCAGGGCATTTGGCTGGGGGAGCACCGCATCCACGGCGGATCACGCCGTATTGTGGCCACGTTACAGGGGGAGTAACCCGATGAATAACACAGCATTGCTGGAATACTGCATGGCGAAGCCGGGCGCGCAACAGAGCGACCAGAACCAGTGGCAGGCCAGCCAGATCAAGGTTGGCGACGTGATGTTCGCCATGGTGTGCGAAGTGCAGGGGCGGCCGGCGCTGGCGGTAAAGTCCAGCCCGGAGCTGGCGGAAAGCCTGCGCGAGCATCACCCGGAGATCGTCGCCTGCGCCGGCCTGAACAAAGCGCACTGGAATACGGTGTTTCTCGACGGCAATCTGCCGAATTCGCAGTTTTATACCCTGATAGACAGTTCCTACCAGCTGGTGCTGGCAGGGTTGCCCGAACATGTGCGCCAGGAGCTGCGCGCCTGATCCCATTTCCTCTGTTTGCCGCTGAAATTGTGATCGCCGATCGGTATTGGGAACGTTCCCGTTTTATTGGCTCAGCGAAAAAGTTAGGCTGATGCACGGATAATCGGCCTGAAAAAAGGATGCCGCGAATGAGCATGAGCGAAGAAAAACGCAGGATGATTGCCGGCGAGCTGTATGACGCCGGGGACGAGCTGCTGCGCAGCGAACGCCAGCGGGCGCGCCAGCTGGTGCACCATTACAACCACTCGTCGCCGGAAGAGGGCGAGCAGCGCAAACGCTGGCTGGGGGAGCTGCTGGGCCGGTATCAGGGCGGCACTGTCGAACCGACCTTCCGCTGCGACTACGGCTACAACATTTATCTGGGCAAGAACTTCTACGCCAATTTCGACTGCGTGATCCTCGACGTGTGCGAAGTGCATATCGGCGATAACTGCCTGCTGGCGCCGGGGGTGCATATCTACACCGCCACCCATCCGCTGGACGCCGAGACCCGCGTCGGCGGGGCGGAATTCGGCAAGCCGGTGAGGATTGGCGATAACGTGTGGATCGGCGGCCGGGCGGTGATCAACCCGGGGGTGACGCTGGGGGATAACGTGGTGGTGGCGTCCGGAGCGGTGGTGACCAAAGACGTGCCGGCCAACTGCGTGGTGGGCGGCAACCCGGCGCGGGTCATCAAGCAGCTGTAAAAAAACGGGCGCCGCAGCGGGCGCCCGTTGGCGTTACGCCCGCAGGGAGTCGATATCCACCACGAAGCGGTATTTCACGTCGCTTTTCAGCATGCGTTCATAGGCCTGGTTGATCTGCTGCATCGGGATCAGCTCGATGTCCGAGGTGATGCCGTGCTGGCCGCAGAAGTCCAGCATCTCCTGGGTTTCCGCAATGCCGCCGATCAGCGAGCCGGCGATGCGGCGGCGCTTCATGATCAGGTTGAACACCTGCGGCGACGGATGGTCGTGCTCCGGCGCGCCGACCAGCGTCAGGGTGCCGTCGCGGCGCAGCAGGTTGAGGAACGGATTGAGGTCGTGCTGGGCCGCCACCGTATTGAGGATGAAGTCGAAGCTGTTGGCGTGCTGCGCCATCTCTTCCTGATTGCGGGAAATCACCACCTCATGGGCGCCCAGGCGCTTGGCGTCTTCGATTTTCGACGGCGAAGTGGTGAACAGCACCACGTGCGCGCCCATCGCCCGCGCCAGCTTGACCCCCATGTGCCCCAGCCCGCCCAGGCCGACGATACCGACCTTTTTCCCCGGGCCCGCGCCCCACTGGCGCAGCGGCGAATAGGTGGTGATGCCGGCGCACAGCAGCGGCGCGACGCCGGCCGGATCGAGGTTGGCCGGCACCCGCAGCACGAAGTCCTGGTCCACCACCATATCGGTGGAGTAGCCGCCGTAGGTCACGGCGCCGGTCTGGCGATCCTGGCCGTTATAGGTGCCGGTAAAGCCGTTTTCGCAGTATTGCTCCAGCCCTTCCTCGCAGCTCGGACAGCTGCGGCACGAATCCACCATGCAGCCCACGCCGACCAAATCGCCGACCTGATAAGCCGAGACATGGCTGCCGACGGCGCTGACGCGGCCGACAATTTCATGGCCAGGCACCACCGGGTAGAGGGTATTGCTCCATTCGTTGCGGGCCTGATGCAGGTCCGAGTGGCAGACGCCGCAGAACAACACCTTGATTTGCACATCGTGGTCGCGCAGGGCGCGCGGCTGATAATCGAAAGGCACCAGCGCAGACTTCGCGTCATGCGCGGCATAGGCATGCGTAATGTTCATGGTCACTCCAGTCATCTGTGGATGGGGGATAAGGCATCGCCGGCAGCAGAATGCCGGTGAGACGCGGCCTGAATAATGCCGGCGGCCGCCGAGGGAACATTGATGATAAAAGGAGCGAGCGGGGAGGGAAATGCCTGAAAATGTCGAAATCTTGCCTGTTTCTGTTCAATGTGCGCGAAATCGGCAAGCGGGCGGGCCGCCGGAGAGACGGCCCGCCGCGCAGGGGGTTACTTGTTCAGCAGCGGCTTGAGGAAGCGCGCGGTATGCGAAGCTTCGCAGTCGGCCACGGTTTCCGGCGTGCCGGAGACCAGGATCTCACCGCCGCCGCTGCCGCCTTCCGGCCCCAGATCGACGATCCAGTCCGCGGTTTTGATCACGTCGAGGTTGTGCTCAATCACCACGATGGTGTTGCCCTGGTCGCGCAGCTGATGCAGCACCGCCAGCAGCTGCTGGATATCGGCGAAGTGCAGGCCGGTGGTCGGCTCGTCGAGGATGTACAGCGTCTGGCCGGTACCGCGTTTTGACAGCTCGCGCGCCAGCTTGACGCGCTGCGCCTCGCCGCCGGACAGCGTGGTGGCCGACTGGCCGAGACGAATGTACGACAGCCCGACGTCTATCAGGGTTTGCAGCTTGCGCGCCAGCGCCGGCACCGCGTCGAAGAAGTCGCGCGCCTCTTCGATGGTCATCTCCAGCACTTCGTGGATGCTCTTGCCCTTGTACTTCACTTCCAGCGTTTCGCGGTTATAGCGCTTGCCCTTGCACTGGTCGCACGGCACGTAGATGTCCGGCAGGAAGTGCATTTCCACTTTGATCACCCCGTCGCCCTGGCAGGCTTCGCAGCGGCCGCCCTTGACGTTGAAGCTGAAGCGGCCCGGGTTGTAGCCGCGGCTGCGCGATTCCGGCACGCCGGCGAACAGCTCGCGCACCGGGGTGAAGATGCCGGTGTAGGTGGCCGGGTTGGAGCGCGGCGTACGGCCGATCGGGCTCTGATCGATGTCGATCACCTTGTCGAAGTGTTCCAGGCCGGTGACTTCGCGGAACGGCGCCGGCTCGGCGATGGTGGCGCCGTTGAGCTGGCGCTGGGCGATCGGGAACAGCGTATCGTTGATCAGCGTCGATTTGCCGGAGCCGGATACCCCGGTGATGCAGGTAAACAGGCCGACCGGCAGCGTCAGCGTCACGTCTTTCAGGTTGTTGCCGCGCGCGCCGCTCAGCTTCAGCACCTTGGTCGGATCGGCCGGCACCCGCCGCGCGGGAATGGCGATTTCGCGCTTGCCGCTGAGGAACTGGCCGGTCAGCGAGTCCGGCTGCGCCATGATGTCTTCCACCGTGCCTTCCGCCACCACCTGGCCGCCGTGCACGCCGGCGCCGGGGCCGATGTCGATCACGTGGTCGGCGGCGCGAATGGCGTCTTCGTCATGTTCCACCACGATCACCGTGTTGCCCAGGTTGCGCAGGTGGATCAGGGTTTCCAGCAGGCGTTCGTTGTCGCGCTGGTGCAGGCCGATCGACGGCTCATCCAGCACGTACATCACGCCCACCAGGCCGGCGCCGATCTGGCTGGCCAAACGGATGCGCTGCGCTTCGCCGCCGGACAGGGTTTCCGCCGAACGCGACAGCGACAGGTAGTTCAGGCCGACGTTCACCAGGAACTTCAGGCGATCGCCAATCTCTTTCAGCACTTTTTCGGCAATTTTGGCGCGCTGGCCGCTGAGCTTCATGTTCTGGAAGAAGCTCATTGCGTGGCCGATGCTCAGATCGGAGATTTCCGGCAGCGTGGTGTCTTCGACGAACACGTTGCGCGCCTCTTCGCGCAGGCGGGTGCCGTGGCACGAGGCGCAGGGGCGGTTGCTGATGAACTTGGCCAGCTCTTCGCGCACCGCGCTGGATTCGGTCTCCTTGTAGCGGCGCTCCATGTTGTGCAGCACGCCTTCGAACGGATGGCGGCGCACCGTGGTGTCGCCGCGATCGTTGATGTATTTGAATTCGATCGACTCCTTGCCGGAGCCGCTCAGCACCGCCTTCTGCACGTTGGCGCTCAGGCTGTTGAACGGCGCCTCGACGTCGAACTGGTAGTGCTCCGCCAGCGAGCGCAGCATCTGGAAGTAATAGAAGTTGCGGCGATCCCAGCCGCGGATCGCGCCGCCGGCCAGCGACAGCTCGGGGTTCTGCACCACGCGCTCCGGATCGAAGAACTGCTGCACGCCCAGGCCGTCACAGGTTGGGCAGGCGCCGGCCGGGTTGTTGAACGAAAACAGGCGCGGCTCGAGTTCACGCATGCTGTAGCCGCAGATCGGGCAGGCGAAGTTGGCGGAGAACAGCAGCTCCTCGGCCTTTTCGTCGTCCATATCGGCCACCACGGCGGTGCCGCCGGACAGCTCCAGCGCGGTCTCGAAGGATTCCGCCAGGCGCTGCGCCATGTCTTCGCGCACCTTGAAGCGGTCGACCACCACTTCGATGGTGTGTTTCTTCTGCAGCTCCAGCTTCGGCGGATCGGACAGATCGCACACTTCGCCGTCGATGCGCGCGCGGATATAGCCCTGGGTGGCCAGGTTTTCCAGCGTCTTGGTGTGTTCGCCCTTGCGGTCTTTCACCACCGGCGCCAGCAGCATCAGGCGCTTGCCTTCCGGCTGGCTGAGCACGTTGTCGACCATCTGGCTGACGGTCTGCGCCGCCAGCGGCACGTGGTGATCCGGGCAGCGCGGCTCGCCGACGCGGGCGAACAGCAGGCGCAGGTAGTCGTGGATCTCGGTGATGGTGCCGACCGTGGACCGCGGGTTATGCGAGGTGGATTTCTGCTCGATGGAGATCGCCGGCGACAGACCTTCGATGTGGTCGACGTCCGGTTTTTCCATCAGCGAAAGGAACTGGCGTGCATAGGCGGAGAGCGACTCGACGTAGCGGCGCTGCCCTTCGGCATACAGCGTATCAAAAGCCAGCGAGGACTTGCCTGAACCGGACAGGCCGGTGACGACGATCAGCTTGTCACGCGGGATAATCAGGTTGATGTTTTTGAGATTATGGGTTCGAGCACCACGAACTTCGATATTGTCCATTTACACTTCCCGTCTTGATGATACACCGTGCCTGCCAGGGGATTTTTGCGGGCGATTTTGTGACCGAACGCGCAAAAAACCGGCACAGCCAGGTCGAAACGCATAATTATGACACAAAAAAACCTGAATGAATATCCAGTATACGAATGCAACAAGGTCGATCGAAAGGCCAATTCTGGAATACAATACGCACTAATCAACACGGGTGTGGTTTCGGACTCAGCGTGTTAAACTTACTCGTTTATACTGTGTAAAAATCAATCATCAGGAGAGTGCTCATGGCCAGCAGAGGCGTAAACAAAGTAATTCTGGTCGGGAATCTGGGCCAGGACCCGGAAGTCCGTTACATGCCGAACGGCGGCGCAGTGGCCAACATGACCCTGGCGACCTCCGAAAGCTGGCGTGACAAGGCGACGGGCGAGCAGAAAGAAAAAACCGAGTGGCACCGCGTCGTGCTGTTCGGCAAGCTGGCCGAAGTGGCGGGTGAATATCTGCGTAAAGGTTCTCAGGTGTACATCGAAGGTTCCCTGCAAACCCGCAAATGGACCGATCAGGCCGGCGTAGAAAAATACACCACCGAAGTGGTGGTTAACGTTGGCGGCACCATGCAGATGCTGGGCGGCCGTCAGGGCGGCGGCGCACCTGCGGGCGGCGGCCAGGCTTCCGGCGGCCAGGGCGGTTGGGGCCAGCCTCAGCAGCCGCAGGGCGGCAACCAGTTCAGCGGCGGCCAGCAGGCTCGCCCAGCGCAAAGCAGCGCGCCGGCGGCCAGCAGCAACGAACCGCCAATGGACTTCGACGACGATATTCCGTTCTAAGGTTCGCCTGGAAAATATCGCGAAGACCCCGCTCAGGCGGGGTTTTTTTATGCCGGTTTGCGAGCCGCCCAGGCATGGATCAGCAACGACTGGAAGAAGCGCTGCGGCGCAGAGAAACCGGCCTCGGCGATCAGCCGCTCGGTGTGCGCCGGCGGCAACAGCAGCAAGCGCTGCTGCAGCTGGGTCCTGAGCTCGTCCGCCGTGCGCGGAATTTGGCCGGCGAGAGCCTGCATGGCGGCCCAGCTGGCCAGGTGCTGGTCGAAATCCGCCGCCGCCATATCGCCGGCGATTTCGGCGACCACCATGCGGCCTGCGGGTTTTAACCGCGCCGCCGTCTGGCGATACAGGCCGCCGCGTTCGCCATCAAGAATAAAGTGGGTTACCAGCAGGCACAGCGCGGCGTCGTAATCGGCCGTGCCCGGCAGATCCTGCAGATAGCCCGCCGCCAACGCGCAGCGATCGCCAATCCCCGCCCGTCGCAGCTTACTGGCGCACACCCGCAGCATATCGGCGGAGGGATCGACGCCGGTGAAACGCCAGCCCGGGTACTGGCCGGCCAAATGGACGATCTCGGTGCCGGTTCCCACGCCGATGCACAGGATGTGCGCATCGGCGGGCAAATCCTTCAGCAGCAGCGCAATCAAAAAGTGAAGATTGTCGCTAATCGCACTGAAGCGCGCGTTGCCGGCGTCATACTGGCGGGAAAACTCGCCGTTGAAAATGTCATTGGTGTTCTGGTTCATGTGCGCCTCGTCGCGACTCATGCGGGTTCAACATCTGCTGCGCCTCGTGCTTCATCACATGAGTGCGAACGGCCGCCTGAAACGCTTTAAACAGCAGGCCGTTAATGAAGGTGGTGACGGTGAGCACGATAAAGGCGGTCATCACCCAGTCGACCGCGCCGATGCCGCTGTGCAGCAACGCGGGGCGGTAAACCAGCATCCCGGCTATCACCACCCAGTGGCTCATGCAGTAAAAGCATTTGAACAAATGGCCCAGCAGGGCGTTTTTGCGCGCCGCCCAGGCCCGCAGCGCCGCGAAGAGTTCGGTTTGGGTCAGCGTCATGGAAATGCTGGCCGACGCCAGCGCGATCATCAGGCATACCGAGAGATCTGAAGCCAGTGCGGATGTCATCGTTTATTCCTTATATAAGTCATGGTGCATGCGTTTTCAGCGCGCAAGACAGCGCCGGTTCTCTCATGTAACTTATAAAAGCACGTGATATTCGCCGTTGTCAATCTCTTGTATCATTGTAAGATACGTGATTATGCCTGGAAGAAGGAAGGGGAATGCGTCAGGACAACAAACTTTCGCGCATGCTGCACGTATTGCTGCATATGGCGCGCCACGAGGGGGTCTATACCTCGGAACAGATCGCCGCGATGCTGGGCACCAACAGCGCCGTAGTCAGGCGCACCCTGGCCGGCCTGCGCGACGCCGGTTTCGTTACGTCGGAGAAAGGCCACCACGGCGGCTGGCGCATCGCCGGCGATCTGCGGAATATCAGCCTGCTGGATATCTATCGCGCGGTGGGCGTTAAGCAGCTGTTCGCCATCGGCGACGGGGAGGAGCACCCGGAGTGCGCGGTCGAGGCGGCGGTGAATCAGGCGCTGGGCAACGTGCTGGATGAGGCCGAACGGGCGCTGCTGGCGCGCTTTGCCGACATCAGCCTGGCAGACCTGAAGGATAGGTTCGATCGCCACTTCCCGGCAGGGCCGGATGCCGATACGGCGGCCTGCCTCGACGGCGCCAACGCGTAATCCGCCGCTAAAAAAGCCCCTTGCGGGGCTGTTTGCACTGCAGACCGGTCACGCCGAGAAGCCGCCGTCGATGCTCAGGCTGGCGCCGGTGATGTAGCCCGCCTGCGGTCCCGCCAGGTAGGCGACGAAGCTGGCGATTTCCTCGTCTTTGCCGTAGCGGCCGATGGCCATCAGCTGTTTCAGCTGTTCGGCAAAATCGCCTTCGTCCGGGTTCATCTCGGTATCCACCGGGCCGGGCTGCACGTTGTTGACGGTGATGCCGCGCGGGCCGAGATCGCGCGCCATGCCCTTGGTCAGGCCGACCAGCGCCGACTTGCTCATCGCATACACCGCCGCGCCGCCAAAGGGCACGCGCTCGGCGTTGGTGCTGCCGATGTGGATGATGCGGCCGCCGTCGTTCATATGGCGCGCCGCTTCCTGGCTGGCGACGAACACGCTGCGCACGTTAACCGCCAGCATGCGGTCCAGATCCGCCAACGCCAGTTCCTCGGTGCCGCCCAGCGTGAACACCCCGGCGTTATTTACCAGAATATCCAGCTTGCCGAAGCTGGCCGCCGCCTGGCGCACCGCCTGCTGTAGCGCCGCCGCATCGGCGCTGTCGGCCTTGATGGCGAGCGCTTTACCGCCGGCGGCGGTGATTTCGCTCGCCAGCGCGTTGGCCCGATCGGCGGAGGCGGCGTAGGTAAAGGCGACGGCGGCGCCTTCGCGCGCCAGCCGTTTGACGATGGCGGCGCCGATGCCGCGTGAGCCGCCCTGAACGAATGCGACTTTGCCCTGCAGAGGAAGCGTTGCTGACATGATGTTTCTCCAGAGTGGATGAGGTTAAAAAATCTACCGAACCAGTATCGGAGAAACGGCCGCAGGCCACTAGCCGTAAAGAGCTATAATCAGCTTAAACCAAAGGTTTTAAATCAGGGGAAGAAAACATGCTGGGTCATCTGGAATGCTTCGTCAGCAGCGCGGAAAACGGCAGCTTCTCCGCCGCCGGCCGCAAGCTGGGCATCAGCCCGGCGGCGGTGGGCAAGAATGTCACCAAGCTGGAGACGCTGGTTGGCGTGCGGCTGTTTCAACGCAACACCCGCAAGCTGATCCTCACCGAGGCCGGCGAGCGCTTTTTGCAGGAGGTGAGCGGGGGATTGCAGACCATCCAGTGCGCGCTGAAAGGGCTGAGCAGCGGCGGCGGCGTGGCGGCCGGCACGCTGAAGATCAGCATGGGCACTGCTTTCGGCCTGCATTTCGTGTTGCCGATGCTGCCGGATTTTTTGGCGCGCTACCCGGCGATCGTCCCCGACTGGCATTTCGACAATCGCCAGGTGGATCTGATTGGCGATCATTTCGACGCGGCAATAGGCGGCGGCATCGAGCTGGCGCAGGGCATGATCGCGCGCGAACTGGCGCCGGCCCACGGGGTGCTGGTGGCTTCGGCGCAGTATCTGCGCAACCGACCGCCGCTGCAGCAGCCGGAACAGCTGGCGGAGCATGCGGGCATTTTCATCCGTTCGCCGCAAACCGGCCGCGTGCGCAACCTGCCGCTGCGCAACGCGCAAAACGAACAGCGGGCGCCGGCGATGGCGATGAAGATGACGGTGAACGAGCCGGACGCGGCGGCGCGGGCGGCGGAAATGGGGCTGGGCATCGCGCTGATCGGCATGCCGAACGCGCTGCCTTACCTGGAGAGCGGCCGATTGGTGCGGGTGTTGCCGGGCTGGTATGTCGATCGCGGCAGCGTATACCTCTATTTCCCCACCACCAAATTCCTGCCGACCAAAACCCGGGCGTTTGTCGATCACATCACCGAACAGTTTCGCCTGCAGCGGCTGGCGACGCGCTTCGACGCCCGCTGAAACGAGAAAAGCCCCTGGCGGGGCTTCTTTCTTCCGTCAACTGGCTGGTTGACGATCAGTTGAAGATTTCTGCGGTGCCGTACAGTTTGTTCTGGCCGCCGGCGGCGACGATGCGGTAGGCGTTGGCGCCGGAAGCGGCGGCCTTGCCGGCCAGTTCATTTTCCAGCGCGCTCAGGTTGGCGGCGCCGCTAACGGAGATCACGCCGATTTTCTGGGCGCCGGCGGCAGGCTGGCTGGCTGGGGTGTCCGCGGCGACGCTGGCGAAAGACGCGGTGGTCAGCAGCAGGGCGGTAGCAAAAATTTTGATGTTTTTCATGATTCGTTCCTCAGGGTATTTATTCGGTGAGAGTCCGTTGTCTCTCGATGTATTAAATGATAGTTGCCGATGCCTAAAGAAAAAATCGGAGAGTTTTGAGTATATCGATCAAATAAATTGACTGATATTTGTGCGGCTGGCGTGGTGCAAAAATCGCCGCTACCCTTTAAACAACACCCCCTGCAGGAGGAAGCCTGATGTCAATCAACGCGTTTATCGGCAGCTGGTCGCTGGTGTCTTCCGTGTTTAAAGGCGAAGACGGCAGGATAAATTACCCCTTGGGCGAGCAGGTGCTGGGCCGCATCAACTACGAGGCCAACGGCACCATGGCGGCGCAGCTGTATAGCGCCACCCGGCCGCGCTTCGCCGCCGACGATTTGGCGCTGGGCAGCGAACGGGAAATCCACGCCGCCTTTATCAATATGATTTGTTATTTTGGCCGCTATCAGGTGGACGAGAGCGACCAGCGGGTGGTGCATCAGGTCGAGGGCAGCTCGTTCCCCAACTGGATCGGCAGCCGACAGGTGCGCTTCTACAGTTTCATCGGCGATCGGCTTATGCTGCGCACCGTGCCGCTGCAAATCGGCAACGGCGTGCAGGTTGGCGAGCTGGTGTGGCAACGGCTAGGGACCTCTTCATGATCATCGTTCATCATCTGAATAACTCGCGTTCGCAGCGCATCCTGTGGTTTTTGGAAGAGCTGGGGGTGCCTTACCAGGTACAGCGCTATCAGCGCGATCCGCAAACCATGCTGGCGCCGCCGGCGCTGAAAAACATCCATCCGCTGGGCAAATCGCCGGTGATCGTCGACGGCGATCTGACGCTGGCGGAGTCCGGCGCCATCATCGAGTACCTGCAGGAAGCCTATGATGCGCAGGGGCTGTTCATCCCCACCGACTACCACGCTCGTCAGCAATACCGCTACTGGCTGCACTACGCCGAAGGTTCGCTGATGCCGCTGCTGGTGATGAAGCTGGTGTTCAGCCGGCTGGGCCAGCCGTCGATCCCCTGGCTGCTGCGGCCGGTGGCCGGCGCGATCGGCAAGGGCGTGCAGCGCGAGTACCTCGACAAGCAGATTGCGCCGCATTGCGAATACCTCGAGCAGCACCTGAATAAAGGCACCTGGTTTGTCGGCAACGAATTCAGCGCGGCGGATATTCAGATGAGCTTTCCGCTGGAGGCGATGGCGGCGCGCGGCGCGCTGGACGATTGCCCGAAGCTGCGCGGCTACCTGCAGCGCATTCATGCCCGTCCCGCTTACCAGCGGGCGCTGGAGCAGGGCGGTCCGTACGCGCTGCTGAGCTAGCGCGATGGGCTATACTCGATGAGGTCACCCTTCATTGGAGGTAGCCCATGGCTACGCAAATTTTTGTGAACCTGCCGGTTGGCGATCTGCCCGCGTCCATGGCATTTTTTAGCCGGCTGGGCTTCGGCTTTAACGCGCAGTTTACCGACGACACCGCCGCTTGCATGGTGGTCAGCGACAGCATTTACGTGATGCTGCTAACCCACGACAAGTTCAAAATGTTCACGCCGAACCCGATCGGCGACGCCAGAAAGGCCACCGAGGTATTGGTCTGCCTGTCGCAGCCCAGCAGAGCGGCGGTGGACGAGCTGGTGCGCAAGGCGATCGCCGCCGGCGGCAACACCTACAACCAGCCGCAGGATTACGGTTTCATGTATGGCCACGGCTTCCAGGATCCGGACGGTCACATCTGGGAGCTGATGTATATGGATGAAAACGCCCCGCAGGCGCAGTAACCCGGCCGCCCCCGGCCGCGGGGGCGTTCCCATCGGATTTACCTATGTGACAAACCCCGCTTTTTCGATAATGATTGATCCCGGCGCCTTTCTGCATACTTTGCCGCGATCTTTAGTTGATTCGACGGTAGAGAAGGCCGGATAATCGTTTGCCTTGAATAAACCACCATAAATCACCCGCATCACGCGCTGCGAGTTAAACGTTTGCCTTTTTGCGCGCCGCCGGTTGGCCGCGCCGCTGAAGGGCAGGGAAGCGAACGTGACGGAAACGATTCCGTGGCGACCAGGCGCGGGCGGGATTACAGGCCTGTTGCAACGGGCCGATAATGAAACACAGGGGACAGCAACATATGTCGAATTCTCAAGCGAATAACGCCGTAAAACCAAAAGGCGGGCTTGATGGCTACTTTAATATTTCCGCGCGCGGCAGCACCGTGCGTCAGGAGGTGGTGGCGGGGCTGACCACCTTCCTGGCGATGGTTTACTCGGTGATCGTGGTGCCGAGCATGCTGGGCAAGGCGGGGTTCCCGCCGGCGGCGGTGTTCGTCTCCACTTGCCTGGTGGCCGGGCTGGGGTCGCTGCTGATGGGGCTGTGGGCCAACCTGCCGATGGCCATCGGCTGCGCTATCTCACTGACCGCCTTCACCGCCTTCAGCCTGGTGCTGGGCCAGCACATCAGCATTCCGGTGGCGCTGGGCGCGGTATTCCTGATGGGCGTGCTGTTCACCGTCATTTCGGTCACCGGCATCCGCGCCTGGATCCTGCGTAACCTGCCGATGGGCGTGGCGCACGGCACCGGCATCGGCATCGGCCTGTTCCTGCTGTTGATCGCCGCCAACGGCGTCGGCCTGGTGGTGAAGAACCCGCTGGACGGCCTGCCGGTGGCGCTGGGCGCCTTTACCTCCTTCCCGGTGGTGATGACGCTGCTCGGGCTGGCGGTGATTTTCGGCCTGGAGAAGCTGCGGGTGCCGGGCGGCATCCTGTTGGTGATCATCGCCATTTCGGTGATTGGCCTGATCTTCGATCCGGCGGTGAAATACCAGGGGCTGTTCGCCATGCCAAGCCTGGCGGACGCCAACGGCAACTCGTTGATTTTCAGCCTGGACATCATGGGCGCGCTGCAGCCGGTGGTCTTGCCGAGCGTGCTGGCGCTGGTGATGACCGCGGTCTTTGACGCCACCGGCACCATCCGCGCGGTGGCCGGCCAGGCCAACCTGCTGGATAAAGACGGCCAGATCATCAACGGCGGCAAGGCGCTGACCTCAGACTCCCTGAGCAGCGTCTTTTCCGGCCTGGTGGGCGCCGCGCCCGCCGCGGTGTACATCGAATCCGCCGCCGGCACCGCCGCGGGCGGCAAGACCGGCTTGACCGCCACCGTGGTCGGCCTGCTGTTCCTGTTGATCCTGTTCCTGTCGCCGCTGGCCTACCTGGTGCCGGTCTACGCTACCGCGCCGGCGCTGATGTACGTCGGCCTGCTGATGCTGAGCAACGTCACCAAGCTGGACTTCAACGACTTCGTCGACGCCATGGCCGGCCTGCTGTGCGCGGTGTTTATCGTGCTGACCTGCAACATCGTCACCGGCATCATGCTGGGCTTCAGCTCGCTGGTTATCGGCCGCATCTTCTCCGGCGAATGGCGCAAGCTGAATATCGGCACCGTGCTGATCGCACTGGCTCTGGTGGCGTTTTACGCCGGCGGCTGGGCCATCTAATCGCGCGTTCTCTTCCCCTGCCCGCGCGGGCGGGGGAAGCTCGCCCCGCCGTTCCCCTTCGGATAAGTCTCCTTCTGTTCTGCGTGGCGTTTTGAAAGGCACAACAAGCTTTAACCGCCGTAAAAAAAGTGATCTACTATTCGGTGCATACTCAGAGATGCAGTCTGAACCCGAGAGTCTAAGGAAAGCATGGAAATCTTTTTTACAATCCTCATTTTGATCCTGGTGGTCTCCCTGTCCGGGGTGGTGACACGCATGTTGCCGTTCCAGGTGCCGCTGCCGTTAATGCAAATCGCCATCGGGGCGCTGTTGGCCTGGCCGCATTTCGGGCTGCACGTCGACTTTGATCCCGAACTGTTCCTGGTGCTGTTCATACCGCCGCTGCTGTTCGCCGACGGCTGGAAAACGCCGACGCGCGAGTTTTTGCACCATGGGCGAGAAATTCTCGGCCTGGCGCTGGTGCTGGTGTTGATCACCGTCGTCGGCGTCGGCTACCTGATTTACGCCATGGTGCCGGGCATTCCGCTGGTGGCGGCCTTTGCGCTGGCGGCGGTGCTGTCGCCGACCGACGCCGTGGCGCTGTCCGGCATCGTCGGCAAAGGGCGCATTCCCAAGCAGATTATGGGCGTGCTCGAGGGCGAGGCGCTGATGAACGACGCGTCCGGCCTGGTGTCGTTGAAGTTCGCCATCGCGGTGGCGATGGGCACCATGGTGTTCACCGTCGGCGGCGCCACCCTCGAATTCCTCAAGGTGGCGATCGGCGGCCTGTTGGCCGGCGTGGCGGTTACCTGGCTCTACAGTAAATCGCTGCGGGTGATGAGCCGCTGGAGCGGTGACGACCCGGCCACCCAGATTGTCTTCCTGCTGCTGCTGCCGTTCGCCTCGTATCTGATCGCCGAACATATCGGCGTCTCGGGCATCCTGGCGGCGGTGGCCGCGGGCATGACCATCAGCCAGTCCGGCGTGATCCGCAACGCGCCGCTGGCGATGCGCCTGCGCGCCAACAGCGTCTGGGCGATGCTGGAGTTTGTGTTCAACGGCATGGTGTTCATCATGTTGGGGCTGCAGCTGCCGGGCATTCTGGAGACGTCAATCCTGCAGGCCGAGCTGGACCCGACCATCCAGACCTGGTACCTGTTCGCCGACGTTGCGACCATCTACGCCGCGTTGCTGGTGCTGCGTTTCACCTGGCTGTGGCTGATGAAAAACGCCAGCAAGCGCTTTATGAAAAAGCGTCCGCTGCAGTTTGGCGATTACAGCACCCGCGAACTGTGGGTCGCCTCTTTCGCCGGGGTGCGCGGGGCGATTACCCTGGCCGGCGTGCTGTCGATACCGCTGCTGCTGAGCGACGGCAGCGCCTTCCCGGCGCGTTATCAGCTGGTGTTTATCGCCGCCGGGGTGATACTGCTGTCGCTGATCGTCGGCGTGCTGGCGCTGCCGCTGTTGCTGCGCGGGGTACAGGTGGCGGACAAGAGCGCCAGCAAGAGCGAAGAGCGCATGGCGATCGCCATGGCCGCCGAAGTGGCGATCGAGAGCGTGAACAAGATGGAAGAGCGCCTGGCCGCCGACACCGAGGAAAACCTCGATCCGCAGGTGCTGAAAGAGATCAGTTCCCGGGTGGTGGGCACGCTGCGGCGGCGCATCACCTCCAAGGACGATATCGAGAATGCGCTGGCGCTGGAGAACCTCGAGCGGCGTTTCCGTCTGACGGCGCTGCGCGCCGAACGCGGCGAGCTGTATCACCTGCGCGCCACGCAGAAAATCAGCAACGAGACGCTGCAGAAGCTGCTGCACGATCTCGACCTGCTGGAAGCGTTGCTGATAGAACGCGAAGGGTAATGAAACACGGGGCCGCAGACGCGGCCCCGATTATTTCACCGGCGGCCAGTAGTCGCGGCAGCAAGCGATCCAGGCCTGTGCGCCGTGCGAAAGGTAGCTGCCCTGGCGCCAGATCAGCCCGACCTTCCACTCCATGCGCGGCTCCAGCGGCAGCCAAATCAGGCTTTCCTTGTCCAGCCACTGGCACACCGGCTCCGGCAGGGTGGCGATGCCGACCCCGGCCTGCACCATCGAGGCGAGAAAATCCCACTGCCCGCTGCGCACCGCGATCTGCGGTTCAAAACCGGCCTGGCGAAAAGCCTTCATCAGCATTTTGTACAGCGCGAAATCCTCGTTGTAAATCAGGATCGGCCAGTGGGCCAGCTCGGCGATATCGATGCCGGTGCGGTTGAGCCAGTGCGGCGTGCGCGGCGCCACCACGCACATCGGGTGCCCCAGCAGCGGCAGAAAGGTCAGCGGCTGATCCGAATCGACGGGCAGCACGGTCATCGCCAAATCCAGCTCGCCGGACATCACCGCCTGCTCGACCGACAGCCCGCCCAGCTCGGAAATTTTCAGTTCGATGCCGGGTAGGTCTGGCGGAAGCGGCGGATCAGATCGGCTATCTGGCGGCCGACCATCGGCGGAATGCCCAGCCGCAGCACGCCTTTTTTCACCGAGCTGATGTCTTCCAGCTCGGCCTCCAGCTGGCGGAACTCGTCGAGGATCGCCAGCCCGCGCTGGTACACCGCCTGACCGCTGTCGGTCAGGTGCAGCTTGCGTCCTTCGCGGATCAGCAGCGTGCATTCCAGCTCTTCCTCCAGATGGCGCAGCATCTTGCTGATGGTCGGCTGGGTGACGAACAGTTTCTCCGCCGCGCGGGTAAAGCTTTGCTGGCGCACCACTTCGACGAAGTAGCGCAGGGTGCGAACGTCCACGTTGGGGTTCTCCTCAGGGCGATACCGGCGGGAAACTATTCCCTGACGGCATGATGCCGATAATTTTAATTCATTTCAGGCAGGGTTACCCGGCTGCGTATACTGTAAGCCGTAAATTATTTGCTCGAGGTTATCTTCCATGTCACTGGCGTTACGCCGTGCCGCGCCATCCCTGCTGACCCGCCTGCAGGTGCCGATCCAGGTTGCTTTGTATGCGGTGCTGTTCCTGATTGCCGACCGTCTGGTTCAACAATTTCACCTGCCGCTGCCCGCCAATATTGTCGGCATGCTGATGCTGCTGGCGCTGATCCTGTTGCGCATTCTGCCGCTGAACTGGGTCAAGGCCGGTTCGCGCTGGCTGCTGGCCGAAATGCTGTTGTTTTTCGTGCCGGCGGTGGTGGCGGTGGTCAACTATGCCCAGCTGCTGATGGTCGAGGGCTGGAAGATTTTTCTGGTGATTGGGATCAGTACCACGCTGACGCTGGGCGCCACCGGACTGGTGGTGGATCGGGTCTACCGGCTGGAAGTGTGGCTGCAGCGGCGGAAACAGCGCCATGAATGACTTTATCCTCAGCCTGGCCTGTTTCCTGGCGACGCTGGCGCTGTACTTCGCCAACAAGCGGCTCTATCGCCGCCGCCGCACCCTGCTGCTGATGCCGCTGGTGCTCACGCCGATGATCCTGGTGCTGCTGCTGGTGGTGACCCACATCTCCTATCGGGACTACATCGGCGAAACCCATTGGCTGCTGTGGCTATTGGGGCCGGCGACCATCGCTTTTGCGGTGCCGGTATACGAAAACCTGCATATTATTCGCCGCCACTGGCTGTCGCTGACCGCCGGCGTCGTGACGGCGGTGCTGGTGGCGGTGTACAGCTCGGTGTGGCTGGCGCGGCTGCTGACGTTGCCGGAAGAGGTGCAGCGCAGCCTGGCGGTGCGCTCGATCACCACGCCCTTTGCGCTGGAGGCCGCCAAACAGATGGGCGGACAGCCGGATCTGGTGGCGCTGTTCGTGGTGATCACCGGGGTGTTCGGCATGGCGGTGGGGGATATGCTGTTCCTGCGGCTGGCGGTGCGCAGCCGTCTGGCGAAGGGGGCCGGGTTGGGGGCCTCGTCCCACGGCGCCGGTACCGCGAAGGCCTATGAGCTCGGGCAGCAGGAAGGGGTGGTTTCCAGCCTGGTGATGATGCTGGCGGGGATCATCACGGTGATCGCCGCGCCGCTGATTGGCCAATGGATGTGGTAACGCCGGGCGCGGTTGCATGAAATTTCGCCAATGGGAACGGTGCCGACCGCCGTTGGCGAGAAAAAGCGAAAAAACTTTTCAGCACGATTTTGTCCATCATTAGAACAAAATGCGATAGATAAAACGGCGTTAAACTCTTCTGCGCATTTCTCGTCCAGTCGCGCTTATTTAAATATAAATAATTACCGCGCTAATCATAAAGCGCAACTTATTGATATAAAGAAATTCTCATCGTTAAATTTTCTGCACATTAACTGTGGTAAATAATATCAAATAGTATAAATCCAAATGCAATGATTGTATTGTCATGGATAATGCGCCGGAAAGTCATCTCCAGGTAATATCGGGGAAACAAAACGGTCATTTATTGCTCGCAGCACCTTTCGCCAAAAAAAATATCCTCTCCTATACTTCATTCCTCAGGAAAACGAGGCAGGCAGGGGGTTCTCAAGATTAGCTATTACGTCATTTCTTAGTTGGGGGGCGACCCAACTTTCTCATGTTTTTTATTCTGACTTAACCTGTCGGGCGGCCAGGCTTTGCCTAAAACCGGGCGGTTATTTTCATTAACTTAATGAAGACGTGCTAGAGAATATTATGAACAAACAAACGGGTGTAAAAGGCGAAGAGTCTCAGGCGCAGCATTCTGCTATTGTCGAAAAAAATGAGTTGCATGAAATAACCACCGCCCAGCGCGAGCTTTGGCTGGGGGAAAACATCTCCAAAGACCTGTCGTTCAATATTTGGGGGTATGGGCGGGTCGACGGGCCGCTCGACGTTAGGCTGTTGCGGCAAGCCATCGACGCCATTGTCGAAGAAACGCCGGCCCTGCAGGCGCATTTTGTGGAAAGAGACGGTGAGCTTTACCAATACCGCGCGCCACGCACCCATGAGCCCTTGTTCAGCCTCGATCTCAGCCACGACCCCGACCCCGAACAGGCCGCCAACCGCTGGATGATCGAAGACGCGGCGCTGCCGCGGCGGGCGACAGGCGAAGAACCCTTTAGTTTTTATTTGATTACGCTCGCCCCGCAGCGCTATGTGCTCTATCGTCGCTTCCACCACATGATGACCGACGGCCGCAGCGCCGAGGAGGTGATGCGGCGCATTGCGGCCTACTACAACGCCCTGGCTTCCGGCGGCGACATTCCGGAATTCGCCAACTGCAATTTCTCCCTGCTTTACGAAAATGACCTCAAATACCGCGGCTCTTCGCGCTTCGCCTCGGACCAGGCCTTTTGGCGGGAATACACCGCCGCCGCGCCGCAGAGCCTGTCGCGCCAGGCGATACTGACCCCGGGCGCCGCCATGCAGCACAGCACGCAGCTGCTGGAAAAAGCGGCCTTGGATCGGCTGCAGAGCCGCGCAGAAATTATCGGCGTCCACCGTGCGCATATTTTGGCCGCCGCCGTCGCACTATGTTTCTACAGTTTGACCGGTAGCGAATATCTTAATTTCAGCATGCCGGTGACCGGCACGCGCGAAAGAAACAGTATTGGTATGACCTCCAACGTAGTCCCTTTAATTATTCAGGTTAATCCGCAGCAGGGCCTGACGGAATTTATTCAACAGGTTGCGGCTGAAATAGCAAAAGTGGTGCGCCATCAATTATACCGCGGTGAGGATATTCGCCGTGACAATGGCGCAACGGATCACGCCTGGTTTGGCCCTTCAATTAATATCGTTTCTTTCGACCATGGCGATCCTTTCTGGGGATGCCGCACCCGTTGGTACTACGGCGGGAATATCCCGGCCGGTGATTTACAGATTATGCTGTACGAAGATCGGCAGGCGGACGAGCTGGACGTGACGTTTTCCGACGCCGCCTATGCAAATTCATTAGGCGATCTGAATGTTTTGCAGCGACGTTTCCAGTTTATTTTACGCGCGTTGAGCGCATCAACCGCGGGCACCGTAGCGGCGCTGGATCAACAGGTGGCGGCGCTGGCGGAGGCCGACGCCAGCGGCAGTTTTTACGCCAACCGCCGCCAGCCGCCGGCCGGCGGCATTATTCGCTGGGATCGCCCGGCGCAGGCGTTGCAGCGCATGGTCAGCTCGCTGAGCCATGGCGCGGGCATCGGCTGCCAGGCGAAAATTCTGCTGGCGGACCGCGCACTGGGGCTGGCGGCGCTGCAGGCGCTGAGCGCCGAGTGGGCGGCCGCGCCCGGCACCCTGCTGCGGATCGACGCCGACGGCTGGGACATCGCCGCCGACCCTGGGGTGGTGCGGGCCGGGCCATTCCTGCGCGCCGACGGCACGCGCCTGCCGGGCGATGCGCTGGCTCAGGCCTGCGGTCTGTCTGTCGGCGCGGTTCTGCCGCTGTTGAGCGATGCCGAAGCGCTGCAGCTTGGCGCGGCGTATGGCGCCAGCGCCGGCAACGCGGCATTCTGGCAGCCGCGCCTGACGCGCTTTTATCCGGCGCCGTTCCCGCCGGGGCCTGGGCGCCAGGCGAGTCGGCCGGCGCGCTGGCAGGCGACGGCGTGGCAGCGGCTGGAACAGATATCCGGCGAGCAGGTGCTGGCCGCGGCGACCCTTTATCTGGCGCGCATGTGCAACGAAACCGATTTTCAGCTTGGCTGGATTGTCGCGGACGAACGTGACTGGGGGCGTTGGTCTTCTCTGCGCGCGCGGGCGCTGCCGCTGCAGGTTTCTATCGATAACGGCCACAACTTCCAGCAGGCGCTGGACGCGCTGCAGCAGGAATATACGCAGCTGCGCGCCCACGCGGTTTATCACCCCGCGCTGCTGACGCGCGATGCGGAGCTGCGCGCCCCGATGGCCTGGCCTGCGGCGGTGTCGATCGTCAGCCGGCGGGCGGAGCAGGGGCTGCGGCCTGAAGACGAGGGCGTCGCCGCCATCATGGCGTCCGGTTCGCGCGCGGTGCTGCAGATCTGCAAGACCGACGGCGCTTTCCGCTGGGTGTACGACGCCGCCTCGGTGGCCGATGAACAAATGCTGCGCGCCACCCAGCACCTGCTGATGCTGCTCAATGACGCGGTCAAAGCGGGCGCCCACCGTCGCACCGTCGGCGAGCTCAGCCTGGTCTCCGCCGAAGAGCGCGAACTGCTGCTCAACGGCCTCAATCACCGCGTCGTTCCGCACCCGCCTGCGCTCTGCCTGCATCAGCAGTTCGAAGCCCAGGTGAAGCGCACGCCGAACGCCACGGCGCTGGTGCACGGCGCCGAGCGCCTGAGCTATGCCGAACTGAACGACCGGGCTAATCGCTGGGCGCATCGCCTGATGCGGCAAGGCGTGCAGCCGGACAGCCTGGTGGCGCTGTGCGCCGAACGCGGCCTGCCGATGTTGGTCGGCCTGCTGGGGATCCTTAAGGCCGGCGGCGCTTACGTGCCGCTGGATCCGGCCTACGGCGGGGAGCGCTTGCAGTATATCCTGGCGGACTCCGCGCCGGTGCTGCTGCTGGCGGACGCCGCGGGCCGTCAGGCGCTGGGCGACAGCGCGCTGCCGGTGCTGGCTCTGGAACAGCTGCCCGCGGAGGAAAGCGGCGATCCGCAAACCGCCGGGGTGGGGCCGTCGCATTTGGCGTATGTGATCTACACCTCCGGCTCGACCGGCAAACCCAAAGGGGTGATGGTCGAGCATCGCCAGGTGGCGCGGCTGTTCAGCGCCACGGACAGCTGGTTCAACTTTACCGCCGCCGACAAATGGTGCCTGTTCCACTCGTTCGCCTTTGATTTCTCGGTCTGGGAGATTTGGGGCGCCTTGCTGCACGGCGGGCAGCTGTTCATCGTGCCGCAGGACATCGCCCGCTCGGCGCCGGATTTTTATCGCTTCGTCTGCCGCAGCGGCATTACGGTATTGAACCAAACGCCCAGCGCGTTCAAAGCCTTTATCCAGGCGCAGGCCCACAGCGACGAGCGGCAACGGCTGCGCTACGTCGTGTTTGGCGGCGAAATGCTGAAGCCTTCCGATCTGGCGCCGTGGTTCGCCCGCAATGCGGAGCGGCAGCCGCAGTTGATCAACATGTACGGCATTACCGAGACCACGGTACACGTCACCTATCGCCCGCTGTCGGCGCAGGACGCGGCGATCACCGCCAGCCCGATCGGCCGGCGCATTCCCGATTTGCGGCTCTACCTGCTGGGCGCCGACGGCCAACCGGTGCCGATGGGGGCGATCGGCGAGCTGTACGTCGGCGGTGAAGGCGTGGCGCGCGGCTACCTGAATCGGCCGGAGCTGACGGCGGAACGCTTCCTCGAGGATCCTTTCAACCGGGCCCCGGGCGCGCGCATGTACCGCGCCGGCGATCTGGCGCGCTATCTGCCGGATGGCGACCTCGAGTATCTGGGGCGCAACGATCAGCAGGTGAAGATCCGCGGTTTCCGCATCGAGTGTGGCGAGGTGGAGGCGCAGCTGAGCGCCGATCCGCGGGTACGGAGCGTTGCGGTCGACGCGATTGACGACGGCGACGGCGGCAAGCGGCTGGTGGCCTGGGTGGTGCCGGCTATGGATGCCGATCGCGGCGCGCTGGCGGCCGGGTTGCGCCAGCATCTGCAGGCGCGCCTGCCGGATTATATGGTGCCGGTGGCCTATGTGTGGCTGGAGGCGTTGCCGCTGACCGGCAACGGAAAACTGGACAAACGCGCCCTGCCGGCGCCGCAGATCGGCGCCTGCGCGCGCGAAGCCTACGTTGCGCCACAGGGCGAGACGGAAACGCTGCTGGCGGGGATTTGGCGCGAACTGCTGGGCGTGGAGCGCGTTGGCCGTTACGACAGCTTCTTCGAGCTGGGCGGGCACTCGCTGATGGCGGTGCGGCTGGCCAACCGGGTGCAGCAGGCGGGATGGCTGCTGCCGCTGCGGGCGTTGTTCGCCGAGCCGGTGTTGCACCTGCTGGCGCAGGCGCTGGAGGCGGCGCCCACGCAGGCGCTGCCGCCGATCGAGGCGACGGCCCGCGATGCGGCGCTGCCGCTGTCGTTCGCCCAGCAGCGCCTGTGGTTCCTGACCCAGCTGGAAGGCATGAGCGAAACCTATCACATCCCGCTGGCGCTGCGCCTGCGCGGGCGGCTGGACCGGCAGGCGCTGCAGCAGAGCCTGGACGCGCTCTATGCTCGCCACGAAGCGCTGCGCAGCCGGTTCGTCAGCCAGAACGATCGGCCGCAGGTGCATATCCTGCCGGCCGAGGGGCTGCCGCTGGCATTCCACGATCTGCGCCGTCAGCCCGAGCGCGCCGGGCCGCTGTGCCGGCAGGCGGCCACCGAACCGTTCGATCTGGCGCAGGGCCCGCTGGTGCGCGCCACGCTGATCCGCCTGGCGGAGGAAGAGCATCTGTTCCTGCTCACCTGCCACCACATCGTTTCCGACGGCTGGTCGACCGGCATTCTGCTGCGCGAATTGGGCGCCCTGTACGGCGCCTTCCGCCACGGCGAAGCCGATCCGCTGCCGCCGCTGGCGCTGCAATACCCGGACTACACCGCCTGGCAGCGCCGCCACCTGACGCCGGAACGGCTGTCGGCGCAGGCGCAATACTGGCGCGAAACCCTGAGCGGCGCGCCGGCGCTGTTGACGCTGCCGACCGACCGGCCGCGCCCGACGGTGCAGTCGTTCAGCGGCGCGGAGGTGCCGGTCGTCATCGACGCCGAGCTGACGCAGGCGCTGCGGCAGTTCGGCCGGCAGCACGGCGCCACGCTGTTCATGACGGTGCTGGCGGCCTGGAGCCTGGTGCTGGCGCGCATGGCCGGGCAGCGGGAGCTGGTGATCGGCACGCCGGAGGCCAACCGCAGCCGGCTGGAAACCGAGCCGCTGGTCGGCTTCTTCGTCAGTACGCTGGCGCTGCGCATCGATCTTCAGGACGATCCGAGCCTGCCGACGCTGATCGAACGGATCCGCCGCACGGTGCTGACGGCGCAGGAAAACCGCGACCTGCCGTTCGAGCAGGTGGTGGAGCAGGTGAATCCGCCGCGCCACCTGGGCTATACCCCGCTGTTCCAGGCGATGCTGGCCTGGCAGGACGGTTCGGTGCGCGATATCGCGCTGCCCGGTCTGCAGGCGGAGCCGGCCGGACTGGAATACGGCGCGGCGAAGTTCGATCTGACGCTCGATCTGGCCGATACCGGCGAGCACGTCAGCGGCACGCTGAACTTCGCCACCGCGCTGTTCGATCGCGCCACCGCCGAACGCTACGGCGTTTACCTGCTGCAGGCGCTGCGGGCCATGACGCTGGATAACCAGCAGCCGGTATCCCATATCGATTTGCTGCCGATGGCCGAGCGCGAGCATCTGCTGCACGGCTGGAACGACACCGGCCGGGATTACCCGCTGCACCAGACGCTGCAGGCGCTGTTCGAGCAGCAGGTGCAGCGCACCCCGGAGGCGGTGGCGGTGGTCTGCGGCGGGGAAAGTCTGAGCTACGCCCAGCTGAACGCCCGCGCCAACCGGCTGGCGCATCGGCTTATCGCCTGCGGCGTGGGGCCGGACAGCCGGGTGGCGGTGTGCGCCGAGCGCAGCCTGGCGATGGTCACCGCGCTGTTTGGCATCCTCAAGGCCGGCGGCGCCTACGTGCCGCTGGATCCGTCCTACCCGGGCGAGCGCCTGCAGTACATCCTGCAGGATGCCGAGCCGCTGCTGCTGCTGGCGGACGCCGCCGGGCGGGCGGCGCTGGCGGCGCACGAGGTGCCGCAGCTGGCGCTGGACGAGGCGCTGCCAGGCCAATTGAGCGGCGACAACCCGCAGCCGCGGGCGCAGTCGTCGCACCTGGCGTACGTGATTTACACCTCGGGGTCGACCGGCAAGCCGAAGGGGGCGATGAACGAACACTGCGGGGTGGTCAACCGGCTGCTGTGGATGCAGGAGGCCTACGGCCTGACGGCGCAGGACCGGGTGCTGCAAAAAACGCCGTTCGGCTTCGACGTGTCGGTGTGGGAGTTCTTCTGGCCGCTGATGGTCGGGGCGCAGCTGGTGATGGCGAAGCCGGAGGGGCACAAGGATCCGGACTACCTGAGCCGGGCGATAGCCGAGCACGGCATCACCACGCTGCACTTCGTGCCCTCGATGCTGCAAAGCTTCCTGGCGGACGAGCGGGCGGCGGCGCGCTGCCAACAGGTGCGGCGGGTAATGTGCAGCGGGGAAGCGCTGCCGGCGACGCTGGTGGCGGCGTTCTACCGGCGGCTGCCGCAGGTGGAGCTGCATAACCTGTACGGGCCGACCGAGGCGGCGGTAGACGTCACCGCCTGGCGCTGCGCCCGCGAGCCGGGGCTGGCGTCGGTGCCGATCGGCCGGCCGATCGCCAACACGCGGATTTACCTGCTGGACGAACGCGGGCAACCGGTGCCGCTGGGGGCGGTGGGCGAGCTGCATATCGGCGGGGTGCAGGTGGCGCGCGGCTACCTGAACCGGCCGGAGCTGACGGCGGAGCGCTTCCTGCGCGATCCGTTCAACCCGGGCGGGCGGATGTACCGCACCGGCGACGTGGCGCGCTATCTGGCGGACGGCGCTATCGAGTACCTGGGGCGCAACGATCAGCAGGTGAAAATCCGCGGCTTCCGCATCGAATGCGGCGAGATAGAAGCGGCGCTGGCGGCGCACCCGGCGGTGCGTGAAGCGGTGGTGGATGCGCGCGAGACGGGCGGCGACAAGCGGCTGGTGGCCTGGGTGGTGCCGGCGGCGGGCGTGGCGGAGGAGGGTCTTGCGGGGACGCTGCGTCAGCATCTGAGCGCGGCGCTGCCGGACTACATGGTGCCGGCGGCCTGGGTGGTGGTGGCGGCGTTGCCGCTGTCGCCGAACGGCAAGCTGGACCGGCGGGCGCTGCCGGAGCCGCAGGGAGCGCAGAGCCAGGCGGCCTACGCGGCGCCGCAGGGCGAGCGCGAAATGCTGCTGGCGGAGATCTGGCGCGAGCTGCTGGGGTGGAGCGGGTGGGGCGGCACGACAACTTCTTCGAGCTGGGCGGCCATTCGCTGCTGGCGGTGAAGCTGATGGCGCAGCTGCGCCGCGCCGGCCTGGCCGCCGGGGTGCAGACGCTGTTTACCGCACCGACGCTGTCGGCGCTGGCGCAGGCGGTGGTCGCACAGGGTGAAATCAGCGTGCCGGAAAACCGCATTGATGCAGACACCGCGAACATTACGCCGGAGATGTTGCCGCTGGCGACGCTGAGCCAGCAGGACATCGACGCGGTGGTGGCGCAGGTGCCCGGCGGCGTGGCCAACGTGCAGGATATTTACGCGCTGTCGCCGCTGCAGGAAGGGATCCTGTTCCACCATTTGTTGGCGGAACAGGGCGACCCGTACCAGCTGTCGGCGGTGCTGCGTTTCGACAGCCGCGCGCGGCTGGACGCCTGGCTGGCGGCGATGCGCCAGGTGATCGCGCGGCATGACATTTTGCGCACCGCGTTCATCACGCAGGGCGTTTCCTCACCGGTGCAGGTGGTGTGGCGCCAAGTGGAGCTGGCGCTGAGCGAGCTGAGTTTCGATCCTGCCGCGGGACCGGTCCGCGAGCAGCTGGCGGCCAGCTTTGATCCGCAACGGCAGCGGCCGGATCTGAGCCGCGCGCCGCTGCTGAACTTCAGGGTGGCGCAGGAGGAAGACGGCGGCTGGTGCGCATTGCAGCAGTGGCACCACCTGATTGGCGATCACTCGACCCTGGCCTTTATGGAGCAGGAAGTGAGCGCGATCCTGGCCGGGCGCGGGGCGCAGCTGGCGGCGGCGCAGCCGTTCCGCAATGCGGTGGCGCAGGCGCGGCTGGGCGTCAGCGAAGCCGAGCATGAGCGCTTCTTCCGCGAGATGCTGGCGGATATCAACGAGCCGGTGCTGCCGTTTGGCCTGAGCGACGTGCACGGCGAAGGGCATCAGATGGTCAGCCGTTATCAGGCTCTGCCGTCGGCGTTGAACCTGCGGCTGCGGCGGCAGGCCCGGCGCCTGGGCGTGAGCCTGGCCAGCCTGTGCCATCTGGCCTGGGCGCAGGTGCTGGCGCGCGCCAGCGGACGCGACGCGGTGGTGTTCGGCACCGTGTTGCTGGGGCGTTTGCAGGGGGGCGAAGGCGCCGAGCGGGCGCTGGGGTTGTTTATCAATACCCTGCCGTTGCGTCTGGATATCGATCGGCGCGGCGTCGCGGCGGCGGCGCGCGAGGCGCACGCCCGGTTGAGCGGGTTGCTGGCCCACGAGCATGCGCCGTTGGCGCTGGCGCAGCGCTGCAGCGGCGTCAGCCCGGGCGCGCCGTTGTTCAGCGCCTTGCTTAACTATCGCCATAACAACGGTGAAGCGGCGGTGCTGCCGGAAGGCGTCAGCCTGCTGAGCGCCGAGGAGCGCACCAACTATCCGTTCGTGCTGTCGGTGGAGGACGGCGGCGACTCGCTGGGCATGACCGCGCAGGTCACCGAGGCGGTCAGCGCGGAACGGGTCTGCGGCTATATGACGCAGGCGCTGGCTTCGCTGGCGGAGGCGTTGGAGCAGGCGCCGGACACGCCGGTGTGCAGCCTGGCCGTGATACCGGACGCGGAGCGCGAACTGCTGGTGAATGGCTGGAACGACACCGGCCGGGACTACCCGCTGCACCAGACGCTGCAGGCGCTGTTCGAGCAGCAGGTGCAGCGCACCCCGGAGGCGGTGGCGGTGGTCTGCGGCGGGGAAAGCCTGAGCTACGCCCAGCTGAACGCCCGCGCCAACCGGCTGGCGCATCGGCTTATCGCCTGCGGCGTGGGGCCGGACAGCCGGGTGGCGGTGTGCGCCGAGCGCAGCCTGGCGATGGTCACCGCGCTGTTTGGCATCCTCAAGGCCGGCGGCGCCTACGTGCCGCTGGATCCGTCCTACCCGGGCGAGCGCCTGCAGTACATCCTGCAGGATGCCGAGCCGCTGCTGCTGCTGGCGGACGCCGCCGGGCGGGCGGCGCTGGCGGCGCACGAGGTGCCGCAGCTGGCGCTGGACGAGGCGCTGCCAGGCCAATTGAGCGGCGACAACCCGCAGCCGCGGGCGCAGTCGTCGCACCTGGCGTACGTGATTTACACCTCGGGGTCGACCGGCAAGCCGAAGGGGGCGATGAACGAACACCGCGGGGTGGTCAACCGGCTGCTGTGGATGCAGGAGGCCTACGGCCTGACGGCGCAGGACCGGGTGCTGCAAAAAACGCCGTTCGGCTTCGACGTGTCGGTGTGGGAGTTCTTCTGGCCGCTGATGGTCGGGGCGCAGCTGGTGATGGCGAAGCCGGAGGGGCACAAGGATCCGGACTACCTGAGCCGGGCGATAGCCGAGCACGGCATCACCACGCTGCACTTCGTGCCCTCGATGCTGCAAAGCTTCCTGGCGGACGAGCGGGCGGCGGCGCGCTGCCAACAGGTGCGGCGGGTAATGTGCAGCGGGGAAGCGCTGCCGGCGACGCTGGTGGCGGCGTTCTACCGGCGGCTGCCGCAGGTGGAGCTGCATAACCTGTACGGGCCGACCGAGGCGGCGGTGGACGTCACCGCCTGGCGCTGCGCCCGCGAGCCGGGGCTGGCGTCGGTGCCGATCGGCCGACCGATCGCCAACACGCGGATTTACCTGCTGGACGAACGCGGGCAACCGGTGCCGCTGGGGGCGGTGGGCGAGCTGCATATCGGCGGGGTGCAGGTGGCGCGCGGCTACCTGAACCGGCCGGAGCTGACGGCGGAGCGCTTCCTGCGCGATCCGTTCAACCCGGGCGGGCGGATGTACCGCACCGGCGACGTGGCGCGCTATCTGGCGGACGGCGCTATCGAGTACCTGGGGCGCAACGATCAGCAGGTGAAAATCCGCGGCTTCCGCATCGAATGCGGCGAGATAGAAGCGGCGCTGGCGGCGCACCCGGCGGTGCGTGAAGCGGTGGTGGATGCGCGCGAGACGGGCGGCGACAAGCGGCTGGTGGCCTGGGTGGTGCCGGCGGCGGGCGTGGCGGAGGAGGGTCTTGCGGGGACGCTGCGTCAGCATCTGAGCGCGGCGTTGCCGGACTACATGGTGCCGGCGGCCTGGGTGGTGGTGGCGGCGTTGCCGCTGTCGCCGAACGGCAAGCTGGACCGGCGGGCGCTGCCGGAGCCGCAGGGAGCGCAGAGCCAGGCGGCCTACGCGGCGCCGCAGGGCGAGCGCGAAACGCTGCTGGCGGAGATCTGGCGCGAGCTGCTGGGGGTGGAGCGGGTGGGGCGGCACGACAACTTCTTCGAGCTGGGCGGCCATTCGCTGCTGGCGGTACGCCTGACCAACCGTCTGCAACAGGCGGGGCTGCAGCTGCAACTGCAGGCGCTGTTTGCCGGCCCGACCTTGCACCTGCTGGCGCAGCAGCTGCGATCGGCGGCGGGCGAGACGCTGCCGCCGATCGAGGCGACGGCCCGCGATGCGGCGCTGCCGCTGTCGTTCGCCCAGCAGCGCCTGTGGTTCCTGACCCAGATGGAAGGCATGAGCGAAACCTACCATATCCCGCTGGCGCTGCGCCTGAACGGCGATCTGGACCTGTCCGCCTGGCGCCGCAGCCTGGACGCGCTCTATGCGCGCCATGAGGCATTGCGCAGCCGGTTCGCGACTCTGGACGATCGGCCGCAGGCGCACATTCTGCCGGCCGACGGCCTGCCGCTGACGCTGCACGATCTGCGCGGCCAGCAGGATGCGCAGAGCCGCGCACGGCAGCTGGCGCAACAGCAGGCGGATGCGCCTTTCGATCTGAGCGCCGGCCCGCTGGTGCGCGCCACGCTGATCCGTCTGGCGGAGGAAGAGCATCTGTTCCTGCTCACCTGCCACCACATCGTTTCCGACGGCTGGTCGACCGGCATTCTGCTGCGCGAGCTGGGCGCCCTGTACGGCGCCTTCCGCCACGGCGAAGCCGATCCGCTGCCGCCGCTGGCGCTGCAATACCCGGACTACGCCGCCTGGCAGCGCCGCCACCTGACGCCGGAACGGCTGTCGGCGCAGGCGCAATACTGGCGCGAAACCCTGAGCGGCGCGCCGGCGCTGTTGACGCTGCCGACCGACCGGCCGCGCCCGACGGTGCAGTCGTTCAGCGGCGCGGAGGTGCCGGTCGTCATCGACGCCGAGCTGACGCAGGCGCTGCGGCAGTTCGGCCGGCAGCACGGCGCCACGCTGTTCATGACGGTGCTGGCGGCCTGGAGCCTGGTGCTGGCGCGCATGGCCGGGCAGCGGGAGCTGGTGATCGGCACGCCGGAGGCCAACCGCAGCCGGCTGGAAACCGAGCCGCTGGTCGGCTTCTTCGTCAGTACGCTGGCGCTGCGCATCGATCTTCAGGACGATCCGAGCCTGCCGACGCTGATCGAACGGATCCGCCGTACGGTGCTGGCGGCGCAGGAAAACCGCGACCTGCCGTTCGAGCAGGTGGTGGAGCAGGTGAATCCGCCGCGCCACCTGGGCTATACCCCGCTGTTCCAGGCGATGCTGGCCTGGCAGGACGGTTCGGTGCGCGATATCGCGCTGCCCGGCCTGCGGGCGGAAAGCGCGAATCTGGGTTATCAGACCGCCAAGTACGATTTGACGCTCGATCTGGCGGAGGTCGGCGGGCAGGTCAACGGCACGCTGAACTTCGCCACCGCGCTGTTCGATCGCACCACCGCCGAACGCTATGGCGCTTATCTGCTGCAGGCGCTGCGGGCCATGGCGCAGGGCGGCTCCCTGCCGGTTTCGGAGATCGATCTGCTGCCGGCCGCGGAGCGCGAACTGCTGCTGCATGGCTGGAACCAGACCGCCGAAGCCTATCCGGCGCAGAGCAGCGTGCACGGCCTGTTTGAACGGCAGGTGCGGCAGGATCCGGCTGCCGTCGCGCTGGTGAGCGACGACGGCAGCCTGAGCTACGCCCAGCTCAATGCCCGCGCCAACCGGTTGGCGCATCGGCTGATTGCGCAGGGCGTGCGCCCCGGCGATCGGGTGGCGACCTGCGTGGAACGCAGCGCCGCGCTTATCCTCGCTCAGCTGGCGATCCTCAAGGCGGGGGCGGCGTATGTACCGGTCGATCCGCAGTTGCCTGCCGTGCGGCAGGCGTGGATCCTCGACGACAGCGGCGCGATGTTGATCCTGTGCGATCGCGATCTCGACGGCGCAATCGCCGGCGAGGTGCAGCGCCTGCGTATCGATCGGCCGCTGGAGGGCGCGGCCACCGATCCGGGGTTGCCTGTCGCCAGCGACCGGCCGGCTTATGTCATGTACACCTCGGGGTCTACCGGCACCCCTAAAGGCGTGGTGGTGGCGCACCGGGGCATCGTCCGCCTGGCGGTCAACAATCGCTTCGCCGCCTTCGCGCGCGGCGATCGCCTCGCCTTCGCCGCCAACCCGGCGTTCGACGCCTCTACCCTGGAGACGTGGGGGGCGCTGCTGAACGGCGCCAGCCTGGCGGTGATTACGCCGGAGGTGCTGACGGATGCCGACGCGCTGGCGGCGGCGCTGGTGCGGCAGCAGGTCAACGTGCTGTTCCTCACCACCTCGTTGTTTAACCAATACGCCCACAGCATCGCCGGCACGCTGGCGCAGTTGAAGTACCTGATCAGCGGCGGCGAAGCGGCGGATCCGCATGCCTATGCCCGCCTGCTGAAGGAAGGGGGACCGGTGCAGCTGGTGAATGCCTACGGGCCGACCGAGGGCACCGTCATCGCCACGGCGGCGGCGATTACCCGGGTAGAGCAATGGCAGCGTCTGCCGATCGGCCGGCCTGCCGGCAACACCCGGATCTACCTGTTGGATCCGCATCAACGGCCGGTGCCGCTGGGGGCGACCGGCGAGCTGTATATCGGCGGCGCCGGGGTGGCGCTGGGCTATCTCAACCGCGCCGATCTGACCGCCGAGCGCTTCCTGGCGGATCCGTTCGCCCCGGGCGGACGCATGTATCGCACCGGCGACCTGGCGCGCTATCTGCCGGACGGCAACATCGATTATCTGGGGCGCAACGACCGGCAGGTGAAAATCCGCGGTTTCCGCATCGAATGCGCTGAAATCGAAGCGCGGCTGGCCGGCCATGCTGCGGTGCGCGAGGCGGTGGTCGACGTATGCGGCGAAGGGGACGACAAGCGCCTGGTGGCCTGGCTGGTGCCGGAGGCCGCAGCGGAGCGCACGACATTGGCGACCACGCTGCGGCAGTATCTGGCGGGCATGCTGCCGGAGTTTATGCTGCCTGCGGCCTATGTGCCGCTGGAGGCGCTGCCGCTGACGCCAAACGGCAAGCTGGATCGGCGGGCGTTGCCGGCGCCGGAGGAAGCGGCCTATGCGCGTGAAGCCTACGCCGAGCCTGAAGGCGAGCTGGAGACGCTGCTGGCCGGGATCTGGCGCGAGCTGTTGGGCATTGAGCGCGTTGGCCGTCACGACAACTTCTTCGAGCTGGGCGGCCATTCGCTGCTGGCGGTGAGGCTGATGGCGCAGCTGCGGCGCGCCGGGCTGAGCGCCGGGGTGCAAACGCTGTTCACCGCCCCGACCTTGTCGACGCTGGCGCAGACGTTGGGCGCGCAGCGGGAGGTGAGCGTACCGGCCAACCGCATTGATGCCGACGGCGAACGCATTACCCCGGAAATGCTGCCGCTGGCGACGCTGAGCCAGCAGGACATCGACGCGGTGGTGGCGCAGGTGCCGGGCGGCGTGGCCAACGTACAGGATATTTACGCGCTGTCGCCGCTGCAGGAAGGGATCCTGTTCCACCATTTGTTGGCGGAGCAGGGCGACCCGTACCAGCTGTCGGCGGTGTTGCGTTTCGACAGCCGCGCGCGGCTGGATGCCTGGCTGGCGGCGATGCAACGGGTGATCGACCGCCACGACATCCTGCGCACCGCCTTTATCGGCGAGGGGGTTTCATCGCCGGTGCAGGTGGTGTGGCGCCGCGCGGAGCTGGCGCTGAGCGAACTGCGGCTGAACCCGGCGGCGGGCGAGATTGGCGCGCAGCTGACGGCGTTGTTCGACCCGCGCCGTATCCGGCCGGACCTGACGCGCGCGCCGCTGCTGAACTTCGTGACCTCGCCGCAGGCCGACGGCAGCTGGTGCGTGCTGCAGCAGTGGCACCATCTGATCGGCGATCACTCGACCCTGGCGGTGATGCAGGAGGAGGTCAACCTTATCCTGGCGGGCCGCGGGGATGAACTGGCCGCCGCACCGCCGTTCCGCAATGCGGTGGCGCAGGCGCTGCTGGGGGTCAGCAAGGCCGAGCATGAGCAGTTCTTCCGCGGCATGTTGGTGGATATCGAGGAGCCGGCGCTGCCGTTTGGCCTGAGCGACGTGCACGGCGAAGGGCTGGACGTTTCGACGGCGCAGCTGGCGCTGCCGCCGGCGCTCAACCTGCAGCTGCGGCGGCAGGCGAGGCGGCTGGGCGTGAGCCTGGCCAGCCTGTGCCATCTGGCCTGGGCGCAGGTGCTGGCGCGCACCAGCGGGCGCGATGAGGTGGTGTTCGGCACCGTGCTGCTGGGCCGCCTGCAGGCCGGCGAGGGCGCCGAACGGGCGCTGGGGCTGTTCATCAACACGCTGCCGCTGCGCCTGGACGTCGATGACGCCGGCGTGGAAACGGCGGTGCGGCAGGCGCACATTCGGCTGAGCGGGCTGCTGGCCCACGAACATGCGCCCCTGGCGCTGGCGCAGCGCTGCAGCGGCGTGGCGGCCGGAACGCCGCTGTTCAGCGCCTTGCTGAACTACCGCCATAACGACGGAGAGGACGCGGCATTGCCGGCCGGGGTGACGCTGCTGGACGCGCAGGAACGTACCAACTACCCGTTCGTGCTGTCGGTGGAAGACGGCGGCGATTCGCTGGGGCTGACCGTGCAGGTCAGGCAGCCGATCGCGGCGCAGCGGGTATGCGGCTATATGGCGCAGGCGCTGACCTCGTTGGCGGCCGCGCTGGAGCAATCGCCGCAGACGCCGGTGTGCGAACTTGAGGTGGTGCCGGATGAAGAGTATGCGCTGCAGCTGCACGGCTGGAACGCCACGGCGGAAGACTACCCGGCGCAAGCCTGCGCGCACCAGCTGTTCGAACAGCAGGCGGAGCAGACGCCGCAGGCCGTGGCGCTGATCCACGACCAACGGCAGTTGAGCTACGCGCAACTGAATGCCCGCGCCAACCGGCTGGCGCACCGGCTGATCGAGCGCGGCGTTCTGCCGGGCGACCGGGTGGTGGCGCGGCTGGCGCGCGGTATCGAGCTGGTCTGCGCCCAGCTGGCGATCATGAAGGCCGGCGCGGTGTATGTGCCGGTCGATCCGCAGCTGCCGGCGGCGCGGCAGGCCTGGATCATCAACGACAGCGGCGCGCGCCTGATGGTGGCGGAAACCGCCGGCGATGAGGGCGTTCCGCAGCTGTCGGCCAGGGATGCCGAGGGCAATGCGCACAACCCGTCGCTGCCGCTGTCGAGCACCGCCACGGCGTACATCATGTACACCTCGGGCTCGACCGGCCTGCCGAAAGGCGTCATGACCCCGCATCAGGGGATCACCCGGCTGGTGCGCCATAACCGCTACGCCGCCTTTGACGCCGCAGATCGCGTGGCCTTTGCCGCCAACCCGGCGTTCGACGCCAGCACGCTGGAGGTGTGGGCCGCGCTGTTGAACGGCGGCGCGCTGGTGGTGATGGCGCCGGAGGTGGTGATGGATGCCGAATTGCTGGCCACCGCGCTGCAGCGCCAGCGCATCACTACGCTGTTCCTGACCACGGCGCTGTTCAATCAGTACGTGCAGAGCATCGCCGCAACGCTGGCGCAGCTGAAATACCTGATCAGCGGCGGAGAGAAAGAGGATCCGGGCGCTTACGCGCGGCTGCTGCAGGAGCGCGGGCCGGTGCGGCTGATCCATGCCTATGGGCCGACGGAGACCACCACCTTCGCCACCACGGCACAGATCGAACACGCCGAAGGCTGCGTGCGCCTGCCGATTGGCAAACCGGTCGGCAATACCCGCGCTTATCTGTTGGATGGCCGCGGGCGACCGGTGCCGATTGGCGCGGTCGGCGAGTTGCACATCGGCGGCGTCGGGGTGGCGCTGGGCTACCTGAACCGGCCGGCGCTGACGGCGGAGCGCTTCCTGAGCGATCCCTTTAACCCGATCGGCGGCAGCCGCATGTATCGCACCGGCGATCTGGCGCGCTATCTGCCGGATGGCAATATCGAATACCAGGGGCGCAACGATCAGCAGGTCAAGCTTCGCGGTTTCCGCATTGAGCCGGGCGAAATAGAAGTGCAGCTGGCGGCGAGCCCCTGGGTGCGGGAGGCGGCGGTGCAGGTCTGCTCGGCGGCGCATAACCCGCGGCTGGTGGCCTGGATTGTGCCGGCGGCGGATGCCGACCGCGCGGCGCTGCCCGGGCAACTGCGGTCGCACCTGAGCGATCGGCTGCCGGATTACATGGTGCCTTCGGCCTACGTTTGGCTGGAGGCGATGCCGCTGACCGCCAACGGCAAGCTGGACCGGCGCGCGTTGCCGGAGCCGGAAACCGCGGCCGGCGTCGCGCGGGAATACGCGCCGCCGCAGGGCGCGGGCGAAACGGCGCTGGCGCAGCTGTGGCGCGAGCTGCTTGAGGTGGAGCGGGTAGGGCGGCACGATAACTTCTTCGAGCTTGGCGGCCATTCGCTGCTGGCGGTGCGCCTGTCCAGCCGGATGCGGCAACTGGGCGTCAACGTGCCGGTGCAGGCGGTATTCAACCATCCGATACTGGCCGAGCTGGCCGCGCGGATCGACCGCCGCAGCGAAGATGCCGCGCCGCGCAAGGCGGTGCCGGCCCGCAGCGGCGGCAGCCGACATCCGCTGTTCTTCGTGCCGACCGGGTTTGGCGACCATTCCTACGTGTTTGAACTGGCGAAGGAAATTGACGAAGAGTTCCCGGTGTACGCCGTGCCGTGGCCGGCGGTGGAGGAGAAGCCGGCCACCATGCACGAGATGGCCGCCAGCGCCGTGGCGCTGATCCGCGAGGTGCAGCCGCAGGGGCCGTATCATCTGGCGGGTTACTCTTCCGGCGGCGTATTGGCCTACGCCATCGCCGAGCAGCTGCAATCGGCGGGGGAACCGATCGCCTTCCTGGGGCTGATCGATACCCTGCGGCCGGTGGACGCGATGCACAGCCCGGTACAGCTGTTGCTGAACTGGGTGGAGTCGACGCTGGAAACGCCGGATCCCCGGCTCTGCCGGCAGCTTGCCGAGCTGCCGTTGCCGGAGGCGATAGCGGTGGTGCAACGGGCGGGGATCAAAACGCAGCACCCGAAAGTGGCCGACGAGGCGGCGCTGTGGCAGCAGCGTCATCATTACGCCAAGCTGGTGGAGGCGACCCAGGTGCAGCCGGCGTCTCTGAAGCTGCACCTGTTCAAGGCGAAACAGGAACAGGTTTCCGCTCATTCGCAAAATGAACAGTTCAGAGAATACTGGCAGAAGATCAAACAGGCGGGGTATTGCCGTGAAGACGCGTCCGCGCTGGGTTGGGACATGCTGTTGTCGCCTTCGGCGGTCAGCGTGCGCCAGGTCAGCGGCGACCATGTGTCGATGATGGAGCATCCGGATCACCGGCGCGAGCTGGGCCAGCACTTCAACCTGGTGCTGCACGGCCTCGGGCGGGCGTAACCCGGCGCCGGCAGGATGAAAAAGCCCTCGTTCGAGGGCTTTTTTTTAGCGACTGGCGGCGGTGCGGATCAGCTCGACCACCAGCGGCGACAGCGCATTGCGCAGCGCGGCGCGCTCCGACTGGAACAGCGTGGCGACGTAGAAAGGGTGATCCGGCAGCTCGACGGCGCGCACCTCGCCCTCGAGATCGTGAGCGCTGACGATCAGCGGGTAACGCTGCAAATCGGCGACAAACTCCGGGTTGACGCCGAAGTTGCAATGATAGCCTTCGACCGTGTCCAGGCGCCCGTAGGTGCGGGCGGCGCGGGTGTTCGGCTGGAAAAGGACGCCGCCGGATTTCTCCACCAGCGAGCAGCTCAAGGGCGCAATCACCAGCCGGCCGCCGCTGTCGGTTTCCGCATGGCCGGCGTCGTGCCAGCCCATCACGTTGCGGGCGTATTCGACCACCGCATACTGGAACCCGCCGCAGGAGCCGAGAAACGGCACCCGCTGCTCGCGCGCATGGCGGATCGCCATAAAGGCGCCGGCATCATGGTTATACGGGCTGCCGGGCACCACCCAGATGGCGTCGTAGCCTTGCAGTGCCGACGGCGAGGTGAGGGTTTCTGTGGGCAGCCAGTGGGATTGAATGTCGATGTCGAGATGGGCGGCGGTCAGTTGCAAGGCCACGGGGATGGCCTGATGGGCGATGGCCTGCGGTTTGTAGTCACCGACCAGCGCAATGCGGACTTGATCTTTCATCATTTCCTTTTCCTGTGCGGGTAAAACGGGAGGTTACAGCAAAGCGAAGGAGCGATCCGCAGATTTTTTAAACGCGGCGCACAAAAAAGCCCGGCGTTGGCCGGGCTCGAAAATGCAGGGGTCAGTACAGCGAAGGGGCGCCGACCGGCCGGGTTTTGAAGCGGCGATGCAACCACATGTACTGCTCCGGCGCGCGCATGATCTCTTTCTCCACCACCTTGTTCATGTAGGCGGCGGCGGCCAGCTCATCGGCGATCGGGTAATCTTCCAGCGCCGGCTGGATCAGCAGATCGTAACCGCGGCCTTTTTCGCGGCGGATCAGCACCACCGGCACCAGCGCCGGCTTGGCCATGCGCGCCAGCATAAAGGTGCCGCTGGTGGTGGCGGCCTCATCCACGGCGAACAGCGGGGCGAACACGCTGCCGCGCGGGCCGTAATCCTGATCCGGGGCGAACCATACCGCTTCACCGCGCTTCAGCGCATGCACCATGCCGCGCAGATCCTTGCGATCGAGCATCGCCTTGTTGGAACGCATGCGCCCTTTGGTCTGCGCCCATTCCATCGCCTTGTTGTTGTGCGGGCGATACATCGCCATCATCGGCTGGCACAGGCCCATGGCCCGGCCGCCCAGCTCCAGCGACATGAAGTGCACGCCAATCACCAGCACGCCGCGCTGGTTTTGCTGCGCCATTTTCAGGTGGTTGATGCCGGTCACGTTGAACCAGCGCTTGACGCGTTTATCCGACCAGAACCAGGCCATGCCGGTTTCCAGCAGGCCCATGCCCAGCGATTCGAAGTTGCCCACCACTTTGCGCTCGCGCTGCGCTTCATCCATATCCGGGAAACACAGTTCCAGGTTGCGGCGCGTGATGGAAACCCGGCGCTTCAGAAAGCGCATAGAGGTGCGGCCCATCCATACGCCGAGGCGATGCAACAGCGGATAGGGGAGTTGGACCAGTAAAAACAGAAAGGCCAGGCCGAACCAGGTCAACCAGTAGCGGGGGTGCAGCAGGGCCGATTGAAATTTTTGCGGACGCTTCATATAAACTCATTTATGCATTAGGGGGTAGCAACCTGTAACGCATAAAGGATCCACTCGATAGCGATACAACTACTCAGACACCCGGGTACGACTATGGTTTAGTCAGATTCCGTAATTGACCAAATCTTTACATTCGAAGGGCGGTTTGCGCTGATATCAGGCTTCGGAGGGATAGCTGTTGGCCAGCGAAGGCGGCTCTCGGAATGTCTATTCTATCACAGAATACGGGGTCCGGCGGAAGAGGGGCATACGAATATTCTCATTCGCATCTTGCCGGGGGGAAGAGTGGCGCCGTCTGGTCGGCGGGGCGGGATGGCGGCGAGGCGCGAACCTGACCAGCATAAAGGCGTGGGTTTTAGACAAACAAGCAAGTTTTGTATCGCGCTTTGGCGTTTTAGGCCTATTCTTAAATCGCGCAATGGGAAACTTATGCCATCTTGTTTCATGCTCAATAGCATGTATCTGACAAAAAGAGGGAATTATGAAGAAAGCGATTTTTGCCCTGTCCGCCCTGCTGCTGGCCGCGCCGGCGTTTGCCGCAACCACCGCCGCCCAGGCCGGCAACGAAGTCGTCGCTGAGGCGCACAAGGGCGCAGATACCGCCAAAGAAAAACTGCACCAGACGCAGGATCAGGGCGAGGAGCTGAAGCTCAAGGCCAAGCATGCCGCGGAAGGTAAAAGCGACACCGCAGGCAGCAAGGTGACCGAAGGCTCGCAAAAGGCCTGGCACAGCACCAAGCAAGGCACCGAGAAAGCCTGGGACAAAACCAAGCAGGGGGCGGAAAGCCTCAAGAACAAGGTTAGCGAGTAATGCGTTAACGCCATACCATATCAAGAGGGCCGGGCTTCCGGCTTTTTTTCGGCCGCCGTCCGCAAAAAGAAAAAGGCGCTTATCAAATGAGATAAAGCGCCTTTTCAACACGTTGACTGACTAGTATCAGTTCATGCCGTATTTTTTCAATTTCTTACGCAGCGTACCGCGGTTGATGCCCATCATCAGGGCTGCACGGGTCTGGTTGCCACGGGTGTATTGCATCACCATGTCCAACAGTGGCTGTTCAACTTCAGCCAGTACCAGCTCATACAGGTCATTCACGTCCTGACCGTTCAGTTGAGCAAAATAGTTCTTCAGTGCTTGTTTAACCGAGTCACGCAGAGGCTTTTGGGTCACCTGATCCTGTGAGTTTACGGTAGAAACGGTCAGTACGTCAGAATTTACGCGTTGTTCGAACATAGTTCTGTCAGCTCTTTTTTGTTACGCAAGATTTTCGAAATATGCCTCCAACGCCTCCAGCTGTTCGCTGGCATCCTCTATGGCGTTGAATGTGCGCCGAAACTGGTCATTCGGGGCGTGCTCCTGGAGATACCAGGACACGTGCTTACGTGCAATTCGGAATCCCTTGCCTTGGCCGTAAAAGCCGTGCAATTCCCGAATATGCCCTATCAACAAGCGCTTCACTTCGCCAAGCGGCATCGGTGGCAGCAGCTCCCCAGTGTCCAGATAATGCTGGATTTCCCGGAAGATCCAGGGTCTCCCCTGAGCAGCGCGGCCTATCATCAGGGCATCGGCCCCGGTGTAGTCGAGCACTGCTCTGGCTTTATGCGGGTCAGTAATGTCGCCATTCGCGATAATCGGAATGGAAACATTCTGCTTAACTGCCCGAATGCTGTCGTACTCCGCGTCGCCGTTGAACAGGCAGGCGCGGGTTCGGCCATGAATAGTCAGGGCCTGTATACCACAGTCTTCGGCCAGTTGGGCAATCTCTACACAGTTACGGTGTTCCGGCGCCCAGCCGGTGCGGATCTTAAGCGTTACCGGCACATCCACCGCGTTAACCACCGCGTGGAGGATCTGTTTAACCAGATCCGGGTGCTGCAACAGCGCAGACCCTGCAAGCTTCCGGTTCACTTTCTTGGCCGGGCAACCCATATTGATGTCGATGATCTGTGCGCCGCTGGCCACGTTAATGCGCGCCGCGGCGGCCATATCATCCGGATCGCATCCGGCAATCTGCACGGAACGGATCCCGGGTTCATCGCTATGCACCATACGCAGACGCGACTTATCCGTTCGCCACACCTCCGGGTTGGAGGAGAGCATTTCGGATACAGCCATCCCAGCACCCATTGCATGACATAAGGTTCTGAACGGGCGATCTGTAATACCGGCCATCGGGGCCGCAATCAGGCAATTAGTAAGCTGGTGGTGTCCAATGCGCATAGACAAAGAGTAACCATACTGTGTCCGCAAGGGCGCGTATATTACGCATTTTTGCGTTGAGATGAAAGGCCAAACTTTGACCAATTGACCGTAATCGCACAAGAAAAATGCGCTTTGCGGAGACCCATAAAAATATTATATATATTTAACAATAAGTTGACGAAAAGTGCTTATTTTCTGCGCGCTAAAATATTCGCCGTTGCGCAGGATATTATCTGTATTCGATGGTCATTTTTACCCTGATAGCCTGGATTGTCGGCCTTTTGTCAGGGCAATCCGTCGCTGGAGGGTAAAAAGTTGCATAAAATTTTGTTTCGCCTGCGCGGCAAAAAAAATCCACCGGCCGGCCTGACCGATGGATTTCCCGCTGCCGCGCCGCGCGGATTACTTGCGGCGGCCGGTGATGCGGCACCATTCTTCGCGTTCGGCGACCGGATCGAGCACAAACTTGTCTTCGTAGGCTTCCGCCACGCTCGCCGCCTGGCTGGCCAGCACGCCGGACAGGCCCAAATGGCCGCCGGATTTCGGCAGGCAGCCGATCAGCGGCGCCAGCTCGCGCAGCGGGCCGGCCAGGATATTGGCCACCACCACGTCCGCCAGCAGTTCCGCCGGCTGGTCCTGCGGCAGATACAGCTCCAGACGCTCTGAAACGCCGTTACGCTGCGCGTTGTCGCGGCTGGCCTGAATGGCCTGGGGATCGATGTCGATGCCGATAGCGCGCGCGGCGCCGAGCTTCAGCGCGGCTATCGCCAGGATGCCGGAGCCGCAGCCGAAGTCGATGACGGTTTTGCCGGCCAGGTCGAGGCCGTCCAGCCACTGCAGGCAGAGCGCGGTGGTCGGGTGGGTACCGGTGCCGAACGCCAGGCCCGGATCGAGCATCACGTTGACCGCCTGCGGATCGGGCACGTCGCGCCAGCTCGGGCAGATCCACAGGCGCTCGCCGAAGCGCATCGGGTGGAAGTTGTCCATCCACTCGCGCTCCCAGTCCTTGTCTTCCAGCTGTTCAATCTTGTGGCGGAAACCGGCGCCCAGCAGCGGGTGCTGTTCCAGCATCGCCACCACCCCGGCCATGTCGGTTTCGGCGTCGTACAGGCCGATCACATCGGTGTCGCCCCACAGCAGGGTTTCGCCCGGCAGCGGTTCGAACACCGGGTTATCGTGGGTGTCCTGAAAGGTCACCGACACCGCGCCGCTTTCCACCAGCGCGTCGCTCAGGTCTTCCGCCTGGCTGCCGGTGGCGTTCAGTTTAAGTTGGATCCAAGGCATAGCAATTCTCTTCAAGAGGGTAATGATGACGTCATGCGGCGTTTTTCGCCGACGACGTTACCGATATAAAACGCCAGCAGGCTGAGCAGCAGCGAAGGCACGATAGGGTGCAATCCCGCCGGCTGCAGGCTGAAGCTGGCCAATAGCGTATAGCATACCGCACCCGACACCATCGAGCTAAGCGCTCCCTGCGCGTTGGCGCGTTCCCAATACAGCCCCAGCACCAGCGGCCACAGGAATACCGCCTCCAGCCCGCCGAAGGCCAGCAGGTTCAGCCAGATGATCATTTCCGGCGGCCGCCAGGCCGCCAGCAGCACCAGCAGGCCGAGGATCAGGGTGGTCAGGCTGGAGAAGCGCTTGATCATCCGCTCGTTTTGCATGTGCTGCGGCCGTACGCCCAGGAACAGATCCTTGATGATGGTCGCCGAAGATTGCAGCAGCTGCGCGTTGATGGTCGACATGATCGCCGCCATCGGCGCCGCCAGGAAGATGCCGGCGGCGTAAGGCGGCAGCACGGTGACCATCAGCGTCGGGATCACCTGATCGGGGATCTTCAGGTCCGGCAGCACCGCGCGGCCCAGCGCGCCGGCCAGGTGCATGCCGAACATCAGCACCGCCACCACCGCGGTGCCGAGGATGATGCCGCGGTGCACCGCCTTGCTGTCTTTATAGGAGATGCAGCGCACCGCGGTGTGCGGCAGGCCGATCACCCCGAAGCACACCAGGATCCAGAACGAGGCCATAAACGGCAGGCTGAGGATCTGGTCGCCGCCCTGCGGCGACACCAGCGCCGGGTCGATCTGCTGCAGCTTGTCCACCGCGCTGTGCAACCCGCCGGCGGCGTGGATCACCGCCACCAGCAGCAATAGGGTGCCGACCAGCATCACCAGGCCCTGCATGGCGTCGTTCAGCACGCTGGCGCGGAAGCCGCCGAAGGCGGTGTAGAGCGCGATGCTGATGCCGAAAATCAGCAGGCCGGTGTCGTAGGGGATGCCGGCGGCGGTTTCCAGCAGGCGGGCGCCGCCGATAAACTGCACCGTCATGGCGCCGAGGAACGCCACCAGCAGGCTGAGGCTGGCCAGCCATACCAGCAGGCGGCTCCGGTAGCGGCCGTACAGCATGTCGTTGAGGGTGATGGCGTTATAGCGCCGCGCCAGAATGGCGAACTTCTTGCCCAGTACGCCGAGCGACAGCCACACCGCCGGCAGCTGGATCATCGCCAGCAGCACCCAGCCCAGGCCGTATTTGTAGGCGGCGCCGGGGCCGCCGATAAACGAGCTGGCGCTGATATAGGTGGCGGTCAGGGTCATCGCCAGCACAAAGCCGCCCATCGAACGGTTGCCGAGGAAGTATTCGCTGAGAAAGTTGCCGCTTTGGCGGCGGCTGTAGGCGTAGGCCGACAGGCCGAACACCAGCAGCAGGTAGGCGATCAGCGGGAGGATCACTTCAGTTTGCATCGCCGTCCTCCAGCGAAATGTCGCGGAACACGCCGCGCACCATCAGCCAGCACAGGCCGATAAACAGCAGCGGCACCAGCAGGCAGGCCATTTCGAACCAGTGCGGCAGGCCGGTGACGCCGGATGCGCTGTCCGGCAGATAGGCCGCCAGCGACCAGGCCAGCAGGTAAAGCAGCGTCAGGCCCAGCGCCCAGCGCGCTTCGCGGTGGGCTTGAATAAAACGTGTGTCCATCCGTTTCTCCAATATACCCGTCATACTTGAAGCTGCCTCTGTGTTGGCTGCGCTCACTTACCCGAATCACTTACTCCAGTAAGCTCATCGGGATGCGCTCCCTTGCCGCCTTGATGCAACTCCAATTATTTTGGGTATACAACTATATATGGATTTGATCATCCCTTGAGTGACCCAAAGCAGTAAAGAAAAAGGCCGGTGATTAACCGGCCTTCCGTCAGGCAATGCGCGCAGCCCGCCTTAGGTTTCCTGCAGACCCAACTTCTTCTCCAGATAGTGGATGTTGGTGCCACCGTGCTGGAAGTTTTCGTCGTTCATGATCTTCTGCTGCAGTTCAACGTTGGTTTTGATGCCGTCGATGATCAGCTCAGCCAGGGCGTTCTTCATGCGGGCAATCGCCACGTCGCGGTTTTCGCCGAAGGTGATCAGTTTGCCGATCATGGAGTCATAGTACGGCGGTACGGTATAACCGGCGTAAATATGAGATTCCCAACGCACGCCGAAACCGCCTGGCGCGTGGAAGCGGGTGATCTTGCCCGGGCTCGGCAGGAAGGTATTCGGATCTTCGGCGTTGATGCGGCATTCCACCGCGTGGCCGTGGATCTTCACCTCTTCCTGTTTGATCGACAGCGGCTGACCGGCAGCGATGCGCAGCTGCTCTTTGATCAGATCCACGCCGGTGATCATTTCGGTAACCGGGTGTTCAACCTGAATACGGGTGTTCATTTCGATGAAATAGAACTCGCCGTTTTCATACAGGAACTCGAAGGTGCCTGCGCCGCGGTAGCCGATTTCCACACAGGCTTTCGAACAGCGTTCACCGATGTAACGGCGCATTTCGCTGGTGATGCCCGGTGCCGGCGCCTCTTCGACCACTTTCTGGTGGCGACGCTGCATGGAGCAGTCGCGCTCGGCCAGATAGATGGCGTTGCCCTGGCCGTCGGCCAATACCTGAATTTCGATATGGCGCGGGTTTTCCAGGTATTTTTCCATGTAAACCATGTCGTTGTTGAAAGCCGCTTTGGCTTCCGCTTTCGTCATGTTGATGGACTGTTCGAGGTCTTTGTCGCTGCGCACGACGCGCATGCCGCGGCCGCCGCCGCCGCCGGACGCCTTGATGATCACCGGGTAGCCGATGCGCTTGGCGAAGGCACGGTTTTTATCCATGTCGTCGGTCAGCGGGCCGTCGGAGCCGGGCACGCAAGGTACGCCGGCTTTCTTCATGGCGTTGATCGCGGAAACCTTGTCGCCCATCAGGCGGATGGTTTCGGCGCGCGGGCCGATGAAGATAAAGCCGGAGCGTTCAACCTGCTCGGCGAAGTCGGCGTTCTCGGACAGGAAGCCGTAACCCGGGTGGATCGCCACTGCGCCGGTGATTTCCGCCGCGGAGATGATGGCCGGGATGTTCAGGTAGCTTTTTACCGATGGCGCCGGACCGATGCACACGGTCTCGTCGGCCAGCAGTACGTGTTTCAGATCGCGATCGGCCATAGAGTGGACCGCAACGGTCTTGATGCCCAATTCTTTACAGGCACGCAAAATGCGAAGCGCGATCTCGCCGCGGTTGGCGATAACAATTTTATCAAGCATGGGGCGCCTCGTTATTCGATGACGACCAGTGGCTCGTCATATTCAACCGGCTGGCCGTTTTCCACCAGAATGGCTTTAACAACGCCGGATTTGTCCGCTTCGATCTGGTTCATCATTTTCATTGCTTCAACGATGCACAGAGTGTCGCCGGCGTTCACTTTCTGGCCAACTTCCACGAAGGCTTTCGCATCCGGGCTTGGCGTGCGGTAGAAGGTGCCTACCATTGGGGAACGAACAACGTGGCCACTCATGGCCGCAGGCGCCGCTGGGGCTTCCGCCGCAGGCGCGCTGGCGACTGCGGTGGCCAGGGCTGGCTGCTGTGGTGCCGGCATGGCGTAGGCCTGCTGCATCATTGGGTAAGCCTGCGCCGGTGCGGCACGGCTGATGCGAACCGACTCTTCGCCTTCAGAGATTTCCAGTTCAGAAATGCCTGATTCTTCAACCAGTTCGATCAGTTTCTTGATTTTACGAATATCCATGAGTGTGATTCCGTACTCTTTTTGTGTAGCTATTAGTGGGTTTTTGACAGACGGTTAACCGCTGCCTGCAAAGCAAATGTGTAGCCATCCGCGCCGAGGCCGCAGATCACGCCTACCGCTACGTCCGAGAGGTAAGAGTGATGGCGGAAAGGCTCGCGGGCGTGCACGTTGGACAGGTGGATCTCGATAAACGGGATCTGCACCGCCAACAACGCATCGCGCAGCGCCACGCTGGTGTGCGTGAACGCCGCCGGGTTGATCAGAATGAAGTCCGTGTTGCCGCGCGCCTGATGAATGCGATCGATCAGCCGGTGCTCGGCGTTGGACTGCAGATGGCTCAGGGTAATATCCAGTGCGGACGCCTGGTTTTCCAATCCGTTAACAATCTCTGTCAGCGTCGTGCTGCCGTACTTCTCCGGCTCACGCGTCCCCAGCAGATTCAGATTGGGGCCGTTCAGAAGCAAAATGTGAAACTTATCCGCCATTGTGCTGGTATCTCCGGCAATAAAACCATCATCGTAGAAAATAACCCGATGTCACCGATTTGTCACCTGTTAAGGGGCAAATTCACCCTGAGAACGGTAACAAGGTCGGGCATTATAACGATATCGTAGCAATTCGCAGCTAAATACTGGTCTTATCAGCGAAGATATTCAACCCCAAATCGATGGGCGGGGGAAACCGTTACTGGAATATGAGGGGTAGAACACAGAAAAGTTCCCGCCTGCGGCGCGCGATTGTTACCGTCAATAACCCGCGCCGTGGCGAGGTTTACCGCCACCAGCCGCGGAATTTCTTGTAGCGCAGCGCCAGCAGCGCCACCGCCAGCAGCGCGTAGATGAAAGGCTGCGGCGAAAAGGTCTTTACCGACCACAGATAGTGGATCGGCGCGAGGATCGCCGCCAGATAGACGAAGTTATGCCATGTCTGCCATTTGGCGCCCATTTTGCGCATCGCCCAGCGCGTTGACGTGGCGGCCAGCGCCAGCAGGATAAACCAGCTGACGATGCCCAGCGTCAGATAAGGCCGGGTGACCAGTTCGCGCCCCAGCAGGCCGATATTGCTCAGGCCCAGCTCCAGCGTGGAGTAGCTTATCAGATGCAAGGTTCCCCAGGCAAAGCACCACAGCCCGAGCAACCGGCGGCAGCGGATCAGCAGCGGCTGGCGGGCATAGCGCGCCAACGGGGCGATAGCCAGGGTGGCCAACAGCAGCTTCAGCGTCATCCTGCCGGTAAAATGCTGGATATCCTTGGCCGGATCGGCGCTGAGCCAGCCCTGATCGACCGCCAGCACCAGCCAGAGAAACGGCAGCAACGCCGCCAGGTAAATCGCGGCCTTCAGCCAGGTGATGTGGGTCGGGGTCAAGCGCACTTAAAAATTCTCCCGCAGGTCCATGCCGCGATACAGCGAGGCCACCTGTTCGGCATAGCCGTTGAACAGCAGCGTCGGCTGACGTTTGACGTCCAGAATGCCGCCGGAGCCGATAAACCGCTCGCTGGCCTGCGACCAGCGCGGGTGATCGACGTGCGGATTCACGTTGGCGTAAAAACCGTACTCGTTCGGCGCCGATTGGTTCCAGGTGGTGGGCGGTTGATCGCGCACCAGGCGGATGTGTACGATCGACTTGATGCCCTTGAAACCGTATTTCCACGGCGCGATCAGCCGCAGCGGCGCGCCGTTCTGCGGCGGCAGGGTTTTGCCGTAGACCCCGACGGTCAGCAGCGCCAGCGGGTGCATCGCTTCGTCCAGCCGCAGCCCTTCGACATAGGGATATTTCAGGCCGCCGCCGATGAAGCGGTCCTTCTGGCCCGGCATCTGCTCCGGATCGTACAGCGTCTGGAAGGCGACGTAGCGGGCGTTGCCGTTCGGCTCGGCCAGCCTGATCAGCTTGCCCAGCTCAAAGCCGATCCAGGGCACCACCATCGACCAGGCCTCGACGCAGCGCATGCGGTAGATGCGCTGTTCCAGCGGAAAACGCCGCATTAAATCGTCGATGTCCAGGGTGATGGGTTTGGCCACCTCGCCGTCGATGCGCACCTTCCAGCCTTCGGTCTTCAGCCCGCCGGCGTTGGCGGCCGGATCGGCCTTGTCGAGGCCGAACTCGTAGAAGTTGTTGTAACCGGCCACCTTGTCCTCCGGCGTCAGCGCCAGCGGAGCCTGCCAGGCCGCAGGCCGGCTGAATTCCAGCGCCTTGCCCGGCGGCGCCTTGGGGCGGTCGTTGCCTTTGAACCATGACAACAGGTCCGCCCGGGCGTTGACGGGCAGGGCCAGCGACGCGGCGGTAATGCCCAGCGCCTGCAGCACTTTGCGCCGCTGATGAAACACGCTTTCCGGCGTGACATCGGCTTCGGTCAATTTGGGGGATTTATTCATGGTCATTTTCTCCGCGATTTATCCTGTAAGCATGGCGCGAAAGCGGGCCGGATGCGAGAGGCGGCGGGAAAATATGAAATTTCGCAGAGCGGGGCCGTGTCCCCCCGTCGCCGGGGGGCGGGCATCAGCGGATTTTCACCAGGGTGCGGCCGGTGACCTGGTTGTTCAGCAGCGCGGCGGCGGTGGCCGGCGCCTGTTCCAGCGCGATTTCATGGGTGGCTTGCTGATAGAAGCTGTCCGGCAGGATGCCGGCCAGGCGTTCCCAGGCGGTCTGGCGGCGGTGCAGCGGCGTATGCACCGAGTCCACGCCCTGCAGGCGCACGTTGCGCAGGATAAACGGCATCACGGTGGTGGGCAGCTGATAACCGCCGGCCAGGCCGCAGGCGGCGACGGTGCCGTTGTAGTTCATCTGCGCCAGCACCCGCGCCAGCAGTTTGTCGCCGACGGTATCCACCGCGCCGGCCCACAGCTGCTTCTCCAGCGGGCGCGGCGTTTCGATGTAGCCGTCGCGCGACATCACCTCTTTGGCGCCGAGCGCTTTCAGGTAGTCGGTGTTGCTGTCGCGGCCGCTGATGGCGGTCACCCGGTAGCCCAGCGCCGCCAGCAGCGCGATCGCCGTGCTGCCTACGCCGCCGCTGGCGCCGGTCACCAGGATATCGCCGTCGTCCGGATGCACGCCGCCTTCTTCCAGCGCCATCACGCACAGCATGGCGGTAAACCCGGCGGTGCCGATGATCATCGCCTTGCGCTCATCCAGGCCGTTCGGCAGCGGCACCAGCCATTCGCCGGATACCCGCGCCTGTTCGGCCAGGCCGCCCCAGTGGTGTTCGCCCACGCCCCAGCCGGTCAGCACCACGCTTTGGCCCTCTTTGAAGCGATCGTCCCGGCTGTGGCGCACGGTGCCGGCGAAGTCGATGCCCGGCACCATCGGGAAGTTGCGGACGATTTTTCCCTTGCCGGTGATCGCCAACGCATCCTTGTAGTTAAGGCTGGACCAGTTGACGTCGACGGTGACGTCGCCGTCGGGCAGCTGGTCGCTGCCGATATCCTTTATATGAGCCAGAGTTTGATCGTCTTGTTGTTCCAATAACAGTGCACGCATGTCACTCTTCCTCTCTTTGCATTTTGCTATAAATGGCCGAATCAGATTTATTTGACTATATGCATAATAAGCAAGCCGGGCCCTGATTAAGGACAAAAATGATGCTTTCAGGTTTTCTTCATCGGCAATGCTTGTTAGCTTGTTCTGCACTTGCCGGCGACGGGCCTGAGAAATAACCGCCGTTTCAAATAAAAATCAGGGCATTGCGTTGCGTTCATTTGAGCAGGTTCGGGGCCTTTATTCATCAAAGGGTGAACAGTTACTTAACCATAGCGGACAAGGCACAGGGATGCGATTTACCACCAAACTCTCTGCATTGATCACCCTGCTGGTGGCGTTGGCGATGTTTTTGATGCTGATGGGGTGCTCATATAGCTTCTTCCATGTCACTCAGGAGCGGTTGGATCGCCGCTTCGATTCGCTGGTGGCGTCGCTCGATCAGGCGATGCTGCGCGAGCCGCCGCAGGAGCAGGAGCAGTGGCTGCCGCTGGTGATGCGCCCGCTCGGCATCGTGGCGGTCAGCGTGGACAGCGGCCAAAGCAATGTTCTCAGCTATAAGCTGCCGACGGCGAAGGTGCCCTGGGACGCGCTGAACGGCTATCGCCAGGTGTCGCGGCCGATGCTGCAACACCCGGGCAGCGTCCTTAACATCACCTATCTTGACCCCTTAGCCGGCGACATGCGCACCTTGCGTTCCACCGCCGCCGTAACGCTGTCGATCATCGTGATGGTGGTGATCCTGCTGTTCAGCCTGCGCTGGCTGCGCGAACAGGCCGACGGCGAAGATCGCCTGGAGCGCCGCGCGCGGCGCATTCTCAACGGCGAGCGCGAAAACGTCATGCAGGGCGACGTGCGCGAATGGCCGGCCAACGTCAGCGGCGCGCTCGATCGCCTGCTGGCGGACCTGGCGGAAGCGCGCGAAGAGCGCAGCCGGGTCGATACGCTGATCCGCGCCTTCGCCGCCCAGGACGCCAAAACCGGCCTGAACAATCGATTGTTCTTCGATAACCAATTGACCACCCAGCTGGAAGAAGAAGGCTCGCACGGCATCGTGATGATGGTGCGGCTGCCCGATTTCGACACCCTGCGCGATACCCACGGCAGCGCGGCGGTGCAGGAGCTGATGTATTCGCTGGTCAACCTGCTTTCCACCTTTGTGATGCGCTACCCGGCGGCGCTGCTGGCGCGCTATTTCCACAGCGACTTCACCGTGCTGCTGCCGCATCGCACCCTGAAGGAGGCGGACGGCATCGCCGCGCAGCTGGTTCACGCCATCGATGCGCTGCCCTCCACCGCGCTGATCGACCGCGACGCCTTCCTGCACATCGGCATCGTGGCGTACCGCAGCGGCCAGACCACCGAACAGGTGATCGACCATGCGGAGCAGGCGACGCGCCACGCTTCCTTGCAGGGGGAAAACGGCTGGTATGTTTACGACAGCCAGGTGCCGGAAAAGGGGCGCGGCAGCGTCAAGTGGCGCACCTTGCTGGAACAGGTGCTGGCGCGCGGCGGCCCGCGGCTGTATCAGAAACCGGCGGTCACCGTGGAGGGGGAGGTTCATCACCGCGAAATCATGAGCCGCATTTATGATGGCACTCAGGAGTTGCTGCCTTCGGAATATATGCCGCTGGTGCAGCAGCTTGGGCTGGCGGAGAGTTACGACCGCCAGAAAGTCAGCCGGATCCTGCCTTTGCTGACGCTGTGGCCCGCAGAGACGCTGGCGTTTACGCTGTGCGTGGATTCATTATTGCAGCGCACTTTCCAGCGCTGGCTGCGCGATACGCTGCTGCAGTGCGAAAAAAGTCATCGGCGGCGAATTCTGATTGAACTTGCAGAGGCAGATGTGTGTCAACATATCGACCGTTTGCGCCCGGTGCTGAGATTGCTGTCAGGACTGGGCTGTCGTCTTGCCGTTTCCCAGGCGGGTTTAACCGTGGTCAGTACGTCCTATATCAAATCGCTGCAGGTGGAGATCGTCAAGCTCCATCCGGGGTTGGTGCGGAGTATCGACAAGCGGGACGAGAATCAGCTGTTCGTTCAGAGCCTGGCCGGCGCCTGCGAAGGCACCAGCGCGCAGGTGTTCGCCGCCAGCGTGCGCACGCGCAACGAATGGCAGACGCTGAAAGAACGCGGGATCCGCGGCGGACAGGGCGACTTTTTCGCACCGCCGGAGCCGATAGACCTCGGGCGTAAAAAATATTCACGTCGTTATCGTGTTTAACCTGAATGCCGGGCAAAAATTGACGTAGAATGAGCGCCAATCCATCTGGGCTTTTTTTATCCGTCATTTTGGGATTACCCCCCAAACTGCCTGCGACAACGACGCCTATTTGAGATAGGCTCTTGTCAGCCTCTTCCTGTCGGACGTTGGTAGGTGCTTACCACCAGCGGCAATCAGGGAATATGTTAGATTTTATGAGCTGTGTTACGCCGTTTCGTGCGCTGACAGGGTGGTAAACTGAGCCTTTGTTCAGGGAATTCAGGCCTCATCCAATTTCCGTGCATTCGAGCAGAAACAATACAGACTATTTTTCACCGAAGTAGAACGTTTTTGCGCCTTGTCGCTGCTTCGTGTGGTTGGTAAAGTAGGCGGATTTTATTTTCCGCCCCCAGCTTGCAGGATTATCCTTTAGTTATGTTTAAGAAATTTCGTGGCATGTTTTCCAATGACTTGTCCATCGACTTGGGTACCGCCAATACCCTGATTTATGTTAAAGGGCAAGGCATTGTACTGAATGAACCGTCGGTGGTTGCCATTCGCCAAGATCGTGCCGGTTCTCCGAAGAGCGTTGCGGCCGTGGGCCACGACGCCAAACAGATGCTGGGGCGCACCCCTGGCAATATCGCGGCTATTCGCCCGATGAAAGACGGCGTGATCGCCGACTTCTTCGTGACCGAAAAAATGCTGCAGCACTTTATCAAACAGGTTCACAGCAACAGTTTCATGCGCCCAAGCCCGCGCGTGCTGGTCTGTGTGCCGGTCGGCGCAACCCAGGTTGAACGCCGCGCTATCCGCGAATCCGCCCAAGGGGCAGGCGCGCGCGAAGTGTTTCTGATTGAAGAGCCGATGGCTGCGGCGATCGGCGCGGGCCTGCCGGTGTCTGAAGCGACCGGTTCCATGGTGGTGGATATCGGCGGCGGCACCACTGAAGTGGCGGTGATCTCGCTCAACGGCGTGGTCTACTCCTCTTCCGTGCGCATCGGCGGCGATCGCTTCGATGAAGCCATCATCAATTATGTGCGCCGTAACTACGGTTCACTGATCGGTGAAGCCACCGCCGAGCGCATCAAGCATGAAATCGGCTCGGCTTACCCGGGCGACGAAGTGCGCGAGATCGAAGTCCGCGGCCGTAACCTGGCCGAAGGCGTACCGCGCGGCTTTACCCTGAACTCCAATGAAATCCTCGAAGCCCTGCAGGAGCCGTTGACCGGCATCGTCAGCGCGGTGATGGTGGCGCTGGAGCAGTGCCCGCCGGAGCTGGCTTCCGACATTTCCGAACGCGGCATGGTATTGACCGGCGGCGGCGCGCTGCTGCGCAACCTCGATCGCCTGCTGATGGAAGAAACCGGCATTCCGGTCGTGGTGGCAGAAGATCCGTTGACCTGCGTGGCGCGCGGCGGCGGCAAGGCGTTGGAAATGATCGACATGCATGGCGGCGATTTGTTCAGCGAAGAATAGTCAGCCCCTGGAAGGAGGAATCGTATCGGATGAATGCGCAAAGCGAGAATCGGGTACGGTTCCTCTTTCTGTTGTCGAGGAACTCGCATAATTTATGAAGCCGATTTTTAGCAGGGGGCCTTCCCTGCAACTGCGACTTTTTTTGGCGGTGATCGCGGCCATTGGCCTGATCGTTGCCGACAGCCGGCTCGGTACGTTCGTGAAGATACGCAACTACATGGACACCGCCGTCAGTCCTTTCTATTTTTTGGCCAATGGGCCGCGTAAAGTTTTGGACAGCGTGTCGGATACGCTGGCCACCCGCCAACAGCTGGAGCTGGAAAACCGCGCTCTGCGGCAGGAACTGCTGCTGAAAAACAGCGATGTCCTTCTTCTTGGCCAATTCAAGCAGGAAAACGCCCGCCTGCGCGAACTGCTCGGCTCGCCGCTGCGCCAGGATGAGCACAAGATGGTCACCCAGGTGATCTCCACCGGCTCCGATCCCTACAGCGATCAGGTGGTGATCGACAAAGGCTCGGACAACGGCGTGTACGAAGGCCAGCCGGTGATCAGCGACAAGGGCGTGGTCGGCCAGGTGGTGGCGGTGGCCAAGGTCACCAGCCGGGTGCTGCTGATTTGCGACGCCTCGCACGCGCTGCCGATCCAGGTGCTGCGCAACGATATCCGGGTGATCGCCGCGGGCAGCGGCTGCGCCGACGATTTGCAGCTCGAGCATCTGCCGAACAACACCGATATCCGCGTGGGCGACGTGCTGGTCACCTCCGGCCTGGGCGGCCGCTTCCCGGAGGGTTATCCGGTGGCGGTGGTGTCTTCGGTCAAGGTGGACAACCAGCGCGCTTATACCGTGATCCAGGCGCGGCCGACCGCCGGGCTGCAACGCCTGCGCTATCTGCTGCTGCTGTGGGGCGCGGACCGCAACGGCGATATGCCGCTGCCGCCGGACGAAGTGCATCGGGTGGCCAATGAGCGCCTGATGCAGATGATGCCGCAGGTGCTGCCGCCGGCCGACGCCGTAGGGCCGCAGCTGCCATTGCCGGCGCCGGCGACCGGCGCCGTATCGCCGCAGGCCGCCGCGCCGGCCCAGCCGACTGCGGGAGTCGCCCAATGAATCGCTACCGCAGCCACGGGCGCTGGATCATCTGGCTGTCATTCCTGGTCGCGCTGGTGCTGCAGATCATGCCGTGGCCGGAACAGATCTACATGTTCCGCCCCTCCTGGCTGGCGCTGATCCTGATTTACTGGGTGATGGCGCTGCCGCACCGCGTCAACGTCGGCACCGGCTTCGTGCTCGGGCTGATCATGGACCTGATCCTCGGCTCCACGCTCGGCGTGCGCGCGCTGGGGCTGGGCATCATCGCCTATCTGGTGGCGTTCAAATTCCAGCTGTTCCGCAATATGGCGCTGTGGCAACAGGCGCTGATCGTGGTGCTGCTGTCGCTGGCGATGGACGTGGTGGTGTTCTGGGCTGAGTTTTTAGTGATCAACGTCTCTTTCCGCCCGGAGGTGTTCTGGAGTAGTGTGGTAAACGGCATTCTGTGGCCGTGGTTGTTCCTGCTGATGCGCAAGATTCGCCGTCAGTTCGCCGTACAGTAAGGGTATATCAATGAATTCGACTGCGCTTTATCTGGCCTCCGGCTCTCCGCGTCGACGCGAACTGTTGACCCTGCTGGGCGCGTCGTTTGACATTTTGCTGACGCATACCGAAGAGCAGCGCCAAGAGGGCGAAGCCGCCGAAGCCTACGTGCGCCGCCTGGCGCAGGACAAGGCCAAAGCGGGCGTCGCGCTGGCGCCGCAGGAACGGCCGGTGCTGGGCGCCGATACCATCGTGGTGCTCAACGGGCGGGTGCTGGAGAAGCCGCGCGATGAAGCGCATGCGGCGGAAATGCTGGCGATGCTGTCGGGCAGGCAGCATCAGGTGATGACCGCGGTGGCGATCGCCGATCGCCATGACGTGCTGTGCCAGCTGGTGGTGACCGACGTGACGTTCCGCAACCTGTCCCAACGGGACATTCGCGACTATATTGCAACGGGCGAGCCGATGGATAAAGCGGGCGCCTACGGAATTCAAGGAAAGGGTGGTTGTTTCGTCAGAACGATAACCGGGAGTTATCACGCGGTGATGGGCCTGCCGCTGGTCGAAACACATGAGCTGCTCAGTAATTTTGTCGCATTACGTGATGTAAGAACCGGTTGATGGGCGCTGCCATTATCGACCGGCTCTGAGGAGAAGGCATGACAGCTGAGCTACTGGTTAATATCACACCGTCTGAAACGCGGGTTGCCTATATCGACGGCGGCATCCTGCAAGAGATCCATATCGAACGCGAATCCAAACGCGGCATCGTCGGCAATATATACAAGGGGCGCGTCAGCCGCGTCTTGCCGGGCATGCAGGCGGCGTTCGTCGATATCGGCCTGGACAAGGCCGCCTTCCTGCATGCCTCCGACATCATGCCGCATACCGAATGCGTGGCCGGCGATGAGCAAAAGAACTTCCACGTGCGCGACATCGCCGAACTGGTGCGCCAGGGGCAGGACCTGATGGTGCAGGTGGTGAAGGATCCGCTCGGCACCAAGGGCGCGCGCCTGACCACCGACATCACCCTGCCTTCGCGTTACCTGGTGTTTATGCCGGGCGCGGCGCACGTCGGGGTATCGCAGCGCATTGAAAGCGAAGCCGAGCGCGAGCGCCTGAAGAACACCGTCGCCGCTTACTGCGACGAACTGGGCGGGTTCATCATCCGCACCGCGGCGGAAGGCATCGGCGAAGAAGAGCTGGCGCAGGACGCCGCCTTCCTCAAGCGCCTGTGGACCAAGGTGATGGAGCGTAAAAAACGCAACCAAACCAAATATAAGCTGTATGGCGAGCTGGCGCTGGCGCAGCGCATCCTGCGCGACTTCGCCGGCGCGGCGCTGGATCGCATCCGCGTCGATTCGCGGCTGACCCACGATCTGTTGGTGGAGTTCACCGGCGAATACATTCCGGACATCACCAGCAAGCTGGAGCTGTACACCGGCAGCCAGCCGATTTTCGATCTTTACGACGTGGAAAACGAGATCCAGCGTGCGCTGGAGCGCAAGGTGGAGCTGAAATCCGGCGGTTACCTGATCATCGATCAAACCGAAGCGATGACCACCGTCGATATCAATACCGGCGCCTTCGTCGGCCACCGCAACCTCGACGAAACCATTTTCAACACCAATATCGAGGCGACCCAGGCCATCGCCCGCCAGCTGCGGCTGCGCAACCTGGGCGGCATTATCATCATCGACTTTATCGATATGAATAACGAGGAGCATCGCCGCCGGGTGCTGCACTCGCTGGAGCAGGCGCTGAGTAAAGATCGGGTAAAAACCACGATCAACGGCTTCTCTCAGCTAGGCTTAGTGGAAATGACGCGTAAACGGACGCGGGAAAGCATTGAACATGTGCTGTGCCGCGATTGTCCTACCTGCAATGGACGCGGCACCGTGAAAACGGTGGAAACCGTGTGCTACGAAATCCTGCGCGAAATCGTGCGCGTGCATCATGCCTACGATTCCGATCGTTTCCTGGTGTACGCCTCGGCGGCGGTCGGCGAAGCGCTGAAGAGCGAAGAGTCGCATGCGCTGGCGGAAGTGGAGATCTTCGTGGGCAAACAGGTGAAGGTGCAGATCGAACCCTTGTACAGCCAGGAGCAGTTCGACGTCGTCATGATGTAACCCGTCCGACATCGGTAAGGGTCCGGCGTACCGGGCCCGTCAGTGCATAGATATTCCCGTTGCCAGGCAGCGGAAGCAAGGAGAACTGCGTGAGGCGACTGCCTGGGATCCTGTTAGCAACAGGCGCCACTCTGATAGTTATTGTGGCGTTGCTGATCAGCGGGCTGCGCCTGGTGCTGCCTAAACTGAACGATTACCGCCCCCAGCTGCTGGCGAAGGCGGAAAGCCTCTCCGGCGTGCCCGTTCAGGTCGATTTCATGCAGGGCAGTTGGGAAACCTTCGGCCCGCGGCTTGAAATGCGCAACGTGCGCGCCGCGCTGCCGAAGAGCAATCTGCATATCGAACGCGTGACGCTGGCGCTGGACGTGTGGCAATCGCTGCTGCACTGGCGTTGGCAGTTTCGCGATCTCACCTTTTACCAATTCCAACTCGATCTGAACGCTACGCTCGGCGGTGACGACCACCAGGGCAGCGCCATTGAGCCGGGCAGGATCAGCGACCTGCTGCTGCGCCAGCTGGATCATTTCGACCTGCGCGACAGCCGCATCTCGTTCCTGACGCCCGCCGGCGCGCGCGCCGAATTTGAAATCCCGCAGCTGACCTGGCTTAACCGCCGCGATCGCCACCGCGCCGAAGGGCAGCTCGGGCTGTCGACGCTGAACGGCCAGCACGGCGTGGTGCAGCTGCGCATGGATCTGCGCGATAACCGGGGGCTATTGGATACCGGCACGGTCTATCTGCAGGCCGACAACATCGACATGAAACCCTGGTTCACCCGCTGGCTGCGCGCCAATACCGGGCTGGAAAGCGCCGACTTCAGCCTGGCGGCCTGGCTGCAGGTGCAAAACGGCGAGATAGCCGGCGGCCATGCGCTGTTGAAGCAGGGCGCGGCCAACTGGGGCGAAGGGGCCGCGCAGCATCGGCTGGACGTGGATAACCTGGCGCTGTCGGCGCGGCGGCAGGGGACCGGCTGGCAAATAGACGTGCCGCAGCTGCGGTTGAGCACCGATGGGCAAGCCTGGCCGCAGGGCATGCTCTCGGCGCTGTGGCTGCCGGAAAACACCGAATTTATGGGGCCGGGCCAGAATGAAGAGCTGCGGGTGCGCGCCACGGATATTCAGCTCGAACGTCTGTCTGCGCTGCTGCCGACCTTCTCGTTCCTCAGCCCGGCGCTGCTGGAGCGCTGGAACGATCTGCAGCCGCAGGGGAAACTCGAGGCGCTGGCGCTGGACATCCCGCTGAAACAGCCGGAAAAGACCCGCTTCCAGGCCCTGTGGCAAGACGTCAGCTGGCAGCGCTGGCAGTTGCTGCCGGGCGTCGATCGCTTTTCCGGCGCGCTGAGCGGCGGGGTGGAGGATGGCCGGCTGACGCTGGGCCTCGACGGCAGCACGCTGCCCTATGGCGATATGTTCCGTGCGCCGCTGGAAGTCAGCAGCGCGCGCGGCGCGCTGAGCTGGCGTTATAACGACCAGGGCTGGGAACTGGCGAGCAAGGGGCTGGACGTCAAGGCCAAATCGCTGTGGGTCAACGGCGACTTCAGCTACCGTCAGCCGGCCAAGGGCGACCCCTGGCTGAGCATCCTGGCGGGCATCCGCCTGTATGACGGCGCGCAAGCCTGGCGCTACTTCCCGGAACCGCTGATGGGCAAACACCTGGTGGACTACCTCAGCGGCGCCATTCAGGGCGGCCAGGTGGATAACGCCACGTTGATCTACTCCGGCGATCCAAAGCATTTCCCGTACCGCAAAAAAGAGGGCCAGTTTGAGGTGTTCGTTCCGCTGCGCCATGCGACCTTCCAGTTCCAGCCGGGCTGGCCGGCGCTGACCGACCTGGCGATCGACCTCGACTTCGCCAACGAAGGGCTGTGGATGCATGCGCCGCAGACCCGGCTGGGCAAGGTCGACGGCAAAAACGTCAGCGCGGCGATCCCGGACTACCTGAAGGAGCGGCTGCTGATAGACGCCGAGGTGGCGGGCGCCGGTTCCGAGGTTCACGACTACTTCAAACAGACGCCGCTGCATGATTCGCTCGGCGCGGCGCTGGACGAGCTGCAGATCGGCGGCGATGTCAGTGGGCGCTTACATCTCGATATCCCCCTGAACGGCGAGCAGGTGCGCGCCACCGGTGAAGTGGCGTTGAACAACAACTCACTGTTGGTTAAACCGATCGGCAGCGAGCTGCAGAAGCTGAACGGCAAGTTCCGCTTCGACAACGGCAATCTGCAGAGCGATACCCTGTCGGGCAACTGGTTCGGGCAGCCGATCGCGGTGAACTTCAATACTCAGGAAGGCGAGCGCGACTACAAGGTCAACGTGGGCCTGAAAGCCGACTGGCAGCCGGCCAAATTCCCCGGTCTGCCGCAGGCCGTGGCCGACCAGCTCGGCGGCAGCGCCCCCTGGCAGAGCCAGGTCGCCATCGTGCTGCCGCATCAGGGCTCGGCCAGTTATGATATCGGCGTCGATGCGGACCTAAAGAAAGTGAGCAGTCACTTACCACCACCGCTGGATAAACCGGCCGGTGAAGCGCTGCCGCTGAGCGTCAAGGTCAAAGGCGGCCTGAACGGTTTCATGCTGACCGGCAACGCAGGCAAGCAAAATCATTTCAACAGTGAATGGCTGTTTGCCAAAAAGCAGGTGACGCTGGCGCGCGCCGCATGGCAAACCGCCGGCAACGGCACGCCGCCGCTGCCGGCCAGCCAGTCGCTGACCCTCAATCTGCCGCCGCTGGACGGCGAGAAGTGGCTGGCGCTGCTGGCGCCGGCGCTGAAGCAGGGCGGCGGTTCCGGCCAGGTGGGCGGCTTCAGCTTCCCGACCACCGTGGCGCTGAACACGCCGCAGCTGCTGTTGGGCGGCCAGGCCTGGCATAATCTGAAGCTGTCGGCCGAAAAGCAGCTCGGCGGCACGCGGGTGAGCGCCAAGGGCGATGAAGTGGACGGCAGCCTGCGGGTGGCGGACCGCGGCCCGTGGCGCGCCGATATCAACTATCTCTATTACAATCCGCAGTTCGCCGACGGCAAGAGCGCGCCGGCGGCGGCCAGCCCGCAGGGGCCGGCGGACAAGGTCTCTTTCCGCGACTGGCCTTCGCTGATGCTGCGCTGCCGGTCATGCTGGGTGCTGGGGCAAAACCTCGGCAAGGTCGAGGCCGATCTGGCCAACAAGGGCGATACCCTGACGCTGGAACATGGCCTGATCGACACCGGCAAGGGGCGCATGACCGCCAGCGGCCTGTGGAAGCAGAACGCGCAGGAGGAGCGCAGCTCGCTGAAAGGCAAGCTGCTGGGCGGCAAGATTGACGAAACCGCCGCCTTCTTCGGCATCACCACGCCGCTGAAGGGCGCGCCTTATGATGTGGACTTCGATCTGTACTGGCGCGGCGCGCCGTGGCAGCCGCAGATCAACAGCCTCAGCGGCGCGCTGCAGGTGAAAATGGGCAAAGGCGAGATCGACAGCATCGGCGGCGGCCGCGCCGGGCAGTTGCTGCGGCTGGTGAGTTTCGACGCCCTGCTGCGCAAGCTGCAGTTTGATTTCAGCGATACCTTCGGCAAAGGCTTTTACTTTGACTCCATCCGCAGCACCGCATGGCTGAAAGATGGCATAATGCATACCGATAACCTGTTGGTTGACGGATTGGCGGCGGATATCGCCATGAGCGGCCAGATCGATCTGGCGCGCCGGCGGATCGACATGGAAGCGGTGGTGGCGCCGGAAATTTCGGCCACCGTCGGCGTGGCCACGGCGTTTGTCATCAACCCGATCGTCGGCGCGGCGGTGTTTGCCGCCTCGCAGGTGCTGGGGCCGCTGTGGAACAAGATTTCGCTGATTCGTTACCATATCAGCGGCGATCTGGACCAGCCGAAGATCAACGAGGTCCTGCGTAAGCCAAAGGAGGATAAGGCGTCATGAGAAATGCTAACGTTGCGTTGTTACAGCTGTGCAGCGGCGATCGGGTGCGCGATAACCTGGCCCAGATTGAACAGCAGATCAAGCAGCTCAATGCCGGGGTAAAACTGGTCATGACGCCGGAGAACGCGCTGCTGTTCGCCAACTCCGCCGCTTACCGCGAACACGCGGAAACTCAGGGCGACGGCCCGCTGCAGAACGCGGTGCGCGAGATGGCGCGCCGCTATGGCGTGTGGCTGCTGGTCGGCTCGATGCCGTTGGTCAGCCGGGAAAATCCGGCGCTGATCACCACCAGCAGCCTGCTGTTCGACGATCGGGGCGAGATCCGCGCGCGCTACGACAAGCTGCATATGTTCGATGTGGACATTCGCGACAGCCACGGCCATTACCGCGAGTCGGACACTTATCAGCACGGGCAACACCTGACGGTGGTGGACACGCCGGTCGGGCGGTTGGGCATGACGATATGCTACGATCTGCGTTTCCCGGCGCTGTTCCAGGCGCTGCGGGCGCAGGGCGCCGAGCTGATCTCGGTGCCGGCGGCCTTTACCCGGGTCACCGGCGAGGCGCACTGGGAGATCTTGCTGCGCGCCAGAGCGATTGAAAACCAGTGCATGATCCTGGCGCCGGCGCAGGTGGGCCGCCATGGGCCGACGCGCCGCACCTGGGGCCATACGCTGGCCGTCGACGGCTGGGGCAAGGTGCTGGCCGAAAACGCCGACGCGGTGGCGGCGCTGAAGGTGCGCGTGGACAGCGCCGGCCTGCAGACCGTCCGCGAGCAGATGCCGGTGCTGCGGCACAACAGATTCCAGACGTCGCTGATTGCGCCGTCTGACCCGATATCCTCCAATGAAGAGTGAAAAAATTATGAGCCTGACGTTTGTCAGTGAGCAGTTACTCGCTGCGAATAAGCTGAGTCATCAAGACCTGCACAGGGTGTTGGGTCAACTGGCAGAACGCCGCCTCGATTATGCCGACCTCTATTTTCAGTCCAGCTATCACGAAGCCTGGGTGATTGAGGACGGCATCATCAAGGATGGTTCCTACAATATCGATCAGGGGGTTGGGGTGCGCGCGGTCAGCGGCGAGAAGACCGGTTTCGCCTATGCCGATCAGATCACCCTGAACGCGCTGCAGCAAAGCGCCCAGGCGGCGCGCAGCATCGTGCGCGACAGCGGTAACGGCCGGGCGCATACCCTGGGCGAAATCAGCCATCAGGCGCTGTACCCGCTGCTCGACCCGCTGCAGAGCCTGCCGCGCGAAGAGAAAATCGCCCTGCTGCACCGTGTTGACAAGGTTGCCCGTGAGGCCGATAAACGGGTGCAGGAAGTCAGCGCCAGCATCACCGGCGTCTACGAACAGATACTGGTCGCGGCCACCGACGGCACGCTGGCGGCGGACGTGCGCCCGCTGGTGCGCCTGTCCGTCAGCGTGCTGGTGGAGCAGGACGGCAAGCGCGAACGCGGCGCCAGCGGCGGCGGCGGCCGTTTCGGCTATGACTATTTTCTGGAAAGCGTCGACGGCGAAGTGCGCGCCGACGCCTACGCCAAAGAAGCGGTGCGCATGGCGTTGGTCAACCTGAGCGCCGTGGCGGCGCCGGCCGGCAACATGCCGGTGGTGCTGGGCGCGGGCTGGCCGGGCGTGCTGCTGCATGAGGCGGTGGGGCACGGTCTGGAAGGCGACTTCAACCGGCGCGGCACCTCGGTGTTCAGCGGGCAGATGGGTCAGCTGGTGGCCTCCGAGCTGTGCACGGTGGTGGACGACGGCACCCTGCAGGGGCGCCGCGGTTCGCTGGCCATCGACGACGAAGGCGTGCCGGGCCAATACAACGTGCTGATCGAAAACGGCATTTTGAAAGGCTACATGCAGGATAAGCTCAACGCGCGCCTGATGGGCGTGCCGCCGACCGGCAACGGCCGCCGCGAGTCTTACGCGCATCTGCCGATGCCGCGCATGACCAATACCTACCTGCTGGCGGGCAAATCGACGCCGGAAGAGATCATCGCCAGCGTGGAGTACGGCCTGTATGCGCCGAACTTTGGCGGCGGGCAGGTGGACATCACCTCCGGCAAGTTCGTGTTCTCCACCACCGAAGCCTATCTGATCGAGAACGGCCGCATCACCAAACCGGTGAAGGGCGCCACCCTGATCGGCTCCGGCATCGAGGCGATGCAGCAGATTTCCATGGTCGGCAACGATCTGGCGCTGGACAAGGGCGTGGGCGTCTGCGGCAAAGAAGGGCAGAGTCTGCCGGTGGGCGTCGGCCAGCCGACCCTGAAGCTGGACACCCTGACCGTCGGCGGCACGGCGTAAGCCTTTTCTGGGGCCGGTTCACGGCCCCAATAAATCCTTTTTTTGTGGCGCTTATCGCATTAGCAATAATTAAGACGGATTCGCTGATTTTTCCTATTAGAGAAAACCAATAAGTCATTTTTATGTGTAAAAACCGAATTTATGGGGATTTGGTCTAGGAACTTTCTTGTTTGGTTAGTCTGACTAATGTTTAACCGATAATTTATACCTTGTTACCTGTCTCACGTAGCCTTTAGAATGCCGAAAAATCATACGGACGGCCATTCTGAATGGATTCAGTAACTCGGCGGCTTTCAACCGCTTTACTCTGCATTTTCTTTTCCTCTGCTACCGGCGCAAACCTGCTTAGCCCGGCGGATCGCGACAGTATTCAACAACAACAGCGTGAATTGCTCGAGCAAAATCAGCAACAGCGGCAGGAACTGCAACGCAGCCTGACGCCGACCTTGCCCGCACCTGCGGAATCAAACGCCAGCTCTGGCGGCCCCTGCTTCACCATCACCCGCCTTCGGCTGGAAGGTGCGGATCACCTGCCGGCCGGCGCGCGGCAGGAGTTAACCCAAGCCTACCTGCAACGCTGCCTGGATCTGGGCCAAATCCAAACGCTGGTACAGCGGATCTCCGATTGGTATATCAGCCGTGGCTATATCACCAGCCGCGCATTTCTGACCGAGCAGGATTTGTCGCGTGGCGAGCTACGGCTGCTGGTGCTGGAAGGCAAGCTGGAAAAGATCCTGCTGGAACAGCACGACGATAGCATGCTGAAAATGGCCTTCCCCGGCCTGCAGGGCAAGATCCTTAATCTGCGCGATATCGAGCAGGGTATGGAGCAGATCAACCGCCTGCGGCGGCAGCCGGTACAGATTGAAATTCTGCCCGCCAGCAGGCCGGGTTATTCGGTGGTCAATTTGAGCGCCAAACCCGAATTTCCGCTGATGCCGGGACTGGGGTTTGATAATAGCGGCCAGAAGAGCACCGGTACCGGTCAAATCAACGGTTCGTTGACCGGCAATAATTTGTTGGGCGTGGCGGACCAGTGGTCGGTTTCCGGCGCGCGCAGCAGCGACTTTTCCAAGGATCACAATGCACGCAGCGTGCAGGCCGGCGTCAGCCTGCCTTATGGCTATTGGCTGCTGGATTATAATTATGCCTACAGCGACTACCTGACCACTATCAATAATCAGGGTTTTGACTGGCGATCCAGCGGCGACAGCCAGACTCACCGATTGAGCCTGTCGCGGGTGCTGTTTCGTGACGGTGAAATGAAAACCGGCCTGTCTCTGGGGTTGGCGCACCGCATTAACCGTAACGCTCTCAACGATATCCGGCTGGAAAGCAGCAGCCGCAAGCTGACCAGCATCACGCTGGGACTTGGCCATAGCCAGAAATTCCTGGGCGGCTTCGCCACGTTAAACCCGGCTTACAGCCGCGGCGTGCCTTGGCTGGGAGCCGAAGACGACAGCGGTAAAACCAAGCAGGCGCCACGTGCCGAGTTCCACAAGCTTTCGCTTTCCGGCAGTTACTACCTGCCGCTGACGCAGGACTGGACTTACCTCTCTAGCCTGTACGGCCAGTGGACACCCCAGCGTTTGTACGGCAGCGAGCGCCTGACGATTGGCGGCGAGAGCTCGGTGCGCGGCTTCAAAGAGCAGTATCTTTCCGGCGACAAGGGCGGCTACTGGCGCAATGAACTAAACCGGACGCTGGTGACGCTGCCGTACCTGGGCAGTATCAATGCCCTGGCCGCGTTGGACGGCGGCTGGTTGCATCACGACGCGCTGGACGCCAACGCTTCCGGCACGCTGTGGGGCGGTGCCATCGGGCTGAGCAGCCGCCACCGCTATTTCGGCAGCCAGCTGACCGTCGGCTGGCCGCTGGCTTACCCGGATTGGCTGAAGCCGGATCGGGTGTCGGTGCATTACCGGGTCAATATCGTACTTTAACCTTAACGTACAGGAAGGTTTCAGGGATGAAACATAAAAATAATCAACCGCTTAATGCCTGTCAGCGCCTGTTGAGCTACACCCTGTGCGGCCTGTTGGCCGGCCAGCCTCTGCTGCCGGTTTTTGCCGCCGGCGTTAACGTCGCCGAAGGCAATACCCGCGTCGATCAGGCTGCCAACGGCGTACCGGTGGTCGATATCGCCACGCCAAACCAGGCCGGCATTTCTCATAATAAATACAACGATTTCAACGTCGGCAAAGAAGGCGTGATCCTCAATAACGCCACCGGTCGGCTCAACCAGAGCCAACTGGGCGGCCTGATCCAGAATAACCCCAATCTGCAGGCCGGCAAGGCGGCCCAGGGCATCATTAACGAAGTGGTGGCCCCCAATCCTTCACAGTTGCAAGGCTACCTGGAAGTGGCGGGCCAGCAGGCCAGCGTGATGGTGGCCAACCCCTATGGCATCACCTGCGACGGCTGCGGTTTTATCAATACCCCCAACGTGACGCTGACCACCGGCAAACCGGTGCTGGGTGCCGACGGCAAGCTGCAGGCGCTGGAAGTGACCCAGGGGGCGATCACCGTTCAAGGCAAAGGGCTGGACGCCAGCCAGAGCGATAAATTCGCCCTGATCGCTCGCGCCACCGAGATCAACGCAAAGCTGCATGCTAAAGACGCCCGCATCACGCTCGGTGCCAACCGGGTAGACGCGGCAGGCAACGCCACGCCGATCGCCGGTCACGGCGCCGCACCCAGGGTGGCGATTGACACCGGGGCGCTCGGCGGCATGTATGCCAACCGTATCCATCTGGTGTCCAGCGAACAGGGCGTGGGGGTTAACCTCGGCAACCTTAACGCTCGTGAGGGGGATATCAAACTCGACGCCAGTGGCAAGCTGACGTTGCACAATTCGTTGGCGCAGGGCGCGTTGAGCGCGAATGCGGCCGACATGGCGCTGAGCGGCAGCCACCTGGCCGGGCAGGCGATGGCCTTGAGCAGCGGAGGCAATATCGCGCTGGAGCAGGCCACGCTGAGCGCGGCAGGCGATATGACGCTTAACGCTGCCGGCAAACTGCAGGCCGACGGCAGCACGCTGCTGGCCGGTGCCGATCAGCAACAACGGGCCACCGCCGCGCAAACGCTGAAGGTGAGAGCCGGGGAGCAGCAATGGAATAACAGCCGCCTCACGGCCGGGGCGATAACGGCGCAGGCGCAACGTGGCCTGCAACTGGACGGGACATCAACGCTCACCGGGCTGAAGCAGCTGGATCTGCGGGCCGACGCGTTGACGCTGGCGGGTAAGGTTGCCTCAGGCGGCGATCTGAAACTGAACGCCGCCAGCCTCAAAGGTGAAGCGGCCAGCCGGCTAAGCGCCGAAGGCGATATCGGGCTGACGCTCGGCGGCGATGGCGACTGGCAGGGAATATTGACCGCCGGGCGTGACCTGCAACTGCAGGCCAACAACTTGAATAACCAGGGCCAGCTGGCCGCCAATCGCGACAGCCGGGTTCAGGTGCAGCAACTGACCAACGCCGGATTGATGCAGGCGCAGGGGGTGCAGCACCTCACCGGCAGGCGGTTGGATAACAACGGCAAACTGCAGGCGGGCGGCCCGTTGACGATCAACGCCGACGATGTGAACAATCAGGGGTTGATCGGTTCTCAACAACGGCTTGATTTTACGGTGAAAAACGGCCTGAACGTCGACGGTTCGCTGTATGCCGGCGGCCCGCTGACGGTACAGGCGGGCGAGTTTTTACTGGCCGGTAGCGCTACCGGCAAACAGGGCGTAGCAGTTTATGGCGGCACGCTGAAAACCGCGCAGGGTTCTTCGCTGCTCAGTGATGGCGACATCGCGCTCCAGGGGAATGACGTGCGGCTCGGCGGGTTGCTTTCTGCGGAGCGCCAGCTGACGATCGACAGCCAACGGCTGATTGCCGCTGCGAGCGGACAAACCCAGGCCAAACAGGGGATGTCTCTGAAAGCCGCCGAGGGCGCGCAACTTGCCGGAGTGTTCAGCACGCTGGGGGATCTGAAGGTCAGTGGCGCTACGGTGGACAATACCGGGGAAATCGGCGCGCGCAACCTCGATTGGCGCGGGAATTATTTGAACCAACGCGGGCAGTTGCACGCCAGTGAGCAATTGACGCTGGCCGTAAATCGTCTTGACCAGCAGGGTGAATTGCTGGCTGGCAAGCAACTGACTCTGCGCGGCGAACGGCTGGCAAACAGCGGGTCAATAGGTGCTGCGGCGCTGGATCTGGCCTTCACGCAGTCGGTAGACAACCTGGGCGAGCTGGTGGCGGACAACGCGCTGACGCTGGCTACCCCGCGGCTGAATAACGCCGGACGGATTGCGGCCACCGACGTCGCAATCAATACCCGCGCTCTGGGCAACGGTGGGTTGCTGCAGGCCAAAGGCAAGGCGGATGTCACCGCCAATGAGCTGCAGAACCGCCTGTCGGGCAGGATCCTGGCCGGCGGTGCGCTGGCGCTGCAAGCTGGGCAACTGAACAACGCCGGCAAGCTGCAGGGGCAGGCTATCGATATCGCCGCGCAGCGCTGGGACAACGCCGGCAGCGCGCTGGGGATTGACGGGCTGACAGCGCGAGCCGGCCTGCTGGATAACCGGGGGCAGGTATTGAGCCGCGGGGCATTGGCGTTGAACGCCGGCGTGCTGGACAACGGCGGTAAGGTATTGACGGAAGGCGCGCTGAGGCTGAAGGCCGACAGCATCGATAACCGGGGAGAAGTGCAGGGCGACAGCGCGCAGATCGAAGCCGACGCATTGCGCAGCAGCGGCAACCTGATCGGCGTGAAAAAGCTGGCGCTGCAACTGCAACAGGATCTGCATAACCTTGCCGGTGGCCAGTTGCTGAGCGGCGGTGAACTCAAGGTCGCGGCGTCAGGGATCAATAACGCCGGGCTTTGGCAGGGCGATCGCATACTGTTGTCGGCGCGGCAGCTGGATCATACGGGCACCTTGCAGGCGAAACGGTTGATCCGCGCGGATCTGAGCGGCGATCTCAATGCCGGTGCGGGCAGCAAAATCGTTTCTAATGGCGAAGCGGCGCTGACGGCGTTGGCGTTGAACAATCGGGGCAGCTGGCAGGCCGCCGCATTGCGCCTGAAAGGCGACAATCTGAACAACGGCGGCGTGCTGACCGGCGTTAACCGGCTTGATGCCGAGATCGCCGGTGCAGCAGTGCAGCAGGCCTCGGGGCAGATGCTGAGCGACGGCGAACTGCGGCTGAGCGCGGAACGCATCGAGAATCAGGGCCTGATGCAGGCGGGGGAGCTGCGGCTCACTGCGGTGCAATTGGACAACGGCGGCAGGCTGCTGGGGAAAAACAGCCTCAACGCTGAGCTGAGTGGGGCGTTCAATAACCTGGCTGGCGGCAACGTGCGCAGCCAAAATGCGCTGCAACTGACGGCGGCGGAGCTGAACAACGCCGGCGAGATGCAGGGGGATGGCCGCAGCGAGCTGCGGCTGGATCGCCAGTTGATCAATCCGGGCAAACTGATCGTCGGCGGCGCGCTGGATCTGCAGGCGCCAACGCTGAATAACGCCGGCTGGCTGCAGGCGGGTAGCCTGATCCTCAACGGATCGCAGCTTGATAACAGCGGTACACTGCTCGCCGCCGGCGATAACCAACTGACGCTCAACCACCTGAATAATCGGGGAACGCTGCAGGGCGGCAATCTGCAACTGAGGGCGGGCAACCTGGACAATGCCGGTACGCTGCTGGCGACGCGCCAGCTGGCGATCGAAGCGCGGCAGATGGATAACCGAGCGGGTGGCAAGCTGTACAGCGCCGGTGATGCGGTGCTGGCAGCCGGCCTGTTGAATCAGTACGGCCAACTGGTGGCGCTGGGCAACATCGCGCTGACGCTGAAAGAGGCCTTTACCCAGCAAGGTACCCTGGCGGCGGGCAATGCGCTGAGCCTTGAAGCCGACGGCGATATCCTGCTGCAAGGGACCCTTCAGGGGCAAAGCCTGAACGTGCGCAGCCGCGGGCTGCTGACTAACGCCGGCACGGTGCGCGGCGGTGGCGGAGAGGTGCGTCTCGAGGCTGAGAGCATCAAACAAAACGAGGGCGCCAGCCTGCAATCGGGCGGGCGAGTGCAACTGCTCAGCCGCAGCGACATTACCAACAACGGTTTTATCGGTACCGCCGGCGATCTGCTGCTGATTGCCGCCAATCAGCTGTTTAACAGCGGCATGCTATACGGCGGCGGCAATATGCAACTGCTGGCGGATCGCATCGTCAACCAGCGCGGCGATATTTTGGCGGGCAACAGCCTGTGGATGCAGAAAGATGCCGACGGCAATGCCAACCGCGAAATCGTCAATACTTCCGGCACCGTCGAGACCGAAAACGGCGATATCCAGATCAAAACCGCGCACCTGCTTAACCAACGTGATGGCCTCAAGGCCTCGGTTACGCAGGAAGATCTGACGCAGAAGTACGATTGGCTTAACGGCGCTACCGCCAGCATTCCGCTGAGTTTCTTTAACGACGACGAGTACGGCTACTACACCGTCACCACCTGGCATCAGTTGGCGGGGAACGACGCGCGGGAAATCACCAAGGTGTATACCTACGCCTCGCCGTATGCCGCCACCCGTGAGGTAGCGCTGTCGGTCAGCAAAGTGACGGTCAGCAGCGAGGGCGGCGCGGCGCGCATTGCCGCCGGCCGCAATATGGCGGTGAATGCCGCGACCCTGGATAACCTGGCCAGCGATATTCTGGCCACCGGAGATATTGCGCTCTCCGGCGGCACACTGAATAACCAGTCCTGGGCGGCGGGTACGGAAACGCGTTATCAAACTTATACCTATCAAAAACCCGAGCTGCCGGGCTCGGATCGCCCACCTCGGGTATCAGGGGTTTCCCCGATCAACGACTATTCGAAAGGGAAAATCGACGATAAGCATATTCACTACAAGGCCAGCGGCGAGGTGCGAACCGAACGCACCGACGACGGCGTTTACCGTTCGGTGATCCAGGCCGGCGGTGCGGTTAACGCCAGCTTTACCGACACTATCAGCAACACGGCGATAACGCCGAACGCCGGCAGCGTGAGCCATACGATCGTCCGGCCTAAGCTCGACAGCCTGCAACAACCGGACGCCGTCGACGGCATACAACAGCAAGGGCTGGCGGGCGAGCAGGGTATCGCCGTCGGCGGCCCGGCGTGGCGCGACAGCCTGCAGAGTGCATTGGGTTCGCTGGGCAACAACGCCGCCGAACTGGCGGATTACCCGCTGCCGAATGGCGGCAATGGCCGCTTTGTTCCGACCGAGGATCCGAGCAGCCCGTATCTGATCGCCACCAACCCCAAACTGGATGGTCTGGGGCAGCTGGACAGCGGCCTGTTCAACGATTTGTACGCCATGCTGGGCCAGCAACCCGGCGCTGCGCCGCGTGAAAATGACCGCCGCTTCACGAACGAAACGCAGTTTATCGGTTCGGCCTATTTCCTCGATCGTCTCAAACTGAATCCGGACTACGACTACCGCTTCCTGGGCGATGCGGCGTTCGATACCCGTTACATCAGCAACGCCCTGCTGACCCAGACCGGCAAGCGCTATATCAACGGCGTCGGCTCCGATCTGCAGCAGATGCAACGGCTTATCGACAACGCCGCCCAGGCGCGGAGCGGCCTGAATTTGCAGTTCGGGATCGGCCTGACGCCGCAGCAGGTGGCACAGCTGGGCAACAGCATCGTCTGGTGGGAGAAGGTGACGGTCAATGGCCAAACGGTGCTGGCACCGAAGCTGTACCTGGCCAAAAAAGACCTGGCCCCGCTCAGTGGCAGCGTGATTGCAGGCAACCGCGTTAATCTGAACGCCGGCAGCATCGGCAACGCCGGCAGTACGTTGCAGGGCGGCGAGCGGCTGAACGTTACCAGCCAGAGCGGCATCAGCAATATCAATCGCGGGCTGATCGCCGCCGCGGGCGAGCTGAAGCTCAACGCCATCGGTGATATCAACAATATCGGTTCCACCATCAGCGGCCGGCAGGTGGCGCTGGAAAGCCTCGACGGCAGCATCATCAACAAAACCCAGACCCGGCAATGGGATGCCAAAGGTTCGCTGGGCGGCGAGTCCCTGGCCCTGTCGCGCACTGAGATCGGCGATATCGCCGCCATCGGTGCCGAAGACGGGCTGAGCATGCAGGCCGGGCGGAACATCGATATTACCGGCGCGAAAGTGACCTCCGGCGGCGGGATGAACCTGCAAGCGGGTGGCGACGTTAATCTCATCGCCAACAACACCTATACCGCCGATAGCGCGGACGGCGGCCGCTGGGGGGCGGGCTTAAAGAAAGCGAAGCCCGCGGCAGCCAGGCCGGTGAGATCAGCGCAGGCGGGGCGCTGGGCGTGAACGCCGGGCGGGATCTTAACCTGACCGCCAGCCAGATCGGCAGCAAGGGGGATGCCGCATTGAGCGCCGGTCGCGACATCAATCTGCACACCGCCGAACGGAGCCAGCGCCAGAAAACCGACGGCGGCGAGCGCATCGGCAGTGGCGCCACCCGCAGCGCCCTCACCAGCGGTGGCGATGTGCAGTTGCAGGCCGGACGCGACCTGAACTCGCAGGCGGCGGCGATAGTGGCGGATAACCATGTCGGGCTGAACGCCGGGCGTGACCTTAACCTCGACGCGCAGCAAAGTCGGGAGTATCAGGCGAGCCACGGCGGCGGCAAGCGGCAGGTGAACGAATCTTTCCGCCGGCAAGGCACTGAAATCGCCAGCGGCGGCGATACGCACATGCAGGCCGGGCGCGACGCGACCCTCAACGCCGCACAGGTGCAGGCAGGCGGCGACGTTTCGGTCAACGCCGGGCGCGATATCGCGCTCAACAGCGCCACCGAAAGCGACTACAGCTTCTTCGAGGAAAGCAACACCAAGAAAGGCTTGCTGTCCAAAACCACCACCCATACGGTGAAAGAAGACTATGCCACCCGCGAGAAAGGCAGCTTGCTCAGCGGCAATAACGTCTCGCTGAACGCCGGCAATGACCTGAAGGTGCAGGGCTCGACGGTCGTGGGCGACGGCAAGGTCAACCTGCAGGCGGGCCATGACGTCGAGATCGTGGCGGCCACCGAACAGCAGTCCAGCTACCGGCTGAACGAGAAGAAAACCAGCGGCATGTTCAGCGGCGGCGGCATCGGCGTCACCTTCGGCAGCACCTCGTCGCGCCATCAGCTGAACGAAGAGGGCACCACCCAAAGCCAGAGCGTCAGCACCATTGGTTCGACCGGCGGCGACGTGAATATCATTGCGGGCGGCAAGGTGCATATCGGCGGTGCGGATGTGATTGCGGATAAGAATCTGAGCCTGGTGGCGGACAGTGTGCAAATCGATCCGGGTAAGGATATCCGCCGCCGTGATGAAACCTTCGAGCAAAAGCAGAGCGGTTTGAGCCTTGCCTTGTCCGGCACGGTAGGCAGTGCGGTTAACGGCGCGGTGACGACTGCCCAGCAGGCGAAGAAGGAAACCGATGGCCGACTGGCGGCGTTGCAGGGTACCAAAGCGGCCTTGTCCGGCGTACAGGCGCTGCAGGCGGGGCAACTGGCCGAAGCCGGGAACAGCGATACCCAAGAGGGCAGCATGGTGGGCGTCAGCGTTTCGCTTGGCGCGCAGAAATCGTCGTCAAAACAGCATCAGGAGCAAACCAGCGTCACCGGTTCAACGCTCAGTGCGGGCAATAATCTGCGGGTGGTCGCTACCGGGAAAGGGAGCGGCGCCAACAGCGGCGATATCGCGATAGTCGGCAGCCGGCTGAAGGCCGGTGGAGACACAACGCTGAGCGCCGAGCGCGATTTGCTGCTGCTGGGCGCCGCCAACACGCAGAAAACGCAGGGCAGCAACAAGAGCAGCGGGGGGAATGTCGGTATCAGCATCGGTGCCGGCCGGCAAATCGGGCTGAGCGTATTCGCCAATGCCAACAAGAGCCAGGGCAGTGAGCATGGCGACGGCACCTTCTGGAGCGAAACAACGGTCGACAGTGGCGGCACATTATCGATGCGCAGCGGCCGGGATACTGCATTGGCAGGCGCGCAGGCCAGCGGTGAAACGGTGAAGGTGGATGCCGGACGCAATCTGACCTTGCAGAGCCAACAAGACAGCGATCGCTATGATGCGCAACAGAGCGGCGTCAGCGGCGGCGTCAGCGTGGCAATCATTGGCGGCGGCGGCTCCGCCAACCTGAGCATGAGCCGTGACAAACTGCACAGCAATTACGCCAGCGTCCAGGAGCAGAGCGGGCTGTTTGCCGGCCGGGGCGGCTATGATGTTAAGGTAGGCAAGCATACGCAGTTGGACGGCGCGGTGATAGCCAGTACCGCGCCAGCGGATAAAAACCGTCTTGACACCGGCACGCTGGGCTTCAGGGATATCCATAACCAGGCGGACTTCAAGGCCGAACATCAGGGCGGCAGTCTCAGCAGCGGTGGCCCGGTGGGGTCGAACTTGCTGACTCACCTTGCGGGCGCAGCGCTCTCCGGGGCGGGTAACAAGGGGCAGGCGGAAGGCACCACGCAGGCGGCGGTGTCGGGCGGTAGCGTGGTCATTAGGGACAGGGCGAATCAGCAGCAGGATGTTAATCAGCTGAGCCGGGATACCGACAACGCCAACGGCAGCATCGGGCCAATTTTCGACAAGGAGAAAGAGCAGAACCGGTTGAAGCAGGCGCAGCTTATCGGTGAGATAGGCGGGCAGGCGATGGATGTTATCCGCACGCAGGGCGACATCGCTGGGTTGCAGGCGGCGAAAGCGAAGTATCCGGGGCTGGATGCGAAAGCGCTGCGCGACACGCCGGAATACCAAACGGAGATGCAGAAATACGGTACCGGCAGCGACCTGCAGAAGGCGGCGCAGGCGGTGACCGGTGCGCTGCAGGGGCTGGCGGGCAACAATCTGGCGGGTGCGTTGGCGGGCGGTGCGGCGCCGTATCTGGCGACGGCAATCAAGGCGCGGGTCGGAGAAGCGAACCCGGCAGCCAACGCGATGGCGCATGCGGTGCTGGGTGCGATAGCGGCGGAGTTGAACCACCAGTCGGGTATCGCCGGTACGGTGGGGGCCGGCGGCGGCGAACTGGCGGCGCGGGTGATAGCCGGGGAGCTGTTCCCGGGACGCAAGGTCGCCGAGCTGAGTGAAAGCGAGAAACAGCAGGTCAGCATTCTGAGCCAGCTGGCGGCAGGGCTGGCGGGTGGCGTGGCGACAGGGAATACAGCCGGTGCGGTGGCGGGCGCTCAGGCCGGGAAGAATGCGGTGGAGAATAATGCGCTGGGAAAATGCAGCCCGCTAACGTGTAAGTCGATAGTGGATCCGTTAGAAGGTGGCGGCGGCGTTATTGGCGGTGGGGGTAGAGGCGGGGCATATAACCCGACAGGTAAAGGGGGAAGTCCAATGAATACAATTGGATCTAATACCCCAACAGTTATCAATGAGCGCACCTATTCTGCTCATGCGGTTGATCGTATGCAGGGTAGAGGTATTCCGCCATCCGCAGTAGAGAACACAATTAAATCAGGTGTTCAATATCCTACAAAAGCTGGAACAATTGGCTACTATGATTCGGTAAATAATTTACGAGTGATCGTTAATTCAAAATCGGGTGATGTCGTGACAGTAATTCCAGGAGCACCTACAAAATGAGTGATGCGATGAAGTATGAAAAAGTTAGATCCATTTTACTTCATGAATGGGATCCTATTGGTGTAGGTGAGCTAGATGGTGCACAGGATGAATATGATTCTTATGTACAGCCAGTATGTGAAATGATCGAGCAAGGTAAAAGTGAGATAGATATTTATAATTACCTTTGTTGGGTTGTAAATGACTATATGTGCCTTGATATCGATGAAGAAACTAATGTCAGAGTTGCATCTAAGTTATTGAAATTATCAAACCATCATTGATAATCCCCGGCCAACTGGCCGGGGTTATAACTTCTAAGCCCCGAAAACTTCATCTTCCCGCCGCCGCAACCGGATTACACCGGATGCAGCGGTGAGTTCCAGTTGTTCCGAGTTAGTGATCTCAGACTCGGTGAGCCAGCTTCCACCGATGATCGGCTAGCTGTTCTCCCGCACCCAATCAGTCCCCAGACCCGAGCGGTGCTGGCTGGCGTCACACAGCGCTTCCCAGGTAGCAGCATCGGCGACGGGGGGATCCAGACCATCGGGTTGAAGCGTTAGCTGGAAGGGGGCGCAAGAAACGTATGGCGTCGGCAGCGTGGCGCTGGCGGTGCCTGCGTGGCAATCATTGGCGGCGGCGGCTCCACCAGCCTGAGCATGAGCCGTGATAAACTGCACAGCAATTACGCCAGCGTACAGGAACAGAGCGGGTTGGTTGCCGTGGCTGAGACTGCCCTACGGCGCTCAGCGGTAGCCCTGGTACACCGCCGCGACGCGCTCGAAATACTCGGTCAGGTAGTTGATGCACACCTGCACCTTCAGCGGCAGCTTGTCTTTTTCGGTATAGAGCGCGTAGATCGGTCGCGGATCCGAATGGTAGCTTTTGAACAGGATCTCGATCTCGCCGCGCTTGATCTCTTCGATCACCCACATCAGCGGGGCGTAGGCGATGCCGGCGCCGTTCTTCAGCCAGCGGATCATGGTCTGGGAGTCGTTGGTGACGAAGCGCCCCTGCGGTGAAATACGCGTGGTGATGCCCTCCGGCGCGATCAGCTCGAACTCGCTGTCGGGGCGCACGCTGTATTCCAGCCAGGAGAAGTTGACCATGTCGCTCGGCTTTTGCGGCGTGCCGTGCTGGCTGAGGTAACTTTTGGCGGCGCACACCACCATCGGCATCGAGCCTAAGCGGCGCGAGAACAGGCTGGAATCCCGCAGCTCGCCGGTGCGGATCACCAGATCCAGCCCGTCGGCGATCAGATCCGGCGCCGGGATGCCGGTCACCAGGTTCACCGTCAGGCCGGGGTATTCTTTCAGCATTTCGGCGGTCATGTTCGCCAGCACGTTCTGCGCCATGGTGGACGAACTGCCGATGCGCAGCGTGCCGGTGGGCGTATTGTTGAACGCGAACAGCTGCTCGTGCACTTCGCTCACTTCCTGCAGCATGCGGCGGCAGCCCTGGTAGTAAATTTTGCCGGCTTCGGTCAGGCCGATGCTGCGCGTGCTGCGGTTGAGCAGCTTGACCTGCAGTTCATTTTCCAGTTTCGACACCGTTTGGCTGATCGATGAAACGCTCATGTCCAGCTGGCGCGCGGCCGCGGTAAACGACCCGAACTCAACCACTTTGGCGAATACCGACATCCGTTTTAATCTTTCCATTGTTCACTCTGGCTTAAAAGTGATTTAGATCACAGATTGTTGATGAGTTGATAGTAAGCACGCTAATATAACGTGGTCGGGTGGAAAGACCTTACCAACGCGCGCGATCGATCGGCAACGCCATTCTGGCCGATCCCTCCGGCGCCCTCGCAGTCCCTGTCGCGGATATATGCCCCAGAGTTTAACCTTTTTTCAGGTTCCTGGCCTGTCTGGTCAAGATTTGTGGTGCGCGTCCGCTAAAATGTAAAGAGAATGTGAATGGGAAGAAAGGTTGTCGCCCGGTGCAGTGAATAATAAGGAAAAAGTGATGAGTTTGCTTCCGGTTATGGTCATCTTCGGACTGTCGTTTCCGCCGGTGTTTTTCGAGCTGCTGGTTTCGCTGGCGTTGTTCTTTTTGCTGCGACGCCTGCTGCAGCCCACCGGGATATACGATTTTGTCTGGCATCCGGCGCTGTTCAATACCGCGCTGTATTGCTGCTTGTTTTATCTGATTTCACGTCTTTTTGTTTGAGGTCGCTGTGAAAAATTTTTCAATAAAAATAACCCGAATCGCGATCACTTTGATTCTCGTGCTGCTGGCGATCGTCGCCATCTTCAAGGCCTGGGTGTTCTATACCGAATCGCCGTGGACGCGTGACGCCAAATTCACCGCCGACGTGGTGGCGATAGCGCCGGACGTCAGCGGCCTGCTGACCGACGTGCCGGTGGTGGATAACCAGCTGGTGACGAAAGGGCAGATACTGTTCGTGGTCGACCGGCCGCGCTATGAGCAGGCGCTGGCGGAAGCCACCGCCGACGTGGCCTATTACCGGACCCTGGCGGCGGAGAAGAAGCGCGAGGCGGGCCGCCGCGTGCGGCTGGGCGTGCAGGCGATGTCGCAGGAGGAGATAGACCAGGCCAACAACGTGTTGCAGACCGTGCAGCACCAGCTGGCGAAAGCCGTGGCGGCGCGTGAACTGGCGCAGCTGGACCTGCAGCGCACCACGGTGCGCGCGCCGGCCGACGGTTGGGTCACCAACCTGAACGTCCACGCCGGTGAATACATCACCCGCGGCTCCGTTGCCGTGGCGCTGGTGAAGAAAAACACCTTCTACGTGCTGGCCTACCTGGAAGAAACCAAGCTGAACGGTCTGAACAAGGGCGACCGTGCGGAGATCACCCCGCTGGGCAGCAACCGCATCATGCACGGCACCGTCGACAGCGTGGCGGCGGCGGTGAACAACAGCAGCAGCACCGTCAACAGCAAGGGGCTGGCGTCGATCGACAGCAACCTGGAGTGGGTGCGTCTGGCGCAGCGCGTGCCGGTTAAAATTATGCTGGACGACAAGGATCAGCAGCACCCGTACCCGGCCGGCACCACCGCCACCGTGGTGATCACCGGTAAAAACGACCGCAGCGCCGACAGCGGCTCGCCCTTTGTGCGTTTGATGCATCGGTTGCGTGAGTTCGGCTAATGAATAGCCCAACCTTTATCCGGCTGAGGTTCGCCTTCAAACTCAGCTTCGCGATTGTGTTTGCGCTGTTTGTCGGTTTCCACCTGAACCTGGAAACGCCGCGCTGGTCGGCGATGACCGCCGCCATCGTCGCCGCCGGCCCGGCCTTCGCCGCCGGCGGCGAACCTTTCTCCGGCGCGATCCGCCACCGCGGCTGGCTGCGCATCATCGGCACCTTTATCGGCTGCTTCGTCGGCCTGGTGATTATCGTCACCACCGCCCGCGCGCCGGTGGTGATGCTGTTGCTGTGCTGCATCTGGGCCGGTTTCTGCACCTGGCTGTCTTCGCTGATCAAGGTGGAGAACTCCTACGCCTGGGGGTTGGCCGGCTATACCGCGCTGATCATCATCGTCACCGTCGCCACCAGCGAATCCCACCTGCTGGAAGCGCCGCAGTTCGCCATCGAACGCTGCAGCGAAATCGTGCTGGGGATCGTCAGCGCGGTGCTGGCGGACCTGCTGTTCTCGCCGCGGTCGATCAAACAGGATATCGATCGGGCGGTGGACCGGCTGTTGGTGGATCAATACCGGCTGATGCAGATGTGCGTCAGCAACGCCGATAAAGAAGACATCGACCGCGCCTGGAGCAACCTGGTGAAGAGCACCACCGCGCTCAACGGCATGCGCAGCAACCTGATGATGGAGTCCTCGCGCTGGCAGAAGGTCAACCGTCGGGTGCGGGCGCTGCACACCCTGTCGCTGACGCTGATTACCCAGGCCTGCGAAACCTATCTGATCTTGCTGAATCATCCGGATGCATTGAAGGAAAACATCCGCGAGCTGCTGCTGGTGCCGGCGGAAACGCCGCCGGAGATCCACAAGCGCATGAAGCTGCTGCGGCAGGTGCTGACCACCAACCGCACCGACGAAACCTTGCCGACGGTGACCTCCTGGGTCGGTGCGGCGACGCGCTACCTGCTGCTGTCGAAAGGCGTGCGCACCAACGGCAGCATCAGCGCGGTGGAAGAAGACGTGCTGAGCGGCGAAGCGGTGGTCAAGCCGACCTCGGCGGAAGGGCATCACGCGATGATCAACGGTCTGCGCACCTTCGTGGCGACGTCGGTCGGCTGCCTGCTGTGGCTGTGGACCGGCTGGACCTCCGGCAGCGGTTTTATGGTGATCATCGCGGTGATCACCTCGCTGGCGATGCGCACCCCGGCGCCGCGCATGGTGGCGATGGACTTCGTGCTGGGGATGTTGGCGGCGATCCCGGTCGGTTCGCTGTTCTTTATGGTGATCCTGCCGGCGACCCAGCAGAGCATCCTGCTGCTGTGTCTCAGCCTCGGCCTGCTGGCGTTCTTCATCGGCATCGAGGTGCAGAAGCGGCGGCTGGGCTCGCTGGGGCTGCTGGCGGGGACCATCAATATCCTGGTGCTGAGCAACCCGATGGAATTCAACGTCACCCAGTTCCTCGACGGGGCGCTTGGCCAGTTCCTCGGCAGCTGCGTCGGGCTGATGGTGCTGCTGTTGATCCGCGACAACTCGCGCGAACGCACCGGCCGCACCTTGCTCAACCAGTTCGTCAGCAGCGCGGTCTCGGCGCTGACCACCAAGGCGGCGCGCCGTCGGCAGAACCATTTGCCGGCGCTGTATCAGCAGCTTAATCAGTTGCTGATGATGTTCCCCAACGACATCGCCAAATACCGGCTGGCGCTGAACCTGATCATTGCCCACCAGCGCATGCAGCGCGCGGAGATCCCGGCCAGCGAAGAGCTGTCGGCGTTTCACCGGCAGATCCGCAACACCGCCGACCACGTGGTGTCGGCGAAGAACGACGTCAAGCGCGCCTACTATTACGATCGGCTGCTGGGCGAAATGAACGAATATCAGCAGAAGCTGGTGGACAACCAGGCGCCGCTCGCCGTCACCGGGCCGGTCAAACGCCTGGCCGACATGCTGCACCGCTATCGCCACGCCTTGATCGATTGATGCGCTAACCTCCCGTCAGGCGCCGTTCGGCGCCGTCCGCGACTATACTGAGATCGGTATCCGGCGCTGAAAGCCGGCCGCAAGCATTGGGCCGCTTTCAGGGATACTCTGAGTGTCAGAACCGCGGGAAAATGGCATGATTAGCATGAACGGGGGGCAAAGATGCCGGCAGCCGACGACCCTGCAGCGAAAACGTTACGCGCCAGTCATCTTTGTTTCATCCTTTTCATCTATACACCTAACTAGCGCTGGGGGCTGCTGCGCCTCTGGCGGCAATAATTCAGGGAAAGCAATGAACAAGCGGATTCTCGTGGCGATCGTCATCGCCGTTGTGATAGCCGGATTCAGCGCGCTGCGCGGCACCGATCGGGCGATCGGCGTCAACGCGCCGGCGGCGACGCAGGGGCAGCAACAGCAGCAGGGCATCGATCGCCTGACGCAGCAGCAGAGGGTGGTCAGCTACCTGCAGCAACATCAGCGGCTGCCGGATTATTACCTCACCAAAAAGCAGGCGCGTGAGCAGGGCTGGGATCCGCGCGACGGCAATCTGTGCTCGGTGCTGCCGGGCAGGGCGATTGGCGGCGATCGGTTCTCCAACCGTGAAGGGCGATTGCCCGGCGCCCGTAATCGGGTATGGCGCGAGGCGGACATCAATTATCAGTGCGGCCGGCGCGGCGCCGATCGCCTGCTGTATTCCAGCGACGGTCTGATTTTTGTCACGCGTGACCATTATAAAAACTTCATTCGGGTGGAGTGATCTTGATGGCAAAAGTAGAGTTCGATTTTGAGCAGATCCAGGATGTGCCGACCTTCTACCGCGACTTTGCGCGCAAGTTCGCGCTGGGCGAGGAGTTTGGCGCCAATCTGGACGCGCTGTGGGACGTGGTGACCGGCGACATCGGCCTGCCGGTGGAAATAGAATTCACCCACCTCAACGCCCGCAGCAAACGTCGTTTTGGCGCGATTATCCTGCTGTTTGAAGAGGCGGAGGAAGAGCTGGAAGGCAGCCTGCGTTTCAACATTCACGAAAGCAGCGGCGAACCGGCGCATCACCGGGGATGAAGCGGCTTCATCCCCGGGTGACGGCGGCGATCATTCGGCCGTCTCGGCCAGATCGCGCAGGTACTGGAAGATTTGGCGGTAGGCTTTAGGCGGCTTGTTGGCGGCCTTCTCTTTCTGCGCGTTACGCACCAGCGCGCGCAGCTGCTGGCGATCGGCTTCCGGATACAGATCCAGGACAGACGGGATCGCATCATCACCTTCTTCCACCAGGCGGTCGCGCAGCGCTTCCAGCTTGTGGAACAGCGAAACCTGTTGGTTGTGGCGGTTTTTCAGCTTGTCGAGCGCGGTTTGGATCGGCTCTACGTCGCGGGCGCGCAGCATTTTGCCAATCAGCTGCAGCTGACGGCGGCGGCCTTCTTTCTTGATCTTCTGCGCCAGCTCGATGGCGGTGCGCAGATCTTCGTCCAGCGGAATGCGTTCCAACGCGTTTTTGCCCAGATCGACCAGCTCGGCCCCCAGGTCTTTCAGCGCTTCGGCATCACGTTTAATCTCACTTTTACTGACCCAGATAATCTCGTCATCGTCCTCGTTTTCATGCTCCGGGACATCGTCGAGCCAATCTTCAGGCTGTTTGTTCATGGTAGGCTCCGTCAAAAAGAGGCTAATCCTAACAGGTTGCCGGCTTTATGCGAAATTCAACGCGGTTCCTGTTAGACTCAAAGGCATAAATCTCATGATTTTTGCGCGTGACTCCGCGCGCAACCACGCCGCCACGGCACTTTTCTCAACGATTTTCTGATTAATTATGGCAGATTGATGAAAGTAGTCACTCAAGTTGCAGAACAGCGCAAGGCGCTGGAACAGGCCGTTTCACAGGCTTTGGAACTGGCGCGCGCCGGCTCCGATGCGGCAGAAGTCGCCGTCACCAAATCCACCGGCATCAGCGTCAGCACCCGCTTCGGCGAAGTGGAAAACGTCGAATTCAACAGCGACGGCGCGTTGGGCATTACCGTCTATCACCAGCAGCGCAAGGGCAGCGCGTCGTCCACCGATCTCAGCCCGGACGCCATCGCCCGCACCGTGCAGGCGGCGCTGGATATCGCCCGCTATACCTCACCGGATCCCCACGCCGGCCCGGCGGAAAAGGACCTGCTGGCGTTCGAGGCGCCGGATCTGGACCTGTTCCACCCGACCGAGCTGGACGCCGAGCGCGGCATCGAGCTGGCGGCGCGCGCCGAGCAGGCTTCCCTGGCGGCGGATAAACGCATCACCAACACCGAAGGCGGCAGCTTTAACAGCCACTACGGCATCAAGGTGTTCGGCAACAGCCACGGCATGCTGCAAAGCTATTGCTCCAGCCGCCACTCGCTGTCCAGCTGCGTGATCGCCGAGCATGACGGCGACATGGAGCGTGATTACGCCTACACCATCGGCCGCGCGATGGGCGACCTGCAGAGCCCGGAATGGGTAGGTCAGGAGTGCGCCCGCCGCACGCTGGCGCGCCTGGCGCCGCGCAAACTGTCGACCATGAAGGCGCCGGTGCTGTTCGCTTCGGAAGTGGCTACCGGGCTGTTCGGCCATCTGGTGGGCGCCATCAGCGGCAGCAGCGTATACCGCAAGTCGACCTTCCTGCTGGATTCACTCGGCCGGCAGATCCTGCCGGATTGGCTGACCGTCGAAGAGCACCCGCACCTGTTGAAAGGGCTGGCGTCGACGCCGTTCGACAGCGAAGGCGTGCGCACCCAAAGGCGCGACATCGTCAAAGACGGCGTGCTGCAAACCTGGCTGATGACCAGCTATTCGGCGCGCAAGTTGGGCATGCACAGCACCGGCCACGCCGGCGGCATCCATAACTGGCGGATCGCCGGGCAGGGCGCCGACTTCGCCGGCATGCTGAAACAGCTTGGTACCGGCCTGGTGGTGACCGAACTGATGGGCCAGGGCGTCAGCGGCGTGACCGGCGACTACTCGCGCGGCGCCGCCGGTTTTTGGGTAGAGAACGGCGAGATCCAGTATCCGGTCAGCGAGATCACCATCGCCGGCAACCTGAAAGACATGCTGCGCAATATCGTCAGCATCGGCAGCGATATCGAGACCCGCAGCAATATCCAATGCGGCTCGGTGCTGTTGCCGGAAATGAAAATCGCCGGCCAGTAATCGCCAATCCTCCTGTGCGGCCGGCGTTCGCCCGGCCGCTTCTTAACCTTGCTTACAAATCTCCGGTTTCGGTTTTTGCCGCGCTTGCCTATGTTAACCATGAGTTAAATAAAACAATAACTGGAAGGTGAGCGAATATGCAGAACAAACTGAAGGCGCTGGTGGCGTTGGCGTTGCTGGCCGCCAGCTCGTTGGCGGCCGCCGCCGATCTGGCCGACGATATGGACACCATCGCCGCCAATTACAAAACGGCGCTGGGCACCGATTCAACCGATACTCTCAAGCAAAGCCTGCAAAACATGCGCGCCGCTGCGCTGGACGCCAAACGGGGTACCCCGCCGAAGCTGGAAGACAAGGCCGCCGACAGCCCGGAAATGAAAGACTTCCGCCATGGGCTGGATCAGCTGATCGGTCAGATCGACCAGTCGCTGGCTCTAGCCAATCAGGGCAAGCTGGCCGAGGCCAAGCAGGTGGCGCAAGGCTTCAAGCAAACCCGCGACGCCAACCACAAGAAATTCCGCTAAGCCGGACCCGGCCCTCATCCGTCGCGCCGTTCCTCCGCCAGATAGGAGGACGGCGCCCGCCCCAGCACGCGGCGAAACATGGTAGAAAACGCCGCGCTGCTTTCGTAGCCCATTTCCATCGCCACCTGGGTAACGCTTCTGCCCGCCGCCAGCTGCGCCAGCGCCAGCACGACGCGGGCGCGTTGCCGCCATTGCGAGAATGACATGCCGGTTTCGCTGCGGAACAGACGGCTGAAGCTGCGCAGGCTCATGTACAGACGATCCGCCCAGGCCTGCGGGCTGGCCTGGGCTTCCGGCTGTTGCAAAAACTGCTGGCACAGCGCGCTCAGCCGCCGATCGGCGGGCAGGGGGATATGCAACGGCAGCGGTTGCAGCCCTGCCAGTTCGTGCAGCAGCAGCGCGGCCAGGGCGCCGTCTCTGCCCTGCCGCTGATATTCCAGCGGCATCTCCACCGCGGCGATCAGCAGCTGGCGCATCAGCGGGCTGATGCCGACCACCTGGCACAGCGGCGAGGCGGCGGCGGGCAGCGCGTCCGGTTCGATATACAGGCTGCGGGTGCTTACCCCCACCATCTTCACCGCATGCGGCATCTGCGGCGGCAGCCACACCGCATGCTGTGGCGGCACCAGCCAGTTGCCCTGGCGGGTAAACACCTGCATGACGCCGGTAGCGCCGTACAGCAGCTGAGCGCGCCGGTGGCTGTGCAGCGGCAGCTGAAAGCCCGGCGGGTAGTCGGTGCCGATGGCGATCAGCGGGCGTTGAATGTGATCGACGTTATCAATGTGGGCGTTGCGCATGCCGTGGTCCGATCGGATTGGCCGAAACGCAATGATAGTTGGCCTGTCATCGCATGCAAGCCAGCTGCGGTCGTTTTATCCTGCCGTTCGACCTTTCGCTCGGGAGTTTCAATGCCATGACGGATATCTTACTCGTGCTGTTTGCCGGGTTTTTCACCGGCGTTACCACCATTATGTTCGGTTTTGGCGGCGGTTTCGTGGTGGTGCCCTTCGTTTACCACCTGATTTCAGCCTCGGGCGAACAGCCCGGTCAGGCGATGCATATTGCGGTGGCCACCTCGGCGGCGGTGATGATCCTCAATGCGGGATACGCCACGCTCACCCATTGGCGCAGCGGCAACCTGCAGCCGGAGACCGTCACGCCGCTGATCTTTTATATCGGCATCGGCGCGGCGTTTGGCGCCCTGGTTTCCAGCCTGCTGGCGGATGAGGCGATCCGCCTGCTGTTCGTGATCTATATGGCGGCGAGCATCGCCGATTGCCTGCTGCGCCGGGGTTTTCTGGTCAAGCCGGCGCGGGCCGAACTTTCCGCGGCGACGCGCTGGGTCGGCGGGCCGCTGATCGGGATGGTCGCCACCCTGCTGGGCGTGGGCGGCAGCGTGATGACCGTGCCGCTGCTGCGCCGGCATGGCTATGACATGAAGCACTGCGTCAGCGCGGCCAATCCGCTGTCGCTGCCGGTCGCGGTGGTCGGCGCGCTGATGTACGTGGCGCTGGGCTGGCGTGAGATGGCGGGGCCGCAGTATCTCGGCTACGTCAACCTGGGCATTCTTGGGCTGCTGGTGGCGGCGGGCATGGCGGGGATTGTCTTTGCCAGGCGCTGGTTGCCCAGGGTCGATGATGCGTTGCACGCCAAAATTTACGTGCTGTTGCTGATTGCGGTCACCCTCGCCATCAGCCTGTAGAAACAGAAAGGGCGGCCAGACGCCGCCCCGATCGCCGCTTAGCGGTGGTATTCACCGGCCGCTTCCGGCTGGTACAGCAATTCCAGCACTTCAATCTGCGCTTCCTCGCCGTTCGGCAGCTGCCAGGTGATTTGCTTGCCGACGTGCATGCCCAGCAGCGCGGCGCCCAGCGGCGCCATCACCGACAGCTGATCGTGGCTGTCCTTCAGCGAGGCCGGGTAAACCAGGGTGCGCACGTGTTCTTCCGCGGTGTGCAGATCGCGAAAGCGCACGCGGCTGTTCATGGTCACCACGTTGGCCGGGATCTTTTCCGGCGGCAAGATTTCGGCGCGATCCAGTTCGTCGTTCAGCGCGGCGGCGACGTCGGTGTTGGCAAAGGCCGGTTGTTCCAATAGCGCATCCAGGCGTTCCGCATCCAGCTCATTAACAGTAATGGTTGGTTTGGTCATTCCACTCTCCAGTCAAATCAAAGGGCGCCAGCCTGCGCGCCCATAAATTCGGAAAAACAACACAAAAGCAACACCCCCGCGCCAGAGGAGCGGGGGTGTGGGTAATGTCGGTTTGTCTGACTGATAGTAGGCGGTTAGGGCGTGAAAAGAAAGAGATCCCGATCACGAAGCTTTTCACCGCCGCAGGCCCAACTGGAAACAGTTCGTCAGGCTATCTTTTTGTAATCTAATTAACTTATCTGCCGACCCGGCGTTTTGCGAAATGGATCCCTGCGCGTCATTCGATTTCCACTTCGAACTGGAAAAAAACGGAGTACACAGAAAATCTTCCCGGGGTTAGGGTAAAGACATCAAAGAAAGCGGGTTATTCAGGTGATGCGCTTTGCGGCTTACAGATTAATGTTGGATCTAGGGGTACTGAAAAGTGAATGATGGATCTGCTTCGTTAAAACAAACTGAAGGATCGGATATCGGCGCAGCCGGGGCGATCACCGCTCAGGTGTTGGCGGATATTACTGCGATGTTGAACGCGGAAAATATTTATACCAATGAGGTGCAGCAGCAGATGCTGGAGTCGCATATTCGCGCCATGGTGTTGCGTTCAATCACCGGCGAGCCGCTGCCGGAAGTGGATAAATCCCTGTTTGACGAGATCTCTGCCGAGTCGATGCAAATGGCGCAGCGGGTAGTGAATCAGTTTACCACCTTGCCAATCGAAGAAGCCTATTTGCTGTCGGTGCATTTCGAAGTGGCGAAAGATAATAACCAAAGCGTTTAACGAATTAACTTTAATCAGGAGAAAATACCATGGGTCAAATTACCGTAGTGATCGGCGATCGTCTGGGCAAAGGTCAGAAAGTTGGCCAGGGCATTGAAAACGCAGGCGGAAAGGCGATTGTCATCCCCGGCGTCGCGGCGGACATGAAGCTGGGCGACGTGATGAAAGCGGAAAACGCGCAGCTGGGCATCTCCTTCTGCGGCAGCGGTGGCGCCGGTGCAATTACCGCGCAAACCAAACATGGCTACAAGGCGAAATACGGCATGCGTTCTGTTGAAGAGGGCGTAACGGCTATTAACGAAGGCTGTAATGTGCTGGGTTTCGGCTTTATGGATAAAGAAGAGCTGGGCCAGAAACTGGTGGAAGCCTACATCAAAAAACACGGCAATCCGTAATGAAAGAGCAATATACCACATCGGTAAAGGTGGAGGGCAAGGGCGACAGCAAAGCGAAAGCTTTTGCTTCCGCCTTGGCGAATGTGCAGGGCGCGGTATTAAAGTCCACCAACAATATTCTGCTGCGCATAGAACCGCAGGACGTCAGCGTATTGAAAGCCGAAGAGAAAATAACTAAAGAGAAATTTCTTTTCTTCTTTTTGCCGCGTGAAAGAAAAAGCTATGCCGTTTCTCTGGAAATAACCGTGAGCGTGACAATCATCAATACTGAAAAGGTTGTCTTCGTCACGAAATAAAAACGTTAGCATAAATGAAAGGGTATACTGATGTTTTTAATCATCTTATTTAAGTCGCTTATTATCGGCGGCCTGGTGGGGGTCGGCGTAGGGGCCGGCGCCGCGCGCATGTTCCATGCCCCGACCACCCAGGGCATGGGGGCGTTCCGCACCCTGGGCGAGCTGAACTCTTGCGAAGGCGATCCGGCTTCCCACTTCTCGTTCGGTCTGGGCTTCTTCTTCAACGCCTGGGCGTCTTCCGTGGCGGCAGGCTCCTTCACGCAGGACGTTGACCACCGCATCATCCCGCACTGGGGCGCGGCGGCGCTGATGGTCAAAAACCGCAATCTGGCGCAGACGCTGCACGATCCGAAAAAAATGGCTATCGCCTGCGGCATCATCGGCATGCTGGTGGTGGCCTTCCTCAACACCACCGCCTCGGCGGTACCCGCTGCGCTGCAGGTAACGGCGATCAAGGTGCTGGTGCCGGCGGCCAACCTGCTGGTCAATACCGTGATGCCGGTGATCTTCTGGCTGGCGGCGATCGACGCCGGGCGCCGCTCCGGTTTCTGGGGCACCATCTTCGGCGGCCTGGCGCAGCTGATCATGGGCAACGCCGTACCGGGCCTGGTGCTGGGCATCCTGATCGGTAAAGGCGTGGAAGAGAGCGGCTGGAACAAGATCACCAAGATCATGATGGCGGTGATCGTGCTGCTGTTCGTGCTGAGCGGCTTCTTCCGCGGCTTCGACATGAAAGTCCTCGAGTCCTTCAGCCTCGGCGTGCCGGGCTGGCTGGACGCCATTCACAATACCCTGAGCGGTAAATAAGGAGCGGGATGATGGAAGAACAAACCCAAAAAGGCTTCTGGTACGCCGACTGGTCATTCCCGATTTTCGTCGGCCTGCTCTCGTCCGGCGTGTTCGCCGGGACGCACATGTATTACCTGTACGGCATCGGCGCCTTTAACGAAGTGGCCTTCGTTTCCATGCTGCGGGCCGGGATGGACACCGGCGTGTACGGCGCGGTGGCGGCGTTCGGCGCCAGCTTCCTGTTCGCGCGCATCATCGAAGGCTCGCTGGTGGGCATCCTGGACATCGGCGGCGCGATCCAGACCGGCGTCGGGCTGGGCGTGCCGGCGCTGTTGCTGGGCGCGGGGATCATCTTCCCGGTGGCCAACTTCGCCGCTTCGCTGGTGACCGGGCTGGTTATCGGCGTGGCGATCGGTTACGTGATCATCCTGGCGCGCAAGTTCACCATCAATCAAAGCAACTCCACCTATGGGGCGGACGTGATGATGGGTGCCGGCAACTCGTCCGGCCGCTTCCTCGGCCCGTTGATCATCCTGTCGGCGATGACCGCCTCCATTCCGATCGGCATCGGTTCACTGCTCGGCGCGCTGCTGTTCTATATCTGGGGCAAGCCGATCACCGGCGGCGCCATCCTCGGCGCGATGCTGCTGGGCGCGATTTTCCCGGTCGCCATTTCGTAACAACCGGCCCCCTCGGGCGGGTAAACGGCAGAGGGGGCCGGCGTGTAGCAGAAGGAGTAGGCAGTATGTATGACTTAGTAATCAGAGGCGCCAGGCTGGCGGACGATACGCTGATCGATCTGGCGGTCAAGGACGGCAAGATTGCTTCCGTCGGCCGGCTGGCGGCGGACGTCAGCGCCCGGCGCCAGCTGGATCTGGCGGGCAATTGCCGCCTGAGCGCCGGTTGGATCGACTCCCACGTGCACTGTTATCCCTCTTCGCCGATTTACCATGACGAACCGGATTGGGTCGGCGTCGCCGGCGGCGTCACCAGCGTGGTCGATGCCGGCAGCACCGGCGCCGACGATGTCGATGAATTCTATGCCCTGACGCGCAGCGCCAAAACCAACGTTTTCGCCTTCCTGAACATCTCGCGCATCGGCCTGCTGCGGCAGAACGAACTGGCCGACCTGGCGGACATCGATAAGCAGGCGGTGAGCCAGGCCATTAACGGCCACCCCGGCTTTATTATCGGCATCAAGGCGCGCATGAGCAGCAGCGTGGTCGGCCAGAACGGCACCCGGCCGCTGGTGTTGGCCAAGGAGATCCAGCAGGAGAACAACCGGCTGCCGCTGATGGTGCATATCGGCAACAACCCGCCGGATCTGGACGAGATCGCCGATTTGCTGACGCGCGGCGACATCATCACCCATTGCTACAACGGCAAGCCGAACCGCATCCTGACCCCGGCGGGCACGCTGCGCGAGTCCATCCAGCGCGCGCTGCAGCGCGGCGTGCTGCTCGACGTGGGCCATGGCACCGCCAGCTTCAGCTTCGAAGTGGCCCGCCAGGCCATCAGGCTGGGCATTTTGCCGCACACCATCAGCTCCGACATTTACTGCCGCAACCGCATGGCCGGGCCGGTGCACAGCCTGGCGACGGTGATGTCCAAGTTCTTCGGCGTCGGCCTGTCGCTGCCGCAGGTGATCGCCTGCGTGACGGAAAACGCCGCGTCGGCGCTGCGTCTGGCCACCAAGGGCCGCCTCGAGCCGGGTTACGACGCCGATTTCACCCTGTTTGAGCTCCGCGATACGCCGCAGGTGTTCGCCGATTCGGAAGGGCAAACGGCCGACGGCGAACAGTTGCTGGTTCCGCTGGCCGCGGTGGTGGCCGGGGACATCTTATTAACCGAACAAGGGAAAGCCGCTCATGTCTTCAGTCTATGAAAAATATAATTTAAAGCAGGTCATCAACACCTCCGGCCGCATGACCATGCTCGGCGTTTCCACGCCGCGCCAGGAGGTGATCGACGCCGTGGACTACGGCCTGAACCACTACTTTGAAATCAAGGATCTGGTCAACAAGACCGGCGCCTACATCGCCAATCTGCTGAACGTGGAGGATGCGGTGATCGTTTCCTGCGCCTCGGCGGGCATCGCGCAGTCGGTGGCGGCGCTGATCGTCAAAGACGACGCCAACCTGCTGGTAAACCTGCATTCGGCGCCGATCGCCGTGCCGCGTGAGGTCGTGCTGCCGCGCGGCCACAACGTCAACTTCGGCGCGCCGGTCGACACCATGGTGGCGCTGGGCGGCGGCAAGGTGGTAGAGGCGGGCTACGCCAACGAATGTTCGGCGGAACAGATTGAAGCCTGCATCACGCCGCAGACCGCCGCGATCCTGTACATCAAATCTCACCACTGCGTGCAGAAAAGCATTCTCTCGGTCGAACAGGCGGTCGTGGTGGCGCGCAAACACAACCTGCCGCTGATCGTCGACGCCGCGGCGGAAGAAGATTTGCTGTGCTACTACCAGATGGGCGCCGATTTGGTGATCTACAGCGGCGCCAAGGCCATCGAGGGCCCGACCAGCGGCCTGGTTATCGGCAAGAAAGAGTACGTGGAGTGGGTGAAGCTGCAGTCCGGCGGCATCGGCCGGGCGATGAAAGTGGGCAAAGAGGGCATTCTCGGCCTGACGCAGGCGATTGAAAGCTATCTGACGCTTGAAAAAACCACCGGCGAGCAGATGGTGGCGCGCATGCAGGCGTTTATCGACAACCTGAACACCCTGACCGGCGTCAGCGCCAAAACCGTCTGGGACAGCGCCGGCCGCGACATCGCCCGTGCGGAAATCAGCTTTGACGAAGCGGTGCTGGGGCGCTCGACCTACGATATCGTGCAGGCGCTGAAAGCCGGCGATATCGCCATTTACTTCCGCGGCTACAAGGCCAACGAAGGCAAGATCGAAGTCGACGTGCGCAGCGTCGACGAACAACAGCTGATGACCGTCTTTAGCTGTATTAAAAACCTGTTCACGGAGAAACAAGCATGAAGCTGCAGCCTAATTACTATCGCGACCGCGTTTGCCTGAACGTGCTGGCCGGCTCCAAAGCCAATGCGCAGGATATCTACGCCGCGGCGGAAGGGCATGTGCTGGTGGGCGTGCTCTCCAAAAATTACCCGGACGTCGACAGCGCGGTGACGGACATGCTGCGCTACGCGCGACTGATTGAAAACGCGCTGTCGGTCGGCCTGGGCGCCGGCGATCCGCGCCAGTCGGCGATGGTCAGCCTGATTTCCCAACAGGTTCAGCCGCAGCACGTGAATCAGGTGTTCACCGGCGTCGGCGCCAGCCGCGCGCTGCTGGGCCAGAACGACAGCGTGGTCAACGGCCTGGTGTCGCCTACCGGCCGCGTCGGTTGGGTGAAGATCTCCACCGGCCCGCTGAGCGCCGCGGCGCCGGACGGCGTGGTGCCGGTGGAAACCGCCATCGCGCTGCTGAAAGACATGGGCGGCAGCTCAATCAAGTATTTCCCGATGGGCGGGCTGAAGTGCAAAGACGAGTATCAGTATGTGGCCAGGGCCTGCGCCGAACACGACTTTATGCTGGAACCGACCGGCGGCATCGATCTGGAGAATTTCGAACCGATCCTCGAGATCGCGCTGGAGGCCGGCGTGAAGCGGGTGATCCCGCACATCTACAGTTCGATCATCGACGCCGCCAGCGGCGACACCCGCCCGCAGGACGTGAAAACCCTGTTGGCGATGACCAAAAAACTGGTCGGCTAACGTGCGCCAATGGATGGCGTAAGGCAGGGAGGCTAACGGTTTTGTTCCCACGGGCGCGGCTTGCCGCGCCGCTATCTATGATAAGGATAACTATGCGAAACTGGCAGTCTCCTACCTTAAGCACCGCGTTGTCCCTGGCGCTGTCGGCCATGTTCAGCTCGGCGCTGCACGCTGAGGATGCAATGCGCTCCACGTCATCTCATTTTGCCTATATCGGCACCTACAATCCCAACGGCGAAGGCGTTTACCGGGTACGGGTCGACCCGGCCAGCGGCGCGCTGAGCGCGCCTGTGCTGGTCAGCAAAGCGCCGAACCCGGCGCAGCTGACGCTGGACGCCGGCGGCAAAACGCTGTACGTCGCCAGCGAAGTGGCCGATTTCAACGGCGGCAAACACGGCGGCATCACCGCCTATCGCGTCAACCCGAGCGACGGCGGCCTGACGCAGCTCAACCAGGTAGACTCGCAGGGCGCCGGGCCGGTGTATCTATCGCTGACGCCGGACGGCGGCCATTTGCTGGTGGCTAACTACGTCAGCGGCAGCGTGGCGGCGTTTCCGGTGGAACAAGACGGCAGCCTGGGCGGCGCCAGTTCGGTGCAGCAGCAGCAGGGGCCGGCGGGCGCGGGCGAACCGGCTGCGGCGGTGGAAGGCAGCTTCGCCATCAGCGATCACAACGGCCCGCACGCGCATATGATCGCCAGCGATCCGAGCGGCAAGTTTGTCTTCTCTACCGATCTGGGATTGGATCGCATCTACCAGTGGCGGTTTGACGCCGCCAGCGGCAAGTTGACGCCGAACGATCCGCCTTGGATCGCCGCGTCTTCCGCCGGGGCCGGGCCGCGGCATTTCGTGTTCCACCCGGACGGCAAAACCTTGCTGCTGGTGAATGAAGAGGCTTCGACGCTGACCAGCTACCGTTTTGACGGCCAAAAAGGTACTCTGAAACAGCTGCGCGCCGTTTCTACGCTGCCCGCCGATTATAAGGGTACCAGCTTCGCTGCGGGGCTGGCGCTGAGCCAGGACGGCGGCAATCTGTATGTCGCCAATCGGCTGCATAACAGCATTGCTCAGTTCGGCGTCGGCGCGGAAGGCGAACTGACGCCGGTGGCGGAAACCTGGACGCGCGGCGACTACCCGCGTTCACTGACCCTGAGCCCGGACGGGCGTTATCTGTATGCGCTGAATCAGCGCAGCGATAACGTCACCCGTTTCAGCGTAGATCCGGCCAGCGGCAAGCTCAGCTTTGCGGCTGGCTATACGCCGATCGGCAGCCCTTCACAAATGGCGTTCTTGCCGGTGGCGAAGTAACCCGTTGCCCGCCTGACTTTTCGGGCGGGCACCCTGATTAACGGAAACAGAATGGTACGATTCCCTTACCCGCGTTTGGCCTCTTTGTTTGATGCTCTGCAGTCCGAAACCTTGCCGCAGGACGAGCTGGCCAAGCGTTTCGCCGTCTCCACCCGCACGGTGCGGGCGGACATCACCGCGCTGAACGATATTCTGGAAAAATATGGCGCGCGCTTCGTGCACAGCCGCGGAGCCGGTTATCGCCTGCAGGTGGACGACGCCGCGCTGTTCAGCGCCCTGCAGCATCAGGAACGCCGCAAGCACGCCACCCCGCGCAGCGCGCAGGAACGGGTGCATTATCTGTTGGTACGCTTTTTGACCTCAGCCTTTTCCCTGAAGCTGGAAGATCTGGCCGATGAATGGTTTGTCAGCCGCGGGACGCTGCAAAACGACATGGCTGAGGTGAGGGAGCGTTTGGCGCATTATCAGCTGACCATCGAAACCAAACCGCGTTACGGCATGAAGCTGTTCGGTTCTGAGATGGCGATCCGCGCCTGCCTGACCGATCTGCTGTTCCAGCTGCATCTGGCCGACGCCGAAAATCCGCTGCTCAATAACGACATCCTGCTGCAGCCGCAGGTAGCCGCCTTCGCCGGGCTGCTGCACCCGCTGCTGTCGCAGTACGCCATTCGTCTGACCGATGAGGGCGAGCAATATCTGATCTTCTACTGCGCGGTGGCGCTGCGGCGCATCGGCGACGGCTATCCGCTGCCGGACTTCGACGTGGAGGACGGCGACGACGCGGTGCGCAAGGTCTCCACCTGGCTGGCCGGCGAGTTGCGCAAGGCATCCGGCAAGGAAATTTCGATGGCCGAAGAGGCCTATCTGCGGGTGAATATTGCCGCGCGGCGGGTGCAGGAGGTGCAGCCCACCGAGATCAACGCCGATGACGAAGAGGCGCTGGTGGACTACATCCTGTCTTACATCAACGCGCACTATAACTACAACCTGCAGGGCGACAAACAGCTGCGGGCCGACCTGCTCACCCACATCAAAACCATGATTACCCGGGTGAAATACCAAATCAACATACCCAACCCGCTGCTGGCCAACATCAAACAGCATTATCCGATGGCCTACGACGTCACGCTGGCGGCGGTCGCCAGCTGGGGGAAATACACCCCTTATACCCTGAGCGAAAACGAGATCGGCTACCTGGTGCTGCATATCGGCGTGGGCCTGGAGCGGCATTACAATATCGGCTACGAGCGTCATCCGCAGGTGATGCTGGTGTGCGACACCGGCAACTCCACGGTGCGGATGATCCAGGCGCAGATCGCCCGCAAATACCCGCAGCTGGTGATGACGCGCATCGTTTCGCTGCGCGATTACGAGATGCTGAACCACATCGACGAAGACTTCGTCATTTCCAACGCCCGCATCGGCGAAAAGAACAAGCCGGTGGTGGTGATGTCGCCGTTTCCGACCGAGTACCAGCTGGAGCAGCTGGGCAAGCTGGTGCTGGTGGATCGCACCAAGCCCTATATGCTGGAAAAGTTTTTCGACGCCGGCCACTTTATGGTGATCAACCAGCCGCTGACCCAGGCGGAGCTGTTCAGCACGGTGTGCGGCCAGCTGGAGCGGGAAGGCTATGTCGGCGAGGATTTCTATCCTTCGGTGGTCGAACGCGAGGCGATAGTTTCAACCCTGCTGGGCGAGGGCATCGCGCTGCCGCATTCGCTGGGATTGCTGGCGAAGAAGACCGTGGTGGTGACGCTGCTGGCGCCGCAGGGCGTAGCGTGGGGCGAGGGCGAAATCGCCCACGTGATCTTCCTGCTGGCGATCAGCAAAAGCGACTATGAAGAGGCGATGGCGATCTACGAGCTGTTCGTCACCTTCGTGCGCGAACGCTCGATGAGCCGGCTGCTGGGCAGCGACAGCTTCGACAGCTTCAAGGCGGTGGCGCTGGACTGCCTGAGCAGGATTTAGCGGCGATGGTTTGTGGTTCGATGCTGTTTGCAGTAACTTGATGGGCGCATTGACGGACAATAATGGATTTTTATTTTTTAATGACAGGAGTCATTCAGATGATATTCCCCTCTCGCCAACGTATTGAACCTGGGTATTGCGTTGTTGATACTCCGGGTTCTCTGGCTTCCCAAGGAAACATGTTGTTTCGCAATCCACGTAGCGAAGCCGCCCGTTATTTTATGCAGATTAATGCCGATACTCCGTGGGTTAAACCGGGACAAATACTGCTTGTCGCCGATCCCAATAACTCTCAGCAGGAGGCATCGTTACAGCAATTGCGCCTGGCCAAGGGAAAGGTCAATCACGCAATGGACGCTGTCAGCACCGATCAGGCAGATTTTCTTCAGCGTCATTATGCCACCATTGCAACCATACTGAATGGCAGTAGCACTGGGTTGGGCATTGCGAGTGATGCTGGTAAGCAATACTTCACTCGTATCGATGAGATTCTTAAAAAGATCGAAATGAGCTACCAGAACCAGTTCCGTACCCAAGGTACGCTAATCGGCCAACAATTTTTTGTTGAAAGACAGCGGCTGTTTAATGAATTGAAGGTTCTGTTGGATAAACCGATAATTAGCCGGCTGGCGCGTAAGATTCTGAATTTGCATCCGTATGAGAGCATCAAAAGTGCGTTGAATTTGTCGAGTCGCTCAATCGTTCATGAGTGGTCAACGGTGGGGATAGGGGCTATAAAAGGCTACTCGACTTATCTTGACGGTGCCGGTAAGGCGGTAAGGTTTATGAAAGGAGCAGGATGGATAGGATTGGCAGCGGCCGGAGTTAGCACGTCTAACGATATTTATCACGCCTGTACTAGCGGACGCGAAAATGAATGTACTCGAGTCGCATTGAAAGGGTATGGCGGCTTCTTTGGTGGAGCTGGGTTAGGTATTGCCGGTGGGGTTGCCGGGACGGCGGCGGCAGGTGGTCTCTGTGTCGCGTTGGGTATTATTAGTGCTCCGATGGCCGGTAGTGCGGGATTAGCATGTGCTATTGTTGGTTCGACGATTGGCGGCGTTTCTGGCGGTTTGCTAGGTAGCTCTGGAGGGGAGAAATTTGGTGACTCCATGGCTGACTTATTGCTCAAGTAACTGGATTATGAGATTTTTTCTATGCTGATGACCGTAGGCGCAGTGATGTTTTTTATATCGACGTTTATTATTATTTTCAGCGTGATTTATTTTGGCCTAAATAAAAGAAAATACGAAAGCGTTGTTAAGCAGTATCAGTCACAAGGCTGGCCACTGAATCCCTCGTATCAGTTTTTTAGCAATCTTGGGTATTTTGGCAGTTTTTTTATAACCGCTCATTTTAAAAAATTGCTTGCGGGGACACCGATAAAAACTGGCAAACGCGTTTGGCTACCCAAAGCCCATTATGAATTTCTACAATCGTTGCCTGGCGTAGAAACGAGATGGCTAATCCACTACTACTACATCAATTTCGTCTGGATGTTGTTGATAGTCATTTCAATGTTGGTTGGGGGCGTGGCTGAGATCACGGCATAAACCAAGATTGAAATTTTAAACAAAATAACCTCGATAGCGCCTTATGGCTCTGCCTGAGCAGGATTTAGCGGCGATGGTTCGGTCAGCGGGCTTCCGGCAGGAAAATGGCCGGAGGCAGATTAAAGCGCTTGGCCAGCGCCATGATATGGGGAATGGTGAGAGACCGCTTTCCGTTCAGGATTTGGCTGACCAGCGATTTTTGCCTATCTCGTTTTCAAAATCGCGCTGACTCAGTTGGTGTTGCTCCATCAGCACGCTCAACGCGGCGACGCCCTGCGGCAGCTGCCGCTGCCGCTGCCGCAGATTAAATTCGGCAAAGTCGGGGCCGCTCTCTTCAAACTCGGCAATTTTTGCCGCCAACAGGTCAACCAGCGGATTATGTTCGTCGGTTTCAAGCAGGTGCTCAACCAATTCAAGCGCCTGCCGATAGTCCTGTTGCGAGGTGCTGCCCCGCAGCAACGGGACGGCGCGCAGCAGCTCCTGAGTGGCCTTGATGGCATCTGAAATCATTCCTGGTTCCTTCGGTACAGCTGCATCAGCTTGTGGTACCCAGCGTGGCAGACAATGTGTTTAACAAAGATTTTCTGGGTATCGAAACTGGCAAAAAACAGCATCCTCAGATTGTTGCCCCCGATATCAATGACCCACCATTTAGCTCTATATTTCATGCGGTCCAGACTGGGAAAAAGGGCTTTTAAATCGTCCGGCGTGTTGAAGCTGCCTCGCCGCAGCGTTTCTCATTATTTTCTGCGCTGCGGCTGGCGAGATGTCAGATTATTTGTACGGTCTGCTGGGGACTATAACCGGGCGAGTTTTCTGGGGAACAAAACGAGTGAATTTGCACCAGGTTGTTGCAAAATTTGGAAGAGGATGCGCAATTGTGCCGATGAAGCTTTTGAAAGCTGAACGCGCCAGGGCGGCGCGCTCAGGTTTTTTCGGATCAGTCTTCGTCAAAGCCGGAGTTGAACAGCTCGACCACCGCGGCCAGCGCTTTCACTTCGTCGGGGCCGTTGGCTTCGACTTCGATTTGCCGCCCCTGAGCGGAGTCGAGCATCAGCAACGCAATCACGCTGCTGGCTTCGGCCTCGGTGCCGCTGTCGTTGCGCAGCATCACCTCGGCGTCAAAGCTCTGCACCAGTTCAAACAGCTTCATCGCCGGGCGGGCGTGCATGCCCAGCTTGTTTTTGATTTCAACCGTTTGTTTGACCGTCATTGTTTGCGTTTTTCCAGCGTGCGGTGGCGCGATTGCACGTTCTTGCCGCGCGAGCGGAAGTAATCGGCCAGCTGCTCCGCCACGTAGACCGAGCGGTGCTTGCCGCCGGTACAGCCGATCGCCACCGTCAGGTAGCTGCGGTTGTTGGTCTCGAGCATCGGCAGCCACTGTTCCAGGTAGCTGCGCGTCTGGTAGATGAAGTTGTGCACTTCGGTATGGCGATCGAGGAACGAGGCTACCGGCTTGTCCAGGCCGGTCATCGGGCGCAGCTTGGGATCCCAGTGCGGGTTCGGCAGGAAGCGCACGTCAAACACGTAGTCGGCGTCGATCGGGATGCCGTGCTTGAAGCCGAAGGACTCGAACACCATGGTCAGCTCGCGCTCGCGTTTGCCCAGCAGGCGGGTACGCAGCATTTCGGCCAGTTCATGCACCGACATTTCCGAGGTGTCGATGATCAGATCGGCCCGTGAACGCAGCGGTTCGAGCAGATCGCTTTCTTCATCGATCGCGCTTTCCAGCGACAGGTTCTTGCTGGAGAGCGGATGCAGGCGGCGGGTATCACTGTAGCGGCGGATCAGCGTATTGCGGTCGGCGTCGAGGAACAGCAGCTGCGGCGAAAAACTCTCGGGCAGCTGGGTCATCGCGTACTCGAACACTTCCGGCGATTCCGGCATGTTGCGCACGTCGATGCTCACCGCGGCGGAGCTGTTGCGTTCCGCCAGCGTATTGGCAAGCTGCGGCAGCAGCACCACGGGCAGGTTATCAACGCAGTAAAAACCCATGTCTTCCAGCGCCCGCAAGGCGACGGATTTCCCTGAACCGGAACGGCCGCTGACAATCATCAGCACCATGTGGCAACTCCCCCTGGCAACTCGGCGGCGTTGGTCGCCGCCGTTAGACTCTTTATTATCCCGGCCTAAGCCGGGATCCATCATGGTGAAACAGTATCGCTATCCTGGCTGGAAGTCACGTCAGCCGGGCGTTACTCGGTGATGATTTGGTAAAGCTCTTCGTCACTCTGCGCCGCGCGCAGGCGGCGGCATACGGTTTTGTCGGCCAGGCGCTTGGCGACCAGCGACAGGGTATGCAAATGGGTCTTGCACTGATCGGCCGGCACCAGCAGGGCGAACAGCAGATCGACCGGCTGGTTGTCGATGGCGTCGAAGGCGATAGGTTGGTCGAGACGGATAAACACGCCAACGGCCCGCAGTGTGTCCTCTTCCAGTTTTCCATGGGGAATGGCGATACCGTTGCCGATACCGGTGCTGCCCATGCGCTCCCGGGTGAGAACCGCGTCAAACACCACCTGCGAAGGCAGGTTGAGCTGAGTGGCCGCCAGTTCGCTGATAATTTCCAAAGCCCGTTTCTTGCTGGTGCAGTGTACCGAGCTTCTGGTGCACTCGATGTTTAACACCGAGCTGAGTTGCATATATTCGTTGTTCATCTCATCTTCACTTAAAACCGCGCCGCGGGTGAACCCGACAAGGCGGTTTTTCGCCTGTTTTAACCCTGATTACCGTTTCGGCGCGTTACCCATACAGGTAACGCGCCGATAGCTGAGGCTGCGGTTGAGCAGCGCCCTGACGGGAAGAGGGTCAGAGTGTCAGTGTTGCTTCAGTTTGTCTTTATGTTTGTTCAATTGGCGCGCCAGTTTGTCGATCAGCATGTCAATTGCGGCATACATATTCTCGTCTTCCGAGGTGGCGTGCAACTCGCCTCCATTCACGTGCACCGTTGCTTCCGCAATTTGCTGCACTTTTTCCACACTTAAAACAACATACACCTGATTGATGCGATCAAAATACTGTTCGAGTTTGGCGAACTTGTTGTTCACGAACTCGCGCAACGGATCGGTGATTTCGATGTGGTGTCCGGTAATGTTGAGCTGCATAGTGTCTTCCTTCTCAATAGAGGTCAAACCAACTGTTTACGCTGGTTCGACGGCGGGATGGACAAAGACTCTCGGTACTTGGCGACGGTGCGCCGCGCCACGATGATCCCCTGATCGGAAAGCAGGGTGGCCAGCTTGCTGTCGCTGAGCGGTTTGGCGGGGTTTTCCGCCGCAATCAATTTCTTCACCAACGCCCGGATCGCCGTCGAGGAGGCTTCGCCGCCGCTGTCGGTGTTCACATGGCTGGAGAAGAAATATTTTAATTCGAAAATACCGCGCGGGCTGTGCAGAAACTTCTGCGTGGTGACGCGCGAAATTGTCGATTCATGCATCTCCACGGCCTGGGCGATATCCGCCAGCACCATGGGTTTCATAAATTCTTCGCCCTGTTCAAAGAAAGCCTGCTGCTGGCTGACGATGCAGCGGGTGACCTTCAACAGGGTCTCGTTGCGGCTTTCCAGGCTTTTAATCAGCCATTTGGCTTCCTGCAGGTTGCTGCGGATAAACTGGCCGTCGGCTTCGCTGCGCGCGCTGTTGCCCAACGCGGCGTACTGCTGATTGATCTTCAGACGGGGAATGCTGTCGGCGTTGAGCTCAACCGTCCATTTATCCTGCGCCTTGCGCACCAGCACGTCCGGAATGACGTATTCCGACTCGCCGGTGTTGATCGACTGCCCCGGGCGCGGGTCGAGCGACTGAATCAGCAGCATCGCTTCTTTCAGTGTATCTTCTTTTAGCCGGGTTGATCGCATCAGGCTGCGAAAGTCGTGATTGGCCAGCAGATCCAGGTGCTCGCTGATGATCAGCCGCGCCTCGGCCAGATACGGCGTGTCTTTGGCGTATTGGGAAAGCTGCACCAGCAGGCAGTCGCGCAGATCGCGCGCGGCGACGCCGACCGGATCAAAACGCTGCACGCGCTTCAGTACCGCCTCGACCTCGTCCATGGTCACATTCTCGTCACCCATGCTCTCCAGAATGTCTTCCAGCGGCACGGTGAGGTAGCCGGTGTCGTCGACCGCATCGACGATCGAAGTGGCGATGGCGGCGTCGGTATCGGAGAACGGCGTCAGGTCCACCTGCCACATCAGATAATCCTGCAGCGTCTGGGTGGTTTCGCCCTGATACACCGGCAGTTCGTCATCGCTGTAATCGGTGCCGGTGCCCGACGGCGTGCCGGCGGTGTAGATTTCGTCCCAGGTGGCGTCCAGCGGCAGCTCTTCGGGCATGTCCTTCTGTTCCAGCGCCTCGCGGGTATCCAGGCCTTCGGTGTCGGTGGCCTCTTTGGCGTCGATTTCGTCGTGCAGATCGGTTTGCTCAAGCAGGGGGTTGCTCTCTAACGCCAGCTGTATCTCTTGCTGAAGCTCAAGCGTGGACAACTGCAGCAGGCGAATGGCCTGCTGGAGCTGCGGGGTCATGGCCAGCTGTTGGCTGAGCCTGAGTTGCAAACCTTGCTTCATAATCTTCTGTCTACTTCCGTTAACCGTCGTCCTTCAGGACGCGCTGGCACTCAGAGGCGGAATTCTTCGCCCAGATAAACGCGTTTCACCTGCTCATCGGCCAGAATAGCATCCGGCGTGCCGTGGGCAATCAGTTTGCCCTGGCTGACGATGTAGGCGCGTTCACACACGTCCAGCGTTTCGCGCACGTTGTGGTCGGTGATCAGCACGCCCAGGCCGCTGTCACGCAGGTGCTCGATGATTTTCTTGATGTCGATAACGGAAATCGGGTCAACCCCGGCGAAGGGTTCATCCAGCAGGATGAATTTCGGGTTGGCCGCCAGCGCGCGGGCGATCTCGACGCGGCGGCGTTCACCGCCGGACAGCGCCTGGCCCAGGCTGTCGCGCAGGTGGGTGATGTGAAACTCTTCCATCAGCTCTTTGGCGCGGTCTTCGCGCTGTTCGCCGGACAGATCGTCGCGGATCTCCAGCACCGCCATCAGGTTGTCATACACGCTCAGGCGGCGGAAGATCGACGCTTCCTGCGGCAGATAGCCGATACCGCGGCGCGCACGAGCGTGCAGCGGCAACAGGCTGATGTCTTCTTCGTCGATCACGATGCGCCCGGCGTCGCGCTGAACGATGCCGACCACCATGTAAAAGGTGGTGGTTTTGCCGGCGCCGTTCGGCCCCAGCAGGCCGACGATCTCGCCGGATTTCACTTTCAGGCTGACGTCTTCAACGACTTTGCGGCCCTTGTAGGCTTTCGCCAGGTTTTCTGCGATGAGTGTAGCCATAAGTGATTAGTTACTCTTCTTTTGCCCGTTTTTGTCTTGCAACTGCGACGGTACCAGAACCGTAGTCACGCGTTTGCCTTTATCGCTGAACGCCTGCATTTGCTGCTGTTGCACCAGATAGGTGATGCGGTCGCCTTTCACGTTGCTGTCGAGCTGTTCCAGATAGGCGTTGCCCGTCAGGGTCACCAGCTGCGTCGCCACGTCGTAGCGCACTTTCTGCGCGTGGCCTTTCACCGGCTTGCCGCTGTCCTGCATCTGGTAGAAGGTTACCGGGTTGCCGAAGGCTTCAATATAGGTTTTATTCTGATCCCCGCCCGGCCGGGTGACCACCACCTTGTCCGCGCGAATGTCGATGGTGCCCTGCTTGATCACCACGTTGTCGGTAAAGGTGCTGACGTTGCTTTGCATGTCCAGCGATTGCTTCAGCGAGTTGATGCTAACCGGTTGGTTAGAATCGGATTTCAGCGCCAGTGCCGGGGCGCTGGCGGCCAAAACTAAGCTGCCGATCAACAGATTACGGAGTGGTTTTTTGGTTCTGAATTTCATAGTTGGTCTTAACCTTATCAATCAGCTCGGCGGTCTTGGCCCGCAGGTTCCCACGCATTTTCATGCCGTTAGAGGTGAAGTTCGTCCCGTAGAGCGTGACTTCGTCATCGGAGGACACGTCCTGGGTCACCAGGTTCACCTGAGCATTGTCCGTTTTAATTTTTTCCAGCTGCGAGGTGGTGGTCAGGCTGTTCACCTCGACGTGGCCGTAAAGATACAGCATGCGGTCTTTAGTCAGTTTGGCGCGATCGGCGCGCACTGACCAGGTCGCCACCGCATTTTCATCAAACAGCGTCATCACCGGTTGGGTAAACCAGCTCAGCTCGTCTGCGGTGTAATAGTTCACGTCTTCCGCCACCAGCTTGTAGCTCAGCTTGCCGGCCGGATTGTACACCACGGTGACCGTATGCTGGCTCTGATACGTCGGCGACCGATCGTTGATCGGCGCCGGAACGCTGTCATCGCTGAAATCCGTCATGTTCCAACCGATCAACGCCAGCGCGATCACCGCCAGCAGGATGGTGATCCAAAGTTTGGTTTTGCTCATATCGACAGCCCTTTGGCGTCCTCCAGCTTATTCTGAGCCAAAAGAATAATGTCGCACAGTTCGCGCACCGCGCCGCGGCCGCCGGCAATGCGGGTAACGTAATGGGCCCGCGGCGTCAGCAATGGATGCGCGTCCGCCACCGCGACCGCCAGACCCACCTGCGCCATCACCGGCCAGTCGATCAGATCGTCGCCGATGTAGGCCACCTGATCCGCCGTCAGCGACAGTGTATCCAACAGTTCGCGGAAGGCCAAAAGCTTATCGGACTGCCCCTGATACAGATGGGTGATGCCGAGGGTCTTCGCCCGGTCTTCCAGCAGCCTGGCGGAGCGGCCGGTGATGATCGCCACCTCGATGTCCGAGGTCTTCAGGCAGCGGATGCCGTAGCCGTCGCGCACGTTGAAGGCTTTTAACTCTTCGCCGTTGTTGCCCATGAAAATCAGGCCGTCGGACAGCACGCCGTCGACGTCGCAAATCAGCAGGCGGATTTTACCGGCACGCGCCATCACGTCTTGCTCTACCGGCCCGTAGCAGGTTTTTACCGTACTCATTCCGTTCTATTCCTTAATTAAACGACGCCGGCGCGCAGCATGTCATGCATATGTACCACACCCAGCAACTGGTCGCCATCGGCAACCAGCAGCGCGGTGATGTGGCGTTGCTGCATCAGGTTCAGCGCGTCGACCGCCAGCATGCTCGGGCGCACCCGCACGCCGCCGAGCGTCATGACGTCGGCGATCTTGGCGTCGTTGAGATTGATGCCCATATCGAACACCCGGCGCAGGTCGCCGTCGGTGAAGATGCCGGCGATTTTCATCAGATCGTTGCAGATGACCGTCATGCCCAGATTTTTGCGGGTGATTTCCAACAGCGCGTCGCGCAGCGAAGCGTCGGCGCTGACGTGCGGGATTTCATCGCCGCCGTGCATGATGTCGCTCACCCGCAGCAGCAGCCGGCGGCCGAGCGCGCCGCCCGGATGCGACAGCGCGAAATCTTCCGGGGTGAAGCCGCGCGCTTTCAGCAGCGCCACGGCCAGCGCATCGCCCATCACCAGCGTGGCGGTGGTGCTGGTGGTCGGCGCCAGACCCAGCGGGCAGGCCTCCTGCGGCACCTTGATGCACAGGTGGATATCCGCCGCCTTGCCCAGCGAGCTTTCCGGGTTGTTGGTCATGCAGATAAGCGGGATCTGCTGGCGTTTCAGCACCGGGATCAGCGCCTGGATCTCATTGGACTCGCCGGAGTTGGAAATGGCGAGCACGATGTCCTGTGCGGTGACCATGCCGAGATCGCCGTGGCTGGCTTCCGCCGGGTGAACGAAGAATGAGGGGGTACCGGTGCTGGCGAAGGTGGCGGCGATCTTGCAGCCGATGTGGCCGGACTTGCCCATGCCCATCACCACCACTTTGCCGCCGCAGGCGGCGATGGCTTCGCAGGCGCGGGTAAAATTCGCATCGATATGGCCGTCGAGCTGAGCCAGCCCTTCGCGCTCGATCTGGAGCACTTCTTTGCCGGCCTGTTGAAAATCGAAGCCAGGTTGCAACTGTATGTTCGACATGCTCATTCCCGTCGGTTTAGCCGAAAGTATTGAAAGGGTTAAAGAACAGCACCGCAAGATACGCAATAAAGCCACATAATAACAGAGCGCCCGCCAGATGGCCGATGCGATGCTTGCGGCCGATGCACAGGGCGCTGAGCAGAATGCTGACCGCCAGCATCACCCAGTAATCGCGCTGGAACGCGGCGGCGTCAACGCTGCCCGGCGACAGCAGGGCGGGGACGCCCAGCACGATCACCGTGTTGAAAATATTGGAGCCGATGATATTACCAATCGCCATATCATCCTCGCCCTTTAGTGCGCCGGCGATGGTGGTGGCCAGTTCGGGCAGGCTGGTGCCGATGGCGATGACGGTCAGCCCGACCACCAGTTCGCTGATGCCGAAGTAGTGCGCGATCACCGTGGCGTTATCGACCACCATTTTGGACGACAGCGGCAGAATGATGAACGCCAGCACCAGCCACAGCACCGCCACGGTGTTGCTGCTGTCCTGCGGCAGTTCGGCTAGCTGCTCGACGGTCAGGCTGTCGCTGCCTTCGCGCTGCGCCAGCCGGGCGATTTTCAGCATCAGCAGAATGAACCCGGCGGCGGCGGCCAGCAGCAGCACGCCGTCCAGCCGGCTCAGGGTGCCGTCCATCAGCACGAAACCGCACAATACTGTGACCGCCAACATCAGCGGCAGTTCGCGGCGCAGCACTTCCGAACGCGCCGCCAGCGGATGGATCAGCGCGGCGACCCCGAGGATCAATAAAATATTGGCGATGTTGGAACCCAATACGTTCCCCACGGCCATGTCTATTTGCCCGTTCAGCGCGGCGGTGGTCGAGACGATCAGCTCCGGCAGCGAGGTGCCGATGCCGACGATGGTCATGCCGATAATCAGCGGCGGCACGCCGAGCGAGCGGGAAATCACCGCAGCACCGTAAACTAAACGGTCGGCGCCATATACCAGTAAAAATAAACCAACGATTAATAATGCTATAGCGAGAAACATGCAGGGTCCTTTGTGGGTATCATCCCGGTTCGTTGGTTAAAAGCCGCTCTTCGGCTATCTTGCTTTGCCCTCCGTTGCGCAGACTGAAGCCGCAGCAACGGGTTTTCCCGGCTAATATATGAACACTTTCGCTTTTTTTCGTTATGGCGCTAATTTTGAACGGGTGGCGCATAAAAGTAAAACCAATGGCATCATTGGTAGCGAAATGGCGGTAAGTTTTTGTAAAGATGAGACGCATTGCGCCCGTTGCTTTAACATCGCGGGTAAATTTGTACCCAAACGAAGCTGGCGTTGCCGCTTCAAGCAAGCAGGGCCTGGCAAAAAATGAGCCGTAAAGGATCTAGATAACATGCACCAGAAGGCAGAGAATCTGGTCGAAGTGCGCGATATGAGCTTCTCACGCGGCGATCGACTGATATTCGAAGACATCAACCTGACGGTTCCCCGCGGCAAGGTAACGGCGATCATGGGGCCGTCCGGCATCGGCAAGACCACGCTGCTGCGCCTGATCGGCGGCCAGCTGGCGCCGGACCGCGGCGAGATCTGGTTTGATGGCGACAATATTCCCGCGTTGTCCCGCCATCAGCTGTATGACGCGCGCAAGAAAATGAGCATGCTGTTTCAGTCGGGCGCGTTGTTCACCGATTTGACGGTGTTCGAAAACGTGGCGTATCCGCTGCGCGAACACAGCAAGCTGCCGGAACCGATCCTGCGCAGCACGGTGCTGATGAAGCTGGAAGCGGTGGGGTTGCGCGGCGCGGCCGAGCTGATGCCCAACGAACTGTCCGGCGGCATGGCGCGGCGTGCGGCGCTGGCGCGGGCGATCGCGCTGGATCCGGAATTGATCATGTTCGACGAACCCTTCGTCGGCCAGGATCCCATCACCATGGGCGTGCTGGTGAAGCTGATCGACGAGCTGAACCATGCGCTGGGCATTACCTGCATCGTGGTGTCGCATGACGTGCCGGAGGTGCTGAGCATCGCCGACTACGCGTATATCGTCGCCGACCACCGGGTGATCGCCGAGGGCACGGCGCAGCAATTACAGAACAATCCTGATGCGCGGGTGCGCCAGTTTCTGGATGGTATTGCCGATGGGCCGGTGCCGTTCCGTTATCCGGCCGGTGATTATCAGGCCGAACTGCTAGGCTTAGGGAGTAAATAAGCTCATGTTATTACGGGCGTTAGCGTCGATAGGACGCCGTGGCATCAACACCAGCGCCAGCTTCGGCCGGGCCGGGCTGATGCTGTTCAACGCGCTGGTCGGGCGGCCTGAACCGCGCAAGCAGTGGCCGCTGCTGCTGAAACAGCTGCACAGCGTCGGCGTGCAGTCGCTGCTGATTATCATGGTGTCCGGCCTGTTTATCGGCATGGTGCTGGGGCTGCAGGGGTATCTGGTGCTCACCACCTACAGCGCCGAGGCCAGCCTGGGCATGATGGTGGCGCTGTCGCTGCTGCGTGAGCTGGGGCCGGTGGTGACCGCGCTGCTGTTCGCCGGCCGGGCCGGTTCCGCGCTCACCGCCGAAATCGGCCTGATGAAGGCGACCGAACAAATCTCCAGCCTGGAAATGATGGCGGTCGATCCGCTGCGGCGCATCGTGGCGCCGCGCTTCTGGGCCGGTTTGATCAGCATGCCGCTGTTGACGATCATCTTCGTCGCGGTCGGCATTTGGGGCGGTTCGGTGGTCGGCGTGGACTGGAAGGGCATCGACAGCGGCTTCTTCTGGTCGGCGATGCAGGGCGCCGTGGAGTGGAAAAAAGATCTGCTCAACTGCCTGATCAAGAGCGTGGTATTCGCCATTACCGTGACCTGGATTGCTATCTTCAACGGGTATGACGCCGTACCGACCTCCGAGGGGATTAGCCGGGCAACGACCCGTACCGTGGTACATTCGTCACTGGCGGTGTTGGGATTGGATTTCGTGCTGACAGCACTGATGTTTGGGAATTGATTCGATGCAAACGAAGAAGAGTGAAATCTGGGTGGGGGCATTTATGCTGATTGCGCTGTGCGCCATCGTGTTTATCTGCCTGCAAGTGGCGAACATTAAGTCGATCGGCAACGAACCGACCTACCGCATCTATGCGACTTTCGATAACATCGGCGGCCTGAAGGCGCGCTCGCCGGTGAAAATCGGCGGCGTGGTGATTGGCCGCGTGGCCGACATTTCGCTCGATCCGAAAACCTATACGCCGCGCGTGGCGCTGGACATCCAGGATAAATACAACCAGATCCCGGACACCAGCTCGCTGGCGATCCGCACCTCCGGCCTGCTGGGGGAGCAGTATCTGGCGCTCAACGTGGGCTTTGAAGATCCGGATATGGGCACCACCATTCTGAAAGACGGCGGCACCATTCAGGACACCAAGTCTGCCATGGTTCTGGAAGATCTGATCGGCCAGTTCCTGTATAAAAGCGGCGGCCAGGACAACGCCAAACCGGGAGACGCGGCCGCCGAGCCGGCTGCCGGCGCCGCTGCACCGCAACCCGCCGTACCCAGTCATTAAAAGAGGAAACCTGCATGTTTAAACGTTTATTGATGGTGGCCCTGCTGGTGGTCGCGCCGCTGGCGAATGCGGCCGATCAAACTAACCCGTACAGCCTGATGCAAGACGCGGCTCAGAAGACCTTTACCCGTCTGAAAACCGAACAGCCGAAAATCAAGCAGGATCCCAACTACCTGCGCGCCATCGTCCATCAGGAGCTGATGCCGTTCGTACAGGTCAAATACGCCGGTGCGCTGGTGCTGGGCCGCTATTACAAAGAGGCGACCCCGGCGCAGCGCGAAGCCTATTTCACCGCCTTCCAGTCTTACCTGGAGCAGGCCTACGGCCAGGCGCTGGCGATGTACCACGGCCAGACCTACCAGATTGCGCCTGAGCAGCCGCTGGGCGACGCCAACATCGTGGCGATCCGCGTGACCATCATCGACAACGGCGGGCGCCCGCCGGTGCGTCTGGACTTCCAGTGGCGCAAAAACAGCAAAACCGGCTACTGGCAGGCGTATGACATGATCGCCGAAGGCGTCAGCATGATCACCACCAAGCAGAACGAGTGGGCTTCCACCCTGCGTACCCAGGGCATCGACGGCCTGACCAAGCAGCTGCAGTCCGCTGCGGCGCAGCCAATCACCCTGGATCAGAAAAACTGATGTCGGCGGCGCTCAGCTTTGAATCGCAGCAGCAAACGCTGATTTTACGCGGTGAGCTGGATCGGGAAACGCTGCTGCCGCTGTGGCGGCAGCGGGACGCGTTGCTGGCGGATAAAACCGCGATCGACGTGGCGCAGCTGCAGCGCGTCGACTCTTCCGGGCTGGCGCTGCTGCTGCATCTGCGTGAACAACAGCGCCAGCGCGGCGTGGAGCTAAAAATTTCCGGCGCCACCGATCGGCTGAAAACGCTGGTCGCGCTCTATAATCTGCAAGCCATAATGCCTGTCGATACCGCTGGTTAGCCCTGTTTTCCGCTGCCGCAACGCGAAGCCTCGATACAAAGCCCCTGTTGAACAGGGGCTTTTTCTTTAGTTTAAGAAAACGTCGTATTCCACTAAGATACTAGGCTGTTTATGATCCTTTAGCTGCAGAACTGGATACTATGGAAACCAACGAGATTAAAGACGTGCTGATGCAGGCATTGGCACTGGACGAAGCGCACGTGACGGGCGACGGCAGCCACTTCCAGGTGATCGTGGTCGGCGAACTGTTTGCCGCCATGAGCCGCGTCAAAAAGCAACAGACGGTCTATGCGCCGCTGATGGAATACATTGCCGACAACCGCATTCACGCCTTGTCGATCAAAGCGTACACCCCTGAAGAGTGGCAGCGAGACCGCAAACTCAACGGATTTTAAGGCTGTTTGCCCCCTGGGGCGGGCAGCTTCAGATTAGATAACAGAGAGTAGTCAAATGGATAAATTTCGTGTGCAGGGTCGGACCCGCCTGAGCGGTGAAGTGTCTATTTCCGGGGCTAAAAACGCCGCCCTGCCGATCCTGTTCGCCGCGCTGTTGGCGGAAGAGCCGGTCGAGCTGCAGAATGTCCCCAAGCTGAAGGACATCGATACCACCATTAAGCTACTCAGCCAGTTGGGCGCCAAGATCGAACGCAACGGCTCGGTGTTTGTCGACGCCAGCGGCGTGAACGAGTTCTGCGCGCCGTACGACCTGGTGAAAACCATGCGCGCCTCCATCTGGGCGCTGGGGCCGCTGGTGGCGCGTTTCGGCCGCGGCCAGGTTTCTCTGCCGGGCGGCTGCGCGATCGGCGCGCGCCCGGTCGATCTGCACATTACCGGTCTGGAGCAGCTGGGCGCCGAAATCAAACTGGAAGAAGGCTACGTCAAGGCTTCCGTCGAAGGCCGCCTGAAGGGCGCGCATATCGTGATGGACAAGGTGAGCGTCGGCGCTACCGTGACCATCATGAGCGCCGCCACCCTGGCGACCGGCGTGACCGTGATCGAGAACGCCGCGCGTGAGCCGGAGATTGTCGATACCGCCAACTTCCTCAACACGCTGGGCGCTAAAATCACCGGCGCCGGCAGCGACAAAATCACCATCGAAGGCGTCGAACGTCTGGGCGGCGGCGTGTACCGCGTGCTGCCTGACCGTATCGAAACCGGCACCTTCCTGATCGCCGCCGCGGTTTCCGGCGGCAAAGTGCTGTGCCGCGATACCCGTCCGGACACGCTGGATGCGGTGCTGGCCAAGCTGCGCGAGGCCGGGGCGGATATCGAAGTGGGCGAAGACTGGATCAGCCTGGACATGCACGGCAAACGTCCGAAGGCGGTCACCGTGCGCACTGCGCCGCACCCGGGCTTCCCGACCGATATGCAGGCCCAGTTCAGCCTGTTGAACCTGGTGGCGGAAGGCACCGGCGTGATCACCGAAACCATTTTCGAAAACCGCTTTATGCACGTGCCGGAGCTGATCCGCATGGGCGCGCACGCGGAGATCGAGAGCAACACGGTGATTTGCCACGGCGTTGAGCAGCTCTCCGGCGCTCAGGTGATGGCGACCGATCTGCGCGCTTCCGCCAGCCTGGTGATCGCCGGCTGTATCGCCGACGGCGTGACCGTGGTTGATCGCATCTATCATATCGATCGCGGTTATGATCGTATCGAAGACAAGCTGCGCGCCATGGGGGCGAACATCGAGCGAGTGAAGGGCGAGTAAGCGTTGACCGCCGGCGCATCAGCGCCGGCGGTAGATGGAACCGGCTTCCGGAACGGGAAGCCGTTTTAACGCTGATTACTCGATAGCGCCGTCGAAATTTAGCCCCGCCTTCGGCAGGCTCGCCGAGACGCCGGAAACGCTGTTGTTCCGCAGATAACCCATCACGTTTATCCCGACCAGGCTGCCCACCCACTGCCCGTCAAACTGCTTCGGCATCACCGAACCGCTGAACGAAGAGTCGTAGATTTTGCCGGTGTTGAAACCGACTAATCCGCCGCGCATCGAGGCTTCCGCGCTGCTGATTTTGCCCGAGGCGGACGCGTGCCTGATGAGGCCGTCATTTTTGCCTGCGATGCCGCCGACGTTGCTGCCGGCTTTACCGGTGACGTTACCGGAGGCGCTCGCCTGTAGGATATCGCCGGAGGCGCCGTAGGCGTGTATGCCCACCAGGCCGCCAACGCGGCTGACATCCCCGCCTTCAACGTCGCCGGAGGCCTGCACCTGCGAGAGTGCGCCCTGGTTATAGCCCACCAGGCCGCCGACGTCACTGTTGTAGCCGCCTTTGACACGGGCACTGGACTGCGAGTTGCTGATATTGCCGTACTCGTTGTTGCCCACCAGGCCGCCTACCCGGCTGTTGGCCGCGGCGCTGACGCTGCCGGCGGTTTTGGCGTTGCTGATGCGCCCCCCTCGGTGGTTGCCGACCAGGCCGCCGGCCATGGCGTCGTCGCCGGCGGCGACGCGGGTATCCGCGCTGACCCGCTCGAGCGTTCCGCCGTTATTTTCACCGATCAACCCGCCCAACGCCTGGCTGAAGGCGCCGACCACGCTGCCGCGCACGTCGGCGTTGCTGACGACGACGGCGCCGTTGCGGCCAATCAGTCCGCCGGCGCGGCTGGCTTTACCGGCACGCACCTCGGTATCTGCGCTGACGTTGCTCAGGCTGCCGTAGTTATCGCCGATCAGCCCGCCGACCAGGCTGTTGTCTCCCCCGCTGACTTTGCCGCCGGCGGAGGCGTTAGCGATTTTGCCCGCCTTGTTCAGGCCGACCAACCCGCCGACGTTGGCATTGTCGCCGCCGGTGACCGCGTTTTTCGCCTGAACGTTTTTAAGCTCCGAGGCCGTCTCATTGATGCCGATTAAGCCGCCGACGTTGCGGCTGCCGGTGTCCAGCACGTCGCCGTTAGCCTGGACGTCGCGCAGCGCGCCTTCGTTGCGCCCAACCAATCCGCCGATGGCCTTGCTGCCGTTGCCGGTGACGTAACCCACGGCGGCCGAATTGCTGATGTCGCCCTGGTTAAGGCCGACCAGGCCGCCCGTCAGGCTGCCGCGGTTGCCGGCCACGGCGGCGTTCGACAGCGCATGGGTGATGCGGCCGGTATTCAGCCCCGCCAGCCCGCCGATATTCACCGCGTTGCCTGATGCGCCGACCGTGCCCTGGCTGGTTGAGTTGGCGATAACCGCGGCATTTCTGCCGACCAGGCCACCAACGCCGCCGTTGCCGTCGGTGTCGAGCACGTTGCTGAATACGTTGACGTTCGCCTGGCTGTTGTCTATCCGGCCGGCGTTGCCAAAGTTGACGCCCACCAGGCCGCCGACAAAGCGGGAATTGCTGCCGTTGACTCTGCCGCTGACCAGCACGTTGGACAAGGTGCCCATATTGGCCCCGACCAGCCCGCCGAGATCGCCGCTGCCGCTAACGTTGACGTTGGTTGCTTTGACGTTCTGGATGGTCCCCGCGTTGTATCCCGCCAGGGTGCCGGAAAACTGCGAGCGCCCGTTGGTGATGACCGTTATCGAGTCCAGATTCAGGTTGCTGATTTTACCGGTCGAAGCGCCGAACAGGCCAACATAAGGCCCGTTGCCGCCGATGGTCAGCCCTTGCAGCGTATTGCCCAACCCCTCGAAGGTGCCGGAAAACGCGCCATTGCCGCCAATCGCATTGATTCTGCTTCTGTCGTTAATGTTGTTGCCTAATACATAGCGGGCGTTTAAATCCTTGTTGATATCGAGCAACTGGGCCAGATTCTGCACCACTTTGTAACTTTCGCCATTGAGGCTGAACGAGGCTCCGTTGCCGGATAGCTGGACTGACGCGGCGTTATTCAGCGTATAGCCGGTCTTATGATTCAGCGCCAGGCCGGCGCCTGCGCCGGTGGCCTTCAGCGGAGCATTGATGTTGATCCCGGCGCGTTCGGCCGTCAGCGACAGCTTGTTGGCGCTCTGCCAGGCGACCGGCGCGGAAATGGCGACGTTACCCTGGGTGCTGACCAGCTCAACGTTGCTGTTGGTCAGCGCGGTCGACAGGGTGTCGGCCTTGAGGGTGGCGCCATCGCCGACGTTAACGTCGGTGGCGGTCAGTTTCCAATTGCCGGTCTTGCCGGCGGTCGCCCGGGTGGTTATCTGCGTCGCCGTCTGCACCGCCACGCGTGCGCCGCGGGTTTCAATCACGCCGCCATCGCCGGCATTGGCGCTGGCGTCCAGTCGCCCGGCGACGTTCACCACGCCGCGTTCGCCGCCATCCAGCACGATGCGGCCCGCCTGATTGTTCAGCGTGGTCGCTTCGATGGCGCCCCGGTTGTTCACCACGGTTTGCAGCATGTCGCCGGCCGTTCTGGCGGTCATCAGCACCTGGCCGCCATCGGCTTTCAGCAGGCCACCGTTTTGCACCAGCGCCTTGGCGGCGGCGCCGTCAATTTTCAGGTTTAATAAATTATCGCCGTCGAAGTTCAGGGTAATGTCATCACCCGCGCCCAGCGCGATGCTGCCCATCTGCGCCAGGATCACCCCCTGGTTATTGACCTGGGCGCCGAGGAGGGCAATGCTGCCTGCCTGGGCGGCATTCAGAACGCCCTCGTTGCGAACTTCCGCCTGCGATGTGCCGACGAAGCGGTTTTTGCCGGCCAGGAAGTCGACGTTGCTGATGTCGCGCGTAGAAGCCACCAGCCCGCCGACGTTCACCTGGGCGGTCTTGCCGAAAATAACGCCGTTAGGGTTGACGATGAAAACTTTACCGTTGGCGTCTATTTTCCCCTGAATATCGCTGCCGTTAACGCCCATCACGCGGTTCAGCGCCACCGAGCCGCGGCCCGGCTGTTTGAAGGTCAGGCTTTCATCCCGGCCGACATTGAAAGCGTCCCATTGGGTAATCAGCTTGTCGCTCTGCTGATTGACCGTCATGCTCTGGCCGTTGGTGGTGATGCTGCCCTGGCCGGCGACGATATTTTGCCCGGTCGGCAAGGCGTGGGCCGGTTCCAGCGCCGTCAGACCCAGCAGCGACAGCGCCACCGCCAGGCGGCGTTTGGCGCTGCCCTTGCCGCAGCGGCTGCAGTGTTCGCTGACGACGTTCCAGCATTCCTGAGCCGGGTTCCATACCAGTGCGTAAATTTTATTCATGAAATGATTTCCTTTTTATCATGCGTGCTGCTTTCCAGGCAGCGGGTCTTTATCATCAGACGCTCAGAAATATCTGGCAGCCTGAAGCCAAATGCGGGGGGACTTTTCCGTGTTGCCGCCGGGGCCCGATTGGGCCAGCGGCCATGCCGCCGTCAGGGAGAGTTGGTGGTTGGCGCCGCCCCAGGCCAGCGCCGAACCGGCGGCCGACATATGCAGAGTGTTTTTTTCTGGCGTCCAGGGCTGCCGGTTGAGGCGCGCCTGGCCCTGATCGACAAAGGCGCTCAGCTGCCACCCGGGATGCAGGGCATAGCGCAGTTCCAGGCTGGCTTGCCAACCCAGATCGCCGTTGCCGCTGCCTGGCGCATAGGCGCGCACGCCGTAAGGGCCGCCAACGTTGAATTTTTCCGAGGCGTCGAGGTTGCCCGGCGACCACTGCGCGTTCAGCTGACCATAGAGCTGGACGCGGTCGTTTAGAGTTTGCAGGCGCAGCGCGCTGAGCATCAGCTTGCTGAACTGGCCCGCGGTCTCTGCGGTGAGCCTGTCCCATCGGCGAGCGTAGGGGTCGTCAATCCGCAGGTGCCCGAAGGCGTAAGCCAGCGAGGCCGCGCTTTGCCCCCCGCCATGCCAGCGGTCCTGCGCATTGAGGCTGATTTCCGCCGTCCAGAGCGCGATGCGCTTCCGGCTGCGGCTATCGAACAGATCGATGTCGTCCTGCAGCGTTTTATCTTCGAACTGCAGCTGCGCATTGAGATTCAGCGCGCGGCTGCGCAGCAGCGGTTGGGCAACGAAAATGCTGTTGATGGCGGCGTTGCCGTGCGCCTGCAGCTCGCTAAAGTCTTTCCCCAGCCGATAGCGCATCGATGAATGGGCAACGCCCGGCCGGGTGGACCAGGGGCCGACGGGAAGTTGGTACGAAACGCGGTAATAGCGCTGGCGCTTATCGCTGCTCAGCAGGCGCAGATCCAGCCTGTCGCCCAGCCGCAGTGGGCTATTGACGCTGAGCGCGCCGCCGCCGCGATACTCGCCGGTATAGCTGTCGCCGTAGTTGTCGGCCTGCAACGAGCCGTTGACCCACGGCCCGGGCGTCGCGTCTATTTGCCAGTCGGTGGTGCCGGGCCGCTCGCCCGGCAGCAGGGTGCTATTCACTTTCACGCCGGGAGTATCGCTTAATAACAGCAGGCTGCGTTCAAGCCGAGCGCCGGTTACCGGCATGCCGCTTTTCAGTGCGGACAGGGGCTGCAGCAATACGCCGTCGCCCGCGTGCGAACGGTTATTCAGCCGGATTTGCCCATAACGGCCTTCGAGCACGTCAATATGCACCCGGCCATCGACGATTTCCTGCTTGGGCAAATAAGCGGTCGTCAACACGTACCCCCGTTGACGATAATAAGAAGTGACGCGCTGGGCCGCTTGTTTTAGCTGGGGCAGGGTTAATTCCCTGCCATTCAAGTCGCGCAGCAGCGGCAATATCTTTTCGGAAGGAATACTGTGGTTGCCGCTGATAATAAACTTCGTCACCCGAACTCGCGGCGAGCCGTCGTCTAATGGCGCGATCGGCGCCGCATTGGCCGAGGGGGCCGAGAGTTGCACCGGCGGCGGCAGGCTGGGGCGCTCGTTTTCAAGATCCCTGATAGCTTGGCCGGCGCCGGGCAGCGCTGCCTGGCTCAGCGGCGAGAACAGTAAAAGCAGCGCTAGGCCGTGGTAGGTCGAAAGCGGCCGATATCGCCGGGATGAAATGGCAGGCGTGCGGGGAGGGCGATTAATCCATAATATATGGTCGTTGTTATATTTAATTGTATTCACGAAAAGAATTCCATTCTTAGATTAAAGCGTTAATTAATCTATATCCCTGGACGCACCATTAGCCTGGTGCGCTCAATCATTATTGAGGTTATGGCGATGCCGAGTTGATGTCGTGCAGTATACAGAGGAAATAAAAGGAGTGTGTTTTTTTTTGCTGTTAAATAACGCGTTCTTTTAAATAAAATATCACATCATTGTCGTAACTAATTCATTTTTAATATTCTTGGTTTTTTATTTATATATTTTTATTATTCAATCGTAATGAAATTATGAAATAGAACAGTATTATTATTTTTTTATATTGATGACGATCAGGGGCTGCGTCAGCGGGATGGGCGGGGACGAGGGCGGCAGGCACCGCCCAAGCGTGGTCAGCGGCGCCTGAGGCCGCCGCTAATTATTGTCTTCCGGGAACTCACCCACCGTCATCTTCAGCGTGATGCGTTTGCCTTCGCGCAGCACCACCACCGGAATTTCCGTTCCTGGCCGGATTTCCGCCACCTGGTCCATGGTTTCCAGCACCGAGACAGCAGGCTTGTTGTCCACGTTGATGATGATGTCGTTGATCTGGAAGCCGGCGTTGCCCGCCGGGCCATTTGGCGTGATCTCGGTGACGATGATGCCCTGCAGGCGATCGATACCGGAATTGGAGGAGCGCAGCGGGATGATTTCCTTGCCCTGGATGCCGAAGTAACCGCGAATGACGCGGCCGTCGCGGATCAGCTTGTCCATGATCTTGGTGGCCAGCTCGATCGGGATGGCGAAACCGAGGCCTTCCGGCGTTTCGCCGTCGGTGATTTTGTCGTAGGTCAGGGTGTTGATGCCGATCAGTTCGCCCAGCGAGTTGACCAGCGCGCCGCCGGAGTTGCCGCGGTTGATCGAGGCGTCGGTCTGCAGGAAGGTCTGGCGGCCGGTGGTGCTCATACTGATGCGGCCGGTGGCGCTGAGAATGCCCTGGGTGACGGTCTGCCCCAGGTTGTAGGGGTTGCCGATCGCCAGCACGACGTCGCCCACGTGGGCGATGCGGGCGTTGTTGATAGGGATAACCGGCAGGTTGCCGGGATCGATCTTCAGCACCGCCAGATCGGTGAGGCCGTCGGAGCCGACCAGCAGCGCTTCGTAACGGCGGCCATCCTGCAGCACCACGGTGATTTGTTGCGCGTCCTTGATCACGTGGCGGTTGGTGATGATATAGCCGCGTTCGTTCATGATCACGCCGGAACCGAGCGACAGCACGTTGGTGGCGCCGTTCAGGTTGCGATTATAGATGTTCACCACCGCCGGCGCGGCGCGGCGCACCGCTTTGTTGTAGCTCACCGGGGTCTCGTCGCGGGTATTCTCAAGCTTTTCTGTAAACAGACTATTGGAAGAACGCAGCACGGGCAGCACGGCCAGCAGCAGACCGGCAACGATGAGACCAATAATGACAGAACGCAAGAGCTTAGCAAACATGGAGTTTTAGTGGGTGAGGTTAACGATGTTCGGAGGATAGCATGAGTTAACCGGGCGCAGTATGTTACCGGGCCCGGTTTTTAAACAAATTAACGCAACAGCAGATAAATGGTTTCGGAGCCGCGTACCACATTCAGCGCCATGACCGGAGGTTTGGCTTCCAGCACCTTGCGCAGCGCGGTGATGCTGTCGACGCGTTGGCGGTTGACGCCGATGATCACATCGCCTTTCTGCAGGCCGATCTGCGCCGCCGTCGAGCCTTTGTCGACGTTATCCACCTTCACGCCCTTATCGCCGCTCGGCAACGCGCCGTTGCTGAGCGAAACCCCCTGCAGCGCGGGCGACAGCGTTTCCGCGTTGGTTGAGCCGCTGTCGCTGTTGTCCAGCGTCACCGAGACCTCCTGCGGTTTGCCGTCGCGCAGCAGGCCGATCTTGACGGTTTTGCCCGGCGCGGTGGTGCCGATCTTGGCGCGCAGTTCGGCGAAGCTGCTGACCGGCTTGCCGTCGACGGAAACCAGGATGTCGCCGGCCTTGATGCCGGCCTTGGCGGCGGCGGATTTCGGCAGCACTTCGCTGACGAAGGCGCCGCGTTGGGCGTCGGTATTGAAGGCTTTGGCCATGTCAGGCGTCATTTCGCTGCCTTTGATGCCCAACAGGCCGCGCTTCACCTGGCCGAATTCGATCAGTTGCTGGCTGAGGTTTTTCGCCATGTTGCTCGGAATGGCGAAGCCGATGCCGACGTTGCCGCCGCTCGGCGCCAGAATGGCGGTGTTGATGCCGATCAGCTCGCCGTTGAGGTTGACCAGCGCGCCGCCGGAGTTGCCGCGGTTGATCGAGGCGTCGGTCTGGATGAAGTTCTCCAGCCCTTCGAGGTTCAGGCCGCTGCGCCCCAGCGCCGAGACGATGCCGGAGGTGGCGGTCTGGCCGAGGCCGAACGGGTTGCCGACGGCCACCGCGAAGTCGCCGACGCGCAGTTGATCGGAGTCGGCCATTTTGATGGCGGTCAGGTTTTTGACGTCGCTGAGCTGCAGCAGTGCGATGTCGGATTGCTCATCGCGGCCGACCAGCTTGGCGTCCAGCTCGCGGCCGTCGTTCAGCAGCACGCGGATCTTGTCGGCGTTGTTGATGACGTGGTTGTTGGTCAGCACATAGCCCTTGGCGGCGTCGATGATCACGCCGGATCCCAGGCCTTCAAACGGCCGAGACCCCTGTTGCTGCCCGGGGAAATCGGGGCCGAAGAAGCGCTTTAGTTCCTCTGGCAGCTGCTGGCGCTGTACCTGGGTCCCTTCAACGTGCACGCTGACCACGGCGGGCAAGACTTTTTCCAGCATCGGCGCCAGGCTCGGCAGCGGCTGCCCCTGAACGGCGACGGGCAGGGCCGCGCTGGCGACCGGTACGGAGCTGAGCGTCAGACCAATGCTCATTGCCAATGCACTAAGAATTAACGACTTTTTCTTCATTGATAATAACTCTCTCGATACCTGCCGATGAAAATTGGATGATAAGGCAACATCCCTATCATAGTGAAGGGTAAGACCGTGAATTTGCGTGAAAAGTTCAGTAAAGGCCGTGCGGGAGAGGAAAGGGGCCGGGCAAGCCGGGGTACCCGTGGGCGAGCCCACGGGTGGGGGGATATCAGTCGCGGCGCGCCGTCTGGCCGCGCAGCAGGCCGGATGCACCTTCCGAGTAATCGCGCGGCATTTCCACCGGCGCCTGATCGTTGTCCGCTTCCGCTTCGGTCAGGCGATAGCGGAACGGGTTGTCCTGGATAGGCAGGTCCGGCAGCAGGTTATTGGAGCTCTTCGCCATGTGCTGATACAGCTGGCGATAATCGCGCGCCATGTTGTCCAGCAGCTCGGCGCTGCGGGCAAAGTGACCGACCAGTTCCTGACGGTACTCTTCCAGCTCGGTTTTGCTTTTGTCCAACTCGTTCTGCAAAACTTGTTGTTGACGTAATTTACGGTTACCAAATCGCATCGCTACCGCACCAATGACGATACCGACCACCAAACCAATCAGCGCATACTCCCAGGTCATGATGACTCCTATTTTGACTTCGTTGTTCCGCAGGGATTTTTCACTTAATAATATCCACTATAACCGTTAACCTTGTCCGAGTGGAATCCTGATGCGCTTTTACCTAGTGTTTGCAGGGTTTTTCAGCGTTGCCCGGAGCGGGCATTTGTGGCGATAACGGTGCGAAGCAGCATCAACTTGCCGCCAAAATTGGCTAAATAATTTCTTATGCCCAATAGATTTCGAGCTGTAACAAGGCGACGACCGAGCGGCTTGAAAGATGCAGGGGATAGCGTTCTTAGGGAACATCGAACAGATGCAGGCACAATCACCGTTATCACGTTACCAGCGGCTGCTTGCTGCGGGGGAATATCAGGCCGATGAGGTTCAATGCCAGGCCGTCACTCAGCTGGACCGCATTTATCAGGCGCTGCAGCAGGCGCCGGCCGCGAGCGCGCCAACCGGCGGGCTGCGCGGCAAGCTCGGCCGTTTGCTGGGCAAAGGCGCCGAGCCGGCCCGGCAGCGCCCGGTGCAGGGGCTGTACATGTGGGGCGGCGTCGGGCGCGGCAAAACCTGGCTGATGGACATGTTTTTCCACAGCCTGCCGGGCGATCGCAAGCTGCGGCTGCATTTCCACCGCTTCATGCTGCGGGTGCACGAAGAGCTGACCGCCCTGCAGGGCCAGGAAAATCCGCTGGAAACCATTGCCGACGGCTTCAAGGCGCAAACCGACGTACTGTGCTTCGACGAGTTCTTCGTCTCCGACATCACCGACGCCATGCTGCTGGCCACGCTGCTGCAGGCGCTGTTCGCCCGCGGCATTACGCTGGTGGCCACCTCCAATATTCCGCCGGACGATCTGTACCGCAACGGCCTGCAGCGCGCGCGCTTCCTGCCGGCTATCGAGCTGATCAACCAATACTGCGACGTGATGAACGTCGACGCCGGCATCGACTACCGCCTGCGTACCCTGACGCAGGCGCATCTGTACCTGACGCCGCTCAATGAGCAAACGCGGGAAACCCTGGACCGGATGTTCGTCAAGCTGGCGGGCAAGCCGGGCGAAGAGGCGCCGGTGCTGCAGGTCAACCACCGGCCGCTGCAGGCGATCCGCGCGGTGGACGGCGTGCTGGCGGTGGATTTCCACACCCTGTGCGAAGAGGCGCGCAGCCAGCTGGACTATATTGCGCTGTCGCGCCTGTATCACAGCGTGATGCTGTATGATGTGCAGGTGATGGGGCCGCTGAAAGAGAACACCGCGCGCCGCTTCCTGGCGCTGGTGGATGAATTCTACGAACGCCACGTCAAGCTGGTGATCGCCGCCGAGGCGCCGATGTTCGAGATCTACCAGGGCGAGCGGCTGAAGTTTGAGTATCAGCGCTGCCTGTCGCGCCTGCAGGAGATGCAGAGCGAAGAGTACCTCAGGCTGCCGCACTTGCCCTGAGGGGCGCGGCGCGATCGCCGGTGACGCGCTGCCGGCGATAAATTGCTTTTCCATTCAAAAACCGTTCGATCTTTGCGAGCGACTTCTCTATAATCTTGCGACCCCACGTTACAACAAAGTTTTTTTTCCCAAAAACTTTATAGTGCCGGCAATGGCTATTCGAAGGGGTAGGTTTGCTGGACTTGTATGGTCGTGTGAGCCTCAACTGTTTTCGAGCGTTTGGGTGTTCACCAACGTGTAACTAATTATTGGGTAAGCTTTCTAATGAAAACTTTTACAGCTAAACCAGAAACCGTAAAACGCGACTGGTACGTTGTTGATGCAGATGGTAAAACTTTAGGCCGTCTCGCTACTGAACTGGCTCGTCGCCTGCGCGGCAAGCATAAAGCGGAATACACCCCGCACGTGGATACCGGTGATTACATCATCGTTCTGAACGCAGAAAAAGTTGCTGTAACCGGCAACAAGCGTACAGACAAAGTGTACTACCACCACACCGGCCACATCGGTGGTATCAAGCAAGCGACCTTTGAAGAGATGATTGCCCGCCGTCCTGAGCGCGTGATTGAAATCGCGGTTAAAGGCATGCTGCCAAAGGGCCCGCTGGGTCGTGCTATGTTCCGTAAACTGAAAGTTTACGCGGGCACCGAGCACAATCACGCGGCACAGCAACCGCAAGTTCTGGACATTTAATCGGGATTAATGGCAATGGCTGAAAATCAATACTACGGCACTGGTCGCCGCAAAAGCTCCGCCGCTCGCGTCTTCATCAAGCCGGGCAACGGTAACATCGTTATCAACCAGCGCAGCCTGGAACAGTACTTCGGTCGCGAAACTGCCCGCATGGTAGTTCGTCAGCCGCTGGAACTGGTCGACATGGTTGGCAAACTGGATCTGTACATCACCGTTAAAGGTGGTGGTATCTCCGGTCAAGCTGGCGCTATCCGTCACGGTATCACCCGTGCACTGATGGAATACGACGAGACTCTGCGTTCTGAACTGCGTAAAGCCGGCTTCGTCACTCGTGACGCTCGTCAGGTTGAACGTAAGAAAGTCGGCCTGCGTAAAGCACGTCGCCGTCCGCAGTTCTCCAAGCGTTAATTTCTACTGCTTCGGCAGTGCGATTTACGCAAAAAACCCGGTGCTTCACCGGGTTTTTTTATGCCTCAAAATCCGCGCGTCTCCACTAAAATCTGTGGCATATCAGACAATTCAACATGAAATCGCCGCAGGATCCCCACAAAACAAGCAAAATCTGGTAAACTATCATCCACTTTTGCGCCTGTTCGCCGTGCAGTTGTCGTCAGTTTACCTTCCAGGCCGGTTTTTATGACCCAGGTTGATTGCGAGCTGCCGGCCGCGGCAAGATCATTCAGGATAGCAGCCTGTCAGTTGGCTATTCGCAGTATTTTCTAGATAACTTGGAGGTTTTCATGGCTGTCGCTGCCAACAAACGTTCGGTAATGACGCTGTTTTCTGGCCCGACCGACATTTTTAGCCATCAAGTACGCATCGTACTGGCGGAGAAAGGTGTCAGCGTCGAGATTGAGCAGGTCGAGCTGGATAACCTGCCGCAGGATCTGATTGACCTCAATCCTTACCAAACGGTGCCTACGCTGGTCGATCGCGAGCTGACCCTGTATGAATCCCGCATCATCATGGAATACCTTGATGAGCGTTTCCCGCATCCGCCGCTGATGCCGGTTTACCCGGTCGCGCGCGGTGAAAGCCGCCTGATGATGCTGCGTATCGAGAAAAACTGGTACTCGCTGATGTACAAAATCGAGCAGAGCAGCGGCCAGGAAGCGGAATCCGCACGCCGTCAGCTGCGTGAAGAGCTGTTGGCGATCGCGCCGATCTTCGGCCAGACGCCGTACTTCATGAGCGAAGAGTTCAGCCTGGTGGATTGCTACCTGGCGCCGCTGCTGTGGCGTTTGCCGCAGCTGGGCATCGAGCTGAGCGGCGCGGGCTCCAAGGAGCTGAAAGGCTACATGACCCGCGTATTCGAACGCGACGCGTTCCTGGCCTCCCTGACCGAAGCCGAGCGCGAAATGCGCCTGCAGACCCGGGGCTAAGCGTTATGGACATGTCTCAGATGACTCCGCGCCGTCCGTACCTGCTGCGGGCCTTCTATGACTGGCTGCTTGATAACCAGCTGACGCCGCATCTGGTGGTGGACGTCACGCGTCCCGACGTGCAGGTGCCGATGGAGTTCGCCCGCGACGGCCAGATCGTGCTGAACATCGCGCCGCGCGCGGTCGGCAATCTGGAGCTGGGCAACGAAGACGTGCATTTCAACGCGCGCTTCGGCGGCGTGCCGCGTCAGGTTTCGGTGCCGATGGCCGCCGTGCTGGCGATTTACGCGCGCGAGAATGGCGCAGGCACCATGTTCGAACCGGAAGCCGCCTATGAGGCCGAGGGCACCTTCGAGGGGTTGGACAGCGAAACCATCCCTTCCGAAAGCCTGATGTCGGTGATTGACGGCGACCGCCCGGACGTCAGCGACGACCAGGATCCGGATGACGAGCCGCCACAGCCGCCGCGCGGGGGGCGCCCGGCGTTGCGCGTCGTGAAATAACGCTGCCGCAGCAAACGAAAAAGGTACCGCATGCGGTACCTTTTTTATTGCCTGTCATTTGCTAATCAGCCCTTCAACGCCGCCATGCAGGCATCGCGCGGGGCGCCGAGATCGCCGACGCGCACGGTCGAGAGCGCATGCGTGGCGCGTTGCCTGAAGCTGGTGATGGCGGTATCGCCCTGGACTTCGGGCGGCGCGGTGCAAATGTCATTGATCGGCAGGTTGTTGCCCTGGTTGAGCGCGTGCAGCACCGCCGCCGGGTTGTAGACCAGCGCCGAAGACAGGGCCGATTTGATGCCGCTGGTGAAGCCGGCGTTGCCGCCGTTGGCCAGCTTGGGCGCCAGCGCAATCCAGCCGTCGTCGCCCAGCCTGATGCTGTCTTCCACCGCGTGCAGCTGGCCCGCCTTGGCCAATTGCGCCACCACCGGCGCGGCGCCGCGCGCCTCGATGTTGTAGCCGACCTCCTGCGCATCCGGCGCCATGGCCGAGGAACTGAAGCTGACGGCCAGCAAGGTGCCGGCCAGCAAGGAAACGGAGCATTTCATGTTAGCTATCCTTATCAAGATGTCAGGCGCCGCCGCGCCGCCGAATGATGCTAACTGAATACTATAGCGCGTCGAGTGGGTTATGGCGGGAGAGGTTGTTACCAGGCGTGGCGGGGCGGAAAAGGCAGAGGCCCGGCGAACCGGGCCTCTGAGGCAGGAGAGCGGCGATTACACTTCCAGGTAGTTCATGATGCCGTCGGCGGCCTTGCGGCCCTCGGCAATCGCCGTCACCACCAGATCCGAACCGCGCACCGCATCGCCGCCGGCGAAGATTTTCGGGTTGCTGGTCTGGAAGGCGTTGTCGGTGCTTTCCGGGGCCAGAATGCGCCCCTGCTTGTCGAGCTGCACGTCGTGCGCCGCCAGCCAGTCCATCCGGTGCGGACGGAAACCGAAGGCCATCACCACCGCGTCGGCGTCGATCACGTGCTCGGAGCCCGGCACCTGTTCCGCCGCCTGGCGGCCGTTGGCGTCCGGGGCGCCCAGCTGGGTGCGCACCATTCTGACGCCGGCTACGCGGCCGGCGCTGTTCAGCTCGATGCTCAACGGCTGCAGGTTGAACTTGAACTCCACGCCTTCCTCGCGGGCGTTTTTCACCTCGCGTTTGGAACCCGGCATGTTGGCTTCGTCGCGGCGATAGGCGCAGGTAACCTGCGTCGCGCCCTGACGGATCGAAGTGCGCACGCAGTCCATCGCGGTATCGCCGCCGCCCAGCACCACCACGCGTTTGCCTTCCATGCTGACGTACGGCTCGTGCTGCTCGGCTTCATAGCCCATCAGCTGCTTGGTGTTGGCGATCAGGAACGGCAGCGCGTCGTAAACGCCCGGCGCGTCTTCGTTCTCCAGCCCGCCGCGCATCGACTGATAGGTGCCGACGCCCAGGAACACCGCATCGAACTCGTCCAGCAGCGTTTCCATCGCCACGTCCTTGCCCACTTCGGTATTCAGCCGGAACTCGATGCCCATCTCGCTGAAGATGCCGCGGCGCTTGATCATCACCTCTTTTTCCAGCTTGAAGGCCGGAATGCCGAAGGTCAGCAGGCCGCCGATCTCCGGATGACGATCGTACACCACCGCCTTGACGCCGTTGCGGGTCAGCACGTCGGCGCAGGCCAGCCCGGCCGGGCCGGCGCCGACGATCGCCACGCGCTTGCCGGTCGGCTGTACGTGCGACATATCCGGCTTCCAGCCCATTTCGATGGCCTTATCGCTGATATAACGCTCGATGTTGCCGATGGTCACCGCACCGAACTCATCGTTCAGGGTGCAGGAACCCTCGCACAGGCGATCCTGCGGGCAGACGCGGCCGCACACTTCCGGCAGGCTGTTGGTCTGGTGCGCCAGATCCGCCGCCTCCATGATGCGGCCTTCGTTCGCCAGCTTCAGCCAGTTCGGGATGTAGTTGTGAACCGGGCATTTCCATTCGCAATAAGGGTTGCCGCAGGACAGACAGCGGTCTGCCTGCGCTTTCGCCTGGGTTTCCGAAAACGGTTCGTAAATCTCTACAAACTCAATTTTACGGATCTTCAGCGGTTTCTTTGGCGGATCAACACGCTGCAGGTCGATAAATTGATAAACATTCTGACTCATTAATGACCTACCTCTTACTGCGCCTGAACCCGCAGCTCGGCTGCGGAACGACTACGGTGACCCAACAATGCTTTGACATCGCTGGACTTCGGCTTGACCAGAGCGAACTTCGGCGCCCATTCCGGCCAGTTGGCCAGGATCTCTTCCGCGCGGGAAGAACCGGTCGCCTGCACGTGCTCGGTAATCAGGCCGCGCAGGTGCTCTTCGTGAATGGCCAGTTGGTCAACGTCCAGCACTTCCACCAGTTCCGGGTTGACGCGCTTGCGGAACTCGCCGTCTTCGTCCAGCACGTAGGCGAAGCCGCCGGTCATGCCCGCACCGAAGTTGATGCCGGTTTTACCCAACACGCAGACGATGCCGCCGGTCATGTATTCACAGCCGTTGTCGCCAATGCCTTCCACCACGGTGATGGCGCCGGAGTTGCGCACCGCGAAGCGTTCGCCCGCGCGGCCAGCGGCGAACAGCTTGCCGCCGGTGGCGCCGTACAGGCAGGTGTTGCCGATGATGCTGGCTTCGTGGCTGCGGAACGCGGAACCGATCGGCGGACGCACCGCGATGCTGCCGCCGGCCATGCCTTTGCCGACGTAGTCGTTGGCGTCGCCGGTCAGGGTCAGCTCAACGCCGCCGGCGTTCCACACGCCGAAGCTTTGCCCGGCGGTGCCGGAGAAGTGCGCCTTGATCGGATCGGCCGCCATGCCCTGATCGCCATGTGCGGTAGCGATGGCGCCAGACAGCATTGCGCCCACCGAACGATCGGTGTTGCGGATATCGAAGTAGAAGGTTTTGCTGTGCTTCGCTTCGATATGCGGTTCCGCCTGCGCCAGCAGCTCTTTGTTCAGCAGGCCCTTGTCGAACGGCGGGTTGCTGCTTTCGGTGCAGTACAGCGCCTTGCCCGGATGCGGGGTGGCGGTTTTCAGCATCGGCGACAGATCCAGCTTGTTCTGCTTGGCCGAGATGCCGTCCAGTTCGGTCAGGAACTCGGTGCGGCCAATCAAGTCGACCAGTTGACTGACGCCCAGCTGCGCCATGATCTCGCGGGTTTCGCGCGCGATGAACTGGAAGTAGTGGGTCACGCGCTCCGGCAGGCCGTGGTAGTGATCGCGGCGCAGCTTGTCGTCCTGGGTCGCCACACCGGTCGCGCAGTTGTTCAGGTGGCAGATGCGCAGGTATTTGCAGCCCAGCGCCACCATTGGGCCGGTGCCGAAGCCGAAGCTTTCCGCGCCGAGGATCGCCGCCTTGACGATGTCCACGCCGGTTTTCAGGCCGCCGTCCACCTGCAGGCGGATCTTGTGGCGCAGGCCGTTGGCCACCAGCGCCTGCTGGGTTTCCACCAGGCCCAGCTCCCACGGACAGCCGGCGTATTTCACCGAAGACAGCGGGCTGGCGCCGGTGCCGCCGTCGTAGCCGGCGATGGTGATCAGGTCGGCATAGGCTTTCGCCACGCCGGTGGCGATGGTGCCGACGCCCGGTTCGGACACCAGTTTCACCGAGATCACCGCCTTCGGATTGACCTGTTTCAGGTCGAAGATCAGCTGAGCCAGGTCCTCGATCGAATAGATGTCATGATGCGGCGGCGGGGAGATCAGGGTCACGCCCGGCACCGAGTAACGCAGCTTGGCGATATACGGGGTGACTTTATCGCCCGGCAGCTGGCCGCCTTCGCCCGGTTTGGCGCCCTGCGCCACCTTAATCTGGATCACGTCGGCGTTGACCAGGTAGGCCGGCGTCACGCCGAAGCGGCCGGAGGCCACCTGCTTGATGCGCGACACCTTGTTGGTGCCGTAACGCGCCGGGTCTTCGCCGCCTTCGCCGGAGTTGGAGAAGCCGCCGAGGCTGTTCATGGCGATGGCCAGCGACTCGTGCGCTTCCGGGCTCAGCGCGCCGATCGACATCGCCGCGGTGTCGAAGCGTTTGAACAGCGATTCCGCCGGCTCAACCTGATCGACCGGGATCGGCGTGCCCTGCGGCGTGATGGCCAGCAGGTCGCGCAGCATGGCGACCGGACGCTCGTTCACCAGCTTGGCGTAGGCCTGATAGTCGCTGTATTCGCCGCTGTGCACCGCTTTTTGCAGCGTGCTGACCACGTCCGGGTTATAGGCGTGGTATTCGCCGCCGTGGACGAACTTCAGCAGGCCGCCCTGTTCCAGCGGTTTGCGTTTCAGCCAGGCGCGTTTGGACAGGTTCTGCAGATCCTGCTGGAAGTCGCCGAAGCTGGCGCCGCCGATGCGGCTGATCACGCCCTGGAAGCACAGCTCGGACAGGGAGCGGTGCAGGCCGACCGCTTCGAACAGCTTGGAGCAGCGGTACGAGGCGATGGTCGAAATGCCCATTTTGGACATGATCTTGTACAGGCCCTTGTTGATGCCGTTACGGTAGTTCAGCATCACCTCGCGGTACTGTTTGTCGATCGCCTGGCTGTCGACCAGCTTGGCCAGCGTTTCGTAGGCCAGGTACGGGTAGATGGCGGTGGCGCCGAAACCGAGCAGCACGGCGAAGTGGTGCGGGTCGCGGGCGCTGGCGGTTTCAACGATGATGTTGGCGTCGCAGCGCAGGCTTTTTTCCACCAGACGCGTCTGGATGGCGCCGACCGCCATGGGGGCAGGCACCGGCAAACGGTTGGGGGCGATGGCGCGGTCGGAAAGCACCAGCAGCACGGCGCCGTCGCGCACCTTGCGCTCCGCTTCGTCGCACAGCGCGCGAATGGTCTGCTCCAGATCCTGCTCAGCCGGATCGAAGGTCAGATCCAGAGTGTCGGCGCGGTAGTATTCGCCTTCCAGCGTGGTCAGCTGCTTGAAATCGGAGTACAGCAGGATCGGCGATTTGAAACTCAGGCGGTGCGCCTGGCCTTCGGCTTCGCAGAACACGTTCATTTCGCGGCCGATGCTGGTCGCCAGCGACATCACGTGCGCTTCGCGCAGCGGATCGATCGGCGGGTTGGTCACCTGCGCGAACTGCTGGCGGAAGTAGTCATAGACGATGCGCGGGCGGCTGGAGAGCACGGCGAACGGGGTATCGTCACCCATCGAGCCGGTTGCCTCCTGGCCGATCTCGCCCAGCACGCGGATCACCTGATCCAGCTCTTCGCTGCTGTAGCCGAACTGTTTCTGGTAGGTTTCGAGCTGCGCGTCGTCCAGTTCGCGGCTGCCCACCTGATCGGCCGGCAGGTCTTCGAACGGCACCAGACGCTTGACGTTCTTTTCCATCCACTCTTTATACGGGTGGCGGCTTTTCAGATCGTTGTCGGTTTCGGCCGAGTGCAGAATGCGGCCGCTGCGGGTGTCGATCACCATCAGTTCGCCGGGGCCGACGCGGCCCTTTTCCACCACTTCATCCGGCTGGTAATCCCAGATGCCGACCTCAGAGGCGCAGGTGATCAGCTTGTCTTTGGTTATCACATAGCGCGCCGGGCGCAGGCCGTTGCGGTCGAGGTTACAGGCGGCGTAGCGGCCGTCGGACATCACGATGCCGGCCGGGCCGTCCCACGGCTCCATGTGCATCGAGTTGAAGTCGAAGAAGGCGCGCAGGTCGGTGTCCATGTCCGGGTTGTTCTGCCAGGCCGGCGGCACCAGCAGGCGCATGGCGCGGATCAGGTCCATACCGCCCGCCAGCAGCAGCTCCAGCATGTTGTCCAGCGAGCTGGAGTCGGAGCCGGTTTCGTTGACGAACGGCGCGGCGGCCTGCAGGTCAGGGATCAGCGGCGTCTGGAATTTATAGGTGCGGGCGCGAGCCCACTGGCGGTTGCCGGTGATGGTGTTGATTTCGCCGTTGTGCGCCAGGTAGCGGAACGGCTGCGCCAGCGGCCAGCGCGGCACGGTATTGGTGGAAAAACGCTGGTGGAACAGGCAGATGGCCGATTCCAGACGCAGGTCCGCCAGGTCGAGATAAAAGCGCGGCAGATCCGCAGGCATGCACAGGCCTTTATAGATCGTCACCAGGTTGGAGAAGCTGCAGACGTAGAAGCTGTCGTCCTGGACGCGTTTTTCGATGCGGCGGCGCGCCACGAACAGGCGGCGTTCCATATCGCGCGGGCGCCAGCCGGCCGGGGCGTTAACGAAAATCTGTTCGATGCGCGGCAGGGAAGAAAGCGCGATCTCACCCAGCACGTCCGGGTTGGTCGGCACTTCGCGCCAGCCGACGATCGACAGCGTTTCGTTTTGCAGCTCTTCTTCTACAATGCGGCGGCTGGCGCGCGCTTCCTCTTCGTTCTGGCTGAGGAACATCATGCCGACCGCGTAGTTTTTGGCTAAACGCCAGCCGCGCTCTTCCGCCACCATGCGGAAAAAGCGATCGGGCTTTTGCAATAACAGGCCGCAACCGTCGCCCGTCTTGCCGTCAGCAAGAATTGCGCCACGGTGCTGCATGCGGGCCAGCGCGTGAATGGCGGTACGCACCACCTTATGGCTAGGTTCGCCTTCTATGTGGGCGATCAGGCCGAAACCACAGTTGTCCCTCTCATGGGATTTATCGTACAACATATCAGTGAACCTCCCCAGGCTCTGCGTGACTCTCACAACCTACTGCGAGGGGGCTTCCCAACTTCAGGCAGAAGTCCAATCAGCAAGTTAACCCCGCCAATCTGCTTTTCCGCCCTCCGTTAATGGCCTCTCGTGACGGTTCTCACAAGTGGTATATGACTTGTTTTAAGAGGGAGTCTTAAATTACTGCATAAATATGACGAGACGTTTGCCCGTCCAGAAAGCTTCCAGCGGACTTCCAACTTAGCGAGAAAGAATACGCAGGTCAAATATAGGCTTAAGATAGATTTTTATTGAATTAATCCGACTTATTTATTTGATAATTAATGTTTTTTACGCGAATTTACGCTTGCGGCGAGATGCGTCGGGCCCGGAAAAAATGTGAGCTGTCTCACTATAGTGCAACCGTTGAATCTCTGCACCATGCTAGTGCGGGTGGGAATGCCAGAGTTTTATTCTATTAAATATAAGTTTGTTGATGTTTGTAACTATTTTTAATCGTATTGTCATACCGGCGTTAACGGTTGCGCGAGAATTAGAAAAATTCATCGTGGCCTTGGTGATTTTATTTGCATTTATAATGAATAGTTATGCCTGGCGGCGCCTTGCGGGGAAAGCGTTGATCTCCGTCATCGCGGGAAAAGCCGTTTCTTATTAGCATCACGGGCTTTGAACGCAGAGAAACGCCAAGATTATGCCGTTGCCGCAATTAGTCAATATGTTTGGCGCCGATTTCCAGCGCCGCCATGGTGAAAAGATCCATAAGCCCAGCCTGCAGCCGACAGGGATATGAGGCGTGGCTGGGGCTGCAGACGGCGCACGATAAAACGCTGAACCGCATCAATCGCGGCCATAATTTCTCCTGTTACCGGCAGGCCGCCCAGCAGGCCCGCCGGTCGACGCCGTTGGCACCATTATGGTGCGAGAGCCGCTGGAACGGCATGCAGGCGGTGGGCGGCTACCTGCAGCAGCATGGCGGGCAGGGCAGCGCGCTGGATGAAAAGTGGCGTTATCGGCCCTGAACCCCGCGTTGATTTGCAATCTTTGCCACACTTCGACGTTTGCCGCCTTATCTCACCGGTGTTTTACGGTATGATTCAAAAGATTGTGTCTGATGGGAGCCGCTATGAAGCAAATCCGGGTATTGGCCCAGTATTACGTTGATCTAATGGTGAAACTGGGGCTGGTGCGTTTCTCGCTGCTGCTGGCTTCGGCGCTGGTGGTGCTGGCGATGGTGGTGCAGATGGCGGTGACCATGCTGCTGCGCGGCGAAGTGGAAAGCATCGACGTGGTGCGCTCGATCTTCTTCGGCCTGCTGATCACCCCCTGGGCGGTTTACTTTCTGTCGGTGGTGGTCGAACAGCTGGAGGAATCGCGCCAGCGGCTGGCGCGGCTGGTGGACAAGCTGGAAGAGATGCGCCACCGCGACCTGGAATTGAACCAGCAGCTCAAGAACAACATCAGCCAACTGAACCAGGAGATCGCCGACCGCATCAAAGCGGAAGAAGAGCGTCTGCAGGTGATGGAAAAGCTGACGGAAGAAATGGAACAGCGCGAGCTGGCGCAGATTGAGCTGGGCCAACAGTCGGCGCTGCTGCGTTCCTTCCTCGACGCCTCGCCCGACCTGGTGTATTACCGCAACGAAGACAAAGAATTTTCCGGCTGCAACCGGGCGATGGAGCTGCTGACCGGCAAAAGCGAAAAGCAGCTGATCGGCCTGACGCCGTACGACGTCTACGGCCAGGAGATCGCCGAGAAGGTGATCGAGACCGACGAAAAAGTGTTCCGCCACAACGTCTCGCTGACCTACGAGCAATGGCTGGTGTATCCGGACGGCCGCAAGGCCTGTTTCGAACTGCGCAAAGTGCCGTTTTATGATCGGGTGGGCAAGCGTCACGGGCTGATGGGCTTCGGGCGCGATATAACCGAGCGTAAGCGCTACCAGGACGCGCTGGAGAACGCCAGCAGGGACAAGACCACCTTCATCTCAACGATCAGCCACGAGCTGCGTACGCCGCTTAACGGCATCGTTGGCCTCAGCCGCATCCTGCTCGATACCGAACTGAACGACGAACAGCTGAAATACCTGAAAACCATCCACGTCAGCGCCATCACCCTCGGCAACATCTTCAACGACATTATCGAAATGGACAAGCTCGAGCGGCGCAAGGTGCAGCTGGATAACCAGCCGGTGGATTTCACCGGCTTCCTGGCGGACCTGGAAAACCTCTCCGGCCTGCTGGCGCAGCCGAAAGGGCTGCAGTTTGTCATGGAGCCGCAGCCGCCGCTGCCGCAGCAGATCATCACCGACGGCACGCGCCTGCGGCAGATCCTGTGGAATCTGATCGGCAACGCGGTGAAGTTCACCCAGCAGGGGCAGATCCTGGTGCGGGTGCGGCGCGAAGCGCAGGAGAAGCTGGTGTTCGAGGTGGAAGACTCGGGCATGGGCATTCCGCAGGACGAGCAGGACAAGATTTTCGCCATGTATTATCAGGTGAAGGATCAGCACGGCGGCCGCCCGGCGACCGGCACCGGCATCGGGCTGGCGGTGTCCAAACGGCTGGCGCAGAGCATGGGCGGCGACATCAGCGTCCACAGCGTGCAGGGGCAGGGATCCTGCTTCACGCTGACCATCAAGGCGCCGGCGGTGCAGGAGGCCGTCAGCGAGGTGCAGACGGAGGAGGAGCTGCCGTTGCCGGCGCTGCATATCCTGCTGGTGGAAGACATCGAACTGAACGTGATCGTGGCGTGCTCGGTGCTGGAGAAGCTGGGCAACAGCGTGGAGGTGGCGATGAACGGCCACGACGCGCTGGCGATGTTCGATCCGGACGAGTTCGACCTGGTGCTGCTGGACATTCAGCTGCCGGACATGACCGGGCTGGACATCGCCCGGGCGCTGCGCGAACGCTATGCCGGGCAGGCGCTGCCGCCGCTGGTGGCGTTGACCGCCAACGTCCTGAAAGACAAAAAGGAATACCTCGATGCGGGCATGGACGACGTGCTGAGCAAGCCGCTGTCGGTGCCGGCGCTGACCCGGGTTATCAAACACTATTGGGATCATCAACCTTCTCATACTTCAAAGAAAACGGAGCACAAGGCGATGCAGATTAATGAGTCGTTACTCGATACCGCAATGCTGGAACAGTATATGGATTTGGTCGGGCCGCAGCTGATCCACCAGAGCCTGGAGATGTTCGAGCAGATGATGCCGGGTTATTTGGCGGTGCTGGAGTCCAACATGACGGCGCGCGATCAGAAGGGCATCACCGAGGAAGGGCACAAGATCAAGGGCGCCGCCGGCTCGGTCGGCCTGCGCCATCTGCAGCAGTTGGCGCAGCAGATCCAGACGCCGACGTTGCCGGCCTGGTGGGATAACGTGCAGGACTGGGTGGACGAGCTGAAGCAGGAATGGCGTAACGACGTGCAGGTCTTGCGTGCATGGGTGGAGAACGCTGAAAAAAAATGACCCCGACCTAAGCCGGGGTGCGCGAATATTGCGCCAACACCAGGGAAATTGTGAACCTGCGTATTGGTTTCAGTGTTCTGGTCGAGCAGGTTGTAGATAATTCCTAAACATCATACAGCCAACAACATAGCAAATGTAAGCGCTCTTGTTAGAAGATTCATTAAAATGTGTGATGTAGATTAGTGTTTGTCAACTCCGAGCACTAACCGGTTGACAGTAGCAACGGGAGTCAGAACGATGAAAAAGGTAGGTGTGGTGCTCAGCGGCTGCGGGGTTTATGACGGCGCGGAGATCCATGAAGCGGTGCTGACGCTGCTGGCGCTGGATCGCGCCGGCGCCCAGGCGGTGTGTTTTGCGCCGGATAAGCCCCAACTTCATGTTATTAATCACTTATCCGGCGATGAAATGCCGGAGCGACGCAACGTGCTGGTAGAGTCCGCTCGCCTCGCCAGAGGGCAGGTTCAACCGCTTGCGCAGGCCGACGCCGCGCAGCTGGACGCGCTGATCGTTCCCGGCGGCTTTGGCGCGGCCAAGAACCTCAGCAACTTCGCCGCCGCCGGCGCCGAATGTCAGGTTGATGAAGATTTGGCTAGGCTGACGCAGCAAATGCATAAGGCGAATAAACCAATTGGTTTTATGTGCATCGCTCCGGCGCTGCTGCCGAAGCTGCTGGACCGCCAGGTGCGGCTGACCATCGGCAACGATCCGGATCTGGGTGAAGTGATCGACGCGATGGGGGGCGAGCCGGTGATTTGCCCGGTAGACGACATCGTGGTGGATATCGAGCATAAGGTGGTGACTACGCCGGCTTATATGCTGGCGCAGTCGATCGCCGAGGCGGCCGGCGGCATCGATAAACTGGTGTCACGCGTGCTGGATCTGACCGAATGAGAAAATCCGCCGGCAAGTCGCTGCTTTCCCGCCCCTGGTTTTGGCTGAAGCGCGGCGTCATCGCGCTTATCGGCCTGTGGCTGTTGGGCATACTGGCCTTCGCGTTTCTGCCGGTGCCGTTTTCCGCGGTGATGGCGGAGCGGCAGATTGGCGCCTGGCTGAGCGGCGATTTCGGCTATGTCGCGCACTCCGACTGGGTGCCGATGAGCGACATCTCGCCGCAGATGGCGCTGGCGGTGATGGCGGCGGAAGATCAAAAATTCCCCGAACACTGGGGTTTTGACCTGGCGGCGATCGAAAAGGCGTTCAGCCACAACGAGCGGCGGCCGACGCGCATCCGCGGCGCCTCGACGCTGTCGCAGCAAACCGCCAAGAACCTGTTCCTGTGGGACGGCCGCAGCTGGCTGCGCAAAGGGCTGGAGGCCGGGTTGACGTCGGGCATCGAACTGGTGTGGACCAAAAGGCGCATTCTCACGGTGTATCTGAATATCGTCGAGTTAGGCGACGGCGTATTCGGCGTGGAAGAGGCGTCGCAGCGCTATTTCCACAAGCCGGCCAAGCGCCTGACCGCCTCTGAAGCGGCGCTGCTGGCGGCGGTATTGCCGAACCCGCACCGGTTCCGGGCGGATGCGCCGTCCGGCTATGTGATCCAGCGGCAGCAGTGGATTATGCGCCAGATGCGTCAGCTGGGCGGGGAAGGATTTCTGCGCGAGAACAAACTGGATTAACCGGCCGGGGGCGGCATGGCGCAGCCCCCGGCCCGGCGATTACTTCACGTAGGTAAAGGCGGTGGTGACGTGCTTCACGCCGCTGACCTGGCTGGCGATCTGCGCGGCCGACTGGCCTTCCTGTTGGGTCACCAGGCCCAGCAGGAACACCTCGCCGTTCTCGGTAGTGACCTTCACGTTGGACGATTTCACCGTATCGCTGGTGAGCAGCTGCGAACGCACCTTGGTGGTGATCCAGGTATCGGACGAGGCGGTGCTCAGGCTGACCGGCGTTCCCTGACGGATCTCGTTATACACTTCGGTGGCGCCTTCCACGCCCATGGCGATCTGTTTGGCGCGGGCGGTGAGGTCGGCGCTCGGCGACTGGCCGGTCAGCAACACTTTACCCTGATAGGCGGTCGCGACCACCCGGGTGTCTTTCTTCAGCTGTTGATCTTTGCTCAGGGCGTTTTCTACCCGGGCTTCCAATGTGCCGTCGTCCACCTGGGTGCCTACGCTGCGCGGATCGGTGGCGGTTTTAGTGGCGACGGCCGCGCTGCCGACGACGACGCCGGCGATACAGCCTTGTAACAGCAGGGCGCTGCACAGCACTGCAAATGTGGCTTTTAGCTTCATCTCGGTTCCTTAATCGTCCTGGTGGGGAAACAACGTATTATCTATCAAATCGCAAAGGCAGTTTACGGTCAGCATATGCATTTCCTGAATGCGTGCGCTGCGGTGCGATGGAATACGGATCTCGACATCCTGTTGGCCGAGCAAACCGGCCAGCTCCCCGCCGTCGTAGCCGGTGAGCGCAACAATCGTCATGTCACGCGTGACCGCCGCTTCGACCGCCTTCACAATATCACGGCTGTTGCCGCGGGTGGAAATCGCCAGCAATACGTCGCCGGTATGCCCGAGCGCGCGTACCTGCTTGGCGTAGACTTCATCGTGCAGCCGATCGTTGCTGATCGCCGTCAGCACCACGTTGTCGGCGTTGAGGGCAATCGCCGGCAGGCTTGGGCGTTCGGTTTCAAAGCGGTTGATCATGCTCGCGGCGAAATGCTGCGCGTTGGCCGCCGAGGTGCCGTTGCCGCAGCACAGGATCTTGTTGCCGTTGAGTAAGGATTGAACCAGCGTCATCGCTGCGCGGGAGATGGCGTCAGGCAGAGCCTCCGCCGCCGCGATCTGGGTTTGGATGCTTTCGGTAAAACAGGCTTTAATTCTATCCAGCACGTTGTATTAATCCACTAAGTCAAAGGGCCGGTCTGCACCGGTAAACCACGATTAATCCGCATTGAAGGCGTTGGGTATCCATTCTAACTGGCTACCGGTAAAGGCCAAAACATCAAAACGGCAAGATGATGTGTCAAAGCTGGCTCCGCGCCCCGCCAGCCAGACGGCGGCGGCGTGCAGCAGCCGCTGTTGTTTGCGGTAGGTGACGCTGGCGGCCGCGCCGCCGAAGGCGTCATTGCGGCGATAGCGCACCTCGACGAACACCCAGGTTTGGCCATCGCGCATGATGAGATCCAGCTCGCCGCCGCGCAGCGCGACGTTGGCCGCGCAAAAGGTGAGCCCGGCGCGTTCCAGATGGCGGCGGGCCAATGACTCATAGCCCGCCCCCGTGGCGCGTTGACTCAAGAGACGGGAACAACCCGGCCCTGACGGTACTGCAGCCAAGGCAGCTTGCGGTTGATCACGCAGCTTGGGGAGGCGGTGAGCACGCCGGTGGTGCCGGAAACCTGGAAGCCGGGCAGCTGGCGCATTTCAGCAAAGTGATTGGCCAATGTCCAGGCGTCCATCCCCATGGCGTACAGGCGAACCAGCGAATAGTCGCTGCGGAAGCGGGAGCTGGCCTGCTGCAACAGCTGCGGATTGGCGCCGGCCAGCAGCGGGATATCGCTGAACTGCAGGCCTTCCATCTCCAGACGGAAGTCCGGGCCGGCTCCGGCCTGGTAGCTGCGCGAGCTGGCGTACATCGCCGGCTTGCCGCGCGAGTTGGTGGCCATGTCGATCATCGGCTTGATCAGCGTCAGCTGGGATTGGGTGGCGACGATATACACCGCATCGACGCTGCCGCCCGAGGCGGCCGGCGCATCGCTCGGCGGCGCCGGAATGGTCAGCCCGGCGATGGTCACGCTTTGCGGTGCCGGCGCGGTGGAAATTGGCGTGCCGGACATGCGGATGCCGCCGCTGTTCACCATTTGGCGCAGTTCGCCGGCGGAGCCGATATCCTGGCGCAGCACGGTCTGGCCGCCCAGCGACTGCCACTCCTGATTAAAGGCATTGGCGACGCGGGTGCCGAAGGCGCCGCGCGGCACCAGCAGCAGCGGCTGACGCTTTTGCTGCTCCCAGATATGGCGCGCGGCGTCACGCGCTTCGTCTTCCGGCGACAGGGCGAAGTAACAGATATTCGGGTTGTCCTTCGGCGTTTCCGGCTGGTTGAGCGCCAGCACGTTCAGCGTGGTGTTGCTGCCGGCCAGCTGGTCGACGTTTTCTTTCAGCAGCGGGCCGACCACCAGGGTGGCGCCGTCCTGCTGCGCCTGGCTCAGCAGCGCGGCCAGCGGCTGGCTGGAGGTGTCGTACACCTTCACCTGCGCGTTGGCGGCCTGCGGCGGGGTAATCGGCGCGCTGGACGGGGCGGCAGGCTGCGCAGCGGCCACTGCGGGCCGATCGGCCGGCTGTGCCGAGGTGCTGACCGCGCCGTTGGCGTTGATGTCGCCGGCGGTGGCTGCGGTCTGCTCGGCCGGCGCCGCCTGATCCGGACTGTTGGTCGGTTGCTGCGGCTGCGACGGAGCCGGCGCTGGCGCGGAGACGCCGTTTTTCGCGGCTTCAAACCCCTGCTGGATAGCCTCGGCGAACACCTTCGCCTGGCCGTTCAGCGGCAGCAGCAGGGCGATTTTCGAGGTGGAGGCCTGGGTGAAGTTCAGCACCTGGTTCAGCTGGGTCGGCAGGGTTTTGGCCGCCGGGTTCTGCGGGTAGCGGTTTTGCCAGTCCTTGATGCCGGCCTTCAGCAGATCCGGATCCTGCTTGTTGTCCTGATAGACCCGCAGCAGGTCCAGCCAGCCTTGCAGCACGTTCTCGTTGGCGTTGATCACCAGGCTGGTCATGTCCTGCGGCGTCAGCTGCAGCAGCGCCTGCCAGGTTTGGTCCAGGTTGTTCTGGTGCGCTTTATCGTTCAGCAGCGGCTCTTGCGCGATATAGGCGCGGATCAGCGGCAGCGAGGCTTTGCCCTGGTTGGCGGCGATCTGCGCCTGATAGAAGCGCACCAGCTGGTTGGTCGACAGCTCGCCGCTGTCCAAATGGCCCAGGGTGCTGCGGGCGCTGACGTAGCTCTTGTTGGCCACCTGCAGTTCGGCGGTCAACAGCTGGCGTTCCGCCTGTTGCGCGCCGTTGAGGTTTTTCGGCAATTGGTTCAGCTGCTCACCGGCCTGCGGCAGCTTTCCTTCACGCATCAGCGCGCGAATAGCAAGTAATTGCCAGTCAGCCTTGTTATCATCGCTGCTTTGCTGCAGCTGCTGCAGATAGTAATCGGAGCTGGCGCTCGCTTCGTCCTGTATATTGGCGGGCGGCGTTTGCGGGGCCCGACTTGGACAGCCTGCCAGGAAAAGGGCTGCCGCGATAACTGCGGTGAGTCGGACAGGCTTGGAGCGCCCTGCTTTGGTACGAACGAATGTTGAGGAAAGCATACTGTATCCAGTGATGTTTTTTTCAAGATGCTCAATATTAAATCGGCAACCCGGATGAAACAATGAATCAACACCAACAATCAGTCATTTCTGCATCAACGCTGTATGTGGTGCCCACTCCAATCGGCAATTTGGGCGATATTACCCACCGCGCGTTAGAGGTACTGAAAAGCGTTGATCTGATTGCGGCGGAAGATACGCGCCATACCGGGTTGCTGTTGCAACACTTTGCGATTAGCGCGCGGCTGTTTGCGCTGCATGACCATAACGAACAACAAAAGGCCGATCAACTGCTGGCGAAGCTGCAGGAAGGCCAGAGCATCGCGCTGGTTTCCGACGCCGGCACGCCGCTGATCAACGATCCCGGCTATCACCTGGTGCGCCGCTGCCGCGAAGCCGGCATCCGCGTGGTGCCGCTGCCGGGCGCCTGTGCGGCGACTACCGCCCTGTGCGCCGCCGGCGTCGCCTCGGACCGCTTCTGCTACGAAGGGTTCCTGCCGGCCAAAACCAAGGGCCGCAAGGATACGCTGATGGCGCTGGCAGAGGAACCTCGCACGCTGATTTTCTATGAATCCACCCATCGCCTGCTGGAAAGTTTGCAGGACATGGTCACCGTCTGGGGGCCGCAGCGCTACGTGGTGCTGGCGCGCGAACTGACCAAAACCTGGGAATCCATCTACGGCGCGCCGGTGGGCGAACTGTTGGCCTGGGTGCTGGAAGACGAGGTGCGCCGCCGCGGTGAAATGGTGTTGATCGTCGAAGGCCACAAGGCGCAGGAGGATGCGTTGCCGCTCGAGGCGCTGCGCACGCTGGCGCTGCTGCAGAAAGAGCTGCCGTTGAAAAAAGCGGCGGCGCTGGCGGCGGAGATCCACGGCGTGAAGAAAAATGCGCTGTACAAGCACGCATTAGAGCAACAACAGCAGTAAAGCGGTTGACCTGTCGCGACGGCGACGCTACTATCCGCGCCGGAGTTGACCAGACAGTCGCCGCTTCATTGCCGTCCTCTTCGGGGAGACAGATGGAGGGGAGGAAAGTCCGGGCTCCATAGGGCAGGGTGCCAGGTAACGCCTGGGAGGCGCAAGCCTACGACTAGTGCAACAGAGAGCAAACCGCCGATGGCCCGCGCAAGCGGGATCAGGTAAGGGTGAAAGGGTGCGGTAAGAGCGCACCGCGCGGCTGGCAACAGTTCGTGGCACGGTAAACTCCACCCGGAGCAAGGCCAAATAGGGGTTCACATGGTACGGCCCGTACTGAACCCGGGTAGGCTGCTTGAGCCAGTGAGCGATTGCTGGCCTAGAGGAATGACTGTCCACGACAGAACCCGGCTTACCGGTCAACTCCACTCCTCTTTAAAAACAATGGGTTGGTGTGTCCCGTCTGCATTTCACGTAAAAGTGAGATACAAGATGAGACACACCAGCGCTTGTGCCATTCCAAATACTATCCTCCGTGGCAAGAACTACTACCTTCACTTCCGCTTATCCGCGTTGACCCCACACCGACTTTTCCAACTTAAATGGCAAATAATCAAGATGAAGATGGCTTTGATATCTGTAGTCTCAAAACCATCTCCTTTTGATACTGACAAACCAGCATATGAAACAGGGATTTTTAATGTCTCAAAAGGTTGATTTGGTTATTTTGATATAATACAATTATGAGACTTACTTTTAAGACAAGGAATTTCTTATATGTCATCCGTTATCGGTTATGTCCGTGTATCCACTCACGATCAAACTATAGAGAACCAAAAGCAGCAGATTACTGATAGCGGGAAGCTGGTCAATAAATGGTTCATGGATGAAGCAGTCTCAGGATCGATAAAGGCTTCTGAACGTAAAGGCTTTGCTTCACTGCTCAACTACATACGAGAAGGTGACACATTGGTTGTTACTGGTATCGACCGTTTAGGCCGTAATACGATAGATGTTCTGCAAACCGTTGAGATGTTGCAGGCGAAAGGCGTGAAGGTTATCAGCCTGAGGGAGGAGTTTGACCTGTCTACGTCCGTTGGTAAGGCGATGCTAACGATGATGGCTGGGTTAGCATCTCTGGAGAAAGATCTCATAGCAGAACGCCGTACAGCGGGTATTAAGCGTGCTCAGAGTGAAGGTGTCCACTGTGGTAGACCAATCAAGGCCACTAGCGAACAAGTCATGGTACTGCAAGCACAAGGGTTGTCACCTAAGCAGATTATGGCAGAGTTGAACATCAGTAAGGCAACTTACTATCGGCTGAAAGCAACCGCATAACCCCCTATGATATTTCCCAAATATTAGCATCGTTCATGAGGGCTGGGTTAAGACTGCTAAGCAACACTTCTAATGTGCGGGATGATTTTTAGATAATAGGTTCACCGCTTTTTACGTGTATTAGCTCAGACTTTACCTGACATTTCCGTGGACAGAACACAATCTTATCTGACAATCGGCTTTGAGCGAAGAGCAGAGGTTGGATTAGATTGATTACGGGAAACTACAAAATGGCTGCTGGATTCCGGGATAATTACAATACAACCGGTAACGTTCACGCTTTCATTCGTTTATTTAACCTCATGTTTTTAATGGCTAAATTATTTATTTCACCTTTAAACATAGCAACACTAAAAATATTTTTTAGTGGAATTTAAATATAATTAGCAATTAAAATCTCTCGCAAAATATGACTGTTAGCGCTAGAGTATAAACAAAGTACAGTCAACATTCATCACTTTTTTAACTGTCAACCTATAAGGGGTAGATATGGATATACGTAAAATATTTGAAGCTATAAGTTTGGAGTTGTCAGCAAAGTTCCTAAAAACAATGCAAATAAAACATAATGGTGGAAAGGGAGATCACAGAGAGGATGCTTTCGTGGATTTTCTTAAAGAATACCTCCCAAACAAATATGGTATAGGTCGGGGTGAAGTTATTTCACCTGAAAATGAAATTAGTGGTGAATTGGATGTTGTTATTTTTGATAAAGATCATTGCCCTCTTTTTTTAAAATCGGAATCGCACTCTTTATACCCAAGGGAAAGCGTATTTGGGGCTATCAGCATGAAGTCTCACCTTGATAGCGAGGAGTTGAAGGATGCATATAAAAACATTGCCAGTTTAAAACAAATCATGTCTACACAGAGTTTTTCTAACTCACTATCGCCGGGAATGGTTACTGGGTTGAACCCTGTAGTTCCTGTCACTGCAATATTTGCCTATGCGGCAAATAGAAGTCTTGAAGCTATTGCTAAACAAGTTAACGACTTAGATAAAAATCTGGGTAACATCAACTTAAGACCAGATTTTGTTGTTGTTCTCGGGCTAGGTATTGTAGGCCCTAACGGTCGGATAAGGGATGAGTTTAATAAATATAACCTGCCGCACGATCATAATAGCCTATCATTGTTAAGAGCAACTGGTAGACATACACTTCTACGCTTTTATATGCAACTACTTGATGAGTTAAACTCAATAACTCAGCCTAACCTTGATCTTCATTCGTATTTCGATATGCCATCTAGAGTAGGAAAATACAAGGTAAGGAAACATGACAAGTTAATTATTAAATTTAATGATAAGAAGGAAGCTTCTGTTAAACGGCTTACGCTTGCAGCTATTGATAGAATTGTTATGAACTCAAAAATGGTTACACTTGAACAGCACTATATAAACCACTTGGGTGTGCTACCACAAGGCGTAGAGAATATATATAACCTGTCCAGTAATGTATATGAATACAATCCTATGAACAAACCGGCATTAAAATTACTGCTGGATGAAAACGGACGTTATGTTAATGATGTAAATACCTTTCAACCACTTAATATTGAGATAGACGGAAATAATTATGCCATTGATGCAAACAGTATTAATGAAAGTGACTTTGAAGAAAATCCTGATTTCACAGTTAACGAGCTGATGTCACATTGAGGATTTACGATAGTAAGTAATATAATTGCTTACTCACTATACGCCAGATTTTATTATTTCGGACGTTACCAACATCGACTTTTGGCGCAGAGCTGCCTGTCAGATTGGTTTTGGCTCTGTGCCATAGCTGTGTCAGGCCAAGTCTGAGCTAATACATTTTACGCATGTAGTTACTTTTCCTCCTCCTTAGGGGCAGATTTTAATACAGGTGTTGTTGTTTTCCCTTTACGTATGCCAAGACTTAATCCTGATGGCAGTTTCTCGAGAGCAATCAATGTCCCACTGTCTACAATGATCCTTTTGTCATCCAAAACTGTATAAGTGGGATACCATCGAAGAGACTCTTGATCCCATTCATATGTTAGCTGTCGTGGTGGATTACCTCTAGCTCTCAACGTTCCAATTAACTGTTTTGCTTGTGCAGCGGCTTCTGGGAGGGCGTCATGAGCTGCATAGAGAAGCTTCACATTTTTTCCCCTAAACAGGAAAGAAACCTGACAGCCATCTTGATATGAGCTGATGTCGAGCAATGGATTCTTTCTATCAGCTAACTTTGTGAGTAACTTACGAACCCACTCATGAAGTGCTATATAGGTACGTTTGCCAGCTTCAGAAGCAATTGATGTTGTGAATGGATTCCATACTATCGCCAGAAAACCAATGCCAATTCTGATCAGTTCCTGTGTGACTTCCGCTGTGTTATGTGAAAGCTCTACGTATTTTATTTGTATTGGGGCACTGTTGGTAACCTGTTCTAACCACTTCGAATCAACTTCTCTTGGATCAGTTGCAAATTCAATCCAAGCATTATCTGGTATCTCTGGAAGTTCCTCGGGGGATGGCTCGAATTTACGAGTGTCGATACCTAATTGATTGAATTCTAAAACATCTCCACCAGCATAGAACCCTAAAATAGCAACAACGAATTTTGAGCCATTTTCATGTACGAAGTTTGCACTTTCAATAGTTTGCCCTTTTGGTCTCCCCGGATCATGGTTATGCAAGAGGATGAAGGGATTTCTATTGATTTTTGCCACAAGCTCAGTAGGGTCTGCTGGCACTATGAGTTCACCATCATCACCTCTAGCGTCTGTCCAAAGCACTGCAGGTACAAGTTTTCCATAAATACCTTTTGAGTGACGCTCAATGGCGCTGTTTACCCAATCACGAGCACTTTCTGTTTCCAACAGATTAGGCATAAGCAAATTTCCCCGTACATTGCATTTTGATGATTAAGGCGCTAAAGGTTATGGTTGTTTAAATTTCAACAATTAACTAGCAAAATGTATGATATTTCAGTTTTCACACGATTGATAAGCAGCCAGTTCTATCCCACTCTTTTTTCTTCAAAATGGCAGTGAAAACATTGCCAGCAAGTTCTTGATTGTATGCCATATTCAGGTTCAGCTTCGTAAAATTGTGAACGCATATGAACCGCTTTCCCTAAACCTTCGAAACACTTAGGACAAAAGGCAATATCATCACCTGCTTTCCAATAAACACCTGAATTAAAGGAGAAAGCAGCTTTATCTTTTAACTGATCTTCAAGTTGCTTATTCTTTTGCTCTGAAGCAAAGAGCAAAGCTTGCGTTGTTATCACTTCCATTTTGGCGCTAGCTAGTTCACTCATCAACTCGACAAGCTCAAGTTTGAGTGTCGCCTTATCAAGATCCTCGCTATCATTTGCAAGCTTTTTCGCTATCCCTACAGCTTTATCAATGATGCCAACAGCCGCTGCTGTACTAGCTAACACACTAACACCGCTCATTTTTATTCTCCGAAGTATCTAGTCACTAAGCCGCTATTTGTTTTCAAGTTCAAGTTTATCCAGCATATACCCAGCGATGATTCCTGCCATTTCAATTGCAGCTTTTGCTTCTGTCTCGGTTATTGATGGAACCCATGGTCTTCCATGTCCAGTACCTTGCTTATTCCTTAACCGATTTATCCCTATCGCTGAGTGATACAATCCCCGCTCCATGCTTCTTTGAGGAGCCTCAGAAGATTTATACTCTTCTTCCGGGGTTGCTAGACCGAGTGCAATGAATGCTTGTCCCATAAGCGCTTGAAAGTTGGATTGTTGTGGGTAAGAGCCATACTTTTGAGTTAAAACATGGGCTGCGGTTGCTTCTAGAAGGTCTTTGCTAGTCCCTGATAGTAATGCGGCATCTTCAGCCCCCTTTCTTGCTCTGTTCGAATAGGTGCGAAGAGCATCCGTTAACGCTCGCCCGTGTAACGAATCCAAGCTCTGGGTTTGTATGCTCCCATCTATTGCTAAGATTAAACCTTCTACTTTGAAGGCTTCGATAGCGCCTTTGATAGCATCTTGTCCAACATAATTGGGTGAATGTTCACGAAAGCCACCCAAAACTTTGACTTTGGTGAAGATGGTTTCGAAAAGCTTCTCACCGGCCATAAGATCGTGCTCTAAAGCCCAATAAAGTACAGCCCGAACTCGCTTCGCTTTCCCGACTGTTTGCCCTTGAGACTTAGGATCAGCTATTGCAAGCCCTGCTCGAGCTATTGCGAATTCTAAATCCGAATGGCTTGGCTCCCTTCGATTATCTGCCTGTGCATCGTCTATCATTTTGGTAATGGCGGCTATGGTCATTTCAGTCAAAGGTACTTTCATTACTTTTCTTCCTTGCGTAACCATCCTGTAAACCGGGCGGGGGAATATTAGAGGCTGTTAATGATACTAACTTTATCCCCTAGCACTGCGATCAACAACCAGTAGTCCATAACAAATTACTCCCCATAAGTGAGTGTTCCGCGTTATGAGAGAGAAAAAGTTTAGGTATTAATAACACAGCCAAAGCTGATAAAATGGGATACAAACCGAGATACATATGAATGTTTAACCGCATGTAAATGCAGCGGGAATCAGCCTTTTGGATTTGGCTAGTTGCCTTACCGGTCAACTCCCTCTATAAAGAAAACCCCGCGCAACGCACGTTGCGCGGGGTTTTTTGTTTCCGGCGGCGTTTACACCGGCAGGTCGATCAACAGCGCGCGCAGCGGCGTCTCGGCGCGGAGGGTCAGGCGATGTTCCTCGTGGATGAACGCGCCGTCGCCGCAGGTCAGGCGCTGCCCGTCGTGGCGTTCGCCGTTGGCGGCGAGGGTGCCGTGGATCGACTGCAGATAGGCGCGCGGCCCGTTCAGCGTAAAGGTATGCTGCTCGCCCGGCTGCAGGTCCAGATGATGGATCCACACCTGCTGGCGCAGCTGCAGGCTGCCCTGCGCCCCGTCCGGCGAGGCCAGCAGCAGGTTGCCCTCCGCCGGCAGCGTCAGGCGCTGCACCCGTTCGTTGCTGCGTTCCGGGCAGGCGTCCAGCCACAGCTGCAGGCGGATCAACGGCGTATCGCCGCTGACGTTCTGTTCGCTGTAGCTCAGGCCCGGCTGCGTGGCCAGCAGCAGCGCTTCGCCGGCTTTGACGCGCGCCGTGCTGCCGTCGCTGTCGCGGTATTCCGCTTCCCCCTGCAGGATCAGGTTGAGGATATCCACGCTGGGGTAGGTGCGCGGCTGGAACGCGGCGCCCGGCGCCAGCACTTCCTGATTCAGCACCCGCAGCGAGGCGTAGCCCATCAGCTTGGGATCGAAGTAGTGGCCAAAGGAAAAGGTGTAGCGAGCCTGCAGCCAACCAAAGTCAGCTTGCCCGCATTGTTGTGCTGTTCTGCATGTAATCATGGCAATCGGCTCTCTAAATTCATTCTTCCCTGCATCTTTCTGGCCGCGGCGTCGGCCTCTCTCGATTGCCGCTTTGCCGCCGCCCGAAATCTATTGGGTATATTAAGATGGTAAGCATCTGGACGCCGGATTGTTAGCCAGTTAATCTGGTCGGCATATTCAAATTTCCTGACAGAGGGATTCGATGGCCAGAGATCGGGCGTTAACGCTTGAAGCGTTAAGGGTTATGGATGCGATCGACCGACGCGGCAGCTTTGCTGCGGCCGCCGATGAGCTGGGGCGGGTGCCCTCGGCGCTCAGCTACACCATGCAAAAATTGGAAGAAGAATTGGACGTGGTGTTGTTCGACCGTTCCGGCCATCGAACCAAGTTCACCAACGTGGGGCGCATGCTGCTGGAGCGCGGCCGGGTGCTGCTGGAGGCGGCGGATAAGCTGACCACCGACGCCGAGGCGCTGGCGCGCGGCTGGGAAACCCACCTGACCATCGTCAGCGAGGCGCTGTCGCCGCCGAGCAGGCTGTTCCCGCTGATAGACAAACTGGCGCTGAAGGCCAATACCCAGGTGTCGATTTTCACCGAAGTGCTGGCCGGCGCCTGGGAGCGTCTGGAGCAGGGGCGGGCCGACATCGTGATCGCGCCGGACATGCATTTTCGCGCGTCATCGGAGATCAACACCCGCAAGCTGTACAAGGTGATGAGCGTCTACGTGGCCGCGCCGGATCACCCGATCCATCTGGAGCCGGAGCCGTTGTCCGAGGTGACGCGCGTGAAGTACCGCGGCATCGCCGTGGCGGACACCGCCCGCGAGCGGCCGGTGTTGACCGTGCAGCTGCTCGACAAGCAGCAGCGTCTGACGGTCAGCACCATCGAAGACAAACGCCTGGCGCTGCTGGCCGGGTTGGGGGTGGCGACCATGCCGTACCCGATGGTGGAAAAAGACATCGAAGCCGGGCGGCTGCGGGTGGTGGGGCCGGAATACAGCCGCGAGGCCGATATCATCATGGCCTGGCGGCGCGACAGCATGGGGGAAGCCAAAGCCTGGTTCCTGCGTGAAATTCCGCGGCTGTTCGCCCAGCAGGAGCGCCAATAACCGCATGATCCCCTTGCCGTTGCGGCAAGGGGATATCCGCTAGCGGAAGCGCAGATCGCGGCCGTGCGGCTCATCCAGATCCTGCGCCGGCCCGATGGAAATAATGCCGTGCGGGTTGATGGTGGCGTGGCTGCGGTAGTAGTGGTTGCGGATATGCGGCAGGCTGACCGTCTCGGCGATGCCCGGCATCTGGTAGATGTCGCGCAGGAAGCCGTACAGGTTGAGATAGTCGCTGATGCGGTGTTGGTCGCACTTGAAGTGGGTGACGTACACCGGATCGAAGCGCACCAGCGTGGTCCACAGCCGCAGGTCGGCCTCGGTCAGGCGGTCGCCGGTCAGATAACGATGTTGCCCCAGGATCTGCTCCAGCCGCTCCAGCGCGGTGAATACCCCGTTGACCGCCTCGTCGTAGGCCGCCTGACTGGTGGCGAAACCGGCCTTGTACACCCCATTGTTCACCCGATCGTAGATCCAGCCGTTCAGCTCATCTATCTTGCCGCGCAGTTCGGTCGGATAGTAATCGCCGGCGCGGGCGCCCGCGCCGTCGAAGGCGCTGTTGAACATGCGGATGATATCGGCGGACTCGTTGCTGACGATGGTCTGTTGCCGTTTGTCCCACAGCACCGGCACGGTGACGCGCCCGGTGTAATGGCGATCGGCGCGCAGGTAGAGCTGGTAAAGGAAGTCTGAGTTATACAATCGGTCGCCGGTCGCCTCGGGAAAATCTTTGCCGAAGGCCCAGCCGTTTTCCAGCATCAGCGGATGCACCACCGAGACCGGAACGATCTGTTCCAGCCCTTTCAGCTGGCGCAGCAGCAGGGTGCGGTGCGCCCAGGGGCAGGCGAGGGAAACGTACAGGTGATAACGGTCCGGTTCGGCGTTAAAACCGCCGGCGCCGTGTTCGCCCGGCTGGCCGTCGGCGGTCACCCAATTGCGGAACTGGGCGGTTGAGCGTTTGAAACGGCCGCCGGTAGATTGGGTGTCATACCAGATGTCTTGCCAAACGCCATCGACGAGTTGTCCCATGGGAGTCTCCTTGGTGTGCGAGTTGAAAAGCAACAGGGTCCGGCAAGCCGGACCCTGAGCGCTAAACCTGAGTACAGTTTAGATTACCACTTCTTGTTCAGAATGCGGTCGATGCTGAAGCCGCCCGGGCCGGCTACCGCCAGCACGATGAAGCCGCCGGCGATGGTCAAGTTTTTCATGAACATCAAAGGGTTGACTTCGTTGGTAAAGTCGGTGTGGAACAGCAGCGCGGTCAGGATGGTGAAACCGGCGGTGAACAGCGCCACGGTGCGGGTCAGGAAGCCGAACAGGATCGCCAGACCGCCGCCGAACTCCAGCAGGATGGTCAGCGGCAGCAAGAAGCCAGGCACGCCCATCGATTGCATGTATTGTTGGGTGCCGGCATAGGCGTCACCCATTTTGCCGTAACCCGCCACGATAAACAGGATTGGCATCAAAATACGGGCAACCAGCAAACCTGCATCTTCTAATTTTTTCATCATCTACTCCAAAGTGGTGTGGTGCGCCTGTCCGGCGTTTGTCATGTCGAGGGGCGGTGTGCCGGGTATCTGGCCCGGCTTTGCCCGTGTCGTATTGATGGAGTGAATGTTAAGCGGGAAGTGCTCGGTTTGTTAGCAAGTAAAACTGTCGTAATTTTTCAAAAAATCTGAATCTTTAGCCTGCTAACAAATTGCCGATAATCAGCAGGTTGCCCGGCCCCCGTCGGCGGAACCTGTGAATTTGAGAAAAACCGGGGGCATAGCAACGAGAGAATTGAAGGAACTGCGGCGGCGTTACTTGGCGGAAAACGTCTTTTTGAACAAGCGAATAGCGCTCCAGGCGCCAAAGGCGCGGCGCGACCAGCGGATCATCTTGCTGGGGTGGCGAATGCCGTACAGCGCCATGACGCTGGAACCGAGCACCAGATAACGGCGCAGGCCGAACACCGCTTGCCAGCCGCGGTCGATGCGCTCGGTCTTTTCCAGCCACAGGGTTTTATTCTCGGCCAGATCCAGCCGCTGCTGCTGGATCTGCCGAATCAGCCTCGCTTTTTTCCATTCCAGATAGCGGCTGCGGCTCATTGATCGCCCTCCAGCTCGGCGCGGTCGATTTCCAGCTGTTTGCGCGTGGCGCCCAGCAGGGTGGTGCGACGGGCTTTGACCAGCGTCCAGAGGGTGCCGACCGCGGCCAGGAACAGCAGCACGCCGGTGGTGGCGCCCAGCGCCATCAGGCGATAGACCGGATCGATGGCCCAGAAGATCAGGATCAGCAGGCTCATCAGGCCGAAGGCGGTGAACAACAGGGTCATGCCGGCCATGATCAGCAGCTGGATGAGGTTGGCTTTCTCCTCTTCCAGCTCGACCACCGCCAAACGGACCCGGGTTTCGACCATGCCGACCAGCAGGGTGATGATGCGCTGGCCGATATCCAGGACCCCTTTGGCGGGGCCCTGAGCGCGAACTTGCGGTTGGTCAGCCATAATCAGCGGCGCGCGAGCAGAACGCCCAGCACTACGCCCACCGCAGCGCCGATGCCGATGCCGGTCCACGGATTATCACGCACGTAATCATCCGCCTGGCCGGCGATCTGCCTGGTCTGCGAAGCCAGCTTGTCCCCGGCGTCGCTCAGGCGGGCGCGGGTGTCTTTCAACCTGTCTTGTGCCTTTGAGCGCAGCTTTTCCAGCTCGGCTTTCGGCTTGTCGGTGGAAGAGTTCAGCACTTCTTCCAGCGTGTCGGCTAAGGACCTCAGTTCAGCGCGTAAGTTTTCTGCATTTGAATCATGTGCCATGTGATTAATTCCTTAACGTTAATTGCGACAGACTTTCAACATAGCGGATTTTTTCGCCGGAGCAAAGGGCTGATGGCTAGTCGATAAAACCAGTCATCGGTTTTATATATAGCAAAAATCCCGTGTGATGCGGCTCTCGGCGATAAATCCGCTGGTGTAAAAAAATTATTCCGCCTGAGCCTGTTTCAGATCGGCCTGCGCTTCCGCCAGCTTTTGCTGTTTCTTGGCGACCTTTTCCAGGTTGCCGGTTTGCTGGGCGGCTTTCAGCTCTTGCTGACGTTCAGCAACCTTGCTTTGTTTTTCTTCGATTTTTTTCTGGCGATCGGCCTGCAGGCCCGCTTCGGTGCAGTTGCTCCGCACTTCGCTCAGCGCCTTTTTCAGCCCGGCCACGCGGTGGGTGTTGCCGTGCTGGGTGGCGTAGTCGATTTGCTGTTGGATGTCCTGTGCCTTGGCGGCGCAGCCGCCCTCCGCCGCAAACGACAGGGCCGGTAATGCGCATAAGGGGAGAGCCAGTAACAGTGAGTGGCGTAATTTCATGGGTCGGTTCCTTGTTAGTGGGATGCATTGGCACGCATCCGCCTTTCCTGACTGCCGCCGTCGGCAGTGCGACAGGGGACTGCCGGGCCGACTGACGCTAACCTTCAGCATAGTCGTGAAACCTGCAGATCCCCAAAGAATCAGCCGAAATCCGCGATTGACTGATCAATTATCGAACAAAAAGCGCAAGTGAAAGGAAACCCCTTCAGATGAAGGGGTATTATCCCAGATTGAGCGGGGAACGTGCAAATTCGCGTACCCAATGCGAGGGCACGGGGGCCTCGCTCAGCGCGATGCTGTAGCCGGGGGGAAGGATCGTCTGCAGCGCTTCGCGCGCCAGCAGCTGCTGTTCCGGCGAATCCAGGCGGATCACCAGGCCGTCGCCTTCCGGCGTGATGCTCTTGATGCGAATGCCGCGCGCGTCCAGGCGCTGGTAGACGTAAAAACCGTCCGGCAGCGACAGGCCTTGCTGATTGGCGCGGATGCGCAGCTCGCTCTCGGTGCGCACCATGCAGGGCACCAGCAGCGTGGCCAGCGCCAGCAGGGCGAGGGCGATCAACAGAACGTATTGCCAGCGCGGACGCTTCGTCATCACGCCCCTTTCTCCGGATTCTGGCTGTCCGCGCGCTTTTTGCGCCACAGCACAATCAGCGAGCCGACCAGCCCGACCACCAGCAGCACCAACGGCAGCAGCATCAGGCAGAACATCAGCTGGTCTTCATATTTGCGGAACACCGGGGTTTTGCCCAGCGCGAAGCCCAGCGAAGTCAGGATCAGCACCCACAGCAGGCCGCTCATCCAGTTGAAGAACTGGAAGCGCGCGTTGCTCAGGCCGGACAGGCCGGCGATGGTCGGCAACAGGGTGCGCACGAAGGCCAGGAAGCGGCCGACCAACAGCGCGGAAAGCCCGTGGCGGTGGAACAGCTGATGGGCGCGCTGGTGGTAGTGGGCCGGCAGGTGCGACAGCCAACCCTGCACCGTGCGCGTGTTGCCGAGCCACTTGCCCTGTATGTAACTGACCCAGCACCCCAGGCTGGCGGCGACGGTGAGGATCAGGATGGTCAGCGGAAAATTCATGGTGCCTTTGGCGATCAGCACGCCCACCAGGATCAGCAGGCTGTCGCCCGGCAGGAAGGCCGCCGGCAGCAGGCCGTTTTCTAAAAACAGGATCATAAACAGCAGGATATACAGCGTCCACACCAGCGAAGGGTTCGCCAACGTTTCAAAATCCTGCTGCCATAAGGCATGTATCAGTTCTTTAATGATGTCCATCCGGTGTTCCTAAAACGTCATTGTTTGTTTTTTCAGCGGCGGAGCGGACGTGGCCTGGAAGCGCGCGGCGATCCTGAGTGCTGATAACGATGAAACGGCGTTGCTTTTAAGGGTTCTAATCGGTGCGACACCGGTCATATGTGGTAAGTCAGCGTGCCACGGTACTGCATGTTACTTTCTTTCCAGCCGCCCTGCCTGCTCTGTTGAGGTGAGGAGTGCAGCGTCCAGTCGACCTGAGAAAGTCGGTTTGGCGCCGGGGCGTCCTGGCGGGGAGTGCGGATTCGGTGGCCCAGTTCCGCAGCCAGGGTATAGGCCGGAACTAACTGGGCGGAGGCAAGCAGCGAGCCGGGGAAAGAGTGCGCCCTGGGCAGCAGCAGCGGCAATTTGCCGGGAACCTTGCGGCCTGCTTCAGCCGGCGATCGATAAACCTGATCATAGGGGGAAAGCACCGGATCCGCCAGCGAAGGCAGGCTGCTCAGTGCGCTCGGGGTAGGCTTGGGTGACGCCAGACATAGCTTTTGGCCGGAGACCGAACCGGTCCAGCAACAAAGAGCAATAAGCATGGCAAACAACCAGCGCATGTATTCGCGTTCCGCCCCCGCAGCAATGGGTAAAAAAGTGGGCTAACTCTACCAAAATAGCACGATTGGCAACAGGGAAATCTATGTTGCCGGAGGTGAAATATTACACGGCAAACGGCCGTTCCGGCATCGATTCAGCGGATTTTACATTACCTGACATAACCCGACGGTTTTTGACCGCCTGGGTCATTTATGTTCGCCGCCGATCCCGTCCAGATGCACCACCGGATTCTCGGCGAACAGGTAGCGATCGGCATTGTATTCGAAGTCATCGCTGGTGGCGTTGAACAGCATCTGCTTGGTGTTCTCGAGGTGTTGCCACATCGCCAGTTTGGCGGCGTAGGGGTCCTTGCGCATCAGCGCCTTGAGGATCTGATCGTGATCGTCGCACCAGCTGGCGATCGAACGCTCGTCGATATGCTCGTGCAGTTTTATCCAGTAGGGGTTGTTCACCCGCTGCACCCACATTTTCTCCACGATGGTGGCCATGGCGGTATTCTGGGTGGCCAGCGCCACCTGCACGTGGAATTTCAGATCCCACTGCGAGTCGCGGAAGCGGTCTTCCTTGCGGGCGTGCTCCTGGATCTCCATCAGCTGCACGATATCCTGCTTGGTCACCTGGGTGGCGGCGAATTCGGCGATGTTGCTCTCGATCAGCTGGCGCGCCTGCAGCAGCTCGAAGGGCCCGGCGGTCGCGAATTCAATGCTGTCGCCCGGCACCACCAGGTGCTTTTGCTGGTTGGATACCACGTGGATCCCGGAGCCCTTGCGCACGTCGACGTAGCCTTCCACTTCCAGCATGATGATGGCTTCGCGCACCACGGTGCGGCTGACGTTCATCTCCTCGGCGATGTATCGCTCGGCCGGCAGCTTGTCGCCTACCGGGTAGCGGCCGCTTTCGATGCGTTGTTTTAGCTCGGCGGCCAGTTGCTGATACAGGCGTCGGGTTTCAGTGAATTCCATAGTGAATGCTCTATAGGGTGCGGTGGGAAGGGGCACAGGGCCAACAGATTTGTTATACCACTTATTCGGCGGTGCTGCCAGTGGCTGAAGGGGCCCGGCGCGGCGGCCGGGCGGGGGATCAGCTGCGCGCCGGGGCCGGCTGCAGCGCGGCTTCGTCCGGCTGGGCGGCGGGGCGGTTTTGCAGCACCGTCCAGATAACGATCGCGCCGAGAATATCGAACACCGACAGCGCGGCGAACAGCGGGCTGAAGCCCAGGGTGTCGGCCAGCGCGCCGACCACCAGGGCGAACAGGGTGCTCGCCGTCCAGGCCGCCATGCCGGTCAGGCCGTTGGCGGTCGCCACTTCGTTGCGGCCGAACACGTCTGAAGACAGCGTGATCAGCGCGCCGGACAGCGCCTGGTGGGCGAATCCGCCGACGCACAGCAGCGCGATGGCGGCGTAAGGGCTGGTGAACAGGCCAATCATGCCGGGGCCGATCATCAGCACCGCCCCCATCGTCACCACCAGCTTGCGCGAGACGATCAGGTTGACCTTGAAATATTTCTGGAACAGCGGCGGCAGGTAGCCGCCGACGATGCAGCCGAGATCGGCGAACAGCATCGGCATCCAGGCGAACATGGCGATCTCTTTCAGGTTAAAGCCGTAGGCTTTGAACATGAACAGCGGGATCCAGGCGTTGAAGGTACCCCAGGCCGGTTCAGCCAGAAAGCGCGGCAGCGCGATGCCCCAGAACTGGCGGTTGCGCAGGATCTGCCAGGCGGACATTTTTTTGGCATTGCTGGTTTGATGCTGCGCCTCCTGGCCCGCCAGAATGTAATCGCGCTCCTCGTCGCTCAGCTTCTGCTGATCTTTCGGATGCTTGTAGAAAATCAGCCAGCAGATGGCCCAGATCAGGCTCAGCACGCCGGTGATGATGAACGCCATCTCCCAGCTGTGCGCCACTATCGCCCATACCACCAGCGGCGGGGCGATCATGCCGCCGATCGACGAACCGACGTTGAAATACCCCACGGCGATCGACCGTTCCCTGGCGGGGAACCACTCGCTGCTGGCCTTCAGCCCGGCGGGGATCATCGCCGCTTCGGCCATGCCGACCGCGCCGCGCGCCAGCGCCAGCCCGCCCCAGCTGTTGGCCAGCGCGGTGCCCATGCAGAATATCGCCCACAGAATGGCGAACATCGCGTAGCCGACCTTGGTGCCGAGCACGTCCAGCACGTAGCCCGCCACCGGCTGCATCACCGTATAACAGGCTGAGTAGGCGGCGACGATATAGGAATACTGCTGCGTGGTGATATGCAGGGTGCCTTCCAGCGTCGGCGCCGCGACGGCGATGGCGTTGCGCGTCAGGTAGCCCAACACGGTGCCGACGGTCACCAGCCCAATCATGTACCAGCGTAAGCCTTTAATTTTACGCATGCGAAATGTCTCCCAGTCTTGAATATGCGCGGCCGAAGGTACGGCGGAGTGGCGAGACAATAACTTGTCATACAGATTTAAAAGTTGAGTGACATCACAAAAGCCATTTTTCAATTGGGTAATAATATTCACGGCGCGATACTGCGTTATTGGCGTGGCTTTGCCGAAAAAACGACCGTTACTGCGGTTGGAGGCGCCTGTTTATGACGGCGACGGCAAAATTTTGCTGGACGCCCGGTTGAATTGGTGTGATAACTTTTGCGCATTGACCCCGGTACCGAACGGCAAGCAAGGTGAGGAGCCTGATATGGCGACGTTTTTAAGCGAAGACTTTCTGCTGGACAGCGAATTTGCCCGGCGCTTGTATCACGATTACGCGGCGGACCAGCCGATCTTTGACTATCACTGCCATTTGCCGCCGGAACAGATCGCCGAAAACACCCGTTTCAGCAACCTGTACGATATCTGGCTGAAGGGCGATCACTATAAATGGCGCGCGATGCGCACCAACGGCGTGGCCGAACGCCTGTGCACCGGCGATGCCGGCGATCGCGAGAAATTCGACGCCTGGGCCGCCACCGTGCCGCATACCATCGGCAATCCGCTGTACCACTGGACCCATCTGGAGCTGCGCCGGCCGTTCGGCATCACCGGCACGCTGCTTTCTCCGGCGACGGCGGACGACATCTGGCAACGCGGCAACGCGCTGCTGGCGCAGGACGATTTCCGCGCGCGCGGCATCATGCAGCAGATGAAGGTGAAAATGGTCGGCACCACCGACGATCCGATCGACGATCTGCGTCATCACCGGGCGATTGCCGAAGATCGGAGTTTCGACATCAGGGTGCTGCCGAGCTGGCGGCCGGACAAGGCGTTCAATATCGACGCGCCGGGCTTCAACGATTATCTGCAGCGGCTGGAAGCGGCGGCGGACCTCAGCATCGGCCGCTTCGGCGCGCTGTGCGACGCATTGAAAAAACGCATGGACCACTTCGCCGCGCACGGCTGCAAGGTGGCCGACCACGCGCTGGACGTGGTGGTGTATGGCGAAGCCGACGAAGCGGCGCTGGACGCGATCCTCAGCCGCCGCCTGAGCGGCACGCTGCCGACGCCGGCGCAGAGCGCGCAGTTCAAAAGCGCGGTGCTGCTGTTTTTGGCCGGCGAATACCGGCGCCGGGAATGGGTGCAGCAGTACCACATCGGCGCGCTGCGCAACAACAACAGCCGCATGCTGGCCAGCGTAGGGCCGGATATCGGTTTCGATTCGATCAACGACCGGCCGCTGGCGGAGCCGCTGTCGCGTCTGCTGGACGCCCAGGCGCGCCAGGGCGGCCTGCCGAAAACCATCCTCTACTGCCTCAACCCGCGCGACAACGAAGTGATCGGCACCATGGTCGGCAACTTCCAGGGGGAAGGCACGCCGGGCAAGATGCAGTTTGGCTCCGGCTGGTGGTTCAACGATCAGAAAGACGGCATGCAGCGCCAGATGACGCAGCTGGCGCAGCTCGGCCTGCTGAGCCGCTTCGTCGGCATGCTGACCGACAGCCGCAGCTTTTTGTCCTATACGCGCCATGAGTATTTCCGCCGCATTCTCTGCCAGATGATCGGCCGCTGGGTGGCCGACGGCGAAGCGCCGGCCGACATCGCGCTGCTCGGCGAAATGGTGAAAAACATCTGCTTCGACAATGCCAAAAACTATTTCGCCATTGAACTGGCGTAGCCGCTGCCCAAGGTTGGTTTATGCAAAGCATCGTAAAAATTCATTCACAAGATAATGTGGCGGTAGCGCTGCGCGATCTGGCGGCCGGCGAGTCGCTGACGCTGGCCGAGCTGGCGATCCGGCTGCCGCAGCCGGTGGCGCGAGGGCACAAGTTTGCGCTGCGGCCGATCGCCGAAGGCGAGGATATCATCAAGTACGGTCTGCCTATCGGCCATGCGCTGACGGCCATTGCGCCGGGCGAACACATTCATTCGCAGAACGCCAAAACCAACCTGAGCGATCTGGACAACTATCAGTATCAGCCGCAGTTTCCTGCGCTGCCGCCGCAGGCGGCGGATCGCGAGGTGCAGCTGTACCGGCGCGCCAACGGCGAGGTGGGCATCCGCAACGAACTGTGGATTGTGCCGACCGTCGGCTGCGTCAACGGCATCGCCCGCCAGATCCAGCAACGTTTCCTGAAGGAAACGCAGGAAGCGGCGGGGATCGACGGCGTGCATCTGTTCAGCCACCCGTTTGGCTGTTCGCAGCTGGGGCAGGATCATGAAAATACCCGTACCATGCTGCAAAATATGGTGCGCCACCCCAACGCCGGCGCGGTGCTGGTGATTGGCCTGGGCTGTGAGAACAACCAGGTGGACGCCTTCCGCGCTACGCTGGGGATGGAGGACGAGCAGCGGGTGCGCTTTATGGTCTGCCAGCAGCAGGACGACGAGGTCGAGGCCGGGCTGGCGTTGCTGCATGCGCTGTACCGGGAGATGCGCGACGATCGGCGCGTGGCGGGAACGCTGAGCGAGCTGAAGTTCGGCCTGGAATGCGGCGGCTCCGACGGCCTGTCCGGCATCACCGCCAACCCGCTGCTGGGGCGTTTTTCCGACTATGTGATCGCCAACGGCGGCACTACGGTACTGACCGAGGTGCCCGAAATGTTCGGCGCCGAACGCATTTTGATGAGCCGTTGCCGCGATCGGGCGACCTTCGACAAAACCGTCAGCATGGTCAACGACTTCAAGCGGTATTTTATCGCTCACCAGCAGCCGATTTACGAGAACCCTTCGCCGGGCAACAAGGCCGGCGGCATCACCACGCTCGAAGAGAAGTCGCTCGGCTGCACCCAGAAGGCGGGGCAGAGCCAGGTGGTGGACGTGCTGAAATACGGCGAGCGGCTGCGTCGGCCGGGGCTGAATCTGCTTAGCGCACCGGGCAACGATGCGGTGGCGACCAGCGCGCTGGCCGGCGCCGGCTGCCATATGGTGCTGTTCAGCACCGGGCGCGGCACGCCGTATGGCGGCTTCGTGCCGACGGTCAAGCTGGCCACCAACAGCGAACTGGCGGCGAAAAAGCCGCACTGGATCGATTTCGACGCCGGCAGCCTGATCCACGGCACGCCGATGGACAGCCTGCTGACGCAGTTCGTCGACCTGATCGTCGCGATCGCCAACGGCCGGCCGGCCTGCAATGAAGCGAACGATTTCCGTGAGTTGGCGATTTTTAAAAGCGGGGTGACATTGTAAAGCCGCCGCGGCGGGAGTAACATAAAACGGCGTTTCACTTTCTATGTTGCCCTCTCCCGCTGCAGGATCCTTCATGACGTTTTATTGGTTTGCTCAGGCCGTTGGCGTGCTGGCTTTTTTGGTTGGCATCACCAGCTTTTTCAACCGCGATGACCAGCGCTTCAAGCTGCAGCTGTCGGGCTACAGCCTGATCATCGGCATCCATTTCTTCCTGATGGGCGCCAGCGCCGCCGGCAGCAGCGCGTTGCTCAGCGCCTGCCGCAATCTGGTTTCCATGCGCACCCGCAGCCTGTGGGTGATGTGGCTGTTTATCGGCCTGACGCTGACTATCGGCCTGACGCGCTTTCAGCACGCCATCGAACTGCTGCCGATCTTCGGCACCTCAATCAGCACCTACGCGCTGTTCCGCACCCGCGGCCTGACCACCCGCTGCGTGATGTGGTGCTCCACCGCCTGCTGGGTGACGCATAATGTTTGGCTGGGGTCGATCGGCGGCTCGCTGATTGAGGGCAGCTTCCTGCTCATGAACGGCTTCAATATCATTCGCTTCCGCCGCCTGCAGCTGCGCGGCATCGACCCTTTTGCGGTCGAAAAAAAGGCGCCCCCCGAGGAGCGCCTTGCGGAACAGCGTTAGTGATTAACGCACTTTCAGCGGATCTTCATTCGCCAGGCGCTGATCTTCCGCCTGGCAGGCCGCGGCGGTAAACAGCACGTCGGTGGAGGAGTTGAGGGCGGTTTCCGCCGAATCCTGCAGCACGCCGATGATAAAGCCGACCGCCACCACCTGCATCGCCACGTCGTTTGGAATGCCGAACATGTTGCACGCCAGCGGGATCAGCAGCAGCGAACCGCCGGCCACGCCGGAGGCGCCACAGGCGCAGAGCGCGGCCACCACGCTCAACAGCAGGGCGGTCGGCACGTCGACCGCGATGCCCAGGGTGTGCACCGCCGCCAGGGTCAGTACGGTGATGGTGATCGCCGCGCCGGCCATATTGATGGTGGCGCCCAGCGGAATGGATACCGAATAGGTGTCTTCGTTCAGGTTCAGCTTCCTGCACAGCTCCATGTTCACCGGAATGTTGGCGGCCGAGCTGCGGGTGAAGAAGGCGGTCACGCCGCTTTCGCGCAGGCAGGCGAACACCAGCGGATAGGGGTTGCGGCGGATCTTCCAGTAAACGATCAGCGGGTTCAGCACCAGCGCCACCAACAGCATGCAGCCGATCAGTACCATCAGCAGCTGGGCATAGCCCCACAGCGCGCCAAAACCGGTCTCCGCCAGCGTCGAGGCCACCAGGCCGAAAATGCCCAGCGGCGCGCAACGGATCACCGCGCGCACCACCAGGGTGACCGCATTCGACATGTCGTTGATCAGCGCTTTGGTGGTGTCGGAAGCGTGGCGCAGCGCCAGCCCCAACCCGACGGCCCAGGCCAGGATACCGATATAGTTGGCGTTGATCAGCGCGTGGAACGGGTTGGCCACCACGCTCATCAGCAGGCCTTTCAGCACCTCCACGATGCCGCCGGGCGGGTTGACGTCGGCGTTGCCGGTCACCAGCGCCAGATTGGAAGGGAAGATAAAGCTGACGCCGACCGCCACCAGCGCCGCGGCGAAGGTACCCAGCAGGTAGAGGAACAGGATCGGGCGGATATTGGTCTTTTGGCCGTGTTTATGGTTGGCTATCGAGGCCATCACCAAAATCAGCACCAGCACCGGCGCCACCGCTTTCAGCGCGCCGACGAACAGGGCGCCGAGCAGCCCCACCGCCGATGCCGCCGCCGGCGAGATCAGCGCCAGGATAATGCCGGCCACCAGGCCGACCATGATTTGTTTGACCAGGCTGCCCTGTATGATCCTTTGTAGTAATTTTTGCATGATGCGTTGTCTTCCCGATGATGTTGCGTACAGACTTTTTCACCTCGGCGCGAACGTCGCCGGGCGTCTTTATGTGCATCTGTAACCAAGTGTGTTTGCCGAATCAGTATTCAGCAATTGGATGGGTATGGAAAGGGGGCAAGGGGAAATTCTGAGCGCGGATCAACTCTTGATAACACACTGGTTACATTTGTGTGATCGCAATAACATTTGGCGTTTCGGGCGAATTGCCAAACAATCACGGGGCGGCTAGCGCCCCGGATAACAGATTATGGCGATTTCTTCGCCAGTCGATCGTTGCGACGGTTAACCCAGGCGTTGATCGCCAGCGTCAGCGTCAGAATGCCGGCCACTACGCCCAGCGATATGCCGATCGGGATATGGAAGAAGTCGATAATCAGCATCTTGATGCCGATAAACACCAGGATCACCGACAGACCGTACTTCAGCATCGAGAAACGCTCCGCCACGCTGGCCAGCAAGAAGTACATGGCGCGCAGCCCCATGATGGCGAACAGGTTGGAGGTCAGCACGATAAACGGATCGGTGGTGACGGCGAAGATAGCCGGAATGCTGTCGACCGCGAAGATCACGTCGCTCAGCTCCACCAGGATCAGCACCAGCACCAGCGGGGTGGCGAACAGGATGCCGTTGCGGCGCACGAAGAAGCGCTCGCCCTCCAGGTTGTCGGTCATGCGCAGGTGGCTGCGCAGCCATTTCACCAGCGGCTTGTCGCCAATCGCCGAATCATCTTCCTTCGCCAGCGCCATCTTGATGCCGGTAAACAGCAGGAAGGCGCCGAACAGGTACAGCAGCCACTGGAATTGGGACACCAACCAGCTGCCGGCGAAGATCATGATGGTGCGCAGCACGATAGCGCCCAATACGCCGAAGATCAGCACCCGCCGTTGCAGATTGGCCGGTACGGCGAAATAGCTGAACAGCATCAGCCAGACGAATACGTTATCGACCGCCAGCGCTTTTTCGATCAGATAACCGGTCAGGAAGGCCAGCGCCTGGGTGTCGGCGACGGCGCGGCCGGCGGTTTCGTTCAGGTAGTACCAGAAAGCGAAGTTGAACAGCAGGGAGAGGCTGACCCACACCAGCGACCAGCTGGCGGCCTGCTTCAGCGTCATGGTGTGCGCGCCTTTACGGCCCTGCAGCAATAAATCGATTGCGAGCATCACGATTATGACGGCGGCGAAGCTGCCCCATAACCAAGGTGTGCCAACGGTATTCATCATCAGAGATATCCTTCAAAAACAAAAACGGCCAACGTCGGAAGACGCTAGCCGCTCTGTGAACGCTGCAAGCAAACCTCGCCTTCCGGCAAGGTCTCACTTACAACGTTGATGAAGGTTTGGGTAAACCTGTGACATCAGGTTGCCCGGTAACCGGATGCTTGCGCATCGTAATGACGATTGACCGGCAAGATACCCTTCGTCTTTCAAACCGCCGCCGCGTTGGCTGCCCTCTGTCACCCCAGTCACTTAGTCAGTCCAAGCTTCCGGGGACTCCTTCGGTTGCCGCCTTGCCGCACCTTGAAATCCATTGGGTATAAAAGTTACTCCCCTTTGCAGAGCAGAAAGTAATGCAAAATGTGTCGGCGGTCAACGTTTATCGCGCTAGCCGGCGAGGGCTTTTTGCGCCCCCAGGCTGACGACGAAGCCCTGCAGCAGCAGGCGGCTGAACGGGGTATCGCTAACCTGTTGCTGCTGCAGCCGATACGCTTCCCGCTGTTCGGGGTGCAGCTCGCCGAGCCAGTCCAGATACTGATGCATCACCGCGCCGTTGAATTCCGGATGAAACTGAGTGGTCAGCGCGCGATCGCCATAGCGCAGGATCTGACAGGCGTCCTGCCGAGAGCGGGCCAGCGGCTCTGCGCCGGCGGGCGGCGTCAGCACGCTCTGCGCGTGGATCAGATTGGCCTTGAAGTGCGGCGGCAGGAAGGCAAGCCGCCGATCGTTGGCCGCCGCGGGCAGCAGTTCAATTTCCAGCGTGCCGGCCTCCATGCCCTGCGGGTGATAACCGACTTCGCCGCCGAGCGCATAGGCCAGCAGCTGGTGGCCATAGCACACGCCAAACAGCGGCAGCGCGATCGACATCGCCTGCCGCAGCCAGTCGGCGGCCCGTTCGCTCCACGGCAGATGCTCGGTCACCATCGCCGGCGAACCGGTGATCACCACGCCGCAATACTCCGTCGGCGGCAGCGGCAGTTCGCCGGACGGCAGGTGCACGATGTGCACGCGTTCGGCGCTGATATTCCCCTGTTGCAGGAACATGCCTTCAAAATTGGCCTGTTCCCGGCGAATGACGTCCGGCGCATCGCCGGTCTGCATCAACAGTAGCGGCTTCATCTCATTCTCCGTCGGCAGGGAACACCACGCCGGTCTGGCGGCGGATTTCGGTCAGCAGCCGGGCGACGATCAGCGAATTTTCCAGCCCCGGATGCTCCACCTGGTTTTTTTCCACCAGATCGGCGAAAGCCTCCGCCTCATACAGCATGGTGTTGATGTGCTGCGGCTGGGTCAGATCCTGGCGCTGGCCGCCGCGCGGGGTCAGCGCCACGCCCTGGCATTCGGATATCTTGTCGATGGTCAGCGTGCCTTCCTCTCCCTGGATCTCGCTCGGGATGTGCGAATCGCTGACCTTGGAGTGGGAAAGGGTAACGTCGAAATCGCCGTAGTTCAGGCAGACGGTGCCGTGGGCGTCAACGCCGGTGTCGAGCAGCGTCGCGCTGGCGATCGCCGACTGCGGCGCGCCGAACAGCGCCACGGCGCTGGCCAGGCAGTAGTAGCCGATGTCCATGATCGACCCGTTGGAGAACTGCGGGTTGAAGGTATTGGGGTTTTCACCGGCCAGATAGCGCGGGTAACGGGACGAGTACTGGCAATAGTTGATGAAGGCTTTGCGCAGCGGGCCGACTTTCGGCAGCGCCTGCCGCAAGCTCAGGAAATTCGGCAGATAGGCGCTTTTGAACGCCTCAAACAGCACCACCTGGTTTTCACGGGCGCAGGCCACCAGCCGTTCGGCTTCGCGCAGGTTGGACACCAGCGGCTTTTCGCAAATCACGTGCTTTTTATGCTGCAGGAACAGCAGCGATTGCGGGCAGTGCAGGGAATTGGGGCTGGCGATATACACCGCGTCTATGGCGTCGGACTGGGCCATCGCCTCCAGGGAATCAAAAAACAGATCGACGTGGTAGTTGGCGCCAAACGCCTGCGCCTGTTCCAGCCTGCGCGAATAGACCGCGCTCAGCTTCAGTTTGCCGCTTTCATGGGCGGCATCGATAAAACGTTCGGTAATCCAGTTGGTGCCGACGACGGCAAAGCGAATCATGACCAGCTCCGGTGCCCAAGCCTAAAAATTCAGATTATCACGCTCCAACTCGTTATGCATACAGCTTGCCGAACAGCGAGAGGTGGGTCAAATACAGCCGGGTATCGAACTCCAGCTGATGGTAGTTCGGCTCCATGTGGCAGCACAGGCTGTAGAACGCCTTGTTGTGATCTTTTTCCTTCAGGTGCGCCAGCTCGTGCACCACGATCATGCGCAGAAAGGGTTCGGGCGCCACTTTGAACACCGTCGCCACGCGGATTTCCGCCTTGGCCTTCAGCTTGCCGCCCTGCACGCGCGAAATGGCGGTATGCATGCCCAGCGCGTGTTTCATCACCTGGATCTTGCCGTCGTAGGCCACCTTGCTCAGCGGCTGCGCATTGCGCAGGTACTGGTTTTTCAGATCGACGGTAAACTGATACAGCGACTTGTCGGTGGTGCAGTCATGCACCTGCGGGTAGCGCTGCAGCAGCACGTCGCCCAGCCGTTGCTGGTGGATAAGCTGTTGCACCTGGCTTTGCAGATGCGTTGGGTAGCCTTGCAGGTAAGCGAGCTCGATGTCATGCATGAGTGATATTGCGTCCCAGTATTTCTTTGATTGGCCGAAGCCGCACACGCTGCGCATCGGCCTGTCTGGCCTCCCAGCGATCGTGCGCCGCCTGCAGGTTCAGCCAAAAGTCGGCGGTCGTTTCGAACAGATCGGCAAACAGGTTGGCCTCGGCAACGCTCATGCGCCGATGCCCATTGCACAGGCGGTTAACGGTGGCGCGGGTAACGCCCAGTACCTTCGCCAGTTCTTCCTGGCCGATGCCCAACGGCGTTAAATACTCTTCCTGCAGCACTTCCCCCACCGTGGTGGGTTCGCGAGTCGTGGTTTCCAACATGGGGTCCCCCTCGTTCAGGTATCTTGGTGAGGATCGAGGTAAATTCTTTCAGCGGCATCATGCCGCCACTGGAACATCAGCCGCCAGTGCATATTAACGCGCAGACTTGACCATCCCTGAAACGGCCCCGACAGCCGCTTGTAATAGTTGCCCGTGGGGTGATGCAAATCGCGCTCTTGCTGCGCGGCCGCCAACATATCGAGCTTTCTGGCCAACTGCCGTTCGAGCATACCGGGAATCAGACGGCTGCGCATGCCTTCCAGATAGAACTGCTCCAGATAGCGATCGCGGAAAGATTTAATCATGCTTCCCCCTTCCATAGGGATTGGCAGTGTAACATTTAAAGTTACACCCCGTCAGGTTAAAAAAACGTCGACATGGACGTGCGGGCAAGGAAGGTTAATGTTGTTAAAGGGGAAAAGGGGCATGGGTTTTCAGATACGCGGCACAATACGCAATTTATCCGAAAAAACATTTTACTGACGGGCGTTTTTAGGGGATAAACAGCCCAAATTTTTATCAGTCAGGAGGGGCGATGAGCCAACTCGATCTGGGAACACAGCAACTTGAGCTGGAACGTTATCCCCAACAGGAAGAAGCCACCCAGTTGCAGGCGTGGGAAGCGGCGGATGAGTATCTGCTGCAACAGCTTGAAAACGTAGATATCGGCGGCCGCCCGGTGCTGATTTTCAACGACAATTTCGGCACCCTGGCCTGCGCATTGCACGCCCATCGGCCGTACAGCATCAGCGATTCCTACATGAGCCAGCTGGCGACGCGCCACAATCTGAAGCTCAACGAACGGGATCCCGAGCAGGTGCATCTGCTGGACAGCCTGGCCGAGCTGCCTGCGGCGCCGGCGGTGGTGCTGATCCGCATCCCCAAGGCGTTGGCGTTGCTGGAACAGCAACTGCGCGCACTGCGTGACGTGGTGACCCCGGATACGCTGATCGTCGCCGGCGCCAAGGCGCGCGACGTGCATACCTCGACCCTGCAGCTGTTCGAAAAGGTCCTGGGCCCAACCCGCACCAGCCTGGCGTGGAAAAAGGCGCGGCTGATTTACTGCCAGGCGGCGGACATCGTGCCGCCGGCGGCACCGGACACCACCAACTGGACGCTGGACGGCAGCGATTGGCTTATCCACAACCACGCCAACGTATTTTCGCGCGGCAGCCTGGATATCGGCGCTCGGTTGTTTATGGAGCATTTGCCGCACGGCCTGAACGGCCATATTGTCGATCTGGGCTGCGGCAACGGCGTGATTGGCCTGGTCGCGCTGCAGCAGAACCCGGAGGCGCAGGTGACCTTCGTCGATGAATCCTACATGGCGGTGGCTTCCAGCGAGCTGAACGTGGAGCACAACCTGCCGCAGGAGCTGGACCGCTGCCAGTTCGAGGTGAACAACTCGCTGGCGGGCATCGAGCGCGAAAGCGTGCAGGCGGTGCTGTGCAACCCGCCGTTCCACCAGCAGCACGCCATTACCGACCATACCGCCTGGCAGATGTTCTGCGACGCCAAGCGTTGCCTGCAGGTGGGCGGCGAACTGCGCATCGTCGGCAACCGCCATCTGGATTACCACCAGAAGCTGAAGCGTTTGTTCGGCAACTGCACCCTGGTGGCGTCCAACAAGAAGTTCGTGATACTGAAAGCGGTGAAATCCGGCGCGCGGCGCTGAGTGAACGAGGGGCGCAACGCGCCCCTTTTTTTATAGCGCCATCGCCAGCCGCGTGCCCTGATCGATGGCGCGGCGGGCGTCCAGCTCGGCGGCCACGTCTGCGCCGCCGATCAGATGCACGGTTTTCCCCATCGCCAGCAGCGGCTGCTGCAGCTCGCGGCGCGGCTCCTGCCCGGCGCAGATAATCACCGTATCCACCGGCAAGCAGCTTTGCCGATCGGCGCGGGAAATATGCAGGCCCTCATCGTCGATGCGCCGATAGCTTACGGCGTTGAGCATTTTGACGCCGCGCATCGCCAGGCTGGCGCGGTGGATCCACCCGGTGGTTTTCCCCAGGCCTTCGCCGACTTTGCTGGTTTTGCGCTGCAGCAGATAGATCTGGCGCGCCGCCCGTGGCGCCTGCGGCCCCTGAGGCGCCAGCCCGCCGCGCTGCTCCAGGCTGCCGTCGATGCCCCATTCGCGGTTGAATTCCGCCTGATCCAGGCTGCTGGAGACGCCGTGCTGGCTGAGGTATTCGGCGGTGTCGAAGCCGATGCCGCCGGCGCCGATGATCGCCACCCGCAGGCCGACCGGCTTCTTGTCGCGCAGCACGTCGAGGTAGGTCAGCACCTTGGCGTGGCCGATGCCGGGGATGTCCGGGGTGCGCGGCACGATGCCGCAGGCCAGGATCACCTCGTCGAATTCGCTTAACTCCGCCGCTTCGACCCGTTTGCCCAGCCTGACTTCGACCTCGCGCAGTACCAGCTGGCGGCGGAAGTAGCGCAGGGTTTCGTGAAATTCTTCCTTGCCGGGGATCTGTTTGGCGATATTGAACTGGCCGCCGATTTGCTCCGCGGCATCGAACAGCGTCACCCGGTGGCCGCGGCCGGCGGCGGTGGTGGCGAAGGCCAGCCCGGCCGGCCCGGCGCCGATCACCGCCAGCCTTTTCGGCCGCTCCGCCGGCGTCAGCGGCATCTCGGTTTCGCGGCAGGCGCGCGGGTTCACCAGGCAGGAGGTGAGTTTGCCTTCAAAAATCTGGTCGAGGCAGGCCTGATTGCAGCCGATGCAGGTGTTGATCTCGTCGGCGCGCCCCTCGGCGGCTTTCTGCACGAAGGCGGCGTCGGCGAGGAACGGGCGCGCCATCGACACCATATCGGCGCAGCCGTCCGCCAGCACCTGCTCGGCCACCGCCGGGTCGTTGATGCGGTTGGTGGTGATCAGCGGAATGCCGACCTTGCCCATCAGTTTGCGGGTTACCCAGCTGAAGCCGGCGCGCGGCACCATGGTGGCGATGGTCGGGATGCGCGCCTCGTGCCAGCCGATGCCGGTGTTGATAATGGTGGCGCCCGCCCGCTCAATCGCCAGCGCCAGCTGCTCTATCTCTTGCCAGCTGGAGCCGTCTTCCACCAGATCGAGCATCGACAAGCGGTAGATCAGAATAAATTCGCCGCCGGTCGCCTGGCGCACCGCCCGGACTATCTCGACGGCAAAGCGCATGCGGTTGCTGAAGCTGCCGCCCCATGCGTCGTCGCGCTGGTTGGTGCGCGCCGCCAGAAACTGGTTGATCAAATAGCCTTCGGAACCCATCACCTCGACCCCGTCGTAGCCGGCCTGCTGCGCCAGCGCCGCGCAGCGGGCGAAGTCGGCGATGGTTTGCTCAATCTCCGCCTCGCTCAGCGCCGCGGGGGCGAAGGGGTTGATCGGCGCCTGCAGCGCGGAAGGCGCCACCGGCTGCGGCTGATAGCTGTAGCGCCCGGCGTGCAGGATCTGCAGCGCAATCTTGCCGCCGGCCCGATGGACGGCGTCGGTCACCGTGCGATGGTGATCCACCTGCTCCTCGCGACTGAGGGTCGAGCCGCCGCGATACACCACGCCTTTTTCATTGGGGGCGATGCCGCCGGTGACGATCAGGGCCACGCCGGCGGCCGCGCGTTCGGCATAGAAGGCCGCCATGCGCTCGGGGCCATCGGGCAGCTCTTCCAGGCCGGTATGCATCGATCCCATCAGCACCCGGTTTTTCAGGGTGGTGAAGCCGAGATCCAGCGGCGCCAGCAGGTGGGGGTAATTGCTCATTGCACTCTCCATCGGGTGAAATCGGGGCCCGTTGTTATAATTATGTGAACACAAGTGGTCGGATGAGATAAATCTAGCCGTTGTCGTGCCGCTTGGGAATCTGCGTTGCGCCGAATGTGATAGACGTCATGAATCTCTGGTCATGTTTGCATAATGAACAACGGATCGGTCAGCGTTTGTCCGTTGCAAATACCTTCTCTCTGCGGAGCCACTACCGAAAATGAACGCTCACGCCTGCTGATATCATGCCCCACGCTGAGCATACCGCTGCCTGGTCGGGCGCAGCAGCCGGAAAGTCAGGGAGTTGCTTCCGGCGCTTCGATGCACGCCAGCAGCTGGGTAAAGGCGGCGGCCATTTGCTCTTCCGGCACGCAGGCGAAGCCCATCAGCAGGCCGCGCCGTCGGCTGGGCAGCATGTAGTAGCGCGACAGCGGCCGCACCAGAACGCCGCGCGCGCTGGCGGCGGCGGCGATAGCCACGTCGTCGGTTTCGTCCGGCAGATTGAGGATCAGATGCAGCCCGGCGTTGTTGTTGAACTCGCTCAGCGCCTGTTTGCCCAGATGCTGTTCGATGAGATGGGTGAGAAAGGCGCGCCGCCGCGCGTACAGCAGCCGCATGCGGCGGATATGCGCGGTGTAATGGCCTTGCTGAATGAACTCCGCCAGCGCGGTCTGGATCAGCAGATGGCCACCGCGATACAGCTCGGCGTGGGCGGTCTTCAGCGCCTGCGCCAACGGCTGGGGCAGCACCACGTAACCGAGCCGCAGCGCCGGATACAGCGTTTTGCTGAAGGTGCCGATATAGATCACCGGCGCATCGGCTTCCAGCCCCTGCAGCGCCGGGATCGGCTGGCCGGAGAAACGGAACTCGCTGTCGTAGTCGTCCTCGACGATCCAGCCGCCGGCGTTGCGCGCCAGCGCCAGCAGCCGCTGGCGGCGCGCCAGGCTCATCACCGAACCCAGCGGATACTGGTGCGACGGGGTGACGAAAATCAGCCGCGGCGGGTTGGTCGGCTGCTCCGGCGGCACCAGGCCGGCCTCATCCACCGCCAGCGGGCAGATGTTCAGCGCATTCATCCGCAGAATATTGCGGATCCCCCAGTAGCCGGGCTCTTCGATCCAGGCGTCGTCTCCCGGGTTGCACAGCATGCGCGTCACCAGGTCTATCGCCTGATGAATGCCCTCGGTAATCAATATTTGTTCCGGCGAGCAGCGCACCGAGCGCGCCACCCGCAGGTAATCCACCAGCGCGTGCTGCAGCTCGGGGCTGCCGCCCTGGTTGCTGTAGGTCAGCCGCTGGGGCGTCGGCCGGCGGCTGATACGCGCCTGGATCTTGCTGAACAACGGGTGCGGGAAGGCGTTGACGTCCGGCACGCCGGGAATGAATGCCCCCCACTGTTTGGGGCTGGCGCTGGCGTGGTGCAGCAGCGCGGCGCCGCGATCCGACAGCTCGATGCCCCTCTGCTGCCCGTCGCTGCCGACGGGCACGCTGCTGGTGGATAAACAGCTGTCCGGCACGGTTTCGGCGACGAATGTTCCGCTTCCCTGGCGCGCCAAAACATAGCCTTCCGCCAGCAGTTGTTCATAAACGGTTAAAACCGTGTTGCGCGACAGGCTGAGCTCCTGCGCCAAATCGCGCGAGGCCGGCAGGCGGCTGGAGGGCGGCAGGCTGCCGTCGAGAATGCTGGTGCGGATCGCGTTGTAAAGCCGTTTGTGCAGCTTGTCGTCGGGCTGTTCGCCGAGGCGCTGCAGCAGCAGATCACCACTCAGTGAGCGCAATTGGATCCCTCAATTATTCGTAACTGGCACTCGATTATAGGGCCACATCCTGTGTAAATAAACGTCATTGTTTCACGAATGTGAACAAAACGTCTGACAAGCCCCCGATCGGAGATAACAGCATGAACAACGCAGAATTGAACCAACGCCGTCAGGACGCTACTCCGCGCGGAGTCGGCGTGATGTGTGGTTTTTACGCCGAGCGTGCAGAAAACGCCACGCTGTGGGATGTGGAAGGCAATGAAGTTATCGATTTTGCCTCGGGTATCGCGGTACTGAATACCGGGCACCGCCACCCGAAGGTGATCGCGGCGATTGAAAAACAGCTGCAGGCCTTTACCCATACCGCTTACCAGATAGTCCCTTACGAAAGCTATGTCTCGCTGGCGGAGCGCATCAACCAGCGCGCGCCGATCGCCGGCCCGTGTAAAACCGCGTTCTTCACCACCGGTGCGGAAGCGGTGGAGAACGCGGTCAAAATCGCCCGCGCCCATACCGGCCGCCCCGGCCTGATCACCTTCGGCGGCGGTTTCCACGGCCGCACCTACATGACCATGGCGCTGACCGGCAAAGTGGCCCCTTACAAACTGGGCTTCGGGCCGTTCCCGGGCTCGGTGTTCCACGGCCAGTACCCGAACGCGCTGTACGGCGTGAGCACCGAAGACGCGATGAACAGCCTGGAGCGCATCTTTAAAGCGGATATCGATCCCAAACAGGTGGCGGCGATCGTGCTGGAGCCGGTGCAGGGCGAGGGCGGCTTCAACGTGGCCCCGGCCGATTTCATGCAGGCGCTGCGCGCGCTGTGCGATCGGCACGGCATGTTGCTGATTGCCGACGAAGTGCAGACCGGCTTCGCCCGCACCGGCAAGCTGTTCGCCATGGAACATTACGGCGTCAAACCGGATCTGATCACCATGGCTAAAAGCCTGGCGGGCGGCATGCCGCTGTCGGCGGTGGCCGGCCGCGCGGAAGTGATGGACGCCCCGGCGCCGGGCGGGCTGGGCGGCACCTATGCCGGTAACCCGCTGGCGGTGGCCGCGGCGCACGCGGTGCTGGACGTGATTGAAGAAGAGCAGCTGTGCCAGCGTGCGCAGCGTCTGGGCCAGCATCTGGTGGAGGTGCTGCAGCAGGCGCGCAAAACCAGCCCGGCGATCGCCGATATCCGCGCCCAGGGTTCGATGGTGGCGGTCGAATTCAACGATCCCGCCGGCAAACCTTCGGCGGAGATTACCCGCCAGGTTCAGCAGAAGGCGCTGGAAGAAGGGCTGTTGCTGCTGAGCTGCGGGGTGAACGGCAACGTGATCCGCTTCCTGTACCCGCTGACCATTCCTGAAGACCAGTTCACCAAGGCGTTGGGCATTCTGTCCCGCGCGCTGGCTCAATAAGGAGTGCGCGCGATGAAACTGAATAATCCCGAACTGCTGCGCAGCCAGTGCCTGATCAACGGCGAGTGGTGCGACGCGCTGAGCGGCAAACGCGAAGCGGTGATCAACCCGGCCACCGGCGCCGAACTGGCCAGCATTCCGCTGGTGAGCGAAGAAGAAACTCAGCAGGCGATCAACGCGGCGCAGCTGGCGCAGCAGAGTTGGAAGCAGCTGACCGCCAGGCAGCGCGCCGCCTTGCTGTTGGCCTGGGCCGACCAGGTGCTGGCCGCCCAGGAAGACCTGGCACAGCTGATGACCGCCGAGCAGGGTAAATCGCTGGCGGAAGCGCGCGGCGAAGTGGCCTACGCCGCCTCGTTCATCACCTGGTTCGCCGAGGAAGCCAAGCGGGTCGACGGCGCGGTGCTGCAGGCGCCGCAGGCTTCGCAGCGGCTGGTGGTGGTGAAGCAGCCGATCGGCGTGTGCGCGGCCATTACCCCGTGGAACTTCCCGGCGGCGATGATTACCCGCAAGGTGGCGCCGGCGCTGGCGGCAGGCTGCGCCATCATCGTCAAACCGGCCGAGCAAACCCCTTTGACCGCGCTGGCGCTGGCCAGGCTGGCGCAGGACGCCGGCATCCCGCCGGGCGTACTGCAGGTGGTGACCGGCGAAGCGGCGCAGGTAGGCAAGGTGCTGTGCGACAGCCCGGTGGTGCGCAAGCTGAGCTTTACCGGCTCGACCGAGGTTGGCCGCATCCTGATGGCGCAGTGCGCGCCGAGCATCAAGAAGCTGTCGCTGGAGCTGGGCGGCAACGCGCCGGTGATCGTGTTCGACGACGCCAATCTGGACGCGGCGGTGGCGGGCATCATGGCCTCGAAATTCCGCAACAGCGGCCAGACCTGCGTTTGCGCCAACCGCATCTACGTGCAGGACGGCATCTACGACCGCCTGGCGGAGAAGCTGGTGGCGGCGGTCGAACAGCTGAAGGTCGGCGACGGCAGCCACGAGGGCACCACCCAGGGGCCGCTGATCGACGGCGACGCGGTGGAGAAGGTGCAGAGCCACATCGACGATGCCTTGATCAAGGGCGCGCAGATCGCCACCGGCGGTCAACCGCACGCGCTGGGCGGCACGTTCTTCCAGCCGACGGTGGTGACCGGCGTCACCCAGAAGATGCGCTTCGCCAAAGAGGAGACCTTCGGCCCGGTGGCGCCGCTGTTCCGCTTCCATGACGAAGCGGAGGCCATCGCCATGGCCAACGACACCGAATTCGGCCTGGCCGCCTATCTGTTCACGCAAAACGCCTCGCGCCAGTGGCGCGTGCCGGAAGCGCTGGAGTACGGCATGGTCGGCATCAATACCGGACTGATTTCCAACGAAGTCGCGCCGTTCGGCGGCGTGAAACAGTCAGGGCTCGGGCGTGAAGGATCGCGCTACGGGATTGAAGAATATCTGGAGCTGAAATACCTGTGTATCGATGTGAGCTGTTAACCACCGGGAAATTAACCTGCCCCGGTGGCCGCAGCCGCCGGGCGATAAAGGATGATGCATGTCTTCTGATAACACCTATGTTTCTCCGGCGCTTGCCGCCGGGGTGCGAGCACCTGCACCCGCCAAATCGCTGAGTTTTCTCGAAGGGGTGGCGATGATCGTCGGCACCAACATCGGCGCCGGCGTGCTGTCCATCGCCTACGCCTCCAGCAAGGCCGGCTTTTTGCCGCTGTTGTTCTGGCTGGTGCTGGTCGGCGGGCTGACCACCATCACCATGCTGTACGTCGCCGAATCCACGCTGCGCACCCGCGCTCACCTGCAGCTTAGCGGGCTGGCGAAGCGCTACGTCGGCGGCGTGGGCGCCTGGCTGATGTTCGCTTCGGTGTGCGTCAACAGCATCGGCGCGCTGACCGCCTACATGACCGGCAGCGGCAAGCTGCTGCAGTCGCTGTTCGGCATTTCGCCGGCGCTCGGCAGCCTGCTGTTTTTCGTGCCGGCGGCGGGGGTGCTGTATCTCGGGCTGAAGGCGATTGGCCGCGGCGAGAAGTTCATCAGCATCGGCATGGTGGTGATGCTGACCGCGCTGGTGGCGGCGACGCTGCTGAAAGACACCACCCAGATGCGCAACCTGCTGGACGGCGACTGGCGCTTTATGGTGCCGGTGTTCAACGTGGTGGTGTTCTGCTTCTCTGCGCAGTACATCGTGCCGGAAATGGCGCGCGGCTTTTCCGACAAACCGGAGCAGCTGCCGAAGGCGATTATGGTCGGCATGGCGGTGACCTTTGTGCTGCTGGCGGCGGTGCCGATGTCGGTGATCGCGCTCAGCGGGCTGGACGATATCTCCGACGTGGCGACCATCTCCTGGGGCCAGGCGCTGGGGCAGTGGGCGTTCTTCTCCGCCAACATCTTCGCGCTGTGCGCGATGCTGACCTCTTATTGGGGATTGGGCGGCAGCTTCCTGACCAATATCTTCGACAAGTTCCGGTTGGGCAACGACGAGCAGCCGCTGCGCCGCTTCGGCGTGCTGTTGCTGGTGGTGGTGCCGCCGTTCGTATTGGCCTACAGCGGGCTGGTGTCGTTCGTTAACGCGCTGTACTTCGCCGGGGTGTTCAGCGGGGTGATCCTGTCGATCATGCCGATGCTGATCCTGCGCGGCGCGCGCAAGCACGGCGACCAAACCCCGCGCTGGCAGTGCAGTTGGATCACCCACCCGTTGCTGCAGGCCAGTATCGTGCTGCTGTACCTGGCCAGCGCGGTGTACGCCATCGCTTCGTTGTTAGGCTATTTGCCCGCCGGATGGTGAGCCGTCTTCCCTCAAGCAGTGATGTTGTTTCTCAGCGTTGAGAACGGCGGCGTCGTGGCCGCCGGTTTTTTTATCAGCCGCGCATTTTCTCCGGCAGCGCCAACCAGGCCTGCACCGAGGGACGCTGCCACTGCTTTTGCGCATAGTGGCGAATGCGTTCCGGCACCTCGTCGCCGTGCATCACCAGCCGGTTGAGCATCAGCGCCAGATCGGTATCGGCGATGCACCACTCCCTGAACAGATCATCCTGCCCGTGACTCAGCAGCCTCTCGGCGGCGGCGATCAGCTTGCGGGCGGCCTCCTGCGCGGCGGCGGACAGCGGTGGAAATTTAGCGCCGCCGAAGATGGCTTCGGTCGGGCGTTCGGCGCGGATCGCCAGCAGATCGCTGCGCAGCCAGGCCTGGATTTCGCGCGCCTTGGCGCGTTGCTTGACGTCGCGCGGGTAGACCGCATGGGCCGGATGAATGTCCTCCAGGTATTCGGTGATTGCCGAAGATTCGGAAAGCTGAAACTCACCCATCACCAGCGTTGGCACCCGACGTGACAACGACAGCGACGCATAGGCGGCGCTCTGGTTTTCTGCCTGCGCCAAATCTATCGGTTTCACGCTGAAGGGAATGTTCTTTTCCGTCAACGCGACGAACGCGGACATGGCATAAGGGCTGAAAAATTGGCTGTCGGCATACAGCTCGACAATCGGTTGAGACATCGGCTTTTCCTCAAGGCTAGGGTCGGAACATTGATAATTGCCGAGGGGTGGCTAAAGATCAATCTGTTAGGACAAAGTTCATGGCTGCGGCAGCGCCCGCAGCGTTATTCCATCGCTGATGATGTGATATCTTTGTTGCCAACAAGTGAATTTGGCCGTGCCGGGTAATATGAAAACGCAGTGGATAGAAAAGGTAAAAGTGGGATGTGCGCGCCTGTGGCCACACCCGTTGGCGGTGGGTAAAAGAGAGATTGCGCTTTCCAGCATCGGGGCGGGTCTGGGGTTGATGATTGCCGGCTGGATCAGCCATTTTATTCTGGGCGAGGTGAACCTGTGGTTTATCGCCCCGATGGGCGCTTCGGCGGTACTGCTGTTTGGCGTGCCGAACAGCCCGCTGGCGCAGCCCTGGTCGATCGTCGGCGGCAATACGCTGGCGGCGGCGGTGGGGGTCAGCAGCGGCTTGCTGGTCGCCGATCCCGGGTTAGCCTGCGGGCTGGCTGCCTGCCTGGCGATTGGCCTGATGTTCAAGCTGCGCTGCCTGCATCCGCCCGGCGGCGCGGTGGCCCTGACCGCCATCCTCGGCGGGCCGGGCATCCACCAGATGGGCTATCAGTTCGTGCTTTACCCGGTGTTGCTCAACTCGGTGCTGCTGGCGGCGCTGGCGATACTGTTCAACAACCTGGCCGGGCGGCGTTACCCGCACCCGCTGGCGCCGGCGGAGGCCAAGCCGGCCAGCCTGCCGATCGACGCCGTGTCGATCACCCGCGCCGATCTGCATCAGGCGCTGATGCAGGGCGAGCTGTTCGATATCGATGAGGACGATCTGCAGGAAATCCTGCTGCGCGCCGAACAGCTGGCGCACCGGCGGCAAAACCCGGGTGGATGAAATGCCTCTGAGCGCTGCGCTGGGAGGCTCGGCGGCGGCGCCTCATGTTTGAAGTGGATCGCGTGGAAATGTCGTCAGAACGCGACGAGCCAGGCCCGGCAGGGGGGCTGGTAGTAGTCTTAAGGAGCGGAATTTTAGGGAAACTGAACGGTTTGTTTCTTTGAGTCGTTCAGCCGTTGATAAGCAAGAGCCAATGCGGAAGTTGGTCATGATTGTCATCAACGACTTTTATTCAAAACTTGATGAGGGCAGCAAGAGCGCTGTTGCAGGTGAGATTAACCGTGCGGAAGGGTTTATCGCGGGCCGTAGTGTGACGCAATTTTTCATTGCCAATAAAATAGCCTCAACCATCATACGCAAGGCGAGCTACGGCCTCGTCTACAAGCGGTTTATCAAGTACAGCACGACTGCCATTCTGAACGTGGTTATGTTCCAAGGGATGATTGAGGAAGCCGCGCTCGCTTCCAGGCGTATGCAGGTGAAATTCCCCAAAACGTTTTACAAGATAAGGGGGATGAATCTGGATATGGCATATTTTCTCGTTGAGAGCTTTTTAGAGCCATATCTCATCTACATCAATAATTCTCCTAATCAGTTTTGCGCAGGTGTTAACCATGAGCTGGCTAAAATCCTTTCTTGTGAAGTTCGTTAAATTTGTTGGCCGGCAAACTGCTGACCTGGCGGAGTCCATAGTCATTGGCCTGTTCTCTATAGCGGCATTTGTTGCATTGTTTTGGTTTGACGAGTGGTGGAAATCAATCGCTATGGCTATCGCGATCTTCTTTGCCGGCTTCTTGGTTAGCTTGGCGATTGGGTGGTTGCGAGGTGAGAAATGAAAGAAAATGGTGGCAGGCTGCTGCTATTTTTCTGCTACTGACTCCAGAAAGTAAAAGACCACCTCCTGAGTGAACTGACCCCATAAAGTTGGACGGTTTATATTAGGCGGCTAATATCGAAATCCTTCTACGTTTAATAATTGATTGATAAAAAACAATAACTGTACATCCATGCAGTATTCTGTAGTTATACAACTGCGGAATACAACTGTCAATCACCTTATTTATTTGGTTATGTTCTATTTTGTTACGTTATTTCGCAATGATGGTATATTCACTGTTCGTGTATTTTGGTAATTTAAGTGAGGAACTATCTCATTGTGTAACCAATGTATGGAGTAAATGAAAATGACTAAATCCGTAGCAAGGCCAATGTTACTTTTAATGTTGCCGTTAATACTCGCAGCTTGCTCTAACAGTAACGAAACAACCAATTTTTCGTCTAAGACAGGCATCCATCAACTAACTGAGGAGCCCAAGCCAGAAACCGGTTTAGTCAAGGTTAAATTTGATATTGATGTAAACGGACAGGTCCAAAATGCTCGTGTTGTCGAGTCAGAACCAAAGGGTGTTTTTGACAGCGAAGTGCTAAAAGCGATGTCTAAGTGGCGATATGAAAAAAATAGCCCTATGAAGGATCGTGTTGTTAGTGTCCGTTTAAATAGTAACGGTCAGGAAGTGAATTAAACCACATAAGTAGACCGGGCATTGAGTCCTTGGAGATGTCAGCATTCTTAAATTAGTGACTAGTCATTAAGGTTTTGTGCTGTTCGGACCCTATGCATGCATTAGGTGCATGAATTTGCATAATGATCCGGTGTGAGTTTTACCCCCGCAGCGCCAGCACTGGCGCGGATCGCGCCGGATCATGCGCTTGCATGAAAAGCGACACATGAAGCGGGCAGGCGAGGTGGGGAAAGCATTGCGCGCAAGCGGTGTTAACCCCTTTTTATAATCGCAGCCAGCGGCCTATCACGACGATTAACCATGACAGCCAAGGATTCACTCAGTTTTAGAATATGACGGCGTGGCGCTCTTAGGAGCTATATGGGCGCGGTGCTGTTGTGTTGAATTTTTGGGCAAAATTGGTATATGGTACGGGCTTGGAACTGATAAGGGGCTTTTATGGATGCTAAAGCTGTAGCGCAAGGAATTCTTGAGGGCGTTGAGTCCTTACCAAAAGGCATTGGTTATAGCGTTCGCCGTACATGGCAAGGTGCGGGGTTAGGGAGTGGAGAGTTCAAGCGCCGTAATGAACTTGAAACGGAAAGATTCATTAAGGTTATTCGCGCTGGTTATGGCATCGAAGCCCCTTTGCGTGAGCTAATAACCGTCATCATTCGCGACTGTTATCAACGGATGGATGTTCAAACGCAAACAGCATTAGGACAGAAATTAAACCTTGCTGAAGGTTATGCTGCGGGCCGTATGGGGACTCAGTTCATTCTGGTACAACAGATCACGCACCATATTTTGAAAAAAGTTATCAGTAGTACGCTTTTCAGATGGGTTTTTAAAGGTATTACCGTTGCAGGGTTGAACATTATTCTCCTGCAAGGAATTATCGAACAAGCCGCCGTGTCTTCGCGCCGATTATGCGAAAAGTACCCCTCGACGTACCACAAGCTCACCCCGCGAAATTTGGACATGATCTATTTTCTTGCGGAGGAGTATCTTGAACCGTTTGTTGCTTACTCCAGCAAATCGAAAATGTTCTGTGAAGGAGTGAATCATGAGCTATCTAAAGTCTTGGGGCAGTAAGCTCGGTAAAGGATTGTCTCACGTTGTGGAGGCGATTTTTAGCGGGATATTTTCTGTTGCGGCTTTTGGGTCGCTGTTCTGGTTTGATGAGTGGTGGCAGCGAATTTTAAGCGCTGGCATTTTCCTGTTATTGGTGTTTGCAACTATTGCATTATGTGGTCTAGCTCGAGGCGAAAGATAAAATTAAGCCGCCAAATAACTGGTGGCTTTTGTTTATTCGCCTGGTAATTCATACGGCGCGAATCTAATCACCTCCTCCCCGATCCACTCGTTCACCTCTTTCATTCGTTCCTGTAGGTGCAGTGCCGCCGCATCCGGTTGGTGCCAGTGTGGAAGGACAACAACAGGTTATGTGGATGTGACCAGCTCAGAGATACAAGCCCGCGAAATGCGGGTTTTTTCATACCTGAATTATGTCGCGCCAAATAGGATAAAGGGGGTGTGTAGTTTTTTTGGGGGACGAAAAGGGGACATCGAAGCAGTGACAAACAAAAAAGCCACCTTGATAGGTGGCTTAATTATATGATTTTAAAACTAAAATTTGGTGGCCCCTGCTGGGTTTGAACCAGCGACCAAGCGATTATGAGTCGCCTGCTCTAACCACTGAGCTAAGGGGCCAAGCGGCGAGATTATACGGTAATCCCTCGGCGCAGGTCTACTGTTACCCGCCCGTATGTTGCTTTTCTGCGCAGTTCTAGCCTGTTGTAATTGCTGGCGGATTTTGCGATAACCGCTATAAATCCCCTTAAATGGACTCGCGATACTCATGGAACTTCTGGCGCCCCATCTGCGGGTGGTGTTTTGCGGCATCAATCCCGGCCTCTCCTCCGCCCATCAGGGCTATCCCTTCGCCAACGGCAGCAACCGCTTCTGGAAGGTGGTTCATCAGGCCGGCTTTACCCGCAGCCAGCTGGCGCCTGAGCAGTGGCGCCGGCTGCAGGACGACGGCTGCGGCATCACCGCGCTGGTGGCGCGCCCAACGGTGGCCGCCAGCGAGCTGTCGCGCGACGAGCTGCGCGGCGGCGGCGAGGCGTTGAAGGAAAAAATTCTGCGTTACCAGCCGCGGGCGTTGGCCATTCTCGGCAAACAGGCGTTCAGCAGCGCCTTCGGGGTGAAAAATGCGCCCTGGGGCAGGCAGGAGATGATGCTGGGAAAAACCGAGGTCTGGGTATTGCCTAACCCCAGCGGATTGAACCGCGCCACGCTGGAGCAGCTTACCGCCAGCTATCGCGAGCTGTTTCTGGCTCTGGAGTGAGATGCGGCGATTAATAGCAGGCAATAAAAAACCCCGGCGTGCCGGGGTTTTTGTTGTTGGCTGACGGCCGGACTTAGTCGTCCAGGAAGCTGCGCAGCACTTCAGAACGGCTAGGGTGGCGCAATTTACGCAACGCTTTCGCTTCGATCTGACGAATACGCTCGCGGGTAACGTCGAACTGTTTGCCCACTTCTTCCAGCGTGTGGTCGGTGTTCATGTCGATGCCGAAACGCATGCGCAGCACTTTGGCTTCACGCGCGGTCAGCCCGGCCAGCACGTCGTGCGTAGCGGAACGCAGGCTTTCCGAGGTGGCGGAATCCAGCGGCAGCTCGAGGGTGGTGTCCTCGATGAAATCGCCCAGATGCGAATCTTCATCATCACCGATCGGCGTTTCCATGGAGATCGGCTCTTTGGCGATCTTCAGCACTTTGCGGATTTTGTCTTCCGGCATCAGCATGCGCTCAGCCAGTTCTTCCGGCGTCGGCTCGCGGCCCATCTCTTGCAGCATCTGGCGCGAGATACGGTTGAGCTTGTTGATGGTCTCAATCATATGCACCGGAATACGGATGGTGCGCGCCTGGTCGGCGATGGAGCGGGTGATAGCCTGACGGATCCACCAGGTGGCGTAGGTCGAGAACTTATAACCGCGACGGTATTCAAACTTGTCTACCGCTTTCATCAGGCCGATGTTGCCCTCCTGGATCAGATCCAGGAACTGCAGGCCGCGGTTGGTGTATTTCTTGGCGATCGAAATAACCAGACGCAGGTTGGCCTCAACCATTTCTTTCTTCGCGCGGCGGGCTTTCGCTTCACCGATCGACATGCGGCGGTTGATGTCTTTCACCTGCTCGATGGTCAGGCCGGTTTCTTCTTCGATCTGACGCAGTTTCTGCAGGCTGCGCTGCACGTCTTCCGCAACGTCTTTCAGCTTCTCTGACCATGGCTTGGCCATGGCCAGCGCCGCTTCGAACCAGGAATCGCTGGTTTCGTTGCCGGCGAACAGGGTGACGAAGTTTTTCTTCGGCATTTTGCACTGTTCGACGCACAGCTTCATGATGATGCGTTCCTGGGTGCGAACGCGGTCCATCATGGTGCGCATGCTGTTGACCAGGAAGTCGAACTGCTTCGGCACCAGGCGGAACTGCTTGAACACGTCAGACAGCTTCAGGATTTCTTCTGCTGCGCTGGCGTGGCTGCGGCCGTTCTTTTTGATCACCAAACGGGTCGCTTCGTACTGATCGCGCAGGTCGGTGAATTTCTGGCGCGCCAGCTCCGGATCGATGCTGTTGTCGTCTTCAGCGTCGTCGTCGTCGTCGTCTTCTTCTTCGTCGTCGTCCTGTTCTTCGGTCGACAGTTCAGAACCGACGTGGGTGGCGGTAGGGGCGATGTCCTCTTCCGCGTTCGGATCGACGAAACCGGTGATCAGGTCAGACAGGCGCGCTTCGCCCGCTTCAACGCGATCGTACTGCTCCAGCAGGTAGGTAATGGCTTCCGGGTATTCCGCGACGGAGCACTGCACCTGATTGATGCCGTCTTCGATGCGTTTGGCGATGTCGATTTCGCCTTCGCGCGTCAGCAGTTCAACGGTACCCATTTCGCGCATGTACATGCGCACCGGGTCGGTGGTGCGGCCGATTTCAGATTCCACGCTGGACAGCACCTGAGCGGCGGCTTCTTCCGCGTCTTCATCGGTGCTGTTCGAGTTTTCAGCGAGCAACAGGTCATCGGCGTCCGGTGCTTCTTCCATCACCTGGATGCCCATGTCGTTAATCATCTGGATGATGTCTTCGATCTGATCGGAGTCGACGATATCTTCCGGCAGATGGTCATTGACCTCAGCATAGGTCAGATAGCCTTGCTCCTTACCGCGTTGGACAAGAAGTTTAAGCTGTGACTGCGGGTTTTGCTCCATAAGACGGTATCCACACTTCAGAGTATTTGGGTTGGTGTCGGTCGGCGAAACCGCCAACAATAGCATTTGGGGCGTTTTTGTTGTTGCCGCGGCCCACTGTGGCGGCATATTGCAGGGCTCTGCCCTCGCATTTATCGGCACTTAAGCCGTTTGGTATTCAGTTTTTCTTCGCTAAAACCTGGTTGAGCGAACGGACTTCTTCACGTTCTTCCGGGCTTAGGCCGTGCGTCCTGGCCTGCGCGATCAGCGTTTCCAGCCGTTGCTCGAGCACCGAGTCATACAGGCTGGCTAACGTATCCAAAAAGGTCTGTTCGACCATATCCTCAACGATCATATGGTTCCATGTCGCCAAGGTTTCAAGCTGCTGGCTGAATTTGTTGTCGCGGTACAGCTCCAGCAACTGCCCGGTGGTCAGCCCCGGCTGCGCCAAACAGGTCTGCACCAGTTCAACGAACAGCGGCAACCCCGCCTGTTTGGTCTGCTCCAGCCCCTCGAGCGAAGGGATAAGTGTAGCCAACTGCGGGTTTTGCACCAGTAACCCTATCAGTATACGCATGGTTGTGCGTTTTAGCTGGGGCGCCTGATAGGTATTCGCATTTTCAGCCTGCTTGGGCATCAGCTTGTCGAGCTGGCTGTCGTCCAGCAAACCCAGCTTGCTGCCGAGCTGCTGGCGCAGGTACAAGCGCAACGTTTCGCCCGGCACCTGAGTAATCAGCGGCAGCGCCAGCGTGCTCAGCTTGGCGCGCCCGTCCGGGCTGCTCAAATCCACCTGCGGCATCAGCGTTTCGAACAGGAAAGTGGAAAGCGGCTGCGCCTGCTCCATCCGTTGTTCGAAAACCGCTTTGCCCTCTTTGCGCACCAGGGTGTCCGGATCTTCGCCGTCGGGCAAAAACATGAACCGCAGCTGCCGCCCGTCGTTCAGGTAGGGCAGTGCGGTCTCCAGCGCGCGCCAGGCCGCTTCACGGCCGGCGCGGTCGCCGTCGTAACAGCAGATGACGTTATCGGTGGCGCGGAACAGCAGCTGAATATGTTCAGCCGTCGTCGAGGTTCCGAGCGAGGCGACGGCATAATCGATGCCGTATTGCGCCAACGCCACCACGTCCATATAGCCTTCCACCACCAGCAATCGCTGCAGGTTAGGGTGGCTCTGCTGTGCTTCATACAGGCCGTACAATTGGCGGCCCTTGTGGAATACTTCGGTTTCCGGCGAGTTCAGGTACTTCGGCATGCCGTCGCCCAGCACGCGCCCGCCAAAGGCGATCACCCGCCCGCGCTTATCGCGGATAGGGAACATCACGCGCTCGCGGAAACGATCGTAGGTGCGTCCTTGATCGTTAGTCACCAGCATGCCGGCATCGTTCAATGCGCGGCGCGAGTCGGCGTCGCGCCCAAAACGCTTCAGTGCGTTATCCCATCCGGCCGGGGCAAAGCCGATGGCGAAATGGCGGATAACGTCGTCGCTCAACCCGCGCTGCTGCAGGTAGCTGCGCGCCGGCGTGCCGGTGGGCTGATGCAGTGACTGTTGATAGAACGCGCTGAGCTGTTCCATCAGTTGATACAGGCTCTGCCGCTGATGACGTTCGATTTGGGTCGGTCCGGTGCCTGCCTCGTAAGGCACTTCCAGCCCGTGCATGGTCGCCAGCTCTTCGATGGTTTCGACAAACTCGAGCCTGTCGTAATTCATCAGAAAGTCGACGGCGTTGCCGTGCGCACCACAACCAAAACAGTGATAAAACTGCTTGTCGCCATTAACGGTAAATGAAGGCGTCTTTTCGTGGTGGAACGGACAGCACGCGTGATAGTTCTTGCCCTGCTTCTTGAGCTTCACCCGCGCGTCGATCAGATCGACGATGTCGGTGCGAGCCAGCAAGTCATTGATAAATACGCGCGGAATTCGTCCAGCCATAAGCCCTTACTTCACTAGCCTATAAACGAGAACAAGCCGCGCATTCCTTTCGGAAAGCACGGCCTTCGTATGCAACTACTCGGTCTGCGCGATTTTTAAAATCAGAAATTCACGCGGCGGGGTTGCCCCCGAAGAATTAATACAGACGAGTGCGGCGTGCGTTTTCGCGAGCCAGTTTCTTCGCGTGACGTTTCACAGCGGAAGCTTTAGCGCGTTTACGTTCGGTAGTCGGTTTTTCATAGAACTCACGACGACGAACTTCAGCTAAAACGCCTGCTTTCTCGCAAGAGCGTTTGAAACGACGCAGAGCAACGTCAAATGGCTCGTTTTCACGTACTTTAATTACCGGCATGTGCCTCTCACCTCAATAAAATTCGGTTTGCTGCTGGCCAAGCGCCAGCCTTTTCAAAATGGTGCGGAATTTTACTTCAACGGATGCTGCTTTGTAAAGCACCACAGCAAATTGAAACCTGCGCCGCCCTGGTAAAACGTGCGCAATTTTGCATCGGGCGCTGATTATAGACTAATCAGAAAAAAATGCTCGTTTTTAATCAAATCGGCATTTACCGCAGGAATCATCGACATAGCGGCGAGGTGGCGGCAAGATGCGCGGCGCTGGCGGAAAATGATGCCGATTGTGATAAACTGACGGCCGCACGTGAATGATGGGAAATGTAATGCGAGTACTGGGTATAGAAACCTCCTGCGATGAAACCGGAATTGCAGTGTATGACGATCAAGCCGGTTTGTTGGCCAACCAATTATACAGCCAGGTGAAGCTGCATGCCGACTACGGCGGCGTGGTGCCGGAACTGGCCTCCCGCGATCACGTGCGCAAAACCGTGCCGCTGATTCAGGCGGCGCTGAAGGAAGCCAACCTGAGCGCGGCCGATATCGACGGCGTGGCCTATACCGCCGGGCCGGGCCTGGTGGGGGCGTTGCTGGTCGGCGCCACCGTGGGCCGCGCGCTGGCGTTCGCCTGGAACGTGCCCGCCGTGCCGGTGCACCATATGGAAGGCCACCTGCTGGCGCCGATGCTGGAAGACAACCCGCCGGCCTTCCCGTTTGTCGCGCTGCTGGTTTCCGGCGGTCATACCCAGTTGATCAGCGTCACCGGCATCGGTGAGTATGCGCTGCTGGGCGAATCGATCGACGACGCCGCCGGTGAAGCTTTCGACAAAACCGCCAAGCTGCTCGGGCTGGATTACCCCGGCGGGCCGATGCTGTCGAAGATGGCGCAGCAGGGCGTGGCGGGGCGTTTCACCTTCCCGCGGCCGATGACCGATCGGCCGGGGCTGGATTTCAGTTTCTCCGGGCTGAAAACCTTCGCGGCCAACACCATTCGTTCCAACGGCGGCGACGATCAAACCCGCGCCGACATCGCGCGCGCGTTCGAAGATGCGGTGGTGGATACGCTGGCGATCAAGTGCAAGCGCGCACTGGATCAAACCGGCTTCAAACGGCTGGTGATGGCGGGCGGCGTCAGCGCCAACCGCACGCTGCGGGCCAGGCTGGCGGAGATGATGCAAAAACGCGGCGGGGAGGTGTTCTACGCTCGCCCGGAATTCTGTACCGACAACGGCGCGATGATCGCCTACGCCGGCCTGGTGCGGCTGCAAAGCGGCGCCAACCCCGAGCTGAGCGTTTCGGTGCGGCCGCGCTGGCCGCTGGCGGAGCTGCCTGCGGTATAAGCGCAGAGGCGCCTTGCCAGGCTCCCTGCTCGCGCAGCGCACCGATCGATAGATAAAGAAAAGGCCGGAAATTTCCGGCCTTTTACTTCTAGGGTTCTTTCTTTTCTTCCGCTTCGGCCGCATCGGCCTTCTTCTTGCGGAACTTGCCCCAGATTTTCCCTTCCTGGCCGCGCCACAGGCGCTGGATGTTATCGTGATGCCGCATCAGGATCAGGCAGGAGAGCATCGCCACCGGGAAGGTGAACTGCGGTTTGAACCACCAGACGTAGAACGGGGCGATCAGCGCGCTCACGATGGCGCCCAGCGAAGAATAGCCGCTGAGCAACACCGTCAACAGCCAGGTGCCGGTCATCAGGCCGGTCAGATCCCAGCCGATCGGCGCGATGGCGCCAAAGGCCGTCGCCACGCCCTTGCCGCCGCGGAAGTGGAAGAACACCGGGTAGATATGCCCCAGGCAGGCGGCGATCGCCGTCAGGCCCAGATACAGCGGCGGCACCTCCAGCTTATAGGCCAGCCAGACCGGCAGCATTCCTTTCAGGATATCGAAAACCAGCACCGCCGCCGCCGCCAGGCGGCCGCCGATGCGCAGGACGTTGGTCGCTCCTGGATTCCCTGAGCCATGTTCACGCGGATCGGGCAGCCTGGCGATCCGGCAAACCAGGATCGCGCTGGAAATTGAGCCACACAGATACGCGAAGATAATCATGCCAAGCGCGGTAGCACTCATAACGCGGTTCCGTTTAATAATGGTCGTTTTACTCGCAACATCTATGGATAATACGCATATTCCGCTGGAAGTGGTATCCGGCAAGGCCAAAAACAGAGAATGACGTGATGGATATCGTATTTATTGAAGAGCTTACCGTAATTACCACCATTGGCGTTTATGATTGGGAACAAAGCATTCGCCAGAAGCTGGTGTTCGATATCGAAATGGGCTGGGATAACCGTACCGCCGCCGCCAGCGACGACGTCGACGACTGTCTGAGTTACGCCGACATCAGCGAAGCCATCATCCAGCACGTCGAACCGAACCGCTTCGCGCTGGTGGAGCGCGTGGCGGAGGAAATATCCGAAATTTTGCTCCAGCGCTTCAATTCCCCCTGGGTCCGTATTAAGGTCAGCAAACCGGGCGCTGTAGCACATGCCAATCGGGTCGGCGTCATCATTGAGCGTGGCACCCGTCCTGCGTGATTTTTATGTCATCTGCATGCAACGAAAGGCCGTTAACCTGGTCTTAACCTGAGAATTGTTTTAGCGGCACTGTATTTAGCACTGCCGCTTTTTTATGTTTATAGCCGTAAATTTATGGGGTGATCGAAGCACATGGCGGACATGCATTCACTGTTTATCGCGTTTGTTCTTGGGGTGGTCGAAGGGTTAACGGAGTTCTTGCCGGTGTCTTCCACCGGGCACATGATTATCGTCGGCGAGTGGCTGGGCTTCACCGGCGACAAGGCCAAAACCTTTGAAGTCATCATTCAGCTGGGATCGATTCTGGCGGTGGTGGTGATGTTCTGGCGCCGCCTGTTCGGCCTGATCGGCATCCACTTTGGCGGCAAGCCGGTGGAGCACGAAGGCAAGACCGCGGGCCGTTTGAAACTGGGCCATATTCTGCTGGCGATGATCCCGGCGGTGGTGTTGGGCCTGGTGTTCCACGACGTGATCAAGTCGCTGTTCGCACCGAAAAACGTGATGTACGCACTGGTGGTCGGCGGTTTCCTGCTGCTGGCGGCGGAATGGCTGAAGCCGAAAAAACCGAGTGCGGAAGGGTTGGATGACATTACCTACCGCCAGGCGTTCATGATCGGCTGCTTCCAGTGTCTGGCGCTGTGGCCGGGCTTCTCCCGCTCAGGCTCCACCATCGCCGGCGGCATGCTGGTGGGCGTGAACCGTTACGCGGCCTCCGAGTTCTCCTTCATTCTGGCGGTGCCGATGATGATCGGCGCCAGCGGCCTGGATCTGTACAAGAGCCTGCACTTCCTGACGATGGGTGACTTGCCGATGTTCGCCGTCGGTTTCGCCACCGCCTTCGTGGTGGCTCTGATTGCGATCAAGACCTTCCTGACGCTGATCAAACGCATCTCGTTCGTGCCGTTCGCCATCTATCGCTTTATCGTCGCCGCCGTGGTTTACATGGTCTTCATGTAAGCGGCGATGCCAATAAAAAACCCCGCGGCGCGGGGTTTTTTTATGCCTGATCGGGCAGAATATCCTGAGTGCGCTTCCAGTCGCTCAGCGCCTGCTGGCGGCGGCGTTTGAGCTCGTCGCGGATCGCCAGGCCCTGCAGCCCGCTGGCCACCACCTCTTTAATCGACACCGCATTGGCCACCCGATAGGCCTGGCGCAAATAGTCGCCCTGCGGATACGGGTTATTCTCGAAGCCGGTGCGGCCGCGCGCGTCCGCTTCGCTGGTCAGGATCATCTGCTCCAGCCGCTGCGGTTTGCGCCACACGTCCACGGCGTCAAACAGCTTCAGCAGGGTTTCCGGCCGCAGCTTGTTCACCGTATGGATCAGGTCGTGATATTCGGCCACCAGCCTGGCCAGATCGCGCACCGGGTTGGGCACCCGCAGCCGTTGGCACAGGGCTTCGACCAGCCGCACGCCGGCCGGCCCATGGCCGTGATGGTGCGGCCAAAACTCTTTCGGCGTCAATCCCTTGCCCAGATCGTGACACAGCGCGGAGAAGCGCACGTCTACCTCCGGGCTGAGCCGAGCGGCGATCGCCAGCGTCATCAGGGTGTGGACGCCGGTGTCGATCTCCGGGTGCCACTTGGCGGGCGCCGGCACGCCGAACAGGGCATCGATTTCCGGGAACAGCACCGCCAGCGCGCCGCAGTCGCGCAGCACCTGGAAATACACCTGCGGGCTTTGGCTTTGCAGCGCCTTCTCGGTTTCTTTCCACACCCGTTCGGCGGTCAGCGCCGCCAGCTCGCCGCTGTGCGCCATGCGGCGCATCAGCGCCAGGGTTTCCCCGGCGATGCTGAACCCCAGATGGGCGAAGCGGGCGGCGAAGCGCGCCACGCGCAGCACGCGCAAAGGATCTTCGCCAAAGGCGTCGGAGACGTGGCGCAGCACCCGCGCCTGCAGATCGGCCACGCCCTGATACGGGTCGATCAACTCGCCTTCGGCGGAGCGGGCGATGGCGTTGATGGTCAGGTCGCGCCGCAGCAGGTCTTCCTCCAGGGTAACGTCCGGCGCGGCGTAGCAGGTAAAGCCGGTGTAACCCTGGCCGGATTTGCGTTCGGTGCGCGCCAGCGCGTATTCCTCATGGGTTTCAGGATTGAGGAATACCGGGAAGTCTTTACCGACCTGCTGATAACCCATCGCCAGCAGCTCCGCCGGCGTGGCGCCGACCACCACCCAGTCGCGGTCGAACACCGGAATATCGAGCAGGCCGTCGCGGACGGCGCCGCCGACCAGGTAAATCTGCACTGTTAACTCCTGAATTTGTTTTGGGGCTTTGTCTATCAGATTACATGAATTGGCGACGGGATGTCGGCGCCAATAAAAAGGGCGCCCACAGGCGCCCGAATTCAAACTGAACGATACTGAAATCAGTTCATCCAGCGGTTGCTGTTCTTGCGACGCGGGATCAGGTGCGGCAGCAGCAGACCCAGCAGCAGGCCGACGCCGGCCACGCCGCCGCCGTACATGAACCACTGCAGGATAATGGTGCGCTGCTTGTCGTCGAGCTGCAGATTGACCGCGCTAACCTTCTTCTGCGCGACCACCAGCTGGTTTTTCAGCTCCTGATTTTCCTGCTGCAGGCCGCTGATGGTGCTGTCGCTGCCCGCCACTTTTTGCTGCATTTCAGCGGTGCGCTGGTTCCAGCTGTTGTCGATGTTGGCCAGTTTGTCGGTCAGGGTTTTCACCTGCTGTTCCAGCTCCGGCACGCGGGTGCGCAGGCTTGGCGTTTGGCTCAGCTGATCGAGGGGGATCCAGGTGGTGCGGCCTTTCGGATCGCGGATCTGGCCGTAATGGGTCGCGTCATTTACGCTCAACAGGGTGACTTCTTCACCGGCGTTCAGGGTGCCGACAATGCGGTACTGATTGCCCGGGCCGCTATGGACATAAGTGCTCAATTCATCGGAGATATAGCGTTTATCTTCGGCATGTGCGCCCCAAGAGATGCTGAAGCTCAGCACGGCAAGGCAAATCAGGCGTAATTTCTGCATTAGTTCATCGTTTCTGTGTGAATTTATGGAACGATAGTAGAGCGTTCAGTCTGACGACGCAACGCTAAAACCGGAATGAGAACTATCTTACTGTGGCAGATTCCGTGAGTTGCGCAGCGTTTTATAACGTAACAGGTTTTTTCTGCAGTTAGCAGGGTTAAGGGGCCGGGAATCGCGGTAAGATAACGGCAACAGTGCGTCATCGAGCGGCATGCGGCAGGCCAAGGCCGTGCGGCACCGCCAGACGTGAATGCGTAACCTATTGGTGTAAAAGACTTATGACCGTTGAAATAGAACTGAAATTTATTGCCACTTCGGAGGCGGTCGCCGCATTGCCGCAGCAGTTGGCGGCCTGGCCGAACCAGCATTCCGCGCCGCAGAAGCTGACCAACATTTACTTCGAAACCGCCGACAATTTCCTGCGCAGTCAGGATATGGGCCTGCGCATTCGCGGGTTCGACGACAGCTACGAAATGACCATCAAAACCGCCGGCAAGGTGGTGGGCGGCCTGCATCAGCGGCCGGAGTACAACGTCGCCATCGCCGCGCCGGAGCTGGCGCTGGAACGGTTCCCTGCCGACATCTGGCCAGAGGGCTGCGACCTCGCGGCGCTGCAACAGGCGCTGCAGCCGCTGTTCCGTACCGATTTCGCGCGGGAGAAGTGGGTGGTCACTTACGGCGAAAGCGAGATTGAGGTTGGCCTCGATCAGGGGGAGGTGCGCGCGGGTGAATTGAGCGAGGCACTGTGCGAGATTGAGCTCGAGCTCCAGCAGGGCAACACCGGCGATCTGCTGGCGCTGGCCAATGCGCTGGCCGAGCACGGCGGTCTGCGCCAGGGCAGCTTGAGCAAGGCGGCGCGCGGTTACCACCTGGCGCAGGGCGATGCCGCGCGTGAGCGCCGTCCGCTGAGCGTGCTGAAACCGGCGGCCAAATCCAGCGTCGAGCAGGGCATGATCGCCAGCTTCGAACTGGCGCTCAGCCATTGGCAATACCACGAAGAGCTGTGGCTGCGCGGCGACGCCCAGGCGCGCCGTTCGGTGATGGAGGCGATTGCGCTGATCCGTCAGGCGCTGGTTGTCTTCGGCGGCCTGGTGCCGCGCAAGGCCAGCGCCGATCTGCGCGCCCGCCTGACCGCGCTCGAACCGCTGTTGGTGGATAAAACCACCCAACCTCAGGTGCTGTGCTACAGCGCAGAGTACCTGCAGTGTAAGTTGGCGCTCACATCTTGGCTGGTGACCGGCGCCTGGCGCCCATTCATCGATGCCAAGGCGCAGGCCAGGCTCGATGGCTCCTTCAAACGTTTTTGCGACATCATGCTGGGGCGCAGCGCCGCCGAGCTGAAAGAGGCGTTCAACCGCACGCTGAACGACGATGAATACCAGGAACAGCTGCCGCGCCTGACGCGTCAGGTGTCGGCGCTTATCCTGCTGGCCGGGGCCTACCCCGACGAACAGACCGGGCCATATATCGACAGCTGGCGCGAGCTGCAGCTGGCGTTGGCCGAACGCCGCCAGGGCTGGTATGAAGCCAGCCGCAAGCAGGCCTTATCGCATGCGCCATTCTGGTTAAACGGCGCGCTTCGTTAATCGAGCCGGCCTGCCAGGCTGCAGGCCGCAGAACGGGTCATACACTATGTCGCCACTCTCAGCAGCGTTACAGGCTCAGGCACAGCAGGTTGTGCAGCGTTTTCGGGAAGTTCGGGGCGCGGAGTGCGCCTTCAGCGAACAGGAACAATGGGTGCTGGCGTCGAGCGATTTCGTCAGCGACGCGCTGCTCGGCCAGCCGGAGTGGCTGGCGACGCTGCGCAAGCAGCCGCCGACGCCCGGCGAGTGGCAGCACTACGCCGCCTGGCTGCAGGACTCTCTGGAAGAGGTGCGCGACGAAGCCGGGCTGATGCGCGCATTGCGCCTGTTCCGCCGCGAGACGCTGGTGCGCATCGCCTGGGCGCAGGCGCTGGGCCAGTGCACCACCGAAGAAACGTTGCTGCAGCTGAGCGGGCTGGCTGAAACGCTGATCGTCAGCGCGCGCGACTGGCTGTACCAGACCTGCTGCCGCGAGTGGGGCACGCCGTGCAACGCCGAGGGCGCGCCGCAGCCGCTGCTGATCCTCGGCATGGGCAAGCTGGGCGGCGGCGAGCTGAACTTTTCGTCGGACATCGATCTGATCTTCGCCTACCCGGAAAACGGCCAAACCCAGGGCGGGCGGCGCCAGTTGGATAACGCCCAGTTCTTCACCCGGCTTGGCCAGCGGCTGATCAAGGCGCTGGATCAGCAGACCATCGACGGTTTCGTTTACCGGGTGGATATGCGCCTGCGGCCGTTCGGCGACAGCGGGCCGCTGGTGATGAGCTTCGCCGCGCTGGAGGATTATTATCAGGAGCAGGGGCGCGACTGGGAACGCTACGCCATGGTGAAGGCGCGGCTGATGGGCGGTGCGGAAGACGCCTACAGCCAGGAGCTGCGCAAGACCCTGCGGCCGTTCGTGTTCCGCCGCTATATCGACTTCAGCGTGATCCAGTCGCTGCGCAACATGAAGGGCATGATTGCCCGCGAGGTGCGGCGGCGCGGGCTGAAAGACAACATCAAGCTGGGCGCCGGCGGCATCCGCGAAATCGAATTCATCACCCAGGTATTCCAACTGATCCGCGGCGGGCGCGAGCCGGCGCTGCAGGGGCGTTCGCTGTTGCCGACGCTGCAGGCGGTGGGCGAACTGGGGCTGCTGGAAGCCGGGCAGGTGCAGGCGCTGAGCGCCGGCTATCTGTTCCTGCGCCGGCTGGAGAACCTGCTGCAGGCGATCGCCGATCAGCAGACCCAGACGCTGCCGCAGGACGCGCTGGATCAGGCGCGATTGGCCCAGGGCATGGGGATGGCGGATTGGCCAGCGCTGCTGGCGGCGCTGGAGGCGCATATGCAGGCGGTCAGAGCGGTGTTTAACGACCTGATCGGCGACGATACCCCCGACGTGGGCGAAGATCCCGATTACCAGCATTATCACAGCCTGTGGCAGGATGCGCTGGAGGAAAACGAACTGGCGCCGCTGACGCCGCACCTGGACGAAGAGGCGCGGCGGCAAATGTTGCGCACCATCGCCGATTTTCGTCACGACGTCGACAAACGCACCATCGGCCCGCGCGGCCGCGACGTGCTCGATCAGCTGATGCCGCGCCTGCTGGCGGAGGTGTGCCCGCAGCAGGATGCGCCGACGGCGCTGCTGCGGCTGACGCAGCTGCTGCTGAGCATCGTCACCCGCACCACCTACCTCGAGCTGCTGGTGGAGTACCATGCGGCGCTCAGCCATTTGATCCGCCTGTGCGCCGCCTCGCCGATGGTCGCCAACCAGCTGTCGCGCTACCCGCTGCTGCTGGACGAGCTGCTGGATCCGGCCACCCTGTATCAGCCGGTGGCGCCGGACGCCTACCGCAGCGAGCTGCGTCAGTACCTGCTGCGGGTGCCGGAAGACGACGAAGAGCAAAAGCTGGAGGCGCTGCGCCAGTTCAAGCAGGCGCAGCAGTTGCGCATTGCCGCGGCGGATATCGCCGAGGCGCTGCCGGTAATGAAAGTGAGCGATCACCTCACCTATCTGGCGGAGGCGATCATCGACGCGGTGGTGCAGCAGGCCTGGGGCGACATGGTGGCCCGTTACGGCCAGCCGACCCACCTGCAGGAGCGTGAAGGGCGCGGTTTTGCGGTGATCGGCTACGGCAAGCTGGGCGGCTGGGAGCTGGGGTACAGTTCCGATCTCGATCTGGTGTTCCTGCTGGACTGCCCGCCGGAGGTGATGACCGACGGCGAGCGCTGCATCGACGGCCGCCAGTTCTATCTGCGCCTGGCGCAACGGGTGATGCACCTGTTCAGCACCCGCACCTCGTCCGGCATTCTGTACGAAGTGGACGCTCGCCTGCGGCCTTCCGGCGCCGCCGGCATGCTGGTCAGCACCGTGGAGGCGTTTGCCGATTATCAGCAGAACGAAGCCTGGACCTGGGAGCACCAGGCCCTGGTGCGCGCGCGCATCGTACACGGCGACCCGGCGCTGCATCAGCAGTTTGACGCCATTCGCCGCGAGATCCTGTGCAAAGCGCGCGAGCCGGAAACGCTGCGGCGCGAAGTGCGCGAGATGCGCGAGAAGATGCGCAGCCACCTGGGCAGCAAGCAACGCGATCTGTTTGATATCAAAGCCGATGAAGGCGGTATCACCGATATCGAATTTATCGCCCAATATCTGGTCTTAGGCTATGCGAGCGCCGAACCGCGCCTGACGCGCTGGTCGGATAACGTGCGCATCTTCGAGCTGATGGCCAACTACGACATCATGCCGGAAGAAGAAGCGCGCGCGCTGACCCAGGCCTACGTCACCATGCGCGACGCGATCCACCACCTGGCGCTGCAGGAGCATTCCGGCAAGGTCGGCGGCGGGCTGTTCGCCGCCGAACGCGAGCAGGTGCGCGCCAGCTGGAGCAAATGGCTGGGCTAATACGTTTTGCAGGTATTCCGGAGGTCTGTGGTAATATCTGCGCCACTAAAATTTTGTTCTTTTTTGGAGTTATCGGATGAAAGTTACGCTGCCTGATTTTCGCCGCGCCGGTGTACTGGTGGTAGGCGACGTCATGTTGGATCGCTATTGGTATGGGCCGACCAGCCGTATTTCACCGGAAGCCCCGGTGCCGGTGGTCAAGGTCGATACCATCGAAGAGCGTCCCGGCGGCGCGGCTAACGTGGCGATGAACATTGCCGCACTGGGCGCCAATTCCCGCCTGGTGGGTCTGACCGGCATCGACGATGCGGCGCGGGCGCTGAGCGCCAAGCTGAACGAAGTCAACGTGCGCTGCGACTTCGTTTCGGTGCCGACCCATCCGACCATCACCAAGCTGCGCGTGCTGTCGCGCAACCAGCAGCTGATCCGTCTGGACTTCGAAGAAGGTTTCTCCAACGTCGACCCGCAGCCGATGTTTGAGCGCATCCAGCAGGCGCTGCCGCAGATTGGCGCGCTGGTGCTTTCCGACTACGCCAAGGGCGCGCTGAGCCAGGTACAGGGCATGATCCAACTGGCGCGCGCCGCCAAGGTGCCGGTGCTGATCGATCCGAAAGGCTCTGATTTTGAACGCTATCGCGGCGCTACGCTGCTGACGCCGAACCTGTCCGAATTCGAGGCGGTGGTAGGCCACTGCAAGGATGAGGCCGAACTGGTCGAACGCGGCATGAAGCTGGTGGCGGATTTTGAGCTGTCCGCGCTGCTGGTGACCCGTTCCGAGCACGGCATGACGCTGCTGCAGCCGGGCATGGCGCCGCTGCACCTGCCGACGCAGGCGCAGGAAGTGTTTGACGTGACCGGCGCCGGCGATACCGTGATCGGCGTGCTGGCCGCCGCCCTGGCCGCCGGCAACAGCCTGGAAGAGTCCTGTTTCCTGGCCAACGCCGCCGCCGGCGTGGTGGTGGGCAAGCTGGGGACGTCGACCGTTTCGCCGATCGAACTGGAAAACGCGGTGCGCGGCCGCGCCGAAACCGGCTTTGGCGTAATGAACGAAGCCCAGCTGAAAAACGCCGTGGCGCAGGCGCGCCAGCGCGGTGAAAAAGTGGTGATGACCAACGGCATCTTCGACATCCTGCACGCCGGCCACGTGTCCTATCTGGCCAATGCCCGCAAGCTGGGCGATCGGCTGATCGTGGCGGTCAACAGCGATGCCTCCACCAAGCGCCTGAAGGGCGAAACCCGCCCGGTCAACGCGCTGGAAAACCGCATGATCGTGCTGGGCGCGCTGGAAGCGGTGGATTGGGTGGTGCCGTTCGAAGAAGACACGCCGCAGCGCCTGATCGCCGACGTCCTGCCGGACCTGCTGGTGAAGGGCGGTGATTACAAGCCGGAAGACATCGCCGGCAGCAAGGAAGTGTGGGCCAACGGCGGCGAGGTCAAAGTGTTGAACTTTGAAGATGGCCTGTCGACCACCAATATCATCAAGGCAATCAAAGACGGGCGCGGTTAACGCCCGCTAAAAACGGCGGTGGCCAGTGGGCGGACTGAAGCAGGATTTAGGTTTGGCGCAGGGCGTTGGGCTGTTGTCCACCTCGCTGCTGGGTACCGGGGTCTTCGCCGTACCGGCGTTGGCGGCGCAGGTGGCGCAAGGCGATAGCCTGTGGGCCTGGCCGCTGTTGATCGCGCTGGTATTCCCGATCGCCATCGCCTTTGCCGCACTGGGGCGCCGTTTCCCCAGCGCCGGCGGGGCCGCGCATTTCGTCGGTTTGGCCTTTGGCCCAAGGCTGGCGAAGGTGACCGCCTGGCTGTTTTTGTCGGTGATCCCGGTTGGGTTGCCCGCCGCGCTGCAGATTGCCGCCGGTTTCTGGCAGGCGGCGTTCGGCTGGAGCGCCAACGGCCTGCTGGTGGTGCAGGTGGCCACGCTGGTCGCCATCTGGCTGCTGGGCACGCGCAGCGCCGGTTCCAGCGCCAATATTCAAACGCTGATCGCCGTTTTGGTGGTGGCGTTGGTGGCCGCCATCTGGTGGCGGGGCGAAATATCACCCGCGCAGATCCCCTGGCCCGCCCTTGACGATATCTCCCCTCCCAATCTGTTCCATGCGCTGGCGGTGATGTTTTGGTGCTTCGTCGGGCTGGAGGCCTTCGCCCATCTGGCGACCGAGTTCCGTAACCCCGGGCGTGATTTCCCGCGGGCGCTGCTGATCGGCATGCTGGTCGCCGGCGCGGTGTACTGGGGCTGTACCGTGGCGGTATTGCATTTTCACGCCTACGGCGAGCACCGGGCCGCCGCGGCGTCGCTGCCGGGCATTGTGGTGCAGCTGTTTGGCCGGCATGCGCTGTGGATCGCCTGCGTTATCGGCTATCTGGCCTGTTTCGCCAGCGTGAATATTTATACCCAAAGTTTCGCCCGGCTGGTGTGGTCACAGGCGCAGGACAAACCGTCCAGCGCCTTGGCGCGGCTTTCCGCCGGCCAGGTGCCGCTCAACGCGCTAAGCGCGGTGGTGGGGTGCTGCCTGCTGTTCACCCTGGTGATTTACACGCTGAGGCTGCCGCTGGATCTGCTGCTGGTCTACGCCAATGGCATCTTCGTGCTGATTTATCTGCTGTGCATGCTGGCGGGCTGTCGGATATTGCAGGGGCGCGCGCGGCTGATGGCGGCGACGGGGTCGCTGCTGTGTCTGCTGCTGCTGGTGATTATCGGCTGGAAAAGCCTGTATGCGGTGGGCATGTTCACCGGGATTTGGCTGGCGCTGCGTTACTGGCCACGGGCGGCGGCCAACGAGCGGTAAGGGCGCGGCGAGGCGCCCCGACGATATTATTCTTCTTCCTGCTTGGCGGCCGGCGCGGCGTTCAGCTTGCCTTCCAGCTCGGTCATGCGCTGTTCCAGCAGCGCCAGTTTCTCGCGGGTGCGCAGCAGCACCTGGGTCTGCACGTCGAACTCTTCGCGGTTGACCAAATCCAGACGGGTCAGCTGCGATTGCAGCACCTGGCGGATTTTTTTCTCAACGTCTTCCCCGAATTCACGGACGCCTTTAGGCATGGATTCATGAACCTGGCGTGCGATCTGTTCAATTTTTTTCGGGTCAATCATGGCGTATCCCTTTCAGAGTTTTTAATAGCTGCCGCCTAGTGTAATGCGAGTTGCCCGCCGGATAAACTATTAACCGCATTCATCGCGCCTGTCTGAATTGTGCTTTTGCCAATTGCCCCATTTAATCATTAGCGTTATAGTCAATCTGCTTATTCTCAGGGCGGGGTGCAAGTCCCCACCGGCGGTAAATCACCTTCTACGGTGAAAGCCCGCGAGCGCTCAGCCTGTTCGTTACGGACCGGTTAGAGGTCAGCAGATCCGGTGTAATTCCGGGGCCGACGGTTATAGTCCGGATGGGAGAGAGTAACGGTATCTGCCGGGTTTGTGCCCGCTTGCGTTATTTTTTTAGCTACTGCTAGCTACTCCTCAAGATCGCCCTGGTTCTGGTAATCCATAATTTTTAATGAGGTTTTTTACCATGAATCAGACGCTACTTTCAGATTTCGGCACGCCGGTAGAACGCGTTGAACGCGCTCTGGACGCATTGCGCAACGGGCGCGGCGTGATGGTGCTCGATGACGAAAACCGTGAAAACGAAGGTGACATGATCTTCGCCGCAGAAACCATGACCGTTGAGCAGATGGCGCTGACCATTCGCCACGGCAGCGGTATCGTGTGCCTGTGCATCACCGAAGACCGCCGTCAGCAGCTTGAGCTGCCGATGATGGTGACCAACAACTCCAGCCAGTTCCAGACCGCCTTCACCGTGACCATCGAAGCGGCGCAGGGCGTGACCACCGGGGTTTCCGCTTCCGACCGCCTGACCACCATCCGCGCGGCCATTGCCGATAACGCCAAGCCGAGCGATCTGAATCGCCCGGGCCACGTGTTCCCGCTGCGCGCGCAGCCGGGCGGCGTGCTGAGCCGCCGCGGCCACACCGAAGCGACCATCGATCTGGTGGCGATGGCCGGTTTCAAACCCGCCGGCGTACTGTGCGAACTGACCAACGACGATGGCAGCATGGCGCATGCGCCGGAAGTGATCGCGTTCGCCAAACAGCACGAGATGGTGGTGTTGACCATCGAAGACCTGGTGGCTTACCGCCAGTCTCACGAGCAGAAAGCCAGCTGATCCGGCCCGAGCCTTCGATGATGAAAAAGCCGCGCAATGCGGCTTTTTTTATGGTTTTAACGCGGTGGAACCGTGCTTGACAGGCGCACCCCCGGCGGCCGAGCTAGCGGTGGCTCAACCGATACCGCCGCTTTGCAGCAGCGTCAGGCTGAACCCCATGACCGCCATCCCGCACAGCACGCCGTAGCTGGGGTTATTGTGCGGATCTATCTCTTTCGCCAGCGGCATCAGCTCATCCACCGACAGCGCCACCATGATGCCGGCTACCGCCGCCATGATTGAAGCCATCACCACCGGTGAAATCATCGGGCCGAGCAGCAAGAATGCCAGCACGCCGCCCAGGATCTCCGCCATGCCGGAAATGCCGGACCACAGCAGCGCCTTGGTCTTCGAACCGGTGGCGGCATACACCGGGCCGGCGACCGCCAGCCCTTCAGGAATATTATGGATGGCCACCGCCAGCGCAATGCCCATCCCCAGCTCCAGATCGGCGCTGGCGGTGACGAAGGTCGCGATGCCTTCGGGAAAGTTGTGCAGGCTGATGCCCAGCGTCAGCAACAGCGCGGTGCGCTTCAGATTGTGCGGCTGCAGCGGCTGTTGCAGCAGGTCTTGCGGATGCTGGTGCGGCAGCAGGCGATCCAGCGCGAAGTAGCCCAGCAGGCCGAGCATGAACATGCCGTAACCCAGCATCGGCGACATGCCGGCGGTATGCAGCGCCGCAGGCAGCATTTCCATCAGTGAAATCAGCAGCATAATGCCGGCGGCAAAGCCGAGGGCAAAGGCCAGCATTCGGTTGGACGGCTTCTGGCCGATGATGCCGAACAGGGCGCCGACAAAAGTTGCGCCACCGGCCAGCAGGGTCAGGATCAGCGGTACCGACATTGTGGCCTCCTCTATGCTAATGATAATTATTTATTTTCCGATACTAACAGAGTAAGAGCATAAATCGAGTGGATTTGGCTGATTGTTCCCATTGCCCGAACCGTTCAAATTTATTGAAGATCATCATCAGGGTTATCCGGCTGCGTCGGCCTGGCAAAGGGCGTAATGTAATCCTCAGAACCCGTGATGATTAACCAAGGAAATCCCATGAACACCTCTCGCATGCCGGCGCTGTTTCTCGGCCACGGCAGCCCAATGAACGTGCTGGAAGAAAACCGCTATACCCTGGCATGGCGTGCGCTGGGGGAGACATTGCCGCGTCCGAAGGCGATAGTGGCGGTTTCCGCCCACTGGTACACCCGCGGCACTGCGGTGACCGCGATGGAGCAGCCAAAGACCATTCACGATTTCGGCGGTTTCCCGCAGGCGCTGTTCGACACCCGCTATCCGGCGCCGGGTTCGCCCGAGCTGGCGGCGCAGCTGCAGCAGCTGTTGGCGCCGGCCAAGGTCACTGCGGACCTCGGCGAGTGGGGGTTGGATCACGGCACCTGGGGCGTGTTGATCAAGATGTACCCTGAAGCGGACATTCCGGTGGTGCAGCTGAGCATAGACGGTACCCAGCCGGCAGCCTATCACTATGAACTGGGCCGCAAGCTGGCCGCGCTGCGCGAGCAGGGCGTGATGATCGTCGCCAGCGGCAACGTGGTGCATAACCTGCGGATGGTGAAGTGGCAGGGAGACACCAGCCCTTACCCCTGGGCGGAGTCCTTCAACCGCTTTGTGCGCGATAATCTGGCTTACCGGGGCGATAATCATCCGCTGGTGAATTTTATGCAGCACGAAGGCGCGGCGCTGTCCAACCCGACGCCGGAACACTATCTGCCGTTGCTGTATGTGCTCGGCAGCTGGGACGGCCAGGAAACGGTGAGCGTGCCGATCGACGGCATGGAAATGGGAGCCCTCAGCATGCTGTCGGTGCAGGTCGGGTAAATAAAAAACGCCAGTCAGAGACTGGCGTTTTTACTGGCGGAGCGCGGATCAGCCCAGGATGATATGCGGATAAAAACGCGACAGATCCTGGGTGATCAGCTCGCGATCTTCACGCAGGCCAATGCCGCAGGGCTGATCGTTGACCAGCCAGCTGCCGATCAGCGTATAGCTGCCTTCAAACTGCGGCAGCGCGTGGAACTGCTGCACGATCATGCCTTCTTCACCGTAGGGGCCGTCGACGCGCGCCACTTCCTGACCGTTTTCGACGATCTGGATATTGGCGCCTTCGCGTGAGAACAGCGGCTTGGTGACGTAATGATCCAGCGGCGGATGATCGTCTTCGGCGAAGTAGGCCGGCAGCAGGTTGGGATGGTTCGGGAACATCTCCCACAGCAGCGGCAGCAGCGCCTTGTTGGAGACGATGCTTTTCCAGGCCGGTTCCAGCCAGCGTACGCCGGCGTCTTCCAGCTTGGTCGAGAACATCTCGCGCAGCATAAACTCCCAGGGATACAGCTTGAACAGGTTGCCGATCACCTGATCCTGCAGATCGGTGAACTGGCCCTTTTCGCCGAGGCCAATCTCTTCCATAAACAGGAACTCGGTCGGCAGGCCGGCCTCCAGCGCGCAGTCCTGCAGATATTGCACGGTGCCGCGATCTTCTTCGCTGTCCTGGCAGCAGGCCAGATGCAGCAGGCCGAAACCGTGCTGCGCTTTCAGCTCGGCGAAGCGCTCGATCAGCTTCTCCTGCAGGCTGTTGTATTGATCCGATTCGGGATCCAGCTTGCCGGCGTTGATTTGGTCTTCCAGCCACAGCCATTGGAAGAAGGCCGCTTCGTACAGCGAGGTCGGCGTATCGGCGTTGTTTTCCAGCAGCTTTGGCGGGTTGACGCCGTCATAGGCCAGATCGAGACGCGAATACAGCGAAGGCTGGTTGGTGCGCCACGCGCTGCGCACGAACTCCCAGGTGTGTTTCGGAATGCGGAATTTGGCCATCAGTTCGTCGCTGTTGACCACTTTCTCCACGACCTGCAGGCACATCCGGTGCAGTTCGGCGGTGGCGCTTTCGATCTCTTCAATCTGCGCCAGCGTGAACTGGTAATAGGCGTCTTCGCACCAGTAGGGTTCGCCGTACATGGTGTGGAATTTGAAGCCGAATTCAGTGGCTTTTTCGCGCCAGTCCGGGCGCTCGGTAATTGCAACGCGCTTCATGCATCAACCGCCCATGCTGCGAGAGCTGGAGGTGGCGCTGCTGCGCTGCATGCTGGTCTGCTTGGCCACGGTTTCACCGAAGCCGCCGCGGGTTACGGTGTTGGTGACCGCAGGTTTTGGCGCCATGGCGGTTTTCGGCACCGTCATGGTGCGGCCGCCGGCGGTGGCCGGGCCGTAGCTTTTACCGCTGGCGTCGACGAACTTGCCGTTAGCCGGGCTGGCGGCGTTTTTGGAGGTGAACAGCGGCTGCTGGGCAAAGCCGGAACCGCCCATCATGCGGCCCATCATGTAGCCGGCCATCAGCGGCATCCAGAAACTGCCGCTGCTTTGCGATTCCGCCGCCATGCCCGCCTGCGCCGGGGCTGGCGTCTGGGTGCACTGCGCTTCGCCGAACTCGGCGACGCAGTCTTCGCGGGTGGCGTATTTAGGCGCGGTTTTTTCGGCTTCTTTCAGCGCGTTGTTGTAGGCGGTGGTGCACTGCTCGCTCATCGACGGATTCGAGCGCGAACAGTCGTCGGCATTCTGATACATGGAGACGGTTTCGTCGCTCTTCTCGCAGCCGGCCAGCATAAAGACAGCGCTGATCGCCAAAGCCACGGGCGCCACAGGGTAGCTGCGCCAGGATTTGCGGAACGTCTCTTGGTTGATGTTTTTTGTCCGTTTCATCGTTATCAATCCCATCATGCGGGCTGTTTTCGCCCTTTCCCAGTAGTGGCGCTAAGGATAGGGGAAACATGGTCAAAATTAAAGCTGAAACGCCCACAGAATCCACTCTTTACGCAGCTATACGTTAGGGTGTGCGCCAGCTCGCTTTAGCGACGAAAAAACCGGCGCTATAGTTTCATCATGAAACGTCTGCCGTGCGGTTATGTTCCAAAATGAAACGAATATCCTGCCGCTCGCCAGACGGCTTTCAGGGCCTATAGTCAGACCTGATACGACCCGGCCAAAGCCCGGCGGGTTGCGCTCCTTGAGCTACAGAGGAACTAACCGTGAAAAAACTGATTAACCAGGTTGAGTCGGTGCTGGACGAGCAGCTGCAGGGGTTGGCGGAAGCGCACCCCGAGCTGTTGGTGCATCGGGAGCCGGCGTTCGTGACCCGCGCCGATGCGCCGGTGGCGGGCAAGGTGGCGATCCTGTCCGGCGGCGGCAGCGGCCATGAGCCGATGCACTGCGGATTCGTCGGTGAAGGCATGCTCGACGGCGCCTGCCCGGGAGAGATTTTCACCTCGCCGACGCCGGACAAAATGTATGAGTGCGGCCAGGCGATCGACGGCGGCGCCGGCGTGCTGCTGCTGATCAAGAACTACACCGGCGACGTGCTGAATTTCGAAACCGCGACCGAGCTGCTGCACGACAGCGGGGTGCCGGTGGCGACGGTGCTGGTGGACGACGACGTGGCGGTCAAGGACAGCCTGTTCACCGCCGGCCGGCGCGGGGTGGCGAATACCGTGCTGATGGAAAAACTGCTCGGCGCCGCAGCGGCGCGCGGCGACGATTTGGACGCGCTGGTGACGCTGGGCCACAGCATCAACAATCATGGCCATTCGATCGGCATCGCGCTGGGCGCCTGCACCGTGCCGGCCGCCGGCAAGCCGTCGTTTACCCTGGCGGAAAACGAGATGGAGTTCGGCGTCGGCATTCACGGCGAGCCGGGCATTGCGCGGCGTCCGTTCACCACGCTCAACGCGGCGGTGGACGACATGTTCCATACGCTGATCGATCACGGCCATTACCAGCGCGCGATCCGCGTCTGGGACCGCCTGCAGGGCGAATGGCGCGATGAAGCGCAGACCAAGCAGCCGCTGACCCGCGGCGACCGGGCGATCGCGCTGGTGAACAATCTGGGCGCCACGCCGCTGTCCGAGCTGTACGGCGTTTACCACCGTTTGGCGGAGCGCTGCGCCGAGGCGGGCATCATCGTGGAGCGCAATCTGGTGGGGGCCTACTGCACCTCGCTGGACATGCAGGGCATGTCGATAACCCTGCTCAAGGTGGACGACGACCTGTTGTCCTTGTGGGATGCGCCGGTGAAAACGCCCGCGCTGCGTTGGGGTTGCTGAGGAGGGAGCATGGCGTTAACCAAACAACAGGTGGTCGACTGGCTGCTGCGCTGCGGCGAGGTGTTTACCCGGCAGCGGGACTTTCTGACCCAGCTGGACACCGAGATCGGCGACGCCGATCACGGCCTGAACATGAACCGCGGTTTCAACAAGGTGGTGGAAAAGCTGCCGTCGGTGGCGGATAAGGACATAGGTTTTATCCTGAAAAACACCGGCATGACGCTGCTGTCGAGCGTAGGCGGCGCCAGCGGCCCGCTGTTCGGCACTTTCTTCATCCGCGCGGCGCAGGCGGCGAACGCCAAGCAAAGCCTGGACCTGGCGGAGCTGCACCAGCTGATGCAAGAGGGCGTCGAAGGCGTGGTGATGCGCGGCAAGGCGGAGCCGGGCGACAAGACCCTGTGCGACGTCTGGTGGCCGGTGGTGGAGAGCCTCGGCCAGTCCGCCCGGCAGCAGCTGGCGGTGCCGGATGCGCTGCGGCGGGCGGCCGAGCGCGCCGAACAGGCGGTGGAGGGCACCATCACCATGCAGGCGCGCAAGGGCCGGGCCAGTTATCTGGGCGAACGCAGCATCGGTCATCAGGATCCGGGCGCCACTTCGGTGATGCTGATGATCAAAACGCTGGCAGAGGTCGCCGGCCAATAGCAGGAGGCGAGATGATCAATATCGTAGTGGTCTCACACAGCGCGCTGCTGGCGCGCGGGGTTGAACAGCTGGCGCAGCAGATGATGCGCGGCGACGGCTGCCGGCTGGCGCTGGCGGCGGGGGTGGACGATGAGGAACACCCGATCGGCACCGATGCCGTCAAGGTGATGGCGGCGATTGAGTCGGTGGCCGACGGCGCCGCCGGCATCCTGGTGCTGATGGATCTGGGCAGCGCGCTGCTCAGCGCGGAAACCGCGATCGATCTGCTGGATCCCGAACTGGCCGCTCGCGTGCGGCTGTGCGCCGCACCGCTGGTGGAGGGAACGCTGGCGGCGGTGGTCGCCGCCAATTCCGGCGCGGCGCTGGAACAGGTGGCGACGGAGGCGCAGGGCGCGCTGCAGGCCAAGCAGGCCCAGCTTGGCGAAGCTTCACCGGCGGCGAAAAGCGTGATTCTGCCGCTGACGCAGGGCAAAAGCGTCAGTTGGACGGTGCAAAATCCGCATGGGCTGCACGCGCGCCCGGCGGCGCGGTTGGCGGCGGCGCTAGCGCCGTTCGACGCCGAGCTGGTGTTGGAAAAGCAGGGGCAGTGCGTCGATCCGCGCAGCCTCAACCAGCTGGCGCTGCTGCAGGTGCGCCACGGCGACACCGTTCGCCTGATCGCCGCCGGCCCGCAGGCTGATCGGGCGTTGGCGACGTTCAAGACGCTGGCGGAACAGCACTTTGGTGAAACGGTATCCGAAGCGCAGCAGCCTTCGCTGCACGGCATTCCGGTGGCGGAAAGCCTCACCAGCGGCCCGGTGTTTCAGGCGCACAGCTTCTGGCCGACGATCGTCGAACGGCGAATTGGCGCGGACGAAGTGCTGAATGAACAGCAGCGGCTGCGCGAGGCGCTGCAGCATACGCTGAGCGATCTGAACCGGCTGGCGGAGCGCACCGGCACACTGATCGGCAAACCGCAGGCGGCGATCTTCGGCGCGCACAGCATGCTGTTGGACGATCCCGATCTGCAGCAGGCGGCCTATACCCGCATCGCCCAGCGCCAATGCAGCGCCGAGCAGGCGTGGCGCCAGGAGCTGGAGGCGATCGCCGAAGACTATCGCGCCCTGGACGATGACTACATGCGGGCGCGTGAGCTGGACGTGCGCGACATGCTGCGCCGCACCCTGAGCCACTTGCGCGGGCAGCCGCTGCCGCCGATCGCGCTCAGCGAACCCTCGATTCTGGTGATGGATGAGCTGATGCCTTCCGACGTGGTGATGCTCGATCGCCGGCTGGTGCTCGGCATCTGCCTGAGCGGCGGCCATGCGTTATCGCACAGCGCCATTTTGGCCAAGGCGATGGGCATCCCGATGGTGGTCGGCATGCACGATTGCATGAGCAAAACCCGCAGCGGCCAGAAAGCGATGCTGGACGCCGCGTGCGGCGTGCTGCAGCTCAGCCACTGAGGGCTCAGGCGCGCAGCTTGAACTGGCGGATATCAAGCTGATGCCGCTTTATTTTCCGCCACAGCGTGGTGCGGCCGATGCCCAACAGCTGCGCCATTTCATGCAGTTGCCCGCGGCTGACGTTGGCCGCGAGCAGGATCGCCTGCCGCTCCTGCTCCTCCAGGCTCAGCAGCGGCATGGCGGGGGGCGGATCGCTTTCCAGCAGCGGCTGCTGGCCGAGCAGATGCGCCGGCAAATCCGCCAGCTGGATATGGTGGCCGTGACAAATCATCGCCGCGCGCTCCACCACGCCCTTCAGCTCCAGATCGTTGCCCGGCCACAGGTACAGCGCAAGCTGGGCCGTCACTTCGTCATCCACCCTGAAACGGCATTGGAAATGCTGCTCCAGCGCGCGCAGATGATGCTTCACCACTAGCGCGATGTCGCTCAGCCGTTGGCGCAGCGGCGGAATTTGGATTTCGAACGCCTGCAGGCTGTAAAACAGCTGGCGGCGGAAGCGGTTCTGCTGCACCAGCAGCGGCAGGTTGGCGGCGCTGCCGGCGATCACCCGCACATCGACCGGGATCACCCGGCTGGAGTTGAGGCGGATCACCACGCCGGTCTTCAGCACCTGCAGCAGCGCGGACTGCATCTCCGCCGGCAGGTATTCTATCTGTTCCAGATACAGCGTGCCGCCGTTGGCCAGCTCGAACTTGCTGAGCTGGCCGGCCTCTTCTTCGCTGGCGTCGCTGCCCAGCAGTGCGCGCAGCCCCCGGCCCTCCGGCAGCAGCTGGCAGTTGAGGGCGATATAGGGGCCGGCGGCGCGTTCGCTGGCGTTGTGGATCGCCTGGCTGAGCAGCTCTTTGCCGACGCCTTCTTCGCCGCACAGCAGGATCGGATGCTGGCCCTTCGCCGCCTGCTGGCCATAGCGGATCAGCCGGCGCATCTCCAGCGAGGCGGAGGGCATCTGCTCGAAGCTGTGGCTGACGCGCCCCAACTGGCTGCTGACGTACCGGTGCAAAGGCTCCAGCGGGTGCAGCAGGGCGATGAAGCTGCAGCGTTCGCCGTCGAAGACCGGCTTCAGGGTCAGCAGGGCGGCGATAAACTGCCGTTGGCTTTCGAAGGTGACCTCTACGTGCTGCAGCGGCTGGCGTTGGGCAATGGCGCGTTTCAGCAGGGCGGGCAGCGTCAGCAACTGCGTCAGCGGTTTGCCCTGACACTGCTGTTCATCCAGCTTCAGCAGGCCGGCGGCGCGCTGGTTGATGTATTGCAGGTAACCGCGGTGGTCCCAGGCCATTACGCCGTCGTCGACGCCATCCAGCAGGCCGTAAAGCTGATTCAGATGGCGGTTGGATTCCGCCAGCAACCCGTCGGCGTTCAGCGAATTGCCGATCTCGCGGGCGAGCGCCAGCGTCAGCGACAGGTCGCCGGCGGCGCCGTCGGCCAGCAGGCAGCCCAGCGCAATCGCGCCGCGCTGACGCCCGCTGTTGTCGTAGACCGGGGTGGCGCAAAACGCCCAGCCGTGCAGCGCTCGCCGCACGTGTTCGTCACCGCTGACCCGCACCGGGTGGCCCTCCGCCGCGGCCAGCGCCGGCGCATTGGTGCCGATGTGGCCTTCGGCCCAGTAGGCGCCGGGGGCGAACCCCAGCTGCAGCAGCCCTTGCCGCGTTTGGGCATCTCCGCACTCCCACAGCATGCAGCCGCTTTCATCGAGGATCATCAACAGGCAGCGGCGCGGCTCCATATATTCGCAGGCGTCTTCCAGCGCCGCCTGGCCGAGGGTCAGCAGGTCGTTTTTACGCTGGCAGATCGAATCGAAGGTGGCGCCCAGCGCCCGGTGCGGGGGGGACCAGACCGCGGGTTGCATCAGGTTGCGGCAGCGCAGCCAGGAGGCGTAAATCGCCGGCGCGGGGCGTTCCTGCGGCGGCAGCGCGCCGTCGGCAGTCAGTCGCCGCCAGCTTGCAGCATTGTTCATCGGATCTCACCTAAACGGAGAAAAACCATGGGACAGATGATACCACCGCAGGCGGGGAGTCTGGCTGTGAGGTGGCGGGCAGAACCGGTGACGCAGGCAAAAAAAAACGGGGCGCGGCGAAGGCCGAACCCCGTGTTCATCAGGCGGCGGGCATCAGTTGCGGAAAGGGTTGCCGCTGTTGCGCGTTGGCTGAGTGGCAGCGGCGGGCGCCGGCGCCGAGGCGCGGGTGGCGGCCGGCGCGGCGGTTTGCTGCATCGGCGCATTGTCCTGATAACCGTCAGCATAGGCATCCTGCGTGCGGTTCTGCGGCGCTACGGCATCCGGTGAGGTGGAAATCGGTTTGCCCAGCGCGCCGTTCAGCGTCAGCAGATCGTTCTGGTTCAGCGTGCCGAGTGCGGACTTGATGTTCAGCTGGTTGATCAGGTAGGTGTAACGCGCGTCGGACAGCTGACGTTTGGCGTTATACAGCGTGGTGGTGGCGTCCAGCACGTCGACGATGGTGCGGGTGCCGACCTGGTAGCCGGCCTCCATGGCGTCCAGAGAGCTCTGGGCGGAAACCACCGCCTGTTTGTAGGCGTTGATGCTGCTGATCGAGGCGTTGACGTTGTTGAACGACGAACGCACGGTCTGCACGACGCTGCGGTGCGAGCTTTCCAGCTGTTCGCTGGCGCCGACGAAGTTGTACTGCGCCTGTTTTACCTGCGAGTTGGTCGCGCCGCCGCTGTAGATCGGCAGGTTGAAGCTGATGCCAACCTTGTTCTGGCCCGCGTCGGAATCACCGTAACGCTGAGCATTAGCGGGGCCGGTAGTGCCAGAACCGTTGTATCTGGTATTGCTGACGCCGGTGGATGCGCTGACGTCTACCGTTGGCATATAGCCGGTCTGCGCCGAGCGGATCTGCTCACGCGCCAGGTCCTGGCTCAGGCGCGCGGACAGCAGGCTCAGGTTGCGCGCTTCGGCCTCTTTCAGCAGGTTGTTCACCGCTTCCGGCCGCTGGGTGGTGAAGCGATCGGTGTTCAGCGAGGCCAGTTCAGGATAGAACGCGCCGGTCACCTGACGCAGCGATTCCAGGGCGTTGTCCAGATCGTTGCGGGCGGAGACTTCGGCCGCCAGCACGGTATCGTAGTTGGAGCGGGCGTTCTGCACGTCGGTGATCGCCACCAGGCCCACGTTGAAGCGCTGGGTGGTTTGATCCAGGGTGCGGTACACCGCGTCTTTCTGCGCCTGGGTGTAAGACAGCGTGTCAATCGCCTTCAGCACGTTGAAGTAGGCGGTGGCGGTGTTAAGGATCAGCGTCTGTTCCGAGGTCTGGAAGGTGACGTCGGAGATACCGGCGGTCTTCTCCTGCAGCGTCAGCGCGCGCCATTTCGACATGTCGAAAATGGTCTGGGTCAGCGCCAGCGATCCGCTGGTGACGTCGCTGTTAACGCCATTGCTGTCACGATAGCCGTTGGTGTAATCGTAACCGGCGGTCAAACCCAATTGCGGCAGCAGCGGGCTGCGCGCTTCGTTGATTTTTTCGAATGCGGCGTCGCGGTCAGCAGCAGTTTTGCGCAGGTCCGGGTTACTTTCCCTGGCCTGTTTGTAGACCTGCAGCAGGTTCTCTGCCTGGCTCATTGCACTGAAGCCGCCCAGGCTCAGTCCGATAAGAAGGGGGAGCAGTTTCTTCATTTGCATTCCTTGTTGTGCAGCAATATTGCTATGTTAGCGCTGACGATAGACGAAATAGTTGCCGATTCTAGCAGAGTCTGCAGTACGCATCAGGTGGCTGAATGTGCCATCCGGCGTAACTTTTACCTTTCAGGCCGCCCATTTGCCGCCGTTCAACTGGCCGCGCAGACCGCACCTGATATTATGGCTGACAATCTATCATAAAGCTGCGGCAGATCGTCCGGCCGTTTCTGTCATCAAAACTGTTTATTTTATCGGCATACTCATGCAGGAGAATTCGCTTATGAGCCGTTCACAGCCGTCGCCGGTTACTTTCGATAAAAAAGATGTAGAAATTATTGCACGTGAGACGCTGTACCGTGGTTTTTTTTCACTCAATTTATACCGTTTCCGCCATCGCCTGTTCAACGGCGACATGAGCCCCGAGATAAAACGCGAGATTTTCGAGCGCGGGCATGCGGCGGTGCTGTTACCCTATGACCCGGTGCGCGACCAGGTGGTGCTGATTGAACAACTGCGCATCGCCGCGGTCGATACCAGTAATTCCCCCTGGCTGCTGGAAATGGTGGCGGGTATGATCGAAACCGGCGAGAGCGTCGAAGACGTGTGCCGCCGAGAAGCCGAAGAAGAAGCCGGCGTGGCGGTCGGCCGCTGCAAGCCGGTGTTGAGCTATCTGGCCAGCCCGGGGGGCACCAGCGAGCGCCTGTCGATCATGGTCGGCGAGGTCGACGCCGCCACCGCCGAGGGCATCCATGGACTGGAGGAAGAAAATGAAGACATCCGCGTCCACGTGGTCAGCCGCGAACAGGCTTATCGCTGGGTTGAAGAAGGCGCGATCGATAACGCCGCATCGGTGATTGCATTGCAATGGCTGGCGTTGCACCATGAATCGCTAAGAAAAGAGTGGGCCAACTAATGAAACAACGCTATACCCCTGATTTCCCCGAAATGATGCGGTTGTGCGAAACCAACTTCGCGCAATTGCGCCGCTTGCTGCCGCGCAACGACGAAGTGGGTGAAACGGCGACTTATCAGGTGAATGGCGCCCACTATCGTCTGACCCTCGTCGAGTCTACGCGCTATACCTCGCTGGTGGAGATCGAACAGACCTTTCCCGCCGTCAGCTACTGGAGCCTGCCGGCCATGACGGTGCGGCTGTATCATGACGCCATGGTTGCGGAAGTGTGTTCCACTCAGCAGATCTATCGCTTTAAAGCGCGTTATGATTATCCTAATAAAAAGTTGCATCAACGCGACGAAAAGCATCAAATTAACCAGTTTCTTGCTGATTGGTTGCGCTACTGCTTGGCGCATGGAGCGATGGCGGTTCCGGTTTGTTAGACAGACTGAAATAACAAAGGACACCATTTGGAAAGCCTGTTTAGACTGCCCGTGGCGAGTGGGAACACGGTCAGGATCCTACAAATAACAGATACCCACCTTTTTGCCGGCGAAAATGAGACCCTGCTCGGCATCAATACCTATCGCAGCTACCATGCGGTGCTGGACGCCGTCCAGGCGCAGCGGCGCGAGGTCGATCTCATCGTCGCCACCGGCGATTTGGCGCAGGACCATTCACAGGCTGCGTATCGGCACTTTGCCGAGGGTATCGCCAGGTTGCCGGCGCCCTGCGTCTGGCTGCCGGGCAATCACGATTTCCAGCCGGCGATGGTCGACGCGCTGGCCGCCGCCGGCATCGCGCCCTCCAAGCACGTGCTGCTGGGCGATAAATGGCAGGTGCTGCTGCTCGACAGCCAGGTGTTCGGCGTGCCGCACGGCGAACTGAGCGAGTATCAGCTCGAGTGGATGGAGCGCTGCCTGCAGGCCCACCCAGAGCGTTATACTCTGCTGCTGCTGCACCATCACCCGTTGCCTTCCGGCTGTACCTGGCTCGATCAGCACAGCCTGCGCAACCCGCACATGCTGGGGGCGATCCTGCTGCGCTATCCCAAGGTGAATACCCTGGTCTGCGGGCATATTCACCAGGATCTGGACCTCGAATGGCAGGGCCGCCGCCTGTTGGCGACGCCGTCCACCTGCGTGCAATTCAAGCCGCACTGCACTAATTTTACCATCGACGAGGTTTCTCCCGGCTGGCGTTACCTCGACCTGCTGCCGGACGGCCGGGTCGAAACGCAGGTATTCCGGCTGGAGAACGACGATTTCCGCCCCGACATGGATTCGGATGGGTACTGATGTCTACGCTACTTTATCTGCACGGTTTCAACAGTTCGCCGCAGTCGGCCAAGGCGACCGCCTTCAAGGCCTGGCTGGCCGAGCATCATCCGACTATCGAGATGCTGGTGCCGCAGCTGCCGGCATTCCCGGCGGAAGCCGCCGAAATGTTGGAAAATCTGGTGATGGAACGCGCCGGGCAGACGCTGGGCGTGGTCGGCTCTTCGCTGGGCGGCTACTACGCCACCTGGCTTTCGCAGTGTTTTTCACTGCCGGCAGTAGTGGTTAACCCTGCGGTGAAGCCGTTTGAGCTGCTGATTGACTACCTTGGCGAAAACGAGAACCCCTACACCGGCCAGCAATATGTGTTAGAGTCACGTCACGTTTACGATCTGAAAGTGATGCAGATCGATCCCTTGGAGTCGCCGGATTTAATCTGGTTGCTGCAACAAACGGGCGATGAAATTCTCGATTACGGACAGGCGGTGGCCTATTACACCGCGTGCCGGCAAACGGTGGAGTCGGGTGGAAACCACGCCTTCGTCGGTTTCGAGCACTACTTCCCCCAGATTGTGGATTTTTTAGGGCTAAACGCCGTCTGAGCAGACGGTTCCGGCACCTTCCTTTAACCACGAAAAAATAATCAACGATGACTCAATCCAGCTATAACGCTGATGCCATTGAAGTACTCAGCGGTCTAGAACCAGTGCGCCGTCGTCCCGGCATGTATACCGACACGACGCGTCCAAACCACCTCGGACAAGAGGTGATCGATAACAGCGTCGATGAAGCCCTGGCCGGCCACGCCAAGCGCATCGACGTGATTCTGCACGCCGATCAGTCGCTGGAAGTGATCGACGACGGTCGCGGCATGCCGGTGGATATCCACCCGGAAGAGGGCGTGCCTGCGGTTGAGCTGATCCTGTGCCGGCTGCACGCCGGCGGCAAATTCTCGAATAAAAACTACCAGTTCTCCGGCGGCCTGCACGGCGTGGGGATTTCGGTGGTCAACGCCCTGTCGACGCGGGTCGAGGTCAGCGTGCGCCGCGACGGCAACGTCTACGGCATCGCCTTCGAAAACGGCGACAAGGTGCAGGACCTGACGGTGACCGGCACCTGCGGCAAACGCAATACCGGCACCAGCGTCCACTTCTGGCCCGACGGGCAGTTCTTCGACAGCCCGCGCTTCTCGGTTTCGCGCCTGAGCCACCTGCTGAAAGCCAAAGCGGTGCTGTGCCCCGGCGTCGAGATCTACTTTATCGACAAGGTGAACAACACCGAGCAGCGCTGGTGCTATCAGGACGGCCTGACCGATTACCTGATGGAAGCGGTCAACGGCCTGATCACCCTGCCGGAGGCGCCGTTCGTCGGCAACTTCGCCGGCGACACCGAGGCGGTGGACTGGGCGCTGCTGTGGCTGCCGGAAGGCGGCGAGCTGCTGACCGAAAGCTACGTCAACCTGATCCCGACCATGCAGGGCGGCACCCACGTCAACGGCCTGCGCCAGGGGTTGCTGGACGCGATGCGCGAGTTCTGCGAATTCCGCAACATTCTGCCGCGCGGCGTGAAGCTGTCGGCGGAGGATATCTGGGACCGCTGCGCCTACGTGCTGTCGGTGAAGATGCAGGATCCGCAGTTCGCCGGCCAGACCAAAGAACGCCTGTCGTCGCGCCAATGCGCGGCCTTCGTTTCCGGCGTGGTTAAAGACGCCTTCAGCCTGTGGCTGAACCAGAACGTCCAGGCGGCGGAACAGCTGGCCGAGTTGGCGATCTCCAGCGCCCAGCGCCGTCTGCGCGCCGCCAAGAAGGTGGTGCGCAAGAAGCTGACCAGCGGGCCGGCGCTGCCGGGCAAGCTGGCGGACTGCACCTCGCAGGATCTGAGCATGACCGAACTGTTCCTGGTGGAAGGGGACTCGGCGGGCGGCTCGGCCAAGCAGGCGCGCGATCGCGAATATCAGGCGATCATGCCGCTGAAAGGCAAAATCCTGAACACCTGGGAGGTCTCCTCCGACGAAGTGCTGGCCTCGCAGGAGGTGCACGACATTTCCGTGGCGATCGGCATCGATCCGGACAGCGAAGATCTCAGCCAACTGCGCTACGGCAAAATCTGCATCCTGGCGGATGCCGACTCCGACGGTCTGCACATCGCCACGCTGCTGTGCGCGCTGTTCGTGCGTCATTTCCGTTCGCTGGTGAAAGGCGGCCACGTGTATGTGGCGATGCCGCCGCTGTATCGCATCGATCTCGGCAAAGAGGTGTTCTACGCGCTGGATGAAGAAGAAAAAGCCGGCGTGCTGGAACAGCTGAAGCGCAAAAAGGGCAAGCCTAACGTTCAGCGCTTTAAAGGTCTGGGTGAGATGAACCCGCTGCAGCTGCGCGAAACCACGCTGGATCCGAATACTCGCCGTCTGGTGCAGTTGACGGTGAGCGACGACGACGTGGATCAAACGCTGGCGGTGATGGACATGCTGCTGGCCAAGAAGCGTTCGGAAGACCGCCGCAACTGGCTGCAGGATAAGGGCGACATGGCCGAACTGTCGGTCTGAGCCGTTCCCGGGCCCGGTTTCCCGATCGGGCCCGCTTCCCGCAGGGCGTTGCATGCGGCGCCCGATAACCATGGGCGGAATGCATGAAGATCACCCTCGAAGAATTGCTGGCGTTCACCTCGGTGGTCGACAGCGGCTCCATCACCTCCGCAGCCGAGCTGCTCGGCCAAACCACCTCCGGCATCAGCCGCGCGCTCAGCCGTCTGGAAAAGAAGCTCGACACCACGCTGATGCGCCGCACCACGCGCCGGCTCGAGCTGACCGAAGAGGGGCAGAGCTTCCTCAATCACGCCCGCGAGATTATCCGTTCGGTGGAGAACGCCGAAGAGCAGATGGCGTTGCGCCGGCTGATCCCGGCCGGGCGGCTGCGGGTCAACGCCGCCGCGCCTTTTATGGAACACGTGATCGTGCCGCTGGTGGCGGGCTTTCGCCAGAGCTTTCCGCAGATTGAGCTGGAGCTGAATACCGACAATCTGATCATCGATCTGCTGGAGAAACGCACCGATATCGCCATCCGCATCGGCGCGCTGCGCGATTCGACCATCCACGCCCGGCTGCTGGGATCGAGCTGGTTGCGCATTCTCGCCAGCCCGGGCTACCTGGCGCGGCACGGCACGCCGCACAGCGTGGATGAGCTGCATCAGCACAGCCTGCTGGGGTTCACCCAACCGGAATCGCTGAATCAGTGGCCGCTGCGGACCCGGCAGGCGCAGCATTTCACCATCGAACCGACCCTGTCCGCCTCCAGCGGCGAGACGCTGCGGCAGCTGGCGCTGCGAGACGCGGGGATCGTGCAGTTGGCGGATTTCATGACGCGCGACGATCGGCAAAACGGGCGGCTGGTGCCGCTGCTGGAACGGGATACGCTGGACGTGCGCCAGCCGATCAATGCGGTGTATTACCGCAACACCCAGCTGGCGGCGCGTATTACCTGCTTTTTGGACTACGTCAGCGCGCACATCGACGCGCAGACGCTGTAGGCCGATTACAGTGCGTTATCCAGCACGTAGATGGTGGTGTCCAGCACGCTGTCTTTGATGACGTCACGGTGCTTGAGCATGTGATCGATCTGCAGGTGTTTTTCCAGGTGCGCCTGGCTTTGCCATTTTTCCAGCATGAACACCGAATCCGGCGACAGCTTCTGCCACGGCGCCTGGGTATGGCTGTCGACCATCGGCGTGTATTCGCCGCAGCCGTCTTCCGCCAACACCAGCGGCACCAGTTTCTCGATCGCTTTCAGTACCGTTTCACGCTGGCCCGGTTTGGTTTTGATTTCTGCAATTACGGTGATCATCACTACCTCATTGATTAACGTGCCTAATGTGATTTAAGCAAAAATTTCCGTCAGGTGCGCGCGATAACGTGCGATATCGCCGTCGATATCCGGTTGTTTAATCACGTCGTTACAGATAAAGGTCGGCAGCGCTTCCATACCCAGGAACTGATTCGCCTTGTGGAAATGCAGGTAAACGCCGTCGACGCCCACGCCGTGGAAGAACTGGTCGGGGTCGGTAAAGGCTTCCAGCGGGGCGTTCCAGGTCAGGCTCAGCATGTATTTCTTGCCCTGGATCAGGCCGCCCGAGCCGTATTTCTTGCTGGCGTCGGAGCGGGTGCGACCGTCGCTGGCGTACAGGCTGCCGTGCCCGGCGGTGAACACCTCATCGAGGTATTTTTTCAGGATCCACGGCTCACCCATCCACCAGCCCGGCATCTGGTAGACCACCACGTCGGCCCACAGGTATTTCTGCACCTCGGCCTCGATGTCATAGCCGTCGTCGACTACGGTAACCTGCACATCGTGCTGCACGTCGCGCAGGAAGCTTTCCGCCACGTCGCTCAGGGTTTGGTTGAGTTCGCCATTTGAATGGCCGAATTGTTTTTTAGCATTGATAATCAGGATATTGCTCATCTTTCGCGGCTCCTGTCAGAGTTAAGATATGTCATGTTCTCCGCGTTAACGGGCGGAAAACATTGCGCTGAAAGAGAGTGTAATCGTTAGCCAAGCAGGTAAAAATGCGATCCAGCGCACAACAGTGTTGACTGTGAGTCAATAAAAGCGCCGTCAGGCGGCGAAATGTTGCATAAACTTAGCGGCTGAATCGGCTTCAGCCGGCGATCCTTGCGCCAGCTGTGACAGCCACCCCGCAGATGGGTTACTATCGCGGGCAGAATCGACAAGCTATGCCCATTGTCGTCCAGGGATTGCCAAGCCACGGTCTGAGGATAATTGAGTAATGAGTGATCTGACTCATGACGGTGTAGAGCGTTTACCGCTGCACACATTCACTGAAAACGCCTATCTGAACTATTCCATGTACGTCATCATGGATCGGGCGTTGCCGTACATTGGCGACGGTTTGAAGCCGGTACAACGCCGCATCATCTACGCCATGTCTGAGCTGGGGCTGAACAACAGCGCCAAATTCAAAAAATCCGCCCGTACCGTGGGCGACGTGCTGGGTAAATACCACCCGCACGGCGACAGCGCCTGTTACGAAGCCATGGTGCTGATGGCTCAGCCGTTCTCGTATCGCTATCCGCTGGTAGACGGCCAGGGGAACTGGGGGGCGCCGGACGATCCCAAGTCGTTCGCCGCCATGCGTTATACCGAATCGCGCCTGTCGAAATATGCGGAAGTGCTGCTGGCCGAGCTGGGCCAGGGCACCGTCGACTGGGTGCCTAACTTCGACGGCACCCTGCAGGAGCCGAAGATGTTGCCGGCGCGCCTGCCGAACATCCTGCTTAACGGCACCACCGGCATCGCCGTCGGCATGGCCACCGACATTCCGCCGCACAACGTGCGCGAAGTGGCCGCCGCCGCCGTGGCCCTGATCGACAAACCGGGCAGCTCGCTCGACGATCTGCTCGAGTTCGTGCAGGGGCCGGATTTCCCGACCGAAGCCGAAATCATCACCCCGCGCGACGAAATTCGCAAAATTTACCAGAACGGCCGCGGCTCGGTGCGCATGCGCGCCGTGTGGAAGAAGGAAGACGGCAGCGCGGTGATCACCGCCTTGCCGCACCAGGTTTCCGGCGCCAAGGTGCTGGAGCAAATCGCCAGCCAGATGCGCGCCAAGAAGCTGCCGATGGTCGAGGATCTGCGCGATGAATCCGATCACGAGAACCCGACGCGCCTGGTGATCGTGCCGCGCTCCAACCGCATCGATCTGGAGCAGGTGATGAACCACCTGTTCGCCACCACCGATCTGGAGCGCAGCTACCGCGTCAACATGAACATGATCGGCCTGGACAACCGCCCGCAGGTGAAAGGGCTGGTGGAAATCCTCACCGAATGGCTGGCCTACCGCCGCGATACGGTGCGCCGCCGCCTCAACTATCGCCTCGAGAAGGTGCTGAAACGCCTGCACATCCTCGAAGGCTTGCTGGTGGCGTTCCTCAATATCGATGAAGTGATCCACATCATCCGCAGCGAGGACGAGCCCAAGCCGGTGCTGATGCAGCGCTTCGGCATCTCCGATACCCAGGCGGAAGCGATCCTCGAGCTGAAGCTGCGCCATTTGGCCAAGCTGGAAGAGTTCAAAATCCGCGGCGAGCAGGATGAGCTGGCCAAGGAGCGCGATCAGCTGCAGGCGCTGCTGGCGTCCGAACGCAAGCTGAACACGCTGATCAAAAAAGAGATCCAGGCCGATGCGCAGGCCTATGGCGATGACCGCCGCTCGCCGATTACCGAGCGCGAAGAAGCCAAGGCGATGAGCGAGCACGATTTCGTGCCGTCGGAGCCGGTAACCATCGTGCTGTCCGAGATGGGATGGGTGCGCAGCGCCAAGGGGCACGATATCGATCCGAGCGGCCTGAGCTACAAGGCCGGCGACAGCTTCCGCAGCGCGGCGCGCGGCAAGAGCAATCAGCCGGTGGTGTTTATCGACTCCACCGGGCGCAGCTATGCGCTGGATCCGCTGACGCTGCCTTCGGCGCGCGGGCAGGGCGAGCCGCTGACCGGCAAGCTGACGCCGCCGCCGGGCGCCACCATTGAGCAGGTGCTGATGGCGGCGGACGATCAGAAGCTGCTGATGGCCTCCGACGCCGGCTACGGTTTCGTCTGCACCTTTAACGATCTGGTGGCGCGCAACCGCGCCGGCAAGGTGATGATCACCCTGCCGGATAACGCCAGGGCGCTGCCGCCGATGGAAATCCACGGCGAAGACGATATGCTGCTGTCGATCACCGCCGCCGGGCGCATGCTGATGTTCCCGGTCGCCGATCTGCCGCAGCTGTCGAAGGGCAAGGGCAACAAGATTGTCTCCATACCGGCGGCGCAGGCCGCAGCCGGGGAAGACAAGCTGGCCTGGCTGTTCGTGCTGCCGCCGCAGACTTCCGTCACCCTGCACGTCGGCAAACGCAAGCTGACGCTGCGGCCGGAGGACCTGCAAAAGTTCCGCGCCGAGCGGGGCCGCAAAGGGACCCAGCTGCCGCGTGGCCTGCAGCGCATCGATCGCGTCGAAGTGGATGCGCCGCCGCGCGCCGCGGCCGCGGGCGACAGCGAAGAGTAAGCGCTGCGGTAAGATAATCAGACGGGGCGCAGCCATGCTGCGCCCGCTTTATTTCCCGCGTCGGCGGTTATTTTCAAATAATTAACATTTACCCGCATAAAATTATTGTGCGCATCGTCGGCTGGCGGGAAAATAGCGAAAAATGCAGGCGCCATTTCCGCTTTCGCGCCCTGCAGTCAAATAATGAGTAAAGGAATCTGCGCAGCGAATCAGGCTGCGTCGGCAGTGTGCTAATGAGGTTGTTATGTTATTGATTTTACGTGCCGTTCTCGCCACTCTCTATTGTATTCTGGTGTGTATTTTCGGCTCTGTGTACTGCTTGTTCAGCCCGCGCGATCCCCGCCATGTGGCAACTTTCGGTCATCTGTTTGGCCGCCTGTCCGGGTTATTCGGTTTGAAAGTGGAAATCCGGGTGCCGGCCGATGCGGCTAAAAACGGCAACTGCATTTATATCGCTAACCACCAAAATAATTACGATATGGTCACGGCGGCCAAAATAGTGCAGCCGCGCACCGTCACCGTGGGTAAAAAAAGCCTGCTGTGGGTTCCCTTCTTTGGCCCGCTGTATTGGCTGACCGGTAATCTGCTGATTGATCGGGATAATCGCGCCAAGGCGCACGGCACCATCGCCCAGGTGGCGGAGCAATTTAACAAGCGGGACATTTCTATCTGGATGTTCCCGGAAGGCACGCGCAGCCGCGGCCGCGGGCTGATGCCGTTTAAAACCGGCGCCTTCCATGCGGCCATCGCCGCCGGCGTGCCGATTGTGCCGATCTGCGTCTCCACCACCAGCGGTAAAATTAATCTTAACCGTTGGAATAACGGCCATGCGATCGTTGAAATGCTCGAGCCGATCGACGTCAGCCAATACGGCAAAGAAAATGTGCGTGAGCTGGCGGCCCATTGTCATACGTTGATGCTGGCGAAAATCGCCCAACTGGACGAAGAAGTCGCCCGGCGCAACGCGGCCGGAAAATAATATTCCCAACCGGCTTCAAAGAATGAAATTTTAAACGGCGCCTGACGCCGTTAACGCCCGGGCTCCTGCTAATCTTGCTTACCAGGGGCCCGGGTTTTGCACACGGTTTAGTTATTGCTTTTCATGGAGAAAATATGTCACTCAGTCGACGTCAGTTTATACAGGCATCGGGCCTGGCGCTGTGCGCGGGAGCCGTGCCGCTGAGGGCTGAGGCGAGCGGAACGCAGACCCCTTTACCTATCCCGCCGCTGTTGGAATCCCGCCGTGGCCAGCCGCTGTTTTTAACCCTGCAGCGCGCTCATTGGGCGTTTATGGAAAACCGCAAGGCGTCGGTATGGGGCATTAACGGCATGTACCTTGGGCCGACGGTGCGGGTTTACAGCGGCGACGACGTCAAACTGATCTACAGCAACCGCCTGCCGGAGCCGGTGGCGATGACCGTCAGCGGTCTCCAACTGCCGGGCACCCTGATGGGCGGCGCGCCGCGCATGATGTCGCCCAATGTCGACTGGTCGCCGGTGTTGCCGATCCGCCAGGCTGCGGCCACCTGCTGGTATCACGCCAATACGCCGAACCGCATGGCGCCGCACGTCTACAATGGCCTGACCGGGCTGTGGCTGGTGGAGGACGAGGTCAGCAAGGCGTTGCCGCTGCCCAATCACTACGGCGTCGACGATTTCCCGCTGATCATCCAGGACAAACGCTTCGACAACTTCGGCACGCCGGAATACGACCCGCCGTCACAGGGCGGATTCGTCGGCGATACGCTGCTGGTCAACGGCGCGCAAAATCCGTATGTGGAAGTGTCGCGCGGCTGGGTGCGCCTGCGCCTGCTCAACGCCTCCAACTCGCGGCGCTATATCCTGCAGCTCAGCGATGGCCGGCCGTTCAACGTGATCGCCAGCGATCAGGGCTTCCTGCCTGCGCCGGTGGCGGTGCAGCAGCTGTCTCTGGCGCCGGGTGAACGCCGCGAAGTGCTGATCGACATGTCGAAAGGCGACGAGGTGAGCATCACCGCCGGCGAAGCGGCGGGCATCATGGATCGCCTGCGCGGCCTGTTCGAGCCTTCGAGCATTCTGGTCTCTACCCAGGTGCTGACGCTGCGGCCGACCGGATTGCTGCCGCTGGTGACCGACAACCTGCCGATGCGTCTGCTGGCGGACCAGCTGTTGGACGGCAGCGCCAGCCGTACCCGCGATTTCCGCCTGGGCGACAGCGTGGCCGGCATCAACGGCGCCATCTGGGATATGAATCGTATCGATGTGCAGGCTCAGCAGGGCAGCTGGGAACGCTGGAACGTTCACGCGGATACGCCGCAGTCGTTCCATATTCAGGGGGTGCAGTTCCTGATTAAGCGGGTGAACGGCGCGCAGCCGATGGCGGAAGATCGCGGTTGGAAGGATACCGTTTGGATCGATGGCGACGTCGAGCTGCTGGTGTATTTCAATCAGCCGACCTCGGAACACTTCCCGTTCCTCTATTACAGCCAGACGCTGGAAATGGCGGACCGCGGCACCGCCGGTCAGCTGATGGTGCAACCGGCGCCGTAAGGCATGCCTGCGGCGCCGCGCCAGGGCCGTCAGGCCGCGTTGAAGCGCCGCTGCAGCTGTCGCCAGTCCGGCGGATTGGCGGCGCCGGCGCTCGCCACCACGCAGGCGGCTACGCGGTTGGCCAGGTCGACCGCCTGCGGCAGCGGCCAGCCGGCGGACAGCCCGGCCAGCAGGCCGGCGCAGTGGGCATCGCCCGCGCCAACAACGTCAACTTCTTCAACGGCATAGGCCGCGATGTGCTGCGGCCCGCTCTGGCCGTCGCAAATCCATACGCCGTCGCGGCCTAAGCGACAAATCAACGTCAGGTTATGGGCCGCGGCGAAACGCTGCGCGGCGTCAATGGCATCGCCGGCGCCGCACAGCCTGGCCGTTTCATCGCGATTCAGCGTCAGCAGGGTGTGGCTGTCGCTGAGCATGGCGAAAAAGTCCTCGTCGAGCAGGCCGACATGCATGCCGGGATCGAGCAGGCGCCGCTGGTCGAACGGCAGCCGCGTCAGCCATTCACGCAACGCCTCGCCATTTTCCCCCGCCAGCTGCTCGCCGCTGAGGTAAATCAGCGTATCTTCGGTCAGCGGCAGCATGGCCAGCTGGGCCTTGTTCCACCGCGTTTCGCAGCCGGGTTCGCCGGGCTCGCCGTTCGATTGGCGCCAGCCGTTATCCATCAGGCCATGGCGCAGCAGCACCGGCAGGCCCAACCGCGCCATTTCGGCTTCGATCGTCGCGCCCCATTCGCCGTTGCCGACCGGCATGCCGTTGACCACCGGCGCCTCCAGCCGGCGCAGCGCCCGCGCCACGTTAAAGGCGCGGCCGCCGATGCGCCGCTCCTGCGTCGGCGTGACTTCGCCGACGGCGCCGCCCAGCACCAGCACCGGTTTTATCGCTAAAAACTCACTCATCGCTTTCCTCCGCTAGCGGCCATGATGACGGCGCAGCCGCCCGGAGTCGAGCGGCGGAATGCCGTCGGCGCATCGGGCGCTGAATAAAACAGCAACCCAATCCGCGGTTCGCCTGGCGGAAAGTGGTCGAACCAACCAAAATGATCACGGGTCCTGAGAACGGCGAACGGGATGAGGCGGCGTAAAAGTTAGAGGCGCGTCGCTATCGCCGTCAGGCAAATAGGATACAAGCAAAGCTGGCAGAGGAACGCGGCAAAGAGGGGGGACGTCATGCACGAATTTATCACCTGGCTGTGTCGGCAGCTGGCGCAGGAGGCGGCGGCGCCGCGCTATATGCAGCTGGCGGCGGCGATCGAAATGGCCATCAGGCAACGGACGCTGGCGGCGGGGGATTTTCTGCCGCCGGAGCGGCTGATGGCGGAGGGGCTGGCGCTGTCCAGAGTGACCGTCAGCAAGGCGATGAAGATGCTGGAGGGCAAATCGCTTATTTTGCGCCAGCGGGGCGTGGGTACGCGGGTGGCGATGCACATCGGCTATTCGTGCAACCAGGACGGCAGCGCGACCGCCCAGATGCTGCGCAACGGCAGCAGCGTCAGCAACCAGTGGCTGCTGCGCACCCGCATGACGGCCCCGGCCGAGGTGGCGAAAGCGCTGGCGCTGGAGGGCAGCGCCACGGTGGTTAAGCTGCGGCGTCTGCGATTGATGGACGGCAGCCCGGTATCGCTGGAGACCACCTATATTCCCCCGCGTTTTCTGCCCGATCCTGAGCGGCTCGAGCACTCCCTGCACGCGCTGTGGCAAGCGCGCGGCATCGTGCCGGAAGGCAAGCATTTCCTGCTGAAAGCGGTGGCCTGCAACAGCGAAATGGCCAACCTGCTCAATGTGCACAGCGGCACGCCGCTGCTGCGCATTATCCAGACCAGCCGCAATGCCCAGGGCGAGGTGCTGGCGTTCAGCGAAACCCTGTGCCGCAGCGACGTTTACGAATTTGAAGTGAACAGTTAGTTAAATAACCATGCTCTTTTTGCTACTAGTGCGTATAATCGCCGCCCGGCGATTAATTAACCTGTGAAAAGAGCACCAGAATGAGCACCACCAGCCTGATCCAACCTGACCGTGAACTGTTTTCCTACAAGCCCTATTGGGCCGAATGTTTTGGCCCCGCGCCGTTTTTGCCGATGTCGCGCGAAGAGATGGATCAACTGGGCTGGGACAGCTGCGATGTGATCATTATCAGCGGTGACGCCTATGTCGATCACCCGAGCTTCGGCATGGCGATCATCGGCCGCATGCTGGAGGCGCAGGGCTTCCGCGTCGGCATCATCGCGCAGCCGGACTGGAGCAACAAAGAAGACTTCATGCGTTTGGGCAAACCGAACCTGTTCTTCGGCATCACCGCCGGCAATATGGATTCGATGATCAACCGCTACACCGCGGACCGCAAACTGCGCCACGACGACGCCTACACCGCCGGCAACGTCGGCGGCAAGCGCCCGGACCGCGCCACCCTGGTGTACAGCCAGCGCTGCAAGGAAGCCTACAAAGACGTGCCGATCGTGCTGGGCGGCATCGAAGCCAGCCTGCGCCGCATCGCCCACTACGACTACTGGTCGGATACCGTGCGCCGCTCGGTGCTGGTGGATTCCAAAGCCGATATGCTGATTTACGGCAACGGCGAGCGCCCGCTGGTGGAAGTGGCGCATCGCCTGGCCGCCGGCGAGAAAATCACCGACATCCATGATATTCGCAACACCGCGGTGATGCGTAAAGAAGCGCTGCCGGGCTGGAGCGGCGTGGACTCCACCCGTTTGGACAAACCGGGCCGCATCGAGCCGATCCCGAATCCGTACGGTGACGATCTGCCGTGCGCCGACGGCGCCAAGCCGGAGCCGGAAGCCAAGCCGGTGACCGTACGCGCCGCCAAGCCGAAGCCGTGGGAAAAAACCTACGTGCTGCTGCCGTCGTTCGAAAAGGTGAAGGGCGACAAGGTGCTGTATGCGCACACCTCGCGCATCCTGCACCATGAAACCAACCCGGGCTGCGCGCGCGCGCTGATGCAGAAGCACGGCGACCGCTATGTGTGGATCAACCCGCCGGCCATCCCGCTGACCACGCCGGAAATGGACAGCGTGTTCGCCCTGCCGTACCAGCGCATTCCGCACCCGTCCTACGGCAAGGAAACCATTCCGGCCTATGACATGATTCGCTTCTCGGTGAATATCATGCGCGGCTGCTACGGCGGCTGTTCGTTCTGTTCGATCACCGAGCACGAAGGGCGCATTATCCAGAGCCGTTCGGAAGATTCGATCATTCGCGAAATCGAAGAGATCCGCGACAAGGTGCCGGGCTTTACCGGCGTGATCTCCGATCTGGGCGGCCCGACCGCCAATATGTACATGCTGCGCTGCACCAATCCGCGCGCCGAGCAGACCTGCCGCCGCGCATCATGCGTCTACCCGGAAATCTGCACCTACATGGACACCAACCACGAACCGACCATCAAGCTGTACCGCCGGGCGCGTTCGCTGGAAGGCATCAAAAAAATCCTGATCGCCTCCGGGGTGCGTTACGATCTGGCGGTGGAAGATCCGCGTTACATCAAAGAGCTGGCGACCCACCACGTCGGCGGCTACCTGAAGATTGCGCCGGAGCACACCGAAGAAGGCCCACTGTCGAAGATGATGAAGCCGGGCATGGGCAGCTACGATCGTTTCAAGCAGCTGTTTGACCACTATTCGAAGCTGGCGGGCAAAGAGCAGTACCTGATCCCGTACTTCATTTCTTCGCACCCGGGCACCCGCGACGAGGATATGGTCAACCTGGCGCTGTGGCTGAAGAAGAACCGTTTCCGCCTCGATCAGGTGCAGAACTTCTATCCGTCGCCGATGGCCAACTCTACCACCATGTATTACAGCGGCAAAAACCCGCTGAGCCGCGTGGGGTACAAGAGCGAAGACGTGGTGGTGCCGCGCGGCGATCGCCAGCGCCGCCTGCACAAGGCGCTGCTGCGCTATCACGATCCGGCCAACTGGGCGATGATCCGCACCGCGCTGGAAGAGATGGGCATGAAGCACCTGATCGGCAGCCGCCGCGAGTGCCTGGTGCCGGCGCCGAGCATCGACGAGCAGCGCGAAGCGCAACGCCTGCAGCGCCGCACCCGCCCGGCGCTGACCAAGCATACCGACATCACGCGACAGCGCACGCCGTCTAACCGGCCGCCGCGCAAGCCGATTCGCAGCGGCAAGCCGTAAAGCAAAAGGAGAACCCCCGGGTTCTCCTTTTTGTTTCGCCGGATCACAATTGCTCGTAGGCGGTTTCCACTTTCATCAGATGGCGCGGCGCCTGCGGCGCGGGATGATATTTGCGCACGTGCCAGTTGAAGGCGTCCGGCGACAGGGTGTTAATTATCGAAATGGCTTGCTGACGATTGCTGGAGAATGTCCGCAGCAGCGCACCGGTGCCGTTCACGTAGGCGATGATGGTGGCGTAACGCAGAGTGACGGGATCGTCGATCCCTTTAAGCTGCTGTTTTTGCAATACGGCCAGATAGGCGGCGCCGAGATCGATATTGGTATCGGGATCCAGCAGATCGTCCTCGTCCGGACAGCCGCGTTTCCCTTTGTAGCGATAGGCGTCACAGCCGGCGGTATCGGCTTTCAGCTGCATTAAACCGATAGCGTTAGACTGGCTCACCGCGGATGGGTTAAAGCCGGATTCCACCTTGATCATCGCGGTGATGAGCCTGGCGTCGATATCATATTCATCGGCGGCGTCTTCGATCGCCTCGTCGTAGGCATGGGGATCGTAGCTGACGCGCTGCTTCTTGCCGGCGCAACCGGCCAATACCAGCATGGCGCAAAGCATGCCCAGGCGTGACCACTGTGATAGGGAAAATTTCATGGTGCTCCGTGCGTCTATTTTTGACTGAGTTAACCGGCGGTTAGGGTCTTGGATGCCATCATCATAGCGTCAGCGGGCACAAAGATCTTTAGTAAAAAAAGCAGCGGTGTCGGCCCTTTTCGCAGAATGAATTTGCCGACAATAACGATTCTGGATCTTCCTCACAGAACCCATTCAAACTCTGTAACCGGTTACTGAAACCGGTTGCTGTTTTTTCATTTTTGCCATCATACTCATTTCTCAACTTAATCATTTGCATCAATTGGCCACAGGAGATCGGATGAAAAAGATATTTCTTTGCTGTGCCGCCGGCATGTCGACCAGCATGGTAGTGAATAAAATGAAAAAGTCTGCCGAACAGCAGGGGATCGAGGTAGATATTATCGCCGTCGGCATCGAAGAGTTTGAAACCACGCTGGCCAATTACCAATGTTGCCTGCTGGGGCCGCAAATTAAATATAAGTTGGCGGACTTTAAAGCCATCGCCGATCGGGAAAATAAACCCATCGCGGTAATTGACAGCATGGATTACGGCATGATGCGCGGCGACAAAATTCTTGCCGAAGCCCTGGCGATGATCGCGCAGCATTAATTTCTTTCGCAGCCGCCGCGCCTGGCCGCAGGCCGGGGCGAACTGCCTAACGCCCGTTTACTCAGAACGTCCCGGGGGTTGAACCATGAGTATCAGCCAGGCCGCATTCAGCTTTATTGAAAACCGCATCAGCCCGATAGCCGGCAGGTTATCCACCCAACGGCATATTATGGCGATCCGCGACGGTTTTATTTCCGCCATGCCATTTATGATTGTCGGGTCATTCTTGCTGGTATTCGCCTACCCGCCTTTTTCCGCCGACAGCGGCTGGAGAATAGCGCAATGGTGGCTGGGGGCGGCGGAAAAACATCAGGTCGCGATCCTTACTCCGTTTAATATGACCATGGGGATAATGTCGATCTATATTACCGCCGCCATTGCCTATAATCTGGCGCAGAGTTATAAGCTCGAGCCATTTATGGCGGCGATGCTGGCGCTGATGTCCTTTCTGCTGGTCGCCGCGCCGCAGACGGAGAAGGTGTTGCCGACCGCCGCGCTCGGCGGCGTCGGGATCTTCACCGCCATTCTGGTGGCTGTCTACACCACCGAACTGATCCGTTTCCTCAAGGTGCGCAACATCGGCATCTCGCTGCCCGAGCAGGTGCCGGCCAAGATCAAGCAGTCGTTTGACCTGCTGATCCCGATCCTGGCGGTGGTGATCACGCTGTATCCGCTCAGCCTGCTGGTGCAGCATCAATTCGCGCTGCTGCTGCCGCAGGCGATCATGGCGCTGTTTCAGCCGCTGATCTCCGCCGCCGACTCGCTGCCGGCGATCCTGCTGGCGGTGCTGATCGGCCACCTGCTGTGGTTTGCCGGCATTCACGGCGCGGTGATCGTTTCCGGCATGCTGCAGGCCTTCTGGCTGACCAACCTGGGCATCAATCAGGAGGCGCTGGCCGCCGGGCAAACGCTGCCGCACATCTTTATGGAGGCGTTCTGGACCTTCTTCATCGTCATCGGCGGCTCGGGCGCCACCTTCGGGCTGGTGCTGCTGTACCTGCGCAGCCGCTCGGCGCACCTACGTTCGATCGGCAAGCTGAGCCTGGTGCCCAGCTGCTTCAACATCAACGAACCGGTGATCTTCGGCACGCCGATCGTGATGAACCCGACCTTCTTCATTCCCTTTATCACCGCGCCGATCGTCAATTCGATCATCGCCTATGCGGCGGTGAAGCTGGATCTGATCGGCAAGGTGATCTCGGTGGTGCCCTGGACCGCGCCTGCGCCGATCGGCGCCGCCTGGGCCACCGGCTGGGATTTCCGCGCGGCGATCCTGGTGCTGGTGTTGGCCGCGGTATCGGCGCTGATCTACTACCCGTTCTTCAAAGTGTACGAACAGCAGCTGCTGGCGCAGGAAACCGGCGAGACGGAAGACGTCACGCCAACCGAAGGAGCAACCGAATGATGGATATGGAATCGGCGGTGATGGAGCTGATCATCAACGCCGGCGAGGCGCGCAGCTGCGCCATGCAGGCGCTGTACGCGGCGCGAAAATACCAGTGGGAGCAGGTGGACATTCTGCTGGCGGAATCGCAACGGGCCTCGAAGCGCGCGCACGCCACCCAAACCGAGCTGATCGGTTTTGACGAAGGCGAGGGCAAGCTGCCGGTGAACCTGATTATGGTGCACGCGCAGGACCACATCATGAACGCCATGCTGGCGCGCGACCTGGTGGAGGAACTGGTGAGAATTTATCGATTGCTGGAGCAAAATGGGGTGCAGAGCCAATGAGCGTATTTCCGAAAGATTTTCTCTGGGGGGCGGCGACCGCGGCTTACCAGGTCGAGGGCGCGCACGACGCCGACGGCAAGGGGCTGTCCAACTGGGACCTGTTCTCGCACCTGCCCGGCACCACCTATCAGGGCACCAACGGCGACGTGGCGGTCGACCATTATCATCGCTTCAAAGAAGACGTGGCGCTGATGGCGGAGCTGGGCATGCAGACCTACCGCTTTTCCATCTCCTGGCCGCGGGTGCTGCCGCAGGGGCGCGGGGAAGTGAACGAGGCCGGGATCGCTTTTTACAGCGGCCTGATCGACGAGCTGCTGAAGCACAACATCAGGCCGATGATCACCCTGTATCACTGGGATCTGCCGCAGGCGTTGCAGGAAGCGTTCGGCGGCTGGGGATCGCGCGAGATAGTCGAGGCCTTCGACGAATATGCGCGCCTGTGCTATCAGCGCTTCGGCGATCGGGTCGATCTCTGGTCGACCTTCAATGAAACCGTGGTGTTCATCGGCATGGGCTACTTTACCGGCGCGCACCCGCCGAGCCTGACGGATCCGCAACAGGGCATTCAGGCCTGCCATCATGTCTTCCTGGCCAACGCCCGCGCGGTAAAGAGCTTCCGCGAAATGGGGATCCGCGGGCAGATCGGCTTCGTCAACGTGATGCAGCCGCACGATCCGATCAGCGATTCGCCGCAGGATCGCCGCGCCTGCGAGATAGCCGAGGGGATCTTCACCCACTGGCTGTACGATCCGGTGCTGAAGGGCGAGTATCCGGCGGAGCTGCTGGCGATGGCGCAGCAGGCGTTCGGCGTGCCGCAGTTCGCGCCGGGGGACGAGGCGCTGCTGAAGGACAACATCGTCGATTTTATCGGACTGAACTACTACAAGCGCGAGATGGTGGCGCATAACGACGATGTGAACGGTTACGCCATCAATACCAGCGGGCAGAAGGGCAGCGGGCGCGAGCTGGGCTTCAAGGGGCTGTTCAAACTGGTGCGCAATCCGCACGGCGTTTACACCGACTGGGATTGGGAGATTTATCCGCAGGGGCTGACCGACGCCATCGGCCGCATCGTCAAACGTTACGGCAATATCCCCATTTACATCACCGAGAACGGGCTGGGCGCCAAGGATCCGATCGTCGATGGCGAAGTGCGCGATCAACCGCGCATCGATTATTTGCGCGATCACATTCAGGCGATCGGCGCGGCTATCGAGCAGGGCGCCGACGTGCGCGGCTATTATCCGTGGTCGTTTATCGATCTGCTGTCCTGGCTCAACGGTTATCAGAAACAGTACGGTTTCGTGTACGTCGATCACGCCAATAATCTGGCGCGCAGGAAAAAGCAGAGCTTCGGCTGGTATCAGCGGGTGATCGCCAGCAACGGCGAGCGTCTGTAGCGGAGCATGAAATGGCCCTCTCCCGGCGGGAGAGGGCGCGGGGCCTTACAGCGAATCCGGATCCGGCCCCAGACGATTGCCGACGTCCAGTTTGGCGATCTCGCCCAGTTCGTCCTTATCCAGTTTGAAATCAAACACCTCGAAGTTTTCGCGGATGCGCGACGGCGTGACCGATTTCGGGATCACGATCAGGCCGCTGTCCAGATGCCAGCGCACCACGATCTGCGCCGGGGTTTTCTCGTATTTTTCCGCCAGTTCCTTGATCACTTCCTGATCGAAGACCCCTTCGCCGCCCTGCGCCAGCGGGCTCCAGGACTCGGTGGCGATGTGATGGGTGGCGTTCCAGGCCCGCAGCTGGCGCTGCTGCAGCAGCGGATGCAGCTCGATCTGGTTGATCACCGGCGCGACGTTGGTTTCATCCAGCAGGCGCTGCAGGTGCGGGGTATGGAAATTGCACACCCCGATGCTTTTGACCAACCCTTGCTCGCGCAGTTTGATCAGCGCTCGCCAGGCGTCGACGTATTGATCCTGCTGCGGTCTTGGCCAGTGGATCAGATACAGATCGACGTAATCCAGCTTCAGCTTTTCCAGGCTGCTTTCCAGCGCCGCCTGCGGATCGCCCTGATCGTCGTTCCACAGCTTGGTGGTGACGAACAGCTCGTCGCGCGGGATCGCGGTGGACTGCAGCGCGGCGCCGACCCCTTCCTCGTTTTTGTAGATGGCGGCGGTATCGATGGAGCGGTAACCCACTTCCAGCGCCTTGGTCACCGCACGGGTGGTCTCTTCAATACTCGCCTGCCAAACGCCGAGACCCAACTGCGGCATCAGATTACCATCGTGGAGTTTGATGATGGGTTGTTGCGTTGTCATGCGCATCTCCTTGTGAACTGATTGCCGGTGCTACTGGCACCGAAACGGCTATAGATAAATTCTAGTTGGCAAACCGCGCGGTTGCTGAGTTTGCTAACCCGAGTTCCGCGGTCGCGGGAGAGAGAGTCCAGACGGCGCCTCCCATGCATTGATTAACCAGATGATGTTTTGCGGTTCGATCGGCAGCGCAGATAAAGCGCCGAACTGCGCCCGGTGATCGGCCGGACGCAGGATGCAGAAACGGTAAGCAGAAACTAAAGCCTAGCAGGAAATCGCCGGTTTGCGATTAACGCGCCGCTTCATAAATGCGTTGGCTCACTTCCAGGGTGATGTCCTGACGTTCGCCCAGCGCGGTCATGCCGTGCTGATGCAGCTTGTCGAGCAGCGCCGGAATGCTGCTGCCATCGAGCTGATAATCGGCCATGCGGGTCGGCACGCCCATTCGCTCGAAGAACGCGCGGGTGGCGGCGATCGCGCCGTCGATGCGGCTCTCTTCGCCACCGTCGCGCAGGCCCCAGACGCGGTCGGCGTACTGCAGCAGCTTTTCGCGTTTCTGCGCTTTTTTCTCGTTCAACAGCGCCGGCAGCACGATCGCCAGCGTCTGCGCATGATCCAGATCGTGCATGGCGGTCAGCTCATGCCCCAACATGTGGGTCGCCCAGTCCTGCGGCACGCCGGCGCCGATCAGGCCGTTCAACGCCATGGTGGCGCTCCACATCACGTTGGCGCGCACCCCGTAGTTCTCCGGCTCGGCCAGCGCGCGCGGGCCGTCTTCCAGCAGCGTCAGCAGCAGGCCTTCGGCGAAGCGGTCCTGCACCTTGGCGTCGACCGGGTAGGTCAGATACTGCTCCAGCGTGTGCACGAAGGCGTCGACCACGCCGTTGGCGATCTGGCGCGGCGGCAGCGAGTAGGTCACCACCGGATCCAGCACCGCAAACAGCGGCTGCACGTGCGGGGAGAAGAAATGCTGCTTGTCGCCGCTGCTCTTGCGGGTGATCACCGCGCCGCTGTTGGACTCGGAGCCGGTGGCCGGCAGCGTCAGCACGCAGCCCATCGGCACCGCGTCGACGATCTGGCCGCCAACGGTTTTCAGGATATGCCAGGCATCGGCGTCTGCGGTGTAGCGCGCGGCGGCGGCGATGAACTTGGTGCCGTCAACCACCGACCCGCCGCCGACCGCCAGCAGGAAATCGATATTTTCCGCCCGCACCACCTCGACCGCCTTCATCAGCGTTTCGAAGGTCGGGTTCGGTTCGATGCCGGAGAACTCCTGCACATTGCGCCCGGCCAGCGCGCGGTACACCTGATCCAGCACGCCGTTTTTCTTCACGCTGCCGCCGCCGTAGGTAATCAGAATGCGCGCATCCGCCGGGATCTGTTGGGCGACTTCGGCAATCTGATCCTTGCCGAACAGGATTTTGGTTGGGGTATGCAGAATAAAGTTTTGCATGATCGGTTTCTCTCTCGGTGTCAGGGCTGCGCCGGCGGCGCAAAAATAACTGGAGTGTATTGTCAGTAACTTAGGCCGAACTCACAATGCTCATTCCTGTCGGTGTCTTGCCTATTTCTACAAGTGTCTGTAGAAATGGAGGTGTTTAAATTATTATTTATGCCGAATCGTTCTGACTGTAAGAGGGTGTTTCCGTGATTGAAATCGATGAACCGCGCAGCCGCATGGCGCGCCAGGCGATGCGCTTTGCCAGCGGTAACGGCTATGCGCCTTCGCCGGTGCCGCGGGTGAAGATCCTGTACGTCGACCATCACTGTCAGCGGCAGCCGGTGATGTACGAACCGGGGATCGTGATTATTTTCCAGGGGCATAAGGTCGGTTACTGCGGCGAGCGGGTGTTTCAGTACGATCCGCGCAACTACCTGCTGATGACGGTGCCGTTGCCGTTTGAATGCGAGACTTTCGCCAGCCCGGAACTGCCGCTGGTGGGGTTGGCGGTGAACATCGATACCCAGATGCTGCAGGACCTGCTGATCGACATCGGCGACGACGATTACCTGATGAAACCGCGGGCGGACAGCAACGGGGTGAACCTGGCCGAGCTGACGGAAGAGCTGCTGTGCGCCACCGAACGCCTGCTGGACGTGATGGCCAAGCCGCTCGACGCGCGGGTGCTGGGGCCGCAGATCGTGCGTGAAATGCTTTACCATGTGCTGCGCGGCGCCTGCGGCGCGTCGCTGCAGGAACTGGTCAATCGCCATACCCATTTCAGCCAGATAGCCAAAGCGCTGCGGCGGATAGAAAACCAGTACGCCGACAGCCTCAACGTCGAACAGCTGGCCAACGAGGTCAACATGAGCGTGTCGGCGTTTCATCATAACTTCAAGGCGGTGACCAACACCTCGCCGCTGCAGTACGTAAAATCCTACCGCCTGCACAAGGCGCGTTTGCTGATGGTGCACGACGGCCTCAAGGCCAGCACCGCGGCGATCCGCGTCGGCTACGAGAGCGCGTCGCAGTTCAGCCGCGAATTCAAACGCTTCTTCGGCGTGACGCCGAGCGATGAGATTGCCCGGCTGCGCGACGCCAACCCGCTGCTGCTGGAAGGCTAATCCCTCAGGGGGTCAGGACAATCTTGCCGAACGCCCCGCGGTCGAGATGATCGAGCGCCTGCTGCAGCTGGTCGAAGCGGTAAACCCGATCGATGACCGGCTGCAGCCCGATGACGTCCACCGCGCGCACCAGATCCTCCAGCGCGCGGCGGTGGCCGACGCCAATGCCCTGAATGATCGGCGATTTCAGCAGCAGCGGCCCGGCGGGGGCGGAAACTTCGAAGCCCTCCAGCGCGCCGATCACCGAGATGCGGCCATGCACCGCCACGGCGCGCACCGAGTGGCCGAGATTGGGGCCGCCGACGGTGTCGATCACATGGTCGATGCCGCGATCCTGCGTCAGTCGATACACGGCTTCCACCCAGTCGCCATTCAGGCGATTAATGCCGTGATCGGCGCCCAGCGCTTTGGCGCGCGCCAGCTTTTCATCGCTGCCGGAGGTCACGAACACCTCAGCGCCCTGCGCCTTGGCTATCTGCAGCGCAAACAGCGCCACGCCGCCGGTGCCCTGCACCAACACCGAGTCGCCGGCGCTCAGCCGCCCCTGTTCCACCAGGGCGAACCAGGCGGTCAGCCCGGCGCACGGCAGGGTGCTGGCCTGTACCTCGTCCAGCGAGTTCGGCGCCGCCGCCAGCCAGTCTTCATGCACCACCACGTATTCCGCCAGCATGCCCTGATAGAAGCCGCCCAGGGTGCGGTAGGGCGGCGTGCGCGCATCGCCGTAGGGTTTTTGCCGCCCGTCTATCCAGCCGGGGCTGAAGGTTGAAATGACCCGATCGCCGGGCAGGAAACGGCTAACGCCGGCGCCGATCGCATCGATTTCGCCGGCCATATCGGAGGCGGGAGTGAAAGGCTGCGGCAGCGTCAGCCCCATGCCGGTTTCGATCACCAGCTTATCGCGGTAGTTGAGCGCCACCGCCTTCACTTTAACCCTGACCTCGTGCGGCCCAGGCTGCGGGATGGCGCTGGCGGTCAGCTGCAGGTGTTCACGCCCCAGGGCGTCCATTGTCCAGCGTTGCATAGTTTCGGCCATGTTTGACTCCAAAATTGGCGGTTAACAGACCCGTCGATATTATCGTTGATTCCAGTTCGCCAGTGGCGATAAGATTTCTCAAGATTGTTTCTTTAAGGGCTACAAACCATGACCGACCGATTGAACGGCATTTCGGTATTCGTCACCGCGGTGGAGGCGGGCAGCTTTGCGCTGGCCGCCGGCCGGCTGCACCTGTCGCGCTCGGCGGTGGGGAAAACCATCGCCCGGCTGGAACAGCGGTTGGACGTGCGTCTGTTCCACCGCACCACCCGCAGCCAGAGCCTGACCGACGACGGCGCATTGTTTTACGAGCGCTGCCTGCGGGCGCTGGAGGAGATACGCACCGCGGAGACGCTGCTGGAATCGGGCAAGCAGCAGGTCGGCGGCCGGTTGCGGGTCTCGATGCCGGTGCTGTTTGGCCGCATGTGCATCGCGCCGCTGCTGACCGAACTGACGCGCGAACATCCGGGGCTGGAGCTGGAGCTGTCGTTCAGCGATCGCATCGTGGATTTGATTGAAGACGGTTTCGATCTGGCGATCCGCAACGGGGCGTTGGCCAGCAACGGCGGGCTGGTGGCGCGGCGCATCGGCGATCACCGCATGACGCTGTGCGCCTCGCCGGATTATCTGCGGCGCTGCGGCGAGCCCCACAGCCTCGAACAGCTGGCCCGGCACGATGCGGTGACCTACATGCGCGCCGGGGCGGTGCGCCAGTGGTCGATCCTGGAGGCCGACGGCAAGGTGCGGGAGGTGATGCCGAACAAGCGGCTGCAAATGGATGACCTGCAGGCGATAGCCGACGCGGCGGCGGCGGGGTTCGGCATCGCCTGGCTGCCGTGCTGGCTGGTGCGCGACCGGTTGTTGAAAGGAGAACTGGTGCGGCTGATGCGCGATCGGCCGGGGGCGTCTTTCGAGGCGCATGCGGTGTGGCCGCAGACGCCCCACCTGCCGCTGAAGGTGCGGCTGGCGGTGGATACGCTGGTGAGCAAGCTGCCCCCCAGCCTGGCGTTGGTCGAAAAAGCGCTGTAGCGCAGGGACTCAGGACGAGGCGGCGCGCTTTTTACGCCAGATAACCAACATGGCGCCCAGCAGGCCGATAAACAGCAGCAGCAGCGGCAGGATCATCAATCCGGTCATGACCTGGCTCTCGTAGCGTTTCACCAGAGGGATCTGGCTGAAGGCATAGCCCAGGCCAACCAGCGCGCTGACCCACACCACCGCGCTCAGCCAGTTAAACAGCTGGAAGCGGGTGCTGTTCAGGCCGGAGATGCCGGCCATGGTCGGCAGCAGGGTGCGGACGAAGCCGAGGAACCTGCCGATCACCAGCGCCATCAGCCCGTGGCGGTTGAACAGGTTGTGCGCGCGTTGGTGGTATTGTGCGGGCAGCTGCAGCAGCCAGCCTTTGACCAGGCCGGTGTGGCCCAGCCAGCGGCCCTGCAGGTAGCTCAGCCAGCAGCCGAGGCCGGCGGCGGCGGTCAGAATGAGCAGGGTGGGGGCAAAGCCCATCACGCCTTTGGCGATCAGCGCGCCGGACAGCAGCAGCAGGCTGTCGCCGGGCAGGAACGAGGCTGGCAGCAGTCCGTTTTCCAAAAACAGGGTGGTGAAAAGCACCGCATAAACCACCCAAATCACGCTGGGATCGGCGAGGGCAATGAAGTCCTGCTGCCAAAGCGCATGAACAATCTCTCGTAATACATCCATTTTATGTCCTGTTGCATGCCGGTTGCGCCCGGGGTCAAGTTCTCCAGGATGCGGAAGTTACCGTATCTGACAGTTACCGGGTTAGTGTACCGCTAATAGCTTAAGCCGACATTAAACGAGACGAATAAAATTAGCGAACCCGGCGTCAGCGCGCGTTGGCGATGCGGTCGAAACCGGCCGCCAAATCGGCGATCAGATCCTCGACGTTTTCCAGGCCGATATGCAGGCGCACCAGGGTGCCGGAGAAATCGACGCCGCCCGCCGGGCGGATCGCCTCCAGCTCTTCCGGCTGATTGGCGAGGATCAGCGACTCGTAGCCGCCCCAGGAATAGGCCATGCTGAAGTGGCTGAAGTTGTCCAGATAGTCGGCCAGCTGCGCCTCGTTCAGCCGCTCTTTCAGCACGAAGGAGAACAGGCCGTTGCAGCCGCTGAAGTCGCGGCGATAGAACTCATGGCCTTTGCAGCCGGGCAGCGCCGGGTGATTGATCACCGCCACCTCCGGCCGGGTAGCCAGCCAGTTGGCGACCTCGAGGCTGCCGCGCTCATGCTGCTTCAGCCGCACCCCCAGCGTGCGCAGGCCGCGGCTCGCCATATAGGCGGTATCCGCGTCCACCATTTGCCCCATCAGATAGGAATATTCGCGCAGTTGCTCCCAGCAGCGCCGATTGGCGACCGCGGTGCCGAGCATGTAATCGGAATGGCCGATAATGTATTTGGTGCCGGCCTGGATGGAAATGTCGATATCAAAGTCCAGCGCTTTGAACAGCACCCCCGCCGCCCAGGTGTTGTCGATCATGATAACCACCTCGGGGGCCACGGCGCGGATGGCCTGCACCATGGCGGGAATATCCTGCACTTCCATGGTGATCGAGCCGGGAGACTCGAGGAACACCACCCGGGTGTTGGGCTGGATCAGCTCGGCGATGCCGGCGCCGATCAGCGGATCGAAATAGGTGGTGGTCACGTTCATGCGGCCGAGAATATGGCTGCAGAAGTCCTGGGTCGGTTCATAAACCGAGCCGGTCATCAGCAGGTGGTCGCCGGCGCCGACGAACGACAGGATGGCGTTGGATACCGCCGCCGCGCCGCACGGATAAAGCACGCAGCCGGCGCCGCCCTCCAGCTCGACCATCGCGTCCTGCAGGGCGAAGTGGGTCAGGGTGCCGCGGCGGCCATAGAACAGCTCGCCGTGGGCGCGCTGGGCGGTGGCGTGCTTTTTGGCCGCCACGGATTCAAACACCAGCGAAGAAGCGCGTTGGGTCACGGGGTTGACGGAGCCCTGGGTGTAGCGTTTGCCGCGGCCGGCGCCGATCAGCGTGGTTTCGATGTTTTTTGACGTCATGGTACCTGGCTCACCTCTGGTTGCTCTGCACTGCCCGTTTGCGATAGCCCTTACGTTAGCATGACGGCTTATAGCCATCCAGACGTTTTAACCTCCAGATACAGAAACGGCTATAATTATCTGCCACAGCGCCTTTCTTCGCGCCATCCTTCTGCCGCACGGCGATAAAAAAGCCCGTTTGTCGGCACCGGGGCGATATCGACCGCGCGTCAGCCGTATACGCCGGTCACCTTCGGCAGCCACAGCGAAATGGCCGGGATGTAGGTGATCAGCATCAGCACCAGCAACAGCAGGCAGTAAAACGGCACCATCGCCCTCACCACTTGCTCGATCTTCTGTTTGCTGACCGCGCTGGCGACGAACAGCACCGAGCCGACCGGCGGGGTGATCAATCCGATGCCCAGGTTGATCAGCATGATCATGCCGAAATGCACCGGATCTATCCCCAGCGACGTGACGACCGGCAGCAGCACCGGCGTCAGGATCAGAATGATCGGCGCCATGTCCATCAGGGTGCCGATCAGCAACAGCAGCACGTTGATGCACATCAAAATGACGTACTTGTTGTCGGAAATGCCGGTGAAGAAGTCGGTGATGATCTGCGGCAGCTGCATAAAGGTCATTACGGCGCCGAAGCCGGCGGCAAAGGCGATCAGCACCATCACGATGGTGACGGTCTTGATGGTGCGAAACAGCAGGATGTGCAGCTGGCTCCATTTAAAATCGCGATAGATGAACATGGTGACGAAGAACGCCCACAAACAGGCGATGGCGGCGGATTCTGCGGCGGTGAAGACGCCGGACAAAATGCCGCCGAGGATAATGAAAATAGTGAACAGGCCCCAGAACGCGTTAACGAAAATTTTCAGCGCCTGACGAAAGGGCACCCGTTCGCCTTTCGGGTAATGGCGTTGGTGGGCGAAGCCGATGCACAGCACGATCAGGCACAGCCCGAGCAGCAGCCCCGGAAAGATGCCGGCGATAAACATCGAGGAGATGGTCACCGTACCGCCGGTCGCCAGCGAGTAAATCACCGAGTTATGGCTGGGCGGCGTCAATATCGCCTGTACCGAGCCGCTGGCGGTCACCGCCGCGGAGAAATCGCGCGGGTAGCCCTTTTCCTCCATCTCCGGGATCATGACCGAACCGATGGAGGCGGTATCGGCGATGGAGGAGCCGGAAATGGCGCCGAAAAAGGTGGAGGCGACGATATTGACCAGCGACAGCCCGCCGCGGATAAAACCGACGAAGATATAGGCGAAGTTGACCAGCCGCCGGGCGATGCCGCCTTCGGCCATAATGGCGCCGGCCAGGATGAAGAAGGGAATGGTCAGCAGCGAAAACTTGTTGATGCCGTTGGTGACCTGGATGATCACCGCCTCCAGCGGCAGGTCGATCCACCAGGCGCCGATGAAGGCGCTCAGTCCGACGGCGAAGGCCACGGGGAAACCCAGCATCAGCAACAGCAGCATGCTGCCGATCAAAATCAATGCGTCCATGGTGCGGCTCCGGTTAGTGGGTGTTGCCGAGCATCACCAGCGGACGGTGGGTCTGTTCGCCCCACACCATCCGCTCGATGACAAACAGCAGGGTGATGACGGCGCCGATCGGAATGGGCAGGTAGGTTTCCCCATAGGTCACCGCCGGCAGCGAGGCTAACGGCTGTTGCCACATGTCGCGGCACAGGCTGTAGCTGGCGAAGAAAATCAGCAGGCAGGTGGCGCACATCAGCAGATCGCTGAGTAAGCGAAACAGCCGCTGCCCACCCGGCGGCAAGCGATCCGTCACCATCGACACGCAGATATGCGCGCCGGCGCGCAGCCCCACCGAAGCGCCGATAAAGGTAAAAATCACCATGCAAATAATCGCCACCGGCTCCGGCCAGGAGAGGGCGCTGTTCAACGCATAGCGGGCAAAAATGCCGATCGGGATGATGATCACCATGATCAGCAACGCCAGGCCGGCGATCAGCATGGAGAGCAGATACAGCAAGTCCATGGTTCCAGAATAGAGGCGTGACATAAGCGTTTACCTGATGCTGTGTCGCGCAGCGGTGAAAGGCGCCGCCGCGCAAAGGGCCGTTTACTCCACGGCGGCGATGCGTTTAAGCAGGTCCTCATGGCCCTTGCCGTATTGTTCGCGCACCGGCTGGGTGGCCTGAATAAAGTCATTGCGATCGATAGGCTGGAAGTGCACGCCGCTGGTTTTCATCTTGTCCAGCGACTGCTGGTTGTAGCTGGCCCACAGCGTGCGCTCTTCGGCCTGCGCCTCTTTGCCCAACTTCAGCAGCAGCTGTTGATCGGCGGCGGAGAGCTTGTCCCAGCGGGCTTTGGAGAACAGCATCATTTCCGGTTGGATAAAGTGGCCGGTCAGGGTGTAGTACTTGGCGACCGGCAGATAATTATGAGCGACGAAGGTTGGCGGGTTGTTTTCGGTGCCGTCCACCACGCCGGTCTGCATGCCGCTGAACACTTCGCTGACCCCCATCGCCACCGGATTGGCCCCCATGGCTTTCAGGGTCGCCAGCGAGATCGCGCTGTTTTGCACCCGGATCTTCATGCCTTGCAAATCTTCCGGCTTGTTGATCGGCCGCTTGGTGATCATGTTGCGCACCCCGGCGTCGGTCCAGCCGAGGAACACCATGCGCGCCTTGGGATCGGCGGTCAGGCGCGCGGCGATTTCCTGGCCGATGGCGCCGTCCAGCACCTTATGCATATGCTGCTCGTCGCGGAAGATATAGGGCAGGGTCAGCACGCCGGTTTCCGGCGCAATGGTGGTCACCGGCGCCAGAGAGACGCGGATCATGTCGATGGCGCCAATTTGCACCTGCTGCAGCGTTTGGTCCTCATCCCCCAGCACGCCGCCGGCAAAAACCTTGATCTCCAGCCGGCCGTCGGTGGCCTGCTTCAGCTTATCGCCCATATGCTGCAACGCGACCACCGTGGGGTAGCCGGCGGGCTGCACCTCCGCCACCTTAATCACCTGCCCCAGCGCGGCGGCGGAAGCCATCAGCGTGGAACAGGCCAGCGAGAGTGCGAGCAACGGCCGTTTTATTTTCATTTGGGTAACTCCTGCGGGTGAAGGATTGTCGTGCGCCCTTGGCTTGGCGCCAGAGGAGATGTGGAAGCCGTGGCGCGCCCAGAAACGGTTGTCTCAGCATAGATAAAATGGCGGCGCGGCATCGGTCCGCGTGTTGATTGAATGAAGGTCGTCACATTATCAAAACAATGTTTTAATAATTTATAAAACTGCATCACAAAATTAAAACATGGTTTCGTCGTCGGCGCGGCGACGGGCGACGGATCTTGGCGGATTGGCAGTTATTTGGTAAATAATAATGAGAACCACTATCAATCCCTGATTGGTTTGATATGATCGCACGCTGAACTATTCCTTAATTTCGATCGGTAACGGGTGGAGGCACAGCGTGAAAACGGCTGGCAAGAATTTAAATCAAGGATCGTTCGGCCAGGGCCGGGCGCAATGGGGCAAGGCGTTCGGCCGCAGCCTGATCGCTTCAATGGTATTGGTGGTGGGTCTGGCGGGCGGCGCACAGGCGGCGCCGGCGGCCAATCCTGCCGTTACCGAAAGCGTTGCGCCGGGTTCCGCGCCCGCCGCCGCAGCGCCTGAGAACCTCACCCCGCCGAACCCGGCGCCAACCCTCCAGCCGCCGGAAACCCGCGGCATGGATCTGTCCGTCTGGGGCATGTACCAGCACGCCGACATCGTGGTGAAAGCGGTGATGATCGGCCTGGTGCTGGCGTCTATCGTCACCTGGACCATTCTGTTTTCCAAGGGCAGCGAACTGTTTCGCGCCAAGCGCCGTCTGCGCCGCGAACAGCTGGCGCTGGCCGACGCGCGCTCGCTGGATGAGGCGTCCGAACTGGCGCAGAACTTCGCCGAAGAGAGCATCAGCGCAGTGTTGCTGAACGACGCGCAAAACGAGCTGGAGCTGTCGGCGGGATCCAACGACAACAACGGCATCAAGGAACGCACCGGTTTCCGCCTCGAACGCCGCGTGGCGGCCTACAGCCGCAACATGGGCCGCGGCAACGGCTTCCTGGCCACCATCGGCGCCATCTCGCCGTTCGTCGGCCTGTTCGGCACCGTTTGGGGCATCATGAACAGCTTTATCGGCATCGCCCACTCGCAGACCACCAACCTGGCGGTGGTGGCGCCCGGCATCGCGGAAGCGCTGCTGGCGACCGCGCTGGGCCTGGTTGCGGCTATCCCTGCGGTGGTTATCTACAACATCTTCGCTCGCGTCATCGGCGGCCATCGCGCGCAGGTTGGCGACGTGGCGGCGCAGGTGATGCTGCTGCAGGGCCGCGATCTGGACCTGGCGGCGACGGCGGAAGCCAAACGCTCGCAGCACGCACACCAACTGCGGGTGGGGTGATTTATGGCGATGCGCTTAAATGAAGATCTGGACGACAGCGGCGAACTGCATGAAATCAACGTGACGCCGTTTATCGACGTTATGCTGGTGCTGTTGATCATCTTTATGGTGGCCGCGCCGCTGGCAACGGTAGATATTCGCGTCGATCTGCCGGCCTCCTCCGCCAAGCCGCAGCCGCGGCCGGAGAAGCCGGTATTCCTGTCGGTGAAAGCCGACAAGCAGCTGTATGTCGGCGACCAGCCGGTCAATGCCGAGCAGCTGACGTCGGTGCTGGATCAACGCACCCAGGCGAATAAAGAGACCACCATCTTCTTCCAGGCCGACAAGAGCGTGGACTATGAAACGCTGATGAGCGTGATGGACACCCTGCGCAAGGCCGGCTACCTGAAAGTGGGGCTGGTGGGCATGGAAGGCGCCGCCAGATAGCGGGCCGGTCGCATTGAAAAGGGCGCTCAGGCACCCTTTTTTTATTGCCGGGGATCAGCGGCTGTTCAGCAGCGCCTTCGAACCGGCATGGCGCCAGTGAATGCTGCCGGGCAGATAGAGCGCGCTCTGCTCCAGCGGCCGTTCGTCGATCAGGGCGCTGACCATGTCGAAGCTGTGCTGAGCCAGCGCGCGGCAGTCCTGCGCCACAGTGTCGATCTTGAGCGTCATGCAGTCGAACAGGTAGTGGTCGTCGAAGCTGCACAGGTGAATGTCGCTGTCCATCAGCTGATGCTGGTTAAGGTAGCGCAGCACCCCTTCCAGCAGGCCGCAGGCGGCGGTGAACAGCGCCTTTGGCGGCCGCCCCAGCTGCGCGCACAGCTGGGCGAACATCTCGTAGCCCGAGCTGGGGTGGTAGTTGCCGTTGATGATCCACTCCGGCTTGCCGTTCACCCCGGCGCGCTCCAGGCCGAGCTGGTAGCCGGCCAGGCGATCGCGGGTCGGCGAAATGCGCGGCTGGCCGCCGAGAAAATAAAATTCGTCCGGGTGCTGGCGCGCCACGTTTTCCACCAGCGCGGCGGTCGAGCTCAGCGAGTCGGTGATTACCAGCGGCAGCGACGAACCGGCGATCAGGCGGTCCATCTGCACCACCGGCAGCCCGGCGTTGATCTTCTGGTATTCCGCATCGTTGAGCTGGCTGGAGGCGACGATCAGGCCGTCGACCTGGCGCTGCACCAGGCTGTTCACCGCCATCATCTCCTGCGCCGGATTCTCGTCGGTGCAGGCGATCAGCAGCTGCAGCCCGGCCTCGCGGCACAGGGTTTCCAGCTCGCGTGAAATCACCGCAAACCCGTAGTTGGTGACTTCCGGCACCACCAACCCCAGCGTATGGCTGCGATTGGAACGCAGCGAGCGGGCGTGGAAGCTGGGCTGATAATGGTGTTCATTGGCCAGCGCCAGAATGCGATCGCGGGTGTCGTCAGACACCCGGTATTCCTTGCTGCGGCCGTTGAGCACCAGGCTGGCGGTCGATTTCGATACCCCAGCCAGCGCGGCGATATCACTGATGGTTATGCGTTTATTTTTTTTCACTGACGGCATCTGAGTTCATCGGGGGATGCGTCATTCTAGCATGCATGGCGTCAGCGGCCAGTGTTCCAGCGCCAGAGCGCCGTCACCGCTCATGCGCAGCAGCGGCTCGGGCCCCGGGAAATAGCGCGCGCTCATTACCGCCGCGCCGCGGTTGATAAAAATCTCCACGCTGGAACGGTCGAACAGCAACTGCAGATGCGTGACTTCGCCGCGCCAGTAGCGGTGTTCCGGCTGGCCGCTGCGCAGGTTGCGGCGCGTCAGGCGCAGCAGCTCGCCGTCCCAATGCAACGTCATCGCCTCGCCAAAGGCGGCGCTGAAGGCGCCCTGCGGCGTCAGCTGCAGCTCCGCGCTGTCCAGAACGCAGGCGGGGGCGTCATCGGCGCGGCCCCGCCACCGGGTCGCCGCGCCGCGCAGCCGCCGCAGCTCACGCGCCGGCAGCTGGCAGAGTTCGCCGTCGCGCAGCGACAGCTCACGCGGGCAGGTCATGCAGTGGAGCCAGCCGTATTGCCGCGTCGGGTGCGCATCCTCATCTTGCTCCGGCACGCCCAGCCAGCCGAACAGCAGGCGGCGGCCGTCTTCCGCCAGCGCGGTTTGCGGCGCATAGAATTCGAAGCCGGCGTCCAGCTCCCGGAACGCGCCGTGGCTGAAGGCGGCCCGATGATAATCCAGCTCGCCGATCAGGTAACCGGCCTGATAGACGTTGAGGTAACGTTCGGCCTGTTTCGCCAGCCCCTGCGGGCAGCAGATCAGCACCTGCGCACCGTCCAGCGCAAACAGGTCCGGGCATTCCCACATGTAGCCGAACTCACCGATGCCGTTCAGCCCGGAACCGGCGATCTCGCCCAGCAACCGCCAGCTGCGCAGGTCGGCGGAGCTCAGCAGCAATACCTTGCCGCGATCCTGCAAATCGCGGGCGCCGAGCACCATGTACCAGCTATCCTGGTGGCGCCAGACTTTCGGATCGCGCACATGGCCGCTGTAACCGGCCGGCAGCGGCAGCACCGGGCCGAGCTTGGCGAACTCGCCCTGGCCGCTGTCCTGTGCCAGGCACTGGTAGGCGGTGCGCGAACCGTCGGGATATTTCACGTTGCCGGTATACACCAGCGTTAGCTTGCCGTCCGCCACCACCGCCGAACCGGAGTAGCAGCCGTGGCTGTCGTAGCAGGCGCCGGGCGCCAGCGCGACAGGCTGATGCTGCCAGTGCAGCAGATCGGTCGACTGCCAGTGGCCCCAGCATTTGTTGCGGTGATCGCAACCCAGCGGGTTCCACTGATAGAACAGGTGGTAGACGCCGTCATGCTGAATAAATCCGTTGGGGTCGTTCAGCAGGCCGACGCTCGGCGCCAGGTGCCAGGCCGGCCGGTGCGGATCGCGCAGCGCCCGCGGCATGCCGCTCATCAGCGCCCTGGCGGCCTGTTTGATCAAGCTCAGTTCGTCCATCATGCCGCCTCAGTTTTGTATTTCAGCAGCAGCGAGAGAACAAAGGCGCTGCCGAAGGCGATAACCAATCCAATGATATAGCTTAACAGCGAACCGGCCTGCACGATCGCCATGCCGGGGATCGCCGTCAGCCCGACGGCGTTCATGCCGACGTGATTGGCCACCACCCAGGCGCCGCCGAGCGCGCCGCCCGCCAGCGCCGCCAGGAAGGGTTTGACGAAGCGCAGGTTGATGCCGAACAGCGCCGCCTCGGTAATGCCGAGCATGGCCGAGAAAGCCGAGGGCACCGCGATGGCCTTGATTTTGGCGTCGCGGGTTTTGAAGTACACCGCCAGGCAGGCGCCGCCCTGGGCGATGTTGGCCATCGACCAGATCGGCAACAGGAAGTTGACGCCGATGTTCGGATTGCCGAGCAGCCCGGCTTCAACGGCGTGGAAGCTGTGGTGGACGCCGGTAATGACGATGGCGGAGTACAGGCCGCCGAACAACAGCCCGGCGAACCAGCCGGCGTGGGCGATCAGGGTGCTGAGCACCAGCGAGATGCCGTCGCCCAGCGCGCGGCCGGCCGGGCCGATGAACAGCATGGCGACAAAGCCGGAGATCACCACCGTCAGGAACGGCGTCAGGATCAGGTCCAGCGCGTTGGGGATCACCTTGCGCAGCCGTTTCTCCAGCAGGCTCATAAACCACACCGTCAGCAGCACCGGGAACACCGTGCCCTGGTAGCCGATCATGGCGATTTCCAGGCCAAAGAAATCCATGGTGTGGAAGCCGCCGGCGACGCCCCAGGCGTTGGTCAGCGCCGGGTGGGTCAGGATGCCGCCGAGCGTGGCGCCGAGATAAGGATTGCCGCCGAACTCGCGCGCGGCGGTGAAGCCTATCAGGATCGGCAGGATAATGAACGCCGCCGAGCTGAACATATCCAGCATCACGAACAGCGCGCTGTTGGCGTCCGCCCAGCCGTAGGTCTTCACCATGCCGAGCAGGCCCATCAGCAGGCCGGAGGCGACGATGGCCGGGATGATCGGCACAAAGATGTTCGACAGCAGGCGGGCGATGCGCTGCAGCGGGTTGAGCTTTTTCGCCGCGATGTCGGCGGCTTCGGACTTGCTGGATTCGCTGATGCCCGCCGCCTTGATGAATTCCGCATGCACCTTGTTCACCAGCCCGGTGCCGAAGATCACCTGGATCTGCCCGGCATTGCTGAAGCAGCCTTTCACCCCGTCCAGCTTGTCGATCGCCGCCTTGTCCATTTTGCCGTCGTCCATCAGCACCAGGCGCAGGCGCGTGGCGCAGTGGGCGGCGCTGGCGATGTTCTCTTTGCCGCCGAGCAGCGACAGCAGCGCGTTGGCGGTTGCGGTTATGTCCATTTTGTCCCCTTATAAATAAAAAATGCCGCCGCGCTGTTTTGCGGCGGAAATCCGTCAATTGGCGTCAGAAGAAATACTTGAATCTGGCGCGCACGCCGTAGCGCTGATCGTTGTCGCCGTTGGCGATTTTGTTCCCCGCATTGGCTTCCAGCATCGAGACGTAGGCGCCCAGATACAGATTGAAGTTCTTCATATTCATGATGTTAGGTATCTGGTACGACGTATGAACGGTATGGATGTCGTATTTGCCCGGTTCGCTGAGCGGATTGTTGATGTCGGCGGCGATCCCGGCGGTATTGAACTCTTTGATGTTGTTGTGGGCATAGATATAGCCCAGCTCGAAGCGCCGCCACAGCACATTGATGCCGGCGGTGAAATCCTGCTCGCCGGCGGCGTCCAGATAGGCGGTGCTCAGGTTGGCCACCACGCCGTTATCCGGATTGGCGGCGGTGTTGTTCCAGCTCAGCGTCATGCCGTAGCCGTTGCGCTTGGACTGATCGACAAACTGCCCCTGGCTGTCCCGATAGCCGTAAGCGTTGTTGACCACGTTGCTTTCCATCGCCACGGCGGCGCTGAGCCGGTCTTTTTTCCAGGCGATCACCGGGCGCAGGTAGGCGACATTTTTCTTATTGTCCAGGCTGTTGCCGTGGTAGCTGTTGTCTTGGAACAGCGAGGTGCCGTCCTCCACCAGCGTATTCAATTCGAAGTAGAAATCGCCGGCGTATTTGCTCAGCATCAGGTTGCCGCCGCTGCTGCTGCGGCCGCGTCCTTCTTTCATCATGTAGATGTAGCCGAAGCCGTCGGCGTACAAATCGTTGGCGGTATTGCCGGAGTACTGGATGAAGGTGTCCTGATTGAGCGGGAACATGTCGTAGGCTTCGAACCGGCCGATCTTGGTCTGCCAGTTTTTTTCGTTGCCGAAGAAGAAGGCGGCGTCATCGAGGTTCATTTTGCCGGTCATGTCCGCCAGCGGCTGCACGCTGAAGCCGGAAAAATTGCCGTCCTGATTGCGGCGGTAGCCGTCTACGCCCACCAGGATGCGGCCGTTGATGTCCCAGCGCTCTTTGTCGCCGGGCTTCCAGTCCTTATGATCGCTGCCTTTCAGCGAAGTCAGCTGGCCGCTGCGGCTGGCGCCGTCCAGGTTGAATTCGACGTCGCCGTACAGCTTAAGATCGTTGAAACCGTTGAGTTTCAGGCTGCCGGCGGGCGCGGCCTGCGTTTCCAGCGTTGCGGCGCGCTGCGCCACCTGCGCGGTTTGGCGTTCGGTGTTCGCCGTGCGTTGTTCCAGCCGTTGCGCCCGGCTTTCCGCCGCGGTGGCGCGCGTCTCCGCCTGCGCGGCCCGCCGTTCGGCCTGCGCCAACCGCTGCTCCAGCGCGTTGAGGCGCGCTTCGATGCCGTCGCTGCCAGAGGCCGCCGAGGCGGATGCGGAGATGAGAAGCCCTGTCGTTACAGCCAAATAGCTCAGTTTTTTCATGATTATCTATCATCCGGGAAGGGTTGTTATTATTGTTTGCTAAATTGCTAAACCGGTTTTTCATGGCGAAAGATAAGGGAGTTGAACCGCGGCTGGCAATCAAGTTTGCTAACCCGATTCAGCTATTGTGATCGAGCGCGCAAATTGACGGGGAAAAGCAAGGGCGGCGAGCCGCTGGGCCCGCCGTCGGTCGATTACCGAATGAAGGCGGCCAGCTGCTCGGCACGGGGCAGCGCGGTCATGGCGCCTTTAGCGGTGGTGGCCAGCGCGCCGCAGGCCTGCGCCTGGGCGATCACCGCCGGCCACTGCGCCTCCTGCGGCAGGCCGCCGAGGCGCGACAGCGCCGCCAGCAGCCCGGCGACAAAGGCGTCGCCGGCGCCGGTGGTGTCGACCGGCACGATCGAGGGGGCGCGGAAGTGCCGGAGCTGCTGGCGATCGTGTACGCAGACGCCTTCACCGCCCAGGGTGACCAGCAACAGCCGCAACGGATAGCGGTGCATCATCCAGCGAATGGCGCTGTCCAGCTCTTCGATGTTGCTGATAAAGCTCAATTCTTCGCGCGAAATCTTCACCACGTCCGCCAGCAGCAGCGCTTTTTGCAGGCAGGGGCGCAGCGCCTCCGGCTGGCGCCAGACGTCTTCGCGAATGTTCGGATCGAAGCTGACCCAGCCGCCGGCCGCCCTGATATTTTCCATTGCCGCGAAGGCGGCGCTGCGGCTGGGTTCCTGCGCCAGGGCGATGGAGCAAAGGTGCAGCCACTCGCCGCTTCTGAAGACCGGTAAATCCTCCGGCTGCAGGAACAGGTCGGCGCTGGGGGTGACCATGAAGGTGAACGAGCGTTCGCCCTGCCGATCGAGATCCACCACCACGGTGGAGGTGTGATGCTCGGGATCCTGGATCATATGCCGGATGTCGACCCGTTCTTCGCTCAGCACCTGCTGCAGAAAGGCGCCGAAGCTGTCCCGGCCCACCCGGCCGATGAAGGCGCTGTCGCCGCCCAGGCGGGCGATGCCGACCGCCACGTTAGCCGGGGCGCCGCCGGGGCATTTAAGGTAGCCGTTTGAATTTTCTGGAACCAGATCGACCACTGCGTCGCCCAGCACCCATACGCGATTGACCATGTTTAATCCCTGTTTTCACCGATGTCTGATGGGTGGCTAAAATAGAAGAACCGGTTTAGCAAAGCAATGAAATAATGCGTCAGGCAGTGTGGGAAGTGAGGGAGATCAACCTTTCTGCGGGGCATGGCGGGGGGGAAGGAGCCCGCCACGCGGGCTGTTGCGGGGCGGGCTGGCGGGGCGTTAGCCCATCTTCGGGTATACGCCCGGGCCGATCGGCAGGCCAAGCGCGTACCATGCCAGCAGCAGCAAAATCCACACGCTGAAGAACACCAGCGGGTAGGGCAGGATCAGCACGTAGTAAGTACCGAGCTGCGCATCCTTGCGGTAGCGCTGCAGGAAGCCGAGAAACAGCGGCAGGAAAGGCGACATCGGCGCCAGCGGCAGCACGGCGGAGTCGGCGATGCGGAAGATCATCTGGGCGAACGCCGGGTGGAAGCCGAGCAGCATAAACATCGGCACGAAGATCGGCGCCAGAATCGACCAGATCGCCGAACCGCTGGCGATGAACATGCACAGAAAGGCGGAGAGGAACATCAGGCCGAGAAACGCCGGCGCGCCGCTCATGCCGGCCGCCTCCAGCATGTCGGTCAGGCCGACGGCCATAAATTTGCCCATGTTGCTCCAGTTGAAGAACGCCACGAACTGCGACAGCGGAAACACCATCACGATAAAGCCCGCCATGCTTTTCATCGGTTCGATCAGGTGGTTGGGGATATCGTCCGGCCGACGGATCTGCCTGGTGACCACGCCGTAGGTGATGGCGACGGTGAAGAAAAACAGGATGATGATCGGCACGATGCCCTTGATGAACGGCGATGGGATCACCGAGCCGGTTTGCGGATCGCGCAGCGGCGCGGCCTCCGGCACCACCAGGGCGGCGATGACGGCGATAAACACCAGCGCGGCGATGCCGCTCATCATCAGCCCGCGGTTCTGCAGCGGGGTCAGCGCTGCGATTTTGTCCTCGGCTCCGCCCTGCCATTTCGGCAGCCGCGGCTCGATGAACTTGTCGGTCAGCAGTGCGCCGGCGAGGGTCAGCACGATCACCGAGGTGGCCATAAAGTACCAGTTGTCGATCACGCTGACGTGAACCGCGCCGTCCACCGCCTTGGTGGCCTCGGTGCTGATGCCGGACAGCAGCACGTCGGTGGTGACGATCAACAGGTTGGCGGTAAAGCCGGAGGCGACCCCGGCGATGGCCGCCAGCAGCCCGGCGATCGGGTGGCGGCCGACCGCCAGAAACATCAGCGCGCCGAGCGGCGGCATCACCACCAGCGCGGCGTCTGACGAAATATGGCTGAAGAAGGCGATAAACAGCACCATATAGCTGGCGTAGCGGGCGCTGACGCGCGAGGCCATCTTGTACATCAGCGCCTGCAGCAGCCCGACCTTTTCCGCCAAACCGGCGCCGATCACCAGCGCCAGGATGGCGCCCAGCGGGGCAAAGCTGCTGAAGTTATGGATGATGTTGGGAAATATCCACTGCATGCCCGCCACGCTCATCAGGTTGTTCACCTTGATCAGTTCGCCGGTGGCCGGGTTTTTCACCGCCATGTCGAGCCAGGAGAACAGCGCGGTGGCCAGCATCAGCACCGCGATTAAGTAGACGAACAGCAGAAACGGGTTGGGAATTTTATTGCCGATGCGCTCGACCCAGTAAAAAAGGCGTCCGGGGCTTTTATTGGCTGTCGTTGTGACCTCACTCATTGTATTACCCTCTGTGTTTGTTCTGTCGTGTGATTATTATTATTTGATTTATTTATAGTTATATTTAGCGGCCCGGTTGCCCGGGCCTGACCTTCATTTCAACGGAGAGGGTTTCACCCCCTGCGGGATCGGGCAGCTGTACGGCTGTTCGGCGCGCTGGCGTTCGAACTCGCTGCGGCAGCGCGCCAGCAGGGCGCTGTCGCTCAGCAGATCGACGGCGGTGGCCGCCATCACCTTGCCCGCCAGGCACATGCCCTTGTGGGCGATGCCGGTGCGGCCCTGCGCCACCAGCTGCCAGGTGTGCAGCGGGGTGCCGAGGGCGAAGCAGGGGCTGAAGCATTGGGCGGTCGGCGCCACCCAGCTGACGTCGCCGACGTCGGTGGAGCCGTACAGCAGATCGTCCGATTCCACGTAGGGCGCCACCTGGTCCATCAGCACCTTATCCCCCAACTGCTGCACCCATTCGCGCCCGGCCGCGCCGCCGGTGCGGGCGATATTCAGCTTGGCGTTGCGCAGATCGTCGCGGCTCAGCGTTTGACGGATCTCCGCGGCGAAGCGGCGCTCGGCGTCGCTGTACGCAGGCAGCCCGAAATCACGCAGGTTTTGATACATCGCCCGCTCCAGGCTGCGGTTCGGCACGTAGTTGGAGCAGGCCTTGTCGAAGCGCACCGCCATCTGGGTGTCGGTCATCAGCGCCGCGCCTTTGGCGACGTCGATCACCCGGCGGTAAATATCCTGCGCCTGGTCGAGCTGCGGGGCGCGGATCAGGTACAGCACCTCGGCGTCGGCCTGCACCACGTTGGGAGAGCTGCCGCCGGTATGGGTGACCGCATAGTGCAGCCGCGCTTCTTGCACGATGTGCTCGCGCAGGAAGTTGGCGCCGGTGTTCATCAGCGTTACCGCGTCCAGCGCGCTGCGGCCGAGGTGCGGCGAGTTGGCGGCGTGGGCGGCGACGCCCTTGAACTGAAACGCCGCCTGAATGTTGGCCAGCGTGCTGGTATTGAACATGCCGCTGAAGCCTTCCGGGTGCCAGGTGAGCGCGGCGTCGACGTCGTCGAATAGCCCTTCGCGCACCATAAAGGTTTTGCCGGAGCCGCCTTCTTCGCCCGGGCAGCCGTAGAAGCGCAGGGTGCCGGTCAGCCGGTTCTGCTGCATCCAGGCCTTGGCGGCGAAGGCGCCCGCCAGCGCGGCGGTGCCCAGCAGATTGTGGCCGCAGCCGTGGCCGTTGCCGTTTTCCACCAGCGGCTGCGGGGTGGCGCAACCGGCCTGTTGGCTCAGCCCGGCCAGCGCGTCGTACTCACCCAGCAGCGCGATCACCGGGTGGCCGCTGCCGTAGCTGGCGATAAACGCCGTGTCGATATCGCCCACGCCGCGTTCAACCGCGAAGCCTTCCTGTTCCAGCGCATCGGCCAGCAGATGGGCGGAGTAGGTTTCGCTAAAGCGCGTTTCCGGGTGGTCCCAAATATCGTCGCTCAGCGCGCTGAAGCGGGGCTGGTGCCGGTCAATGTAGTCGTTGATAAATGCCTGCGGCTCTGAATGGTTCATGCTTTACTCCCGAATGTCGGCAGGTTCAGCGCCAGCGACGCCAGCGTTTTCACCGCCACCGGCATCACCTGCTCGTTGAAGTCGAACTTCTCGTTATGGTGCCCGGCGCTCAGTTCGGTGCCGAAAATCACGTATGAGGCCTGGCCGCCGCGGGATTTCACCCGCTCCATCATGTAGGTGGCGTCCTCGGAACCGGCGGCCTGTTCGCGGCGATCGACCACCGAGCTCAGTTCGGCTATCTGCTGCGCCTGGCGGCGGATGTAGTCCACCCACGGTTGGGTCGGTTTGCTGCTCTGCGCCGCGCCCATCAGCGCGATGTCGCAGGCGACGCCGTGCATTTTTGCCGCGCCTTCGATGGCGTTCAGCGCCTGCTGATAAACGAACGCATTGATCTCATTGGTGGCGCCGCGCGTTTCCACTTTCATCAACGCCCGATCGGCGATCACGTTGCGGCCGGTGCCGGCCTGCAGCACGCCGACGTTGATGCGCGAGCTGCCCTCGCTGTGGCGGGGGATGGCGTACAGCCCCAGCGTGGCCTGCGCCGCCGCCAGCAGGGCGTTGCGGCCGTCTTCCGGTTTGGCGCCGGCATGGGCGGCGACGCCGCGGAAGGTGACGTCCAGCTTGCTGGTGGCCATAAAGCTGTCGCTGCCGCACACCAGCTCACCGGCCGGCACGCCGGTGCCGATATGCACCGCGGTAAAGAAATCGACGTCGTCCACCACGCCGGCCTCCACCATCGACTTCGCTCCGCGGGTGCCTTCCTCCGCCGGCTGGAAGATCAGTTTGACGGTGCCGCCAAGTTGGGACTCCAGACGTTTGAAGACGTGCGCCAGCCCCAGGCCGATGGTGGTGTGGCCGTCGTGACCGCATGCATGCATCATGCCGCTGTTGCAGGAGGCGAAGCCCTCGCGGAACGGCAGGTGCTCGGGATCCTGCAGCTCGTTGAGGTCGAGCGCGTCCATATCGACGCGATAGGCGATCGTCGGACCGGGGCGGCCGGTATCCAGCGTGGCGACGATGCCGGCGAAGCCGCCGGAAAAGTGCGGCAGCCATTTTTCCAACGCCCCCTGCTCGAGGGCGCGCCGTTCCTGCGCCTGCAGCGCCTCGGCCGGGGGCAGCCCCATGCGCGCCTCGGCCTTGATCACTTCGCGCCCCAGCTGCAGGCGGTAGCCCAGCCGATCCAGCTCTTCCGCCACCAGGGTGGCGGTGCGGAACTCAAACCAGCCTGACTCGGCGTGGCGATGGAAGTCGCGGCGCCAGGCCTGCAGCTGCGGGTACAGGTCGGTTACCAACATCGAAAGCGTAGTCGTCATTGTGATATCTCTTCGGTTATCGCGCGCTGGATGGCTCCAGGCAGCAGTCATGCTCTGAACTGAACTCAGACGGTGAATCTATGGCAAAGAAAAAGGCTTATTTGGTTACTAAATGCCGCGAATGGCGCTTATCGGCGCAGAAGATGCGCTTAATTAAGCGAAATAAGAATTTGGTTATTTATTGTGTTTTTTCGAATGTACACAATGGAATCCGGCTAAATAAGATGCCAATATCTTGCTATTGATAAACAACGGTTATCACCTTTCGCCTATGCCAGCCTCGATAAAATTGCACCAATTGCGTGCGTTCGTGGACGTCAGCCGCCAGGGCAGCATCCGCGCCGCCAGCCGCACCTCGCGCCTTTCCCAGCCTGCGCTGACCAAGGCCATTCAGGAGCTGGAAGAGGTGCTGGGCGCCAAGCTGTTTATTCGCCGCAGCCAGGGCGTGGTGCTGACCGACTGCGGTGATAACTTTTTCCAACACGCCAGCCTGATCCTCGAAGAGCTGCGGGTGGCGCAGGAAGATATTCAGCAGCGGCTGGGGCTGGCGGGCGGCACGGTGAATATCGGCGTCGGCGGCAGCATTGCGCGCACCGTGATGCCGCAGGTGATCACCCAGTTCCACCGCGAATATCCCAACGTGAAGGTGCGCATCGTCGAGGGGCAGCTGGTGTCGATGATCCCGGAGCTGCGCCAGGGCGAGCTGGATTTTACCGTCAATACTTACTATCCCAGCAGCCTGGACAACGAGCTGCAGTACGAACGGCTGATGGAGAAAGAGTATCGGGTGGTGGTGCGCAAAGGGCACCCGATGGAGGGGGCGACGTCGCTGAAACAGCTGCAGCACTGCGACTGGACCATGCCGACGCCGAAAGGCAGTTATTACCGGCTGTTGCACGATCTGTTCGGGGACCTGGGCATGGCGCCGTCGATCAGCGTCACCTGCGAAACCTTCATGGCCTGCACCAGCCTGGTGGCGCAGAGCGATTTTGTCAGCATCCTGTCGGTAGACGTGATCTCGGATCCGATACTGGGCAAGCATCTGGTGCCGCTCGAGCTGGAGGAGAACCTGCCGCAGGCGACGTTTTATCTGATCCAGCGCAAGGACACCACGCTGACGCCGATGGGCGCGCACCTGGCGCGCCTGTTCCGTTTGCACTGTCGGTGACACCGCGGCCCCCGGCGGGGCAGCGGTGTCAGAACGCGACCGATCCCTGCACGAAGAAGGTGCGCGGCTCGCCGACGTATTTGCCGAAGTTGTTGTCGTTGGAACGGGTGAAGTAGCGCTGATCGAACAGGTTTTTCACCCCCGCGCCCAGCGTCAGGTTCGACAGCTGCGGCCCGAAGTTATACTCCCCGCGCATATTCCACACCATATAGCCGGCGATGTCGCCGAACTGGCCGTCGGCGCTTTCCTGGGTGATGTACTCCGGCCCGCTGCCCGGCGAGCGCTGTTTTGACTGCGCGTAGCCGTCCAGATTCCACACCCAGCTGCCGGTGGCGTAGCGGGTGCCGACGGTATACACCTGGCGTGAATAGAACGGCAGGTCCTTGCCGGCGAAGTCGCCCTTGTCGGTGCTGGCCTTGGTGTAGGTGTAGCTGGTGTAGACGCTTACGCCGTCCAGCGCGCGGTTCAGCTCGCTGAGATCGTAACTGAGCGCCAGCTCGAGGCCCTTGTGCTTGGTGGCGCCCAGGTTGGTCCAGCCCACATCGTTGCTGATGTACTGCAGCTGATTGTCGAAGTCGATGTAAAACAGCGTGGCTTCGGCTTTGACGACGGTGTCGTCATAGCGGGTGCCGAACTCGTAGGTATGGGCTTTTTCCGCCGTCAGTCCCGGCGCCGGCTGGTTGCCGTTGCCGCCCTTGGTCAGCTGGAAGTACTGCATGCTGCCGAATGAGGTGTCGGCGTTGGCGAACAGCTTCCAGGCGTCGGACAGGTGGTACATGACGTTCAGCGACGGCAGCGGTTCGCTGTAGCTCTTCTCGCGGCTGATGTTGTTGAACGCGTCGTCGACGTGGGTGCGGATGCTTTCATAGCGCAGGCCCGGGGTCACCGTCCAGTTGCCGACGTTGATGGTGTCGTCGATATAGAAGGCGTTGGCCGCGGTGCCGCCCGAAGTATGCTGATAATAATCCGGCGTGTCGGGCGTGGAGCCGATGTCCGCCGGGTCGTACCAGGCGGAGCGCGAGGCCTTTTCATCCATGGTTTCGTTCAGGTAGCGATAGCCGAGGGTGATTTCGTGCGCCATATCCCAGAAGCGGAACAGCTGCGAATAGCTGGGTTCGATAGCCCAGGTGGAGTAATGGCGCGGATAGGAAACCATGCGCTTCATGCCGGCGTTGTTGCCGGTGCCTTCCGACTCGATGCTGCTGCCGCGGTAGCTGTCGGTGAAGTAGGTCAGCAGCTCAAACTGTTTGTCGTCTTCCTGATGCTTGTATTTGAACGACATGTCCTTGCGGCGCCCTTCGAACTGATCCCAGGGGCGGGTGGACTGGAACGGATCCTGCGCGTATTGCGCCGCGCTGAGGCCGCCCGGCATGCCGGATTTGGCGTCGTAATAGTGGAAGTTGGCCTGCAGCTCATCGCGCTCGGTAAACGCATAGCGCGTTTTCAGCATGAAGTCGTCGATGTCGGTGTTGTCGTTGTTATCGCGGTAGCCCTGGCCGTGCAGGCCGGAGTAAAGCAGCTCGGCGCCGAAGCCGTTGTCTGCGGTGCCGCCCAGCGAGGTGCTGGTGAGGGTCTTCAGGCCGCCGTGGCTGGCGCCCTGGGTCTGTACGCTGGCGGTGCCGCCGAATGCTTGCGGAATGTCGCGGGTGACGAAGTTGATCACGCCGCCGACGTTTTGCGGCCCGTAGCGCACCGCGCCGCCGCCGCGCACCACGTCAACCGACTGCAGGTTGCCGATCGACAGCGGCGCCATCGACAGCTGCGGTTGGCCGTAAGGCGCGACCGCCAGCGGCACGCCGTCCATCAGGATGGTGGAGCGCGGCGACAGGCGCGAAGTCAGGCCGCGTACGCCGACGTTGAGCGAGATGTCGCTGCCGCCGGTGCCGTTGCTGTCGCGCACCTGTACGCCGGGCACGCCGCGCAGGCTGTCGGCGACGGTTTGGTCGCCCTGTTCGTGCATCTGCTGTTGGGTCACGATGGAGCGCGCGCCGGGGTGGTTGAGCAGCACCGAACTGGTATCCGGATTGTCCAACCAGTTGCCGACCACGGTAACGGTGTCGGCGGATGCGTCATTTTGAGATTTGTTATCAGCAGCAAGGACAGGCAACGCGACGGCGACGGAAGCCGCCAGCAGCGAAAGCCGAAAAAGAATTGACATAATAATGCCTTAAAAGTTTCAAACCCGGATGTGTTTTTTGGAAATGACAATCTTAATGATAATTATTGGCAAGTAAATAGCGTTGTCGCGGGATAATTAAACGGGTAACTGCACGGCGGAAAAGGGACTTCAGGGCCCGGCTGGCGAGCCCTGAGGAGACATTACTGCGGGGTGATCCAGAATACGCCGCTGTAATCCAGCGCGGTGAATTTCTGGTGGACCATTTCAATATCCGCTTGCGGATCAACGTCTTTAAATAAGTCCGGGTGCAGGAATTTGGCGATCGCCTCTACCGCAATAAAATTCAGCGGGGTGTCGTAAAACTGATGATAAATCGCCATCACGCGCTTCTCTTTTACCGCTTTCAATACGTTAAGGCCGGTGCGGTTCATCAGCACCGCCAGCTTTCGGTGGCTGGTGGCCAGATCGGTGGCGTAACCCAGCGGCACCGCCAGCGTGCCGCGATGGCCGCGGCTCCAGTCGGCGCCGGTCAGCAGGTAGAAGTCCGGGTTGCTGCCGATCACCTGTTCGACGTTCACTTCGCCGCCCATGTCCGGGAACAGCGTGCTGCCGATATTGTTGCCGCCGGCGGTATCGATAAATTGCCCGAAGCTGCCCTTGCCGAAGGTGTTGCAGCACTGTTCGCCTTTAATGCCGGCGCTGCGCTCGATAAACACGCTGGGGCGTTGCTCCGGCTTCAGCGTGGCCACCCGCTGGCGCACCAGCGCGAGCCGTTGCTGATAAAGCCGGATAAAGGCGTCGGCATTTTGCCGTTCGTCAAATACCTGGCCCAACAGCCGCATGCTGGCGACGGTGTTGGTCAACGGCTGCTGGCGGAAATCGATAATCAGCACCGGGATGCCGATTTTTTCCAGCTGGCTCAGTACGCCGCTGTCTTTCAGCTTGGTCAGCAGCCCGATGTCGAAAATGATCAGGTCCGGCTTGCGCACCACGGCGCTTTCTACGCTGAAATCGCTGGTGTAAGGATTGTCGAAGGTCGGGATCTGCATCACCTGCGGCACCTTCTTCGCGTAGGCCGCCACCAGGTCCGGCGCTTTCACCTTCAGCGAGTTATCCCAGGCGATGATGTTTTTCAGCGGTTCCTGCGGATGCAGGATGTTGAGCGCCAGCAGCGCGCGGGCGTCGGCCAGGATCACCCGTTTGGCCGGTTGCGGCAGGGTGACCTGGCGGCCGGCGACGTCGGTGACGACGATCGGCGCGGCCTGAGCGGCGCAGGCCAGCAGCAGGGCGCAGGCGGCCAGCCAGCGGCGGGCGTGGGCAATGAGAACAGCGGGCATGGGGATCCTTGGCAACGGGGCGTTGAATAAAGTGGCTAATGATAATCCATAACCTTTCGCTTTTTGAACACCCGGATGCGGATATCTTATTCCTTGCCCATCAGCGGATCGCTGATGCTGTGCGCGCCGTTCTCCAGACGGCCCGCCAGCCGGCGCAGCCAACCGCCCGGCGCATGCAGCGAAAGGTCGTACCAACCGCCGCTGCCCCTGGCGTCAAAGGTTTGGCGATGGCTGCCCCCCGCCGGCAGTTCGATTTGCCAGGGGCCTTGCCGGGTGTACGGGCAGCGGTCTACGGTGACCGTTATCGCTTCGGCGGCCGGGTTGCTCAGCAGCAGCTGCAGGCTGGTCGCGGCCGGGCTCAGGCGCACCTCCGGCTGCGGTTGGCTTAGGCTGCCGCGCAGCGTGCGGTGGAAGCCGTTGGGGCCGAGCAGCCACAGATGGTATTTATCCGCCGTCGACCAGTTATCGCTGACCGCCTTGCCGGCCTCGACGGTGTAGCGACGCGGGATCTGCTGCAGGTCCAGCGAGTCGTAGACGTGAAACACCGCGCCCTGTTCGCCGCTATTGAGCAAGTTCAGCGTCAGCCATTGCATCGCCGGGTAGGCGGTAGCCTCGACGTGCAGCCGGTAGGGCAGCGCGCGCGAAGGGCGCGCCAGGCGGGCCTGGTGCGGCAGCCGCCGGCTGTCCGGCGGCGGCAGCGGCACCTGAGGCAGTTTTTCCTGGCGCAGGCGCAGGCCATCGGCGGCGTGACGGCTGGTGAACGGCAAGCCGGGCAAGGGCTCGCCGTTCGGATCGACAAAATTGAACGCCGAGGTGAGATCGCCGCACACCGCGCGCCGCCAGGCGCTGATGTTCGGCTCGTGCACCTGAAAGCGTTTCTCCAGAAATTGCAGCACCGAGGTGTGATCGAACACCTGCGAATTGACCCAGCCGCCGCGGCTCCAGGGCGACAGCACCAGCATCGGCACCCGCGGCCCGGGGCCGTAAATGCGCCCGTCCGGCGGCGGCTGATCCTGCGAGCCCGGCGGCGCCGGGTGCTGGAAGATTTCGCTTTCGAACGGCACCGTCGATTTGCCGGCGAAGCTGCCGTCCTCGCGCAGCGAAGGGGCAGAGGGCGAGGGCATATGGTCGAAGAAACCGTCGTTTTCGTCGTAGTTCACCAGCAACACGGTTTTGCTCCACACCTCGGGCTGTTCGGTCAGCGCATTGAGGATCTCCTGGGTGAACCAACCGCCCTGCACCGGGCTGGAGGGATCGGGGTGCTCGGAGTACGCCGCCGGCGCGATGATCCAGCTGACCTGCGGCAGTTTGCCCTGGCGCACGTCGGCGCGGAATCCGGCCAGCATCGCGTCCGGATCGTTGCCGCTCGCCGCCGGCAGGGTATTGCCGTTGCCCTTGTACAGCGGCGCCGCTTCGTTAAGCGCATCGCTATAGGGCACGAAGGCGGTGAAATCCTTCGGCGGCCACGCCGGGTTGCCGACCTTGATGCTGGCGGCGCGGTACTGGCGAAAGCCCGCCAGCGGGTTGTCGGTGAAGTTGTCCGGCAGAAACTGATAGACCTTCCAGCTGACGCCGCTCGCTTCCAGGCGTTCCGGATAGGTTTTCCACTGATAGCCGATGTCCGCCGGGCCGGCGCTGTCCCATTCGTTGACCACCACCGCGACGTCGGCGGCGGACGGGCCGTTGGTGCCGGTCCAGTGGAACAGGCGGTTGGTGTTGGTGCCGGCGTGAATTGAACAGTGGTAGGCGTCGCACAGGGTGAAGGCGTTGGCCAGAGCGAACTGGAACGGCAGCTCTGGCTGGCGGTAATAGCCCATCGAGGTCGGCGTCTTGTGGGTGGGCCAGGCGCTCATCCGGCCGTGGTCCCAGGCCGCCTGCTCATCCACCCACGAGTGCGGCGTGCCGGTGACGCGCTGTGCGTTGCCGCGTTTGCCGTTCAGATGGTAGGGCAGCACCAGCCGATCGGCCCCCTGCTGCAGCCAGACGGCGCGATCGCCGGGCAACGGGATGGTAAAGCGATCGCTGAAGCCGCGCACGCCGGGCAGCGTGCCGAAGTAGTGATCGAATGAGCGGTTTTCCTGCATCAGGATCACGACGTGCTCAACATCCCTGAGGGTGCCGGTGCGGTTATTGGCGGGAATGGCCAGCGCTTTGCGAATCGAGGCGGGCAGCAATGAAAACGCCGATCCGATGGCGGCAGCCCGCAGTATTTCCCTGCGTGAAAAATCAGGCATGCGTCGTTAAATCTCCGGAAGTATGCTTTGAAGATAGTCGTTAACGACGTTAATGGCGAAAAATAACAAAGAGATGAATCAGCGGAAAATAATGCTCCCTCACGGGAGCATCGCGGGGCATTTACTGTCTGATCAGGCGGCCGAGGGTGGGCGCCGTTTCGAAGTCGCTGCGGAACGGGTTGATGTCCAGGCCGCCGCGGCGGGTGTAGCGTGCGAAGACGCTGAGCTTTTCCGGCCGGCAGCTTTGCTTGAGGTCGTTGAAAATGCGTTCGACGCACTGCTCGTGGAACTCGTTATGCTGGCGGAAAGAGATCAGATAACGCAGCAGGCGCTCGCGATCGATTTTTCTGCCTTCGTAATGAATGACCACGCTGCCCCAGTCCGGCTGATTGGTGACCAGACAGTTGGATTTCAACAGGTTGGAGGACAGGGTTTCCGTGACCCATTCCCCCTGGTCGGCGGCTGCGCCATCCAGATATTCCGGTTTGAAGGCGAAGTCGTCCACGGCGATGTCCAAATCGTCGATATTCACGCCCGGCAGGCGGTCGATCTGCGCTGAGTAGCCGTCCAGCCCGGGATAGAGCTTAACCCCGACCTGGCCGTTGGCCGCCTGCGACAGGTCTTGGCGCATCGCGGCGCTGACCTGCTCCACGCTGTCGAAGCGCGTCTGGTTAAAACTGTTGAGGTACAGCTTGAACGATTTGGATTCGATCAGGTTGGTGGAGGAGTGAGGCAGGGTGAATTCGCCAATGCCCACCACCGGCTTGCCCTTGGCGTTGAGCCAGGAAAGTTCGAAGGCGGTCCACAGATCGAAACCGCCGAACGGCAGGTTATTTTCATCCACGCCGATCAGATCCCGGCCGCGCGCGCGCGGCAAGGCTTCGAGCAACTCGGGAGCATATTGATCCGGATAATCGGAGTTGGCGCCAAGATGGGTGATTTTATCTTGTTTTTTGATATGCATATTCGTTGCTCCTTGCGAGATCGGTATTGATATAGCGGTTAAACAGGCTGCGGGCGGCGTAAATCGGCCCCACGCCCACCAGCGCGTAGACCACTTTGATCATGAACTGCGACAGGATCATGGTTTTGATGATGTCCCAGCTCAGGACGTTGTAGAACGCCAGGGTGCAGAACACCACGCTGTCGATGGCCGAAGCCACCACGGTGCTGGTGATCACCCGCACGAACAGGTAACGGGAATTGGTCAGTTCCTTGATTTTGCACAGCAGGTAGGAATTGACGTTCTCGGAGATCAAATAGGCGGCGGATGACGCCACCAGCACCGCCATGATGCTGTGCACGATGCCGTTATAGGTTTCGCTGTATTCCCACTGCGGAATGGCCGGCACCAGCGTGGTGACCCAGACGCCCAGCACGAAGATCAGGTTGGCCATAAACGAGATGATAATGGTGCGCCTGGCCAGCCGCAGCCCATAAAACTCGTTCAGGATATCCACCAGGATGAACGTGAGCGGGTAAATGAAAATGGCCGGGGGCGTGATGAGGTTCAGCACCGGAATTTGCACCGGTTTGACGCCGCACAGGGTGGAGAAGATATAAATCACGCTGAGCGCCACGGTAATGATCAGGTAAGCGTACCAGGAGCGTTCATGGCGATCGCTCAGCTCATAGGCGGTTTGCTGCTGATTGTTGCCGTAGAGTTTGCGGTACAGCGCCTGCAGCTCATGCCGGCTCAGATCTTCCGATATTTCACTGTCGGCCAGTTCGTTCAGCCCCATGGTGATGGTTTTGCCGGTGGCCAGTACCATGACATTGGCCGCGATGGTGCCATGCCGGGTAAAGCCCAACAGCTTGAACTTTTGATTAGGTTCCATTTATAGCCTTTCTCCAACGATATAACCCAGGAATTGCACGGTATCCTGAGGGAATTTATCCATGCCGCTATATTCTTTGTCGTTAACCACAAAGAAGCCGTTTTTTCCCGAGTGATACAATAAAGGAGAATCGCAAACCAGCACCGGCGGGCGTTTGATAATAATGATCTCGCCAGGAATAAATGAACCTTTAATTTCGGTCTCTATTTTCATTGCCAACATATTCGACTCATCGCCGAAAAAATAAGTCAAAGGAAACTCTGTCACCAGCTGCCCGATCTTGCGCTGCGCCACGGCTAAATAGGCGGACTGCGGGATCACCGGAATGGCGGAGGGATTTTTATTGCCTTCGGTCGACAGCGTTTCGTTGAGCAGCTCCAGCTTTTCCAGATCGTAGTCTTCGATCTCTTCGCAGGAAACGCCGAAGAAGTCTGAAATTCGGTTGACGGTGGCCTGCTGTACGTTGTTGACCCGGCCGTCGAGAATTTTATAAATGGTGGTGCGGGTCAGGCCGCTGCGATTAGAGAAGGAAGCCTTGGTCTCACCCCGGGTGCGCATCAGATATTCGATATTCTTGATGATGTTGATTTTGCGCTGTGCGTTGGTGGTCTTCATTAGCATTCCTTACAATAATTACGCTGGCCTCACTATATCTTACAGGCTGGCATTGTCCAGACCAAACATGCAGGTTTTAAGGGGTAACTGGCTGATTACCCTTTGGAATTAGCTTTTTCCACGGGCGGGAGCCCACCCGCCGGATACCTGATGCCCGATGCCCGGGATACAGTAAAATGATAAATCAATTCAAATCAACCGATTAGCCACCAACCGTAAAAAAGTAAACACAAAAGGGGTTTTTATGTTTACTTTTATGTTGACCGGAGCGGTTTTTGTGAGCTAATGTTCTTCCATACTGAAGTTTTTCTTGATGATCAAAACACTAACAACCGATCATTTACCGGCTTCTATAATAAAAAACCCAGAGGGGGGCGTTTCCATACTCCGGGTATCAAGGATATTTTGCTACTGACACCAGGGAATCCCTTCTTTAATGGCCGTTTGCTTTGGCAAACGGCCCGTTCGTTTCTTACGCCAGCCTGGTCGGCGTAACCGCAAGATCAGAGCGTGGCGGCCGGCTTTTGCGCCCGGCTGAACGCCAGCTTGAACGCCCAGTAGAGCAGGCTGGCGGCCAGCAGCGAGTTGATGGTCGGCACGCCCCATTCGGTCACCAGCCCGACCACGCCGCCGATGATGCTGGCGACGATCGCCGCCCAGCCGATGGTCGGGGTTTGGTCCGGTAGCTGGCCGGCGCGGCGGCTGTCATCCAGGACTTTGCGGTGGCTGCGCAGCAGGTAATAGTCCACCAGCATGATGCCGATAATCGGTGGGAACACGACGCCGAGCACCGTCAGGAAATCCACGAAGCGATCCAGAATGCCCAACACCGACAGCGTGGTGCCCAGAATGCCGATCGCCAGCGTGGTGTAGGTGTATTTCAGCCTCTTGCCGGTGATGCCTTCCACCGCGTTGACGATGCCGAGCGACGAAGAATAGAGGTTGAGATCGTTAACCCGCAGGGTGGAGAACACCACCACCAGCAGGCCGGCGCCGCCGGCGGCCTGTGACATGATGGTCACCACGTCGGCGGTGCCCAGCGTTTTGGCGATCAGGATCGCCAGGCCGTTGACCACGAACTCGCCGGCGACGATGGTGAAGATCGTCACGCCGAGCACGTGCTTGCCGTTTTTCGAATAGCGCGTCAGATCGGGCGTCATCAGGCTGGCGACGATGGCGCCGCCCACCACGATGGTGATGCCGGCGCTGATGGTCAGCGGTTCCCCCGGCGGTGCCAACTGAATGATTTCCTGCAGATTATGGCCGGACAGCGCGGTGACGGAGATAAAGGCCACCAGCATGATGAACATCGGCACCGCGATGCGCGCGGCGATGCGCAGCGCCTTGAAGCCGAACGCCACCAGGATGGTCAACAGGGTGCCGGACAGGCCGGCGGCCAGGCCGAAACCCAGCCGGTTGCCGAGGGCGAAGTCGAGCGATTTGGCGAAGATGGCGTTCTGGATACCGAACCAGCCCAGCAGGCTGACGGCCACCACCACCCCGATCAACACCGACCCCAGGCGACCGAAGCCGCACCAGCGCGCCAGCAGGCTGCCGGAAATCCCCTCGCGCATGCCGGCCAGACCCAGGCCGTAGGTCACCACGCCAAATATCAGGCTGCCGATGAAAATGGCGCTGAAGGCGTCGCCCAGCGTCATGGAGTTGCCGAGCACCGCGCCGAGCATAAACTGATCGAGGGCGGTCAGCATGCCCATATGCACGATGGCCACGCTTAAAAATGACACTCTTTTATCCTGCGGCACCCGGGTGAGCGGATAATCTTCAATCTTAATCACGGTAAGGTATTCCTTGCGGTTTAAATAAACTGGATGCCCTTGGCTATCAGGCGATCGGGAATATAATTGTCCAGGTTGGCGTATTTGCAAAACTCTTCAAATTGCTGCTGCGTGTGGACATTGGCTTTTTGATAGATGTTATATATCCGATTTTCTATGGTCTTATTACTGACGTTATATATCTTTGCGATCTCTTTAACGGTGAATCGTTGCAGCATTAAAAATATAACGTCGAGTTCGGCGCGGGTGAATAATTCATTATTCACTTCGGTGGTCAATACGCTGGGTTTTTGCTGATTGATGTATTTCAGCGGCGACAGGCTGTTCATCGGTTTGGCGTTCCAGATCACGCCGATCACCTGTTTGTCATCGTTGTAGACCGGCAGCTTTTCGCTGATAAACGGCGTCAGGCTGTCTTTGCCGTACCAATAGTGGGTTTCTATCACCGTAACCCGATCGCGCGACGCCTCGGTCATTTTGTCATGTTCGATAAAATCGGCGGCGCATTCTGCCCAGTCGGCGGGAAATTGGTGATCGAACTTGCCGGCAACGTCAAAATTCAGCGGCGTATCGGTATAGAGGTAGGCGGCCCGATTCATGTAGATGTGGCGAGACTGCGGGTCTTTGATGCCCCAGGGTTCGCTCAGGTGCTCCATCATGGTAATGAGGCCCTTAAAATAACATTCATTATTTTTATGGGAGGAATCCATGCCAACCTCTGATTGGTGTAGACTGCTTTACAGGTCTTTAGCCAGATAGTGACGCGTATGCCGGTGCGCATAGCCCCCCAGCTCGCCATATAGCCGGTAACCCAGTTTTTCGTAAAAGCCTCGGGCCTGAAAGTCGAAGGTGTCGACATAGGCCATATGGCAGCCTCGCTTGCGGGCTTCCTCTTCGGCCTGCAGCATCAGCTGGCGGCCATAGCCGCTGTTGCGGTGTGAGTCGCCAACCCAGAGATATTGCACTTCAAGGCCCCCCCACCAGGTGCGGGCGACCAGGCCGGCGACGATGCGCTGCCGGTCATCGGTAACGGTCAAAAATAGCGGATGAATGTCGACGGGCTGGGTTTTATCGTTATGAGCCCAGAGGCTGTCGATAACGAATGCTTCATCTTGCGGGTTGGGTTGGTCGGTCACGTTGATATTCATTTTTTAATATAATACCCTGATTTAATAATTCAATTTCGAATCAAATGGATACGCCCCAATGGGGTTTACTATCATTTTTCTTAATGTATTACAAGGGTGGTTTTCACCCTTTCGCCGACGATGCGCCGCGGCTTATAGTTAAGCTGACAGAGTGGAAATAGCGGAATACTCGGAAATAAATAGCTGTAGATGCCGTTCGCTCAGTCTTTTCCTACTTTGCGCCTCACCAGGGCCCCTCAGGAAAAAAGCAGTATCCAGGCTCCACCGGCCAGAGCAAGCCCACTTGCCGACGGGGAGCCTGATTTTTTTCCGCCTGTAGTGCAATGCCTGCGCCAGGTTGGCCTCTGCCGTTCTGGTTATCATGTATTGCCTCCTTATTCGTTCAGCGCGGTGATTCACGGTCTGCTGACCTGAATGCCGTGCCGCATAGCACCTTGTCGCTGCGAACCATTATTGCCTCAATAAACTTTATCTTCATTTAAATACAATGAGTTAATGACAACGCCATGTCAGTTAATTCGTTGAGTCAGCATGAAGACAGTGATTAAGAATATTCCTAATTATGGTTATTCCAGACGGTGAACGTTGACTGGATAAGCCCATTACCTACTTTTATTAATTGAAGTTTATTAATCATACTGCGAAAGGGAATAACAATGGCAATTGATATGTTTTTGAAAGTAGAGGGAATTAGCGGCGAATCGAAAGACTCAAACCACAAGAGCTGGATCGATGTGCTGTCGTTTTCCTGGGGCGCCAGCCAGCCGGGAAATATGGGCGTCGGCGGTGGTGGCGGTACGGGTAAAGTCAGGTATGAAGATTTGCAAGTTTTTGCTTTTATTGATAAATCAACCCCAGCCATTCTCAAGTATTGTTCCAGCGGTAAACATATCGCCAAAGTCGATCTGTCAATTTGTAAAGCGGGCGGCGGCCAGGTGGAATATGCTCACATTCAGCTGGAAGATGTATTAGTGACATCGGCGCAATTCACCGGCGTAGACAACGGCGGCGAAGTCAACGTGGTTTATACCTTCCAGGCCAGCAAAGTGAAGCTTCAGTATTGGGAGCAAGCCTCACAGGGGAATAAAGGTGCTGAATCCACCGCAGGCTGGGATATTAAACAGAATAAAGAAGTATAACGGACTTACTCATGACTGTGCGTGAAATACGCCGATAGCCGGCAAGATAAAGGGGAGTGATGTGGCAAAGAATCCCGTGACGCCGCTCGATACCATTAGCGGCAAGAGTATCCTGCCGTCCAATGACGTAAAGATACTTATTGAACTGATAAACAACTCGGACGAGGACAATATCAATTCTATTTTCCTGGCCAGCGATAAAGATGAGCAAAATGCCATCTTCTATCTGCAGGAATTGACCCAGCCTCCGAAGGGGGATGAGGAGATGAGGCTGACCGCAAGGCGGGTAAACCTGAAAGACGAGAGCCAGGCCGGGCTGAAAAAAATCGCCAACAACTTCTCGCCCTATCCATTGAACTATAGCTGGATGAATCACAGCTACGTCAATAAGCTCCGCTACAACATTTACGACAGTGACCTGGCCAGAAAGCTTAACATCGGCGCCTCGATGTTTACCGGCGGCTCGGCATTCGGCACGGTAGTCTCCTGGGCTAGCAGCAGCAGCGCGTTGGCGAGGGGCGCCAGCACCGGTAGCCTGGCGCTGGCGATTGCCGCGTTGGGGGCCATCACTTCTATGGGATCGTCGCAGGTCACCAAAAATAAAGATCTGTTGGCAAAAATTCGGCAAATCTCTACCGCCAGAATGGATGGAATCGAATTTATGGTCGATGTGCAAAAAGCGGTGAACAATGATGCGGAAAAAAAAGCCAAGCTGCTGCGCGCGATAGATGACAGGACCGGCAGAGACTTGCAGGCCAATGAGCGGCTGCACAGCGTGGTTAACAAGCTAGCCGCACAGGGCGTGAAGGATTTCACTTACCTGATTTCGCCGGCTGTGGCGGTGAGAAACGAGGCGACCTATTATGTCGGCCTAACCCTGGGGCAGGGCGGTGAAATACGACTGACGAAACAGGACCTCACCATTCTGTACGAGGGGTCGTTATCCGTTTGATCGCCGCCAAAAGGTTCGCGGTATGATGAACAATAAGCCGTCCGCAATCAGGAGGCTTGTTGTTCATCATGCGGTGAATAAACCCGACGTTCACTCGCCTTTCGCCACGCTGTCCAGAGCCGGCGTTATTGCCGCGCCGAACATGGCGCCATGCCCCAGCGCCGGCCATTCACGGTAGTTCACCCGCCAACCGCGCAGCGTCGCCAGCCGATTAGCCAATTGTTGCGTTGCATCCGCAGGCAGCGCGCTGTGGCGCATGGTGGGGGGCGCCGCCGGGGTGCCGCTTTTTCTCTCCGCGCCTCCGGTCCATAAACGCAGACGGACGGGCAACGCCGGGCGTTGCGCAAGGAAGCGCTGCGCCTCCTGCAGAATGAAACCCTGTCCCCACCACAGCGAGGGTTCTACGGCGATATAGCTCTGAAATGCGCCTGGCCGGGTGAAAAGCGCGTGCAAAGCGAAGAGCCCGCCAAACGAGTGCCCCCACAGCGTCTGCCGCCGAGGATCTAGCGCCACCTGCGCGGCAACTGCGGGTTTGATCCGATCTTCTATCAACCCCAAGAATGCGTCCGCTCCTCCGCCTTTGGGCTCTTCGCTGCCTGACGGCGTCGCCGGCGTGTAATCGTAGCTGCGCGCTTTGGCGTCGATGCGCAGATCGTTGTCATAGCCGATCATCACCAATACCGGCGGCTGTTTTTGCCTGGCCAGCCCGGCCAACAAGCCGGCATTCAACTCCATCAGCACCGCATTGCCATCGAGAAAATAGATCACCGGATAGCCGGCCGGCGGCGGCGCGGCCTGGGGTTGCGCGATACGCACCCGGTAGTGGCGCTGTCCGTCGGCGGAGGTGAAGCGCAGATCGCTGAAGCGATAGTCCGGCGACCCGGTGTCGGCGACGGTGGTGCCGACTTTTTGCGCGAGATCGGGCCTGGCCAGCGCGGGTATGGCGGGCGTGAGCGTGATGGCAAGCGCGACAAGCTTGGCGATAAAAGATTGGTAAGACAATGGCATGCGCATTCAGTTATCCGAAAAATGAGCATGCTAGCATCTCATAAGCCGCCGCGCGCAGGGAGAAAATTTTAGCGTTGAACGCGGTCGCGCGTTGTCTGACCCCTGACACCGACAAAATGGCATTGATGGCGGTTGTTTTAGCGGTAGGGTGATTTACCCGTTTTCAACCGTAAAGGAGAGTAGAAATGGACGTTAAACACAAGCTCGGCACCATGACGCTGGAAGAGAAAATCGGTCAAAAGCTCATGCTGGACTTTCGCTACTGGGATCCCCAGGGGCAAAGCAATCAGGATATGGTGAAGCCGGATGACGACATCGGCCGGATCATCAGCGACAACCATATTGGCGGCGTGATCCTGTTCGCCAATAACCTTAAGGACAAGGCGCAGATTAAGGCGCTGACCGCCTGGTACGCCTCAATGCAAACCTGCGGAAATATTCGCTTGTTTATCGGCACGGATAACGAGGGCGGAAACGTTTTCCGCCTGCCGCGTGAAGATTACGCCTCGTTCCCGGGCAATATGGCCCTGGCGGCGGCCATTGAGGGCGGGGCGGACCTGCGGCTCGCCGCGGAGCAAGGGCGCCGGATGGCGCATGACATGCTTTCGGTGCACATCAATACCAATTTTGCGCCGGTGGTCGACGTGAACAGCAATCCGTTCAACCCGGTGATCAACGTGCGCGGTTTCAGCGACGATGCGGGCACGGTGGCCAGATTGGCGGAGCAGGTGACCGCCGGCATGCATCACCAGGGGCTGATTACCGCCTATAAACATTTCCCGGGGCACGGCAGCACGTCGACGGACTCCCACAGCGCGTTGCCGCGCGTCGCTCGTTCGCGGGAAGAGGCTTTCGCTATCGATATCGCCCCTTATCAGCGCGCCATCGCCAGCCACCGCGCGCCGGATATGATCATGACGGCGCATATTCAGTACCCTTCGCTGGATGACAGCCTGGTGCGCACCCGCAGCGGGGAAGAGATTACGGTGCCTGCGACCATGTCCCGGCAGATCCAGACCACCCTGCTGCGCGACCAGTTGCGCTTTACCGGCGTGACCATTTCGGACGCGCTGGACATGGGCGCCATTGCCGACCATTTCAGCCAGGGCGACGCGCTTGAGCGGGTGTTCGCCGCCGGGGTGGATATCGCGCTGATGCCCATCAGCCTTTCAGCCCCCGCGCAAAGCGGACGGTTGGCTGAATTAATCTCCGCCATTGCGGATAAAGTCAGAGCCGGGGTTATTCGTGAAACGGATATCGACAGCTCCGTCGAACGCATCCTGCGCCTGAAGCAGCGTTATCATTTGTGGGGCCACGGCAAAGGCAGGCCGTTTCTTCAGGCGCCTGATTGCGCGCAGCCGGAAAAACAGATCGCGGATAGGGCCATTACCCTGGTGGTGAATCAGCACGCCGCGCTGCCGCTGACGGACAAAACGCAACGTTATTTCATCCTGACGCCGTGGGGGGAGCAGGCCAAGGGCATAGCGGCCGTGATGGCGCAGGCGGGTTACCGCAAGGTGGTGGCGGCCAAGGAAACGGAGCTGACCGAGGCCGAAATCAGGGAGCGTATCGCCAACTGCGACGTCTTCCTGTTCGGCACGCTTTCGACCCGCTTTACCCCGGCGGAAACGGATGGCGTCGCGAGCGGCCCGGCGGGCGACGCCAGCCCGTATCTCGGCTGGCTGGAGCATGCCGCCGGCCTGGGGAAAAAGCGGGTGCACCTGTCGCTGCGTGCGCCTTACGACATCGTCAGCTACCGCGACAAGGTGGATGCCGCCGTAGCCGTCTATTCCTATTACGGGTATGACAACGGCGTCTGGCGCGGGCATGCCATGATCTCTCTGGCTGAGGTGCTGATGGGGAAACGGCTGCCGCGAGGGAAACTGCCGGTCAATGTTTGGCATGACTACGATGTGAGTACCCATACCGGCACCGTCGCTTACCCGCGCGGATTCGGGCTGAGTTGGTAATCGGCTGCCGCGGGGAGTTTGATAAAAGACGCCCCGCGGTTACCCTATGGGCCGACAGGCATGCTGTGGCTAAGGAGAAAGGTACGCGGATTTTGCTGCTGATAGGCGCGGCATGGCTGATGGTTGGCTGTGAGCGCCAACATCAGCCCGTAGCCGAGAAAACGCCGGCGCAGGAGTGGGCGCAGCAGGCGATACAGACGCAGCGCTGGCAGCTGCGGAGCTTTGTTCCGGTCGAAAAGGGCGAGGCGAATTGCGATAGGCTGCGGCGTTTGTTAACGACAGCCCCTCTGCTGTAATCAGCTTCAGAGGGCCGGCATGTTTATCTTGAGGTTTATACATTGGCCACCAGGGGATGGTGGCCTTTTTATTGCTGCTGACAAGTGAAGATACTAAAGACGATTTTATCTATTTTGGTGCTTAGCTTATGCGGTAATACAAAGTAAAAAACCACAGTTATAATAATGTTTTTTTCGGGCGATAATTTAATTCATTATACCAATTAATGAATTTTATCAAGGTGGATATTCAATGTCATTTAAAATCATGACATTGTGATTTTATTTTCTTTTTTCTCGCAATAAAACGCTTACTGTTTATTGACAGTTTTTTAGACTTTGTCCTATACCTTTTCTACCGGCAAGGCGCGATGGGCCGGTGATATTTTGCCGTAACACTTAAATTTAATCTATGACTCTGGAGAAAACATATGGCTAGCGACTTAGGTGGATTCAGCAGTTTATTAGGTGGCCTGGTAAAAGGCGTTGTGGGTGGCGCTCTCGGTGTTATTGAGACCGCAACGGGCGTTATTTCTGGGGTAGCCGGTGCAATTTCCGATATCGCCGGTGGCCTGATTGACAAAATCGGCGGCGTTACTGATACCGTGGACAAAGTGGTTGACGGTACCACATCGGGGCACCTGGATACCGATGGTTTGATCGCGGCACTGCAACATTCAACGGATGCCGCTCAGACGCAGGCCCAGGCCGTTGAAGTCAACGGCGTCAGTCATCATGCCGGCGTTGATATTGTCGGTTGATCTGCACTATCGCCACGGCAGGATGCTGTGGCTTATCTTTTTCCTTCCTTTCCCACTTCGCTTAAAGATTACGCCGGCAGCCGCTATGACGAAACTCAGCAAGGCCATTACAGCATGGCCGCGATGGACGCGTTGGGTATTTTGACTCACGAGAAAAGTAAACTTAAGCCCGGTAACGACCAGCTTCCCGTTGATTAACACACCCCCTGTGTTAGCAATGTCTTTATAAGCAACATGAAGATACCCTCATGAAGAAGCGTTTTTCTGACGAACGGCTCATCAGTATTCTCTGCGAAGCCGAAGCCGAAGCCGAAGCCGAGGAGTCAGGCTTTCAGATGACATGTATTCTGGGCAGCAATGCAATGTTGGCTAACTTGTCTACGCTAGTGCAACAGATTCGATAAATTTCACTCAATCACTTAACGTGACAAGGATTTATTAAATGAATTTGCCTCTGCTGTGCGAGCCGCCAGCCCCCTCAATTATAAGAGAGTCACATCGGGGTACTGTTGCAAATAGTCGGTGATGATAAACTTATCATCACCTTTTGCTGACGGAGCAGCCCATGAATCCATTCAAAGGCCGGCATTTTCAGCGTGACATCATTCTGTGGGCGATACGATGGTACTGTAAATACGGCATCAGTTACCGTGAGCTGCAGGAGATGCTGGCTGATGGATAATGAGCCATAACTGATATCGCTGGCGCAGTGGGGTGAAGAACTGGGTATGTTGCAGAAATTATTAAACCGGATAAGCCGATACAAAATACCTTTATCGAATGTTTTAACCGGACGTACCGGACAGCGATGCTGGATTTTTATCTGTTCGGGACGCTGAGTGAAGTTCGGTAGATTACGGATCGCTGGTTGGCAGAATACAACGGCCAGCGCCCTCATGAATCCCTGAATAACCTGTCGCCGAAAGAATACCGGTGGATGGCAGAAAAATCGAAACTTTCAAAAGTGCGTGGAACTAAAACAGATGTGTTTACAATGTAATTGTATTTTTTGGAAAAAATAAAATTACATTTTGGAAAGATAACCTCACCACGCCCACCCCGCTAAAAACATCATTTGTTTATTCATTGTTTAATATTTGCATGCTTAATTTAAAGTGTTGGTTATTTTTGTTAAAGTCAAGGATTGTGATTGGGTATCAGCTAACTGCCAGTCTGTACAACCGGCGCTGCTGAATGGTCAGTGAATTTGCCAATTAAAAGAGTCAATTGATTGCCAAACCCTGACATTTGACACCAGGAACAGAAACTCAGGAGTAACGCGATTGAATAGGGTTATGCTTGACAAAAAGCTAAAACTTTTCAGATTCTATAAGAGCGAGTGAAAAATGAAAAACATATTGAGTAAGCGAATGCCGTATATGCTGATTTTCACGCTGTGTTCCGTTGCGGGTTGTGTTGGCGTTTATGATGAGCCCCGGATTCCGACTGACTCTCAGATGATTTATAAGATAGATAAAGGTCGTCTAAAGAAAGATCGCAGAATGGAGAAAATTAAGAAACAGGGATGTATCAATAATAGCGTTGACTGCGGGAATATTTCCGGCTAATAACTATTGTTGTTTCCAGGAGATAAAATGGCAAGTTCATCTTATGTTCATATAAGCCAGCACTGGATGAACCTTAATATTGATGCTGTTAATGCAGGAGTACACAAAGCCCGCTATGAAATGCTGTTTACCGGCGGTAGTACGCTAACCGCCAGTCTCGGGCAGATACTCATCTTATGGCTGCAGGGGGGGCTGGCCATCGACGGACAGATGACTCCGGGAATGTTTGTGGCTTTTATGACCTACCGCACCCTGTTTGCCGCACGGGTTGCCAATCTGCTCAATATGGCTTTGCAGTTGCGAATGCTCTCCCTGCATAAGTCTCGCGTGGCGGATGTGGCTCTGACTGAGCCGGAAACCACAGTGAATGGTTCTGTCAGACCACTGGTTCAGAGTGGCACACCGGTAACATTGACTGTGCGGGGGCTAACGTTCCGGTATGATGCATTGTCTCCCCCGCTGTTCAGTGAACTGTCGCTCAGTGTAGCCGCCGGAGAAAGCGTGGCCATCACGGGACTGTCTGGCCAAGGGAAAACCACCCTGTTGAAAATACTCACCGGATTATTGAAACCCTCAGATGGGGAGGTACTGGTGAATGGCATAAGTATTGCCACCTCGCCGGAAAGCTGGCGGGCCAGTATCGCCTGTGTGCTGCAGGATGATACTCTCTTTGCCGGTTCTGTAGCGGAAAATATCTGTGCCTCAGACTCTGTGCAGGATACTCGCCATATGGAGGAATATGCGCAACGAGCCTGTATTCATGATGATATTCTGAAAATGCCGATGGGATACAGACGCTGGTCAGCGAACTGGATTTGAAGATTATGGGACAATCGACGCCGGATTGAACAACGCTTCAGCCTTGGCCCGCAGGGAGAGTCCGCGGCTCAGAAAGCAAAAAACCCGCCATGGGCGGGTTCTTCTAAATATGGTGCCCGGACTCGGAATCGAACCAAGGACACGGGGATTTTCAATCCCCTGCTCTACCGACTGAGCTATCCGGGCAACGGGGCGCATTAAACCGTATTGGCCGGATGGCGTCAATCGCTTTCTGTCACAAAGCGGATCGGTTGCTCTATTTTCATGCAGCAGGGCGAGCGCAAGGCGGTATCCTGCGCGGGCACGGGGCGGTAGACATGCAAAATAAAGGTGTGTTTATAGCGCTTCGCTTTTACCGCTGTTTGTTTTTATTCATTAAATAACAATAGGTTGGGTTTTTCTTTCGCGCTATAAATCAACAAGATTGTCACTTGAACCTCATAAAAAAACGTGCAATCATTGCGCAAATTTTTAGCACCCCATGTCCCCAACGGTGTTTCCGCTCCTTTAAGTCAGAGGGTTACTGGCATGACTGGTTTTGTTGCACAAGCGCTGCCGCGCACCAGACATCTGATGATGCCATTATTCCACCGTTGCCTCTCCCGAACGCAGCCCGAACGCACACGCCTGCCGACCATGCGGTAAGGTCAGCCGATGCTCGCTGTTAGGCATTATTAAAAATAGAGCTGCGGCTCTGATTTTACTGATGTCTATCGGACGCTGCCGATACCAGTTCCCGATAGCCGCCTGATTGCCTTGCGATCATGGGCCGGTCACGCTTGCGCATTAAGCTGCAACCCGGGCATCACTTTGCCGGGATAACGTTGTTATCTCATCACCGTGCCTGTGGCACAGCCTCATCCTTAACAGTTTGAGAGTCAGCATTATGAAAGAATTGAAAATAGCAACAAGCGCCAGCCTGGTCGCCACCATTGAAACCCTGCGTCAGATCGTGCGGGTGGAGCAGACGGACTACACCGACGTGGCGGCGGTAGTGGTGTCGGTAGCCGATGTGAACGCCGGCATTCTGGCGCGGTTGAAGGCCACCGGTTTCGACATCCCGACCTTTGTTGCTGTTGAAGGGGACGACTCTCTCTCCCCGGACTACCTGCCGTTTATCAGCGGCGTGTTCGCGTTGCTGGCCGGCGCCAGCAAGCCGTTTTACATGGCCCAACTGGAGGCCGCCGCAGACGCCTACGAGCAGGCGCTGCTGCCGCCGTTCTTCAAGACGCTGAAAACCTACGTGGAAATGGAAAACGCCACCTTTGCCTGCCCGGGGCACCAGGGCGGCGAATTCTTCCGCAAGCACCCGGCCGGCAGGAAGTTTTTTGAGTTTTACGGCGAAACCGTTTTTCGTTCCGATATGTGCAACGCCGACGTCAAGCTGGGCGACCTGTTGATCCACGAAGGATCGGCCAAGGATGCGCAAAAGCATGCGGCGCGGGTATTCAATGCTGACAAAACCTACTTCGTGCTCAACGGAACGTCCGCTGCCAACAAGGTGGTGACCAACGCGCTGCTGACCCGCGGCGATCTGGTATTGTTCGATCGCAACAACCATAAGTCCAACCACCACGGCGCGCTGATCCAGGCCGGGGCGACGCCGGTCTATCTGGAAACCGCGCGCAACCCGTTCGGCTTTATCGGCGGCGTAGACTCGCGCTGTTTCGATGAGCGCTATCTGCGTGAGCAGATCCGCGAGGTGGCGCCGGAGAAGGCCAACGCCCAGCGGCCGTTCCGTTTGGCGATCATCCAGCTCGGCACTTACGACGGCACTATCTATAACGCGCGTCAGGTGATCGACACCATCGGCCACCTGTGCGATTACATCCTGTTCGACTCCGCCTGGGTGGGTTACGAAGGCTTTATCCCGATGCTGAAAGAGTGCTCGCCGCTGCTGCTGGAGCTGGACGAACACGATCCGGGCATCTTCGTCACCCAGTCGGTGCACAAGCAGCAGGCCGGTTTCTCGCAAACTTCGCAGATCCACAAGAAAGACGACCATATCAAGGGGCAAAAGCGCCACTGCAATCATAAGCACCTGAACAACGCCTTTATGCTGCATGCCTCGACCAGCCCGTTTTATCCGCTGTTCGCCGCGCTGGACGTCAACGCCAAGATGCACGCCGGCGCCGCCGGCCGCCGCATGTGGATGGACTGCGTGAAGCTCGGCATCGAGACGCGCAAGCAACTGCTCAAGCGCTGCTCGCAGCTGAAACCCTTTATTCCGCTGCAGGTGGCGGGGCGGGATTGGCAGGATTACGATACCGATCTGATCGCCGACGACTCCCGTTTCTTCAACTTTGTGCCGGGCGAAAAGTGGCACGGTTTCGAAGGCTATGCGCAGGATCAGTACCTGGTGGATCCCTGCAAGCTGTTGCTGACCACGCCGGGCATCGACGCGGCCACCGGCCAATACACCGAATTCGGCGTGCCGGCGACTATCCTGGCCAACTTCCTGCGCGAGAACGGCATTGTGCCGGAGAAGTGCGATCTGAACTCGATCCTGTTCCTGCTGACCCCGGCGGAAAACCCGGCCAAGCTGGAACAGCTGGTGGAGATGCTGGTGCAGTTCGAGCGTTACGTGGAGGAGGACGCCCCGCTGAGCCTGGTGCTGCCGACGGTCTACCGCAAGAATGAACAGCGCTACCGCGGTTACAGCATTCGTCAGCTGTGCCAGGAGATGCACGACCTGTACGTCAGCTTCGACGTCAAGCAGCTGCAGAAAGAGATGTTCCGCCAGGACCATTTCCCGCCGGTGGAGATGAACCCGCAGGACGCCAACGTCGAGTTTATCCGCGACAACGTCGAGCTGGTGCCTATCGGCCAGGCGGCGGGGCGCATCGCGGCGGAGGGTGCGCTGCCGTACCCGCCGGGCGTGCTGTGCGTGGTGCCGGGGGAAGTGTGGGGCGGCGCGGTGCAGCGCTACTTCCTGGCGCTGGAAGAGGGCATCAACCGCCTGCCGGGCTTTTCGCCGGAGCTGCAGGGGGTGTATATCGAGAAAAAAGATCACGGCTGGAAGCGCATCTTCGGCTATATGATCAAGCAATAACGCCGGGCGGCCCGCAGAGGGCCGCCATGACATTGTGACCGCCCGGGATGACAAAGCGGGAAGGCGCCGCTACCTTTTAGGTAAATCCATCGGTGACAAAAATAATATGATGAAAAAAGAGGGATATATCGAGTGGGTCGACGGGGAGAAAAGACGCGCTACGCTGGGTAATTTCAACTGGTTTCTGTTGGTTAATGCCCTGTTCTCGGTCTACCTGTTTTTTCAGCGGGCTCAGGGCTATGACGCCCACTCGGTTATTCAGCCGCTGCGCGATGCGCCGGCGATAAGCGGAGTGGCGCTGATATCGGCCTTGTCCTATGTGGCGCTGCGTCGGCTGGCCGCCAAAGGGGAGCGATCGGTTTGGCGCGGCGCCGTCGTTTGTCTGCTGCTGCTGGCCCTGTGCTGGTGCGCTATTTTTTACCACCTGATCGTCAACGACATCATTTATCTGGTGTATCCGCTGACTATCGGCCTGCTGTTTTCCTCTCTGGTGGCTTTCTACCTGTCTCCCAGGCTGTTTTTCCTGTTTAGCGTCCCGGTGCTGTTGGCGGCGATTGCCGAAAATATCGTGATCCGCAGCGCTTTCTCGTTGGTGAACCTGATTTCCTATGCGCTGATGCTGTTTGTAATTTATTCCGCGAAGCGCCGCCTGGAGCACTGGTTTCAGCTGGCGCTCGAGCGCGAGCGGGAAAACCAGCGGCTGATTGAGCGGCTGAGCAGGATGGCGCATCGCGATCCCCTGACCGGCATCGCCAACCGGCGCGGTTTCGACAGCTTTTTCGACGCCGTCTTGCAGCGCGAGTCGCTGCTGCAGAGGCCGTTTTCCCTGATCATGCTGGACGTCGATTTCTTCAAAAAATACAACGACCGCTATGGTCATCAGCAGGGGGATGAGTGCCTGATCCGCCTGGCGGCCTGCCTGGAGAGCGCCACCCGCCGTTCGCAGGATCTGGTGGCCCGCTATGGCGGGGAGGAGTTCATCATTCTGCTGCCGAAATCCGACGCGAACGAAGCGGTGCAGGTGGCGAAAAGGATTGAGGCATCGCTGGCGGAGCTGGCGCTGCCGCATGCGGGTTCCGAGGTGGCGAATCGGGTCACGGTGAGCCAGGGCATCGCCCAATGGCGCAAGGGGCTGGGGCGTGAGCAACTGCTGGCGGCGGCCGACGCGGCCTTATATCGCGCCAAGGCGCAGGGGCGCGATGGCTATAGCCTGGCGGATTGAGGATGGCGGCGGGGGCGACGTCGGTGTCCGCCCCCGCCGGGGGGATCAACGGCGGCGATAGCTCTTCTGCGCGTTGTTCACCTTCACCAGGTAGCGGCGCGATTCGGCGGCCGGATGCTTGGTGGTCAGCGTCTGGTACACATCGCCGGGCTGCATGTTGTTGATGATGCCTACCGCGCGGCTTCGGTCGCTGGAGAACACCCGCAGCACGCTGCCTGCGCCGCCGTTATAGGCGGTGATCACCGCATAGCGGCGCGAGGTCGGGTTCTGAATGCCGCCCAGGTAATTGTTCTGCAGGATCGCCAGGTAGGCGGTGCCGGTATCGATGTTGTTTTCCGGATCGAACAGATAGCTGCGGCTCGGTTTGCCCCATTTGCCGCGCATCTGGAACACGTCCTTGCCGGCGGTATGCTGCACCACCTGCATCAGGCCCAGCGCGTCGGAGCCGCTTACCGCATACGGGTTGAAACTCGATTCGGTCTGCATGATAGCCAGGATCAGCGACTCTTCCACACCGTATTTCTCCGACGCCTTGCGCACCATCGGCAGGTATTTATGCGCACGCTTGTCCAGGTGGTTCGGCACCAGCTGAATGGTGACCGAGTAAATCACATGCAGGCCGGAGGTGCGTTTTTGCAGCCTGGTCTGCAGCAGATAGTCGGCGAAGTGCGCCGCGCGCCATTCCCAGCGGATCGGCGCGCCCTTGTTATCCAGCACCTGGCCATACAGGAACGGCTCTTTACTGATCTGGATATCGTTGACGTCGGAATAGAGGTCGATAGACCCCGGATCGTCGCCCATCAGCAGGGTGCTGATGATCGCCCGGCGCAGATGCGCGCTCGGATCGGTGGTGGCGATGGTCTCGATGGTGATGGCGCCCGAATCGAAGTTGATGTGGCTGCGGGTTTGATACTGGTCGGTATATTTGACGTAGTCTTTCGGCCCGGCGATCAGAACTTCGTTCAGACCCCAGATGTTTTCGATGTTGTGGGCGAACTGGCCCATCAGAATGTCGAAGCCGTTGGTGTCTTTCACCCAGGCTTCGTTGACTTCATCACTTTTTTTGCCGGAACAGGAAATCAGCAAAGGCGCTATCACTAGCAAAGCTAAAATTTTCTTCATCTTAAAGCCGTCTTGAAGAATTATAAGAGTATTGAAGCGGGCCAGCGCCTGGCCCCAACAGCGTTATTCGCTTGGCGGCGTATAGCCTTCGATATGCACGTCATGCCCTTCGAACAGGAATTTGATCATCTCTTGTTCCAGCAGCTTGCGGTCATCGACGTTCATCATGTTCAGCTTTTTCTCGTTGATCAGCATGGTTTGCTTCTTCATCCATTCGCCCCAGGCTTCCTTGGAGATCTCGTTGTAGATGCGTTTGCCGACTTCACCCGGGTAAAGCTGGAAATCCTGCCCTTCGGCGTCGCGCTGCAGGAAGGTACAAAAAATGGTGCGGCTCATGCTAATTCCTCGTCAATGGCGTTATCGCCATATAAATTTTGTTGGATCGGAGACTGCTTCGCCAACTGTTGCAACAGGCGATCAACCGGCGCTGCCAGCCCGACCGACGGCGGCTGCGCTAAGTTATACCAGAGACCGGGGCCCTCATCCATGCCGCCGCCCGCCGCGTTGATTTCCAGCCACATCGGCACGATATCGAGGTGGAAATGGCTGAATGTATGGCGAAATGCGGTCAGCTGCTCCAGGCGGTTGCCTTTCAGACCGCGTTGTTGCAGCCAGAGTTCCAAACCGTCGCGTTCGCTGAACTGCGGGAAGCAGAACAGGCCGCCCCACAGGCCGACCGCCGGGCGCTGTTCCAGCCACACGCGTTCGCCATGCTGCAGCAGCAAGAAGTAGGCGGTTTTTTCCGGCAGGGTCTGTTTCGGCTTCTTGCCGGGATAGTTGGCCCAGCTGTGGTTGGCGTAGGCGATGCAGCCGACGTTGAGCGGGCAGAGCTCGCACTTGGGTTTGGAGCGGGTGCACACCATGGCGCCCAGATCCATCATCGCCTGGTTGAATTGGCCGACGCCCTGCGCCGGGGTGACGTCTTCGCTGATCTTCCACAGCCGGTTCTCGACCTCTTTTTTTCCCGGCCAGCCTGCCACCGCATAGCAGCGCGCCAGCACGCGCTTCACGTTGCCGTCGAGGATCGGGTAGTGCTGGCCGAGCGCCAGCGACAGCACCGCGCCGGCGGTGGAGCGGCCGATGCCGGGCAGGGCGGCAATTTCTTCGAAGGTTGTCGGGAACTCGCCGCCGTGCTGTGCGACAATGGTCTGCGCCGCCTTGTGCAGGTTGCGGGCGCGGGCGTAATAGCCCAGGCCGGTCCACAGATGCAGCACCTCGTCCAGCGGGGCTTCCGCCAGCGCGCGCACGTTGGGAAAACGCGCCATAAACCGCTGAAAGTAAGGAATGACGGTGGCAACCTGAGTCTGTTGCAACATCACCTCGGAGAGCCATACTTGATAGGCGGTCTTATCAAGCTGCCACGGCAGGGTTTTACGGCCGTAACGCTGGTACCAGTCAAGCACCACCTGTGCGAACTGTTGTGCTTGCATCATAAGCAGATTCGATATCCGGCAGAAAATGAAGCGAGATTGCAGCATAGAGTCATGATGCTGTAAACCGGAACTTTCCGACGTCGCACGGCAGGTATTAAGATGAACACTTGCTAAACCAATGTATCTTTGCATAATGCGCGTTTCCCTAATTGGCAGCCAAACAGACAGAAAGCACTATGATTAATGACGTCATCTCCCCGGAATTTGATGAGAACGGCCGCGCGATGCGCCGTATCCGCAGTTTTGTCCGCCGCCAGGGGCGGTTGACCAAAGGCCAGCAGCACGCGCTGGACAACTATTGGCCGGTGATGGGCGTGGAGTATCAGGCTGAACCTGTCGACATCGCCGCACTGTTCGGGCGCGACGCGCCAACGGTGCTGGAGATCGGCTTTGGCATGGGCGCCTCGCTGGTGACCATGGCGGGCAACAACCCGCAGCAGAACTTTTTGGGGATAGAAGTGCATTCGCCGGGTGTGGGCGCCTGCCTGGCCGACGCTCACGAAGCCAGGCTGAGCAACCTGCGCGTGATGTGTCACGACGCGGTCGAGGTGCTGGAAAATATGATCCCGGACGGTTCGCTGGACATGGTGCAGCTGTTCTTCCCCGATCCGTGGCACAAAGCGCGGCACAACAAACGCCGCATCGTTCAGACGCCGTTTGTCGAGCTGGTGTTGCGCAAACTGAAGGTGGGCGGCGTGTTCCACATGGCCACCGACTGGCAACCTTATGCAGAACATATGTTAGAGGTTATGAACGGGGTCCCAGGCTACGCTAATCTTTCCAGCGATAATGATTACGTGCCGCGCCCGGACTCGCGTCCGCTGACGAAATTTGAATTACGCGGCCAGCGCCTGGGACATGGCGTTTGGGACTTGATGTTTGAGAGGAAAGAATAATGGCTAAGAACCGCAGTCGTCGTTTACGTAAAAAATTGCACATTGAAGAGTTTCAGGAACTGGGTTTCTCCGTCGCCTGGCGTTTTGCCGAAGGCACCGCCGTTGAAGATATCGACAGCACGCTGGACGCGTTCATCGACGAAGCGATCGAGCCGAACGGCCTGGCGTTTGACGGCAGCGGCTACCTGCAGTGGGAAGGGCTGATCTGCCTGCAGAAGATCGGTCACTGCACCGATGAGCACCGCGAGCTGGTGAAAAACTGGCTGGAAGCGCGCAACCTGACCGAGGTTAAGGTCAGCGATTTGTTCGACATCTGGTGGGACTGATCTCTCTCGCCCGATGAGCGCGGCCCGCGCCGCGCTTATTTATTTTAAGGTGCCTTAACGGCACCTTTGTTTTATGTCCCACAGATTTCAAGCCGCGGCCAGGCGGCGAGCAAACGCAGCCAACCACGCTGCGGCTTGAAAGATGAAGGGAAAGCCGGAGTGTGACCGAGGTGGTAACAACATTGGATAACGCGTTGCTGGACGACATCCTGCAACAGGTTCGCCCGCTGATAGGCCAGGGGAAAGTGGCGGACTACATACCGGCGCTGGCGGAAGTGGCCGCCGACCGGTTGGCGATCGCCGTCTGCACCGTGGACGGTGAAATGTTCCAGGCCGGCGACGCCATGGAGCGTTTCTCCATTCAGTCGATTTCCAAGGTGCTGAGCCTGACGTTGGCGCTGACGCGCTACCAGGAACACGAGATTTGGCGGCGGGTCGGCAAAGAGCCTTCCGGGCTGCCGTTCAACTCGTTGCTGCAGTTGGAAATGGAGCAGGGCAAGCCGCGTAATCCGTTTATCAACCCCGGCGCGCTGGTGGTGTGCGACATGCTGCAAACCCGGCTCAGCGCACCCAAACAGCGGATGCTGGAAGTGGTGCGGCAGCTGACCGGCGAAGACTGTCTGGCCTACGACGCGCGCGTGGCGCGCTCCGAGTTCGAACACTCCGACCGCAATGCGGCCATCGCCTACCTGATGAAGTCGTTCGGCAATTTCGAGAACGACGTGCTCACGGTGCTGAAGACCTATTTCCACTACTGTGCGCTGCGCATGAGCTGCGTGGAATTGGCGCGCGGCTTTGTTTATCTGGCCAATCACGGCCGCGATCTCAGCGGCCAGGAAGTGATCAGCCCGCTGCAGGCCCGCCAGATCAACGCGCTGATGATGACCAGCGGCATGTACGACGGCGCGGGGGAGTTCGCCTATCGGGTGGGGATGCCGGGCAAGTCCGGGGTGGGCGGCGGCATCGTCGCCATCGTGCCGGATGAGCTGTCGATTGCCGTCTGGTCGCCGGAACTGGATGCCTCCGGCAACTCGCTGGCGGGAACTGCGGCATTGGAACTGTTGTCTCAACGTATCAGCCGTTCGATTTTTTAATCCCAATATGGATGGGAGTCAGGAGAAGACATGTTAAAGAAAACCGGGTTAGCCTTACTGCTGTTGACGGCTTCGCAGGCCCACGCCGAGTATCAGTGCAGCGTTAAACCCCAGGACGACGTGATTATCAGCCCGCAGAACGTGCAGGTGACGGGCGCCAGCGGCAACCTGCAGATTTCGCCGGACGGCGACGTCACCCGCGACGGGCAGGCGCTGAGCCTCAACGACAGCCAGCGTCAGAAAGCCTTCAGTTACCAGAGCGCGCTGCGCAAGGAGCTGCCGTGGATCGACAACGGCGCCCAGCAGCACCTGGAGAAAGCCCGCGTGGCGCTGGACAAGGTGATCGTCAAGGAATTGGGCAGCGACAGCAACGTGCGCAACCGCCTGACCACCCTGAACGGCCAGCTCAAGCAGCAGATGAACCGCATTATCGAACACCGCAGCGACGGGCTGGCCTTCCACCACAAGGCGGTCGATCAGGTCGAGCAGGACGGCCGCAACATCGTGCAGCAGAGCATGGGCGGCGTGCTGCAGGACAGCCTGAACGAGATGGGCGTCAAGCAGGCGACCAACAGCGGCGGCAACCCGCTGCAGGCGATTATGGGCAACCTGGGCGGCCTGCAGAAGGCGATCCAGAACGAATGGAACAACCAGGAGCAGGATTTCCAGAACTTTGGCCGCGACGTGTGCAACCGCGTCACCGGGCTGGAAACCCAGCGTAAAGACCTGCTTAATGCGTTGAAGTAACATGAATATATAGCTGGGCGATCGTTTTTTGATCTCTCGACGGCTATCTGACAAACTGGCTAAACTATAATCAATAGCTAAAAGGATTTTGCATTGATGCCAGTGATATTCCGTTATAAAGGCTATAAATTCTTTTTTTACTCGAATGAAGGTGATCCGCTTGAACCGGCGCATATCCATATTCGAGATGCTGACGCAGAAGCCAAGTTTTGGCTGACCCCTTTGGTACAGTTAGCCCGCAACGACGGGTTTAACGCTAAAGCCCTAAAGGAATTAACGGAGATCGTTAGGATTCATAACAGGTTGTTTTTGGAGGCATGGAATGAGTATTTCAGCTAAAAACGTAAGTTTTGACGATGCGACGATGTGGGTCGAGCTGAGCGATGCCAGAATCATTGGCGTGCCGCTGGCGTGGTTCCCCCGCTTGCTGAATGCCACGGATGAGCAGCGCGCCGGATATGAGCTGAGTACCCGCGGTATCCATTGGGATATGTTGGATGAAGATATTTCCGTTGAAGGGCTGCTAAAGGGGCGTGGGGATGTCACACACCGCCCCCATCACGCCGCCTGAAAAACCAATGAAAAAGCGCTGAATTAATCAGCGCTTTTTTTTATTCGTCCGCCAGAAACAGCTCCAGCAACGAGTTGAGGAACAGCTTGCCTTTCTCGGTGATCTGCCAGTATTCCGCCGTCTCTTTCAGATAACCCTTTTCCAGCGCTTCATCCAGCTGCGGGCGGATCGCGCTTTCGGCCAGCCCGGTGTAGTTGACGAAGTCGGCGCGCGGCGCGGCCTCCAGCAGGCGGAAGCGGTTCATGAAGAACTCGAATGGCCGATCCGCGGCCGCTACCTCATGCTGCTTGTCCATATACTTGCCCTGCATGAACCCGCGCGGGTGCTTGGTTTTCGCCGTGCGCAGGATGCGGCCGTCGCTGAAGGTCAGCTTGCCGTGCGCGCCGCAGCCAATCCCCAGGTAATCGCCGAAGCGCCAGTAGTTGAGGTTGTGTTGGCACTGATAACCCGGTTTGGCGTAGGCCGACGTCTCGTACTGCTGGTAGCCGGCGGCGCTCAACAGCTGATGGCCGCGCTCGAAGATGTCCCACAGGGCGTCGTCGTCCGGCAGCACCGGCGGGCGCGAACTGAACAGGGTGTTCGGCTCGATGGTCAGCTGATACCACGACAAATGCGGCGGGTTGAGGGCGATGGCCTGGCGCAGATCGTCCAGCGCCTCTTCCAAAGACTGGTCCGGCAGCCCGTGCATCAGATCGAGGTTAAAGCTGCGCAAGCCCAGCCCGGTGGCCAGGTGCGCCGCGCGTTTGGCCTCTTCCGGGCCGTGAATGCGCCCCAGGCGGGTCAACTTCTCGGCGCTGAAGCTCTGCACCCCAATGGAAATGCGGTTCACGCCGGCCCGCTGGTAGCCGCTGAAGCGATCGGCCTCCACGGTGCCGGGGTTGGCTTCCATGGTGATTTCGGCGTCGTCGGCGACGCGGATGCGTGCGCGCACGCCGTCCAGCAGCGCCTGCATCGCCTCGGCGCTCAGCAGGCTGGGGGTACCGCCGCCGATAAAGACAGTGCTGATTTCCCGGCCGCCGGCCAGCGGCAGGTCGGCATCCAAATCGGCCAACAGGTGATCGACGTACTCCTGATGCGGCACCTCGCCCTTCAACGCATGCGAGTTGAAGTCGCAGTACGGGCATTTCTGCACGCACCACGGGATATGGATGTACAAACTCAGCGGAGGCAGCTTAAGCATTGCGCATGGCTTCCAGCATCAGCTTCAGCGCCTTGCCGCGGTGCGACACCGCGCTCTTCTCGTCGCGACTCAGTTCGGCGGCGCTGCGGCCCAGCTCCGGCAGGTAGAAGATGGGGTCATAGCCGAAGCCGCCTTCGCCGGCGGACTGGAAGGCTATTTCGCCGGCCCAGCTGCCGTGGAACACCAGCGGCGTCGGGTCTTCCGCGTGGCGCATATACACCAGCACGCAGTGGAACTGCGCGCCGCGGCTGCCCTGCGGCACGTCTTTCAGCGCCGCCAGCAGCTTGTCGAGGTTTTCCTGGTCCGAAGCGTCGACGCCGGCGTAGCGCGCGGAGTAAATGCCCGGCGCGCCGCCCAGCGCATCCACCGCCAGGCCGGAGTCGTCGGCGATCGCCGGCAGACCGGTAATTTGCGCCGCGTGGCGCGCCTTGAGGATGGCGTTTTCGATAAACGTCAACCCGGTTTCCTCGGCGGGATCCACGCCCAGTTCGGTTTGTGCGACCACGTCCAGACCGAAATCGGCCAGCAGGCCGGCGAGCTCGCGCACTTTACCCGGGTTACCGGTGGCAAGAACGACTTTTTGCATAGTGACTACCTTGAATTTTATTCTATAAGCGCCGCGACCACGGCGGGGATCTGTTGCGGATTAACGATGCGTAACTGTTTGTGCCGCCCCAGTTCGCCTTTCTCGATGGTGACGTTGCTTTTCGCCACCCTGAACTGCTTGGCGATGAACTTGATCAGATGAGCGTTGGCCTGGCCGTCGACCGGCGGGGCGGTAATGGCGACTTTGAGTTCGTCGCCATGCAAACCGACGATCTGGTCGCGGCTGGCTTTCGGCTGAATATATAGCCTGATCGCCAGCCCGTCCAGCACGGGGGTGACCGCACTCACAGCAGGAACCAGATCTCGCCGAACAGATCCATGCCCAGGTAGTTGATCAGATAGAGGATCAGGATCACCACCATAGCGGAAAAATCGATGCCGCCCATCGCCGGGATGATGCGGCGGATCGGTGCCATCAAGGGTTCGGTCAGCTGATACATGACGTAATCGATCGGGCTGCGGCCCTGGCTGATCCAGCTCATCAGCGCGCGGATAATCATCACCCAGAAGATCAGGTAACCGGCGGACTTGACCAGCGAGATCAGGCCGAACAGCAGATTATACGGGCTGAGCGACATCGCGCCGCCCTGAATCAGCAGCAGCAGCGGATACTTGATGGTCATCAGCAGGAACGCCAGCAGCAGCGAAGCGCTGTCGATCGGCCCCAACGAAGGGATGATGCGGCGCAGCGGCCCGACCACCGGCTGGGTGATCTTCACCACAAACTGTGAGAACGGGTTGTAAAAATCGGTGCGCGTCCACTGCATCCAAATGCGCAGCAACAGCACCATCACGTACAGATCAATAACGGTCTTGACCAAAAAAGTCAGCGTTAGCATGAAGTGGTCCTTCTCCTTAACTCTCGGTTATTTAAAATGATTTTTCCATTTCCTGCGCACGGGAAACCGCCGCCTGCATGGCTTTGGCTACGGTCTCCGGCAGCCGCTGTTCGTTGAACACCCGCAGCGCTTCGGCGGTGGTGCCGCCTTTGGAGGTGACCTGTTCGCGCAGGGTGGATAATGGCGTATCCGGGTTGGCCTCGACCAGTGCGGCGGCGCCGGAGGCGGCCTGCTGCACCAGATCGCGCGCGGTCTGGCTATCGAAGCCCATGCGTTCGGCTTCTTTTTGCATCGCTTCCATAAACAGGAAGAAATAGGCCGGCGCGCTGCCGGCCGCGGCGATCACCCCGTTGATGCCGTTCTCGTCATCCACCCAGCAGATTTTGCCGACCGAACTCATCAGGTCGCCGGTGTAGTCGCGATCCTGTTGGCTGACCTGCGGCGGCGCATACAGGCCGCTCATGCCTTTGCCGACCAGCGACGGGGTATTCGGCATGATGCGCACGATATTCAGCCGGTCGCCCAGCAGCTGGTAAAAGCGGCTGACCTGAATACCGGCGGCGATCGACAGCACCAGCTTGGCGGAAAAGTCGATCTGTTCCCGCAGCGGCTGGCAGACGTCCGCCATCATCTGCGGTTTGACCGCCAGCACCACGACTTCGGCTTCGCGCGCGCAGGCGATGTTGTCGCCGCTGCTGACGATGCCGTAGTCCGCCGCCAGCGCGTCCCGGTTTTTCGTCGAGGGGGCGTAAACGCTGATGGATTTGGCCGGATAACCGCCCGCCACCAGGCCGGCGATGATAGCGCGCGCCATGTTGCCGGCGCCAATAAAGGTAATCTTGCGATGTTGCATCAAATCCCTCGTCATAGGTCAGGCCGGTGAGTAATCACGGGCGCCAAAAATTGCGGTGCCGATACGCACCAGGGTGCTGCCCGCGGCGATGGCCGCCGCCATGTCGTCGGTCATGCCCATCGACAGCGTATCAACCTGCGGGTAGCGCTGCCGCAGCGCCAGGAAAGCGTCGTTCATGCGGCCGAACACCGCCAGCTGCCGCGGGTAATCGTCTTCCGGCGCAGGAATGGCCATCAGCCCGCGCAACCTCAGATTGGGCAGGGCGGCGATCGCCTCGGCCAGCGCCGGCAGCTCATCCAGTACAATGCCAGATTTACTCTGCTCGTCGCTGATATTTATTTGGATCAGCACGTTAAGCGGGGCCATCTCTGCCGGGCGCTGATCGCTCAGGCGCTGGGCGATGCGCAGCCGGTCCAGCGTGTGGCACCAGGCGAAGTGCTCCGCCACCAGCCGGCTCTTATTGGATTGCAGCGGGCCGATAAAGTGCCATTCCAGCCCGGCGGCCTGCGGCGACGCGGCGAAATGCTGAATTTTATCGACCCCTTCCTGCACGTAGTTTTCACCAAACGCCCGTTGGCCGGCGGCGATGGCTTCTGCGATCGCCGCCACAGGTTTGGTTTTGCTGACGGCAAGCAGGGTAATTTCTTCTGGCGCGCGCGCGCAGTCTCGAGCGGCCGACGCAATGCGGTTTCTGACATCCTGCAGGTTCTGTTGAATAGTGCTCATTATTGACCCAGGAGATTGATATGGATATCGATGAATTCGTGGCCCTTAGTGTAAAGCATAATGCTTCCGATCTGCACCTTTGTGCCGGTCATCCGCCGATGTTGCGCATCGACGGTGAATTGCGGCCGCTCGAAGGGGCGGAAAGCCTGAGGCCGGAGCGCATGCTGGCCCTGTGCGACCGGCTGCTGGCGCCTTCGCAGCGCCGCGAACTGCAGCAGCGCGGGCAGCTCGATCTGGCGCTGCAATTGCCGGGCGGTTTGCGGCTGCGCGCCAACGCGTTTTTACAACGCGAGGGTATTTCCCTGGCGCTGCGAAGGATAGCCAGCGAGTGCCCGACGCTGGCGGCCTTGGCGGCGCCGGAGATTATCCCGGCGCTGCTGCGGCGCGAAGACGGCCTGATATTGGTCACCGGCGCCACCGGCAGCGGCAAATCCACCACGCTGGCGGCGATGATCGACGAGATTAACCGCCACCAGCGGCGGCATATTCTCACGTTGGAGGACCCCATCGAGTTTATGCATCACAGCCGACGTTCGCTGATCCAGCAGCGTGAGCTCGGCCGCGACAGCCACAGCTTTGATGATGCGTTGCGCGCCGCGCTGCGGGAGGATCCGGACGTGATCCTGCTGGGGGAACTGCGCGACACCGCCACCATTCGCCTGGCGCTCACCGCGGCGGAAACCGGGCATCTGGTGCTGGCGACGCTGCATACCCGCAACGCGCCGCAGGCGATTGAGCGGCTGGTGGACGTCTTTCCGGCGGAGGAGAAGCCCTACGTACGCGCCCAACTGGCCGGCAGTCTGCAGGCGGTGATCGCACAGAAGCTGATCGAGCGCCCCGGCGGCGGCCGGCTGGCGATTTTTGAAGTGCTGACGGCGACGGCGGCGGTCAGCAGCATGATCCGCGAAGGCAAAAACCACCAGCTTGCCAGCGTGCTGCAAACCGGCGCGCAGTCCGGCATGCAGACCTTTGAACAGGGCCTGCAGCAGCGGATCGACGCCGGTTTGCTGGGGGACAGGGGAGAACGAGAACGGGCGGTTAGCCCAGTTGCTTTTCGAACCAGCTTTCCAGAATGACCACCGCGGAAGCGGAGTCTACGCTGCCTTTGTCCAGCGCGCGGAAACCGCCGCGGTCGAACAGGTTGGCGCGGGCCTCAACGGTGCTCAGGCGTTCGTCGTGCAACGCAATCTGCACGCCAAAGCGGCCGTGCAGGCGGTTGGCGAACTTGCGCGCCTGCTCGGTAACCGGCTGTTCGGTGCCGTCCATATTCAGCGGCAGGCCGACCACCACCAGGTCCGGTTGCCACTCTTTCAGCAGCTTTTCGATTTTTTGCCAGTCCGGCGAACCGTCCTGCGCTTTGAAGGCCGCCAGCGCGCGGGCGCTGCCGGTCAGTTCCTGGCCGATGGCCGCACCGATGCTTTTGGTGCCGAAATCGAAGGCGATAATGGTGCGGTTGCTCATCAGGCGTGTCCTGCGTGGTTGGCGATGCTGCGGATGTCTATGCCCAGGCGGTTGGCGGCCTCGCGCCAGCGGCTGGCGATCGGCGTATGGAACAGAATGTCGGGGTCGGCCTCGATGGTCAGCCAGGCATTCTCCAGCACCTCTTGTTCCAGCTGGCCCTTTTCCCAGCCGGCGTAGCCCAGCGCCACCAGCACGTCGTCCGGCTGCTCCGGGGTGCCCAGCGTCTCCAGCACGTCTTTCGAGGTGGTGATCATGGTGTGCGGCGAAATTTGAATGCTGGAGCCGAAGCCTTTGCGCGGAGTATGCAGGATAAAACCGCGGTCGTCCGCCAGCGGTCCGCCGGCAAACACCGGCTTGTCGAGGCTGATAGCCGGATCGCGCGCCGGCGGCATGATCTTCAGCTTGTTCAGCACCGTCGCCACCGTGAACTGCTCCACCGGCTTATTGATCACCAGCCCCATGGCGCCTTCTTCGTTGTGCTCGCAGACATAAATCACCGAGCGCTTGAAGCGGGGATCCTGAAGTGATGGCATGGCAATCAGAAAATGGTGCTGTAAATTCATGGCGTTATTAAGGTAATCAATGGGTGTGAAGTTAAACAGCCGCCAGTATGCGGCCATATCCCTAACCTTTCAAGCCGCAGCCCGGCCGGCAGAGGCCGACGGCGGCGGCGCGCCCAGGCCAGGATCGCGGGCGGTTTTGCCGCCCGCGTTGCGGATTACTTCGCCGCCAGACGCTTTTCTATGGCGTCCATCAGCATACCGGTGATGGAGATCGGGAAGGCGGCTTCGATCTCGCGCGCGCAGGTTGGGCTGGTGACGTTGATCTCGGTCAGACGATCGCCGATCACGTCCAGGCCAACGAAAATCAGCCCTTTCTCTTTCAGCGTCGGCGCGACGGCCCGGGCGATTTTCCAGTCGCTTTCGCTCAGCGGGCGCGCTTCGCCGCGGCCGCCGGCCGCCAGGTTGCCGCGCGTTTCACCCTGCGCCGGAATGCGCGCCAGGCAGTAAGGCACCGGTTCACCGTCGACCACCAGGATGCGTTTGTCGCCTTCCTTGATCGCCGGCAGGAAGTTCTGCGCCATGCAGAAGCGGCTGCCGTGTTCGGTCAGGGTCTCGATGATCACCGACAGGTTCGGATCGTCCTGCTTCACGCGGAAGATTGACGCGCCGCCCATGCCGTCCAGCGGCTTGAGGATAACGTCGCCGTGCTGCTGGTGGAATTTGCGGATATGCGCGGCGCTGCGGCTGACCAACGTGTCCGGCGTCAGTTCCGGGAACCAGGCGGTGAACAGCTTCTCGTTGCAGTCGCGCAGGCTTTGCGGCTTGTTGACCACCAGCGTGCCTTTCACCTCCGCGCGCTCCAGAATGTAGGTCGCGTAGATGTATTCGGTATCGAACGGCGGGTCCTTGCGCATCAGGATCACGTCCAGATCCTGCAGCGCCAGATCCTGCTCTGCGCCGAAGCTGAACCAGCTCTCCTTGTCTTCCTTGACGCTCAGCAGGCGGGTGCGGGCGCGGCCGTCCCCGGCGTGCAGATAGAGATCGTTCATCTCCATATAGTGCAGTTCCCAGCCACGGCGCTGCGCTTCGAGCAGCATGGCGAAGCTGGTGTCTTTCTTGATGTTGATGGAGGCGATAGGGTCCATCACGATGCCGAGCTTAATCATCTTTTCTCCTTTAACCCAGATCGCCGAAACGTACCTGCAAAGCGGTAATTGCGGTGAGCGCTGTGGTTTCTGTACGCAGAACGCGTGGCCCCAGCAGGATATCAGTAAATCCGTGGCCTGTGGTCATCGCAATTTCGTCGGCGGATAAACCGCCCTCCGGGCCGATCAGCAGGCGGACATGTTCCACCGGCAGCGGCAGGGTGTTGATGCTGTGGCTGGCGCGCGGGTGCAGGTTGAGCTTCAGGCCGTCGGCCCGTTCGGCGCACCAGGCCTCCAGCTGCATCGCCTCGCGGATTTCCGGGAGGCGGTTGCGGCCGCACTGTTCGCAGGCGGCGATGGCGATTTTCTGCCACTGTTGAATTTTTTTCGCCAGGCGCTCGCCGTCCAGTTTTACGCCGCAGCGTTCGGAAAACAGCGGGGTGATGACGTTGACGCCCAGCTCGATGGATTTCTGAATGGTGAACTCCATTTTCTCGCCGCGCGAGATAACCTGGCCCAGATGCAGGTTGAGCGGCGACTCGCGGTCATCCTCCCGGGCGGCGCCTAAACGCACCTGAACGCTTTTTTTGTCCACCCGGACTATCTCGGCGTCGAACGCCTGATTGCTGCCGTCGAACAGTTCCAGCGCCTGGCCGGCGCTCATGCGCAGCACGCGCCCAACGTGGTTGGCGGCGTCTTCGCTCAGGGCGATTTCCGCATGGCCAGTCAACGGCTGCGGATGATAAATGCGGGGTATACGCATGTGATTGTTTGATCCTGACGAACTTGCAGCTATCGGCGCTGCGGCTTGAAAAAAAAGAGTATATACCCAACGGTTAGCTTTTTCGCCGCTGACAAGCCTGTTGAATATAGGGGTTATGGTTGCCCTGAACCTTGGCGATACGTGCTTCGCGCTGACATTCCCACTGGCTGACCGGATACTGGCGGTTCCACACCTCGAACAGCTGGGTTTGCTGGCGCGAAAGGCGCAGCTGGTAGCGGTCGCGCATATAGAAATAGGTGCGCGCGATGGCGCCGCGCGCGCGGGCCGGCGGCTCCGCCTGCTTGTTTTTGAAGTCCACTTTCATCGGGCACTGGCCATACTGGCCTTCACCGCCACGCCACTGGCTGTACATGAAGTTGTTGCGATCGCCGTTCACTTCGCCGATCGCCGGCTGCAGATTATGCAGATCGGTTTCGATTTGGCGGTAGCCGGCGTCCTTATTGCAGTTCTTGCGGCCGCCCTGTTGCCAGCACTGCAGCTGATGGCCGAACTGCCAGGCCGGCACCACGTGTTCCCACTCGATGCGCTGGGCGCGCTGGGCGTTTTTACGCGCCTGATAGCCGCAGCTGGCGAGATCGGGGATGCCCTTTTTGCCCTGCCAGTCGATGCGGCAGCCGCAGTAGAAGCTGCCGGGGGCGTCCCGGTTGATTCTGGCCGCCGCCGCCTTGGCCTGCGAGAAATTATTGATGCCGTGCGCCTGAGCGGCGCCGGCAGCGAAAACCACCATAAACAAAATTTTGCGAAGCATATTCCAAAACAGCTCGAAATTGGAAAAGCAGGCAGGGTAACGGAAGTTATCGGCAGTGGCAAACGGCGATATTCACTTGTTTTAACGGATAAATCGTTAGGCTAAAGGCTTTCGCTAGCGAGAAATTTCAGCTTTTCACCGCACTGGCGGCAGCGGTACTCGCTCTCGCCGCGCAGCACGCGGTTGTGGCGGCGTACGGTAAGCTGGTGCCGCTGGCAGCCGCAGCGGTAGGGAAAGGTTTTGCTCTGCACCGAAGCGATTTCAAACTGGTGAGTGCGGCTGGCGGGCACCCGCAACACGCTTTCCATCATCCAGCGCCATTCGCGGCCGTGTGGCGCCACGCGGCCAAACTGCCGGAACACCAGCAGGTGCGCCAGCTCATGCGGCACCACTTCGTCGATAAACGGCTGTTGGTTTTCCATCAGCAGCACCGGGTTCAGGCGGATTTCCCAGGCCTGCAGCCAGGCGGTGCCCGCGCTGGTGCCGCGTTGCTGGTAGATGATTTTCGGCTCGGGGAACTCGACGGCAAAATGCTGACGGGCCAGCTGCAGCTTGTCCCGCAGGCAACGCATCACCGCCTGTTGCAGCGCTATGGGGATTCTTGGTTTGTTCATTGCGGCTAGCTTAAGCAATGGCGCAGCGGCTGGCAATAAGCCGCCGAGGCAAATGATGCGGGGGGCTGGGCACAGGTTTTTTAGCGCATTGATAACCCGATCGTCGTCGATGGATTGTAATCAATGTGTTAACTGCGGGATAATAAAGCGTGCATGATGAGCCTGTACCCGCAGTTCTCACCGGACCAGGTTGAAACGCCGCCCACGCTTTCCCTTACGATAAGAGCGGTTATTTTGCGATTTGGCGCAATAACCGACTGATTAAAAAACCGTAAGGTGGGGGCAGTTTTTTGACAGAGCGCGCCTGAGCCGCGCCGCAAGTGTGAATTTAACGCAGCTGATGTTGCAAGTGAGAGATCAATGTCGAATAAACCGTTCCATTATCAAGATCCGTTCCCACTGAAGAAAGACGATACCGAATACTATCTGCTGAGCCGCGATCACGTTGCCGTGAGCGAGTTTGAAGGCCAGGAGATCCTCAAGGTCGCCCCCGAAGCGCTGACCCTGCTTGCCCAGCATGCGTTCCACGACGCGTCGTTCATGCTGCGCCCGGCGCACCAGCAGCAGGTTGCCGACATTCTCAAGGATCCGGACGCCAGCGAAAACGACAAGTACGTTGCGCTGCAATTTCTGCGTAACTCAGAAATCGCCGCCAAGGGTATTTTACCGACCTGCCAGGACACCGGCACGGCGATCATCGTCGGCAAAAAGGGCCAGCGCGTCTGGACCGGCGGCGGTGACGAGGCGGCGTTGTCGCGCGGGGTATACAACACCTATATCGAAGACAACCTGCGCTATTCGCAGAACGCCGCGCTCGACATGTATAAAGAGGTCAACACCGGCAGCAATCTGCCGGCGCAGATCGATCTCTACAGCGTGGACGGTGAAGAATACAAATTCCTGTGCATCGCCAAAGGCGGCGGTTCGGCCAACAAAACTTACCTGTATCAGGAAACCAAGGCGCTGCTGTCGCCGGGCAAGCTGAAAAGCTACCTGGTCGACAAAATGCGCACTCTCGGCACGGCGGCCTGCCCGCCGTACCACGTGGCGTTCGTGATCGGCGGCACTTCGGCGGAATCTACGCTGAAAACCGTCAAGCTGGCTTCGACCAAGTACTACGACGGCCTGCCGACCGAAGGCAATGAGCACGGTCAGGCGTTCCGCGACGTGGCGCTGGAAGAAGAGCTGCTGAAAGAGGCGCAGAATCTGGGGCTGGGCGCCCAGTTCGGCGGCAAATACTTCGCGCACGATATCCGCGTGGTGCGCTTGCCGCGCCACGGCGCCTCTTGCCCGGTCGGCATGGGGGTATCCTGCTCCGCCGACCGCAACATCAAGGGCAAGATCAACCGCGACGGCATCTGGCTGGAGAAGCTGGAGCATAATCCGGGCAAGTTTATTCCGCAGGAGCTGCGCCAGGCCGGGGAAGGCGAGGCGATCAAAATCGACCTCAACCGCCCGATGCGCGATATCCTCAAGCAGCTGTCGCAGTATCCGGTATCCACTCGCCTGTCGCTGAGCGGCACCATCATCGTCGGCCGCGATATCGCGCACGCCAAGCTGAAAGAGCGCCTGGACCGTGGTGAAGGCTTGCCGCAGTACGTCAAGGATCACCCGATCTACTACGCCGGCCCGGCTAAAACCCCGGACGGTTACGCGTCGGGTTCTTTGGGCCCGACCACCGCCGGGCGTATGGATTCCTACGTCGATCTGCTGCAGTCGCACGGCGGCAGCATGATCATGCTGGCGAAGGGCAACCGCAGCCAGCAGGTGACCGACGCCTGCAACAAGCACGGCGGCTTCTACCTCGGCAGCATCGGCGGCCCGGCCGCGGTGCTGGCGCAGCAGAGCATCAAAAGCCTGGAGTGCGTGGAATACCCTGAACTGGGCATGGAAGCGATCTGGAAAATCGAAGTGGAAGATTTCCCGGCGTTTATTCTGGTCGATGACAAAGGCAATGACTTCTTCCAGAAGATCCAGGCCGGCCAGTGTTCCAGCTGTTTGAAGTAGCGGCAGAAAATAGTTGCCGCCCGCTGGCGGGCGGCAAATTTATCCCCAGTGTAAAGTCCTGTAGCCTGCTGGACGCCAAGTTTTAACCTGTATACCTTACGTGCAAAGCAGTAAAACGCGCACAAAGGCATATTTGGAAAATAAGGCTCGGCAAGCACATGGGAACGCAGGAAAGTCATATCAGGGAACTGCTGGTCTGGATTGAAGATAACCTGACCAATCCGCTGTCATTGGATATCGTCTCCGCCAAATCCGGCTACACAAAATGGTATCTGCAGCGAATGTTCAAAAAGCAGACCGGCTTGTCGCTGGCTTCGTACATTCGCGCTCGCCGCCTGTATCTCGCCGCCTTCGCCCTGCGTTTCACGCAGAAGAGCATTCTCGATATTTCCATTGATTATCAGTTTGATAATCAGCAAACCTTCTCCCGCTGTTTCAAGAAACACTTTGCCGAATCCCCCAGCGCCTATCGTCATGCCCGCAATCAGGATTACAGCAACCTGGTTCGCTCGCTGTCGGCCAACCAACCCGGCGATATTCAGGTCGATCGCGTCAGCATCGCGCCGGGCCAGTATGTTCTCCGGGGAAAACGTTACGCCTACCATCTGGATATCGAACATCTGGAAAAGTCACATCTGCATATTCGCAGCGGGATCCGGGAGCAGTTCTATGCGCAGCTGGGCGGGCGCCCTGGGCTGACCTATTCGTTTACGCAGCTGATCCCGGACGGAGAGCAGGTCAGAGTGGATTACGCCCTCGGCGTGACGGCGGATTGCCCGCTCAATGAGGATGCGGAACTGGAACGCTTGCCGGATATTCACGGCGATTTTTGCCGCTTCTGCTATGCCGGCAAACCGGTGGCGCTAAACGACCATATCATCCATATCTACACCCAGATTTTGCCCGAGCTCGGCCTGGCGCGCGGCGACGGGCCAGACCTGACGATGTTCAGCTATTCGCTGAACGAGCGGGAGGAGCTGCATCTGGCGTTGCAACATCTGGTGCCGGTGACGCCGCTGCGTTGATCGGTTCGGCGGCCGGCGTGCGGTTTTTCTGCTGCACGATGGCCGCCATTACCGCCAGCGCGATCTCCGCCGGGGTTTTACTGCCCAGCGGCAGCCCGATCGGCGCGTGGATCCGCGCCAAATCCTGCGGGGTAAACTCGGCGATTTGCTGCAGCCGCTGGCGACGCCGCGCGCTGTTTCTCAACGAGCCCATGGCGCCGATATAAAACGCCGGCGTGTGGATCGCCTCCATCAATGTCAGATCGTCCATGCGCGGATCGTGAGTCAGCGCCACAACGGCGGTATTGGCGTGGCAGCCGCCGTCCTCGATGAACTTGGCCGGGAACTGGCGCAGCAGGGTCACGTGGGGTTTAAGCTGAGCGGCGAAGTTATCCAGCGCATCGGGGCGGTTTTCGCATACCAGCACCTCAAAACCCAGCGCCGCGGCGAAATCGGCGCAGTACAAGGCGACGCTGGACAGCCCGGCGATCAGCAGGCGCGGCGCGGCGGCGATATGCAGCGTGATCTGCTGCCGGCGGCGTTCAACCCGGGTGGCGCTGGTGAAATCGCTCGGCTCCAGGCTGCTGCAGGCGGCGGGCGGCGTCAGGCGCTTGACCAACGCATGATGCCCGTCCAGCGCGCCGGCGATGCGGGCCAGGTAAGCGATGCTGGCTTCGCCGGCCGGCAGGTATTCGATCAGCACGTCCAGCACGCCGCCGCAGGGCAGCGCCACGTTCGGCTCCATGCCGCCCTCGCCGTAGCGGATCACCTGGCTGGCCGCCTGATATTCCCCGGCGGCCACGCGCCGCAGAAAGTCTTCCTCAACGCAGCCGCCCGATAGCGAGCCGCTGTAGCGCCCGTCGCGCGTGGCCGCCATCAGGGCGCCCGGCGAACGCGGCGAAGAGCCGTAGGTGGCGAGTACGGTGCACAGCCACACCGGCTGCTGCTGCAGCCAGCTTATCGCCTGGCTGACCACGGTGACATCAAGATGTTGCATAGCTGAATTTACTCGCTGGCCGGTAGCTGTGACGGAAGATCAATATCCTGCACCACGCCTGCCCGATCAAGCGGCAGCAGGTAAACCGCTTCCTCTTGCAGCAGCGCGCGTGCGCCATTATCGCCGCGCAATCGGCAAAGGCTTTTGCGCAATAGAGCGGAAAAACCGACCGGATGGCCGGGCAGTTGCCCCACGCAGGGGCGGACAATCGGGTGGCGCTGCAGGGCGTCGGCGACCAGCAGGAAGATATCCGGCGTGACGAACGGCATATCCGCCAGATGGACCAACCAGCCTCGCCAGTGCGGGGTGGCGGCTACGCCGGCGGCGATGGATTCCCCCAGCCCGGCGCTGGCCAGCAGCGTCACCGGCACCTGATACGCGCCGCAGACTCGCTGCACCTGCAGATTATCCGGCCGGGTCACCACCCGCACCGGCAGGCCGGACGCCAGCGCCTGGCGCAGCGTGTGCTCGAACAGCGGGCGTTGCAGGCCCGCCGCATCGGCAAATTCGGCGTTTAACTTGTTGCCCTGGCCGCCGGCCCGAACGAAGCGTTCACCGCGCCCGGCGGCGGCGATAAGAATACCTGTCGTCATGTCTCATGTTCCGCGTTTGCGCAAACTTTAGCATACAAACTATATGTGTTTTTGAGATGTGTTTTTGTTGAAAACAGGATGTTAATCATCACATAATTTTGGTTATAAGCATATGCTTATGACGTCTACGGCAAGGTCGTCAGCGTTTGCGCAACAACACCGCGAACACAAAACTACAATAAAGATGTGAAGGACTTTTTATGAGCAATTTTAACCCGTCGCGGCGCCGCTTCATCAAAAGCGCCGTGATAGCGGGGGTATCCGTCTACCTCGCTCCCTTGTACAGCCGCGCCTACGCCGCGTTGTTCGAGCAGAAAATTCTCCAGTCGCCCAATTGGGATCCCCAGGCGAAACGCGTGCGTTTCCGCATCGACGGCCGCGCCAAGGTGATGGGGCAGAAGGTGTTCGCCCGAGACATCCGCGCGGTGGATATGCCGCACTGGCCGCAAAAGCAGGCGCACGCCTTTATCCTGCGCGTCACCAGGGCCGATCGGCTGTTTGAGGGCGTCGATCTGTCGCTGCTGTGTGATGATCTGCAGCCCGATCGGCTGGTCACGGCGGAGGATCTGGCGCGCGACGGCCTGGCCTTCCCGGCGTTCTACGGCGACGACATGCTGCTGCCGAGCGGCAAAACCCCGGCCTATCTCGGCCAGGCGGTGGCGATCCTGATATATCACGATTTCGCCCGTTTCCGCTTCGCCAAGGACCGGCTGAAATTCCGTGAGGAAAGCGTCAAATATGGCGCCGTGACCGGTCCGCTCGAGCGTGACCCTTGGGGCAGCTTCCGCTATGTGCGGGTGGGCGGCGACCGGCCGTTCGATGACGATCGCTTTTCCAGCCTGAAAGACACGCCGATCTTCCCGGTATCGATGAAAAAACACCTGCCGGTGTGGCCGGAAGGCCGCGAGGGCGGCAAGCTGGATCAGGAGGGCATGCATTATGCCGGCACGATCGCCGCCGAGCTGGCGACCCCGCCGGATGATTGGCTGGTGATGTCGCGCCGCTACACCACGCAGTCCATCGATACCTCGGCGCTGGAGCCGGACAACGCCAACGGCTGGTTCGACCCCGCGACGCAGACGCTGCACCTGGTGGTGCCGACCCAGTCGCCGCAGGAGGTGGCCGACGAGATGCCGCGCATGCTGGCCAAGCGCAATCCGCCGGTCAAGCAGCTGATCCTGCATCCGTGCTACACCGTGGGCTACGGCTCGAAAGATCACTACAACTTCCCGTATTACGGCGCGGTGGCGGCGATGTACGGCGACGGTCATCCGGTGCGGCTGGCCAACGACCGCTTCGAGCAGTTCCAGACCGCGCTCAAGCGCCACGCCTTCGACATGAGCTACCGCATCGCGGTCAACCGGCAAACCGGCGTGCTGCAGTCGTTCCACGGCGAGATGACCGCCGACGGCGGCGGCCGCAGCAACTTTACCCCTTCGGTGGTGATGGTGGGCGCCACCGCCGCCCAGTCGATTTACTACTTCCCGAAAAGCGACTTGTCATCGGTGGGGCTGGCCTCTCGGGCGATCGACGCCGGTTCGGCGCGCGGCTACGGCACGCTGCAGAGCATGGCCGCCACCGAGATGATGGTCGATGAGCTGGCCGCCGAGCTGAAGATTGATCCGATCGAGTTTCGTCTGCGCAACGTGCTGAAATCCGGCATGAAAAACACCCAGGGCGCCATTCCCGCCGGCGCCATCCGCGCCGACGAGGTGCTGGAGAAGGCGGCGCGGCATGAAATGTGGCTTAAGCGCGCCGAACGCAAGGCCGAGTTTGAAAGCCGGCATCCGGGCAAACGCTACGGCGTCGGTTTCGGCTGCGTGCAGAAAGACTTCGGTACCGGCGCCGAGACCTCTTTCGCCCGCGTCGAGCTGGGCGAAGACGGGCGCATCACGCTGCATCACAGCGGCGCCGAGATGGGCACCGGCATGTCGACCTCTCAGTCGGTGCTGTGCGCCCAGTGGCTGGGCAAGCCGGCGGACGAGGCGCATTTTTCGGTGACCGACTGGTCGGTATTGCCGATGGTCACCAGCGGCGATCCTTACCTGATGTCGCAGGACGAGCAGGACAAGCTGCAGACCAACCCCAACTGGACGCCGAGCTATTGCTCGCCGTCCAGCGCCAGCAACTCGGCCTATTATTTCTCGCACAGCACCCGCGAAGCGGCGCGGCTGATCTTCGATCGCGGCCTGTGGCCGGCGGCGATGGCGCTGTGGCAGGCCGGTATCGGCGGCGGCCAGGCGGCGCCGCTGGTGGTGCGCCGTGAAGACGCGCGCTGGGTGGAAGGCGGGCTGACCGCCGCCGGCATGTCGGTGCTCAGCCTGGAGTTATTGGCGAAGAAAGCCTATCAGATGGGCGGCGTCACCGGCGCGGCGGTACACGTGTTCAACCGCTGGCAGTGGGCGGAGGCCGATTTCACCCTCAACGGCCGGGCGGAGCGCCTGCCGATCGACGGGCTGGCGCTGCGCCACGCCGGCGGCGAGTTCACCGCCCAGGCGCGCGCGCAGGTTTATTATCCGCCGACCCAGCGCAACAACGCGGCGGTGACCTACTACAGCGCCGTCGGCACGCTGGCGGAAGTGGCGGTGGATGTCGCCACCGGCCAGGTGGAATTGCTGAATCATCACTCGATTATGGAATGCGGCAATATGATCGTGCCGGAGCTGGTTTCCGGCCAGCTGCAGGGCGGCCTGGCGATGGGCATCGGCCATGCGTTGCACGAATATTTACCGCTGTACGAAGACGGGCCGGGCAATGGCACCTGGAACTTCAACCGTTATCACCTGCCGCGCGCCAGCGACGTGGCGGTGTGGAAACAGACCGGCGACATCCTGCCGGCGCTGTCGGAAACCGATCCGCCGAAAGGCATGGCCGAGGTGGTGATGATCCCGGTGGTGGCCGCGCTGGTCAACGCCATCGCCGACGCCACCGGCCACCGTTTCCGTGATTTGCCCGTTCGTGCAGAAAATATTCGTGAGGTATTACAATGAGCATTAAAACCCAGCCGATTTCCCTGACCGTCAACGATAAGCAGTATGGCCCTATCGAGGTGCCGGAAGGGCTGATGATGATCGATTTCCTGCACGAATATCTCGACCTGACCGGCTCGCGCCTCGGTTGCGGGCAGGGCATCTGCCACGCCTGCGTGGCGATTGTCGACCACCCGAGCGGCACCAGCGAAGAGGTGCGCACCTGCATTACCGGCGCTCACTTCTTCAGCGGCAAAAAGGTGCGTACCGTCGAAGGCCACGCCAAGGTGGATGAGCAGGGCGAGGTGGTGGCGCTTTCCCCCATCCAGCAGGCTTTTCTGGAGCATTACAGCTTCCAGTGCGGCTACTGCACGCCGGGCTTCGTCAACGCCGCCACGATTTTCGTCGAGAAGCTCAAGCGGGAGCCGATCGCCCGCGAACAGCTGGAAAGCGCCATCGAACAGGCGCTGGACAGCCACATTTGCCGCTGTACCGGCTATGTGCGCTACTACGAAGCGGTGCGCGACGTGGTGCTGAAGACGCCGGGCCTGCTGAAGGAGACGGCGCAATGAAAAAACGTCTCGCACTGTTGATCCTGCTGGTGGCGATTGTGGTCATCGCGCTGCTGTGGTGGCGGGAAAATCGCCGCTATGACGGCCCGGTGCAGCAGGTGACCGCCGACGCCGAACAGATCGCCCGCGGCCGCTATCTGGCGCGGGCCGCCGACTGCGCCGCCTGCCACACCGCCAGCGGCGGCGCGCCTTTGGCGGGGGGCTATCCGCTGGAAACGCCGTTCGGCACCCTTTACGGCAGCAACCTGACGCCTTCGGCCGACCACGGCATCGGCCGCTGGACCAAGGACGATTTCTTCCTGGCGCTGACCCAGGGCGTGGCGCCGGGCGGCCGCCATCTGTACCCGGCGATGCCTTACACTTCGTACAAGGGCATGTCACGCCAGGACGCCGACGACATCTACGCTTACCTGATGACGCGCCCGGCGGTCGATGTCGCCATTCCGGAAAACGCCATGCCGTTCCCGTTCAACCAGCGCATGGCGCTGATCGGTTGGAACCTGCTGTTCCGTAGCCAAGATCCGCTGCCGGCCAGTTCGCAGGGCGATTCGGCGCCGTGGCAGCGCGGGCGCTATCTGGCCGACGTGTTGGGGCACTGTGGCGAATGTCATACGCCGCGCGGCATGCTGGGGCAGATGGATCTCGGCAAGCCGATGCAGGGCGGCGACCTCGGGCGCTTTATGGCGCCGGACATCACGCCGCAGGGGTTGGCGCAGCGCGGCTGGACGCCGCAGGACGTCGGCCGCTTCCTCGGCACCGGCATCGCGCCGCAGGGTTCCGCCTTCAGCGAAATGCATATGGTGGTGGATCTCAGCACTCGTTATCTGACGCCGGAAGACAATCGGGCGCTGGCCACCTATCTGATGGGCGACCAACCGCCGGCGGCGGTGCCGGTGAAAGCGGGGCAGGGCAGCGATGCCGGCCGCCTGAGCTATCTGGACCAGTGTTCCGGCTGCCATGCGCGAGACGGCGAGGGCAAGCCGCACGTGGCGGTGGCGATGCGCGACAACGCGACGCTGCGCCAGCCGGACGGCAAGAACCTGATCGTCTCGGTGCTGGACGGGTTGCCGGCCCAGCAATTCCCCAACGGCGAAAGCATGCAGAGCATGCCGGCCTTTGGCGAGCGGCTGGACGATGCGCAGCTGGCGGAGCTGGTGAACTATCTGCGCGTCACCTGGGGCGGCCTGCCGGCGGATATCACCGCCGAGCAAGTAAAAGCGCTGCGTAAATAAGCGTTGACGCGCAGGGGGCTCGGTGCGCCGGGCCCCCTGCGCCACTAGCGGTTGTCCGCCGGCGGTTCACCCAAAACCGGCATGCCTTCCTCATCCCAGATTATCGGCTTAATCCGCGTATGGCGGTTGGGATCATAAAGCGGGTCGCCCTCGATTTCCCTGTAGTTGCGGGCGTGGTAAACCAGCAGATCCCGGCCCTGTTGATCGACGGTAAAGCTGTTGTGTCCCGGTCCGAATTGACGATTTCTGGCGCAGGTGCGGAATATCGGTTGGCTGGCCTTGTGCCATTGAGCCGCGTCGGTGAGGTCGCCGGCGATATCGGCCCAGAGAAGGCCGATGCAGTAATTCTCATCGGTGGCGCTGGCGGAATAACTGATGAATATTCGTTGGCCATGGACGATCACCGCCGGCCCTTCGTTGACCCAAAAACCCTGGGTTTCCCATGGCAGCTCCGGCTTGCTGAGCATCACGGGCTGGCCCTTCAACGTCCATGGATTCTCCATTTCCGCCAGATACAGGTTGGAATTGCCGCGCAGGGCCGGATCCTTTTGCGCCCAGAGATAGTAGCGTTTTCCGCGATGGGAAAAGTGCGTGGCGTCGAGGGAGAAGCTGTCGATATGACTGTAAATCCGGCCTTTTTCTTGCCATTCCCCGCTCAGCGGATTGGCCGAGTCGCATTCCAGGGCAAACATGCGGTGTTGAAACAACCCGTCGGCGATGTCCGGACTGTGGGCGGCGGCGAAATACAAATACCATTTGCCGTCGATAAAATGCAGCTCCGGCGCCCAGATCAGCGCGCTCATCGGCCCTTGCAGCGGCTTGCGCCATACCACAACTGCCTCGGCCTGCGGCAGATCGGCGAGGTTGCGCGCCCGCCGAAGCTCGAGCCGGTCGTATTCCGGCACCGAAGCGGTGAAGTAGTAGTAACCATCGCTGTGGCGCAAAATGAACGGATCGGCACGCTGTTCGATAAAGGGATTTGGATAGTCTTGCATCGCGGATTCCTTACGGGTGTTTGGTTTCGAGCTGCTGTTCGCGATAGTCGACCAGCTCCTGATAATTAACGCGGCGCTTTTCCAGATCGATTTGAATTTGCCGCATCAATTGGCGATCGACCTTCAGCAGGCGTACCACGCCGGCGGTAATCAGGTAGCCGATGCCGGGGATAACGGTAAACAACAGCACTATGCAGTTGAGCGCGCCGGCGCTTTGGCTGGCGGCCTCCGCCTGGTAGCCGGACATCGACATCAGGAAACCGACCATGGAGCCGGCTACCGCCAAACCGACTTTCAGAAAGAATAAATTGCCGGAGAAGCTGATGCCGGTGACGCGTTTGCCGGTTTTCCACTCGCCATAGTCGTCCACGTCGGCCATCAGCGACCAGTGCAGCGGCGAGGGGATCTGGTGCAGGATATTGAGCAGGAAATAGGCGGCCACGATGAGCGCGGTCAGGTGCGGGTTGAGGAAGTAAAAGCCGCAGGAAAACGCCGCCAGCAGGATGTTGGTCCAAAAGAACACTTTCAGTTTGCAGAAGCGATCGGTGAGCGGTTTCGCCAGCGCGCTGCCGATCATCATGCCGACGACGCCCAGCGCGATAAACAGGCTGGCGAACGAGGCCGACTGTTGCATTACGTAAGTCACGTAATACATGGTCGCCGCCATGCGGATGAAGCCGGGGCATACGTTGCAAAAGGTCAGCAGCAGAATGCGCACCCACTGATCGTTTTTCCACACGTCTCTCAGATCTGACTTGAGCGCATCGTGGCTCGGCACCGCCGGGCGTATGCGCTCTTTGACCGTGGCAAAGCAGAACAGGAACATCAGCAGGGCGATCAGCGCCAGCACGCCCATGGCCATCTGATAGCCGCGCGCCCTGTCGGCGCCGCCGAACCATTCGGCCATCGGCAACAGGGTCAGCGACAGGATCAGCGTAGCGATGCCGACCAGGATAAAGCGGTAGGACTGACAGGATACCCGCTCGTGCGGATCGGCGGTGATGACGCCGCCCAGCGAACAGTAGGGAATGTTGATGGCGGTATAGGTGAGCGACATCAAAAAGTAGGTGGCAAAGGCGTAGACCACCTTGCTGTTATAGCTCCATTCCGGCGTCGTAAACATCAATACGCTGAATAGCACATAGGGCAGCGAAACCCACAGCAGCCAGGGACGGAAGCGCCCCCAACGGCTTTGCGTGCGATCGGCTATCGCGCCCATAATCGGATCGGTAATGGCATCCAACACCCTGACCGACAGCAGCAGGATACCGACCAGCGCCGGGGTCAGCCCAAAGATGTCGGTATAAAAATAATTGAGAAACAGCATGATCGCTCCGCCGATCATGTTGCAGCCGGCATCTCCCATGCCGTAACCAATCTTTTCTTTTATCGATAGGGCATTGCTCTTCATGGACATTTTCTCCGGGCCGGCAGGATTTTACCGAGTGGCAACGATTATTGTTCCGGCTGGCGGCGAGTTATCAGAAATTAATGGTTGTAGAGATGGACAAACCGGCCGTGGCGGAGAAACTGTGAGCCAGTTTGCAAAATAGGCGGGAAATAAAATGGCCCGCATCAGCGGGCCATGAAATGCGAGGGGGCGCAGCCTCAGCGGCTGGTGGCGCCGGCGATGCGTTGGCTGCGCTGCTTGATGGCGTAGCCGATGGCCAGAATCGCCACCCATACCGGGATCAGCAGCACCGAGATTCGAATGCCCGGCGTCAGGTACATGATAACCAGAATGCCGGCCATAAACAGCAGGCACAGATAGTTGCTGAACGGGTACCAGAAGGCTTTGAACTTCGGCTCTACGCCTTCGCGATCCTTGGCGGCGCGGAACTTCAGATGCGCCAGGCTGATCATCGCCCAGTTAATCACCAGCGCCGATACCACCAGCGCCATCAGCAGTTCGAAGGCGCGCCCCGGGATCAGGTAGTTGATCAGCACGCAGAATGCGGTGGCGAGGGCGGAAACGCCGATGGCGATCACCGGCACGCCGCGGCCGTCGACCTTCAGCAGGCTTTTCGGCCCGTTGCCCTGTTGCGCCAGACCGTACAGCATGCGGCTGTTGCAATATACGCAGCTGTTGTACACCGACAGCGCGGCGGTCAGCACCACGATGTTCAGCACGGTCGCCACCAGGTTGCTGTTCAGCGCGTGGAAGATCAGCACGAACGGGCTGCCGCCTTCGACCACTTTGCCCCACGGGTACAGCGAAAGCAGAATGGTCAGCGAGCCGATGTAGAAGATCAGGATGCGGTAGATCACCTGGTTGGTGGCTTTGGGAATGCTTTTCTGCGGGTTGTCGGCTTCCGCGGCGGTGATGCCGACCAGCTCGAGGCCGCCGAACGAGAACATGATCACCGCCATCGCCATCACCAGCCCCATGATGCCGTTCGGGAAGAACCCGCCCTGCGCCCACAGGTTGGTGACGGTGGCTTCCGGGCCGCCCATGCCGCTGAACAGCAGGTAGGCGCCGAAGACGATCATGCCGATGATCGCCACCACCTTGATGATGGCGAACCAGAATTCCATCTCGCCGTAGACCTTCACGTTGGCCAGGTTGATGGCGTTGATCGCCAGGAAGAACACCGCGGCGGACACCCAGGTGGGGATCTCCGGCCACCAGTACTGCACGTAGATGCCGACCGCGGTCAGTTCCGCCATCGCCACCAGCACGTACAGCACCCAGTAGTTCCAACCGGAAGCGAAGCCGGCGAAGTTGCCCCAGTATTTGTAAGCGAAGTGGCTGAACGAACCGGCCACCGGCTCCTCAACCACCATTTCGCCGAGCTGGCGCATGATCAGAAACGCGATGAAACCGCCAATGGCATAGCCGAGAATGACCGACGGGCCGGCCATTTTTATTGTTTGAGCGATACCGAGGAATAGCCCGGTACCTATTGCGCCACCTAAGGCAATAAGCTGAATATGCCGGTTTTTGAGGCCGCGTTTCAGCTGGTCGCCATGCTGTTGACCATCCATCAATCAAACCCTCTGTCGTTGCAGAATTACGCACATGCTGTAAAGCAGTGGTTACGATGTGTGTTTTGTTTTATTTACGGCGTTATAGCTATTAATTCCACGGCGCCGCTACCGTTTGGCAAAGAATAATGTTATGCGCGTCAGTTTGCACCTGCTTTGTCGTGTGAGTGATTAAGATTTCAGCAGTTTAGGAAACAAAATGCGGGTTGTGTGACGGCAGGGGGGATTCAGTGCATGAAATAAGCAACAAATCACATAATGCGCAAAAATAACGTAGATAAGACCTTTTTTCCGCGTTCAAATAGTAAACAGCCGATGGCCGGGCAGTTGGCGAAATAGCCATTCATTAAAGCTTAATAATCATGCAATAAAACTCGGGCAAAAAGTTTGCACTCTGCCTGATGTAAGGTTTGGTAAAAGTTAAAACCAACGCCTGGCGCGTAAAGGGGATTACCGGCCCGGCGCGACCGGCCTGCGGCGGGCTTTTAATCGGGGTGTTAAAATGTGCGGGTAACCTGATTTCGATCAAGGGCCATATGGACAGGAGGTGAATACTTTGTTACTTTACCGTCACGTTTTTGAAATTGGTATTACCAATTGACTCCGCGCCATTCGCAGAGATGAATTCACCCATGGCCTACAGCAAAATCCGCCAACCCAAGTTGTCAGACGTTATCGAGCAGCAGCTCGAATACCTGATCCTCGAGGGAACGCTGCGTCCAGGCGAAAAGCTGCCTCCGGAGCGCGAGCTGGCGAAACAATTTGATGTTTCCCGCCCTTCTCTGAGAGAGGCCATCCAGCGCCTGGAAGCTAAAGGGCTGCTCCTGCGCCGTCAGGGCGGCGGCACCTTTGTACAAACTAATCTGTGGCAGAGCTTCAGCGATCCGCTGGCTGAACTGCTGGCCGACCATCCTGAATCACAATTCGATCTGCTGGAAACCCGTCACGCGCTGGAAGGCATTGCCGCCTATTACGCGGCGCTGCGCGGCACCGATGAAGATCTGGCGCGCATCCGCGATTGCCACATAGTGATTCAGCAGGCCCAGGACAGCGGCGATCTCGACGCCGAAGCCGACGCGGTCATGCAGTACCAAATCGCCGTGACCGAAGCTGCCCACAACGTTGTGTTGCTGCACCTGCTACGCTGCATGGGGCCGATGCTGGAACAGAACGTGCGTCAGAACTTTGAATTGCTCTACTCGCGCCGTGAGATGTTGGCAAAAGTGAGCAGCCACCGCGCCGGGATTTTTGAGGCGATTGTGGCACGCGAGCCGGAAAAGGCCCGTGAAGCCTCGCACCGCCACTTGGCGTTTATCGAGGAAATCTTGCTGGATCTCAGTCGGGAGCATACCCGCCGCGAGAGATCGCTACGGCGTCTCCAGCAACGCAAGGATTAAGAACCCTGCTCTTCAGGGCACACCAGCCTGCGGAGTTTAGGTTCGAGGTACTTAGTTAAGTACTTAAGCGGCAACTAAACTGATGGGCCTGTCTTCGTGTGTTTTGCCACAGAACACAGGAAGACAGGCTCCAAACAAACCATTAGACAGATAAGGAATACCACCATGTCAGAACGTTTAAACAATGACGTGGATCCGATCGAAACCCGCGACTGGCTGCAGGCGATCGAATCGGTCATCCGTGAAGAGGGTGTTGAGCGAGCTCAGTTTCTGATTGATCAGGTATTGGGAGAAGCCCGCAAGGGCGGTGTTAGCGTGGCAGCAGGCGCTGCGGCCAACAACTACATCAACACCATCGCGGTAGAAGACGAACCTGCTTACCCAGGCAACCTGGATCTGGAGCGCCGTATTCGTTCAGCGATCCGCTGGAACGCGATCATGACCGTTCTGCGCGCATCCAAGAAAGACCTGGACCTGGGCGGCCACATGGCTTCCTTCCAGTCTTCCGCGACCTTCTATGAAGTCTGCTTTAACCACTTCTTCCGCGCACGCAACGAGCAAGACGGCGGCGATCTGGTTTACTTCCAGGGCCACATCTCTCCGGGCGTTTACGCGCGCGCCTTCCTTGAAGGCCGTCTCACCGAAGAACAAATGAACAACTTCCGTCAGGAAGTTCACGGCAAAGGTCTGTCCTCTTATCCGCATCCAAAACTGATGCCGGAATTCTGGCAGTTCCCGACCGTATCCATGGGCCTGGGCCCAATCAGCGCCATCTATCAGGCGAAGTTCCTGAAATATCTGGAACACCGCGGCCTGAAAAACACCGCTGAGCAAACCGTTTACGCCTTCCTGGGCGACGGCGAGATGGACGAACCGGAATCCAAGGGCGCCATCACCATCGCGACCCGCGAGAAGCTGGACAACCTGGTGTTCGTCATCAACTGCAACCTGCAGCGCCTGGACGGCCCGGTCACCGGCAACGGCAAGATCATCAACGAACTGGAAGGCATCTTCTCCGGCGCAGGCTGGCAGGTGCTGAAAGTGATCTGGGGCGGCCGTTGGGATGAACTGCTGCGCAAAGACACCAGCGGCAAACTGGTTCAGCTGATGAACGAGACCCTGGACGGCGACTACCAGACCTTCAAATCCAAAGACGGCGCTTACGTGCGCGAGCACTTCTTCGGCCGTTACCCGGAAACCGCGGCGCTGGTCAAAGACATGACCGACGACGAAATCTGGGCGCTGAACCGTGGCGGTCACGATCCGAAGAAAGTCTTTGCCGCACTGAAAAAAGCGCAGGATACCAAAGGCAAACCAACCGTAATCCTGGCCCACACCATCAAAGGTTACGGCATGGGTGAAACTGCGGAAGGTAAAAACATCGCGCACCAGGTGAAGAAAATGAACATGGAAGGGGTTCACCACTTCCGCGATCGTTTCAACGTGCCGGTTGCCGATGCCGACATCGAAAAACTGCCGTACATCACCTTCGAGAAAGATTCCGAAGAGTACAAATACCTGCACGAACGTCGTCAGGCGCTGAAAGGCTACGTGCCTACCCGCTTGCCGGAGTTCACCCAGAAGCTGGAAATGCCGGCGCTGGAAGACTTCAGCTCGCTGCTGGAAGAGCAGAACAAAGAGATCTCCACCACTATCGCCTTCGTGCGTGCCCTGAACGTGATGCTGAAGAACAAGTCGATCAAAGATCGCCTGGTGCCCATCATCGCCGACGAAGCGCGTACCTTCGGTATGGAAGGCCTGTTCCGTCAGATCGGCATCTACAGCCCTAACGGCCAGCAGTACACCCCGCAGGACCGCGAGCAGGTTGCCTACTACAAAGAAGACGAGAAAGGCCAGATCCTGCAGGAAGGCATCAACGAACTGGGCGCAGCCTCTTCATGGTTGGCCGCAGCGACGTCCTACAGCACCAACGATCTGCCGATGATCCCGTTCTACATCTACTACTCGATGTTCGGTTTCCAGCGTATCGGTGACCTGTGCTGGGCGGCGGGCGACCAACAGGCGCGCGGCTTCCTGATCGGCGGTACTTCAGGCCGTACCACCCTGAACGGCGAAGGTCTGCAGCACGAAGACGGCCACAGCCACATTCAGTCCCTGACTATCCCTAACTGCATCTCTTACGATCCCGCTTACGCATACGAAGTGGCGGTGATCATGCACGACGGTCTGGTGCGCATGTACGGCGACAACCCGGAAAACGTGTACTACTACCTGACCACGCTGAACGAAAACTACCACATGCCGGCCATGCCGCAGGGCGCAGAAGAAGGCATCCGCAAGGGTATCTACAAGCTGGAAACTCTGGAAGGCAGCAAAGGCAAGGTGCAGCTGCTGGGCTCGGGCTCCATCCTGCGCCACGTGCGTGAAGCCGCGCAGATCCTGGCGAAAGACTACGGCGTGGGTTCCGACACCTACAGCGTCACCTCGTTCACCGAACTGGCGCGCGACGGCCAGGACTGCGAGCGTTGGAACATGCTGCACCCAACCGAAGCGCCACGCGTGCCTTACATCGCTCAGGTGATGAGCGATGCGCCTGCGGTAGCCTCTACCGACTACATGAAACTGTTCGCAGAGCAGGTTCGTACTTACGTTCCAGCCAGCGATTACCGCGTACTGGGCACTGACGGCTTCGGTCGTTCAGACAGCCGCGAGAATCTGCGTCACCACTTCGAAGTCGATGCGTCTTACGTGGTGGTTGCCGCCCTGGGTGAACTGGCTAAACGCGGTGAAATCGAAGCTTCTGTGGTAGCCGATGCGATTAAGAAATTCGACATCAACCCAGAAAAAGTTAACCCGCGTCTGGCTTAAGAGGTACTGAATAATGTCTATCGAAATCAACGTACCGGACATCGGTGCAGACGAAGTCGAAATCACCGAGATCCTGGTGAAGGTTGGCGATAAGGTTGAAGCTGAACAATCGCTGATCACCGTGGAGGGCGACAAGGCCTCCATGGAAGTGCCATCCCCGCAGGCGGGCGTGGTGAAAGAAATCAAAGTGGCGGTCGGCGATAAAACCGAAACCGGCAAACTGATCATGATCTTCGACGCCGAAGGCGCGGCGCAGGCCGCACCGGCGGCCAAAGCGGAAGAAAAACCGGCGGCGGCTCCCGCTGCGCCGGCTGCCGCTGCAGCCAAAGACGTTGAAGTGCCGGACATCGGCGCCGACGAAGTCGAAGTGACCGAGATCCTGGTGAAAGTGGGCGACAAGGTGGAAGCCGAGCAGTCCCTGATCACCGTTGAAGGCGACAAGGCTTCGATGGAAGTGCCGGCGCCGTTCGCGGGCACCGTTAAAGAGATCAAGATCGCGACCGGCGACAAAGTGAAAACCGGCTCCCTGATCATGGTGTTCGACGTGGCCGGCGCAGCCTCCGCTGCGGCCCCGGCTGCGGCTGAAGCCCCTGCCGCCGCTGCAGCGCCTGCGGCCTCTGCGGCCAAAGACGTCGCCGTGCCGGACATCGGCGGCGACGAAGTCGAAGTGACCGAAGTGATGGTCAAGGTCGGCGACAAGGTTGCCGCCGAGCAGTCGCTGATCACCGTTGAAGGCGACAAGGCTTCGATGGAAGTGCCGGCGCCGTTCGCGGGTACCGTTAAAGAGATCAAGATCAACACCGGCGACAAAGTGAAAACCGGTTCTCTGATCATGGTGTTCGAAGTGGAAGGCGCTGCGCCGGCCGCTGCCCCTGCTGCGCAAGCCGCACCGGCGCCGGCCAGGCAGGAAGCCGCAGCCCCTGCACCGGCCGCGAAAGCCGAGAGCAAAGGCGAGTTCACCGAGAACGCCGCCTATGTGCACGCCACCCCGGTTATCCGCCGTCTGGCGCGCGAGTTCGGCGTAAACCTGGCGAAAGTGAAGGGCACCGGTCGTAAGGGCCGCATCCTGCGCGAAGACGTTCAGGCTTACGTTAAAGACGCGGTGAAACGCGCCGAAGCCGCTCCAGCCGCTGCCGGCGGCGGTCTGCCAGGCATGCTGCCATGGCCGAAAGTGGACTTCAGCAAGTTCGGCGAGATCGAAGAAGTCGAAATGGGCCGCATCCAGAAAATCTCTGGCGCCAACCTGAGCCGCAACTGGGTGATGATCCCGCACGTGACTCACTTCGACAAAACCGACATCACCGATCTGGAAGCTTTCCGCAAGCAGCAGAACGAAGAAGCTGCCAAGCGCAAGCTGGACGTGAAGTTCACCCCGGTGGTGTTCATCATGAAAGCCGTCGCCGCCGCTCTGGAGCAGATGCCGCGTTTCAACAGCTCGCTGTCCGAAGATGGCCAGAAGCTGACGCTGAAAAAATACATCAACGTCGGCGTGGCGGTAGATACGCCGAATGGCCTGGTGGTTCCGGTATTCAAAGATGTGAACAAGAAGAGCATCACCGAACTGTCTCGCGAGCTGATGGCTATCTCCAAGAAAGCCCGCGACGGCAAGCTGACCGCAGGCGAAATGCAGGGCGGTTGCTTCACCATCTCCAGCCTGGGCGGTATCGGGACGACTCACTTCGCGCCTATCGTCAACGCGCCGGAAGTGGCTATCCTGGGCGTCTCCAAGTCTGCGATGGAGCCGGTGTGGAACGGTAAAGAGTTCGTGCCGCGTCTGATGATGCCGATGTCGCTCTCCTTCGACCACCGCGTCATCGACGGTGCAGATGGTGCGCGTTTCATCACCATCATCAACAATATGCTGTCTGACATTCGCCGTCTGGTGATGTAATAGAAAAGGGGCGCAGTTATGCTGCGCCCTTATCGCTTCAGCAGCAGTTTTGTCGGGTTTTGCATGACTCGACAAAATTGTTGAGACACGGGTCACTCGAACACGCTTTGCAGTTTATTAACAATTCTGTAAACTGCTCGCGGTGTAAGCGTCCCGGTGGATGAAGGGCGTTATGAGATCGATTAGCAATAAAAATGACGTCTGACCCGCCGGACAACTAATTAAGAGGTCATGATGAGTACTGAAATTAAAACTCAGGTCGTGGTACTTGGGGCGGGCCCGGCAGGTTACTCTGCTGCCTTTCGTTGCGCTGACTTAGGTCTTGAAACCGTTCTGGTTGAACGTTATTCCACTCTGGGCGGGGTTTGCCTGAACGTGGGATGTATCCCTTCCAAAGCACTGCTGCACGTTGCCAAAGTGATCGAAGAAGCCAAAGCGCTGGCCGAGCACGGCATCGTTTTCGGCGAGCCGAAAACCGACATCGACAAAGTGCGCGTCTGGAAAGAAAAAGTCATCAATCAGCTGACCGGCGGTCTGGCTGGCATGGCCAAAGGCCGTAAAGTGAAAGTGGTCAACGGCCTGGGCAAATTTACCGGCGCTAACACCCTGGTTGTCGAAGGCGAAAATGGCCCGACCACCATCAACTTCGATAACGCCATCATCGCCGCAGGTTCCCGTCCGATCCAACTGCCATTCATTCCTCATGAAGATCCACGCGTGTGGGACTCTACCGATGCGCTGGAGCTGAAAACCGTCCCAGAGCGTCTGTTGGTCATGGGCGGCGGCATCATCGGCCTGGAAATGGGCACCGTATACCATGCGCTGGGTTCGCAGATCGACGTGGTCGAAATGTTCGATCAGGTTATCCCGGCTGCAGATAAAGACGTGGTGAAAGTCTTCACCAAACGCATCAGCAAGCAGTTCAACCTGATGCTGGAAACCAAAGTGACCGCGGTAGAAGCCAAAGAAGACGGCATCTACGTCACGATGGAAGGCAAAAAAGCGCCGGCAGAACCGCAGCGCTACGACGCGGTACTGGTGGCCATCGGCCGCGTGCCGAACGGCAAACTGCTGGATGCCGGCAAAGCCGGTGTTGAAGTCGACGACCGCGGCTTCATCAACGTCGACAAACAGCTGCGCACCAACGTGCCGCACATTTTCGCTATCGGCGACATCGTCGGTCAGCCGATGCTGGCGCACAAAGGCGTGCACGAAGGCCACGTTGCCGCGGAAGTGATCGCCGGCATGAAGCACTACTTCGACCCGAAAGTGATCCCGTCAATCGCTTACACCGAGCCGGAAGTTGCATGGGTGGGTCTGACCGAGAAAGAAGCGAAAGAGAAAGGCATCAGCTACGAAACCTCCACCTTCCCGTGGGCGGCTTCCGGCCGTGCGATCGCTTCCGACTGTGCGGACGGCATGACCAAACTGATCTTCGACAAAGAAACTCACCGCATCATCGGTGGCGCGATTGTCGGCACCAACGGCGGCGAGCTGCTGGGTGAAATCGGTCTGGCCATCGAGATGGGTTGCGACGCGGAAGACATCGCGCTGACCATCCACGCTCACCCGACCCTGCACGAATCCGTAGGCCTGGCGGCAGAGATCTACGAAGGCAGCATCACCGACCTGCCTAACCCGAAAGCCAAGAAGAAGTAATTCTGCTGGTTTGACCGGGTAACAAGCGGCTCCTGAAAAGGGGCCGTTTTTTTATGCGTCGAAGGCGGTAAAAGGCCGCTCAATGAGGCGTCCTTTCCTCTCAAATTTTGATCCCCATACCTATAACCCTTGCAAATGCATGGTTATCGTGTTGTGCTCTTGGCGCTGAGCTTGGTCGTTTCCCATAGTCGGCTCCCGGCGTTGGGCCAGCCTGATATACAGCCGATTACACTGTGCTCAACGATTCAGCAAAGATTTAATGTTGCTTTTATGTGAACGAATTAACAACCGTTTCAAATCCTGATATGCTGGCTGAGCGGAACCGGGCACTGTACCTTACAGTCCAGGACATCGACAGCAGTGCCCCGTCAGGATCAATGGCACCAACACCGTGCGCTAAACCCGGTTTGAAGAGTTACCCTATGGCTTTCAAGTTGCAGTTAGGCGCCCAGCTCGTTCATCCCCAGGCGCTTACTCAGGTAAGTAACTGGGGTGAACGAGCGCAGGTAACAACACTGCGGCTTGAAAGACGACGGGTATAAACGCCAGGCACAATAAATGACAATGAGAGCGAGGAGAACGTCGTGCTAGAAGAATACCGTAAGCACGTAGCCGAGCGTGCTGCTGAGGGCATTGCCCCTAAGCCGTTAGACGCCACCCAAATGGCCGCGCTGGTCGAATTATTAAAGAATCCGCCAAAAGGCGAAGAAGAATTCCTGTTAGACCTGCTGATTAATCGTGTTCCACCGGGCGTCGACGAAGCCGCCTACGTCAAAGCAGGTTTCCTGGCGGCCATCGCCAAAGGTGAAGCGACATCCCCCCTGGTTACCCCCGAGAAAGCCATCGAACTGTTAGGCACCATGCAGGGCGGTTACAACATTCACCCGCTGATTGACGCGCTGGATAACGAAAAGCTGGCGCCGATCGCCGCCAAAGCGCTGTCCCACACGCTGCTGATGTTCGACAACTTCTACGACGTGGAAGAAAAGGCCAAGGCCGGCAATCTGTACGCCAAGCAGATCATGCAATCCTGGGCCGATGCCGACTGGTATCTGTCGCGCCCTGAACTGGCGGAAAAAATCACCGTCACCGTATTCAAAGTCACCGGCGAAACCAATACCGATGACCTGTCGCCGGCGCCGGACGCCTGGTCGCGCCCGGATATCCCGCTGCACGCCCTGGCGATGCTGAAGAACGAACGTGAAGGCATCGTGCCGGATCAACCGGGCAGCGTCGGCCCGATCAAACAGATTGAGCTGCTGAACAAGAAAGGCTTCCCGCTGGCCTACGTCGGCGACGTGGTCGGCACCGGCTCTTCCCGTAAGTCCGCCACCAACTCGGTGCTGTGGTTTATGGGCGACGACATCCCGCACGTGCCGAACAAACGCGGCGGCGGCGTGGTGCTGGGCGGCAAGATTGCGCCAATCTTCTTCAACACCATGGAAGATGCCGGCGCATTGCCGATCGAAGTGGACGTCTCCGAGCTGAATATGGGCGACGTGATCGACGTTTACCCGTACAAGGGCGAAGTGCGCAACCACGAAACCGGCGAGTTGATCGCCAACTTCGAATTGAAAACCGACGTGCTGCTGGATGAAGTGCGCGCCGGCGGCCGTATTCCGCTGATCATCGGCCGCGGCCTGACCACCAAGGCGCGCGAAGCGCTGGGCCTGCCGCACAGCGACGTGTTCCGCATCGCCAAGCCGATCGCCGCCAGCAGCAAGGGCTTCTCGCTGGCGCAAAAAATGGTTGGCCGCGCCTGCGGCGTTGCCGGCATTCGCCCTGGCGAATACTGCGAACCGAAGATGACTTCGGTGGGCTCGCAGGACACCACCGGCCCGATGACCCGCGACGAGCTGAAAGATCTGGCCTGTCTGGGCTTCTCCGCCGATCTGGTGATGCAGTCGTTCTGCCATACCGCCGCTTACCCGAAACCGGTCGACGTGACGACCCACCACACGCTGCCTGACTTCATCATGAACCGCGGCGGCGTTTCGCTGCGCCCCGGCGACGGCGTTATCCACTCCTGGTTGAACCGCATGCTGCTGCCGGACACCGTCGGCACCGGCGGCGATTCCCACACCCGCTTCCCGATCGGCATCTCCTTCCCGGCCGGTTCCGGCCTGGTGGCGTTCGCCGCGGCTACCGGCGTAATGCCGCTGGACATGCCTGAATCGGTGCTGGTGCGTTTCAAAGGCAAAATGCAGCCGGGCATCACCCTGCGCGACCTGGTGCACGCCATCCCTTATTATGCGATCCAGCAAGGTTTGCTGACCGTCGAGAAGAAGGGCAAGAAGAACATCTTCTCCGGCCGCATTCTGGAGATCGAAGGCCTGCCGGATCTGAAGGTCGAGCAGGCGTTCGAGCTGACCGACGCCTCCGCCGAGCGTTCCGCCGCCGGCTGCACCATCAAGCTGGACAAGGCGCCGATCGAAGAGTACCTGAACTCCAACATCGTGCTGCTGAAGTGGATGATTTCCGAAGGCTACGGCGATCGCCGCACGCTGGAGCGCCGCATTCAGGGCATGGAAAAATGGTTGGCGGATCCGCAATTGCTGGAAGGCGACGCGGATGCGGAATATGCCGCGGTGATCGACATCGATCTGGCGGAAATCACCCAGCCAATTCTGTGCGCGCCAAACGATCCGGACGATGCGCGTTTGCTGTCCGACGTGGCCAACAGCAAAATTGATGAGGTATTCATCGGTTCCTGCATGACCAACATCGGTCACTTCCGCGCGGCCGGCAAGCTGCTGGATCAGCACAAGGGCCAGTTGCCGACCCGCCTGTGGGTGGCACCGCCAACCAAGATGGATGCGGCTCAGCTGACCGAAGAGGGCTACTACAGCGTATTCGGCAAGAGCGGCGCGCGCATCGAGATCCCGGGCTGTTCATTGTGCATGGGCAACCAGGCGCGCGTGGCGGACGGCGCGACGGTGGTATCCACCTCCACCCGTAACTTCCCGAACCGCTTGGGCACCGGCGCCAACGTCTACCTGGCTTCGGCCGAGCTGGCGGCGGTCGCTTCGCTGCTGGGCCGTTTGCCGACGCCGGACGAGTACCAGACCTATATGGCGCAGGTCGACAAGACTGCGGCGGACACCTACCGCTATCTGAACTTTGACCAGTTGGGGCAGTACACCGAAAAAGCCGACGGCGTGATCTTCCAAACCGCCGTTTAAGCCGCGTTAACCAAATCATTCGCACTGCGGCAAGGCGGCCAACGCCGTTGCAATTCGAAAAATGATGGGTAATATTGCGCAACTGTTTAACGGGAGGCCTTGGCCTCCCGTTTTATTTTGCTCAGTTGCCAACTTTGCGAGCGCTCACTGAGTTAGTCAGCCAGTAATGTTTACACTAAGAAAAAGGGCTCGGGAGGGCGTGCTATGGATTACGAATTTCTGCGTGACGTCACCGGTCAGGTGATAGTCAGATTTTCGATGGGGCATGAGGCAATCGGCCACTGGATCAACGAGGAAGTCAAAGGCGACTTCAACCTGCTGGATCGCATCGAGGCCGGTGCGGCCGAGGTGAAGGGCAGCGAGCGCCAATGGCAGCTGAATGGGCACGAATACACGCTGCTGATGGACGGCGAAGAAGTGATGATCCGCGCTAACCAGTTGGAGTTCGAAGGCGATGAGATGGAGGAGGGGATGAATTACTACGACGAAGAAAGCCTCTCATTCTGCGGCGTTGAGGATTTCTTGCTGGTCTTGAAGGCCTACCGTTCGTTCATGTTGAAGTACTGAACGTAAGGGCGCGGCAGGCCGCGCCCGTTACCCATCACAGATGCGGAATATTGCGGCCGTAATAGATTTCCTGCATCTCTTTCCACAGCAGATCGGTGATTTCCTGGCGCTCGGCGGCGCCAAGCTCTTCCGGTTTGGCGTTGAACAGGTAATGCTTCAGATCGAAGTCCTTCAGTAACATCTTGGTATGGAAGATGTTTTCCTGATAAACATTCACGTCCATCATGTGGTACAGCGACTTGATATCCTCAGACATAAAGTTCTGGATCGAATTGATCTCATGATCGATGTAATGCTTCACGCCGTTCACGTCGCGGGTAAAGCCGCGCACGCGGTAATCCATGGTGACGATGTCGGATTCCAGCTGGTGGATCAGATAATTCAACGCCTTGAGCGGTGAAATCACGCCGCAGGTCGATACCTCGATATCGGCGCGGAAGGTGCATAACCCGCCTTCCGGATGGCTCTCCGGATAGGTGTGAACGCAAATGTGGCTCTTGTCCAGGTGCGCGACCACCGTGTTCGGCAGCGGGCCGGGATGTTCCGACGTATCTACGTCTTTCGGATCGACCGGCTCTTCGCTGACCAGAATGGTGACGCTGGCGCCCTGCGGCTCGTAGTCCTGACGTGCGATGTTCAGAATGTTGGCGCCAATGATCGAGCAGGTTTCGCTCAGGATCTCGGTCAGTCGATTGGCGTTGTATTGTTCGTCAATGTAGGCGATATAGCCGTCGCGGTCGTCCGCGGTTTTGGCGTAACAAATATCGTAAATACAAAAACTCAGGCTTTTGGTCAGGTTGTTGAAGCCGTGCAGTTTTAGCTTATGCAATTTGGTTCACCTCCTTTATCTTCTCACTTAACGTGTCACGTTCATTCTCGGCATAATCGAAGCCGCCTCTGCGTTGGCGGCGCTTGTTCAAGCGCTGCGCAACGCCAATTATTTCGGGCACAGGGCGTCGAGCAAATACTGCGGCAGAGCAAAGCTGCCCGCATGAATTGCCGGGTTGTAATAACGGCAGTTTAAACCGCGTTGATTAAAGCGTTGTTGCAGCTGGGCCAAATCGAGCTGGCGCAGCGCCGGGTTCTGGCTCGCCCAGGCGAAGGTCATGATGCCGCCGTAGTAGGTCGGGATCGCCGCCTGATAGAAGCTGACGTCGCCAAAATATTGGCTGAGCCTGGTGTGGCTGTTGATCGCTTCGTCCTGCTGCAGGAAGCAAACGCCGTTCTGCGCGACAAAGATGCCGCCCTCGTTCAGGCTGCGCGCGCATCCTTCATAGAACGCCGAGGTGAACAGGCTTTCGCCGGGGCCGATCGGGTCGGTGCAGTCGGAGATAATCACATCGAATTTTTCGGCGGTCTGATTGACGAAGTTGACGCCGTCGTCGATCACCAGCCTGAAGCGCGGATCTTCGTAAGAACCGGCGTTGTGATTAGGCAGATAGCGGCGGCAGAACTCCACCACGCCGGCGTCGATCTCGACCATGGTGATCTGCTCTACGCCCGGGTGGCGACTGACTTCGCGCAGCATGCCGCCGTCGCCGCCGCCGATGATCAGCACTTTTTTCGCCGCGCCGTGCGCCAGCAGCGGCACGTGGGTCATCATTTCGTGATAGATGAACTCGTCGCGCTCGGTGGTTTGCACCACGCCGTCGAGCGCCATCACGCGCCCCAGCACCGGGTTTTCGAAAATCACCAGGTCCTGATGCTCGGTCTTCTCACGATACAGCACCTTCTCCACCGAGAAGTACTGGCCGAAGTTGGCATGCAGCGTTTCATACCAAATTTCTTTCTGGGTCATGTGCGGGAAACTCCGTAATAACAGCCATGAAAAATTGGCGCAACATCATAGCTAACTCTGCCGGGTGATGCACGGTTGAATTTCAGGCAGAGGTAGCGGCAGGCGGGGGAAAGGTGACGGCCAGATTAATTGGCGTAGGCCAGCAGGCTCAGCGAATCGCGCGCCAGCGATTTGCACTTGTTGGGGGTAGGGATAGCGATGCCACTGAGATCGCGATAGCTGTCTTCGCCCAGCGCCTTCATGTTGTAGCTATTATAGTTGCTCAGATCCCAGCGGTTTTGCTGGGCGAAATAAACGATGGCGCGTTTGATCTGCGCATTCGGCAAGTCGTTGTAGCCGCAATTATTTTTCAGATAAATAAATACCGCCGTCAGATCGGCCAGATCTTCCGCCTCGGATTCATTCAGCGCCAGACTGGCGTTGGAGAACCCCAGCATAGCCAGCAACAGCATCAGTAACGTTGTTTTTTTCATCATGAAAATAGACCTGTTTATCGTCAGCAGACGTTACCACACTTGCCTGTAAAGGCACCAAATTTTATTGCTCCGGGCTAACATAACCGTCAGTTAACGCTTGACCTTCCGCTAAGGGGAGGGTTTAGGCTGGCGGCGTTGAGTTATGTCACTGAGAAAAGGGAGTCAGCGATGTTACGCCGTGATTTTATCAAATTGACCGCCGCACTGGGCGCGGCTGGCGCATTACCGTTGTGGAGCCGCTCCGTCTGGGCGGCCGATTTGCCGGCGTTGCCGATCCCGCCGCTGCTGGCGCCGGATGCGCAGGGCAAGATCGCGTTGGCGCTGCAGGCTGGCGAAACCCGCTGGCTGCCCTCCGCCGCGACCAAAACCTGGGGCGTCAATGGGGCGCTGCTCGGGCCGGCGGTGCGTTTGCAACGCGGCGAACCGGTAACGGTCGATATCAAAAACAGCCTGCCCGAGGCCAGCACCGTTCACTGGCACGGCCTGGAAATTCCCGGCGACGTCGACGGCGGCCCACAGGCGCTGATCCAACCCGGCGCTACCCGCAGCGTTAACTTCACCATTAACCAGCCGGCGGCGACCTGTTGGTTCCACCCGCATACCCACGGCAAAACCGGCCATCAGGTGATGATGGGCCTGGCGGGGCTGGTGCTGCTGGAAGACCAAGAGAGCAGCGCGCTGCCGCTGCCCAAGACCTGGGGAAAGGATGATATCCCGGTGATCCTGCAGGACAAACGCCTGGGCAAAGATGCGCAGATCGAATATCAGCTGGACGTGATGAGCGCCGCCGTGGGTTGGTTTGGCGATCGGATGTTCACCAACGGCGCGCAGTACCCACAACATCTGGCGCCGCGCGGCTGGCTGCGGCTGCGCTTCCTCAACGGCTGCAACGCCCGTACGCTGACCCTGGCGGCCAGCGATAACCGGCCGCTGTACGTCATCGCCAGCGACGGCGGCTTCCTGGCCGCGCCGGTGAAGCTGAGCGAATTGCCGATGCTGATGGGCGAACGCTTCGAAGTGCTGGTGGACGCCTCCGACGGCAAGCCGTTCGACATCGTCACGCTGCCGGTGAAGCAAATGGGCATGACGTTGGCGCCGTTTGACCAGCCGCTGCCGGTGCTGCGCATACAGCCGTCGCTGGCGCAGGGGGTTAAAACCATGCCGGACAGCCTGGTGAAGCTGCCCGCATTGCCGCCGATGGCCGGCATTCAGGAACGCTGGCTGCAGCTGATGATGGATCCGCAGCTGGACAAACTGGGGATGCAGGCGCTGATGGACCGCTATGGCCACCAGGCGATGGCCGGCATGAGCATGGACCACGGCGCGAAGGGCGGCGGCGAAATGCAGGGGATGGACCACGGCGCCATGAAAGGAATGGACCACGGCAATATGCAGGGCATGGATCACGGCGCGATGAAAGGCATGGATCATGCGGCCAAGCCGTTCGATTTCAGCCACGGCAATATGATCAACGGCAAGGCGTTTGATATGACCAAGCCGATGTTCGCCGCCAAACGCGGCCAGTATGAAAAATGGACCATCTCCGGCGAAGGCGACATGATGCTGCACCCGTTCCATATTCATGGCACCCAGTTCCGCATTCTGTCGGAAAACGGCAAACCGCCGGCCGCTCATCGCAGCGGCTGGAAAGACACCGTACGCGTGGAAGGTTGGCGCAGCGAAGTGCTGGTGCGTTTCGATCATTCCGCCAGCGCCGAACATGCCTATATGGCGCACTGTCACCTGTTGGAGCATGAAGATACCGGCATGATGCTGGGCTTTACCGTCAGCGATTGATCCTTCCCGCAGGTGATTTGTGGCGGCGCGCTCGCGTCGCCACCGGCGGCAGGCTATGCTAAACTCTGCGCCTTTCTTCCGGCAACTGACCTGAAAACTATGAAACACACTGTAGACGTAATGATTTCCGAGCAGGAAGTTAAGACCCGTATCGCCGAACTTGGCCGCCAGATCACCGAACATTACCGCGACAGCGGCAGTGACATGGTGCTGGTCGGCTTGCTGCGCGGCTCCTTCATGTTCATGGCCGATCTGTGCCGCACTATCGAAGTGCCGCATGAGGTCGACTTTATGACCGCTTCCAGCTACGGCAGCGGCATGTCCACCACCCGCGACGTTAAAATCCTCAAGGATCTGGATGAAGACATCCGCGGCAAAGACGTGCTGATCGTCGAAGACATCATCGATTCCGGCAATACGCTGAATAAAGTGCGCGAAATTCTGGCGCTGCGCGGGCCGAAGTCACTGGCGATCTGCACCCTGTTGGACAAACCCGAGCGCCGTGAAGTGGAGGTGCCGGTGGAGTACGTCGGTTTCTCGATCCCGGACGAATTCGTGGTCGGCTATGGCATTGACTACGCCCAGCGCTATCGCCATCTGCCGTACGTCGGCAAAGTGGTGCTGTTGGACGAGTAATCTGCTGAGGGCGCGGCACGCCGCGCCCATTGCGGGGTTAGAGGCCTTTATCCTGCTGCAGCGTGGCTATCGCCTTGCGGTAGCCCATCTCCAGGCTCTCGCGGCTGGTGGCGGTCACGTCCAGATCGCGCAGGCGGCCGTCCTGAATGCCGTATACCCAACCGTGGATCATCACTTTTTGCCCGCGTTTCCAGGCGGACTGCATGATGGTGGAATGACCCAGGTTATACACCTGTTCAATGACGTTGATTTCGCACAGCACGTCGAGGCGCTGTTCCGGCTCCAGCTCACCCAGCAGCGAACTGTGTTTGTACCACAGGTCGCGGATGTGCAGCAGCCAGTTGTTGATCAGCCCCAGCTCCGGGTTTTCCACCGCGGCTTCCACGCCGCCGCAGCCCAGGTGGCCGCAGATGATGATATGCTCGACTTCCAGCACATCCACCGCATACTGCACTACCGACAGGCAGTTAAGATCGGTATGGATCACCAGGTTGGCCACGTTGCGGTGGACAAACAGCTCACCCGGCTCCAGGCCGGTCAGGCGTTCCGCGGGAACGCGGCTGTCAGAGCATCCTATCCATAAAAAGCGGGGCTTTTGCGCCTGTGATAAACGTTCAAAAAAGTCCGGGTCTTCCTTGCTGATATTGGCCGACCAGGCCTGGTTATTGGCGATAAGCTTTTCGATTTCTTTCATGGAGGTTATTGACCTGTAACGAACAGATTGCGTTGGGGTAATATAGGGCAAGCGTCACAATTTGGAAATCGGAACAGTAACGCTTTTTTTTCCGCACGGATTCGACTCAGTGAAAACGCCGCCGATGATAAAATCATCCTCATTACAAGACACGACGGCATACTCATCGTCATAAGGTACTCTTTTACATATGAATTATGCACTGGAATTAGCGCAGCTGACCAAGACTTACGCCGGTGGCGTAAAGGCGTTGCGCGGAATCGACCTGAACGTCGAAGCGGGGGATTTCTATGCCCTGCTGGGGCCAAACGGCGCCGGAAAATCCACCACCATCGGCATCATCAGTTCGCTGGTCAACAAAACCGCCGGCAGCGTGCGGGTGTTCGGCTATGACATCGATAAAGACATCGTCAACGCCAAGCGCCAGCTGGGGCTGGTGCCGCAGGAGTTCAACTTCAACCCGTTCGAAACCGTGATGCAGATTGTGGTCAACCAGGCGGGTTACTACGGCGTCACGCGGCGTGAAGCGCTGGCGCGCGCGGAAAAATACCTCACCCAGCTGGATCTGTGGGGCAAGCGCAACGAACGCGCCCGCATGCTGTCCGGCGGCATGAAGCGTCGGCTGATGATCGCGCGGGCGCTGATGCATCAGCCGAAGCTGCTGATCCTCGATGAACCCACCGCCGGGGTGGATATCGAGCTGCGTCGCTCGATGTGGGGCTTCCTGAAGGAGCTGAACGCCCAGGGCACCACCATCATTCTCACCACCCACTATCTGGAGGAAGCGGAAATGCTGTGCCGCAATATCGGCATCATCCAGAACGGTGAGCTGGTGGAAAACACCTCGATGAAAGGGTTGTTGTCCAAGCTGAAGTCGGAAACCTTCATCCTCGATCTGGCGGCGAAAAGCCCGCTGCCGCAGCTGGACGGTTACCACAGCCGCCTGACCGACACCGCCACCCTGGAGGTGGAAGTGATGCGCGAGCAGGGGCTGAACGGCCTGTTCGCCCAACTGAGCGCGCAGGGCGTGCAGGTGCTGAGCATGCGCAACAAGGCAAACCGGCTGGAAGAGCTGTTCGTCACCCTGGTTAATGGCAATGGAGAAAAAGCATGACGCGTTTGTATTGGGTGGCTTTGCAGAGCATCTGGGCCAAAGAGGTCAACCGCTTCGCGCGCATCTGGATCCAAACCCTGGTGCCGCCGGTGATCACCATGACGCTGTATTTCATTATCTTCGGCAACCTGATCGGTTCGCGCATCGGGGATATGCACGGCTTCAGCTATATGCAGTTTATCGTGCCCGGTCTGATCATGATGGCGGTGATCACCAACTCGTACGCCAACGTCGCCTCGTCGTTCTTCAGCGCCAAGTTCCAGCGCAATATTGAAGAGCTGCTGGTGGCGCCGGTGCCGACCCACGTGGTGATCGCCGGCTATGTCGGCGGCGGGGTGGCGCGCGGTATCTGCGTCGGCGTGCTGGTCACCGTCATCTCGCTGTTCTTCGTGCCGCTGCAGGTGCACGCCTGGTGGGTGATCGCGCTGACGCTGCTGCTGACGGCGATCCTGTTCTCGCTGGCGGGGCTGATCAACGCGGTGTTCGCCACCACCTTCGACGACATCAGCCTGATCCCGACCTTCGTGCTGACGCCGCTGACCTATCTGGGCGGGGTGTTTTACTCGCTGACGCTGCTGCCGCCGTTCTGGCAGGCGGTCTCCAAGCTGAACCCGATCGTCTATATGATCAGCGGATTCCGCTACGGCTTCCTCGGCATCAGCGACGTGCCGCTGGCGTTCACCATGGCGGTGCTGGTGGCGTTTATCGCGGTGTTCTATCTGCTGTCCTGGTACCTGATTGAGCGTGGCCGCGGCCTGCGCAGCTGATCGTAGCGCGCCCCGCATCGGCAGCGGGGCGCTTTTATTGATTCGGCGCAGACGTCATGTCTGCCCCGGGCATAAATCACTAGAATTGCTCAAATAACCCCTTTCTCCCCGCTGTTCAAATCGTGCTATGCTGGCGCTCCACATTTTCTCCACCTTTGTTATTACGCACTCGTAAGCAGAACATAATCATGCGGCCTCAACACAAGATAGCGGCTGGGCTACTCGGCACCCTAATGGCGCTGGCCTCTCCGGCGAGCCTGGCGAATCTGCTGTCGGAAGACAGCGCTGTTCAATCTGAATACATGGAAGCGCAGCGCGACAGCGAAGTTTATTCGCTGATTGGCGAGCATGTGATCCCGGTCGGGGAAGTGAAGCGCGGGCAACTGATCCAGGTGTTCCCGGCGGATGCGGAATATTTCGAGTTCAAGTTCGGCCACGGCACCGGTTTTATCGATAAAGACGACGTGCGCGAACGGAGAAAATCACGCAAGGTTGAGGACGCCCTCGGCGAGCTGAACAAGCCGCTGACCAATCAGAACCTGATCACTCAAAAGGCGATCAACGTCTACACCGCGGCGGATAACGAGAGCGAGGTGTTCGGCACGCTCGAGGAAAACCTGCGCTATCCGATCATCGGCAAGCTGAAAGATCGGCTGAACAATACCTGGTATGAGATCAACATCGGCGATCGGCTGGGCTACGTCAGCGATCTGGACTGCGAGATAGACAACGGCATCCCGGTGCTGACCTACCATCATCTGCTGAAAAACGAAGAGAACAAGCGCTTCCGCCACACCTCGACCACCACCTCGGACGTGGCGTTCAGCAACCAGATGACCTTTCTGAAGCAGGCGGGTTATGACACCATTTCGCTGTATCAGCTGGAAGCCTATCTAAAGAACCAGATCAACCTGCCGGGCAAGGCGGTGGTGCTGACGTTCGACGACGGCTTGAAATCGGTGTATCGCTACGCTTACCCGGTGTTGAAAGACTACGGCTTCCGCGCCACGGCGTTTATCATCTCGTCGCGCATCAAACGCCATCCGCAGAAGTGGAACCCGGATTCGCTGCAGTTTATGAGCGTGGCGGAGCTCAAGCAGATCCAGGACGTGTTCGACGTGCAGTCGCACACCCATTTCCTGCATCGCACCGACGGCAACCGCCAGCCGATCCTGCTGAGCCGCTCGCTGCACAATATCGAGTTTGATTTCGAGCGTTCGCGCCGCGCGCTGTCGCAGTTCAACCCGCACGTGCTGTATGTGTCCTATCCGTTCGGCGGCTACAACCAGCGCGCGATCCAGGCGGCGCAAGACGCCGGTTTCCATCTGGCGGTGACCACGGTGCAGGGCAAGGTGAAGCCGGGGGATAACCCCTATACGCTGAAGCGGCTGTATATTCTGCGCACCGACTCCATCCAGACCATGGCGGATCGGATCGCCAACAAGCCGGGCACGGTGGTGGTGCAGTAATACTCGTCATATTTCAAGCTGCATCTTTGTCGGCTACGCTTGCTCACCCGAATCACTTGCTTCAGTAAGCTCATCGGGCCTCGCACCCTTACCGCCGCGATGCCACTCGAACTAGGGGATGACGGGCGCGCGATGCGCCCGTTTTGACGATCAGGCCACCTGAACCGGCACGGCTTTCGCCTTGCGCTGCAGGTTGTTGTCGCCTTCGAAGTAGGCGACTTTGGGATGGTGCTGGCGGGCGTCGGCGTCGGTCATCTGCACGTAAGAGCAGATGATCAACTTGTCGCCCACGCAGGCGCAGCGCGCCGCCGCACCGTTGACCGAAATGATGCGCGAACCGCGCTCGGCGGCGATGGCGTAGGTAGAGAAACGCTGACCGTTATCGACGTTATAAATATCGATCGCTTCATATTCCAGAATGCCGGCGGCCTCCAGAAAATCCTGGTCGATGGCGCAGGACCCTTCGTAATGCAAGTCAGCCTGAGTCACTTTCACCCGATGCAGCTTGCCTTGCAGCATAGTACGTATCATAGCTTTACCTAACTGAGTATCGGCCTTTACAGGCTTGAGGTGGCGTTTATCCCCTTCGTCTTTCAAGCTGCAGCCTTGTTGGCTGCTTAGGCTCGCCCTTCGGGCCGGCGCTTGCCGCCTGGCTGCAACTCGAAATCCATTGGGCAGATTTTTTATTACTTTCCCGGTAATAACGGTACCAAATATGCAAAAACCTACGGCGTCAGGTCGACCTGCTGATTGTCGATCAGGCGCGCCTTGCCCAGCCAGGCGGCCATCAACACCACGGCGCGACGGCTCTCGACCGTCAGCGGCTGCAGGCTGTCGGCGTCGCGGATAAACAGTTCGTCCGGGGTAAAGCCGGCGGCGCGCAGCTGCTCGGCGGTTTGCTCCAGCAGCTCATCGGTATGCCGCTCGCCGCCGGCCAGCCGTTGCGCCAGCGCATTCATCATCTTGCTGAGCCGAGGGGCGATTTTACGCTCCTCGGCGGTCAGGTAGCCGTTGCGCGAGCTGAGCGCCAGGCCGTCTTTGGCGCGCACCGTCGGCACGCCGACGATGTCGATATCGTAACCCATGTCCGCCACCATCTTGCGGATCAGCGCCAGCTGCTGATAATCCTTCTCGCCGAAGCAGGCCAGATCCGGCTGCACCAGGTTGAACAGCTTGCTGACGATAGTGGCGACGCCGCGGAAATGGCCCGGGCGGCTGGCGCCCTCCAGCATGGTGGAGATACCCGGCACGTCCACGTAGGTTTGCTGCTCCAGCCCCTGCGGATAGACATCGGCCGGCGCCGGCGCGAACACCAGATCCACCCCGCGGCGGGTCAGCTTCTCGCTGTCCTCCTGCAGGGTGCGCGGATAGCGCGCCAGATCGTCCGGGCGCTCGAACTGCATCGGGTTGACGAAAATGCTCACCACCACGATATCGGCGCGGGCGCGCGCTTCATCGACCAGCGTCATGTGGCCGTCGTGCAGGTTGCCCATGGTCGGCACCAGCGCGATGCGCTTGCCGTCCTGGCGCCAGCGGCGGATTTGCTGGCGCAGCAGCGGCAGGGTTTCGATAATAATCATTAGGTGACTCCTGGAACCATCGCTTAATTAAAAGAGTGTTCTTCCGCCGGATAGAGGCCCTGTTCGACTTCCTGAATGTATTGCTGCACCGCCGTACGGATATCGCCGCTCTGCGCCAGGAAGTTTTTGGCGAATTTCGGCGTATGGCCGCCGGTCACGCCGAAGGCGTCGTGCATCACCAGGATTTGGCCGTCGGTGCCGTTGCCTGCGCCGATGCCGATGACCGGAATGGACAGCGCTTCGGTGATTTGGCGCGCCAGCTCGGTCGGCACGCACTCCAGCACCAGCAGCTGAATGCCGGCCAGTTCCAGATTTTGCGCATCTTCCAACAGCTGCTTGGCGGCCAGCTCATCGCGGCCCTGTACCTTGTAGCCGCCGAACAGGTTGACCGACTGCGGCGTCAGGCCCAGGTGGCCGCATACCGGCACGGCGCGTTCGGCGAGCATTTTCACCGTGTCGCACAGCCAACTGCCGCCTTCCAGCTTCACCATGTTGGCGCCGGCGCGCATCAGCTCGGCGGCGTTGGTGAAGGTCCGTTCCGGGGTGGCGTAACTCATGAACGGCAGGTCGGCCAGCAGCAGGCAGGCCGGCGCGCCGCGGCGCACGGCGCGGGTATGGTAGGCCACGTCGGCGACGGTGACCGGCAGCGTGGAGTCGTGGCCCTGCAGCGTCATGCCCAGCGAATCGCCCACCAACAGGACTTTGATGCCTTGCTCTTCAAACAGTTTGGCAAAGCTGGCATCGTAGGCGGTAAGGGTAGCAAACTTGCGTTGCTCCTGTTTCCACTGGCGCAAATGGGTCACGGTGGTGGGTTTCATCACTACGTCTCCTGAATAGGGCCGCGCGGCGCGCGCAGGGCTCTGGCTGCAAAAAAGTGCTGTCATTCTACTGTAACCCTATCGGGGTGGGTAGCGCAGATCATCATGCTTAAGAGGTTCTTAAGAACCTTATGCTGTAATAGACGGCAATGGCTAAAAAAGGACGCACATGCGAATTCTGCTGATAGAAGATGACAAATTAATTGGCGACGGCATCAAGGCCGGGCTGACCAAGCTGGGCTTCAATCTCGATTGGTTTACCGATGGGCTGGTCGGCAAAAACGCGCTGGAAAGCGCGCCTTATGATGCGGTGATCCTCGATCTCAGCCTGCCGGGCCTCGACGGTCTGGACCTGCTGCGCCAGTGGCGGCAGGCCGGGCACGACGTGCCGGTGCTGATCCTCACCGCCCGCGACGCGCTGGAGCAGCGGGTCAGCGGCCTGCAAAGCGGCGCCGACGACTACCTGTGCAAGCCGTTCGCGCTGGCGGAGGTCGCGGCGCGCCTGCAGGCGCTGATCCGCCGTCGCCACGGCCAACTGCAGCCGCAGCTGGTGCACGGCGGCGTGGTGTTTGACGCCGCCACCCGCAGCGTGAGCCGCAACGGCGAACCGGTGACGCTCACGCCGCGGGAGCTGGCGGTGCTGGAGCTGTTCCTGCATAACAAAGGCCGGGTGCTGGCGCGGCCGCTGATCCAGGAAAAGCTGTACAACTGGGACGACGAGGTGAGCAGCAACGCGGTGGAGGTGCATATTCATCACCTGCGGCGCAAACTGGGCAACGGCTTCATCCGCACCATTCACGGCGTGGGGTATACGCTGGGGGACGCGCCGTGAAGCGTCTCAGCCTGCGTCTGCGCCTGATCCTGATCTTCAGCCTGCTGGCGTTGCTGACCTGGTGTTCCGCCAGCCTGGTGGCGTGGATGATGACGCGCGACAACGTCAATGAAGTGTTCGATACGCAACAGATGCTGTTCGCCAAGCGGCTGGCGACCGCCAATCTCGGCGACCTGCTGGCCGACGAGAACGCGCGCAGCCTGCCGAAAACCAAAAGGTTGGTGCACCACGGCAAGCGCGGCGAGCAGGACGACGACGCGTTGGCCTTCGCCATCTTCGACCGCGCCGGCAGAATGTTGCTGAACGACGGCGAGAACGGCGCCGACTTTCGTTTCGACGGCGCGCGCGAAGGGTTTGCCGACGGCGAGCGCAAAGGCGATGACGACAGCTGGCGGCTGCTGTGGCTGACCAGCCCTGACGGCCGCTACCGCATCGTGGTCGGGCAGGAGTGGGATTACCGGCGCGATATGGCGCTGGGGATGGTGACGGGCCAGCTGGTGCCCTGGCTGGTGACGCTACCGGTGCTGATGCTGCTGATTGCCTTGATGGTCGGCCGCGAGCTGCGGCCGCTGCGCGCGGTGGCGGCGGGGTTGCGCAAGCGCGCGCCGGACGACGCCACGCCGCTGGATGCGCGGCAGGTGCCCGCCGAAGTGCGGCCGCTGGTGGATGCGCTCAACGCGCTGTTCAGCCGCATCAACGCGCTGCTGGTGCGCGAGCGGCGCTTTACCTCCGATGCCGCCCATGAGCTGCGCAGCCCTTTGGCGGCGCTGCGGGTGCAAACCGAGGTGGTGCAGCTGGCCGGCGACGATGCGCAGATGCGCGAACATGCGCTGGATAACCTGACGCTCGGCATCGATCGCGCGACGCGCTTGGTGGATCAACTGCTGACGCTGTCGCGGCTGGATTCGCTGTCGGATCTGGACGCGCTGGAACCGGTAGACTGGAATAGGCTGGTGCCGATGACGCTGGCCGACCTGGACCGGCAGGCCCACGCGGCGGGCGTGACGTTGCGCTATGAGCAGCAGGGCGCGCCCAGGCCGCGCCAGGGGCAGCCGCTGCTGCTGTCGTTGCTGGTGCGCAACCTGGTGGACAACGCGGTGCGTTACGCCGCTGCGGGCGGCACGGTCAGGGTCACGCTTGGCGAAAGGTCGCTGACGGTCGAGGATGATGGGCCGGGGGTCACGGCGGAGCATTTGGCGCGGCTGGGGGAGCGTTTTTATCGGCCGCCGGGCCAGGAACAAACCGGCAGCGGTCTGGGATTATCGATTGTTCAGCGCATCGCCGGGCTGCACGCTCTGCGCGTCAACTTCGCCAATCGTCCTGAAGGGGGATTTATTGCGCGGGTGATGCTGTAGGGGCGACTGGGCCGCTCAGGATTTTGGCTGATGCCACGGCGTCATGCCGTTTTCCGGCACGCGCTTCAGACAGCTGGCCAGCGATTCGCCGTCCGGGAAGCGCAGGTCGGGGGCGATTTCAGCCAGCGGGTAGAGCATGAATTCGCGCTCTTTCAGGCCGTAATGCGGCACCGTCAGGCGATCGCTGTGGATCACCCGATCGCCGTACAGCATGATGTCCAGATCGAGAGTGCGCGGCCCCCAGCGTTCGTCCTTGCGCACGCGGCCCTGATTGCGTTCTATCGCCTGGGTGTGATCGAGCAGCTGTTCGGGCGGCAACAGGGTATCCAGCGCCACCACCGCATTGAGGAAATCCGGCTGGTTTTGCGGCCCCAGCGGTTTGGTGCGGTAAAACGACGAACAGACGATCAGCCGGGTGCGCGGGAGATGCTCCAGCGCCTCCAGCGCGGCGTTAACCTGTTGCAGCGGCTGCGCCAGGTTGCTGCCCAGCGCGATATAAACGCGGATCATTATGCCCCTTCTTTGCGCGGCGCCCGGCGGCGAGGACGGCGTTGGCGCGCGCGACGCGGCGCCGGGTCATCGCCCAGGGTGCTCAGCATGGCCTTCTGACGCGCCGGCGTCGCTTCCTGGAACTCACCCCACCATTCGGTCAGGCGCAGCATTTCCGGATTGTCTTCCACCTCGGCGCGCAGCGCCAGCAAGTCATAGGCGGCGCGGAATTTCGGATGTTCCATCAGCTTGTGCGCGCGCTTGCCCTGGCGGCGCGACAGGCGCAGCTGCAGCTGCCAGATATCGCGCACCAGCGTGGTGATGCGTTTTGGAATGGCCAGTGAACGGCACTGTTCGTCCAGCACATCGTTCATCGCCAGCGCAAAGGCGTCGTAGTAGGCCAGGCCGCTTTCCTGCGCCAGCTTCTGCGCGTGTTCCAGCAGCGGATACCACAGCATGGCGGCGAACAGGAACGCCGGATTGACGCGCATGTCGTTCTGCAGGCGGTGATCGGTATTCTTCAACACCTGCACCAGAATGCGCTCCATCGGCGTATCGTGATTTGGCGTGAAGTTGCGCGAAATCAGCGGGAACAGCGGCTGGAACAGCTGGTATTCGCACAGCTTCAGGTAGGTCGGATAACCGTAGCCCGCCTGCAGCAGCTTGAGGGACTCTTCGAACAGGCGCGCCGGCGGGATCTCGTGCAGCAGCGAGGCCAGGCGCGGGATCGGCTCGGCGGTTTCGTCGCTGATGGTCATGTCCAGCTTGGCGGCGAAGCGCACCGCGCGCAGCATGCGCACCGGATCTTCGCGGTAGCGGGTTTCCGGATCGCCGATCAGGCGGATCACGCCCTGCTTCAGATCGCGCAGGCCGTCGACGTAATCCCGCAGCGTGAAGTCCGCCACGCCGTAATACAGGCTGTTGATGGTGAAATCGCGGCGCTGGGCGTCTTCTTCGATCGAGCCGAAGATGTTGTCGCGCAGCAGCATGCCGTTTTGCGCTTGCTGCGATGAATTCTTGTCGGATTCCGGGCTTTGCTCGTGGTGGCCGCGGAAGGTGGCGACCTCGATGATTTCCGGCCCGAACATCACGTGCGCCAGACGGAAGCGGCGGCCGACCAGGCGGCAGTTGCGGAACAGCTTGCGCACCTGCTCCGGCGTGGCGTTGGTGGTGATGTCGAAATCTTTCGGTTTCTTGCCCAGCAGCAGATCACGCACGCCGCCGCCAACCAGATAGGCTTCGTAGCCGGACTTGTTCAGGCGGTAGAGCACCTTCAGCGCGTTTTCGCTGATGTCTTTGCGGGAGATCGAATGCTGTTCGCGCGGGATGACGGTCATCGGGCCATTTCCTTCAGCGGCGGGAAACGGCGGGCGTTTACGCGGCGCAGGACGGCGGGCAGGGGCGTCTCTGCCGTTGTCGGCGGAACGTTGCGGCGTCGCGGTGCGCGTTTCGGCAGCCACGCTTTCTTCGCGGACTACGTTTTTATCGCTGACCGGCGCTTCATCGCGGGGCAGCTTGTCATCGCGGATTAGTACCTTACGGCAGAAATTGGCTACTCGGGTAAAAATGGTACACCTCGATAGTGACTGATAAAAATGGAGCTAACAAAAAATAGCGGCTAATCATAGCTCACCATGGCTCCTTTGAGAATGCCGACGTGTTTTCATCCAGGGGAATCGTCTCCTGGCGCGGCACGTTTTCCAGCCGCCAGTGCGCGATCGCCCAGCTCAATAATAACGGCAGGTCAAGATCTTGCCAGCTTTCCGGCAGCGGTTGGCGCAGAAATTTCAGCGCGGCGACCAACGCCGGGCGCGGATCGCCGCCGGGCAGCGCGGGCGCATGGTTTTGCTTCGACAGCTTGATGCCGTTGGCGCCCAGCGCCAGCGGCAGATGCACGTAAGACGGCACGGGCGCCTGCAGCCGATGATACAGCGCAATCTGGCGCACCGTCGGCTCGATCAAATCGGCGCCGCGAACGATTTCGGTAACGCCCTGGAAATGATCGTCGATCACCACCGCCAGATTGTAGGCGAACAGCCCGTCGCGGCGGCGAATGATAAAGTCTTCGCCGGCCAGCGCCGGATCGGCGCGCAGCTCGCCCTGCAGACCGTCGTGAAACGCATAAACGGGTGCGGACTGGCGCAAACGGATGGCGGCGCCCTGCGGCCCGAGATGCAAATCGCGGCAGTGGCCGTCATACAGGCCGCCGATGTGCTGAATGCGGCTGCGGGTACAGGCGCAATAATAGCTGAGCCCCCGCTGTTGCAGCAGATCCAGGGCGGCGCGGTAGGCATCGTGACGTTGGGATTGATAGATAACCTGGCCGTCCCAGAGGAGACCATGGCGTTCCAGTGCGGATAAGATGCGATCGGCGGCGCCGGCGACTTCGCGCGGGGGATCGATATCTTCAATGCGAACCAGCCACTGCCCGCGTTGGGCGCGAGCCTGGAGGTAGCTTCCCAGAGCGGCAATCAGCGAACCGAAATGCAGATCTCCGGAAGGCGATGGGGCAAAGCGCCCCACATAATGACTATCTTGCATATCAGAGGGGAAGGGTTCCCTTTTCTCTGTGCGGCGTGCGTATGAACGCACACCGCAGCGGTAACATACTCGTTATGCTTGAAACTGCCTCTGCGTTGGCTGCGCCTGCTTACCCGAATCACTTACCAAAGTAAGCTCATCGGGATGCGCATTCTTGCCGCGTTACTCGGCAAAGCCTCGCCCCGTTGGGGTCAGCGCCAGCGCTGTTCAACAAAACCGTTGGTTTTGTTGTGATGCAGCTCCAATCATTTAGAGTAGCGGTATTAGCCGGCCATCTGCTTTTCGCGGATTTCTGCCAGGGTCTTGCAGTCGATGCACAAATCGGCGGTCGGACGCGCTTCGAGGCGTCGAATGCCAATTTCCACGCCGCAGGATTCGCAGTAGCCGAAATCTTCGTCTTCCACTTTCTTCAGCGTTTTCTCGATCTTTTTGATCAGTTTGCGTTCACGGTCACGGTTACGCAGTTCAAGGCTGAACTCTTCTTCCTGCGCGGCACGGTCGACCGGGTCCGGGAAGTTGGCAGCTTCGTCTTGCATATGCGATACAGTACGGTCCACTTCGTCCCTGAGCTGGTTGCGCCACGCTTCAAGAATGCGCTTGAAATGCGACAGCTGGGCGTCGTTCATGTACTCTTCGCCCGGCTTCTCTTGGTACGGCTCCACCCCAGCGATGGCGAGAATGCTCAAGGACGAGGTTTTACGGTTTTGCCCTTCTTGCATGTTGCTTCTCCTACATACACACGCACTATCGAATCCCCAATGCGGGGGAAAAACAGGCCGCTATAAATAACAGAAGGAAGGTAGGTTGGCAATTATTCCTGTCGCCCGCTTGACAATGGTGTGAAGGAAGGCGTATTTGGCGATGCGCTGAGCGGTTGTCGATTTGTTCGTGTCCGATCGCGCTAATCGATAAAAAACGGTAACTTATCGCGGATAGATATACCGTCAGGTGATAATTTAGCCCCATAACAAACCACTTCTACTCCCAACTGCCGGACCTGCGCTAACAGTGCCGCATAACGCGCATCTATATGATGTGCCGGTGCGACCTGTTCAATACCGCTGTGCAACACGGCAAAGAACAACACCGCCCGCTGCCCGCTTTCAACCACGCCAAGCAACTCACGCAGGTGCTTCTGTCCTCTGAGCGTTACCGCATCAGGAAAGTAACCACGTTGTTGTTGCAGTAATGTGACTGACTTAACCTCAATATAGCAGTTAACCCGGTTTTCTGCCTGTAATAACAAATCGATACGGCTGTTTTCAGCGCCGTATTTTACTTCGCCGCCAATTTTACTGTAACCGGATAATTCATTGATTAGATTCTGTTCGATAGCTTCACGCACCAGGCCGTTGGCGCGCAGGGTATTGACGCAGATCCAGTCGCCCCGTTGGGTATGCGTCAGCTCCCAGCTGTGGGCGTATTTGCGCTTGGGATTATCCGAGGTGGAATACCAGACGGTATCGCCGGGCGTCGCGCAGCCGGTCATGGCGCCGGTATTGGCGCAGTGCAGGGTGAAGGTTTCCCCTTCGGGGGTGACCACGTCCGCCAGAAAGCGTTTGTAACGTTTTATCAGCGTGGCGGATCGCAATGCCGGGGTGAAAATCATCGGGTTTCCTGCTGGGCCAAAGGCCATTGTTCGAGCGGGTGGTAACGGGTACGGCCGTTTTCAAATACCGACTGGTAGAGCGAAAACGCCTCGACGCTGAAGGTCCAGCCCGGCGTTGCTGGCGGTATCGCCACCGGCTGGGTGGCGGCGCGCAGCAGGGTGATGTGCGGATGAAACGGCATCGGGCTCTGATAACAGCCGCTGCGGGCGGCCTGCGAGCGCAGCAGTTCGGCCAGTTGCAGCAGCCCGCGCGGCGCGCGGCGGGTGCCGAGCCACACCACCCCCGGGCGCGGCCAGTGGCCGAGGTCGTCGAGCCGCAGGCTGAACCCCGGCTGAACAATGCGCCCGGCCAGCCGGGTCAGCGCCAGCGCTTTCTGCGGGGTGACGTCACCGAGAAACGCCAGCGTCAGGTGCAAATTGGCCGCCGCCACCGGCCGCCCGGCTTCCGGCGTAAAGGCGTCGGCGCGCCAGCGGATCACCTGCTGCTGCAACGCATCAGGCAAGGGCAAAGCGAAAAACAGGCGACGCGAACTGGACATGGCTACCCGGTAAATGAATGACAAATCCGTCGGGAACGCGGCTTGCCGCGGCCCCGCGAAGGGCGGGGGCTAATGGATTAACCCGCAATATAACTAACGACGCGGCAGTTTGAAAGGTTGCGGGTATAAACCTGATGCTACAATGTACGCCGTTTAACGTTAACCACCACGGAGAGTTCTGTGTCTTCACTGCCCGTCAGCGCGGTACTTGATGAGTTGCTCACTGCGCTGCAGTCCGCCCCGCAGGTACTGCTGCACGCCCCGACCGGCGCCGGCAAGTCCACCTGGCTGCCGTTGCAGATCCTGGCCAACGCCGGCTTGCCCGGCCGCATCATCATGCTGGAGCCGCGGCGGCTGGCGGCGAAAAACGTCGCTTACCGGCTGGCGCAACAGCTGGGTGAAGAGCCCGGCCAGACCGTCGGCTACCGCATGCGCGCCGAAAGCAAAAGCGGCCCGCATACCCGGCTGGAGGTGGTGACCGAAGGCATCCTCACCCGCATGCTGCAGCAGGACGCCGAGCTGCAGGGCGTTTCGCTGGTGATCCTCGACGAATTCCACGAACGCAGCCTGCAGGCCGATCTGGCGCTGGCGCTGCTGCTCGACGTGCAGCAAGGGCTGCGCGACGATTTGAAGCTGTTGATCATGTCGGCGACGCTGGACAACGCCCGGCTGTCGCAGCGGCTGCCGCAGGCCCCGGTGGTGATTTCCGAGGGGCGCAGCTTCCCGGTCGAACGCCGGTATCAGCCGCTGGCCAGCCACCAACGGCTGGAAGACGGCGTAGCGGCGGCGGTGAAACGTCTGCTGGGCGAACAGCCGGGATCGCTGCTGCTGTTTTTACCCGGCGCAGCGGAAATCAACCGGGTGCTGGAGCGCCTGAACGGCGAAGTGCCCGGCGATACCGATCTGTGCCCACTGTATGGCGCCTTGCCGCTGGCGCAGCAGCAGAAAGCGATCCAACCGGCCCCGGCCGGGCGGCGCAAGGTGGTGCTGGCGACCAATATCGCCGAAACCAGCCTGACGATTGAAGGGATCCGCCTGGTGGTCGACAGCGGTTTGGAACGGGTGGCGCGCTATGACGTTCGCAACGGCCTGACGCGGCTGGTGACGCAGCGCATCAGCCAGGCCTCGATGGTGCAGCGCGCCGGCCGCGCCGGGCGTCTGGAGCCGGGCATCTGCTGGCATCTGTTCGCCAGGGAGCAGGCGGAGCGCGCCGCGGAACACGCCGAACCGGAGATCCTGCAGAGCGATCTCGCCGGTTTCTGGCTTGAGCTGCTGCAATGGGGCTGCCACGATGCGGGCCAGCTGAGCTGGCTCGACAGGCCGCCGGTGAGCGCGCTGGCGGCGGCCAAAGGGCTGCTGCGCCGGCTTGGCGCCACGGACGACCACGATAAATTGACCGCCCGGGGCCGGCAGATGGCCGCGCTGGGGTGCGAGCCGCGTCTGGCGGCGATGCTGAGCGCAGGAGCCGCGTTGGGGGCAGACGGGCTGACGACGGCGGCGATGCTGGCCGCGCTGCTGGAAGAGCCGCCGCGCGGCGGGCTGATGGACATCGGCTATTGGCTGACTCGCCCGCAACCGAACTGGCAGCGCCGCGCCGGCCAACTGAGCAGGCGTCTGGCGCAACGGCCCGGGCAGATAGACGTCGATCTGGCGCCGCGCCTGCTGGCGCTGGCGTTTACCGATCGCATCGCCCAGCGGCGCGGGCAGGATGGCCGCTATCTGCTGGCCAACGGCCTGGGCGCGGCGATGAATCAGGATGAGGCGCTGTCGCGTGCGCCCTGGCTGATTATCCCCAGCCTGTTGCAGGGCCATAACAGCCCGGACGCGCGTATTCTGCTGGCGCTGCCGGTGGACATTGAAGGGCTGGCGGCACAGTTGCCCGCCATAGTGTCGCAGCAAACGGCGGTGGAGTGGGATGAAGAAAAGGGCACGCTGCGCGCCTGGCAGCGCCAGCAGATTGGCCGCCTGACGCTGCGCGCCCAGCCGCTGGCCAAGCCGGCGGATGAGGACCTGCAGCAGGCGCTGATCGGCTGGGTGCGGTCCCAGGGGCTGGCGCTGCTCAACTGGGACACCGCCGCCGAACAGCTGCGGGTGCGGCTGCAGTGCGCGCAGCGCTGGCTGCCGGAGGCCGCCTGGCCGCAGGTCGACGACCCGTCCCTGCTGGATGCGCTGGATCGCTGGCTGTTGCCGTCGCTGAGCGGCGTGCGCGATCTGCGCGGCCTGAAGCAGGTCAATATCGCCGACGCCCTGGCGCGCCTGCTGGATTGGCAACAAAAGCAGCGGCTGGATAATGCGTTACCCACTCATTACACTGTGCCGACCGGCAGCCGGCTGCCGATCCGCTACGAGGCCGGCAAACCGCCGGCGCTGGCGGTGCGTTTACAGGAAGTGTTCGGCGAACGGCGCAGCCCGATGTTGGCGGAGGGTCGCATCCCGGTGGTGCTTGAGTTACTCTCTCCGGCGCATCGGCCGCTGCAGATCACCGGCGATCTGGCCGCGTTCTGGCAGGGCGCTTACCGCGAGGTGCAAAAAGAGATGAAGGGGCGCTATCCGAAGCACGTATGGCCCGATGACCCGGCCAATACCGCCCCGACGCGCCGGACGAAAAAGTATCAGTGAACGCGTATCGAATTCAGATGTTTCTTCTGTTCAGCGGCCTGGCGCCGGGACAGATTAAGCGACTAATAATGGCCGGCAGTGCCGCCAAGCTCGGAGAACAACAGCAATGGCTGGGGATGACCGCGAGCCCATCGGGCGCAAAGGAAAACAACCAAAACGCACCGCGTCGCGCAAGCCGCCGCGCCGTCGCCGAGACGACGATTACGATGATTACGAAGAAGACGAATATGACGATGATGAGTACCAAGAGGAGGAGGAACGCATGCCGCGTAAGGTAAAAGCGACTCCGCCGCGCAAAAAACGCCGTTGGCTCGGCCTGATGATCAAACTGATCCTGGTGATCGCCGTGCTGATGGCTATCTACGGCGTTTACCTGGATTCCCAGATCCGCAGCCGCATCGACGGCAAGGTCTGGCAGCTGCCTGCGGCGGTGTATGGCCGCATGGTCAACCTGGAACCGGGCATGCCGTACAGCAAAAAGGAAATGATCGACCTGCTGGAAGGCATGCAGTACCGCCAGGTCAGCCGCATGACCCGCCCGGGCGAGTTTACCGTACAGGCCAACAGCATCGAGATGCTGCGTCGCCCGTTTGATTTCCCCGACGGCAAGGAAGGGCAGATCCACGCCCGCCTGGATTTCCAGAACAACCGCCTGGCGAAGATCGAGAACATGGAGAACCGGCGCAGCTTCGGGTTCTTCCGCCTCGATCCGCGCCTGATCACCATGCTGCAGTCGCCGAACGGCGAACAGCGGCTGTTCGTGCCGCGCGCCGGTTTCCCGGATCTGCTGGTGGATACGCTGATCGCTACCGAAGACCGTCATTTCTACGAGCATGACGGCATCAGCCCGTACTCCATCGGCCGTGCGGTGCTGGCCAACCTGACCGCCGGCCGCGCGGTGCAGGGCGGCAGCACCCTGACGCAGCAGCTGGTGAAAAACCTGTTCCTGACCAACGAGCGTTCGCTGTGGCGCAAGGCCAACGAGGCCTATATGGCGCTGCTGGTGGATTACCGCTACAGCAAGGACCGCATTCTTGAGCTGTACCTGAACGAGGTTTACCTCGGCCAGAGCGGCAACGATCAGATCCGCGGTTTCCCGCTGGCCAGCCTGTATTACTTCGGCCGCCCGGTGGACGAACTGAGCCTCGATCAGCAGGCGCTGTTGGTCGGCATGGTCAAGGGCGCTTCGCTGTACAACCCGTGGCGTAACCCTAAGCTGGCGCTGGAGCGCCGCAATCTGGTGCTCAAGCTGCTGCAGAATCAGGGCGTAATCGACGCCGAGCTGTATAACATGCTGAGCGCGCGTCCGCTGGGCGTGCAGCCGAAAGGCGGGGTGATCACCCCGCAACCGGCGTTTATGCAGATGGTGCGTCAGGAGCTGCAGACCCGGCTGGGCGATAAGGTCAACGATCTGTCCGGCGTGAAAATCTTCACCACCCTGGATCCGGTGTCGCAGGACGCGGCGGAAAAGGCGGTTGAGGACGGCATTCCGGCGCTGCGCGCCGCGCGCCACGTGAAAGATCTGGAAGCGGCGATGGTGATCGTCGACCGGTTCAGCGGTGAAGTGCGCGCCATGGTGGGCGGCGCCAACCCGCAATTCGCCGGCTTTAACCGCGCCATCCAGGCGCGCCGCCTGGTCGGTTCATTGGCCAAGCCGCCGACGTACCTGACCGCGCTCTCCGAGCCGGACAAATACCGGCTCAATACCTGGCTGGCGGATGCGCCGCTGTCGCTGAAGCAGCCGAACGGCACGGTCTGGCAGCCGAACAACTACGATCGCAGATTCCGCGGCCAGGTGATGCTGGTGGATGCGTTGGCCAACTCCTTGAACGTGCCGACGGTCAATCTCGGCCTGTCGGTGGGGCTGGATCAGATCAGCGCCACGCTGCAGCGCCTGGGCATTCCGAAAGCGGAAATCAATCCGGTGCCTTCGATGTTGCTGGGGGCCATTGGCCTGACGCCGATGGAAGTGGCGCAGGAGTATCAGACTATCGCCAGCGGCGGCAACCGTGCGCCGCTGTCGGCGGTGCGTTCGGTGATCGCCGAGGACGGCTCGGTGCTGTACCAGAGCTTCCCGCAGGCGGAGCGCGTGGTGCCGGCCCAGGCCGCTTACCTGACGCTGTATGCCATGCAGCAGGGCGTGGCGCGCGGGACCTCCCGTTCGCTGTCGGTGAAGTTCCCGAACTACCACCTGGCGGCGAAAACCGGTACCACCAACGACCTGCGTGACAGCTGGTTTGCCGGCATCGACGGCAAGGAAGTGGCGATCGCCTGGGTCGGCCGCGACAACAACGGCCCGGCCAAGCTGACCGGCGCCAACGGCGCGCTGACGCTGTACCGCCGCTATCTGGAAAACCAGACGCCGCTGCCGCTGATGCTGCAGCCGCCGGAAGGCATTAACCAGATGGGCATCGATTCGGCGGGCAACTTCACCTGCGGGGGCGGCGGGCGCACCATTCCGGTGTGGACCGACAATCCGCAGGGGCTGTGCCAGTCCAGCCAGGCGGCCATTCAGCAACAGCAGGAACAGCAGCCGCAACAGGCTGCGGGTGAGCAGAAGGATAGCGACGGCGTCGCCGGCTGGATCAAGGACATGTTCGGCCAGTAAAGGCGCCGGGCAACCGGCTTGCGAGCAAAGTTTTTCTTTATTATTAAGCCCGTAACTTTTGTTGCGGGCTTTTTTGTTTTTTCGAATATTTTATTTCCTCGTCGTTAACAAGGCTAAGCGGTTAATCCCTAACCTATTTGCTATGTGAATTCGGCTTGCAGTTTAATTTAGCTTCTGCATAAAATGCCGCGATTATAATAATTATTATCGTTTACATTCGTCATTGAATTATCCATCAGAGAAACCAACTATGCCGACCAAGCGTCTTTCACCTTCCGCGGCCAAGCAGGGCCGTTCACCCGTCAGCGCATTGGCGATGACCATCGCCGCGGCGCTGGGCACGCTGGCGATGCCGGCATTTTCCGCCGACGCCGCGCCGGCCGCCAAGGAAGACACCCTGACCGTGGTGGGCAGCAGCCAATCACAGCAAGAAAGCGCCTGGGGGCCGGTCGGCACCTACGTTGCGAAACAGAGCGCCACCGGCACCAAAACCGATACGCCATTGGTAAAAACGCCGCAGTCGGTATCGGTAGTGACGCGTGAACAGATGGACATCATGCAGTCATCCACCGTCAAAGAGGCTTTGGGCTATACGCCTGGGGTGATGGTGGGAAACCGCGGCGCGTCTACCGCCTATGACGCGGTGAACATTCGCGGCTTCAGCTCTGTCGGCACCAACATGTATCTGGATGGGTTGAAACTGCAGGACGACAACTATTCGATTTATCAGATTGACCCTTACTTCCTCGAGCGCGCTGAAGTGCTGCGCGGCCCCTCGTCGGTGCTGTATGGCAAAAGCAACCCCGGCGGCGTAGTGGCCTTGGTCAGCAAACGCCCGACGACGGAAGATATCAAGGAAGTGCAGTTCAAAATGGGGACGGATAACCTGTTCCAGACCGGGTTCGACTTCGGCGGTGGGCTGGATGACGCGGGCGTCTATTCTTATCGTTTGGTCGGCCTGGCGCGTGACGAAGATCAGCAGCAGGCCGGTGAAAAAAGCAAGCGCTATGCCATTGCGCCTTCATTCAGCTGGCGGCCGGACGATCGCACCTCGTTGACCTTCCTCAGCAGTTTCCAGGATGATCCAAGCGTAGGGTTTTATGGTTGGCTGCCGAAAGAAGGCACGGTGCAAAACGGCATCAACGGCAAGTTGCCGACCAGTTTCAACGACGGCGAACCGGGTTATAACAACATCTCCCGTAAGCAACAGATGGTGGGCTACGCCTTTGAACATGGTTTTGACGACGTCTGGACCCTGCGCCAAAACCTGCGTTACTCCAAGATGGATGTCGACTACCGTTCTATCTACGGCCAAGGGATAAGCGCGACCAATCCGGCGGAATTGACGCGCGGCGTAATGAACTCCAAAGAGCACCTGTCCAGTTTTGCGGTAGATACCCAGGCGCAGGCTAAGTTCGGCACGGGGCAGGTTGACCACACCTTGCTGATGGGGGTGGATTACATGCGTATGCGCAATGACGTGGTTTATCAGTACGGCAGCGCATCCAACCTGAATGTTATCGCACCGCAGTACGGCAATCAGAGCTATACCATCACCGGCGGCGCCAGCCAGGTCAACCGCCAGGAGCAAACGGGCCTTTACGTACAGGATCAGGCCGAGTGGAACAACTGGGTGCTGACTATGGGGGGGCGCTACGACTGGAGCGACACCAACAGCACCAACCGCCTGGCTCAGGATTCGGTTTCCAAGCAGCGGGACAATGAGTTTACCGGTCGCGCGGGGTTGAATTACCTGTTCGAAAACGGTATCGCGCCTTATATCAGCTACAGCGAATCCTTCGAGCCAACCTCAGGTACCGACTTCGCGGGGAATACCTTCGCCGCATCCAAGGGGAAACAGTACGAGGCCGGCGTGAAGTATGCGCCGAAGGATCGCCCCATTACCGCGAGTATGGCGCTCTATCAGTTGACCAAAACCAACAACAAGGTGGCCGATCCCGATCCGGACCACCCCTTCGCCAGCGTACAGGGCGGCGAGATCCGCTCTCGCGGGGTGGAGCTGGAAGCCAAAGCCGCGTTGACGGCGAACGTCAACCTGCTGGGTTCCTATACCTACACCGACGCCGAATACAGCAAAGACACCACGCTGCAGGGCAACACGCCGGCGGCTATTCCCAAGCATATGGCTTCGCTGTGGGCTGATTACACCTTCCACGAGACCGCGCTCAGCGGTTTGACGCTGGGCTCGGGGGTTCGCTATGTGGGTTCTACCTACGGTGACGAAGCCAACACCTTCAAAGTGAAGGATTACACCGTCGTTGACGCCGTGGTGAAATATGATCTGGCCCGTTTCAATTTGCCGGGCTCTTCGATCGGCATTAATGTGAACAACCTGTTTGATAAAGAATACGTTTCCAGCTGCTTCGCGACCTATGGCTGCTACTGGGGCGCAGAACGCCAGGTGGTCGCCACCGCAACCTTCCGCTTCTAATCGGTTAGCCGGGGCGGCGCCGCGCCGCCCCGGACAAAGTAGGATCTATGCAGGATAAACACCTCGACCGCAACGCCACCTTCGCGCTGGATAACGCCAGCTTCGCCGTGCCCGGCCGCGTGCTGCTGCAGCCGCTGTCGCTGACCTTTCCCGAGGGTAAGGTCTGCGGATTGATCGGCCATAACGGCTCGGGTAAATCCACGCTGCTGAAAATTCTCGGCCGCCATCATAATCCCACGGCCGGCCGCGCCTTGCTCAATCAGCAACCGCTGGCGCAGTGGGACGGCAAAGCCTTTGCCCGCCAGGTCGCCTATCTGCCGCAGCAGTTGCCCGCGGCGGAAGGCATGACGGTGCGCGAGCTGGTGGCCGTTGGCCGCTACCCTTGGCACGGCGCGCTGGGCCACTTCGGCGCCAATGATCGTCAGTTGGTGGAAGAAGCCATCGCGCTGGTGGGCCTGAAGCCGTTCGCCAACCGGCTGGTGGACAGCCTGTCCGGCGGCGAGCGCCAACGGGCCTGGCTGGCGATGATGGTGGCGCAGGACAGCCGCTGCCTGCTGCTGGATGAGCCGACCTCTGCGCTGGACATCGCGCATCAGGTCGAGGTGCTGGCGCTGATCCAGCGCCTGAGCCGTGAGCGCGGCCTGACGGTGATCGCGGTGTTGCACGACATCAACATGGCCGCGCGCTACTGCGACCATCTGGTGGCGCTGCGCGGCGGTGAAATGATTGCCCAGGGGGCCCCGCTGGAGCTGATGCAGGGGCCGGTGCTGGAACAAATTTACGGTATTCCTATGGGTACGTTGCCGCATCCGAGCGGCGGCGCGCCGGTGAGCTTTGTCTACTGATGTCCGCTTCTAACCTTTTTTCGCCCGATCCGCTGCGCCGCCGACTGCTGGCGGCGATGGCGCTGTCGCCGTTGCTGTTTTCGCTGCCCGGCAGAGCGGCCGATGCGCCGCCCGATATCGCCCGCATTGCGGCGCTGGAGTGGCTGCCTGTCGAACTGCTGCTGGCGCTGGGCGTCATGCCGCTGGCGGTGGCCGATATCCACAACTACAACCTGTGGGTGGAGGAGCCGAAGCTGCCTGCGTCGGTTGTCGACGTTGGCCAACGCACCGAACCCAATCTGGAGCTGCTGCAACAGTTGAAACCTTCTCTGGTGCTGCTGTCGCAGGGCTATGGCCCGACGCCGCAAAAGCTGCAGCCGATCGCCCCGACCATGAGCTTCGGTTTCAACGACGGCAGCGGCAAGCCGCTGACGGTAGCCAGGCAGTCGCTGCAGGCGCTGGCACAGCGGTTGGGGCTGGAAACCCGCGCGGTGCAGCACCTGGCTCAGTTCGACCGTTTTATTCAGGACGCGCGTCGGCGGCTGCAGGCTTATACCCGCCAGCCACTGCTGATGTTTTCGCTGATCGATAGCCGCCATGCGCTGGTTATCGGCCAGAAAAGCCTGTTCCAGGAGGTGATGGACCGGTTGGGCATCAAGAACGCCTGGGAAGGGGAAACCAACTTTTGGGGCACTGCGGTCGTGGGGATTGAACGCCTGATGTCGGTGAGCCATGCGCGGGCGATTTATCTCGATCACGGCAACCAGGCGATGCTGGACAAGGTCAGCGCGACGCCGCTGTGGCGGGCGCTGCCTTTCGTGCGGCAAAACCAGCTGCGGCAGGTGCCGGCGGTATGGTTCTACGGCGCCACGCTGTCGGCGATGCGATTCTGTCGCGTGCTGGAGCAGGCGCAGGAGCGTAATTCATGAGCGCGCGCAATCGGGCATTACCCCTGGCGCTGATCCTGCTGCTGTTGGCGGCGGCCGGCGGCCTGACTCTCTACAACCTGCTGCAGCAGCTGCCGCTGGCGCAGTGGGGGCAGGCGCTGAGCGCCCCCGGCATCGACGACGTGAACCAAATGCTGTTCCATTACAGCCTGCTGCCGCGGCTGTCGGTGTCTTTGCTGGCCGGCGCCGGGCTGGGGCTGGTCGGCGTGCTGTTCCAACAGGTGTTGCGCAATCCGCTGGCGGAGCCGGCGACGCTGGGCGTATCCGCCGGTGCGCAGCTGGGCCTGACCATCGCCACGCTCTGGATGCTGCCGGGGGGAGAGTTCACCCGCCAATTGGCCGCCATGACCGGCGCCATCGTGGTGGGCGGGTTGGTGTTCGGCGTGGCCTGGGGCAAGCGCATGTCGCCGGTGACGCTGATCCTGGCCGGACTGGTGCTGGGGCTGTATTGCGGTGCGGTCAACAGCCTGCTGGCGCTGTTCAATTACGATCAGCTGCAGGGACTGTTCCTGTGGAGCACCGGCGCGCTGAACCAACAGGACTGGAGCGCCGTGCAGTTTATCCTGCCGCGGTTGCTGGTGGCCGGCGCGCTGGCGGCGCTGCTGTTGCGCCCGCTGACGTTGCTGGGGCTGGATGACGGCGTGGCGCGCAACCTCGGGCTGGGGTTGTCGATGGCGCGCTTTTGCGCGTTGGCGCTGGCGATCGTCTTCAGCGCCATGCTGGTGAACGCGGTGGGGGTGATTGGCTTTATCGGGCTGTTCGCGCCGCTGATGGCGAAAATGCTGGGCGCGCGCCGGCTGGCGCATCGCATGCTGCTGGCGCCGCTGCTGGGCGCATTGCTGCTGTGGCTGACCGACCAGGTGATGATCTGGCTGACGCAGGTGTGGCGCGAGGTCCCGACCGGGGCGGCGACCGCGCTGTTTGGCGCGCCGTTGCTGCTGTGGCTGCTGCCGCGTCTGCGCAGCGCCGCCACGCCGCCGCCGATGAACCTGGGCGATAAGGTGCCGGCGGAACGCGGGCATCTGCCGGGCTGGCTGGCGCTGGCCGGGGCGGTGCTGTTGGCCGGCCTGACGGTGGCGCTGATGTTCGGCAAGAACGCCCACGGCTGGCACTGGAGCCTGGGGCCGGAACTGGAGTCTCTGTTGCCGTGGCGTTGGCCGCGGGTGCTGTCGGCGTTGGCGGCGGGCATGATGCTGGCGGTGGCCGGGACGCTGATCCAAAAGCTGACCGGCAACCCGATGTCCAGCCCGGAAGTGCTGGGCATCAGCTCAGGTGCGGCCTTCGGCGTAGTGGTGATGCTGTTTGTCGTGCCGGGCGATGCGTTCGCCTGGCTGCTGCCGGCGGGCAGCCTCGGGGCGGCCGGCACGCTGTTGGTGATCATGATCGCCGCCGGGCGCGGCGGGTTCTCCACCGAGCGGATGCTGCTGGCGGGCATCGCGCTCAGCACCGCCTTCACCACCACCATTTTCCTGCTGCTGGCCAGCGGCGACCCGCGCATGGGCGGCCTGCTGACCTGGATCTCCGGTTCGACCTACTCGGTGGATGCCGCTCAGGCGGTGCGCACCGCGCTGATCGCCGCCGGGCTGATGGCGTTGGCGCCGCTGTGCCGCCGCTGGCTGACCATTCTGCCGCTTGGCGGCGCTACCGCCCGTTCGGTGGGCATTGCGCTGACGCCGGTGCGGCTGACCATTTTGCTGCTGGCCGCCACCCTGACCGCCATGGCGACGCTGACCGTGGGGCCGCTGAGCTTTATCGGCCTGATGGCGCCGCATATGGCGCGCATGCTGGGGTTCCGCCGCGCGCTGCCGCAGATGCTGATCTCGGCGTTGCTGGGCGGCCTGCTGATGGTGTTCGCCGACTGGTGCGGGCGGATGGTGATGTTCCCGTATCAGATCCCCGCCGGGCTGCTGGCGACCTTTATCGGCGCGCCGTACTTCGTTTACCTGCTGCGCAAGCAAACGTCGTAATCGGGCGCCAGGTTCGCCATCCGGGGCTCAGCATGGCTGGGCCCTGGTCTTTTCTGCTTTCAGGCCGTTGCAAGGCGTTGCGCATCAGTACGCAGAAACGGCATTGAGTGCGAAAAGGGGAACGGGGATATGCGGGGAGATGAATATACTGCGCGCGGGTGCTCTGGATCTTTCGTCCTGAGCATATGCCAGGGACAGAAAGAGAAAAGCCCCGAGTCGATGTACATCAACCCGAGGCCCACTCTAACGCCTGACAACGTTAAGTTAGCCTCTTACCCGCCGCGAGGCAAGGAGAAGAAGGCATGATGCCTGACAAACGGAGCGTATTAAAACAGATCGTTATTTGTGCCACGGTTATATCATTGGCATGGATAACACGCAGCCAGCTTTGCGAGCTGCGCATCCGATCGGGCAACACGGAGGTTGCGGCTATTCTGGCTTACGAATCCGAACGGTAAGGCAACCCGGCGGCGGGGGCTTTGCCTCCGCCCGCTGATTGTCGGCGCGTTGATCCACGAGCACCCACCCAACAAAAACGGCGAGCCCAGGGCTCGCCGTTTTCATGTTGATGCGCAGGCTTATTTCAGGCCGGCGGCCTCGCGCAGCAGCGCTGCCTTGTCGGTCGCTTCCCAAGGGAAGTGCTCGCGGCCGAAGTGGCCGTAGGCGGCGGTTTCGCGGTAGATCGGCTGCAGCAGATCCATCATCTGGATCAGGCCGTATGGGCGCAGGTCGAAGAACTCGCGCACCAGCAGCGTCAGCTGTTCGGTAGGGACTTTCTCGGTGCCGAAGGTTTCCACCATGATGGAGGTCGGTTCCGCCACGCCGATGGCGTAAGAAACCTGGATCTCGCAGCGGTCGGCCAGGCCGGCGGCGACGATGTTTTTCGCCACGTAGCGCGCGGCGTAAGCGGCGGAACGGTCAACCTTGGACGGATCCTTGCCGGAGAACGCGCCGCCGCCGTGGCGGGCCATACCGCCGTAGGTGTCGACGATGATCTTGCGGCCGGTCAGGCCACAGTCGCCCATCGGGCCGCCGATAACGAAGCGGCCGGTCGGGTTGATGTGGTATTTGGTGCTGGCGCTCAGCCATTCCGCCGGCAGCACCGGCTTGATGATCTCTTCCATCACCGCTTCTTGCAGATCTTTCAGCGCGATGTCTTCGGAATGCTGGGTAGACAGCACCACGGCGTCGATGCCGACGATTTTGCCGTCGTCATACTGGAAGGTGACCTGGCTCTTGGCGTCCGGACGCAGCCACGGCAGGGTGCCGTTTTTGCGCACTTCGGACTGACGCTGCACCAGACGGTGCGCGTAGGTCACCGGCGCCGGCATCAGCACGTCGGTTTCGTTGGTGGCATAGCCAAACATCAGGCCCTGGTCGCCCGCACCCTGTTCCAGCGGATCGGTACGGTCGACGCCCTGGTTGATGTCCGGAGACTGCTTGCCGATGGCGCTCAGCACCGCACAGGAGTTGGCGTCAAAACCCATATCCGAATGAACGTAGCCGATTTCGCGCACGGTTTTACGGGTGATCTCTTCGATATCGACCCAGGCGCTGGTGGTGATTTCACCGCCGACCAATACCATGCCGGTTTTCACGTAGGTTTCGCAGGCGACGCGCGCTTTAGGATCTTGCTCCAGGATGGCGTCGAGCACGGCATCGGAAATCTGATCGGCGATTTTGTCAGGATGTCCTTCGGAGACGGATTCGGACGTGAATAGGTGTTTAGCCATTGTATTCTTTACCTTGCATAAGACGGGTTAGAAATTACTGCACAGCGCTGGAGATCCGGCATCGAAGCGAAGGGTCTTCCGCTGATGGCGCGAGATGCATCCTGCAACGCCCCTCAGGCAAAGCCGTTAAGCAGTTTTATCAGTTAACCAGTATAGATGGATTAACATCTGGACGTCTATTTTAGGTCAGGCTTTAGCCGGATTGCCAGTAATTTTTTGCGCTTCCGCTCTTTTGCGCACCTGCGTCGGCGCCATTTTCATCGCTTGAAACAGTTTCCGGCGAATTTTCATTTTGCTTTTTACCTGGGTTACCGGTATAAACTGCGCGCGCGGCTCATTTGCTGCACAGCGCCGGGCCGGGGGGAGCAAACTTCCGGGGATCTGTCGCCGATGCGCTATCATCCGCCGCTTCATCGAACGGTCACGTTCTTACATTACATTTAGCCAAATGGCTATGAGGCTTGGTCGTTCACTCTCTGGACGGCGCGCGTGGAGGTGGTTGGATTAATGATCCGTTGTCTACCGGTTGTTGGTTCTCAACAGCAGTGCCGTTCTGGCGCAGATTCTTCTGCTATTTCCCGTCTTGTCTCTACACCACTTTCCCGGTGCGATAAACACCTGGGCGCTACTCAGGATCCTCGGGCCGGCTAACGGTCGCCTGAAGAACTGAACAAGGGTAGCCTGCAGCCTTCCTGTGGGATGTTTCTTGACCCGATTCACGAGGTTTGAACAGGGTGTCTTACAATAATTCTTTTGGGCATAAACCGCTCGCTGACCGCGAACGGCAGTCTTATTCGCTGCCGCAAGGGCGGTTTGCTGGGTTGTTCTCGCGGGTTGTAGCTGCGATAGTGGCTGACTGTGTCGTCAGTACGCGATATGAGGCGAGTAATGTCTGATGATCTGTTGATTCACCGTCCGTCAGCTGCGGGCGAATCTATATCTTTGCGCTCCATGCAGGAGGTTGCCATGAATGATCGTAATGCCAGCAAGATGCTGCGCACCTATAACGTCGCCTACTGGGGCAACAATTATTATGACGTCAACGAGCTGGGCCACATCAGCGTGTGCCCGGATCCGGACGTCCCGCAGGCGCGCGTCGATCTGGCAGAACTGGTCAAAGAGCGCCAGAAAGACGGCCAGCGTCTGCCTGCGCTGTTCTGTTTCCCGCAGATCCTGCAGCACCGCCTGCGTTCGATTAACGCCGCTTTCAAGCGCGCGCGCGAATCCTTCGGCTATGAAGGCGGCTATTTCCTGGTTTACCCGATCAAGGTTAACCAGCATCGCCGGGTGATCGAATCGCTGGTGAACTCCGGCGAACCGCTGGGGCTGGAAGCCGGCTCCAAGGCCGAGCTGATGGCGGTGCTGGCGCATGCCGGCATGACCCGCTCGGTGATCGTCTGCAACGGCTATAAAGACCGTGAATATATCCGCCTGGCGCTGATCGGCGAGAAGCTGGGGCACAAGGTGTACCTGGTGATCGAAAAGATGTCCGAGATCAACATGGTGCTGGAAGAGGCCGAGCGGCTGAACGTGGTGCCGCGCCTGGGCGTGCGTGCGCGTCTGGCGTCGCAGGGCTCCGGTAAGTGGCAGTCGAGCGGCGGCGAGAAGTCCAAGTTCGGCCTGGCCGCGATACAGGTGCTGAAGCTGGTGGAGACCCTGCGCGAAGCGGGCCGCCTCGACAGCCTGCAGCTGCTGCACTTCCACCTGGGTTCCCAGTTGGCCAACATTCGCGACATCGCCACCGGCGTGCGGGAATCGGCGCGTTTCTACGTCGAACTGCACAAACTGGGCGTTAACATCCAGTGCTTCGACGTGGGCGGCGGTTTGGGCGTTGACTATGAAGGCACCCGTTCGCAGTCCGACTGCTCGGTGAACTACGGCCTGAACGAATACGCCAACAACGTGATTTGGGGCATCGGCGACGCCTGTAACGAGCACGGCCTGCCGCACCCGACGGTGATCACCGAATCCGGCCGCGCGGTGACCGCGCACCACACGGTGCTGGTGTCCAACGTGATCGGCGTTGAACGCAACGAATTCAGCGAACCGCTGCCGCCGGCGGAAGACGCGCCGCGCGCGCTGGAAAGCATGTGGGAAACCTGGCTGGAGATGAACGAGCCGGAAAACCGCCGCTCGCTGCGCGAATGGCTGCACGACAGCCAGATGGACCTGCACGACGTGCACACCCAGTACGCGCACGGCATGCTGGACCTGACCAAGCGCGCCTGGGCCGAGCAGCTGTATCTGAACATCTGCAACAAGATCCAGCAGCAGCTCGATCCGAGCAACCGCGCGCACCGTCCGATCATCGACGAGCTGCAGGAACGCATGGCGGACAAGTTCTACGTCAACTTCTCGCTGTTCCAATCCATGCCGGACGCCTGGGGCATCGATCAGCTGTTCCCGGTATTGCCGCTGGAAGGGCTGGATCAACCGCCTGAAGGGCGTGCGGTGCTGCTCGACATCACCTGCGACTCCGACGGCACCATCGATCATTACATCGACGGCGACGGCGTCGCCACCACCATGCCGATGCCGCCGTACGATCCGGAGAACCCGCCGGCGCTGGGCTTCTTCATGGTCGGCGCGTACCAGGAAATCCTCGGCAACATGCACAACCTGTTCGGCGACACCGCGTCGGTCGACGTGTTCGTGTTCCCGGACGGCAGCGTGGAAACCGAACTGTCGGACGAAGGCGACACCGTGGCCGACATGCTGGAATACGTGCAGCTGGATCCGACCGCGTTGCTGGCCAAGTTCCGCGACCAGGTAAAAGAAACCGACCTGGACGACGCGCTGCAGGCGCAGTTCCTGGAAGAGTTCGAAGCCGGCCTGTACGGCTATACATACCTGGAAGACGAGTAATCGGCGAGTTTCAGGGCACGCTGCAGTGCGCCCTGAACAGGCTCTTCTATACTTGCTAACGACGAGCGGCCAGGATCGTTCGCGCGCTTGAAGCGCGAACAAAATGCGGCCATAATCTTCTTCATCGGTAGCACCGAAACAAACATCAGATCAATCCCTTTCTCGTCGGGCTAACGACGCGGGAGGGATTTTTTTTTGTCACTGCCCGGCACCGGAGTCTGGGCAACTTGTTGAACTACGAGGGTTTACTATGAGCACCTTAGGCCATCAGTCCGATAATTCGTTAGTGTCCAACGCCTTTGGTTTCCTGCGCTTTCCGCTGAACTTCATGCCTTACGACAGCGATGCAGAGTGGGTCATCACCGGCATTCCGTTTGATATGGCAACCTCCGGCCGCGCCGGCGGCCGCCATGGCCCTGCGGCGATCCGTCAGGTTTCCACCAACCTGGCCTGGGAAGGCAACCGCTGGCCGTGGAGCTTCGATCTGCGCGATCGCCTGAACGTGGTTGACTGCGGCGATATCGTGTTCAACTTCGGCGACGCCCAGGACATGAGCGACAAGCTGCAGGCGCACGCGGAAAAACTGCTGAAGGCCGGCAAGCGCATGCTCTCTTTCGGCGGCGATCACTTCGTCACGTTGCCGCTGCTGCGCGCCCACGCCAAGCATTTCGGCAAGCTGGCGCTGGTGCACTTCGACGCCCACACCGATACCTACGCCAACGGCAGCAAGTACGACCACGGCACCATGTTCTTCCATGCGCCGAACGAAGGCCTGATCGATCCGCATCACTCGGTGCAGATCGGCATCCGCACCGAATTCGACCATGACAACGGTTTCACCGTACTGGACGCCGCGCAGGTCAACGACCGCAGCGTGGACGACCTGCTGACCCAGATCAAACAGATCGTCGGCGACATGCCGGTCTACCTGACCTTCGACATCGACTGCCTGGATCCGGCGTTCGCGCCGGGCACCGGCACGCCGGTGATCGGCGGCCTGACCTCCGATCGCGCGCTGAAGCTGGTGCGCGGCATGCAGTCGTTGAACATCGTCGGCATGGACGTGGTGGAAGTGGCGCCGGCCTACGACCAGTCGGAAATCACCGCGCTGGCCGCGGCGACCCTAGGCCTGGAAATGCTGTACCTGCAGGCGGCTAAAAAAACCAAATAAGTTCCTAATAGTATTGACAGGCGGTTATGGGCTGTAAACCGAGTCGCTTGTAACGGTACCATAGAGAAACACACACAACCGGTATCTATATACCCTATGGATTTCAAGTCGCAGCTAGGCGCCCAGCTCGCTCATCCCCAGGAACTTACTTTTGTAAGTGACTGGGGTGGGGGGCAGGTAACAACGCTGTGGCTTGAAAGACGACGGGTATGGAGAAAACATGCTGACCAAGCCTTCAACACGTCTTAACAAATATATTAGCGAGAGCGGTATCTGCTCCCGCCGCGATGCCGATCGTTACATCGAACAAGGCAACGTTTTTATCAACGGCAAGCGCGTGGCGCTTGGCGATCGGGTCTTTCCAGGGGACGTCGTCAAGGTCAACGGTCAGCTGATCGAACCCCGCAACGAAGACGATCTGGTCTTTATCGCGTTGAACAAGCCGGTGGGCATCGTCAGCACCACCGAAGACGGCGAGAAAGACAACATCGTCGATTTCGTTAACCACAGCACGCGCATTTTCCCGATCGGCCGGTTGGATAAAGACTCGCAGGGGCTGATTTTCCTGACCAATCACGGCGACCTGGTGAACAAGATCCTGCGTGCGGGCAACGACCACGAGAAAGAATATCGGGTCACGGTCAACAAGCCGGTGACCGACGAGTTTATTCGCGGCCTGGGCGCCGGCGTGCCGATGCTGGGCACCGTGACCAAAAAATGCAAGGTGAAGAAAGAAGCGCCTTTTGTGTTCCGCATCGTGCTGGTTCAGGGCCTCAACCGCCAGATCCGCCGCATGTGCGAGCATTTTGGCTATGAGGTCACCAAGCTGGAGCGCACCCGCATCATGAACGTCAGCCTCACCGGGCTGCCGCCGGGCGAGTGGCGCGATTTAACCGACGACGAGCTTATCGAACTGTTTAAATCGATCGAGGATTCCTCCTCGGAAGCCAAGCCCGCGAAGAAAGCCCAGCCTGCGGCCAGGAAAAAACCTGCCGGCAGCGGGCCGAAAAGCGCCGAGAAGCCCGGCGGCGCCCCCGCGGGCCGCAAGCGTTTCGCGCAGCCTGGCCGCAAAAAGAAAGGGCGTTAAGCCGCCCATCGGCGAGGCTGGCGTTGCGCCAGCCTATGCCCGCCGCGCCGCGCGCGTCATCCGCATCCGGCTGAACAGCACGCCGCCCGCCAACAGCGTCACCAGCTGCGACGCCACCAACACCGCGAACCCCGAAGACACCTTGCCCTGGCTGGCCATTACCATCCCCATGATCATCGGCACGAATGCCGAAAACAGATTGCCGACGCCGTTGATCAGCCCATAGGCGCTGCCCACCGCCTGCGGCTGCGCGTAGTGTTGCAGCAGGGTGGGGATAGCCGCGCCCTGCGCGCCCCAGCAGGCATTGGCCGCCAGCAGGAAGAAGGCTAGCCAGCCGAGTTGCTGGCTGTGCATCAGGCCGTAGATGCACAGCGCCGTCGCCGCGCCGCCGCAGGCGAAAATCAGCGGCGCCTGATAGGGCCGAATGCGGTCGAGCAGCACGCCACCGAGGTATTTCGACCCGATGCTGACGATGAACGGCAGCGCCGCCATCCAGCCCATCTGTTTGATGGAAAACCCTTTTTCGTCGATCAAATAGGCCGGCAGCCAGGAGCTGGAACCCCACAGGTAGCTGAGGGTGGCGATCTCGATCAGCATGATCCAGCCGAGCATCGGCGTGCGCCAGGCCTGCGCGAAGGTCTCCCAGACGCGGCGCAGCACCGGCCGCCGGTCCACGGCGCGCGGCGGCCGCGAAGCCGGATGAATGAACCGCCGTACCAGCGCCAACCCCAGCAGCAGGTTGATCAACGCCAGCAGATAAAACGACATCGCCCAGCCGAAGTGCGCCATCAGGAAACTCACCAGCGGAAAGCCGATCGCCAGCCCCAGCGAAACGCCCAGGGCGCTGACCGCATTGGGTTTGCCGCGCTGGTCGGCGGCGAAATGGTCGCCGATGTACATGGTTTTCAGCGAGAACAGCGGCCCCTCGCTGACGCCCAACAGCGCGCGCACCGCCAGCAGCAGCAGCATCGAGCCCGCCAGCGGCGAGGCGGCGGTGAGCAGCGCCCACAGCAGGATGCTCAGCGTCAGCGCGCGGCGGTAACCCATCAAGGTTTCCAGGAACGGCGTCAGCAGCATGGCGGAAAGTCCGTAACCGAGCAGAAACACCGTCATCAGCACGCCCTGATGTGCGCGGTTGCCGCCGAGCTGGAAGTGCTGCAGGAACTCGGGGTTGACCAGCATCACGGCGATATTGACCCGATCCACGTAGGCGATGACGATCAAAAACAGCAGGGCGACTACCCCGAACCAGCGTTGACGTTGTTGCACGATGCGCTCCTTTTGGCGGGCGATGGTCAAATTCAGGCGACAAGAAACTAACCCGCTGATTTCATGGCGCAGAAAGGCAGGTTCAATCGATTAAATGTAAATTAATTGTTATTTAAAATGATGTTTCGACCCGTGAGGGAAAACTTTTACCCGCATAACACCGGCCAGATCAACGTTTTTTTCGCGATAAATTCCTTATGGAACGCAGAAGGTTCATCAGTTTTTCATATCGGTGCATTTTTTCGTGATCCTCTCCGCATTTGTCATTTTTAAACAACCTTTCATTAACAATTGCCGTCTTGCTCCCTTGACGAAAGATTCACCAGACATATAGTGGCTGTATTAAATAAGAAACTGAGTTTCATATGTGAAACAATCAGATAGAGGACAAAAGCAATGAGCTGGAAGAACGTGTGTGAAGTGTCTCAGGTGAAAGAAGATTTTCCTTTCTCCGCCAAAGTGGAAGGGAAAGAGGTCGGGGTTTACCTGATCGACGGCAACTACTACGCGCTGGAAGACGTTTGCCCACATGCTTATGCCTTGCTCAGCCAGGGGTTTGTTGACGACGGCAAGGTTGAATGCCCGCTGCACGAAGCGCTGTTTGACGTGCGCACCGGGCAATGCCTGCGCGAGCCGGGCGGCCGCGATCTGCAAACCTATGCCACCCGGGTGATCGACAACCAAATTCAGATCACCTTTATCGCGGAGGAGTAACCATGCAGCACATCACCGATTTCAATCCCTGGCTGCCGGACACCCAACAGGTGATCCCGGCGCGTGAAGGCGGCAACGGCCAGATCCATCAGCCGGGCCAGTATCAGAACGTGATTTGGCAAAACCGCGCCCGGCTGCCGGACGGTTTTGAAACCGCGCTGGTTGCGGCGTTGGAAGAGATCTTCGAACAGGGTGCGGAAGAGCTGGAACAGATAGTCAGCGCGTTGAATCAGCGTCGCCTGTTCGATCGCAGCGGCCAGCCGTGGAATGAGGCGACGTTCCGCGAATTCCTTCACGTTAACGGTTTCTGAGCACCTCCGGGAGAAGGCAATGACGGCAAACACAACATCCTCCGCACAGAATTTGCAAGACTATCTCGACCAGGGGCTGCGCGGCCTGTGGTACCCGGTGCTGGCCAGCTGGGAAGTGGGCAACAACCCGGTCGGCATCACCCGTCTGGAGCAGCAGATCGTGGTATGGCGCGACGCTGAAGGCGCCATCCACGCGCTGGAAGATCGCTGCCCGCACCGCGGTGCGCGGCTTTCCATGGGGTGGAACCTCGGCGATCGCATCGCCTGCTGGTATCACGGCGTGGAGGTGGGCGGCGACGGTACGGTCAAAGACGTGCCGGCGGTAGACAAGTGCCCGCTGGTGGGGCAGAAATGCCTGCGATCCTACCCGGCGAAAGAGGCCTACGGCGCGGTGTTCCTTTATTTCGGCGTCACCGCGGAAGAAGAGCCGGCGGAGCTGACCTTCCCGCAGGAGCTGGCGGACGACGTCTCGTACAGCAACTTCCTGTGCACCGCCAGCTGGGACTGCAACTACCAGTACGCGCTGGAAAACGTCATGGATCCCATGCACGGCACCTACCTGCACTCTTCTTCGCACTCGATGGCGGAAGGAGATCGCAAGGCGGATATGGCGCTGGAGCCCACCGACTGCGGCTTTATCTTCAAGAAAAACGGCCAGATCGGCGTCAACTTTGACTGGGTGGAGTTCGGCAGCAGCGGCGCCTACTGGATGCGCCTGTCGATCCCGTACAAAAAGCGCTTCGGGCCGGGCGGCCACTTCTGGATCATCGGCATGGTGGTGCCGGAAGACAAGGATCATTGCCGGGTATTCTTCTGGCGCATCCGCAGGGTGAAAGACTGGCAGCGTGATATCTGGCGCTTTATGTACCGCAACCGTCTCGAGTCGCTGCACTGGGACGTGCTGGAGCAGGATCGCATCGTGTTGGAAAACATGGCGCCTAACGCCCGCGGCCGCGAATATCTTTACCAGCACGACGTCGGCCTTTCCCGCCTGCGCCGCATGATGCAAAAAGAAGCGCAAAAGCAGCTGGCGATGCTCGGCGAGCGGGAGGCGGCGCAGTGAACGGCCTGCTGACCGGCAAGCGCATCCTGGTTACCGGCGCGGCGCGCGGCCTGGGGCGCAGCTTCGCCGCCGCCATCGCCGCCGCCGGCGCCAGGGTGGTGATGTGCGATATTCTGGCGGACGAGCTGGCGGACAGCGCCGCCGGTCTGCGTGAACAGGGCGCTCTGGTGGAAACCCAGACCATCGATCTGGCGTCGCCGGCGTCGATCACCGCCGCGTTCGACGCGATCGCCGCCGGCGGCGCGATCGACGGGCTGGTGAACAACGCGGCGTTGGCCACCGGCGTCGGCGGCAAAACCATGATGGAATACGATATCGATCTGTGGGATCGGGTGATGCAGGTCAACGTGCGCGGCACCTGGCTGGTGAGCCAGGCGGCGGTGCCGCTGCTGGCGCAGAACCCGCACGCCAAGATAGTCAACGTCGCCTCGGATACCGCGCTGTGGGGCGCGCCGCGCCTGATGGCCTACGTGGCCAGCAAAGGGGCGATTATCGCGATGACCCGATCGATGGCGCGCGAGCTGGGCCCGCAGGGAATTTGCGTCAACGCCATCGCGCCGGGCCTGACGCGGGTGGAGGCCACCGAATACGTGCCCGCCGAGCGTCATCAGCTGTATGAACAGGGAAGGGCGCTGGCCGGGGCGCAGCACCCGGACGATGTGAACGGCACGGTGCTTTACCTGCTGTCGCCGCTGGCGGATTTCGTCACCGGTCAACTGTTGCCGGTCAACGGCGGCTTCGTCTTCAACTAACTCAACACTTTAGCCAGGAGCAGCACATGGCGGACGATCACGCATGTAAGTATTTGATCCCGGGACTGGATCGCGGGCTGCAGCTGCTGCTGGCGTTTGGCGAGCAGCACAAGGAAATGACCTTTGCCGAGTTGCATCGCCTGGTCGACATGCCAAAGGCCACCGCCTACCGGGTGGTGCAAACGCTGGAACATCTGGGTTTTTTGGAGCGCAATCCGCGCACCAACACCTTCGCGTTGGGCATCAAGGTGCTGCGCCTCGGCTTCGAATATATCGCCTCGCTGGACGTGGCGCAGGCCGGGCAGCCGGTGATTGAACAGCTGCGCGATCGCAGCCAGTGCAGCAGCCATTTGGCGATCCGCGACGAACGCGACGTGATCTACATCGCCCGCGTCAGCGCCGCCGGTTCGCAAATCAATCAGGTCAGCGTCGGCACCCGTCTGCCGGTGCACCAGACCTCGCTTGGCCGCATGTTGCTGACCAGCGCCACCCGCGACGAGTTCGAACAGCTGTACCCGCAGGCGCAGCTGCCGGGCAATGCGCCGGGCACCCCGGCGGATCGCGAGGCGCTGTGGCAGATGGTGCAGCAGGACAAAGCGCGCGGTTATGTGATCGGCGAGTCCTTCTTCCGCCACGGCATCTCCTCGATCGTGTACCCGATCTTCAACCGCGAACGGCGGGTCGAGGCGGTGGTCAGCATCATGGTGCCGTTCGATGAGATCCCGAAAGCGGATCGCGAACGGCTGCGCATGGAAGTGCGGGACGCCGCGGAAAAAATCTCCGGCTTCCTCGGGGCGCCGCCGCAGGCAAAAGTCGGCTAGCCGACCGGATTTACTCTTTTACTCAGGCAGGGATAAGGCCCATGAAAAACGGGGGCCGGGGTTCGATCATGCCTGAAAACCGCATTCAGCGAGAACGTGAGGCACAACCAATGAGCGTAATCGGAATCGAAAAGCTGGAGTTTGGCGTCGAAGATCTGTCTACCTGCGAGAAATTCATGCAGGATTTCGGCCTGCAGTCTGTGACGCAGCACTGGGGCGAACCCCAGCGCGAATTCGCTACCCTGAGCGGGGCGCGCGTGGTGCTGCATCCGCAGCAAAGCGAAGCGCTGCCGGCGGCGTTCGAGGGCGGCTCCACCCTGCGCCGCATGACCTGGGGCGTGGCTTCCCCGGCCGAACTGGCGGCGCTGCAGCCGCTGTTGGCGCAGATGCCGGGCTTCCGTCAGGTTGGCGAAGAGCTGGAGTGCGTCGATCCCAACGGCATGACGCTGCGGTTTGGCGTCAGCCGTCAGCGGCAAGTTGATGTGCCCGTCACGCCGATCAACCAATGGGGCGACGTGCGCCGCATCGATCAGCCCAGCCCGGTGTATTCGCAGGCGCAGCCGATCAACATCGGCCACGTGGTGTTCTTCGTCGAAGATCTGGCGGCCACCGAACGCTTCTACCGGGAGGTGCTGGGTTTCCAGGTATCGGATCGTTATATCGACCGCGCGGTATTCCTGCGCACCCAGGCGCGCGGCGGCCACCATAACCTGTTCCTGCTGAAGCTGCCCAACCGCCCGCGCGGCCTGAACCACGTGGCGTTCACCGTGCGCGACATCCATGAGGTGATCGGCGGCGGCATCGCCATGAACAAGGAAAAATGGAGCACCTTCATCGGCCCCGGTCGCCACCCGATTTCCTCGGCCTATTTCTGGTACGTCAACAGCCCGACCGGCGGCGCGTTCGAGTACTACACCAACGACGATTTCCTGACGGAGAACTGGCGGCCGCGCGAGCTGGAACATTCGCTGGTGTCGTTCACCGAATGGGCGGTGGAAGGCGGCATCGATCACGACACCCGTCGCCAGCAAAAAAAGGCGGAGGCGCTATGAGCCAGCCAGAACCGGCGGGCATCCTGATCATCGGCGGCGGCCAGGCCGGCGGCTGGGCGGCGAAAACGCTGCGCGACCGCGGCTACGCCGGCCGGCTGACGGTGGTCGGCGACGAGCCCTACGACTTTTATGAGCGTCCGCCGCTGTCCAAGGCGGCGCTGCTGGACGGTGCCGCGCCGCTCAGCCGGCTGTTCAGCGAACAGACGGTGGCGGCGCTGAATATCGACTGGCGCCGCCCGCTGCGCGCCGAAGCGATCGATGCCCAGCGGCAGATAGTCACCCTCAGCGACGGCCAACGGCTGCGGTTCGATCAACTGCTGATCGCCACCGGCGGCCGGCCGCGCTTGCCCGATGCTGCCTGGGCCCGCCACCCGCGGGTGATGACGCTGCGCTCCTGGGACGATGCGGCCCGGCTGCGCCAGGCGCTGCAGGGCTGCCGCCAGCTGGCGATCGTCGGCGGCGGTTGGATCGGGCTGGAGATCGCCGCTTCGGCGCGCCGCCTCGGCGCCGAAGTGACGGTGTTTGAACGCCAGCCTGCGCTGTGCATGCGCAGCGTCGGCGCCGGGGTATCCCAGGCGCTGCTCGAACTGCATCAACAGCAGGGTGTGAAAGTGCTGTGCGGCTGCGGCGAGATCTCGCTGGAAGACCGCGACGGCGTGGCCTGGATCGGCAGCGAAATCAGCGATCCTCAGGCGTTCGATCTGGTGGTGGTGGGGATCGGCGTAGAACTTAACCTCGAGTTGGCGCACAGCGCCGGGCTGAAAGTCGACGCCGGCATCGTGGTCGACGGCCAGGGGCGCACCAGCCACCCGGCGATCTTCGCCGCCGGCGACGTGGCGCGCCACCCGACGCTCGGCCTGTGCCTGCAGTCCTGGGCCTATGCGCAGAACCAGGCCATCAGCACCGCCTGCGCCATGCTCGACGCCTTCGCCGCCCCTTACGACGATGTGGCCTGGCTGTGGTCGGATCAATACGACGTCAATATTCAGATCCTCGGCGTGCCGATCGGCGGGGTGCACCACATCGTGCGGCGCACGCCGCAGTCGCGGGTGTTCTTCACGCTGAACGCCGACCGGCAACTGGTGCAGATGGTGGCCTTCAACGACGCGCGCACCATCAAGCTCGGCAAACGCTGGCTGGCCAGCGGAAGGGTACTGGAACCGCAGCAGTTGGCGGACGTGGAGTTTTCTCTGATGGCGTTGAAATAACGTCCGATTTCGGGAGCGTTTCATGACTACGCAAGACATTGACGCCCGCGCTGGACGGGTGGGGGAAGCCGTTGCCGAAAATCCGCAGCAGCGGGTGCGCTGGTCGGTGCCGATCGCGCTGTTTGCCTGCGTGCTGCTGGCGTTTTTCGACAAGATCAGCATCGCGGCGCTGTTTTCCGACGGCGAATTCCAGCAGGCGCTGGGCATCAGCTTTGATCCGGCGCGGCTGGGGCTGTTGATGAGCGCGTTTCTGTTTTCTTACGGCATCTCCTCGATGCTGCTCAGCGGCATCGGCGACCGGCTGAACCCGGTCAAGGTGTTGATCGGCATGATGGTGGTGTGGGGCGTGCTGATGGTGCTGATGGGCATGGCCCGCTCCTATCACGCCATGATGACGCTGCGCATCCTGCTCGGCATCGCCGAAGGCCCGCTGCTGCCGATGGCCTACGCCATTATCCGCCAGGCTTTTCCGCAGCGGCTGCAGGCGCGCGCCACCATGCTGTGGCTGCTGGGCACGCCGCTGGGCGCCGCGCTCGGTTTCCCGGTCACGCTGTACATCCTCAATACCTTCGACTGGCAGACCACCTTCTTCTTTATGGCGTTTCTGACGCTGCCGGTGATGCTGCTGGTGCTGTTCGGCATGCGGCATCTGAACGTGGCGCGTCCGGCGGCGGCCACGGTTTCCCAACCGGCGATCGCCGAACGCAAACAGCATCGCCGTGAGCTGCTGCGCAGCCCGCACTTTTGGATGATCTGCCTGTTCAACATCGCCTTCCTCACCTACCTGTGGGGGATGAACGGCTGGCTGCCGAGCTACCTGATCAAGGGCAAGGGCATCCACCTGGAGCACGCCGGCTACCTGTCTTCGCTGCCGTTCATCGCCATGCTGCTCGGCGAAGTGCTGGGCGCCTGGCTGTCGGACAAGCTGGATCGCCGCGCGCTGGCCTGCTTCCTATCGCTGTGCGGCGCCGGCGCGGGGCTGGCGCTGGTGCTGCATCTACAGGGCACCTACGGCGTGATCGCCGCCATGGCCTTCAGCACCTTCATGTGGGGCGCCGGGGCGCCGAATATCTTCGCGCTGCTGGCGAAAGCCACCAGCAGCAAGGTCAGCGCCACCGCCGGCGGCATTTTCAACGGACTGGGCAATTTTGCCGGCGCGCTGGCGCCGGTGCTGATGGGGGCGCTGATCGCCGCCACCGGCAACATGGATAACGGCCTGCTGTTCCTGGTGGTGATGGCCTTCATCGGCTGCATCATTCTGCTGCCGTTGCTGAAAAAGTACTGATAATCGTCTGACGTAATGAGGAGTGACAACATGTCTCAGGTTGATAACAAAGCCGGCGTCAAGCCGCAGGAACTGTCGATGGAAAACTGGGTGGAATCGCGCATCGCCCGCTTCGAAGGCCGCAAATACGACTGGAACGCGCTGAAGTTCCAGGCCGACTTCGACCCGAAATACCGCCGCGCGCAGATGCGCTACATCGGCACCGGCGCCACTGGCGTGGCCAGCGACACCAACACCATTCCGGCGGGCAATTTCACCTTCTCCACCATGGTGCTGCCGTCGAAGTGCGAAGGCCCGCTGCATCTGCACGACGACGTGGAAGAGGTGTTCTTCATGCTCAAGGGCAGCATCACGCTGATGATTCAGGACGGCGAAGACTATTACGAGACCAAGCTCAAGGAACGCGACCTGATCTCGGTGCCGGCCGGCGTTTATCGCGGATTGTTCAACCACGGCGAGGAAGAGGCGCTGATGTGCGTAATGCTCGGCACCGCCAAGCCGGAAACCCCGACCTACCCGGCGGATCATCCGTTATCCCAAGTGAAGCGCAACTGATGAACCGCCTGCCGCAACGTCAGCAGGTGCGCCGCGGGGAATATGTCCTCGGCTGGCGCGAGGCCGGGCGCGGGCGACCGGTGGTGCTGTTGCACGGCATCAGCTCGAGCTCCGCTTCGTGGATCAGGCAGTTCAACGACCGCGGCTTGCTCGACGGGCACCGTCTGCTGGCCTGGGATGCGCCGGGCTACGGCGGCAGCCTGCCGCTGGCGGAGCCGAACGCCACTGCGGCGGCCTATGCCGCGGCGCTGGCGGCGCTGGTGGCCGAGCTGCGGCTGGAGCAGCCGTTGATCGTCGGCCATTCGCTCGGCGCGTTGATCGGCAGCGCCTATGCCGCCGGCTACCCCGACGGGCTGTGCGGGCTGGCGCTGGCGAGCCCGGCGCAGGGCTACGCCACCGCGCCGGAAGAAAAGCGGCGGCAGGTGTATGGCCAGCGCAAACAGATGATGGAAACGCTGGGGCCGCAGGGCTATGGCGAGCAACGGGCGGCGGCGCTGCTGCGTGCGGGGGCGGATCCGCAAAATATCGCCTGGGTGCGCAACGGCATGCAGCAGCTCGATCCCGACGGCTTTCTCAGCGCCGCCTGGATGCTGGCCAACGACGACATCGGCGGCTATCTGGCGCGTTATCGCGGCCCGCTGGAGGTGTGGTGCGGCGATGAAGACCGCATTACGCCGCCGGAGGGCGCGGGCCGCCTGGCGCGGGAGCAGGACGCGCCGCTGCGGCTGATCGAAGGCGCCGGCCACGCCAGCTACCTCGACGCGCCGGCCTGTTTTAACCGCTATGTGCAGGATTTTACGGGAGCGATTCAACCATGAATTTTCAGCTTGAAAAACGGGTGGCGGTGGTGACCGGCGGCTCGTCGGGCATCGGTTTTGAAACCCTGCGGCTGCTGCTGGCGGAAGGGGCCAGGGTGGCGTTCTGCGGCCGCGATCGGGAGAAGCTGGCCGGCGCGGAAGCCCGCCTGCGCGATGAATTTCCCCAGGCCGACATATTGGCGCTGCGCTGCGACGTGCTGGACGCGCAGCAGGTGGCGCAGTTCGCCGCCCAGGTGACGGCGCATTTCGGCGGTGCGGATCTGCTGATCAACAACGCCGGCCAGGGCTTTGTCGCCCATTTCGATCAGACGCCGCGCGAGGCCTGGCTGCATGAGGCCGAGCTGAAGCTGTTCGGCGTCATCAACCCGGTGCAGGCGTTCCTGCCGGCGCTGGAGCGTTCGGACATCGCCTCGATCACCTGCGTGAATTCGCTGCTGGCGCTGCAGCCGGAGGAGCACATGATCGCCACCTCGGCGGCGCGTGCGGCGCTGCTCAATATGACGCTGACGCTGTCGAAAGAGCTGGTGGAGAAGGGCATCCGCGTCAACTCGATCCTGCTGGGCATGGTGGAATCCGGCCAGTGGCGCCGCCGTTTCGAGGCGCGCGGCGACAAGGAGCAAACCTGGGAACAGTGGACGGCGGCGATCGCCGAACGGCGGGGCATTCCGATGAAACGCCTCGGCAAGCCGCAGGAACCGGCGCGCGCGCTGCTGTTCCTCGCTTCGCCGCTGGCTTCTTTTACCACCGGTGCGGCGCTGGACGTCTCCGGCGGCTTTAACCGCCATCTGTAATCGCAGGGGATAACGATGAAGAAGATCATGATGATTGGCTACGGCGCGATGGCGAAGGAAGTGCTGGCCCGGCTGCCGGACGGCGTATCGGCAGGCTGGATCCTGGCGCGCGCAGCCCATCATGCGGCGATCGACAGCGCCTTCGGCGGGCGGGTGCAGGCGCTGACCCATCCGGACCAGTGCGCCGAACGGCCGGATTTGGTGTTGGAGTGCGCCAGCCAGCAGGCGGTGGCGGAATTCGGCGAAGCGGTGCTGCAACGCGGTTGGCCGCTGGCGGTGATCTCCACCGGCGCGCTGGCGGACGCGGCGCTGCAGCAGCGGCTGCAACAGGCCTGCCGGCAACACCGGGGGCAGGTGATCGTGCTGTCCGGCGCGGTGGCGGGCATGGATGGGCTGGCGTCGGCGCGCGAGGGCGGGCTGGACAGCGTCACCTACCAGGCCTGCAAAAGCCCGGCCAGTTGGCGCGGCAGCAAGGCGGAGCAGCTGATCGACCTCGATGCGGTGAGCGAGGCGCAGGTGTTTTTTGAAGGTTCGGCGCGTGAGGCGGCGCGGCTGTTCCCGGCCAACGCCAACGTGGCGGCGACCATCGCCCTCAACGGACTGGGGATGGACGCCACCCGGGTGCGGCTGCTGGTCGACCCGACGACCCGACGCAACACCCATCGGCTGCAGGTGTGCGGCGACTTCGGCGAATTTCATATCGAGCTGAGCGGCAATCCGCTGGCGAGCAATCCCAAAACATCAACCCTGGCGGCGCTGAGCGCGGTGCAGGCCTGCCGTCGTCTGGTCGACGGCGGTTTTATTGCCTGAGAGGCAGGAGCGAAGCATGGAACGGTTAACTATTTTTGTCGGCGGGCGCTGGCGCGAAGGCCGCGGCGAAGAGATGGCCTCGGTGTTTCCGGCCGACGGCAGCGTCAATGCGCGGCTGCGCGCCGCCGGCATCGAAGATGTGAACGAGGCGGTGGAGGCGGCGGAGCGCGCCTGGCGCGAGCCGGAGTGGCGCGGTCTGATGCCGCATCAGCGCGCTTCGATCCTTTATCGCGTCAGCAATCTGATCCTGGCGCAGCAGGAGCAATTGGCCGAACTGCAGACCCGCGACAACGGCAAGCCGCTGGCGGAAACCCGTGGCCTGGTGGCCAGCGCGGCGGCTACCGCACGCTATTTCGCCGCCGCCTGCGAGGTGCTGGAAGGGGAACTGCCGACCCAGCGCAGCGCCGAGGTGATGACGCTCAGCCAGTATCAGCCGCTGGGGGTGATCGCCGCCATTACGCCGTGGAACTCGCCGATCGCCAGCGAGATGCAGAAGGTGGCGCCGGCGCTGGCGGCGGGCAATGCGGTGATCCTCAAGCCGGCCGAGGCCACGCCGCTGATGGCGCTGAAGCTGGCGGAGCTGTTCGAACAGGCCGGTCTGCCCGCCGGGCTGCTGAGCGTGCTGCCGGGCAAAGGCTCGGTGATCGGCGAAGCGTTGGCGCGTCACCCGTTAGTGAAAAAGATCTCCTTTACCGGCGGCACCGGCACCGGGCGCCATTTGGCGCACATCGCCGCCGACAAACTGATCCCGACCTCGCTGGAGTTGGGCGGCAAATCGCCGACCATCGTGCTGGAAGACGCCGATCTGGAGCAGGCGGCGCGCGGCATCTGCTACGGCATCTTCAGCTCGGCCGGGCAGGCGTGCATCGCCGGTTCGCGGCTGTTCGTCCATCGCTCTGTTTATCAGCCGCTGCTGGCGCGCCTGACGGCGCTGGCGGGCGGATTGCGCGTCGGCAATCCGCTGGTGCCGGGGGTGCATCTCGGCCCATTGATCAGCGAAAAACACCGCCAGAGCGTGGCGGATTACGTGGCGCTGGCGCGCGAGGAAGGCGGACAGGTGACGATCGGCGGCGAGGCGCCGGCGGATCCGCTGCTGGCGGGCGGCAGCTACTACCTGCCGACCATTATCGAAGGTTTGAACAACGACGCCCGCGTCTGCCAGGAAGAGATTTTCGGCCCGGTGCTGGTGGCGCTGCCGTTCGACGACGAACGCCAGCTGATTGAACAGGCCAACGACTCGGTGTATGGGCTGGCGGCCGGCATTTGGACCCGCGACTTCCCGCGCGCCATGGCGCTGGCGGGCAGCCTGGAAACCGGCACCGTGTGGATCAACACCTACAAGACATTCTCGATTTCCACGCCGTTCGGCGGATTTAAAGAAAGCGGTCTGGGCCGCGAAAAGGGCCTGCACGGCATCAAAGCCTACATGCAGCAGAAAAGCCTGTACCTGGCGCTGAGCCATCAGGTGAATCGCTGGAGCGATTAGGCGCGATCTCCCGTACGTAACCCTACAACGAACATACAAGAAGGCTGATGATGAGCGATAAAATGACGGTTGGCGAGGCGATAGCCCGGACTCTGGAGCAGTATGAGGTGTCGGCGATGTACGGCATCATTTCGATTCATAATCTGCCGATTGCCGATGCGGTGGGGCAACGCGGCCAGATCCGCTTCGTGCCGGCGCGCGGCGAAGCGGGGGCGGTTACCATGGCCGACGCCCACGGACGCTTCTCCGGCCTCGGCGTGGCGTTGACCAGCACCGGCGCCGGCGCGGGCAACGCGGTCGGCGCGATGATTGAGGCGCTGAACGCCAATACGCCGCTGCTGCACATCACCGGTCAGGTGGAAAAGGCTTACCTGGACGCCGACGCCGGCTTCATTCACGAAACCCGCGATCAGCTCGGTTTCCTCGGCGCCTGTTCCAAGCGCGCTTACCGGGTCAATTCCCCGGAGCAGGCGGTGGCGGTGATCCAACGGGCGATCCAGGACGCGCAGACGGTGCCCTGCGGTCCGGTGGCGGTGGAGATCCCGATCGATATTCAAAGCAGCCTGGTGTCCAGCGCGGTGCTGAGCCGGCCGCCGGCGCCGGCTGCGCTGCCGGCGGCGGACCCGCAGGCGGTGGAGCGCCTGTATCAGCGGCTGAAACAGGCCAGGCGGCCGCTGCTGTGGCTGGGCGGCGGCGCGCTGGCCTGCGGCGAAGCGGTGCGCAAGCTGGCGGACGCCGGGGTGGCGGTGATCTCCAGCACCCACGGGCGCGGCATCCTGCCGGATAGCCATCCGCGCAGCCTGCGGGCGTTCCACAACTCGCCGAGCATCGAGGCGATTTTGGCCCAATGCGACCTGACGCTGGTGGCCGGTTCGCGCCTGCGCAGCAACGAAACCCGCACCTGGACGCTGCCGCTGCCGCGCCCGCTGGTGCAGATAGACATCGACCCGGCGGCGGCCAACCGCAATTATCTGGCCGACGAGCAGGTCAACGGCGACTGCGCGGCGCTGCTTAATGCGCTGGCGGCGCGGCTGAGCCCGGCCGAAAAGGTTAACGCCGACTGGGATGCAGACATTGCCCGCGCGGTGCAGCAGGCGGAGAGCGCGCTGCGCCAGCAGTCCGGCGAGTATGTCAGGCTCAACGACGCCATCGACGCCGCGCTGCCGCAGGACGGGTTGCTGGTGCGCGACATCACCGTCTCCGGCAGCGTATGGGGCAGCCGCCTGTTCCGGGCCATTTCTCCGCTGTGCAATATCCACTCGCTGGCGGGCGCCATCGGCATGGGGCTGCCGATGGCGATCGGCACCGCGATCGCCAACCCGCAACGCAAGGTGGTGGGGTTGGTGGGCGACGGCGGATTGGCGCTGGGGCTGGGCGAGCTGGCGACCATGGCGCAGGAGCAGGTCAATATCACGCTCTTGATCATGAACGACGGCGGTTACGGCGTGATGCGCGGCATTCAGGACAAGTATTTCGCCGGCCGTCAGTACTACAACGAGTTGCACACGCCGGCCTTTACCCAGGTCGCCGAGGCGATGGGGCTGAAAGCCTGGAAGGTGGACGATGCGGCGCAGTTCAACGGCGTGCTGGCGGAGGCGATCAACTATCCGGGGCCGTCGGTGGTCGAGGTGGACATGAAGCGCGTCGGGCCGCTGACCTTTGCCGGGCCGCCGCAGAAGACCTTGTACTGATGCAATGAAAAACGCCCGGCGCTTGCCGGGCGTTTTGGTTGTTACTTGCCTGCCGCGATGCGTTCGCGAATGTGCTGCGCGCGCGCTTCGGAAGACGGGTGATCGTCGAACATGCTGCTTTGACGGCCGGCCTCCATTTTCGCCAGTTTTTCAAAGCTGGTGACCAGGCCGTTCGGATCGATGCCGCGTTTTTTCATCAGGTCGAACGAGTAGTCATCCGCTTCGCTTTCCTGCTTCTGGGAGAACTGGGCGCTCACCAGTTTTTCGCCGATGTCCGCCAGCTGCGACTGCGACAGCGAGCCGATGATGCCGCCGGCGGAAGAGGCCGCGGTGCGCAGCGCCACGGTGCCGTAGGCGACCTGCATCGCCTTGCGGGTATGGCCCAGCGCCACGTGGCCCATTTCATGGCCCAGCACGCCTTCCACTTCGTTGTCGGTCATCATGTCCATCAGGCCGCTGTATACGCGGATACAGCCGTTGGCCATCGCCCAAGCGTTGACGTCTTTGGTCACGTAGACCTTATAGTTGGCCGGCGTGCCGTTGATGTTATCCCCGAGCGCCGCGGCGATTTTGTTCAGGCGTTTGGCGTAGGTGCTGTCGGCCGGCGCGATTTGTGCCTTGCTGTCCATCTCTGCGCAGGATTTATCACTCAGGGTTTTCACGTCGTCATTGCTCAGCGTTGCCGCCTGGAACGCCTGCGCTCCGGACTGCATCAGCGTGCTGGTATTCAGGTTTTGACAGCCGCTTACCAAGGTGGCAATGCTTAATGCAATCAAAGAGGTACGAATTTTCATAAGGCCATCTTCCTGTGATAGTAACAAGGGAACGGTGCAATTTTGCTTTTGGGAAATCTTGCCGCATGAGACTAGTGTACGTCAGGCGTAGCGAGAATAGTGTTATTCCGAAAAACCGTCCAATCGTGCTAATAAGTTGTGAACTCGCTCTCATTTGGCATTAGGGATTGCCGTTTTAATGCGGAGTCTGAGAAAATAGAGAACTTGACCGCTTTTTTAATCCGACCTGGAGTAAAACATGTCCTCTCGTAAAGAGCTTGCCAACGCCATCCGCGCACTCAGCATGGACGCCGTACAAAAAGCGAATTCCGGCCACCCGGGCGCACCTATGGGCATGGCGGACATCGCCGAAGTCCTGTGGCGTGACTACCTGAACCACAACCCGACCAACCCGCACTGGGCTGACCGCGACCGTTTCGTGCTCTCCAACGGCCACGGCTCCATGTTGATTTACAGCCTGCTGCACCTCACCGGCTATGACCTGCCGATGAGCGAGCTGGAAAACTTCCGTCAGCTCCACTCCAAAACGCCGGGCCACCCGGAATACGGCTATACCCCAGGCGTGGAAACCACCACCGGCCCGCTCGGCCAGGGCATCGCCAACGCCGTCGGCTTCGCCATCGCCGAACGCACCCTGGCCGCGCAGTTCAACCGCCCGGGCCATGACGTCGTCGACCACCACACCTACGCCTTTATGGGCGACGGCTGCATGATGGAAGGCATCTCTCACGAAGTCTGTTCGCTGGCCGGCACCCTCAAGCTCGGCAAGCTGACCGCCTTCTACGATGACAACGGCATCTCCATCGACGGCCACGTCGACGGCTGGTTCACCGACGACACCGCCGAGCGCTTCGAAGCCTACGGCTGGCACGTGGTGCGCCACGTCGACGGCCACAACCCGGACGCCATCAAGGCGGCGATTGAGGAAGCCCGCAAGGTGACCGACAAGCCGTCCCTGCTGATGTGCAAGACCGTCATCGGTTTCGGCTCACCGAACAAGGCCGGCACCCACGACGTGCACGGCGCCGCGCTGGGCGCCGCCGAAGTGGCCGCCACCCGCGAAGCCCTGGGCTGGAAATACGCCGCCTTCGAAATCCCGCAGGACATCTATGCCCAGTGGGACGCCAAAGAAGCCGGCCAGGCCAAAGAAGCGGCCTGGAACGACAGGTTCGCCGCCTACGCCCAGGCCTTCCCTGAGCTGGCCGCCGAGTTCAAGCGCCGCATGAACGGCGAACTGCCGGCGAACTGGAAAGCCGACGCGCAGAAATTCGTCGAGCAGCTGCAGGCCAACCCGGCCAACATCGCCAGCCGCAAGGCGTCGCAGAACGCGCTGGAAGCGTTCGGCAAGGTACTGCCCGAGTTCCTCGGCGGCTCCGCCGACCTGGCGCCGAGCAACCTGACCCTATGGTCCGGTTCGAAAGCGCTGAACGTCGACCCGGCGGGCAACTACATCCACTACGGCGTGCGCGAGTTCGGCATGACCGCCATCACCAACGGCATCGCGCTGCACGGCGGCTTCCTGCCGTACTCGGCGACCTTCCTGATGTTCGTGGAATACGCCCGCAACGCGGTGCGCATGGCGGCGCTGATGAAGCTGCGCAACGTGTTCGTCTACACCCACGACTCCATCGGTCTGGGCGAAGACGGCCCGACCCACCAGCCGGTGGAGCAGATTGCCAGCCTGCGGGTGACCCCGAACATGAGCACCTGGCGCCCGTGCGACCAGGTGGAATCGGCGATTGCCTGGCAGTACGGCATCGAGCGCAACGACGGCCCGACCACGCTGATTTTCTCGCGTCAGAACCTGACCCAGCAGCCGCGCAGCGCGGAGCAGCTGGCGAACGTGTACCGCGGCGGCTACGTGCTGAAAGACTGCGCCGGCACGCCGGAGGTCATCCTGATTGCCACCGGTTCGGAAGTGGGTATCACGGTGGAAGCGGCGGACCAACTGACTGCTGCGGGCCGTAAGGTACGCGTGGTGTCGATGCCGTCTACCGACGCGTTCGACAAGCAGGATGCGGCGTACCGCGAATCGGTGCTGCCGGCGGCGGTGAGCGCGCGCGTGGCGGTGGAAGCGGGTATCGCGGACTACTGGTACAAGTACGTGGGGCTGAACGGCGCCATCGTGGGCATGACCACCTTTGGCGAATCGGCGCCGGCGGAGCAGCTGTTCAAGGAGTTCGGCTTCACCGTGGACAACGTGGTGGCCAAGGCGCAGGCGCTGCTGAAGTAAGCGGCCCCTGGCGTTAGCCAATAAAAAGCCCGGCAACGCCGGGCTTTTTTTTATGTCGGGACCCTGTCCCGGCGGGGCGCGCGCAGCCGATCGTAAATCGCCGCCAGCAACAGCGCCAGCAGCGTGGGCAGCAGCCATACCAGCCCCTGATCCGCCAGCGGCAGGCGTTCGAACCCGGCGGGCAGCAGGCCGCCGAAGCTGGAGGCCCTGATGCCGTCGGCGAGGCCAAACAGCAGGCTGGTGGCGATCACCGGCGCGAACACGCGGTTGGCGCTGCGCCAGCGGCTCTGGCTGAAGCTGAGCAATACCAGGGCGATGCACGGGGGATAGATGGCCGTCAGCACCGGGATCGACACGCGGATCAGCGTGGCCAGCCCGAGGTTGGACACCAGCATGGCGAATGCGGCGAGAATAGCCACCAGCGTGCGGTAAGACAGCGGCACATGGCGGGAAAAGAAATCGGCGCAGGCGCAGGTCATGCCCACCGCGGTCACCAGACAGGCGATGAACATCAGGATGGCCATAAACAGGCTGCCCCCCTCGCCGAAGGTGTGCTGCACATAGGCATACAGGATCGCCGCGCCGTCTTGCCGTTCGGCGACCAGGCCGCCGCTGCCGGCACCCAGTTTGAACATGCAGATATACACCAGCGTCAGGCCGATGCCGGCAATCAGGCTGGCCCACAGGGTGTAGCGCATCAGCAAACCAGGATCGTCGACGCCGCGCGATCGGGCGGCGGTAACGATAATCGAGCCGAACATCAGCGCCGACAGCGTGTCCATGGTCAGATACCCCTGCACGAACCCGGTGGAGAACGCTGCGTTCTGATAGCCGCCGCTGGCGGGGATCGGCGCGCCGGCGGGCCAAACCAGCGCGGCAATGCCGAGCGCGGCCAGCGCGAGGATCTTCAGCGGCGCCAGAATATGGCCGACGTTATCCAGCAGCCGTCCGGGGTACAGCGAGATAACCATCGCCAGCGTGAAGAACAGCAGGCTGTAGATGAACTGCGGCAGGGCGCCGTCGCCGGTAAAAGGCGCGATGCCCAAAGCGAAAGAGACGTTGGCGGTGCGCGGCGTGGCGAACAGCGGGCCGAGCGCCAGATAACAGACGATAGCCAGCAGCAGGCCGGCCCGGCGGCCGAGCGGGCCGGTCAACAGGCCGATGCTGCCGCCGACGCGCGCCAGCGCGATCACGGCGATCACCGGCAGGGCGACGGCGGTGACCATAAAGCCCGCGGCGGCCGGCCACAGGTGCTCGCCGGACTGCAGGCCCACCATCGGCGGGAAAATGATATTGCCGGCGCCGACAAACAGGGCGAAGGTCATAAAGCCCAGGGCGATGATGTCTTTGGGGGATAAGCGTGTCGTCATAAGGGGATTGCATTGCCTGTGTACGATAAGAACAACCTGGCGCCGGTAAAAATCAGGGGCAGGCGCGATGGGCTATCGGGCGCCCATAAAAATTTCGGCGTGCAGGATATAATATTTTGCCGACAAAAGCCTGAGTTCTGCCGACCATCGCCTTGCCAAGCCCGCTGACGTCGGTTTTATTGGCTGAAAAACGCCCAACCTCACAAAACCGAAAGATAACAAACCAACGCCGTTGCCTCGGCGGTCTCATTAACTATATGTTAATTTTTAGTTTCTTAAATGTAACCAGGGGTTGGACTATGTTGACAAGAATCAGTGCGTCTGTGGTCGCCATGGCCATATTGGGTTCCGTTCCCGCTTATGCCGCCTTCCCGGCGGGCTACCCCGCCGACTACCAGAAGCTGGTCGACGGCGCGAAAAAAGAAGGCAAGGTGGTGATCTATTCCACCACCGACACCAAGGCGGCGGGGCCGCTGATTCAGGGATTCGAAGCGCTGTATCCGGGCGTGAAGGTCGAATACAACGACATGAACAGCACCGAGCTGTACAACCGCTTTATCAGCGAACAGGCGGCGGGCGGCACCAGCGGCGACGTGGTGTGGAGCTCGTCGATGGACACCGCGCTGAAGCTGGCGAGCGATTATGCGCAGGAGTACGCCTCTCCCGAGCTGGGTCAACTGCCGAAATGGGCGGTATGGCAACAAAAAGCCTACGGCACCACCTACGAGCCGGTGGTGTTCATCTATAACAAACGCCTGATCCCGCAAAACGAAGCGCCGGATTCCCATGCCGCGCTGGCCAAGCTGATCGCCGGCCAGACCGACAAGTTCAAGAAGAAAGTCACCACTTACGACATCGAAAAGTCCGGTCTGGGCTTCATGCTGTCGGTGCAGGACTTCAAGGCCGATCCTGATTACTTCAAGACGTTGGCCGACGTGGCCAAGGGCGGGTTGGCGGTGCAGTCCTCCACCGGCACCATGATGGAGCGCGTCTCTTCCGGCGAGAACCTGATCGGTTTCAACATCCTCGGATCTTATGCCGAAGCCCGCGCCAAGAGCGACCCGTCGCTCGGCATCGCCTATCCGAAGGACTATACCCTGGTGCTGTCGCGCGTGAGCTTTATCAGCAAGGAGGCGACCAACGCCAATGCCGCCAGGCTGTGGTTCGACTATGTCCTGTCGGAAAAAGGGCAAAGCATTCTCGCCAACCAGGCGGATATCCCGTCGATTCGCAACGATATTGAAGGCAAGAACGATATCGACGGCATGACCAAGCTGCTGGGGAAAGCGCTGAAGCCGATCCCGGTGGATGAGAGCCTGCTGGAATACCTGCAGCCGGCCAAGCGTCTGGACTATATCAAGCAGTGGCGCACCGCCGCGGCAAAATAACAGGGACAGCATTCGGACGCGCGTCAGCCTGAGGGGCGCGCGCCCTTTGGTCGTCGTCGTTTACAACCATTGGGATAATTTATGAAAGCATGGCGCAGAAAATGGCAGAGCCTGCCGCGCGGCGCGGTGGTGCTGATAACCGCGCTGGTTATCTACGTTCCGCTGTCGTTCATCATCATTCAAAGTTTCCTCTCCGCGCCCTTTTTTTCCCCTTCGAAGGTGTTCAGCCTCGAAGCCTTCGAGTTTATCTTTACCGACCCGGATTTCTACAAAGCGCTGAAAAGCGGTTTTATTCTGGCCTTCGGGCTGGTGGTGATCGCCATTCCGCTGGGCGGCATCCTGGCCTTTCTGATGGTCAGGACCGACTTGCCCGGCCGCCGGCTGATTGAGCCGCTGATCCTGGTGCCGATCTTCGTGTCGCCGATGGTGCTGGGCTTCGGCTATGTGGTGGCCGCCGGGCCGGTCGGTTTCTTTTCGCTGTGGGCGGAGGCGCTGCTGGGCTTTGTGCCGTGGAACATCTACTCGATGGCCAGCATCGTGGCGATCGCCGGGCTGACGCACGTTCCCCACGCCTATCTGTACATTTCCTCGGCGCTGCGCAGCGTGGGTTCCGACGTGGAGGAAGCGGCGCGCACCGCCGGGGCGACGCCGCTGCAGGTGATGACCGCGGTCAGCCTGCCGATGGTGCGACCGTCGATCCTGTACGCCGGCGTGCTGCTGTTCTTCCTCGGGCTGGAGGTGTTCGGCCTGATGCTGGTGCTGGGCGATCCGGAAGGCAACCTGGTGCTGGCGACCTATCTGTATCAGCTGACCAACAAGCTGGGCACGCCGTCTTATCACCTGATGGCGGCGGTGGCGGTGGTGCTTATCTGCATCACCATTCCGCTGGTGATGCTGCAACGCCGGCTGATGCGCACCGCCAACCGTTTCGTTACCGTCAAGGGCAAGGCGTCGCAGGCCCGCGCGCTGCCGCTGGGCAAATGGCGCTGGGTGGCCGGCGCGGTGGTGGTGTTCTGGCTGACCGTCACCATCGGCGTGCCGCTGGTGGGCGTGGTGCTGCGCGCCTTTATCTCCAACTGGGGGTAGGGGTGTCGATTTGGGACGAGCTGTCGCTCAATACCTTCCGCACCATCTGGCAGCAGCCCAACCTGTTGCGCGCCATCGTCAACTCGATGGCCATAGGGGTGATCGGCGGGGCGCTGGCGGTGGTCTGTTATCTGTTTATCGGCATCGCCATGCACCGCAAGCCGGACGGCGCGACCCGCTTTCTCGATTACAGCGTGCTGGTGCCGCGCGCGGTGCCGGGGCTGTTGGCCGGCCTGGCGTTCCTGTGGGTGTTCCTGTTCCTGCCGATGTGGCTGGACAAGTCGCTGAAAGAGGGCTGGCTGTCGGCGCTGCCGGTGGCCGAATGGCTGCGGGAAAACCTGATCGTCTGGCTGCGTTCGCTGCGCAGCACCATCTTCAGCGTTTGGCTGGCGTACACCGTGGTGTGGATGGCCTATGGCCTGCGGCTGATCTCCTCGACGCTGCTGCAGGTGGGGCCCGAACTGGAGGAGGCCGCGCGCAGCACCGGCGCGACCCGCGGCCAGATCACTCGCCACGTGACCATTCCGCTGTCGCGTTACGGCCTGATCGGCTCCTGGCTGCTGATGTTCCTGATCTTCGAACGAGAATATTCCACCGGGGTGTATCTGCTTTCCCCGGGCACGGAGACCATCGGCTCGATGCTGGTTTCCCTGTGGGCGGCGGGGGCGATCGACATCGTCGCCGCGCTGTCGTTCATTAACATCCTGCTGGTGGTGTTGGGGTTGGGGATCGCCCTGCGCTTCGGAGTGAAATTACATGATTGAACTTTCGGTAGAAGACCTGCATTTGACCTACGGCGACAACCCGGTGTTGAAAGGGGTGTCGATGGAGCTGAAACGCGGCGAGGTGGTCTCCCTGCTGGGGCCGTCGGGCAGCGGCAAAACCACCCTGCTGCGCGCGGTGGCCGGGCTGGAAAAACCGAGCCAGGGGCGCATCGTCATCGGCAGCAATGCGGTGTACGACGGCAGCGCGCGCAGCGAAATTCCCGCCGAGGAGCGCAACCTGGGGCTGGTATTCCAGTCCTACGCCCTGTGGCCGCATAAAACGGTGTTTGAAAACGTCGCTTATCCGCTGAAGCTGCGTAAAATCGCCGCGGCGGAAATCACCCGGCGGGTGCAGGCGGTGCTCGAGCAGCTGGGGTTGGGGCACCTGGGCCAGCGCCACCCGCATCAGCTGTCCGGCGGCCAGCAGCAGCGGGTGGCGATAGGGCGCGCGCTGGTGTACAACCCGCCGGTGATCCTGCTGGACGAACCGCTGTCGAACCTGGACGCCAAGCTGCGCGAAGAGGCGCGGGTGTTCCTGCGCGAACTGATCATCAAGCTCGGGCTGTCGGCGCTGATGGTGACCCACGATCAGAACGAAGCGATGGCCATCTCCGATCGCATTCTGCTGCTCAACAACGGCAAAATCGAGCAGCAGGGCACGCCGCAGGAAATGTACGGTTCGCCGTCCACGCTGTTTACCGCCGAGTTTATGGGCAGCAACAACCGCCTGCCCGGCAAGGTTGTGACGCTGGAGGGCGACAGGGCGCGCATCGAAGGCAAGGACTGGGCGCTGTGGGGGCTGGCGGGCGCCGGACTGCAGGTCGGCCAGGAGGGCATTGCGGTGATCCGCGTGGAGCGCGTGCGGCTGGGGGAGGATCCGCAGGGCAACCAGCTCGAACTGCCGCTGCTGACCAGCATGTACCTCGGCGATCGCTGGGAATACCTGTTCCGTACGGTGGCCGAAGACCTCGTGGTGCGCGCCTACGGCGGCGAGGTGCGCGAGCAGGCGCTGTGCCGGCTGTCCCTGCCGGCAGAACAGGTATGGATTTTCCCCAAAGGCTAGCGGCGGCAGAGCCGGGGCCCGAGGCGAGGGGCCCGGCCAGTCGGCGATAATTGCAGCGCTGCGTCGCCCGTCTCTGGCGCAGCCCTCCGGCAAAAGTGTGCGCTAGATCATCTTATTCTCGCAAAACTCCTTCCTGTTGCTCGCCGGTTCGCTGCATCTGTTCCTTTTGCCAAAACTTTGGTTTATGCTCGGCTGAAGCGTTTCAGTTGGTGCGGTATTCAGCAGAAACGCCGGAGTGAGGGCGGCGGCATGGTGCCGGCGCCGAGGAATAATGCAACGCGGCGATTCACAGCGGGCGGTGCGATACACTACTCTATGCGGGTTAGTCAGATAACCAGTCAGCGCCGGTCCGGCGCCGGTGAGTTCGCCCCGGCGGGAAAGGCCCTTTTTCAGGAGCAGCATGACCATCCGCATAGCGATAAACGGCTTTGGCCGCATTGGCCGCAGCGTGTTACGCGCACTGTATGAATCGGGACGACGAGCGGAAATTTCCGTGGTGGCGATCAACGAGCTGGCGAACGCCGAGGGGATGGCCCATCTGCTGAAATACGATTCCAGCCACGGCCGCTTCGCCTGGGACGTGCGCCAGGAGTGCGATACGCTGAGCGTCGGGGACGATGCGATCCGTTTGCTGCACCAACCGGCGGTGGAGCGGCTGCCCTGGGGCGAGCTGGGCGTCGACGTGGTGCTGGATTGCAGCGGCGTGTACGGCAGCCGGGCGGATGGCGAGGCCCATCTGGCGGCGGGGGCGAAGAAGGTGCTGTTCGCTCACCCGGGCGGCAACGATCTGGACGCCACCGTGGTGTTTGGCGTCAACCACCAGACGCTGCGGGCGGAACATCGCATCGTGTCCAACGCCTCATGCACCACCAACTGCATTATTCCGGTGATCAAGCTGCTGGACGATGCCTACAGCATCGAATCCGGCACCGTGACCACCATCCACTCCGCCATGAACGATCAGCCGGTGATAGACGCTTATCACCCGGATTTGCGGCGCACCCGCGCGGCGAGCCAGTCGATTATTCCGGTCGACACCAAGCTGGCCGCGGGCATCACCCGCATCTTCCCGCAGTTTTGCGATCGGTTTGAGGCGATTTCCGTGCGCGTGCCGACCATCAACGTGACGGCCATCGATCTCAGCGTCAGCGTGAGCTCGGCGGTGAAGGTGACAGAGGTCAACCAGCTGTTGCAAAAGGCCGCACGGGGATCATTTCGTGGTATAGTTGACTATACGGAACTACCATTAGTCTCGATTGATTTTAACCACGACCCGCACAGCGCTATCGTCGACGGTACACAGACGCGGGTCAGCGGGCAGCACCTGATTAAGACCTTGGTTTGGTGCGACAATGAATGGGGCTTTGCCAACCGGATGTTGGATACAACACGGGCAATGGCCGCCAGCGGTTTCTAGTTTTATAGAGATTCAACTAAGAGGGTTCACCATGTCTGTAATTAAGATGTCCGATCTGGATCTGGCGGGTAAACGCGTACTGATCCGTTCCGATTTGAACGTGCCAGTGAAAGACGGTAAAGTGACTTCCGATGCGCGTATCCGCGCCTCCCTGCCGACTATCGAAGCTGCGCTGAAACAAGGCGCCCGCGTCATGGTAACCTCCCACCTGGGGCGTCCTACCGAAGGCGAGTACAACGAAGAATTCTCCCTGCTGCCAGTAGTTAACTACCTGAAAGATCATCTGAAATCCCCAGTTCGTCTGGCGAAGGATTATCTGGATGGCGTGGACGTCGCCGAAGGCGAACTGGTGGTGCTGGAAAACGTCCGCTTCAACAAGGGCGAGAAGAAAGACGACGAAACCTTGTCCAAGAAATACGCGGCGCTGTGCGACGTGTACGTGATGGACGCCTTCGGCACCGCGCACCGCGCGCAGGCCTCTACCCACGGCGTAGGCAAATTCGCCCCGGTAGCCTGTGCCGGCCCGCTGCTGTCTGCCGAGCTGGAAGCCCTGGGCAAGGCGCTGGGCAACCCGGCGCGTCCGATGGTCGCCATCGTCGGCGGTTCTAAAGTGTCCACCAAACTGACCGTTCTGGACTCGCTGTCCAAAATCGCCGATCAGCTGATCGTCGGCGGCGGCATCGCCAACACCTTCGTGGCGGCGCAGGGCAACAACGTGGGCCAGTCGCTGTACGAACCGGATCTGATCCCGAACGCGCAGAAACTGTTGGAAACCTGCGACATTCCGGTGCCGACCGACGTGCGCGTAGCGACCGAGTTCTCTGAAGAGGCGGTGGCCACCGTGAAGCAGGCCAACGAGATCCAGGACAACGAGCAAATTCTGGATATGGGCGACGTCTCTGCCGAGCGTCTGGCCGTTATCCTGAAGAACGCCAAAACCATTCTGTGGAATGGCCCGGTTGGCGTATTCGAGTTCCCTAACTTCCGTAAGGGCACCGAAATTGTCGCCCGCGCGATCGCCGATAGCGAAGCTTTCTCCATCGCAGGCGGCGGCGACACTCTGGCAGCAATCGACCTGTTCGGTATCGCTGACAAAATTTCCTACATCTCCACCGGCGGCGGCGCTTTCCTGGAATTCGTTGAAGGGAAACCACTGCCGGCAGTCGTGATGCTGGAAGAGCGCGCTAAGCAGTAATTCAGACAACGGGAGGCGAAAGCCGCCCGTTTGTTTTATACCGCGCGGCAACGGCGGCGCGGCATGAAAAATCGATTTACATCCATCTACGGCCGACGAAACAGGACAAAGTAACATGTCTAAAATTTTTGATTTCGTAAAACCGGGTGTCATCACGGGTGATGACGTTCAGAAAGTATTCGCAGTAGCTAAAGAGAACAACTTTGCGCTGCCGGCAGTAAACTGCGTAGGCACCGACTCCATCAACGCCGTGCTGGAAACAGCGGCGAAGGTGCGTGCTCCGGTGATCGTACAGTTCTCTAACGGCGGCGCGGCGTTTATCGCCGGCAAAGGCGTGAAGACTGACGTTCCGCAGGGCGCAGCGATTCTGGGCGCCATCTCCGGTGCACACCATGTTCACCAGATGGCTGAGCATTACGGCGTGCCGGTTATTCTGCACACCGACCACTGCGCGAAGAAACTGCTGCCATGGCTGGACGGCCTGCTGGACGCCGGCGAGAAACATTTCGCCGCCACTGGCAAACCGCTGTTCTCTTCCCACATGATCGACCTGTCCGAAGAGTCTCTGGAAGAAAACATCGAGATCTGCAGCAAGTATCTGACCCGTATGGCTAAGATCGGCATGACGCTGGAAATCGAACTGGGCTGCACCGGCGGTGAAGAAGATGGCGTAGACAACAGCCATATGGACGCATCCGCGCTGTACACCCAGCCGGAAGACGTGGCTTACGCCTACGAAAAACTGCACGCCATCAGCCCGCGCTTCACCATTGCGGCTTCATTCGGCAACGTGCACGGCGTGTACAAACCGGGCAACGTCAAGCTGACCCCGACCATCCTGCGTGATTCTCAGGACTACGTGTCCAAGAAATACAACCTGCCGCACAACAGCCTGGACTTCGTGTTCCACGGCGGCTCCGGCTCTACCGACGCAGAGATCAAAGAGTCCGTAGGCTACGGCGTGATCAAGATGAACATCGACACCGACACCCAATGGGCGACCTGGGACGGCATCCTGCAGTACTACAAAGCGAACGAAGCTTACCTGCAGGGCCAGCTGGGCAACCCGAAAGGCGCCGATCAGCCGAACAAGAAATACTACGATCCACGCGTATGGCTGCGCGCCGCGCAGACCAGCATGGTGACCCGTCTGGAACAGGCCTTCAAAGATCTGAACGCGGTAGACGTTCTGTAATCTTCGGCATCGGTTGCAAGACAGGCAAGGCTCCCTTCGGGGAGCCTTTTTCGTTTTCAGCCCAGCAGGCTGGCGCCGACGTTGATCGACAAGCCGAGGATCACCATGTTGAACACGAAAGAGATAACCGACTGCAGCAGGGTAATCTTGCGCACCTCGGCCGCGCCGACCGCCACGTCGGCGGTTTGCGACGCCACCGCGATGGTGAACGAGAAGTAAGCGAAATCCAGATAGGTCGGTTCGGCCAGGTTGCCGGGAAACAGCAGCGGCAGCGGATCCCGCTGCGCGCCCTGGCGGTAGAACTGGTGGGCGTAATGCATGGTGAAGGCGGTCGGCAACAGCAACCAGGACACCGCCAGCGTGGCGCCGGTCAGCGCCAGATGCAGGGTCTTCAACGAGTCGCTGGCCTGTTTGGCGCTGCTCAGCTCAAACAGAATGGCCAGAATGCTCACCAGACAACCGATGCTGACCAGCGCCAGCACCGTGCTGGCGCTCTCGTCCTGCGCGCGGGCGATTTGGCGGATATGTTTGGGCGTGCTCACCAGCATCAGCCGCCAAAGAAACAGCAGGTACAGCCAGGCCAACAGGTTCCAGCCGATCATCAGCCGCTGCAGCAGCGAAAGCTGGGCGGGCAGCAGTAAAAAGCACAGCCCCCCGGCACTGACCGAGAACAGCAGCCTGGGCCGGACCTGCCAATAATGCCGGAGTGAGGAGCGAATATGCATGGCGGCCGGATCCCTTGTCGTGAAAAAGTAAAGGCGCTGTTCTCAGCATAGAAGACGCGGGCAGGGTTTCGGCTATTTTTAGCGCTTACGGTTGGCATGCGGCTTTAATGTTGGTTACCCTTAGGCGGTGGTTTCCGACTGGCCGAGACGTCAGTGTATTTTTGCGAGTTTATCCCTTTAGGGGCAAAGTTAGGACGACACGAATGAAAGATTTGAATGTAGTAGACGGCATCAACGGCGCCGGCAACTGGCTGGTGAAGAATCAGGATCTGTTGATCCAGTACGCGGTGAACATCGTCGCCGCCATCGTTATCCTGATCATCGGTTCGATCGTCGCCCGCCTGGTCGGCAATGCGCTGAACCGCGTGATGAAGCTGCGCGGCATCGACGCCACGGTAGCGGACTTCCTGTCGGCGATCGTGCGTTACGGCGTGCTGGCGTTCACCTTTATCGCGGTGCTGGGGCGCGTCGGCGTGCAGACCACCTCGGTGATCGCCGTACTGGGCGCCGCCGGTTTGGCCGTTGGCCTGGCGCTGCAGGGCTCGCTGTCCAACTTTGCCGCCGGCGTGCTGCTGGTGATCTTCCGCCCGCTGCGCGTGGGTGAGTATGTCGATCTGGGCGGCGTGGCCGGTACCGTCGATCAGGTGCAGATTTTCTCCACCACCCTGCGCACCGTCGACAACAAAACCATCGTGGTGCCGAACGGCAAAATTATCGCCGGCAACATCATCAACTACTCCCGCGAGCCGAACCGCCGTGTGGATATCGTGGTAGGCGTGGCCTACAACGCCGATATCGACGTGGTGAAAAAGGTGCTGGGCGATGTGATCGCCGCCGACAAGCGCATCATGCACGCCAAAGGCGTGACCGTACGCCTGAACGAAATGGCGCCGTCCTCGCTGAACTTCGTTACCCGTTCCTGGACCACCAACGCGGAATACTGGAACGTGTACTTCGATCTGATGGAGAACTTCAAGCGCGCGCTGGATGCCAACAATATCGGCATTCCGTTCCCGCAGATGGACGTTCACCTGTATCGTACCGAAGACGCATCCGCCAAGGCGGAATAAGCGAAAGGGGGCCTTGGCCCCCTTTTTTATTGCCGGCCGAGACGTCCTTGATGGCGTCTCGGCCCGTTATTTTCCCCGGCGTCAGGCGCCTGACGGCTTCGGCTGAGCCGGTAGAGCAGGAAGATGGCGGCGGAACCCACCAATACCGGCAGCGCCAGCCAGATGAAGAACACCTCGGCGCTGCCCGCCGCGCTAATCATCCAGGCGCCGAGCATCGCGCCGACGATGGAGCCGAAGCGGCCATTCGCCATGGCCCAGCTCACCCCGGTGACGCGGGCGGCGGTGGGGTAGAGGGTGGTCGAAACCAGGTTCAGGCCGTTTTGCGCGCCCGCCACGCCGAAACCGATAAGAAAGACGGCGGCGGCCAGCGTATAGACGTCGCCCATCAGGTAACCGGTGGCGCCAACCACCAGCGCGGCGCCCAAATAGGACAGCGCCAGCACTTTGTAAGGTCCGACCCTATCCATCAACAGCGCCATGAGGATGGCGCCGAGGGTGCCGCCCAGGGGCACCATCGCCCCAATGCGCGATGCGTGCGCGATATCGTAACCGGCGTCCTTGAGAATGCTCGGCAGCCAGCTGGTGAGCAGGTAGAACACGAACAGCGAACAGAAGAAGGCCAGCCACAGCAGCAGGGTGCGCAGCGCGCGGCCTTCGGTGAACAGGTGCGAAATCGGCGACCTGGCCCGCTCGGAACGTTCGTCATCGACAATCGTCACCCCCGCCCAGCTTTTGCCGGTGATGCGCCCGACCACCCGGCGCAGGCTGTCGGCGTATTTGGGGTGGGACGTCATAAAGCGCGCCGACTCGGGCATTTGCCAGGCCAGCAACGGCAGCAGCAGCAGGGGGACGATGCCGCCGGCCATCAGCACGCCGCGCCAGCCGAAGGCGGGAATGATCTGCCCGGCAAGAATGCCGCCCAGGGCCAGCCCTGCGGTAAAGCCGCTCCAGCTCAGGGTGACCATCAGCATCCGTCGGCGGGCCGGCGAGTACTCTGAACTGAGGGTGATGCAGGTGGGCATGGCGCCCCCCAGGCCGATGCCGGTGATCAAACGCAGCAGGGTCAGCGACGCGATCGAATCCGTATAGGCGCAGGCCAGGGTGCCGCCGCCAAAAATCAGTATCGAAGCGAGCAACACGCGCTTGCGGCCGATGGCATCGGCGACCGGGCCGAAGATCAAACTGCCGAGCAGCAGGCCGAACAAGCCCGCGCCGAAGGCGGGCGACAGCTGTGCGGGCTGCAGGTCCCATTCTTCACGCAGGGCGGGGGCGATATAACCGATGACGGCGGTATCAAAACCGTCCAGCAGGACGATCAGGAAACACAGGCTGAGGATCAGGATCTGGTAGGGAGATATCTTCGCGCGGTCGATGATCTCACTGATACGAGCGGGGTTTTGGCTCATGGCGATTCCACTGTTATTAGACTGGTGCGGTGTGGGGCTGGCTGGAGGGCAGCGCAGGCGTCCAGTTCCTTCTGAAACGGGCCTGATCGAAAGCCGCTTTGGCTGGCATGGCGCAGAAAACCCGAGTATACACCAGAGCCGGGGCGCCGGGAGCCGTTACTCCAGCCTGGTTATTAGCTATTATGATAGTTGATTAGAAATATCAATTTCACCTAATAATCTCTTCCTCGTATGATGCGCGAGTTGACCGACACGCGCCTCTGTACGGCGCCTTTACTGTTTCGAGGAATACCATGCTAGCCGTCTTCTTGCAGGGCTTTGCCCTCAGCGCCGCAATGATCCTGCCGCTGGGGCCCCAGAACGTTTTCGTGATGAACCAGGGCATCCGCCGTCAGTACCATCTGATGATTGCCGCGCTGTGCGCGCTGAGCGATATCCTGCTGATCTGCGCCGGCATCTTTGGCGGCAGCGCGCTGCTGACCCGCTCACCGCTGCTGCTGGCCGTGGTGACCTGGGGCGGCGTGGCGTTTCTGCTGTGGTACGGCTGGGGGGCGTTTCGCACCGCCCTCAGCCCGCAGCCGGCGCTGGCGGTCGCGCAAGAGCTGGCGCAGAGCCGCTGGCGCATCGTGGTCACCATGCTGGCGGTCACCTGGCTGAACCCGCACGTTTATCTGGACACCTTCGTGGTGTTGGGCAGCCTGGGCGGCCAGCTGACGGCGGACGTGCGCTCCTGGTTCGCCCTGGGCGCGGTCAGCGCCTCGGCGGTGTGGTTCTTCGGGCTGGCGCTGCTGGCCTCCTGGCTGGCGCCCTGGCTGAATACCCGGCTGGCGCAGCGCATCATCAATGGCCTGGTGGGGCTGGTGATGTGGGGCATCGCGTTGCAATTGGCCTGGCAGGGGGCAAGTTTATAAGAATTTGTCACTAATCCGAATTTAAAACCCCGCGCGATATGCTACGTTTTATGCCAAGGAACCGGCTGTTCTCACAGGAAAAGGCCGGTAATCAGAGACAGCCTGTCATAAGGAGACACTGTGAAGCTTAAAGCATTGGCTATGGCCGCAATGGTTGGATTAGGGACGTTACCGCTGGCGCTGCAGGCGGCCGAAGTGCCGGAAGGGCCGCACGTGGTTACCTCGGGCACTTCCAGCGTCGACGCTACGCCGGACATCGCCACCCTGGCGATCGAAGTCAGCGTCTCCTCCAAAGACGCCGCGCAGGCGAAGAAGCAGGTGGATGAGCGCGTGGCGCAATACTTCGATTTCCTGCAGAAAAACAACATCGAGAAGAAAGACATCAGCGCCGCCAACCTGCGCACCCAGCCGGAGTACGATTACCTGAAAACCGGCGAGTCGGTGCTGAAGGGTTACCGCGCGGTGCGTCAGGTGCAGGTGACGCTGCGTCAGCTGGACAAGCTGAACGGGTTGCTGGACGGCGCGTTGAAATCCGGCCTGAACGAGATCCGCGCGGTTGAGCTGGGCGTGGCCAAGCCGGACGTCTATCGCGAGCAGGCGCGTCAGAAAGCCATCGAAAACGCCACCCAGCAGGCCGCTTCACTGGCGAAGGGCTTTAACGCCAAGCTGGGCCCGGTTTACAGCATCCGTTACCACGTGGCCAACTACCAGCCGATGCCGGTAGCGCGCATGTACAAGGCCGCGGGCGCGGCGGCGGAGAACGATGCGGCGCAAACCTACGAGCAGCAAAGCATTCACTTCGACGATCAGGTGGATGTGGTGTTTGAACTGCAGCGCAACGCCGCGCAGTAACGCCGGGCTGCGGCGATAAAAAAGGTTCGCTGCGGCGAACCTTTTTCGTTTAATCCTGGCGCAGTACCTGGCGGCCGTAGTCCAGCAGCGCGTCGGTCACCTTGCGCATCATGCGGCTTTCCGGCGCAAAGCGGTGCCAGAACAACATGCGGCGCTGGTAGAGCCCCGGCGTCAGATCGATAAGCTCACCCGACTCCAGCTCTTTCTCAATCTGCAGATGCGGGATCATGCAGCAGGTGGTGCCCTGGCGCGCCAGCTGCACGAAGGCTTCGGACGAGTTCACGATGTGGCAGGGTACGCTGCCCGGCGACAGATCGAAATTCTGCTGCAGGAAGGCCTGATGCATATCGTCGAGGTGGTCGAACGCCACCGCCGGCGCCTTCAGCAGCGCGGAGCGGGTGACGCCGTTCGGGAAGTAGCGCTCGGCGAAGCCCTTGGAGGCGACAAACAGATAGTCCAGCGCGCCGAGTTGGTCCACCAGGCAGCTCGGCAGCGGCTGCGGCTGAATACTCACCGCCCCCACCACTTCGCCGCGGCGCAGGCGTTCCTGGGTGCGGGTTTCATCTTCCACCTGCAGATTCAGGCGCACCGGAGAGTCCGCCAGCACCGGCTTCAGCGCCGGCAGCAGCCAGGTGGCCAGACTGTCGGCGTTGACCGCCAGCGACAGCAGCAGCGGCGTGTCGATGCCGGTGTCGTTGCCCAGCCACTCTTCTTCCAGCAGCTCAACCTGATGCAGCAGCGCCAGCAGTTTCTGCCCCTGTTCGGTCGGGCGCGGCGGCACGGTGCGCACCAGCAGCGGTTGGCCGAACAGGTTTTCCAGCTGTTTAATGCGTTGGGATACCGCCGATTGCGTGATGCAGAGTTTTTGTGCGGCGCGCTCAAAGCCGCGCTCACGGATCACCGCGTCCAGCGCTTGCAGCGTTCGATAGTCTGGGCGTTTCATCGGAAAAGATATCCCTTAAATAAAATTGATATCGGCACTATGCCACATTTTGGCCGTTGCGCAGGTGTAAAAATCACGCGGTCATCTCGCCGCCGCGCGGCTAAAAATGCGGCTCAGGGTGAAGAAGTGTGATCCTGCCTGAGTGAAAAATAACGTTTTACCCTATAATACGCACAGGTTTTCGTACATAGGCAATGGACATATTATGACGCAGGATGAACTGAAAAAAGCGGTGGGTTGGGCGGCGCTGGACTACGTGACGCCGGGTACCATCGTCGGGGTCGGCACCGGTTCGACCGCCGCCCATTTTATTGATGCGCTGGGCTCCATCAAGCACCAGATCGAAGGCGCGGTGTCCAGTTCCGATGCCTCAACCGCCAAGCTGAAAAGCCTCGGCATTCACGTGTTCGACAGCAACGAAGTGGACTCGCTGGATATCTACGTCGACGGTGCGGACGAAATCAACGCCCATATGCAGATGATCAAGGGCGGCGGCGCGGCGCTGACGCGTGAAAAGATCATCGCCGCCATCGCGCGCAAATTCATCTGCATCGTCGACGCCACCAAGCAGGTGGACGTGCTGGGCAAGTTCCCGCTGCCGGTGGAAGTGATCCCGATGGCGCGCTCTTACGTGGCGCGCGAGCTGGTGAAGCTCGGCGGGCTGCCGGAATATCGCCAGAACGTGCTGACCGACAACGGCAACGTGATCCTCGACGTGCATAACCTGAGCATCACCGACGCGGTGGCGTTGGAGAACAAAATCAACGGCATCGCCGGCGTGGTCACCGTCGGCCTGTTCGCCAACCGCGGCGCGGACGTGGCGCTGGTCGGCACGTCGGACGGCGTCAAGGTCGTCGAATAAAACGCTGCGCTCACCGCGGCTATGCGGCCTGGCGATCCCCCGGCCGCATAATTCACTGGTTAAAATATCTTTTCTTAAAATAGCCAAATTTGGTGACTTATGTCACATTTCTGGTGATGGCTCCATAAAGCTTCTGTCTAAATCTTTCCCTATGGCATTTTCTGCCAGAAACCGCCGGCCGGGCTGAGCCTTGTACTGGCGGGCAGGCAATCGTTTGTATTGCCGCCCGCGTTATTTTTGTTATGTTGGATGGGTGCTGTTTCACAACAGCCGCTTCTGAAGTCTGAACATAGGGTCGGGTAAATGGCAAAAGTATCATTGGAGAAAGACAGGATTAAATTCCTGTTGGTAGAAGGGGTTCATCAGAGCACGGTAGATAATCTGCGCGCCGCCGGTTATACCAACATTGAATATCATAAAGGTGCGTTAGACACCGAATCGCTTAAGGCATCCATCCGCGATGCTCACTTCGTCGGCATCCGATCGCGTACGCATCTGACCGAAGAGGTTTTCGCCGCCGCCGAGAAGCTGGTCGCGGTAGGCTGTTTTTGCATCGGCACCAACCAGGTTGAATTGAAAGCGGCGACCAAGCGCGGCATTCCGGTGTTTAACGCGCCATTCTCCAATACCCGATCCGTGGCCGAAATGGTGCTGGGCGAGCTGTTGCTGATGCTGCGCGGCATCCCAGCCGCCAACGCCAAGGCGCACCGCGGCGTATGGCACAAGCTGGCCGTCGGCTCGTATGAAGCGCGCGGCAAGAAGCTGGGCATCATCGGTTACGGCCACATCGGCACCCAGCTGGGCATTCTGGCGGAAGGCCTGGGCATGAAGGTGTTCTTCTACGACATCGAGAACAAGCTGCCGCTGGGCAACGCTCAGCAGGTGCGCCATCTGTCCGATCTGCTCAACATGAGCGACGTGGTGACGCTGCACGTGCCGGAAACCCTGTCGACCAAGAATATGATGGGGGCGGAAGAGCTGGCGCTGATGAAGCCGGGCGCGATCCTGATCAACGCCTCGCGCGGCACCGTGGTGGATATCCCGGCGCTGTGCAACGCGCTGGCCAGCAATCACCTGGCCGGGGCGGCGATCGACGTGTTCCCGGAAGAGCCGGCGACCAACAGCGATCCGTTCAACTCGCCGCTGTGCGAATTCGACAACGTTCTGCTGACGCCGCACATCGGCGGCTCCACGCAGGAAGCGCAGGAGAACATCGGCGACGAAGTGGCGGGCAAGCTGGCGAAATACTCCGACAACGGCTCGACCCTGTCGGCGGTCAACTTCCCGGAAGTCTCGTTGCCGGCGCATGGCCCGAACGCCAGCCGTCTGCTGCACATCCATGAAAACCGCCCGGGCGTGCTGACGCAGATTAACCAGATCTTCGCCGAAGAAGGGGTGAACATCGCCGCGCAGTACCTGCAAACCGGTCCGGAAATCGGCTACGTGGTGATCGACATCGAAGCGGAAACCGCACGCGCCGATGCTGCGCTGCAGCGCATGAAGGCTATCGACGGCACCATTCGCGCCCGTTTGCTGCTCTGATTGCGCCAGCGCGATCGCGATAATGAAAAAGGCCGGGATTATCCGGCCTTTTCTATTTGTCGTCCGGCCACGCCCAGCGGCGCGACGGGGTGATAATTTCCGGCAGCGGAATATCCCAATGTTCGGTCGGCAGCAGCGCCACCCGCTGGCAGTCGTGGGCCAGCCCGATGGGGTAAGGGCCGCCGCGCCGCCAGTTCTGCAAGGTACGGTCGTAAAAGCCGCCGCCCATGCCCAGCCTTTGGCCGGCATCGTCGAATGCCACCAGCGGCGTCAGCACCACCTCCAGCGCGCCTGCCGGCAGCACCGCGCGCACGTCGAGCCGCGGTTCCAGAATATTGAAACGGTTGCGCGCCAGCGGCGTATCAGGCGCATAGCGCAGGAACAGCAGATTGCCCGGGCTGAACGGATGCAGTACCGGCAGATAAACGCGCTTGCCCGACTGCCACAGCCGTTCGATCAGCGGAGCGGTATCGAGCTCGCCGTCGAACGAAAAAAACGCCGCTACGCTTTGCGCCGCCATAATTCGCGGGTGCGTGGCGACGCGCTCGGCTATTTGTTGAGCGGCGAGCTGCTGTTGTTCGGGCGTGAGTTCGCGCCGACGTTGGCGAATTTGCTGGCGAACGTGTTGGCGTTGCCGGGAAAATAGAGGTTGAAAAGGCATGGCGTCAGGCTTGCTCAGTGTGGGTGTTCAGCACACATAAACCGCTGAGAAAGGGGAATCTCCGAGATGCCGTCGCAGGCTGTAACCCTTGAACCCATGGTTCAAGGTGAACGTGCTGTCGCAATCTTAAGGCTTCTCGGCGGGCCGAGCATGCACACCGATCGCGGATCATCACATTCTGTTGGTACTAAATATCGGCTCAGGGGACTGGCCCGCTGGCGAACATCTCAGAGAAATTTTGTACTCGCTGCCGAAAACCTCGGTTTTCAACAGCTTAAGTTATTCGAATTGTGCATCCTGACGTTCAGAGATGCGACCCTGTTCAAGCAGTGCCTGTTCAATGGTCTGTTGCAGCATACGAATGCGTTGTTCCATATTGGACGCATAATCACGGGTTTTCAACCGTTCTTGAGCAAGTTCGTGACAAACGTTCAATGCCGCGATAAAAACCAGTTGCTCAGTATTTGTGACTCTAGTGCGAACTTTAAGATCTTGCAACCGTTGGTTAAGATCGTCCGCCGCCATGTTCAACGCATCTTGTTGTTCTGGCGGGCAATTGACTCTTAACGAGCGGCCAAAAATTTGAATATCTACCGGTTGTGCAGACATGCCACCTTCCTGCCTAAATTTCGCGCCAGCCCCGGTCTGCCCTTGCCGGGCCTCCAAAGCGGGCGCCACTATATATACCTCGGTACCAAGATACAACCCCTTTTTCAGTACCTGGTTGTAATCTACTGTGACAGACATTACCAGTCAAAAAAGGGTTTCAAAATGCGTATTTACCGCCATCTTGCCCCCTGCCGGCGCAGTGTGAAACCTGCCACATCACGATTATAACTAGCCACTGAGGTGTCGCGCTTATCTGGTATAGCGACGGACCTTGGTGGTAGCATAACACGAACTTATCCTGCCAACGATGACGAATGCGCATGTCTATACAGAATACATTTCCAAGTTACCAATCTTTGACCGTTGCCCTCAATCAGCAGGCGGTCGCGCTGACTGCGGCAGAAATGCACGGTTTGATCAGCGGCCTGCTGTGCGGCGGCAGCCGTGACGCCGGCTGGCAGGCGCTGGTGCACGATCTGACCAACGAAGGCGTGGCCTTCCCGCAGACGCTGAGCCAGCCGCTGCAGCAACTGTATGAAATGACAAAAGAAACGCTGGACGATGACGAGTTCATGTTCCAGTTGCTGTTGCCGGAAGGCGAGACGGTCAGCGTGTTTGACCGCGCCGACGCGCTGGCCGGCTGGGTGAACCATTTCCTGCTCGGGCTGGGCATGATGCAGCCGAAGCTGGCCCAGGTGAAAGACGAAGTGGGCGAAGCCATCGACGATCTGCGCAACATCGCCCAGCTGGGCTATGACGAAGACGAAGATCAGGAAGAGCTGGAGCAGTCGCTGGAAGAGGTCGTGGAGTATGTGCGGGTCGCCGCCATTTTGTGCCACGGCGAATTCACGCGCCAGAAACCGACGGCGCCGGAAAACATCAAACCGACGCTGCACTAAACCTATATTGCCGGTCCGCCAACGGTGAGTGCGGATGGATTGATTTCAGGAGAAGGTAATGACTCAGCAGGAATTCAACAACCGCCGTCAGGCGCTGTTGGCGAAAATGGCTCCGGCCAGCGCGGCGGTTATTTTCTCTGCGCCGGAAGCGACGCGCAGTGCAGATTCGGAATATCCTTACCGTCAGAACAGCGACTTTGGGTATCTGACCGGCTTCAACGAGCCGGAGGCGGTGCTGGTGCTGATCAAGAGCGACGAGACGCACAACCACAGCGTATTGTTCAACCGGGTGCGCGACCTGACGGCGGAAATCTGGTTTGGCCGCCGCCTGGGGCAAGAGGCCGCGCCGGCGAAGCTGGGGGTGGATCGCGCGCTGCCGTTCGATGAAATCGACGAGCAGCTGCACCTGCTGCTCAACGGCCTGGACGTGGTCTACCACGCGCAGGGCGAGTATGAGTATGCCGACCGGATCCTGTTCGGCGCGCTGGACAAGCTGCGCAAGGGATCCCGCCAAAGCCTGCAGGCGCCGGCGACGCTGACCGACTGGCGGCCGTGGCTGCACGATATGCGCCTGTTCAAATCGCTGGAAGAGCTGGCGGTCATGCGCCGCGCCGGCGAGATCAGCGCCCTGGCGCATACCCGCGCGATGGAAAAATGCCGTCCCGGCATGTTCGAATACCAGCTGGAGGCGGAGATCCATCACGAATTCACCCGCCTCGGCGCTCGCTATCCGTCTTACAACACCATCGTCGGCGGCGGTGAAAACGCCTGCATCCTGCATTACACCGAGAACGAAAGCGAATTGCGCGACGGCGATCTGGTGCTGATCGACGCCGGTTGCGAATATCAGGGCTATGCCGGCGACATCACCCGCACCTTCCCGGTCAACGGCACCTTCAGCCAGCCGCAGCGCGCGGTGTACGACATCGTGCTGGCGTCGCTGCTGCGCGCGCTGGAGCTGTTCAAACCGGGCACCAGCATTCGCGAGGTCAACGACGAAGTGGTGCGCATCATGGTTACCGGGCTGGTGGAGCTGGGGGTGATGAAGGGTGAAGTGGATCAGTTAATCGCCGAACAGGCGCACCGGCAGTTCTTTATGCATGGGCTGAGCCACTGGCTGGGTCTGGATGTGCACGACGTCGGCCATTACGGCACGCCGAGCCGCGACCGGCTGCTGGAGCCAGGCATGGTGCTGACCGTCGAGCCGGGACTGTATATCGCGCCGGACGCGGACGTGCCGGAAGCCTATCGCGGCATCGGCATCCGCATTGAGGACGATATCGTGATCACCGCCGAGGGCAATGAAAACCTGACCGCCAGCGTAGTGAAAGACGCTGACGCCATCGAAGCCTTGATGGCGGCGGCAAGGTAAGCGGATGAGCGTAATCATTGTCGGCGGCGGCATGGCGGGCGCGACGTTGGCGCTGGCTATCTCGTCGCTCACCCAGGGCCGGATGGCGGTGGATTTGATCGAGGCGACTCGCCCGGACGACCGCCGCCACCCGGGGTTCGACGCCCGCGCCATCGCTTTGGCGCAGGGCACCTGCCAGCAGTTGACGCGCATCGGCGTGTGGCCGGCACTGCGTGACTGCGCCACGCCCATCACCCAGGTGCACGTCAGCGATCGCGGCCATGCCGGTTTTGTTAACCTGCATGCGCAGGATTATCAGGTCGAAGCGCTCGGCCAGGTGATCGAACTGCACGACGCCGGGCAGCGGCTGTTTGCGCTGCTGGCGAAGGCACCCGGCGTAACGCTGCACTGCCCGGCGCGGGTGGTCGACGTGCTGCGCAGCGCCGAACGGGCGGAAGTGCTGCTGGACAACGGGCAACGCATCGGCGGGCAACTGCTGGTGGCGGCCGACGGTTCGCGCTCGGCGCTGGCGCAGGCCTGCAACGTGCAGTGGCAGCAGAGCGACTACCCGCAGTTTGCCACCATCGCCAACGTCACCACCGCGGTAGATCCGCAGGGGCGCGCCTTTGAGCGCTTTACCCGCCACGGGCCGCTGGCGCTGCTGCCGATGTCGCAGGGCCGCAGCTCGCTGGTGTGGTGCCATGCGCGGGAAGATCGCGAGCGGGTAGATGCCTGGGACGATGCGCGCTTTATCAGCGAACTGCAGCAGGCCTTCGGCTGGCGATTGGGGCGCATCCTCAAGGCCGGCAAACGCCACAGCTACCCGCTTGGCCTGCTGACCGCCAACCGGCACGTCAGCCATCGGCTGGCGCTGGTGGGCAATGCCGCGCAGACGCTGCATCCGATCGCCGGCCAGGGGTTCAACCTCGGTTTGCGCGACGTGATGTCGCTGGCGGAAACCCTGGCGGAAGCCGCACACAGCGGGGAAGACGCCGGCGGTTATGCGCTGCTGAGCCGCTATCAACAACGGCGACAGGGCGATCAGCAGGCGACGGTCGGCGTGACCGACGGCCTGATCCGGCTGTTCGCCAACCGCTACGGCCCGCTGGTGGTCGGCCGCAATCTGGGGCTGATGGCGATGGAGCGGCTGCCGCCGGTGCGCGACGCCTTCGCCAAACGCACCTTGGGTTGGGTGGAACGCTAGACTTACATTCGGGTGCAGCTCGCTGCGCCCACGGCGCCGCGCATCCCTGTGCGGCGCGCTATTTAAGGAAATCGAGCAGCATGCAATCATTTGACGTGGTTATCGCCGGTGGCGGTATGGTGGGGCTGGCGTTGGCCTGCGGCCTGCAGGGCAGCGGGCTGCGCGTTGCGGTGCTGGAGCGCCAACCGCCGGACATGACGCCGCCGCAGGAGCAACCGGCGCTGCGCGTCTCCGCCATCAATGCCGCCAGCGAACGTCTGCTGCAGCATATCGGCGTCTGGGAGGATATCCTCCAGCTGCGCGCCAGCGCTTACAACGCGATGGAAGTCTGGGATCGCGACAGCTTCGGCAAAATCGCCTTCCGCGGCGACGAATGCGGCTTCAGCCATCTCGGCCATATCATTGAAAACTCGGTGATCCAGCAGGCGCTATGGAAGCGCGCCGAAAGCCTGTCCGACATTACGCTGCTCGTTCCTGCGGCGCTCAAGCAGGTGGCCTGGGGGGAAAACGACGCCTTCATCACGCTGGAAGACGGCCGTATGCTGACCGCCCGGCTGGTGATCGGCGCCGACGGCGCCCAATCGTGGCTGCGTGAGCACGCCGATATTCCGCTGACCTTCTGGGATTACCGCCACCATGCGCTGGTCGCCACCGTTCGCAGCGAAGAGCCGCACCTGGCGACGGCGCGGCAGGTGTTCCACGGCGACGGCATTCTGGCGTTCCTGCCGTTCAGCGATCCGCATTTGAGTTCGATCGTCTGGTCGGTCACGCCGGAAGAGGCCGAACGGCTGAAACGGCTGGCGCCGGAGCCATTCAACCGCGAGCTGGCGATGACCTTCGACATGCGGCTGGGCAACTGCAGCCTGGAAAGCGAACGGCTGACGTTCCCGCTGACCGGGCGCTATGCGCGCAGCTTCGCCGCGCATCGTCTGGCCCTGGTCGGCGATGCGGCGCACACCGTACACCCGCTGGCCGGGCAAGGGGTCAACCTGGGCTTTATGGACGCCGCCGAGCTTATCTCCGAACTGCGCCGCCTGCAGCGCCAGGGCAAGGATATCGGTCAGCACCTGTATCTGCGCCGCTACGAGCGCCGCCGCAAACATGGCGCGGCGGTGATGCTGGCCAGCATGCAGGGCTTCCGCGAGCTGTTCGACGGCAGTCATCCGGCCAAAAAGCTGCTGCGCGACGTCGGCCTGCGGCTGGCGGACAACCTGCCGGGCGTCAAACCCAAGCTGGTGCGCCAGGCGATGGGCCTGAACTCACTGCCGGATTGGCTGGCTTAATCGGCTCAAACGGGCCCCGACGGCGGGCCCGTAAAACCCCCTTATGCCGATAACTTTTCCTTATATAACCCTTCATTTGAAATAATCTAATTCCAGCCTGTTTTTAGCATTACTTTTTCTAATTCACCGATCGGTTATCAAAAGTCGATATTCCGCGGGCGGCCGCCGTTTTGTTATATAACTTCGGAGTTATGCCGCTTTAATTGTTAATTTTGTGCCTTAAAGCGCATTTTTCCAGTGAAAAACTCTGCACACTAGCCCGGCAATTTGCTGCCCCTGAACGGCGCTGAGCCTATTTTAACTTATGGTTAATGTGGTCGTTCGGTGATAACTTCGGGGGAAAGGTATCGTTTGCGTCACGGCGATTTACGCCGTTTCGGCGCACGTTTCCGTTGAGCAGTCAGTGCGCCATGCAAGCAGGCCGCGAGCCTTTTCCAGACGCATTGCGTGGCAGCACCCTAACTTCTAGCGACCGAGTGGAAAGAGGGAAAAGATGGCAAAGCAAACCCCACTGTACGACCAGCACGTGGCGTGCGGTGCGCGCATGGTAGACTTTCACGGCTGGATGATGCCGCTGCACTATGGCTCGCAGATCGATGAGCACCACGCCGTGCGTCAGGATGCCGGCATGTTCGATGTCTCCCATATGACCATTGTGGATCTGCACGGCGCCCGCACCCGTGAGTTCCTGCGTTACCTGCTGGCGAACGACGTCGCCAAGCTCACTCAACCCGGCAAGGCGCTGTATACCGGCATGCTGAATGCCTCCGGCGGCGTGATCGACGACCTGATCGTTTATTTCCTCACTGAAGACTATTTCCGCCTGGTGGTGAACTCCGCCACGCGCGACAAAGACCTGGCCTGGATCGAAGAACACGCCGCGCCGTACGGCGTCGCGCTGACGGTGCGCGACGATCTGGCGCTGATCGCGGTGCAGGGCCCGCAGGCCAAAGAGCGCGCCGCCACCCTGTTTGCCCCGGAGCAAAAAAGCGCGGTCGAAGGCATGAAGCCGTTCTTCGGCGTACAGGCCGGGGATCTGTTCATCGCCACCACCGGCTACACCGGTGAAGCCGGCTATGAAATCGCCCTGCCGAAAGAGCAGGCGGCTGATTTCTGGCAAAAGCTGCTGGCGGCGGGCGTTAAGCCGGCCGGTCTGGGCGCGCGCGATACCCTGCGCCTGGAAGCGGGCATGAACCTGTACGGTCAGGAGATGGACGAAGGCGTTTCGCCGCTGGCCGCCAACATGGGCTGGACCATCGCCTGGCAGCCGGAAGACCGCCAATTTATCGGCCGCGACGTGCTGGAACAGCAGCGCGAGCAGGGTACCGAACAGCTGGTCGGCTTGATCATGACCGAAAAAGGCGTATTACGTAATGAGCTGCCGGTGCGTTTCACCGACGAAGCGGGGCAGACGCACGAAGGCGTGATCACCAGCGGGTCGTTTTCGCCGACCCTGGGCTTCAGCATCGCGCTGGCGCGGGTGCCGGCCGGTATCGGCGAGCAGGCCATCGTGCAGATCCGCAATCGCGAGATGCCGGTCAAGGTGACCAAACCGGGCTTTGTCCGCGCCGGAAAGCCATTAACAAATTGATTTTTTGATTATTCCCAATGGGATTCGCATGCGGCCAACCCGGCTGCGCTGTGAAAGACACAGGGAAATTATTTCTTCGAAGGAGTAACCGGCTATGAGCAATGTGCCAACAGAATTGAAATACGCATCCTCCCACGAGTGGGTTCGTTCAGAAGGTAACGGCGTTTACACCGTGGGCATCACCGAACACGCGCAGGAACTGCTGGGCGATATGGTGTTTGTCGATCTGCCGGAAGTGGGCCGCACCGTTGCCGCCGGCGAAGATTGCGCCGTGGCGGAGTCCGTCAAGGCGGCCTCAGACATTTACGCGCCAATCAGCGGCGAAATCGTGGCGGTAAACGGCGAGCTGGAAAGCTCTCCGGAGCTGGTGAACAGCGAGCCGTACGGCGAAGGTTTCCTGTTCCGGATTAAAGCCTCAGACGAAGGCGAACTGGCGAACCTGCTGGACGCCGCGGCTTATCAAGCCTCGATCGACGAGTAATGCGTACCGCGCCCCAGGCCCTTCGGCCGGGGCGTTTTAGTGATAGATCACGCTATATCCCGTACTCCCGTACCACGCAAGAATTCAGGAATTTGTAGCAATGACTCAGACACTCAGCCAACTTGAACACAGCGAAGCGTTCATCGAACGCCACATCGGCTCTTCTGCGGAACAACAGCAGGAGTTGCTGGCAGCGGTGGGCGCCCGCTCGCTCAACGCGCTGATCCAACAGATCGTGCCGGCGGACATTCAGCTGCCGGGGCCGCCGCCGGTGGGCGACGCGGCGACGGAACATCAGGCGCTGGCTGAGCTGAAGGCGATTGCCTCGCAGAATCAGCGTTACAAATCCTATATCGGCATGGGCTACAGCGCGGTGCTGACGCCGCCGGTGATCCTGCGCAACATGCTGGAAAACCCGGGCTGGTACACCGCCTATACCCCTTATCAGCCGGAGGTGTCGCAGGGCCGCCTGGAGGCGCTGCTGAACTTCCAGACCGTCACGCTCGATCTGACCGGCCTGGATCTGGCCTCCGCCTCGTTGCTGGATGAAGCCACCGCCGCCGCCGAAGCCATGGCGCTGGCCAAACGCGCCAGCAAGCTGAAGGACGCCAACCGCTTCTTCGTGGCCGACGACGTGCACCCGCAGACGCTGGACGTGGTGCGCACCCGCGCCGAAACCTTCGGCTTCGACGTGATCGTCGATAAAGCGGAAAAGGTGCTGGAGCTGGAAGGCGTGTTCGGCGTGCTGCTGCAGCAGGTGGGCACCACCGGCGAACTGCACGACTACAGCGCGCTGCTGGCCGAGCTGAAATCCCGCAAGATCGTCACCAGCGTGGCCGCCGACATCATGGCGCTGGTGCTGCTGACCGCGCCGGGCAAGCAGGGCGCCGACGTGGTGTTCGGCTCCGCGCAGCGCTTCGGCGTGCCGATGGGCTACGGCGGCCCGCACGCCGCCTTCTTCGCCTGCCGCGACGAGTTCAAGCGCTCGATGCCGGGCCGCATCATCGGCGTATCCCGCGATGCCGCCGGCAACACCGCGCTGCGCATGGCGATGCAAACCCGCGAACAGCACATCCGCCGCGAGAAGGCCAACTCGAATATCTGTACCTCGCAGGTGCTGCTGGCCAACATCGCCAGCCTGTACGCGGTGTACCATGGCCCGCAGGGCCTGCAGCGCATCGCCGGGCGCATCCACCGCCTGACCGACATCCTGGCCGCAGGGCTGCAACAGGCCGGCCTGACGCTGCGTCATAAAACCTGGTTCGACACCCTGACGGTAGAGGTGAAAGACAAGGCCGCGGTGCTGGAACGCGCGCTGAGCTTCGGCGTCAACCTGCGCACCGACATTCACGGCGCCGTGGGCATCACGCTGGACGAAGCCACCTCGCGCGAAGACGTGCAGACGCTGTTCGCGCTGCTGGCGGGCGATAACCACGGGCTGGATATCGACGCGCTGGACGCGGCGGCAAGCAAAGACAGCGTCTCGATCCCGGTCGCCATGCTGCGCAAGGATCCGATCCTGACCCACCCGGTGTTCAACCGCTACCACAGCGAAACCGAGATGATGCGCTATATGCACCGTCTGGAGCGCAAGGATCTGGCGCTGAACCAGGCGATGATCCCATTGGGTTCCTGCACCATGAAGCTGAACGCCGCGGCGGAAATGATCCCGATCACCTGGCCTGAATTCGCCGAGCTGCACCCGTTCTGCCCGCCGGAACAGGCGGCGGGCTATCAGCAAATGATCGGCCAGCTGTCGCAGTGGCTGGTGCAGCTGACCGGCTATGACGCGGTCTGCATGCAGCCGAACTCCGGCGCGCAGGGCGAATACGCCGGCCTGCTGGCGATCCGCCGCTACCACGAAAGCCGCAACGAAGCGGGCCGCCACGTTTGCCTGATCCCAAGCTCCGCGCACGGCACCAACCCGGCTTCCGCCCAGATGGCGGGCATGAGCGTGGTGGTGGTGGCCTGCGACAAGAACGGCAACATCGATTTGCACGATCTGCGCGTCAAGGCGGAGCAGGCGGGCGAAGCGCTGTCGTGCATCATGGTGACCTACCCGTCTACCCACGGCGTGTATGAAGAAACCATCCGTGAAGTGTGCCAGATCGTCCATCAGTTCGGCGGCCAGGTGTATCTGGACGGCGCCAACATGAACGCCCAGGTGGGCATCACCACGCCGGGTTACATCGGCGCGGACGTTTCGCACCTCAATCTGCACAAAACCTTCTGCATTCCGCACGGCGGCGGCGGCCCGGGCATGGGCCCCATCGGCGTGAAAGCGCACCTGGCGCCGTTCGTGCCGGGCCACAGCGTAGTGCAGATCGACGGCGTGACCACCCAGCAGGGCGCGGTATCCGCCGCACCGTTCGGCAGCGCGTCAATCCTGCCGATCAGCTGGATGTACATTCGCATGATGGGCGCGGAAGGCCTGAAGCAGGCCAGCCAGGTGGCGATCCTTAACGCCAACTATATCGCTACCCGCCTGAAGGACGCCTATCCGGTGCTGTACACCGGCCGCGATCACCGCGTGGCGCACGAATGCATTCTCGATATTCGCCCGCTGAAGGAAGAGACCGGCATCAGCGAAATGGACATCGCCAAGCGCCTGATCGACTACGGTTTCCACGCGCCGACCATGTCGTTCCCGGTGGCGGGCACGCTGATGGTCGAGCCGACCGAATCGGAAAGCAAGGTGGAGCTGGATCGGTTTATCGATGCGATGCTGGCCATCCGCAGCGAAATTGACCGCGTCGCCAAGGGCGAATGGCCGCTGGAAGACAACCCGCTGGTGAACGCGCCGCACGTGCAGGCGGAGCTGGTCAGCGACTGGCAGCACGCCTACAGCCGCGAGCTGGCGGTGTTCCCGATCGCCGGCGTGCGCGAGAACAAGTACTGGCCGAGCGTTAAGCGTCTGGATGACGTGTACGGCGATCGCAACCTGTTCTGTTCCTGCGTGCCGATGAGCGAATACGAATAACACGTTCGGCAAAGTTTGCGTTCGGGGGACACCGCATCATGCGGTGTCCCTAATGAGATGGTCACCCCCACCCTGTGAGCGGTACGCTGGCAGGGTGTTTTTCTTTTTGAAGGGGATCATCATGCAAAACATCACACTTATCGGTATCGACCTCGGCAAGCATACCTTCCATGTCCACGCTCAGGATAAAAACGGCCACGCTCTGCTGCGCAAGAAGTTTTCCCGTACCCAGCTCACCGCTTTTCTTTCCACCTGCAGCACAGCCACCGTCGTCATGGAGTCCTGCGCCGGCGCCCACTTTATGGCGCGCCATATCACTCAGCTCGGCCATCAGGTTAAACTCATCTCGCCCCAGTTTGTCCGGCCATTCGTCAAGAGCAACAAGAACGACTTCATCGACGCTGAAGCCATCTGCGAAGCAGCTTCACGCCCCTCTATGCGCTTCGTGACGCCGAGAACCGAAGACCAACAGGCGATGGCGGCGCTGCATCGCGTCCGGGATTCTCTTGTCAGAGAACGGGTCAAAACCACCAATCAGATGCACGCCTTTCTGCTTGAGTTTGGCATCAGCATGCCGCGAGGAACGGCCGTTATCCGACGCCTGGCTGCGGTACTTGAAGAGCATTCACTACCGCCTTATTTAACCCGGCTGCTTATGCGCCTCCAGCAACATTACACCTATCTCAGCGAGCAGGTTGAGGGACTCGAACAAGAGTTAAAAACGCATATGGCGGATGACGAGGCTACGCAGCGTCTGCTGACCATCCCCGGTGTCGGCATGATAACCGCCAGCCTGCTGGCCACAAAGCTGGGCGACGGGAAAAACTATGTCGGCAGCCGGGACTTTGCGGCATCGACGGGATTGGTCCCGCGGCAATACAGCACCGGCGGGAAAAATACGCTGATGGGCATCAGCAAGCGGGGAGATAAAAATCTGCGCCGCCTGCTGGTTCAATGTGCGCGGGCCTTTATGCAGCGACTTGAACATCACCCGGGGCGTCTGGCTGAATGGGTGAAGGTCCAGTTGACACGGCATCACTCGAATGTGGTGGCCTGTGGACTGGCGAACAAGCTGGCACGGATAGCCTGGGCGGTGACGGCGCATCGCACCGTATTTAGCCAATAAAAAGCGCCGACAGTTAGCCGCTGTCAGCGCTTTGGATAACCCAGTTACGACCTGGTTTTGCGACGACTGATGATGATGACATGAACGGCACAGCGACCTGCTGATGAACCTGACATAAAAAATGGCTCTTTGAAGCCGGGACCCTTTTCAGGTTCAGCAGGTGCGGACTTCATCGTGGCGCGGGTAACGCAGTGTTACCCATCAGACGCCGTATAGATTTACGCAAGCCCATCATAAATCAAAATCGGTGTTGCAAAAACGGGGGTGACCATAGATTTTTATTGCCGCTCGCAACCCTGACGAGCCGGCATCCCGATCCGAGGAGTCATTATGCAAGCGGCAATAGTCACAGCGCTGGGGCAAGCCCCGGTTTTCGGCACCTTTGCGGAACCGCAGGTGCAGGCTGGCGAAGTGTTGATTGAAGTGCTGGCGGCGGGCATCAAGCAGTTGGATCGCGCCACCGTGGCGGGCAGCCATTATTCCAGCCCCAAACAGCTGCCGATCGTGCCCGGCACCGACGGCGTCGGGCGCACGCCGGACGGCCGGCGGGTGTACTTCGCTTCCTTCCGCCGCCCCTACGGCGCGATGGCGCAGCGCAGCGTCGCGTCCTGGACGGTGCCGGTGCCCGCGGCGGTAGACGACGCCACCGCCGCGGCGCTGATCAACCCGGCCTTCGCCGCCTGGCTGCCGCTGCGTTGGCGTGCGGATCTTCAGCCCGGTGAAACCGTGCTGATCGTCGGCGCCACCGGCACCTCGGGCAAGCTGGCGGTCGCCGCCGCGCGCCAGGCGGGGGCGGGGCGCATCGTCGCCGCCGGCCGTCGGCAGCCGGTGCTGGACGCGTTGGGCGTTGACGCCACGGTGGATCTGACTCTGGCAGGCGAGGCGCTGGCGCGGGCCTTCGCGGCGGCGGCGGGCCCGAACGGCTATCAGGCGATCGTCGATTATATCTGGGGTGCGCCGACCGAAGCGCTGCTCGCCACGCTGAACAATCACGATCTCTCTTCGTACGCCGGCGGGCGCGGCATTCGGCTGGTCAACGTCGGATCGATGGCCGGGCCGGACATTCGGCTGCCGGCGGCGGTGCTGCGCAGCAATCAGCTGCAGATTATGGGCAGCGGCACCGGCAACTTCCCGCCGGTAGCGGAAATGCAGCGCTACGCGAGCGAGATCCTGGCGCTGGCCGCCGCAGGCGAAATCGCGCTGGAGACGCAGGAGCACGCGCTGGCGGAGATCGCCGAAGTCTGGGATCTGAACAAGAAAAGCGACGTGCGTTCGGTGATGCGCATTTCCCGCTAGCGGCAACAGCAGGCCAGATGGATATCCTCCGGCTCACGGGCGAACAGCTCGGCGTCGGGAACCGCCAACAGCCGGCAGCCCTGCGCCAGATAGAAATCCACGGTGCGCTTATTGGGAATGGACGAAACGTACAGCCCGGCGGCGCCGTCCTGCCGGGCCTGCCGCAGGCAGTGGCCAAACAGTGTTTTCCCCAGCCCCTGGCCGCGCCGGCGGGCGCTGACGTAAAAGAACAGCAGCTGGCGCAGATCCCGATCCGGGCCGCGCAGTTCGGTATCGACAGCCGCCGCCGCCACGATCTCATTGCGTTCGAACAGGGCGAAGAATGTCCCCCCGCGGTCAAAGCACCGTTCGTGGAGCGGCGCGTAGGTGTCCTTATCGTGCGGATCCCAGCCGCGCACGTCGTAATAGTCGGCGTAAGGCTGCAGTTCGCCGCCCTGCAGGCGATACAGGGTATCGATAATCTCGCTGCGGTCGATCTGCCAAAGCAAATCAAGCTGCTGCCGCTGCAGCAGAACGGGGGCGCTCATAGTCATTCGCTCTCAGGTTTTCCTGGCCATAATATAGCAGGCCGGCACGGCTTTTTTGAGCGCCGGCCGCCGATGTCGCTTCGCCAATCAGAGAAAGGAATAACATGACGAAAATTGCACTGGTCACCGGCGCCAGCCGGGGCATTGGCCGCGCGACCGCATTGCTGCTGGCCCGGCAGGGCTATGCGGTGGGCGTTAACTATTTGCAGGATGCCGCCGCCGCGCGCCAGGTGGTGGCGGAGATTGAATCCCTGGGCGGCAGAGCCCTGGCGCTGCAGGCGGATATCGCAGACGAGGCGCAGGTAATGGCGATGTTCAGCGCGCTGGACGCCGGGTTGGGCACGCTCTGCGCGCTGGTCAACAACGCCGGCATCCTGTTCCAACAGGGAAACATCGAACAACTGACCGCCGAGCGCATTAATAAGGTGTTGAGCACCAATGTCACCGGTTACTTCCTGTGCTGCCGCGAGGCGGTGAAGCGCATGGCGCAGCGCCACGGCGGGCGGGGCGGCGCGATCGTGAATGTTTCCTCCGCCGCCTCCCGATTGGGCGCGCCGGGGGAGTACGTGGATTACGCCGCCTCGAAGGGCGCGGTCGACACGCTGACCACCGGCCTGGCGCTGGAGGTGGCGGCGCAGGGCATTCGCGTCAACGCCGTGCGGCCGGGGTTAATCTATACCGAGATGCACGCCAGCGGCGGCGAACCCGGCCGGGTGGATCGCGTGAAGGACAGCCTGCCGATGCGGCGCGGTGGCCAACCGCAGGAGGTGGCGGACATCATCGCCTGGCTGCTGTCCGACGCCGCCTCTTACGTGACCGGCAGTTTTATCGACGCGGCCGGCGGGCGCTGAGGGGGCTCAATTGTTTTGACATCGCCGGCGTTGGGGGGTACTTTTGCTTAAATAACAATCAAATTGTAGTTACAAAAATGTATGTTTATTTTGAATGGAATCAAGATAAAAATCAAAACAACCTGAGGAAGCATCACGTCAGTTTTGAAGTGGCGCGACACGTTTTTTCGGATCCGAACCACCTGGCGGTGCTGGAACGAATCGAAGGAGGGGAAGAACGTTGGCAAACTATCGGCATGGTTGGCGGTTCTTTGCTGCTGTTGGTCGCGCATACCCTGTCCGAAACTGATTCTGCCGGTGACAGCATCGAGATAGTACGTATCATTTCAGCGCGTAAGGCCGATGCAAAAGAGAGAGGGAGATATGAAGCGCAAAAATTCAGTCAAAAATCTGCAACATAGCGTGCTTCCACCGCTGTCGGAAGAACAAAAAGCGCAGATAGCTTCCCTGAGCTCTCTGCCGGACGTGGAGATTGACCATGCTGATGCGCCATCGCTCGGCGATGAAAAGTGGAGTGCGGCGGTTCAGGGGCGGTTTTACAAACCGGTGAAAGTGTCAAAAACGATCAGAATTGATGCGGACGTTTTGGCATGGCTGCAAAGTCCGGGCAAGGGCTATCAGAAACGTTTGAATGCCCTGCTGCGTGAGGCGATGCTGAAAGATTACGAACGCGAAGAATGAAGGGCCGCGCCACGGGGTAAACATCCGCTGACTCAGCGTCGGCGGATTTTTTATGTCTGACATTCCCCTGAAATGCTAACCCTCGTGCAGCAAGGCGCTGCGGAACGACAGGATATGCGCCTGCGCCGCATCGGCCGCCGCGTCGCTGTCCTGTGCGGCCAGCGCGGCGATGATCGCCCGGTGCTCCTCGATCACTTCCCGCATATGCCCTTCGCGCGACAGCGTGCTGGCCCAGAAGCGCTGCGCCCTGGCGTGCAGCACGCTCAGGATGTCCGCCAGCATGTTGTTGCCGGCGATCTGCGCCAGCTCCTGATGGAATTCATGATCCAGCGTCATCATCAGCACCCGATCACGCCGCAGGCTGGCGGCCTCTATTTGCTGATTGAGCGCGCTCAGGGCGGCGATTTGCCGCTCGGTGATCTTCTTGCTCGCCAGCCGCATGCACAGCATTTCGTTGGCCAACCGCACCTCTATCAGCTCCAGCGCATCGTCGATCGACAGCGGCGCCACCATCACTCCCTTGCGTGGGATCACCTGCAGCAGGCCTTCGTTGGCCAGGCGGTGGATCGCCTGATTGATCGGGGTTCTGCCCATTTCCAGCTCCGCCATCACCTGCGCGGTATTGAGATATTCGCCCGGCTTGTAGCTCAGCGTCACCAGCGCCTGTTTGAAGCGGCGGTAGGCCAGTTCGTTCAGTGACAGCCCGGCTTCCTCTGCCGTCGGGAGTTGTGGGCTCTCTGCGTCAACGGTCTTCACGTTCTGCTCCTGCAAGAAGAAAGTTTTTAGACATAGTACACAAAAACATGGCATGGAAATCGCTTATTTGGTAACTAAAGATATAGTGAAATTTCACAGTATTTTAACCAAAGAGGCGATACGGCCATGAGACTGACCTTTACTTTACCCGGATCCCGCGGCGCTGCGGCGCTGAATGTCGAGATCGACCAGCTGGTGATCGCCGGCTGGACCGGGCGCGATCGCGAGGCGATCTTGCACCATATCAGGGAGCTGGCCGAGCTGGGCGTGCCCCAGCCCAGTGCAATTCCGCTGTTCTATCGCGTGGCGGCCAACCAGCTTAGCCAAAGCGACTGCATTGAGGTGATCGGCAGCGCCACCTCCGGCGAAGCGGAACCTTTTATCTTCACTCAGGGCGGCGAGCTGTTCGTTTCGCTGGCGTCGGATCATACCGATCGCCAGCTGGAGGCCCACAGCGTGGCGCTGTCGAAACAGATCTGCGTCAAGCCGGTGGCGCGCGCCGCCTGGCCGCTGCGCGAGGTGCTGGATCATTGGGATTCGCTGGTCCTGCGCTCGTGGATCAAGGAAGACGGCGAGTTTCGGCTGTATCAGCAAGGCACTCTCGCCAGCCTGCGTGCGCCCGGCGATCTGCTGGAGCGTTATCTCGGCGGCTCGCAGCTGCCGGAATGCGGGCTGGCGCTGCCGCAGGCGCCCGATGGCCTGGCGATGACCTGCGGCACGCTGGCGGCGATCGGCGGCATTCGCCCGGCGCTGGAGTTCCGCATGGAGTTGGCGGACGCAGTGCTGGGAAGGACCATCAGCCACAGCTATCGCAGCATTGAGCTGCCGGTGGTGGCCTGATGAATAAACTCACGCTGGAGCAGGCCGCCGCCGCGCTGGCCAAGGGTGAACTGACGGCGGTGCAGTTGACGGCCGCCGCGTTGGCGCAGATTGCCGATGAGCGGGGCGAAGGCGCGCGCGCTTTCACTCAGGTTTATGGCGAGTGGGCGCAGCGCCAGGCGCAGGCGGCCGATCGGCGGCGCGCCGAGGGCAAACCGCTGTCGGCGCTGGACGGCGTACCGGTGTCGGTCAAAGACCTGTTCGACGTCGCCGGGCAAACCACCGCCGCCGGCTCGCGGGTATTGGCCGCCGCGCCGAAGGCGGAGCGCCACGCGGCAATAGTGGAACGGCTGTTGCAAGCGGGAGCGGTGGTGATCGGCAAGACCGGCATGACCGAATTCGCCTATTCCGGGCTGGGCATCAACCCGCATTACGGCACCCCGGCTAATCCCTGGGATCGCGCTGCGCGCCGCATTCCGGGCGGCTCGTCCTCCGGCGCGGCGGTGGCGGTGGCCGACGGCATGTGTTTGGGCGCCATCGGCAGCGATACCGGCGGTTCGGTGCGCATCCCGGCCGCCTTCTGCGGGCTGACCGGCTTCAAACCCACCGCCCGGCGCATCAACGACGGCGGCCTGCTGCCGCTGTCGCCGTCGCTGGATTCGATCGGCGTGATCGCCCACCGCGTCGCCGACTGCATTGCGCTGGACGCGCTGATAGCCGGAGGCCCGCTGCGGCCGCAGCCGAAAACGCTGGAACAGGCGCGCTTTGCGGTGCCGCAGACGCTGGTGCTGGATGAATTGCAGCCGCAGGTCGCCGAGGCATTCCAGCAGGCTTTGCGGCGGCTGGCGCAGGCCGGCGCGCAGATTGAACCGATCCCTTTGGCGGAGCTGGCCGAACTGGCGGCGATCAACGCCGCCGGCGGTTTCACCGCGCTGGAGTCCTGGCGCTGGCATCGGGCGCTGATTGCCGAGCGGGCCGATGACTACGATCCGCGCGTGTTGTCGCGCATTCGCCGCGGCCAGCCGCTGGGTGAACAGGATCTGCAGCAGCTGCGACAGCAGCGCGCCGATTGGCAGCAACGGGTGGCGGCGGCGGTGCAGGGATTCGACGCCCTGCTGATGCCGACAGCGCCGCTTGTTGCGCCGACCGTCGCCGAGCTGGAGGCGAGCGAAGAAGCCTATTTCCGCTGCAACGCGCTGGCGCTGCGCAATCCTTCAATCATTAACTTCCTCGACGGCTGCGCGCTGTCTCTGCCGTGCCAACGGCCGGGCGCGGCGCCGATCGGCCTGATGCTGGCCGGGTTGCCGATGCGGGACGAGGCGTTGCTGGGCTGGGCGCTGGCTGTCGAACGCTGCCTGGCCGGCGCGTAATGATACGGCAGGGCGTTGCCCGCCTTACTTGAGTTAACAGGAGAGTCCCCATGACCGGTTCCCCGAACGGAATGCTGTTTGTCGCAACAGATGTCGCCGCGCAGGACGAGGCGGATTTCAATCAGTGGTACGACCGTGAGCACGTCGAAGAGCGGGTGCGGGTGCCCGGCTTTTTATCCGGTACTCGCTATCAGGCGCTGCAGGGCGGGCGTAAATATCTGGGGCTGTATAAAACCGAATCGCTGGCCAGCTTCACCACCGCAGCCTACCGCGCCGCTTTCCAACACCAGACGCCGTGGTCGGTGGCCAGCCTGGACAAGATGCGCAACCCGATGCGCCGGGTGTGTGCGGTTGAGGCCGTAACCGGCCAGGGCTGCGGCAGCCATCTGGGCGTTATCACCCTGGCGCCGGCGGCGCCGGAGGCATTGCGCGCCAGCGTCGCCGCGCTGGGCGCGCAGTTGGCCGAACAGCCCGGCTTTGTGCGCAGCAGCCTGTTGACGCCGGACGCCGAGCTCAGCTCGCCGCTGCCGAAAGAATCCCGCGAGAACCGCCGGCTGCTGCCGATGCTGCTGATCGAAAGCAGCGGCGCCGAGGCCGGCCAGCGCCTGACCGAGCAGGCCTGCCTCACGTTGAAAATCCCCGCCGGCGACGCCTGGCATTACGCCCTTGGCTGGCAACTGACCGTACAGGAGCTGACATCATGAGCGCATCCACCACAGAAACGCCAATGGCCTCGTCGGCCAAAGCGCAGGCCGCCAACCCGCCGAATACCGGCAAACTGGCGGCGGCCAGCTCGATCGGCACCGCGCTGGAATGGTATGACTTCACCGTTTACAACATCATGGCGGCGTTGATCTTCAACCACGTGTTCTTCCCGTCGTTCGATCCGCTGGTGGGCACCATTCTGGCGTTCTCCACCTATGCTGTCGGCTATGTTTCCCGGCCGATCGGCGGCATCGTGTTCGGCCACCTCGGCGACGTGCTGGGGCGGCGCTTCGTGCTGGTCACCACCCTGGTGATCATGGGGGTGACCACCGCGCTGATGGGGCTGCTGCCGGGTTACGCCAGCTGGGGCATCTGGAGCCCGCTGCTGCTGGTGACGCTGCGCTTTATCCAGGGCATCGCGCTGGGCGGCGAGTGGGCGGGGCGGTGCTGCTGTCGATGGAGCACGGCAAACCGCATCAGCGCGGGCGCAACGCCTCCTTTGCGCAGGTGGGACCTTCCTGCGGCACGCTGATAGGCACCGGTTTGATCACGCTGGTGACGGTGGCGATGTCGGCGGATGATTTCCAGCTGTGGGGCTGGCGCATTCCGTTCCTGCTCAGCCTGGTGCTGGTGATCTTCGGCCTGTGGCTGCGCCGCGGGGTGGGCGAGACGCCGGCGTTTCTGCAGCTGGAGGCGTCGAAAGACGTTACCCAGGCGCCGATCCGCGAGGTGTTCAGCCAGCATATGCGCCCGCTGCTGATCGCCGGCGGCTCGCGCATCGGTTCCGACGTGCTCTATGCGCTGGTGGTGGTATTTACCCTGACCTACGTCACCACCGTACTGAATCTGCCGCGCCCGCTGGCGCTGGCCGCCACCATGCTGGGGGCGATCGGCAACGCCATTACCGTGCCGATGTTCGGCGCGCTGTCGGATCGCTTCGGCCGCCGTCCGGTATACATCGGCGGGGCGCTGGCGGCGATGGCGTGGGCGTTTGTCTTCTTCGTGCTGCTCGACAGCACGCAGCCGGTGCTGATCTGCACGGCGGTGGTGGTCGGCCTGCTGATCCACGCGGCGATGTACGGCCCGCAGGCGGCGTTTATCACCGAGCAGTTCCCGACCCGGGTGCGCTATGCCGGGTCATCGCTGGCCTATACGCTGGCGGGGATCCTGGGCGGCGGTTTCGCCCCGCTGATCATCGCGTCGCTGTTCAAGTCCTATAACAGCACGCTGGCGATCTCGGCCTACGTGGTGGTGGCGCTGCTGATTACGCTGTGGGCGGTGCTGGCCGCGCGGGAAACGGCGCATAAGCCGTTGTAAGCAAGAAGGCTGCAGCCGCGGCGCTGCAGCCCGATGCGCTTACTTCAGCCAGCCTTTGCGCTGCGCATCCTGCAGGTGCTGCAGCAGATGGTGCCACAGTTCGGGATAGATCTCGGCGATCAGGGTGTTGCGCGACAGCACCTGCTCCAGGCTGATGCCGTTTTCTACCCAGCTCTGGCCTTCATTGTGCAGGTTCATCAGCATCGGCATGGTGCGGTCCAGCACCAGCGCAAAGCGCGCATCGGCGCTCTCGCCGTCTTCATATTCCTGCCATAAAGCGGTGAAATACTCGCGTTGAGCGTCCGGCAACATGCCGAACAGCCGCCGCGCCGCCGCCACTTCCTGATCGTGGATCGCCGCGCGGGCCGCCAGATCGTAAACCAGCACGTCGCCGGCGTCGATTTCCACGATGTCGTGCAGCAGCGCCATCTGGATCACCCGCTGAATGTCCACGCCTTCACCGGCATAGGGCGCCAGGCTGAGCGCGGCGACGGCGAAGTGCCAGCTGTGCTCGGCGGAGTTTTCCTGACGCTGGGTGCCCAGCACCTTGGTGCGGCGTTGCACGCTTTTCAACTTGTCGATTTCCATCAGGAACTGAATGACCTGGGTCATGGAGCCGAAATCTAACGCGGGTACAGCGGATGACATGGTGTAAACCTCGTGGTGGGTGGGTTGAAGCCTGACGATTGTAGACCAGTGGGCGGGGGATTTCGATGGTTACACGCGTTCACAGTTTTATTTTAGCGTACACGTGTACACTGGAATTATTCTCAGTTAAGCTGTTTTGCGTTAATTTCGAACAATGCAGGGCGTTTTGAGGGTTTGTGTTTTATGGGAAAAACGGGCGTAGTGAAAGCCGGGAGCGAAAAGAGTGCCGCCGCAGCCTATCCGTGGGCGGAGGAAATAGCCAACAGCATCAGCCACGGCATCGGGCTGGTATTCGGCATCGTCGGGCTGGTATTGCTGCTGGTGCAGGCGGTGGACACCGGTGCCGATATGACGGCCATCACCAGTTACAGCCTGTACGGCGGCAGCATGATCCTGCTGTATCTCGCTTCCACGCTGTACCACGCCATCCCGCATCAGAAAGCCAAGCACTGGCTGAAAAAGTTTGACCACTGCGCCATTTATCTACTGATTGCCGGCACTTACACGCCATTTTTGCTGGTGGGGCTGAACTCGCCGCTGGCCAAGGGCCTGATGGCGGTAATCTGGGGATTGGCGCTGCTGGGGGTGTTGTTCAAGCTGGCTTTTGCCCACCGTTTTGAAGCGCTGTCGCTGGTGACCTATCTGACCATGGGCTGGCTGTCGCTGATCGTGATTTATCAGCTGGCGACGCGGCTGGACATCGGCGGCGTCACCCTGCTGGCGGTTGGCGGGTTGGTTTATACCCTGGGGGTGATTTTCTACGCCTCCAAACGCTTCCGCTTCGGCCACGCCATCTGGCACGGCTTCGTGCTCGGCGGCAGCGTCTGCCACTTCATGGCGATTTATCTGTACGTCTGATCCCGCCGCAATCCCATCTTATACAGGATTCATCAATACCTGGCAGGTCGGGTTTACGTCGATCGGCGGGGAGTGGCTCGGCATGTGGATGTCGCCGCAATGGAACGGCGTGCCCAGCGCGTTTCGCTTCTTTGTCACCATTATTCTGGTGCTGATCTATCTGGTGCAGCGCGACGGAGAATTGGACGAGTAAAAAGCGGCAGCGGGCGGGCGCCTGCTGCCGGGGGATTATTTTTCTTCGGCCAGCGAATAGGGCAGCGGCTTGATCGCCAGCTGGCTGGCGGCGTCATCGCGCACCCGCAGCTTGCTGTCGGCTGCCAGATCGTTGTTCATCACCACCTGTACCCACAGCGTGCCGTCGGCCAGTTGGCTGGCGGCCAGCACGGTGCCGGTGCGGCGCCAATTCTCACCCAGCTGCAGTTCCAGATCTTCCGCCGGCTGCGGCGTGCGCCCGGCCTTGCCTTCCAGCCAGTACAGCGCGCGTTTGTTGGCGCCGCGGAACTTGGCGCGCGCCACCATTTCCTGACCGGTATAGCAACCCTTGCTGAAGCTGATGCCCTGCAGCGCCTGCAGGTTGGTGGCCTGCGGTATCAGCTGCGCGCTGTTGGCGCTGTCGATAATCGGGTAACCGGCTTCGATATCCAGCGCCAACCATTGGCCGCTGTCGTTCAGCTCGGCCTGTTCATGCAGTTTGGCCACCAGCCGTTCGGCAACGGCGGCGGTGGTCGCCAGCAGGAAACGCTCCGCCGGCAGGGCGAAGTGCAGCAGGGTGGTGTCGCCGTCCTGCACTACCTGATGATCGGCATCCGGCAGGGCGTTGAACAGGCCCGCCAGCGCCGCGCGCGCCTGGAAACCGGCCACGCCGAGCAGTACCGCGTCGTTGTCGGCGGCGATGGTGATTTTGGAAAACACCGCGTATTTCTTGATTTCCGCCAGCTGGCTGTCCAGCACGCTGCGGCGCTCCAGATAGGCGAAGCCCTCGCCGCGGTGGAACAGGCGCAGGTTGCTCCACATTTTGCCCTTGGCGTCGCAGTGGCCGCACAGCACGTGCTGGTCCGCCGCCAGCGCGTCGATATCCGCCGTCACCTGGCCCTGAAGGTATTTAACCGTATCTGGCCCATTCAGCGTCACCAGCGCCCAGTCTTCCAGCGAGATCAGGGTCAGGGGCAGATGGGTGGAGGCGGAAGGCTGACGGGGTGGGAATGGAATGTTATACGCCATAGTAAGATCCTGCTTAACGTTTAGCTTACCTGAGGGTGTGTTAAGCCCATGGTAAAAGAGGCGGCGGGCTTTGCAAACTGTTATTCGCGCCGCGGCGCCCGGCAGCGCTTTTTTTGACATTTCACGCTTTATTGCGTTTACGCACAGAACGTCCTTCCCGGCGAGTATGTCAAATTGTTACTCTATAGGCTTGCGGCCAAGGGCGACCCCTTGCAGACAGATCCCTGGCCGATGGAATTATATCGCGACGGCGTTGCCATACAGTGTGTCCTTTGAACCCTGCGCTGGCGAGGCCGCGCTGAAAAGAGGTTAGTCATAACAACATGGATATTAATAACAAAGCACGTATTCACTGGGCCTGCCGCCGCGGCATGCGCGAGTTGGACATCTCCATCATGCCGTTCTTCGAATACGAGTACGACCAGCTGAATGATACCGACAAGGCGCTGTTTATCCGCCTGCTGGAGTGTGACGATCCCGATCTGTTCAACTGGCTGATGAATCATGGCGCGCCGCAGGACAGCGAGCTGCAGAGAATGGTGACCCTGATCCAAACGCGAAATAAAGACCGTGGCCCAGTGGCGATGTGACGTCCGCATTTCCTGGCGCACCCAGTTATTTTCGCTGCTGACGCACGGCATTCTGATACTGCTGATCCTGATTTCGCCATGGCCGGAAGGCTACGGGCCGATCTGGCTGGTGCTGTTGACGCTGGTGGTGTTTCAATGCATCCGCAGCCAGAAGCGCATCGCCGCGGCGCAGGGAGAACTGCGCCTGCTGGCGGACCGGCGTTTCAGCTGGCACGGCCGCGAATGGCGGTTGGCGAAAAAGCCCTGGATGCTCGGCTACGGCATGCTGCTGACGCTGCAGCCGCTGGCGGGCAAAAAGCGCCGCCGGCTGTGGCTGGCCTCGGACAGCATGGGTAAGGAAGAGTGGCGGCATCTGCGCCAGCTGTTGCTGTATCCGCCGGCCGGCGATGACGAGGACGCCTGATGAAACCCCTGCTCTGGCTGGTGGAAGATGAGCCCAGTATCGCCGATACGCTGATTTACACCCTGGAGAGCGAAGGCTTTCAGGTGCGCTGGTTCGAACGCGGAGAACCGGCGCTGCAGGCGTTGGCGCAGGGGGCACCGGCGCTGGCGATCCTCGACGTCGGCTTGCCGGACATCAACGGATTCGAACTGTGCCGCCGCCTGCTGGCTCAAGCGGCGGAGTTGCCGGTGCTGTTCCTGACCGCCCGCAGCGATGAGGTAGACCGGCTGATCGGGCTGGAGATCGGCGCCGACGACTACGTCGCCAAACCCTTTTCCCCGCGCGAAGTCAGCGCCCGGGTGCGCACCATTCTGCGCCGTCTGCACAAGCAGCAGCGCCTGCAGCAGGCCGCGCCGTATCATTTCGGCCCCTTCATGCTCGACGAACAGGCGGCGACCATCAGTTACCATCAGCGGCCGCTGTCGCTGACCCGCTACGAATTTTTACTGCTGAAAACCTTGCTGCTGGCGCCCGGGCGGGTGTTCTCGCGCCAGCAGTTGATGGACTGCGTCTGGGCGCAGGCGGAAGAGAGCCTGGATCGCACCGTCGATACCCACATCAAAACGCTGCGCGCCAAGCTGCGCGCGGTGGATCCCGGCGAACCGCCGATTCATACCCATCGCGGACTGGGCTACAGCGTGAGCCGCCAGCCATGAAAATTGGCCTGCGGCTGCTGCTGGGATACTTCCTGATCGTGGCGGTGGCGGGCTATTTCGTACTGAGCATCTTTGTGCAGGAGGTGAAGCCCGGCGTGCGCCGCGCCACCGAAGGCACCTTGGTCGACACCGCCAACCTGCTGGCGCAGATCGCGCGGCAGGACATGCGGCGGGGCGATGCGTCGCACGGCCAGCTGGCGCAGGCTTTCTCCCAATTGAACCAGCGGCCGATCGGCGCCAATATCGCCGGCATTCGCAAGGATCGCAGCGAATATCACGCGTATCTCACCGATGCGCGCGGCAGGGTGATTTTCGATTCCGCCGGCCGGGCGCAGGGGCAGGACTACTCGCGCTGGAACGACGTTCACCTGACGCTGCGCGGCCAGTACGGCGCCCGCAGCACGCGCAGCGATCCGCAGGACGAGAACAGCTCGGTGATGTACGTGGCCGCGCCGGTGATCGAACAGGGTAAAATCATCGGCGTGCTCAGCGTCGGCAAGCCCAACAGCACCATGGCGCCGGTGATCAAGCGCAGCGAACGGCGCATTCTGTGGGCCGGTGCGCTGCTGTTGGGGATTGCCTTGCTGATAGGCCTGGCCTTCGTCTGGTGGATCAACCGTTCGATTGGCCGGCTGGTGCGCTACGCCGACGGCGTGGCGCAGGGCGAAGACGCGCCGCTGCCCAACATGGGCGGCCGCGAGCTGGCCCAGCTGGCGCAGGCGCTGGAAAGCATGCGGCTGAAGCTGGAGGGCAAAGCCTACATCGAACAATACGTGCATACCCTGACCCACGAACTGAAAAGCCCGCTGGCGGCGATACGCGGCGCGGCGGAACTGCTGCAGGAGCTGCCGCCGCCGGCGACCGCCCGGCGTTTTCTGACCAATATCGAACAGCAGAGCGCGCGCATTCAGCAACTGGTGGACAAGCTGCTGGTGCAGGCGCGGCTGGAGAGCCGGCCGGAGCTGGATCTGGCGCCGGTGGCGATCGCGGCGCTGGTGCGCCAGGCGGCGGCCGGCAAGGAAGCGCAGGCGGCGCAGCGCCAGGTGCGGTTGCAGGTAGAGGCGCTGGCCGAGGCGACGCTGAACGGCGATGCGCTGCTGCTCAGCCAGGCGCTGACCAACCTGCTGGATAACGCGCTCGACTTCACGCCGCCGGGCGGTACGATCCGCGTGCGCGGCGAACGGCGGGAGCAGCGCTATCGAATCATGGTTTGCGACGACGGCAGCGGCATTCCTGACTACGCGATCGGTAAGGTGTTCGAACGCTTCTATTCGCTGGCGCGCGCCGATCGGCCGAAAAGCAGCGGTCTGGGGCTGAATTTCGTGCAGGAAGTGGCGCGCCTGCATCGCGGCGGCATCAGCCTGCATAATCGCCGGCCGCACGGCGTAGAGGCCATCTTCACTTTATCGCTGTGACTTCACCGTCCCTTCACACAACCACATCCTGATTTCACCGGCGGGTTTTATCGTGGCGCTATTACCTACAAGGAGCGCACATGATGAAATCGGTATTGTTTTGGAAAATAGCCACCCTGCTGGGCCTGATGATCCTGATGATTATCCCCATCAGCCAGTTGATGAACGTGATTGAAGAGCGCAGCGGCTATCGCCAAAGCGTGGTCGGCCAGGTGAGCGAAAGCACCAGCCGGGCGCAGCGCATTCTCGGCCCGCTGATCGTCATCCCCTATACCGAACGGGAAGAGAAACAGGACGACCAAGGGCAAAAGGTGGTGCAGCGGGTGCGGCATCATCGCTATTTGCTGCCGGAAACCCTGCAGGTCGCCGGCACGCCGAACGTAGAGGCGCGCAGGCTGGGCATCTATCAGACTCAGGTTTATCAGGGGCCGCTGAACTTCAAGGTGCAGTTCGGTCAGCCCGATCTGGCGGACCTGCAGCGCAGCAACGTCACCGTCGGCCGGCCGTTCCTGCTGGTGGCGCTGAGCGATTCGCGCGGCATCAAGAGCATTTCCCCGCTGGGCGGGCCGCAGCCGGTGGCGTTTGAGCCCGGTACCGGCGTCAACGGCTTGCCGCAGGGCATTCATGCGCCCTTGACGCTGGCGATGCTGCAAAAAGAGGGCTGAGCGCCGACTTCACCCTGACGCTGGCGGGCACCAGCAGCCTGTCGCTGGTGCCGCTGGGCCGCAGCAGCGAGCTGCGGCTGCAGAGCAACTGGCCGCACCCGAACTTCCTCGGCAATTTCCTGCCGGATGAGCGCAAGATCACGGAGCGGGGCTTCAGCGCCCGCTGGCGCAGCACCTGGTTCGCCAACAATATCAACAGCGCTTTCCATTACGACGATGGCATCCTCGATGAGGACAAACTGCCGGCGTTCAGCGCCAGCCTGATCGAACCGGTCGATCATTACCAACTGACCGAGCGCGCGGTGAAGTACGCGGTGCTGTTCATCGGCCTGACGTTTATGGCGTTCTTCCTGTTCGAAACCCTGACCGGCCTGCGGGTGCACCCGATCCAGTATCTGCTGGTCGGTGCGGCGCTGGTGCTGTTTTACCTGATCTTGCTGGCTTTTTCCGAGCATCTCGGCTTTGCCGTCGCCTATCTGTTGGCCGGCATCGCCTGCAGCGGACTGATCGCCTTCTATCTGAGCGCGGTGTTGCGCGGCAAGCTGCGCGGCGCGCTGTTCGCCGCCAGCCTGTTGCTGTTGTATGGCGTGCTGTATCTGCTGCTGCAGTCGGAAGATAACGCGCTGGCGCTGGGGGCCGGGCTGTTGTTCGCTATTCTGGCGGGGATCATGCTGTTGACGCGCAAGCTGGACTGGTATCGGGTGGCCGATCCGGCGCGCCTGGCGGGGGACGCGGCGACCGGCGGCGAACAGCGTTTCCGGCTGTGGAAGTAAGCCGGGGGGTCGGGCGCGCCGAACGCGCCCGGGGCCGCTACAGCAGCGGCTCCATCTCCAGCAGGATCTGTTCGCACCATTGCTGCAGGCGGTCTTCGCTCATGTCGTACTGATTGACCTCGTCGAGCGCCAGGCCGACAAAGTGTTTGCCGTCGGCGCTCAGCGGTTTGGGGCTGGTGAACTCAAAGCCGTCGATTGGCCAGAAGCCGATAAACTGTACGCCCAGCGGCGCGATCTGATCGTGCAGCATGCCCAGCGCATCCAGGAACCATTCCCCGTAGCCCAGCTGATCGCCCATGCCGTACATGGCGACGATCTTGCCTTTCAGATCCAGCGCCGCCAGCTGCGGCCAAATCGCCTCCCAGTCTTCCTGCAGCTCGCCGAAATCCCAGGTCGGGATACCGAGGATCAGGATGGAATAGTCTTCCATCAACTGGGGGGAGACGTCTTTCAGGTTGTGCAGGTCGACCAGGTCTTCACCCAGAATCTCACGGATTTTTTCTGCCGCCATCTCGGTGTAGCAGGTGCTGGAGCCGTAAAACAGACCAATCTTCATGTTTAAACCGTTATGTTGCCGTTCATAGAATTACCGCGAGTGTACCAGATTTGCGCCGGCTTAAGGCATAATGGCGCGGGTGGAAACGCAACAAAGAGAGGACCGCGTGCAACAGCAAGACCATACGCTGATTGAACAATTCCTGGATGCGCTGTGGCTCGAGCGCAATCTGGCGGAAAATACGCTGGCCTCTTATCGGCTGGATTTGCAGGCGCTGGTCGCCTGGCTTAACCATCACCAGACCCCGCTGCTGCAGGCGGAAGCGCTGGATCTGCAGGCGTTCCTCGCCGAACGGGTGGACGGCGGCTACAAGGCCACCAGCTCCGCGCGCCTGCTGAGCGCCATGCGCCGCCTGTTCCAGTATCTGTACCGCGAGAAGCTGCGCGAAGACGACCCGACCGCGCTGCTGGCTTCGCCGAAGCTGCCGCAGCGGTTGCCGAAGGATCTGAGCGAAGCGCAGGTCGACGCCCTGCTGCAGGCTCCCTGCGTCGATCAGCCGCTGGAGCTGCGCGACAAGGCGATGCTCGAAGTGCTCTACGCCACCGGCCTGCGGGTTTCCGAACTGGTCGGGCTGACCCTCAGCGACGTCAGCCTGCGGCAGGGCGTGGTGCGGGTGATCGGCAAGGGCAACAAAGAGCGGCTGGTGCCGCTGGGCGAAGAGGCGGTGTACTGGATCGAAAACTATCTGGAACACGGCCGCCCCTGGCTGGTCAACGGGCAGACGCTGGACGTGCTGTTCCCCAGCAACCGCTGCCAGCAAATGACCCGACAGACGTTCTGGCATCGCATCAAACACTATGCGATCCTTGCCGGCATCGACAGCGAACGTTTGTCGCCGCACGTGTTGCGCCACGCGTTCGCCACCCATTTGCTGAACCATGGGGCCGATCTCCGTGTCGTACAGATGTTATTGGGGCACAGCGATCTCTCCACTACGCAAATTTATACTCATGTAGCGACCGAACGACTGAAACAGCTACATCAACAGCATCACCCGCGCGCCTAGACGCGCCGGGTTCGAAAGGATTGGAACAATGAAAAAAGGTTTAATGCTGCTCTCCCTGCTGGTGGCTTCGGTATCCGGCGCGGCACACGCCGATGACGCGGCCATCAAAAAAGCCCTCGGCAGCCTGGGCATTCAGCAGGCGGACGTGCAGCCTTCACCGGTCAGCGGCCTGAAAACCGTGCTGACCGACAGCGGCGTGCTGTACGTATCCGAAGACGGCAAACATATTCTGCAGGGCCCGCTGTACGACGTCAGCGGCAAAGAGCCGGTGAACGTGACCAATCAGCTGCTGGGCACCAAGCTGGATGCGCTGAAAGATCAGATGATCGTCTACAAGGCGCCGAAGGAAAAACACGTGATCACCGTGTTTACCGACATTACCTGCGGCTATTGCCACAAGCTGCATCAGCAGATGAAAGAGTATAACGATCTGGGCATTACCGTGCGTTATCTGGCGTTCCCGCGCCAGGGGCTGGAGTCTCAGGCCGAGAAAGACATGCAGTCGATCTGGTGCACCGCCGACAAGGCCAAGGCGTTTGACGCCGCCATGAAGGGCGACGCGGTGTCTCCGGCGACCTGCAAAACCGACATCGGCAAACACTACGCGCTGGGCGTGCAGTTCGGCATTCAGGGCACTCCGGCGATCATTCTGGAGAACGGCATGATGATCCCCGGCTATCAGGGGCCGAAAGAGCTGGCCGCCATGCTGGATGCGCATCAGGCCGCCACCAAAGCCGGTGGTTAATCGCCGGTGAGCATGAAAACGCAACTACGCCGCCGACCGGCGGCGGACGAAAGCCACCTGCCAGCCAGCCTGCCTCCGCTGCTGCGCCGTTTATACGCGCTGCGCGGCGTGCAGGGCGAACAGGAACTGGAGCGCAGCGTCAAGGGCATGCTGCCCTGGCAGCAGCTGGACGGCATCGACGACGCCGTCGGCATTCTGCAGCAGGCGCTGGCCGACCGGCGGCGCATCATGGTGGTGGGCGACTTCGACGCCGACGGCGCCACCAGCACCGCGCTGACGGTGCTGGCGCTGCGCAGCATGGGCGGCGGCGACGTCGATTATCTGGTGCCGAACCGCTTCGAAGACGGCTACGGCCTGAGCCCCGAAGTGGTGGAACAGGCGGCGGCGCGCGGCGCGCAACTGATCCTGACCGTCGATAACGGCATCTCTTCGCACGCCGGGGTCGACGTGGCGCACGCCAAGGGCATGCAGGTGCTGGTGACCGATCACCACCTGCCGGGCGACACCCTGCCGGCGGCCGAGGCGATCGTGAACCCCAACCTGCGCGGCTGTGAGTTCCCGTCCAAATCGCTGGCCGGGGTGGGCGTCGCCTTTTATCTGATGCTGGCGCTGCGCGCCCGGCTGCGCGACGGCGGTTGGTTCGAGCAGCGCGCCCTGGCGATGCCCAATCTGGCTGAACTGCTGGATCTGGTGGCGCTGGGTACGGTTGCCGACGTGGTGCCGCTGGACGCCAACAACCGCATTCTGGTGTATCAGGGGCTAAACCGCATCCGCGCCGGCAAATGCCGGCCGGGCATCCGCGCGCTGCTGGAGGTCGCCAACCGCGACGCGCGCCAGCTGGCGGCCAACGATCTCGGCTTTGCGCTCGGCCCGCGGCTCAACGCCGCCGGACGGCTGGACGACATGTCGGTGGGGGTGGCGCTGCTGCTGAGCGACGACATCGCGCAGGCGCGCATGCTGGCCAACGATCTTGACGCGTTGAATCAAACGCGGCGCGAGATTGAGCAGGGCATGCAGGTGGAAGCGCTGCAGCTGTGCGACCAGCTGGAGCGCACCAGCACCGAACTGCCTTACGGCCTGGCGATGTACCATCCGGAATGGCATCAGGGCGTGGTGGGCATTCTGGCTTCGCGCATCAAAGAACGTTTTCACCGCCCGGTGATCGCCTTCGCTCCGGCGGGGGACGGCATTTTGAAGGGCTCCGGCCGTTCGGTGGCCGGCCTGCACATGCGCGACGCGCTGGAGCGGCTGGATACGCTGAATCCCGGCCTGATGATGAAATTCGGCGGCCATGCGATGGCGGCCGGGCTATCGCTGGAAGAGGCCAAATTCGACGAGTTTCGCCAGCGCTTCGGCGAGCTGGTGGGCGAGTGGCTCGATCCGGCGATGCTGGAAGGGGTGATTTGGTCCGACGGCGAGCTGGCGATGCAGGAGCTGTCGTTGACCACGGCGGAGCTGCTGCGCGAGGGCGGCCCCTGGGGCCAGGCGTTCCCGGAGCCGACCTTCGACGGCAGGTTCCGCATCCTGCAGCAGCGGCTGGTGGGCGAGAAGCACCTGAAGCTGATGGTGGAGCCGCTCGGCGGCGGCCCGCTGCTCGACGGCATCGCCTTCAACGTGGACACCGCGCTGTGGCCGGACAGCAGCGTGCGCGAGGTGGAGTTGGCCTACAAGCTCGACGTCAACGAGTTCCGCGGCAACCGCAACGTGCAATTGCTGATCCAGCATCTTTGGCCGCGCTGACACTTGTCCTCTATCATCCGGGGTTTGGCAAAGCCAGCCCCGGCTTCCTTTCCGATCGCCACAAAAACTGAGCAACTCGCTATAAACTGCCGCCCGGATCCGTTAGAATTACCGGTTCCAATGGCATTTCGCCATCGACGACATCAACGTAAAAGAACGCAAAAACCATGTTTGAAATTAATCCGGTAAAAAACCGAATTCAGGACCTGTCCGAGCGGACTGCCGTTCTTAGGGGGTATCTTTGACTATGATGCCAAGAAAGAACGCCTAGAAGAAGTCAACGCCGAGCTGGAACAGCCTGACGTCTGGAACGAACCCGAGCGCGCACAGGCGCTGGGCAAAGAGCGCGCGGCGCTGGAAGCCATCGTTGAAACCATCGACCAACTGGAGCAGGGCGGCGAAGACGTCAGCGGCCTGCTGGAATTGGCGGTGGAAGCCGACGATGAAGAAACCTTCAACGAAGCGGGCGCCGAGCTCGATCTGCTGATGGCCAAGCTGGATCAGCTGGAATTCCGCCGCATGTTCTCCGGCGAATACGACAGCGCCGACTGCTACCTGGATATCCAGGCCGGTTCCGGCGGCACCGAAGCGCAGGACTGGGCCAGCATGCTGCTGCGCATGTATCTGCGCTGGGCCGAGGCCAAAGGCTTCAAGACCGAAGTGATCGAAGAGTCCGACGGCGACGTGGCGGGCCTGAAATCCGCCACCATCAAGATTATCGGCGACTACGCGTTCGGCTGGTTGCGCACTGAAACCGGCGTGCACCGCCTGGTGCGCAAGAGCCCGTTCGATTCCGGCGGCCGTCGTCATACCTCGTTCAGCTCGGTGTTCATCTACCCGGAAGTGGACGACGATATCGATATCGAAATCAACCCGGCGGACCTGCGTATCGACGTTTACCGCGCCTCCGGTGCTGGCGGCCAGCACGTAAACAAAACCGAATCCGCGGTGCGTATTACCCACCTGCCAACCAATATCGTGGTGCAGTGCCAGAACGACCGTTCTCAGCATAAGAACAAGGATCAAGCGTTTAAACAGCTGCGAGCCAAGCTGTACGAGTTTGAGATGCAAAAGAAAAATGCTGATAAACAGACGATGGAAGACAACAAGTCCGACATCGGTTGGGGCAGCCAGATCCGCTCTTACGTGCTGGACGACTCCCGCATCAAGGATTTGCGCACCAACGTTGAAACGCGTAACACGCAGGCCGTACTGGATGGCGACCTGGACAAATTCATTGAGGCAAGTTTGAAAGCCGGGTTATGAGGAACAGAAATGTCTGAGCAACAACCACAGGGCGCCGATCAGGCGCTGGATCTCAATAACGAGCTGCAGTCCCGCCGCGAGAAGCTGGCCGGCCTGCGCGACAACGGCATTGCGTTCCCGAACGATTTCCGTCGCGACGCCACGTCTGACAAGCTGCACGCCGCTTATGACGACAAAGAAAACGAAGAGCTGGAAGCGCTGGGCGTAGAAGTCACCGTGGCGGGCCGCATGATGACCCGCCGCATCATGGGCAAGGCATCGTTCGTCACCCTGCAGGACGTGGGCGGCCGCATTCAGCTGTATGTGGCGCGCGACGATCTGGCCGAAGGCGTCTACAACGAGCAGTTCAAGAAGTGGGACCTGGGCGATATCCTCGGCGCGCGCGGCAAGCTGTTCAAAACCAAGACCGGCGAACTGTCGATCCATTGTACCGAACTGCGCCTGCTGACCAAGGCCCTGCGCCCGCTGCCGGACAAGTTTCACGGCCTGGCCGATCAGGAAACCCGTTATCGCCAGCGTTACCTGGACCTGATCGCCAACGAAGAATCGCGCAACACCTTCAAGGTGCGTTCTCAGGTGATGGCGGCGATCCGCAACTTCATGGTGGAACGCGGCTTCATGGAGGTCGAAACCCCCATGATGCAGGTGATCCCGGGTGGCGCCTCCGCGCGTCCGTTCATCACCCACCACAATGCGCTGGACATCGACATGTACCTGCGCATCGCGCCGGAACTGTATCTGAAGCGCCTGGTGGTCGGCGGCTTTGAGCGGGTGTTCGAAATCAACCGCAACTTCCGCAACGAAGGCGTTTCCCCGCGCCATAACCCAGAGTTCACCATGATGGAACTCTATATGGCCTACGCGGATTACAAAGACCTGATCGAGCTGACCGAATCGCTGTTCCGCACCCTGACCGAGAAAGTGCTGGGCAACAGCCAGGTGCAGTACGGCGACGAAGTGTTCGATTTCGGCAAGCCGTTTGAAAAGCTGACCATGACCGAGGCCATCAAGAAATACCGTCCGGAAACCGATCTGGCAGACCTGGCCGACATGGGTAAAGCGGTGGCCATCGCCGAATCCATCGGCATCAAGGTTGAGAAGAGCTGGGGTCTGGGCCGCGTAGTGACCGAGATCTTCGAAGAGGTGGCGGAAAGCCATCTGATTCAGCCGACCTTCATCACCGAGTACCCGGCGGAAGTGTCTCCGCTGGCGCGCCGTAACGACGTGAACCCGGAAATCACCGACCGCTTCGAGTTCTTCATCGGCGGCCGTGAAATCGGCAACGGCTTCTCCGAGCTGAACGACGCCGAAGATCAGGCGCAGCGCTTCGCCGACCAGGTGAACGCCAAAGACGCCGGCGACGACGAAGCGATGTTCTACGACGAAGACTACGTGACCGCGCTGGAGCACGGCCTGCCGCCGACCGCAGGTCTGGGCATCGGTATCGACCGCATGGTGATGCTGTTCACCAACAGCCACACCATCCGCGACGTGATTCTGTTCCCGGCGATGCGCCCGCAGAAGTAACCTCGCTTAGCGTGAAAAAACCGGCACGGGCGACTGTGCCGGTTTTTTTTCGCTGCGATAACGGGCCGGCACGCTAACTGCTTAAAACATCGGCAGTTACGCGCCATCTTCGCTTGCCCGGTGCCGATAACCGGTTATAATGCCAGTCGCACACCGATGCGGGTGTAGTTCAATGGTAGAACGGCAGCTTCCCAAGCTGCATACGAGGGTTCGATTCCCTTCACCCGCTCCAAGTTCTCTTTTAGCTACACTATCCAGCTAAAATAGCCCTCTACAGAGGCGTTGCCTCTCTGATTGTTACCATTGAACTACACGCTCACCTGTCGCGACAGGTGTGTTGATTGGTTAGAGATCATACCCTCTTGCTGGCAGTAGCTCCACCTCTCAAACTGCGATAATCCAACTTGATAGACGATGCCGCCAATCACGGCTTAAAACCTCTCTAAAGCTCATAGTGTAAGTATCCCGCATAATCGAACCATTCACTTTTAGAGATCTTCCGGCATACTCAATCTGCCAAACGAAGGAGATCGCTATGCGTAAAGCCCATTTTACTGAGTATCAGCTCATCGCCGTGATTAAGTCCGTTGAAGCCGGACGAACTGTTAAGGATGTTTGCCGCGAGGTCGGTATCTCTGAGGCGACTTACTACAACTGGAAATCTAAATCCTGGCTTATAGACGTGCAGGATTCGAAGGCAGAGAATTTCGCCTTAAGTTACTCCTCCATATAGACTTCCTGGGCCAAGTCCGTGCATGCCAGGGTCTTGACCTTGCCCTTGAAGTTGGTTTTAAAGCGGCCCCTTTGTAGCCGCACCCTGCCACTACCGAATCTCATTCACATACATAAAGTGATCCGTGCTAAACCTGTGGTGCGCCATGATCACCGGCACGGCGCTTTGATCAAACGACACTTCGTCGATCACCATCACCGCATGCGGGGCTTCGAGTTCCAGCCATTTCAGATCGTCGGCATCGGCCATTTCTGCGATCAGCTGCTCGCGCACGGCCGCCACGCGGACGCCGTACTTTTCCAGCAGAAAACGGTACAGCAGCGAAGGCAAATCACCGGCGGCAGGGAAGTCCGGCAGGCGTTCAGCCGGTAACACCAGCCGTTCGTGCATGGCGGGAATGCCTTTAACCCGACGTAAACGACGGATGCGGATAACCGGTGCACCGTCGTCAATTTGCAGCTTTTCGGCTTCACGGGCGCTGGCCTGACCTGTCTGATGATCGAGCAAAATAGTCTCGGAATTCAGCAGCGCCCCATCGCGGCCATGCAGGCGGAAATACTGGAAAAAATAACTGAGATTGTGCAGCGGTGCCCAACCGGTGACGACGGTGCCGGTCTTGCGACGCCGCATCAGCATGCCTTCCGTTGTCAGCGCCGAGAGCGCTTTTCGTACCGTACCCACCGAAACCCCGAAGTCCGTTGCCAGCGCGTTTTCGCTCGGCAAAACCGTGCCCGGCGGCAGCTCGCCAATCAGGATGGATTCGCTGATGTGACGTTTCACCACTTCATATAACGGCGCGGATTCCCTTTCGCTTAACCGGCCAAAAGGAGAAGCGTCCTGCTCTGCTTTATTTTGTTGTGTCATACCTGATTACCTATTGACCTGAATGGGTATCTGTTTTATCTATAAACTATATAGAAATATAGTGAGGCGAGTATAGCATGTCGTGCGAAGGAAGTTTGCAAATTGCGCTGGACTCCATCCGGCAGGACGAAGCCGCCATTTTACAGGATCTCAGCCAGATGCTGGCAGTCGATACCTGCTTCCCGCCGGGTACCGGTTATCCGGCATTTGCCAGCCTGATGGAGTCTTTGCTCGAACCCATGGGGTTTTCCTGCCAGCGCGTCAGTGTGCCGGAAAATTTATGGCAAACACCGGACGGCGGCGCGCAGGGCGAGCGGGTCAATGTGATTGCTACATTGCCGGGCAGTGCGGCGGAAGCCTGTAATCTCTATTTCCACGTCGATACCGTACCCGCTGGCGATGGCTGGAATCACCCGCCGCTGGCGCTGACCTGTGCGGACGGCAAACTGATCGGTCGCGGTGCCGCTGATATGAAAGGCACGATTGTGGCAACGCTCGCGGCCATTCGCGCCGCGCAACGCCACGCACTGGCACTGAAATTTAATCCGGTTTTGCTGTTGTGTACCGATGAGGAAGGCGGCTTGTATCCCGGCGTGCGGTATCTGGCGGAACAAAAATTATTTTCCGGCCACATGCTCAGCTTTAACGGCGGGGCGGTGCCGCGTATCTGGGGCGGCTGTTTCGGCAGCATCGACCTCAAAATTTGTATCACCGGCCGTTCTGCGCATTCCGGCGACCCGGTCGGTGGCATTAATGCTATTGAAGAAAGCCTGCCGCTGATGAATGCGCTGCACGCGCTGAAACTCGATGTCGAACAACGTGCCTCCGCCATGCCTGCGCCGCCACATTTCGAAGGGCGTCCGCTTACGTCACGTCTCACGCTGGCTGCCGCGCAGGGGGGGAGCAAAGGTTCAACCCTACCCGCACGCTTTGAACTGCTGGTTAACCGCCGCTATTCGCCGGAAGAACCGTTTGAAATCGTCCTTAAAGAGCTCACGGATTGTATCGGGCAGGCAATGAAAGGCTCCGCGGCGCTGGCGGTGGAATATCACCTGATCGGCCATCTGGCACCGGTCAGTGATCCAACCGGTCCGCATTGGCCACGCTGGCTCGCGGCACTTAGCCGGGGTTTCGGCTTTCGCGCAAACGATTTCGCTGTCTGGGGTTCTTCCACCAGTTCCGATATGGGCTGGGTTCAGCAGGCAGGCATTCAGGAAATTCTACTCGGCGGACTCGCCCGGCCGGAAAACCGTATCCATGCATCGGACGAATACACAACGATGCAGGACGTCGTCGCGTTATCGCAATCAATTCTTGCTTATTTAGCGGCCGATTTTACTCCCACGGAAAATTCGCCAATCCAGGGCTTTTCGAATCCCGCAGAGAGGGTTTAATAATGTGTGCAATGAAAGGCGTTAACCGCCGTCAGTTTATCGCAGGAACCACCATTCTCGCCGGCGCGGCGATGTTGCCGTGGTCGGGTCATGTTTCCGCTGCCGTGTCCAGCGCCACCGGTTCCAGCGGTTCACCGCGCAAAGGCGGCGTACTGCGCATCAGTGTTGACCAGGCGGCAGGCATGCTTAATCCGCAGCAGGCGCGCGTCAATCCGGAATATCTGATAGCAGAATTGCTGTACAGCGGCCTGACCCGCCTGACGCAGGACATGAAAGCCGAAGCGGATTTAGCCGAGTCCTGGAAAGTCAACGATGACCTGACGCAGTGGACCTTTATCCTGCGCAAAAACCTCAGTTTCCACGACGGTTCTGCCTGCACCTCTGCTGACGTTGTGGCCAGCCTGAATGCCATTCTCGACCCGAACAATGCCTCACCCGGCCAGCACAATATCGGCCCGATCAAAACCGTGACCGCACCGGATGCCGGCACCGTAGTGATTGGCACCGACGGCCCTTATGCCGATCTGCCGGTAATGCTGGCGTATCCCGATGCGAAGATTATTCCTGCGGCGATTGCGGGCGGACAGCTTGAGCGCCTGAGCAAAGAGGCCATCGGCACGGGGCCATTCAGACTGGTGTCGTTTGACCCTGAGCGCCTGATTGTGGTTGAGCGCAATCCGCATTATTACGATCCGTCGCGCCCGCATCTGGACCGCGTTGAAGTGGTGGTCTATCCGGATGCCATTGCTGAAGGCTCGGCGCTGATTGCCGGTGACACCGATCTGATGCTTTCCGCCGCCTCTACCGAATTTGCACGGCTGTCCAAATCCTCCGGCATAGTGCCGCTGCGCGTGCCGTCCGGTCAGTTCCTCAACGTGAACATGGGGTGTGACACCAAACCATTCAATGATGTGCGCGTGCGTCAGGCGCTGGCGCTGTGTGTGGATCGCAAAGCCACGGTGGATTTTGTTGCCGAAGGCTACGGCACGGCAGGTAACGATACCCCGCTCAACACGGCCTATCCGTATTACCTGAATGAGCCGCTGAAAGAGCCGGATTACGCCAAAGCCAAAGCGTTGCTGAAAGACGCCGGTTATCCCGACGGATTAGATCTGACGCTGATCGCTTCTGATAAACCGTCCACCCGCACCCAGCTTGGGATTGCGTTGCGTGAAATGGCCAAACCGGGCGGTTTTCGCATTAACGTGCAGACGATGGCACACAGCACGTATCTCGATCAGGTGTGGAAAAAAGGCAATTTTTATGTCGGTTTCTACAACATGCAGCCAACGCCTGACGCCGTTTTTTCCCTGCTTTACACCTCGACGGCCTCCTGGAACGAAACCCGCTGGAACAACGCCGAATTCGATGCCGCGGTGAAAGCGGCGCGTGAAACCGCCGATCCGGCAAAACGTACCGAACTGTACGGCAGGGCGCAAAAACTGATGCACGACGATGTGCCGTCGCTGATCCCGGTGTTCTTCGATTTGCTGGCAGCAGGGCGCGATTACGTCGCCGGTTATCGGCTGCATCCGCGTGGTGCGGTGTTCCGTCTTGATCATGTGTGGCTGACGGCGAAAGCCCCGACCCGAAAATAGCAGGGGGCATTGATAGTGACGGCGAGTTATCTGTTCAAACGTTTCATGCTGGTGATTTACACCCTGCTGGTGGTGTCGCTGCTGGTTTTTGGCATTACGCAGTTATTGCCGGCGGATGCAGCCGTAACCCTGCTGGGGCAAAACGCCACGCCGCAAGCGCTGGCCGCCGTGCGTGCGCGTCTCGGGCTCGATGACCCGGCGTGGCTGCAATACTGGCACTGGCTGCGCGGCGTGCTGCACGGCGATTTCGGCGTGTCGATGCGTAACGGTTTGCCGGTGGCACCCACCATTATGGCTGCACTGGGGCGCTCCCTGCTGCTGGCGGTGTGTGCGCTGTTGCTGATGTTGGTGGTAGCGATTCCGCTGGGGATCTGGGCGGCAGTCCGGCGCGGGAAACTGGCCGATATGCTGGTCAGCGTGCTGTCGTATGTCGGCATTTCTTTTCCGGAATTTGTTACCGCCACATTGCTATTGCTGCTGTTTGCCGATGTCTGGCAAATCCTGCCTGCGACCGGTTATGTGCCGCTGACGGAGGATTTCCTGAGTGGCGTCAGCCATCTGATCCTGCCGTCGGTGACGGTAGCCATGATTCTGGTGGCGCACGTTTCACGCATGGTGCGCTCGGAGATGGTCGATGTGTTGCAGACCGATTATATCCGCGCCGCACATCTCAAAGGCTTGTCGCGCCGCAGGATTTTGTGGCGTCACGCGCTGCGTAACGGCCTGCTGCCGACCATCACCATTGTGGCGCTCGACGTCGGTTATCTGCTTGGCGGTATCGTGGTGGTGGAAGAGATTTTCGCTATTCCGGGGATTGGTCGCGAGCTGATCGTGGCCGTTCAGGCACGGGATTTACCGACCATTCAGGCCGGGGTGTTAATCCTTGCCGCGACCTATTCCGTCGTCAATTTCCTGGCCGATCTGGCCTATGTTTTCCTCGATAAACGGATCAGTTATGCGTGATGTGATGAAGCATTTAATCCGTTCGCCGCAGGGCGCTGTCGGGTTGTTTATTCTCGTGGTGGCTGCGCTGATGGTGTGCGGCGGGGCGCATATCGCGCCTTATGATCCGGAATCGATTTCGATTTTGGCGCGTTACAAAGCACCTTCGGCAGAACACTGGTTCGGTACCGATCAGCTCGGGCGCGATATTTTCAGCCGTGTGATGGTCGGTGCCCGCGCCACCATTGTGCTTTCACTGCTGGCGACTCTGATGTCAATGGTGATCGGGGCGGTGATCGGCACCGCCAGCGCCTACCTGGGCGGCAAAACGGACGAAGCCATTATGCGCACCATGGACGCGGTGATGTCGATCCCGAGCCTGTTGTTCGCGCTGCTGATTGTCAGCACCTTGGGGCAAAGCAGTTTCAATGCGGTGCTGGCGATCACTATCGCGTTTGTGCCCGGCATGGTGCGTATCGCCCGCAGCGTCTCGCTGGCAGCGCGTCAGCAGGATTACGTCAGCGCGGCGATTGCCCGCGGTGAAGCCACGTACTACATCATTTTGCGTGAAATGCTGCCCAATATTGTCGCGCCAATCATCGTGGAAGCCACTATCCGCGTGGCCTTCGCCATCATGCTGTTTGCCACACTGAGTTTTCTCGGCCTCGGCGCACAACCGCCTGAGCCGGAATGGGGATTGATGGTCTCGGAAGCCCGGGCCTATTTCTTTAATGCGCCGTGGATGATGCTGATCCCAGGTGTGGCGATCGCGCTGGTGGCGATTGGTTTTAACCTGCTGGGCGATGGCCTGCGCGATGCGCTTAACCCGAGGAGCCACTGATGAGCGATGCCGTATTAGCGATAGAAAATTACAGCCTCGATTATCTGTTGCCTCACGCTGCGCCGTTGCAGGTTTTGCAGGACATTTCACTCAGCGTGCAGCGCGGCGAAGTGGTCGGGCTGGTCGGGGAATCCGGTTCGGGTAAAACCACGTTGGGCTGGTCGGTTATGCGTTACATGGCGACGAATGCGCGGGAACGCAGCGGGCGCATTCTGCTGGCGGGTGAGGATTTATGCCAGATGTCCGCGCCAAAACTGGAAAACCTGCGCGGTGGCAAGCTGGGCATGATTTTTCAGGATCCGGGCGCTTCGCTGAATCCTACGCTGACGCTGGGTGAGCAGGTCACAGAAGTGCTGATCCGCCATCGCGGGCTTGACGCCAAACAGGCGCTGGAGCTGGGTATTGAGTTGCTTGGCAACGTCGAGCTGAAAAATCCGGCGGCGATGATGAAGCGTTATCCGCATCAGGTTTCCGGCGGTGAAAAACAGCGCGTACTGATCGCCACGGCCTTTGCCTGCGAGCCGCAATGTCTGATTTTTGATGAACCGACGACCGCGCTAGACGTCATCAGTTCGGCTCAAATTCTGGCGTTGTTTGCTCGTCTGCGTGAAGAAACCGGCGTCGCCTCGCTGTACATCTCGCATGATCTGGCGCTGGTGTCGGCGGTGGCAGACCGTGTCTGCGTGCTGGAAAAAGGCCATATCGTTGAACAGGCCACCGCGCGTTCGCTGTTTCTCTCGCCGCAGCATGCTTACACGCAAAAGCTGGTGGCGGCTGTTCCTGATCCCGCGCATCGTCTGACGGACGCCGCACCAGTTTCAGCTCAGCCGTTACTCAGCCTGCAAAACATCAACATCGATTACGGACGCCACGGTTTGCTGGACCGGCTGTTCCGTCGTGAAAACGGCAAAACCCGGGCCGCATCGGATATCAGCCTGACGGTGCATTGCGGGGAAATCGTCGGCGTGGTGGGCGAGTCCGGCTCCGGTAAATCGTCGCTGGCGAAAGCGCTGACCGGCCTGGTGCCGTTCAGCGGCAAAGTGGATTTTAACGGTTACAACCTGTCCGGCCGTGCGGAAATGAACGAAGACTACCGCCGCCGCGTGCAGATGATTTTCCAGCATCCGGATGCCTCGCTCAATCCACGTCAGCGTATCGGCGAGATCATCGCCCGTCCGTTGCGGCTCTACGGTTTGCCGGAAGGTGAAACCGAAGTGCAGGCGGTAACGCGTTTGCTGGAAGATGTGCGTCTTCCTGCCGGCTTCGCCCGACGTTTTCCGCATGAACTTTCCGGTGGCCAGAAGCAGCGCGTAGCGATTGCCAGGGCGTTCGCGCATCCGCCCGAGCTGGTGATTTGCGATGAAATTACCGCCGCACTTGATGTCTCGGTGCAGGCAACGGTCATCGAATTATTGTTGGAACTGCGCCGTCGCTACGGCACCGCTTATCTGTTTATTACCCACGATTTGAACCTGATCCGCCAGATTGCACACCGCGTGGCGGTGATGTATCGCGGGGATTTGCTGGAAGTGCTGCCGGGCGATGCCATGACGCAACACGCCAGTCATGATTATACGAAGGCGTTGCTGGCGGCGGTGCATACGCCTGAAACGGCCCTCACAGAACATCTTTGAAACTGAAAGGGTTACACATGAATTCTCAACAATTACTGGCCACCATTGACGATGAATATTGCCTGAACTTTCTGGCGCGTATGGTGCAGCACAAGAGTTACAGCCAGACAGACGGCGAGCGCAAGCTGGCGGAATATATGGCCAACCAGATGCAGATGCTCGGGCTCGAGACGCAGTTGCAACCGGTGCCGGGCGAGCGCCTGAATGCCATCGGTACGCTGCGCGGCGAGGGCGGCGGCCACAGTCTGCTGTTCAACGGCCATCTCGACACCAACCCGGTGACCGAAGGCTGGACGGTGGATCCTTGGGAAGGAAAAATCGATGACGAGTTCATTTACGGCATCGGCGTTTCCAACATGAAAGCCGGTGATGCGGCCTATTTCTGCGCGCTGAAAACGCTGATCGACAACGGCGTAAAACTCAAAGGCGATGTGATCCTGACGTATGTGGTCGGTGAATTGCAGGGCGGGATCGGCACCATTGCGGCCATAGAGCAGGGCATCAAAGCCGATTATTTTATTAACTCAGAACCGACCGATGTGCAGGCGATGACCATGCACGCCGGATCGCTGATGTTCACCATCGAACTGACCGGCGACACGCGGCATCTTTCAAAACGTGAAGAAGCGGTTGATGCGATTCAGGCGGCCATCAGGTTGATCCCGCAAATCAACAACATCACCTTTACCGGCGCGGAAACGGACGATCACCGCAAAATTAACCGCGGCCATATCGGCACCATTCACGGTGCGTTGGGACGTGATTTAGAAGAATGGCGTCCGCCGCAGGTCGCTGATTTTGTGCGTCTCAGCGGGTCTGCGCGTTTTTCACCGGGGCAAACGGTCGACACCGTATTGGCCGATTTGCAGGCGTTGCTCGATAACCTGTGCAGCGAATTTCCCGGCCTGCAGGCGGAACTGTTTGATGACGGTAAACGTCATCGCCCGACCATGCTGCCGTTCGAAGTGTCGCCGGGATCCCCGATCGTTAAAGCGGTAAACCGTGCGTATCAGACAGTGCGCGGTGAACAACAACCAACCGGTGTCATTACGCCGCCGGCGTTTTATGGCACTGACGCCGCGCATTTCTACCAGATGCTGGGCATGGAAGGCGTGGTGTGCGGGCCCGGTGGTAAGTTCAACACCATGCCGGACGAACGGGTCCACATTAAAGATTTCCTTGATACCGTGCGGGTTTACCTGCTGGCAATCCTCGAAATTTGTCAGCCGGCTGAAGCCTGAAAGAGGATAAACGGATGTCGATGCCCGTGAATCTGGCGGCACTGGGCCGCCTGCGTGACGCCATGCGCATGGCGGACGCACAAGTGATGCTGGTCGACAGCGGTGAGCTGCTGGCGTGGCTGAGCGGTTTTACCGTATCGGAAACGATGTACCGCGCCTGTCTGGTGCCACTGAGCGGCGAGCCGTGGATGGTATTGCGCGATCTCGATGAAGCGCCTTGCCGCCAGGGGAGCTGTTTCCATGATATTGTCACTTATGCTGACCATCAGGACCCATGGAAGAGTGTGGCGCAAAGCCTGATTTCACGCGGCTATCGCGACTGTCGTCTTGGCGCGGATACTCGTTCGTACGGTATGACGGTGGATAGCTGGCAGCGGCTTTCCGAATGCTTACCCGATGCCGTCTGGCGACCGATGCCGGGTGTCAGCGACCGTTTGCGGCAGGTGAAATTTCCGTATGAGCTGGACCTTCTTCAGCAGGCAGCAGACATTGCGGATACCGCGTTTCTGGCGCTGAAAGCGCAGGTGAAAGCGGGCTGGCGCGTGCGGGATGTTGCCGCACTGGCGGCTCAGATTTTTCTTTCTGAAGGTGCTGATACCGGCGAAACCGGTCCGATCGTCCGTTCCGCCGGAGACAGCGGTTTTCTGCATGCGCAGACGCATGAGGACATTATTCAGGACGGCGACATCCTGCATGTGGAACTGATCCCGAAGGTAAAACATTACAGCGCCCGCCTGATGCGCCCGTTTATCCCCGGCGGTATCAGCCCGGAGCAACAACGCATCGCCCGCCAGCTGATTGCCCTGCAGGATGCGCAGATCGCCGCCATGAAACCGGGCGCAAACGCCCGTGGCGTCGATGCGATTTTACGCAACGCCGTGCTCGCCGCCGGGTTACGCGCCGACTACGGCAACGTCACCGGCTACGCGCTCGGGCTTTACACCCGTACGCCACGTCCGAGCGATTTCTCACGCTGCTTCACCCCGGCGGCAGACTGGAGGCTTGAAGAAAATATGGTATTTCATATGTATACCTCGGCGGCCGGACTGGCATTTAGTGAGACTGTCGTGGTGAGGCCGGAAGGCGGAATGAGGATGAGCCGGTTACCGAGGGAAGTGATGGGGATTTGAAAAGGGGGCCTTTTTGAGCTCCTGGCGCAGACGCTGGATATTCCCCTGCGCACCGCCGCCTGGGCCCTGGCCAGCGAACGGGGTCTGTTGGCGAGTAAAGACCGCGGTCTGTACCAGCCCTGCGCTGCCTGCGCGAGGCCACAGGTACCGCCAGAAAGCGTCAGGAAGTATTCCTTTTAAATTCAGCAACATTATTCTGGCATATTGGGGCATTGTTTCCTGCGGAAAACATTCTTAATTCATAGATGAAAAAGTGTTTTTCATCCTTACTTGTTGTGGATGTCTTCTATAGGTGTTGGGAAAATTAATTATGTCGGGGGGCTGAATAGCGGTAAATAAAGATGAAGCTCGGCAGGATTAAGGTTGTAACGATAGCGAGAGACAGAACTGTAGCAGATATTAATAAGGGTGTTAACCCTAAGATATCAGCCTGACTGCTTTCTTGATGCTTTTTGGATATGTTTCTTTTAACTCTCTGTTGCGTTATTATTTATGGCAAATCCATTTAGATATTACACGTATTGTTAATAACTAACAATCGCATGCCAGGCAACGAAAATAAAGTTAAGCTATCTTGCTCGGGGGCGTGGGGGTACGCTCTTGGGCAAAATTTAGTTTTCCAGATCCTTTGATATTACCCGGCAATACCGTTGAGCGGCTGCCAGGTTTAAACCTGAAGAGCGTTCTGTCGATGCGCTTCATCCCGCACGGCATAAAATTTCTTTTCGCGGTTAAAAATTCCCATCCAAATCTTTCTGGCTCCGCACAACAATATCCTGCGCTGACCCACCGCGTTAAAGTGGAATCAGCCGATCACAAGGGGATGTTATGTCACGACTACAGCTGAAAGATAGCGATTTACTGCGCCAGCAGGCGCTGTTTGCCGGACACTGGCGGGGCGCACAACAGGGTGCCACACTGCCGGTAACCGATCCTGCCACTGGCGAAACCATTGCGACCATTCCGGCGCTGGAAAGGCGGAGACGGAGCGGGCAATAGCGTATGCCGAAACGGTGCGCGTTGCCTGGGGAAAAACACCCAATGCGACTCGAGCTGAGCTGCTGGAAAAATGGCACCAATTGATTATTGCCCATGCCGACGATCTCGCGATCATCATGTCGGGGAGACGTTAACCTCGAGCCGAACGGTGCGGAAAATCTCCTTTACCGGCTCTACCCGGGTTGGTCAACTACTGATGCAGCAAAGTGCCGACAGCATTAAACGTCTCAGTCTCGAGCTGGGCGGCAACGCCCCGTTGATCGTGTTTGATGATGCTGACATTGAAATTGCAGTGGCGGGGGTACCTATACCCGACGGAGTGCGGAAAACAACGTCAACTGCACGGTGGTAGCCGAAGTTCACCACGGCATCGGCCGGGAACTGCAGGATGTTGCTTGCGTGCAGATAGGCGAACGCATCCGTTGCAGCATCTTGAGGCGCCGCACAGCGCAAACTGTTGGGTCGGTCTGTATCGTGGTGGTGCGTTTTGCACTGCCATAATGCATGTTCAACTTTCCAGCTTTTCTGTTTCCTGCTGAAAATGCCGTTTTAAAAAACTGGCGCATTTATTGCTTTTCATCTGTACCGCATCCTGCATTGCAGGAACAGGCACCGTAGCTTGGCAAGCGGCTTGTGGCCAATAGCCACTCCAGTACATCGATTTCAGGCGAAGAAGCCCTGCCGGCAATGCTGTCGGCGGGGCTTTTTTTTGGGGAAAAAATCTATGAGCAAGTTAAAAGAATGGTTTCAGGGGCCACAAGATATCACCGAAGCAGAAGCTGTTGAGGATTATGCGGTTGGCCGCGTACCCTCGCATTATCGCTGGCCCATTCCGGCCATCATTCTGGTGTTGTTGGGTAATTCTACGGCCATGTTCTGGTTCAGCCTTGGCGCCGATATGAGTTACCAGGTCGGCTGGCCAATGCTGCTGTTACCTATGGGTTATATGGTGGTGTTCGCCACCTTAATTGGCTCCTGCATTATGAAGATGGCGAGTAACGAGGGGCTTTCACTCAACCTGATGACGCGCGGACTGGGGTTCGGCTATATGGGGTCAGCATTCACCTCGCTGATTTACGCCGTTAATTTCATTTTCTATTTCCTGTTCGAAGGCACCATCGTTTCTCACGCCATCGCCAACTACGCCGGCGTTCCGGTCAACTCTTTCACGGGGATCGCCATCTTTGCGTTGATGGGGCTGGCGGCAATCTGGTTTGTCTGGAAAGGCATGTCGTCGATGCAGTTTCTGCAAACCTGGGGAGTACCCATCTTCATCCTGATGTTTGGATTCTGTATCTGGCAATTAACGCACCACTACCCGGCGGTGAGTTTCAGCGGTTGGCAGCCAAAAGCGGAGAACGACAGTAACGCGCTGTGGCTGGTGATGAACATGGCTAACGGACAGATTGTATTTCAGGGATTGATGGCCACCGATTATGGCCGCTTTGCCCGTCCTGGCATCAGCCATAAAGGGACGGCTGCCATCATGCTGGGTATGCTGCTCCCGATTGTGGTGGTCATGCTGTTCGGCGCGTTTATGGCCTACACATTAATGCCGCACATCCAGGGGGACAATGTCTGGTCGCTGGCGCTCGACCCAGGCTTCGTGTTCCCGCTGATTATTGGCCTGACCGGGGTGTTGTTTGCGGTAATCACCCAGATCCGTATCAACGTACTCAACCTCTACTCGGGGTCGATTGCGCTGTCGAATACGATGGACATGGCGTTTAACTGTCGTCCGGGGCGCCAATGGTGGATGGTTCTGGTCTGGCTGCTCGGAGTGGTGTTCTATATCTGCAACATTCTCCAGTATACCGGCACCTTCCTGTCAATCACCGGTATCCTCACCAACACCTGGGTGTTTATCATCCTGGCTGATTATTTTATCTGCCGCAAAGTATTGCACCTTGCGCCATCAGATTTTGTGGAGTTCCGCAAAGAGTATCTTCGCATGTGGAACCCGTCCGGCGTAATTGCGTTGTGTGCCGCTGTCGCGATAGGTGCGGCTGGCGTGCTTGGCCTTTATCCGATGGTTTACGCCTCGTTTATCGCCATGCTGGTGGGACCGGTGCTGCACGTTGCTATCAGCGTCGCCACCCGCGGCAGCTACTACTTCAAAACCTTCCCCGACGATATGCAAACCAACTGGAAGCCTTCCGATGCCTATCGGGGGCCGAAACCGGTATTTAACCCGTTGCTGAGCAAGGAGGCAGAATAATGAGCATCACCGTCGCTACCATCCAGTTTGAACCAACGCAATTCCGGAAAGATGAAAACGTCGCTCGCCTGCTGGCATTGGCAACGGACGCGGCGCGCGATGGCGCGCGCTTGATCGTCATGCCTGAAATGGCGACCACCGGCTACTGTTGGCAGGATCGGGCGGAAGTCGCGCCTTATGTTGAAACCGCTGACGGCGCGACCAGCCAGGCTTTTGCCGCTGTCGCACGCGAATTTAACTGTTTCTTGGTGTTTGGCATGCCGGAACGGGATCCGGTTACCGATCTTTACTATAACAGCGCCGTACTGGTTGGGCCGCAGGGCCTGATTGGCGTCCATCGTAAAACTCACCCCTATATTTCTGAACCGAAATGGGCGGCCAACGGCGATTGCGGGCATCAGGTATTCCATACCGATATCGGCAATATTGCACTGTTGATCTGCATGGATATCCATTTTATTGAAACCGCCCGGCTGGCGGCGCTGGGCGGCGCGCAAGTCATCTGCCACATCAGCAACTGGCTGGCTGAACGCACGCCTGCGCCTTACTGGCTGACGCGCGCCTGGGAGAACGGCTGCGCACTGATCGAAAGTAACCGCTGGGGATGGGAGCGGGGAGTACAGTTCAGTGGCGGCAGTTGCATCGTTGATAGCAACGGAAATCTCCTGGCCAGCTGCGATAGCGGCGATCGGGTACTCAATGCTGAACTGTGGCTACCGGAGGAAAATCCCCGGCTGCGCCAACGTCGACCTGAGTTGTATCAGCGTTTAATGACCAACACCTGGTTATGGAATCCTCAGGATTTCTTTGGCTTATACGGACGCAATTCACTGCCCGATGGCAAAGATTCTCGTATTGCCGTGGCGCAGTTTCGCCCGGAAAACGATGTTGACGCCAATCTGTCGCGGATTCGGCACTGGGCCGAACGGGCGAAATCAGGCGGCGCGGAACTGCTGATTTTGCCGGAGCGTGCGTTGACCGGGGGGAACGTAACGGCAATGCGTTGTCGCTTGATGATGCGCCGGTACAGGCGCTTATCGACCTGGCGATGGAACTGGATATTGCGCTGCTCACGGGCTTCGCCGAACGGGAAGGCAGCCAGTTCTATAATAGTGCTCTGCTGGTGGACAATGGCGGGCTGAGTGCACACTATCGGCAGATTCATCTTAGCGAACAGGATCGGCAATGGGCCTGCGCAGGCCACGAGTGGGTGACTTGCGATCTGCCCTGCGGCCGGGTAGGTATTTTGCTCGGTGAAGATCTGCTGGTACCGGAAGCGGCACGAATCATGGCGCTGGAAGGCTGCGATATCATCGCCTGTCCGGCTCGGCTCAATGCGCCGGCACCGATGGGGCATGCCGGCACGGCTATCCCACATGTCTGGCCGATTCCTCGTGGCGCAGATCCTTATCACTGGTTGTTGCCGCGCGTTCGTGCGGGTGAGAACAATGTCTGGCTGGCCTTTGCCAATTGGCCGGCCGCTGAAGGAGAAAGCTTTGGTCTGAGCGGCGTATTTGGACCGGATACCTTTGCCTTTCCGCGTAAAGAAATTAAAGCGATTGGCGCACAAGGGCTGGCAGTACTGGACATCTCCACGGGTTCAGCCGACACCACATACCCTGATCATGTGGTAAGGCGTAAAGACCTGGTGTTAATGCGTCAGCCGCACTACTACACTCGGTTGGTTGTTCGTCAACCGCTATGACCACGGACGCGGCCTGCGGGCCGCGTTGATTCGGGAGCCATTATGTCTGCAACTCAGCCGCTGCCTTCAAAGAACATTATTCCGGTCGGTATTCTCTATTCTGTATCAGGCGATTATGCGGTTATCGGGCGAGAAATGCTCAACGGCATTCTGCTGGCGATAGAGGAGATAAACGCCGACCCCACACACGGATTTACCCTTGCCCCGGTGGTACGCGATCCCCAAGGGTCGCTGGATCTCTATTACGAGTATTGCCATGACTTACTTTATCGTCACGGCGTGCGCCATGTGATCGGCTGCTACACGTCTGCGGCGCGTAAAACCATTCTACCGCTGATAGAAGGCGCAAACGCGCTGCTATGGCACTCCGCTCGCTATGAGGGTTTTGAAAGCAGCAACAGCGTTATTTACCTAGGCGCAACACCCAATCAGCACATATTGCCGATGTTGAGCTGGCTGTTACGGCAGCATGAGGCGGAGATTTATCACATTGGCTCTAACTACGTCTGGTCCTGGGAAATGGATCGCATCACGCGTGAAGCCGTTATCCCTGCCGGCGGCAGCATGGTGCAGAGTAAATTGCTCTCTCTGGGAGATGAGAACGTGGATGCGTTAATTGCGGATATTATCGCGCGCCGTCCCAAAATGATTCTGAATACGATGGTCGGCAAAAGCGCCTACAGTTTTTACCGTGCCTGGCACCGTGCCAGCCAGCAGCAACCGTGGCTAAACGAGGTACTGAAACTGAGTCTGACGCTGTGCGAACCGGAAGTCCAACTGATTGGCGCGGAAGCTTTGGAAGGGTATCTGGTTTCTGCAAGCTGGTTTCAGTCCATCGACAGCGCCGCCAATCGTGATTTTCTAGGCAGCTATCGTCAGCGTTTTGGGGAAAGTGTCTCGCCGTCAGTCGACAGTGAAAGTGCCTGGCTGGCCGGACATTTGCTGGCGAGAGCCATTGCTCGTCACGGCAATGACGACGTTGAAGGCATTCGCAATGCCGTGTTGCGGGATGAAATGGACTCGCCAGCCGGGAAGATCCGTCTCGACGCCGACAATAATCATTGTTGGTTGACCCCGCATCTGGCCCGCTGTCACCACGGCAAGCTGGAGAGTTTCTGGCAGGCTGATGAGCCGGTGAAACCCGATCCCTGGCTGGCATGGGTGGATCTGGGGAGGCTCAGTCATCGGGGAGGCAGCGCATGAGCCGGAAAAACGCGCAACTGCGTGGATTAAAAGTATGCGTGATCGGTTGTTCCGAGCGCGATAATCACCATTTGGCGCAGCAGTTCAGCCGCATGGGGATTCGGGGGATATTCTGTGCCGCGTTTCCTGACGATGCACAACTGGCCGATCAGCAGTTACTGCTGTTTGATGGCGATAATCCCACCCTGTTTCATCCCACGAATCAGCTACCCTGGCCCGCGCTGCCAAAGATTGCGCTTACCGCCATTGAAACGCCATCGCGTTTACAATGGATTACCGAGCAGAAGATCGACAGCTATATGCGCAAACCGGTGCGTTTTGATGGCGTGATGACCGCCTTTACGCTGGCGCTCAATAATGCCGTTCGCATCGGCCAGCTGAAAGCGCAACTCCGGCGACAGGAAGAGCGACTGCGTGCGCGCAAGTTCCTGTTTTCCGCGCAACTGCGGGTAATGCATGAGTTGCAGCTGGGGGAGGACGATGCCTACAACCTGTTGCGGCGCGCTTCCATGGCGCAGCACATGACGATTGAAAACCTCAGCTGCGAGCTGCTGAACGACACAGTGCCCTGGTTGAACCGATTGAAATCACTGTATGCGGAATAGTATCGGGTACCGAGGCGTTTCTGTTGGCTCCGGGTATGCCACTGGGGGCTGAAAAAAGCCCTGCTGATGATGTACAGGGCTAAAGTTATGATATGGATTATTTATTATTATGCTTCCCTGGTGTTGCTCAGTAGCAGGCCGTTTAGCCTAGAGTAGAAACTTGCCATTTTTCTGCACGTCGAGACGATACCCTTGACTCGACACAAGTATCGTACCTTTTTTGGGTACAATGGTAAAGTACCTGTAAAAGGTACGAGTGACAAAAAGCATCCACTCCCCAGAAATGCAGGCACTCCTTAGCTGGCTTCGAGAAACTCGCGAAAGCCAGGGATTATCCATGCGCGAAATGGGAGAGCGTATAGGCCGTCCCCATAGCTTCATACAAAAAGTTGAAGTGGGAGAAAGGCGCTTGGATGTCGTTGAGTTTATTTGGTATTGTGAAGCATTAGGCGTCCAGCCTCAGACCGGTATGAGTATTGTTCAAAACCACCGCGCTCGTTTAAAAAGCACTTTTTAATATCTTGGTTAAGCCTGTAAATGTATTGCGTTGCTTTCACCCATTAATATTTCTCCCAAAGCCCTGTCATTTTCCGCTTTTTATCTTATGGATCCCATGGCCCCCGTAATTTTATCTGTGTGGGAAGCCTGCTGTCAGAATGCGCAGCTCGGCATCGCGTGGGGTAATGAATGCTCACGATGCCTTGCGGGCAGGCGGAGAAGGCGACATAGCAGTCCATTTCGGCACGCGGGATGATGTAATCACCCGGTGACGAGCGGCAGCGTTTTCAGGGGGCGCCTGTCCGGTTGAACCTGAATGTTCATGAAGATGTTGAACGAGGCCAGATCGCTGTGCGGCAGTTCGGCCATAGCTTCGAACGGAGTGTCGTGGCAGTTGCGGTGCGGTTCGGCGCAGCCGAGCAATTCATAACGACGCGCATCGCATGCGGCCATAAAGGTGTCATGCACGCTCGCGCTTTGTGTTCGCGGTATTCATCGCTACCTGACCCGGTGCGGCTAACAACACGTCGGCTAAACGCTGTTCGTGTAATGAAAGCCGCTCCCAATGTTGCCGGAGACGGCCTTCTAACGATGCCGTTTTTGCGTTCATGAATGTACCCCGGAAATAAAAAGTCATCCTGCACAGAAGGTGCCCGAAACCACTAGTGCAACAGCCAGCCTTGTTACGGCTGACACAGGCGATTGAACGGCTCAAGTCACTAGGTTGGGTCAACGCAGTGGTGAGTGATGAGGAATGGTTGCCTGGTGAGCTGTGGGCGGAATATGCTGAAACCATGGCTTTCTTGGTGAAAAAGTCTGCATTGATACAACAGTTTGCTGAAGATGGGCGACAGATCGGGCAGGTAGATTTTATGGTTGTGGGTGACTGCCGCGTTGTGGAGGAGGCATTAGAGCGCTGTGAGCTGCAGTATGTTCGTAAAGAGGACCATGACGGATGGTGCATTATTATCCTGCTGTCCCAAATCTAGGTGAGCGTTTAAATGCTTCATAGGATACCTCCACTCGGTGCAACCCATAATGGCGAGTGCCTTTACGAAAAAACGCAGTACGACCGAAGGTGTTCAGAACCATAAATGTCCGCTTGTGAGATTTTTTCTTTGTCAGGTGATTGCAATCTAATTTGTTAGATGCCGATGATGTGGCTGCCACCCTTGTAACGCGTGCAATAGTTATTAGCGGTTTTTTGCATTGGTACCCAGGAACTCCAATGCGGTTCGATAAAGCTTGAACTTGCTTTCATCTGGTGTGCTCTCCATCTCTATGACTATTTGAGAGAGAATGTTTTCTGTGGTAATCCTCATCTTTTTGATAAGTAAAGTTACGACGCAGTGGCCTATTACGAGCTCGACGTTTTTCAGAGTATGCAATTCATTTTCGTCAAGATAATCTACGCGCATATCATCTCCAACAGTGAGGTTTTTTAGGTCTGCTTGCCAAAATATAACCTATGTGGTTTCGTCAGGGACGATGGATATTAATGTATTGAATAAGTTAAATTTAAAGTGTTTCTTTGATGAAAAATTCATTTCAGCTGGATTGCCTATCCAAATGTGGCTGCATTAGTGCTTCGAACCACGAATGAAAAACCACCATGCGTCGGGAGCGTTGGCGACGATGCGGATAAATAAGAGATATCGGCATTGGAGCGGCACGATAGTCTGACATGACCTCAATCAGTTCCCCTGAATTCAGAAGGTGTTGCACATCGAAGCGGGGGATCTGTATCAACCCAAGGCCAGCCAGGCAGCAGGCGATATAACTTTCAGCATTGTTTACTGCAACCTGGCTGGGTACATGAAGATTATGTGTGTGACCATCATCTGACTCATATTCCCATGGTAACTCTTTACCGGTTTTGGATGAGGTGTAACCGATAGCCCAGTGTCCCTGGATGAGATCGCTCGGTTGGGATGGTAGCCCGTTTTCACTGAGATAAGCAGGACTGGCGCAATTGATCAGGGCTATATGGCCGAGAGCGCGGACGACCAAACTGCTGTCATGCAATGCGCCTACACGGATGGCGCAATCCACACCTTCCTGCACCAGATCGATAGCCCTGTCCGCCGATCCGAGAACCAGCTGCAATTGCGGGTGGCGACGCAATAACCCTGGCAGCGCCGGGGCAATCAGTCGGCGAGCGATGCGGCTTGGGACATCAATAGTAAGCTTGCCGGAAACCTGGCGTTGACTGAGCTGAAATGACAGGTCGATGTCCTCCACTTCGGCCAGCAAGGGGCGCACGCGTTCGAGCAATTGTTCGCCGTCGGCAGTCAGTCGCACCTGACGAGTCGTACGGTGTAGTAGCCTTACGCCCAGCTGCGATTCTAATTGCTGGATGGCGGCGGAAACCGAGGCGCGCGGTATATCGAGTGCATTGGCGGCTCGGACAAAGCTTCCCATTTCTGCTACCTGCACGAATACGCGATATTGGTTGAACCTGTCCATCTTTATATCTCGTTGTTATTTTTTTGAAAAATGCAAATTCGCTATTTTCTATCAGTCTCTGGGTGAGGTGGGATATTGCAGAATATAACCCATCCTTTTTTCAGTATAAAATACAGCTGGTGCGGGTGCGGTGCAGCTAACCTGCGAATCCGCCCGTATCCAGAAAGGCCTGCTCTTGTGCCGTAGTTTCGCGTAGTAGCAGTCGGTTACGATGCGGAAAACGCCCAAAACGTCGAATAATATCGCGGTGTCCTTCAGCATGTGAGCGTTCAACCGCGCCCAACTGAGCGTTTAGCGTGACAGAAAGATCCTGATCAGCCAGCGTTTCAGAGTGGGCAAACGGAAGACAAAAAAACAGGCGCAGAGCAGGTTCGACGGTGTTCATATAACCCTTCTTGATGGCTATGAGTGCAAAGTGCCGTGCCAGTCCATCAGTCGCATACATGTGGCCGGTGTTACGGAAGGCGTTTCGAGGAAACTGGTCGAGTAAGATCACCAGTGCCAGCGCGCCTTCCGGTGTGTTTACCCAATCGTCATATTCACGTCTGGCCGCCGCCAAATGCAGAGCCAAAAAGCGTTCGCGGAAATTTCCGTCAAAAGCCGGGTCTTTGCTAAACCATTGGCTGGGGCCGACTTGCCGCCAAAAGGTCACGACATCACTCGCTTGTTGCACCACTTTGGCGGGGACATTGTTGTGCTGACATAACGTTGTTGGCATGGGGACTACTCCTTCTTGGCTTTTATTGCCGCATTGCCCTGAATCATCGATTTACCGGCATAAATGCCGCCAGAGACTTCCATGGCCAGGCGCTCGGTATCTTTGCGGCGTAACTCAGCCATCAAATCGGCGGCATCTTCAGGCGAAGAACCGAGTGTCAGCAATGCCTCGTGCCCAAAAGCCATGGCGGACTCGAAAGTAACCCGAACCTGGTAATCCACATTCGCCTTGATTAATTCGATCGCATGTTCTCGATCATGGGCACGCGCCAATACCCGGGCGTGAGGGAAATGCGTTTTGGCGCGCTCGACAATCACCGTGGTTGCCCGAGGGTCATCGATGCATACCAGAATGGCTCGGGCGTGATGGGCCCCGGCGGCATGCAGGACATCCGCGCGCTCGCCGTCACCGTAGTACACTTTGAAACCGAACTCCTCTGCGTCGCGCGCCACCTGCGGTTGGCGATCAATGATGGCAATATCTGCGCCGATGGCCAGCACATGTTGGCTCACTATCTGTCCAAAACGGCCGAACCCGATGATGAGGACCGAGTTGGATAATGACTTCGGCCGTTGGGTTCCTGCCAATGAGTCGCCGGGAACGGCGCGCCAACGTCGATGCAGAAGCACTGCCAGCGGTGTCAGGGCCATCGACAGTACGACGATGGCGGTCATGTTGGCATTGACCTCTGTGGGTAATGCGCGGTTGGCCAATGCAGCGGCGAAGAGCACAAAGGCGAATTCTCCTCCCTGAGCCATCAGCACGGCGCGCTCCAGCGCGTCGGCATGTGAACTCTTCGTCAGCCGCGCCACGCCATAAATGCACAGACCTTTAATCAACACCATCGCCAGAACGCCTGAGATAATGAGGGGCCAATTACGCGCGACGACCGCCAGATCCAATGACATACCGACACCGAGGAAGAACAGCCCCAACAGCAGACCCCGGAAGGGATCAATATCGGCCTCTAACTGGTGACGAAAAGTGGATTCAGACAGCAGTACACCGGCCAGAAATGCGCCCATGGCCATGGACAAACCGCCTGATTGCATAAGCAGCGCTGCGCCGAGCACAACCAATAATGCGGCTGCAGTCATCACCTCCCGTGCTTTGGCATTGGCCAATATACGAAACAGCGGATTCAACAGCCAGATGCCGGCGGCGACCAGAGTGGCCAGCGCGCCTGCAGCGATAGCGATGTTCATCCAGATTGTGTTAGGCGCCGATGAGGATGAAGCGGCCGGCGAGAGGAAAGCGACCAATGCCAGCAGGGGCACGATCAGCAGGTCCTCGAACAGCAACACAGCGACAATTTTTTGTCCGCGAGGCGTAGCGCTATCACCGCGTTCCGCCAAAAGCTGCATAACGATCGCGGTAGACGTGAGGACGAAGCCCATCCCGCAGATGAAGGAGACCGCTAATGAAAAACCGAAGATGAGTCCTATACCGCTAAGCAGCAGGCCGCAAATAAGTACTTGCAGGCTACCCAGGCCAAAAATGTCACGTCGCATGTTCCATAAATGGGACGGACGCATTTCCAGGCCAATGATAAAGAGAAACATCACGACGCCAAGTTCTGCCGTATGCAGGATCGTTTGCGGATCATTAAAAAGGCCCAGACCGAAGGGGCCGATAACCAGGCCTGCCGCGAGGTAGCCGAGCACGGAACCCAGGCCCAGACGTTTGAATAAGGGTACGGCCACTACGGCTGCACCAAGCAATGTCACGACCTTGAGCAGATCGCCGGCGCTGCCGTTTGCTAACGCTTCAGACACGGGAATACTGCCAGAATGCAATGCCGGCCACGATAGCGGGCACGGCAAAAACCAGCAACAAGATGGGCAACTCCGCGCGCAGGCTGTAGCCTGCGTGCACAACCCCCACCCACATATTGATCACCGATATTGCCAACCAGGCTGGCACGAAGCATTTGGCTGCCAGCGCCATACCTGCGGCGCTGGCTCCCCAAAGCCAGCCGAACAGGACAAATATGCCTAAAAGAACCAGGCCACCACCAATAACCATGAGTACATGCATTCCATTTCCTCCTTTCCCATTAACGGGGGGCAAACCCAGCGGACCGATCGTTGTGCATATTCATGATTTAACGTTCGTCGAGTGCTTCCAGTACCAATTCGGCGGTGATTGCGCTGCTGTATTGTTGCTGGCCCGTGATTAGCCGGCCGTCGCGAATAGCGAAGGGTTCGTTGGCCGCGCGGCGCAGGAATTGGGTATTCGGTATCGCGGCGGCTTCGCTCTCGATCGTATATTCGTTGAGCGTCATGCCGAAGGTCCGGTTGATTTGCTCTTCTTCCTCATTGGTAAAACCCGTCCACTTTTTGCCCTCGGCCAGCAGCCGTCCATTGGACAGGCGTGTCCACAGCAGTAGCGCAGAACCGTGGCAGATCAGCGTGACGATCTTGTCCTTCTCGTAGAAATCGGCTATCAGCTTGTGTAACGCCTTGTCATCCTTGAAAGTCAGCAGCGGGCCGCCGCCGCCGGCGACCCAGACCGCATCGTAATCGGCTACGTTCAGGGTACTGATGGGCAGTGTGTTCTTCAGCATCTCCCCGAACATGGCGTGGTGCACGAACCCCAGGCTGATGAGATCGTTGGCATAGGCGCCGTCTGGCGTACGTGGGTCGCTGTGTATATCGAACATCACCTCGCCGCCTTTTGGAGAGGCAAGATCCACGCGATGCCCGGCTTCGATGAACATAAGGAAGGCGCGGGTCATTTCTTCAGCGAAGAAACCGACCGGGAAGCCTTTGAGTTGAGCGGTGTTGGAGACGATGGAAAGAATGCGGCGCGGTGTGTGCTTCTTGCCCGAGCGGGTTTCGACTTTCAGATCGGATATCGACATGTGCTGATCCCTCCAGGCGGGTTTAACGGCGGTGGCGGTCATTATCTCAATAAACGGTCATCCGCAACGTTAATGCGCTGACCGTCGGTATACCTGCCGAATATCGACAGATTATTTAGTCGTGTAACCACCGTTGATGAGAATGGTTTGGCCAGTGATCCACCACCCGTCGCTCACCAGATGGCGAATGAAAGGCACCACGTCTTCGATATCGGTCAGGCCGGTTTTGCTGAAAGGCGAAAGCGCTGCTGCGGTTTTGTGATACGCCACCGCGTCGGCACCTTCTGCAGGGTAAAAGAAGGGTGTATCCATTGGACCTGGCCCCACAGCAGTCACCGAAATACCGCGTTCGCCGAACTCCTTGGAGGCCGCCCGGGTGAAATGCTCTACCGGGGCTTTGGTGCCTGCATAGGCGGCGTAAAAGGGGGTATAAGCGCCAAGGAGCGAGGTGACTACGGTACAGATTTTACCGTTGTCGTTGAGGTTTTTGCCCGCTTCTTTGAGGAAAAAGAAAGCGGTTTTTGAGTTGACCGATGTCATCTCGTCGTATTCAGTTTCGCTGATCTCCGCCATCGGCTTTTTGAGCACTTTGCCGACGGTGTTGATAGCGATATCCGGTTTACCCATGGCGGCGATGGCATCGGCAAAGAGTTTCTCGACGGCATCCGCGGTCGTCAGATCGGCCTGCAATGCCACCGCCTGCGCGCCAGCGGCTTCGATAGCGGCCAGGGTTTCATCGGCATCTGCTTTTGAGGATGCGCTGTTATAGTGAATGGCAATGGCCTTTGCGCCTTGTGCGGCCAAATCGCGGGCGATCAAACCGCCGAGGTTTTTGGCACCGCCAGCAATGAGGACGGTTTTGCCTTTGATAGAATGGTCTGCCATGAAACACTCCTTGGATAGGTATGAGAAAGTTGAGTCTAGACTTTCCTGTTGCAAAGATAAGTAGTGATAATTCGAATAAACAATCCAGAAAATCGAACCAATCCTTAAGGAATTAATTTCACTTCATTGTTCTTTATGGCAGTTTTTATTTTTATAACGTGACGCCGGCTTGTTATATGAGTGAGGTGCAATGATAGAAGTGATTTTATTAAGTGTTTTTATGGGGTGGTTAATGATTAAAATTGGTTTTATTTTCGGTTTTTATTAGGAATCTGGATTGTTTCCAAAACAGGTTTTACTGACGCGGGTAATGATCATTTGAGCGAAAATGGCAAAACGCTTTCGCCAGGTCGCGTGCCTTGCAGCATCCTCCATTTAACACCGAGCCTGCGGGCACGTTCGACACCTTGCTCCCCTAGGCACCGGCGTATAGTCCCCATCGCCATTGACGGGCTAGCGCTGGAGTTGCTGCCAGATATAGGAGTTGCTGCCAGATATAAAAGGAGAAGGAATAAACCGACTCTGGCGGCACCTTCCACCACTTTCTGGTGCTGCCCGAACGCAGGTCCGGTGGCACGTGGATGGTCAGGTCGCGCGGCGAGTTCCACCAGCCGATCCCATCACCAGGCCGACCAGGAGCAAAGCGCCTGCACCCAGACGCAATGTCCTGATATGCGCCTGCAGGTGGGTGATCTCGTTTTTGAACCGGCTCACAAGGTGATCCTCCGTCGCGTGGTCCAGTAACCCGAACGGATCACCAGTTCCCGACCACCGACGAACTGAGGCAGGCCCGCCGCACCCGACAGGCCTGCACACACCCATAACTCATCCGCAGTGAGACCGCGCACGACAACGGGATGGCGGTTGAGGCGATGCGGCAGAAAGGCCACTGTTCCGTCGGGCCGGACGTCCTGATGCTCAGGCATGCTTGTCCCCTCACAGTACGCCGGTGGCTTCGGTGAGCAGCCAGATGCCGACGACCAGGAGGACCGTACCAACCGCCACGGTCAGGCCAAACTGGCCCCAGGTCTTATGGCCCGTGTGGATTTCGGCATAGGTGCCGTAGGCGTGGTAGCACACGCCCACGAACATCGATGCGATCACCAGCAAGGCAACCAGCATCACGATGTCGTAGCCGTAATTGCGCAACGTATCCATGATGCCCGAGCCCGTACCCCGCGACGGGTCTTCAAGCGTGGGCTGGTCCTCTGCCTGGGCAAGCGAACTCAGCATGGAAAGTACAGGTACGCAGGCCAGTGCGGCAATGCGTGCGGAGCGAAAGGGATGTGAAATCGGATTCATGGTGGCAAGCCTTTGCGTTACGAGAGGAGAAAAAAGGTCAGCACGACGTACATCGCGACAAATCGCACCGCGACACCGAAGAACTGACGCTGGGAAATCCGTTGCTCCGACCAGCCGACATAAGCAGTACGCAGCGCCCACACGCCCCACAGAAGCAGGACAGCGAACATTGCGCCGACCAGTACGGTGGAGACGGCGGAGGGGGGGAAGCCACCGTTGGCCTGGAAGGCGGTAAGCTGGCTGGCATTCATTTCGGTGACACCTGTCCGGAGTCCTGACGGTAGTCGCCCAGCAACGCAGCGGGGTCCCGCGGCTGGGCGCGCTGCGGCGTCAGGTAATCATTGATGCCCGCCCGCATGCGCTGAAGGTCAGCCGTGAGACGCGTGTAGTCGAAGTGATAACGGGCGCGCTCCTGCGATGCGGTCGCAGCGGACCGCTTCGCGAGACGATCGAACAGGTCCAGCTGGCGAACGACTGCTGCCAGGTGTTCCTTCTCATTGCTGTCGTCGGCCGCGACCGCCGGCAGAGCGGTCCACAGGCCGGCAAGCAGCAGTGCTGCGAGCGCGCTGCGCCTTGCAAGTGCCGGGCAGTAAGACTGTGCCATCGTACATTCCCCGTTGATGCGTAATGGCCTGATGCTGCGACGGGGAGCGTGTGAAAGCCGCAAACAATGGGAACTGATGCTTCTCCATATTCTTGGGATGACGCGATCCGCCTTCTGTCCGGGCACCGGATCACGTAAGGGCTCACGTGCCTTTACGGAATGGGACGAAATACCGTATCGTCAGATAAGCATTCCTGTTGGAGCGCTAAAGTCTGATTTCCGGTCTGTCGGGAGTGATTATTGCAATTCCATCGGAGGGGTGAAATAATCAGTCTCATGAAAACGAATAAGCCAGTTAATCACTCCACTGAGAGTGGTAAAGTAAACATACCACTGCCGCTGCCTGTCGAGCGTGCAATCCGTAAGCTGGGCAGCGATGTCGCACTTGCGCGCAGGCGTCGCCGGATTTCGCAGGCTTCGCTGGCCGAGCGGATAGGCGCGTCCGTGTCTACCGTCCGACGCATGGAGAAAGGTGACGCGCGCGTGCCTATCCATTTCTTCGCCCGTGCCCTGCATGTGTTCGGCGAGATACAGGCTCTGGCCGGACTGCTGGATACGGCGCGTGACGACATCGGCCTGACGTTGATGGACGAGAACCTGCCCAAGCGCGTACGCAGCAAGGCGGGGAGATCGGGGGCACTATGAAATCCGCTGTTTCGATACGTCAGCAGATCCAGGTCTGCATCGGCAAGGCGGGCACGCCTGTCGGCACCCTCGTCTACGTCAAGCAGGGCCGCCGCGAAAACACCACCTTTGCCTACGACCAGAACTGGCTGGCGGATGCGCAAGGGTTCAATGTGTCGGCCGACCTCGGTCTCCATTCCGGTTATCAACCGCGCAGGGCACCGTCAGCGCACGATTCGGTCTTTCACTTCGCCCTTGCCGATACGGCTCCGGACGCCTGGGGGCGCAGAGTCATCGCCCGGGACCACGCCAAGCGCCGCAAGAACAACGCAGCGCTCGCCCCGTTGACCGAACTGGACTACCTGCTGGCGGTTGACGACTTCAGCCGGGTTGGTGCCTTGCGTTTGCGCGATGGGGATGGCCGCTATTGCAGGACTGTGGAGGACGGTCGGCGTAGCACGCCGCCGCTTCTGGAATTACAGCGCATCTACAGTGCCAGCCGTGCGGTCGAGCAAGGCCAGGAAAGCACCGAGGATCTGCGTTACCTGCAGGGCAAAGGCACATCCCTTGGCGGCATGCGGCCCAAGAGCACGGTGGTCGATGAAGATGGCGCGTTGGCCATCGGAAAATTCCCGAGCGTGGGGGATACGCGCAGCGTGACTCGTGGAGAGGTGCTGGCCTTGAGCCTGGCGCAACGGGCCGGCATCGACGCTGCGCCTGCCCGAATCGTGGAGCTTGACGACATACCGGTCGCGATCATCCGCCGCTTCGATCGCGATGGTGCTGATGGACGCATTCCGTATCAGTCGGCCGCATCCTTGCTCCAGACTTCGCGCGAAGAAGATCGAAGCTACACCGAGATCGCGGACGTTATCCGCTCCCTGGGACATTCACCGACTGCGGACGTGCAGCAATTGTGGCGGCGGCTGGTCTTTAACCTGTTGATCACCAATGTGGATGATCACCTACAGAATCACGGTTTTCTTCATGTCGAACAGGGTTTGTGGCGACTGGCGCCAGCCTTTGACGTCAATCCGTTCCCCGACAAGGATCGGGAATCCAAGACCTGGCTGTCCGAACAGGATGGGCCGATCACCGATCTGGAGATGCTGCTGGCCCGAAGCACCTATTTTTCATTGAGCAGGACCGATGCGCTGGCCGTGCTGGCCGAGGTGCATGCAGCCGTTCTGGACTGGCGGAAGGTTGCGCTCAGTGCGGCGGTGGGGTTGCGCTCGAACGAACTGGACGATTTCGCGCCAGCGTTCGAACATGAACAGATGTCACTTGCGAAGACGTTGTTGGATTGACCGAACACTGAAATGAAAGCGAGAAATCGGCGCCATAAGGGCGCCTGGCCCCGGGGCTTCTAATAGAGGTTCTTTCCGGAAAACGCTGAAACACTTCCATTGTGAATTCGTTCATAGATTTCCTCTCTAAGAACCTTCACCTCCTTCGGCGCAGCGGTGCCGAATTTCACTTGTTGACCGTTGCCCCCAAGAACGCTGATGGTGATGTCATTTCCATTCTGATGATTTCACCAATGCGGCGCGTGACAATGAACATATTGCCCTCCTTACTGGCGATTTGTGCTGTTTTCGGAAAGCTGCCTGCGAGCATAAGAAAAGGCCCGCCGATGGGAACGCGGGCGAATTATCCCTGATGTTGGTTTGCATGTGTCACGCGGATATCCACGGTTTGCAACTATCCTGTCCAGCACCCGGACGACCCGCTGTGCAGGGATATTTAGGTCAATTTCGATATGGATATATAGGGTCAAATCCAGCGAATCGCCACAGGTGATAAGCCGAACGTTAGGTTCAATAAGGCGGGTGGGCACAACGGTCAGCTCGGCTGACGCTCAACCCCTTCCACAGAAAAGTGCGGAGGCAATATGCCTAAATTACCCCTAACTCCCGAACAACGTATCAAAGAGCTGGAGCAGCCGAAGTTAAAGCCCAGTTTTTTGAAGCCGTCGTGAAGCTGCCCCCTGTTTTAAGGGTCAGCTTAGCTGATTCACCAGTTGGCTGCTGCGCTCAATCATTCTGAGGGCTTCAACATCATTGAGCTGCACCAGTCGGACGAACAGCAGGTCTGTAACTGAATTTTGTGCTGTACGGGTGGACATGGATGAGCTGCGCCATTCTGTTTCATTGGCTACGGTGTCGAGCGTGTAATGCGCCAGGCGTCGCAGGGGCGAATCGGCCAGCGATGTGATCGTAATGACCGTAGCTCCCTGCGCTTTGGCTGTTTCTGCGCACAGGATGATTTCTTTTTTTGCCCCGCTGTTTGAAATGGCTATCTGTACATCACCTTCCCGCAGAGTCTGAGCGACCGTCGCTTGTACGTGGGTGTCAGGATCACAGGTTACCCGGAAACCGATTTTCATCAGTTTGAACGACAGATCTCTGGCGACCACCCCGGAGCCTCCCAGACCGGTTATCTGGATGAACCGGGCCTTACTTATCACGTCTGTCACCTGTTTCAACCGGTCAAAATTCATCAAAGAAAAGGTCTGCTCGAGAGCCAGTATTTTTTCTCGGTTGAGCTTGCGGGCCATCACTTCCAGTGAATCCTCACTGGTAATGGAACTGTGCAGGTGCAGCGCCGTATTATGCTGCTTTTCACAACTGATACTGTTTTCTTCGATCAAAGCCATTCTGAGCTCAGTAAACCCCTGAGCCCCGAGTTTCTGGGCAAATTTTACGATGCTGGATTGACTGATGTGGAGACGCTTTGCCAGCCCTCTCGAGGAAATGCTTTTCAGCGCGTCGATATGCTCCAGCAGGAATCCGGCAATTTTCTGTTCATTCTCCGTCATTCCCCTTTCTGTCGCTTTTATTTTCGCCAGATAGTGCATTGTTTTTCCTGCCTTTATCATTAAGGAATCATTGATTCCAGTCTGTTTTGAGCAGCATAGCATACTCAGGAGCAGAATTTGACCGCCTTCACAGTATTTGTATTATGATTCAATGATTCGTTTATTTTATCAATACTGGAATATATGATTCTTTTGTTTTCTGTGGAACATGATATTTACACATAAACAAAAGGGATTTAATAATGAAAAGCATGCCAAAAACGCTCGCAGCTCTGACGTTACTGGCCACCTGTGCCAGCCAGGCCGCCGTGATTTATCAGTCTAACGATGGTTCCAATATCGATCTTTACGGCCGCCTGGGCTTCAACGTCTCTGATAAAAAATCCGGGGATACCTCCGGTGATTTCGACGCCAGAATCGGGTTCTCCGCCCGCCAGACCATCAACGATAAAATGGCCGTGATCGGTTTCACTCAGTACCAGGTAAATGCGGCGGAATACGCCAACAACATCAGTGCGGAAGATACGAATGACTTCACCGCTCGTTATGTCTGGGCAGGGCTTGATTTTTCGGAGTACGGCAAACTGACCGGCGGGCGTGTGTCATCCGGTCTGATTATGTTCACCGATATCGGCGATGTGTTTGCCAGTTCAGATGTGGCAATGGCGCGCCAGGCTAACTTTGTGGATCCGACTGCGGCGCAGGTTTTCCGTCAGGACGGTACGCTCCAGTACCAGAATACCTTCGGCAACGTTGATTTCGCCACCGCCTATATTCTGGGTAACAACACCTCTGATCTCGATTACGGCTATAACGCCACTCTGCGTTACACCCTCGACATGGGCAATTTTGGCCGCCTGCAGCCGGTGATTGCCGGACAGACAGAACAGGCCAGCCACGATAAAACTTCGTCACTGTCCGATGGCAATGCCGATAAATACAGATTCTATGGTGTGGGCGCCCGCTACTATCTCGGCGATTTTATGCTGGGGGTGTTATACGCCCGGGACAAGGTGACCTATCTCGATGGCTCACAGGACAGCACAGATAACGATATTGAAACCACGCTGGTATGGAACCTCAGCCCGGACTGGGCGTTGCGGACCGGCTACCGCCACCTGAAAAACGAAGACGGTGATGGCCTGCAGTTACGTGATGCCACTTTCGAAGCACAGTACAAACTGACTGCCCGCAGCTCGGTCTTTACCTCTTACTCCTGGCGCAACGGCCAGAAGGGCACCAAACGCACAGACGGCAGCGATGTGTCGTTCGGAGGCAGTAGCCCGGCAGACGATTACTACCATGCAGGTCTGCGCTACGAGTTCTAAGCCCCTCTTCCGGGAGAGTAAAATATGAAAAAGACATTATTAGCCGCCGCAGCCTTGCTGCTATGCAGCCAGGTATCCGCTGCCCCACATTTGTTTATTGGCGACAATGTCAGTGTGTTGGCCGCCCGTTCCACCAGGGTCAGTATTTTCAGCCGGGATGTGATCCTGCCTGAGGGTGCACAGAAAATGATTGTGAAATTCGACAGTCCGGTGAATCCGGAGTCGGTAAACAACAACCGGGGACGGATTACATCAAATCCGTACATCATTTCATTCACGGCATCCGGTAACGAGGACATTCATCTGTCCGCCGGTAACCCGCTGGATGAAAAGGAAGCAAAACGGATGGCACAGCACCCGGTGTTCACGGTGATGGCTGGGGGTAAACCCGTTCCATTTAATATCCGTGTCCTGGATCGGAACAGCATTACGGTGTTTACCGACCTGTCCGCGATGGTGAATGAAAACAGTTCTGCCGTCCCGTCAGCGTCAAAAACGCCGGTACCGGCCACAGGCACTGCGCCGGAAGGTCGGCTGTCGACACTGCAACAGCTGTACCTCAAAGCCGATGACTCCCAGAAAAAAGCATTCCTGAAATGGGCCCTAAACCTATAAGGCAGCAAGCATCATGCAACTTGAAAATATGGTAACCGAAGGTGTTAACCGCACCTCGTTTGAAATTGACCGCGTGTCTACCCTGGAAATGTGCCGCATCATCAATGATGAGGATAAAAAAGTACCTCAGGCCGTGGAGCTTGTTCTGCCGCAGATAGCCGCCGCTGTGGACATCATTTATGAGCAGATCGGTGCAGGGGGACGTCTGATTTACACCGGCGCCGGCACTTCCGGGCGGCTGGGTATTTTGGATGCCAGCGAATGCCCCCCCACGTATGGTGTCGCACCGGATCTGGTGATTGGTCTGATTGCCGGCGGTGAGCGTGCCATTCAGCACGCAATCGAAGGGGCAGAAGACAGCCTCGAGCTGGGGGTCAGTGACCTGAAGGCGCTTAATCTGACGGAAAAAGACGTGGTGGTGGGGATTGCAGCCAGCGGGCGTACTCCTTACGTCATTGCCGCGCTGAACTATGCCCGCCAGACAGGCTGCCATACGATCGGGATTTCCTGCAATCCGGGCAGTGCGGTTTCCACGGCGGCGGAGCTGGCCATTACACCGGTCGTGGGGCCGGAAGTGGTGAGCGGATCTTCCCGGATGAAGGCGGGGACGGCCCAGAAACTGATACTGAATATGCTTTCATCGGGGCTGATGATTAAATCCGGCAAGGTGTTCGGTAACCTGATGGTGGATGTGGTTGCCACCAATGAGAAGCTGTACGTTCGCCAGGTGAATATTGTCAGAAATGCCACCGGCTGTACGGATGTGCAAGCAGAAAGCACGTTGCGGGCCTGCGATCACCACTGTAAAACCGCCATCGTGATGCTGCTTAAAAAGGTGGATGTCACCACGGCCAGGCGGTGTCTTGAGCAGCATGGCGGCTACATCCGCCGGGTTCTGGAAGAGGAGCCACGCTGATGGGAAAAGATATCAGTAGCGAGCTGTTGCATAAAATCATTGTTCTGATCGGTGGACGGGACAATATTGCCAACTGCGGGAATTGTATGACTCGTCTGCGGCTGGCAGTGCATGACAGCAGCCTGGTTGACCGGGCAATTAAAACACTCGATGGTGTGAAAGGGGTGGTGCTGTCCGATAACCAGGTCCAGGTTATTTTTGGTCCTGGCAAAGCACAGCGGGCCGCCGACGCCATGAATAGCCTGTTGAATGACGGGAGCGGTTCTGCGGCATCGGCCGCGGATATTGCTGCCCGCACAAAAGGGCAGATGAAAGCAAAACAGACGTCGGGTATTCAGCAGTTTCTGTCGAAGTTTGCCACTATCTTCACCCCATTGATACCGGGATTTATTGCCGCCGGGCTGCTGCTGGGGATCGCCACCCTGATCGGAACCATAATGCATGTTCCGGTTGACGCGCAGGGTACGCTGGCTGATGCACTGAATTTTATGAAGGTGTTCAGTAAAGGGCTCTTTACCTTCCTCGTCATTCTCATTGGCTACAACGCGGCGCAGGCCTTCGGCGGAACCGGTGTGAATGGGGCTATTATCGCATCCCTGTTTCTGCTGGGATACAGTCCGGCCGCTACGGTAGGTTATTACGCCGGGATCCAGGACTTTTTCGGGCACCCCATTGATCCACGAGGAAACATCATAGGCGTGCTGATTGCGGCCTGGGCCTGTGCGCGTATCGAAGGGCTGGTCCGTCGCGTGATGCCGGATGAGCTGGATATGCTGCTGACATCCATGCTGACCCTGCTGGCCACGGCTGCGCTGGCTTACCTGGTCATTATGCCTCTGGGTGGGTGGTTGTTTGAAGGGATGTCCTGGCTCTTTATTCACTTAAACAGTAACCCGCTGGGATGTGCCGTACTGGCCGGTGTGTTCCTGATTTCCGTGGTGTTCGGCGTGCATCAGGGATTTATTCCCGTGTATCTGGCGTTGATGAGCAGTCAGGGATTCAACAGTCTGTTTCCCATTTTGTCGATGGCTGGAGCCGGTCAGGTTGGTGCCGCCCTGGCGCTGTACTGGCGGGCCGATAAACGCAGTGTGCTGCGCAGTCAGGTCCGGGGGGCTATTGTTCCAGGTTTGCTGGGTGTCGCTGAGCCACTTATCTATGGGGTGACGCTGCCCCGCATGAAGCCGTTCATCACGGCCTGCCTGGGGGGAGCGGCGGGCGGGTTGTTTATTGGCGTTGTTGCCTGGTCGGGTCTGCCAATGGGCCTTAACAGCGCCTTCGGGCCTTCCGGCCTGGTAGCGCTGCCGCTGATGACCTCTGCCCAGGGTATTCTGCCGGCAATGGCCGTTTACGCCGGCGGTATGCTGATCTCTTATCTTGCTGGGTTTGCTTTTACTGTTCTCTTTGGTTGTCGTAACGTCAATCTGGATTAAACACCATGAAACTGAAATGACAGGTAACGTCTCTTTTTGCGCTGGCCTTTACCGCCGGCGCCGCACAATGCCTGGTTCTGACAGAAACCGCATCGGACAAGGCGGGAGTTGATCTCCCCGGTAGGAAAGGGATGCCTCAGTGGATAAGTCAGCTGGTGGCCGCAGGCTATTCCGGCGTTGACATTCCGGGATAGCCATTATAATACAATAAGTTCCGTTCTCCAGGCTGCCCCTATGCCAACGGAGGGGGGATCCCCGTTTGAGATAAAAAGGATTGCCTGATAACCAGGGTGGTAAACGTATAAAATACGTACAGGGAAGTTTTAGCTCCCTGTACGCAGAATGTTATCTATTGATTTATGGGGAAGTAATTCCTTTCGGAGAGAGAAAGTATTTCATTTCCTTATTGTGATTTTCACATTTAATTCATAATATTTAGCATTGTTCCACCTATAAGCTTTTAGCGGAATGCTTCCCTGATTAAATCTATTTAAAAAACAGGTTGTGCGTCTTTTGCTGACCCCACTCTGTAAATGCGACAGCGCCGATGCTGCTTACCGGCGGCGGGGGGGCAACAGCATTCGTTTTTTTCGATCTTTCACTGCTCTATAAAAGGCATAGCCAATCAGTATAAGCAGGATTAACAGCCCCAAAATGATCAATGAAAAACTGGATACCACAGATGAGTTCCTCCCAGATGGTTGGATATAAAAAAGTAAATGTGCCCAGGATAATCGACTGGACTGCCTTACAATGGCAGTCTGCATTTCCTCAACCAATTCGTTAGCAAAGCCACACATTAGCTGACGTTGGCATCAAACTGTGTGCAGATGTACGGCTATCATAATCTCTTTTACACCCGTGTAAACCGCTACAGATGATTACCTATCTCACCATACGCAACGATAGGTAAATAGGCATCAAATCCAATGTTTGGAATATTATCAACATAGCCACGCTAAAAATCAAACATATTTTACCATATAACAAAAAACAAGAGGGATAACCATCATCTCGTATTTACCCCCCTTGATATTTATAGGCTTTTACTATCATTATGGGACTGGGAACTTGTATTTATATTTTCATTTTGGAAATTTATTCTTTGCAAGAAATAATGAAACATGCCTAAATCGTGAATTCGATCGTGGTTTTCCTCCAGGGTTTATTGTTAACTCTATTGTAAGAAAGTAATGACATGTTTTTACTATTCAATTATCTCACAATCTGCAGGAGACGGTCATATGTTTATAAAGCAGAGCAATATCTCCCTTGGAAATACATCTCTAAACTGCATCTGCACTACCTTAAATTAATAAGCAAAGCGTCATGCTATGAGGACGATATCCTCAGGAATGATTAGTTATACGACAAAAGGAAATCTTATGGACTTTTTTAGTCACTTACCGGAACCATACCGAGTTAGAGTCATTGAACCTGTAAAGCGTACAACACGAGAATATCGAGAAAAGGTAATAGCGGAGTCAGGCATGAATCCTTTTTTACTTAGTAGTGAAGACGTATTTATTGATTTACTTTCAGATAGTGGAACCGGAGCAGTAACCCAGAACATGCAGGCTGCAATGATGAAGGGTGATGAGGCCTATAGCGGAAGTAGAAGTTATTATATCCTTAAGGATACGGTGCAAGAAATATTTGGATATCAATATACCATCCCAACCCATCAGGGACGCGGTGCAGAACAAATTTATATCCCTGTTTTAATTAGGAAACGCGAGAAAGAAAAGGGACTGGACAGAAAGAAAATGGTAGTATTTTCAAACTATTTCTTCGATACAACCCAGGGACTCAGTCAGATAAATGGCTGCACCATTTGTAATGTATATGAAAAATATGCTTTTGATATTTCAGTTAATTCTGATTTTAAAGGTAATTTTGATCTCGATGTGTTGGAAGAAAAAATTAATGAGGTAGGTGCTGAAAATGTTCCTTTCATTGTTGCTACAATAACAAGTAACTCTACGGGAGGGCAACCCGTATCGATTGGCAATTTGAAAGGAATGTATCAGATTGCCCAAAAATATGATATTCCGGTAGTAATGGACTCTGCTCGTTTTGCTGAGAATGCTTATTTTATACAACAAAGGGAGTCTGGATATCAAAATGTAAGTATAGAGAATATAACTCTCGAGGCTTACAAATATGCAGATATATTGGCGATGTCTGCCAAAAAAGATGCGATGGTGCCGATCGGCGGACTATTGTGCATTAAGGACGACAGCTATCTTGATGTCTTTACAGAGTGCCAAACCCTTTGCGTAGCTTTGGAAGGTTTCCCAACCTATGGAGGTCTGGAAGGTGGGGCCATGGAACGTATCGCCGCAGGACTTCATGATGGAATGAATCAGGACTGGCTGGCTTATCGCATTGCGCAAATTCAGTATTTAGTGAATGGCCTTGAAGCTATAGGCGTATCCTGCCAACAGGCTGGAGGGCATGCAGCTTATGTTGATGCAGGAGCGCTGCTTCCACATATTCCTGCTGAACAATTCCCGGCACTGGCTCTTGCCTGTGAGCTTTATAAAGTTGCCGGTATTCGCGCTATGGGAATTGATTCGTTTTTACAGGGAAGGGATCCCAGGACAGGAAAACAGTTACCCTGTCCAGCAGAACTGCTTCGGTTAGCGATTCCCAGGGCAACTTATACACAGTCACATATGGATTATGTTATTGATTCCTTTCTGCATGTTAAGAATAATTCTAAAAATATCAGAGGATTAACTTTTACATATGAACCTGAAGTTTTACGACATTTTACTGCAAAATTGAGGGAAATTTAGTCACACTGTATTATTTTGATTTTTCGCGTAATTTATTTATAGCTAGGTATGTCATTATATTTATTTTACACATGTAATTGATTGAGCGGTATTAATATCGATAGGAATTTCAATGTTACTTGGAACTAAATTCAACACTCTTGCTGATAACACAGTTGATTACTGGATGAAACCTAATTCTAATTTATCCTACAGTGATATTGATGAAAAGATGGCGACATTGAGATGGAGCGAAAAATCAACTCTTCAGCTGTATGTTCACATTCCTTTTTGTACACAAAAATGCAGTTTTTGTGCGTTTTCTGGGGGTAACTCATTAGAGTTTAACGAGGTGGAAAGATACGTTGCCAACTTAAAAAAACATCTTGACTTCGTTCTTGATAAAACTAAGGTGAAAGAAAGGGAAATTGACTCAATTCATATTGGCGGAGGAAGTCCAGATATATTAGGTGGGAATGCCAGGTCTCTTTTGGATTATTTAACATCGCTTCCTGGGTTTACTGAGCGAACTGAGTTATCTATAGAGATTTCACTATTCAGTGTCCGTAACGAATTTATCACTCAATTGAGTCGTTATCCAATAACCAAAATCTCATTTGGTGTGCAGTCGCTTAACCCCAGAATCAGGCAATATCTAAAAATGCCTGCAAAATTGCGTAAACTTGATGAGATTTGTGCTAGGTTAAGAAAAACGATACCAGTAATAAATGTCGATCTTATGACCGGTTTTCCTACTCAGACATTAGATGATGTATTTTATGACTTGGAATATTTCATTAATCATCCTCATGTTAATTCTATAAGCACATATTTGTTTAGTAAAGGATCCGCCCCGGCGTTTATTGCAGATGTTATCTCAGGTAAGATACCAACATCGCCCACAGATATATATCATGCTAACCTACGGTTTCACTCATATCTGACGCTTCAGTCTTATGGATGGAAGCGTTTTGGAACAAACACATATCTAGATACATCAGATATCGACCCTGATATTTTATCTATAATTAAAGGGAATGAATGTTTAGGTGCCCATTCTTATGATGATTTTCTTATCGGAGTGGGGGCGTCAGCCGTTTCCTACTTTCCTGGTCTTCGTATAGAAAACAAATCCAGCCTGACAGAATGGATGGCGGACATCAAAAGTGGAATATTACCTTATGATTTGAAAAAATGCTCAATTGAAAAGCAAAAGGATATGGCATTATGGGGGCTTCCTTTAAATTTTCGTGGTATACATAAAGATGAGTTGAAAAAACTGATTAATAACGGCATTCTCGATAATAATCAGGTGGCTACATTTGAGGATTATATCAGGCAGGGGCTTATCAAACTGAATGCCGATGATGTTTACAACCTGACAGTTTTGGGTGAGGTTTTTCAAGGAAAAATGGTTAAGGAATTAAAGAAGAAAAAAGATCAACAAGTGTTAACCAATTATATTGATGAAGGACATGAATTGGCTTTGTTGGTATCTGAAGGAAGAATAATGGATATTAATACATTAAATAACCGGCAGAAAGGAATAAGGGATAAGCTAACAAAAATCTAACCACTGCGCAGTACTCTGAACTGGCTGACCCCGTGTACGAAATCGATCGGTTTCGTACACGGGGGGCAGTTTGGATCTCTGAAATTATTAGGCACTGTTGCAACGATTGAGTTTCCCCAAAGGCGTCGGGTTACGCACCTGCAGACGTTGCTTGCCATTACGTCGAAAACTCAATTTCAACAGGCAGTATGCACCTTGTTCAACAGCAGAAAATATTATTCTGGTTGATAATACTCAGGATTTATTTCATCGCCCATACGTCACTGGTGCCGGGTTTATCTCCTTTTGTCCACCATTTAGCGATCCAATGTTTCCCCTGGTATGCGACTTCATCACCTCCAGTGTAGACGTTGTTAGCATTCCAGTCCCCACCCGTTTCTTTATTCAGCGATTCCCAGACGTCACTTTTTCCCGGTTCGTTGTTTTGAGTCCACCATTTAGCTTTATATTGTTTCCCCTGGAAAATGACAACATCACCGGCAACATAAATTTTGTCATTTTTCCACGATGTCTTAACATCATCATGTTTTTCTGCTTTATGTTTGATAGTAAATTCAGAAGGATCTGAATCAAGCTTGCCATCATTTACAGTCAGACGGAATGTCAGGTCAACATCCTGTGCCGTTTCTCCCAGCGTGAAACGAGCCTTTGGCTGGTCAGAATTTTCCAAGACTACTAATGGCCCGGCAATTTGCTCCCATTTATAACGGAGGGAATCACCGTCAGGATCTGTTGATGCTGAACCGTCCAAAGTAACAGTTTTAGCTCCAGTGACTTCCTTCGGGAAATCCACTTTTGCTGTTGGTTTATGATTTTCAACAACTGTACTTTCTTTTTTGTGTTTAATAATGAATTCGAAAGGCTCTGACGTCAGTTCACCGTCATTTACTGTCAGACGGAAGGCCAGTTCAACATCCTTGTCGGTGGTGTTTAGCATGAATCGGGTTTGCGGCTGATCGGTGTTGTCCAGGGTAACCATCGGTCCGTTAATCTGTTCCCAGTGATAACTCAGCGTTTCGCCTTCCGGATCGCTTGAACGAGAACCATCCAGGATAACTTCTTTTGCCCCTGTCACTTCACTCGGATATTGTACTTTCGCTATCGGCTTCTGATTACCTTCTGTCGCTTTGGCATCTTTTGCTGCCTGATGCATTTCGTTAATGTAGCTTACCTGATCCGCCAGACTCATTTGCGAAGTGGATGCCCCAAGAGTCCAGACGAAGAAGCCGCCATAGTTGTTTTTTGCCTGCCAGGCAGCCCGTGCGATATTGGTTGTTCTTTCCTCAGTAAACCGGCCTTCTGGTCCCCACTGGCTGTTAATCGTGTTACCCAACAAAATTTTCGATTTATCACCGACAGCGTTGGCATAGTTTGCAAGTGCCACATCGTATTTAAAACGTTTCCCGGCGTCGTAGGTCATCACATTAAAGAAATCGAATACATCCTTTCCCTTAACCAATAGAGGTAAAACCTCACCATGGTGTGATGAGCGTTTGTCTTCAATAAAGGAGCAGCCCTCAGTGACACTGGCGTTAACACACTCCTTCGGATCGGCACCGACATGATAAGTTGTCAGACTGAGTAATTTTTTGCTCTGTGGCCCCAGTAATTCACGTACACGTTTAGCCAGCTCCAGCAGATTATCATTCTCCTCTGGCGTAAGGCGTGCCTGTTTTTCATAATCGAAATCAATACCGTCAAGGTAAACGCTTCCTGCTTTCTGATAAAGATTCATATCGCAGGTCGTGTTATCCCAGTTGAACTTCAGGCATTTGCCATCCATTTCGTCTGGCTTCAGACCTTTTTTGTATACCGAGAACCCCGTGTTGAGGAGCTTTACAAGACCTTTTGCAATGTTCTCGCGGTTTTCAGGATTAGCCAGGTGGGCCCACATGCCTTCATAGGTTTCACCACCAAAGGCAACCATCATTTTCTTTTCAGGGTGGGCAAATTTTACTTGAGTCCATGTCGCATACGCCGGAGGTAACCAGTATCCATCGTAAGTCGGAGCGGCGATGATGTTATCCGATGAAGAAATGTTGCCTGCGCTGTCCCATCCACCAAATGAGAGCAGGAAGGTATCCACTTTTGACTGTTTTAAATCCTCTACAGGATTTGCGCCATAGTTTCCCCAGGAGGTCAGGTAGCTGAGGGTTCGACTGGATTCGGTTGCAAATGCTGACTGCGCCAGAAATGCAGACCCAATCAGTAGAGCTAATGGTAATTTATTCAAAACATTTCCTTTTATTGACAGTGGTATAAAATATTTCTGAAATACATTGTAACAAAAGGCTTTGATGGATGTGTCTCGATTAATATAAGAATCGACTTATGCTTGATATATAAAATGATAACTAAACTAAGTTAGGGGGTTATATTTCTATATGGATTTTAGCGCAAGGCAGTGTCGGGTTTTTATTGGGGGCTGGATATATGCTTTATATGGCTGCAAACTCCAATCAACCACAACCTGTTCACGGCGCGTACGTTAACGAGCAAGATATTGATGCTGTAGTTCGGAATTATGGGGCGGTTATGAAGAGCTAAAGAGAAGCAACTTGAAATTGCCTTTACATACAAACCTGGCTGAAGGGGAGTTTTCACCTACGGCATGGGGGACTCTGTACGAGCTTTCCTCGAAAAAATCATCCAAACATTGAGTGAAATACATGGGTGACTTCCCGCGCGCGCCTGATACATATTTATTTCGAGCAGGATTACTACTAAGTTAAGCCCACCTTGCAAGTGGGCCTTTGGTTAACGTGGGTTCAAAAATCATCACTATGGAAATTGCTGGTTAACTGGTCTCATCACGATTTGTTCGATTCCCTTCACCCGCTCCATTACCGTTTTTCCCCACTATCTATCCCAATCCGATCGCGGTTTGTTTCCCCGTTACCGCCAGTTCGTCGGCAAGCACCTCGAACAGCACGTCGATTTCCTGCTGGGTGTTGTAATGCATCATGCCGATGCGCAATACGCCACCGTCTTGCAAACCCAACTGCTGAATCAATCCCAGCGCATAGAAATGTCCGCTGCCGACGCAGATATTGTGCTGGCCTAGCCGACGGGCGATCGCTTCAGGCGCATGGCCGCTAAAGGTCAGGGCAAAGGTCGGCGTGCGGCTATCCGCCTGCGGGCAGCCGTAGAGCCGCACGCCGCCGAGTTGCCGCAGGCGCTGTAAAAAATGGCGGCACAGCCGTTCTTCATGCCGGTGATAGTCGGCGAAGCTTTCCTGCAACCGCTGCCTTAGCGGTGCACCCGGCGTGCCCCACTGCGCCAGATAGTCGATGGCGGCGGTGACGCCGGCGAGCCCTTCAAAGCTCTGGGTGCCGGTTTCAAAACGCCCGGGGCCAAGGTCGGTGGCCGGCTCCACTTTGTAGGGCTGCAATCGCTGCAGCCACTGCGGGGCGATATAGGCCATGCCGATATGCGGGCCGAAGAATTTATACGCGGAACACACCAGGAAATCGCAACCCAGCGCCTGCACGTCGATCAGGTTGTGCGGGGCGTAGTGCACCGCATCGACATAAACCTGCGCGCCCACCCGGTGGGCCGCTTCGGTGATGGCTTTGATATCGACGATGCTGCCGGTGACGTTAGAGGCGTAGCTGACCGCCACCAGCCGGGTTTTGGCGGTGATCCTGGCGCACAGCCGGGCTGCGTCCAAAGAGCAGTCCGCGGGCTCCAGCGGTATTTGGTGCACGGTGACCTGCTTATCGGCGGCGGCCTGCTGCCAGCTGGAAACGTTGGCGTAGTGATCCAGCGCGGTAACGATGATTTCATCGCCGGCCTGCCAGCTGCGGCTGATGATGCGGCTGAGGTGGAACGTCAACGAGGTCATGTTCATGCCAAAAACGATGTTATCGGGCGTTGGCGCATTTAATAAGGCGCGCACCGATTCCCGCGCATGGTCCATCACCTCGGTCGTCCTGTGGCTGGAAAAATAGTGTCCGCCCAGGTTGGCGTTATATTTCCCCAGATAATCGGTCATTTTTTCCAGTACGCCTTGTGAAACCTGAGAGCCGCCCGGGCCATCGAAAAAGATAACGGGTCGATCGTCATGGCGTTGGCGCAGCGCGCTGAACTGGGCTCGGGCGAGTTCGGGAGTGAAGGTCATGCTTTCGCTCCCCGCGCGGTCAGGACAAAGAGATCCAGATAGCCTGCTTCTTCCGGCTCGACGGCGCTGATCGGCGTGGCGTTATGCCAGAGTTTGCTGTCCGCCAGCAGCACGGCCTCGCCGTCCGCCAGCGCTTTTTTAAAGAAGGGATCATGGTGGCTGTCGTCGTACAGCATGATTTCGCCGCCGACGATATTGTGCCGGTGAATGGCGATCATCGCGATATGGTCGAAGCCGTCCTGATGAATGCCTTCCGGCGCTACCTGAGTGTCTTTCTGTACGGCGACGACGCGCATCTGGTGAATTTCTATCTCCGCCCCGTCAGGCAGATCGTTGCTTTCGGCGAACAGGCTGCACATTTCCTCCATGCCGACGCTTTGCAGCACCGCGCTGTCAATCGGCTCGAAGCGGCGCACCACGTTGCCCTGAAAGTGATTGATCTCGTCAGATTGCACGAAATTGCGCGGCCCCGCTTCGACGACGCGGCCGCCGAGGTGTTTGACTACCGAATAGCGGCGCAGGCGGTATTTGCCGTCGGCGTGCTGCGTATGGGGCAGTGAGGAAAACGAGGGCATTAGTTGTTGGGTGGCCTGATGGCTAAGTACAGTCATACTTATTACGTTTTCGTGTTTCTGTAACATAATAACCTCTGGTTTTAATAAATTATGATGTTGTAGGGAGGTATTTCGATTGAATTGTAGTCGACACTATAATCGGCGCAATTTTTAGCCGGCGTTGGCCGTCGCCACGCCAGCGCCGCTGTAAACGAGGATGAACGCAGCGGGGGGAAATGACGGGGGATGCGGCGGCGCGCCGTAATGACTGAAAATGGCGGAGTTAACGCTTTTTATGGCTTAACTTCGCGAAAAATGGAGTAAATTCGTCAATCGTTGCCAAATCGCTCGCGGGAATCGCGGATAGCGGCGGCATTCGACAAAATCCACTCCCACATCGGCAGCATGTTGAGCAGAATGCCTTCCCCAATGGGCGTTAATTGATACTCCACATGGGGATGCGGATATTTTTGCTGGTAATCATGCCGGCTGATCAAGCCGTCGCGTTCCAAATGGCGCAGCGTTCTCGTCAGCATGCGCTGCGTCACGCCGGCCAATGCCCGCCCAAGTTCCGCATGGCGCAGCGGGCCGCGCGTACCCAGGGCGTAAATGATGCTCAGGGACCAACGGTTGCCGGTATGCGTCAGCACTTCACGCTTTAGGCCGTCATCTTCATCGCTGAGCGCGCTGCATATCGCGGCGAATTTTTCTTTCTGTTCATCGCTGAGTTCCATTTCTTCCTCCGGTATCAACGCTGTACCTGATTGCCGCCCGATGGGCAGGCTGACAGGATAGGCCGACCAATACAGCAGGAGAGAGTATGAGCATCTCAAATCATCGTCAAACATCAGACATCCTCATTTTGGGGGCCGGTGAGCTCGGCATGGCCATGCTGCGGGGATTTGTCGGGGAGCGCCTACGGCAGCCAGGCGTGCGGCTGAGCGTGCTGCTGCGGCCCGCGTCGCCCGGCAACGCCGCGCCGGAAAATCAGGCGCGGCTGCAGCAGCTTGCCGCATGGGGCATCGCGGTGATTACCGCCGATTTCAGCCGCCAATCGGCGGCGGAGTTGGCGGCAATCTTCTCCCGCTATGATGCGGTGATAAACTGCAGCGGATTCGTGGGCGGCAAAGGCACGCAGCTTAAAATTACCCGCGCGGTGCTGATGGCCGGGGTCGCCCGTTATGTTCCCTGGCAGTTCGGCGTGGATTACGATCGGATCGGCGGCGGCAGCGGCCAACCGGTGTGGGATGAGCAGCTTGCGGTGCGGGCATTGTTGCGCGAGCAGAGTGAAACGCAGTGGCTCATCGTCTCTACCGGCATGTTCACCAGTTACCTCTTCGAGCCGGGCTTCGGCGTGGTGGACTTCGAAAACCGCCGCGTTAACGCCCCCGGCAGCGCGGATTTCGCCGTCAGCCTGACCACGCCCGAAGATATCGGCCGTTTGACGGCGAGGATTTTTTTCCACCGGCCGGCTTTCGGTAACGACGTCGTTTTTATCGCCGGCGACACGCTCACCTACCGCCGGCTGGCGGATTTGCTGAGTGAACATGAGCGGCGGCCTTATCAGCTGGCGGTTGAAGAGATGCCGCAGCTGCGCGCCGCGGCGCAGGCGGATCCCGCCAGCCTGACGGCGGCCTATCGGTTGGCCTTTGCCCGCGCCGAGGGCGTCGCCTGGGATAAAGCCATCACCTACAACGCCCGCCACGGCATCGCGGTGACGGATGTCAGGGGATGGCTGCGGGACCATCGGCCCGCGGGGTGAGGCTTATTGTCGGCCTGGGCGCATAACGTGACCCAGGTTAGGTTTTGGGGGATAACCCTTATGGATGTTGCGCGTTTTACTATAATTCCGAAGCGTAGCTATCCCGAGGCCTTGTGATGTTGTTGAAAATAAACGCAACAAAAACAATCCTCTTCCCCAATAAGGATACTCATCATGAAGCATGTCAGAAATTTCGCCGCCGCCTGCCTGTTTGCCGCGTGGATAGTGCCGGGGGCCGCTGCGGCCGCCGATGCGGCCCCGCTGGCGACCGGCATTGTCAGCAGCGGCGTGGCCGAGGCGCAGGTGACCGAGGCGCTGCGCCACGGCGAAATCCTGACTATCAAGGTGCGCTTTAAAGGCCTGAAGGACAACCTCAACGGCCAGGCCCTGTATAGCAGCCTGGATAAAGACGCGCTGGAAAAGTCGTTCTATATTCTGGTCGGCAACAAAAAGTATCTGCTGCTGACCGACAGCAATAATGTCCCGCTGGCCTCACCCAGCGTGCCATACCGTTCGAGCCAGGGCGTTCCCTATGTCGCCACCTGGTTCGGCAGCTTCCCCGCGCCGCCGGCGGACGTGAAAGAAGTTTACCTGACCCTGGAAGGGGTCGAGCCGCTTGGCCCGATCGCCATCACGGATCGCTGAGCGATGAACGGCTTAGGGAAACTAACCCGTGCGGGGTGGCTGGCCGCCTTCGGGCTGGCCGCCTTCGGCGCAGGCGCAGCGGATGGGGAGGGCGTCTCGGTGGGGAAACCGGTGATCCTGGATCTCAAGGCGACCCGGCTGGATTTGCAAGGCCTGCCCTCGGGGCTGAATGCCGGCGTGCTCGATCTGCAGAGCAAGGCGGAGGATCTGGCCAGGAAGTCCGCCGACATCTCGGTCCGCAACAGCAAGACCGCCGTGACGCTGTCGATACGCAGCGACGTGCTGTTCGCCTTCGACAGCGATGCGATAGCCGATAAAGCGGAGCCGGCGCTACGGCAGGTGGCCGAATTTATCGCCGCCGATCCGGCCGCCAGGGTGAAGATCGAAGGGCATACCGATGCGGTGGGCAGCGAAAAGTACAATCAGGATCTGTCGCGACGTCGCGCCCGGTCAGTGGCGGCCTGGCTGACTGCACATGGCGTTGAGCCGTCTCGCCTGAGCGAACGGGGCAAAGGTGAAAGCCAACCGGTTGCCGGCAATGACACCGAAGAGGGGCGGGCTAAAAATCGCCGGGTCGATTTTATATTGCCGAAACCCGCCGGCGGCGGCTGAGCCGCACCGCCGGCGGTCTTCTGCTTAGCTGCGCTTAAACAGCTGCGCCGCCTGGAACAGCCCGAAGGAGCTGACCAGCATCTCAATCCCGACAATCGCCGTCACCAGCGTGACCGAAGCCTCCGGCCCCGAACCGATCAGCATCCAGGCGATGATCAGATCCAGCACCCCGATAACGAACTGCAGCCCGTTGCCCGGCTGCCCGCGGCGCATATAGCCCGCCGCCAGCCGCGCAATGCCGCCGAGCGCGAACAGCACCGCCAGATACACCGCCAGCGCCAACACGCCGACCATCGGGCTGGTAACGAAGACGTAGCCGATAATCAGATAGGCCACCCCCAACAGGATGCCGCCGATCATCGGCCAGGTGTTTTGCGCCCGGTTGGCCAGCATGCCGACGATCAGCGCCGCGCCGCTCAGCAACAGCAATATGCCGACCACCATGCTCAGCGCCGCGCCGGAGGCGAAGGGGTTAATCAGGCACAGGATGCCGCCCGCCAGTAGCAGGAAAGCGATGATCAGCAGGGTGGTTCGTTGCTTTTTGAGCAGTTCCTGGCTCAGCGGGGGCAGGTTGTTGCGGTCGAGATTTAACATGACAGTACTCCATTTCGTCGTGTGGTAATCAATCAGTCATCCTTACCTGTTCAGCATAGACCTTTTAGGGGTTTTTGACTGGTCTGACGCAGATGTTACTATGGGCGGCTGACGCGTATCGGAACCCCGGAAAGCATACAGAGGACTGGATTTGAGCACAGGAAGCAAATTTGCATGGTGGCGCCGCGCCGCGGTGTGTCTGGCATTGGGCCTGCTGTTGGCCGGTTGTTCGGGCAAAAACAGCTACCACCGCGACTACGACAAACTGCCGAAGGGCAGCTACAGCGGCAAATCCTACACCGTCAAACGGGGCGATACGCTGTATTACATCGCCTGGATCACCGACAGCGAAGTCAGCGATCTGGCCAGAATCAACAAGATACGCCCGCCATACAGTTTGGAAGTGGGGCAAAAGCTGCGCCTGAGCGGCAGCGCGCCGACCCGAACCGCCTCAAACCGTCGCAAAAACGCCGCCTCCGCCAAGGTGCTGGCCAAGCAGACGCCGCCGCCGGGCGCTTCCCGCTGTTGGCGCTGGCCCGCCAGCGGGCGGATCGTGCAGGCCTATTCCACCGCCGACGGCGGCAATAAGGGCATCGATATCGCCGGCAAGCGCGGCCAGCCGATTTACGCCTCCGCCAAGGGCAAGGTGGTGTACGTCGGCAACCAGCTGCGCGGCTACGGCAACCTGATCATGATTAAGCACGGCGAAGACTTCATCACCGCCTATGCGCACAACGACAGCACGCTGGTGCGCAACGGCCAGGACGTGAAGGCCGGGCAGAAGATCGGCACCATGGGCAGCACCGGCACCGATTCGGTGTTCCTGCACTTCCAGATCCGCTACCGCGCTACCGCGCTGGATCCGCAGCGCTATCTGCCGCCGCAGGGCTCGTCACCGTCCTGCTAATCTTGACACCCAGGCCCGCTCCCCTTCAGGAGGCGCGGGCCTGAGGGCGGATTATCTCCGCTTCCTGCCGCACAGCCAGATCAACGCCAGCAACAGCACTGCCGCCGCGCCGATGCCCGGCGCCATATAGGGCTGCAGCCTGGCCAGCAGCGGCACCGGGCCGCCGTTGCGCAGTTCCGCCACGTCCGCCTCGCTCACCTTCACCGCCGGATTGCCGTAATGCTGCAGCACGTAGTTGCTGACGGCGGCGATTTGCTTATCGCTCAGCGGGTTCACGTAAGACTGCGGGCCGAAGTTCGGCATCAGCACGTCCTCGCCGCCGGCCTTGCGCTGCACGCCGAACAGAATGGCGGAGATCAGGTTGGCCGGGTTGCCTGAGCCGGTGGCGGTGTTGTTGAACAGCGAAGGATAAGCCTGATTTTTGCTGCCGCTGCCGTCCGGCTGATGGCAGCTGGCGCAGTTGCCGCTGAACAGGGCCGCGCCGTCGGCGACGGTATTGTTGGCGTTGGCGGCGTGCAGGCCGCGCAATGCCGGCTCGACGTTGAACGCCTGGCCAAAGCCGTCGGCGGCTCGCGTATCCTGCGGGTCGCGCACCGGCGCGGTGCTTTTCAGGTAGACGGCGATGGCCTGCAGATCTTGCTCCGGCAAGTATTGCAGGCTGTTCTCCACCGCTTCGGCCATGCCGCCCGCCGCCTGGTTTTTACCGGCGACGCGGCCGGTTTTAAGGTACTGCACCAGCTGTTCATTGCTCCAGCCGCCGATGCCGCTGACGGCGTCCGAGGTGATGTTCGGCGCATACCAGCTGCCCACCATGCCGCCCGCCAGCGGCCGGCCGGCGTCTTCCGCCATCAACAGGTTGCGTGGCGTATGGCAGGTATCGCAATGCCCCGGGCCGTTGACCAGGTAAGCGCCGCGGTTCCATTGCTCGCTTTGGCCTGCGTCGGGCTGGAAGCGGCCCTTGTCCATGAACAGCAGGTTCCAGCCGGCCATGCTGAAGCGCAGGTTGAACGGGAAGGGCAGTTCGGTCGGCGTGTTTTTCTGCTCCGCCGGTTTCACCGCATGCATAAAGTAGGCGTAGAGCGCGTGGATGTCTTCATCGCTCAATTTGGTGTAGGAGGTGTAAGGCATCGCCGGGTAGAGGTAGCTGCCGTCGGCGCGCACCCCTTCGCGCACCGCGCGGGCGAACTGCCGTTCGCTATAGCCGCCGATGCCGTCCTTCGTCGACGGCGTGATGTTGGTGGAGTAGATGACCCCCATCGGCGAGTCGATGCCATAGCCGCCGGCGAAGGGAGTACCGCCCCCCGGCTGGGTATGGCAGGCCTGGCAGTCCGAGGCGATGGCGAGCCGTTCACCCTGTTTGATCAACGCGCCCTGGTCGGCGGCGCAGGCGCCGCCGCTGAGGCCGAGCAGCGTCAGGGCCAGTCCAAGCTGTTTCTTCATGATTTCACCGCCAGCGCCCGGGCGATATCGTCGGCGGCCTTGATGCCCAGCGCCGCCATGGTCAGCGTGCTGTTGACCACGCTGGCGGAAGGAATGGCGCCGCCGCCCGGCAGCCACAGATTGGCGTGATCGTGGGTGCGGCAGTTGCCGTCAACCACCGAGTCCTGCGGATCTTTGCCCATGATGGTGCCGCCCATGATGTGGTTGTTGGCGTTCAGGCTGGTGGTGATCTTGAATTCATCGGCATCGAACAGCTGCCCGATGTGCGCCAGCTGCTTATGCGCGGCTTCCGCGCCTTTGCGCACATAGTCGCCGACGTCGTAATGGATATCCGGGCACGGCAGGCCGTGGGCGTCCTTGCGGGTGGCGCTGAGCGTCAGTCGGTTGTTCGGGTCTGGTAACGGTTCCAGACTGATCGACAAATCGACCCCGTAGGCCGCGCGCCGGCGGATTTCTTCGTCCAGCACCTGCCCCACCAGGCCCTGCTCCAGCGCTTTTTGCGTGGCGGGGACTATCTGGTTGATATTGTTGAGTATCATCTTATTGGCGGAATAGTCTTTACGGAACTCGCCGTCGCGCGGCCCCACCAGGCAGCTGCTCTGCGCCGGTCCGCGGCCGAGCCACAGCGGTTCCTTCGCCAGGAAGGTACAGTGGAAACCGGAATGGTCCATCATATTGCGCCCGACCTGATCGGACGAGTTGGCGATGCCGTTGGGGTTTTGCTTATTGGCGGCGATCAGCAGCAGACGCGGCGTTTCTATGCCGTTGCAGGCCAGCGCGAAGGCGTTGGCGGTGGCTTTGTGCGAGCGCTTTTGGTTGTCCAGCCAGTGCACCGCGGTGATGCGGTTCCGAGCGTCGGTATCGATTTTATAGACCACCGATTCCGCCAGCACCACCGCGCCTTTCATCTCTGCGCGTTCGACATGATGGATGCCGTTGTACATGGCGCCGATCGGGCAAATGGGTTGGCAGTTGTTGTTGCCGCAGCAGGTTGGGCGGCCTTTCCACGGGCGAATGCTGCGCCCCTGCGGGATGGGTACCGAGCGATAGCCGTGCGGGTTGACCACCTCGGCGAAGCGGGTGTCGCCATAGGCCCAGGGCACCATGTCCATCGGGTAAGGTTTGCTGCGCTCGACCGGCGACTGTTGGGCCGGGTCGTTGGGGCCGGCGACGCCGATTTCTTCTTCCGCGCGGCAGTAGTAGGGTTCGAGATCGTCATACGAAATAGGCCAGTCGCGGCCGACGCCGTACAGGGTTTTCATCTGGAAATCGCTCGGCAGGTGGCGCCAGCAGGAGGCCGCCCAGTGCCAGGTGGTGCCGCCGACGGTGCGCAGATAGCCTTGTTTGAAGCTGCCGGCGCTGGGGCCGCTCAGGGCCACGTAGTTGTTTTCCGGGAAGTAGAGCGGGGCGGTGGCGTATTCCGACTGCGGGTACAGCCCCTGGAAATCCGAACCGGCCCGGTTATCGAACGGCATGTTGCGCCAGTTTTCCACCGCCTGGGCGCGATCGATGCGCAGGCCCGCTTCCAGCACCAGTACGGAATAGCCCTGGCTGACCAGTTGATCGGCCATGATGCCGCCGACGATGCCGGAGCCGACGATCACGATATCGGCCGATACGTCGCCATCGGCGGTAAATTCAGGTTTTTTCATCAGTTTAATCTCAGCGTGCGGGAGTCATGGTCATCGGCGGCGCGGCGGTCCACCACAGCGGGCCGTTGCCGCAATAGGTCGGCACGATCAGCGCATCGCTGGCGGGGCGATACATCAACGCATCTTTGTAGGCGATCAGCACCGCCTGCTGGCCGTGGCCGACGGTGCCGGTGTACCAGGCGCTGACGATGGCGGTGATCACCTCCTGCAGGCCGGCCTGCACCGCGAGCGTTTGCAGCTGAGCGGCGCTTTGTTCCGGCCGCAGCAGGGCGCTCAGGCGCTCAATGCGCGCGGAGAAATCCGGCGTGGCGTTGCTCAGGGCGGTGAAAATGCGCGCCGACATGCCCTGGTCGATATCGCGGTGTTCGGTAAGGGTTTGGGACAGAGTGAAGAAACGCGCGAAGATCAACGGGTTACCCGCTGCGGTTTGCTGCTCTGCCTGGGTCAGGAACGGGTAGCCGAGCAGGGAGGTGGCGACAAGGGCGGAAGCCATGCCGATCAACAGGTCCCTTCTGCTGAAACCGGTTCCATTTTTGGATGAACTGACGTCATCGCTGGGTAACGCTGTGCTCATGGTGAGTTTCTCGCAACTGGTGTTAAAGCCTTGGTAGGCGAAAAGCGGATGGGCTTCGGGTACAAAGTAATGAAATAGAGCAACTTTATGGTTATTGATTAACCAATAATTATTTAGTGTCTAATAATTTTCGTGGATATTAACTTGCTGATAACTTCTCAACAACAAAATTCACGGCGGCGCCGGGGAAGATCGCACTTTAAGGATAAATAGCGGCGGCGGGCGGGCGCTGAAGATCAAAAACTCGCCGTTTCACGCCCCCGGTCGGCGCGCGGCGGCGGATTGCCAAGGCTTTTGTCGCCATACATGCCAGAATGGAGTAAAGCCGATGCCGCAATTCTGACTGAGAAGATAATTATTACATTATGGATCGTTCCCGTTTATTGAAGTTCCTGCTGCCCTATCTGTGGCCGAAAGACAACCCCAGACTGCGTTGGTATCTGCTGGTGGCCTTTATCTTCATGGTGATCGCCAAGGTCAGCACCACTCTGGTACCGCTGGCTTACAAAGCGATGGTCGATGCGCTGAGCGGCGACACCGCCAAAATGCTGGCCATTCCGCTGGGGCTGATCGTCGCCTATGGCGCGGCGCGGGTGGGCGGCGCGCTGTTTGAAGAGCTGCGCAACGTGATGTTTATCCACGTCAGCCAAAACGCCACCCGGCTGCTGGGGCTGCGGGTGTTCAGGCAGCTGCATGCGCTGAGTCTGCGCTTTCATCTGGAACGGCAAACCGGCGGGCTGTCGCTGTCGATTGAGCGCGGCACTCAGGCGGTGGCCACCGTGCTGTCGCGGCTGCTGTTTTCCATCGTGCCGATCCTGTTCGAACTGACGCTGGTGTCGGTGATCATGTGGCATATGCTGAACGGCTGGTTCGCGCTGGCGATCCTGGCCACGGTCTGCTGCTATATCCTGTTTACCGTGACGGCGGTCAGCTGGCGCACCCGTTTCCGGCGCGAGCTCAACAAGGCCAACGCCGACGCCAACAGCAAATCCATCGACAGCCTGCTGAATTACGAAACCGTGAAGTATTTCGGCAACGAGGAGTTTGAGGCCGAGCGCTTCAATATGTCGCGCCGGCTGTATGAATACGCCGCCATCAAGAATCAGTTCAGCTTTACCGCCTTGAACCTCGGCCAGACGGCGGTGATCTCGGTCGGCCTGATCGTCATGATGAGCATGGCGGCGCAGGGCATCGTGCAGGGGCGAATGAGCATCGGTGATTTTGTGCTGGTGAATGCCTATTTGCTGCAGCTCTACCAGCCGCTGAACTTCTTCGGCTTTATTTACGCCGAAGTGCGGCAGGCGCTGATCGACATGGAGAACATGTTCGATCTGCTGCAGGAAGAGCAGGAGATTGTCGACGGCCCGAATGCGCAGGATCTGCGTCTCGGCCAGGGCGAGGTGCGTTTTGATGCGGTCAGCTTCGGTTACGATCCGCGGCGGCCGATCCTCAAGCAGGTGAGCTTCACCATCCCGGCGGGAAAAACCGTGGCGGTGGTGGGCGCTTCCGGCGCCGGCAAATCGACGCTTTCACGCCTGCTGTTCCGCTTCTATGACGTGAACGGCGGCGCGGTTGCCATCGACGGCCAGGATATTCGCCAACTGACCCAGACCAGCCTGCGACGGGCTATCGGCATCGTGCCGCAGGATACCGTGCTGTTTAACGATACGCTGCGCTACAACATCGGCTACGGCAAAACCGGCTCCAGCGATGAAGAGATCGAACGGGCGGCCCGGCTGGCGCATATCCATGATTTCATCGTCAGCCTGCCCGACGGCTATGACACCCGGGTGGGGGAGCGCGGCCTCAAGCTGTCCGGCGGCGAGAAGCAGCGGGTGGCGATCGCCCGTACCATCCTGAAAAACCCGGCGATTTTGGTGTTCGACGAAGCGACCAGCGCGCTGGATACCCAAACCGAACGCGAGATCCAGGGGCACCTGCGCGAAGTCAGCCGCAACCACACCACGCTGGTGATCGCCCATCGCCTCTCTACGGTGGTGGATGCCGATGAAATCATCGTGCTGGAGGCGGGCGAGATCGTTGAGCGCGGCGGCCATGAAGCGTTGTTGCAACGCAATGGCCGCTATGCGGCGATGTGGCAAAACCAGTACAGCGAAGAACCCTGACCCAGCGGCAGGGCGGCCGGCGCGCCGCCTTTGCCCGTCAGAGCTCGCCGGTCAGATACTGCGCCACGCCATTGCCGAAGCTCCAGTCCCCTTTCGCGTTGGTGACTATCGACACCATCAGATCGCCGCCTTCGATGCCGCAGCTTTCTTTCAACTCGCGCTGCAGCTCGGCGTAAAACCGCTGCTTCTGCTGCTCGCTGCGCGGGCTGGTGAACACCCTCACCACCACCAGATTGCGACTGCGCGTCAGGCCCAGGCCGGTATCCTCGATCACCATCTGATGAGCCTTGTTTTCATGAACAATCTGGTAGCGATCGCGCTCGGGCACCGCAAAGGCGCTCAGCACCGCGCGGTGGGCGGCGTCGAGCAGGGTTTGCAGTTCAGCTGGGCTGCGGCCCTCGATGACGTCAAAGGTAAGCAATGGCATTTTATAATCCTGTCAGTGGGTTGGCTTGTTTGCGGCAGGCGGGCTGCCGGGGCCATAGTAAGGCGATTTTTTACGCGGAAGAAGCGCTATACTTGAACTCATTGTTTACTTAAATGAACAGTCGGCGATGAAAAATCCGAAGATTGAAACCCTGTGGACCCATTTGCATTGGCTTACCGTGCTGGCGGAGCAGGGCAGTTTCACCCGCGCGGCCGAGCGGCTGGCGGTCAGCAAGGCGGCGATGAGCCAAAAGATCAAAGAGATTGAAACCCTGGCCGGGGTGCCCCTGGTGCAACGCACCACGCGCAGCGTCCGGCTGACCGAGGCCGGGCTGCGGCTGGTGGAGGAGCTGCGGCAGCCGTTTGCCCAGATCAAACAGAGTTTTTCCGGCGTGTGCGATTCGGTCGGGCCGCTGCGCGGAGCGATACGGGTGACTGCGCCGGTGGCGTTTGCCCGCCAGCAGCTGGTGCCGCGCATCACCGGTTTTCTGCGCGCCAATCCGCAGGTGCGGGTGCAGTTGGAGGTGTCCGATCGGCTGGTGTCGTTAACCCGCGAAGGCTTCGATCTGGCGATCCGTCACAGCGACAGCCTGCCGGACACGCACGTCGCCTGGCGGCTGTGCCCGACGAAAACGCTGGCGGTGGCGGCCGTCGATTATATCCGCCGGCACGGCATGCCGGCGTCTCCCGCCGAGCTTGAACAGCATCAGTGTCTGTACTATCCGCGCGGCGGCGAACAGCCGAGCTGGCGTTTTGTCGCCGACAACCCGGCGATGGGCGGGGAGGTGCGGGTGCCGGTCAGCGGTCCTTTCGCCACCAACAATAGCGAATCGATACGCGACGCCGCACTGGACGGGCTGGGGATTGCGCTGCTGCCCGATTTCAGCGCGCAGCAGGCGCTGGCGAGCGGCCGATTGATCGAGGTGCTGCCGGGGTGGCGCCCGGCAGGCGCCTTCGCCGATGCGCTTTACGTGGTGCGCCCTTACGCATCGCCGGTGCCGCGAACGGTTGCGGCGTTCGGCAGTTATCTGCGCGGCGCTTTCGCCGACGGATTCGCCGCCGATTGAGCGGCGCCTAAAATCTGTACCACATAGTCGCAGGCGATGCGGCAGTCCAGCTTCAGATCCGTTTCGCTGCCCGCCAGGCTGCCGCGTAGCCACAGGCCATCGATCATCGCCGCCAGCCCGCGCGCCGCGACGCGCGCCTGCCGCTGCGGCAGTTCACGGCGAAACTGGCTGCAGATATTGGAATAGAGACGGCGATCGTTGGCGCGCTGCAGGCGGCGCAGCGCCGGTTGATGCATGCTGGCGGCCCAGAAGTCGAGCCAGGCGCGCATGGAAGCGGCGTTGGTCTGGCTGGGGTGAAAGTTGCCCTGAATGATGGCAAACAGCTGTGACTGGCTGTCGCCCGCCGCGCGGGCGCGGCACTCGGCGACCGCGTCGCGCAGATCGCGCAAGATCCTGCGCATGGTGGCGTTCATCAATCCTTCCTTGTCGCCAAAGTAATGGCTGACGATGCCGGTCGAAAGACCGGCCTCTTTCGCCACCTGCGACAGGGTGACGCCGGCCAGTCCGACCACGTTGATGGCCTCGAAGGCGGCGTTAATCAGCTGCTCCTTGCGCTGCTCCGGAATGTCTCTGCGGTACATATTTTCCCCGATTGATAGGCAAATCACAGTTTGAGTTTGATTGATTGAACGTTCAATCAATACGCTATATGCTGCAAAAATGTCAAATAAATGGCGATACAATGTTAACAGTAAGTTGCATTCAAATCGTCTGCCGTTCGCACCCTGGAATCCTGCCCATGACAGCAAAAAGTCCCTCATCGCTCGGTGAAGAACCGATTAGGTTAAATGCTCCGGTGTTTTTCGGTTCGGCGGCGGTGATCCTGCTGCTGGGCCTGTTGATCGTGCTGTTCCCCGCCGGCAGCAAGCAGTGGCTGAATCAGGCCCAGAGCTGGGTCGCCGACGTGTTCGGCTGGTACTACATGCTGCTGATGGTGGTCTGCATGGCGTTCGTCTTCTGGCTGGCGCTGTCGCGCTTCGGCCATATCCGCCTCGGGCAGGATGACGAACTGCCGCAGTTCAGCTACCCCTCGTGGGTGGCGATGCTGTTTTCCTCGGGCATCGGCATTGCGTTGGTTTACTACGGCGCCTACGAGCCGCTGGATCACTTCCTGTCGCCGCCGGAAGGCAACGGCGGCAGCGTGCAGGCGGCGCGCCAGGCGATGGCGCTGACCTTCCTGCACTGGGGGCTGCACGGCTGGGCGCTGTACGCGCTGATCGCCACCGCGCTGGCCTATTTCGCCTACTGCCGCGGCCTGCCGCTGGCGCTGCGTTCGGCGCTGTATCCGATCTTCGGCGAACGCACCCACGGCTGCGTCGGCCACCTGGTGGACAGCTTCGGCATACTGGTCACGGTGATCTCCATGGTGACCAACCTGGGGATCGGTGCGCTGCTGGTCAACTCCGGTCTGTTCTACCTGTTCGATATCCCGCAAAGCACCGGCGTGCTGCTGGCGCTGATCGTGGTGATGATGGCGGTGGCCACGCTGGCGGCGGTGACCGGCGTCGAAAAAGGCATCGCGATGCTGTCCAACGTCAACGTCGGCTTCCTGTGCCTGCTGCTGCTGTTCGTGTTTCTGGCCGGGCCGACGCTGAACCTGGTCAACGGCATGCTGCAAAACGTCGGGGATTACCTGACCTCGATCGTCAGCAGAAGCTTCGACATGTATCTGTACGGCAAGGCGCGCCAGTGGCAGGGCGCCTGGACGCTGTTCTACTGGGCCTGGTGGGTGGCGTGGGCGCCGTTTGTCGGCCTGTTTATCGCGCGCATTTCAAAAGGGCGCACCATCCGCGAGCTGATCTTCGGCGTGTTGTTGATTCCGCTGGGGTTCACGCTGGCGTGGCTGTCGATCTTCGGCAACACCGCCATCAGCCTGGTGCTGGAAGGCGGTCAGGCGATCCTCGGCCAGGTGGCGGTGGCCGATCCGCCGATGGCGGTGTTCAAGCTGTTCGAATACCTGCCTTACACCCAGCTGACCGCCGGCTTTACCGTGGTGATCAGTTTCGTGCTGTTCCTGACGCCGGTCGATTCCGGCACGCTGATGATTGCCAATCTCTCGTGCCAGGGCGGCTCCGCCCAGGACGATGCGCCGGCCTGGCTGCGCATCTTCTGGGCTGCGGTAACCACCGTGGTGTGCGTCGGCCTGCTGTACGCCGGCAGCTTCAGCGCGATGCAAACCGCCGTGGTGCTGTGCGGGCTGCCGTTCTCCGCGGTGATCGTGCTGTATATGGTCAGCCTGCATAGGGATCTGCACCGTTACGCCCTGCGGCCGGTGGCGTCCTGAACCGGCTTACTCCCCGTCGCGCGGCCGGTGATGAACGTATTCGATCTGGGTGCCGTCCGGCAGGCGGGCGTTGAAACAGGCGCCGGTGGGTACCTCCACCGGGCCGAAAAATATCTCGGCGCCGGCTGCCAGCAGGCGCTGGTGATAGGGGTAGATATCATCCACCAGCAGCGTGCCCAGGGTGCTGCGGAAGGGGCGAAGGTTTTCTTCCGAACCCTCCAGGATCAGAAACGGCCCGACGGCCGCCAGCACCAGCCGGTGCTCGGGAAAGTCAAAGCGCATGTCCGCGGTGACGCCGTGCAGCTGTTGGTAGAAAGCGATGGCGCGGTCAATTTCCCCTTCGCCGACATATACCCGGATCAGCACGCGCGGCTCGCGCAGCGCCGAAGAGTCGGCGGTCTTGCGCCAGAAACCCGCCTTGGTCAGTGTTGCCGTCATGATGGTTCTCCTGAGTCACTCTTGCCAACCAGCATAATGCGGCCATTTTACCGGCGCGATTAGAACGAATTGGCATGAGCTAGCGGCGGCGGCCATAACGGCCCGGGGTCAGTGCGCGGTTCAGCGGAAAAGTGACGTTTGCTGTGATTCGCATCACGCTCTGCAGCTTTGCCATCGTTAAGCTAATTTCGCGTTAGCCAGCGGCGCGGCTTTCCCTCATTAGAGTTAGCTCGGTGCGCGGAGAATAAATAAGTCGCAATAATTCAAATAATAAACCTGCTGCTGCGGCCAGCGGAACAGGGCTAGCCGAAGAGATATCAATAACAGCCGCTTAAGTTTGATTGGTTAATTTATTCATGAATTTCCGGTTGGCCTGCGGTTTATTGTTTTGAAAAGTACCTGGAAATAAATCTTAGCCGATTAAAAACAAGTAACTATAAATTAATTGGGTGATTTTTATGGCGTTTTAATATGCCGATGGCGGCGTGTGTTTTATCCCAGGGCGGCCGGCTTGACAGCGCCGTTAGCTGGGATAAGTTTATCTCATTAACATGTTAATAATTTAGCGTCGTATTTATAAGTTAATCAGGGATAAATGACTCTATGAATAAATCGTCTGGGCAGCGTTCGACATTGCGCGAAGAAAACCGTTTGCTGGTGATCCTGTTTTTCGTATTTGGCTGCGTGTTTGTCGATCGTCTCACCATTTCATTTCTGTTTCCGATGATTGCCGCCGATCTGCAGCTGAGCAACGTGCACCTGGGCACCCTGTCGGCGGTACTGGCGTTGACCTGGGCGCTGTCCGGCGCCGGCCTGGGGGCGATTGCCGATCGCTTCGATATTCGCAAGCCGATGCTGATCGTCTCGATCCTGGTGTTTTCCCTGTTCTCCGCGCTGTCGGGGCTGGTGAGCGGTTTCGCCATGTTGCTGATCTTCCGCGCCCTGATGGGGATCGCCGAAGGGCCGGTCCTGCCGATCGCGCAATCGCTGATGGTGGAGAAATCGCAACCGCAGCGGCGCGGTTTCAATATGGGCATGATCCAGGGCGCGGCGCCGGGATTATTAGGCGGAATTATCGCGCCGCCGCTGATTATTTATCTGGCGCAGACCTGGGGTTGGAGCATGGCGTTTCATTTGACCGCCGTGCCGGGCGTTATTTTAGCCTGGCTGATTTATAAAAATGTTAACGGCAAAAAAGATCCCGCTTTTATCGCCGTGCCGGCCGCCAAGGCCCCGGCGGAAAAGGGCGCTTATCGCCAGCTGTTCAACATTAAGAATGTGGTGTTGTGCATTCTGATTTCCTGCGTTTTCGTCACCTGGTTTATGGTGATCATTACCTTTACCCCCAGTTTGCTAGTGACGGATCGCGGCTTCGGCGAGGGCGCCATGGGCGGGGTCATGAGCGCCATCGGCGCCGCCTGGGTGTTCTGGGGCGTCGCGGTGCCGGCCATCTCCGATCGCCTCGGGCGCAAGCCGACGCTGATTTTCTTTTCGCTGCTGGCGATCTGTTGCCCGCTGTTTCTGAGCTACGTCGACAACCTGTGGCTGCTGGGCGGGCTGGTGTTCCTGTCTTATACCGGCCTCGGCTGCTTTACCCTGTTTATGGCCACCATCCCGTCCGAAACGGTATCGCCGGCCCGCATCGCCACCGCGCTGGGGTTGGTGATGGGCATTGGCGAAGTGATCGGCGGCTGTTTGGCGCCCTTTATCGCCGGCCTGCTCGCCGACCGCTACGGCCTGGTCAGCGTGATGTGGCTGGCGGCCATCGGCGCCGCCTGCGCCGGCGTATTGAGCTGTTTTCTCGATGAAACCGCCCCTGCGGTGCTAAGCCGCAGAGCGTTGAAAACCGAAGGCGTCGCCGATGCCTGAGCCGGTTTTTCCCCCTAATCAATCAAGGAGAGCGAACATGTCTGCAGAACAATCAGTATTGAATCAGAATGCCGAGCCGGATTGGAAAAACTACGACGACTTCGCCCGCGGCATCGATACTAACCGTCTGCCGGCCAGCCACGACTGGCGGGGGAAAACCTTGAGGATGGTCTTCGAAGGGGGGGAAGAGATGACGCTGCGTTTCAGCGCCGATCGGCAACGGCTGCTTTGGGCGCTGCAGGGCGAAAGCGGCGAAGAGGTGTATGAAGAGGTGCGCACCTCGCCCGCGCGCTATTTCTTCAATATTCCGCTGCAGTCGCCGGGCAACGCATGCCTGACGCTGGTGCTCAATGCCGAAAGCGGCAGGGTGCTGATGGTGCGCAGCACCCTGTTGCCGGAGCAGGAGGTGGAGAAAGGCTCGCGGCTGAGCCAGGCGTTTAGGGTTGGCCAGATCGCGGAGGTCGCGCCGGGCGGGATCGTCCCTCATCTCACCCGCGAGCTGCTCGGTTACCGCACGCTGAACATTTACAGCCCTAACCATTATTACGAGCATTTTTACGTCAATACCGAACGCTACGCCTGGCAAAATCTGCGCGGTGAGCAGTTCGGCCACGGCGATATGGACTACGCCACCTACTACAAGTTTGAAGATGACATGTACCTGTTCACCTTCCGGGAGAAGATCATCCCGGTGTGCTCGGTGTTCTTTTTCGACTTTATTTCGGGGCGCTGCACCGGCACCTTCCTTGGGCTGGACGCCGCCGGCCAGGTGCGGGTAACGCCGGCCGGCGCCTTTATCCACAAAATGAGTTACAACGCCTATCCCGACGGGGTGCAGCCGCTGTAATCAGCGCGGGGCCACCAGCGATCCGGCGCCGATCTCCGCAATGGTTTTCGCGCCGGTGAGCGTCATGGCGACGCGCATTTCCTTGTCGATCAGCTCCAGCAGGTTGCTGACGCCGGCGCCGCCGGCCGCGGCCAGCGCATAGACGAAGGCGCGCCCCAGCAGCACGCTGTCGGCGCCCAGGGCTATCATGCGCACTACGTCCAAACCGCTGCGGATGCCGGAGTCGGCCAGCAGGGTAATATCCCCCTTCACCGCGTCGGCGATCGCCGGCAGAGCGCGGGCGGTCGACAGCACGCCGTCGAGCTGGCGGCCGCCGTGGTTGGAAACGATGATGCCGTCGGCGCCGAAGCGCACCGCATCCCGGGCGTCTTCAGGATCCAGAATGCCCTTGATGATCATCGGCCCGTCCCAGAACTCGCGGATCCATTCCAGATCTTTCCAGCAGATGGACGGATCGAAGTTGGCCCCCAGCCAGCCGATGTAATCCTCCAGGCTGGTAGGTTTGCCGCGATAGGCCGAAACGTTGCCCAGATCGTGCGGCTTGCCGAGCAGGCCGACGTCCCAGGCCCATTGCGGGTGGGTAAATGCCTGCAGCATGCGGCGCATGGCGGCGTGTGGGCCGCTCATGCCGGAGTGGGCGTCGCGATAGCGGGCGCCGGGCACCGGCATGTCGACGGTGAACACCAGCGTTTTCACCCCGGCGGCCCTGGCGCGCTCGAGGGCATTGCGCATAAATCCGCGATCTTTTAGTACGTACAGCTGGAACCACATCGGGCGATCGATCGCCGGCGCCACCTCTTCAATCGGGCAGACCGATACGGTGGAAAGGGTGAAAGGAATGCCTTTCTGCGCCGCGGCGCGCGCGGCCTGCACTTCGCCGCGGCGCGCATACATGCCGGTCAGCCCGACCGGCCCCAGCGCCACCGGCATCGCCAGCGTCTCGCCAAACAGCGTGGTTTCCAGGCTCAGCTCGGACATATTGCGCAGCACGCGCTGGCGCAGGGCGATATCGGCCAGGTCTGCGGTATTGCGCTTCAGCGTGTGTTCCGCGTAGGCTCCGCCGTCAATGTAGTGGAACAGAAAGGGCGGAAGCTTGGCCTGCGCGGCGGCCCGATAGTCGGTCGAGGCGGAGATAATCATGTTTTTTCCTTCTTTCGATAACGTGCATTTCGGTCAGAAAGCCAGGATTTGCGCCATGACGGCGGCGATCCCGCCGTACGCCAGCATCGGCAGCACGGTTTTTCTGATGATTTTGCCTTCGGCGTTGCCGATCCCGAGGATCGAGCACACGGCGATGATATTGTTCAGGCACACCATGTTGCCCATGGCGCCGCCAACCGACTGCAGCGCCAGCGTCAGGTTGACGTTCAGGCCGCCGCTCAGGGCGATCGACTGCTGGATGCCGCCGAACGTCAGGTTGGAGACGGTGTTGGAGCCGGAGAAGAACGAGCCCAGCGCGCCAAGGAAGGAAGAGAACAGCAGCCAGCTCTCTCCGGTCAGCGCGGCCAGCGCCTTGCCGATCAGGATCACCGGCGCGCTGTCTCCTCCCTGCATCATCAGGTTGACCATCACCAGCGCGCCGAACAGGGCGACAAAGGGCTTGCCGATGCGTCCGCCGGTTTCGCTGAACAGCTGTTTGACCTGGCCGCGGTTCAGCCGGAACAGCGGGATGCACAGCAGCACCACCAGCAGGAACGGGATCAGCGCCGGAACGTACAGCGTTTTGTAGCTGGCGGCGGCGGAGGTGCCCAACACCTGCTGCAGCTCAACGATCAGGGCGTCGCTGACGCGCAGTTCGCCCAGCCAGCCGAGCTTTCCCTGCCACAGCGGCGCGGTGCTGTTGAGCAGCGCCTTGATGCCCAGTTGGTGGATGCGGGTCACTATCAGGATAGCAATCAGCAGCAGGGTGGGGGTCATCGCCTTGACCACCTGCAGCAGAGGCACCGGCTGGCCGCGCGCTGCGCCGTTCTCGCCGCGCGCCAGGCCAATTCGGGCGCGGGCCAGCAATACCGACAGCGTCAGGCCGATGGCGCCGCCGACCAGCGCCGGGAACTCATAGTTGACCTGCGCCAGCAGCAGATAAGGGGCGGTGCAGCTCAGCACGCTGAGCAGAATAAACGCCAGATTGCGGCGAATATCCTGCCAGGAAACGATAAAGCGCAGCGCCAGCAGCGGAATGATAAACCCGGCGACGAAGTGGATCAGCGCGGTCTGGCGGCCAATCTCCAGCAGGCTGGCGTCCGGCAGGCCGAGGTTGGCGAAGCCGAACCAGGTGGGGGTGCCCACCGCGCCGAAGGAGACGGGAACCGAATTCATCACCAGCGTCAGCAGGGCGACGCGCAGCGGGTTAAAGCCCAGCCCGACCAAAATAGGCGCGGCGATGGCGGCCGGGGTGCCGAAGCCGCTGGCGCCCTCGATCATAAAGGCGAAGGCCCAGCCGATAATCATCAGCTGGGCCACAGGATTGGGGCTGATATTCTCCAGCCAGCGGCGCACCACGTTTTCCGCCCCGCTGATCTGCATCAGCTTGTTCAGCAAGATGGCGCCGGCGATGATGGTGATCGGCGTAAACACCGACACCAGCGCGGTGATGATATTGGCGTGCAGCAGGCGCGGCAGGCTGTCGAACCACAGCAGCTGTACGGCGTACACCGCCGCGGCCGTCAGCGGCAGGGCGAGGTAAGAGGGAACGCCGTTCCTTTTGGTCATCATCCAAATCAGCAGGACAATGGGCGCAATACTGAAGAACAGGGACATAAGAGCCTCAGGTTATTATTGTTTTTTGCAGGGATATGTAGCCGAAAGGTTAATTGCCGCAACATTTTCATTCTAATCACAACCCTGCGGGTTATTCCATGAGGTAATTTTTCAATGTCGGCAAACGGGGACGGGATTATTACTTTACGTAATTATTCACAAGTTGGCGGTGCGGTTAATCTTTTTAAAAATCAACTGGATGAAATGCGTTATTGTATGACGAATGCGCGACGTCACATTAATTAGGCGTTAATGCCCAATAGATTATGTCCAAAAGTGCAGTAATCCCCACGGCTATCATGCTCGCCGCGGGAATAAACTTGTGATCTGCTTCAAAAATAATGGCTGATGCTTTGGTAGGAGCGGATGATATGTTCGATCAGCAGACGGGTTTTCAGCGGTAAATTGCGGGTATAGGGATAAACGGCGTAAATGCCCAAGACCTTGCCGCAGTGGCCGGACAGAATTTCCGTCAGTTTGCCGTCCTGCAAATCCTCATACACCATGCAGCGCGGCACCATGGCGATGCCGTGGCCGCCGATCACCGCTTTGCGGATCGCCCTGGCGTTGTTGGCGGACAGGTTGCCGTTCACCTGCAGCTCGTAGATCTCGTTGCCGCCCGGCGCTTTCATCAGCCAGTTGGCGGTGCCGCTTTCCTGATAGGTATAGGTCAGGCAGTTATGGCCGAGCAGGTGATCGGCGCTGCGGGGTTCCGGATGGCTTTCAAGGTAGCCGGGCGAGCAGACGATCACCCAGCGGGAATCGAGGATCGGGCGGGCGATCAGGCTGGAATCGGGCATGGTGCCGGTGCGTATCGCCAGATCTATGCCTTCCTCGACCAGATCGACAAAGCGGTTCTCCAGCCGCATTTCTACCTTCAGGCTGGGGTGAAGCGCGCAAAACTCCGCCACGCTTTCGCTCAACAGCAGCTCGCCGGAAATGGTCGGCACCGACATGCGAATGGTGCCGGTCAACTGTTCGCTTTTTTCACTGACGGCGTAGAGCGCGTCCTGCACCTTTGCGCTGATGTCCTTGGCCTGCTGATACAGCGCCTGGCCGCTTTCCGTCAGCCTCAGGCTGCGGGTAGTGCGGTACAACAGGCGCGCGCCGAGGGATTTCTCCAGGCGGCCGATGCGCTTGCTGACCACGGAACTGGTGACGCCGGCGGTTTCGGCGGCTTTGCTGAATGAGCCGCAGTCAACAATCAGGGCAAACAGAATCAGGTCGTTGGCATATTCATGTGTGGCGAGCATGGGCATCCTGTCGTTGCGGCGGCCGGGTTGGTTCACCAGTGTAAATCCGGCGGGCCAGGAAGCAATCTTTTCATTGCCGAACGGCGGTCATCAAGACTGGTCAGATCTGATTGTTTCTCATTTTAAATGCTCATTTTTTGAGAAATATCCGTTGGCATAAATTGCGGCTATGAGTTGATGTTTATTTTTATTCTTAATTTACACCCTTATTTTAATGGAAATATCCGAGTTTTATTTATGCCAGGGTCAACTGACGTTATGCGTTGATGTAAATAATTGTATTGATCTGCCCTGGTGAGCTGGTTATTCTTTTTCAGGTATTTTCGTTGTTATTGATTCCTCGCTGTCATCCCTCTGGATTAGCGTTTTAGAATTGCTCCGCCTTTAATCGGGAGCATGTGGTGTGTTTTTTAATTTTAATATATAAGGACATTGTAATGAAAAAGATCAACCTCTCCGAAGCGGAAAAAATCGTTGGCGGTACCTATGTTAAAACCCGCGAGTATGAGTGGGTCGGCACCGGCGCGGCGAAAAGCTGCATGCTGGTGACAACCTGCTCAGACAAATACGGCTGGGTGAAGAAAACCTATCGCCCGGTCGCCGCTTCCAACTGCCCGGGCGGGCCGGTTACGCCTAACCGATAAGCGTTGAACGCCTGCGCTTAGGCCGGCTTTCATCGGTGGGGCGAGGTTATTCGCCCCACTTTTTATCCCGAGCGCGAGAACCCGGGCACAGTACCGAGCCGCCCCGGCAACCCGTTGCCGGAAGGGATGAATATTAATCTGTTCGCAGGATGCGCGCGCTATGTATCAACGTTATTTGTTATTCTTTGGCTATACCATTTTCATTATTTTCGCTTCCTCTTTTATCACTTCGGCCTATTTCCATCACTACGTGATAAATCAACCCGCGCCGGAAAGTCTGATTTTCGTTTCCGCAGATAAAGTAAAAAACAGCCCGATAAAAGACGACGACGCGATTATCGAGCTGTTCTCCTATGCCTGCCATTATTGCGAGGCGAACGAGGATCAGGTTGCTGAACTGGAAAAAAACTTGCCCGTCGGCGCCAGGCTGGTACGGCTGCATGTCAACGGCGACGAAAAATCCCCCATGACGGCATTTGCACCGCTGTTCGCCACCCTGACCGTCATGGGCATCGAAGCGCAGCATCGTTCCGCCGCCTACCAGGCGGCCATCAAAGACAACCTGGATCTGACGGATGAAAGGCGCCTCCGCGGTTGGCTGAAGGCCAACGGCATCGACGAGGCGGAATATGCGCAAGCCCGCGGTTCGGCGGCGGTGCAACAGCTATTGGCATATATGACCGCCGTGAGCCGTCATTACCCGATCGGCGCGACGCCGAGCTTTATCGTCAACAAAAAGTGGCTGGCGGTGCAGGACCGTGAGTTCCCGGCCTTCAGCGAGCAGCTGCTGTCTTTGCTGCAGCACGATAAACCGCTGGAGCCCTGATGCGACTGTTTACGGTGTGGGTTTTTCTGGCGTGGAAAAACGTTCTCGACCACCTGGCTCGCGTGGCCGGGGCCATTCGCCGGCTGGGCGACAGGCTCAGCGGCAGCCTGTTGCGGCATGTCGATTTCCGCCTCTGGCTGGGCGTGCGGCGGCGGCTGCACGCGGCTTGGCCGCTGTCGCGCCGCGCGCGCAACCGCCGTGCGGTGGCCGCGGCGAATCGCCATAGCCTGTTAGGGGAAGAGGATAGCCGCCCGGTAGACTTCGCCTGGCTGATGCAGCGGCGGCGGCTGCTGGATCTGGCGGCGGTTTATGCGCACAACGGCCCGCTGTTGGAGCAGCTCGCACGGTGTTCCGCACGGCTCAACCGGGTGGTGGAGCCGCTGCATCGGGCGGGCGTTCCGGTGATCCTGGCGCCGATGCATACGGTGTCCGACGTGCTGGCCGCGCTGGTGGGGGCCGACGTGTATCCGGGGCGGGCCACGGTGATCGTCTCGGGCGATGTGCAGCAGCACTTCCAGCGGGCGCCGGCCCACGGGTGGCGGCAGCGCCTCGACTGTTGCTCGATTCATGACGACCAACGGCGGGTTGCCGGCAAGCTGGCGCAGGCCGTGCTGGAGGCGGCGGATCATCGGCGCAACATCATCCTGTTTCCGGACATCACGCCGGATTACACCCTGCACGGCAATAGCGGGCCGACGGCCAAGCTGGCGTGTCGCCTGTTTCACCGTCCGGCGCAGTTGCACAGCGGCATCGTTCGCCTGTCGCGCGCGCTGCGCGCCCAGATGGTGTGCTACTCGCTTTATTACGATCGCGGGATCCATATTCGCATCGATGAACCGGGCGCGGCGGAAAATATCCGTCTCGCGCTGCCGGGGTTGGTCGAACAGGCCATGGTTCGGCACGCGGACGACTGGCTGTTATGGCACTCGCACTCATTGTTTTTTATTAATGAATAAGTCAGGAACCTGGAAACACATGGGAAATATCATTCCAACGCCGGTCTTTCAGAGTGAAATCAACGAGTGCGGCCTGGCCTGCGTTGCGATGCTGGCGGAAACGCAAGGGATCGCCACCTCGCTCCTGGCGCTGCGCGACCGTTATCCGGCTTCGCAGCACGGCACTTCGCTGGCCACGCTGTGTGAAATTCTGACTGAGCTGGCGGTGCCGGCCTACCCGGTGGCGTTCGAACATCAGGATCTGGCCGCGCTGCCTTTGCCGGCGATCCTGCATTACGGCGCCGGCCATTATGTTCTGCTGGCTTACCGAAAGGGCGACCACGTCTGCGTAATGAACCCGGCGCTGGGCCAGCAGCTGTTGCCGATCGGCGCCTTGAAAGCGGAAATCAGCGGCTATGCGCTGGTGCTGGATCGCGATAGCGCGCCGGCGGCAAATAGCGCCGCCCGGGCTGAGCGCGCCGGGCGCGGGAGGAGGTTCGCCGGCCTGAGCATGAAGGACACCGCCGCCATCGCCGGCGTTTATCGGCTGGCGGCGATGACGTTTGTTATCTCGCTGACGTTGTTCATCATGCCGTTGATGGTGGGGAATGCGATCAATCAGGTGTTTTCCACCGCCGGGGAAGTGGACTTCCCTTATTTCTACTATTTGTTGGCGTTCGTGATCTCCACCGCACTGGCGTTGGTCGCCCGCACGATTACCGAACGTTTCATCAAGCGTTTCGTGCTGCTGCACAGCGCCGCCGGCTTTGCCCGGCTGCTGGATAATTCGCTGAATTTCTTTAATAAACGCGCGCCCGGCGAGATCTTCAGCCGCTTTACCAGCTGGCAAATGGCCGCCGCACAAAAGATAGAGCTGGATAATGGCCTGCGTACCGACTGGATTATCGGCGCGATCGCGCTGGTGGCGATGTGCTGCCTGAGCCCGATATTGGCGCTGGTGCCGGTGATCGGCATGCTGTTCATGGGGGCGGTCAGCCTGTGGGCCATTTACCGCGACCGTTACTTTACCCAGCAGCTGCAGGTGAAGGGCGCCGCGCAAAACGACTTTATCCTGGAAACCATTCAGGGGTTTTCGACCATCAAATCCGCCGGGCTGGCCAGCCAGCGGCAGGCGGGGTTTGCCGCTCAGGCCCTTGCGCTGTTCACCTGTTTGCAGCAGCAAAAAGTCTATGAACAGGTGAAAGGCAGCGTTTACCAGCTGATCGGCAGCCTGGAAATGGTGCTTTTCATGTTGCTGGCGTTGCCGCTGCTGAAAAGCGGCGCGCTTAGCCTGGGGGCGTTCTTCGCTTACAGTTTCCTGCGCGAAATTTTCGCCGCCAACACCAGCAAGATTTTTTTCGCCATTTTGCATAAGAACCAACTGCATGTAATCGATGAACGCGCTCGCGATCTGTTTCCCGCCGTTCCCGTCGGCGGCTCGCCCGGCGCCCCGCGGGTGAGCGGTTTCGCCACCCGGCTGGATTACCGCGCGGTGACGTTTGCCTATGATGCCGGCCTGCCGGTGCTGCGCGATATGTCGCTGACGCTGGCGCGCGGGGAGTGTCTCGCCATTACCGGCGGCTCCGGCGCCGGCAAGAGCACGCTGCTAAAGGTGATCGCCTGTCTGTTGACGCCCCAGCGGGGGGCGCTGGAGCGGGATGGCCGGCCGATTGAGGGCGCAGCGGCGCAGCGGCTATTTTTCCTGCAGAGTCAGGAAGACATCTTGTTCAACGCCTCGGTGCTGCAGAACATTACGCTGTTTGCTCCCCCGGCGCCGGGGCAGGTGGCGCAGGTGGAAAGGATCCTGCTCGGCCTGGATTTGGCCGAGGCGGTGGCCAAGCTGCCCGGCGGGGTGAATGCGCCGGTGCGCGAAAGCCACGCCGGCCTGTCGTTGGGGCAACGGCAGCGGCTGTTGCTGGCGCGCGCGATGTACAGCAACAGCCCGGTGCTGGTGCTGGACGAACCTACGGCCAATCTGGACGAGCAGACAGCCGGTCGGGTGGTGGCGACGCTGCTGGCCCACTGCCGGGAACGGCGCAAGACGCTGATCGCCGTGACCCACAATCAGCGTCTGTTGCCGCTGTTTGACCGCGCCCTGCACATGGCGGATGGCCGCCTGAAAACCCTGGCCCTTGCCGCGGCAGGGGTGAAGCCTGATGCGACGGTGGCGTGACATGCCGGGAAAAAAAACGGCCAGGCTGCTGCTGCCGGCACTCGCCATTTTGGCGGCGATTGCCGGGGGGCGGCGTTGCTGAACCGGCCGGCGGCGGTCGCGGCGCCTGCCGTGGCGCGCATCGATCGCGGCGACATCGAGAGAAACGTGCTGGCCACCGGCATTCTGAAACCGGCCCAGCAGGTTAACGTGGGGGCGCAGGTTAACGGGCAGTTGAAGAAACTGTATGTCAAACAGGGCGACCGGGTGGTTCAGGGGCAGCTGCTGGCCGAGATAGATCCGACCTTGCAGCACAACGAACTGCGCAAATCGCAGGCCGAGCTGAAGAGTGCACAGGCGCAGAAACTGGCGAGTGAGGCGCAGCTGACGCAGTACCGGCTGGAGCTGAAACGCCAGCTTGCGCTGCAGCGCGATCGCGCCGGCGTGCCCAGCGATCTGGAGAAAGCCCGGGCGCAGCGGGATGCGCAACGGGCTCTGCTGAAGATGAATGAAGCGCAGATTGTCCAGGCTGAAATGGCGCTGGAAACCGCCCGGGCCAACCTGGCTTTCACCCGCATCGTGGCGCCGATCGACGGTGAAGTTCTGGGCATCGTCACTCAGGAAGGGCAAACCATCGTGTCCTCGCAGAGCGCGCCGACCATTATGGTGCTGGCTAACCTGGATACCATGATGGTGCATACCCGCATATCGGAAACCGACATTCTCAGGGTGCGGACAGGGCAGCCGCTGTGGTTTTACGCCGCGGCCGATCCCCGGCGGCGCTATGACAGCGCCATGGGCGCCATACAGCAGGCGCCGGCCGAGGCGCTGGAGGCGGATCCGCTCGGCAGAAGCCTCAACCAGCAGGCGTCGGCGGTGTATTACAACGGCGTTTTTGCCATCGCCAACGGCGAGCGTCGGTTGCGCACCGCCATGACGGCGCAGGTGTTCATCACTACCGATCGCGCTACCGGCGCGGTGCGCGTGCCGATGGCCGCGTTAGGCGCATCGCCGGCAGCCGACCGGTATGAAGTGCAGGTGCGGCAGGGGGAGCGGATCGTCCCGCGCCGGGTCCGCATCGGCATTAGCGATCGCCGCTATGCCGAAGTGCTGCAGGGGTTGAGCGAAGGAGAGTGGGTGCTGCTGGCGCCGCAGCCGGATGATAAGGAGCAGGAAGATGACCGTTAACGCCGCGGCGATGATTGCTCTGGATAACGTCTCCCGCGACTTTATCGCCGGTGAGCAAAAAGTGCGGGTATTGAAGCAGGTTTCTCTGCGCATCGGCCGGGGGGAAATGGTGGCGATCGTCGGCGCGTCCGGTTCCGGCAAGTCGACGCTGATGAATATCATCGGCTGCCTGGACCAGCCGAGCGAGGGGAGCGTGCACATCAACGATGTGGCGATTCATCGCGCCGACGGCGATCGGCTGGCGCGGTTGCGCAGCCGCCATATCGGTTTTATTTTTCAGCGTTATCAGCTGGTGCCGTATCTGACCGCCAGCGAGAACGTGGCCATCCCGGCGCGGTATACCGCCATGCCGGCCGCTGAGCGCCGGCGGCGAGCGCAGTATCTGCTGACCCGTCTGGGGCTGTCTTCGCGAACGGAGCACCGCCCGGCGCAGCTCTCCGGCGGGCAGCAGCAACGCGTGAGCATTGCGCGCGCGCTGATGAACGGCGCCGAAATCATATTGGCTGATGAACCCACCGGCGCATTGGACAGCGCCAGCGGCCAGGATCTGATGAGCATTTTGCATGCGCTGCACGCCGCCGGGCATACCATTGTGGTGGTGACCCACGATCGGCGGATTGCCGAACAGGCGCAGCGGATCATTGAGATCGGCGACGGGCGGATCGTCGCCGATCGCCGCAGGCAGGCCCGGCCGGCTCCGCCGGGCGAATCGCCGCCGCCGCTGTCCAGCTCGCCCGACAGGGCGCATTTTTGGCCGGCGCTGAACGCGGCCCTCGGCATGGCGTGGCGTTCCCTGCTGGGGCACCGGGTTCGGGCCCTGCTGTCGATGCTCGGCATTATCATCGGCATCGCCGCGGTGGTTTCGTCGATCGCGATCGGTGAGGGGGCCAGGCAAAATATTATCAATGAAATCAGCCAACTTGGGACCAGCACGCTGGAAATACGCCCGGGGCTGGGTTGGGATAAATCCCGCCCGGATTTTGCCCGCTCGCTGAGCCTGCGGGACGTTTCGCTGTTATCGGCCCTGCCCGACGTCGACAGCGTATCTCCGGTCGCCAGCGCGCAGGTGCTGGCCGTGCGGGCGGGGAAGCAGGTACCGCTGCCGGTGATGGGCGTCGGCGGCGATTATTTCCGCACGCAAGGCATCCGTCTGCTCGCCGGCAGCGGCTTTACCCGGCAGGATCTGGACGATCGCGAGCCGGTGGCGGTGATCGACACCCGGCTCAGGCAGGCGCTGTTTGCCGCCCGGCAGGATCCCATCGGGGAGATCCTGCAGCTGGCGGGCGTCCCGCATCGGGTGATCGGCGTGGCGCAGCGCCGCGGGGCCGGCTATGCCGGCGCTCAGCCGCTGGCCTGGCTGCCTTATGGCTCGCTAAGCGCCCGCATCGCGGGCGACGCGCCGCTGGAGTCGATCGTGCTGCGGGTAAGCGCAGGGGCTTCCCTGGCCGATGCCCAACGCGCCGCAACGCAACGGCTGATGCTGGAACACGGCCGGCGGGATTTCTTCATCCTGACCGACGACCAGATGACCCAGGCGATACAACGCGCTTCAGATTCCATGACCTGGCTGATCACCGCGATTGCAGGCATTTCCCTGCTGGTCGGCGGGGTCGGCGTCATGAACATCATGCTGGTTTCGGTGACCGAACGCACCCATGAGATAGGCATCCGGCTGGCGGCCGGCGCCAGAGAACGCGACATCATGCGCCAGTTTCTGATCGAAGCGGTGGTGATCTGCTGCCTGGGCGGCGCGCTGGGCATTGCCTGTTCCGCCTTGGTCAGCCTGGCATTGGCCTGGCTGGCGCCGCAAATGGTGATGGTGTTCACCTGGCCGCCCCTGCTGCTGGCCTGCGGTTTCTCGGCGCTGATTGGCATCGGGTTTGGTTTTTTTCCGGCGCGCACCGCAGCGCGCCTGCAGCCGGTGGAGGCGCTGGCGCGCGAATGAACAGAGGCTTAATTTTGCTGCTGGCCATAGTGATGCTCGGCGGCTGCGGCGGGCGCTCGCATCCAGGGGCGGCGCAATCGCAGGCGGCGTTGCCGCAGCATTGGCGACTCGCCGACCAGGCCGGCGGCGTGCCGCGCAGCGGGGCCGCATGGTGGGACAATTTCAACGATCCTCAGCTGTCGGCCTTGATTGGCGGCGTGCTGGCGAACAATCAGGATCTGGCGCTGGCCGGGCTGCAGCTGCGCATGGCCCTGCTGGATGCCGGATTAGTAAACGGCAACGTGACGCCGGACGCCACGGCGAGCCTGAGCGGCAGCAACAGCCGGACGTTACGCCGCGCCGGGCGCTCGCAGGAGAGCTATCGGGGCTCGCTGTCACTGAGCTATGAGCTGGATCTGTGGGGCAAGCTGGCGCGCGCCCGTGAACAGGTCGAATGGCTGGCCGCGGCGTCGGCACTGGATCGGCAAAACACCGCGCTGGTGTTGATCGGCACCGGCGCCCGGCTTTATTGGCAGCTGGCGGACTTCAATCAGCGAATCGACAATCTGCAGGCGGCGCTGACGATCGCGCAAGGCACGTTGCAATTGGCGAGCGCGCGCCATGCCGCCGGCGATGTCGGCCAGTTTGAGCTGCTGCAGGCCCGGCAGCGGCTGCTGGAGCGAGAAAATCAGCTGTCCGATCTGCGGCAGCAGCGGGAGGCCGCGCGCAACGCTTTGGCGCTGCTATTCGGGCAGTCGCCGTTGGCGCGGCGTTGGGAGCGCCGTTCATTGGTTATCGAAAGCGTGGCGATCGTTCAACGTCAACCGGTGGCGGTGATTGCGCAGCGGCCGGACGTGCAGGCGGCAGAGCGCCGATTGCGCGCCGCGCTGGCGGGCGCCGAGCTGGCCAGCCTGAGTTTTTATCCGACGCTGAGTTTGAATGCCGTTCTTGATGCCGGCAGCCAGGCGTTCCGGCAATGGTTCGGCGACCCGACGCGCTCGCTGGGGGTGGCGCTGGCGCTGCCGTTTATCGAGTGGCGCAAGGCGCAGCTGACCGGTGAAAAAGCGTTGCTGCAGGCGCAGCAGGCGGAAATCCAGTTTCGCGATGCGGTCTATCGCGCCCTGGCGGACGTGGATAACGCCATGGCGCAGCGCCTGGACGCACAGCGGCAAATCGGCAATCAGCGGCAGCTGCTGGCGATGAGTCGGCAGGCGGTGTTTTTAGCCCAGCGCCAGTATCGCGCCGGCGCCGTGTCGCTGCAGACGCTGCTGGATGCCCAGGACAGCCTGCTGCTGAGCGAAAACGCGCTGTCGCAGCTGCAGTACCGCTATCTGAACGCCACCATGCAGCTTTGGCTGGCGCTGGGCGGCGCTGCCCCGGGCGATCGAGAAACAAGGGAGGATCATGAATAAGCAAATGCAGCCGAAACGGGTGGTGGTGACCGGCTACGGCGCGGTCACGGCCCTGGGCATGAATGTGCAGCAAAACTGGCAGGCGATGATGGAATATCGTCTGGCGTACCGTTATCACGATAAATCGGCGGCGGGGATCCGCGCGCGTTTTTTTGCGCTGATGGATCAGGAACCGCCCCTGGAGGGGGTTGCGCAATCCCTCCGCCGCCGGCTGCCGCGCTTTGCCCGATTGGCGTTGGCCGCGTCGAGCGAGGCAGTCGAGATGGCGTTTCCCCCGACGGCGGTTGGGCCGACCGAGGTTTACCCTGCGCTGGAGTGCGGCGTCATTATCGGCAGCGGGTGGGGGGGGCAGGACGAAGCGTCGCTCAATAATGCGGATTACCTGCAATCCGGATTGGGTCGCCTGTTTGGCGCTTTCCACTCGATGCCCAATATTGCGACGGCGATCTGCAGCCAGCGCTGGTGTTTACGCGGATACCAGAATTCGCCGGCGGCGGCCTGCGCGAGCGGCAGTATCGCCATTGGCGACGCGTTCGAGATTATCCGCTGGGGGCGGGCCTCGATGATGCTGGCCGGCGGCGCAGAGTCGCTGAGCGGTAATGGCGCCATCTGGAATATTGACGTGTTGCGCATGCTGACCCATGAGCAACAGGACATCACGAAAGCCAGCTGCCCGTTCAGCCGCGATCGCAATGGCTTCGTGCTGGCGGAAGGCGCAGCGGTGCTGTGCCTGGAAGAACGTGAGGCCGCTGTGGCGCGCGGCGCGACAATACTGGGCGAAATCAAAGGCTACGGCAGCTGTTCGGATGCCTTTGATCTTACCGCGCCGGCGGAGGATAAACAGGCCAGGGTGCACAGCATACGGCGGGCGCTGAGACAGGCCGGGCTGCGCAGCCACCAGATTGACTATATCAATGCGCACGGCACTTCAACGCCGCTCAATGACCTGAACGAAACCGAAGCCATCAAGCTGGCGCTGGGCCGGGATGCCTACCGCACGCCGCTCTCCAGCACCAAATCCTTTACCGGCCATCTGATCGGCGCCTCCGGCAGCTTTGAGTCCATCATCTGCCTGTTGGCGCTGCAGCAGCAAATAATGCCGGCCACCTGCCATCTGCATGAGGCCGATCCGGCCTGCGATCTCGACTATATCAGCCAGGGGCACCGCCCCGGCCGCCTGCGGAACGTCATGAACCTCAGCTTTGGTTTTGGCGGGGCGAACGCGGCGCTGGTCTTCGGCAAACATGAGATTGATAACCAGGAGTGATAATGGAAAAGTATCGAATGCTGTATGAAAAAGTTTGCGCGCTGCTGTATGAGGCCAGAGAACTGGAGCCGGCCTCGCTGTCGGCGGATATATCGCTGCTGCAGCTGGGTCTGGATAGCCTGGATTATGTGGAGCTGATGTTATTGGCCAAACGAGAGTTTGGCATTGCGTTAAACGCCGAGCTGTTTCTCGAGCAGCCGGATATGACATTGGGCGAACTGTGCCGTTACATGGCCCTGCAATAATGTATTGATGCCAGGCTCCGGGCGTTTTATCCCGGCGCCGGCAAACGCGATGTGAAATCCCTTCCTGAAATGGCCCCTTCATTTTATCTAAACGCGTTAATGCCAAAGGCTGCCTGCGGCCTTATAGCATGGGCACAGCGATTAAGATTATTCTTTTTTTTGTGGTTTAAATGGCCGCGGTGAGGGCGAATAACCCGTCAGGCGGAGCGCTGATATTAACTTTTTCGAAGCGATTACCCGCGCGTTCATTTTGAAAACGTTAGCGTTGCGCCATTTTCATTACCGGCAAACGGCTTGATTTCAGGCGGGGAATAGCGCCGCAGCCGGGCTGTTCACCTCCGGCAATTCCGCTATACTCCGCGCAGGATGCAGGAACCCGTCCGTAAACCGGAGCGCGCTCCGGGTATCCATTGTGGTGATGTAAAAGGAAAATGACAGCCACATTTTTCTGATCAAGTTATCGAGGTAGCATGTCCAATCGTAAACATCTGACGCCTTCCGAAGTGGAGCGGCTGCTTGAGGTTACGCTGCAAGGAAAGAATCCAGAACGCGATTATTGTTTGATTTACATGTGTTTTATTCATGGCTGCCGCGCGAGTGAGATCGGCGGATGGCGTTTGTCGGATATCGATCTTGAAGGCGGCAATATTTATGTTCACCGCTTGAAAAACGGTTTTTCCACCGTGCATCCGTTATATCTGCGCGAAAGGCAGTGCCTGCGGCGTTGGCTGGATAAACGTAAACAGCATCGTGGGGCCGATGGGGAATGGTTATTCCTCTCAAACCGCGGCGGACGTTTGTCGCGGCAGCGCATTTACTGGCTGATTCGCAATTACAGCAAGGAAGCCGGGCTGGAGGTCAATGCGCATCCGCATATGCTGCGCCACGGCTGTGGGTTCGCCCTGGCGGACAAAGGCATTGATACGCGGTTGATTCAGGATTATCTGGGGCATAGGAATATTCAGAATACCGTTATTTATACCGCCAGCAACGCTCAGAGGTTTAAGGAAATCTGGTAAGTAAACTTTAAGTTAATAACCTGAAGGAGTCACTTTGAGCTAAACTGAAACATACTCTAAGGATGAGTAAAACCAATGTCAATAGTCGTATCGGCGCTTTCTTAATCATTCATTATTTTTCATTTAAATCAAGTGGGTAGCGGTGTTTTTTTCAATGACAGCCCCGTTGGCTCTAAGTATTATCTTATTCCATTTCCGTCCGCCAATAACTCCCGCGCCGAAACTCCGGTTTTTTTAAACGCTAATCAAGCTTAATAATTGCCATCCTGAGAATTAAATTCTAAAAACTAGCTGTGCGTTGGTTTAAAAAACCAAAGGAGTCACTTTAGCTCAAAATGAATCGTTTGGATGAATGAACTCACGGCAATTAATAATTATTGTCGAAGAGGGTGTCCTGACTGTCGAGCTAAATAAAAGGAGTGACATAGGGTTATGTCGGAAATAAACCAATGCATATTTGCATACCTTTTAAAGGAAAGTAGGATGAAAAAGAATTTATTGGCCCTGGCCGTATTGAGCGCATCTGCATTTACCCCTGCCGTATTCGCCGCCGATGGCGCCCTGAATATTACGGGTTCTATTACTGAAGAATCTTGTACCGTAGACGCCGATTCGCAGAACAAGCAGATTGTGCTGGGCAAAATCGCCAAAGATGCCTTTACCGCGTCCAAAACCGCGGGCGCCAAAGCCTTCAACCTGGTGCTGAAAAACTGCCCTAACACCGTTTCCGGCGCCATCGTCCGTTTTGACGGCACCCAGATCCAGGGGCAATCAGGGCTGCTGGCCTTGACCGCCGACGCGGATAAAGCAAAAGGCATCGGCGTACAGCTTCTGGACGATGCCAGCAACGTGATCAACATCGGTAACGATTCCCGTCAGTATTCACTGGCAGAAAATCAAGACAACGTCCTGGGCTTCGTTGCCCGCTACTACGCCTATGACACCGTCAGCGCCGGTAGCGCCAACGCCACCGCCAACTTCACGATCGTTTATCAGTAAGGCCGTCAGGTCATCGTAACAAGGTAATTGGCTAACGGAGCCAGAGAGGCATGTCTCTGGCTCTTTACGCATAGACGATGGGGCAGAAAACAAAATGAAAGCAGGATATTTCACGCTGGCCGCAGCGTTGATGATGATGTGCTGGAGCCAGGTACAGGCTGGCGTGGTGGTGGGGGGAACTCGCCTGATTTATGACGGCGCCAAGAAAGAGTCGGCGCTGAGCATCAATAACCCGGACGCCGTGCCTTATCTGATTCAGTCCTGGGTGGATGCGCAAGAGGGCGACAGCGCCAAGGCGCCTTTCATCATCACCCCGCCGCTGTTTAGATTGGATGGCGGGCAAAACAATCTGCTGCGGGTAGTGCGTGCGGGCGGCAATTTGCCGGCGGACAAAGAATCGCTGTATTGGCTGAACGTGAAGGCCATTCCTTCCGTGGAGAAAAAAGACAATACGCTGCAGATCGCCATCAAGACGCGCATCAAACTGATTTATCGCCCTCAGGGGCTGTCCGGCAATCTGGAAGAGGCGGTCGGCAAGCTGGCCTGGCGGCGCAGCGGCAATCGCCTGCAGGTGAGCAATCCGTCACCTTATTATCTCACCTTCTTTAATTTGAAACTCAACGGCAGCGCCGTTGCCGGCAGCACCATGGTCGCGCCGCAGGCCACCGCCAGCTTTCCCCTGCCGGCCGGCAGCGGCGCGGGCGGAAGCCTGAGCTGGCAAATCATCAACGATTACGGCGGTACCGGCCAAACCTTTACCAGCACTCTATAAGCGGGCGTTGCCAGGATGTTGTAGCTCCGTTTGATGGCGGAGCAGGGATACGGCTTGCCGACGTTTAGGCGGGCGACACGATCGGGACAGGGAGTTAAAAGGATGAATAACCCGGATTGTATTGGTCTGCGGAAACCGAGGCCGTTTTTGCTATACCTGATATCTTGCCAGGCGTTGTTGCTGCTGAATGTCGTCAGTACGGCGCATGCGAGCGATTATTTTAACCCGGCGCTGCTGGAAATTGACAACCCGGCATTGCGCGGCGCCGATCTTTCCGTTTTTGAAGGGAACAGCAGCCAGGCTCCGGGCACCTACCGGGTCGATCTTTATCTCAACGGTCAGCCGATAGACACCCTGGACATTGATTTCAGGCTGTTGCGGGACGCGGCAGGAAAACAGACGCTGCAACCTTGCCTGAGCGCCGCGAAGCTGGCCGAGCTGGGGGTAAGGATCGCGTCATTCCCCGCCATCGACGGCGCGGATACCTGCGTCAATCTGGCGCAGAGCATCCCGCAGGCATCCGCCATCTTTCAGTTCAACCAGCTGCGGCTCAACCTGAGCATTCCCCAGGCCGCGCTGAAAACCAATGCGCGCGACTATGTCCCGCCCGAGCAGTGGGACGCCGGCGTGCCGGCGTTGCTGGTCAACTATAACTTCACCGGCGCCAACAGCCAGGTGCGCGAAAGCAAAGGGCAGGACAATAACAACTATTACCTTAACCTGCGTTCGGGCATTAACTGGGGCGCCTGGCGTCTGCGCAATTATTCGGTATGGAATCAATATAGTGGCGGTAATTCATCATGGCGTTCGATTAATACCTACCTGCAGCGCGATATCGTTGCGTTGCAAAGCCGCCTGACCCTGGGCGACAGCGCCACCGCCAGCGACGTATTCGACAGCGTGCAGTTCCGCGGCGGCCAGCTGGCTTCGGAAGATGAGATCCTGCCGGACAGCATGAAAGGATATTCGCCGGTGGTGCGCGGGATCGCGCGCAGCAACGCCCAGATCGTCATTCGCCAGAACGGCTACGTTATCTATCAAAGCTATGTGCCGCCAGGGGCGTTTGAAATCACCGACCTTTACCCCACCGGCGGCAGCGGCGACCTGAACGTTAGCGTGCGCGAAGCCGACGGCCAGGAGCAAAACTTTGTGGTGCCTTACGCCGTGGTGCCGGTATTGCAGCGCGAGGGCCGTTTCAAATACAGCCTGACCAGCGGGAAATACCGTTCCTACGGCGGAGGCGTCGACGAGCATCCCTTTAGCCAGGCCACGGGCATCTATGGCCTGCCGTGGGGCGCGACGGTATATGGCGGCGTACAGGCCGCCAGCAAATATCAGGCCTTGGCGCTGGGCTGGGGGCAAAACCTGGGTGCGTTCGGGGCGATGTCCAGCGACGTTACCCAGGCCTGGACCAAACCGGAAACCCAGCCCAAGGAGCAGGGGCAGTCATGGCGACTGCGTTACGGCAAAAACTTTATCGAAACCGGCACTAACTTCAGCCTGGCGAGCTACCGCTATTCCACGCGCGGCTTCTATACCCTGCAAGAGGCGCTGGAAAGCTACGGCGGCAACGCCGTCTATAACGATCACAAGAAAAGCCGCGCCGAACTTACCCTGAGCCAGGGCCTGTGGGAGGCCGGCGGCACGCTGTCGCTCAGCCTGTTTAACGAAGACTACTGGAATGACAACCGCCGTTCCCAGTCGGCGAGCGTCAGCTACAACAACAATTGGGAAAGCATCAGCTACGGCCTGAATTACACCTTCAGCCAAAACGGCTATGACAACAACGGCGATCGCAACCACGTCCGCGACCATATTGTGGCGTTCAACGTCAGCGTGCCGCTGAGCAAATGGCTGCCGGGCAGTTACGCCACCTACAACATGAACAGCAGCCGCAACGGCGCCACCAGCAATAACCTCGGTTTGAGCGGCAGCGCGCTGGCAGGCAACAACCTGAACTACAGCATCAGCCAGGGCTATACCGGCAAAGGGCAGGGGGCCAACGGCAGCATTCAGACCGATTACAAGGGGCCCCTGGCTGAGCTGAACCTGGGTTACGGCTACGACCGCCATCGCCAGCAGGTGAACTACGGCATTCAGGGCGGGGTGCTGGTGCATGAAAACGGCGTCACGCTGTCGCAGTCGCTGGGCGATACGGTGGCGCTGGTTCAGGCGCCGGGCGCCGCCGGGGTCAGCGTGTTGAACCAGACCGGCGTGAGTACCGACTGGCGCGGTTATGCGGTGGTGCCTTATCTGACGCCTTACCGCCGCAACGTCGTAGGGCTGGACGGAGAATCCTTCGCCGACGATGTGGATATGACGCTCAGCAGCCAAACGGTGATCCCCACCCGCGGGGCGGTGGTGCGCGCCAGTTTCAACCCTAACGTCGGCCAGCGCGTATTGATGACGCTGCTGACGCGCAGCGGCAGCCCGGTGCCTTTTGGCGCCACGGTCAGCGTTCTCAATGCCTCTGGCGACAGTGCGGGCATCGTCGGCGACGGCGGGCAGGTTTACCTGTCGGGAATGGCCGAAAGCGGTCAGCTGCAGGTTAAGTGGGGCAATGACGCGGCTCGGCAGTGTCAGGTCGGCTATCAATTGGCCAATCAGCCCGAGAGCGGCGGCATTCGCCTGCTCAACGGACAGTGTTTATAAGGGGCATGTGATGACAATAGGGAAATTAACTCAACGGGCCGCGCTGGCCAGCGGCGTGCTGTTCACCGCAATCCTGAGCGCTCCGCAGGTGCAGGCGGCGCCTGGCCAATGCTGGCCGACGGCGGGGACGCATCCGTTTTCATTCGTGTTCGCCCCGAGGCTGGAAGATCCGGCGCAGAACGTGACCGGCATAGTGATCCCCGACGCCGCCGGCAATAACTGGAACATGACCGAAAACTATGATGTGCAGTGTGAATGCCGCAGCCGCACGGCCTCCTACGTTTCCGCCAAGCCAAGCCTGGGAGGGGGCGGCCTGCCGATCGGGCCGCTGACGTACTATGCGTTGAACGAGTATCTGGCGGTGGCCAGCGAGGTTTATGTTGGCGGCAACCTGCGGCAATACATCCCGACCCCGTTCAGCAACGTGTCAAACCGGAAAACAGAACTGCAGCCCGGCGAGAGCTGTGCCAGCGCGCCCTATAGCAGCGGCGCCAGGGGGCGGATCCATCTGTATTTCCGCAAGCCTTTCGTCGGCCAGACCATCATTCCCAACACCAGGCTGGTGGAGAGCTACGTCTCGGTCATCAATGGGGTCAGCAGCACGATCCCGGTTTCCGTGGTCACCATGAGCGGCATAGTGACGGTGCCGCAAAGCTGTGAAATCAGCCCGCAGACGGTGGTGGTGGACTTTGGCGATATTCTCGCCACCGGCTTCAAGACCAAGGGGCAGATGCCGCCTGGATTCACACCGCATCAAAAAGAATTGACCCTGGCCTGCCGCAACATTTCCGCCGGCGTCAGGGTGAGCCTGTCCTTCCGCGGCGAGGCCGACGCCAACATGCCGGTGGCGTTAAAGACCAGCAACGGCAGCATCGGGGTGATGATTGAAGATCGGCTTGGCAAGGCCGTTTCGCCGCAAAGCGGGCGCCTGCCGGTCGATTTTAACTACCCGGGCCAAACCGGCAGCACGCGCATCAGCCTGTACCCCATCAACACCACCGGCCAGGCGCCGGCCGTGGGCACATTCAATGCCACGGCGACTATTCAGGCGGAAATCGAATAACCGGGTTTTGATGGCGACGAGTCAATTTATCCTCATGGAAAGGAGAGCGATATGTTTAATGGATTTAGCGGAATAAGCCGGGTGCTGGTGCTGGCCGGGCTATTGCAGGCGGGGTTGCCGGCGTTGGCGGCAAAGCTGCAGATAAGCGGCAACATCAAAGCGGGAGCCTGCGAGGTGGATGCGGCAAACAGCAATATACAGGTCAACCTGGGCGACAATATTTCCGCCGCCACTTTGGCGACCTCCGGCTCCGCCAGCGGCTGGATTGAGTTTCCGCTGACGCTGAAAAACTGCCCGGCCACCACCACCTCGGCGAAGGCGACCTTTAGCGGCACGGCTGCCGATGAAAACGCCGGCTTATATAAAAGCGTCGGCACCTCGGTCAGGGTGCAGATCGAATTGCAAAACCAAAATGGGGACAATCTGGGCAACGGCAAGAGCATGGTTCAATCCGTCGATCGCCCGTCGCACGAGGCCAAATTCAACCTGCGGGCCCGCGCATACAGCACTCACGGCGGCGCTACGCCCGGCACGATAGAGGGCGCGATGCAAATTACCTTCGTCTATGAATAGCGAGCTTTGACGCTTTGTTCTCTCAACGGCCGGCGCTGAAAGCCGGCATGCCCCGATCATGCTTTTTCTGGCGTCGATACTTTTCCTGAGGAGGCATGCTGGCGGCATCAAGGTGATGATATGAACATCAATGATCAACACGGCACTATCACAGATTCAGTCCCTGTATATGAAAAGAAAAATAGAACCGCAATTATTATGGAACCCTGCCCAATCACGGCGTTGGGGATAAACAATCGGTTGGTAGAATCCTGCGGCTATCGCCGGGATGGCATCCAGCAGGCAGGAAGTCTTGCCGAGCTGAGGCTGGCGTTAGCCAAATATCAGCCTCAGCTGCTGATCATGGAGCTGTGCGGCAAGTCGGAGTCGGTGCTGGATGGCTTGCGCCTGATCGCTGAGGTGCAGGCGGGGTCGCCCCATACCGCATTGCTGGTTTGCACGGCGCTGGATGAACCCAGAGTGCTGAGGCAGCTCATCGCCTCCGGCATTCGCGGGCTGATGCTAAAACAAGAGCCGGCTATCGCTCTGGTGCACTGCGTGCAGCAGGTATTGACCGGAAAGCGCAGCTTTAGCCACCGGATCCGCCAGCGTCACCTGCACGACGCCGCCGCAAGCAAGCCCCTGACGGCGCGGGAGCTGGACGTGTTGACCCAGCTGTTTTCCGGCAAGAGCGTGACCAACGTGGCCCTGACGCTGTGTCGCGATATCCGCACCGTCAGCACGCATAAGCGTAACGCCATGTTGAAACTGGGTTTTCGCAATGATGGCGAGCTGTATCTTCAGGGAAAATGGATGGCCATGAATGGCCCGTCCTTTGTTCGTTAAGCACGCCTGCGGGCGTGCCTAAGGTATCGGGAGAGAAGGAATACAGGAGCAGCACATGCATTTTTTACGTCATCAGCGGTTAAATATAGCATTGATGGATCGTTGCCCATTAACGCTGGATGGGTTGGCGAGCTTTATGGGGACGCTCTCTACCCCGGGCCGGATCGTGGTGCAGGAAACCAGCATGGGGGAGGTCGCTGAAGGGATCATTTACCAACGGGCCGAGGTGCTGATAGCCGAGCTGTGCGGCGTGGATGAGACCGCCGCCCAGGGGCGAGACATTTTGCTTAACCTGTGCGCTCAGTTGCCGGCGCTCAGCGCGGTGGTTTATACCCGCAGCCAAAGCGCCGAAACGCTGGGGCCGCTATTGAGCCAGCCCAGGATCAGCATTGTCGCGCGAGATGATCCCTTGCCGCTGGTGGCCGAGTTTTTCAATCGGGTATTGAGCGGTGAACGGGTATTGAGCCCACAAATCGGCGCCTGTCTCGCCCGCACCGCCGGCGGTGAAACCGCCTTTATGCGCGAGCTGACCCGTTGTGAAAGCGATGTCCTGGTTTCCCTGTTCAACGGCATGAGCCTGCGGCAAATCGCCGAGCTGCAGCGCCGCAGCATCAAAACGATCAGCGCGCATAAATGCAGCGCCATGCGCAAACTTCAAGTGACCAACGATAGCGAACTGTTTTCTCTGCACGGCAAGATTGCCCGGCAGTTTGCCGGGGAGTGGCCGCAAGGCTCCCGGCGCCATGAATAACGCATAAAATAGGCCGGATCTGAAGGCGGTTAATTCGCCTTCAGCCGTATTTAATCGATATGAATTAATTTGAAGGCGATTAAATATTGATAATGCGGAAACGTTCCACGTTGGCGGCGGTATAAATAACCGTATTCTGAATGTTTTTGTGCCCCAGATAATCCTGAATCAAACGGGTATCGATGCCCCCGTCCGCGAGGGCATAACCGCAAGAGTGGCGTAACATATGAGGATGCACCTGAACGCTGATACCGGCCATTTCTCCATACATTCTCATTAACCGATACAGCTGCTGCCGTGATATTTTCCCGCCGTGGCGGGATAGAAACAGCCATTGGCTGTCGGCTTCCCGATAACCGGGGCGTTGGCCGAGCCACTGCTGCAGCGCCTGGCGCTCCCGGGGTTGTATCGGATGTTGAACGGAGAAACCATTTTTCAGGCGGGATATATGCACCCGATTGGTGGTCAGATCAATATCCTGCAAACGCAATGAGCGCAGCTCGCTGACCCGCAGGCCATGAATAAAACACATCAGTAACAGGCAGCGGTCGCGAATACTGTTTTTACCCTCATGAACCGCTGAGATAAGCTGTTCAATTTCAATCGGGCTGAGAAATTTCCTTTTCTTCATGTTAAACACCTGGATATTGAAGGCGGGCTGGTTGCACGGGTGGGGTTTATTAAAGCATTGAATGATTAGGCGCGGCAAAGAAAATGAAACCGCTCCGTTTTTAAATCACTGAGGTATTTATATACTTTGTGATTTTTCATTTTCATAGTGAATACTTTATGATTGATTTTGGGATCTTTAATTAATTCATTATTCCCCTGTATTATTTGGCTGTGACCTATTTAAATTAACCTTAATACCAGCCGGCCGGCCGCGGTTTCCGTGGCGTGCCGTTCTGGCCTGCGCGCTTCCCGCAGAGCGGCGGCAAAATGAGAATTACTGTTGATATCGATCTCGCGCCGCTTACAATGCCAGCCATCTCAAGATTTCAGGGGGGTTTTCATGGAGCTGTTACGGGTGGTGTATCGCCAGTATCGCTGGCCGTTTTTGGCGGTAATGGCGTTGACCATGGTCAGTGCCGCGCTGGGCATCGGCATCATCGCGTTTATCAATCTGCGGTTGATGGCGGTGGCCGGCAACCCGCTCACCGTGCTGCCTGAGTTTCTGGCGCTGCTGGCGCTGTTGATGGCGGTGACGCTGGGATCACAGCTGGCGTTAACCACGCTGGGCCACCATTTTGTCTTTCGCCTGCGCGGGCAATTGGTGAAGCAGATCCTGGATACCGACATCGAGCGCATCGAGCGGTTGGGCAGCGCTTCGCTGCTGGCCAGCCTGTCCAGCGATATTCGCAATATCACCATCGCCTTCGTGCGCCTGCCTGAGCTGGTGCAGGGCGTGATACTGACGCTGGGCTCGGCGATGTATCTGGGCTGGCTGTCACCGCAAATGCTGGCGGTGACGGCGGTTTGGGTGGCGGTGACGATTTTTGGCAGCGGGTTTCTGGTGGCGCGGGTCTATCGCCACCTGACCAGCGTGCGCGAGGCGGAAGAGCGTCTGTACCAGCACTATGAATCGGCGATCGACGGCCGCAAAGAGCTGGCGTTGAACCGCAGCCGCGCCCAGGCGCTGTATCAGCGGGCCTATCGACCCGATGCCGAAGACTATCGCTACCACATCATTCGCGCCGACACTTTCCATCTCAGCGCGGTGAACTGGTCAAATATCATGATGCTGGGCGCCATTGGCCTGGTTTTCTACATGGCCAACAGCCTGGGGTGGGCAGATACCGCGGTGGCCGCCACCTACTCGCTGACGTTGCTGTTCCTGCGCACGCCGCTGCTGCAGGCGGTGGGCGCATTCCCGACGCTGGTCAGCGCCGAGGTGGCTTTCAATAAGGTCAAGGCTCTGCGGCTGGCCGACTATCAACCGGAATTTCCCGTGGCGGTCGCCAAACCCTGGCAAACGCTGGAGCTGCGGGAGGTTTCCTTCCGCTATGGCGAGACGGAGCGGCAGCCGGGGTTTGCCGTGGGGCCGATTAACCTGCGGCTGCAGCGTGGGGAACTGGTCTTTCTGATCGGCGGCAACGGCAGTGGGAAGTCGACGCTGGCGATGCTGTTGACCGGTTTGTATCAGCCGGTCGGCGGCCAGATTTTGCTGGATGACGTGCCGCAGGCGCCGGCCGACATGCATGATTATCGCCGCCTTTTCTCCGCAATATTTACCGATTTCCATCAGTTTCATCATGTATTGGGCCCGGAGGGCGAAGCGCCGGATGCCGCGTTGGTCTCTCTTTGGCTCGAGCGGCTCAAGATGAAAAGCAAACTGGAATTTGCGGGCGATCGGGTTACCAACCCGCAGCTTTCGCAGGGGCAGCGCAAGCGTCTGGCGCTGCTGCTGGCGGTAGCGGAACAGCGCGACATTTTGCTGTTGGATGAATGGGCCGCGGATCAGGACCCGCAGTTCCGGCGTATTTTCTATCGCGAATTATTGCCGCTGCTGCGCGAGCTGGGCAAAACGGTATTGGCCATCAGCCACGACGATCACTACTTCGAGCATGCCGATCGGTTGCTGGAGATGCGCGCCGGCCACCTGAGCGAGTTGACCGGCAGTGACCGCGAACGCGCCAGCCGGGACTCCATTAAGCAAATCGATTAATTCGCGGCCTGCGGGCGGCATCAGCGGCCCGCAAATCGCGGGCTGGTTTCGCCGTTCCCGTTACCGGAATATAACGCTGAAATAACTGAGAGAATAGGATCGGGGCTCTGCCGATTTGCCTTAACGCTGGTAAACTTGTTGAATTTTTTATTATTTACCAATGGTTCAATTTTATCCCCTCCAGCTGTGGCACACTGCTCATCTGTCCATCAATTCACGCATCATTCCGGCTAATAACATCACCTTTCTTGACGTTTTTACCCTTGCGCATTCGATAGCAGGCGCATGAGTAGCATGATCTTTTTTAAATGCCATAGGAATAAACCACTTTATTGATCGTTTAAATAGATCAATAATCATATTTCAATCAGTTTAATCTATTGGTGGTGGGCGACGTGGTAAGCAAGGATCAGGCAAACATCAAGCGTAAGGCGTGGTTGTGCGTCTTCATCGGCTGTGGGGTGTTCTGGCTTATGGTCGCCGCGGTGATTTATTGGATGCTGACTGGGTAGGTAATTGACGTATGGATAAAAAACAGGTTAAGGATCGCGAAGAGGTACCGCGCTGTACCCCGCCGAAAATCCCGCCGTCCTGGCAATTGAGCAGCGCGCAGCGCGCCTTCATTGAGGATCTCTGGCAGGATGAGAGATCGCCGCTGCCGGAAGACCCGCAACCTTAACGGATAACGCGGTTGCGTCCGGCGAGCACGCCGAACAGCATTTGCAATAGTGTCAGACACAGCAGCACCGCCAGCGGCAAGCGCCAGCCTTGGGTAAGGTCGTGCAGCAGGCCGAACAGCGTCGGCCCCAGCGCCGCCAGCAGATAACCGACCGACTGCGCCATGCCCGACAGCAGGGTAGCCTGCTGATGATGTTGGCTGCGCAGGCCAAAGAACGACAGCGCGAGCACCAGCGAGCTTCCCGCACCCAAACCGGCGAAAATCAGCCACGCCAGCGAATGGCCAGGAAACAGCAACAATCCCCCGACGCCGATAAAAATCAGCAGCGAGCTGCACAAGGCTATCGCGCGCTGATCGCGTGCGCGCGGCAGAAGAAATACCATCACGAAGTTGGCGGCGATGGCGACCACCTGATAGACAAACAGCTCGAACCCCGCCTGCTGCGGCGAGGTGCCGTGGCTGGCGGCAAAGGCGCTGAACCAGCCGATGATGGTGTAAAAGGTGATCGACTGCAGCCCCATAAACATCGCCACCTGCCAGCCCAGCGCGCTGCCCCAAGGGGAGCGAAGGCGTATCGGCCGATCGGTTTGCGCGTCATTGGCGACGGGGACCGCTGGCCGGCGCAGCTGCGGCAGCCAGGCAGCCAGCGCCAGAAGCGCCGGCAGGCCCCAGCACAGCAGTGAAAATCGCCACCCCAGATCCTGCAGCGTCGCCAGCGGCACCGCCAGCCCGGAGGCGGTCGCGGCGACCAGTGACATCACCGCCGCATAGGCGGCGATCATCGCCGCGGCGCGCTGCGGAAAATCCCGCTTCACCAGGGTGGGCAGCACGACGTTGGCAAAGGCTATCGCGGCGCCGATCAGCACGGTGCCAAGCCACAGCATGACGCTTTGCGGCAAAGAACGCAGCAGGATACCGGCCACCAACAGCGCCAGGGCGATGCCGAGGGTGCGTTCGATGCCCACGCGTTTCGCCAGGCTGGGCGTCAGCGGGGACAGCACGGCGAACAGGATCAGCGGCAGCGAATTGAGCAGGCCGGCGGCGGTGGCCGACAGCGCAAGTTGGCGTTGAATTTGTTCCAGCAGCGGGCCGACGCTGGTCAATGCGGCGCGCAGATTGGCGGCTATCAACATGATGCCGACGATCGGCAACCAAGGGTGCCGTAAACGGCTGCGTTTTTGGGCCGCGGAAATAGGGGGCAAAGCGGATTGGGGCATGAGTTCCTCGCACCAGGGCATGCAGTCAATCAGTGCTGCATGGCGTGATGCGTTGATTGACGTTAACGCTTACGTAGCGGCAGAGATACCGATATCTGCGCGCAAGTGTAGGGAAGAAGCCGATGACTGGCAAGAGCGGGCCCGGTCGGCGGGCGGGGCATCGCGGCGTGTCTGAGGAAGAATTCGCATTATGTGATCCTGGTCGCTTTATGAACTAAAAGTCACCGCGCCCGGCGGCATCTGGGGCGCATCGGGCGCGGAGCGCGCCCGATAAGATCAGGACAGGGCGGGCAGCGGGCTCTGCGCCAGGCGCGCCGGTTGATCCTCGCCGCGGCTGAAACGCCAACAGGTCTGGTGGTATTTGGCGACGCTGTTGCGGTGCGCTACGCTGATCAGCGTCACCTGCGGCAGCTCGTCCACCAACAGGCAGTACATCAGCTGTTCGGTTTCATCGTCCAGCGCGCTGGTGGCTTCGTCGAGGAACAGCATGTCCGGGCGGATCAGCAGCGCGCGGGCAAACGCCAGCCGCTGCTGTTCGCCCGGCGACAGGCGGTGGCTCCAGTTGGCGTGCGTATCCAGCCAGGGCTGCAGATGCTTCAGCCGGCAATTTTCCAGAACTTTCATCAGCTGCGCGTCGGGGTATTCCGCCGCCAGATGCGGGTAGCTCAGCGCCTCGCGCAGCGTGCCGATCGGAATATAGCTGCGCTGCGGCAGGAACAGCGCGGTGACGCCATCGTCCAGCCCGATGGCGCCGGAACCGTAGGGCCAGATGCCGGCGATGGCGCGCAGCAACGTCGACTTTCCGCAGCCGGAAGGGCCGACAATCAGCAGGCGATCGCCGCGCTGCAGCTCGATGCTGGCGGCGGCCAGCAAGGGTTGGCCGTCGGGCAGGCGCAGGCTGAGATTATCCAGCACCAGGGCGTGCTCCGTCTCCGGCTGCAGTTGAATGCCGCGCTCCTGATGGTGTACCCGGTCGACGGCGGCGTTGAACCCCGCCAGACGGTTGACGCAGGCTTTCCAGGTCGCCAGATCGTTGAATGCGTCGATAAACCACGACAGCGCGCCCTGCACCTGGCCAAAGGCCGAGGCGATCTGCATCAGCCCGCCCATCTGAATGGCGCCGGAAAAATAACGCGGAGCCGCCACCAGCAAAGGGAACACGATGGCGAACTGGCTGTAGAAGTTGCTGGCGATGTTCAGCCTTCGGGTAATGCGCATGATAGCCCACCAGTTGCTGCGGATGGCTTCAAAGCGGCCGCCGAGCTGCTGGGCCTCGCTCGGTTCGCCGTGATACAGCGCGATGGCGTCGTTGTTTTCGCGGATGCGGATCAGGCCGAAACGGAAGTTCGCCTCATAACGCTCCTGATTGAACCCCAGCATGACCAGCGGTTTGCCGACCCACCAAATCAGCAGCGAGCCGAGCGCCGCGTACAGCAAGGCGAACCACACCATATAGCCGGGCAGGGTGACGGCGTGCCGGCTGATGACGAAGGTCATCGGGCCGCTGACGTGCCATAAAATATCGACGAAGGAAAACAGCGTCACCAGGCTGGAAAGCAGGCCAAGCGACAGCGACAGCGTGTATTGGGTCAGCACGTTGAGGTCTTCGGCGATGCGTTGGTCGGGGTTATCGACGATTTGCTGCTGCTCGGTATGGTAATAAGCCTGGTGCGCCAGCCACTTGCCCATGAACCTTTCGGTCATCCAGCGCCGCCAGTGCATTTGCAGCCCCTGCGTCAGGTAAACCTTGTAGACCGCCAGCACGATGAAGATCAGCGCCAGATAGGTAAAGCGCCACAGCTGCGCCTTGAACACCGGGTAGTTCTTGTTCTGCAGCGCATCATAGAACACCTGGTTCCATTGGTTGATCAGCACGCTGATATACACCAGCCCGAGCGACAGCGCGACGATGGCGATGAGCATCGTCCAGGCGCGTTTTTTCTCTTCCGACACCCAAAAGGGTTTAATCAGTTGCCAGACGGCATGTTTTTGCAGCGGGGTCGCGTTCATAAGGTTCCAGGAAAGCGCAATATTCTCTTCAGCATGGGCCGCGGGCCAGTAACAAACAAACCGCGTCTGTAAGCAGTTTTAACCTCGCTAACCGTTTGAAATATCGCTGAGGGATGAAGCCGGAGGGCTTGGCGGTTATACTGGCGCCGAATTTTTGCGGAAAGGACAAGTGATGAAGGCTTTGGTTTCCCTGTTGCTGACCTGCGGCGCACTCGCCAGCGCCCAGGCCAGCGCGCACATCGATGAGCCGGACATCGCCGCCGACTGCCAAAAAGTGGCGGGCTACGCCGCGCTGGGAAAAAGCGCCTATCAGCGGCAGGACTATGCCAAAGCCGCGGACATCTTTCGCGATCAGGCCGCCTGGAGCGAGTTTTGCGGCCTGAGCGCACAGGCGACCGCCACCGCCTACAACAACGTGGCGCTGGCGCTGATGCACGCCGGCGAGCTGCTCAAGGCGCAGGCTTATCTGGGGCTGGCGCCGCAGGACAGCAAATCGCGACATAATCTGGGGCCGCTGCGGCAGCGCCTGGCGCAGCGGCCCCAGCCCGCCGGCCCGGCGGGGATTTACTGGCAATACGCCGGGCGCGGCGTATGGAGTGAGGTGGCGGTTAAGCCCTTGGGCAGGCGTTGGCAGATCGACTTTTCCGGCTACTTCATGCCGAAGATGGGGCTGTATTACGGCCCGAACATGGGGGATTTCAGCGCTGCGCTGCCGATCGAGCGCGGCAGAGCGGTCTACCGCCGGCGCGAACCGGCCGAGGCGATGGTCTGCGATGTCACCATGAGGTTCAGCGAAGCGGCGCTAGACCTGCACACCGAGGGCGATTGCGGGTTCGGGTTCAACGTGCGCGCGGAAGGGCGGTTCGTGCGGGTGGAATAACCGGCTCCGGGGCTAGCGCTCCGGAGCCGATGCGCGCTCAGGCCCAGGCGACCGCGCCGCCCAGCAGCTCCTTCCAGGCGGCGACGTTGCCCAGATAGTTGCCGGCCGGGAGCTGGCGCAGCTGCCCGTCGCTGCCCTGCAGGGCAAAGGTCGGGAATCCCTGGCCCTGCACTCTGGCGAGCAACGCCCGGCTTTCCGCGATGTGTTGCGCCGTCGGTGCGCCGCTGTTGAAGCGCATTTCGGCGATGAACGGCGCGGAGGGCAGGTCCAGCTCTTTGGCCAGCGATTCCAGCACCGGGGTGTCGGCAATGCGCCGCCCTTCCTGATAATGCGCCTGCTGAATGCGGTGCAGCATGTCCAGCCCGCGCCCCGCCAGCTTTTCCGCCGCCAGAATGGCGGTGATCGGCGGCTCGGAGTCCATCACTGCGGTGGTATCGCGCAGCAAACCGTTGAAATAGGCTTCGCCAAAGGATTGACCGGTCAGCTCGGCAATACGTTTATCGTGCGGGATCACGTAGTTGCGCCATTCGTCGGTGATTTGACGGCGGTTGTTGCCGGTCATCATGCCGCCGGCGTGCAGGGCCAGGGTCAGCCCGGGAATGGTTTGGGCCGCTTTCACCAGCGGCGCCGCGCCGTAACACCAGCCGCACAGCGGATCGAAAATGTAATGCAGAGTGGTTTCGGTCATCTTTATACCTCTTGATGCGCCGCCGCCATCAGGCCGCGGCGCATGTACATCGTTTATTCGATAAGGTCAGGGCGCGCTTATTGCGGCCACTTCATTTCGCCTTTCAGCACTTTCGCGCTCAGCTCCAGGCTCGACTCATCCTTGAGGTTCGGGTAGTGTTTTTTCATCGCGGCGATCAGCGCGGCGGAATCCTTGGCTTTCGGCAGCTCGCCTTCCAGCGCGGTCAGGTATTGCTGCGTGAAGCTGACCGATTCCAGCGTCTGGGCTGCGCCCGGCAGGAAGTGGCCAGGCACGACGACCTGCGGCTTCAGCGCCTGGATGCTTGCCAGCGTTTGTTGCCAGTGCAGACGTGACTCAGCGGTTTGGTTGTCTGCGACCCAAGGGTGAATGTTGTCGCCGGCCACCGCCACGCCGCCCACCACCGCTTTCAGCGACGGGATCCACACGAAGGTGCGATCCGGCGTCGGGCCGGTCAGGCCTTTCACTTCCACTTTCTGGCCGTCGATGCTGAAGCTGTCGCCCTGCAGCGGCTGCGGCACCACCACCGCCGTTGGCGCGTTGTTTTTCAGGATCGGGCCCCAGTAGGCGACTTTGCCGTCTTTGGTGGCGTTGATGTCCTTGATGGTGCCTGGGGAGGCGATGATTTTCGCGTCCGGGAAGGCGGCCTTAATCACGTCCAGCCCGAAGTAGAAATCCGGATCTGAATGGCTGATGTAGACCGTGGTCAGTTTTTTGCCGGCGGCCCTGATTTTTTTCACCAGTTCTTCGGCGTCGTTGCGCTGGAACTGGGCGTCGATCAGCGCCACTTCGTGTTTGCCGCTGATGATTTCGGAAGAGACCGGGAAGACGCTTTTCTCGCCCGGGTTATAAACTTCCAGGGTCAGGGCGTCGGCCGCGGTGGCGTAAGCGCTCAGGGTGGCGAAGCCGGTGAAGGCCAGGGTCAGTAATGATTTCTTAAACATGGGCAGGGGTCCTTTGGCGGTCAATTGATGTTGTAGAGATGTTAGGTTGCATAAAGCGATAGAAAAACCGGATAATGAGCAATTATTCATTGCGTAAATCGGACGAATCATGGATCGCATTACCGCAGCTGAGGTTTTTATCACCATCGTCGATCGCGGCAGCATGATTGCCGCCGCCGAGACGCTGGAGATGTCGCGCGCGATGGTGACCCGCTATCTGGCGCAGATGGAACAATGGGCCGGGGCGCGTTTATTGCACCGCACTACCCGTAAGCTTAGCCTGACCGACGCCGGGGAGCGCACGCTGGAGCGCTGCCGCCAGATGTTGGCGCTGGCGGGCGAGATTGACCTGGTGGAGGGGGAACCGAGCGACGAACTGCGCGGTCTGCTGCGCATCACCTGTTCGCAGTCGCTGGGCCAGACGGCATTGGTCGGGGCGGTCACCCAGTATCTGAAGCTGCACCCGCAGGTGGCGGTCGATTTGCAAATGAATAACCGGGCGGTAAACCTGGTGGAGGAACGTATCGATCTGGCGCTGCGTATCACCAACGAACTGGATCCGAATCTGATCGCCCGGCCATTATCCACCTGCGCTTCGGTGGTTTGCGCCTCTCCGGCTTACCTGGCGGCGCACGGCACCCCGCGGCATCCGCAGGATTTGGCGCTGCACAATTGCCTGACCTACTCGTACTTCGGCAAAAGCCTGTGGCACTTCGATTCCCAGGGCGTCAAGTCGGCGGTGGCGGTCAGCGGCAACCTGAGCGCCAATGAGTCGGTGGTGCTGATGGCCGGCACGGTGCAGGGGGCGGGCATTTCCCTGCAGCCTTACTATTCGGCGGCCCCGTTGCTGGCCAGCGGTGAGCTGATCGAACTGCTGCCGGATTATCGGCCGCAGTCGATGGGCATTTACGGCATCTATACCTCGCGCCGCCAGATGCCGGCCACGCTGCGCACCATGCTGGACTTTTTGGTGGCGTGGTTCGCCGACAATCCGGGCTGGCGGGCGACGCTGCGCTGATAGCGTTAACACCGCGGCAACATTTTCACACATTTATCATCGTTAACGCATTCAAGCGCTTAGCGCGCCAACCTGAATTTTTTGTGCGCTATCACAGATTTGTCACTGGTTTTCATTCCTGCCACCATGCTATTTCTGTAGCGTGAAAAGCGCGAATAAGACTTAATAATTATAGGGTTAACCGGATGCCCCGCCGCTTGAAACACCCAATCTGACCCTTCTTTTTCGGGTAGCCCTGGCGGCTGCCCGGGATTACCTTTGTTTATTATCGGCCCCGCGCGCCTGACGCCGGGGCCTTGTTGACTGGGAGCGTTACGCATGCCTGTTTCTCTGCTCGCACTGGCATTAAGTGCATTTGCCATCGGCACCACCGAATTCGTCATCATGGGGTTGTTGCCCGAGGTGGCGGGAGATCTGCAGGTGTCCATCCCCTCGGCCGGCTGGCTGATCAGCGGCTATGCGCTGGGCGTGGCGATCGGCGCGCCGATCATGGCGCTGCTGACCGCCAGGCTGCCGCGCAAAAATACGCTGCTGCTGCTGATGGGGATCTTCATCATCGGCAACATCATGTGCGCGCTGGGTTACAGCTATGACTTCCTGATGCTGGCCCGCATCATCACCGCGCTCTGCCACGGGGCGTTCTTCGGCATCGGCGCGGTGGTGGCCGCCAATCTGGTGGCGCCAAATCGCCGCGCCTCCGCCGTGGCGTTGATGTTTACCGGCCTGACGCTGGCCAACGTGCTGGGGGTGCCGCTCGGCACCGCGCTGGGCCAGGCGCTGGGCTGGCGTTCCACCTTCTGGGCGGTGGCGGTGATTGGCGTGCTGTCGCTGCTGGCGCTCTACAGCAAGCTGCCTTCGCTGAAGGATGAGGCCCCGACCGATCTGAAAAAAGAGCTGGCGGCGCTGCGCGGCGGCGGCATCTGGCTGTCGCTGCTGATGACGGTGGCGTTCGCCGCCTCGATGTTTACGCTGTTCACCTACATTGCGCCGCTGCTGACCGACGTGACCGGCGTGTCGGCGCACGGCGTGAGCTGGACGCTGCTGCTGATGGGCGTTGGGCTGACGCTGGGCAATATTGTCGGCGGGCGCCTGGCGGACTGGCGGCTGGCGCTGACGCTCAGCTGCACTTTCCTGACGATCGCGCTGTTCGCCGCGCTGTTCAGCTGGACCAGCCACTCGCTGGTGCCGGCGGAAATGACCCTGTTCCTGTGGGCCGCCGCCGCGTTTGCCGCGGTGCCGGCGCTGCAGATCAACGTAGTGACCTATGGCAAGAAAGCGCCGAATCTGGTCTCGACGCTGAACATTGCGGCGTTTAACGTCGGCAACGCCATCGGTGCCTGGGTGGGCGGCGTGGTGATCGCCCAGGGGCTGGGGCTGACCAGCGTACCGCTGGCGGCCGCGGGCATCGCTCTGCTGGGGCTGCTGCTGTGTCTGGTGACCTTCAGCCGCGCCAAGCGCCCGGTCAGCGTGTGATGACCGCCGCCAGGCGGGCGGGGAGCGTCTCCGCCTGGCGGCGCAAATGTTCGATAAAGGCCGTGACCAGCGCCGACGAAGGGCGATGCAGCGGCCGGATCAGGCTGACGGTGAACGGCACCTCGACGCTGAACGGCCGCACGTGTACGCCGTTGCCGGCGTAGTCGAGCGCCGTCAGCGGGTTGACGATCGACAGCCCGACCCCTTCTCTCACCATCGCGCAGACTGACGCCGCGCTGTGGGTTTCCATCACCAGGCGGCGATCGACCCTCTGCTCATTGAACAAGGCATCGAACAGCTGCCGGTAGCTGTCGGTGCTGGACAGGCTGATAAAGTTCTGGCCGGCGAAGTCCTGCGGCGTCAGCCTGGCTTTCGCCAGCAGCGGGTGGCCGGCCGGCAAGACGCACACTTCGTTCAACGTCATTAACGTCATCCGTTCGGTGCCCGCCGGCGTCAGGGTATTTTCGGTCATCCCCAGATCGTGGCGCTGCGCCGACAGCCACTCTTCCAGCAGCGGCGATTCCTGCGGGATCACGCTAAAGCTGACCTCCGGATAGCGCTCGATAAAGGGTTTGCACACCGCCGGCAGCAGCGATTGGGAGAAAACCGGCAGGCAGGCGATAGACAGCTGCGCCTGCTGAAACTGGCGGATGCCGGCGGCGGCGTTGACGATGCGATCGAGGCCGTAATAGGAGCGCTGCACCTCTTCAAACAGCCGCAGTCCCTGCACCGTGGGGGATAAACGGCCGCGCACCCGATCGAACAGCTGCAGCTGGATTAGTTTTTCGAAGCGCGCCAGTTCGCGGCTGACGGTCGGCTGCGAGGTTTGCAACAGCGCGGCCGCCTCGGTCAGGTTGCCGGTGGTCATGACCGCCTGGAAAATTTCAATCTGGCGCAGGGTTATCGCATGCATGGGACGGCTCGATAAAAGGAGAATGCTATATCATAAATGAATAGACTTCGGCTAAATAGATATTTTTCAACCGACCAAGAGTGCGGCACTATGACGGCATATCAACCGCCACTTTCGCTTTGGGAACACCATCATGCCTCGCCCGTTGAACGACAGCTCCACCGCCCTGAACGCCGCTAACCTGCTGGCTTTGCCGCAGCGCTTTGGCTGCCCGGTTTGGGCCTATGACGCGGATATCATCAGCCGGCGCATCGCTCAGCTGCGCCGTTTCGACGTGATCCGCTTTGCCCAGAAGGCCTGTTCGAACATTCATATTCTGCGCCTGATGCGCGAGCAGGGCGTGAAGGTGGACTCGGTATCGCTGGGGGAGATTGAACGCGCGCTGCAGGCCGGTTTCCAGCCCGGCGGCGAGCCGAGCGAGATCGTGTTTACCGCCGACGTGCTGGATCAGGCTACGCTGGCGCGCGTCAGCGAGCTGAAGATCCCGGTTAACGCCGGGTCCATCGACATGCTGGAGCAGCTTGGCCAGGCATCTGCGGGGCATCCGGTGTGGCTGCGCATCAACCCGGGTTTCGGCCATGGGCACAGCCAGAAAACCAATACCGGCGGCGAAAACAGCAAGCACGGCATTTGGCATGCCGATTTGCCGCAGGCGGTGGAAAAAATTCAACGGTATGGGCTGAAGCTGATCGGCGTGCATATGCATATAGGTTCCGGCGTCGACTACCAGCATCTGGAGCGCGTCTGCGATGCGATGGTGCAGCAGGTGATCGCGCTCGGTCAGGACATCAGCGCCATTTCCGCCGGCGGCGGTTTGTCGATCCCTTATCTGTCTGGCGAAGAGGCGATTGATACCGAACACTATTTTGGCCTGTGGAACAGCGCGCGCGAACGCATCGCCGCCCATCTGGGCCATCCGGTGCACCTGGAGATCGAACCGGGGCGCTTCCTGATGGCGGAGGCCGGGGTGCTGGTGGCCGAAGTGCGCGCGGTGAAAGACATGGGCAGCCGCCATTTCGTGCTGGTGGACGCCGGTTTCAACGACTTGATGCGGCCGGCGATGTACGGCAGCTATCACCATATTTCGCTGCTGCCGGCGGATGGCCGCGATACGGCGCAGCAGCCGCTGCGAGAGACGGTGATCGCCGGGCCGCTGTGCGAATCCGGTGACGTCTTTACCCAACAGGCGGGCGGCGGGGTGGAAACTCGCGAGCTGCCGCCGGTGAAGGTCGGCGATTATCTGGTGTTCCACGACACCGGCGCTTACGGTTCGTCGATGTCTTCCAACTACAACAGCCGCCCGCTGCTGCCGGAAGTGCTGTTCGAAAACGGCGAGCCGCGCTTGATCCGCCGCCGCCAGACCATCGAAGAGCTGATCGCGCTGGAACTGATCTGACGGCTTATCGGGCGGCCCGCTCGCCCTGTCACAGCGTCATGCGGCGGTGCTGGCCGTTGGGCAGTCGGACATCCAGCGACAGCGTACCGCCCATGGCTTCTATATAGCGTTTAAGCGAAGACAGTTTTATCTCGCTGCCGCGTTTTTCCAGGTTGGCGACTGAGGGTTGGCTGATGCCAAGCCGCTTCGCCAGCTCAACCTGCGAAACCGCCAACTCTTCCCGCAGCATCGCCAGCCGCAGTTCAAAAATTTCTTGGTCCGCTTTTTGCCTGGCCGCCGCAACGACGGCGGGATCGAGCTTATCGATCAGATGGGATAAAGGTTTGGCCATTTGCGTTACCTCTGGGTTGCCAGATAATGTGAGAACTCCCTGGCGGCGATGGGCAACAGGCGCTGGCAGAAACGCTTGTCGCCGGTTTTGTCGCCACCGCACAACAGCACCGCCTGCCGTTGTGGATCGAAGGCGAAAAAAAACCGAAACGGGTGGCCGCGGTGTTGAATGCGCAGCTCTTTCATGCGGTGTATTGAACCGGGAAAATGCAGCGTGTCGGCATATGGCCTTGCCAGCTGGGGGCCGAATTCCTGCAGTTTGAAAATCCCCGCCAGGATGCTTTTTTGCTGGTCGCCACTCAGCGATAAAAACCAGGCGTCGAATATTTCGACGGTCGCGACCTGCCACATGACGCGCTCCGAATATAGTCTATATGCTATATAGTGTAAAGGTTATTGTTTGTACAATATGCACCAAGACAGCGGAGGGATAACATCACAGTGAGGGAAATGCGGCGCACTACGCAATCAGCGTCCGCGCCAGCGGCAATTAACCGGCGTAGGGGCCGGGCGCTACCGAGTCGCGCAGTTTCAGTTCGCCGGTGAACGGCGCCAACGGCTGCACTTTGTCACCGTTGATCAAGCGGAACGCCTGGCTGATGGCGGCTTCAATCATGCTGTCGATCGGCAGGTAAACGGTGGAGAGGGCGGGTTGCAGGTAGGCGGCGCTGGGTTCGTCGTCGAAGCCGAACAGCGAAACGTCCTGCGGCAGGCGTTTGCCGCCCTCATGCAGCGCCTTCATCGCGCCGACCGCCATGTCGTCATTGCAGGCGAACAGCGCGCTGAAGGCGGTTCCGCCGGCCAGCAAGCGGTGGGCGCCCTGATAACCGCTCTCCACGCGATTGTCGCCATAAGCGACGCGGGCGTCGTCGAAAGCGATGCGATGGTGCGCCAGTGCCTGTTGATAACCCGCCAGCCGCGCCTGCGCGGTCGGCGTGGCGATCGGGCCGGTAATGCAGGCGATATCGCGATGCCCCTGGCGAACCAGATAATCCACCGCATGGAAGGCCGCCTGTTGCTGCTCGAAGAACACGCAGCGCGCGCGCGCCTGCGGCAGATCGCGATTGATCACCATCACCGGTACCGGCAGCTTTTCCAGCAGGTTCATCAGCGCGTCTTCGGACATGAAGCGGGTATAGAGCACGATGGCGTCGCAGCGGCGATCGGCCAACAGCTGCACCGCCTGCAGTTCATCTTCCGGCGTATCGTGGCCGTCGGTGACGATCAGGTGTTTGCCGCTGGCTTCAATTTGCTTGGCGGCCTGGCGCAGCAGGCGGCCAAAGTAGGGGCCGTCGAAATTGGAGACCACCAGGCCGATGCTGTTGGAGCTCCTGTTCGCCAGCGACTGCGCCAAAAAATTCGGCCGATAGCCCAGCTCATCCATCGCCCTGAACACCGCCTCGCGGGTGCTTTTTTTCACCTGGCCGGTGCCATTCAGCACGCGCGAAACCGTGGCTTTGGACACCCCCGCGCGAATGGAAACATCCAGCATGGTGATCATCAGCGGCTAACCCCTTTCAACGTCCGATGTGGCGAATAATGCTCAGTCTAGCATAGGGTTAGCCCAAGGCTGCGCGGCTTTTTCACCCGGGATTTTCGCCGGCGCGGCGGCTATGCGGAGCCGTATCCTTACGCCGAATTAACTCTGTTCGTAAACGTTGTTGATGCTGGCGACCGAATGGCGCCGCACCAGCGTAGGGCTGAACATGTTGGTGATTTCCGGCAGCGGCTGGCGGTTGGCCAGCGCCAGCGCCAGCTCCGCCGCCTGGGTCGCCATCGCCACGATCGGGTAGCGGATGGTGGTCAGGCGCGGCCGCAGGTAGCGTGAAATCAGCACGTCATCAAAACCAATCAGTGAAATTTGCCCCGGCACGTCAACGCTGTTGTCGCTCAGCACCGAGAGTGCGCCGGCGGCCATCGGGTCGTTGTAACAGGTGACGGCGGTGAAGTTTTTTCCGCGGCCAAGCAGTTCGGTCATCGCCTGCTCGCCGCCGACTTCATCCGGCTCGCCATAGGCAATCAGCTTCTCGTCCACCGCGATGCCGTGCTCCTGCAGCGCGTCGAGATACCCCTGCAGACGATCGGTGGCGTCGGAAATCTGGTGGGTGGAACAGATAATGGCGATGCGCTGATGGCCCTGCTGGATCAGGTGGCGGGTCGCCAGCCAGGCGCCATAGCGGTCGTCCAGCGCTACGCAGCGCGTCTCGAAGCCCGGCAGCGTGCGGTTGATCAGCACCATGCCCGGGATCTGCTGCATCCAACCGCTGAGCTCCTGATCGGTCAACCGCTTGGCGTGCACCACCAGCGCGGCGCAGCGGTGCCGCACCAGCTGTTCGATCGCCTGGCGCTCTTTCTCGGCCTCATGGTAACCGTTGCCAATCAGCAGGAAATTGTGGGTGGCGTAGGCCACCTGTTCGACCGCTTTCACCATCGCGCCGAAGAAGGGGTCGGAAACGTCGGAGACGATCAGGCCGAGCGTCTCGGTCGATTGCTGCGCCAGCGCGCGGGCGTTGGCGTTGGGGTGATACTGCAGCTGCGCCATGGCGGCCTGCACCGCAGCGCGCGAGCCTTCGCTGGCCTTGGGGGAATTGTTTATCACGCGGGATACCGTGGCCACGGAAACACCCGCCAGCCTGGCAACATCCTTTATCGTAGCCATATCTGTCAACACATCCTGGGTAATCGCTTACATTCCTCAGTCTTGCGGAAAAAACCGGGGGCTGCAAGCGCTGTCGTGCGTAACTTGTGGCCGCCGTTGCAGATATGGGCTTTTTGTCGTGGCGGGAAGCGCAGGCGACGCGTCGTTAGCGCATTTTGTGCTTGGGATCCGCCCGCCGGCTGAGGTAACTTTTGCACTCTCTGTCGTTGCCCGAGATCGCCATGTCCATAAAACGTTATCCGCAGCTCGCTCATTGGGGAGCCTATACCGCCGTCGTGGAAGACGGCAGGCTCATCCGCTGTGAACCCTTCGCCGCAGATCCCGATCCTTCCCCGCTGCTCGGCTCCATCGCGCCGATGGTCTATTCCGACAAGCGCATCCGCAAGCCGGCGGTGCGCCGTTCCTGGCTGCAAAAGCGCGAGGGCAGCGATCGCACGCTGCGCGGCCGGGAAGACTTCGTCGAAGTGGACTGGGAGCTGGCGCTCGATCTGGTGGCCGAGGAAAACCGCCGGGTGCGCGACCGTTACGGCCCTTCGGGCCTGTTCACCGGCTCTTACGGCTGGTCGTCCGCCGGGCGTTTGCACCATGCGCGCTCGCTGGTGCGGCGCTTTTACTTCAGCGGCGGCGGCGGCGTAGATCAGCTGGGCAACTACAGCTGGGGGGCCGCGCAGTTCTTTTTGCCGTACGTCATCGGCACGTTTTCGCCGCTGACCGGGCGCGTCACCAGTTGGCCGAGCGTGGTGGAGCATTGCGAGCTGTTTATCGCCTTCGGCGGGCTGGCGCTGAAGAATGCCCAGGTTTCGTCCGGCGGCGCGGCGGAACATGCGCTCAAACCCTGGCTGCAGAAGCTGGTGGCCAAGGGCACGCCGGTGATCAACATCAGCCCGCTGCGCGACGACTGCCCCGACTTCGTCAACGCCGAGTGGATCCCCATTCGGCCCAATACCGACGTGGCGCTGATGCTGGCGCTGGCGTATGAAATCCAGCGCCGGGGCGCACAGGACGAGGGCTTCCTGAACAGCCACTGCGCCGGCTACCCGCAGTTGGCGGCTTACCTTAACGGCGCAACCGACGGCGTGGCGAAAACCCCCGCCTGGGCCGCCGCCATCACCGGCATTCCGGCGGCGCGCATCGCGCGGCTGGCGCAGCAGCTGATCGGCGTGCGCAGCTTTATCACCTGCGCCTATTCGGTGCAGCGGGCTCACCGCGGCGAGCAGCCGTACTGGATGATGATCGCGCTGTCGGCGATGCTCGGCCAGGTCGGGCTGCCGGGCGGCGGCTTCTCGTTTGGCCACGGTTCGATGAACGGCGTCGGCAACCCGCGGGTAGATACGCCCGCGCCGACCCTGCCGGTGGGCGACAATCCCGCCGGGCTGGCGATCCCGGTGGCGCGCATCTGCGACATGCTGCTGCAGCCGGGTGAAAGCTATCAGTTCCGCGGTGAGACGCTGCGCTATCCGGATATTCACCTGGTGCACTGGGCCGGCGGCAACCCTTTCCATCATCATCAGCAATTGAACCGGCTGGTGGAGGGCTGGCAAAAGCCGGACACGGTGATAGTGCAGGATATTTGGTGGACGCCGGCGGCCAAAATGGCGGACATCGTGCTGCCGGTCACCAGTTCGCTGGAGCGCAACGATATCGGCGGATCCTCGCGCGATCGCTACGTGCTGGCGATGCACCGGGCGATCGCCCCCCGGCATCAGGCGCGCAACGATTTTGACATTTTCGCCGATCTGGCGGAGCGGCTGGGTTATCGCCAACGTTTTACCGAGGATCGCGACGAGCGCGCCTGGATCGAGCATATCTATCGCCAGTGCGGCAAAGCCCAGCAGAGCGCCGGCGTCGCCTGGCCGGAGTTCGAGGAATTTTGGCGCAGGGGGTATGTCGAGCTGCCGGCGCCGGCGAAAGAATTCGTGTTCTTCGATGCGTTCCGCCAGGATCCGCAGGCTAACCCGCTGCAGACCCCGAGCGGCAAGATAGAGCTGTTCAGCGAACGGATCGCCGGCTACCGCTATGCGGATTTTGCGCCGCATCCGCAGTGGCAGCCGCCGGTGGAGTGGCTGGGCGCGCCGCAGGCCAAAACCTGGCCGCTGCATCTGATCACCATCCAGCCGGCCGATCGTTTGCACAGCCAGCTGGATCCGGCGCCGCTGGCGCAGGGCAACAAGACCGCCGGGCGCGAGACGCTGTACATGCATCCGGACGATGCGGCATCGCGCGGCATTGAGCAGGGCGCGGAAGTTCAGGTCAGCAATGCGCGCGGCCGCTGCCTGGCGGGGGTGTCGATTACCGACGGCGTGACCCGCGGGGTAGTGCTGATGGCCACCGGCGCCTGGTTCGATCCCGGCTTTGGCGCGCAGCGCCTGCCGGTCGAACAGTCCGGCAACCCGAACGTGCTGACGCTGGATATCGGCACCTCGCCCCTGACCCAGGGGCCGAACGCCATGAGCTGCCTGGTGGAAGTGAGCCTTTATGGCTCGGCATAATTTGCCGTGGCCCGCAATTGCCCCGACAGCGAAATGTGGTCCTGCTGCAGCCGCCGCAGCTGCGTGGCGGAAGCGGCATAGCTGGACAGGGTTAACGACAGGGTGAAGGTGTGCCCTGTCGCTTCGCCGGCAATGACGAGCGGCAAACTGCCCGCGTTATCCGGCAGGCGCTGCGCCTGAGAGCGGGTTTGCGCCGGGCCGTCGGCGCCGAGGAAAAACGGGATAGCTTCGCCGGCCTCGTCGCGCAATTCATGGATGGTGACGCTTTGATAACCCAGCGGCCCCCGATCCGGGGCCTGGCCTGTGGCGAAGCCCAGCCAGTCGGCCCGCAGGCTAAACCCCTGCAGCTGCACCCGGCTGTCGCAGCTCAGCTGATATTGCAGCGGAACGGCGTGCAGCAGCGTGTTCTGCCGTGACAGCATGCCCACGTCGTGTTCGCCCAGCGCCACGCTATGCTGCGAGGACGTCAGGGAGCAGTCTGCGCCGGCTGCTGCGCTGAACAGCATGGCGAATAATCCGCAGTATAAGGTTTTCATTCTTGTCTCCTGTGGGTTCCGGCGGCCATTTCGCGGCACACCGCGCTGCGCTGGGCAATCCCGGCCCGGTTGACGGGACCTGTGGCCGACGACAGCTCGAAATGGCACTGCCGGCCTGATGGCGCGGTCATGCTGAAACGCTGTGAGGCCGTCTGGTCATTGGCGTGATGCGCCTGCTGCCGTTCGATAAGGGCGTTGCCTTGCCCGTCGGTAAAGGCGGCCACGCGCTGCTGCTCGTCGCGCACCGCGCTCCCTAAGGCAGGCAGGCTGCCATCGGCGTAGGTGATCCGCGCCATGACTCTCAGCGTATTGATGGCGTTGACCTTGATGTGATTGACGCTGCCGCGCGCCAGGGTCATTTTGTGCGCGCCGTTATCGATATCCGCGCCTGCGGGCAGGGTGCCGGTGTCGATCTTGACCAGGCTGGGTTGATATTGGCGCAGCTGCGGGATCACCGCCTTGCCTTGTTTGCCGTAGGTTTTTACCGTTCCGCCCGGCGTGGATACCCGGGTGCCGGAGAGGCCTGGCGCCGAGAGCACGCCGAAGGTATCGCCGACCTGCTGCGGCGAGAGGGTCAAACCGCTGCGGTCTGCGACCAACGAACCGCTGGCGCCATAGTAAAAGGCGTGCTGGCTGTCTGGCATCTGGCTATAGCCGCCGGCAAGGGTGGTGAATGGGCTCAGGTAGCGCAGGTTGCCGGAGTAGGTATTGCCGCTGGCCGCGCCGGCCTGGGTGGCGTTCAGCCCGTAGGACAGGTCGTTATCCAGCGCCTGGCCGGAAAGCGTATGGCCGATGCTGCGGTACTTGCCGTTATTCGAGGCATTGGCGGTATAGCGCAGGGTTTTGCCCAGCGGCAACGACAGGGTGGCGTAGACCCGGGTATCGTGGTCGCGCGAAAGGTTATTGCGCTCTCTTTCCACCCCGATCCCGAGTGACCACCGGTCGAATTGCCTGTTCCAATAACCGTACAGGCGCTGGCTGGAGCCGGCCTGAGCGTAATCCGCGCGAGTGACGCCCAGAGAAAGGTTGCCGGCCAATGCGTGGTGCAATCCGAGCCCCGCGCTGTAGCTTTGTCGCTGACGTTGCGGTTTGTCGTCGGCATGAAACCTTTCGCCCGGCCCCTGGCCGAATGAATCAACCTTACGATGGCGCAACGCCTCCGCCGGGTCGCGGTAGCGCGCGGATTGCACGCTGTACCCGCCGTTGAGCGTCACGCTCTTCGCCAGCGGCAAGGCGCCGTTGAGCTGCAGCTTCACGCCGTTTTTCGCCTGCCGGGTATGAGAGACCTGGCTTTGCGCGGCAAGCCGATAACGCCGGTCGCTCAGGCTATAGCCGGCCGCCGCGCCCTGATAATGCCGGCTGAGAAAGCTGCCGCCGCGCAGCTGTTTGTTTTTATGCCACGGCAGGAAGAGCGAGCCGGTGACAAAAGGCGTTTCCAGAGCCTTGTCGTCATGCCGCGTGCGCCCGATCGCCAATGAATAAGCGCTTCGAGCCGCGTTCTGACTCATGGCTGCGTTCAGATAAGGGACGGTAAATCTTTTGCGGTTACCGTTGCTTTCCGTTACGGAAACGTCCAGATCGACGGCGTCGAATTGTAGCGGAATATCGGTCAGTCGAAACGGACCGGGTTGCACCACGGTGGCGTAGACCAGCCGGCCATGCTGGAAAACCTCTACTTTTGCCTGGCTTTCGGCGATGCCTTCGATCGGCGGAACATCGCTGTTCCGGCTGGCCGACAGCGCGGAATCGGGCAGCCATTGCAGGCCGTCGAGGGTGAAACCGCTGTAGAGCGAGTCCGTCAGCGTGCTTCGCCCCAGGCGCAGCATGGCCTCTTTGTCGGTAAAGGTTTTTTGCAGATAGCTGTTATAGGGGGTGTAGCTTTTTCGCTCACCGTATTTGCTGTAGGTGCCGTTGTGGCGAAATAGCCAGTTATGGCTATTAAAACCGGTTTCCAAGGCGGCGTAGTCGCTGCTGTAGCGCTGATTGTCGAAGCGGTTGGCGGTGTAATTCAGCATCAGGGCCTGCCCGCCAAATTGATATTCATCCGGTTGCCGCAGGATATAGCGCTGCGGCATTAACAGTTCCAGCTGATTGTTGCCGGTATCCGCCTCGATGCGCCCTTCGGGGTAGCAGTGTTTAAACAGCAGGCTGTGCGGCTGTTTGATGGCGCAGGCCCGCAGCCCCAGCGTTTCCGCCAGGTCCGCGTCGTACAGCCAATCGCCGCCGCCGTCGATACCGACCTCATGCAGCCCGCGGCTTTGTCCATTGATAACCACCTCCAGGCGGTGTTTGCCCGCGGGGAATTTTACGCCCGCGGCGAAATATTCGGCCAATTCGCCGGGCAGGCCGAGGGCGCGCATCATGTCTGTGTCGTAGTCAGCCTGGCTGGGCATGGCGTAAGCTAAAACCAGGCCGCTCGCCAGCAGGTTCAGGGGGGCATGCAGTTTCACGGGGCCTCACTCGTTCAGCGTGGGGAGAGCGGGGCGACGACGGCCGGCACCGCGCGGCCGGTGCTGCTGATGGGCGTGAATTGAATTTGTGTCGTGCCGCGGGCCAGGCGCTCGCCTTGACGCGTGGTGATGGTTTGCCCAGGCAGCAGGTAAGGTTGCTCAAGGATGAGCGGCTGATTGCCGGGCAATTGCCTGATGCTGGGGACCAACCGCACCACGTAGGGGCCGGTATTTTTGAGCTGCAGCCGGTCTTGCTGCGGCTGCCAGACCAGATCCCGCCAGGGGGTTTTGTTTTCCTTCAGCGCCTCGGGGCTGGCGACGGCGACCACCCGATGGCGGGCGTTAACCTTGAGCAGGTTATCGCCTTTGCCCATATCCGGAATTTCCTGGAAATAAAGATGGCGCATTTGTTGGCGCGTGGGGTCGAGCTGCGCGGGATCGTTGAGCATGATACGCACTAACTGAGATTTACCGGGATCGATGCGCGCGACGGGGGGCGACAAAATAAACAGGGGATCCTTGCCGCGTTGGCTCAGCGCATTGTCGGCGACGGAAGAGAACAGCAGCACGGAATAATTGCCGATATTATCGACCCTCAGCGTGCTTTCGCCCTTTTTCTGATCCACCAGAATGCTGATTTTTTCCAGTTTGATCGTCGCATGGGCGCTGACGGCGGTAATCAGCAGGGTGGCGGTGACGCCAAAGGACTGAAGAAATCTTTTCATCGGTATTTCCTGAACGGCAAATGACGATTACCGATCCTCCAGGCGTGAGACAGCGGCCCAACGGATCGTGACCATTGCGGTATTGCAGCGTTTTCGCTGATTTAAGAAGGGTGGGGGCAGGAACCCTGTCCCCACATGAACGGCTTACAGGTAGTGGACTGAGAAGTTCACCGAGGCTTGCAGCGGGATGCTGTCCTGCATTTGAATGCTTTTATCGCCGATGTAGCTCAGCGGGGTCAGGAACGAGCGGTAGTTGAAGGTGCCGTTGAGGTTTTGCCCGACGGCCAGCTGGTCATATTTGGCATCTGTGGTTACGGCGAAGCGGTTGCCGGCGGCCTGGGTGAAGATGGCCTGCCCTTTATCCGCGCCCTGGGTAGCATTATTCAGATCATGAATATCATTGCCCTCGGGGATCATGACCGCGCTGACGGCTTCGCCATCCATGGCGACGTCATTCAACACCAGGCCCAGTACGGCGATGTCCTTGCCTTCGGCGCTTTTAGCCAGTGAAGCGGTAAAGTTGCCGTCCATCATCTGGAAGTCGGAATCGCCGCTCGCGCTGACGACTTCAATGCCCATGTTGGTTGGCGCGCTGCAGTTTACCGCGAAAGGAATGCTGCCCGCGCCGCCGCCTTCAAGCTCCGTTGGCATTTCTTTTTGGAAGATCTCGCTGGAGTGGCGGCCGAGTTCCACGCTGTTGGCGGTGGTGGTAATGCTGCAGCTGGTATTGTTATATATTTCCCCGGAAAAATTAACGTCGGTGCTCGCGGTCTTCGCCGCCAGAGCCGTTGAACATGCCAGCGGCAATAAGGACAACAGTAAATATTTTTTCATCTAAATTTCCTTATAGGAATGGAGTCTTCCCATTTAAATTAAAACGTCGGTTTCTTAAGCCGAAAATGAATGCCCGCGATAGTGCTTTTTCCAGGCGATTATCTGGAGAGCCTGAGACGCAGCGCGGCTGTTCCAGATGACGCTATTTTATGTGCCTGGCGCCTTTTCCGCATTATTATGCTTTGTTTTAATATAAAAATAGGTTTTATGTCTGCCGTTGGTTTGTTTGTGGCGTGATTGCTCTGATGGCGGGAGGGTTTATATAAAGAGATAGGTTTTGCGTTTTCGCTAAGTAGCGCGCTTTTGGGTTATTAATAGAATTTAGCTCGCCCGCCATAAGGAAATCACGAGGTTATTCTGCTTTTTTTGCCCGCCGGGCCGCTTTTCATCGCCGTTATTTTTCTTTTCGCCGCCACTATCGTTGAAGTTTCATTGAGTTATTTCAGAAGAACGCGGGAAATTTACAGCTGGTTGCATTTAGAGCAGAACTCTTGCGATTCGCCGGTAGTTTCCTGAGCGCCATCTCTCTAGAGTAGGTGATCCCAGAGGTATTGATTGGTGAGAAATCAGCATACTCTGTATGTTGAAGCCATTTTCAATTGCACCAACCTACGCGGATGCGTAGGTTTTTTTTTGCCCGCCATATAGTATTCTTTTCCCTACAACGATTTACGCCTCCATGGCCAAGGGAGAAGGGCATGATCTTTTCACTGCTGCGCGCGCTGTTTCGCCTGTTGTTTCGGGTACGGGTCGAAGGGGACGTCCAGCACTTCGAACGGCAAAAATTACTGATTACGCCGAACCACGTCTCTTTCCTCGACGGCGTACTGCTGGCGCTGTTCCTGCCGATAAAACCGGTGTTTGCGGTCTATGCCAGCATCGGCGAGAGCTGGTTTATGCGCTGGCTGCGGCCTTACATCGATTTTGTCTCGCTCGATCCCACCAAGCCGATGGCCATCAAGCAACTGGTGCGCATGGTCGAGCAGGGACGGCCGATCGTGGTGTTCCCTGAAGGGCGCATCACCGTGACCGGCGCGCTGATGAAAATTTACGACGGAGCGGCGTTTATCGCCGCCAAATCGGGCGCCACCGTGGTGCCGGTGCGGATCGACGGCCCGGAGTTCAGCCCGTTTGGCCGCATGGCCGGGGTGTTCAAGATCCGCTGGTTCCCGCAAATCATCATCCGCATCTTGCCGCCGACCACGCTGCCGATGCCGGAAGCGCCGCGCGCGCGTGAACGCCGGGCGCTGGCGGGCGATCGGCTGATGCAGATCATGATGAAAGCGCGAATGGACACCCGCGAACCGCAGACCCTGTTCAGCGCCCTGTTGGCGGCCGGGCATCGTTACGGGCGCCGCAAACCCTGCATTGAAGACATTTCGTTCAAGGAAGACAGCTATCAGACGCTGCTTAAAAAGTGTCTGGGCGTCAGCCGCATCCTGCAGCGCTTTACCGCCGAGGGGGAGCATGTTGGGCTGCTGTTGCCCAACGCCACCATTACCGCGGCGGCGATCTTCGGCGCATCGCTGCGCAACCGCATTCCGGCGATGCTCAACTACACCGCCGGCGCCAACGGCCTGAACAGCGCGATGACGGCCGCCGGCATCAAGACCATCGTCACCTCGCGCCAGTTTCTGGAGAAGGGCAAGCTGACCCACCTGCCGGAACAGGTGCCGCAGGCTAACTGGGTGTATCTGGAAGATCTGAAAGATACGGTCACGCTGGCGGATAAGCTGTGGATCCTGCGTCACTTGCTGCAGCCGCAGCGCGCGGCGTTGCCGCAACGTCCGGAGGACCCGGCGCTGATCCTGTTCACGTCCGGATCCGAAGGCCATCCCAAGGGCGTGGTGCATTCGCACGCCAGCCTGCTGGCCAACGTAGAACAAATCCGCACCATCGCCGATTTCACCCCGCGCGACCGCTTCATGTCGTCGCTGCCGCTGTTCCACTCGTTCGGCCTGACGGTGGGGCTGCTCACGCCGCTGATCACCGGCAGCCGCATTTTCCTCTACCCCAGCCCGCTGCACTATCGCGTAGTGCCGGAGCTGGTGTATGACCGTAACTGCACGGTGCTGTTCGGCACGGCGACCTTCCTTAACAACTATGCGCGCTTCGCGCATCCGTATGATTTTGCCCGCTTGCGCTATGTCGTGGCCGGCGCGGAGAAACTGGCGGACAGCACCAAACAGATCTATCAGGACAAATACGGCATCCGCATTCTGGAAGGCTATGGCGTGACCGAGTGCGCGCCGGTGGTGTCGATCAACGTGCCGCTGGCGACCAAGGTGGGCACCGTCGGCCGCATCATGCCGCAGATGGAGGCGCGCCTGATCGCGGTGCCGGGTATTGATAACGGCGGCCGTCTGCAGCTGAAGGGGCCGAATATCATGAAAGGCTATCTGCGCGTCGAGCGCCCCGGGGAACTGGAGCCGCCGGCGGCGGAAGATGCGAACGGCGTGCTGCAGCCGGGCTGGTATGACACCGGCGATATCGTCAGCCTGGATGAGCAGGGTTACTGCACCATTCGCGGGCGCGTGAAGCGCTTCGCCAAGCTGGCGGGCGAGATGGTGTCGCTGGAGAGCGTCGAATTGCTGGCGCAACGGCTGTCGCCGGAAAAACTGCATGCCGCCACTGTCAAAAGCGACAGCAGCAAAGGGGAGGCGTTGGTGCTGTTCACCACCGATCCCGCCATTACCCGCGAGGCATTGCTGCGGGTGGCGCGCGAACTGGGCAGCCCGGAGCTGGCGGTGCCGCGCGATATTCGCCTGTTGAAAACGCTGCCGGTGCTCGGCAGCGGCAAACCCGATTTCGTCACCCTGCGTCATATGGCCGAACAGCCGGAGAGTGCCTGATGAATCCTTCGACCGAATCCCCTTTGTTGTCACGCGGCATGATCGCGGTGATCGGCGCGCAGTTCCTCTCGGCGTTCGGCGACAATGCGTTGCTGTTCGCCACGCTGGCGCTGATCAAGCAGCAGCTGTATCCGGACTGGAGCCAGCCGATCCTGCAGATGGCCTTTGTCGCCACCTACATCATTCTGGCTCCGTTCGTTGGCCAGATCGCCGACAGCTTTGCCAAAGGGCGGGTGATGATGTTCGCCAACGCCCTGAAATTGGCGGGGGCATTGGTGATCTGTTTTGGGGGTAACCCGTTTTTGGGTTACAGCCTGGTCGGCGTGGGAGCCGCTGCGTATTCACCGGCCAAATACGGCATTCTGGGCGAGATCACCAGCGGCGAGAAACTGGTCAAGGCTAACGGCCTGATCGAGGCTTCGACCATTGCGGCCATTCTGACCGGTTCGGTGGCCGGCGGTATTCTGGCGGACTGGCACGTGGCGGTGGCGCTGGCTGCCTGTGCGTTGGTTTACGCGGGGGCGGTGGTCGCCAACCTGTATATTCCGCGTTTGGCGGCGGCGCGTCCTGGCGCTTCGTGGCGTCCTCAGGCCATGACGCACAGCTTCTTTGCTGCCTGCGTTATGCTGTGGCGCGATGGACAGACGCGTTTCTCATTGATTGGCACCAGCCTGTTTTGGGGGGCCGGCGTGACGCTGCGTTTTCTGCTGGTGCTGTGGGTGCCGGTGGCGCTCGGCATCGCCGATAACGCCACGCCGACGCTGCTGAACGCCATGGTGGCCGTCGGCATCGTGGTGGGCGCGGGGGCCGCCGCGCGTTTCGTCACGCTTAAAACGGTGAAACGCTGTATGCCGGCCGGCATGCTGATCGGCGTCGCGGTCGCGGTGTTTGCGCTGCAAACGACCATGCTCAATGCCTACGTCTTGCTGGCGCTTATCGGCATGCTGGGGGCTTCTTCGTCGTGCCGCTCAATGCGTTGCTGCAGGAGCGGGGCAAACATTCGGTCGGCGCCGGCAATGCGATCGCAGTGCAAAACCTGGGTGAAAACGCCGCCATGTTGCTGATGCTCGGCCTGTATTCTTTGGTGGTGAAGCTGGGCGTGCCGGTGGTGGGCGTCGGCGTAGGGTTTGGCGTGGTGTTTGCGCTGGCGATTAGCGCGTTGTGGTGGTCGCAGCGGCGGTGAAACGGGGCGCAGCCAGGCTGCGCCCTCAGGCTATCAAGGCGCCGGAATGGTATAACGGCTGTGAATTTCTTCGAGCGCCTGCAGCACCTCTTCATCCAACACCACATCGAAGCTGTCGATGTTGGTTTTCAACTGCTCCAGCGTGGTGGCGCCCAACAGGGTGCTGGCGACGAACGGCTGCTGGCGCACAAAGGCCAACGCCATCTGCGAAGGATCCAACCCCTGTTTCCTGGCTAACGCCACGTATTCGGCAATCGCCAGCTGGGTTTGCTGCCCGGAGTAGCGGTTGAAGCGGGTGAACAGCGTATTGCGCGCGCCGGCCGGCTTGGCGCCGTTGAGGTATTTGCCGCTCAGGGTGCCGAACGCCAGGCTGGAATAGGCCAGCAGCTCCACGCCTTCGTGCTGGCTGATTTCCGCCAGGCCAATCTCAAAGCTGCGGTTCAGCAGGCTGTACGGGTTCTGGATCGACACGATGCGCGGCAGCTCGTGTTTCTCGGCCAATTGCAGATAGCGCATCACGCCCCATGGCGTTTCGTTGGATACCCCGATATAGCGGATTTTACCGGCGCGCACCTGCTCGGTCAGCGCTTCCAGCGTTTCCAGCAGCGTTACCGTGGCCATTTCGTCGGTGTACTGGTAGTTGAGCTTGCCGAAGCAGTTGGTGGCGCGCTGCGGCCAGTGCAGCTGGTAGAGATCGAGGTAATCGGTGTTCAGGCGTTTCAGGCTGGCGTCCAGCGCGGCGCGGATATTTTTGCGATCCAGCGCCTGCTGTGGGCGGATGCTGCTGTCGTTGCCGCGCACCGGCCCGGAGACTTTGCTCGCCAGCACGATTTTCTCGCGGCTGCCGCGCGCCTTGATCCAGCTGCCGATATATTGCTCGGTCAGCCCCTGGGTTTCCGGGCGGGGCGGCACTGGGTACAGCTCGGCGGTGTCTATCAGGTTGATGCCTGCGGCTAATGCATAGTCCAGCTGTGCGTGGGCATCGGCTTCAGTATTTTGCTCGCCAAAGGTCATGGTGCCCAGTCCCAGCACGCTCACTTCTAAAGAACTGTGGGGAATACGGTGGTATTGCATTAACGGCCTTCCTTTCTTGTTAGCGCTTACGGGCGGCGGAGCCCGGTGAAACAGGAGCCAGGTATCAGGTTACGGCAGATAACCCGTCAGGCGTTGATATCGCCTTTTCCGACTATAACCAAGCCGCGAAGATGGGGGAAGTGGATTCCGTGCGGAGGAGGGGCTGAGGCTATCGCGCCGGGGATGTGCGATAGCCGGCTGGGCGGATCAGCGTTCGATAACCTGCGAAACCTGATCGCCATTGATTTGGCGCGAGTTGCCTTTTTCATCCTTGTAGCTGATCAGACCGGTATCCTGGTCGATCTCAGGTTTGCCCTGGGTCAGGATCATGTTGCCGTCTTTGGTCGCCATCACGTAATCACTGGAGCAACCCGCCAGCCCGGCGGCCATTACCAGTGCAGAAACTGCCATTACCCACTTTTTCATCCTGCGGATCCTCAGTTATGCAGAAAAGAACGTTCTTTCAAGATTAGCAAACTATCGATAGCCGATGCCTCAGATAAGTCTTTATCTTGGTCATTAAACGTGACAAATGTGAACAAAGAAGGGTAACGGGAACCGCAGAACGCGGCTCCCGCCGGAGCATTATTCGGAGACGCTGCTCTTTTTGCCGCGCATCAGGTTGAGCGCTTCGACCGACATCGAGAAGAACATGGCGAAGTAGATATAGCCTTTTGGCACATGCACCTGGAAACTTTCCAGCATCAGGGTGAAGCCCACCAGAATCAAGAACGCCAGCGCCAGCATTTTCACCGACGGGTGACGGTTGACGAACTCGCCGATCGGCCGGGCGGCGAACATCATCACGCCGACGGCGATCACCACCGCGGCCATCATGATGAACAGGTGATCGGACAGGCCGACGGCGGTAATCACCGAATCCAGGCTGAAGATGATGTCCAGCAGCATGATCTGCACGATGGCGCCGAAGAAGCTGTGCACCTTGGTATGGTGTTCTTCTTCCGATCCTTCGATGGTTTCGTGGATCTCCTTGCTGGCTTTCCAAATCAGGAACAAGCCGCCCAGCAGCAGGATCAGATCGCGAGCGGAGATGCTGTGGTCCATCACGGTGAACAGCGGATGGGTCAGGCGGATCACCCAGGCGATGGAGGCCAGCAGCGCCAGCCGCATCAGCATGGCGGCGGCCAGGCCTATGCGGCGCGCCTTGTTCTGCTGCGCTTTAGGCAGCTTGGCCACCACCAGCGACAGGAAAATAATGTTATCAATACCCAGTACGATCTCAAGAATGGTCAGCGTACCTAACGCTAACCAGGCATTGGGATCCATAATCCATTCGAACATTGCCCAGCACACCTTAATAAAATGCAAAGCGTGAATTATACGCGTTTATCGTGGCACTGACAGGGTTACCTAAACGCGAACTAAACAAAGTGCTTTAGATTAAGAAATGTCTTGCCAACAGAGCGCCGGTAAAACTCTTTTTCAGGTAGAAACCGCGCGGCAGCGTCATGATCGGCTGCCCCTGTTCGCCGATGGCCTCGGTCAGCGCCTTGCTGTTGGCCGCCTTGGGCCGCAGCTGCAGCACTTCGCCGTGGCGGGCGGTGATGCGTTCGACGTGGCCGAGCACGATCAGATCCATCAGCTCCTCCCAGTCGCGCCGCAGCATCTCTTCCTCTGCGGCGTTCGGGCTCCACAGCAGCGGCGAGCCGATGCGCCGCTGCGCCAGCGGGATGTGCCGTTCGCCCTCAACCGGGATCCACAGCACCCGCGCCAGCTTGTGGCGCACATGGCTGCTGGCCCAAGTGACGCCGCTGTTGCCGCTCAGCGGCGCGACGCAGACGAAGGTGGTTTCCAGCGGTTTGCCGGCGGCGTCGATCGGGATGGTTTTCAACTCAATGCCCAGCTCCGGGAAATCCTGTTCGGGCTTGCTGCCCGCCATGGCGCCGAGATATTGCTCCAGCAGCATGCCGACCCAGCCTTTATCGCGCTTCAGGTCTTTGGGGATCGGCAGCTGCGCGCGTGCGGCCAGCTCGCCCAGGCTGAAACCGGCCAGCGCCTGCGCGCGCTCGAACAGCTGTCGTTCGTTTTCCGGCGGAGGGGGCAATGGGGATAAAAACGCCATAAATCATGCCTGTCAGATTTGGTTGAAAAACGTACTGCATTTACGCACAGCCGATAGCGGCCGCATCTGCCTGGGGAAAAGAATAATAGTAGCATGATTTTTCATGACTTTTTTTCCTCCTCCCGGCAAGAGGGAAATTCCTGCCGGCGCTTGTGCACCTGAAGCCACCGACAATAAACAGGATCTTACACCTATTTATCCACAGATTTATGGGATAACCCAAATTTTTAGCGATCACTGGTTCGATTTACAGCCTTGACGCGGGCGGTTTTTTACGAATTTGTCCGTTTTGTGCGTAACTTACCCGGATAATCTGTGGATAAAAACGACGTTGGTGGATCTTTCGCCAGCACAGGATCCCGACCGTGCACAGATCACATTTTTACCCTGTTCATAACTGGTTTTTGTTATTTAATTTATTGTATTTAAAGTAATAATACAAAATTGGTTTTTGCCGGTTTTCTTGCGGCCCGAGAGTTTTACCGGCTTATCCCTCGAGTTCTTCACACACCTATCCACAGAAAAAGTGAATAAAACCGGCCGAAAAGGCGGGGGTATGTTTATAACTTTGCCATTATCTGTGAGTTATCCCAATGTTATCCGGCCCACGACGCTGCAAAGCAGTGGTTTACCGCCTGTAGCTTGTGTGAAACAATCAGGACATCTATGCGAATTTAAGCTTATCGAGGTAGTCCGGTGATCGATGATGATGGCTACCGCCCGAATGTTGGTATCGTAATCTGTAATCGTCAGGGGCAGGTCCTGTGGGCCCGCCGTTACGGTCAGCACTCCTGGCAGTTTCCCCAAGGTGGGATTAACCCTGGCGAAACCGCGGAACAGGCGATGTACCGTGAGCTGTTCGAAGAAGTGGGGCTGAGCAAGAAGGATGTGCGTATCCTGGCCTCAACCCGCAACTGGTTGCGCTATAAATTGCCAAAACGTTTGGTGCGTTGGGACACAAAGCCGGTATGTATCGGCCAGAAGCAGAAATGGTTTTTGTTGCAGTTAATGTGCAACGACGCCGATATCAACATGCAGCGCAGCAGCACGCCGGAGTTCGACGGCTGGCGCTGGGTCAGCTTTTGGTATCCGGTGCGCCAGGTGGTGTCGTTCAAGCGTGACGTCTATCGCCGGGTGATGAAAGAATTCGCCGTGACCGTGATGCCCATGCAGGAGCAGGCAACGCAGCGGCAGGCCCCCGCTTACCGCCGAAAGAGAGGTTAAGTTAAGCAGACTATGCTCACGCGCTTGCGAGAAATTGTTGAGAAGGTGGCCGCGGCGGCCAGTCTGACGGATGCGCTGGATCTTTTGGTCAACGAAACCTGCCTGGCGATGGATACGGAAGTCTGTTCCATTTATCTGGCAGACAACGACCGCCGCTGTTATTACCTGATGGCGACACGCGGGTTGAAAAAACCGCGTGGGCGCACCATCGCGCTGGCCTTCGACGAAGGCGTCGTGGGCCTGGTCGGGCGGCGGGCGGAGCCGATTAACCTGGCGGATGCGCAAAGCCACCCCAGCTTTAAATACGTTCCTCAGGTGAAGGAGGATCGCTTCCGATCCTTCCTCGGCGTGCCGATCATCCACCGTCGCCAACTGCTGGGCGTGCTGGTGGTGCAGCAGCGTGAGCTGCGCCAGTTCGATGAAAGCGAAGAATCCTTCATGGTGACCCTGGCCACGCAGATGGCCGGGATCCTCTCGCAGTCGCAGCTCAACGCCATTTTCGGTCAGTATCGGCAGACGCGCATTCGCGCGCTGGCGGCGTCGCCCGGCGTGGCGGTGGCGGAAGGCTGGCAAGACAGCAGCCAGCCTTCGCTCGATCAGGTGTACCGCGCCTCGACGCTGGACACCGCCAGCGAGCGCGAACGCCTGACCCAGGCGCTGGAAGAGGCCGGCGCGGAGTTCCGCCGCTTCAGCAAGCGTTTTGCCGCCAGCTCGCAAAAAGAGAGCGCGGCGATCTTCGATCTCTATTCCCACCTGTTGAACGACGCCCGCCTCAAGCGCGAGCTGTTCGCCGAAATCGACAGCGGTTCGGTGGCCGAATGGGCGGTAAAGCAGGTGATAGAAGCCTTCGCCGAACAGTTCGCCAGCCTGCAGGACACCTACATGCGCGAGCGCGCCAGCGACCTGCGCGCGCTCGGCCAACGCCTGCTGTTCCACCTCGATGACACCACCCAGGGCGCCACCCAATGGCCGGCGCGCTTCGTGCTGGTGGCCGACGAACTGACCGCCACCCTGCTGGCCGAGGTGCCGCAGGATCGCCTGGTCGGCGTAGTGGTGCGCGACGGCGCGGCCAACTCGCACGCGGCTATTTTGGTGCGGGCGATGGGCGTGCCGACGGTGATGGGCGCCGATATCCAGCCTTCGCTGCTCAGCCAGCGGCTGCTGATTGTCGACGGTTACCGCGGCGAACTGCTGGTCGACCCGGAACCGGTGCTGGTGCAGGAGTACCAGCGGCTGATCAGCGAAGAGCTGGAGCTGAGCAAGCTGGCGGAAGACGACGTTGAGCAGCCGGCGCAGCTGAAAAGCGGCGAGCGCATACAGGTGATGCTGAACGCCGGCCTCAGCCCGGAACACGAGCAGCTGCTGGGCGGCCGGGTGGATGGCGTCGGCCTGTACCGCACCGAAATCCCCTTCATGCTGCAGAGCGGTTTCCCCTCGGAAGAGGAGCAGGTTGGGCAATATCAGGGCATGCTGCAGCTCTACCCAACCAAGCCGGTCACCCTGCGCACGCTGGACATCGGCGCCGACAAACAGCTGCCCTACATGCCGATCAGCGAGGAAAACCCTTGCCTCGGCTGGCGCGGCATTCGCATCACGCTGGACCAGCCGGAAATTTTCCTGATCCAGGTGCGCGCCATGCTGCGCGCCAATGCCGGCACCGGCAACCTGGGCATCTTGCTGCCGATGATCACCAGCCTCGAAGAGATCGACGAGGCCAGGCGCCTGATCGATCGCGCCGGTCGGGAGGTGGAAGAGGTGCTGGGCTATGCGATCCCGAAACCGAAGATCGGCGCGATGCTCGAAGTGCCGTCGATGATTTTCCTGATCCCGTATCTGGCCGGACGCGTTGATTTCATCTCGGTCGGCACCAACGATCTGACCCAATATTTGCTGGCGGTGGATCGCAACAACACCCGGGTGGCGTCGCTGTACGACAGCCTGCATCCGGCCATGCTGCAGGTGCTTAAACTGATCGTCGAGCAGGGCAAGGCGGCCGGGCTGCAGGTCAGCCTGTGCGGCGAACTGGCGGGCGATCCCATGGGGGCGCTGCTGCTGGTGGGCATGGGCTACCGCAATCTGAGCATGAACGGCCGCAGCGTGGCGCGCATCAAATACCTGCTGCGGCACATTGAGTTATCCGACGCCGAAGTGCTGGCGCAGAGGGTGCTTGGCGCCCAGATGACCACGGAAGTGCGCCACCTGGTGGCGGCGTTTATGGAGCGGCGCGGCATGGGCGGGTTGATCCGCGGCGGCAGATAAACGCGGCGGCGGACCGATTTTTTTACAGAACTTTTCCCTGCCCGCCACCCCGGACGCCGTTAAGCCTATGTTATGATGCGCAACCTCAGCGCGGCGTAACCTCGTCGCCGCTTGGCACCTGCCGCCCCCGGATGGGGAAGAATAACAGACATGTTGTGGTGATAGATGAGCAATAGCTATCTGGCGTTTCCTAAATTTGATCCGGTCATTTTCTCTGTCGGCCCGGTTTCCCTGCACTGGTATGGTCTGATGTACCTGGTCGGCTTCGTTTTTGCCATGTGGCTGGCGGTGCGTCGCGCCAACAAGCCGGGCAGCGGCTGGACCAGGGATGAGGTGGAGAACCTGCTGTACGCCGGTTTCCTGGGGGTGTTCATCGGCGGCCGCGTAGGTTACGTGCTGTTCTACAACCTGCCGCTGTTCCTGGATAACCCGCTGTACCTGTTCAAAGTGTGGGATGGCGGCATGTCGTTCCACGGCGGCCTGATGGGCGTGATCCTGGTGATGTTCTGGTTTGCCCGTCGCACCAAGCGCACCTTCTTCCAGGTCTCTGATTTTATTGCCCCGTTGATCCCGTTTGGCCTCGGCGCCGGCCGCCTCGGCAACTTTATCAACGGCGAACTCTGGGGCCGCGTAACCACCGACACCCCCTGGGCGATGCTGTTTCCGGGCTCGCGCAGCGAAGACGTGGCCATCGCCGCCGCCGATCCTTCGCTGCTGCCGCTGCTGAATCAGTATGGCGTGCTGCCGCGCCACCCGTCGCAGCTGTATGAACTGCTGCTGGAAGGCGTGGTGCTGTTTATCATTCTGAACCTGTTTATTCGCAAGCCGCGCCCAATGGGGGCGGTATCCGGCCTGTTCCTGATCGGTTATGGCGCTTTCCGCATTATCGTTGAGGCTTTCCGCCAGCCGGATGCCCAGCTCGGCCTGTTCGACGGCGTGATCAGCATGGGGCAGATCCTGTCCGTTCCTATGGTCGTGGCCGGTATTATTATGATGATTTGGGCGTACCGTCGTCGCCCGCAGCAACAACTGTCGTGAGGAACAAATGAAACAGTATCTGGATTTGATGAACAAGGTGCTCGCCGAGGGCACCCCCAAAGCCGACCGCACCGGCACTGGCACGCTGTCGATTTTCGGCCACCAGATGCGTTTCAACCTGCAGGAAGGCTTCCCGCTGGTGACCACCAAAAAATGTCACCTGCGGTCGATCATCCACGAGCTGTTGTGGTTCCTGAACGGCGACACCAACGTCGCCTACCTGCGTGAAAACAACGTCACCATCTGGGACGAATGGGCCGATGAAAACGGCGATCTCGGCCCGGTTTACGGCAAGCAATGGCGCGCCTGGGGCGCGGCGGACGGCCGCCAGATCGATCAACTGAGCAACGTGCTCGAACAGCTGAAACAGGATCCGGACTCGCGCCGCATCATCGTTTCCGCTTGGAACGTCGGCGAACTGGAGCAGATGGCGCTGGCGCCGTGCCATGCGTTCTTCCAGTTCTACGTGGCGGACGGCAAGCTCTCTTGTCAGCTGTATCAGCGTTCGTGCGACGTGTTCCTCGGCCTGCCGTTCAATATCGCCAGCTATGCGCTGCTGGTGCATATGATGGCGCAGCAGTGCGATCTGGAAGTGGGCGATTTCGTCTGGACCGGCGGCGATACGCACCTGTACAGCAACCATATGGAACAGACGCGGCTGCAGCTAACCCGGGAGCCGCGCCCGCTGCCGAAGCTGGTGATCAAGCGCAAGCCGGATTCGCTGTTCGACTACCGTTTCGAAGACTTCGAAATCGAAGGTTACGATCCGCACCCGCCAATCAAGGCGCCGGTCGCTATCTGACACTCGCGGCATAGCACTCAGGGGCGCACCGGTTGCGCTCCTTTTTTTTGCCTGAAATTGCGCGCTGCGCCGCATTTTATTGCTTTCATCTGTATCGACAGGGAAAAGATTGCGCAGCGCGCTTCAACCCCGTCGATCACCGCTTTATCCCTGCATTGCCGCCATTACACTGGCCGCCATGAACGCTAATTCCGATTTTTTCTTCGATGCCCGCCAACGCGGCATGACGCTGATCGAGCTGCTGGCGGTGATCCTGATCGCCGGCATGCTTACCGGTTGGGGCGTCAGCCACTGGCGCCATTATCAACAGGCGCTGCGGCTTGAGCATACCGCTCAGCAGCTGTTGGCGTTTCTGGTCCGGCTGCAGGCGGACGCCAACTGGCGCAACCGCCCAGCGCTGCTGTGGTTCAAAGCCGGAGAACCCTGGTGCATCGGCAGCGGCGAACCGCCGCCGGACTGCGTTTCGCCGCCCGGCGAGTTTTATCTTCCGCACTACCGCGACGTGCTGTTGAGTGCCCATACCGGCAAGGATTTTGGTTTTTACGGCCTGCGCAACAATGCGCAGGGCGGGCATATCGTCCTCAGCAACGGCGCGGGTAGCCTGCGGCTGGTGTTGTCCGCAAGAGGGCGGCTGAGGCTGTGCAGCGAGCGGCTGAGCGTGCGGGGGATAGCCCTATGCCAACCTTAGCGCGCGGATTTACCCTGCCGGAGGTGCTGCTGGCGCTATCGTTTGGCAGCCTGATTGCGCTGGCTGCGGCCAAAACTTACCCGCTGTTGCGCCAGCAAAGCGTGGCGCTCGGCCAGCACTATCGCCTGGAGCTGGCGCTGCGGCAGCTGGCGTTCGGCATAGAAAAAGATCTGCGCCGCGCGGGATTCTGCGCCGGGCGCTGTCCGGGGAGGGCGCTACTGCTCGACCGCGCGCCGGGCGAAGCCGCGGGCAGCTGCGTGATCGTCGCCTATGACATCACCCGCAGCGGCCAATGGGCCGGTACGGGCGAGGACGCCGGCTATTTCGGCTATCGGCTGCGGCTGGGGGCCATCGAGGCGCAGCGCGGCGTCAGCGACTGCCGCGGCACCGGTTGGGAAAGGCTGCTGGATCAGGATGAGGTGCGCATAGAGTCGTTCAGCGTGGCGCTCACCCCGGGCGATGGCGGCAAAACGCTGGCCCGCCTGACGCTGGCGGGGCGTTCGGCCCGCGACGGCGGCATCAGGCGCAGCCTCAGCTGGGCCATCGGCCTGGCCGCGTTGCCATGAGCGCGCCTGCCCAGCGGGGCGGCAGCACGCTGGCGGCGGTGATGCTGCTGTTGGTCATGGGGCTGATGCTGCTGAATGCCCAGCATCGCCAATTAGACCAGGCGCTGCTGTTGGCGAGCGATCAGCGGCGCTACCTGCTGGCCTATAATCAGGCCGCTTCGGCGCTGAGCTGGGGCATGGCCCAGCGCTGGCCGCTCGAACGGCTGAGCGGCCAGCGCTGGCTGTGCCGCCCAGGCTTCGGCTTTAGCGCCTGCGTCAGGCTTTCCGCCCGGCAGGGCGTCGTGCTGGTACGCGGCGAGGGGGAAATGCGCGGCGGCGAGCCGCTGAGGCTGTATCAGCTGGCCAGGGCCGGGGGGGATGCCGCGGATGTGGAACTGATGGCCGAACCGGGCGGCTGGCTGGATTTCTGCCCGGAGAAGGGGCCGGCCGGCTGTGCGGACTAACCGGCGGCGGGGCGGCGGAGGCCGGAACGGCTTCAGCCTGCCGGAGGTGCTGGTGGCCGCGTTGCTGTTCGCGGTGTCGCTGCTGGGATTGTTACAGTATCATCAGGTGCTGTTGCAGTCGTTCCAGCGCCAGTGGCAGTATCGCCAGGCCTGGTCGCTGGCGCATCAGCAGTTGGAGGTCTTCGCCGCGACCGGGCGAACCGATGCCGAACCGCCGCCCTCCGGCTGGCGGCGCGAGCTGCAGCTCGACAGCGCAGACGCCGGTTGCCGGCGGCTAGTGGTGAAGATACAGACTCCGCAGCGGCAATGGGCGGAACTGAGCCGTTGGTATTGCACCCGCCGCTAATCTGGCGCGTATTTTGTTTTAAAGGAGCCCCAATGTTTACGGTTTATCATTCCAATCAGTTGGATTTATTGAAAACGCTGACCAGTGCGTTGATAGCCAGAGATCCGTTGGCCGATCCTTTTCAACAGGAAGTGGTGCTGGTGCAAAGCCCTGGCATGGCGCAGTGGCTGCAAATGCAGCTGGCGGAGCAATTCGGCATCGCCGCCAACATCGCCTTTCCCCTGCCGGCGACTTTTATCTGGGACATGTTTACCCGGGTGCTGCCGGATATTCCGAAGGAAAGCGCCTTCAGCAAGGACGCCATGACCTGGAAGCTGATGTGGCTGCTGCCGGAACTGCTGACCCAGCCGGCGTTTGCCGCGCTGCAGCACTACCTCACCGACGACGGCGACAAACGTAAAATTCATCAGCTGGCCGGCAGGGTGGCCGACCTGTTTGACCAATATCTGGTGTATCGCCCGCAGTGGCTGGAAAGCTGGCAGCGCGGCGAGCGCATCGACGGCCTGGCGGAAGCCCAGCAGTGGCAGGCCCCGCTGTGGGCCCGTTTGGTGGAATACACGCGTGAGTTGGGGCAGCCGGAATGGCACCGCGCCAACTTGTACAGCCGCTTTATCAACGCGCTGGATAACGCGGAGCACTGCCCGCCGGGTCTGCCGCCGCGGGTGTTTATCTGCGGCATTTCGGCGCTGCCGCCGGTGTATCTGGAAGCGCTGCAGGCGCTGGGCCGCCATATCGACATTCATCTGATGTTCACCAACCCCTGCCGCTATTACTGGGGCGATATTCAGGACTACGCGTTTCTCGCCCGCCTGCAAAGCCGCAAGCGCCGCCACTATCATCAGGCGCGGGAGCAGGGGTTATTCCGCGAACCCGGCGCGGCGGCGCAGCTGTTTGACGCCGAAGGGCAACAGCAGCTCAGCAACCCGCTGCTGGCCTCCTGGGGCAAGCTGGGGCGCGATCATCTCTACCTGCTGTCGCAGATGGACAGGGTGCAGGAGGTCGATGCCTTCGTTGATATTCCCGCCGACAATATGCTGCACGCCATTCAGCGCGACATGCTGGAGCTGGAGGATCACGCGGTGATCGGCAGCACGCCGGAAACGCTGGAGAGCAGCGCGGCCAAACGCCGGCTGGAGCGGGAGGACCGTTCACTCAGCCTGCACGCCTGCCACAGCCCGCAGCGCGAAGTGGAGGTGCTGCACGATCAACTGCTGACCATGCTGGCGGAAGATCCGGCGCTGACGCCGCGCGATATTATCGTGATGGTGGCGGACATCGACAGCTATACCCCTACATTCAGGCGGTGTTCGGTAATGCCTCCGCCGAGCGATACCTGCCGTTTGCGATCTCCGACCGCAAAGCGCGCCAGGCGCATCCGGCGCTGCAGGCGTTTATTTCGCTGCTCGATCTGCCGCAGAGCCGCTTTACCTCGGAACAGGTGCTGGCGCTATTGGAGGTGCCGGCGTTGGCGGCGCGTTTCGCCATCCGCGAGGAAGGGCTGCGCCTGCTGCGCCATTGGGTTGGCGAATCAGGCGTGCGCTGGGGGCTGGACGACGACAACGTGCGCGAGCTGGATTTGCCGGCGACCGGCCAGCATACCTGGCGGTTTGGCATCACGCGCATGCTGCTTGGCTATGCGATGGACAGCAAAGCCGGCGATTGGCAGGGCATTCTGCCCTATGACGAATCGAGCGGGCTGGTGGCCGAACTGGCCGGGCAGCTGGCGGAGCTGTTGGCCAGCCTGAGCCGCTGGCGGCAACTGCTGAGCGAAGCGCGCCCGCTGGAGGCGTGGCTGCCGCTGTGCCGCCAGCTGCTGGACACCTTCTTCGAACCGGATGGCGAAACCGAAGTGGTGCTGGCGCTGATCGAGCAGCAGTGGCAGCAGGCCATCGGCTTCGGGCTGGCGGCTCGTTATCCGGATGCGGTGCCGTTGAGCATCCTGCGCGACGATCTGGCGGCGCGTCTCGATCAGGAACGCATCAGCCAGCGTTTCCTCGCCGGGCAAATCAACTTCTGCACCCTGATGCCGATGCGTTCGATCCCGTTCAAGGTGGTTTGCCTGCTGGGCATGAACGACGGGGTGTATCCGCGCACGCTGCCGCCGCTCGGCTTTGACCTGATGGCGCAGCAGGTCAAACGCGGCGACCGCAGCCGCCGCGACGACGACCGCTACCTGTTCCTCGAGGCGATCCTGTCGGCGCAGCAGCGGCTGTATATCAGCTTTATCGGCCGCTCCATACAGGATAACGGCCTGCGCTATCCTTCGGTGCTGGTTACCGAGCTGCTGGAGTATCTGGAGCAGAGCTATTGCCTGCCGGGGGATGAAACGCTGGACGCCGACGGCAGCGCCCAGCGCGTCGGCGAACACCTGCTGAAGTGGCATGCGCGCATGCCGTTCGCCGCCGAGAATTTCCTGCCCGGCAGCGAGGAGCAAAGCTACGCGGCCGAATGGCTGCCCGCCGCCGACCGGCGCGGCGCGGCGCACCCGGCCTTCAATCAGCCGTTGCTCCCTGACGGCGAACAGCAAATCTCACTGGACGACCTGCTGCGGTTCTATCGTCACCCGGTCCGCGCCTTCTTCCAGCTGCGCCTCGGCGTCAGTTTTATCCTGGAGGAGACCGAGCTGCCGGACGAAGAACCCTTCACGCTGGATAACCTCAGCCGCTACCAGTTCAACAGCCAGCTGTTAAACACCCTGATAGACGGTGAAGATCCGACCCGCCTGTTCCAACGGGTGCGCGCCGCCGGCGGTTTGCCGTTTGGCGCCTTCGGCGAGATTTACTGGCAGAAACAGCAGGAGGAGATGATCGAGTTGGCCGAACTGGTGCGCGCGGAACGCCGCGAGGGCCACAGCCTGGAGCTGGATATCGACATCGACGGCGTGCGTATCAGCGGCTGGCTGCATCAGGTGCAGGACGATGGCCTGCTGCGCTGGCGGCCCGCCACCCTGTCGGCGGTGGACGGCATCCTGCTATGGCTGGAGCACCTGGCGTACTGCTGTGCCGGCGGCGCGGGTGAGAGCCGTATGTATGGGCGCAAAAATTCCGCCTGGCGCTTTGCGGCGCTGGCGCCGGAAGAGGCGCGCAAACAGCTGGCGACGTTGCTGGCGGGGTACCGGCGCGGCCTGTGCCAACCGCTGCTGCTGTTGAACAAAAGCGGGTGGGCCTGGTTGAGCCAATGCTACCAGCCGGAAACGCAGCAGATTGACTGGGAAGAAGAGGCGCAGGTCAAAGCGCGCGCCAAGCTGCTGCAGGCCTGGCAGGGCGATCAGCGCATCCCGGGCGAGGGCGAGGATCCTTATGTCCAACGGGTGTTCCGTCAGTTGGACAACGACTGCCTGGCGCAAATTCTGGCCGAAACAGAACGTTACCTGTTGCCGGTGGCGCGACATAATTTAGGGTAACTCCGTGGCCTTACCCAAGGTAACCATCCCCCGGTGGTACTGCGTGTCGGGAGGTGGTAAAAATAACACAGGTTATATTCAACCATTGGGGTAATTCCCGGTCTTACATAACGTACAGGCATATAGATTTATTCCCAAAATGCCGGGGGCCGCATCAAACGGCAAGTAAACCCATCCCGCAGGGCCAACATGGGCCCATAAGCCGGGTGAGTGAGCGTAGCCAATACGAAGGCGGCTTTATGCATGAGGGAAAAAGTTGCGTGATTTTTATGAACACCGTCGCGTCAGGGAATGGGCGGGACGGTGTCAGAATAGGGGTTCATTTTGGATATGCGCAGACAGTTGGCCCGCCTCACCGGGTTGGTATTATTGGCAATGTGTTGGGCGCCGTTAAGCTGGGCCGCACAGGGATGGCAACCGCTGGCGGAAAAGATCAATAAAAGCGAACAGGATCCGCGGCATTATCAGGCGATCAAGCTGGCGAACGGCATGACGGTGCTGCTGGTGTCCGACGCCCTGGCGCCGAAATCGCTGGCGGCACTGGCGCTGCCGGTCGGTTCGCTGGAGGATCCGAACAGCCAGCTTGGGCTGGCTCACTATCTGGAACACATGGTGCTGATGGGTTCCAAGCGCTATCCGCAGCCGGAAAATCTGTCGGAATTCCTGAAAAAGCACGGCGGCAGCCACAACGCCAGCACCGCTTCCTACCGCACCGCTTTCTATCTGGAAGTGGAAAACGACGCGCTGGAACCGGCGGTCGATCGCATGGCGGATGCCATTGCGGAACCGCTGCTGGAGCCGGGCAATGCCGATCGTGAACGCAATGCGGTCAATGCCGAACTGACGATGGCGCGTTCGCGCGATGGCATGCGCATGGCGCAGGTCGGGGCGGAAACGCTGAACCCGGCGCACCCGAGCGCGCGCTTCTCCGGCGGCAACCTCGATACCCTGAAGGACAAACCGGGCAGCAAGCTGCACGACGAACTGACCGATTTCTACAAGCGCTATTACTCGGCCAATCTGATGATGGGCGTGCTGTACGGCAACCAGTCGTTGCCGCAGCTGGCGGAAATTGCAGCCAAAACCTTTGGCCGGGTGGCGAATCATGACGCCAGCGTGCCGCCGATCACCGTGCCGGCCGTAACGCCGGAGCAGCAGGGCATCATTATTCACTACGTGCCGGCTCAGCCGCGCAAACAGCTGAAGGTCGAGTTCCGCATCGACAACAACAGCGCGGCATTCCGCAGTAAAACGGATACCTACATCGGCTACCTGATTGGCAACCGCAGTAAAAACACGCTGTCCGACTGGCTGCAGCAGCAGGGCCTGGCGGATGCGATCAACGCCGGCGCCGATCCCATGGTCGACCGCAACGGCGGCGTGTTCTCGATCAGCGTGTCGCTGACCGACAAAGGCCTGGCCAGGCGTGACGACGTGGTAGCCGCCATTTTCAACTACCTGAAAATGCTGCGCAGCGAAGGCATCAAACAAAGCTACTTTGACGAGATCTCGCACGTCCTGAACCTGGATTTCCGCTATCCGTCGATCACGCGCGACATGGATTACATCGAATGGCTGGTGGACACCATGCTGCGCGTGCCGGTCGAGCACACGCTGGACGCACCTTATCTGGCGGATCGCTATGACGCCAAGGCGATCGCCGAGCGTCTTGACGCCATGACGCCGCAAAATGCGCGCGTCTGGTTTGTCAGCCCGAATGAGCCGCACAACAAGATGGCCTACTTCGTCAACGCGCCTTATCAGGTGGATAAAATCACGCCGCAGCGCTTTGAGCAGTGGCAGCAGTTGGGCAAGGGCATTTCCCTGTCGTTGCCGACGCTGAATCCGTATATTCCGGATGATTTTACCCTGACCAAGCCGTCTCACGCGTTCAAGAAGCCGGAAATGGTGGTGGATCAGCCGGGCCTGCGCGTGCTGTACATGCCGAGCCGATACTTTGCCGATGAGCCTAAGGCGGACGTTACCGTCGCCTTCCGCAACGCCAAAACCATGGACTCCGCCCGCAATCAGGTGCTGTTCTCTTTGACCGACTATCTGGCCGGCATTGCGCTCGATCAGCTGAGCTATCAGGCATCGGTAGGCGGTTTAAGCTTCTCCACCTCGCCGAACAACGGCCTGATGTTTAACGCCAACGGTTTTACCCAGCGCCTGCCGCAGCTGCTGACCTCGCTGATTGAAGGCTACTCCAGCTTCACCCCGACCGAAGAGCAGCTGGCGCAGGCCAAGTCCTGGTATCTGGAGCAGCTGGATGCGGCCGAGAAGGGCAAGGCGTTTGAACTGGCGATCCAGCCGGTGCAGATGATTTCGCGCGTGCCTTATTCGGAGCGCAGTGAGCGCCGCGAGGTGCTGAAAACCCTGACGCTGAAAGACGTGCTGGCTTACCGCGACAGCCTGCTGGCCGAAGCGACGCCGGAGCTGCTGGTGGTGGGCAACATGAGCAAGCAGCAGGTTGACACCCTGGCCTCGACGCTGAAGCATCGCCTGGGCTGCACCGGCGTTGAGTGGTGGCACGGCGAAGACGTGGTGGTGGACAAAAAACGGCTGGCCAACCTGCAGCGCGCGGGCAGCAGCACCGACTCGGCGCTGGCGGCGGTCTATGTGCCGACCGGCTACGATGAAGTGGCCGGCATGGCCTACAGCTCGCTGCTGGGGCAGATTATCCAGCCGTGGTTCTACAGCCAGCTGCGCACCGAAGAACAGCTGGGCTATGCGGTATTCGCCTTCCCGATGTCGGTAGGCCGCCAGTGGGGCGTAGGCTTCCTGCTGCAGAGCAACAGCAAGCAGCCGGGCTATCTGTACCAGCGCTATCAGGACTTCTACCCGAAAACGGAGCAACGCCTGCGCGCGATGAGCGAGGCGGACTTTGAGCAATACAAACAGGCGCTGATCAACGAACTGAAGCAGCGGCCGCAAACCCTGAGCGAAGAAGCCAGCCGCTTCGCCAACGACTTCGACCGCGGCAATTTCGCCTTTGATACCCGCCAGAAGCTGATCGCGCAGGTCAAGCAGCTGACGCCGGCCAAACTGGCGGACTTCTTCCATCAGGCGGTGATCGCGCCGCAGGGGCTGGCGGTGCTGTCGCAGGTTAGCGGCAGCGGCCAGGACAAGGCGGACTATGCCGAGCAGAAGGGCTGGGTCACTTATCCTGACGCCTCCGCATTGCAGCACGTTCTGCCGCGCAAGGTGGCGACGCCATGACAGACACGGCCCCGCAGAGGCTTGATCCGCAGACGCTGCCGCTGTTTGGCGAGCGGCTGATAGAAGCGTCGGCGGGGACCGGCAAAACCTTCACCATCGGCGCGCTGTATCTGCGCCTGTTATTGGGGTTGGGGCGGGAGGCGGCATTCCCCCGGCCGCTGACGGTCGAAGAGATCCTGGTGGTGACCTTTACCGAGGCCGCCACCGAGGAGCTGCGCGGGCGCATACGCGCCAATATCCACGGGCTGCGCATCGCCTGCGTGCGCGGTAAAAGCGATAACCCCTTGTTTACCGCGCTGATGGCTGAAATCGACGATCGGGCCGACGCCGCCGCGCAGCTGCTGGCGGCCGAACGGCAGATGGACGAAGCGGCGATTTACACCATTCACGGCTTCTGCCAGCGTATGCTGACCCACAACGCCTTCGAATCCGGCATGCTGTTTGAGCAAACTCTGGTGCAGGATGAGTTGCCGCTGCGTCGGCAGGCCTGCGCGGACTTCTGGCGCCGCCACTGCTACCCGCTGCCGCTGGGCGTCGCCCGTGCGGTCAGTCAGGAGTGGAGCGGCCCGGAAGCGCTGCTGGCCGATCTTTCCGGCTACCTGCACGGTGAGGCGCCCCGGCTGCGCCAGCCGCCGAAAGACGGCGAAACGGTGCTGATGCGCCACGAACAAATCGTGGCGCGCATCGACGCCATCAAGGCGCAGTGGCGGGCGGCGGGCTCCCTGGAGGCGTTGATCGGCCAGTCCGGCGTCGACAAGCGCAGCTACAGCAGCAAGCACCTGCCGAACTGGCTGACCAAGGTCGGCGAGTGGGCCGCACAGGAAACCCAGGACTACCAGCTGCCGAAGGAGCTGGATAAATTCCGCCAGTCGGTGCTGCTGGAAAAAACCAAAAAGGGCGAACCGCCGCGTCACCCGCTGTTCAGCGCGATCGATGAACTGTTTGCCGAGCCCCTGACGCTGCGTGACCTGATCATGGCGCGCGCGCTCAGTGAAATTCGCACCTCCATTCAGCAGGAAAAGCGCCAGCGCGCCGAGCTGGGCTTTGACGACCTGCTGAGCCGGCTGGACAGCGCCTTGCAGAGCGGCGGCGGCGAGCAACTGGCGCAGGCGATCCGTCAACGTTATCCGGTGGCGATGATCGACGAATTTCAGGATACCGACCCGCAGCAATATCGCATCTTCCAAAAGATTTATGTCGGCCGGCCGGACTGCGGCCTGCTGCTGATCGGCGATCCGAAGCAGGCGATATACGCCTTCCGCGGCGCCGACATCTTCACCTATATGCGCGCCCGTTCCGATGTGAACGCCCACTACACGCTTGACACCAACTGGCGCTCGTCTCCGATGATGATCGCCAGCGTCAACCAGCTGTTTTCTCAGGTGGATAAGCCGTTCCTGTTCGACCAAATTCCCTTTATCGAGGTCAGTGCGGCGGAAAAGAACCAAGGGCTGGCGTTTGAACTGCATGACAAGCCGCAGCCGGCGATGCAGTTTTGGCTGCAGCAGGGCGAGGGCGTGGGGGTAAGTGATTACCAACAAATGATGGCGCGCCTGTGCGCCGCGCAAATCCGCGACTGGCTCGGCGCCGGGCAGCGGGAACAAGCCTGGCTGAACGACGGTAAAAACCGGCGACCGGTGCAGGCCTCGGACATCACGGTGCTGGTGCGCAGCCGCAACGAGGCGGCGCTGGTGCGCGATGCGCTCAGCGCGCTGTCCATTCCGTCTGTCTATCTCTCCAACCGCGACAGCGTTTTCGACACGCCGGAAGCCAAGGACCTGCTGTGGCTGTTGCAGGCGGTGCTGGCGCCGGAGCAGGAGCGCACGCTGCGCAGCGCCATGGCCACCGGCCTGATGGGGCTGGATGCGCCTACGCTGGACGGCCTGAGCCGCGACGAACGGGCCTGGGACGCGCTGGTGGTCGAGTTTGACCAATACCGTACCCAGTGGCTGCGCCGCGGCGTGTTGCCGATGCTGAGCGAGGTGATGAAGCGCCGCCAGCTGGCGGAGAACCTGTTGGCCAGCCCCGGCGGCGAACGGCGCCTGACCGACGTGCTGCATCTGGGCGAGCTGTTGCAGGAGGCCGCCGCGCAGCTCGACAGCGAACACGCGCTGGTGCGCTGGCTGGCGCAGCAAATTGCCCAGCCCAACCGCCAGTCCGATAACCAGCAACTGCGGCTGGAAAGCGATCGCCATCTGGTGCAGGTGATCACCATCCACAAATCCAAAGGCCTGGAGTTCGATCTGGTGTGGCTGCCGTTCGTCGGCAATTTCCGCCAGCAGCAGCAGGCGCTGTATCACGATCGCCACAGCTTCCAGGCGCTGCTGGACCTCAACGCCAACGAAGAGAGCCAGGCCTGGGCGGAAGAAGAACGGCTGGCGGAAGATTTGCGCTTGCTGTACGTGGCGCTGACCCGCTCGGTGTACCACTGCAGCATCGGCATTGCGCCGCTGATCCAGGGCACCCGCAAGAAGCAGGGCGACACCGATCTGCACCGCAGCGCGCTGGGTTATCTGGTGCAGGCCGGGCAAGCCGGCGATGCGCTTTATCTGCATGAGCGCCTGCAGCGGCTGGCTGGCGACGGCGTGGCGCTGGCGGTGGTCGAGACGCCGGATGAACACCCCTGGCAGCCGAACACGGCAGCCGCTGAAACGCTGGCGGCAAAACATTTCACCCGTCAAATCCAGGATTTCTGGCGGGTGACCAGCTATACCGGGCTGCAGCAGCACGGCGCCGGCCTGATGCAGGACCTGCTGCCGCGGCTGGATATCGATGCCGCGGGCGAGCAGGCCGAAGACAGTGAGCCAGCGCTCACACCGCATACCTTCCCGCGCGGCGCGGCGCCCGGCACTTTCCTGCACAGCCTGTTTGAAACCCTGGACTTCACCCAGCCGCTGGACGCAGAGTGGCTGTTGGCGCAGCTGCAGCAACAGGGCTTCGCCGACCATTGGCAGCCGGTGCTGCTGGCGTGGATGCAGGTCTTGCTCACCACGCCGCTGAACGACAGCGGCGTGACGCTGTCTGCGCTGACGCCGCAGCACAAGCAGGCCGAGCTGCAGTTTTATCTGCCGATCAACCGACCGTTGCAGGCCCCCGCGCTGGATGCGCTGGTGAAGCGTCACGATCCGCTGTCGGCCCGTTGTCCGGCGCTGGATTTCCACAAGGTGCAGGGCATGCTCAAAGGTTTTATCGATTTGGTGTTCTGCTGGCAGGGCAAATACTATCTGCTGGATTACAAATCCAACTGGCTGGGGGAGGACAGCAGCGCCTACACCCGGCCGGCGATGGAGCAGGCGATGGCGGAGCATCGCTATGACCTGCAGTACCAGCTGTATACCCTGGCGCTGCACCGTTATTTGCGCCACCGGCTGCCGGACTACGATTATCAGCGCCACTTTGGCGGCGTGATTTATCTGTTCCTGCGCGGGGTGGATGCACAACACCCGGGCAACGGCATCTTCGCCTGCCGCCCGGAACAGTCCCTGGTGGAAGGCATGGATCGGTTGTTCAGCGGCGAGACCGCCGCGTCGGAGGAGGGATCATGATCGCGCTGCTGGAGCAGGCGGTGGCGCTCGGCGTACTGCGGCCGCTGGATGTGCAATTCGCCCGCGTGGTGGCGACCGAAGACCAACCCGATATTCTGCTGGCCGCCGCCTGCCTGAGCGCCGAGGCGGGGGCCGGGCATGTCTGCTTGATGCTGGAGCAGCTGCAGGCGGACCAGCTGTTTGAAGGGCGGCAGCCGGAACTGGCGCAGGCCGCCTGGCTGGCGGCCGGGCAACCGGACACCGCCCGCTGGCGGCAGCGCCTGACGGAAAGCGCGGCGGTGGGCGACGGCAGCGGCGCCACGCCGATGGTGCTGCAGAATCAGCGTTTGTATCTGCAGCGCATGTGGCAGAACGAAGGCGAGGTGGCGGCGTTTATCAGCGGCGACAGCGAGCATCAGGCGGTGGAGGAAGCGCAGCTGCGCGCCATTCTCGACCGGCTGTTCGGCGCCGCAGCCGATGAGCCGGACTGGCAGAAAATCGCCGCCGCGGTGGCCGCGACCCGGCGCATTGCGGTGATCTCCGGCGGGCCGGGCACCGGCAAGACCACCACCGTCGCCAAACTGCTGGCGGCGCTGGTGCAGCTTGGCGAAGGCGAACGGCTGCGCATTCAGTTGGCGGCGCCGACCGGCAAGGCGGCGGCGCGGTTGACCGAATCACTGGGCAGCGCCAGCCGAAAACTGGCGTTGACGCCGGCGCAGCAGGCGCTGTTCCCGACGGAGGCGGCGACGCTGCACCGGCTGCTGGGCGCACAGGCGAACAGCCAGCGCATGCGCTACCATCGCGGCAATCCGCTGCATCTGGACGTGCTGGTGGTGGATGAGGCCTCGATGGTCGATCTGCCGATGATGGCGCGCCTGATCGCCGCCTTGCCGGAGCAGGCGCGGGTGATTTTCCTCGGCGACCGCGATCAGCTGGCCTCGGTGGAGGCCGGTGCGGTGCTGGGCGATATTTGCCGTTTCGCCGAGCAAGGGTACAGCGACGCACGCGCGGCGGAGCTTACCCGGTTGACCGGCTATCGGTTACAGGGGCGGCCGGCGCAGGCGGAAGCGGCGGTGCGCGACAGCCTGTGCCTGCTGCGCAGGAGCTATCGTTTTGACGCCAATTCCGGCATCGGCCAGCTGGCGCAGGCGGTTAACGCCGGCGATGGCGAGCGGGCACGGGCGGCGATCGGCGGGCGTTTCAGCGACGTCGCCGGTTATCCGCTGGCGACCACCGAAGAATATCAGGCGCTGCTGGATATGTGCGTGGCGGGCTATCGCGATTACCTGAAGCGGGTGGCCGGGGGGGCCGATGCCGTGGAGGTGCTGGCGGCGTTTGGTCATTTCCAGGTGCTGTGCGCGCTGCGCGAGGGGCCGTTCGGCGTCGCCGGGCTGAACGAACGCATCGAGGTCGGGCTGCAGCGCGCCGGGTTAATCCAGCGCCCGCCGGCGGCGTTAGGGCGCTGGTATCCGGGGCGGCCGGTGATGATCGGGCGCAACGACAGCGCGCTGGGATTATTCAACGGCGATATCGGCATCGCATTGCGCGATGAGAGCGGCGATCTGCGCGTGCATTTTCAATTGCCCGACGGCAGCATCAAGTCGGTGCAGCCCAGCCGCCTGCCGGCGCATGAAACAGCCTATGCGATGACGGTGCACAAGTCTCAGGGCTCGGAGTTCGATCATACGGTGCTGGTGCTGCCCAATCATTTCCTGCCGGTATTGACCCGTGAGCTGGTGTATACCGCGATCACCCGGGCGCGCAGGCAGCTTTCGCTGTACGCCGCCGATGGGGTGCTGATGAAAGCGATCCGCACGCCAACCCAGCGGCGCAGCGGGTTGGCCGAGCGTTTGCAGCGCGCCGACTAAACGGCGGAAGGGCGCAGCGCCGCCGCGCCCGCAGAAATTACAGGTCCGCCAGCAGAATTTTGGAGCGGCGCTGGTAGTTGTACAGCGCTTGTTTTTGCATCGGCAGCACGTCGACCTCCGCCGGCGTGAAGCCGCGCTCCTGGAACCAGTGGATGCTGCGGGTCGTCAGTACGAACAGCTTCTGCAGGCCCATTTGCCGCGCCTGATTTTCCACCCGCTGCAGCAGCATTTCACCGCGCGATGAGCTGCGGTAGTCCGGGTGCACCGCCACGCAGGCCATCTCGCCGATTTTTTCTTCCGGGAACGGGTACAGCGCCGCGCAGGCGATGGTCAGGTTGTCGCGCTCGATAATGGTGAACTTGTCGATTTCCATCTCCAGCTGCTCACGCGAGCGGCGCACCAGTATGCCTTGTTGCTCGAGCGGACGAATAAGCTCGAGGATGCCGCCGATGTCGTTAATCGTCGCCCGGCGCACCTGTTCGGCGCTCTCCATCACGATTTGGGTGCCGATACCGTCGCGCGAGAACAGTTCCTGCACCAGCGCGCCGTCTTCCTGATAGCTGATCAGGTGGCTGCGGCGCACGCCGCTGCGGCAGGCCTTAACCGCGCCGCGCAGGAAGCGCACGGTGCCGGAGTGATAGTCGCCGCTCTCTTCCAGCGCTTCGATGCGTTTTTGCGCGTCGTTGGGGAACAGTTCGGAAATGATATCGCCTGCCTGATCGGTGACCCCCTGCGACGAACAGAAGCCGATCATTTTTTCCGCCTTCAGCTTGATCGCCAGCTGGGTGGCGACCTCTTCCGAGGTGAGGTTAAAGCTTTCACCGGTCACCGACACCGCTACCGGGCCGATCAGCACGATGGCGTTGCTGTCGAGCTGGCGGTGGATGGCTTCTTCGTCGATGCGGCGAATGCGCCCGCTGTGGCAGTAATCCACGCCGTCATCGATGCCCAGCGGTTGGGCGATGATAAAGTTGCCGCTGACCACGTTGATGTGCGCGCCCTGCAGCGGGGTATTGTTGAGGCTCATCGACAGCCGGGCGGTGATGTCCAGCTGCAGCAGCCCGGCGGCCTGCTTGACCAGCTCGAGCGTCGGGGCGTCGGTAACCCGGGTATGCTTGTGATAAATCGGTTCGAGGTTATGCTGCGCCAGATTGCTGTCGATCTGCGGCCGCGCGCCATAAACCACCACCAGACGAATGCCCAGGCTATGCAGCAGCCCGATATCGTTGACGATGTTGGAGAAATTCTCATGTTCGATGGCTTCCCCGCCGAGCATGACGACGAACGTCTTGCCGCGGTGGGCGTTGATATAGGGAACTGAGTGACGGAATCCTTGAACCAGCTCTGTACTACGTTCCTTCACGGCCAAACCTCTTTTGCATATTTATACGATATTTTTGTATTTTTATTCTTTTCTTGGCCCAATGGCAAGCGGGAAATTATCTCAATTCTCTCGCTAAGGGCGCTGAATCGTTAATAAATTGAAAAACCATAAAAAGATTTTCTGGTGACAGGGCTGGCATGATTGGTTAAAGTTTTCGGCATTCCCGTTTGACCGGTGTTTTTTTCATCTGTTGTAATCTGTTATCACTGCCGGAGTCGCATGCCAAACTCAAATCACAATCTGGGCCGCCGTCGTTTATTGCAGGGGGTTGCCGCCAGCTGGTTGCTGAGTGTGAGTCGCGTAGGCTTCGCCGCATCGTCACACGTGATCGCCGTGCGCGTCTGGCCTTCTTCTACCTATACCCGCGTCACGCTCGAATCTAACGTTGAACTGAAATACAAACAGTTTGCGTTGACCAATCCCGACCGCGTGGTGGTGGATATCGAAGGCGTGCACCTCAACAGCGTGCTCAAGGGCATTGTCGGCCAGGTTCGCGCCGACGATCCCTATCTCAAACAGGCGCGGGTTGGCCAGTTCGATCAAAACACCGTGCGGCTGGTGCTGGAGCTTAAGCAAAGCGTCAGTCCGCATATGTTCTCGCTGGCGCCGGTACCGGAGTATCGCAACCGCCTGGTGATGGACCTCTATCCCACCAAGGGCGGCGGCGGCGGCGAGGAGTATGATCCGCTATTGGCGTTACTGGAAGATTACAACAAGGGCGATCTGGAGCGCACGCTGCCGGCGGAAGCGCCGCAGGCCGGCAAGGCGGGGCGCGACCGGCCGATCGTCATCATGCTGGATCCCGGCCACGGCGGTGAAGATCCCGGCGCCATCGGCAAGTTTAAAACGCGCGAGAAGGACATCGTGCTGCAGATTGCCCGCAAGCTGAGCGCGTTGATCAAGCGCGAACCGAATATGAAGGTATTCATGACCCGCAACGACGACGTGTTCATTCCGCTCAAGGTGCGCGTCGCCAAGGCGCGCAAGCAGCGCGCCGACCTGTTCGTTTCCATTCACGCCGACGCCTTCACCAGCCGGGCGGCGCGCGGCTCCTCGGTGTTTGCGCTGTCGACCAAGGGCGCCACCAGCTCGGCGGCCAAGTTCCTGGCGCAGACCCAGAACGCCTCGGACCAGATCGGCGGCGTCAGCAAGAGCGGCGATCGCTATCTCGATCACACCATGTTCGATCTGATCCAGACCGCCACCATTAACGACAGCCTGAAATTCGGCAAGGAAGTGCTGAACCGGATGGGCAAAATTAACCGTTTGCATAAGAATCGCGTCGATCAGGCCGGTTTTGCGGTGTTGAAAGCGCCGGACATCCCGTCGATTCTGGTCGAGACGGCGTTCATCAGCAACATAGAAGAAGAGCGCAAGCTGCGCACCAGCCATTTTCAGCAGCAGGTGGCGGAGTCGATTCTGGCGGGGATCAAGGCGTATTTCGCCAACGGCGGCGCGCTGGCGGGCAGATAACCTTGGGGCCGGGTGCAGGCCTGGCCGGCTTCGGCGGATTTCAGATACAAAAAAACACCCTTGAGGGTGCTTATCTGTTGTTATCAAGATTGGTTGCGGAGGCCGGATTTGAACCGACGACCTTCGGGTTATGAGCCCGACGAGCTACCAGGCTGCTCCACCCCGCGTCCGTCTTGATACCGTATTATCGAAACCCACCTTTCATGTGATACCGCTGGTACGGTATCGGTTGGTTGCGGGGGCCGGATTTGAACCGACGACCTTCGGGTTATGAGCCCGACGAGCTACCAGGCTGCTCCACCCCGCGTCCGTATAATACTTTTTCATCGAATCCAACCTGTTATCTGATACCGCCGTTGCAGTATCGGTTGGTTGCGGAGGCCGGATTTGAACCGACGACCTTCGGGTTATGAGCCCGACGAGCTACCAGGCTGCTCCACCCCGCGTCCGATGGATGCGCACTATACTCTCCGTGCATTTTGTTGCAAACCCTTTTTGCTATTTATTGGGTTAAACCCGTTTTTCTGCTGAAATTGCCCGCAATTTGCGTTCTTTTTCATCATTATTCTCTGGGCGGTTTTTTTTATTTGCAGCGATTCCTTTATCAAGGAGCCTTTGTTATCGTTCAGCCGGTTGATCATATTAGTTTGAGAGCGTGCGCGATGAAAGGACGTTGGGGCAAATACCTGCTGGGCGGGTTAATGGTGGCGGTGCTGGCGGGGTGTTCGTCCAAGCCGACCGATCGTGGGCAGCAATATAAGGACGGCCGGCTGGAGCAGTCGCTGGAGTTGGTCAATCAGCCCAACGCCAAAGGCGTGCCGGTTAACGCCAGGGATTACTCGAGTCAGCTGATGGAGATCAAGTACGCCTCTCCTTCGCTCTTCAACCGCAATACCACCACCTTCCAGGCGGTGCAAAACTGGATGGCCGCGGGCGCTGATACCCGGCAACTGAGCCAGTACGGCCTCAGCGCTTACCAGATGGAAGGGGTGGACAACTACGGCAACGTGCAGTTTACCGGCTACTACACGCCGGTGGTGCAGGCGCGCTACACCCAACAGGGCGAGTTCCGTTATCCGCTGTACCGCATGCCGCCGAAGGGCCGGGGCCGCCTGCCGGATCGCGCGGGCATTTATTCCGGCGCGCTGGACGACCGCTATATCATCGCTTACACCAACTCGCTGATGGACAACTTTATGATGGAAGTCCAGGGCAGCGGCTACGTGGACTACGGCAACGGTCAGCCGTTGGTGTTCTTCGGCTACGGCGGCAAGAACGGCCACGCTTACCGCAGCATCGGCAAGGTGTTGATCGACCGCGGCGAAGTGGCCAAGGCGGATATGTCGATGCAGGCGATCCGCCAGTGGGCCGATAGCCACAGCGCGGCGGAAGTGCGCGAGCTGCTGGAGCAGAATCCGTCCTTCGTGTTCTTCAGGCCGGAATCTTTCGCGCCGGTGAAAGGCGCCAGCGCGGTGCCATTGATCGCCAAGGCCTCGGTGGCCTCCGACCGTTCGCTGATCCCGGCGGGCACCACGCTGCTGGCCGAAGTGCCGCTGCTGGACAACAAGGGCAAATTCACGGGAAAATATGAAATGCGCCTGATGGTCGCGCTGGACGTCGGCGGCGCCATCAAGGGCCAGCACTTTGACATGTACCAGGGCATCGGGCCGGACGCCGGCCACTCGGCGGGTTACTATAACCACTATGGCCGCGTCTGGGTGCTGAAAGGCTCCGGTGGCGCGCAGCTGTTCAGCGCCAAGCCGCAGAACAACGGCGGTTCGTTGCTGGTTACCCGCTAACGGTGAAGTCGCCGCAACGATATTGACCCGCAAGGGCCGGATCTTCCGGCCCTTATCATTTGCACTACGAAGGTAATTAACGCGTTATGAGCACAGCTTATTCAGAAGCCTATCTGCAGCGGTTTGGCGGCACGGCACGGTTGTACGGTCAGCAGGCGTTGGCGCTGTTCGTCCAGGCTCACGTCTGCGTGATCGGCATCGGCGGCGTGGGCTCCTGGGCGGCCGAGGCGTTGGCGCGCACCGGCATCGGCGCCATTACCCTGATCGACATGGATGACGTCTGCGTCACCAACACCAACCGCCAGATCCATGCGCTGCGCCAGCACGTAGGCCAGTCGAAAACCGAGGTGATGGCCGAGCGCATTCTGACGATAAATCCGGAATGCCGCGTGACCTGCGTCGACGATTTCATCACCCCGGACAACGTCGCCGAGCTGCTGGACCATAACTTCAGCTATGTCATCGACGCGATCGACAGCGTACGGCCGAAGGCGGCGCTGCTGTCTTATTGCCGGCGCTACAAGATACCGGTGGTGACCACCGGCGGCGCCGGCGGGCAGATTGACCCGACCAAAATCGAGGTGGCCGATCTGGCGAAAACCGTCCAGGATCCGCTGGCGGCCAAGCTGCGCGAGCGGTTGAAGCATGACTTCAACGTGGTGAAAAACGGCAAGGGCAAACTGGGCATCGACTGCGTATTTTCCAGCGAACCGCTGGTTTATCCGCAGCCGGACGGTTCGGTGTGCGCCTCGCGCAGCACGGCGGAGGGGCCGAAACGCATGGACTGCAGCGCGGGATTTGGCGCGGCGACCATGGTCACCGCCACCTTTGGCTTTGTCGCGGTGTCCCATGCGTTGAAGAAGATGGTGGCCAAGGCGGCGCGTCAGGCGTAGCGGGCGGCGATCGTCTGCACGCCGGCGGCCAGCGCCGCCAGCCCGCTGGCGCGGGTGGCGCTGAGCTGGTTGCGCAAGTTCAATTGCTCGAACAGCGCCAGCGGATCCAGCGCCGTAATCTGCTGCGGCGTTTTGCCTTCCACCGCGGTCAGCAATACCGCCAGCAGGCCGCGCACGATGCGGCCTTCGCTGTCGCCGTAGAAGTGCAGCGTGCCGTCGGCCAGCCGCTGATGCCCCAGCCACACCCGGTTCTCACAGCCGCTCAGCTCTATTTCCGTATCCCGCAGCGCCTCCGGCAGCGGCGGCAGCCGCTTCGCCAGCATAATCAGTTGGCGATAGCGATCTTCCCACTGCTTTTGCGCGGTAAAGGCGGCGATCAGCGCCTCGGCGGTGATTTCACGGCCAAAGGGGTGGGGGGCTATCATGGCGTCTCCGGTCATCGGTTTAGTCGGCCAGCAGGTCGATGGCGTTGACCAGTGCGGCCACCAGCGCGTCGACGTCCTGCCGAGAATTATAGGGCGCAAAGGAGGCGCGCAGGGTGCCGCTGACGCCCAACGCGGTCATCAGCGGCTGGGCGCAGTGCTGGCCCGCGCGCAGCGCGATGCCCTGTTCCGCCAGCAGCGTGACGATATCGCTGTGGTGGACGCCGGCGATATCGAACGCCAGCAGGCTGGAGCCTGAACAGCGGAAGCTGCGAAAGCCAGGCAGCCGCGTCAGCCGCTGTTCGGCCTGGTCCGCCAGGCCGCGGCTGTAGGCCTCGGCAGCCGCCAGATCCTGGCCGCCCAACCAGCTCAGCGCGGCGGCCAACCCCAGCACGCCGGCGATGTTCGGCGTGCCGGCTTCGAAGCGGTGCGGGGTTTTTTGCGGCGTAAAGCCGTCAAACGACGCCTGGAGCAGCATTTTGCCGCCGCCCTGCCAGGGCGCCATCTGCGCCAGCAGGTCACTTTTGCCATACAGCGCGCCGATGCCGGTCGGGCCATAGAGTTTGTGGCCGGAGAAGGCGTAGAAATCGATATCGAGCCGCTGAACGTCGGCCGGGCAGTGCACGATGCCCTGGGCGCCGTCGATCATCACGCGCGCGCCTGCGTCGTGGGCCAGAGAGATGGCCTGCGCCAGCGCCGGGCAGCCGCCGGTGACGTTGGACATCTGCCCCAGCGCCAGCAGGCGCGTGTTGTCGGTGAGCAAGGCGGGCAGCAGGCTCAGGTCCGGCAGGCGATCGGCGCCGATCGGCAGCTTCACCACCCGGGCGCCGGTTTGTTCCGCCACCATCAGCCAGGGGATCAGGTTGGCGTGGTGCTCGGCTTCGCTCACCAGAATTTCGTCGCCCGGCTGCAGACGCGGGCGCGCATAGCTCTGCGCCACCAGGTTGATCGCCTCGGTGGTGCCGCGCGTCCAGACAATGTCATCGGCCGAAGGCGCATTGATCAGTGCGGCCACCTGGCTGCGCGCGTGCTCAAAACGGGCGGTCAGATCCTGCGCCGCCCGGTGCTGGCTGCGGTGCACGGTCGCGGCGTCGTCGCGGTAAAATTGCTGCGTGGCGTCGATCACCGCCTGCGGTTTTAACGCGGTGGCGGCGCTGTCCAGGTAGATCCCGTCCTGCGCGAGGGCGGGAAACTGCTGGCGAAAAATGCTGGGGTTAAAAGGCGTCATACCCTGATTGTCACTGGCTTGAGTCGATGGCTGATCCTGTCCTATTTTGCCGCCGGAGACAAGTTATCCCGCTCATTAGGACTTATCGCCTGGCAATCTCCGTAAGGTTTGTTATGCTGTTGATTGCGCGCTAAATGATAGCGTTGAATAACATAAAGGGTTTTTCACAGCATTTAAAACTACAAGGAGTCCACAATGAAGAAAACAGCCGCAGTTATCTCTGCCCTGATGCTTACGTTCACTCTGGCAGCCTGCTCCAGCAACTACGTGATGCATACCAATGACGGCCGCACCATTGTCGCTGACGGCAAACCTAAAGTGGACAACGACACCGGCATGATCAGCTATCAGGACGCCAACGGCGTTGAGCAGCAGATCAACCGTGCCGACGTGAAAGAAATGGTCGAAAGCGACCAGTAAACGTCAGGCAAAAAAAAGCACCGCAAATCTTGCGGTGCTGCATAAAATCACTATGGACAGACAGGGTAAATGTACAGGAAGTGAAAAAACAGTAGCTTAGCTACCACGTCCGGATTGCCGGACAATTTGCAAACACAACATCACAACCACAAGCCAAAAGTTCATCGGCGTCCTCGACACCCAATCCCTTTTCGTTCCGGCCCGGGAAGTGCCGCCACTATAGGTATTTGCTGGCGCATCCTCAACGGACAAATTATAATGGCTCGGATTAAAAAAACTAATGGCAATAGTTTGTTATACTCAACCCATGGCGTGCCACACAACGCCGCCTGATTTTTGACGCCGAATCATTCGGATTATTGTTACACAAAAGTAGCTAATTAATGTCTAAACGCTTACCCCCCCTTAATGCGCTGCGCGTTTTCGATGCGGCCGCCCGTCATCTGAGCTTTACCAAAGCGGCTGAGGAGCTGTTTGTGACCCAGGCCGCGGTGAGCCACCAGATCAAGTCGCTGGAGGATTTTCTCGGCCTGAAGCTGTTCCGGCGCCGCAACCGTTCGCTGTTGCTGACGGAGGAAGGGCAAAGCTACTACCTCGACATCAAGGAAATCTTTTCCTCGATCAACGAGGCGACGCGCAAGCTGCAGGCGCGCAGCGCCAAAGGGGCGCTGACCGTCAGTTTGCCGCCCAGTTTCGCCATTCAGTGGCTGGTGCCGAGGCTCTCCGGCTTTAACTCAGCTTATCCGGGCATCGACGTGCGCATCCAGGCGGTGGACCGCGAAGAAGACAAGCTGGCGGACGACGTCGACGTGGCGATTTTCTATGGCCGCGGCAACTGGCCGGGGTTGCGCGCCGAGCGTCTGTATGCGGAATATCTGCTGCCGGTGTGTTCGCCGAGCCTGTTGGCCGGCGATCATCCGTTAAAAGTGACGGACGATCTGGCTTATCATACGCTGCTGCATGATACTTCCCGCCGCGACTGGCTGGCCTATACCCGCCAACTGGGGCTGCAGCACATCAACGTGCAGCAGGGGCCGATCTTCAGCCACAGCGCCATGGTGGTGCAGGCGGCGGTGCATGGCCAGGGCGTGGCGCTGGTGAATAACGTGATGGCGCAAACCGAAATCGAGGCCGGGCGCCTGGTGTGTCCCTTCAATGATGTGCTGGTCAGTAAAAATGCTTTTTATCTGGTATGTCATGACAGCCAGGCAGAACTGGGTAAAATAGCCGCCTTCCGCCAGTGGATCCTGGCGCGGGCAGCCAGCGAGCAGGAGAAATTCCGCTTTCGCTACGAACAATAAGGCAGGTTGCCGGCAGGCAGCCGCCGATTTTCTTTTATAGGGTAAATAACGATGAGCAGCCGTTCCATGCTGATTTTTGCCGCCATCAGCGGCTTTGTGTTTGTCGCGCTGGGCGCGTTCGGCGCGCACGTATTAAGCGGTACGCTCGGCGCCAATGAAATGGCCTGGATCCGCACCGGCCTGGAATATCAGGGCTTTCATACCCTGACCATCCTGGCGTTGGCGGTGGCGATGCAGCGCCGCGTGAGCCTGTGGTTCTACTGGAGCGGGGCGCTGTTGGCGCTCGGCACCGTTTTGTTCAGCGGCAGTCTGTACTGTCTGGCGCTGTCGCACCTGAAGGTCTGGGTCTATATCACGCCGGTTGGCGGCGTATGTTTCCTGATTGGCTGGGTATTGATGTTGATTGGCGCTTTGCGTCTGAGGAAAAAGGCCGAGCGCCATGAATAAGATTGCGTTGTACTGCCGCCCCGGCTTTGAGAAAGAGTGCGCGGCGGAAATTACCGACAAGGCAGCCCAGCTGGAAGTTTTCGGCTTTGCCCGAGTGAAAGACAACAGCGGCTACGTGCTGTTTGAATGTTATCAGCCGGATGACGCCGACCGTCTGGCGCGGGAAATCCCGTTCCGCGAGCTGATTTTCGCCCGCCAGATGCTGGTGGTGGGGGAGCTGCTGCGTGACCTGCCGCCGGAAGATCGGGTATCGCCGATCGTCGGCATGCTGATCGGCGTGGTCGATCGCGGCGGCGAGCTGCGGGTGGAAGTGCCGGACACCAACGAAAGCAAAGAGCTGATGAAGTTCTGCCGCAAGCTGACGGTGCCGCTGCGCGCCGCTATGCGCGAACAGAAAGTGCTGATGGCGCGTGAGAACCCGACGCGCCCGGTGGTGCACGTGTTCTTTATCGCCCCGGGGTGCTGCTACGTCGGCTATTCCTTCAGCAACAACAACTCGCCGTTCTATATGGGCATTCCGCGCCTGCGCTTCCCGTCGGATGCGCCGAGCCGCTCCACCCTGAAGCTGGAAGAGGCGTTTCACGTCTTCATTCCCGCCGACGAGTGGGACGAACGCCTGGCCAGCGGCATGCACGCGGTCGATCTGGGCGCCTGCCCGGGCGGCTGGACCTATCAGCTGGTGAAGCGCAGCATGATGGTGCACTCGGTGGATAACGGCCCGATGGCGCCGAGCCTGATGGAGACCGGACAGGTCACCCACCACCGCGCCGACGGTTTTAAATTCGAACCGACCAGCAGCAAAATTTACTGGCTGGTGTGCGACATGGTGGAAAAACCGGCCAAGGTGACCAGCCTGATGATCCAGTGGCTGGTGAAAGGCTGGTGCCGTGAAGCCATCTTCAACCTGAAGCTGCCGATGAAAAAGCGTTACGAGGAAGTGTCGCAGAACCTGCAGAGCATCCGCGAAGCGCTGGCGGCGGCGGGCATCAGCGCCGAGGTGCATGCCAAGCAGCTGTATCACGATCGCGAAGAGATCACCGTGCACGTGCGCCGCATGTGGTCGGCCGTTCCCGGCCGGCGCGACGAGCGCGACTGATTTATCGCCAAGGGGCGCTGCGTGCAGCGCCCTTAGTTTATCGGCAAACGCAGCTGCTGCAGGTTGCCGTCCAGCGTCAGGTCGGTACGCAACGTGGCGACCCGTTTGCTGATATAAGCCAGCTCGCGGTGTTTTTGCAGTTTGCCGCGCCACTTCTCCGGCACCTGCTCCAGTTCCTGGTACAGCCCATCCAGACTTCCCCGCTGTTGCAACAACAACACCGCCGTTTTGGGGCCGATGCCGGCTACGCCGGGGATCTTGCTGCTGCCGATACCCGCCAGCCCCCAATAATCCGGCAGCTGCTGCGGTGAAACGCCGAATTCCTGTTGGACAAACGGCAGGTCCAGCCAGCGTTTCTGAAAGTAATCGCGGATCTGCACCTGCGGCGCCAGCAGTTGGCAGTAGCCTTTGTCGGTGGAAACGATGGTGACCTGATGGCCGCCGCCGGCGATTTTCGCCGTCAGCGTGGCCGCCAGATCGTCCGCTTCGTTGCCCGGCGAATGCCAGCTGGCGACGCCCAGTTCGGCGAACGCCCGGCGCAGCTGCGGCATTTCCTGCTGCAGGTTCTCCGGCATCGGCGAGCGGCCGGCCTTGTAGTCGGGCAGGATTTGGTGGCGCCAGCTCTCGCTGCGGTCGTCTTCGTCGAACACCGCCACCGCGTGCGTCGGCCGGCTGTGCTGAATCAGCTGCGCGAGCGCATGCCGGCAGGCGTTCACGCAGGGGGAACCCTGCACCGCGTGGATGCGGCGGATGAGGTTCAGGGCGTCGACAATCAGTAGATGTATCATCATGGGCTGCAAGGTCAGAAAAAAGAAGGGCGGCCGTCGCGCCGCCCGGGATTGAGAGTCAGGCTACGATTTCATAGCAGGGCACGTAGGCGCTGCCCGGCAGCTTCATGCGGTGCTGGGCGACGAAGCCCTGCAGCAGGCTGTCCATTTGCTTCATCATCTGCGGTTCGCCGTGCAGCTTGTAAGGGCCGAACTGCTCGATGGCGTGAATGCCGTTTTCCTTCACGTTGCCGGCCACGATGCCGGAGAACGCGCGCCGCAGCGCAGCGGCCAGCTGCTCCGCCGGTTGATCCGGGTACAGGTTGAGATTGGCCATGTTTTCATGGGTCGGCTCGAATGGCAGCTGCAGATCCGGCGCGATGCGGATCGACCAGTTGAAGCTGTAGGCGTCGCCGGTGTTGCGGCGGTTTTCCTTCACCAGCGGCATGGCTTTTTTCATCTGACGCGCCACCTCCGCCGGGTCATCGATGATGATGCTGTAGTGGCGGCGTGCCTCGTCGCCCAGCGTATTCATGATGAACTCATCCAGCACGCGGAAGTAATCGGCGCTCTCTTTCGGCCCGGTCAGGATCAGCGGCAGCACCTGCTCGCTGTTCTCCGGATTCATCAGGATGCCCAGCAGGTACAGCAACTCTTCCGCCGTGCCGACGCCGCCCGGGAAGATGATGATGCCGTGGGCGATGCGCACGAAGGCCTCCAGGCGCTTTTCGATGTCCGGCATGATCACCAGCTCGTTGACCAGCGGGTTAGGCGGCTCGGCGGCGATGATCGAAGGTTCGGTCATGCCGATAAAGCGGCTGTTGTGGTAGCGCTGCTGCGCATGGCCGACCGCCGCGCCCTTCATCGGCGCTTCCATCGCGCCCGGCCCGCAGCCGGTGCAGATGTTCAGCTCGCGCAGGCCCAGCTGGCTGCCGACCTTGCGCGCATAGAGGTATTCGTTTTCGTTGATCGAGTGGCCGCCCCAGCACACCACCATGTTGGGATCTTCGTCCAGATGCAGCGCGCGGGCATTGCGCAGGATGGAGAACACCAGGTTGGTGATATGGGCCGAGTTTTCCAGGTTCAGGTGCTGGAAACGGCCGGCGCTGTCGATCTGGCCGTGCACGAACAGGATGTCGCGCAGCACGGCGAACAGGTTGGCCTGCAGCGAGCGGATAATGCGGCCGTCGACGAAAGCGTCTTCCGGCGGGTTGACCAGCTCCAGCTTCACCCCGCGCTCGCGGCGCAGCACGTTGATATCAAAGGTTTCATAGCGGGACAACAGCTGTTTGCTGTTGTCGGTCTGGCTGCCGGAGTTCAACACGGCCAGCGAACAGTTGCGGAACAGGCGGTACAGGTCGCTGCTGGCGGTGCGCTTCAGCATGTCTACTTCCAGCTGCGACAACAAATCCATAGAGCCAAGCGGGCTGATGTGTGTAATCAAGGTAACTCCTTCGCTCCCGATGCGGGGCAGTAGTAATCCATACGCAGCAAAACAGCATCTCGTTATGGGCGGCGCGCGCCTGATGGCGCACCTGATTTAACCTTACCGCCGTCACCTGACTTTTACCAATACAAACCGCTCGTTAGCTCAGTTGTTGAGCAGCGTTGCGCACTTATTGGCGCGCCAGGCGGCCGTGCGCGGGCGAGAAGTCGACGTTGCTGCGCCACGGATTGATGTCCAGCCCGCCGCGGCGGGTGTAGCGGGCGTACACCGTCAGGCTCTGCGGGCGGCAATAGCGCATCAGATCGTTGAAGATGCGTTCGACGCACTGTTCGTGGAATTCATTGTGATGGCGGAAGGACACCAGATAGCGCAGCAGCGCCTCGCGGTCGAGTTTCCCGCCGCGATAATGGATTTGCACCGAACCCCAGTCCGGCTGATGGGTGATCAGGCAGTTGGATTTCAGCAGATGGCTGACCAGCCGTTCTTCCACCACCTCGGCGCCCGCGGCGTTCTGCAGGTAGTCGGCGTTGAACTCATAGTTATCGATGCGAATGTCCTGGTGGTCGATGCATTCTCCCTCCAGGCGGGCGATAGCGCTGCCTTCGAGCTGTTCGACGCTGAACAGGGTGACGCTCACCTCTCCCTGGGCGCAGGCGGACAAATCGCGCTGCAGCGTGGCGCGCACGCTTTCCCGGTCGGCAAACGGCGTTTGGTTGAAGCTGTTGAGATACAGCTTGAAGCTCTTGGATTCGATCAGGTTGAGGCTGTCGGCGTTGAGGCTGATTTCGCCCACCGCCACCTGCGGCAGCCCGTTGGCGTTCAGCCAGGAGAGCTCATACAGCGTCCAGATGTCCGCGCCGTGGAACGGCAGGCTGTCGGCGGACAAACCCAGCGGCTCGCGGTTCATGCTGCGCGGCACCGCCTGCAGCAGAGCGGCGTCGTAGCTGTCGCGATAGGCGGTGGGTTTGCCCAGCGTCAGTTCCGACAGGGCCTGGTGGTCTTGATATGAGGACATCTGCTGTCACCTTGGTAATAGATAGGTACAATGGCCCCCAGTTTAACGTATGCGAGAATAAATATGGATCACGATGTCACCCACGCCCTGCGTGAATTCACCCAGCGCTATGTCGAGCTGTGGCGGCAGGAACGCGGCCATGCGCCGGCCAGCCAGGCGCTGTATGGCGTGCCGTCGCCCTGCATCGTGGAAAATCGCGCTGACGAGGTGTGGTGGCTGCCGCAGCCTTTCACCCCCGCCGCGACGCTGGAAAAGGTGGAGACCGCGCTGGAACTGAGGCTGCAGCCGGATGCGCACCTTTTTTACACCCGGCAGTATGCGGGCGACATGGACGCCCGGTTCGGCGAGCACCGCCTGAGCCTGCTGCAGGTTTGGAGCGAGGACGACTTCATTCGCCTGCAGGAAAACCTGATCGGCCATCTGGTGACCCAGAAACGCCTGAAGCTGTCGCCGACCCTGTTCCTGGCCACCACCGAATCCGAAATGACCATGGTGTCGCTGTGCAACGTCAGCGGCAACGTGGTGCTGGAGCAGTTCGGCAGCGATAAGCGCACGCTGCTGGCGGCGACGCTGGGGAATTTTCTCGACGCATTGCGCCCGACGCTGGCGGCCTGAGGCCGAAATCGGTCGTTTCCTTGTGAGAGATCTCTCACACGGGCTGTGAGAGATCGCTTTTAATTTTCCCTGCCCGCCGCGGCCGGTTGGGCTTATTGTTATCCAGATCAATTGGTTAGAAATTCTTTAGGATAACTCTTAGGGGAAAATTAACCTGCGCTACCGGCCAAGCCCTTGTGATCGCGGGGGAATTGGGCGATCTTATGCCTACCGGAAGGGAACCGGCGGAGCGGGAAAGCATCAGGACGATGCAGCTTCAGGATGAAGAAAGGGATGCGCTCAACGAAGAGCGAAGGATGGCGTCAGGAGATGCCCAGGATGTTTCAGGATTGAAACCAGGGACACCTCCAGGACGGAGATTGAGAGCCGGCACAGGACCGTCGGCGGGTCAGGAAGACTGAGGAACCGCGTCAGGACGGCGCTGCAGGATGATGCATGGAGCTTTTGGTCCGGATGACCGCAGGAAAAGTTTTCAAGGATTGAGCAGGGAGCACACTGTGTAGCGGGACAGCTATAAAACGAACCGGGGGCACTGTTAACGCAGTGCCCCCAACTTTTTTGTCGCCGGCCGTTCCCGTCCGACCTATCGCCATCGTTAACCAATCGCGCCCAGCGTATCGCCGGAGACCTGCTTTTTCGGCAGCAGGAACAGCGTGGCGTAAATATCCAGCAGATAGATAGCCGCCAGCAGGCTGATTGCCGCCGTGAAAGAAACCTGCGTCACCAGCGCGCCGATCACCAATGGCCCCAAGCCGCCAACGCCGCGCCCCAGGTTGAACAGGATGTTTTGCGCGGTGGCGCGGGCCTGTACCGGGTAGGTATCGGAAATCAGCGCGCCATAGCCGCCGATCATGCCGTTGACGAACATCCCCATCAGCGCGCCGGCGAACAGCATCAGCGTCGGATCACTCAGCTGCGCATAGCCGATCACCATCACCACGGCGCCAACCTGATAAACGATAAAAATCTTCCAGCGGGCGAAGCGATCGGCCAACAGGCCGAACAGCCAGATGCCGAAGGTCATGCCAATCACCGTCACCGCCGTCCACAGGCCGGATTTAGTCAGCGAGAAACCGAAGTTTTTCGCCAGGTAGGTCGGCATCCAGATCATCAATCCGTAATAACCGAAGTTCTGCACCGAGCACAAAATGAAGATGCCGACGCTGGCCTTGCTGGTGGCGCGATCCTTAAACAGCAGGCGCAGGCGTTGGCCGAACGACAGCGACGACCCGAGATCTTTCTGCCGCGTGAAGGCTTCCGGCTCCCCCATGGTGCGGCGGATCAGGAACGACACCAGCGCCGGCAGCAGCCCGACCAGGAACATGCCGCGCCAGCCGATATGGGGCAGCAGCAGCGGCGTGAAGAAGGCGGCGGCCAGCACGCCCAGCTGCCAGCCCATGCCGACGTAGGCCGAGGCGCGGTTGCGCTTCTCCGCCGGCCAGGCTTCGGCGATCAGGGCCATGCCGATGCCGAATTCGCCGCCCAGCCCGATGCCGGCCAGCGTGCGGTAAGCCAGCAGATCCCAGTAGCCCTGCGCCACGGCGCACAAGCCGGTAAACAGCGAGAACATCAGGATGGTGATGGTGAGCACCCGGATGCGGCCGAAACGGTCGCTGAGGTGGCCGAAAATCACGCCGCCCAGCACCGCGCCGATCAGCGTCCAGGTGACCAGCGAACCGGCGGCCGATGAGGTTAACCCCAGCTCAATGCTGATGGCCGGCAGCATAAAGCCGAGGATCAGCAGGTCGAAACCGTCCATGGCGTAGCCGGTGACCGAGGCCAGCATGGCCTTGCCGGGCGTGGCGTGATTTGTTGTCTGTGTGGTGGCTGACATCTGTCTAATCTGTATGGAGTATTCGGTGGGCTTATTGTGCCGTGGGTCGGCGGGCGCCACCAGATAAAAACCGCCGCGAGCGTCACGTCAGCCGAATTTAGGCTATAAAAATGCTATGCTTTGCCGCCTTTCAGCCATGCGGCTGAACATCATGATGAAAATAGATCGGGAATGCAGATGAGTATACATAATCAGGTTCGCCACAGTTTGCAGGCGATTGAACAATCCATGCGTGATTTGGGCCTGTGGCAGGCCGCGCCGCCTGAGCCTGAGGCGCTCGCCAGCCCCGAACCCTTCTGCGTCGACACCATGCCGGCCGAAGCCTGGCTGCAGTGGGTGTTTTTGCCGCGCATGCACGCGCTGCTGGATGCCGAGGCGCCGTTGCCGACGCGTTTCGCCCTCACGCCGTATTTTGAACTGGCGCTGAAGGACAACGATCCGAACTGCCTGCCGCTGTTGGTGCTGCTGCAGCGGCTGGACCTGATGTTGAATAAAGACGCCTGATCCGGCGGGCAGTCGCGTTTTTTCACCAGCCGGCATAGTAATGTAGTACGCAGACGCCAGGACAGGCATTCGGCGGCGTCTTTCGGACCCGATGGCTCGGGGATCTGCAAAGGATGATAAGGTGCTGCAATAATGGATTTATTAAGGTTTGTCCTTCGTCTGCCTTTTACTCTGGTAAAAGCCGCGTTTCGCCTGTTGGCGCTGGCGTTGGCGCTGCTGGGGCGGCTGTTGCGGCCCTTGGTCGGCAATATCGACTGGCGCGCGCCGGCCTGGTGGGGGGCGCTGCCGCGGGCCTTTGCGCGGCTGGAAAGCGGGGTGGACCAACACCCGAAGGCCATCAGCCTGGCGTTGCTGCTGTTGCTGTGCGCCGCGGGCGGCGCCTTTTACGGCTGGCACTGGTGGCAGAATCGGCCGCAGCCGATCGAGCCGGCGCCGCTGGCGTATCAGCAAACCAGCGTGCAGGTTGCCAATCCCGAGCCGGTTGATTACGCCGCGCAGACGCTGTCGCCGCAGGCGATGAGCCTGGCGTTCAGCAACTCGGCGGCGCCGCTGACCGGGGTGGGCAAGGCGGTCAGCCAGGGGATCCGGCTCAAGCCGGCCGCTGAAGGCCAGTGGCGCTGGATCAACGGCTGGACCCTGGTCTTCACGCCGAAAAAACCGTTGCCGATGGGCGCGCAATACGAAGTCAACCTCGATCCCGCCACGTTGCTGGCGCCGCAGATCAAACTCGCCACGACCCGTTATACCTTCAAGGTGCCGGCCTTCGACTACCGCCTGGGGCAGGCCGAGTATTACCGTGATCCGCAGGATCCGCAAAAGCGCAGCGCCATCTTCAACCTGAAGTTCAATGCGCCGGTGGATGTCGCCAGCTTTGAAAAACAGGTCTCGCTGGGGCTGAAAGAAGGCAACGCCGCGTCGGAGAAAAAGCTCAATTTCTCGCTGGTTTACGATGAGAAAAAATTGAATGCCTGGGTCCACTCCGAACCGCTGCAGGCGCTGGATCAGGGCGGGGCGGTGCATCTGACCGTCGGCCAGGGCGTCAAAGCGACGCTGCCCGCCAACGCCGTCGGCGAAGCGAAGAGCAACTGGGTGGCGGTGCCGAACCTGTACAGCCTGGCGCTGAACGACGTCAGCGCTCAGGTGGTGGATGCCGATGGCGCCAAAGGGCAACGCGCCCTGATCCTCGTTTTCAGCGATGCGGTGAAGGATAAGGCGCTGGCGCGCGGCGTCAAAGCCTGGCTGCTGCCGCAGCACGATCCCAACGATCCCGCGGCGGCCGGGGATGCGGATGATTTCCATCAGTGGGATACCGACAGCTTCGCCAAAAACGTGCTGGCGCAGTCGACGCCGCTGTCCCTGACGCTTAACGAGGCGGAAGAGGCCTATCAGCCGCAGTTCAGCTTCAGGTTCGACGCGCCGGCGCACCGCTTTATGCTGATCGAGATCGACAATCAGCTGGTCTCTTCGGGCGGCTACAAAATGCCGAAAAAGGCCTATCGCGTGGTCGAGGTGCCGGAATTCCCGAAATCGCTGCGGTTCATGTCGCAGGGCTCGCTGCTGTCGGTTAACGGCGACAAGCAAATCAGCGTGGCGGCGCGCAACGTGGCCGGGCTGCGGCTGGACATCAAGCGGGTGATCCCGAGCCAGCTGCAGCACATCGTTTCCTTGAAAAGCCGCGAATACTCCTCCGCGGAATTTAACCGGCTCAATGACCAATACTTCACCGAGCATTTCAAATACCAGACGGCGCTCAATAACGATCGCCCGGGCGAGGCGAATTACCGGGGCATCGACCTCTCGCGCTATCTGTCCACCAACCCGGATTCCCACCGCGGCGTGTTCCTGCTGACGCTGTCCGAATGGCAGCCGAACCAGAAGCCGGAGGCGGAAGAAGACGCCGAACGGCAGGAAGAGGGCGACGACGCGGCCCCGGTGGGCGATTCGCGTTTTGTGGTGGTGACCGATTTGGGCATCGTCGCCAAACGTTCGCAGGATAAAACGCACGATGTATTCGTACAGTCGATCCACAGCGGCGCGCCGGTCGGCAACGCGAAGGTGTCGGTGATCGCCAAAAACGGCGTCGCTTTGCTCAACCGGACGACCGACGCCAATGGCCACGTGCGTTTCCCGGCGCTGGATGTCTATACCCATGAGCGCCAGCCGGTGATGTTCCTGGTGGAGAAAGAGGGGGATGTCTCCTTCCTGCCGACCGGCGGTTATCACGATCGCGGGCTGGACTTCTCGCGTTTCGACGTTGCCGGCGAAGAAACGCCGACCGATCCGCGCGCGCTCGGCAGCTACCTGTTCTCCGATCGGGGCGTTTACCGCCCGGGCGATACCTTCAATATCGGTTTGATCACCCGCGCCGCCGACTGGAGCCTGGGGCTGGCCGGCGTGCCGGTGCGCGCCGAGGTGCGCGATCCGCGCGACAAGCTGATGGCCACGCTGCCGTTGACCCTCGGCGCCAGCGGGTTCAATGAGCTGAGCTATGCCACCGATGAAAATTCGCCGACCGGCGAGTGGAACGTCTATCTGTACCTGATCGGCAAGAACAACGACACCTCGACGCTGCTGGGCCATACCTCAGTCAACGTGAAAGAGTTCGAACCGGATCAACTGAAGGTGAAGCTGGAACTGACGCCGGATCGCCGGCAGGGCTGGGTGAAACCTTCGGAGCTGCAGGCCGGCATCGACGTGCAGAACCTGTTCGGCACCCCGGCGCAGGATCGTCGGGTGACCTCGAAGCTGACGCTGCGGCCGACGTACCCGAGCTTCGATCGCTACCCTGATTACGCCTTCTACGAAAACCGCCGCAACAACGACGGCTTCGAAACCGAGCTGGAAGACCGCACCACCGATGAGCGGGGAGCGGCCAATATTCCGCTGGACCTGAAGTCCTATGGCGACGCCACTTACCAGCTGCAGCTGCTGTCGGAAGCCTTTGTCGCCGGCGGCGGGCGCTCGGTGGCGGCCACCGCCCGGACGCTGGTCTCCCCTTATGATTATCTGGTGGGCGTGAAGGCCGACGGCGATTTGGGCTACATCAACCGCGATGCGGTGCGCCACCTGAACGTGATCGCCATAGATCCGACGCTGAAACAGATCGCCTTGCCGGGCCTGAAGCGGGTGCTGATCGAACAGAAGTACATTTCCGTGCTGACCAGGCAGGATTCGGGCGTTTACAAATACCAGTCGAAGATGAAGGAAATTCCGCTGTCGGAGCAGCCGCTGGCGCTGAGCGAACGGGGCAACGACCTGCGGCTCGCCACCGATAAGCCGGGCGATTTCGTGTTGGCGGTCGAGGATGCGCAGGGCAAGACGCTGAACCGCGTCGCCTACAGCGTGGCCGGCAACGCCAACCTCAGCCGCTCGCTGGACCGCAACGCCGAACTGAAGCTGAAGCTGAACCGGGCGGAATACCAGCCCGGTGACGAGATAGAGGTGGCGATCACCGCCCCTTATACCGGCAGCGGCCTGATCACCATCGAAAAGGATCGGGTTTACGCCTGGCAGTGGTTCCACACCGACACCACCAGCTCGGTGCAGAAAATTCGCCTGCCGGCCGGCATGGAGGGCAACGGTTACGTTAACGTGCAGTTCGTGCGCGACGTCAACTCCAGCGAGATCTTCATGAGCCCGCTGAGCTACGGCGTCATGCCGTTCAAAATCAGCACCCGCGCGCGGCAGAACGGGCTGGAGATAACGGCGCCGGCGGTGATCAAACCGGGTGAAAACCTGACGATGACGGTGAAAACCGACGGCCCGCAGCAGGTGGCGCTGTTCGCCGTCGACGAGGGCATCCTGCAGGTTGCCCGCTACCGGCTGAAAGATCCGCTGGAGTTCTTCTTCAGCAAACGCGAACTGAGCGTGAGCAGCTCGCAGATCCTCGACCTGATCCTGCCGGAGTTCAGCAAGCTGATGGCGCTGACGGCGGCGCCGGGCGGCGATGGCGGCGAAGGGCTGGATCTCAACCTGAACCCGTTCAAACGCAAGCGCGACAAGCCGGTGGCCTATTGGTCCGGCATCGGCGAAGTGAACGGCGAGAAACAGTTCGTGTATCCGGTGCCGGATTACTTCAACGGTAAAATCCGCGTGATGGCGATCTCGGCGACGCCGGACAAAATCGGCAAGGCGCAAACCGCGGCGACGGTGCGCGATAATTTCATCATGACGCCAAACGTGCCGGCGATGGTCGCGCCCGGCGATGAGTTCGACGTCAGCGTGGGCGTCAGCAACAACCTTGAAGGGCTGAATGGCCAATCGGTCGCGGTGAACCTTCAGCTGACGCCGCCGCCGCAGCTGGAGGTGGTGGGCAACGCCGCGCAAAGCCTGACGCTGGCGGAAAAACGCGAGGGGGTGGTCAACTTCCGCCTGCGCGCCAGGGCCGCACTGGGGGACGCGCCCCTGGTGTTCGACGCGCGCTACGGCGACAAAGCCAGCCGCCGCACCATCAGCACCTCGGTGCGCCCGGCGATGCCGTATCGCACCCAGTCGGTGATGGGACGGATGAGCGGCGCCAGCCAGAAGGTCGACGGCCTGCGCCAGATGTTCGACGCCTATGCGCAGCGCCGGGCGGCGGTATCCCATTCGCCGCTGGTGCTGACCCGCGGGCTGGCGCAGTACCTGGCGGATTACCCCTATTATTGCTCGGAACAGATCGTCAGCCGCGCCATCCCGCTGATGCTGCAGAGTCGCCATCCGGAAATGCAGAGCGGGCTGAGCCAGGCGGAGGTCGGCAAACAGCTGAATACTCTGCTTGGCGTGCTGCGCTCGCGCCAGAATGACAGCGGGGCGATCGGCGCCTGGCGGTCATCGCCGGACGCCGATCCTTTCGTCACGCCTTATGTGGTGCAGTACCTGCTGGAGGCGAAAGAGGCCGGCTATGCGCTGCCGGAGGGCATGCTCGACGAAGCCAACGGCGCGCTGCGCGAGCTGGCGGCCAGCGGCTTTGACGATCTGTACCTGCTGCGTCTGCGCAGCTGGGCTGTCTATCTGCTGACGCGCCAGGGGGAAGTGACCACCAACTCGCTGGCCGCGGTGCAGGATACGCTGCAAAAACGCTATCCGGACCACTGGAAAACCGACCTGAGCGCGCTGTATCTGGCGTCATCCTATCGGTTGCTGAAGATGGATGACGAGGCGGCCGCGTTGCTGCAGCCGAGCTGGCAGCAGCTGAGCAAGGCCTATGACCAGGCCTGGTGGACGCAGAACTATTTCGATCCGCTGGTGCAGGATGCGACGCGGCTCTATTTGATTACCCGCCACTTCCCGGAGAAGGTGGCGTCGATCCCGCCTCAGGTGTTGGAGAACATGGTGCGGGCGTTGAAAGAAGAGCGCTACACCACCTATTCCTCGGCGATGAGCATCCTGGCGCTGGAGAGCTATTCGGCCCAGGTGACGGCGCAGCCTGCCGCCGGAGGCGCGCTGGGCATCGCCCAACTCGATCGGGGCGGCCAGCCGCGGGGCATTGCGGCGCTGCAGGGGCTGTTCGCTCAGGGGCGGTTTACCGCTGACGCCGCCGCGCTGCGCTTCAGCAACGAGGGCGGTGCGCCGGCCTGGTACGTGGTGACGCAGTCGGGTTATGACCTGGCGGCACCGCAGAAGGCGCTGTCGCGCGGCCTGGAGATCACCCGAGATTACACCGATGAGCAGGGCAAACCCTTGGCGCAGGTCCGGCTGGGGCAGAAGGTCAACGTGCATCTGAAAATCCGCGCCAATACCAAAGAGGGGCAGAGCAATCTGGCGATCGTGGATCTGCTGCCGGGCGGGTTCGAAGTGGTGCAGCAAACGCCGCCGGAGGCGGGCGGCGAAGAGGGCGAAGGCGACGCGGCCGGCGGCTGGCGGTCGCCGTTGGCCGCCGCGGGCTCCAGCTGGGCGCCGGACTACAGCGATATCCGCGAAGACCGGGTGATCATTTACGGCAGCGCCGGCACCGCGGTGCAGGAGTTCGTTTATCAGATCAAGGCCACCAATACCGGCAGCTTTGTTATTCCGCCGGCCTACGGCGAAGCCATGTACGATCGTGAAGTGCAGGCCATGTCGGTCGGCAGCGGTAAGCTGGTGGTGGTGCCGGCTGACAACCCCTAGGCGGCGATCGGCGCCAGGCAAGCGTCTGGCGCCGGGGCAGTGAGAACGCATGAAAATCCTGAAAACACCCTGGCTGCAAAACGGCCTGATGGCGGTATTTTTGTTGGCGCTGACGCTGGCCGCCATTCGGCTATGGCCGCATCCGCCGCTGTCTCGGGGCCTGCCCCTGTCATCCGTTTATTACGATCGTCACGGCGCCCTGCTGCGCATCACCCTGGCCAACGACGAACGCTATCGTCTGTGGACGCCGCTCGACGCGGTGTCACCGCTGGCGGTGCGCGGGCTGTTGCTGCACGAAGACCGCTGGTTCTACTACAACCCCGGATTCAACCCGATCGGCCTGATGCGCGGCTTTTGGCGCAGCTACGTCGCCGGCGGCAAGATGCAGGGCGGTTCGACCATCAGCATGCAGCTGGCGCGCATGCGCTGGCATCTCAACACCCGCACGCCGGGGGGCAAACTGCTGCAGGTGCTGCGCGCCCTACAGCTGGAGCTGAGCTATTCCAAACGCGACATTCTGGAAGCCTATCTGAATTACGCCCCCTACGGCCGCAATATCGAAAGCATCGGCGCCGCCAGCCTGATCTATTTCGGCAAGGCGCCGCGGGATCTGACCCTGCCCGAGGCGCTGACGCTGGCCGTCCTGCCGCAGTCGCCAAGCTACCGCCTGGCGCCGAAAACCGGCGTGCTGGGGATTGCGCTGACGCAGGCGCGCAGCCGCCTGTTCCAGCGCTGGCAGAACGTCTACGCCACCGACGGCAGCCAGCGGGCGCTGTTTCGGCTGCCGTTGGCGCTGCGCCAGCCCGAGCAGATGCCTTATATCGCGCCGCATTTTATCGAACAGCTGCGGCGGCAGACCCAGCAGCTGGTCCGGCGGGATACCCGCGTCGACACCCAGCTGGATGCGCGGCTTCAACGCTTGGTCGAACGGCAGGTGGACGCCTTCATCGCCCGCAACCAAAGCCGGGGGATTCACAACGCCGCGGTGTTGCTGGTAGACAGCCGCGACATGGGGGTGAGGGCGCTGGTGGGATCGGCCGATTATTACAACCGCCCGATCCAGGGGCAGGTGAACGGCACCAACGCCAAGCGGTCTCCCGGTTCGACGCTGAAGCCCTTTATCTATGCGCTGGGCATGGAGCAGGGCGTGCTGCATCCGATGACCATCCTGAAAGACGTGCCCTCGTCATTCGGCGCCTACGCGCCGGAAAATTTTGACCGGCGCTTCCTCGGGCCGGTAACCGCCACCGACGCGTTGAACTTCAGCCGCAATATTCCCGCGGTTTACGTGGCGTCGCAGCTGCGGCAGCCGACCTTTTATCAGTTTCTGCGCCTGGCCGGCGTCGCCAATATGGCCAGCGAGAATCACTATGGGCTCTCGCTGGTGCTGGGCGGCGGCGAAGTGACGGCGCAGGAGCTGGCGAAGCTGTACGCGCTGCTGGCCAACCGCGGCGAGCTGCGCCCGTTACGCATGCTGCGCGGCGAGGCGCAGACGCCGCCGGTGCGCCTGCTCAGCGAAGAGGCCAGCTTCATTACGCTGGACATGCTGCGTCAGCATCGGCGGCCGGGCGATACCCTGGCGCAGCGCTCGTCGTCGCTGCCGGTGTATTGGAAAACCGGCACCTCCTGGGGATTTCGCGATGCCTGGAGCGTGGGGATTTTCGGACCCTATGTGCTGGTGGTGTGGGAGGGCAACTTCGATAGCCGGGGCAACAACGCGCTGGTCGGCGCCGAGGCGGCCGCTCCGCTGTTTTTCAACATCGTCGACAGCGTGAACGCCAGCGATCCGGCCCTGCAGGAGCCGAAGCACGCCTGGCCGAAGCGGCTGCGGCGGGTGGATATCTGCCTGGCCAGCGGCGATCTGCCTACCCCTGGTGCCGGCAGAAGGGCAAAACCTGGTTCATTCCCGGCAAGTCGCCGATCAAGGTCGACAGCGTTTATCGCCCGGTGGTGCTGGATATTCACAGCGGCGAAGTCGCCTGCCCGCCCTATGATCCGGCCGAAACCCGCACCGAGGTGTTTGAGTTCTGGCCTTCCGATCTGGCCAACGTTTTCGCCCAGGCCGGCTTGCCGAAGCGCGCGCCGCCGCTCAATCGCTGCAGGGATAACGGCATCGCCGTCGGCGGCAACCCGCCGCGCATCACCTCGCCGCTCAAGAACACCACCTATACCCTGCGCCAGTCGCAGCAGGGGCGCGACAAGATCGCCTTCAATGCGGTGACCGACGCCGACAGCAAAACGCTGTACTGGTTTGTCGACGATATCTATCTCGGCAGCAGCGCCAGCAAAAAGGCCATCGACTGGCGGCCGGTCAACAACGGGCAGTACCGCATCCGGGCGGTGGACGATCGCGGCCGGGCCGACAGCCGGCTGGTGACCATCGAGTGGGTTAACTAGCGCCGCGCCGCACGCCTGTTATACTCGCGCCGGAATTTGGGCTTTTACGTAGGAACAGAGATGGTGATTGAGGTTTTGTACCGGGATGAGCACCTGGTGGCGGTGAACAAACCGTCCGGCTGGCTGGTGCACCGCAGCTGGCTGGATCGCCACGAAACGCGGTTTATGATGCAGACGGTGCGTGACCAGATCGGTCAACACGTGTTCACCGTGCATCGCCTCGACCGCCCGACCTCCGGCGTGCTGTTGATGGCGCTGTCCAGCGAGGTGGCGCGCCTGCTGTCGCAGCAGTTCGAGCAACACCGGGTGCAGAAAACCTATCATGCGGTGGTGCGCGGCTACGTGCAGGAAGGGGCCACCCTCGATTACCCGCTGACGGAAGAGCGGGACAAGATCGCCGATAAACATGCGACGGCCGACAAAGGCCCGCAGCCGGCGGTGACCCACTACCGGCCGTTGGCGCAGGTGGAGATGCCGGTCGCCATCGGCCGCTACGACAGCGCGCGCTACAGCCTGCTGGAGCTGAAGCCGGAAAACGGCCGCAAGCACCAGCTGCGCCGCCATATGGTGCATCTTCGCCATCCGATCATCGGCGACAGCAAGCACGGCGATCTGCGCCAGAACCGCGGCATGGCGCAGCACTTCGGCTGCGCGCGGCTGATGCTGCACGCCAGCCATCTGCAGCTGAACCACCCGGTGACCGGCGAACCGCTGCAGATTTCCGCCCGTTGGGATGAACCCTGGCAGGGCGTAATGGCGCAGTTCGGCTGGGCGGGGGTTTTCCCCGAGCTTGCCGGGGTTGAGTTTAGTGCGGCTAACGGTCAGGATAGCTGACAATTTTCAAAGGTAATGAAGGGAGTTGGAGCCATGGCTCAGGTTGGTATCTTCGTGGGAACCGTCTACGGCAATTCGCTGCTGGTGGCGGAAGAGGCGGAAAACATTCTCAGCGAACAGGGCCATGAGGTCAAACTGTTCGAAGAGGGCACGCTGGAGGCCTGGCAGTTTTATCGCCAGCACTACGCGCTGGTGGTCACCTCGACCACCGGGCAGGGCGATCTGCCGGACAGCATCGCGCCGTTGTTCCACGCCATCCGCGATCAGGTCGGCTATCAGCCGGAGTTGCGCTATGGTCTGATCGCGTTGGGTGACAGCAGCTATGACGATTTCTGCGGCGCCGGGCGCGCGTTCGACGCGCTGCTGCAGGAGCAGGGCGCGACCCGTATCGGTGAAGTGCTGGAGATAGACGCGATGGAGCAGCCGGAGCCGGAGGTGGCGTCTTGCCCCTGGGTGGAGCGGTGGGGCAGCTTGCTGAAATAAAAAAGGGCCGGGCGAACCGGCCCTGAATTATTTGCCGCGGGTCAGTTTTTCCAGATCGGATTCGATCTCGGCGATTTTGTGTGACACCACGCCTTCGAGATGGCGCAGGTCGTCGAGAATTTTACGCTTCAGATCCACTTCCACCTGGTCGCGCTGGCACAGCTGATCCAGTTCGTCGATCACGTAGCGCAGGTTCGGGTTGATCTCGTGGATTTCCTTGTACCCCTGCCCGGCGTTATCCGCCACCACGGTTTTGCGCTGGCGCGGATACTTGAACTTCACGCTTTTGGCGAAAAACTCGCCCTTGTCCTTGCGGAAATAAATCTTGAGGATGTCGTTATTGGCCTCTTGACGCAGGCTATAGCGATCGACGTCTTCCGGTTGATTGATGCCCAAGCTTTTCAGGTTATCGTACATACTGCGCCCTCTGTTATGTGATCGTTATATCCCGTCATACCTCGAACCGCCTCGCATTATTCAGGGGTCCACGACTGCGATTATGGCGGAAAGCGGGGTCTGCGACTGTGACTGCCGACGAAACGCAGACAAAAAAATAGCGGGTGAATCACCCGCTATCTTAATTTAGTCGATGGTGCGCAATAACTCGTTAATGCCGACTTTACCGCGGGTCTTGGCGTCGACCTTCTTGACGATCACCGCGCAGTACAGGCTGTAAGAACCGTCTTTGGACGGCAGGTTGCCGGACACCACCACCGAGCCGGCCGGTACGCGGCCGTAGTGCACTTCGCCGGTTTCGCGGTCGTAGATGCGGGTGCTTTGGCCCAGGTAAACGCCCATGGAAATCACCGAGCCTTCTTCCACGATCACCCCTTCAACCACTTCGGAGCGCGCGCCGATGAAGCAGTTGTCTTCGATGATGGTCGGGTTGGCCTGCAGCGGCTCCAGCACGCCGCCGATGCCGACGCCGCCGGACAGGTGGACGTTCTTGCCGATCTGCGCGCAGGAGCCGACGGTGGCCCAGGTATCGACCATGGTGCCTTCGTCGACGTAGGCGCCGATGTTGACGTAAGACGGCATCAGCACGGTGTTGCGCGCGATAAATGCGCCCTGGCGCACGGTCGCCGGCGGCACCACGCGGAAGCCCTCTTTCTGGAAGCGCGCTTCGTCGTAGTCGGCGAACTTCATCGGCACCTTGTCGTAATAGCGCGTTTCCGCGCCGTCCATCACCTTGTTGTCGTTGATGCGGAAAGAGAGCAGTACGGCTTTTTTCAGCCACTGATGCGTTACCCACTGATCGTCGATCTTCTCGGCAACGCGCAGGGCGCCGCTGTCCAACAGGCCGATCACCTGGTTTACCGCTTCACGCGTTACGCGGTCCACGTTCGCCGGAGTGATGTCCGCACGGCGTTCGAAGGCGCTTTCAATAACGTTCTGTAATTGCTGCATTCTGTTCTCTGTCCTGATGTTGTCGGTAAAAAGTTACTTGTATCACATTTTATCGTTTGGATTGAGGGCCTCTGTCAACCGTTGTTCCAACTTTCTGCGCGTTTCCTGGTCGAGGGCGCGGCGATCGCCGTCGGCGAGAATAAACAAATCCTCGACCCGCTCGCCGATGGTGGAAATGCGCGCGCCGTGCAGCGACAGGCCGAGATCGGCGAAGACTTCGCCCACTCTGGCCAGCAGGCCCGGCTGATCGAGCGCGGTCAGCTCCAGATAGCTGCGGCGGTCGGTGTGGGTCGGCAGGAAGTTGACCTCGGTCGGCACGCTGAAATGACGCAGCTTGGACGACGGCCGGCGCACCCGCGGCGGCTGGTATTCGCGCTGGGTGATGGCCTGCAGCAGCGCGTGGCGGATCGCCGCGTGGCGATCCTGCGCCAGCGGGCTGCCGTCCGGCTCCAGCACGATAAAGGTGTCCATCGCCATGCCGTCGCGGTTGGTGAAAATCTGGGCGTCATGCACGCTGAGGTTGCGGCGGTCCATTTCGCCGGCCACGGCGGCGAACAGATAAGGGCGGTCCGGGCTCCAGATGAAAATCTCGGTGCCGCCGCGCGTCGCCTGCCGGCTGACCAGCACCAGCGGCTGGGTCGAGTCGTGGGCCAGCAGGTGGCGCGCGTGCCAGGCCAGCTGGTTCGGCGAGTGGCGCAGGAAGTAGTCGGCGCGGCAGCGGCTCCAGATGCGGTGCAGCGCCTCTTCGTCGATATTGTCCATGCGCAGCAGCGCCAGCGCCTGCAGCCGGTGATGCCGCACGCGCTCGCGCAGGTCCGGGCTGTTTTGCATGCCGCGGCGCAGCTGTTTTTCGGTGGCGAAGTACAGCTCGCGCAACAGGCTCTGCTTCCAGCTGTTCCACAGGGTTTCGTTGGTGGCGCAGATGTCCGCCACCGTCAGGCACACCAGATAGCGCAGGCGGGTTTCGCTCTGCACTTCGGCGCTGAACTGCTGGATCACCGTGGGGTCCTGGATGTCGCGGCGCTGGGCGGTCACCGACATCAGCAGGTGGCAGCGCACCAGCCAGGCCACCAGCTGCGTCTCGCGTGAATTGAGGCCGTGCAGCTCGGCGAACTCCTGCACGTCTTCCGCGCCGAGGATCGAGTGATCGCCGCCGCGGCCTTTGGCGATGTCGTGGAACAGCGCCGCCAGCAGCAGCAGCTCCGGGTGCGGCAGGCGCGGATACAGCTCGACGCACAGCGGGTGGCGCGGGCGGGTTTCCGCATCGGCGAAGCTTTCCAGCTTCTGCAGCACCCGGATGGTGTGTTCGTCCACGGTATAGGCGTGGAACAGGTCGAACTGCATCTGGCCGACAATCTTGCCCCACTGCGGCATATAGGCCCACAGCACGCTGTGGCGGTGCATCGGCACCAGCGCGCGCGACACCGCGCCCGGATGGCGCAGGATCGCCATGAACAGATCGCGCGCCTCGGGAATGGTGCACAGCGGCTGTTTCAGATGGCGGCGCGCATGGCGCAGCTGGCGCACCGTCGTGGAGTAGATGCCCTTGATCTCGCGGTTGCGCACCATCAGATAGAACATCCGCATGATGGCCTCCGGCTGACGAATAAACAGCGTTTCGTCGCGCAGGTCGATCAGATTGCCGCGCAGCTGGAAGTCGTCGTTCAGCGGCCGCGGTTTTTCGGTGGCGTCCAGCGCCAGGATCGCTTCGTCGAACAGCTGCAGCAGCATGTGGTTCAGTTCGCTGACGCGGCGCGTCATGCGGTAGAAGTCTTTCATCATGCGCTCGACCGGCTCGTTGCCTTCGCCCTGGTAACGCAGCAGCTGCGCGACGTTGAGTTGGCGGTCGAACAGCAGGCGGTTGTCATAGCGCGACAGCACCAGGTGCAGCGCAAAACGGATGCGCCACAGGAAGCTCTGGCACTCGTTCAGTTCGTTGCGCTCCGCCTGGGTGAGGAAGCCGAAGCCGACCATTTCGTCCAGCGAGGTGGCGCCGAAGTGGCGGCGCGCCACCCACAGCAGGGTGTGGATATCGCGCAGGCCGCCCGGGCTGCTCTTGATGTCCGGCTCCAGGTTGTAGCTGGTGCCGTGATAGCGCTGATGGCGCTCCTGCTGCTCGTCCAGCTTGGCGTGGAAAAACTGCGGCGAAGGCCAGAAGCCGTCGCTGAAGATGTGCTTTTGCATCTGCAGGAACAGCGCCACGTCGCCGCAGATCATCCGCGATTCGATCAGGTTGGTGGCGACGGTCAGATCCGCCAACCCCTCCAGCAGGCACTCTTCGAGCGTGCGCACGCTGTGGCCGACTTCCAGCTTCAGGTCCCACAGCAGCGTGATGAATTCGCCGACCCGCTGGGATTGTTGTTCGTTGAGCCGGCGCTGGCTGAGCACCAGCACGTCGATGTCCGACAGCGGATGCAGCTCGCCGCGGCCATAGCCGCCGACCGCCACCAGCGCGGTTTCCGGAATATCCTCAAAGCCGTAGAAGGTCCACAGGCGGCGCAGCAGCCGGTCGATGAAATCGCTGCGCGCCGCCACCAGGCTCTCGGCGCTGGATCCGGCGTCGAACGCCGCCGCCAGCCAAAGCTGGAACTGCTCCAGCCGCTGCTTCAGCGCCAGGCAGTTGATCTCCTCGTCGCCGTAAGCGTTGGGATACTCAGGCTGCCGCGGCGCGACGGCCGGAGTGTCCTGTTGACGAAAGTTTTCAGACATAAATACGCAGCCCATAAAAAAGGCCGGCAAAAGCCGGCCTGTGACATCATGCAGCGCGGCCATGGGCCGCGGCGCTTACATCTCGTGCGTAATGATGTTGGGGATGGTGTCATCCTTGCGCAACGTCATTATCTCGCAGCCGTTATCAGTGACCACAATAGTATGCTCATACTGCGCCGACAAGCTGCGATCCTTGGTTTTTACCGTCCAGCCGTCTTTCATGGTGCGGATGCGGTAATCGCCGGCGTTGACCATCGGCTCGATGGTGAACGCCATGCCGGCCTGCAGCACCACGCCGCCGTCGTCGGCGTCATAGTGCAGCACCTGCGGCTCTTCGTGGAACACCTCGCCGATGCCGTGGCCGCAGTACTCGCGCACCACGGAGAAGCGCTCGGCTTCGACGAATTTCTGGATCTCTTTGCCCAGGGTGCGCAGGCGAATGCCCGGCTTCACCATTTTCAGCGCCAGATACAGACTTTCCTGAGTGACGCGGCACAGGCGCTCGCCCAGAATGGTCGGCTTGCCGACGATGAACATTTTGGAGGTGTCGCCGTGGAAGCCGTCTTTAATCACGGTCACGTCGATATTGACGATGTCGCCGTCCTTCAGCACTTTGTCATCGCTCGGGATGCCGTGGCACACCACTTCGTTCACCGAGATGCACACGGACTTCGGGAAGCCGTGATAACCGAGGCAGGCGGAGATGGCCTGCTGCTCGTTGGTGATGTACTCGTGACAGATACGGTCCAGTTCGCCGGTGGTCACGCCAGGTTTGACGTGCGGCTCGATGATCTCCAGCACTTCGGCGGCCAGGCGGCCGGCCACGCGCATTTTTTGGATGTCATCAGGTGTTTTAATTGAGATTGCCATGAAATTCGTCCGCAGGTGTCGTTATCGTCGACAATAAGAAGCAGTGACTCATGGTATCAGCCCGGCCGGGGGGCTGCCAAATTTCATTTCCCGGCGGCCGGCCAAACGCAACAAAAGTTGGTGTCGGTGGCGGGTTTATGGTATAAAGCGCGCCGGCGATCCGCTCTGCGTCCTTGTGGCAACGACGGAAATGGCCGAAAATACTTTAACTGCACTCACATTGTGTAAATAACACACACGTATCGGCACATCCGCCGGGGTGCCTCGAGGTGATTTATCACCGCCGGGGTCGGCGTTATGGGATACGTGGAGGCATAACCCCAACTAATCTATAGAGGTTTAATCATGGCAACTGTTTCCATGCGCGACATGCTCAAGGCCGGTGTTCACTTCGGTCACCAGACCCGTTACTGGAACCCGAAAATGAAGCCTTTCATCTTCGGCGCTCGTAACAAGGTTCACATCATCAACCTTGAGCAGACCGTACCAATGTTCAACGCCGCTCTGGCTGAACTGACCAAGATCTCTTCCCGTAAAGGCAAGATCCTGTTCGTTGGTACCAAGCGCGCAGCAAGCGAAGCGGTAAAAGAAGCTGCACACAACTGCGACCAGTTCTTCGTGAACCATCGCTGGTTGGGCGGCATGCTGACTAACTGGAAAACCGTTCGTCAGTCCATCAAGCGTTTGAAAGATCTGGAAATCCAGTCCCAAGACGGCACCTTCGACAAGCTGACCAAGAAAGAGGCGCTGATGCGTACTCGCGAACTGGCCAAGCTGGAAAACTCCCTGGGTGGTATCAAGGACATGGGTGGTCTGCCTGACGCTCTGTTCGTAATCGATGCAGATCACGAGCACATCGCGATTAAAGAAGCCAACAACCTGGGTATCCCGGTATTCTCTATCGTTGATACCAACTCCGATCCAGACGGCGTTGACTTCATTATCCCTGGTAACGACGATGCAATCCGTGCAGTAAACCTGTACCTGACTGCCGTTGCTACCGCCGTCCGTGAAGGTCGTTCTCAAGATCTGGCCGTTCAGGCGGAAGAAAGCTTCGTAGAAGCTGAATAATAAGGCAAGCTCGTCACTGAGCCCTTATTAACCAGGTATTGACATATGTTGGTTAGGGGGGCCTTAAAGGCCCCCTTTGCTTATCTGAATGAGAACTGTCTCCGTGCGAGATAACCGAGGAAAAAGAAATGGCTGATATTACCGCTGCTCTGGTAAAAGAACTGCGTGAGCGTACCGGCGCTGGCATGATGGATTGTAAGAAAGCACTGGTCGAAGCCAACGGCGACATCGAGCTGGCAATCGAAAACATGCGTAAATCTGGCGCGATCAAAGCGGCGAAAAAAGCAGGCAACGTAGCTGCTGACGGCGTGATCAAAACCAAGATCGCAGGCAACTACGGCATGATCCTGGAAGTTAACTGCCAGACTGACTTCGTTGCTAAAGACGCGGGCTTCCAGGCATTCGCCGACAAAGTGCTGGACGCCGCCGTTGCCGGCAAAATCACCGACGTTGACGTGCTGAAAGCGCAATTCGAAGAAGAGCGTGTTGCTCTGGTGGCAAAAATCGGTGAGAACATCAACATTCGCCGCATCGCAGCCCTGGAAGGCGACGTGCTGGGCAGCTACCTGCACGGCGCGCGCATCGGCGTTCTGATCGCGGCTAAAGGCGCTGACGAAGAGCTGGTTAAGCAAATCGCCATGCACGTTGCGGCGAGCAAGCCAGAATTCGTTAAGCCTGAAGATGTGTCTGCAGAAGTGGTTGAGAAAGAGTACCAGGTTCAGCTGGACATCGCCATGCAGTCTGGCAAGCCGAAAGAAATCGCAGAGAAAATGGTTGAAGGCCGCATGAAGAAATTCACCGGCGAAGTTTCTCTGACCGGTCAGCCTTTCGTTATCGAACCGAGCAAGTCCGTTGGCCAGGTGCTGAAAGAGCACAACGCTGACGTGATCAACTTCATCCGCTTCGAAGTGGGCGAAGGCATCGTTAAAGTCGAAACCGACTTTGCTGCCGAAGTTGCGGCAATGAGCAAACAGTCTTAATGACTGCCAATGGAACCGCCGTTTGGCGGTTCCATACTATCCAGCCAGAATTACACCGGTGGCAGGCTCTGTGGCGTTATACTCACCTCAGACGCGTTTCATCGGCTGAAATCCCCAACACTAATACTGCTTCTTAGGACAGAACACCATGGCAACCAATGCAAAACCCGTATATCAGCGTATCTTGCTCAAACTGAGTGGCGAAGCCCTGCAAGGTGCAGAAGGTTTTGGTATCGACGCAAGCGTTTTGGATCGCATGGCTCAGGAAGTGAAAGAGCTGGTCGAACTGGGAATTCAGGTCGGTGTAGTTATTGGCGGCGGGAACTTGTTCCGCGGCGCGGGGCTGGCTCAGGCCGGCATGAACCGCGTAGTGGGCGACCACATGGGAATGCTGGCTACCGTGATGAACGGCCTGGCTATGCGTGATGCACTGCACCGTGCCTATGTGAACGCCCGCCTGATGTCGGCAATCCCGTTGAACGGCGTGTGCGACAACTACAGCTGGGCCGAGGCGATCAGCCTGCTGCGCAACAACCGCGTGGTGATCTTCTCCGCCGGTACCGGCAACCCGTTCTTCACCACCGACTCCGCCGCCTGCCTGCGCGGCATCGAGATCGAAGCGGACGTGGTGTTGAAAGCCACCAAAGTGGATGGCGTATACTCCGCCGATCCGGTTAAAAACCCGGATGCGACGCTGTACGAACAGTTAACCTATCAGGACGTGCTGGAGCGCGAGCTGAAAGTGATGGACCTGGCGGCGTTTACGCTGGCGCGCGATCACGGTCTGCCGATCCGCGTGTTCAACATGAACAAGCCTGGCGCGCTGCGCCGCGTGGTGATGGGTGAGAACGAAGGTACGCTGATCAGCAAATAAGGATTTAGCGGAGCGGATGACGCCTGGCGCCGTGCGCTCTCCGAGTACAATTCACGGGCTATACTTGAGGTATCGCCTGCCAAGTAACCAGCTTCCAAGGGTTCGCAACGTGATTAATGAAATCAGAAAAGATGCCGATGCACGCATGGAAAAAAGCGTCGAAGCATTCAAAAACCAAATCAGCAAAGTTCGTACCGGCCGTGCTTCCCCAAGCATTCTGGACGGCATCATGGTGGAATATTACGGCGCCGCTACCCCGCTGCGCCAGCTGGCCAACGTGACCGTTGAAGATTCCCGCACCCTGGCGATCAACCTGTTTGACCGCTCGTTGGGGTCGGCGGTTGAGAAGGCCATCATGTCTTCCGATCTCGGTCTGAACCCGAGCTCCGCCGGCAGCGTGATCCGCGTTCCGCTTCCTCCGCTGACCGAAGAGCGCCGCAAGGATCTGATCAAAGTGGTGCGCGGCGAAGCCGAGCAGGGCCGCGTAGCCGTGCGTAACGTGCGCCGCGACGCCAACGACAAGGTGAAAGCGCTGCTGAAAGACAAAGAAATCAGCGAAGACGAAGATCGTCGTTCTCAGGACGATATTCAGAAAATGACCGACGCCTACATCAAGCTGCTTGATGCCGCGCTGGCGGACAAAGAAAAAGAGCTGATGGACTTCTAATCAGCATCGCGCATAAAAAAGCGTCGCCTGGGCGGCGCTTTGTTTTTTGTGGCGCAGATCCCGTTTCAACGTACTGAAAGATCATGGACAAGCGGTGTCCAAGGTTAGACACTGGATCCCCTTCGATCTCATCAGACAGTTATTCAGAGTGAACTCATGAAGCAACTGACTATTCTAGGCTCGACCGGCTCGGTAGGGACCAGCACCCTGGCCGTGGTCAGGGAAAATCCCGCGCGTTTCGCGATTAAAGCGCTGGTTGCCGGCCGCAACGTGGCGGTGATGGCGCAGCAGTGCATGGAGTTCCGCCCGGCCTATGCGGCGATGGCGGATGAAAACGCGGCGCGCGAGCTGCGCGCTATCCTGGCGGAAAACGGCGTCGCCACCGAAGTCATGGCGGGTGAACAAGCTGCCTGCGAGCTGGCCGCGCTGAGCGACGTCGACCAGGTGACGGCGGCGATCGTCGGCGCCGCCGGCCTGCTGCCGACGCTGGCGGCGATCCGCGCCGGCAAGCAGGTGCTGCTGGCGAACAAAGAGTCGCTGGTGACCTGCGGGCGCCTGTTTATGGACGCGGTGCAAAAGAGCCAGGCGCAGTTGCTGCCGCTGGATAGCGAGCATAACGCGATTTTTCAGAGTTTGCCTGAGAGCATTCAGCGTCAGTTGGGATACTCTTCACTGGACGATCATGGTGTTTCGCGCATCGTGCTTACCGGTTCCGGCGGCCCGTTCCGCACCACGCCGCTGGAACAGTTCGCCGCGATGACGCCGGATCAGGCCTGCGCCCACCCTAACTGGTCGATGGGCCGCAAGATCTCGGTGGACTCGGCCACCATGATGAACAAAGGTCTGGAATATATTGAGGCCCGCTGGCTGTTTAACGCCTCGGCCGAACAAATGGAAGTGATCCTGCATCCGCAGTCGGTGATCCACTCGATGGTGCGCTATGCCGACGGCAGCGTGCTGGCCCAACTGGGCACGCCGGACATGCGCACGCCGATCGCCCACGCCATGGCTTACCCGCAGCGGGTCAGTTCCGGCGTGGCCGCGCTGGATTTCTGCCGCATCGGGTCGTTGACCTTTGCCGAGCCGGAACGCGAGCGTTACCCCTGCCTGTATCTGGCGATAGAAGCCTTTGACGCAGGCCAGGCGGCGACCACCGCGCTTAACGCGGCCAACGAAGTGGCGGTGGCGGCGTTCCTGCAGGCGCAGATTCGCTTCACCGACATCGCCGACGTCAACCGCCGGGTGGTGGAGCGTCTGTCGCTGCAGGAACCGTCCTGCATCGATGCGGTCTTAGAAATAGATCGTCAGGCGCGCGCGGCGGCCAACGAGGCTGTCAGCTCGCTGCGCGGTTGATAACGGTTATTATCCGATTTTGTTCGTAATTCGCGCGTGCCGCAGTGGGGCCGTTTGTTCATGCCCTGCTGAGGTGGTATAGTCTGCGCCACTTGTCAGCGGTTATACCGTTGAATAATGGCCTGATTGGCATCCTGAATGCCGATGGCGAGCCGGCGTTGGCCGGCTATCGCTGGGGCAGACTGCAAAGCCGTGTCGGGCACACGGCTTTTTTTGCGCGTAAGGGCCTGATGTTCCGGAAAGGCAGTTATATTTCTATTGAGGAAATAAGTACGAGTTATGTCGTCCGCAAATCAACAAGAGGCTAATCCATCCCTTTCTGGGCCACGCCACGTCGCCATCATCATGGACGGCAACGGACGCTGGGCCAAACGTCAGGGCAAGTTACGTGTCTTCGGTCATAAAGCAGGGGTGAAATCGGTGCGCCGCGCGGTCAGCTTTGCCGCCAGCAACCATTTGGATGCACTCACGCTTTATGCCTTCAGCAGCGAAAACTGGAACCGCCCGGTACAGGAAGTCTCCGCGTTGATGGAGCTTTTTGTCCGCGCCCTGGATAGCGAAGTAAAAAGCCTGCATAAACATAACGTCAGGCTGCGCGTGATCGGTGATATCAGCCGTTTCAGCGCGCGTTTGCAAGAGCGCATCCATCGCTCGGAGCAGCTGACGGAAAATAACGATGGCCTGACGCTCAACATCGCCGCCAACTACGGTGGCCGTTGGGATATCATTCAGGGAGTAAGGGAACTGGCTGAGCAGGTGCAGGACGGCGTGCTGCGTCCGGACCAGATCAGCGAAGAGTTATTGAGCGAGCGGGTTTGCATGAGCGATTTAGCGCCGGTGGACCTGGTTATTCGCACCGGCGGCGAACACCGCATCAGTAACTTCCTGCTGTGGCAAATTGCCTATGCCGAACTTTACTTCACTGATGTACTCTGGCCTGATTTTGATGAACTTGTCTTTGAAGGTGCGCTGAATGCATTTGCACAACGTGAGCGTCGCTTCGGGGGAACAACACCTATCGGCGCCAATGCGTCCTAGGGGGAACTTTTGCTGAAGTATCGCCTCATAACTGCTCTGATTTTAATTCCGATCGTTATCGCAGCGCTGTTTTTGCTGCCGCCGGTGGCTTTTGCCCTGGTAACGCTCGTGGTGTGCATGTTAGCTGCCTGGGAGTGGGGCCAACTGGCCGGTTTTACCTCCCGCCCGCAGCGCATCTGGTTGGCGATACTGTGCGGTTTTCTGCTGGCGCTGATGATGCTCAGCGTCCCCGCCTACCATCATTCCGTCGATCTGCCTCAGGTGGGCGGCCCGCTGTGGCTGTCGCTGGCCTGGTGGCTGGCCGCGCTGCTGCTGGTGCTGTTTTATCCCGGTTCGGCGGCCATCTGGCGTAATTCGCGCCCGCTGCGCCTGCTGTTCGGCCTGCTGACCATAGTGCCGTTCTTCTGGGGCATGTTGGCGCTGCGCCAGTTCGGCTACGAAGAAAATCATTTTACCGGCGCCTGGTGGCTGCTGTACGTGATGCTGCTGGTGTGGGGCGCGGATTCCGGCGCCTACATGTTCGGCAAACTGTTCGGCAAGCATAAGCTGGCGCCGAAGGTCTCGCCGGGCAAGACCTGGGAAGGGCTGATTGGCGGGCTGGTGACGTCGGCGGTGATCTCCTGGCTGTTCGGCCGCTACGCACCGCTGAACGTGGTGCCGGCCACCCTGTTGGCCTGTTCGGTGATCGCCGCGCTGGCTTCGGTGCTGGGCGATCTGACCGAGAGCATGTTCAAACGCGAAGCGGGCATCAAGGACAGCGGTCATCTGATACCGGGTCATGGCGGCATACTGGATCGTATCGACAGCCTGACCGCGGCAGTTCCGGTATTTGCCTGCCTGATGCTGTTAGTGTTTTAATCCGTCAATGGCGGGGAGTGAAGGGATAATGTTCAGCGTGCTCTGGAACCTGGTGGCGTTTTTGGTGGCGCTCGGTGTGTTAATCACCGTGCACGAGTTCGGGCACTTTTGGGTCGCTCGCCGCTGCGGCGTGCGCGTTGAACGTTTTTCTATCGGCTTCGGCCGCGCCCTGTGGCGCCGCACCGACCGCCAGGGCACCGAGTACGTCATCGCGCTCATCCCGCTGGGCGGCTACGTGAAGATGCTGGATGAGCGGGTCGACGCCGTCGCGCCGGAATTCCGTCATCAGGCCTTCAACAACAAAAGCGTCTGGCAGCGCGCGGCGATCGTCAGCGCCGGCCCCATCGCCAACTTCCTGTTTGCTATCCTTGCGTACTGGCTGGTGTTCATCATCGGCGTTCCCAGCTTCCGTCCGGTCATCGGTGAAATCTCGCCGCAGTCCATCGCCGCACAGGCCGAAATTTCGCCGGGAATGGAACTAAAGTCGGTTGACGGTATCGAAACGCCTGATTGGGAATCAGTTCGTCTGGCGCTGGTGGCGAAGATTGGCGACGCGCAAACCGAAGTGGGCGTTGCGCCGTTCGGCTCTTCGCAGCAGGTGACCAAAACCCTGGATTTACGCCAGTGGAACTTTGAGCCGGACAAACAGGATCCCGTGGTCGCGCTGGGTATTATTCCGCGCGGTCCGCAGATAGAATCAGTGCTGGCCGAAGTGCAGCCGAATTCGGCGGCGCAAAAGGCGGGTTTGCAAGCGGGGGACAGGATCGTTAAAGTCGATGGTCAACTGCTGGGTCGTTGGCAAACGCTGGTCAAGCGTATTCACGACGGCCCGGGTCAGCCGCTGGCTTTGGAGATCGAAAGAAACGGCGCCCCCTTGTCTTTGACGCTGATACCGGATACAAAGCCGGTGGGAAAAGACAAATCGGTGGGGTTTGCGGGCATCATTCCGAAAGTGCTGCCGCTGCCGGACGAGTATAAGACGATTCGTCAGTATGGACCGTTCCCGGCGCTGTATCAGGCCGGAGACAAGACCTGGCAGCTGATGCGGCTGACGGTCAGCATGCTGGGTAAATTAATAACCGGTGATGTAAAGCTGAACAACCTGAGTGGCCCGATTTCGATTGCACAGGGAGCAGGGGCGTCAGCCGGGGTCGGGTTCGTGTATTATCTGATGTTCCTGGCGTTGATTAGCGTCAACCTGGGGATCATCAACCTGTTCCCATTACCGGTGTTAGATGGTGGGCATCTCCTCTTCCTGGCGATAGAAAAGCTGAAGGGTGGGCCGGTTTCCGAGCGAGTACAGGACTACAGCTACCGCATAGGTTCGATCGTGCTGGTACTGCTGATGGGTCTTGCACTTTTCAATGATTTTTCTCGCCTTTAGGGGCGGGGATAGGTTAGGAAGAACGCATAACAACGATGGCGATGAAAAAGTTGCTCATAGCGTCGCTGCTGTTTGGCAGCGCCACCGTATACGGTGCAGACGGGTTCGTAGTGAAAGACATTCATTTCGAAGGCCTGCAGCGGGTCGCCGTCGGTGCGGCGTTACTCAACATGCCGGTTCGCGTAGGCGATACCGTCACTGATGATGATATCAGTAATACCATCCGTGCCTTGTTTGCCACCGGCAACTTCGAGGACGTTCGCGTGCTGCGCGATGGTAATACGCTGATTGTTCAGGTTAAGGAACGTCCCACCATCGCCAGCATCACTTTCTCCGGCAACAAGTCGGTGAAGGATGACATGCTCAAGCAGAACCTGGAAGCCTCCGGCGTCCGGGTTGGCGAGGCGCTCGACCGCACCACCATTTCCAGCATCGAAAAAGGGTTGGAAGACTTCTACTACAGCGTCGGCAAATACAGCGCCTCGGTGAAAGCCGTAGTGACGCCGCTGCCGCGCAACCGTGTCGACCTGAAACTGGTGTTCACGGAAGGGGTCTCCGCCAAGATTCAGCAAATCAACATCGTCGGCAACCATGCCTTCACCAACGACGAACTGATCTCGCGCTTCCAGCTGCGTGACGAAGTGCCGTGGTGGAACCTGGTCGGCGATCGCAAATATCAGAAACAGAAACTGGCGGGCGATCTCGAAACCCTGCGCAGCTTCTATCTGGATCGCGGTTACGCGCGCTTCAATATCGATTCTACCCAGGTCAGCCTGACGCCGGATAAAAAAGGCATCTACATCACCATCAACATTACCGAAGGCGAGCAGTACAAGCTTTCCGACGTGGTGGTGAACGGCAATCTGGCGGGCCACTCGGCGGAGGTCGCCCAGTTGACCAAGATCGAGCCGGGCGAACTGTACAACGGCAGCAAAGTGACCAAAATGGAAGACAACATCAAGACGATGTTGGGCCGTTATGGTTACGCCTACCCGCGTGTCGGCACCCAGCCTGAAATCAACGACGCGGATAAAACCGTCAAGCTGCACGTCAACGTCGATGCGGGCAACCGTTTCTACGTGCGCCGCATCAAGTTCGAAGGCAACGACACCAGCAAAGATTCCGTACTGCGCCGCGAAATGCGCCAGATGGAAGGCGCCTGGCTGGGCAACGCCCAGGTCGAGCAGGGTAAAGAGCGTCTGAACCGTTTGGGTTACTTCGAAACGGTCGATGTCGAAACCCAGCGCGTGCCGGGCACCGCCGATCAGGTTGACGTCACCTACAAGGTGAAGGAGCGCAACACCGGTACCTTCAACTTCGGCGTCGGTTACGGCACCGAGAGCGGCGTCAGCTTCCAGGCGGGCGTGCAGCAGGACAACTGGCTGGGTACCGGCTACTCTGTCGGCATCAGCGGCACCAAGAACGACTACCAGACCTATACCGAATTGTCGGTCACCAACCCGTACTTCACCGTTGACGGTGTGAGCCTGGGCGGCCGTATCTTCTACAACGATTTTAAAGCGGATGACGCGGACCTGTCCGACTATACCAACAAGAGTTACGGTATCGACGGCACACTGGGCTTCCCGATCAACGAAAACAACTCGTTGCGTACCGGTCTGGGCTATGTGCATAACGGCCTGTCGAACATGCAGCCGCAGATCGCCATGTGGCGTTATCTGGACTCTATGGGTCTGGATCCGAACACCACCGATCGCGCCAGCTATTCCGCAGACGACTTTACGCTGAACCTGGGTTGGACCTACAACAACCTGGACCGCGGTTACTTCCCTACTTCGGGCAACCGCACCACGTTGAACGGCAAGGTCACCATTCCAGGCTCGGACAACGAATACTACAAGGTGACGCTGGACAGCGTGCAGTACGTGCCAATCAACGACGACCGCACCTGGGTGCTGTTGGGCCGTGGCCGTCTGGGTTACGCCGATGGTCTGGGCGGCAAGGAAATGCCGTTCTACGAGAACTTCTACGCCGGCGGCTCGAGCACCGTGCGCGGCTTCCAGTCCAACACCATCGGTCCGAAGGCGGTGTACTACAATTCCAACTCGTATAACTGCCAGTACAATGCCGGCAGCACGACGACGCGTCAGAGCATCTGTAATTCCGACGACGCGGTGGGCGGTAACGCCATGGCGGTCGCCAGCCTGGAGCTGATTACCCCGACGCCGTTCATCAGCGAGAAATACGCCAACTCGGTGCGGACTTCCCTGTTCGTGGATGCGGGCACCGTGTGGGACACCAACTGGCAGAATACCGACCAGACCCGTATGTACGACGTGCCTGACTACAGCAAGGCGAGCAACATTCGCGTTTCCGCCGGTATCGCGCTGCAGTGGATGTCGCCGCTGGGGCCGTTGGTGTTCTCTTACGCCAACCCGCTCAAAGATTACGAGGGCGACAAGTCCGAACAGTTCCAGTTTAACATTGGTAAGACCTGGTAACGGGTCTCGCCTCTGGGCAGAGCAGTTATTAAGAATCGCAAATGCCAGGCGCCCGTTTGCAGAGAGAGACGATTCTCATTGTTTGGCGGGATAAGTCTGGCAGATTGTGTACTTCAAGTGTCATATGACACAAATGGGTGATGGTAAGGAGTTTATAGTGAAAAAGTGGTTGTGTGCCGCAGGCCTCGGTTTAGCAATGGCTGCTTCAGCTGGCGTTCAGGCAGCAGATAACATCGCTGTCGTTAACGTCTCCAGCATTTTCCAACAGCTGCCAGCACGTGAAACCGTGGCTAAACAGCTGGAAAACGAGTTTAAAGGCCGTGCGGGCGAACTCCAGAACATGGAGCGTAGCCTTCAGACCAAAATGCAGCGTCTGCAGCGTGATGGCGCTACCATGAAAGCCAGCGAACGCAGCAAGTTGGAAAAAGACGTGATGGCGCAGCGCGAGCAGTTCTCTCAGAAAGCGCAGGCTTTCGAGCAGGACAACCGTCGCCGTCAGATGGAAGAGCGCAACAAAATCCTGAGCCGCATTCAGGACGCTGTGAAATCTGTCGCCAGCAAAGAAGGCTATGACGTAGTGATCGACGCTAACGCCGTTGCCTACGCCGGTTCTTCCAAAGACATTACTGCCGACGTGCTGAAACAGGTTAAATAAAACATGCTTTCAATTCGACTGGCTGATTTAGCGCAGCAGTTGGATGCACAATTGCACGGTGATGGCGATCTCGTCATCACCGGCATTGCTTCTATGCATTCGGCACAGGCTGGCCAAATCACGTTTTTGTCAAACAGCCGCTATCAAGAGCAGCTGTCTTCCTGCCAGGCAAGCGCCGTGGTGCTTACCGAGGCGGATCTACCACACTGCCGATCTGCGGCGCTGGTGGTTAAAAACCCTTACCTGACCTATGCGCGCATGGCGCAACTGATGGACACCACGCCGGCTCCCGCACAGGATATCGCGCCTAGCGCGGCTATCTCTCCTGAAGCGCGGCTTGGGCAAAATGTCGCCGTCGGGGCGAATGCGGTGATCGAGTCGGGCGCGCTGCTCGGCGATAACGTGGTTATCGGCCCGGGCTGCTTTATCGGCAAACACGCACGCATCGGCGCGGGTACGCGTCTGTGGGCGAACGTCACTATTTATCATGAGGTCGAGATCGGCCAACGCTGCCTGATCCAGTCCGGTACGGTGATCGGCGCGGACGGTTTCGGCTATGCCAACGAACGCGGCGAGTGGATCAAAATCCCACAGCTGGGCACGGTGATTATCGGCGATCGCGTCGAGATCGGCGCCTGCACCACCATCGACCGCGGCGCGTTGGATAACACCCTGATCGGGAATGGTGTTATCATCGACAACCAATGCCAGATTGCACATAACGTCGTGATTGGCGACAATACTGCCGTCGCCGGCGGTGTTATCATGGCGGGCAGCCTGAAGATCGGCCGCTACTGCCAGATCGGCGGAGCCAGTGTGATCAACGGTCACATGGAGATTGCCGACAAGGTTGTTGTCACCGGAATGGGAATGGTTATGCGACCAATCACCGAACCTGGGGTATACTCTTCGGGCATTCCGTTACAACCCAACAAGGTTTGGCGTAAAACCGCTGCGTTGGTGATGAATATCGATGAGATCAGCAAGCGCTTAAAAGCTGTCGAACGAAAAGTCGGAAAAGACTAATCATTGCCGCCCGCCACGCTGGGTACAAAACGAAACGCGTTGGTCGTGAGACCAAAAGCGCAAAGAGTTGTTAATTTGCGGCCTGCATGATGATCTCCTTTTGGGGTCAGCGCAGGCCGTGTTGTTGATGCCATCAGTTTTTAGAGACAGGAAGAGTATTTTGACTACTGACACTCATACTCTGGATATTGCAGAAATTTTGGAGCTGCTTCCTCACCGTTATCCGTTCTTGCTGGTCGACCGCGTGCTCGACTTCGAAGAGCACAAATATCTGCGTGCGGTGAAGAACGTATCTGTGAATGAGCCGTTTTTCCAGGGGCATTTCCCTGGTAAACCGATTTTCCCAGGCGTATTGATTCTGGAAGCCATGGCGCAAGCCACCGGTATCCTGGCGTTTAAAAGCGTCGGCAAACTGGAGCCGGGCGAGCTGTATTACTTCGCCGGCATTGACGAAGCCCGTTTCAAGCGTCCGGTAGTGCCGGGTGATCAGATGATCATGGAAGTCACCTTTGAGAAAACCCGCCGTGGTCTGACGCGCTTCAAAGGCGTGGCGACCGTTGACGGTAAAATTGTCTGCGAAGCAACCATGATGTGTGCCCGCAGCCGGGAGGCTTAATCCGTGATTGACGAAACCGCCTTTATCCATCCTAGCGCGATTGTTGAAGAAGGCGCCGTTATCGGCGCTGGTGCGCATATCGGTCCCTTCTGCTACGTCGGCTCCCAGGTGGAAATCGGCGCTGGCACGGTACTGAAATCCCACGTAGTGGTGAACGGCATTACCAAAATCGGCCGCGATAACGAGATCTACCAGTTCGCTTCCATTGGTGAAGTGAATCAGGATCTGAAGTACGCGGGCGAGCCGACGCGCGTTGAAGTGGGCGATCGCAATCGCATTCGCGAAAGCGTCACCATTCACCGCGGTACCGCACAGGGCACCGGCCTGACCAAAGTGGGCGATGACAACCTGCTGATGGTCAACGTGCACGTCGCGCATGACTGCGTGGTGGGCAACGCCTGCGTGCTGGCGAACAACGCCACGCTGGCGGGCCATGTGGAAGTGGACGATCACGCCATCATCGGCGGCATGACGGCGATCCACCAGTTCTGCATTATCGGCGCGCACGTGATGGTCGGCGGTTGCTCCGGGGTTGCTCAGGACGTGCCTCCTTTCGTCATCGCGCAGGGCAACCACGCGACGCCGTTCGGCGTCAACGCCGTTGGCCTGAAGCGCCGCGGCTTCGATAAGGATGAAATGCAGGCGATCCGCAATGCCTACAAAATCCTGTATCGCAGCGAAAAAACGCTGGATGAGGCGAAAGCGGAAATCGAAGCGCTGGCTAAAGAACAGCCGGTGGTGCAGCAGTACCTCGATTTCTTCGGCCGTTCAACCCGCGGTATCATTCGCTGACCTATGCCAAATCGCCCATTGACTATCGGATTGGTCGCCGGAGAAACCTCCGGTGATATTCTCGGCGCCGGTTTAATCCGCGCGCTCAAGGCGCAGATTCCCGACGCGCGTTTTGTTGGCGTCGCCGGCCCGCTGATGCAGGCCGAAGGGTGTGAAGCCTGGTACGAAATGGAAGAGCTGGCGGTGATGGGCGTGGTGGAAGTGCTGGAACGTTTGCCGCGCCTGTTGAAGATCCGCAAGGATCTGACCCGGCGCTTCAGCGAATTGCGACCGGACGTGTTTGTCGGCATCGACGCGCCGGACTTCAACATCACGCTGGAAGGCCGCCTAAAGCAGCGCGGCATTCGCACCATTCACTATGTCAGCCCGTCAGTTTGGGCCTGGCGCCAAAAGCGCGTTTTCAAAATTGGCAAAGCCACCGATCTGGTGCTGGCTTTTCTCCCTTTCGAAAAAGCGTTTTACGATCGCTTCAACGTTCCCTGTCGGTTTATCGGCCACACCATGGCGGACGCCATGCCGCTGCAGCCGGATAGGCTGGCGGCGCGCGCCGAGCTGGGCATCGACCCGCAGGCCCGCTGCCTGGCATTGCTGCCCGGCAGCCGCGGTGCCGAAGTCGAGATGCTGAGCGCCGATTTCCTGAAAACCGCGCAGCTGCTGCGCACCCGCTATCCTGGTCTGGAAGTGGTGGTGCCGCTGGTCAACGCCAAGCGGCGCGAGCAGTTCGAACGCATCAAGGCCGAGGTGGCGCCGGAGCTGACCGTGCACCTGCTGAACGGGCAGGGGCGCGAGGCGATGGTGGCCAGCGACGCAGCCTTGCTGGCGTCGGGCACCGCCGCGCTGGAGTGCATGCTGGCCAAATGTCCGATGGTCGTCGGCTACCGGATGAAGCCGTTTACCTTCTGGCTGGCGCAGCGGCTGGTGAAGACCCCTTACGTCTCGCTGCCCAACCTGCTCGCCGGCCGAGAAATCGTCACCGAACTGCTGCAGCACGACTGCGTGCCGGACAAGCTGGCCGCCGCGCTGATGCCGCTGCTGGAAGACAGCCCGCAGACCGAAACGCTGAAGCAGACCTTCCTTACCTTGCACCAAAGCATCCGTTGCGGTGCCGATGAACAGGCCGCTCAGGCTGTGTTGGAGCTGGCGAAAGCATGATTGAACCCTTTATCTATCCCGCCGCAACGCTGATTGCCGGCGTGGATGAAGTGGGCCGCGGCCCGTTGGTGGGCGCCGTGGTAACCGCCGCGGTGATCCTCGATCCGGCGCAGCCGATCCAGGGCCTGGCGGACTCGAAAAAGCTCAGTGAAAAACGCCGGCTGGCGCTGTATGACGAAATCGTCGCCAAGTCGCTCTGCTGGAGCCTGGGGCGCGCCGAGCCGGACGAGATTGACCAATTGAACATCCTGCACGCCACCATGCTGGCGATGCAGCGTGCGGTCGCCGGGTTGCATATCGCGCCGGACATGGTTTTAATCGACGGTAACCGCTGCCCGAAGCTGCCGATGCGCTCGCAGGCGGTGGTGAAAGGCGACAGCCGCGTGGCGGAAATCAGCGCGGCGTCGATTCTGGCGAAGGTGACGCGCGATCGCGAAATGACCGAGCTGGATCGCGCGTTCCCGGATTACGGCTTCGCGCAGCATAAAGGCTACCCGACGCCTTTCCATCTGGAGCGGCTGGCCGCACTGGGTGCCACCGAGCACCATCGCCGCAGCTTTGCCCCGGTAAGAAGGGCGCTGGCGCCGTAATCTGCGGGTCTGGCCGCCCAGGCCAGACAATGCGATAGAGTTAACCCGGGTTCGGTGCGCCGAGCCCCTTCATTCAGGTATCTGGATATGGCCGAACCTCGTTTTATTCACCTGCGCGTCCACAGTGACTACTCCATGATTGATGGATTGGCCAAGATCGGACCCTTGGTGAAAAGAGCCGCTGCCTTAGCCATGCCCGCTTTGGCCATTACCGACTTCACCAACCTGTGCGGCCTGGTCAAGTTCTACGGCAGCGCGCACGGCGCCGGGATCAAACCGATCATCGGCGCGGACTTCCATGTGCAAAGCGACGTGCTGGGCGACGAGCTGGCGCAGCTTACGGTGTTGGCCACCAACAACGAAGGCTACCAGAACCTGACGCTGCTGATTTCCCGCGCCTACCAGCGCGGCTACGGCGCCGCCGGGCCGATCATCGATCGCGACTGGCTGATAGAACACCGCGAAGGGTTGCTGCTGCTGTCCGGCGCGCGCCACGGCGACGTCGGCAAGTTCCTGCTGCGCGGCAACCAGCCGCAGGTTGAGCAGTGCCTGGATTTCTACCGGCAGTATTTCCCCGACAGTTACTATCTGGAACTGATCCGCACCGGTCGCCCGGACGAGGAAAACTACCTGCACGCCGCCGTGGCGCTGGCCACCGAGCGCGGTTTACCGGTGGTGGCCACCAACGACGTGCGTTTTCTGGTGGAAGACGACTTCGACGCCCATGAGATCCGCGTCGCCATCCACGATGGCTTCACGCTGGACGATCCCAAGCGCCCGCGCAACTACAGTCCGCAGCAATATATGCGCAGCGAAGACGAAATGTGCGAACTGTTCGCCGACATTCCCGAAGCGCTGCTGAACAGCGTCGAAATCGCCAAACGCTGCAACGTGACCATCCGCCTGGGTGAATACTTCCTGCCGCAATTCCCGACCGGCGATATGACCACCGAAGATTTCCTGGTGCTCAAGTCGAAGGAAGGGCTGGAAGAGCGCCTCGAGTTCCTGTTCCCCGATCCTGAAGTGCGCGCCCAGCGCCGCCCGGAATACGACGAGCGTCTGGACATTGAGCTGAAGGTGATCAACCAGATGGGGTTCCCCGGCTACTTCCTGATCGTGATGGAGTTCATCCAGTGGTCGAAGGACAACAACGTGCCGGTCGGCCCGGGCCGCGGCTCCGGCGCCGGTTCGCTGGTGGCCTACGCGCTGAAAATCACCGACCTGGATCCGCTGGAGTTTGACCTGCTGTTCGAACGCTTCCTGAACCCGGAACGCGTATCCATGCCCGATTTCGACGTCGACTTCTGCATGGAGAAGCGCGATCTGGTGATCGAGCACGTAGCGGAGATGTACGGCCGGGAAGCGGTTTCGCAGATCATCACCTTCGGTACCATGGCGGCGAAAGCGGTTATCCGCGACGTGGGCCGCGTGCTGGGCCACCCTTACGGCTTCGTCGATCGCATCTCCAAGCTGGTGCCGCCCGATCCGGGCATGACGCTGGAAAAGGCCTTTGCCGCCGAACCGCAGCTGCCGGAAATTTACGAGGCCGACGAAGAGGTCAAGGCGCTGATCGACATGGCGCGCAAGCTGGAAGGGGTGACGCGCAACGCCGGCAAACACGCCGGGGGCGTGGTGATCGCGCCGACCAAGATAACCGACTTTGCGCCGCTGTACTGCGACGCCGAAGGGCATCATCCGGTCACCCAGTTCGACAAGAACGACGTGGAATACGCCGGGCTGGTGAAGTTCGACTTCCTCGGTTTGCGCACCCTGACCATCATCGACTGGGCGCTGGAGATGATCAACGCCCGTCGCGCCAAGAGCGGCGAACCGCCGATCGACATCGCCGCCATCCCGCTCGATGACAAGAAAAGTTTCGACATGCTGCAACGCTCGGAAACCACCGCGGTGTTCCAGCTTGAATCGCGCGGCATGAAAGACCTGATCAAACGTCTGAAGCCCGACTGCTTCGAAGACATGATCGCACTGGTGGCGCTGTTCCGCCCCGGCCCGCTGCAGTCCGGCATGGTGGATAACTTCATCGACCGCAAGCACGGGCGCGAAGAGATTTCCTACCCGGATATCCAATGGCAGCACGAATCGCTCAAGCCGGTGCTGGAACCGACCTACGGCATCATCCTGTATCAGGAACAGGTGATGCAGATAGCCCAGGTGCTGGCCGGCTATACGCTGGGCGGCGCGGACATGCTGCGCCGCGCCATGGGCAAGAAGAACCCGGTCGAGATGGCCAAGCAGCGCGGCGGCTTTGAAGACGGCGCGAAATCGCGCGGCATCGACGGCGAGCTGTCGGTAAAAATCTTCGACCTGGTGGAGAAATTCGCCGGTTACGGCTTCAACAAATCGCACTCCGCCGCCTATGCGCTGGTGTCGTACCAGACGCTGTGGCTGAAGGCGCACTACCCGGCCGAGTTTATGGCGGCGGTAATGACCGCCGATATGGACAACACCGACAAGGTGGTGGGGCTGGTGGACGAATGCTGGCGCATGGGGCTGAAAATCCTGCCGCCGGACATCAACAGCGGGCAGTATCACTTCCACGTCAACGACGAAGGTGAAATCGTCTACGGCATCGGCGCCATCAAGGGCGTGGGCGAGGGGCCGATCGAAGCCATCATCGAAGCGCGCAACAGCGGCGAACAGGGCTATTTCAAAGACCTGTTCGACCTGTGCGCGCGTTCCGACATCAAGAAACTGAACCGCCGCATTCTGGAAAAGCTGATCATGTCCGGGGCGTTCGACCGCCTGGGGCCGCACCGCGCCGCGCTGATGAACTCATTGGGCGACGCGCTGAAGGCGGCCGATCAGCATGCCAAAGCCGAAGCTATCGGCCAGGTGGATATGTTTGGCGTGCTGGCGGAAGCGCCGGAGCAGGTGGAGCAATCCTACGCCAACGTGCCGCTGTGGCAGGAGCAGGTGGTGCTGGACGGCGAACGGGAGACGCTGGGGCTGTACCTCACCGGCCACCCGATCACCCAGTACCTGAAGGAAATCGAACGCTATGCCGGTGGCCAGCGTTTGAAAGACATGCACCCGACGGACCGGGGCAAGATGACTACCGCCGTCGGGCTGGTGGTCGCCGCGCGGGTGATGGTGACCAAGCGCGGCAACCGCATCGGCATTTGTACGCTGGACGACCGTTCGGGCCGTCTGGAGGTGATGTTATTCACCGAGGCGCTAGAAAAATACCAGCATTTGTTGGAAAAAGACCGTATCCTGATCGCCAGTGGACAGGTCAGCTTTGATGACTTTAGCGGCGGGCTTAAAATGATGGCCCGCGAGGTAATGGACATCAGTGAAGCCCGTGAAAAATACGCTCGCGGGCTTGCTATCTCGCTGACGGACAGGCAAATTGATGACCAGCTTTTGAACCGTCTCCGCCAGTCGTTGGAACCCCATCGATCGGGGACGATTCCAGTGCATCTCTACTATCAACGGGAAGATGCGCGGGCCAAGCTGCGTTTTGGCGCAACCTGGCGCGTAACGCCCACCGACCGCTTGTTGATAGACTTGCGGACGTTGGTAGGCAATGAGCAGGTGGAACTGGAATTTGACTAAAATAGGAATGTTATGAGTCTGAATTTTCTTGATTTTGAACAGCCGATTGCAGAGCTGGAAGCGAAAATTGACTCGCTGACCGCAGTCAGCCGTCAAGACGAAAAATTAGATATTAATCTGGACGAAGAGGTTCAGCGCCTGCGTGAAAAGAGCGTTGAGCTGACGCGCAAGATTTTTGCCGATCTTGGGGCCTGGCAGATTGCCCAACTGGCACGCCACCCGCGCCGTCCTTATACCCTGGATTATATCAAACACATCTTTACCGACTTCGAAGAGTTGGCCGGCGATCGCGCCTACGCCGACGACAAAGCGATTGTCGGCGGCATTGCGCGCCTGGATGGTCGCCCGGTGATGATCATTGGTCATCAGAAAGGCCGCGAGACCAAAGAGAAAATCCGCCGCAACTTCGGCATGCCGGCGCCGGAAGGCTACCGCAAGGCGCTGCGCCTGATGGAACTGGCCTCCCGCTTCAAGCTGCCGATCATCACCTTCATCGACACCCCGGGCGCTTATCCGGGCGTGGGCGCGGAAGAACGCGGCCAGTCTGAAGCCATCGCGCGCAACCTGCGCGAGATGTCGCGTCTGAACGTGCCGGTCATCTGCACCGTCATCGGCGAGGGCGGCTCCGGCGGCGCGCTGGCGATCGGCGTGGGCGACAAGGTGAACATGCTGCAGTACAGCACCTACTCGGTGATTTCACCGGAAGGCTGCGCATCGATCCTGTGGAAAAGCGCCGACAAGGCGCCGCTGGCGGCGGAAGCGATGGGCATCACCGCGCCGCGTCTGAAAGAGCTGAAGCTGATCGACTCGGTGATCCCGGAGCCGTTGGGTTCCGCCCACCGCGACGTGCCGGCGATGGCCGCTTCACTGAAAGCGCAGCTGTTGGCCGACCTGAAAGATCTCGACGGCCTGAACAACGAAGAGTTGCTCAACCGCCGCTATCAGCGCCTGATGAACTACGGCTACTGCTGAGTTCCGCCACGCGCTGCATGAAACCGCCTTCGGGCGGTTTTTTTTTGGCTACACACCGCAGTATTTTCATGTTGTCATAGCGGTTTGGCGGTTAACTGACTGGAGCAGCCGATGAACATCATCGCGATCATGAGCCCGACCGGCGTTTATTACAAAGATGAGCCCATTCGCGAGCTCCACGCCGCGCTGGCCGCAATGGGGTTTCAACTGGTCTATCCAAAGGACAGCGGCGACCTGCTGAAGCTGATCGAGGCCAATGCGCGCATCTGCGGGGTGATTTTCGACTGGGACGACTACAGCCTGGAGCTGTGCAGCGAAATCAACGAGCTGAACGAATATCTGCCGCTGTACGCCTTTATCAATACCCATTCCACCTTCGACGTCAGCCTGCATGAAATGCGCATGGTGCTGTATTTCTTCGAGTACGGCCTGAATGCGGCGGCCGATATCGCGCAGCGCATCCAACAATACACCGCAGAATACATAGATACCATCACGCCGCCGCTGACCAAGGCGCTGTTCAACTACGTGCGCGAAGGCAAATACACCTTCTGCACCCCGGGCCACATGGCCGGCACCGCCTTTCAGAAAAGCCCGGTGGGCTGTCTGTTCTACGACTTTTTCGGCGCCAACACCCTGAAGGCCGACGTGTCGATCTCGGTAACCGAACTGGGATCGTTGCTGGATCATACCGGGCCGCATCTGGAGGCGGAAGAGTACATCGCCCGCACCTTCAACGCCGAGCAGAGTTATCTGGTGACCAACGGCACCTCCACCGCCAACAAGATTGTCGGCATGTACTCGGCGCCGGCCGGCAGCACGGTGCTGATTGACCGTAACTGCCACAAGTCGCTGTGTCACCTGTTGATGATGAGCGACATCGTGCCCGTCTATCTGCGCCCGCTGCGCAACGCCTACGGCATCCTCGGCGGCATCCCGCAGCGCGAGTTCGGCTCAGCCAGCATCGCCGCCCGGGTGGCCGCCACCGCCAACGCCAGCTGGCCGGTGCATGCGGTGATCACCAACTCCACCTACGACGGCCTGCTGTACAACACCGATTACATCAAGCAGACGCTGGATGTGCCGTCGATCCATTTCGATTCCGCCTGGGTGCCCTATACCCATTTCCACCCGATCTACGACGGCAAGAGCGGCATGAGCGGCGATCGCGTGCCCGGCAAGGTTTTCTACGAAACCCAGTCGACCCACAAGCTGCTGGCGGCTTTCTCGCAGGCCTCGATGATCCACATCAAAGGGGATTACGATGAAAGCACCTTTAACGAAGCCTATATGATGCACACTACCACCTCGCCGAATTACGGCATCGTGGCGTCGATGGAAACCGCCGCCGCCATGCTGCGCGGCAATCCGGGGCGGCGGTTGATCAACCGTTCGGTGGAGCGCGCGCTGCATTTTCGCCGCGAGGTGCGGCGGCTGCGCGCAGAGAGCGACAGCTGGTTCTTCGACATCTGGCAGCCGGAAGAGATCGATCAGGCGCAGTGCTGGCCGTTGGATCCTGATGACAACTGGCACGGCTTCGGCCAAACCGACAGCGATCATATGTATCTCGATCCGATCAAGGTGACGATCCTGACGCCCGGCATGAACCCGTTGGGCGCGCTGGAGGAGAGCGGCATTCCGGCGGCGCTGGTGGCGAAATACCTCGACGAACGCGGCATCGTGGTGGAGAAAACCGGCCCCTACAACCTGCTGTTCCTGTTCAGCATCGGCATCGATAAAACCAAGGCGATGAGCCTGCTGCGCGGCCTGACCGATTTCAAACGCGCCTACGATCTCAACCTGCGGGTGAAGAACATGCTGCCGGATCTGTACGCCGAGGATCCCGATTTTTACCGCAATATGCGCATTCAGGATCTGGCGGCCGGCATCCATCGGCTGATTTGCCGACACGATCTTCCGCGCCTGATGCAGCGGGCGTTCGACGTGTTGCCGGAGATGAAGCTGACGCCGCACCAGATGTTCCAACAGCAGGTGCGCGGCAACGTGGAAACCTGCGAGCTGGACCAGTTGGTGGGCAAGGTGGCGGCCAACATGATCCTGCCGTATCCGCCGGGCGTGCCGCTGGTGATGCCGGGAGAAATGATCACCGAGGAGAGCAGGGCGGTGCTCGATTTCCTGCTGATGCTGTGCGCGATCGGCGAGCGTTATCCGGGGTTCGAAACCGACATTCACGGCGCCCGGTTGACCGAGGATGGCCGCTATCTGGTGAAGGTGCTGAAAGACCCGCGGGAATAGCCCGGTTGGCGCTCGCCTGTTCGCGGCCGTTTTTGCCGTTGACCTCGCCCGCGTCGCCAGCTACCGTGCCTCATCAGATAAAACGTGGGGACTCATTATGCTGGCATTACGTCAGGTGCATCATATCGCTATCATCGGCTCGGATTACGCGGCCAGTAAGCATTTCTACTGCGATATTCTCGGTTTTACCCTGCTGGACGAGTTTTATCGCGCAGAGCGCGATTCGTGGAAGGCGGATCTGGCGCTCAACGGCCAATACAGCATCGAGCTGTTCTCCTTCCCTTCGCCGCCGGCTCGGGTCAGCCGGCCGGAGGCCTGCGGCCTGCGCCACCTGGCGTTCAGCGTCGACGACATCGAGCAAGCCATCGCCCATTTGCAGGCGGCCGGGGTGGCGTGCGAGCCGGTGCGCGTCGATCCCTACACCCAGTCCCGTTTCACCTTCTTCAGCGATCCCGATGGGCTGCCGCTGGAATTGTATGAGCTATAAGGGTTAACGTGCAGCAATGTGGAAGTGACAAAGCCTATCAATGGATACCAATCAATTAGCGACTCAGGTCGCGGACCAACTGGGCGATTGCCGAAAGCTGCTGGTGGCGTTCAGCGGCGGTCTGGATTCCAGCGTGCTGTTGCACCTGCTGGCGCAGCAGCGCCCGGCGCTGCAGCTGCGGGCGCTGCACGTGCATCACGGCCTGAGCGCCTTTGCCGACGACTGGGCCGAACACTGCGAGCGGCAATGCGCCGCCTGGGGCGTGGCGCTGAAGGTGCAGCGGGTGCGGGTGGATGCCCGCGAAGGCGGCATCGAAGCGGCGGCGCGCGCGGCGCGTTACGCGGCTTTCGGCGCCATGCTGCAGGCCGACGAAGCCCTGATTACCGCTCAGCACCTCGACGACCAAAGCGAAACCTTTCTGCTGGCGCTCAAACGCGGCAGCGGCCCGGCCGGTTTGTCGTCGATGGCGGCGCGCGGCGCGCTGGGTGACCATGCACTGTTGCGGCCGTTGCTGGGCTGTTCGCGCCGGCAGCTGGAAGCCTATGCGCAGCAGCACCGATTATCCTGGATAGACGACGACAGCAATCGGGACCCGCGTTTCGATCGCAACTTTTTGCGGCTGCAGGTGCTGCCGCTGCTCAATCGGCGCTGGCCGCACTTTGCTTCCGCGGTGGCCCGCAGCGCCAGCCTGTGCGCCGAACAGGAGCAGCTGCTGGACGAGCTGCTGGCGGAACAGCTGCGCTCCCTGCTGGCGGATGATGGCTCGCTGGCGATCGACGGTCTGCTGAGCTGTTCGCCGGCGCGGCGCTTCGCCCTGCTGCGCCGCTGGATAGCGCGGTTTAACGTCAGCATGCCTTCGCGCGAGCAGCTGCAGCGCCTGTGGGAGGAGGTGGCGCTCAGCCGGGCGGACGCCGAGCCGCAGCTGCAGCCGGGGCAGTATCAGATCCGGCGTTTCCGCGGCCGGCTGTATTTGCTGCCGCCGCTGGCGGCGCTGCGCGATATCCGCCTGGACTGGCGCGGCGACGCGCCTTTGACGCTGCCGGACGGGCTGGGCCGTTTAATCAGCGGTGAAGGCGAGGTGCAACTGCGTGCGCCGCTGGCGTCGCAGCGGGTCAGCGTGCGTTTCGGCGCTCGGGGCGCGGTGCGCATCGTCGGCCGCGCTCATTCGCGCCCGATCAAAAAGCTGTGGCAGGAACTGGGCATTGCCCCCTGGCTGCGTGACCGCATTCCGTTGATCTACTATGACGAGCAGCTGATCGCCGCGCTGGGCGCGTTCGTTTGCGAAGCCGGCCTGGTGCCGCCGGACGCGCAGCCGTGGCGGCTGCGCTGGGATAAAAATAATAATCGAGAGGAGCAATGATGAGGTTTGTCCGTGTGATGCTGTTGGCCGCCGGTCTGTTCAGCCTGCCCGCGATGGCGGCGGGCGACGCGGCCGCCGGCAAGGAGAAGTCCGCCGGCTGCATGGCCTGCCATGGCGCGGAAGGCAAGGTCAAGGTGCCGATGTACCCCAATTTGGCCGGCCAGAACGCCCTGTATCTGCAGCACGCGCTGCAGGCCTATAAGAAAGGGGAGCGCAACGGCGGCCAGGCCGAGGTGATGAAAGCCTATGTGTCCGGGCTGTCGGACGCGGATATTGCCGATCTGGCGGCCTATTACGCCGGCCTGAAGTCCTAAATGACGAGGGCAGCCGTTGGCTGCCCTGTTGGGATGGGGCTACCGCGGTTATCAGTCGGAAAGGCTGACGACGACGGTACCGATTTCCGGATGACTAAAACTGCCGATGTGGTCCAGGCGCAGATCGCGCTGATTACCGTTCTGCTCGATGGTCAGATACTCAACGCGCTTTTTTTGCAGCAGATCGATGGCCTTGGCTTCGATCACTTCTCCGTCGCGTAACTCCAGCTTCAGAATAAGTTTATGCTGACAGGCGAGTTCCAGGTTGTCGTAGTCATCGCAATTGATGGGTTGATACTCATCATTCATCAACATAGTCGCTCACCAATAAGTTAGCGGCGGCAAAGGCCGCCTGTTCCCTAACGGAGGACGGTAGCGCGTTATCCGCAGCGACAGCGTCCAATGCCTTTAACACACATGCTAGCGCATCAGGCACGTAGCCGAGATCTCCACTGCCAATCTCGGCGTAAAAACGGCGTACTAACTCACAGTATTGTTGCACAGTTTCCTCCCTTGAGAACCTCTGCGTCATCGAAGACCGATATAGCGATGAGGCGCAGGCTCTCGGAGTTTTACCCTATCCTAGACGACTATAGCACAGCTGTTGTGGAGTTATTAGCACCTCAGCGCGCCTTTCGCACCGCGCTTTGCCCGGCCGCGCTGGCTGCGGACCGGCCAAATCAAGTACAATGTGGCCTGATAATTATGAGGTCACCCATGGCGTTGAAAGCAACCATTTATAAAGCCGCGGTCAATATCGCTGATATGGATCGTCATTTCTACCACGACGCCACCCTGACGCTGGCACAGCATCCTTCCGAAACCGAACAGCGCATGATGCTGCGCCTGCTGGCCTGGATCTGCCACGCCGACGAACGGCTGGTGTTCACCAAGGGCCTGAGCGCCGAAGACGAGCCGGAGATCTGGCGGCGCAACGATCACAACGGGCTGGAAATGTGGATCGAAATGGGGCTGCCGGATGAGAAACGCATCAAAAAGGCCTGCAACCAGTCGCCGCGCGTGGTGCTGTACGCCTATGGCGAGCGCGCCGGGCACGTCTGGTGGCAGGGCATGCAAAGCAAGGTAGCCGGCTACAAGAATCTCAGCGTGCGTTTTCTCGATGATGAACAGCTGGGGCGGCTCGCGGCGCTGGCCAGCCGCAATATGCAGCTGCAAGCCACGCTGCAGGAGGGAACTATTTGGCTGTCCGATGCTCAGAATAGTCTGGAAATCCAGTTTGCCGAGTGGCAACAGGCGCAGGTGTGACCGGTGCTGGAACTGTCAAGAAACGTAGCCATACCGGACAATGAACTGGAATTGACCGCCATCCGCGCGCAGGGCGCGGGCGGGCAGCACGTGAACAAAACCTCAACGGCGATCCATTTGCGCTTTGACATCCGGGCCTCCAGCCTGCCAGAGTATTATAAAGAAAGGCTGCTGGCCTTTAATCACCATTTAATTACCGCTGACGGCGTGGTGATTATCAAAGCGCAGGAATATCGCAGCCAGGAATTAAACCGTGAAGCGGCGTTGGCCAGGCTGGCGGCGCTGATTCAACAGGCGATGGTGGTGGAAAAAGCGCGCAAGGCGACCAAGCCCAGCAAAGGGGCCAAATTACGCCGGTTGGAAGGCAAGGTACGTAAAGGCGCCACCAAGGCGCTGCGCGGCAAGATCCGCACTTAGGAAATACATGAACACAGTAGGAGAATAACTGTGAAGAAAATTACGATAGCCCTGTTTTTGGCGGCAGGGGCGCTCTCGTTGTTGGGATGCAACAATCATTATCAGCCGAAGGAACAACCGCTGCAGCCGATGCAGCAAAGCTATCAGGGCCTGTTGCCCTGCGCCGATTGCGAAGGCATCGACACCGCGCTGTTCCTGGATGAAGACGGCACCTTCGTGCTGCAGGAAACCTACCGCGGCAGCAGAGACGGCGACCAGGCCTTTGCCGATTACGGCAAATGGGCGCGCACCGCGGACAAGCTGGTGCTGACCGACAGCAAGGGCGAAAAGCGTTACTTCCGCCCGGCGGGCAAAAGCCTGGAGATGCTGGATCAAAGCGGGGCGCCTATCGAATCGACGCTGAACTACCGTTTGGATCCGGTCGAGAAGCCGTTGCCTAAAACGCCGATGCAGCTGAAGGGCAGCTATACCTATATGGCGGATGCGGCGGTGTTCAAAGACTGCGCCACCGGCAAGACCTTCCAGATAGACAACAACATCGCGCTGGAGCAGGGTTACGCCAAAGCGTATAAAACGCCGGGCGAGCCGGTGTTCCTGACCTTCAACGCGCACTTCAGCGTGCAGCCTTCGATGGAAGAGGGGCAGATCGAGAAGGCGCTGGTGCCGGACGGCAAGATTGTCTTCGACCGCAGCAAAAACTGCGACAGCAAATAACAGACATAAAAAAACCCGCCGAGGCGGGTTTTTTATTGCCTGACGATCAGCGCTTGATCTGCCCCAGCAGGAAATCAACGATTTCACCGGTTTTGATCATTTGTTTCTCGCCGATGCGGCGGTTTTTATACTCGATCTCTTCGCTGTCGAGGTTGCGATCGCCGATGACGATAGAGTGCGGCACGCCAATCAGTTCCATATCGGCGAACATCACGCCCGGACGTTCTTTACGGTCGTCGAGGATCACGTCGATGCCGTGGGAACGCAGGGTGTTGTACAGCTCTTCGGCCAGCGCCTGCACGCGGAAGGACTTGTGCATGTTCATCGGCAGGATAGCGACCTGGAAAGGCGCGATCGCGTCTGGCCAGATGATGCCGCGGTCGTCGTGGTTCTGCTCGATGGCGGCAGCCACCACGCGGGTCACCCCGATGCCGTAGCAACCCATGGTCAGCAGCTGGTTGCGGCCGTCTTCACCCTGAACCGTGGCTTTCAGCGCTTCCGAGTACTTGGTGCCGAGCTGGAAGATATGGCCCACTTCGATACCGCGTTTGATCAGCAGCGTACCCTGGCCGTCCGGGCTGGCGTCGCCTTCCACTACGTTACGGATATCGGCCACCTGCGGCAGCGGCAGATCGCGCTCCCAGTTGATGCCGAAGTAGTGTTTGCCGTCGACGTTGGCGCCGGCGCCGAAATCGCTCATCGCCGCCACGCTGCGGTCGATAACCACCGGCACCTGCAGGTTGACCGGGCCCAGCGAGCCCGGGCCGGCGCCGACGACGGCGCGGATTTCTTCTTCGGTGGCGAAGGTCAGCGGTGTGGCAACCTGTGGCAGCTTCTCGGCTTTGACTTCGTTCAGTTCGTGATCGCCGCGCACCAGCAGGGCGACCAACGGGTGGCCGCTCTCTTCGGCGGCGCGCACCAGCAGCGTCTTGACGGTTTTTTCCACCGGCAGCTGGAATTGCTCGACCAGCTCGGCGATGGTTTTGGCGTTTGGCGTGTCGACGATGCGCAGCGCTTCACTGGCGGCCGCACGCGGCTGAGCGGGCGCCACCGCTTCGGCCAGCTCGATGTTGGCGGCGAAGTCGGAGCCGGTGGAGAATACGATGTCGTCTTCACCGCTGTCGGCCAGTACCTGGAATTCATGCGAGGCGCTGCCGCCGATCGAACCGGTATCGGCCTGCACCGGACGGAAATCCAGACCCATGCGGCTGAAGATTTTGCTGTAGGCTTCGTACATCGCGTCGTAGGTGGCCTGCAGCGATTCCTGCGTGGTATGGAAGGAGTAGGCATCCTTCATCAGGAATTCGCGGGAGCGCATTACGCCGAAACGCGGGCGCACTTCGTCGCGGAACTTGGTCTGGATCTGGAAGAAGTTCAGCGGCAGCTGCTTGTACGAGCTGATTTCGTTGCGGATCAGATCGGTGATCACTTCTTCATGCGTCGGGCCCAGCACGAACGGACGGTCGCCGCGATCGACAAAGCGCAGCAGCTCGGGGCCATACTGCTCCCAACGGCCGCTTTCCTGCCACAGGTCGGCAGGCTGAACCACCGGCATGGAAACTTCGATCGCGTTAGCATTGTTCATTTCTTCGCGAACGATGTTTTCAACCTTTTTCAGAACGCGCAGGCCGGTCGGCAACCAGGTGTAAAGACCGGAGGCCAGCTTGCGGATCATCCCGGCGCGCAGCATCAGCTGGTGGCTGATCACTTCGGCATCGGCAGGTGTCTCCTTCAGGGTGGAGAGCAGATATTGGCTAGTACGCATGGTGTTTTGGTTCCGTTAGAACTGCAAATTGCATCGGGCTGCCAGAGTGGCGGCCAAAAGCGACAAAAGTGGTTTAGTTTACCAGCGCGAGCGGGTCGTCAAAAGAGAGACGGCGGAATTTTAACGCAGGTCGAGTGACAACACTTCGGTTTGCCGATCCACCACTCGCCAGCGCACGTTGAAATCCAGCAGCCAGACGGCGTACTCCCGTTCGGCCTCCTCCCCTTTACGATAGGCGGGGCGAGGGTCCTGCGCCAGCACCTGGCTGATAAAACGCCGCAGCTGCGGATATTGCGCCTGGTGCCGCTTCAGCTGGCGCTCGGCCTGCGGCGTGAAATGCACCGGCATATCGCCGACGGGAGCGGCCTGGGCAAACCCGGCGCGGGCCTGCGGCTGGCTCTCGGCAAACGGCAGATAAGGCTTGATGTCCACCACCGGCGTGCCGTCGACCAGATCGAGACTGCCCAGCTCGAGTACCACTTCACCGCCCCGGGCGCGCACGCCTTTCAGCGCGATCAGCGACATGCCGAGCGGGTTGGGGCGAAAGGTCGAGCGGGTGGCGAACACGCCCATCCGGGCATTGCCGCCCAAGCGCGGCGGGCGCACCGTCGGCCGCCAGCCGCCATCCAGGGTTTGATGAAAAATAAACATCACCCACAGATGGCTGAAATCGCTGAGTCCGCGCACCGCTTCCGCCTGATTATAAGGCGGCAGCAGCACCAGCTCTCCGCCACCGTCTTCGACTAACCCCGGTTGGCGGGGAACGGCGAATTTTTCTTTATACGGTGAACGGATAGTACCGATCTGATTGAAGACAAATTCGGTCATTTGGACGAGACGTTAAGCGCCGAGCCCTGACATACGGCCTGCTGATAGCAGCCGGCGACGCCGCTGACAATCTGGCAATCGTGCAGCAACACCGCGTTGGCCTTCATGTAAGAGGCGCGGATCTGCATGCGTTTGCGGGCGGTATTCAGATTTGGCGGCGAGTCCTGCACGGTGGTCTGGCAAGATTCGCCGGAGACTTCGCCCAGATCGCGGAAAGGCTTGCCCACGAGTTCTTCTGCACTTTTGTACAGTTTTACCGGAGCCGGACGCGCCGCTGGCGTGGTCTTGGCCGGTGCGGTTGCCGCCGGTTTGCTGGTGCTGTTTGTTGAGGATGGCGCGATACGTTGCGATGAGCATCCGGCCAGCGCGAGCGCTAACAAACAGAGAGGTAAAACACGCATTGAGATTCCTCTGCCTTAATGAAAGTGGCGCTATTGAAGCAATCTATGGTGGAAATAACAAGACGGGCCGTAGCCCGTCTTGCAATTATAGGAACAAATTTGGCGCTTAAGCGCTTACCAGCCTTTAACCGCGCCGCCGTTAAAGATTTTGTTGGCCGCTTCGTTCACTTCGTCAGACTGGTAGGCCTGAACGAATTTCTTCACGTTTTCCGCATCCTTGTTGTCTTCGCGGGCAACCAGCAGGTTGACGTAAGGCGAGTCTTTGTCTTCAACAAACAGACCGTCTTTCGCCGGCGTCAGGCCAATCTGGCTGGCGTAGGTGGTGTTGATCACCGCCAGGGCGATTTGCTGATCGTCCAGGGAACGCGGCAGCTGCGGCGCTTCCAGCTCTACCAGCTTCAGGTTTTTCGGGTTCTCGGTCACGTCCAGCACGGTTGGCAGCAGGCCGACACCGTCTTTCAGTTTGATCAGGCCCACTTTCTGCAGCAGCAGCAGCGAGCGGCCCAGGTTGGTCGGATCGTTGGGCAGGGCGATCTGGGAGCCTTCTTTCAGTTCGTCCAGCGATTTGATTTTCTTGGAATAACCGGCGATCGGGTAAACAAAGGTGCTGCCGACCGGCACCAGCTTGTAGCCGCGATCCTTGATTTGCTGATCCAGGTACGGCTTGTGCTGGAAGGCGTTCAGGTCGATATCGCCTTTGCTCAGCGCTTCGTTAGGCAGCACGTAGTCGTTGAAGGTCACCAACTCGACGTTCAGACCGTATTTTTCTTTCGCTACTTTCTGCGCCACCTCAGCGACCTGCTGTTCGGCGCCGACGATAACGCCGACTTTGATATGGTTCGGATCTTTTTCATCCTGACCGCAGCCTGCCAGAGCCAGAGTGCCGATCAGTGCGCCGATTGCCGCGATGGATTTAAATTTTAACGACATATCCCTTCCTCATTAGACTCGCATTATAAATACGCTTTACCCTATATCTTTCAAACCGCAGCCTTGTTGGCCAGGCTCTGAAATCTATGAACAGATAGCAGCGCAGTTGCTGTGAAAACTATTTATGGGTGACGGCCTTGACGATGCGATCGCCGCAGAACTGAATCAAATAGACCAGCACTACCAGTAATACTAATACGGTATTCATTACTGTGGCGTTATAACCGATATAACCGTACTGATAGCCGATCTGCCCCAGACCGCCGGCGCCCACCGCGCCGCCCATGGCCGAATAGCCGACCAGGGTAATCAGGGTAATGGTGGCGGCGTTGACCAGGCCCGGCAGGGCTTCGGGCAACAGCACCTTCTTGATGATCTGCATCGGCGTGGCGCCCATGGCGCGCGCGGCTTCCACCAGGCCCGACGGGATCTCCAGCAGGGCGTTTTCCACCATGCGGGCGATGAAGGGCGCAGCGCCGACGGTCAGCGGCACGATCGCCGCCTGCAGGCCGATCGAGGTGCCGACGATCATGCGGGTAAACGGAATCATCCATACCAGCAGGATAATGAACGGGATGGAACGGAAAATGTTCACCAGCCCGGACAGGATTTTGTACAGCGTATTGTTGGCGATGATCTGCCCCGGGCGAGTCACGTACAGCAGCACGCCAACCGGCAGGCCGAGCACGAAACCGAAGAAGCCGGAGACAAAGGTCATCATGACGGTTTCCCACACGCCACGCGCCATTAACCACATCATTGCCTCAGACATAACCCAGAACCTCTACTTTTACCTGATTTTCCTGCAGGAATTTAATCGTCGCCAGCGCGTCTTCGTCGCTGCCGTGCAGCTCCGCCAGCATCACGCCGAATTTCACGCCGCCGGCATAATCCATCTGGGCGCTGATAATGTTGTTGTTGACGTTGAAGCGGCGGGCGGCTTCGGACAGCAGCGGCGCATCGACCGACTGGCCGGTGAACTCCAGGCGCAGCAGCGGTTGACGATCGCCCTGGCGTTCCGGCGCCAGGCGCTTGGCATAGTCTTCCGGGATATCCAGATGCAGGGTGGACTGAATGAACTGTTGAGCCAGCGGGGTTTTCGGGTGCGAGAACACTTCGCTGACGCTGTCTTTTTCAATCAGCTGCCCCTGGCTTATCACCGCGACCTGGTCGCAGATGCGTTTCACCACGTCCATTTCATGGGTGATCAGCAGAATGGTCAGGCCCAGACGGCGGTTAATGTCTTTCAGCAGTTCGAGGATGGAGCGGGTGGTGGCCGGATCCAGCGCGCTGGTGGCTTCATCGCACAGCAGCACCTTCGGATTGCTGGCCAGCGCACGGGCGATCGCCACGCGCTGCTTCTGGCCGCCGGACAGGTTGGCCGGGTAGGCGTCGTGTTTGTCCGCCAGCCCCACCAGTTCGAGCAGTTCGGTGACGCGCTTCTTGATATCGGCGCGCGAAGCGTTGTCCAGCTCGAGCGGCAGCGCGACGTTGCCGAATACCGTGCGGGAAGACAGCAGGTTAAAGTGCTGGAAAATCATGCCAATCTGGCGGCGTGCGCGCGTCAGTTCGCTTTCCGACAGAGAGGTCAGATCCTGCCCGTCGACCAGCACCTGGCCGGAAGTCGGTCGCTCAAGCATGTTGGCGCAGCGGATCAGCGTGCTCTTACCGGCGCCGGAAGAGCCGATAACGCCGTAGATTTGCCCGGCAGGGACGTGAAGAGTCACGTCAGAGAGCGCGGTAATGGTGCGCGAACCCTGCTGGAACACTTTGGTGATGTTAGAAAGTTTAATCATATTCTTCTTATTTTAGCGTGGTTGCCCGTGGCTAGATAAAAGTAAACCTTGGCGTGGAACCAAGGTATGCTCAGATGTTAAGGCGTCTAGACGTCTAAGTCAACGATCAACACCGCTCTACGGCGTTCTCAGTACCCGGTAAAACATGCGATACTGTCGGCGTATTCAGGCCCTCAGGAGCAAACCGGTGACACAAAGCGTTCCAGCAATTTTTCTCGATCGTGACGGCACGATTAACGTGGACCATGGCTATGTCCATGAAATCGACGACTTCCAATTTATCGATGGCGTGATTGACGCCTGTCGCGAACTCAAAAAAATGGGCTTTGCGCTGGTCCTGGTGACCAACCAGTCCGGCATTGCACGCGGCATGTTCAGCGAAGACCAGTTTATGTATCTGACCGAATGGATGGACTGGTCGCTGGCCGATCGCGACGTCGACCTCGACGGCATCTATTTCTGCCCGCATCACCCGGAGGCGAGCCAGGAAGAGTACCGCCAGGTGTGCGACTGCCGTAAACCGCAGCCGGGCATGCTGCTGCAGGCGCAGCAGGAATTGAACATCGATATGGCCGCTTCCTATATGGTAGGTGACAAACCGGAAGATATGCAGGCGGCGATCGCGGCCGGCGTCGGCACTATGGTGCTGGTGCGCACCGGCAAGCCGGTGACGGAACAAGGCGAGAAACTGGCCGATTGGGTGTTAAACAGCCTGGCCGACCTGCCGGAAGCCATCAAAAAGCGGGTTTAATAGGCGTTACGAATGAATAGTGAGCGGTCAGATAAAAAATGCATATTAACCCTTGTCATTCTGAACCGGCTCCCTATAATGCGCCTCCATCGACACGGAACATGTGAACAACTTCACAGAGTATCCGGGGGTCGCAGAGAAAAAATCCTGAAAATTAGGGTTGACTCTGAAAGAGGAAGGCGTAATATACGCCACCTCGAGTTAGCAAGCCAACGCGGCTAACTCACTGCTCTTTAACAATTTATCAGACAATCTGTGTGGGCACTCCACAAGACGATATCCAGCATCTTCGGATGCGAAAAAATATCAAGTCTTGAAGAGTGACTACTGAAGTAAAATTCATGCAGTAACCTTTGAGCATCGCTTCACGAGTTGAAGCAAATCAAGCTTTTAATTGAAGAGTTTGATCATGGCTCAGATTGAACGCTGGCGGCAGGCCTAACACATGCAAGTCGAGCGGTAGCACAAGAGAGCTTGCTCTCTGGGTGACGAGCGGCGGACGGGTGAGTAATGTCTGGGAAACTGCCTGATGGAGGGGGATAACTACTGGAAACGGTAGCTAATACCGCATAACGTCTACGGACCAAAGTGGGGGACCTTCGGGCCTCACGCCATCAGATGTGCCCAGATGGGATTAGCTAGTAGGTGGGGTAATGGCTCACCTAGGCGACGATCCCTAGCTGGTCTGAGAGGATGACCAGCCACACTGGAACTGAGACACGGTCCAGACTCCTACGGGAGGCAGCAGTGGGGAATATTGCACAATGGGCGCAAGCCTGATGCAGCCATGCCGCGTGTGTGAAGAAGGCCTTCGGGTTGTAAAGCACTTTCAGCGAGGAGGAAGGGCGATGTCTTAATACGGCAGCGCATTGACGTTACTCGCAGAAGAAGCACCGGCTAACTCCGTGCCAGCAGCCGCGGTAATACGGAGGGTGCAAGCGTTAATCGGAATTACTGGGCGTAAAGCGCACGCAGGCGGTTTGTTAAGTCAGATGTGAAATCCCCGCGCTTAACGTGGGAACTGCATTTGAAACTGGCAAGCTAGAGTCTCGTAGAGGGGGGTAGAATTCCAGGTGTAGCGGTGAAATGCGTAGAGATCTGGAGGAATACCGGTGGCGAAGGCGGCCCCCTGGACGAAGACTGACGCTCAGGTGCGAAAGCGTGGGGAGCAAACAGGATTAGATACCCTGGTAGTCCACGCTGTAAACGATGTCGATTTGGAGGTTGTGCCCTTGAGGCGTGGCTTCCGGAGCTAACGCGTTAAATCGACCGCCTGGGGAGTACGGCCGCAAGGTTAAAACTCAAATGAATTGACGGGGGCCCGCACAAGCGGTGGAGCATGTGGTTTAATTCGATGCAACGCGAAGAACCTTACCTACTCTTGACATCCAGAGAACTTAGCAGAGATGCTTTGGTGCCTTCGGGAACTCTGAGACAGGTGCTGCATGGCTGTCGTCAGCTCGTGTTGTGAAATGTTGGGTTAAGTCCCGCAACGAGCGCAACCCTTATCCTTTGTTGCCAGCGATTCGGTCGGGAACTCAAAGGAGACTGCCGGTGATAAACCGGAGGAAGGTGGGGATGACGTCAAGTCATCATGGCCCTTACGAGTAGGGCTACACACGTGCTACAATGGCGTATACAAAGAGAAGCGAACTCGCGAGAGCAAGCGGACCTCATAAAGTACGTCGTAGTCCGGATTGGAGTCTGCAACTCGACTCCATGAAGTCGGAATCGCTAGTAATCGTAGATCAGAATGCTACGGTGAATACGTTCCCGGGCCTTGTACACACCGCCCGTCACACCATGGGAGTGGGTTGCAAAAGAAGTAGGTAGCTTAACCTTCGGGAGGGCGCTTACCACTTTGTGATTCATGACTGGGGTGAAGTCGTAACAAGGTAACCGTAGGGGAACCTGCGGTTGGATCACCTCCTTACCTAATGATATCGATTCGCGTGAAGTGCTCACACAGATTGTCTGATGAAAAAGTAACGAGCAGAAATACCTTTATAGGCTTGTAGCTCAGGTGGTTAGAGCGCACCCCTGATAAGGGTGAGGTCGGTGGTTCAAGTCCACTCAGGCCTACCACTTCTTCCCTATGCTGCGTTATGCGCGCGGTCGTTTACCCAGGTAAACTTCCCTCCGCATGCCTTGCCTAAGAAAGAAGTTGTATATCAAAGGTACTGCACGTGACTGTATGGGGCTATAGCTCAGCTGGGAGAGCGCCTGCCTTGCACGCAGGAGGTCAGCGGTTCGATCCCGCTTAGCTCCACCATATAGTCCGGTATTTCAATACTTCAGAGTATATTGGCGACAGTATGCTGCGAAGTATTTTGCTCTTTAACAATCTGGAACAAGCTGAAAATTGAAACATGACGGCTGAAACTTGTCCCTCCGTAGAAATATTGGGATGAGGAGTAACCTGTCATAGAGTCTCTCAAATGTTTACAGCGCGAACGATGGAAACATCTTCGGGTTGTGAGGTTAAGTGACTAAGCGTACACGGTGGATGCCTAGGCAGTCAGAGGCGATGAAGGGCGTGCTAATCTGCGAAAAGCGTCGGTAAGGTGATATGAACCGTTATAACCGGCGATACCCGAATGGGGAAACCCAGTGCAATTCGTTGCACTATCGTTAAGTGAATACATAGCTTAACGAGGCGAACCGGGGGAACTGAAACATCTAAGTACCCCGAGGAAAAGAAATCAACCGAGATTCCCCCAGTAGCGGCGAGCGAACGGGGAACAGCCCAGAACCTGAATCAGTTCTTGCGTTAGTGGAAGCGTCTGGAAAGTCGCGCAGTAAAGGGTGATAGCCCCGTACACTAAAACGCATTGACTGTGAGTTCGATGAGTAGGGCGGGACACGTGACATCCTGTCTGAATATGGGGGACCATCCTCCAAGGCTAAATACTCCTGACTGACCGATAGTGAACCAGTACCGTGAGGGAAAGGCGAAAAGAACCCCGGCGAGGGGAGTGAAATAGAACCTGAAACCGTGTACGTACAAGCAGTGGGAGCACCTTCGTGGTGTGACTGCGTACCTTTTGTATAATGGGTCAGCGACTTATATTTTGTAGCAAGGTTAACCGTATAGGGGAGCCGTAGGGAAACCGAGTCTTAACTGGGCGACTAGTTGCAAGGTATAGACCCGAAACCCGGTGATCTAGCCATGGGCAGGTTGAAGGTTGGGTAACACTAACTGGAGGACCGAACCGACTAATGTTGAAAAATTAGCGGATGACTTGTGGCTGGGGGTGAAAGGCCAATCAAACCGGGAGATAGCTGGTTCTCCCCGAAAGCTATTTAGGTAGCGCCTCGTGAACTCATCTTCGGGGGTAGAGCACTGTTTCGGCTAGGGGGCCATCCCGGCTTACCAAACCGATGCAAACTCCGAATACCGAAGAATGTTATCACGGGAGACACACGGCGGGTGCTAACGTCCGTCGTGAAGAGGGAAACAACCCAGACCGCCAGCTAAGGTCCCAAAGTCATGGTTAAGTGGGAAACGATGTGGGAAGGCATAGACAGCCAGGATGTTGGCTTAGAAGCAGCCATCATTTAAAGAAAGCGTAATAGCTCACTGGTCGAGTCGGCCTGCGCGGAAGATGTAACGGGGCTAAACCATGCACCGAAGCTGCGGCAGCGACGCTTAGGCGTTGTTGGGTAGGGGAGCGTTCTGTAAGCCGTTGAAGGTGGCCTGTGAGGGTTGCTGGAGGTATCAGAAGTGCGAATGCTGACATAAGTAACGATAAAGCGGGTGAAAAGCCCGCTCGCCGGAAGACCAAGGGTTCCTGTCCAACGTTAATCGGGGCAGGGTGAGTCGACCCCTAAGGCGAGGCTGAAAAGCGTAGTCGATGGGAAACAGGTTAATATTCCTGTACTCGGTGTTACTGCGAAGGGGGACGGAGAAGGCTAGGCTAGCCGGGCGACGGTTGTCCCGGTTTAAGCGTGTAGGGGGTGTTCCCGGTAAATCCGGAACGCTGTCAACCCTGAGGCGTGATGACGATGCACTACGGTGCAGAAGTAGTTGATGCCAAGCTTCCAGGAAAAGCCTCTAAGCATCAGGTAACACAGAATCGTACCCCAAACCGACACAGGTGGTCAGGTAGAGAATACCAAGGCGCTTGAGAGAACTCGGGTGAAGGAACTAGGCAAAATGGTGCCGTAACTTCGGGAGAAGGCACGCTGGCGCGTAGGTGAAGTCCCTCGCGGATGGAGCTGAAGCCAGTCGCAGATACCAGCTGGCTGCAACTGTTTAATAAAAACACAGCACTGTGCAAACACGAAAGTGGACGTATACGGTGTGACGCCTGCCCGGTGCTGGAAGGTTAATTGATGGGGTCAGCCGCAAGGCGAAGCTCTTGATCGAAGCCCCAGTAAACGGCGGCCGTAACTATAACGGTCCTAAGGTAGCGAAATTCCTTGTCGGGTAAGTTCCGACCTGCACGAATGGCGTAATGATGGCCAGGCTGTCTCCACCCGAGACTCAGTGAAATTGAACTCGCTGTGAAGATGCAGTGTACCCGCGGCAAGACGGAAAGACCCCGTGAACCTTTACTATAGCTTGACACTGAACATTGAGCCTTGATGTGTAGGATAGGTGGGAGGCTTTGAAGCGTGGACGCCAGTCTGCGTGGAGCCAACCTTGAAATACCACCCTTTAATGTTTGATGTTCTAACTCGGCCCCATAATCTGGGGTGAGGACAGTGTCTGGTGGGTAGTTTGACTGGGGCGGTCTCCTCCCAAAGAGTAACGGAGGAGCACGAAGGTTAGCTAATCACGGTCGGACATCGTGAGGTTAGTGCAAAGGCATAAGCTAGCTTGACTGCGAGAGTGACGGCTCGAGCAGGTACGAAAGTAGGTCTTAGTGATCCGGTGGTTCTGAATGGAAGGGCCATCGCTCAACGGATAAAAGGTACTCCGGGGATAACAGGCTGATACCGCCCAAGAGTTCATATCGACGGCGGTGTTTGGCACCTCGATGTCGGCTCATCACATCCTGGGGCTGAAGTAGGTCCCAAGGGTATGGCTGTTCGCCATTTAAAGTGGTACGCGAGCTGGGTTTAGAACGTCGTGAGACAGTTCGGTCCCTATCTGCCGTGGGCGTTGGAAGATTGAGAGGGGTTGCTCCTAGTACGAGAGGACCGGAGTGAACGCACCACTGGTGTTCGGGTTGTCATGCCAATGGCACTGCCCGGTAGCTAAGTGCGGAAAAGATAAGCGCTGAAAGCATCTAAGCGCGAAACTTGCCTCGAGATGAGTCTTCCCTGGGCCTTTAAGGTCCCTGAAGGAACGTTTAAGACTAAGACGTTGATAGGCTGGGTGTGTAAGTGCAGCGATGCATTGAGCTAACCAGTACTAATGATCCGTGAGGCTTAACCTTACAACACCGAAGGTGTTTTTAGAGAGACGAATAATTTTCAGCGAAGTTCTTAGATTGGTTCTGGTGGTTACGCGAGTAACGGCCAAGAATGAAACAGAATTTGCCTGGCGGCAATAGCGCGGTGGTCCCACCTGACCCCATGCCGAACTCAGAAGTGAAACGCCGTAGCGCCGATGGTAGTGTGGGGTCTCCCCATGCGAGAGTAGGACACTGCCAGGCATCAAATAAAACGACAAGCCCCATGCGAAAGCATGGGGCTTTTTGTTTTGGAAAAATAAAACCGCTGCAATTTCGCCTAACTTTCATCGCACTGTTTAATATTCATCACAAAAATCACGTATTTCACTTCACGTGATGCGATATTCTTCGCCTGCTATCAGGTTTAATTGTTAACTTATAGGCAACAACAAAGAAACAATTAAACGGCAGGACGCCGGCTTCCTTATTTTGTCTGGCTCGGAGAATAGATAATGACAGAAACAACTTCACCGCTTGGGGATGCCTCTACGCTGGCGGCTCAGGATAAAAAGCAGCGCATCTTTGCCATCGTCGGCGCTTCATCAGGCAACCTGGTGGAGTGGTTCGATTTTTACGTTTACTCCTTCTGCTCTATCTACTTTGCCGCCTCCTTCTTCCCGGCGGGCAACAGCACCACTCAGCTGCTGCAAACCGCCGGCGTTTTCGCCGCCGGCTTCTTCATGCGGCCGATCGGCGGCTGGCTGTTCGGTTACATTGCCGATAAGCACGGGCGCAAGAACTCGATGTTGATCTCGGTTTGCATGATGTGCGCAGGATCGCTGGTGATCGCCTGTTTACCCACCTATGAATCGATCGGCAGCTGGGCGCCGGCGCTGCTGCTGATTGCGCGTCTGTTCCAGGGGCTGTCGGTCGGCGGTGAATACGGCACCAGCGCCACCTACATGAGTGAGGTGGCGGTGAAAGGGCGGCGCGGATTTTATGCTTCGTTCCAGTACGTGACGTTGATCGGCGGACAGTTGCTGGCGCTGTTGGTTCTGGTGGCGTTGCAGCAGATCCTGTCCAACGAAGAGCTGAAGGCCTGGGGCTGGCGCATCCCCTTCGCGCTGGGGGCGGTGCTGGCGGTGGTGGCGCTGTATTTGCGCCGCTCGTTGAATGAGACATCCGATGCGAAAACCCGCAACCATAAGGATGCCGGATCGCTGAAAGGCCTGTGGAAGAATCGCCGCGCCTTCCTGATGGTGCTGGGATTCACCGCCGCCGGTTCACTGACCTTCTATACCTTCACCACCTATATGCAGAAATACCTGGTGAATACCGCTGGCATGGACGCCAGGCTCGCCAGCGGCATCATGACCGCCGCCCTGTTCATTTATATGCTGCTGCAGCCGGCAGTGGGGGCGTTTTCCGACAAGATCGGCCGCCGCAACTCGATGCTGATCTTCTCTACGTTGGCCACCTTGCTGACGGTGCCGATCCTTTTCACCCTGAAAAGCGTGACTAACCCCTATGCGGCCTTCGGCCTGATTATTTTGGCGCTGTTTATCATTAGCTTCTACACCTCGATCAGCGGGTTGCTGAAGGCCGAGATGTTCCCGCCGGAAGTGCGGGCGCTGGGCGTAGGGCTGTCTTATGCGGTGGCGAATGCCATGTTTGGCGGATCGGCTGAATATGTCGCGCTGTCGCTGAAGTCATTCGGCATAGAGAACGCCTTCTTCTGGTATGTCTCCGGCATGTGTCTGCTGGCGCTGATTGTTTCGCTCAGGCTGCATCGCAAGGGGCAAGAAATTCAGCTGTAAATCAGCCGCCGGTGAGCGGCAATAACAGGGAAACGGCCAATAAGCGAAGCGGGCGCATAATGAAAACATCCTGTTGTCATCGCGTATAAAAAACCCCAGCATGGGCCGGGGTCTGCGACGTTTGAATTATAGCCGGATTACAGTATACGGCTAATCAACCGATCGATACGAATGCGGCGCAGACGGCGGATCAGTTTGCGCACCTTGATGGGGTACTGCTGGATGCTCTGCAGCTCCAGATAGTTGCCCACCACGGTGGTGTGAGTGCGGATGCACTCCAGCTCTTTATGCCGCTGTTCGCGCATCTCCTGCTTGGGATCGTGGATCAGGATGGCGTTCTCCAGATCCAGCCGCCAGGCGCGCGGATTGAGGTTATTGCCGGTGATCAGCTGCCACTCGTCATCCACCCACATGCCTTTCAGGTGATAGCTGTTATCGCCGTCTTTCCACAGGCGTACGATCAGTTGGCCGGTATCGATATAGCGCTGCAGGCGGCTGAGGAAACGACGCAGGTTGATTTCATACAGGTAAGGCAGCGCGCCGATGATTTTAAACGGCTGATCTTCCGGAATATAGAAGTCGTTGGCGGTCTTGTCGCCGACGATAATTTCCACCTGTTTGCCCTGACGCAGCAGATAGATGATATTGCGCACCAGCAGCGCCGGCAGGTTGAAATAGGGGGTGCACAGCGTCAGCTTCTGATCGGCGCACGACATCAGGTGATGAATGGTTTTATTCAGCACGCTTTGCTTGCCGAGCCCGACCAGCGGCGTGACCGCCAGCTCATCATTGCCTGCCTTGCCGCGGAATTGATAACCGGCGCGTCGCAAACCGAAGCGGAACAGACGGGTTTCGTTCTTGATCTCCGGGCTTTTCGGGCGATCGTCACGATCCAGGCGCTGTACGGCGCCGGCGGTCAGCAACTGTTGCTTGATGTAATCGATCAGGGTGTCGGCCAGCACGGCATTGGTGATCAGCTGGTAACGGTCGTAACGGTATTTCTCATGCTGATGCAGATAGACGTCGTTGATGCTGGCGCCGCTGTAAATCACGGTGTCATCGACAACAAAGCCCTTCAGGTGCAGCACTCCCAGCGCTTCGCGAGTATTGACCGGCACGCCGTACACCGGCACCGACTGGTCCGGATGCCGGCTCGCCATGGCGCAATACCAGTCGGCATTGGTATTGGCGGCGGCGGCGCCGATGCGCCCGCGCTGCGCGCGATGCCAGTCGACCAGGATGCAAATCTCCAGCTCCGGGCGCCGCTGTTTGGCCTGATAAAGCGCGTTGAGGATCTCGCGCCCGGCGTCGTCATGCTCCAGATACAGGGCAACCAGATAGATGCGTTGAGTGGCGTTAGCGATGGATTCCAACAGCGTGGTGCGGAAGTCAGCCGGTGTGTACAGAGTACGAACATCAGCCACCGTCTGGGGGAGTTTGGGCAGTTGTGCAAGGTGTTGTTGATGTTTGCTACGTTTAAATTTTGACAACATCACAGTGCGCTTCTTCTCTCATGATTGAATGGCCGGAACGCCACATGCATAAAAACAATAAATCGAATAATCGGGCGATAATACCACTAGTTGCCTCGATTGTGCGTATGTTTTGGCGTTAAGTGATGGATTCGTAGCGCATTGCGACACAGCTCACTGCCCGTCGACGGCCCGCAGCGGCAGGGTCAGATTGACGATGCCGTCCTCCAGCTGCACGTCGATGCCAAAGCCCAACCGCTGCGCCAGCGCTATCATCCCGCGGTTGTTCGGCATGGTGATGCCGGTCAGGCGAGTCAGCCCATGGGCGCGCGCATAGGCGATCATTTTTTCCAGCAGCTGGCGCCCCAATCCCAGGCCTTTCAGGTCGGAACGCACCAGCACGGCAAATTCGGCGTCGGTATTGTCCGGATCGGACATCGCGCGCGTCACGCCGATGATTTCCTCTGCGCGGACCGCCACAAATGCCATCTCCCGATCGTAGTCGATTTGCGTCATGTTAGCCAAATCGTCATGGGTAAACTCGTTGATCTCGCTGAAGTAGCGGTAGTAGAGATCTTCCTTGGTCACCCGGTCGATAAAGTGCTTCAGCGCCGGTTCGTCCTCCGGCAGGATCGGCCGGAACAGGCATTGGCTGCCGTCTTTCAGCGCGATGGTCTCTTCCAGCTCGTGCGGGTAGGGGCGTATCGCCAGGCGCGCCTGCGGGTCGCCGCTGAACGGGTCAAGCTGCATGGCTACGTCCAGCAGGGTGAATTCGCTGCCGGAGGCCAGCACCGGGTGAATATCCAGCCGGGTGATCTCCGGGCAATCGAGGATCAGGTTGGAGACCTGCACCAGCAGCCGGCTCAGCCCGGCGATGTCCAGCGGGCGCAGCGCGCTGCGCCCGCGGATTTTCCCGCCTTTCACCGCCTGCAGCACCAGATAGCGCGCCAGCGCCATGTTCAACGGCGGCAGCGCCACCGCCACCTGGTTTTCCTGGCGCCACTCCACGCCGCCTTCGCCCAGCATGATCAGCGGGCCGAAGATGGCGTCCTGCTCCACCGCGATGCGCAACTCCTGCGCGCCGGCGCGGTTGGCCATGCTTTGCACCAGCAGGCCCTGTATGCGCGCCTGCGGATAAGTGCGTTTGACGCGGTCGAGGATCGCTTCCGCGGCGCGCTGCACCTCGGTGGCGGTGCGCAGGTACAGCATGACGCCCTGAACCTCGGATTTATGCGGAATGTCCGGCGAGCGCAGCTTCAGCGCCACCGGGTAGCCGATCTGCTCGGCGATGTGCACCGCTTCGGCGCTGTCTTCGGCAATCCAGGTCGGCAGGGTGCTCAGATCATAAGCCTGCAGGATGGATTGCACCTCGTGGGTGTCGAGCTGGGTGGCGCCTTCGGCCAGCGCCTGCTGGATCAGCCGGTGGGCATCGGCGGTGTTGGCGGTCAGGCCAACCGGCAGCGCCGGCGTTTCCTTCAGCTGTTTTTGGTTGCGGCGATATTCCACCATATGCATGAAGGCGGTCACCGCGCCTTCCGGCGTGCGGTAGGTCGGAATGCCGGCCTCGGTAAACAGCCGCCGCGCCTCCTGCGAAGAGTATTCGCCGCACCAGTTGGTGAGCAGTGTAATGCGTTTGCCGCGCGGATGCTGGCGCAGGGCTTCGATCAGGCGTTCGGCGGTGGCGGTGCCCGGCGCTGCGGCGCTCGGCGCGTGGATCAGCAGCAGGGCATCGTAGTCATGGCTGTCGAGCAGCGCGTTTACCGCCGCCAGATAACGCTGCGGCGTGGCGTCGTCACGCAAATCGAGCGGGTTGCCGGCGCGGATAAACTCCGGCAGGGCGTCGCCCAGCTGCGCCTGGCTCTCTTCTCCCAGCGTCGCCAGCTTGCCGTTGCGGCCCAGCAGTTCATCCAGCGCCATCGCCGCCGGCGCCGCGCCGTTGCTGACGAGCATCAGGCGTTCGCCGCGCAGCGGGTGCATGTGGCTGAGGGTTTCCACCGCCGAGAACAGCTCGTGGGTGTCCTGCACGCGCAGCAGGCCGGCACGCTGGATCGCGGCGTCATAGGCGGCGTCCAGCCCCAGCTGGCTGTTGAGCAGCAGCTGAGCCTGCTGGCTGCGGCCGCTCTTGATCACCAGAATCGGTTTGTTGCGCGAGGCGCTGCGCGAGGCCGAGAGGAAGCGCCGCGCGTCGCTGACGTTTTCCAGATACAGCAGAATGGCGCTGGTTTTCGCGTCGCGCGCCAGAAAGTCCAGCAGATCGTCGACGTCGATATCCAGGCTGTCGCCCAGCGCGATAAAATAGGAGAAGCCGACTTCACGCTGCTGCGCCCAGTCGAGAATGGTATTGGCCACGGCGGCGGACTGGGAAATAAACGCCAGCTTGCCCTTTTGAATCGGCACCGGCGAGAAGCTGGCGTTGATGCCCTGCCACGGCGCCAGCAGCCCCAGGCTGTTGGGCCCCAGCAGGCGCATGGCGTAACGCTGCGCGCAGGCTTTCAGCTCGGCGAACTGTTCCGGCGGCGAAGAGAGCACGATGGCGGTTTTACAGCCGCGTTGGCCCAATGCCTCCAGCAGCGCCAGATTGCGAGTGGCGTGGGTGCACAGAACCGCCAGATCGGGCGTCAGCGGCAGGCTGGCGACGTCGGGATAGGCCATCACGCCGCACACCGCCTTGTAACGCGGCGTCACCGGCAGGATCGGCCCGCCGAAGCCGCCCGCCAGCAGGTTGCTCATCATCAGGTTGCCGGCGCGGCCGGGCTGCTGCGAAGCGCCGAGAACGGCAATGGATTTGGGACGTAGTAGCGCTTCTAACCCTCGTTGGCTCATGCACGACCTCCTTATGGCAACGTTACGCCTGATTCTAGGCGCTTTACTGCGCTTTTGCTGTGACCGGTGCCTCCGGGCGGGTTGGTTTCCCCGCCAGGTATTGTTGACGGAAATAGCTGAAATGTTGCCGCAACCCCTCGGCGGCTTGGGCGTCCCCGGCCTGCAGCAGCAGGGCGGCGGCCACCTCGGCGGTACAGTGTTGCTCGGCGCGGCTGGCTTCGCGCAGCTGATAGTCGGAGGCGGCGATCACGTTGAGCGAAAACACCGGGAACCGATTCAGGTAAGGGCTTTTGCGGAACATCTTGCGCGCTTCCGCCCAGGTGCCGTCGAGCATGATAAACAGCGGCGGCTTGCCGCCGGCGGGCAGCTCGCTGAACACCGGGCGATCGGCATCGGCATAGGATGCCGGGAACACCACGTAAGGCTGGCGTTCAGGATCGGCGATGGCCAGCAGCAGTTCGGGGTCGACCTCGGTGCGCGACCAGAGGAACGCCTGGGTGTCCGGCAAGATATCGGCGATCAGCCGGCCGGTGTTGCTGGGCTTCAGCGGCTCGGCGCCGAACATGATCAGGCAGAAGCGGCTGGCGGCCGGCTGCGGGCGAATGGTGTCGCACAGGCAGTTTTTATGCGGCAGCAGGCACCCCTGACAACGCGCCACCCGGCAGCCGCGCGCCAGAAAGGGGCGGGTAGAGCGGTCCAGGCGGAGTTGGCGCAGGCGAAGTACGGCGTTGTCGGTCATAACGGTCCTGGGGAAAAACCGCCATTGTAGCGCAGAAAAAAGCCCGGCGGGAGCGCGCGGGCCCGGCGTTTGCGTTAAACTACTTCGTTGAGCCAGCTGTCGAAGGGCGCCTTCGGCATCGCGCCGTTGAGCATGTCGACCATTTTGCCCTCGCGGAACACCATGATGGTCGGGATGCTGCGGATGCGGAAACGGGCGCTCAGCTCCGGCTCGGCTTCGGTGTTCACCTTCACGAAGCGCACTTTGCCGGCGCGTTCTTCGGCCACGTCTTCAAAGATCGGCGCAAAGTTGACGCACGGGCCGCACCACGGCGCCCAGAAATCGACCACCACCGGCAGGTCGTCCTGCAGCAGCTGGTCCAGGGTGGCGGCGGTGGCATTGATCACTTCACCGTCGAAGAGCTCATGGCCGCAGCGGCCGCATTTCGCACCGTCCGCCAGGCGTTCTTCCGGCACGCGGTTGGTGGCATTGCAAGCTGCACAAACTGTATTCATGTTGACCTCGGGTACTGAGAAAGCGTGATACGCCGCACGGGGGCGGAGATGTTTCTTTGCTGCCGTCCATTATCGGTAAAACCCGGCGGCCGAACAACGAGGTTTGTTCAATGGATGTGATAGTTGGGAGCTTTTAGCGCAAGTTGGTGGCTTCGTGCACCAACATCAGGTAATCTTCGCGCCCTGCGCGTTGGTGGAGAAGACAATGAACGATTCATTTAGTGGCAAAAACGGTAAAGTCAAAGTGATGTACGTCCGCAGCGACGACGACAACGGCGACGACCGTAACAAGAACAAACGTCCGGCCGGCAAAGGCCGTCCGGCAGACAACGCACGCTCTGGCCGTGCGGGTCAGGACAAGGCGCGCGGCGGCAACGACCGTCGCGGCGCCGACAGCCGCCGCAGTGAAAGCGATCGTCCTCGCCGTCCGGCGCGCAGCGAAGACCGTGGCGGTTACGATTCGCCGTGGAAAACCGTGTCACGCGGCCCGGATGAAGAACCGGCGTTCGATCACGGCGGCATCAGCGGCAAAAGCTTTATCGATCCGGAGCAGCTGCGCCGCCAGCGTGCGGAAGAAACCCGCGTTTACGGTGAGAACGCCTGCCAGGCGCTGTTCGCCAGCCGCCCGGACGCTATCGTCCGCGCCTGGTTCGTGCAGTCGGTTACGCCGCGTTTCCGCGAAGCGCTGCGCTGGATGGCGGCGAATCGCAAAGCCTACCACGTGGTGGACGAGGAAGAGCTGGCCAAGGCTTCCGGCACCGAACACCACGGCGGCGTCTGCTTCCTGATCAAAAAACGTCAGGGTCTGGATGCGCAAACCTACCTGAAAAATGCCCCGGCGACCGACTGCGTGCTGGCGCTGGAAGAGGTGGGCAACCCGCATAACCTGGGCGCCATCGTCCGTTCGTGCGCCCACTTTGGCGTCAACGGCGTGCTGCTGCAGGATCCGGCGGTGCTGGAGTCCGGTGCGGCGGTGCGTACCGCAGAAGGCGGCGCGGAGCACATCAAGGCGATCAACGCCGATGACTTCCTGTCGGTGCTGGATACCTTCCGCAAAGCGGGTTACACCATCGTCACCACCTCGAGCCACAAGGGCACCACGCTGGCGCAGGCCAAACTGCCGGCCAAAATGGTGCTGGTGTTGGGGCAAGAGCGCGACGGCCTGAGCGACAGCGCCTGGCAGCAGGGCGACATGAGCGTTTCCATCGGCGGTACCGGCAAGGTGGAAAGCCTGAACGTCTCGGTGGCCACCGGCATTTTGCTGGCCGATTGGTGGCGCCAAAACCAGGCGTGATATGCCGCATAAAAAAACGGGCGCCCCAGGGCGCCCGTTTTGTTTGGTGAGGCTTAGTGAGCGCCGCCGCCCCCGCCGCCGGAGCTGAACGGCGGTTTCGCCACCCACACCAGCGCCAGCAGGATCAGGAACACCCCGGCAGACAGCCAGAATATCTCGTTGGCGGAGATAATCAGCCCCTGTGCGGTGATCTCGTTGGCGATATAGGCCGAAGCCTGCTGCTTGCTCATGCCGACCTGTTCCAGCTGTCGGTACATCTCTTGCGACTGCGGGTTGTAAGGGTTCACAAACTCCGCTAACTGCGAGTGATGCTGCGATTCGCGCTGGGTCCACAGCGTGGTGGTGATCGAAGTGCCGATCGACCCCGCCAGCGTACGGGTAAAGTTCGACAGGCTCGACGCCGCCGCCATGCGTTCCGGCGGCAGGCCGGACAGCGTAATGGTGGTCAACGGCATAAAGAAGCAGGCGATGGCGAAGCCCTGAACAAACTGCGGCCAGGCCGAGGCGCCAAAGTCCATTCCCGGTTCAAACGTATAGGCGCGCCAGTAGAAGCACACGGCATACATAATGAAGCTGAAGGTGACCAGCCGGCGCATGTCCAGTCGGTTGCCGAACTTGCCGATGATCGGCGACAGCAATACCGGTATCAGCCCGATCGGCGCCGAAGCCAGCCCCGCCCAGGTGGCGGTATAGCCATAGACCTCCTGCAGCAGCTGCGGCAGCAGCACGATGGCGCCGAAGTACAGCAGGTAAGCCAGACTGATGCACAGACAGCCGATGGTAAAGTTGCGCGACTTGAACAGCGACAGATCCACCACCGGGTGGTCGTCCGTCAGCTCCCACACCACCAGGAACAGCAGCGCCACCACCGCGACCACCGTGAGGGTGATGATCTCGGTCGAGTTGAACCAGTCCAGCTCCTTGCCCTGATCGAGCATCACCTGCAGCGAACCGATGCCGACGATCAACAGCACCAGGCCGACGGTATCGATAGGCTTGATCTCGGTTTTGGTTTCCCGTCCTTTCAAGGTCGCCATCGCCGCCATGATCACGAAGCCGCCGATCGGGATGTTGATGAAGAAGATCCAACCCCAGTGATAGTTGTCGCTGATGTAGCCGCCGAGGATTGGCCCGAAGATCGGCGCGACGATCACCGTCATCGACCATAGCGCCAGGGCCATCGCGCGTTTGGCGGGCGGATAGTTGTTCAGCAACAGGCTTTGCGACAGCGGGATCAGCGGCCCGGCCACCACGCCCTGGATCACGCGGAAGAAGATCAGCATGCCCAGGCTGTTGGAGATGCCGCACAGCCAGGAGGCGAGCACGAACAGCGCGGTTGACCAAAGGAACAGCCGCACTTCGCCGACGCGCTTCGCCAGCCAGCCGGTGATGGGGATCGAGATGGCGTTCGCCACGCCGAACGAGGTGATCACCCAGGTGCCCTGCGAGTTGGAAGACCCGAGGTTACCGGCGATGGTGGGGATCGCCACGTTGGCGATGGTGGAGTCCAGCACCTGCATGAAGGTCGCCATGGCGAGCGCGACCGTCATCCAGGCAAGCTGGGCGCCTTCAAGCGGTTTCTGTGGCAAGATGGCCTCCCGCGCGCTTAGCCGGCATTCGCATGGATCACGTCGGCGATCGTCTGGTTAACCGGCGCCAGATCCAACGCCAGCGCGTTGCTCTGGTACAGCGGCTTGTCGCGCACCACGTCGGCCAGCATGCGGCCGTCCAGATCGGTGGTGTCAACTTTCACCAGCGTCGACAGACCGATGCGCAGCGGGTGATCGGCGACCTGCTTGGCGTCCAGCTCGATACGCACCGGCAGGCGCTGAACCACCTTGATCCAGTTGCCGGTTGCGTTTTGCGCAGGCAGCAGCGAGAAGGCGCTGCCGGTGCCCATGTCGATACCGACCACCTTGCCGCGGTACACCACGTCGTCGCCGTAGACATCACTGACCACGGTGGCCGACTGGCCGATGCGCATATTGGCGATCTGGGTTTCCTTGAAGTTGGCGTCCACCCAGATATGGTCGGCGGGCACCACCGCCATCAGCGGGGAGCCGGCGGCGATTTGCGCGCCGACCTGCACGCTGCGGCGCGAGACGTAACCGGTGATCGGGCTGATCACTTTGGTGCGCTGCAGCGCCAGCCAGGCGTCACGCATTTGCGCGGCGGACTGTTGGATCGCCGGCTGTTGCTCCAGCGGGGTGTTCAGCACCATCGCCTGGTTGGCGTTATATTGCTGAACCGCCACTTCCAGCGCGGCCCTGGCGCTGTCGACCGCATCGCGGGCGTGTTGCAGCTCTTCGCGGCCGATGGCGTCGACGCTGCCCAGCACCACGCGGCGTTTCAGGTCGTTCTCCGCCTTGCTCAGATCAGACTTGCGCAGGGCGATGTTGGCCTGATACTGCTTGCTGTTGATGATCAGCTGGTGGGTCTGACGCACGCTGTTGGCCAGGCCGGTTTTGGCGCGCTCAAACGCCTGCTCGGCATCGGTCGGATCGAGCGTCAGCAGGACATCGCCCTGTTTGACGTAGTCGGTATTATCGAAATTGACGCTGTTCACGCTGCCGGACACCTGGGCCATGATCTGCACCTGGTTGCCGGACACGTAGGCATCATCGGTTTCCTGATGATGACGCAGCACCAGGAACCAATACACTAAATAAGCCACCCCAATAACAATGAAAATAACCGTCAGCAACAGCAGCCAAAATTTGCGCTGCTTCTTTTTGCCGTTCGGCTGCTGCGGGTTTTGAGTCTCCGCGCTTGCGCTCATGGTGTTCTCCAAGCTCTCTATTTTATTATGCTTTTGAATCCGCTGCGGCCGGGGCCTGGTAGCCACCGCCCAGCGCGCGGATCAGTCCTATCTTCGCCTGCAGCAAGTTGCTGCTGGCATTCAACTCCGCCTGTTGCTGCTGCAATAGCTGCGTCTGGCTGGTCAACAACTCGTCGCGCCCGATAATCCCTGCCTGGTATCGGGCGTTAGCGACTCGGTACACCTGCTGCATCGATTGGGACGCGGATGCCGCCTGCAGCTGCTGTTGCGCAGTGCTCTGCTGGACGGTGATGGCATCGGCGGTCTCTTGTACGGCATTCAGGATGGTTTGGTTATAGGATTCCACCGCCTGGTCATACAGCGCGGACTCCTCGCCCAGCTTGCTGCGCAGCGCCCCGGCGTGGAAGATCGGCAGCGAGATCGCCGGCATCACGTTCCAGGCCTGGCTGGCCGCTTCAAACAGGTTCGGGCTGGTGCCACTGGTGTTGGTGGTCATCAGGCCGGCGAAGGCTGAAATGGTCAGGCTGGGGTAAAACTCTTTGCGTGCGGCGCTGACGCGCTGGCTGTAGGACTCCACCAGCTGTCGCTGCGCGGCGATGTCCGGGCGTTTGCCCAGCAGATCGGCCGTCAGTTCGCCTTGCGGCGCCATCAGGTTATCGGCGGGCAGGGCGACCGCCCGCAGGTGCTGCATGGCGTTCGGCCCCTGGCCCGCCAGCGCGGCGAGCTGGTGCCTGAGCTGTTCGATCTGCGACTGCAGCTGCAGGATCTGCTGTTTGGCCACGTCGGCCTGCGCCTGCGTTTGTTGCGGCACGTCAACGCCGGTAATGCCGGCCTGGTACTGCCGTTGGCGCAGGGAGGTCAGGCGCTGGTTGTTGTCCACCTCCTGCTGCAGCAGTTTCTCCAGCGCCAGGTTGCTTTGCAGCTGGTAGTAGGCGGACGCCACCGAACTGGTCAGCGTCAACGCCGCCTGTTCCTGATCGGCGCGCGCGGCATCGACCTGCGCTTTGGCGGCGTTCACCTGGTTGCGGTATTTGCCCCACCAGTCGAATTCGTAGGCCAGGTTCAGGCCCAGCGAGTTCGAGCTTTCGTAGATGGGCTTATGCGGATACCCCAGCCCCATATTGACGTTCTGCGGCACGCGCTGACGCTGGGTGCTGGCGTTCAGGTCCAGATTCGGCCCGTTGGCGGCATTGGCTTCGCCCACCACGCTTTGCGCTTCGCGCACCCGGGCGGCGGCCTGGCGCAGCGTCGGCGAGTTTTGCAGCGTTTGCGTCATCAGGGCGTCCAGTTGCGGATCCTTGAGTGAGCGCCACCACTGCGGGCTGACGGCCAGCGAACTTACGCGCGGCTGCGCCAGCTGCAGACTCTGCGAGTCCATCAGCGTGGATTGCGGAGCAATATTATCGGTAGAGGCACACCCGGCCAGCAGCAATACGGCGAACAGCGGGGTGAATCTCCGGTTAAATGGGGATCGCATAAGTAAGTACCTGAACAGAAATTGTGAATTAGGATAACTGTTCTGTGATTTCCATTTGATCCAGACGTGCCAACAGTTTGCGCGTCAGCTGCTCCAGCTGTTTTTGCTCATCGTCGTTCAGTGTGGACCACAGGAAATGCAGACATTTGTGCTGCGGCGGCAGCAGTTGACTGAGAAACTCTTCTCCCAGCGGCGTCAGGTGGAGATGCAGGCAGCGGCGATCGTTGTCGCTTTCCCGGCGTTCAATCCAGCCGCGTTTTTCCAGCTCGTCGGCGATGCGGGTGGCATTGGTGCGCGAAGAACCGAGGGCAGAGCTGAGCTCAGAAGGCTGGATGCTGTGACTTTCCTGCGCATCCAGGGTAATCAGCGCCATAAACAGTGTTTCGTTAATTCCCTGTGCTTTAAGCATTTTATTGCGATTTTCCAGCAGTTTGCCCTGCATGTGCATGCAAAGCCGGGTCAGCAGGATTTCCTGGTAAGGGAAGTCTTTCTGCCGCTTGGCGCGGAAATTCAGCATGTGTTCTATGGGAGTAAACGAGCTTTCCATAATTTAGGGCCTCATTAATTTCGTTCGAGATAGTAACGATAGTGACTAATAATGTAAATCTTCAGCCGTGCGAATAATTTAGCAATTCGTGTCATTTGTCAGTTGATTGTAAAGAGCCGGAGGCGGCTCCGGTTGGCGCGCCGCGGCGGCGAAACCGGTGGAAATCGCCCGCTCTCAGCCAAAAAATATTAATATTTTTAATGTGATGCCGAACGCGGTCGCACCGATCAGCGTGGACAAGATGATGCTTTTGCTGCGATAAAAACACAGCCCCAGCGCCGCGAAGCCGACCAGGGTCGGCAGCAGCTTGTCGGGCTCGCGCATCACCACCGGCGTGCTGGAGACCACCAGCAGGGCGCAGATTGAGGCGATGCCGATGCTGTCGAGCAGCAGGGCGGTTTTGCCGTGCTTGATGCCGGGCTGGGCGCGAGAGGGCGCCAGGCGCAGCGGCAGATAACGGAACAGATAATTCGCGCAGCCGACCACCAGGCCAATGATCACCACATCAGCGTTCATCGCGGGCCTCCGCGGCGGCGGGCTGGAACAGCGAGGCGATACAGCCTGCGCCGATACCGGCCAGGATGGCGACCGGAATGGAGAACAGCACCAGGCCGAGCAGCGCGCCGGCCAGGGCGGCGGCGATGGTCAGGCTCTGCGGGCGTCGGAACGCCGACAGCAGGAAGCTGAGAAACAGCGCCGGCAGCATAAAGGACAGCGACGCCTCGACAACCGGGAATTGCTCCAGCGGCCCGTTGCCGAACAGCGCGCCCAGGGCGGTGCCGGCCACCCAGGACAGCCAGGCGCACAGCGCGATGCCGAGCATCCAGTTTTCGCTCCAGCTGCGGTTATTGCGCATCAGCTTGGCGGTGGCGGCGGCGAACACTTCGTCGGTCAGGCCAAACGCCCAGATCGCCGTTTTGCCGGGCGACATGCGCGATACGATGCGGTGGCGCAGCGCCGGGCCGTACAACAGATGGCGCACGTCCATCGCCATCACCGTCAGCGCGGAGACCCACAGCGACATGCCGGCGCTCAGCAGGGCGGTAATCACGAACTGGCTGGCGCCCGCATAGATGATGCAGGAGAAGAAAATGCTCTCGATCGGGCTGAACCCCAGCTTGACTGCGCTGAGGCCGAAGGCGAACGCCACCGGCACATAGCCGATGACGATGGGTAAACTGTCGACGATGCCGTTGGCGAAAGTAGAACGGACGGCAGGGGGGTTGAGGCTATCTGCAGCTTGGCTTTGCATTTTTATTTGGGTCGCAGGGTAGATAGGACATCAATAGTTCATGGCCAGAACATTACCAGAGAGTGAGTAATGATTATACCCTGCGCGGCTAATAAATTTCTTAAGTTACTATTTGCACGATAATCAGATTGTCGCCGGTCCCTGCGGATCGTGGCGCTTGCCGAGCCACCAGGTCAGCAGGTTCAGCAGGCACAAAACGCCCCCCGCCGCGGCCACGCCGTACCATCCCGCATGCTGATAGGCAGAGGCGGAAAGCAGCGAACCGAGCGCGCCGCCGATAAAATAGCTGGTCATGTAACCGGCGGTCAGGCGGTTGCGCGCTTCCGGCATGATGCGGTAGATCACGCTCTGGTTGGTGACGTGCACCGCCTGCACCGCCAGATCGAGGATCAGAATGCCGACGATCAGCGCCCACAGCGACTGTTTAGCCAGCGCGATGGGCACCCACGACAGCAGCAGCACCACCAGGCCGACGCTGGTGGTCAAACCGGCCTTGCCCTGGTCCGCCAGGTGGCCGGCGGGCGAGGCGGCCAGCGCCCCGGCGGCGCCCACCAGCCCGAACAGCCCGATCACCCCTTCGGAATAGTTGAACGGCGGGGCGGCCAGCAGGAAAGCCATTGAAGTCCAGAGCACGCTGAAGTTGGCGAACGACAGCGCGCCGAGCATGGCGCGGGTGCGCAGCAGCGGCGTGCCGCAGAACAGGGTGAAAATCGACTTCAGCAGTTGCGGATAATTCAGCCCGGAATGCTGCTTATAACGCGGCAGCGCGCGCCACAGGATCAGCGCCATCAGGATCATCAGCGCGCTGGCGACCCAGTAAATGGTGCGCCAGCCGCCGATCGACGCCAGCGCGCCGGCGACGGTGCGCGCCAGCAGGATGCCGAGCAGCAGGCCGCTCATGATGACGCCGACGGTTTTGCCGCGTTTCTCCGGATGCGCCAGGGTGGCGGCCAGCGGCACCAGGATCTGCGCCACCACCGAGAACAGCCCGGTGAGGGCGGTGCCGAGGATCATCATCGGCAGGGTGGATGAACTGGCGGTGATCAGCATGCCGCCGGCGGCCAGCAGCGTCATGAAAACGATCAGCCCGCGGCGTTCGAACATATCGCCGAGCGGCACCAGCAGCAGCAGGCCCACGGCATAGCCCAGCTGTGCGGCGGTAACGATAAAGCCGGCCTGGTTGACCGACAGCGAGAAGCTGTTGGCGATGGTCTCCAGCAAGGGCTGGGCATAGTAGTTGCTGGCGACCGCCAGGCCGGTGGCGATGGCGATCAGGACAATCAGCGCCGGGCTGAGCCCAGGAGGCGAGTTTTGTTGGTTCATGGTTTTTCATCACGGAAAGAAGTGATGCAAAGTATCCGGCAACGCCGGGCGTTAAACCAATGTATAATTTTCATTTGATCAATCTCATTTCGCGATTAATTCCATGAACCTGAAACAGATCCGTTATGCGCTGGCGGTGGCCGAAGAGCAGAGCTTTACCCGGGCGGCGCAGCGTTGCCATACGGTGCAGTCGGCGCTCAGCCACCAAATCGCCAAGCTGGAAGAGGCGCTGGGCTGCACGCTGTTCGAACGCACCTCGCGGCGGGTCAGGCTGACGCCCGCCGGGCAGGCGTTCATTCCCCCGGCCCAGCGCCTGTTGGCGGCGCAGCAGGCGCTGGTGGAGGAGGTGACCGCGGCCGGCGGCACGGTGTCGGGCACGCTGACCATCGGCACCATATCAACCATAAACGCGATTGATCTGACCGAAAAACTCGACAAGTTCCACCGGCATTACCCGGCGGTGAATATCCGGCTGTACGTCGGCATGAGCGAGGCGCTGCTGGAGGATGTGCGCCAGCAGCAGTGCGATATGGCGTTTGTCGGCATCTGGCCCGGCGACATCGGCCTGCTGCCGGTCTCGCATCGCCAACTGACCGACGAGCCGCTGGTGGCGCTGGTGGCGCCGCAGCACCCGTTGGCCAGCCGCGAGCGGGTGAACCTGCAGGCGCTGTCGGCCGTGCCGCTGGTGGATTTCTACAGCGGCACCGGCGCGCGGCGCCAAACCGACCGCGCTTTTCAGGCGGCGGGCATCAAACGGCACGTCAGTTTTGAAATCGATCACATCGAATGGCTGGAGAATCTGGTGCGGCGGGGATTGGCGGCGGGCATCGTGCCGGTGTCGACCGCGCAGCGGCTGAGCGCGCTGGTGTCGATTCCGATTGAAGACGGTCCGCGGCGCCAGGTGTTTTGCGTCTGGCCGGAGACGCTGTCGAGAACCGCCGAGCGCTTTTTACAGTTCAGCGGCATCGAGAGGGGGCAATAGGGGGCGCAGCAGGCGCTGCGCCCCGGTCGGTTTACTTCTTCGCGGCGTCGGCGGCGGTTTTCACCCAGCCGTCGAAGGTCGCCTGGTGGGCTTTGATCCAGCCGTTGACGTGATTCTGGATATCCGCTTCCGAAGCCTGGCCTTCATGCATGCGCAGGTTCTGCGCATTCACGTCGGCGATCGGCAGCTTCATGATGGCAAACAGCTTGGCGGCCGCCGGATTGGCTTCGGCCCACTGCTTGTTGGCGGCGATGCGCATGGTATTGACCGGGAAACCATAGTTGGCGCCGTTAGGCAGCTTGGTGTCGACATTCTTTTGCTCGCCCGGCAGGGATGAGAACGGCACCTGCAGCCAGACCACATCGCGGCCAGGCACCAACACGTCGCTCACCCAGTACGGCGTCCAGGTATAGTACAGCACCGGTTTGCCTTCTTTATAGCGGGTGATGGTGTCGGCGATCATCGCCGCGTAGTTCCCCTGGTTGTGCTCAACGGTTTTACCCAGGCCGTAGGCGCCGATATGGTGGTTGATGACCGCTTCGCAGCCCCAACCCGGGGTGCAGCCGGTCAAATCGGCCTTGCCGTCGCCGTTGGTGTCGAACAGCTTGGCGATTTTGGGATCTTTCAATTGCTCAACGTTGGTGATGTGGTACTTGTCGGCGGTTTTCTTGTCGATCAGGTAGCCCTGCGCGGCGCCGTTGACGTACACGCCTTCGCGATAGAATTTGGCGTCGCCGCCGGCGGCTTTGTACTGGTCGGCGTGCAGCGGATCCCAGTTAACCGCGATAAAGGTGGCGTCGCCCGAGGCGATGGAGGTATAGGCGACGTTGTAATCCACTTCACGCGGGGCCTTGACGTCGTAACCCAGCTTCTCCAGCGCCTTGCTGACCAGCAGCGTCTGGAAGGTTTCTTCAGAAATGGTGCTTTGTACCGGTTGTACCGAGATGCCTTTTCCTGGCAAATCGGCCGCTGAAGCAACCTGTGAGCCAATCAGTGTCGTAAGGGCGAGAGCCCAGATTCCGGTGGTACGCATAGTGAAATACCTTTTTATGTTGTGAAGTCGGGGTTATTTCGCTGCCGCAGCAGCGGTGTTTACCCAGCCGTCAAAAGTGGCCTGATGGGCCTTTATCCAGCCGTCTACATGGCGCTGTATATCTTCCGCGCTGTTCTCGCCGCGGTGCATGCGCAAGTTCTGCGCGCTCACATCCGCCAACGGCAATTTCATGATGGCGAACAATTTTGCGGCGGCCGGATTGGCCTGAGCCCATGGCTTGTTGGCGACGATATGTTCGTTATTGACGGCGAAACCGTAGTTTTTGCCGTTCGGCAGCGCCGTATCCTGGCCTTTCAGCGAGCCGGGGCTGGCGGAGAACGGAACGGTCAGCCAGACCACGTCGCGGCCGGGCACCAGCACGTCGCTGACCCAGTAGGGCGTCCAGGTAAAGTACAGCACCGGTTTACCCTGTTTATAGCGGGCCAGAGTGTCAGCGATGATGGCCGAGTAGTTGCCTTGGTTTTGGGTAACGGTGTTGCTCAACCCATAGGCATCGATATGGGTAGCGATCAGGTTGCCGCATCCCCAGCCAGGTTCACAGCCGGCCAGGTCGGCCTTGCCGTCGCCGTCAGCGTCAAACAGCTTCGCCAGCTTGGGATCTTTCAACTGGGAAATGTCGCTGATGTGGTATTTGTCGGCGGTTTTTTTATCGATCAAATACCCCTGCGCCGCATTAGTGATATAGGCGCCCTGGCGATAAAACTTGCTGTCGCCGCCAGCGCTGTTGTACATATCGGTTTGCAGCGGATCCCAGTTTACCGCCATATAGGTGGCGTCGCCGGAAGCGATGGAGGTATAGGCGACATTGTAATCCACTTCATCGGTGGGCTGGACGTTGTAGCCCAGCTTTACCAACGCGCGGTTGACCAATTCAGTCTGAAAACTTTCTTCTGCGAGGGTGCTTTGCAGCGGTTTAACGGTGACGCCCTTGCCGGGAAGCTCGGCGGCGAACGTTTGTGTGCTTAGCAATGAAGTCAGGGCGAAAGCCCAAATTCCTGTCGAGCGCATAATGTTTCCTTCGGTTCTAGCAGGCTATCGGCGCCCCCGGCGGTTCCGCCGGGGGCTGCGCGATTAAGGCTTTTTGATGAAAGGGCGGGTGAGCAGCCCGATCGGGCCGTGGGCATACCAGCGGCCGATGCCCTTGCTGCGGCGATCGCGCCCCAGCGACTGGGTAAGGCGGTCGAGAATGATCGCCAGGATTACGATACCGACGCCGCCGACGGCGGCCAGGCCCATATCCAGCCGGCCAATGCCGCGCAGCACCATCTGCCCCAGGCCGCCGACGGCGATCATCGAGGCGATCACCACCATCGACAGCGCCAGCATCAGCGTTTGGTTAACGCCGGCCATAATGGTCGGCATCGCCAGCGGCAGCTGCACTTTGAACAGCAGCTGACGTGGGCTGGCGCCGAAGGATTCGGCGGCCTCGATCAGGTCTTCCGGCACCTGTTTGATGCCCAGAATGGTCAGACGCACGATCGGCGGCAGCGCAAAGATAATGGTGACCACCACGCCCGGCACGTTGCCGATGCCGAACAGCATGACGATCGGCACCAGATAGACGAAGGCCGGGGTGGTCTGCATGGCGTCGAGCAGCGGCCTGATCACCTTGGCGGCGTGCTTGCTGCGCGCCAGCCAGATGCCGAGCGGCAGCCCGATGACGATGCAGAAAAACAGCGCGGTCAACACCAGCGCCAGCGTCACCATCGCCTGTGACCAGGCGCCGATGGCGCCGATGGCGATCAACGACACCAGCGTGGCGGCGCCCATGCCGAGGCTGGCTACCTGCCAGGCGATCAGCGAGAACAGCAGAATGGCGATCGGCGCCGGCATGCCCAGCAGCAATTGCTGAAAACCGCTGAGGATAAAGTCTACCGGCACGCGGATGCCCTGGAACAGCGGGCGGAAGTGCAACACCAGCCAGTCGATGCCCTGCGTCACCCAGGAGTCGAACGGCACCCAGGCTTTGTGGAACGGATCGAGCAGGCTGAAGTGTTCCGGCTGCGCCGGCGCGCTGTTGAGCCAGTCGGAGCCCTGTGCGGCCGCGTCATGGGCGGCAGGCGGCGGCGCGCTGGACCAGGCGTCGCCGGCGTTGGCTGCTGCGTCGGGAGCGGGCGCAGCGGCAGCGCTATCGGCGGGCGCGGTGGCCCAGGGATCTTGTGTTTGCGTCGTGTCACTCATGTGCAGGTGCCTCCTTGTCCAGGGCCTGCAGCAGCATGGCCTTGGAGATGATTCCGAGATAGTTATGTTCTTCGCAGACTACCGGCACCGCGCAGGGCGCCTGAGCCACCAGGGAAATCAGCTCGCTCAGCGGCATGTCGGCCGGCACCGGGGCGGGCGCCTCAAGCAGGGCGTCGTCCAGCGTCAGGTTGGCGGACAGCGCCTTCTTCAGCGAATCTATCGACACCACGCCGATAAATTTCTTTCCGCGTTCAATAACATAACCATAATCACGGTCCTCATCGCGCAGCAGCTGCAGCGCGGAGCGGGGGCCAAAGCCGGGGGTTTTGCGGATCAGCGTGACCGGACGGCGCTGGGCGATATCCTTGGCGCTGAATACGTGGCTGATATCCACGCCGCGGAAGAAGGTGCGCACATAATCGTTGGCCGGATTATTCAGTATTTCGTCCGGCGTGCCGACCTGGATCACCTCGCCGCCCTGCATGATCGCAATGCGATCGCCAATGCGCATCGCCTCGTCCAAATCGTGGGAAATAAAGACGATGGTGCGTTGATGCTGGGCCTGCAATTTAACCAGTTCATCCTGCATTTCGGTGCGGATTAATGGATCGAGCGCCGAGAAGGCTTCGTCCATCAATAATATGTCCGGATTATTGGCCATCGCCCGGGCTAATCCCACGCGCTGACGCATGCCGCCGGACAATTCATCCGGATAAGAATGGGCATAATTCTCCAGGCCGACCTGACGCAGCGCCTCCAGGGCTTTTTCCTGGCGCTCCTGCGGCGCAATGCCGGCTAATTCCATGCCGAAAGCGGTGTTGTTCAGCACGTTCATGTGCGGCATCAGAGCGAATGACTGGAATACCATGCTGATCTTATTGCGCCGCACTGTGCGCAACGCGGTGTCGGATATTTTCGAGATATCCTCGCCGTCGATCAGCACCTGGCCGCGGGTGGGTTCTATCAGACGATTGAGAAGGCGTACCAGGGTGGATTTTCCGGAACCGGAGAGCCCCATGATGACAAAAATCTCGCCTTCTTCAATGGCCAGAGTGGCGTCTTTTACGCCAAGCGATAATCCGGTTTTTTCAAACAGCTGATCTTTTGTCAGACCTTTGTCTATCAGTTTAAAAGCGCGTTCCGGATGCTCGCCAAATATCTTATACAGATTCTTCACTTCGAGTTTAATTGCCATGCAATTTGTTGTTTCCTTTGGTGTAATTAAAACGATATGAAACTTCCTAATCGAAAATAATAGTGCTCTATACCCTAACACAGTGAATATCTGAGACAACCCTCAATGTCCGCCGATGCGGATATTAGTGGTTTACATCAAGTTTTTAATTGGTTATGGTAATTTGGCCGATGTTCAATTATCACCGCTGATTATTTGCCGTAATTGACTGGTTTTTAGTGGAAATATCGGCGATTGCGCATCGCTATTATTCCCCCCCGCCGGGCGGATCGCCGGCAATAAAAAACCCGACCATAGGCCGGGCAAAAGTCATCAGTATTTCATCAGTTTTAACGACAGGTGCCGATATCGAGGGGACATCGCCAGCGGCATTTTATCCGGCCAATGTGACAGCCAGATGTCAGCCTCAGGCTTTGCGATACAGCCGCCGCGGATGGCCGATGTTGCCGTACAGCATCTCCACCTTGACGAATTGCGTCGCCACGCAGTATTCCAGGTAACGGCGGGCGGTGGTTTTGCTGACGCCGACCTGTTCGACCACCTCCTCCACCGCGTGCGCCTCCTCCGGCCGATTGACGAACAGCGCCTGCACCAGCTCCAGGGTATTGGTCTCGATACCCTTGGCGCTCGGCTCGCTGGAGAACTGCTTGGACTGCAGGTTATACAGCGCATCGACGCTGTTCTGGTCGATGACCTTGAAGGTGCGCTGGGTCTGCACGAACTGCATGAAACGCTCGAGCGAATTGCGCAGCCGCTTGTAGGACACCGGTTTGATGATGTAGTCGAAGGCGCCGTTGCGGATCGCCTGGCTGCAGGTATTCATGTCGCTGGCGGCGGTGATGAAGATCACCGAACAGGCCGGGTTCTTCACCGCCGGCTCTTCCATCAGCGCAATGCCCTGGCCGTCCGGCAGAAAGTTGTCCAGCAGGATCAGACGCGGCTGGTGCGCGTTGACCTTCGTCCGCGCTTCGGCCAGCGTGGCGGCGTAGGCCACCACCCGCAGGTTGAAGTTTTTCTCGATGAATTCCGCGTGCAGCGTGGCCAGCTGCGGCTCATCTTCCACGATCAGAACGTCCAGTGCTTCGTGTGACATTATTCGGGTGCTCAAAACTATAGGGTTTTAGGGATAAACAGGGAAAATATCGCACCGTGCGGCTCGTTGTCCGACACTTCTATGCTGCCATGCGCTTGCGCCACGTGGCTGGCGACCAGATGCAGGCCGATGCCGTGATCGCTTTTATCGTCTTTGGTGGTGATGCCCTGTTCGAACAGCGTATCACGAATTTCCTCCGCGATGCCGGTGCCGCGGTCCGCGACCTCGATCACCAGCTCGTTGCTGCCGTCACTGATGTAAAGTTCCACCGCCTGGTGCGGCGCCGGGCAACGCAGCGTCGCGTCTACCGCATTGTCCAACAGGTTGCCGACGATCGACATCAGTTCGGTTTCGTTCAGCGCCGCCGGAATTTGCCGCAGCTGGCAAGCCGGATCGAAGCGCAGCTCTACGCCTTTTTCCCTGGCGCTGGAATATTTGCCCAGCAGCAGCCCGCACAGCGCGGCCGAGCCGAAGCGCTGCGAAATGAAATCGAGGATCTCCTGCGCGCCTTCCGACTGCGCTTCCACGTAGCGAATGGCCTCGTCGTAGCGCTGCATGTGCAGCAGCCCGGCCAGCGTCGCGGTCCAGTTCAGCTGCTCATGGCGCATGATGCGCAGGGTATCGGCGTAACGTTTCACCTGACTGAGCTGGCTGCTCAGGGTGTTGATGTCGTTTTTATCGCGGAAGCTGATCACCCAGCCCTGCAGCTCATCTTCCTGCATGATGCGCACCCGGCTGGCGATCACCCGCACGTGATTGAAACGGCACACCTCATCGTGGGTGTCCTGCCCCAGCTGAGCGGTGCCGAAGAAGTCCGGCTGCGCCTGGATCACCTCGCCGATCTCTCGGCCCATCAGCCCGCTGGCGGGCTGCCGCAGGTCGAGCAGCTCGCGCGCCGCATGGTTGATGGTGATGATGCGCAGCTGCGGGTCGACGGCGATCACCCCTTCATAAATGGCTTCGAGCAGGGCCTTTTGTTGCCGCACCAGCAGGGCGATTTCCTTGGGCTCCAGCCAGAACATCTGGCGCTTGAGGTTTTTTGACAGCAGCCACGAGAAAATAAACAGCGCCACCAGCAACAGAATAATGGATCCGATAATTTGCGTCAGGGTTCTGGCGTTTAAATTGTCAATATGCGATTTCAGATAACCGACCGAAACAATGCCGATAACCTGATTATTTTCATCCAGGATCGGCGCCTTGCTGCGTAATGAAACGCCGATGCCGCCCTTGCGGATGGAAATAATGCTTTTGCCTTCCAGAACGTCTTTATTATCTCCGCCGACCATCGGCGAGCCGAGGCGCACGTCGTATTCTGAATGATAAAGGTGTCTGGCGCGATTATCGCCAATGACGATATAGCTGGCATCGCTGCTGGCGCGGATCTTTTTCATCAGGGCGGCGATCTGGCCGGCGTCGTTTTTTTCAACCGCGGCGGCCAGCGAGGGGATCAGGGCGATTTCCCGCGCCTGCACCTGCGCCCGGGCGCCGAGATCGCGGTGTAGCTGGGCATCCAGCTGATAGTAAGTGTAAGCGCCGATCGCGGTCAGCAGCAGGCAGGAGAAGGCGACCAGGCACAAGAACAGCTTGATTTGGAATGAGAGTTTTATGCGCATCGCCGAGCTTCACCTGAAGAAATCCTGAGGGCTTACCCTACCATGAGAACGGGTTAGTGTAATATTGCGCCCGATCAACTTGTGATCGGCAACACGGGATTATATTTAAGCGGGCTGGCTATTGGGCTGCTGCGATAAAGTTGATAAGCTTTAAAATAAAAACGCTATTAACACCATTAACGCCACGCCGTATTTTACATAATTTCCATTAACACCATAAAAACCATAACCACCATTAAAAACCCTTTTTAACTTTGAACAAAATCACAGCGGTTTATCCGTGCGTTTCTCTATTATGGCTGAACAAACTAATAAGAGGCCAGATTATGAGCACAACAGATGATTCTTACCTCGTCGCCAAAGACAAAGCCGCCGAAGTTCCCCTGCGGGAAAAATGGTGGCACATACTGGACAATTATAAAGTAGGGATTATTCCGTTACCGTTCTTTATTCTGGCCGGCGTACTTATTTTACTCGACTGCCTCGAAGGGAAATTGCCCAGCGATATCGTGGTGATGGTGGCCACGCTGGCGTTCTTCGGTTTTGCCTGCGGCGAATTCGGCAAACGTCTGCCGCTGATCGGTAAAATGGGCGCGGCGGCGATCTGCGCCACCTTTATTCCTTCCGCGCTGGTGCATTACGGCCTGCTGCCGGACGTGGTGGTGGAATCGACCACCAGGTTCTACAAGTCGACCAACATTCTGTACCTGTATATCTGCTGCATCATCGTCGGCAGCATCATGAGCATGAACCGTCAGGTGTTGGTCCAGGGCTTCCTGCGCATCTTCGTGCCGATGCTGTGCGGCGAGATCGCCGGCATGGTGGCGGGGATGGCGGTCGGCATGGCGTTGGGGCTGGAGCCGTTCCAAATCTTCTTCTTCCTGATCCTGCCGATCATGGCCGGCGGCGTGGGGGAAGGCGCAATACCGCTGTCGATGGGCTATGCGGCGATCCTGCATATGGAGCAGGGCGTGGCGCTGGGGCGCATCCTGCCGATCGTGATGCTGGGCAGCCTGACCGCCATCGTCATCGCCGGCTTGCTCAACCAGCTGGGTAAACGCTATCCGCACCTGACCGGCGAGGGCAGCCTGATGCCGAGCAAGCAGGGCGACAGCGATATGGCCGCGGTGGAAAAAACCAGCGGCAAGGTGGACGTCAGCACCCTCGCCTGCGGCGCGCTGTTGGCCATCCTGTTGTATATGGTCGGCATGCTGCTGCATCGCCTGGTGGGGCTGCCGGCGCCGGTGGGCATGCTGTTCGCCGCCGTGGCGGTGAAGCTGGCGCACGGGGTGTCTCCGCGCATTCAGGAAGGTTCCCAGGTGGTGTACAAGTTCTTCCGCACCGCGGTGACCTACCCGATCCTGTTCGCCGTCGGCGTGGCCATCACCCCATGGCAGGAGCTGGTGGACGCGTTCACCATTCAGAACCTGATCGTGATTGTCACCACCGTCTGCACGCTGGTGGCGACCGGTTTCTTCGTCGGCAAGAAAATCGGCATGCACCCGATCGACGTCGCCATCGTCTCCTGCTGTCAGAGCGGGCAGGGCGGCACCGGCGACGTGGCGATCCTCACCGCCGGCAACCGCATGTCGCTGATGCCGTTCGCCCAGATAGCGACCCGCATCGGCGGCGCGATTAACGTTTCGCTTTCGCTGCTGGTGCTGGCCAAGTTCTTCGTATAACTAAAAAATCCTTAGCATCACTTTGCCTTTCCCCGCCCCCGCGGGGATTTTTTTGCCTGCGGGAGCGGGTTAGCGCCGGTCAGGCCGCCCGTTTGGCCGCTGCATCGTACCAGGCGAAGTAACGCTCCACGCCCCGGCGGCCGGATTCGATCAGCGCGCGTTTTTTGGCTGCGCTGATGCCGAACTCCAGCGTGCTGACGTCGAGGGTGTCGACATACACGGTGCGCTTCCAGTCATCGCTGTCCAGATGCACTTTCGTCTGTATATCCAGCATCACGTTGGCCAGCGCCATGGAGAAGTCGAACAGGTTGTTGAGCGCGGTTTTATTGGCCGGCTGGCCCGCCGCCTGGGCGATTTCGCCGGCGGAGTCCAGCCGGATGCCGAGGGTGCGGGGGTTGATCCGTTGGCTGGCGGTGTCGATGTAAGGCGGGGTGGCGGAGAAGTCATAGTCAAACAGCCGCACCGGGTAGTTATCGATCATCCCGCCATCGATACAGAGTTCGCCCAGGTCGTTATTCTTCGCCACGAAGGCGAAGGGGAACGACATCGAGATGCGCAGCCCGTCCGCCACCTTCATGCGCGGCGTGGTTTGGTGGGAATACACCTCGCGCAGCCCGCTATTCAGGTTGGCGCCGATAAAATAGAGGGATTTGAAGCCTTTTTTCGTCTTCATCGCCTCAAAATTTTCAAAGGTGATATCCGCATTGCCGGTATATTTTTTGATGATGCCGCGCGACCAGGAATAAAAATAATCGCCGGGGGCGATGCCATACTGATTAAACAGGCGATAGGCATCGTGCAGGGAACCCAAAAAGCCGCCGTTATAATCGAGGAATTTTTTAAAATCCATCTTCGAGAGGATGTTGGTCACCTCGGCGGCGTTGCAGCCCAGCCCCACCAGCAGCGCGGCGATGGCGCCAGCGGATGCGCCGGAGGCCCGTTTGATCCGCGGCATGACGCCTTTGGTTTCCAGCAGTTCCAATACGCCGCCATAGGCAATGCCTTTTACGCCGCCGCCTTCAAATACCAGATTTTCGAATGGATAGTTCATGGTGTTTCCTTACTCCTCGTTTGGTGGAGTAAGGAAAGTAACGGATTAAAACCCCGTTCAATATTGATTGGCGTTGTGCGATTGCGCAAACAAAACTATTCAGAGTAAATATATTTTTTAAATTTATATAATTTAAATTTATCCCAACGGCAGGCGCATTGACCCTTTTGCGCTAATACTTAGCGCTGTCTTATTATCGCAAGGAGTGATCATGTTCTGGAAACTCTATCTGTTGGCGGCAACCCTGGCCGTAACCGCATTGCAGGCCACGGCGGCCGCGCCGCAGGTGAAGACGCCGACCCCGGGTTTTTACCGCATCATGCTGGGCCATTATGAAGTGACCGCGCTGTCAGACGGCATTATCCGCCTGCCGGCGGACAAGCTGTTGTTGAACAGCACGCCGCAGCAGATTGGCGCCGGGCTGGCTGAGCATCATCAGAGCCTGCCGGTCGTCACCTCGGTCAATAGCTATCTGATCAACACCGGCGACAAGCTGATCATGATCGATACCGGTGCCGGAACGCTGCTGGGAGACGGCCTGGGCAAGCTGACGGCCAATCTCAACGCCGCCGGCTACCGGCCCGAGCAGGTGGATGAAATCTATCTGACCCACATGCATCCGGATCACCTGGGCGGCCTGACCCAAAATGGCCGGGCGCTGTTCCCCAATGCGCTGGTGCGCGCCTCGCAGCAGGACGCCGATTTTTGGCTAAGCGAAAGTCGGCTGAACCAGGCGAAGCCGGGCGAGCAAGCCAACTTCAAGCATGCGATGGCGGCGATCAAGCCCTATCAGGCCGCCGGCCATTTCAAGCCTTTCGCCAATGACGGCGAGCTTTCGCCGGGCATTACCGCCTTTGCGGCCCACGGCCATACGCCGGGCCACAGCGTTTATCAGGTGGAAAGCCAGGGCAAGAAGCTGCTGCTGATTGGCGATCTGATCCACGTGGCGGCGGTGCAGCTTGCCCATCCGCAGGTGGCGATACGCTTCGACAGCGACGCCAAGGCCGCCGTGGCGCAACGGCTGCGGGTGTTCGGCGACAGCGCCCGGCAGGCGGAGCTGGTGGGGGCCGCGCACCTGTCGTTCCCGGGGTTGGGTTACCTGAACCGGCAAGGGGAGGGCTATGGCTGGGTGCCGCTGAACTACGGCGCCTTATAAGGCCGCAGGTTGCCCAATGGGCGGCTTTTACTGATTGTGCGCGGCGAACACCTTGCTGAACCAGTCGATAAACACCCGCACCCGCGGCGAAAGTTGGCGGTTGCGCGGGTACAGCAGCGAGACCGGCATCGGCGTGGAAGGGTACTGTGGCAGCAGCGGCAGCAGGCTGCCGTTCGCCAGATCCTCACGCAAATGATAGCGCGGCACCTGAATGATCCCCAGGCCGATGCGCGCGGCGGCGACCAGGCTTTCGGCCGCGCTGACCGACACCGTGGCGGGCAGCGCGATTGGCTGCGGCCGGCCGTTGACGTTGAACTCCAGCGGCATCAGCGCGCCGGTAACCGAGGAACGAAAGCCCACCATGCGGTGAACCTGCAGATCCTCCAGGCAGTGCGGCGTGCCGAAACGCTGCAGATAGGCCGGCGCGGCGCAGGTCACCTCTTCCAACTCGCCCAGCCGTCGCGCCACCATGTCGCTGTCGCGCAGTTTGCCGACGCGCACCACGCAGTCGATGCCTTCCCGCAGCGCGTCAACCAACCGATCGCCTTCGCTCATATAAAGTTCGATATCCGGATATTGCGCCAAAAAGTCGGGCAGGCCCGGCAGCAGAAAATGGCGCGCCAGCGTGCCGTGCACCTCGATGCGCAACAGCCCGCGCGGTTTGGCGCCGGCAAACGCCATTTCGGCGTCCTCAATTTCCGCCAAAATGGCCAGACAACGTTGGTAATAGGCTTCGCCGTCCAGCGTCGGGCTGACGTGGCGGGTGGTGCGCTGCAACAGCCTGGCCTGCAGGCGGGCTTCGAGCTGTTTGATGGCGTCGGTGACGGTCGAGCGCGGCAGGTCCAGCGCCTGCGCCGCCCGAGTAAAGCTGCGCTGCTCCACCACGCGGGTGAACAGACGCATGGCGTCGATTCGGTCCATGGGTATTGTTCGCTAATTTCGGATGGTGATGACGAATAATAGGGGATTATTCGCAACGGCGAAAGGCGCATGATGTCAGCACATAAACCCGATGAGGACAGACCCATGAACCACAAAACTCGGCAAGTCGCTATTGTCACCGGCGCATCGCGCGGCATCGGCGCCGCCATCGCCGAACGCCTGGCGGCTGACGGCTTCACCGTGATTATCAACTATGCCGGCAATCAGGCGCTGGCCGATGAGCTGGTGCGTAAAATTGAGCAACGCGGCGGCCGCGCGTTGAGCGCCAGAGCCGACGTCAGCGATCCTGCCGCCGTCGCTCAGCTGTTTGAACGCGCCGAGCAGGCGTTCGGCGGCGTCGACGTGCTGGTCAACAACGCCGGGGTGATTGCCCTGGCGCCGGTAGCGGAAATGAGCGACGCCGAGGCGGATCGCCTGATCGACATCAACCTGAAGGGCAGCTTCAACACCCTGCGCGAGGCGGCTAAGCGCCTGCGCGCCAACGGCCGCATCATTAACTTCTCCTCCAGCGTGGTGGGGCTGCTGCAGCCGGGTTACGGCATGTACGCCGCCAGCAAGGCGGCGGTGGAGGCGCTGACCAGCGTGTTGGCGAAAGAGCTGCGCGGGCGCAATATCACGGTAAACGCCATCGCGCCGGGGCCGACCGCCACCAGCCTGTTCCTCGACGGCAAAACCCCGGAGCTGATCGAGCGCCTGGCGAAGATGGCGCCGCTGGAACGGCTGGGCGAACCTGAGGATATCGCCGCGGCGGTGTCATTCCTGGCCGGTGCGGACGGCGCCTGGATCAACGGGCAAACCCTGCGCGCCAACGGCGGCATCGTCTGATCCGCATTCGCCGCAGGATCGGGTATCCTGCGGCGAATGACATCATGCGGGAGCGTTTTATGGCGGGCGACAATCAGCAACCACATCACGGCGTGAGATCGCCCTGCGTCAGCCTGTGCCGGATTGACGGTGAGACGCAGCAGTGCCGGGGATGCCGACGCACGCTGGCGGAGATCGCCGCCTGGTCAGGCGCAAGCGACGAAGAAAAGCGCGCGATTTGGCGACGCATTCGGCAGCGGGCGGAACAGGGTGATAAGAGAATATTGTAGAGCGCGGCGAGCCGCGCTCCCGATGATCGGCTAAATCACGGAGGTGAACGAATCAGCCTCGATGCCTTCCTCAGAAATCCCAGTCTTCATCCTCGGTATTGACCGCTTTGCCAATCACGTAAGACGAGCCGGAACCGGAGAAGAAGTCGTGGTTTTCGTCGGCGTTCGGCGACAGCGCCGACAGGATCGCCGGGTTGACCTCGGCCATCGCCGGCGGGAACAACGCCTCGTAGCCCAGATTCATCAGCGCCTTGTTGGCGTTGTAGTGCAGGAAAGTTTTCACGTCCTCGGTCCAGCCCACGCCGTCGTACAGTTCCTCGGTATAGCGCACCTCGTTGTCGTACAGATCCTGCAGCAGATCGAAGGCGAAGTTTTTCACCTGCTGGCGGCGCGCGGCGTCCACTTGCTCCAGCCCTTTCTGGAACTTATAGCCGATGTAATAACCGTGCACCGCTTCGTCGCGGATGATCAGACGGATCAGATCGGCGGTGTTGGTCAGCTTGGCGCGGCTCGACCAGTACATCGGCAGATAGAAGCCCGAGTAGAACAGGAAAGACTCCAGGAATACGCTGGCGACCTTCTTCAGCAGCGGGTCGTCGCTGTGGTAGTGCGCCAGAATGATGCTGGCCTTCTTCTGCAGCGCGCGGTTTTCCTCGCTCCAGCGGTAGGCGTCGTCCACGTCCGGCGTTTGGCACAGCGTGGAGAAGATAGAGCTGTAGGAGCGGGCGTGCACCGCCTCCATAAAGCTGATGTTGGAGTACACCGCCTCCTCGTGCGGCGTCAGCGCATCGGCGATCAACGCCGGCGCGCCCACGGTGTTTTGAATGGTGTCCAGCAGCGTCAGCCCGGTGAACACGCGGATGGTCAGCTGCTGCTCCTTCGGCGTCAGCGTGGCCCAGGAAGGGATATCGTTCGACAGCGGCACCTTCTCCGGCAGCCAGAAGTTGGAGGTCAGGCGGTTCCATACCTCCAGATCCTTGTCGTCTTCGATGATGTTCCAGTTGATGGCGCGCACCAGCGGCGCCGATTTAACGATGGTCATAATTTGCCTCACAGCGCGCAGGACACGCAGCCCTGCACCTCGGTGCCTTCCAGCGCCATCTGGCGCAGGCGGATGTAGTAGATGGTCTTGATGCCCTTGCGCCAGGCGTAGATCTGCGCGCGGTTGATATCGCGGGTGGTGGCGGTGTCGCGGAAGAACAGCGTCAGCGACAACCCCTGATCGACGTGCTGCGTAGCGGCGGCGTAGGTGTCGATGATCTTTTCCGGCCCGATGTCGTAGGCATCCTGGTAATACTCCAGGTTGTCGTTGGTCATGTAGGGCGCGGGGTAGTATACCCGGCCAATCTTGCCCTCCTTGCGGATCTCGATGCGCGAAACGATCGGGTGGATGCTGGAGGTGGAGTTGTTGATGTAGGAAATCGAACCGGTCGGCGGCACCGCCTGCAGGTTCTGATTATACAGGCCGTGCATCATCACCGACTGGCGCAGCGCCAGCCACTCTTCGCGGCCCGGAATGGCGATGTTGGCGGCGGCGAACAGCTCACGCACGCGTGCGGTCTGCGGCTGCCACTCCCGCTCGGTATACTTGCTGAAATATTCGCCGCTGGCGTAGCGGGAATCCTCGAAGCCGCCAAAGCAGGCCCCGCGTTCGATCGCCAGCTGATTGGACGCGCGCAGCGCGTGGTAGGCCAGGGTATAGAAATAGATATTGGTAAAATCGACGCCTTCTTCCGAGCCGTAGAAGATGCGTTCGCGCGCCAGGTAGCCGTGCAGGTTCATCTGCCCCAGGCCGATGGCGTGCGAGCTGCGGTTGCCTTCGGCGATCGACGGCACCGAGCGAATGTCGCTCATGTCGGCCACCGCGGTCAGCGCGCGGATCGCGGTCTCCACCGCTTTGCCGAAGTCCGGCGCATCCATGGTTTTGGCGATGTTCAGCGAACCGAGGTTGCAGGAGATATCCTTGCCGATGCGATGGTAATTGAGATCTTCATGGTAGGTGCTGGCGCGGTTGACCTGCAGGATCTCCGAACACAGATTGCTCATGTTGATGCGCCCGGCGATCGGGTTTTCGCGGTTGACCGTATCCTCGAACATCATGTACGGGTAGCCGGACTCGAACTGGATCTCCGCCAGCACCTGGAAGAACTCGCGGGCGTTGATGCGCGATTTGCGGATGCGCTTGTCGTCCACCATCTCGCGGTATTTTTCGCTGACGCTAATCTCCGAGAACGGCACGCCGTAGACCTGTTCCACGTCGTAAGGCGAGAACAGATACATCTCCTCGTTATTTTTCGCCAGTTCAAAGGTGATGTCCGGGATCACCACCCCCAGCGACAGCGTCTTGATGCGGATTTTCTCGTCGGCGTTTTCGCGCTTGGTGTCGAGGAAGCGCAGAATGTCCGGGTGGTGGGCGTTGAGATACACCGCGCCGGCGCCTTGGCGCGCGCCCAGCTGGTTGGCGTAGGAGAAGGCGTCCTCAAGCATTTTCATGATCGGAATAACCCCGGAGGACTGATTCTCGATGCGTTTGATCGGCGCGCCCACTTCGCGGATGTTGGTCAGCAGGAAGGCCACGCCGCCGCCGCGTTTCGACAGCTGCAGCGCGGAGTTCACCGCCCGGCCGATCGACTCCATATTGTCTTCGATGCGCAGCAGGAAACAGGACACCAGCTCGCCGCGCTGCTGCTTGCCGCAGTTGAGGAAGGTCGGCGTCGCCGGCTGGAAGCGGCCGGAAATCATCTCTTCCACCAGATCCTGCGCAAGCCGGGTATCGCCCGCCGCCAGCGTCAGCGCCACCATGCACACCCGGTCTTCGTAGCGTTCGAGATAACGCTTGCCGTCGAAGGTTTTCAGCGTGTAGCTGGTGTAATACTTGAAGGCGCCGAGGAAGGTCTCGAAGCGGAATTTTTTGGCGTAGGCCTGCTGGAACAGCTGCTTGATAAACGGGAAGTCATACTGCGCCAGCACCTGCGGCTCGTAATAGCCTTCCTCCACCAGATAGCGCAGCTTTTCCTCCAGGTTGTGGAAGAACACGGTGTTCTGATTGACGTGCTGCAGGAAATAATGCCGCGCCGCCAGCCGATCCTTGTCGAACTGGATCCGGCCTTCGGCATCGTAAAGATTGAGCATCGCGTTGAGCGAATGGTAGTCCAGCGCGCCGGCGGCGGGCCTGGTCAGTTCTGTCGTTGCCAAAATGCGGTTACTCCCTGTCTAACGTTTTCAACGTCTTGCACGGTGCCGAGCAGCTCGAAGCGGTAGAGAAAAGGCACCTGGCATTTTTTGGCGATGATATCGCCGGCAATGCCGTACGCTGCGCCGAAGTTGGTGTTCCCGGCGGCGATAACGCCGCGCAGGTATGAACGGTTCTGCGGATCGTTGAGAAAGCGGATCACCTGGATCGGCACGGCTCCCACGGCGCTGCCGCCGCCGTAGCTGGGCACGATCAATATGTAGGGGCGTTCCATCAGCAGCTTGCTGCGGGCGCCGGCGATCGGAATGCGCATCGCCGGCAATCCCAGCTTTTCAACGAACCTGTGGGTGTTCTCCGAACTGCTGGAGAAGTAAACCAGCGGATTCATGGCCGGCCTCAGGAAACGAGGGCCAGAGCGCCGATCTTGTCCGGCCGGAAGCCGGACCAATGGTCGTCACCGGCGATAATGACCGGAACCTGCTGATAACCTAACGATTTAACATGGTTCAGCGCCTGCTGATCCTGGGTGAGGTCGATCACCCGATAATCAATCCCCTGTTTATCGAATGCGCGATAGGTGGCGTTGCACTGGACACAGTCCGGCTTACTGTAAATAATAATGCTCATGATTCGCATTTACCTTTTAAGCTGAAGGAAAGGCGGACAAGTCAGATAACGGAGCATTGTTCGGCGTTTCTGACGGCGTTATCAGCCGCGCTGCTGTCCCTGCGGCCGATACAATGAATACTATATGTTGATATTTATTTTATCAACCACGCTATATATGGTGTTTTGGCGGTTTTTGCGCGCAGGCCGCGGCGGGGCTGGATAAAGCATGAGGAAAATTTTTTTGCGGGCGGTTTTCGGGGGAAAAACCCCTCTCGCGGCGAGAGGGGGAAAGCGCGGTCGATCATTGGCGCATGCTGACCGCCAGCCGGTTGAAGGCGTTCATGATGCTGATGGCGAAGGTCAGATCGGCGATCTCGGCATCGCTAAAATGCGTTTTCAGCGCGTCGAATGCGCTGTCCGGCGCGCCGGTGGCGGCGATCAGCGTGACCGACTCCGCCCATGCCAGCGCGGCGCGCTCGCGCTCGCTGAACTCATGACTGACGCGCCAGCCCGCCAGCGTATCCAGCCTGGCGTTGCTGAAGCCGCTTTCGCGCAGCGCCTTGCCGTGCATGTCCAGGCAGTAGGCGCAGCCGTTGATCTGCGAAACGCGCATGAACATCAGCTCGACGGTCGCCTTGTCCAGCGCCCCTTTTTCCAGCGCCATCAGCGCGTTTACCAGGCCTTTGTAGGGCGCGGGAGAGAGTTCGGCGTACTGCAAGCGTTGCTTAATCATGGTCAACCTCAGTCGGTGGATAACGAAATCATGCGGCTACTTTAGCGTTGATATGGTCTATGCTATAGGGCCATAAAATGATTATTTGACCGGGCCATGATGCGCCAATTCCTTTCCTCTCTGCGGCTGGACAGTCGGCTGGCCGAACCGCTGTACCGGCAGATTTATCTGCGGATAAAAGACGGCATCGAACGGGGCGCGCTGGCGGCGGGCAGCCGCCTGCCGTCGGTGCGCGGGTTGGCCAGCGATCTGGGCGTGGCGCGCGCCACGGTGGAAAGCGCTTACGGTCAGCTGATCGCCGAAGGTTTTTTGCAAAGCCGCGGGCAGGCGGGCACCTATGTCTCGCCGCAGCTGCGGCCTTTGCCGCAGGGCGGCGCGACGCCGGCGCAGCCATTGCCGATGCCGGCGGCCGATCCGCTGCATCCCCAGGGTATGCTGCAGCCGTTCCAGCTGGGCCTGCCGGCGCTGGACGCCTTTCCGCGCGCGCAGTGGCAGCGTATCGTCTCCCGCCTGCTGCGCAGCGCCACCGCCGCCTCGCTGGCGCTGCCGCCGGCCAATGGCCAGCCGGAACTGCGCGAGGCGATCGCCAATTACCTGCACCTGTCGCGCGGCATTCGCTGTCAGCCGGAACAAATCTTCATCTGCGCCGGTTACCCGGCCATGTTGGATCTGGTGCTCGACACCTTGCTGCAGCCGGGGGATGAGGCGTGGCTGGAGGATCCCGGCTACCCGGTGACGTTGCCGCTGTTGCGCGCCGCCGGCATGCGGGCGGTGGCGGTGCCGGTCGATGGGCAGGGGATGGCGGTTGCCGCCGGCATCGCCGCGGCGCCGCGGGCGCGCCTGGCGATAGTGACGCCGACTCACCAAAGCCCGCTCGGGGTGTCGCTCAGCCTGGCGCGGAGAATGGCGCTGCTGGACTGGGCGCAGCGGCGTTCGGCATGGATTTTCGAGGATGACTACGACAGCGAGTTCCGCTATCACGGGCGGCCGCTGCCGCCGCTGAAAAGCCTCGATCGCCAGGGGCGAGTGCTGTATGCCGGCACCTTCAGCAAAACCTTGTTCCCGGCGCTGCGCATGGCTTACCTGGTGGTGCCGGCCGGGCTGACGGAGGCGTTCGCCCGCACCAGCCGGCTGCGCGGCTGCGGCTGTTCGCCGCTGCTGCAGGCCGGCGTGGCGGATTTCATCAATCAGGGGCACTTCTACCGCCACCTCAAGCGCATGCGGCCGCTGTATCGGGAACGGCGTGAATGGCTGGCGCAGGCGCTGGAGCGGCAACTGGGCGCGCATTTGACGGTGGCGCCGCAACCCGGCGGCATTCAGCTGCTGGTGCGCCTGCGCGACGAGGGGCAGGATGCGCGGCTGGCGGCGCGGGCCTGGCGGCAGGGGTTGGCGGTGCAGGCGCTGTCGGACTGGCGGATAACCCCGGGGCGGGGCAGGGGTTGTTGCTGGGGTTCGCCAATTTTACCCGGCGCGAAGAGGCCGAGCGGGCGGTGGCGCGTTTGCAAGCCCTGTTCGACGGCGCAAATTAAACGGCCCGCGGTTTCCCGCGGGCCAGACGCACATCTGTTTTATCTTTATGACTGCAAGGGGTGTTAACGCCGGGCCAGCAGCACGCCGAGCACGATGCCGACGGCGGCACCGATCCCCACGCCCTGCCAAGGTTTGTCGCGCACATAGCTGTCGGCATGTTCGACGGCATCTCGCGCGTGCTGTGTCAGGCTGCTGGAACCGTTGAAGCGCGCTCTGGCGTCACGCAGTACGCCTTTTGCCTTGTTATGCAGCTCCTTCAATTCCTCTTTGGTCTTGTCGCCGGACTCGCGCAGCACTTCATCCAGCGTATCAGCCAGCAGGGTAACGTCCTGATCGATATCGCGTTCTGTCTTTTCCGTTTTCTTAAACATTCGGCTCTCCATTTCGACACATGTCTGTTAAGCATAGACCAGTTTCCAAACTGTGTTGCCGATCACGGAAAAAACCGCACGTTCGGCATCGTTCGCGACGCCGGCCCCCGTTGTACATTTGGTTACTCGGCGAAACCAATCACTCACGGAAGGGCGTCGGCGATTCCTCTATTCTCTGTTCAACGGCTCCACCGGGGCTTACCGAAACAACACTCTGAGGAATTAAAAATGAAAAAAGTATTAGCGCTGATCGTCGCCGCCACTATGGGCCTGTCTTCCGTTGCTTTCGCTGCCGATACCGCGGCTTCCGCGCCGGCAACCACGGCGCCGGCTGCGACCACCACTGCCGCCGCGCCGGCTGCCGCCGCTGAGAAAGCGCCTGCCAAAGCGACTCACCACAAGAAAGCGCACAAGAAAGCCAGCAAAAAAGCCCCGGCTCAGAAAGCCCAGGCCGCTAAAAAGCACCACAAAAAAGCGCCGGTGCAGAAAGCCCAGGCCGCTAAGAAACACCACAAAAAAGCCGCTAAAAAAGCGTAATCAGCTGAAGCGTGCGGGCCAGCCGGCTCCGCATGGTCTAGCCAGTGCTCAAACACCCGGTCCCCCCGGGTGTTTTCTTTTGAGGCCACGTCGGGATGATCAATCGCTATCTGTTCGAAGTGATTTTCAGCGCTGTCACCCTGTGCGGGCTGATCGTCGGCTGGGAACTGTTTTTGGCCGACGGCTTCCGGTGATTATGGTGCAATGGCGGTCTCATGCAGATGCCGCCAGCCCAGGCCGCCTGGCCGCTGTTCAAATACCACCGTGGAATGGCGCAGCGTCGGCGCCTGCCCGGGCAGGCTCTGCCTTTCCCGGTAGCTGACCACCGCCCCCGTCGGCCATTCGGCCACCAGCACCATCTCTTCAATGGCAATGGCCAATCCCGGTTTGGCGGCGCGATGCGCGCGGAAAAAGGCGCTCAGCGCGGCGAAGTTCAGCCTGCCGCCGTTCAGCGCAATCATGCTGAAGTCCGGTTCGAAGCGCGCCAGCAGCGCGTGTTCATCTCCCTGGCCCTTTTCCAGCCAGTTTTCAATCGCGACATGGGCGTCGATCACTTCGGTAAAATAACGGTTCATCACTTTTCCTGTTGAGCATGAAGGTGGCGCACGATGGCGCGGTTGGCGATGCGCAGGCACAGCAGCATCGGGATCAGCGTGCTGGCGGCGGCGAGGTAAAAACAGTATCGATAGGCGGCGGCCGGCGGCAAGCCGCCCAGCAGCAGGTTCAGCAGCAGGCTGAGCAGCGCGACGCCCAGGCAAAAGCTCAGCTGACGGTTGATATTCCACAGCGCGCTGGCGTCGGCCAGCTGGCCGTCGGGGATGTGCAGAAAGGCGCTGCTTTGCGCGGTGCTGCTGCACAGGCTGCCGCCCAACCCCATCAGCGCGAAGGCGGCCAGCTGCAGCGCCCGTTGGTCGGCCGCGGTGATTTGCGCCAGCGCCAGGATGCCCAGCCCCTGCAGCAGGCAGCCGATCAGCAATAGCGGGCGCGGGCCGAGGCGGTTGAAGGTTTTGCCGGTCAGGGCGATGGCCAGAAACGACGCCAGCGACCAGGGCAACATCAGGGCGCCGACCTGGGCGGCAGGCATGCCGAGCTGGTTTTGCAGGTACAGCATCGCCACCAGGCTGACGCCGATAAACAACCCGGGAATGCACTGATAAATCATCATGGCGCTGCGTAGCAGCGGATCGCCCATCAGGCGCAGGTTCAGCAGCGGCTGCGGGATGCGCAGGCTGCGGCGCAGATAATAGCCGAACGTCAGCGCGCCGATCGCCAGCAGCAAGGCGCCGGAGCCCTGATGGCCGGATTCGCTCAGCCGGGTCAGGCCGAGCAGCAGCAGCGTCAGGGCGATGCAGGCGCTGAACAACCCGCCGGCGTCGAGCGGCTTGCGCTCCGCGGCCGGGGCGTCGGCGCGCAGCCACAGCGCGGCCAGCAGCAGCGCCAGCGCCGCCAGCGGCAGGTTGGCGAAGAACACCCAGCGCCAGTCCAGCCGATCGACGATCCAGCCGCCCAGCGCCGGCGACAGCGCCGGTGCCAGCAGGCCGACCAGCATAATGGCGGCCGAGAGCCCGGCGCGCTCATGGCTGCGGTACAGCCGGTAGGTCAGCGTCTGGCCGATGGGGATCAGCAAGCCGCCGCCCATGCCCTGCAATACCCGCCAGCCAATCAGCGCGCCGAGGGAGCCGGCGTTGCCCGCCGCCGCAGTAGCCAGCATAAAGAGGGCCAGCGACAGCAGGAACACCCGGCGTCCGCCGATGCGCTGCGCCAGCCAGGCGCTGAGCGGGATCACCAGCGTCAGGCCGAGGATATAGCCGTTGCTGACCCAGGCCAGTTGGCTGACCGACGCGCGCAGGGCCTGGCCGATGGCCGGGTAGGCGACGTTGGCGATAAACATGTTGATCAGATCGACAAAAAAGCCGAGCAGATAGACGATTGCCACTTTGCTGCGATAGGACATGAAGCCTCCGGTTGAAGGCGTGCAGTGTAGCGGCGGAAAAAGTGCGGATAAATCGGTTGCCGGCGATTACACTGTCAAAATAATTTTGACAATCAGGGCGAATGATATGCTGAATCTGCAGCGTCTGGCGATCTTTGTGGCGGTGGTGGACGCCGGGAGCTTTACCGCGGCGGCGGTGACGCTGGGGCAAACCAAGGCGGTGGTGAGCTTCAACGTCAAACAGCTGGAGAACGAGCTGGGGGTATCATTGCTGGCGCGCAGTACCCGGCGGCTGTCGCTGACCGACGCCGGCGCGCGTTTCTATCAGCGCAGCCTGCAGCTGCTGCAGGAGGCGGAAAATGCGCTGGACGACGTGCGACGCGATCACCGGGGCTTGAGCGGCGTGCTGCGCATCACCAGCACCCCCGAATACGGCGCGCGAACGGTGGTGCCGGCGCTGGCGGCATTCTCTCAGCTGCATCCGCGCCTGCGCATTCAGCATGTTTCTTCTTCTTATCATGCCGATTTGATCGCGGAGCGTTTCGACGTCGCCATTCGTTTGGGGCAGCTGGCGGACTCCAGCCATCGGGCGGCGCTGCTCGACAGCTTCGCTATTTTGCCGGTGGCTTCGCCGGCCTATCTGGCCCGACGGCCGATCGATTCTTTGCCGCAGCTGGCGCTGGCGCAATGGATCGCCCACAGCCGCCTCAGTTCGCCGCTCAGTTGGCAGGTGATTACCCCGCAGCGGCAGGCGGTACTGTTCAAGGTGGAGGGCGCCGCCATGCTGATGGGCGACAGCGCGGCGGCGCTGCTGGCGTTCGCCCTGCACGGCGCCGGCGTGGCGCTGCTGCCGGAGTGGCTGGTGCGGGCGGACATCGCCGCAGGCAGGCTGTGCCTGCTGTTGCCGGATCACCAGTTCCCCGCGCAGAGCATTTACGCGCTGTATCCGAATACCCGCCACGTGCCGGAAAAGGTGCGGGCGTTCATTGACTTTCTGCGCGAGCGGGCCGCCAGGGGCGAATAAACGCCGCCGTTTGCCGGCGCCGGCAACAAACTCTTAGTTAAATAATAATTCGTTATAATTCTCACGTTTATCATCGAATCTCCTCGGGGTATGCTGAACGCTGTTGCCTACCCCGTTCGATGCGAGCCCTCTGTAATGACCGCCATCGGTGCCAAAGAAAACCCCTTTCAGCTGAATAAACGCATTCTGTCGGTGGTGATGTTCACCTTCGTTTGCTATCTGACCATTGGCCTGCCGCTGGCGGTGCTGCCGGGATTTGTGCATAACCACCTGGGCTATAACTCGGTGCTGGCCGGGCTGATCATCAGCGCGCAGTACTTCGCCACGCTGTTCAGCCGCCCGCATGCCGGGCGCTACGCCGATCAGCTGGGGCCGAAAAAGGTGGTGTTGTTCGGGCTGGCCTGCTGTGGCGCCAGCGGCGTGTTTTACGCCCTGGCGTTCTGGTTCGACGCGTTGCCCTGGTTGAGTTTGCTGCTGCTGTGCCTCGGCCGGGTATTGCTCGGCATCGGGGAAAGCTTCGCCAGCACCGGCTCCACCCTATGGGGCATTGGGCTGGTAGGGCCGCTGCACACCGCGCGAGTGATTTCGTGGAACGGCGTGGCTACCTATGGCGCGATGGCCGCCGGCGCGCCGCTCGGCGTTTATCTGAACCAACATTGGGGATTGGCGGGCGTGGCGGCCCTGATCGCGCTGGCGGTGGCGCTTTCGCTGCTGCTGGCCAGCGGCAAGCCGAGCGTGTCGATCTCCGCCGGCCGGCGCATCGCCTTCAGCGCGGTGTTCGGCCGCATCTGGGCCTACGGCCTGGGGCTGGCGCTGGGTACCGTCGGCTTTGGCGTCATCGCCACGTTCATTACGCTTTACTATGCTGATAAAGGCTGGAACGGGGCGGCGTTTTCGCTGACGCTGTTCAGCTGCGCTTTCGTCGGCATCCGTTTGATTTTCAGCAATAGCATCAACCGCCACGGCGGGCTGAAGGTGACGCTGGCGTCGTTTTTGGTCGAGATCCTCGGGCTGTTGCTGATCTGGCAGGCCGGCGATCCGCTGCTGGCGCAGGCCGGGGCGCTGCTGGCCGGCGCCGGTTTCTCGTTGGTGTTCCCGGCGCTCGGCGTGGAGGCGGTGAAACAGGTGCCGCAGCAGAATCAGGGCACTGCCCTCGGCACCTATTCGGCGTTTCTCGATCTGGCGTTGGGGATCACCGGGCCGTTGGCCGGCCTGCTGATGAGCCACATGGGCGTGCCGTCGATCTATCTGGCCGCGGCGTTGTGGGTGGCGATGGGCGCATTGCTGACCCTGCGGCTGCTGCAGCGCGGCCGGGCATAGCCCCGGAATATTCCGAAACCCAGAGGCTTACCCAGAAAATTATTGTTTCGGCGAATGATTACGGTAAGGTCGCTCAGCGGTCCAGAATGAGAGGAGGAATCGATGTATTTACGGCCGGATGAAGTGGCTAGAGTGTTGGAGAATACCGGCTTTGAACGTGATTATGTCACCGACCAGGCCTATGGTTACCGCAAGGGTGAACACTATGTGTATGTGAACCGCGAAGCGCGAATGGGCAGAACCGCGCTGGTGATCCACCCGGCGTTGAAAGAGCGGAGCGTGCATTTCGCCACGCCGACTTCGCCGATACGCGTCAGCGAGCAGTATCTTGAGTTTCCCCTGGATTTGAGCGGCGATGCCGCCAGCGCCCGTTACGGCATTCCGCACGGCTTCAGCTCGCGCGAAGCGCTGTCGCGCTACCTCTACAGCATGTTCCTGTAATCGGTCCCCCGTCTGAGGGGGACGTCTTCAGCCGTGGGCGATCGCCTCGCGGTTAAAACGCTCGTTGTATGCGCGGCGGAATTGCGCCAGCTCGAACGCATCGATATCCAATTCGGCAAAATAGAACAGCGCCGCCTCGGTGTGTTCGGCGTGCAGCTCTGGCGACAAGCCGGCGCGCAGCAGCACGGTGCGCCATTGGCCAATACGTTCGTCGTCCGCCTGTTTGATGAAGGTGAGGTAGATGAACAACAGGTAGGCCGCCTGATGCATCTCTTCGGTGTAGCCGTTGTTCAGCATGCGGATGAAGGTCTGGCTATGGCGGCCGCCCATTTCCTGGATCATCGACTCGATCAGCATAGGTTTGACTTTCAGCAGCTGCGCCAGCGAGTCGATGGCTTTGCGGGTGTCTGAGGTCAGAATGCGGTAACCAACAATAAATACGACGATCAGGGCGGCGATGATGATCCAGGTCATTTAGGCTTTATTACACTCTCATATCGCCAGGCTTCGGCGGGAGGCGCTGTGCGGCAGCGCCCGCTATCAATGCTGTTCGCCGCTGAAATTATCGGCTGCCCGCTGCTGATGACGCAGGTGGTGGTTGAAGGTCGCGGCGTCTTTGGCCAGCGCATCCAAATGGGCGCCGAGCATTTTGATCTGCTTCACCAGCGCATGCTGTTCCGGTACGGAACTTGCGGTGCTCAGCTTGCGCGCCAGCTGTTCGTTTTGCGCCCGCAGCGCGGCCTCGCGCTGTTTGGCCTCTGCCAGAAGAGCGGCTTCACGCTGTTTGGCCTCTTCCAGCCGCTGTTGCAGAGCCTGATAGCTGTGCTGCCATTCGCGGTGTTGCCGTTCGAAGCTGGCCTGCAACTCATTCATTGCATTTTGAAACTGGATTTCCAGCTCGCGCATTGTCATGGGATCGATCCTCTGCGGCACTCAATAATGGCTAAGCAGTATAGCGAAAACTGTGCGGAAGCTCACCCGTTGACGACGATTGCAGACAAACTCCACTGACAATTCCAGGCTTGCAACCGCGCCGGGGCGTCTTACAATCATCGGCATCCCCAGTCATATCAGGCTCCCGGTTCAAGAGTGGCGGTGAAATGAACAATCAGGAAAAAGACTTTTTTGAACGGGCGATGGCGGATGTCACCCCGTTGGCGAGTGGGCGGCAGACGCTGTATCTCAAGCCGCAGGAGAGCGTCGACAAAAGCGCGCGCCGCGAAGCGCAGCGGCTGCGGCAGGAAAACTTTCTCAGCACCGGCTTTCTTGAGGTGATCCCCTGCGAACAGCCGCTGGAGTTCAAGGGCGAAGGCATTCAGCAGGGCGTGCTGGATAAGCTGCGTCATGGCCGCTATCCGCCGCAGGCCTCGTTGAACCTGCTGAAGCAGTCGGTCGAGGCCAGCCGGCAGGCGCTGTTTCGTTTTATTCTGCAGGCCGAAGCGCAAAACCTGCGTTCGCTGCTGATCGTACACGGCCGCGGGCGCGGCAACGAGAGCCACCCGAATATCGTGCGCAGCTACGTCGCCAAGTGGCTGGCGCAGTTCGAACAGGTGCAGGCGTTTTGCCGCGCCTTGCCGCGCGACGGCGGCGAGGGGGCTTGCTATGTCACGCTGCGCAAATCGGCGCAGGCCAAAGCTGACAACTTCGAGCGCCACGCCAAGCGCAGCCGCTAATCCGGCAGCGAATTGGCAATCTCGATCAGGTTGTTGTCCGGATCGCGCAGATACACCGAGACGATCGGCCCGCCGGCGCCGGTGCGCTCAACCGGGCCTTCTTCGATGATCACCCCGAGATCGTTCAGTTCCTCGATCACCTCCGCCAGCGGCGTGGCGGCGAGAAAGCAGAGATCGGCGGAGCCGGGCGTAGGCTGGTGGGCTTTGGGTTCAAATTCGTGTCCGGCCTGATGCAGGTTGATCTTCTGGTGGCCGAACGCCAGCGCTTTGCGATCGTCGCGAAAGGTGACGACGTCGAAACCCAGCACCTGCTGGTAAAACCGGCAGCTGCGTTCGATATCCGTCACGGTCAGCACCAGATGATCCAATCGCTCTATGTTCATTATTCCCCCTGTGCGGTCTGAAAGGCAGATTGCCACAAGGCGGCGGGACATGTCGATGCGGGAATGCGCGGGGAAAGCGGCCGGCGATGCCCCGCCGGCTGCAAGGCATTATTTATTGAAGAATTTATAATCCAGCGAGTAGCGCCCGGCGCCGGTGACCGCCAGCAGCAGCAGCCCGCCAATGATGCTGATGTTTTTGAAGAAGTTGATTTCGTTGCCCATCATTTCCATGCCGGTCATTTTCCAGAACTGATGGCCGATAAATGCGGTGCCCAGAACGTAGAGGGCGAAAATAACCGCGATAGGGCGAGTAAATATCCCGAGAATAAGTGCGATGCCAAAAAAGAACTCGACAACCACGGCGATAATTGCCGCTAAATAAGGCATCGGCGTGCCATAGCCTTCCATTGCCGTTACGGTCGCGCCAAAGTTTGCCAATTTCATCCAGCCGAAAATGATAAACAGAATCATCAGCAATATTCTGGACAGCAGAATAACGCCGTCTTTTGAGCTATCACCCATTTTAAACTCCTTAGCCACTGCCGGGATCGGATTGCATTACTGATTAAAGATTAGAACAACCTCAGGTTTTTTCTAGCACTGGCAGGCGGTTGCGCATCTTTTGCCGGAGAATGGCTATCTTCAGCAGGTTACCTATACTGGAGAGTGGAACAAAAACAACACAATAGGCGGCAATGGACAATGAATTGAGCCGGGCCGGCTAGCGTTGTTATTCCGGCGAAAGAATTGATGTTTATTTTAATGGTGCGATTTGCCAAGGTAAAACGCGTGATTGATACCTGCCCCAGCGGGCGCTTAAATATCGGGATAAATAACATGGATCTTAAAATTTTGGCGGATGAAAAGCGTTTCTATATAAACGACGAACAGGGCAAGTTGATCGCCGAGATCTCTTTCGTGCCGAGCGGCGACCAGTTGACCATTATCGATCACACCTGGGTGGATGAGGTGCTGAAAGGCCAGGGCGTGGGCAAAAAGCTGGTGGCGTTGGTGGTGGAAAAAATGCGCGCGGAAAACCGCAAAATCATTCCGCTGTGCCCGTTCGCCAAGCATGAATTCGACACCACGCCGGCGTATCAGGACATCCGCGCCTGAAGGCATCGCGGGGGAGGCGGCCTCCCCATTCATTTGGCGGTTAAGGTTTTGCTGCGGGTAATGGTCAGGCCGGCTTATGGGCGGCGAGAATAAAGATCATCGGGCGCTCTTTTTCTTCGTCCAACGCCGGGATGGCCGCAATTTGCTGCGGGGTGGGGCCCCATTCGTTCAGGTGGGTGATGATAAAACCCTGCTGCACCAGCAGATTGATGTAGGTGCCGAGCATGCGGTGCTGCTTGATTACCCCTTCCGCCAGCCAGTTGGAAACGCGCTCGCCTTCCCGCTGATAGCCGTTTACCGGCCAGGATTTTTGCCCGTTGCCGTCGACCAGCCAGCCCTGTTGCTGCGGCGCGGTGTAGATCGGGTGTTCGGCGGTGAAGATAAACTGCCCGCCGCTAACCAGCGCGCGATGCACCGTGGCGAACAGCCCGGCCAGATCCTCGATATAGTGCAGGGTCAGCGAGCTGTAGGCCAGATCGTAGCCGGCGGCCGGCAACTGCAGCCGGGCCAAATCCTGCTGCCGATACTCGATGCCCGCATCCTGCGTCATTTCCCGCGCCCGATTGAGCATCTTCTCTGAGAGATCTACCCCCAGCACGCTGGCGGCGCCCTGTTCGCGCGCGCTGCGGCAGAACCACCCGTAGCCGCAGCCGAGATCGAGCACTTTTTTACCCCGCAGCTCGGGCAGAATGCGGCGAATGGCGGGCCATTCCGGCGCGCCGTCGAGCCCGTTCACCGAACGGCCGAGCTGTGCATAGCCGTCGAAAAAGGCCTGGTTGTCATAGATATTTTGCGACATGAATGCTCCTGATTTTTGCGTTGGCCGCTCACTTTCGGCGAGAAAGCTGAGCTGGGATCATCATAGGCAAGCCATGCGCCGCTTTCTATAGCTATAGCAGCCTTTTCTGAAGGGGGCAGGTAAACCGGCGCGGTGGCCGTTGGGACGGGGGCGATGACGGGCATCAATTCCCGGCGATGGGGCGGATAAGAAAAGCCCGCAATGCGAATTGCGGGCTTTGAGCAGTATCCATTCGAACGATGTTATGCCAGATGCTGACCGTTAGGCGACAGCCAGGTCTGCAGATGAGGTATTGGCAACGCCGTTCACGCTGACTTCGGTATAGTGCAGGGTATCAATCAGGTTCTGGTGATTCTGATTGGTCAGGTAGATGACGCTGTCAGCGCTATCGAGAGCGCCGTTGTCGTTGTTATCGATAATGACATAGCTGGCGTCAGTGCCGTTATCGAATGCCACCGAGGCGACACCGACTTTCGAGGTCAACGAGTTGCTGTTGCTCAGGCCCAGAATGCCGCCCAGCAGGCCGACAACGCCGTTGGTTAATCCGCCCACCAGTGAACCCAGCAGACCGTCCATGATATCGGCTGAACGCAGGCCGTAGTTAGCGACAGAGCTGCTGGCGTCGCCGGCGATGGTCACGCCGGATACGCTATCAACGATGCTGTCTTTGGCGCTGCTAAAGTCGGTGATGGTAACGCCGGCCTGGCTGGTGCTGCCTTTCAACTCATAGGTATTGCTGCCCGCGCCACCGGTAATGGTGGAGTTGGCCGCCACGTTGAAGGTGTCGTCAGCCGCGGTACCGGTGATGTTCAGCTGGTAGCCGTTCAGGCCGAGGGTATTCAGCAACGGCGTCAGCAGCGTGGTGGTTACTGCGCTCAGCGGCAGAATATTCAGCAGCTGCACCAGGATGCCGTCGCCGGTACCGGCATGCGCAGAATCCAAATCGATGCCGGCGGTGTTGCTGGAGGCGTCGATGGTGCGAACGTTGCTGTAACCGCTGCCCAGCGTCAGATCCATCTTGTTGTCGCCAGTTACGTTGAGGGTGGTGATCTGAGCATTGGTGCCAATGAGGTTCAGAATGTTGGTGAAGTCACCGTTGCCGTCAGAAGCGATATTGACGTTGGCCAACGCTGTCCCGGCCAGCACGCTGCTGCTGCTGATCAGGCTCAGAGAGCCCGCATCGATATTGCCGGTGCTGGTGGCATCGAAGTGAATATCGAATTTGTTGGTGGCATTCTGGCGGAACGTGATTTCCAGGTTGCTGTCGGCGGTGGCATTGCCGGTGACGGTGAGCGCTGCGGCATCGCCGCCGGCGGCGTTGATCACTTTCACGTTATCGGCTTTGCTGGACAGCGCGAAACCGAGCGAACCCAGCCCGCTCTGAGCGGTCTGAGTGATGGTGCCGCCGGTCGTGCCTTCAACGGTAGAAGTGCCGTTCAGCACGCCGAAGTCAAAGGTGTGCGCGCCGGTAGTGACTGCCTGACCATTCAGCGTGCCGACGGATTTCCCGACATATCCCCCCAGATCGATTTTTTCAAAACCGCTGAACTGGCTGGCGTTGGTGGTGACGGTGCTGCTGCGCACGCCCAGCAGGTTGCTGGTTGTTGCGACGTTCTTGGTGATGAAGTTGGCTGAAATGCTGTCGGTGCCATCTCCGCCGTTGGCGGTGAAGGTGCTGGCGATGCTGTTGGCGCCGGTCGTGGCGTTACCCGCCCAAATCAGTGCGTCATCGCCTTTGCCCAGGTTAAACGTCCCGGTAGCGGTGGCGATATCGGCAGCGGAAGTGATCGTAGTGACATCGTCGCCTGAACCGCCGTTTAATACGATGTTGGCGTTGTTTGTGGTGATGTTCACACCGCTGTTCGCGCCGTTGTCGGACAGGTTAATCGTCGCGGCGGCGCTGCCGTTGATCGTCAACGCACTCAGGCTGTCGGCAAATTTCAGGTCCACGTTGCCGGCGCTGCTGGCGTCGAGCTGGACATTTTTCAGCACGGCGGTTTCAGCATTGCTCAGTTGGTGGCTGCTTTGCGTATTCACCGTGCCGGTTGCGTTGCCGCCACCTTCAGTAACGCTCAGCTTGGCGGCGGTTTTGTACAGCAGGTTTTCACCGACGCGGGCTTCAAAGGCGTGTTGCTGAGTGACTGATGTATCGTCAGTGCCGGTCGAGGTGCGCAGATCGTTGATAATGGCTTCAATGATGCTCTGCTTGTTTGGCAGCGCGCTGTAGGTGGCCAATTGCTCGGCGGTAGCGGCCGTGCCGTGCACGGTGGTAAAGACTTGTTGGATCAGCGCATCGCCTTCCAGTTGCCCAACGGTGCGCTGGAACTCAGGGTATGCAAGCAGCTTTTGGGTCAGGTAATTAAGGCTGCTCCCTTCGGATAACGATTTGCTCCAGGCTTCCAGCGAAATGGAGTAAACGCCGCGATCCGCAATACCCAGCGCCAGGGAAACCGCCTGTTCGCGGAGCTCTTGGGACGCCAGATTTTCAGGGTCCAGATACAGCAATTTATTGACGTTGCTTTCAAAAGCAACTTGCTGGGTCAGAGTGGCGTCGTCAAAACCCTGATAGTTCAGAAGGTTGCTGCTGATGGATGCCAGCGCTTGAGCAAGGGTGCCTGTGCCAATAAGCTGGGTGATTTGTTCTGCTGACGGGGTTTCACCATAGACGCGTTCATAAACCTGAGAGACGATTTGCTCATTACTCTGGCCGGCATACAGCTGCTGCCCTTTCGCCGAGTTCAAAAACTCCGCGGCCAGACTTTCCACCGTTTTCGCGCCGCTTTCCAGCTGTGTCGCATAAGAATTAAATGCGCTGTATGTCGTAACCGGTCCCAGGAGTGAGTAGTAAATAGACGCAGCTTGCTGCTGTGATGGTAAAGAAGCCATAATAAAATTACCTCATGTCAGTCAAATGGATACAAACTATCGTTACTTCAGTCACGCTGTTACATTTGCAACTTCCCGACGAGTTGCTCACCCCGAGATAGTGAAATTCTCAGAGCAACGAGTGGCAAAGGCGCACAAATGGCGTTATGGCCACTATGTAAAAGAAAGTTCAACTAATACGAACTGTCAATGTCAGTGTTAAAACTTATTTTTTCTATTGACGATATTGCACTGATGATGCAGGGGGTAGTGAAAAATTCCTTTTTATAAATAAGATAAGAGCCATTAGGAATAATGTTATTAAAATAGTTTCTGCTATGGGGTTGAAGGAGGAGAGTAGCCGGAAGGCACTAATCGACTGGGTTGTTGTTTTATTATGTGGTTGTTTCTTAATGGAAAAATTTATTTTTACCAAGATGGTAAATCAAGTTGATAGTTGCAATTAAAATGGTTCGCATGTTTACCATTTCGCTGGTGTAATAAAACGCCGGTTATTACCATTTATTTAATGTGGTTAATGCGCTGTGTTGCCGTTTATAAATAATCCCATCGGTGGTAAAGACACATTTTGAACGGTGTTTTTATCCTGAAGGCGTCTTTCGCTAATTTCCCTTGTGATTTCAAGCTAAATAATAATTAATCTGATGGTTTGTAAAAATGCAATATAAGGTTTTTCTGATTCTGGCATTTCGCTGAAAGAGAAACGCGCCGGCTTAGAAAAATAACATCCTCATTGTTCAGACGGCGGTTTTCGCCCGGAAGCGGCGAAATGGAAGCGCATGAGACATGCCATAGCCGGCCTCTTTCATCCTGTTCCGCTCTCTATGCTGCGGCGTCGTTGAACCCGCGGGGGTCAGGGGCCTGGCTGCAACCGCCAGGCGTTTTTCCACCTAAAGGTGGCGAGATGCGGCATAATTTCACGCTGGCGGAAAACGAAAATAAACAGGAACGAATATGGACATTATTTCAGTGCGTCAGTCACCCGAGCTCGCCTCGCGAGCCATTGGCTACTTCCAGCAGCAGTGGGCTTCGCCGGAGTCCCTGATGGTGTATCAAGATGCCATCACCCGCTGTATCGATGCGGCTAATCCGCTGCCGCAGTGGTACCTGCTGATGGCCGGCGACCACATTCTCGGCTGCGCGGGCCTGATCACCAACGACTTTATCAGCCGCGGCGAGCTGTATCCCTGGTTGTGCGCATTGTACGTGGAGGAAGCGCACCGCGGCCGCGGCTATGGTGCGCTGCTGATCGAGCATGTGGCGCAAGCCACGCGGCAAATGGGCTTCCCGCAGTTGCATTTATGTACCGATCTGGAAGGTTACTACGAGCGGCGGGGCTTTGCCTTTAACGGGCTGGGCTATCATCCCTGGGGCGAGGCTTCGCGAGTGTATACGCGCACGCTGTAACCGCCCGATGCAGATTGAGCGTGGCGCATTCGTCCGCCCTGGCGGCGCTACAGCCGGCGGCGAGGGTAGCCGCCGCCGAGGGCGTGCCCCGCGCCCCAGGCATGATTCAGCGCGGTGGAAAAGCTCGCGTGAGAGGCGGCGAATGGCCGCGCATCGCGCTCCGTCTGGAACCGCGGCTGACGTACGGACGGCAACCGCGCCGGGCCGGGGGCCAGATGGCGTTCTCGCGGCGGCAGCGCATGCGCGACGCGGCGCTCCGGCCGTTTTGATGCGGTGCGGGTTGGCCCGGCGTAACGTGCGGCGTTGCGCTGCGGGCTGAAGGCCGGCGTCGCCGCGGCCCGCGGGGTAAAGTTGCTGCGCGCCGGGGCGAAGTGCGGTTCGCTGAAAGGGGCGCGCGGCGCATAGGCGGTGTGGCGCCAGTCGTGGCGCTGAATCTGAACGTTGCCGACGAAGGTGCGGTTGTTGTACACCACCGCCGGGCTGCCGCCCCAGCGCACCCCCCAGCTGTTATCGAACAGCGATCCCACCATCACGCCGGCGGTAAAGCCGATTAACCCGGTCGCCAGCCTGTCGCCGGAGCCGTAGGCCGGCGGCGGCGTATAGCCGGGATAGTAGGCCACCGGCGGGTTGCCGTAAACGGCGGCGCCGTAGCTGGGAACGTACACCACGTTGGGCTGCGCGGGTTTGATGACGATGGTCTGCGCCGGCGCCGCGCCGCTAACGATCACCTGCTGCTGCGCGTTGCTTTTCAGCGCGCCGCTGTTGCCGGCGCGTTGGCGCAGCAGCTGCACGGCGTTCATTACCTCACCCGGCGCTCGCGTGTAGGCGGCGCCAAGCGCCTGAGTCCAGCCTGGGTTCTGCGCCATTTGCTGCAGCACATCGGGGAAGCGGGTCAGGGATTTTACCGCCGGCGCCCAGGGCTGAGCGTTCGCCGCCTGCGCCAGCGCATCGCCGGTCAGGGTTCGGTGTTGCAACAGCCAGGCGTTGGCGGCGCTGACCTGTTCGGGCGCAGTACTGGCGGCCAGCACCTGCGCCAGCAGGCCGTCCGGGAACAGGGCGATCGGGCCGAGCAGCTGATCCAAGGGTTGCGCGTTGCCCCCGTCCGGCTGGCGGCCGCCAAACGGCGCCGTCGGCGTTTGCGCGGCGGAGGATGCCGGCGGCGCAGGGTTCTCCTGCGCGCGATCGCAGCCGCTCAACGCTAACAGCATCATCAAAACCCAGGGTAATTTCTTCATGTTGAACATGCTATTTTCCTCTCGTTGAACCGAGGAACGCCTGAGGCTGACAGGGGAGCCGCGCCGATGGGGGAAATAACGCCGCTCCCGCGCTCAGTTTTCTCGGATGCGTTCAGGATCCCATGTTCACCGCAGCGATAACACGCAAACCGGGTCCGGAATCGGACCGCGGTGATTCAGAAGCGATAAAGTTGGATAATGCCTTTTTGATGGCGGGGCCCGAACGGCCCGCCAGGGTTAATCGGGCCGCTTGCCGCCGAAGCGGCGCAGCACCACGACAAAGAACACCGGCACCAGGAAAATGGCCAGCAGGGTGGCGCTGATCATGCCGCACATCACGCCGGTGCCGACCGCATTCTGCGCGCCGGAACCGGCGCCGCTGCCGATCACCAGCGGCAGCACGCCGAGAATAAACGCCAGCGAGGTCATCAGGATCGGCCGCAGGCGCATGCGCGTTGCCTCCAGCGTGGCGGCCAACAGGGGCTTGCCTTCTTTCTCCATCAGCGCCTTGGCGAACTCGACGATCAAAATGGCGTTTTTGGCCGACAGGCCGATGGTGGTCAGCAGGCCCACCTGGAAGTAAACGTCGTTGTCGAGGCCGCGCAGGGTGGTGCCCAGCAGCGCTCCGACCACGCCGAGCGGCACCACCAGCATCACGGCGAACGGGATCGACCAGCTTTCATACAGCGCCGCCAGGCACAGGAACACCACCGCCAGCGAGATGGCATACAGCGCCGGCGCCTGATTGCCGGCAAGCCGTTCCTGATAGGACATGCCGGTCCAGTCGTAGCCGATACCCTTCGGCAGCCTGGCCGCCAGCTTCTCCATCAGCATCATCGCCTGGCCCGAGCTGCGCCCCGGCGCCGGCTCCCCGAGGATTTCCATCGAAGGCAGGCCGTTATAACGCTCCAGCCGCGGCGAGCCGTATTGCCAGTGGGCGCTGGCGAAGGCGGAGAACGGCACCATTTGGCCGCGGTTGCCCTTCACGTACCACTGGTTGAGATCGTCGGGCAGCATGCGGTAGCGGGCGTCGGCCTGCACATACACCTTCTTCACCCGGCCGCGGTCGATAAAGTCGTTGACGTAGGTGCCGCCCCAGGCAGTGGACAGCGTCTGGTTGATGTCGTTGACTGAAACCCCCAGCGCTTCGGCCTTGGCCTGATCGACGTCCACCTTGAACTGCGGGGTATCCTCCAGGCCGTTGGGGCGGATCCTGGTCACCACGTTGGGGAATTTGCCGGCCATGAACAGCAGCTGGTTGCGCGCCTTGGTCAGTGCCGCATGGCCGAGGCCGCCGTTGTCGATCAGTTCGAAGTCGAAGCCGGTGGCGGTGCCGAGATCGGTAATGGCCGGCAGGTTAAAGGCGAAGGCGACGCCCTCCCTGATGGTATGGGCAAAGGCCATGTTGGCGCGTTTAATGATTGCCTCGACCTTGTTTTTCTCCCCTGGGCGGCGGCTCCAGTCCTTGAGGCTGACGAACGCCAGCCCGTTGTTTTGGCCGTTGCCGTTGAAGCCGAATCCGGCGACGGTAAAGACCGAGTTGACGTTGGCCTTTTCACCGTTCAGGTAGTAATGGGTCACCTTGTCCAGTACCGCTTCGGTGCGCTGCTGGGTGGCGCCGGCCGGCAGCTGGATCATGTTCATGAACACGCCCTGATCCTCGTCGGGCAGAAAGGCGCTGGGCAAGCGGATGAACAGCAGCGCCATGCCGATGACAATCAACAGGTAAATCAGCAACATGCGGCCGGTATGGTTGAGAATGTTGCCGACGCTGTTTTGATAATGCCGGGTGCTGCGGTCGAACAGGCGATTAAACCAGGCGAAAAAGCCGGTTTTAGGCGCGTGCACGCCGGGTTTCAGCAGGGTGACGCACAGCGCCGGCGTCAGGATCATCGCCACCAGCACCGACAGCACCATGGCGGAAACGATGGTGACCGAGAACTGGCGATAGATGGCGCCGGTGGCGCCGCCGAAAAACGCCATCGGGATAAATACCGCCGACAGCACCATGGCGATGCCGACCAGCGCGCCCTGTATCTGCCCCATCGATTTGCGGGTGGCCTCTTTCGGCGGCAGCCCCTCTGCGGACATGACCCGTTCGACGTTCTCCACCACCACGATGGCGTCGTCCACCAGCAGGCCGATCGCCAGCACCATGCCGAACATCGTCAGGGTGTTGATCGAAAAGCCGCAGGCCGCCAACACCGCAAAAGTGCCGAGCAGCACCACCGGCACCGCGATGGTGGGGATCAGCGTGGCGCGGAAGTTTTGCAGGAACAGATACATCACCAGGAACACCAGGATGATGGCCTCGAACAGCGTTTTCACCACTTCACTGATGGAGATTTTGACGAACGGCGTGGTGTCGTATGGGTACACCACCCGCATGCCGGCGGGGAAGTAGGGCTCCAGCCGCGAGATTTCGGCCTTCACCGCGTTGGCGGTATCCAGCGCGTTGGCGCCGGTCGCCAGCTTGATGCCCAGGCCGGCGGCGGGTTTGCCGTTGTATTCCGCGCCGGTGGTGTAGTTTTCGCTGCCGAGCGCAATGCGCGCGACGTCGCGCAGGCGCACCTGCGAACCATCCTGATTGACGCGCAGCAAAATATTGCCGAACTGCTGCGGCGAACCGAGGCGGGTTTGGGCGATGATCGAGGCGTTGAGCTGCTGCCCGGGCACCGCGGGCAGGGCGCCGAGCTGGCCGCCGGCGATCTGGTTGTTCTGCGCCTTGATGGCGCGCACCACGTCTTCGCTGGTCAGCCGATAATTATCGAGCTTGGTGGGATCCAGCCACACGCGCATGGCGTACTGGGCGCCGAACAGCTGCACCTGGCCGACGCCGCTGGTGCGGCCGATCGGATCCTTGATATTGGCGACCGTATAGTCCGCCAAATCCGCCTGCGTCATGGCGCCGCTGTCGGAGGTGAAGGCGGCCACCATCAGGAAGCTGCTGGAGGCCTTCTGCACGTTGATGCCCTGGTTCTGCACCGCCTGCGGCAGCAGCGGCATCGCCAGCTGCAGTTTGTTTTGCACCTGCACCTGGGCGATGTCCGGATCGGTGCCGGTCGCGAAGGTGAGGGTGACGGTGGCGTTGCCGGCGGCGTCGCTGTTGGATGACATGTACATCAGGCCGTCCAGGCCGTTCATGTTCTGTTCAATCACCTGGGTGACCGTGTCCTGTACCGTCCTGGCGTCGGCCCCCGGATAGCTGGCGCTGATGCTGACCGCCGGCGGCGCGATGGTGGGGTACTGGGCGATCGGCAGTTTGATGATGGCCAAGGCGCCGGCCATCATGACGATGATGGCGACCACCCAGGCGAATATCGGCCGATTGATAAAGAAATCAGACATGCTTCAGCGCCCCTTAACCGTGATAGACGTCGGACAGGGCTTCGGCGGTGGCCGGAGTCTCTTCCGTCGGCCGTACCTTCATCCCCGGTTTCAGGCGCATCAGGCCGCTGACGATCACCCGGTCGCCGGCCTTCAGCCCCGAGGTTACCCGCCATTTGTCGCCAATCGCCTGAGCGGCGGTCACCCGGCGCAGCTGCGCCCGATCGTGGGCGTCGGCGATCAGCGCCGTCGCTTCGCCGCGCGGGTTGCGGGTGATGCCTTGCTGCGGCACCAGCAGCGCGTTTTGCTGCACGCCCTGATCAATCTCGGCGCGAACATACATGCCGGGCAGCAGGATGTGCTGCGGATTGGGGATGATGGCGCGCAGGGTGATGGAGCCGGTGGTTTGATCGACGGTGACATCGGAGAATTCCAGCGTGCCGACCGGCCGATAGGGTTGGCCGTTGCCCAGGATCAGGCTGACCGGTACGTTACCGGCGCGATGGGTGATGGCGCCGGAGGCGATGGCCTGCTTCAGCTTGAGAAAGTCGTCGCTCGACTGGGTGACGTCGACATACATCGGATCCAGCTGCTGCACCGTGGCCAGCGCGCTGCCCTGGCCGGCGTCGACCAGCGCCCCTTCGGTAACGCTCGACTTGCCGATGCGCCCGGCAATCGGCGCCAGCACCCGGGTGTAGCGCAGGTTGATGCGGGCGCTTTCCAGCGCGGCGCGGGCGGCGGCAACCTCGGCCTCGGCCTGCCTGGCCTTGGCCACGCGGGTATCGAACTCTTGCGGACTGACGTAATTTTTCGCCCGCAGCGGCCGTTCGCGCTGCACCGTCAGGCGAGCGATGTCGCTGTTGGCCAGCGCCTTCTGCAGCTCGCCCTGCGCGCTGTCGCAGGCAGCCTGATAGGTGGTGGGGTCAATCTGGTACAGCGACTGCCCGGCCTGAACGTCGCTGCCTTCGACAAACTGACGTTTGAGGATGATGCCGCTCACCTGCGGTCGCACTTCCGCGGTACGGTAGGCGCTGGTGCGCCCCGGCAGCTCGGTTTTGACCGCCAGCGGCTGCGGCCGCAGGGTCACCACGCCAACCGGGTGCGGCCGAACCTGCGCGCTGGAGGTGGATGGGTCCTTGCAGCCGGTAAGCAACAGACCGCCGCACAGCAGCAGGCTGCCGGTTAAGCATAGTGGTTTTCTTTTCATGGTTATCCCGTTGGCCAAACAATATCGCAAGGCAGTCTGGCGGCTGATTAATTGCAGAAAGGTATTGCGGTGTATTTTACGGAATAATCAGCGCGGGAAGAGTCCGAATTCGGACCGAATAACGGTAGGTTTTAAATTCAATGCATTTATTATGGTCGGCGTGTGTGTGAACACGAATAAAGCAAGAAAGACCATATCAGTAGTGTCCGTTGCCGCTGGCGAAACCAGCGGCATTTTTTTAATATCTTTGCGGCAGGTTGAATACTTGCGTGAGATGTCCTTTCTCCATGGCGATATAACCGCCGGTCTTCAAGTCGCTAAGGCATTTTAATATGGTGCTGCGTGCCAGCGTGGTGCGCTCCTGAATATAACGCAGCGCCGAATATTGGCTGCGGGTGCTGGCCGGCGCATTCATCAACTCCAACAGCTTGCCGCGGATGGCGTCATAGGCATGGTTATTCAACAGGTGCAGGTCGCGCAGGCTGGCGAAATGCAGCTGATAGGCCAAAATGCGCGCGACGTCGGCCCACAGCCTCGGCTGCTCGTTGAGCTTTTGCAGCACTTTGGCGCCGGCCACGGCGTGGATCTCGCAGTCTTTGTCCAGATGCAGGTAGGTTTTCCCCACCGGATGCAGCAGCTCGGCCAGGCCGATGATGTGCGGCGCGTAGATGGTGGTCATCAGCAGATCGTCCGACTGGCGATGCAGATGAACCGCGCCGCGCAACAGCAGGTAAACCTGCGGATTTTTGCCGCTGAACTGGCGTGAGCGCCGGGCGGTGATCGCGCTGGCCTCCGGCTGCAGCGCCGCCATCAAGTCGGCGATGATGTCGTGGGGCTTGTGCGGCAGAATTTTTTGCAACGCGTCGTTGAAGTGGTCGTTAGCCTGGCCATTGCCGGTTGCTTGCGGATTGTCTGTCACCTCGATTCCCCATTAATCAGCGCGTTAGCCCGCCAGTTTATGCGTATTGCACCGGCTGAGTATAGAGGATTGGCGACGGATTGCGTGGAGCGGCCGCGCCGCCGAGGGTGCGGCGGCGCGGCCGGGCGGCGGGGATGGGGTTATTTGATTATTTTCTGCAGTTTGCCTTTTTGATCTGGCGTCAGGGTTTGCATCACGTCAAACAAGTAGCGGTAGCGGATATAGTCGGCCTGCTGCTGGTAAATGCCCATTTCTGCAATGCGCTTTTTTACCGTCGGTTCATCCCACTGCCCCGACTTCAGCACTTTCAGGATCGCGCCGCGGTCGTCTTTATCGGTTTTGATGCTGTCCAGCTGCAGCTGGGCCTTGTCGCGAATAACGTGAATTTCCTGGCGCTGCGTTTGGCTCAAATCAAGAACGCCGGCCAGGCGACTGGCGCTCTGCAGACCTTCGGCGGCGAAAACCGAGCTGGCGGAAAATAAACACATGCCGGCGATCAGCACTTTTATTCTATTTCTCATCATGCACTCCTTATATTTGTCTCAAGCCAATATTACGCATGGTTTAAAGCCGAGTGCACGGATGAAAATGTCCAAAATTGGACGGCTGGCCGCTTTGCATTGCCTTTTTATGGTGCTAGGAGACGGAGAAAATAAGTTTTTCACCGGCCGGCGGTCATTCGCCGAATATTAACGGCGAGCAATGTTCCGCTGCAGTTTCCTATATGCGTAATCAGACAAGGGCGTCCAGCGCCCGGCCGATATCTTCCGTCCAGGGGAGCGTCGGCACCGCCAGATTTTCCCGCAAATGAGCCACGGAAGAGGTGCCGGGGATCAGCAAAATATTCGGCGAGCGGTGATACAGCCAGGCCAATGCGGTTTGCAGCGGCGTGGCGCCCAGGCGCAGGGCGATCGCGGACAGCGCCTGGGATTGAATCGGGCTGAAGCCGCCGAGCGGGAAGAACGGCACGTAGGCGATCCCGGCGCGGGCCAGATCGTCGATCAGATCGTCGTCGCCGCGATTGATCAGGTTGTAGTGGTTCTGCACGCAAACGATGCGGCACATTGCACGCGCCTCGGCGACCTGGGCCGGGGTCGCATTGCTCAGGCCGATATGCCGCACCCATCCTTGTCGCTGCAATTCCACGAGCGGCGCCAGCAGAGCCTCTATCGAGCCTTCCGCCGGGCGGTGCGTATCAAACATGATCCTGAGGTTTACCACGTCCAGCCTTTCGAGGCCGAGATTGCGCAGGTTGTCATGCACCGCGCCGGTCAGCTCCGCGGCGGAGAACGCCGGCAGCCATGAGGCGTCGCTTCCCCGACGGGCGCCGATTTTGGTGACCAGGGTCAGATCTTCGGGGTAAGGCGCCAGCGCCTGACGGATCAGCCGGTTGGTGATGTGCGGGCCATAGAAGTCGCTGGTGTCGATATGGTTGACGCCGGAGGCGACGGCCTCCCGCAGCACCGTCAGCGCCGCCTGCCGATCCTTTGGCGGCCCGAATACGCCCGGCCCGGCCAGCTGCATGGCGCCGTAGCCGAGCCGCTTGACGTTTCGGCCGCCGAGGTTGAATGTGGGATGCGTAGAGTGATTGGACATAGCCTGTTTCCTTTGAAGGTCGTGAACGGGTCAACTGCACGGGCCTATGATAGGCGCGGCTTTCGGTGGCGATAAGCCGCGTGACGCTGGACGGGTTGTACGGGGTGACGGACAATGAATACTGATTTAGAGGATCTGCACGCCTTTCTGGCCGTGGCGCGCGCAGGGGGATTCCGCGAAGGCGCCAGAACCCTGGGGCGCAGCGCTTCCGGCGTGAGCGATGCCATCCGGCGCCTGGAGAAACAGCTTGGCGTTCGGCTGTTTAACCGCACTACGCGCAGCGTGACGCCGACCGCCGCCGGCTATAGCCTGCTGGAGCGGCTGGGGCCGGCGCTGGATGAGGTGCGAAGCGCGCTCGACGTGGTGAACGGTTTTCGCGACAAGCCCGCCGGCACGCTGAGGCTGAACGTGCCGGTGAGCGTCGCGCGCCTGGCGCTGCCCGCGCTGATACCGGCATTTCTCGCCGCCTACCCGGATATCAAACTGGAAATACAGACCGAAGAAAGCTTCGTCGACGTATTGGCAGCCGGCTGCGACGCCGGCATTCGTTATGAAGAACGCCTGGAAAAGGACATGATTGCGGTGCCCATCGGGCCCAGAGTGCAGCGCTTTGCCGCGGCGGCATCGCCGGCTTATCTCGCCCGGTGCGGGCGACCCGCCCATCCCCAGGAGCTGCTTACCCACGCCTGCCTGCTGGGCCGTTTCCCCAGCGGAAAAATTTATCCCTGGGAATTCGAAAGGCGGGGCGAGACGCTGGAAATATATCCCGATGGGCCGTTAATGGTGCAGGCCGGCGGCGCGACCGATCTGGCCGTTGCGGCGGCGATAGCCGGCGTCGGCATTATCTATTTGTTCGAAGACTGGTTAGCGCCCAGCCTGGCCAGCGGCGAACTGGAGCCGGTGCTCGAAGCCTGGTGGCCGCAATTTTCCGGCCCGTTTCTCTACTATTCCGATCGACGCTTTATCCCCTCGCCGCTGCGGGCGTTCATCGATTTCATCCGGCAGGCGCCGAAGGCCACGGCTTAAACCAGCCGATGCGCATGCAATTTGATGTTGGCCATGATGCTGTCCATCATCACCTGGACCCGATGAGGCAGCACGCCGCGCTGAGGATAAATGAGGTAGGCCTGCATATCGATGCAGCGTTCGCGCTCAATGCATGGCAGCAGCGAGCCGGACTCCAGCGCTGACGCGACCGAATAATAGGGCGCGTAGACAATCCCCAGCCCCTGCTTGGCCAGCTCGATGGCCGGCAATATATTGTCGCAGATGCTGGTTCCGGTGACCGCCATTTGCATCTGCTGCCCCTGCCGATCGTAGCAACTCCAGGTGTTGCGGCTGCCCCCCAGCATGCGCAGGGTAATGCAGCGATGCCGGTGCAGCTCCTCCGGTTCCGCCAGCGGGGTGCGGGCGATGTAATCCGGTGAGGCGAACAGCCCGACGCGAAAGCGGGTAAAGGGTCTGGCGATCAGGCTTTCGTTTTGCGGCTGGAAGAAGCTGATCAGCAGATCGCAGTCAGTGTCGAAAACCGCGCCATATTTTTTCTCTCGTTCGTCCGGATTGCGGGTAAGCAAATCGACGGTCAGCTCGGGCGCCTGATGCAGCAGCGGCGGCAGCAGATAACGCGCCAGGAATGAGTGGATGCCGATTGGCGCGCCGAGGGTGACCATGCCGTTCAGGCTGCGCTTGTAGGTGCCCGACATGTCCAGCAGGTCGCTATGCTCATCCAACAGCAGGGCGGCGCGGCGCAAAAACTGCGTGCCAAATTCGGTCAATGCCAACGCGCGCGGGCTGCGGATGAAGAGCTCCAGCCCGAGTCGCCGCTCCAGCGCGGTGAGGGCGCGCGACACGTTCGACTGCGGCATATCCAGCAGCTGCGCCGCCTTACTGACGCTGGCCGTTTCGGCGATCGCGCGCACTATCCTGAGCTCTTCGATGCGGAAGTCTTTTGGTTTCATCACGGCAGACAATATGGTTTTACATATCAAAAATGATATACCTGTTTGATATAATTGTCATATGACTTATCCCTGCCTGATGGGTATTATTTCGGCTGATTATTTGATATCAACTGCAAAATAAAGAGAAATAATTCAATGAAAGTGACAAGGGCAGCCGTTTTACCTGCGATGTTGCTGCTGGCGTCGTGCTCGTCTGCGGTAACCGAAAAAGAAAAATACGCCAAATTTCTTAATAACTACCAGGATATTACCAAAGGCGAATCCGCATCAGGCAGAGACGTATTGTATTGGAAAGATCCGAAGGCGGATTTTACGCGTTATCAATATCTGGTCTACCAGCCGATGATCTATTTCCCGCGGCCACAACCGAGCGAAATGGTGAGCCAGCGCGCACTTGATAATATCCTCAGCTATACCAATCGGCAGTTCAAACAGGCGATGGGCTCCCATTTCACCCTGGTGGATATGCCGCGCGAGAACACGCTGATTTTCCGCGGGGCGATCACGGCGATCGATACGCATAAAAAGGGGCTGCAGGTTTACGAAGTGCTGCCGATTACCCTGCTGATCGCCGCAACCCAGAGCGTGACCGGGCACCGCACCATGGAAAGCGCGGTGTATATGGAAGGGGAGTTTATCGATGCTTCAACCCATCAGCCGGTGATCAAGGTGGTGAGAAAGGCGTCCGGCGAAAACCTCAATAATGAGAAAACGCAGCTGACAGTGGGCGATGTGAAAAACGCCATCGATATTATTGCCAGCGATATAAAGCAATATAATACGCACCAGGCATAATGCAGCTGCCTGCGACTAATAACCAGGGTTTTACATGTTTCTTAATTACTTCGCCTTAGGCGTGTTGATTGCCGTATTTTTGATTTTATTTTACGGCGTTATCATTATCCACGATATTCCTTACCTGTTAGCCAAAAAACGCCGGCATCCTCATCAGGATGCCATTCATGTCGCCGGCTGGGTCAGCCTGTTTACGCTGCATGCCATTTGGCCGCTGCTGTGGATCTGGGCCACGTTATACCGGCCCGATCGCGGGTGGGGCATGGCGGAGCAAGCCGCCGAACCCGCCGCGCTGCAGGCGCGTATCGAGCAACTCGAAGCCGAACTGCAGCGGAAATCTGCAACCGCCGCCATGACGCCAAATATAGGTTGAGAAAAGGGTATGGATTTATTAATTATTCTCAGCTACGTTGCGCTGACCTACGGCATATTCAAACTGTTTCGCATCCCGGTTAATAAATGGACGGTGCCCACCGCGGTGCTGGGGGGGATTTTTATTGTCGGGGCTCTGATTCTGGCAATGAATTACAACCATCCTTATACCGATCGGGCGCAGAAGATTGCGATTTCCGTCCCCATCGTGCCCCAGGTATCGGGAGTGATTGTCGAGGTAACGGATAAAACCAATGTGTTACTGCGCCAGGGGGAGCTGCTGTTTCGTCTCGACGATACTCGCTACCGAGCCAGGCTGAATAAACTGCAGGCGGATCTTGCCGGCGCAGAGGCGGACGTACGCGCGCGGCAGGCGACGCTGGATGAGTCCGCGGCTAATGTGCAGCGGGTGAACGCCGAATATCAACGCGCGAGCAAAGATTACCAGCGCTATGCGAAAGGTGCGGCGATGGCGGTGAATCCTTTCTCGGAGCAGGATGTCAGCCATGCGCATCAGCAATATTTGGCGCAGTCCGCCGCGCTGCAGGCCGCCAGGGCGCAGCATCAACAGGCGCAGGAACGGCTTTCCGGCCATTACAACGGCGAAGACGCCCACATCGCCAGCCTGAAATCGCAGATCGCCGAGGCCGGCTACAACCTGGAACAAACCCTGGTGCGCGCGCCGAGCGACGGTTATGTCACCCAGGTGCTGGCGCGGCCTGGCACCACGGCGGTTCGCCTGCCTTTCAAGCCGGTGATGATTTTTATTCCTCAGCAGAAACGCCAGGTTGTGGCGGCGTTTCGTCAAAACTCGATCCTGCGCTTGGCGCAGGGTGACCAAGCTGAAGTGGTGTTCAACGGCCTGCCGGGGCAGGTTTATACCGGCGCGGTAACGCGGGTGCTGCCGGTAGTGCCCGGCGGCAGCTATCAGGCCAGCGGCGCATTGCAGGGGCTGAATACCGGTGCGGCTCAGGAGGGGGTTTATGCCGTGATCGATCTGGCGCCGAACCCGGAGCTGGATCGGCTGCCCGACGGCGTTACCGCACAAACGGCGGTATACACCGAGCACTTCGAACACCTCTCCATCATGCGCAAAGTGCTGCTGCGCATGACCAGCTGGCTGCATTATCTGTATTTGGATCACTGACGCCGTGCGGCCCGGGAGCACCGGGGCAGAAACCGCAGACACAAAAAAGCCCGCAACCGAAGTTGCGGGCTTTTTCGCTATTATCGCCGGATCTATCTGGTATCACCGGTGACCTATTTGGTGGAGCTGGGGGATTTGAACCCCCGTCCGAAATTACTACACCGTCGGCACTACATGCTTAGTCCAATCTTTACATTCGCCGGTCAGCTGCGGATGGACACGCCACTAACAAACTAGCCTGATTGGATTTAACGCTTCAGCCCCAGGCAGGACATCCACGCGATCTCTTTTGGGTTTGACCTCTCTTGATCCCCGTCCTAAGAGCGGAGGCTAGGGAGAGAGGGCTCTTAGCAGGGTATTAAGCTGCTAGGGCGTAGTTTTCGTCGTTTGCGACTATTTTTTTGCGGCTTTTTACGAGGCCAACCGCCCCTCGGCATGCTCCTAGGGCTTCGCAAATCCCGTCGAATCCAGAATCAGCCCCAAGTAACTTTGTGCAGTATACCAGAAGATTACCTCGTTAAGCCAGAGGCTTATCGGTTGGCGTGCTTCATGATACGGGCTTTCGCCGTCTGCCATTCACGATCTTTGATGTCATCGCGCTTATCGTGTTCTTTCTTACCCTTGGCCACGCCGATTTTTACCTTGCTCCAGGCATTTTTCCAATACATGGACAGGGCGACAACGGTATAGCCTTCGCGGTTGACGCGGCCGAGCAGCGTGTCCAGCTCGCGCCTTTTCAGCAGCAGTTTGCGGGTACGTGTCGGATCGCACACCACGTGCGTCGAGGCTACGTTAAGCGGGCTGATGGTGGCGCCAAACAGATAGGCTTCGCCATCACGGAACGTCACGTAGCTGTCGCTGAGGTTGGCTTTGCCGGCACGCAGCGATTTTACTTCCCACCCTTGCAGCGACAGGCCCGCCTCGAACTCTTCCTCGATGGAGTATTCGAAACGCGCGCGCTTGTTTTGAGCAATGGTGGCGGAACCGGGTTTGTGTGCTTTTTTCTTTGTCATAGTGCGTTCATTATACTGGATGCGTCAGCGAAAGAAATCCTTTCCCGTTCAGCACCTGCGCAATTTTCCGCATTTTTGATCTATCCGCTGCGTAGCAGATTTTTTGTTTGCCGATAGATAAATGGTATTATCTGTACGTTTTGTGTCTTACAGGAAATGATATGCCCCAGATCAGTAGGTCTGCGTTAGTGCCGTTCAGCGCCGAGCAGATGTATCAGTTGGTTAACGATGTTCATTCTTACCCCGATTTTCTGCCTGGTTGTACCGGCAGCCGGGTGATTAACGCGTCCAACAACGAAATGACCGCCGCGGTAGACGTCGCCAAGGCCGGTATCAGCAAAACCTTTACCACGCGCAACACGCTGCTGGATAACCAGAGCATCAACATGCAGCTGGTTGACGGCCCGTTCCGCAAGCTGATGGGCGGCTGGCAGTTTACGCCGCTGAGCGAAGAAGCCTGCAAGGTTGAGCTGCATCTGGATTTTGAGTTCACCAATAAATTGATTGAGCTGGCGTTCGGCAAGGTATTCAAAGAGCTGGCGGGCAACATGGTGCAGGCTTTCACCCAACGGGCGAAAGAGGTTTACAGTGTCTGAGATCCAGGTCGAGGTGGTGTACGCCTTGCCGGAACGCCAATATCTGCGCAAGGTCAAACTGCCGGAAGGCAGCAGCGTTGAGCAGGCTATTCAGGCCTCCGGCTTGCTGGAGCTGCGTCAGGATATCGATCTGCAAAGCAACAAGCTGGGGATCTACAGCCGTCCGGCCAAGCTGGGCGACCTGTTGAACGATGGCGATCGAGTGGAGATATATCGCCCGCTGATCGCCGACCCTAAAGAGCTGCGCCGCCAACGTGCGGAGAAGGCAAAAAAATAAGGCGCATTCAGCGCCTTATTTTTTATCAGAATTTTATCTTCCGAGTTGCAGCCTGTGACTGTCATGAAGAACCTGATTCGTCCCTCAGGGGCCGGACGATAGTTCCTGCGCCGATTACTTGGTCAGCGCCGGCTTGTTCTGAATATCGGTCAACACGCCCGCGCTGTCGAAGGTCAACGTCAGGGTTTGCTGAGTAATATCTTCATGGCCAGGTTGCTGGCGGAACACATAGAACCACGTCTGAGTACCGAACGGATCCTGCAGCATTGGAGTACCCAATGTATAAGCGACCTGTTGCTGGGTCATACCTTTTTGAATTTTCGCCACGTCGGTCGACGTCAGGTAGTTCCCCTGATTGATGTCAGGCCGATAAACCACCTTCTCAAAAGTAGAACAGCCTGCAGTCAGCATCACAAGAACCACAGCGGCAGCAGTCAGCGTTTTACAGCGCATAGTAATCACATTCCTTTAGGGCATAGGATGCCGATGATAATAGACCTTGCAGCCGTTGGAAACCTTTATACCCTTCATCTTTCAAGTTGTAGCGGCGTTGGCTTCTCTCGCTCACCCCCGTCACTTAGTTGACTAAGCTCCAGAGGATTCTCTCGATTGCCGCCTTGCTACAGCTTGAAATCTATTGGGTAGACCCTTCATCTTTCAAGTTGTAGCGGCGTTGGCTTCTCTCTGCCGCCGCGTTGGCGCACCTTGAAATCTATCGGGTAAACAGCGCCAAAGTCAGACCTCAGGAAAGTGAAAAAGTTGAGCTTTTTTATGCGGCAAGCAGTTCTTTTGCGTTTGCCAGGGTGTTTCGGGTGACTTCGCTGCCGCCGAGCAGGCGCGCCAATTCTTGCAAGCGGGCGCGTTTATCCAGCGGCGCCATCTGCGTTTCGGTTTCGGTGCCGTCGGTTTGCTTGCTGACAAACAGATGCTGGTGCCCGCAGCCCGCCACCTGCGGCAGGTGCGTCACGCACATCACCTGGGTCGATTCGCCAAGCTGGCGCAGCAGGCGGCCGACAATCGCCGCGGTGGGCCCGCTGATGCCCACGTCCACCTCGTCGAAAATCAGCGCCGGCGTTTCCATCTTGCGGGCGGTGATCACCTGAATGGCCAGCGCGATGCGCGACAGCTCACCGCCGGACGCCACCTTCGCCAGCGGTTGCAGCGGCTGACCCGGGTTGGTGGATACGCAGAACTCGGTGCGGCTGGCGCCTTCGGCGCTCAGGTGCTGCGGTTCGAAGCGTACGTCGATGTTGAACTTGCCGTACGGCATGGACAGCGCCTGCATGCTGTCGGTGATAAGCAGGGTCAGCTCGGCCGCGTACTGCCGGCGCTTCTGATGCAGCCGTTCCGCCAGCGTCAGCGCCTGCTGGTGGTGCAAGGCGACCGCTTCGCTCAGGTGCTCGTGATCGCTTTCCTGCTGCGACAGCAGCTGCTGCTCATCCAGCAATTGCCGGTGCAGCTGCGGCAGCTCTTCCGGCGCCACCTGGTGCTTGCGCGCCAGGTTGATCTGGCGCGACAGGCGCTGTTCCAGCTCCTGCAGGCGGTTGGGATCCAAATCCATGCGATCGGCGTAGTGGCGCAGCTCGTCGCTGGCTTCGCTGATCTGAATGGAGGCTTCTTCCAGCATCTCCAGCAGGCCGTTCAGTTTGTCGTCCATGCCGATCAGCTCAATCAGCAGGTGCTTGGCGCTGTAGAGTTGGCTGAGCATGTTGTGTTCTTCGTCGTCGGCCAGCAGCTGCAGGGTTTGCTGGCTGAGGGTCAGCAGCTGGCCGCTGTTGGCCTGGCGCTTGTATTCGGCGTCGATTTGCTCGAACTCTCCGGCCTGCGGCGCAAATTCGTTCAGCTCTTTGAGCTGATACTGCAGCAGCTGCTTGCGCGCTTCACGTTCGACGGACTGCTGCTGATGGTGCGCCAGCTCGCGGCAGCTCTGGTGCCAGCGGTGGTAGGCCTGGCGCATCTCCGCCTGCAGAGCGGGTACGTCGGCATAGGCGTCGAGCAGCGTTTTCTGGTGCTCCGGCTTGAGCAACAGCTGGTGGGCGTGTTGACCGTGGATCTGGATCAGGCGCTGGCCCAGCTCGCGCAGCTGCGACAGGGGCACCGAGGTGCCGTTGATAAAGCCGCGGGAGCGGCCGTCGGCGTTGATCACGCGGCGCAGCAGGCATTCGCTGCCGTCGTCGAGCTGGTTGTGCTCCAGCCACTCGCGGGCGGACGGGGTGTCCGCCAGCGAGAAGCGGGCGCAGATGTCGGCGCGGGAGGCCCCCAGGCGCACCACGTTGCCGTCGGCGCGGTTGCCGAGGCACAGCCCCAACGCGTCGATGGCGATGGATTTGCCGGCACCGGTTTCACCGGTAATCGCCGTCATACCCGGTTGAAAATCTATTTCCAACTCACGAACGATAGCAAAATTGCTGATGGTCAATTGCGCCAGCATGGGAACCTTCCTGTGCATAAACACATAACTGTAGTTTCATACAGTATAAACTGGTTTTATATACAGTAAAGTGGCTGACGCGCTTTTTAGAACAATTTTTTTGACCAGCCCAGCTTGGTGCTTAACGTATTGAAATAGCTGTAGTCCTTCGGGTGAATAAGATTCAGGTGGAAATCACTGCGGCGTATCAATACTTCTTCGCCTTCCTGGATCGGCAGTGCGATCTGGCTGTCGCAGCTGATCTCCAGATCGCTGCCGATATGCGAAAACTTCAGCCGGATGGTGCTGTCGCCGTTGATCACCAGCGGGCGGGCGGAAAGGGTATGCGGGAACATCGGCACCAGCGCGATGGCTTCCAGCGACGGGGTGAGGATCGGCCCGCCGGCGGAGAGCGAATAGGCGGTGGAGCCGGTCGGGGTGGCGATAATCAGGCCGTCGGAGCGCTGGGAGAAGGCGAAGCGATCGTCGATATACACTTCGAATTCGATCATGTGCGCCACTTTGCCGGGGTGCAGCACCACTTCGTTGATGGCGGTGCTGATGCGGCATTGCTGGTGTTCTTTGTGCACGATGGTTTCCAGCAGGAAGCGCTGCTCATCGATGTATTCGCCTTCCAGCACGTCCGCCAGCTGCTGCAGCGCGTTGTCGGGATCGAGGTCGGTAAGGAAGCCGAGGTTGCCGCGGTTCACCCCGATTACCTTGATGTCGTAACGCGCCAGCACGCGCGCGGCGCCGAGCATGTTGCCGTCGCCGCCGACCACCACCGCCAGGTCGGCCCGCTGGCCGATGTCCGCCAGGCTGCCGGTCACGGCGTCTTTCAGCCCCAGATCCTGGGCGATTTGTCGCTCAATCATCACCGAATAGCCGCGGGCGACCAACCAGTGAAACAGCATCTCGTGCGTTGCCAGCGCTGAAGGGTGACGCGGGTGGCCAACAATGCCGATACAGGCGAATTTTTTATTCATTGTTGTGATTTTCCTCACCGGGGCCAGTTTATGCCCCACATTGTGACCGGTTGACTTGAAACCCCGGTTTTGATCCCCATAATAAGCCAAGTTGCGAGATTAATGCTAAAACGCGGAGATATTCATGAGTAGTAAAGAACAGAAGACGCCAAACGAGCAAGTCTCGGAAGAAATGGAACAGCAGGCCCAGCACGGAGAAGTGCTGCCGGAAGCGGCGGAGGGCGTCGATCTGCGTGATGAGCGCATTGCCGAGCTGGAAGCTCAACTGGCTGAAGCTCAGCAACATGAACGCGACAGCCTGCTGCGCGCCAAGGCGGAGATGGAAAACGTCCGTCGCCGCACCGAGCTGGATATCGAGAAAGCGCACAAGTTCGCGCTGGAAAAATTCTCCGGCGATCTGCTGCCGGTGCTCGACAACCTGGAGCGCGCGCTGGAGCTGGCCGATAAGAACAACCCTGAGCTGGCGGCGATGATCGAAGGCATCGAGCTGACGCTGAAGTCCCTGCAGGACGTGGTGCGCAAGTATGGCATCGAGATCGTCGGCGACGTCAACGTGCCGTTCAACCCGGACGTGCACCAGGCGATGAGCCTGATGGAATCCGCCGATCACCAACCGAACCACGTAATGATGGTGATGCAGAAAGGCTATACGCTGAATGGCCGCCTGCTGCGCCCGGCGATGGTCGCGGTTTCCAAAGCCAAGGCTTAATCGCCCCGGCAGCATCGTAAAGAAAGGCACCTCAGGGTGCCTTTTTTGCGTCTGTGTTATTCCTGCGGCAGCTGCGGCAGCCAGTCGATCGGCTTCAGCCCCTGCTGTTCCAGCAGCTGATTGGCCTGGGAGAAATGGCGGCAGCCGAGGAAGCCGCGGTGCGCGGACAGCGGCGAAGGGTGCGGCGCTTTCAGCACGTGATGGCGCTGGCGGTCGATAAAGTTGCCTTTCTTCTGCGCATGCGAGCCCCACAGCAGGAACACTACGCCTTCGCGGTTCTCATTCAGCGCGGCGATCACTTTATCGGTGAAGGTTTCCCAGCCCAGGTTGGCGTGCGAATGCGCGCGGCCGCCTTCGACGGTCAGCACCGTATTGAGCAGCAGCACGCCCTGTTCGGCCCAGTTTTGCAGGCAGCCGTGGTTTGGGCGCTCAAAGCCGGGAATGTCGGTCGCCAGCTCTTTGTACATGTTCACCAGCGAAGGCGGCGCCGGCACGCCGGGGCGCACCGAGAAAGACAGGCCGTGGGCCTGATTGGGGCCGTGATAAGGATCCTGACCGAGGATCACCACCTTGACGTCCGCCAGCTCGGTGAAACGGAAGGCGTTGAACACGTCTTTCTGCGGTGGATAAATGGTCTTGCCGGCCTGGCGTTCAGCGGCAACAAAGGCGAGCGTTTCAACAAAATAGGGCTGCTCTTTTTCTTTGCCGATAACGTCATGCCAGGTGAGGGAGGTGGACATAAACGCTCTCCTTTGTTTTCGTTAGCAATTCATCGGGCATAGCTTACCGTTTCGCTCCGCGCAGCGAAACCCGCTTTTGACGTTGTCGCCGTGCGCGATATGCAATTATTTTTGAAAATTTACAAAAATAATTGCTGCAGCCCTGCAGGGGAAAATTGATATAAAACAGAAATTTGCCCCGGCCATCATCATGCCTGCCTCGAAAAAATTGATTTTAATCAAAGAATTGACCCGGTCAGGCTGGTATACAGAACAACAAGACAACAATGGTTTTACCAAATGGCCGAAACCAGAATTGGGTTTTCTCACGAAGTGGAATTTTCGCCCTTGTACGGAGGCAACAAAATGATTACCGGTATTCAAATTACCCAAGCGAAGGACCAGGCGCTGGTGAATTCTTTCTGGCTGCTGGATGACGAAAAAGCGGAGGCCCGTTGCGTTTGCGCCAAGGCGAACTATGCGGAAGATCAGGTGGTGCCGGTGAGCGAACTGGGCCAGATAGAATACCGCGAAGTGCCGCTGGAAATGCAGCCGACGGTACGCGTGGAAGGCGGCCAGCACCTGAACGTCAACGTGCTGCGTCGCGAAACGCTGGAAGATGCGGTGAAGCATCCGGAAAAATACCCGCAGCTGACCATTCGCGTGTCCGGCTATGCGGTGCGTTTCAATTCGCTGACGCCAGAGCAGCAGCGTGACGTTATCGCCCGTACCTTTACCGAAAGCCTGTAAGCGGCGGCGCAGTCAATCAGGGGAGCTTCGGCTCCCTTTTTCGTGGCCGACGATTGAAAATCGAACCCGGATCACATTCCGCGCAAAGATAATCCCCCGCATTACAGAACTCCTCCGACCTGCCGATAGCTACAGCAGCATCCATTTGGTTGCTGAGTAGATCAAGTCTATCGACAAGGAGTCGGCATGAGTATGTCTTTAAGCTTTACCTCGGCGGTATCCCCGGCGGCAATGCCGCCTGCAGCAGCGCGTACGCAGCCCGAAGCGGCAAGGCCCGCACCGGCCGTTGAAACGCCAGGGGAACAAGCGCCGGCGGCCACGCTTTCACAGAACAGCCTGAACGCACGCAACCTGTTCGATTCGCTGGTCGGCGATATCTCGGCGGCCGCCGCCCCGGCGGCCAGCCAGGGCGTGAGCCGCGGGCAGCAATCGCAGCCGGGGGATTACACCCTGGCGCTGCTGGCGAAGGACGTTTATTCCCCGAACGGCCAGGGCGCGGCCGGGTTCAGCCGTTTGAGCGACAACGCGTTGCTTGGCGCGGGTATCGATCCGGCCAGCCTGCACGATGCGGCCTCGGGCTTCCAGGCCGGTATCTACAGCGATGACCAACAGTATGTGCTGGCCTTCGCCGGCACCAACGACTGGCGCGACTGGCTGAGCAACGTGCGCCAGGCGACCGGTTATGACGATGTGCAGTACAATCAGGCGGTGGCGGTGGCCAAAAGCGCCAAGGCGGCGTTTGGCGATGCGCTGGCGATCGCCGGCCACTCGCTTGGCGGTGGCCTGGCGGCCACGGCGGCGCTGGCGACCGGCAGCGTGGCGGTGACGTTTAATGCCGCGGGCGTATCCGATTACACGCTGAACCGGCTGGGCATCGATCCCGCCGCCGCCAAGCGGGATGCGGAAGCGGGCGGCATCCGCCGCTACAGCGAACAATATGACATGCTGACCGGCACCCAGGAATCGACCTCGCTGATCCCGGACGCCATCGGCCACAACATCACGCTGGCCAACGGTGATACCCTGAGCGGCATCGACGACTGGCGGCCGAGCAAGCATGTGGATCGCAGCCTGACGGCGCACGGTATCGACAAGGTCATCAGTTCGATGGCGGAGCAAAAACCGTGGGAGGCGCAGGCCAATGCCTGAGCGGCGACGCCTGCGCCAGGGGCTGGCGGCCGCTCTGCTGGCGCTGATCGCGGTCGCCGGTTTGCTGATGATGGCTAAGGAGCAACAGATGAAACAGGAAGTATCGCCGTTCGACGGCCGAATCAATCAGGCACTGGCCCAGGCGGTGGCGCGGGGCGACGTAGCGGAGATTGTCGCGCAGGCCACGCAGGCGAGTTTGCGCGAGCGGGGCGACCGCCAGGTCACGCTGCTGCAATGGGCGATGCTGTCGCAGCGGCCGCAGAGCCTGCAGGCGCTGCTTGAGCTCGGGGCCGATGCCGGCGCCGGGCTGGACGGCAACGGCGCGTTGCACACCGCCGCCGCGCTGCGGGATGCGCAATGCCTGCGGATGCTGCTGGCTGCCGGGGTGCCGGTGAATGCGCGCAATGCCGTCACCGGCGCTACGCCGTTGGCGGCGGCGGTGCTGGCCGGGCGCGAAGAGCAGATGCGCTTGCTGTTGGCGGCGGGGGCGGACGCCACCCTGAGCGATCGGTTGGGCGATACGCCATTGCATCTGGCGGCGAAAATCAATGCGCCGCGTCTGGCGTTGATGCTGTTGCAGGCCGGGGCGGACGCCCGCGCGCGCAACCGGCAGGGGATGACCTTCCAGTTTTATTTCTCGCAGACGCCGGCGCATCTGCAGAATGAAGAGCTGAAGGCGGGCTACCGCGAGCTGGACGCCTGGCTGAAGGGGCAGCGCCTGGCGACGCGCTACGCGCAGCGGTAAGCGGCCATAAGAAAACCGCCTGAAATGAACTGACCCCATAAAGTTGGACGGTTTATATTAGGCGGCTATCTGAGCCTGGGTTCGGTACTCTACCGGACTCAGGCCTTTTAATTTCTGTTTTATTCTTTCGTGATTGTAATAGTCGATATATTCGTCAATAGCTACGCGTAATTCACTGATACTTTTATGCTCTTCCAGATACAGGCATTCCACCTTCAGCGTGCCAAAGAAGCTTTCCATCACCGCATTGTCATAGCAGTTTCCTTTGCGGGACATGCTCTGTTTCAACCCTGCGTCCCTGAGCCGTTTCTGATAGTGCCCCATCTGATACTGCCAGCCCTGATCTGAATGCAGCAGCGGATGTTCACCTTCACTCAGCACTGACTGTGCCTTAGTCAGCATATCGTCCACCATCGATAGATGCGGACGAGCTTCCATCTGATACGCGACGATCTCACCGTTGTACAGGTCAAGAACCGGTGATAAATAGAGTTTTTCACCGTTAATTTTAAATTCAGTAACGTCAGTTACCCACTTCTGGTTCGGTTTGTCCGCGCTGAACTGGCGGTTCAGAACATTGCCTGCGGCTTTGCCATAATGACCTTTGTAGGAGGTATATTTCTTCCTTCTGATACAGGATGTTAACGCCAACTGCTGCATCAGCCTTTGAACCGTTTTATGATTCAGCTGACTTCCTTCCCGGCGAACGGCAAGCGTTATCCTGCGGTATCCATACCGTCCTTTATGCTTATGAAATAGCGTCAAAATCTGACGCTTATCGTCGGCGTATTTGTCTTCCTTTTTGCCGCTCGTCATCTGCCAGTAAAAAGTACTTCTGGCTAATCCGGCAGCTTTCAGTAAGCGAGCCAGAGGAAACAGCAGCCTTAACTCATTCACGACCTGCGTTTTATCTCGCGCTTTGGTGTGTTCTTTTCCCTGAGTAAGGCCTGCAGCTTTTTTAAATAGGCCACCTCAACGCGTAGCTGCTCAAGTTCTTCACGTTCGTCCGAGCTAAGCGAGTCTTTGGAAGGGAGTACTGACTTATTTCCAGAGATTTCCGGCATCGTTTTTTTCCTGCGACGATTGTCTGTGAGGGCTTCTATACCGCCTTCATCATACAGTCGTTTCCACTGACAAACCGAGGAAAAAGCAGGGATAGTGAACTTTGCACAGGCTTCGCGAACAGACATCTGGCGTTCACGCATATGCAGGATAACGGACTCTTTGAAAGCAGGAGAATAGATGAAATGTCGGGTAATCAGTCCGGCTTCACCATGAAGTTTCCAGGCAACAGACCACTTACGAACGGCGCTGTGGTCGATACCAAAGCGCTTTGCCGTCGCCTTCTGCCCTTCCAGCCCGGAAAGATAGTGCTGCACGACCTGAAGCTTAAAGCTAAGAGAATATTTGCTCATAAAAAACTGCACCTTACTCAGTTGGGTGTCCAACTTTTGGGGTGCAGTTCAGAAAAGGCGGTTTTCTTCATGCGGGCCGGGGTTATTCCGCGCCGTTGCCTTCCGGTTTGGCCTTGGCTTGCCGACGTTTGCCGACGTTTTTGGCATCGCGATGACGCACTTTCACCTTGGCTTTTTCCTTGTTCTTCACCTTGTCTTCCGCGCGCTTGGCCAGCACCTTCTTCGAAGGCTTGCCGTTGCTCTTCTCGCTCGGTACCTTGGTTTTCGGCCGCAGCTCGTCGATCACCCGCGGCTTCAGCGGTTCGTTCAGGTAACGGCCCACTTTGCCCAGCAGCAGGTGGTCGTGCGCCTCAACCAGCGAGATGGCGGTGCCTTTGCGCCCGGCGCGGCCGGTACGGCCAATGCGGTGCAGGTAGGTGTCCGCGGTGCGCGGCATGTCGAAGTTGAATACGTGGGTGATATCGAGGATATCCAGACCGCGGGCGGCGACGTCGGTGGCGACCAGCACGTTGACCCGGCCGTCCATCATGCGTTTAACCGCTTCGTTGCGCTTGGCCTGCACCATTTCGCCTTCGAGATAGCAGGTATTGATGCCCGCTTCGCGCAGCCAGGTGGCCAGCTCATGCACGCGCTCGCGCTTGCGCACGAAGATCACCGATTTCTGCACGTCCGGCTGTTTCAGCAGGTGCACCAGCAGGGCGGTTTTGTGCTGCACGTCGTCGGCGCGGTAGTACCACTGCAGGATTTTCTTGCGTTCGCGGCGCGACGGATCGGCTTCCACTTCCACCGGCTCTTTCAGAATGCGCTCGGCGAATTCGCGGATCGCTTCGCCTTCCAGCGTGGCGGAGAACAACAGCGTCTGGTTGCGCCAGCGGGTTTCGGCGGAGATGGTTTCGATGTCCTGCGCGAAGCCCATGTCGAGCATGCGGTCGGCTTCGTCGAGGATCAGGGTCTCCACCGCGCGGCAGTCGAAGTTCTCTTCTTTAATGTATTGCAGCAGGCGACCGGTGGTGGCGACCACCACGTCCTGGTTTTCGCTGAACACTTCCGCGTGGTTCATATAAGCCACGCCGCCGGTGATGGTGGCGATATCCAACGAGGTATGAGCAGCCAATTCACGCGCCTGATCGGCCACCTGCATCGCCAGCTCACGCGTTGGGGTAAGGATCAGAACGCGCGGTGGGCCGGACTTCTTACGTGGGAAATCCAGCAGATGCTGCAAAACGGGCAGCAAGAATGCGGCGGTTTTGCCGGTGCCGGTCGGAGCCGAACCTAATACGTCGCGCCCGTCCATCGCCGGCGGGATAGCTTCGGCCTGAATAGCGGTGGGGCGATCGTAGCCTTTATCGCGCAGTGCGAGGATCAGGCGTTCATCGAGTTCGAGTTCGGAAAAATTGGTTGCTGTCATGGTCTACCTCTACTTGGGGCGCCGATTATAGACGGGTTGGCCGCGTTCTTCACCTATTTAAGCGGAAAGCATCTCTTTTCCCATAAATCAGATTGCCTTATGCTACGCCAGTTTTGTAGCCAGGTGGTCATTGTGAGCAATCAATCGAAAGCGAATTTTACCCCGCGTCGCGGCGGTTTTACCTTTAAACAATTCTTTGTCGCTCACGATCGTTGCGCCATGAAAGTGGGCACCGACGGCGTGCTGCTCGGCGCCTGGGCGCCGCTGGCGCAGGCGCGGCGCGTGCTGGATATCGGCAGCGGCAGCGGGCTGATCGCGCTGATGCTGGCGCAGCGTTCGGGCGACGCGGTGACCATCGACGCGGTGGAACTGGACGCCGCCGCCGCCGCCCAGGCGCGCGAAAACGTGGCGGCATCCCCGTGGCCGCAGCGCATTGAGGTGCATGCGCAGGATATCCATCATTATGCCGAACGGCACGCCGCTCAGTATGATCTGATCGTCAGCAACCCGCCTTATTTCGAACCGGCGGTGGCCTGCCGCGACCGGGCGCGCCACAATGCGCGCTATACCGAAACCCTGACTCACGACGCCCTGCTGGCCTGCGCCGCGCAGCTGATCGCGGCGCAGGGGACCTTCTGCGTGGTGCTGCCCTACGACATCGGCGCAGCGTTTGAACGCCAGGCGCATCAGAGCGGCTGGCACACCGCCGCCAGGCTGAACGTCAGCGATCGCGCCGACACTCCTTTGCACCGGGTGCTGCTGGCGTTGACGCGCCAACCGGCGCAGCTGCAGGAGCAGCGGTTGGCGATCAAACAGGCCGACGGCGGCTATACCCAGGGTTTCCGCCGGCTGATTACCGAGTTCTATCTGTTTCACTGATATAAAAAGGGCGCCTTGTCGGCGCCCGCGCTGCATTTATCAGGGTTGCAGGATAGTGGGCAGCGCCTGCGGCAGCAGATCCGGGTAGTCCAGCGTATAGTGCAGGCCGCGGCTCTCCTTGCGCGCCATGGCGCTGCGCACGATCAGCTCCGCCACCTGCACCAGGTTGCGCAGCTCCAGCAGGTTGTTGGAGATGCGGAAGTTGGCGTAATACTCGTCGATTTCCGCCTGCAGGGTGTTGATGCGCCGCAGCGCGCGCTCCAGCCGCTTGGTGGTGCGCACGATGCCGACGTAATCCCACATGAACAGCCGCAGCTCGTGCCAGTTGTGCTGGATCACCACCCGCTCGTCCGCATCGTCTACCCGGCTTTCATCCCAGTGCGGCAACGGCTTGGCCAACTGCACGAACGGCAGGCGCTTGACGATGTCCTCCGCCGCCGACCAGCCGTAGACCAGGCATTCCAGCAGCGAATTCGACGCCATGCGATTCGCGCCGTGCAGGCCGGTGTAGCTGACTTCGCCGATGGCGTACAGCCCGTCCAGGTCGGTGCGTCCGTGCTGATCGACCATCACGCCGCCGCAGGTGTAGTGCGCCGCCGGCACGATGGGGATCGGCTGCCGGGTAAGATCGAAGCCCAGCGTCAGCAGTTTTTCGTGGATCATCGGGAAGTGCTGGGTAATGAACTCGGCCGGCTTGTGGCTGATGTCCAGATACATGCAGTCGGCGCCGAGGCGTTTCATTTCGTGATCGATGGCGCGGGCGACGATATCGCGCGGGGCCAGTTCGCCGCGCGGATCGAAATCCGGCATGAAGCGGCTGCCGTCCGGCCGCAGCAGCCAGGCGCCTTCGCCGCGCAGCGCTTCGGTCAGCAGGAAGTTGCGCGCCTGCGGATGGAACAGGCAGGTCGGATGGAACTGGTTGAATTCGAGGTTGGCGACCCGGCAGCCGGCGCGCCAGGCCATGGCGATGCCGTCGCCGGAAGAGATGTCCGGGTTGGTGGTGTATTGATACACCTTGGCCGCGCCGCCGGTGGCCAGCACCACCGTTTTGGCGCGGTAGGTCTCCACCCGCTCCAGTTCGCGGTTCCAGACGTAGGCGCCGACCACCCTGCGGGTGCCCGGCAGGCCGACCTTGTTCGAGGTGATCAGATCGACCGCGTTGCGGCGTTCCATCACGCAAATATTGGGGTGGGCGCTTGCTTTCCCCACCAGCGTAGTCTCTACTTCCTTACCGGTGGCATCGGCGGCGTGCAGAATGCGGCGATGGCTGTGGCCGCCTTCTCGCGTCAGGTGATAATGCTGTTCGCCCTGGGCATTGACCTCGGTATCGAACAACACGCCCTGATCGATCAGCCACTGCACGCAATGGCGCGCGTTGCCGGCGATAAACTCAACGGCCTCCCGGTCGCACAGGCCGGCTCCGGCAATCAAAGTGTCATCAACGTGTGAGGCAATGCTGTCCGTTTCATCGAAAACCGCGGCGATCCCGCCTTGGGCGTAAAAGGTGGCGCCTTCGTTGAGCGGCCCCTTGCTGAGTACGGTAACCTTGCAATGCTGCGCCAGACGCAGGGCCAGTGACAGGCCCGCGGCGCCGCTGCCGACAATCAGTACATCGCTAACATGTTCAGATGATGGTTGCATAACGTATGATGTGTGCAGAAGAAGAGTGAAAATCATGTTAGCCTAATTGTCCGGGCAAAAGCCACGGATGGGACGACATCGACAGAAAAAACAATGGCGATATGGAACTTCAGGTTCCATATGAACTCCAAGCGAGTGCTTGCTCAGGAAAATAAAGTATGGCTGGCAGTACAATTTTACGCGTGGAGACAGATTTGGGGAGAATTTACCTCGGATGAGCGAGCAGTTAACGGATCAAGTTCTGGTAGAGCGGGTCCAAAAGGGCGATCAGAAATCGTTTAACTTACTGGTAGTTCGTTACCAGCATAAGGTTGCGAGCCTCGTTTCCCGCTATGTGCCGCAGGGCGACGTGCCCGATGTGGTGCAGGAGTCGTTTATCAAGGCCTATCGCGCACTGGAATCATTCCGTGGGGATAGCGCTTTTTATACCTGGTTGTATCGGATCGCCGTGAATACGGCAAAGAATTATTTGGTCGCTCAGGGGCGCCGCCCGCCATCCAGTGATGTGGATGCCAACGATGCGGAAAATTACGAAAGTGCGGGCGCGCTGAAAGAAATTTCGAACCCTGAGAACTTAATGTTGTCAGAAGAGCTGAGACAGATAGTTTTCCGTACCATTGAGTCTCTCCCAGAGGATCTTCGCATGGCGATTACCCTGCGGGAGTTGGATGGTCTAAGCTACGAAGAGATAGCTGCCATCATGGATTGCCCGGTCGGAACCGTACGCTCGCGTATTTTCCGCGCCCGGGAGGCTATCGATAATAAAGTTCAACCGCTGATCCAGCGTTAGCAATGGCGGGCACAGGAAGGGTACTTAAGCATGCAGAAAGAAAAGCTTTCCGCTCTGATGGATGGGGAATCGTTCGATAGCGAGCTGATGAGTTCGCTGTCACAAGATCGGACGCTTCAACAAAGCTGGCAGAGCTATCACCTGATACGTGACACACTACGGGGTGATATCGGACAAGTAATGCATCTCGATATCGCAGATCGTGTTGCCGCTGCACTTGAGAAAGAACCCGCACGCCTGGTTCCTTCTGCAGTTCCGGAGTCTCAGCCGCAACCTCACACCTGGCAGAAAATGCCGTTCTGGGACAAAGTGCGTCCCTGGGCGAGTCAGATTACCCAGATTGGCATGGCGGCCTGCGTTTCGCTGGCGGTGATCGTCGGCGTGCAGCATTACAATCAGCCGACCACGCAGCAGGGCGCAGCCGAATCGCCGGCGTTTATGACGCTGCCGATCATGGGGCAGGCCTCACCGGTCAGCCTGGGCGTGCCGGCCGACAGTTTCTCCACCGGCAGCGGCCAACAGCAGCAGGTGCAGGAACAGCGTAAGCGCATCAACGCGATGCTGCAGGATTACGAACTGCAGCGTCGTCTGCATTCAGATCAGCTGCAGCTTGAACAAAGCAACCCTCAACAGGCTGCGGTTCAGGTTCCCGGAACTCAGTCCTTAGGAATGCAACAGCAGTAATGAAGCAAATTTGGTTCTCCGTCTGTCTATTGACGGGCAGCCTGCTCTTCTCAAACATCGCCCCGGCGCAGCAGACTGCGTCCGGGGCGTTGTTGCAACAGATGAGCAGCGCCAGCCGTTCCCTCAGCTATGAACTCGCCTATATCAGCATCAGCAAGCAGGGCATCGAGTCGCTGCGCTATCGCCATGCGGTGATCGACAAACTGCCGCTCGGCCAGTTGCTGCATATGGATGGGCCGCGCCGCGAAGTGCTGCAGCGCGGCGGCGGGATCAGCTATTTCGAGCCCGGCCTCGAGCCTTTCACCCTGACCGGCGATCACATCGTCGACGCGCTGCCGGCGATCGTTTACGCTGATTTTGATCGTCTGGCCAAATACTACGATTTCATTTCCGCAGGCAGCACCCGCATTTCGGATCGCCCCTGCGAGGTGATCCGCGTGGTGGCGCGTGACGGTTCGCGCTACAGCTATATCGTCTGGATGGATGTCGACACCAAGCTGCCGCTGCGGGTGGATTTGCTCGATCGCGACGGCGAAACGCTGGAGCAGTACCGGGTGATTTCGTTTGTGGTGGGTGCGGACGTGCAGAACGTGATGCAGGGGTTGATCAAAGCCAATCTGCCGCCATTGTTGTCGCTTCCGGCGGCGGATAATGTCAAACTGAGCTGGAGCACCGGCTGGTTGCCCGCCGGGGTGGATGAAGTGGCGCGCAATCGCCGCAAGTTGCCTAACGTCTCGGTGCCGGTCGAATCGCGGCTCTACAGCGACGGCCTGTTCAGTTTCTCGGTCAACGTCAGCCCTGCGGGCAGCGGCGCCGGGCAACAGTACTACCGCCAGGGGCGGCGCACCATTCAAACCGAGGTGCGCAACGGCAACGAAATTACCATCGTTGGCGAACTGCCGCCGGCCACGGCCAAGCGCATCGCCGACAGCATTTCCTTCAAGGTGTCACCCTAATGATGAAAGAGTGGGCCACGGTGGTTTCGTGGCAACAGGGCGTAGCCTTGCTGCGCTGTGAACCTAAAGCCGGCTGCGGCAGCTGCAATGCGCGCTCCGGCTGCGGCGCGCGCGCGTTGAACGAGCTGGTGCCGGAAACCGAGCACCAACTGCAGGTGCGCATCGAACAGCCGCTTGAACCGGGGCAGCGTGTTGAGGTCGGCATCGCCGAAGGCAGCCTGCTGCGTTCCGCGATGTTGGTTTACCTGACGCCGCTGCTGGGAATGATGCTCGGCGGCAGCCTGCTGCAATACTGGCTGGGCACCGACGCCTCGGCGGCGCTTGGCGCGCTGCTGGGCGGCGGCGCGGCCTTTATGCTGGCGCGCAGCCTGGCCCATCGTCTGGGTGAGCAGGCCGATTACCAACCGATCGTGTTGCAGATTGGTTTGCCCCCGACCGCTCTGCGCGTGCAGGCGGAAAACTCCCCTCTGCTTTAAAACTGCTGCCGCGTCATCGCCGGGGTGTGATAGGCGGGGATGCGGTTGTAGATCATGTGCTCGAGCAGTGCGATGAACAGATCCGCGCTGAGCAGCGAATAATAGCCGATGGTAAACAGCGCATTGCCCTGGCCGTCCAGCAACCGGATGGTGCCGTGCTGCGGCTGGTTTTCCAGCGCCCGGATCCGCTCGATAGGTATGGCGCCCTGCGGCGTGCTCAGCAGGGTGGCGCTCAGGCGCAGCGTATCGGTGGGGGTGCCTTTACGATCGCCCAGCAGCAGCTGCCACAGCCAGCGGGCGCCGCAGCCCAGGCAGTTGAACGACAGCACGTCGCCCTGATAGAGCGCGTTTAGCGCCTGCGGCCCGCGCTGCTGGATCTGCTGATCGATGATCACATCGGCCAGCCGCCAGGAGTTGGCGACGTTGCTGAACACCGTACACCAGGGCTGGTCCGGCGAGGTGCGAAACGCCGTTACGTCAAACAGCCCGCCAAACCAGCGCCCGCCGCGAAAACGGTAAATATCGCCAATTTTCTCAAAGGGGATAAACCGCTCTTTATGACTGTGGTCATCGAACACCCGCACGCCGTGCTCATATAGACGATAGGTCAGCGTTGGCCGCAAATAGTGACGCAGCGCCAGTAGAGTACAGCCGAGTAAAATCGTGGCCGCGCCGGTTTGCAGCAAGGTCAGCACCGCGTTTTCGTCCATGTTGCTCAGCAGCGGCAGCAAAAGCAGCGCCGCGCCGGCGGTAAACAGCAGCGCCGCCGCTGCCAGAATGCCCCAGTTGACCTTAGAAAAATCGTGCCGGCTCAGCATTTGCCCTTTATCGATCATTACGCACCTTCCAATCAACGTACAGAGATATGCTGTGAACCCCGGTGGGCTGCCGATGTAGTGCCCTGAATAATATTTTGTCGCGGAGTTCACCTCCATTTCTATAGGGGGCCGGTGGCGGCGTATATGGGTTTTTTCCTAAAGCCCCGGAAGGAAAATGTAATTATAAGACCTTGATCTAAATATTATTTCGAAGCGATTTAGGAGAGGGTTTATTGCGTTATTCGGCATTATGTATTAGCGCCTTCGCCGTTGGCGAAGCGGCCGGGCGATTTCCCCCCTTCGCGCCGCCACCGCCGGCGGTTTCGGCTTTGCCGGGTTTTGTTAACATCTGCTTTCATAACCCCGGGCGCCCTGTAACACCAAACTGCGCATAATAGAATGCCTTCACTGCACCGATCGCTAGGTTTTCAGTGTTGTGGCATGTAGAATGCTGCGATTCAGGCGGAACACGGCCGAACCCATTCACTGTCGCTTTAGGTCCATGCGGGTTTCCATAGGCGAGTAATTCAGAAATACCAAGGCAGAAAAACTTTTATAATGAAGCATATACGAAATTTCTCCATTATTGCCCATATTGACCACGGTAAGTCGACGCTGTCCGACCGTATTATCCAAATCTGCGGCGGCTTGACTGAACGTGAAATGGCCGCGCAGGTGCTTGATTCAATGGATCTGGAGCGCGAGCGCGGCATTACCATCAAAGCGCAAAGCGTCACGCTGGATTACAAGGCGCCGGACGGCCAGACCTACCAGCTCAACTTTATCGACACCCCTGGCCACGTTGACTTCTCCTATGAAGTTTCGCGTTCGCTGGCGGCCTGCGAGGGCGCCTTGCTGGTGGTCGACGCCGGGCAGGGCGTGGAAGCCCAGACGCTGGCCAACTGTTACACCGCGCTGGACATGGATCTGGAAGTGGTGCCGGTGCTGAACAAGATTGACCTGCCGGCCGCCGATCCCGATCGCGCAGCGCAGGAAATCGAAGACATCGTCGGCATCGACGCCACCGATGCGGTGCGCTGCTCGGCCAAAACCGGCGTAGGCGTTCCCGAGGTGCTCGAGCGCCTGGTGCGCGACATCCCGCCGCCGGAAGGCGACCCGGAAGCGCCGCTGCAGGCGTTGATCATCGACTCCTGGTTCGACAATTACCTGGGCGTGGTTTCCCTGGTGCGCGTCAAAAACGGCACGCTGCGCAAGGGCGACAAGATCAAGGTGATGAGCACCGGTCAGACCTATAACGCCGATCGCCTGGGCATCTTCACGCCGAAACGCGTCGATCGCGACGCGCTGAACTGCGGCGAAGTGGGCTGGCTGGTGTGCGCGATTAAAGACATCCTCGGCGCGCCGGTGGGCGATACCCTGACGCTGGCGCGTCAGCCGGCGGAGAAGGCCCTGCCGGGCTTCAAAAAAGTGAAGCCGCAGGTTTACGCCGGCCTGTTCCCGATCAGTTCCGACGACTATGAAGGCTTCCGCGACGCGCTGGGCAAGCTGAGCCTCAACGACGCCTCCCTGTTCTATGAGCCGGAGAGTTCGACCGCGCTGGGCTTCGGCTTCCGCTGCGGCTTCCTCGGCCTGCTGCACATGGAGATCATTCAGGAGCGTCTGGAGCGTGAATACGATCTGGAGCTGATCACCACGGCGCCGACGGTCGTTTACGAAGTGGAAACCACCGGCAAAGAAACCATCTACGTCGACAGCCCGTCCAAGCTGCCGCCGCTGAACAACATTCAGGAACTGCGCGAGCCGATCGCCGAGTGTCACATGCTGATGCCGCAGGAATACCTGGGTAACGTCATCACCCTGTGCATCGAAAAACGCGGCGTGCAGACCAACATGGTCTATCACGGCAACCAGGTGGCGCTGACCTATGAAATTCCGATGGCGGAAGTGGTGCTCGACTTCTTCGACCGCCTGAAGTCCACCTCGCGCGGCTATGCGTCGCTGGATTACAACTTCAAGCGCTTCCAGACTTCGGACATGGTGCGCGTCGACGTGCTGATCAACAACGAGCGCGTGGATGCGCTGGCGCTGATCACCCACCGCGACAACGCGCAGTACCGCGGCCGCGAGCTGGTGGAGAAAATGAAAGAGCTGATCCCGCGCCAGCAGTTCGATATTGCGATTCAGGCGGCGATCGGCACGCACATCATCGCGCGCTCCACCGTGAAACAGCTGCGTAAGAACGTTCTGGCGAAGTGCTACGGCGGCGACGTCAGCCGTAAGAAAAAGCTGCTGCAGAAACAGAAAGACGGTAAGAAACGCATGAAGCAGGTGGGTAACGTCGAACTGCCGCAAGAGGCGTTCCTGGCCATCCTGCACGTCGGTAAAGACAGCAAGTAACAGCGATAAGTTCGCGTAACTAGGGAGTTTGCATGGCGAATATGTTTGCCCTGATCCTGGCATTGGCAACGCTGATAACCGGGATCATCTGGTGCTTCGAGCGCTTCAAATGGGCGCCGGCCCGCCGGGAGAAAATCGCGGCGGTCAATGCACAGACCGCGGGCGCTGTAGACGATAAAACGCTGGCGAAAGTGGCGAAGCAGCCGGGTTGGGTAGAAACCGGCGCCTCGGTTTTCCCGGTCTTGCTGCTGGTGTTTGTGGTGCGTTCGTTTATTTACGAACCCTTCCAGATCCCGTCCGGCTCAATGATGCCGACGCTGCTGATTGGCGATTTTATTCTGGTGGAGAAATATGCCTACGGCATTAAAGATCCCATTACCCAGACCACGCTGATTGAAACCGGTCATCCTAAGCGCGGCGATATTGCGGTATTTAAATATCCGCTGGATCCGAAGCTGGATTATATCAAGCGCGTAATTGGCCTGCCGGGCGACCGGGTGACTTACGATCCGGTGAACAAGCGCGTGACCGTGCAGCCGTCCTGCGACGGCAGCCAGTCTTGCGATAAAGCGCTGGCGGTGACGTATAACGATGCGCAGCCAAGCGACTTTGTGCAGCAGTTCAGCCGCAGCGGAGCGGGCGAGGCCAGCAACGGCTTCTACCCGATCCCGCTGAGCGACAACGTACCGCAGGGCGGCATCCGCCTGCGCGAGCGCCAGGAAACCCTGGGCAACGTCACGCACCGTATCCTGACCGTGCCGGGCACGCAGGATCAGGTGGGCGCTTACTACCAACAGCCGGGCAAACAGCTGGCGGAGTGGGTGGTGCCGGCCGGCCATTACTTCATGATGGGCGACAACCGCGATAACAGCGCCGACAGCCGTTATTGGGGCTTCGTGCCGGAGAAGAATCTGGTGGGTAAAGCCACGGCTATCTGGATGAGTTTTGAAAAGCAGGAAGGTGAATGGCCTACCGGCGTAAGATTCAGCCGGATCGGTGGAATTCATTAATAGCGCCTTTATACCCAATGGATTTCGCGCTTGCGGCGAGGCGGCAGCCGAGTGGAGCTCCGGCCGCCTGGATAACCCAGGCGGCCGGGGTGAAACGGCAAAGCCAACGCCGCCGCAACGTGAAAGAGGAAGGGTATATAAACGCAGCATTATGTTTCCACTCGTTGTAGAATACCTTCTCGAGCGATAAAAAGTTGGCTCCCTGTTGGGAGCCACTGCAAACGAAACAGCTTTGGATTGGCTTTCGGCGAAGCAGGCCTGTTCCGTATGCTGCAAGTTTTTGACGCATTCTTGATCTATTGGTAACTCATGAACCCCATCGTAATAAACAGGCTGCAGCGGAAGCTGGGCTACACTTTTCAACAGCAGGAGCTCTTACTGCAGGCTTTGACTCACCGCAGCGCCAGCAGTAAACACAATGAACGTCTTGAGTTTCTGGGTGACTCTATTCTTAGTTTTGTCATCGCCAATGCGCTCTATCATCGTTTTCCTCGCGTAGACGAGGGCGATATGAGCCGCATGCGCGCCACTCTGGTGCGCGGTAATACGCTGGCGGAGATGGCGCGCGAGTTTGATCTGGGCGAATGCCTGCGTCTCGGGCCGGGCGAGTTGAAAAGTGGTGGATTCCGCCGCGAGTCAATCCTGGCGGATACGGTGGAGGCATTGATTGGCGGCGTGTTCCTGGATAGCGATATTCAGACCGTCGAACGCCTGATTTTGGACTGGTATCGCAGCCGGTTGGACGAAATCAGCCCCGGTGATAAGCAGAAAGACCCGAAAACCCGCTTGCAGGAGTTTTTACAAGGTCGTCATCTGCCGTTGCCTTCTTATCTGGTGGTGCAGGTTCGCGGTGAAGCGCACGATCAGGAGTTTACCATCCACTGCCAGGTGAGCGGTTTGAACGAGCCCGTGGTGGGCACCGGTTCAAGCCGCCGTAAAGCCGAGCAGGCGGCAGCGGAACAAGCGCTGAAAAAGCTGGAGCTTGAATGAGCGAAGAAAAACAATACTGCGGTTTTATTGCGATAGTCGGTCGCCCCAACGTGGGCAAATCCACGTTGCTGAACCAGCTGCTGGGGCAAAAAGTCTCCATCACCTCGCGTAAACCGCAGACCACCCGTCACCGCATCATGGGGATCGACACCGAAGGGGCTTACCAGGCCATCTACGTCGACACCCCAGGGCTGCACATCGAAGAAAAACGCGCCATCAACCGTTTGATGAACCGCGCGGCCAGCAGCTCTATCGGCGACGTCGAGCTGGTTATCTTCGTGGTCGAAGGCACCAACTGGACCGCCGACGACGAAATGGTGGTCAATAAGCTGCGCAGCCTGAAATGCCCGGTGCTGCTGGCGATCAACAAGGTCGACAACGTTACCGACAAATCCAAGCTGCTGCCGCATATCGCATTCCTCAGCCAGCAGATGAACTTCCTCGACGTGGTGCCTATCTCCGCCGAGAAGGGGATGAACGTCGATACCATCGCCGGCATCGTGCGCAAACTGCTGCCGGAAGCGGAACACCACTTCCCGGACGATTACATTACCGACCGCTCCCAGCGCTTTATGGCGTCGGAAATCATCCGCGAGAAACTGATGCGTTTCCTGGGCGAAGAGCTGCCTTACTCGGTAACGGTCGAGATCGAGCAGTTTGTGCCGAACGAACGCGGCGGTTACAACGTGCACGGTCTGATCCTGGTCGAACGCGAAGGCCAGAAAAAAATGGTCATCGGCAATAAAGGCGCGAAGATCAAGACCATCGGCATCGAAGCCCGTCAGGACATGGAACAGATGTTTGAAGCCAAAGTGCATCTGGAACTGTGGGTGAAAGTGAAATCCGGCTGGGCGGACGACGAACGTGCGTTGCGCAGCCTGGGCTATGTCGACGATCTGAAGTAACAGATCCCATGGAAGGCTGGGAGCGCGCTTTCGTCCTGCATGGGCGACCGTACAGTGAGACCAGCCTGATGCTGGATCTGTTTACCGAAGGTCATGGGCGGGTGCGTTTGCTGGCAAAAGGCGCGCGCAGCCGCCGCTCCAATCTGAAGGGTTGCCTGCAGCCCTTTACCCCTCTGTTAGTGCGCTGGGGCGGCCGTGGCGAAGTGAAAACGCTGCGCAACGCCGAAGCGGTTTCCTTGGGCTTGCCTCTCAGCGGCATGATGCTGTACAGCGGCCTGTACGTGAATGAGCTGCTGTCGCGGGTGCTGGAGCAGGAAGCCAACTATTCGGTGCTGTTCTTCGATTATCTGCAATGCCTGCAGGCGCTGGCGGCGGAAGACAGTTCGCCGGAGCATGCGCTGCGCCAGTTCGAACTCGCATTGTTGCATCATCTGGGATACGGCCTCGACTTTCTGCACTGCGCCGGCAGCGGCCTGCCGGTGGATGACGGCATGACCTACCGCTACCGCGAAGAAAAAGGCTTCATCGCCAGCCTGGTGGTGGACCACTACAGCTTCACCGGCCGTGAGCTGCGCGCCCTGGCGGAACGCCAGTTCCCCGATGCCGACACGCTGCGCGCCGCCAAACGCTTCACCCGCATGGCGTTAAAACCCTATCTCGGCGGCAAGCCGCTGAAGAGCCGCGAACTGTTTCGGCAGTTTGTGCGCAAACGGCCGGATACGCCGGTCGACGACGCCTGACCTTTTCCTCTTTTGCCGCTCTGCGCCCGCGTGTAAACTGCTGACACTGAAAATCGTTTTTAGAGGTTGTGATGGCTGATTTGCTGCTGGGCGTCAATATCGATCATATCGCCACGTTACGTAACGCGCGCGGAACCCAATACCCGGATCCGGTTCAGGCGGCATTCATTGCCGAGCAGGCGGGGGCCGACGGCATTACCGTACACCTGCGCGAGGACCGCCGCCATATCACCGACCGCGACGTGCGCATTCTGCGCCAGACCATTCAGACGCGAATGAATCTGGAGATGGCGGTAACCGACGAAATGCTGGATATCGCCATCGGGCTGAAACCGCATTTTTGCTGCCTGGTGCCGGAAAAGCGTGAAGAGGTGACCACCGAGGGCGGCCTGGACGTCGCCGGCCAGCAGGAGAAAATGAGCGTGGCGGTTGAGCGCCTGGCGCAGGCGGGCATTTTGGTGTCGCTGTTTATCGACCCGGATCATCGCCAGATTGACGCGGCGGTGGCGGTTGGCGCGCCCTATATCGAAATTCACACCGGCGCCTACGCCGAGGCGCAGGGCGAGCTGGCGCAGAAAGCCGAGCTGCATCGCATCGCGGTGGCCGCGACCTATGCGGCGCAAAAAGGCCTGAAGGTCAATGCCGGCCACGGCCTGACCTACCATAACGTGCAGCCGATCGCTGCGCTGCCGGAAATGCACGAGCTGAATATCGGCCACGCGATTATCGGCCAGGCGGTGATGAGCGGGTTGCCGGCGGCGGTCGCCGACATGAAGCTGCTGATGCGGGAAGCGCGCCGTTAATGGCGGTGCTCGGCCTGGGTACCGACATCGTCGAGATGGCGCGTATCGAAGCGGTGGTGGATCGCAGTGGCGACCGTTTGGCGCGCCGCGTGCTGAGCGACGCCGAATGGGCGCTGTATCAGCAGCATCAGCAGCCGGTGCGCTTTCTCGCCAAGCGTTTTGCGGTCAAGGAAGCGGCCGCCAAAGCGTTCGGCACCGGCATTCGCAACGGCCTGGCGTTCAATCAGTTTGAAGTGTTCAACGACGGGCTGGGCAAGCCGAATATTCGCCTGCATGGCCGCGCCGCCGAACTGGCGCAGGAAATGGGGGTCAGCGCGATCCACGTTTCGCTGGCCGATGAGCGGCGCTATGCCTGCGCGACGGTGATTATCGAAAGCTGAAAAAGCGAAGGGCGCCCCAGGGCGCCCTTGTTGATCCTGCCGTGGTTACAGCCGATCGGCGTGGTGCAGCACCACGAATTTATCCCACAGCTGCTCGTTGGTTTCGCGCTGCTGCGGATCGATGATGATGGTATTGTCGATCGGGCAAACCTGCTGGCAGGTCGGCGTATCATAGTGGCCGACGCATTCGGTGCAGCGATCGGTATCGATCTGGTAAATATCATTCCCCATCGAAATCGCCTGGTTTGGGCATTCCGGCTCGCACATATCGCAGTTGATGCACCGCTTTGTTATTAGTAAAGCCATATCAATCACTTATATATTTAATTTATTAAAATCATGCGGTTATCAATATTTATTACCGCGCACTGTAACACAGAAGCAGAGTAACCCCAATAATGACGAGATTTTAGCAAGGCGGCGAAGGGGGCGTCCGGACAAAGGTTTGCCGAGGTACGGACATATTGCTCCTGCACAACGCAGATTGTTGTCGGGGTGGGGAATTTAAGGTTTCAGGGATCAAAGCGCGCGGTTTCTCATGCCTATCGGATGGGATACTTGCTCGGGAAATGATGCGTAAGCGACCCGCGGCTCCGGGCGCGGGGAAACCGGCTACTTCCGATACCAGTCCCATTCCGCATGCAGCCAAACGATCAGCATCACGCAACTGGAGATGAACATGACGTCAGGCCAGCGAGTGAAACCGGTAAAGATGGAGGCGGCTGAGACCAGCGCCGCAAATCGGATAAACATCCTGTTTATGTTCATAAGCTCCCTGATCTATTTATCTATACGAAAATTCTTATTGCTGCTATGTTAAGAAAAGGTGAATATTCTTTTTATTTAAGATTGGTAACGCAATGAATCTGCTGAGGATAGCATTAGCCCTGTTTGTCATCATCGGTCACATTTTTTTGCTATCCTACCACTAAACCCTGCTCTGGCTGTAGTCATAAGCTGCCATGCACGCATCCCATGGCGCGCCATAAACGGCGCTTTGCATGCCGTGTGGTGAAGCGAGCGAGCCGGGGTTTAGGCGCAGGATTCAGATATCGGTTACCAGCCACTGATCGGCTTCTTCGAACATTTCTTCCAGCAGCCGGTTTAGCTTCTCACGTTCGCTCTTGTTTGCATCGGTGTTCAGGCCGTTGGCTTGCATCGGCTTCACCTTTACGTCCGCATCGGGAAAAATCCGCCGTACCCGCTTGGTCAGTTCCGCCTTGATTATCTCTGCCGCATCAGGCAGGCCACTCACATTCCGCCGGTCAAAAATCAGTTCTACAAACATTCCTAATCTCCAATGAATATGTATGCATGTACAGTATTATCGGCTTGAATGGCGGTTTTGATCAAGCACTAAACCCGTGGCGTCGGTGGGCTCGCCGCAGGCGTGATTTATCAGCGCTGTCGATTTGAAATAATTGAATGCGGCAGTTGTCAGCTTTTTTGCATGCTGCGCTTCAGACCAGCTTCTTCATCAACTGTTCGCTGTGTTTGATGCGGTCGCGCGCGTGATCGAGATCGTGCTGGATCAGCGCCATGAACAGCAGGTCGGTGAGGGCGAACTGGGCGGTGCTGGAGGAAATGGCCGCGCTGCGGGTAGTCGGCTCTTCGGCGATGGTATACAGGCAGTGGTCGGCGCGCTGCTGCAGGCCGTTGGGCGAGAAGCTGGTCAGGGCCAGCACCTTGGCGCCGGCCAGGCGGGCTTCCTCCGCCGCCAGGTTGATTTCACGCCTTTCGCCGCTGAACGAGACGGCCAGCAGCAGATCGCGTTTGTCCAGCGCCTGCACCGCCGCCAGCTGAACGTGCATATCCGGCTCTGCCACCGCCATCACGCCGATTTTCAGCAGCTTATAGGAGAAGTCCTTGGCCACCAGGCCGGAGGCGCCGATGCCGACCAGCATCACCCGGCGCGCCTGGCGCAGCATATCCAGCGCCTGGTGCAGCCGATCTTCGCTGTTGATGTCCAGCGTGGCGCGCAGCGCCGCCTGTTTCTCTACCAGCAGCTTTTCGCCGACGGTTTTCAGCGCATCGCTGCTGAGGATCTGATTATGCACGGTGACCGCGGGCTCGGCCTGCGGCTGCGCCAGCGTTTCGCTCAGCGCCAGCTTCAGGGCCGGAAAGCCTTTGTAGCCCATCTTCTGGGCAAACTTCACCACGCTCGACTGGCTGATGCCGGCCAACTGCGCCAGTTTTTGCGAGCTGAGATGGCGCGCCTGCTCGGCGTTATGCAACAGAAAATCCGCCAGCTTACGGTCGTTTTGAGCCAGCGTCGGGTACATCTGGCGAATACGCAGAAGGGTACTCATTGATTATTCCCTGGAAACCAGCGCTCATTCTGCCACGGCGGTGGCGAAAACGCGCGATGAAAATTTTTGTGAGCTCGCCTTTAAAATAGCAAATAGTGCTCGCTTTGTTGAATTAAATATTCAAATAATGGTTTCATGTTGTGAATTAAAAATTCAAAGGTGAGAAAATGAACTTAGGCGCACTGGTATCCGAAACCCGCAACCCGGCCACCCTGGAATTAGACCGAATGTCGACGCTGGAGATGGTCCGCTGCTTCAACCAGGAAGACCGCAAGGTGCCGGAGGCGATCGAAAAGGTGCTGCCGGAAGTCGCCGCGGCGGTCGATCTGGCCGCCGCGGCATTGAAGGCCGGCGGGCGTTTGATCTATCTGGGGGCCGGCACCAGCGGCCGCCTCGGCGTGCTGGATGCGTCCGAGTGTCCGCCGACCTTCGGCGTGCCGCACGGCGTGGTGGTGGGCCTGATCGCCGGCGGCCCGGGTGCGCTGCTGAAAGCGGTGGAAGGGGCCGAGGATGACGAGGCGCTGGGCGCCGCCGATCTGCAGGCGCTGAACCTGACCGCCACCGACATGGTGGTGGGATTGGCGGCGTCCGGCCGCACGCCCTACGTGATCGGCGCGCTGCGCTATGCCCGCCAATTGGGGTGCCCGACGGCGGCGATCTCCTGCAACCCCGATTCGCCGATCGCCCATGAGGCGCAGGTGGCAATCTCGCCGGTAGTCGGCCCCGAAGCGCTGACCGGCTCGACGCGCCTGAAGTCCGGCACCGCGCAGAAGCTGGTGTTGAACATGCTGTCTACCGGCGCGATGGTCAGGCTGGGCAAGGTCTATCAGAACCTGATGGTGGACGTGAAGGCCACCAACGTGAAGCTGGTGGATCGCGCCTGCCGCATCGTGGTGGAAGCCACCGGCGCCGATCGCGGCCAGGCCGAGGCGGCGCTGGCGCAGACCGGTTTCGAGGTCAAGCCGGCGATCCTGATGATTCTGGCCGGCGTCAGCGCCGAAGAGGCGCAGCAGCGGCTGCAGCGGCACGACGGTTATTTGCGTGCGGCGTTAACGCGTTAATCCATATTTGGGGCGGGCGATGGACAAGACAACGGCACTGGCGACACAAATTGTAGCGGGCGTGGGCGGCGAGGGGAACATCCTCAAACTGGAAAATTGCATGACGCGGGTGCGCGTTGAGGTCAGCGACGAACGGCGTCTCGACCTGCCGGCGCTCAAACAGCTGCCCGGCGTGAAGGGCTATATCAAACAGGGCGAACAGCATCAGTTTATCGTCGGCCCGGGGGCCGCCGCCAAAGTGGTGGACGCCATGCGCGAGCTGTTCGACGGCGCCGCTCCGGCCGTTGCCGTAGGGGACATCGCCCGCACCAAGGCGCAGGCCAAGCAGAAGTATGCCGCGCCGATGAGCGGCGCGCTGAAAAAACTGGCCGACATTTTTATTCCGCTGATCCCGGCGTTTATCGCCTCGGGGCTGATCACCGGCATCATCAACCTGCTGAAACGGCCGGACATCGCCGGCGATCTGGCGCTGAACTACCCTAATTTGCTGGGGCTGCTGGCGATTTTCGGCAGCGCGGTGTTCGCCATCATGAATATTCTGGTCGGGGTCAATGCCGCGCGGGTGTTCGGCGGTTCCCAGGCGATGGGCGGCGTGATGGCCGGCATTCTCTCCAGCCCGGCGCTGGCGCAGATCAGCCTGTTCGGCGAGGCGCTGCAGCCAGGGCGCGGCGGGGTGATTGCGGTGCTGCTGGTGGTGGCGCTGATGTGCTGGGTGGAGAAACGCCTGCGCAGGCTGCTGCCGGAATCGATTGAACTGATCCTCAACCCGCTGCTGACTACGCTGGTGACCGCCTCGCTGGCGATCCTTATCCTGCAGCCGCTGGGCGGCTATATCTCCGACGCCATCGCCCACGGCGCCAATCTGGCGATCGACAAAGGCGGCCTGTGGGTGGGGGCGGTGCTGTCCGGGCTGTTCCTGCCGCTGGTGCTGTCCGGCCTGCATCAGGGGCTGGTGCCGATCCACGTCGAACTGGTGCAGGCGCATGGCGCCAACCCGCTGCTGCCGATCCTGGCGATGGCCGGGGTCGGCCAGGTGGGCGCGGCGCTGGCGGTGTTGATGAAAACCCGCAATGCGCGTTTGAAAAAGGTGATCAAGGGCGCGCTGCCGGTCGGCATTCTCGGCATCGGCGAACCGTTGATCTTCGGGGTGACGCTGCCCTTGGGCAAACCCTTTATCGCCGCCTGCCTCGGCGGCGCGGTGGGCGGCGCGTTGATCAGCTACTGGAAGGTGGCGACGGTCATTACCTTCGGCATTTCGGGTTTGCCTTTGGCGTTAACCATCGTCTCAGGTAAGGTGATGTTGTATCTGGCGGGTATGGTGATTACGATTATCGCCGGGTTCTTGTTCACCTGGATAATGGGATTCAACGATCCTGAGGAGTAGCGTTTGAGCGACAAGCAGAGCCAACAGGCAGAGGAAAGCCGCCGCGTGGTGTTCTTTGATTTGGACGGCACGCTGCATCAGGAAGATATGTTCGGCAGTTTCTTGCGCTTTTTACTGCGGCGCCTGCCGCTGAATTTATTGCTGGTGGTTCCTTTATTGCCGGTGGTCGGCCTGGCGATGCTGATCTTGGGGCGCGCGGCGCGCTGGCCGATGAGCCTGCTGCTGTGGTCGATCACCTTCGGCCGGCCCGAGGCGAAGCTCAAGGCGCTGGAGCAGCAGTTTGTCGGCTATTTTCGCCAGAAGGTGACGGCGTTTCCGGTGGTGCAGATGCGCCTGCGCCAGTATCTCGACGTGCACGACGCCCAGGTGTGGCTGATCACCGGCTCGCCGGAGCGGCTGGTGGCGCAGGTGTATCAGGATTCGCCGTTTCTGCCGCGGGTGCGGTTGGTCGGCAGCCGGATGGCGCGCCGCTACGGCGGCTGGGTGCTGGCCATGCGTTGCCTGGGGATCCAGAAGGTGGCCCAGCTGGAGCAGCGGCTCGGCGCGCCGCTGAAACTGTACAGCGGCTACAGCGACAGCAAGCAGGACAACCCGCTGCTGTTTTTCTGCGAACATCGCTGGCGGGTCAGCAAGCAGGGCGAGCTGCAGCAGCTGGAATAAAGCAAGGGCGGGCTATCCGCCCTTATTGCGGCTAACGGTCGTCGGTCACATCGTGCGGCCCGCGCCCCAGCTGCCAGATTTTCTCGGCGTAGCGCCCCAGCGCCCACAGGCTCAGGCCGAGCAGCACGAAGAAAATCGCCTTCGGCATGCTGTCCCAGAAGAATTCGAACAGCCGGGTATAGAGGTTGATGGCGAGGAAGGTCAGGCCGAACCCGCGCAGCATGGCGTCGTCGCGCTTCAGCCCCAGCCAGATGGCGGCCGCGGCGACCAGGCCGAACAGCAGGCTCCAGTGGAACAGCTCGATTTGCCGCACGCGGTACCAGCCGTCGAGATCGCCGTAGTTGCCGAAAATCGACAGCAGCCACAGGGCGATAAACAGATACAGCAGCCCCATCGCCAGCGAAACCCGGTCCAGAGCGCGGCGGGCCAGCGGCGGTTGCAGCAGCAGCGCGGCGGCGATCAGGATCGCGCCGAAGGCGATAAAGCGGATCGGGTAGCTCATGCCGAGCCAATAGGCCCCCCAACCGGACAGATAACCGGTTTCCGCTCCGAAGGCGTTGCCGAGCGACAGCAACGCAAACCCCCATACCAGCCCGGATCTGCCGAACCAGCCGATCAGGCCGTACAGCAGCGCGGCGAAGATCAGCAGCACGGAAACCCGGCCGCTGCCGTTATCCAGCCATACGCCCAACTGCCACAGGGCGCAGGCGGTGAGCAGTACGGCGATAAACAGCGCCGCCTCATTGCCGTAGCGTTTTTCCGGATGCCGGCGGCGGCGCAGCGCCCAGGCGTAGGCCAGCGCCGCCAGCGCCCCGGCAATCACCGTGCGCGCCGGCGCATCGAAGCGGAACAGTTCGCTTAACCAGGCGAGCAGGCCGCTGTCGGCGAACAGGCTGGCGATGGCGATGACCAGCGAAGCCAGCGCGGCGAGAAACGCATAGCGCGCCAGCCGCCGCCAGTCGAAAGGCTGGATTTCCACATGCTGCAGCAACTGCTGCTGCTGTTGCGGCGTCAGCGCGCCTTCCCCGACCCAGCCGTTCAGCGCTTTTCGCACCACGGCGGCGTTCTTTTTACTGAGCTTCATGTTTCCTGTCCCTGAATAGCAGCGGTTTGCGCCAGTATAGTCGAGTGGCTGCGACAAAAGAGGACTAGTGTGTATAATGCCCGCCGCAAAAGCGCACGAGGATTTATGCGATGACTGAATATAATGATGACTACTGGATGCGTCAGGCATTGCGGTTGGCCCTGCGCGCGCAGGAAGAGGGCGAGGTGCCGGTGGGTGCGCTGCTGGTGCTCGACAATCAGGTGATTGGCGAAGGCTGGAACCGGCCGATTGGCCGCCACGACCCAACCGCCCATGCGGAAATCATGGCGCTGCGCCAGGGCGGCGCGGTACTGCAAAACTACCGTTTGCTGAACGCCACGCTGTACGTCACGCTGGAGCCCTGCGTGATGTGCGCCGGCGCGATGGTGCACAGCCGCATCCGCCGACTGGTGTACGGCGCGGCCGACGAGAAAACCGGCGCGGCCGGCTCGCTGGTGGACATCCTGCGCCATCCGGGGATGAATCATCAGGTGGAGATCGTTTCGGGGGTGCTGGCGGACGAGTGCGCCGCAACGCTGAGCCACTTTTTCCGCCTGCGCCGCGCGCAAAAAAAGGCGCTGAAGCTGGCGCAACGCGTAGAGAATAAACCAGACTAATCAGTAGTTAAGCGCCAGTTCCGGCATCACCGCCGGATAGCCTTTCCCCCGCGCTTCCCGCTCGGCGGTTTCCTGCGCCGCCTTCCTCTCTTTTTCCTGCAGATAGCCGACCAGGCTGACCTGATAGCGGCGGATGTTTTCCACGTAGTTATAGGCTTCGCGTCCGCGCGCATAGCCGTAGGTCAGCTGCGGGTAGTAGCGTTTTTGGCTGAGCATCGGCAGGCGCTGTTTGACGTCCACCCAGCTGTCCGGGTTGCCCTTTTGCGTTTTGGTCAGCTTGCGGGCGTCCAGCATATGCCCCCAGCCCATGTTGTAGGCCGCCAGCGAGAACCAGATGCGTTCGTCTTCGGGCACGCTGTCCGGCACCTTGGCCATCAGCCGCTGCAGATAGAGCGCGCCGCCCTGGATGCTTTCTTCCGGATCGAGGCGGTCGTTGACGCCCAGGCCGTCGGCGGTGGCGCGGGTCAGCATCATCAGGCCGCGAACCCCGGTGGGGGAGGTGGCCTGCGGATTCCAGTGCGATTCCTGATAGGCGATGGCCGCCAGCAGCTTCCAGTCGATCTCGCTGGCGTATTTCTCGAACAGCGGGCGGAAGTTGGGCAGCACCGAATCGATGGCCGACAGGAAGGTTTTGGTGTCGACGTAGTCGAAGCTGCCGACGTGGCCGAGGTATTTCTCCTCCAGCCGCGCCAGGGTGCCGTCGTCCACCATCTGGCTGTAGAAATCCAGCATCGCCGCATACAGGCTGTCGTCGTTGCCGCGCTTCATATACCAGGTCACCGGCTCTTCGTCGGTGACGTCGAACGCCACCGCCAGCTGCGGATGGATGCGCTGCAGCAGGGCGATGGTCACCGAGTCGCCGAGGGTATAGTCCAGCTTGCCGTCGGCGACCTGTTCCAGCAGCTCTTTGGAGGTGAGATCGCTGGAGGCTTCCCAACTGAGAACCGGGTATTTATCCTGCTTGAGCTGTTTCAGCGCGCTGACGTGCGCGGAGCCGGAGGCCACCGCCAGCTTGCCTTTGATGTCGGCAAAGCTTTTTGGCCGCGGGGTGCCCAGGCGGTATACCAGCTGCTGGGAAACGGAATAGTAAGCCGGGCCGGTGCGCGCGCGGCTGAGGCGCTCTCGATTGTAGATCAGGCCGGCCGCCAGCAGATCGGCGTCGTTATCGTCCAGATCGTCAAACAGATCGTTGATATTCTGATGGGGGATCACCACCAGTTTCACCCCCAGGTAGTTGGCGAAGCGTTTCGCCAGCTCGTAGTCGAGCCCACCCGGCCCCTGTTTGGTGGTGAAATAGGTGAGCGGCGAGTTCAGGGTGCTGATTCGCAACTCTCCGCGGGATTTGATCTCTTCGAGCTGCCCTTGCTGACCACTGCGCCAGGCAATGTTGGGCCACAGGGCGAGCGCCAGAAGCAGGGTGACAACACCGATTAGAATGTAGTTTATTTTAAGGCGTTTCAAATAGTTATCCAGTGGTGGCACAGGCGCGCCGGCGATGACAACCCAGTTTTTTCTTATGGTTAAATCACCAGTGCCGGGGCATTTTGCGCAACAAAACGCCAGCGTGCAACTTTATTGACACGTTATGACAATTCGATGGCGCGGAAAGCTTTTATCAATAATAGCTACGCAAACGGTTTCGTCGGCGGCGCGGATTCTCTATAATGACGCGCGTTTTCCCCTGTTGCGCCCAATGAAGCGCTGAAGTCAGTCGCTTCGAAGACGAGAGAACTTTGATTATGGAAATACTGCGTGGTTCGCCCGCTTTGTCGGCTTTTCGCATTACCAAACTGCTGTCCCGCTGCCAGGACGCTCAACTTCCGGTCAGTGATATCTACGCCGAGTACGTCCACTTTGCCGATGTTAGCGCACCGCTAAGTGCCGAAGAACACGCCAAGCTTCAGCGCCTGCTCAAGTATGGCCCCTCTCTCGCCGAACACGCCCCCGAAGGCCGCCTGCTGTTGGTGACGCCGCGTCCGGGCACCATTTCACCCTGGTCCTCCAAAGCCAGCGACATCGCCCACAACTGCGGCCTGAAGCAGGTGGTGCGGCTCGAGCGCGGCCTGGCGTTTTACGTCAAGGCGCCGGTGCTGACCGAATCCCAGTGGCAACAGTTGGCCGCCTTGCTGCATGACCGCATGATGGAAACCGTCTTCGGCGAGCTGCAGCAGGCCGAACAGCTGTTCGCGCATCACCAACCGGCGCCGTATCAGGCGGTGGACGTGCTGGGTGAAGGGCGCGGCGCGCTGGAACAGGCCAACGTCAGGCTAGGTCTGGCGCTGGCGCAGGATGAAATCGACTATCTGCTGAATGCCTTTACCGGGCTGGGGCGCAACCCGACGGATATCGAACTTTATATGTTCGCGCAGGCCAACTCCGAGCACTGCCGCCACAAGATTTTCAACGCCGACTGGGTCATCGACGGCCAACAGCAGCCGAAGTCGCTGTTCAAAATGATCAAGAACACCTTCGAGCAGACGCCGGACTACGTGCTGTCGGCGTATAAGGACAACGCCGCGGTCATGGAAGGCTCGCCGGTCGGCCGCTTCTTCGCCGAGCCGGACAACGGCAAATATGATTACCATCAGGAAGACGCGCATATCCTGATGAAGGTGGAGACCCACAACCACCCGACGGCCATTTCCCCTTGGCCGGGCGCCGCGACCGGCTCCGGCGGCGAGATCCGCGACGAAGGCGCCACCGGCCGCGGCGCCAAGCCGAAGGCCGGCCTGGTGGGCTTCTCGGTATCCAACCTGCGCATTCCCGGCTTTGAACAGCCGTGGGAGCAGGATTTCGGCAAGCCGGATCGCATCGTCACCGCGCTGGACATCATGACCGAAGGCCCATTGGGCGGCGCGGCGTTCAACAACGAATTCGGCCGCCCGGCGCTGGTCGGCTACTTCCGCACCTATGAAGAGCAGGTCAACAGCCACAACGGCGTCGAACTGCGCGGCTATCACAAACCCATTATGCTGGCGGGCGGCATCGGCAACATTCGCGCCGACCACGTGCAGAAAGGCGAAATCACCGTCGGCGCCAAGCTGGTGGTGCTGGGCGGCCCGGCGATGAATATCGGCCTGGGCGGCGGCGCGGCGTCTTCGATGGCCTCCGGCCAGTCGGACGCCGATCTGGACTTCGCCTCGGTACAGCGCGACAACCCGGAAATGGAACGCCGCTGCCAGGAAGTGATCGACCGCTGCTGGCAGCTGGGCGAACAAAACCCGATCCTGTTCATTCACGACGTCGGCGCCGGCGGCCTGTCCAACGCCATGCCTGAGCTGGTGAGCGACGGCGGCCGCGGCGGCCGTTTCGAACTGCGCGACATCCTCAACGACGAGCCGGGCATGAGCCCGCTGGAAGTGTGGTGCAACGAGTCGCAGGAACGCTACGTGATGGCGATCGCCCCGGCGCAGATGGCGCAGTTTGACGAAATCTGCCGCCGCGAGCGCGCGCCTTATGCGGTGATCGGTGAAGCCACCGAAGAACGGCATTTGACGCTGAACGACAGCCACTTCGACAACCAACCGATCGATATGCCGCTGGACGTGCTGCTGGGCAAAACGCCGAAGATGACGCGCGACGTCACCAGCCTGCAGGCCCAGGGCCAGCCGGTGCAGCGGGAGGGCATCACCCTGGCCGATGCGGTTAAACGCGTGCTGCATCTGCCGGCGGTCGCGGAAAAAACCTTCCTGATCACCATCGGCGATCGTACGGTAACCGGCATGGTGGCGCGCGATCAGATGGTCGGCCCATGGCAGATCCCGGTGGCCGACTGCGCGGTGACTACCGCCAGCCTGGACAGCTACTACGGTGAAGCGATGTCGATCGGCGAACGCGCGCCGGTGGCGCTGCTGGACTTCGCCGCCTCTGGCCGCCTGGCGGTAGGGGAAGCCCTGACCAACCTGGCCGCCACCGAAATCGGCGAGCTGAAGCGCGTGAAGCTTTCCGCCAACTGGATGGCCGCCGCCGGCCACCCGGGCGAAGACGCCGGCCTGTACGCGGCGGTGAAAGCGGTGGGCGAAGAACTCTGCCCGGCGCTGGGCATCACCATCCCGGTGGGCAAAGACTCGATGTCGATGAAAACCCGCTGGCAGGAAGGCAACGAACAGCGCGAAATGACCTCGCCGCTGTCGCTGGTGATCACCGCCTTTGCCCGCGTGGAAGACGTGCGCCATACCGTGACGCCGCAGCTGCGCACCGACAAGGGCGATAGCGCGCTGCTGTTGATCGATCTGGGCAACGGCCACAACGCATTGGGCGCCACCGCGCTGGCGCAGGTTTACCGCCAGCTGGGCGACCGGCCGGCCGACGTGCGCAACGTCGGGCAGCTGGCGGGCTTCTTCAACGCCATGCAGCAGCTGGTGGCGGATCGCGCGCTGCTGGCCTACCACGACCGCTCCGACGGTGGCCTGCTGGTCACGCTGGCGGAGATGGCGTTTGCCGGCCATTGCGGCCTCGATGTTGATATCCGAGGCCTGGGCGACGACGCGCTGGCGGCGCTGTTCAATGAAGAGCTGGGCGCGGTGATCCAGGTTACCGCCGACCGGCTCGACGCGGTGCGGCAGGTGTTCGCCCGGCATGGCCTGAGCGACAACGTGCACCACATCGGCAGCGCCCAGGCCGGCGATCGCTTCGTGATTAGCCAGAACGGCAAGGCGCTGTACAGCGAGAGCCGCAATACGCTGCGCACCTGGTGGGCGGAAACCACCTGGCAGATGCAACGCCTGCGCGACAACCCGGAGTGCGCCGATCAGGAACATCGGGCCAAGCAGGATGAGCAGGATCCTGGCCTGAACGTGAAGCTGACCTTCGCGCCGCAGGAAGACATCGCCGCGCCTTATATCGCCACGGGCGCCCGTCCGAAAGTGGCGGTGCTGCGCGAGCAGGGGGTGAACTCCCACGTCGAGATGGCGGCGGCGTTCCACCGCGCCGGCTTCGACGCGCTGGACGTGCACATGAGCGACCTGCTGGAAGGGCGACGCGACCTGCAGGACTTCCATACCCTGGTGGCCTGCGGCGGCTTCTCCTACGGCGACGTGTTGGGCGCCGGCGAAGGCTGGGCGAAATCGATTCTGTTCAACGAACGGGTGCGCGACGAGTTCGAGTCCTTCTTCCATCGTCCGCAAACCCTGGCGTTGGGCGTGTGCAACGGTTGCCAGATGATGTCCAACCTGCGCGAGCTGATCCCGGGCGCCGAACACTGGCCGCGCTTCGTGCGCAACCTGTCGGACCGGTTTGAAGCCCGCTTCAGCCTGGTGGAAGTGGCGGCCAGTCCGTCGCTGTTCATGCAGGGCATGGCCGGTTCGCGCATGCCGATCGCCGTTTCCCACGGCGAAGGCCATGTCGAAGTGCGCGACGCGGCGCACCTGGCGGCGCTGGAAAGCAACGGCCTGGTGGCGCTGCGCTTCGTCAATAACGCCGGCCTGGTCACGGAAAGCTACCCGGCCAACCCGAACGGCTCGCCGAACGGCATTACCGCCGTCACCAGCGCCAGCGGCCGCGCGACGGTGATGATGCCGCATCCGGAGCGCGTATTCCGCACCGTCAGCAACTCCTGGCACCCGGAAGAGTGGGGCGAAGACAGCCCGTGGATGCGCATGTTCCGCAACGCCCGCAAGCAACTGGGCTAAGCGGCGGTAAAGGGCGGTGACTTGACAGGGCGCAAGAGATTGCGCCCTTTTTAATGCCCGTTCTCGGGCTGTCTGCTTTTTGCGACAGAGGCTGTTTTTCATGTCGCCAAAAGGAGACATATAACTCATTGATTTTATTGTGCGTTACCAGGTTTGACTTTAGTTGTCGGGTTTTGGAGACAGGGTGGCGTTTTTTTCAACGCCTGACGTCGGGGTATTTTTACTCGGTAACGTGGTTTGTGTTTTATTATTGTTTAAAATCAATTGGTTGATTTTTAAATTGCAAAGTTGGCACGCTGCGTGCATTATTATCTGCAGTTGCTCATTCACCTTTTTATGATGGCCCCGTATTTAGACGGATCAGTCGCCTCATAAGCCTCCGAATGATGCCAAAGAAATGGTGCCTATCGTCCAACCAAACCGATAACGGCTCGCGCAAGCGGCTTTATCAAGCATCGGGCGACACGTGGAGTGAGGCACCGCCTGTATCCAACTGTGATGAAAGGTTCATCAATCCCGGATACTTATGGATGCTATTCGTCCCGTTCGATGCCAGCCTTGGCGCTACATCACCCTGGGGACGAGATTCAAGGGCGTCCACTCTTTCTTGCGGTGGGGCAGTTTTGCCCCAACGTCAATTCCCGATATCGCGCTTACCTTGTGTTTATCCATGCTTGGTCATCGAGTCGATCACACGCAGACGCCCCCGAACAAAAATATCGACCCAGCCTTGGCGCGCAGCCTGATGGCCCGCCTCTCGCCGGCCGGCCCCCTGAACAATCCGCTTTCCCCTTTGACGACAGCACCGCGCCACGGCCGGTGCTTTTTTTTGGGCCTTTTCCCGCCGAGGGCCGGGATTATCCGCTGCCGGGCTTTTTTCTTACCGGCGACTCGGTTAGCATCGTGACAGACTAGAGAAAATGGGATGATTTCGTTGAAAAAATGGCGTTTATTCCCTCGCTCGCTGCGGCAACTGGTACTGATGGCGTTTCTGCTGGTGCTGTTGCCGCTGCTGGTGTTGGCGTATCAGGCCTATCAGAGCCTGGATCACCTCAGCGCGCAGGCGGCGGACATCAACCGCACCACGCTGGTGGATGCGCGCCGCAGCGAGGCGATGACCAGCGTGGCGCTGGAGATGGAGCGCAGCTATCGGCAGTACTGCGTGCTGGTCGATCCCACGCTGCAGCGGCTGTACCAGAATCAGCGCAAACAATATTCGCAGATGCTGGACGCCCACGCGCCCATTTTACCGGATGAACGCTATTATCAGACGCTGCGCGATCTGCTGACCCAGCTGGCGGCGATCAAATGCCAAAGCAGCGGGCCGGACAAGGACGCCTCGGCGCTGCTCGAGTCCTTCTCCCGCTCCAACGCCGAGATGGTGCAGGCCACGCGCGCCGTGGTGTTCTCGCGCGGTCAGCAGCTGCAGCAGGCCATCGCCGAACGCGGTCAGTTCTTTGGCTGGCAGGCGCTGCTGCTGTTCCTGGTCAGCGTGTTGCTGGTGGTGCTGTTCACCCGCATGATTATCGGCCCGGTAAAGGCGGTGGAGCGGATGATCAACCGGCTGGGGGAGGGGCGCGCGCTGGGCAATACCGCCTCGTTCAAGGGGCCGCGCGAACTGCGCTCGCTGGCGCAGCGCATCATCTGGCTGAGCGAACGGCTGGCGTGGCTGGAGTCGCAGCGCCATGAGTTTCTGCGCCATATCTCGCACGAGCTGAAGACGCCGCTGGCCAGCATGCGCGAAGGCACCGAATTGCTGGCCGACGAGGTGGCGGGGCCGCTGACTTCCGATCAAAAAGAAGTGGTGACCATTCTCGACCACAGCAGCCGTCATCTGCAGCAGCTGATCGAGCAACTGCTGGATTATAACCGCAAGCTGGCCGACGGCCCGTCCGAACACGAACACGTCGCGCTGCGGCAGATGGTCGAGATGGTGGTCGCCGCGCACAGTTTGCCGGCGCGGGCAAAAATGATCGGCACCGAGATCGCGCTGGATGCGGAAATCTGCTGGGCAGAGCCTACGCTATTAATGCGCGTGCTGGATAATCTCTACTCCAATGCGGTGCACTACGGCAAGGAATCCGGTAACATTTGGATCCGCAGCCGTCAGGTTGGGCAACGGGTGCAGATTGATGTCGCGAATACCGGCACGCCGATCCCCGAAGCCGAAAGAACCATGATTTTCGAGCCTTTTTTCCAGGGTAGTCACCAGCGAAAAGGGGCGGTAAAAGGAAGCGGGCTGGGGCTGAGCATCGCTCAGGACTGTATCCGCCGCATGCGCGGTGAACTGCAGCTGGTCACGGTCGCCGGTGCAGACGTCTGCTTCCGCATTGAATTGCCATTAACCGCCGAGAATGAATAAATAATGTACACATGGTCTAAACGCCTTCGTCTCTCACAGACCGAACGTTCACCGCGTGCCACGCAGAGAGCGCCGCTCGGCAAGCGCCCAATTTCCTTTTTGGGCACCGTTTTCTTTATGCCGTTTCTGCTGGCGGGCTGCGTCGATCGCGCCGTCAGCGGCGGCCTGAGCCAGCAGCAACAGGAAGCGATCCCGGACAGCAAAGTGGTGGATTACCGCATTGCGGCCTGCGATACCCTGTGGCAGCTGGACGAAAAGGACGCGCTGGACAACTCGCTGTACTGGCTGCGCGCCATGGACTGCGCCGATCGCATCGGCTCCACCCAGGCGCGCGCGCTGGCGAAAAACCTGCCGGGCGACAGCTGGTCCGGCATTTTCAAGCAAAGCATTCTGCTGGGCAGCGCCGAACCGACCTCCGGCGAACGCCGGCAAATTGTCGATCGCCTGAACAGTTATCGAATGGAGTTCCCCAGCTCGCTGCGGCCGCTGTTGCAGCTGTGGCGCCAGCAGCAGGCGCTGCAGATTGCCCTGTTCGACGAAAAAGCGCGCTACCAGCACCTGCAGGAGAGCGCCGACGGCCAGATCGATACGCTGCGCCAGGGGCAGATTCGCCTGCAGGCTCAGCTGCAAGACACCTCGCGCAAGCTGGAAAACCTGACCGATATCGAGCGTCAGCTCTCGTCGCGCAAGCAGCTGCAGGGTGAAATCCCGGAAGGCGGCGCGGCCCAGCAAAAAAATGACGCCGCAGGGAAAACCGGTGCGCCGGCCAGGGCCGCGGAACCGGAGCCGGTGCCGGAAAAGGGCACCGCTCTGCCGGTGGATCCGGAAGATACCTACACGCCACCCCCGGCTAACAAGGAGTCCCACGCGCGATGACAGCACGCAAACCGGCCAACCTGTTGTTGGTTGACGACGATCCCAGCCTGCTCAAGCTGCTGGGCATGCGCCTGACCAGCGAAGGTTTTCACGTCACCACGGCCGAAAGCGGCCAGGAAGCGCTGCGCCTGTTGGCGCGCGAACAGATTGATTTGGTGATAAGCGATTTGCGGATGGACGAGATGGACGGCATGGCGCTGTTTGCCGAGATCCAGAAGCATCAGCCGGGCATGCCGGTGATCATTCTCACCGCCCACGGTTCCATCCCGGATGCGGTGGCCGCCACGCAGCAGGGGGTGTTCAGCTTCCTGACCAAGCCGGTCGACCGCGATGCGCTGTATAAGGCGATTGAAGAAGCGCTGTCGCTGTCGGCGCCGGCCGGCGACGACAGCTGGCGCGAAGACATCGTCACCCGCAGCCCGCTGATGCTGCGCCTGCTGGAACAGGCGAAAATGGTGGCGCAGTCCGACGTCAGCGTACTGATCAACGGCCAGAGCGGCACCGGCAAAGAGGTGCTGGCGCAGGCCATTCACGGCGCCAGCCCGCGCGCCAAGAAAGCCTTTATCGCCATCAACTGCGGCGCCTTGCCGGAGCAACTGCTGGAATCGGAGCTGTTTGGCCATGCCAAGGGCGCCTTTACCGGGGCGGTCAGCAGCCGCGAGGGGTTGTTCCAGGCGGCGGCGGGCGGCACGCTGTTCCTCGATGAGATCGGCGACATGCCGCTGTCGCTGCAGGTGAAGCTGCTGCGGGTGCTGCAGGAGCGCAAGGTGCGCCCGCTGGGCAGTAACCGCGACCTCGACATCGACGTGCGCATTATCTCCGCCACCCACCGCGATCTGCCGAAGGCGATGGCGAAGAACGAATTCCGCGAAGATCTTTACTACCGTTTGAACGTGGTCAATCTGAAGATCCCGGCGTTGAATGAGCGCGCCGAAGATATTCCGCTGCTGGCCAACCATCTGCTGCGCGGATCCGCCCAGCGGCACAAGCCGTTTGTGCGCAGCTTCTCTTCCGACGCCATGAAGCGGCTGATGACCGCCAGCTGGCCGGGCAACGTGCGCCAGCTGGTCAACGTTATCGAACAGTGCGTGGCGCTGACTTCCGCGCCGGTGATCGGCGAGGCGCTGGTGGAGCAGGCGCTGGAAGGGGAAAATACCGCGCTGCCGACCTTCGTCGAGGCGCGCAACCAGTTTGAGTTGCACTATCTGCGCAAGCTGCTGCAGATCACCAAGGGTAACGTGACCCAGGCCGCGCGCATGGCGGGCCGCAACCGTACGGAGTTCTATAAATTGCTGTCGCGCCATGAATTGGACGCCAACGATTTTAAAGAATGATTTTCTTGCAGGCGTCGGCGCACGCAGGCGTCTCAACAAAACGGGCGGAATGATTTACACTCCGTTCACTTTGTTGTGGCATGGCCAAACCGTAGAGAACTATGGAACGTATTAAGCGGGATCCCAAACAATGAGCAGATCACTTTCCATCGCCCTGGCCCAGCTGAACCTGCTGGTCGGCGACATTGAAGGCAACACCGAACGCATGTTGCAAATCGTGCAAGAGCAGCAGAAGGCGGGAGCCGATCTGGTCATGTTCACCGAGCTGGCGCTGTCCGGTTATCCGCCGGAAGACCTGCTGTATCGCAACGATTTCTATCAGCGCTGCGATGTGCAGCTGCAGCGCCTGCAGCAGGCCTCCGGCGAGGTGGCGATCCTGGTCGGCCACCCGTGGCGCGAAGGCGACAAGCTGTACAACGCGCTGTCGCTGTTCGCCGAAGGCCGCCTGCTGACCCGTTACTTCAAGCAACAGCTGCCCAACTACGGCGTGTTCGATGAGAAACGCTACTTCCACGCCGGCGGCGAAACCTGCGTGGTGGACCTGAAAGGCTATCGCCTGGGCCTGCTGATCTGCGAAGACCTGTGGTTCCCTGAACCGATCGACGCCGCGAAAGCCGCCGGCGCCGAACTGATCCTGTCGATCAACGCCTCGCCGTACAACCGCGAGAAACCGTATATCCGTAAAACGCTGATGGCCGGCCACTGCCAGCGCACCCGGTTGCCGCTGGTGTACCTCAATCAGGTCGGCGGCCAGGACGAGCTGATTTTCGACGGCTGCTCCAAGGCGTTCGACGCGGCGGGCAACATGACGCATCGCCTGGCCGCCTTTGCCGAACAGGTGACCCTGCTCGAGTTCAACGAGCTGGAAGTGGTGCCGATGGCCGAACCGGCCGCCGAGCTGCCGCAGCTGGCGCAGGTGTATGAAGCGCTGGTGCTGGCGGTGCGCGACTACGTGACCAAAAACGGCTTTAAAGGCGCGGTGCTGGGCCTGTCCGGCGGCATCGACTCGGCGCTGACGCTGGCTATCGCCGTGGACGCCCTGGGCAAAGACAAGGTGCAGGCGCTGATGATGCCGTTCCGTTACACCGCGGACATCAGCATCGCCGACGCCAAAGAGGAAGCCGAAATCCTCGGCGTGGAATTCGACATCGTCTCCATCGAGCCGATGTTCGACGCCTTTATGGGCCAGCTGACGCCGATGTTCGCCGGCACCGAACGCGACACCACCGAAGAAAACCTGCAGGCGCGCTGCCGCGGCGTGGTATTGATGGCGCTGTCCAACAAGCGCCGCAGCATCGTGCTGACCACCGGCAACAAAAGCGAGATGGCCGTAGGCTACGCCACGCTGTATGGTGATATGGCCGGCGGCTTCGACGTGCTGAAAGACGTGCCGAAAACGCTGGTGTTCAAGCTGTCCGAATACCGCAATACCGTCTCCTACGTGATCCCGCAGCGGGTGATCGATCGCCCGCCGTCCGCCGAGCTGGCGCCGGATCAGGTCGATCAGGACAGCCTGCCGCCGTACGATATTCTGGACGCGATCCTCGAAGGCTACGTCGAGCGCGACAAATCGGTCGCCGATCTGGTGGCCGAAGGCTTCGACGAAGCCATCGTCCGCAAGGTGATCCGCCTGGTGGACATCAACGAATACAAGCGGCGTCAGGCCGCCGTCGGGCCGCGCATCACCGCCCGTAACTTCGGCAAAGACCGCCGCTACCCCATCACATCCGGTTTTGGCCGCAAAAATTGGTAAAGGAAAGAAGATGAAAAAGATCGACGCTATTATCAAACCGTTCAAACTGGATGACGTCCGCGAAGCGCTGGCCGAAGTGGGCATCACCGGCATGACGGTGACCGAAGTGAAAGGCTTCGGCCGCCAGAAGGGCCATACCGAGCTGTACCGCGGCGCCGAATACATGGTCGATTTTTTGCCTAAGGTGAAAATCGAGATCGTGGTGGCCGACGATATCGTCGATACCTGCGTGGAAACCATCATGCAGACGGCCCAAACCGGCAAGATCGGCGACGGCAAAATCTTCGTCTTCGACGTGGCGCGCGTGGTGCGGATCAGGACCGGCGAGCAGGACGAAGAAGCGATCTGATGCGATCCTCCACCGAGCACCGCCGGCTTGCGCTTGGTCGGTGCTCGGCCTCCTCGCGTACTGCGCGTACGCTCCGGGGCACTGCCGGCTTGTGAGCGGTGGCCCGACCCCTTTCACACCCCGCTAAAATCCCCCCAGCGCTTTATCACGCAGTCATTTTCACCATCGTCATTCTAAAAAAGCGAAGGCTATCGGGTATTGATTTTACTGTGTTTATCCGCAAAATAGCGCGCCTTCAGACCGGTTTGTCACCGGTCTGATTGATAATAAGGATTGATAAGGAAGCCAATTATGGGCATCACCAGACGCGATTTTCTTAATGGGGTAGCGATTACCATCGCCGCCGGGCTGACGCCGATGCAGATCCTGCGCGCGTCGCCGCAAACCGCCAATCAAACCCTGTACTATCCGCCGGCGCTGACCGGGCTGCGGGGCAACCATCCGGGCTCTTTCGAACATGCGCATCAGCTGGGGCGCGACGGCAAAGCGTTTGATTTCGGCGCGGTGCCCGCCGGCGAAGAGTTCGATCTGGTGGTGGTGGGCGCCGGCATCAGCGGGCTGGCCGCCGCCTGCTTCTGGCAGCAGATGAAGGGAACGCAGCAACGCATCCTGTTGATCGACAACCACGACGATTTCGGCGGCCACGCCAAGCGCAACGAATTCAGCGGCGAAAACGGCACCATTCTCGGCTACGGCGGCAGCGAGTCGCTGCAGTCGCCGCGCTCCAATTTCAGCCCGGTGGCGATGGGGCTGCTGCAGAAGCTGGGCGTGAGCATCGACAAGCTGGAACAGGCCTTCGACAAAACCTTCTACCCGGACCTGAACCTCAGCCGCGGCGTGTATTTCGATCGCAAAAACTTCGGCGTCGACAAGGTGGTGAGCGGCGATCCGGGCCGCATGGTGGCGGACGACATCCCGCACGATCGCCTGAACGGCCGCTCTTACGAGGCGTTTATCGGCGATTTTCCGCTGCCGGAAAGCGACCGCCAGGCGCTGATCGCGCTGCATACGCTGGATAAGGACTACCTGCCGGAGATGAGCCGGGAACAGAAGGTCGAGTGGCTCGACACCCACAGCTATACCCAGTTCCTGCGGGAGAAGGTCGGCCTGAGCGAGATGGCGATCCGCTATTTCCAGCAGACCACCAGCGATTTCCAGGCGGTGGGTATCGACGCCACCTCCTGCAGCGATGCGCGCATCTGCGATCTGCCCGGGCTGAACGGCATGAACCTGCCGCCGCTGGACGAAGAGTCGCAGGCCGATCTCGACGATCCTTACGTGTTCCACTTCCCGGACGGCAACGCCACGCTGGCGCGCCTGATGGTGCGCCATCTGATCCCGGCGGTGGCGCCGGGCGGCAAGGACATGAACGACATCGTGCTGGCGAAGTTCGATTACAGCCAGCTCGATCGCCCGGGATCGCCGGTGAAGCTGCGCCTGAACAGCACCGGCCTGCACGTGGCCAACGTCGGCGACCAGGCGGAGGTCAGCTATATGACCGGCGAGAAAATGACCAAGGTGCGCGCCGGGCAGGTGGTGATGGCCGGTTACAACATGATGATCCCGTATCTGGTGCCGGAAATGCCGCATGCGCAGCAGGAGGCGCTGAAACAGAACGTCAAGTCGCCGCTGGTGTACAGCAAGGTGGTGATCCGCAACTGGCAGCCGTTCATCAAGCTGGGGGTGCACGAGGTGTATTCACCGACCGCGCCGTATTGCCGGGTGAAGCTGGACTACCCGGTCAGCATGGGGGGGTACCAGCACCCGCGCGACCCGAATCAGCCGATCGGCCTGCACATGGTATATGTGCCGACGCTGCCGGGCAGCGGGCTGAGCCCGCGCGAGCAGTCGCGCAAGGGGCGCGCATTGCTGCTGGGCACGCCGTTCGAGGTGCATGAGCAGATGATCCGCGAACAGCTGCAGGGCATGCTGGGGTCGGCCGGTTTCGATCACCGGCGCGACATTGAGGCGATCACCGTCAACCGCTGGTCGCACGGCTATTCCTATTTCCTCAACGGACTGTTCGACGATGAGGATGAAGCGCAGAAAATTATCGAAGCGGCGCGGCAGCCGATCGGCAAGATCGCCATCGCCAACTCGGATGCCGACTGGAGCCCCTACGCCAACTCGGCGATCGATCAGGCGTGGCGCGCGGTTAACGAGCTGGCCTACGGCAAGGTCGCCGCCAGGGAGGGAGCATGAGCATGCGTTCGCTGTATCTGTTGAGCCTGCTGGCGGCCGGCGGTTCGGCCCAGGCGATGTCCGCCGGGGAATACGTGGCCAAAGCCGCTGACTGCTCCGCCTGCCACACCGCGCCGGGCGGCGCCGAGCTGGCGGGCGGCATGAGGTTCCCGACCCCGCTGGGGGATATTTACGCCACCAACATCACGCCGGATAAAGAGCACGGCATCGGCGGCTATTCGTTCGACGAGTTCGATCGCGCCATGCGCCAGGGCGTCGCCAAAGACGGCCACCGGCTGTACCCGGCGATGCCTTACACCTCGTACGCCAAAATGAGCGCGGAGGACATGCGCGCACTGTACCGTTACCTGATGAACGAAGTGCCGGCGCAGAGCGCCGCCAACCGCGCCAGCGACATCAGTTGGCCGCTGTCGATGCGCTGGCCGCTGGCGGTGTGGAACCGGTTGTTCCACGACGATCAGGTTTACCGGCCGGATCCGCAGCGGAGCGCCGAGTGGAACCGCGGCGCCTATCTGGTGCAGGGCGCGGGGCACTGCGGCAGCTGCCATACGCCGCGCGGCTGGGCCATGCAGGAGCGAGGGTTGGACGGTAAAGAACCGGCCTTCCTGAGCGGCGCCGAGCTGGACGGCTGGTACGCCTCGGATCTGCGCGGCATGCCGCCGAACGAGGTCATGGCGCTGCTGAAAACCGGCCGCAGCCAACACGCGGCGGTGGCCGGGCCGATGGGCGAGGTGGTGACCCACAGCACCCAGTACCTGAGCGATGCGGATCTGCAGGCCATCGGCAATTATCTGCACAGCCTGGCGGCGGAACCGGCTTCGGCGGCGGCCGTCTCGGCGCAGGCCGACAATCAGCGCGGGCGGGCCAGCTACGCGATGTACTGCTCGACCTGTCACGGCAATCAGGGGGAGGGGAGCGACAATACCATTCCGGCGCTGGCGGGCAACGCGACGGTGACGGCGGACAACCCATTGACCGCGCTGCGGGTGGTGCTGGAAGGGGCGCAAACGCCGACCACGCGACACGCCGCGGCGATCGCCATGCCGGGATACGCCTGGACGCTGAACGACCGGCAGGCCGCCGATCTGATGAGCTATTTGCGGGGAAGTTGGGGCAACCGGGCGGCGCCGGTCAGCGAACAGCAGGTGCAGGAGGCGCGCAAGCTGCGGGCTAAATAACGGCGGGGCGCGGCTTTTCCACGCAGGAAAGGAGCGCGCCCCGATCGATTACAGCACCTTATGCGGGCCGAAACATTCGTAGTGGATGCGCTCGGCCTCCACCCCCATCGCCAGCAGCTGTTTACCCACGTGCTGCATGAACGGCACCGGGCCGCAGAAGTAATAGTGCATCTGCGGGTCGCTCAACGCCGCGCTCAGCGCGCCAAGATCCATCAGCCCGCGGCTTTGGTAGTCGCGGCCTGCCACATCCCCGGCGCCCGGCTCGCGGTACCAGACGTGGCGGTTCAGGTTCGGCATGCGCCCGGCGATGTCCGCCACTTCGTCGGCAAAGGCGTGAACGGCGCCGTTTTCCGCCGCGTGCAGCCAGTGAATTTCCGCCTGATGTTGACTGTCGTGCAGGCTGTTCAACATACCGAGCATCGGCGTTTGGCCAACGCCGGCGGAGATCAGCGCCACCGGGGTGTTCGGCTCCGCCTCGAGGAAGAAGTCGCCGTGCGGCGGGGCGATATAAATCACGTCGCCTTCCTGCGCCTGCTGATGCAGATAGTTGGACACTTTGCCCTGATCTTCCCGCTTGACCGCGATGCGGTAGAACTCGCCGTTCGGCGCGGCAGTCAGTGAATATTGGCGAATTTCCTGATGCTCCAGGCTGTCGTGCCTGATGTAGACCGCCAGATACTGCCCCGGCTTGAAGTCGGCCACCCGGCCGCCGTCGACCGGCGCCAGCACGAAGCTGCAGATCACCTCACTCTGCGGCTGCTTTTTGAGGATGCGGAAAGCGCGCAGGTCGCGCCAGCCGCCGTCGTCGGTTTCGCTTTGTTGATAAATCTGCTCTTCACGCTGGATAAACACGTTGGCCAGCACGCCATAGGCTTTGCCCCAGGCGTCCAGCACTGCCTGGCCCGGGCTGAACATTTCGTCCAGCGTCGCCAGCAGGTGGCCGCCGACAATCTGATACTGATCGGGCCGAATGTTGAAGCTGGTGTGTTTCTGCGCAATGCGCTCTACCGCCGGCAACAGCGCCGCCAGGTTCTCGATGTTGGCGGCATAGGCGCAGATGGCGTCGAACAGCGCCTGACGCTGATCGCCGTTGCGCTGGTTGCTCATATTGAAAATATCTTTCAATTCAGGGTTGTGCGCGAACATCCGATCGTAGAAGTGGGCGGTCAACTTCGGCCCGGTAGCGGCCAGCAGCGGGATGGTGGATTTGACGGTGGCGATGGTTTGGCTGTCCAGCATGGAAGCGCTCCTTAGTGGGTTGTTCTTGAGACGATTTCTAATGATGCATTTTAAATGCATCTTATTGGCTTCCGTCGCGCTTGTAAATACCCTTGTTTTTGCTGCGGTGTTGTTGAGCGGACGATCGCGCTCACAGAACATGAAAAAACCGCATCGCCGGCATGAGGAAAAGTCCGTTGCCGAACGGGATGAATTATCGGATCAAAGCCTTGTGGAATCTTATGCCAATCGTTTGCGTAAAAACCTCTGTCAAGACCTATCCTCGGTGGGGGAAAACAGTTTACACTGTGGCCCAGAACCCAAACGGGTAGTTATTTGGTGATTTTTTAGTTAGCCGATTTAAGTCAGGAGATGCCGGATGTTAAAGCGTGAAATGAACATTGCCGATTACGATGCCGAACTGTGGCGTGCAATGGAGCAAGAAGTGGTGCGTCAGGAAGAGCACATCGAGCTGATTGCGTCTGAGAACTACACCAGCCCGCGCGTCATGCAGGCTCAGGGTTCCCAGCTGACCAACAAATACGCTGAAGGCTATCCGGGCAAGCGTTACTACGGCGGCTGCGAATACGTGGATATCGTTGAGCAGCTGGCCATCGACCGCGCCAAAGCGCTGTTCGGCGCAGACTACGCCAACGTGCAGCCGCACTCCGGCTCCCAGGCTAACTTCGCCGTTTACACCGCGCTGCTGCAGCCGGGCGACACCATTCTGGGCATGAACCTGGCGCACGGCGGCCACCTGACCCACGGTTCCCCGGTTAACCTGTCCGGCAAACTCTACAACGTGGTGCCTTACGGCATCGACGAAAAAGGCCAAATCGACTATGACGATCTGGCCAAACAGGCGCAGACCCACAAGCCGAAAATGATCATCGGCGGCTTCTCCGCCTTCTCCGGCATCGTAGACTGGGCAAAAATGCGTGAAATCGCCGACAGCATCGGCGCTTACCTGTTCGTCGACATGGCGCACGTCGCCGGCCTGATCGCCGCAGGCGTTTACCCGAACCCGGTGCCGCACGCGCACATCGTCACCACCACCACCCACAAAACCCTGGCGGGTCCGCGCGGCGGCCTGATCCTGGCGAAGGGCGGCGACGAAGATCTGTACAAGAAGCTGAACTCCGCGGTATTCCCGGGCGGCCAGGGCGGCCCGCTGATGCACGTGATCGCCGGCAAGGCGGTAGCGCTGAAAGAAGCGATGGAGCCAGAGTTCAAGATTTACCAGCAGCAAGTGGCCGACAACGCCAAAGCGATGGTGGAAGTGTTCCTGCAGCGCGGTTATAAAGTGGTCTCCGGCGGCACCCACAACCACCTGTTCCTGCTGGATCTGGTGGACAAGAACCTGACCGGTAAAGAAGCCGACGCCGCCCTGGGCCGCGCCAACATCACCGTGAACAAAAACAGCGTGCCTAACGATCCCAAGAGCCCGTTCGTCACCTCCGGCGTGCGTATCGGCACCCCGGCGGTCACCCGCCGCGGCTTCAAGCAAGCCGAAGTGCGCGAACTGGCCGGCTGGATCTGCGACGTGCTGGACAACATCAACGATGAAGCCACCATCGAACGCACCAAGAAGAAAGTGCTGGATATCTGCGCCCGCCTGCCGGTTTACGCATAATTCCGCTTTCGCTTTGAAAAACCCGCTGCGGCGGGTTTTTTTATCGCTGTTGCAAACAAACTGTGAACTGTCTGGCAGTCTAACCCTTTGAACATGAATGAAGATTGCTAGCCGGTGTGAGCTCTGTCAAAGTATCGCCTCACACCGGAGGGATCATGGTTCTGCAATCAACGCGTTGGCTCGCTCTCAGCTATTTCACCTACTTCTTTTCGTATGGCATTTTCTTACCCTTCTGGGGCGTTTGGTTAAAAGGCGAGGGCATCGCGCCCGAAACCATCGGCATGCTGCTCGGCGCCGGCCTGATTGCCCGTTTTCTCGGTAGCTTGCTGATTGCTCCCCGCGTGAAAGACCCCTCTCATCTGGTGAGTGCCCTGCGCCTGTTGGCGCTGCTGGCGCTGGCCTTCGCCGTCGGTTTTTGCTTCGGCAACGGCTGGGGCTGGCTGATGCTGGTGATCGCCGGCTTCAACCTGTTCTTCTCGCCGCTGGTGCCGCTGACCGATGCGCTGGCCGCCACCTGGCAAAAACAAATCACCATGGATTACGGCCGGGTGCGGCTGTGGGGCTCGCTGGCGTTCGTTATCGGCTCGGCGCTGACCGGGCAACTGGTGGCGGTCTGGGGCCATAACGCCATCCTCTACAGCCTGATCGCCAGCGTGCTGGCGATGCTGCTGGGCATGATGCTGAAGCCGAGCGTGATGCCGCAGGGCGAGGCCCGCGCCCACCGCGAACCCGAGCGTTCGCTGTTTGAGCTGTTGAAAGAGGGGCCGGTGTGGCGCTTTCTGCTGTGCGTCACCCTGTTGCAGGGGGCGCACGCCGGTTATTACAGCTTTGGCTCCATCTATTGGCAGGAGGCCGGTTATTCGGCCTCGACCATCGGCTATCTGTGGTCGCTGGGGGTGGTGGCGGAAGTGATCATCTTCGCCGGCAGCAATGTCCTGTTCCGCCGCTGGAATGCGCGTAGCCTGTTGCTGCTCTCGGCCTGCTGCGGGGTGCTGCGCTGGAGCCTGATGGCCTACAGCACCGAGCTGGGCTGGCTGCTGCTGATCCAGATCCTGCACTGCGGCACCTTTACCGTCTGCCACCTGGCGGCGATGCGTTTTATCGCGGCGCGCAAAGGGCCGGAGGTGATCCGCCTGCAGGCGGTCTATTCGGCGCTGGCGATGGGCGGCGGCATTGCGATCATGACGGTGATCGCCGGCTTCCTGTTCGAGCACCTGCAGGGCGGGGTGTTCTGGGTCATGGCGGCGGTGGCGGTGCCGGCGCTGTTTATTCGCCCGCCGGCGGCTAGCGCAGCCCGCTGATCAAGGCGACTCCAGCAGCGCGCGAATGGCTTTGCGCTGCTGGCGTTCCAGCGGCAGTTCGGTATAAACCAGCGGCGGCTGCGGCGCGCTATGCACCGCGGCGTAGGGGCTGATCACCAGCGTGACGCCCTGCGGCGCGCCGGCGCGCAGATAGTCGCGCAGCGGCAGATACTTGATGTTCAGCGGCAGCAGCGTCAATTCCCGGATCTGATACTCCACTTCTTCCTCCAGCTGCGGGTTGTCCAGCGTCAGCAGCAGCACCTGCTTTTCCTGCAGGGCGTTGTCCTGCATCAGCCAGGCGCCGAAGCTGATGGCCACCAGTCCCGCTTCTTCGCTGGAAAAATGAATGCCGTACTCCTGCTCCAGCGGCGCCAGCGCTTCCTGAGTGGTGCGCATCAGGCGCGGATACTTTCGCACCACCTCCTCCAACAGCATGTTGTCGATGCCGATGGCAAAGCGGCAGCGTTCGACCGCGGGCGCCAGATGGGCAAACAGCTGGCTGACCAGATCGTCCTTGCTGCTGAAGGCCATGCCGGAAATCTGCTGGAAGCGCTCGACCATGCGGTCGATCGCCGCCATCAGCCGTCGTTCTTCCGCGGAATCATTGCTGTGATAGCTGTGGTTTTTCAGCATGGTGAACATCAACGCCAAAAAGTCGCGTTCGTCCGCATGGGGCAACTGATTGAACCACTGGCCGAGGGCGTGATGCAGCAGGGCGGCCGCCCGCTGCTCAGGCTTTTGCCGCAGCCAGTCGCGCTGAACGGCGTCGAATTGCGGATGCCGCAGCCGCCGGCTTTCCCAAACGCAGTAGCGCAGGTAGTGCTGCAGGAACCGGCGATCACGGGCGTCGAAGCTGCGGTTAAGCAGCGTTTCACAGGCGCCGATCTGCTGCTCCAGCTGCGGCGTCAGGCCGGCGTCGGCGCCCAGTGCCTGCAGCAGCAGGGGGGCGTAATAACCTTCGACAAACTGCGGGCTGCAGCGCAACGCCCGCCGCAGCCAGTGGAGCAGGCAGAGGCGTTGATTGAGCGCGCTTCCCCGAATGTGGTAACCGCGGCCAGGATCGACGGCGATCTCCAACTGGTGGAAACGCTGGATTTCGTTGGCGACCTCGGCTATATCTTGCCGGGTAATCGGGGGGCGACGCCGTTGATTTGGCTGATGGTCTCCAGTTGTACTTCGGGCACCGGCGCATACAGCATCAGTAACAGATGACAGCGCCGTTGTTGACCGGAGAGCTCAGGCACGGGAGCGGTGTCCAGGCTCATATCACCTTCTGGCAGGTAGATGTTCAATTATTATGACTAAGCATAGCAAAAGGCATTGTGACGGTGCGGTTAGCGCCGCGGCTTTTACTCCGGCTTACAACTTTCGTCACAAATATCGGCGGCCGGCGCGACGGTTTAGGCGTGGTTTATGTTACTTTATAACAACAACGAGTATCATTCGATGATGAAGTTACGTCGTATTCTGGCCGGCGCCTGTGCCTTGTTCAGCGCCGGCGCTGGCGCTCACCCGCACAGCTTTATTGATATGAACACCACCTTTGTGGCTAAGGATCAACGGCTGGTCGGCATGAAAATGGTTTGGGTAATGGATGAAATCACCTCGGCGGACCTGCTGTACGATGCCGGCAACGCCAAAAGCGATTCGGTGGTGTGGAAAAAGCTGGCGGCAGAAGTGATGGCCAACGTGCTCGGCCAGCACTACTTCACCGACGTTTATCGCGACGGCAAACCGGTGAAATACCTTAATCTGCCGAGCGAGTATCGCCTGTCGCGGCAGGGCAATCAGGCGGTGCTGGAGTTTGTGCTGCCGCTGGCCGAGCCGCAGCCGCTGGCGGGCAAGCCCTTCGAGATAGCCACCTACGATCCCACCTATTTTGTCGACATGACCTATAAAGACCAGGCGGCGCTGCATCTGCCGCCGGAAATGGCGCAGCAGTGCCAGCTCAGCCTGAAGACGCCGAAGCCCGATGCTTCGCTGCAGGCCTATGCGCTGTCGCTCGATAAGAACGACTCGCCCGGCGAAGATATGGCGTTGGGGCAACAGTTCGCGCAACGGGTGACCCTGCAATGTCAATAAATCTCAGCCAACCGGCCGGCCGCAAACGCCACTGGGCTTTCAGCCTGTGGCCGCTGCTGCTGTTCGCGCTGCTGCTGGCGCTGGCGGCTCAGCTGGCCTGGCATTTTTGGCCGCAGCTGCTGATGCAGAGCGTGGTGTGGCAAAAGGGGCTGCACCAGCAGATGGCGGGGCTGCTGCAGCAGGTAAAGGCCGCGCCGCAGCAGGCCGGCCTGGCATTGATGCTGTTCAGCCTGAGCTACGGCGTGTTGCATGCGCTGGGCCCCGGCCACGGCAAGGTGGTGATCGCCACCTATCTGGCTACCCATCCGGCGCGGCTGAAAAGCAGCCTGAAGCTGACCTTCGCCGCGTCGCTGGTGCAGGGGGAGTGGCGATCGCGCTGGTGACGCTGATGCTGGGGGTGTTGCAGCTGTCTTCCCGGCAGCTGCATCAGAGCAGCTTCTGGCTGGAGAAGGGCAGTTTTATCCTGGTGATATTGCTCGGGGCGTTGCTGAGCTGGCGCGCAGTGAAACGCCTGCATGCGGCGGTGAAGGCGATGCGCCCGGCGCCGGCGTTGCGCATCAACAGCCTCAAACCGTTGGCGGCGGATCACGTTCACAGCGCGCACTGCGGCTGCGGGCATCGCCATCTGCCCAACGACAGCGAGCTGCAGGCCGGCGGCGACTGGCGCACCCAGACCGCCATCGTGCTGGCGATGGGCATGCGGCCCTGTTCCGGGGCGATTCTGGTGCTGCTGTTCTCCAAGGTGATCGGCGTATTCGCCTGGGGCGTGATTTCCGCGCTGGCGATGGCGCTCGGCACCTCGCTGACCATTTCCCTGCTGGCGCTGCTGGTGCATTACAGCCGCCGGTTGGCGGTGCGTCTCAGCCGTTCGCGCGCGCCCGCCGCCTGGAGCGCGGTGGCCTGGGGTTCGCTGGCGCTGGCCGGCGGCCTGATACTGCTGTTCGCCGGGCTGTTGTTGTACCTGAGCGCACAGCCGGAATTCGGCGGCGGCATCCGGCCGTTCTCCCGCTAACGGGCATAAAAAAAGCGCTGCAAACGCAGCGCTTCAATAAGCAAAACAGCTTCGGACGTCATAGCCTGAATTAACGCTTCAGCGCTTCGCTCAGTTCTTCACGCATGGTGGACAGCATGGCTTTCACGACGCGCGGGTTGCCGGCGACGATGTTGCCGGAGCTGAAGTGGTTGTGGCCGCCAACGAAGTCGGTCACCAGGCCGCCGGATTCGCGCACCAGCAGTTCGCCCGCGGCGAAGTCCCATGGCTTCAGGCCAATCTCGAAGAAACCGTCCACGCGGCCGGCGGCGACGTAGGCCAGATCCAGCGCGGCGGAGCCGGTGCGGCGGAAGTCCGCGCACTGGGTGAACAGTTTACCGACGACGTTGATGTAAGGGGTAGCGTGCTGTTTGAGCTTGAACGGGAAACCGGTCGCCAGGATGGTGCCATCCAGATCTTTGGCGTTGGTGCCGCGCAGGCGGTAGCCGTTCAGCTGTGCGCCCTGGCCGCGAGTGGCGGTGAACAGTTCGTTGCGCATTGGATCGTAAACCACGGCCACTTCAGTACGGCCTTTGATGCGTACCGCGATGGAAACGGAGAAGTGTGGGAAACGTTTGATAAAGTTTGAGGTGCCATCCAGTGGATCGATCACCCATTGTACATCCTGATCTTCGCCGACCAGCTCACCGCGTTCTTCGGTAATGATAGTGTGTTGCGGATAAGACTTGCGGATCACGTCGATGATCAGATGCTCTGCATCGCGATCGACGTTAGTGACAAAGTCATTGGTCCCTTTCTGGCTCGCTTCGACAGCGTCCGGGGTTTCGTAGTTTTTGGCAATCAGGTTACCGGCCTTGCGCGCAGCGCGCACGGCGATCGTCAGCATCGGATGCATGGGTATCTTCCAACTAGGATGTTAAAGAACAGGAAACGGCGCGGAGTATAGCAGGTGTTCGGCAAATTGCCTACGGCTGTGTTAAGATGCTGTGATTTTCCGCCACGCTCAGAGTTTGTATGCTGCACAATATCCGCATTGTTCTGGTAGAGACCTCCCATACCGGCAACATGGGCTCGACCGCCAGAGCCATGAAAACCATGGGGTTAACCAACCTTTATCTGGTTAACCCGTTGATCAAACCCGATTCTCAGGCGATTGCCCTGGCCGCCGGCGCCAGCGACGTGATCGGCAACGCCACCATCGTCGATACCCTGGATGACGCCATCGCCGGCTGCAGCCTGGTGGTCGGCACCAGCGCGCGTTCGCGCACGCTGCCCTGGCCGATGCTGGAGCCGCGCGAGTGCGGCGTGCGTGCGGTGCACGAAGGCGAGCACGCGCCGGTGGCGCTGGTGTTCGGCCGCGAACGCGTCGGCCTGACCAACGACGAGCTGCAGAAGTGCCACTATCACGTCGCCATTCCGGCCAACCCGGATTACAGCTCGCTGAACCTGGCGATGGCGGTGCAGATCCTGGCGTACGAAGTGCGCGTGGCTTATCTCGATCGCCAGCAGGCGGGCGCGCCGCAGCTGGAAGAAACCCCTTATCCGCTGGTGGACGACCTCGAGCGCTTTTATCAGCACCTGGAGCAGACGCTGCAGCGCACCGGTTTTATTCGCCCGGCGCATCCGGGGCAGGTAATGAGCCGGCTGCGCCGCTTGTTCACCCGCGCGCGGCCGGAAGGGCAGGAGCTGAATATCCTGCGCGGCATGCTGACGTCGATCGAGAAACAGGATAAACATCAAGGTAATTAATTGCCGTGGCGTAACGGCCAACAATAATAGTATTAGTTATCTAAAGGTTATAACATGCATTTTATATGCATTTGCTATGGCTAAGTACAAAACGTGCTAATACTTGAGTAAATTACTAGGTTAAATAGTTGACTGATTTACTCAGGAATGTCAGACTTTCGGCCATGTTTGACCAACAGGTAACCATTGAGCTATGAGACTGACATCCAAAGGCCGTTATGCCGTAACCGCTATGCTTGACGTAGCATTGCACTCCCAGGAAGGGCCCGTACCTCTGGCGGATATTTCCGAACGTCAGGGTATTTCTCTCTCTTATCTGGAACAATTATTCTCCCGTCTGCGCAAGAATGGCCTGGTGGCCAGCGTGCGCGGTCCGGGCGGTGGTTATCTGCTGGGTAAAGACGCGGGTGAGATCGCCGTTGGCGCTGTCATCACTGCCGTCGACGAATCGGTAGATGCAACCCGTTGCCAGGGTAAAGAAGGCTGTCAGGGCGGCGATCGCTGTCTGACCCATACCCTGTGGCGCGATCTGAGCGAGCGCATCAGCGGGTTCCTGAACAACATTACGCTGGCAGAACTGGTCAACAACCAGGAAGTGCTGGTGGTGGCGGATCGTCAAAACAACGATACGCGCCGCACGGCCAACGGCCGTCCGCAAGAAACTATCAACGTTAATCTGCGCGCATAAGCAGCTGGCGGTATTTTTTTTAGTTTTTGGAAGTGATGTACGGAGCATAAGAGCAATGAAATTACCGATTTATCTGGACTACTCAGCGACGACGCCGGTTGACCCGCGCGTTGCTGAGAAGATGATGCAGTGTTTGACCCTGGACGGCACTTTCGGCAACCCGGCTTCCCGTTCCCACCGTTTCGGTTGGCAGGCGGAAGAAGCGGTCGACATCGCCCGTAACCAAATCGCCGAGCTGGTGGGCGCGGATCCGCGCGAAATCGTGTTCACCTCAGGCGCGACCGAATCCGACAACCTGGCGATCAAAGGCGCTGCCAATTTCTATCAGAAAAAAGGCAAGCACGTCATCACCAGCAAAACCGAACACAAAGCCGTGCTGGACACCTGTCGCCAGCTCGAGCGCGAAGGTTTTGAAGTGACCTACCTGGCGCCGCAGAGCAATGGCATCATTGACCTGCAGGCCCTCGAAGCCGCGATGCGCGACGACACCATTCTGGTTTCGATCATGCACGTGAACAACGAAATCGGCGTGGTGCAGGATATCGAAGCGATCGGCGAAATGTGCCGCGCGCGCGGTATCATTTACCACGTTGACGCCACCCAGAGCGTGGGCAAGCTGCCTATCGATCTGAGCAAGCTGAAAGTCGACCTGATGTCGTTCTCCGGCCACAAGATTTACGGCCCGAAAGGCATCGGCGCGCTGTACGTGCGCCGCAAGCCGCGCATCCGCATCGAAGCCCAGATCCACGGCGGCGGCCACGAGCGCGGCATGCGTTCCGGCACCCTGCCGGTGCACCAGATCGTCGGCATGGGCGAAGCCTACCGCATCGCCAAAGAAGAGATGGCGTCGGAAATGGCGCGCCTGCGCACCCTGCGCGATCGTCTGTGGAACGGCGTGAAAGATATGGAAGAAGTGTATCTGAACGGCTCCCTGGAGCATGGCGCTCCGAACATTCTTAACGTCAGCTTCAACTATGTTGAAGGTGAATCGCTGATCATGGCGCTGAAAGACCTGGCCGTGTCCTCCGGCTCCGCCTGTACCTCCGCCAGCCTCGAGCCGTCCTACGTGCTGCGCGCGCTGGGCATGAGTGATGAATTGGCGCACAGCTCGATCCGTTTCTCCCTGGGGCGTTTCACCACGGAAGAAGAGATCGACTACACCATTCAACTGGTGCGCAAGTCCATCGGCCGCCTGCGCGACCTTTCTCCGCTGTGGGAAATGTTCAAGCAGGGCGTGGATATCAACAGCATCGAATGGGCACATCATTAATTCTCAGGATTCAGGAGCAAGGTCATGGCTTACAGCGAAAAAGTAATCGATCATTATGAAAACCCGCGCAACGTGGGTTCTTTCGACAACGAAGATCCCACCGTCGGCAGCGGCATGGTGGGAGCACCGGCCTGTGGCGACGTGATGAAGTTGCAGATCAAGGTCAACAATGAAGGTATCATTGAAGACGCCCGCTTCAAGACTTACGGCTGCGGTTCCGCCATCGCCTCCAGCTCGCTGGTGACCGAATGGATGAAAGGCAAGTCTCTTGATCAGGCCGAAGCGATCAAAAACACCCAGATCGCCGAAGAGCTGGAATTACCGCCGGTTAAAATTCACTGCTCTATCCTGGCCGAAGACGCCATTAAAGCAGCGATCGCCGACTACAAGAGCAAGCATGGCGCCAAGTAGTTTTTCTGAGTCAGTGAACCCGGCCGGCCAGGCTGGGCTTTGATTTGAAGTGTGAGGTTGTGATGTCAATTACCATGAGCGACAGCGCTGCGCAGCGTGTTCAGGCCTTTATGAACAACCGCGGAAAAGGTCTCGGCCTGCGTCTGGGGGTCAGAACCTCCGGCTGCTCCGGGATGGCGTACGTGCTGGAATTTGTTGACGAAATGAACGATGACGACATCGTTTTTGAAGACAAAGGCGTCAGGGTGATCATCGACGGCAAGAGCCTGGTCTACCTTGACGGCACCGAGCTTGATTTCGTTAAGGAAGGCCTGAACGAAGGCTTCAAGTTCAACAACCCGAACGTCTCAAGCGAGTGCGGCTGCGGCGAAAGTTTTAACGTCTGACAGTCCATCGTGCTCCCCCGCGTGCAGCGGGGGAACTTCATCCGCTAACGCCAGAGCACGCTATGGATTACTTTACTTTATTCGGGCTGCCCGTTCGCTATACGCTGGACGGCAGCTTGCTCACATCCCGCTTTCAGGATCTGCAGCGTCAATTCCATCCCGATCGTTTCGCCAATCAGCCGGAGCGCGAACGCCTGATGGCGTTGCAGCAGGCCGCGACCATCAATGAAGCCTACCAGTCGCTGAAGCACCCATTAAAACGCGCGGAGTATATGCTATCTTTGCACGGCTTTGATTTGGGCAACGAGCAGCACACCCTGCGCGATACCGCTTTTCTGATGGAACAGCTGGAGCTGCGCGAGGAGCTCGACGCCATTGAACGTCAGGCGGATGCGGAAAGCCTGCTGGCCGATTTCGGCGCGCGGCTGAGCGGCTCGATCAAACGGCGCAGCGCCCTGATGGTGCAGCAGTTGGACGGCGAACAATGGCCGGACGCCGCCGACACCGTGCGCAAGCTGCGCTTTTTGGACAAACTCCAGCAACAGGTTGAACAACTCGAAGAAAAACTGCTGGGTTTTGAGTAACACATTTCTATTGTGGAAGCTTCAATATGGCCTTATTACAAATTAGTGAGCCTGGCCTCAGCGCCGCGCCGCACCAGCGCCGTTTGGCGGCGGGCATCGATTTAGGCACCACCAATTCGCTGGTCGCCACGGTGCGCAGCGGGCAGGCGGAAACGCTGGCCGACGCACAGGGCCGCCCTCTGCTGCCTTCGGTGGTGCACTATCAGGCCGACGCACAGACGGTCGGCTGGGAGGCGCGCCAACAGGCGGCGCAGGATCCGGCCAACACCGTCAGCTCGGTCAAACGCATGATGGGCCGTTCCCTGGCGGACGTGCAGCAGCGTTACCCGAACCTGCCGTACCAGTTCCAGGCCAGCGACAACGGCTTGCCGATGATCGTCACCGCCGCCGGCCCGGTTAACCCGGTAGGCGTATCCGCCGATATTCTCCGGACCTTGTCCGCCCGCGCTCAGGCGGCGCTGGAAGGGGAGCTGGACGGCGTGGTGATCACCGTTCCCGCTTATTTTGACGACGCGCAGCGCCAGGGCACCAAGGACGCCGCGCGTCTGGCCGGCCTGCACGTGCTGCGTCTGCTGAACGAACCGACCGCCGCGGCGATCGCCTACGGCCTGGACTCCGGTCAGGAAGGGGTGATCGCGGTCTATGATCTGGGCGGCGGCACCTTCGATATTTCCATTCTGCGCCTCAGCCGCGGGGTGTTTGAAGTCTTGGCCACCGGCGGGGATTCCGCGCTGGGCGGCGACGATTTCGACCACCTGTTGGCCGATTGGCTGCGCGAGCAGGCCGGCGTGGCCGACCGCAGCGATCACGGCGTGCAGCGCCAACTGCTGGACGCCGCCATCGCCGCCAAAATCGCGCTGAGCGATACCGACAGCGTGCGCGTCGAGATTGCCGGTTGGCAGGGCGAAGTGACCCGTGCCCAGTTCGACGCGTTGATCGCCCCGCTGGTGAAACGCACGCTGATGGCCTGCCGCCGCGCGCTGAAAGACGCCGGCGTCGGCGCCGAAGAGGTGCTGGAAGCGGTGATGGTCGGCGGTTCCACCCGTGTGCCGCTGGTGCGTGAGCAGGTGGGCGCCTTCTTTGGCCGCACCCCGCTGACCTCTATAGATCCGGATAAAGTCGTCGCCATCGGCGCGGCGATCCAGGCCGACATTCTGGTGGGCAACAAGCCGGACAGCGACATGCTGCTGCTGGACGTGATCCCGCTGTCGCTGGGGCTGGAAACCATGGGCGGCCTGGTCGAGAAGGTGATCCCGCGCAACACCACCATCCCGGTGGCGCGCGCGCAGGAGTTCACCACCTTCAAAGACGGTCAGAGCGCGATGATGATCCACGTGCTGCAGGGTGAACGCGAACTGGTGCAGGACTGCCGCTCGCTGGCGCGCTTCACGCTGCGCGGGCTGCCGCCGCTGCCGGCCGGAGGGGCGCATATCCGCGTCACCTTCCAGGTGGACGCCGACGGCTTGCTGAGCGTCACGGCGATGGAGAAATCCACCGGCGTCGAAGCCTCGATTCAGGTCAAGCCGTCGTACGGCCTGTCCGACAACGAGATTGCCGGCATGATCAAGGATTCGATGGCCAACGCCCAGAGCGACGTCGGCGCGCGCAAGTTGGCGGAACAACGGGTGGAAGCCTCGCGGGTGCTGGAAAGCCTGCAGGGCGCGCTGGCCGGCGACGCCGCGCTGCTGAGCGAAGCGGAAAGCCAGGCGATCGCCGCCGCGTCGCAGGCGCTGCAGCAGGCGGTGCAGGGCGACTCCCCCGCCGCCATCGAAGACGCAATCAAAACATTAGATGCACAAACGCAAGATTTTGCCGCGCGCCGCATGGATGCTTCCATCCGCCGCGCGCTGGCTGGCCATTCTGTGGATGAGGTTTAACCATGCCTAAAATTGTTTTCCTGCCCCATCAAGATTTATGCCCGGAGGGGGCGGTACTGGAAGCCGAACAAGGGGAATCTATCCTCAACGTTGCGCTGCGCAACGGCATTGAAATCGAGCACGCCTGCGAGAAATCCTGCGCCTGCACCACCTGTCACTGCATCGTGCGTGAAGGCTTCGATTCTCTGGAAGAGAGCAGCGAGCTGGAAGACGACATGCTGGACAAGGCCTGGGGCCTGGAGCCGGAAAGCCGCCTGAGCTGTCAGGCGCTGGTCGCCGACGAAGATTTGGTGGTTGAAATGCCGCGTTATACCGTCAACCACGCGCGTGAGCATTAATTGTTAGCCGCGGCGCCAATCAGGAGATCATAATGGGACTGAAGTGGACCGACAGCCGTGAAATCGGCGAAGCCCTGTACGACCAATACCCGGACACCGATCCGAAAACCGTGCGTTTTACCGACATGCACCGGTGGATTTGCGATCTCGAAGAGTTCGACGACGATCCTCAGGCTTCCAACGAAAAAATACTGGAAGCGATCCTGCTGGTCTGGTTAGATGAAGCGGAGTAAATAGCGTAACGGGCTGCCATCGGCGGCCCGTTTATTTTGTATCCGACAAGATTAATAAAAGAATAATCCGGAGTAAGAAGGCTATGACAACAGAATTCATGCAGGTCAGGCTGTCGCAACAGCCTGCCGACGCTCGCTGGGGCGAGAAAGCGCTGCTGAGCACCGACGCGGAAGGGATGACTATTCATCTGATCGGCAACGACAAGCTGGGCGCGGTTCAGCGCGCCGGGCGCAAAATCGACGGTCAGGGCATCAAAAACGTGCAGCTGACCGGCGAAGGTTGGGATCTGGAAAACAGCTGGGCGTTCTGGCAGGGTTACCGCGGGCCGAAGGGCCAACGCAAGGTCGAATGGGCGGAGCTGCCGGCAGCCGAGCGCAAAGAGCTGGATCAGCGCCTGAAGATTATTGACTGGGTGCGCGACACCATCAATATGCCGGCGGAAGAGCTGGGCCCGGAACAGCTGGCGACCCGCGCCGTCGACCTGATGTGCGACGTCGGCTGCGATGCCGTCAGCTATCGCATCACCAAGGGCGAAGATCTGCGCGAGCAGAACTATGCCGGCATCCACACCGTCGGCCGCGGCTCAGACCGTTCGCCGGTGCTGCTGGCGCTGGATTTCAACCCGACCGGCAATCCGGATGCCCCGGTCTTCGCCTGCCTGGTGGGCAAGGGCATCACCTTCGACACCGGCGGCTACAGCCTGAAACAGAGCGCCTTTATGGACTCGATGAAGGCCGACATGGGCGGCGCGGCCACCATCACCGGCGCGCTGGCGCTGGCGGCGGCGCGCGGCCTGCAGCAGCGGGTGAAGCTGTACCTGTGCTGCGCTGACAACATGGTCAGCGGCAACGCCTTCAAGCTGGGCGATATCATTCGCTACCGCAACGGCAAAACCGTCGAGGTGATGAACACCGATGCGGAAGGGCGCCTGGTATTGGCCGACGGCCTGATCGACGCATCCGAGCAGAATCCGCAGCTGATTATCGACTGCGCCACCCTGACCGGCGCGGCGAAGACTGCGGTAGGCAACGACTATCACGCGCTGTTCAGCTTCGACGACGCGCTGGCGCAGGCGCTGCTGAGCAGTGCGGCGGCGGAGCAGGAGCCGTTCTGGCGCCTGCCGCTGGCCGAGTTCCACCGCAGCCAGCTGCCGTCCAACTTCGCCGAGCTGAACAACGTGGCAGGCCCGGCTTACACCGCCGGCGCCAGCACCGCGGCCGCCTTCCTGTCGCACTTTGTGAAGAACTACCAAAAAGGCTGGCTGCACATCGACTGTTCCGCCACCTACCGCAAAGGCGCGGTGGATCAGTGGTCCGCCGGGGCGACCGGCCTGGGCGTGCGCGCCCTGGCGAATCTGCTGCTGAGCAAGGCCAAATAATTGAACGCCCGTTATCGCGGGCGCTAGAATAGGCGTTATCGTCGGGGCCCAGCATGCTGGGCCCCGTTATTTGATCCCTGGAGTTTGCCATGAGTTCCCATCATCAGGATGCCGCCCCCGGCGAGAACGAACTTGAACGCCTGCTGAAGCTGGCGGTAACGGAGCCGGCCCACCGCCCGGCGTTCTTCCGCGAGCTGCTGGAGGCCACGGTATTGATCCTCGGCGACAGCGAACAGGTGCCGCAGGACGGAGACGTCATCCTGAACGCCGATACCCCCATCAATATCCAGCACTGGGAAAAGCAGGACGGCGGCAGCATCATTCCGTTCTTCTCCTCGCTGGAAGCGCTGCAGAAAGCCGTTGAGGACGAACAGCCGTTCATCGCGCTGCCGGCGCGGGTGCTGTTTGAAATCACCCAGGGCGCCGATCTGTTCCTCAACCCGAAGGCGGAGTACGGCAAGGAGTTTTACCCGGAAGAGGTGGCGATGCTGTTGGCCACCGGCGGCGTCGCCAAGCCGGTGGAGCACTATGTCGACAAGGACACGCAGATCCTGCTCGGCCAGCCCGAAGAATACCCTGCGGCGATGGTGGACGCGCTGACCACGCTGTTCAGCCAGCGCAAGCCGGTGCGCCGCGCCTTTCTGGCGCTGATGCACGATCGGGCGGTGGACGAGAAGCCCAATCTGCTGGTCGGCCTGGAGGTGGATGGCGAGCCGGCGGAGATCGACGCCTTGATCAACGAAGCCGGCGGCGTGGCCAGCGAAACGGCGCCCAACGACGAACCGGTGGATTTCTGCCTGGTGTCGGAAAAAGAGCGCGGGGTCAGCCACTATCTGATCACCCATACCCAGCCGTTCTATCAGCGCCGCTGGGGCAGCTGGCTGCGCAACATCATTCCGTCGACCGACAAAACCCAGTAACCCTTGCCGGCGGCGTCGATGATGCCCCATGAAGATCATATTTTTTTAATGAAATGTTGATTTTCCCGTAGGCAAGCGTTAACGGCGCACATATAATCTGCGCCACTTGAGAAGGCCGGCTTTGTTGCAGACCGGCCTGTTTTGGAAGCTATACAGAGGCCATCATGACCGTAGAACGTACCTTTTCCATCATTAAACCAAACGCCGTAGCCAACAACGACATCGGCGCAATCTATGCGCGTTTCGAGCGTGCAGGCTTCAAAATCATCGCATCCAAAATGCTGCGTCTGACCCGCGAACAGGCTGAAGGCTTCTACGCCGAGCACAAAGGTCGCCCATTCTTCGACGGCCTGGTTGAGTTCATGACCTCCGGCCCGATCGTGGTACAGGTTCTGGAAGCGGAAAACGCGGTACAGCGCAACCGTGACATCATGGGCGCAACCAACCCTGACAACGCACTGGCCGGCACCCTGCGCGCCGACTACGCGGACAGCTTCACCGCTAACGCCGTTCACGGTTCCGACGCGGTAGAATCCGCACAGCGCGAAATCGCATACTTCTTCAACGAAAGCGAAATCTGCCCACGTTGATGCTCGGCGTTTCCTGGCAGGAAGCGCGCATTCACCGGCTGAAACAATAAAAATGCCCTGAATGCCTTTCAGACATGGAAACCCGCTACTAAAATTTGTACAATGCCGCGCCCCTGATGAGACGACTCGTCAGGGGCGCGTTTTTAGTGCCGTCCCCGGGGTACCCGGTTTGCACCGCACAACTTACTTTCCATTCTTTAGCGCCATAACGTGTAACAACGAGGCCAGAGATCATTATGTTAGAACCCATCACGTCCGAGCACACCGTGTCTGAAAATAATTCGCTGTCTACTCAATCCGTTAACGCGGAACAACCGGCCGCCGCCAAAATTAACCTGCTGGATCTGAACCGGCAGCAAATGCGCGAATTCTTCGCCAAAATGGGCGAGAAGCCGTTCCGCGCTGATCAGGTGATGAAGTGGATGTACCACTACTGCTGCGACGATTTCGAGCAGATGACCGATATCAACAAGGTCCTGCGTCAAAAATTGCAGCGCGTCGCCGAGATCCGCGCACCGGAAGTGGCCGAAGAACAGCGTTCAGCCGATGGCACCATCAAATGGGCGATCAAAGTGGGCGATCAGCAGGTCGAAACCGTGTATATCCCGGACGGCGACCGCGCTACCCTGTGCGTTTCCTCGCAGGTAGGCTGCGCGCTGGAGTGCAAATTCTGTTCGACCGCGCAGCAGGGCTTTAACCGCAACCTGCGCGTGTCGGAGATCATCGGCCAGGTGTGGCGCGCGGCGAAAATCATCGGCGCGCTGAAAGTCGCCGGCGAACGCCCGATCACCAACGTGGTGATGATGGGCATGGGCGAGCCGCTGCTCAACCTGAACAACGTGGTGCCGGCGATGGAGATCATGCTGGACGACTTCGGCTTCGGCCTGTCCAAACGCCGCGTGACCCTGTCTACCTCCGGCGTGGTGCCGGCGCTGGACAAGCTGGGCGACATGATCGACGTGGCGCTGGCGATCTCGCTGCACGCGCCCAACGATCAGATCCGCGACGAGATCGTGCCGATCAACCGCAAGTACAACATCGAGACCTTCCTGGCCGCGGTGCGCCGCTACCTGGAGAAATCCAACGCCAACCAGGGGCGGGTCACCGTCGAGTACGTGATGCTGGATCACATCAACGACAGCACCGACGACGCGCATCAGCTGGCGGAAGTGCTGAAGGATACGCCGTGCAAGATCAACCTGATCCCATGGAACCCCTTCCCGGGCGCCCCTTACGGCCGCAGCTCCAACAGCCGGGTGGATCGTTTCTCCAAAGTGTTGATGGAATACGGCTTTACGACTATTGTTCGTAAAACCCGCGGTGACGACATCGACGCCGCCTGCGGGCAACTGGCGGGTGAGGTGATCGACCGTACCAAGCGTACCCTGAAAAAGAAAATGGCCGGGGAACCTATCAACGTGCGGGCGGTCTGAATCCTATAGCATTGTTTTTGTTATCTAACAGCCTGTTATGCGAAAAATCACCGCGGCAGGCGAACCGATAACCGCCGATAAGGAAATAAATGCGGGCATGAAGCTGAAACTGTGGGGAGTGTTGCTGGCGGCCGGTTTACTGGCAGGCTGTTCCGGTTCCTCGCCGGAAAAGGACGCGCAGTCTGGCGAAGCGGGCCAGACGCGGCTGCGGCTGGGTCTGGAATATCTGCAGCAGGGCGATATGAACGCCGCGCGGCAGAATCTGGAAAAGGCGCTGGACGCGGCCCCGCAGGATTACCGCAGCCAATTGGGCATGGCGCTCTACGAGCAGCGGATTGGCGAGAACGCCGCTGCCGAACAGCGCTATCGGCAGGCGCTCAAACTTGCGCCGGGCAATGGCACCGTATTGAATAATTACGGTGCGTTTCTTTGCAGTTTAGGGCAGTATGTACCGGCACAACAGCAGTTTAGCGCCGCGGCGCTGGCGCCCGATTACGGTCAGGTCGCCGATAGCCTGGAAAACGCAGGTTACTGTTTTCTCAAGGCCGGACAGAATGACGAAGCGCGCACCTTGTTGACCCGCGCGCTGAAGGTCGATCCGGACAAAGGCACTCCACTGTTGGTGGAGGCAGAAAAGCAATTTGGAGAAGGGAAGCGCATACAGTCGCAACTTTTATTGGATAGTTATCAACATGTTCTGCCGGCCAGCGCCAGCAGCTTATGGTTACAGATTCGTTTCGCCGCGTTAGCCGGGCGTCAGGATAGCGTTCAACGCTATGGCAAGCAGCTAGCGCGAAGTTTTCCACAATCCAAACAGTACCAGCAGTTCTTAGCTAATGAATACTGAAGCCTCCCAAGATAAAACCGAATCGATGACGACGGGCCAACGCCTGCGTCAGGCCCGTGAGCAACTCGGGCTGAGCCAACAGGCGGTAGCAGAGCGCCTGTGCCTCAAAATGTCTACCGTGCGCGACATCGAAGAAGACAGCATTTCCGCCGATCTCGCTTCGACGTTTGTGCGCGGTTATATCCGTTCTTACGCCAAGCTGGTGCATTTGCCGGAAGACGAACTGCTGCCGATCCTGGCCAAGCAGGCTCCGCTGAAAATGGCGAAGGTTGCGCCGATGCAGAGCTTCTCTCTGGGCAAACGCCGCAAAAAACGCGATGGCTGGCTGATGAGCTTCACCTGGCTGATCGTGTTCGTGGTGATCGGCCTGACCGGCGCCTGGTGGTGGCAAAACCACAAGGCGCAGCAGGATGAGATCGCCACCATGGCCGATCAGTCTTCCGCCCAGCTTTCACAAAACAACGAAGGTCAACAGGTTCCGTTGACCGACGGCAACGCCGACGGCGGCACCAGCGTGCCATTGACGGACAACGCCACCACGCCGGTTGATACCGGCGCTGCGCCACAGGCGCCGGCGGCGATCGCTCAGGCGCCTGCCGCCGAAGCGCAGCAGCCCGCCGTGGTGTCGCCAAGCCAGACGACGTTGCCGGAAACGGCGCCGGCGGCACCGTCCGCCCAGGCCCCGTTGCCGACCGCAGACGCGGGCGTGGCGGCGGCCGCAGCCGATCCTAACGCGCTGGTGATGGACTTCTCGGCCGATTGCTGGCTGCAGGTGACCGACGCCAACGGCAAAACCTTGTTCAGCGGCACCCAGAAAAGCGGCGGCAAGCTGAACCTGGCCGGCACCGCGCCGTATAAACTGACCATCGGCGCCCCGGCCGCAGTGCAGATTCAATATCAAGGTAAGCCGGTTGATTTAAGCCGGTTCGTTAAGTCAAACCGTGTTGCTCGCCTGACCGTTGCCGCGCAGTAATTGCGCGGCAGTGGCCGTGATGTCAGAGCAACAATGGAGAGTAAGTAATGCATAACCAAGCGCCCATCAACCGTCGAAAATCAACGCGAATTTACGTCGGCAAGGTGCCTATTGGTGATGGCGCGCCGATTGCCGTACAGTCGATGACCAACACCCGTACCACCGATGTTGAAGCAACGGTTAATCAGATCAAAGCGCTGGAGCGCGTCGGCGTCGATATCGTCCGCGTTTCGGTTCCCACCATGGATGCCGCCGAGGCGTTCAAGCTGATCAAGCAGCAGGTCAACGTGCCGCTGGTCGCCGATATTCATTTCGATTATCGCATCGCGCTGCAGGTCGCCGAATACGGCGTGGATTGCCTGCGCATCAACCCGGGCAACATCGGCAACGAATCGCGCATCCGCTCGGTGGTGGATTGCGCGCGCGACAAGAACATCCCGATCCGCATCGGCGTCAACGGCGGCTCGCTGGAGAAGGACCTGCAGGAAAAGTACGGCGAACCTACGCCGGAAGCGCTGCTCGAGTCCGCCATGCGCCACGTGGATATCCTGGATCGCCTCAACTTTGACCAGTTCAAGGTCAGCGTCAAGGCTTCCGACGTGTTCCTGGCGGTGCAGTCTTACCGCCTGCTGGCGTCGCGCATCGATCAGCCGCTGCACCTCGGCATTACCGAAGCCGGCGGCGCGCGCAGCGGCTCGGTGAAATCGGCTATCGGCCTGGGGCTGCTGCTGTCGGAAGGCATCGGCGATACCCTGCGCATCTCGTTGGCGGCCGATCCGGTGGAAGAAGTGAAGGTCGGTTTCGACATTCTGAAATCGCTGCGCATTCGCGCGCGCGGCATCAACTTCATCGCTTGCCCGACCTGTTCGCGCCAGGAGTTTGACGTGATCGGCACGGTGAACGCGCTGGAGCAGCGTCTGGAAGACATCATCACGCCGATGGACGTATCGATCATCGGCTGCGTGGTCAACGGGCCGGGCGAAGCGCTGGTGTCGACCATGGGCGTCACCGGCGGCCACAACAAGAGCGGCTTCTACGAAGACGGCGTGCGCCAGAAAGAACGTTTCGACAACGAGCAGATGATTGACCAGCTGGAGGCGAAGATCCGCGCCAAGGCTTCGATGATGGATGAAGCCAATCGCATCTCGGTCAACCTGCTGGAAAAATAAGCATCATATCGATATGGCGGGCTGTTTGGCCCGCTGGTTTATGAACCCGCGGGGCAGAAAACCGCATCCGCGTTGAATACGGGGCGGCAAAGTCCCTATAATCGGGTTCATTTTTATAGACAACGGACAGAGAACTCACGTGGCAAAGAACATTCAAGCCATTCGCGGCATGAACGACTACCTGCCGGAAGACACGGCATTATGGCAGCGTATTGAAGGCACCCTCAAGCAGGTGCTTGGCGGCTACGGTTACAGCGAAATCCGGTTGCCGATTGTAGAGCAGACCCCGTTATTCAAACGCGCGATCGGCGAAGTGACCGACGTCGTAGAAAAAGAGATGTATACCTTCGAAGACCGCAACGGCGAAAGCCTGACGCTGCGTCCGGAAGGCACGGCTGGCTGCGTTCGCGCCGGCATCGAACATGGTCTGCTGTACAATCAGGAACAGCGTCTGTGGTACATCGGCCCGATGTTCCGCTATGAGCGTCCGCAAAAAGGCCGCTACCGCCAGTTCAATCAGCTGGGTGTGGAAGTGTTCGGCCTGCAAGGCCCGGACATCGACGCCGAACTGATCCTGCTGACCGCCCGCTGGTGGCGCGCGCTGGGCATCGCCGAGCACGTCAGGCTGGAGCTGAATTCCATCGGCTCGCTGGAGGCCCGCGCCAACTACCGCGATGCGCTGGTGGCCTTCCTCGAGCAGCACGTCGAGGCGCTGGACGAAGACTGCAAACGCCGCATGTACAGCAACCCGCTGCGGGTGCTGGACTCGAAAAACCCGGAGGTGCAGACGCTGTTGAACGACGCGCCGCGCCTGTCCGAGTACCTGGATGAAGAATCCCGCGCTCACTTCGCCGGTCTGTGTGAACTTTTGGCGCAGGCAGGTATCCCATATACCATCAATGAACGCCTGGTGCGCGGTCTGGACTACTACAACCGCACGGTATTCGAGTGGGTGACCACCAGCCTGGGAGCGCAGGGCACGGTGTGCGCGGGCGGCCGTTACGACGGTTTGGTCGAGCAGCTGGGCGGGCGCGCGACGCCTGCCGTAGGCTTTGCGATGGGGTTGGAGCGTCTGGTACTGTTGGTTCAGGCGGTCAACCCGGCGTTCAAGGCGCCGTCCACCATTGATGTATACGTAATTTCTTCCGGCGCCGGCGCTCAGAGCGCGGCGATGCAGCTGGCGGAGCAGGTGCGTGACGCCGCGCCGCAGCTGAAACTGATGACCAACTACGGTGGCGGCAACTTCAAGAAGCAGATCACCCGGGCAGACAAATGGGGCGCGCGCGTCGCATTGATTCTGGGCGAAAACGAAGTTGCGGCACAACAGGTGGTGGTGAAAGACCTGCGCAGTGGTGAACAAGAAACGCTGGCGCAAAGCGAAGTCGCTGAGCGTCTGGCTATGATGTTAGGTTAAGGAGAAGGACACCGTGGAAGTCTATACCACTGAAAACGAACAAGTCGACGCCGTGCGTCGGTTCTTTGCCGAAAACGGCAAAGCGCTGGCGGTGGGCGTGGTGCTCGGAATTGGTGCCCTGGTCGGCTGGCGCTTTTGGCAGAGCAACCAAAACTCCAACATGATGGCAGCGTCGCAATCCTACCAGGAGGCCAGCGATCGCCTGGCGGCCGGTAAGCCGGACGACGTGGCCGCCGCCGAGAAATTCATCCAGGCCAACAGCAACAGCTACGGCGTATTGGCCGCATTGCAGCTGGCCAGGCATTTTGTCGAGCAGAACGATTTCGCCAAGGCGGAACAGCAGTTGGCGCTGGCGCAGGGCCAGACCAAAGACGATAACCTGTTGTCGATGATCAACCTGCGTCTGGCGCGCGTCCAGCTGCAGGAGAAAAAGCTGGATGAAGCGCTGAAAACGCTGGATGGCGTGAAAGGCGAAGGCTGGACGGCGATGACGCAGGATGTGCGCGGCGACGTGTTGCTGGCCAAGGGCGACGCCAAGGGCGCGCGCGAAGCTTACAGCAAAGGCATTGAATCCAACGCTTCTCAGGCGCTGCAGGTACTGCTGCGCATGAAATTGAATAACTTGTCCAGCTAAGGGGAATTCCCATGCAATTGCGTAAAACACTCTTGGTCGGACTGGTTTCCGTTGCCTTGCTGAGTGGTTGCTCGCTGTTTAACAGTGAAGAAGACGTGGTTACCATGTCGCCGCTGCCGAAAGTTGAAAATCAGTTTACGCCGAACAAGGCGTGGAGCACCTCGGTCGGCGACGGCATCGGTGAGTTCTATTCTCACCTGCGCCCGGCCTTCCAGGACAGCACCATTTACGCCGCGGACCGTCACGGCATCGTGAAGGCGCTGGACGCCGACAGCGGCAACGAGAAGTGGAAGGTCGATCTCTCCGAGAAGACCGGCTTCTTCTCCAGCAACCTGCCGGCGCTGCTGTCGGGCGGCATAACGGTTTCAGGCGATAAAGCCTATGTCGGCAGCGAGAAAGCGGTGGTTTACGCGCTGAATACCGCTGACGGCACCGTAGCCTGGCAGACCAAAGTGGCCGGCGAAGCGATTTCTCGCCCGGTGATCAGCGACGGCATGGTGCTGATCCACACCTCCAACGGCCTGCTGCAGGCATTGAACGAGTCTGACGGCGCGGTGAAGTGGACGGTTAACCTGGACATGCCATCGCTGTCGTTGCGCGGCGAGTCCGCGCCGTCCGTCGCCTTCGGCGCAGCCATCGTCGGCGGCGACAACGGCCGCGTCAGCGCCGTGCTGTTGCAGCAGGGCCAGCTGATTTGGCAGCAGCGCATTTCCCAGCCGAGCGGCGCGACCGAGATCGACCGCCTGAACGATGTGGACACCACGCCGGTAATCGTTGAAGGCATCGTCTACGCATTGGGTTACAATGGCAACCTGACGGCGCTGGATCTGCGTTCCGGCCAGATCATCTGGAAACGCGAACTGGGCTCGGTGAACGACTTTATCGTCGACGCGGGCCGCATTTACCTGATCGACCAGAATGACCGGGTGGTGGCGTTGAGCACCGAAGGCGGCGTGACCGTGTGGACGCAGAGCGATCTGCTGCACCGCAACCTGACGCCGCCGGTGATGTATAATGGTTATCTGGTGACCGGCGACGCCGAAGGCTACCTGCACTGGATCAACACCACGGACGGCCGTTTTGTCGCCCAGCAGGAAGTGGACAGCTCCGGCTTCCTGTCTGCGCCGATGGTGGCTGGCGATAAGCTGGTCATCCAGGCCCGCGGCGGGAAAGTTTACGCTTTCACCCGCTAACGCCGGTCGTCGCAACCTTTTCGCTACCCGACAGGCTGCGCGCCGCTGCGGCGCGAAAGATGAAGGGGAAAACGGCTCCTGAGGGTTCAGGGGCCGTTTCGTATTTTATAAGCTGCATTGCCGGTGTCTATCCGGATTGCAGTAACGCATTGATTATTAAGTAATGAGGCTTCAACAATGATACCTGTCGTCGCGCTGGTCGGGCGCCCGAATGTGGGTAAGTCCACCTTGTTTAACCGTTTGACACAGACGCGCGATGCGCTGGTGGCGGATTTCCCCGGGCTAACGCGAGACCGCAAGTATGGTCGTGCTGAAGTTGAGGGCAATGAATTTATCATCGTCGATACCGGCGGTATTGACGGCACCGAAGACGGCGTTGAAACGCGCATGGCCGGCCAATCGCTGTTGGCGATTGAAGAGGCCGATATCGTGCTGTTCATGGTCGACGCCCGCGCCGGCCTGATGCCGGCCGATCAGGGTATCGCCCAGCATCTGCGCAACCGCCAGAAGGCGACCTTCCTGGTGGCCAACAAGACCGACGGCATGGATCCGGACATGGCCACCGCCGATTTCTACTCGCTGGGCCTGGGCGACGTTTATGCCATCGCCGCTTCGCACGGCCGCGGCGTCACTCAGCTGATCGAGCACGTGCTGGTGCCGTTCGTTCCGGCTAAAGAGGAAGAAGCCGAGCTGACCGAAGAAGAGGCCAACGCCGCCTATTGGGCCGAGCAGGAAGGCGAAAACCTCGAAGAGTTTGCAGAGCCGGAAGACGACTTCAACCCGCAGGATCTGCCGATCAAGCTGGCGATCGTCGGCCGCCCGAACGTAGGCAAGTCTACCCTCACTAACCGCATCCTCGGCGAGGAGCGCGTAGTGGTGTACGACATGCCGGGCACCACGCGCGACAGCATTTATATTCCGATGGTGCGCGACGAGCGCGAATACGTGCTGATCGACACCGCCGGGGTGCGCAAACGCGGCAAGGTAACGGAAACCGTAGAGAAATTCTCGGTAATCAAAACCCTGCAGGCGATCGAAGACGCCAACGTGGTGCTGCTGGTGATCGACGCGCGCGAAGGCATTTCCGATCAGGACCTGTCGCTGCTCGGCTTTATCCTCAATAGCGGGCGCTCGCTGGTGATTGCGGTCAACAAGTGGGACGGCATGAGCGAAGAAGATCGCGAACACGTGAAAGAGATGCTCGATCTGCGCCTGGGCTTTGTCGATTTCGCCCGCGTGCACTTCATCTCCGCGCTGCACGGCAGCGGCGTCGGCAACCTGTTCGAATCGGTGCAGGAAGCCTACGAGTGCGCGACCCGCCGCGTGAACACCTCGATGCTGACCAAAATCATGCAGATGGCCACCGACGACCATCAGCCGCCGTTGGTGCGCGGCCGCCGCGTGAAGCTGAAATATGCCCACGCCGGCGGGTACAATCCGCCGATCGTGGTGATCCACGGCAACCAGGTGAGCGATCTGGCCGACTCGTACAAGCGTTACCTGATGAACTACTTCCGCCGCTCGCTGAAGGTGATGGGGACGCCGATCCGCATCCAGTTCAAAGAGGGCGACAACCCGTTCGCCGGCAAGCGCAACCTGCTGACGCCAAACCAGATGCGTAAGCGCAAGCGCTTGATGAGCCACCTGAAGAAAAGCAAATAAATCGATAAAAAGGGGTGTGGCAGTGATGCCGCACCCTTTTTTATTGTTTATTATCTGAAGATTACCGCCGCCAGCCTGAAGGAACCTCATGTCCTGGGAAACCTGGAGTTTTGCATTCAACGTCACCGTACCCAATCTGTTAATGATGTTGCTGGGCATCCTGCTGCGCCACTGGCGCCTGATGGACGATCGCTTTATCGACGGCGCCACCAAGCTGGTGTTCAATCTGGCGCTGCCCTGTCTGCTGTTTTTCAGCATCGCCACCAACCATCCGCAGCTGCTGGGCAACCTGTCGCTGGTGATCTTCGGGGCGATAGGCACCCTCGCGACCTTCCTGCTGCTGGAAGTGGCCGCTGTGTGGCTGGTTAAGGAACCGCGCGAGCGGGGCGTGTTCGTGCAGGGCGGCTTCCGCGCCAATACCGCCATCGTCGGCCTGGCCTACGCCATGACCGCCTACGGCAGCGAAGGGGTGGCGCTCGGCTCGCTGTACCTGACGGTGACGGTGATCTTGTTCAACGTACTGTCGGTGATCACCCTGACGCGCAGCCTGCAGGGTGGGAAGGGCAAACGAATCAGCCGCTTGTCGCTGTTGCGCAGCATCGTCACCAACCCGCTGATCATCGGCCTGCTGTGCGGGCTGGCCTATGCGCAGACCGGCCTGGGCATTCCTCAGGTGGTCCGGCAAACCGGCGGCTATATCTCCGCGCTGTCGCTGCCGCTGGCGCTGCTGTGCACCGGCGCCAGCCTGGATCTGCGCGCCATGTTCCGCTCCTCCAACGTGGCGGCGCTGTCGTCGTCGGCCAAGCTGTTTATCGTGCCGATATTGATGACGCTCGGCGGTTGGCTGTGCGGTTTTCACGGCGCGGCGCTGGGGATCATCTTTCTGTTTTCCGCCACGCCGACCGCCTCGGGCAGCTACGTGATGACGCGCGCCATGGGCGGCAACGCCACGCTGGCGGCCAATATTATCGCCATCACCACCGTCGGTTCGTTCTTTACCACCGCGCTGGGGATATATTTTTTGCGCTCGTGGGGCCTCATCTAAAGTCTGTACACCAGGCTATTTTACTTGCCACTTTGGGATTGGGCAGTGCTCGAACTCCTCACGTACTCTGTGTACGCTGCGGGTTCTGCGCGCTGTCCGCACCCAAATTGGCCGCGACAATAACGCCTGCTGAGCAGGCTTTGGGAGTCAGTATGGAAGCGCACTGTCCGCAATGCGAACAAACGATGGAGTGGGTGAATGGTCACTATCATTGCGCCGCGTGCAACGCAGATTATCAGCAGCTGGCCCACTGCCCGGACTGTGGGCAGCCGCTGCAGGAACTGAAGGCCTGCGGCGCGGTGGATTACCTGTGCCAGAGCGGCCACGGGCTGGTATCCAAAAAGCGCGTGCTATTCAGTTATCAGCCGTTGTAAGCGTTCACTCATCAACCTGACCGGTTTTCCACAGGTCCACCAGCGCCTGCGGCGCGCGGGTCTCCGGGATCAGCAGCACGATTTCGCTGCACAGGTTTTGGCTGGCGTAATTGATTTGCACGCGAAAATAGCGTTGGTCGCCACAGCCGGGGGAGTCTGGCTGGCCCGCTTCCCGCGCATAGGGCAGCGTTTGGTTCAGCAGCTGGTTCAGGCGCTGCCGCTGCGCCGGCGTAATATCGGCCAGCGCGATGCGCCGCAGGCCCGCCAGCTTGGGAATAAAGGCAAAGCCGCCCTCGCGCGCCAGTTCAATGACCGTATCCTGATTGAGCGGCGGCAGCGGTTGCATCATTCCACCCCCACCTGACGCCAGGCCTGCTGCACCTTATCGGCTATCGTCTTATCGAAACGCCGCTGCGCATGCTTCACCGTACTGCGGGCGAAGGTGGCGAAGTCGGCGTCCTGCGGCAGCGCCTTGTCGCACAGCGTGTCGTACCAAACGTAGCCGGCTTTTTCCCAGGCGAAGCCGCCCAGCGCGGTGGCCGCCAGATAAAAGGCGCGGTTGGGAATGCCGGAGTTGAGGTGCACGCCGCCGTTGTCTTCCTTGGTCTGCACGTAGCCCTGCATGTCGGCCGGCTGCGGGTCCTTGCCCAGCAGCGGGTCGTCGTAGGCGGTGCCGGGCGCCGACATCGAACGCAGCCCTTGCCCGTTGATGCCCTTGGCCAGCAGGCCGGCGCCGATCAGCCAGTCGGCCTGGCCGGCGGTTTGCCGCAGATGGAATTGCTTGACCAGCGAGCCGAACACGTCGGACAGCGATTCATTCAGCGCGCCGGCCTGCTGGTAGTAAATCAGCCCGGCTTCGCTTTCGGTCACGCCGTGCGCCAGCTCGTGGCCGACCACATCGATGGCGATGGTAAAGCGGTTGAAGATTTCACCGTCGCCGTCGCCGAACACCATCTGCTGGCCATTCCAGAAGGCGTTCTGGTATTCCTTGCCGTAGTGCACGCTGCCGGTCAGCGGCAGGCCCCGGTTATCCAGCGAATTGCGCTGGAATGCCTGCCAGAAGAAATCGTAGGTGACGCCGAGGTAGTCGTAGGCTTCGTCCACCGCCACGTCGCGGTTGCTGGGCTGGCCCTCTTTGCGCACCTGCTTGCCGGGCAGCTGGGTGCCGTTTTGCGCGTCGTAGATATCGCGGAGCGCCTCCCCGGCGCGGGCGGTCCCGGCGCCGGGGGTGCGCAGCGGCGGGTTGCCGAGCAGGCTCTGGACATGATTCAGGGTGTGCAGGGCGCAATCGCGCTGCGGTGCGCTGCCGTGCTCAACGATGCGTCGCAGCATGTAAGGGGAATGACGGAACGCGCGCTCAGGGTCGGCATAGTGGCTCTCCTTAGGCAAAAAATTTACCCTCATCGAATGAATGCACTGTGCCTAAGTGTAGCCTACTCGTCATACAGCCGATGATCGTGGGTGCTGACCGCCGGCGACGTGCGGTTGGCGCTGACGCGCCTGACCGACGCGCGCACCGCCAGCCGGCCATGCAGCAGCAGATTGCACGGCGGCGCATCGGCGCGCAGCATGCGCCGCTGCAGCAGCAGGATCGCCTCGTAGCCCAGTTCGTCGCGCGGCACCTGCACCGAGGTCAGCGGCACATCGTGAATCTCCGCCAGGTTGAAGCCGTCGGTGCTCATCACCGAAACGTCGCCCGGCACGCTCAGCCGCAGCTTATTGAGCGCCTTGACCGCCCCCACCGCCATGTAATCGCCGCCCGCCAGCACCGCCGTCGGCAGCGGCGCATGCGCGCCAATGGCGTTGATGTAGGTGGTCAGCGCCTGCTCGGCCTCTTCGCTGCCGAAGCCGGAGGTGGCTACCAGGTGGCGGCCGTCGTCGAAGGGAATATGATGCCGGGCGTAGGCCTGCCTGATGCCCGCCAGCCGCAGCTCCATGGTGTGCCGCCGCAGGCACTGCAGGTGGAGAATATGGCTGTGGCCCTGTTGGAATAAATAATTGGCCGAGTACTCGCCGATCAGCTGATGATCGGGCGACACGCTGTCGAGCCGCATCTGCCGGTCGCTGCAGTTAATCAGCACGCAGGGCTTGTGCAGATCGGCGGCCAGGGTGTGGATGTGCTCGTCGTCGATGCCGATAATCAGCGCCGCTTCGGTCTGCGGATCGCTCATTTTTTCCAGAAACAGCGCGCCGTCGCTGTGTTCCTCCTCCAGCCCGCAGTAGCGAATGCGCACCTCATGCTGCGCCAGCGCGGCGGTGATGCCCTGGATCACCTTGTAATAGAAAATATCGGTGCGCACGTCGAAGGCCCGCTGCGGCGCGAACACCATCACGTTGTTCAGCATCAGCCGGCCGCTGGAAATCCCCTGCAGAATGCCGTTTTGCTGCGCGCAGGCCAGCACCTTTTGCCGGGCTTCGGCGCTGGTGTTGGCTTTACCCGCCAGCACGCGGGAAACGGTGCTGATCGACAGCCCGGTTTGCCGGGCGATTTCCCGTATTTTCAGCTTTCCGTTCATTCTGTGATCTCCTTCAAAGTTGGCCGTGAGAATATTTTCATTGTGATTTCTCAGCATGCTGGCGGCATTTCTTGGGCATTATGACCAGCTTTTGACCACCCTGTGATAATTTTTGCAAAAAATGCCGTTTCGCTGGGCCGTTTCGCTGGTTAGTCTGCATTGGTACACCAATTTTATAGATTTATCAGTCCAATTTTTCGGCTGAATTATAAATAAAACGAAAATAATTCATGCGGTTGTGATTTATTGAGGGCTATTTTTGCGAGCGACATCTCAATTTTTCACCCCCCATACCTTCGATACCACAACGTGCCCTACCAAAAGGCGAGCTGTTTCACCGGGCAGCCGCATGGAGAAGACAGATGAGTGTTGAAATCAATCAGACGGTCGTACAGAGCGGGCGGCGCAAATTCAAATCGCTGCGCTGGTGGATGCTGGCGCTGTTCCTGCTGGGCGTCACGGTCAATTACATTACCCGCAACTCATTGGGCATTCTGGCGCCGGAGTTGAAAACCAGCCTGAACATGACCACCGAGCAATATTCCTGGGTGGTGGCGTCGTTCCAGCTGGCCTACACGGTGTTTCAACCGATCTGCGGCTGGCTGATCGACGTGATCGGCCTGAAGATGGGCTTCCTGATCTGCGCCAGCATCTGGGCGGTGGTGTGCATGCTGCACGCCGGGGCGGGCAGTTGGTTGCAGCTGGCGATCCTGCGCTTCTTTATGGGCGGAGCGGAAGCGGCGGCCACGCCGGCCAACGCCAAAGCGATCTCCGACTGGTTCCCGAAAAAGGAGCGGCCGATCGCCGCCGGCTGGGCGGGCGTCGGTTTCTCGATTGGCGCCATGCTGGCGCCGCCGATCATCGTCATCGCCCACGTTTCCTTCGGCTGGCAGGGCGCCTTCCTGTTCTCCGGCGCGCTGGCGCTGATCTGGGTGGCGCTGTGGTGGCGGTTCTACCACTCGCCGCAGCAGCACCCCAATCTCAGCCAGCAGGAGCTGGATCTGATCCGCGAAGACAATGAGCCGCTGCTGCCCAAGCTGCCGTTCTTCAAATCGCTGGCGATCCTGTGCAAAAACAAAAAGTTTTACGGCATCGCCATTCCGGCCTTCCTCGCCGAACCGGCCTGGGCGGTGTTCAGCTTCTGGGTGCCGCTGTATCTGGCCACCGAACGCGGCATGGATCTGAAACACATCGCCATGTTCGCCTGGCTGCCGTTCCTGGCGGCGGATATCGGCAGCGTCGCCAGCGGCTATCTCACCACGCTGTACCGCAAATGGTTCGGCTGCACCCGCGTCAACTCGGTGGTCGCCAGCTCGGTGACCGGCGCCTTCATGATGGTGTCGCTGGCGTTCGTGGCGATCGCTAAGGATCCCTACGTGGCGATCGCGCTGATCTCGATCGGCGGCTTCGGCCACCAGGTGATCTCCTGCATGCTCAGCGCGCTGGTGGTGGAGTCGTTCGATAAAAACCAGATGGCGACGGTCAACGGCATGCGCGGATCCAGCGCCTGGATCGCCAGCTTCCTGTTCACGCTATTGATCGGTGCGGTGTCCGACACCGTCGGCTTCAACCCGTTGTTTATCGCCATGGGCTTCTTCGATCTGATCGGCGCCCTGTTCCTGATTGCCCTGATCGCCGAGCGCGGCGGCAAAAAAACACTTAACAGCTAAGTTGGATGCTTATGAAAACCTTGAAAAACTGGACGCTGGCGGGCCAGCACGCCGATCGCATTGAGCTGCGGGTCGATGAAAGCCACCTGTTTTGCCTGTACGTGCTGGAAGACAATCTGTTCCGGGTGTTGATCAAACAGCGCGGCGAGCTGGCGCTGGATCGCACCTGGAGCATCGCGCCGCAGGCGGATGTGCCCTGGGAGGGGCGCGACCGGCTGAGCGTCGCCGGTTTCAGCCTGCCGGGCTACCGGCTGCAGCAGCAGGACGACCGGCTGGTGGTGAGCACCGCCGCGCTGCGGGTCACCGTTCACCAGCCGCTGTGGCTGGAGTGGGAACACTGCAACAGCGCCGGCGAATGGCGGCCGCTGGCGGCCGACCGGCCGACCGGCGCCTACCTGCTTAACCCGCACGGCGACGGGGTGGCGCATTATCAGCGGCGCTTCGCCGGCGAACGCTATTATGGCCTGGGCGAGAAGGCCGGCGATTTGGAACGCAGCGGCCGCCGCTTCGAGATGCGCAACCTGGACGCCATGGGCTATAACGCCGCCAGCACCGATCCGCTGTACAAGCACATTCCGTTCACCATCACCCGCGGCGCAGAGGCGAGCTTTGGGCTGTTCTACGACAACCTGAGCAGCTGCTGGCTGGATCTGGGCAACGAGATCGACAACTACCACCTGGCCTATCGCCGCTATCAGGCCGAGGCGGGGGATCTGGATTATTATCTGTTCCTCGGGCCGAAGGTGCTGGACGTCACCAAGGCGTTCGTGCGGCTGACCGGCAAAACCCATTTCGGCCCCAAATGGAGCCTGGGCTACAGCGGCTCGACCATGCATTACACCGACGCGCCGGACGCCCAGCGGCAGCTGCAGCAGTTCATCGCCTTATGCCAACGGCACGACATTCCCTGCGACTCTTTCCAGCTGTCGTCGGGTTATACCTCGATCGGCAACAAGCGTTACGTGTTCAACTGGAACTACGACAAGGTGCCGCAGCCTCAGCGGCTGAGCCAGGCGTTCCACGACGCCGGCCTGAAGCTGGCGGCCAACATCAAGCCCTGCCTGCTGCAGGACCATCCGCAGTATCGGCAGGCGGCGGAGCAGGGGTTGTTCATCCGCGATTCGCAGAGCGAGGCGCCGGAGCGCTCCAGCTTCTGGGACGACGAAGGCTCGCACCTCGATTTCACCAACCCGGCGGCGGTGCGCTGGTGGCAGCAGGGCGTTACGCGGCAGCTGCTGGAGATGGGCATCGATTCCACCTGGAACGACAACAACGAATACGAAGTGTGGGACGGCGAAGCGCGCTGCCACGGCTTTGGCCGGCCGCTCGCCATCAAGCATATCCGCCCGGTGATGCCGCTGCTGATGATGCGCGCCTCGATGGAGGCTCAGCAGCGCTTTGCGCCGCAGCTGCGGCCGTATTTGATTTCGCGCTCCGGCTGCGCCGGCATGCAGCGCTATGTGCAGACCTGGAGCGGCGACAACCGCACCAGCTGGCAGACCCTGCGCTACAACATCCGCATGGGGCTGGGCATGAGCCTGTCCGGGCTGTACAACCTGGGGCACGACGTCGGCGGCTTCTCCGGCGACAAACCGGACGCCGAACTGCTGGTGCGCTGGGTGCAAAACGGCGTGATGCACCCGCGCTTCACCATCCATTCGTGGAACGACGACGCCACGGTCAACGAACCCTGGATGTACCCGGCCGTCACCCCGGCGGTGCGCGAGGCGATCAACCTGCGCTACCGGCTGATGCCGTATTTCTACACCCTGCTGTGGCAGGCCAGCGCCGACGACGAGCCGATGCTGCGCCCGACCTTCCTCGATCATGAGCACGACGCGCGCACGCTGGGGGAAACCGACGATTTCCTGATCGGCCGCGATCTGCTGGTGGCCAGCGTGGTGGAGCAGGGGCAGCGCCGGCGCCCGGTATACCTGCCGGACAACGGTGACGGTTGGTACTGTTTCTACAGCGGCCAATGGTTCAGCGGCGGCCAGACGGTGGTGCTGGACGCGCCGCTGGAGCGCTTGCCGCTGCTGGTGCGCGCCGGGGCCGGGTTGCCGCTGTCGCAGCGGCTGGCGCATGTGGACGCTGCCGCCGACGATCGGCGCGAGCTGCGGCTGTACCCGATTAAAGGCTGTGGCAGCGCGTCAGGGCTGTTGTTCGAAGACGACGGGGAAAGTTATGGCTGGCGGCAGGGCAACGCGCTGTGGTTGCGCTGGGAGCTGCGCAGCGACAATCAGCGGCTCATGCTGACCCTCACCCCCGAAGGGCAGTTCCGCCCGGCGTGGCGTACGCTGCAGCTGAGCCTGCCGGCCGGCGAAACGCGCGCGCTGTGGGTTAACGGCGAGCCGGGCGAGAGTTTTACGTTGGAATAGGGCGGTTACTGGGCCGCGCGCTTCTTGCGCGGCTTCCTGGCGACGGTGATGGTTTTCACCTCGCTTTCCACCCAACCATCCTGCAGACGGGTTTTCAGCAGTTCGCCGACCTGCGCCTGTTGGGTGGTTTTCAGCAGCTCGCCGCGCGGGGTTTGCGTCACGCTGTAGCCGCGCGCCAGCGTCGCCAGCGGGCTGACCGCCTCGAGCTGGCTGCAGGCCACGCCAAAGCGTTGGCGGTAGGCGTTGAGCCGGCGCTCCAGCGCCTGCTGCAGGCGGTATTCCTGCTGCTGCACCCGTTGCTGATAGCGGTGGATGCGGCCCTGCGGCTGCATCTGCGCCAGCCGCTGCTGGGCGCGCTCGCTGCGGCGCGACGCCAGGCGCAGCTGGTTTTGCATGCCGTCTTCCAGGCGGCGCTGCAGCCTGAACAGCAGCGTTTGCTGGCGCGCCAGGCGCAGGTGCGGATGCTGCTGCTGCAAACGGTGGTTGATGCGGGTGAACTGCTGCTGCCGCTGGGCCAGATAGTAGTCCATCGCCATTTCCAACCGCTGCTGCTGCGACTGCAGCTGGCGCAGCAGCTCCAGCTGATTGCGGCTGACCAGCTCGGCGGCGGCGGAGGGGGTAGGGGCGCGCAGATCGGCGACAAAGTCGGCGATGGTCACGTCGGTCTCATGGCCGACGGCGCTGACGATCGGAATGCGGCTGGCGAAAATTGCCCGCGCCACCCGCTCGTCGTTGAAGCTCCACAGGTCTTCCAGCGAACCGCCGCCGCGGCCGACGATCAGCACGTCGCATTCGTCACGGCGGTTGGCGGTGTCGATGGCGCGCACGATCTGCAGCGGCGCTTCCGCGCCCTGCACCGAAGTGGGGTAGATGACGATCGGCAGCGAAGGATCGCGCCGCTGCAGCACCTGCAGGATATCGTGCAGCGCCGCGCCGCTGGCGGAGGTGATCACCCCGACGCGCTTGGCCGGGGCGGGCAGCGGCTGCTTGAACTGCTGATCGAACAGCCCTTCGGCGCTCAGACGCTGCTTCAACTGCTCGAACTGCTGCTGCAGCAGGCCGTCGCCGGCGGGCTGCATGCTCTCGGCGATCAGCTGGTAATCGCCGCGCGGTTCGTACAGCGTAATGCTGGCGCGCACCAGCACCTGCTGGCCGTTCTGCGGCCGGAAGGTGGTGCGGCGGTTGCTGTTGCGGAACATCGCACAGCGCACCTGCGCGCGATCGTCTTTCAGGGTGAAATACCAGTGGCCGGAGGCGGGCTGGGAGAAGTTGGAGATCTCGGCGGAGAGCCAAATCTGCCCCATTTCCATTTCCAGCAGCTGTCGAACCGTCTGATTCAGGCGGCTTACGGTAAAAATGGGCGGCGAGGTAGGTAGCGACATGTGACCCAGATCAAATTTCAAAACAATCACTTAATTGGTCGATACTACATGGCTGAAAAAGGTAATCAAGAGTTTTTGTAAGAAAGTGCTGGAGGCAACCGATTACGCTCTGTATAATGCCGCGGCAATATTTTATCTTTTTCACAGCCCACCCTGGTGAGATATTGCCCATGCTACGTATCGCAAAAGAAGCTCTGACGTTTGACGACGTTCTCCTGGTTCCAGCACACTCCACGGTTCTGCCTAACACTGCAGAGCTCGGCACTCAACTGACCAAAAATATCCGCCTGAATATCCCTATGCTGTCCGCAGCCATGGATACCGTGACCGAATCCGGCCTGGCCATCGCGCTGGCGCAGGAAGGCGGCCTGGGCTTCATTCACAAAAACATGTCCATCGAGCGCCAGGCTGAAGAAGTCAGCCGGGTGAAGAAACATGAAAGCGGCGTAGTCACCGACCCGCAGACCGTTACCCCCGCCACCACCCTGAAAGAAGTGAAAGAGCTGACCGCCCGCAACGGCTTCGCCGGCTACCCGGTCGTGACCGAAGAAAACGAACTGGTCGGCATCATCACCGGCCGCGACGTACGCTTCGTGACCGATCTGAACCAACCGGTCACCGCGGTGATGACGCCGAAAGGGCGTCTGGTCACGGTGAAAGAAGGCGAAGCGCGTGAAGTGGTGCTGCAGAGAATGCACGAAAAACGCGTTGAGAAAGCGCTGGTGGTGGACGACAGCTTCCACCTGCTGGGCATGATCACCGTTAAAGACTTCCAGAAAGCGGAACGCAAACCGAACGCCTGTAAAGACGAGCACGGCCGCCTGCGCGTAGGCGCGGCGGTAGGCGCGGGCGCCGGCAACGAAGAGCGCGTTGACGCGCTGGTCGCCGCCGGCGTTGACGTACTGCTGATCGACTCTTCCCACGGCCACTCCGAAGGCGTGTTGCAGCGCATTCGCGAAACCCGCGCCAAATACCCGGAGCTGGAAATCGTCGGCGGCAACGTCGCCACCGCGGCGGGCGCCAAGGCGCTGGCTGAAGCCGGCGTGAGCGCGGTTAAAGTGGGTATCGGCCCTGGCTCCATCTGCACCACCCGCATCGTGACCGGCGTGGGCGTACCGCAGATCACCGCCATCGCCGATGCGGTCGAAGCGCTGGAAGGCACCGGCATCCCGGTTATCGCCGACGGCGGCATCCGCTTCTCCGGCGACATCGCCAAGGCCATCGCGGCCGGCGCGTCCTGCGTAATGGTCGGCTCCATGCTGGCGGGCACCGAAGAATCCCCGGGCGAAATCGAGCTGTATCAGGGCCGTTCGTTCAAGTCTTACCGCGGCATGGGCTCTCTGGGCGCGATGTCCAAAGGCTCTTCCGACCGTTACTTCCAGACCGATAACGCCGCCGACAAGCTGGTGCCGGAAGGCATCGAAGGCCGCGTGGCTTACAAAGGCATGCTGAAAGCCATCGTGCACCAGCAGATGGGCGGCCTGCGCTCCTGCATGGGCCTGACCGGCTGCGCCACCATCGACGAGCTGCGCACCAAGGCGGAGTTCGTGCGCATCAGCGGCGCCGGCATTCAGGAAAGCCACGTGCACGACGTGACCATCACCAAAGAGTCGCCGAACTACCGCATGGGTTGATTTCAGGGGCTGCGGCCGGCGCATTTGTTCGCGCCGTCCGCTGCCCACTGCCTGGCCTCGCCGACTGAAATCGTCCTGACGATTTAGATTTTTCCTTTTTCTCTGTTGCTGGAATTCGCCTCACATGACAAAAAATATCCATAAGCATCGCATCCTTATTCTGGATTTCGGTTCGCAATACACCCAACTGGTCGCGCGCCGCGTGCGTGAGATCGGCGTTTACTGCGAGCTCTGGGCCTGGGACGTTAGCGAAGAGCAGATCCGCGAATTCAACCCGAGCGGCATCATCCTCTCCGGCGGCCCGGAAAGCACCACCGAAGCCAACAGCCCGCGCGCCCCCGAGTACGTGTTCACCGCCGGCGTGCCGGTGCTGGGCGTGTGCTACGGCATGCAGACCATGGCGATGCAGCTGGGTGGCCATGTGCAGGGTTCCAACGAGCGCGAGTTCGGCTACGCGCAGGTGGAAATCGTCAACGAGAGCGCGCTGCTGCGCGACATCGAAGACGCCATCAGCCCGGCGGGCAAACCGCTGCTGGACGTGTGGATGAGCCACGGCGACAAAGTGACCGCCATCCCGTCCGGCTTCGTGACCGTTGCCAGCACCGACACCTGCCCGTTCGCCATTATGGCCAACGAAGAAAAACGCTTCTACGGCGTGCAGTTCCACCCGGAAGTGACCCACACCCGCCAGGGCCAGCGCATGCTGGAGCGTTTCGTGCTGGATATCTGCCAGTGTGAAGCCCTGTGGACCCCGGCCACCATCATCGAAGACGCGGTTGAACGCATCCGCCAGCAGGTGGGCGAAGACCACGTGATCCTCGGCCTGTCCGGCGGCGTGGATTCCTCGGTGACCGCGATGCTGCTGCACCGCGCCATCGGCAAGCGCCTGACCTGCGTATTCGTCGACAACGGCCTGCTGCGCCTGAACGAAGCCGACCAGGTGCTGGAAATGTTCGGCGACCACTTCGGCCTGAACATCGTGCACGTGGCGGCGGAAAACCGCTTCCTGAGCGAGCTGGCCGGCGTTGACGAGCCGGAAGCCAAGCGCAAGATCATCGGCCGCGTGTTCGTTGAAGTGTTCGACGAAGAAGCCTGCAAGCAAGACGAAGTGAAGTGGCTGGCGCAGGGCACCATCTACCCGGACGTGATCGAATCCGCCGCTTCCGCCACCGGCAAGGCGCACGTGATCAAATCGCATCACAACGTGGGCGGCCTGCCGAAAGAGATGAAGCTGGGCCTGGTCGAGCCGCTGAAAGAGCTGTTCAAAGACGAAGTGCGCAAGATTGGCCTGGAGCTGGGCCTGCCGTACGACATGCTGTACCGCCACCCGTTCCCGGGCCCGGGTCTGGGCGTGCGCGTGCTGGGCGAAGTGAAGAAAGAGTACTGCGATCTGCTGCGCCGCGCCGACGCCATCTTCATCGAAGAGCTGCACAAAGCCGACCTGTACAACAAGGTCAGCCAGGCGTTCACCGTGTTCCTGCCGGTGCGTTCGGTCGGCGTGATGGGCGACGGCCGCAAATACGACTGGGTCGTTTCACTGCGCGCAGTGGAAACCATCGACTTTATGACCGCGCACTGGGCGCACCTGCCGTACGATTTCCTCGGCCGCGTCTCCAACCGCATCATCAACGAAGTGAACGGCATTTCCCGCGTGGTGTACGACATCAGCGGCAAGCCGCCCGCGACCATTGAGTGGGAGTGAGATTTTTTATTAATATTTTGATTTTTAAAGATAAAATATGATTCTAGGCTGATGCGCTCTGTATTGTTAATGGTCTTTCGCATGGCTCGAAAAGGCTAAGTCATAAGATCTATCTCGGTACCATGCTTGGTGGAGCGTTCTAGGCATGGTATCGGAGCCAGCTAAGTTCCAGGCAGGAGGTTGTGCTGGGGTTAGTGGCCGACTACTGCCTTTGGTAGCTGGCAGCTAACGGCCAATTCCTGCCATTAGTGAAGGGCCGCTCACCATCCAAACCTGCCGGTCGCATACAGCGGGTGCTTTTAGGGGAATTGTCCCTGTATTGACTACTTCAATTCAGCCATCTACAGTGATGGCCATACGATTTCACGGTAGGGACATCATGCGGATCGAGCGCGTTGAGATTCAAAATTTCAGACTGCTTCAGAACGTCAGTCTTAGCCTAGAAGACGGCACAACACTGATCGTCGGGCGCAACAATTGCGGCAAAACCTCCATAGCTGAGGTGTTCCGCAGGCTCCTTTCAGACCGGACTCCCTCTTTCAGGCTTGAGGATTTCTCCCTGGGGAGTCACGAAGAGTTTTGGACGGCATTCAATGCGTTTCACGGCGGAATAGCTCGCTCCGACGTTGCTGCCATGCTTCCCGTTGTCAGGGTCACATTGGACATCTCCTATGACGTGGATGCCCCAGACCTGGGGCAGCTAAGCGAATGCATAGTAGACCTAGATCCAGATTGCTCTTGCGCGCGCATCGTCCTGACGTATGGACCGCGGGCGACAGCCCTTGAGTCGCTTTTCGCAGAAACGAATGCCCCCGACACTGTGCAGGAGGATCAACGTCCTAGCTTCTTCAGCCTGATAAAGAAGCGTTTGGTAGGGGCCTACGAGCCCCGTTTGGAAGCGGTTGACCCCAATGATCCTACGAACCGCAAGGACCTCGACCTAAAATCACTCACCACGTTGATCCGCGGCGGATTCATCAATGCGCAACGGGGCTTGGATGACGATACACACCGAGAGCGCGATGTCCTTGGGAAGGTGGTGGAGGTGCTGTTCCAATCGGCATTGACTGACCCCGCAGATCCCGAGAAACGAACTACGGCGGAGCAGCTCCATGGAGCGGTGGAGAAAATTCAAAAGGAGCTGCATGACGGTTTCAACGCCGGACTGACTTCGCTGCTCCCTACGTTCGAGCTTTTCGGCTACCCAGGGCTAGAAGACCCCGGCCTCACCACTGTGACGACCTTCGATGTCGAGCGCCTGCTTAAAGACCACACGCAGGTCAGATACAGGGGGGTAAACGGCCTGACACTCCCGGAAAGCTACAACGGACTCGGCGTCCGTAACCTGGTGTACATCCTTCTGCAATTACTGAAATTCTTCAGAGAGTTCCAAGCTACGCCGGCAGCCGCAAGCGTACACCTCATCTTCATTGAAGAGCCTGAAGCCCATTTGCATCCGCAAATGCAGGAGGTCTTCATCCGACAATTGCACATGATCAAGGGTGCATTCGAGCAGCAGCTGAATGGCAGCCGTCCGTGGCCAGTGCAGTTTGTAATTTCCACCCACTCTCCACACATGGCCAACGAAGCGCGCTTCGAAACTATGCGTTACTTTCTCTCTGTGAGCGGTGAAAACGGGATCCGGCAGTCCAAGATCAAAGACCTGAGGCAGGGCATGGGCCAGGCTCCTGCACCGGACAGAGATTTTCTCTATCAGTACCTGACGCTCACTCGATGCGACCTGTTCTTTGCAGATAAAGCCATCTTGATCGAGGGGACTTCAGAGCGATTGCTGCTACCAACCATGATCGCCAAAACTGACGCGGCTGCGGTGGGTGAACCTCAGTTGGCTAGTCAGTACTTGACGGTTATGGAGGTTGGCGGCGCGTATGCACACCGGTTTCATGATCTACTCACCTTCTTGGAACTGCGCACGCTGATCGTTACCGACATCGACTCCGTCAAACCGAATGCAGAAAGAAAGCGGAAAGCTTGTCTCGTTTCAGAGGGGCTGTTTACGAGCAATGCGTGCCTCAAAGACTGGTTTGGGGCCGAAGTCACTCCTGCCCAACTGCTGGCGAAAACGCCAGCAGAGAAGACCATAGGGTTGAGGCGCATCGCTTACCAAATTCCGGAGGGGAACGAACCCGGACCTTCAGGCAGAAGCTTTGAGGACGCGTTCATCCTGGCGAACCGTGATCGATTTCAGCTGGGGCAGGGCGATGTCGCATCCCTAGCTTACGAGTATGCGGCGGACCAGAAAAAATCAGCTTTTGCGTTGAAATACGCGATCGATGATACGAACTGGAACGTGCCTAGATACATTGCTGAAGGATTGCGTTGGCTAGCAGTTGGGGCGCCGGTCGCTGATGCCCAAATGGCTGCTCGGGCCATGGCCGCAGTTGTAGAGGTTGTTGGTGAGGCAGCGACTGCTGAAGGAGAGCAAGGCGATGCCTGACAATCACGAAAGTCCCGCGGACAGAGCAGGGCAAGAAGCACTTGAACGCATGTTCGCTTGTTTGGATGAAGGTCTAAGCTTTCGCCTGGAAGCAGGTGCTGGGGCTGGTAAGACCTATTCGCTGGAGAAGGCGCTCAGTCGATTAATTGAACACCGAGGTCCTGCGTTGATCCGGGAGCGCCAGCAAGTCGCGTGTATCACTTACACCAATGTGGCGAAAGACGAGATCATCTCTCGCTTCCAAGCGCATTCTGCAATCCGAGCCGAGACCGTCCATGGCTTTTGCTGGTCGTTGCTCAGAGATTTTCAAACATCACTGAGAGGATTTCTTGGCGCTGAAGCTTTTTGGCGAGAGCGTTTTGAGCCGGTGGGTGGCGTAGGTAACAGGCGCATCCATTACGAAATGGGTATTCCACGCGTATCAGAGGACGAGGTCTCGATTCGGCACGAAGATGTCCTGACATTGATGGTTCAGGCGCTTACGTCTCCGAAGTTCAGGGCCGTATTGACTTCCCGATACCCGATCCTGTTTGTCGACGAATATCAGGACACGGATGAACATTTTGTCGGTGCACTGAAGTCGTGGTTTCTAGATCGCGGTGAGGGACCGATGATTGGCCTGTTTGGTGACCATTGGCAAAAAATCTACGACGAGGGCTGCGGCCTAGTCGTGCATGACGCCCTTCAGCCGATCGAAAAAAATGCGAATTTCCGTTCAGCATCGCGGATTGTCGATGTGCTGAATGAGATGCGGCCAGGCCTGCACCAGGAAGTGAGCGATCCTGACTTGATCGGTGAAGCCCGAGTATTCCACACCAACCTCTGGCCTGGAAAGCGACGGACAGGAAGCGGGGGAGGACACTGGACTGGCGACACCAGTCCTGAGGCTGCTAGTGCCTACTTCGAATACTTGAAAGCTCAGCTCAGCGTGGAAGGATGGGATTTCTCTCCGAAAACGACCAAAATTCTCATCCTGAATCACAAAGGTATTGCTCGTGAGCAGGGGTATTCCTCGATCCGTGAAATTTATGGGCAATACAATGATCCGTGGCTGAAGAAGGAAGATCCTCACATCAAGTATTTGGCAGATCAGCTTGAGCCAGCGTGTGTCGCATACCAACAGCGCCGATACGGTGCGATGTTCGGGCACCTGGCAAGCGATCGGCCAACGATTCGAAGGCACAGCGATAAAGTCGCTTGGGCTGAGGCAATGGATGCACTCCTCGAACTGAGATTGACCGGTACCATCGGCGAGGTGATTGACTACATCATAGCCGTGCCGCAGATGCAGCTCCCCAATGCTGTGCTACGGAATGAGCAAGGGTTACAGGCCGCCGGTGTTGAACCAGGTGAGGACGAGCCACGCAGGATTACCCAGCTTCGAAAGCTCAGGGCAGTATCTTACACAGAGCTGATCGCGCTAGACCAATTCATTGATGGGCATACGCCGTTTGCCACAAAACACGGGGTCAAGGGAGCCGAATTCGAAAACGTGATTGTTGTGTTGGGGCGCGGCTGGAACCAATATAATTTCGCTGAAATGCTCGAGTGGTTTCAGCCGGGGCCACCGGCGAACAGGTGTGAAAAATTCGAAAGCAATCGGAATCTCTTCTACGTTGCGTGCTCTCGACCCAAGGTCCGTTTGGCTCTGCTTTTCACTCAACTGCTGAGCCAGGCAGCGCTTGATCAGATCACCGCGTGGTTCGGCGCTGAGCATGTATTCGAGTTGCCTGCTAACCCTGGTTGAGAATTCTCGTGCAGCGCTCATTGTGTAGGTTAGTCGGCGCATGTCACATCCGACTAGCTGACTAGGCAGGTGGATAAACCGCGATGGTTGCTAAACGCCTCAGGACTAACACTGAATCGCCTTTGGTCTCCTAGACATTTTCCAAGCGGGACAGGTTCTCAAAGTTGATTTTGATCCTCTATGGTATTTCTCATGGTTTTAAAGTTTTTCGTGCCTTGTCGACTCCGGATTTACTGGTCTATGCGGGGCTATTGATAATTGAGTGGGAATGATCCCGCGTCTGGCAACAGCCTGCACGTAAAAGCAGTAAAACATCGCTAAGCCCGCATCACTGCGGGCTTTTTTGTTTTTGTGTCTGGCATTGCCGCCTTAAGCCGAAGAAACAACGTTATAAAATTAATGACCGCGGTGGTCTTTATGTTGCGGTGACTCCGGCTGGATCGATCCCATTTCGCGACAATTATTCAATAAACGCTTGCATAATGAACTCCATAATCCGCAATGCGTAAAATAAACCAGTGCGACATCATCTTTTATTTTCCCGGCCTGTTGCTCAATTACGTTATTTCATTCTGTGATTAAGAGAATACTCAAATGTGAAGCATATCTCAAAATACGATCATGTATTTAACGCGTTAATAGCCATGCAGGGCGTTCGTTTTTTCTGGGGGATGAGGCGAAATATTAAAAAACACCGGTTTTGCAGGGGATGTCAACCTGCAGCGGATATTGCCAATGAGTCGCCAATCAACAGGTTGGCTATGTGACCTATATGATACCTTTGTCACAAGGGTCACGGAAATAAAAAAACATAATTAATAAATATAAAAACATAATGGATTCCCGACGGGAATCTGTGTCAGAAAGTATTCCGCATTCACGAAAGAGGCCAGGAGATGTGATTAAAATGAGCGGAAACATAATGCAAAGTCGGCACGATGAGTATCATAAATTAACCCGAGGAGAACGTATCGGTTATGGAATGGGTGACTTTGCCCAAAACCTTGTTTTTGGTACAATAGGCGGCTTTCTTGCTCTTCACATGTTGACTGTAAATACAATCAGCACCGCTGCTGCGGGGTTTATATTTCTTTTTGTCAGAATCATCAATGTTTTTTGGGACCCCATGGTTGGGACTTTTGTCGACAAAAGGAGTTCAAAATCCGGGAAGTATCGGCCTTGGCTTTTAAGAGCAGGAATTCCACTCGTTATTCTTTCCGCTTTGCTTTTTGCACCAATTCCTGAAGTCAGAGGTTCAGTTCCCTTTGCCTTTATCGTTTATTTTGCACTGGATTTGGTTTATTCAGTTGTAAATATTCCTTATGGCTCTCTTAATGCTTCATTAACGAGAGATCCTGAATCTATTGATAAACTTACAAGTACGAGAATGATGCTGGCCAATAGCGCCAACCTTCTTGTCTATACCTTATTTCCAATGTTTGTACAAATGGCCGCACCAAAAGATCGAAGCATCAAGGATACCGGATTTTTCGGACTCGAACTCAATCTGGGCAACTATACCGATCCATCGGCTGGTTACGCTTGGTTTGGCGTTTACTCTGTTTATATGATAATAGGGGCTGTTGCACTTTTACTTTGTTATAAATTAACAAAAGAACGTGTTGTAGCTACAGTAGAACAATCTGCCAATGTAAAAGCGACAGATTTATTCCTTGAAATGAAAAATAATAGACCACTTGTTATTCTTGGGATTTTTTTTATGTTGGCATTTACATTCATGTTTTTCATGAACACTGTAAATGGTTTTTTCAATCAGTTTGTTGTCGGTCATTCAGAATGGATGGGGGCTGTTGGTCTTGTAGCCTCAATTCCAGGTATTGTATTGCCAATTTTTTGGTCAAGACTCAAGAAATTTTTTGGTAAAAAAGGTTTTTTCCACCTTTTTCTTGGCATGTTTATTGTCGGTGAATTTCTGACTTACATTTGGTCGCTCGATGGAATGCATGATGCACTCTGGCTTGCTTATATCGCAACATTCATTAAACAATGGGGGTTAACTTCAGCTACCGGCTTCATGTGGGCACTTGTCCCTGAAGTGATTGCTTATGGTGAATTAAGGTCTGGCAAGCGAAATGCCGCAATAATTAATGCTATTATGGGGCTTTTTTTCAAGATTGGTTTTACTATTGGCGGCGCTGTTCCACTTTGGCTGCTGGCCCTTTATGGCTTTAACGAAGCAGGTGTACATCAACATGCAAATGCTATCGCCGGAATAAATATGACAGCGATTTGGATCCCGATATTTTTAGCTTTTGTGTCGATGGTCGTCATTCAACTATATCCAATCTCAGATGAAAATATTGCTGATATCAACCGTCGGCTTGATGAGATACGTGTATAGTTATAAATCATTTTCTTGAAATCATTAATGAATACGTAAAACAGACGTTTAAAAAGGTGAAACACTATGTCACTTATCCAAAACCCTATACTGCCTGGATTCAATGCAGACCCAAGTATTATCCGCGTAGAGGACACTTACTATATCGCAAATTCGACGTTTGAGTGGTTCCCTGGTGTCCGTTTACATGAATCAAAAGACCTGGAACACTGGAATCTTCTTCCTAGTCCATTGTCAACAACGGCGCTTTTAGATATGAAAGGGAATCCTTCCTCAGGCGGGATTTGGGCTCCGGCTCTCTCTTATGCCGATGGCAAATTCTGGCTGGTTTATACGGATGTGAAAATTACAGAAGGTGCCTTTAAAGACATGACAAACTATCTGTCCACCGCAACCGATATTCATGGCCCATGGACGGATCCCATTAAACTTAATGGCGTCGGTTTTGATGCTTCACTTTTCCATGACGAAGATGGTCGTAAATATTTAGTTCAACAAACGTGGGACCATCGCGAATATCATCATCCTTTTAATGGTATCACGTTAACTGAGTTTGATACAAAAACACTGAAATTAAAACCAGAAACGGCGCGTACCATTTATCGAGGCACTGCAGTTGCACTTGTTGAAGGGCCACATCTCTATAAGCTGAACGGATATTATTATCTTTTTGCAGCTCAGGGGGAACAGTATTTACCCACCAGGAAGTTGTTGCTCGTTCAAACACCTTGGACGCCAACAGTTTTGAAACGGCGCCAGGGGAAGTTTTCTTAACTAACGTAGATACTCCAGACAGTTATATCCAAAAACAGGGACATGGCAGTTTGGTTTCAACCCCCGCAGGGGAATGGTATTATGCTTCGCTCTGCGCTCGCCCTTGGAATCATGCCGGCGAGCCTGCCTATGATCCTCGCGGCTGGTCAACGCTTGGCAGAGAAACTTCGCTCCAAAAAGTTTTTTGGGATGAAGCTGGCTGGCCACGAATTGAAGGGGGCCACGGAGGAAAAACGTTTGTCGAAGGTCCAAGCGACGCTATTTATACCCAAAGTGCAAAAGATCACAGTCAGCAAGATGAGTTTAAGACTGCGATGCTCGATCTCAATTGGAATACACTCCGTGTCCCGTTCACAGAAAAAATGGGTACAACAGGCGATGGAAAATTAACTTTAATTGGGCAAGGCTCTTTAGCGAATACTCATGACCTGTCGCTTATTGCCCGGCGTTGGCAAGCTTTTTATTTTGATGCTCAGGTCAAAGTAAAATTTAATCCATTTAATTATCAACAAATGGCAGGGTTAACGAATTACTATAACGATCGTCATTGGAGCTTTGTTTTCATTACTTGGAATGAAATTAACGGAGCAGTTATCGAAATCGGGGAGAATAATCGCGGTAAATATACATCATACCTGAAAGATGAAGCAATCAAGATCCCTGCAGATATCGAATATGTCTGGTTTCGCACAAAGGTGAGAAAAGAAAGTTATACTTATGAATATAGCTTTGATGGAATTGATTTCACTGAAATTCCTGTCAAATTAGATGCCGCGATCCTTTCAGACGATTATGTCCTACAAAGCTATGGCGGGTTCTTCACTGGGGCGTTCATTGGTCTGGCGGCCGTTGACTACTCTGGGTACGCTGCCAGTGCAGAGTTTTTTAATTTCAATTATCAAGAGCTCGGCGATTCGTTAATTGCAAATGACACTTATAGCTGGAAAGCAAGTGAATCACGATTTGATTAGTTGATAAAGCGCGAACTAAGATAATAAACTAAACTCCCGGCCATGATGGTATGGCGGGGGTACCGATAAGCGCTGCTACGTACAGAGTTATATGATGAACGACTTGCTGGCGTGTAAAACAGCAGCCTGGTTCATTCCCATTCAATCAATGTTTAAATGTAATTTATCTGACTACGGGGACGCTCATTACGCTAATTACTTAACTGTACCTCTGCGAAATAAAAATAAAATCAACTTGTTTTGGTAACGCTGTTTATTCCCACGCCAAGGCAGGGTGGTTATTTTCCGAGAATATAATTGATTAATTTGAGATAGCCATGAAAACTGTAGAAAAAATTACTTTAGCTATAGCGGTTATCGCCGCGCTGTGCCCTATTTCCGTACTGGCGCAGGAATTCACGCAGGAACAGATTGACGCCATCGTCGCTAAGGCTGTCGATAAAGCGCTGGCCGAACGGCAAGCGAAAATCACCGCCGCCGCCGATAAAAAGGTCGACGTCATTACCAACCCGCAAACCACTGCGGCATCACCGGATTTAGAGATCCCCTTCGGCCTCAAATTCAGCGGTTACGCCCGTTATGGCGCCCACTTCCAGAGCGGCGATCAGAAATATGTCGGCGTCGACGGATCCTATAACGGCGCCTCGGCGATCGGCCGTCTGGGCAACGAAAGCAACGGCGGCGAATTCCAAATCAGCAAAGCCTTCAAAAGCGCTAAAGGGGCCATCTGGGATATTAACGTCATGTTTGACCACTGGAGCGACGAAGTGAACCTGAAAAAGGCCTACGTTGGCGTCACTAACGTACTCGAATCGAACCCGAATGCCTATATCTGGGCTGGCCGCGACTTCCATCAACGTCCGCAACAGGGGATCAACGATTACTTCTGGATGAACCACGACGGCCAGGGAGCCGGGGTGAAGAACTTTGATATTGGCGGCGTACAGTTTGACGTGGCGACGGTGTCGCAGGTGAAATCCTGTAGCCCGGAGGTGATGGCCGATGAGACGAATCCGTCACGCATCACCTGCACAGGCAGCTCCGATACCGGTGACAACGGCCACTACGCGCTGACCACCAAAACCCACAACATCAAGGCCGGGCCGATCGACGTCGAAGTGTACGCCAACTACGGCTTTGACTCGAAAGCGGTGGATAGCGACGAGCGACTCGATGCCTGGCAGGGCGGATTGGTACTGAGCCACACCAACGACAGTGGGGTGAACAAGGTAATTCTGCGCTACTCCGACAACTCGGATAACAGCGTCTACAACAAAACCGACGATCTGACCACTGTCTACGCCAGCTTCGAGGGCAGCCATAAATTCACCCGACAGGCGCAGATCGAATATTTGCTGGCCTTCCACGACTACGATAACGGCAAGGACAACACCGACAACCGTAAAAACTACGGTGCCATCGTGCGGCCGATGTACTTCTGGAACGACGTGCACTCCACCTGGCTGGAAGCGGGCTATCAGCGCGTGGATTATGATCAGGGCGGGGATAACGAGGGCTGGAAGCTGACGCTGTCGCAGAACATCGCCATTGGCATGGGGCCGGAGTTCCGTCCGATGTTGCGCTTCTACATGACCGGCGGCCAGGTGGATAACAAGCATACCGCCAAAATAGACGGCACCAGCAACGAGCGGCTGGATTCGCTGAATATCGGCGGCATGTTCGAAGCGTGGTTCTAAGTTAGCCTGTCTCACCTCTTAAGGGGGGACGTCGACCCCACGAACAACATCGCCCTCACTTGCGGCCAGAGTGAAGAACCTCCAGAAAAATGACGAGCACGATGAAGTACTGACTGCGCAAGAAACTTCATCGTGCCTTCGCTGACGTGCCGCCACGGGTATTTCCCATCGGTGTTTTCCCCCTGGCTGTCTTCCCGCTTTTGGTCCCTGGAAATCCTTCAGGCAACCTTCGGCCGAGCGATACGCTGCCATTACTCCTCACTAATTTGTCTTTATTGCCGTGGTCGGTACGGGTTTAATTTCCCGCTCTAAACAGGTTTCTGGCCCATTCAATAAAAATGCGGACCTTCGAGGGTAACTGACGATTTTCCGGCCAGGCGATATGTATCGGTATACGCTTGTTGCTCCAGTCAGAAAACAGTTCGACCATTTGTCCGTTTGACAGATATTCTTCAACCAGAAATCGGTATGTAGTCACCACGCCCAGACCATTAAGCGCGGCGGTACGTGCGGCCATTGAATCATTAACCGCAAACTGCCACTGCGCACCAATTCTTTCTACCTGTCCGTCACGATAAAGTTCATTAACCACCATCTGGCCGGTGCGGGGCGAAACAATCTGCACCAGCGTATGCCCCATCGCCAGATCGGCAGGATGCGCCGGCTGCCCGGCGCGATCAATATAGCTGCGGCTGGCGCAGGTGACCTGGGCGAAGTCCCCTAAATAGCGGGCAATCAACGAATCGTTATACAACTCACCAATCCGTATTACACAATCGATATTCTGTTCGATCAGATTGACCGTTCGGTTGCCAACGCTGAGCTCGAGCTGGATATCGGGATAGCATGCCAGAAAATCGGGCAACGCGGGTATCACCAGACAATAGGCCAGGGCATTCGGTAACTCTACGCGTACTTTTCCCCGCGGTTGCATTGCTGACATCTGAACGTTGCTATCCAGAATGTCGAGGTTTTCCAGCAACCCTAACGCCCCCTGATAGTAAATCCGCCCCTGCTCTGTCAGGTTTAGCGTACGCGAAGTGCGATTAAGCAGCTTCACTCCAAGTTCTTGTTCCAGTGCCTGAATATGCCTGGTGACGGTCGATTTCGGTATATCGAGCAGCCCGGCAGCACTGACAAAAGAGCCGGCATCTGCCACTCGGACAAAAGAGCGCATCATTGTAAGCTTATCCAATCTGTGTACCTCAGACTATCGTTCCGAAATGAGCAACCATCCATCCCCTTCGTCTATCTTGTTCTACGGGGACAAACGGGTAAGTATAAAATCTGTTATAGGGTGATCATTAAGGTGAGTAAAGTTATGTCTGTTATTACTACGCATAAAATTGGTCGTGCACGGATAAGCAAAATTCCGGAGTTAGCGTTGGAAAATATACCGGGATCATTTCTCTATCCGCAATGGCAGGACGAGATAGCGCAAGATGCAGCAAAAGCCTTGCCTGCATGCTTTTTTTCCGGCGAGTTTAGCTCTCTGGCACAAAGTACCCATAGCTGGTTATTGCAAATCGACGGTCTTACCTTGCTTATTGATACGGCGTCCGGCAATGGGAAATCACGACCTCACAACCCGCTGTTCCACCAACTGGATGTGCCGTATCTTGCCCGGCTTCGCGAGGCCGGAGTGGAACCGGAGCAGGTAGATTATGTCTTCAATACGCATTTACATGTCGATCACGTTGGCTGGAACACTGTGCTGAGTGACGGTTGCTGGGTACCTACCTTTTCTAACGCACGTTATATCTTTTCTCAGAAAGAGTTTGTTTTTTACGCGGATGCTAAAAACGTACGCCAGCCTAGCGAGTTCGTTTATGAAGATAGCGTCGTCCCTATTGTCACCGCCGGTGTGGATATGCGTATAAGCGGCGACAACGATTTTCCACTGGCAGGTTTTCAGCTCCATTCAACGCCAGGGCACAGCTATGATCACCTGTCGTTGAGTTTTACTTCGGAAGGAGAGACGGCCTTTTTTTGGGGAGATGTAATGCATCATCCATTACAAATACAGCTTCCCCAATGGAATTCGGTTTTTTGTGAATTTTCCGAACAAGCTCGGCATTCGCGCCGCAAAGCGCTGGAATTCGCCATAGAGACGCGCGCAACCGTATTCACAACCCATTTTCCCGGTGCCTCAGCAGGCAAGATAGCAAAGAATGCCGAAGGGAAATTACAATGGTTATCATTATAGGTGAGGAACAAATATGTCTGAGCGGAAAGTTTTTAGAGAAAGTTTTTTGATCCCCTCTGATACCATCGGTATTGAACTGAACGTCATCAGAAAATGTCTGGATAAAAATCAGACCTATGATGAATCAAAAACCGTGTTGATGGTACACGGCGCGACGTATTCGTCCGGCAGCCTTTACGATACGCCAGTGGCGGGGGCCTCTTTTCTGGATCATCTGGCCTACGCCGGATTTGATGTGTACGCCGTAGATGTGCGGGGGTACGGCGGCTCAACGCGCCCACAGGAGATGACACAGCCGACGCATTTCGGGTTACCACTAGGCCGAACAGAGACAGCGGTTCGTGATTTTACCTACGCAGCGAACTTTATTTTGAGCACAAGGCAGCTGAAACAGCTTAATATCTTTGGTATGTCTTGGGGAGGCACTATCGCTGCAGCTTATACGGCGAAAAATAACGAGAAGGTGCGCTGTCTTGGCCTGCTTTCACCACAATGGCTCAGCAATAAGCCGATTCCCATTGATTCTGGGGGAGCGTTGGGCGCTTGGCGTATCGTTAATATGCACGCGGCGAAGCGGCACTGGCTAAGCGCTGCGCCAGCCGACAAACGCGATAGCCTGATCCCCGAAGGAACCTTTGAAGCTTGGGTTGAGAATACCTTACCTGATGAGCCTGACGCCGAACTGCGTGCGCATACCTCGTTTAAATCGGGTAATGGCCCTATTCAGGATATACGGGAGTATTGGACAGCAAATAAGCCTTACTACGCCCCGAAAGATATAGAGGTCCCCGTTATCCTGATTCACGGTGAATGGGATATTGATGTACCTATCGATGTAACACAAAATTGGTTCTTGAGTGCAACCGGCTCATCAGAAAAACGATGGTTTGAAATTGGTGAAGCGACACATATGCTGCTCTTGGAAAAAAATCGCTTATCGGCAATACAGGCCCTAACTGATTTTATTTCTGCCTCCCGCTCGTGAGTGATGAGAAAGTGGGGCTCTGTCAATTCGTTCAAGAGCATGCGGTAATTTTACGGAGGGATCATCCTAAAAAAATCAGAGGCAAGGGTATCGAGGGTGATTGTTTTTTCTATTGGGACAGATGAAGGGCCTTTAATCAACATATGCAACTGATGAACGAGGCTTTCCAATAGTTGTTCCAGCGGGTAGAAATGCAAGTTGATTGTGGGTGGCGTAATGGCGCGAGGGAAGCCTCTTCGAGGCTCCTGCATGGCGGGACCAAACAGGATGCAGGGCACGGAAAAATGAAACGGGCTGCACCCATTCGTCACAAGCACCGCGATCTTCAGCGCAGACATAGTGAACCCCGCAGTGGTTACCGGTTGTGATGACGCGATTTTTGACAGGCCACGTGGATAGCCTGTGGCCCGTTATTGAACGCATTTTACTCCAGAATTGGGGGCGATGGCCGATTTAGAAGACCAGGGTTTCGCCGTCCGCCGGAATAAGCACCTTATCTTCGATACCCTGTTCCAGAGTGTATTCACGTAGTTCTGCGCGAGTCAGCAGACAATGGTTGATGGATTCCATATGTGAAGCCACTATGCTCGCCTCCGGCAGCATCTGTAGAGTGTGCAGTGTATCTTCTTTGCCCATAATGATGGGGCCGTAATCATCGAGAATGGCATTCCCCACATTCAGGAGCACAACGTCCGGTTGGAAACGTTGCAAACTTCTTACATAAGGCTTCACCCACAGGGTATCACCGGCAATATAAAGCGTTTTTTCATCATGGTGTGTAAATACCAGGCCACAGGCATCACCGAGCAAATCAGCCATTACGGCATTGGCATACAGTTCGTTGCTGCCGTGTTGACCATCGGTTTTGAAAATGCTTAACCCATCAACGAAACGGTTTTCATCTTCAAGAACGCGGACGTTGAGAAATCCCTGAGAACGAACTAAAGCGGCATCGTTCGCGTGTTGAGTATAAACCGGCATGTCCTGCGGAATTAACCGTTGCGCAGCTTCATCCCAGTGGTCTGTATGGGTATGGGTGATAATTACCGCATCGACAGCCAGCAATTCTTCAATGGATACGGGCAAGGGCACCATGGGGTTTCGCAGGTGCGCGCGAGCACTGCCAACAAAACCGTCCCAGGCTTCTTTTTCGGCGAGCATCGGGTCAATAAGAAATTTTTTACCGGCGTATTCCAGCACCAGCGTTGCATTGCGAATTTGAGTCAGTTTCATGGTTGCTCCGGTGATTAATTATATTGTCAGGTGTCGCCATCGTTATGGTTTGTGGTCATGGCGGTGACTGCGAGGTGACTACTATAAAAGGGGGAGCGGCGGCCCGTGACATGTTCACGGGACACAAAACGATGGAATAAGGTCAACCTGCAGGGGCTGCCGGCCTGTGCGAGACCGGCATGGACACAGGTATGCCACCATTTCAGTCGTGCTTTATCATCTGCAAATGCTGGCCAAGACAATGGCGGGATTTCGCTGGCGGGCCTGGTTTGTTGATATTTAAATTCATATCTAACCAGACGACCACTGGCTCAGCAGCGCATGCAGCTTCGCCGGTTCCAGCGGCTTTCTCAATACCAGATACCCCTCCTGCTCGGCCTCCTGCAGGACCGGCGAGTTGAACTCGCCGCTGACCATGGCGCCGCTGACGTTCGGCAGGCGCTCAAACAGCCCCTTCAAGATATCGAATCCGCTCTCGCCGGAGCGCAGCCGCTGATCGCACAGCACGGCGAAAGGCGTGAAACCTTCATCGATGATGGCGAATGCCTCTTCGGCGGAGGCGGCGCAGCGCACGCTAATGCCCCAGGTGCTCATCAGGCTTTCCCAGGCGGAGGTCACCAGCGGGTCGTCGTCCACCACCAGGCAGGCGCCGCGCAGCGAGGCGAAGCGGGCGGGGGCGGCCGCGCTGGCGTAGGCGTTAACGCTTTCCGGCAGCGGGTCTTCGCCGGTATAGAGGGCAAAGCGCATCCAGAAACGCGATCCTTTGCCCTCGATGGAGCGCATGCCGTATTTCACCTTCATCAATTTGGCGCAGCGGGCCACCACCGCCAGCCCCAATCCATGGCCGGCGCTGTCGATTTTCCACGCCAGCTCGGGGCGATAATAGGGGGAGAAAATTTTGCCTTTTTCTTCGTCGGCGATGCCGACGCCGGTGTCCCACACTTCGATTGAACACTGCTCCCGGCGCGGGCGGATCGCTATCAGCACGCCGCCTTGTTGCGTGTAACGCAGCGCATTTTGAATCAGGTTGATCAGCGACTGCCTGATGAGCAACTGATCGCCCATCACGCACACCCGCCGATGGGGGCGCCAGGTGCGCAGGGATAACGCCCGGCTGTTGGCCTCTTCGCGAAACAGCGTAATCACCGAATCGAGCAGCGCGCCGATATCCACGCGGGCCGCCGCGGTGCTGAGGTTGCCTGATTCAATCTTGCTGAGGTCGAGCAGCGAATTGAACATCAGGTGCACGGATCGCACGCTTTGCTGCAGATCCAACAGCTGCGGGATCAGCGTGGCGTCGCGATTTTTATGAATGACGGCCTCGATCAGAAAGCCCATGGCGTGCACCGGTTGGCGCAGGTCGTGGCTGGCGGTAGTCAAAAATTGGTTTTTATCCAGCAGCGCCTGCTCCGCCTCCTCTTTGGCCTGGCGGAATTGTTCCGCCAGACGCGAGCTTTTTTCTTCGAGACGGGCTTGCTGAATAAAAAAGGCGTGCGAGGTTAATGCGTGCCGGTAAATGGCGAACCCGTAAAGCAAATTGAGCATCAACACGATCGGCATGATGTCGTCTAATCGCCAGATAATGCCGAGATTCAGCACCCCCCAGGAGGCGAAGAAAAAGCGCGTAAAGGTGCTTATGACCGGCGTCAGATGGGTTGCGTTGGCTGCGACGATAGCCGCGATGCTGATATTTAATAACAGGAAAAAGTCGAAGCTGTTCTTTTCTGGGGTAATTAAATATAAGGATGAAATACCCAACCCGTGCGCGAAGGCGACTTTATTGATACGCGGCAGCCACCGGCTTAACACCACGCCGGCGTTATTTTCCTCGGATTCATGCCGATAGCGGCGGTGCCATAACCTGATGGCCAGTGCGCAGCCAAGATATATCACTATCCAGCTGACAATTGGCGTGAGTTCTTTCCCCAATAAATAGAGCCAGATGGCGAAGGGCATGCCGACAAAGGGGACGGCGGTAAAGCTGAATACCAAGCGCATGAAGGTGTTGTTCAGCAGGCGGATCTGCGCGTGCGGGGAGATCTCATCATTTTGTAATGATTGAAGTAATTTCATTGCGACCGATCCTGCCTGCCATGCAGTAGGGTGATGGCCTCTACCCGGCTGCTGACGCCGATTTTTTTTAGAATGTTGCTGATGTGTTCTTTAACCGTGGGTTCGGAAATAGACAGCTGTGCGGCTATTCTCTTATTGGGGAAACCTCGCATCATCATGATTAATACTTCAATTTGCCGCGGGGTTAAATTAAAATTTTGCAGGTGGCCGTGGGCATTGGCTGCACATTCGGTATTTTCCAGAGGAAACCATTGCCGGTTTTCCATCAGCGTGGCCACGGCCTGAGCGAATAATTCTGGCGGCTCGTTTTTAAGCACGAAACCGTGCCCGCCGGCAGCGCGAACCTTTTTCCCTATTTCGTTATTTTCATCACCGCTGACGACCAGGAAACGAATTTGCGGATAGAGCAGTTTTATCTCCTTGAGCAATTTTAACGCCGTGCCGCTAGACAACCAAAAATCGATCACCATTAAACGCGGAGCGCCATTTTCCAAAATGTGGCGATAACAACTTTCCTCGTTTGTCGCCACGCCGGTATGTTTAAATCGACAATGCGTATTCAGAAAGTTAGCGATGCCGCTCGCCACTAAAGGATGGTCATCAATGACCAGCGCATAATCCTGCCCCAAAGGTCTCTCCTTTCGCTTTACGTATCAGATGGTTTCTGATGACTTTTTATTATCCACCCTCCCTACTTTAGGAGGGTTTTTTTGTTTAGGAAAGGGAAATATATTATGCGAGGATTTTGATAAGAGAAAACATAAAGCCATTCGGTATTCTGAACTGTTTGGTTACAAAGGACAATTTATGAGAAAACCACTTATCGCTTTAAGTATCACACTTCTGGTCGCCGGCTGTTCGACATTGAAAACCGATCAGGCCATTCCGTTGCTGCAGGCTGAAACCGCCAAAATGCTGGGCCTGGGATCATCGGATGAAATTACCGTGACCAATGTTAACGGCGCTCAGCCCGATGCGTTGGGCGGGCAAAAACTTTCTTACCGCGCCACCACCGAGAAAGGCCGCATCTTCGACTGCTCCTCGTTGATGATGCCGGGGATCCTGGGCTCGGCGCCGTCGCTGAGCGCGCCAACCTGCACGCCGGTCGTCACGCATAAATAACCCGCCTCAGGCGCGAGCCGGGGTGGCAGTCAGGGCCGAACCGCAGTTCCGATAATTTTTGGCGTCGGGGCGTTAGCGCTGGGGGGCAATCAGCTAGCGTCTCGATGACAATCAGTCCGCACCCGCGCTTATCGCGCTACGCATCCTTCATGCATTGAGTTTTTCATATAAATAATAACTTTGATGGCACCAAAATAATTGGGCCGGAGATAGAACATGAAAGATCAAACATCGCATAACTTAGCGGTAAGAAGACCGCTTTCCAACATTTACCTCGCACTTTTTTCCGCGCCGTTAATATTTATTGGGCCCGCCGACATGGCGCGCGCCGATGATGCTATTTTTGATGGCGAATCCCGTGTTACCGCACCCCTGAGTTACGCCGGTACGGTTTATGTCGGCCGCAATCAAAGCGGGGATCTGTTGATCGATAATGGCGAAGTTAATGGCTACAACATCAATATCGGTACCCGGCATGACGGTCTGATTTATGAAAGCCTGGTGACGGTCAGGGGCCTAATGCGGTATTGAGCGCCGTCAACGATCAATATGTTCTGCGCGGCGGTTTAAATCTGGGCCTGGGTACGTTGCGGGTTGAAGCAGGGGCGCTGGCCAGCGCGAAAGAGATCGTGGTCGGCGCCAACCGCGGCTACGACAGCCATCTTGTCGCGACGGGCGCCGGTTCCAGAGTCGTCAGCAATTTTCTCAGCGTCGGCACCGATCTGGGGGCCCGCTCTACGCTGTCGATCGAAGACGGCGCGGTGCTGAATACCGCGTTCGATGCGCGCATCGGCAACGGTTCCGGGCCCGGCGAGACCGATAAGCTAAGCCCGAAAGCCACGGTGACGGGGGAGAACTCGCAGTGGCATGTCGGCCGCGCGCTCACGCTGTACGGCGATCTTGACGTGCTGAACGGCGGCGCGGTCAACGTCGGCAGCATCGAGGTGGCGGGCGTCTCAGGCGCGCGTAAAACCGCCGAGCTCTACATCGCCGGCGACGGCTCGCGCGTTACCAGCGGCAGCAGCGTCAACGTCGGCGACTACGGCAACGGCGTACTGTCGGTGGCGGACGGCGGCGTATTTTCCGCCGGCGCCAATGAGCTGCGGCTGGGCGACACCGGCTCCGGCTCGAACCGCGGCGCGCTGATCATCGGCAGCCGCGGCAATATGGATACCGGCACCGGCCTGACCGAGCCTACGCTCGGCGCGGCGGGCGGGGCGGGCAGCATCGACGCCCAAACGGCGATCAATCTGCGGGGCGGGTTGTTCGGCAGCTATGTGTACTTTAACCACACCGCCGGCGACTACGTGTTCGGCAACAAGATGAGCGGCGAAGGCGATGTCATCAACGCCTCAGGGCAGACGACGCTGAACGGCGACCTGTCCCGCCTCAAGGCCAACGTGACCGCCCGCGGCGGCAAAATCATCGTCGCCAGCGATATCAATACGCAGCAAGAAGACAGCCCTTTCGATATTCAAACGCTGAGCGCCGAGAATGGCGGCACGTTGATCCTCAACGCCACCGCCGGTTCTGACGTGAACAACGGGCAGGGCTACAGCAGCGCCGCGTCGATCAAATCCGGCGGCACGCTGGGCGGCAACGGCACCCTGGGCCAGACCGAGATCCAGTCCGGCGGCCATATTTCCCCCGGCGACGGCAATATCGGTACGCTGACGCTGAAACGCTATCTGAACTTTATCGGTGAATCCTTCTACGACGTTGATATCGCCGGCGACGGCGGCAGCGATAAACTGGTCGTTGCGGGTAAAACCACCATCAGCGAGCAGGCCAAGGTGCAGGTCACCGCGCTGGATCCGCAAACCAGCTATAAAACCGGCCAAAGCTACCGCATTTTGACCTCGGACGGCGGAATTGACGGCCAGTTCGCCGAGGCCGTTTCAAAATCTGCCTTCCTGGACGTGGCGCTCAAGCACAGCGCCAACGCCGTGGACCTGACGATCGCGCAAAAAGGCGGCGAGAACCCGGGCGGCGAGAACCCGGGCGGCGAGAATCCGGGCGGCGAGAACCCGGGCGGCGAGAATCCGGGTGGCGAGAATCCGGGCGGCGAGAACCCGGGCGAGGGTAAGCCCGGCATTTTCCAAACGGTGGCGCAAACCGGCAACCAGTGGAATACCGCCGGCGCGCTCTCAACGCTGGCGCAGAGCGGCCCCTCATTGGCGCTGTATAACTCCGTATTGCTGCTGAGCGCGCCGCAAGCGCGCGAGGCGTTCAATCAGCTGTCGGGCGAAGTTTATCCGTCCATACAGTCCAACCTGATCGCCGGCAGCACCCAGCTGTTCAGCGTGCTGAATCAGCGCATGCTGCGCGCCTTCGACAATGATTCACTGCCCGTTCCACCGCTGGCGATGACGCTGGTTCAGCCCGCCCAGGCTGAAAATAATGGCGTCTGGGGGCAGACCTTCGGCTCTTGGGTAAGAAACAGCGGCAACGACAACGTGGGCAAGCTGGACGGCAACACGCGCGGTTTCCTGATTGGGGCGGATCGCAAATTAGCCGACCACAGCGTTCGCGTTGGGGGATATATGGGGTACAGCCGCGGCGACTACGATATCGATAGCCGCAGCTCCAAGTCCGACAGCGATAATTACCACCTTGGCCTGTATGCCGCAGGGCAGCGGGATGCCTTCTCCTTGCGCGGTGCGCTGGGTTACACCTGGCACCGGCTCGAGAATGAGCGCAGCGTTAACTTCAGCAATTTCTCTGACCGGCTCAAGGCGGACTATGACGCCGACTCGCTGCTGGCATTCACCGAAGCGGGCTACCGTTTTGGGCAGCCGGACGCCAACGTTGAACCCTTCGTTAACCTGAGCTACATCCGCCTGCATACCGATAGCTTCCAGGAAAAAGGCGGCGCCGCCGCGCTGAGCGTCCGCAATGAAACGATGAATACCTTCTATTCGACCCTGGGCGTGCGCGGTACGAAAGATCTGCCGAAAAACGTCAGCCTTTACGGCTCGCTGGGCTGGCAGCATGCCTACGGCGATAAGACGACCTCATCGCGCATGGCATTTGCCGGCAGCGACGCCTTCATCACGCAGGGGCAGGCCGTGGATGACAACCTGATGGTGGCGGATGTCGGGGTGAGCGTGAAACTGTCGCGTTCCAGCGCGCTGGATATCGGCTACCAGGGGCAATACGGTTCCGACACTCGCGTTAATTCGATCAACGCCAATATCCGCTGGTCGTTCTGATTGTCTGAGGCGTAGTTATATCGGGATATCGCTGGGCGACAGGCGGTTGGCGCCTGGCGATATCTCTGCTTCCGACGTGGAGTGCTCCAACAGCGTAAATAACGTGATTCGCTCATCATCGGTCAAATCTCGCCACTCGCCCAATGGCAACCCCGCCAGCTCAATATTCATAATGCGCACCCGCTCAAGCCGGGTGACTTCATAGCCAAAGTATTTGCACATGCGGCGGATTTGGCGGTTAAGCCCCTGCACCAGGATGATGCGAAACACCTGCGGGGACGCTTGCTCCACCCGGCATTTCTGGGTCACCTTGCCCAGTATCGGCACGCCCGCGCCCATGCCCTGAATAAATTCATCGGTCAGCGGCTTGTTGACGGTAACCAGATACTCTTTCTCGTGATTATTGCCGGCGCGCAGGATCTTGTTGACCAGTTCGCCGCGGTTGGTCAGGAAAATCAGCCCCTGAGAGGCCTTATCCAGCCGGCCAACGGGGAAAATGCGTTGGCTGTGGTTAACCAGATCGCCGATGTTATCCCGCTCGTGCTTGCCCATGCTGGTGAGGATGCCAACCGGCTTGTTCAGTGCGATCAGCACCAGCTCCTCCGCCGCGCGCGGCGCGATCGGCTGGCCGTTCACTTGCACGATATCCCCGACAAGCACCTGCGCGCCCACGGCGGCCGGCCTGCCGTTGATCAGCACGTTGCCCTGCTTGATGTGGCGATCGGCATGGCGGCGGGAACAGATACCGCTGTCGCTGATGTACTTGTTGAGGCGAATGGATGAGTGAGTCGGCATGGTTTCCCCGTAAAACGCGGACTATACCTGACCCGCAGGGGATTGCGAAGGCTGTTCGAAAGCAAATACTGGCGCTAGAGCATAGATTTTCCCCATCGATATAGATTTGGTCGCTATTATTGTCTTTATTATTACGCCCTGCAATTAATATTCATTAAATCAATGTGATAGATCAAATCCTTTTGGCCGGGTATTATCAAAATTCAACCAAAGGATGGGGATGAAATGCTTAACTGTTTTTTAGTTCATAATGGGAACAAGATAAACACATTGTTGTGCCAGGGGGTCGGTATGTTTTCCGTTTTTTCTGGCAACAAGCACTATACAAACCAGCCTGGTTGCACAGATGTTCCCAATAACGGAGCTATCCCTGCCGGTACCTATTGGATTGTAGATAGGCCCTCCGGTGGCTTAAAGTCGCAGGCGATGACCCTATTTAAGGACCTTGTAACTAACGTGGATCACAATATCTGGTTTGCTTTATACCGTGACGATGGAACAATTAACGATAGAACGTGGATTAACGGCGTTATGCGCGGGCAGTTCAGGTTGCATCCTATCGGTCCTCTGGGGTTATCAGAAGGGTGTATAACCTTCTATTCCCAGAACGAATTCAGTCGATTGCGAGCCGCGCTGTTGAAAGCCAAAACGGTAAAAGTTCCCGGTACCAGACTACGGGCTTATGGCACTATTGAGATTAAAGGTTATGAAAAAATCTGCGCTGTTTCTCGCTAATGTGATGGCCATCGTCATATTGGCCGTCTTGACGATAAAGCTTTTTCCTATTCCATGGTTTACTCCTCGGCAAACTTCATGGCTGATAGACGCCAGTGAATTTTTCCACGTTGGTGATGTGGAATGGTTTGCAACTGTCGTTTTTGGCGGATGTTATCTGTTGCTCGGATGCCTGGAATGGTTCTTAATCCGCTGGGGAAGCCGGCGCTTCATACTCTCCGTTAAGCTTCACCCACCTTCACCACCCGGGTATTGAGCGGGGTGAGGGGTTGCCCGCCGCTGCCGGTCGGCGCCATGCAGCGCTGTTTGATATGACGATCGGCATGGCGGCGGGAACAGATACCGCTGTCGCTGATGTACTTGTTGAGGCGAATGGATGAGTGAGTCGGCATGGTTTTATACCTGACCCGCAGGGGATGGCGAAGCGAACTGGGGATGTTCTTTTCTTGCATTGATAATCAATATTATATCAGGGGCGTTATTAAATTTATCATTTCTATAATTAAGTTAATTCCTTTACCTTCTTCGCATTCAAATTTATCGAGTATATTTAATAGCCATTCATCAAAAAATCGACGGCGCTGCTCAGCAGATAGCGTTGCGCGGTGAGGTCCGCAACCGGTTCACCCAGCTCTTTGTTGTCGATGCCGGCCATCATGTGCGTCATGGCAATGTAGGGTTCACCGGCGATGTCGACGATAGGGCAAATCTTGGCCGGAGGGGGATGGCCGAGGTCGTCGAGTTTTACCAGTGGAGCAACCAATACATGTTTTAAAATGTTGGCCAGCGGGTGCTGCAGATTAATGAGGTAAGGGTAAATTTCATGGCCTGCACCCTTATTTTCATAAGCGTGGAACTGTTCCATCAGAATGCCTTTTGGTAATCCGTGAATGAGCCGTGTTCGTCAGTGAAGGCGTTCACCGCTTCGATAGATGCTTTGTTCTGCTCCTGCCACTCTTCGCGGCTGGTTTGCCGGAGTTTTTCGGTCAGCGCTTCTGTCAGCACTGCAGAAATATTCAAGTTATGTCGCCGCGCCTGCTCTAACAGCTCTTGCGGCAGGGATACATTGACCGATTTTCTTATCGATCCGTCTGGTGTATTAGTGCGCATCTAAACCCCTGTACCAATGCGTGTAATTGGGCTGATTATAAAACGAACAGCGCCAATATGCCATCCGTTAAGCTTCACCCACCTTCACCACCCGGGTATTGAGCGGGGTGAGGGGTTGCCCGCCGCTGCCGGTCGGCGTCATGCAGCGCTGTTTGATATGACGATCGGCATGGGGTGGTAACAGATACCGCTGTCGCTGATGTATTTGTTGAGGCGAATGGATGAGTGAGTCGGCATGGTTTCCCCGTAAAACGCGGACTATACCTGACCCGCAGGGGATGGCGAAAGCTGTGCATAACAAATCGTTGAACTCGAGGGAAGGAGTTGGCTTTAGAAATTATGCGATATTCGTTGTTAAAATCAGACGTGCATACGCTACTTCCACTTAAAAACACTTTAGAATGTCAGGAAATGAGCATCAGGGAATGAGCTATGAGTGCGAAAATAGCAGAAGGGATATTGCGGCGTATGACATTGGGTGAGATTGCCATGGCTCGTAAGGTATATGGTGATTCCATTGTCTATAGTCGCGTTTGGATACATTGCGACAGTTATCTTCCGTTTGGACTGCAAAGCAGAAATTACGCAATGACACCGAACGGCGAATTATGGTTCAGGCAGGAGTTGTACAAGCAGGATTTCTCTGTAAATACGGTTTTGATCGAAGATAAACATCTCTTTATTCATGAGTTAGGCCATGTATGGCAGCACCAACATGGACAATGGGTGCGTACGCGAGGCTTGTTTAGTTGGGCTGCTGATTATTGCTATTCTCTTGATAAGAAAATAATTAATGACTATTCTCTGGAACAGCAGGCCTCGATTTTGGCTGACTACTGGCTGCTGTTGGTTTATGGTCTTGATATGTGGCGTTACTATCAGAAGCCGGGGCGTATGGGAAAATACAGAGGTGCTGATAACTTGCGCAATATTCACCCTCTCTATAAGAAAATCGTTAAGGGATGATTATTTGTATGGGAAAGTATGTGATCTTAACTGCGGTTTTTATATTGACGGGTTGTCCTGGTCCCGGTGATAAAATGGTTTCACGCATACCTACCAGCGTAACAGTTAAGGATAATGGCATTTGTGTACTGTCTCCGATGAAGTCTGGAGAGAAAATTACTGCCGTTCAGATCTACAGTGATGCTGGTGATAAGTTAATTAAAATGCTTGAAGATGAACCCGCATATATCGATAACGGTGAGTGTTTACCGGTATTTGATTATGCCTTTCATTCAGGTCGGCACTATTCGATTGCCTATGATGTGGAAGCGTTGAATCGCGATGACTCGCATTTGATTACCGCAGAGTTTTCAATATCATCCGATAAACAGGGTGATATGAAGATTGGCAACTGAGGTCATTTAATCACGCCTTGCCATTTTTACCCTTTAGTTTTCACCCACCTTCACCACCCGGGTATTGAGCGGGGTGAGGGGCTGCCCGCCGCTGCCGGTCGGCGTCATGCGCGGGATCGGCCGGCCGCCGTCGGTTTCCACCAGCGTTGAATGCGTTTCTCCTTCACTGAACAGATAATCTTCCCCCCACTGGCGCAGGCCGACGATCACCGGGAACAGCGCGCGGCCTTTCGCCGTCAGCGCATATTCCTGGTAGGCGCTGCCATCCGAAGCCGGGACCGTCTCCAGCACCCCGTGCGCCACCAGGGTACGCAGCCGGGTAGAGAGAATGTTCTTGGCCATCCCCAGCCCTTTCTGAAATTCGCTGAAGCGGCGCACGCCGTCGAAGGCGTCGCGCACAATCAGCAGCGACCACCAGTCGCCAATCACATCCAGCGTGCGCGCCACCGGGCACTGCGCGTCTTCCAGGCTTTTACGTTTCATGGCTTTCCACTCCTGCAGCGAGATCTGGTTGCATTATAAAACCTCCGGGCGTAAAGTTCATTAGGTTTAATAATGAAACCAAAATGGAGCGAACGATGAGCGATAAATCGTTGGAGCCCGGCTGTACCGCGTTAAACCGGCTGCCTGCTTCGCTGGTGTTGCTGCTGGCCGGCGCCAGCGCCTTCAGCGTGGCGAACGTCTACTATGCCCAACCGCTGCTGGACGCCATTGCCGAGGATTTCAACATCAGCCTGGCGGCGGTGGGCATGGTGATCGCCGCCACCCAGCTCGGCTGCGCGCTGGCGTTGTTGCTGGTGGTGCCGCTGGGAGATCGGGTTAATCGGCACCGGCTGTTGGCCGCCCAGCAGCTGCTGTTGATTGCCGCCTTGCTGGCGGTGGGTTGGTCGCACGGCAGCGTGCTGCTGCTGGCGGGGATGCTGTTGGTGGGGCTGCTGGGCACCGCGATGACCCAGGGGCTGATCGCCTTTGCCGCCACGCTGGCGGCGCCGCATGAGCGCGGGCGGGTGGTCGGCGCCGCACAGGGCGGCGTGGTGCTGGGGCTGTTGCTGGCGCGCACGCTTTCCGGCGCGCTGGCGGATCTCGGCGGTTGGCGCACGGTGTACTTTTTCTCCGCCGGGGTGACGCTGGTTCTGTTGCCGATCCTGGCGCGCCTGTTGCCCGCGCCGCAGCTGGCACCTTCGACGCTCGGCTATCCGGCCTTGCTGCGCTCGATGCTGACGCTGTTGCTGCGCGATCGCACGCTGCAGATTCGCGGCATGCTGGCGCTGCTGATGTTCGGCACGTTCAGCATTTTCTGGAGCGCGCTGGTGTTGCCGCTCAGCCGGCCGCCGTTTAATTTTTCTCATTCGATGGTGGGCGCGTTCGGGCTGGTGGGGGCGGTAGGGGCGCTGGCGGCGATGCGCGCCGGGCAGCTTGCCGACCGCGGGCTGGGGCAGCTGGCCAGCGGCGTGTGCCTGCTGCTGTTGGCGCTGGCCTGGCTGCCGCTCGGCATGTTGAACCACGGCCTGGCGTGGCTGGTGGCGGGCATCGTACTGTTGGATCTGGCCGGGCAGGCGATCCACGTGCTGAACCAGAGCATGATTTTCAGCGCCCATCCGCAGTCTCACAGCCGGCTGGTGGGGTGTTACATGTTGTTTTACGCCGTCGGCAGCGGGTTGGGCGCCTTCGCCAGCACCCACGTCTACGCCTGGGCCGGCTGGAGCGGCGTGTGCTGGCTGGGGGCCGGCGTCAGCCTGAGCGCGCTGCTGTTCTGGCGGCTGACGCTGCGTTTTATGCCCGGGCGCGCATAACGGGGGCGCCCTTATTTGGCCGGAGAGTGCAGCAGATAGTAGTCTTCGTCGCCGTCGTTGCCGGTCGAGATGATGCGCCAGCCGTGCTTGCGATAGAACGTCAGCGCCTTTTCGTTTTTCACCAGGCATTTCAATGCGCCGGTGGCGGTGAAGGTGCGCTCCGCCGCCTGCAGCAGGGCGCTGCCGACGCCGCGCGGCGGCAAAAGGGGATCGACATACAGGTTATGGATGAAGTTGTCGGCGCGGTAAATCGACACGAACCCCAGCAGCTTGCCGCCCTCCTCAGCCACCCAGATGTCTTCGCCCAGCGTCGCACGATCGAAATCCTCCAGCCGGTAACCGTCGGTATTGCGCCACGGAAACGCCGCCTTGCGCGACGCCAGGTACAGGGTGCGCAGGAACGGGCGATCGGCTTCCCGGTAGGGTCTTGTTTGCATGGCGTCTCCTGGTTGTTTTTTTGCCACTACTATAGCGCGATTGACCTCGTCGGCGGCAAGCCCAATAATGGCGTTCTTGACTCGGGGTGCCCGTTAGGGCTGAGATTTTACCCGTATTACCTGATCTGGATTATGCCAGCGTAGGGAAGTCTCGGTGCCCAACCGGTACCCGCCTTCTTGAACGCCGGTTGGGAGGAATATGCTCGCTCGACCTGATGCTTTACCCGGCGCCCGCGCCGCGGCCTGTCTGACCCAATTCAAACAGCGACCCCCGCTGATCCACTGCCTGACCAACGAGGTGGTGCAATCGCTCACGGCCAACGTCTTGCTGGCGCTCGGCGCTTCGCCGGCGATGGTGGTGGAGCCGAGCGAAGCGGCGCAGTTCAGCGCAGTGGCCGACGCTTTGCTGATCAATATCGGCACCCTCAATGCGCCGCGCGCCGAATCTATGCTGGCGGCGGTGGCGGCCGCCAACCGGGCGGGTACCCCCTGGGCGCTGGATCCGGTGGCGGTCGGCGGGCTGGCCTATCGCACCGCGTTCGCCAAACGGTTGCTGGATGAGAAACCGGCGGCGATCAGGGGCAACGCGTCCGAGATCATGGCGCTCGGCGGCCTGCAGGCCAGTGGCCGCGGGGTGGACAGCGCCGACGATTCGTTGGCCGCATTGCCCGCCGCACGCGAGCTGGCGCGCAGCAGCGGCGCAATAGTGGCGGTGACCGGCGCGGTGGATTATGTTACCGACGGCCGGCGCGAGTGGGCGGTCGCCGGCGGCGATGCGCTGATGACGCGGGTGGTGGGTACCGGCTGCGCGCTGTCGGCGGTGGTTGCCGCCTTTTGCTGCCTGCCGGGCGAGCGGCTGGATAACGTCGCCACCGCCTGCCGGGTGATGGCGCACTGCGGCGGCCTGGCTGCCGCCGCTGCCGCCGGGCCGGGCAGCTTTACCCCGGCGTTTCTTGACGCGCTGTACCGCCTGCGCGCGGAGGAGCTGCAATGAAACGCATCAACGCTTTGACCATCGCCGGCACCGATCCCAGCGGCGGCGCCGGCATTCAGGCCGATCTGAAAACCTTCTCGGCGCTGGGCGCGTACGGCGCCTCGGCGATCACCGCACTGGTGGCGCAAAATACCCGCGGCGTGCAGTCGGTTTACCAGATTGAACCGGCGTTCGTTGCCGCCCAGCTGGATTCGGTGTTCAGCGACCTGCGCATCGACAGCGCCAAAATTGGCATGTTGGCCAACGCGGCGATCGTGCAGGCGGTGGCCGAGCGGCTGCGCCATTATCGGCCGGCGTTTGTGGTGCTGGATACCGTGATGCTGGCGAAAAGCGGCGATCCGCTGCTGGCGCCGGAGGCGGTGGACTCGATCCGTCGCGAGCTGCTGCCGTTGGTGTCGATCATCACGCCGAACCTGCCCGAAGCGGCGGCGTTGCTGGAGTGCGCCCCGGCGGAAAACGAGCGGCAGATGCGCGAGCAGGGGCGGGCGCTGCTGGCGATGGGCTGCCAGGCGGTGCTGATGAAGGGCGGCCACCTGAGCGAAAGCGAAAGCCCGGACTGGCTGTTTGCCGCCGGGCAGGAGCAACGCTTTACCGCGCCGCGCGTCGCCACTCGCCATACGCACGGTACCGGCTGCACGCTGTCGGCGGCGTTGGCCGCGCTGCGCCCGCGTCACGATGACTGGGCGGCGACCGTCGCCGCCGCCAAGGACTATCTGCAAAAGGCGCTGCAGCAGGCGGATACGCTGGAAGTGGGGCACGGCATCGGGCCGGTGCATCATTTCCACGCCTGGTGGTGATCCAACTTTTCGCCGTCGTTGTGGTCTGACTGGATCTAGGCCCGGCGGCCGCCGGGCGTGATCGGACTCAACAAGGGAGAAGGGCCATGACAGGACAACGTGCACTCCGCAGCGCCGTTTTCGGCGCGTTACTCAGCTTCAGCGCGGGCGGCTTCGCCCAGCAGATCGTCACCACCTCGGACGTGATCCAGCAGCCGGGTTATCAAACCAGCTGGCAGAATATGGTGAAGGGGCAGGCCAGGCTGCCGGGTTGGGCGCGCAAGGGCATCGGCACCTCGACGCCGGCGCAGAGCCTGAGCTGGCAGGGGCAGAACTATCTGGTGGGCAACCTGTGCAAGCCGCATGACTGCGCCAACAACTTTTTGATCGTGGCGTTCAAAGAGGACAAATCGCAGGCCTGGGGCGTGCGCGTCGAGGTGGAAAACCGGCCAGAGGCTATCGATCATCCGAAGAAATACGCCCGCTATCAGTGGCTCGGCAAGCCGAACGATGACATCAAGGCGTTGCTGAAGAAACAGTTCGAGGATAATCCCGACTGGAAGTAACCCCGCAGGGGCGCGGTTCGCCGCGCCCCATGCCCGGGAGTCAGCCGATGCCGGCCTGATGCAGATCGTGCAGGTTGATGGCGCCCACCAGCACGCCCTCCAGGTCGACCACCGGCGCGGCGCTGATATGCTGTTCGTGCAGGGCCTCCAGCGCTTCGCCGGCGCGCCACTGTTCCGGCAGCCGGTAGCCGGGGCGGGTGATCGCCGGGCTCAGCGCATCCTGCAGGCTGTTGCCCTTCACCAGCCAGCGGCGCAGGTCGCCGTCGGTAAATACCCCCACCACCTTCCGCTGCGCATCACATACCGCCACCAGCCCCAGCCCGGTGCGGCTCAGTTCCAGCATCGCCTCCATCACGTTGGCGCTTTCGCTGACCTTCGGCAGGCGATCGCCGGTGCGCATCAGGTGATGCACCCGGTTCAGCAGGCGTGCGCCCAGGCTGCCGCCCGGGTGCGAGCGGGCAAAGTCCTCGGCGTTGAAACCGCGTTGGCGCATCAACGCCATCGCCAGCGCGTCGCCCATCATCAGGGTATTCACCGCGCTGGAGGTGGGCGCCAGCCCCATCGGGCAGGCTTCGCGCTCCACGCTGATGTCCAGTACGCAGGCTGCGCCCTGCGCCAGCGGCGACTCTTTGCCGCCGGTGATGGCGATCACCGGAATGCCGTTCTCCGCCAACAGCGGCAGGATCAGATCCAGCTCTTTGGCGCGGCCGGAGTAAGAGATAAACACCACCACATCGTCGGCGCCGATCATGCCGAGATCGCCGTGCAGCGCCTCCGCCGGGTGAACGAAGAACGACGGGGTGCCGGTGCTGGCCAGCGAAGCGGCGATCTTCTTGCCGATGTGGCCGGATTTGCCGATGCCGGAAATCACCGCCTTGCCGCGGCAGTTCAGCAGCAGTTCGCAGGCGCAGACGAAGTTGTCGTCCAGCCGCGCCAGCAGGCGCTGCGCTTCGGTCAGCTCGATTTCCAGCGTTTCGCGGGCGAAGGTGATCAGGGCGTTCGCGTTACTCATCGGGGTCTCCTACCAGAATGATATTGATGCCTTTTGCCTGCAATGCGGCGAGATAGTCCGGATTGATGTCTTTATCGGTGATCAGCGTGTCGACGGCGCCCAAATCGCACACCACGTTCGGGCTTTTGCGGCCGAACTTCGACGAATCCACCAGCAAAACAATGCGCCCGGCGGCCTCGCACATCGCCTTGCTGACGTTGTGCACCTCGTTGAAGGTGGTGACGCCGGCGTTGAGGTCGACGCCGTCCGCGCCGATGAACAGCTTGTCGAAGCTGAACTGCTGGAAGGCCGACTCCGCCAGGCTGCCGTGGAACGACGCCGATTTTTTGCGGTAGGTGCCGCCGGGCATCAGGATAGTCTGATCGTTATCCAGCTCCACCAGCGCATTGACGATGGTCAGGCTGTTGGTCATCACCGTGATGTTATTGAACTGCGCCAGATGCGGCACCATCTGCAGCACCGTGCTGCCGGCGTCGAAGATCAGCGAATCGCCGTCGTCGATCAGTTTGATGGCGGCATAGGCGATCTGGCGTTTCTTTTCGGTATTGATGTGGGTTTTTCGGTCGATCGGCTGGTCGCCGTCGTCGCGGCTGAGCACCACGCCGCCGTAGGTGCGGATCACTTCACCTTCGTCTTCCAGCAGGGTGAGGTCCTTGCGAATGGTGGTGCCGGTGGTGGAGAAATGCTCGGCCAGGGCGTCCACTGCCGTTTTGCCATGCCGCTGCAGATATTCAAGGATAGCGGCCTGCCGCTGCTTTGGTTTCATCGCGATTCCCGTTCACAAGAGTTGAGCATTTCCCCTCAGCGAATAATTCAATATGAAAGGTAATGTCTTTTAATGTGAAAATATCATGATTTGGGTGCAATCGCTAACGATAGTGCAGACCGGCATGCGCGATCCTCGGGGAAGATCACATCCGGGCGCAAATCCCGCTGGTGCAGGCCGTGCAGATGCGTCAGCGGCTGCGGCCGGGCGAAGATGGTCAGGCCGCGCATCAGCATGCTGCCGCATACCCGGCGATCGGCGTCGAAGGCCAGCGCCAGCACCACCCGCGGGCGGAAACGGCCGCCGGAGCGCCCCACGCCGACGGCGCCGAGCCGGCACAGGCGATCGAAGGCGCGGTTGAAGCGCCGCAGCTGCCACCAGCCGAGGGCGATTTGCAGCAGCCAGGCCAGCACCGCGAAGAGAATCAATGCTTGAGTCATAAAGCCTCCGTAGCCCCCCGTTGAGGTGCGGGGGGCGGTGCGGGCGTCAGAACATTATCTGGCCGCCGGTGATGTTGATCGATTGACCGGTGCAATACGACGCCTTGTCGCTGGCGTAGAACAGCAGGGTATTCAGCACGTCCTGGTAGTCGCAGCCGCGCTTCAGCGGCACTTTGTCGGTGTAGTATTTCTCGACCTGGTCCGGCTCGATGCCCAGCTTTTGCGCGTACTGCGGCAGCAGCGACTGGAACATCGGCGACTTCAACAGGTTACCGAGCATCAGCGAATGCACGGTGATGCCGTAATCCGCCAGATCGAGCGCCAGCGACTGCGTCAGCCCCACGCCGCCGAACTTGGCCGCGCTGTAGCCGGCATTGTGCTTGCTGCCCACTTTGCCGGATTTGGAGTTGATTTGAATGATGCGCCCGGCGATGCCGTCGCGGATCATCAGGCGGGAAAACTCGCGGGCGCAGAGGAAATAGCCCACCAGGTTGACCTGCAGCGAGCGGTCGAAGTCGCCCAGCAAAAAGTCGGTGATCGGCGCCGCCTTGGCGATGCCGGCGCTGTACACCAGCAAATGGGTTTGGCCGAACTGCCGGTCGACCGCCGCCGCCAGCGCAATCACGCTCCGTTCATCGGTGGCGTCGGCCTGGAAGCCGCAGGCGCTGCCGGCGCCGTATTCGTCGTTAATCTGCTGCGCCACCCGGTGGGCGTTGTCGGCGTTCAAATCGGCCACCGCCACGCGGTAGCCCGCTTGCGCCAGGCCGTGAGATAAAAATGCGCCTAACGTTTGGCCGCCGCCAATCACTACAGCTACTTCAGACATGCTCTACTCCTTATGCGATAAATGACAGCGTGCTGCCGACCGGAATATCGGCCGGCGTTGGGCCGGATACGTGGATCGAACCCGGAAATTCGGCCTGGCTTTCACCGTCGAAGCGCACGGTGACGTGCCCCAGCTCACGCAGGTTCTGGGTGGCGACGCTGCCGACGGCGGTGATGGCGTAGCGCCGCTGCGCCAGCTCCATCACGCCGCCGGCCTGCAGTTCGCCGGTGGTCGCGCCGTGCCGGTGGATAAAGCAGAACGCTTCGATGTCCGCCGGCGCGCCTTCACGGAAGGTGATCAGCATGTCGTCCTGCAGCGCATCGCGGGCGCAGTCGCCGATCTGCGTGATGGTGGTGTGGAAAATGGTGTGCATGAGGTTCTCCCTGCAAGGCAACTTATTGGTAAATGAAGGCCGAAGCGGCCCAGGCCAGCAGCACCGTCGGCGCGCCGGTCAGAAAGCGCCCGACCAGCACCGAAGGCACGCCGACCCGCACGGTGTCCTGCTTGGCTTCCGCCAGCGACAGACCGACCGGAATGAAGTCGCAGGCCGCCTGCGCGTTGATGGCGAACAGCGCGGGCAGCGCCAGCTGCGGCGGGATATGGCCGAGGCCGATCTGCACCCCGACCAGCACGCCGATCACCTGGGCGATCACCGCGCCGGGGCCGAGGAACGGCGACAGCAGCGGAAATGAACAGATCAGCGCCAGCGTCACCAGCCCGATCGGGCTGTTGGCCAGCGGCGTCAGGCCGTGGGCGATAAAGTCCCCGAGGCCGGAGGCCATGATGATGCCGATCAGGGCCGAGACGAACGCCATAAACGGCAAAATGGTCTTCAGCACCGTATCTATGGTGTCGCGCCCGGCCTGGAAGAACACCGCCACCACCGAGCCCATGCCCATGCCGACCTTGGCCAGCAGGCCGTCGCTCTGTTCGGTGATCTTCTTGCCGGCGTCGTACTCGCGGGCCTTGGGCGCCGCCTGCGCGGCCGCCGCGGGGCCGCTTTCCACCCGGCTGATGTTGTGGTCGCGCACGCCGGAAACGTAAATGTCTTCGAGGATAAACTGCGCCAGCGGGCCGGACTGGCCGGTGGCGTGAATGTTGACCGTCGGAATGCGGCGCTTCGGATACAGGCCGCAGCGCAGGGTGCCGCCGCAGTCGATCACCGCCACGCCGATCTCTTCCGCCGGCGGTTCGCCTTCCTTGAAACCGTCGACGGCGGGCCAGCCGGTCAATTCGCTGAGGCGATCGACGATCGAAGGCCGGGTGCCGGCAGTGATGTACACCACTTTCTTGCCGGGCTCGATCGGCAGCTCTAACGGGCCGCCCCAGCCGCTGGCGCCTTTTTCAATACGGATATAAGCACTCATGCTGCGCTCCACGATTAAAGTTGCACCTGGCGATCCAGGCGGATGCCCATCTTGCGTTCGAACAGGCTGGTGGTGAGGTCGGTGATCCAGCCGCGGAAGAAGTTGGTGAACAGACCCACCAGGAAATAGCTCACCGCCAGCGGGCCGAGCGGCAGGCCGAGGGTGGTGAGGCCGCTGGCGATGCCGAGGTACACGAACAGCTCGCCGGGGTTGATGTGCGGAAACAGACCGTTCATCGAGTGGCAGCTGTAAGAGGCCGCGGCGTAGTAGCTGGGCTTGTATTTCTCCGGCATGAATCGCCCCAGGCTGAGGGTCATCGGGTTGCAGAAGACAAAGGTGCCGATCAGCGGCAGCAGCAGATAGCGCGAGACCGGGTTGCCCGCGCAGCGCTGCGCCAATCGTTCAATACGTTCCTGGCCGACAAATTTGATCAGCGCGTTCATGATAACCAACAGGCTGATCAACAAAGGTAAAATGCCGGTCACCATGCCGACAAACACTTCACCGCCTTTCTGAAACAGGCCGATAAACCATTCGGCGCCGTGGGTGATTAGCTCAATCATTTTTTTCTCCTGTAATGGATGGCATGGCCTGGAGCTAAACGCGGCTCTGTCGCCATGGGCCTTACAGTAGTGGCTTTATGCGGCCATTTGTTTTAAATAGATCACAGTTTGAAAGATAAATATTTTATTTTGAAAGTTTAAATCGAAAGGAAAGGAAGTTTTACCGAGGGGGAAGCGGCGAGCGGGCACAAAAAAGCCCGGCGAACCGGGCTGGGAACCCGCGCGTCGCCAGGCTCAGGCAATGGTGACCTGCTTGTCCAGATAGGCGTCCTGCACCGCATTGATCAGCGCCACGCCCTCTGTCATCGATTTCTTGAACGCTTTGCGCCCCAGGATCAGGCCCATGCCGCCGGCGCGTTTGTTGATGACCGCGGTGCGCACCGATTCCTGCAGGTCGTTTTCACCGGCGGCGCCGCCGGAGTTGATCAGCCCGGCGCGGCCCATGTAGCAGTTGGCCAACTGGTAACGCACCAGATCTATCGGATGATCGCTGGTCAGCTTGCTGTAGACGCGGTCATCGGTATAGCCGAATTTCACCGCGCGGTAGCCGCCGTTGTTTTCCGCCATTTTCTGTTTGACGATATCGGCGCCGATGGTGGCGGCGATATGGTTGGCCTGGCCGGTCAGGTCGGCGCTGGAGTGGTAGTCCACGCCGTCCTTGTTGAACGCCGGGTTGCGCAGGTAGGCCCACAGCACGGTGACCATGCCCAGCTCGTGCGCGCGCTCGAAGGCGGCAGAGATCTCTTCAATCTGGCGGCGCGACTGCTCGGAGCCGAAGTAAATGGTGGCGCCGACCGCCACCGCGCCCATGTCGAACGCCTGCTCGACGCTGGCGTACAGGGTCTGGTCGTACTGGGTCGGGTAGCTCAGGGTTTCGTTGTGGTTCAGCTTGACCAGGAACGGGATCTTGTGGGCATAGCGGCGCGAGACGGACGCCAGTACGCCGTAGGTGGAGGCCACGCAGTTGCAGCCGGCCTCGATCGCCAGCTCAACGATGTTTTTCGGATCGAAATACAGCGGGTTGGCGGCGAACGACGCGCCGGCGGAGTGCTCGATGCCCTGATCGACCGGCAGGATCGACAGGTAGCCGGTGCCGGCCAGGCGGCCGTGGTTGAGCAGGGTTTGCATCGAGCGCAGTACGGTATTGGGGCGGTTGTTATCAATCATGATCCGGTCGACGAAGTCGGCGCCCGGCAGGTACAGGTTTTCGGCGGGGATAGTGGTACAGCGGTGTTGCAACAGGTCTTCCGCTTCCTTTCCTAACAACTGTGCTATATCAGTCATGACTTACTCCTGATTGAGCTTTTCATACACCGGCAGCCCAGGGTCTCTGACCACCGGCGCAGTAAAAGCGGTGATTGAAGCCGTTAAAGCGATACTACTGAACTTGCTGTGACAAGGAGAAACAATAGATGCGATTGAGAGGAAATGCCATTTGCGCGGCCAAATACGCGGGAGCGATCGCTCCCGGCGGGATAACTGACTGATTATTCTGCCTCGAACCACTCGGTGTTCTGCAGGGCGATCGGCGTGATCGAATAGATCATCTCCTGCAGATGCTCGTGGATGGCGCGTTCGGCGGCATCCGCGTCCTGCGCCTTCAGCGCCGCGTAAATGCGGTAATGTTGCTGGATCAGGCTTTCCGGCGGCGAGACCTCGCTCAGGCTGAGGAAGCGCACCCGGTCCATGGTGGCCTTGATGGTTTCGATGGTTTCCCAGGCCAGCGGGCAGTCGGCGAACTGGGTCAGCAGCTGGTGGAACGCATCGTCCAGCGCCAGAAATTCGCGCGTTTGCCGGTTCTGCGCCGCCAGCTCCTGGCGATGCAGATTATGCTCCAGCGTCATCAGCTGTTCGGGCGTGATGCGCTGCGCCACGCGGCGCACGATGGCGCACTCCACCGCCTGGCGGATAAAACGCCCGTCGGCCACCCGCTTGGCGGAGATCTTCATCACGAAGGTGCCGCGCTGCGGCAGGATCTGCACCAGCCCGGCTTCCGCCAGCTTGATAAAGGCCTCGCGCACCGGCTGGCGCGAAACGTTGAAACGGGTGGAGATCTCTTTCTCGGACAGCAGGGTGCCGGGAGGAATGCTGCAGTCGACAATATCCTTGCGCAGGAAACGGTAGATCTGCTGGTTGACCGGGACGGTGTTGGTGAGACTGTACGTTTCAGACATGGCGTCAATCAGGCATCAGGCTGGAATTCGAATGCCACCATACTAGCAGATTATTGTCTGACGGCGGGTGGATAAATCCACCCGCCGAATAGGCCAACTTAATGATGCCAGTCCTGATATTCCTGTTTGCGCCGCTGCGGCGCGGTTTCCGGCATCAGGCTCAGGCCGATGGCCGACACCACCCCCAACACCATCATGTAGCCCGCCAGGCCGTAGTAGTGGCCGCCGGTCACCTGCAGGATTTTCACCGCCACCAGCCCGAGCACACCGCTGCCGATCAGCGATCCTGTCTGCCAGATCAGCGCGATGCCGCTGCAGCGAATGCGGGTCGGGAACAGCTCGGGGAAGTAGGACGCCTGCGGGGCGTAACACATGCTGTGGCCGAGCGTCAGCACCAGGATCATGGCGATCTGGGTCACCCAATAATTGTCGAGGTTGATGGCCATAAAGAACGGCACTATGCAGATCACCTGCAGCAGCGCGCCGGCGATGTAGACCGGTTTGCGGCCCAGCCGGTCGGAAAGGTGGCCCATCAGCGGGATGGCGAAAATTTCCAGCACCACCGCCACGATCATCGCCTCCAGCAGAATGCTTTCATCGAGGTGGTTAGCCTTGCCGTAGGCCAGCACGATCACCGTGAACATGGCGAAGGCGCAGGCTTCGATCAGCTTGGCGCACACCCCTTTGCCGATCAGGCCGGGGTAGGTGCGGGCCACCTCCACCACCGGCCGGCTTTCCACCGCCTTGGTGGCGCGGATCTGGGTGAAGACCGGCGACTCGTCGATCTTCAGGCGAATGAACAGCCCGACAATCACCAGCAGCAGGCTGAGCAGGAACGGAATGCGCCAGCCCCAGTCGAGCATCTGCGCCGGCGACAGCAGGGCGGTCAACAGGGCGAACAGCCCGGACGGCAACAGAAAGCCGGCCGGCGCGCCGATTTGCACCCAGCTGGCGTAGAAGCCGCGGCGCGCCGGCGGCGAGTATTCGGCGGTCATCAGCACCGCGCCGGCCTGCTCGCCGCCGACGCCGAAGCCCTGCAGCACGCGGATGAAAATCAGCGCGACCGGCGCCCAGATGCCTATTTTTTCATAGGTCGGCAACAGGCCGATGCAGAAGGTGCCGAGGCCGACGATCAGAATGGTGATCACCAGCGCTTTCTTGCGCCCGACCTTATCGCCGATGTGGCCGAATACGATACCCCCCAGCGGGCGGGCCAGAAAACCGACCGCATAGGTGGCGAAGGCCGCCAGCGTACTGACCAGCGGATCGGCGTTGGGGAAGAACAGCTGGCCGAAGAACAGCACCGCGGCGGTGCCGTAGGCGAAAAAGTCATAGTATTCGGCCGCCGTGCCTATCGCCGAGGCGCTGGCGACGCGCCGCAGCAGCGGTTGGTTGCCGTCGGTCACGGCGTTATGCGGAGTAGCAGTCATCAGGAATCTCCCGGTTAGCTGGCGTGGGTGGGCAGGGCGGCGACGGCGGCTTTGGCGCCCAGCGCCAGCAGCCGTTGATAGGCTTCGCACACGGCGTTGACGAAGACAGGCGTGTCAGGCAGGTCGCGGCCGAATACCGTTTCCAGCTGCAACAGCGCCAGCACCCGCGGCCGGCCTTCCTCGCTGCCGGCCACCAAATCGGCCAGACGTTCGCGCAGCGGATCGCTGATGGCGATGGCCCGGCCCTGTTCGTCCCGGCCGCTGACGTAGCGCATCCAGCCGGCTACCCCCAACGCCAGGCACGCGAAATTGCCGCCGTGCGCCAGATGCCAGCGAATGGCGTCCAGCAGCCGCTGCGGCAGTTTTTGCGTGCCGTCCATGGCGATCTGCCCGGTGCGGTGTTTCAGCGCGCGGTTGCGGTAGCGTTGCAGCAGCGAGTCGGCGTACTGCGCCAGATCGACGCCCTGCAGCCGCAGGGTCGGCGCCTGTTCCGCCAGCATCAAATGGCGCGCGGCGCGCGCGAAATCCGCATCCTGCATGCAGTCGCTGATATGCTGATAACCGGCCAGATAGCCGAGGTAGGCGAGGAACGAATGGCTGCCGTTCAGCATGCGCAGCTTCATTTCTTCGTACGGCAGCACGTCGCTCACCAGCTCGGCGCCGACCCGTTCCCACGCCGGGCGGCCCTGCGGGAAATTATCTTCGATCACCCACTGGCTGAACGGCTCGCAGGCCACCCCGATCTCGTCGTCGATGCCGCCCAGCAGGCTCTGCAGCTGGCGGCGGGTTTCCGGCGTCACCGCCGGGACGATGCGGTCCACCATGGTGGAGGGGAAGGCCGCTTCGCGCCGTACCCACTCGGCCAGCCCGGCGTCCTGCCGCTGCGCCAGCTGGGTGATCACGGTGCGCGTCACCTGGCCGTTGGCCGGCATGTTGTCGCAGGACATCACCGCGAACGCCGGCAGCCCGCGCTCGCGGCGCAGGCGCAGCGCCGCGAGGATCAACCCGGGCGCCGACCGCGGCTGCAGCGGGTGCGCGATGTCGTGCGCGATGTCCGGATGGTCCGTCATCAGGTCTCCGCCGGCGGGGTGATGGCAATAGCCTTTCTCGCTGACGGTCAGCGAGACGATGGCCACTTCGGGCCGCGTCATGGCCGCCAGCACCGCCGCCAGCCCGTCGGCCTGCAGATGCAGCGCCTGGCGCACCACGCCGATCACCCGGCCCTGCCAGCCGTCGTCGTCCATCTCCGCCACCGAGTACAGCAGCTCTTGCCGCTGCAGGTCGGCGATCTTTTGCTGGCCGTGCTGCAGGCTTATCTCGCAGTAGCCCCAATCGCTGGCGTGCTCGTTGGCCAGTTTTTCGGCATACAGCGCCTGATGGGCGCGGTGAAACGCGCCGAAGCCGAGATGCACGATGCGCGGTTGCAGTCGTTCACGCGGGTAGCCGGGGCGGGCAATGGCCGCCGGCAGCGCGCTGTCGCTGGAAAGTCTCATGCTGAATATCCCTGAAAAGAGGTCTGAAAGGGCCGCGCGCGGCCCCGTGCCGTTTTATGGTTTTAATGTGTGCGCCTGCGCCGCAGGGCGCGGCGCTTTGATCACCAGCAACACCAGCAGCGCGCCGAGCGCCGCCACGCCGCCGGCCAGCATAAAGGCGCTGTCGAACTTGCCGGTGTTTTGCACGATGTAGCCGGTGACGATCGGCCCGACGATGCCGGAAACGCTGCCGACCAGATGAATAAAGCCGCTGGCGCCGCCGACCCGGGATTTATGCACCACGTCCTGAATGATCGCCCAATAAATGGCGCCGGTGATGTAAAGGAAGAAAATGGAAACCGACATCAATATCACCGCCGGCACCACGCTGCTGACGGCGCCCGCCAGCGCCACGCACACCGCCGCCGCCAACAGGCTGGTCACCAGCACTATCTTGCGCGACAGCAGCAGCTTGCCGGTAATGTTGAAAATCTTGTCGGAGATATAGCCGCCGAGCGCCAGCCCGACGAAGCCGACGATCCAGGGGATCACCGTGGTCAGGCTCATCTCTTTGAGATTCAGGTTATGCGCCTGCACCAGGTACGACGGGAACCAACTGAGGAAGAAAAACAGAATATAGTTGTAGCAGAAGAAGGCGAAGGCGGTGACCAGGATGATCGGCTGCTTCAGATAATAGCCCAGCCCGTGGGCGGCGTTGCTCAGCTCTTCTTCCTCGCCGTGGCTTTCCAGCTTTTGCCGGTCGATCAGCGCCAATTCACCGGCGCTGACGCGTTTGCTCTTCGCCGGGTTATCCGCCACCACGAAGAACCACACCAGCATCCAGACGATGCCGATGGAACAGATGATCATGAACGCCGGCCGCCAGCCGAACGCCAGCGCCAGATAGCCGACGATCGGCCCGGCCACCGCGCCGCCCAGCGGCGAGCCGGCGCTGAGCAGGCCCATGGCGGTCGCCGCCTGCTTCTTCGGGAACCAGCCGTTGATCATTTTGTTGGCGGAGGCGCAGATCGGCCCTTCGGCCATGCCGAACAGGATGCGCAGGATCAGCATCGAGTAGAAGCCGGTGGCGACCGCGGTCATGCCGCAGAAAATTGACCACAGGCCGACCGCCACCCCCAGCACCAGGGTGGGGCCGAACTTGTCCACCGCCAGCCCGCCGATAAAGTTGAAAATGGCGTAGCCGAAGAAGAAGCTGCCGAAGATGAAGCCGAACTGCTCGGCGTTCAGCATCAGATCTTTTTCGATCATCGGCACGGTAATCGACAGCGCGACGCGGTCGAGATAGTTGATCATGTAAACCATGAACAGCAGGAATACGATGGTCCAACGCAGGTTTTTAAACATAAAAGCACTCCACTTGGTGTCGTTTTAATCGTGATGCTTTGTAGTCTGCATGGGCGGCCACAGGCCGCCCGTTGCCCCGGTGATGACAATTAATCGAACTGCAATAACACCTTGCAGCAGGTGCGCTGATCCCGTTCGAACATCAGCATCGCCTGCTCAACCCGATCGGCCGGCAGGCAGTGGGTGATCAGCCGCTGCGGATCGATTTTTCCCGCCGCCATCCAGTCGATCACCTGCGGAAAGCGCGCGCTGTTGAGGCGCGAGGAGAAGATCGACAGCTCCTTGCTGGTGATGCTCTGTTGGGTGAGGGTGCAGGCCTCGCCGGAGAAGCCCATGATGCCGATGCGCGCCGCCGGCGAGGCCAGGGCGATCGCCTCCTGCAAAATGGCCGGGTGGCAGGCCGCATCGACGATCAGCGTCGGGCGGATGCCGCGTTCCAGCAGCGCCTGCGGCAGCGAAGCCTCGGCGTTGTTGAATGCCCAGTCGGCGCCGTTCTGCCGCGCCATTTCCAGCCGCTCGACGATGCGATCGGTGACGATCACCTGTTTGACGCCATAGACGCCCTTCAGCGTCTGGATCACCGTCAGCCCCATCGGCCCGGCGCCGTAGACCAGCGCGATATCGTCGGCCCTGGGCTGCAGATGAGCGGTGATGTTGGCGGCGATGGTGAAGGGCTCGACCATCGCGGCGTGGCGATCGCTGATGGCGGCCGGGATCGGGTAGGCGTTGCGCGCCGGGGCGCAGGCGTAGTCGCTGAAGCCGCCGTCGCGGTGCACGCCGATCACCTGCAGTTCGGTGCAGACGTTGGGGCGGCCGACCGAGCAGGGGTAACAATGGCCGCAGCTCACCACCGGATCGACCGAGACGCGTTCGCCGATGCGCTGGGGATCGACGCCGGCGCCCACCGCATCGATCAGGCCGAAGAATTCGTGGCCGATCACCCGCGGGTAGTTGGCGAATGGGTTGTGGCCATGATAGATGTGCACGTCGGAGCCGCAGATGCCGGCAAATTTCACCCTCACCCGCACTTCTCCGGCCGCCGGCTGCGGCAGCGCGCGTTGCTGGATGGCCAACCGGCCGGGCTGTTCAATCACTACGCTGCGCATGCCGCGGCGTTCGCTTACCAGTTCCATAAGGTGCCGTCCTCCAGGCGCGCCACCGGCAGGTAGGCCGGCTCATAGGGGTAGCGGGCCGCCCGCTTTTCATCGAACTCGATGCCCAGCCCCGGCTTGTCGCCCGGGTGCATATAGCCGTCGTTGAAGCTCCAGTTGTGCGGGAACACCTCCAGCATCTGCTCGGAATAGCCCATGTATTCCTGCACGCCGAAGTTCGGCACCCACAGGTCGAAGTGCAGCGCCGCCGCCATGCAGATAGGCGACAGGTCGGACGGGCCGTGCGAGCCGGTGCGCACCTGATACAGCGAAGCGAAGTCGGCGATGCGCCGCATGCCGGTAATGCCGCCCGCGTGGGTCAGGGTGGTGCGGATATAGTCGATCAGCTGTTCTTCGATCAGCTGTTTGCAGTCCCAGATGCTGTTGAACACTTCGCCGACGGCGATCGGCGTGACGGTGTGCTGGCGGATCAGGCGGAAACATTCCTGGTTTTCCGCCGGGGTCGGATCTTCCATCCAGAACAGCCGGTACTGCTCGATGCTTTTGCCGAAGCGCGCCGCTTCGATCGGCGTCAGGCGGTGATGCATGTCGTGCAGCAGGTGCTGGTCGAAGCCGAATTTGTTGCGCACCGCCTCGAACAGCTTAGGGGTGAAGTCGAGGTACTTTTCCGTCGACCACAGCTGCTCTTCCGGCCAGTCGCCCTTGGTGGCCGGTTCGTAGGCCAGGCCTTTGCCCTTGGCCATGCCGTAGGTGGTTTTCATGCCCGGCACGCCGCACTGGGCGCGGATCGCCTTGAACCCCAGCTCTTTATGCCTGGCGTAGTCGTCGAGCACTTCGTCGATAGAGTGGCCGGTGGTGTGGCAATAGACCATCACGCCGGTGCGCGACGCGCCGCCCAACAGCTGATACAGCGGCATATTGGCGGCTTTGCCCTTGATGTCCCACAGCGCCATGTCGACGGCGGAGATGGCCGACATGGTTACCGGGCCGCGCCGCCAGTAGGCGCCCTTGTAGAAGAATTGCCAGATGTCTTCTATCTGATGCGCATCGCGGCCGATCAGCTGCGGGCAGACGTGATCTTTCAGATAGGACGCCACCGGCAGCTCGCGGCCGTTCAGCGTGGCGTCGCCGATGCCGGTGATGCCGTCGTCGGTGGTGATCTTGAGCGTGACAAAATTTCGGCCCGGACAGGTGACGAACACCTCGGCGTTAACAATTTTCATAACCTTCACATCCTGTAGCTGCGGGTAGAGATAATGGCGAAAAATACGCCATGAACTAACTACCATACAAGTATGAAATGACGAATTTGCCGGGAGGGATCACATTTAATCGCTGCGGGGGAAACGGCGGATCGGGAAAGGCAAGGGGCGCAGAGCAGGCTGCGCCCGGTCAGTCAGCCCAGCAGGGCGCAGTTGGGCGGCAGGCGGCACTCGATGGCCTGCGGCAGCACCTCGATGCGAAAGTGCCGGCCCTTCAGCGGCTCGCCGTCGAGGTTAAAGGTCATTTCATGCGGCGCGTCGATCTCCAGCCACGGCAGCGCGGCGCTGATGATGTTCTTGTTCTCTTCGTCGCTGAACAGGGCGGCCACCAGCGCCGGCAGCAGTTCGTCGGCCATCAGCAGCCGCAGCTGCAGCAGGCCGTCGTTGATCAGCGCGTCCGGGCACAGCTGCTGGCCGCCGCCGGCCTGTTTGCCGTTGCCGATGCCGATCACCAGCGCATTGCCCGACCAGTGGAAGTCCGGCCCGCGGATTTCGCAGCGGTCGGCCTGCAGCTGGTCCATGCGCAGCAGCCCATGGACGAAGTAGGAAACGCCGCCCAGCGCCGCCTTGAGCTTTTCCGGCGTTTCGGTGGTGATGCGGGTGCCGAAGCCGCCGGTGGCCATGTTGATGAAATAGCGCCGATCGTTGACCTTCGCCAGGTCGATCGGCACCGCGCGGCCCTTAATCGCCAGCTGCAGCGCCTGTTCCGGCGCCAGCGGAATATTGCAGGCCACGGCGAAATCATTGGCGGTGCCGAGCGGCAGAATGCCCAGCGCGGGCCGGTGCGGGGCCGGCAACTGAACCAGCGCGGCGGCCACTTCATTGATGGTGCCGTCGCCGCCGCCGGCCACGACCGTGCCGGCGCCCAGCCGGACGGCTTCTTCGACGTAGCGCGCGGCGTCGCCGTGTTCCCAGGTGACGCGCACGTGCAGGGTCAGCTGTTCTTCACGCAGCCGTTGCACGGCGAGGCGCAGCTCTTCGTTGCCGGCGCCTTTTCCATTGATGATAAGCAGCGCTGGTGCTGGTTGATGCATTCCCGATATCCCCGGCTGAAAACAGATGATGACCAACGATAAACTACCCGTCGGCGGCAAACCATCGGAATATTCAGTTAATTCTGATGTTGGTTCGTCCGGCAGTGATTATTTCTGTCGGATTGGCTTAATAGGATATTTGCAGTGGCAACGCAGTCGCATTTTATCCGGGCAGGTTATTCATCGTTATAGCGCTGTTTATATATCGATGTTTACCTGTTTGCGTTATTCAAACGAATAAGCTGGATTAAATGAAAATAATACACAGGCCGATTCGCAGGGGGCGGAATGGCCGCCGTGGCAAAGAAAAAGCCAGCCCAAGGGAGATTGGGCTGGCTAAGGAGGTGGTTCCTAGTATTGCTATGCAGATATTTTCGTTATTCGTTTTAAGCAGGCAGATGGTAACCAAGCTGCGCGCACATTGATGTGATCCAATTCTAATATTTGCTAAAAATCGCCACCTCATGATGGCGATTAGAATTTTTACGCCTCGGGGCTATTTCCGTCCGCCAAATTGCGGATCAGCAGCGCGTAATTGAGATCGATATCCTGCGGGATCGGCAAATAAACGATGTGGCCGTTGCCCGGCGCCACCTCAATCGGCTCGTCCTTCTTGTTGCGCATGCTCTCCAGCCTGAACGACACGTTGCCGCCGGGGGTCATCATCTCTACGCTGTCGCCGAGCATGAATTTGTTTTTCACGTCCACCTCGGCCCAGCCGTCGCGCCGCACGCCGGTGAATTCGCCGACGAACTGCTGGCGCTCGGACAGCGACGAACCGTAATCGTAGTTCTGCTGCGCTTCATGCACGTGGCGGCGCAGAAAGCCTTCGGTATAGCCGCGGTGCGCCAGGCCTTCCAGCGTGGTGAGCAGGCTGGGGTCGAAAGGCTTGCCGGCGACGGCGTCGTCGATCGCCCGGCGATAGACCTGCGCGGTGCGTGCGCAGTAGTAGAAGGATTTGGTGCGCCCTTCGATCTTCAGCGAATGCACGCCAAGCTGCGTCAGGCGCTCCACGTGCTGGATGGCGCGCAGATCCTTGGAGTTCATGATGTAGGTGCCGTGCTCATCCTCGAAGGCGCTCATGTACTCGCCCGGTTTTTGCGCTTCGGACAGCATAAACACCTGGTCGGTCGGCGCGCCGATGCCCAGCGTCGGTTCCACGTTCTGCACCGGGATCGGCTCGTGCATGTGCACGATATTGCCGGTGTCGTCTTCCTTGCCTTCCTCGGCCTTGTACTGCCAGCGGCAGGCGTTGGTGCAGGTGCCCTGATTGGGATCGCGCTTGTTGATATAGCCCGACAACAGGCAGCGGCCGGAATAGGCCATGCACAGCGCGCCGTGCACGAAGATCTCCAGCTCCATCTCCGGCACCTGGGCGCGGATTTCGGCGATCTCTTCCAGCGACAGCTCGCGCGACAGGATCACCCGGGTCAGCCCCATCTGCTGCCAGAACTTCACCGTCGCCCAGTTGACCGCATTGGCCTGCACCGACAGGTGGATATCCATCTGCGGGAAGGCTTCGCGCACCATCATGATCAGGCCGGGATCGGACATGATCAGCGCATCCGGGCCCATGTCGATCACCGGCTTCAGATCGCGCAGAAAGGTTTTCAGCTTGGCGTTGTGCGGGGCGATGTTCACCACCACGTAAAACTTCTTGCCGAGCGCATGGGCTTCGTTGATGCCCAGCGCCAGGTTTTCGTGGTTGAACTCGTTGTTGCGTACCCGCAGGCTGTAGCGCGGTTGGCCGGCGTAAACCGCATCGGCGCCATAGGCGAAGGCGTAACGCATGTTTTTCAGCGTTCCGGCCGGAGAGAGAAGTTCCGGTGTAAACATAGTCTGTCTCGGTCTGATTTCAGGTCAGTACTACACCACCCAATGGTGCAGTAAAAGCGGGGAATTGTAGCGGCAGCGCGGCAATAAATCAGCAGTTAACCGGATTTATTCAGGGGAGATTGATCCTGGTCATGAGAAAAACGCGCGATGGGGCCACCGCGCGCGAGGAAAGGCGAAATCAGGCGCTTAAATCACGCACGTCGGTGGCCGGGCCGTTTTTAATGACCGACTGAATGCCGTTTTTGGCCGCGCTTTCGGAGCTGTACATTTCGCTGACGCCGATCACCTGATGGTTCTTGGCTTTCAGCACAAAGTACGGCTGGTTGCTGTTGCTGTGCTTCAATTCATATTGCGCCTCGTGCGGCGAGTTGGTTTGCACCGAGGCGATGCCGTTTTCCGCCGACGCTTTGCTGGCGTACATCTCGCTGGCCAGAATGATCTCGCCGTTACTGGCTTTCAGGTTGAAGTGATACTGTCCGTTCTTTGCTTTTTTCAGCTCATAATGACCGATTGCCATGGTTCTTCTCCTGTTGGTTCCGATAGGTGATGTAAGTGTAGCCAATAGCTTGAAAATCGGCGGCTAATAAACTTCACCAGCGCAAGCATAGACTAAAAAACGCGCGGTTTTTTGCGCCGGCCTTGAGTTTCGCGCAGCGGATGCCGCTGCAGCACGGGAAGCTAACGGAGGAGGGGGGAATAGCGCAAAGTTGCGTGGGGCGCCGAGCGAAGGCTGGGCTCAGCAACCGGGCTTACAGCCCGTTCACCAGCCGGCAGGGCTCGGCCTCCCAGCGGTAACCCACGCCGTATACCGAACGGATAAAGGATTTTTCGCCGTCGATCAGCTCCAGCTTGCGCCGCAGGTTTTTGATGTGGCTGTCGATGGTGCGGTCGGTGACCACCCGGTAATCGTCATAGAGATTGTTCAGCAGCTGCTCGCGTGAAAATACGTTGCCCGGCTGGCTGGCCAGGGTTTTCAACAGGCGGAACTCCGCCGGCGTCAAATCCAGCATCTGCCCCTGATAGCTGGCCTGAAAGCGGGGCTCGTCGATGTGCAGCAGAGAGTCTTCCCGCGCCATCTCCTGCGGCCGGTAGCTGCGGCGCAGAATGGTTTTCACCCGCGCCACCACTTCGCGCGGGCTGTAAGGCTTGCAGATGTAATCGTCGGCGCCGATCTCCAGGCCCAGCAGGCGGTCGATCTCTTCGATCTTCGCCGTCACCATCACGACCGGCACGTCGGTAAAGCGGCGCAGGTCGCGGCATACCGTCAGGCCGTCGCTGCCCGGCAGCATCAGATCCAGCAGGATCAGCGCCGGCGGTTGCTGCTGCACCGCCGGCACCACCTCGCTGCCGTTGGTCAGCCAGTGGGTGGCGTAGCCCGCCGTCTGCAGGTAATCCACCAGCAGTTGGCCCAGCTTGGGCTCGTCTTCGACAATCATGATTTGCAGCGGTTGATTCAGAGATTCCATCATGGCGCCTTATTTTTATTCGGGGTGGCAAATTCTACTGTAATCCGCACGCCGCCCAAAGGCGAGTGCTGCGCGGCGATCTTCCCGTCGTGCGCTTCGACGATATTATGACAGATCGCCAGCCCCAGGCCGGAACCGCCGCTGGCGCGGTTGCGTGAACCTTCGGCGCGGTAGAAGCGTTCGAAAATGCGCACCAGCTGCTGATCGTTGATGCCGGGCGCGCTGTCCTGCCAGTAAATCAGCAGCCGGCCCGGCTGCAGCTCTGCGCCGATCTCCAGCTTGCCGCCGGCGTCGGTGTAACGCAGGCTGTTTTCCAACAGGTTGTTGAACAGCTGATTGAGCCGATCCGGGTCGCCGAACAGCGGCGCCTGAGCCGGCAAACGGGTGACGATCTCCAGCCCTTTGGCGCGGAAGCGTTCGCGGAAGGCGGCGACGGCGATCAGCAGCAGGTGCACGCAGTCGACCGTCGATTTGCGGTAGGCCAGCGCGCCGAGGTCGGAGAGCGAGAGCTGGTGCAGGTCATCCACCAGTTTGGTCAGGGTCGACACCTCGGCCTGCAGCGAGCTGAGCGAGGCGGCGGTCGGCTGGCGCACGCCGTCCTGCAGCGCCTCCAGCTCGCCGCGCAGCACCGCCAGCGGGGTGCGCAGCTCGTGCGACACGTCGGCCATAAAGGCGCGGCGCATCTGTTCGTTTTTTTCCAGCGAGGTGGCCAACTGGTTGAAGTCCTGCGCCAGCCGGCCCAGCTCGTCCTGGCTGCTGACCGCCACGCGGGCGGTAAAATCCCCCGCCGCCAGCCGGTGGGTGCCGGCCACCAGGCGTTTGACCGGCGCCAGCATGCCGCGCGACAGCAGCCAGGTCACCGCCGCCGCCAGCAGGGTGGACAGCGCGACGATAATCCAGCTGGTGCGCCGCTGCTGGCGATCGAAGTTGATGTCGGTATTGCGCGTCAGGCGCTCTACCGGGGTGGTGATCACCCAGCCGACGATCTCGTTGTTGTAGCGGATCGGCAGGCGCGGCCCTTCCTTCGGCACCGGGCCGGAATGGCCCACCAGCCGGTTGAACTGGCTGTCCACCACCCAAAACTGGGTGCGCCAGCCCTTGGGCGGCAGGTTGTGGCTGCTGTCGCTGTTCTGTTCGAACGAGCGCATGATCTGATAAACCACCTGATCGTTGTTGCGCAGGAACACCCAGTTGCCGTGGCGGCCGTATTGCTCTTCCAGCGCTTCGCCCAGCATGCTGATGCGCTGTTCGTTGCTGTGTTTGATGTAATCGATAAAGCCGCGTTCAAAGCTGACGCGCACCCCCCAGTGCATGGTGATCAACACCAGCAGGCAGGTGGCCAAAATGGCCAGGAACAGCTTCCCGGTAATGCCTATCTTCATTGAAGCCTCGTTGAGCCGGTGCCCGGCTCTTTGGTCAGGGTGCGGTTTGGCGCGGTATCGGCCGGCACCCGGGCGAAAGCCAGCGCGGGCAGGGCGATGATGAGCGCCATGCAACAGTAGCTATAAATGAATGCGCTGTGAATGGCCGGGCTGTCGGCCACCACCTGATGATGGGCGAAACTGCCGATCAGAATGCCGGCCACGCTGACGCCCAGGCTCATCGACAGCTGCATCACCATCGACAGCAGGCTGTTGCCGCTGCTGGCCAGCCGGTCCGGCAGATCCTTCAGCGTCAGGGTGTTCATCGCCGAGAAGCGCAGCGAATTGACCATGCCCTGCAAGAACAGCACCAGCGGCAGCAGCCAGACCCCGCCCAGCATCGCCACCAGCGGGAAGCTCAGGCTGAGCAGCGCCAGCATCAGCGTGGCGGCCACCAGTACCTTGCGGTAGCCAAAGCGGTTGACCACCTGCACCACGATGCGTTTCATGCCCATGCTGCCGATGATCATCGGGATCATCATCAGCCCGGCGTGGAACGGGGAGAAGCCCATGCCTACCTGCAGGAACAGCGGCGTCATAAACGGCAGCATGCCGCTGCCGATGCGGCCGAGCAGGCTGGCGATCAGGCCTATTTTATAGGTTGGGGTGCGGAATAAACGCAGCGAGAACAGCGCCCGGCCGTTGCCCTGCGCGTGCCACCAGTAGCCCGCCAGCGCCGCCGCGCCCAGCGCCACCAGCCCGGCGACGGTCAGGCCGGAAAGCCCCATGCCCTTGTGGCCGTCCAGCGCCAGCGTCAGCGTCGCCATGCCGATCGCCAGCATGATGAAGCCGCTGATGTCGAAGCGCCGCGTCTGCATCTGGTAGTTGGGCATCAGCAGCAGGGTGGCGATGGCGCCGGCGATGCCGACCGGGATGTTGATCAGGAAAATCCAGTGCCAGCTGGCGTACTGCACCAAAAAACCGCCCAGCGCCGGCCCCATCAGCGGGCCGATTTGCCCCGGCAGGGTGACGAAGGTCATCGCCGCCATATACTGCTCGCGCGGCACGATTTTCATTACCGTCAGCCGGCCGACCGGCACCATCATCGCGCCGCCGACGCCCTGGATGACCCGCGAGGCGATCAGCTCGTTGAGGGTTTCCGCGCGGGCGCACAGGATAGAGCCGAGGGTGAACAGCACGATGGCGCTGAAAAACACCCGCTGCACGCCGACCCGGTCCGCCAGCCAGCCGCTGGCGGGCAGCATCACAGCCACCGTCAGCACGTAAGAGACGATCACCGACTGCATGCGCAGCGGGTTTTCCCCCAGGCTGACGGCCATCGAGGGCAGGGCGGTGTTGACGATGGTGGTGTCCAGCGTCTGCATAAAGAAGCCGAACGCCACTATCCAGAGTTGCCACTGCACCGTGGCAGTGTGTTTCATCAGCATCGTTCGGCCATTATTGGGGCAACGGATCCAGTTTCTTGCCGCGGCGGAATTTCATCTGCAGCCGGTCAAAGTACAGGTAAACCACCGGCGTAGTATACAGCGTCAGCAGCTGGCTCATCACCAGCCCGCCGGCGATGGTGATGCCGAGCGGCTGGCGCAGCTCGGCGCCGTCGCCGCTGGTCAGCACCAGCGGCAGCGCGCCAAACAGCGCCGCCAGCGTGGTCATCATGATCGGCCGAAAGCGCAGCAGGCTGGCCTGGAAAATCGCCTCGCGGGCGCTGATGCCGCCGTTGCGCTGGGCGTCGAGGGCGAAGTCGACCATCATGATGGCGTTTTTCTTCACGATGCCAATCAGCAGCATGATGCCGATCAGCGCGATCAGGCTGAACGGCGCGCCGAACAGCTCCAGCGCCAGCAGCGCGCCCACCCCGGCCGAGGGCAGGGTGGACAGTATGGTCAGCGGGTGGATGTAGCTTTCATACAGCACGCCGAGCACGATATACACCGTGGCGATCGCCGCGGCGATCAGCAGCAACTGGGATTTCAGCGTCTCCTGGAATACCTGCGCGGTGCCGGCGAAGGCGCCGCGCACGGTGGACGGCACGCCGAGCTGGGTCATGGCGCGTTCAACCGCCGCGGTGGCGTCCGACAGGCTGCCGCCGTCCGGCAGGTTAAACGAGATGGTCGACGCCGCCGACAGCCCCTGGTGGTTCACCGACAGCGGCGCATTGGCCGGCTGCCAGCGGGCGAAATAAGACAGCGGGATCGCCTTGCCGTCGTTGTTGATCACGAACATCTTGTCCAGCGAGCTGATGTCCTGGGTATACGGCGGCGCCACCTCCATCACCACCTTGTACTGATTGAGCGGCTGATAGATGGTCGAGATCTGGCGCTGGCCGAAGGCGTTGTTCAGCAGGTTGTTGGCGTCGGCAACCGAAATGCCCAGCCGCGACATGGTTTCGCGGTCATAGATCAGGTCCATTTCCGAACCTTTGTCCTGCTGATCGGAGTTGACGTCCGCCAGTTCCGGCAGCGCGGCCAGCGCGCTGCGGATCTTCGGTTCCCATTCGCGCAGCGCGGCGAGGTCGTCCGCCAGCAGGCTGTACTGATAGCTGGCGTTGGCCTGGCGCCCGCCGACGCGGATATCCTGCACCGCCATCAGGAACAGGCTGGCGCCCGGCTCTTTCGCCAGCCGGGCGCGCAGCCGGGCGATCACCTTCTGCGCGTCGTCGCTGCGCACCGACAGCGGCTTCAGCGAGATGAACATCGAACCGCTGTTGGTGCGCGAGCCGCCGGTAAAGCCGGTGACGTTTTCCACGTCCGGATCTTCGCGCACGATCTTCATGAAATCTTCCAGCTTAACGCGCATCGCCTGGAACGAAATGCTTTGGTCGGCCTGAATGAAGCCCATCAGCCGGCCGGTATCCTGCTCGGGAAAGAAGGTTTTCGGGATGCTGACGTACAGCCAGACGTTGAGCGCGATGGTGGCGAGGAACACCGCCAGCACCCAGCGCGAGTGGCCGAGCACCCAGTTCAGCGAGCGGCCGTAGCCCTGCTGCAGCGCCAGCAGCAGCTTGCCGAAGCCGCGCATGCGCCGCTGCGAACGCGGCGGCTGGTGGCGCAACAGGTAGGCGCACATCATCGGCGTCAACGTCAGGGAAATAATCAGCGACAGCCCGATCGACACCGACAGGGTGACGGCGAATTCGCGGAACAGGCGGCCGGGCAGCCCCTCCATCAGCAGCAGCGGGATAAACACCGCCACCAGCGACACGCTCATCGACAGCACGGTGAAGCCGACCTCCCGCACCCCCACCAGCGCGGCGTTGACAGGCTTCATGCCGGCCTCGACGTGGCGGGAGATGTTTTCCAGCACCACGATGGCGTCATCGACCACGAAACCGGTGGCGATGGTCAGCGCCATCAGCGACAGGTTATTCAGGCTGAAGCCGCACAGGTACATGGCGGCGAAGGAGCCGATCAGCGACACCGGCACCGCCACCGCCGGGATCAGCGTGGCGCGGCCGGAGCGCAGGAAGATGAATACCACCAGGATCACCAGCCCGATGGCGATCGCCAGCGACTGCTCCACTTCGGCCAGCGAGGCGCGAATGGTCGGCGAGCGATCCTGCGCGACGTTCAGCTGGATTGACGCCGGAATATTCTCCTGCAGCGCGGGCAGCTCGGCGCGAATGCGGTCGACGGTTTCGATGATGTTGGCGTCCGGCGCGCGGCTGATGGCCAGGATGATCGCCGGCTTGGCATCGGTCATCCCGGCGTTGCGCACGTCCTGCACCGAGTCCTTGACGTCGGCCACGTCGCTTAACCGCACCGCCGAGCCGTTGTTGTAGTGAATGATCAGCGGGCGATAAACCTCGGCGGTTTTCAGCTCGTCGTTGGCCTGGATCTGCCAGCGCTGCTGCGGGTTTTCAAGGGAACCCTGCGGCCGGCGCACGTTGGCGTCGCTGATGGCCTGGCGCACCGCGTCCAGCGAGACGCCCTGATTGAACAGCGCGCTGGGGTTCAGCTCCACCCGCACCGCGGGCAGGGAACTGCCGCCGACCGAAACGTCGCCGACGCCTTCGGTCTGGGCTATTTTCTGCGCCAGCCGGGTGGAGGCGAAGTCATAAAGCTGGCCCTGGCTGTAGGTCTCCGAAGTCAGCGTCAGGATCATGATCGGCGCGTCGGACGGGTTGACCTTGCGGTAGCTGGGGCGGCTCGGCATGCCGGTGGGCAACAGGCTCTGCGCGGCGTTGATCGCCGCCTGCACGTCGCGTGCGGCGCCGTTGATGTCGCGGTCGAGGTCGAACTGCAAAATGACGCGGGTGCTGCCGAGCGAGCTCATCGAGGTCATCTCATTGACCCCGGCGATGCGCCCCAGCGCGCGTTCCAACGGCGTCGCCACCGACGACGCCATGGTTTCCGGATCGGCGCCCGGCAGCGAGGCGCTGATCGAGATCACCGGGTAATCGACCTGCGGCAACGGCGACACCGGCAGCAGGCGCAAGCCGATGATGCCGCAGATGGCGATGGCCAGCGTCAGCAGCGTGGTGGCCACCGGCCGGTGGATGAACAGGGCGAAGAATTTCACGGCAGCTCCTGCGTTTCCGGCTGGCGGCGGGTATTGCGCGCCAGTTTGTCAAACAGCAGGTAAATCACCGGCGTGGTGAACAGCGTCAGGATCTGGCTCATCACCAGCCCGCCGACCATGCACACCCCGAGCGGGCGGCGCAGCTCCGCGCCGACGCCGGTGCTGAGCATCAGCGGCAGCGCGCCGAGCAGCGCCGCCAGCGTGGTCATCAGAATCGGCCGGAAGCGCAGCAGGCAGGCCTGATAGATAGCCTCGTACGGCGTCAGCCCCTGCTCGCGCTCGGCGGCCAGCGCGAAGTCGATCATCATGATGGCGTTCTTCTTCACGATGCCGATCAGCAGGATGATGCCGATGATGGCGATCACGTCCAGTTCGCTGCCGGCCAGCATCAGCGCCAGCAAGGCGCCGACCCCGGCGGTCGGCAGGGTGGAGAGAATGGTGACCGGATGAATGAAGCTTTCGTACAGCACGCCCAGCACGATGTACATCGCCACCACCGCCGCCAGGATCAGCCACAGCGTGCTGCCGAGCGCCGCCTGGAACGCCAGGGTCGCGCCCTGGAACCGGGTGGTGATGTCCTTCGGCATGTTGAGGTTTTTCTCCGCCTGGGTAACCGCATCCACCGCTTCGCCGAGCGAATAACCGTCGGTGACGTTAAAGGAAACGGTGGTCGACGGGAACTGGTCGAGGTGGTTGACCGACAGCGGGCCGAAGCGCTCTTCGATTTTGGCGATTGCGCTCAGCGGCACCGTGGCGCCGTTGCTGCTGGTCAGGCGGATATCATTCAGCGCCGCCAGCCCCGGGGTGGTGCTGACGTCGTGCTCCAGCACCACCCGATACTGGTTGGCCTGGGTATAGATGGTGGAGATCAGGCGTTGGCCGAAGGCGTTGTACAGCGCGTTGTCCACGTCGCTCATGCTGATGCCGAGGCGCGAAGCCGAGTCGCGGTCGACGTTCACATAGGCCACCAGCCCCTGATCCTGCCAGTCGCTGGTGACGTCCGCCAGCTGCGGCGTCTGCTTCAGTTCGGCCATCAGCTGCGGCACCCACAGGCTGAGATCGTCCAGCGACATCGCCTGCAGGGTGAACTGATACTGGGTGCGGCTGACCTGGGTATCGATGGTCAGATCCTGCACCGGCTGCAGATACAGCTTCACGCCGGGGAACTGCGCCGTCTGCCGCTGCAGGCGGGTGATGATCGCCGGAATGCGGTCGCTGCGTTCGCTCAACGGCTTCAGGTTGATCTGCAGGCGGCCGCTGTTCAGCGTGGCGTTGCTGCCGTCGACGCCGACGAACGAGGTCAGGCTTTCCACCGCCGGGTCTTTGAGGATCTCCGCCGCCACCTGCTGCTGGCGTTCGGCCATATTGCCGAACGATACGGTTTGCGGCGCCTCCAGCGTGCCCTGAATGATGCCGTTGTCCTGCACCGGGAAGAAGCCTTTCGGGATCAGCAGGTACAGCAGCACCGTCAACGCCAGGGTGCTCAGCGCCACGCCGAGCGTCAGCCACGGGTGGTTGAGCACCGTTTTCAGCCATTTGCCATATTGCGCAATCACCCGATCGAAGAAGCGTTCGGAGGCGGCGGAAAAGCGATTTTGCTTGCGCAGCGATTCGTGGCTCAGCATGCGCGCGCACATCATCGGCGTCAGCGTCAGCGAGACCACGGCGGAGATCAAAATCGCCACCGCCAGCGTGACGGCGAACTCGCGGAACAGCCGGCCGACGATGTCGCCCATAAACAGCAGCGGGATCAGCACCGCCACCAGCGAGAAGGTCAGCGAGATAATGGTGAAGCCGATTTCGCCGGCCCCTTTCAGCGCGGCGTCGAGCGGTTTTTCGCCTTTCTCGATATAGCGCGAGATGTTCTCGATCACCACGATGGCGTCGTCCACCACGAAGCCGGTGGCGATGGTCAGCGCCATCAGCGTCAGGTTGTTGATGGAAAAACCGAGGAAATACATGGCGGCGAAGGTGCCGACCAGCGACAGCGGCACCGCCACGCTGGGGATAACGGTGGCCGGCACGTTGCGCAGGAACACGTAAATCACCATCACCACCAGCGCGATCGCCAGCAGCAGCTCAAACTGCACGTCGCTGACCGAGGCGCGAATGGTGGTGGTGCGATCGGTCAGCACCTTGACGTCGGCCGACCTGGGCAGGCTTTTGATCAGCTGAGGCAGCATCTCGCGGATGCTGTCGGCGGTGGTGATGACGTTAACGCCGGGCTGGCGCTGGATGTTCAGCACGATGGCCTGCTGCCGGTTGGCCCAGGCCGCCAGGCGGGTATTCTCGGCGCCCTGTTCGATGGTGGCGACGTCCTGCAGCCGGATCGCCGCGCCGTTCTGGTAGGCGACGATCAGCTGGCGGTAATCGTCGGCCGACTTCATCTGGTCGTTGGCGGAAAGCGTCACCGAGCGGGTCGGGCCGTCCAGGCTGCCTTTGGCGGAGTTGACGTTGGCGTTGCTGATGGCGGCGCGAATGGTTTCGCTGTCCAGCCCGTAGGCGGCGACCGCGGCGGCGTTCAGCTTCACGCGCACCGCCGGGCGCTGGCCGCCGGACAGGGTCACCAGGCCGACGCCGGTCACCTGGGAAATTTTTTGCGCCACGCGGGTTTCCACCATGTCTTCCACCTGCGTCATCGGCATGGCGGAGGAGGTGACGGCCAGCGTCAGGATCGGCGGATCGGCCGGGTTAACCTTGCTGTAAATCGGCGGATAGGGCAGGTCGCTCGGCAGCAGGTTGGTGGCGGAGTTGATCGCCGCCTGCACTTCCTGCTCGGCGACGTCGAGCGGCAGCTCCAGCTGGAACTGCAGCGTCACCACCGAGGCGCCGCCGGAGCTTTGCGACGACATCTGTTTCAGGCCGGACATCTGGCCGAACTGGCGCTCGAGCGGCGCGGTGATGGCGGAGGTGACCACGTCCGGGCTGGCGCCGGGGTACAGCGTCACCACCTGAATGGTCGGGTAGTCCACTTCCGGCAGGGCGGATACCGGCAGGGCGCGGTAGCCGATGATCCCCGCCAGCAGGATAGCCACCATCAGCAGGGTGGTGGCGACCGGGCGCAGGATAAACAGGCGGGATGGTCCGCCGCCGGGATTGGGGGGCATCACCTGCATCAGGATTTCCCCTGAACGTCGGGTTTGCGCGTGGCTTTGGCCGCCGTCGGCGCTTCTTTCGGCGCCAGCACCTCCACCTGCATGCCTTCGGTCAGGCGGTCGATGCCGTCGGTCACCACCCGATCGCCGGCGTTCAGGCCGGCGCCGATCACCACCTGCCGGCTGTCCTGAATGCCGGTGGTCACCCGGTGCTTGCTGACCTTGTTGTCTTCGCTCAGGGTCCAGACGAAGTTGCCTTCGTTGCCCATCTGCAGTGCGGCTGTCGGGATCACCACCGCGTCATGCAGGGTGTCCACCTTCAGCCGCGCATTGACGAACTGGTTCGGGAACAGCGCGTCGTCCCCGTTGGTGAAACGCGCCTTCAGCTTGATGGTGCCGGTGGCGGTGTCAATCTGGTTATCCAGGCTCAGCAGCGCGCCGGTCGCCAGGCGGTTCTGATTGGTGCGGTCCCAGGCTTCGACGCTGACCGGGCCGGCCTTTTGCGCCTTGATCAGATCGCCGATGTTGCCCTCCGGCAGCGTGAACACCACGTCGATCGGGTGCGTCTGGGTGATCACCACGATGCCGGTGGTGCTGCCGCTGGTGATGTAGTTGCCGACGTCGACCAGCTTCAGGCCGACCCGGCCGTCGATCGGGGCGGTGATGCGGCTGTAGGTGATCTGCAGCTTGGCGCTGTCGACCGCGCCCCGATCGGCCTTGATGGCGCCTTCGGTCTGGCGCACCAATGAAAGCTGGGTATCCAGATCCTGGCGCGACACCAGGTTGGTTTTCGCCAACTGCTGATAGCGCGCCAGATCCTGTCTGGCGTTGGCCAGCGTCGCCTGGTCCTTGGCCAGCTGGCCCTGCGCCTGGGTCAGCTGCACTTCAAACGGCCGCGGGTCGATCTCGACCAGCAGATCGCCGGCCTTGACCTGTTGGCCCTCGGTAAAGTGCACCGCCATCAGTTGGCCGTCGACCCGGCTGGTGACGGTGACGGTATTGGCCGCGGTGGCGGTGCCCAGCCCGGAGAGGTAGCGCGGCACCGTTTGTCGGGTGGCGCTGGCCGCCTGCACCGGCGACATCGCCGCGCCGCGCCGGCCGCCCGCCGCGCGGCCGGCTCCGGCGTTGCCGGAGGCGTTATGCGCCCCTGGCGCGGCCCCGTCGGCCGGTTGGGATGCGCTGAAGTGTCGCCAAATTAATACGGCGGCAATAGCCACGATGACGATCGTCAGCAGGCGCAGCATCAGGGAACGACGTGGGGGTTTTGCATTCATGGTGGCGAAAATTCTCTCCAAAAGGCAGGGGCGCGGGCACTCATTGCCACAAAAGTTACACTCCTTACAGGATACTAGTTTAGCCAGCAAAGACGGCATAAAAATGAAGGAAATATGGAGGAATCGTCAGCATTGTCCTAATAAATGGTTGAATTGAACATGCTATGTTTATAAGGGATTCGTTTCGGCTTATAGCCAATGCGTTTTGGCGTTCCTCCCCATTCAACGCTAATAATCAACCCACGAATTTTTCCCACAGGAGCAGGCAATGAGCAACAGAGAGCTGGGCCGTTCGGGCATTAAGGTGCCGGCATTGACCTTCGGCGGCAACGTGTTTGGCTGGACGGCGGATCGTCAGACGTCTTTCAGCCTGCTGGATGCGCTGGTGGAGAACGGGCTTAATTTCATCGACACCGCCGACGTCTATTCGAGCTGGGTGCCGGGCAACCAGGGTGGCGAATCGGAGACGGTGATTGGCGAATGGCTGCAACACAGCGGCAAGCGCGACCGGGTGATCATCGCCACCAAGGTGGGCAAGCCGATGGGCGAAGGCAGGCAGGGGCTGTCGCCGCGCTATATTCGCCAGGCGGTGGAGGACTCCCTGCGCCGCTTGCAGACCGATTACATCGATCTGTACCAGTCGCACGATGACGATCGCGACACGCCGTTGGCGGACACGCTGGCGGCGTTCGATGAACTGATCAAGGCGGGCAAGGTGCGGGCGATCGGCGCCTCCAACTATCAGGCGGATCGGCTGGAAGAGGCGCTGCAGATCAGCGAACAGCGGGGGCTGGCGCGCTACGAAACCCTGCAGCCGGAGTACAACCTCTATGCGCGCGAAGGGTTCGAAAAAACGCTGGCGGCGGTCACGCAGCGCCACGGCCTGGGGGTGATCAACTTCTTCTCGTTGGCCAGCGGTTTCCTGACCGGCAAATACCGCAGCGCGCAGGACGAGGGCAAAAGCCAGCGCGGCGACCGGATCGTCGCCCAGTACCTGAACCCGCGCGGGTTCGCCATCCTGGCGGCGCTGGATCGGGTGGCGGAAAAGCACGGCACCTCGCCGGCGCAGGTCTCGCTGGCCTGGCTGATCGCGCGGCCGGAGATTACCGCGCCGATCGTCAGCGCCACGTCGTTGCCGCAGCTGGATGAATTGGTCAGCGCCACGCGCCTGCGGCTGGATGCCGAAGATATTCAGATATTGAATCAGGCCAGCGCCTGGTAAAGCCGATTGCCCGACGGCAATTTTGCTCTATCCTGAATGGGTCACTGTGACCCATTCAGGAACTGCAATGCAAAGCGATATTATCAACGATCTTGCGGCGCTGGAGCAGCTGTACGGCCAGCCGGCCGCGCCGTCGGTGTTCAAAGAAGTCAGCTATATTCACCCAATCTATCGACCCTTTATCGAAGCGGCGCCGTTCGCCGCGCTGTCTACCGTCGGGCCGGACGGGATGGACGTTTCGCCGCGCGGCGATCCGGCCGGCTTTATCCATATCGAAGACCAGAAAACCCTGCTGCTGCCGGACCGGCGCGGCAACAACCGCATCGACAGCCTGCGCAATATTCTGCATGACGACCGGGTGGCGCTGCTGCTGCTGATCCCCGGCATCGGCGAGATGCTGCGGATCAACGGCCGGGCGGAGATCCTGGTGGCGCCGGCGGTGCTGCAGCGCTTCGCCCACCGCAATATGCTGCCGCGTTCGGTGCTGCGCATTCGGGTGGAAGCGGTGTTTTTCCAATGCAGTCGGGCGATACTGCGTTCCGGATTGTGGGATGAAGCCAGCCGCCTTGAGCGGTCCGCCTTGCCCAGCACCGGCAGCATTCTGGCTGAGGTGAGCAAAACGCGGTTCGATGGCGAAGAATACGACGGCGCGCTGCCGCAGCGGCTGCGGGATACGCTGTACTAACCGCTGCCCGGCAGGCCGCGCCCCATGGCGATTAGCGGAACAGCATTTGCGCCCAGCGCGCCAACCCGGCGGTCACCGAGCCGAAGTCGTTGCCGCCGACGATCGGAATGCCCGGCAGCTGTTGTTGCAGCGCGGCGCGCAGCAGCGGCGAACGGGCGCTGCCGCCGGTCAGGTAGATCACCTGCGGCGCGCTCTGGCTGCTGGCCAGCGCGGCGTTGACCTGTTCCTGAATGCGCATCAGCGGTTGCGAAATGGCCTCGGCGAGCTGATGCTGGCCGATGGTTTCCGCCAGCTCGGGCTGCACGAAGGCCAGCGGCGCGCTGACGCTCTGCTGGCCGGACAGGGCGATTTTACTCTCCTCGGCCGCGCGCACCAACCGATAGCTCAGGCGCTGCTGGTGCACCTTGAGCAGGCGTTTGACCTTCTCCGGCTCGGCGGCGTCGCGGATCAGGTCGCGCAGCATGCGCCCGTTGGCGGAGCTGTAAAAATCCATCTGCGCCGGCACGTCGTTGGTCGCCACCGCATTCCAGTAGGGCAGCGCCGGCAGGGCGATGCCCTTTTCGGTTTCGCCGCCCATGCCGAACAGCGGCATCAGCTGTTTGAAAGCCAGCATGATATCCAGATCGTTACCGCCGACGCGGCAGCCGCTGTGTCCCAGCAGGCTTTGCTGGCGGTCGGCGCGATCGCGCCACTGCGGGCCCATCAGCAGCACCGAGCAGTCGGTGGTGCCGCCGCCGATATCAACCACCAGCACGGTTTGCTCTTCGCTCAGCGTCGCTTCGAAGTCCAGCCCCGCCGCCACCGGCTCGAACTGGAGTTCGATGTCCTTAAAGCCGGCGCGTTCGGCGGCGCGCTGCAGAATGCCCTGTGCCTGGCGGTTGGCTTCTTCGCCGCCGATGCCCTGGAAGTTGATCGGCCGGCCGATCACCGCCTGATCGATGCCGGTCTGCAGCTCGCTTTCCGCCTGGCGCTTGATGTGGAACATCATGGCGCACACCAGGTCTTCAAACAGCGCGATCTGCTGCGGTTTCAGGCCGTTGGCGCCGAGGAAGGACTTCGGCGAGCGCACGAAATACACGTCTTCCGGATCTTCCACATACTGCGCCAACGCCTGCAGGCCAAACTGCAGGCTGTCGCCGCCGACCGGGATGTCCTCTTCGCGGTTGTAGCTTATCGCCCGGCGCAGCAGCTGCTGGTTTTCTTCGCTGCCGGTCGGTACCTGCCAATGGCGATGCAGGCACTCGCTCACCGCTTCGCGGGACGGTGCGCACAGCATCGACGGCAGATACGGCTCGTTATTTTCCAGCGTCAGCAGCTCGGGGCCGTTGTCGCGCATCACTGCGACGGAACAGTTGGCCGTTCCATAATCGAATCCAATAAACATGTCTTTTCTCAGTCCCCATGCCAATGAAGGGGGGCGACTTTACCCGAGACTGCGCCGCCGGGCAACGTGCCTATGCCCGAGTGTGGAAAAATTTAGCGCCGGGCGCGGCGGCATGCTTAACTTAGGAGCACATCTTGATGTCCGAATTCCGCACGTCAGCGCGCCAGGCGGGCGCCATAATGCACAAAAAAACTGACCCCGAGCGTTGCCATGAATTATTCACAACAGGCGTTCTACGAGGCATTGCGCGCCCGCGACCGCAAGTTTGACGGCCGTTTCTTCGTCGGCGTTTCCTCTACCGGCATTTACTGTCGTCCGGTATGCAGCGCCCGCACGCCGAAGATTGAAAACTGCACCTTCTACCCGAGCGCGGCCGCCGCCGAGCTGGCGGGTTTTCGCCCCTGTCTGAAGTGCCGGCCCGAGCTGGCGCCCGGCCTGGCGCTGATCGATCTGGGCAACCGTTACGCCCAGGTGGCGGTGCAGCTGATCGAGCAAGGCTATCTGTCTGAGTACAGCTGCGAGCAACTGGCGGCGCGATTGGGCATCTCCGATCGCCATCTGCGGCGCATCTTCGCCGAGCAGTTCGGCGCTTCGCCGATCGATTACGCCCAGTCGCACCGTTTGCTGCAGGCCAAACGGCTGCTGGCCGATACCGATCTGCCGCTGAGCGAGGTGGCATTCGCCGCCGGTTTCGGCAGCCTGCGACGCTTCAACGAGCTGTTCAAGGCGCGCTACCGGCTGATCCCCTCGGCGCTGCGCAGCGGCCGCAACGCACGCACCGCCGCCAGCGGGCTGGTGTTTCATTTGGGGTATCGGCCGCCCTATGACTGGCCGCGGATGCTGAACTTCCTGCAGGCGCGTGCGGTGCAGGGCGTGGAGAGGGTGGAGGGGCGGCAGTATCTGCGCTCTATCGCCGTCAGCCTGGGCGGAACGGAATACCGCGGCTGGATCAGCGTGCAGCCGGAGGAGGCGCACAACCGGGTGCGGGTAGAGATAGCGCCGTCGCTGAGCCGGGCCACCACCGAAGTGCTGCGCCGCATCCGCCAGCTGTTTGACCTGGACGCCGCGCCGGACCTGATAGCCCAGGCGTTGGGCGCGCTGGCCGCCGATGCGCCGGGCCTGCGCCTGCCGGGCTGCGTCAACAGCTTTGAACAGGCGGTGCGCGCGGTGTTGGGGCAACTGGTCAGCGTGAAGATGGCGGCGACCTTCGCCGGCCGCATGGCGGAGCGCTGGGGAACGCCATTGGAACAGCCGCAGGACGGCATCACCCACGTGTTCCCAAGCGCCGAACGGGTGGCGCAGCTGCAGCCGGAAGCGCTGCGCCCGCTCGGCGTGCAGCTGAAGCGCGCGGCGGCGCTGATTGAGATCGCCAGAGCGCACGGCGAAGGGCGGCTGCAGCTCGATAACGTGCTGGATATCGAACAGGGCATCAAGGCGCTGACCGCGTTGCCGGGCATCGGCAGCTGGACCGCCAGCTATATCGCCATGCGCGCCTGGTCATGGCCGGACGTGTTCCTGGCGGGTGATTACCTGATCAAACAACGTTTCCCCGGCATGACGCCGCGCCAGATTGAGCGCTATGCCGAGCGTTGGCGCCCGTGGCGTTCCTACGCCACGCTGCACCTGTGGCACAACGACGGCTGGGCGCCGCTGGCGGAATAAGCGGTTAAAGCAGAAATACCGTGGCGAGGCCGAGGAAGATAAAGAAGCCGCCGGTGTCGGTCAGCGCGGTGATCAGCACGCTGGAGCCCACCGCCGGATCGCGGCCCAGCTTGAGCATGGTCATCGGGATCACCACGCCCATCAGCGCCGCCACCAGCAGGTTGAGGATCATCGCCAGCGTCATCACGCCGCCCATCGCCAGATCGCCATACAGCAGCCAGGTGACCACGCCCATGATGCCGCCCCAGACCACGCCGTTGATGATGGCGACCCCCAGCTCTCTGAGCAGCAGGCGCGAGATGTTGCCGACCTCGATCTGGTGCAGCGCCAGCGCGCGGACGATCATGGTGATGGTCTGGTTGCCGGTATTGCCGCCGATGCCGGCGACGATCGGCATCAAGGCCGCCAGCGCCACCAGCTGCGAAATGGTGTGCTCGAACAGGCCGATGACCCGCGAGGCGATAAACGCGGTGCACAGGTTGATGGCCAGCCAGGCCCAACGGGTTTTCACCGCCTTGCTGACCGGCGCGAACACGTCTTCTTCCGGGCTCAGGCCGCCCATGCGGCGCAGGTTGCTGTCGCTTTCCTCGTTGACCGCATCCACGATCTCTTCAATGGTCAGGCGGCCCATCAGCTTGCCTTTGGCATCGACCACCGGCGCGCTGATCAGGTCATAACGTTCGAAGGCGCCGGCCGCTTCGTCGGCCTTTTCTTCGGGCAGGAAACGGGCGGGGTCGCTGTCCATGACCTCCCGCACCGGCGTCTCCGGGTCGTTCAGCAGCACCGCGGTGAGCGGCAGTTCGCCCAGCAGGGTATTCTTGCGATCGGTGACGAACAGTTTGTCGGTGGCGTCCGGAATGGTTTTGCGCATGCGCAGGAAGCGGTGCACCGCGCCGAGGGTGACATCCGGGCGCACCGTCACCAGTTCGAAATCCATCATCCAGCCGACGGTGTCCTTGCCGTAGTGGATCATCTCGCGCACCTGGGCGCGCTGTTCCGGCTCCAGCGAGGTCAACAGGCGGCCCATCAGGTTGCGCGGCAGGTATTGCGCCAGGTAGGCCTGCTCGTCGACGTCCAGCGTTTTGATCGCCTTGAGCAGGTCTTTGTCGCTCATCTCTTCGATCAGGCTGTCCCACACCGGTTCGGCCACTTCCACCAGCGTCTGGCCGCGCTTGGCGTTGCCGACCAGCCGCCACAGCGCCAGGCGTTCGTCCTGCGGCAAGGCTTCCAGCAGGTCCGCCAGGTCGGCGGCGTGCATGTCGTCCAGCAGGCCGGTGATTTCCGCCGTCTGGTTCAGCAGTTCGCTCTTGCCGAGCGCGTTTTCATCCCCCGGGCGGCCGAGAATGCCGTCGACCAGATCCTTGTTGTTTAACAGCAGCGAAAGAATGCGCTGGCGATGTTCAGCGACTTTTTTGACGTTATGCGTAGCGGCAGACATGGTATTCCTTAACGGGCACTCGGGTTCCTTACTGGGGCTCTCTCAAAGATAGAGCATAGCGAGCGCAGGAGTCATTTTTATGAAACGGGCGGGCGCGTTGGGCGCTTCAGGGCGAGCTGTCCGGCTTTTCTCCACTGACTTCGGTGGCGTTTTGATACGGGGCGAGCTTCTTTTCCTGATGATGGGGCACCGCCACCACGGCGGCGTACAGCAGGCGGCCAACCAAAATGATAAAGCTGATAAACAACACGATCTTCGTCATTTGTCCGGTGGTCTTTTTACGCATATATCACCCGGCATGCGGTTTCCTGTGTTGGCTGATGGGGGAAATTGTAACCGGAATTTTAGGGGGCGATGACAAAAATTGTCTATTTATTTCCGGCACGCGGCGCGGCGTATTAGGGTTTCGTTTAGGTTGACGGGACGAGGGCTGAAAGAAAAACCCCCGGCTGGCAGGGGGCGGGGGATCAGGCTGAGCGCTGTGCGTCCTGCGAGCCTTCTTCCTCGATCATCAGCTTCCAGCCGACGACGTCGTTCCAGTAGGCCTGCTCGCGTTCGAAGTCCAGCTGCACCAGGTTGTTTTGCGTCAGATAACCGTTCGGGAAACGCAGCGTCCAGTGATTGTCGTCGGTGCTCAGGCGCAGCGTCTCGGGCGTGGTGGTCGACTGGCGCTGGTTGTTGAGCAGGGTGCTCAGCCGCAGCAGCTGGATCAGCGGCAGGTAATGCTTTTTCTTGAACAGGTTCAGGCGCGGCAGCTCTTCCAGCTTGATGCCCTTGCGGTGGAAGCGCACCAACGCCGCCAGCAGCAGCTGCTGTTCCTGGTTGAAGCCCGGCAGGTTGGAGTTCTGCAGGATGTAGGCCGAATGGCGGTGCATGCCGCTGTGGTTGATGCTCAGCCCCACCTCGTGCAGCATGGCGGCCCACTTCAGCAAGGCTTCCAGCTGCGGATGCACCAGCTTGGTATTCTGCGCCATCCATTGTGAATACAGCAGTTCGGTGGTTTCCAGCACCCGCTTGGCCTGTTCGCGGTCGATATTGTAGTGATCGGCCAGGCTTTTGGCGGTGCGGCTGCGGATGTCCTGATGGCGGAAGCGGCCTTCCATTTCATACAGCACGCCCTCGCGCAGCGCGCCGTCGGACAGGCGCAGATCGCGGATCGCCAGCGCGTCGAATACCCCGCACAGGATGGCCAGCCCCGGCACGAACACCGACTGGCGGTCTTCCGACAGCCCCGGCAGGCTCAATGCGTTGAAGTTTTTGAACTGCAGCACCTGATCGGCGAGCATTTCCAGCCGATCCAGCGTGATCAGGCCGTCTTTTTCGCCCATCGCCACCAGCACTTCGTGCGCGGCCTTGATGGTGCCCGAGGCGCCGAGCGCGTACTGCCAACCCTGAATGCGGTACTGCCAGGCCAGGGTTTCCAGCTTCTGCGCCGCGGCAAGGCGCGCGCGGCGGAAGTTGTTCTTGCTGATTTCCCCGCCCGGGAAGAACATCTGGGCGAAGCTGACGCAGCCCATGCGGCGGCTTTCCGCCAGCAGCGGTTCGAAATCTTCGCCGATCACCAGCTCGGTGGAGCCGCCGCCGATGTCGATCACCAGCTTGCGGCCTTTCTCCGGCTGGGTGTGCTCCACGCCCATGAAGATCAAACGCGCCTCTTCCTGGCCGGCGATGATTTCGATCGGGTAGGGGATGACCTTGGCGGCGCGCTTGAGGAACACCTCGGCATTCACCGCCTGGCGCAGGGTATGGGTGCCGACGATGGTGACGTTATCGGCAGGGAAGCCCTGCAGCCGTTCGGCGAACAGCGCCAGACAGGCCAGGCCGCGTTCTATTGCCTCTTCACTGAGCACATTGTTGCTGTCCAATCCATCGGCGAGGTGCACCCGCTGTTTTAAACGGCCCAACACCTGTAAGGCGCCGTTGACGACGCGGGCTATCACCATGTGGAAGCTGTTCGACCCGAGGTCGATGGCAGCGAATTCCTGCGGTTTGTTCGTTGCGGTGCTTTTTAGCGGCATAGTTGCTGGCCTACTGTCCCGGTTGTTCCAGAGCTTTTAAATACTCGTAAATAGCCACCTGTGAGCGCACCTTGCGGCGGTTGCCGCGCGGCACGTACTGGTTGCTCAGTTCTTTATCTAGATAGCGGGCTTTGACCGTATCGCTGAACAGGATCTCCAGAATGTCCAGAACGCGCTGTTTCAGCGTCGGATCCAGCAGCGATACCGCCACTTCGATGCGGTAATCTATGTTGCGGGTCATCCAGTCCGCGGAGGACAGATACACCCGTTTGTCACCTTTGTTGTCGAAAACGTACACCCGATCGTGTTCCAGATAGCGGTCGACGATGCTGATCACCTGGATATTGTCACTGATCCCCGGCAGGTTGGGAATCAAAGAACACATGCCACGCACCAGCAGGCGTATTTTTACGCCGGCGCCCGATGCGGTATATAACCGATCTACCAGCCCTTTATCCACCAGATTGTTGATTTTCAGCATAATGCCGGCCTGTTCCCCGGCCTGGGCGTTGGCGATTTCGTTGTCGATCAGCTCGTACAGCTTCAGCCGCGAGTTCTGCGGCGACACCATCAGGTTGTCGAAGGTGACCGGGCGATACGGGTTCTCGATAAAGTTGAACACCCGGCGCACTTCGTTGGTAATGCGCGCGTCGGCGGTCAGCAACGAATAGTCGGTGTAAATGCGCGCGGTCTTTTCGTTGAAGTTGCCGGTGCCGATATGAGCATAGCGCACAATTTGGTCGCCTTCACGGCGCGAGATCAGGAACAGCTTGGCGTGAATTTTCAGCCCCGGCGCCGAGAAAATGACGTGCACCCCGGCTTCGGTCAGGCGCTTGGCCCAGTGGATGTTGGCCTCTTCGTCGAAGCGCGCCTGCAGCTCGACCACCACCGTGACCTTTTTGCCGTTGTGCGCCGCGTGGATCATCGATTCGATGATGCGCGAGTCTTTCGCCACGCGGTAGATATTGATTTTGATCGCCAGCACGCTCGGATCGAACGACGCCTGGCGCAGCAGTTCCAGCACGTGCTCGAAGGTGTGGTACGGGTAATACAGCAGCACGTCCTGTTCGCGGATGGCGTCGAAGCCGTTGCGGAAGCGGTCGAACCAGATATGGCGCAGCCGCGGCAGCGGCTTGTTGACCAGGTTGGCCTTGCCGACGTTCGGGAAGCCGATGAAGTCTTTGAAATTATGGTAGCGGCCACCGGCGATCACCGAATCGTAGTTGGAGATGCCGAGCTTGCCGCGCAGCAGCTCCACCATCTCGTTCGGCATGTCGCGCTGATAAACGAAGCGCACCGGCTCGGCGGTGAGACGCTGCTTCAGGCTGGAGGACATCAGTTCCAGCAGGCTGGACTCCATCTCGGTCACCAGATCGTATTCCGCATCGCGGGTCATTTTCATCGAATAGGCGTTGAGCGCGTCGTAGTCGAAGAAGCCCTTGAAGATGTCGTCCAGGCAGTAGCGCAGAATGTTGTCCAGCAGGATCATCGGCTTGCGGCGGCGCGGCGCTTCCGGCGGCAGGTTGACGAAGCGCGGTACCTTGTCGGACGGGATTTCCAGCAGCGCGTAGTCGATGCGCGCGCCGCGGATAATTTCCACCGCCAGATAGGTGTAATCGTCTTTCAGGAACTGCACCAGATTGGTGTCGTGATTGATCAGGATCGGCGTGATGTGCTGACGCAGATGCTGTTTGAAATATTGCCGCAGCCAAATTTGCTGGTTTTCGGACACCTGGCGTTCGTTGATCAGGAAGATTTGATTGCGCGCCATTTCCAGCAGCAGATCGTTATACAGGCTGTCGAATTCTTGATCGGTTTTTAATACCTTGGCCTGGATCTTTTTCAGCAGGTGGCGCGAGGCGCCGGCGGAGCCTTGCTCTTCGCTGATCAGGATACGCCGCTTGAGATCGGCGAAGCGGACCTTATAGAACTCGTCGAGGTTGTTGGAGTAAATGCCCAGAAAACGCATGCGCTCAATCAGGGGATTGCTCTTATCTGCGGCTTCCTGCAACACGCGTTCATTAAAGGATAACCAGCTTAGTTCTTTTTCGATGTAGAGCTTTTCCTGACCCATTGCCACTCCAGTTCAATTTTAGAAAAGGATCCGGGACGCAGCGCCCGGATGCCGCTCTATTGTCCTGCATCATTATTGCGAGAGATTGACAGGAAAGTCCAACATATCCATTGCGTTGGCGCGCGGCATTTTATCGCGCCGAAAAGTTTTCGGCGGCGGGAGGAAGGTGCGGCGCGCCGGAGCGCTACAAAATGATGGCCGTCGCGCTCGTCATGGGGGGAGAGGGTGGGATTGCCATCATTTTTCAGCAATATATTCGCGGCATATTGCCCCCGGGCAGTGGAAAATGCTCAGGGCGAATCGGGCAAGTTTGTCATGCAAACGTCACAAAACTGACATAAGATGCCCGGTTATCTTACGGCGCAAGCCCGGTTCCATCAGCGACAGCGAGAGACATGGCACAGACTACGGTAAATCAACATCCCCGGGATCGCTTGCGCGGGCGCATCGACCGTGGCGTGCAGGCGGCGGTGACCGTCAGCGGGCTGCTGGTGCTGATGACGCTGATGCTGATCTTCGTGTATCTGCTGTTTGCGGTGCTGCCGCTGTTCAAACCGGCGTCGATGGGCCAGGCGCAGCCGCTGCCGATCCAGGCCGCTGCGCCGGCGCTGGCGCTGGGCATGGACGTGCAGCAGCGCATCGGTTATCGCATCGATGCCCGGGGCGACGGCCAGTTCTATCGCCTCGCGCCGCCGCAGGGCAAAACCGCCGAACCCTTGGCTCGGCAGGGGCTGCTGGCCAAACCGACGCTGCTCAGCCAGGCGGCCGGCGAACGCGACCTGTTTGCGCTGGCGCAGGCCGACGGCCGGGTTGTGGTGGCGCAGGCGGATTTCGCCGCGGCGGAAACCGCGCTGCCGCGGTGGGCGTTCCCGCTCGGCCAGCGGCCGCTGCCGCTGGACAAACAGGGGCGAGCGCTGAAGTTGCTGTCGTTGGCGCAGGCGCAGCGCGGCCAGTATTTGCTGGCCGGCGTGACGCAAGACAACCGCCTGGTCTTCGGCCGCTTTAGCCCCGATCGGGCGCCGCAGCTGAGCGCGTTTGCGCTGGAAGGCGGCGCGCAGCAGCTGGTGCTGACGCCGGACGGCCGCCAGCTGTACCTGTTGGCGGGTAACCGGCTGGCGCGCTATCAGATCAGCGGCGCACAGCTGGCGCTGCGCGAAACGCGGGTGCTCGGCGAACACCCGCCCTATCGAATGACGGCGTTGCCCGGCGGCAGCGCGTTGCTGATCGCCGGCGCCGACGGCAAGGTGCGCGAATGGTTCGATGTGGAAAAGGACCGGCGTTGGCAACTGATCCCGGTGCAGCATTTCAATCACCCGGCGATGGCGCAGGAGCTGCTGGTGGCCGAGCCGTACCGGCGGGTGTTCGCCACCCTGCGGCCCGACGGCGGTTTTTCGCTGTTTTCCAGCATTCAATCCCAGCCGCTGCTGAATGCGCGGCTCGGCGGCGAGGCGACGCAGATGGCGTTTGCGCCGCGCGGCGACGGGCTGCTGCTGGAAACCGCCCAGGGCTGGCAACGCTACGCCCTCGATAACCCGTATCCGGATGTCACCTGGCGTTCGCTGTGGGGCAAGGTGTGGTACGAGAACTACCCGCAGCCGGCCTATGTCTGGCAGTCCACCTCCGGCGAAGACAGCTACCAGCCCAAGTTCAGCCTGATGCCGGTGATTTTCGGCACTTTCAAGGCGGCGGGCTATGCGATGCTGTTCGCCATTCCGCTGGCGCTGGCCGGCGCAATGTACACCGCCTACTTTATGACGCCGGCGCTGCGCCGGGTGATCAAACCCGCCATCGAAGTGATGGGCGCGCTGCCGACGGTGGTGATCGGCCTGGTGGCCGGCATTTGGCTGGCGCCGGTGATCGAACACTATTTGCTGGCGGTGCTGGCGCTGCCATTGCTGCTGGCCGCGGCGGTGCTGCTGTGCGGCGGAGCGGCCAACCGCCTGGCGCCGCGCCGCCGGCCGGGCGGCGATCTGGTGATCCTGCTGCCGTTGCTGGCGCTGACCGTCTGGCTGGCGTTCGGCATCGGGCCGTGGCTGGAAGTGGCGCTGTTCGGCGAGCCGCTGCATTTCTGGCTGGGGGACGACTACGATCAGCGCAACGCGCTGGTGGTGGGGGTGGCGATGGGCTTCGCGCTGGTGCCGATCATCTTCTCGCTGGCGGAGGACGCGCTGTTCAGCGTGCCCGCCACCCTGAGCCAGGGATCGCTGGCGTTGGGGGCGACCCAGTGGCAAACCGTGGTGTGGGTGGTGCTGCCTTCGGCCAGCGCCGGCATTTTCTCCGCGCTGATGATCGGCTTTGGCCGCGCGGTGGGGGAAACCATGATAGTGCTGATGGCCACCGGCAATACGCCGATCATCGACGGCAGCCTGTTCCAGGGGCTGCGCGCGCTGGCGGCCAATATTGCGATCGAGATGCCGGAGGCGGTCTCCGGCAGCAGCCATTACCGCGTGCTGTTCCTCACCGCGCTGGTGCTGTTTATCTTCACCTTTGTGTTCAACACGCTGGCGGAGGCGGTGCGCCTGCGGCTGCGCAAACGCTATACCCCCAATCAGGAGGCGCCGTGAGAGCCTGGGTGAGAAGCGGTTCGCCGTGGGTATGGCTGACCGCCGGATCGGTCGCCGTCAGCCTGCTGGCGCTGATCGGCATCATGCTGCTGCTGGCCGGGCAGGGGATGCGCTATTTTTGGCCCAGCCCGGTGTATCAGTTTGAGCTGAACCAGAGCGCCGCCGGGCCGGTGACGGTGATCGGCGAGCTGTATCAGCAGCAGGACATCTCGCGCCGGCAGTTGGCCGAGTCCGGCGTAACGCCGCCGGATGGGGCGCAGAACCTGGTGCGCTATCTGATCAAGGTGGGCAACCGCGAGCGTGAGGGGCAGGATTTCCGCACGCTGCTGGCCAGCGACATTCGCCGCCAGAGCGCGCCGCGCGACCTGCTGGTGCTGGAACGCAACAGCAACGGCACCGCCTATGGTTATCTGGCGGGCCTGCTGGAGGACGGGCAGCCGCTGACCGGCCGCAATCTCGGCCAGGCGCTGCAGCAGCGTCTGCCGCAGATCGCCGCGCTGTCGCGCCAGGCGCACGATATCCAGTTCCGCGACATGGCGCGCATCAATCAGCGGTTCGATACGCTGCGGCTGCGTGAAAAGCGCCTGCGGCAGGACGATAAGCTGGATGCCCGCGCTCAGGCGTCGATCAAGGCCGAAAGGCTGGAGCTGCGGCGCCAGTACCGCGCGCTGGCCGATCGCCTGAGCGGGCTGAATCGCGATCGCCAACGCGATGCGCTGCTGCTGCGCGATATGCACGGCCAGACGCTGACCATTCCGCTCAGCCAGGTGCGCGACGCCTGGTACCCGAACGCCATGAGCGCCACGCAGAAGCTGGTTCACTGGGGCAGTCAGGTGAAGAAATTCCTCAGCGACAGCCCGCGCGAGGCCAATACCGAAGGCGGGGTGTTCCCGGCGATCTTCGGCACCGTGCTGATGGTGATCCTGATGTCGATCGTGGTGATGCCGTTCGGCGTGATCGCCGCCGTGTATCTGCACGAATATGCCGGCAACAACCTGTTGACCCGGCTGATCCGCATCGCGGTGGTCAACCTGGCCGGCGTGCCGTCGATTGTCTACGGCGTGTTTGGCCTCGGCTTTTTTGTTTATATGATTGGCGGCACGCTCGACCAGCTGTTCTATCCTGAATCCTTGCCCAACCCGACCTTCGGCACCCCCGGGGTGCTGTGGGCGGCGCTGACGCTGGCGCTGCTGACGCTGCCGGTGGTGATCGTCGCCACCGAGGAAGGGCTGTCGCGCATTCCCGCCGCGCTGCGTCAGGGCTCGATGGCGCTGGGCGCCAGCCGCGCCGAAACGCTGTGGCGCATCGTGTTGCCGATGGCGGCGCCGGCGATGATGACCGGTTTGATCCTGGCGGTGGCGCGCGCCGCCGGCGAAACCGCGCCGCTGATGCTGGTGGGCGTGGTGAAGTCGGTGCCGGTGCTGCCGGTGGATGATATTTTCCCGTATCTGCATCTGGAGCGGAAGTTTATGCACCTCAGCTTCCAGATCTACGATATGGCGTTCCAGAGCCCCAGCGTGGAGGCGGCGCGGCCGCTGGTGTTCGCCACCGCCTTTCTGCTGGTGACGATCGTGGTGGGCTTGAATCTGGCGGCGATGGGCATCCGCCATTCGTTGAGGGAGAAGTACAGGGCATGGTCGCAGTAACGATGACGCTATTCTTGGGGAGTGCGTAATGGGTTTGATGACGCCAGGCAGTTTGCCCCGGCTGGATGTCCAGCATTTGGATGATGAACAGACCGCGCTGGCGGTCAATGGCCTGAACCTGTTCTATGGTGAAAAACAGGTGCTGCACGACGTTTCGCTGCGCATCCCGAAGCACCGGGTGACGGCCTTGATCGGCCCTTCGGGCTGCGGAAAATCGACGCTGCTGCGCTGCTTCAACCGCATGAACGATCTGGTGGACAACTGCCGCATCGAGGGGGATTTGCAGCTCGACGGCGCGCCGATCTCCGGCACGCAAATCGACGTTGCGGCGCTGCGGCGGCGGGTGGGCATGGTGTTCCAGCGGCCGAACCCCTTCCCGAAGTCAATCTATGAAAACGTGGTGTACGGCCTGCGCCTGCAGGGCGTGCGCGATCGGCGCCTGCTGGACGAGGCGGTGGAACGATCGCTGCGCGCCGCCGCGCTGTGGCACGAAGTGAAGGACCGGCTGCGCGAAAACGCCTTCCGGCTTTCCAGCGGCCAGCAGCAGCGGCTGGTGATCGCCCGGGCTATCGCCATCGAGCCGGAGGTGCTGCTGCTCGACGAGCCGACCTCGGCGCTGGATCCGATCTCCACCCTGACCATCGAAGAGCTGATCTCGGCGCTGAAGCAGCGCTACAGCGTGGTGCTGGTGACGCACAACATGCAGCAGGCGGCGCGCGTTTCCGATTACACCGCCTTTATTCACCAGGGCCGGCTGGTGGAGTACAACGATACCGACGCCATTTTCACTTCGCCGCGCCAGCGCCGCACCGAGGATTATATTACCGGGCGCTACGGTTGAAGGAGGCGGCGAAGACCCGAGGGTTTTCGCCGCGCAGCGGCGATAAAAATCCGGCCGGCATAACGGGCCCTCGGAGGTGAAAGAACGATTATATTGCTTACAGCCTCCGCGTTATTAATGCTATATAGGTAGCGCTCGCCAATAGTTCAGCTTTTGGTGCGGCATTTATTTATATTTGTTTTCTTGTTATTAATCACCTCAATTATTGATTCCTATTATGTTGTTTATTTTTGTGGTCGATGAATGGATGCCTATTTATATAAGGAAGATATAAGCATGAATATTGATGAAAATTATATTAAAGAGTTATCCCTCCTGTTATTGCCTATGCTGATCTCTGCGGCGGCATGGTGGTTTTTACGTTGGTTAAAGGGATATGATTCCCGGCGAAATTGCCGGTTCGATCGCGTCAGCGATGCGAAACGCCTGTCGGCGTTGGCGCGTATTCAGGCGCTGCGCGACCGGCCGCAGAACGATATGACGCTGCTGCAAACCAGGGCGCAGTATGAAAGCATTGGCATTCGCCTGCCGGTATGGGTGGCGCACCAGCTGGTTGATTATCTGGGGCGCGCTTCCACGGCATTGGGTGACCGGGATCTTAACTGCTTCCTGCGCCGCGTTTCGCTTACCCTGACCCAGTACGGCGTGTTCACGCTGGATGCCAATCGGCTGCGGCGCCAGCGCGTTTCGCTGATGCTGTTCCTGATCGTCAGCGCGCTGGCTATCGCCTGCGGTTTCTATATCACCGTGCCTCCGTTGGGGGAAAGCGAAGCGACCGCCAGCAATAAGTTTTGGTTTTTATTCTTCTTTTTTGCCTACCTGATGATGGCGATTTTCGTCGTGGCCTGGTCGGTTAATGAATGGGAGTCCCTGCGTCGCGTCAAGGCTTTCTGGCAGAAATGGCGGCCCCATCTGTGCCAAAACGAAGCGGACTATCAGGCGCGTTGTCGGCACCAACGTGACGCGGCGGCTCAGGAAAGCGCAGCCGATATGGCGCTGGAGCCCATCGTCGACTTGCCGCCCGCCAGAAAGCCGCAGCGTGGATGGCTGATGCGCATGTTGGGCAAGAAAGATAAATAACCCATAAGGGCCATATCAGGCAGATGGCCCTTAACGAGCTTTACCGCTCAGCCGCAACACCAAACCCACCAACAGCAATGTGGCTCCCGAGGCATAGAGCGGGAACCAGCGTGCCCACCAGAGTGTGGAAAACAGCGACGCGCTATTGGGTGCAGCGGTCGTGTAGCCGCTATAGATATTCAGAGCGGCGGCTATGGCGAACATCGCCAGGCCGATAAAAAGAAGCAGGTTTGAGGCTGTAGTCATTTAATTTGTCCTTGGTAGGGGAATGCAGCGGTGAAGTCTTATTATCACCATTAATTTTTTTGATTAATTATCTCGGTTAAATATTATGTTTTCGTTTCTCGGTAAGCCGTTTTCTGGCGAAAATGTCCCCTTGGATACTAGCGAGTTATTCGCCAATAAAAAACCCGCTTGCGCGGGTTTTTCTTTTTCATGTTCACTGTCATTTAACCAGCGGTTTATCGCCGGTCTGCGTTTTGAACTTCGCCAGATACTGCGGCTGGAAGATGCACATGCGCAGCACGGTGCGGTATTCGCCGTTGACGAAGAACTCGTCGATCAGTTCGCCTTCCACGTTGAAGCCCAGCTTGCTGTAGATGTGGATCGCCTTGGGGTTTTCCTTGTCGACGATCAGGTACAGCTTGTACAGGTTCAGCACCGAGAAGCCGTAGTCCATCGCCAGGCGGGCGGCGGTGCTGGCGTAGCCTTTGCCCTGGTGGGCAGGATCGATGATGATCTGGAATTCCGCGCGGCGGTGGATGTGGTCGATCTCCACCAGTTCCACCAGCCCGACCTTGGCGCCTTCGTGCTCGATGATAAAGCGCCGCTCGCTTTGATCGTGAATGTGCTTGTCGTAGAGATCGGAAAGCTCGACAAAGGCTTCGTAGGGTTCTTCAAACCAATAGCGCATGACGCTGGCGTTGTTGTCCATTTGATGGACGAACGCCAGATCGTCCCGTTCCAGTGGGCGCAATCTGACGCTGGCAGTGCTGGACATGTGTGTTCCTCTATGTCGTGAAATTGCGCAAAGTATAACCTCAGGGCCGGCATTGCGGCGAAAAAAAACGGCGCCGTGAGGGGCGCCGTTTAGCGGGGGTTCAGGTTGCGCCGTCAGTCGGCGGCGTGGCCCGGCGCCGGCAGGCGTTCGCCGTCCAGCCAGGCGGCGCCTTCACGCATCATTAGGCGGCCTTCGACGAACCAGTTCACCACCAGCGGGTAGAGAGTGTGCTCCTGGGCCTGCACCCGTTCGATCACCTCATCTTCCTCGTCGCCGGGGAAGATAGGCACCTTGGCCTGCAGGATCACCGGGCCGCCGTCGAGCTGTTCGGTAACGAAGTGCACCGAGGTACCGTGTTCGCCGTCGCCGTTGTCTATGGCCTGCCGATGGGTATGCAACCCGGGGTATTTCGGCAGCAGGGAAGGGTGGATGTTCAGCATGCGCCCGGCATAACGCTGCACGAACTGCGGGCTGAGGATGCGCATGTAGCCGGCCAACACCACCAGGCTGGGCTGGTATTGGTCGATGGCGTCCGCCAGCGCCGCGTCGAACGCCGCGCGATCTTCATAGGCTTTGGGATCCAGCGCGTGGGCGGCAATGCCTGCCGCCGCGGCGCGCTGCAGGCCGTAAGCCTGCGCCTTGTTGCTGAATACCGCCGCGATCTCGGCGGCGATCCGGCCCTGCTGGCAGGCGTCAATCAGCGCCTGGAGATTGCTCCCCTGGCCGGAGACCAACACCACGATCTTTTTCATCAGTTGATGACCACTTGCTGTTCGTCAGAAGAAGCGGTCAGTTTACCGATCTTCCAGGCTTTTTCACCTGCCGCGCTCAGCAGCGCGATGGCCGCCTCCACTTCGCTTTCCGGCAGGGCGATAACCATGCCCACGCCGCAGTTGAAGGTGCGGTACATTTCATGGCGGCTGACGTTGCCGGCCTGCTGCAGCCAGTTGAACACCGCCGGCCACTGCCAGCTTGACTCGTCGATCACCGCCTGCATGCCTTCCGGCAGCACGCGCGGGATGTTCTCCCAGAAGCCGCCGCCGGTCAGGTGGGCGATGGCGTGCACGTCAACTTTCTCGATCAGTTCCAGCACCGATTTCACGTAAATCTTGGTGGGCGCCAGCAGGTGGTCCGCCAGCGGTTTGCCTGCCAGATCGGTGGCGGTCGGGTCGGTGTTGCTGACCTCGAGGATTTTGCGCACCAGCGAATAGCCGTTGGAGTGCGGGCCGGAGGCGCCGAGGGCGATCAGCGCGTCGCCGGACTGCACCTTGCTGCCGTCGATGATTTCCGATTTCTCGACCACGCCGACGCAAAAGCCGGCCACGTCGTAGTCTTCGCCGTGGTACATGCCCGGCATTTCGGCGGTTTCGCCGCCCACCAGCGCGCAGCCGGACTGCTTGCAGCCTTCGGCGATGCCGGTGATGACGCTGGCGGCGGTGTCCACGTCCAGCTTGCCGGTGGCGTAGTAATCGAGGAAGAACAGCGGCTCAGCGCCCTGCACCACCAGATCGTTCACGCACATCGCGACCAGATCGATGCCAATGGTGTCGTGACGTTTCAGGTCCATCGCCAGACGCAGCTTGGTGCCTACGCCGTCGGTACCGGAAACCAGCACCGGCTCGCGGTATTTCTGCGGCAACGCACACAGGGCGCCAAAACCGCCCAGACCACCCATCACTTCCGGGCGGCGGGTCTGTTTAACTACACCTTTGATGCGATCTACCAATGCGTTGCCAGCATCGATATCGACACCTGCGTCTTTATAGCTGAGAGAGGTTTTGTCGGTCACTGCGCGATCCCCACGACGGTTTGCGGTTTGAAAACTGTGCTTCCGATGTTGATTCCGGAAAAAGGCGCGGCAATTCTAACAGCGCAGGCAAACGTTTGCGAGCGGCTTGTGAGGCAGCTCCGCTTTTTCGTCATCTATACTGATATTCAAACTTTTGTTGATCCCGATCGGGCTATTGTGGGTGGCGCGACCAAAAAAAGGAGGTATAATCCCGCGATTTTTTTGGCCGTCAACCGCCTTAATAGGAGAAAAATGATGAAGATCGTTGAGGTGAAACACCCGCTGGTAAAACACAAGCTTGGCCTGATGCGCGAAAATGACATCAGCACCAAACGCTTCCGTGAGCTGGCCTCAGAAGTGGGTAGTTTGCTGACCTATGAAGCGACCGCCGATCTGGAGACGGAGAAAGTCACCATCGAAGGCTGGTGCGGGCCGGTTGAAATCGACCAGATCAAAGGGAAAAAAATTACCGTCGTGCCGATCCTGCGCGCCGGCCTGGGCATGATGGAAGGGGTGCTGGAGCACGTGCCGAGCGCGCGCATCAGCGTGGTCGGCGTTTACCGCGACGAAGAGACCCTGGAACCGGTGCCGTACTTCCAAAAGCTGGTGTCCAACATCGAAGAGCGCCTGGCGTTGGTCGTCGACCCGATGCTGGCCACCGGCGGCTCGATGATCGCCACTATCGATCTGCTGAAGAAAGCCGGCTGCAACAGCATCAAGGTGCTGGTGCTGGTGGCGGCGCCGGAAGGCATCGCCGCGCTGGAGAAGGCGCACCCGGACGTGGAGCTGTACACCGCCTCTATCGATCAGTGCCTCAACGAAAAAGGTTACATCGTGCCGGGCCTGGGTGATGCGGGCGACAAGATATTTGGTACCAAGTAACCCATTAGCCGACTTTAATCAGTCGGCTTTTTTATGCGCTTCGTCTTTCAAGCTACCTGGCCGTAACTTGAAATCCATTGAGCATAGATAACTAAGCTTGCATCACCAATAACGATTAAAGGAAAGCACACATGACCCGTCGCGCCATTGGCGTCAGCGAGCGGCCGCCGCTGCTCCAGACCATACCGCTCAGCTTCCAGCACCTGTTCGCCATGTTCGGCGCCACGGTGCTGGTGCCGATCCTGTTCAAGATCAACCCGGCGACGGTGCTGTTGTTCAACGGCGTCGGCACGCTGCTGTACCTGTTTATCTGCAAGGGCAAGATCCCGGCTTACCTCGGCTCCAGCTTCGCGTTCATTTCGCCGGTGCTGCTGCTGTTGCCGCTGGGCTATGAGGTGGCGCTGGGCGGTTTCATCATGTGCGGCGTGCTGTTCTGCCTGGTGGCGCTGATTGTGAAGAAGGCCGGCACCGGCTGGCTGGACGTGATGTTCCCGCCGGCGGCGATGGGGGCGATAGTCGCCGTTATCGGCCTGGAGCTGGCGGGCGTGGCGGCCAATATGGCGGGCCTGTTGCCGGCGGACGGCGCCAGCGCAGACCCCACCACCATCACCATTTCGCTGGTGACGCTGGGGGTGACGGTATTGGGCTCGGTGCTGTTCCGCGGTTTCCTGGCGATCATTCCCATTCTGATCGGCGTGCTGGTGGGCTACGCGCTGTCGTTCTTTATGGGCGTGGTGGATTTGACCCCGATTCGTGAAGCGCACTGGTTCGCGCTGCCGACCTTCTACACCCCGCGCTTCGAGTGGTTCGCCATCTTCACCATCCTGCCGGCGGCGCTGGTGGTGATCGCCGAACACGTCGGCCACCTGGTGGTGACCGCCAACATCGTCAAAAAAGACCTGATCCGCGATCCGGGCCTGCATCGCTCGATGTTCGCCAACGGCATCTCGACGGTGATTTCCGGCTTCTTTGGTTCGACCCCCAACACCACCTACGGCGAAAACATCGGCGTAATGGCGATCACCAAGGTCTACAGCACCTGGGTAATCGGCGGCGCGGCGATCCTGGCTATCCTGCTGTCCTGCGTCGGCAAGCTGGCGGCGGCGATCCAGGCGGTGCCGGTGCCGGTGATGGGCGGCGTGTCGCTGTTGCTGTACGGGGTGATCGGCGCTTCGGGCATCCGCGTGCTGATCGAATCCAAGGTGGATTACAACAAGGCGCAAAACCTGATCCTGACCTCGGTGATCCTGATCATCGGCGTGAGCGGCGCCAAGGTGCATATCGGCGCGGCGGAGCTGAAGGGCATGGCGCTGGCGACTATCGTCGGCATCGGCCTCAGCCTGTTGTTCAAGGTCATCAGCCTCTATCGCAAGGAAGAGGAGGTGATCGACGCGCCGGACGAGTCGGCGGAGCCGAAGTAAACAAAAGGGCAGCCGATGGCTGCCCTTTTTAATGCGGAATGCGCAGGTATCAGCTGCGGATTTTGCGGTATACGAACAGCACCACGATGGCGCCGATAACCGCGACCACGAAGCTGCCGAAGTTGAAACCGTCAACTTTGCCGTAGCCGAAGAAGGTGCTGATATAGCCGCCGACCACGGCGCCCACGATCCCCAATACGATGGTCAGAATAAAGCCGCCGCCGTCTTTGCCCGGCATAATCCATTTAGCCAAAATACCGGCGATCAGGCCGAAAATAATCCAGGAAATAATTCCCATTTACTGCTCCTCTCTATTGCTGTTGCTACTGAGTGTTGATTACTGCTGGGTGGCCGGCTGCGCGTCGTTGCCGTTCGCGCCGTCGACGTCATTCTTCAACGCTTCCGCTTGGTTTTCAGCGCTGTTTTTGATGGCTTCGGTTTTCGCCTTGGCCCGTTCGGTCAGATCGTTGGCGCCGCTGATGGCATCATTTTTGATGCTCTTGGCCTGGTCGACCAACTGCTGGCTCTGCTTGCCGGCGTCATCCCTGAGGGCGGCGGCCTTGGCCTTGGCGTCGTTGGTGATGGCGTCGGCCTGCTTGGCGGCGTCGTCCTTGATGGCGGACGCCTTGTCTTTCAGCTGATCCGCCTGCGTGGCGGCTTCTTTCTTGATTTCTTCGGCCGTCGCTTTCGCTTTGTCCGTCAGATCGTCCGCTTTTTTCTGAGCGGCGTCTTTCATCTGCTCTGCGCTGTCTTTGGCTTTATCCAGGTTGGCGTCAACCTTGGACGAGTCATCACAGCCGGCAACCAACAACCCAATAATTGAGGCCAAAAGCACTTTATTCCATACTTTCATCGTCTATGTCCTTGAAGAAACCTTGTTGATGGTGATTGCGTTTCGCCCCCCTATACTAGGACAGGTTTGCGTTAAATTACAAATTTCGCCCGCTATGGCAGAGGGTTAGCGGTCGATGTCCGCTGCTTATTTCATCGCTTGGCGGCCGGCAACCTTTAGCCATCGTTCATTATTGCGGCATAAAATCCTGCCGGTTCAACAGCGCCGGTTTTCTGTGTTAAACTGAGCGCGTTTTCCTGCCAGTTTTGGTTGAGGTGCTTTTCTGAATACGCCGGCACAGCTTTCACTGCCACTTTATCTTCCCGATGATGAGACTTTCGCCAGTTTTTATCCGGGCGAGAACCCATCCCTGTTAGCCGCGATCCAGTCTGCCGTCCGTCAGGAACATGGCAGCTATATCTATTTTTGGTCGCGCGAGGGCGGCGGGCGCAGCCATCTGCTGCATGCGGCCTGCGCCGAACTTTCGCAGCGGGGAGAAGCGGTGGGCTACGTGCCGCTGGACAAGCGCGCCTATTTCGTGCCCGAAGTGCTGGACGGCATGGAGCAGCTGGCGCTGGTGTGCATCGACAATATCGAGTGCATCGCCGGCGACGAAGAGTGGGAAATGGCGATCTTCAATCTCTACAACCGCATTCTGGAAACCGGCCGCACGCGGCTGTTCATTACCGGCGATCGCCCGCCGCGCCAGCTGAATCTGCATCTGCCGGATCTGGCGTCGCGTCTGGACTGGGGGCAGATTTACAAGCTGCAGCCGCTGTCGGACGAAGAGAAGCTGCTGGCGCTGCAGCTGCGCGGCAAGCTGCGCGGCTTCGAGCTGCCGGAGGACGTGGGGCGTTTCCTGCTGAAGCGGCTGGATCGCGAGATGCGTACGCTGTTCATGACGCTGGATCAGCTCGATCGCGCGTCGATCACCGCCCAGCGCAAACTGACCATCCCGTTCGTCAAAGAGATCCTGGGGCTGTAAATATATTGGGCGCGATATTTATCTATCGCGCCCAAGAGTAACACTACAGGATTTCCAGCACCTGCTCCGGCGGCCGGCCGAGGCGCGCCTTGCCGCCGTTCACCACGATCGGGCGTTCGATCAGCTTCGGGTTGGCCACCATGGCGGCCAGCAGCTGCGGTTCGCTCAGGCTGGCGTCCGCCAGCTTCAATTCCTTGTACACCTCTTCTTTCTTGCGCATCAGATCGCGTGCGGAGCTGAAGCCCAGCGCGTTCAGCAGCTTTTGCAATTCGTCGGCCGACGGCGGGGTGTCCAGATACAGCACCACCCTGGGGTCAACGCCGTGCTGCTCCAGCAGCGCCAGCGTTTCGCGGCTTTTGGAGCAGCGCGGGTTGTGATAAATAGTGACGTTTTTCATGGCGTTCATTCCTTGTTAAATCAGCTGCGCTGGTACTGGCGGAAGCGTTGTTGCAGCTGGCGCAGCTGGTCGATGCGCGCATCGTAACGCGCCTGTTTCAGGCTGCCGAGCTTTTGCAGCGAGCTGGCGTTGCTGAGCAGGCCGATGGCCTGATCGAGATTGCCGGTCAGCGCCAGGCTCTCGGCGCGGGCGGAGAGCTCTTCATCGCGCAGCCCTTGGGCGGCGCTGGCCTGCGCCAGCAGATCCCAACCGTTCGGATCGTCCGGATGGGCGAAGGTGTAGCGGTTGAGAATTTTCGACGCCTGGGCCGGCTGGTTGCCTTCAACGTAGGCGTTGGCCAGGTTGAGCTGCAGCACGCTGTTGCTGCTCTGGGCGGCGTTGGCGGCCTGCAGGCGGGCGATGGCCTGCGGCGCGCGTTTCTGACCGAGATCGATGTCGGTCATCAGATCGAGCAGCCAGACGTTTTTCGGCTCCTGCGTCAGCAGCGGCTGGATGATATTGCGCGCGTCATCGTACTTTTTCGCCTGATAGAACAGGATGGCGCGGCCGTATTTGGCGGCCATCTGCTCACGCACGTTGCCTTTGCCGTAGGTGGCGAGCAGTTCCTCCGTCAGCCCATAGCCTTCGGAGCTGTACATGCCCAGCGAACGCACCTTGGCCATCAGGTAATCCTGCGAGGACTGCACGATATGCTTCGGCATCTGGTTGGCGCGGTTGCGCGCATCGGAAAGCCGGCTGTCCGGCAAGGGGTGGGTCAGCAGCATTTCCGGCGGCTTGGAGGCGTAGCGCGACTGATCCGCCAGCTTCTGCAGGAAATCGGGCATCGCTTCCGGATCGAAACCGGCGCGCTGCAGCACCTGAATGCCGATGCGGTCCGCTTCCTGCTCGTTCGATTGGGTAAAGCTGATCATGCCCTGCTGGGTGCCGGCCAGGGTGCCGCTCAGCGCCGCCATGCCCATGGTCGGGTTAGCCATCGCCAGCAGAATGGAGCCGAGCGCGCCCACCCAGGTCAGCGGGGCGCTGCGCTGCTGGTCCTCCATCGCGCGCGCCAGGTGGCGCTGGGTGACGTGCGAAATTTCGTGCGCCAATACCGAAGCCAGCTGGCTTTCGTTTTCACTGACGCGGAACAGCGCGGAGTGCAGCACTACGTTGCCGCCGAAGAAGGCGAAGGCGTTGATCTCGTCGTTGCGCACCAGATAAAAGTGGAACGGCGTGCGCACCGAATAGGCGCTCGCCACCAGCCGGTTGCCCAGCTGATTGATGTATTGGGTCAGCAGCGGATCGTTAATCAACGGGGCGCTGGCGCGCAGTTGGCGAACGTAGAAGTCGCCCATCGCCAGCTCCTGACCGATGCTCAGCGTGCCGCCGGCGGAGGTGCCGATATCCGGCAGCTGATCCTGGCTCTCCGCCAGCGCCGGCGCCAACGCGCTGGCGTTGAGGGTGCCGAGCAACAGTACCGCTATCGCTGTTTTGGTCAACCGGATGGTCATAATCGGGCGTTTCCCTTAAATAGTCATCATCTAAGACGTCAGCATCAGGCAAGAGTTCTTCTTCCGTGCCGGGCTCACCGGTGCAATCCGCGCGAAAGTGCGTTGGCTCACAAAAATGTCCGCGTCACGGCGCCGTTTCAACAGATCACATCATAGTCAGCCGCAGGCCACAATGAAACTTTCGCTCGGGGTTAATCAGGCAAAAATGTTTTATTTTTCATTTCGGAATGCGCATCTCCCGGTTGCCGGAGGCGGGACCTCGCAAACAACAAAGACAAACTTTGTCCGCGTTTTATTGACAGCATAAACGGAGACTAATATAGTCTGTGTTATTGAAGACACTCTCACACCGAAGACGGAATATGGCCTTTATCACAACCAGCGTTGAATATGGCATCCACTGTTTGCTCTGGCTGGTCGGCGACAATCAGCGCGCCCTCAGCAGCCGCGAGCTGGCGGAACTGCAGGGAATTTCCCCCAGCTTCCTCGCCAAGATCTTCCCGAAGCTCGAAAAGGCCGGGATCGTCGCGGCCAGCGAAGGGGTGCGCGGCGGCTACCGGCTGGCGCGCCCGGCGGATGAGATCAGCTTCCTCGAAATTATCGACGCCATCGAGGGGCACAAACCGCTGTTCGACTGCCAGGAAGTGCGCGGCCGCTGCGCGGTGTTCGACAATTCGCCGCCGGACTGGGCGCTCTCCGGCAAGTGCGCGATCCACGCGGTGATGCTGCAGGCGGAGAAGGCGATGCGCGACGCCCTGGCGGCGCAAACCCTCGGCGCCGTCGCCACCCGCTTCGGCCGCAAGGCGCCGCCGGAGTTCTTCAGCGAGGTCAACATCTGGATGGATGAACGCATGACGGAGCGCACCACCCGCAGCGGCAAACCGGCGCGCGCCAAGCCTTAACCGCCGCCGCCTTTCCCCATTGATTTTTACCCGCCGGTCCGGAAAAGGCGGGGGTCCTTCTGCACCCGCTTGACCGGGGGCGGAGCGGGATCGTTCGTCCGGAAAATGTCTCGGGCAGCCCCATGGCCCGGTTAATCAGGTATCAAGGAGTTATGCAATGACACAGAAAATAGCGATCGCCGGGTCTGGTTTTGCCGGTTTCTGGGCCGCGGTTTCCGCCATGCGCGCCATCACCCTGGCCGGTAAGGTGGGCGAAATCGACGTGACCATGGTGTCGCCGACGCCGAACGTCACCATCCGACCGCGCCTGTATGAAGCGGTGCTGGACAACATGAGCCCGGATATCTCCGCCCAGCTCGCCGCCGTCGGGGTCGAGCACCTGGCCGGTTTGGTTGAGCATATCGATGCCGAAAACCACACCCTGACGGTGGCGAAGGCGGGCGGCCAAAAGGTCACGCTGGCTTACGATCGCCTGGTGCTGGCGACCGGCAGCCAGCTGTTCGTGCCTGCGGTGCCCGGTTTTGCGGAGTACGGTTTCAACGTCGACACGCTGGAAAACGCGCAGCGGCTGGACGCCCATCTGAAAGCGCTGGCCGATAAGCCGCACAGCGCGGCGCGCAACACCGCCGTGGTGGTTGGCGGCGGCCTGACCGGGCTGGAAAGCGCCGCCGAAATGCCGCAGCGGCTGCGCGACGTTTTTGGCCGCGAGGCCGAGGTGCGCACGGTGATCGTGGATACCGCGCCGGAGGTGGGCGCCGGAATGGGGGCGGAGCCGGCGGCGGTGATCCGGCAGGCGCTGGCGGAATGCGGCGTCGAGACGCGCGCCGGGGTGCGCGTGACCGCCATCGACGCGCAGGGCGTCACGTTATCGAACGGGGAGCGCATCGCCGCCAATACGGTGATATTGGCCGCGGGCATGCGGGCGAATCCGCTGACGGCGCAGATCCCCGGCGAGCGCGACGGCTCCGGGCGCATTATCGGCGACGCCTTCCTGCGCGCGCCGTCGGCGGCGGGCGTGTTCGTCACCGGGGATACGGTGAAGGCGGCGACCGACGATGCGGGCAACCATAACGTCATGTCCTGCCAACATGCGATGAGCCTCGGGCGCGTCGCCGGCCACAACGCCGCGGCGGAGCTGGCCGGGCTGCCGGTGCATCCTTACAGCCAGCCGAAATATGTCACCTGTCTCGATCTCGGTCCCTGGGGGGCGCTTTACACCGAAGGCTGGGATCGTCAGGTGCGGTTCACCCGGCAAGAGGGCAAGAAGATCAAGCGGGAGATCAATACCCAGTGGATTTATCCGCCGGCGGCGGATCGTGACGCGCTGTTCGCCGTCGCCAATCCGGATTTCGTGATCGTGCCTTAAGCGATAAAACGGGAGCGTTTCCGCTCCCGCTGCAGATCCTGGCGTTGGGGATGCTGCATCTGGTCAGCTGCGGGCTGGTTTATTTGCTGGTGGGGTTTGGCTCGCCATCGGTACTGCGGGCGCGCCCGCAGGCCGCGCGGAGGGTCAGCCGCATTTCCGGCGCCGCCATGCCGATCATTGCGATTGGCCTGCTGCTCGAGCAGGCGCTGAAATAAGACGCTATTTCCAGCCGGCTTGCGCCGCAGCCCCGCTCAGCGGCGGTAAATGTCCGGCCGGGCGAAACCGATTTGCCCGTCGCCGTCAAACAGGCCAAAACACAGGCTGTTGGCGATGGAAAGGCGCACGGTATCCCTGTCGATGCCCTCGGCCCAGGAGGAGCGCGTCAGGTAAGCGGCCCGGCGCCAAACCTGCGGAGTCAGTGCCATAATTTCACCTTGTCAGTCATAAAGGATCAGGAATGAAGCTCGGCGACGGTCATGGTGAACACCAGCTTGTCGTCGCCCTCGTTGGCGTAATGGTGCCGGCCATCGGTTTTGGCGACGGCCGAGTTGCCTTTGGCGATGAAAAGTTCGGCATTGTCGACCCCCAGGCTAAGCTCGCCTTGCTCGACATGCAGCAGTTCGAAAGTGCCCTGCGGGTGCCCGCTTGATTCATAGCGTTCGCCCGGAAACATCTCCCAACGCCACATCTCGATCATGTTCGGGCCGCTGGTTCCCGCCAATAAACGGGCGGAGCCGCCGGCATCGCCGGTCCACAGCGTCGGCATATCCTGGCTTGCGATCAGATAGGCCGCCGGCGCGCTGGCGACATTGACAATATCGGCGACCGACAGGCCGAGAGCCGCGGCGAGTTTGCACAAAATGGCGATGCTGGGATTGGCGGCGCCTTTCTCGATTTCGACCAGCATGCCTTTGCTGACCCCGGCGCGCCGGGATAGCTCATCGAGGGAGATTTTCTGGCTTTTCCGGTGCTGCTTGATGCGCCGGGACACCGCTTCGCTGACCGTTTGCACGTCCGCGCCGCAGTCGGTCGGTTTATTGACTTTTTTGGTCATTGGTCGTTAATATGAAATAAATTAGTCATTATAGGATTATCCAATGCTTGCCGTTATTCCGTCAATAGATCCCGCCGTTACGGCTTTGGCCCCCGGGTTTCGCGCCCTGAGCATTACGGTTGAGGCCGCGCCGATCCTTAACCCGGAGGTTGCCGCTCAAGCGTTGGCGAGGGCCTGCCGCGCCGTCGCCTCCGATGAGGCGCCCTGGGCTGAAGCGCACCTGGCCGCCTGGTCCGAAACCTTCAAACAGTTCGGCGCCAAACCCAAGCGCACCCCGTGCTCCGCCGAAGCCCTGCGCAAGCGCGTGCTGCGCGATGGCGCGATGCCCAGCATCGATCCGGTTGTCGATCTCTATAACGCCGTCAGCATTCAGTATGCCGTGCCGGTGGGCGGTGAAAATATCTCAGCCTATGTCGGTGAGCCGAGACTGACCGTCGCCAGCGGCGATGAGCTGTTCGATACCGTTAAAGAGGGGGCGCTGGCCCATGAATCTCCAGAGCCGGGAGAAGTCGTCTGGCGAGATGAACAGGGGGTGACCTGCCGCCGCTGGAACTGGCGCCAGGGCGTTCGAACCCGACTGAGTTCGGACGCCAGCCGGATGTGGTTTATTCTTGAAGGCCTGCCGGCGATGCCGCTGGAGGCGCTGCATGCGGCGGGGGACGAGCTGATCGCAGGGCTGCGGCTCATGATGCCGGGCATGGCGTTCGATACGCGACTCATCGGTTTTGACGGCCGCTGATTGCGCTTGATTGCGTAAACAATAATGAGTATGGTTCTCATTCTCTTTGTTATTCGCGGGCGCGCGAGGGACGAATCTGCCCGCTATAGAGTGAAAAACCATTCACAGGGAAACAATGAGACGCGCGGCGGGGCCCGTTTCTCGTTATGAGAAAGCCAAAAACAATCCGCAAGGGCCACCGCTAAATACGTTTTATATGGTCAAGGATTTCCCTGATGAAGATGAAAATCTCTGCGCTCGCCTTGGTGATGACGCTGGCGCTGAGCGGCTGTGTGGCCCACCCGGCGTCTACCGCCAGCCCCGCAGCTCAACCTGCGGCGGCGACTCAACCCGGCAATATCGTTAAGCGCGAACTGGCGAACGGCCTGTATGAAATGGCGCTGACGCCGGCGGGCGATGCGCTGTACGTCGCCAGTTCCGAAGGCTTCAAGGACGTGCAGGGCGGGGTGGTGTACAAGCTGGACGCCAAAACGCTGAAAACCATTGGCGCCAGCCATACCGACCTGAAAAACTTCGCCGCGCAGATCTCGCCGGACGGCAAGACCCTGTATGTCAGCAACTCTCTGGACGGCGGCATCAGCGCGATCGATGCCGCCGACGGCAAAGTGAAGGGCCGGTTGTTGTTCAGCGAACGCAATGACAAGGGGTTGCCGTATGGCGCACGCGAGATCCTGCTGCACAAGGATACGCTGTACGTGGGCGCGGTGGCCGATCCGGCGGTGATTTGGGTGGTTGACGCCAACACGCTGCAACTCAAAACGCGCATCAAAAACACCGGCAAATGGATGACCGGCCTGCATTACTCCGAACGGACCCAGCGTCTGTACGCCGCTAACGGCAGCGGCGAGATCCTGGTGATCAACCCGCGCACCAACCGCATCGAAAAACGCTGGAAGCCGCTGGGCGACAAGCCTGCGCTGTTGCTGAACATGGCGGAGGATGACCAAACCGGGCGCCTGTTCGTGACCGATAATTCCAAGGCCAAGACGACGCTGGTGTTGGACATTCGCACCGGCAAGCTGTTGAAACAGCTTGAGGTCGGCGATTCGCTGGCGGTTAAATTCAATCCGCAGCGCAATGAGATTTACATCTCGCAGCGCGAGTCCGGCAAGGTGCTGAGCCTGGACGCCACCCGCTACGTCGTGAAACAGAGCTGGGATCTGCCGCCGAATCCCAACAGCCTGCTGTTGTCCGCCGATGGCCAAACGCTGTTCGTTACCGTCAAGCAGCCGTTTAACCGAGATCACTCCACCCCGGGCCCCGACAGCGTGGTCCGCATCGATTTGAATAAATAAGCCTTACCGGCCCGGCAACGGGCCATTTTTGTTCTATTTATCCTCATAAATGAGTGAATTATGCACAACACCAGTTCAACGAATTTTCCGTTACGCAAAACGGTATTGGCGCTGGCCATCGGCGCGCTGAGCCATGGTTTGCCGGCGATGGCGGCGGAGAGCGGCGGCAAGAAAAACCAGGAGGAAACCCTGGTGGTGCAGGCGGCGAAAGGCAGTGATTTTAACGCCGGCGGCGACGAGTTGGTTCCCGCCTACCTCGACGGGCAGATTGCGCACGGCGGTCGCCTGGGCATGCTGGGCGAACAAAGGGCGATGGACGTGCCGTTTAACGTGATCGGCTACACCGCGAAGCTGGTGCAGGATCAGCAGGCGAAAACCATCGCCGACGTCGTCAGCAATGATGCGGGCGTTCAGGCGGTGCAGGGGTACGGCAACTTCGCCGAAACCTACCGCATTCGCGGTTTCTCGCTGGACGGCGACGACATGACGATGGGCGGTTTGCCGGGCGTGGTGCCGCGTCAGGTGGTGGATACCCAGATGCTGGAGCGCGTGGAGGTGTTCAAGGGCGCCAACGCCTTGCTGAATGGCCTGGCCTCCAGCGGCGTGGGCGGCATGATCAACCTCGAGCCGAAACGAGCCGAAGACACCCCCACCACGCAGCTGGGCCTCGATTACACCTCCGATTCGCAGGTGGGCGGCACGCTGGATCTGGGGCGCCGTTTTGGCGACAACAACCAGTTCGGCGCGCGCGTCAACCTGGTGCACCGCGAAGGGGAAACGACGGTCGACGCCGACAAGCGCCGCACCACGCTGGCTTCGCTGGGGCTGGACTACCGCGGCGATCGCTTCCGTTCCTCGCTGGACTTCGGCTATCAGAAAAAGACCTTCCATGGCGGCACCATGGGGCTCAACATCAGCGGGGTCGATTTTATTCCCGCGGTGCCGGATACCCGCAAAAATTACAGCCAGAAATGGGGCTACAGCGATATCGAAAATGAATTCGGCATGGCGAAGGCGGAATACAGTCTGACCCCACGCTGGAAAATCTACGCCGGCGCAGGGGCGCAGCATGGTCATGAAACCGGGCTCTACAGCGCGCCGAAGCTGATTAACGCCGACGGCGACGCCACGGTCGGCCGCCTGGACACCAATCGCATTATCGACGCGTTCAGCGGCATGGCGGGCATCAGCGGCGAGTTCGCTACCTGGGATGTTTCGCATAAGGTCAACGTCGGCTATTCCGCGCAGATCAAACGCGACAAAACGGCGTGGCGCATGTCGGCCAACAATCCGACCACCAACATCTATGACAACCATGATGTCCCGGTGCCGGATAACGCCTACTTTGGCGGCAATTATTCCGATCCGCTGACCACCGCGCGCACCCGCACCCAGGGCTGGCTGTTCAGCGATACGCTCGGCTTCTTCAATGACCGGCTGCTGTTTACCGCCGCGGCGCGCCACCAGAAAGTGGTGGTGCGCAACTACAGCAACGCCACCGGCCTGGAGGACACCTCGTCCCGCTATACCCAAAGCCGCTGGATGCCGACCTTTGGCCTGGTGTACAAGCCGTGGGAGGCGCTGTCGCTGTATGCCAACCATACCGAAGCGCTGCAGCCCGGCGGGAATGCGCCGCAGGGGGCGGAAAACTATGGCCAGAGCACCGGCATCGCGCGCTCCAAACAAAACGAAGTGGGGGCGAAAGTCGATTTCGGGCGGGTGGGCGGCTCGCTGGCGCTGTTCGAGATCACCCAGCCTTCCGCCATGCTCAACAGCAGCAATTACTATGCGCTGGACGGCGAGCAACGCAACCGCGGCGTCGAGCTGAACCTGTTCGGCGAACCGACGCTCGGCCTGCGCCTCAACGGCAGCGCCACCTGGCTGGATCCCAAACTGACCAAAACCGGCGGCGGAGCCAACGACGGCAATAACGCCATCGGCGTGGCGAAGTTCTACCTGGCGATGGGAGCCGAATATGACATCAAGCCGGTTGACGGCCTGACGGCGACCGCCAGGGTTCGGCACACCGGCTCGCAATACGCCGATGCCGCCAATACCAAAAAGCTCGATAGCTACACCACGCTGGATCTCGGCCTGCGTTACCGCATGCGCGTGAATGCGGATCAAAACGGCATGGTATGGCGGGTTGGCGTGGACAACGTCACCAACGAGAAATATTGGGCCAGCGTCGAGAACAACGGCACCTATATCTTCCAGGGGCAATCGCGCACTCTGAAAGCCTCGGTAACCTACGACTTCTGATGCTCGCCGCAGCCGCGCGCGGCCTTGCTCCGGCGAGGCCGCCGTTCTTCGGCATTCGCCGTGTGGTTTAGCACGCCGTTTTCCAAATCGGGGCGGTACCCTCTCACTTTCACTACGGACGATGATAATTGGTTATGTAGATCAGTTACATGATATCGATCGGTGAAAACGATCGACTTGGATGCATTGAGCGAGTTCTGGAACTGGGATCACAGGCAAAAAAACCGGCGCGATGGCCGGAAGCGATGAATCAGGGTACAAAAATGCCAGCCGTTGCCATCAGTACAACCAGCGCCCGGCCCTGGCGGACTCGATAAGCATATTGACGGTAAATGGCGGAGCTTCGGGGAGGTCCTTTTCACGCCTGAACAAATTTTTGAGCAATGTACCCATCGGCGGATCAGGGTAATAGATTTTGATATTGAATCCTGCCTTATCTACTGAGAATGATTCAAAAAACGCATCCATCAGTTCTTCAGCTTCAGACCATTCCATGCCTATGTCAGCATCAATATCAGAAGCTGGCGTTATCTTTGGGGGGCGGCCGGTGATGACCGTACCATAATGCTTTCTGACGAGGGCGATAACCTGCTCCTCAAGCGTCTCGGCTACCATAAGCGGTCCTCTTCACGGGCAATTTTGTTATAGGCGACAACGCTCTCAATGCTGATTCGTGAGACATCATAGGCGAGAATGAACCAGCCGACGACCGGCACTGTCCGGCCAACGAAGGTGCCGATGTTCGAGATCATCTTTCGCCTAACCCCTTCCACGGGGTTACCTATAAATGTTGGTAGCTGTATCCCATAGGGGAATTTGGCGTTACCAAAGATCTTGCGTGAAGCCACGCTGGCGACTGATGTTCCCTTTTTGGCTCCGGCAGGTTTCTGTCTGGTTGGTAAAATAGCCATACCTGAGACAATGGCCGCTACGGCACCAACATCACCGACACCAAGCTGCTGCATGGTTTTATCCACAAAAACCCAGAAGAACAGCTCACCGGCGCTAAGGCGCTCCATTCCAGCATAAAAATATTTTCCACCTAACTCTTCAACAGTATCCATACCAGTTTCCGTAGCTTAAATACGTTCGTAACATAGCCAATGGTAGAGAGGTTTTCAACGTTCAAAGGATGAGCAAAGATGTAAGATCAGGAGGGGGAATGGTTAAGTGTGCCACTTAGTTTGATACAGGCCGCACTATTTTGATTTTATGCGAATCAATTTTTCATTTCACGCGGCTTGCAACCCTGCGTTTGCCACCCGCTCCCGTATGATAATGGGCATGTAATGCCACTGCTGACGACTGGCCGACCACGCCGGTGTTGATGTAAGGTGGAGGTGTTTTAAGCGCTTTGATTTTCGGTGATCCGTTCACCCCATAAAAATACCAACCCCAGGAACCGCAATGCCCGCCAGTCAAACCTCTAGGAGCACTCTCTGATGCTGGAGATGTTATTACAGTGGTACCGCCGCCGCTTCACCGATCCGCAGGCCATCGCGCTGCTGGTGATCCTGCTCGCCGGTTTCCTCATTCTTTATTTTTTGCACGGCATTCTGACCCCGCTGCTGGTGGCCATCGTGCTGGCGTATCTGCTGGAGTGGCCGACCGCGCGCCTGCAGCGCATCGGCTGTTCGCGCAATTGGGCGGCGAGCATGGTGATGATCATGTTCGCCGGCATCGCGATGCTGCTGGTGTTCGTGGTGGCGCCCACCGCCTGGCAGCAGGGCATCAACCTGATGACCGATCTGCCGGGGATGCTCAATCAGTTCTATAACTTCGCCGCGACGCTGCCGAAGCGCTACCCGGCGCTGGTGGACGCCGGCATCATCGACATGATGGCGGAGAACCTGCGCGGCAGGCTGTCCGGCATGGGCGAGTCGGTGGTGAAGTTCTCGCTGGCTTCGCTGGTCGGGCTGCTGACGTTGGCTATCTACCTGATCCTGGTGCCGATGATGATGTTCTTCCTGCTGAAGGACAAAGAGCAGATGCTCAACGCGGTGCGCCGGGTGCTGCCGCGCAACCGCGGGCTGGCGGGGCAGGTGTGGCAGGAAATGAACCAGCAGATCACCAACTATATCCGCGGCAAGGTGCTGGAGATGGTGATCGTCGGGGTGGCGACCTATCTGGTGTTCGTGGTGCTGGATATGCGCTATTCGCTGCTGTTGGCGGTGCTGGTCGGTTTCTCGGTGCTCATCCCCTACATCGGCGCGGTGCTGGTCACCATTCCGGTAGTGGTGGTGGCGATGTTCCAGTGGGGCGTCGGCGCCGATTTTTGGACGCTGATCGTCGCTTATCTGGTGGTGCAGGGGCTGGACGGCAACCTGCTGGTGCCGATCCTGTTCTCGGAGGCGGTCAACCTGCATCCGCTGGTGATCATTTTGTCGGTGATTATTTTCGGCGGGCTGTGGGGCTTCTGGGGCGTATTCTTCGCCATTCCGCTGGCGACGCTGGTGAAGGCGGTGATCCACGCCTGGCCGGATGAACTGCGGGTGGAAGTGGAAGACAACGCCTGACGGACGGAATAACGAAGCGCAGCGGGGCCGCTGCGCTTCGTGAAGATTACTGCTGCAGGTAGCTCAGAACGATGTCGTGATGATTGGTGGTCTTGAAATCATCGAACACTTTCTCAACCTGGCCTTTGCCGTCGATCAGGAAGCTGATGCGGTGAATGCCGTCGTAGGTTTTGCCCATAAAGGTTTTTTCACCCCACACGCCAAACTGCTGCGCCACCTGATGATCTTCGTCAGACAGCAGCGTGAAGTTGAGTAACTCTTTATCGGCAAAACGCGACAGTTTTTCCGGCTTGTCGGTGCTGATCCCCAGCACTTCGACACCGGCCTTTTTCAATTCGTCCATGTTATCCCGCAGGCCGCAGGCCTGCACGGTGCAGCCCGGCGTCATCGCCTTGGGGTAAAAATATACCAACACTCGCTGTCCCTGGAAGTCGGCCAAATTAATTTCCTCACCGTCCTGGTCAGGCAAACTAAATTTCGGCGCTGTGTCACCGGCTTTCAATGGGCTCATCACTACTCTCCATCTTTCTCGTCATGCTGTGGATAGTTCACCACGCTAATACTGCCTTGCGCGTTCAATTCTGTACATAGGCGATGAAAGGCTTGCTCAATATTTGAGGCATCCCGGTCGCCGGAGCTGTGCGCGGTGATCTGGATATACAGCTGCGGCGGCAGGTCGCCGTCCGCCGGCTGGGTGCGCGACACCAGCTCGGCGATGTTCATCTGGCTGGAGTCGAACAGGTCGGTGAAGCGTTCGATGATATGCGGCGAGTCTTTCACCTCGACCTGCACCCACACGGTGGCGGGCATGGGCGGTCGCTCATGCGCGTTGGTGCGCTTCATCACAATCAGCAGCTCCAGCTCGGCGCCCTTTTGCGGCAGGGTGGATTCGATCAGCGTGATGGCGTTCCAACTGCCGGACAGCAGCATGATGAAGGTGAACTCCTCTCCCAGCATGGCCAGACGGCTATCTTCGATATTGCATCCGCAACTGCTGACGTGGCGGGTGATGGTATTGACGATCCCGGTGCGGTCGGCGCCGAGCGCGGTAATCACGAGATAGTGTTCATCTGGCTTAGGCAAAATGGCGCTTCCTGTCGTGCTCAATGGGGTTACCATGGTAAACATAAAAAAAACCGCCTGCCAAGCGCTTACAACGCCGTTGTTCGCTTGCTTTTGGATAGGCAGCAAAAGTACCATGAGTGACTTGTTTGTGGAGGGGACGGCCAATGTTTACGGGAAGTATTGTTGCACTGGTTACGCCGATGGACGACAAAGGTGCTGTCGATCGCGCGAGCCTAAAAAAACTGATTGATTATCATGTAGCCAGTGGAACCGCGGCTATCGTTTCCGTAGGGACTACCGGCGAGTCCGCAACGCTTGCCCATGACGAGCACGTCGACGTGGTATTGCAGACGCTGGAGCTGGCCGACGGCCGCATTCCGGTGATCGCCGGTACCGGCGCCAACGCCACCGCTGAAGCCATTTCGCTCACCAGCCGCTTTGCCGATACCGGCGTAGTGGGTTGCCTGACGGTAACGCCGTACTACAATAAGCCGACCCAGGAAGGGCTGTATCAGCACTTCAAGGCGATCGCCGAAAGCACCGAACTGCCGCAGATCCTGTATAACGTGCCTTCGCGCACCGGCTGCGACATGCTGCCGCCGACCATCGCGCGGCTGGCGAAAATCAAGAATATTGTTGCCGTTAAGGAAGCGACGGGGAACTTAAGTCGCGTAAGTCAGATCCAAGTGCTGGTTGACGATGAAGACTTCATCCTGCTGAGCGGCGACGACGCCAGCGGTCTGGACTTCATGCAACTGGGCGGCAAAGGGGTTATTTCCGTTACGGCCAACGTGGCCGCGCGTGAAATGGCGCAGCTTTGCGCGCTGGCGGCGCAGGGCAACTTCGCCGAGGCACGCCGCTTAAATCAGCGCTTGATGCCGTTGCATCAGGATTTATTTGTAGAAGCAAACCCAATTCCGGTGAAGTGGGCCTGTAAGGCATTGGGATTGATGGCAACCGATACGCTGCGTCTGCCGATGACGCCGTTGACCGACGCTGCGCGTCCGGTCGTGGAACGCGCACTGAAAAGTGTCGGTTTGCTGTAACTCTTAAGGGAAATTTGATGGCTTATTCATTGCAAAAGTCGAGAGTAGCGAAAATCGTTGGCGTCTCGTTGGTTATGATGCTGGCGGCCTGTAGCAGCGATCAGCGCTACAAGCGCCAGGTCAGCGGCGACGAGGCCTATCTCGACGCCTCGCCGCTCAAGGCGCTGAACGCGCCTGCCGGCATGATCCTGCCGGTGCAGAGCGGCAACTATGACGTGCCGGCCACCCAGCTGAAAGGCGGCGTCGGCAAGCAGTTGGACATTCGTCCGCCGGTGCAGCCGCTGGCGCTGCTGAGTGGTTCACGCGCGCAGTACAACGGCGACAGCGGCACGCTGCTGCTGGAAAACAGCCCGCAAAACCAGAACCTGTGGTCGCGCGTGGTCAGCCTGCTGCAGGCGAAGAACATCGCCATCGCTTCACGTCAGGACGCCGGTCAGACCCTGACCACCGACTGGGTGAAATGGAACCGTCTGGACGAAGACAACCAGTACGAAGGCCGCTATCAGATCAGCGTGCAACAGCAGGGTTACCAGCAGGCGCTGGTGGTGAAAAGCGTCGGCCTGCAGCAGCAGGGCAAAACCGACCCGGTTACCGACCCTTCTGAAATTCAGCGTTACAACGGCATGATGATGAACACCCTGGTCGAAGGCCTGGATAAACAAGACAACCTGGCGAGCAGCGAATCGGCGAGCCGTTTCGGCGCGCTCGACGTGCAGAGCGGCGCCGATGATACCGGCCTGCCGATGCTGGTGGTGCGCGGCCCTTACACCGTGGTGTGGGATCGCCTGCCGCCGGCGCTGGAGAAACTGGGGATGAAAGTGGGTGACCGCAGCCGTCCGCAGGGCACCGTCGCCGTGACCTACAAAGCGCCGAGCAGCAGCGATTGGGACGCCCTGGGCGTCAAGGATCCTGAGCTGACCGAAGGGGATTACAAGCTGCAGGTCGGTGACCTGAACAACCGCACCAGCCTGCAATTTATCGATCCCAAGGGCAAGCCGTTGACCCAGTCGCAAAACGACGCGCTGGTGGCGGCATTCCAGTCCGCGTTCAGTAAAACCAGCGTTAAATAACTAAAAAGGGGCCCCGGCCCCTTTTTGTTTGCTCAGCACGGTATCGTTTGCGTCGCAGGTTTGGCACAATATACCCAGGTGTGTTGTTAAATAATTCGTTGTATCAATTTTATACCCCCCCGATTTCAAGCGGCAGCCAACGACGCTGTCGTTCGAAAGCTGAAGGGTATCCTTATTGGAGTATGTAAGATGCAAAAGTTAGCTGAGTTGTATCGCGGAAAGGCGAAAACCGTCTACACCACCGAAAATCCCGATCTGCTGGTGTTGGAATTCCGCAACGATACGTCAGCACTGGATGGTCAGCGCATTGAGCAGTTCGACCGCAAAGGCATGGTGAACAACAAGTTCAACCATTTCATCATGAGCAAACTGGAAGAAGCCGGCATCCCGACCCAAATGGAGCGCCTGCTGTCCGACAACGAAGTGCTGGTGAAGAAGCTCGACATGGTGCCGGTCGAATGCGTGATCCGCAACCGCGCCGCCGGTTCGCTGGTGAAGCGTCTGGGCATCGAAGAAGGCCTGGTGCTGAACCCGCCGCTGTTTGATCTGTTTCTGAAGAACGACGCCATGCACGATCCCATGGTTAACGAATCCTACTGCGAAACCTTCGGCTGGGTGGGCAAAGCGCATCTGGCGCGCATGCGCGAGCTGAGCTACCGCGCCAACGACGTGCTGAGCAAGCTGTTCGACGACGCGGGCCTGATCCTGGTCGACTTCAAGCTGGAATTCGGCCTGTTCAACGGCGAGGTGGTGCTGGGCGATGAGTTTTCGCCGGACGGCAGCCGCCTGTGGGACAAAAACACCCTGGACAAGATGGACAAAGACCGTTTCCGCCAGAGCCTGGGCGGCCTGATCGAAGCCTATGAAGAAGTGGCGCGCCGCATCGGCGTGAAGCTGGACTAAGCGTTTTTTGCCATACGGGGCCGTCCGGCCGGATCGCCCCGTCATTGTTTCCCCCGCATTTCCAGAAAAATTCTACATTTCCTCCGCCTCTGACCCTTTATAATGGTAATCAGTGGGCGAGTTTCCTACGATTACCAAAAACCTAATCTGGAGTTTACTTATGCGTTGGCAAGGGCGTCGGGAAAGTGACAATGTTGAGGATCGTCGCGGGCAGTCTTCAGGTCTGGGGGGCGGCGGCGGCTTTCGGCCGCCGATCGGCGGCAAGGGCGGGATAGTCATTCTGGTGGTGGTGCTGGTGGCCGGTTATTACGGCATCGATCTGTCGCCGCTGCTGAACGGCGGTGACGTGACGACCCAAAGCCAGCAGCAGAGCGCCTCTATCAGTCCGAAGGACGACGAGCTGGCCAAATTCACCTCGGTGGTGCTGGCGTCGACCGAAGATAACTGGAAGGAAGTGTTCCAGCGCATGGGCAAAACTTATCAGCCGCCCAAGTTGGTGATGTACCGCGGCGTAACGCGCACCAGCTGCGGCACCGGCCAGGCGGCGATGGGGCCGTTCTACTGCCCGGGAGACAAAACGGTCTATATCGACCTGTCGTTCTATCAGGACATGAAAACCAAACTGGGCGCGGGCGGCGATTTTGCCCAGGCCTATGTGGTGGCGCACGAGGTCGGCCATCACGTGCAGAACCTGCTGGGCATCGAACCTAAGGTGCGCCAGATGCAGCAGGGCGCCAGCCAGGCGGAAGTTAACCGCCTGTCGGTGAAGATGGAGCTGCAGGCGGACTGCTTCGCCGGCGTGTGGGGCAAATACGCCGAGAAGCAGCAGATGCTGGAAGAAGGGGATTTGCAGGCGGCGCTGAACGCCGCGCAGGCGATCGGCGATGACCGGTTGCAGCAGCAGGGCCAGGGCCGGGTGGTGCCGGACAGCTTTACCCACGGCACCTCGCAACAGCGCTATACCTGGTTCAAGCAGGGCTTCGACAGCGGCGACCCTAATACCTGCAACACCTTCGCATCCCGTTAATACACCCCATGCCGGAGCCTGACTCCGGCATTTTTTTCAGGTCTGGATTCTGATGTTACAGGCAATGCAACAACGTATGCGGCAGCAGGGCATCAGGCGTTTGCTGGTGCTCAGCGGCGAAGCGGAATGGTGCCGACAGCAGGCGCGGCAACTGGCCGCGACGCTGCCGGGCGATTGGCCGTGGGTCGGCGACGCTCCGCCGCCCGAGGTGCCGGCGCTGGCGAGCGGCGCGGTGCGCCAGCTGTTGGGGCAGGAGCGGCTGCATGCGGTGTTTGACGCCACCCAGGGGCTGGATGTCGAGGCGCTGGCGGCGCTGTCGGGCGCGCTGCGCGCCGGCAGCTGGCTGCTGCTGCTGACCCCGCCCTGGCGACGGTGGCACCAGTTGCCGGACGCCGACAGCCTGCGCTGGAGCGATTGCCCGCAGCCGATCACCACCCCGCATTTTATTCAGCACCTGCAGCGCCACCTGGCCGCCGACGGCGAAGTGACGCTCTGGCGCCAGGATGAGGCCCTGTCGCTGGCGCCGCTGCCCGAGCGGGCGCGCTGGAGGCCGCCTTCCGGTTTGCCTACCGTCGAACAGCAGGCGATATTGACGCAGTTGCTGAAGGCCGAGTCCGGCATCTGGGTGTTGACCGCCGCGCGCGGCCGCGGCAAGTCGACGCTGGCGGGCATGCTGGTGGCGAATTCGCCGCTGACCTGTTGGATCACCGGGCCGAGCCGGGCCGCGACCGACGTCGCCGCCGAGTGGGCGCAGGGCCGCGCGCAGTTTTGGGCGCCCGATGCGCTGTTGGCGCATTGCCGCGAGCACCGCGTCAGCCAGGCGGGCTGGCTGCTGGTGGATGAAGCGGCCGCCATTCCCGGCCCGCTGTTGCAGCAGTTGGTCAGCCATTTCCCGCGGGTGCTGTTAACCACCACGGTTCAGGGCTACGAGGGCACCGGACGTGGATTTTTACTGAAGTTTTGCGCCGGCCTGCCGGCGTTTCACCCGCTGAGCCTGCAACAGCCGATGCGCTGGGCGCAGGGCGACGCGCTGGAACGGGTGATAGACCATGCGTTGTTGTTCAATGAGCTGCCGGAATGGCGGCCGGCCGGGCAAGCGGTGAGCTTCTGCCAGGCGGAACAGCGTGAACTGTGCGCGGAGCCGCAGCGGCTGGCGCGTTTTTATGCCCTGTTGAGCAGCGCGCACTACCGCACCTCGCCGCTGGATCTGCGCCGCTTGATGGATGCGCCCGGCATGCATTTTGCGCTGGCGCAGGCGGAGCGGGAGGTGGTTGGCGCGCTGTGGCTGGCGGACGAGGGCGGCCTGAGCGCCGAACTGGCGCACGAGGTTTGGGCCGGACGGCGGCGGCCGCGCGGCAATCTGGTGGCGCAGTCGCTGGCGGCGCATGGCGGCCAGTGGTGGGCGCCGACGCTGCGTTCACGGCGCATTACGCGCATTGCGGTGTTGCCTGCGCTGCGGCGGCAGGGCATCGCCCGCCGTATGATAGAGGAGCAGCGCCGTCGGGCGCAGGGGCTGGACTTTCTCTCGGTCAGCTTCGGCTATACCGAACCGCTGTGGCGCTTCTGGCAATCCTGCGGCTTTGAGCTGGCGCGCATTGGCAGCAAGCCGGAGGCCAGCAGTGGCTGCTACACCGCGATGGCCATTCTGCCGCTGAGCGAGCAGGGCGAGGCGCTGCGGCATGCGGCGCACAAGCGTTTGGCGCGCGACTGGCGCTGGCTGCAGCAGCGCATCGATCTGCAGCCGGAAATTCCCGGCGACGACGGCGACCCGCAGCTGGGGGAGGACGACTGGCGCGAACTGGCCGGTTTCGCCTTCGCCCATCGCCCGCTGGAAGCCAGCCTGGGTGCGCTGCAACGCCTGCTGATGGCCAGCGAGCTGCCGTTGCCGGCGCTGCGCCGGCATTTGCAGCGGCAATGGGCGCCGGCGGCGTGCGCCGCGCAGTTCGGCGTCAGCGGCCAGAAAGCGCTGTTGCGCCTTTGGCGACACGAGGCGGCGCAGGCGCTGGATCAGCTTGACGCGCAGCACTGCCGCTATTGGCGCGGTTGGTCGCAATCGTTGCAATAAATTGAAGAAGTCGCTCAATAAAACCCGATTTTCCTGCGATCTCAACGGCGTATAGTGAAGGGCAGTGGTCCGGGGCGCGGCGCGCCGGGCGGTAACCCATCAACCTGAGGAGTCATCGATGAAACATGAGCATTTTGTTGTACAAAGCCCGGCCGCGCCGGCTGCACAGCTGATCCTGTTGTTTCACGGCGTGGGCGACAATCCGGTGGCGATGGGCGAGATCGGCAGCTACTTCGCCAAAGATTTTCCGCAGGCGCTGGTGGTCAGCATCGGTGGCCCCGTCGCCGTCGATAACGGCGGCGGCCGCCAGTGGTTTTCGGTACAGGGCGTTAGCGAGGATAACCGCGCGGCGCGCATTGCCGAAGTGATGCCGCAGTTTGTCGAGGCGGTGCGCGCCTGGCAGCGGCAGAGCGGCGTGGACTACGCCGCCACGGCGCTGGTCGGTTTTTCCCAGGGGGCGATCATGGCGCTGGAGGCGCTAAAAGCGGAGCCCAAACTGGCCGGCCGGGTGGTGGCGTTCAGCGGGCGATTCGCCAGCCTGCCGGAACAGGCGTTCGGCGACAGCGTGGTGCACCTGATCCACGGTGAAGAGGATGCGACGATCGCGGTGCAGCATGCTCAGGCCGCGGCGGAAAGCCTGCAGGCCAACGGCGTCGATTTTACGTTGGACGTGGAGCAAGGGGTAGGGCACGCGATCAATCAGGGCATGATGACCAGCGCTCTGGAGCGCCTGCATTACTACGTGCCCCAGCGTTACTGGGATGAGGCGCTGCTCGGCAAACGCGGCGATCTGATCGCCTTTAAATAAAACTCAGGGCGCCGGGTGCGCCCTGATGTCATTTCTTTTTCGGCCAGTCGTCTTCGTCGTCCCACTGGGCGTTGTTATCGCGGTGCGGCGGGATCTCGGGTTTGTCGGCCAGATAGCCTTTCACGTCCACGCGCCGCAGCTCTTTAATGCCGCTGATGATCATCCCCACCAGAATCAACAGGATGATCCACCAGTAATCCGCTAACCATTGCATATTCACTCCTTTCCTTCACTGCGTATAAAACGCGAAAATATCGATGGCAAATGGCGTTCAAGCCATTCGGCACCGGCAACCTCCCTGTCTCGCCAGGCCGCCAGCAGCAGCGCCGGCGTCAGCAGATGCTCGGCCTCGCGCGCCAGCGGGCGGTAGCTCAGATGCCACGGCTCCACCGCAACGCCGTCGCCGTCTTCGGTGAAGGGGCGATAAAAGCCAAATTCCGCCATGTGCGCCGTCAGCCATTGGTTGAGCGCGTGGAAGTACCCCCCTTGCTCATATTCCCATGGCTCCAGCTGCAGCTTTTGGCCTTCCGGCAGCAGCGAAGGATCGTACACATCCAGATCGCTGCCCCAGTGGTGGCGGCTGGCGCCCGGCAACGCCGACCAGCGCAGGATCGCTTCGCAGCGCTCGGCGACCGACAGCGTCGCCACGTCGATCGGTTTGCTGTCCTTATCTAATACTGGGCGCTCGCCGCAGAATTTTCCATTCCAAATCGCCAATTGCCGATCGAAATCGCGGAAGGTGCTGGCGGGCTGCAGATCGAATCCCGCGCTTCGCGCCGCCTGCTGCATGGCGAGAAAGGCCGCCACCGCCGCGGGCTGCAGGCGGTGATTGCCGCTCAGCGGCGCCAGGTGCGCGGCGGAGCGCCCGGTAAGCATTTCCTCGGTGATCATGCGACCAATTGCTCCATGATGCGTTGATACATGCGGCTCAGCAGCTGCAGATCGGCGGCGTTCACGCACTCGTTAACCTTGTGGATAGTGGCGTTGACCGGCCCCAGCTCCACCACCTGCGCGCCCATCAGGGCGATAAAGCGGCCGTCCGAGGTGCCGCCGGTGGTCTGCAGCTGCGGGGTGATTTCAGAATAGTGCTCGACGGCGTTGACCACCGCGTCCACCAACGCGCCGCGCGCGGTGAGGAAGGGTTGGCCGGACAGGCGCCATTCGATGCTGTAGTTCAACTGGTGGCGCTCCAGCAGCTCTTCCACCCGCTGTTTGATCATCGCGTCGGTCAGTTCGGTGCTGAAGCGGAAGTTGAACTGCACGAACAGTTCGCCCGGGATCACGTTGTTGCTGCCGGTGCCGGCCTGCACGTTGGCTATCTGCATGCTGGTCGGCGGGAAAAATTCGTTGCCGCGGTCCCATTCGATCGCCACCAGCTCATTCAGCGCCGGCATGGCGCGGTGCACCGGGTTATCCGCCAGGTGCGGGTAGGCGACGTGGCCCTGCACGCCGTGGATGTGCAGGTTGGCGGTGATTGAACCGCGGCGGCCGTTTTTCACCACGTCGCCGACGCGATCGGTGCTGGACGGTTCGCCGACCAGGCAGTAATCCAGCCGTTCGTTGCGCGCCATCAGCGCTTCCACCACCTTGACCGTGCCGTGGGTGGCGCTGGCCTCTTCATCGGAGGTGATCAGAAACGCCAGCCGGCCCTGATGGTGCGGGTTGGCGGCGACAAAGCGTTCCGCCGCCACCACCATCGCCGCCAGCGAGCCTTTCATGTCCGCCGCGCCGCGGCCGTACAGCATGCCGTCGCGGATGGCCGGCTCAAACGGCGGGTTGTCCCAGCGTTTTTCGTCGCCGGTCGGCACCACGTCGGTGTGGCCGGCAAACGCCAGCGTCCGGCCTTCGCCGCGCCAGGCCCAGAAATTCTGGGTGTCCTCGAAGTCCATCGCTTCGACGGTAAAGCCGATGGCCTGCAGCCGGTCGATCATCAGCTGTTGGCAGCCTTCGTCGCGCGGGCTGAGGGAAGGGCGTTTGATCAACTGTTGAGCCAGTTCGATAACCGGGCAAATCATGCTGCGACCTCGGAGATAAATTGCTGATAGCCCTCGGCGCTGAAGCCGAGCAGGGCGTGGCCCTGGCCGTCGTCCAGCAGCGGACGTTTGATGATAGCCGGCTGGGCCAACATCAGGGCGATGGCCGCATCGGCGTTATCGCAGGCGCTGCGCTGCGCGTCATCCAGCTTGCGCCAGGTGGTGCCGCGGGTGTTCAACAGCGGCTCCCAACCCAGTCGCTCGACAAAACCGCGCAGCAGCCGTTCATCCAGCCCGTCGGCGCGGTAGTCGTGAAACTGATAGGCCACGCCCTGTTCTTCCAGCCAGCGGCGCGCTTTTTTGATGGTGTCACAATTTTTGATGCCGTACATGGTCAACGTCATGGAGTCAAAACCTTCTCTGCAACCAAACACCGGCGAAACGCCGGTGGTAAACCGCCGGAGCGGAAAATGAAAACCGGCATCCAGCATGCCGAAAAACCGCCGTGAGTTCCACCGTCCAATGGTCCGAAAGCCGGGGAAAACGCGAAAAAATGCGGCGAGCATTCGCTATGGCGAATTTTTGCTAATCTGTGGTGATATCTAACATCGGCCATATGAGAGCGACATGAATAATTACCCGGTAGAGGTGCTCGACAACGTCAGTACAGAAATCGAAGCGCTCATCGGCGCAGGGCTGGACAGTTATAACGACGAGATCACCGGCAACAACGATCGCCTGCCGCTGGCGGTGGTGGTAAGGGATCCGCACAGCGGCAAGGCGCTGGGCGGCATCATCGGGCGTTCATCGCTGGGGATGCTGTTTCTCGAACTGTTTCACCTGCCCAAGGCGCTGCGCGGTTCCGGGGTCGGCAGCGAGCTGCTGCGCAGGTTCGAAGAAGAAGGACGGCGGCGCGGCTGCCTGTCTGCGGTGCTGTACACCATCAGTTTCCAGGCGCCGAAATTCTATGAGAAGCACGGGTGGACGCGTTTCGGCGAGGTGCCTTGTTTGCCGCCGGGCACCCGGCGGATTTTTATGAGCAAGGCGCTTTAGCCTGCTTTATCGCTTTTACTCTCTGGGTTGGCGTAATTTATAACCTAAGCTTTTTTTCACCATCGGCCACTCATGGTCAATGATCGAGAAAATCACCGTGTCGCGATAGCTGCCATCTGCATTTTTTTGGTGATTTCTCAATACGCCATCTTGCTTGGCGCCGAGTCGGGTTATCGCCGCTCTTGAAATGTGATTGTGCCAGTGAGTACGAAATTCAACGGCAATTACCGCCAGCTCTTCAAAGGCATAACTGAGCAACAGGAGTTTGCACTCTGTATTAGCGGCGGTTTTCTGATGACTTTTTGCATACCAAGTATAGCCGACTTCCACCCGACGGTTTTGCCCATCGGCATTACAAATACGGGTGGTACCGATAATTTTCTGCGTTGCGTTATGCACGATGACGAAGGGTAATGCCCGGCCGGCTGATTGTTCACTCAACGCTTGGCTCACATAATTATCAACGGTGTGTTCAGTCGGAACGGAAGTAAACCACAGTTCCCACAATCTTCCATCCATAGCCGCCTGCGCCAGCTCCGGAGCGTGTTCTTTACGTAAGGGAATAAGGCTGATGGTTTGGCTTTTTAGTTCAGTTTCAATGAGCCATGATTTTTCGGACATAAATTTAGGCCTTCCCGTTTGGTTTTTGGTTTTATCCGCATCTGGACCTCAGCGTACGTAGCCGCTGTCCTGCAGGCGCTGCAGGGCGGCGCCGTCGGCGTACACCATGCCGGTAGTCAGGCTGCGGAAGCCGTATTTCTTATAGAATTCAAGCTTGTCCGGTACCGAATAGATGAACACCTTGCCGAGCGGCGCCAGGTCCCGCATCACCCGGTCCATCAGCCGCCGGCCCAGCCCCTGGCCCTGAAAGCGCGGATCGACGGCCACGTCGGCCAGATAGGCCACCGAGGTCATGTCGCTGATGGCGTGAGCGGTGGCCATCAGCTCACCGTCAATAAATCCCCAATAGCAAAACTGGCTGTGTTGATACACCCGCTGCATCACCTGCGGGTCGCGCTCGCCCAGCCCGGCGTCTGCCAGCAGCCGACTCAGTCGCCGCCAGTCGACGGCGCAGCGCTGCGGATCGGTGATGATTTCCATCGTTCCTCCCTAGCCGATACGGTCGAGATCGGCGGCGTACTGCCGAATGGCGCGTTGGTAACTGCTGATGTCGCTATGCGACGAGGTTTCCGCCAGCAGCAACAGCAGGTCGGCCACCGCCTGTTTGGTTTCCCCCAGGTTGTACAACGTCATGGCGCGGAACAGCGTCAGCTCCTTGGCCTGCGGAAATTCCGCCAGCCCCCGGTCGAAGGCGTCCAGCGAGGGTTGGTACTGCCCGAGCGCCCGGTAGGTGCTGCCGAGGCCCAGCCAGGCCTCCTGCCGCCGGGCGGCCGGCAGGGCGCGCGCCAATGCGGCCAGGTAGCAGGGAATGGCCTGCTGTTCCAGCCCCTGCACGTCGTACAGACAGGCCAGCTGGTAGTGCAACTCGGCGTCTTCCGGCTGCTGCCGCAGCTGATGTTGCGCCAGCTCGGTGGCTTCAGGATAACGGCCCAGCCTTTTCAGTTGTTCGATGGTCAGCGTCGCGGACATGACATAGCCTCAGGTGGGGGATTTTTGTACCTCTGGCACGCTACTACGGAAGAATTGATAGCACAAGGGCATAGAAGAGCCGGTTATTGATAAGATAAATACGAAAATGTGCGCTAACCCCGGTTTCCGCGGGCGGCATCGTTCCCGAATGGCTTCACTTGCTCAAAAAACAGGCGTAGAATCCGCTTCGTCTAATAATTGAGGTTGTAAAGCATTATGGTCGATCGCGAGTTAGGGAACTGGAAAGACTTCATTGATGAGATGTTGGGTAACTGACGCTGCGGTGAAGCGCATGACCAGGCGGATTTATTGGCTATCGCCTGAAGCGCCCTGGGAACGAAGCCTTCGTTCGAGATAAGCAGCATCGGTTGCCCGACGCTGCTTTTTTATTGGCTTGTTACTCGCCGGCGTTTTCCGCCGGCGCCGCGTGAGCCTGCTTGCCGGGGAAGCGACGGCGCACCAGCACGAAGAACAGCGGCACGAAGAAGATAGCCAGCAGGGTGGCGGAGATCATGCCGCCCATCACGCCGGTGCCGACCGCATGCTGGCTGCCCGAGCCGGCGCCGCTGCTGGTGGCCATCGGCAGCACGCCGAAGATAAACGCCAGCGACGTCATCAGGATCGGCCGCAGGCGCATGCGCGAGGCTTCGAGCGTCGCCGACATCAGATCCTGCCCCTTGCTGTTCAGCTCGTTGGCGAATTCGACGATCAGAATGGCGTTTTTCGCCGAGAGCCCGATGATGGTCAGCAGCCCGACCTGGAAGTAAACGTCATTTTCCAACCCGCGCATCCAGGTGGCCGCCACGGCGCCGATCACCCCCAGCGGCACCACCAGCATCACCGAGAACGGGATCGACCAGCTCTCATACAGCGCCGCCAGGCACAGGAACACCACCAGCAGCGAGATGGCGTACAGCGCCGGCGCCTGCGAACCGGACAGGCGTTCCTGATAGGACATCGCCGTCCATTCCAGGCCGAAGCCGGTCGGCAGCTGGCTGACGATTTTCTCCATTTCGGCCATCGCGGTGCCGGTGCTGACGCCCTCGGCCGCTTCGCCGACGATCTCCAGCGCCGAGCTGCCGTTGTAGCGCTCCAGCCGCGGCGAGCCGTACTCCCAATGCGAGGTGGCGAAGGCCGAGAACGGCACCATGCCGCCGGCGCTGTTGCGCACGTACCATTTGTCGATGTCGCCCGGCAGCATGCGGTACGGCGCGGCCGCCTGCACGTAGACCTTCTTCACCCGGCCGCGGTCGACGAAGTCGTTAACGTAGGTCGATCCCCAGGCGGTCGACAGCGTGTTGTTGATGTCGTCGATAGCAACCCCCAGCGTCTGCGCCTTGCGCTGGTCGATGTCTATCTGCAGCTGCGGACTGTCGTCCAGGCCGTTGTGACGCACCCGCGCCAGCAGCGGGTTTTCCCCGGCCAGCTGCAGCAGCTGGTTGCGGGCCGCCATCAGCTTGTCGTGGCCCAGGCCGGCGTGATCTTCCAGTTCCATATCGAAACCGGCGGAGTTGCCCAACCCGGTGATCGCCGGCGGGCTGCTGGCGATCACCCGCGCCTCGTTGATTTTTTCGAACGCCTTGGTGGCGCGCTCGATGATGTCGAACGAGGTATTGGCGCCCGAGGTGCGCAGGTCCCAGTCCTTCAGGCGGATATACAGGCGCGCCACGTTCTGGCCGTTGCCGCCCGGGCCGGCGCCGATGATGGCGAAGGCCGACAGCACGTCCTCTTTTTCCTTGGTCAGGAAGTAGTGCTCCACTTTCTCCACCACTTTGGAGGTCTGCTGCAGGGTCGAGCCCGGCGGCAGCTGCACCTGCACGGTAAAGATGCCGCGGTCTTCCTGCGGCAGGAACGAGGTCGGCAGCTTGATGAACAGCAGCGCCATGCCGCCGAGCAGCAGCAGGTAAATCACCATATAGCGGGTGCTGGCGTGCAGCACGCGCCCCACGCCGCGCTCATAGCGATCGGCGTTGCGGTTGAACATGCGGTTGAACCAGCCGAAGAAGCCGCGCTTGCCGTGGTGATGGCCCTTGGCGATCGGTTTGAGCAGCGTGGCGCACAGGGCGGGGGTCAGGATCATCGCCACCAGCACCGACAGCACCATGGCGGAAACGATGGTGATGGAAAACTGGCGGTAGATGGCGCCGGTGGTGCCGCCGAAGAACGCCATCGGCACGAACACCGCCGACAGCACCAGAGCGATGCCGACCAGCGCGCTCTGGATCTGCCCCATGGATTTTCGCGTGGCCTCGCGCGGCGGCAGGCCTTCTTCGCTCATCACGCGCTCGACGTTTTCCACCACCACGATGGCGTCGTCCACCAGCAGGCCGATCGCCAGCACCATGGCGAACATGGTCAGGGTATTGATGCTGAACCCGCAGGCGGAAAGGATGGCGAAGGTGCCCATCAGCACCACCGGCACGGCGATGGTGGGGATCAGGGTGGCGCGGAAGTTTTGCAGGAACAGGTACATCACCAGGAACACCAGCAAAATGGCTTCCAGCAGGGTTTGCACCACGTCCTTGATCGAGGCTTTGACGAACGGCGTGGTTTCATAGGCCACCTTGGCCTCCAGCCCGTGCGGGAAATACTGCGACAGCTCGGCGATTTTGTCCTTCACCAGCTGGTCGGTTTGCAGCTCGTTGGCGCCGGAGGCCAGCTTGATGTTCATGCCCGCCGCCTGCATGCCGTTATAGCGGCTGAGATAGTTGTAGTTTTCGCCGCCCAGCTCGATGGTGGAGACATCGCCCAGCGTCACCAGCGAACCGTCCTTGTTGACCCGCAGGGTGATTTGGCGGAACTGCTCCGGCGTTTGCAGCTGCGACTGCGCGTTGATGGTGGCGTTGAGCGCCTGCTTATCGACCGACGGCGTGCCGCCGAGCTGGCCGACCGCCACCTGGGCGTTCTGCGACTGAATGGCGCTGACCACGTCCTGGGTCGTGAGCTGATAGCTGTTCAGTTTGTTGGGATCGAGCCAGATGCGCATGGCGTACTGCGAACCGTAAACGTCCATGCTGCCCACGCCGTTAATGCGGCTGAGCGGGTCCTGCAGGTTGGAAACGATGTAATCGGCGATGTCCTGCTTGTCCATGCTGCCGTCGGTGGAAACGAACGCCACCATCATCAGGGTGGTGTCGCCGGATTTCGATACCGTAACCCCCTGGTTTTGCACCGCCTGCGGCAGGCGTTTGATCGCCGCCTGCAGCTGGTTTTGCACCTGCTGCATCGCCTCGTTGGGGTCGGTGCCGGCTTCAAAGGTCAAGGTCACGGTGGCCTGGCCGGTGTTGGTGCTTTGAGACGACATGTACATCATGTTGTCCAGGCCGGTCATGTTCTGTTCGATGATTTGGGTAACGGTGTTTTCCAGCGTCTTCGCCGAGGCGCCGGGGTAGGTGGCGCTGATGCGCACGTTAGGCGGCGCCAGGTTTGGGTATTGCTCAACGGGCAAGGAAAAAATCGCCAAGGCGCCGGTCAGGCAAAGAATAATTGCCAGAACCCAGGCGAAAATCGGGCGATCAATAAAAAAATTGGCCATGCAGCGCGAACCTCGTTATGACTTGTTCTATCTTTAAGACGCATCGGGATTATGCATTTCAGCGGCTGGGAAGGATTCCGGCGCTATTGCACTTTACTCGGGATGGTCGGGTAAAGCGTGGAGAAAAAAAGGAGATAATGTAAATAACGGTAGTAGAAACCTGCGGTGCAGCACCCGTACGGGTTAAAAAATATCATTAAGACATTTTTATTACTATCAACGACCTTGCATATCCTTTGGGCAGGGAACCTAAGCGCAAACGGGAATCATTTCGAGGCAGGAGCTTGGCATGGCAATTAATCCGGTATTCGCCCGACGACTTTACCTGTGCTGGCTGATCGGCCACAGCGAACGGCCAAACGTGCCGCGGCTGATGGCGCTGACCGGCTGGCCGCGCCGCACGCTGCAAGATGTGCTCAAGGCGTTGCCCGGCATGGGCGTGGAGCTGCAGTTCGTGCAGCAGGGCGTGCGCAATAACGACGGTTTTTACCGGCTTGAAAGCTGGGGGCCGCTTAACAAGAGCTGGATCCACCAGCATCACCAGGCGCTGCTCGCCGCGATAGAATAAGGCTCCCCGGCCGGGGAGCGCTGCGGTTATTGGCTTTTATGTTCCAGGTACATCACCGTCGCCGCCACGCGCGAGCGCACGTCCAGCTTGCGCAGCATGTTGCGGATATGCACCTTCACCGTTTCTTCCGAAATATGCAGTTGCGCCGCCACCTGTTTGTTGGACATGCCGCGCGCCACTTCCTGCAGCACATCCAGCTCTCGCTCGGTCAGTTCGGCGAAGGGGTCGCGTTGCTCGCCGCGCGACAGCAGATAATCCGCCACCGCCTCGCTGATGACGTTCTGCCCGGCGGCTGCGGCGCGGATGTGCTCCAGCAGCAGTTCCGGCTCGCTGTCCTTCAGCAGATAACCGTCGGCGCCGGCGTCGATCAGGGCATACAGGTCGCTGCGCGCATCGGACACCGTCAGCACGATGATGCGGGCGTCCACGCCCTCATGGCGCAGCGCTTTCAGCGTATCCAGCCCCGACATGCCCTTCATGTTCAGATCCAGCAGGATGACGTCCGGGGCGTGCTGCTGCGCCAGAGCGATCGCTTCGTCGCCGCTGCCGGCTTCCGCCGCCACGCTAAACAGCGGATCCAGTCCCAGCAGCTGTTTGATGCCGCGCCGCATCAGCGGGTGGTCGTCAACGATCATTACTCGGTAGTGCTTCATCACCATGAAATATGCTCCCTGTAGCAAGTAAAGCCACTCAAACGCGCCCTGAGGGCGTGCTCCACAGTGGGACGGACTCTTTTAAAATAGTGGCAATCGGCGCCACGGACATCCTGAAACGGCCGCCAGCCGGCGCGCAAGCGTAACGCAGGGTGGACAGCCATGCGGGTTATGACGGAAACGTCAGGCAGACCTCGGTGCCGCCCGCGGCCCGCCGTTGGATGCGCAGCGTGCCCGCCAACCGCGCGGCGCGCTCGCTCATGATGGTTAAACCATAATGGCCTTCCGGCTCTTCCAGGCTGGCGATGCCGCAGCCGTCGTCGGCGATGCTGAACGCGTTATCGCCGGCGGCGTTCACTTCGCAGCGAACGACGATCTCGTCGGCCCCGGCGTGTTTGACGGCGTTGAGCACCGCTTCGCGCACAATCTGCAGCGCATGCACCTGCTGCTGGGCGTTGAGCGCCTGTGAGGAGAGCCGACAGTGTAACTGAATCCGCGCGCTGCTCAGAGCCTTTAATGGCTGCAGCAGCTGCTGCAGCGCGCCGTGCAAGTCCGCCTCCTGAATGTTCAGGCGGAAGGTCGCCAGCAGTTCGCGCAGCTGGCGATAGGCATCGGCCAGCGTGCGCTCGACATCGTCGATAATCTCCCGCGCCTGCGCCGGATTATCGTTGACGCTGCGCTTGAGCAGCGTCAGCTGAATGCGCAGGAACGACAGCGCCTGCGCCAGTGAATCGTGCAGCTCGCGGGCGATGGTCGCACGCTCTTCCATCAGCGCCAGCTGCTGATGCTGTTTCTGCGCCCGGTTGAAATAGACCGCGCGGCTCAGCATGTTGGCCAGGCTCTGCATCAGGTGCGGGTGCGGCGGGCACTCGCGCGCCTGCCAGCGCAGCTCCCCCAGGATTTTTCCGTCCTGCAGGATAGGCAACCGCTGCCATGCCCCGGCGGGCGCCGGTTCGCCGCAGCCGAGCCGCCATTGGCTGACGCTGTCCGCCACCTCCAGCCTGATGCTGTGCAGCCGTTCGCTCTGCCGCACGATATCGAGGATTTGTTCAAACGCCTGCTGATCGATCTGACGCACGCTCAGCGCCTGAGAGCAGCGGTACAGCACCTCCAGCGTTTTATTGGCCTGCTGCAGGCGCTGGGTTTTTTCCTGCACCTTGTGCTCCAGCGACAGATACAGCTTGGCCAGGTCGTCGGTCATGGCGGTGAAGGCCTGCGACAATACGCCCAGTTCGTTCGGCAGCCTGACATCCAGCGGCGGGTGGTTGAAATCGCGCCGCTGTACGCGCTGGCTGGCGTCCACCAGGCGTTGCAGCGGCGCCACCACCTGGCGGCGCATAAAGCGGATGCAAAACAGCACCAGGCCGATGATGGCGGCGTAGCCCAGCACGCTGATGGCGGCCACCAGGGTCAGTTTCAGCTCGGAGTAGTGCTGCAGTGCGGAAACAAAGTGGTCAATCTGGTTAACATGGTTAACGACGTTGGCCTGATAGGCGCGGGTCCGGCCGGCGCGGATCTGCTGCGCCAGGCCCTGCCAGGATTGCCGCAGGGTCAGGTATTCATCTCGCACCTCGGCCGGCACGTAGAAACGATCCAGCTTCAGCAGCGCCGGGGCCTGCAGCGATTGTTGATACTGCTGCAAATGCCGCTCCAGTTCGGCGGACCGAGTGTCGAGATCGTACGCCAGCCGATAACTCTGCATGCGCAGCGAGCCGGCGATGTTGATCGCTTCGGCGTCGTTTTGGCTGCCGGCGACGGTGATCAGGGCCAATCCGGTGGAGAGCACCGACAGGATCACCATGCAAAACAGCGCCCTGGCCAGGCTGCCGGTCACGGAACGTTTAACAAGCAATCGCGGATCCTTTTCTGTGCGGGCGACGCGCATCGTCAGTTTCATTCGAAAGCAAAACTATAACTTTTGCAACTAAAATGCGCCGCGATTTGTATCAAGTTGTCAACAAGGCGGAAACAATTGTCGTTGTGTAATCAAATAAATAGCGAGTTCGGCCGGTTACCCCTCAACCATGCGCCGCCGCCGCTCGCCGAATGACCATTGACGGCTTTTGTTGCAAATCGCTTGCCGCAGCGGTGCGCAATCGCGGTATGATTTTCACGTTTCAGCCAACGGAAGAAGAGTTCATGTCATCGAAAATTGAGAATGTGAAGAAAGAGCTGCTGTCGGACAACTGGTATGTACTGCACAAGTACACCTTTGATTTGAAACGCAAGGATGGCGGTTCAGTTCAGCAGATGCGCGAGGTGTACGACCGCGGCAACGGCGCCACCATCTTGCTGTACAACCGCGCCAGGGGCACCGTGGTGCTGACCCATCAGTTCCGCATGCCGACCTACGTCAACGGCAATGACAGCGGCATGCTGCTGGAGGCCTGCGCCGGCCTGCTGGACGCCGACTCGCCGGAGCAGTGCGCGCGCCGCGAGGCGGTGGAGGAGACCGGATTCCAGGTCGGCGAGGTGAAGAAAATATTCGAGGCTTACATGTCGCCGGGCGGCGTGACCGAGATCGTGCACTTCTTCATCGCCGAATACCATGAAGATGAGCGGCGTGCGGCGGGCGGCGGCATCGAGGATGAAGATATCGAAGTGGTCGAACTGCCGTTCAGCGAAGCGGTGGCGATGATCGCCGACGGCCGCATCAAGGACGGCAAAACCATCATGCTGCTGCAGTACCTGCAAATCCACCGCATCATGGAATAGAAAAAGCCCGGCGTTGCCGTAATGCTGAACAGTTAGCGTTTTTCTGACGGTGTTGGTGAAGTTTTCGGTCGATAAAGGTGAGATGCGTCATGAGGCTCACGTGCCTCGACCGAGCAAGGGACCGTGGGCGCGGCCCCTTGCAACCCGCGCCTTCGGCCCCTCCAATTGCCGTACATTGCGGTAGCAGAGAAATGCAGGGTATTTACGGCAATTCCGCCTGCACGGAGCATACAGAAATTGGATAAAAAAATGCCAGTCAGGCTTAACTGACTGGCATTGCGGCGTTGCCGGGCTTTTTATTGGCTAACGCCAGGGGCCGCTTACTTCAGCAGCGCCTGCGCCTTGGCCACCACGTTGTCCACGGTGAAGCCGAACTCCTTGAACAGCTGCTCCGCCGGCGCCGACTCGCCAAAGGTGGTCATGCCCACGATGGCGCCGTTCAGCCCCACGTACTTGTACCAGTAGTCCGCGATACCCGCTTCCACCGCCACGCGCGCGCTCACCGCCGCCGGCAGCACCGATTCGCGGTACGCCGCATCCTGCTTGTCGAACGCGTCGGTAGACGGCATCGACACCACGCGTACCTTACGGCCCGCAGCAGTCAGTTGGTCCGCCGCTTCCACCGTGATACCCACTTCCGAACCGGTGGCAATCAGGATGACCTCCGGCGTGCCGGCGCAGTCTTTCAGCACGTAGCCGCCGCGGTACACGTTCGCCAGCTGCTCCGCGCTGCGCGGCTGCTGGGTCAGGTTCTGACGCGAGAAAATCAGCGTGGTCGGGCCGTCGTTGCGCTCGATGCCGTACTGCCAGGCAATCGCCGATTCCACCTGGTCGCACGGGCGCCAGGTGCTCATGTTCGGGGTCACCCGCAGGCTGGCAATCTGCTCCACCGGCTGGTGGGTCGGGCCGTCTTCGCCCAGACCGATGGAGTCGTGGGTGTAGACGAACACGTTGCGCAGCTTCATCAGCGCCGCCATGCGCACCGCGTTGCGGGCGTATTCCACGAACATCAGGAAGGTCGCCGAGTACGGCAGGAAGCCGCCGTGCAGCGCGATGCCGTTGGTGATGGCGGTCATGCCGAACTCGCGCACGCCGTAGTGGATGTAGTTGCCCGCCGGGTCGACGTTCAGCGCTTTCGAACCGGACCATAGGGTCAGGTTGCTCGGCGCCAGGTCGGCGGAGCCGCCGAGGAACTCGGGCAGTACCTTGCCGAACGCTTCCAGCGCGTTCTGCGACGCCTTGCGGCTGGCGATGTTGGCCGGGTTGGCCTGCAGCTGCTCGACGAATTTCTGCGCGTCGGCTTTCCAGTTCGTCGGCAGTTCGCCGTTCATGCGGCGCTTGAACTCGGCGGCCAGCTCAGGGAAAGCCTGGGCGTAGGCGGCGAACCTGTCGTTCCAGGCCGCTTCTTTGGCCTGGCCGGCTTCTTTGGCGTCCCACTGGGCATAGATGTCCTGCGGGATTTCGAAGGCGGCGTATTTCCAGCCCAGGGCTTCGCGGGTGGCGGCCACTTCGGCGGCGCCCAGCGCGGCGCCGTGCACGTCGTGGGTGCCGGCCTTGTTCGGTGAGCCGAAACCGATGACGGTCTTGCACATCAGCAGGGACGGCTTGTCGGTCACCTTGCGGGCTTCCTCAATCGCCGCCTTGATGGCGTCCGGGTTGTGGCCGTCGACGTGGCGCACCACGTGCCAGCCGTAGGCTTCGAAGCGCTCGGCGGTGTCGTCGGTGAACCAGCCGTCGACGTGGCCGTCGATGGAGATGCCGTTGTCATCGTAGAAGGCGGTCAGCTTGCCGAGCTTGAGGGTGCCGGCCAGCGAACAGACTTCGTGAGAGATGCCTTCCATCATGCAGCCGTCGCCCATAAAGGCGTAGGTGTGGTGGTCGACGACGTCATGGCCCGGGCGGTTGAACTGCGCGGCCAGGGTGCGTTCGGCGATGGCGAAGCCGACGGCGTTGGCGATGCCCTGGCCGAGCGGGCCGGTGGTGGTTTCCACGCCTGGGGTATAGCCGTATTCCGGGTGGCCCGGCGTTTTGGAGTGGAGCTGACGGAAGTTTTCCAGCTCGCTCATCGGCAGGTCATAGCCGGTGAGGTGCAGCAGGCTGTAAATCAACATGGAGCCGTGGCCGTTGGAGAGCACGAAACGGTCGCGGTCAGCCCAGTGCGGGTTGGTCGGGTTGTGGTTCAGGTAGTCACGCCACAGGACTTCGGCGATGTCCGCCATGCCCATAGGTGCGCCCGGGTGGCCGGAATTCGCTTTTTGTACGGCGTCCATGCTGAGTGCGCGGATGGCGTTGGCCAGTTCTTTACGGGAAGACATAACGATACTCCAGGTAATTACAGTTCAGCGGCCAGCATGTCTTCCAGCTTTTGCTGGTCAACGGCGAACAGGCGGATGCCTTCGGCCAGTTTTTCCACCGCCATGGCGTCCTGATTGTGCAGCCAGCGGAATTCGGCTTCGGCAAGCGGGGCGGGTTGGTGGAAGCCTTCGGTCGACGGCGTCAGCTTGCGCTCGACCGGCTGGTCGCCGTTTTTCAGCTGTTCCAGCAGGTTCGGCGCGATAGTCAGCCGATCGCAGCCGGCCAGCGCCAGGATTTGTTCAACCTTGCGGAAGCTGGCGCCCATGATCACCGTCTGATAACGGTGCCGTTTGTAGTATTCATAGATGGTGCGTACCGATTTCACGCCCGGATCCTGCTCGGCGTCGTAGTCGGCGGCGGGCTGTTTGGCCTGATACCAATCGTAGATGCGGCCGACGAACGGTGAAATCAGATAGACGCCGGCTTCGGCGCAGGCGCGGGCCTGGGCGAAGGAGAACAGCAGCGTCAGGTTGGTGTTGATGCCTTCTTTTTCCAGCTCCTCGGCGGCTTTGATGCCTTCCCAGGTAGAGGCCAGCTTGATCAGGATGCGCGATTTGTCGACGCCCTGTTCCTGATACAGGCCGATCAGCTTGCGCGCCTTGGCGACGCACATGCCGCGATCAAACGACAGGCGCGCGTCCACCTCGGTGGAGATGCGGCCCGGCACGCTTTTCAGGATCTCGACGCCGATATTGACCGCCAGCTTGTCGCTGGCGTTGATCAGCTGGGTTTCCTTGCTGCCGCCCTGGCGGCGGGCGTAGTCCAGCGCTTCGGTAATCAGCGGCTGGTACTGCGGCAGCGCGGCGGCTTTCAGGATCAGTGAAGGGTTGGTGGTGGCGTCCTGGGGTTCGAACTGGCGGATGGATTCGATATCGCCGCTGTCGGCTACCACCGTGGTCAGCTGCTTGAGTGCGTCTAACTGATTCATTTGTAAGCTCCTTGACCAAGCTTCAATGTAGGGAAATGAGAACCTTTTTCATCGTAGGGGGAACACACTGCATCATAAGGGTGATAAATAAAATGCGCTTTTTCTGATTGTTGCGATGGATAAGAACAATGAATCCCGAACCAAGCCAGACGGGCCGCGGCTTGCGCGCGGCCACTGCCGACCCTGAGGCGCGATCAGCGCGGATCGGCGGCCTGTTCGTAATAGCCGATCCGGGCGACTTTCGGCGCCGATCCCCCTCCTTCAAACTCTGACTCCAGCCAGGCGGCGACGATGGTTTTCGCCAGTTCGGCGCCGATCACGCGCGCGCCGAGCGTGATGATTTGCGCATCGTTGCTTTTGCGCGCCCGCTGCGCGGAGTAGGTGTCGTGACATTGGGCCGCGCGGATGCCCGGCACTTTATTCGCCACGATGCTCATGCCGATGCCGGTGCCGCACAGCAGGATGCCGCGCTGGTGTTGCTCCGCCTTGATCGCCTGGGCAACCCGGTAGGCGATATCGGGGTAGATCCCGCCGGCGGCGGCGCGATCCTCGGTGTAGTCGGTGACGGGAATGTCCCGCTGTCGCAAATAAGCAACGATCAGATCCTTCAGTTCAATGGCGGCGTCATCGGCGCCGATGGCAATAGGCAGCATAGCGATCTCCAGGTTGAAAGCGGAAAGGCTGACGATCCTCTCGGCGCGTCATGGTGCTTACCATAATCATATGCAATCAAATGTTCAATAGTTGATCTTTTGATTGTTGCTTTTAATAGGGTATTGAGAGGATGATGGTGACTTATATCGCAATTACTTGCCTTAAACGGCTATTTAGGCGGCTTTTTGAGCGAAATCACACTTTGAGAAGTTCATGGTGGGCAAAAACGGCGCTTGGCGTTAGTGTTCATTTGTTCTTATTGTGTATTTATGATCATAAAAATAACCCTACCAGAGGATAGAACTTATGTGTCAGACCTGCGTAACAGCGGCAAAAATGGCAGACGGCATCCCTGAAACCATGAAAGCGGTGGTGGCCTATGCGCCAAAGGATTACCGCCTGGAACAGGTGGCGGTGCCGGACATCGGCCCAAAAGAGATCCTGGTGAAGATCGAAGCCTGCGGCATCTGCGCCGGGGATATCAAGGCGTTCGAAGGGGCGCCCAGCTTTTGGGGCGATGAAAAACAGCCGGCTTATATCAAGGCGCCGATGATCCCCGGGCACGAGTTTATCGGCCATGTGGTCGGCTATGGCGAAGGCGTGGAAGGTTTCAAGCTGGGCGATCGGGTGATCTCCGAACAGATCGTCCCCTGCTGGCAGTGCCGCTTCTGCAACCGCGGTCAGTATTGGATGTGTGAGAAGCACGACCTGTACGGCTTCCAGAAAAACGTCAACGGCGGCATGGCCGAATACATGAAGTTCACCAAAGAGGCGATCAACTACCTGGTGCCGGCCGATCTGCCGATCGAAAAAGCCATTCTTATCGAACCTTACGCCTGTTCATTCCACGCGGTGCAACGCGCCAACATCAAGCTGGGCGATGTGGTGGTGCTGGCCGGCGCCGGCACGCTGGGGCTGGGAATGATCGGCGCCATCAAGAAGTCCGGCCCCGCGAAGCTGGTGGTGCTCGACCTTTCCGACGACCGCCTGGCGCTGGCGAAGCGGTTTGGCGCCGATGTGGTGCTCAATCCGACCCGCGATGATGTGCTGGCGGCGATCAAAGAGATGACCGAAGGGTACGGCTGCGACATCTATATCGAAGCCACCGGCGCGCAAAAATCGGTGGAGCAGGGGCTGACGCTGATCCGCAAGCTCGGCACCTTCGTCGAATTCTCGGTGTTCAAGGATCCGGTCACCGTCGACTGGAGCATTATCAGCGATCGCAAAGAGCTGGACGTGCTCGGCTCGCACCTCGGCCCTTATTGCTACCCGCTGGTGATTGAAGGCATCAGCAACGGCGATCTGCCGACCGAAGGGGTGGTGACCCATACGCTGCCGCTGGAACAGTTTGCCGAAGGCTTTGAATTGATGAAGCGCGGCATAGGTTCGATCAAAGTGGTGCTCAACCCGAATCTTTGAGGCCGCATCATTCGTCGGGTGCGGGCTAGCCTGCGCCTCCACTGTCAAACGTGCTGGGGTGTTCTATGTTGCATGGACTGATTCATCGCATTGGTCTGTCGCCGAAACTGCTGCTCGGCTACGCCGGCGTGCTGGTGTTTATGATGGGCGAAGGGTTGGAGCAGGGATGGCTTTCACCTTATTTAATCGGCAAGGGATTAACCATTCAGGAGTCGGCGCTGCTGTTCAGCGTCTACGGTTTCGCCGCGGCGATCGCCGCGTGGTTCTCCGGCGTGCTGGCGGAGATTTTCACCGCCCGCCGGGTGATGCTGGCCGGCCTGATCCTGTTTCTGATCGGGTCGGTGTGTTTCCTGGCGTTTGGCCTGCCGAGCAACAACCTGTCGATCATGGTGCCGACCTATGCGCTGCGCGGCCTGGGTTACCCGCTGTTCGCCTACGGCTTTCTGGTGTGGGTGGCCTATGAAGCGCCGCCGGAGAGGCTGGGATCGGCGGTGGGCATTTTCTGGTTCGTCTACAGCGGCGGGCTGAGCGTGCTGGGCGTGCTGTACTCCAGCATCATGCTGCCTTACCTCGGCGAGATCCACACCCTGTGGAGCGCGCTGATTTTCGTGGTGCTGGGCGCGATGATCGCCCTGATGCTCAACCGCAACGAAGGCGCGGCGGAACGCGGCAACCGGGAAAAAGCCTCGCTGAGCTACGTATTGAAAGGCATCACCATCGCGTTTGAGAACCCGAAAATCGGCCTGGGCGGCATCGTGCGCACCATCAATACCTCGGCGGCGTACGGCTTTGTGGTGTTTATGCCGATGTACATGATGGATATGGGCTTTACCCGCACCCACTGGCTGCAGATGTACGCCGCGCTGTGGACGGTGAACATCATTTTCAACCTGATTTTCGGCGTGATCAGCGACGGCCTCGGCTGGCGCAACGTGGTGATGTGGTTCGGCTGCGTCGGCTGCGCGCTGACCACGCTGATGTTCTATTACGTGCCGCAGTTCTTCGGCGCCAACTACCTGCTGACCGTCTGCGCCGCCGGGCTGTTCGGCGCCTGCCTGGCGGCGTTCGTGCCGCTGTCGGCCATCATGCCGTCGCTGGCGCCGGAGAATAAGGGCGCGGCGATGTCGATCCTCAACCTCGGCGCCGGCCTCAGCACCTTTGTCGGGCCGGCGGTGGTGGGGCTGTTTATCGGCAGCCTCGGCAGCGTGGGCGTGATCTGGATCTTCACCGGCCTGTACCTGTTCAGCGGCGTACTGATGAAGTTCGTCACCCTGCCGAAGGAAAGCGCGGCGGCGGAAGAGAAGAATCCGAGTTTGGCGAAAATATCCTGACCGCGGGTGAAGTTCACAGTTTTAGGGAGAAACCTATGTTTAATAACCAGAGCGAAGCGCCCGCCGGGCCGACTTTATGCGGCAAAGTGGCGTTGATCACCGGCGGCGCGGCGGGCATCGGCTATGCCATCGCCGAGCGATTTCTGCACGACGGCGCGCGGGTGGTGCTGATGGATCGCGCGCCGCAGGTGGCGGAACAGGCGCGGCAGCTCGGCGGCGATGCGGCGTTGGGCATCCTGACCGACGTGACCGACCCGGCGTCGGTGGAGCGGGCGACGGCGCAGGCCGAAGCGCACTTTGGCCGGCTTGACGTGCTGGTCAACAGCGCCGGCATCGTGGCGCTGCACCCGGCCGAAACGCTGCCGGAAGAGGCCTGGGACGCCACCCTGGCGGTAAATCTGAAAGGGGTGTTTCTTACCTGCCAGGCGGCGGGGCGGCGTTTCATTCGTCAGCGCAGCGGCAGCATCGTCAACCTGGCTTCCCAGGCCGGGGTGGTGGCTTTGCCGAATCACCTGGCCTATTGCGCCAGCAAGGCCGGCGTGATCGGCCTGACCCAGGTTCTGGCGCTGGAGTGGGGGCCGCACAACGTGCGGATCAACGCCATTTCGCCCACCGTGGTGCTGACCGAGCTGGGGCGCAAGGCCTGGTCCGGCGAGGTGGCCGAGCAGATGAAACAGAAAATTCCGCTGCGGCGCTTTGCCGAACCGCAGGACATTGCCGCCGGCGCGCTGTTCCTGGCCGGCGACGCCGCCGCGATGATCACCGGCGCCAACCTGGTGATCGACGGCGGCTACACCATTCAATAATTCACTATTCAGGCGACAGAGAGGCCGCGATGAACAGAATCATTAACGATCCCGATCAGGTAGTGGAAGACGCCATTCAGGGCTACCGGCTGGCGCACCCGGAGTATTACGCCGCCACCGATAACGCGCGGGTGCTGAAGCATCCGACGGCGCCGATCGCCGGCAAGGTCGGCATCGTCACCGGCGGCGGCTCCGGCCATGAGCCGGCGTTTCTCGGCTATGTCGGCAAGAACATGCTGGACGCGGTGGCGATCGGCGAGATCTTTTCCTCCCCGACGGCGGGCGCCTTCCTCGACGCCTTCAAGGCGGCGGACAGCGGCGCCGGGGTAGCCTGCCTGTACGGCAACTACGCCGGCGACAACATGAACGTCAAGATGGCGATCAAGAAGGCCACCGCGGCCGGCATCAGGGTGAAAACCGTGGTGGCGAACGACGATGTGGCCTCGGCGCCGGCCAGCGAAATCGACAAGCGCCGCGGCGTGGCCGGCGAAATCCTGATGTGGAAGATCGGCGCGGCGGCGGCGGCCAGGGGCTACGATCTGGACGGGGTGATCGGCGCGGCGCAGAAGGCGATCGGCAACTGCCGCTCGATCGGCGTCGGCCTGAGCTCCTGCACCATTCCGGCGGTCGGCAAGCCCAACTTCCATATTGAAGACGGCAAAATGGAGATCGGCATCGGCCACCACGGCGAGCCGGGCATCGAGGTGTCGCCTATCCAGCCGGCTTGCGCCATGGCCGGCACCATGCTCGATTTTGTGCTCAACGACATGCCGCTGGACAACGGCCAGGAGGTGGCGCTGCTGATCTCCGGCCTCGGCGCCACGCCGGTGATGGAGCTGTACATCTACTACGCCGAGATCGAACGGCGGCTGACGGCCCGGGGGATCAAGGTGCACCGGCGCTACGTCGGCAACTATTTTACCTCGCTGGAAATGATGGGGGTGACGCTGACGCTGATGAAGCTGGATGACGAACTGAAAACCCTGATTGACATGCCGGCGCAATCCTTAGGCTTAACCCAGGTGGAGTGAACCATGACAGAACATCTTTCTACCCGCTACGGCAATGAGGTCGTCTCCGGCCTGATCGACGTCATCGTCAGCAACCGTGAATACTTGAGCGAGATCGACGGCGCGATCGGCGACGGCGATCACGGCATCAATATGGCGAAGGGGTTTTCCATGTGCGGCGCGGCGATCGCGGGCCGGCAACTGACGCTGGCGCAGGCGTTCGATGCGGTGTCCGATGCGCTGATGGAAGGCATCGGCGGCTCGATGGGGCCGCTGTACGGCAGCCTGTTCATGGGCATGGCCGACAGCGTGCGGGATAAGGAAACGCTGGATCAGCGGGCGTTTCTGGCGATGCTGCGCAACGGGCTGAGCGAACTGCAGGACATCAGCAGCGCCGGAGTGGGCGACAAGTGCCTGATGGATACCCTGATCCCGGCGGTGGCGGCGTTCGAAGGCGCGGTGCAGCGCGGCGACGGCTTCAGCGCGGCGCTGGAGCAGCTGAAGCGGGCCGCCGCGCAGGGGCGGGATTCGACCCGCGACCTGGTGGCGAAAATCGGCCGCGCCAGCCGCCTGGGCGAACGTTCGCGCGGCGTGCTGGACGCGGGCGCGGTCTCCTGCTGCCTGCTGCTCAGCCGGTTGGCCGACGGCGTAGAGCAACGGTTGAATACCGTTACCGCATGAACGCGTTATACTAGCGGGCAATTCAGCGATGGCCGGTGGGGCCGGCTTGCCGCCTCATCCGCCATCGATAACCGGCCTGCCGTGGGGAAACGTCTAACGGATGGAAAAACAAACAGTGTCCCAGGATAACGAACTGCTGACCGAAATCGCCGTCGCTTACTATCAGGATGAGATCACGCAGGAAGAAATCGCCAAAAAGTTCGGCATTTCGCGGATCAAAGTCGGGCGTTTGCTCAAACGCGCCAAGGAAGAGGGCATCGTCGAGATCACCGTGCGTTATCACCCGGTGTTCAGCACCCGGCTGGAGCAGCAGATGATGGAGCGCTTTCCGATCAGCCGCGCGCTGATCGCGCTCGACCATCAGGATGAAGAAGAGCAGCGTCGGCAGGTGGCGGCGCTGGTGTCCAACTATCTGGCGATGTCGCTGAAAGACGATATGGTGCTGGCGGTGGGGCAGGGGCGCAACGTGGCGGCGATCGCCGATCACGTCGGCAGCGTGGCGGAGCGAAACTGCAAGTTTATCTGCGGCATCGGCGGCACCCATCGCCCCGGCGACGCGATCAACGCCGACCACATCAGCCGCCGGCTGGCGAAGAAGTTCGGCGGCAGCAGCGAAACCCTGTACGCCCCGGCCTACGTCGAAAACCGCGCGCTGAAAGACGCCTTTATGCAAAACGGCACCATCAAGGAAACGTTGGATCGGGCGCGCAAGGCCGACGTGGCGCTGGTGGGCATTGGCGATATGAACGAAAACAGCTATATGGTGAAGCTGGGCTGGTTCACGCCGCACGAGATTATCGACGCCAGCCTCAATCAGGGGGTGATCGGCGATATCGCCGGCTACGACTTCTTCAACGCCCAGGGGCAGCACGTGGATACGGTGATGAACGATCGGGTGATCGGCCTGAGCATCGACGAACTGCGTAAAATCCCCTGCGTGATCGCCATTGCTTCGGAAAACACCAAGGCGATGGCGATACTCGGCGCGCTGCGCACCGGCGCCATCGACATTATCGCCACCAGCGCGCTTAACGTGCGCACCCTCCTCAATATGTCGCAGTAGCCGACAAAAAAAGGGTTCAGCCTTGAACTGCACCCCAAATGTTGGATATCCATCTGACATTCGGAGGTGCAGTTTTTATGAAATATTCGCTCCCATTCAAGCTCGAGGCGGTCCGGTACTATCTCGCCGGGTTCGGCAGCCAAAGGCAGACCGCGAAAAAATTTTCCGTTGCTCATGTTCAGCTTCGCCGCTGGATTGCCGCCTATCAGCACCATGGTGAGGCAGGGCTACAATCCGGGCGTCAGCGGCAGTACACGCCCGAATTTAAGCTCGCCGTTGTCGAGTTTGCCCGCGCCAATCCCCTTTCTTTAGCCAGCGTCGCCGCCAAATTCGACATCCCCTCATACACGACGCTGGAACACTGGGTTAAGCTTTATCAGGAGAATGGGGCCGAAGCCCTCAACCTGAATCAGCGTGGTCGCCGAATGTATCAGCATCCCAAAACCCCCCATGCCGGCAAGTCGCCGGATGAACTGACCCCCGAAGAGATGCGGGAGGAAATCGAGTTTTTACGCGCGCAGAATGACTACATAAAAAAGTTGAGAGCCTTGATGCAGGAAAACGATGCCCGGGCACGGCGGAAAGGGCAAAAATAGTCACGGCATTAAGGCAAAAACACCGTTTAGACATGCTGTTGCATGCCGGTGGGCTGGCGCGCAGTACGTATTATTATTGCTGTAAAGTCAGTCGAGTGCCGGATAAATACCGTGAGGCTAAACAACGGATAACCGAGGTCTTTAACATACATAAAGGCCGTTACGGCTATCGTCGCGTAACCTGCGCAATGCGAAAGGAAGGATACGTTTTAAATCATAAAACCGTGCAAAAGCTGATGACAGAGTTGCAGCTGAAGTCACCGGTTCGCCGTAAAAAGTACCGTTCATACAAAGGAAATGCAGGCAAGGTGGCTCCCAATCTCCTGCAGCGTAATTTTACCGCTCAGTGCCCCAATCAAAAGTGGGTGACGGATGTAACGGAGTTCCGGGTTGGTGAGGATAAGCTGTATTTATCACCGGTGCTTGACTTGTACAACGGTGAAATCATCGCTTATGAAGTGGCACGCCGGGCAGAGTTTAGGCTGGTTAAAAAGATGCTGGACAAGGCGGTGTGCAGGATAAAACCGGGTGAGCAGTTACTGTTGCACAGTGACCAGGGTTGGCACTATCAGATGGCGGCTTACCAGCATGCGTTGCGGGTTAACGGGGTAAAGCAGAGCATGTCTCGCAAGGGAAATTGCCTGGACAATGCGGTAATGGAGAACTTCTTCGGTCATCTGAAAGCGGAGCTGTATTACTTGCAGCGCTTTGATAGTGTGGAACACTTGGCGCAGGAGATAGACGCCTACATTGATTACTACAACTACCATCGCATCAGGCAGAAACTGAAAGGCCTGAGTCCGGTGGAATACCGAACTCAGGCCTCGAAGGCTGCGTGAATTTACACCGTCCAACTTCTGGGGGTCAGTTCACCTGCGCTGAACCCTCTCTGCATTTCCCCCGGATTAATGGCTCAGATTGACGTCTATCGCCTGGTAGAAGGCGTTGGCGGTGTCGGCCACATCCCACACGGCGAGGATCACGTGCGAACCGGTGCGGTCTGCGGGTATGTTGCACTGGTGGGTGACCTTGGCGGCCGGGATGGCGCCGCCGTCGTTGTACTGACAGAACGGCGTCAGGTCAAAGGAGGCGCGGGTCAGCGGCTGCGAGGCGTCCCAGTTCGGTTTGGTGATGAAATAACGCCAGCTGGCGGTGCTGTGGCGCGCGGTCAGCGTCCAACTGAAGCTGTTGGCGCCGGTCTTCAGGTTGATCTTGTTCCAGCGGGTCGGCGTTTGTTGGTCCAGCTCGAAGAAGGTGGGCTTGTCGGCGCTGGCGATATGGCCGTCCGCCGGACCGGCCTGCGGGAAGCCTTTCAGCCCTTCAACGCTCTGCGGTTCGTACTGCACGCTGCCGCATTGGGTGTTGAGCTGCAGTTTGCACTGATAGGCGCGGCTGGCCGGCGTTTCGACGTAGCCGTGCGCGTTGGCCTGTTGCGAGGCGCCGAACAGGGCCGCGCTCAGCAGGCCCAGGGACATAAGGGTACGAGAGGTCTGGTTCATAAGTCACTCCTGACTGAAGTTATAATGTGAAAGTCATGTATTTCTCACCGGCCAGATGAGAGGACAGTAACGAAACTAAAATAATCATTCTTGCCGGCTTGTTTTATTTTTATCATTTGCACTCGGCCGTAGAATGGAAAGTTTTATAGGCTATTAACTAAAATTATGATGATGATTATCTTTGTTTGGCTGGTTGAATTTATTTAACTTCTGCTGTCTAAAAGCGCATCGCCATGATGAATTTTATTTGACGGGTTGATGAATAGTCTTTCAGATGGCGCTCTCCGTTATGGAGTATATTGCTTGTTGCTTAAAGAACTCTTGCAGAACTTGATCGATTTTTGCGCGCCGATTGCCTGGGAATTTAGTGTCAATTTTTCTTGTTTTTATGTCAAAGAGGAATTTGTATGACTAGATTATCCCTGGATGCGATTAAAATAATCAGCACCATCAAAAGTACCGGTTCTTTCTCCATGGCTGCGGAGGCGTTGCATAAAACGCCTTCGGCCATCTCGTACCGGGTTTCAAATATTGAAAGCAAGCTCTGCGTGAAACTTTTTCATCGTAATGGACCTATGATTACCCTGACCGATGAAGGGGAATTCCTGCTGCAGGAGGGCAGCTGGATATTAAATGCGGTGCAGGATCTGGAAAGCCGGGTGCGCAACATACCCAAGCTGGAAAATAATATCCGCATCGTGGTCGACAAGTACTTTCCGCTGGAGGCGCTCACCCAGGATATCCGCGACTATATTCAGCACAGCCCGAACGCCAATATCTCGGTGCAGCGTGAGGCGCTGAACGGCACCTGGGATGCGTTGAAGAACAACCGCGCCGACCTGATCATCGCCATCGGCCAGATCCCGGACAGCGTGCAGGCCAAAACCCTGATGCTGGGCAAGCTGGACTTTGTGCTGTGCGTCTCGCCGTCCCACCCCTTTGCGGCGCAGAAAAAGGCGGTGTGCAAGAAGCAACGGCTGAACGACATCGTGGTGGTGATCGCCGACAGCAGCCACGACCTGCCAAAGCGCAACCACGGCACGCTGCCGCTGCAGCGGCAGCTGGTGGTGTGCGACGTGGAAAGCAAACTGGCGCTGCTCAAACGCGGCATCGGCCACGCCTTCCTGCCGCCGGCGCTGATTGAAAAAGAGCTGGCCAGCGGCGAGCTGGTCAGGGTGCCGGTGGAGATGCAAAAAGGGGATGAAATGATCTGGCTGGCCTGGCACCCGGCCAGCAAGGGCGGCGGCTTTAGCTGGTGGCACGAGCGCCTGACGCGCAAAAGCGACGTTTTAAGCCTGCTGGGGCGTGAAGTGGTGCGGGACGGCGGTTACCCTTGGTGCAACAACTGAGGGCGCAAGTCCAAAGGATGCGACATTAAACGGTTAACGCAATAACCCCCCGCAGCGCCAGGCTGCGGGGTTTTTTTATGGCTCAGGCCGCGCGGCCCACCTTCAGCCAGGCGCTGTCGGCGCCCGGCGCCGCCGTAACCGAGCCCCACTTGGTCTGCCAGACATAGCCCTGATAAGACACCAGCGCGCCCTGCGCGTAGGTGGTGCCCGGCGTATAGGCCGGCGCGGCCATGATCGGCAGGTTGCCGGGGCCAACGCCGGTGTAACGCAGGCCGGTGCCCATGTCCAACTGGCTGTCGTCGTAATCCGCCGCGTTGAAGTAGCGATCCAGCGCGGCCAGCAGGTCGCCGTTGCGGTTGTCCTGCCCCAGATGCCAGAACATCACGCCGCCCAACTGCTGCTGCTTGATGTACTTGGCCTTGTACTTGAAGCTTTCCACATCGTCATAGGTGACGAACAGCCCCCGTTCCGCATGGTACAGGTACGGGGTTTTGGTCTTGTCGTTCCACAGGCGCTGGTAGCCGTAGTTGCCGAGCAGCATTTGCTCCAGCTGGCGGTAGGAGGCGATGCGCGGATCCTTGTCGCGCACGCATTCGTCGCAGCCCACCAGCCAGTAGTCGGTGCCCGGGAACGGGTCTTCCCCCGGCGTGGCGTGGCTGCCGTATTGGCCGCCGTTGCCGCCGCCGACGCCTTTGAACGCGCGGCCGTAGAACGGCACGCCCATCACAATCTTGGCGCTCGGCACGCCCTCCATCATCAGGTGCTGCTGGACGGCGGCGTCGACCGTCAGGCTGAACGGGCTGGGGAAGGCGCGGGTCAGCTCTTCCCAGCTCCAGCCCAGGTTGGCTTCACGCAGCGCGTTGTAGAAGGTCGGCCCGGCCGCGTCGCCGAACAGCGCCGCCTGGTGGTTGGTTATCTTCTCCCAGGGGCCGGCCAGATCGTAGGTCATCAGGTTGATGTAGTCGAGCTGGGCGACGATCTGCGGCAGCTTGCTGTAGTAGCGCGACAGGAAAAACGCGCCGCCGGCGCCGGCGATGGTCAACTGGTAGGGCAGCGCCTGACGGCCGTCGGCCTGGGTTTGCCTATCCAGCAGGGTGCGGATCTCCTGCAGCGCGGCGACGAAGCCGTCCACTTCCGCCGCCTGGGGATATTCCCAGTCGATGTCCACTCCGTCGAAACCGTACGCCTTCATGATGCGCACGCAGGACTGGGCGAACTTGCTGCGGGCGGCCGGGGTCTTGACCGCATTGACGTAGTTGGCGTGGGACACCCCCAGATCGTTGGAATAATACCAGCCACCGATGGAGAACATGATGCGCAGGCTGGGGTTGTGCGCCTTCAGTGCGGTCAGGCGGCCGACGACTTCGCGCGCCTTGGCGTCGTTGGTGGCCGGATCCCAGGCGCATTCCAGATCGCCGTTGATATCGAGGAACGAGAAGTTGATGTGGGTCAGCTGCCGGGCCTTGGCCGGCGTAATGTTCGATACCGGGAACGGCACGATCGCGGTATCGGATTCGGTATAGTTATTAATCTGAACGGTCGGGATAAAATAATAGCCAATAACGGCTTTACGTGTAGACATGGCGTTTCTCCAGAGTGAATGGTTTTTATCATGAGAGAATAACTCCCGGAGTCATTAGCCATTATTTATGGAATAAAGAGAAGTCGAAATAAATCACCATAAGCATGAGTTTTTATTAATTGGCCCGCACGGGGCGATATGGGTTGTGTCAGTCGTCAGCGTGAATGAATTTGACCCTAGGCCATGTATTTATTCATTTGCTTTGTTATAGCATCCTTCACTAGATTCAAACTGTCCGATGTCCCAGCGGCCGTGATTGGCATTTGATTAAAAATAAAACCGGAGGAGAGCGATGTCCAGCTTAGAGCCAGACGCTGTCGGCTTAATTATTCAGCGAGCCTGTGAATACCTGCAGCCGGTAATGAACGCCATCCTGGCGGGGGTGATGGCGTTATTGCACGGCGCCTATCGCAACGTGGGCATTCGGCGGCGTTTATTAAATGCCGCCATGTGCGCGCTGTTGGCGTGGACGGTGCGAGATGCCCTGGCATTGATGGGCTGGGAATTAAAGTGGGCCAATTTAGCCAGCGTGTTGATTGGCTTTATGGGGGCGGATTATATCGGCGCCTTGATTAAAAAATTCATTGGCAAAAAAACGGGGTTTAAAAATGTTAAATGAAATTGAGGATATTCGCTTCACCGCCCGCAGCGAAGAAAATCTGGCGGGCGTGCATCCCGAGCTGGTGCGGGTGATCCGCCTGGCGCTGCGTTATTCGCTGGTGCCGTTCTCCGTCAGCGAAGGCTTGCGCAGCATGGCGCGCCAGCGCGAAATGCTGCGCGCCGGCAAAAGCCAAACCTTGCGCAGCCGCCATCTGACCGGCCACGCGGTGGACGTGGTGGCGATGCCGGCGGGCGTGGTGTCCTGGGAGTGGGATTATTACGCGCAGATCGCGGTGGCGGTGCGGCGCGCGGCGCGCGAGTGCGGCGTTGGCGTTGAATGGGGCGGCGAATGGAAAACGCTGAAGGACGGGCCGCATTTCCAGCTTTCGTTCCGGGACTACCCGGCATGAGCGCCTGGCTGCAGCGCTTGGCGCAGGGCGGGATGTTGCTGCTGTTGCTGGCGGCCATTTGCCTCGGCGGCTACAGCTCGCTGCTGTCGCACCGGCTGGAGCTGGCGCGGCAGCAGGCGGCGGAGCAGCAAAAGAGCCTGGCGCAGCAGGCCGGGCTGATCGCCGCCTTGCAAACCCAGGAGGCGCAGAATCGCGCGCTGATGGCGGCGCAGCAGCGGCAGGAACGCCAGCTGCGTCAGCAAGGCGACATTTATCAGAGGAAATACCGTGAAGCGATTAAACATGATCCCTGCGCCGCTCAGCCTATGCCTGGCGCTGTGCTTGAGCTCCTGCGCCAATCCGCCGGCGGCGCGGCCGGTGCCGCTGTTGCCCCCTGAGTCGGTGTTCGTTCCCTGCGAACTGCCGCCCCTGCCGGGCGAGACCTGGGGGGATGCGCTGAGCTACGCCCTGGCGTTACAAACCTCGTTACAAATCTGCGCCGGCCAGGTGGCGGCGCTCAACGCCTGGCGCGCCGCGCTGCCGTCGCATTGACGGCAGTTTTTTTCTTGCCCGTCCTGTGGTACTTCTTTTTTTACTTTTATAAAAGTATTTCGACCAAGGTTATGGCCCGCTTCAAAGTTTGTGACGTTTCTCTCACTATACTGGTCTAGCCTTAAAGCTTTACCGATCTGACAAGCCTTACCTCAACATAAAAGCAAAAAGCAAAGGAATCCATAATGGACGAACAGCTCAAACAGAGTGCCCTTGATTTCCATCAGTTTCCGGTCCCAGGGAAGATCCAGGTATCTCCGACCAAACCGCTGGCCACCCAGCGCGATCTGGCGCTGGCCTATTCGCCGGGCGTCGCCGCGCCCTGTCTGGAAATTGCCGCAGATCCGCTGGCGGCCTATAAATACACCGCGCGCGGCAACCTGGTGGCGGTCATTTCCAACGGCACGGCGGTGCTGGGCCTGGGCAATATCGGCGCGTTGGCCGGTAAGCCGGTGATGGAGGGTAAGGGCGTCCTGTTCAAGAAGTTTTCCGGTATCGACGTGTTCGATATCGAAGTGGACGAGCATAACCCCGACAAGCTAATCGATATTATCGCCGCGCTGGAGCCGACCTTCGGCGGCATCAACCTGGAAGACATCAAGGCGCCGGAGTGTTTCTACATCGAGCAGAAACTGCGCGAGCGCATGAAGATCCCGGTGTTCCACGACGATCAGCACGGCACGGCGATCATCACTACCGCCGCGGTGCTCAACGGCCTGCGGGTGGTGAAAAAGAACATCTCCGACGTGCGGCTGGTGGTGTCCGGCGCCGGCGCGGCGTCGATCGCCTGTCTGAACCTGCTGGTGGCGTTGGGCCTGCGCCAGCAGAACATCACCGTTTGCGATTCCAAAGGGGTGATCTACAAGGGCCGCGAGGCCAACATGGAGCAGACCAAAGCGGCCTACGCGATCGACGATAACGGCCAGCGCACGCTGGCCGACGCCATTCCGGACGCCGACATCTTCCTCGGCTGTTCCGGCCCCGGCGTGCTGACGCAGGACATGGTGAAAACCATGGCGCGCGATCCGCTGATCATGGCGCTGGCCAACCCGGAACCGGAAATTCTGCCGCCGCTGGCCAAAGCGGTGCGCCCGGACGCCATCATCTGCACCGGCCGTTCCGACTACCCGAACCAGGTGAACAACGTATTGTGCTTCCCGTTCATCTTCCGCGGCGCGCTGGACGTGGGCGCTACCACCATCAACGAAGAGATGAAGCTGGCCTGCGTGCACGCCATCGCCGACCTGGCGCTGGCGGAACAGAGCGACGTGGTGGCCTCCGCCTATGACGATCAGGATCTGTCCTTCGGCCCGGACTACATCATTCCCAAGCCTTTCGACCCGCGCCTGATTGTCAAAATCGCGCCGGCGGTGGCCAGGGCGGCGATGGACTCCGGCGTGGCGACGCGCCCGATCGAGGACTTCGACGCCTACGTGGAGAAGCTGGCCGAGTTCGTCTACAAAACCAACCTGTTCATGAAACCGATCTTCTCGCAGGCGCGCAAAGAGGTGAAGCGCGTGGTGCTGGCGGAAGGCGAAGAAGAGCGCGTGCTGCACGCCACTCAGGAGCTGGTGTCGCAGGGCCTGGCCTACCCGATCCTGGTCGGCCGCCCGAGCGTGATCGAGATGCGCCTGAAAAAGCTTGGCCTGCAGCTGACGCCGGGCCAGGATTTCGAGGTGGTGAACAACGAATCCGACCCGCGCTTCAACGAATACTGGGGCGAGTACTACCAGATCATGAAGCGTCGCGGCGTTTCGCAGGAGCAGGCGCGCCGCGCGGTGATCGGCAACCCGACGCTGATCGCCGCCATCATGCTGCACCGCGGCGAAGCGGACGCGATGATCTGCGGCACCATCGGCAGCTACCATGAACACTACGAGGTGGTGAAAAACGTGTTCGGCTTCCGCGAAGGGGCGCACGTCGCCGGCGCGATGAACGCGCTGCTGCTGCCGAGCGGCAACACCTTTATCGCTGATACCTACGTCAACGACGATCCGACGCCGGAACAGCTGGCGGAAATCACCCTGATGGCGGCGGAAACCGTGCGCCGCTTCGGCATCGAGCCGAAGGTGGCGTTGCTGTCCCATTCCAGCTTCGGCTCGTCCGACTGTCCGGCGGCGCGCAAGATGCGCAAGACGTTGGAGCTGGTGAATGAGCTGGCGCCGGAGCTGGAGATCGACGGCGAAATGCACGGCGACGCCGCGCTGGTGGAGAGCATTCGCCACGATCTGATGCCGGACAGCCCGCTGAAAGGCTCGGCCAACCTGCTGATCATGCCGAACATGGAAGCGGCGCGCATCAGCTACAACCTGCTGCGCGTTTCCTGCTCGGAAGGGGTGACCGTCGGGCCGGTGCTGATGGGGGTGTCCAAGCCGGTGCATATCCTGACGCCGATCGCCTCGGTGCGCCGCATCGTCAATATGGTGGCGCTGGCGGTGGTGGAAGCCCAGACCGAACCGCTATAAGCCCGGCGTGATATCGCGCCCCCTGCCGCCGTTGGCGCAGGGGGCTTTTTTATGGTACAAATATCGCTCAAACATGTACATGTACAGGTAATGCCACATGACGACAATCAGCTATACCTCGGCGAGAAATAACTTGGCTGAGGTTTTTCAGGAAGCGCAAAATCAACCGGTCGAAGTCACCCGCCGCGGCCACGACGAGGTCTATATCATCAGCAAGGCAGACTATGAGGTATTGGTTAAAGCCAAAGTGAAAGCGCGTATTCAGCTCAAACATGCAGATACCATTAATGCATTGGCGGATAGATGATTTTTTTGACCGCAGAGGATATTGCGGAATTCAATGCTGAAATTGTGCCTCAAGGGCGCCAGGATGGCAGCAAGGTTGAGGCCGTGGCCAATAGAGTGCTTAATGCCTACCATTATGACAACGTCTCGGATATCTATCATCTCGCCGCTATCTATCTGATAGCTATCAGCCAGGGGCATATCTTCCTCGATGGCAATAAACGAACGGCTTTTCAGAGCATGGCGCTGTTTCTCGGCATCAATGGCATCGCATTACGGGAAGATGCGAAATTGGTCGAGTTAACGGTTGAGGCGGCGAAAGGCCGCCTCAATGCTGTAGAAACTGCAAAGCAGTTGCGCCAGTTAACTGAATAGTTGGTTTATGCCCTGCAGCGCTCGGCGATGGCGCGGATATCCCGCGGGGTAGTGCGGCAGCAGCCGCCAATCAGCCGTGCGCCGAGGGCTTGCCATTCAGCGGCCTGTTCCGTCAGGCTGCCGTGTTCGCCGCCGCAGGCGTGCCAGGTTTTGCTGACCGCGTCGTAATGCTCGCCGGAGTTCGGATAGACCAGCAGCGGTTTATCGGCCAGCCCGGCCAACTGCCGCAGCGCCGGGGCGACCTGATCCAGCGCGATGCAGTTGAGGCCGATGGCCAGCACCTGCGGGTTGCCGCGCAGCGCCGCCAGCACCTCGGCCAGCGGCGTGCCGTCGCTGAGGTGCCGGCTGTCGCGCAGCGTGAAAGCGAACCAGGCGCCGAGCGTCGGGAATTCCCGCAGCAGCGCCAGCAACGCCTGCAGTTCGCCGAACGACGGCAGCGTCTCGCAGGCCAGCAGATCGACGCCGGCGGCGGCCAGCGCGGCGATGCGCGGGCGGTGGAAGGCCATCATCTCTTCCTGCGGCAGCCGGTAGTCGCCGCGGTATTCGGAGCCGTCGGCCAGATAGGCGCCGTAGGGGCCTACCGAACCGGCGACCAGCAGCGGCGCGGCCTGCGGCTGGGCCGCCAGATAATCGCTGCGCGCCTGCTGCGCCAGCTGCACGCTTTTGGCGATCAGCGCCAGCGACTGCGCGTGATCCAGCCCGCGGCGCAGAAAGCCCTGCGGCGTGGCCTGGTAGCTGGCGGTAATGGCGCACTGCGCCCCGGCGTTGAAATAGTCGAGATGCACCTGATAAATCAGCTCGGGATTTTCAATCAGCACCTTGGCGGACCACAGCGGATCGCTGAGATCGCAGCCGCGCGCCTCCAGCTCGGTGGCCAGGGCGCCGTCCAGGATCAGGGTAGGGTGGTCGGCCAACAGTTGGGCGACGGGGTTGTTAACCGGCATGGTTTTCTCCCAAAGCGTTTTTTTGCCCGGCGCGGCGGGTCAGGTAATAGGCGGCGTAACACAGGGCGACAAACGGCAGCCCGCAATACAGGGCGATGCGCTGTTCCGGATCGAACGCCAGCCCGATACAGGCCAGCAGGCACAGCGCGAAGCCGAGGATCGGCGTCAGCGGGTAGCCCGGCGCACGGTACTTCAGCCCGTCGATCGGCTGGCCGCTGCGCAGGTAATGGCGACGGAAGGCATAATGCGCGGCGCAGATGCTCAGCCACACCGCCACCACCGCGAAGCCGGAGATCGCCGACAACGCAACGAACACCGTGTCGGGGGCGATCACGCTGGTCAGCAGCGCCAATACGCCGCCGAGCATGCTGAAGGTCAGCGCGTTGATCGGGATGCCGCGCCGGTTGACGCGGGAAAAATAGGCCGGCAGGGTGCGCTGGTTGGCCAGCGACCACAGCATGCGCCCGGAGGCGTAGAGGCCGGAGTTGGCCGCCGACAGAATGGCGGTCAGGATCACGAAGTTGAAAATATCGGCGGCGTAGGGCACGCCGATGCGCTCGAACACCAGCACGAACGGGCTTTTGACGATCCCGGCCTGATCCATCGGGATCAGCGCCGCCAGAATAAACACCGTGCCGATAAAGAACAGCATCAGGCGGACTACCGTGGTGCGGATCGCCAGCGGCACGACCTTTTCCGGGTTCTCGGTTTCGCCGGCGGCGATGCCGATAAGCTCGGTGCCGGAAAAGGCGAAGTTCACCGCCACCATGGTCATCAGGATGGGCAGGGTGCCGTTCGGCAGCCAGCCGGAGGCGGTCAGGTTGTGCAGGAACGGCGCCGGCGTGCCGTCCTTCATCGGCAGCAGGCCGAACATGGCGGCGCCGCCCAAAATGATGAACGCCAGAATGGTCACCACCTTGATCAGCGAGAACCAGAATTCGCTTTCGGCGAAGAAGCGGGTGGTCACCACGTTAAGCAGGAAAATGGCCGCGCAGAAAATCAGGCACCACAGCCACACCGGCGACTGCGGGAACCAATACTGCATGCAGAAACCGGCGGCGGTCAGGCTGGAGCCCAGCGCCACCGTCCAGGTCAGCCAGTACAGCCAGGCCACGGTATAGCCGGTGGCCGGGCCCAGATAGCGCGAAGCGTAGACGTGAAAGGCGCCGGTTTCCGGCATCGCTACCGACAGCTCCCCCAGGCACAGCATCACCAGATACACCACCAGCGCGCCGATCAGATAGGCCAGCAGGGTGCCGAGGGCGCCGGTGGTGGAAATGATGTAGCCGGTGTTGAAGAACAACCCGGTGCCGATCACGCCGCCCAGCGACAGCATCACCAGATGCCGGGCCTTCATGCTGCGTTTGAATTGCCCTGTGGCGGGAGCGGGTGAGTGCATAATAATTTATCCGTATGGACGTCTAAGCTGCTAAATGGCTATTGGTTATACCCGCAATGTTCGGTGAAATCAATGCGCGGCACGCGGACCGCGGATAAAAAATCGTTAACCGGGCCGCAGGAGCGAAAGCGCTCTATATGCAAATGATAATTATTATCTATAATGGCGCCACTTTTGATAACAGGGCAACAGCATGAGATTTCTGATTTTACTGGCCGCATTGGCGCTTGCCGCCTGTAGCCATAGGCCGCCGACGCCGCCGCAAAACGACGTGCAGCGCCTGGGCAGCATCACCGATTTGCGCAGCGGCGCAACCCTGACGCCCGAGCAGCTGCTCGCCCGGCTGGCGGCGCAGCCGCGGGTGATCGTCGGCGAAAAACACGACAACCCATACCACCATCGGATTGAGCTGTGGCTGGTGCAGCAGCTGCCGCAGCTGCGGCAGCAGGGCAGCGTGCTGATGGAGATGATCAATCCGAATCAGCAGGCCAGGGTGGATAAGGTCAAAAGCTGGCTGCAGGGCAATACGGCGGTGCGCGATACCCGCGTCGCCGAGCTGATTGACTGGCAGCCGGGCTGGAAATGGGCAGGCTATGGCGAAGTGACGATGGCGGCGATGCGCGCGCCGTACCCGCTGTGGTCGGCCAACCTGGATCGCAGCGAGATAGTGGCGTTTTATCAGCGGCCAGAATTCCCGCCGGGCGTGCTGTCGGTGCGGCCGGAGGTGCGGCGGGCGCTGGCGGAGACCATCCGCAATTCGCACGGCGGTGAGAGCGAGGCCGGGCAACTGCGCGCGATGCTGGCGATCCAACAGCAGCGCGACCGGCGCATGGCCGAGCGGTTGCTGGCGGCGCCGACGCCGGCGCTGCTGATCGCCGGCGGTTATCACGCGGCGAAAACGCTGGGGGTGCCGCTGCACGTGCAGGATCTGCAGCCGGCGGCGCTGCCGACGGTGCTGATGCTGGCTGAGCCTGGCGTGCAGGTGGATAAGCAGGTCGCGGACTATCTGTGGATCACACCATCAGTCAAATGAATGTGTTAAAACGGCAAGTCACTGCGCCCGTTTCGCCTGCTGCAGCCACTTGTCCAGTTCGTTGGCGAACTGCTGGCGGTCGCGCTGGTTCAGCGCATTCGGGCCGCCGGTCTGGATGCCGCTGGAGCGCAGGGTATCCATAAAGTCGCGCATGTTGAGGCGTTCGCGGATGGTGTCCGGCGTGTAACGTTCGCCGCGCGGATTCAGCGCGATGGCGCCTTTTTCTATCACCTCCGCCGCCAGCGGGATGTCGGCGGTGATCACCAGATCGCCTTTTGCGCAGCGGCGCACGATCTCGTTATCCGCCACGTCGAAGCCGGCCGCCACCTGCAGGGTACGGATAAACTTCGACGGCGGGGTTTTCAGCGGCTGGTTGGCCACCAGCGTCACCGGCACGGCGGTGCGATCGGCGGCGCGGAACAGCACTTCCTTGATGACGTTCGGACAGGCGTCCGCATCGACCCAAATCTGCATCATCCAGGCTCCTTCAGCCAGTCGCGCACCGGCAGGAAATCGCGGTACAGCGCGGCTTCCGGGCCGTCGGCCGGCGGCTGGTAGTTGTATTCCCAGCGCACCAGCGGCGGCATCGACATCAGGATGGATTCGGTGCGGCCGCCGGTTTGCAGGCCGAACAGCGTGCCGCGGTCCCACACCAGGTTGAACTCCACGTAGCGGCCGCGGCGATACAGCTGGAACTGGCGCTCGCGCTCGCCCCAGGCCCGCGTTTTGCGCTTTTCGACGATCGGCAGGTAGGCGTCGAGGAAGCCTTCCCCCACCGCGCGGGTGAAGGCGAAGCAGTGGTCAAAGTCCGGCGTGTTCAGGTCGTCGAAGAACAGGCCGCCGATGCCGCGCGCCTCGTTGCGGTGCTTGATGAAGAAGTAATCGTCGCACCACTTTTTGTATTTGGGGTAGGCCTCGTCGCCGAAGGGGGCGCACAGCCGTTCGGCGGTGCGGTGCCAGTGCACCGCGTCCTCTTCGAAGCCGTAGAACGGCGTCAGGTCGAAGCCGCCGCCGAACCACCACACCGGCTCTTCACCCGGTTTTTCGGCGATAAAGAAGCGCACGTTGGCATGGCTGGTGGGAATGTACGGGCTGAGCGGGTGCACCACCAGCGAGACGCCCATCGCCTGGAAGCTGCGGCCGGCCAGCTCCGGGCGGTGCGCGGTGGCGGAGGCGGGCAGGGTGGCGCCGGATACGTGGGAAAAGTTTACCCCCGCCTGTTCGAACACCGCGCCGTTGGTCAGCACGCGGCTGCGGCCGCCGCCGCCCTCTTCACGCGTCCATTGGTCTTCGGCGAAAACGGCGCCGCCGTCGGCCTGCGCCAGCTGCGCGCAGATGCGGTCCTGCAGCGCCAGCAGGAAGGATTTTACTTCAGCGATGGTGGGTAAACTCATGCGGGATTATTCACAGCGTCTGACTGAACAAGGTGCAGAGTATACCTTTATTCGCCGCCGTCGGCAGCATCAGCGCGGTTTTCGCTGATGGCTGTCGTAATAGCTGAAGAAATTGATCACCCCGTCGGCGATGGCGCGGGCGATTTTTTCGCGGAAGGCGGTGGTGCCCAGCAGCCGCTCCTCGCCCGGGTTGGTGATGAACGAGGTTTCCACCAGCACCGAGGGAATGGACGGGGATTTCAACACCGCAAACGCCGCCTGCTCGGTGCTGTCGCTGTGCAGATGGTGCACCGGGCGGATTTGGCCGAGCACGTGGCGGCCAAGCGTCAGGCTGTTGTTGATGGTGTCGGTCTGCACCAGATCGAACAGCACCTGCTGCAGGTAGTTGTCCTGATCCTTGTATTTGCCGCCGGCCACGTCATCGGCGGCGTTCTCGCGGTTGGACAGATAGCGCGCCATGGCGCTGCTGGCGCCGCGGTTGGAGAGGGCGAACACCGAGGCGCCCGAGGCCGTCGGGCTGGTGAAGCCGTCGGCGTGGATCGAGATGAACAGGTCGGCCTGGTGCTGGTGCGCGATCTCCACCCGCTGGAACAGCGGAATGAATTCGTCTTCCTCGCGCGTCAGGCGCGCCTCGACGTGATCGTGTTCGTGCAGGAAGCGGCGCACGTGGTTGGCTATCTCCAGCACCACGTGTTTTTCCTGTGAACCTTCATGGCCGACCGCGCCGGAATCGATGCCGCCGTGGCCGGGATCGATCATCACCACCCGCTTGCTGCCGGTCGGTTTTGGCGCCGGTTTGCTGTGCTGCTGGCTGCGCAGCATGCCGCCGGATTCGGCCCTGGCGCTGCGGCTGTTGGCGCCGAGCAGCGCCACGGCCAGGCCGGAGAGCAAAAGTTGACGTCGCGTGGGGGAAACGGAAAGCGGTTTAAAATTGAGGAATTGTTTAACCTGCTTTTTCATTACGCGACGCTCCATCGATAATTTCTATTTTGCGACGTTATATCGTATTGATAATCATTAATCGACCTGATAACTATTTCCATTTATTACGCCGGTTACCGGCAAAACCTGTCAAATAGCGCGGTAAATCGCAGTTTGATATTGCGTATGTGAATAATCACGCGATAATCAGATAAACACCTTAATTAACAGCGGCCAACATCGATGGAAATTCGCGTATTTCGACAAGACGACTTTGAAGAGGTCATTACCCTGTGGGAGCGCTGCGACCTGCTGCGGCCGTGGAACGATCCGGAGATGGATATCGAGCGCAAGCTGAACCACGATCCCGAGCTGTTCCTGGTGGCGGAAGTGGGCGGTGAGGTGGTCGGTTCGGTGATGGGCGGTTACGACGGCCACCGCGGCTCGGCCTATTACCTGGGCGTGCACCCGGATTACCGCGGGCGCGGCATCGCCAATGCGTTGATTAACCGCTTGGAGAAGAAACTGATCGCCCGCGGCTGCCCGAAGATCCAGCTGATGGTGCGCGAAGACAACGACACCGTGGTAGAGATGTACGAAAAGCTCGGCTACGAGATCCAGGGCGTGACCAGCCTGGGCAAGCGGTTGATCGAAGATCAGGAATATTGAGCCGCGCCGGGGCGGCGTCGTTTCTCCGCCCCGGGCCAGCCGTCACGGCAGCTTTTTGAGCGTTTTCACGTCCACTTCCACGCTGCTCCAGTCCTTGTCCACCTTGCCTTCCAGCTGCACTTTGTCCTTCGGCGTGATGGTCTGGCCGTTCCAGCGTTTCTTGTCGATCTCGACCGTCAGGGTGCCGCTGGCGTCGCGGAAGGTATAGGTATCGTCGCCGACGCGCTGCTCGATGTTGCCCTGCAGCATCACCCAGGCGTCGTCGCTCATCGATTTTACCTTGTCGACGGTGGTCAGCGCGGCGCTGGGGCCGGAGAAACCGCCTTGCGGTTGGGTCTGCGTTTGCGCCTGCGGGGCGGAAGGGTCGAGAAACCCGCCCTGTTGAGCCAATACCGGTGCGCTGCACAGCGCGATCAATGCGGCCAGAGTCAGTTTTTTCATTTTTAGCTTCCTTATTTAATTCAAAAATCAGCACCCGGTCATTCGGGATTGCTTACGGGGTGATAATGATTAAAGCACAAGGATCTTAAGAGCTTCTTAAGCCGACGCATTGAAAAGCCCAACCTTGGCGCCCATGTGAAGGAGTCATCACCCTTTTGAAAGGAACGGCAGTTGAAGCAACGGGCATACCGATTTTCCCCTGACGACTACGATCAGCACGGCGCGTTGCGCCTGCCGGCGTGGTTTTGGGGCGTATTGATTTTACAGGCGCGCACCTGGCTGCTGTTTGTGATGGCCGGCGTTTCGCGCGAGCAGGGAAGCGGGCTGCTGACGCTGTTTTATCCGGATACCCAGCGCTTTTGGTACGGCATGCTGCTCGGGTTGCCGGCCGCGCTGGCGTTTCTACTCAGCGGCCGCCGTCATCCATGGCCGCGGCTGTGGCGCGCCTGGCGCTGGGTGCTGATCTGTTCGCTGCTGGCGGCGCTGGGCGGCTCGCTGTTCAGCCTGTGGCAGCAGGACGGCAATTCGCCGGCGCTGGAGCTGATGCTGGTGATGCTGGATGCGCTGGCGCTGGGCTATTTGCTGCTGAACGCGCGGCTGAAAGCCTGCTTCGCGCCGCAGGACGAAGCCGGGTAATTGCGGCGAAGTGCGGCACTTTTCGCATTTTACGCACTCCAAGCTGGCAACCGATGGCGTAGCGCGCACAGTTGTGAGAGGCTGGCACGCAGCAAAACGCCGAGCGCGGCAGGGCGATCCCAGCGCCCCATGCCATTGATGTTAAGGAGCTATGAGATGAATATTCGCCCACTGCTGTTAGGGCTCCCGCTGTTACTGACCGGCTGTTCGACCATGTCCAACTTTTCCTGGTCCAGCCTGTCGCCGTTCAACTGGTTCGGCAGCAGCCTTGAAGTCGGCGCCAGGGGCGTTGGCAATCTTAACGCCGGCACGCCGATGTCGGAAACCGCCATCAACGACGGGCTGGACGGCAACTATCGCCTGCGCGGCGGCATGGCGACCAGCAATGGCCAGATCGTTTCCTACTATCAGGCGCTGTCCGGCGACGAGGTGAAGCTGGTGATCACCGGCGAACCCAAGGGCCACGTGCAGCGGGTGGACGTGATGGACCAAAAAGTGGCGACCGAATGGGGCAACAAGCTCGGCACGCCGTTCGGCGACATGTACAGCAAGGCGTTCGGCGCCTGCAAACCGGCCGAAGGCGAAGACGCCGGCAAGGTGGAGTGCGTGGCGGAGCAGAGCAAATACGTCTCCTACATCTTCAGCGGCAAGTGGGCCGGCCCGCAGGACATCATCCCGCCGGACGACACGCTGAAAAGCTGGACGGTCAGCAAGATTATCTGGCACGCCAAACCGCAGTAACCCTTTCGCCAACGGGCGCCTCGTGCGCGGCGCCCGCATTCCATACCGGGTACCCCCATTTTCTTTGCGCTGATGCAAGGCAATCCCGCGGCCATGCGTTATGATAGCGCGTTCGTAACAGGGACCTCGGGCGGCGACCGCCCCGATTCAGGCATTGAGGAAAACAACATGACACAGGTTCAGAGCGGCATTTTATTGGAACACTGCCGTTTCGCCATTTTTATGGAAGCTACCGTACAGGGTGAATTTGCCGATTTGCGCCAGGGCTGCAAACAGTTTTGCCAGCGGCTGAGCGAGCTGCAGCAGCAGTTCCCGGATGCGCGTCTGGGCGCGGTGATCGCCTTCGGCTATGACGTCTGGCACGATCTGTCCAGCGGCCAGGGCGCCAAAGAGCTGAAACCCTTCACGCCGCTTGGCAAAGGGCTGGCGCCGGCCACCCAGCGCGACATGCTGATTCATATTCAATCCCTGCGTCATGACGTTAACTTCACGCTGGCGCAGGCCGCGCTGGCGGCGTTCGGCAATGCGGTCAAAATCGAAGAGGAAACCCATGGCTTCCGCTGGGTGGAAGAGCGCGATCTGAGCGGCTTCATCGACGGTACCGAAAATCCGCAGGGCGAGCAGCGCCCGGCAGTGGCGACCATCGCCGCAGGCGAAGAAGATGAGGGCGGCAGCTACGTGCTGGTGCAGCGCTACGAGCATAATCTGTGCCAGTGGCAGCGCTTCACCACCGAGCAGCAGGAGCAGATCATCGGCCGCACCAAGCACGACAGCGAAGAGCTGCCGGCGGACCAACGCCCGGAGACCTCGCACGTCAGCCGCGTCGATCTGCAGGAAAACGGCCAGGGCCTGAAGATATTGCGCCAGAGCCTGCCTTACGGCACCGCCAGCGGCAAGCACGGGCTGTACTTCATCGCCTACTGCGCGCGCCTGCACAACATCGAGCGGCAGTTGCTGAGCATGTTCGGCGAGCTGGACGGCAAACGCGACGCGATGCTGCGCTTCAGCCGCGCGGTCACCGGCAGCTACTACTTCGCCCCTTCGCTGACGCGCCTGCTGTCACTTTGACGCCTTCACCGGGGCCGGCGACGCCGGCTTCGGTGCCTGCCTTCCGCCTTGGCGAAACCGCTCCGCCCCTGCCTTATAGCGTTTGATGCTTGAAAATCACTAAACGGTATATAAAAGCGTTACAGCTCCGCACCTAGTTATAAATACACTGGTCATCAATAAGGCGAAAGCCTGAAAGATTGACTCAGTGAACTAAGGTGCAGAATGAAACAAACCCGGGTTAAAAATATCGTGCTGAAAGGATGGCTGGCGGCGGCGCTGCTGGCCGGCGGCACCGCGTCGGCGGCGGAATTGCTGAACAGCTCCTATGACGTTTCCCGTGAATTGTTTACCGCGCTGAACCCCGGCTTCGAACAGCAGTGGAATCAGCAGCACCCGAACGACAAGCTGACCATCAAGCAATCTCACGCCGGCTCCTCCAAACAGGCGCTGGCGATCCTGCAAGGGCTGCGCGCCGACGTGGTGACCTACAACCAGGTCACCGACGTGCAGATCCTGCACGACCGCGGCCAGCTGATCCCGGCCGACTGGCAGTCGCGCCTGCCGAACAACAGCTCGCCGTTCTATTCCACCATGGCGTTCCTGGTGCGCAAGGACAACCCGAAGGGCATCCGCACCTGGAACGACCTGGTGCGCGACGACGTGAAGCTGGTGTTCCCGAACCCGAAAACCTCCGGCAACGGCCGTTACACCTATCTGGCCGCCTGGGGCGCAGCCAGCCAGGCCGACGGCAACGACCAGGCCAAGACCCGCGCCTTTATGACCCGTTTCCTGAAAAACGTGGTGGTCTTCGACACCGGCGGCCGCGGCGCGACCACCACCTTCGTCGAACGTGGCCTGGGCGACGTGCTGATCAGCTTCGAGTCTGAGGTGAACAACATCCGCAAGCAGTACGGCGAAGACAAATATGCAGTGATCGTACCGCCGGTCGATATCCTGGCGGAGTTCCCGGTGGCCTGGGTGGACAAAAACGTCGAGAGAAACGGCACCGCACAGGCGGCCAAGGACTACCTGAACTACCTCTACAGTCCGGCGGCGCAGCAGGTGATCACCAGCTTCTATTACCGCGTCTACGACCAGAAGGCGATGGCGGCGGCCAAAGGGCAGTTCCCGGACACCAGGCTGTTCCGGGTGGAAGATCAATTCGGCGGCTGGCCGCAGGTGATGAAAACCCATTTCGCCACCGGCGGCGAGTTGGACCGGCTGTTAGCGGCAGGGCATAAGTAAATGTTGTCGTTGTCCAGTAAACGGGTTCTGCCCGGATTCGGTCTCAGCCTCGGCAGCAGCCTGTTTTATACCTGCCTGATCCTGCTGCTGCCGCTCAGCGCGCTGGTGATGCAGCTGGCGCAGATGAGCCTGGCGCAGTATTGGGAGGTGATTTCCAATCCGCAGGTGGTGGCGGCCTATAAGGTCACGCTGCTGGCGGCGGGCGTCGCCAGCCTGTTCAACGCGGTGTTCGGCATGCTGATGGCCTGGATCCTGACCCGCTACCGTTTCCCCGGCCGTTCGCTGCTGGATGGCCTGATCGACCTGCCGTTCGCATTGCCGACGGCGGTGGCCGGCCTCACGCTGGCGGGGCTGTTCTCCACCACCGGCTGGTATGGCCAATGGCTGGCGCATTTTGACATCAAGGTCACCTTTACCTGGCTGGGTATCGCGGTGGCGATGGCCTTCACCAGCCTGCCGTTCGTGGTGCGCACCGTGCAACCGGTGCTGGAGGAGCTGGGGCCGGAATACGAAGAGGCGGCCGAAACTCTGGGCGCCACCCGCTGGCAAAGCTTCCGCCGCGTGGTGTTGCCCGAAGTGGCGCCGGCGCTGTTGGCCGGCACGGCGATCTCCTTTACCCGCAGCCTGGGCGAGTTCGGCGCGGTGATTTTCATCGCCGGCAACATCGCCTGGAAGACGGAAGTGACCTCGCTGATGATTTTTGTGCGCCTGCAGGAGTTCGATTATCCGGCGGCCAGCGCCATCGCATCGGTGATCCTGGCGGCGTCGCTGCTGCTGCTGTTCAGCATTAACGTTCTGCAGAGCCGCTTCGGCCGACGCATCGGGGGGCACTGATGGCTGATATTTCCGAGTTCAACGGCGTCGAGCGCCCGCGCGTCAACTGGGCCAAATGGTCGCTGATCGCCGTCGGCGTACTGTTCTCGGTGCTGCTGCTGGTGGTGCCGATGATTTCGATTTTCGCCGAGGCCTTCTCCAAGGGCGTTGGCGCGATGTGGGGCAACCTGCTCGATCCGGACATGCTGCACGCTATCTGGCTGACGGTATTGATCGCCTTGATCACCGTGCCGTTCAACCTGATTTTCGGCACGCTGCTGGCGTGGCTGGTGACGCGGTTCACCTTCCCGGGCCGCCAGCTGCTGCTGACGCTGATCGACATCCCGTTCGCCGTTTCGCCGGTGGTGGCGGGGCTGATTTATCTGCTGTTTTACGGCAGCAACGGCCTGCTGGGCGGCTGGCTGGATGCGCACAACGTCCAGATCATGTTCTCCTGGCCGGGCATGGTATTGGTGACCATCTTCGTCACCTGTCCGTTCGTGGTGCGAGAGCTGGTGCCGATGATGCTCAGCCAGGGCAGCCAGGAAGACGAAGCCGCCATTTTGCTGGGCGCCTCCGGCTGGCAGATGTTCCGCCGCGTGACGCTGCCGAACATTCGCTGGGCGCTGCTGTACGGCGTAGTGCTGACCAACGCGCGCGCCATCGGCGAATTCGGCGCGGTCTCGGTGGTGTCCGGTTCGATTCGCGGCGAAACCTACAGCCTGCCGCTGCAGGTTGAGCTGCTGCAGCAGGATTACAACACCGTCGGCTCCTTTACCGCCGCCGCGCTGCTGACCCTGATGGCGATAGTGACCCTATTTTTGAAAAGCGCTCTGCAATGGCGTCTGGAGCGTCAGAACGCACGGCTCGAGCGGGAGGAAAATCATGAGCATTGAGATTAACGGCATTAACAAGTTCTTCGGCCGCACCAAGGTATTGAACGACATCTCGCTCGATATTTCTTCCGGCGAGATGGTGGCGCTGCTGGGCCCGTCCGGCTCCGGCAAGACCACGCTGCTGCGCATTATCGCCGGGCTGGAAAGCCAGAGCGGCGGCAAGCTGGGCTTCCACGGCACCGACGTCAGCCGCATGCACGCGCGCGATCGGCGGGTGGGCTTCGTGTTCCAGCATTACGCGCTGTTCCGCCACATGACGGTGTTCGACAACATCGCCTTCGGCCTGAGCGTGCTGCCGCGTCGCGAACGCCCGAACGCCGCGGCGATCAAACAGAAAGTCACCCAGCTGCTGGAAATGGTGCAGCTGGGCCACCTGGCCAACCGCTATCCGTCGCAGCTGTCCGGCGGCCAGAAACAGCGCGTGGCGCTGGCGCGCGCGTTGGCGGTGGAACCGCAGATCCTGCTGCTGGATGAGCCTTTCGGCGCGCTGGACGCGCAGGTGCGCAAAGAGCTGCGCCGCTGGCTGCGTCAGCTGCACGAAGAGCTGAAATTCACCAGCGTGTTCGTTACCCACGATCAGGAAGAGGCGATGGAAGTGGCCGATCGCATCGTGGTGATGAGCCAGGGCAATATTGAACAGGTCGGTTCGCCGGTCGACATCATGCGCGAGCCGGCCAGCCGCTTCGTGCTGGAATTTATGGGCGAAGTGAACCGCCTGAACGGTGAAATCCGCGGGTCGCAGCTGTTCGTCGGCGCGCACCAATGGCCGCTGTCGTTCCAGCCGATGCATCAGGGCAGCGTCGATCTGTTCCTGCGCCCGTGGGAAATGGAGATCGCGACCGAGAGCAGCGAGCGTTGCCCGCTGCCGGTGCAGGTGCTGGAAGTCAGCCCGCGCGGGCATTTCTGGCAGCTGACGGTACAGCCGATCGGCTGGCATCAGGAGCCGATCAGCGTGGTGCTGCCGGAAGGCAACGCCACCCCGGTGCGCGGCGGCCGTTACTACGTCGGCAGCCTCAATGCGCGGCTGTACGCCGGCGATCAACTGCTGCAACCTGTTGCGTTAGCCAAAAGCGCCTGATAGTTTTTAGCAGCCAAGATTATTTTAAAGGCAACCCCGGGGTTGCCTTTTTACATTACGCACACCAACACACAGGCCAAAAGAGTGACAACGCTGGAACAATGCATCGGGAATACCCCGCTGGTAAAATTACAACGACTGGCCGCCGCCGCGGGCAGCGAGGTTTGGGTCAAGCTGGAAGGCAATAATCCGGCGGGCTCGGTGAAGGATCGCGCCGCGTTGGCGATGATCCAGCAGGCGGAGCTGCGCGGCGAGATACGACCGGGCGACGTGCTGATAGAAGCCACCAGCGGCAATACCGGCATCGCGCTGGCGATGATCGCCGCGCTGAAAGGCTATCCGTTGAAGCTATTGATGCCGGAAAACATGAGCCAGGAACGCCAGGCGGCGATGCGCGCCTATGGCGCCGAACTGATCCTGGTCAGCCGCGAGCAGGGCATGGAGGGCGCGCGCGATCTGGCGCTGGAGATGCAGCGCCGGGGGCAGGGCAAGGTGCTGGATCAGTTCAATAACCTGGATAATCCTTATGCTCACTTCACCACCACCGGCCCGGAAATCTGGCGCCAGACCGAAGGCCGCATCACGCATTTCGTTTCCAGCATGGGCACGACCGGCACCATCACCGGCGTGGGCGGCTACCTGAAAAGCCAGAACCCGCAGGTGCAGATTATCGGCCTGCAGCCGGCGGAGGGCAGCAGCATTCCCGGCATTCGCCGTTGGGCGCCGGCCTATCTGCCGGGCATTTTCCGCCCGGATCTGGTGGATCAGGTGCTGGACATCGAACAGCGCGACGCCGAGCAGACCATGCGCCGGCTGGCGCAGCGGGAGGGCATCTTCTGCGGCGTCAGCTCCGGCGGCGCGGTGGCCGGCGCCTTGCGCATCGCGGCGGCCAACCCCGGCAGCCTGATCGTGGCGATTATCTGCGATCGCGGCGATCGTTACCTGTCCACCGGGGTCTTCGACTGAGGCTATTCCCGTTCCAGCGCGTGAATAGGATCCATCCCGGCGGCGCGTTTCGCCGGGAAAAAACCGAAGATCACGCCGATCAGCGTCGAGCAGGCGAAAGCGGCGACGATTGATCCGGCGGAATACACCATCGAGAAATTGCCGCTGAACTGGCTGAAGGCCAGGCCTATCGCCAGCGACAGCAGCACCCCCAGCGTTCCGCCCAGCAGGCAAACCAGCACCGCCTCGATCAAAAACTGCTGCATGATGTCGCCGGCGCGCGCGCCGACCGCCATGCGCACGCCGATTTCCCGGGTGCGCTCGGTCACCGACACCAGCATGATGTTCATCACGCCAATGCCGCCGACCACCAGCGAGATCAGCGCAATCATCGACACCAGCAGCGTCAGGGTGGCGGTGGTTTTCTCGATGGTCTGGCGAATGCTGTCGGTGTTCATGACGAAAAAGTCCTTGCTGCCGTGGCGTTGCTGCAGCAGACGGGTGACGCCGTCTTCGGCGCTGCCGAGATCGATATCGTCATTCACCCGTACGGTAATGCTCTTCAGGTAGCTCTGGCCGAGCATGCGCTTCATCGCGGTGGTGTAGGGGATCCAGACGCTCAGCGTTTCATCGCTGCCGAAGCCGCTTTGCTGCTTGGCCGCAATGCCGATGATGCGGCACGGCAGCGAGCCGAGCAGGATCACCTCACCCAGCGGATTGGCGCCGTCGGGGAACAACGCGTTGCGGGTGTTTTCGTCGATCACCGCTTCCTGCATCAGTCCCTCGACGCTGCGGCGATTAAAGGCCATGCCGCCGTCGATGCGGTAGCCGCGCACCACAAAATACTGCTCACCCACGCCGTTGACCGTGCCGCTGACCGACCGATTGCCGTAGCGCAAGGTGACGCTGCCGGCGACGGTGGGCGTCACGCTGTGCACATAGCCCTGCTGCGCCAGCGCGTCGGCGTCGGTGGCGCGCAGCGTCTGGATGGCGGAGGAGCGCATGTCGCCGAAGTCTTTGCCCGGATAGATCTCCAGCGTGCTGGTGCCCATGGCGTTGATATCCGCCAGCACCCGCTGCTGAGACCCCTTGCCCAGCGCGACCACCGAGACCACCGAGGCGATGCCGATGATAATGCCGAGCATGGTCAGCAGGGTGCGCAGCCGCTGCGACGCCATCGCCAGCAGCGCCATTTTGAACGCTTCGCGCAGCCGATCGCGCTGCGAGTGCCACCGGCCTGCGGCGGCGTGCGGCGTCTGCGGCAGGCGGGCGGCTGCCGCGGGCGTTTTCCGCCGATCGGCGACGATCGCGCCGTCGCTGATTTCGATGATCCGTTGGGCGTGTTCGGCTACCTGCATATCGTGGGTGACGATCACCACCGTGTGGCCGCGCGCATTCAGCGCTTTGAGGATCGCCATCACCTCCTGACCGCTGTGGCTGTCCAGCGCGCCGGTCGGTTCGTCCGCCAGGATCACCTGCCCGCCGTTCATCAGCGCCCGGGCGATGCTGACGCGCTGCTGCTGCCCGCCGGAAAGTTGGCTGGGGCGATAGTTCAGCCGTTCCTTCAGCCCCAGCCGCTGCAGCAGGTCCGCGGCCCGCTGCCGCCGCTCGGCGCGCGGGATGCCGGCGTACACCGCCGGCACTTCCACGTTGCCCAGCGCGCTCAGATCGCCCAGCAAATGATAGCGCTGGAAGATAAAGCCGAAGTGTTCCCGGCGCAGTTCGGCCAGGCTATCGCTGTCCAGCAGGGCGGTGCTGCGGCCGGCCACCCGATAATCCCCTGCGCTGGGGCGATCCAGACAGCCGAGGAGGTTCATCAGGGTGGATTTGCCGGAGCCGGAGGCGCCGACGATGGCCACCATTTCGCCCCGGTCGATGCTGAGGTTGATTCCGCTCAGCACTTCGCTGGTCTGTTCGCCGGCCTGAAATCGGCGGCTGACGCCGCGCAGCTGCAGCAAAGGCGGTTGGCTCATGTTCACATCCCCATCGGCGGCGGGCCCATGCGCCGGGCGCCGCTTGACGCGCCGGCGCTGACCCGGCTGACGATGACCTTTTCGCCGGCCAGCAGACCGCTGACAATCTGCGCGTCGACGTTGTTGTTGATGCCGACCTTGACCGGGCGCCGGGCGACGTTGCCCTGTTCGTCGACCACCTCGACCTCGTCGCCGCGCAGCGCGGTGGCCGGGATCACCACCGCGCCTTTCGCCCGGCTCAGCACGATATACACCTGCGCGGTCATCGAAATGCGCAGGGCGCCGTCCGGGTTGGCGACGTCGAACAGCCCGACGTAGTAAATGGCGGTGCTCGACGAGGAAGACGAGCTGCTGGAGCTGGTACTGGTGCTGGATGAGGTGGTGTCGTCATTGATCGAATCCGGCGCCGGTTCGATGGCCCGCAGCCTGGCCCGATAGCGTTTGGCCGGTTCGCCGAGAATGGTGAAATAGACCGGCATGCCGGTTTTCACCTTCACCACGTCGGCCTCGGAGATCTGCGCTTCGATGGTCATGGTGTCCAGCTGCGCCACCTTGACGAGGGTCGGCGCGCTTTGCACGGCGTTCACCGTCTGGCCCGCTTCGACCGGCAACGCCACGATAGTGCCGTCGATGGGCGAGGTGATTTTGGTGTAGCCGAGGTTGACCTGCGCGGTGTTCACCGCGATTTTCGCCTGGACCGTCTGCGCATCCAGCGCTTCGATGTCGGCGCGGGTCGCCTCAAGCGCGGCTCTGGCGGCGTCGTAATCCGCCGGCACGCCGACGCCGCGCGCCACTATGCTTCGCTGGCGCCGATAGCCGAGTTGGTCGTTGCGCAGCGTCGCCAGTTTTGAAGCGCGCTGCGCCCGTATGTTCTTCAATGCCGCTTCCGCGTCCTGCAGGGCGTTTTGCTGGGTTAAATCGTCGATCTCGGCCACCAGTTGCCCCTTGCGCACCCGATCGCCCAGCGCCACGTGCAGCGCTTTTATTTGGCCCGAGACCTGCGCGCCGACGCTGACCTGCTTCTGCGCCGCGATCGTGCCGTCGGCCAGCACCGTTTGCTCCAGATCGCGCGTTTGCGCCACGGCGGTGATATAACGGGGGGCATCGGCGGCGCCCTGCGTTCTGAAGTAGAGAAATAGCGCGATAGCGGCCACAATAACCAGGGGCAGCAGATAGCGTTTTGGGCGTGACGACGAAGACATGAAAAAGAGCTTCCCTGGCATGATGCGCGGCAAAAATCGATACGCACTAATTTAGCGCGCCGCCGTTCGGGCTGCGGTTAAGTGGCGTTCAGGAATGTGTAAGGATTGAGTAAAACCGGCTGCGGACTGAACCAATAGGCGGGAAAATGATGAAAATCAGTGAAGGAGCAAGGCATGAAAATTTTATTGGTCGATGATGACCTGGAACTTGGCACCATGCTGAGTGAATACCTGACCGCCGAAGGCTTTAACGCCACTCTGGTGCTGACCGGCAAGGCCGGGGTAGAGGGCGCGTTATCGGGCGACTACACCGCGATGATCCTCGACATCATGCTGCCGGACATGAGCGGCATCGACGTGCTGCGCGACGTGCGCAAGAAAAGCCGCATGCCGATCATCATGCTGACCGCCAAGGGCGACAACATCGATCGGGTGATCGGCCTGGAGATGGGCGCCGACGACTATATGCCCAAGCCGTGCTATCCGCGCGAGCTGGTGGCGCGCCTGCGTGCGGTGCTGCGGCGGTTTGACGAGCGCCCGGACGAAGTGGACGACGAGATTGCCATCAGCTTCGGCGATTTGACGCTCAACCCTTCGACCCGCAGCAGCGAATGGCGCGGCAAGGCGTTCGACCTGACCGCCTCCGAATTCAATCTGCTGGAGCTGCTGCTGCGCGCGCCGGAGCGGGTGGTTTCCAAGGACGAGCTGTCCGAGAAGGGGTTGGGGCGCCCGCGTGAAGCCTACGACCGCAGCGTGGATGTGCACATCAGCAACATCCGCCAGAAGCTGGGCGCCTTGACCGACAACGCCCTGGGCATTGAAACGGTGCGCAGCATCGGTTATCGAATTCGCTAATGCCGATGCGCGGAAGACTCTTCTGGAAAATCCTGCTCGGCTTCTGGCTGACCTTCATCATCATGACGCAGGCGCTGTGGGTGGCGTTTTCCCTGTATGGCGATCGCTACGAGCCGCCGGAAAACGCCATGGCCCGCCGGGTGATTGGCCTGCAGCTGACCTCGGCGGCCACGCAGCTGCGCAGCGGCGGCATGCCGGCGCTGGAGGCGATGATGAAAGACTGGCCGGACGGCGACCGGCGGCTGTTGTCGATAGCGCCGATGGCGCAACCGCCGGCGCCTGACGCCGACGAGCCGGCTTTCGAAGGCCGCCGAATGCCGAAAACCATCAGCGCCTGGGGGCAGGACAAGGACGGCAAGGGCTACCTGCTGAGCTACGACGTGCGCAGCCTGCGGGAAGAATATCGGCCGAACCGGCGTTCGCACTTCTTCAATATTCCTGCGCCGATGCTGTGGGTCGGCGGGCTTGGCGGCCTGCTGTTCAGCGCGGTGCTGGCCTGGAACCTCACGCGGCCGATGCGCCAGCTGCGCGGCGGTTTGGACCGGGTGGCGCAGGGCGATCTGTCGGTGCGCCTGTTCCCGCAGATGCGCCGTCGGCACGATGAACTGTCCGAGGTGGCGCGCGATTTCGACACCATGGCCGAGCGGCTGCAGCTGCTGGTCAGCGACCGCGAGCAGCTGTTGCACGACGTATCGCACGAGCTGCGCTCGCCGCTGGCGCGCCTGCAGTTGGCTATCGGCCTGGCGCGGCAGAATGCCGGCAACGTCGAGAATTCGCTGCAGCGCATCGAGCATGAGTCGGGCAGGCTGGACAAAATGATCGGCGAACTGCTGGCGCTGTCGCGCGCCGAACACAGCCGGCTGCCGGACGAAGAATATTTCGACCTGTACGGCCTGGTGGATGCGGTGGTGAGCGACGCGCGCTACGAGGCGCAGGTTCCCGGCGTGGAGATCGTGCTGCAGGCCAATTCTGACGTGGAATATACCGTCAAGGGCAACGCCGAGCTGATGCGGCGCGCGGTAGACAACATCGTGCGCAATGCGCTGCGTTTTTCCGGCCAGGGGCAGCGGGTGACGGTGGCGCTGTCGCGCGTCGACCAGCTGTTCCAGATCGAAGTCAGCGATCAGGGGCCCGGAGTGGAGGAGTCGAAGTTGTCGAGCATCTTCGATCCCTTCGTGCGGGTGAAGTCGGCGCAGTCGGGCAAGGGCTACGGCCTGGGGCTGGCGATCACCCGCAAGGTGGTGCTGGCGCACGGCGGGCAGGTCGAGGCGCGCAACGGCGAAAAAGAGGGGTTAATCATTACTCTGCGCATCCCGCGTTGGCAATAATAGACTATCTTACTTGCCATTTTGAACTAGGGCAGTGCTCGCCTTCGTCACGTACTGCGTGTACGCTCCGAAGGCTGTGCGCTGTCCATGTTCAAACTGCCTGCGCCGATAACGTCTATTATCCGCGATATACCCAAAGGATTTCGAATTGCAGCTAGGCGGCAAGCGGGGGAATTCCCGGGAGCTTACTCCGGTAAGTGACCGGGGTGAGCACGTGCGGCCAACAACGCTGCGGTTCGAAAGACGAAGGGGATAAAAAAACGGCGCCGAGGGCGCCGTTTTTCTTGCTCATTCGCGATTACTTCTTGATGCGGATGATCGGGGTCTCGCCTACGGTAACGCTGCCGGACAGTTTGATCAGCTCTTTGATCTCGTCCATGTTGGAGATAACCACCGGCGTCAGGGTCGACTTGGCTTTCTCTTCCAGCAACGGCAGGTTGAACTCGATAACGACGTCGCCTTTCTTGACGCGCTGGCCTTCTTCGGCGATGCGTTTGAAGCCTTCGCCTTTCAGCTCAACGGTATCGATGCCGAAGTGCACGAACAGCTCGATGCCGCTGTCGGATTCGATAGAGAAAGCATGGTTGGTTTCGAAAATTTTGCCGATGGTGCCGTCAACCGGCGCCACCATTTTGTTGCCGGCCGGTTTGATGGCGATACCGTCGCCAACGATCTTTTCAGCGAACACTACGTCCGGCACATCTTCGATGTTGACGATCTCGCCAGAAAGCGGAGCGACGATCTCGATAGTGCCCGTGTCTTTCTTGTCATCAGAAACCAGAGATTTCAGTTTATCGAACAAACCCATGATCTTCTCCTAAGCATTAAATTGGGCGGCGTTCCAGTGTCGTGGAAGTTTAGCAGAGCGTTTTTTCTTCGATGAATTTATTAACGCAATTCATCAGGTCTTGTGCCGTTGGCTGTGCCAAGGCCTGCGCTGCCAACGCCTTCACATCTTCGAAATTCGTGTTACGAATAATTTTCTTGATGCGCGGGATTGAAATCGCACTCATGCTGAACTCATCCAGCCCCATGCCCAATAACAACAGTGTAGCACGCTCATCGCCAGCCAGTTCGCCGCACATGCCGGTCCACTTGCCTTCCGCGTGAGATGCATCGATAACCTGTTTGATCAGGCCAAGCACTGATGGGGACATCGGGTTATAGAGATGAGAAATCAGCTCATTGCCGCGATCTACCGCCAGAGTATACTGGGTTAGATCGTTTGTCCCAATACTAAAGAAGTCGACTTCTTTCGCCAGGTGGTGAGCGATGACCGCCGCAGCCGGCGTTTCCACCATCACGCCCACTTCAATGGTCTCGTCAAACGCCTTGCCTTCTTCGCGCAGCTGCGCCTTCAGCGTTTCGATTTCGCCTTTCAAATCGCGCACTTCTTCCACGGAAATAATCATCGGGAACATGATGCGCAGTTTGCCGAACGCCGAGGCGCGCAGGATGGCGCGCAGCTGGGCGTGCAGAATTTCACGGCGGTCCATCGCGATGCGGATGGCGCGCCAGCCGAGGAACGGGTTCTCTTCCTTCGGCAGGTTCATGTAAGGCAGGTCTTTGTCGCCGCCGATGTCCATGGTACGGACGATCACGGCCTGCGAGCCCATGGCTTCCGCAACGGCTTTGTAAGCCTGGAACTGCTCGTCTTCGGTCGGCAGCGAGTCGCGGTCCATGAACAGGAATTCGGTACGATACAGGCCGACGCCTTCCGCGCCGTTGCGCTCTGCACCCGCGACGTCGCGCACGGTGCCGATGTTGGCGCAGACTTCAACCTGATGGCCGTCCAGCGTAATCGCCGGCAGGTCCTTCAGCTTGGCCAGATCGTTTTTCTCGGTGACGTACTGATTCTGGGCGGCTTTCAGCTGATCGATGACGTCAGCGGTAGGGTTAACGTAAATTTTGTTGTTAACCGCGTCCAGGATCAGGTAATCGTCGTTCTTCACCTGCTTGGTCACGTCGCTGGTGCCTACGATTGCCGGCAGTTCCAGGGAGCGCGCCATGATGGAGGTGTGGGAGGTACGGCCGCCGAGATCGGTGATGAAGCCCAGCACCTTGTCGAGGTTCAGCTGTGCGGTCTCGGACGGGGTCAGATCGGTGGCCACCAGGATCACTTCGTCCTGAATGGAGCTCAGATCGACGATCGGCATGCCCAGAATGTTCTGCAGCAGGCGTTTGCCGATGTCACGCACGTCGGCCGCGCGCTCTTTCAGATATTCGTCGTCCAGCTCTTCCAGCGCTTTCGCCTGGCCTTCGATCACGGTGTAGGCGGCTGCGTCCGCAGAGGCCAGATCGTCTTTGATTAGGGCTATGATTTCCTGCTCAAGCTCTTCGTCTTCCAGCAACATGATGTGGCCTTCGAAGATAGCTTCCTTCTCTTCGCCGAAGGTTTCGCCAGCTTTGGTCTTGATCGCTTCCAGCTGCTCGGACGCCTTAGCGCGGCCCGCCAGAAAACGTGAGACTTCCTGCTCTACTTGATCAGCAGAGATTTTCTTCCGGTTGATGACAATTTCATCTTCTTTCAGTAGGAGAGCCTTACCAAAAGCGATACCCGGTGATACTAAAATGCCTGAAATCATAACCCTACCTTACTCTTGACTGGTGTTAACTAAAAAGACGGGCCGATTACTCAAGCTCTGCCATCAGTTTTACCAAGTGCTCAACGGCTTTCTGCTCGTCTTCACCTTCAGCAGAGATGGTCACTACGGTCCCTTGAGTCAGCCCCAGAGTTTGCAGTTTGAACAGGCTTTTGGCGCTGGCGCTTTTGCCGTTGGAAGTCACGGTGATGTCAGACGTGAAGCCTTTGGCTTCTTTGACGAACTGAGCGGCAGGGCGAGTGTGCAGACCATTCGGAGCGGTAATAGTAACTTCTTGCTGGAACATTGATGTTTCCCCAACTTATTGGATTAATGTTGTGGAGCTAAAGTTTAGCCCACGAGCATCACTTTAGCTTGTCTGGTTAGCGCCTGACTATGGTACAGGGGCGAGCGTTGATGCAACAGAAAACGACGAATTAGGCACTTCAGATCAAAAAAATCTGGCTTCTGACGTCGTTTCAATCAGCTCCCCATTATGCCCGGTTTAACGCCTGCGCGACAAACGAGTAAATCGATTCAGCCTAAACCAGAACGGAGGGTGATTAATTTTGCGCATCGAAATAATGCACCGTTAAATACTAAAGCCCGCGGGCAAAATCAATCTTCGACTGCTATAAACTTTGATCCAGCCCACAAAAAAGCACCCCGGAAGGTGCTTTTTTAGCGTTTTGTGCACTGTTGGCATTACTGCTGCAATTCTTGCTCGGTGAACAGATCGGCGAACAGGGCGGTGCTCAGATAGCGCTCGCCGGAAGACGGCAGGATCACCACGATGGTCTTGTCGGCAAAGTCGGCTTCTTCGGTCAGTTTCACCGCCGCCGCCACCGCCGCGCCGGAGGAAATGCCGGCCAGAATGCCTTCTTCATCCATCAGGCGGCGCGCCATGCTGATGGCTTCGTCGTTGGTGATCTGCTCGACGCGATCCACCAGGTCCAAATCCAGGTTGCCGGGAATAAAACCGGCGCCGATGCCCTGGATTTTGTGCGGGCCGGGCTTCAGCTCTTCGCCGGCCAGCGCCTGGGTGATCACCGGAGAATCGGTCGGCTCGACCGCCACGGTAGTGATGGCTTTGCCTTTGGTGTGCTTGATGTAGCGGCTGACGCCGGTCAGGGTGCCGCCGGTGCCTACGCCGGAGATAAATACGTCGACCGCGCCGTCGGTGTCTTCCCAGATTTCCGGGCCGGTGGTTTTTTCATGGATCGCCGGGTTGGCCGGGTTGCTGAACTGCTGCAGGATGATGTAGCGGTTCGGGTCGGTGGCGACGATTTCTTCCGCCTTGGCGATGGCGCCCTTCATGCCTTTCGCGCCCTCGGTCAGCACCAGGTTGGCGCCCAGCGCCTTGAGCAGCTTGCGGCGCTCGATGCTCATGGTTTCCGGCATGGTCAGCGTCAGCTTGTAGCCGCGCGCCGCGGCCACGAAGGCCAGCGCGATGCCGGTGTTGCCGCTGGTCGGTTCCACCAGCTCTTTACCGGCGGTCAGGATGCCGCGTTGTTCCGCATCCCAGATCATATTGGCACCGATGCGGCATTTGACGCTGAAGCTCGGGTTGCGCGATTCAACCTTGGCCAGAATGCGTCCGTTGCCGATACGGTTCAGACGAACCAGCGGCGTATGGCCGATCGTTAATGAGTTGTCTTCATATATCTTGCTCATAGCCCGTCCTTTAACTCTATGAAAATGTGGGGAACATCGAAAGCATACGCTAACAGTACCGGCAGGGAAGTAAAGAATTGGTATATCTATATGTTATTAGGAAATAAGTTTTAAGCACAATGATAAGGGCGCAAAATGCGCGCCCTGTAGAAGAATCAATCGGAGTTTGCCGCCAAAAACGGCTCAGGAACGGACGAATTGCGGGCGGTAACGGTCCACCCACATGGCGGTGGCGCCGCAAACCGCCACCGGCAGGATCACCAGATTGAGGATCGGGATCATGGTGAACAGGCTGACCAGCGCGCCGAACTGCAGGTTGTCGGTTTTGTGCCGGCGCAGCGCGCGGCGCATGTCGGCGAAGCTGACCTTATGGTTGTCGAACGGGTAATCGCAATATTGAATCGCCAGCATCCAGGCGCTGAACAGGAACCACAGCACCGGCGCCACCGTCTGGCCGATGCCCGGTATGAAGTACAGGATCAATAGCAGCAGCGCGCGCGGCAGGTAATACGCCAGCTTGCGCCATTCGCGCGCCATGATGCGCGGCAAGTCTTTCACGATGCCGAAGATGCCGGTGTCCGGCAGCGGCTTGCCGGTCAGGCTGCCCTCCAGCTGTTCCGCCAGCAGCCCGCAGAACGGCGCGGCGATCAGGTTGGTGATGGTGCTGAACAGATAGCTGAACACCAGCAGCACCGACACGACCGCCAGCGGCCACAGCAGGTAGCTCAGCCATTGCAGCCAATGGGGGACGTGGCTCATCATCGCCGGGATCCAGTCGCCGAGCTGGCTGAACAGCCACCAAAAGGCGGAGCCCATCAGCAGCACGTTGACCAGCAACGGCAAGACCACATAGCGTTTAATCCCCGGGCGCGAAATCAGGCGCCAGCCTTCGGCGAAATAGTGAAAGCCGCTGGTGGATTTTGAAGGGGGCTGCGTATAGGACATATCTTAAGTTATCTCGTTGTCTGAACAGGCATCATTATCATATAGGGATGATTTTCTACTGGCTAGGGTAGGGTTGGCTGAAAAAACAGCAAAAAAAGGCAGTATAATCATCTTTATTGGCATAAAGTTCAGCACGGACTTGCACTTGTGTGCGCGGGCAAATAGAGTTAAAGAGTGAATGTTTGCCGCGGTGGCAATGTATTGGAACAACAGAGATAGCAATGATGCAGGATTTGCGTCTGATATTAATCGTTGTTGGCGCGATCGCCATAATAGCGTTGTTATTGCACGGTCTTTGGACCAGTCGTAAAGAACGCTCATCGCTTTTCCGCGATCGCCCAGCCAAACGTTCCAAAAAGGAACGTGAACAAACCCCGATCGACGATCTCGATGAAGGCGTGGGGGAGGTGCGTGTACGCGCCGCTCACCCGCAGGACGAGCCGACGTTTGGTCATCTTGATGCCGCACGCGAAGAACCCGTGGTTGCGCCCAAGCCCGCTCCGGCGGCTGAGCCTGCGCCACGTGCCGTTCAGCCGGCTGCTCATCAGACTCCGCCTCCGCTTTCGCAGCGGCCGGATTATGACGACATCCTGCTGGACAACTACGCGCAGGACGAAGACGACGAGCCGCAGCAACAGCCTGCGCCGCGCCGCGAGCCGCGCGTTGACGATCTGCCGCCTCCGGCGCCGCATGCCGCAGAACCGGCGTTCCACGCCGAACCTGCGCATCAGCCGCAGCCGGAAGTGAAACCGACGTCGGCCGCGCCCGAAGCGCAACCGGCTCCGGCGGCGCCGATTCCGGCCAAGCTGAAAGAAACCGTACTGGTGCTGCACGTCGCGGCCCATCAGGGCGGCGTGATCGGCGGCGAAGTATTGCTGCAGAGCGTGCTGCAGGCGGGCTTCCAGTTCGGCGAAATGGGCATTTTCCATCGCCATATCAGCCCGGCCGGCAGCGGCCCGGTGCTGTTCAGCCTGGCGAACATGGTCAAGCCGGGATCTTTCGATCCTGACATGATGTCCGATTTCTCCACGCCGGGCGTGTCGATGTTCATGATGGTGCCGTCTTACGGCGACGCCAATCAGAACTTCAAGCTGATGCTGCAGTCGGCGCAGCGCATCGCCGACGACGTGGGCGGCGTGGTGCTCGACGACGAACGCCGCATGATGACGCCGCAGAAGCTGGAAACCTACAAAGCGCGCATCCGTGAAGTGTTGGACAACAACGCCTGATCGGCTGCCACGCGCACTGAACGTCTATAATCCTAAAGCCCCCGCTAGTCGGGGGTTTTTTATCTTCGATGGTGAGCCATGGAATCGATAATCCAAAAAATCAATCAACTACGAGCCTCATTGCGCCATCACGAATACCAGTATCACGTGCTCGACGCGCCGGAAGTGCCGGATGCGGAATACGACCGCCTGATGCGCGAACTGCGCGAGCTGGAAAACGCCCATCCGGCGCTGATCACCGCCGATTCGCCGACCCAGCGGGTGGGCGCGGCGCCGCTGGCGGCCTTTGATCAGGTGCGCCATGAGGTACCGATGCTGTCGCTGGACAACGTGTTCGATGAAGAAAGCTTCCTGGCGTTCTACAAGCGCGTGCAGGATCGGCTGAAAAGCAGCGAGCCGCTGACTTTCTGCTGCGAGCTGAAGCTGGACGGCCTGGCGGTCAGCCTGTTGTACGAAGACGGCGAACTGGTGCGCGCGGCTACCCGCGGCGACGGCACCACCGGCGAGAATATTACCTCCAACGTGCGCACCATCCGCGCCATCCCGCTGCGGCTGAGCGGCGACAACATTCCGCGTCGGCTGGAAGTGCGCGGCGAAGTGTTCATGCCGCAGGCCGGCTTTGAGCAGATGAACGAAGAGGCGCGGCGCAAGGACGGCAAGATTTTCGCCAACCCGCGCAACGCCGCCGCCGGCTCGCTGCGCCAGCTCGATCCGCGCATCACCGCCAAGCGCCCGCTGACCTTCTTCTGCTACGGCGTCGGCCTGCTGGAAGGCGGCGAGCTGCCGCGCAGCCACTTCGCGCGGCTGATGCAGTTCCGGGCCTGGGGATTGCCGGTCAGCGATCGCGCGCAATGCTGCACCGGCAGCGATGAGGTGCTGGCGTTTTACCGCCAGGTGGAGCAGGACCGTGCGCAGCTCGGTTTCGACATCGACGGCGTGGTGGTGAAAATCGACGATATCGATCTGCAGGAAACCCTCGGTTTCGTGGCGCGCGCGCCGCGCTGGGCGACGGCATTCAAATTCCCGGCGCAGGAACAGATTACGCTGGTGCGCGAAGTCGAATTTCAGGTGGGGCGCACCGGCGCCATCACCCCGGTGGCGCGGCTGGAGCCGGTGTTGGTGGCCGGCGTCACCGTCAGCAACGCCACCTTGCACAACGCCGATGAGATTGAACGCCTGGGCCTGCGCATTGGCGATACGGTGATCGTGCGCCGCGCCGGCGACGTGATCCCGCAGGTGGTGGGGGTGCTGGAAGACCGCCGCCCGCAGGACGCGCGCGAAGTGGTGTTCCCGCAGCACTGCCCGGTGTGCGGCTCCGACGTCGAACGGGTGGAGGGCGAAGCGGTGGCGCGCTGCACCGGCGGGCTGATCTGCGCCGCGCAGCGTAAAGAAGCGCTGAAGCATTTCGTTTCCCGCCGGGCGCTGGACGTCGAAGGCATGGGCGACAAAATCATCGAACAGCTGGTGGAAAAAGAATACGTCAAGAACCCGGCCGATCTGTTCCGCCTGTCCGCCGGCATTCTGACCGGGCTGGATCGCATGGGGCCGAAATCGGCGCAGAATCTGGTCAACGCGCTGGAGAAATCCAAGCAGACCACCTTCGCGCGTTTCCTGTATGCGCTGGGCATTCGCGAGGTCGGCGAATCGACCGCCGCCAACCTGGCTGCGCACTTCGGCTCGCTGGAGAAGCTGTTCGCCGCCGATATCGAGGCGCTGAAAGAAGTGCCGGACGTCGGTGAAGTGGTGGCGAAGCACACGCGTCATTTCCTCGACGAAGCGCTTAATCAAAAGGTTATCGATGAGCTGGTGGGCGCCGAAATCGGCATCAGCTGGCCGGCGCCGGTGGCGGTGGCGGCGGAAGAGATCGACAGCCCGTTCGCCGGCAAAACCGTGGTGCTGACCGGTTCGCTCAGCCAGCTGTCGCGCGACGAAGCCAAGGATCGCCTGACGGCGCTGGGCGCCAAGGTCAGCGGCAGCGTGTCGAAGAAGACCGATCTGGTGATCGCCGGCGAAGCGGCCGGTTCCAAATTGGCTAAGGCGCAGGAGCTGGGCATCGAAGTGATCGACGAAGCGGAAATGATCCGCCTGTTGGGGGCCTGATGGAAAAGGAAAACCTGCTGGAAATCGCCAACACCCCGATGCCGTTCGGCAAGTATCAGGGGCGGGTGCTGATCGACCTGCCCGAGGAGTACCTGCTGTGGTTCGCCCGCAAGGGCGAATTCCCCCAGGGCAAGCTCGGCATGCTGATGGAAATGACGCTGGCGATTAAAATCGAAGGGCTTGACCACCTGGTCAAGCCGCTGAAAAAGAGCTGAATGGACGGGCGCCAGCCCGTCTTTTTTTACCCGCGTGAAGCCTGCGCGTTCAACGCCGCCTGCTTATCCTGCTGTTTGCGCTGGTACCTTTTGGCCAGCACCGCACAGGTCATCAGCTGCACCTGATGGAACACCATCAGCGGCAGCACCATAATGCCCACCGTCGCCGCCGGGAACAGGATGTTGGCCATCGGAATGCCGTTGGCCAGGCTTTTCTTCGAACCGCAGAACACGATGGTGATCTCATCCGCCTTGCTGAAACCCAGCCAGCGCGCCATGTAGGTGTTCACCAACAGCACGAGGGTCAGCAGCAGGATGCTGCCGCCGACGATGAAAGCCAGCGAGCCGATGCCCACCTGGTGCCAGATGCCGTGCGTCACCGCCTCGCTGAAGGCCGAATAGACCACCAGCAGAATGGAGGTCTGATCGGTTTTGCCGATAAGCTTGCGGTTGCGCTCGATCCATTTGCCGATCAGCGGCCGCGACAGGTGGCCGGCGACAAACGGCACCAGCAGCTGCAGCACGATGGAGCCCACCTGCTGCAGGCTGCCGGTTTCGCCGTGCACGTTCATCAGCAGGCCGACCAGCAGCGGCGACACGAAGATCCCCAACAGGCTGGAAGCGGAGGCGCTGCACACCGCCGCCGCCACGTTGCCGCCCGCCAGCGAAGTGAAGGCGATGGCGGATTGCACGGTGGCGGGCAGGATGCACAGATAGATAAAGCCGGAATACAGCTCGGGGCTGACGTCGATCGGCGACCACCATTTAAACAGCACCCCCAACGCCGGGAAGATGATGAAGGTGCTGAACATCACCCACAGATGCAGCCGCCAGTTGTTGCTGCCGGCCAAAATGGCCTCGCGCGACAGTTTGGCGCCGTGCATGAAGAACAGCAGGGCGATGGCGGCGATGGTCAGGGTATTCAGCCAGCCGACAAACTCGCCGCGCGCCGGCAGGAACGAAGCCAGCAGCACGGTGGCGATCAGCGTTAAGGTAAAGCGGTCGGGCAGAAATCTCATGGCGGCGTACTCGCAGCAGAAAATCGATAGGCGTATTCTCCCGCGGCGGGATATAATAATTAAATTGATTTATTTAATTAATTTATGAAAAAAACACATGAATTATTCACTCAAGCAGCTAAAGGTCTTCGTCGCCATCGCCCGGCACGGCAGTTTCAGCCGCGCCGGCGAAGCGATAGGCCTGACTCAGTCGGCGGTCAGCCACAGCGTGAAGGAACTGGAAGCGGAGGTCGGCGTGCGCCTGCTGGACCGCACCACCCGCGAAGTGGTGCTGACCGACGCCGGCCGGCGGCTGGCCAACCGGGTCGAACGGCTGCTGGACGAGCTGCAGGCGTCGTTGCTGGATGCGCGCAGCTTCGGCGTGCAGCGCAGCGGCACGGTGCGGGTGGCGTCGAGCCAGACCATCTCCGCGCACCTGATGCCGCAGTGCATCGCCGCCGGCGAGCGGCAGTATCCGGAGATCCGCATCATGCTGCGCGATCAGGCGCAGCAGCAGGTGCTGCACAGCATCCGCAACGCCGAGGTGGATTTCGGCATCGTGGTCGATCCGGTGCAGGCGGTGGATCTGGATTGCGAGCCGGTGTTGCACGAACCTTTCCTGCTGCTGTGTCGTAACGATCATCCGTTCGCCGCGCAGCCTGAGGTGCATTGGTCGGCGCTGAACGGCTGCCGCCTGGTGCTGCAGGATTACGCCTCCGGCAGCCGGCCGCTGATCGACAGCGCGCTGCGTCAGCAGGGCGTCGAGGCGCCGGTGGTGCAGGAAATCGGCCACCCGGCGACGTTGTTCCCGATGGTGGCGGCGGGCATCGGCATCAGCATTTTCCCGGCGCTGGCGTTGCCGCTGCCGGAAGGCGGGCAGCTGAAGGTGCGGCGGCTGGTGCCGGAAATCAATCGCGCGCTGATGCTGGTGCGGCGCAAGAACCGCTCGCTGACGCCGGCGGCGGAGGCCATCTGGCAGGTGGTGCGCCAGCAGGCGGCGCTGCTGCAGCAGCAGCGCCAACAACAGGCGGATTACTGAGTCAGATATAGACATCCACGGCGTTGAGCGCGGTCGGGCGATTGACGCTCTCCCTGAGCCCTGACATCGCTGCTCGGGGTATCGGCAGCGGCGGCTAAAACTTTACCTGCCGCAGGCGCGGCCAACGCGCGAACCAGCCTTTTTCGGCCACCCGCCGTTGATAGGCGCTCAGATCGCCGTTTTTGGCGTTGAAGGTGATGCTGTCATTGAACAGCGCATCGAGGCCGAAGGGCGCCACCAGCGTGAGACTGTCGTCGGCGTTCAGCCGCACGCCGATCGCCGTTTCCACCTCGGTCCAGAAGCTGATGGCGTCCTCGCTGTCGCGGTACGGCGCCCGGCCGCCGCGCAGGTGCATGCGCGCCTGATTCTTCACCGACCAGGGCTGCGGCAGCCACTGCTGCAGGCGCGCTTCCAGCATGCGATCGCGTTCGGCCTCCGGCCGCTGCGGGTCGAAATGAATCACGTCGATATCGTTGAGCGGCGTGGCGTCGGCATAGCCGTGCCGCCGATCCCACACCAGATTGCGCACGAACCCGGCGCCCAGACACCAGTCGTTCAGGCCGAGCCGGCGCGCGGTGCGCAATGCGATCATTCTTTGGTTATCTTGCTGTAACCACAGGATAATTTGTTGTTGCCTATCCATTATCTCTCCTTTGCTGCGGCTACTGTACTCCGCCGCGCCCGCCGGCGGAAGCGCATGCATGATTTCAGTGCAGCCCGGCTGGCGCTGCCCTTGGGTTAACGGGCTGATTTTATGCGGAAAACAAAAAACGCCGCCGACTGACTACACTTGGTACAGGGTTTGCGACATAACACCCTCAACCAGGCAACAGGGGACGCTATGTATCAGGCAACGCTTGGCCGACGCGGCTACCGTTTTAGCGACTTGCGCCAACTGATGGCCAAGGCTTCGCCGGCGCGTTCCGGCGACTATCTGGCGGAAGTGGCGGCGGAAAGCGCCGAAGAGCGGATGGCGGCGCGCATCGCGCTGGCGGATCTGCCGCTGAAGGTTTTTCTGCAGCAGCCGCTGGTACCTTACGAGCAGGATGAGGTGACGCGTCTGATCGTCGACGGCCATGACGCCGCGGCCTTTGAACCGATTTCCCACCTGACGGTCGGCGACTTCCGCGACTGGCTGCTGAGCGAGCAGGCGGACAGCGCCATGCTGGCGCAGGTGGCCGCCGGCATTACCCCGGAGATGGCGGCGGCGGTGAGTAAAATCATGCGCAATCAGGACCTGATCCTGGTGGCGAAGAAGTGCCGGGTGGTGACGCGCTTTCGCAACACCCTCGGCCTGCCGGGCCACCTCAGCGTCAGGCTGCAGCCCAATCACCCGACCGACAGCCTGCAGGGCATCGCCGCCAGCATGCTCGACGGGCTGCTGTACGGCAGCGGCGACGCGGTGGTCGGCATCAATCCCGCCAGCGACAGCCTGCCGCTGCTGGAAAAACTCAACTACATGCTGGACGAGGTGATCCAGCGCTTCGCCATTCCCACCCAGTCCTGCGTGCTGACCCACGTCACCAACACGCTGCGAATGATTGAACGCGGCGCGCCGGTGGATCTGGTGTTTCAGTCGATCGCCGGCACCGAGGCGGCCAACCGCGGCTTCGGCATCAGCCTGGCGTTGCTGGCCGAGGCGCAGCAGGCGGCGCTGAGCCTCAACCGCGGCACGCTCGGTAATAACGTCATGTATTTCGAAACCGGGCAGGGCAGCTGCCTGTCGGCCAATGCGCATCACGGCGTCGATCAGCAAACCTGCGAAGCGCGCGCCTATGCGGTGGCGCGCCATTTCTCTCCGCTGCTGATCAACACCGTGGTGGGGTTTATCGGCCCGGAATACCTGTATGACGGCAAACAGATCATTCGCGCCGGGCTGGAAGATCACTTCTGCGGCAAGCTGCTCGGCCTGCCGTTGGGCTGCGACGTGTGCTATACCAACCACGCCGAGGCCGATCAGGACGACATGGATACCCTGCTGACGCTGCTGGGCACCGCCGGCCTGACCTTCCTGATCGGCGTGCCGGGGGCGGACGACATCATGCTCAATTACCAGAGCACCTCGTTCCACGACGCGCTCTACATTCGCGAGCTGCTGGGGCTGAAACATGCGCCGGAGTTCGCCGTGTGGCTGGCGAAAATGAACATCATCGACGATCGCGGGCGGCTGCGCGACACCGCCGCCAATCATCCGCTGTTGCTGGCGCTGCAGGGAGAAAGGCCATGAAAAAACCGGTACACCTCAACGGCTGGGACGCGCTGCGCGCCTTTACCGACGCGCGCATCGCCCTGGGGCGCACCGGCGCCAGCCTGCCGACCGACGCGCTGCTGCGTTTCGGGCTGGCGCATGCGCAGGCGCGCGACGCCGTTCATCAGCCTTTCGACAGCGATCGCCTGGCGCAGGCGTTGCAGGACGACGGCTGGTCAACGTTGACCGTGCACAGCCAGGCGGAAGATCGCGCCGCCTACCTGCGCCGGCCGGATCGGGGGCGCCGGCTGGCGCCGGACAGCCGCAAACTGTTGCTCGGCCTGCCGCAGCAGGGGGCCGACCTGCTGCTGGTGGTGGCGGACGGCCTGTCTTCCACGGCGGTGCATCGCCAGGCGCTGCCGCTGCTGCGGGCGCTGCGGCCTTATCTTGACGCGTTGGGCGTTTCCTTGGCGCCGCTGGTGCTGGCGCATCAGTCGCGGGTGGCGCTGGGGGACGACATTGGCGAGTGCCTGCGGGCAAAGGCGGTGGCTATCCTGATTGGCGAGCGGCCGGGCCTGTCGTCACCCGACAGCCTGGGCATTTACCTGACCTGGGGGCCGAATACCCAAAGAAGGGAGTCCGAACGCAATTGCATCTCCAACGTGCGCCCGGAAGGGCTGGGCTATCCGCAGGCGGCGTTCAAGCTGGCATGGTTGCTGGAGCAGGCCTTGCAGCGGCGGCTGACCGGCATTGAATTGAAGGACGAAAGCGACAACCCGGCGCTGTATGGGCGGGTGACGCCGCTTCACTCCCAGCTGGGCGGCTGACCGATGCCCTGCTGCAGCAGGGTGATGAAGGCCGCCAGCCGGGCGGAGACTTTCGCTACCGGCCGCAGCAGGTAGATGCCCTGTTGTTCGTCGCGCGGGTCTTCGAGCAGCCGCAGCAGCCGCCCGTTTTGAATGTCCGGCCCCACCACCCAGTTAGGCAGAAAAGCGATGCCCACGCCGAGCAGCGCCGCCTGGCGTTGGGCGGTAAAGTCGTCGCAGCGCAGCACCATGCTGCAGCGGCTCATCAGCGGTACGCTGAGGATCTGCGCCCAGCAGGCCGGCTGCTGTTTGTGGTAGCGGGCGATCAGCCGGTGATGCGGCAGGGCCTCCAGACTGGCCGGCCGGCCATAGCGGGCGACATAACCGGGGCTGGCGCACATCGCCCAGCGTTGGGTGGCGATGCGGCTGGCGTACAGCCCGCTGTCTTTCTGTTCGCCGATGCGGATGGCGGCGTCCAGCAGTTCCTGGGTCGGATCGGTGTGGCGTTCGGTCAGATCCAGATCGACAAACAGCCGCGGGCAGCGTTCGGTCAGCGTCGGCAGCAGCGGCAGAATATAGGTTTTGCCGAAGGTCGGCAGGCAGCTGATGCGCAGCGTGCCCTGCGGCGTATCGCCCAGCGCGCTCAGCTCGGCGTGGATGCCGGTAATATTCGCCAGCAGCGACGCGGCGCGCGTCAGCAGCAGTTCGCCGGCGTCGGTCAGCATCAGGCCGCGGGTGGAGCGGATAAACAGCCTGGCGCCAAGCGCGGCCTCCAGCGCGTCGATATGGCGCACCAGAGAAGAGGGCACCATGCCCAGTTTGCGCGCGGCGGCGGAGAAGCTGCCCAATCGGGCCACGTCGAGAAAAATCGGCAGATGTTCAACATAACGGGCATCATTCATTTTTGCATTATATGCAAAAGCGTTTCTTATGAATACCCGCTTCTCAGTTATCTGCCGCGAGGCTACTCTTCTCCTGTGCTTACGGACGGCAGCAGCGCCGTCGCACTTGGGTCGCATAGAGAAAAAATGCATAAACCTCGCGGCTTTTAGCACAAAACATGAAACATTTTCCCCAGGTTTGCCTAGCGGCCTGCGGGATTGATTGCCGCTTCAACACCAGATAAACCGTTCAATTTGGCGTCCGGCTCAGCAGTAATGATTAGTAAGTCTTCATATTCTCTAATCCCTCGTTGAACCCGTACGCCAGCCGGCCCGCCGTGCCGGTTTTTTTGTCGCCTCAGGCTGAATCGTTCCAACTCTGGAACGCGCCGGTGGCGGCATCTTTGCTCACCGCCGGTGGGCATTTTTGAACGCGCGGGGCATTTTGCTTCGCGCCGGTGGAGGAGTAGGTCATGAACGAAAACCGCGGTTGTTCCTGTGCGCACCATTTGGTGCAGGGTTTTGCCAGGCAGTCGGTAAGCGCCGGGGAGGGCGAAATCTATCAAATCTCGCTGATGAGCGCGTTAATCGGCGGCGTGTACGAAGGCGAAGTCACCATCGCCGAATTGCTGAAGCACGGCAACTTTGGCCTCGGCACCTTCAATCATCTGGACGGCGAGCTGATCGCCTTCGACCACGAAATACACCAGCTGCGCGCCGACGGCAGCGCCCGGCCGGCCGGCCTGCAACAGAAAACCCCCTTTGCCGTCGTCACCTTTTTCCGGCCCAGCGTCAGCCAGCAGTTCGACCGGCCGATCACCAAGGCCCAGCTGCACCAGTGCATCGACGAACAGGTCGCTTCGCCGAACCTGTTCTGCGCGGTGCGTGTCGACGGCGAATTCAGCCACGTGGAAACCCGCACCGTGCCGCGCCAGGAGCGGCCGTATCGCCCGATGCTGGAGGCGATCGAGGAACAGCCGACCTTTTCCTTCCATCAGCGCCAGGGCACCCTGGTCGGCTTCCGTTCGCCGGACTATATGCAGGGCATCGGCGTGGCCGGCTACCACGAACATTTCGTGACCGACGATCGCAGCGGCGGCGGCCACGTGCTGGATTACCAGCTCGATCACGGCCGCCTGCAGTTTGGCGTCATCACCCGTCTCAATCTTCAGTTGCCGCATGATGCGGATTTCTTGCGCGCCGACCTCTGCCCAGAGGATTTGGACCGCGCGATTCGTTCCGCCGAGGGTTAATGCCCCGGCGACCGTTTTTTAGGAGGTGGAACCATGGCACAGGTAAAAACAGACAATAACTGGCAATGCGGCGCAGATTTGGTGGTGAAAAATCTGCAGGCGCAGGGCGTGAAGCACGTATTCGGCATTCCGGGCGCCAAGATTGACCGGGTGTTCGATTCGCTGGAGGATGCGCCGTCGATCGAAACGGTGGTGGTGCGCCACGAGGCCAACGCCGCCTTTATGGCGGCGGCGGTGGGCCGTTTGACCGGCAAGGCCGGGGTGGCGCTGGTCACCTCCGGGCCGGGCAGCTCCAACCTGATCACCGGGCTGGCGACCGCCACCTCGGAAGGGGATGCGGTGGTGGCCTTCGGCGGGGCGGTGAAGCGCGCCGACAACCTGAAGCAGACGCACCAAAGCATGGACACCGTCAGCATGTTCCGCCCGGTGACCAAATACTGCGCCGAGGTGCACGCCGGCTCGGCGATCTCCGAGGTGATCGCCAACGCCTTCCGCCACGCCGAGTTCGGCCGGCCCGGCGCCTCGTTCGTCAGCCTGCCGATGGACATCGTCAATGAGCCGGTCAGCGCGCCGGTGTTGGCCGGCTGCCGTTTGCCGCGCATGGGCGCCGCGGCGGCGGACGACATCCAGGCGGCGGTGAAGTTGATCCAACAGGCGAAATGCCCGGTGCTGCTGCTGGGCCTGCAGGCCAGCCGGCCGGAAAACAGCGAAGCGGTGCGCCAGCTGCTGTATCGCACCCATATGCCGGTGGTCGGCACCTATCAGGCGGCCGGGGTGATCGACGTCAATCACTTCGCCCGCTTTGCCGGCCGGGTCGGGCTGTTCAACAACCAGCCCGCCGACCAGCTGTTGCAGAAGGCCGACCTGGTGGTCAGCGTCGGCTATGGCCCGATCGAATACGATCCCTGCATGTGGAACAGCCAGGGCCGCCTGAAGCTGGTGCACATCGACGTGCTGCCGGCGGACATCGACACCTGCTATCGCCCGGATATTGAGCTGGTGGGCAATATCAGCGCTACCCTCGACATGCTGACCGAAGCCTTCAGCGGGGCGGTGAGCGTGCCGGCCGAGGTGGAACTGATCCTCACCGATCTGGGCCGCCAGCGCAGCGAGCTGGCGGAGCGCGCGGCGCGGCGCGGCGGCATGCCGATCCACCCGCTGCGCATCGTGAAAGAGCTGCAGGACATCGTCAGCGACGACGTGACGCTGTGCGTCGACATGGGCAGCTTCCATATCTGGATCGCCCGCTACCTCTATAGCTTCCGCGCCCGTCAGCTGCTGATCTCCAACGGCCAGCAGACCATGGGGGTGGCGCTGCCATGGGCGATCGGCGCGGCGCTGGTGCGCCCCGGCGACAAGGTGGTGTCGATATCCGGCGACGGCGGTTTTATGCAGTCGAGCATGGAGCTGGAAACCGCAGTGCGGCTGAAAAACAACATCGTTCACGTGATCTGGGTGGATAACGCCTACAACATGGTGGAAATGCAGGAGGTAAACAAATACCAGCGCAAATCCGGCGTGGAGTTCGGGCCGATCGACTTTAAAGCCTATGCGGAATCCTGCGGCGCGGTCGGTTTTGCCGTGCGGTCGGTAGAGGATCTGCGGCCGATGCTGCGCAAGGCGATGGAGATTCGGGGGCCGGTGGTGGTGGCGATCCCGGTCGACTACGCCGACAACTACAAGCTGATGGCGCAGATGAACTTCAGCCAGATGATTTAAATTCATGATCTCGTGCGAACCACGGGGAAGGCCAGCTGCGCGCCTCCCCGTTTTTTTATGCTCACAATTTGTGCTTTACATCGCTAACTGCATGATTTATTGGTATCGGTCGGGTCTGTTTTCTTACCACTGGGGATGGCACGATGAATAAAAAAGCGATAACGATAGGGCTGTTGGCGTTGGCGGTCACCGGCGGGGCGCAGGCCAGCACGCTGGTCTATTGTTCGGAAGGTTCACCGGAAGGCTTCAACCCGCAGCTGTTTACCTCCGGCACCACGGTGGACGCCAGCTCGGCGGCGATTTATAACCGGCTGGTGGATTTCAAAACCGGCACCGTCGAACTGCAGCCCAGCCTGGCGGAGCGCTGGGAGGTGAGCGAAGACGGCAAAACTTACACCTTCCACCTGCGCAAAGGGGTGAAATTCCAGAGCAACAAATATTTTACCCCCACCCGCGATTTCAACGCCGACGACGTCATTTTCTCCTTCATGCGCCAGAAGGACGCCAATAACCCCTACCACAAGGTGTCCAACGGCGCCTACACCAACTTTGAATCGATGGAGTTCGGCAGCCTGATCGAGCGCATCGTCAAGCTGGACGACAACACCCTGCGCTTCGAGCTTTCCCGCGCCGAAGCGCCGTTCGTCGCCGACCTGGGCATGTACTTCGCCACCATTCTCTCGGCGGAATACGCCGAGGCGATGCTGAAGGCCGGCACCCCGGAGCGCGTGGACAACGATCCGATCGGCACCGGGCCGTTCCAACTGGTGCAGTACCAGAAGGACGCCAAAATTCTTTACAAGGCGTTCGACAACTATTGGGAAGGCAGGCCGAAAATCGATCGGCTGGTATTCTCGATCACGCCGGACGCCGCGGTGCGCTACGCCAAGTTGCAAAAGAACGAGTGTCAGGTGATGCCGTTCCCCAATCCGGCGGATCTGGCGCGCATGCGGCAGGACAAAAATATTCGGGTGCTGGAAAAGTCCGGGCTGAATATCGGCTTCCTGGCGTTCAACACCCAGAAGAAACCGTTGGATAACGTCAAGGTGCGGCAGGCGCTGGCGCTGGCGGTCAACAAGCCGGCGATTATCGAGGCGGTGTTCCACGGCGCCGGCCAGCCGGCTAAAAACCTGCTGCCGCCGACCCAATGGGGCAGCAACGACAAGATAGAAGACTACCCGTACGCGCCGGATAAGGCTAAACGGCTGCTGCAGGAGGCGGGGTTGGGGCAAGGGTTCGACATCGACCTGTGGGCGATGCCGGTGCAGCGGCCCTATAACCCCAACGCCAAACGCATGGCCGAGATGATCCAGTCCGACTGGGCCAACATCGGCGTACGGGCAAAAATCGTCACCTTCGAGTGGGGCGAATACCTGCAGCGGATTAAAAACGGCGAGCACCAGACGGCGTTAGTGGGCTGGACCACCGCCAACGGCGACCCGGATAACTTCTTCGGCCCGCTGTTCACCTGCGTGTCGGCCGACGGCGGTTCCAACTCCGCCAAGTGGTGCTACAAGCCGTTCGACCAACTGATCCTGCAGGCGCGCGAAGAGAACGACCACGCCAAGCGGGTGGCGATGTATGAGCAGGCGCAGGTGATGATGCATGAGCAAATGCCGGCGCTGATGATTGCCCATTCGACCATCTTCGAGCCGGTGCGCAAGGAAGTGAAGGGCTACGAAATCGATCCGTTCGGCAAACACATTTTTAAGCAGGTCTCGCTGGAGAAATAGAGAAAAGGCCGGGAAACCGGCCTTTTCCTTACTGCGCGGGATCGCAGTGGAAGCGGCCGCGCGGGATCACCAGCGGGGTATGCGACAGCGGATCGTCGATGATCATGCAGGGCATGCCGAACACCTGCTCTACCAGCTCGGCGGTAATGATCTCGGCCGGTTTCCCCTGCGCCACAATCTTGCCGTCGCGCATGGCGATGATATGGTCGGCATAGCGGCAGGCGTGGTTCAGATCGTGCAGTACGGCGATCATGGTTTGGCCGCGCTCCTGATTCAGCTGGCGGAACAGATCCAGCAGCTCAATTTGGTGGGCGATGTCCAGGTAGGTGGTCGGCTCATCCAGCAGCAGCAGCGGGGTCTGCTGCGCCAGCACCATCGCCACCCACACGCGCTGACGTTGGCCGCCGGACAGCTCGTCGACGCTGCGCTCGGCCAACTGGCTGACGTTGGTGGCCGCCATGGCTTCCTCTACCGCCTGCCGGTCGGCGTGGGTCCACTGCTTCAGCAGGCTTTGGTGCGGATAACGCCCGCGCGAAACCAGGTCCGCCACGGTAATGCTGTCCGGCGCGATTGAGGTCTGCGGCAGCAGCCCCAGCTCGCGCGCCAGCGCCTTGGTGGCGAAGCTGCCGATGCTCTTGCCGTCCAGCATCACTTCGCCGGCGCTGGGTTTCAGCAGGCGGCACAGCGCGCGCAGCAGGGTGGATTTTCCGCAGGCGTTCGGCCCGACAATCACCGTGAAAGCGCCGTCGGGAATGGCCACGCTCAGGTCGTTGGCGATGATTTTACTGTCGTAGCCCAGCGTCAGGTGCGAGGCGTGCAGGCGGTGGCTCATGGCATTCTTACTCTTCATTATCTGCGGGACTCACGGATTAACAGCCAGATCAGATACAGGCCGCCGATGCTGACGGTCACTACGCCCACCGGCAGCTGGGTCGGCGCGAACAGATGCTGGGAAGCCACGTCGGCCCCCAGCAGCAAAGTGGCCCCCATCAGCGCCGACGACGTCAGGGTAACCGACGATTGGCCGGTCAGCCGGCGGGCGATCTGCGGGGCGGCCAGCGCGATAAACGAGATCGGCCCGGCGGTGGCGGTAACGGCGGCGGTCAGGGTCACGCCGAACAGCATCAGCCACAGCCGGCTGCTTTCGGCATTGACCCCCAGCGCGCGCGCCGCGTCGTCGCCCATTTCCAGCAGCTGCAGCCGTTTGCCCATCAGCAGCGCGGCGGCGGCGGCCAGGCTGATAAACGCCATGGCCGGCCGCGATTTCTGCCAGGTCATGCCGTTCAACGAGCCGGCCTGCCACATGGCGGCATCCATGGCGCGCTCCAGCGAAGCGGTGATGATCAGCCAGGTATTGGTGGAGACCAGCACCGCGCTGATGGCGATGCCGACGATGATCAACCGGAAGCCGACCACCCCCGCCGCCAGGCGAGCAGGTAGATCAGCAGAGCGGAGAGGATGCCGCCGGCCAGCGCGCCGCCGGCGATGGTGTAATAGCCGCCGCTGAACAGCGTAATGGCGATCAGCGCGCCGGTGTAGGCGCCCATGTTGAAGCCGATCACGTCCGGGCTGCCCAGCGGGTTACGGATGATCGACTGGAAGATGGCGCCGCTCATGCCGAGCGCGCCGCCCAACAGCAACGCCATGCTGATGCGCGGCAGGCGCCACTGGGTGACCACGGTCACCAGGTTCTTCGGCGCCTGGCCGCCGAGCGCCGAGAACACCTGCTCCAGCGACAGCTGCAGCGTACCGTAGCACAGCGCCGCCATGGCCAACAGCAGGCACAGCGCCAGCAGCGATAAATTAACCACCAGCACGCGCAGCGGCATGCGCCAACTGATCATGCCGTCCGGGCGGCCGATCAGCAGGGTGCGAGGCATCGACATTACAGGCCCCCCAGCGTTTTCTTGCGACGCACCAGCCAGATCAGGACCGGCGCGCCGATAAAGGCGGTGACGATGGAGACCCGCAGCTCGCCGGGCACCAGCAAACGGCCGATGATGTCGGCGCACAGCAGCAGCACCGGCGCCATCAGCATTGAGTAGGGCAGTATCCAGCGCTGGTCGGGGCCGACCCACCAGCGGGCGATGTGCGGCACCATCAGGCCGACAAAGGCGATCGGGCCGACGGTGGCGGTCGCCGCGCCGCACAGCAGCGTGATGGCGACAACCGAAACGATTTGGGTCAGCACCACCCGCGCGCCGAGCGCAATGGCCAGGTCTTCCCCCATGCTGATGGTGTTCAGCGGCCGGGCGATGGCCAGCGTCAGCAGGGCGCCGATCAGGATGGCGGGCGCGGTGACGGCCAGGCTGGCCAGGGTGCGGATATCCAGCGTACCGGCCTGCCAGAAACGCAGTTGGTCGAAGGTTTGCGGATCGAGCAGCGACAGCCCGGTGGTGATGCCGCTCAACACCGCGCCTATCGCCACGCCGGCCAGCGTCAGCCGCACCGGGTTGATGCGCCCCCCCGCCAGGGTGCCGATCAGGTAGACCAGCAGGGTGGTGATGGCCGCGCCGGCAAAGGCCCAGCTCATATAGCCTTCGGTGGATGCGGCGCCAAAAAACATAATGCCCAGCACCACGGCGAAGCTGGCGCCGGCGTTGATGCCGAGCACGCCGGGATCGGCCAGCGGGTTGCGCGTCAGCGCCTGGATCAGCGCGCCGGCGCCGCCCAGCGCCACGCCGGCCAGCATGCCCGCCAGGGTGCGGGGCAGGCGGGCATCGAGAATAATGGTGCTGTCCGCGCCGCTGAACTGGCCCTGCAGGCTAAGCCAAACGGTATGAAAGGGAATGGATTTGGATCCCAGCATCAGGCTGGCCATTACGCACAGCAGCAGCAGCGCCAGGCAAAAACCCAGCCCGGAAACGCGCTTCAGGCCGCTGGCGTAGGCTGTGCGAGTCGTGGACGAAGGCGTCCGCGTAGTCGGAGTGGGTAAGCTCACACCGTTAACTCCTTTATAATTTTGATTCTCATTATTATTAGCGTTCTTGAAGACCGGCTTATAGTAGCATGAGTTTACGCCGCAATGCATCCGTCGGATAAGGGGAGTCAGTGATTCGCGATGTTAATGATTCTTTATATTTCAATAGATTGAATGTAATCATTGCGCCGTGAAACGCGGCAGGCGCCGGGCCTGCCGGGGGGACGTCAGGATTTCTTGAACTGCCGTTCGATGCTGTTCAGCATGTTGGTCGCGCTGTAATAATCGAGGCGGAAAGTATCGGTGCCGACGGCATAGACATGATGTTGTTCAACCGGCTCCAGGTGCCGGAGGAACGGGTTGGCCAACAGCTCCCCGACCTTGCGTTGATCGGCGGAGAATAGCATCAGCGTCTTGCCGTTCAGGCCTTCCGCCATCTTTTCGCCCGACAGCTGAATGATGTCCTGGCGTTTGCCCATGCTGGTATTGCCCTTGGCGCTTTCCGGCGGCGTGGCCAGCCGGAAGCCGAGCTGGGTCAGCAATTTCCCCTGGGCGGAGTCCGGCGTCCACAGCTTGGCCTCACGCCCGTTGTCGTCATAGACCAGCGGAGAAGTGGGCTGCGGCGGCAGGGCGATGGACTGTTTTACCTGTTCCACCCGCTGTTCAAAGCGCGCTTCGGCCTGTTTGGCCCCCTGTTCGTGGCCGGTGATTTCGCCCAGTTGGGTGGCTAACTGCTGCCAGCTTTTATCGCCGTAGTTGAGCACCAGGGTGGGCGCGACGGTCGACAGCTGATCGTACAGCTTCAGCGCCGAATCGCCGCCGGTGGAGGAGATGACGATCAGATCGGGGTTGGCGGCGGCGACCGCTTCGGCATTGGGCTCAACCTGATACAGCGGTTTGACGTTGCGCCGTTTCGCCACTTCGCCCCACTGGGTGAAGAAACCCTGGTCGTCAGACACCGACGAGTTGGCGCTGGTGGCGCCGCTGGCGATCACCGGTGCGTCGATCGCCAGCAGGGTGCCGGTGAGGGTGACGCTGGTGGAGACGATGCGCAGCGGCGGTTTTTCCAGCGTAAACGGGCCCTTGGCGCTGTTGATGGTGCGCGGCCAGCCGCCGTTTGCGGCGTCGGAGGCCGGCGTTTGCGCCCCGGCTTGGTCGTCCGGGCCGCAGCCGCTGAGCAGCAGGCCGGAAGCGGCGATCAGTGAAATAAACAGGTGGCGTAAGGATAGGGTCATGAGCGGGCTCTTTCTTTCCTTGAACTAAGACGTGTCTTGGCTGGGTTAGGCATACCCGCTAATTTACCACTCAATATTTTAAAATGATAACCATTCGTATCCCAGGTGGCGGGGCGGTGATTTTGGCAGGGGCGAATCGGGCGGGGCAGAAACGAAAAAAGCGCCTGAAGGCGCTTTTCTCTGAATTGGTGGGTCGTGCAGGATTGATTCGGCCTTTGGCCTCACCCTGCGGGCAACGCTGCGCGTTGTCGTCTCGCTTCGCTCAGCTCGAACCTGAACGCAGGTTCTTATCCAACACGACGTCGTGCACCATGCGATAAAAGGGTTGGGGCGAATTAGGTGGAATAGAAACGAAAAAAGCGCCTAAAGGCGCTTTTTTCTGAATTGGTGGGTCGTGCAGGATTGATTCGGCTTTTGGCCTCACCCTGCGGGCAACGCTGCGCGTTGTCGTCTCGCTTCGCTCGGCTCGAACCTGAACGCAGGTTCTTATCCAACACGACATCGTGCGCTATGCAATAAAGAGGTTGGGGCGGATGAGGTGGAGCTGAAACGAAAAAAGCGCCTGAAGGCGCTTTTCTCTGAATTGGTGGGTCGTGCAGGATTGATTCGGCCTTTGGCCTCACCCTGCGGGCAACGCTGCGCGTTGTCGTCTCGCTTCGCTCGGCTCGAACCTGAACGCAGGTTCTTATCCAACACGACATCGTGCGCTATGCAATAAAGAGGTTGGGGCGGATGAGGTGGAGCTGAAACGAAAAAAGCGCCTGAAGGCGCTTTTCTCTGAATTGGTGGGTCGTGCAGGATTGATTCGGCCTTTGGCCTCACCCTGCGGGCAACGCTGCGCGTTGTCGTCTCGCTTCGCTCGGCTCGAACCTGAACGCAGGTTCTTATCCAACACGACATCGTGCGCTATGCAATAAAGAGGTTGGGGCGGATGAGGTGGAGCTGAAACGAAAAAAGCGCCTGAAGGCGCTTTTCTCTGAATTGGTGGGTCGTGCAGGATTCGAACCTGCGACCAATTGATTAAAAGTCAACTGCTCTACCAACTGAGCTAACGACCCGCAGAAGTGGTGGGTGATGACGGGCTCGAACCGCCGACCCCCTCCGTGTAAAGGAGATGCTCTACCAACTGAGCTAATCACCCACTTCAGGACTTCCAGGTTACTGCTAAACGAGAGAATGAGTGGTGGGTGATGACGGGCTCGAACCGCCGACCCCCTCCGTGTAAAGGAGATGCTCTACCAACTGAGCTAATCACCCTCATTTTTCTCATTTCTTACTGCTTTACCGCTCAACAAGATGGTGGGCGATGACGGGCTCGAACCGCCGACCCCCTCCGTGTAAAGGAGATGCTCTACCAACTGAGCTAATCGCCCCGTCTTGTTGGAGTCGCATTATAGGGATAGTTCAAAGTGAGTCAACGGTTTTTAAAATGATTTCAATCGTTCGCCGCAAATTTAAACAGGATGCGATAATTATCGCCAGCGCCGTCGATTCTTTGCCCGTTGTTATGCGCAATGGGCCGCAGAAAGAGCGAAATCCGCCGCCGCAATATCGTGTCAGCGTTGAGGAATTAGCGCGTGGTGGTACAATGTTGCCCACTTTTTTCAATTCCGAGCAATCGTCGGCAATCGCCGACACGCGTTGCGTAATAAGGCCGTGAACCCAATGAAAATCAAAACCCGTTTTGCCCCTAGCCCAACCGGCTATCTGCACGTCGGTGGCGCCCGTACTGCGTTGTATTCCTGGCTGTTCAGCCGCCATGCCGGCGGCGAGTTCGTTCTGCGCATCGAAGACACCGATCTGGAACGCTCCACCCAGGAGGCTATCGACGCAATTATGGATGGCATGAACTGGTTGAATCTGGATTGGGACGAAGGCCCGTATTTCCAGACCAAACGTTTCGATCGTTACAACGCGGTCATCGACGACATGCTGGTGCAGGGCACTGCCTATAAATGCTATTGCTCCAAAGAGCGTCTGGAAGCGCTGCGCGAAAAGCAGATGGAAAACGGCGAGAAGCCGCGTTACGACGGCCACTGCCGCGACAGCCAATGCAGCCATACCGACGACGAACCGCACGTGGTGCGCTTCCGCAACCCGCAGGAAGGCTCGGTGATCTTCGACGACAAGATCCGCGGCCCGATCGAATTCAGCAACCAGGAGCTGGACGATCTGATCATTCGCCGCACCGACGGCTCGCCGACCTATAACTTCTGCGTGGTGGTGGACGACTGGGATATGGAAATCAGCCACGTGATCCGCGGCGAAGACCACATCAACAACACCCCGCGCCAGATCAACATCCTGAAAGCGCTGGGCGCGCCGGTACCGGAATACGCGCACGTTTCCATGATCCTCGGCGACGACGGCAAGAAACTGTCCAAGCGCCACGGTGCGGTGGGCGTGATGCAGTACCGCGACGACGGCTATCTGCCGCAGGCGCTGCTGAACTACCTGGTGCGTCTGGGCTGGTCCCACGGCGATCAGGAAATCTTCTCCATCGACGAGATGAAAGAGTTCTTCACCCTGGAAGCGATCAACAAATCCGCCAGCGCCTTCAACACCGAAAAGCTGCAGTGGCTGAACCATCACTACATCAACCATATGCCGGCGGAAGAAGTGGCGGTGCATCTGGCGTGGCACGTTGAGCAACTGGGCATCGAAACCCGCAACGGCCCTGAGCTGAAGGATATCGTCAAGCTGCTGGGCGAGCGCTGCAAAACCCTGAAGGAAATGGCCGCATCCTGCCGCTACTTCTACGAAGACTTCAGCGAGTTCGACGCCGACGCCGCCAAGAAACACCTGCGTCCGGTGGCTCGCCAACCGCTGGAGGCGGTGCGCGCCAAGCTGGCCGCCATCAGCGCCTGGACGCCGGAAAACGTGCACGACGCCATCCAGGGCACCGCGGATGAGCTGGGCGTCGGCATGGGCAAGGTCGGCATGCCGCTGCGCGTAGCGGTAACCGGCGCCGGCCAGTCGCCGGCCATGGACGTGACCGTGCACGCCATTGGCCAGGCGCGTTCGCTGCAGCGTATCGATATGGCGCTGGCCTATATTGCCGGGCGCGAAGCGCAGGGCTGATTGTCGCCAGACGCGATAGGCTATAAATGAAAAAGCCCCGTGGATCGCTCCACGGGGCTTTTTTATGGCTGCCTGTCAGGCCTGCTCGCTGGCCGGCGAGGCGGGGCGGTAGGCGAGAAAATACATCAGGCCGACAAAGCCGGCGCCGCCCAGCGCATTGCCGAGGAATACCGCGACAAAGTTGGGCAGGTACTGATCCCAGCTCATGCCGCCGGCAAAAATGGCGGCCGGGATAATAAACATGTTGGCCACCACGTGCTGAAAACCGATGGCGACGAAGGCCATGACCGGGAACCACATGCCGATCACCTTGCCCGGCACGTCCCTGCTGGCGAAGGCCAGCCAGACCGCCAGACAGACCAGCCAGTTGCAGCCCACGCCGGAAATAAAGGCGTGCAGGAAGTCGGCGTCCACCTTGGCCTGCGCGATGGCCAGGGTTTTATGCAGGAATGCGCCCTCGGTCAATCCGAGCAGGTGGCCAAAGAAATAGGCCACGGCCACGCTGCCGGCCAGGTTGGCCAGGGTGACCCAGAACCAGTTGCGCAGAATGGCCAGGGCTGGAATTTCCCGGGCGAACCAGGCCATCGGCAGGGTCATCATGTTGCCGGTCAGCAGTTCGCCGCCAGCCAAAATCGTCAGGATCAGCCCGACAGGAAATACCGCCGCGCCCAGTAAGGCGCCAAAGGAGCCCCATTCGGCCGGCAGGGTGCCGATAACGTGGATATCCAGCAGGAAGCCGGTAGCGATAAAGGCGCCGGCGAGAAAGCCCAGGATCAGCAGGTTGGCGAGGGTGGCGCGGCTTTTATTCACCCCGGCCTGAACGGCGAGGGCGGCGATTTCTTTTGGTGAATGCAAAGACATAACGGACTCGGTTTATCTCGGTTTATAGTAATTGAGTTTATGGCGCGGGCAGTCTATGCCTGTCGTGGAAGGGACTCAAGCGCATTTCGCTAACATTTCATTAATTAAAAATCAACGCAATTTATAAGGGTTATCTGTTTTCTGTGAGCCGGCTCGCACAGCGCTTGATTTATACCCACATTGTCGGTTTTTTAGCGTTAAACGTGCTGATTTGGCGGCTTTTTCAGCGCTTGATCGAGGAATTCAATTTAGCCGTTGACAGTGTTTCCGCGGTTTCATATTATGCGCCCCGTTCACAGCACAAAGTGATTGTGGAACGGGGCTATAGCTCAGCTGGGAGAGCGCTTGCATGGCATGCAAGAGGTCGACGGTTCGATCCCGTCTAGCTCCACCAACCTTTATCTCAGAAGGGTTGGGGAATACCGTAACGCCGGTCAATGCGTACCACTTTTGTGGGGCTATAGCTCAGCTGGGAGAGCGCTTGCATGGCATGCAAGAGGTCGACGGTTCGATCCCGTCTAGCTCCACCACCATTTGAAAAGCCGACCCTTGGGTCGGCTTTTTGCTTTGCGCGGTTTATCCGCACCGAATTTCAGGCAACAAAAAAGGCCGCCGCAGCGACCTTTTTACCCTTGCCGCAGTGCGGCTTAGCCCAGCACCAGCCCGGCGATAGAGGCGGACAGGATGCTGACCAGCGTTGACCCATACACCAGCTTCAGGCCAAAGCGCGACACCACGTTGCCCTGATGTTCGTTCAGCCCTTTGATCGCACCGGCCACGATGCCGATGGAAGAGAAGTTGGCGAAGGACACCAGGAACACCGACAGGATGCCCATGCTGCGCGGCGACAGCTCGGCAGAGACTTTCTGCAGTTCCATCATCGCCACGAATTCGTTGGACACCAGCTTGGTCGCCATAATGCTGCCGACCTGCAGGGCTTCGTGCTTGGGAATGCCCATGATCCAGGCGAACGGGTAGAAGAAGTAACCGAGGATTTCCTGGAAGCTCAGGCCGAAGATGGCGCTGAACAGGCCGTTGAGCGCGGCGATCAGGGCGATAAAGCCGATCAGCATCGCAGCAACGATAATCGCTACTTTGAAACCAGCCAGGATGTATTCACCCAGCATTTCAAAGAAGCTTTGGCCTTCGTGCAGGTTACCCAGGTGCAGCTCTTCTTCTTTATTGGTGTCATACGGGTTAACCAGGGACAGCACGATAAAGGTGCTGAACATGTTAAGCACCAGCGCCGCCACCACGAACTTGGCGTCCAGCATGGTCATGTAGGCGCCGACGATGGACATGGAAACCGTAGACATCGCGGTCGCCGCCATGGTGTACATGCGCTTTTCCGACATCTTGCCCAGAATATCTTTGTAGGCGATGAAGTTTTCAGACTGGCCGAGGATCAGCGAACTGACGGCGTTGAACGATTCCAGCTTGCCCATGCCATTCACCTTGGACAGCACGGTACCGATAATGCGGATCACAAACGGCAGCACTTTGATGTATTGCAGAATACCGATCAGCGCAGAGATGAAGACGATAGGGCACAGCACCTTCAGGAAGAAGAACGCCAGGCCTTTGTCACCCATGCCGCCGAATACAAAATCAGTCCCTTGCCCAGCAAACCCGAGCAGCTTGTCGAACAGCGCCGCAAATCCTTTTACAAAGCCCAAGCCCGCTTCCGAATGCAGGAAAAAATAGGCCAGCAGTACTTCAATAACCAACAATTGAATAACATAGCGAATGCGGATGCTTTTGCGATCGCGGCACACCAACAGGGCCAGGATCGCCACCACCACCAACGCTAACGCAAAGTGCGCAATATGGGACATGTTTGCTCCAAATTTGAGGCAGGCTGAATTTCGGCTGTCATTCTATGTAACGCCACGTTTAAAAACGAGACTTCGATTGCAAATATGGAAAGTCATTGTGGGAATTCTCCTAAACTATTGCGCAAAAGCATAAAAAATCAAGATGTTAATGAGGCCATATGAAATTCGTATTCTTGTGCTAACCTGCCTTTCAGCGGCATTGCGCGCCGAATAGACTGAAATAAAGCACGGAAAGCGGCGCGCCTGGCGCTGAACCCTTCGATAAAACCTAAATTCCCGCCTATCGCAGAGATAAGTATTACCGCCTCAAATGCGTTTGATAATTATTATCATCTATATAGACTGTTGATAAACGCATTATCCATAAGGGTTCACCCTATGCTGAACGGCCGCGTGGTTGAAACCACCCGCAATGGCTCGTCGAGAAAGCTCAAGCTTTCCCTGATGGGGCCCGCCTTTATCGCCGCCATCGGCTATATCGATCCCGGCAACTTCGCCACCAATATCCAGGCCGGCGCCGCTTTCGGCTACAGCCTGCTGTGGGTGGTGGTATGGGCCAACCTGATGGCGATGCTGATCCAGCTGCTGTCGGCCAAGCTGGGCATCGCTACCGGTAAAAATTTGGCGGAGCATATCCGCGATCGCTTCCCGCGCCCGGCGGTGTGGGCCTATTGGGTGCAGGCGGAGATCATCGCCATGGCCACCGATCTGGCCGAGTTCATCGGCGCGGCGATCGGTTTCAAGCTGTTGCTCGGCGTCTCGTTGCTGCAGGGGGCGATTCTGACCGGCATCGCCACCCTCCTGATCCTCGCGCTGCAAAAACGCGGGCAGAAGCCGCTCGAGCGGGTGATTGGCGGGCTGCTGCTGTTCGTCGCCGCCGCTTATATCGTTGAACTGGCGTTTTCTCAACCGCAGATCGGCCCGTTGCTGAAAGGCATGGCGCTGCCGGATCTGCCCAACGGCGATGCGGTGTTCCTGGCGGCGGGGGTGCTCGGCGCCACCATCATGCCGCACGTGATCTATCTGCACTCTTCATTAACCCAGCGCGGCGATGCCGACAGCCGCGCAGTGCGCTATGCCGCCACCAAGGTGGATGTCGCCATCGCCATGACCATCGCCGGCTTCGTCAATCTGGCGATGATGGCCACCGCCGCGGCGGCGTTCCACTTTAGCGGCCACAGCGGCATTGCCGATCTCGATCGCGCCTATCTGACGCTGCAGCCGCTGCTGGGGCAGGCCGCCGCCACCGTGTTCGGCCTGAGCCTGGTGGCGGCGGGGCTGTCTTCCACCGTGGTGGGCACGCTGGCGGGGCAGGTGGTGATGCAGGGATTCATCCGTTTTCGTATCCCGCTGTGGCTGCGCCGCCTGGTCACCATGGCGCCGTCGTTTATCGTCATCTGGATGGGCATGGACGCCACGCGCATTCTGTTGCTGAGCCAGGTGTTGTTGAGCTTCGGCATTGCGCTGGCGCTGGTGCCGCTGCTGTCTTTCACCGGCAATCGGCAGCTGATGGGGGATATGGTCAACGGCCGCGGGGTGCAAAGCCTCGGCAGGCTGATCGTGCTGGTGGTGGTGGGGTTGAATGGCTACCTGCTGTTCGGCGGCCTGCTGTAGGCGAGGCAATGAAAAGGCCGGCGCGATGCCGGCCTGCCGCTGTCAGTCGTCGTCATGATGGCCGCGGCGCCAGTGGTCGCGATCGTCGTCGTGGTGTTTCTTCTTCCAGTGGTGCTTATCGTGATGCTTGTAGTAGTGCTTGTAGTAGTGCTTGTCGAACTTGCGATAGCGGCCGTCACGGTAATAGTAATTCTTGCGCCAGTAGTCGTTGTCGCGCCAGCGATAGCCGTCCCAGTAATATCCCCGACGGCTGCGATCGCCCAGATAGCGTCCCTGATGGCCCTGCCACCAATCGCGGTCGCGCCAGTCGTAGCCGTCCCAGTAGCGGCCGCGGTTATCTTGTTCGCCGATGCGCAACGACACGCCCGGCAGCAGATCGATGCTGAGGCCATCGGCATGCGCTTGCTGCGTCACCGGCAAGGTGGTCGCCACCAGTACGGCGGCCAATAACAGAGGTTTAAACATGGCTTCTCCTTTCCGCCGCGGCGGGTTGGCCGGTTTGCGCGGTTAATGCAGCGCGTGCACGCGGCCTTATCATTATTTGTTCTGCAATATCGGCATATTAGCCTCGGCGAATGGGGTTGAATCTTAGAGGAACTCTGAAAAGCGGGCGGGGCGGCGGGATTTAAGATTTGTCTGGAGGGCGGGAGAAGCCGCCGGCCGTCGGGCCGGCGTTTTTTGTAAGCGATTACATCAAGATTTCTTCGATCAGGGCGATCTCGTCGGCGCTGAAGCTGCGATTAGCCAGCATGCCGACGGCGTCGTCGATCTGGCCGGTCTTGCTGGCGCCGATCAGCACCGAGGTGACGCGATCGCCGCGCAATACCCAGGCCAGCGCCATCTGCGACAGCTTCTGCCCGCGCTGCTGTGCCAGCGCGTTGAGCCGGCGCACTTTGTCCAGCCGTGCGTCGGTCAGCTGTTCCGCCTGCAGGAACCGGCTGCCGCTGGCGGCGCGGGAATCCGGCGGGATGCCCTGCAGATAGCGGTCGGTCAGCAGGCCGCCTGCCAGCGGCGAGAAGGCGATGGAACCGACGCCGTGTTCCTCCAGCGTATCCAGCAGTTCGGCTTCCGCCCAACGTTCGAACAGGGAATATTTGGGCTGGTGGATCACGCACGGCGTGCCGAGCCGCTGCAGGATGGCGAACGCCTGGCGGGCGCGATCGGCGGGGTAATTGGACAAGCCGACATACAGCGCCTTGCCCTGGCGCACCAGCAGATCCAACGCCGCCATGGTTTCCTCCAGCGGCGTGTCCGGGTCCGGGCGGTGATGGTAGAAAATGTCGACGTACTCCAATCCCATGCGTTTCAGGCTCTGATCGAGGCTGGCGACCAGATACTTTTTCGACCCCCAGTCACCGTAGGGACCGGGCCACATGGTATAGCCGGCTTTGGAAGCGACGATCAGCTCGTCGCGCCAGCTTTTCAGATCGTCCCTGAGAATGCGGCCAAAATTTTCCTCGGCGGCGCCGGGCGGCGGGCCGTAGTTATTGGCCAGGTCGAAGTGGGTGATGCCTTGGTCGAAGGCGCAATGGATCAGCTTGCGCGCGTTGTCGTACAGCGTGGTGTCGCCAAAGTTGTGCCACAGCCCGAGGGAAATCGCCGGCAGCTTCAGCCCGCTGCGGCCGCAGCGCCGGTATTCCATGTTCTGATAACGCGAAGAGTCAGCTTGGTACGGCATACAGATCCTTATCGGCGGAGAGGGAGTCGCCTTTGAGTGTATGCGTTTTCACAGCGCGCCGCCGCGCTGGCGATCACGCCAATACGATTAAAATTGCCGTTCAGGCTGCGCTGGGGGCGGGTGTAACGCAGAGTTGCCGGGGTTTTTTAAACGCAAAGCTCGAAATTCGTACGGCAGCTTCAATACTTGATAGTGATGTTCCCTTCCTCAGGCAGGTGATGATCATGAGCAAAAACTATAGGGTCGCCGATTATCTTCTCGATCGTTTAGCCCAGATTGGCATTCGCCATTTCTTCGGCGTACCGGGCGATTACAACCTGCAGTTTCTCGATCACGTGATAGCCCACCGGCAAATCACCTGGGTGGGCTGCGCCAACGAGCTGAATGCCGCCTACGCCGCAGACGGCTACGCGCGCTGCAAGCCGGCGGCGGCGCTGCTGACCACCTTCGGGGTGGGAGAACTGAGCGCGGTGAACGGCATCGCCGGCAGCTATGCCGAATATCTGCCGGTGATCCACGTGGTCGGCACGCCGGCGCTGCGCGCCCAGCGAGCCGGTGATTTGCTGCACCATTCGTTGGGCGATGGCGATTTCGGGCATTTTGCCCGCATGGCGCG